>NZ_OZ186787.1:1242500-6621320 GCF_964272635.1 Streptomyces sp. SudanB25_2051
GAAGGGCGGGCTGTTCGCCGAGGGCAGCGACTCGTACCGGGCGTTCGTGGTGGGGCTGGACGACTACCGGAGCACCGACTGGGCGGCGTACCTGAACCAGTGGCTCGCCGATGTCGGCGGGCGCCGCAACTGGCTCTAGGCTCGGGTTTCGACGTTCGAGGTTGTGACGTTCCGAAGCGATCGGAGGTTCTGACGTGGCCGAGGCGAAGAGGCCGCCGCTCCCCCACGACTTCCACCCGGAGGTGCCGTCGTTCACGGTGGTGAGCGACGACGTGGCGCCGGGCGGTGTGCTGGCGGACGCGCAGGTGTACGCGAAGGGCAACACGTCGCCGCATCTGCGGTGGGAGGGTTTCCCGGCGGAGACGAAGAGCTTCGCCGTGACGTGCTTCGATCCCGACGCGCCGACCGGCAGCGGCTTCTGGCACTGGGTGCTGTTCGACATCCCGGCGTCGGTGACGGAGCTGCCGGCGGGCGCGGGCGGCGGGAAGTTCGAGGGGCTGCCCGAGGGCGCGATGCACGTCCGCAACGACTACGGGACGCGGGACTTCGGCGGTGCCGCGCCGCCGGCCGGGGACGGCCCGCACAGGTATGTGTTCACCGTGTACGCGGTGGACCAGGAGAAGCTGGGGCCGGACGACGGGGCGTCGCCGGCGGTCGTCGGCTTCAACCTGCGCTTCCACACGCTGGCGCGCGCACAGCTGATCGGGGAGTACGAGACACCCGCGGAGGGCTGAGAGTTCGCCCGCCGTTCGCCCGCTCCTGGCCCGTACGAGGCCGGGGGCGGGCATTTTTCGTTCCGCGGATATTGCGTTGTCCCGTTCGGTGCCGCCCCGACAGAGTTGGTCCAGGCACGTCAGGGGGACGGCCGGCACACGGAGGTGGGCGCAATGCGGGACACGCTGGTTCTCAACGCGAGCTTCGAGCCGCTGTCGACGGTGTCGCTGCACCGGGCGGTGGTGCTGGTGCTGCAGGACAAGGCCGTCGTGGAGCAGGCGCATCCGGGGCTCCGGCTGAGGGCCGCCGCGATGGAGCTGCCCGTCCCCCAGGTGATCCGGTTGTGCCGGTACGTACGGGTGCCGTTCCGAAGACACGCGCCGTGGTCGCGGCGGGGGGTGCTGGCGCGGGACCGGCACCGGTGCGCGTACTGCGGGCGGCGGGCGACGACGGTGGACCACGTCGTACCGCGGTCGCAGGGGGGTGCGGACAGCTGGCTGAACACGGTGGCGTCGTGCGCGGAGGACAACCACCGCAAGGCGGACCGCACGCCGGAGGAGGCGGGGATGCCGCTGCTGCACCGGCCGTTCGTGCCGAGCCCGGCGGACGCGATGCTGCTGTCGCTGCGGGCGGGTGAGCGGGCGGAGCTGCCCGAGTGGCTGACGGCGCAGCGTCCGGAGGCGGCCGCCGCGTGAGTGCCTGGCCGTGTGGGGAGGGAGCCCGTTCCCGGTTCGCCGGGGGCGGGCTCCCGTCGTTCACCGGACGGCGAGCTGGATGATCGCGGCGCTGCCGATGGCGACGATCAGGGCGCGCAGCACCTTGGCGGGGAGGCGGCGGCCGACGCGGGCGCCGAGCTGGCCTCCGATGGTGGAGCCGACGGCGATGAGGGCGACGGCGGTCCAGTCGAAGTCGGCGGCGAAGACGAAGAACAGGGCGGCGATGGTGTTGACGACGGCGGCGAGGATGTTCTTGGTGGCGTTGAGGCGCTGGAGGCTGTCGTCGATGAGCATGCCCATGAGGGAGAGGTAGATGATCCCCTGGGCCGCGGTGAAGTACCCGCCGTAGACGCTGGCGAGGAGCATGCCGGTGAAGAGGAGGGGGCCGCCGTGGCGGGGGGCGTCGGTGGCGCCGTCGCGTTCGCGGCGGGCCTGGACGGCGCGGGTGATGCGCGGCTGGAAGACGACCAGGACCAGGGCGAGGGCGACGAGGACGGGGACGATCGTCTCGAAGGCCGTGGAGGGCAGGACGGTCAGGAGGACGGCGCCGCAGAGGCCGCCGATGGCGGCGGCGATCGACAGGCGCAGGACGCGGTCGCGCTGGCCCTTGAGTTCGGCGCGGTAGCCGATGGCTCCGCTGATGGAGCCGGGGATCAGGCCGAGGGCGTTGGAGACCGTGGCGGTGACCGGCGGGAGGCCGGTGGCCAGGAGGACGGGGAACGTGATGAGCGTGCCCGAGCCGACGATCGTGTTGATGGTGCCCGCGCCGATGCCGGCCGCGAAGACGGCGAGCATCTCCCAGTACGTCACTGTGCCCCCGTGCGGATCGGTGGTGGATGAACCGATCATGCACGAGGGCACGGGGGTGAGTCGACAGGGGTCCGGTGGGTGGGCGGTGCGCCGGGGGCCGGGTCAGTCGACGGGCGGGTTCTCCCGGCGCTGCTCCTTGGCGGAGGTGTCGAAGCCGGGGGCGCCGTTGCCGAGGTTGCCGAAGGCGCCGGAGAGGCCCTTGAGGGCGTCGCCGATCTCGCTGGGGACGATCCAGAGCTTGTTGGCGTCGCCTTCGGCGATCTTCGGGAGCATCTGGAGGTACTGGTAGGAGAGGAGCTTTTGGTCGGGGTCGCCGGCGTGGATGGCCTCGAAGACGGTGCGGACCGCCTGGGCCTCGCCCTCGGCGCGCAGGGCCGCGGCCTTGGCCTCGCCCTCGGCGCGGAGGATGGCGGACTGCTTCTCGCCCTCGGCGGTGAGGATCTGGGACTGGCGGACGCCTTCGGCGGTGAGGATGGCGGCGCGCTTGTCCCGTTCGGCGCGCATCTGCTTCTCCATCGAGTCCTGGATGGAGGTGGGCGGCTCGATGGCCTTCAGCTCGACGCGGTTGACGCGGATGCCCCACTTGCCGGTGGCCTCGTCGAGGACGCCGCGGAGGGCGGCGTTGATCTCCTCGCGGGAGGTGAGGGTGCGCTCCAGGTCCATGCCGCCGATGATGTTGCGCAGGGTGGTGACGGTGAGCTGCTCGATGGCCTGGATGTAGCTGGCGACCTCGTAGGTGGCGGCTCGGGCGTCGGTCACCTGGTAGTAGATGACGGTGTCGATGTTGACGACCAGGTTGTCCTGGGTGATGACCGGCTGGGGCGGGAAGGGGACGACCTGTTCGCGCAGGTCGATGCGGTTGCGGATGGTGTCGATGAACGGGACGACGATGTTGAGGCCCGCGTTGAGGGTGCGGGTGTAGCGGCCGAAGCGCTCGACGATGGCGGCGCTTGCCTGGGGGATCACCTGGATCGTTTTGATCAGGGCGATGAAGACAAGCACCACCAGAATGACCAGAACGATGATGACTGATGGCATCGTGCTCTCCGTGCCCTTCGCTGCCGGTTGTTGTCGGTGATCGATTTTCCCAGACGGCGGGCGGTCGTGTCGGCGGTTCGGCCGGTTCTGCTGGTGAATGGCTTTTGTACGGCGGTTGTTGACGTCTCGTCACAGGACGAGTGCGGTCGCTCCGTCGATGTCGACGACGTCCACCTGGCGGCCCGGTTCGAAGACCTGGTCGGGGCTGTAGGAGCGGGCGGACCAGATCTCTCCCGCGAGCTTGACGCGTCCGCCGGAGCCGTCGACCCGTTCCACCACGACGGCCTGACGGCCTTTCAGGGCGTCCACGCCGGTGGCGTGGGCGGGTTGGCCCGCGCGGTGTCTGGCCGCGATGGGCCGTACGACGGCGAGGAGCGCGACGGAGACGACGACGAAGACGATGACCTGGGCCACCACTCCGAAGCCGAGTCCCGCGGTGAGGGCGCCCGCGACCGCCCCGACGGAGAACATGCCGAATTCGGGCATCGCGGTGATGACGAGCGGGATGCCCAGCCCCACCGCCGCGATCAGCCACCAGACCCATGCGTCGATGTCCACGTCGTCATGGTAGGTGCGCGGGGGCGTCGGGGACAGGGCGCCGGAGGGCCCGCCGGCGGGGCCCTCCGGGGTGGACGGGTGGGGGCGGGTCAGCCGAGGGGGAGGCCCTGGGCGGTGTAGCGGTCGCCGACGCGCTCGACGACGAGGGGCAGGCCGAAGCAGTGGCTGAGGTTCCTGGAGGTGAGTTCGGTCTCCACGGGGCCGGCGGCGAGCACCTTGCCCTGGCGGATCATCAGGACATGGGTGAAGCCCGGCGGGATCTCCTCGACATGGTGGGTGACCATGATCATGGAGGGGGCGTGCGGGTCGCGGGCGAGGCGGCCGAGGCGGCGGACGAGGTCCTCGCGGCCGCCGAGGTCGAGGCCGGCGGCCGGCTCGTCGAGGAGGAGCAGCTCGGGGTCGGTCATCAGGGCGCGGGCGATGAGGGTCCGCTTGCGCTCGCCCTCGGAGAGGGTGCCGAACTTGCGGTCGAGGAATCCGGACATGCCGAGGCGGTCGAGGAAGGCGCGGGCGCGGTCCTCGTCCACGGCGTCGTAGTCCTCGCGCCAGGTGGCGGTCATGCCGTACGCGGCGGTGAGGACGGTCTGGAGGACGCTCTGGCCCTTGGGGAGCTTCTCGGCCATGGCGATGCCGGCCATGCTGACGCGGGGGGCGCAGGTCGAAGACGTCGACCTTGCCGAGCTGGTCGCCGAGGACGCGGGCGGTGCCGCGGGTGGGGAAGAGGTAGGTGGAGGCGACGTTCAGGAGGGTGGTCTTGCCCGCGCCGTTCGGGCCGAGGATGGCCCAGCGCTGGCCCTCCTTGACCGACCAGGAGACCTCGTCCACCAGAGCGCGTCCGTCGCGGACCACGGATACGTCCACCAGCTCCAGTACATCGCTCATGAGCGCGTTGTCTCCCCTTGCGGTCGTTGCTTCGTCGTCGGTACGCGCGCGGTCGCCGCGGTGGGCGGCGGGCGCAGGCTCCCAGGGAAAACCTACGCCACCTGTGGTGGGACCCGTACCCGTGGGGCACTCCCTAGGCTGGGGACCATGCTTTCGGAACCACGTTCAGGACGGTTGGCCGCATGGGGGAACGCCCTGCTGGCCGGGTTGGTGTCGCCCGACGAGGCGGCGGGCGCGATCGTCGGCGACGACGCGCTGCACCGGGTGGAGGGGCTGCCGGGTGAGCCGGGGCCCGTGGGGCTGACGCTGGCGCTGGGGCGGCTGCGGTCCCTGGGCGTCACGGGGTGGCGGGTGGCGCTGCCCGCTCCGGGGCATCCGCTGGGGCTGAGCGGTCCGCCGGAGTTCAACGCGCGGGCGCTGGAGGCGGAGGAGGCCGCCGTCGGGCACGGGGCGGGGCTCGGGCTCGTACCGGAGGTGAGCGAGGCCGGTCCGGCGGGGGACGTGCACGTGGAGGTGGTGTGGCGGTGCCTGCCGGTGCGGGAGGCGCCGCCGGCGGACGTGCCGTCGCTGGGCGAGGCGGAGCGGGAGCTGGCGGAGGCGCTGCGGGAGGCGACGGTGGTGCTGACGCGGCTGAACGTGGCGGCCTCGGGTCCGGTGGCGGAGGCGGCGCTGGACGCGTACCGGGCGAGGGCGCACGCGGGGGGTGAGCTGCTGGCGCCGGGGTATCCGCCGCGGGCGGTGCGGGTGCTGGAGCTGGCGCGGCGGGTGGCGCTGCTGGTGTCGCTGGCGTACGAGAACGGGCACGGGGGCGCGGTGAGCGCGTCGGAGATGGCGGCGCGCGCGGAGGCGCTGCGGCCGGTGGAGCGGGTGGCGCGGCGTGCGCAGGTGGCGGCGTTCAACGCGTACGTGGAGGAGCGGGAGCGCGGGAGGCCCTGAACGGGCGGGGGCGGCGGCCGGCGGGGCGGGGGCGGCCGGGGCGGTGCGGTGGTGCCGGGGCTCGCTGGGGTGTGGGCCGGGGGCGGGGCGGAGCCGGGGGCCGGGAGGGTGGCGTGCCGCCCCGGCCCCCGGTGCGCGGTCAGGTGGTGAGGTTGTGGCGGACCGCCCAGAGGGCCGCCTGGGTACGGTCGGCCAGGTCCAGCTTCATGAGGATGTTGGAGACATGGGTCTTCACCGTCTTCTCGGAGAGGACCAGGGCGCGGGCGATCTCGCGGTTGGAGCGGCCGTCGGCGATCAGGCCGAGGACCTCGCGCTCCCGTTCCGTGAGGGTGCCGCCGCGGCCGCCGGAGCCGCCGTTCCCCTCCTCCTGGCTGAGCAGCGCCCCGGCCACCTCGGGCTGGAGCAGGACGTGGCCGGCGTGGACGGAGCGGATGGCTCCGGCGAGGGCGTCCGGGTCGATGTCCTTGTAGACGTATCCGGCGGCGCCGGCGCGCAGGGCGGGGACGACCGTGCGCTGCTCGGTGAAGCTGGTGACGATCAGGACCTTCGCCGGGTTGCCCAGGTCCCGCAGTCTGCGCAAGGCCTCGATGCCGTCCGTGCCGGGCATCTTCACGTCCATGAGGACGACGTCGGGGCGCAGCTCCTCCGTGCGGGCGACGCCCTCGGAGCCGTCGGCGGCCTCGCCGACGACCTCGATGTCGTCCTGGACCTCCAGGAAGGTGCGCAGTCCGCGGCGGACGACCTGGTGGTCGTCGACGAGGAGGACGCGGATGGCGCGGCCCTCCCCCGCTCGCGCGGCGCTGCCGGTCTCGTGGTCAGCCACCGGGGACCTCCATCTCGATCGTGGTGCCCTCACCGGGCGCCGAGTGCACGGTGAGCGCGCCGCCGACGCCGCTCGCCCGGTCGCGCATGGACACGAGTCCCAGGTGGCGGCCGGCGCGGCGGACGGCGCGCGGGTCGAAGCCCTTGCCGTCGTCGGTGACGGTGAGGCGGGCGCCCTGGCCGTGGCGGGCGAGGCGTACGGCGACCTCGCCGGCGCCGGAGTGGCGCAGGGCGTTGTGCAGCGCCTCCTGGGCGACGCGGAGGAGCGCCTCCTCCTGGGCGGCGGGCAGGGCCCGTATGCCGCCGCCGTCGAAGGTGACGCGGGCGGTGTGCGCGCGGTCAAGCACCTGGACGTGGCTGCGGAGGGTGTGGACGAGGCCGTCCTCGTCGAGGGCGGCGGGGCGCAGCTCCACGACGGCGGCGCGGAGCTCATCGGCGGCCTCGGCGGCGAGGGCGGCGACCTGCTGGAGCTCGCCCTTGGCGCGGGCGGGGTCGCGGTCGACCAGGGCGGCGGCGGCCTGGGCGGTCAGGCGCAGGGAGAACAGCTTCTGGCTGACGGCGTCGTGCAGCTCGTGGGCGAGGCGGGAGCGCTCCTCGGCGATGGTCAGCTCGCGGCTGCGCTCGTAGAGGCGGGCGTTGGTGAGGGCGATCGCGGCGTGCTGGGCGAGGATGCCCAGCAGTTCCTCGTCCTCGGCGGTGAAGCCGCAGCCGCCGTCGGGTGAGGGGCAGCGCTTGTTGGCGAGGAACAGGGCGGCGATCGTCTCGTCGCCGTCGCGGACCGGCAGGCCGAGGAAGTCCGACATGTCGGGGTGGGTGCTGGGCCAGCCCTCGAAGCGGGGGTCCTCGCGGACGTCGGCGAGGCGCTCGGGCCGCTCGCTGTGGAGCATGGCGGCGAGGATGCCGTGCTGCCGGGGCAGCGGGCCGATGGCCTTCCACTGCTCGTCGCTGACGCCGTCGACGACGAACTGGGCGAAGCCGCCGTGGTCGTCGGGGACGCCGAGGGCGGCGTACTCGGCGTCGAGCAGGTCGCGGGCGGAGGCCACGATCGTCTTGAGGACGTCGCGGACCTCCAGCTGCCGGCTCATCTCCAGCAGGGCCGTGCTCACCGCGGCGAGGCCGGAGCGGGGTCGGTCGGTCATGCGTTCACCGTACCGACGCGGAGTGACGGCCCGTATCCGCCTGTGGGCGGCGGTGTCTGGGTCGCGGGGCGTAGGCCCTCCGCCGGATGCTCCCCGATGCCCGCGGATGCCCGGAAATGCGCCTTACGCAACGCATTGCTTGCGCAACAGGCGGTGAGGTCGGCGGAGTGCCGGTGTGAGGCCGCGCATAGGGCCCAGATCACGTACGAAACTCCGTAGTGGAGCCGTACCCGGGCCGATCAGTGCTGGTCGGGCGCGTGTGGTGGGGCGGCTGAGAGGTCGGGGACCGGCCGCTGATCCACTACCCCGGGTCGTACGTCACACCTTTGCCACGGGTTTTTGCGGCCGCTAAGAATTGCTGGCGTCGCCCGCCAAGCCAGGCGCAACGCCGCCCCGGCGTGCGACTCCCGCGATTCGAAGAGGTACGACTGTATGTCCCCGTCCAGTACTCCTGGTCTCAGCCGTCTCAAGAAGAACCACAAGCTGTCCCTCGCCGGCGTGGCCGCCGTCGCCGCCGCCGCCGTGTCCTTCTCCCTGGTCCCGAGCGACGCCTCGGCCGAGGCGGAGGTCAAGGAGGTGGCCGCCGCCCCGGCCGCCGCGTGGAGCGGCTACCGGACCGCGGAACTGCAGGCCGGCATCGCCGGGCAGAAGTCGGCGTTCGAGCTGCAGGCCGCCACCGAGGCGAAGGCGAAGGCCGAGGCCGCCGCCAAGGTGAAGGCGCAGGCCGCCGCGAAGGCTAAGGCCGCCAAGGCCAAGGCCGCCGCCCAGGCGAAGGCCGCCGCCCAGGCCAAGGCGAAGGCGGAGGCCGCCGCCAAGGAGCGCGCCGCCGCCAAGGCCGCCGCGAGCCGCGCCGCCGCGCGCACGCCGGTCTTCGCGAACAACCTCGACGGCTGGATCCGCGAGGCGCTGCACATCATGAAGAAGCACAACATCCCGGGTACCTACGAGGGCATCCACCGCAACATCATGCGGGAGTCCAGCGGCAACCCGAACGCGATCAACAACTGGGACATCAACGCCCGCAACGGCGTCCCGTCGATCGGCCTGCTCCAGGTCATCAAGCCGACGTTCGACGCGTACCACGTCCCCGGCACCAAGAAGAGCCAGTGGGACCCGGTCGCCAACATCGTCGCCGCGTGCAACTACGCCGCGGACCGGTACGGCTCGATGGACAACGTGAACAGCGCCTACTGATCCCGCCTGGCACGCACAAGGGCGGCACCCCCGCGGGGGTGCCGCCCTTCACGCGCGCGCGGCGCGGGTCACTTGCGCATGACCTCCGGCTCGTGGCGGCGCAGCAGGCGCGCCACGACGAAGCCGAGGGCGAGGGCCATGACGAGCAGGACCGACACGTTCATCGCCCACTGGCCGGCCGTGCTCTCCCACAGCGGGTCCAGGTCGGTGGGGTTCTTGTGGTCCCACGGCGGCATGAGGTGCGCCAGGTCGAGCGTGGAGCCCGCGCCGGCGATGGCCCAGCGGGACGGCATGAGCCAGGCGAACTGCTCCAGGCCGGGCGAGCCGTACACCTTGAACAGGATGCCGGTGAAGACGACCTGGACGATCGCGAACATCACCAGCAGCGGCATGGTCTTCTCCGCGGTCTTCACCAGGGAGGAGATGACCAGGCCGACCATCATCGAGGTCAGGCCGAGCGCGATGACGACGACGCACAGCTCGACGGCGGGCGGCATGATCAGGCCCTCGGCGGGCAGCTCGCGCGGGGTGAAGCCGATGGCGCAGATGATGACGCCCTGGAAGGCCGTGATGAGGCCGAGGACGATCACCTTGGACATCAGGTACGCCGAGCGGGACAGGCCGGTGGCGCGTTCCCGTTCGTAGATCACCCGTTCCTTGATCAGCTCTCGTACGGAGTTGGCCGCGCCCGAGAAGCACATGCCGACCGCGAGGATGAGCATGATCGTGCCGGCGTCGCCGTTGAACCGGGACGGCGGGGTCGGCGGGGCCAGGCCGAAGTCGGCCGGGATGACCACGGAGACCGCTCCGAGGACCGCCGGGAGGATGACCATCAGGGCGAGGAAGCCCCGGTCGGAGGCGATCACGGAGACGTACCGGCGGATCAGGGTCCACAGCTGGGCGCCCCAGCTCTGCGGCTTGGGCGGCCGGGCGGCGGACTGCACCGGCATCTGGACCGGCTGCGCGGCGACGGCGTCGATGTCCGCCGCGTACAGCTGGTAGTGCTGGGAGCCCTTCCAGCGGCCGGCCCAGTCGTAGTCGCGGTAGTTCTCGAACGCGGAGAAGACGTCCGCCCACGACTCGTACCCGAAGAAGTTCAGCGCCTCCTCGGGCGGGCCGAAGTAGGCGACGGAACCGCCCGGCGCCATCACCAGCAGCTTGTCGCACAGCCCCAGCTCGGCGACGGAGTGGGTGACGACGAGGACCGTGCGGCCGTCGTCGGCCAGGCCCCGCAGCAGCTGCATCACGTCGCGGTCCATGCCCGGGTCGAGGCCGGAGGTCGGCTCGTCCAGGAAGATCAGGGACGGCTTGGTCAGCAGCTCCAGGGCGACGGAGACGCGCTTGCGCTGGCCACCGGAGAGGGAGGTGACCTTCTTCTCCTTGTGGATGTCGAGCTTCAGCTCGCGCAGGACCTCGTCGATGCGGGCCTCGCGCTCGGCCGCGGCGGTGTCGCCGGGGAAGCGGAGCTTGGCCGCGTACCGCAGCGCCTTCTGGACGGTCAGCTCCTTGTGCAGGATGTCGTCCTGCGGGACCAGGCCGATGCGCTGGCGCAGCTCGGCGAACTGCTTGTACAGGCTGCGGTTGTCGTAGAGGACGTCGCCCTGGTCGGCGGGGCGGTAGCCGGTGAGCGCCTTCAGGAGCGTCGACTTGCCGGAGCCGGAGGGGCCGATGACGCCGATCAGCGACTTCTCGGGCACGCCGAAGGAGACGTCCTTCAGGATCTGCTTGCCGCCGTCGACGGTGACCGTGAGGTGGCGGGCGGAGAAGGAGACCTCGCCGGTGTCGACGAACTCCTCCAGGCGGTCGCCGACGATCCGGAACGTCGAGTGGCCGACGCCGACGATGTCGTTCGGGCCGATGAGGACGGTGCCGGACTTGGCGATCGGCTGGCCGTTGACGTACGTGCCGTTGTGCGAGCCGAGGTCGCGCAGTTCGAAGCGGCCGTCGGGGTGCGCGGTGAACTCGGCGTGGTGGCGCGAGACCTGGAGGTCGGAGACGACCAGTTCGTTCTCGAGCGCGCGGCCGATGCGCATGACGCGGCCCAGGGCCAGCTGGTGGAAGGTGGTGGGGCTGCGGTCCCCGGCGTGCGCGGGTGCGGCCGGTGCCTGGCGGGGTGCGGCGGCGCCCTGCTGGTGCGGGATCTGCTGGTGCGGGGCCTGCTGCTGGTTCTGCTGCCAGGCGGGCTGCTGGTGGTGGGCCTGCTGGGGCGGCTGGTGGGTCTTCTGGAGCTCCTGGTGGTGCTGTTGCGGCTGGTGCGGCTGCGGCTGGTGGTGCTGCTGCGGCTGCTGGGGGGTCTGGGCGGCGGGTGCCGGCTGGCCGGGCCAGGGCTGCTGTGCCTGCGGCGCCTGGTACGCGCCGGCGGGCGCGGCGTCGGCGGCGGGCGCGGCGGCGCCGGTGAAGTCCAGCCGGGGGCCGTCGGTGGCGTTGCCCAGGTGCACGGTGGCACCGGGCCCGATCTCCAGCTGGTGGATCCGCTGGCCCTGCACATAGGTGCCGTTGGTGGAGCCGTGGTCTTCGATGACCCAACTCCGGCCGCCCCAGCTCACCGTGGCGTGCCGCCACGAGACCCGTGCGTCGTCGATCACCACGTCACCCTGCGGGTCGCGCCCGAGGGTGTACGACCTGGACGGATCGAGGGTCCAGGTCCTTCCGTTCAGTTCCAGTACGAGTTCCGGCACTCCATGCCCCACGTAGTTGTCCCCCGAGGTACCCCCGTCGCTGGGAGTCTAGGGATGGCGAACATCGAGGAGGAACTATTTCAGGCCGGGTCCCCGATCCGAAAGTCGGGCGGTGTGAAGACATGATTCCACCACGGACGTAAGCCTCATGGCTGTGGTTCGCCCCTGACGCCGGGCGGTTCGGGGGTCCGCGCGGGACGCGATGTCCGCAGGGCGGGACAGGGGCGGTGGGCGTGCGGCCGGGCGGATACGGTGGAGGGACCATGAGCGCATCACAGACCTCAGACGTCCCCACCCTTCTTGTGCAGATCTTCGGGAAGGACCGCCCCGGCATCACCGCCGGGCTGTTCGACACCCTTGCCGCGTTCTCCGTCGACGTCGTCGACATCGAGCAGGTCGTCACGCGCGGCCGTATCGTCCTGTGCGCGCTCGTCACGGAGCCGACGGTCAGCACGGAGGGCGAACTGCGGGCCACCGTCCACAGCTGGGCCGAGTCCCTGAAGCTCCAGGCGGAGATCATCTCCGGTACGGGCGACAACCGGCCCCGCGGTCACGGCCGTTCCCATGTGACCGTCCTCGGCAACCCGCTGACCGCGGAGAACTCCGCGGCCATAGCGGCCACCATCACCCGCGCCGGCGGCAACATCGACCGCATCTTCCGCCTGGCCAAGTACCCCGTGACGGCGGTGGAGTTCGCCGTGTCCGGCGTGGAGACCGAGCCGCTGCGGACCGCGCTCGCCACCGAGGCCCACGAGCTGGGCGTGGACGTCGCCGTGGTGTCGGCCGGGCTGCACCGCCGGGCGCAGCGGCTGGTGGTCATGGACGTCGACTCGACGCTCATCCAGGACGAGGTCATCGAGCTGTTCGCCGCGCACGCCGGGTGCGAGGACAAGGTCGCGGAGATCACGGCCTCGGCGATGCGGGGCGAGCTGGACTTCGAGCAGTCGCTGCACGCGCGGGTGGCGCTGCTGGAGGGCCTGGACGAGTCGGTCGTGGACAAGGTGCGCGCCGAGGTGCGGCTCACGCCGGGCGCCCGCACCCTGATCCGTACGCTGAAACGACTCGGCTACCAGGTGGGGGTCGTCTCCGGCGGGTTCACGCAGGTCACGGACGACCTGAAGGTGCGGCTGGGCCTGGACTTCGCCTCCGCCAACACGCTGGAGATCGTCGACGGGAAGCTGACCGGCCGGGTGACCGGCGAGGTCGTGGACCGGGCCGGGAAGGCGCGGCTGCTGCGCCGGTTCGCGGTGGAGGCCGGTGTGCCGCTGGCGCAGACGGTGGCGATCGGGGACGGCGCGAACGACCTCGACATGCTGAACGCCGCGGGCCTGGGCGTGGCCTTCAACGCGAAGCCGGTGGTCCGCCGCGCCGCCGACACGGCGGTCAACGTGCCGTTCCTGGACACCGTGCTTTACCTGCTGGGCATCACCCGCGAGGAGGTCGAGGCGGCGGACGTGGCCGAGCCCGCCTGACCGGCGCCCGGCCGGACGGGCCGGGGACGTGCGACGGCCCGGACACCGTGGTGTCCGGGCCGTCGGCCTACCCGCCCGCCGCGCGCGGTCGGGCCGGGGTCACGCGCGGCTCACGCGTGGGGCGCCCAGAAGTCGACCAGCCTGGCGACGCCGTGCTCCACGGACTTCCACTCGCCGTCGAACGTGAGGACGGCGAGGGCGGAGGTCGGGAAGCCGCTGCGGTTCATCCGGGGCAGGATGTCGCCCTCGGCCTCACCGGCGAGGGCGTCCGCGAGGGCGTGGATACCGGGGTTGTGCCCGACGACGAGGAGGTCGTCGACGTCCTCGGGGGTCTCGTTGAGCAGGGCGATCAGCTCGCCGAGTGAGGCTTCGTAGATCCGCTCGTCGTAGACGGTCCTGGGCCGCTGGGGCAGCTCGGAGACCACCAGCTTCCACGTCTCGCGGGTGCGTACGGCGGTCGAGCACAGGGTCAGGTCGGGGGTGATGCCGGCGCTCGCGAGCCGACGGCCGGCGAGGGGCGCCTCCTGGCGGCCCCGGTCGGCCAGCGGACGCTCGTGGTCCGCGTCCTGGGACCAGTCGGCCTTCGCGTGCCGGAGTAGCACGATCCTGCGAGGTGTATCGACGCTCATGTCCCCAGCTTCGCACGAAACGGACCTTCTGGCGCAGGGTGTTGGAGCGTTCGCCCGGCGCGGGTGAGGGGCCGGGGCGGCGGGGGCGCGGGCGCGTCCGGACCGCGCGGGCGACCCCGGACGCGGCGGCTACGGCGCGACGGTGTGGCGGACTTGTTCGAGGAACCGGCCGACGGCGGGGCGCCCCTCCGGCGCGGGCGGCTGCGCCGTGGTGTGGAGCAGGAACAGCGCCGTGAACGCGGCGGCGGGGAGGGCTATCGCCCACCACGGCAGCCGGGCGCCCGCCCCGGTGGCCGCCTTCGAGGCGGCGGGCGCGGCGGCGACGGCCCCGGCGCGCGTGCGCGCGGTGGCGGCGGCCCGCGCAGGCGCGACGGCCCCGGCGTGCGCGGGGGTGGTGGCCGCGGCGGGGGCGGGCGCGTGGCGTCGGGCGGGTGTACGGGCCGGCATGGCCGCCTCCGTGGTCGTCGCGGGGTCCGTGGAGCGTGGTGGTTCCACGCTACGCAGGCGCCGGGCGGCGGCCCATGGGGTGATCCCCCCATATGTCCCTGGGAACGCCCCCTAGGGGACGGGGGGACAACCCCACCCCCGCGACCGCGTCGGGCGGGGGCGGGCGGGTCAGGCGCGGACCGGCGGCACGGCGCGCGGTCCGCGCGGCGGGGTCACGGGGAGGCGATCGTGGCGACGATGGCGATCACCACACCGATCGCGAGCATCGCGCCGAAGACGCCGAGGAGCTTCTTCTGACCGTTCTGAGGGTTCGGGTCGAGCACAGGCATGGACCCAGTCTCGCACCCTCAGTTCCCGTCCTCGACGGTGCGGTCCCGTCCGGCGAGCACACCGGCCGCCATCTGCGGCACCATCAGCCCGGCCATCAGCGCGAGCGGCGCGGTCCAGCCGCCGCTGTGCTGGTACAGGGCGCCCACCAGGATCGGTCCGGGCACCGAGAGCAGGTATCCGGCGCACTGCGCGAACGCGGACAGCCGTACGACGCCGGTGCCCGTCCTGGCCCGCATGCCGATCATGGTGAGGGCGAGCGGGAACGCGCAGTTGGAGACGCCGAGCAGCACCGCCCACAGCCAGGCCCCGGCGGCCGGCGCGGTGAGCAGCCCGGCGTACCCGGCGAGGCCCGACAGGCCCAGGGCGATCACGATGGGCCCCTGGTGCCGCATTCGGCCGGCGACGCGCGGGATGACGAAGGCCAGCGGAACGCCCATGACCATGGTGACGGCCAGCAGGACGCCGGCCGTGCCGGCGGGCACTCCCGCGTCGCGGAAGATCTGCGGCAGCCAGCCCATGGTGATGTACGCGCCCGTGGCCTGCAGGCCGAAGAAGCAGGCGAGCGCCCAGGCCGTGCGGCTGCGGGCCATGCGCGGGCCCGCGGGGGCGGCGGGGGCGGTCGCCGGGACGGCCGGGGCCCCGGCCGACGCGTCGCGCGGGGTGGTGGGGGACGCGGGTGCGGGCGGGGTGGTGGCCGCCGTGGCGGGGGCGTGGCCGGGGACCGCGGGGTGCGCCGTGGCGCGGTGGTCCCGTACGACCGGAATCCAGGGCAGGACGGCCAGCGCGGCCAGGGCGGCCCACACCGCGAGGCCCGTCTGCCAGCCGCCGCCGAGGGCCGCGGTGAGCGGGACGGTCGCGGCGGCCGCGAGGGAGGTGCCGAGGGCGAGGGCCATCGAGTACAGGCCGGTCATCGTGCCCACGCGGTCGGGGAAGTACCGCTTGACGATGACGGGCATCAGCACGTTGCTGAGGGCGATGCCCATGAGGGCGAGGGCGCTCGCGGCGAGGAAGCCCGGCGTGCCGCCCGCGAAGGGGCGGAGCAGCACGCCCGCCGCGATGGCCGCCATGCCCGCGCACACCACCGCCGCCGGGCCGAAGCGGCGGGCGAGGCGGGGCGCGGCGACACCGAAGACGGCGAAGCACAGCGGCGGTACGGAGGTGAGCAGCCCGGCGACGCCGCCGCTCATGTGGAGGCCCGTGCGGACCTCCTCCAGGAGGGCGCCCAGGCTGGTGATGGCGGGGCGGAGGTTGAGCGCCGCGAGGACGAGGCCGACGACGAGGAGGCGGCGCAGCCAGACGCCGGAGGGGGTGCGCGGGGCCGCCGCCGCTCGCGCGGGGGCCGCCGCCGCTCGCGCGGGGGCCGCCGCCGCGCCGTCGGCGGCCGCCGGTTCCCCGGTGCGCCCCGGCTGCCCGGGGGCCGCCGCTCGCCCGGTGGCCGCCGGTTCCCCGGTGCGCGCCTCGGGCGGGGCGGCGGGCCGTGGGGTCGTACGGACGGGGGTCTGCGTGGGGGTGTGCGGCTCGTCGGACATACAGCCATCATAGAATCATGGGATGATTGGTTGTCCAATCCTGAACGAACCTTGAACGGCTGCGGGCCGTCCCGCCGGTGAACCCCGGCGGCCGGTCCCGCTCCCCGTCCGCCGCTTCCCCCCGTACGCTCCCTGCGTCCCGCCCCTACGACTCCGAGGAAGCACCCATGGCGCTCAGCTCGCCCCGCCGGTCCGCGCTCTCCGACCAGGTGATCGCGCAGCTGCGGAACCAGATCACGTCCGGCGAGTGGCCGGTCGGCTCCCGTATCCCCACCGAACCGGAGCTCGTCGAGCAGCTGGGCGTCGCCCGCAACACCGTCCGCGAGGCGGTCCGGGCCCTCGCCCACAACGGGCTGCTCGACATCCGGCAGGGCTCGGGCACGTACGTCATCGCGACGAGCGAGCTGGCCGGCGTGATGCACCGCCGCTTCGCCGACGCCGACCCGCGGCATGTCGCGGAGCTGCGCTCCACGCTGGAGGCGTCGGCGGCGCGGCTGGCGGCCGGGCGGCGCACCGAGCGGGACCTGAGGCAGCTCGACACGCTGCTCGCTCGGCGGGAGGAGGCGTGGGCGACGGGCGACGCGGACGTGTTCGTGGCGGCCGACGCGACGTTCCACCTGGCGGTGGTGGCGGCCTCGCACAACGACGTGCTGATCGAGCTCTACGCCGACCTGGGGCATCTGCTGCGGGCCTGGCTCCGCGACGACGTGGGGCAGCGGCTGCGCCCGGAGCACCACATGGACCACGGGCGGCTGGTGGAGGCGATCCGCGCGGGGGACGCCGAGACGGCGGCGGCCGAGGCGGCGGGCTACCCGTTCCTGTGCCTCAGGAGCCCGGAGCCGGAAGCGGGTCGTGGCTGATCCACGCGGCCCGGACCTCCTTCCAGCACCGCTCGCCCAGCTCGACGTACGCGGTGGGGGGCACCTCGACCGGCGCGCTGTCGGCGTCCACGTCCCACCAGCGGGCGCACTCGACGTGCAGGCGCACCCGGTCGGTGCGGGGATAGGGGTTGTGGCAGTACGCGGTGACGGCGGAGCCCTCGACCTCCGTGCGGCACGACGCGCCGGTGTGCCCGGCCGGCGCCGTGTCCCGCGCGTCCGCCGCGGCGGGGCCGGTCAGCGCGGCGTGGCCCGCCAGCAGCGCGGCGGCGGCGAGGAGCGGGACGCGGAGGCGGCCGGCGGCCGGACCGGCCGGCCGGTGGTGTCGGAGTCGTATCGCCACGGCCACACCCTCCTCCCCGGGCGCCGGGGACTGGGGCCACCCGGCTTTCCCAGTGTGCCGCAGACACGCCGAGGCCGCGCGCCGATCGGGTGACGGTCACGCGGCCTCGTCGAGGAAACGCCTGGTCAGGCGGGGTGGTACGGGGTGTCAGGCACCCATGATGTGGACGCCGCCGTCCACGTGGATGATCTCGCCCGTGGTCTTCGGGAAGAAGTCCGAGAGCAGGGCGACGACACCGCGGCCGGCCGGCTCCGGGTCGGACATGTCCCAGGCGAGCGGGGAGCGCTCGTCCCAGACCTTCGCCAGGTCGCCGAAGCCCGGGATGGACTTGGCGGCCATCGAGCCGAGCGGGCCGGCGGAGATCAGGTTGCAGCGGACGTTCTGCTTGCCGAGGTCGCGCGCCAGGTAGCGGTTGGTGGCCTCCAGGGCCGCCTTGGCCGGGCCCATCCAGTCGTACTGCGGCCAGGCGAACTGCGCGTCGAAGGTCAGGCCGACCACCGAGCCGCCGCCCTCGCCGGGGGCGCCGTCGGACGGGACCATGAGCGGCAGGCAGGCCATCGTCAGCGACTTCAGCGAGAACGCCGAGACGTGCATGGCCGTGGAGACCGACTCGAACGGCGTGTTCAGGAAGTTGCCGCCGAGGGCGTCCTGCGGGGCGAAGCCGATGGAGTGGACGACGCCGTCGAGGCCGCCGAGCTCCGCGCGGACGATGTCCTCGACGCGGGCGAGGTGCTCGTCGTTGGTGACGTCCAGCTCGAAGACCTTGGCCGGCTTCGGCAGCTTCTTGGCGATGCGCTCGGTGAGGGTGGGGCGGGGGAACGCGGTGAGGATGACCTCGGCGCCCTGCTCCTGGGCCACCTTGGCGGTGTGGAACGCGATGGAGGACTCCATCAGCACACCGGTGATGAGGATGCGCTTGCCCTCGAGGATTCCGCTCATGTGACTCAGTGACCCATGCCCAATCCGCCGTCAACGGGGATGACGGCTCCAGTGATGTACGAGGCGTCGTCCGACGCCAGGAAGCGCACCGCGGCCGCGATCTCCTCAGGCTGCGCGTAGCGGCCCAGCGGCACCTGCGAGACGATGCCGGCGCGCTGCTCGTCGGTGAGCACCTTCGTCATGTCGGTGTCCACGAAGCCGGGCGCGACGACGTTGAAGGTGATGTTGCGGGAGCCCAGCTCACGGGCGAGCGAGCGGGCGAAGCCGACGAGGCCGGCCTTGGAGGCGGCGTAGTTCGCCTGGCCCGCCGAGCCGAGCAGGCCGACGACGGACGAGATGAGCACGACGCGGCCCTTCTTGGCGCGCAGCATGCCGCGGTTGGCCCGCTTCACGACGCGGAAGGTGCCCGTGAGGTTGGTGTCGAGGACGGAGGTGAAGTCCTCCTCGGACATCCGCATGAGCAGCTGGTCCTTGGTGACGCCGGCGTTAGCGACGAGGACCTCCACGGGGCCGTGCTTCTCCTCGATCTCCTTGTAGGCGGTCTCCACCTGCTCGGAGTCGGTGATGTCGCACCGGACGCCCAGGCAGCCCAGCTCGACCAGCTCGGCGGGCGGCTCGCCGGACCGGTAGGTGAACGCGACCTTGTCGCCGGCGTCGGCGAAAGCGCGGGCGATGGCGAGGCCGATGCCCCGGTTGCCTCCGGTGACGAGAACCGAGCGGCTCATCGGATCACCCTTTCGATAGCGGTCTGGTACGCGTCGAAACTATCGCCACGACCGGCCTTCGACCGAATCCGGCCTCGACAGCGCCTCGGTTCCCTGGCTGTTGGATCTCTACAGTCGGCCTGGGCTCCGGACACCGCGGGAACACCGGCGGCGGGGGCTCCGGACACCGCGGGAGCAGCGGCGGCGGGGCTGCCCGGTCGCCCGCCGGGGCTACGAGTCGCCCGCCGGGTCCGCGCAGCCGGCGTCCGGGTCCGCGCAGTCGGCGTCCGGGTCTGCGCAGCCGGCGGCCGGGTCTGCGCAGCCGGCGGCCGCCTGCGCCATAGTGATCGCCGTAGTGGAAGACGAACGACGCGACCATGTGTGACGTGTGTGAAGGGAAGGCCGCCTGTGGCCCATGACATCGATGAGGCGTTCCTCGCCCTGCCCTTGCGGGCGCTCGCGGACGCGGCGCTCGCCCGGGCGCGGGCGCTGGGCGCCGACCACGCAGACTTCCGGTTCGAGCGGGTGCGCAGCGCCTCGTGGCGGCTGCGGGACGCCAAGCCCGCCGGGTCGTCCGACACGACGGACCTCGGGTACGCGGTGCGGGTGGTGCACGGCGGGGCGTGGGGGTTCGCGTCGGGCGTGGACCTGACCATGGACGCCGCCGCGAAGGTCGCCTCGCAGGCGGTGGCCATGGCGCAGCTGTCGGCGCGGGTGATCGCGGCGGCGGGCAGCGACGTGGGGGCACCCCCTGGACGAAGTCCTTGGGGGAGGGTGGAGCTGGCGGACGAGCCGGTGCACGCGGAGCGGACGTGGGTCTCCTCGTACGAGATCGACCCGTTCACCGTGCCGGACGCGGACAAGAGCGCGCTGCTCGCGGAGTGGAGCGCCCGGCTGCTGCGCGCGGACGGGGTGGCGCACGTGGACGCGTCGCTGCTGACCGTCCACGAGAACAAGTTCTACGCCGACACGGCGGGGACGGTCACCACGCAGCAGCGGGTCCGGCTGCACCCCCAGCTGACGGCGGTGGCGGTGGACGCGACGAGCGGCGAGTTCGAGTCGATGCGGACGCTGGCGCCGCCGGCCGGGCGCGGCTGGGAGTACCTGACCGGGACCGGCTGGGACTGGGACGCGGAGCTGGAGGAGATCCCGGCGCTGCTGGCGGAGAAGATGCGCGCGCCGAGCGTGGAGGCGGGGACGTACGACCTGGTCGTCGACCCGTCGAACCTGTGGCTGACCATCCACGAGTCGGTCGGCCACGCGACGGAGCTGGACCGGGCGCTCGGCTACGAGGCGGCGTACGCGGGCACGTCCTTCGCCACCTTCGACCAGCTGGGGACGCTGCGGTACGGCTCGCCCGTGATGAACGTGACGGGCGACCGGACGGCCGAGCACGGGCTCGCGACGATCGGGTACGACGACGAGGGCGTCGAGGCGCAGTCGTGGGACCTGGTGAAGGACGGGGTGCTGGTCGGCTACCAGCTGGACCGGCGGATCGCGCGGCTCACGGGGCTCGGGCGGTCCAACGGGTGCGCGTTCGCGGACTCGCCGTCGCATGTGCCGGTGCAGCGGATGGCGAACGTGTCGCTGCTGCCGGAGCCGGGCGGCCTGTCCACGGAGGACCTGATCGGCGGGGTCGAGCGGGGCATCTACGTGGTCGGCGACCGGTCCTGGTCGATCGACATGCAGCGGTACAACTTCCAGTTCACCGGTCAGCGGTTCTTCCGCATCGAGAACGGCCGGCTCACCGGCCAGCTGCGGGACGTGGCGTACCAGGCGACGACGACGGACTTCTGGGGCTCGCTGGAGAAGGTCGGCGGCCCGCAGACGTACGTCCTGGGCGGCGCGTTCAACTGCGGCAAGGCCCAGCCGGGCCAGATCGCGGCGGTCTCGCACGGCTGCCCGTCGGCCCTGTTCCGGGGCGTGAACATCTTGAACACCGCGCAGGAGGCCGGTCGATGAGTCGGGTGAGCAAGCCGTACGAGATCGTCGAGCGGGCGCTGGAGCTGTCCCGCGCGGACGGGTGCGTGGTCATCGCGGACGAGCACTCCTCGGCGAACCTGCGCTGGGCGGGCAACGCCCTGACCACCAACGGCGTCACCCGGGGCCGCACCCTCACGGTGATCGCCACGGTCGACGGGGCGGAGGGCACCGCGTCCGGTGTGGTGTCCCGCTCGGCGGTGACGGCCGACGAGCTGGAGCCGCTGGTGCGGGCGGCGGAGGCGGCCGCGCGGTCGGCGGGCCCCGCCGAGGACGCGCAGCCGCTGGTCGCCGGGGTGCCGGAGTCGCCGGACTTCCGGGACGCGCCGGCGGAGACGTCGTCGGCGGTGTTCGGGGCGTTCGCGCCCGCGCTGGGCGAGGCCTTCGGCCGGGCCCGCGCGGGGGGCCGCGAGCTGTACGGGTTCGCCAACCACGAGCTGACGTCCACGTACCTGGGTACGTCGACGGGGCTGCGGCTGCGGCACGACCAGCCGAACGGGACGCTGGAGCTGAACGCCAAGTCGCCGGACCGTTCGCGTTCGGCGTGGGCGGGCCGGGCGACGCGCGACTTCGCGGACGTGGACCCGCTGGCGATGGACGAGGACCTGGCGCGGCGCCTCGGGTGGGCGCGGCGCCGGGTGGAGCTGCCCGCGGGCCGGTACGAGACGCTGCTGCCGCCGACGGCCGTGGCGGACCTGCTGATCTACCAGCAGTGGTCGGCGGCGGCGCGGGACGCGGCGGAGGGCAGGACGGTGTTCTCCCGGCCGGGCGGCGGTACGCGCGTCGGGGAGCGGCTGGCGCCGCTTCCGCTGACGCTGCGCAGCGACCCGGCGGAGCCCGGCCTGGAGTCGGCGCCGTTCGTGATCGCCCACTCGTCGGGCGACGACGCGTCCGTGTTCGACAACGGGCTGCCGGTGGAGCCGGTCGAGTGGATCAGGGAGGGCCGGCTGGAGCGGCTGGTCACGACCCGGCACACCGCGGCGCTGACCGGTTCGCCGGTGGCGCCGGGCGCCGGGAACCTGGTCCTGGACGGCGGGGACGGCCGGTCGCTGGAGGAGATGGTCGCGGGGACCCGCCGGGGGCTGCTGCTGACGTGCCTGTGGTACATCCGCGAGGTCGACCCGGCGACGCTGCTGCTGACCGGGCTCACCCGGGACGGGGTGTACCTGGTGGAGGACGGCGAGGTGGTGGCCGAGGTGAACAACTTCCGGTTCAACGAGTCGCCGGTCGACCTGCTGGGCCGGGCCTCCGAGGCGGGCCGTACGGAGCGGACGCTGCCGCGCGAGTGGGGCGACTGGTTCACGCGGGCCGCGATGCCGCCGCTGCGGGTGCCGGACTTCCATATGAGTTCGGTGAGCCAGGGGGTGTGACCCATAGACTGGCGGGGTTGTCAGACACGTATCGAGGAGGCAAGGGACCCGTGACGGACATCGTCGACGAGCTCAAGTGGCGCGGGCTGTTCGCCCAGTCCACCGACGAGGACGCCCTGCGCAAGGCTCTCGCGGACGGTCCGGTCACGTTCTATTGCGGCTTCGACCCGACCGCCCCCAGCCTGCATGTGGGCCACCTGGTGCAGGTGCTCACCATGCGCCGGCTCCAGCTGGCGGGGCACCGCCCGCTGGCGCTGGTGGGCGGGGCGACCGGGCAGATCGGCGACCCCAAGCCGACCGCCGAGCGGACGCTGAACTCCCCGGAGACGGTCGCCGAGTGGGTGGAGCGGGTGCGCTCGCAGATCGAGCCGTTCCTCTTCTTCGAGGGCGACAACGCGGCCACGATGGTCAACAACCTGGACTGGATCGGCGGCATGTCCGCCATCGAGTTCCTGCGGGACATCGGCAAGCACTTCCGGGTCAACAAGATGCTGACCAAGGACTCCGTGGCCCGGCGCCTGGAGTCCGAGCAGGGCATCAGCTACACGGAGTTCTCGTACCAGCTGCTCCAGGGCCTGGACTTCCTGGAGCTGTACCGGCGGTACGGCTGCGTCCTCCAGCAGGGCGGCAGCGACCAGTGGGGCAACCTCACGGCCGGGCTGGACCTGATCCACCGCCTGGAGCCGGACGCGCACGTCCACGCGCTGGCGACGCCGCTGATGACGAAGGCGGACGGCACCAAGTTCGGCAAGACCGAGGGCGGCGCCGTCTGGCTGGACCCGGCGATGACCACGCCGTACGCGTTCTACCAGTTCTGGCTGAACGTGGACGACCGGGACATCTCCGGCTACATGCGCATCCTCAGCTTCAAGAGCCGCGAGGAGCTGGAGGAGCTGGAGAAGGTCACCGAGGAGCGCCCGCAGGCCCGTATGGCGCAGCGCGCGCTGGCCGAGGAGCTGACGACGCTGGTGCACGGCGCGGAGCAGTGCGCCGCCGTGATCGCCGCGTCGAAGGCCCTCTTCGGGCAGGGCGAGCTGGCGGAGCTGGACGAGGCGACGCTGGCGGCCGCGCTGTCGGAGCTGCCGAAGGCCGAGGTCGCGGAGGTCGGGCCCGTGGTGGACCTGTTCGCCGAGGTCGGGCTCGTACCGAGCAAGTCGGCGGCGCGGCGCACGGTGAAGGAGGGCGGCGCCTACGTGAACAACGCGAAGGTGACCTCCGAGGACGCCGTGGTCTCCGCCGGCGATCTGCTGCACGGGCGGTGGCTCGTGCTGCGCCGGGGCAAGAAGAACCTGGCGGCGATCGAGGTCAAGGCGTAGCGTCGGGCGGTACGGACGAACGGCCGGGCGGTCCGGGAGCTTCGCGCTTCCGGGCCGCCCCCGTCGTTCTGGGTGGGTGCCCCGCCGGGCGGGCCGCCGGGCCGTGGGGCGGGCGTACCGGCCGGTCAGGCGCGCTGGCGATTGCCGCGCATGGCCATGTACAGCATGTCGCCGAGCCCGACGACGACCACCGCGGCGACGACCTGGAGCGCGTGCCTGCCCCAGTCGATGCCGGGCGTCGCCTCGATCCCGAACGCTCGGGCGAGGGCGTTTCCGGCGATGCCGCCGATGATGCCGAAGATGGTGATCAGCCAGAGGGGACTGTGCTGCTTGCCCGGAATGATGGCCTTGGCCAGCAGGCCCAGCACGAATCCCACGATAATCGCCCACAACCAGCCCATGGCTGCCTCCTCGGAACGGATCGACGTGAGCAGTCCCTGACAGTTTCGGCCCGCCGGGCGCACCTCGCATGTCGGAGGGTCCACACGGGTCCGGAGCGGGGACGGAGCGGGCGGGGCCGGGCGCGGGACCGCGAGGCGGCGGGCGTACCGTGGAAGGAGGTCCGGTCCGGGAAGCGACCGGCGCGCAGGGTCGGTGGTGGAACGCGATGCGGAAGCACGGCGGCGCCCAGGTCTTCACGATCACGGGCGCCCGGCAGGGGCTGGCGGACGACGTCCGCGGGCGGCAGCGGCGGTATGTGATCTCGATGTCCGTCCGTACGGTGTCGGTGATCGCGGCGGCGGCGCTGTGGAACGTCGAGCGGCATGTGGCGATCGTGGCGCTCGTCCTCGGGGCGGTCCTGCCGTATGTCGCGGTGGTCATCGCGAACGCCGGCCGGGAGACCGCGCCGAAGCTGCCCTCGACCTTCGTCTCGGTGCCGCCGGTCTCGCACCCGGCGCTGGAGGCGTCCGCGGTGCCGCCGGCCGACGGCCCTGCGGGCCCTCCCGCCGACGACCGGGCCGATCACCCGGCGGGCCGTCCGGACGACGAGGCGGCGGACCGTCCGGCCGATCACGCGGCGGGGAACGCCGAGGAGAGAAAGCTCAAGAAAAGCTCAGATCAATAGTGAAGTTCCGGTGCACTTCACCGGGTCGTGCGTGACATACTGCGTGAGCGCTCCGCATCCCCCGTCGGAGCGACGGACCGACGCCGGGCAGCTCCCCCCGTGGCTGCCCGGCGTCGCCTTTGTCCGTACGTGGTTGTTGGGAATGTGCTGTGAGCGACGAGAACCACCCGATCTGTTCCGCCAAGGGCTGCCGGACCGCCGCCGTGTGGGTGCTGGCGTGGAACAACCCGAAGCTGCACACACCGGAGCGCCGCAAGACCTGGCTGGCGTGCGAGGAGCACCGCGAGCACCTGTCGCAGTTCCTCGGCGTACGGGGCTTCCTCAAGGACGTCGTGACGCTCGCCGACTGGGAGTCGGCCCCCGGCTCCGGTACGGCCCCCGGCGCGTCCGGGTAGCGTCCCGGCTCCCCGGCCCGGCCGCCGGTCGCGCGTACAGCCGCCCGTCCCGGGCCCGGGCGCCCGTCGCGGGACCGGACCCCCGTGGCGGGGCCGGACGCCGGTCGCGCGTTCAGCCGCCGATCGCGGACATCGGGCGGTCGGGCTGGAGGAACGACGGGTCGTCGAGCCCCGAGCCGGCCTTCTTGCCCCACATGGCCTGCCGCCAGATCCGGGCGATCTCCTCGTCGGGCGCGTCCGAGCGCAGCGCCCCGCGCAGATCGGTCTCCTCGCGGGCGAACAGGCAGGTGCGGACCTGGCCGTCGGCGGTGAGCCGGGTGCGGTCGCAGGCGCGGCAGAACGGGCGGGTCACGGAGGCGATCACGCCGACGCGGTGCGGGCCGCCGTCCACGATCCACCGCTCGGCGGGCGCGGAGCCGCGCTCCTCGTCGGCCTCCGGGGTGAGCGTGAAGCGGGTCCGCAGCGAGGCGAGGATGTCCCCGGCGGTGATCATGCCGTCGCGCTTCCAGCCGTGCTGGGCGTCGAGCGGCATCTGCTCGATGAACCGCAGTTCGTAGTCGTGGGCGACGGCCCAGGCGAGCAGGTCGGGGGCCTCGTCGTCGTTGAGGCCGGGCATCAGGACCGCGTTGACCTTCACCGGTGTCAGTCCGGCGTCGCGCGCGGCGGCCAGCCCGTCGAGGACGTCGTGGTGGCGGTCGCGGCGGGTGAGGGCCTTGAAGACGTCGGGCCGCAGCGTGTCCAGGGAGACGTTGACCCGGTCGAGCCCGGCGTCCTTGAGGGCGGTGGCGGTGCGCTTGAGTCCGATGCCGTTGGTGGTCAACGACATGCGCGGGCGGGGCTCCAGGGCGGCGCACCGCTCGACGATGGAGACCAGGCCGGGGCGCAGCAGGGGCTCGCCGCCGGTGAAGCGGACCTCGGTGACACCGAGGTCGGTCACGGCTATCCGGATCAGGCGGACGATCTCGTCGTCCGTGAGGAGGTCGGGCTTGCCGAGCCACTGCAGGCCCTCCTCGGGCATGCAGTACGTGCAGCGCAGGTTGCACCGGTCGGTCAGCGAGACCCGCAGGTCCGTGGCCACACGGCCGTAGGTGTCGATGAGCACGGTGGGCGCCCTCCCGGTTCGACCTGCTGTTCGTATGCGGTCTTTCTCCGAGCCTACGCGACCGGGCGCGCCGCTTCGTGGGGCGTTTGGCCCAGGAAGCGGCGGGGCCGTGTCGTAGGGTCCTACGACACGGCCGCCGGTGATCGCTCAGGGTGTGCGGATCAGTGCGCTCCGACACCGGTGAGGGACTTGACCTCCAGTTCGGCGTACTTTCCGGCGTCGGGGCGCTCCTTGGACAGCAGGGAGCCGAGCCACCCCAGGAGGAAGCCGAGCGGGATGGAGATGAGGCCGGGGTTCTCCAGCGGGAACCAGGCGAAGTCGACGTCCGGGAACATCGAGGTGGCCTTGCCGGAGACGACCGGCGAGAACAGCACGAGGACGACGGACGCGGTCAGGCCGCCGTAGATCGACCACAGGGCGCCCTGGGTGGTGAAGCGCTTCCAGAACAGGCTGTAGAGGATCGTCGGCAGGTTGGCGGACGCGGCGACCGCGAAGGCGAGGGCGACCAGTCCGGCGACGTTGAGGTCGCGGGCGAGCGCGCCGAGCCCGATGGAGACGACGCCGATGAGGACGGTCGCCCAGCGCGCGGCGCGGACCTCCTCCTTCTCGGTCGCCTGGCCCTTGCGGATGACGCTCGCGTAGATGTCGTGGGCGAACGACGAGGACGAGGCGAGGGTGAGCCCGGCGACGACGGCGAGGATCGTCGCGAAGGCGACCGCCGAGATGACGGCGAGCAGGATCGCGCCGCCCGGGGAGTCCGCTCCGCCGATGTGGAGGGCGAGCAGCGGGGCGGCGGTGTTGCCCGCCTTGTTGGACGCCTTGATCTCCTCGGGGCCGACGATGGCGGCGGCGCCGAAGCCGAGCGCGATGGTCATCAGGTAGAAGGCGCCGATGATGCCGATGGCCCAGTTGACGGACTTACGGGCGGCCTTCGCGGTGGGCACCGTGTAGAAGCGGATGAGGATGTGCGGCAGGCCCGCGGTGCCGAGGACCAGGGCGATGCCGAGCGAGATGAAGTCCAGCTTCGAGGTGGCGCTTACGCCGTACTTGAGGCCGGGCTCCAGGAAGGCGGCGCCCTTGCCGCTGTTCTCGGCCGCCTTGCCGAGCAGCTCGGAGATGTTGAAGCCGTACTTCAGCAGGACCAGGAAGGTGATGAGCAGGGTGCCCGCGATGAGCAGGACGGCCTTGACCATCTGCACCCACGTCGTGCCCTTCATCCCGCCGATGGTCACGTAGACGATCATCAGCACGCCGACCAGGGCGACGATGGCGATCTTGCCCATGTCGCTGGTGATGCCGAGCAGCAGCGAGACGAGGACGCCCGCGCCGGCCATCTGCGCCAGCAGGTAGAAGATCGAGACGACGATGGTGGACGTGCCGGCGGCGGTGCGGACGGGCCGCTGCCGCATCCGGTACGCGAGGACGTCGCCCATCGTGAAGCGGCCGGAGTTGCGCAGCGGCTCGGCGACGAGCAGCAGGGCGACCAGCCAGGCGACGAGGAAGCCGATGGAGTAGAGGAAGCCGTCGTACCCGAAGAGGGCGATGGCGCCGGCGATGCCGAGGAAGGACGCGGCGGACATGTAGTCGCCGGAGATGGCCAGGCCGTTCTGGAAGCCGGTGAACTGGCGCCCGCCGGCGTAGAAGTCGGCGGCGCTCCTGGTCTGGCGGCCGGCCCACACGGTGATGAAGAGGGTCGCGACGACGAAGCAGGCGAAAAGGGTGATGATGAGCGGCCGGTGCTCGCTCGCGGCGCCGCCGGCGGCGAGCGGGGCGGCCAGGGTGAGGGGGGTGCTCATGCGTCGGCCTCCGTGCGCAGCTCGTGCTCCATGCGGGTTCTGATGGCCTCGGCCCTGGGGTCGAGCTTCTCGGCCGCGTGCCGGGCGTAGAACCAGGCGATGAGGAACGTCGTCACGAACTGCGCGACGCCCAGGACGAGCGCCACGTTGATGTTCCCGACCACGCGGGTGCCCATCAGGCCGCCCGCGTAGTTGGAGAGCAGCACGTAGAGCAGGTACCAGGCGATGAAGGCGACGGTGAGCGGGAAGGCGAACGAGCGGTGGGCGCGGCGCAGTTCGCCGAACTCCTCGCTGCGCTGGGTCTGGACGAAGGACTCCGTCGACGGCTGGACGGGGGCGGTGTCCGCGCCCCCTGGGGGCGGCGGTGCTTCGGTGGCCACGGGAACTCCTCGCTGCGCGGGTGCTGTGGGCTGGGGCGGGGTCACCTCGCGGGTGCCGGGGAGCCGTTCGGGCTCCCTCCCCTGACAACGTCACGGGAGGCGGCCCCGCGAGGTTCATCCCACGTCTTCTTTCCACCCGTTTTCTTCACCGAACTCATTGCTGACCGGGGATGATCAGCGATAGCTTCGCTCGTCATGTACCCGCCCAATTCGTTCTGCGGGCGGACGTCACGGATGATGTGGAGAACCCATGGCTCATCTGGGAACCAGGCGCGGGCGCGCACTCGCTCTGCCCGTCGGTCTGGCGCTCACGGCCTCGCTCGGCTTCCTGCCGGCGGGCGCCGCCTCGGCCGCACCCGCCGAGGGTGTTCCGACCGCCGTCGCCTCCGACGGCCCGAACCTCTCGTACGTGGTGAACACGGCGGGCGGCCGCCACCTCGCCAAGGTGAAGAAGGCGATATCCGAGGCCGGCGGCACGGTGGTGACCTCGTACGACGCGATCGGCGTCATCGTGGCGCACTCCAAGAACCCGGCCTTCGCCGAGACCATCCGCGCCGTCGGCGGCGTCCAGTCGGCGGGCGCCACGCGCACCGCGCCGCTGACGCCGGTCGCGACCACGGAGATGGACGAGGCCGCCGAGCCGCTCACCGCCGAGGAGGCCCGTGAGGCGGCCGCCGCGGCGGAGGACGGCCAGGACCCGCTGGAGCCGCTGCAGTGGAGCCTGCCCGCCATCAAGGCGGACAAGGCCCACGACATCAGCATGGGCAGCAGCAAGGTCACCGTCGCGGTGATCGACACGGGTGTCGACGACACCCACCCGGACCTGGCGCCGAACTTCGACCGCGCCGCGTCCGCGAACTGCGTGACCGGCAAGGCCGACACGACCGAGGGCTCGTGGCGTCCCGCCGCCGGCGAGAGCGACCACGGCACGCACGTCGCCGGTACGATCGCCGCCGCGAAGAACGGCGTCGGCGTCACCGGTGTCGCGCCGGGCGTGAAGGTCTCCGGCATCAAGGTGTCGAACCCGGACGGGTTCTTCTACACCGAGGCCGTCGTCTGCGGCTTCATGTGGGCGGCCGACCACGGCGTCGAGGTCACCAACAACAGCTACTACGTCGACCCGTGGCTGTACAACTGCAAGAACGACCCGGACCAAGGCGCCCTGGTCGAGGCCCTCAAGCGCGCCACCCGGTACGCGGAGAGCAAGGGCACCGTCAACGTCGCCGCGGCCGGCAACTCGGCGCACGACCTGGCGTCCGACGAGATCACGGACTCCACGAGCCCGAACGACACGACCCCGGCCGACCGCGTCGTCGACCCGAGCGAGTGCCCGGACATCCCGACCATGCTGCCCGGCATCGTCACCGTCTCCTCGACCGGCGCCAAGGACCTGAAGGCGTCGTACTCGAACTACGGCATGGGTGTCGTGGACATCGCCGCCCCGGGCGGTGACCGCACCGAGTACCAGACCCCCGCGGCCCCGGCCGTGAACGGCCGCATCCTGTCGACCACGGTCAACGGCGGCTACAACTACAAGGCCGGCACGTCGATGGCGTCCCCGCACGCCGCCGGCGTCGTCGCGCTGATCAAGTCGAAGCACCCCTACGCCACCCCCGCGATGGTGAAGGGTCTGCTGTACGCGCAGGCCGACGACCGCGCCTGCACGAACCCGTACGACATCAACGGCGACGGCAAGGTCGACGCGGTCTGCGAGGGCGGGAAGCTGCACAACGGCTTCTACGGCGCCGGCCTGGTCGACGCGCTGGACGCGGTGCGCTGGTGACGCACATCTGATTGGGGAGGGGGAGCCCGGGCGCGCGAGCCGCGCCCGGGCTCTTTCATGTCCGGGAACACTTCCCCGGAGTGGCACGCAGTGCCATGATCGAGGGATGAACAGGGCGACAGTCGCGGCATGGGCGGCACTCGGTGCCGATCAAGGGTTGCTGGAGCGTGTCTCGTACGACCGGCTGCCCGGGGTGCTGCCCGCGCGGCTGCCCGTGGCGGAGGCGGCGCGCGCGACGGTCGCGGTGTGCGCCCTGGCCGCGGCGGAACTGGCGGCCGTACGCGGCACAGGCCAAGGCCCCGTGCCGCGGGTGCGCGTGGACGACGGCGCCGTGGCGACCGCCTTCCGCAGCGACCGGTTCGTGAGGATGGACGGCCGGCCCTGGGAGGGTTTCGCGCCGCTGTCCCGGTTCTGGCGCACGGCCGACGGCTGGGTGCGCACCCACGCCAACTACCCGCACCACGCGGCGGCCCTCCCGGCCGCGCTGGGGCTGCCCGCGGGCGCGGGCGCCGACGCGGTCGCCGGGGCGCTGGCGGAGCGGAGCGCGGCGGAGGTGGAGGAGGCGGTGTACGGGGCGGGGGGCCTGGCCGTCGCCGTGCGGGACCCCGCCGCGTGGGCCGCGTCGGAGCAGGGGGCCCTGGTGGCCGGGCGGCCCCTGCTGACGCTGGAGCGGGTGGGCGCGGCGCCGGGGCCTTCGCGGGGGACGGGCGGGGCGCGGACCGGGGCGCCGTGCGCGGGGCTGCGGGTGCTGGACCTGACGCGGGTGCTCGCCGGGCCGGTCGCCACGCGCACCCTGGCGCTGCTGGGCGCCGACGTGCTGCGGGTGGACGCGCCGGACCTGCCGGAGAGCCAGGAGGCCCACAACGACACGGGCCTGGGCAAGCGCTCGACCCTGCTGGACCTGCGGCGGGGCGTGGACCGGCGGGCCTTCGACGCGCTGCTGGACGCCGCCGACGTGGTGGTGACCGGCTACCGGCCGGGCGCCCTGGACCGGTTCGGGCTCGCCCCGGACGCCCTGGCCGGGCGCCGCCCCGGACTGGTGGTCGCGCGGCTCTCGGCGTGGGGGGCGTACGGGCCCTGGGGCGGGCGGCGCGGTTTCGACAGCCTGGTGCAGGCGGCGACGGGCATCGCCGTGCTGGAGGGCGGCGGGGAGCGACCGGGCGCGCTCCCGGCGCAGGCCCTCGACCACGGCACCGGCTACCTGGTGGCCGCGGCCGTGCTGCGGGCCCTGACGGAACGCCACCGGGGCGGCGGCACCTGGCGGGTGGAGGCCGCGCTCACGCAGACCGGGCACTGGCTGACGCACGGCACGGACCGGGAGCCGCTGCCCGGCGACGGCGCCACCCCGTACGAGCCGGAGCGGTGGCTGCGGGAGCGGGACACCCCGCTCGGCCGGCTGCGCCACGCCCTCTCCCCCGTCAGCTACGAGGGCGGGCCGGCGGACTGGTCGCGGCCACCGGGCCGATGGGGAGCGGACGCCCCGCGCTGGACGGTGTGAGCGCCCCGGTCGTCAGGAGGTACTGGGCCGCCCCGTACGTGAGCATGATCCAGAAGTCGGGTACGGGGAGCTGCGGCCACGCGGCGACCCCGGTCGCGATGAGCGTGTCGGACAGCAGGAACAGCGCGCCGCCGACCCCCGCGACCGGCCCCAGGGAACTCGCCCGCCACGCCGTCGCGGTGAGCAGCAGCGCATACCCGGCGACCGGTATCCGCAGGTCGGCGGGGAGGTCGCCCCACAGCAGGGCGACGGCGGTGACCAGCGCGGCGGCGTAGCAGGCGCCGAGCGGCAGGGACGTACGGGCGCGGCCGAACAGCAGCAGGTAGCAGACGTGCCCGGCGGCGAACGAGCCCATCCCGGCGAGGAACGCCCACTCGGCGTCCACCAGCAGGAACACATCGCCGCCCCAGCCGAAGGCGAGCGCGGCGAGCAGCGACCGGGGCGCGCCGCGCACGGCGGCGTACGCGGCGAGCAGCGGCATCAGCAGCGGCTTGGCGAGCAGATGGCCCGTGCCGGAGCCGGCGAGCAGGGCGACGAGGTCGGCGGCGAGGGCCGCGGCGAACGCCGCCCGCAGCAGCCCGGCGAGGCGCGCGCGGCTCATGCGACGCGCTCCCGCGACCCGGCGGGACCGGCACCGGCGGGTCCCGGGCCGGCGGGGCCGGGTCCGGGCCCGGCGGCCGGGGGCGCGGGCGGCTCGGGCTGCCAGCCGGGGCCGCGGAACAACCGCCCGGCGCGCTCCCGCCAGGTCCGGGCGCGGCGCAGGTCGCGGGCGATGGCGGCGTACTCGTGGGTGGCGACGCGCAGCGGGTTGTAGGTGTCGATGTTCTTCGTCAGGCCGTACACGGGCCGTTCGGACTCGGCGGTGAAGGAGCCGAACATCCGGTCCCAGACGATGAGGATGCCGCCGAAGTTCCGGTCCAGGTAGCCGCCCTGGGAGGCGTGGTGCACCCGGTGGTGGGAGGGGGTGTTGAAGAGGTACTCGACGGGCCGGGGCAGCGTGCCGATGCGCTCGGTGTGGACCCAGAACTGGTACACGAGGTTGACGGAGTAGCAGAAGAAGACGGCGGCCGGGGGCACGCCGCAAGCGACCATCGGCAGGTAGAACGGCCAGACGGTCAGCGAGGTCCAGGGCTGGCGCAGGGCGGTGGTGAGGTTGAACCTGCGGCTGGAGTGGTGGACGACGTGGCACGCCCACAGGACCCGTACGACGTGGTGGCCGCGGTGGGACCAGTAGTAGAAGAAGTCCTGCGCGAGCAGCATCAGCGGGAGCGTCCACCAGGTGACGGGGACGCGGGCCGGGGTGAGCTCGTAGACGGCGGTGAACAGCGCCAGGGCGGGGATCTTCCACAGCAGGTCGAAGCCGATGCTGCCGAGACCCATGCCGACGCTGGTGGCGGAGTCCTTGACCTCGTACCCGGCGGCGTCCTCGTCGGGGCGCAGCCGGTAGCTGACCATCTCCACGGCGGTGAGCAGGACGAAGGCGGGGATCGACCACAGCACGGCGTCGGGCAGGTTCGGCGACATGCGAGCACGGTAGGGCCGGGTGTCGGGCCGGGGCTAGAGGTGGTTACCGACAAGTATGCGAGACGGTCTGTCAGCTGTCTTTGGCGGGACCGTCCAACACCACCGCACTGCCATATCGCCGCATAACGCCCGTTGTCGCCGCGATTGCCTACACCCCCGCCGCCCCGAGCAGCGAACCCGCCCCGTACGTCACGGCCATGGCCACCGCTCCCCCGCCCACGACCCGTACCACCGCGGGCCGCGCGGGCGCCGAGCCGAGACGGGCGCTCCACCAGCCGGTCAGCGTCAGCGCGGCGAGGACCGACAGGACGGTGACCCACAGCCGGGCGGGCGCCGGCGGGCACACGATGGCCAGCAGCGGCAGCAGCGCGCCGACCGTGAACGCCAGGAAGCTGGCGCCGGCCGCGTGCCAGGGGTTCGTCAGGTCGTCCGGGTCGATGCCCAGCTCCACGCGCGCGTGGGCCCGCAGCGCGTCACGTTCCGTCAGCTGCTCGGCGGCCTCGCGCGCGACGTCCCGGCTCAGCCCGCGCCCGGCGAGCAGATCGGTCAGCTCGTCCAGCTCGGCCTCCGGCCGCTCCCGCAGCTCCCGCCGCTCCTGGGCCAGGGCGGCCTTCTCGGAGTCGCGCTGCGTCGACACGGAGACGTACTCGCCGACCGCCATCGACATGGACCCGGCGAGCAGCCCGGCGAGCCCGGCCGTCAGTAGGGTGGAGCGCTCACCGGTGGCGCCCGCGACGCCCACGACGAGCCCGGCGGTGGACACGATGCCGTCGTTCGCCCCGAGGACCGCGGCCCGCAGCCAGTTGAGCCGCACCCCCAGCCCCTCGGTGTGCGCCTCCCGCTCCGTCGGTTCCGTCACGCCGCCGAGCGTCTCACCCCGGCGCGCGCACACCCGGAAACGGCACGCTGGTTCCGCCTCGCACGGGTGGACGGGCACCGGCGTTCTGAGGGTGTGTCGGACCCCGCGGCCCGGTCCGCGGGACGCGCCCGGGTCCCGCGGTGTCAGTGGAGGGCTCTATTCTCAATGACCATGCTCGACGACCGCATGACAGCAGCAGCCTGGCCGCCCGCCTACCCGCAGGGGTACGCGGTCGTCGACGTGGAGACCACCGGGCTCTTCTCGCACGACCGGATCGTGTCCGCCGCCGTCTACCGGGTCGACGCGCGCGGCGAGGTGGAGGACCACTGGTACACCCTGGTCAATCCGCAACGCGACCCCGGACCGGTCTCGATCCACGGGCTGACCAGCGAACTGCTGGCGGACGCGCCGCTCTTCGCCGATGTGGCCGCCGAGTTCTCCGAGCGGCTCGACGGGCGCGTCCTGGTGGCGCACAACGCCTACTTCGACTGGTCGATGATCGCCCGCGAGTACGCCCGCGCCCGCCGTACGGCGCCGGTGCGGCAGCGGCTGTGCACCATAGCGCTCGCCAAGGAGCTGGCGCTGCCGCTGCCCAACATGAAGCTGGAGTCGCTCGCCGCCCACTTCGGCGTCCGGCAGCGCCAGGCGCACAACGCGCTGGACGACGCGCGGGTGCTCGCCGAGGCGTTCCGGCCGAGCCTGCGCGCGGCGGCCGAGCGGGGCGTGCGGCTGCCGCTGCTGGAGTGCCGCCCGATCACCGAGTGGTCGTCGCCGCCCGCCGACGGCGCGCCCCGGATCGGCCGTCAGGCCTCGTACGGCTCCGGCGGCTGGCGCCCTTCGCGCAAGCGCCCGGCGTGCCCGTACCCCAACCCCGGACGATACGAGCCGGACAAACCGCTCAAGCAGGGCATGCGGGTGGCCTTCTCGGGCGACACGTCCACCGAGCGGGAGCTGCTGGAGGACCGGGCCGTCGAGGCGGGCCTGCACGTGGCGACCAGCGTCTCGCGGCTGACCAGCCTGCTGGTCACCAACGACCCCGACGCGGCCACCTCGAAGGTGGTCAAGGCCAAGTCGTTCGGCACGCCCATCGTGGACGAGGCCGCCTTCACGCATCTGCTGCGGGACGTCGCCCCCGCCGACGGCTGACCGCCCGGCCGCTCCGGGAACCCGGCGCGCGGGGCCGCCGCCCCGCCGCGCGGCGAGCGGGTCGAACGGGTGACGGACGGGCGCGCCGTCCGCCGCCGCGCCCGCCGCGCGCCGCACCCTGTGGCGCATGGCACGTTGTGAGGTCTGCGGAAACGAGTACGGCATGTCGTTCGAGGTGCACGCGCAGGGCGCGGTGCACGTCTTCGACTGCTTCGCCTGCGCCATCCACCGCATGGCGCCCATCTGCGAGCACTGCCGGGTCCAGATCATCGGGCAGGGCGTCGAGGCGGACGGCCGCTGGTACTGCGGCGCCCACTGCGCCCGGGCGGAGGGAAAGGTGGGCATCGTCGACAAGGTGTGACCCGGCGGGGGCCGGCGGCGGGTCCCCCCGGGGACGGGGCGCGCCGGCGGCGGAGGTACCGTCGTGGGGTGTACCGCTTCCTGTTGTCCCGGCAGTGGGTGATCCTCACCCTCGTCGCCCTCGTCCTGATCCCGGTGATGGTCGAGCTGGGCTTCTGGCAGTTCCACCGGCATGAGCGCCGGGTCGCCCAGAACGCCCTGATCGAGGACAACCTGAAGGCGAAGCCGGTCCCCGTGACCGAGCTCACCGCACCGGGCCACACGGTCCCGCGCGCCGACTTCTGGCGCCACGCGACCGCGACCGGCACGTTCGACACGGCCCGAGAGGTCGTCGTACGCCGCCGGACCAACGCCGACGACCGGGTCGGCATGCACGTCCTGACCCCGCTCGTCCTCGACGACGGGCGGGTCGTCCTCGTCAACCGCGGCTGGGTCCCCGCCGCCCCCGACCAGAAGGCCTACCCGGACGTGCCGCCCGCCCCCAAGGGCCGGGTGACCGTCACCGGACGGCTCATGGCCGACCAGACGACCGGCAGCAGCGGCATCAAGGACCTCAAGGGGCTGCCGCCGCGCCAGGTCATGCTGATCAACAGCGAGCAGCAGGCCGAGCGGCTCGGCCGCCAGGTGCTCGGCGGCTATCTGGACCTGACCGACCCCGTACCGGCCGGCGGCTCCCCCGAGCCGGTCCCCGACCCGGACCACGACTCGATCGGCGCCCACATGGCGTACGCCGTGCAGTGGTGGCTGTTCGCGGCGGGCGTCCCGGTGGGCTGGGTGATCCTCGTCCGCCGCGAGCGCCGCGACCGCGAGGCGGAGGCCCGCGCGGCCGCCGAGGCGCAGGGCGGCGAGGGGGAGGCCGGCGGCGACCGCTCCGATGAGGACGCCTCCGGCGCCTCGGACACCCCGGGAGCCTCGGGCGCCTGTGGTGAGGGGGCCTCAGACGGGGGCGGGGACCCCGGTGACGGCGTGGCCGCCTCGCACACGCCGGCGCAGGCGTAGCGTGCTCCTCCGCACCACCGCACGACCGTCCCGCACCACCCCGCGCCGGTCCGCGCCCCCTTCGGCGTACGCGCCCCTCGCAGGTGTGACACGGCGCACATCGAACAGCGCACCGCCGCAGGCCACGGGCGGTGCGGGCCCGTATGACTGATTGGCGCTTCTCCGCTGCGGGAACACGCCAGACGTGACCCAACGCATCGAGGACTATGCCCTCATCGGCGATCTGCAGACCGCCGCTCTGGTGGGCAGGGACGGTTCGATCGACTGGCTCTGCCTGCCGCGCTTCGACTCCGGCGCCTGCTTCGCCGCCCTCCTGGGCGACGAGAACAACGGCCACTGGCGGATCGCGCCGGCCGGGGCGCGGACCTGCGCGCGGCGGAGCTACGTGGGCGACTCGCTGGTCCTCGAATCGGTCTGGGAGACCCGCACCGGCACGGTCCGCGTCCTCGACTTCATGCCGCACCGCGACCGCTCCCCCGATGTGATGCGGATCGTGGAGGGCGTCTCGGGGCGCGTCGAGATGTCGTCGGTGCTGCGGCTGCGCTTCGACTACGGCTCGGTCGTGCCGTGGATGCGCCGCGCCGACGGCCACCGGGTCGCCGTCGCCGGGCCGGACTCCGTGTGGCTGCGCAGCGAACCGCGGGTGAAGACCTGGGGCCAGCAGTACAGCACCTGCTCGTCGTTCACCGTCGGTCCGGGCGAGAAGGTCGCGTTCTGCCTCACCTGGCACCCCTCCCACGAGCCTCGCCCCCCGCTCGTGGACCCGTACATGGCGCTGGAGCACACCCTGGAGGACTGGCAGTCCTGGGCGGCGCAGTGCACCTACGAGGGCCCGTACCGGGAGGCGGTGATGCGCTCGCTGATCACCCTCAAGGCGCTGACGTACGCGCCGACGGGCGGGATCGTCGCGGCCGCGACCACCTCCCTGCCGGAGGAGCTCGGCGGCGTGCGGAACTGGGACTACCGCTACTGCTGGCTGCGCGACTCGACGCTGACGCTGCGGGCCCTGCTGTCGGCCGGGTACGTGGAGGAGGCCGCCGCCTGGCGGGACTGGCTGCTGCGGGCCGTCGCGGGCGATCCGGCGGACCTCCAGATCATGTACGGGCTGGCGGGCGAGAGACGGCTGCCGGAGACCGAGGTGCCGTGGCTGCGCGGCTACGGCGGGGCCCGCCCGGTCCGCATCGGCAACGCCGCGGTGAAGCAGCTCCAGCTCGACGTGTACGGCGAGGTCATGGACTCGCTGGCGCTGGCGCGCGAGGTGGGGATGCCCCCGCAGCGCCAGGCGTGGGCGCTGCAGTTGAGCCTGCTGGGGTTCCTGGAGTCGACGTGGCGTCAGCCCGACGAGGGGCTGTGGGAGGTGCGCGGCCCGCGCCGGCACTTCGTCCACTCCAAGGTGATGGCGTGGGTGGCGGCCGACCGGGCGGTGCGCACGCTGGAACAGGACCCGTCCCTGCCGGGCGACGTGGCCCGCTGGCGGACGATGCGCGACGAGGTGCACCGGGAGGTGTGCGAACGGGGCTACGACCCGGTGCGCAACACCTTCACCCAGTCGTACGGCTCGGCGGAGCTGGACGCGGCGACGCTGATGATCCCCCGGGTCGGTTTCCTCCCCCCGGACGACCCGCGCGTGGTGGGCACGGTGGAGGCGGTGCGCAGGGAGCTGGGCCACCAGGGCTACATCCGCCGGTACAGCACGGACGGGATCGCGGTGGACGGCCTGCCCGGCGGCGAGGGGACGTTCCTCGCGTGCTCGTTCTGGCTGGCGGACGCGCTGCGCATGATGGGCCGCGCGGAGGAGGCGCGGGAGCTGTTCGAGCGGCTGCTCGCGCTGCGCAACGACGTGGGGCTGCTGGCGGAGGAGTACGACCCGGTGGCGCGGCGCCAGCTGGGGAACTACCCGCAGGCCTTCAGCCATGTCGGGCTGGTCGCCACGGCCCTCGCGCTGGCGCCCGGCGACCCGGCAGGATAGGCACCATGGATCTTGGACTGAAGGACCGCGTGTACGTGGTCACGGGCGCCTCGCGCGGCCTCGGGCACGCGGCGGCGAAGGCACTGGTCGCGGAGGGCGCGAAGGTCGTCCTGTCCTCGCGGGACGCGAAGGCGGTGGAGGACGCCGCCGCCGCACTGGGCCCCGGCGCCGTCGGCGTCGCGGCGGACAACGCCGATCCGGACACGGCCGAGGCGCTGATCGCGGCGGCCCGGTCGCACTTCGGCGGCTTCGACGGCGTGCTGGTCAGCGTGGGTGGGCCCGCGCCCGGCTTCGCCGCCGACAACACCGACGAGCAGTGGCGGGCGGCGTTCGACTCGGTGTTCCTGGGCGCCGTGCGCATGGCGCGCGCCGCGGCGGCCGCGCTCAACGAGGGCGGCGTCATCGGCTTCGTCCTGTCCGCGTCGGTGCACGAGCCGATCGCGGGCCTGACGATCTCCAACGGCCTGCGCCCGGGTCTCGCCGGCTTCGCCAAGTCCCTCGCCGACGAGCTGGGCCCGCGCGGCATCCGCGTGGTGGGGCTGCTGCCGTCGCGGATCGACACGGACCGGGTGCGGGAGCTGGACGCCCTGTCGGGCGACGCGGCGGCGGCGCGGGCGGCCAACGAGTCGCGCATTCCGCTGCGCCGCTACGGCACGCCGGAGGAGTTCGGCGCGACGGCGGCGTTCCTGCTCTCCCCCGCCGCGTCGTATCTGACGGGCGTCATGCTGCCCGTGGACGGCGGCGCCCGGCGCGGCTTCTGACGCCCGCCCCGCCCGCCCGGCGGCACCCGGCCGGGCGGGCGGGGCGGCGAGCGGTCAGTCGGAGAGGCCGGCCAGGTCGCGCAGGCGGCGGGCCTGTGCGGCGCGCTCGGCGGCGCGCTGCTCCTCGTACGTTCGCCCGGACGCGCCGCGCAGCAGCGCCTTGGTCTCCACGACCGCGTCGCGCGGCGCGGCCAGCAGCGCGGCCGACAGGTCCCGTACGGCCGCGTCGAGCTCGCCGGCGGGCACCACCAGATTGGCCAGGCCGATCCGCTCGGCCTCCTCGGCGTGGACGAACCGGCCCGTGGCGCAGATCTCCAGGGCGCGGGCGTAGCCGACGGCGGCGACCAGCGGGTGGGTCCCGGTCAGGTCCGGCACCAGGCCCAGGCTGGTCTCGCGCATCGCGAACTGCACGTCCTCGGCGACGACCCGCAGGTCGCAGGCGAGGGCGAGCTGGAAACCGGCACCGATGGCGTGGCCCTGGACGGCGGCGACCGACACGATGTCGCTCCGCCTCCACCAGGTGAACGCCTCCTGGTACTCGGCGATGAGCGCGTCGAGCTCCTCGTCGGAACCGCGCGCCATGTCGAGGAACGACGGCTCGCCGTCGAACCCCTCCTCGGTGAACGCCTGCCGGTCGAGACCGGCGGAGAACGACTTGCCCTCCGCGCGCAGCACGACGATCCGCACGCTGCCGGGGAGCGCCCGCCCGGCCTCGGTGAGGGCCCGCCACAGGGCGGGCGACTGGGCGTTGCGCTTCGCCGGGTTGGTGAGGGTCACCGTGGCGACGGCGTCCTCGACGGTGAGACGTACACCGTCCTTGTCGAGCACGAGGGCGGGGTCGAGCGTGGTCATGGGGCGCCTCCGGTCCGGTGCAGCGGTCGGGCGGCGCAGCGTGGAGCTGCGCCGACCGACAAATTACTGCACGGTAACCATCCGGTCGACCGCCGGACCGCGGAGAACCGCGGCCGGCGACGGCCGGACGGCACTGCCGGACCTACGGGGACGCCTCACGACCCGCGTACGGCGATCAGGCCGAGGGGGCCTTCTTGCCGCGCGTCGCTCCACCACGTCCACGCAACACGACTCCGGATTCGGTGAGCATCCGGTGGACGAATCCATAGGACCGGCCGGTCTCCTCGGCCAGGGCCCGGATGCTCACGCCGGCGTCGTACTTCTTCTTCAGGTCTGCCGCGAGCTTCTCGCGCGCGGCGCCGGTCACCCGGCTGCCCTTCTTCAGAGTCTCGGCCACCCGTGCCTCCTCATGGGAAGTGCGCTCTGGACTTCTCATGATCACCCCTCCGGGGCCACATGGCCAGCCATTCGACAAGGTCTGTGGACGCGGGTTTCCGTTCGGACGGCCCCCGCGGGGTGCCCCGATGCCGGACGCGGCGCCCACCCCGGAGCGAAGTACCAGGTCAGAAGGGTGCCGTAAAGAAACCGGCGGCGTGGCGCGGGCACCGGAAAATCTGCCGCACGCCACGCCGGGGTATGAGATCGGCTCACTCAGATGAAGGATCACGACTAGGCCGAATGATCCATACGGGAACGATCAGCGGGTGACCGGAGGGTGGCCGCGCGTGATCAGGCGAGCGAGACCAGGTCCGCGTAGTCGGCGCCCCACAGGTCCTCGACACCGTCCGGGAGCAGGATGATCCGCTCCGGCTGGAGCGCCTCCACGGCGCCCTCGTCGTGCGTGACCAGGACGACCGCGCCCTTGTAGGTGCGCAGCGCGCCGAGGATCTCCTCGCGGCTGGCGGGGTCGAGGTTGTTCGTCGGCTCGTCGAGCAGCAGCACGTTCGCCGAGGAGACGACCAGGGTGGCCAGGGCGAGACGGGTCTTCTCGCCGCCGGAGAGGACCCCGGCCGGCTTGTCGACGTCGTCCCCGGAGAACAGGAACGAGCCGAGGACCTTGCGGACCTCCACCAGGTCCAGGTCGGGGGCGGCCGAGCGCATGTTCTCCAGGACCGTGCGGTCCGGGTCGAGGGTCTCGTGCTCCTGCGCGTAGTAGCCGAGCTTCAACCCGTGGCCGGGGGTGACCTGGCCGGTGTCCGGCTTCTCCACGCCCGCGAGGAGACGCAGCAGGGTCGTCTTGCCGGCGCCGTTGAGGCCGAGGATCACGACGCGGGAGCCCTTGTCGATGGCCAGGCTGACGTCGGTGAAGATCTCCAGCGAGCCGTACGACTTGGACAGGCCCTCCGCGGTGAGCGGGGTCTTGCCGCAGGGCGCGGGCTCGGGGAAGCGCAGCTTGGCGACCTTGTCGGACTGGCGCAGCTCCTCCAGGCCGGACAGCAGCTTCTCGGCGCGGCGGGCCATGTTCTGCGCGGCGACCGTCTTGGTGGCCTTGGCGCGCATCTTGTCGGCCTGGGCGTTGAGCGCGGCGGCCTTCTTCTCGGCGTTCTGCCGCTCGCGGCGGCGGCGCTTCTCGTCGTCCTCGCGCTGGCGCTGGTAGAGCTTCCAGCCCATGTTGTAGATGTCGATCACGGACCGGTTGGCGTCCAGGTAGAAGACCTTGTTCACGACGGTCTCGACCAGGTCGACGTCGTGGGAGATCACGACGAAGCCGCCGCGGTAGGTCTTGAGGTAGTCGCGCAGCCAGGTGATCGAGTCGGCGTCGAGGTGGTTGGTCGGCTCGTCCAGGAGGAGCGTGTCGGCGTCCGAGAAGAGGATGCGGGCCAGCTCGATACGGCGGCGCTGACCGCCGGAGAGGGTGTGCAGCGGCTGGCCGAGGACGCGGTCGGGCAGTCCGAGGGCGGCGGCGATGGTGGCCGCCTCGGCCTCGGCGGCGTACCCGCCCTTGGTCAGGAACTCGGTCTCCTGGCGCTCGTACTGCTTGAGGGCCTTCTCGCGGGTGGCGCCCTTGCCGGTGGCGATGCGCTCCTCGTTGAGCCGCATCTTGCGGATCAGCACGTCGAGGCCGCGGGCGGAGAGGATGCGGTCGCGGGCCAGCACGTCGAGGTCGCCGGTGCGGGGGTCCTGCGGAAGGTAGCCGACCTGGCCGGAGCGGGTGATGGTGCCGGCGGCGGGGACGCCCTCGCCGGCCAGGCACTTGGTGAGGGTGGTCTTGCCGGCGCCGTTGCGGCCGACGAGGCCGATGCGGTCACCCTTGGCGATGCGGAAGGAAGCGGACTCGATGAGGACGCGTGCGCCGGCGCGCAGCTCGAGGCCGGTGGCGGTGATCACGGACAGACTCCAGGGCGGGTGGACGGTGGGTGGACGGCTGCTGCGGTGACGTCGACACCGTCTAATGCACGGGGAGAATGGCCATACGGGCCAGTCTAACGGGCGTATGCAACTGCTTTTCCGGCGTCGTGGCGGGTACGCGCACTCCCTCGGCCGCGCATGGCGGGCGGCCGTCGGCGAGGCCGCCGATACTCGCCGCAGGACCGACGGAGGGTGGTGCCCGGAGCATGCGGTTCGACGACGAAGCGGACCTGGACACGTCGGAGGTGCGGGACGTCCGGGGCAGTCGGCTGCCCGGCGGGCGGGCCACCGTCGGCGGAGGCATCGCCGGGCTGATCGCCCTGGCGCTCGCCCTCGTCTTCGGGGTGGGCCCCGACCAGCTGGGGCTGACCGAGGACGGCGCCTCCGACCCGGCGGTCGGCCCGTCGGCGGCGGGCGAGGTGGGCGAGGCGTGCCGGACGGGCGCGGACGCCGAGGCGCGCGACGACTGCCGGGTCGTCGCCTTCGTCAACAGCGTGCAGGACTACTGGCGGTCCGCCTACGCGCGCGAGGGCGGGCGGTACGAGGACGCCCGGACGGTGCTGTTCACCGACCGGGTCGGCACCGCCTGCGGGCAGGCGACCTCGGCGGTGGGGCCGTTCTACTGCCCGGGCGACCGGCAGGTCTATCTGGACGTGGGCTTCTTCGGGGAGCTGCGGGACCGCTTCGGGGCGTCGGGCGGGCCGTTCGCGCAGGCGTACGTGGTGGCGCACGAGTACGGGCACCATGTGCAGAACCTGCGCGGCACGCTGAGCCGGGCCCACGACGGGCGGCAGGGCGCGGGCAGCAACGCCGTACGGGTGGAGCTCCAGGCCGACTGCTACGCCGGGGTGTGGGCGCGGCACGCCGCGACGACGCCCGACGAGCGGACGGGCCGCCCGGTGCTGGCGCGGGTCACCGGGCAGGACGTGCGGGACGCGCTGGACGCGGCGGCGGCGGTGGGCGACGACCGCATCCAGCAGCGCCACCAGGGGCGGGTGACCCCGGAGTCCTGGACGCACGGGTCGGCGCAGCAGCGGCAGCACTGGTTCTCGGAGGGGTACCGCACGGGCGACGCGGCCCGGTGCGACACCTTCGGCTGAGCCGGCGGGCGCTGTCGGCGGCCGGTGACAGACTGGGGACCAATGAGACCCACGTCACACCAGTGGGCCGACGAGTGCGAACCGAGGTGATCGGCATGGCCGCCGGACCGAGTATCTGCCCGACGATCCTGTACCGGGACGCGAAGGCCGCGATCCGGACGCTGACGGAGGCGTTCGGCTTCCGCCAGGTGAGCCTGTACGAGAACGAGGACGGCTACGTCGTCCACGCCGAGCTGTCCTACGGCGACGGCATGGTGATGCTGGGCACCAAGGGCGGTGACGGGGTGTTCGCCAAGGCCATGGCGGACGCGGGACCGGTCGGCGTCTACGTGGTGGTGGACGACCCGGACGCCCACCACGCGCGGGCGGTGGAGCACGGCGTGGAGGTGCTGATGCCGCCGACCGACCAGGACTACGGCTCGCGGGACTACATGGCGCGGGACGCCGAGGGCAACGTCTGGAGCTTCGGGACCTACGCCCCCGGCACCCCGGCCTGAACCGGCGCGCCGCGCCGGTGCGGGCCGTGGGCTCCGGGTCCCGGCGCGGCCGGGGCCGTGATGCGCCCCGGAGCCGTGGCGCGGCCGCCGTCGGCTCCCGGCCCGTACGCCTGCCCGCAGGGGCGCTGCCGCGGATCGGCGAGTCCTGCTTCGGGCGCCCCCGGGGGCCCGGCCGGGGCGGGACCGCCCGCGGCCGGGTCGTGATCGGTCAGGAGCCGCCGGTGTGGACCTGGAACGCGGCGCGGCGGACCGCCTTGGCGAGGGCCGGGTCCGGGTGCGCGGCGGCCAGCGCGACCAGCACCTGCACCGTGCGCGGGTGGCCGACCTCGCGGACCTCGTTCAGCAGCGCCGGGACGGTGCCCTGCACGGCGGTCTCCAGGTGCCGTACGAGCAGGTCGCTCTCGCCGTGGTCGACGACGGCCGCGGCCGTGTCCACCCACAGCCACGTCGCCTCCTCGCGGGTGAGGACGTCGGCCGCCTCGTCCGGGTCGGCCCCGTCGTGCTCGGCCAGCCAGAGCAGCGCGTACGGGCGGAGGGAAGGTTCCTCCGCGGCGGCGCGCACCTCGGCCTCGGCGGCGGCGCCCACCACGCGGAGGGCCTCGAAGGCCAGCCCGCGCAGGAGGGCGTCGTCGCCGCGGGCGACGGTGAGCAGCTCGGCGACGGCCTTGCCGACGGGGCGGGCCGCGAGCCAGGCGCGGTACTCGGCGCGGGCCGGGCCCGGGGTGAGCCGGACGCAGCCGCGCAGCATGTCCTCGGCGGACTGCTCGATGTGCCCGGCGGGGCTCTGCGCGGCGACGCAGATCTGCTCCAGCTTCACCCACACCGCCCAGTTGCCGAGCGGGGTCAGCGTGGCCTGGCCGGGGCCCAGGGTGAGGGCGCCGACGGAGGCGAGGCCCTCCAGCGCCCAGTCCAGGAGGCGCGGCAGGGCGTCCGGGTCCGGGACGTCCCCGCCGGTCTCCGCCGCGCCGCGCCGCGGCGCGCCGTTCGCCGCCGGTTCGGCGTCGGCGGCGTACGGGACCTCGCAGCGCTGCTCGCGCAGTTCGGCGACGCGCTGCTGCAGCAGGTCCAGCAGGGCCGGGACGAGGACCGGTCCCGCGGACAGCTGGAGGAGCGAGAGGACCTGGGGGACGGCCTCCACCACCTCGGCGACGGCGGCCGGTTCGGCGTCCTGCGGGGCCGGGTGGGCGAGCGACCAGGCGTCGAGGAGCGCGACCCAGCCGCGCAGCGCCGCGGAGTCGTCGCGGTCCCAGGCGCGCAGCCGCCAGCCGGGGCGGACCGTGTCGCCGTGGATCTCCACCAGACCGGCCAGCCGGGCGCGGTCCCAGGCGGTGCGGATCTGTTCGGGTGTCAGGCCGAGGGCCGCCGCGGCGCGTTCCCGCGCGGAGCCGGATGCGGTGACGGTGCCGCGGTCGGCGGCGGCCCATCGGGCGACGCGTACGGCGTCCGCCAGGACCTGCCGGGCCTGGCGGGCCAGCTCGCCCCGCGGCGGCGTCCCCTCGGGCGGACGCGGGGCCGGCCTCGTCCGCCGGTCGGCCACCGCCCTCCGGGCGGTCGTCGCCAGCGACCGCGGCCGGACGAGTCGGAGTCTGGAGTTGCGCGCCAGTTGCTCATCAGGCTTTCGAGACGTCACGGGGGCAGTCTTCCCGTTGACGGCCCGAAAGCCCAAACGGAGGGCGGTGACCTGACCCGCGGGGCGTGTGCGGCGGGGTTTCAGAGCAGCGGGGTGAGGAAGCGGCGCATGGCCTCCTCGTACCGCTGCGGGTCGGCGTTCCACATCGCGGCGTGCGGGGCGTCGCGGACCGTGTGCAGGGTGACGAGATCCGGGCGGCGCTCGGCGAAGGCGCGGGTGGCGGCCCAGGGGGCGACGGCGTCGCCGGGTCCGTGGAAGACGAGCGCCGGCACGTTCAGCGCGTCCGGGTCGGCGGTCTGGCCGGGGCCGGGGCCGCGCAGGCCCGTCCTGCCCTGCGCGGCCCGCACGGCGAGCGGCAGCAGTACGGCCGGGACGCGGCGGGCGGCCGCCAGGGCGCGCAGGGCGGCCTCCCAGTCGAGGACCGGCGAGTCGAGGACGACGCCGGCGATCCGGTCGCGCAGGGGGCTGTGCGCGGCGGTGTGCAGGGCCATGGCGGCGCCGGTCGACCAGCCGTGCAGGATCACGCTGCGCGCGCCGTGGCGCACGGCGTGGTGGAGGGCCGCGTCGAGATCGCGCCACTCGGACTCGCCGAGGTGGCCGAGGCCGTCCGCGGGGCGGGGCGCGCCCGGGTCGCCCCGGTAGGCGATGTCCAGCACGGGGAAGCGCAGGCGGCCGCTGAGGAAGCCCAGCAGGTTCAGCGGGTGCTCGCGGGTGGCGCCCAGGCCGTGCGCGGTGATCACCCAGGTGTTGCGGGTGGCGGGGACGTACCAGGCGGGCAGGGGGCCCAGCTCGCCGACCATCTCGACGTCCTCGTACGCGATGCCGAGCGCGGAGGCGGGGGTGCCGGAGTGGATCTGCGGGGTGAGGCGGACGCGGGTGCCGGTCTCCAGGGTGCCGTGCGTGACCCGTTCCAGGCGGCGCACGACCGTGTCGGGGGCGTGCGGGACCTCGTCCAGGACGGGGCCGACGACGGCGTGGACGCCGGGGCCCTCCAGGCCGTAGACGCCGGGGCGCAGGGAGGGCAGGGCGCGGGTGAGGGTGACGCGGCCGGGGCCGGTGGCGTGGACGGTGAGGCGCGGCTCGCCGGGGAGGGGGCGGCCGGGGCGGGGCTTGAGCGCCACGCCGCTGGCGTACCGGCCGGCCGCGACGGCGGCCGTGCCGATACCGATCACTGTGGCCGCGGTCAGCGCCGCGGCTGTAGCGGAACGCATCTGCCCAGTGTCCGTACGAGTACGGGGTCGTGCCAGTGGGCGCACGCCCCGGGGTGACCCCCGTCCCCCTTGCGGCCCCCTCCCCCGGGCCCCTGGACGAAGTCCTTGGGAGAAACGCATGCCCACAGCGGCGGCGGCAGGCGTGGGGTGTGGGTCAGGGGTGGGGGTGGCCGTAGGTGTGGAGTCTGGCGGTGGCTTCCGTGAGCTGGGCGTCCGTGAGGAGGGTGGGGGTCAGGGTGGGGTGGGAGGACGCGGTGAGCCACACCCGGCACATCCACTCCAGCTGCGCCGTCCGGTCGTACGCCTGCTCCAGCGTCGCGCCGTACGCGATCGTGCCGTGGTTGCGCAGGAGGCAGGCCGTGCGGTCGGTCAGGGCCGCCAGCGTGTGGGCGGCCAGCTCCGGTGTGCCGTAGAGGGCGTACGGGGCGGTGCGGACCGGGCCGCCGAGCGCGGCGGTCATGTAGTGGACCGGGGGCAGCTCGTCGACGAGGGTCGAGACGGCCGTGGCGTACACGGCGTGGGTGTGGACGACCGCCCCGGCGCCGGTGGAGCGGTACACGGCCAGGTGCAGCGGCAGCTCGCTGGTGGGCGGGAGGGCGCCGCGCACCCGCCGGCCGTCCAGGTCGACCGCCACGACGTCGTCCGCGCCCAGCCGGGAGTAGGGGACGCCGCTCGGGGTGACCAGCACCAGGTCCCCGACGCGTACGGAGACATTGCCCGAGGTGCCGACGACCAGCCCGTCCGCGACCGTCCTGCGGGCCGTCTCCAGCAGGGCGTCCCACGCCCCGGCCACAGCCGCGCCGGATGCCTCGTCCTGTCCTCGCCGGGGGTCCTCCGCCATGTGCCGATCATGCCAGCGGGCCGAGTCGGGCGAAAAGTGACGAGGGTCTCGGCGCGGGCCTTTTCGGCCCCCGAAGCCCCCGATTCCGGGGCCCGGGCGTAACCGGAATCCCGTTTCACAGGTTGGGACACCATGCAGCCTGGCTCAGTTCACCTTCCGTTCACCCAGGTTGCCTACGTTCAGCGAGCCACTGACGTCGAACGATTGCCTGGGTAAATGGAACACATCACGCTGCTGCTCGCCATTGTGGTCGTGACAGCTCTCGTGTTCGATTTCACAAACGGTTTCCACGACACCGCCAACGCGATGGCCACGACCATCTCGACCGGCGCGATGCGGCCCAAGGCGGCGGTGGCCATGTCGGCCGTGCTGAACCTCGTGGGCGCGTTCCTCTCCGTGGAGGTCGCCAAGACGATCTCCAAAGGACTCGTCGACGAGACGGGCATCCAACCGGAGGTCATCCTCGCCGCGCTCGTCGGCGCGATCCTGTGGAACCTCCTGACCTGGCTGGTCGGCCTGCCCTCCAGCTCCTCGCACGCCCTCATGGGCGGCCTGATCGGCGCCACCGTCGCGTCGATCGGCATCAGCGGCGTCAACGGCGGCGTCGTCCTCACCAAGGTCCTGATCCCGGCCGTCGCCGCCCCGGTGGTCGCCGGTGTCGCCTCGATGGTCGCCGCCCGGTTCACGTACAAGGTCGGCGCGAACATCGACGAGAAGACCGGCCGCAAGGGCTACAAGGCCGGCCAGATCGCCTCCGCGGGCCTGGTCTCCCTGGCCCACGGCACCAACGACGCGCAGAAGACCATGGGCATCATCACCCTCGCCCTGGTCGCCGGCGGCGCCCTCGCCCCCGGCTCCAACCCGCCGGTCTGGGTCATCGTCTCCGCCGGTCTGGCCATCGCGCTCGGCACCTACCTGGGCGGCTGGCGCATCATCCGCACCATGGGCAAGGGCCTCACGGACCTCCAGCCGCAGCAGGGCTTCGCCGCCCAGACCGGCGCCGCGACCGTGATCCTCGCCTCCTCCCACCTGGGCTTCTCGCTCTCCACCACGCACGTCTGCTCCGGCGCCGTGATGGGCGCGGGCCTCGGCCGCAAGGGCGGCGTGGTCCGCTGGTCCACCGCCACCCGGATGTTCGTCGCCTGGGGCCTCACCCTGCCGGCCGCCGGCCTGGTCGCCGCGCTCGCCGAGCTCGTGGCCCGCCAGGGCGACTGGGGCGTCGCGGTCGTCTCCGCCTTCCTCGTCGCCTCCTCCACCGCCATCTGGTTCATCTCGCGCCGCCAGGTCGTCGACCACACCAACGTCAACGACGTCGAGGACGCCGCCGAGGCGCCCGAGGCCGAGCCCGCCGGGGTCGTCACCACCGCCATCGCGGCCGTCACCCCGCCGCCCGCCGGCACCGTCGCCGCCGACCCGGCGGACGACGACGCCCTCAAGACCACCATCCCGGCCCCGGCCGCCGCCTCCGGCGCGGCCCCCACGGCCACGGTGTAAGGAAAGAACGGCATCGCTATGGACATCGACTGGGCAGCCCTCGGCTCCGTCTTCGGCGTGGGCCTCGTCACCACCGTCGCACTCGTCGGCGTGTTCACCCTCGGCCTCATCGGCCTCTCCAAGCAGGAGCAGGCCTCCGCCCGGGGCGGTTCCGCCGCACTGGCCCGCACCGGCGCGTACGCCTGCTTCGCGCTGTGCTCCGCGGCCATCGCGTACGGGATCTATCTGATCGTGGCCTGACCAGGGCCGAAGCATCCGGCCGGGCCGGTCGTACCCCCGTGGTACGACCGGCCCGGCCGTCTTCGCACCCCGCCCCTGTGGGGCTCGGCACACCGCGTAGCCGCAGGTCAAGGGTGAGTTGACGGGCCTTCGCGGGCCGTGGTGGACTGCCCAGGCCATATCCGGCGGCAGGAGAGGAAGCCCGGTGCGAATCCGGCGCGGTCCCGCCACTGTCACCGGACTCCCGCGCGGCAGCCGCCGCGGGGCGTCCGGGAGCCAGGAACTCTCACCGCCGGTCACGTCGAGCCAGGGCGCGGACCCTGAGTGAGGACATTGCGCATGCCCGGCTGCGTTCCTGCCCGTTCCCGCAGATCCACGTCCGGCGGTACGCCGCGTACGCCGAGGAGCTCACGGCCCGCCTCGTGGGTCCGTGGCCGGTCCGGCGCACCGGGTTGCTGAGCCGATGCGGGACGACCGAGTCTTCGCCTACGGCGCCACCGCCGGCCTCCTCGCCGACCTCGTCTTCGCGGACCCCCGCCGCGGCCATCCCGTCGCCGCCTTCGGGCGCGCCGCGGGGGCCGTGGAGCGCGCGCTGTGGCGCGACCACCGCGGCTGGGGCGCGCTGCACACCGCCGTGTGCGCCGGCGGCGCCGCCGCGGCCGCCGCGCTCGCGGCCCGTGCCGTACGGGGCCGGGGCGCCGCGCCCGTCGCGCTGACCGCCGCCACCGTGTGGGCCGTCGTCGGCGGCACCTCGCTCGGCCGGGAGGCGCGTGCCATCGGCGGGGCGCTGGCCGCGGGGGACGTGGACGCCGCGCGTGAGCGGCTGCCGCATCTGTGCGGGCGCGACCCGCACGCCCTGGACGGTCCCGGCATCGCGCGGGCCGTCGTGGAGTCCGTCGCCGAGAACACCTCCGACGCCGTGGTCGGCGCCCTCGTGTGGGGTGCGCTGGGCGGCGTGCCGGGCCTCGTCGCGTTCCGGGCGGTCAACACGCTGGACGCCATGGTCGGGCACCGCTCCCCGCGCTACCGCCGCTTCGGGTGGGCGTCGGCGCGCCTGGACGACGTGGCCGGGGCGCCCGGCGCCCGGCTGACGGCGGCGCTCGCGGTGGCCGCGGGCGGTGACCGGCGCGGGGCCGTACGGGCGTGGCGGGCGGACGCGCGGCGGCATCCGTCGCCGAACGCGGGGCCCGTCGAGGCGGCTTTCGCGGGGGCCCTGGGCGTACGGCTCGGGGGGACCCTGTCGTACGGGGGGCGGGTCGAGCACCGGCCCGTCCTGAACGCACCGGGGCGGGACGTCGAGGTGGCGGACATCGAGCGGGCCGTGCGGCTCTCGCGGCGCGTCGGCGGGCTGGCGCTCGCCGTGTGCGCGGGCGGGCGGCTGCTGTACGGGGCCTGGAAGCGGAGGAGCGCGTGAGCGGGGGGCTGCTGGTCGCGGGGACGACGTCCGACGCGGGCAAGAGCGTGGTGACGGCCGGGATCTGCCGCTGGCTGGTCCGGCAGGGCGTGAAGGTGGCGCCGTTCAAGGGGCAGAACATGTCCCTCAACTCGTTCGTGACGCGCGAGGGCGCCGAGATCGGGCGGGCGCAGGCCATGCAGGCGCAGGCCGCCCGGGTCGAGCCGACCGCGCTGATGAACCCGGTGCTGCTCAAGCCGGGCAGCGACCGGTCCAGCCAGGTCGTGCTGATGGGCAGGCCGGTCGGCGAGCTGAGCGCGCGCGGCTACCACGGCGGACGGCAGCAGGCGCTGCTGGGCACCGTCGTGGAGTGCCTCCAGGAGCTGCGCGCCACGCACGACGTGGTGATCTGCGAGGGCGCGGGCAGCCCCGCCGAGATCAACCTGCGGCGCAACGACATCGTCAACATGGGCATCGCGCGGGCGGCGGGCTTCCCCGTCGTCGTGGTCGGCGACATCGACCGGGGCGGGGTGTTCGCCCAGTTCTTCGGGACGACCGCGCTGCTGGCGCCCGAGGACCAGGCGCTCGTCGCCGGGTACCTGGTGAACAAGTTCCGCGGTGACGTGACGCTGCTGGAGCCGGGCCTCGACATGCTGCACGGCCTGACGGGGCGCCGGACGTTCGGGGTGCTGCCGTACGCGCACGGGCTGGGCATCGACGAGGAGGACGGCCTGCGGGTGTCGCTGCGGGGCGCCGTGCGGGAGTCGGTGGTCGCGCCGCCGGTCGGCGAGGACGTGCTGCGGGTCGCGGTGTGCGCCGTACCGCTGATGTCGAACTTCACGGACGTCGACGCGCTGGCCGCCGAGCCGGGCGTCGTCGTGCGGTTCGTGGACCGGCCCGAGGAGCTGGCCGACGCGGACCTGGTGGTCGTGCCCGGCACGCGCGGCACGGTGAGGGCGCTGGCGTGGCTGCGGGAGCGGGGCCTGGCCGACGCGCTGGTGCGGCGGGCCGCCGAGGGGCGCCCGGTGCTGGGCGTCTGCGGCGGCTTCCAGGCGCTGGGCGAGCACATCGAGGACGACGTCGAGTCGCGGGCGGGCGCCGTCGAGGCGCTGGGCCTGCTGCCGGTGCGGGTGCGGTTCGCGCCCGAGAAGACCCTCGCCAGGCCGGTCGGCGAGGCGCTGGGCGAACCGGTGGAGGGGTACGAGATCCACCACGGCGTCGCGGACGTGCGGGGCGGGGAGCCGTTCCTGGACGGGTGCCGCGTCGGGTCCGTGTGGGGCACGCACTGGCACGGTTCGCTGGAGAGCGACGGGTTCCGGCGGGCGTTCCTGCGGGAGGTCGCCGCGGCGGCCGGGCGGCGGTTCGTCCCGGCGCCCGACACGTCGTTCGGCGCGCTGCGCGAGGAGCAGCTCGACCGGCTCGGGGACCTGATCGAGGAGCACGCGGACACGGACGCGCTGTGGAAGCTCATCGAGAACGGGCCGCCCGGCGATCTGCCGTTCGTCCCGCCGGGTGCGCCGTGAGCGGCCGCCAGGAGCCGGGCCGCCGCCCGGTCGCCGGCCGTCCCGCGGCGGGGCGCCCGCGGTCCGGCCGCGGCGCCGCCGGCCCGACGGCCACCGGTCCTGCCGCCCCCGGCGCCTTCGCCCCCGGCGCCTCCGCCGCCGGTCCTTCCTCCCGCGGCCGGTGCGTCCCCGGCCGGTTCGTCCCCAGCCAGGCAGACGTGCCCACTCGCAGCTGTTCCCTCGAAAGGGGTGCCCGTTAATGGCCTCGGTTCCCTACCCGTTCACCGCCGTCGTCGGCATGGACGACATGCGGCTGAGCCTGGTGCTCACCGCCGTATCGCCGCGCATCGGCGGGGTGCTCGTCCGGGGTGAGAAGGGCACCGCCAAGTCCACGCTGGTGCGCTCCCTCGCGGCGCTGCTGCCCGCCATGGACGTCGTGCCCGGCTGCCGCTTCTCGTGCGCGCCCGACGCGCCCGACCCGGACTGCCCGGACGGGCCGCACGAGTCCGCGCCGGGCGTCTCGCGCCCCACGCCGCTGGTCGAACTGCCCGTCGGCGCGTCCGAGGACCGCCTCGTCGGGGCGCTCGACATCGAACGGGCCCTCGCCGACGGCGTGAAGGCGTTCGAGCCGGGCCTGCTCGCGCGGGCGCACCGGGGCATCCTCTACGTCGACGAGGTCAACCTGCTGCACGACCACCTCGTCGACCTCCTGCTGGACGCCGCCGCCATGGGCGCGTCGCACGTGGAGCGCGAGGGCGTCTCCGTACGGCACGCGGCGCGGTTCCTGCTGGTCGGGACGATGAACCCGGAAGAGGGCGAGCTGCGGCCCCAGTTGCTGGACCGGTTCGGCCTCACCGTGGAGGTGGCCGCGTCGCGCGACCCCGAGCAGCGGGTCGAGGTGGTGCGGCGGCGCCTGGCGTACGACGAGGACCCGGCCGGGTTCGCGGCCCGCTGGGCGGACGAGGAGGCCGCGCTGCGCGACCGGATCGTGGCCGCGCGGGCGCTGCTCCCGCAGGTGCGGCTCGGGGACGGTGTGCTGCGGCAGATCTCCGCGACGTGCGCGGCGTTCGAGGTGGACGGCATGCGCGCGGACATCGTGATGGCCCGTACGGCGACGGCGCTGGCCGCGTGGGCCGGGCGGACCGACGTGACCGCGGACGACGTGCGGCAGGCCGCGCTGCTGGCGCTGCCGCACCGGCGGCGGCGCTCCCCCTTCGACGCGCCCGGCCTGGACGAGGAGAAGCTCGACCGGACGCTGGAGGAGTTCGGCGGCGGCGACGAGCCGGAGCCGGACCCGCAGGACCCCGGCGACGGCCCGGACGACGGCGGCCCCGACGGCGGCCCCGACGGGGACGGCGGCGGACCCGGCGGCGGGGGCGTGCCCCCGCAGGCGCCCGGCCCCGAGGCGGAGTCCGCCGGGAGTGAGCCGTCCGGCGACCGCCCGGAGGCCGAGCCGTCCCCCGGTGCGGGCCCCGCGCCCGCGCCCGGCACGGGGCCGGCGCGCGAGCAGTCGCCGGTCGCGTCCGCCGAACCGTTCCGTACGAAGGTGCTCACCGTCCCCGGCATCGGTGACGGCGCCGCCGGGCGCCGCTCCCGCGCGCGCACCGAGCACGGGCGCACCACCGGGGCGCGGCGGCCCCGCGGGGCGCTGACGAAGCTGCACCTGGCGGCGACCGTGCAGGCGGCGGCCCCGCACCAGCGGGCGCGCGGCCGGACGGGCACCGGTCTCGTCGTCCACCGCGACGACCTGCGCCAGGCGGTGCGGGAGGGGCGCGAGGGGAACCTGGTGCTGTTCGTGGTGGACGCGTCGGGGTCGATGGCGGCGCGGCAGCGGATGGGCGCGGTGAAGGGCGCCGTGCTGTCGCTGCTGCTGGACGCGTACCAGCGGCGGGACAAGGTCGGTCTGGTGACGTTCCGGGGGCGGGACGCGGAGCTGGTGCTGCCGCCCACCTCGTCGGTGGACGCGGCCGCCGCCCGGCTGGAGCGGCTGCCGACCGGCGGCCGTACGCCGCTGGCGGCGGGCCTGTTGAAGGCGCACGACGTGCTGCGCGCGGAGCGGCTGCGCGATCCGGCGCGGCGTCCCCTGCTCGTCGTGGTGACGGACGGGCGGGCGACCGGGGGCCCGGAGCCGCTGGGGCTCGCCGCGCGCGCGGCGGGGCTGCACGCGGCGGAGGGCACCGCGGCGGTCGTCGTGGACTGCGAGACCGGGCCCGTGCGGCTCGGACTCGCGGCGGAGCTCGCACAGGGACTGGGCGGTACGGCCGTGACGCTGGACGAGCTGCGCGCGGACGCGATCGCCGGGCTGGTCAAGGATGTTCGTACTACGAGGAGGGCCGCTTAATGCCGCAGGGACAGCCGACCGTCGTTCCGGACGACGGTCTCACGACCCGCCAGCGCCGCAACCGCCCGCTGGTGATGGTCCACACGGGTGTGGGCAAGGGCAAGTCCACGGCCGCCTTCGGGATGGCGCTGCGCGCCTGGAACCAGGGCTGGCCGGTCGGGGTGTTCCAGTTCGTCAAGTCCGCGAAGTGGAAGGTCGGTGAGGAGAACGCCCTCAAGGCGCTCGGCGAGACCGGCAAGGGCGGACCCGTCACCTGGCACAAGATGGGCGAGGGCTGGTCGTGGATCCAGCGCGAGCCGGCCGAGGGCGAGCTGTCGCACGAGGAGAAGGCCCGGCAGGGCTGGGAGCAGGTCAAGCGGGACCTGGCGGCGGAGACGTACCGCTTCTACGTGCTGGACGAGTTCGCCTATCTGCTGCACTGGGGCTGGATCGACACGGCCGAGGTGATCGAGGTGCTGCGCGGCCGGCCGGGGCAGCAGCACGTGGTCATCACGGGCCGCAACGCCCCGCAGGAGCTGATGGACTTCGCGGACCTGGTCACCGACATGTCCAAGGTGAAGCACCCGATGGACGCCGGTCAGAAGGGCCAGCGGGGTATCGAGTGGTAGCACGTCTCGTCATCGCCGCGCCGTCGTCCGGCGCGGGCAAGACCACGGTCGCGACCGGTCTGATGGCCGCGTTCGCCGGCCGTGGTCTGGCGGTGTCGCCGCACAAGGTGGGCCCGGACTACATCGATCCGGGGTACCACGCGCTGGCGACGGGCCGCCCCGGCCGCAACCTCGACGCGTTCATGTGCGGTACGGATCTGGTGGCGCCGCTGTTCGCGCACGGCGCCCGCGGCTGCGACCTGGCCGTGGTCGAGGGGGTCATGGGGCTGTACGACGGCGCCGCCGACCAGGGCGAGCTGGCGTCGACGGCGCAGGTGGCGAAGTTGCTGCGGGCGCCGGTGGTGCTGGTCGTGGACGCGTCGTCGCAGTCCCGCTCGGTGGCGGCGCTGGTGCACGGGTTCGCGTCCTGGGACCCGGAGGTGCGGATCGGCGGGGTGATCCTGAACAAGGTCGCCACCGACCGGCACGAGCATCTGCTGCGGGAGGCGCTGGGCGAGTCGGGGGTGCCCGTGCTGGGCGTGCTGCGGCGGGCGCCCGCCGTCTCGACGCCGTCGCGGCACCTGGGCCTGGTGCCGGTGGCCGAGCGGCGTGCGGAGGCGGTGGACGCCGTACGGGCGCAGGCGGAGCAGGTGCGCGAGGGCTGCGACCTGGACGCGCTGCTGGCGCTGGCCCGTTCGGCGCCGCCGCTGGGCGGCGACGCGTGGTCGGCGGAGGCGGCGCTGGCCGGGGCCTTCGGCCAGGGCCTGGCCGGCACAGGGCTGCCGGACGCCGGGGCGGCCGGTGCCGGTGGCTTCGGTGCCGGGGAGCGGCCGGTGGTGGCGGTGGCGGGCGGGGCGGCGTTCACGTTCTCGTACGCCGAGCACGCCGAGCTGCTGACGGCGGCCGGCGCCGATGTGGTGGCGTTCGACCCGCTGCGGGACGAGAAGCTGCCGGAGGGCACGCGCGGGCTCGTCGTCGGCGGCGGGTTCCCCGAGGTGTACGCGCCCGAGCTGTCGGCGAACGAGGCGCTGCGGGACGCGGTGGCCGCGCTGGCGCGGTCGGGCGCCCCGGTGGCGGCGGAGTGCGCGGGCCTGCTGTACCTGGCGCGTTCGCTGGACGGCCGGCCGATGTGCGGGGTGCTGGACGCGGACGCGCGGATGTCGGAGCGGCTGACGCTGGGCTACCGGGACGCGGTCGCGGTGAGCGACAGCCCCGTCTCAGCGGCCGGGACGCGGCTGCGCGGCCACGAGTTCCACCGTACGGTGATCGAGCCCGGCGCCGGGGCGAGCCCGGCGTGGGGGCTGCGGCAGCCGGAGCGGCGCGTGGAGGGCTTCGTCGTGGGCGGGGTGCACGCCAGCTATGTGCACACCCACTGGGCGGCGCTGCCCGATGTGGCGCGGCGGTTCGTGGCGCACTGCCGGCCGTGAGACTGGTGGTCGGGGTCGGCGCCCGGCGCGGGGTGAGCGCGCGCGAGGTGTGCGACCTGGTCGCGGCGGTGGTGCGGGAGGCGGGGCGGGGGCCCGAGGAGGTGGTGGCGTTGGCGACGGTGGCCGCGAAGGCGGACGAGCCGGGTCTCGTGGAGGCCGCGGCACGCCTCGGTGTGCCCCTGCGCGCCCACCCCGCGGACGTGCTGGCCCGCGTGCGGGTGCCGCATCCGTCGGGCGCCGCGCTGGCCGCGGCCGGTACGCCCTCGGTCGCCGAGGCCGCGGCGCTGGCGGAGGCGGCGGCGATGGCCGCCGCGGGGACCGGGGCGGCGCCCGGAGGCGCGGAGGCCGCGGTTCCGGTGGACGCGCCGCCGGCGGAGGACGCGGTTCCGGTGGAGGACGCGCCGCCGGCGGAGGACGCGGTTCCGGTGGGGGCCGCGCCGCCGGCGGAGGGCGTGGTTCCGGTGGGGGCCGCGGTCGCGGTGGACGGTGCCGCGTGGGGCGGCGGGTCCGGGCTGACGGGCAGTGAACTCCTCGTACCCAAGCGGAAGCCCGCTTCCGGTGCGGCGCGTGTGACCTGCGCGGTCGCGGTGGCGTACGGGGAGGGGCGGTTGCCCTCCGAGGCGCCGGGGTACCACCGTGGGGACGCGGTGTTCGAGTTACGGGCACCGTGTCGAACCGCTGATCCCCGTGCCGGATCCCCCGTCCGGCCCGAGCACGCCACGCGGTGGGCCGCCGACGCCGTCGGCCCGCCGTGACACCCCCCACTGTCCCCCACCCCGGCTGGCGGCCATGTTTACCCACACAGACAGCGACAGACCCTTCCCCGGCCCCCGCGACTCGGACGCGTACGACCTGCGCCACCACGGCGATGTGGAGGTCCGCGACGAGAAGCTGACCGACCTCGCGGTCAACGTCCGGACGAACACCCCGCCCGAGTGGCTGCGCGAGCGGCTCGTGGAGTCCCTCTCGGGGCTCGCCGCCTACCCGGACGGCCGGGCGGCCCGCGCGGCGGTCGCGGAGCGGCACGGGCTGCCGGCGCGGCGGGTGCTGCTGACGGCGGGCGCCGCCGAGGCGTTCGTGCTGCTGGCGCGGGCGCTGCCGGTGCGGCGGCCGGTCGTGGTGCATCCGCAGTTCACGGAGCCCGAGGCCGCGCTGCGGGACGCGGGGCACCAGGTGCGGCGGGTGCTGCTGCGCGAGGAGGACGGCTTCCGGCTGGACCCCTCGCGGGTCCCGGACGACGCGGACCTGGTGGTCATCGGCAACCCGACGAACCCCACGTCCGTGCTGCACCCGGCCGAGACGATCGCGTCGCTGGCGCGTCCGGGGCGGACGCTGGTCGTGGACGAGGCGTTCATGGACGCGGTGCCGGGCGAGCGCGAGGCGCTGGCCGGGCGCACGGATGTGCCGGGCCTCGTGGTGCTGCGGAGCCTGACGAAGACATGGGGGCTCGCGGGGCTGCGGATCGGGTACGTGCTGGCCGCGCCGGACACGGTGGCGGCGCTGGAGCGGACCCAGCCGCTGTGGCCGGTGTCGACGCCCGCGCTGGTGGCGGCTGAGGCGTGCGTGTCGCGTGAGGCGCTGGCGGAGGCCGAGGAGGCCGCGCGGCGGGTGGCCGTGGAGCGGGCCCATCTGCTCGCCGGGCTCGCCGAGTTCGACGAGGTGCGGGCCGTGGAGGCCGCGGAGGGGCCGTTCGTCCTGATCCGGGTGGAGGGCGCGGACGTCGTACGGGAACGGCTGCGGTCGCTGGGGTTCGCCGCGCGGCGCGGTGACACGTTCCCGGGGCTGGGGCCGCAGTGGCTGCGCCTGGCGGTGCGCGACCGGGCCACGACGAATCGGTTCCTCCAGGCCCTGGACCAGGCCCTGGTGATGGCGAGCTGCTCCCGCCCCGGACGGTCGTAGCGGCGCGTGCGGGGGCGCCGACGGGCCTTTCGGGGTGTCGGCGGCGTACGGCCCCGGCACGCGCGCGTACGGCCCCCGCACGCGCGCGTACGGCCCCGGCACGCGCGCGTAGCGTGCCCCGGCACGCGTGTGTACGGGGTGGGCGCGGGTGCCGTTCCCCGGCCGGGCCCGTGGCGGGCGCGGCCGGGGCCGACGGGACGTCAGGACGCCGGGCCTTCGGAAGCGTCGGGCGTACCACGGGGCGTCAGGACGCCGGGCCTCCAGGGGCCTCGGATGTCAGGCGCGGCGCCCGCGGGTGAGCCTCAGGGCGGCCGCGCCCGCGGCGAGCAGGGCCACCGCGCCGCCCGCGAGGTAGGGGGCGCGCGAGTCGGCGCCCGTCTCGGCGAGGTTCGCCCCGGGCGTGCGCGGGGCCGTCCCGCCGGCCGGGGACGGGTCCGGGGCCGCGGTGGACGGGTCCGGCGCGGGCGCCGCCGATGACGTGGCGGGCGCGGGCGCCGGGGACGCCGTGGACCCCTCGGGCGCCGAGCAGCCCGCCTCGGCCAGGGTGACCGTGCCCCGCACCTCGGCGACGTTCAGGTTCAGCGGGTTGACCGCGACCGTGAGCCTCAGGGCGGTGGCGGCGGCCGTCGTGGACGTGGTGGTGCGGTGCGACAGGTCCAGGACGACCCTGCCGACGCCGGGCACCGCGACCGTGCTGGACTCGCCCGGAGTGAGCGTGACGCGCTTGCCGAGGACGGTCACGCCGCCGAGCAGGTTCGCCTCGGCGGCCGGCGGGGCGCCGGCCGCGCACAGCGCGCGGGCCGACACCTGGTCCACCTCGACGACGGACAGCAGGGGCAGGCCGGGCAGGTGCACCCGCGCCTTGGCCAGCCGCGCGGAACCCTCCGCGCGTGCGGCGTCGGCGGCGGCCTCGGCGGACGCCACGTCGGCGCGCAGCAGCTGGACGGGCCTGCCCTGGTCGACGCCGTCGAGCCGGACGGTCAGGGCGGTTTTGTCGGCCGCCGCGGGGGCCCGGACCTCGTTGAGGACGGCGTCCACGGGGAGGCGGACGCCGCCGTCGAGGAGGGAGACGTCCAGATCGGTCCGCAGGACGGCGGCGTGCGCGGTCGGAGCGGCCGGCGCGGCGGGCGGGCGCGCGGCCGGCGCGGAGGCGGGCTTCACGGCGGCGGGTACGGAGGCGGCCGGTGCGGACGCGGGCGCGGCGTGGGCGGCGGGCGCCGGGCCGGCGGTGAGGGCCGCTGCGGCGGTCGCGGCGAGGGCCGCGGCGGTACGGGCCCTATAGGTGGTACGGGCTCCGGATGCGGCGCGGACTCCGGATGCGGTGCGGACTCCGGATGCGGTGCGGACGCCGGATGCGGTGCGGACGCCGGATGCGGTGCGGACGGTGGCGCTGTTCACGGTGGTGGGACCCCCACGGAAGGACAAGGCGCGCCGAACACCCGCACACGGGGACATGTGTGCGGTGGCGAGCCGGGACACCGGAATCCTGGCGCACGGAGCGTGAACGGACCGGCACCTGACGTGAGTTCACCCCAAAGGGGAGTTACCGGTCGCGCATTCGAATCACCGGGGCCCCGGATTGCTTCTCCTGCGGGCGTAGCTTAAGTTAGGGCAGCCTTACCTAAAGAGATCAGGACAAGAGTGAGCATCGAGGTCTACCGGGACCCCTGGGGCATCCCGCATCTGCGCGCCGACGATCCGCGTGAACTCGCCTACGCGCAGGGCCGGGTCACGGCCCGCGACCGGGCGTGGCAGCTGGAGGTCGAACGGCACCGCGCCCAGGGCACCACGGCCGCGTTCCTCGGCCCGGACGCCGTCGAGTGGGACGTCTTCGCGCGGCGCGTGCGGCTCGCCGACACCGCGCGGCGCTGCCTCGACCGGCTGGACGCCGACACCCGCGCCTGGGTCACCGCGTACACGGACGGGGTCAACGCGGGCCTGGACGAAGGCGCCCGCCGCAGCCGCGAGTTCGCCGACACGGGCCTGACGCCCGGCGTCTGGGAGCCGTGGGTGCCGCTCGGTGTCTGGCTCTCCACCCACATCCTCTTCGCCGGCTTCCCGACCAAGCTGTGGCGCGAGCACGTGGCCCGCACGCTCGGCGACGACGCGATCGAGCTGTTCGCGACGGACGGCCCGGGCACCTCCGGCAGCAACGGCTGGCTGGTCGACGGCGGCAGGACCGCCACCGGCGCCGCCCTCATCGCGGGCGACCCGCACCGCTTCATCGAGGCGCCCGGCGTCTACCAGCAGATACGCCTCGCCTGCCCCGAGTACGACGTGGTGGGCCTCGCCGTGCCCGGCGTCCCCGGACTGGCGCACTTCGGCCACACCGGCACCGCCGCCTGGGCCATCACCAACGCCATGGCCGACTACCAGGACGTCTACCGCGAACGCCTGCGCCGCGGCCCCGACGGCACCCCCGAGGCGCTCGGCCCGGACGGGTGGCGGCCCGCCCGCGCCCACACCGAGACGATCGAGGTGAAGGGCGCGGACCCGGTCGCCGTCGAGGTCGTGGAGACCGACCGCGGTCCGGTCATCGTCCCCGACGACGGCGAGGGCGGCGCGCTCAGCCTGCGCTACCCGCCGCGCGTCACGGGCGAGCTGGGCTTCGCGGCGCTGCCCGCGCTGCTCGCCGCGCGGACCGTCGCCGACGTGGACCGGGCCTTCGACCGCTGGGTGGAGCCGGTCAACGTGGTGCAGGCCGCCGACACCGAGGGCGGCACCCTCCACCGGGTCGCCGGGCACGTCCCCGTACGGCCGCGGGACAACATGCTGCGGATCGTGCCCGCGTGGGACCCCGCGCACGCGTGGCGGGGACGGTACGAGCCGCTCCCCCGCGCCGCCGTGGACGGGATCGCCGTCATGGCCAACGAGCGGGGGCTGGCGGGGCCGCTGGGCGTCGAGTTCGCCCCGCCGCACCGGGCCGAGCGGATCACCAGGCTGCTGGAGGCGTCGAAGGAGTGGACGGCGCCCGGCATGGCGGCGGTGCACACCGACACGCGGCTCGCCTCGGCCCGCCCGCTGCTGGCGCTCGCCTCCCGCCTGGACGGGCTCTCGCCGGAGGCCTCCGCCCTGCGCGACCGGCTGCTGTGCTGGAACCGTCGCATGGCCGCCGACAGCGTGGACGCCGCGCTGTACGCCGCCGTGCGGTCCGGGGTCGTCCGGCGGATCGCCGCGCACCCGGTGTTCGCGCCGCTCGCGCAACTCCCGGCGTACCCCGCGCTGTTCGCGCCCTGGATGGCGCCCGTCGCGCGGGTCGCCTACGCCCTGGAGACCCTGCTCACCTCGGGGCCCGTGCCGCCCGCCGACCGGGCCGGCGCCGTGCGGGACGCGCTGGAGGAGGTCGCCGCCGCGCCCCCCGAGGAGCCCTGGGGCGCCACCCACCGGCTCGCCCCCTGGGCGGCGCTGCCCGACGAGGACGACGCGTCGTGGCCCGGACTGGACGGCGACCACGACTGCGTGCTGTCCACGTCGAGCGTGCCCGGCGTCACCGACCGCAGCGCGCGCGGCCCGGCCGCCCGCTACGTGTGGGACCTGGCCCGCCGCGAGGACAGCCTGTGGATCGTGCCGCTGGGCGCGTCGGGTGTGCCCGGCGACCCGCACCGGCGCGACCAGCTGCCGCTGTGGCTGCGCGGCGAGCTCGCCCCCGTGATCACCGACTGGAACCGGCTCAGCAAGGAGCACCCCGCATGACCCCCGACACCGCCGCCCACGCCTCCGGCGCCGCCTCCAGGACCGCCGTGTACGAGCAGGCCGTGGACGGCTTCGGCACCGTCCGCGTCGTCCCGCTCGACCCGGACGCCGACGCTCCGCTGCTGCACTCCTGGGTGAGCGAGGACCGCGCCCGCTTCTGGGGCATGCGGGACGCGAGCGTGGAGGACGTCCGGGACATCTACGCCCACATGGACACGCTGACCACGCACCACGCGTACCTGGTGCTGCGCGACGGTGTGCCGGTCGCGCTGTTCCAGACGTACGACCCCGGGGCGGACCGGGTGTCCGAGTGCTACGAGGTGCGGCCCGGCGACATCGGCGTGCACCTGCTGCTGGCGCCCGCCGACGCGCCCGAGCCCGGCTTCACCGGCCACCTGCTGCGGACGCTCGTCGCGTACTGCCTGAGCACCCACGAGCGGATCGTGGTGGAGCCGGACGCGGCGAACGAGAAGGCCGTCGCGCTGATGGCGCGCAGCGGCTTCGAGCTGGGCCCGGAGGTGGTCCTCCCGGAGGTCGTGCTCCCGGAGGTCCACCTGGTGGAGAAGCGGGCGCGGCTGGCGTTCCTCTCCCGCGGCTGAGCCGCCCGCCCGCCGCCCGGTTCCCCGGCGTACGGCTCAGACGACCACGCGGCCGTTGACGATCACCCGCCGGGGCGCCGCCAGGACGCGGACGTCGGCGCGCGGGTCCTCGTCGTAGACGACCAGGTCCGCCGGGGCGCCCTCCTCCAGGGCGGGGCGCCCCAGCCAGGCGCGGGCACCCCAGGTGGTCGCGGACAGCGCGTCCAGCGGCGGGATGCCGGCCTTCACCAGCTCGGCGACCTCGGCGGCGACCAGTCCGTGCGGGAGGGAGCCGCCCGCGTCGGTGCCGACGAAGACGGGGATGCCCGCGTCGTACGCGGCGCGGACGGTGTCGTACCGCCGCTCGTGCAGCCGCCGCATGTGGTCCGCCCAGCGCGGGAACTTCGCCTCTCCCCCGGCGGCGAGCTTGGGGAACGTCGCGATGTTCACCAGCGTCGGCACGATCGCCACACCGCGCTCCGCGAACAGCGGGATCGTGTCCTCGGTGAGGCCCGTGGCGTGCTCCACGCAGTCGATGCCCGCCTCCACCAGGTCGCGCAGCGACTCCTCCGCGAAGCAGTGCGCCGTGACGCGGGCGCCCAGCCGGTGGGCCTCCGCGATGGCCGCCTCGACCTCGGCCCGCGGCCAGCAGGCGGTCAGGTCGCCCGCCTCCCGGTCGATCCAGTCGCCGACGAGCTTCACCCAGCCGTCGCCGCGCTTCGCCTCGCGCGCCACGTACGCGACGAGGTCGGCGGGCTCGATCTCGTGCGCGTAGTTGCGGATGTAGCGGCGGGTGCGGGCGATGTGCCGCCCCGCGCGGATGATCTTCGGCAGGTCGTCGCGGTCGTCGATCCACCGCGTGTCGGCGGCGGACCCGGCGTCGCGCAGCAGCAGCGCGCCCGCGTCGCGGTCGGTCAGCGCCTGCCGCTCGCTGGTCGCCGCGTCGACGGCGCCGTGCGCGTCGATGCCGACATGGCAGTGCGCGTCCACCAGGCCGGGCAGCGCCCAGCCGGTCACCGTGCGGACGTCGGCCGCGAGGGGGCCGGACGGCTCGGTGTAGGTGACCTTGCCGTCCACGACCCACAGTTCGTCGCGTACGTCCTCCGGGCCGACGAGCACCCGCCCCTTCACATGCAGTACCACCATGCGATCGCTCATGTCCTGCACTGTACGAGGGGCTGGGTACCCTCGGCGGGGCGCCCCGTGGCCCATCCGAACAGAGGGGGCGCCGACGAGACGTGAAGAGAGCAGCCGACGTGACCCACCCCCACCCCCTCCTGGACCTGCCCCCGCTGACCGCCGACCGCTTCGCCGCCATCGAGCGGCGCGTGGCCGCCCTCCTGGCCACCGAGCACGACGTGGTGATCGCCCAGGGCGAGGCGCTGCTGCCGCTGGAGGGCTGCATCCGCAGCGGCGCGCGGCCCGGCTCGACCGCGCTGAACATCGTCACGGGTCCGTACGGCCAGACCTTCGGCGACTGGCTGCGCGACTGCGGGGCGCACGTGATCGACCTGGAGGTGCCGTTCCACACGGCGGTGACCGCCAAGGACGTGGAGCGGACGCTCGCCGCGCACCCGGAGACCGACTTCGTGTCGCTGGTCCACGCCGAGGCGGCCACCGGCAACACCAACCCGGTCGCGGAGATCGGCGAGGTCGTCCGCGCGCACGGCGCCCTGTTCTACCTGGACGCCGTGGCCTCGGTGGGCGCCGAGCCGCTGCTGCCCGACGCGTGGGGCGTCGACCTGTGCGTGATCGGCGCGCAGAAGGCGCTCGGCGGCCCCGCCGGGGTGTCGGCGGTGTCGGTGAGCGGCCGGGCGTGGGAGCGGTTCGCCGCCAACCCGAAGGCGCCGCGCCGCTCGTACCTGTCGCTCCTCGACTGGAAGGAGCGCTGGATCGACACGGGCCGGCGTGCGCTGCCGCACGCCCCGGCGCAGCTGGAGATGCTGGCGCTGGAGGCGTGCCTGGAGCGGATGGACGCGGAGGGCGGCCTGCCGGTGCTGATGGCGCGGCACGCGGCGGCCAAGGCCGCGACGCGGGCGGGTGCGGCGGCGCTGGGCGGCGGCCTGGAGCCGTACGTGTACGAGGCGGCCGAGGCGGCGCCGGTCGCGACGACGCTGCGGACGACGGGCGGGGTCGACGCGGCGGAACTGGTGGCGAAGGCCCTCGCGGTGGACCCGTCGGCGCCGCTGGCGGCGGGCGGCGGCGCGCTGGCGCGCGAGATGGTGCGCGTCAACCACTACGGGCCGTCGGCCGCCCCGGAGGCCGTACGGGCGTCCCTGGCGGCCCTGGGCGCCGCGCTGCGGAGCCTGGGCCGCGAGGCGGACGTGGACGCGGCGCTGGCGGCGGCCGGGCACGCCTGGGCGTAGGCGCGGGCCGTCGGGGGCGGGGGCGCCGGCCGAGCCCGTACGGGCGCGGCGTCCGGGCCGGCGGGCGACGGGGCGTCCGGGTCGGCGGGCGACCGGGCGTGGCGCCTCAGGCGGGCAGCGGGGCCTCCAGCAGCGCCTGTTCGGCCGCGCTCAGCTCGATCCCGGCCGCCCCGGCGGAGTCCCGGACCGACTCCGGGCGGCTGGCGCCCGGTATCGGGATCACCGCCGGGGAGCGGCTCAGCAGCCAGGCCAGGGCGATCTGCTGCGGGCTGACTCCGCGTGCGGCCGCGACGCGGTGGAAGGCGGTGCGCCCCGCGCTCGGGCCGAGGGGCCCGTCGAGGGAGCTGCGGGAGATGCCGCCCAGCGGGCTCCACGGCAGGAACGCCAGCCCGAGCCGTGTGCAGAGCCGCAGTTCGGGCTCGCTGTCGCGGACCGCCGGGGAGTACCGGTTCTGCACGGAGACGAGGCCGTCGCCGAGGATCGCGTGGGCCTCGCGGATCTGGCCGGTGGTGACGTTGGAGATCCCGGCGGCGCGGATGGTGCCGCGGTCGAGCAGCTCGCGCAGCGCGCCCACGGACTCCGCCCAGGGGACGGCCGGATCCGGCTTGTGCAGCTGGTAGAGGCCGATGGCGTCGCCGCCCAGGCGCCTCAGGGACGCCTCGGCGGCGCGCTTGAGGTGGGCCGGGGTCGCGGTGACGGTCCAGCTGCCGTCGCCGGGGCGGCCCCGGCCCCCCTTGGTGGCGACGAGGACGCGGGAGGTGTCGCCGCCGTAGCGGGCCAGGGCGCGGGCGATGAGCCGTTCGTTGTGGCCGGTCTCGCCCGCGTGCCAGTGGTAGCTGTCGGCGGTGTCGATGAGCGTGACCCCGGCGTCCAGGGCGGCGTGGACGGTGGCGACGGCGCGCTTCTCGTCCGGGCGGTGCTCGATGGACAGCGGCATGGCGCCGAGGCCGACGGCGCTGACGGTGGTGTGCGCGAGAGTGCGGTACCGCATGGTCTGTGGCTCCTCAGGCGGTGGGGGCGGCGGACGCGTGGAGGGCTTCGGCGACGGCTCCCGGCAGCCAGTCGGTGACGTGGGAGAAGGCGAAGCCCAGTGCCTTCCCGCGGGCGTTGCTCATGGCGTAGTGGCGGTCGAGGGAGAACGGCGAGGCCGGCTCGCCCCGCGCGACCCTCCGGTACACGGCCTCCCGGCCGGTGCGCGCGGCGATGGCGGCGCCCAGGCCGTACACGTCGAGCAGGCCGTCGGAGCAGGCGTTGACCGGGCCGGTGGCGTCGGTGCGTGTCGCCGCCCACGCGAGGACATCCGCCAGTTCCTCGTGGTGGATGAAGACCGTGGGCAGCGCGTCGGCGTGCGCGGTGATCCGCGTGCCGCGGGTGATGTGCCGGACGTGGTGGGCCAGTCGGCCGGTGAACTCCGCCGCGCCGCCGCCGAGGACGTGCGCGGCGCGTACGGCGGTGAAGGCGAAGCCCCGGTGCCGGGCGAACACCGCCTCCGCCTGGCGCTTGCCCTCGGCGTAGTGGGCCTCCCGGTGGGCCGCGTCGTGCCACGGGAGGTCCGGGTCCACCGGCCATGTGCACGGGTCCACGACCTCCTCGCGCACCGGCGTGCCGGGCGGGACGGCCGGCAGGGCGGCGGTCGCCGGGTCGTACACCTCGATGGTGGAGGTCATCACGACGCGCCGGACCCGGCCGCCGAACACGCGGGCGGTGACCGCGGCCTGCACGGGGGTGTAGCACACCTGGTCGACGACCGTGTCGAAGGCGCGGGAGCCGAGCGCGGCGGCCAGGGCGGCCTCGTCGTCGCGGTCGGCGACGAGGTGCTCGACTCCGGTGGGGGGCCGGGTGGAGCCCCGGTTGATCACGGTGACCCGGTGGCCGGCGGCCTGGAGGCGCTGGACGAGGAGCTTGCCGAAGTACCGGCTTCCGCCGATGACGCAGACCTTTTGCATGCCTTGATCCTGGGCGCCTACCGTCATCAGCAGAAGTGCCCGCTTACTGGATGCGTATAAAGGATTTCTGTTGATCGATGTGCAGCGTCTGCGTGTCCTGCGAGCGGTGGCGGAGCACGGCAGCTTCAACCGGGCGGCCGCGGCGCTGCGTCTGACCCCCTCGGCGGTGTCCCAGCACATCGCCGCGCTGGAGCGGGGCGTCGGGGCACGGGTGGTGGCGCGCAGCACGCGCGGGGTCACGCTCACCCCGGCCGGGCGGATCATGGTGGGGGCCGCGGAGTCGGTCGCCGCGGAACTCGCGCACGCCAGGCAGCAGATCGAACGGCTGGGCAGCGGCCGCACCCGGCTCACCATCGCGACGTTCACCAGCGGCGGCAGGCTCCTGCTGCCGAGGGCCCTGGCCCGCCTCGCCGACGCCCACCCCGGCACCGTGGTGCATGTGCGGGAGAGCGAGCCCGAGGACAGTCTGCCGCTGGTCCGCCGGGGCGCCGTGGACCTCGCCCTCGCCTACCACTTCGACGGGCCGCCGCCCGGCCGGACGGGCCCGCACTCCGGCCTGGCGTGGACCGCGCTCATGGAGGACCCGCTGCACGTCGTCCTGCCGGACACCCATCCCCTCGCCGGGCGCGAGGCGGTCGACATCGCCGAACTGGCAGCCGAACCGTGGGTGCTCGGCTGCCTCAAGACGGAGGCGTACCTGCGCCAGTGCGCCGGACGCGCCGGTTTCGCCCCGGAGGTGCGCGGCACCACCACGGACTACTTCTTCGCCCGTTCGCTCGTCGCCGCGGGCATGGGCCTCTCGCTGGTCCCCTCCATCGCGCTCGCCCCGCGGGTGGCGGGACTGCGCACCGTCCCGATCGCGCCGCCGGCCCCCACCCGGCACATCGGCGTCGCCACGGTCGCCCGCCGCGACGACGCCGAGCTCGCGACGCTGGTACGGGCCCTCCGGGAGGAGGCGGCCCTCCAGGGGCGGGCGGCGGTACGGGAGACCTGACCCGCACCGGTGCGGCGGCCGGGGCGCGGTGAGGGGGCTCGCGTCCGGGCGCCGACCGGAGGCCGCTTCGCCGGGCGCGGCCGCCTGGCCGGGCGCGCTAGCCGGAGGCGGTCTCCGCCGGGTGCGCGGCCGGGGCGGGGCCGGTCGCTGCGGGGCCGGTCCGGTGGGGTGTCCGGGGGTGCGGGGTGTACGGGGGTTCCGCCGTGGCGGTGAGGGCCTCCAGCAGCGCCCGTACCGCCGGGGCGAGGCGGCCGGGCCGCACGGCCAGCGACACCGGGACGCGCGGCGCCCCGAGCGGCCGGATCGCCAGGCGGCGGTCGCGCGGGAGCGGGCCCGCCGGGTGGAACACCGTCCAGGACGGCTCGGCCGCCGCGGCCAGGTCGTCGAGCGTGGCCGGCAGGGTGGTGAACGGCGGGCCCGGCGTCCAGTCGGGGACGGCGGACGTGACCAGGTCGTGGAGCGCCGGGTTCGTCTCACGGGGCGCCAGCCGCAGGGGCAGGCGGGCCAGTTGGGCGGGGTGCAGGACGTCGGGCGCGGCGAGCGGGTGCCCGGCCGGCAGCGCGGCCAGCAGCGGCTCGGTCCACACCGAGTACAGCGCGATGCCCTCGGCGCGGCGCACCGTCCGTACGAGCGCCGCGTCGAACGTGCCGGAGCGGACCGCCGCGAGCCGGGCCTCCTGCGGGGCGCGTTCCAGCCGCACCCGCAGCCGGGGGCGCCGTTCGGCGAGGGTGCCCAGCGCGCGGTACACGCGGTCGGCGAAGGCGCGACTGGTCCCGAGCCGCAGCAGCCCCTCCGTGCCCGTCGCGATGCCCGCGGCCGTCTGCCGCACCCGCTCGGCCGCCGCGAGCGCGGCCCGCGCCTCGGGCAGCAGGCGCTCGCCCGCCGCGGTGAGCCGTACGTGCCGGGGCGGCGCGCCGCGCTCGAACAGCCGCAGGCCCAGCTCCCTCTCCAGTCCGTCGATCCGGTGGCCGACCTCCCCCTCGGGGGCCTCCAGCCGTTCGGCGGCGCGCCCGAGGCCGAGCTCCTCGGCCACGGCGACGAAGTACTCCAGCTGACGCAGTTCCACAGCCGCGCCCACCCGCCCCTCATGTTCGCTGCCCGACCCGTGCACCCGTCCGTCCGGTGCCTCAACGACCGGACGGGGACGGCCTCTTCCCCATGTGTACGGGCGATGGCCGCGGATGTGCGCACACGACGCGCGACCGATGCGGGAAACCGGCCACGGGGAGGGCGGCGCGCGCAGAGGCTCCGGGCGGGATCCCGACGGGGCCCGCATGGGGCCGGGAGGTGCCCGGCAATGCGGAAGAGTTTCCCTTCCCCGCGCTGCGGTCGAGCATTATCCGGGTGAATTCCCAGTGTCCTGCCCGGCATTCCGATGGGCAGCTTCCCGCATTCTTCTGCCCGGTTTCCGTGATCCTAAACGGGGGTTTCTCAGAACGATTCCGCACCGATCCGACGGCACGTCAGTCACCCGCAGTGGGTGTGATCGACTCCACATCGCGTCCGCTTTGCCCGTATATGCACGCCCAAATCACCCGCAACCGCTTCCCCTTCCTCCGCGTCCCGCGCCCGCGTGATAACACAGGCGCCGTATCCACCCAAGAGGTCGGGGCGATGCAATCCAAGAAATTGCTGGGTAAGTTCAATTCGCATGACCGCCGCACAAGCAGACCTTGCACGTGCCCGATACGAATTCATCGAAAGCCCGCGAGTGGAGGACGGGGCCGCGATCTGGCGGATAGCCCGCGACTCCGAGGTGCTGGACCTGAACTCCTCGTACAGCTACCTCCTGTGGTGCCGTGACTTCGCCGCCACGTCGCTCGTCGCCCGAGGCGACGACGGTGAGCCGATCGCGTTCGTCACCGGCTACCTGCGCCCCGACCGGCCCGGTACCCTCGTCGTCTGGCAGGTCGCCGTCGACCGCCGGCACCGCGGCCGGGGCCTGGCCTCCGCGCTGCTGGAGGCGCTGACCACCCGGCTCGCGAACCGGGGCGTCCACACCGTCGAGACGACCGTGACCCCGGACAACACCGCCTCCGACCGGCTGTTCACCTCGTTCGCCGAGCGCCGGGGCGCCACGCTGGAGCGCGAGGTCCTCTTCGACGGCCGGCTGTTCCCGGAGGGCACCCACGAGCCCGAGGTGCTGTACCGCATCCGGCCCGTCGGCGCGGCCGGCCGACCGGACTGAGCCGACGGGAACGCCCCGGCGGAGCCGGCCGGACGGGGCCGACCGGACGGGCCGACGCGGGCCGCCTGGTCTCGCGCCGCCTGGTCCCGGGCCGTCCGATCGCGGCCCGTCCGGTGACCGCCCGGTCGCGGGCGTCCGGTGACCGCCTGGTCGCGGGCCGCGCCGCCACGGCGGGCGGGCGCGCCACCCGGCCGTACGAGGGCGGCGCCCGGAAGGTCCCGCACCGTCGCTGAGGCCCCGCACCCCCGGCAGGCCGTACGCCCGGCAGGTCCGTGCACGCGGCATCAGCCTGCCCCGGCGGATCGGCTGCCCGGCGGAACCGGACGCCCCCGCAGGCCCCGGCGCCCCGCGGCTCCGGCGCCTCCCGGCAGGCCGTACGGGCTGCCGCGCGTGCCGGCAGGCCGGCTCCCCTGACGCCTCCCCCACCCCCCGCACCTCCCCCCGACTTCCTCCCCTCACCACAGGAGTGATCCAGCCATGACCATCACCCCCTCCGCAGACCCCTCGCCCCTCCCCACCCCGGCCGCGCCCGGCCGGCGCGGCTACGGCGGAGCGGCCTCCTCCGCGCTGAGCGTGTTCGAGGCGCTGGAGTCGGAGGTGCGCAGCTACTGCCGCGGCTGGCCCGTGGTGTTCGACCGCGCGCAGGGCGCCCGCCTCACCGACGAGGACGGCCACACGTACCTGGACTTCTTCGCCGGCGCGGGCTCGCTCAACTACGGCCACAACAACCCCGTACTGAAACGCGCCCTGCTCGACTACCTGGAGCGGGACGGCATCGCGCACGGCCTGGACATGGCGACGACGGCCAAGCGGGCGTTCCTCGAGGCGTTCAACGAGCTGGTGCTGCGGCCGCGCGACCTGCCGTACAAGGTGATGTTCCCCGGGCCGACCGGCACCAACGCCGTGGAGGCGGCGCTGAAGCTGGCCCGGAAGGTGAAGGGGCGCGAGTCCATCGTGTCGTTCACCAACGCCTTCCACGGGATGTCGCTGGGCTCGCTGGCCGTGACGGGCAACGCCTTCAAGCGGGCGGGCGCGGGCGTCCCGCTGGTGCACGGCACGCCGATGCCGTTCGACAACTACCTGGACGGGCGGGTGCCGGACTTCCTGTGGTTCGAGCGGCTGCTGGAGGACAGCGGCTCGGGGCTCAACCACCCGGCGGCCGTCATCGTGGAGACCGTGCAGGGCGAGGGCGGCATCAACGTGGCGCGCCCCGAGTGGCTGCGGGCGCTCGCCGACCTGTGCCGCCGCCGCGACATGCTGCTGATCGTCGACGACATCCAGATGGGCTGCGGCCGGACCGGCGCGTTCTTCTCGTTCGAGGAGGCCGGCATCACCCCGGACATCGTGACGGTGTCGAAGTCGATCAGCGGGTACGGGCTGCCGATGTCGCTGTGCCTGTTCCGGCCGGAGCTGGACGTGTGGGGCCCCGGCGAGCACAACGGCACGTTCCGCGGCAACAACCCGGCGTTCGTCACCGCGACGGCGGCGCTCGGCGCGTACTGGGCGGACACCGGCCTGGAGCGGCAGACCCTCGCGCGGGGCGAGCAGGTGGAGCAGGCGCTGCTCACCATCTGCGACGAGAACTCCGCGGACGGCGCCCACTACCGGGGGCGCGGCCTGGTCTGGGGGCTGGAGTTCGCGGAGAAGGAACGGGCGGCGCGGATCTGCGGGCGGGCGTTCGAACTGGGCCTGCTGCTGGAGACGTCCGGGCCGGAGAGCGAGGTCGTGAAGCTGCTGCCGCCGCTGACCGTCACCGCCGAGGAGCTGGACGAGGGCCTGCGGACGCTGGCCCGCGCGGTACGCGAGACGGCGGCGCGCCCGGCCTGAGCGCGGGGCAGCGCCGTACGGACACCGGACAAACCACCGGGGCCTGCCGGTCAGGCCCCTCTCACACGACGAAAGGGTGCGGTTCACCGTGATCGTCCGATCCCTGCAGGAGATCGAGAACACCGAGCGCCATGTGAAATCCGCTTCGGGGACATGGGAGAGCAAGCGGATCGTGCTGGCCCGCGAGAAGGTCGGCTTCTCGCTGCACGAGACGGTGCTGTACGCGGGCACGGAGACGTCCATGTGGTACGCGAACCACATCGAGGCCGTGCTGTGCGTCGAGGGCGAGGCCGAGCTGACCGACCACGAGACGGGCGAGGTCCACTGGATCCGGCCCGGCACGATGTACCTCCTCGACGGGCACGAGCGGCACACGCTGCGGCCCAAGACCGACTTCCGCTGCGTCTGCGTCTTCAACCCGCCGGTGACCGGCCGTGAGGACCACGACGAGAACGGCGTGTACCCGCTGCTGACGGAGGAGGACTGAGCGATGGAGGACCTGTACCCGACGCGCGGCACGGCCGAGGTGGTCACGCCCCGCCGCGACCCGGTCGTGTGGGGGCCGCTCGACGCGGAGTTGGAGGCGTTCGAACGGGACGGTTTCCTGCCGGTCGAGGACCTGCTGACCGACGAGGAGGTCGCGGTCTACCGGGCCGAGCTGGACCGGCTGATCGCGGACCCGGACGTACGGGCGGACGAGCGGTCCATCGTGGAGCCCCGGTCGCAGGCGGTGCGGTCGGTGTTCGAGGTGCACCGGATCAGCGACGTCTTCTCGAAGCTGGTGCGGGACGAGCGGGTCGTGGGGACGGCGCGGCGCATCCTCGGCTCGGACGTGTACGTGCACCAGTCGCGGATCAATGTGAAGCCGGGGTTCGGGGCGTCCGGGTTCTACTGGCACTCGGACTTCGAGACCTGGCACGCGGAGGACGGGCTGCCGCGGATGCGGACGGTGTCGGTGTCGATCGCGCTGACCCGCAACCACGACACGAACGGCGCGCTGATGATCATGCCGGGGTCGCACCGCACGTTCCTGGGGTGCGCGGGTGAGACGCCGAAGGACAACTACAAGAAGTCGCTGCAGATGCAGGACGCGGGCACGCCGTCGGACGAGGCCCTGACCCGGCTGGCGGACGCGCACGGGATCCGGCTGTTCACGGGCCGGGCCGGGTCGGCGACGTGGTTCGACTGCAACGCGATGCACGGCTCGGGCGACAACATCACGCCGTACCCGAGGAGCAACGTCTTCATCGTGTTTAACAGCGTGGAGAACGCGGCGGTGGAGCCGTTCGCGGCGCCGGTGCGGCGCCCGGAGTTCATCGGCGCGAGGGACTTCACCCCGGTGCGATGAGGCACCGGAGCGGTGAGCCCGCAGGCGCGGTGAGCCGCAGGCACGGTGAGCCGCTGGCCGGGCCCGCCCCCGTCGCATCCGGCGGGGGCGGGCCCGTTACGCGGTTCCCGTCAGACGGCGCAGGTGCCGTCGGCGTCGCAGGCCGGCGCGGGGTCGGCGGCGGCGACGGGCTGGAGGGCGCGGCCCTTCCACGCCTGGTCCAGCGCCTGGGTGAAGACCTCGGCGGGCTGGCCGCCGGAGATGCCGTAGCGGCGGTCGAAGACGAAGAACGGCACGCCGTTCGCGCCCAGCTCGGCGGCCTCGCGCTCGTCGGCGCGCACCTGGTCGGCGTACGCGGCGGGGTCGGCGAGCACGGCCCGCGCCTCGGCCTCGTCGAGCCCGGCCTCGACGGCGAGCGCCACCAGCGTCTCGGAGTCGTACACGGACCGCTCCTCGGCGAAGTTGGCCCGGTAGGCGAGGTCGAGCAGGGCCTCCTGGCGGCCCCGCTCACGGGCGAGGTGCAGGAGCCGGTGGATGTCGAAGGTGCTGCCGTGCGTGCGGCCCTCCACCCGGTAGGCGAGGCCCTCGCCGTGGGCGACGGAGGCGACGTGCTGCTCCATGGCGAGCGCCTCGGCGCGGGTGCGCCCGTACTTGGCGGCGAGCATGTCCACGACGGGCGCCACATCGCCCTTGGCCCGGCCGGGGTCGAGCTCGAAGGAGCGGTACACGACCTCGACCTGGTCCCGGTGCGCGAACGCGGCGAGCCCCTCCTCGAAGCGGGCCTTCCCGATGTAGCACCAGGGGCAGGCGATGTCGCTCCAGATCTCCACGCGCATGAGGGTTCTCTCCAGGTCGTACGGCACGGCGGCGGACGATACGGAGGTCACCTCCGCACCACCGCCTCCCAACACCTCGAACCCCCTCCGCATTCCCGCCGTGCCTCCGCCGCCCGCTGGGCCCTCGGGTGTGACGCGCACCTCCCGAGGGCCACGGGTGAGAGTCGGGTCAGGGCTCCAGGGTTCCGTTGACGCGGCGGGGGAGCTTCAGGGGGTTGTCGTCCCTCAGTTCCGGGGGGAGCAGGGCGTGGGGGGTGGACTGGTAGGCGACCGGGCGGAGCCAGCGGTCGATGGCCGTCGCGCCGACCGAGGTGGACGTGGACGTCGTCGCCGGGTACGGGCCGCCGTGCTGCTGGGCCGGGGCCACCGCCACGCCCGTCGGCCAGCCGTTGACGACGACGCGGCCCGCCAGCGCCGGGAGCGCCGTCAGGAGCGACGCGCCCGGGCCCTCGCCCCCGGCCTCGCCCTCGGAGACGTGCAGGGTCGCCGTGAGGTTGCCGGGCAGCCGGGACAGGACGCGCGTCACCTCCTCCCGCGCCGCGTACCGGGCGACGACCGTGACCGGGCCGAAGCACTCCTCCAGCAGCAGGTCGTGCGGGCCCTCCTCCGCGAGGCGGGCGGCCGGTACGGTCAGGAAGCCCGCCGCCACCGCGCGCTCCCCCGCCGCGCCCGGGGCCACCGGGGCCTCGACGTCCGGGAGCGCGGCCCGCTCGGCGACGCCCGCGACGAAGTGGTCCCGCATCCGCCCGTCGAGGAGGACGCCCTCGGGGACGGCCGCCACCGCGTCGGCCAGGGCCGCGACCAGCCGGTCGCCCGCCTCGCCCTCGGGGGTGAGCACCAGGCCGGGCTTGACGCAGAACTGGCCGGTGCCCAGCGTCATGGAGCCCGCCAGGCCCGCGCCGAGCTCGTCGGGGCGCTCGGCCGCGGCGGCCTCGGTCACCACGACCGGGTTCAGGGAGCCCAGCTCGCCGTGGAACGGGATGGGCACCGGACGGGCCGCCGCCGCGTCGAACAGCGCCCGGCCGCCCCGTACCGAACCGGTGAAGCCCGCCGCCGCGACCAGCGGGTGGCGCACCAGCTCCACACCGGCGTCGAAGCCGTGGACCAGGCCGACGACCTCCTCGGGGATGCCGTGCGCCGCGGCGGCCTCGCGCAGCGCGGCGGCGGCCAGTTCGGAGGTGGCCGGGTGGTCGGGGTGGGCCTTCACGACGACGGGGCAGCCGGCCGCGAGGGCGCTGGCCGTGTCGCCGCCCGGCACGGAGAAGGCGAACGGGAAGTTCGACGCGGCGTACACGGCGACGACGCCCAGCGGGACCTTGTAGCGGCGCAGGTCCGGGACCGGCGGGGTCGCGGATTCATCGGGGTGATTGATGATCACGTCCAGGAACGCGCCCTCGTCCACCGTGTCGGCGAACGCGCGCAGCTGGTAGCAGCTGCGGGCCAGTTCGCCGGTGAGGCGCGGCGCCCCGAGGGCGGTCTCGGCGTCGGCGGCCCCGACGAGGCGGTCCCGCGCCGCCTCCAGCCGTTCGGCCGCCGTCCTGAGGAACGCGGACCGCACGCCGCGGTCGGCCAGCGCGTCGCGCGCGCCGTGCGCGGCCCGGACCGCGCGGTCCACGTCGTGGCCGGTCGCCTCCGTCGCGACCCGCTCCCGCCTCTTCCCGGTTCGGGGGTCGACACTCCAGACTTCTGCTGCGGACACCGCGGACGTCCTCTCCGACTGTGCGCTTGCCGCCTGTTCGGTATTCTGAACGGCGTTCCTGATGGTGAATCCACAGGGACTCTATTGACGGGCGTCCGAAGGGGTCAAGAGCGAATGTCGGCTGCCGAATCCGGTGGGGCGCAGGTCAAGTCCGCCGTGCGCACCGTGGAGTTGCTGGAGTACTTCGCGGGGAGCCCCGGCATGCACACGCTGGCCGCCGTCCAGGAGGCGGTCGGCTATCCCAAGTCCAGCCTGTACATGCTGCTGCGGACGCTGGTGGAGCTGGGCTGGGTGGAGACGGACGCGACGGGGACCCGGTACGGCATCGGCGTCCGCGCGCTGCTCGTCGGCACCTCGTACATCGACGGGGACGAGGTCGTCGCGGCGGCGCGCCCCACGCTCGACCGGCTCGCCGACGACACGACCGAGACCGTGCACCTCGCCCGCCTCGACGGCACCAGCGTCGTCTACCTGGCGACCCGCCAGGCCCAGCACTACCTGCGGCCGTTCACCCGCGTCGGGCGGCGCCTGCCCGTCCACTCCACCGCGCTCGGCAAGGCGCTGCTCGCCACGTACGACGACGATCGGGTGCGCGAGCTGCTGCCCGGGACGCTGCCCGCGCTCACCGAGCACACGATCACCGACCGCGAGAAGCTCATCGACGAGCTGGCCGCGATCCGCGCGCAGGGGTACGCCGTCGACCGCGAGGAGAACACCCTCGGCCTGCGCTGCTTCGGCGTCGCCGTCCCCTACCGCACCCCCGCCCGCGACGCGCTCAGCTGCTCGGTGCCGGCGGCCCGGCTCACCCCGTCCCACGAACAGGCCGTCAAGGACGCGCTGTTCGACGCCCGCGACCGGCTCACCCTCGCCACGCGGGGCCTGCGATGACCGCCGCGGGGCGGGTGTCGCTGCGTCCGGTCGGCACCGGCGACCTCGACTACCTGTTCGCGGTCTTCCGGGATCCCGGGGCGCGCCGCATGGCGGCCTTCACCGCCCGGGACCCCGACGACCGGGCGGCGTTCGACGCGCACTGGGCGCGGCTGCTGGACCCCTCGTCGCCGGACGTCAACCGGCTCGTCCTCGTGGACGGCGCCCCGGCCGGGCACGCGGCCGTGTACGGGCCGCCCGGCGAGCGGGAGGTGACGTACTGGATCGACCGCGCGCACTGGGGGCGCGGCGTCGCCACCGCCGCCCTCGCCGCGCTGCTGGACCTGGTCCCGGAGCGCCCGCTGCACGCCCGCGCGGCCGCCGACAACGCCGGTTCCTGCCGCGTCCTGGCCAAGTGCGGCTTCGCGGCGACCGGCCGCGACCGCGGCTGGGCGCACGGGCGCGGGGAGGAAGTCGACGAGGTCGTGTTCACGCTGGGGTGACGGCGGGGGCCGGTCCGCCCGGCGGGCAGGGGGTCTCCCCCGTGCGGTGGAGGGGGATCGTCGGCGGGCAGGACGTGCCGCACCGGGGCGGGCGCGAGGGTGGGGGGCATGACCACGACCCCGCTCGCCGTTCCCGGCCCTCCCGGCACCGCCGTACGCGTGCTGCGCGCCGTCGCGATCCTCGCGTGCCTGCCCTATCTGACGCTGAAGGCCGCCTGGCTGGCCGGGAGCAGGGTCGGGGTGCCCGAGGGGAGCGTGCTGCTGGAGCAGCCCCGGCTGATCGCCGTCGCCAACGCCGTGACGCTGCTGATGGACCTCGCCGTGATCGTCCTGGCGCTGCTGCTGACCCAGCCGTGGGGGCGGCGGGTGCCCGCCTGGCTGCCGGCCTTCCCCCTGTGGGTGGCGACCGGGCTGCTCGTCCCGATCATGGCGGGCTTCCCCGTCGGCCTGGCCGCCGGGCTGTGGGAGGGGCGGCAGAGCCCGGCCGCCTCCTCCGAGCCGTTCCTCGACGCGTGGGTGTTCACCGTCGTCTACGGCGGGTTCATCGTGCAGGGCCTCGCCCTGGGCGCGTTGTTCGTCCGGTACGCGACCGGGCGGTGGGGCCGGCTGTGGCGGGGCACCGTGTGGGACCTGCCGCCGCGCGTGTCCGGGCCCGTGGTGCGGGCCGTCGCCGTCGCCGCGTCGCTCGCCCTGGTGCCGGCCGCCGCCGTGCACCTCGGCTGGGCGTCCGGGATGACGGAGGGCCTGTCCCCGTCGCAGGCGGCCGCGCGCACGGCGAGTTTCCACGCCCTGGAGGTGCTGCGCGTCCTGTACGCGGCGGCCGCCGTGACCGGGGTGGCGCTGCTGGTGTTCCGGCGCGGCCGGGGGCTTCCCGTACGGGTTCCGCTGGCGCTGGCCTGGGCCGGCTCCGGGGCCGTGGGCTGCTGGGGCGGCTGGCAGTTCCTGGTCGCCCTCGCGCCCGCCGCCGATCCGGCCGAGGAGCCCACGGCGCTGCTCACGCTGACCTACGCTGGCGAGATGATCACAGGAATGGCGCTGGCCTGCTGCGTGGCCGTCTTCCTGCGCCGCCGCGCCGGATGACCGGCCCGGCACGCCGCGCCGGCGGGCGCCTGCGGCGGATGGGGGTGGCGCTGCTGGGGCGGCGGGCGCGGCTGCGCTGGACGCACCTGATCCTGGGCGGGGCCCTGCTCATGCCGTACTGGCTGGTCGGGACGGTCGTCCTGGCGCTGTTCACCGACCGCGTGGACGCGTTCCTCGGTTCGACGCCCATGCAGTTCGGGGCGTATCTGCTGGCGCTGCCCCTCGCGGCGGTCACGGGGCTCGTCCCGCTCGCCCGGCCCATGTCGGTCGCGGTGGCACGGGTGCTGTGCGGGGTCCCGGCCGAGCGGTTCGCCGACGGTCCGGCCACCTCCCGCGCGGCGAAGACCCGCACGGCCGCCTGGTTCACCCTGCACGTGGGGGTCGGCGGACTGGTCAGCGGGGCGTCGCTGGCCCTGCCGCCGTTCGCGGTCACCACCATGGCGGTGCCGTTCTCGCGGAGCCTGCGGGAGTCGGCGCTCGGCCGGGCGTACGGGCTCGACCAGCCGTGGTGGGCGGCGCTCGGCGTACCGGCCGGGCTGCTGATGCTGCTCGCGCTCGCCGCGGCCGCCGCCGGGGCGGGCGCGCTGCTGGCACGGCAGGCGCCGGTGCTGCTCGGCCCGACCCCGGCCGACCGGCTCGCGGCCGCCGAACGGCGCGCCGCCGAACTGGCCGTGCGCAACCGGCTCGCCCGCGAACTGCACGACTCCGTCGGCCACGCCCTGAGCGCCGTCACCCTCCAGGCGGGCGCCGCGCGACGGGTGGTCGACGCGCCCGAGCCCGATCTGGGCTTCGTCCGGGAGGCGTTGACGGCCATCGAGGAGACGACGCGCCGCACGGTCGGCGAACTCGACTCCGTCCTGGGCCTGCTGCGGCAGGGCGAGGACGACGGGGAACTGCCCGGCCCCGGCCTGGAGGCCCTGGACACCCTGCTCGCGCACAGCGGGCTGAGGGTGCGCCGCGACCTGGTGGGCGACCCGGTCGCGGCCGTGCCCGGGCCGGTGTCCCGCGAGGCGTACCGAATCGTGCAGGAGGGGCTCAGCAACGCGCTGCGCCACGGAGGGGCCGCGCCGGTGTCACTGCGCCTGCGCGCGGCCGACGGGGAACTGGAGGTCACCATGGACAATCCGCTCACCGGCCGCGCGCCGGTGGTACGGCCGGGCGGTGGCCGGGGGCTGCGCGGCATCGCCGAACGGGCCTCGCTGCTGGGCGGGCACGCGGTCGCGGGGCCCGCCGACGGCGGCGCCGTGTGGCGGCTCACCGTACGGCTGCCGCTGGCGGGAGGCCACCGGTGATCCGCGTCGTACTCGCCGACGACGAGCGGATGGTCCGCACCGCGCTGCGGGTGATCCTCTCCGCCGAGCCGGACCTGGAGGTCGTCGGCGAGGCCGCGACCGGCGCCGAGGCCGTGTCCGTGGTCCGCGAACTGCGGCCGGACGTGGTGCTGATGGACGTGCGGATGCCGGAGGTCGACGGCATCCGCGCCACCGAGCGGATCCTCGCGTCCCTGCCCGACCCGCCGCGGATCGTCGTCGTCACCACCTTCGAGAACGACCAGTACGTGTACGACGCGCTGCGCGTCGGCGCGGCCGGGTTCCTGCTGAAGCGGTCCGGGGCGGAGGACCTCGTGTCGGCGGTGCGGCTCGTGGCACGCAGCGACTCGCTGCTCTACCCGGCCGCGCTGCGGGGGCTGGCCGCCGCGTACGGGCGCCGGGGGCCCGCCGCGCCGCCCGCGCCGTGGGTGGCGCGGCTGACCGAGCGGGAGGCCGATGTGCTGCGGCTGATGGCGACGGGCATGACGAACGCGGAGATCGCCGCGCGGCTGGGCGTCGGCGCGGCGACGGTGAAGACCCATGTGGCCGCCGTCCTCGCCAAGACCGGCGCGCGGGACCGGACCCAGGCGGTGATCGTCGCGTACGAGTCGGGGTTCATCACACCGGCCGCCGGGTGAGGGGGCCGCCGCCGGGTGAGGAGGCCGCCGCCGGGCTCCCGCCCCCGCGGGGCAGGCCGGTCCGCGGGCCGCCTCAGGCCCTGCGGCCCGCACCGGCCCCGGATGGCAAACCCGGGCGCGGGGGGCGCCCCGGTGCCTGCGAGCATCGACTCGCCGTTCCCGTCCCGCACTTGGAGGCTCCGTGCGCCGCCTGTCGTCCCGCCCCCGTTCCCTGTCCGGCTGGACCATGGCCGTCTTCGGGCTGCTGGCCGCGGTGCTCGGCGCGGTCGGCCTGGCGGCCCCGGACGCGCTGCTGTCGGTGATGGGCTTCGCGCCCGTACCGGACGGGGCGCGGGCGCCGGGCGACCACACCCTGGTCTTCCTGACCGCGTCCTCCATGGCGGCGGTCAACATGGGCGTGTACTACGTGCTGGCCGCCCTCTCCGACTGGCGGGCGTTCTACGCCTGGACGGTGCCGTTCCGGCTGCTGACCTGCGCGGTGTTCACCGCCGCGGTCGTCTCGGGCCGCGCCCCGGCCGGGTTCCTGGGCGTGGGTCTGTGGGAGGGCGCGGGCGCGGCGGCGACCTGGGCGGCGCTGCGGTACGAGCGCCGGACGGCGGCCGCCGCCGACTGAAGCCCCGAGCCGGCCGGGGGAGCCCGGACCGGCCGGGAATCCGGAGCCGGCCGGGGAAGCCCGAGCCCGCCGGCCTCCTACGGCGCGTACGGCCTCCACTCCCCCAGGTACGCCGCGCGGGTCGCCGTCGCCGCCTCGGCGCGGGTGAGCTGCGGCCGCTGGGCCGGGTCGAGGATGCGCGCGCCCGGCCCCGCGTTGCGGTACTCCGCGAACCGCTGCGCCTGCCACGGGTACTGCTCCCGCATGTCCGTGTACGGCGCCGCCGCGTCGATGCCTGGGCCGAGCAGGCTGTCGCGGACCACGAGCGACGGCCGGGCGGTCGGGTCGGAGCTGGGCACCCACGGCCGGGCCAGCTTGTACGCGCCGTCCTCCGCGCCGCTGGTGATGCGGCACCCGGTGGCGAGGAACCCGTACGGGTTGGCGACCGCCGTGGACGGCGCGAAGACCATCCCCTTGGGGGTGAAGTCGACGTCCCGCGCGAGGGTGTGGAACCGGCAGTGCTCGAACACCGCCGTGGCCCGCCCGAAGACGAAGTCGACGTCGCCCTCGGCGTAGCAGTGCGCGTAGTACTGCCGGGCGAACACCGACAGGGCGGGCGAGTCGGCGTACAGGGTGTCCTGGTGGCCGAGGAACCGGCAGTGGAGGAACGCCGACCGGTCGCCGGTCGCCTTGAGCGCGACCGCCTGGGTGGCGGTGATCTCCGGGTGGTCGGCGCGCAGGAAGTCGTTGGCGAAGGTGACGCGGTACGCGGTGAACCCGGCCGCGGCGACCGTGGTGGTGGCCGAGCCCGACGTGCCGTGGGTGCCCGAGCCGTCGGGCTTCGGGGTGCCGGCGGCGTTGTCGTACACGATGACCGTGCGGCGCGGGTCGCCGCTCGCGCCGACGAGGGTCAGGTCCGTGTGCGTGGCGGGGACGGTGACGGTCTCGCGGTACGTGGCCGGGGCGAGGACCAGGGTGTGGCCGGGGCCCGCCGCGTCGACGGCCGCCTGGACGGTCGGGTGGTCGCCGCGGCCCGCCGGGTCCACGTACAGGGTGCGGGGGGTGAGGCGGCGGCCGGGCGCGCCGTACGGGCCGAAGGGCGCGGTGCCGCCCTCGGCGGCGGTGGCGTGGCCGGGTGCGGCGGCCCCCAGGAGGGTCCCGAGGCCCGCGGCTGCGGCCCACAGGAGGCTTCTGCGGCTGAGCGGTGACATGTGGTGCTCCTCGCGGTGTGGAGTCGTACGAACCAGGGGCGCCCACGCCCCGCCACCGGAGGCGGACCGCGCCCGGGGGCGGGCCCGCACCCGGTGAGGTCGGGTCCGCGCCCGGTGGCGGAGGCCCGCGCCCGGTGGCGGGTGGGCGCGCGGCGGCTAGCGGAGGCGGCCCGCCCCGGCGCGGTGGGTGACCAGGGCCGGCAGGACGCGCGGGTGGTCCACGCGGGTGCGCAGCGTGGGCGTCCAGCCCGCGTCGGGCTGCAGGACCTCGGCCGGGAACTGCGCGTTGTGTGCGGCGAGGAGGTCCACGGGCCGGCCGTTGACGTAGTTGCCCGCGACCGTGACCGGGGCCTCCTTCCACTTCTTGAGGATCTGCCCGGCGGGCACGCCCTCCGGCAGCCGGAACGAGTTCTTCTCCGCCACCAGCCGCGACTCGGCGCCGATGCCGAAGCTGTACGCGTAGCCCTCCGCCGGGACGACGTAGTGGTTGTTGTACGCGTCGACCTGGCCGAACCGGACGCGCGGCGCCCGCTCGACCACATCGCTGAAGAGGTTGTGGTGGAGGGTGACGCGCAGCCTGCCCCGGTCGGTGGCGCCCGCGCTGTCGCTGTTGCCGATCATCAGGGTCTTGTCGTGGTCGGCGAACACGTTCCAGGAGGCGGTGACCAGGTCGGCGCCGCGCACGATGTCCAGCTCGCCGTCGTGCTGCTGGTAGAGCTCGCCGTAGTAGCGGGGCAGGGAGCTGTCCGGGTAGCGGCCGTCGGTGAACGTGTTGTGGTCGATCCACACATGGGTGGAGCCGTACACGACCATCGCGTCGTACTCGGAGTTCCAGGCGCCGGTCGCGCCGTCCGTGGGGTCCCACTGGGGGAAGCAGTCGAGGGGGCTCTCCAGGGTGAGGTTGCGGACGATGACGTTGTGGACGCCCTTGATCTGGAGGCTGGCGCCGGTGATCCCGGCGTTCCGGCCGACGCCGACGATGGTCGTGTGGGAGGGGACGTACGCCTTGATGGCCTGGTCCTGGTTCTTCGCGGAGGCGGCGCGCAGGTCCTCCTGCGGGCCGCTGACCTCGCGGTCGTGGCCCCAGACGGCCGGGTCGTAGTCGGCGAGATAGCGCTCGAAGTCGTAGCCGGGCGCCTCGAAGGTCTCGCAGCCGCCCTCGGTGGCGTCGAGGGTGCCGACCACTCGGATGATCTTCGGTGTGTCGCCGCCCGCGGCGAGCGCGGCGCGGAACTGGTCCCAGGTGGTGACCGTGTGGACGTGCGCCGGGTCGGCGGCGGCGCCTCCGGTGGTGCCGCCGTCGGCGGAGGCCCAGCCGTCGCCGGCGGGGAGCGTCTGGCGGGCGAGGTCGCGGCCGGCGGCCCGGGGGGCCGGCGCCGAACCGGTCGCCCCGGCGGTGGTCGCGGCGCTCGCCGCGGGGGCTGCGAGGGCGGCGAGGACCGTCAGGGAGAGGGCGAGTGCGGTGCGGCGGCGTCCGGCCGCCGACCCTCGCCGACTGACCTGTGCATGACATACATGGGTGCGCATGGCGGCTCCTGAACGGGGTGCGAAGGGAGGGTGGGGCGGGGTGGGTCTCGGGTCAGGGCGCGGGCGGCCAGGTGATCCGCCCGGCCGGCACCTCGTCGTCCAGGCGCCGTACGTCGCCGGGCCGCAGCACGCCCGCCGCGAGCAGCCCGCGGGCGACCATGCGGGCGACCTCGACGGCGCCGCCGGGCCGGAAGTGGGTGTTGTCCTGGCGGCCGTCCGGGTAGTTGGGCGACTCGCCGGGCGCCAGCCAGTTGAAGTACGCCTTCGAGCCCTCGGGCCCCAGCCGCTGCCACTCGGCGAGCGACAGCGCCTGGACGTCCACGAGCGGCACGTCGTGCTCGGCCGCCAGGGCGCGCACGACGGCCGGGTACTCGCCGTGGGTGGTGACCGCGCGGCCCGCCGCGTCGAACCGGCGCCGCTCCACGGAGGTCAGCAGCACCGGCCGGGCGCCCCGGGCGCGGGCCCCGGAGACGTACCGGGCGAGGTGCTCGCGGTAGGTGGTCCACGGCTCGGTGTACCGGGCCGGGTCCTCGGACTTCTGGTCGTTGTGCCCGAACTGGACGAGGAGCAGGTCGCCCGGGCGGATGGCGGCCAGGATCGGACCGAGCCGGCCCTCGTCGACGAAGCTCTTGGAACTGCGGCCGTTCATCGCGTGGTTGGCGACCCGCAGACGCGGGGTGAGGAAGAACGGCAGGGCCATGCCCCAGCCGGTCTCCGGGGCGGCGGGGGCGTACTTCTGCGCCGCCGTCGAGTCGCCCGCGATGAACAGGGTGGTGCCCGGGCGTCCGGGCACGGCCTGTCCGGCGGCGGCCGCCGGGTGGGGAGCGGCCGCCGCCGGGGGTGTGGCGGCCGCACCCGCCACGGGAAGGGCGGCGAGCGCCGCCACGGTCTGTCTACGGCTCAGGGACACGTCGTGCCTCACTCTCGTGCCGGACGGGGGCGCGGCGACGAGCGTCGCGCCGGTGGGGGTCGCGCCGGGGCCCGCGCCGGAGGGGCGAGGGGGACGGGCCGGAGGGTGTGGCCGGCGGCGGGGCGCGACCCGGACCGCCGCCGGCCGGTCCACGGGGGCGTCAGCCCTTCTTGAGCTGCTCGTTCCACTCGGCCTGGGCCTCGTTGAGCTGCTTGGCGAGGGTGTCCAGGAACTCCTTGGGGGTCATCGCGCCCAGCAGCACCTTCTGGAAGTTCGGCTCGTTCTCCGACTTGCTGATCTTGTTCCAGTCGGGCAGGTAGTACGGCAGCTGGACGATCCTGGTGGAGCCGTCGGTGAGGGCCTGCGCGCCGAGCTTGGTGGCCTGCGCCTTCTCCAGCCACGGGTCCTTCGCCGCCTCCGTGTTGGCGGGGATGGCGCCCGCCGACTCGTTCCACTTGCTGTTCGCGGCGCGGGAGGCCGCGAACTCGATGAACTTCCACGCGGCGGCCTTGTTCCGGCTGGTGCGGAAGAGGCCCAGGCCGTCGACCGGGTTGGACACCTGGACGCGGACGCCTCCGGGGCCGACCGGGTTCGGTATGCCGGCGAACTTGTCGGTGCCCAGGGCCTTCACGTGGTCCGTGTAGGAGCCCAGGTTGTGGTTCATCATGGCGATGGAGCCCGAGTCGAACTGGGCGTTCATCTTCTTGAAGTCGTTGTTGACGTCCGCCTCGGGCGTGGCCTTCTTGTACAGGCCGACGTACTTCTCCAGCGCGGCGACGTTCTTCGGGTCGTTGACGGTCGTCTTGCCGCCGTTCCAGAACTCGGTGATGCCCGACTGGCCGTACACCGCGTCCAGGGCCTGGGCGATGGAGCCGGCGCCGCCGCGGATCGTGTAGCCGAACTTGTTGTTCCTGGCGTCGGTCAGCTTCTCCGCCGCCGTGTAGAACGCCTCCCAGGTGGTGGGCGCCTTCAGCCCGGCCGCCTTGAACAGGTCGGTCCGGTAGTAGAGAACGCCGTTGCTGGCCGAGGTCGGCACCGAGTACATCTCGTCGCCGCGCCCGCCGGCCGACTTGACCGACTCCACCATGCCGGGCACGAGTCTGCCCTTGAGCGACGAGCCCTCAATGCGCTCCCCGACCGGGTCGAGGGCGTTCTGCGCCACCATGTTCGCCAGGTAGGCCGCGCCGACGCCGCCCACGTCGGGCAGACCGCCGCCCGCGATCGCCGTGTCGTACTTCGACTGGACGTCCTCGCTGGGTATCGGGACGTACTTGACCTTGATGCCGGGGTTCTTCGCCTCGAAGTCCTTGATGATCTCCTGCCAGACGGCGGTCCTGACCCCGCCGTTGTTGTCCCAGAAGGTGATCGTGCCCGTGCCCGAGCCCTCGGCGCCGGTGCCGCCGCTGCCGTCGTCGCCGCAGGCGGTCGCGGTGAGGGCGAGGGTGGCGGTCAGGGCGACGGCGGTGGCCGCGCGTCCTCTGAGGCTTCTGGAGATGGTCATGTCGTCGGCTCTCTTTCGCTGTGCGGGTCGTGGGGAGGATGTCCTTCGGGTGATGCGGGTGGTGCGCGTGGTGCTGGCGGTGCCGGGTTGGCGCCGGTGGTGCGGTGGTGCGGTGGTGCCGGTGGTGCCGGTGGTGATGCGCGGGGCTCGCGGTGATGCGCGGGGCGTGGGTTGCTGCGCGGGGCTCGGGCGCTGGCGCGCGCCGGGCGCGGGGGTACGCGTACGGCGCCGGCCGCTCCGTCAGATGGCGCGGAAGCCGGTGAAGGAGGCGGTCCCGCCGCTCCCCCGCCCCGGCGGCGCCGCGGCGAACAGGCCGAGCAGCGCGCCGACCCACCGCCAGGGGGTCGCGGCGAACACGGGGCCCGACGCCCGCCACCCGTCCCCCGTGTCGGCCTCGAACCGGCAGCGCGCGCCGGCCGACACCGAGACCCGCAGCCGTGCCCGCCCCTCCGGTGCTGGCCGGGGCGGGGCGGCGTCCCGTTCCGCCTCCGCCACGGGCTCCGCGAACCGGTGCACGAGCCGTACGGACCCGTCGGCGCCGCGCTCCAGACCGATCCAGGAGAACGCGTCGCCCAGGACGACGAGCCCGGCCCGCGCCCCCGGCTCGGCGCTCTCCAGCGTCAGCCCCACCTCGGCGGTGAACGTCTCGGCGGGCAGCCGCTGCGTCAGGACGTGCGGCAGCAGCCGCAGGTCGTGGACGTCCGGGGTGCGCACGCAGCTCATGCGCAGCCCGTCGCCGCCGTGCTCGGCGGTCCAGCCGGGCCGGGGGTTCGCGGTCCACTGCCACTGCGGGCCGAACCGGCCGCCGGGGAAGGAGTCGTCGACCGCGGGCGCCGCCGGGGGCTGCTCGGGCGCGGCCGGCTTGCGGTGGCGCGGGACCGGCCGCCCCCGGTCGCCGATGACCGGCCACCCCTCGTCGTCCCACGCCATGGGCTGGAGGTGGACGACCCTGCCGTACGGGCCGCGGGCCTGGAAGTGCAGGAACCAGTCCTCGCCCGCCGGGGTGCGCACCCAGCCGCCCTGGTGCGGGCCGTTGACGTCGGTGCCGTCCTGGGCGAGGACGATCCGCTCCTCGTACGGGCCGGAGAACTCCCGCGCCCGGAAGGCGCCCTGCCAGCCGGTCTCCACGCCCCCGGCGGGCGCGAGGATCCAGAACCAGCCGTCGTGCCGGTACAGCTTGGGTCCCTCGATGGTGAACCAGCCGGGGATGCGGTCGCCGTCCACGAGGATCCGGCCCTCGTCGAGCAGGGCGCGGCCGTCGCGGCTCATCCGGTGGCCGGTCAGCCGGTTCTTCACCCCGGACCTGGACCGGGCCCAGGCGTGCACGAGGTACGCCTCGCCGGTCTCCTCGTCCCACAGGGGGCACGGGTCGATCAGGCCCTTGCCGGGCTTCAGCAGGTGCGGCGCGGTCCACGGGCCGCCGATGTCCTCGGCGCTGATCTGGTGGATCCCGTGGTCGGGGTCGCCCCAGAAGATCCAGAACCGCCCGTCGGCGTGACGCAGACTGGGCGCCCACACCCCGCGGTCGTGGCGGGACGCGGCGAACTCGGCGGCGGGCTCCAGGCGTTCGAGGGCGTGGCCGACGAGGGTCCAGTTGACCAGGTCGCGGGAGTGCAGCAGCGGCAGGCCGGGGGCGCGGCCGAAGCTGGAGGCGGTGAGGTAGAAGTCGCCGCCGACCGCGATGACGTCGGGGTCGGACCAGTCGCCGGCCAGGACCGGGTTGCGGTAGGTGCCGTCGCCCTGGTCGGCGCGGTGGACGCGGGGCGCCGCGGGACGGACGGGGCTCGTGGCGGCCGGTGCGGGTGCGGACCGGCTCATGACAGCGCCTTCCGTACGAGCGCGGCCGCCGCCGCCCGGTCGAGGCGGCCGTCGGCGACGACGGTGACGACGCGGCGTACGACGGTCCCGCCGGGGGGCACGGGCAGCCGCCGCGCCCAGGCGAGGGACGAGCCGACGCCCGGGTACTCGCCGGTGCGGACGAACCACGGGTCGCGGCGGGTGCCGGCGGTCGCCCCGGCGAAGACGAGGGTCCACTCCCGCCCGCGCAGGGCCAGCCAGTCGGCGGCCTCGCCGTGGACGGCGTCCTCGCCCTCGGCGCCCGCGGTGAACACGTCCGGCGGGCCGGGCTCCTTGGGGGCCCGCCAGAAGAAGCCCCCGTAGCCGGCGCCGGGGCGGCCGTTGGTGGCCGGTGAGCCGATGGACAGCTCCTGGCCGCCGGGGTTGGTGAGCGCGAAGGTGAGGTCGAGCGCCCAGGCGTCGTCGGTGAGCGGGGTCGCGGCGACGGTACGGCACTCGCGCAGCAGGACCGTGCCGCCGGACGTCCAGGCGAGGTCCTCGACGAAGCCGTCCGGGTCGCGCAGCTTGAAGCCGGTGTGGCGCTGCTCGCCGTGGTTGTCCAGTTCGGTGGGTCCCCGGTCGCGGACGAAGGTGCGACCGCCCCAGAAGTTCCGTCCGGCCACATCGGGCACGGCGACGGACACGCCGAGGTGGTGGAGGTGGTCGGCGGGGCGCTCCTCGGTGACGGGGACGCCGGCGAGGGTGGTGACGGGGTGGAGGTAGGGGCGCGGGGAGAGCCGGGCCGGCAGGCCGGCCGGGTGGACGTAGTGGCCGACGGGGCGTCCGGCGCAGCGCAGTACCAGGGGCGTCATCGGGCGGTCGCCTCCAGCTCGGAGAAGAGGGAGAGGGTCTCGGCGCTCGTGTGGACCAGGTGGTCGACGCCCTTGACGATCCGCCGCCGCGATCCGCCGGGGGTGTCTCGCGCGTACCAGTCGGCTGCGGGGAGGGCGCGGGGCTCGGGTGCCGTGCGGACGGCTTCGACGACCCGCATGAAGGCGCCGGTCCGGTCGGGCGGCACGAGCAGTTCGTCGCCGTCCACGATGTGGTGGACCAGGTTCTCCAGCAGGTCGGTGCGGCCGTGCTCGGTCTCGACGGGGCCGTGTCCGGCGCGCTGGAGGAGGACGCGGTCCTGCTTGTACCAGAAGGTGATCCGGCCGTGGCGGCCGTGGACGAGGACGTACGGCTCCCCGGGCTCCTCGGCGCAGAGGGTGACCGCGGTGGTGACGCGGGTGCCGCGGGCGGTGGTGACGCGCAGGCAGGAGGTGTCGTCGGACTCGATGTCGTTGGCGCGGGCCAGCTCCAGTTCGAGGTCCGCGACGTCCTCGGCGAACGGGCTGCCGTCGAGGGCGAGGGCGGTGGCGACGGCGTGGGCGAGCGGGTTGGTGAGGACCCCGTCGACCACGTCGGTGCCGTTCAGGCGGCGCTTGCCCGCCCACGGGGAGCGCCGGAAGTACGCCTCGTCGCGGGCCCACGCCCCGGCGGCGCCGATGCCGGTGACCTCCCCGATGGCGCCGTCGGCGACCAGGCCGGCGATGGCGGTCAGGGCGTGCGAGCCGAGCGACTGGAAGCCGATCTGGCAGGCGGTGCCCGCGAGGCGCACCCCGTCGGTCAGGCGGCGGTACTCCGCGAAGGACGGCGCGGGCGGCTTCTCCAGCAGGACGTGGACGCCGCGCCGGGCGGCGGTGAGCGCCAGGTCGGTGTGGGTGTCGATGGGGGTGCAGACGACGGCGATCCGGGCGCCGGTCGCGTCGAGGAGGGCGCCGAAGTCGTCGGACTGGGCGACGGGCCCGCCGGGGGTGCGCCCGGACGGGGAGAGGCCGGTGCCGGGCCCGCCGGGCGTGCCGGAGGACGGGGCGGGGCTGTCGGAGCCGTACAGCTCGGAGGGGTCGAGCGGGGTCAGCTCGCAGACGCCCACGAGCCGTACGAGGCCGGCGTCGGAGAGGCGGCGGATGTTGCGCAGGTGCCAGCGGCCGTGGCCGCGGGCCCCGGCGAGGACGACGGGGACGGGCGTGGCCGGGGGTGAGGGCAGGGACAGGGGCTCGGGCAGCGGTCCGTGGTTCATCCGGTCACCCCTTCACCGCGCCGGCGCTGAAGCCGGTGATCAGCCACTTCTGGATGAACGCGAAGACGATCACCACGGGGACGGCGGCGATGACGCCGCCCGCGGCCAGCGCGCCCAGGTCGACGCTGTCGGCGCCGATCAGGGTGTTGAGGCCGACGGGGATCGTCTGCTTGTCCTGCTCGCTGAGGAACATCAGGGCGAAGAGGAAGTGGTTCCAGCTGTGCACGAAGGCGAAGGAGCCGACGGCGATGAGGCCGGGGCGCAGCAGCGGCAGGACGACGGCGCGGAAGGCGCGGAAGCGGGAGCAGCCGTCGACCCAGGCGGCCTCCTCCAGGGAGACGGGGACGTTCTTGATGAATCCGCTGATCAGGATGATGGACAGGGGAAGCTGGAAGACGGTCTCCGCGATGACGACACTGCCCAGCGAGTTGATCATCTGGAGGTTGCGGAAGATCTCGAACAGCGGGACCAGCATCAGCGCGCCCGGGATGAACTGGGAGCACAGCAGCGCCAGCATGAAGCCGTTCTTGATGCGGAAGTCGAAGCGGGCCAGCGCGTAGCCGCCGGCGAGGGCGACGACGGTGGTGGCGACGAGCGTGGCGACGCCGACGAGCATGCTGTTCTGGAAGAAGACGCCGAAGCTGCGCTCGTTCCAGACCTTCTCGAAGTGCTCGGTGGTGACGGGCCAGGGCACCAGCGAGGTGGAGCCCGCCGGCCGGACCGCGAACAGCAGCATCCAGTAGAACGGGACGAGCGTGAACAGCAGGTAGAGGGCGAGGGGCAGGTATATCTGCCAGCGCGGTACGTCGTCGAAGGCGCGTTCCCGCCGGGTGCGGCGGCGCGGGGCGGCGGGAGGCGCCGGGGTGGCGTGGGCGGACACGGGCGCGGGGGTGCCCTTCTCCGCGAGTGCGGCGGTCATCGGCGGTCGCCTCCGAACTTGCTCAGGCGCAGATAGAGGATCGAGCAGAAGAGGAGGATCACGAACGCGACGGTGGTCAGCGCCGAGGCGTAACCGAAGTCGTGGCCCTCGATGCCGGTGTTCGCGATCATGAGGGGCAGGGTGGTGGTGACGCCGGCCGGGCCGCCGCCGGTGAGGGTGTAGAGCAGGTCGACGTTGTTGAACTCCCACACGGCGCGCAGCAGCGTGGAGAGGATGATGGCGTCCTTGAGGTGCGGCAGGGTGATGTGGAGGAACTGCCGCATCCGGCCGGCGCCGTCGACGGAGGCCGCCTCGTAGAGGTCCTTCGGGATGGACTGGAGGTCGGCGAGGATGAGGATCGCGAAGAAGGGGACGCCGCGCCACAGTTCGGCGAGGACGGCCGCCCAGAAGACGGTGCCCGTGTCGGACAGCACGGACGTGCCGTACGTGCCGACGCCGACGTCGGCGAGGTAGCGGCTCAGGCCGGTGGACGGGTTGTAGAGCAGCATCCAGATCGTCGTGGTGAGCACCCCGGAGACGGCCCACGGCGAGAAGACCAGAGCGCGGGCGATGCCGCGGCCGACGAACGTCTGGTTGACCAGCAGGGCCAGGACGAGTCCGAGGGCGAGCTGGAGGCCCACCTGGACGACGACCCACTTGGCGCTGAAGGCGAGCGTGGACCAGAAGAGCGGGTCCTCGGTGAAGGCGCGGGTGAAGTTGTCGAAGCCCGCGTAGCCGTTCTTCCAGGGCTTGGTGACGTTGTAGTGCTGGAGGCTGTAGTAGAAGACGCTGAGCACGGGGTAGGCGATGAAGCCGAGCATCAGCAGACCGGCGGGCGCGATCAGCAGATACGGCAGGCGACGTGGCTCGGCCCCCGTGCGGCGCCGACCGGCCCTGGGTTGCCTCGCCACGGCTGCGGCTTGGGCCATGACATGTCTCCGTTCATCGTGCGGGGTGGGGGTGGTCGTGCTGGCGTGGCCGGGAGGCGGCCGCGGGGTCGAGGGCGGGGCCTGCGGGGGCCGGCGGGCCGGGCCGGAGGCGGGAGGCGACCGGGCCGCCCGGGGCGGTAAGCGCTTTCTCGCTGGGCGTGCGACGCCCCGGGCGGGCCGCGCTCAGCCCGCGTACGGCTCCGGTACGGTCCCAGGCCTGGCCAGGAACGCGAAGTCGCAGCCCTTGTCCGCCTGGGTGATCTGCTCCTGGTACAGCGCGCCGTAGCCCCGCTCGTACGGGTGGACCGGCGGCGTCCACGCGGCGCGCCGCCGCGCCAGCTCCTCGTCGCTCACATGGAGGTGGAGCGACCGGGCGTCGACGTCGAGGGTGATGAGGTCACCGCTCTCCACGAGCGCGAGCGGCCCGCCGACGTACGACTCGGGCGCGACGTGGAGCACGCACATGCCGTAACTGGTGCCGCTCATCCGGGCATCGGAGATCCGCACCATGTCCCGCACGCCCTGCTTGAGCAGGTAGTCGGGGAGGGGCAGCATCCCGTACTCGGGCATGCCGGGCCCGCCCTTGGGGCCGGCGTTGCGCAGGACGAGGACGTGGTCGGGGGTGATGCCGAGCGCCGGGTCGTTGATGGTGCGCTGCATCGTGCGGTAGTCGTCGAACACGACGGCGGGCCCGGTGTGGCGGCGCAGGTGCTGCTCGGCGGCGATGTGCTTGACGACGGCGCCGTCCGGGCAGAGGTTGCCGCGCAGCACGGCGAGGCCGCCCTCCTCCGCGAGCGGCTTCTCGCGGGGGCGGATCACCTCCGGGTTGTGGACGAGGGCGCCGGCGAGCTGCTCGCGCAGGGTGGCGTGGGCGACGGTCGGCCGGTCCAGGTGCAGCAGGTCGGTCAGCTGCGCGAGGAAGCCGGGCAGGCCGCCCGCGAAGTGGAAGTCCTCCATCAGGTACTGCCCGCCGGGGCGGAGGTTCGCCAGGACCGGGACCGTGCGGGCGATCCGGTCGAAGTCGTCCAGCGTGAGCCGCACCCCGGAGCGGCCCGCCATGGCGATCAGGTGGATGACCGCGTTGGTGGAGCCGCCCAGCCCGAGGACGGTGGTGACGGCGTCCTCGTACGCCTCGCGCGTCAGGATGCGCGAGAGCCGCAGGTCCTGCCGTACGAGCTCGACGATCCGCAGTCCGGCTGCCGCGGCCATCCGGTCGTGGCCCGAGTCGACGGCGGGGATGGAGGAGGCGCCGGGCATGGTCACGCCGAGCGCCTCGGCGGCGGCGGTCAGCGTGGACGCGGTGCCCATGGTCATGCAGTGGCCGGGCGAACGGGCGAGGCCGCTCTCCAGTTCGGCCATCTCGCAGTCGCCGATGAGCCCGGCCCGCTTGTCGTCCCAGTACTTCCACATGTCGGTGCCGGAGCCCAGCACCTCGCCCCGCCAGTGGCCCGGCAGCATCGGCCCGGCCGGGACGAACACGGCCGGCAGGTCCGCCGACGCGGCGCCCATGAGGAGGGCGGGCGTGGACTTGTCGCAGCCGCCCATCAGGACGGCGCCGTCGACCGGGTAGGACCGCAGCAGCTCCTCGGTCTCCATGGCGAGGAGGTTCCGGTAGAGCATCGGGGTCGGCTTCTGGAAGGTCTCGCTGAGCGTGGAGACCGGGAACTCCAGCGGGAAGCCGCCCGCCTGCCACACCCCGCGCTTCACGGCCTGGGCGCGGTCGCGGAGGTGGACGTGGCAGGGGTTGATGTCGGACCAGGTGTTGAGGATCGCGATGACCGGCTTGCCCAGGTGCTCCTCGGGGAGGTAGCCGAGCTGCCGGGTGCGGGCGCGGTGGCTGAACGAGCGCAGCCCCGAGGCGACGCCGCTGCCGTACCACTGGTGGCTGCGGAGGGTCCGCGCGGCGGGCGCTCCGGCGGGCTCCGGGGCGGGCGCCCCGGCGGTGGCCGCGGGGGCCTGCGGGTCCTGTGCGGCCGGGGTGCCGGGCCCGGCGGGCCGGGTTCCTTCGGTGCTCACGCGTCCCACTCCTTGACCATCTCGGCGATCTCCGCGCGGCGCGGCTCGGGCAGCAGCCGGCTCGGCGGACGGACGTCGCGGCGGCACAGGCCGAGCGCGGCCAGGGCCTCCTTGACGACGCTGACGTTGTTCGCCGCCTGGTCGGCGGCCCGCAGGTCCTCGAAGCGCCGGACCCGCTCCCACACCTCCAGGGCGGCCGGGTAGTCGCCGCCGCGCAGCGCCCGCAGCATGGCCAGGGAGATCCCCGGCGCGACGTTGACCAGACCGGAGGTGAAGCCGGTCGCGCCCATCGCCCAGTACGAGGGGGCGTACGGCTCCGCGAGACCGGCGATCCACACGAACCGGTCGAGCCCCGCGTCCCGGGCGACGGCGCCGAAGCGGGCCGCGTCGGGGACCGCGTACTTGACGCCGATGACGTTCGGGCACAGCTCGCCGAGGCGGGCGATGGACGCGCCGTCGATGAGCGGATTGCGGATGTAGGGGACGACGCCCAGTTCGGGGACGGCGTCGGCGATCTCGCGGTGGTAGTCGACCCAGCCGTCGCGCGAGACGTACGGGTGGACGGGCTGGTGGACCATGACCATGCCGGCGCCCGCGTCGCGGGCGTGCCGGGCGGCGGCCGTGGCGGTCGGCACATCGTGTCCCACACCGACCAGGACGGCGGCGCGGTCGCCGGTCTCCGCCACGGTGATCTCCGTGACGAGGCGGCGCTCGTCGGGCGTGAGGGTGTAGAACTCGCCGGTGTTGCCGTTCGGGGTCACGGCCCGTACGCCGCCGTCGAGCAGCCGGCGCAGGAGGGCGCGATACGTGTCCCGGTCGACACCGCCGTCGGCGTCGAACGGGGTCACGGGGATCGCGACGACATCCGCGAGCGCCGCCCTCAGCGATGAGTGGTCCATGCGTACCGGCCTTTCTCTGACTGTCACGGGTGCGGGGCGGTCCCGGTTCACCGCCGCCCGCCGGTGCGGGGGCGGCGGCGCCGGGCCGGGGGTACTACGGGTGGCGCGGCAGGGCGGCGGGCGGCGCCGCGGGGTCCGGGGCGGCGGCGTCCGCCGCGGCCCCGGCCCCCTCGGGGAAGGCCCGCTGGACGAACCGGGCGATGTGCTCGTGCACGGCGCGGGCGGCGCCCTCGGCGTCCCCGGCCAGGGCGAGGCGGAGGATCTCGCGGTGCTCGTCGGCCTCGCGCCGCCACGACGGGTCGGCGCTCCAGGCGACGGTGGACACCAGCGCGGCCTGGTCGCGGACCTCGTCGAGCATCCGGGCCAGCAGCGGGTTGCCGCACGGCAGATACAGCGCGCGGTGGAACTCCCGGTTGGCGAGGGACCGTTCGGCCTGGTCGGCGGCCTCGTCGGCGCGGACCAGCGCCTGCCCGGCCTCGTCGAGCGAGGCGCGGCGCGCGATGGTGCGGCGCACCGCCTCGGGCTCCAGCAGCAGCCGCACGTCGTAGACCTCGCGCGCCATGGCGGCGTCGACGGTGCGCACGGTGACGCCCTTGTACTGGCTCATGACGACGAGGCCGGTGCCGGCCAGCGTCTTGAGCGCCTCCCGTACGGGCGTCTTCGACACCCCGAAGCGCGCCGCCAGTTCGGTCTCCACCAGGGCGCGGCCGGGCGGCAGCTGACCGGTGAGGATGGCGTGCTTGATCTCCTCCAGCACGTACTGGGTGCGGGAGGGCACGGGACTGGGAGCGAAGGTCATCCGGGGTCTCATATCTCGCGTATCGCGTCTCATATATGACGTACGAAGTACGACGGCGATGAACGTAAGACGGGGTCAGGGATTCGTCAACGCTTCTGACAAAACTCGTCCGAACGGTTTTCGCGCGCCTCCGGGCCCCTTCCGGGCATGCCTGAGCGCCCCTGGTCGCCGGGCGACCGGGGCGCGGGGGCACCGATATGACGGGGCGTCAGCCCAGGGTGCGCAGTGCGGCGGCCACCGCCTCCAGATCGGCGCCGGAGGCGAGGCCCGCGTGGTAGAGGCGCAGTTCGGTGGCGCCGAGCGCGGCGGCGTGCGCGGCGTCCTCGGCGAGCCTCCCGGGCGCGCCGCCCATGCCCTCGACCACGGTGAAGTTGGCCGCCAGGGTGGTGCCGGGGCGCGTGTGCGGGGCGAACGGGGGCAGTACGGCCCCGGCGGCGCCGCCCGTGCAGGGCAGCACCACCCCGTCGGCCACACCCAGGATGTGCGCGGGGTCCACGCCCGGATTGGCGCCGGTGCGGTACGGGACGGGGTCGGCGTGCAGCAGGACGCGGAACCCCGGCGGGGCGGCCGCCCGGACCGCCGCGACGGCGTCCTCCTGGAGGGCGCGGGCGGCCCGGGTGCGCCAGGCGAGGGTCGCCTCGGCGAGCGGGGCGCCCAGCAGTTCCGCGACGCCGGCCCAGCCCGCGCCGTACGGCCCGTCGGCCGCGCCCGTCCCGCCCGCGCCCGCCCACAGGGGCTCCAGCGCGGCCCGCACGGCGGCGGCCAGCCCGTCCGGGTCGGCGCCCTCACCGGCGTACCCCGCGCGGCAGGTCCCGCAGAAGCAGAGCGACATCAGGTACTGCGCGGCGTCCCCGAGGGCCACGCCGCCGGTCTTGTCGTGGGCGTGCAGATGCGCCAGGCCGTACCAGCCGCACGACTCCAGTTCGGTGCCGCGCGCTCCGGGGCGTACGGCGGCCTCCGCGGCCAGGTCGGTGAGGTAGGCGCGTACCTCGGGGCGGGCGACGCACGGCGCCCACGGGTAGCGGTCGCCGTGGGCGTTGACGACGGACGTGCCGGGATGCTCGGCGCCCAGGCGGCTGTTGTGCGCCAGCACCACCCAGCTGTGCACCTCCAGGCCGGCGGCCTCCAGGGCCTTCGCGGCCGCGCCGAACGCGTCGCCCGGCGCCCAGTCGCCGGCCGGGTACGGGCGCGGGGCGCGGCCGGCCCAGCGGGCGGGGTCCGGCGGGTAGAGCACGGCGGCGTACTCGGCGGTGACGATCCGGTGGCGCGGGTGGCGGGGCGTCAGGGCGCGGGTGGAGTGGTACGCGGACGCCAGCGTGACCTGCCGGACGCCGAGCGCGGCGACGCGCCGGGCGGCGTCCGGGTCGCCGTTGACGTCCCAGGGGTAGAGGAAGGCGGACGCCGTCAGGCCGCGGGGGCGTCCGGGGGGCGGAGGTGGGGTCACGGGGGCTCCCTGAGCAGGACCGTCGAAGGGTTCAGCCGGCGCACGCTGCTACGGGCGGCCGTCCATGTCTCTGAACCCGGCGCACGCTAAGCCAGCCCTCGGGAGCCGGTCAAGGCGTAAAACCGCAGACCGCAGCGGCACTTGACGGTCCGGGACACCCTCCCTAGCGTGTCCACGCATGTGAATGCCGTCCATGTATCCAACAAGGAGCCCCGCTGATGCCCGCTGCCCGCACCGTCCTGCTGACCGGCGCCGCCGGCGGCCTCGGCACCCTGATGCGGGGACTGCTTCCCGACTACGGGTACGCGCTGCGCCTGCTCGACATGGTCCCCGTCGAGGGCGCCCCCGACGCGGTCACCGCCGATATCGGCGACCCCGCGGACGAGGCCGCGCTGCGCGAGGCGGTCCGGGGCGTGGACGCGATCGTCCACCTCGCGGGCATCTCCCTGGAGGCGCCCTTCGACCGCATCCTGCGGGCCAACATCGAGGGCACGTACCGCCTGTACGAGGCGGCGCGCGAGGCGGGCGTCCGCCGGGTCGTCTTCGCCTCCAGCAACCACGCGGTCGGCTTCACCCCGCGCCCCCGCGACGGGGACCCGCTGGTCCCGGTCGGCACGCCGCACCGCCCGGACACGTTCTACGGGCTGTCCAAGTGCTTCGGCGAGGACCTGGCACAGCTGTACTGGGACCGGCACGGCATCGAGACCGTCTCCGTGCGGATCGGCTCCTGCTTCCCCGAGCCGACGTCCGTGCGGATGCTGTCCCTGTGGCTCAGCCCCGGTGACGCCGCCCGCCTCTTCCACGCGGCGCTCACCGCGGAGGGCGTCGGCCACACGGTCGTGTACGGGTCGTCCGCCAACACCCGCCTGTGGTGGGACCTGTCGTCGGCGCGCGCGCTGGGATACGAGCCGCGGGACGACTCGGAGCCGTACGCGCGCAAGCTCATCGCCGAGCAGGGCGCGCTGGACGACGCGAACCCGGACCACGCCGGCCTGGGCGGCCACTTCTGCACCACTCCGACCATGTGGCCTCACTGACGGGGCTCGGACGGCGGAGGGGGAGGAAGGCACAGGCCCGGCCCGATCTCACGGGGGGCGACCCGGGCCGGGCCTGTGCGGGGACGCGCGTATCCACGGGGGACGGATACGTCCGCGTCACAAAGCGACACTAAAGCCGACTCAAACGATCACTTATCCGGGGAGCGCGGCGCCCTGTCCGCCGAACGCGGCGCACCGCGGCACGAGGAAGCACGCCCCGGCGCACGCACCCGCGCGCGTGGGATTCCGCGGGGGTGCGCCGCTCACACCCGCCGGGTGGCGGGGCGTGAGCCGTTCACGCCCGGCCCGGCGGCGGGGCGTGCAGGGTCTGCGACGGCGTCTCGCCGAACCGGTCCCGGTACCGCGCGGCGAACCGCCCCAGGTGGGTGAAGCCCCAGCGCCACGCCACCTCGCTGACGGTCAGCCCCCCGCCGGGCTCCGCGTCCCGCAGCTCGTCGCGGACCCGCGCCAGCCGTACGTCGCGGACGTACCCCATCGGGGTCGTGCCGACATGCGCGCGGAACGACTCCTGCAGCCGCCGGGTGCTCACCCGCGCGAGACCGGCCAGCTCCGTCGCGGTGAACGGATGCTCCGGCCGCTCGCGCACCGCGTCCATGACCCGCTTCACCGGCGCGGGCCGCAGGGCGCGGGCCGGCTCGGCGAGCTCGTCGCGGTACGGGTGCGAGGCGGCCAGCAGCAGTCCGGAGAGCAGCGCGTCCTTCAGCGGCGCGGCGACCAGCGGGTGCTGGGCCAGGCCCGCCGGGTCGGCCGCCTCGCGCGCCAGGCGCCGTACCAGCGCCGCCCAGTCGCGGCCCGCCCCGCGCGCCACGTCCAGCGTCGGCTCCAGGACGAGCGCGTGGGACGGGGTGCGGCCCAGCAGCTCCTCCAGCCTGCGCCGCAGCGCGGCCGTCTCCACCTTGACGGCGATGACCCGGCAGTCCCCCGCCCAGCGGTCGACCACGACGGGCCCGGCCGGGTTCAGCACCGTGGCCCGCTCCGGTGTGCCGACCAGCGGGGCGCCGCAGCCCTGCCGCAGCTCCAGCCGTCCGCTGAGCGGCACGTTCACGTGGTACGCGCCGAGGTCGCCGAAGCGCATCCGCACATCGGCGCCGCACCGCATGTCCCCCACGACGAGCGGCCCGAGGCGGACCGTCTCGAAACGCGCGTCGAACCGCCGCGCCTGCCCTTCGGCGACGTCCATGAAGGTGGCGTAGAAGCGCTCGCCGATCTCCCGGCGCGCCTCCTCCACGTCCCCCGTGCGAAAAATGGTCCCTGCAGTCACGGGGCGAGAGAATATGCCTCCCGCATCTGCGCACCGTGACCGCCGGGTCCGTGACCCGGCCGGCGGAAGGTAAGGGAACGGCAAAGCGGACTCGATCGTTACGGCAGTCATGACAGCTATGACCCCCGGCTCGAACATCCCCCTGTCCGCCGCGCGTGTGGAGGTGGACGTCTCCGCCCCCGTGCGGCTCGACGTCTCGGGCCTGCTGCTCACCGCCCAGGGCAAGGTCCGCTCCGACGACGACTTCATCTTCTACAACCAGCCTTCGGGCCCCGGTGTCGGCTACCGCTCCGGCGGCGGCACGGCGCCCGACGCGATCACGGTGGACACGGCGGCGGTGCCCGCCGACATCGAGCGGATCGTGGTCACCGCGAGCCCGGACGCCGCGGGCCAGACGTTCCAGGGCATCGAGCCGACGGCGACGGTCCGCGACGCCGCGACGGGCGCGGTCCTCGCCACGTTCACCCCGCCGCGGCTCGGCCAGGAGACGGCGCTCCTCGTGATGGAGGTCTACCGGCGGGGCGACGCGTGGAAGGCGCGCGCGGTGGGCCAGGGGTATGCGAACGGCCTCGCGGGCATCGCGACCGACTTCGGGGTGACCGTCGAGGAGCCCGCCGCCGCTCCCCCGGCCGCCCAGGCCCCGGCGGCCCCGCCCGCTCCCCCCGCCCCGCCGGCCGCCGAGCCCGCGCGCGCCCGTGCCGGCGCCGCCCCCGCGGCGCCCTCGGCCCCGGCGCCCGCCGCGCCCCCGGCCGCTCCGGGGACCGGGAAGATCAACCTGGACAAGGGCCGGGTGAGCCTCCAGAAGAACCAGACGGTGTCGCTGGTCAAGGGCGGCCGCCCGCTGCTGTCGCAGGTCAAGATGGGCCTCGGCTGGGAGCCCGCCTACCGGGGCAAGGACATCGACCTCGACGCCTCCGTCATCGCGTACGGCCCGCAGCGCAACCATCTGGACAGCTGCTACTTCGGCAAGCTGACCATCCTGGGCGGCGCCATCCGCCACTCCGGCGACAATCTGACGGGCGAGGGCGCGGGCGACGACGAGGTGATCACGGTGGACCTGGGCCGGCTGCCCGCGGAGGCGACGGGCCTGGTCTTCACGGTGAACTCGTTCTCCGGGCAGAAGTTCACCCAGGTCGCGAAGGCGTACTGCCGGCTGCTGGACGGGGCGACGGGCGAGGAGCTGGTCCGCTTCGACCTGACGAGCGCCGAGCCGCAGACCGGCGTCATGATGTGCAAGCTGATCCGGCAGTTCTCCGGCGAGTGGGAGATGACCGCGATGGGCTCCTTCGCCAAGGCCCGCACGGTCCGCGAGATGGTCCGCCCGGCGGCGGCCGCCCTGTAGGACCCTCCCCGCGCGAAGGCCCCGCCCCGGCGGGCGGGTCGGGGCCTTCGCCGACCGGGCTCAGCGCCGGGGCGCGCGGTGCCAGGGGCCGGTGATGGCGAGCAGCAGACCGGGCTTCTGGATGTTGGCGTACAGCGTCCGCCCGTCCGGGGAGAAGACGACACCGGCGAACTCGGAGTCGTTGAGGTCGTTGCGGGCGATCGGGTAGGTCCGCCCGGAGTCCGTCGCGCCGAAGAGGTGCTGGACGCCTTCGCCGTCCTCGGCGATGACCAGCCCGCCGTACGGCGAGACGGTGATGTTGTCGGGCCCGTCGAGCGCGCCGTCCTCGTCGGGGGCGGCGTTGACGCCGAGCAGCACCTTGAGGGTGAGGGTGCGGCGCTTGGGGTCGTAGAACCAGACCTGCCCGTCATGCGGGGTGCCGGGGCTCTCCTCACGGGCGTACGAGGAGACGATGTACGCGCCGCCGTCCGCCCACCACATGCCCTCCAGCTTCCGGCCGCGCGTCACGTCGCCCTCGCCGAACTGCTCGCGCACCGGGACGGTGCGGGCGTCGCGGTCCGGGACGTCCACCCAGTCCACGCCGTACACGGTGCCGATGCGGGTGGCGCGCGACAGGTCGTCCACGAACCGGCCGCCCGCGTCGAAGCAGCGCGGGGCCTGGAGGACGCCCGCGTCGTCGGCGAGGGTGCGCAGCCGGCCCCGGCCGTGCCGGAAGCCCTCCGGCGGGACCCACCGGTAGAACAGGCCGTTGGGCGAGGAGTCGTCCTCGGTCAGGTAGGCGTGGCCGCGCCGCGGGTCGATGACGACGGCCTCGTGGTCGAACCGGCCGAACGCCTTGACGGGCTTCGGGTCGCGGTTGGCGCGCCGGTCGTGCGGGTCGACCTCGAAGACGTAGCCGTGGTCCTTGGTCATGCCGTTCTCGCCGGCGCGGTCGGAGTTCTCCTCGCAGGTCAGCCAGGTGCCCCAGGAGGTGGCGCCGCCCGCGCAGTTGGTGGACGTGCCGGCGATGCCGACCCATTCGGCGGTGCGGCCGTCGCGGTGCACCTCCACGACGGTGCAGCCGCCGGCCGCGGCGGGGTCGTAGACCAGGCCGTCGGCGAGCGGCACGGGGTGCTTCCAGCCGGCGCGCGGGCCCTTCAGTTCGTGGTTGTTGACGAGCAGGGTGACGCCGCGCGCGCCGGGGAAGGCCGCCGTGCCGTCGTGCCGCTCCGGCGTGAACTCGCCGCTCTCCAGGCGGGTGACACCGCTGTGGGTGAGCACCCGGTACGAGAAGCCGGCGGGCAGGGCGAGCAGCCCGGCCGGGTCGTCCAGCAGCGGCCCGTACCCGCGCGTCCCGTCCCGCTCCGGCGGCGCGGCGACGGCACCGGGCGCGGTGGCGAGGGCGCCGACCGTTCCGGTGAGGGCGAGGGCGGTGCCGGTGGCGGCGAACTCTCTACGGCTGAGCGGCATGTGGGCTCCTGTGTGGACGGCATCCGGGGCGCCCCCCAAGGTGCACCCGCCCCTTGAACCCCCGGCAAACACCAGGCGACCAGCGGCCTCCCCGCGCGGGTCGCCCGCCGGGCGGGGTCAGGCGCGCGAGCGGGCCTTGAACGCCGCCTTCCGCGCCTCCTTCGCCACCCGCCGGTCCCTGTGCAGCCGCCCCATCGCCTCCAGCACCTCCGGCGTGGCCGGATGCTCCACCCGCCACGCCTCGGCGAAGAAGCCGCCGTGGCGCCCCGTCAGACCCTCCACCAGGTCCTGGAGCTCCTCCAGGTCCCCGTCCGCGTCCAGCTGCGCGGCGATCGTGTCGATGGCCAGCCAGAAGATCATCGCCTCGGGCGGCGGCGGCACGTCCGCCGCGCCCCGCTCGGCGAGCCACACCCGCGCCAGCCCGCCCAGCTCCGGGTCGTCCAGCACCTCCCGTACGGCCACTTCGGCCTCCGCGCCCACCAGGGCCAGCGCCTGCTGGCAGTGGAGGCGGCGCAGCGGCGACCCGGCGTCGGCGCCCTTCGCCGCGGCGAGCAGTTCGCGCGCGGCGGCGACCGGTTCGCGGCCGGCGAGCCACTGCTCGGTCTCGGCCCGCGCCGCGGCCTGCGGGAAACCGCCGACCGCGGCGAGCAGTTCGGCGGCGTCCCGCTCCGCGAGGTCCCCGACCGCCGGGGCGTCGATCCCGGCCTCCAGCAGCCGGCTGCGGACGCCGTACAGGCCGAGCGGGGTGAGCCGCACCATCCCGTACCGGGCGACGTCGTCCTCGTCCAGCTCGGCGGGCGCCGGCTCGTCGGGCGCCTCCTCGGTCATCAGCGCCTCGTCGACGGGCCGGTACTCGACCAGGCCCATCGGCTCCAGCACCCGGAACTGGTCGTCGAGGCGCATCATCGCCCGTGACACCTGCTCCAGTACGTCGTCGGTGGGCTCGCCCATGTCGTCGGGGACGATGACGGACGCGGCGAGCGCGGGCAGCGGCACCGGGCCTTCGCCGGGACCGCCCTCGGAGACGGTCAGCAGGTAGAGGTTGGCCAGCACCTCGTCGAGGAGGCGGGCCTCCGCCTCCGGGTCCCAGCCCAGCGCGTCGAAGTCGATCCGCCCGTCCGGTCCGGCCGCGGCCTCCAGCGCCGCCGGGTCGTCCAGTACGGGCGCGGCGGCGTCGGCGACCACGGTCTCCAGGCCGTCCAGCCAGAGGGCGAGCACATCGCGCGGCCCGCCGCGGGTCACCAGCGGCAGGGCCTCGCCCGCCGTGACGGCGGCCCTCTCCCCGGCGCCGTCCGGCTCGTCGCGCACCTCCACGAGGCCCGTGTCGACGGCGACCCGCCACGCCTCGCTCGCGTAGGCCTCGCCGTCCTCGTCCGCCGCCAGTCCCAGCGCCTCGGCGGCCCCGGCCAGTTGCGCGTCGACGAGCTCGCCGCCCGCGCCGACCCTGGTCTCCGGGCCGGCCCAGCGGGCGAGCCGGACGGCCCGCGCCAGTACCGGGGCGGCCAGCGCGGCCCGGGCCAGTTCGGCGTCCGGCCGGAGCCGTACCGGCGGCAGGGTCGGGCGGTCTGCGGGCATCGGCGGCAACTCCTCGGGGCGGGCGGCGGTGCGGGTCCAGGCCGCGCGCCGGCGGTGCGGGTCCAGGCCGACCCCAGCGTAGACGCACGGGGAGGCGTGCCGGGTGTTCACGCGAGCGACCCGGGGCGTCCACCCGGAACCCCTTGACAAGTGCCCCGCTCACCCAAGAGATTGACGCGCGTAGAGCGGCGACCACACCTTTTCGGCCACTCCACACACCCTCACCTCCCACCATCCCTTGGAGTCCCTTCATGGCTTCCTCCCTGCCGAGAACCGCCGCGGTCTCGGCGGTCGTCACCGCCGCCATCGCCGCCGGGCTGCTCGCCGGCGCCTCCACCTCGGCGGCGGACACGACCGACATCGTCCGCATCCACGACATCCAGGGCTCCACGCGCATATCCCCGCTCGCCGGCCAGCGCGTGACGGACGTCACGGGCGTCGTCACCGGCGTGCGCACCTACGGCTCGCGCGGTTTCTGGTTCCAGGACCCGCAGGCGGACGGCGATCCGGCGACCAGCGAGGGCGTCTTCGTCTTCACCAGCTCCAAGCCGACCGTCTCCGTCGGCGACGCCGTCAAGGTGTCGGGCACGGTCACCGAGTACGTTCCGGGCGGTCTGAACTCCGGCAACCAGTCGCTCACGCAGATCTCGAAGCCGACCGTCACCGTCGTCTCCTCCGGCAACCCGGTGCCCGCCCCGGTGACCGTCACCGCCGAGTCCGTCCCGGACGCGTACACCCCCGAGGGCGACCCGGCCAAGGACGGCTCCGTCAACCACCTGCCGCTGCGGCCCGGTTCGTACGCCCTGGACTACTACGAGTCGCTGGAGGGCGCCAACATCCGCATCGGCACCTCCCGTGTCGTCGGCCCCAGCACCGAGCACGCCGAGCTGTGGGTGACCGTCAAGCCCGACGAGAACCCGGGCCGCCGCGGCGGCACGGTCTACGGCTCGTACACCTCGCAGAACTCCGGCCGCCTCAAGGTGCAGTCGCTCGTCCCGCTCGCCGAGCAGCCGTTCCCGACCGCGAACGTCGGGGATGTGCTGACCGGTGAGACCGAGGGCCCGCTGGACTTCAACCAGTACGGCGGCTACACCCTCACCGCCCGCACGATGGGCACGGTCGAGGACCGCGGCCTGAAGCGCGAGAAGACCCGCCCGCAGCACATCAGCGAGCTCGCCGTCGCCACGTACAACGTGGAGAACCTGGACCCGACGGACCCGCAGGAGAAGTTCGACGCGCTGGCGAAGGCCGTCGTGGAGAACCTGGCGTTGCCCGACATCGTCGCCCTGGAGGAGATCCAGGACAACAACGGCGCCAAGAACGACGGCACGGTCGCCGCCGACGAGACGCTGAAGAAGTTCACGGACGCGATCGTCGCCGCGGGCGGCCCCGCGTACGAGTGGCGCTCCGTCGACCCGGAGAACAATAAGGACGGCGGCGAGCCCGGCGGCAACATCCGCCAGGTGTTCCTCTTCAACCCCGAGCGCGTGTCGTTCACCGACCGGGCGGGCGGCGACGCCACGACCGCGACCGGTGTCGTCAAGGAGCGCGGCAAGGCGGCGCTGACCGCCTCCCCCGGCCGGATCGCCCCGGCGGACGCCGCCTGGGAGAACAGCCGCAAGCCGCTGGCCGGCGAGTTCGTCTTCCGCGGCCGCCCGGTGATCGTCGTCGCGAACCACTTCGGCTCCAAGGGCGGCGACGAGCCGATCGTCGGCCACCGCCAGCCGCCGAACCGTTCCTCCGAGGTGAAGCGGATCCAGCAGGCGAAGGTCGTCAACGCCTTCGTCAAGGACGTCCTCGCGGTGCAGCGCAACGCCGACGTCGTGGTCCTCGGCGACATCAACGACTTCGAGTTCTCCGACACGACGAAGGCCCTCACCGACGGCGGCGCCCTGCGCGCGGCCGTCACGAGCCTGCCGCGCGCGGAGCGCTACTCGTACGTCTTCCAGGGCAACAGCCAGGTGCTGGACCAGATCCTGACCAGCCCCGGCATCCGCCACTTCGAGTACGACAGCGTGCACATCAACGCGGAGTTCGCGGACCAGAACAGCGACCACGACCCGCAGGTGCTGCGCTTCCGCCCGTAAGCGCGGCGGAGGACCCGGCCGAGGAAACGGTACGGCGCCGCTACGCGTCCGGGGCGAGGCTGAGCCCGGGCGCGTAGCGGCGCACCGTGCTGCGCACCAGCCCCGGGTACGTCCGCACCGCGCGCCACCGCGCGGCCGGCGCCCCGGTGCCGCCGCCCGTCGCGTCCGGGGCCTCCAGGTCCGCGTCGCCGCTCTCCCACGCGGTGTGGGCGCCGGCGCTCTCCCACTCGGCGTAGTTGAGGACGCGGGTGCCGTCGAGGCCGAGGTGGAAGCGGGCCGAGATGCCACCCGGCGCCGGGTCGCCGGCGAGCGCCGCCAGGACCGCGTCCGCCCAGGCGCGCTGCCGGGCCGGGTCGGGCCCGTCGAACTCCACGTCCACCGTGACGACGCACCCCGGCACCCGCGCGCCGCCCTCCGCCCCGGGCCCGGTCCCGCGGTACGGCTCGTACGAGTGGAGGGCGACCCGCTCGATGCCGGGCACCGCAGCGTCGATCTCCGCGTTGCGCTCGGCGCGTTCGGTGCGCACGAGCTCCTGGTAGTCCTCCTCGGAGCGCCACTGGGAGTAGTGCAGCAGCGTGTCGCCGTCCTCGCCGATGTGGACGGTGTACGACAGGAGCCCCTCGGTGGGCCAGGGCCTCTTCTGCCAGGTGCGGGCGATGGCGTCGACGGCCGCCCGCTGCCGCTCGGGGGTGCCGACGCGCCAGGTGCTCGCCTTGACGAGGCCGACGCCGGGCCGGGAGAGGTCGGGCCGGGCATGGGGCCGGACGTACGGGCCCACGAGGTGCCGGCCCGGCTCGTGCGGGCTCGGGGCGTGCGGGCTCGGGGTCTGCGGGTGCGTGCGGTGCGCGGTCATGGGTCGCCTCCTCGGACGGGTGCCCGGCCGGACCCCCGTGGTCCGGCCGGGCACACCCATCCTGGAAGCTCAAGCGAACTCGAGGTCAAGCCTCGTCGGGGCCGGCGCTCAGGAGCCACCCGGCCAGGTGCCGGTGAGCCGCCGCACCCCGATGGCGCCGCCCCGGTCCACGGCGGCCCGCACGGCGGCGAAGATCGCGCCCTGGAGCGCGGAGGCGATGAGGATCTCGCGCCAGGTGCGGTCCTCGTCCAGCGCGTCGGGCGCGTCGCTGCCCCGGCCGACGGCCTTCCACGCCTGGGTGAACAGGGCGCTCGCGGCGGCACCGCTCACGATGCCGACGAGCAGCCCGAAGGGGCGGTACAGGAGACTGGTCTTCCGCTTGGAACCGGGCCTGGGCCTCGGCGGCTTGCGCGCCATCACTTGCCCCCTCCGAACCGGAGCCGCCCGAGCCCGCCCCCGGACCGGAGCCGCCCGAGAGCCGTCTTCCCGCCGCCGCGCCGGGACCATCCGCCCCGGCCGGTCTTCCCGTGCCCGAACACGCTGCCGGGGAAGCCGCCACCGGCACGCCGCCGCCCACCCGCACCGGGCCGCGTCCGCGTCCGGGTCGCCGCGAGCCCACCGGGCCGGGCGGCGGCGGCCCGGCCCCGCCGGACCCGTACGGCGGAGGCGGACATGGCGCCCTGCCGCACACCGGCACCCGCACCGGCCGCGGCGGGCATCCGCGTACGGGCGCGGGCACGGTTCGTCAGCACGGCGCCGAGCGCGGCCAGCGCCACGCCGCCCGCCGACGCGGCGACCAGCGGGCGGCGGTCCATGCGGGCGGCGCGCGCCCGCAGATCGGTCTTCGCCATCAACTGGTCGATCGTCTCGACCAGCTCCTGCCGTTTGCGCGCCGCTTCCAGGCGCAGTTCATCCGGCCGTGTCATCGATGGACCCTCTCCTTGATCTCGTCGAGGTCGGAGCGCACGCCGTCGATGGCCCGCTCGGGCAGCGGCGGCACGGCGCGCCGCATCTGCGCGCGTCCGGCGAGGCCCAGGACGGCGGCGATGAGGAACAGCACACCGGTCACGATCAGGGCGGCGGCCCACACCTCCAGAACCAGGGCGAGCAGCGCCACACACGTCCCGGCCAGGGCCATCAGGCCGACGTAGGCGACGGCGGTGGCGCCGCCGATCAGCCCGCCGCCCACTCCGGCCCGTTTGCCCTTCTGCGCGAGTTCGGCCTGCGCGGTGCGCAGTTCGGCCTTCACCAGGTCGGTGAGCTGCTCCGAGGCGCGCTTGACCAGCTCGCCGACCGAGGGTTCCGCGGTTCGGTACGCCACGGCGGTCGCCTCCCTCCTTGTGTGCGTACGGGAGTCCTCCGAGTACCCGGACGTACCCCCGCCACACCACGCTTAAGCAGCACTTCACACACCCACGGAGAAGAACTAAGTAGACCTAAGAAATAGGAGCCGGAAGACTGCGTGCATGATCGACGACACGACGACACCCCGCCCCTTCGGCCGCGCCCTGTGCGCGATGGTCACGCCGTTCACCCGGACCGGCGCCGCCCTCGACCTGGACCGGGCGGCCGAGCTGGCGGCGGACCTGGTGGCGCGCGGCTGCGACGGGCTGGTCCTGAACGGCACGACCGGGGAGTCCCCGACCACCTCGGACGCGGAGAAGCGGGAGCTGATCACCGCCGTACGGGCGGCCGTCGGCGCCTCGGTGCCGCTCGTGGCGGGGGTCGGCACGGCGGACACGGCGCACTCGGTGGAGCTGGCGCGGCAGGCGGAGGCCGCGGGCGCGGACGGCCTGCTGGTGGTCCCTCCGTACTACAGCCGCCCGCCGCAGGCCGCCGTCGAGGCCCACCTCCGGCGGGTCGCGGACGCGACGGGCCTGCCGGTGATGCTGTACGACATCCCGGGCCGGACGGGCACGCGGATCGAGCCGGACACGATGGTGCGGCTGGCGGAGCACCCGCGGATCGTGGCGGTGAAGGACTGCGCGTACGACGTGCTGGGCACCACGAAGGTCCTCGCCCGTACGGCACTGGCGTTCTACTCGGGCTGCGAGGAGCTGAACCTGCCGCTGTACGCGCTGGGCGGCGCGGGCTGCGTCAGTACGGTCGCGAACGTGGCCCCGGCCGAGGTCAGGGCCGTACTGGACGCCTTCGACGCGGGCGAAACGGCGGAGGCGGCCCGGCTGAACCGGCGGCTGCTGCCGCTGACGGAGCTGATGATGGCGTCGGGCCTGCCGGGCGCGGTGACGGCGAAGGCCCTGCTGGACGCGGGCCCCGTCCGCGAACCGCTGCAGCCCGCGGGCCGCGGGGCGGCCGACGGGCTGCGAGCGGCGTACGAGGAGCTGGTCAGCCGGTGATGATGTTGCGCCCGAGGACCGCCACGTGCTCCAGCACGTCTTCCATCGGGTCGTCGATCTGACCGGCGTTGATCAACGCGACCCGCGGCCCGTTGTGGGCGTGGCTGTTGGTCTCGTCGGCGTGGGCGGTGCCGGCGGCGAACACCCCCGCCACCGCGAGCAGTCCCACGAGCACTACGGTCCTGGTGATCTTCATCTGGGTTCCTCGCCTTGCCGTTCGATGTGACCCTGCGTCTCCCTGTCCATCGCCCGAACGGCCCAGAGGTCACGCCCCTTCACCCTCGCGTGCGGCGTGTCGCGTTGCCCCTGACGCCCGCGGGCCCCGAGGGCCATGCCGCTTCGCCTGCGGGCAGGGCGCCGGCGAACGGCCGCCCGCGCCCGTCCGGAGCCGCCCGCACGCGAGCGCCCCTCCCCGGCCGCGAGGCGGGAAGGGGCGCTCGTCGCGCCACGGGGATCTCAGTTGTGGCTGTGCAGGATGTCGTTCAGGCCGCCCCACACCGCGTTGTTCGGGCGGGCCTCCACGGTGCCGGTGACCGAGTTGCGGCGGAAGAGGATGTTCGACGCGCCCGACAGCTCGCGGGCCTTCACGATCTGGCCGTCGGGCATCGTGACGCGCGTACCGGCGGTGATGTACAGGCCCGCCTCGACCACGCACTCGTCGCCCAGGGCGATGCCCACGCCCGCCTCGGCGCCGATGAGGCAGCGCTCGCCGACGGAGATCACGACGTTGCCGCCGCCGGACAGGGTGCCCATGGTGGACGCGCCGCCGCCGATGTCGGAGCCGTCGCCGATGACGACGCCCGCCGAGATGCGGCCCTCGACCATGGACGTGCCGAGCGTGCCCGCGTTGAAGTTGACGAAGCCCTCGTGCATGACGGTCGTGCCGGCCGCGAGGTGCGCGCCCAGCCGGACGCGGTCGGCGTCGGCGATGCGGACGCCCTTCGGGACGACGTAGTCCGTCATGCGCGGGAACTTGTCGACGCCCGTCACCTGGAGGTGCAGGCCCTCGGCGCGCGCGTTGAGGCGGACCTTCTCGATGTCGTCCACGGCGACCGGGCCGAGCGAGGTCCACGCGACGTTGGCCAGCAAGCCGAAGATGCCGTCGAGGTTCTGGCCGTGAGGCTTGACGAGCCGGTGGCTGAGCAGGTGGAGCCGCAGGTAGGCGTCGTGCGCGTCGAGCGGCTTGTCGTCCAGGGAGGCGATCACCGTGCGTACGGCGACGACCTCGACGCCGCGCCGGGCGTCCGTGCCGACGGCCTTGGCGGCGCCCTCGCCGAGGAGGCTGACGGCCTGGTCGGAGGTGAGCCGCTCGGTCCCGGCGGGCCCGGCCTCCGCGACCAGCTCGGGGGCGGGGAACCAGGTGTCGAGAACGGTGCCGTCACCGGCGATGGTGGCGAGGCCGGCGGCCACGGCTCCGGTGGTACGAGGTGCAGAAGTCATGCCCCGAACCTAACCGTCCGGACGCCCCCCGTGCGAACCGGTCCCACCCCGTGAGCCGCCTCCCGGGACGCGCCCCGCGGCCCCACCCGCACCCGCGCTCCCGCCCCTGCCGTGCTCCCGCTACCGTGTCCCGGTCCGCCACCCGGACGCCGAAGGCGTCGGCGGGCGGACAGGGGACCAAGGGGAGGGGACACGGATGACACACCACACGGGGCCCGGCATACCGCCCGGCGCCGGCCGACACCCGTACGTAGCCCGGGGGGCGCCGCGTCCGCCCAGGCCGGGCGTGATCCCGCTCGGCCCGCTGGGGGTGGGGGACGTCCTCGGCGGCGCGTTTGCCACCTACCGCCGCGCGTGGCGGCAGCTGATGGGCATGTCGCTGCTGGTCTTCGGCGTCCTCGCGCTGCTCGCCGGGGCGGCGCTGCTCATCGGCGCCGGGAGCGTCCTCGACTTCCTCGACGAGCCCCCGGAGGAGATCACGCCGGCGAGCGCCGAGGAGATGCTGATGTCGCTGCTCATCGGCCTCGGCGTCATCTGGCTGGTGGCCATGTGCGCGCTGCTGCTGGGCACGAGCGTGATCCAGGCCGTGTGCGCGGCCGTGCTGCGCGGCGCGGTGCTGGGGCGGTCGCTGCCGTTCGGCACCGTGTGGCGCGAGACGTGGTCGCGGGTGTGGGCCGTCATCGGCGTCAATCTGCTCGTGTCGCTGGTGACCGTGCTCCCGGCGTTCGTGCTGGTCTACGCGGGCTGGCTCGGGCTGACGGGCTCGGCCCTGTTCGCGGCGGCGGACGGGCAGCGGCTTTGGGACCTGCCCGGCTGGCTGGTCCCCGTGGGGCTGCTGGGCGGCCTCGCCTGGGGGGTGCTGGGCGCCTGGTTCTGGGTGCGGTGCAGCCTCGCCCCGGCGGCGGCGGTCTTCGAGGGCCTCGGCCCGGTCACCGCGCTGCGCCGCTCGGCCCGGCTGGTGCGGGGCGACTGGTGGCGGGTCTTCGGCATCACCCTGCTGGCGGCGGTCATCGCCATACTCGCCGCGTGGGTCGTGCAGCTCCCGTTCCAGATCCTGGGACTGGTGCCGTCGGCGGTACTGACGGCGGGAGGGCCGGACGACGGCACGTCCTCCGGGTCCCTCATGGCCGGGCTGGTCGCCGCGGTGCTGATCGGCCTGCTCGGCGCGCTGGTCTCGCAGACGGTGACGTCGGCGTTCACCCCGCTGGTGCAGACCCTGCTGTACGTGGACCGGCGCATCCGTACGGAGAACCTGGCGCCCACGCTGGCCGAGGCCGCCGCCCGCCCGTCCTGGCCCCCGTACGGCTCCCCGGCCCGCCGCTGGTAGGCGCCCGTACGCAAAGGAACGGCCATGCCCGCGCGGGGCATGGCCGTTCCCGTACCGCGCGGGCCCCGGCGGATCGCCGGGGCCCGCGTCGTGGAGGCTCAGACGTTGAAGCCGAGCGCGCGCAGCTGCTCGCGCCCATCGTCCGTGATCTTGTCCGGGCCCCACGGCGGCATCCAGACCCAGTTGATCTTCAGCTCGTTGACGATGCCGTCCGTCGCCGCCTTCGCCTGGTCCTCGATCACGTCGGTCAGCGGGCAGGCCGCCGACGTCAGCGTCATGTCCAGCGTGGCGACATTGGAGTCGTCCACGTGGATGCCGTAGATCAGGCCCAGGTTGACGACGTCGATGCCCAGCTCGGGGTCGACCACGTCGTACAGCGCCTCCCGGATCTCCTCCTCGGAGGCGGGCTTCACCGTTGCCGTCTCGTTCTCGCTCATGCCGTCTTCCTATCCGCGTTCGCGGGCTCCTCGCCCAGGGCCTGGGCGGTCGCGTCCTTCCACGCCATCCAGCTCAACAGCGCGCACTTCACCCGGGCCGGGTACTTGGAGACGCCGGCGAACGCGACCGCGTCCTCCAGCACCTCCTCCATCGCGTCGTCGGGCTCGATCCGGCCCTTGGACTGCATCAGCTCCAGGAACGTCTCCTGGACCCGCTGCGCCTCCTGGAGCTCCTTGCCGACCAGGAGCTCGTTCAGTACGGAGGCGGAGGCCTGGCTGATGGAGCAGCCCTGCCCCTCGTACGAGACGTCCGCGATGCGGGAGCCGTCGTACTTCACGCGGAGCGTGATCTCGTCACCGCACGTCGGGTTGACGTGGTGCACCTCGGCGTCACCCGGCCGCAAGCCCCGCCCGTGCGGGTTCTTGTAGTGGTCCAGGATGACGTCCTGGTACATCGAATCAAGCTTCACAGCGATTAACCTCGCGTCCCGTCGGTCGCCGCACCGTGTGTCCACCGGGGGTCCCGGGCAGGTCCCCCGCGAAAGCACAGCACGAGTCGTCAGTCCCTCATCCGAAGAAGTTGCGGACGTGCTCCAGGCCGTCCACCAGGGCGTCGACCTCGGCGGGCGTGGAGTACAGATAGAACGACGCTCGCGTGGTCGCGGGAATTCCGTACCGGAGGCAGACGGGCCGCGCGCAGTGGTGGCCGACGCGGACCGCGATTCCCTGCTCGTCGAGGACCTGGCCCACGTCGTGGGGGTGGATGTCGCCGAGTGTGAAGGAGATCGCCGCGCCGCGGTCCTCGGCCGTGGTGGGGCCGATGATCCGCAGGTCGGGGACCTCCCGCAGGCGCTGGATCGCGTACTCGGTGAGCGCGTGCTCATGAGCGGCGATCTTGTCCATGCCGATCGCGGACAGGTAGTCCACCGCCGCGCCGAGCCCGACGGCCTGCGCGATCGGCGGGGTGCCCGCCTCGAACTTGTGGGGCGCGGGGGCGTACGTGGACGAGCTCATCGAGACGGTCTCGATCATCTCGCCGCCGCCGAGGAACGGCGGGAGGTCCTCCAGCAGCTCCTGGCGGCCCCACAGCACGCCGATGCCGGTCGGGCCGCACATCTTGTGGCCGGTGAAGGCGACGAAGTCGGCCTGGAGGGCCTGCACGTCCAGCGTCATGTGCGGCGCGGCCTGCGACGCGTCGATGAGGACGAGCGCGCCGACCTCCTGGGCGCGGCGCACGATCGCCTCGACCGGGTTGAACGTGCCGAGGATGTTGGAGACCAGCACGAAGGAGACGATCTTCGTCTTCGGGGTGATGACCTCGTCGATCCGGGAGAGGTCGAGCCGGCCGTCGTCGGTCAGCCCGAACCACTTCAGCTTCGCGCCGGTGCGCTGCGCGAGCAGCTGCCACGGGACGATGTTGGAGTGGTGCTCCATCTCCGTGATGACGATCTCGGTGTCGGCGTCGACGCGGTAGGGCTCGTCGGCCCAGCCGAGCATGTTCGCGACGAGGTTCAGCGACTCCGAGGCGTTCTTGGTGAAGATCACCTCGTTGCGGCTGGGCGCGTTGATGAAGGCGGCCACCTTGTCGCGGGCGCCTTCGTACAGCTCCGTGGCCTCCTCGGCGAGGACGTGCACACCACGGTGGACGTTGGCGTTGTGGCGCTCGTAGTACTCGCTGAGCACGTCGATCACCTGGCGCGGCGTCTGGGACGTCGCCGCGTTGTCCAGGTAGACGAGCTTCTTGCCGTCGTGGAGGACACGGTCCAGGATCGGGAAGTCCTTGCGGATCGCCTCAGCGTCGAGGAGGCCCGGCAGCTGTGTCACGCGGATACGCCACCCTTCGTGTATGCCTCGTAGCCCTCGGCCTCCAGCTTGTCGGCCAGCTCGGGGCCGCCCGACTCGACGATCTTGCCGCCGGCGAAGACGTGGACGTGGTCGGGCTTGATGTAGCGCAGGATGCGCGTGTAGTGGGTGATCAGCAGGGTGCCGACCTCGCCGGTCTCGCGGACGCGGTTGACGCCCTCGGAGACGATGCGCAGGGCGTCCACGTCGAGGCCGGAGTCCGTCTCGTCGAGGATCGCGATCTTCGGCTTGAGCAGCTCGAGCTGGAGGATCTCGTGGCGCTTCTTCTCACCGCCGGAGAAGCCCTCGTTCACGTTCCGCTCGGCGAACGCGGGGTCCATGTTGAGGCGCTCCATGGCCTCGCGGACCTCCTTCACCCAGGTGCGCAGCTTGGGGGCCTCGCCGCGGACGGCGGTGGCAGAGGTGCGCAGGAAGTTGGAGACGGAGACGCCCGGGACCTCGACCGGGTACTGCATGGCGAGGAAGACGCCGGCGCGGGCGCGCTCGTCCACGGACATCTCCAGGACGTCCTCGCCGTCGAGGGTGACGGTGCCGCCGGTGATCGTGTACTTCGGGTGGCCGGCGAGCGAGTAGGCGAGGGTGGACTTGCCGGAGCCGTTGGGGCCCATGATGGCGTGGGTCTCGCCCTGCTTCACGGTCAGGTCGACGCCCTTGAGGATTTCCTTCGTGCCGTTCTCGACCTCGACGGTGACGTGCAGGTCGCGGATTTCAAGCGTTGCCATGGGTGACTCAGGACTCCTGGGTGACGGAGACGAGCACATCGTCCCCTTCGATCTTTACGGGGTATACGGGGACGGGGCGCGTCGCGGGAAGGCCGGACGGCTTGCCGGTACGGAGGTCGAAGCTGGAGCCGTGCAGCCAGCACTCGATGGCGCAGTCCTCGACCTCGCCCTCCGAGAGGGACACGTTCGCGTGCGAGCAGATGTCGTGGATCGCGAACACCTCCCCCTCGGTGCGGACGACGGAGACCGGCGTGCCGTCGATCTCCACCCGCTTCGGGGTGTCCTCCGTCAGCTCGCTCAGGCCACAGACGCGGACGAAGGCCATCAGACGGACGCCTCCAGCTCCGCCTCGATCTTCTCGATGAGCCGCGCCTCGACGTCGGGCAGGCCGATCTGCTGGACGAGCTCGGCGAAGAAGCCGCGGACGACGAGGCGGCGCGCCTCGGTCTCCGGGATGCCGCGGGCCATCAGGTAGAACAGCTGCTCGTCGTCGAAGCGGCCGGTCGCGGAGGCGTGGCCGGCACCGGCGATCTCACCGGTCTCGATCTCCAGGTTCGGCACCGAGTCGACCCGGGCGCCGTCGGTGAGGACGAGGTTCCGGTTCATCTCGTAGGTGTCGGTGCCCTCGGCGGCGGCCTGGATGAGGACGTCGCCGATCCACACGGCGTGCGCCGACTCGCCCTGGAGGGCGCCCTTGTAGACGACGTTCGACGTGCAGTGCGGGGTGTTGTGGTCGACCAGGAGGCGGTGCTCCTGGTGCTGGCCGGCGTCGGTGAAGTACAGGCCGAACAGCTCCGCCGCGCCGCCCGTCCCGGCGTACGCGACGCGCGGGTGGATGCGGACGAGGTCGCCGCCGAAGGTGACGACGACGGACTTGAAGGAGGCGTCGCGGCCGACCAGCGCGTTGTGCTGCGCCACGTGGACGGCCTTGTCGTCCCAGTCCTGGACGGAGACCACGGTCAGCTTGGCGCCGTCGCCGAGGACGTAGTCGACGTTGGCCGCGAGGACGGCGTCGCCGGTGTGGTCGATGACCACGACGGCCTCGGCGAACGCGCCGAGCTCGACCACGAGGTGGCCGAAGGAGGTGCCGCCCTGCCCGTGCACGGCGATGCGGACGGGCTCGGTGAGCACGGCCTCCTTGGGCACGGTGACGACCGTGGCCTTCTCGAACGAGGAGTACGCCTGGGCGGCGACCCGGTCGACCGGCGTGCCGGCCTTGCCGAGCCGCGCGTCGTCGCGGCCGACCGCCTCGACGGTGACGGCGTCGGGCGCGGTGACGTCGACGCGTACCCCTTCACCGGTGGCGGCGGCGGTGCCGTCGTGCAGTCCGCGCAGACGCTCCAGCGGCGTGAACCGCCACTCCTCCTCGCGGCCGTGCGGGACGGGGAAGTCCGCGACGTCGAAGGACGGGGGGGCGCTCATGCGGGTGGCGACGGTCGACTCGGCCGCCACCGCGATGGAGCCGGCGGTGGTCGAACCCACCGGGATGTTCTCAGCCATGGCTGTCGTGGTTTCTCTTCCTACGTGCGTACGTCGTCAAGTCGTGCGGGGGGCGGTGCGGCGTCAGCCGACCGCGCCCTCCATCTGCAGCTCGATCAGCCGGTTGAGCTCCAGGGCGTACTCCATCGGCAGCTCCTTGGCGATCGGCTCGACGAAGCCGCGCACGATCATCGCCATGGCCTCGTCCTCGGAGAGGCCGCGGCTCATCAGGTAGAAGAGCTGGTCCTCCGAGACCTTGGAGACCGTGGCCTCGTGGCCCATGGAGACGTCGTCCTCGCGCACGTCGACGTACGGGTACGTGTCGGAGCGGGAGATCGTGTCGACCAGGAGCGCGTCGCACAGGACGTTGGACTTGGAGCCCGGGGCGCCCTCGCCGATCTCGATGAGGCCGCGGTAGGAGGTGCGGCCGCCGCCTCGCGCCACCGACTTGGAGACGATGTTGGAGGAGGTGTTCGGCGCCATGTGGACCATCTTGGCGCCGGCGTCCTGGTGCTGGCCCTCGCCGGCGAAGGCGATCGACAGGGTCTCGCCCTTGGCGTGCTCGCCCATCAGGTAGACGGCCGGGTACTTCATGGTGACCTTGGAGCCGATGTTGCCGTCGACCCACTCCATGGTCGCGCCCTCGTAGGCCACGGCTCGCTTGGTGACCAGGTTGTAGACGTTGTTCGACCAGTTCTGGATGGTCGTGTAGCGGCAGCGGGCGCCCTTCTTGACGATGATCTCCACGACGGCGCTGTGCAGCGAGTCGGAGGAGTAGATCGGCGCGGTGCAGCCCTCGACGTAGTGGACGTAGGCGTCCTCGTCGACGATGATCAGCGTCCGCTCGAACTGGCCCATGTTCTCCGTGTTGATGCGGAAGTAGGCCTGGAGCGGGATGTCGACGTGCACGCCCTTCGGCACGTAGATGAAGGAGCCGCCGGACCACACGGCCGTGTTCAGCGAGGCGAACTTGTTGTCGCCGACCGGGATGACCGTGCCGAAGTACTCCTGGAAGAGCTCCGGGTGCTCCTTGAGCGCGGTGTCCGTGTCGAGGAAGATCACGCCCTGGGACTCCAGGTCCTCGCGGATCTGGTGGTAGACGACCTCGGACTCGTACTGGGCCGCGACACCGGCGACGAGGCGCTGCTTCTCCGCCTCGGGGATGCCGAGCTTGTCGTACGTGTTCTTGATGTCCTCCGGCAGGTCCTCCCAGGACTCGGCCTGCTTCTCGGTGGACCGGACGAAGTACTTGATGTTGTCGAAGTCGATGCCGGAGAGGTCCGAGCCCCAGGTCGGCATGGGCTTCTTCTCGAACAGGCGCAGACCCTTCAGCCGCAGCTTCAGCATCCACTCGGGCTCGTTCTTCTTCGCGGAGATGTCGCGGACGACGTCCTCGTTCAGACCGCGCTTGGCGGCGGCACCGGCCGCGTCCGGGTCGGCCCAGCCATATTCGTACCGACCCAGGCCCTCGAGCTCGGGGTGGCTGATCTCGGTGGTCATGCGGGGTTCCTCCCGGCCGTGCTTGCGGATGGTGATGAAGGGGTCTTGGGGTGTTTCGGATCGCTGTGCGGAATGAACGTCGTGCAGACCCCGTCGCCGTGCGCGATGGTGGCCAGGCGCTGGACGTGCGTCCCGAGCAGTCGGGAGAAGATCTCCGTCTCCGCCTCGCAGAGCTGCGGGTAGCGCTCCGCGACGTGGGCGACCGGGCAGTGGTGCTGGCACAGCTGCTGCCCGACCTGCCCCACCGGCGCCTCGCGTGCCGTCGCAGCGTACCCGTCGGCGCTCAGCGCCTTGGCCAGGGCCTCGGCACGCCGCTGGGGCGGGGCGGACTCGACGGCCGCGCGGTACGCCTCCGCCTGCGCCTCGACCCGGTCGCGGGCGAAGGCCGCGACGGCGGCCTCTCCCCCGGCGTTCTGCTCGATCCAGCGCAGGGCGTCGACCGCGAGGCTGTCGTACGACTGGTCGAAGGCGTCCCGGCCGCAGTCGGTCAGCGCGAAGACCTTGGCGGGGCGGCCCCGGGTGCGGGCGCCGTAGACGCGCTGTTCGCGCGGGGCGACCACGCCGTCCGCGACGAGCGCGTCGAGGTGCCGGCGCACGGCGGCCTGGGTGAGGCCGAGCCGCTGGGCGAGTTCCGCGACGGTGGACGGACCGTGGTCCAGGATGGACCGCGCGACCCGGTTGCGGGTGGACCGCTCCCCGGTCGCGAGCTCCTCTCCGGAGGCCGTGGGAGTCTCACCGACGTTTTTCACAACGCCATTGTTGCGTAATTCCGGAGAGGGTGACAAGCCGCACCCTCCCGACCCGCCGGTGCCGTGCGTCACTTAGGGAAACCTAACCTGACCTGCGGAAACGATCACCCGCCCGTCCGGGCCCGGCGCCCTGACCGGGGCCTTCCGCCCGGCGCGGGGCCCGCCACAAGGGCCCACGGACGGCCGGTGGCGGGCCCGCGGCCCGGGGGCGCGCCGCGGCTGCCTAGACTTGGCTGCCATGCGAAACGAGTCCGCCGTCCGGGTACGGGGCCTGGTCAAGCGGTACGGGAACAAGACCGCGGTGGACGGGCTCGACCTCGACGTCCGCACCGGCACCGTCACCGCCGTCCTCGGTCCCAACGGGGCCGGCAAGACCACCACCGTGGAGACCTGCGAGGGGTACCGCAGGCCCGACGCGGGCACCGTCCGCGTCCTCGGCCTCGACCCGGTCGCCGACGCGGCGCGGCTGCGGCCCCGCATCGGCGTGATGCTCCAGTCCGGCGGCGTCTACTCGGGCGCCCGCGCCGACGAGATGCTGCGCCACATGGCGAAGCTGCACGCCCACCCGCTCGACGTGGACGCCCTGATCGAGCGCCTGGGCCTCGGCTCCTGCGGCCGCACGGCCTACCGGCGGCTGTCGGGCGGGCAGCAGCAGCGGCTCGCCCTCGCGATGGCCGTGGTCGGGCGGCCCGAGCTGGTCTTCCTGGACGAGCCGACCGCCGGCCTCGACCCGCAGGCCCGCCGCTCCACCTGGGACCTGGTGCGCGAGCTGCGCGCCGACGGGGTGACCGTGGTCCTCACCACCCACTTCATGGACGAGGCCGAGCAGCTCGCCGACGACGTGGCGATCGTCGACGCCGGGCGGGTCGTCGCCCAGGACAGCCCCGAGCGGCTGTGCCGGGGCGGCGCGGAGAACTCGCTGCGCTTCACCGGCCGCCCCGGCCTCGACCTGGGCTCCCTGCTGAAGGCGCTGCCCGACGGCACGGCCGCCGCCGAGACCGCCCCCGGCGCGTACCGGATCACCGGCGCCGTCGACCCGCAGCTCCTCGCCACGGTCACCAGCTGGTGCGCCCAGAACGGGGTGATGCCCGACGGCATCGCGGTCGAGCGCCACACGCTGGAGGACGTCTTCCTGGAGCTGACCGGCAAGGAGCTGCGCGGATGAACAGCGGTACGTACACCCCGCGGCCGGGCGCCGCGCCGGTCGGGCGGATGATCGCCGCGCAGGCCGCGCTGGAGACCCGGATGCTGCTGCGCAACGGCGAGCAGCTGCTGCTCACCGTGGTCATCCCGTCACTGCTGCTGGTGCTGTTCTCGACCGTCGACATCGTCGACACGGGCAGCGGAGAGGCCGTGGACTTCCTCGCGCCGGGCGTCCTCGCGCTCGCCGTGATGTCCACCGCGTTCACCGGGCAGGCCATCGCCACGGGCTTCGAACGGCGGTACGGGGTGCTCAAGCGCCTCGGCGCGTCACCGCTCCCCCGCTGGGCGCTGATGGCCGCCAAGACGCTGGCCGTGCTGGTCACCGAGGTCCTCCAGGTGCTGCTGCTGACCGCCATCGCCCTGGCGCTGGGCTGGTCGCCGCAGGGCAGCCCGGCCGCGGTCCTCCTGCTGCTGGTCGCCGGCACCGCCGCGTTCTCCGGGCTCGGGCTGCTGATGGCCGGCACGCTCAAGGCCGAGGCGACCCTGGCGGCGGCGAACCTGGTGTTCCTGCTGTTGCTCGTGGGCGGCGGGGTCGTCGTACCGCTGGACCGGTTCCCGGACGCGGCGCGGGCGGCGCTGGAGTGGCTGCCGATCTCGGCGCTCTCCGGCGGCCTGCGGGACGTGCTCCAGCACGGGGCGGGGATCCCGTGGGGGCAGCTGGGCGTGCTGGCCGCGTGGGCGGCGGCGGGGCTCGGCGCGGCGGCGCGGTTCTTCCGCTGGGAGTAGGAGCGGCTGCCGGGGCCGCGCACGGGCGTCCGCCCGTACCGCCCGCGAGCGCCCTTGGCGCACCCCCTCGTGAAAGCGTGCACAAGCGGCGACCTACGATAGGTCCGTGTTGACCCCTCTCGCCTTCATTGCCCAGCGCTGGACGCCGTCGCCCCGGACGCTCCGGCGGGCCGCGCTCAGCGCGGTCGTCATGACCGTCGTCATCATCGTCACGGGCGGCGCGGTCCGGCTGACCGGCTCGGGCCTCGGCTGCGACACCTGGCCCAAGTGCACCGACGACAGTCTGTTCGCCACGCCCGAGCAGGGCATCCACGGCGCCATCGAGTTCGGCAACCGGATGCTGACGTACGTCCTGTCGGCGGCCGTCGGCTGGGCGATCGTCGCGGCCCGATCGACCAAGCCGTGGCGCCGCGGGCTGACCCGGCTGGGCTGGGCGCAGTTCTGGATCGTCGCGAGCAACGCGGTGCTCGGCGGGATCACCGTCTGGATGGGGCTGAACCCGTGGACGGTGGCGGGCCACTTCATCGCCGCGAACGCGCTGCTGACCGTCGCGGTGATCACGTGGGTGCGCACCGGCGAGGGCGACACGCCGCCGCGGCCGCGCGTCCCCGGCCCGGTGCGCAAGCTCGGGTGGGCGCTGGTCGCCCTGTCGGCGGTGCTGATCGTGGCGGGCACGGGGGTGACCGGCAGCGGCAAGCACGCGGGTGACAGCAGCGACGTGCCGCGCATGCCGTTCGACTACGAGACGGCCGCGCAGGTGCACGCCGCGTTCGCGTGGATCGTGTGCGTCGGCGCGGTCGCGATGTTCTTCGTGCTGCGGGTGGTCGACGCCCCCGACGACGTGCGGGCCCGCGCCCGCGACCTGCTGCTGGTGCTGCTGCTCCAGGGCGGTATCGGCTATGTGCAGTACTTCACCGGAGTGCCCGAGGTCCTGGTGGGCCTCCACATGCTCGGCTCGGCGCTGCTGTGGGTGGCCGTGCTGCGCCTGCTGCTGAGCCTGCGCGAGCGGCCGCTGCCGGTGGCGCCGGTGCCGGCGCAGTCGGGTGACGCGGCGCTGACGGCGGCCTGAGGGGCCTGCGGAGCAGGAGTACGGCAGACGCCCGGGGCGTCACCGGGACGGGTGAACCGTCGCGGTGACGCCCCGGGCGTCTTCCTGTGCCCGGCGGGTGCGCGGCGGACCTGGCGGTGCCGGTCGGCGCCTCACGCATCAGGGGGCGTCCTCCCAGGGCGGGGCACCGGTTGTGCCTACCCGTTCTGCCCCGGCGGAACGACTGCCCACAACCGGTTCAGCCCGGTCTCTCGGGCCAGGGCCCCGCGCCTCACTTGGCGGTGTCGCCGCCGATCTGGATGCCGGCCATGCGGCTCCACTCGTACGGGCCCGTGCGGACCTTGGCGGCGAGCTCGCCGTCGAACGCGTCGTGCAGGGTGAGGCCGGCCTTCTCGGCGGCGCCCCGCGCGATGTCCTGGTTCGGGGCGACGAGGTCGCCCCAGCCGCCGTCCTCGCCGACGAGCACGATCCGGGTGCCGGCCTGCCCTGTGTAGGCGAGCTGGCCCTCGGCGCCGCCGTGCTTCGCGGCGAACGCCTGGATCTGCTTGGCGAGCTTCGCCGCCGTGCGCTCTGCCTGCTTGGTGGTGTCTGCCATGGACAGGATGCTACTGCCGGGTAGATCAACGTGCGACGGGCGGGCCACGTGGCCTTGGCCACGCGACCCGCCCGTCAGGCGGTCGGTCCTGGTGCGGTCAGCCGATGAAGGGGTCCACGGCGACCGCCACGAAGAGCAGCGACACATAGGTGATGGACCAGTGGAAGAGGCGCATCTCCTTCAGCTTGGCCCCGGTCACGCCGGTCCTGGCGCGGTGCTGGAGGGCGTGCGCCTCCCACAGCCACCAGCCGCCGGTGGCCAGTGCCACGGCCGTGTAGAACCAGCCGGTGTAGCCGAGCGGCTGGAGCAGCAGGGAGACGAGGACCATGACCCAGCTGTAGGCGACGATCTGCCGGGCGACGACCTTGTTGGAGGCGATGACCGGCAGCATCGGCACGCCGACGCGGGCGTAGTCCTCCTTCACCTTCATGGACAGCGGCCAGTAGTGCGGCGGCGTCCAGAAGAAGATGACGAGGAAGAGGATGACCGCGGCCCACGACATGGAGTTCGTGACCGACGACCAGCCGATGAGGACCGGCATGCAGCCGGCGATGCCGCCCCACACGATGTTCTGCGCCGTGCGGCGCTTGAGGATCATCGTGTAGACGACCACGTAGAAGAGGAGCGCGCCGAGGGCGAGCCACGCCGACAGCCAGTTGACGAACAGGCCGAACCAGAGCGTGGACACGACGCCGAGCGCCAGACCGAAGACCAGGCCCTCGCGGGGCGAGACCATGCCGGTGACGAGGGGACGCCGCGATGTGCGCTCCATGAGCGCGTCGATGTCCCGGTCGATGTACATGTTCAGCGCGTTGGCGCCGCCCGCCGACAGATAGCCGGCGAAACACGTGTGGAGTACCAGCACGAGATCCGGTACGCCCTGTTCGGCGAGGAACATGACCGGAACCGTGGTGATCAGCAGCAGCTCGATGATCCGCGGCTTGGTCAGCGCCACGAACGCCTTGGCGCGGGCCCCGAACGACCGATGGACTTGGCTCGTGCCGGGTACACCCTCCCCCAGAGCCTTGAGGGCCTGGGAAGTGCCCCCAGGACGGGATTCGACGGCCGTCACGCACACCCCTGACAGAGACATCCCTGCGAGCCCGCCCCTTGACGTGATGGGCCGGTGAAGACTCGCGCGTACCACGCCACTGTAGACGTTGCCCATACCTCGCCCTTCGCGGGGGTGGGTCGTGTTCACCCGGCCCGGCCGGGCACCCGCGGGAAAGGGGGCGCAGACGGGCGGCGCCCCCACTCGGACGAGCGCTCCGATGAGCGCCGTTCCACCGCCGGGGGCACGGATGAGCGATCGGATGAGCGGCCTCGTATACAGGTGGTGCACGGGGGCGGCCGCAGGTGGCGGAACCCGGTTGTGAGCCGGAAAATCGGGCCTGGTGACGGGATAGGCTCGGCAGCGGCCGGTGCACCGACGTCATCGGCCTGCGACATGTGGAGAGGAGCCCTGACCGAGGGTGAGCACCAAGCCGACCACCACAGACCTCGAATGGACCGCACTGGACCAGCGTGCCGTCGACACCGCCCGTGTCCTGGCCGCGGACGCCGTACAGAAGGTCGGCAACGGCCATCCTGGTACGGCGATGAGCCTGGCCCCCGCGGCGTACACGCTCTTCCAGAAGGTGATGCGCCACGACCCCGCGGACCCGGACTGGGCCGGACGCGACCGCTTCGTGCTGTCCGCGGGCCACTCCTCGCTGACGCTCTACACCCAGCTGTACCTGGCCGGGTTCGGCCTGGAGCTGGACGACCTGAAGGCCTTCCGCACCTGGGGCTCGAAGACGCCGGGCCACCCGGAGTACGGCCACACCAAGGGTGTGGAGACCACGACCGGCCCGCTGGGCCAGGGTGTCGCCAACGCCGTGGGCATGGCGATGGCCGCCCGCTACGAGCGCGGCCTGTTCGACCCCGAGGCGGCGCCCGGCACCTCGCCGTTCGACCACTTCGTGTACGTCATCGCCGGTGACGGCTGCCTCCAGGAGGGCATCGCCGCCGAGGCGTCCTCGATGGCCGGTCACCAGCGGCTCGGCAACCTGATCATGCTGTGGGACGACAACCACATCTCGATCGAGGGCGACACCGAGACCGCCGTCTCCGAGGACACCCTCAAGCGCTACGAGGCGTACGGCTGGCACGTCCAGCGCGTCGAGCAGCAGGAGAACGGCGACCTCGACCCGGCCGCCCTGTACGCGGCGATCCAGGCGGCGAAGGCGGAGACCGGCCGCCCGTCGTTCATCGCGATGCGCTCGATCATCGCCTGGCCGGCCCCGAACGCGCAGAACACCGAGGCGTCCCACGGCTCGGCGCTGGGCGACGAGGAGGTCGCGGCCACCAAGCGCGTCCTGGGCTTCGACCCGGAGAAGACGTTCGAGGTGTCCGACGAGGTCATCGCGCACACCCGCAAGGCCCTGGACCGGGGCCGCGAGGCCCGCGCCGCCTGGGAGAAGGACCTCGAGGCGTGGCGCGCGGCCAACCCGGAGCGCGCCGCCGAGTTCGACCGGATCTCCGCGGGCGAGCTGCCCAAGGGCTGGGAGGAGAAGCTCCCGGTCTTCGAGGCGGGCAAGGGCGTCGCCACGCGCGCCGCGTCCGGCAAGGTCCTCCAGGCGCTCGGCGCGGTCATCCCCGAGCTGTGGGGCGGCTCCGCGGACCTGGCCGGCTCGAACAACACGACGATCGACAAGACGTCGTCGTTCCTGCCGGAGGGCAACCCGCTGCCGGAGGCCGACCCGTACGGCCGCACCATCCACTTCGGTATCCGCGAGCACGCGATGGCCGCCGAGATGAACGGCATCGCCCTGCACGGCAACACGCGGATCTTCGGCGGCACCTTCCTGGTGTTCTCCGACTACATGCGCAACGCGGTGCGGCTGTCGGCGCTGATGCACCTGCCGGTGACGTACGTGTGGACGCACGACTCGATCGGCCTCGGCGAGGACGGCCCGACCCACCAGCCGGTGGAGCACCTGGCGTCGCTGCGCGCGATCCCGGGTCTGAACGTGGTCCGCCCGGCCGACGCCAACGAGACGGCCATCGCCTGGCGCGAGATCCTCAGGCGCTGGACGAAGGAGTTCGGCAAGGGCGCCCCGCACGGTCTGGCGCTGACCCGCCAGGGCGTGCCGACCTACGAGTGGAACGAGGGCGCGGCCAAGGGCGGCTACGTACTCCTGGACGCCGAGGGCGGCGAGCCGCAGGCCGTGCTGATCGCCACGGGCTCCGAGGTGCACCTGGCCGTGGAGGCGCGCGAGCAGCTCCAGGCGGCGGGCGTGCCGACGCGGGTCGTGTCGATGCCGTGCGTCGAGTGGTTCGAGGAGCAGGAGCAGGGGTACCGGGACTCGGTGCTGCCGCCGTCGGTGAAGGCGCGGGTGGCGGTGGAGGCCGGTATCGGGCTGACCTGGCACCGGTACGTGGGTGACGCGGGCCGGATCGTGTCGCTGGAGCACTTCGGTGCCTCCGCGGACGGCAAGCTGCTCTTCCGGGAGTACGGCTTCACCCCGGAGGCCATCGCCGCCGCCGCGCGGGAATCGATCGCGGCCGCGACGCGCTGACGCCAACACAAGCACTAGTAGGAGATGCAATCCTCATGACAGACGCACTCAAGCGCCTCTCCGACGAAGGCGTCGCGATCTGGCTCGACGACCTGTCCCGCAAGCGGATCACCTCCGGCAACCTCGCCGAGCTGATCGACGAGCAGCACGTGGTGGGTGTCACCACCAACCCGTCGATCTTCCAGAAGGCGATCTCCGAGGGCCACGGCTACGACGTGCAGCTCGCCGACCTCGCGGCCCGCAAGGTGACCGTCGAGGAGGCCATCCGCATGATCACGACGGCGGACGTCCGGGACGCCGCCGACATCCTCCGCCCGGTCTTCGACGCGACGCAGGGCCAGGACGGCCGGGTGTCGATCGAGGTGGACCCGCGGCTCGCGCACGACACGCGGGCGACGGTCGCCGAGGCGAAGCAGCTGGCGTGGCTGGTGGACCGGCCCAACACCCTCATCAAGATCCCGGCCACCCAGGCGGGTCTCCCGGCGATCACGGAGACGATCGGCCTGGGCATCAGCGTCAACGTCACGCTGATCTTCTCGCTGGAGCGCTACCGCGCCGTCATGGACGCGTACCTCGCCGGTCTGGAGAAGGCCAAGGAGCGCGGCCTGGACCTGTCGAAGATCCATTCGGTGGCGTCGTTCTTCGTCTCCCGGGTGGACACCGAGATCGACAAGCGGCTGGACGGCATCGGCACGCCGGAGGCAAAGGAGCTGCGCGGCAAGGCGGCCCTGGCCAACGCGCGCCTCGCCTACCAGGCGTACGAGGAGGTCTTCAGCTCCGACCGCTGGGCGGCGCTGGACCGGGCGCAGGCCAACAAGCAGCGTCCGCTGTGGGCGTCGACCGGTGTGAAGGACCCCGCGTACAAGGACACGCTGTACGTGGACGAGCTGGTCGCGCCGGGCACGGTGAACACCATGCCGGAGGCGACGCTGGAGGCCACCGCCGCGCGCGGTGACATCCGGGGCAACACGGTGTCCGGCACGTACGAGCAGGCCCGTGCGGACCTGGACGCGCTGGAGAAGCTGGGCATCTCGTACGACGAGGTGGTGCAGCTGCTCGAGGACGAGGGCGTGAGCAAGTTCGAGGCGTCCTGGAGCGACCTGCTGGCGTCGACCGAGGCGGAGCTCAAGCGCCTCGCCCCCGCGGAGGCGTAGACCCTTGCACAGCAGCAATCCGCTGCGTGACGCCGCGGACCGACGGCTCCCGCGCATCGCGGGGCCGTCGGGCCTGGTGATCTTCGGCGTTACGGGCGATTTGTCCCGGAAGAAGCTGATGCCCGCCGTCTACGATCTGGCGAACCGGGGGCTTCTGCCGCCGGGCTTCGCGCTGATCGGGTTCGCCCGCCGCGAGTGGGCGGACGAGGACTTCGCGCAGGTCGTCCACGACGCCGTGAAGCAGCACGCGCGCACGCCCTTCCGCGAGGAGGTCTGGCAGCAGCTGATCCAGGGCATGCGGTTCGTCCAGGGCGACTTCGACGACGACGCGGCGTTCGAGCAGCTCAAGGCCACGATGGACGAGCTGGACAAGGCGCAGGGCACGGGCGGCAACTTCGCCTTCTACCTGTCGGTGCCGCCCAAGTTCTTCCCCGTGGTCGTCCAGCAGCTGAAGCAGCACGGCCTGGCCGAGCAGCGGCAGGGGTGCTGGCGGCGCGCGGTCATCGAGAAGCCCTTCGGGCACGACCTGGCGTCGGCGCAGGAGCTGAACGCGATCGTCCACGAGGTGTTCACCCCGGACCAGGTGTTCCGGATCGACCACTACCTCGGCAAGGAGACGGTCCAGAACATCCTGGCGCTGCGCTTCGCCAACACCCTTTTCGAGCCGATCTGGAACCGGTCGTACGTCGACCACGTCCAGATCACCATGGCCGAGGACATCGGCATCGGCGGCCGGGCCGGCTACTACGACGGCATCGGCGCCGCCCGCGACGTCATCCAGAACCACCTGCTCCAGCTGCTCGCGCTGACCGCGATGGAGGAGCCCGCCTCCTTCGACGCCGACGCGCTGGCCGCCGAGAAGACCAAGGTGCTGGGCGCCGTGCGGCTGCCGAAGGACCTGGGCGCCTCGACGGTGCGCGGCCAGTACGCGGCCGGGTGGCAGGGCGGCGCGCCGGCCGTCGGCTATCTGGAGGAGGAGGGCATCGACCCCGACTCCAAGACCGACACCTACGCCGCGATCAAGCTGGAGATCGACAACCGCCGCTGGGCCGGTGTCCCCTTCTACCTGCGCACGGGCAAGCGCCTGGGCCGCCGGGTGACGGAGATCGCCGTCGTCTTCCAGCGGGCCCCGCACTCCCCGTTCGACCACACGGCGACGGAGGAGCTCGGCCACAACGCGCTGGTCATCCGCGTCCAGCCGGACGAGGGCGTGACCATGCGGTTCGGCTCGAAGGTCCCGGGCACGTCGATGGAGGTCCGGGACGTCTCGATGGACTTCGCCTACGGCGAGTCGTTCACCGAGTCCAGCCCGGAGGCGTACGAGCGGCTCATCCTCGACGTCCTCCTCGGCGACGCCAACCTCTTCCCGCGCGTGGAGGAGGTCGAGCTGTCCTGGCGGATCCTCGACCCGATCGAGGAGTACTGGGACCAGCACGGCAGGCCCGCGCAGTACAAGGCGGGCACGTGGGGTCCGGTCGAGGCGGACGAGATGCTCGCACGAGACGGACGGAGCTGGCGCCGGCCATGAAGATCGACCTTACGGACACCACCTCCAGCAAGATCAACAAGGCGCTGGTGCAGGGTCGGCGGGCCATCGGCACGCCGGCCGTCGGCATGGTGCTGACCCTGGTCATCGTCACCGACGAGGAGAACGCCTACGACGCGCTGCGGGCGGCCAACGAGGCGTCCCGCGAGCACCCGTCGCGCAAGCTCGTCGTCATCAAGCGCGTCTCGCGCTCGCCGCGCGACCGGGCGAAGGCCCGGCTGGACGCCGAGGTGCGGGTCGGCGCGGACGCGGGCACCGGGGAGACGGTCATCCTGCGCCTGCGGGGCGAGGTCATCGACCACGCCCAGTCGGTGGTGCTGCCGCTGCTGCTGCCCGACGCGCCCGTCGTCGTGTGGTGGCCGGTGAACGCGCCGACCGACCCGACCAGCGACCCGCTGGGCGCGCTCGCCCAGCGCCGGGTGACCGACACGTACAACGCCGAGGACCCGGTGAGCGAGCTCGCCGCGCGCGCCGAGGCGTACACCCCTGGTGACACCGACCTGTCCTGGACCCGGATCACTCCGTGGCGTTCGATGCTCGCCGCCGCGCTGGACCAGGTCGCCTGCCAGGTGATCTCCGCCGAGGTGGAGGGCGAGGAGTTCAACCCGAGCGTGGAGCTGCTCGCCATGTGGCTGGCGGACCGGCTGGGGGTGGCGGTGCGCCGTACGACCTCCACGGGGCCGGGCCTCACCGCCGTGCGGCTGGAGACGGACTGCGGGCCGATCGTGCTGGACCGGCCGGACGGGTCGCTCGCCACGCTGTGCGTGCAGGGGCAGCCGGACCGGGCGGTGGCGCTGAAGCGGCGCGACACGGCCGAGCTGATCGCGGAGGAGCTGCGCCGGCTGGACCCGGACGACACCTACGCGTCGGCCCTGCGGTACGGGGTGGCGCGGCTGGGCCAGGGCTCCGGCCAGGGCGTGGCGCACGAGGTCTCCGGGTCCGGCGCCGGCCGGGGCTCGGCCCCGGCTGAAGGCGCGGGCGCGTCGGACGACTCGGCCTCCGGTGCCGGGGGCTCGGCTTCCGGCGGGGGCTCGGCTTCCGGCGGGGCCGGCGAGGGTGAGGCGTCCGACGGCTCGGACGCCGCCGCCGCTCAGGCTGCCGCGCCTTCGGCGAAGTCCGGTGCGAAGAAGGCCCCGGCGAAGAAGGCGGCCGCCAAGTGAGCGCACCGCAGCTGGTCGTCCACCGCGACAAGGAGCTGATGGCCCAGGCCGCCGCCGCCCGGCTCATCACCCGGATCGTCGACGCGCAGGCCGCCCGCGGCTCCGCGTCGGTCGTCCTGACCGGCGGCCGCAACGGCAACGGCCTGCTGGCCGCGCTGCGCACCGCCCCCGCGCGGGACGCGGTCGACTGGTCGAGGCTCGACCTGTGGTGGGGCGACGAGCGGTTCCTCCCGGAGGGCGACCCCGAGCGGAACGTCACCCAGGCGCGTGAGGCCCTGCTCGACCATGTGCCGGTCGACCCGGCGCGGGTGCACGCGATGCCTGCGGCGGACGGTGCCTACGGGACGGACGCCGACGCGGCGGCCGCCGCGTACGCGCGGGAGCTCGCCGAGGCGGGGGAGAACCACGGGCCCGTCCCCCGGTTCGACGTCCTCATGCTGGGCGTCGGGCCCGACACCCATGTGGCGTCGCTCTTCCCGGAGCACCCGGCGGTGCGGGAGACCGAGCGGACGGTGGTGGGCGTGCACGGCGCGCCGAAGCCGCCGCCCACCCGGATCTCCCTGACCCTTCCGGCGATCCGCGCGGCCCGCGAGGTGTGGCTGCTGGCGGCCGGTGAGGACAAGGCGCAGGCGGTGGCCGTCGCCCTGTCCGGCGCCGGTGAGCTGCAGGCCCCGGCGGCGGGCGCGTACGGGCAGGCGCGGACGCTCTGGCTGCTGGACGCCGCCGCGGCGGCCCGGCTGCCGCGCGACCTGTACCCCGTCGGCTCCGCCTGACGGCTCGTCACCCCGTCGGCACGTACGGTGCCGGGCCCGGTCCGCGAGGGTTCGCGGACCGGGCCTCCGGCTTTCCGGGCCTTGCCGAGGTCAGAGGATGACCTGGTCGGGGTCCTGGTGCAGCTTGGCGATGGCGGTGCGGCAGGCGCGGACGAAGTCCCAGTAGACCGGGGTCGTGCTGCCGGCGCGCCCCGCGCGGGTGTTGACGGAGAACATCGCGGCGCGCAGTTCGGTGGTGAGCTCCAGCTGGCCGCCCTTGCCGAGCATGGTGCGGTTGCAGGGGTTGTCGGGGTTGATGCCCGCGAGGTCGCGGACCTCCGGGTCGTTGCCGTCCTTCCAGGCGATGCCCACCCGGTCGAACTCCGCCTTCAGCAGGGACTTGAACCGCTCGTTGAGCCCGCCGACGACCACCGCCCGCGGGTTGGCCGTGTGGGCCTGGGCGGCCGTGCAGCCGTGCAGGCTGAGCACATTGAGGCTGGAGCGGACCATCGACTGGCAGACGTGGTCGTCGTTGTTCTTGGCGGTGACGTGCAGTTCGCGGTTGTTGGAGCTGCGCAGGCCCTCGAACATCCAGTAGTCGTGGACGCCCAGGCCGTCGTCGAGCGGCTGGAGGGTGGCGGGATGGTATCCGGCTATGCCGAAGCACAGCTCCGAGGTGCCGGTCTCGATCCCGCCGCCGTGCATGGCGAGGACGGTGGTGCGGTTGTAGGGGTACCGGTCCGGATAGCTGTGGTCGAGGAACTCGTGCCGCTTGTACCGGCGGGCGAACTCGGTGCCCTCCTGCCCGGCCAGCTTGGTGTAGAGGTCGGTGTTGGACGTGTAGAGGTCGAACTCGTCGGTGGCGTGCGCCGGTGCGGCGGCCACCGTGCCGAGCAGCGGCCCGGCGACGGCGGCCGTGGCGAGCGCGGTGAGGACGGTACGTCGGCTGGTCTGCGTCATCCGGCCATGATCAGCACCGGCGGGCGGAGGTGGCCATTCCGCCGCCGCGCCCTGCGTCGACCCACCGCCCCATGCCACTCCCCCACACGCCACCGCCCATGTCACCGCGCCGCTTCGCCGAGCGGCTCCACCGGTTCGAGGAACGGCTCCAGCAGTCCCGGCACGGCGGCGGCCGCGAACCGCAGGCCCTCGCTCTCGTCCGCGTCGTACACGTCGTAGGCGCCGTCGCCCGCCGCCGTCGTCGCGGTCAGCGTCAGCAGCCCGGCGCGCCGCTGGGCGTACGACTGCTTGAGCGTCCATCCGATGACGCCGCCGCGCTGGAGGGCGACGGTCGAACGGCGCACCGTGCCCGAGCGCGCCACCAGGTAGCCGCCGGATATGGCGTGCCCGAGGTTCCGGTAGGCGTCGAGCGCGAGGAGCACGGCGCACGGCACCAGCAGCAGGGCCGCCGCCCCGGCCGCGTACAGCAGCGCGGGGACGTCCAGCGCGGCACCGAGCACGGTGAGGACGAGGACGGGCAGCGCGGCGGCGCCCACCGCCCAGCGCAGCCGCCGCGCGCGGGCCGCCCGCGGGTGCCGGACGAGCGGCGCGCCCGTGGGCGGCCCGGCTTCGCGCAGCACCCGGGCGGCCACCTCGTCGGCGACCCGGCGGGGCACGGCCGGCAGCAGCGACTTGTGGGTGTCGTGCTTGTCGTCGGAGCCCTGCGCGAGGCCCGTGGCGACGGCGTCTATCCGCGCGGCGCCGAACATCCGGACGCCCAGCGGCTCGACCAGCTCCACACCGCGCAGCCGGCGCTCCTCGATGGACAGCGAGCGGGCGGTCAGCAGCCCGCGCCGGACCCGCAGCGTGCCGCCCGGCTCGCGCTCCAGCCGGAAGTTCCACCACATCTCGACCCACAGGGCGAGCGCTCCGACGACCCCGGCGAGGAGCGCGGCGGCGACGAGCGTGACGACGATCCAGACGACCGGCGTCCGGCGGAACAGGTCGCCGACGCGGTCGATGACCTCGGCCTGCACCCCGAACCATTCGCTGACCTGCATCACCGCGCCGACCGCCGCGCCACCGAGGAGCGGGGCCACGAAGGACACCGGTGCGTACCGGATCCAGGACGGGTCGAACACGGCCAGCTCGCCGTCGTGGCGGGCCGTGGCGTCCGCGGCGGGGGCGCGGCGCAGCAGCTCACGGCGCAGCCGCTCCCCCTCGGCGCGGCCGACGGCGTGCAGCTCCAGCGTGGACTCGGAGCCCCCGGTGCTCTCGCCCGTGCCGATGCGGACCTTCACCAGGCCGAGGAGGCGCAGCAGCAGATGGGCGGTCAGGTCGACGCTGCGGATGCGCTCACGGGGCAGGGAGCGGCGCCGGTCGAGGACGAACAGCCGCGACTGGAGCTCGACCCGCTCCTCCCCGACGCGGTAGCGGGTGCGGTGGCACCGTACGTACTCGACGGCGACCCCGCCCGCGACGAGCAGCAGGAAGCCGGCGGCCACCACGAGCAGCGCCAGCGGCGCGCCCAGCGGTCCGGTCAGCCCGAGGAACGCCGGCACGGCGCCGCCCGCCGCGAAACCGGCCCCGGCGGCTCCGGTGACGACGGCCGTCCGGGGGTCGAGCCCCCGCCACTCGCCGGGCCCACCCGGCACAGGTCCACCGGGCACGGGCCCACCCGGCACAGGTCCACCGGGCACGGGCCCACCCGGCACAGGCCCACCCGGCACAGGCCCACCCGGCACGGGCCCGCCGGGCACAGGCCCGCCGTCGCCTTCGGGCGCCGCCGCCTCCGGCGCGGGGCTCATGTCGCGTCCCCGGGGGTGTCGCGGGTGATCAGCGTCAGGCGTTCGGCGAGGTCGGCGGCCAGCCGGTGGTCGAGTCCGGCGATGGTGACCGCGCCCTTGGCGGACGCCGTGGTGACGGTGACCGTGGCGAGCCGGAACGCCTGCTCCAGGGGCCCGCGCACGGTGTCGACGGTCTGGATGCGGGACATGGGCGCGATCCGCCACTCCTGCCAGAAGAAGCCGGTGCGGACGTACACCGCCTCGTCCGTGACCTCCCACCGGTGGACCCGGAACCACCAGCGGGGGAAGAACGCGGTGCAGGCGAGGCCCACCGCCGCCACCGCGCCCGCGGACCCGAACAGCCAGCTCCTGGCCGGCTCGATGAAGCCGCCCAGCACGGCCAGGACGACCGTCGGCACGGCCGTCGCCAGCAGCCACTGCGTGCGCCACCAGGCGACGGCCCGCTCGTCCAGCGTGTTCCGCGGCGGCCGCAGCCGCACCGCGCTCTCCCCCCGCATCACGTCACCCCGCCCGCAGCGCCCGGTAGGCGGCGGCCAGGGCCGCCGTGGAGCTGTCGAGGCCCTCGCCGCCGACGCCCTGCGTCAGGACGGGCTCGATGCGCTTGGCGAGGACCTTGCCGAGCTCGACGCCCCACTGGTCGAACGAGTCGATGTTCCAGACGGCGCCCTGGACGAAGACCCTGTGCTCGTACAGGGCGACCAGCTGGCCCAGGACGGACGGGGTCAGCTCGTCGGCGAGGATCGTGGTCGTCGGGTGGTTGCCGCGGAAGGTCTTGTGCGGCACCAGCTCCTCGGACACCCCCTCCGCCCGCACCTCGTCGGCGGTCTTGCCGAAGGCGAGGGCCTGGGTCTGGGCGAAGAAGTTGGCCATCAGCAGGTCGTGCTGGCCCACGAGGTGGGGCATCAGGTCGCCGACCGGCTTGGCGAAGCCGATGAAGTCGGCCGGGATCGTCTTGGTGCCCTGGTGGATCAGCTGGAAGTAGGCGTGCTGGCCGTTGGTGCCGGGGGTGCCCCAGACGACCGGTCCGGTCTGCCAGTCGACCGGCTGCCCGTCGCGGTCCACGGACTTGCCGTTGGACTCCATGTCGAGCTGCTGGAGGTAGGCGGTGAACTTGGACAGGTAGTGCGAGTAGGGCAGCACCGCGTGGGACTGGGCGTCGAAGAACGCGCCGTACCAGACGCCGAGGAGGCCGAGCAGCAGCGGGGCGTTCTCCTCGGGCGGCGCGGTGCGGAAGTGCTCGTCCATCAGGTGGAAGCCGTCGAGCATCTCGCGGAACCGGTCCGGGCCGATCGCGATCATCAGGGACAGGCCGATGGCGGAGTCGTAGGAGTAGCGTCCGCCGACCCAGTCCCAGAACTCGAACATGTTCGCCGTGTCGATGCCGAAGTCCTGGACCTTGCCGGCGTTGGTCGACAGGGCGACGAAGTGCCGCGCGACGGCCTCCTGGCCGGCCTTCAGCTCACCGAGCAGCCATTCGCGGGCGGATGTGGCGTTGGTGATGGTCTCGATGGTGGTGAACGTCTTGGACGCGATGATGAAGAGGGTCTCCTCCGCGTCCAGGTCGCGGATCGCCTCGTGCAGGTCGGCGCCGTCGACGTTCGACACGAAACGGAACGTCAGACCGCGGTGGGTGTAGGCGCGCAGCGCCTCGTACGCCATGGCGGGGCCGAGGTCGGAGCCGCCGATGCCGATGTTCACCACGTTGCTGATGGGCTTTCCGGTGTGGCCCGTCCAGGCGCCGGAGCGGACGCGCTCGGCGAAGTCGGCCATCCGGTCGAGGACGGCGTGGACACCGGGGACCACGTTCTCCCCGTCGACCTCGACGACGGCGTCGCGCGGGGCGCGCAGCGCGGTGTGGAGGACGGCGCGGTGCTCCGTCGTGTTGATCTTCTCGCCGCGGAACATCGCGTCCCGCAGCTCCGCGACGCCGGCGGCCTCGGCGAGGCGGCGCAGCAGCGTCAGCGTCTCGTCGGTGACGAGCTGCTTGGAGTAGTCCAGATACAGGTCGCCGACCCGCAGGGTGTAGTCGGTGCCGCGCGTCGGCTGGGCGGCGAACAGCTCGCGCAGATGTGTCCTGCCGAACCGCTCGCGGTGTTCCGCGAGAGCGGCCCACTCCGGCATCCGGTTCAGCCTCGGGCGGCTGCTTTCTGCGTTCATGTTGGACATCAGCCCACTTCTTCTCGTACCTGCCTGCTTGCCCCGCTGCACCTCCAACCTAATTGATCTGACCTCGTGCCACCGACTTGTCCACAGGTCGAAGTTGGCCGGGTGAGGGAGTTCTCCACAGGCATGCGAAAAGGGCCCCGCTCGCGGAAATCCCCGGGGGGGATTCGCGGGCAGGGCCCGTGGTGCTGCTGCCAGGTGCCGGAACTCAGATCTCGCCGCGCAGTTTGGCCAGTGCCTCGGCCAGGATCGCCTCGCCGTCCGCGTCGCTGCGCCGCTCCCTGACGTACGCCAGGTGGGTCTTGTACGGCTCGGTGCGCGGCGGGTCCGGCGGGTTGTCCCGGTCCTGACCGGCCGGGAAGCCGCACCGGGGGCAGTCCCACGTGTCGGGGACCTGTGCGTCGCTGGCGAAGCTCGGCTGTGTCTCGTGCCCGTTGGAGCACCAGAAGGAAATGCGGAGCCGGGGTGCGGACTCGCCGCGCTCGGCCTCCCCCATCGGCCCCGCCCCGACCCGGCTTCCCCGGATCGCGTTGCCACTTGCCACGGTCGTCACTCCCTGCGTGATGGTGCTCGAGGATGCCCCAGTCTACGTAAGGCCCAACGCACGTCCAGTGACGGGAGTTACCCCGCCCCGGGACGCGGACGCCAAGGCGGCGGGCCGGGCTGGACCCGGTCAGCCGTCGAGCTTGATGAGCAGCCCCACGACGACGATGCAGGCGACCCACAGCAGGCCGACGACGACGGTGATGCGGTCGAGGTTGCGCTCGGCGACCGAGGAGCCGCCGACGGAGGACTGCATACCGCCACCGAACATGTCGGAGAGACCGCCGCCCTTCCCCTTGTGCATCAGCACCAGCAGCATCAGCAGCAGGCTGAACACGATCAGGGCGATCGAGAACCCCATAATCACGGCTGGACCCTACTTCCTGGCAATTCTCTCGGACTGGATGGACGACGGGGGCCCTGGGCTCACCCAGAGCCCCGGGCCCCCGCAAGGGTACGACGATTCCGCCCTACCGCATACTCACTGGTCGCGGAAGCGGACGATCTTGACGAACTCCTCCGGGTCCAGCGCGGCGCCGCCGACCAGCGCGCCGTCCACATCGGGCTGCGCCATGATCGCGGCGATGTTGCCGGCCTTCACGGAGCCGCCGTACTGGATGCGGACCTTGTCGGCCAGCTCCTGCGAGTACAGCTCGGCGAGGCGGCCGCGGATGGCGCCGCACACCTCCTGCGCGTCCTCGGGGGTGGCGACCTCGCCGGTGCCGATGGCCCACACCGGCTCGTAGGCGATGACGATCGTCTCGGCCTGCTCGGCGGGGATGCTCTGCAGGCCGCCGTCGAGCTGGGCGAGGGTGTACGCGACCTGGTCGCCGGCCTTGCGGACGTCGAGGCCCTCGCCGACGCACAGGATCGGGGTGAGGCCGTGCCGGAAGGCGGCCTTCACCTTCTCGTTGCAGGTGGTGTCGGTCTCGCCGTGGTACTGGCGGCGCTCGGAGTGGCCCACGGCGACGTAGGTGCACCGCAGCTTGGCGAGCATGGCGCCGGAGATCTCACCGGTGTACGCCCCGGAGTCGTGCACGGACAGGTCCTGGGCGCCGTACTTGATCTTCAGCTTGTCGCTGTCCACCAGGGTCTGCACGGAGCGCAGGTCGGTGAAGGGCGGCAGGACGGCGACCTCGACGGCGTCGTAGTCCTTGTCGGTGAGGGCGAAGGCGAGCTTCTGGACGTGCGCGATGGCCTCGAGGTGGTTGAGGTTCATCTTCCAGTTGCCCGCCATGAGCGGGGTGCGGGTGGTCACGGTGTTCAGTCCTCCAGTGCGGCGAGGCCGGGAAGCGTCTTGCCCTCGAGGTATTCGAGGCTGGCGCCGCCGCCGGTCGAGATGTGGCCGAATGCGTTCTCGTCGAAGCCCAGGATGCGGACGGCCGCGGCGGAGTCGCCACCGCCGACGACCGTGAAGGCCGGGGAGTCGACGAGCGCCTGGGCGACGGCCTTGGTGCCCTGGGCGTAGTCGGGGTGCTCGAAGACGCCCATCGGGCCGTTCCAGAAGACGGTCGCGGCATCGGCCAGCTTCGACGCGTACAGCTCGCGGGTCTCCGGGCCGATGTCGAGGCCCTCCTGGTCGGCGGGGATGGCGTCCGCGGCGACCGTGGTCGGGTTGGCCGGGGCCTTCGTCTTGAGGTCCGGGAACTCGGCGGAGACCAGGACGTCGACGGGGAGGACGAACTCCACGCCGCGCTTCTCGGCGCGGTCCAGGTAGTCCAGGACGGCCGGGATCTGGTCCTCCTGGAGCAGGGAGATGCCGACCTCGTGGCCCTTGGCCTTGAGGAAGGTGTACGCCATGCCGCCGCCGATCAGGATGCGGTCGGCCTTCTCCAGCAGGTGGTCGATGACGCCGAGCTTGTCGGAGACCTTGGCGCCGCCGAGGACGACCACATAGGGCCGCTTGACGTCGTCAGTGAGCTTCCTCAGGACGCCGACCTCGGTGGCGATGAGGTGGCCGGCGTAGGCGGGCAGCAGCTTCGGCAGGTCGAACACCGAGGCGTGCTTGCGGTGCACGGCGCCGAAGCCGTCGCCGACGTAGACGTCGGCGAGAGCGGCGAGGCGGGCGGCGAACTCGGCGCGCTCGGCGTCGTCCTTGGACGTCTCGCCGGCGTTGAAGCGCAGGTTCTCGATGACGGCGACCTGGCCGGCCTGGAGGCCGCCCACCGCGTCGTGGGCCTCGCTGCCGATGGTGTCGCCGGCGAACGCGACGGGCGCGCCGAGCAGCTCGCCGAGGCGCTCGGCGGCGGGGCGCAGCGAGAAGGCCGGGTCCGGGGCGCCCTTGGGGCGGCCGAGGTGGGAGGCCACGACGACCTTGGCGCCCGCCTCGACGAGGGCCTTGATCGTGGGCAGGACGGCGCGGATGCGGCCGTCGTCGGTGATGGTGGTGCCGTCGAGCGGGACGTTGAGGTCGGCGCGGACGAAGACCCGCTTGCCGTCGACCCCCTGCTCGAGAAGTGTGTCGATCGTCTGCATCGGTGTGGTGCTCCTTGGAGAACTCGTGGCCGGGGCAAGCCACGGGGCCCGTACAGCGCGACGTCGCGCTGCCCGGGCCCCGTGCTCACATCGAGGTGCCCGCCCTGCTGTTTATCAGAGCTGGGAACCGACGAAGACGGTCAGGTCCACCAGACGGTTCGAGTAGCCCCACTCGTTGTCGTACCAGCCGACGACCTTGACCTGCTTGCCCTGGACCATCGTCAGGGACGAGTCGAAGGTGCAGGAGGCCGGCCAGTTGACGATGTCGGAGGAGACGATCGGGTCCTCGGTGTACTCCAGGATGCCCTTCAGCTGGCCCTCGGCGGCCTTCTGGAAGGCGGTGTTGACCTCGTCCTTGGTGACCTCGCGGTCGAGCTCCAGCACCAGGTCGGTGACCGAGCCGGTCGGGACCGGGACGCGCATGGCGATGCCGTCCAGCTTGCCCTTGAGCTGCGGGAGGACCAGCGCGGTCGCCTTGGCGGCGCCGGTGGACGTCGGGATGATGTTCTCCGCGGCGGCACGGGCGCGGCGCAGGTCCTTGTGCGGGAAGTCCAGGATGCGCTGGTCGTTGGTGTAGGCGTGGACCGTGGTCATCATGCCCTTGACGATGCCGAAGCTCTCGTCGAGGACCTTGGCCATCGGGGCCACGCAGTTGGTGGTGCAGGACGCGTTGGAGATGACGTGGTGCTGCGCGGGGTCGTACTTCTCCTGGTTGACGCCCATCACGATGGTGATGTCCTCGTCCTTGGCCGGGGCCGAGATGAGGACCTTCTTCGCGCCGCCGGCGATGTGCTTCTCGGCGTCGGCCTTCTTGGTGAAGATGCCGGTGGACTCGATGACGATGTCGACGCCCAGGTCGCCCCAGGGGATGTCGGCCGGGTTGCGCTCCGAGAGCACCTTGATGGTGTGGCCGTCCACGGTGATGGTGTCGGCCGTGTGGGTCACCTCGGCCTTGAGGCGGCCCAGAATGGTGTCGTACTTCAGCAGGTGCGCGGTGGTCGCGGTGTCACCCAGGTCGTTGACAGCCACGATCTCGATGTCCGCACCCTGCTCCAGCAGCGCCCGGAAGTAGTTACGACCGATGCGGCCGAAGCCGTTGATTCCTACGCGGATCGTCACGAACCGATCTCCTCGTTAGGTACGCCGGGGTTCGACGCCCGGCGAGCTTTATTTGGGATGTCCCCGACCGCCTCCGACCCTACATCTCCCAAGCCGCTTGAGTGACATCCAGCGCACCGTAAAGACCCGAACCGGAAAATCTACCGTCTGGTTAATCATTTGTCGGACCACCGGCCCATATGTGCAGACGACAAAACCCCGCCGGGCCTGCGGAAACAGCGGCTCGGCGGGGTCGTGCGCGGGGCGGGGTGCGGCGGTGGAAATCAGCCGACGAGACCGTCGGCCATCTCCTCCGTCAGATTCGATTCGGTCCCCGGAATACCCAGGTCCTGGGCCCGCTTGTCGGCCATTGCGAGAAGGCGGCGGATTCGGCCCGCGACGGCGTCCTTGGTGAGCGGCGGCTCGGCGAGCGCGCCCAGCTCCTCCAGCGACGCCTGCTTGTGCTCCATGCGCAGCCGGCCGGCGGCCGCGAGGTGCTCGGGCACGTCCTCGCCCAGGATCTCCAGGGCCCGCTGCACCCGGGCGCCCGCGGCAACCGCGGCACGCGCCGAGCGACGCAGGTTGGCGTCGTCGAAGTTGGCCAGGCGGTTGGCGGTGGCGCGCACCTCGCGGCGCATCCGCCGCTCCTCCCAGGCCAGTACGGACTCGTGGGCGCCGAGCCGCGTCAGCAGCGCGCCGATCGCGTCGCCGTCGCGGACGACGACCCGGTCCACGCCCCGTACCTCGCGGGCCTTCGCGGCGATGGACAGCCGCCGGGCGGCGCCGACCAGGGCGAGCGCGGCCTCCGGGCCGGGGCAGGTCACCTCCAGGGAGGAGGACCGGCCCGGCTCGGTCAGCGAGCCGTGCGCCAGGAACGCGCCGCGCCAGGCGGCCTCCGCGTCACAGGTGGCGCCGGAGACGACCTGCGGGGGCAGCCCGCGGATCGGCCGGCCGCGGCCGTCCACGAGGCCCGTCTGGCGGGCCAGCTGGTCGCCGCCCGCCACCACGCGCACCACGAAGCGGGAGCCTCGCCGCAGCCCGCCCGGGGCCATGACGATCAGCTCCGAGCCGTGGCCGAAGATCTCCGCGATGTCCCGCTTCAGGCGGCGCGCCGCCATCGCCGTGTCCAGCTCCGCCTCGATCACGATCCGGCCGCTCACCAGGTGCAGGCCGCCGGCGAACCGCAGGATCGACGAGACCTCGGCCTTTCTGCAGCAGGTGCGGGTGACGGGGAGCCGGGAGATCTCGTCCTTCACCGCTGCCGTCATCGCCATGGGCCGATCCTTCCATGCATCCGAAAAATACGGTCGTACGCGGCGGCCAGCAGCTCCGGGTCGTGCTTGGGCAGGCCGTCCTTCCGGGCCACCGGGGCCAGCTCGACCGCCGCTCCGAGCCGCTTCGCGGCGTCCGCCAGAGATTCGCGGTCGGGCACGGCGGCCTCGTCGGCCAGCACCACGTCCAGGGCGAGTTTAGGGGCGTGTCGGGCCAAAACCTCCAAATGACGCTGCGGAGAGAACCCGGCGGTTTCCCCGGGCTGCGGCGCGAGGTTCAGCGACAGCACCCTGCGGGCCTTGGTCTCGACGAGCGCGTCCAGCAGTTCCGGCACCAGCAGGTGCGGGATCACCGAGGAGAACCACGAGCCGGGCCCGAGGACCACCCAGTCGGCGTCCAGCACCGCGGCGACGGCCTCCGGCACGGCCGGCGGGTCGTGCGGCACCAGGTGCACCGACTGGACCTCGCCGGGCGTGAGCGCCACCGTCGCCTGGCCGCGCACGGTGTCCACGTCGTGCGGACGGGCCGGGTCGTGGCCCCTGACCAGCGCCTGGAGCTCCAGCGGCACGGCCGACATGGGCAGCACCCTGCCCTGCGCGCCGAGCAGCCGGCCGACCAGGTCCAGGGCCTGCACATGGTCGCCGAGCTGCTCCCACAGGGCGACGATCAGCAGATTGCCGACGGCGTGCTCGTGCAGGTCGCCCTTGGACTGGAAGCGGTGCTGGATGACCCGCGCCCACGTCTGGCCCCAGTCGTCGTCGCCGCACAGGGCGGCGAGCGCCTTGCGGAGGTCGCCGGGGGGCAGGACGCCCAGCTCCTCGCGGAGCCGGCCGCTGGACCCGCCGTCGTCGGCGACGGTGACCACGGCGGTCAGGTCGCCGGTGATCCGGCGCAGGGCGGCGAGTGAGGCCGACAGGCCCATGCCCCCGCCGAGGGCGACGACCTTGGGCTGCGCGCCGCGTCTGCGCAGCGTACGAGCGGTGAGGGTGCTCGCACGCCGGCGGTAGGGGCGCCTCACTCGCGCCCCATGTCCCGGTGCACGACGACGGTCTCGACCCCTTCCGAGGCGAGCCTGGCGGCGAGCTTCTCGGACATGGCGACGGAGCGGTGCTTGCCGCCCGTGCAACCGACGGCGATGGTGACGTAGCGCTTGCCCTCGCGGCGGTAGCCGGCGGCGATCAGCTGGAGCAGCTCCGTGTACCGGTCGAGGAACTCCTTGGCGCCGGGCTGGTTGAAGACATAGCCGGACACCTCCTCGTTGAGCCCGGTGAACGGGCGCAGCTCGGGCACCCAGTGCGGGTTGGGCAGGAAGCGGCAGTCGACCACCAGGTCGGAGTCGACGGGCAGGCCGTACTTGTAGCCGAACGACATGACCGTCGCCCGCAGCTCGGGCTCCTCGTCGCCCGCGAACTGGGCGTCCATCTTGGCGCGCAGCTCGTGGACGTTGAGGCTGGAGGTGTCGATCACCAGGTCGGCGTCGCCGCGCAGCTCGCGCAGCAGGTCGCGCTCGGCGGCGATGCCGTCGACGATCCGGCCGTCGCCCTGGAGGGGGTGCGGGCGGCGTACCGATTCGAAGCGGCGGACGAGGGCCTCGTCGGACGACTCCAGGAAGACGATGCGGCGGGTGACCTGCTTGGCGTCGAGGTCGGCGAGGGACTCGCGCAGATTGTCGAAGAACTGCCGGCCGCGCACGTCGACGACGACGGCGATGCGGGCGACGTTCCCCTGGGAGCGGGCGCCGAGCTCCACCATGGTGGGGATCAGGGCCGGGGGCAGGTTGTCCACGACGAACCAGCCGAGGTCCTCCAGGCACTTCGCGGCGGTGCTGCGCCCGGCACCGGACATGCCGGAGATGATCACCAGCTCGGGGATGGCCGCCTCGGCGGCCTCTCCGGCCTCGATCGTCGTGCCCGTACTCACGTCTGCTGCTCCGTCTTCTCGGTCGTGGTCGTGCGCCGTGTGCTCATTCATGTCCGGATTCCCGTCCATGTGCCGTTCCCCCGTCGTCGTCTTCAATGATCTCTCCTGTCGCCGTGTTCACGGCGGGGGCGGCCGGCGCCGCCTGGGCGAGGGCGACGGCGACCGCCTCGGCGGTCTTGCGGCCGAAGCCGGGCACCTCGCAGATCTGCTCGATTGTCGCCTGCCGGAGGCGTTTCACCGAACCGAAATGCTTGATCAACGCCCGTTTGCGCGCCTCGCCCAGGCCCGGCACGTCGTCGAGGGGACTGGTCCTCAGCCGCTTGCCCCGCTTGCCCCGCTGGTAGCGGATGGCGAAGTCGTGAGCCGTGTCACGGACCCGCTGGAGGAGGTAGAGGCCCTCGCTGGTGCGGGGCAGGACGACCGGGTCGTCCTCGTCGGGCAGCCAGACCTCCTCCAGGCGCTTGGCCAGGCCGCACACGGCGACGTCGTCGATGCCCAGCTCGTCCAGCGCCCGGCGGGCCGCGGCGACCTGCGGCTTGCCGCCGTCGACCACGACGAGCTGCGGCGGGTACGCGAACTTCTTCGGCCGGCCGTCCTCCGCGGGCGCGGGCTCGGCGGCGTCGACGGGCACCTCGCCGCTCTCGGCGAGCCACTCCCCCGTCTGCTCCTTCTCCGCGAGGTAGCGCCGGAAGCGGCGGCTGACCACCTCGTGCATGGAGCGCACGTCGTCCTGGCCCTGGCCGTGCCACACCTGGGTGTCGCCGACGCGGCCCTTGATCTGGAAGCGGCGGTACTCGCTCTTGCGGGGCAGCCCGTCCTCGAAGACGACCATGGAGGCGACGACGTCCTCGCCCTGGAGGTGGGAGATGTCGAAGCACTCGATGCGCAGCGGGGCCGTGTCCAGGCCGAGGGCGTCGGCGATCTCCTCCAGGGCGCGGGAGCGGGTGGTGAGGTCGCTGGCGCGCTTGGTCTTGTGGAGGACCAGGGCCTGCTGGGCGTTGCGCCCGACGGTCTCCATCAGGTCCTTCTTGTCGCCGCGCTGCGGTATGCGCAGGGACACCTGGGAGCCGCGGCGGCCGCTCAGCCACTCGGTGACGGCGTCGAGGTCCTCGGGGAGGGCGGGCACCAGGACCTCCTTGGGCACGGCGTCGCCGCTCTCCTCGCCGTACAGCTGCTGGAGGGCGTGCTCGACCAGGCCGGCCGTGTCGACGGCCTCCACCTTGTCGGTGACCCAGCCGCGCTGGCCGCGCACCCGGCCGCCGCGCACGTGGAAGATCTGGACGGCGGCCTCCAGCTCGTCCTCCGCGACGGCGATCAGGTCGGCGTCGGTGGCGTCGGCGAGGACCACGGCGTTCTTCTCCATGGCCCGGCGCAGCGCCTCGATGTCGTCGCGGAGGCGGGCGGCGCGCTCGTACTCCATGTCGTCGGCGGCCGCCATCATGTCCTTCTCCAGGCGGCGGATGTACGTGCCGGTCCGGCCGGCCATGAAGTCGCAGAAGTCCTCGGCCAGTTCGCGGTGCTCCTCGGGCGTGACCCGGCCGACGCAGGGCGCGGAGCACTTGCCGATGTAGCCCAGGAGGCAGGGGCGGCCGGTGCGGTGGGCGTTGCGGAAGACGCCGGAGCTGCACGTGCGGACGGGGAAGACGCGCAGGAGCAGGTCGACGGTCTCGCGGATGGCCCACGCGTGGGCGTACGGCCCGAAGTAGCGCACGCCCTTCTGCTTGTGGCCGCGCATGACCTGGACGCGGGGGAACTCCTCGCCGAGGGTGACCGCGAGGTACGGATAGCTCTTGTCGTCGCGGTACTTGACGTTGAACCGGGGGTCGAACTCCTTGATCCAGGAGTACTCCAGCTGGAGGGCCTCCACCTCCGTGGAGACCACCGTCCACTCCACGGAGGCGGCCGTGGTGACCATGGTGCGCGTGCGCGGGTGGAGTCCCGCGAGGTCCTGGAAGTAGTTGGCGAGGCGCTGGCGCAGCGACTTGGCCTTGCCGACGTAGATCACGCGGCCGTGCTCGTCACGGAACTTGTAGACCCCCGGCGAGTCGGGGATCTGTCCCGGCTTGGGGCGGTAGCTGGAGGGGTCTGCCATACCCCACACCCTACTGGCGCCCACCGACACCCCGGCCCGCCCGCGAAGCCGCGCCCGGGGTCGCCGCGGGGGTGCCACGGGGCCGGGTGTGGACGCCTGCCGCCGGCCAGGCCGGCCGCGGGGCGGGAGGGTGTGGGCGCCGGGCGGGACGGGCCCGGAGTGGGCGCCCGGTGGGCGGGGCCGATGCGCGCCGCGGGGCGCCGGGCGCGTGCGGGCCGCGGGGCGCGGAGGGTGACAGGCGCGGGCGGTGGGCGCCGGTCGTCAGGCCTGGGGGCCGGCGATCAGCTTGCCGTTCTTGACCGTGACGGGGACCTCGGGCAGCGGGACCGTCGCGGGGCCCTTGAGGGACTTGCCGGTGGTGACGTCGAAGCGGCTGCCGTGGCAGGGGCAGTTGCCCTCGTTCTCCTCGATCTTGTCGAGGACGCATCCGGCGTGGGTGCACTGGGCGCTGAACGCCTTGTACTCGCCCTCGGCGGGGCGGTGGACGAGGAGGCGCTGCTCCCGGTAGAGGCGGGCGCCGCCGACGGGCACCGCGTCGGCCGCGCCGAGGTCGACGGGGGCCGTCGGGGTGGGCGTGCGGGCGTGGCCGAGCTTGGACTCGGTGGAGCAGGCGGCGACCCCCAGCCCTGCGGTGCCGGCGAGGGCGGCGCCTTTCAGCACGGTGCGGCGGGTGGCGGGCTGGCCGGGCATGGGCGCTCCTGGGCGTGCGGGTGGGTGGGGCCGGCGTCGGTGCGACCGGTACGGACCCGACGATACCGACGCAACCCGGCACCCCTTCCGCCGGGTCCCGCCCATGGACGGACGCCCCCGAGGCGGCGACCGCGCGTGGCGGTCGCCCCTCGGGGGCGGCGGTCGGCCGGCGCCCCGGCGGGCGGCACCGGCCGCTGGGCGTCAGCGGGCGCGGGCGGCGGTCTTGCGGGCGCGCTTGGCCTTCGGGACGGCCGGGGTCGCGTCGCTGATGCGGCTGGGGTCGAGGATGTCGCGGAGGAACTTGCCGGTGTGGCTCGCGGGGACTCCCGCGACCGCCTCCGGGGTGCCTTCGGCGACGACCAGGCCACCGCCGCTGCCGCCCTCGGGGCCCATGTCGACCAGCCAGTCGGCCGTCTTGATCACGTCGAGGTTGTGCTCGATGACGATCACGGTGTTGCCCTTGTCCACCAGGTCGGACAGCACCTTGATCAGCTTGGCGATGTCCTCGAAGTGGAGACCGGTCGTCGGCTCGTCCAGGACGTAGACCGTGCGGCCCGTGGAGCGCTTCTGGAGCTCGCTGGCGAGCTTGACGCGCTGGGCCTCGCCGCCGGAGAGGGTGGGCGCGGACTGGCCGAGGCGCACGTAGCCCAGGCCGACCTCGTTGAGCGTCTTGAGGTGGCGGGAGATGGACGGGACGGCCTCGAAGAAGTCCAGCGCCTCCTCGATGGGCATGTCGAGCACCTCGGCGATGGACTTGCCCTTGTAGTGGACCTCCAGGGTCTCCCGGTTGTAGCGGGCGCCGTGGCAGACCTCGCACGGGACGTAGACGTCCGGGAGGAAGTTCATCTCGATCTTGATGGTGCCGTCGCCGGAGCAGTTCTCGCAGCGGCCGCCCTTGACGTTGAAGGAGAACCGGCCGGGCATGTAGCCGCGGACCTTCGCCTCCGTCGTCTCGGCGAACAGCTTGCGGATGTGGTCGAAGACACCCGTGTACGTCGCCGGGTTGGACCGGGGCGTGCGGCCGATGGGCGACTGGTCGACGTGGACCACCTTGTCGACCAGGTCGTCGCCGTCCACGCGGGTGTGGCGGCCGGGCACGGACCTGGCGCCGTTCAGCTCGCGCGCCAGGTGGGTGTACAGGATGTCGTTGACCAGCGTGGACTTGCCGGAACCGGAGACGCCGGTGACGGCGGTGAGCACGCCGAGCGGGAACGACACGTCGATGTCGCGGAGGTTGTTCTCGCGGGCGCCGTGCACGGTGAGCTGGCGCGCCGGGTCGACGGGCCGGCGGACCTCCGGCACGGGGATGGACTTCCTGCCGGAGAGGTACTGCCCGGTCACGGACTGCTTGTTGGCGAGGAGCTGCTTCAGCGGTCCGGAGTGGACGACCTCGCCGCCGTGCTCGCCGGCGCCGGGGCCGATGTCGACCACCCAGTCGGCGACCTTGATCGTGTCCTCGTCGTGCTCCACGACGATGAGCGTGTTGCCCATGTCGCGCAGCCGGACCAGGGTCTCGATCAGCCGGTGGTTGTCGCGCTGGTGCAGGCCGATGGACGGCTCGTCCAGCACGTACAGCACGCCGACCAGGCCGGAGCCGATCTGCGTGGCGAGCCGGATGCGCTGGGCCTCGCCGCCGGAGAGCGTGCCGGCGGCGCGGTTGAGCGAGAGGTAGTCGAGGCCGACGTCGACCAGGAACCTCAGCCGCTCGTTGACCTCCTTCAGCACCCGCTCGGCGATCTTCTTGTCGCGGGCGTTGAGCTTGAGCCGGCCGAGGAACTCGGCGCACTCGCTGATGGACATCGCGGAGACCTCCGCGATGGACTTGTCCATGATCGTCACGGCGAGCACGATCGGCTTCAGGCGCGTGCCCTCGCAGGTGGGGCAGGGCACCTCGCGCATGTAGCCCTCGAAGCGCTCGCGGCTGGAGTCGCTCTCGGCCTCGCTGTGGCGGCGCTTGACGAAGGACACGGCGCCCTCGAAGGCGGTGGTGTACGCCCGCTCCCGGCCGTAGCGGTTGCGGTACCGCACCTCGACCTGGGTCTTGTGGCCGTACAGCAGGGCCTTCTTGGCGCGCTGCGGCAGCCCGGCCCACGGGATGTCCGTGCGGAAGCCGAGCGCGTCGGCGAGCCCGCCGATCAGGCGGCCGAAGTACTCCTTGGTGTGGCCGTGCGACCAGGGGTGGATGGCGCCCTCGTCCAGGGAGCGCTCCTCGTCGGGGACGACGAGCTCGGGGTCGACCTCCATGCGCGTGCCGATGCCGGTGCAGTCGGGGCAGGCGCCGAAGGGCGAGTTGAACGAGAAGGAGCGGGGCTCGAGCTCCTCGAAGGACAGGTCGTCGTACGGGCAGTACAGGTGCTCCGAGTACATCCGCTCGCGCTCGGGGTCGTCCTCGGGGAGGTCCACGAAGTCGAGCACGACCATGCCGCCGGACAGGCCGAGGGCGGTCTCCACGGAGTCGGTGAGCCGCCGCTTGGCGCTCTCCTTGACGGTGAGGCGGTCCACGACCACCTCGATCGTGTGCTTCTCCTGCTTCCTCAGCGTGGGCGGCTCGCTCAGCTGGACGGTCTGCCCGTCGACGCGCGCCCGGCTGTAGCCCTTGGTCTGGAGGTCCGCGAAGAGGTCGACGAACTCGCCCTTGCGCTCGCGCACCAGCGGCGAGAGGACCTGGAAGCGGCTGCCCTCGGGCAGCTCCAGCACCTTGTCCACGATGGCCTGCGGCGACTGGCGGGTGATCGGCCGGCGGCACTCGGGGCAGTGCGGCTTGCCGATGCGGGCGAAGAGGAGGCGGAGGTAGTCGTAGACCTCCGTGATCGTGCCGACCGTGGAGCGCGGATTGCGGGAGGTCGACTTCTGGTCGATGGAGACGGCCGGGGAGAGGCCCTCGATGAAGTCGACGTCCGGCTTGTCCATCTGGCCGAGGAACTGCCGGGCGTACGACGAGAGCGACTCGACGTAGCGCCGCTGCCCTTCGGCGAAGATGGTGTCGAACGCGAGGGAGGACTTGCCCGACCCCGAGAGCCCGGTGAAGACGATGAGCGAGTCACGTGGCAGGTCGAGCGAGACGTTCTTCAGATTGTGCTCGCGCGCGCCACGGACGATGAGACGGTCGGCCACGCCGGGTCCGCACCTTTCTTGAGAGAAGCGGGGGGTCAGCCCCCGTCTCCGACCGCCCCAGCCTAGGGGGGCCGCCAGATGGATGACTGCCTGACTTTCAAGGATGCCTCCATCGAGCGTATAGCACGCGCATTCGATTTCCGGCCGCTCCCGGAGAGCTTCACCCGAACGAGTGGCGGCGCTACTGTCAGCAGCATGATCGACCACGCCCATGACCTGGCCTCCGTCCGCGAGGCGACCGACCGGCTGCTCACCGCCGCCTCCACCCTGGACGACTCGGCCGTCGCCGCGCCCTCCCGGCTTCCCGGCTGGACCCGCGGCCATGTCCTCGCCCACCTCTCCCGCAACGCCGACGCCCTGGTGAACGTGTTGCGCGGACTGCCCATGTACCCCAGCGCCGAGGCCCGCGAGGCCGACATCGAGCGCGACGCCGTACGCCCGCTCGCAGCCCACCTCGACGACCTGCGGGCCAGCGCCGAGCGCTTCCGCGCCGAGGGCGACGCGCCCGCCGACTGGGGCCGCACCGTCGAGCTCCGCAACGGGGTGACCGACCTGGCCGCCCGCGTCCCCTTCCGCCGCCTGGTGGAGGTCGAGCTGCACCACGTCGACCTCGGCGTCGGCTACGAGCTGGAGGACCTGCCGGAAGAGTTCACCGAGCGGGAGATCGACTTCCTGACGGAGCGGTTCGCCGGCCACAAGGACGTCCCCGCCACCACCGTCCTCGCCGAGGACGGCCGGAAGTGGACCACCGGCGGCGGCGCGGACGGCGGCCCGGTGACCGTCCAGGGCACCCGCGCCGACCTGCTGGGCTGGCTCGCGGGCCGCCGCGACGGCTCCGCGCTGGACGTCTCGAACGGCACCCTCCCGGCGCTGCCCCCGCTATAGGCTGGCCCCATGACGTACAGCGGAGCGGTGAAGGTCGGCGGACCCGCGGATGCGCACGAGCTGACGGACCTGATCATCTCGAAGGTCGCCGTCGGACCGATGGACAACAACGCGTACCTGCTGCGCTGCCGGACCACCGGCGAGCAGCTGCTGATCGACGCGGCGAACGAGCCGCGGACCCTGCTCCAGCTGATCGGTGACGACGGCATCGCGTCCGTCGTCACCACCCACCGCCACCACGACCACTGGTACGCCCTGCGGGACGTGGTGGCGGCCACGGGGGCCCGCACCTACGCGGGGCGGTACGACGCCGAGGGGATCGACGTGCCGACGGACGTCCTCGTGGAGGACGGCGACACGATCCGGGTGGGCCGGGTCGAGCTGACGGCGCGCCACATGACCGGGCACACACCGGGCTCGATCGTGCTGGTCTACGACGACCCGCACGGCCACCCGCACGTCTTCACCGGCGACTGCCTGTTCCCCGGCGGCGTCGGGAACACCCACAAGGACCCCGAGGCGTTCGCCAGCCTCCTCCACGACGTGGAGACCAAGCTGTTCGACGCGCTGCCGGACGAGTCCTGGGTCTATCCGGGCCACGGCCGGGACACGACGCTGGGCGACGAGCGCCCGCACCTCCCGGAGTGGCGCGCGCGGGGCTGGTGACGCGCCGGGTACCCACCCGCGTGCCTCCGCGCGCCCCGTGACCCCGGCGCGCCGCGCACGGTTGGCGCGGCATGCAGCACCACACCTCTTCCGACGACGGTCACGCGTCCCCCGCTGACGCGCACGCGCCCGGCAGCGCCGCGCCCCCGTCCGCGGACGGGCCTTCCATGGGGCGGGTCGCGGCCGCGTCGCTCGCCGGTACGGCCGTCGAGTTCTACGACTTCTACGTCTACGGGACCGCTGCCGCGCTGGTCCTGGGACCGCTGTTCTTCCCCACCTTCTCGCCGCTGGCCGGGACGCTCGCCGCGTTCGGCACCTTCGCCGTGGGGTTCGTCTCGCGCCCCCTGGGGGCGGTGGTCTTCGGGCACGTCGGTGACCGGCGGGGGCGCCGGACGGTGATGTTCGCGTCGCTGGCGCTGACGGGCGCGGCGACGGTCGCGGTGGGGTGCGTGCCGTCGTACGCGGTGATCGGCCCGGCGGCGCCCGTGCTGCTGCTGGTGCTGCGGTTCCTCCAGGGGCTGGGGCTCGGCGGCGAGTGGGGCGGTGCGGTCCTGCTGGCCGGGGAGCACGCCCCGGAGCGGCGGCGCGCGCTGTGGGCGAGCTTCCCGCAGATCGGGCCCTCGGTGGGGTTCCTGCTGGCGAACGGGGTGATGCTGGCGCTCTCCGCCGGGCTGAGCGACGCGGCGTTCCGGTCGTGGGGGTGGCGGGTGCCGTTCTGGGCGGCGGGGCTGCTGGCGCTGGGCGGACTGCTGCTGCGGTCGTCCCTGGCGGAGACGCCGCAGTTCCGGGAGCTGGCGGAGACGGGACGGCGGGCGGGCGCCCCGCTGGTGGAGGTGGTGCGCAGGCAGTGGCGGTTGCTGCTGCTGACGGCGGGTGCGCTGGCGGTGGGGTACGCCGTGTTCTACGCGGTCTCCACGTGGGCGCTCGCGTACGGCACGGAACGGCTCGGGGTGAGCCGCACGGTGATGCTCGGCTGCGTGATGGCGGCGGTGGCGGTGAAGGGCGCCGTGACGCCGTTCGCGGCGGTGCTGGGCGACCGGTACGGGCGGCGGCCGATGTGTCTGGCGGGGTGCGCGGTGTGCGCTGTGGATGTTCCCGATGGTGGGCCTGCTGCACACCGGACGGCCGGCCTTGATGTTCCTGGCGATGCTGGTGGCGCTGCTGGGGTTCATCACGATGTTCGCGGTGGTCGGCGCGTATCTGCCGGAGCTGTACGAGCCGCGGGTGCGCTGCACGGGTGCGGCGGTGGGCTACAACCTGGCGGGGGTGCTGGGCGGGGCGCTGACGCCGGTGGTGGCGACCACGGCCGCCGCGGGGGGCTCGGGGCCGCCGTGGGCGGTGGCGGCGTATCTGGCGGGAATCGCGGTGGTGAGCCTCGGCTGCTTCGCGCTGCTGCCCGAGACGGCGCCGGGAACGGCCTCGGCACGGCGCGCCCCCGCGGGGGAACCGGCGCCGGCGTGAGGCCGGACGCGCGCGTCGGCCGGGTCGTGGGACGACCCGGCCGACGCCGCCGCTGCCCTCGGGGGCGTCAGATCTTCGCGGATTCGGTGTCCTTCTCGGTCCCCTCGTCCTGCGCGGCCTGGCGGCGCGAGGCGATGAGGCTGGTGATCGTGGTGACGATCAGGACACCGCAGATGACGGCCAGCGAGAACGGGATGGAGATCTCCGGGACGTGCACCCCGGACTCGTGCAGGGCGTGCAGGACCAGCTTGACGCCGATGAAGCCGAGGATCACGGAGAGGCCGTAGCTCAGGTGGACCAGCTTCTTGAGCAGGCCGCCGATGAGGAAGTACAGCTGCCGCAGACCCATCAGGGCGAAGGCGTTCGCGGTGAAGACGATGTACGGGTCCTGGGTCAGGCCGAAGATCGCGGGGATCGAGTCCAGCGCGAACAGCACGTCCGTGGTGCCGATGGCGAGCATGACCACCATCAGCGGCGTCAGCACGCGCTTGCCGGCGACCTGGATCGACAGCTTCGTGCCGTGGTAGCGGTCGGCGACGCCGAAGCGCTGCTCGATCGACTTCAGGAGGCGGTTCTCCTCGTACTCCTCGTCGGGCTCGTCGGAGGAGGCTTCCTTGATCAGCTTCCAGGCGGTGTAGATCAGGAACGCGCCGAAGATGTAGAAGACCCACGAGAAGCTGGCGATGATCGCGGCGCCCGCGGCGATGAAGATCGCCCGCAGCACGAGCGCGATGAGCACGCCCACGAGCAGCACCCGCTGCTGGAGGTGGGACGGCACGGAGAACTTCGCCATGATCAGGACGAAGACGAAGAGGTTGTCGACGCTGAGCGACTTCTCGGTGATGAAGCCGGCGAAGAACTCCCCGGACGCCTTGCTGTCGCCGAAGACCCACAGGCCGATGCCGAAGAGGACGGCGAGGACGATCCAGACGACCGTCCAGATTCCGGCTTCCTTGATCGACACATCGTGGGGCTTGCGCCCGATGAGGAAGTCGACCGCGATGAGGGCGATGAGACCGAGAACGGTCACCACCCACAGGTTCATTGAAACGTCCACTGCGCCTCCGGCGTCGTACGGCTACTGATCAGCGTCGTCGCTGCCGGAGGTCTCTTCCACCCGAGCGCCCGCGGATGTCCGGGCGGTGCTCTACGGGCCGGCGCCCCGGGACCGGTCTCCGTCCGACCGGGCCGTACTGACGGGCACGCCGCTGTGTGGGAGTACTCCCCTCCGCGTAAAGGAACCGTACACGCATCACCAAGCCGAGGTAAAGGGCTTTGTAAAGGACGCCCCAAACGCGCAGGTCATCGGGGCGCGCAGGGGGCCGGCGTTCAGCTCCGCCGGCTGCGGCGACGGGCCTCCGCGACGCTCGCGAGGACCTGGTGCAGGACCTGGCTCCCCTCCGGTACCCGCGGCGGCTCGTACGTCCAGGCGTGCCCCACCCACGGGTCGGCCAGGTGATCGTCCGGCACGGGGGTGACACGCAGCAGCGAGCGCCACAGCGGGTCGAGCACCGGCCCGTAGGCACGGGCGTCCTCGCGGTCGGCGATCATCATCAGGTGCACGCCCACGGCCGGGCCCTCGTCGGCGAGGTACCGCAGCTGGGTCACGGCCCGGTCGTCGAAGCCGTGCGGGAAGTCGTTGACGATCAGCAGTTGCTCGGCCGTGTCCAGGTCCGGCGGCAGGACGTCGGTGCCCGCGCCGCCGCGCAGGGCCATCTGCACCAGGTCCACGCGCCGGGTGAGCCGGGCCAGCACCGCGGCCACTCCCCCGGCGCCGCTCGCCGGGGGCTCCGCCAGCACCCCGGAGGCGGTGAGCGGCGCGAACGCGGCGGCGCCCGAGCCGGCCGGGTCGATCACCTGGACGGTGAATGCGCCGGGCGGGTGGACGGCGATGAGGCGCGCGGCATGGGCGACGGCCGTGTCGAGGGCGAGCCGGCGCAGCCGCCCCTCGTCGGTCATCAGGGCCTGCTCGGAGCTCCGGCGGCCGCTGTCCACCCACAGGCCGCGCGCCAGGGGCAGCCTGATCAGCATGGGGATGCGCAGCTCGGGCCGTTCGGGGAGGTGGAGGTCGCCCAGGCGCAGGGCCATGGGGGCCTCGGCGGGGACGGAGTACGCGTGCCACACGGGGTGGTCCCAGCGGGCGAACGCGGCCGGGAGGGCGGGCTCGACGACCTCGGACTCGGCGGTGAGCTGGGCGAGGTCGCGGTCGAGGGCCTCCCTCGCCCGGCCGGTCAGCTCCTCGCAGCGGGCGCGGGCCTCGGCGCGGGCCGCGTCGCCGGCGGCGCCGATGCGGTTGCGCGGGTCGGAGAGGGCGCTGTCCAGCTCCTGCTCCATCCGGGACTCGGCGAAGTCGACGGCGCTGCGGTAGGCGGCGGTCGTACGGGCCAGGTCCTCGAACATGCCCCAGACCTGGTTGTAGAGGCGCTCCTCCATGGACCAGCCGCCGGCGTCCCCGGCGACGGGGGCGGCGGGGGCACCGGGCTGCGCGGGCGGGGCCGACGGGGGCGGCGGGGGCGCGGCGGTACGGCGGCGGGGGTGCGTGTAGTCGATGGGACCGCCGGAGGGGGCGGGCCCGGGGCCCGGCGTGGTGACGGCGTCCGGCGCGGGCGGGGGCGTCGCGGCGGACGCGGGCGCCGGGCCGTGCGGGGGCTGCGGCGGGGCGACGGGGCTCTGCGGAGTGGCGGCAGGGGCCTGCCGGGGTGGCCGGGGCGAGGGGCGGGGCGGTACGGCGGAAACGGTCGCCGTCCTCGCTGCGGGGCGGCGGCGCGGCGACCGAGCGGTCCAGCCCGCTCGCGACGGCGTCCCGCACCGCCGCGGCGAGCACGGTCGCGCCCGGTACGCCCTGGTCCTGGAAGAGGGCGGCGAGGCCGCCCGCGTACCCCTGGCCGACCGCGCGGACCTTCCAGGTGTCCTGCCGCCGGTACAGCTCCACGGCGACGACCGCGAACTCGCTGTCCAGTCCGGTGAGGGTGAAGGTGGCGATCTCGGCGCCGTCGAGCGCGGTGACCGCGACGAACGGCGCGGCGACCGCGCCGAAGCGGACGGGGCCGCCCGTGCCCTCGGGCAGGGCCAGCCAAACGGCGACCCGGTGCACGTCGGCGGCGACCGCCTCCAGGTCCACGGCGAGCCGGTGCTGTGCGGCGGCCTGCCGGGAGACCTCGACGCCGGGCAGCGACGGCGCGCCGGGGTGGGCGACGCGGTCGGCTCCGGGGACGGTCCCGTCGGCGTCGGAGAGCGTGGCCCCCGCGGCCACCGGCACCCCGGACGACACCCGGACCTCCAGTCGGGTGCCGGGCAGCGGATGGTTCTGCCCCCGGACCAGCTCGGCCGTCATCGCCTGTCGTCCCCTCGGTGGTTGCGGCTGGTGGCGTGCGTGCGCGGCGCGGGCGGTCGCGCACGCGTGCAGCTCCCGGCGGCCGGACCTCCGGGAGCTGCGGTGCGTACGTTCGTACGGCTGCGGGCGCCCGCGGCCGTGCGAGTGCGGCGGCCGCGGGGCTGCGCCCTGTGGTTACAGGTGCGGCAGGATCGCCGGCATCAGGTCCTGGAACGTCCGGCCGTTCGACGGGGCGCCGATGGCGGTCATGGTCCAGCCGTCGCCGGTGCGGTGCACCTTGGCCATGATCTGGGCGGTGTACTGGCCGCCGCCGTTCAGGGTGTAGCGGGCGAGCTCCTGGCCGTTGGTCTCGTCGACGAGGCGGCAGAACGCGTTCTGCACCTCCTGGAACGTCTGGCCGGTGAAGGAGTTCACCGTGAAGACGATCTGGTCGATGTGGACCGGTACGCGCTGGAGGTCCACGAGGACCGCCTCGTCGTCGCCGCCCTGGCCGGCGCCGCCGACCAGGTTGTCACCGGTGTGGCGGACCGAGCCGTCGTCGCTCACCAGGTGGCGGAAGAAGACGACGTCGACGGGCTGCTTGCCGGCGAACAGCACCGCCGACGCGTCGAGGTCGATCTCCCGGGTGCGCGAGCCGAACAGACCGCGGCGCGGCGCCGCCTGCCAGCCGAGCCCCATCCGCACCGCCGTCAGGGTCCCCCCGTCGCTCTTCTGCAGGCTGATGGCCTGACCCTTGGTCAAGTTGACCGACACGCCCTGTCCCCTCTCTGTAGCGTTCCCCGCGGCCGCCCTGTGGTGTGGGGTGCGGTTGCCAGCACCCTATGCGGGGTCGTGGGGACGCCAGGAGGGCGGTCCCACTTTGTATCGGTGTTGCAACACAGCGGGCGGGCGCGGCGCGTCGGGCCGCGCCCGCGGCGGTGGCGCGCCCCGCCGGCGGCGGGGCGCGGCCGTTCAGGAGATGCCCGCCTCCCGCATCTGGCGCAGCTCCTTCTTCAGTTCGCTGACCTCGTCGCGGAGCCGTGCGGCCACCTCGAACTGGAGGTCCGCGGCGGCGGCCCGCATCCGCTCGGTCATCTCCTCGATGATCCCGGCGAGTTCGGCGGCGGGCCGGTCGCTGGTGACGGCGCCCGTGCGGGCCGCCTTGCCCTTGGCGGGCTTCGCGGCCTTGCCGCCGTCCTTGGCGGCCTTCGCGGCCGTCCCCAGGGTCGGGACGGGCGTCTTGGCGCCCTTGCCGTCCTTCGACTGCCGGTAGCCCGTGCCGAGCAGCTGCTCGGTGTCGACCTCCTCGCGCGCGATGGTGGCGACGATGTCGTTGATCTTCTTGCGGAGCGGCTGCGGGTCGATGCCGTGGGCCTTGTTGTAGGCGATCTGCTTCTCGCGGCGGCGGTTGGTCTCGTCGATGGCCTGCGCCATCGCGGGGGTGATCGTGTCCGCGTACATGTGGACCTGGCCGGACACATTGCGGGCGGCGCGGCCGATGGTCTGGATCAGCGACGTGCCGGACCGCAGGAAGCCCTGCTTGTCCGCGTCGAGGATGGCGACCAGCGACACCTCCGGCAGGTCGAGGCCCTCGCGCAGGAGGTTGATGCCGACCAGCACGTCGTACTCGCCGGAGCGCAGCTCGCGCAGCAGCTCGATACGGCGCAGCGTGTCCACGTCGCTGTGGAGGTAGCGGACCTGGATGCCGAGCTCCAGGAAGTAGTCGGTGAGGTCCTCGGCCATCTTCTTGGTGAGCGTGGTGACGAGGACGCGCTCGTCGCGCTCGGTGCGGAGGCGGATCTCGTGGACCAGGTCGTCGATCTGCCCCTCGGTGGGCTTGACGACGACCTCCGGGTCGACCAGGCCGGTGGGGCGGATGATCTGCTCGACGAACCCGTCGGAGCGGGACAGCTCGTACGCGCCGGGCGTGGCCGACAGGTAGACGGTCTGGCCGATGCGCTCCTGGAACTCCTCCCACTTCAGCGGCCGGTTGTCCAGTGCGGACGGCAGCCGGAAGCCGTGGTCGACGAGGGTGCGCTTGCGGGAGGCGTCGCCCTCGTACATGGCGCCGATCTGCGGGACGGTGACATGCGACTCGTCGATGACCAGCAGGAAGCCCTCGGGGAAGTAGTCGAGGAGGGTGTTCGGCGGGGAGCCGGGCTCGCGCTGGTCGAAGTGGAGCGAGTAGTTCTCGATGCCGGAGCAGGAGCCGATCTGGCGCATCATCTCGATGTCGTACGTGGTGCGCATGCGCAGCCGCTGGGCCTCCAGCAGCTTGCCCTGCTTCTCCAGCTCGGCGAGGCGCTGCTCCAGCTCGCGCTCGATGCCGGTGACGGCGCGCTCCATGCGCTCGGGGCCCGCCACGTAGTGGCTGGCGGGGAAGACGTACAGCTGCTGGTCGTCGCTGATGACCTCGCCGGTGAGCGGGTGGAGCGTGGAGAGGGCCTCGATCTCGTCGCCGAACATCTCGATGCGGACGGCGAGCTCCTCGTACACGGGGAAGATCTCGATGGTGTCGCCGCGCACCCGGAAGGTGCCGCGGGTGAAGGCGAGGTCGTTGCGCGTGTACTGGATGTCGACGAAGCGGCGCAGCAGGTCGTCCCGGTCGATCTCGTCGCCGACCTTGAGGGAGACCATCCGGTCGACGTACTCCTGGGGCGTGCCGAGGCCGTAGATGCAGGAGACGGAGGCGACGACGACCACGTCGCGCCGGGTCAGCAGGGAGTTCGTCGCGGAGTGGCGCAGGCGCTCCACCTCCTCGTTGATCGAGGAGTCCTTCTCGATGTAGGTGTCCGACTGCGGGACGTACGCCTCGGGCTGGTAGTAGTCGTAGTACGAGACGAAGTACTCGACGGCGTTGTTCGGCAGGAGCTCGCGGAACTCGTTCGCCAGCTGCGCGGCCAGCGTCTTGTTCGGCGCCATGACGAGCGTGGGCCGCTGGAGCCGCTCGATCATCCAGGCCGTGGTGGCCGACTTGCCCGTGCCGGTCGCGCCGAGCAGGACGACGTCCTTCTCACCGGCGCGGACGCGCCGTTCGAGGTCGGCGATGGCCGTGGGCTGGTCACCGCTGGGCTGGTACGGGCTGACGACCTCGAAGGGCGCCACCGAGCGTTCGATCTGGGTTACGGGCCGCATGAGTCCACCGTACGACCCGCCACTGACAGTCGGGCGCCGATCGCCCGGCGGCCCCGGCCCGCGGGACGCCCCGGGCCGTCGGCCGGGGCCGGGGTTCAGTGTCCGGCGCGGCGGTCGCCGGGGCGCGGGACGGGCGTACCGGGGCGCTTCGCGCGCGGGGCGGGGATGCCGGGCGGCTGCGTGCGCGGGTCGGCCGGGCCGCGGCCCGGCCCGTCGCCCCCGACCAGAGCCGGGTCGAACAGCACGACGAAACCGGCCAGCAGCAGGAACGCGGCCGGTCCGACGAGCAGCGGGACCAGCTCCGTGTCCGTACCGCCGCCCGCCGTCACGGCCGCGTCGAGCGCGCCGCCCACGGCGTTCGCGGCTTCCGTGCCCACCGCGTCCACGGCATCGGCGGCGGCCCGCGCGTCGACCGCGTCCACCCTGCCGGCCCGGCCGGCGGCGGTGTCGTGGAGGTGGACGGTGGCGGCGGCCATGCCCGTGTAGTGCATCCCGGTCACGGCGAGGCCCAGGACGAGGCTGGCGCCGACGCTCGCCGCGAACCCGCGCACGCTGACGGCCGCCCACAGCGCCGCGGTCGCCGCCACGACGGCGATCGCCACGGAGAGGGAGACGGTGAGCGTGTCGTAGGCGATGCGGCCCGGCAGGCGCATGCCCGCCATGCCGAGGTAGTGCATGGTGGCGATGCCGAGCCCGGTGATCGTGCCGCCGGTGACGAGGGCCATCGCCGTGCGGCCGCGCAGCCCGACCAGGAAGATCCCGACGCCGACCATGACGATCGCGACGGCGAGGCTGGCGAAGGTGACGGGCAGGTCGTAGCCGATCGCCACGCCCTCGATCCGGAAGCCCGTCATGGCGATGAAGTGCATGGTCCATATGCCGGCGCCGATGGAGGCGGCGCCCAGGGCGAGCCAGCCGGGGCGGGGGGCGGCGGGGGTGCGCAGGGATCTGGTGGTGCAGCGCAGGCCGAGCGCGCCGCCCAGGCAGGCCATGAGGTAGGCCGCCACGGGCGTGACCAGCCCGTGGCTGAATCCGTCGACTGTGCCCCGCATACCCGTGTGCCCCTCACCCCTCGGTGTTCGCCGCGAACCTGACCGTGGAGGGTAGTGCACCGGCCGGGCGCCCCTTCGGGCGGGCGGCCCGGCAGGGCGGCGGTGGCCGGATCGGTGCGCTGTCAGTGGCGGCGCGTAGCGTGGCGGTATGGACAGCAGTGTGCGGGGCGGGGAGCGGACCGTGGAGTGGGCGGTCGTCGGCAGCGGCATCGGGCCGCTGCTGCTGGCGGCCACCGCCGACGGGCTGGCCGGTGTCGTCTTCCACGCGGGCGAGGACGTCCGGCGGGAGGCGCCCGGCCGGATCGCGGCACGGCTCGGCGCGGAGCCGGTGGAGACGGCCGCGGGGCGTCTCGCCGAGCCGATACGGATGTTGGAGGCGTACTTCGCGGGGCGTCTGCGGGAGTTCCGGCTGCCCTTGGACTGGTCGCTGACCAGCGGGTTCAACCGGCAGGTGCTGCGCGAGCTGGCCACCGGGGTGCCGTACGGGACGCTGGTCGGGTACGGCGAGCTGGCCGCCCGCGTGGGGCAGCCGGGCGCGGCCCAGGCGGTGGGCGCGGCGATGGGCGCCAATCCGCTGCCGGTCGTCGTACCGTGCCACCGCGTGGTGGAGGCGGACGGCGGGCTCGGCGGGTTCGGCGGCGGTCTGGAGACCAAGCGGCGGCTGCTGGTGCTGGAGGGTGTGCTTCCCGAGCCGCTGTTCTGAGGGCCGTACGGGCCTGCTGTCCTGCGAGCCGCGTGCGGGGCGGGGCCGGTCAGGCGCGGACCGGCGGGCGGGGCCCGGGCGGTCAGGCGCGGGCGGTCAGCAGCGGCTGGAAGTAGCCGGTGCTGTCCGGGTCGTGCCACTGCGTGGAGTGGAAGCCCGCCTCCGCGGCGAGCCCGGCCAGCTGCCGCCGGGTGAGCGCCCAGTAGGTGGCGCGGCGCACGGTGGTGGTCCAGCGTTCCGGGGCGGCGCCCTCTCCCGTGTCGGGCCGCACCTGGAACAGCTCCAGGTCGTAGCGCTCGCCGTCGTCGTGCCAGTGCCACAGCTGGAAGCTGATGACACGCCCCTCGGGGCCGGTGCGCACGGTGGGCGCGGTGGTGAGGGGGCGTTCGCGGCGCAGTTCGTCGTACGGGCGGGTGGTGAGGACCAGCAGTCCGCCGGGGCGCAGCACACGGCGCATCCCGGCCAGGGCGGTGCGGACGTCGTCGGCGGTCAGCAGATGCGGCAGCGAGTTGTCGGCGCACACGACCACGTCGAAGGCGCCGTCCCGCAGCGGCAGGGCGCGCATGTCGGCGGCGGCCACGGCGAGCGGGACCCCTCGGGCGGCGGCCTCGCGGGCGGCGCGGGCGGCGGCGACGGGGCTCAGGTCCGTACCGGTGACCCGGTGGCCGAGGGCGGCGAGGCCGAGCGCCTGGGTGCCGATGCCGCACGCGCAGTCCAGCACGTCGTACGTGCCGGGGCCGAGCGCGCGGGTCACGCGGTCGTCGAGGGCCGTGCCCTGCCGGGCGACGCTCGCGTCCCAGTCCGCGTACAGCAGGTCGTAGTCGGCTGCCAGGTCGTCGTAGAAGTACCGGGCCGTGGGGGTGCGCATGGGGGCAGCGTACGAGGAGGGGGAGGTCGGGGGCGGGGATGTTTGGGGGTGTGGCCGGCGCGCCAGGGATGGGTCATGTCCCTGACCGAAGTGGTGTTGTCGGAAGAGGTACGGGAGGCGCTCGACGCGCGCCGCCCGGTGGTCGCCCTGGAGTCGACGATCATCGCGCACGGGCTGCCGCGCCCGCGCAATCTGGCCGTCGCCGTGGAGCTGGAGGCGCTCGTACGGGCCGGGGGCGCCGTCCCGGCCACGATCGCCGTACTGGACGGGGTGCCGCGGATCGGCCTGGACAAGGCTGGCCTGGAGCGGGTCGCCGGGGACGACTCGGTGCGCAAGCTCGGCCACCGCGACCTGGCTCCGGCGGTCGCCGCGGGCGCCAGCGGGGCGACGACCGTGTCGGCCACGGCGTTCCTGGCGGCGCGGGCGGGTCTGCGGGTCTTCGCGACGGGCGGGCTCGGCGGGGTGCACCGCGAGTGGGTGCGCACCCAGGACGAGTCGGCGGACCTGCGGCTGCTGGCGCGGACACGGATCACGGTGGTCTGCGCGGGGGTGAAGTCGATCCTGGACGTCCCCGCGACGCTCCAGCGCCTGGAGACGCTGGGCGTCGGCGTGGTCGGGTACGGGACGGACCGCTTCCCCGGCTTCTACCTCGCCTCGTCGGGGGAGCCGGTCGACTGGAGCGTGGGGTCGCCCGAGGAGGTGGCGGCGGTCATGCGGGCGGGCGACGCGCTCGGCGGCCCGGAGGCGGCGCTGATCGTCGCGAACCCGGTGCCCGAGGACGAGCAGCTGGACCCGGCGCTGCACGACCGGGTGCTCGCGGAGGGTCTCGCGGAGTGCCGTGAGCGGGGCATCACGGGGCAGGCGGTGACGCCGTTCCTGCTGGAGTACCTGATGCGGCACACGGACGGCGCCTCGCTGGAGGCCAACCTCGCGGCCGTGCGCGGCAATGTACGGCTGGCGGCGCGCATCGCCGCGGCGTGGGCCGCGGAGGGTGACGGCGGGCCGGACGGGGGCCCTGGAGCGGGCGGCCTCTCCGCGGGCGGGCTGTCGGCGGGCGGCTTCCCGGCGGGCGGCTTCGCGGCGGGCGGTGGAGCCGTGGGCGGTGGAGCCGTGGGCGGTGGAGCCGTGGGCGGCGCCGGGGCAGGCGGGGTGGTCGGGGCGCCGTGACCGGGCTGCTGCTGGTGGGGGACGTGGTCACCGATGTGGTGGCCCGGCACGCGAAGCCGCTCGCGCCCGGCACGGACACCGCCGCCCTGATCCGGATCCTGCCGGGTGGGGCGGCGGCGAACGCGGCCTGCTGGGCGGCGCGTTCCGGCTGCCCCGACGTACGGCTGCTGGGCCGGGTCGGCGCGGGTGAGGCCGACTGGCACGAGGAGGCCCTGCGGCGGGCCGGGGTGCGTCCGCTGCTCGTCCGGGACGCGGAGGCGGCCACCGGGACGGTGGTGGCCCTGGTGGACGGGCGGGCCGGCGGTGAGCGGACGTTCCTCACGGACAGCGGGGCGGTGCTGCGGCTGTCGCCCGGCGACTGGTCGGCGCGGCTGCTGGACGGGGTGGGCCTGCTGCACCTGTCGGGCTATCTGTTCTTCGCCGCGACGAGCCGGGCGACGGCGGCGCTCGCCATGGCGGACGCGCGGGAGCGGGGCGTTCCGGTGAGTGTGGACCCGGCGTCCACGGGCTTCGTCGGGGAGCTGGGCGTGGACCGGTTCCTGGACGCGGTGGCCGGGGCGGACGTGCTGTTCCCGAACGCCGACGAGGCCGCGCTGCTGACGGGGCTGGCCTCTCCGGAGGCGGCGGCCGCCGCGCTGAGCCGCCGGCACCGGCTGGTGGCGGTGACCCTCGGGGCGCGGGGCGCGCTGGTCGCCGAGGCCGGTGAGGTGGTCGCGCGGGTGCGGGCCCGCCGGATGCGGCCGGTCGACACGACGGGCGCGGGCGACGCGTTCGCCGGTGCGTTCCTGGCGGCCCGCCTGGCCGGTGCGACGGCGGCGGAGGCCGCGGAGGCCGGCTGCCGGGCGGGCGCCGACGCGGTGGGGGTGGTGGGCGGCCGACCGGAGTAGCGGGGTGGTGCGCGGGCGTGCGGGGCCGGTGCCGGGCGGTCAGGCGGGGCGGTGGTGTCGGTGGGGCGGGGCGCCGCGCGGGTGCCGGGTGGAGGCCCGGTGGGCGGTCAGCGGGGAAGCGGGGTCCAGGCCGGGTGGCGGGGGTCGTCGGCGCGTACGACCACGTCAGCCGTGTCCGCCGGGGCGACCTCCGTCTCGTACCGCTCGAAGGCCGGGAGCGTCCAGCGCTCGGGCGTGCGGCGGGCGAGCGCGGCCGGCGACAGGCGCAGATGGACGGTCAGGTCGAACGGGAACCAGTGCCCGAGCAGGAACGGGCCGTGCAGGAGCAGGACCCCGCCGGGCGCGAGCCGCCGGTACGGGCTGCGCGTCGCGCGGTCGGTGGCCGGGTCCCACAGGTCGGGCAGCACGCGCCCGGTGCCGCCCGGCTCCAGCGGCCCGAACACCTCCCGCCACAGCGCGCCCGTGTCGAACCAGCCGCTGTAGTACGCGTCCGGGTCCTCCTTGCCGTACTCGAACCGCAGCGACGCGGGCCGCAGGAACCCCGACGTGCCGACCACGATCACGTCCCGCCCGCGCAGCCGCAGCTCCCGTGCCACGCTCTCCGCCAGGTCGCCGGGGCGCGCGGCGGGGGCGCCGTCGAGCGCGACCTTCAGCCAGGGGCCTCCGTCGGCGGGGCGCAGGCCGTCCAGGTGCGCGGCGAGCGCGTCGGTCAGCCGTTCCCAGGTGATCGGTTCCAGTCGCACGCCCCCATCCTGCCAAGCCGGCCCGAGGACCGTGCCGGGCCGGCCCCGCACCGCAGCGACCCGCCCGTCCCGGACCCCGCAGCGCCCCCGCCTGTCCAGAGTCCGGGTGGCCCCGCCCCGGCCCGCTCGACGGCGGCGTCCCTGACGGGGCGGGGCGGGGCAGGCCGGCCGCCGTCACATGCCCCCGGAGGCCGTCCGCCTCAGCCGCGTGCCGTCTCGTCCCGGAGCGCTGCCGCCAGCGCGCTCTCCCCCGCCACGTCCACGCGCCCCGCCTTCACCCCGGCGGCGAGGGTCAGCGTGCCGGCGGCCACCGCCGCGCAGGTCTCGGCGTCCATGTGGATCCGGGCGTCCGGCGCCTCGGCCGGGCCGTCCCCGTACGCGGAGCCCTCCCCGTCGCCCAGGCGCACATGGAACACGCCCTCGTCCAGGCGGACCTCCACCGTCCCCGGCTCCCCCGCCGCCTCCAGCGCGTCGAGCAGGGGCACCGCGAACCAGTGGGCCCGCACGGCGTCCGTGGGGCGCGGCGTGTCCAGGGCGGGGGCGCCCCAGCGTGCGAGGGCGCGCAGGACGGGCAGCAGCGCGCGGCCCCGGTCGGTGAGCTCGTACACGTACGCGGGCGAGGGGGGCGGCAGCCGGCGGCGGGTGGCGAGGCCGTCGCGCTCCATGTCCTTCAGGCGGGTGGCGAGCATGTCGGTGCTGACGCCCGGCAGGTCGGCGTGGAGGTCGGTGTACCGGCGGGGGCCCGCCAAAAGTTCGCGGACGATCAGCAGGGTCCAGCGGTCGCCCGCGGCGTCGAGGGCGCGGGCGGCGGCGCAGTACTGGTCGTAGCTGCGGCGGCGGTCGGAGGAACGCGTGCTCGGACGTGGCATGCGACGCAGTCTAGACGTCTTGTTGGACTTTCCAAGCTTGCACTTGGTAAAACCAAGCAACACCGTTTCCGTGGAGGTCGCCGTATGGAGTTCCGGCAGTCGAGCAAGCTGAGCGAGGTCTGCTACGAGATCCGCGGCCCGGTGATCGAGCACGCCAACGCGCTGGAGGAGGCGGGCCACAGCGTCCTGCGCCTCAACACCGGCAACCCCGCGCTGTTCGGGTTCGAGGCGCCGGAGGAGATCGTCCTGGACATGATCCGGATGCTGCCCCGGGCCCACGGCTACACCGACTCGCGCGGCATCCTCTCGGCGCGGCGCGCCGTCGCCCAGCGCTATCAGGCCATGGGGCTCACCGGGGTCGACGTCGACGACGTGTACCTCGGCAACGGTGTCTCCGAACTGGTCACCATGGCGGTCCAGGCACTGGTCGAGGACGGTGACGAAGTGCTCATCCCCGCGCCGGACTTCCCGCTCTGGACGGCGGTCACCACCCTCGCCGGCGGGCGGCCCGTGCACTATCTGTGCGACGAGTCGTCCGACTGGTACCCGGACCTCGACGACATGGCCGCGAAGATCACCGACCGTACGCGCGCCGTGGTCATCATCAACCCCAACAACCCCACCGGCGCGGTCTATCCGCGCGAGGTGGTCGAAGGCATCCTCGACCTGGCGCGCCGCCACCAGCTGATGGTCTTCGCCGACGAGATCTACGACCAGATCGTCTACGACGACGCCGTGCACCACCCGGCCGGCGCCCTCGCCCCGGACCTGGTCGTCCTCACCTTCGGGGGCCTGTCGAAGACGTACCGCGTGGCCGGTTTCCGCTCGGGCTGGCTGGTCGTCAGCGGGCCGCGCCAGCACGCCAAGGACTACCTGGAGGGGCTGACGATGCTCGCCTCCATGCGGCTGTGCCCCAACGCCCCGGCGCAGTACGCGATCCAGGCGGCGCTGGGCGGCCGGCAGTCCATCAAGGAGCTGACGGCGCCGGGCGGCAGGCTGTACGAGCAGCGCGACCGCGCGTGGGAGAAGCTCAACGAGATCCCCGGCGTGTCCTGTGTGAAGCCGCGCGGGGCGCTGTACGCGTTCCCGCGCCTCGACCCGAAGGTGCACCCGATCCACGACGACGAGAAGTTCGTCCTGGACCTGCTGCTGCGGGAGAAGATCCAGGTGGTGCAGGGCACGGGCTTCAACTGGCCGCGCCCCGACCACTTCCGCATCCTGACGCTGCCGTACGCCGACGACCTGGACGCGGCGATCAGCCGGATCGGCCGCTTCCTCAGCGGCTACCGGCAGTAGGACGGGGCGGTTTCGGGGTGGGGCCGGGGCGGGGATGACCTCTGCGTCGTACGGCTTCCCCGGGGGAGGTGCGCCGTGTCGCGTGACCCGGTCGTCGTGGTGGAGCCGCGCCGCCCGCGCGCCCGCTGCTCGCGGTGCCGCGGTGGGCCGCTGCCGCGGATGGTGCTGGAGGATTCCGCGCCGCTCTGCCTGCGCTGCGCGGACCTCGCCCATCTGGTGTACCTGCCGCGCGGCGACACGGCGCTCACCCGGCGCTCCCGGGAGGCGAGCGGCCTGTGGGCGGTGGTCGTACGGCACGACCGGCGCCGCACCCGGTACGAGCGGCTCGGCATCCTCGTGGAGCGGGCGGCGCTGGCCCGCGCGGAGGCGGCGTGCCGGGCCGACGCCGAGGCGCGGGCCCGGCGCAGGGCCAGGGACGCGGAGCGCCGCGCGGCGGAGGACGCCCGCTTCACCGCGGCGCTGGAGGCGGAGATACGGCGGCTGTTCCCGGGATGCCCGGCCGACCGGGCCGCCGAGATCGCCGCGCACGCCTCGGTGCGCGGCAGCGGACGCGTGGGTCGTACGGCGGCCGGGCGCGCCCTGGACGAGGGCGCGGTGACGGCGGCCGTACGGGCGTCGGTGCGGCACCGGGACACCCCGTACGACGCGCTGCTGCTGAGCGGGGTGCCGCGCCACCAGGCCCGGCTCCGGGTGGGGCCGGCGGTCGAGGCCGTGCTCGCTTCCTGGCGTCCCGGTGGCGAGGCCGGACACCCCGCCGAGGAGGGTCAGGCCCGGGCGGCCGACAGTCGGGAGCGGCGGTAGAGCAGCGCCCCCGCGAGGACCAGGCCGGCGGCCGGCAGGCCGATGCCGAGGAGGTCGCCGGTGCCGGTGACGGCGAGCGCCGGGACGTCCGCCGGAGCGGGCGCCTCGTCGGCGGGCTTGGGCGCCGACGGCTCGGCCGGCTCGTCGTCCTCCGGGGGCGTGACCGGCTTGGCGGGCTTGGCGGGCTTCGGCGGGGTGGTCTGGGTGGGCGGCTTGGCGCCGCCGTTGGTGGAGGTGTTGCCGAAGACCGGGTTGCCGATGCCGACGACGTTGACGGAGTTCCCCGAGACGTTGACCGGCAGGTCGACGGGAAGCTGGACGCCGTTTCCGGAGATCACGCCCGGTGAGCCGACGGCGGCGCCGTCCGCGGTCGCGCCGCCGCCGTTGCCGCTGCCGTGCCCGCCCTGGTCCTTGCCGCCATTGTGGCCGCCCTTGCCTCCGTGGTCGGAGCCGTGGTGCGTGCCCGGCTTGTCCTTGTGGGAGCCGTGCGCGCCGCCGCCCTTGTTCGCGCAGCCGTTGCCGAACGCGGGGTTGAGCAGGCCGACCACGTTCACCGTGTTCCCGCAGATGTTGACGGGGACGTGCACCGGCAGCTGCACCCCGTTGCCCGAGATCAGCCCGGGCGAGCCGACCGCCGCGCCGGACGCGCCGGCGTCGGCCTGCGCCGAGCCGGCGGCCAGCGCGAGCGCGCCGCTCGTGGCCATCAGAATGACCAGACCATTTCGGCGACTGTGCCTCATGGCTTCCTGCCTTCCGGAGTTCCTCGCGGGCACTCGCCCGCACTCCGGTTAACGCGCCCGGCACCCGGAAGGGCTACGGCACGCCCCTCATTCACTCCATCGAGGGACGTTTGAAACGGGCTTCACGGCGCCTCGGCGCTCCCCGCGCTGCCGGGGTGAGGAGCGCCGGGGCGCCGCCGGGTCAGGCGCTCTGCCCGCCCCCGTTGTTGAAGGTCCCGATCGTGCCGGTCTGGATGACCGTGCCGCCGTTGACGGTGCTGTGGCTCATCGAGTTGTGGGTCTCCACGACCTGGCGGGGCGCCTCCCCCGCCGTACCCTCCAACTCGTCCAGCAGGCCTCTCAGCTCCGCCGCGGCCTCCGGGTCGTTGCGCAGGGCGCGGCGCATGCGGCTGCGCCACTCGGCGAGCGCCTCGCTCCTGGCCTCCTCGTCGCCGGACCGCTCGGCGTCCACGAGGTCGGCCCTGGCCTCGTCCAGCTCACCGTCGATCACCGCGACGTCCTGGCCGGACCTGCGGGCGAAGAACGCGGCGACCCGCCCCCGGACCTGCTCCCACGCGTCACCGACCATGTGCTGGACGAGGGCCGCCGCCCCCGCCGACGCCAGCGTCACCAACTCCGCTTCCACAGTTCCCCCTTGGGGTTGACCGACGGTCGAACCAACAGGCTTGCAGCGTAGCGCTCACGTCCCGAGCAGTCCGGCGAGCGCCCCGACCGGGTCCGGGTCCGGGGTGCCGCGCGGCCACCAGTCCTCGCGGCCGGCGTCGGACTCGTAGCCGTACCAGAGGCCGTCGCGGCCGTAGCGGAGCTGGAGCGTGGGGGTGGAGAGGCGGTTGCGCCACGGCCGGAAGTGCGGGAAGTCGGCGGCGATGAGGGAGGGCCTGGCCCGGTCGAAGGGCCCGGCGGGCGGGTCCCACGCCTCCTCCAGCACGGCGAGCCCGGCCGGTCCGCCCTGCCGCCAGGCTGCGACGGCGCGCGCCAGGTCGGCGGGGGTGCGGTCCACGGCGGCGGCGATGTCCCGGTACAGGGCGCGCGTGGTGGCGGTGAGGCCCGAACCGGGGTGGGCGGCGGCCAGCCGCACGGCGTCCTGCCAGGGGGTGAGGCCCGCGACCGGGTCGTGTCCTGTGATCAGGTGGGCGTGCGCGCGGGCCGCGGCCTCGGTGGCGAGGAGCTCCAGGGCGAGCGGGTCGGGCGCGCCGGGCGCCTCGGGGAAGGCGGGCGGGCGGCCGGGGTGGGCCGGGGCCGGCAGCGGCGGGGGCAGGGCGGCGGGCCGCGCCGCCGTGACGGCTTCGCGGGCGGGGACGGTGGCGGCGGGCGGGGGCGCGGCGGTGCCGGCCTCGGCGGCGGATGCGGCGGCGCTGCGGTGGCCGAGCGCGGCGAGGATCTCCTGCTCGCCCCGGCCGCGCATCAGGAACAGCGTGAACGGGTCCTCGTCGAGGAGGCGCGCGGCCTGGTAGCACAGGGCGGCCGCGTGCTTGCAGGGGTAGCCGTCGTCGGGGCAGGAGCAGTCGGGGATCAGGTCCCCGGCGTGCGGGAGGAGGTCGGTGAGGTCGGCCAGCGCCTGCGGGACGTCCTTGTCGAGCAGGGCGGCCATGTGTTCGGGGCGGGCCGCGGCGGCGTCGAGGAACGCCTCCCAGTCGTCGTCGCCGAGCACCTGGAGGCGGATCTGCGTGCGGTAGGGACGGGCGCGGCTGCCGTGGACGTAGGCGGTGACGCGGCCGGGCGTGACGGTGATGGCGTCCACGAGGCCCCGGTCGGCGTAGGCGCGGCCCCGGGCGAGGCGGGCCGGGTCGAGGGCGGTCTCCTCCAGGGCGGACACCCAGGCGTTGCCCCACCAGGTGGCGGCGAACCGTCCGTCCCCGCCGCTGACGGACGTGAGCCGCGGGAAGGTGCGGCGCCGGTCGTCGTGGACGGGCGGCGCGACGCGGGCGCGGCCCCCGGCGGCGCGGCGTGCGGCGGCCCGGTCCTCGCGGGCCGGGCGCGGCCGGTCCGTGCCGGGCGGGGTGAGGCCCCGTGGGACCGGCCGGTCGGCGCCGGACGGGGTGGGGCCGGGCCGGCGGGGTGTCACGACGGCCTCCTCAGGGACACGAGGTCCGCCAGTTCGCGGTCGGTCAACTCGGTGAGCGCGGCCTCGCCGGAGCCGAGGACGGCGTCGGCCAGGGCCTTCTTGGCGGTGAGGAGTTCGGCGATGCGGTCCTCCACGGTGCCCTCGGCGACGAGCCGGTGCACCTGGACGGGCTGGGTCTGGCCGATGCGGTAGGCGCGGTCGGTCGCCTGCTCCTCGACGGCCGGGTTCCACCAGCGGTCGTAGTGGACGACGTGTCCGGCGCGGGTGAGGTTGAGGCCCGTCCCGGCGGCCTTCAGGGACAGGACGAAGACGGGAACGCCGCCGGACTGGAAGCGGTCGACCATCCGCTCGCGCTCCGCCACCGGCGTGCCGCCGTGCAGCAGCTGGGAGGGGATGGCGCGGGCCGCGAGATGGGCGGTGAGCAGCCGGGCCATCGACACGTACTGGGTGAAGACCAGGACGGAGCCGTCCTCGCTGAGGATCGTGTCCAGCAGCTCGTCGAGGAGGGCGAGCTTCCCGGAGCGGCCGGCGAGCCGGTGCGTGTCCTCCTTCAGGTACTGCGCCGGGTGGTTGCAGATCTGCTTGAGCGAGGTGAGCAGCTTCATGATCAGGCCGCGGCGGGCCATCCCCCGCGAGTCCTCGATGGCGGACATGGTCTCGCGGACGACGGCCTCGTAGAGGGACGCCTGCTCGCGGGTGAGGGGCACAGGGTGGTCGGACTCGGTCTTGGGCGGCAGCTCGGGGACGATGCCTGGGTCGGACTTGCGCCGGCGCAGCAGGAACGGGCGGACGAGCCGGGCGAGCCGCTCGACGGCCTCCTCGTTCTCGATCTCCTCGCTGTTCTCGACGGCGCGGGCGTGCCGGGCGCGGAACGCCTTGAGCGGGCCGAGGAGCCCTGGCGTGGTCCAGTCGAGGAGGGCCCACAGCTCGGAGAGGTTGTTCTCGACGGGCGTGCCGGTGAGCGCCACGCGCGCGGGTGCGGGGATGGTCCGCAGCGCCTTCGCCGTGGCGGAGAACGGGTTCTTCACGTGCTGGGCCTCGTCCGCGACGACCATGCCCCAGGGCTGGGCGGCGAGCCGGGCGGCGCTGGTGCGCATCGTGCCGTACGTGGTGAGGACGAACCCGCCCTCGACGCCGTCGAGGGTGCGGGCGGCGCCGTGGAAGCGGCGGACGGGCACTCCCGGCGCGAAGCGGCGGATCTCGCGCTGCCAGTTGCCGAGGAGGGAGGCGGGGCAGACGACGAGGGTCGGCTCCTCGCGGGCGCGGCGCAGGTGGAGGGCGATGAGCGTGACGGTCTTGCCGAGGCCCATGTCGTCGGCGAGGCAGCCGCCGAGGCCGAGGGAGGTCATCAGGTCGAGCCAGGCCAGTCCGCGCAGCTGGTAGTCGCGCAGGGTCGCGGCGAGGCCGGGCGGCGGCTGGGCGGGGGCGGGCCCTGCGGTGAGCCGGTCGCGCAGGGCGGCGAGCGCGCCGACGGGGACGGCGGGAACGGTCTCGCCGTCGACCTCCGCCGTGCCGGTGAGGGCGGCGGCGAGCGCGTCGACCGGCTCCAGCAGGCCGAGCTGCCGCTTGCGGGCCTTGCGGACGAGGGCGGGGTCGACGACGACCCAGCGGTCGCGGAGCCGCACGACGGGGCGGTGGGCTTCCGCGAGGGCGTCCATCTCCCGCTCGGTCAGCGGGTCTCCGTCGAGGGCGAGCTGCCAGTCGAAGCGGAGCAGGCCGGCGCTGTCGAAGAAGGCCGTGCCGTCCGTGGCGGAGCCGGGCGCGGGCCGGACGACGGCGGCTGCCGTGAGGGAGCGGGCCAGCTCGCGCGGCCAGTGCACGGTGACGCCGGCCGCGTCGAGGCGGGCGGCGGCGGGGCCGAGCAGCTCGTACAGCTCGTCCTCGGTGAGGGCGAGGACGTCGGGCACGGAGCGCTCCAGGAGCCGGCCGAGCGGCGCCCAGACGCGGGCGGCGCGGCGCAGGGCGAGGACGGCGTCCACACGCGCGCGGGGCCCGAGGTGCCGGTCCCCGTCGCCCGCCCACACGTCGGCGGCGTCGAGGACGAGGGCGGGGTCGGCGAGGCTGTGCACCTGGACGACCGCGGCGGCGGCCCGCCGCTCGTCACCGCCCTCGGGGGCCGTGTCGAACAGCTCGTACGAGGAGAGGTCGAGGCGCAGCGAGACGCGGACGCCCGCGTCCATGCCGGCGGCGGCCTCGGCGGCCCACGCGCGCGCGTGGGGCAGCCGCTGCGGCTCCCGCGCGGCGAACGGCGCCCCGGCGGCGAACGCGGCCGCGGGGCTGCGCGGCAGGCTGTCGGCCACGGCGTCGAGGAAGGCACGCACGAGCGCCTCGGGCTCCGGCAACCGGAGCGGCTTGCGGCCCTCGACGGGCACGGCGTGCGCCTCGTACGGCATGGCGGCGGCGACGGCCCGCAGGTGGGCGATGTCGTCGGCGTCCAGCGGGCCGGCCCGCCACGCGTCGAGGTCGTCTGCGGTCAGGCCGGGCAGCAGGCGGCCACGGGCGACGAGGTGCAGTCCGTGCAGCGCCGCCGCGCCCCAGCAGGCGGTGGCGGGATGGGCGTGCGGGTCGTGGCGGGCGGCGGCCAGCAGCGGCAGGGCGTCGGCGACGGGCAGCAGCAGCGCGGGAACCCGGCGGCTGCGGACGCCGTCGCCGTGGGGCCGTACGACGGTGAGCGTGCCGGCCTCCCACGGCGGGACGGGCACGCCGGGCCTCGGAGCCGGGGCGGGCACGCCAGGCCTCGGAGCCGGGGCGGGCTCGGGCGGGGCCGCCTGGGCGGGCGGTGGGGCGGCCGGCAGCGGGGAGCCGTCCGGGGACCAGAAGGCGACGCGGCCGTCGCGGGGCAGGGCGGCGGGCAGGAACACGGCGGCGCAGCCGTGCGGGGCGCGCGCACGCGGCGTGTCGTCGCTCATGAGCCGGTCACCTCCCCTGACGTGTCCCCCGGCGGTCGGGTCCTGTGCATCACCGACCTTACGGCGGGGGTCTGACAACGGGCCCTGGCGCCCGCGTGGCCCGCGGTCCGGGGGGCGTCGCGCCCGGGTCGGCCGGGGCTCCACCGCGGCCGGGCGGTGCACCGCTCCGGGGCCGGGGTGGTGGTCCGTCGCTCCAGGGACCGGGGCGGTTCGCCGGTCCTGCGGGGTCGGGAGGCGGTTCCCGGGTACCCATGAGTCGGGAGAACGATGACCATGCGCAGTGGAAACGAACCGGTCACCGCACGGAGCCCGCTGCGGCTGCGGCTGGGCCTCGGGGTGTGGGGCCTGCTGTGGGCCCTCGCCGGGACCGTCGCGTTCGCGTGGGCGGGCCGCACGGGCTGGGCGGTCGCCTGCGGGGTGCTGCTGCTGGTGGTGGCCGTCGACGTGGCGATGATCGTGCGCCATATGCGGCAGGGCCCCCGCTACCAGCCGGGCCGCGACATCCCCCCGTACGAGCCCTACCGCCCCGGCGGATCCGGACGCCCCGGACGGTGGCGCGGCGGCCCGCCCACGGGCCGCAAGCGCCTGCGGTAGCGCGCCGGACCACGGGAGACCCGGCCGGTCGCACGGCGCCGGCCGGGGACGGGCGTTCCCGTCAGGTGTCCCGCCCGGGGCTCACCGCCGGGGCGTCACTCCGGGGCGTCGAAGCGGGCCGCCTCCACGTACTCGGGCTTCGGGTCGAGGGCGGCGGCCAGCCGGAAGTGGCGCCTGGCGTGCTGGGGGCGGCCGGCCCGCTGGAGGGTGCGGGCCAGCCCGAAGTGCGCGTAGGCGTTGTCCGGCTCGCGCTCCAGGACCAGCTCGAACTCGAGCTCGGCGGGGCGCAGCTGGGCGGCGGCGAAGAACGCGCGGGCGCGCAGGAGGCGTGCGGCGGTGTTCTCCGGATGGGCGGCGATCACCGAGTCGAGCAGCTTGACGGCACCGCGCGGGTCCCGTGCGGCGAGCAGTTGCTCGGCCGCCCGGTAGTCGATGACATGGGTTTCCGGGTTGCTGTCGGGCACGGTCGCATCCTTCCCGTTGCTGCGGCCGTTCAACATTCCCCGCGGGCGGCCTATTCCGCGGGCGTGCGGGCGGCGCGGGCCGCCAGCTCCTCCCAGACCTTCCGGACCTGGGCTTCCAGGGCGTCGAGGGGGCCGTCGTTGTCGATGACGTAGTCGGCGATTGCGCGGCGCTGCTCGGGGGTGGCCTGGGCCGCCATGCGGGCGCGGGCCTCGGACTCGGTCATGCCGCGGAGGCGTACGAGCCGTTCGAGCCGGGTCCCGGTGGACGCCTCCACGACCACGATGACGTCGTAGAGCGGGGCGAGGCCGTTCTCGGTGAGCAGCGGCACGTCGTGGACGACGACGGCGTCGGGCGCGGCGGCGGCCTGGAGCTCCTCGGAGCGGGCGCGGACGAGGGGGTGGACGATGCCGTTGAGGACGGCGAGGCGCTCGGGGTCGGCGAAGACGACGGACCCGAGCCTGGGACGGTCCAGGGCGCCCTCCGCGGTGAGGATGTCGGGGCCGAACGCCTCGACGACGGCGGCGAGCCCGGGCGTGCCGGGCTCGACCACCTCGCGGGCGATCCTGTCGGCGTCGACGAGGACGGCGCCGTACGAGACGAGGAGGCGGGAGACCTCGCTTTTGCCGGCGCCGATTCCGCCGGTCAGGCCTACGGTCAGCATGTGCGGAAGCTTAGGGGCTCGACCGTGGCGGCCGCCGACCGGCCCGGTGCGGCCGCCGGGGCCGCCGACCGGGCGCCCCCGGTACGGCGGCCGGTGTCGGTCCGCTAGGGCGTGTCGCCCTCGCGCTCGGCCAGGAACCGCTCGAACTCCCGGCCGATCTCGTCGGCGGACGGCAGGTCCACGGGCTCGGCGACGAGGCTGCCGCGGGTCTCCACGCCCGCCAGCGCGTCGTACTGGTGCTCCAGGCCCTTGACCAGGGCGACCAGCTCCTCGTCGCCTTCGCCGATCTGGCGCTCGATCTCGGTCTGGGTGCGCTGCGCGGCGGTGCGCAGCTGGTGCGCGACGGTCGGCAGGACCAGGCCCGTCGCGGCCGTGATCGCCTCGAGGGCGGTGAGCGCCGCGTCGGGGTAGGTGGAGCGGGCGACGTAGTGCGGGACGTGCGCGGCGACGCCCAGCACGTCGTGCCCCGCCTCGATCAGCCGGTACTCGACCAGGGCGACGGCGCTGCCGGGGACCTGCGCCTCGTCGAACGAGGTGCGGTGGCCCGGTACGAGGTCGGCGCGGTTGCCGTGCGGGGTGAGGCCGACGGGGCGGGTGTGCGGGACGCCCATGGGGATGCCGTGGAAGTTGACGGAGAGGCGCACGCCGAGCCGCTCCACGATCTGCCGCACGGCGGCGGCGAAGCGCTCCCACTCGACGTCGGGCTCGGGCCCGGACAGCAGCAGGAACGGCGCGCCGGTGGCGTCCTGGACGATCCTCAGCTCGATGGCCGGGGTGTCGTAGGCGGTCCAGCGGTCGCGTCGGAAGGTGAGCAGCGGGCGGCGGGCCCGGTAGTCGACCAGGCGGTCGTGGTCGAAGCGGGCCACGACCTGGTGCGGGAGGGACTCCAGGAGGCCGTCGACGATCTGCTCGCCGGTCTCTCCCGCGTCGATGTATCCGTCGAAGTGATAGAGCATGATCAGGCCGGCCGATTCCTGGCTCAGCGCCATGTCGGCGACTGCCAGGCCCTTCGGCTCCCATGCGTACAAGTCCTGCGGATCAAGCACGATTACCGCTCCTCCTCGTGTTCCCCCGGAACAACGTGCCACGGCCCGCGGGCATTCCCGCCCGGGCCCGTGTCAGGGCCGGTTCGGGACCTTTGGCCGGAACGGCGACGGCGGCAGGCGGCGCGCTGTCCGGAACGCACCGAGGCCCGCCCCCTGCTGGGGGCGGGCCTCGGTGTTACCGGCTAGGAACTAGCGGGTCGGTGCAGAGCCGTTCAGCTCTGGCCGCCGGCCAGCTTCTCGCGGAGGGCGGCGAGCGCCTCGTCCGACGCCAGGGCGCCGGAGTTGTCGTCCGACTCCGAGGAGTAGGAGCCACCGGTCGGGGCGCCGGCACCGGCGGGGGCGGCGGAGCCACCCTCGGCAGCGGCGGCCTCGTCGGCCTCGCGGGACTTGATGACCTGGGCCTGGTGCTGCTCGAAGCGCTGCTGCGCCTCGGCGTACTGGGTCTCCCACGCCTCGCGCTGGGCCTCGTAGCCCGGCAGCCAGTCGTTGGTCTCCGGGTCGAAGCCCTCGGGGTAGATGTAGTTGCCCTGGTCGTCGTAGGACGCGGCCATGCCGTACAGGGTCGGGTCGAACTCGACCGACGCCGGGTCGGCACCGAAGGACTCGTTGGCCTGCTTCAGCGAGAGGCTGATGCGGCGGCGCTCGAGGTCGATGTCGATGACCTTGACGAAGATCTCGTCGTTGACCTGGACGACCTGCTCCGGGATCTCCACGTGGCGCTCGGCCAGCTCGGAGATGTGGACCAGACCCTCGATGCCCTCGTCCACGCGGACGAACGCGCCGAACGGAACCAGCTTCGTGACCTTACCCGGGACGACCTGGCCGATCTGGTGCGTGCGGGCGAACTGCTGCCACGGGTCCTCCTGCGTCGCCTTCAGCGACAGGGAGACGCGCTCGCGGTCCATGTCGACGTCCAGGACCTCGACCGTGACCTCCTGGCCGACCTCGACGACCTCGGACGGGTGGTCGATGTGCTTCCAGGACAGCTCGGAGACGTGGACCAGACCGTCGACGCCACCCAGGTCCACGAAGGCACCGAAGTTGACGATCGAGGAGACGACGCCGGAGCGGACCTGACCCTTCTGGAGGGTCGTGAGGAACGTCTGGCGGACCTCGGACTGGGTCTGCTCCAGCCAGGCACGGCGGGACAGGACCACGTTGTTGCGGTTCTTGTCCAGCTCGATGATCTTGGCCTCGAGCTCCTTGCCGACGTACGGCTGGAGGTCGCGGACACGGCGCATCTCGACGAGGGAGGCCGGCAGGAAGCCACGGAGGCCGATGTCGAGGATGAGACCACCCTTGACGACCTCGATGACGGTGCCGGTGACGATGCCGTCCTCTTCCTTGATCTTCTCGATGGTGCCCCAGGCACGCTCGTACTGGGCGCGCTTCTTCGAGAGGATCAGGCGGCCTTCCTTGTCCTCCTTCTGAAGGACCAGGGCCTCGATCTCGTCGCCGACCTTGACGACCTCGTTCGGGTCGACGTCGTGCTTGATCGAGAGCTCGCGGCTCGGGATGACACCTTCGGTCTTGTAACCGATGTCGAGCAGGACCTCGTCCCGGTCGACCTTCACGATGACGCCGTCGACGATGTCGCCGTCGTTGAAGTACTTGATCGTCTCGTCGATCGCTGCGAGGAAGGCTTCCTCGTTACCGATGTCGTTGACCGCAACCTGCGGGGTGGTGGCGGTGGTCTCGGTGCTGCTCGTCATGTGGGAAAGGGCTCCGGTACGGACATTGAAGTCGTAGGTACTGCTACGCCGAGAGCCCGTATCGCAGCTGCAGAAGCCGGACAGCCAAGGAAGCGCCTCACCGGATGACCGGATGGCGCCTCGACAACCGAGGGGACATACAACAGATGCGAGCGCGGCCTGCTCCGTCTGAGGCGCGCAGGCCCGCAGCGCAACCTTTAGCATACGGGCGCCGGGGGGCATGGTCAATGCGCGAAGGCGCCCACCCGGGGCGGAATCCCGCATACCCGGCACAACTAAGCTTGGCGCAGGCCGTCCTGGCCGTAAAGCGCCGGTGACACGCCGGGGCGCACGCCATGCGCGCCGTGGCGCGCGGGCAGTCGCTTCCGCGGCGCCCGGAGCGCGCGCAGTGCGCAAACTACAACGACGGACGAGATGATCCAAGACTACGAGCCCGAGGCCACCCGCCGTGACGCGGGCGACGCGGAGAGCAGCCGGGCCAGCCGCGGCTGGTGGGACCGGAACGCCGACGAGTACCAGAGCGAGCACGGCGGTTTCCTCGGCGACGACCGGTTCGTGTGGGGCCCCGAGGGACTGGACGAGGCGGAGGCCCGGCTGCTGGGCCCGGCCGGTTCGCTGAGCGGCCTGGACGTGCTGGAGATCGGCGCGGGCGCGGCGCAGTGCTCGCGCTGGCTGGCGGCCGAGGGCGCCCGGCCGGTGGCGCTGGACCTGTCGCACCGGCAGCTCCAGCACGCGTTGCGCATCGGCGCGGACGGCCTGGCGCTGGTGCAGGCGGACGCGGGGGCGCTGCCGTTCCGGGACGGGTCCTTCGACCTGGCGTGCTCGGCGTACGGGGCGGTGCCGTTCGTCGCCGATCCGGTGCGGGTGTTCCGGGAGGTGCGGCGGGTGCTGCGGCCGGGCGGCCGGTGGGTGTTCTCGGTGACGCACCCGATCCGCTGGGCGTTCCCCGACGAGCCCGGGCCGGAGGGGCTGACGGTGGCCGCCTCGTACTTCGACCGCACGCCGTACGTGGAGCAGGACGAGCAGGGGCGCGCGGTGTACGTGGAGCACCACCGGACGCTCGGCGACCGGGTGCGGGACGTGGTCGCGGGCGGGTTCCGGCTGGTGGACCTGGTGGAGCCGGAGTGGCCGGCGTGGAACAGCCAGGAGTGGGGCGGCTGGTCCCCGCTGCGCGGCAACCTCCTCCCCGGCACGGCGATCTTCGTGTGCGAGCGGGACGAGGCGGCCGGCGCCGGCGGGCAGGACGCTTCCGGCGGGCGCGGCGGCCGGGGCGAGCGGGGCGCGTGACCGGGTGATCCGCGAGGAGGAGCGGGAGCGGCTTCCCGTACGGCACGCCCTGCCGGAGCTGCGGCGGGCACTGGACGGGCACGGGGCGGCGGTGCTGTGCGCGCCGCCCGGTACCGGCAAGACGACGCTCGTGCCGCTGGCGCTGGCGGAGCGGGGCGCGCGGGTCGTGGTGGCCGAGCCCCGGCGGATCGCGGCGCGGGGAGCCGCGCGGCGGATGGCGTGGCTGCTGGGCGAGGAGGTGGGCGGCCGGGTCGGGTTCACGGTGCGCGGCGAGCGGGTCGTGTCGCGGGAGACGGTCGTCGAGGTGGTGACGACCGGGGTGCTGCTGCAGCGGCTCCAGCGGGACCAGGAGCTCGCCGGGGTGGACGTGGTGGTGCTGGACGAGTGCCACGAGCGGCATCTGGACGCGGACACCGTGGCGGCGTTCCTGCTCGACGTACGGGCGGCGCTGCGGCCGGAGCTGCGGCTGCTGGCCGCGTCGGCGACGACGGACGCCGAGGGGTGGGCGCGGCTGCTGGGCGGCGCGCCGGTCGTGGAGGCCGCGGGCACCGCGTATCCCGTCGAGGTCGTGTGGGCGCCGCCGGGCGGGCCGGTGCGGCCGGCGCACGGGATGTTCGTGGACCCGGCGCTGCTGGCGCATGTCGCGGCGGTGGTGCGGCGGGCGCTGGCCGAGCGCGACGGTGACGTGCTGTGCTTCCTGCCGGGTGTGGGCGAGATCGCCCGGGTGGCGGGGATGCTCGCGGACCTGCGCGGGGTGGAGGTGCTCCAGGTGCACGGCCGGGCGCCCGCCGCCGTGCAGGAGGCGGTGCTGTCGCCGGGGCGCGGGCGGCGGGTCGTGCTGGCGACGGCGGTGGCCGAGTCGTCGCTGACGGTGCCGGGGGTGCGGGTCGTGGTCGACTCGGGCCTGGCGCGGGAGCCGCGCGTGGACCACGCCCGAGGGCTGAGCGCTCTGGCGACGGTACGGGCGTCGCGGGCGTCGGCGCGGCAGCGGGCGGGGCGCGCGGGCCGTGAGGCGCCGGGCGCGGTGTACCGCTGCTGGTCGGAGGCGGAGGACGGGCGGCTGCCGGCGTTCCCGGCGCCGGAGATCCAGGTGGCGGACCTGACGGGGTTCGCCTTGCAGGCCGCGGCGTGGGGCGACCCGGACGCCTCCGGCCTGGCGCTGCTGGACGCTCCGCCGGCGGGTGCGATGGCGGCGGCGCGGTCCGTGCTGGAGGCGATCGGCGCGGTGGAGGCGCGGGGCACCGGTGGCGGCGGTGCCGCCGGGCGGGTGACGCGGCGGGGCGTCCGGATGGCGCGGCTGGGCCTGCACCCCCGGCTGGCGCGGGCGCTGCTGGACGGTGCGCCGCTGGTGGGCGCGCGGCGCGCCGCGGAGCTGGTGGCGCTGCTGGGCGAGGAGCCGCCCCGCGCGTACGGGGACGACGTGGCCGGCGCGTGGCGGGCCGCGCGGCGGGGCGGCGACGCGTACGGGGCGCGGTGGCGTCGGGAGGCGGGGCGCCTGGAGCGGCAGATCACGGGGGCGGTCGGTGCCTCCGGTGGTGCCGGGGGCGTGTCGGACGACGTGGCCGCCGGGGTGGTGGTCGCTCTGGCGTTTCCGGAGCGGGTGGCCCGGGCGCGGGGTGGCGGCTCCTTCCTGATGGTGTCGGGGACCGGGGCCGAGGTGGGCCCGGAGTCGGGGCTGCGGTCGGCTCCGTGGCTGGCGGTGGCCGTGGCCGACCGGCCCGCGCATTCCGCGTCGGCCCGCGTGCGGCTCGCCGCCGTGTGCGACGAGGACACCGCGCGGCTCGCCGCCGGGCATCTGCTGGTGGCCGGTGACGAGGTGCGGTGGCGGGACGGTGACGTCGTGGCGCGGTCCGTGGAGCGGCTGGGCGCGGTCGACCTGGCCGTACGGCCGCTCGCGGACGCCGTGCCCGCGCTCGTGCGGGAGGCGCTGCTGGAGGGGCTGCGGCGGGAGGGCGTCGGGCTGCTGCGCTGGTCGCCGGACGCGGTGCGGCTGCGGGAGCGGCTGGCGTTCGTGCACCGGGTGGTGGGGGCGCCGTGGCCGGACGTGTCGGACGAGGCGCTGGTGGAGCGGGCCGGGGAGTGGCTGGAGCCGGAGCTGTCGGCGGCGCGGCGGCGGGCCGGGCTCGCGCGGATCGACGCCGGCGAGGCGCTGCGGCGGCTGCTGCCGTGGGCGGGCGGTGAGGCGGCACGGCTGGACGAGCTGGCGCCGGAGCGGATCGAGGTGCCGAGCGGCTCGCGGGTCCGCGTCGAGTACGGGGGCGATCAGCCGGTGCTCGCGGTGAAGCTGCAGGAGATGTTCGGGCTGGCGAGCACACCGCGGGTGGCGGGGGTGCCCGTACTGGTGCATCTGCTGTCGCCCGCGGGGCGGCCCGCCGCGGTCACGGCGGACCTGGAGTCGTTCTGGCGGGACGGCTACCGGGCGGTGCGGGCGGAGCTGCGCGGCCGGTACCCGAAGCACCCCTGGCCGGAGGACCCGTCGGCGGCCACGGCGACACGGCGTACGAACCCGCGGCGCTGAGGCGCTGCCCCGGCGGGCGGGGGGGCGGCGGCCTGCCCGGCGGGCGCGGGGCTGCGGTGTTTCTCGGCTCTGCTGCCGGGTTGCCCGGGGCTGCCCGCCGTGTTCAGCGGCGGGGATCCGCTGCGGGGCTCTTGTGGCGGGGGCTCGCCGTGGTGGTCGTACGGCGACGGCCCGCCTTCCTCGTCGTGTGCGAGGGGCGGGCCGTCGGGGTGCTGGGCGGGTCAGGCCGGGGCGGTGACCTTCAGTTCGACGATGAGGGTCGCGCCGCCCTTCGCGGTGAGGCGCAGCTGGAACGTGCCGGTCTGGCCGTCCGCGTACATCGCCGGCAGTTGCAGGACGCCGTTCGCGTCGGTCGTCAGGCCGGTGAGCGTGCGGAGCGGGTTGCCGTCGGCGTCCTTGAAGTACGGGCCCTTGTCGCTGGGCGCGTGGGTGCCGTCGGCGGCGGTCGTGACCATGGTGGCGGTCAGGGTGGTGCCGGAGACGGCGGCGCCCTTGCGGGTGGCCTTCACGGTGAGCCGCTGCGTGAACTCGCCCTCCGCCGTGGCCGTCAGCGCCGTGTCGCCGGTCCGGGTGAGCGTGTCGGCGGCGCCGGTGGTGACGGTCGCGGTGAAGGCGACGGCGGCGACGGTCGGGCGCTGGGGCACGGTGGCGCGGACGGTGAACTGGCCGGTCTTCTCGCCGGCCCGCAGGGCGGGGGCGGTGGCGGTGCCGTCGCTGCCGGCGGTGACGGTGACCGCGGTGGTGCCGTCGGCGAAGCGGGCGTCGGTGTCGCCGGTGATCTCGAACCGGACCGGCGCCTGGGCGACCGCGTTGTTCCAGGCGTCGCGGGCGACGACGGACGGGCGGCCCGTGAACTCGGTGCCGGCGGGGGCGGTGAGCGTGCCGGTGCCGGCGTCCACGATGCGGTTGACGCGCTCGGCGGGCGTCGCGGGCGTGGGCGTCGGGGTCGGGCTGGGGGTCGGGGTGGTCGGCGGGGGCGTGGGCCGCGCCGGGACCGTCTCGACCGGGGCCGGCCTGGGCGGCGGGGTGGTCGTGCCCGGCTGCGGCGCGGGGGTCGTGCCCGTGCCCGTACCCGGCTTGGAGCCGGTGGACGGCGTGGTCGAGGGCGACGGGACGACCGTCGGGAGCGGGGTGTAGCCGGGGCGGCCCGGGGTGCGCGAGTCGCTGCGGTCGACGGGCTGCACGCCGGTGCCGTCCGGGACCTGGTGGGTGCCGCGCTTGTAGAACTCGAACCAGGACAGGACCGTGCGCAGGTACTCGCGGGACTGGTTGTAGCTGAGGATCGCCCGGTCCAGGTCGGCCTTGACGGCCAGGTCGCGGTTGTTGGCGCACAGGTACATGCCCGCGGCCTGGGCGGCGTCGTAGATGTTGTTGGGGTCCTTGCGGCCGTCGCCGTTGGCGTCCTGGCCCCAGGTGGCCCAGGTGGACGGGATGAACTGCATGGGGCCGACGGCGCGGTCGTAGCGGCTGTCGCCGTCGTAGGCGCCGTCGTCGGTGTCGCTGATGTTGGCGAAGCCGTTGCCGTTGAGGACGGGGCCCAGGATGGGCGACAGGGTGGTGCCGTCGGCGTCGACGCGGCCGCCGCGGGCCTGGCCGGACTCCACCTTGCCGATGCCGGCGAGGAGTTGCCACGGCAGGTTGCAGTTCGGCCGGATCGTCCTGACGTGCTGCTCGGCCTTCTTGTACGCGGCGAGCACGGTGGCCGGGATGCCCGCTTCGGCGGGGCCGGTCACGACCGGTCCGTCGCCGGGCCCCACGGGGTTCGGGGTGTTCAGCGGCGGCAGGTCGGTGTAGTAGGGCGAGTCGCCGGTCGCGGTGGTGCCCGCGGTGGGCGGTGTCGCGTCACCGGCCGGCTGGCCGCCGGCGGTGGCGGGGGTGGCGCCCGGTGCCTGTGATGCCGAGAGCGCGGCCACGGCCGCTGCGGCGACCGCGGTCGTGGTGGCGCCCTTGCGCAGTCGATGGCGGATATGCGCTGCCATGCGTATGTCCCTCCCCGGTGGCGCCCGTCGGCGCCGATGACCTCTGCCGCGCGCCCCGGTGCGCGGCACAGGCGACCCTACGTCAACTCGGGACCTCACCACACCGCGCGGTGACCGCTTTTCACGGTTTCGTCACCGGTCGTCCTTGCGGCGCTCTCGGACCTGACGGTGTCACATATCGATCGGACGATGACTGATACTGACCGGGTTCATGTTTGGGAGCATATGTACCGGGGGGCCGTCACTCATGCCGTTCACGCTCAGCCATGCCGCCGCCGTGCTGCCGGGGATACGCCGGTCCGGCGCCGCGCGCGGCCCGCTCGTCGCCTCGGCACTGGTCATGGGGTCGATGTCGCCCGATATGACGTACTTCGCGGACAGTGTCGTGCCGGGAGCCATGACGTTCGGGAATGTGACGCACAGCCCGCTCGGGGTGCTGGCCGTGGACCCGCTGGTGACCGCGCTGCTGACGGCGTTGTGGCTGATGGTCCGTGAGCCGCTGGTGGCGCTGCTGCCGGGGCGGTGGCGTGGCCGGGTGTACACGGTGCTGCGGGGCCGGCCGTGGCGCGAGCGCCGCCCGTGGGCGCTGGCGGTGTGGTTCTACCTGTCGGCGGTCGTCGGGGCGGCGACCCATGTCGTGTGGGACCTGTTCACGCACGCCGACCGGTGGGGCGTACGGGTGCTGCCGGTGCTGGGCGACCTCGTGGCGGGCTTCCCGCTGTACCTGTACGCCCAGTACGGCGGGTCCGCGCTGGCGCTGGCCGTCCTCGTGTGGTTCGGGTACGGGGCGCTGCGCCGGGTGCCCGCGGACCGGGCCGAGGCGGCGGGCGCGGTCGACGCGGTGCGGCCGGGGCTGACGCGGCGCGGGCGGTGGCTGGCCGGGGGGCTGCTCGCGGGGTGCGTGGCGGTGGGGGTCGCGCACCGGTGCGCGCGCTTCTCCGCGTACTGGGGGCGGATCGAGACGCCCCTGGACATCATCCCGACCGCGTGCTTCGGCGCCGGGGCCGGGCTGGCGATGGGGATCTTCCTGTACGGGGCGGGGATGCGGCTCCGGTCGGTCACGGCGCCCCAAGGCTGAGCGCCGGGCGCTTGGACCGTGCGCGCGGGTGCGGTGCGGGCCGGGGGGCGCCGGTGCGGTGCGGGCCCGCGAGGCGCCGATGCGGAGCGGCCCGGCGCGCCTCCTGTGGGGCGCCCCCGGCCCGTACGGTGCGGCATGCGCCCCGGCACCCCGGAGGCGGTGCGGCCCGCCCGGCGCGTTGCCGCCCCTGAGAGCGGCACCCCGCACCGCTCCCCCGCCGGGCCCACCAAAGGCCCGGCCCAGGCCCCACCAAAGGCCGGGCCCGGCCTCCGGGCGGCCGATGCGTCAGTGCGCGGCGGACTCCCAGTCGGGGCCGACGCCCACGGACACGTCCAGCGGTGCCCGCAGCTCGACCGCCGACGCCATCTCGCGGCGGACGATCTCCTCGACCCGCTCCCGCTCGCCCGGCGCCAGCTCCAGCACGATTTCGTCGTGGACCTGGAGCAGCATCCGCGAGGTCAGCCTGGCCTCGGTGAGCGCGCGGTCGACCTTGAGCATGGCGACCTTCACGATGTCGGCGGCCGTGCCCTGGATCGGGGCGTTCAGCGCCATCCGCTCGGCCATCTCGCGCCGCTGCCGGTTGTCGCTGTTCAGGTCCGGCAGATAGCGGCGGCGGCCGAGCATCGTCTCCGTGTACCCGGTCGCGCGGGCCTCGTCCACGACGCGGCGCAGATAGTCCCGCACCCCGCCGAAGCGCTCGAAGTACGTGTCCATCAGGGCGCGCGCCTCGGCGGCCTCGATGTTCAGCTGCTGCGACAGGCCGAACGCGGACAGCCCGTACGCCAGCCCGTACGACATGGCCTTGATCTTGCGGCGCATCTCGGCGTCGACCGCCGACTTGTCCACGCCGAACACCTGCGAGGCGACCGTCGTGTGCAGGTCCTCACCGGAGGTGAACGCCTCGATGAGGCCCTCGTCCTCCGACAGGTGCGCCATGACGCGCAGCTCGATCTGGCTGTAGTCGGCGGTCATCAGGGCGTCGAAGCCCTCACCGACGACGAAGCCCCGGCGGATGGCGCGGCCCTCGTCCGTGCGGACCGGGATGTTCTGCAGGTTCGGGTCCGTGGACGACAGGCGGCCGGTCGCGGCGACCGTCTGGTTGAACGTCGTGTGGATCCGGCCGTCCGCGGCGACCGTCTTGATCAGGCCCTCCACCGTGACGCGGAGCTTGGCCTGCTCCCGGTGGCGCAGCATGATCACGGGCAGCTCGTGCTCGGTCTGCGCGGCCAGCCAGGCCAGCGCGTCCGCGTCCGTCGTGTAGCCGGTCTTGGTCTTCTTGGTCTTCGGCAGGTTCAGCTCGCCGAACAGGACCTCCTGGAGCTGCTTGGGCGACCCCAGGTTGAACTCGTGGCCGACCGAGGCGTGCGCCTCCTTCACCGCCTGCTGGACCGCGCCGGCGAACTGCTGCTCCATCGCCTCCAGGTGCGGACGGTTCGCGGCGATGCCGTGCCGCTCCATCCGGGCCAGCAGCTCCGACGTGGGCAGCTCCACCTCGTGCAGCAGCCGCGTCGCGCCGACCTCCTCCAGGCGCGCCGTGAACGCCTCGCCCAGGTCGAGGACCGCGCGGGCCTGCGTCATCAGCGCGTCGGCCTCCGCCGTGTCGTCCGCGCCGAACGCCAGCTGCCCGTCGGCGGCCGACGGCGGCGCCAGCTCACGCCCCAGGTACTCGACGGCGAGGGCGTCCAGCGCGAAGGAGCGGCGGCCCGGCTTCACCAGGTACGCGGCGAGCGCCGTGTCCATCGTGACCCCGGCGACGCTCCAGCCGTGCTCGGGGAAGACCCGCATGGCGGCCTTCGCGTTGTGCAGGACCTTCGGGCGGGACGGGTCCGCGATCCACGCGGCGAACGCCCGCTCGTCGGCCTCGTCCAGCCGCGACGGGTCGAACCAGCACGCCGCGCCGTCCGCCGCCGCCAGGGCCACCTCGGCGACACTGCCGACACCGAGCCCCCAGGAGTCCACCGTCGCCAGGCCCAGCGGCCCGGCCCCGTGCCGCTCCAGCCACGGCGCCAGCTCGCCCGAGCCCAGCACCGCGCCGTCCAGCTCCACCCCGGCGGCCGGGGCGGGCGCCTCCTCCTCCGCCGCGCCCGGGTCCACGGCGAGCAGCCGCTCCCGCAGGCTCGGGTTGCGGATCTCCAGCACCTCCAGGAAGCCCTTCAGCGCCGCCCGGTCGTACGGGGCGCGCTCCAGGTCCGCGACCGCCTTCGGCAGCTCGACGTCCCGCACCAGCTCCGTCAGGTGCCGGTTCATCTTCACCGACTCCAAGTGGTCGCGCAGCGCCTGCCCGACCTTGCCCTTCACCTCGTCGGCCCGCTCCACCAGCTCCTGGAACGAACCGAACTGGTTGATCCACTTCGTGGCGGTCTTCTCACCCACACCGGGGATGCCCGGCAGATTGTCCGACGGGTCGCCGCGCAGCGCCGCGAAGTCCGGGTACTGGCTCGGCGACAGCCCGTACTTCTCCCGCACCTTCTCCGGCGTGAACCGGGTCAGCTCCGAGACGCCCTTCGTCGGATACAGCACCGTCACGTGGTCCGACACCAGCTGGAACGAGTCCCGGTCACCGGTGACGATCAGCACCTCGAAGCCGGCCGCCTCCGCCTGCGTGGCCAGCGTCGCGATGATGTCGTCCGCCTCGAACCCCTCCACGGCGAACCGGACCGCGTTCATCGTGTCCAGCAGCTCGCCGATCAGCTCCACCTGCCCCTTGAACTCGTCCGGCGTCGCCGAACGGTTCGCCTTGTACTCGGGGAAGTCCTGGGAACGCCATGTCTTGCGGGACACGTCGAACGCCACCGCGAAATGCGTGGGCGCCTCGTCGCGCAGCGTATTCGCCAGCATCGACGCGAAGCCGTACACGGCGTTGGTCGTCTGCCCGCTCGATGTCGTGAAATTCTCCGCGGGCAGCGCGAAGAACGCCCGGTACGCCAGGGAGTGCCCGTCCATGAGGAGCAGGCGCGGACGGTCTTGTGCGGTCTTCTTCGATGCTGTCTCAGCCACGTACACGATCCTGCCACGCCGCACTGACAACGCCGGACGGCCCTCACACCCCGCCACCCCCTCATGACAGGATCGTGGGAGACACGTGGACACACGTACGGCGAGACGAGGGAGTGCGCCATGGCCAGCAAACCGCCCGCGGGGGACCCCGTCCAGGACGCCCCCCAGGTGTCGCCCGCCCAGCACTCGGCCGCCGGCCTGCCCGGCGTCGTCCACGGCCTGCGCGCCTCCCACACCCAGATGGGCGTGGCCCGCACCGCCCGCACCCTCCTCAAGGTCAACCAGAAGGACGGCTTCGACTGCCCCGGCTGCGCCTGGCCCGAAGGCGACAAGCGGCACCTCGCCGAATTCTGCGAGAACGGCGCCAAAGCCGTCGCCGAAGAGGCCACGCTGCGCCGCGTCACCCCCGAGTTCTTCGCCGCCCACCCGCTGTCCGACCTCGCCGGCCGCAGCGGCTACTGGCTCGGCCAGCAGGGCCGCATCACCCACCCCGTGTACCTGCCCGAGGGCGGCGACCGGTACGAGCCGATCACCTGGGACCGGGCCTTCGCGATCATCGCCGAGGAGCTCACCGCGCTCGGCTCCCCCGACGAGGCGCTGTTCTACACCTCCGGCCGCACCAGCAACGAGGCGGCGTTCCTGCTGCAGCTGTTCGCCCGCGAGTACGGCACGAACAACCTGCCCGACTGCTCCAACATGTGCCACGAGTCGTCCGGCTCCGCCCTCACCGAAACCCTCGGCGTCGGCAAGGGCAGCGTCTCCCTCGACGACCTCCACCAGGCCGACCTGATCATCGTCGCCGGACAGAACCCCGGCACCAACCACCCCCGCATGCTCAGCGCGCTGGAGAAGGCCAAGGCCGCGGGCGCCCGCATCATCTCCGTCAACCCGCTGCCCGAAGCCGGACTGGAACGGTTCAAGAACCCGCAGACCCCCAAGGGCCTGCTGAAGGGCGCCGCCCTCACCGACCTGTTCCTCCAGATCCGCATCGGCGGCGACCAGGCCCTCTTCCGCCTCCTCAACAAGCTGATCCTGGACACCGAAGGCGCCGTCGACGAGGAATTCGTACGCGCCCACACCCACGGCTTCGAGGAGTTCGCCGCCGCCGCCCGCGCCGCCGACTGGGACGAGACCCTCACCGCGACCGGCCTCACCCGCGACGCCATCGAACGCGCCCTGCGCATGATCCTCGCCTCACGCCGCACCATCGTCTGCTGGGCCATGGGCCTCACCCAGCACAAGCACTCCGTGCCCACCATCCGCGAGGTCGTCAACCTGCTCCTGCTGCGCGGCGCCATCGGCCGCCCCGGCGCCGGCGTCTGCCCCGTACGCGGCCACTCCAACGTCCAGGGCGACCGCACCATGGGCATCTTCGAACGCCCCTCCGACGCGTTCCTCGACGCCCTCGACAAGGAATTCGGGATCACCTCCCCCCGCCACCACGGCTACGACGTGGTCCGCTCCATCCAGGCCCTGCGCGACGGCACGGCGAAGGTCTTCTTCGCCATGGGCGGCAACTTCGTCGCCGCCACCCCCGACACCCACGTCACCGAAGCCGCCATGCGCCGCGCCCGCCTCACCGTCCACGTCTCCACCAAACTCAACCGCTCCCACGTCGTCACCGGCACCCGCGCGCTGATCCTCCCCACCCTCGGCCGCACCGACCGCGACATCCAGGCCTCCGGCCGCCAGTTCGTCACCGTCGAGGACTCCATGGGCCTCGTCCACGCCTCCCGCGGCAACCTGCCGCCCGCGAGCCCCCACCTGCTGTCCGAACCCGCCATCGTCGCCCGCATGGCCCGCGCCGTCCTCGGACCCGCCTCCACCACCCCGTGGGAGCGGTTCGAGAACGACTACGCCACCATCCGCGACCGCATCGCGCGCGTAGTACCCGGCTTCGAGGACTTCAACGCCCGCCTCGCCGCCAACCCCGGCGGCTTCGCCCTCCCCCACGCCCCCCGCGACGAACGGCGCTTCCCCACCGCCACCGGCAAAGCCAACTTCACCGCCGCCCCCGTCGAATACCCCAAGGTCCCCGAGGGCCGCCTCCTCCTGCAGACCCTCCGCTCCCACGACCAGTACAACACCACCGTCTACGGCCTCGACGACCGCTACCGCGGCATCAAGGGCGGCCGCCGCGTCGTCCTCGTCCACCCCGACGACGCCCGCGAACACGGACTCGCCGACGGCTCGTACGCCGACCTCGTCAGCGAATGGACCGACGGCGTCGAACGCCGCGCCCCCCGCTTCCGCGTCGTCCACTACCCCACCGCCCGCGGCTGCGCCGCCGCCTACTACCCCGAGACCAACGTCCTGGTCCCCCTCGACGCCACCGCCGACATCAGCAACACCCCCGCCAGCAAGTCCGTCATCGTCCGTCTGGAACAATCACCGGCCGACTGAGCGTTCGCTCAGCAGCAGCACCGGCGCCACCACCGGCACCAGCAGGACAGCCGTACGACGACGAACGGAGTTCCGGCCCCATGGGCGAGCAGACCCCCACCAAGTTCCCGCAAGAGGTCATCGACGAGTACGCCGCGCTCGGCGTCGACCTGCCCGCCCTCTTCTCCGCCGGCCACCTCGGCAACCGCATGGGCCTGCAAATCCTCGAAGCCTCCGCCGACCGCGTCGTCGGCACCCTCCCCGTCGAAGGCAACACCCAGCCCTACGGCCTCCTCCACGGCGGCGCCTCCGCCGTCCTCGCCGAAACCCTCGGCTCCGTCGGCGCCATGCTCCACGGCGGCTCCAAGAAGATCGCCGTCGGCGTCGACCTCAACTGCACCCACCACCGCGGCGTACGCTCCGGCCTCATCACCGGCACCGCCACCCCCGTCCACCGCGGCCGCTCCACCGCCACCTACGACATCGTCATCACCGACGAACACGACAAGCGGGTCTGCACCGCACGCCTCACCTGCATGCTCCGCGACGCCGGCCCCGCCGACGCCGCCCTCCTCCCCGCCACCTCCTGACACACGAGAGCGCCGGGCCCCCACCACGGGGACCCGGCGCCCTCACGGCCCCGCGCCTACGGATCAGGCCGCACCCTCACCGAGGTACGCCGCCCGGATCCGCCCGTCCGCCAGGAGCTCACCCGCCGGACCGGACATCGCCACGGAACCGGTCTCCAGCACATAGCCCCGGTTCGCCAGCGCCAGCGCCTGCGTGGCGTTCTGCTCCACCAGCAGCACCGTCGTGCCCTGGTCGTTGATCTCCTTGATGATCTCGAAGATCTGCTGCACGATCAGCGGCGCCAGACCCATCGACGGCTCGTCCAGCAGCAGCAGCTCCGGCCGGCCCATCAGCGCACGCCCGATCGCCAGCATCTGCTGCTCACCGCCCGACAGCGTGCCCGCCTGCTGCGAACGCCGCTCCGCGAGCCGCGGGAACAGCGTGAACACCCGGTCCAGGTCGCCGGAGTCCACGGACGAGAACTTGTAGGCCCCCATCTCCAGGTTCTCCAGCACCGTCATCGTCGCGAAGACCCGCCGGCCCTCCGGCACATGCCCGATGCCGAACCGGACCAGCTCGTGCGACTTGATGCCGTCGATCCGCTCGCCCCGCAGCAGCACCTCGCCGTGCCGCGGCTGCAGCATCCCGGACACCGTGCGCAGCGTCGTCGTCTTGCCCGCGCCGTTACCGCCCAGCAGGGCGACGATCTCACCCTTGCCGACCGTCAGGTCGATGCCCTTCAGCGCCTCGATGGCACCGTAGAACACCCGCATACCCCGCAGTTCGAGCAGCGGGGCGTCCGGGGTACCGGCGTCGCCGGAGTCCTTCCGCAGCTGTGCCGTCGTGCTCACTGGCCGCTCTCCTCGTCACTCCGCGCCGCACGGCCCGCGCCGCCCGACCCCTTGACCCCGTCCGCCCCGCCGTCGGCATCCGCGGCGCCGTCGGCGTCCGCGTCGGCACCGGCCGTACGGGACGACTCGTCCGAACCGGCGCCGGCCGAGTCGGCGCCATCCGGCCCCGGGCCGTCCGCGTCCGCGTCGTCCGTGTCCGGGCCGTCCGTGCCTGCGTCGTCCGCGTCGGCGCCGTCCGTGTCCGCGTCGTCCGCGTCCGCGTCGGCGCCGGCCTCGTCGGAGTCAGTCGAACCGTCGGCGTCCGCGGCGGCACCGGCCGCATCGCCGTCAGCCGCACCGGCCTCCGCGTCCCCGTCGACGACGTCAGCACCCGCGTCCGCCTCGGCCGAGGCGTCACCCGCGGCCGCAGCGTCCACCTCGGAGCCGTCCACCTCGGAGCCGGCCGCGCCGGACTCCTCCGTACGGGACCCCTCCTCGGCCACCGGCTCGGCGGACGCCTCCGCCGCCTCCTCGACCGCGTGGCGCACCGCCTCCGCGTCCTCCGCCGACGTACCCAGGTACGCCTCGATCACCGCCGGATGCTGCTGCACCTCACTCGGCGTACCCTCGGCGATCTTCTTGCCGAAGTTCAGCACCATCACCCGGTCCGCGACCGACATCACCAGACGCATGTCGTGCTCGATCAGCAGCACGCTCACGCCCAGCTCCGCGTTGATCCGCCGGATCAGCTGCTCCAGCTCCAGCTTCTCCGTCGGGTTCGTCCCCGCCGCCGGCTCGTCCAGCAGCAGCACCTGCGGCTCCGTCGCCAGCGCCCGGGCGATCTCCAGGCTCCGCTGATCGCCGTAGCTCAGGCTCCCGGCGATCTCGTTCAGCTTGTCCTCCAGACCCACGAACTTCAGCAGCCGGTGAGCGCGCTCGTCGCTCTCCCGCTCCGCCCGCCGCGCACTCGGAAGCCCCAGCATGATCGACACCGGGCCCGCCTTCAGCCGGGTCTCCGCCGCGATCTTCACGTTCTCCAGCGCCGTCAACGCCGAGAACAGACGGATGTTCTGGAACGTCCGCGCCACACCCGCCCGGTTCACCAGATGCGGCTTGCTGCCCAGCAGCGACCTCTCGCCCCCGCCCTTCGGCAGGAACGCGATCTTCCCCTCCTGAGGCGTGTACGCACCCGTCAGCGAGTTGAAGAACGACGTCTTCCCCGCACCGTTCGGACCGATCACCGCGAGCACCTCGCCCCGGCGCATCGACATGTTCACCTTGTCGAGAACCGTCAACCCGCCGAACCGCAGCGTCACATCCGTCACCTGGAGCACCAGGTCATCGGCAACCGCACTCGTCACTTCAGTGCTCATCAGGCCTTGCCTCCCGCCGGCTCGGACATCGCGTCCGCGTCACCGAGGCCCTCCTCCGCCATCTTCAGCTCACGCTGACGACGACGCGAAGGCCAGATGCCCTGAGGCCGGTAAATCATCATGATCACAAGCAGCGCACCCAGGTACAGATACCGGTCCGACGGATCCACATAGTCCTTCAGCGCCTCCGGCAGCCACACCAGCGCGGCAGCACCCAGCAGCACACCCGGAATCGAACCCATCCCGCCGAAGATCACATACGCCAGGATCAGAATCGACTGGAGCAGCGGGAACACCTCGGGATTGATGTAACCGTACTTACTGGTGAAGATCACCCCGGCCACACCCGACGTCGAAGCACCGATGGCGAACGCCATCAGCTTGAACCGCACCGTGTCCACACCATTCGCCGCCGCCGCGATCTCGTCCTCACGAATCGCCGTCCACGCCCGGCCCACCCGGGAGTGCTCCAGCCGCGAGAACAGCACGATCACCAGCACGATGAAGAACACCAGCAGATACCAGTACGGCAGCGGATCGATCGACCACTTGTAAGAGATACCGGCGAAATCGAACGAGAAGTCCGGAATCAACCGAGCACCCTGCGGACCACCCGTCAGACCATCCGCGTTCTTCGCCACCAGATAAATAATCTCGTGGAAGCCCAGCGTCACGATCGCCAGATAGTCACCACGCAACCGCAGCGTCGGCGCACCCAGCAGCACACCCGTAATCAGACACGTCACCACCGCGATCGGAATCACCCAGAAAGGATTCAGCTCCACCGGCGGCTCAATCGGCAGACGCCCCGTCCAGAACGCCGTCGAATACGCACCCACCGCGAAGAACGCAAAGAACCCCAGATCCAGCAGACCGGCCCAGCCGATCACCACATTCAGACCGATCGCCAGCAGCGCGAAAATCGCGATCTGATCCACCAGCACCGTCTGCCACATCCGCGGCAGCATCGACGGCACCACCAGCGCCAGCACCAACGCCAGCCCGATCAGACCCCAACGCAACCGCGCATCACCCTGCACACGGTCACGCACCGCACCACCAGGACCCGCCACAGCCGACTTCGCCAGCCCCAGCACACCCTTGATCGGCGACGCCGCGAACTCCCGCAACGCCCACACGCCCACCGTCAACGCCAGGCACACCCACAGGTTCGCCCCGAGCAACGACCCCTCGATCGAGAAGAAGATGTCCCGGGTCGTGCCCTGCTCACCCGTCACCAACGCCAGCAGCACACCCAGCGCCAGCATCGCCCACAGCCGCGTGAAACGAGGCTGCTGATACCAGGCGGTACGACGCAGCCTGCTCGCCGCGGACGCCACATCCTTCACGGAAGACTCCACCGCGCTCATGCCGCCCTCCCCACTTGCTTACCGAGGATGCCCATCGGACGGAACATCAGCACCAGAATCAGAACCACCATCGCGGAAACACTCCGCCACTCGTCACCGAGCAACGGCACCGTCATCGTCTCCACGACACCGATCAGCACACCGCCCGCCATCGCACCGCGGATATTGCCGATACCACCCACCACAGCCGCCGCGAACGCCGTGATACCCGGAATGAAGCCCATCGTGTACGACACCTGGTTCAAGTTCGCGAACAAGAACCCCGCCACACCACCGAGCACACCACCGATCACAAACGTCCGGGAAATCACCCGGTCGATGTCCACACCCATCAACGACGCCACCTCGGCGTCCTGCGCCACCGCCCGAATACCCTTGCCGAGCTTCGTCCGGTTCACCAGCAGATCCAGGCCGACCATCATCACCACAGCCGTCAAGAACTGCAGCATCTGCGTGATGTTCACACCCGCACCGAAAACGCTGAACACATCACGGTTCTCGTACATGTCCGGCAGCGTCAACGGGTCACGCCCGAACAGCTTCCCCGCCAGGTTGTACAGGAAGAACGACGCACCGATCGCCGTGATCAGGAAGATCAGACGAGGAGCACCACGCCGGCGCAACGGCCGGTACGCCACCTTCTCCAACCCGTACGCCGTCACACCACCGAACAAGGCCGAACCGGCCATCGCCATCGCGACAAAACCGATCGACGCCAACGCCGAAGGACTGTCACCCGGATCGAGAAGCTGAAGAACGATGAGACTGCCGTACGCGCCCAGCATGAAAACCTCGCTGTGCGCGAAATTGATCAGCTGGAGAACGCCGTACACCAGCGTATAACCGATGGCGATGACGGCATACAACGAGCCGAGCATCACACCTAGGACGAGATAGTCCCAGAATTCCTGAAGGGACATGGAAGAGACTTCCTTGTGGGAACCGGGCGGAACCGGGCGCTCATAGCGCTCCGACGGCCCGCGGCGGAACAAGCGGATCAAACAAGGAGGGGAACCACCCAAGGAACCCCGATACCAGGCAGGGGCCGGAAGACCAGCGCCTCCCGACCCCCGAGCACCTGGCTTTCAGCTGCGGACTCAGCCGGCCAGCTGGTTGATGTTCCCCTGGTAGGCGATCTTGCCGCCCTTCACCTGGTACAGGTACACGTCCGTACCCTTGAACTCACCGTTCTCATCGAACGAGAACGTCTTCGTCAGACCCTTGTAGCTGGCCTTCTTCAGAGCGTCCCGCAGAGACTCGCGGTCCACCTTCCCCTTGGCGGCCTTGATCTGCTCGATGATCATGTTCGTGATGTCGTACGACTCGGCCGAGTACGTACCCGGCGCCCGGTTGAACGCCTTCTGGTAGTCCGCGGCGAACTTCTTCGTCCCCGCCTCGACCGTCGCGTCCGTGCACGGGCACGTCAGGAACCAGCCCTCCGACGCGTCACCCGCCAGCTCGATGAACTTCACGTCGTTCGTACCGTCACCGGAGATGGCCGCACCCTTGTAGCCGGCCTCCTTCAGCTTCTTCGCGAACGGCGCGGCGTCCTGGTAGTAACCCGCGTAAATCAGCGCGTCGGCCTTCGAGTTGACGACATCCTTCGCCGTCGCCGAGTAGTCCGGCGTCTTCTGCGGAACCGACTTCCGCAGCACCTCGATGCCCGCGGCCTTCAGACCCTTCTCCGCGACACCCGCCAGACCCGCGCCGTAGTCCGTCTTGTCATCGAGCAGGTAGACCTTCTTCGCCTTCAGCTTCTTGGCGTAGTAGGTCGCCATGCCCGCACCCTGCATGCTGTCGTTCGGCACACCGCGCAGCAGGCTCGTGAACTGGTTCTTCGGGTCGGTCAGGGAAGGGTTCGTGGCCGACGGCGACACCGTCACCAGCCCCGCCTCCGCGTACAGCGGCGAAGCCGTGTTCGTCGCACCCGAGAACGCCGGGCCGACCACCGCGACGACACTCTCGTCGTCGATGACCTTCTGCGCGGCGGCCGTCGCCTTGTCCGGCAGGCCCTGGTCGTCCGACGCCACGTACTCGAGCTTGAAGCCCAGATCGCCCTTGGCGTTCGCCTGGTCGATCGCCAGCTTCACACCGTTCTGCTCGTTCTCCCCGAGCGCCACGTTGTCACCCGACAGCGGCCCCTGGAAAGCAATCTTGATCGTGTCACCGTCAGCACCCGAGTCGCTGCACCCGGTCAACGCAAGAGCACCGACAACCAGCGGAACCGCCAGCCTGACGATGGTTTTGTTCAGCACAACGCACTCCCTGGAGCCGCCCGAACGATCTTGTGTAGGCAGGAAGTTCGAACAACTTCCCCACATGACACCGCCAATCCGTGCGGTGTGCGGGGAATGTAATCGTCTGTTCAGCTCGTCGGATAGATGACCGAGAGATGTGTGATCGCCCTGTGACCTGGGTCATGCGCCGGAAACAGAACACTCCTTACCGCCCAGCGGACAACCCATCGACACACACATGATCTCCACACTCACACCCCACACCCCCCAAACAACCCCTAAAACCCGCCAAACCTCACGACACCCCCGCACCCCACACCCCCCAACACCCCCACACCCCAGCACCACCCCCACCACAAACCACAACCGCACCACAACCACCACAGGCCACAACCAGCCACCTCCAGCCCCGCCAGCACCCCCAGCACCCCCGGCCGCCAACGACAAAGCCCCCGACCCGACACCCGCCCCCACAACAAGAGAGCGAACACCAGGCCGAGGGCACACCCCACAACCCACACGCGACCCGCAAGTCGCACCCAGAGCCCCCCAGGGCCCCGGATCACTGACCCTTCGCGGCCTTCTTCTCCTCAGCATCCTCGATGACCGCCTCGGCCACCTGCTGCATCGACATCCGCCGATCCATCGACGTCTTCTGAATCCACCGGAACGCCGCCGGCTCGGACAAGCCGTACTGCGTCTGCAGCACACTCTTCGCCCGATCCACCAGCTTCCGCGTCTCCAGACGCTGCGCGAGATCGGCGACCTCCTTCTCCAGCGCCCGCAGCTCCGCGAACCGCGACACCGCCATCTCGATCGCCGGAACGACATCGCTCTTACTGAACGGCTTCACCAGATACGCCATCGCACCCGCGTCCCGCGCCCGCTCCACCAGCTCGCGCTGCGAGAACGCCGTCAGCATCAGCACCGGCGCGATCGACTCGCCGGCGATCTTCTCCGCGGCGGAGATCCCGTCCAGGACCGGCATCTTCACGTCCAGGATCACGAGATCGGGCCGGTGCTCGCGGGCCAGCTCGACGGCCCGGGCGCCATCGCCCGCCTCACCGACGACGGTGTACCCCTCCTCCTCGAGCATCTCCTTGAGGTCGAGGCGGATGAGGGCCTCGTCCTCGGCGATGACGACGCGGGTCGTCAGCGGCGGGACGTGCGACTGGTCGTCGTCGGCGACGGGCTGGGGCGACTCGGGCGCGGTCACGGAGGCTCCTAGTTGGCTACAGGTACAGCTCCCCCTGAGCCTACCTAGCTCCTGTAAGGTAGGAATCACAAGGGCCCCTCGTGACCTTGGTTTCGAAGGATGCCCCGGTAGCCCAGCGGTAGAGGCAATGGTCTCAAACACCATCCAGCGTGGGTTCGAATCCCACCCGGGGTACTTTTCCAAAGGTTCCATGGTCACGAATTTCCGTGGCTCTGGTCACTCGATAGCGGCAATGCCGCAGTTTTCCAGGCCGCCACCGCTTCAGGCACGCAAGCCTCATCCGTGTGTACGACATACGAACGCGCCGCCGAGCCCTTGCTCTCGTCGCCCAGGGTCGCAGTCTGAACTCGGTCAGCATCGAGACCGGCATATCGCGCGCAGCCCTGCGGTCCTGGCAGATACGAGTCACGCCCAAGGAAAGCCAAGGTGCGGCCTGCCCTCGCTGTTGCGACGAGCCCGGACCTCCGCCCGATCCAGTCGCCTACGCCTACCTTCTCGGGCTTTATCTGGGAGACGGCTGCATCAGCGAGCACCGGAGGGGCGTGGCGTATCTCCGCATCGCGTGCGCGAATGCCTGGCCAGGATTGATCAGTGCGTGCGAGGCCGCCGTCCGAGCGGTACGGCCGCGCAACAGCGTCTATCGCGTACATGCCCAGGGGTACGTATCCGTGACTGCGTCAAGCAAGCACTGGACGTGCCTCTTCCCCCAGCACGGCGCGGGGCCGAAGCATGCGCGGCGGATCATCCTGGAGGACTGGCAGCAGGACATCGTCGACGCGTATCCGTGGGAGTTCGTCCGGGGACTGATCCACTCCGACGGGTGCCGGGTCACCAACTGGACCACGCGGCTCGTCGCCGGTGAGCGGAAGCGGTACGAGTACCCCCGGTACTTCTTCACCAACAAGTCCGACGACATCCGGCGGCTGTACACCGACACGCTCGACGCCCTGGGGGTCGCGTGGACCTACACCAGGGCCGACACCGTCTCCGTCGCCCGGAAGGCGTCCGTCGGTTTGATGGACGCCCATGTCGGAGCGAAGTACTAGCGGTCAGCGGACGGCTTCGCCGATGTGGTGGACGCGGACCATGTTGGTGGTGCCGGGGACTCCGGGCGGGGAGCCGGCGGTGATGATGACGGTGTCTCCAGGGCGGCAGCGGCCGCTGCGCAGGAGGTGCTCGTCGACCTGGGCCACCATCGCGTCGGTGGAGTCGACGTGGGGGCCGAGGAAGGCTTCGACCCCCCAGGTGAGGCCGAGTCGGGAGCGGGTGGCGGGGTCGGGGGTGAAGGCGAGGAGGGGGATGGGTGAGCGGTAGCGGCTGAGGCGGCGGACGGTGTCGCCGGACTGGGTGAAGGCGACGAGGTAGGTGGCGTGGAGGAAGTCGCCGAGTTCGGCGGCGGCGCGGGCGACGGCGCCGCCTTGGGTGCGGGGTTTGTTGTGTTCGTTGAGGGGGCGGAGGCCGGCGGTGAGGAGGTCTTCCTCGGCGGCGGTGATGATGCGGCTCATGGTGCGGACGGTTTCGACGGGGTGGCGGCCGACGCTGGTTTCGCCGGAGAGCATGACGGCGTCGGTGCCGTCGATGACGGCGTTGGCGACGTCGCTGGCTTCGGCTCGGGTGGGTCGGCTGTTGTCGATCATGGAGTCGAGCATCTGGGTGGCGACGATGACGGGTTTGGCGTTGCGCTTGGCGAGTTTGATGGCGCGCTTTTGGACGATGGGGACGTGTTCGAGGGGCATTTCGACGCCGAGGTCGCCTCGGGCGATCATGATGCCGTCGAAGGCGGCGACGATGTCGTCGATGTTGTGGACGGCTTGGGGTTTTTCGATTTTGGCGAGGACGGGGATGTGGCGGTTTTCTTCGTCCATGATGCGGTGGACGTCTTTGATGTCCTGTGCGGTGCGGACGAAGGAGAGGGCGATGATGTCGGCGCCGGTGCGGAGGGCCCAGCGGAGGTCGTGTTCGTCTTTGTCGGAGAGGGCGGGGACGGTGACGGTGGTGCCGGGGAGGTTGAGGCCTTTGTGGTCGGAGACGAGGCCGCCTTCGAGGACTCGGGTGTGGACGTCGGGGCCGTCGATGGTGGTGACTTGGAGGGTGACGCGGCCGTCGTCGATGAGGATGTGTTCGCCGGGGGTGACGTCGGCGGGGAGGTTGTGGTGGGTGGTGCCGCAGTGGTGGCGGTCGCCTTGGGTGGGGCGTGTGGTGAGGGTGAAGTGGTCGCCGCGTTCGAGGAGTACGGGGCCTTCGTGGAAGGTGGCGAGTCTGATCTTCGGGCCTTGTAGGTCGGCGAGGATGCCGATGTTGCGGCCGGTTTCTTCGGCGGCTTTGCGGATGTGGGCGTAGCGTTCTTCGTGTTCGGCGTGGGTGCCGTGGCTGAGGTTGAGGCGGGCTACGTCCATTCCGGCTTCGGTGAGCGCTTTGATCTGGTCGTATGTGTGGGTGGCTGGGCCCAGGGTGCAGACGATTTTGGCTCGGCGCATGGTTTGACCCTAGGGCGTTACTGTCTGGTAGGGGGTTGGGTGTGGGTGAAGGGTCAACCTCCTTTTGGTGGCGGGTTGTTGTCAGGTGTTGAAGTGTGCGGTGGGTTGCTCTGATGAGCGGTGTGCCGGGGGGTGTGGCCGGTTGGGTGGGGGTGGTGTTTCAGAGTGTGGGTGGGTGGAGGGTGAAGCGGGCGGTGATGGTGGCGGTGATGGTTTGGCGTTGGGGTTGGAGGTCGAGGGGTGGTGGGGTGGCTTGGGTGGTTTCGGTGGTGAAGGCGAGGCGGTGGGTGGGGCCGGGGTAGGGGGTGTGGTCGGGGGTGGTGGCGTCGAGTTCGACGAGGGTGTGGAGTTGGGTGCCGAGGGCGTGGGCGTAGTCGCGGGCGCGTTGGATGGCGTTGGTGAGGGCTTGTTGGCGGGCTTGGGTGTGGGTGGGTGAGGTGGGGTGGAGGGTCCACCAGGGGCCGTCGATGGTGGTGAGGGGGATGTCGGTGAGGTGGGTGATGAGTTCGTTGAGGGTGGTGAAGTCGTTGAGGGTGGCGGTGAGGTGGGTGGTGGCGTGGTGGGTGTGGATGTGTTCGTCGCGGCCGTGGCGGGTGAGTTGGGGGGTGAGGGTGAGGTTGGTGGTGTGGAGGTTGTGGAGGGCGGGTCCGTAGTTGCGGATGAGGTTGATGGCGGTGTTGTTGCGTTGGGTGAGGTCGTTGAGGGTGGTGTGGGGGTCGGTGCCGCGGGCGGTGAGGGTGATGCCGATGTGGGCGAGGTCGGGGTCGGTTTCGATGTGGGCTTCGCCGCGGACGGTGAGGTGGGGGTGGGGTTGGGGTTGTGGGGTTTGGGGGGTGTTCATGGGGTGTCTTTGGCACGTGGTCATCGGATTGAAACCTGGTGGGGCTGTTCGGGCTGGGTGGGGGTGGTCCAGAATCTACGCGCGTCGTGTCTACGCGCGTTGTGCACTGGAGCGTTAAGGGGAGTTCGTATGGCGCTGAACCGTAGGTCGTTTCTGGGGCGGTCTGCTGTGGTGGGGGCTGGTGTGGCGGTGACGGGTGCGGGGTCGGTGTCCGCGGCTGGGGCGGTGGTTCCGGCGGGGGCGGCGGTGAAGGGGTCGTCGAAGCGGTACTCGTTCACGGTGATGGGGACGACGGATCTGCATGGTCATGTTTTCAACTGGGATTACTTCACGGACCGGGAGTTCGACGACAAGGCGCACAACGATGTGGGTCTGGCGAAGATTTCGACGTTGGTGAATCGGGTGCGGGCGGAGAGGGGGCGTGGGAATACGCTGCTGATCGACGCGGGTGACACGATTCAGGGGACGCAGCTGTCGTATTACTACGCGAAGGTGGATCCGATCACCGCGGAGAGCGGTCCGGTGCATCCGGTGGCGCAGGCGATGAACGCGATCGGGTATGACGCGGCCGCGTTGGGGAACCACGAGTTCAATTACGGTATTCCGTTGCTGCGGAAGTTCGAGGAGCAGTGTGCGTTCCCGTTGCTGGGGGCGAATGCGTTGGATGCGAAGACGTTGCGGCCGGCGTTTCCTCCGTACAGCGTGCATCGGTTGCGGACGCCGTGTGGGCGGGATGTCCGGGTGGCGGTGCTGGGGTTGACGAATCCGGGGATCGCGATCTGGGACAAGGCGCATGTGGCCGGGAAGATGGTGTTTCCGGGGTTGGAGGAGCAGGCGGCGTACTGGGTGCCGCGGCTTCGGTCGATGGGTGCGGATGTGGTGGTGGTGTCGGCGCATTCGGGGTCGAGTGGTACGTCGTCGTATGGGGATCAGTTGCCGTATGTGGAGAATGCGGCGGCGTTGGTGGCGGAGCAGGTGCCGGGGATCGACGCGATTCTGGTGGGGCATGCGCACACGGAGATCGCGGAGTACCGGGTGGTGAACAAGGCGACCGGTAAGGAGGTCGTTTTGTCGGAGCCGTTGAAGTGGGGGCAGCGGTTGACGTTGTTCGACTTCGAGCTGGTGTGGTCGCGGGGTCGCTGGGGGGTGGAGCGGGTTTCCGCTCGGGTGTTGAACTCGAACACCGTGGAGGAGGACCCGGCGATTGTCTCGTTGCTGGCGGATGAGCACCAGAAGGTGGTGGCGTACGTCAATCAGGTGATCGGTTCTTCTCCGGTGGAGATGTCGACGGCGCGGGCGCCTTGGCGGGATGAGCCGATCATCGATCTGATCAGTCATGTGCAGGCGGAGACGGTGCGGGCGGCGTTGGCGGGGACGGCGTGGGCGGGGTTGCCGGTGTTGTCGCAGGCGTCGTGTTTCTCGCGGTCGGCGGCGATTCCGGCGGGTGAGATCACGATCCGGGACGCGGCGGGGCTGTATCCGTTCGAGAACACGCTGGAGGCGCGTGTGCTGACGGGTGCGCAGTTGAAGGATTATCTGGAGTATTCGGCGAAGTATTACGCGCGGGTGGCTCCGGGTGAGCCGGTGGATCCGGCGCGGCTGACGAATGCGGAGGGGACTCCGGATTACAACTATGACGCGGTGTACGGGCTGTCGTACGAGATCGATATCGCGCAGCCGGTGGGGTCGCGGATTGTGAACCTGTCGTTCGAGGGTGTGCCGGTGGATCCGGCGCGGGAGTTCGTGCTGGCGGTGAACAACTACCGGGCGAGTGGTGGTGGGGCGTTTCCGCATGTGGCGGGGGCGAAGCAGGTGTGGGCGAATTCGGATGAGATCCGCAATACGATCATTCAGTGGGTGCGGGCGAAGGGTGTGCTGGACCCGGCGGAGTTCGCTTCGGTGGGGTGGCGGCTGACGCGTGCGGGGGTGCCGGTGTTCTAGTGGGGGGTGGATGTGGTGCGCCCCCGGTGGTTGGTGTTCCGCCGGGGGCGCTTTGTGTGGGTGGGGGGGGTCAGCTTTCGCGGACGCGGAGGGCGCGGCGGAGGTCGTCGAGGCGGTCGGTGAGCTGGCGGTGGAGGGCCGGGGTGAGGTCGGCGGTGGCGAGGTGTTCGTCGCCGAGGCGGAGGTTTTCGTGGGTGATGGTGTAGCTGGGGAAGGCGTGGCGGCCGGCGGCGGTGGCGATGGCGGGGCCGCGGCGGGCGGCGAGTGCGGTGGCTTCGGGGTAGTAGCGGGGGATGTAGGGGGTGAGGAGGTCGGTCTGTTCGGGTTGCCAGAAGCCTTCGGCGGTGGCGTTGAAGAGGTAGTTGGAGAGGGTGTCGTCGTGGAACATGCGGTCCCAGGCGGTGGCTTTGGCTTCGGGGGTGGGGAGGGCGGCGCGGCAGCGGGCGGCGCCTTCCTGGCCGGTGGCGCTGGGGTCGCGGTCGAGTTCGGCGGCGATGGTGGCTTCGTCGGTGGCGCCGAGGACGGCGAGGCGCTTGAGGATGCGCCAGCGGAGTTCGGGGTCGAGGTCGGGGCCGCCGGGGACGGCGCCGTCGGTGAGCCAGGCGTGGAGGGTGCCGGTGTGGTCGGTGGTGTCGATGTAGTGGCGTACGGCGGTGAGGCGGAGGCCGGGGTTTTCGCCGTCTTCGGTGCGGCGGATGAGGTCGCGGGTGAGGTGGGTGAGGGTGGTGCGGGCGGTGGTGCGCTGGTCGGTGGGGAGGTAGCGGTCGGCGATCTGGTGGATGGCGAAGCCGAGGACGCTGTCGACGAGGGTGACGTCGGTTTCTTCGGGGAGGTGGGCGTCGGCGGTGGTGAGGTAGTCGTTGGGGTCGAGGTCGCCGTCGCGGACCATGTCGCGCAGGGTGTTCCACAGGACGGCGCGGGTGAGGGGGTCGGGGACGCCGGAGATGCCGCGCAGGGTGGTTTCGAGGGAGGTGTCGTCGAGGCGGATCTTGGCGTAGGTGAGGTCGTGTTCGTTGGGGAGGATGAGGGCGGGGCGGGTGCCGGGGCGGGTTTCGGGGGTGGTTTGGGGGATGTCGGTTTCGTAGCGTTCGCGTAGGACGAGGGTGCGGCGGTCGACCAGGTCGTGGTCGTAGACGCCGATGGTGGCGCGGTGGGGGCGGGTGCCGTCGTGGTGGAGGGTGAGGGTCCAGCGGCCGGGTTGGGTGGTGACGTCGGCGGTGAGGGTGTCGATGCCGGTGGTGCGGAGCCAGGCGTCGGCCCAGGCGTGGACGTCGCGGTCGGTGGCGCCGGCAAGGTTGTCGATGAAGTCGGCGAGGGTGGCGTTGCCGAATTTGTGGCGGGCGAAGTGGTTGTTGATGCCGGCGAGGAATTCTTTTTCGCCCATCCAGGCGACGAGTTGGCGGAGGGCGGAGGCGCCCTTGGCGTAGGAGATGCCGTCGAAGTTGAGGAGGGCGGAGGCGGTGTCGGGGACGGCGTCGGGGTCGGGGGCGACGGCGTGGGTGGAGGGGCGCTGGTCGGCGTCGTAGCCCCAGGATTTGCGGGCGATGCCGTAGTTGATCCAGGTGTCGGGGTAGCGGGTGGTGGCTTCGTTGACGGTCTGGTAGCCCATGTATTCGGCGAAGGACTCGTTGAGCCAGATGTCGTCCCACCAGGTGAGGGTGACGAGGTCGCCGAACCACATGTGGGCCATTTCGTGGGCGATGACCATGGCGCGGGTCTGGCGTTCGGCGATGGTGACGGCGGAGCGGAAGACGAATTCGTCGCGGAAGGTGACGAGGCCGGGGTTCTCCATGGCGCCGGCGTTGAATTCGGGGACGAACGCCTGGTCGTAGGAGTCGAAGGGGTAGGGCTCGGTGAACTTCTCGTGGTAGCGGTCGAAGCAGCGGCGGGTGACGTCGAGGATTTCGTTGGCGTCGGCGTCGAGGTGGGGGGCGAGGCTGCGGCGGCAGTGGATGGCGAAGGGCAGTCCGGCGTGTTCGGTGCGGATGCTGTGCCAGGGGCCGGCGGCTACGGCGACGAGGTAGGTGGAGATGCGGGGGGTGGTGGCGGCTTTCCAGCGGCCGTCGCTTTGGCGGGTGGTGATGCCGTTGGCGAGGACGGTCCAGTGGTCGGGGGCGGTGACGGTGACGTCGAAGGCGGCTTTGAGGTCGGGTTGGTCGAAGGCGGGGAAGACGCGTTGGACGTCGTCGAGGAAGAGTTGGGTGTAGGTGTAGGTCTCGCCGTCGGTGGGGTCGGTGAAGCGGTGCATGCCTTCGCCGGTGCGGGAGTAGCGCATGGCGGTGTCGACGCGGAGTTCGTGGCGTCCTGGGGTGAGGCCGGTGAGGGGGAGCCGGTTGTCGTCCAGGGTGGTGGGGTCGAGGGGCTGCCCGTCCAGGGTGGCGCCGCGCAGGGTGGCGGGTTTCAGTTCGACGAAGGTGTCACCGGCGGCGAGGGCGGTGAACTCGATGAGGGTGGTCGAGTCGAAGGTGTCGTCGCCGGTGGTGAGGTCGAGGTCGATGGTGTAGCGGTGGACGTCCAGGAGCCTGGCTCGGGTCTGCGCCTCTTCGCGCGTCAGTACGGGCATGGGGTCATGCTGCCTGATGGCGGCGCTGTGGGGGAGCGGGTTCTGCTGTAAGCGTCAGTTGGGGGGCGCGTCAGGCGCGGGGTGCGCCGGGGGTGGTGTCGGGGGTGGGGTGGGTGGTGTCGGTGGGGGTGGTTTCGGGGGTCTTGTGGTGGGTGTCGGGGGTGGGGTTGGCGGGGGTGGGGGTGTCGGGTTCGACGGCGATGCGCTCGTGGTGGCGGATTACTTCGGCGATGATGAAATTGAGCAGTTTCTCCGCGAATGCCGGGTCGAGGCGGGCGGTCTCGGCGAGCTGGCGGAGGCGGGCGATCTGGCGGGCTTCGCGTGCGGGGTCGGCGGGCGGCAGGTGGTGCCGGGCTTTGAGGAGGCCGACCTGCTGGGTGCACTTGAACCGCTCGGCCAGCATGTGGACGACGGCGGCGTCGATGTTGTCGATGCTTTCGCGCAGGCGCGTCAGCTCGGCGAGGACGGAGTGGTCGATGCCGGCGGGGTCGTGGCCGTGCTCCGGGCCGTGCGCGTCGTGGGTGTCGCTGCTCATGTCCGCGAGCTTAGACGGGGTGCGGGGGGTGGGACGGCTGTGTTCGGGATGCGGTCACGGGGATGGGCGGGTGGGGGCCTTCGGGCAGGTGTGGTGGGGTTTCTCGTGGGTGTGGTGGGGCGGGGGCTTGCTCGTGGGTGGGGGGTCTTCCCGTGGTGCGGGTGGGGTGGCGGTTTCTCGTGGTGCGGGGGTCTTCTCGTGGGTGCGGGTGGGGGATTTCTCGTGGGTGCGGGTGGGGTGGGGATGTGCGGAGGCAGGCCCGCCGGGTGGGGGCCTGCCTCGGGTGGTGGCTGGGGGCGTGCGCGTCAGGGGTGCCGCGGGGCGGCCGCGTACGCGTCGGGGCTCAGAGGGTCGCGGCCGCCGACTTGATGGCGGAGGCGAAGGTGGAGACCTCGGTGTAGACGCCCGGGTAGTTGGGGCGGGCGCAGCCGTAGCCCCAGCTCACGATGCCGACCTGGATCCAGGCGCCGTTGGCGTCGCGGCGGAACATGGGGCCGCCGGAGTCGCCCTGGCAGGTGTCGACGCCGCCGCTGGTGTAGCCGGCGCAGAGCTCCTCGGAGGGGATGAGTTCGCTGTACGACTGCTTGCAGGTGGCGTCGGAGACGAACGGGACCTGGGCCTTGAGGAGGTAGCGCTGCTGGCTGCCGCCCTCGCGGTTGGCGCCCCAGCCGGCGATGGTGAAGGTGCCGCTGTTGTAGGCGGTGGTGGTGGCGATGTTGAGGGTGGGGAGGTTGATCGGCTGGGCGAGCTTGATCAGGGCCCAGTCCTTGCCGGAGCCGTTGTAGCCGGGGGCCTGGAGGACCTTGGTGGAGCGGACCTTGATCGCGGAGGTGCTCTGGAGGTCGACGACGCCGGCGGTGGCGGTGATGCTGGTGTTGTTGCCGGAGCCGCTGACGCAGTGGGCGGCGGTGAGGACGATCTGCTGGGTGAGCAGGGAGCCGCCGCAGCCCATGGAGAGCCGGACCATCCAGGGGAATTCCCCCTGGGCCGCGCGGGTACCGCCGACGACGGGCGCGGGGGCGGCGGAGGCGGAGGTGGGCTGGAGGCTGACGGCGGCGAGCACGACGGCGCCGGCTGCGGCGAATCTCTTGAGGGCACGTACCAGTGTCTTCTTCAACTGCCTGCCTTCCGTGGGGGGTTGAGGCTTTGAGGGTGGGTGGGTCCACGCCTGGGTGACATGTGCCCGTCAAAGCTTGGAGGGGATTATCCGGAGGTCCGCACGCGGCTCACAAGCCTGTCTTTTCGGCCACGCCCGCCGGGGCGGCCGTACTGTGGAAGGGGGCTCGGCGTCGTACTTGGGGGTACGGGACGTGACGGACGGCAGCGCGGGCGGGACGGACGGGCCGGGCGGCGGCGTGCGGCGGCCGGGCGGCGGGACGGGCCGCGGCGCGGGGCGGCCGGCCGGCGGTACGGCGGGGCCTGATGGCGGGGCGGGGCGGCCGGGTGGGGACGTCGTGCACGGCTTCCCGCACCTGGGCACGGTCCGGGCGGCGATCACGGCGCTCTACCGGCGGGTCTCCCCCGAGGGCCTGTACGCGTACGCCGGCAGTGTCGCCCCCGCCGACGTGGCCTTCGCCGACACGGACGATCTGCACCTGGGCGCCCACCGGGTGGCCACGGCCCTCGTGCGGCAGCTGCGGCTGCCGGAGGCGCGGATGATCGTGAGCTTCCGGTCCATGGAGCACGCGGCGAGCGTGGAACTGGCGGCCGGGCCGGAGTACTTCATCGAGCTGAACGACCGGTTCCGTACGCACCGCCGGGACATCGGCGCCGCCCTCGCGCACGAGATCACCCATGTGCTGCTGCACCGCCTGGGGCTCGCCTTCCCCGGCACGCGGGACAACGAGATCCTCACGGACACCGCGACGACGTATCTGGGCGCCGGGTGGCTGCTGCTCGACGCCTACCGGGAGGACGCCGTGTCCAGCCAGAAGCTCGGCTACCTCACACCGGAGGAGTTCGGGTACGTGCTGGCCAAGCGGGCGCGGGTGTTCGGCGAGGACCCGTCGCCGTGGTTCACCAGCCCGCAGGCGTACCGGGCGTACGAGCGGGGCCTGCAGGAGGCGGAGCGCGACGAGCGGCGGCCCCCGCTGGTGGCGGCGGGCTGGGCGGGGCGGCACCGGTACGCGAAGGAGCGGCGGCGGTACGCGGAGGGTGACCCGTCGGCGGCGGCGCCGGCGGGGGCGGGGTACGCGTTCGAGGGCGGGGGCGCCGGTGGGGGCGGGTTGCGGGTGTCGTTCCCGTGTCCGACGTGCCGGCAGCGGGTGCGGGTCCCGGTGCGGGGGCGGGTGCGGGCGCGGTGCGGGCTGTGCCGGACGGTGCTGGAGTGCGACACGTGACGCGGCACGTGAGGCGACACGTGACACGGCACGTGAGGCGACACGTGACGCGGCACGTGAGAGGACACGTGACGCGGCACGTCGCGGGGGTGGTGGCCGGGGGGTGAGGGGTCTGTTCGGGGGTGTGCTTGCTTGCGGGCGGGCGGCGTACGGGTGAGGGTCGGGGTATGACGATGGTGCCCGCCCCTGTTCACGAAGATCTGTTCGAGGCCGTCCACGGAGGGGACGAGGACGCCGTGGTGCGGCTGCTCCGGTCGGGCGCGCCCGCGGAGGCGACCGACGAGGACGGCGGTACCGCCCTGTACACGGCCGCGGTCGCCGGACGTGCCGGGATCGTGCGGCTGCTGCTGGCGGCGGGTGCCGATCCGGGGCGCGGCAGCGGCGAGGGCGGTGGTGAGCTGCCGTTGTGCGGTGCGGCGTGCCACGGCCGCACGGAGGTGGTGCGGGCGCTGCTGGCGGCGGGCGCGTGGCCGGACGAGCGGGAGGAGTTCGGGTTCACGGCACTGGCGTGGGCGGTGCGGCAGGGGTACGCGGACACGGTGCGGGTGTTGCTGGAGTACGGCGCCGACGCGGGCGCGCCGGGCCCGGACGGGGCGGTGCCGCTGGTGGCGGCGGCGCGGCGCGGGTCGGTGCCGGTGGTGCGGGCGCTGCTGGAGCGGGGGGCGCCGGGGTGTGAGGAGGCGTTGGCCGAGGCGCGGGCGTGGCTGGGGCGGGACGTGGAGGGCTTTTTGCGGGAGGCGCTGGAGGAGTCGTACGGGGTGGGGGTGGAGACGGTGGTGCGGCGCATTCCGGAGGAGGGCGGGGTGACGCTGGTGGTGGAGGTGTTGCGGGGCGGGGTGCCGGTGGCGGGGCGTGAGCAGCAGACGGGGCATGCGGCCATCGCGACGCTGCTGGAGGTGGCGTCGGGTGAGCGGCCGCCGTTCGACGAGGTGGCGGGGCGGGCGCTGCGGTGCGGTGATCCGTCGCTGGACGACTGGGTGGAGGCGGCGGAGGCGTTGGGGCGGCGCGGGGACGAGGAGACGTTCGTGGCGGCGGCCGCGTGGTGCGGGGGTGGTGAGCCGTTGCGGCAGGCGTTCGGCGCGGAGGTGCTGGCGCGGTTGACGGCGTCGGGGAGCGGGCGGGCGGGGGTGTTCGCGGCGCGGGCGGTGCCGGTGCTGCGGGAGTTGGCGCGTGAGGTGCGGGAGGCGGATGTGGTGCTGGCGGTGGTGCGGGCGCTGGGGGCGCAGGGGGACGCGTCGGTGCTGCCGGACGTGCTGCGGCACGCGGTGCACCCGGACGCGCGGGTGCGGCGCGGGGTGGCCGTGGCCGTGACGGGGCTGGTGCCCGAGGGGCATCGGGAGGGGGTGGCGGCGCTGGTGGCGCTGGCGCGTGACGGGGACGCGGGGGTGCGGGCGGCGGCGGTGCACGCGCTGGCGGTGGGGCAGGACGACTCCCCCACCGTGCGGGGTGCGCTGGCCGCGCGGCTGGAGGACCGGTCGCCGGATCCGCTGGTGGCGGCGGAGGCGGCGCGGGGGCTGGCGGTGCGGCGGGACGTACGGGCGGTGCCGGCGCTGGAGGCGCTGCTGGTGTCGGCGGATCCGGACGGGCGGGCGTACGCGGTGGCGCTGGGTGCGCTGGAGCACGTACGCGACGGGTCGCTCCGCCGTCGTCTGGAGTCCGCGCTGCCCCGCCGCCGCGCCTGACGGGCCGGGGTCCGGACCGGCCGGCTCCGGCGCGGCGGGCGCCGCGGGACACGGCGGCAGCCCGTGCGGCCGCGCGGGGCCCTGCCGCCGTGGGTGGCGTGGGCCCTACCGCCGTGCGCGGGGCACGGGCAGGCGCGGTGCCTGGCCTGGGGCGCGGCGTGGTCGGGCCGTGCCGCCATGGGGAGGGCGGGGGTCAGGGGTGGCGTTCGGCGGCGCTGCGTTCCACGCAGAACTCGTTGCCTTCGATGTCCGCCAGGACCGCCCATCCCGTGCCGTCCGGGCGGCGCTGGTCCGAGACGAGGGTGGCGCCGAGGGCGAGGATGCGCTCGACCTCCTCGTCGCGGGTGCGGTCCTGCGGCTGGAGGTCCAGGTGCAGCCGGTTCTTGACGGTCTTCTTCTCGGGGACGGTCACGAAGAGCAGGCCGACGCCCGGCGCCTGGACCAGCGCCTCCGGGTCGCCGGGGTGGTCGTCGTCCGCGAGGGGCGCCTCCAGGACGGCCGACCAGAAGGACGCCAGCCGGTATGCGTCGGCGCAGTCGACGGTCATGTGCCTCACCAGTGAACTCATGGCCCCACCCTGCCACTTCACGCGCCGGTCGGCACCGGCATTGCGGCGTTCCCGAGGGCGCGCGCGGCCGCGAGCCAGGCCGGGAACTCCCCCACCAGCCGGTCGTAGAGGACGTCGTCGGGGACGCGGAGCGGGTCCTTCCCGGCGTGGAAGAATCCGGCGTTGTCGACGGGCCTGCGCTGCGGTACGGGCAGTTCGTCCAGGCGGCGCAGGAAGTCGAACTGGCTGCTGCCGGGGTCGCCGAAGCCCACGAACTGCCAGAACATCGGCAGCCGGGCCGCCTTGCAGACGTACTTCTCCGTCAGCGGCCTGTTGTTCGGGCCGCCGTCGGTCTGGAACACGACGAGCGCCGGGGCGGTCGCGCCGCTGTCGAGGTAGTGGTCGATGACGGCGTCCATGGCCGTGTGGTAGTTGGTCTTCCCCATGTGGCCGAGGGTCGCGGTGACGCGTTCGATCCGGCCCTGGTGGTCGGCGAGTCCGATCTCGGTGACGGCGTCCACGTCGGTGGAGAAGAAGACGACCGGGACGCGCCCGTCGTCGTCCAGGTGCGCGGCGAGGCCGAGGACCCGGTCGGCGAGTGCCTGGACGCTGCCGTCCCGGTAGTAGGGGCGCATCGAGCCGGAGTGGTCGACGACCAGGTAGACCGCGGCGCGCTGCCCCTCCAGTCCGTGCTTGCGCAGGGAGACGCCGGCGCGTTTGTAGAGGTCGACCAGCGCGGGCGCGGTCTGCTCGATCTTGCGGAGGTCGATGGCCATGGTGCTCCCCCCGGATGCCGTCCGCGCCCGGTGCGCCGTGCGGTGCGGCACCGCGTGTGACGTGGTGCTGTCTGCGCACGACGGTACGCCACGGGGAGGTGCCGCGCGGGGGGCGTGGGGGAGTACGGGGCGCTGGGCGCCGGGCGCCGCCGGGATAGGGCGCAGCGCCTGCCGGGTCCGGTCGGGGACGTGGCAGGCGCTGCTGTGTTCCGCACGCCGTTGTACGGGACGCTGTGGGGCGCCGGCGGCCGGAGCCGTCGTACGCCGTGGCCGTGGCCGGGCCGTCGCGCGCGACGATGGGATCGTCGCGCGCCGGCGGTCAGACCGTCGGCGGGTGGCCGGTCAGACCGTCAGGGCGCGGTCCGTCGGCCGGATCGGGGCCGGCAGGTCGCTGGCTCCGGTCAGGTACCGGTCCACTCCGCGGGCGGCGGAGCGGCCCTCGGCGATGGCCCAGACGATGAGCGACTGGCCCCGGCCGGCGTCACCGGCGACGAAGACGCCCGGCACGTTGGTCTGGAACTCGGCGTCGCGGGCGATGTTGCCGCGCTCGTCGAGCTCCAGGCCGAACTGCTCGACCAGGCCGTTCTTGACGTCGGTGCCGGTGAAGCCCATCGCGAGGGTGACCAGCTGGGCGGGGATCCTCCGCTCGGTGCCGGGCTTCTGCGTGAGCTTGCCGTCCACGAACTCTACCTCCACCAGGTGGAGCCACTGAACGTTGCCGTCCTCGTCGCCCTCGAAGTGGGTGGTGGAGACGGAGTAGATCCGCTCGCCGCCCTCCTCGTGGGCCGAGGTGACCTTGTACAGCATGGGGAAGGTCGGCCACGGCTGGTGCGGGGCGCGCTCCTCGCCCGGCCGGGGCATGATCTCCAGCTGGGTGACGGACAGGGCGCCCTGGCGGTGGGCGGTGCCCACGCAGTCGGCGCCGGTGTCGCCGCCGCCGATGACGACGACGTGCTTGCCCTCGGCGGTGATGGGCGGGGTGACGAAGTCGCCCTCCTGCACCTTGTTGGCGAGGGGCAGGTACTCCATCGCCTGGTGGATGCCCTTGAGCTCGCGGCCGGGGACGGGCAGGTCGCGGGCGGTGGTGGCGCCGGCGGCGATGACGACGGCGTCGTACCGCTTGCGCAGGTCGGTGGCCTTCAGGTCGCGGCCGATCTCGACGCCGGTGCGGAAGCGGGTGCCTTCGGCGCGCATCTGCTCGATGCGGCGGTTGATGTGCCGCTTCTCCATCTTGAACTCGGGGATGCCGTAGCGGAGCAGGCCGCCGACGCGGTCGGCGCGCTCGTAGACGGCGACCGTGTGGCCGGCGCGGGTGAGCTGCTGGGCGGCGGCGAGCCCGGCCGGGCCCGAGCCGATGACGGCGACGGTCTTGCCGGAGAGGCGCTCGGGCGGCTGCGGGGTGACGTTGCCGGACTCCCACGCCTTGTCGATGATCGAGACCTCGACGTTCTTGATGGTGACGGCCGGCTGGTTGATGCCGAGCACGCACGCCGCCTCGCAGGGGGCGGGGCACAGCCGCCCGGTGAACTCCGGGAAGTTGTTGGTGGCGTGCAGCCGCTCGTAGGCGGCGCCCCAGTCCTCGCGGTAGGCGAAGTCGTTCCACTCGGGGATGAGGTTTCCGAGGGGGCAGCCGTTGTGGCAGAACGGGATGCCGCAGTCCATGCAGCGGGACGCCTGCTTGCTGATGATCGGCAGCAGGGAGCCGGGGACGTAGACCTCGTTCCAGTCCTTGACGCGCTCGCTCACCGGGCGGCTCTGGGCGCCTTCGCGCCCGGTGGTCAGGAAGCCCTTGGGGTCAGCCATTGGTCGCCGCCTCCATCATCTTCTCGGTGGTCTCGGTCTCGGAGAGACCGGCCCGCTCGGCGGCGTCCTTGGCGGCGAGCACTGCCTTGTACGTGGTCGGGATGATCTTGCTGAAGCGGTCCGCGGCGACGGACCAGTCGGCGAGGAGCTTCTCGGCGACGGTGGAGCCGGTCTCCTCGTGGTGGCGGCGCACCACGTCGTGCAGCCATGCCTTGTCGGTGTCGTCGAGGGGTTCGACGGCCGGCAGGTTCCCGGAGTTGACGTTGTCCGGGTCGAGGTCGACGACGTAGGCGATGCCGCCGGACATGCCGGCCGCGAAGTTCCGCCCGGTCTCGCCGAGGACGACGGCGTGGCCGCCGGTCATGTACTCGCAGCCGTGGTCGCCGACGCCTTCGGAGACCACCAGGGCGCCGGAGTTGCGGACGCAGAAGCGTTCGCCGGTGCGGCCGCGCAGGAAGATCTCGCCGCCGGTCGCGCCGTACGCGATGGTGTTGCCGGCGATGGTGGAGTACTCGGCCAGGTGGTCGGCGGCCCGGTCGGGGCGGACGACGATCCGGCCGCCGGACAGGCCCTTGCCGACGTAGTCGTTGGCGTCGCCCTCCAGGCGGAGGGTCACGCCGCGCGGCAGGAACGCGCCGAACGACTGGCCGGCGGAGCCGGTGAAGGTGATGTCGATGGTGTCGTCGGGCAGGCCCTTGCCGCCGAACCGCTTGGTGACCTCGTGGCCGAGCATGGTGCCGACCGTGCGGTTGATGTTGCGGATGGGCAGCTGGGCGCGGACGGGCCGGGCTTCCTCGGCGGTGGCGGCGCCGAGCGCGTCGGCGGCCAGTTCGATGAGCTGGTTGTCGAGGGCCTTCTCCAGGCCGTGGTCCTGGGTGGTGACCTGGTGGCGGACGGCGCCCTCGGGCAGGTCGGGGACGTGGAAGAGGGGGGCCAGGTCGAGGCCCTGGGCCTTCCAGTGGTCCACGGCGCGGGTGGTGTCGAGGAGTTCGGCGTGGCCGACGGCCTCGGCGAGGGTGCGGAAGCCGAGCTCGGCGAGGAGCTCGCGGACCTCCTCGGCGATGAACTCGAAGAAGTTCACGACGAACTCGGGCTTGCCGGAGAACCGTTCCCGCAGCACCGGGTTCTGCGTGGCGATGCCGACCGGGCAGGTGTCCAGGTGGCAGACGCGCATCATGACGCAGCCGGAGACGACGAGCGGGGCGGTGGCGAAGCCGAACTCCTCGGCGCCGAGCAGCGCGGCGATGACGACGTCGCGGCCGGTCTTGAGCTGGCCGTCGGTCTGGACGACGATCCGGTCGCGCAGCCCGTTGAGCAGCAGGGTCTGCTGGGTCTCGGCGAGGCCGAGCTCCCAGGGGCCGCCCGCGTGCTTCAGCGAGGTGAGCGGGGAGGCGCCGGTGCCGCCGTCGTGGCCGGAGATGAGGACGACGTCCGCGTGGGCCTTGGACACGCCGGCCGCGACCGTGCCGACGCCGACCTCGGAGACCAGCTTCACGTGGATGCGGGCGGCCGGGTTGGCGTTCTTGAGGTCGTGGATCAGCTGGGCCAGGTCCTCGATGGAGTAGATGTCGTGGTGCGGCGGCGGGGAGATGAGGCCGACGCCGGGCGTGGAGTGCCGGGTCTTGGCGACCCACGGGTACACCTTGTGGCCGGGCAGCTGGCCGCCCTCGCCGGGCTTGGCGCCCTGGGCCATCTTGATCTGGATGTCGTCGGCGTTGACCAGGTACTCGCTGGTGACGCCGAACCGTCCGGAGGCGACCTGCTTGATGGCCGAGCGGCGGGCGGGGTCGTACAGGCGCTCGGGGTCCTCGCCGCCCTCGCCGGTGTTGGACTTGGCGCCCAGCTGGTTCATGGCGATGGCGAGGGTCTCGTGCGCCTCCTGGGAGATGGAGCCGTACGACATGGCGCCGGTGGAGAACCGCTTGACGATCTCGCTGACCGGCTCGACCTCCTCGATCGGGATCGAGGGCCGGTCGGAGGTGAAGCCGAACAGGCCGCGCAGCGTCATCAGCCGCTCGGACTGCTCGTTGACCCGCTCGGTGTACTTCTTGAAGATGTCGTACCGCTTGGCGCGCGTGGCGTGCTGGAGGCGGAAGACCGTCTCCGGGTCGAACAGGTGCGGCTCGCCCTCGCGGCGCCACTGGTACTCGCCGCCGATCTCCAGGGTGCGGTGGGCCGGGGCGATGCCGCTGGCCGGGTACGCCTTGGCGTGCCGGGCGGCGACCTCCTTGGCGATGACGTCGAGTCCGGCGCCGCCGATCTTGCTGGAGGTGCCGTTGAAGTAGGTGTCGACGAAGTCCTGGTCCAGGCCGACGGCTTCGAAGACCTGGGCGCCGCGGTAGGAGGCGACGGTGGAGATGCCCATCTTCGACATGACCTTCAGCACGCCCTTGCCGAGGGCGTGGATGAGGTTGCGGATGGCCTGCTCGGGCTCGATGCCCTCGATGAACGTGCCGGCGCGGACGAGGTCCTCGACGGATTCCATGGCGAGGTACGGGTTGACGGCGGCGGCGCCGTAGCCGATGAGCAGCGCGACGTGGTGGACCTCGCGGACGTCGCCGGCCTCGACCAGCAGGCCGACCTGCGTGCGCTGCTTGGTGCGGATGAGGTGGTGGTGGACGGCCGAGGTGAGCAGCAGCGACGGGATCGGCGCGTGCTCGGCGTCGGAGTGCCGGTCGGACAGGACGATCAGGCGGGCGCCGTCCTCGATGGCGGCGTCGGCCTCGGCGCAGATCTCCGCGATGCGGGCGGCGAGCGCTTCGCCGCCGCCGGAGACGCGGTAGAGGCCGGAGAGGGTGACGGCGGTCATGCCGGGCATGTCGCCGTCGGCGTTGATGTGGATGAGCTTGGCCAGCTCGTCGTTGTCGATGACCGGGAAGGGCAGGGTGACGCTGCGGCAGGACGCGGCGGTCGGCTCCAGCAGGTTGCCCTGCGGGCCGAGCGAGGAGATCAGCGAGGTGACGAGCTCCTCGCGGATGGCGTCCAGCGGCGGGTTGGTGACCTGCGCGAACAGCTGCGTGAAGTAGTCGAACAGCAGGCGCGGCCGCTCGGAGAGCGCGGCGATGGGCGAGTCGGTGCCCATGGAGCCGATCGGTTCGGCGCCGGTGCGGGCCATGGGCGCGAGGATGACGCGCAGCTCTTCCTCGGTGTAGCCGAAGGTCTGCTGGCGGCGGGTGACGGAGGCGTGGGTGTGGACGATGTGCTCGCGCTCGGGCAGGTCGCCGAGCTCGATGATCCCGCTCTCCAGCCACTCCTGGTAGGGGTGTTCGGCGGCGAGCTTCGCCTTGATCTCGTCGTCCTCGATGATGCGGTGCTCGGCCGTGTCGACGAGGAACATCCGGCCGGGCTGGAGGCGGCCCTTGCGGACGACCTTGCCGGGCTCGATGTCGAGGACGCCGACCTCGGAGGAGAGGACGACGAGGCCGTCGTCGGTGACCCAGTAGCGGCCGGGGCGCAGGCCGTTGCGGTCGAGGACGGCGCCGATCTGGGTGCCGTCGGTGAAGGTGACGCAGGCGGGGCCGTCCCAGGGCTCCATCATCGTGGAGTGGTACTGGTAGAAGGCGCGCCGGGCGGGGTCCATGGAGTCGTGGTTCTCCCACGCCTCGGGGACCATCATCAGCACCGCGTGGGGCAGGGAGCGCCCGCCGAGGTGGAGGAGTTCGAGGACCTCGTCGAAGGACGCCGAGTCGGAGGCGTCGGGGGTGCAGATCGGGAAGATCCGCTCCAGCTCCTTCTCGCCGAACAGGTCGGAGACGAGCTGGGACTCGCGGGCGCGCATCCAGTTGCGGTTGCCCTTGACCGTGTTGATCTCGCCGTTGTGGGCGACGAAGCGGTACGGGTGGGCGAGCGGCCAGCTCGGGAAGGTGTTGGTGGAGAACCGGGAGTGGACCAGGGCGAGCGCGCTGGCGATGCGGCGGTCGGACAGGTCCGGGAAGAACGGCTCCAGCTGCCCGGTGGTGAGCATGCCCTTGTAGACGAGGGTGCGGGCGGAGAGGGAGGCGAAGTAGACGCCCAGCTCCAGTTCGGCGCGCTTGCGCAGGCCGAACGCCTTGCGGTCCAGGTCGATGCCGCTGCTGGCGCCGCCGTCGGAGACGAACAGCTGGCGGAAGGCCGGCATGGTGGCGCGGGCGGTGGCGCCGAGGAGCCCGGGGGTGACGGGGACCTCGCGCCAGCCGAGGACGGTGAGGCCCTCATCGGCGGCGAGCGTCTCGATGCGTGAGACGGCTTCGTCCGCGGTGTCCTCGGGGAGGAAGGCCGTGCCGACGGCGTACGAACCGGCTTCGGGGAGGGGGAATCCGGCGACCTCGCGCAGGAACGCGTCGGGGACCTGGAGGAGGATGCCCGCGCCGTCACCGGAGTCGGGTTCGGAGCCGGTCGCGCCGCGGTGCTCCAGGTTGCGCAGTACGGTCAGCGCCTGCTCGACCAGCTCGTGCGTGGGGACACCGGTGAGGGTGGCCACCAACCCGACGCCGCACGCGTCGTGTTCGTTGCGGGGGTCGTACATCCCCTGCGGAGCGGGGCGACTGTCCATGGGCGACCAGGCGTCGGAACGCATCGGCTCTCCCGTCGTCGTCGTGGCATGTTGCGTGTGCCGAGGGACGACGTTGGCCCTCGCGAAATTTCGTGCAGGTTACATGATGGAATGCTTCTCGGAAACCGGAAAGCACATTCCAGCATGCGGACACCACGGGGGCGTGAGGCCGCTGTGGTGCGGGGTTTGGGGGGACAGAGCGGAGGGGACACGGATGGTGTCCTGCGGTCCTGCGGTTCTGTCTGGGGAGGCGGGCTTCATTGCCCGCGGCGCTCCCGACTGATGCCCAGGGATGGGGGAGTCGAAACCGCCGGGTATCGGCTACCTATGTGGTGGCTTGCATAGTGTCCCACCCGTCGGCCGTTTGGGCTACCGGGACGTACGTCACAACATCCCGGCAATCCGACGGTAACCCGCCGCCCGCCGCCCCGCACTCCGCCGGGCGCCCCCGCACCCCTGCCCGGGGAAGCACCCGGTCCCGGAAGCGCCCGACTCCCGCCACTCCCCCGCGCCGCTCCGGCGCTGTGGTCCCGGACCCCCCGCGCCCCCGCAGCTCGCCGCACCTGCACGCACCGCGTCCCGAACCGCCCCGTACGCCCCCGGCATCCCGTACCGCCCCGCGGACCGCGCGGGCCCCGCGTGTCGGGCGCGGCCCGACCGCACTCGCCTCAGAGCACCGCCCCGAAGGCGCTGCCCAGCGCGTACGTCACGGCCGCCGCCGCGCCGCCGAGCGCGAGCTGCCGCACGCCGCTGTACCACCAGCTGCGCGCCGTCACCCGCGCCACGAGCGCGCCGCACGCGAACAGTCCGGCCAGCGCCAGCAGCACAGCCGGCCACAGCGCGGTCGCGCCCAGCAGGTACGGCAGGACCGGCAGCAGGGCGCCCAGCGCGAACGAGCCGAACGACGAGGCGGCCGCGACCAGCGGCGACGGCAGGTCGTCCGGGTCGATGCCCAGCTCCTCGCGGGCGTGGATCTCCAGCGCCTGCTCCGGGTCGCGGGACAGCTGCATGGCCACCTCGCGGGCGAGCCGCGGCTCCACCCCGCGCGCCACGTACAGGGCGGCCAGCTCCTCCATCTCGTCCACCGGGTGCTTGCGCAGCTCCCGCCGCTCGACGTCCAGCTCCGCCTGGACGAGCTCCCGCTGCGAGGCGACGGACGTGTACTCGCCGGCCGCCATGGAGAACGCTCCGGCCGCGAGGCCCGCCAGGCCGGTGATCACGATGGTCTGCTGCGACACCGCGCCGCCCGCCACACCGGTCATCAGCGCCAGGTTGGAGACCAGTCCGTCCATCGCGCCGAACACCGCGGGGCGCAGCCAGCCGCCGTTCACATCGCGGTGCGTGTGGTTGTCGCGGTGGGCGACGTGCAGTGCGGCCTCGGTCTCGATGATGGACACAGCTCTCCCCTTGCTCCACGCGGGCGACCCCGCGCCGTTCCGATCACCTTCGAAACTACGCTCGATGTAAGGGGCGCGCCAGCAAGGCAGGCTTTACTTAGTAAGGGTCACCACACCTGCCCGCAGGGCGCGTACCGGGGACGGCGGGCCCCGGCCGGGTGGAGAATTTCCGGCATGACGCGCACTCGGACACCGGCCCGCATCACCGTGCTGGGCAGCACGAACATGGACCTCGTCGCCTATGTGCCCCGGGCGCCCCGGCTCGGCGAGACCGTCACGGGACGCGAGTTCCGCACCGTTCCCGGCGGCAAGGGCGCCAACCAGGCCGTCGCGGCGGCCCGCGCGGGCGCCCGGGTGTCGATGATCGGCGCGGTCGGCTCCGACGACTTCGGCACCCGCCTGCGGGACGCCCTCGACGAGTCCGGCGTCGATACGAGCCTGCTGCGCACGGCCGACGGCCCGTCCGGCACCGCCCACATCGTGGTCGACGACGAAGGGGCCAACGCCATCGTCGTGGTGCCCGGCGCCAACGCCTCGGTCACCGGGATCACCCCGCATGACGAGGCGCGCATCGCCGCGTCGGACGCGCTGCTGCTCCAGTTGGAGCTGCCGCTCGACGCCGTACGGGCCGGCGCGCAGGCCGCCCGGCGCCATGGCGTCCGTACGGTGCTGACGCCCGCTCCCGCCCAGCCGCTGCCGCGCGAGCTGCTCGCGCTGGTCGACCTGCTGGTGCCCAACGAGCACGAGGCGGCCACCCTGGCCGGGGTCGCCGACCCGCGCGCGGCCGCCGAGGAGCTGCTGCGGGACGTGCCGGTGGTGGTCGTGACGCTCGGCGCGGCCGGCTGCCTGTACGTGGCGCGGGGTGCCGACCCGGTGACCGTGCCGGCGCGGCGGGTGCGGGCGGTGGACACGACGGCGGCCGGGGACACGTTCACCGGGGCGCTCGCCGTGGCGCTCGGGGAGGGCAGGCCCGTGCCGGACGCGCTGGCGTGGGCGTCGGCGGCGGCGTCGCTGTCGGTGGGGCGGGCCGGGGCGTCGTCCTCGATGCCGCACCGCGCCGAGATCGACGCCCTCTGAAACGGCGGAGCGGCCGCCCGGACCCTCGCTGGTCCCGGCGGCCGCTCCTCGCGGTCGGACGCGGTTACGACTTCTGCGGCGCCTTGGCCCCGGCGTCCGCCGTATCGGCGGCCTCGTCCGCCTCGGGCTGGTCGCCGGGCTTCTCCGCGCCGGTCTTGTCGCCGGTCTTGTCCGCGTCGGGCTTGGTGAGGTCCGCCTTCGAGGCGCCGGACTCGGCGGCGCCGGTCTCGGCCGCCTCCTCGGTGCCCCCGGCGGCCTTCTCCGCCGCCGCCTTCGCCGCCGCGGGCTCCACGACGGCCTCGCGGCCGGGCCGCTTGCGCGCCGACAGCACGATGTACGTCACGGCCAGCAGGAACACGATGATCGCCGTCCACACGTTCAGGCGCAGGCCCAGGATGTGGTGGGCGTCGTCCACGCGCATGTACTCGATCCAGCCGCGCCCCGCGCAGTAGGCGGCGACGTACAGGGCGAAGGCCCGGCCGTGGCCCAGCGTGAACCGGCGGTCGGCCCAGATCACCAGCAGGGCGACGCCGACGCACCACAGCGACTCGTACAGGAAGGTCGGGTGGTAGAGCCCGCCCTCGCGGTTCACGCCCTCGCTGATCTCCAGCGCCCACGGCAGATCGGTGGGCCGGCCGTACAGCTCCTGGTTGAACCAGTTGCCCCAGCGGCCGATGGCCTGGGCGAAGGCGATGCCCGGGGCGATGGCGTCGGCGTACGCGGGGAGCGGGATGCCCCGGCGGCGGCAGCCGATCCAGGCGCCGACCGCGCCGAGCGCGATGGCGCCCCAGATTCCGAGGCCGCCCTCCCAGATCTTGAACGCGTCCACCCAGTTCCGGCCCTCGCTGAAGTAGAGCTGGTAGTCCGTGATGACGTGGTACAGCCGGCCGCCGACCAGTCCGAACGGAACCGCCCAGACGGCGATGTCGGCCACGGTGCCGGCGGTGCCGCCCCGGGCGATCCAGCGCCTGTTGCCGTACCAGACGGCGACGAAGACACCGATGATGATGCAGAAGGCATAGCCGCGCAGCGGTACCGGTCCGAGGTTGATCACACCGGTCGACGGGCTGGGAATGTAGGCAAGGTCCATGGCACCACCGACGCTACCGTGCCCGGCCCGTGACCGGGTCACCCGCCCGGCAAAGACTGCATAACGCCGGACCGGTTCCACCCGCCCGGCAGCCCGGTCAAGACCCGCCCACCGCGGACTGCCCGGCACCCCGCGAAGACCCGCCGCGCGGGGCCCCCGGCTCCGCCCGGCTGCCCGGCGCCCCCGCCGCGCTCCCCCGGCGGCGGGGGCGGCGCCTCAGTACGCCGGGTCCGCGCCGAAGCCCGGGCCCGAGCCGGTGTCCGACTCCGCCGCGTCGCCACCGCCCGAGGACGACTCCGCCCCCTGCCCGGGCGCCGACGCGGAAGCCGACGGCGACGCCGGCGCCGACGGGGAGGCTCCCGTGGTCGGGAACGCCGTGCCGGGCTTCTTGCCCTTGTTCGCCTCCGCGACCCACTTCTTCAGATTCGCCGGGGAGATCTGCTCGTTCCCCTTCGTCGGGAAGATCGACTCGCCGTTCAGCAGCACCGTGGGCGTGCCCCGGAAGCCGCCCTCGCCGAACGCCTCGTTCGACGCGTTGACCCAGCCGTCGTGCGTGCCCTCGGCGACGCAGGTGCGGAAGGCCGGTGTGTCGAGGCCCGGCACCTTCGCCGCCAGCTCGAACAGCTTGGCGTCCTGGGCGAAGGCGTCGTCGGCCTCCTGCGGCTGGTTGGCGAACAGCACGTCGTGGTAGGCGCTGAACTTCCCGGCGTCCTGCGCGCACGCCGCGGCGTTCGCCGCGTTGAGCGAGCCGCTGCCGCCCATGTTGCCGTCGATGATCGTGGCGAGCCGGTACTCCGTCCGCAGCTGCCCCGCGGCCTCCAGCTCGTGGATCGTGTCGCGGAAGTTGTTCTCGAACATGGCGCAGGCGGGGCAGCGGAAGTCCTCCCACACGGTGAGCGTGGCGGGGGCGTCCGACGCGCCGACGGGGATGATCAGCTGGTCCTCGCCGGTGGCGCCGGTCGGCGCGGTCACCGGGCCCTTGCCGGAGGTGTCGCCCTTGCCGCCGGTGTTCGCCGCGATGACGCCGACGACGGCGGCGAGGCCCAGCACGCCCGCGACGGCGGCCGTCACCAGCACCAGGCGGCGGCGCTTCTCGCGGGCCCGCTCGCGCTCGCGTTCGATCTGGAGCCGCTCGCGCGCGCTCCGCTTTGCTGCCCTGTTCTTCTCGTTCACGCCCAAGCAACGAACCGGGGAGGCACGTCCGCGCCTCCCCGGTTCCACATCCACCCGTACGGGTTACGAGCCGCGCTTCACACCCCGCGCCAGTTCGCCCGCCAGTTCCCGTACGGCGGCGATTCCGGCCGCCTGGTCGCCGGCGTCGAGGAGGCGCTTGACGAAGGCGGAGCCGACGATGACGCCGTCCGCGAAGGAGGCGACCTCGGCGGCCTGCGCGGCGTTGGACACGCCGAGGCCGACGCAGACCGGCAGCTCCGTGGTGGCGCGGGTACGGCGCACCAGGTCTGCGGCCTGCTCGCCGACGGACTCGCGGGTCCCGGTGACGCCCATGAGGGACGCGGCGTAGACGAAGCCGGAGCCGGCGGCGGTGATGGTGGCGAGCCGCTCGTCCTTGCTGCTGGGCGCGACGACGAAGACGGTGGCGAGGCCGTGCTTCCCGGCGTGCTCCCTCCACAGGGCGGACTCCTGGACGGGCAGGTCGGGCAGGATGCACCCGGCGCCGCCCGCCTCGGCCAGCTCGGCGGTGAACCGCTCGACGCCGTACCGGTCGATCGGGTTCCAGTACGTCATGACGAGGACCGGCTTGCCGGTGGCCTCGTACGCCTCGCGGACCGTGCGCATCACGTCGGCGATCCGCACGCCGCCGCGCAGGGCGATGTCGTCGGCGGTCTGGATGACGGGGCCGTCCAGGACCGGGTCGCTGTGCGGCAGGCCCACCTCGACGACGTCGGCGCCGCCGTCGAGCACGGCCTTGACCGCCTCGATGCCGCCGTCCACGGTGGGGAAGCCGGCCGGGAGGTACGCGATGAGCGCGGCCCGGTCCTCGGCCTTCGCGGCGGCGAGGGTCTCCTCCAGCAGTCGGATGTTGCCGCTCACTTGGCGTCCCCCTCGATCTCGGCGGTGGTGCCGGCCTCGTCGGCGGCGACCTCGGCGTCCGTGTCGTACAGCCCGAAGTAGCGGGCGGCGGTGTCCATGTCCTTGTCTCCCCGGCCGGAGAGGCTGACGACGATCAGCCCGTCCGGGCCGAGCTCGCGGCCCACCTCCAGGGCTCCGGCGAGGGCGTGCGCGGACTCGATGGCCGGGATGACGCCCTCGGTGCGGGAGAGCAGGCGCAGGGCCTGCATGGCGGCGTCGTCGGTGACGGCGCGGTACTCGCCGCGGCCGCTGTCCTTGAGGTAGGCGTGCTCGGGGCCGATGCCGGGGTAGTCCAGGCCGGCGGAGATCGAGTACGGCTCGGTGATCTGGCCCTCGTCGTCCTGGAGGACGTACGAGCGCGAGCCGTGCAGGATGCCGGGCTCGCCGGCGGTCAGGGTGGCGGCGTGCTCGCCGGTCTCCACGCCGTGGCCGGCCGGTTCGCAGCCGACGAGGCGGACGTCCCCGTCGGGGATGAACGCGTGGAACAGGCCGATGGCGTTGGAGCCGCCGCCGACGCAGGCCACGGCCGCGTCGGGCAGCCGCCCGGCGCGCTCCAGGATCTGGCGGCGGGCCTCGACGCCGATGACCCGGTGGAAGTCGCGGACCATCGCGGGGAACGGGTGGGGGCCGGCGACCGTGCCGAAGAGGTAGTGGGTGTGGTCGACGTTGGCGACCCAGTCGCGGAACGCCTCGTTGATGGCGTCCTTCAGGGTGCGGCTGCCGGACTTCACGGCGATGACCTCGGCGCCGAGCATCCGCATGCGGGCCACGTTGAGTGCCTGGCGCCGCGTGTCGATCTCGCCCATGTAGATGGTGCAGTCGAGGCCGAACAGGGCGCAGGCGGTGGCGGTGGCGACGCCGTGCTGGCCGGCGCCGGTCTCCGCGATGACGCGGGTCTTGCCCATGCGCCGGGTGAGGAGGGCCTGCCCCAGCACGTTGTTGATCTTGTGGGAGCCGGTGTGGTTCAGGTCCTCGCGCTTGAGGAAGATCCGGGCTCCGCCGGCGTGCTCGGCGAACCGGGGCACCTCGGTCAGGGGGCTGGGGCGGCCGGTGTAGTGGACGAGCAGGTCGTCGAGCTCTCGGGCGAACTCGGGGTCGGACTTGGCCTTGTCGTACTCGACGGCGACCTCGTCCACGGCGGCGACGAGCGCCTCCGGGATGAACTTGCCGCCGAACGCGCCGAAGTAGCCCTCGGCGTTCGGGACGCTGCCTTCGGGGTCGGGTACGAAGAACTCGCTGGACATGCGGAATGACCTCACGGTGAGTGTGGATGGACACAGACGCCGTGGGGGCGGGAACGGCCGGCCGTCGGCGCTCAAGGCCGTCGGACGGTGGCCGGCGGCGCTCGAGGCCGCCGGGCGGTCGCCTACGGCGGATCGAGGCCGTCGGACGGTGGCCGACGGCGGTCAACGCCGTCGTCGGCGGCGGCCCGGCGCGAACGCGTCAGGCGGTCGTGTTCCCCGCGCCCCGTGAGGGGCGCCATCGCATGCCGTTGACCTGGCCGGGCTCCGAGCCGATCACATACCGCACCCGCCGGCCGTGCACCCGCCGCGCGGGCGCGCGGCAGCCCCGGGGGCGGCAGCCGCGGGCGAGCCGGGCGTACGCCTCCGGGGGCGTGGCCGCGGCCGCTCGCGGCCTGGCCGCGACCGGGGTGACGGGGGTGGCGGGCGTGGGCACGGCGGCGCTCAGTCCCGCCCGTGCCGCAGCGCCGGGTGGGCGCCGGCGGCGACCAGGTCGGCCACGGCGGCCTTCGGGTCGCGGCCGGTCACCAGCGACTCGCCGACCAGGACGGCGTCGGCGCCGGCGTTGGCGTAGGCGATCAGGTCGTGCGGGCCGCGGATACCGGACTCGGCGACCTTCACGATGTGGGACGGGATCTCCGGTGCGACGCGCTCGAACGTGGAGCGGTCCACCTTGAGGGTCTTCAGGTCGCGGGCGTTGACGCCGATGACCCGGGCGCCGGCGTCGACGGCCCGGGCGACCTCCTCCTCGTCGTGGACCTCGACGAGCGGGGTGAGCCCGATGGACTCGGCCCGCTCGATCAGCGAGACCAGCGCGGGCTGGTCCAGGGCGGCGACGATCAGCAGGGCGACGTCCGCGCCGTACGCGCGGGCCTCCCACAGCTGGTACGCGGTGACGATGAAGTCCTTGCGCAGGACCGGCACGTCGACGCGCGCGCGGACGGCCTCCAGGTCGGCGAGGGAGCCGCCGAAGCGCCGCTGCTCGGTGAGGACGGAGATCACGGCCGCGCCGCCCGCCTCGTAGTCCGCGGCGAGTCCGGCGGGGTCGGCGATGGCGGCCAGGGCGCCCTTGGACGGGCTGGAACGCTTGACTTCGCAGATCACCTTGACGCCCTCGCCACGCAGGGCGGCGGCGCCGTCGCGGGCCTGGGGGGCCTTGGCGGCCCGCTCCTTGAGCTCGTCGAGGGAGACCCGCGCCTGTCGCTCTGCGAGGTCGGCGCGCACGCCGTCGATGATCTCGTCGAGCACACTCACGCGAGAGGCCCCCTTTCGGGAGGGTGATGTTTGATCAAGCCAGACACCCTCGATGGTATCCGGAGGTGGGGACATCGTCCGCATCCGGTTGACGCCTCGGCTGTGACCTGGGCTTTTCAGGGGGCGAGCGCGGAGCCGAAGGGCAGGTTGCGCACCACGGAGAAGACGGCCCAGACCCCTCCGGCGAGCCAGAGCGTCAGGGGCCGCGGATTGAGCCGTACGGGCAGCCCGCGCACCGCGCTGACGAGCCAGTAGGCCAGGAACACGGCGAAGGCGGCGAAGCCCGCCACCGCCATGGCGTTGGCGCCGAGGGCGGCCGGCAGGTCGCCGTGGACGAAGGCGTGGGCGCTGCGCAGCCCGCCGCAGCCGGGGCAGTACAGGCCCGTGTAGCGCAGCAGCGGGCAGACCGGGTAGTGGCCGGGCTCGTTCGGGTCGACGGCGCCGACGTACGCGAAGGCCGCGGCGGCCCCCGTCAGGGTGGCCAGCGGCGCCAGGAGCCGCCGGTGCAAAGGGCGCGGCGGCGGGGGCGCGTAGAGGGCGTACGGGGCGTGCGCGGGGTGTGCGGCGTCGGCGGGAGGCGCCGGGCGGGCGGGGCCTTCGGCGGGCGCGGGCGGGAGGGGGCCGGCGAGGCGCGGCTCCGGGTGCGCGGGGGGCGGGGTCGTGGCGTCCACCCGCCGATTGTCGCCGCTCATACGGAAAGGCGCAGCCCGGCAGGGCCGGACCGCGCCTCGTGTCTGACCGCTTCTCGTCTCCGAGCGGGGGTCAGGGCCGTACGGGTGTCAGGAGGCGGCCTGCGCGCGGCCCGCGGCGGAGCGCGCCTCGAGCTGCTCGCGGGACTCCTTCGGCTGGCCGAGCCCCGCGGCCTTCATCGCGGCACCGACGACACCGCCGAGGACGACGACGGCCATTCCGGCCCAGAAGCCGAGCGGGTTGGCCGCCACCATGAAGACACCGGCGATGCAGAAGCCGATGAAGGAGATGGTGACACCGGTCCAGGCGGCCGGGGTGTGTCCGTGGGCGCTGCCCGCCATGAGTTGCTCCTCGTTGAATGTCGCTCTGTGGTGAGGCCCCGCCGAGTGCGGACGCTCACGCTCATTGTCCCGCACGCGCGGGTGCGCGGTGATCCGGGGGTGGGCCGCTCGCGTCGGAAGGCCCCGGTCAGGTGGCGTCCGTGGGGTCCTCGCCCCGGTCCAGGGCCTTCCACAGCTCCTCGGGCCGGTCGGGGTCGCTGGCGCGGGCGGCGCGGGAGCGGGGCGCGCGGGGGGCGCCGTCGCGTTCGTACCGGCCGGACATGGCGGGCCAGGCGCTGCCGTACCGCAGGGCGAGGAGTCCGGCGGCGAGGATCAGCAGGGCGGCGGCGGCCGTCACATAGGGCCAGGCCGTCTGGGTGAGGGCGGAGGCGCGCGCGGCGGTGTCGCCCGTGGTGAGCGCGGCCCGCGCGTCGAGGGCGGCGCTGTCGTGGGCGCCGATCAGCGCGGCGGCGGCCGCTCCGGCTCCGCTCAGGGCGAGCAGCAGGGCGACGACGCGGCGGCCCGTGCCGCGGGTGGCGAGGACGGCGACGAGGGCGGCGAGCCCGACGACGGCCAGGCCGGTGGGCGCGCCGGTGACGTCACCGCCCGCGGCCTCCAACGCGACCGTGCCGCCGACGCCGGTGACGCGGCCCTCGGTCCAGGTGCGGCCGGAGGCGAGGAGGACGACGGCGGAGCCGAGGGCGCCGAGGAGGAGGGCGGCGGCGAGGCTGCGGCGGCCGCTTCCGGCGGTCACCGCCTCGCCGCGGCCGGTGGCACGGGGCTGGGGTACGGATGCGGCACTCACGTACCCCACTATCCCCCATGCGCCTCAGACGCGGTTCATCCGGTTGGCGGTGTGGACGGCGCGGAGGACCGCGGCGGCCTTGTTGCGGCACTCCATGTCCTCGGCGGCCGGGTCGGAGTCGGCGACGACGCCCGCGCCCGCCTGGACGTACGCCGTGCCGTCGCGCAGCAGGGCGGTGCGGATGGCGATGGCGGTGTCCGAGTCGCCGGCGAAGTCCAGGTAGCCGACGGCGCCGCCGTACAGGCCGCGGCGGCTGGGCTCCAGCTCCTCGATGATCTGCATGGCGCGCGGCTTGGGCGCCCCGGACAGGGTCCCGGCGGGGAAGCAGGCGGTCAGCACGTCGAACGCGGTGCGTCCCTCCGCGACCCGGCCGGTCACCGTGGACACGATGTGCATGACGTGCGAGTAGCGCTCGATGGACATGAAGTCGACCACCTCGACGGAGCCGGGCTCGCAGACGCGGCCCAGGTCGTTGCGGCCGAGGTCGACGAGCATGAGGTGCTCGGCGCGCTCCTTGGGGTCGGCGAGCAGCTCGTCGGCGAGGGCCTGGTCCTCCTGCGGGGTGGCGCCGCGCGGGCGGGTCCCGGCGATCGGGTGGACCATGGCGTGCCCGTCCTCGACCTTGACCAGCGCCTCGGGGCTGGAGCCGACGACGTCGAACCCGTCGAAGCGGAGCAGGTACATGTACGGGGACGGGTTGGTGGCGCGCAGGACCCGGTAGACGTCCAGGGCGCTCGCCGTGCAGGGCGTCTCGAACCGCTGCGACGGGACGACCTGGAAGGCCTCGCCGGCGCGGATGCGCTCCTTGATGTCCTCGACGGCGTCCTGGTACGCCTCGCCGCCCCAGCGGGCGGTGTAGCCGGGCAGTTCCGACGGCGGCAGGACGGCGGGGGCGGACTCGGCGGGCTTGGTGAGGTCGGCCTGCATCGCGTCGAGCCGGGCGACGGCGTCCGCGTAGGCCTCGTCCACGCCGGTGTCGAGGTCGTTGTGGTTGATCGCGTTGGCGATCAGCAGGACCGTGCCGTCCCAGTGGTCGAGCACGGCCAGGTCGGAGGTGAGGAGCATGGTCAGCTCGGGCAGGGCCAGCTCGTCGGTGCCGTGGTCGCCGATGCGCTCCAGGCGGCGGACGATGTCGTAGCCGAGGTAGCCCACCATGCCGCCGGTGAAGGGCGGCATGCCGGAGGCGAGGTCCCTGGGGGTGTGCAGGGCCTCGACGGTGGCGCGCAGGGCCTCCAGGGGGTCGCCGTCGACGGGGACGCCGACGGGCGGCACGCCCAGCCAGTGGGCCTGCCCGTCCCGTACGGTCAGGGTGGCGGAGCTGCGGACGCCCACGAAGGAGTACCGCGACCAGGAGCGGCCGTTCTCGGCGGACTCCAGGAGGAAGGTGCCGGGGCGCTGCGCGGCCAGCTTGCGGTAGAGGCCGACCGGGGTGTCGCCGTCCGCGAGGAGGCGGCGGCTCACGGGGATCACTCGGCGGTCGGCCGCCAGCTTGCGGAAGGTGTCGAGGTCCATGGCGCCCGACCCTACTCGGCGAGGGGCAGCACGTCGGCGTCGAAGCAGGTGCGGGCGCCGGTGTGGCAGGCGGCGCCGACCTGGTCGACCTTGACGAGCAGCGTGTCGGCGTCGCAGTCGAGGGCGACGGACTTGACGTGCTGGACGTGCCCGGAGGTGTCGCCCTTGACCCAGTACTCGCGGCGGCTGCGGGACCAGTAGGTGCAGCGGCCGGTGGTGAGCGTGCGGTGCAGGGCCTCGTCGTCCATCCAGCCGAGCATCAGCACCTCGCCGGTGTCGTACTGCTGGGCGATGGCGGGGACCAGCCCGTCGGGGCTGCGCTTGAGGCGGGCGGCGATGGCCGGGTCCAGATTGCTGCTCATGACGCCATTGTGCCGGGTGGCGGGGGGCGCTCCGGGCGGTGTCCACTGGGCGGACCGGTGCGGGCCCCCGTACGCTGGCGGGCATGTCCACCCATGCCAAGCGTGAACGACTGCTCCTGGCCGATCTGTTGGAGGCGGCGGGCCCCGACGCGCCGACGCTCTGCGACGGCTGGACCACCCGCGACCTGGCCGCCCACGTGGTGGTGCGGGAGCGCCGGCCGGACGCCGCGGCCGGTGTGCTGCTGGGGCCGCTGCGGGACCGGCTGGAACGGGTGCAGGCGGAGTTCGCCGCGAAGCCGTACGAGGAGCTGGTGCAGCTGATCCGGTCGGGGCCGCCGCGGCTGTCGCCGTTCTCGATCAAGCAGGTCGACGAGGGCGCGAACACGGTGGAGTTCTACGTCCACGCCGAGGACGTGCGGCGGGCGCAGGCCGACTGGACGCCGCGCGAGCTGGACCCGGTGTTCGCGGACGCGCTGTGGGCGCGGCTGGAGAAGCTGGCCCGGCTGGTGGCGCGCCGCTGCCCCGTCGGGCTGGTGGTGCGGCGCCCGGACGGCCGGACGGCCGTGGCGCGCCGGGGCACGCCGGTGGTGACGGTGACCGGTGAGCCCGGTGAGCTGACGCTGTTCCTGTACGGGCGGCAGGGGGCCGCGCGGGTGGAGCTGGACGGGGACAAGGAGGCGGTGGCGCGGGTGCTGGAGGCGGGCCTGGGAGTCTGAGGCCGTGATCAGGATCGCGATGACCAACGTGTACGTGGACGACGAGGAGAAGGCGCACGCCTTCTACACGGACGTCCTGGGCTTCGAGACCCGTACCCGCATCGACCTGGGCGGCGCGCTGTTCGTCACGGTGGGCGCGCCGGGCCAGGACGTGGAGCTGCTGCTGGAGCCGGGTGACAGCCCGATCGCCCGCCAGTACACGAAGGCGCTGCGGGAGGCGGGGCTGCCGTGCATCGTCTTCGGCGTGGACGATCTGCGCGCGGAGTACGAGCGGCTGCGCGGGCGGGGCGTCGTCTTCACGCAGGAGCCGCGGGAGCAGGGGCCCGTGCTGACGGCCGTCCTGGACGACACCGTGGGCAACCTGATCCAGCTGGCCCAGTCGGCGGGCTGAGGCCGGTCCGCCGCCCGTACGGCCGCGCGGGCGCGGGGACGGGCGGCGGCGGGGCGTGAGGCCCCCGTGGCTCAGCGGACGGGGTGGCCGGCCTCGCGCAGCGCGGTCTTGACCTCGCCGATCCGCAGGTCGCCGAAGTGGAACACGGACGCGGCGAGCACGGCGTCCGCGCCCGCGTCGATGGCGGGCGGGAAGTGGTCCAGCTTGCCGGCGCCGCCGGAGGCGATCACGGGGACGGAGACCTGGGCGCGGACTGCGGCGATCATCGCCGTGTCGTAGCCGTCCTTGGTGCCGTCGGCGTCCATGGAGTTGAGCAGGATCTCGCCCGCGCCCAGTCCGGCGGCGCGGTGCGCCCACTCGACGGCGTCGATCCCGGTGCCCCGGCGTCCGCCGTGCGTGGTGACCTCGAACCCGGAGGGGGTGCTGGTGCCCTCGGGGCAGCGGCGGGCGTCCACGGACAGCACGAGGACCTGGCTGCCGAACCGCTCCGAGATCTCCCGGATCAGCTCGGGCCGGGCGATGGCGGCCGTGTTGACGCCGACCTTGTCCGCGCCGGCGCGCAGCAGCCGGTCCACGTCGTCGGCGGTGCGGACGCCGCCGCCGACGGTGAGCGGGATGAACACCTGCTCGGCGGTGCGGCGCACCACGTCGTAGGTGGTCTCCCGGTCGCCGGACGACGCGGTGATGTCGAGGAAGGTCAGCTCGTCGGCGCCCTCGGCGTCGTACAGCTTGGCCATCTCGACGGGGTCGCCGGCGTCGCGGAGGTTCTGGAAGTTGACGCCCTTGACGACGCGGCCGTTGTCCACGTCCAGGCAGGGGATGACACGTACCGCGAGGGTCATGACGCGGCACCTCCGTTCGTGCGGTACGCCTCGACCTCGACCTCCACCAGGAGCCGGGAGTCGACGAAGCCGGAGACGATGATCATCGACGCTGCGGGGCGCACGGCGTCGAACAGCTCCTTGTGGGCGCGGCCGACCTCCTCCACGTCCCGCGCGTGGGTGAGGTACATGCGGGTGCGGACCACGTCCGCGGGGCCGAGCCCGAGCTGCCCGAGCGCGTCGAACGCCACGTTGAAGGAGTTGACGGCCTGCTCGTACGGCCCGCCGTCCACGATGGCGCCGTCCACGACGGAGGTGCAGCCGGAGACGAGGACGAGGCCGCCGGGCAGCTCCACGGCGCGGGAGTAGCCGAACTGCTCCTCCCAGGGCGCGCCGGTGACGACCTTGCGTACGGCGCCGGTCATCCGGCCACCGCCGCGAGGGCCTCCTCCAGGGTGAACGCCTTCGCGTACAGGGCCTTGCCGACGATGGCGCCCTCGACGCCCAGCGGGACGAGCTCGGCGATGGCGCGCAGGTCGGCGAGGGACGACACGCCGCCGGAGGCGACGACGGGCCGGTCGGTGGCGGCGCAGACGTCTCGCAGGAGGTCCAGGTTCGGGCCCTGGAGGGTGCCGTCCTTGGCGATGTCGGTGACGACGTACCGGGCGCAGCCCTCCTTGTTGAGGCGCTCCAGCGTCTCGTACAGGTCGCCGCCGTCGCGGGTCCAGCCGCGGCCGCGCAGGGTGGTGCCGCGCACGTCGAGGCCGACGGCGATCTTGTCGCCGTGCTCGGCGATGACCTTGGCGACCCACTCGGGGGTCTCCAGGGCGGCGGTGCCGAGGTTGACGCGGGTGCAGCCGGTGGCGAGGGCGGCCGCGAGCGAGGCGTCGTCGCGGATGCCGCCGGACAGCTCGACCTTGATGTCCATGGCGCGGGTGACCTCCGCGATCAGGTCGCGGTTGTCGCCGGTGCCGAAGGCGGCGTCGAGGTCCACCAGGTGGAGCCATTCGGCGCCCGCGCGCTGCCAGGCCAGCGCCGCCTCCAGCGGGGAGCCGTAGGACGTCTCCGTGCCGGACTCGCCGTGGACGAGGCGGACGGCCTGGCCGTCCCTGACGTCGACGGCGGGGAGGAGTTCGAGCGTGGTCATCTGTGGGGTCCTGGCCTCTCAGCGGGATGGGGAGGAGGGCGGTCAGAAGGTCTTGAGCCAGTTGGTCAGCAGCTGGGCCCCGGCGTCGCCGGACTTCTCCGGGTGGAACTGGGTCGCCCACAGGGCGCCGTTCTCGACGGCGGCGACGAACCGCTCGCCGTGCGTGGACCAGGTGACCCGGGGGGCGCGCAGGGCGGGGTTGCCGGTCTCGAAGGACCAGTCGGTGACGGCGTACGAGTGGACGAAGTAGAACCGCTCGTCCGGGTCGACCCCGGCGAACAGCTCGCTGTCCTCGGGCGCCTCGACGGTGTTCCAGCCCATGTGCGGGATGACGGGCGCCTTGAGCGGGCCGACCGTGCCGGGCCACTCGTCGAGGCCCTCGGTCTCGACGCCGTGCTCGACGCCCCGCTCGAAGAGGATCTGCATGCCGACGCAGATGCCCATGACGGGGCGCCCGCCGGACAGGCGGCGGCCGACGATCCAGTCGCCGCGGGCGGCCTTCAGACCGGCCATGCAGGCGGAGAAGGCGCCGACGCCGGGGACGAGGAGGCCGTCGGCGTTCATCGCCTTGTCGTAGTCGCCGGTGATCTCGACGTCGGCGCCGACGCGTGCGAGGGCGCGCTCGGCGGAGCGGACGTTGCCGAAGCCGTAGTCGAAGACGACGACCTTCTTCGTGGTGTTCATGAGGGTCATTCCCAGATTCCCTGAATCCTCAGGACGCCGGCGAGGAGGCACATCCCGGAGGCGACGGCCAGCAGGACGATGACGCCCTTGGGCATCTTCTGCCGGGTGAAGGAGTACACGCCGCCGGCCAGGAACAGGCCGACGACGATCAGGACGGTCGAAAGCCCGGTCACAGGGCGCCCTTCGTGGACGGCAGGATGCCCGCGGCGCGCGGGTCGCGTTCGGAGGCGTAGCGCAGGGCGCGGGCGAGCGCCTTGAACTGGCACTCCACGATGTGGTGGGCGTTGCGCCCGTACGGGACGTGGACGTGCAGCGCGATCTGGGCCTGCGCGACGAACGACTCCAGGATGTGCCGGGTCATCGTCGTGTCGTACGAGCCGATCATCGGCGCCATGTTCTCGGGCTCGGTGTGCACCAGGTACGGGCGGCCGGAGAGGTCCACGGTGACCTGGGCGAGGGACTCGTCCAGCGGGACCGTGCAGTTGCCGAAGCGGTAGATGCCGACCTTGTCGCCGAGGGCCTGCTTGAAGGCGGCGCCCAGCGCGAGGGCGGTGTCCTCGATCGTGTGGTGCGAGTCGATGTGCAGGTCGCCGTCGGTCTTGACGGTCAGGTCGAACAGCCCGTGGCGGCCGAGCTGGTCGAGCATGTGGTCGTAGAAGCCGACGCCGGTGGAGACGTCGACCTTGCCGGTGCCGTCGAGGTCTATCTCGACGACGACGGAGGTTTCCTTGGTGGTGCGCTCGACCCGTCCTACGCGGCTCATGAGCTCTGCTCCTTCCGAATGGCGCGAACCGCGTCCAGGAACGCGTCGTTCTCCTGTGGGGTGCCCGCGGTGACCCGCAGCCAGCCCGGTACGCCGTTGTCGCGGACCAGGACACCGTGGTCGAGGATGGCCCGCCACATGGCGTGGGCGTCCTCGAAGCGTCCGAACTGGACGAAGTTGGCGTCGGACTCGGTGACCTCGTAGCCGGTGGCGCGCAGCTCCGTGACGAGCCGGTCGCGTTCCGCTTTGAGGTGCTCGACGTACCCCAGCAGCGTATCGGTGTGTTCGAGCGCGGCGAGCGCGGTGGCCTGGGTGACGGCGGACAGGTGGTACGGGAGGCGGACCAGCTGGACGGCGTCCACGACGGCCGGGTGGGCGGCCAGGTAGCCGAGGCGGAGCCCGGCGGCGCCGAACGCCTTGGACATGGTGCGGGAGACCACCAGGTGGGGGCGGCCCTCGATGAGGGAGAGCAGCGAGGGGCGGTGGCTGAACTCGACGTACGCCTCGTCGACGACGACCAGGGACGGCTTGGCCGCCTGGGCGGCGTCGTGGAGGGCGAGGACCGTCTCGGCGTCGACGGCGGTGCCCGTGGGGTTGTTGGGCGAGGTGATGAACACCACGTCGGGGCGGTGCTCGGCGATGGCCCGCGCGGCGGCGTCGGCGTCGAGGCCGAAGTCGTCGCGGCGGGGTCCGGAGATCCAGCCGGTGCCGGTGCCCCGGGAGATCAGCCCGTGCATGGAGTACGAGGGCTCGAAGCCGAGCGCGGTCCTGCCGGGGCCGCCGAAGGTCTGCAGCAGCTGCTGGAGGACCTCGTTGGAGCCGTTGGCCGCCCACACCTGCGCCGGGCCGACCTCGTGGCCGGTGGTGCGGGTGAGGTAGCGGGCGAGCTCGGTGCGCAGCTCGACGGCGTCGCGGTCGGGGTAGCGGTTGAGGTGCCGGGCTGCCTCGCGGACGCGCTCGGCGATGCGCTCCACGAGCGGCTCGGGCAGCGGGTACGGGTTCTCGTTGGTGTTGAGCCGTACGGGGACGTCGAGCTGGGGCGCGCCGTAGGGCGACTTGCCGCGCAGCTCGTCGCGGATGGGCAGGTCGTCGATGCGGATGTCGCTCACCGCGGCACCTTCCATCCGAACCGCGCCTTCACGGCGGCGCCGTGCGCCGGGAGGTCCTCCGCCTCGGCGAGGGTGACCACGTGGTGGGCGACCTCGGCGAGCGCGTCGCGGGTGTAGTCCACGATGTGGATGCCGCGCAGGAAGGACTGGACGGACAGGCCCGAGGAGTGGCAGGCGCAGCCGCCGGTGGGCAGGACGTGGTTGGAGCCGGCGCAGTAGTCGCCGAGGGAGACCGGCGACCAGGGGCCGACGAAGACCGCCCCGGCGTTGCGGACGCGCTCGGCGACGGCGGCGGCGTCGGCGGTCTGGATCTCCAGGTGCTCGGCGCCGTACGCGTCGACCACCCGCAGGCCCTCGTCGAGACCGTCGACCAGGACGATCGCGGACTGCCTGCCGCGCAGGGCGGGCAGGATGCGGTCCTCGACGTGCTTGGTCGCGGCGATCTGCGGCTCCAGCTCGCGCTCCACGGCGTCGGCCAGCTCGACGGAGTCGGTGACCAGGACGGCGGCGGCGAGCGGGTCGTGCTCGGCCTGGCTGATCAGGTCGGCGGCGACGTGGGCGGGGTCGGCGGTCGCGTCGGCGAGGACGGCGATCTCGGTGGGGCCGGCCTCCGTGTCGATGCCGATGCGGCCGGTGAAGTACCGCTTGGCGGCGGCGACCCAGATGTTGCCGGGGCCGGTGACCATGTTCGCGGGGGCGCAGGTCTCCGTGCCGTACGCGAACATGGCGACGGCCTGGGCGCCGCCGACGGCGTAGACCTCGTCCACGCCGAGGAGCGCGCAGGCGGCGAGGATCGTCGGGTGCGGCAGGCCGCCGAACTCCTTCTGCGGCGGGGAGGCGAGCGCGATGGACCCGACACCGGCCTCCTGCGCCGGTACGGCGTTCATGACCACGGACGAGGGGTAGACCGAACGGCCGCCCGGCGCGTACAGGCCGACGCGCTCGACGGGGACCCACTTCTCCGTGACGGTGCCGCCCGGGACGACCTGGGTCGTGTGCGTCGTACGGCGCTGCTCGCGGTGGACGATCCGGGCGCGCCGGATGGACTCCTCCAGGCCGGCGCGGACGGCCGGGTCCAGCTCCTCCAGGGCGCGGGTCAGCGCACTGGCCGGAACCCGCACCTGGTCGAGGGTGACGCCGTCGAAGCGCTCGGCGAACTCGATCAGCGCCGCGTCGCCCCGATGATGCACGGCCTCGCAGATGGGCCGCACCTTCTCCAGGGCGGCTTCCACGTCGAACTCGGCACGGGGCAGCAGGTCGCGCAGGGCGCCGCCGGTCGGCAGGGCGTCGCCTCGCAGATCGATTCGTGAGATCACAGGTCAATTCTCGCAGACGGGCTCCCGGCTCCGGCCGTCCGTATCACTGGCTGATACACGCCACACCACCCACTGGATGTCACACCTGACCGTTAGCGTTCAGTCCGTCACTCAGCGGGAAGAACAGCCGTACGACCAGGGGAAGCGAGGGGGGCGGCATTGACCGAGCCGCACGAGAACCGCGACGGCCTCCAGGACGACGAACTCCACCGCGATCCGCGCGTTCCGGGCGGCGGGCTGCCCGCCGCGCGGCAGGCCGGGACGGCCGGCGGGCTCCGGGGCGGGCCGGCCGGTGACGGGCACGGCGACGCCGGGCACGGCGACGACGGGCGTGACGACGACGGGATGCCCGGTGACCTCAGCCCCGCCGAGCTGGGGATGTGGCAGGCCTTCCGGATCGGCGCCTGGTACGACCTGCGGTCGGGCCATCCGGTGCTGGACGACCCGTTCGCGCCGCGCGCGTGGCCGCACGAGCGGTGCGTCCGGGCCCGGGTGGTGGCGCGGCTGCTGCTGGACGGGCCGCCCGCGCTCGCCGGGCGCGTCTCGGCGCTGAAGCTGCGCGGGGCGCGGATCACGGGGCGGCTGGATCTGGCGGGCGGGACGGTCGCGCCGTACGTGGAGCTGCAGGGGTGCGTCTTCGACGACGAGGTGGTGCTGCCGGAGTCCCGGTTCACGACGCTGCGGATGGTCGGCTGCGCGATCCCCCGGCTGGAGGCGGCCCGGCTGCACACGGAGGGCGATCTGCACCTGCCGCGCTGCCGGGTGGAGCGGGGGGTGCGGCTGACGGACGCGCAGATCGGCACGGACCTGCTGATCAGCCAGATCCATGTGCAGCCGGACCGGCGCGGCAGGGCGATCGTCGCGGACGGCATGTCGGTGGCGCAGGACCTGCAGGCCGAGCTGATCGAGACGTACGGCGAGTTCAGCATGCGCGGCGCGAAGGTCGGGGTGTCGCTGAGCCTGCGCGGCAGCCGGCTGCGGGGCGCTGAGGGGCGGCGGGCGCTGAACGCCCCGCAGCTGAGCGTCGAGCGGACGCTGTATCTGACGGGCGCGTGGGTGAGCGACTCGGTGGGCGGCCAGGGCGACCACCTGGGCGCGACACCGCCGTACGGGCTGGGCGACGTCAACACGCCGATGCGCGGGACGCGGATGCGGCCCTTCGAGTGCCGGGGCGGGGTGCGGCTGGACGACGGGCGGTTCGGGGACGCGGTCGACCTCCACCAGGCGCGGTTCGTGATGGCGTCGGCGCGCAAGGAGGAGCTGAGCCTGCGCAGGATCGTCACTCCCGAGCTGCGGTTCAACTGCGAGCGGCCGGAGGAGGGCCGGGTGGTGCTGAACGGCGCGAAGGTCGTCACGCTGGTGGACCAGGCGGCCAGCTGGCCGGGCCCCGGCGGCCTGGCGATCAGCGGGTTCGTGTACGAGAACCTGGTGCCGTACGGGCACTTCCCGCTGGCGCGGCGGCTGGAGTGGGTGGCGGCGGCGACACCGGAGTACGCCCCGGAGCCGTACGAGCGGCTGGCGGCCGTGCTGCGCGGGTGCGGGGAGGACGCCGACGCCCGCGAGGTGCTGCTGGCCAAGCAGCGGCGGCGCCGCGAGACGCTGCCGCTCGCCGCGAAGATGTGGGGCTACCTCCAGGACTGGACGGTGGCGTACGGCTACCGGCCGGGGCGCGCGGCGGTGTGGATGGCCGTGCTGTGGGCGGCGGGGGCGCTGGCCTTCTCCTTCTACGAGCCGAGGCCCATCAAGAAGGACGAGTTCCCGCAGTGGGACGCGGTGCTGTACACGCTGGACCTGCTGCTGCCGGTGATCAATCTGGGGCAGGAGGGGTACTGGCGGCTGTCCACACCGTGGCAGTGGCTGTCGACGGTGCTGATCCTGGTGGGATGGATTCTGGCCACGGCGGTGGCGGCCGGCGCGTCGCGGCTGCTGCGGCGGAGCTGACCGGGCGCGGGGCGCGCCCGGTCCCCCGAGAGGGGGCGGCGCGGGTGCGGGGTGTCCCCTTCCGTCCCCGCGCCGCCTTTTTCTTTACCGCCTCTTGACGTTCGGCAGGACAACCTTCCCGCCGCTACCAAAGCTTCACACTCTGCTACTGGCGCCGCTCCGACCTGCGGTTTTCAATGGGCGGCACCATGTCTTTGCTCCGCGCCCTGCTGGGCAACGCGCGCACGGTCCGGCCTGGTCAGCCGCCCCGCGACGGGCTGCCGCCGGACGGCTCCGTGCTGCTGGACGCACCGGACGACAGGCTCGGTCCCGCCCTGGTCGCCGCCGCTCTGGGGGATCACATTCCGGCCGCCCGGCTGCTGGCGGCGACCCGGGACGCCGCCGAGTGGGAGTACCGCGACCAGTACGCGGTGCGCCTCGCCGCGTTCGCCCGCAGCCGGGGCGACTGGCTGACCGCGTGGCGGGCGGACGCGCCCGACGACCCGGACGCGCTGCTGGTGGCGGCGCAGCTGGCCGTGGACCGCGCCTGGGCGTCGCCCGCCCGCGCGGAGCTGCTGCGGGAGGTCGAGCCGATGGTCCACGCGGCGGCGCGGGCGGCGCCGCTGGACCCGGTGCCGTGGCGGATCGCGCTGGACCACGCGCGGGGCAGCGAGGTGCCCGGTGCGCTGTTCGAGGCGCTGTGGGAGCAGGCGGTGCGCCGCTCCTCGCACCACCACGGCTGCCATGTGGCGGCGCTGGAGTACCTGTCGGCGCGCTGGTACGGCTCGCACCGGGAGTGCTTCGACTTCGCGGAGGCCGCCGCGTTCGACTCGCTGCCCGGCTCGCTGGTACGGGCGCTGCCGCTGCGGGCGGCGTACGCGCAGCTGGTCGGCGGCGGCGGGAACGGGGTGCCGGGGGCGCGGCTGGACGCCGCGGCCGACGTGGCGGTCGAGCTGTCGGCGCGCTATCCGGTGGGCCACCCCTGGCCGGCGGAGGTCCGCAACCTGCTGGCGTACGTGCTGATGGCGCGGCACCGGTGGGCGGCCGCCCTGGAGCAGTTCCGGCTCATCGGGGCGCGGGCCACGTCGTTCCCCTGGTCGGCGACGGCGGGCGAGGGCGGTGACCCGCTGGGGCGGTTCCTGGAGGCCCGCGAGCTGACCCGGCGCGCGGTGGTGCGCGGGGGGCGCTGAGGCGCGTACGGGGGTGTGCGCGGCGCGCGCGGGCGCGGCGGGCGGTCCCGGTGTGCGGGCGGCCGGACGCGCGCGGCGGGCGGCCATTAGGCTTGACCGCTGTGACCACCGCTCGCCTGCCCCTCTTCCCGCTGAACGCGGTGCTTTTCCCGGGCCTCGTGCTGCCGTTGAACGTCTTCGAGGAGCGGTACCGCGCCATGATGCGCGAACTGCTGAAGACGGACGAGTCGCAGCCGCGCCGCTTCGCCGTCGTCGCCATCCGCGACGGCCACGAGGTGGCGCCGACCGCGCCGGGAATGCCCGACCCGACGGCGCTGCCGGAGCGTGGTCCCGCCGCGGGCTTCGGCCCCGACCCGGCCAAGGCGTTCCACCGCGTGGGCTGCGTCGCCGACGCGGCGACCATCCGGGAGCGCCCTGACGGCACGTTCGAGGTCCTCGCCACCGGGACGACACGGGTGAAGATCCTGTCGGTGGACGCGAGCGGCCCGTTCCTCACGGCGGAGCTGGAGGAGCTGGAGGAGCGGCAGGGCGAGGGCGCCGGCGCGCTCGCCGAGGGGGTGCTGCGGGCGTTCCGCCAGTACCAGAAGCGGCTGGCGGGAGCGCGGGAGCGGACGCTCGCGACGGGTGCCGAGCTGCCCGACGAGCCGTCGGTCGTGTCCTACCTGGTGGCGGCCGCCGCCGTGCTGGACACCCCGGCGAAGCAGCGGCTGCTCCAGGCGCCCGACACGGCGACCCGGCTGCGCGAGGAGCTGCGGCTGCTGCGCTCGGAGACGGCGGTGCTGCGCCATCTGCCGTCGCTGCCGGCGGCCGAGCTGACGCGGGCTCCGACGAGCCCGAACTGACGCGGCGGGTGGTGCGGGCCCGGGCCGACGCCGGCTCCGACGGGCCCGCGGCGCGCGGGCTCCGACGGCCCGGGGCGCGCGGGCTCCGACGGCCCGGGGCGCGCGGGCCTGCGACAGGCATGGACGGACGCGGGAGGGACAGCCACGTGGCGAAGAAGACGAAGAAGCAGTCGGGCGGCACCCCGGCGACGGTGGCGCTGACCGCCGCCGGTACGCCGTTCACCGTGCACGAGTACGCGCACGACCCGGCCTCGCCCTCGTACGGCGAGGAGGCCGCGGAGGCGCTCGGCGTCTCCCCGGACCGGGTGTTCAAGACGCTGGTCGCCGACGTCGACGGAGCCCTCACCGTCGCGGTGGTGCCGGTCGCGGGCCAGCTGGACCTGAAGGCGCTGGCCGCGGCGGTCGGCGGGAAGCGCGCCACGATGGCCGACCCGGCGGCGGCCGAGCGGACGACCGGCTATGTGCGGGGCGGCATCTCCCCGCTGGGCCAGCGCAAGAAGCTGCCGACCGTGCTGGACGCCTCCGCGTCGCGGCACGAGACGATCTGCGTGTCGGCGGGGCGGCGCGGTCTGGAGGTCGAGCTGTCCCCGGCGCACCTCGCGGAGCTGACGGGCGCCGTCATCGCCCCCATCGGCCGGGCCTGACGCGCCCGCGCCCCGGCGCACCCCTCCGGCGGGCCCCGCGGCACCGGGGCCCGTCGCTCAGTCGCGGGGCGCGTCCCCCGGCGCGGGCGGCGGGCCGTACGGGCTGACGTCCCACTCCGGCTCGGGGTCGCGCGGGCCGAACAGCGCCGTGAGCCCCAGGTGGACCACCATCGCGGCGATCGGCCACGCCAGCAGCGCGCCGTACGCCTGGAGTTCCAGCGGCGCGTCGAAGGGGACGCCCTCCCCGACCTGCCGCGCCCGGGCGACCACGTCGTGGGTCGGGCCCAGCAGCGTGCCGGTGCCCCAGCCCAGTACGGAGCCGATCAGCCCGCCCAGGGCGAGGCCGGCCACCACGGCGACACCGCCCCGCCGGTGGAAGAGGAACACGGCGAGCGCGCTGACCGCGCCGAACGCCAGGCCCAGCAGGATGAACACGCCGTCCGCGCCGACCGCGTGCTCCGCCTCCGACTCCGTCAGCAGCACCGACCGGCCGTCCGACACGAGCGGGATGCGCGGCGCGAGCCACAGCCACAGCAGTCCGAGGACGTTCCCGGCGATCGCCACCGCGAGCAGCACCACGGCGCCCTGGCGCACCTCGGCCGCCGTGTCCGGCACCGTCTCCTCGCCCTTCGCGTGGCGGTACGCGGGCGCGGGCGGTGGCCACGCGGAGGCTCCGCCCGGCGTGTCGCCGTGCGGAGGGGTGCTGGGGGCGGCGGCGTCGTTCGGCACGTGCTCACTCGGGGGCTGGTGGGACGGTGGAAGAGGTGCGGTCACCCTGTCATCGTGCCAGGCGCCGCCCGGCGCCGCCTCACCGGACGGCGGCGCGACGGTACGCCCAGGTGGCGACGGCCAGGGAGGCCACCCCGACGGCGGCGCACACCGACAGGTCCAGGGCGACGGCCGCCCAGTCCGGGTGCGCGTCGAAGGTCCGGGCCAGCGCCTCCACCCCGTACGTGGAGGGCAGCAGGTCCCGCGCCCAGCCGATCGGTCCGGGCAGCCGGTCGGCCGGCAGGACGCCCAGCAGCAGCGCCGCCGACATCCCGAGCTGGCCGAGCAGCGTGGCCAGCTCCTGGCGGGGGGCCAGCAGGCCGAGCGCCGCGCCGAGCCCGGCGAGGGCCGCCCCGGCGAGCGGGACGACCGCCGCGAGGACCCACAGGTGGGTGAGCGGCAGCTGGAAGAGGAGCGAACCGGCGACGGCCGTGACGACCGTCCCGGGCACCGTGAAGGAGGCGTACGCCCCGGCGGCGCCGAGCACCACCGCAGCGGGCGGCACGGGCAGCGTGGCGTAGTGGTCGAGGCCGCCGCTCGCCCGGAGCTGCCCGAAGTACTGGGCGAGCAGGTTCAGCGCGACGAACGCCACGACGAGGACGGACGAGCCGGCGACGACCGCGCGGGCCTCGGCGCCGCCGTCGACGACCCCGCGCATCAGGACCATGATCCCGACGGACTGGAAGGTCGCGACGAACAGCAGCGGGATGCGGGCGACCCGGGCACGCGACAGCTGCGCCCGGTACACGGCGGCGAGCGCCGGCAGCAGCCGGGCGCGGGGGGCGAGGGGCGCGGCGGCCAGGTCGCCTTCCGCCCCGGCGGCGGCCGTCCGGACGGTCCCCGTCGAGAGCGCCTCCACAGGCAGGGTGCTCACCGTTTCCCACTCCCGTTCTCAGCCCCGGCGCCCTGTCCGGCGCCGCGCGTCTGTCCCGTACCGGCCGCCGCGCGCGCCGGCGGTCCGGACGCGCGCGGGTCCCCGCCGGGCACCGTGGCGTCGCGTCGCCCCGCGTTCACGACTTGACCAGTCCCTTCGCCTCGCCGCCGAGGGCGAGGTACACGTCCTCCAGGCTCGGCGTGGCGAGCGTGAAGTCGTCCAGCGCCGCGAAGGCCTCGCCGCCCGTCACCGCCGCGACCGCCGCGCGCGCCTCGTCCGGGGCCAGGCGCAGCACCCAGCGGCGGCCCGACTCGCGGGCGAGCGCCCGCAGGGCGGCCACCTCGGGGACGTCCAGCGGCGCCCGCTCGCGCCAGACCAGGTCGACGCGCACCTCGCCGGCCACGCGTTCCTTCAGCCCGGCCGGGGTGTCGCAGGCGATGACCCGGCCGCGCTCCAGGACCGCGACGCGGTCGAGGACGGTCTCCGCTTCTATCACGTTGTGGGTGACCAGCAGCACCGTCGCGCCGTGTTCGGCGCGGCGCCGGTCGACGGCGGCCCAGACGGCGCGGCGGGCCATCGGGTCCATGCCGGTGGTCGGCTCGTCGAGCACGAGCAGCGGGCGCTCGCCGACGAGGGCGGCGGCGAAGCAGGCGAGGCGGCGCTGGCCGCCGGACAGCTTCTTCAGCGGCCGGGCGGCGAGTTCGCCGATGCCCAGCTCGTCGAGGACGGCGTCGCGCGCGGCGCGGGCGTCGCGCGCGGTCAGCCCGCGCAGGCGGCCGGTCGTCTCGGCGGCGAGGGCGACGGTCAGCTCGTCGAGCGCGGTGGACTCCTGGCCGAGGTAGCCGATGAGCCGCGCGGCGCGGTCCGGGTGGCGGACCAGGTCGTGGCCGAGGACCTCGACGGTGCCGGAGTCGGGCCGCATCAGGCCGGTGAGCTGGCGTACGAGGGTGGACTTGCCGGCGCCGTTGGGGCCGAGCAGCCCGAAGATCTCGCCGCCCCGCACCTCCAGGCTGACCCCGTCGGTGGCCCGTACCTCGGGTGTCGCGGGCCTGCCGCGCCCGCCGCGCGCGGCGGGGTACGTCTTCACCAGATCCCGCACCACGCACACCGTACTCACGAGGGATGAGCCTAAGGGGTCGCGGACCCCGGATCGCGCGCGGGGCGGCGCAGCGCGGCCCGCGGCCCGTGCCGCTACTCCCCCGCCGACGGGTTCCCGGCGGCCGCGCGGACGTCGATCTCGCGCCAGAAGCCCGCCCGGATCGCGTACCGGTCGTGTTCGTCGATCTGGTCGTCCTTATGGGCGAGCAGGCCGAACCGGGCGGCGTAGCGGAGGAGTTCGCCGTCGATGCGGTGCGGGATGCGCGGGTACATCGCGGACAGCTTCTGGACGTGGCTCTGCTCGGGGAGCCGCTCCATCCAGCGGCGGGCGAACACCTGGCCGACCTCGAACGGGTCGCCGCCGACCGTGGTGATGTCCTCCTCGCGGTCGGCCCAGCGCTGCTCGGCGCTGGTGAGCTGGGCGAGGGTGGGCAGCGACGCGGTCTCGGGCGGTTCGCCGAGGGCGCCGCCGGGCCGGTCGATCCAGCCGCGGTCGGACGACCAGCGCAGGGTGGCGTTGGCGGGTCCGGCGGGCTGGGTGTTCTGGTGGGCGGCGCTGCGCAGTCCCGCGAGGTCCTTGGGGGTGGGGACGCCGCGCGCCGCGCCGGAGGGGGCGGTGGTGGGGCCGCTGCCGTTGGTGGGGGCCGGGGCGGTCGCGGTGGTGGCCGCGCCGGCCGGGGCGGGGGCGGGAGCCGCGGTGTCGGCGAGCGCGGCGGCCGACGTGGAGGAGGAGCGTTCGGCGGCGGCGAGCGCGGCCTCGGGGAGCGGCGCGGCGAGGATGGCGGCGATCTCGGGGCGCGGCGCGGGGGGCGGGGCGCACGGCCCGGTGAGGTCCTTCGCCCGTACGGCGCGGGTGATCCACGCGCGGTCGAGCACGCGGCGCTCGTCGGCCTCGGCCACCAGGTCCTCGGACTGGTTGTAGTCGCCGTCGGCGGCCTGGACGGCCCACAGGTGGACGGCGACGCCGTGCTCCTTGGCGGACATCAGGCCGGGCAGGAGGTCGCCGTCGCCGGTGACGAGGACGATGTCGGAGCAGGCGCGGTTGCGGGCGAGCTCGGTCAGCTCGGCGTGCATGGCGGCGTCGACGCCCTTCTGGGCCCAGCGGCCGTCGCTGCGGGTCAGGGCGCCGAGCCGGACGGTCACGCGGGGCATGACGCGCAGTCGGCGGTGCTCCGGCTGGGGGACGCGGTCGGGGGCGCCGTCGAACCAGTAGATACGGAGCAGCGGCTGGGCCGTGTCGGCCTCGGCCCGTTCCCGCAGCCCCTGGATGAGGGCGGAGTGGTCGACGGTGATCCGGGAGCGGGCGGGCTCCCCCGCCAGCAGGCTGGCGGCGGCGCCGAGCAGATAGCCGGCGTCCACGAGCACGACGCAGCGGTCCACGTGTTCCACCCTCTTTCGGGAACCTCGGGATCGGAGTTGCTTCGGGTTTCCTTCGAGTCTGCCCGACTGCCGGGTTCTTAACGGCCGGAGCACGATCATCGGCGTGGCGCCTCACCGTAGTGCCTCCGGCGCGTTCTGACTACGGGCCTCCTGCATGATCCACGACTACGGTCCGCAATGATCCAAAATGCGCGCCCCATACCGGTATGTGAGTCTGGTCGCGGTCCTGGCCCCCACATCCCACAGGAGGCACCACCATGGCCAAGAACAAGAAGACCGAGCGTCAGCAGCGACAGGGCGAGCGCGGCGCCCAGCAGGCCCACGACACGTCGATGGAGCGGCAGGCGGAGCAGCGGGCGACCCAGGTGACGCCCGCGGACGTCGCGCAGAAGGGCCGGCAGAAGAGGTTCGGCCACAACTGACGCGGCCGCCGTGTGACCGCGGGTCATACGGAAGGGGCGCGCCCGTGACGACGGGCGCGCCCCTTCCGCGTGCGGGCGCCCGCGGGGGACGGCGCCGATGCGCGCCGCCCCGCCGGGCGAGGGCGCCTCAGCCGGCCAGGCAGGACGGGCCGAGGAGGACCTTCAGGTCGCCGTAGAGCGCCGGGTCCGGCTGGACGCGGTGCCGGTCGAGGCGCAGGACCGTGGTCTTGCGCGGGCCCTGGAGCTTGATCCGCACCTCGGTGTTGCCCTTGTGGTGGCTGAGGATCTCTCCGAGGCGGCTGACCATGGGCGGGGTGACCTTCACCGTGGGGATGGTGAGGACGACCGGCGCGTTGGTGCCCGCCGACGACAGGTCGGGGACCATCAGCTCCATGGCGACGAGCCGGGGCACGTCCTCGCGCTTGTCGAGGCGGCCCTTGACGAAGACGACCGTGTCCTCGACCAGCTGGGTGGAGACCAGCTGGTAGGTGGCGGGGAAGAACATGCACTCGATGGAGCCGGCCAGGTCCTCGACCGTGGCGATGGCCCAGGCGTTGCCCTGCTTGGTCATCTTCCGCTGGAGGCCGGAGATGATGCCGCCGATGGTGACGACCGCGCCGTCCGCGTGCTCGCCGCCGGTGAGCTGGGAGATCGCCGCGTCGGTCTTGTCGGACAGCACGTGCTCGATGCCGAACAGCGGGTGGTCGGAGACGTACAGGCCGAGCATCTCGCGCTCCTGGGCGAGCAGGTAGGACTTCTCCCACTCGATGTCGGAGAACTCCACGTCGAGCCCGAAGCCGGGCTCGTCGCCGCCCTCCTCGCCCATGCCGCCGAAGAGGTCGAACTGCCCCTCGGCCTCCTTGCGCTTCACCGCGACCACGTTGTCGATCATCGACTCGTGGTGGGCGACGAGGCTCTTGCGGGTGTGGCCCATCTCGTCGAAGGCGCCGGCCTTGATCAGCGACTCGATGGTGCGCTTGTTGCAGACGACGACCTCGACCTTGTCCAGGAAGTCGGGGAAGGAGGAGTACTTCCCCTTCGTCTTGCGGCACTTGATGATCGACTCGACGACGTTGGTGCCGACGTTCCGCACGGCGGAGAGGCCGAAGAGGATGACGTCGTCGCCCTGGGCCGCGAAGTTCGCCTCGGACTCGTTGACGTTGGGCGGGAGGACCTTGATGCCCATGCGGCGGCACTCGTTGAGGTAGACCGCCGACTTGTCCTTGTCGTCCTTGACGGAGGTGAGGAGGGCCGCCATGTATTCGGCGGGGTGGTTGGCCTTGAGGTAGGCCGTCCAGTAGGAGACGAGTCCGTACGCGGCGGAGTGGGCCTTGTTGAAGGCGTAGCCGGCGAAGGGGACCAGCACGTCCCACAGCGCCTGGATGGCCTCGTCGCTGTAGCCGTTCTTCCGGGCGCCGGCCTGGAAGATGGTGAAGTTCTTCGCCAGCTCCTCGGGCTTTTTCTTGCCCATGACGCGGCGGAGGATGTCGGCCTCGCCGAGCGAGTACCCGGCGATGATCTGGGCGGCCTTCTGGACCTGCTCCTGGTAGACGATCAGGCCGTAGGTGACGTCCAGGACCTCGCGGAGCGGTTCCTCCAGCTCCGGGTGGATCGGCGTGATCTCCTGCTGGCCGTTCTTGCGCAGCGCGTAGTTCGTGTGCGAGTTCATGCCCATCGGGCCCGGCCGGTACAGGGCCGAGACGGCGGAGATGTCCTCGAAGTTGTCCGGCTTCATCAGCCGCAGCAGGGACCGCATGGGCCCGCCGTCGAACTGGAAGACGCCGAGCGTGTCGCCGCGCTGGAGCAGCTCGAAGGTCGTGGGGTCGTCGAGCGGGAGGCTCAGGAGATCGATGTCGATCCCCTTGTTCGCCTTCACCATCTTGACGGCGTCGTCCATGATCGTGAGGTTGCGCAGGCCGAGGAAGTCCATCTTCAGCAGGCCGAGCGACTCGCAGCTCGGGTAGTCCCACTGGGTGATGGTGACGCCGTCGGTGTGCCTCACCCAGACGGGGACGTGCTCGGTGATGGTCTCGCTGGACATGATCACGCCGGCGGCGTGCACGCCCATCTGCCGGACCAGGCCCTCCACGCCGCGCGCGGTGTCGATGACCTTCTTGACGTCCGGCTCGTTCTCGTACATCGCGCGGACCTCGCCCGCCTCGCTGTAGCGGGGGTGCGAGGGGTCGGTGATGCCGGAGAGCGGGATGCCCTTGCCGAGGACGTCGGCGGGCATGGCCTTGGTGATCCGGTCGCCCATCGCGTACGGGTAGCCCAGCACCCGCGCGGAGTCCTTGATCGCGTTCTTGGCCTTGATGGTGCCGTACGTGCCGATCATGGCGACCTTGTCGGCGCCGTACTTCTCCGTGACGTACCTGATCACCTCGACGCGCCTGCGCTCGTCGAAGTCGATGTCGACATCGGGCATGGAGACGCGCTCGGGGTTGAGGAACCGCTCGAAGATCAGGCCGTGCGGGATCGGGTCGAGGTCGGTGATGCCCAGCGCGTACGCCACGATCGAGCCGGCCGCGGAGCCCCGGCCGGGGCCGACCGCGATGCCCTGGTTCTTCGCCCACATGATGAAGTCGGCGACGACGAGGAAGTACCCCGGGAACCCCATCTGAATGATGACGTCCATCTCGTACTCGACCTGCCGCTGGCGGTCCTCCGGGATGCCGCCCGGGAAGCGGCGGTGCATGCCGCGCTGGACTTCCTCGCGGAACCAGCTGACCTCCGTGTGGCCCTCGGGGATGTCGAACTTCGGCATGAGGTCGCGCTTCTCGAACATGCCGGTCAGGTCGACCATGTCGGCGACCAGCCGGGTGTTGGCGCACCCCTCCTGCCAGGCGTCCGAGGAGTCGATGGCGTACATCTCCTCGGTCGACTTCAGGTAGTAGCCCGTGCCGTCGAACTTGAAGCGGTCGGGGTCGGAGAGGTTCTTGCCGGTCTGGATGCACAGCAGCGCGTCGTGCGCGCCGGCCTCGTGGGCGTAGGTGTAGTGCGAGTCGTTGGTGACCAGCGGCGGGATGCCGAGCTTCTTGCCGATCTCCAGCAGGCCGTCGCGGACCCGGCGCTCGATCTCGATGCCGTGGTCCATCAGCTCCAGGAAGTACCGCTCCTTGCCGAAGATGTCCTGGTAGTCGGAGGCGGCCTTGAGGGCCTCGTCGAACTGGCCGAGCCGCAGCCGGGTCTGCACCTCGCCGGACGGGCAGCCGGTGGAGGCGACGAGCCCCTCCGACCACTTCGAGATCGTCTCCTTGTCCATGCGCGGCCACTTCTGCAGCCAGCCCTCGGCGTACGCGTCGGAGGAGAGGCGGAAGAGGTTGTGCAGTCCGGTGTTGTTGTACGCCCAGATCGTCTTGTGGGTGTAACCGCCGGAGCCGGAGACGTCGTCGCGCTTCTGGTGCGGCTGGCCCCACAGGACCTTGCGCTTGTTGCGCCGCGAGTCGGGCGCGACATACGCCTCGATGCCGATGATCGGCGTGATCCCGGCCTTCCGGGCCGAGTGGAAGAAGTCGTACGCCCCGTGCAGGTTGCCGTGGTCGGACATGGCGATGTGCGTCATGCCCATCTCGTTGCACGCGTTGAACATGTCCTTCAGCCGCGCGGCACCGTCCAGCAGGGAGTACTGGGTGTGCACGTGGAGGTGCGTGAACGGCGGCTTCGACACGATTGCGGCCTCCGGGGTCGGGAGCGTCGGAAGGGATCGGGGACGACTCGGAAGTCTACGGCCCCCCACTGACAACCGGGCTCCGCCGCGGGGGGCGGCGGGCCGGGTACGAGGGGCCCCGGCGTGGCGCGGCGGGCGGGCCCCGAGGCGCGGCGGGCGGGTGTGGCGGACGGGTCCCGGGATGCGTGGCGGGCGGCCGTGGGGGCGGGCCCATGGGCATGGCGGGCGGCCGTGGCGCCGGGCCCCGAAGGCGTGGCGGGCGCCTCGCGGGGGCGGGCACTCGGGGGCGGGCCCGAGCGTTGGAGCGGTCGGAACACCCGTCCGTTTTGTCATGCACGCCACGCTGTGGTGTGCGCGTGTCAGGAGGCACCCCGCGATGCCGGTCCCGCAGCCCACCGCCCAGGAGCGCGGCGAGCAGATCCTCTCCGTGTTCGACACCGCCTTCGGGGAGCTCCTCGCGGCCGACCCGGCGGCGTTCCGGGTCAAGTTCCGGAAGATGGCGCACTCCGCCTTCGCCTTCTACCGGGGCTCCGCCTGCCTCTTCTACGCCGACCTCGAAGGGGAGCTGCGGGAGGGCGGTCCGTACCTGGACGAGCGGACCGGCCGGGTCTGGGTCCACGGCGACCTGCACGCGGAGAACTTCGGCACGTACATGGACGCCAACGGCCGGCTGGTGTTCAACGTCAACGACTTCGACGAGGCGTACGTCGGCCCCTTCACCTGGGACCTCAAGCGCCTGGTCGCCTCGCTGGCGCTGCTGGGGTACGCGAAGGCGCTCGGCGACGACCAGATCACCACGCTGGTGCGGCTGTGCGCGGCGGCGTACCGGGAGCGCATACACGCCCTGGCGGCCGGCGCCCGCGACGAGGAGGTGCCGCCGTTCACGCTGGACACGGCCGAGGGGGCGCTGCTGAGCGCGCTGCGGGAGGCCAGGTCGCTGACCCGGTTCGGGCTGCTGGCCACGATGACGGAGATCCGGGAGTACGAGCGCCGCTTCTCCCCCGGCGGGGGCGCGATCGACCTGGACGCCGCGACCCGGTACAAGGTGCTGGCCGCGTTCGACGGGTACCTGGAGACGCTGCCGCCCTCCAGCCTGGGCCGCCCGGACTCGTACCGGGTGAAGGACGTGGTGGGGCGGCGCGGGATCGGCATCGGGTCGGCCGGCCTCCCGTCGTACAACATCCTCCTGGAGGGCAACAGCGACGCCCTGGAGAACGACGTGGTGATCTACATGAAGCAGGCGCAGGTCCCGGCGGTCTCCCGGCATGTGACGGACCCGGCGGTGCGGGGGTACTTCCGGCACGAGGGGCACCGGACGGTGATCTCGCAGCGGGCCCTGCAGGCGCACGCCGACCCGTGGCTGGGGTGGACGGAGCTGGACGGCGCGGGGCAGCTGGTCGCGGAGGTCTCGCCGTACGCGGTGGACCTGGACTGGTCGGACATCGACGACCCGGAGGAGATGGCCGCGACGGTGGCGGACCTGGGCCGGGCGACGGCGACGATGCACGCGGCGGCGGACGACGAGAGCGGCCACTCGCTGGTCCCGTTCAACACGGAGCGGGCCATCGACGCGGCGATAGCCGCCGACGAGGAGGGGTTCACCGGGATGCTGGTGGACTTCGCGCACACGTACGGGGCGCGGGCGCGGGCGGACCACCAGATCTTCGTGGACCTGTTCCGCAACGGCCGGATTCCGGGGCTCCGCTGACCTCATTCCGCTGATCATCATCTTTTAGGGACCGCTTACGCCCTGTCATGGCACACTCTCGGACGATGGACGACATGACCGGGACCCAGCTGAGGGGGGTACGGGCGGCGATCTTCACGGCACTCGTCGTGACGCTGTCCGTCGCCTCCCATGTGCTGCTGTCCCGGGTGCCGCTGCCGCTGACCGCGGTCCTGCTGGTCGCGGCCGCGGTGTTCGCCGTGGCGTACGCGCTGGCAGGGCGGGAGCGGGGGTTCTGGCCGATCGCCGGTCTGCTGGTCCCGCTGGAGCTGGCGGCGGACACGGTGTTCACGGCCGGCCAGCACACCTGCTACGGCCCGTCGGGCGGCCCGGTCGCCGGCTCGCTGCGGGCGGTCGGCGTGGACGTGCTGTGCGGTGACGCCGTGGGTACCCCCCTGCCAGGGGTCGCCGTGCCGGAGAGCGCGGCGGCCGCGGTGCTGCACTCCGGCGACCCGGCGGTGCCGTGGCTGCTCCTCGCCGCGCACATCACGGTCGGCCTGGTCGCCGCCGCCTGGCTGCGGCGGGGCGAGGCGGCGCTGGCGCGGGTGCTGCGGGCGGCCGGCTCGTCGGCGTTCCGCCCGCTGCTGGTGGCGTGGGCGGTGGCGACGGCGCGGGGGCTCGCGCCGCGGCCGGTGCCGCGCGCGGCCACCGGCCGCCGTACGGCTCCGAGGACGCGCCTGCTGGTGCACTCCGTCGGCCGGAGGGGACCGCCGCCCGGGCTCGCGACCGCCTGAGCAGCACAGCCCCCTTCGACCACCGATCACCGCGCGGTGATCACCCCACACACGGAGAACACACCACCATGAGCGCACGCAACAGCAAGGCCAACAAGGCGGCGGCCCGCGAACGGCTGCGGGAGGAGCGCGAGCGCCAGGCCAAGCGGGACAAGATGCGCCGGCAGATCACCGTCGCCGCCTCCATCGTCGCCGTGCTCGGCCTCGCGGGCGGCATCGGCTACGCCGTCGTCCAGGCCAACAAGCCGTCCGCGTGGGAGGCCGCGAAGGACGTCAAGAGCGTGAAGGCGCCGAAGAACACGACCGGCGAGAACGGCACCACGGTCGTGATCGGCAAGCCCTCGGCGAAGAAGACGCTCCAGGTCTTCGAGGACTCCCGCTGCCCGGTCTGCGCGGTCTTCGAGCAGCAGGTCGGCCCGCTCATCGAGAAGGACGTCGAGGCGGGCAAGTACAAGATCCAGTACGTGGGCGCGACCTTCCTCGACGGCGACGCCATGAGCGAGAACAAGGTCGGCTCGTTCGGCGAGGGGTCCAAGAACGCCCTCTCCGCCCTGGGCGCGGCGCTCGACGTCAGCCCGGAGGCCTTCATGAAGTTCAAGGCCGCGATGTACTCGGCGAAGTTCCACCCGGAGGAGTCCAAGGACGAACTCGCCAAGGACTCCTACATCCTGAAGATCGCCGACTCGGTCCCGGAGCTGAAGGACAACGCGGCGTTCGAGAAGAACGTCGAGGACGGCACCTTCGACGCCTGGGCGCTGAAGATGTCGGAGACGTTCGACAAGAGCGGCGTCAAGGGCACCCCGACCCTGAAGATGGACGGCAAGCTCGTCACGGACGCGGGCGGCAAGAACGCCCCGATGACGGCCCCGGAGTTCACCCAGGCCATCGAGAAGGCCCTGAAGGGCTGACCGCCCCCGCCCCCGGCCGCCCCGCCCCTCGGCGCGGGCGGCCTTCTTTTGTGCCGGCGTGCGTGAGCTTCCGGCAGCCCCCGTCCCTTTCCGTGTGGCTGGAAGCCGACGACTCGCTGTCTGCACGCCATCTTCTTGACGCCAGATCTGGCACTGGTGCGTGGCCTTGCTGCGGCGCAGGTGCCACGCCAGGTCTCACACGAAACTGCACGTGCGCCGCCGAATCGGCACGACGGCGGACCGCCGGTGTCAGACCCGAGCGTGACTCCCTCGCCGCAACAAGCCTTCGTCGAGCTCTCTTGGTAGGTGCCGTTCCAGCCACGGCCGTGTGATGCCTTCTTGCTGTTGGATAACAATGGTCCAACTCATCCACTCACACGGGGGGAAGGAGTCCACTGCATGGCGTGGGACGAGTGGGAAAAGTTGAAAGCCGAAGCACGTGCCAGGTCCGAACAGATGCGCCTGAACATGCTCGAGCCCCAGCCGTCCGGGGGAGGCGTTGCGGGAGACCTGAAGGTCAATCAGCAAGACCTTGCAGCTGTGGGAAACAGTGCCTTGTCCGCGTGAAGGCCGCCATGGATGCCGAATCAGCGCTCGAGCCGCTGCTCTAGTCCCACATACGATTTGGCAGGCGCCGTAATCGGGGCTATCGCGAGTGGCTACTTCGGGGGCGTTTCCGGCATGGCCGTAGACCGGTTAACGGAAGGCGCCAAAGCGACGGCGCGCTTGACAGAACCTTGTACAAGCGGCCCAGTGCTTGACCAGAGCCGGAGGGGGAAATTCTTGGAAACCGGCCGATACAAAAAGAGGACGAGAACGACAGTAATTGCCCTCAGTCTAGTCGCTGGGGTGACCTTCGGTTATGTGGAGATCTTCACCAAGGGCGTCGACCGCCTGCCGGAGCGCCCTTGCGCGGGGGCGGTGGATCGGGACCTCGCGGCCCGCGCCCTGCCGAGTGCGCGTTCCGCGAAGGAGCGTGGGCGTCTGGAACAGGGGATGCACGGGTTCACGTTTCGCTGCTCCGTGCAGACCAGCGGTGATTCCATTCTTGTCGCGGACGCCCAGACAGGCGACGGCGAACCGAAGAACTGGTACGAGTACCACCTCCCGAAGCGCGACGAGGAAGGCGCCATCGAGGTCTCCTCCGGAGACATCCGCGCCCTGTCACTGGCACCCGACTACGCCTCCGTATACGTGCCGTGCGTGCCGCCCAGGAGTGAGCTGCCGGCGAACCATCTGATCGTGGACGCGAGCACAGTCGGCCCCACCCGCGCCAAGGGCGACGAACTGCGGGAGATTCTCGTGGACTTCGCCTACCAGCTGGCGCGGCACGCCTACCGGGCCGGTGAGTGCCGGGAGCCCCGGAGCTTCCCCGAATCGCTGCCGCGTCTCTCGCGGGGGCGGGTCCTGGACGCGTTGCCGGAGTGAAACCGGCCAGCACCGCGAACGGCCCCCTCGGGGGTGGAGTGGGCCGTTCCGTTTCAATGACGGAAAGAGTGGACAACTTCCCGCCAAACAGCGGCACTTGACGCTTACCAGTAAGTAATGTGACAGGTAGTCTGCTCCGCCGTGACCAGTCGAAACCTCACTCACACCGCCCCCACCCGGCGCACCGTCGTCAAGGCCGCCGCCGTCTCCGCCGTCGCCGGGACCGCGCTCGTCTCGGGTGCGGCCGCCGCCGTCGCGGCCGTCCAGTCCCCCGCCTTCCTCCACGGCGTCGCCTCCGGTGACCCGCTCCCCGACGGGGTCCTGCTGTGGACCCGTGTCACCCCCTCCCCCGACGCGCTCCCCGGCTCCGGCAAGGGCGCCGACACGGAGGTGAGATGGGAGGTCGCCGAGGACAGAGCCTTCACCCGGACCGTCGCGCGCGGCGCGGTCACCGCGAGCGCCGGGAGCGACCACACCGTCAAGGTGGACGTCCGCGGGCTGCGGCCGGCGACGTCCTACTGGTTCCGGTTCACCGCCGGGGCGCCCGGCGCCGAGGGCGTCTCGCCGACCGGCCGGACGCGCACGACGCCCGCGTACGACGACGCGACGCCGGGCATCCGGTTCGGCGTCGTGTCCTGCGCCAACTGGGAGGCCGGCCACTTCTCGGCGTACGGCCACCTCGCCGCCCGCACCGACCTGGACGCCGTCCTCCACCTCGGCGACTACATATACGAGTACGGCACCGGCGCGTACCCGAAGACCGACCGCGTACTGCGCCCGCACGAGCCGCGCCACGAGATCGTCACCCTCGCCGACTACCGCCTGCGCCACGCCACGTACAAGTCGGACGCCCACCTCCAGGCGCTGCACGCCGCGCATCCGGTGATCGCGATCTGGGACGACCACGAGTTCGCCGACGACACGTGGTCGGGCGGCGCGGACAACCACACGCCCGGCGCCGAGGGCGACTGGGCCGCGCGCATGGCGGCCGCGAAGCGCGCGTACTTCGAGTGGATGCCCGTGCGCACCTCCACCGAGGGCACCGTCTACCGGAGGCTGCGCTACGGCAGGCTGGCCGACCTGCACCTGCTGGACCTGCGCTCGTTCCGCTCCCAGCAGGCGTCGACCGGCAGCGGCGCGGTCGACGACCCCGAGCGCACGATCGCCGGCCGCGCCCAGCTCGACTGGCTGAAGGCAGGACTGGCGTCCTCGGACGCGACCTGGCGGCTGGTCGGCACGTCCGTGATGATCTCGCCGGTCGCCTTCGGCTCCCTCCCCGCGCACCTGCTGAAGCCGGTGGCCGAATTGCTGGGCCTGCCGACGGGCGGGCTCGCCATCAACGTGGACCAGTGGGACGGCTACACGGACGACCGGCGCGAGCTGCTCGCCCACCTCCAGGACCGGGGCGTCCGCAACACCGTCTTCCTCACCGGCGACATCCACATGGCGTGGGCCAACGACGTACCGGTCACGGCCGCCACGTACCCCAAGTCGCCGTCCGCCGCGACCGAGTTCGTCGTCACGTCGGTGACCTCGGACAACCTCGACGACATCCTCAAGGTGCCGGCCAACACCGCCTCCGTGGTCGCCGCCGCCGCGCTGAAGGCGGCCAACCGGCACGTGCACTGGATCGACATGGACCACCACGGGTACGGCGTGCTGGACGTGACGCCCGAGCGCTCCCAGATGGACTATTTCGTGCTCTCCGACCGTACGAACCCGAACGCGTCGGCCAAGTGGACGCGCTCGTACCGGACGCTGAGTGGAACGCAGAAGGTCGAGCGGGTGTACACGCCGGTGTGATGAGATGACCGCAAGGGCGATTTTCAGCCAACCTGGTTCTGTTAACTGAAGATCACAGGCGTGTGGCGGGCGGTGTGTTTCGTAGATCGAATCCGGACACACCGCCCGCTCGCGTCGGCCCCTTCGTTACGTTCGAGTCTCAACCACCGGGACGGACCGAAGGATTTCGCCCGCCCGCCTCCATCTCCTCAAGGATTGATTGGGCCGGAACACTTCTCCTCGACTTCTGACATGGCCACGTAATCTCCCCGGCGGTGGCGAGGAAGGCCCTCCCCACAGCCCCCCGCGAGGAGTCACGAATGCGTGCTCTTGTCCGTATATCTCCGAGAACGCACCGCCGCGTGCTCGGCACGGCGATGCTGGCCGGAACGCTGGCGCTGTTCCCGTTCTCCGCCCCGACGGGTGTCGCCGCCACCGCGCCGCTGGCCGCCGCCGGCGAGGAGTGCGTCGAGGAGACGGGCGCGAGCGCCCACGCGCGTGAGTCGCGCCCGTCGGGCGGCATCCACGAGCACGAGCCCAACGAGGTCTCCGCCGCCAAGGCGCAGGCCATGGAGGCCGACCTCCAGAAGAAGCTGAAGGCCGCCAAGGCCAAGGGCCTGGACAGCGGCCGCTTCGACGCCGCCGCCGTCTCGGTCACCATCCCGGTGTACTTCCACGTCATCCACGACGGCACCAAGGGCAAGCTGTCCGCCACGGACATCAACAACCAGATGAACGTCCTGAACTCCGCCTTCGGCGGCCAGGGCACCGGCAACACCGCCTCCGGCTTCCAGTTCACGCTGGCCGGCACCACCTACACGGACAACGCCGCCTGGTACAACCTCTCCTCCGGCTCCGCCGAGGAGAAGGCCATGAAGACCACTCTCCGTCAGGGCGGCGCGAACGCGCTGAACTTCTACACCGCGAACCTCAGCGGCGGCCTGCTCGGCTGGGCGACCTTCCCGTCCTCCTACAAGTCCAACCCGTCCATGGACGGCGTCGTCGTCCTCGACGCGTCGCTGCCCGGCGGCTCGGCCGCCAACTACAACCAGGGCGACACCGGCACCCACGAGGTCGGCCACTGGATGGGCCTGTACCACACCTTCCAGGGCGGCTGCAGCGGCCAGGGCGACTACGTCGCCGACACCGCCGCCGAGAAGTCCCCGGCGTACGAGTGCCCGACCGGCCGCGACTCCTGCGCCCGCCTGGCCGGTGTGGACCCGATCCACAACTTCATGGACTACACGTACGACTCCTGCATGTACCAGTTCACCGCGGGCCAGGTGCAGCGGATGCAGGACCACTGGACCGCGTACCGCGCGGCCTGACCCCGTGACCGCCGCCGCCCGTGAGGGCGGCGCGGACCGGATGTGACGAGGGGCACGGTGTGGCCGGAAGGCGACACCGTGCCCCTGCGCGTCTGCCCCGCGCCCGCTCCACGGGGCGGGTGCACACCGCTCCACGATGGCGGGCGACACCGCTCCACGAAGGCGCCCCGGCCCGGCACATGAGCGCCCCGGTCCGGCACATGAGGGCCCGTCCCCTCAGAGCCCGGCGAGGAACTCCAGCGAGGCCGCCCAGGTCAGCTCGGCCGCCTCGGCGTCGTAGTCGTCCAGCTCCGGGTCGGTGTACAGGTGCCCCGCGCCCCGGTAGCGGTGCACCTCGATCTCCGCGCCGGCCCGCCCCAGCTCCAGATACCAGGTGTTGAGCCAGTCGTCCGGCTCGAACGGGTCCGGGTCGGCCACGTGCAGCTGCACCGGGAGCCCGTCCACCGACGCGCCCTCGGGCACCTCGTACGTGCCGTGCAGCAACAGCAGCCCGCGCGCCTTCTCGTCGGCGACGGCCAGCGTCTGGGCCAGCGCGGCGCCCAGCGAGATCCCCGCGTACACCAGCCCGCGGTCCGAGTGCGGCGCGGCTGCCGCCACCGCCCGCCGGGCCGACTCCTCCCAGCCGATCCGGTCCCTGAGCGCCATGGCCTCCTCGGCACTCCCGGCGGTTTGCCCCTCGTACAGGTCGGGCACGTGCACCTGGTGCCCGGCGGCACGCAGCCGGTCCGCGGCCGCGTGCACGGCCGGGCGGAGTCCGTAGGCCGAGTGGAAAAGCATGATCTCCATCCGGTCATCGTGTCATCACCGCCCTGAGTTCGGAGACATGGAGAACGCACTGCGCCCGTTGATCGTCCTCGGTGGGTCGGTCGCCCTGACCCTCTTCGTCGGCTGGCTGGCCGACATGACGCTCAGACGCGCCGACTGCCGCCATCCCGAGACCCCCCTGTGGGGGCTGCTGCGCCGCTGCCGGATACCGCTGCAGATGGTCATGCTGGCCGGGCTGCTGCGCGGCGCCTACCGGGAGACGGCCTGGGAGATCATCCAGGACCACGAGGTGGGCATCGGCCGCGCCCTGACCCTGGTGCTGATCGGGGCGAGCGCCTGGCTGGTGGTGCGGATCGCGGCGGCGGTCGTCGAGGCGACGTACGCGCGGTACGCCGCGACGACCCGGCACCCCGACCGGTTGCGCCGCGTCCGCACGCAGGTGACGCTCATCATGCGGATCGTCACGGCCGTGGTGGGGGTGGTCGCGGTCGCCGCGATGCTGCTGACGTTCCCCGACTTCCGGGCCGTCGGCACGTCGATGCTGGCCTCCGCGGGCATCATCGGCATCGTCGCCGGCGTGGCGGCCCAGTCCACGCTGAGCAATGTCTTCGCCGGCTTCCAGATCGCGTTCGGCGACATGGTGCGGATAGGCGACACCGTGGTCGTGGACGGCGAGTGGGGCGTGGTCGAGGAGGTCACGCTGACCTTCCTCACCGTACGGACCTGGGACGAGCGCCGGCTGACCATGCCCGTCTCGTACTTCACCAGCAAGCCGTTCGAGAACTGGTCGCGCGGCGGCGCCCAGATCACCGGCACCGTCTACTTCCACCTGGACCACGCCGCGCCCGTCGGCCTGATGCGCGAGCGGCTGCGCGAGCTGCTGGAGCGGTCCCCCGACTGGGACGGCCGCGCCTGGTCGCTGGTCGTCACGGACACGACCCCGAGCACCATGGTCGTCCGGGCCGTGGTCACCGCGCGCAACGCGGACGACGTGTGGAACCTGCGCTGCGAGGTGCGCGAGCAGCTGATCGCCTGGCTGTACGAGCACCACCCGTACGCCCTGCCCCGCGTCGCCACGACGGTCGCCCCCGACCGGGAGGCGGCCCGCGACGAGGACGCGCCCCGCGACCGGGGCCGCGACCGGGAGCCGGCCGCCGACCGGAAGGAGGCCGGCCACCGGGACGGCGCCCTTCCTCCCGTACGGGACGACGGCCGCCCCACCCGCCTGGACGGCACGCCACGCCGGTCCGGCACCCACGGCGCCTCGCCGCGCCGGCCCGCCTGAGGGCCCGGCCGCGCCCCTGCCGCAGCCCCGCCGCCTCAGCGCAGGCTGCGCACATCCAGCTGATGCAGCACCCGGTCGACCACCTCGGGGTCGGCGCCCGGTTCGGTGCGGGCGGCCAGCACCTCGCGCCGGGCCGCCGACAGCATGTCGTTCTGGAGGCGGTGGACGGTCTCCAGCCGCCGCGCCCGCCGCTCGTACGCCGCGCGCCGCTCCTCGTCGACCATGTCGGGGCTGATCCGCGCCCCGATGTCGAACGCCAGCCGCCGCAGCCGGTCCACCAGCTCGTCGGGCAGGTCCTCGGCCCGCTGGAGCTCCGCGAGGCGCCGTTTGGCGGCGAGGGTGGCGCGCAGCGCGAGGTCCCGTTCCAGCCGCCGTTCCGCGTCGCTGTCGGCGCGCACGCCGAGCCGGCCGACCAGCCAGGGCAGGGTGAGGCCCTGCACCACCAGCGTCGCCATGATCACGCAGAAGGCCACGAACAGGATCTCGTCCCGCCCGGGGAAGGCGTCCCCGGCGTCCGTGGTGAGCGGGATGGCCAGCGCCAGCGCGACCGACGCGACCCCGCGCATGCCCGACCACCACATGACGACGGCCTCCCGCCAGCTCACCGGGATCTCCTCGGCCGACACGCCGGGCCGGTGCAGCCGCTTCGCCAGCCAGGTGGCGGGCAGCAGCCACAGCAGCCGCACGGCGACGACGGTGACGACCACGAGGGCGCCCCAGCCCAGCATCCGCGCCTCGCGCCCCTCGGCCAGCCGGACCACGGCGCTCAGCTCCAGACCGACGAGGCCGAACGCGACACCGGTGACCAGCGTGTCGACGATCTCCCAGAAGGTGCGGCCCGCCAGCCGGCCCGTCACGTCGTCCGGGTCCAGGGTGTGCCCGGCCAGCACGAGCGCCGTGACCAGGACGGCGAGGACGCCCGAGCCGTGCAGCTCCTCGGCGAGCGCGTACGCGGCGAACGGCAGCAGCAGGGTCAGCCCGGTCCGCAGCGTCGGGTCGTCCAGCGCGCCCGCCAGCCGTCCGCCCAGCTTGCCGAGGACCAGTCCGGTGGCGAGGGCCACGACGGCGGACAGCAGCAGCTCCACCCCGGCGCCCGTCCACGAGAAGGTCCCGGCGACGACGGCGCCGACCGCCACGTGGTAGACGACGATGGCCGTCACGTCGTTGAACAGTCCCTCGCCCTCCAGGATGGAGACGAGGCGGCGCGGCAGGCCCACGGACCCGGCGACGGCGGTGGCGGCGACCGGGTCGGGCGGGGCGACCAGCGCGCCCAGCGCGACGGCGGCGGCGATGGGCAGCCCGGGCACGACCGTGTGCGCGACGGCGGCGACGGCGGCCGTCGTGACCAGCACGAGCGCCACCGCGAGCAGCAGGATCGGCCGGATGTTCGCCGTGAACTGCCGCCACGAGGTGCGCTGCACGGTCGCGTACAGCAGCGGCGGCAGGACGAGCGGCAGGATCAGCTCGGGCGGGATGTCCACGTCCGGGACGAACGGCAGCAGCGCCAGGACGACCCCGAGGAGGGTCATCAGGACCGGCGCGGGCAGCCCGAGCCGGTCACCGAGCGGGACGGTCAGCACGGCGCCGAGCAGCAGCGCGAGCAGCAGGGCCAGCTGGTCCACGGCGCGTCGCCCTCCGCCCGCTCGGGAACACCAGGTCAGGGCCTCCACCCTGCCATGGGAGGGCCCCGGTCAGAGGGTGCGGCGCATCGCCCGGTGGGGTATTCCGGCGTCGGGGAACTCCGGGCCGTACGCCTCGTAGCCGAGCCGCTCGTAGAAGCCGAGCGCGTGGGTCTGGGCGTGGAGGTCGACGGCCTTGAGGCCGCGTGCCCGCGCCGCCTCCTCGATGGCCCGGACGAGCGCGGCGCCCACGCCGAGCCCGCGTGCGGCACGGGTCACGGCGAGCCGGCCGAGCGCGCCCACGCCGTCCTCGCCGCCCGTGCGGTCGGCGGCGTCCGGCCCGTACAGCAGCCGGCCCGTGCCGAGCGGGGTGCCGTCGGCGGCGCGGACCGCCAGCAGGTGCACGGCGGTCGCGTCCAGCGCGTCGTACTCGATCTCCTCGGGGACGCCCTGCTCGACGACGAAGACCTCCCGGCGGACCGAGAAGGCGGCCTTCCGGTCCTCGTCGCCCACCGCCTCGCGGATCTCGTAGGTGCTCACGCGCTCTCCGCCGCGATGGTGTCCAGGGCGTGCTGGAGGTCGGCCGGGTAGCCGCTCTCGAACTCGACCCACCGGCCGTCCGACGGGTGCTCGAAGCCGAGGCGCACGGCGTGCAGCCACTGGCGGGTGAGGCGCAGCCGCTTGGCGAGCGTCGGGTCGGCGCCGTAGGTGAGGTCGCCCACGCACGGGTGCCGGTGGGCCGACATGTGCACGCGGATCTGGTGCGTGCGGCCCGTCTCCAGCTTGATGTCCAGCAGGGACGCGGCCCTGTAGGCCTCTATGAGGTCGTAGTGCGTGACGGACGGCTTGCCCTCGGCGGTGACCGCCCACTTGTAGTCGTGGTTCGGGTGGCGGCCGATGGGGGCGTCGATGGTGCCGCTCAGCGGGTCGGGGTGGCCCTGCACCAGCGCGTGGTAGCGCTTGTCCACGACGCGCTCGCGGAACTGGGCCTTCAGCAGCGTGTAGGCCCGCTCCGACTTGGCGACGACCATCAGACCGGACGTGCCCACGTCGAGGCGGTGCACGATGCCCTGGCGCTCGGCGGCGCCGGAGGTGGAGATGCGGTACCCGGCGGCGGCGAGACCGCCGATCACGGTCGTGCCCGTCCAGCCGGGGCTGGGGTGGGCGGCGACGCCGACCGGCTTCACGATGACCACGATGTCGTCGTCGTCATGGACGATCTCCATGCCCTCGACGGGCTCGGCGACGATCTGCACGGGGGCGGGCGCGCCGGGCATCTCGACCTCGAGCCAGGCACCGCCCGTGACCCGCTCGGACTTGCCGACCACCGAGCCGTCGACCAGGACCTTCCCTGCGGAGGCCAGCTCGGCCGCCTTGGTGCGGGAGAAGCCGAACATGCGGGCGATGGCGGCGTCGACGCGCTCGCCTTCCAGGCCGTCGGGAACGGGCAGCGTACGGATCTCGGGAATCGTGCTCACCCGTCGAGTATGCCTTGTCGGCGGACCCGCGCGGTCGGGCCTGTGGACAACTCCGCCGGCACACGGCCACCGGGGGCGGCGGCGGGGGACCCCGCGGGCGGCCACACCGGGGCCGCGCGGACCATTGCGGTTCGGTCCCGCGGTCGGGCCCGGCTCAGTCCTTGTGGACGGTCCCGTCGGGGTCCAGGCCCTTGAAGGAGAGGATCACGATGAGGAAGCCGCCGCAGACGATCGCCGAGTCCGCGAGGTTGAACACCGCGAAGTGGGCCGGCGCGATGAAGTCGACCACCGCGCCCTCGAAGACGCCGGGCGCGCGGAAGATCCGGTCCGTGAGGTTGCCGAGCGCGCCGCCGAGCAGCAGGCCCAGCGCGATGGCCCACGGCAGGCTGTACAGCTTCCGCGCCAGCCGGATGATCACGACGATCACGGCCGCCGCGATCACGGTGAAGACGACGGTGAACGCCTCGCCGATGCCGAAGGCGGCACCAGGGTTCCGTACGGCCTCGAACTTCAGCAGGCCGTCGATGACCACGATCGGGTCGTGGTGCTCCAGCTTCGCCACGACCAGCATCTTGCTGCCGAGGTCCAGCAGGTAGGCGACGATCGCGACGGCCAGGAGCGCCACGACCCTGCGCCGGCCCCTGGGCCGCTCGGCGGGCGCCCCGGCCTCGTCGTCAACGTCCGGCGTACCGATGCCGTGCTCCGCCTCTGTCACGTGAGTCCCTCAACCTAGGTACCTGACTGTGACGAGGGTACGGCACACACGTACGGGTCAGCCGCGCCGCTCCTGCTTCTGCTTGTCCTCCACGCACAGCGTGGCGCGGGGGAACGCCTGCATGCGCGCCTTGCCGATGGGCTTGCCGCAGACCTCGCAGAGCCCGTACGTCCCCGCGTCCAGCCGCTGCAGCGCGTGCTCGGTCTGCTCCAGGGTCGCGCGGGCGTTCGCGGCGAGGGCCATCTCGTGCTCGCGCGTGATGTTCTTGGTGCCCGTGTCGGCCTCGTCGTGCCCGGCGCCCTCACCGGAGTCCCGCATCAGCCCGGAGAGGGCCGCCTCGGACGCGGCCAGCTCCTCCTGGAGACGGCGCACCTCGCCCTCCAGCTCGGCGCGGGCCTCCGCGACCTCCTCGGGCGTCCACGGCTCCTCGCCCGGCCGTACGGCGAGCTCCTCGGGCGCCGCCTCGGCGACCCCGCGGGCCGTGGGCACGGCCGCCCCGCCCGCACCGGCCTCCGTGGTCACGTCCGCCGTCTTCTTCGCTGCCACCGTCATGGCTCCTGTCTGTTCGCCGTCGGCCGCACCCGCGGCGGCCGTCTTCCCACCCGTACGAGCGGCCCCAGCCGCTTTACCCGCCCGAGCGCCTCCGGACACCCCCGGCGGCACTTTCCCGGCGGCGGCCCCCCGGGGGCCTGCCCCGCCGGGCACGTCGCCGGACGGCCCGCCGCTCGCCGCCGCGCCGGACGCCCCACCGGCGGCCGACTCCTCCGCTGCCGGTGCCCCGTGGCCCGGCTCGGCGGCGGCCCGGGCCTTCGCGGCCGCCGCCTTGCCCTTCTTGCCCGGCGCCGCCCCGGCAGTCGTCCGGCCGGCCGGCTTTCCGGCGGCGCCCTCACCGGCCGACGGCTCCTGGGCGGGCGGCTGCCCGGCCGACGGCTCCTGAGAGGCGGTCTTCTTCGCGGCCGTCTTCTTGGCGGCCGTCTTCTTCGCGGCCGTCTTCTTCGCGGCCGTCTTCTTCGCGGCCGTCTTCTTCGCTGCGGTCTTCTTGGCTGCGGTCTTCTTCGCCGCAGGCCCGGCTGCGGTCTTCTTCGCGGGGGCCTTCTTCGCCGCGGTCTTCTTCGCGGTCGCCTCGCCGGCGGGCGTCGCCTCTTCCGCCGCCAGCTCCTTGGGCCCCGGTTCCGCGAGCTGCGGCTCCTCACGCGGCTCGGCAGCGGCCTTGCCGGCGGGCGCCTTCTTCGCCGCTGCGGCCTTCTTGGCGGGCGCCTTCTTGGCGGACGTCTTCGAGGCCGCCTTCCGTACGGAGACCTTCCCCGGGCCGGGCCCGGCGCCCTCCCCGGCAGGCCCACCCACCACGGGGTTCCGGGCCGGGGCCTTCTTCGCGGAGGCCGTACGGGACCGCTCCCCCGCCGTCGCCTCGGTGGTGGCCGTCTCGCGGGGGGACCGCTCCTGCCGGGACGCCGTCTCGTCGACGGCGGTCTTCTTCGCCACCATGCCGCGGCCCCTTCACATATTGTGATCTTGCTCGCGAATCGTGCTGGGACGATAAATCGACTCCAGCCCCTCGGCAACGGGGCACGCCGCCCGTACCGGACACCCGGTACCCGACCAGGCGAGCCCGCCCGCCGCACCGCCCGGCCACCGGCCCCGCCGCTCCGTCCCCGCGGCGCACACGCGCCCCAGGGCCATTCGGCCCAGTCGGCGCGGGTCCGGCGCCCGGAAAACGTGTCGGCCGTGTCGGCGCAGGCCCGTACACTGTGAGGAAGCGAAAGGCGTGGATGGGGACCAGTAGCGTCGCACGCAGCCATGAGCGACCCGGGGACGGTGAGAGCCCGGGGGCGAGCCCGATGTGAAGCATCACCCCGGAGCTGCCGGAAGAACGCCTTGGACCGTGGGCCCAGCCCGCCGGCGCAAGGTCAGTAGAACCGGCTTCGCGACCCGAATGAGGGGGCCCCGGGCCAGACGTGCCCGGCGCCAAGGAGGGTGGTACCGCGGGAGCACGCGCTCTCGTCCCTCCGACGGAACGACGAACCTGTCCGCCGGAGGAGCCGATGTCGCAGTACCGCCAGGTACCCGCCCAGGTCGACCTGCCCGCGCTCGAGCACGCCGTGCTCGATTTCTGGCGCGAGAACAAGGTCTTCGCCAAGAGCCTCGAACAATCAGAGGGCCGCCCCGAGTGGGTCTTCTACGAGGGCCCGCCCACGGCCAACGGCATGCCGGGCGCCCACCACATCGAGGCCCGCGTCTTCAAGGACGTGTTCCCCCGCTTCCGGACCATGCGCGGCTACCACGTGGCCCGCAAGGCCGGCTGGGACTGCCACGGCCTGCCCGTCGAGCTGGCCGTCGAGAAGGAGCTCGGCTTCTCCGGCAAGAAGGACATCGAGGCGTACGGCATCGCCGAGTTCAACGCCAAGTGCCGCGAGTCGGTGCTCCGCCACACCGACGCCTTCGCCGAGCTGACGACCCGCATGGGGTACTGGGTCGACCTCGACGAGGCGTACGTGACCATGGACCCCGAGTACATCGAGTCGGTCTGGTGGTCGCTGAAGGAGATCTTCAACAAGGGCCTGCTGGTCCAGGACCACCGCGTCGCCCCCTGGTGCCCCCGCTGCGGCACGGGCCTGTCCGACCACGAGCTGGCACAGGGCTACGAGACGGTCGTCGACCCGTCGGTGTACGTCCGCTTCCCGCTGACCTCGGGCCCGCTCGCCGGCGAGGCGTCGCTGGTGGTGTGGACGACGACCCCCTGGACGCTCGTGTCCAACACGGCGGTCGCCGCGCACCCCGAGGTGACGTACGTCGTCGCCACGAACGGCGACGAGAAGCTCGTCGTCGCCGAGCCGCTGCTGGAGAAGGCCCTCGGCGAGGGCTGGGAGGCCACGGGGCAGACCTTCACCGGCGCCGAGATGGAGCGCTGGACCTACCGGCGCCCCTTCGAGCTGGTGGAGTTCCCCGAGGCCGCCCACTTCGTGGTCAACGCCGACTACGTCACCACCGAGGACGGCACGGGCCTGGTCCACCAGGCGCCCGCCTTCGGTGAGGACGACCTCAAGGTGTGCCGCTCCTACGGCCTGCCGGTCGTGAACCCGGTCCGCCCCGACGGCACCTTCGAGGAGGACGTCCCGCTCGTCGGCGGCGTGTTCTTCAAGAAGGCCGACGAGGCGCTCACCGCCGACCTGGAAGCCCGCGGCCTGCTGTTCAAGCACATCGCGTACGAGCACAGCTACCCGCACTGCTGGCGCTGCCACACGGCCCTGCTGTACTACGCGCAGCCGTCCTGGTACATCCGCACCACCGCCGTCAAGGACCGCCTGCTCGCCGAGAACGAGGCGACCAACTGGTTCCCCGGCTCCGTCAAGCACGGCCGCTTCGGCGACTGGCTGAACAACAACATCGACTGGGCGCTCTCCCGCAACCGCTACTGGGGCACGCCGCTGCCGATCTGGCGCTGCGAGGAGGGCCACCTCACCTGCGTCGGCTCCCGCGCCGAGCTGACCGAGCTGACCGGCACCGACCAGTCGGGCCTCGACCCGCACCGGCCGTACATCGACGACGTCACGTTCGGCTGCACCCACGAGGGCTGCTCGCTCACGGCGACGCGCGTACCGGAGGTCATCGACGCCTGGTACGACTCTGGTTCCATGCCGTTCGCGCAGTGGGGCTACCCGTACAAGAACAAGGAGCTGTTCGAGAAGCGCTACCCGGCGCAGTTCATCTCGGAGGCCATCGACCAGACCCGCGGCTGGTTCTACACGCTGATGGCGGTCGGCACGCTCGTCTTCGACAAGTCGTCGTACGAGAACGTCGTCTGCCTCGGCCACATCCTCGCCGAGGACGGCCGGAAGATGTCCAAGCACCTGGGCAACATCCTCCAGCCGATCCCGCTGATGGACCAGCACGGCGCCGACGCCGTCCGCTGGTTCATGGCGGCCGGCGGCTCCCCGTGGGCGGCCCGCCGCGTCGGCCACGGCACGATCCAGGAGGTCGTCCGCAAGACGCTCCTCACGTACTGGAACACGGTCGCCTTCCAGGCGCTGTACGCCCGCACCGCGGGCTGGGCGCCCACCGACGCCGACCCGGCCCCGGCCGAGCGCACGGTCCTCGACCGCTGGCTGCTCAGCGAGCTGCACGCGCTGACCGACCAGGTGACGCAGGCGCTGGAGGCCTACGACACCCAGCGCGCCGGCAAGCTGCTGTCCGCGTTCGTCGACGACCTGTCGAACTGGTACGTGCGCCGCTCCCGGCGCCGCTTCTGGCAGGGCGACAAGGCCGCGCTGCGCACCCTCCACGAGGTCGTGGAGACCGTCACGCGGCTCATGGCCCCGCTGACGCCGTTCATCACCGAGCGCGTCTGGCAGGACCTGGTCGTGCCGGTGACGCCGGGCGCGCCCGAGTCGGTGCACCTGTCGACGTGGCCCGAGGCGGACCTGTCGGCGATCGACCCGGCGCTGTCGCAGCAGATGGCGCTGGTGCGCCGGCTGGTCGAGCTGGGCCGCGCCACGCGCGCCGAGTCCGGGGTGAAGACCCGCCAGCCGCTGTCACGGGCGCTGGTCGCCGCGGCCGGCTTCGAGGCGCTCTCGCCGGAGCTGCGCGCGCAGATCACCGAGGAGCTGAACGTCTCGTCGCTGGCGTCCCTGTCCGAGGTCGGCGGCTCGCTGGTCGACACGACGGCGAAGGCGAACTTCCGGGCGCTCGGCAAGCGCTTCGGCAAGGGCGTCCAGGACGTCGCCAAGGCCATCGCGGCCGCCGACGCCGCCGCGCTGTCGCTGGCGCTGCGCTCCGGCGAGGCGACGCTTGAGGTCAACGGCGAGACCATCACGCTCACTCCGGAGGAGGTCATCATCACGGAGACCCCGCGCGAGGGCTGGTCCGTGGCCTCCGACGCGGGTGCGACCGTGGCGCTCGACCTGGAGATCACCCCGGAGCTGCGGCTCGCCGGCCTGGCGCGCGACGCGATCCGGCTGATCCAGGAGGCGCGGAAGAACAGCGGCCTCGACGTCGCGGACCGGATCGCGCTGCGCTGGTCGTCGACGGACGAGGAGGTCGCCTCCGCGCTGGCGGAGCACTCGGCGCTCATCGCGGAGGAGGTCCTCGCCACGGACTTCGCGCAGGGCGAGGGCGACGAGTCGTACGGCGAGCCGTTCACCGACGAGGCGCTGTCCCTGACCTTCCGCCTCCGCAAGGCGTAAGCCCCCGCCCGGCGCGAGCCCCCCGCCCGGGGCCCGCGCCCCGGCGGCCGAAAGCCCCGGCCACCTGTGGCCGGGGCTTTCCGGTGGGCCCGGCACGCGGTCTCCCACCGGGTGGTACGGACGCGCCAAAAGGGCCGGGCCCGGAACGTGTGTTCCGGGCCCGGCCCTTCGCCGACTGCCTTCGGCTCCTAGTTGTCGTCCTCGTCGATGAGGAAACCGCGCATCGGCGACGGGGCCTGCTGCATCGGCTGCGGGGCCTGGGGCCGCACCGGTGCCATCGGCTGCGTCATCGCCGGCGACATCTGCTGCTGGCCGCCGTACGAGGGGCCGCCCATCGACGGGCCCTGGCCCATCTGCTGGTTGCCGCCGTACGACGGGCCGTTCGCACCGGCCGACGCCATCGACGGAGACGGCGGCAGCGACGGAGCGGCGGACGGCGTGCGCGGCGGGGCCAGCGACTCGTCGCCCTGGCTCTCCAGCTGGCGCAGCTGGCTCTCCAGGTACGACTTCAGACGCGTGCGGTACTCGCGCTCGAAGCCGCGCAGGTCCTCGACCTTGCGCTCCAGCGTGGCGCGGGCGGACTCCAGGGAGCCCATCGCGACGCGGTGCTTCTCCTGCGCGTCCCGCTCCAGCGCGTCGGCCTTGGCGCGGGCGTCCCGCTCCAGGCCCTCGGCGCGCGAACGGGCCTCACCGACGATCTTGTTGGCCTCGGAGCGGGCCTCCGCGATCGCCTGGTCGGCAGTCTGCTGGGCAAGCGACAGAACGCGCGCAGCGCTGTCGCCGCCGGGCCCCTGCTGGGGCATCCCCGGACCGTGACCACCCATGGGTCCGCCCATCGGGCCGCCCATGGGGCCGCCCTGCATGGGGCCGGGGCCGTGCGGACCCTGCGGTCCGCCGTGGCTGGGACCGGCCGGCAGCTGAGGAGCACCACCGGGCAGCTGGGGGGGACCCATCTGCGGGGGCTGCTGCTGGACCGGCGGACCCGATATGGCGGCGGGCACCGGGCCCCCCGGACCGCCGGGGCCGACCGGGCGCTCCTGCTGCTCCGGGGGCTTGCGCATCGCCTGCTGCTGCTGGTTCTGCGCGGCGGCGCGCGTCGCGGCGGCCAGCTTCGCGCGCAGGTCCTCGTTCTCCCGGAGCAGGCGGGTCAGCTCGGCCTCGACCTCGTCGAGAAAGGCATCGACCTCGTCCTCGTCATAGCCTTCTCGGAGACGGACGGTCGTGAACTGCTTGTTCCGCACGTCCTCGGGGGTCAGCGGCATCTCTTCTTCACCTCTACGTAGTCGTCGGCAGTCGGCAGGACCGTATCGCTCACACCCTCATCGCGAAGGTACCCACGATGTTGAGCAGGATGTAGACGATGATCATCAGAACGAAGAAGGACAGGTCGAGTGCCACGCCCCCGAGACGCAGCGGTGGGATGAACCGCTGCAGAAGCTTCAGTGGTGGATCGGTGACAGTGTAGGTGGCCTCCAGGACGACCACCATCGCCTTGCCGGGTTGCCATGAACGGGCGAACTGGAAGACGTACTGCATGACCAGCCGGAAGATCAGCAGGATCAGGAAGCACATCAGCGCGATGTAGATCACCTGTAGTGCGATACCCATCCCGCGTTCCCTCTCCCCTGGCTCTCTCTACCGGCCTCTCGGCCGGGCCGTTCCCGGTGTCGTGTCTCAGCTCTGGTTGAAGAATCCGCCCTCTGCGATGCGGGCCTTGTCCTCCGCCGTGACATCGACGTTAGCAGGCGACAACAGGAACACCTTCTGCGTCACTCGCTCAATGCTGCCATGCAGCCCGAAGACGAGACCGGCGGCAAAGTCGACAAGTCGCTTCGCGTCCGTGTCGTCCATCTCCGTGAGATTCATGATCACGGGCGTGCCCTCGCGGAAGTGTTCCCCGATGGTACGGGCCTCGTTGTAGGTCCGCGGGTGCAGCGTCGTGATGCGGTAGGGCTCCCGCTCGGACACGACCTTGGGCATGATCACCGGTGCGCTCTTCTCCAGGCTCGGGCGTTCAGGTGTGATGGACGCCACGGGGGCGATTCGGGCGGGTCGTCCGCTTTCAGCGGGAAGCGGAACGGGCTCGCGCTGAACCGGAGGTTGCGCTACCGGCGCGCGGACCGGCTCCTCGCGCTCCACCTGCCGGGGCGGCTGGTGGTGGCGCCGGTCACGCTCGGGCTCCGGCTCGAGTTCGGGTTCGAAGTCGTCATCGGGGTCGAATCCCCGGCCGTCGTACCCATCGTCCTCCACGAGGCCGAGGTAGACCGCCATCTTGCGCATCGCGCCGGCCATTCTCCGATTCCTCCGCTCTGTGGTGGATCGGCAACGTCAGGTCGCGCCCGCGATCCACTGGGCCTGTCCGCTATTTGGCGGAAATGACCATATTTTCTACTGTGGTCCGACTTGCTTCGCGACGTTACCCGAGCCGGGGACGGACTCCGAGTACCGCCGTACCGATGCGCACATGTGTCGCCCCGGCCGCCACGGCGTCCTCGAGGTCCGCGCTCATTCCCGCCGACACCATGGTCGCAGCAGGACGGGTCGCGCGCAGGCGTGCCGACAATTCCATCAACCGGTCGAACGCCGCACGTTGACGCCCGGCGTACGCCCCGGCCAGCGGCGCGACCGTCATCAGACCGCCGAGCCGGAGCCCGGGCGCGTCGTCCACCGCGGCCGCCAACTCCTCGACGCCGTCGGGCGCGACGCCCCCGCGCGCGCCCCGCTCGCCGGCGTCGGCGTCGAGCGCCACCTGGATCAGGCAGTCCAGCTCGCGCCCGGCCCGGTCGGCCGCCGCCGAGAGGGCGGAAACCAGCTTCAATCGGTCGACCGACTGCACAACCTGGGCATAACCGGCCACGGATCGCACCTTGTTGGTCTGGAGCTGACCGACGAAGTGCCATGTCAGATCGAGATCGGCGCACGCCGCGGCCTTGGGGGCCGCGTCCTGGTCGCGGTTCTCCGCGACATGGCGGACGCCGAGTTCATGGAGGATGCGGACGTCGCTCGCGGGATAGGTCTTGGTGACCACGATCAGGGTCACGTCCTCGCGTGCGCGCCCGGCCGCCGCGCAGGCCGCGGCGATACGTTCCTCCACCCGCGCGAGGTTTTCGGCGAGTTCGGTCCTACGGTCCGTCATGTCCTATCCTTCCCCGGCCCTGGGCCGGGTGGTCCCCCCGTCAAGCCAGACATATCCCGCGAGCCGCCCCGTCGTGCGGTCCCTGCGGTACGAGAAGTGATCGGGCGACTCACGGGTGCAGACCGCCGAGGCCCGCCGGTCGCGAACGCCCAGCCGCTCCAGCTGGGCGTGGACCCCGGCGACCACGTCGACCGCCGGTGTTCCCCAGGACGTCTCGGCCCGGGCGGCCGGTTCCACGGCGGCGACCTCCTCGCGGAGGGCCGCCGGGACCTCGTAGCAGCGTCCGCAGACGGCGGGGCCGGTCCTGGCGACGATCCGGGACGGTTCGGCGCCGAGCGCGATCATGGTCTCGACCGCCGCGGGGACGACCCCGGCGACCATGCCGGGCCGTCCCGCGTGGGCCGCGGCCACGACCCCCGCGACCGGGTCGGCCAGGAGGACGGGGACGCAGTCCGCGGTGAGGACCGCGAGCGCCAGCCCCCGCCGGGCGGTGGCGACCGCGTCACCTTCCGGAACTTCCGCTTCCGCCGGCCAGGGTCCGTCGACCGTGTGGACGGTCCGGCCGTGCACCTGGTGCATCCAGACGACCTGCGCCGGATCGAGGCCGAGGCGCTCGGCGGCGAGCTTCCGGTTCTGCCGTACGGCGGCAGGGTCGTCGCCCACGGCGCCCCCGAGGTTGAGCTCCTCGTACGGAACGGCGCTCACCCCGCCCCACCGGTCGGTGAAGGCGAAGTGCGCGCCGTCCACGGTGTCGTGCCGCTCTATCACGTCAGAGTCACTTCGCGGCCGTCACTTGAGGAAGTCCGGGACGTCCAGCTCTTCCGCCTGGCTGTCCGGGTACGGGCGGGTCGTCGGGATCGAGGGCGGCGTGACGGCCGGGACCGCGGCCTCGACGGCCGGGGCGGGCTCGGCCGGGGCGGCCGGGGCCTCCTCGCGGACCGGGACCGTGCCGAGGCCCGCGCTCACGGGGCGGGCGGGCTCGGAGGCGCGGGGCGCCGGGGCGGCCGGCTCCTCGCGCTTGGCCGCCGAGGCGCCGAGCACGTTGTCGCGGCGGGCGGGCGGCTGGCCGCCGTCGAAGCCGGCCGCGATGACCGTGACCCGCACCTCGTCGCCGAGGGCGTCGTCGATGACGGCACCGAAGATGATGTTGGCCTCGGGGTGGGCGGCCTCGCTGACCAGCTGGGCCGCCTCGTTGATCTCGAACAGGCCGAGGTCGGAGCCGCCGGAGATGGAGAGCAGCACGCCGCGGGCGCCGTCGATGGACGCCTCCAGGAGCGGCGAGGAGATCGCCATCTCGGCGGCGGCCACCGCGCGGTCGTCGCCGCGGGCGGAACCGATGCCCATGAGCGCGGAACCGGCCTCGGACATGACCGACTTGACGTCGGCGAAGTCGAGGTTGATCAGGCCCGGCGTGGTGATGAGGTCCGTGATGCCCTGGACGCCGGAGAGCAGCACCTGGTCGGCGGACTTGAACGCGTCCAGCACGCTGACCTGGCGGTCCGAGATGGACAGCAGCCGGTCGTTGGGGATGACGATGAGGGTGTCGACCTCTTCGCGGAGCTCGGCGATGCCGTCCTCCGCCTGGTTCGCGCGGCGCCGGCCCTCGAAGGTGAAGGGGCGGGTGACCACACCGATGGTGAGCGCGCCGAGGGAGCGCGCGATGTTCGCGACGACGGGCGCGCCGCCGGTTCCGGTGCCGCCGCCCTCGCCGGCGGTGACGAAGACCATGTCGGCCCCCTTGAGGACCTCCTCGATCTCCTCGCGGTGGTCCTCTGCCGCCTTGCGACCGACTGCCGGGTTGGCCCCGGCCCCGAGGCCGCGGGTGAGTTCGCGGCCGACGTCCAGCTTGACGTCGGCGTCGCTCATCAACAGGGCTTGCGCGTCCGTGTTGATGGCGATGAACTCGACGCCCTTGAGACCGACCTCGATCATTCGGTTGATGGCATTGACACCACCGCCGCCGACACCGATGACCTTGATGACTGCGAGGTAGTTCTGCGGTGCTGCCACGTCGAAGGCCTCTCGCCTCGAGTTACGTGCCGCCACTGCGCGCTGCGTGGCGCGCCGCGACGGCGGATGCCGAAGGGACGGTCCGAATCGCCGACCCAAACCCTAACGTTGAAGTTTAGGGTTACCAGTGTGCCTGCTCCCTGGACTCTTCCGAACAGGACACTAAGTCGACAAGTGGCGCGCGTTCAACGAACACGCCGAACCTCCCGTTTTTCTTTTCACCCTATGTGATCACCCATAGCGCTGACCAACCAGGGTGCTGGCCAGCGCATATGTGCGTCAACTCCGCGACGCCGCAGGGGCCGTCGGGGCACTCACGTCGAAGTGCCCCGCTTTGGGTGCCGCCTTCATCAGTGCGAGGAGCGCACGGGTCTTCGCCTCGTTCTCGTCGCCGCTCCCCCAGAACACCGTGCGGCCGCCCGACAGCTCCAGGGTGAGGGAGTCGTACGAGCGGACGCGGACGGCCTCGAGGTCGCGGCGGATCCGGTCCGGGAGCCCGGCCGCCACGGCGACCGCCTCGGCCGCCAGGCGGTCCGCGCCGAAGCGGCGCAGGCTCGGCGAGCGCCCGGCGGCGAGGTGGAGCAGCGGCACCCCGGCGGGCGCCTTGTCGACCGTGGCGTAGCGGGCGCCGCTCGCGTCCACTTCGACGTACTTTCCGCCGTGTTGAGCGATCAGAACCGGTTTCCGTTCGGTCACTTCGAGACCGATGCCGTTCGGCCAGGAGCGGACGACCTCGACCGTGTCGATCCGGGGCAGCGCGCGCACCAGCCGCGCCTCGATCGCGTCCGTGTCGACGGAGGCGAGCGGGGCGCCGACCGGCACGGCCGCCGCGGCGCGCACCTGGGCCTGCGTCAGAACCCGCGTACCGGAGACGGAGACGCGTTCGACGCGCAGCCAGGAGGAGCCGTAGAGCAGCCAGACGACCCCGCCGGCGAGCGCGAGGGCGGCGAGGGCGAGGAGCAGGACGCGGGGGCGCGTGGAAAGGCGGCTCACGCCCCCGCCGGGCTCCGGGCCCCTTCCGGTGGCCGGCCGGCCCGGCGACGCGCCCGCGGCCCCCTTGGCGCCGCGCTCGGCGGTCGTCGGTCCGGCCATGCTCCCTGCCCTTCCTCAGCCGGGCCCGCCCTACCGGCGCGCCGCGATCGCCTCGTAGACCATGCCGACGAGCAGCTGGTCGGCGTCCCTGCGGCCGAACTCGGCGGCGGCGCGGGACATCTCGTACAGCCGGTGCGGGTCGGCGAGCACGGGCAGGACGTTGCCCTGGACCCACTCGGGGGTCAGCTCGGCGTCGTCGACCAGCAGACCGCCGCCGGCCTTGACCACCGGCTGGGCGTTGAGCCGCTGCTCGCCGTTGCCGATGGGCAGCGGGACGTACGCGGCGGGGAGCCCGACGGCGGAGAGTTCGGCGACGGTCATCGCGCCGGCGCGGCAGAGCATCATGTCGGCCGCGGCGTACGCGAGGTCCATCCGGTCCACATACGATACCGGGACATATGGCGGCATTCCGGGCATGTTGTCGACGCGCGGCAGCTCGTTCTTGGGACCGACCGCGTGCAGGATCTGGATGCCGGACCGCTGGAGCACCGGGGCGGCCTGCTGGACGACCTCGTTGAGGCGGCGGGCGCCCTGCGAGCCGCCGGAGACCAGCAGCGTGGGCAGGTTGGGGTCGAGCCCGAACGCCGCGCGCGCCTCGGGGCGGACCCGGGCGCGGTCCAGGGTCGCGATGGAGTGGCGCAGCGGGATGCCGATGTAGCGGGCGTTGCGGAGCTTGCTGTCCGGCGTGGCGACGGCGACCGCGGAGGCGTACCGGGAGCCGATCTTGTTGGCCAGTCCGGGCCGGGCGTTGGCCTCGTGGACGACGATGGGCACACCGAGCCGCTTGGCGGCCAGATAGCCGGGCAGGGCCACATAGCCGCCGAAGCCGACGACGCAGTCCGCCTTGGTGCGCTCCAGGATCTGCTCGGCGGCCTTGATCGTGCCGCGCAGCCGCCCGGGAACGGTGATCAGCTCGGGGGTGGGCTTGCGCGGCAGCGGTACGGCGGGGATGAGCGCCAGCTCGTAGCCCCGCTCGGGCACGAGCCGGGTCTCCAGGCCCCGCTCCGTGCCGAGGGCCGTGATCCCCACGGTCGGGTCCTGCCTGCGCAGGGCATCCGCGAGGGCGAGCGCGGGCTCGATGTGGCCGGCGGTCCCCCCGCCGGCGAGTACGACATGCACCGAAATTCACCGCTCTCCGGACGGGCGCTTCTTGACGCGCCGTCGCATCGACATCCAACTCACCCCGGTCCGGCCGCCGAAACGGGGCTCCCGGCCGGCCAGGGCCGCTTTCGCGGCGGGCTCGTCACGCGCGAAGGCGATCAGCAACCCGACGGCGAACATGGTCGGCAGCAGGGCGGAGCCCCCGTAGGAGAACAGCGGGAGGGGGACACCGGCGATCGGCAGCAGGCCGAGCACCGCACCGATGTTGACCACGGCCTGGGCCGTGATCCAGGTGGTCACACCTCCCGCGGCGTACCTCACGAAGGGGTCCTCCGTGCGTCCGGCCACGCGAATACCCGCATAGCCTAGAGCCGCGAAGAGGGCGAGCACCGACAGCGTCCCCGCCAGACCCAGTTCCTCCCCGGTGATGGCGAAGATGAAGTCGGTGTGCGGTTCGGGGAGTTGACCCCATTTTTCCACACTCGCCCCCAGCCCGGAACCGAACCATCCGCCGGACGCCAGAGCATAGATGCCGTGTACGGCCTGCCAGCAGGCGTCCCCCGGTCCGGGGTCCGTGGCGCCCAGGCACTCGACCCGCGCCATGCGGTTGGCGCTGCCCCGGACGAGCGCCACGCCGATGACGGCGGCGACGCCCAGCACGCCGGCGAAGAGCCGCGTGGGGGCGCCGGTCAGCCACAGCAGGCCGAACAGGATGGCGGTCAGGATGATCGCCGTGCCCATGTCGCCGCCCAGCATGATCAGCCCGAGCAGCAGGAACGCGCCGGGCACGAGCGGCACCAGCAGGTGCTTCCACTGCGTGAGCAGCCGCTTGTCCTGTTTGCGGGCCAGCAGGTCGGCGCCCCACAGGATCAGCGCCAGCTTGCCGAACTCGCTGGGCTGCAGCTGGAAGGGGCCGCCGAGGTACAGCCAGTTCTGGTTGCCGTTGACCGCGTGCCCTATCCCCGGCACCTGCACCAGGACCATCAGGAAGACGGTCACCACGAGCAGCGGGTACGCCAGGGCGCGGTGCAGTCTGACGGGCATGCGGGAGGCGAGCAACAGCAGGGCGGCGCCGATGACGGCGGCGAGGAACTGCTTGCGGAAGAAGTAGGTGGCCGGCAGCGACAGTTCCAGCGCCTTGATGATCGACGCCGAGTAGACCATGACGAGGCCCAGCACGGTGATGAGCATGCTGGCGCCGAGGATCACGTAGTACGCCGTCAGCGGCCGGTCCCAGGCGCGGCGGGCCCGCTCGTACAGTCCGCGCACACCGCCGCCGCGCGGCGGCCTGGGCTTGCCGGGCGGCCGCGTGCGCACCGACCGGCCGCCCGGGGCGGGCGCGGCCTTGCGGGAGCCGGTCGTACGGGTGCGCAGGGCGAGGCCCGGCAGGGGGCGCGTTCCGGCGCCCGGGGCCCCGGCGCCGGGCGCACCGGCCAGGGCGGCCGCCCAGGGGCCCGGCAGGGCGCCGCGGATCGGGTCCGCGAGGCGCCGGGCCCGCCCCACCAGCCGTGCGGCGAGCGGGTCGGCGGCGGCCCGGGCCCGTGCGCGGACGGGCGCCGGGGCTGCGGTGTCGTCGGCCGGCATGGTCGCTGTCCCCTCCAGTCGTGTCCGGCGCCGCCGGACCTGACGGGTGGTCAGGCGTCCCCGGCGGCGAGAGCGCGGACGGCGTCCTCGAACGCCTCACCCCGCTTGTTGTAGTTGACGAACATGTCCATCGAGGCGCAGGCCGGGGCGAGGAGCACCGTGTCCCCGGGCCGGGCCAGCCGGGCCGCCTCCGAGACCGCCGCCGCCATCGCCCCAGTGTCGGTCCGGTCGAGGTCGACCACCGGCACCTGCGGGGCGTGTCGCGCGAGGGCTTCGCGGATGAGCGCGCGGTCCGCGCCGATCAGGACGACCCCGCGCAGCCGCCCGGCGGAGCGGGCGACCAGCTCGTCGAAGGTGGCGCCCTTGGCGAGGCCGCCGGCGATCCAGACGATCGGGTCGTACGCGGCGAGCGACGCCTCCGCGGCGTGGGTGTTGGTGGCCTTGGAGTCGTCGATGTACGCGACCCCGTCGACCTCCGCGACGAACGCGATGCGGTGGGCGTCGGGGCGGAAGTTGCGCAGGCCCTCGCGGACCGCCGCCGGCTCCACGCCGAAGGCGCGGGCGAGGGCCGCGGCGGCGAGCGCGTTGGCGATGTTGTGCGGGGCCGGCGGGTTCACGTCGGAGACCTGCGCCAGCTCCTGCGCCTGCTTCTGGCGGTTCGGGACGAACGCGCGGTCCACCAGGATGTCGTCGACGACGCCCAGCTGGGACGGGCCGGGGGTGCCGAGGGTGAAGCCGATCGCGCGGCAGCCCTCCTCGACGTCGGCCTCGCGGACCAGGTCCTCGGTCGACGGTTTGTCGGTGGCGTCCGCGTTGTAGACGCAGGCGACGGTGTTGCCCTCGTAGATCCGGCCCTTGTCGGCGGCGTACGCCTCCATGGAGCCGTGCCAGTCGAGGTGGTCCGGGGCCAGGTTGAGCACGACGGCCGAGTGGGCGCGGACGCTGGGCGCCCAGTGCAGCTGGTAGCTGGAGAGCTCGACGGCCAGGACGTCGTACTCCTCGTCGCCGAGCACGGCGTCGAGGAGGGAGACGCCGATGTTGCCGACGGCGGCGGTCCGCAGGCCGGCCGCCTCCAGGATGGAGGCGAGCATGCGGACCGTCGTCGTCTTGCCGTTGGTGCCGGTGACGGCGAGCCAGGGAGCGGGCGTGCGGCCGTCGAGGCCGCGCAGCTGCCAGGCCAGTTCGACGTCGCCCCAGACGGGGACGCCGGCCGCCTCGGCGGCGGCGAACAGCGGATTGTCGGGGCGCCAGCCGGGGGCGGTCACGATCAGTTCTGTGCCGGAGGGGAGGCCCGCGGCGGAGCCGCCAGGGGATGCGGTGCCGTCCCCGAGCCGGACCGTGATGCCCTCGGCCTCCAGCTCGGCCGCCTGGGCGCGGGCGCGCTCGTCGTCGCCGTCGTTGACGACGGTGACGCGCGCGCCCAGGCGGTGCAGGACGCGGGCGGCGGGCAGGCCGCTCACACCGAGGCCGGCGACGGTGACGCGCCTGCCCTGCCAGTCCGCTGCGTTGCTGCTCACTTGTCGGCTGCCCATCCCGCGTAGAAGAGGCCCAGACCCACGATGACGCACATGCCCTGGATGATCCAGAAGCGGACCACGACGAGGACTTCCGACCAGCCCTTGAGTTCGAAGTGGTGCTGGAGTGGCGCCATGCGGAAGACGCGCTTGCCGGTCAGCCGGAAGGAGCCGACCTGGATGACCACCGAGAGGGTGATCAGGACGAAGAGGCCGCCGAGGATCGCCAGCAGCAGCTCGGTGCGGGAGCAGATGGCGAGGCCGGCGAGGGCGCCGCCGAGGGCGAGCGACCCGGTGTCGCCCATGAAGATCTTCGCGGGGGAGGTGTTCCACCACAGGAAGCCGAAGCAGGCGCCCATCAGCGCGGAGGCCACCACGGCGAGGTCCAGCGGGTCGCGCACCTCGAAGCAGGCGTTCGGGTTGGTGAGCGTCTCGGCGTTGGCGCAGGACTCCTGGAACTGCCAGAGCCCGATGAAGGTGTACGCGCCGAAGACCATCACGGACGCGCCGGTGGCCAGGCCGTCGAGGCCGTCGGTCAGGTTCACGCCGTTCGACATCGCCAGGATCATGAACAGCGCCCAGACGACGAACAGCACCGGGCCGATGGTCCAGCCGAAGTCGGTGATGAACGACAGCTTGGTCGACGCCGGGGCCAGTCCGCGCTTGTCGGAGAACTGGAGTGCGAGCACGGCGAAGGCGATGCCGACGATCAGCTGGCCGGCCATCTTCGCCTTGGCGCGCAGACCGAGCGAGCGCTGCTTGACGATCTTGATGTAGTCGTCGAGGAAGCCGACGAGGCCCATGCCGGCCATCAGGAACAGCACGAGGATGCCCGAGTACGTCGGGTCCTCGCCGGTGATGACCTTGGCCAGGGCGTACGCGATGAGCGTGGCCAGGATGAAGGAGATGCCGCCCATGGTGGGCGTGCCCTTCTTGCTGCCGTGCGTGCGCGGGCCGTCGTCCCGGATGAACTGCCCGTATCCCTTGCGGGCCAGGAGCTTGATCAGCAGCGGCGTACCGATCAGGGTCAGGAAGAGCCCGATGGCCCCCGCGAAGAGGATCTGCCTCATCGGCCGGCGACCTCGCCCTCGGTGGTGTTCTCGAGCAGTGCCTGGGCGACCCGCTCGAGCCCGACCGACCTGGAAGCCTTCACCAGCACGACGTCACCCGGACGCAGTTCACTGCGCAACAGGTCGATCGCCGCCTGCGCGTCGGACACGTGCACCGACTCCTCACCCCACGAACCCTCGTTATATGCGCCCAGTTGCAGCCAGGACGCTTCCCTGCCCCCGACTGCGACGAGCTTGCCGACATTGAGCCGGACGGCGAGCCGTCCGACCGCGTCGTGCTCGGCGAGCGCCTCGTCGCCGAGCTCGGCCATCAGGCCGAGCACCGCCCACGTGCGCCCCCCCTTGGCCCGTGCGGTCTCGCCCATGGCGGCGAGCGCGCGCAGGGCGGCCCGCATGGACTCGGGGTTCGCGTTGTAGGCGTCGTTGACGATCGTCACACCGTCCGGACGCTCGGTGACCTCCATGCGCCAGCGGGAGAGGGAGCCCGCCTCGGAGAGCGCGGCGGCGATCTCGTGCACGGGCATGCCCAACTCATGGGCGACGGCGGCCGCGGCGAGCGCGTTCGACACGTGGTGCTCACCGTACAGGCGCATGGTCACATCGCTGCACCCGGTGGGTGTGTGAAGGCGGAATGCGGGCTGTCCGGTCGCCGTGAGTCGGACATTTTCGGCGCGTACGGACGCTTCCTCGGACTCGCCGAAGAAGACCACGCGCGCCTTGGTGCGGGACGCCATGGCCTTCACGAGCGGGTCGTCGGCGTTGAGGACGGCCACGCCGCCCCGGTCCGCCGGGGGGAGCGCCTCGACGAGTTCGCCCTTCGCCAGCGCGATCTGCTCGCGGCCGCCGAACTCGCCGATGTGGGCGCTGCCCACGTTGAGGACGATGCCGATGCGCGGCGGGGTCAGCTCCGTGAGGTAGCGGATGTGGCCGACGCCGCGGGCGCCCATCTCCAGGACGAGGTGGCGGGTCTCCTCGGTGGCGCGCAGGGCGGTCACCGGGAGGCCGATCTCGTTGTTGAGGTTGCCGGCCGGCCAGACCGTGGGCCCCAGGCGCTGGAGGAGCTGCGCGATGAGGTCCTTGGTGCTGGTCTTGCCCGCGGAGCCGGTGAGGGCGACGACGGTGGTCCCGAGCCGTTCGACGACGGTGCGGGCGAGCGCGCCGAGGGCGGCGGTGACGTCGGGTACGACGACCGCGGGCACGCCGACGGGCCGGGTGGCCAGGACGGCCACCGCTCCCGCCGCGACGGCGCCTTCGGCGTAGTCGTGTCCGTCGACGTTCTCACCGGAGAACGCGGCGAAGAGACTGCCGGGCTCGACCTTGCGGGAGTCGTAGACCACGGAGCCGGTGACCTGTGCCGCCGGGTCCGGTATGTCGTACGTCCGCCCGCCGACGATTTCGGCGATCTCGGTGAGGGAGAGGGCGATCACTTCTTCATCCCTGACTGTTCTGGATGGCTTCCCGCAGGACCTGGCGGTCGTCGAAGGGCCGTACCACGCCTGCGATGTCCTGGCCCTGCTCGTGGCCCTTGCCCGCGACGAGCACGGTGTCGCCCGGCTGTGCGCGGGCGACGGCCGTGGCGATCGCGGAGGCCCGGTCGGCGTCGACGAGGACGGTGCCCCGCTCGTGGGCGGGGACCTCGGCGGCGCCGGCGAGCATGGCGGAGAGGATGGCGAGGGGGTCCTCGGAACGGGGGTTGTCGGAGGTGAGCACCGCCGTGTCGGCGAGGCGCGCGGCGGCGGCGCCCATGGGGCCGCGCTTGGTGGTGTCGCGGTCGCCGCCGCAGCCGAGGACGATGTGCAGCCTGCCCTCGGTGACCTTGCGCAGGGTCCGCAGCACGGACTCCACGGCGTCGGTCTTGTGGGCGTAGTCGACCACGGCGAGGTACGGCTGGCCGGCGTCGACGCGCTCCAGGCGGCCGGGGACGCCGGGCACGGCGGCGACGCCGTCGGCGGCCGTCTGCGGGTCGATCCCGGCGACGGCGAGGGTGACGACGGCGGCGAGGGTGTTGGCGACGTTGAACGGGCCGGGCAGCGGCGCCTGGGCGCTGATCCGCTCGTCCTTGGGGCCGACGATGGTGAAGGTGCTGCCGAGGTGGCCGAGGCGGACGTCCTCGGCGCGCCAGTCGGCGTCCGGGTCGCCGTCGGCGGAGAAGGTCACCACGGGCACGGTGGCCTCGGTGACGAGCCTCCTGCCGTAGGGGTCGTCGTAGTTGACGACGCCCTGGCGGGAGCGGCGCGGGGTGAACAGCTGCGCCTTGGCCTGGAAGTAGTCCTCCATGCCGGAGTGGAACTCCATGTGCTCCGGGCTGAGGTTGTTGAAGACGGCGACGTCGAAGACGCAGCCGTCGACCCGGCCGAGCACGAGGGCGTGGCTGGAGACCTCCATGGCGACGGCCTCGACGCCGCGTTCCCGCATGACGCCGAACAGGGCCTGCAGGTCGGTGGCTTCGGGGGTGGTCCGCTCGGACTTGATGCGCTCGTCGCCGATGCGGGTCTCGACCGTGCCGATCAGTCCGGGGGCGCGTCCGGCCGCCTTGAGGCCGCCTTCGACCAGGTAGACCGTGGTGGTCTTGCCGGAGGTGCCGGTGATGCCGATCTGGAGCAGGTCCCTGCCGGGGCGGCCGTAGATGTCGGCGGCGAGTTCGCCCATACGGCCGCGCGGGTCCTCGACGGTGAGGACGGGCAGGCCGGTCGCGGCGGCGCGGTCGGCTCCGGTCGGGTCCGTGAGGATCGCGACCGCTCCGAGGTCGGCGGCCTGGGCGGCGAAGTCGGCGCCGTGCAGCCGGGCGCCCGGCAGTGCGGCGTACACGTCTCCCGGCCGTACGGCCCGCGAGTCGTGGGTGATGCCGGTGACCTGCCCCTCGTACGGCCGGTCGGGCGCGTGCGGAGCGGGGACGTCCAGGCGGGCCGCCAGTTCGCCGAGCGGCGTGGGGCGGACGTGGGCCGGACGGGGCGCTCCCGGCTGTTTCGCGGGGGCGTCCTGGTCGGTTGCTGGGGACTGATCAGGGTGTGGCACGGCGGTGAGCGTACCGGGCGCACCCGTGATCGGGCTAAATGAGGCCGCCGGATCGCCGTCGGCGCCGGATCGGTTCCCTGGGTCGGGCGTGATCGTTGTCACTGGGGGCTCCCCTCGGCTCAGCTGCCGGGTGTGAAGGTGACCGGCATGCGCGGGGGCTGTGCTCCGGTCGGCGCGATGTGCAGGGTCTTGAGGGCGAACTCCATGACCTTCTTGTGGACGGGCCCGCAGATCTGGCCGCCGAAGTAGCTGCCGCGGGTGGGGTTCTGGATGGCGCAGTAGACGGTGAGCTGGGGGTCGTCGGCGGGCGCGAAGCCGGCGAAGGACGCGGTGTAGCCCTTGTAGCGGCCCAGTTGGGGGTCGACGCGGTTGGCCGTGCCGGTCTTCCCGGCGACGCGGTAGCCGGGGATGGCGGCCTTGGTGCCGGTGCCCTCCTGGTCGTCGACGACCGATTCCAGCATGGCGGCGAGGGTCTTGGCGGTCTTCTCGCTGACGACACGCGTCTTCGCCGGTTCGGGCGCGGGCGTGAAGCGGCCGTCGGGGCCCCGGGTGCCGCGTACGAGGGTCGGCTCGATGCGGACGCCGCCATTGGCGATGGTGGAGTAGACGGAGGCGGCCTGCATGGCGTTGACGGACAGGCCCTGGCCGAACGGGATCGTGTACTGCTGCGAGGTGTTCCACTCCTCGGGGCGGGCGAGGATGCCGGAGGTCTCGCCGGGGTAGCCGAGGCCGGTGGGGCTGCCGATGCCGAACTTGCGCAGGTAGGAGTGGAGGACCCGGTTGGCCTCCGCCTGGTTCTTGCCGAGCTGTCCGGTGGCGAGGATGGTGCCGATGTTGGACGACTTGGCGAGGACGCCGTTGAGCGTCAGGTACCAGGTGGGGTGGTCGATGTCGTCCTTGAACAGCCGGTCGCCCCGGTGCAGCCGGTTGGGGACGACGACATGGGTGGAGGGCGTGGCGACGCCTTCCTCCAGTACGGCGGCCATCGACATCACCTTGGCGGTGGAGCCCGGTTCGAAGGCGTCCTGGAGCGCGGCGTTGCCCATGGCGGCGGAGTCGGCCTGCGACAGGTCGTTGGGGTCGAACCCGGGGGCGTTGGCCATGGCGAGGACCTCGCCGGTGCGGGTGTTCTGCACGATGACGTAGCCGCGGTCGGCGCGGGAGGCGGCGACCTGTTCGCTGATGGCCTTCTGGGCGGCCCACTGGATGTCGCGGTCGATGGTCAGCTCGATGTCCGAACCGGGGACGGCCGGGGTTTCGCGGGCCTGCGCGGTGGGGACGCGGCGGCCGCCGGAGTGGGCGTACGTGATCTTGCCGTCCCGGCCGGCGAGTTCCTGGTCGAGCATCGACTCCAGGCCGCCGGCGCCGTGGCCCTCGGCGTTGACGTAGCCCAGTATCCCGGCGCCGAGCGAGCCGTTCGGGTAGACCCGCTTGGTGCTCTTCTCGCTGAGCACCCCGGCGAGGACGCTGACGCCGGGGCCGCCCTTGGCCTTGTCCTCGCGGGCCTTCCGGGCGAACAGCGCCTTGAGGTCCTTGATCTGGTTCCAGACCTGCGGGGTCTGCTTGCGGGCGAGGACGGCGTACCGGGGGGAGGGCGGGGACTTGAGGGTGCGGACGAGGTCGGCGGGGTTCTTGCCGAGGATCGGCGCGAGGAGCGCGGCGGCCTGCTCCGGCGCGTCGGGGACCTTGCTCTCCTGCGGGGTGAACATCTTCGGGTCGGCGGTGATGTCGTACGCGTCGACGCTGGTGGCCAGGGCGATGCCGGACCGGTCGGTGATCTCGCCGCGCTCGGCGGCCAGCTTGTGGCTCAGGTAGCGGTTCTTCTCGGCCTTGGCGGCGTACGCGGCGGCGTCGACGGCCTGGACCTGGAGGAGGCGCACGACGAACGCCAGCATGACGAGGGTGAGGCCGACGCTGACCAGGCGGAGGCGGGGCCGGGGGCTGCCCAGGCGCAGCTGCCGCGGGGCGGGGGGCCGGGGCGGGGCCTGGCGGGGGCGGCGCGCGGCGGGGCGCGGTGCCGCCTGGCCCGACCCGGGACGCGGGCGCGCGGTGCCGCCCGTACGGGCGCTGCCGGGGGTGCGTCCGGAGGGGCGCCGGGCGGCGGAGGGCCGGGGGACGCGGCGGTGCGGAGGTTCCTGGGAGGGCACTGCTCACCTGCCGGAGGGCGTCGGGTCGGGGGCCTGGGTCGCGGGGTCGGCTCCGGGGGCCCGGGCCGGCGCGCCACGGGGCTGGAGCGGGTCCGGGGCCTGGAGCTGCGGCTGGGCGCCGGGGGCGTACTGCGGCTGGGCGCCGGGGGCCTGGGGCTGGGTGCCCGGGGTCTGGGGCTGGGTGCCCGGGGTCTGGGGCTGCGGCTGGGCGCCGGGGGCTTGCTGCGGCTGGGGCTGGGTGCCCGGGGCCTGCGGCTGGGCGGTGGGCGCCTGGAGGTGCGGGGCCGGGGCGTACGGAGCGGGGGCGTACGGCGTGGGCGCGCCGTGGCCGGGGGCCGGGACCGGGGCGCCCGCCGGGTAGGGGGCCGTACCGGGCCAGGTGCCGCCGGCCGGGGAGGGGGCCGGGGCGGCGGGGGCCGGGCTCGGGACGCCCTTGACGGTGCCGTCCGGTTCCAGGAAGGCGGGGCCGCCGCCGGGGACCATGCCCAGTTCGCGGGCCCGCCGCTCCAGCGCGTCCGGCGCGGAGCGGGCGTCGATGTCCCGCTGGAGGGCCTGCTCCTCGTCGGTGAGTTCGGTGGTCCTCTTCTTCAGCTCGGTCAGCTTGAAGGAGCCCTGGCTGAGGGAGGTGTTGAGGAGCAGGAGCCCGATCAGCCCGCCGCCGAGGAGGACGACGACGAGCAGGACGAAGGGGGTGCGGGCGGCGGTGCTCGGCCCGGACGGCATGAACCGGGTGAGCCGGGCCGCGCGCCCCTTCAGGGGTCCTGCCTTCGTCACACGTCCTCCCTGATCCGTTCCGCGCCGCGCAGCCGGGCCGGCGCGGCCCTGCGGTTCTCGGCGACCTCCTCCTCGGTGGGAAGTTCGGCGCCGCGCGTCAGGAGCTTGAGCCGCGGCTGGTACCGCTCGGGCACGACGGGGAGCCCCGGCGGGGCCGTGGTGGCGGCGCCGGCCGCGAACACCTGCTTGACCAGGCGGTCTTCGAGCGAGTGGTACGACAGGACGGCGATGCGCCCGCCGACGGCCAGGGCCTTCACGGCGGCCGGGATGGCCCGCTCCAGGACGGCCAGCTCGCCGTTGACCTCGATGCGCAGGGCCTGGAACGTCCGCTTGGCCGGGTTGCCGCCGGTGCGCTTGGCGGCCTGCGGCAGGGCGTCGCGGATCAGCTCGACCAGCCGGGCGCTGCGGGTGAACGGCTCCTTCTCGCGCTCCCGGACGATGGCGGCGACGATCCGCTTGGCCTGCTTCTCCTCGCCGTACGCGCGCAGGATGCGGACCAGCTCGCCGGGCGGGTAGGTGTTGAGGACCTCGGCGGCGCTGACACCGGTCGTCTGGTCCATGCGCATGTCGAGCGGCGCGTCCTGCGCGTAGGCGAAGCCCCGGTCGGCCTCGTCGAGCTGCATGGAGGAGACGCCCAGGTCGAACAGCACGCCCTGGACGCGCGGGACGCCGAGCCGGTCGAGGACCTCCGGCAGCTCGTCGTACACGGCGTGGACGAGCGTGGCGCGCTCACCGAACGGGGCGAGGCGCTCACCGGAGAGGCGCAGGGCCTCGGTGTCCCGGTCGAGGGCGACGAGCCGCGCCTCGGGGAACCGGGTGAGCAGGGCCTCGCTGTGGCCGCCGAGGCCCAGGGTGCAATCCACGACGACCGCTCCGGGCCGCTCCAGCGCGGGGGCGAGCAGGTCCAGGCACCGCCGGAGCATCACGGGTACGTGCCGGGTGTTGCCGTCCGGCCGTTCGCCGCCGTCCTTGTCGGGGAGCTCCACCGGGTCCGTACCGGCGGCACCCCCATCGCGCCCTGTCATCTGCCCTCTCAGGTCCGGCGCGGCGCACGTACCACCGGGCCACCGGCGCCGGAGAGGGCGTCGGCCGACCGGCGAGCGGAGGGGCCGAGCCGTACATGCCACCGCACACGCGGAGGAGAAACTGCGGAAATCGCTCGGAATTCGCTCAATGTCTCCGTGAACTTCGCGCCACTCTAGTCCACTCCCCCGCACGGTCAATCAACCGGCCGAGCGCGTCGCCAACCCGGCGGGCGGGTGGAGCGAACCCGGACAGATCACCCCTCCGGGTGTACGGCCCATCCGCCCTGTGGGTTAGCTCACAACACGCGCCATTGACGTTCTTTGTCCGCTCTCACGGCGAGCCTCGCGGGGCCGTGACCATTAACGTCGTAGCCATGTCGACTTCCGCTCACCTCCCCACCGATGTCCAGGGCGAGACGGTCACCGACCGCCTCGTCGAGGCGAACCGTCGTTACGCCGAGCAGTTCACCGACCCCGGCATGGACGCGCGGCCCGTGCTGAAGGTGGCCATCGTCGCCTGCATGGACGCGCGTCTGGATCTGCACGCCGCGCTCGGTCTCCACCTGGGCGACTGCCACACCATCCGCAACGCGGGCGGCGTGGTCACGGACGACGTGATCCGCTCGCTCACCATCAGCCAGCGCGCGCTGGGCACCCGCAGCATCGTGCTCGTGCACCACACCGGCTGCGGCCTGGAGAAGATCACCGAGGGCTTCCGCGACGAGCTGGAGCAGGAGGTCGGGCAGCGTCCGACCTGGGCGGTGGAGGCGTTCCGGGACGTGGACCAGGACGTGCGGCAGTCGATGCAGCGGGTGCGCACCTCGCCGTTCCTCCAGCACACCGACGACGTGCGGGGCTTCGTCTTCGACGTGACGACCGGTCTGCTGCGCGAGATCGACCCGGCCTGACCCCGGCACCGCGCCTGACCGCCCGGCGCCGCTGCCCCGTGCGGCGCGGCGGGGGCCCCGGGCGCGGTACCGAACCGCTGAAGCCCTGACATATCGCCCGCTGTTGCCGGCCGCCGAGTGACACCGCGCCGCACGGCAACAAGAATGCGGGGTGACACCCTTCCGGACCGCAGGAAACGTTCCGCGGGCGGTGTCCGTATCTCTGGGTGGGCCGTGCCGTCCTTCTTCGCACCGGCCCATGAGCGAAAGGGCCGAGGAGGGCCGGTGACGACCTATGACGATCGAGCGAGCCTCACTGATCTGACCACCACAGCGGAGCGGGTCCGCCGGTCGGTGGAGGGTGTGATCGAGGGCAAGCCCGAGGTCGTACGGCTCTCGCTGACCGTACTGCTGGCCGAGGGGCACCTCCTGATCGAGGACGTCCCCGGGGTCGGCAAGACGATGCTGGCGAAGGCGCTGGCGCGGTCCATCGACTGCTCGGTGCGGCGCATCCAGTTCACGCCGGACCTGCTGCCGTCCGACATCACGGGCGTGTCGGTGTACGACCAGCAGCGGCGCGAGTTCGAGTTCAAGCCGGGCGCGATCTTCTCGCAGATCGTGATCGGCGACGAGATCAACCGCGCCTCGCCGAAGACGCAGTCCGCGCTGCTGGAGTCGCTGGAGGAGCGCCAGGTCACCGTGGACGGGCAGTCGTACGAACTGCCCAGCCCCTTCATGGTGGTGGCCACGCAGAACCCGGTCGAGATGGAAGGAACGTATCCGCTTCCCGAGGCGCAGCGGGACCGCTTCATGGCGCGCGTCTCGATCGGCTACCCGAGCCCCGAGGCCGAGCTGCGGATGCTGGACACGCACGGCGGCCTCTCCCCGCTGGACGACCTCCAGCCGGTGGCGCACGCCCACGACATCGTGAAGCTGATCGACGCGGTGCGCGGCATCCATGTCGCCGACTCGGTCCGCCGGTACGCCGTGGACCTGGTCGGCGCCACCCGCTCCCACCCCGACCTGCGGCTGGGCGCCTCCCCGCGCGCGACGCTGCATCTGCTGCGCGCCGCGAAGGCCGCCGCCGCGCTGGCGGGCCGCGAGTACGCCCTGCCGGACGACGTGCAGGCGCTGGCCGTGCCCGTGCTGGCGCACCGGCTGCTGCCGACCGCGCAGGCGCAGCTCAACCGCCGGACCGCCGAGCAGGTCGTCATGGACATCCTGCAGCGCACGCCCGTGCCGGCCGTGGCCCACCAGCAGCCCGCCGGTGAGGCGTTCCTCGCCCAGCGGCCCGGCCTGCGGCGGCTGTGATGCCGGCCTCGGGTCCCGCCGGCCCGGACGGCGCCGCCCCGGACGGCGCGGTCCGGGGCGGGCTGCGGGGCGCTCTGGGCGGGCTGACCACGCGCGGGCGCTCGTTCCTGGCGGCGGGGGTGGCGGCCGCGGTGTGCGCGTACGTCCTCGGCCAGCCGGACCTGCTGCGCGTGGGGCTGCTGCTGGCGGCGCTGCCGCTGGTGTGCGTGACGGTGCTGTACCGCACGCGCCACCGGGTCACCGCGAGCCGGCGGCTCTCCCCGCAGCGGGTGGCCGCGGGCGCGGAGGCGCGGGTGCGGCTGCGGATGGACAACGTGTCGCGGGTGCCGACCGGGCTGCTGATGCTCCAGGACCACGTGCCGTACGTGCTCGGGCCGCGGCCCCGGTTCGTCCTGGACCGGGTGGAGCCGGGCGGCAAGCGGGAGGTGTCGTACCGCGTCCGCTCCGATCTGCGCGGGCGGTATCCGCTGGGCCCGCTCCAGCTGCGGCTGAGCGACCCGTTCGGGATGTGCGAACTGACGCGCTCCTTCAGCGCGTACGACATGCTGACCGTCGTCCCCCGTACGGAACCGCTGCCGGCGGTCCGGCTGGCCGGTGAGGCGCCGGGGTACGGCGAGGGGCGGCACCACGCGCTGGCGCAGGTCGGCGAGGACGACATCATCCCCCGCGAGTACCGGTACGGCGACGACCTGCGCCGGGTCCACTGGCGGTCCACGGCCCGGTACGGGGAGCTGATGGTGCGGCGCGAGGAGCAGCCGCAGCAGGCCCGCTGCACGGTGCTGCTGGACACGCGCGCCACCGCGTACGAGAGCGGCGGCCCGGACTCCTCGTTCGAGTGGGCCGTGTCGGGCGCGGCGTCGGCGGTGACCCACCTGCTGGAGCGCGGCTACGCGGTGCGGCTGCTGACGGACACCGGGGACACGCTGCCCGGCGACGGCTATGTCGCGCCGGGGCACGAGGCGGCGGACACGGCGGGGCTGATGATGGACGCGCTCGCCGTGGTGGACCACTCCGGGGAGGCGGACCTCGGGCGGGCGCACGATGTGCTGCGCGCGGCCGGGGGCGAGGGTCTGCTGGTCGCGTTCTTCGGCGATCTGGACGGGGCGCAGGCGGAGCTGGCGAGCCGGATGCGGCGGCGCAGCGGTACGGCGGTCGCCTTCGTCCGGGACGTGGCGGTCGGTGACACCGGCGGTCCGGGTGGTGCCGCGGACGCGGTGCGGCTTCTGCGGGAGGCGGGCTGGGTCGCGGTGCCGGTGCGGCCGGGCGACTCGCTCGCCGCGTTGTGGCGGCATGCCGCGAGCGGCGCGGGCGCCGTCGCCGGCAGTGGTACGACGGGCTTCACTGGGGGTTGGTCATGAGCGGCGGCGGGCGCCTGACGGTGTGTGCCCTGATCGCCACGGTCGCGGCGGCGTGTTCGCTGCTGCCGCTGGTCGGCGAGGTCGGCTGGATCGTGCAGGCGGCCCTGCTCCTGGCGGTCGTGGCCGGGGTGGGAGCGGCGGCGCGGCGGGTGCCGGTGGCGCGTCCGCTGACCGTGGCCTCGCAGGTCGCGGTGGGCCTGGTGCTGCTGACGGTGCTGTTCGCGCGGGAGCAGGCGGTGGCCGGGGTGCTGCCGTCGCCGGAGGTGTTCCGCCGGTTCGGCTCGCTGCTGGAGGCGGGCGTGCAGGACGTCGGCCAGTACGCGCAGCCCGCGCCGGCGACGGACGGCATCCGGCTGATGCTGATCGGCGGGGTGCTGCTGATCGGCCTGGCCGTGGACGTCCTGGCGGTGACGTTCCGCAGCGCGGCCCCGGCGGGGCTTCCGCTGCTGGCCCTGTACTCGGTCGCGGCCGGCCTCTCGGGCGGCGGCGGGGCGAACTGGCTCTGGTTCCTGGTGGCGGCGGCCGGATACCTGGTGCTGCTGCTGGCGGAGGGCCGCGACCGGCTGAACCAGTGGGGCCGGGTGTTCGGCGGTCCCGCGCCCCGGCCCGGCGGCCCCGCGGCGTTCGGCACGCCGGACGGTTCGGCGCCCGCGCCGCTGCGCACCGGGCGGCGGATCGGCGCGCTGGCGCTCGGCATCGCCCTGGTGGTTCCCGGCGTGCTGCCGTCGCTGGACGGGGGGCTGCTCGGCCCCTCGGGCACCGGCGAGGGCTCGGGCGGCACCATCTCGGCGGTGAACCCGCTGGTGTCGCTGAAGGAGAACCTGACGCAGCCGGAGGACCGCGAGGTGCTGCGGTACCGGACGAACGCCCCGGACCTGTCCGGGATGTACCTGCGGCTGGTGTCGCTGGACCAGTTCGACGGCACGTCCTGGCGGACCTCCGTACGGGGCGTGGAGGACATCCCCGGGCGGCTGCCCACGCCGGTGGGGCTCGGCCCGGCGACCGGCACGACGGAGATCACCACGAACCTGTCGGCGGCCGGCTCGTACGAGCAGAAGTGGCTGCCGATGCCGTACCCGGCGACCGACGTGGAGATCGAGGGCCGCTGGCGGTACGAGCCGGTCGGGCGGATGGTCGTCGGCGACGACGGGCAGACGACGGGCGGCATCCAGTACTCGGTGAGCAGCCTGCTCGTCCAGCCGACGCCGCAGCAGCTGGCGGCCGCCCCCGCGGCGCCGGGCGCGCTGCAGCGCGAGTACACGCGCGTGCCGGAGTCGCTGCCCCGCGACGTGAAGGCCACGGCGCTCCAGGTGACGGCGGACGCGAAGAACGACTACGAGCGCGCGGTGCGGCTGCAGGACTGGTTCGCCAGCCAGGGCGGTTTCCGGTACGACACGCGGGTGGAGTCCGGGACGGGCGTCACCGCGATCTCCCGGTTCCTGAAGGACAAGGAGGGCTTCTGCGTCCACTTCTCCTTCGCGATGGCGGCGATGGCCCGCACGCTCAACATCCCGGCGCGTGTCGCCGTCGGCTTCATGCCGGGCACGCCGTCGGCCGGCGGGACCGTGTCGGTGAGCATCAAGGACGCGCACGCCTGGCCGGAGGTGTACTTCGAGGGCGTCGGCTGGACCCGTTTCGAGCCGACACCGTCGCGGGGCTCCATCCCGGACTACGCGATGCCGGAGGCGCCGGCCGCCGACGACCCGGGCGCGGAGGAGCCCGAGCCGAGGCCGTCGGCGGTCCCGTCGTCGCAGCCGTCCCCGCAGGACAGCTGCGCCCCGCAGGTCGTCGGCCCGGAGGGCTGCGCGGGGCAGACGCCGCAGGGCGCCGAACCCACCGACGGCTCCGGCGCCGCGCTCGGACCCGTGCTGCTGGCCGTCGCCGGGGGCGCGGCGCTGATCGCGCTGCCGCTGTCGCCGATGCTGTGGCGCAGACGGGTGCGGGCCCGGCGGCTGCGGGGCGGTGAGCCCCTGGCCGTGTGGGCGGAGGTCGTGGACTCCGCCTGGGACCTGGGGGTCCCGCCGGACGAGTCGCTGACGCCGCGGCGGACGGCGGAGCGGCTGGTGCGGGAAGGCCGGCTGGAGGGCGCGGCGGCCGGGGCGGCGCACCGGATCGCGGACGCCGTGGAGGAGGCCCTGTACGCGCGGGCGCCGCGTCCCGCGGAGGGGCTGGCGGCTCAGGCCGAGGCGGTGCGTGCCGGGCTGGCGGCGGCCGTGGGGCGCGGGGCGCGGGTGCGGGCGCTGCTGGTGCCTCGGTCGGCGGTGCGCGTGGTGTGGGCGGTGTCGCGTCGGCGGGCCGCGTTCACCGCCCGCTGCGCCGGCCTCCTGCGCCTCCCCTCCCGCCAACGGGGCTGACCCCCGGCCCCTCCCGGGCCGCCGCCCCAGCCCGGCCCTCGGCCCCGAGCCGGGCCCCGCTGGGGCGGCGCTCCTCCTGGACCTTGGCCGCTGAGCCGGGGCGCTGCTCGGGGGGTGTCTTGCCCAGGGGCCTGGCGCCCTGGGCGAGTGCCCCTGCCTGGGCGGCGCCCATCCCGTTGTGGGCAGTCGTTCCTCCCCCAAGCTCTCGGCTTCGCTCGATCAGGGAGACCCCCATCGCCCTGGGGGTCACCCCTGGCCCTGGACGAAGCCCTTGGGGGAGGAACGCACGCCCACAGCGGGGCAGCGCGGCCAGCAGGGCAGGCGGCGGGCACACCGATGGAGGGGTGGCCGCAGGTGCGGTCACCCCTCCATCGGTGTGCTTGTCAGTGGCCCTGTTCGTCCTGACGGCGCTGCCAGCGTTCCTCGATGCGGTTCATCATGGAGCGGCGCTGCCGACTCCCCCGCGCGTGCGGGGCGCCTCCCGGAGTGGGCTGCTCCCCGGGCTTGGGGGCCTTGCGCCAACCGGTCACGGCCAGGACCGCGCAGCCGAGCATGACGAGGAACCCCACCACGCTGATCCAGATCTGCTGGGCGACCATTCCGGCCATGAGGAGCGCGATACCCACCAGGAATCCAGCGACCGCCTGGTAGACCCGTCGTCGGGTGTACGTACGCAGCCCGCTTCCCTCGAGCGCTGTCGCGAACTTGGGATCTTCGGCGTACAGCGCTCGCTCCATCTGCTCGAGCATTCGCTGCTCGTGCTCCGAGAGCGGCACGGAGTCCTCCTCATCGTCGGTCGCGGGGGCGACCGGTATGCGGCCCTTTCAGGATAGGCAGGGATTCGTCCCCGTGAAACCCGCCCTCAATGCCAATTCGCCGATCGGGCCGCCATGCCGGTTCGGCTGGTGAGGCGTTGATTCCCCGTCGTCCGAACCGTCATGCCGGATGGTGTCCTTCGATCATACGGGGAACCTGGCGGGATCGGGGCGGCTGTGGCGTACTCCATCTGCCGCTCAGGCGCTGTTCAGGGCCCTCGGCCGGGTCAGCCGCGCTTTTCGCCCAGCACGTGCAGCTGGGTGGCGACCGAGTGGAACGCGGGCAGCTCGGCGGCGGCGGCTTCCAGCCGGTTCAGGGCGTCGAGCGCGCCGGGCTCGGCGTCGACCAGGACGCCGGGCACGAGGTCGGCGAAGACCCGCACGCCGTGCACCGCGCCGACGTCCACCCCGGCCGCCTCGACGGCCTCGGTGAGCTGCTCGGCGCTGAAGCGGCGCGGCACCGGGTCGCCGTCGCCCCAGCGGCCGTCCGGGTCGCTCAGGGCGCGCAGGGCCTGGTTGAAGTGGCCGGCGAGGGCGCGGGCCAGCACGGCGCCGCCGAGACCCGCGGCGAGCAGGCTCAGCACACCGGCCGGCCGCAGTGCCTCGGCGGCGCGGCGCACGCCCTCGGCGGGGTCGTCCACGTACTCCAGCACGCCGTGGCACAGGACCGCGTCGAAGCCGCCGGGCTCCACCACGTCGAACAGGTCGTGGATGTCCCCCTGGACGCCGCGCACGCGGTCGGCGACACCGGCCTCCGCGATGCGGCGCTCCAGGGCGAACAGGGCGTTGGGGCTGGGGTCGACCACGGTCACGCGGTGGCCGAGGCGGGCGACGGGCACCGCGAAATTGCCGCTGCCGCCGCCCGTGTCCAGGACGTCGAGGGTTTTCCCGCCGACCGCTTCGGCCCTGCGGTTCAGGGCCTCCTCCAGGACGTCCCACACGACGGCGGTACGGAGGGAGGCACGGGGGCGCTGCGGGTCGGACACGGCAGTTGACTCCTCGGTGACTGTTACGAACGGTCCCAGCCTATGGCCTCCGGAGCCGTCCTCGGTCGCGGTGCGGGCCGCAGCGTGAGCAGCCGCTCCACGAGGCGGAGGAACATCGCGACGTCGCGGACGAGGTCGTCGGCGTCACGCGGGGACGCGGCGCCGCGTATGCCCGCCTCGGCGCGCGCCCTGCGCTCGGCGCCCGCGGCGAACAGGGCGCTCCACTCGGCGAGCTCGGGAGCCGTCTCGGTGAGGATCTCCCAGGCCGTGCGGATCGGGCGCCGACCGCGCCGCCGGGTGTCGGGGCGGCCGCGGACGGCCAGGACGGCGGCCGCGGTGCGCAGGGCGGCCAGGTGGGCTGTCGCGTACCGCTCGTTGGGGTCGTCGAGGGTAGTCGCCTCGGCCAGGCCGGCGTGCGCCTGGGCGAGCAGGTCGAGGGCGGCGGGCGGGGCCGATGAGCGGCGCGGCACGGGATGGACGTCGCTCGCCATGACGGACCTCCTGTCGTGGTGTGACGGCACATGCACCATCTGCCCCCATCGTGCGGGCCGCCACTGACAATCGCGTCTGACCTGCCGTTTTGCCGCGACCCGACGATCACCTGTAGTTTTTGAACTGACTGGTCAGTTCAAATGAGCTTGGGGGGTTCGTGGGAAGCGCGGACAACGGGGCCGGCGCCGCCGGCACGGACGCGGCCCGTCGGGGCGCGGCCGTCAGAGCGGAGGGGTTCGGGGTGAAGGGCCCGCGCGGCTGGGCCTTCCGGGGCATCGGCGTGGACGCCGCTCCCGGCAGCCTCGTCGCCCTGGCGGGGCCTTCCGGGTCGGGCCGTACGTGCCTGCTGCTCGCCCTGACCGGGCGGATGAAGGCGGCCGAGGGGTTTGCCGAGGTGGGCGGGGTGCGGCTGCCGCGCAAGATGGCCGCCGTACGCCGGTTCAGCGCCCTCGCGCACGTACCGGGGGTGAGCGACCTGGATCCCGCGTTCACCGTCGCCGAGCACCTGCGGGAGGCCGCGCTGCTGCGGCGCCGCTTCGCCGGTTCGCCGCTGACGCTGCTGCGGCCGCGCTCGGGGCGGGCCGCCGAGAACCGCCGCCGCGTGGAGGCCGCCCTGGAGGCCGCCGGGCTGGACCCGCAGACGCTGCCGAAGGGCGAGCGGACGTCCGTACGGGACCTGGAGCGGCTGGAGGCCCTGCGGCTGTCCGTGGCGCTCGCCCTGCTGGGTGAGCCCCGGCTGCTCGCGGTGGACGACACGGATCTGAAGCTGGGCGACGCGGAAGAGGCGGCGGCCTGGTCGATGCTCCGCTCCGTGGCCGACAGCGGCGTGACGGTGCTGGCGGTCTGCACCGAGGTACCGGACGAGGCCGACGTGGTGGTGCGCACGACGGCCACCGGCCCGGACCGGACCACCGCCCCGGCCCCGGCCTCGGCGGCCGAGCCGGACACGGCTTCCGCCAAGGCCAAGGCCAGGGCCACGGGTGCGGACGGGGACGCGGACGCGCGCCCGGACACCGCGGTTACTGCCGCGCCGGGCCCCGCCCCGGCGGGCGGCGAGGACGCGGACCCGGCCGCGGAGGCGGACGGGCGCGGCGCCGGCGTCGGGCCCGGCGCGGCATCCGGCGGGGCGGACCGCGCCCCCGCGCAGAAGGCCGGCCCGCGCGACGGGGCCGGCGAGGACGACGACGAGGAGGGGGCGGCCGATGCGATCGCCGAAACTGGCCGCGCTTGAGCTGAAGCGGTTCGGGCGGGGGAAGCTGCCGCGCGCCGCGCTGGTCGCGATCCTGCTGCTGCCGCTGCTGTACGGCGCGCTGTACCTGTGGTCGTTCTGGGACCCGTACAGCAGGCTCGACCGGATACCCGTCGCGCTCGTCAACGAGGACAAGGGCGCCACGACCGACGGCAAGAGAATCAACGCGGGCGACGACCTCGCCGAGGGCCTCAAGGACAGCGCCGTCTTCGAGTGGCACGAGGTGAGCGACGCCGAGGCGCGCGCGGGGGTAGAAGACGGCCGCTACTACCTCTCGCTGACGATGCCGGAGGACTTCAGCGCCCGCATCGCGTCCAGCTCGGGTGACGCCCCGGAGACGGGCGCGCTGCGGGTTCGGACGAACGACGCCAACAACTACATCGTCGGCCAGATCTCCCGCAGCGTGTTCTCCGAGGTCCGCACGGCGGCGTCGACGAAGTCGTCCCGCACCTTCCTCGACAAGATCTTCATCTCGTTCTCCGACATCCACGACGCGACGGAGAAGGCGGCCAAGGGCGCCAACGACCTCAAGGACGGGGTCGGCGAGGCGAAGAAGGGCGCCAAGAGCCTCGCGGACAACCTGGGGAAGGCCAAGAACGGCACCTCCGACCTCGCATCCGGCCTCAAGAAGATCGACTCCGCCGCCGGGCAGCTGGAGACCGGCAGCCGCAAGGTCGCGGACGGCACCCAGCAGCTCGCCGACAAGGTCAACGGCGTCGCGCCGAAGGTCCGCCCGTACCTCCGCGACAACGGCAAGCAGATCGGCGACGCGGCACGGCTCGTCGCGGACAGCTCGCGGGCGGCCCGCAACAGCCTGGACACGATCGTCCGGCTCGGCCCCGGCGCCCGCACCCGCGCCCACCAGGCGTCCGACGCGCTCGACGCGCTGTACGCCAAGCGGTGCGAGGGCGCGCCGGTCACGGACACCGAGCTGTGCGGCGAGCTGAAGAAGGCCAAGGTCGCCGCCGCCGACGTGGCGGTCATCGGCGACGACATCCACGCGCTGGCGCAGGACGGCAACGGCGACCTGAAGAAGCTCGACGCCCACCTCGCCGACCTCCAGCGCAAGGCGGAGGCGCTCGGCAAGCGCGCGCCGACGCTCAGCCAGGACGTCGACTACGCCATCGCCCGCATCAACGAACTGAACAGCGGCGCCCACCGCGTCGCCAAGGGCATGGCCGACCTGCACGCCGGCATCACCAAGAGCAAGGACGGCGCCGTCCGCGTCGACTCCGGGCTCGGCAAGATCAAGAAGGGCGCCAACGACCTGGACGGCGGCCTGTTCAAGCTGGCCGACGGGTCCACCGAGCTCGCCAGCGGCCTGGACGAGGGCGTCGAACGCATCCCCGACTACGAGAAGCCGGACCGCGACCGCCGCACCGAGGTGATGGCCGACCCGGTGAAGCTCGCCTCCCAGTCGCTGCACAAGGCGGAGAACTACGGCACCGGCTTCGCCCCGTACTTCATCCCGCTGTCCCTGTGGGTGGGCGCCATGGTCGCCTACATGCTCATCCAGCCGATGAACCGCCGGGCCCTCGCCGCGGGCGCGTCCGCCTGGCGGATCGCGTTCGCCGGCTGGCTGCCGGTCGCGGCCATCGGCCTCGCCCAGGTGGCGGCGCTGATGGCGGTACTGCACTGGGGCCTCGGCCTGGAGATGGCCCGCTCGGCCGGGACCGTGGGCTTCCTGGCCCTCGTGACGTGCTGTTTCGCGGCGATCATCCAGTGGCTGAACGCCCGGTTCGGGGCGGCGGGGCGCATCCTCGTCCTGGCGCTGCTGATGCTCCAGCTGACGTCCGCCGGCGGTACGTACCCGGTGCAGACCAGTCCGGGCTTCTTCAACGCCGTCCACCCGTACCTGCCGATGACCCATGTCGTCGAGGCGCTGCGCCGGCTCATCACCGGCGGCCCGCTGGAGCCGGTGTGGCTGGCGTGCGCGGTGCTGGCCGCGTTCACCGCGGGCGCGCTGGCGCTGACGGCCCTGTCGGCCCGCCGCAAGCAGGTGTGGACGTTCGACCGCCTGCACCCCGAGCTGAGCCTGTAGGCGGGAAGGACCCCACGGACCTGTGAGAATCGACGCCATGGACACCCAGAGCACCCGACGGCAGGCCACCCGCACCAAGCTGTACGAGGCGGCCGTCACCCTCATCGCGGAACAGGGCTTCTCGGCGACGACCGTCGACGAGATCGCGGAGCGGGCAGGGGTCGCCAAGGGCACGGTCTACTACAACTTCAAGAGCAAGACCGAGCTGTTCGAGGAGCTGCTGCGGCACGGGGTCGGGCTGCTCACCGCCTCGCTGCGCACCGCCGCCGACGAGACGGCGGCGCGTGGCGGGACCCGCGTCGAGGCGCTGGACGCGATGATCCGGGCGGGTCTGGTCTTCATCGACCGCTACCCGGCGTTCACACAGCTGTACGTGGCCGAGCTGTGGCGCACGAACCGGGCGTGGCAGTCGACGCTCCTGGTGGTGCGCCAGGAGGCGGTCGCCGTGGTGGAGGGCGTCCTGCGGGAGGCCGTCGCGAACGGCGAGGTGAGCGAGGACATCGACGTCTCGCTGTCGGCCGCGGCGCTGGTCGGGATGGTGCTGGTCGCGGCCCTCGACTGGCAGGCGTTCCAGCGGGAGCGGTCCCTCGACGACGTGCACGCGGCGCTGTCGCGGCTGCTGCACGGCCGGGTGAGCGGGCACTGAGCGCAGGGCCGGGCAGCGGGCGGGCACTGCGCGCACGGCCGGTGGGTGGGCGGGCGCCGAGTGCACGGCCGGTGGGCGGGCGCCGAGTGCACGGCCGGTGGGCGGGCGCTGAGCGCACGGCCCGGGAACGGAAGAGCGCCGGTCCGGTGAGGCTCGATCCCCCCGAGCCCCGCCGGACCGGCGCGTTCACCCCCGTGTCCCCCGTACTTCCCCCTGCGGGCGGGTGCGCGGCGCCGGTTCCGCAGCCCCGTGTCGGCGGTGCCGGTGCCGCGCCCCTTCCGTGGTCCCCACTCTTCCGTCCGGGCGGGGCGCGCCCCATCCGCGTACCTACTCATCCGGGCGCCTGAGTACGGATACTCAGCCCGCGCCGGCCCGGCCCCCGGCGCCGCGTCCCCGTCCCCGCGGTACCCGTCCCGCGTCGGGCCGCGGGGGCTCGCGGGGCGGGGCTCCGGGCGGCTTATAGAGTCGCCCGCATGGCACGGATTGCGGTGATCGGCGCCGGGATGGGCGCCATGGCGGCGGCCGCCAGGCTGGCCGTGGCGGGGCACCGGGTGACGGTGTACGAGCGGACGGAGACGTACGGCGGCTCGGTGCGCCGGCTCGTACGGGACGGGTTCGGATTCGACACGGGGCCCGGTCTGCTGCACCTGCCCGCCGTGTACCGGGACCTGTTCGTGAAGACCGGCAAGGAGCCGCTGGAGCGCTGCGTCGAGCTGACGCAGGTGGACCCGGCGAGCCGGCACGTCTTCGCGGACGGCACGGCCCTCTCGCTGCCGAACGCCTCGCGGGCCGGGGTGGTCTCCGCCCTGGACGAGGCGCTGGGGCGGGGCGCGGGCGAGCGGTGGGCGGCGTTCCTGAACCGGGCGCGCGACGCCTGGGACCGCTCGCGGCGCCCGCTGCTGGAGGAGCCCCTGCCGGCGGACGTGACGCCGTTCTCCCGCGACCCGTACCCGGCGCTGAGGACCGGTCTGCTGCGCCGCGGTGCGACGACGCTCGCCGCGGTGGGCCGCCGGGAGCTGGGCGACGAGCGGCTGGCCGCGCTGCTGGAGGGGTACGCGCTGGCGTACGGGCTCGACCCGGCCGCCGCTCCCCCGTCGGCGGCCGTCCTGCCGTACATGGAGCAGACGTTCGGCACCTGGTACGTGCGCGGCGGGCTGCGGGCGCTGGCGGACGCGGTGTACGAGCGGTGCGTGGCGCGGCGGGTCGAGTTCGCGTTCGGTACCGGGGTGACCGGTGTGGTCGAACGGGACGGGCGGGTCGCCGGAGTGGAGCTGGCCGACGGGCGCGTCGTGGACGCCGACCACGTGGTGGCGGGGGCGCCCGTGCCGGCGCTGTACCGGGACCATGTGGTCGCGTGGGAGCGGCAGGACGACTGGCCGCGCTTCCAGACCGGGGTGGCGTCCGGGCGGATGACCGTGTGCCTGGCGCTGCGCGGCGCGCGGGAGGCGGGCGCGGCGCACCGCACGGTGGTGCACTCGGCGGACCCGGCCGGTGAGCGGGCCTCCCTGGCGGGCGGCGGGCCGCTGTGCGCGCGGCCGACGGTGGTGGTGCTGCGGCCGGACGACGCGGAGCTGCGGCCGGACGGCGGCCACGAGGCGGTCACGGTGACGGCGACGGTGCCGGCCGGGGACGCGGGCGCCGGTGATCCGTGGGGTGACGCGGCGGCCGTGGAGGCGTTCGCGGACCGGATGGTGGAGGCCGCCGCCGCGGCGGTGCCGGGGCTGCGGGAGCGGCTGCTGTGGCGTGAGGTCCGTACGCCGGTCCACACCGGGGAGGAGACCGGCAGCCGTCGCGTGCCGGGCCCCGCGCTGGCGGGCGGGGGCGGCGCCTGGCTGCCGGCCGCGAACCTGTCGCCGCTGCCGGGCCTGTACTTCGCCGGGGGCTGGTCCCATCCGGGCGGCGGCCTGGCGCACGCCGGGATGTCGGGCGCCCTGGTGGCGGGCCTCATCGTGGAGGGCGCGGACTTCCGCGGGTCCCGCTAGGGAGCGCCGCCCGCCCGTCCCCCGCCTCGGCGGGGCCTCGCGCGGCGTCCCGTGCCGCCGGGCGGCGGCACGGGCGAGGCGCGTCAGTAGCGGGGCTGCGGGGCCTGGTCGTAGCCGTACGGGGCGGGCGGCTGCTCCGGCGGGGGCGGGAACTGCGGCTCGTTGTCGCGCTGCGGCGGCACCCAGACGCCGCCGGGCGGGGTGTCCGCCGCGTACTGCTGGGCGTACGGGTCACCGGCGTACTGCTGCGGGCCGTACGGGTCGTAGCCGCCGTACTGCTGCGCGCCGGGCATCGGGGCCGCCGTACCGCCGTAGGGGTCGGCGTAGGCGGCGTACTGCTGCTGCGCGCTGTCGGTGCCGTAGTCGTAGGCCGGGGCGTACGCGCCCGGCTCGTACGCCGGGTAGTCGCCGTACGCGGAGGCGGGCGCGGCCTCGGGGGCGGCCTGCTGCGGGGCGGAGGCGCCGTAGACGCCGTACTCGCCCGTGTCGTCGGGCAGCGGGAGCGGCTCGTGGACGGGCGGGGCGGCCGGCACGGGCGGGGTCCGCGGTTCGTCGTCGTACGCGAGCTCGGTGACCTCCAGGGCGGGGCCGTGCGCCCGCTCCTCCCGCGCGGTCCTGCGGCGGCGGCTGGCGCCGGGCCTGCCGCCGATCGCCCAGCCGGTGGAGAAGCCGCGCAGGAACGACAGCGTGACGAGCGTCTGGCCGACGCCGAACGCCGCCGTGCCCGCGATGATCAGGACGAGGGACGACGTCACGACGCCGGCGACCACGCCGAGGAAGCCGAAGAAGGCGAGCAGCCGCCACCGCAGCCGTGCCTTGTACTGCAGCAGTACCTCGCCGAGAAGCCAGAGCGCGACGACGCCGAACGCGATGTAGAGGACCGTCCACCAGCTCCAGTCCATGCCCGCCCCTCTCGTCGGCCGCCGCCTCGGGACCTGAGGGTACGGCCGGTCAGGACTGCTGATGCAGTCCGAGATTCTCGTAGATCTCGAGTGTCGCCGTGGAGTTGTTCAGCGTGATGAAGTGCAGTCCGGGCACACCCTCGGACAGCAGCCGCGCACAGAACTCCGTCGCGAACTCGATGCCCATGGAGCGTACAGCGGCCGCGTCGTCCTTGACCGCGAGGATGCGCTCTTTCACGGCCGGGGGGAAATGCGCGTTGCTGAGCTGCGGCAGGCGGTCCAGCTGACGCACGGCGGTGACGGGCATGACCTCCGGGATGATCGGCGTGTCGCAGCCCGCGGCGGAGACCCGGTCCCGCAGCCGCAGATAGCTCTCCGGCTCGAAGAACATCTGCGTGATCGCGTAGTCGGCGCCGGCACGGCACTTGTCGACGAAGTGGCGGACGTCCGTGTCCCAGTCCGTGGACCGGGGGTGCATCTCGGGGAACGCGGCGACGCCCACGCAGAAGTCGCCCGCCTCCTTGATCAGCCGGACCAGGTCGGCGGCGTAGTGCAGGCCCTGGGGGTGCGCCACCCACTCGCCCATCGGGTCGCCCGGCGGGTCGCCGCGCAGGGCGAGGATGTTGCGGATGCCGACGTCGGCGAACTGCCCCACCATGTTGCGCAGTTCGGCGATCGAGTGGCCCACGGCCGTCAGGTGCGCGACGGGGGTGAGCGTGGTGTCGGCGGCGATCTGCTCGGTGGCCTTCACGGTGCCGGCGCGCGTGGAGCCGCCCGCCCCGTAGGTCACGGAGACGAAGCTCGGGGCCACCGCCTCCACCCGGCGCAGCGCGTTCCAGAGGTTGCGCTCGCCCTTCTCGGTCTTGGGCGCCCAGAACTCGAAGGAGTACGTGGTGCCGCTGTCGAGCAGATCGCGCACCGTACGCGCGCGATCCGTCCTGGTGGAGGGGGTGCCTAGGGCCATACGGGCAGGTTAGCCACCCGGCGGAGGCTCACCCAACCGGAGCAGCCCCTTTCAGGCCTTTTGCCGGAATCTTGTCCAGTGGGCGGACAGGGATCGCCGGCATGCGCCCCTTTGCCCCGGTCCTCGTCCCACTATGCGGACGGCGGGGATCCGGTACGCGGTCGTGCGCCGTCCGGGTCCGGTCAGCGGGCCGCCGGCGGGGCGTCGGCGGCGGCGCGCTCGCGTATCCGGCGCGCGAGGTCGGCCGTGGCGGCGGCCGGGTCGTCCGCCTCCGTGAGGGCGCGGACGACGACGATCCGGCGTGCGCCCGCGTCCAGCACCTCGTCGAGGTTGCCCGCGTCGATGCCGCCGATCGCGAACCAGGGGCGGTCCTGCTTGAGGGAGGCGGCGTACCGGACGAGGCCGAGGCCCGGCGCGTGGCGGCCCGGCTTGGTGGGCGTGGGCCAGCACGGGCCCGTGCAGAAGTAGTCCACGCCGGGCTCGGCGGCGGCCGCGTCGACCTCCGCCTCGGCGTGCGTGGACCGGCCGATCAGCACCTCCCGGCCGAGGATGGCGCGGGCGGCCGGGACGGGCAGGTCGCCCTGGCCGAGGTGCAGCACGTCGGAGCCGGCGGCGTGCGCCACGTCGGCCCGATCGTTGACGGCGAGCAGCCTGCCGTGCCGGCGGCAGGCGTCGGCGAACACGGCGAGGTGCTCCAGCTCCTCGCCGGCCTCCATGCCCTTGTCGCGCAGCTGCACGATGTCCACCCCGGCGGCGAGGACCGCGTCGAGGAACTCCGGGAGGTCTCCCTGGCGCTTGCGGGCGTCCGTGCACAGGTACAGCCGGGCGTCGGACAGGCTCGCGCGGGCGCTGGTGGACATGAGGTGCTCCCCCCGGTTCGGTGCGGCGGCGGTGCGCGGCCGGGGCCCTGGGGCTCCGGCGGCGCACCGCCCGTGTGGTGTGGTGTGTCGGTTTCCCGACCTGTCGGTTTTCGGCGACCGCGCCACGGGTTCGTGCGGCGCGTCCGGCTCCCGGCCTTCGGTGTCGATCGTTCGGTGTCGATCGGGGCGCGCGGCCCTTCCGGACGCGCGCCCTCGCGGGCTCGCGGCCTTCGGGGCGCGGCCCTGCGGCTCGTGAGCGCCGGCGCTGCGGGCTCGCGGACCCGTCGGGTCTCAGGCCCGTGAGCGCCGGGCCGGGCGGGTTCCTGGGCGCCAGGGCCCGTGAGCGTTGGCCCGGCGGGCCTCAGCCCGTGGGCGTCGTGCCCGGCGGGCTCCCCGCTCGCCGGCTGCGGACGCGTGGGCGTCAGCCCTGCGGGCCTCTGGTCCGTGAGCCGGGCTCGTGGGCGTCAGGGCCCGCGGGCTTCCCGGTCAGACGGCCAGCGCCTGGGCGCGGCGCTTCACCTCCGTGCCGCGATTCTCCGCCAGGGCCTGCGCGGGCGTGCCCGGCAGGGACGGGTCCGGAGTGAACAGCCACTCCAGCATCTCCTCGTCGGTGAAGCCGTCGTCCCTGAGCAGGGTCAGGGTGCCGGAGAGGCCCTTGACGACCTTGCCGTCCTTGATGAAGGCGGCGGGCACCTGGAGCGCGCGGTTCTCACCGCGGCGCACGGCGATCAGCTGGCCCTCCTTGACGAGCTGCCGCACCCGCGTCACTTCGACCCCGAGCAGCTCGGCGATGTCGGGGAGGTGCAGCCAGGCAGGGACGAGCGCGTCGATCTTCGTGTCAATCTCGGTCACACGACAAGCCTGCCATCCCGCACTGACAGTGGGTAGCCGGGCCCGCCGTCCGGGCCACGGCGCCGTGTCGGCGGGCCCGCCGGGCGGCCGCGGGTCCGGCAGGGGGACGCAGGACCGGCAGGGGGACGCGGGTCCGGCAGAGCGGCCGCGGGTCCGGCGGGGCCGGCCGCCGTCAGGCGCGTACCGCCGACTTCAGCGGCACCTCGGGGTCCGCGACCAGCGCCGGGTCGACCCGCGCACCGGCCTCGATGAGCCGCCGTCCCTGCGCCAGGTCGCGCGGCCGCCCCACGGCGAGCAGTGCCACCGGGGTGCCGTCGCGCAGCCACACGAGGGACCACGCGCGGTCCGCCGGGTCGCCGCGCCACACGGCCGTGTCGGCGGAGGCGTGGTGGCCCGCGTACTGGACGAACCGGCCGAACTGCTCCGACCAGAAGTACGGCACCGGGTCGTACGGTCCCGTCCCGGCGCCCGCCACGGCGGCGGCGACCGTGCGCGGTCCCTGCAGGGCGTTGTCCCAGTGGTGGACGTGCAGCCGCGCCCCATAGCGGGCCGACGGGAAGGAGGCGCAGTCGCCGACCGCGTACACGTCCGGCACCGAGGTCCGCAGCCGCTCGTCGGCCGTGACCGCGCCGTCCGGTCCGAGCGCCACCCCGGAGCCGCGCAGCCAGCCGGTCGCGGGCCGCGCGCCGATGCCGACGACGACCGCCCCGGCGGGCAGGACGCGCCCGTCGGCGAGGACGACCCGGCCGGGCTCGACCCGCTCCACGCGCGCGTGGCACAGCAGGCGGGCGCCGCTCTCCTCGTACCAGGCGGCCATCGGCTCGGCGGCCTCGGCGGGCAGCGCCCCGGCGAGCGGCCGTGCGGCGGCCTCCACGACGGTGACCGCGCAGCCGGCCTCGCGGGCGGCCGTGGCGAACTCGGCGCCGATCCAGCCCGCGCCGACGACGACCACGTCGTGCCTGTCGGCGAGGACCGGGCGCAGCCGCCGCGCGTCGTCGAGGGTGCGCAGCAGGTGGACGCCCGGCACGCCGCGGGCGCCCGGCAGCTCCAGCGGGACCGCGCCGGTCGCGACGACCAGCACGTCGTACGGGACGGGTCCCGCCTCCGTGTCGACCTCGCGGTCGCCGGGGCGCAGCCCGGTCACCTCGACGCCGAGCCGCAGTTCGACGCCGAGCGCCTCGAAGTCGACCTCGAACGCGGAGCCCTCGGCGTGGCCCAGCAGGTAGGCCTTGGACAGCGGCGGCCTGTCGTACGGCTGGTGGGGCTCGGCGCCCAGGAGCAGCACCTGCCCGCGGAAGCCCTGTTCGCGCAGGGCGACGGCGGTCTGCACACCGGCCATCCCGGCGCCGACGACGACCACGCGCCTGCTGTCCGCGGGGGCGGCTTCGCGCGCGTGGGGCTGCTGCTGTTCCTCGTGCTGCTGCTCGGTCACGGCCACACCTTACGCAGCCGCCGGACCGTCAGACAGCGGCCCGGCGGCGGGCCGTCGGCCGGCGGCCCGACGGGGCGTACGGGGGCGCGGGACCGGGCGCGGGGTGCCGTCCGGCAACCGGTCGCCCCTTACCGGTGTTTCGAGGGTGGGGTTAGTCTGGGCGCGCCAGAACATCGCGGGAGCCCGGCGCACCGGGCTGAGAGGGAGGCTGCGCGGCCTCCGACCGTACGAACCTGATCCGGGTCATGCCGGCGAAGGGAGGGGCTGGACGCCCATGTCACGCAGTACGTCGGACGTCCTCGTCATCGGGGGCGGGATCATCGGCCTGGTCACGGCCTGGCGGGCGGCGCAGCGCGGGCTGCGCACCGCCGTGGCGGACCCGGAGCCGGGCGGCGGCGCCGCCCGGGTGGCGGCGGGGATGCTCGCCGCGGTCACGGAGCTGCACTACGGGGAGGAGACGCTCCTCGGGCTCAATGTGGCGTCGGCGGAGCGCTATCCGGCGTTCGTCGCCGAACTGGAGGAGGCGGCCGGCGCGGACGTCGGCTTCCGCGCGAGCGGCACGCTGGCGGTCGCGCTGGACGCGGACGACCGGGCCCATCTGCGGGAGCTGCACGCGCTGCACGAGCGGTGCGGGCTCGCCTCGGAGTGGCTGACGGGCCGGGAGTGCCGCCGACTGGAGCCGATGCTGGCGCCGGGCGTGCGGGGCGGGCTGCGCGTGGACGGCGACCACCAGGTCGATCCGCGGCGTCTGGCGACGGCGCTGGTGGCGGCCTGCGAGCGGGCCGGGGTGGTGTTCCACCGGGCGGCGGCGCGGCGGCTCACGGTCGTGCGGGGCCGGGCCGGCGGCGCGGTCCTCGGGGACGGCGCGGAGGCGGCCGCGGAGCAGGTGGTGCTGGCCGCGGGAAGCATGAGTGGGCGGCTCGACGGCGTGCCGCGGGAGGTGCTGCCGCCGGTGCGCCCGGTGAAGGGCCAGGTGGTGCGGCTCGCGGTGCCGGAGGCGTACGGGCCGTTCCTGAACCGGTCGGTGCGGGCGGTCGTGCGGGGCAGCCATGTGTATCTGGTGCCGCGCGAGAACGGCGAGCTGGTGATCGGCGCGACCAGCGAGGAGATGGGCTGGGACACGACGGTCACGGCGGGCGGGGTGTACGAGCTGCTGCGCGACGCCCACGAGCTGGTGCCGGGGCTCACGGAGCTGCCGCTCACCGAGACGTGCGCCGGCCTGCGGCCCGGCTCCCCGGACAACGCCCCGCTGCTGGGCCCGTCCGCGCTGCCGGGGCTCCACCTGGCGACCGGCCACTACCGCAACGGCGTGCTGCTGACCCCGGTCACCGGGGATGTGATGGCCGCCGTGCTGACGACCGGGGAGCTGCCCGGGTTCGCCCGCGCGTTCACCCCCGCCCGCTTCGCCCCCGTAGGAGTGTCATGACCGACCAGGTACGCGCCGCGCTCACCGTCTCGGTGAACGGCGAGCCGCGCGAGCTTCCCGCCCCCGTCGCCCTGGACGCGCTGGTGGCGACGCTGACGACGGCCCCGTCCGGGGTGGCCGCCGCGGTCAACGAGACGGTGGTGCCGCGCGGCGCGTGGGCGTCGACCGTCCTCGCGGACGGCGACCGGGTCGAGATCCTCACCGCCGTGCAGGGGGGCTGAGCCGTGGCCGACGACCGTCTCACCATCGCCGGGACCCCGTTCGACTCCCGGCTGATCATGGGTACGGGCGGGGCGCCCAGCCTCGACGTGCTGGAGCGCGCCCTCGTGGCCAGCGGCACGCAGCTGACGACCGTGGCCATGCGGCGGATCGATCCGACCGTCCACGGCTCGGTGCTGTCCGTCCTGGAACGGCTGGGCATCCGCGTCCTGCCGAACACGGCCGGGTGCTTCACGGCGGGCGAGGCCGTGCTGACGGCCCGCCTCGCGCGCGAGGCGCTGGGCACGGACTGGGTGAAGCTGGAGGTCGTGGCGGACGAGCGGACGCTGCTGCCGGACCCGGTGGAGCTGCTGGACGCCGCCGAGACCCTGGTCGACGACGGCTTCACCGTCCTGCCGTACACCAATGACGACCCGGTCCTCGCGCGGAGGCTGGAGGACGTGGGATGCGCGGCGATCATGCCGCTGGGCTCGCCCATCGGGTCCGGGCTCGGCATCCGCAATCCGCACAACTTCCAGCTGATCGTCGAGCAGGCGCGCGTCCCGGTGGTCCTCGACGCGGGCGCGGGGACGGCGTCCGACGCGGCGCTGGCGATGGAGCTGGGCTGCGCGGCGGTGATGCTGGCCTCCGCCGTGACGCGGGCGCAGGAGCCGGTACTGATGGCCGAGGCGATGCGGCACGCCGTGGAGGCGGGACGGCTCGCGTACCGGGCGGGGCGCATCCCGCGCCGCCACTTCGCGCACGCCTCCTCCCCCGTCGAGGGCCGCGCCGCCCTCGACCCGGAGCGCCCGGCCTTCTGACGCCGGGGCCCCCGCCGCGGGAAGCCCGGCCCTCTGACGCCGGGCGCTCAGGGGGTCCGACCGGGGCGTCCGGGCCTGTCACAAGTTCGCTGCACCGGCGAACCGGTCATGTACAGGGCGACGGGCGGGTCCCGCGGGGCTCGTAGACTCGGGGCGTGGATACGACCCTTCACGACCCGCTCGTCGGCCGGCTGCTCGACGGCCGCTACCGCGTCGACGCGCGCGTCGCCGTCGGCGGCATGGCCACGGTCTACCGGGCGGTCGACACCCGCCTGGACCGCGACCTCGCCCTGAAGGTGATGCACCCGTCGCTGGCGACCGACGCGTCCTTCGTGGAGCGGTTCATCCGCGAGGCCAAGTCCGTGGCGCGGCTGTCGCACCCCAATGTGGTCGGCGTCTTCGACCAGGGCGCGGACGGGCCGTATGTGTATCTGGCGATGGAGTACGTCGCCGGGTGCACCCTGCGCGATGTGCTGCGCGAGCGCGGGGCGCTGTCCCCGCGCGCCGCGCTCGACGTGCTGGAGCCGGTGCTGGCGGCGCTGGGGGCGGCGCACCGGGCCGGGTTCGTCCACCGGGACATGAAGCCGGAGAACGTGCTGATCGGCGACGACGGCCGGGTCAAGGTCGCCGACTTCGGGCTGGTCCGCGCGGTCGGCACGGCCACCAACACGACCGGCTCGGTGCTCGGCACGGTGTCGTACCTGGCGCCCGAGCAGATCGAGCACGGCACCGCCGACACCCGCACCGACGTGTACGCGTGCGGGGTCGTCCTGTACGAGATGCTGACCGGCGGCAAGCCGCACGGCGGTGACACGCCCGCCCAGGTCCTCTACCAGCACCTGAACAACGACGTCCCGGCCCCCTCGGCCGCCGTCCCCGGCCTGGCTCCCGAGCTGGACGCCCTGGTGGCCGTCGCCACGGCGCGGGAGGCCGACGCCCGCCCGCACGACGCCGTGGCGCTGCTGTCCCGCACCCGCGCCACGCGGGCCGCCCTGGACGCCGGCCAGCTGGACCTGGTGCCGCCGGGCGCCCGGGGCGAGGCCCGTACAACCGCGTCGGCGCCCGAGGCGGAGGCCGCCGGGCCGGACGACGTGACGAGCGTCATCGCCCGCCCGGTGGCCGCCACGCCCGCGGGCGACGCCGACGACGTCCAGCACACGAGCCGGCTGGAGCTTCCGCCCGAGTCGGGTACGCGCCCGCAGCCCCGCCCCGAGCCGCCCGCGGGTCCCGCGGGGCCGCCCGGTCGCCGTGGCGCCCTGGCCCTGGCCTCCGGTCCGCGCCGGGGCCTGGTCGCGGTCCTCGCGGCCGTGCTGCTGGTCCTGGGCGTCGGCGCCGGGGTCTGGTACATCAATTCCGGCCAGTTCACCCGCGTCCCCACCACGGGCGTGCTCGGCAAGAGCCGCGCGGAGGCGGAGCGGCGGCTCACGGACGAGGGCCTGGAGGTCGGCTCGACGCGCGAGGAGTTCAGCGGCGCGTACGAGCGGGGCACGGTCATGGGCACCGACCCGGCGCCCGGCGAGCGCATCCGGGGCAACGGCTCGGTGGACCTCGTCATCTCGCGCGGCCCGAAGATCGTGAAGGTGCCCGAGCTGAAGGGCGTGCCGCTGGGCACCGCGAAGGAGCGGCTGCGGAAGGCGGGCCTCGCGGCCGGGGTCGTCACGGAGGAGTTCGACACCGAGGTGGCGAAGGGCTCGGTCGTCAGCAGCGACCCGCCGGCCGGTACGGAGCGCTCGCCGGACGCGGCCGTGGCGCTGGTCGTCAGCAAGGGCGCCCCCGTCGAGGTGCCGGGCACGGTCGGCCGGCCGCTGGCCGAGGCCCGTGACGCGCTGACGGACGCCGGGCTGACCGTGGAGGTCGCCGAGGAGCGGGTCCACTCGCCGCACCCGGCCGGTTCGGTCGCCGCGCAGTCGGTCCCGGCGGGCGCCCGCGCGGCCGGGGGCGACACCGTGACGCTGACGCTCTCCAAGGGCCCGCGCATGGTCGCCGTGCCCGACGTCACCGGGAAGAACGTCGACGACGCCACGCGCGAGCTGGAGGCGGCGGGCTTCGCGGTGAAGGTCGAGAAGACGTTCCCGTACCTCGGGGACACCGTCAGCGGCCAGTCCGTACCCGGCGGCGACACGGCGCCCGAGGGCGCCGCGATCACCATCAAGATCAAGGGAATCTAGTCGCATCATGCTCCCCCCAGCCTCCGCTCCCGCTCCCGCCGGGGGGACGCTCCGCCCCGTCGGCGCCCACGTCCCGGTCGCCGGCGGCCTGGCCAGGACCGGTCTCGCGTTCGCGCGGGAGATCGGCGCCGAGACCGTCCAGGTCTTCGTCGCCAATCCGCGCGGCTGGGCCACCCCCGTCGGCAACCCGGCCCAGGACGAACTGTTCCGCGAGGCCTGCGCCGCCGAGGGCATCCCCGCGTACGTCCACGCCCCCTACCTGATCAACTTCGGCTCGCACACGGAGGCCACCGCCGAGCGGTCCGTCGAGTCGCTGCGGCACTCGCTGCGCCGGGCCCGCGCGATCGGCGCGCTCGGCGTGGTCGTCCACACCGGCTCGGCGACCGGCGGGCGGTCGCGCGAGACGGCGCTCGCGCAGGTGCGCGAGCGGATGCTGCCGCTGCTGGACGAGCTGACGCACGACGACGACCCGTTCCTGCTGCTGGAGTCGACGGCCGGGCAGGGCTCGTCACTGTGCTCCCGCACCTGGGACTTCGGGCCGTACTTCGAGGCGCTGGACGCCCATCCGAAGCTGGGCGTCTGCCTGGACACCTGCCACATCTTCGCGGCCGGCCACGACCTGGCCGAGGCGGACGGGGTGGGCAAGACGCTGGACCTGCTGGTGGAGACGGTCGGCGAGGGGCGGCTGAAGCTGATCCACGCCAACGACTCCAAGGACGTGGCCGGGGCCCACAAGGACCGGCACGCCAACATCGGGGCCGGCCACATCGGCGAGGAGCCGTTCCGGGAGCTGCTGCGCCACCCGGCGACCGAGGGCGTGCCGCTGGTCATCGAGACGCCCGGCGGCAAGGACAGGCACGCCGAGGACGTGGCCCGGCTGAAGTCGCTGCGGGAGCCGTCGTGACGCGGCGGCCCTGACGCTTGAGGAATACCCCAGGGGGGTATACGGTTCCCGTCATCAGGACAGGAACCGCTTCTCGGCATGGGGGCATGTCATGGACCGCAGCGCACACGAGCACGGGCACCACGCCGGCCGCGCGCCGGAGACCGGCCACCCGGCACACCAGCCCCACGACCACCACGACCACCACGACCAGGACCGCCGGCAGGCGCCGGACCACCCGGGCCACGACCACCACGGCCACCGGCACGCCGGAGGTCCGGTCGGCTGGGCGATGGCGGCGAAGGCCACCCTCCACTGCCTCACCGGCTGCGCCATCGGCGAGGTCCTGGGCATGGTCATCGGCACCGCCCTCGGCTGGGGCAACGCGCCGACGATGGCCCTGGCGATCGTGCTGGCGTTCTTCTTCGGCTACTCGCTGACCCTCTGGGCCGTCGTACGGGCCGGGGTGGGCCTGCGGGCGGCCATCGGCGTGGCGCTCGCCGCCGACACGCTGTCGATCACGGTGATGGAGGCCGTCGACAACGGCGTGCTGCTGCTGGTGCCGGGGGCGATGGACGCGCACCTGTCGGACGCGCTGTTCTGGGGCGCCCTGGCCTTCGCGTTCGCCGTCGCGTTCGTCGTGACGACACCGGTCAACAAGTGGATGATCGGCCGCGGCAAGGGCCACGCGGTGGTCCACCGGTACCACGGCTGACGGCGGCCGTCCCGCCGCTCGTACCGGGAGTCAGAGCTCCGGGCCGTCGCCCGGCTCCTCCTGGTACGAGTAGCGCTGCTCCGCCCACGGGTCGCCGATGTTGTGGTAGCCGCGCTCCTCCCAGAAGCCGCGGCGGTCGGCGGTCATGTACTCGACGCCGCGGACCCACTTGGGGCCCTTCCAGGCGTACAGGTGGGGGACGATCAGCCGGAGCGGGAAGCCGTGCTCGGCGGTGAGCAGCTCGCCGTCCTTGTGGGTGGCGAAGATCGAACGCTCGGAGGCGAAGTCCGAGAGCCGCATGTTGGCGCTGAAGCCGTACTCGGCCCACACCATCACATGGGTGACATCCGGGGACGGGGGCGCCAGTTCCAGCACCGTGCGCGCGGGGACACCCCCCCATTCGGCCCCGACCATGCTGAACTTCGTGACGCAGTGCAGATCGGCGACGACGGTCGAGAACGGGAGCGCGGTGAACTCCTCGTGGCTCCAGCAGTGCTTGCCGCCGTCCGCCGTGGCGCCGAAGACCCGGAACTCCCAGCGCTCGGGCCGGAACTTGGGGACGGGCCCGTAGTGGGTGACCGGCCAGCCGCGCTGCAGACGCTGCCCCGGTGGAAGCGTGGACTCCCTTGCTGCCCGGTGTTCCGCGCTCTCCGGCTGACCCATGGGTCAATGGTGACAGACCGGGAGGGGTGGTCACGACCGGGGCCGGGATCGAATCGGGCAAGTCCTACTAAGCCTTGACTTACTGGACGGCCCTGCGTCGTGGTGCGAGGATGCGCGCATCCCGCCCCTTCAGTCACGTGGAAGGAGCCTCTGCGATGCAGGGCGACCCCGAGGTCATCGAGTTCCTCAACGAGCAGCTGACCGCCGAACTGACCGCGATCAATCAGTACTTCCTGCACGCCAAGATGCAGGAGAACAACGGGTGGACGAAGCTCGCGAAGTACACCCGCGCGGAGTCCTTCGACGAGATGAAGCACGCCGAGGTGCTCACCGACCGGATTCTGTTCCTGGAGGGCCTGCCGAACTACCAGCGGCTGTTCCACGTCCGGATCGGCCAGACGGTGACGGAGATGTTCCAGGCGGACCGCGAGGTCGAGGTCGAGGCGATCGACCGGCTGCGGCGCGGCATCGAGGTGATGCGCAACAAGGGCGACATCACGTCGGCCAACATCTTCGAGTCGATCCTCGCGGACGAGGAGCACCACATCGACTATCTGGACACCCAGCTCGAGCTGGTGCAGAAGCTCGGCGAGTCGCTGTACCTGGCGACGCTCGTGGAGCAGCCGGAGAGCTGAGGCCCCCGGCCGGGGCCGTGCGGCTACGCGGCTTCCGACAGCTCGGACAGGGCCGGCTCGCCCTGCTCCAGCAGCTCGCGGCGGGGGCAGGCGCCCCGGCCGAGAATGGCCTGGATGCGACGCACGCACGAGCCGCAGTCGGTGCCGGCCTTGCAGGCCGACGCTATCTGGCGCGGGGTGCAGGCACCGGCGTCCGCGTGTTCCTTGACCTGCTTCTCGGTGATACCGAAGCACGAGCAGACGTACACGCGGGTCACCTCCCTGCAGGTCTTGGGCCTACGCCCCCCGCTTGGTCGGTGAGGCTAACCTAACCTTACCCATAGGGCGCGGTGCGGAAAAGCCCACAGCGGCCATGGGAATGACGGTGGGGCGCGGATCACACGGATCCGCGCCCCACGTCATTCCTCAAGCCGATTTCCAGCCAAGATCAACCCACGATCGGCCGGTCCCCGGATCACTGGGACCTGTACATCTCCGCCACCAGGAACGCCAGGTCCAGCGACTGGCTGCGGTTGAGCCGCGGGTCGCAGGCCGTCTCGTACCGCTGGTGCAGGTCGTCCACGAAGATCTCGTCGCCGCCGCCCACGCACTCGGTGACGTCGTCGCCGGTCAGCTCCACGTGGATGCCGCCGGGGTGGGTGCCGAGCGCCTTGTGGACCTCGAAGAAGCCCTTGACCTCGTCCAGCACGTCGTCGAAGCGGCGCGTCTTGTGGCCGGAGGCGGCCTCGAAGGTGTTGCCGTGCATCGGGTCGGTGACCCAGGCGACGGTCGCGCCCGAGGCGGTGACCTTCTCGACCAGCTCGGGGAGCTTGTCGCGGACCTTGTCGGCGCCCATGCGGACGATGAAGGTCAGCCGGCCCGGCTCGCGCTCGGGGTCGAGGCGGTCGATGTAGGTGAGCGCCTCGTCCACCGTCGTGGTGGGGCCGAGCTTGATCCCGATCGGGTTGCGGATCTTGGACGCGAACTCGATGTGGGCGTGGTCCAGCTGCCGGGTCCGCTCGCCGATCCACACCATGTGGCCCGACGTGTCGTACAGCTCGCCGGTGCGGGAGTCGACGCGGGTGAGCGCCGTCTCGTAGTCGAGGAGCAGCGCCTCGTGGGAGGCGAAGAACTCGACCGTGCGGAACTCGGCCGGGTCCGTGCCGCACGCCTTCATGAAGTTGAGGGCGTTGTCGATCTCGCGGGCGAGCTGCTCGTAGCGCTGGCCGGACGGGGACGACTTCACGAAGTCCTGGTTCCAGGCGTGCACCTGGCGCAGGTCGGCGTAGCCGCCGGTGGTGAAGGCGCGGACCAGGTTCAGCGTCGAGGCGGACGCCTGGTACATCCGCTTGAGGCGCTCCGGGTCGGGGACGCGGGCCTCCTCGGTGAACTCGAAGCCGTTGACGGAGTCGCCGCGGTAGGTCGGCAGGGTCACCCCGTCGCGGGTCTCGGTGGGCTTGGAGCGCGGCTTCGAGTACTGGCCGGCGATCCGCCCCACCTTCACGACGGGCACGGAGGCGGCGTACGTCAGCACGGCGCCCATCTGGAGGAGGGTCTTCAGCTTGGCCCGGATGTCCTCGGCGCCGACGGCGTCGAAGGACTCCGCGCAGTCGCCGCCCTGGAGGAGGAACGCCTCACCCCGGGCGACGGCTCCCATGCGGGCGCGCAGCTGGTCGCACTCGCCGGCGAAGACGAGCGGCGGATACGACTCGAGGTCGGCGATCACATCGCGCAGAGCCTCGGCATCCGGGTACTCGGGCTGCTGCGCCGCGGGCAGGTCTCGCCAGGTCGCCTTGGCGGCGACGGCGTGGGTGTCAGCGTTCACGGTCACCTCGACAACATTACGCGCTCGGGACAGAAGGCCACGTACACGATCAGAAAGTGAGACGGCGGTCTCCCATGCCGGTGCGGGGCGCCTCCGGCCGCGCCCCGGCGGTCCCGCCCGAACCTCAGTTTGATAGCGTCACGCGCTCTTGAGGCTTGAACTACTTGCCCAGCAGAGAACTTCACACAGGGGTGGGACTTGAGCGCTGGACACCGCAGAGACCGCAAGAAGAGAAAGCTCCTGATCTACGGCATAGCCTCGGCGGTCGTCGCCGCGACGACCGCCGGCCTCGCCGTGGCGTCCCCGGACCTCCTCGGGTCCTCCGACGCGAAGGCCGTGCCGCCGTCCGCCGAGCTCCAGACGGAGTTCGAGGAGGCGGCCCGCGAGTTCGACGTCCCGAAGAGCGTCCTGATGGCGGTCTCGTACCGGCAGACGCGCTGGGAGAGCCACGACGGGCTGCCCAGCACCACCGGCGCGTACAACGTCATGGGGCTGACGCAGGTCGACCCGGAGGACCTGGAGGACGGGCACGCCGGCGAGGACGACGACCACCGCCTGGCCCACATGAACCGCAGCGGCGACCCGAACGTCGAGAAGCACTTCGACGCGGAGAAGGCGCTGAAGTCCGTCCGGAAGAAGCCGGTCGACACGAGCGACCCGCGGCTGCACACGCTGGACGAGGCCGCCGAGCTGATCGACGCCTCCCCCGACGCGGTGCGCGAGGACCCGGCGCAGAGCATCCGGGCGGGCGCGGCGCTCCTGGCCGAGTACCAGCGGCAGGCCACCGGCTCGCTGCCCGACGACCCGGGCAAGTGGTACCCGGCCGTCGCCCGCTACAGCCAGGCGCCCGACCGCAAGGGCGCCCAGCTGTTCGCCAAGCGCGTCTTCGAGTCGATCAGGACCGGCGAGCGGCGGACCACCGGCGACGGCCAGCACGTGTCGCTGCCGGCGGACCCGTCCGTGACGCCGGTCCAGTCGAAGGTCCCGCTGGCGATGACCTCGGCCGGCACGACGGCGGTCCCCACGCCGGACTGCCCGACCGGTCTGAACTGCGACTTCCGCCCGGCCGCGTACAAGCAGAACAGCGGACCGGACGACTGGGGCAACTACAACATCGCCAACCGCCCCGAGGGCGGCCACGACATCCGCTACATCGCCATCCACGACACGGAGGGCAGCTACGACGGTTCGCTGGCGGTCTTCCAGAACTCGAACACCTACGCCAGCGCCCACTACATGGTCCGCGCCTCCGACGGTCTGGTCACCCAGATGGTGGAGAACAAGAACGAGGCGTGGCACGCGGGCAACAAGACCCTCAACATGCACTCGATCGGCATCGAGCACGAGGGCTACGCCATCAAGGCGGGCAGCTGGTACACCGAGCCGCAGTACGAGTCGTCCGCGGCGCTGGTGAAGCACCTCGCGGCGAAGTACGGCATCCCGCTCGACCGCGAGCACATCATCGGCCACGACGAGATTCCGGGCGTCCTGGACACCAAGGTCCGCGCCCAGCACTGGGACCCGGGCCCGTTCTGGGACTGGAACCACTACATGTCGCTGATGGGCGCCCCCACGGGGGCCGGCGGCGCGGGCGGCCTGCTCAAGGCCGGGCAGCTCGTCCGCTTCGTCCCGCCGTTCACCACGGCGAACCAGCCGAAGCTGACGAACAACGGGGCGGCCGTGCCGACCCAGCCGGCGAACTTCGGCTACCTGTACACGTCCCCGTCCACCTCCTCCCCCACGATCGGCGACCCGTACCTGGGCGCGCAGACCTGGACCGAGGGCTGGAACTGGGGCAACAAGCTCGTCGCGGGCGGCACCTGGGTCGTCGCCGAGGCGCGCAACGACTGGACCGCCATCTGGTACGGCGGCCAGAAGGCGTGGTTCCACAACCCGGGCGGCCAGTTCACCGCGCCCGTGGGCACCGGGACCGTGGTGCGGGCGAAGGCCGGCGCGACCGTCAAGGTGTACGGGCGCAGCTACCCGGACGACGCGGCCTACACCGGCACGGGCGTGCCGCTGCAGGACCAGAACGGCGCGCACCTGACGAAGTACTCCCTCCCGGCCGGGCAGACGTACACGCTCGCCGGTGACGCCGTGCCGGGCACGTACTACTACGGCGGCACGATCGACGGGACGGGCACCGGCTCGCGGACCCTGGTCCAGGGCGGCAACCTCTTCTACCCGATCCGCTACAACCACCGCTTCGCGTGGGTCAGCGCGGCCGACGTGGAGAAGGTCGCCAGCACCGCACCCGACCCGGGCACGAACCGCTACAACACCCTGGCCCGCGACACCTCGGGCGTGCTGTGGCAGTACCAGGGCACGGGCAGCGCGACCGCGCCGTTCTTCACCCGCTACCGGGTGGGCAGCGGCTGGGGCGCGTACAACATGATCACGTCGATGACGGCGCTGCGCGCGGACGGCACGGGCGACGCGGTGGCCCGCGACGGCTCCGGCGGTCTGTGGTACTACCAGGGCAGCGGCAACCCGTCGGCCCCGTTCAAGGCCCGGCTGTACGTCGGCAAGGGCTGGCAGATCTACAACCTGATGAGCGGCGCCCGGGACCTCTCCGGCGACGGCATCGCGGACCTGGTGGCCCGCGACGGCTCCGGCTACCTGTGGTTCTACGCGGGCACCGGCAACCCGGCGGCCCCGTTCAAGGCGCGCACGTCGATCGGCCGGGGCTGGCAGGTCTACCCCGTGATGACCGACACCGGTGACATCACCGGCGACGGCAGGCCCGACATGATCGCCCGCGACACCTCCGGTGTGATGTGGCTGTACAAGGGCACGGGCAGCGCGACCGCGCCGTTCGCCGCCCGTACGACGATCGGCAAGGGCTGGCAGGTCTACAACATGCTGCTCGGCCCGAGCGACCTGGACCGGGACGGACGCCCGGACCTGATCGCCCGCGACACCAACGGGCAGATGTGGTTCTACAAGGGCAGCGGCAGCGCCACCTCGCCGTTCGCCGCCCGCACGTCCGTCGGCACGGGCTGGCAGGTCTACAACCTGTTCGTCTGATCCCGCTCCCCGCTCCCCGCTTCCGGCGGGGAGCCCCGTCCGCCCGCGGCGCGCGGCCGTCCCGTCTGACGGAACGGACCGCCGCGCCGCGGGCGGATGCGCTAGGGTCGGCTTCGTGTTCGCGCCGACGACCCGGAACTGGTGGTGGACCGCTCAACCGGCGGCCCGCTGACCGACACGCGCGCACACGACGCGAAGGCCGCCCGAGGGGCGGCCTTCTCCCGTTTCCGGCGGGCCGTTCCTCTCCACCACGGAAGGAACCCCACCGATGGACCTGCGATCCCTGCTCGACCCGTCAGGCCCCCCGTTCGCCCTGCTCCGCCGCCGCACCCCCGGCCGCGACCACGACACCGTCGAGGTGCTGACGGGCCCCGTCCACGAGGTGGAGCGCCTCGCCGACCTGCCCGTCGGGCAGCGGCCCGCGCTGGCCCTCGTCCCGTTCCGGCAGCTGCGCGAGCGGGGCTTCGACGTCCGCGACGACGGCACGCCGCTGTCCGTGCTGGTCGCCGACGAGACGTACGAGCTGCCGCTCGCCGAGGCCCTGGACCTGCTGCCCGCCCACGGCGTGGCCGTGGAGGACGGCGGCTTCGACGTCCCCGACGACGCGTACGCGCGGATCGTGCGGCGGGTCGTGGACGACGAGATCGGGCGGGGCGAGGGCGCCAACTTCGTCATCCGCCGCACCTTCCACGGGCGGGTGCCGGGCTTCGGCCGGGCGGACGCGCTCGCGCTGTTCCGGCGGCTGCTGGCCGGGGAGCGGGGCGCGTACTGGACGTTCGTCGTCCACACCGGGGAGCGCACCCTGGTCGGGGCGAGCCCCGAGGTGCATGTGCGGATGTCGGGCGGCACGGTCGTGATGAACCCGATCAGCGGCACGTACCGCTATCCGGCGGGCGGGCCGACGCCCGAGGACCTGCTGGGGTTCCTCGCCAGCCGCAAGGAGACCGACGAGCTGTCGATGGTCGTCGACGAGGAACTGAAGATGATGTGCACCGTCGGCGACATGGGCGGGGTCGTCGTCGGGCCCCGGCTGAAGGAGATGGCCCACCTCGCGCACACCGAGTACGAGCTGCGCGGGCGCTCCACGCTGGACGTGCGGGAGGTGCTGCGGGAGACGATGTTCGCGGCGACGGTCACCGGGTCACCGGTGCAGAACGCCTGCCGGGTCATCGAGCGGCACGAGGAGGGCGGGCGCGGCTACTACGCGGGCGCCCTGGCGCTGCTCGGCACGGACGAGGGCGGGGCGCAGACGCTGGACTCGCCCATCCTGATCCGTACCGCCGACATCGACGCCGACGGCGGGCTGCGGGTGCCGGTCGGCGCGACGCTGGTGCGGCACTCCGACCCGGACGGCGAGGTCGCGGAGACCCACGCCAAGGCGGCGGGCGTCCTGGCGGCGCTCGGGGTCCGGCCGGGGCGTCCGGCGGCGGAGGCGGAGCGGCCGGCGCGGCTGGCGGACGACCCGCGGGTGCGGGCCGCGCTGGACGCGCGGCGCGCGGACCTGGCGCCGTTCTGGCTGCGGATGCGGGAGCGGCCGGCCGGTGGCGGACTGGCCGGGCACGCCCTGGTGGTCGACGCGGAGGACACGTTCACCTCCATGCTGGCCCATCTGCTGCGGTCCCTGGGGCTGGAGGTGACGGTGCGCCGGTTCGACGAGCCGGGGCTGCGGGAGGCCGCGCTGACGCACGCCGGGCCCGTGGTGCTGGGCCCCGGGCCGGGCGATCCGGGCGACGCCCGCGACCCCCGGATGCGGCTGCTGCGGGGGCTCGCCGCGGAGCTGCTGGCCGGGCACCGGCACCCGCTGCTGGGGGTGTGCCTGGGGCACGAGCTGATCGCCGCGGAGCTGGGACTGGGGATCGTACGCAAGCGGGTGCCGCTGCAGGGCGCGCAGGTGGACGTGGAGCTGTTCGGGGCGCGGGAGCGGGTCGGCTTCTACAACAGCTTCACCGCGCGCTGCGACGACGCGGCGGCCGCGCGGCTCGCGGCGCGCGGGGTGGAGGTGAGCCGGGACCCGCTGAGCGGCGAGGTGCACGCGCTGCGCGGCGACGGCTTCGCGGGGGTGCAGTTCCACCCCGAGTCGGTGCTCACGCTGAACGGGTCGGCGATCGTACGGGGGCTGCTGGACCGCCGCGCGGGCGCGGCCCCCTCGGCTCCCCCGTCGGCGGCCTCCCCGGCGGCTGGGCCGGTCGGCGGGTGAGCCGGCACCGGCCCGCGGCGGGGCGTCACGCGCCCGCGGGTCAGCCGGCGGGGCCCTCGTCGGGCTCCTCGGCGGGGACGAGGACGTTGTCGTTGCGGCGGCCCTCCGCGAAGTCGGTGACGTTGCGCAGGGTGGCGGCGACGATCTCGCCGACCGCTTCGGCGGTGTAGTACGCCTGGTGGCTGGTGACCAGCACGTTCGGGAAGGTCATCAGCCTCGCCAGGGTGTCGTCGTCCACGCCCACCAGCGACTTGTCCAGGTGGAACAGCCCGGCCTCCGCCTCGTACACGTCGAGGCCGACACCGGCGAACCGTCCCGCGCGCAGCGCGTCGACGAGGGCGTCGGTGTCGACCAGGCCGCCCCGGCTGGAGTTCACCAGGATCGCGTCGTCCTTCATCGCGGCGAGGGCGGCGGCGTCGAGGAGGTGCCGGGTCTGCGGGGTGAGCGGCACGTGCAGGCTGACCAGGTCGGAGTCGGCGAGCAGTTCGTCCTTCTCCACGTACGTCATGCCGAGCGCCTGGCAGGCCGGGTTCTCGGCGATGTCCCAGCCGAGCAGGCGCATGCCGAAGCCGTGCGCGATCCGGGTGAACGCCTCACCGATCTTGCCGGTGCCGAGGACGCCGACGGTGCGGCCCCGCATGTCGCGGCCGAGGAGCCCGTCGAGGCGGAAGTCGAAGTCGCGGGTGCGGTGGGCGGCGCGGACGATGCGGCGGTTCACCGCCATGGCGAGCGTCCACGCGAACTCGGCGACGGAGTAGGGCGAGTAGTACGAGACGCGGGCCACGGTGATGCCGAGCTCGCGGGCCACGTCGAGGTCGATGTTGTTGAAGCCGGTGGAACGCTGGGCGACGAGCCGGGTGCCGCCGGCGGCGAGGGTGCGCAGGACGCGGGCGCCGAGGTCGGCGTTGACGCTGGTGGAGACGGCTTCGTGGCCGGCGGCCAGGGGGGCGGTGTCCTCGGTGAGGAAGACGTCCAGGCAGTGGAGGTCGTGGTGGCCGGCGAAGGCGCGTTCCAGGAGGGGGCGCTCGTCTGTCTGCACGCCGAAGGCGAGGACGTCCACGGTGCGGGGCCTTCCTGTGGGGCGGTACCCCCGCGAATATACGACCCGCCCCTTCACTTCCCCGGTACCTCGGCCTTGCGCCTCCGGCTGCGCCAGTCATGCGCAGGCGACCCGCGACCCCGCCCCCTGCGGGGCGGCGGCTCCTTGACGGTGCGTTCCCCTGCGGGGCGGCCGGGCCCACCCCGTTGTGGGCTGGGCAGGCGTCCCGCAAGGGCGATGGGGGTGCCTCGTGCTCGAGCGAAGCCGAGCCCTTGGGGAGGGTGGGTACAACGGGGTGCCCCGCCGGGTCAGGGGGTGTCGAGGCCGGATTCTATGGCGTAGCGGACCAGTTCGACGCGGTTGTGCAGCTGCAGCTTCCCCAGCGTGTTCTGCACATGGTTCTGCACCGTCCGGTGCGAGATGACCAGCCGCTCGGCGATCTGCTTGTAGCTGAGGCCCTTGGCCACCAGCCGCAGCACCTCCGTCTCACGCTCCGTCAGCCGCGGCGCGTTGGGCTCGGGGGCGCCCCGGTCGGCCGCGGGCTCAGCGGCCAGGCGGCGGTACTCGCCCAGCACCAGACCGGCCAGCCCCGGCGTGAACACCGCGTCGCCGGCGGCCGTACGCCGTACCGCGTCCAGCAGTTCCGCCGTGCTGGCCGACTTCAGCAGGTACCCGGTGGCACCGGACTTGACGGCCTCCAGGACGTCCGCGTGCTCCCCGCTCGCGGACAGCACCAGCACCCGCACCGGCAGGTCCCCGCCGCCCACCAGCTCCTTGCAGACCTGGACGCCCGGCTTGCCCGGCAGGTTCAGGTCGAGGACGAGCACGTCCGGCGACGTGGCGCGGGCGCGGCGTACGGCCTGGTCGCCGTCGCCCGCCGTGGCCACCACCGCGAACCCGGCCTCGGCCAGGTCGCGGGCCACGGCGTCGCGCCACATCGGGTGGTCGTCCACCACCATCACCTTGATCGGCTGTTCCGTCATCGCTCCGCCTTCCCCCGTGGGACCTTCAACTCGACTTCCGTGCCCTGCCCGGGGACCGAGAGCAGCTCCGCCGTACCGCCCAGGTCCCGCAGCCGGCCGCGGATGGACTGGGCGACGCCGAGCCGGCCCTCGCTCTCCGCCTGGGCGAGACGCCCCTCGGGGATGCCGGGCCCGTCGTCGCGCACGGTCACGACGACCTCGTCCGGCCAGTCCTCGACGAGTATCCACGCCCGGGCTCCGGGCCCCGCGTGCCTGCGGACATTGTCCAGGGCGGCACCGACAGCGGCCGCCAGCTCGGCCGCGGCCGCGCGCGGCAGCAGCACCGGCGCGCCCGGTTCCGCGAACGTCACCCGCGAGCCGGCGTACGGGGCCAGCAGCGTCCGCAGGTCCTGCTCGCCGGGGCCGTCCGGCACGTCCGGCTCGTCGACCAGCCGGACGACCGCGCCCTGGGAGGCGTCGTCGCTCACGTGGGAGGGCCGGTTGAGGCCGCCGGCGACGAGGGTGCGCAGCGCCACCTCCTGCTCCCCCGCCATCCGGCCGAGCTCCGCCGCCTCCCCGCCGAGCGCGGTGCCGCGCCGCTGGACCATGGCCAGCACCTGGAGCACCGAGTCGTGGATGTCCCGCGCGAGACGCTCCCGCTCGCGCGTGGCGGCCTCGATCTCCAGGGCGCGGGCGAGGGTCCGCTCGGAGGCGCGGGCGACCTCGACGACGTAGCCGATCGCGATGGACGCCACCCACACCAGCAGCACGTTGTGGAGCGTGTCGCGGCTCGGCTCGCCGCGCTCCACGATGTTGGCGACGGCGACCAGCGAGGAGGCGAAGCCGGCCCAGCGCCAGCCACCCTTGATGGCGTACGCGAGGACCGCGCCGGCCGTCCAGATGCCGGGCAGCGTCGGCCCGTCCTGCACCTGGGCGTGGTTGTCGGCGAACGGCGTCAGCAGGATGCCGGTGAGCGCGATCGCCAGGTCGACGGCGAGGAACGGTTTGGTGCAGCGGACGGCGCCGGACACCTTCGGCAGGGTCGCCAGCGTCCAGACGCTCATCACGGCGAGGAACGCGGCGCCCGCCCAGGGGCGTTCGAAGTGGCCGCGGTTGGCGAGGAAGAGGAGGTCCGCGTAGACCATCGTGAGGACGCGGTACGCGGTGAGCGCGCGCCACAGCGGCTGCTCCACGGACATGCGGACCACCCGCTCGCGCCTGGCCATCTCCCCCACCCTCCGCGCGGGACGCCGGGGCCCGTCCGAGGGGCGCCGGTCCGCGCGTCGTCCTGCCTGTGCCTGTTGCCGGTTCCCGCGCCGGTGCCGTGGCGCGCCCGGGTTCAGCCCGCCGGCTTCTCCGCCGCGCCGCCGGACGCCGTGCCTCCGGACGTCCCGTCCTCAGGCGTCCCGCTCTCGGGCGCCGCGCTCTCGGACGCCGTGCCGCGGGCTTCGGGCCGCTGCTCGCCCTTCTCGCCCTTCGCCGCCGCCTTGGCGGCCTTCTCCGCCTCGGCGATGCGGCGCTTGGCGACGGTGGCGTAGATGTCCACGTACTCCTGGCCGGACAGCTTCATGATCTCGTACATCACCTCGTCGGTGACCGAGCGGAGGATGAAGCGGTCGTTGTCCATGCCCTGGTAGCGGCTGAAGTCCAGGGGCTTGCCGATGCGGATGCCGGGGCGCATCAGCTTGGGGACGACCTTGCCGGGCGGCTGGATCTTCTCCGTGTCGATCATGGCGATCGGGATGACGGGCGCGCCGGTGGCCAGCGCCACGCGCGCGAGGCCGCCGGTCTTGCCGCGGTACAGCCGGCCGTCCGGGGAGCGGGTGCCCTCCGGGTAGATGCCGAACAGCTCACCGCGCTTGATGACCTCGATACCGCTGCGCACGGCGGCGTCGCCGGCGCCCCGCGCGCCGGAGCGGTCCACGGGGAGCTGGCCGACGCCCTTGAAGAACGCGGCGGTGAGCCGGCCCTTCACACCGGGCGAGGTGAAGTACTCGGCCTTCGCGATGAAGGTGACCTTCCGGTCGAGGACGGCCGGGAGGAAGAAGGAGTCGGAGAACGAGAGGTGGTTGCTCGCGAGGATCGCCGGCCCCTCGGCGGGAATGTTCTCGAGGCCCTCCACCCAGGGCCTGAAGGCGAGCTTCAGCGTCCCTCCGATGGAGAACTTCATAGCGCCGTAGATCAACTCGTGTTCCTCCCGTTTCCGTCGCACAGACCTTAACCCGTACGGGGCTCCCGGCACCCGTCCGCCCGCGGGCCGCCGGGGGCGCGGTCCGGCGGCGTGACGGCCCTGGTCGGTGTCACCCCGGTCGCGTACGGTGAAGTACACGTTTCTCCGATCCCAACGATTCCGAACGGGAGACCTCCGTGCCGCTCCTTCCCGGAGCCGAGCCGTACCGCCACGAGGGCGGCGACATCGGCGTACTCCTCTGCCACGGCTTCACCGGCTCCCCCCGGTCGATGCGCCCCTGGGGCGAGTACCTCGCGGAGCGCGGTCTGACCGTGTCGGTGCCCCTGCTTCCCGGGCACGGCACGCGCTGGCAGGACATGCAGGTCACCGCCTGGCAGGACTGGTACGCGGAGGTCGACCGCGAGCTGCGCGTGCTGAGCGCGACGTGCTCGCGGGTGTTCGTCTGCGGCCTGTCCATGGGCGGCGCGCTGGCGCTGCGGCTCGCCGCCCGGCACGGCGACGCCGTCGCGGGCCTGGTCCTGGTGAACCCGGCGAACAAGGTGCACGGCCTCGCCGCGCACGCGCTGCCGGTCGTCCGCCACGTCGTGGCGTCGACGGGCGGCATCGCCAACGACATCGCGAAGGAGGGCGTCGACGAGGGCGGCTACGACCGGGTGCCGCTGCACGCCGCCTACTCGATGCGCCGGTTCCTGCGCCTGGTCGACGCCGAGCTGCCGCAGGTCACCCAGCCGCTCCTGCTGCTGCGCGCGCCGCAGGACCACGTCGTGCCGCCCGCGGACTCGGCCCGCGTACTGAGCCGGGTCTCCTCCACCGATGTCACGGAGATCCTGCTGGAACAGAGCTACCACGTCGCGACGTTGGACCTCGACGCGGAGCGGATCTTCGAGGAGAGCCACGCGTTCATCGGCCGGCTCGCTCCGGGGGCCGGCGACAGCGCCGCCCGGGACAGAAACAGGGAGGGGAGCACGACCGGTGGCTGACCAGTACGACGCGGACGCGGACCGCGGGGAGAGCGTGGACGGGCAGGGCGGCGGCCCCCGGGACCGGCCGGTGCCGGAGCCCGGCGACGGCGGCGGGGCGCCCATCGACGAGGAGGCGGCCTGGGCGGCGATCGTCGCCGCGTACGGGGAGGAGCCGCCGGACCCGCCGGGCGCGCGGCCGTTCCGCCCGGTCAGGGACCTGGCGCTGCCGGACCATGACGGCGTGGACGGGACCGGTACCGGGGGCGACGGGCCGCGCGGGAGCGGCGCCCCGGCCGCCGGAGGTGGCGGCCGCCGCGACGGCGGGGGCGGTGCGGACCGCGGCCCGACCGGCGAGGGCGGCGACGCCGCCTCCGGCGAGGACGACGGGGGCGGGTCGCGCGACGGGGCCGGTGACGGGCCGGGCGACGGTGACGGTGACGGGGCGGGCCCGGCGGCGAGCGGTACGTCGGTGAACCGGCCCGCGCTGGGCGGTTCCATCGTCTTCGCGCCGGGTGTCGGGCCGCGCGGCCCGCGCGACTACGAGCTGGCCGATCCCGACGCCGACGCGCCCGCCGCGCCCGCCGGGCGCGCGGGCCGACGGGGCGCGGACGGCGACGGGGACGACGACGGCGAGGGGCACTTCGTACCGCCCGAGCCGCCGCCGCTGCCGGAGGCCGACTCGGCTGCCAAGTTCGGCTGGCTGGGCGTGATCGGCGGGCCGGTGCTGATGCTGCTCGCCGTGCTCCTCCAGTGGGACATGACCTGGTGGCTGACCACGCTGTGCGTCGGCGGCTTCCTGGGCGGTTTCGCGACGCTGGTGGCGCGGATGCAGTCCGGTGACGACGAGGACGACGACGATCCGGGGCGCGGCGCGGTCGTCTGACCCGCCGCGCCGGGCGGCGGCCGCCCTCAGGTGGCGGCCGGTACGCGGAGGGCGGCGAGCACGGGCAGATGGTCCGTCGCCGCCCTCAGGTCCGCGTCGTGGACGCCGGGCAGCCCGGCGGGTACGCCGCAGCCCAGCACCTCCACGCCGGGGGTGGCGAAGACGGCGTCGATCCGCTGGTGCGGGTCGCCGGGCGGGTGGGTGTGCTCACCGCCCCAAGGCCGTACGGCCCGGCAGTCCTGGAGCTCGGCGGCGAGGCGGCGGAACGAGCGGCCGTCGGGGCGTTCGTTGATGTCGCCCCCGGCGATGGCGTGGGGCGCGTCGAGGGCGGCGAGTTCGTCCAGCAGCATGCCGGCCTGGGCGTACCGCTCGTCGGCGCGCAGGCTGAGGTGGCAGCTGAGCACCCCGAAGCGGGCGCCCGCGACGCGTACGACGGCGGTGGCGAAGCCGCGCCGGTGCAGTCCGGGGGTGAGCGGCAGCAGGATGTCGCGGGTGCGCTCGACGGTGACGCGCAGCGAGCACAGCAGCAGCGGCCCGGACGCGGGGGCGCCGCCGCCCAGGACGAGCAGTCCGCTCTTGGCGGCGAGCCGCGCGGCGTGCTTGCGCCAGCGGAAGAAGCGCGGCGCCTCCTGGACGAGGACGACGTCGGGGGCGCAGGCGTGGATGACCCGCGCCAGGGCGTCCTCGTCGTCGCGCATCGAGCGGATGTTGTAGCTGAGCACCCGGATCACGGCCGAACCGTCCGGCTCGGTACGGGAGTCGGGCAGTGCGGTGAGCGCCATGCGGGCACGATACGGCAGCGCCCGCCGCGTCCGGGCGGGACGCGGCGGGCGGCTGTGCGGGAGATCCGGCGGGCCGTCGGGGCTCAGCCCTGGCGGGCGAGGTCCGCGGCGCCGACCAGGCCGGCCTTGCCGCCGAGCTGGGCGGCGAGGACCTGGGCGTGCGGCCGGTACTTGCCGCCGACGAGCCAGCGGCGGAACGACTTGCGGATCGGGTCGAGGACCAGCTCGCCCTCGTCGGAGACGCCGCCGCCGACGATGAACGCCGACGGGTCGAACAGCGACGCCAGGTCCGCGAGGCCCGCGCCGGCCCAGCGCGCGAGCTCGCGGAAGGAGTCGACGGCGACCTTGTCGCCCTGCCGGGCGGCGTCGCTGATGTGCTTGCCCTGGATGCCCTCGGGCGTGCCGTCGCCGAGGGACAGCAGGATCGCGGCGTTCTCCGGGGTGGCGTTGGCGCGCTGCTTGGCGTACCGGACGAGGGCGCGGCCGGAGGCGTACTGCTCCCAGCAGCCCTGGCTTCCGCAGCCGCACAGCAGACCGTCCGGGACGACCCGGATGTGGCCGAACTCGGCGGCGACGCCGAACCGGCCGCGGCGCAGCTTGTTGCCGATGATGATGCCGCCGCCGAGGCCCGTGCCGAGCGTGATGCAGATGACGTCGTCGTGGCCCTGGCCGGCGCCGAAGCGGTACTCGCCCCAGGCGGCGGCGTTCGCGTCGTTCTCCACGACGACGGGGAGCCCGACGCGCTGCTCGACCTTGTCCTTCAGCGGCTCGTGCCGCCAGTCGATGTTGGGCGCGAACAGGACGGTCGCGCGCTTGTCGTCGACGTAGCCGGCGGCGCCGATGCCGACGGCCTCGATGTCATGGCCCTTGCCGGCCTCGGAGACGGCGGCGCAGATCGCGTCGACGATGCCCTCGGGTGTCGACGGGGTCGGCACCTTGTGGGTGTCGAGAATGGTGCCCTCTTCGTCGACCACGCCGGCCGCGATCTTCGTGCCGCCGATGTCGACGCCGATGGTGAGTCCCATGTGTCCCTCAGTTTTCGGTCGAGCCCCGCTATGCCCAACCGTACCCGAGGGCGGGCGTCCGGCTGTTCGCCTTCTCGTCAGTCCAGGTCGATGTGCTGGCTACCCGCCGGACCCTCGTCGTCCCGTCCGTGCCCGGGCCGTTCGGGGCGGAGGGGGTCCTGCGGGGTGCCCGGTCCGCCCGCGTCCCGCGAGCCTCCGGCGTCCCGACCGGCCTGGCCCCGGCCCGGCTCGTCGCCGCCCCGGGTCCAGCGCTGCTCGTGGCCCTGGACGGCGGAGCGGTAGGCGGCGAGGAGTTCGTTTCCGGCGGCCGCGAGGTGGTCGAAGACCTGCGGGTTGCGCTCGATGACCGGCTCGATCGCGGACTTCGCCTGGGCGACGGCCTGCCGGACGGCGCTCTGCGCTCCGGCGCCGAGCAGCGGCGTGCCGAGCGAGGAGACCTTGTCGGCGACCGCGTCGACGAGCTTGCGCAGCTCCTCGGCGGCCGAGCCGGGCGGGGGGCCATCCTGGCCGCGGCGGCGGGCGCGCTCGGCCGCCAGGTCCTCGGCGCAGGCCCGCGCCCAGGCGTCGTCCTCGGGGGTGCCGGGGCGGTGGGTGGCATCGCTCATGTCATCGACGGTACCCGACCGGCGCGCGGGCGTTCAGGGGTCCGTCCACCGCGGGCGGGTTCAGGGGGTGCAGGGCCACAGGCCGGGATCGGGAGCGAACCGTACGCGCAGCTCCCCGTCGCGCAGGGCGGCCCCGGCGACGGTGCAGCGGCGCAGCGCGGCGGGCAGCGGGACGACGCGGCGGAACGGTCCGACGGTCAGCACCAGCTCGTCGCCGCGCCGTACGAGCCCCAGGTCGGGCTTGGCGGCGCCGGGCAGGGGGATGCGCCAGACCAGCACGCCGTCGGTGTCGCGCCGGTCCTCGACGGTCCACCGAGGGGCGGGGACGGGCGCGGCGCTGGGGCCGGGCGCGCGCAGGAGGGCCAGATCGCCGCCGGTGCGCGGGTCGCGGCCGAGGTGGGGCACCTCGTGCACGGCGGGGGTGCCGTCCCCGTACAGCTCCTTGAGGTGGGTCTGCTGCTGCGCGGCGAGGGCGGCGAGCCAGGGGTCCTGGGACGCGGCGGGCAGGACGCGGTTGGCGACGAGCGTGTCGAGGGCGAGGCCGTGGAGGGCGAGACCGGCGCGGGCGGTGCGCAGCGCGTCGGCGGCGGCCGGGCCGGGCTCCACGACGAGGCGGACACCGGCCGACGGGGCGTGGACGAGGTCCTGTACGGCGGCGAGGTCGGCGTCCTTGCGGGCCGCGGCCTCGTACAGGCCGTCCGGGGGCATGGGGACGCCGGCGAGCTGGGCCAGCATCGGGCGCAGGGCGCGGGCGGCCTGCCGCTCGGGCGGGAGGAGGCGGCGCAGGTAGCGGCGCAGCTGCTCGGGCAGCGCGAGCAGGGCGATCGCCTCGGGGAGGGGCGGGAGGTCGGCGACGAGGAGGTCCCAGTCGCCGCGGGCGGCGTCGCGCAGGGCCTTGAGGTACGCGGACGCGGCGCTGCCGGGCAGCGGGGTCAGCTCGTCGTCGTCGAGCGGGGCGGCGCCCAGCAGTTCGAGGGCGGGCGCGGCGTGCGCCTGGAGCGCGAGGAGCTCCTGGCGGAAGTGGGCGGCGGGGTCCGGGCGGTGCACGGTCAGGGTGGCGGGGGCGCCGTCGGCGGGGACGGCCGCGTCGCCGGTCAGGAGGAGGACCTTCCGCCCGTCGCGGGCGGCCGCCAGGGCCGTGGCCGCGGCGACGGTGGTGCGGCCGGAGCCGCCGGGGCCCGTGACGAGGAGGGTGCGCATGCGTGCACGGTAACCCCCTGCGCGCGGACACCCGCCGGGCACCCTTGCCCTCGGAGCCCTCGGAGCCCTCGGTGCCCTCGGCCGCCGCGCCTCCTCGCCCTCCGGGCCCGCGCCTGTCCGGAACGCCGCGGCGGACGCCGGGAACGCCGCGGCGCCCGCCGGGAGGGGTCCTGACGGGCGCCGGAAGGCTCCGCGCGACGTGCCGGGGCGCGCGCCGGGTCCGGGTACGGCCACCGGAAGGGCCGGCACCGCCTGGCGCGGCCGACGGGCCGGCCGACGGGTCAGCTCTGGTAGATCGCCTCGATCTCGTCGGCGAAGTCCTTCGCCACCACGTTCCGCTTCAGCTTCAGCGACGGCGTGATGTGGCCCGCCTCCTCGGTGAACTGCGAGGTCAGGACGCGGAACTTGCGGACCGACTCGGCCTTCGACACCGCCGCGTTGCCGTCGTCCACGGCCCGCTGCACCTCGGCCAGCAGCTCCGGGTCGTCGCGCAGCTGCGCCGCCGTCGCGCCGGCCGGCTTGCCGTGCTCGGCCGCCCAGCGCGCCAGGAACTCCTCGTCCAGCGTGATCAGGGCGCCCACGAACGGCCGGCCGTCGCCGACGACCATGCACTCCGCGACCAGGGCGTGCCCCCGGATGCGGTCCTCGATCACGGCCGGGGCGACGTTCTTGCCGCCCGCGGTGACCAGGATCTCCTTCTTGCGGCCGGTGATGGCCAGGTAGCCGTCCTCGTCGAGGGTGCCGATGTCGCCCGTGTGGAACCAGCCGTCGGCCAGCGCGTCGGCCGTCGCCGCCTCGTTGTTCCAGTAGCCCGTGAAGATGTGCTCGCCGTGCAGCAGCACCTCGCCGTCGTCGGCGATCCGCACCTTGGAGCCGGGCAGGGGCTGGCCGACCGTGCCGATCTTCTGCCGGTCCCACGGGTTGAACGCGGTCGCCGCGCACGACTCCGTCAGGCCGTACCCCTCCAGCACGGTGAAGCCGATGCCGCTGTAGAAGTGGCCGAGCCGCTCGCCCAGCGGCGCGCCGCCCGAGATCGCGAACTCGCAGCGGCCGCCCAGCACCGCGCGGAGCTTGGAGTAGACGAGCACGTCGAACAGCTTGTGCTTCAGCCGCAGGCCGAGCGAGGGGCCGCCCGGCGTGGACTTGGCGCGGCTGTACGCGATGGCCGTCTGGGCCGCGCGGTCGAAGATCTTGCCCTTGCCGTCCGCCTGGGCCTTCGCCCGCGCCGAGTTGTAGACCTTCTCGAAGACGCGCGGCACGCCCAGGATCAGCGTCGGCCGGAACGACGCGAGGTCGTCCGTCAGGTTCTTGATGTCCGGTACGCAGCCGAGGCGGATCGGCGCGAGCACCGACGCCACCTCCACCATGCGGCCGAAGACGTGCGCGGCCGGCAGGAAGAGCAGCACCGACGAGCGGCCGGTCTGGAACAGCGGCTTCAGCCGCTCCACGACATTGCCGCACTCGGCGAAGAAGTTGCGGTGGGTGAGCACACAGCCCTTGGGGCGGCCCGTCGTGCCGGACGTGTAGACGATGGTCGCCACGTCGTCCGCCTTGGCGGTCGAGCAGCGCTCTTCGAGGGTCTCGTCGGAGACCTCGCGGCCGGCCTCGGTCAGCTCGTCGACGGCCCCGCCGTCGATCCGCCACACGTGCGTGAGCGCCGGCAGCGCGTCGCGTACGGACTCCACGGCCTCGGCGTGCGCCGCGCTCTCCACGATCACCGCGACCGCGCCCGAGTCGCCGAGGATCCACTGGATCTGCTCGGGGGAGCTCGTCTCGTACACCGGCACGGTCACCGCGCCCGCGCTCCAGACGGCGAAGTCCAGCTGCACCCACTCGTAGCGGGTGCGGGAGATGAGCGCGACCCGGTCGCCCGGCCGCACGCCCCGCGCGATCAGGCCCTTCGCCGCCGCGCGCACCTCGGCGAGGAAGCCCTCGGCGGTGACGTCCTGCCAGCCGCCGGCCACCTTGCGGGCCATGACGGGCACGTCTGGGTGCTGCGCGGCGTTGCGGCGGACGAGGTCCGTCAGATTGCCGTCCGCGGGGACCTCGTACAGGGCCGGAAGGCTGAACTCGCGCAAGACTGCTGCTCCTCATCGGGCGCCGACGCCACGGCTCTGTGTGATGCGTCGGTTCGCGGTCCAAACGGACACGTGCTCAGTGGGGTGAGCACGACTGGACTGCCCGGACGTTACCCACCAGTACCTCGTTCCCGATAGGGGGTCCTGGTCAGATGTTCGCTGCGTCACACATCATTGGCACTACTGCGCGCACAGTAGTCCACTCTCGTCGCGAGGTGGAAGTAACCGCAGGTCCGGCCCCCTCCCGGGGCCCTTAAGGTGGGGTGTCATGCGCATTCATGTGGTCAGCGACGTGCACGGCAACGCCCGGGACCTCGCCAAGGCCGGGGACGGCGCCGACGCGCTGGTCTGCCTCGGCGACCTGGTGCTCTTCCTCGACTACGCGGACCACGGGCGCGGGATCTTCCCCGACCTGTTCGGCGCGGAGAACGCCGGGCGCATCGTCGCCCTGCGCACCGCCCGCCGCTTCGACGAGGCGCGCGTCTTCGCCCGCGGCCTGTGGGCGGAGCTGGCGGAGCGCGGCGTCGACAAGGCCGCCGCCGTGGAGTCGGCCGTCCGCGCCCAGTACGCCGAGCTGTTCGCCGCGCTCCCCACGCCGACGTACGCCACCTACGGCAATGTCGACATCCCGACGCTGTGGCCGGAGTACGCCCGGCCCGGCACGACCGTCCTGGACGGAGAGCGCGTCGAGATCGGCGGCCGCGTGTTCGGCTTCGTCGGCGGCGGCCTGCCGTCCCCGATGCGCACGCCGTACGAGGTCCCGGAGGAGGAGTACGCGGCGAAGGTGGAGGCGCTCGGCGAGGTCGACGTGCTCTGCTCCCACATCCCGCCGGACGTGCCGGAGCTCACCTACGACACCGTCGCCCGCCGCTTCGAGCGCGGCTCGGGCGCCCTGCTGGCCGCGATCCGCCGGGTACGGCCCCGGTACGCGCTGTTCGGGCACGTCCACCAGCCGCTGGCGCGGCGCATGCGCGTGGGCGCGACCGAGTGCGTCAACGTGGGCCACTTCGCCTCCACGGGGCGGCCGTGGGCCCTGGAATGGTGACCCGCGGGCACGCGATAGCCTTCCCCCACGTACCGAGCCCTCTGGAGGAGCCACAGCGATGGCGGAACACACCAGCTCGAGCATCACGATCGAGGCGGCCCCCGCCGAGGTCATGGGAGTGATCGCCGACTTCGCGCGCTACCCGGAGTGGACGGGCGAGGTCAAGGAGGCGGAGGTGCTGTCGAAGGACGCCGCCGGCCGCGCCGAGCAGGTCCGCCTCCTGCTGGACGCCGGAGCCATCAAGGACGACCACACGCTGGCGTACACCTGGACCGGTGACGACGAGGTCAGCTGGACGCTGGTGAAGTCGCAGATGCTGCGGGCGCTGGACGGCTCGTACAAGCTGACCCCGCTGGCGGGCGGCGCCCGCACGGAGGTCACCTACCGGCTGACGGTGGACGTCAAGATCCCCATGCTGGGCATGATCAAGCGCAAGGCCGAGAAGGTCATCATCGACCGCGCCCTCGCGGGCCTGAAGAAGCGCGTCGAGTCCCGCCCCGGCGCCTGAACCCCCGCCCCGCCCGGGCGGGGACCCGCGCCGCCGGTCGAAGGCGCCCCGCGGGGGGCGAGGCCCTCCGGTCCCGGGCGCCCCGCGAGGGGCGATGCCGCCGCGCCCGAGGGGGCGGGGAGCCGCGGGCTACAGCAGCGCCTTGAGGCGTTCCGCCAGCAGGTCCCAGCGCCACTTCTCCTCGACCCACCGGCGGCCCCGCTCGCCCATGCGGCGGCGCAGCTCGGGGTCCTGGAGCAGCGGGACGATCCGGTCGGCGGCCTCCTCCGGGGAGCCGCCCCGGACGACCCAGCCGGTCTCGCCGTCCAGCACCGCGTCGGGGGCGCCGCCCGAGTCGCCGGCGACGACCGGGAGGCCCGTCGCGGACGCCTCCAGGTACACGATGCCCAGGCCCTCCACGTCGAGGCCCCCGCGCCGGGTGCGGCACGGCATGGCGAACACGTCGCCGGCCCCGTAGTGCGCGGGCAGCTCCTCCCACGGCACGGGCCCGGTGAAGCGCACGGACCCCGCCACACCGGTCTCGCGGGCCAGGCGCTCCAGGTCCTTGGCGTACGGGCCGCCGCCGACGATCAGCAGGACGGCGTCCGGCACGGCGGCGAGGACCGCGGGCATGGCCCGGATCAGCGTGTCCTGGCCCTTGCGCGGCACCAGGCGCGAGACGCACACGACGACGGGCCGGCCGGCCAGGCCGAGCCGGGCGCGCACCTCGTCGCCGCCCGAGCCGGGGTCGAAGCTCTTCTCGTCGACGCCGGGCGGCAGCTGCGTCATCCGCGCGGCCGCCTCGGGGCTGAGCGCGGTGGCGATCCGGGAGCGGGTGTACTCGCCCAGGTACGTGATCGTGTCCGTGCCCTCGCCGATGCGCCGCAGCAGCTGCCGCGCGACCGGCAGCTGCGCCCAGCCCGCCTCGTGCCCGTGCGTCGTGGCGACCAGGCGGCGGGCCCCGGCGCGGCGCAGCGCGGGCGCCATGAGGCCGAGCGGCGCGGCCGCGCCGAACCACACGGACGTGCAGCCGTGCTCGCGCAGCAGCCCCGCGGCCCGCGCGGTGACGCGGGGCGTGGGCAGCAGCATCGTCGTGCGGTCGCGCACGACGGGGAACGGCTGCTCCGCGTCGAACCGCGCGGTCGCCTCCGCGCCCTCCCGCCCCCGCTTCCACGTGGAGGCGTAGACGACGACCCTGTCCGGGTCCAGCCGCAGCGCCATGTTGTGCAGGAACGCCTGGATGCCCCCGGGCCGGGGCGGGAAGTCGTTCGTTACGATCAGCGTCTTGTGCATCGTGGCCGACAGTACCGAACGGCCCGCCCGCACCGCTCGCGCACCGTACCGCCCCCAGCCGCAGATCACCACGAAACCGGACGAGGTACCGATGAAGCTCCCGAGCGGACCGCGCTTCCCCCTGGCCGCCCTGTGGCTGCTCAGCAGGGCCGTCCTCCTGCTCTACACCTTCAGGGTCGTCTTCGTCCCCGGCCCGGACGTCACGACCGACGTGTCGGTGATCTACTTCGACTGGTACCAGGTGCTGCGCGGCGGCACGTACCCGCTGGACGACGTGACCTGGCAGTACCCGCCGGCCGCGGCGTTCGCGATCCTCTCCCCCGGCCTGCTGCCGTTCCTGGAGTACGCGCACGCCTTCTTCGTCCTGGCGCTGGTCTGCGACGCGGTGGTGTTCGGGCTGCTGATGTACGCGGGCGGGCGCCCCGGCAAGAGCCACGCGGGCGCGTGGGTGTGGCTGGCGGGCGTCCCGCTGCTCGGCCCGACGGCGTACTCCCGCTACGACATCATGGTCACCGCCGTCGCCGTCGCGGCGCTGCTCGCGGGGGTGCGCAACCCGCGCACGATGGGGGTGCTCGCCGGGGTCGGCGCGCTGCTGAAGGTGTGGCCGGCGCTGCTGCTGGCCGGTACGGCCCGGGGCCGGGTGACGCGCCGGTCGTGGACGGCCGCGGTCGTGTCGGGCGCGGCGGTGCTGGGGGCGTGCGTGCTGGCGGCGCCGGGCGCGCTGGCGTTCCTCACCTTCCAGCGGGACCGGGGCACGGAGGTCGAGTCGCTGGGGTCGCTGGTCTTCCATGTGGCGCGGTTCTTCGGCGCCTGGGACGGGGACGTCCGGCTGAACTACGGGTCGGTGGAGTTCCTCGGCCCGTACGTGCCGCTGGTCAGCCGGGCCGCGATGGCGCTGACGCTGCTGGCGTTCGCGTGGCTGGTGCTGTGGCGGGTGCGGGCGCGGGAGTTCGGCCCGACGGCCCTGGCCGACGCGGCGTTCGTCGCGGTGCTGCTGTTCACCACGACGAGCCGGGTGATCAGCCCGCAGTACATGCTGTGGCTCGTCGGGCTCGCGGCGGTGTGCCTGGTGTGGCGCGGCAGCCGCATGCGCCGGCCGGCGGTGCTGGTGCTGGTGGCGACCGGGGTGACACTGCTGGAGTTCCCGATCTGGTTCAGCCATGTGGTCGCCAGCGACGGGCTGGGGCTGGTGCTGCTGTTCACGCGCAACGGGCTGCTGGTCGCGGCGTCGCTGCTGGCGGCGCGGGAGCTGTGGCGGCGCACGGTCACCGAGCCCCGGCTGCGCGAGGCGGCGGGCGAGGGCGGCGGTGACGGCGGCGGCCCCGGGGCGCGGGTGCCCGCGCAGGGCGCTCACCGCGACGGGGCGCTGCTGAAGTCCTGACGGCCGGGGCCCGGGCCGCCGAACTCCTCGCGGAGGCGCTCGCGCCAGGCCCGGGTGAACGCCTCCGGCGTGGTCCCGAGCACGTCGCGGAAGGCGCGGGCCGCGCCGGTCCTCCCGGCCGCCCGGTAGAACGCGGCGAGCCGCTCCCCGCCCCACCGGTCGGCGATCAGCTCGCAGGCCAGCCAGGCGCCCTCGTAGGCGCGGGCCACGGCGGCCGGGTCCCCGCCGAAGCCGAAGTCCCCGTCGGCCGGCAGCGTCCGCGGCAGGTCCCCGGCGCGCACGGCCCGGCCCAGCTCGGGCGCGGCGTCGGCCGCCGTGCGGCCCGTGCCGGCGTACGCGATCCGGTCGGCCAGGCCCTCCGACAGCCACAGGGGCGTGGCGCCGGTCGTGGCGGCGCGGGTGGCGACATGGGCGGTCTCGTGGGCGAGGACGAAGGTCCGCCCGAAGTCCCCGAGCTGCCGGTACGCCTCCGGGTTGACCACCACGCGGTCCGCGGCCCCGCCGCCGGTGCGGCCGGTCGTCACGGCGGCGACGCCCCGGTACGCGCCGGGCCCGGCCCCGAGGAGGGCGCCCATCGCGTCGAGCCCGGACGGTACGAGGACGACGACGGTGCCCTTCCAGGCGGCGTCCGGCCACGCGGCGGCGACGGCCGGGACGGCCCGGTCCGCGTGCGCCGCGACCTGGCGCAGGAGCGCGGCCGGGTGGCCGACGCCCAGCACGAGGCTGCGGGCGCCCCGTACCGCCTGGACGCGGCCCTGGTCCCAGAGCTGGGCGGGCTGCCCGGGGGCGGGCCGGTCGGCGGTGACGTGCCACCTGCCGTCGCGGCGCACCAGGTCGATGCTGCGGCGGGCGGTGGCGGGCGCGGGGTCGTGGCCGTCGAGGCTGTACGTCAGCTCGGCGTCGGCGCCCGCGCGGGCCGGGCCGTCGTACCGCACGTCCAGCGTCCGGTACGCGGCCGACCGGACCGGCGCGCCGCCCAGCAGGCCCGGTACGAGGTCGGCCCGCGCGGCCACGGCGTCCCGCACGGACCCGTCGTCGCCCGCCGGCGGGTCCTGCCGCGCGGCGCACCCAGGGGCGAGGACGCCCAGCGCCATGAGGGCGGCGATCCACCGCCCGGCGATCCACCGCCCGGCGGCGCGCCGCGGCGCGGCCCGCCTCCCGGCCGTTCGGCGTCGGGTCCACCGCTCCGGAAACGTCACGCCCCGATGGTAGGCGCGGGTCCGGGGGCGTCCCGCGCGCTCAGACGCGGGTGACCGCCGAGATCGGCATCATGCCGACCGGGTCGTAGCGGACCGGGGCGCCCGGGTAGGGGGCGTGGATGACCTGGCCGCCGCCGACGTACAGGGCGACGTGGCTGGCGTCCGACCGGTAGGTGACCAGGTCCCCGGGCCGCGCCTCGGCCAGCCCGACGTGCCGTCCCGCGTTCCGCTGCGCCTGGGAGGTGCGCGGCAGGCCGACCCCGGCCTGGGCGTACGCCCACTGGGTGAGCCCCGAGCAGTCGAAGGCGTTTGGCCCGTTGGCGCCCCACACGTACGGCTTGCCGAGCGCCGAACGGGCGGCCCGCACGGCTGCGGCGGCGCGCGGCGAGGCGGCCCCGTCGGCCGCGGGCGGCTGCGCCGTGTCGTCGCGCCCGGAGCGGGAGGCCCGGTCGAAGTCGGCGCGCTCGGCCGCCGTCAGGGAGTTCAGCAGCGCCCGCGCGGCGGCGAGCTTGTGCTCCACGCTCCGCTTGTGCCGGGCGACCGCGGCCCGGCTGCGCTCCAGTTCCGCCAGGGCCCGTCCCGCCTCGGCGCGCTCCTGGGCCAACCGCCGCTGCGCGAGGCGCAGTTCGCCGAGCGCGGCGGCCTGCCGCTCGCCGAGGCGGTCCAGCGCGGCGGCCTTGTCGAGGTAGGCGTCGGGCTTCTCGGACAGCATCAGGGCGAGCGCCGGGTCGATGCCGCCGGACCGGTACTGGGCGCCGGCGGCCGAGCCGAGCGCCCCGCGCATGCGGTTGATGCGCTCCTGGCCGCGCGCCACGCTGTCGCGGGCGGCCTCGACGGTGTGGCGGAGCCGGTCGGCGCGTTCGTCGGCGGCGTTGTACTCCTCCGTGGCCTGCTCGGCCTCGGCGTAGAGGCGGTCGACGCGGGCGCGGACGGTGTCGGCGGGGCCGGCCGGCTCGGCCCGCACGGGGGTGGCGCCGAGGGCGGCGGCCGCCGTGGCGGCCGCGGCGGACAGGACGGTGGCCCTGGCGGCGCTCCGGTGGAGGCCCGGTGTGGGGGGACGGCGGTGGGACGCCACGGACCGCGCTCCCTTCAGCTGTGTCGAGCGGCTGTTGCGCGGCAGACAGTAGCCGGGCGGTCACGGCTCGGCCAAAGACCTCGGGATGCGCACAAAGTGACGCCCCGCCGGGAACCACAGGTCACCGGCGGGGCGGAGCGTCAGCGCGGGGGGCGGCAATTCCCCCGATCGGGCGCGTGTGCGCGGCGCTCCGGGGACGGTCCCGGCGCGCCGCGCATATCAGATGCCCGCGAGGCGGGCGGCCTGTGTCAGATGCGGACGCCGAACTGGAACGAGCCCAGGTAGTTCATCGACTCGTAGCGCACCGAGGCGCCCGGCTTGGGGGCGTGCAGGACGGTGTTGTTGCCGGCGTAGAGGCCGACGTGGGCGAGGTTGTTGAAGAAGACGAGGTCGCCCGGCTTGAGCTGGCTGCGGCCGATCTTCACACCGTCGTTCTGCTGGGTGTAGGTGGTGCGGGAGATGCTGACGCCGGCCTGGCGGTAGGCCCACTGCGTGAGGCCGGAGCAGTCGTAGGAGTTGGGGCCCTCGGCGCCGGAGACGTACGGCTTGCCGATCTGCGTGGCGGCGGCGTTGAGGGCGGCGGCGCCGCGCTGGGAGGCGGGGACCTCGTTGCCGAGCTCGACGCGCTCGCTCGCGTCGCGGCTGGCGCGCTGCTCCTCCTCCTGCATCTTCCGCCGCTCCTCGGCGGTGAGCGTGTTGAGGAGCTTCTGGGCCTCGGCGAGCTTGGTCTGGAACTTCTTCTTCTTCTCGCCGAGCGACTTGCGGACGTCCTCCAGGTCGGCGAGCTTCGCGGTGGCCTCGGCGCGCTGCTGGGCGAGCGTGCGCTGCTTGGCCTGGATGGTGCGCAGCGTCTCGGCCTGCTTGGCGGACAGCTGGTCGACGGCGGACGCCTTGTCGAGGTAGTCGTCCGGGTTGGAGGAGAGGAACAGCTGGAGCGAGGGGTCCATGCCGCCGTTGCGGTACTGGGCGCTGGCGACCGAACCGATGCTGTCGCGCAGGGTGTTGAGCTCCTCCTGGCCGCGGGCGACCTGGTCCTGGAGGGCGGTGACCTCCTGCTGGAGCTTCTCGCGGCGCTCGTCGGCGAGGTTGAACTGCTCCGTGGCCGCCTCGGCCTCGTGGTGCAGCTTGTCGACCTTCTCCTTGACCTGGTCCTTGGTGGGCTGCGGCGTGGCCGAAGCGGTCTGGGAGGTGAGGGCGACGGCCGCGGCGGCGGTCGCGGTGAGCACGGTCACGCGGGCGCGGCTCGGCTGCTTGGGTCGACGGTGGGACGCCACGGAGGCGAGCTCCTTCTTCCTCTTCGAGCCGCCTGCCGGGTCGACGGTCAACTGCCCCGGGCGCGCTGGCGTCCGGACGCTCCCCGTGATCCACGTCCGAACTGCACGGTTCAGGCGGTTCCTTCGCTGTCGCCCCGGATGGGCGACCAACCGCGCGAAGGTTCGAGCCCTGACCCTAGTGACCACATTGTGATCAGTTCAAATCCTCATGAGAAAAATCTCGCTCACCGGGCGCATTCCTTGCTCCGGCCCCACCCTGGGTCATGAGGGGTTGACGGTACGTTCCCCGGACGCTTCCTCAAATCGGGCATCGCGCCCAGGAGTTACGAGAGCCGCGAAAGCCGCTTCAGCAGCATCACGGACGCGACGGGGCGGGCGCCGGACCTGGCGACCCCGTCGGCCACCTCGCGGTCGCTGGACACCACGACGACCGGCCGCCCGGCGGGCTCGGCGCGCACCAGCTGCCGGATCAGCTCGTCGGCGGTGACGCCCGGCTTGGAGAACAGCACCCGCACCCCGCGCGGCGGGGCGAGCAGCACCGGCGCGGCCAGTTCGGCGCCGTCGAAGACGCAGGTGACCTCCGCTCCGGTGCGGGCGGCGAGCGCGGAAAGGCCGCCCAGCAGCCGCAGCCGCTGCTTCTCCAGCGGCATCGTCGGATAGCCGGCCTTGGTGACGTTGTAGCCGTCCACGACGAGATGGGCCTGCGGCAGCGCGAGCAGCTGGTCGAGGAGGGCCGGGTCGGTCTCGGACAGCGCGCGGGCCGCGACGTCCTTCGGCGACATCCGGCCGGGCTCCACCGCGTCCACCGAGTCGGCGGGCCGCACGGAGACGGGCGGCAGCGCCAGCTCCCGGCGCAGCCCCTGGGCGGCCTCCAGGACCGTGTCCAGCAGCAGCCGCAGCCGTACGTCCTCCACCGAGCGGCCCTCGCGCGCGGCGCGGCGGCTGGCCTCCAGGGCGGCCTCGGTCTCCCCGAGCCGGGTCTTGAGGCGGCGGGTCTCGCTCTCGGCGGCCGACACGCGGGCTGCGGCGTCCGCCTTGACGGCGTCGATCTCCGCCTGGACGCGCCGCAGGGCGGCCTCGCCGCGCTTGACGTCGCTCTGCGCGCTGCGGAGCTTGCGCTGCAGCGATTCGGCCTCCTTGCGGGCCGCCTCCAGGTCGGCGCGCAGCCGCTCGGTCTCGGCGCGGGTGTGGGCGCGGGCCTCCGCCAGCTCCTCGCGCAGCCGCTCCAGCTCCCGCCGGCCCGCCTCGTCGGCGCGCTCGGCGTCCGCGCGCTGCACCTCCTCGCCGGCCGCGGCGACCAGCTTGACCCAGCCCGTGGGGCGCAGCACGTACGCGGCGGCGGCCACGTCCACCGGGTCGGCGGCGGCGGGCGGGGCGCCGGACTCGACGGCGGCGGCCAGCTCGGGCTGGCCGGTGCGCAGCCGGTCGCCGATGCGCTGCCGGAACAGCGCGTCGGTCTCCAGGGCGGCGGCCATCGCGTTGCCCGCGAAACGGGCGCGGCGGGAGGGGGTGAAGCGGGCGTACTGCCGCAGCTGGGCCGGCAGCTCGGTGACCGTCAGGCCGCCGAACGCCTCGGCGACCAGTGCGACGACCCGGCGCCGTACCGCCTCGGGCAGCGGGCGGTCGAGCGCCTCGGCGGCGTCACCTGCCGCACCGGCCGACTCATCGCCGCTTGCCGGCTGCGCCACGATCCGTCACCCCACTACCCGTCGTTCTCACTCTGCCGCGCGTCCCGTCACCGGGCGCGCGCTCAGGAGCCGGCGCCCGGCCTGTCCACCAGCTCGACCCGGTCCACCGCGTTGCACCAGCGGCAGCGGACCGACTCGATGGTCTCACTGACCACCTCGCGCTCCTCCACCGTGGGCTCGCCGGCCAGGTCCAGATGGACGTACTCGACGACCTTCGACGAGCGCGTCACGTCGAAGCGCGTCAGATTGCCGCAGAGCGTGCAGCGCCAGCGGGTGTCGGCGGTCGGCTGGGGAACCGTCGTCATGGTGCCGTCCTTGTCATGTCCGGATCGTTCGACTCTCTTCGACCCGCGGTGCGCCGTCGGACTGCGGGTGCCCCGGGAGGCACCCGGGCACGCCCGTAACCCTACGGCCTCCCCGGTTCCGCGGTCGCGGACGGGAGGGGAGACCGGGCGAGGCTACACCCGGCCCCGGCGAGGCACCCTGTCCGGCTCATGCCCTTTACGTCATGATCTGTGCGTGATCGATTGGCGTGGAGCGTCGCGGCGTGCGGTCACCGGGCCCTCGGTGACGTACGGCGTCATCGGGGTGTGCGCGCTGGTCTTCGTCCTCGGCCCCGCCTCGGGCCTGGCGAGGTCGTACGGCACCGGGGAGGCCCTGGTCGCCGCGCAGAGCACGTACTTCCAGCGCTGGGGCGTGATCCCGGCGGATCTGCTGAGCGGCTCCGCCGAGGCGCTGCTCACCCCGTTCAGCGCCCTGTTCGTGCACGGCAACTGGCTGCACCTGCTGGGGAACATGCTGTTCCTCTTCGTCTTCGGCACGATGGCCGAGGAGCGCATGGGGCACGTCCGCTTCGGGGTGTTCTACGTGGTGAGCGGCGCCCTCGCGCTGGCCGGGTACGCGCTGGCGCACGCGGGCAGCGAGCAGACCCTGGTCGGCGCGTCGGGCGCGGTCTCGGCGGTGCTGGGCGCCTTCCTGTACCTGTTCCCGAGGGCGCGGGTGACCAGCCTCTTCCCGTTCCTCTTCTTCCTGCCGCTGCGCTTCCCCGCCTGGATCGTGCTGGTCTTCTGGTTCGTCCTGCAGTGGCTGGCGGCGCGCGGGGCGGGCAGCGGGCCCGGTGTCGCCTACCTGGCGCACCTGATCGGCTTCGCGCTGGGGTTCCTGTACGCGTGGGCCCGCTACCGGGGCATTAGAGTGAAGGCCCCAGCAGCGGCCACCGAGGGAGAGGGACAGCCGTGATCACCGCGATCGTGCTCATCAAGACCAGCGTGGACCGCATTCCGGAGATCGCGGAGGCCATCGCCGCGCTCGACAACGTCAGCGAGGTCTTCTCGGTGACCGGGACCTACGACCTGGTGGCCATGGTCCGCGTGCCGAAGCACGAGAACCTGGCGGACGTCATCCCCGGCCACATCAGCAAGATCCCCGGCGTCGTCGCCACGGACACGCACGTCGCGTTCCGCACGTACTCGCAGCACGACCTCGAGGCCGCCTTCGCGATCGGCCTCGACACCTGACCGCGCCGGGCCCCGCCCGCGGGGTCCCGGCCCGTGGCCGACGCCGCCCCCAATTCACCCGAACGGGTGAGGCGGAATCGGCCACGGAACGCTCCGGCGCGGGCCGCGCGCCTCAGCCGCGGTCCGGCACGCAGCGCCCGTCCTCGGTGCGGTAGCTCCACCGGGCGCCGTCCGCGACCAGCTCCCGCACGGCCCGCACGAAGCGGTCCACGTGCTCGTCCGGGGTCCCCGCGCCGAAGCTGACCCGGATGGCGTTCAGCGACCTCTCCCCCGGCCCGCCCTCCGGCGCCCCGCACTCCCCGGGCTCCCGCTCCGAGCCGCCCAGCAGGGTCCGCACCAGCGGATGGGCGCAGAACAGCCCGTCGCGGACCCCGATGCCGTACTCGGCGGAGAGCGCCGCCGCGAAGTGCGAGCTGTTCCAGCCGTCCACGACGAAGGACAGCACGCCGACGCGCGGCGCGTCGTCGCCGAACAGCGACAGCACCCGCACCTGCGGCACCTCCGCCAGCCCCCGGCGCACCCGCGCGATCAGCTCCCGCTCACGGGCCACCAGCGCGTCGAACCCGGCCTCCACGAGCGCCCGGCACGCCGACGCGACGGCGTACGCGCCGATCACGTTCGGCGAGCCGGCCTCGTGCCGGGCGGCCGTCGTGTGCCAGGCGACGTCCACCCCGCCGTCGGCCCGCCGGGACACCGTCCGCGACGCCCCGCCGCCCGCGAGGTACGGCTCCGCCTCCCGCAGCCAGTCCGCGCGCCCCGCCAGCACCCCGGCCCCGAACGGGGCGTACAGCTTGTGCCCGGAGAAGGCCACCCAGTCCACGTCCAGATCCGCCACGTCCACCGGGTGGTGCGGCGCCAACTGGGCCGCGTCGAGCACGATCCGCGCCCCGTGCGCGTGCGCGGCCGCCGCCAGCTCCCGTACGGGCCACAGCTCGCCGGTCACGTTCGACGCACCCGTCACACAGACCAGCGCCGGCCCGTAGGGCTCCCGGTCGGCGAGGGCCCGCTCCAGCGTCTCCACCGCCCGCCCGGGCGTGCGCGGCGCGTCCAGATACGTCACGCGGGCGTTCCGCCAGGGCAGCAGCGACGCGTGGTGCTCGGTTTCGAAGACGAACACCTCGCACCCCTCGGGCAGGGCGTGGGCCAGCAGGTTCAGCGAGTCGGTCGTCGAGCGGGTGAACACCACCTCGTCACCGGCGCGGCAGCCGAGGAACTCCGCGACCGTGCGGCGGCTGTTCTCGAACAGGTCGGTGGACAGCTGCGAGAGGTAGCCGGCGCCCCGGTGCACGCTCCCGTAGTACGGGGCGTACGCGGCGACGTCGTCCCACACGCGCTGGAGCGCCGGGGCGCTGGCCGCGTAGTCCAGCGCGGCGTAGGCGACCTCCCCGCCGGTGACGAGCGGCACGGTGACGTCCCGTCCCAGGACGGGCAGCGGCAGCGACGGGCCGGCGGCGCGCGACTCGGCGTCGGAGGCGGGAGCGGCGGAGACGGGGGCGGTGGAGACGGCGGCGGAGACGGGGGCGGTGGCGGTGTTCGGGTACGCGGACATGGCGGACTCTCCCGGCGAGGACAGGGCGAATGGGGGTGACGTCCCGCGGGGACGGCTCGACGGCCGTACCGCACACGGGAGTTGCCTCGACGCGCGGCGCTGACGAAGCCCGCGCGGAGGAGGGGGAAGAAGGGGCCGAGAAGCCCTAGCGCATTCGCTTGCTCACGTGACTGCTCCCTCGGGACCAGGACCCCAGGGTGTGCAGGGGTCCGCGCTTGCCGCGGACCTCGCTGCCCGCGGCCTGGTCTTCACCCGGGGCACCCCGCCACGGACGGAGGGTTGCCGGACAGCGGGCCGGGGCCGTAGTCGCTGTCACTCATGACCTTGCCGAGCATCCTGCCACACACCCCCGGTCGCGCCGCAAGACGGACGTCCGGATGGCGGACAGACCCCGCGCGCCGGGCGCCCACCGAACCCGCCGCGCCCCCCTCGTACGCCTGTGGCGCCGCGCCCCTCACGGACGCGGCGCCACAGGCACACGGGGGTTCAGCTGTTGCTGGCCCGCACCCAGCGCTCCAGGACCTCGCGGGCCGCGCCCGAGTCGATGGACTCGGCGGCCTTCGCCATCCCGGCCCGCAACTGCTCGGCCAGCGGCGCGTCCACCGGGTCCAGCGCCACCAGCGCCGCCGCGGAGTTCAGCAGCACCGCGTCCCGCACCGGCCCGGTCTCCCCGGCCAGCAGTCGGCGCGCCACATCGGCGTTGTACGAGGCGTCGGCGCCGCGCAGGGCCTCCACCGGCACCACGTCGAGGCCCACGTCCCGCGGGTGGAAGGCCTCCTCGCGCACGGCCCCGTCCCGTACGACCCACACCCGGGACCCGGACGTCGTGGTCAGCTCGTCCAGGCCGTCGTCGCCCCGGAACACCAGCGCCGACGAGCCGCGCTCGGCGAGCACGCCCGCCAGGATGGGGGCCATCCGCGCGTCGGCGACGCCCGTCGCCTGGGCGCGCACCCGCGCCGGATTGGTGAGCGGGCCGAGGAAGTTGAACGTCGTCCGGATGCCCAGCTCCTTGCGGGCCGCGGCGACATGCCGCAGCGCGGGGTGGAACTTGACGGCGAAGCAGAAGGTGATGCCCGCCTCCTCCGCCACCTCGGCGACCCGCTCCGGGCTCAGCTCCAGATTGACGCCGAGCTTCTCCAGGACGTCGGATGCTCCCGACGCGGAGGAGGCGGCGCGGTTGCCGTGCTTGACCACCTTCGCGCCCGTACCGGCCACGACGACGGCCGACATGGTGGAGATGTTGACGGTCTTCGCGCCGTCCCCGCCCGTGCCGACGATGTCCACGGACGGGCCCGGCACGTCGATGGTGCGGGCGTGGGCGTACATGGTGCGGACGAGGCCGGAGATCTCCTCCACGGTCTCGCCCTTGCCGCGCAGCGCGACGGCGAACCCGGCGATCTGCGCGTTCGTCGCCTCGCCGCTCAGGATGCGCTCCATCGCCCACGCGGTCGCGTCCGCGTCGAGGTCCCGTCCCGAGAGCAGGGTGTCGAGGACGACGGGCCAGGAGCGGCCCGCCGCGGTAGAGCCTCCAGCGGGTGGCACAGCGCTCATGGTCGCTCCTGGGTCCGTGTCGAGGTTGACGGGTCCAGCCTAGCGAGCCCCGGGGACGGCAAAGAGCCCCGTCCGTTGACTGGACGGGGCTCTCGCCGTGGCGATCGACTGGGTTCCCCCGGGACCGCGGCCCCGGGGGAAGGGGGATCAGTGGTGGCCGTGGCCCGCGCTGATCTCCTTGTACTCCTCCACCGTGGCCTTGGGGATCTGGTTCCCCTCGCCGTAGTAGCCCTTGCTGAGCTTCGCGCGGAGCTTCTGCCCGCGGGTCGGCTTCCGCTCGACACCGTTCTCGTCGACCGTCGGGCCGATCTCCGCCGGCTGGTACTGCTCGTGCGCGGTGAGCGCGTGCAGCTGCGCCTGGCTGAGCGGCTCGTGGACCTCGACGAACTCACCGTGCGGCAGCCGCTTGATGATGCCGGTCTCGCGGCCGTGCAGCACCTTGTCGCGGTCGCGGCGCTGGAGACCCAGGCAGATCCGCTTGGTGACGATGAAGGCGATGACCGGTCCGACGAAGAAGAAGATCCGGACGAACCAGGTGACCGCGTTGATCGACAGGTGGAAGTAGGTGGCGACGATGTCGTTGCCACCGCCGATCAGCATGATCATGTAGCCGGTGATCCAGGCGACGCCGAGCGCGGTGCGCGTCGGGGCGTTGCGCGGGCGGTCCAGGATGTGGTGCTCGCGCTTGTCGCCGGTGATCCACGCCTCGATGAACGGGTAGACCGCGATCGCGGCCAGCATCACGCCGAACAGGACCAGCGGGAGGAACACGCCCAGGACGAACGTGTGGCCCCACACGTTGATCTCCCAGCCGGGCATGGCGCGGATGAGACCCTCGGCGAAGCCCATGTACCAGTCGGGCTGGGCGCCGGTGGACACCATGTCCGGGCGGTACGGGCCGAGGGCCCACACCGGGTTGATGGTGAACAGCGCGGCGATGACCGCGATGACACCGAACACCAGGAAGAAGAAGCCGCCGGCCTTGGCCATGTACACCGGCAGCAGCGGCATGCCGACCACGTTCTTGTTGGTGCGGCCGGGGCCCGCGAACTGCGTGTGCTTGTGGTAGAAGACCAGGATCAGGTGCGCCACCACGAGGCCGAGCATGATGCCCGGCAGCAGCAGGATGTGGATCGAGTAGAACCGGGCGACCATGTCGTGGCCGGGGAACTCGCCGCCGAAGAGGAACATCGACAGGTACGTGCCGACGACCGGCACGGACAGGATCGCACCCTGCGTGAAGCGCACACCGGTGCCGGAGAGCAGGTCGTCCGGGAGCGAGTAGCCGGTGAAACCGGTGAACATGCCCAGGACGAACAGCAGGAAGCCGAACAGCCAGTTGATCTCACGCGGCTTGCGGAACGCGCCGGTGAAGAAGACGCGCATCATGTGCACGAACATGCCGGCGATGAAGATCAGCGCGGCCCAGTGGTGGATCTGCCGGATCAGCAGACCACCGCGGACGTCGAAGCTGATGTCCAGCGTCGAGGCGTACGCCTCGGTCATCCGGACGCCCTGCATCGGCACGTACGAGCCGTGGTACACGATCTCGTTCATGCTCGGGTGGAAGAACAGCGTCAGGTACACACCCGTGAGGATGATGATGATGAAGCTGTAGAGGCAGATCTCACCCAGCATGAAGGACCAGTGGTCCGGGAAGATCTTCCGCATGTTGGCCTTGGCCAGGGAGTAGATCCCGAGCCGGCCGTCCGCCCAGTCGGCCACCCGCTCACCGGCGGGCGCCTTCCGCTTCGTGTCGTATGCGGTGCTCATCCGCGCTCCCAGAATGCAGGACCGACCGGCTCCTCGAAGTCGCCGAGCGCCTCGAGGTTGCCCTTGTCATTGACGCCGATCCGCAGCTGCGGAAGGGCGTGACCGGCAGGGCCGAAGATGACGCGGGCGCCGTCGGACAGGTCGAAGGTGGACTGGTGGCACGGGCAGAGGACGTGGTGGGTCTGCTGCTCGTACAGGGAGATCGGGCAGCCCACGTGGGTGCAGATCTTGGAGAACGCGACGATGCCGTCGTGGGACCACTCGAGCTCGCGCTTGTCCTTGATGTCCTCCGGCTGGATCCGGACGATCATCAGGGCATCCTTGGCGATCTTGTTGTTGAAGTCGTGGTCCTCCTCGCTCAGGCCCTCCGGCATGGCGAAGGTGAGCGAGCCGACCGCGACGTCCTCGGGGCGCAGCGGCTCCATCGTGTTCATGTTGATGAGCTGCTTGCCCTTCTGCCACGAGGTGTGGAAGAGCTTCTTCTCGGGCAGCGGACCCAGCTCGCGCAGCAGCACGAGGCCGGAGAGCGGCACCATGGCCAGCGCGCCGAACATCGTGTTGCGGATCAGCTTGCGCCGGCCGATCGCGGACTCCTCCGCACCCTGGGCGAAGTCGGCCATGACCTTGGCCCGGACCTCGGCGGGAGCCTCGATCGGGTGGCGCTCGTCGGCGATCTCCTCGTCGGACATCAGCGTGCGGGCCCAGTGGACCGCGCCGGCGCCGATGCAGAAGAGGGCGATGCCCAGCGTCAGGCCGAGCGACAGGTTGGTCGCGCTCACATGGCCGAGCGGCCACACGTACACGATCTTGTCGACCGGGAAGATCACGAACGAGGCGATGAAGGCCACGGTGGCCAGCATCGACGTCGTGAAGAGCAGGGCGACCGTGCGCTCGGAGCGCTTGGCGGCCCGCTCGTCGATGTCCTGGATGCGGGGCTTGTGGGGCGGCAGCCCCGGGTCGGCGAACGGGTTCTCGGCTAGCGCCTTGCCGTGCGCGCTGTCCTGCTCGCTCGGCAGGCTCTCTTCGGAAATCTCTTGGCTACTCATGACTTCTTGGCCTTAGCGGTGTGGGCCGCGACCCAGATGGCGACAGCGATCAGCGAACCAAGACCGAAGATCCAGCCGAACAGGCCCTCGCTGACCGGTCCCAGGCCGCCGAGCGCGAAGCCGCCGGGGGTCGGCGTCTCCTCACCGTTCACGGCCTTGATGTACGCGATGATGTCCTTCTTCTCCTTCTCCGGCATCGTCGTGTCGGGGAAGGACGGCATGTTCTGCGGGCCGGTCTGCATGGCCTCGTAGATGTGCTTCTCGCTGACGCCGTCAAGGCTCGGCGCGTACTTGCCCTCGGTGAGCGCGCCACCCTTACCGGTGAAGTTGTGGCACTGGGCGCAGTTGTTGCGGAACAGCTCGCCGCCCTTGGCGACGTCCGCCCCTTCCACGCTGTACTGCTTCTCGGTGGGGGTGATGGGACCGGCGCCGAGCGACGCGATGTACGCCGCGAGCTGGTCGATCTGGGCCTGCGTGTAGATGTTCTTCTTCCGCGGGACCTGGGCGCCCGGCTGCTGCGCGGGCATACGGCCGGTGCCGACCTGGAAGTCGACGGCGGCGGAGCCGACGCCGACCAGGGACGGACCGTCGGAGGTGCCCTGACCGCCGGTGCCGTGGCAGCTGGCGCAGCCGACGGTGTAGAGCTTCTTGCCCTCCTCGATGGCGAGGGACTGGGCGGTCTCATCGGCCTGGGCCGTGCTCGCGGGTGCGAACGCGGCGTACAGCCCCCCAGTGGCCGCCAGCGCGAGAAGTAGGACGACGACCGCCGCCAGCGGATGGCGTCGTCGTGCGGAGAGCTTTTTCACGGATTACCCCGGTGTCAGGATCTTCTGCGTCGATGCTTGCTGGAACTTCGGGTCTTGCCCGATTACTTGATCATGTAGATCGTGGCGAAGAGGCCGATCCAGACGACATCGACGAAGTGCCAGTAGTAGGACACGACGATGGCGGCGGTTGCCTGCTCGTGAGTGAACCGCCTCGCTGCGTACGTCCGGCCGAGAACCAGCAGGAACGCGATGAGGCCACCCGTCACGTGGAGGCCGTGGAAGCCCGTGGTCAGGTAGAACACGGAGCCGTACGGGCCGGAGGAGAGGGACATGCCCGCCTCCTTGACCAGCTCGGTGTACTCGAGGACCTGGCCGCCGATGAAGATCGCGCCCATGATGAACGTCACGATGAACCAGGCGCGCAGCTTCTTCACGTCGCCGCGCTCGGCGGCGAAGACGCCGAGCTGGCAGGTGAGGGAGGAGAGCACCAGGATCGTGGTGTTGGTCGCCGAGAACGGGAAGTTCAGGTGGCCCGCCTGCTCGGACCAGTATTCGGCACCCGTTACCGAACGCAGGGTGAAGTACATCGCGAAGAGGGCCGCGAAGAACATCAGCTCGGAACTCAGCCAGATGATGGTTCCGACGCTGGTGAGGTTCGGCCGATTGACCGACGGGTGCGCGTGCCCGGTATCTACTGTCGTTGCTGTCGCCACGACCGACATTATGTCGGTCGCTTATCCCGCCCTCACTCCGGGGGGTGCCGTTCGGAGTGTCCCCGCCCCCGGCCGGCCCCCCGAGCGGCCTCGAACGGCCCATCGAAGCGGCGTTCCGGGCGGTGTCGGACCGGTGTTGACGGGCGGTGTGACGGAGTAGCATCCGCCGCATCGGTTACCGAGCACTGCCCGTTACGAACTCGGAGGAACCATGCAGTCCAGCGCCACCGTACTGGTCTACAGCGACGACGCGAACACCCGCGCGCAGGTGCGGCTGGCGGCCGGGCGGCGCCCCGCGGCCGACGTTCCCCCGGTCGAGTACGTCGAGTGCGCGACCCTGCCGGCCGTGCTGGAGCGGCTGGGCCAGGGCGGGGTCGACGTGTGCGTGCTGGACGGCGAGGCCGTTCCGGCGGGCGGCATGGGCGTGTGCCGGCAGATCAAGGACGAGGTCTTCGACTGCCCGCCGGTGCTGCTGCTGATCGGGCGGGCCCAGGACGCGTGGCTGGCGACCTGGAGCCGGGCCGACGCGGCGGTGACGCTGCCGGTCGACCCGGCGGAGCTGGCCGACTCCCTGGCGGGGCTGCTGCGCAGCCGGCTGTCCGTGGAGGCCTGAGCCGGCCTCCGGGGCCCCTGCGCGCCGGGCGCGCCGCTCAGAGCGGGCGGGGGCTCAGCCGGGCCGGGGTGGCGCCCTCGCGGGTGGTCGCCTGGACGGCGCTGCCCTGACGCCACCGGTCCCAGGGCAGGTTCCAGTCGCCGAAGCCGTTCCCGAACGGGGTCATCTCCTCGCCCTGGCTGTTGACGACCTGGACGATGTCGCCGCGCCGGATGTTCTCGAAGAACCAGGCGGCGTTGGAGGTGGACATCCCGACGCAGCCGTGGCTGACGTTGGCGTACCCCTGCGAGCCGACCGACCAGGGCGCCGCGTGGACGTACTCGCCGCTCCAGGTGACCCGAGTGGCGTAGTGGACGGGCAGGTCGTACGACTCGCTGCTGCCCTCGGCGATGCCGACGGTGGTGCTGCGCATCCGTACGAAAGGCTGCTTCTCCAGCACGACCTTGACGCCGTTGCGGGTGGCGAAGCCGGGCTTGCCGGTGGTCACCGGAATGGTGTTGATCACTTCTCCGTTGCGCTTGACCACCATCTGGTGGGTGGAGGCGTCGGTGATGGCCTCCACCCGGTCGCCGATGTCGATCCTGAGCGGCGGGGTGGCCGTGCCGTAGACGCCGCGCTCGACGTGCACCCCGGCGAGGGTGCTGGTCAGGGTGACGGACGCGCCGGCGGGCCAGTACTCCCGGGGCCGGAAGTGCAGCTTCTTGTCGTCGACCCAGTGCCAGGCGCCGGTGACCTCGGGCGTGGAGCTGACCTTCAGGGAGCGTTCGACGGCCGCGCGGCCCGCCTGGGAGGTGACGGGGGCGCTGAGGGTGGCCGTGAGGGGCTGTCCGACGCCGTACTTGCCCGCCTCCGGGCCGAATTCCACCTTCACGACCTTCTCCGCCCTGGCCGTCTGGAAGGCCAGCGTACGGGCGCCGGGGGCGCCGTCGCTGTTCTCGGTGGCGACGCGGACGGTGTAGCGGGCACCGGCGGTGAGCGGCGCCGTGGAGCGCCAGCGGCGGCCGTCGGAGGAGAGCTCTCCGGCCAGGTGGTGGCCGGCCTCGTCGACGGCGGTGACGTCCGTGATGCGGGCGTCGTCGTCCTTGGCGGTGATGGCGAGGGGCTTGTCGAGGGGCGCCTCGCGGTTGTCGGGGAGGCCGGCGAACGCGATCTGCCGTGCGGCGTCGTAGGGACGCGCGGCGAGCGGGTGGCCGTCCGGCCCGTCGGAGCAGCCGGCCGCGCCGGCACCTGCGGCGACGACCAGCAGGGAGCAGCTGAGGGCGATGCGGACGCTCGGCTTGTGGCTCATAAGCACACCGTAGGAACGGCTGTCGAACGCGGCACGCCGGATGGCTGCAAAAGAGGGACCCGGCGGCCTCCTTACGGAAGACCGCCGGGTCCCTCTCACCGCTGCGGGTGGTTACTGGTTCTGGTTCTCACCACGGTAGTACTCGAAGACCCAGCCCCAGATGCCGATCAGGATGACCGGCAGGGAGAAGAACATCAGCCACCAGTCGAGGGCGACGCCGAGGAAGGCGAACGCGCCACCGATGGCCAGGGAGAGCGGCTGCCAGCTGTGCGGCGAGAAGAAGCCGAGCTCACCGGCCTCGTCCGCGACGTCGGCCTCCTTGTCGTCCTGGGCCATGGCGTCCACGCGCTTGGCCGTGAAGGCCAGGTAGTAGCCGACCATGATCGCCAGGCCGAAGGCCATGAACAGCGCGGTGGTGCCGACCGGCTCCTTCGACCACAGGCCGTACAGCACGGCCATGGCCAGGATGAAGAAGCTCAGCCAGATGAACATCTTGCCCTGGATCTTCACTTGCCGGCCTCCTTGCCGCCGACCAGCGCGGTGTCCTTGCGGCCCTGGTTCTCGAGCTGGTCGATCGCGGAGATCTCAGGGTGGTGCAGGTCGAACGCCGGGGATTCCGAGCGAATGCGCGGCAGCGTGAGGAAGTTGTGGCGCGGCGGCGGGCAGGACGTGGCCCACTCGAGCGACCGGCCGTAACCCCACGGGTCGTCGACCTCGATCTGCTTGCCGTACTTGGCGGTCTTCCAGACGTTGTAGAAGAACGGCAGGATCGACATGCCCAGCAGGAACGAGCTGATCGTGGAGACCGTGTTCAGGGCGGTGAAGCCGTCCGCGGCGAGGTAGTCCGCGTAGCGGCGCGGCATGCCCTCGGCGCCCAGCCAGTGCTGGACGAGGAAGGTGCCGTGGAAGCCGATGAACAGCGTCCAGAAGGTGATCTTGCCGAGGCGCTCGTCCAGCATCTTGCCGGTGAACTTCGGCCACCAGAAGTGGAATCCGGCGAACATCGCGAAGACCACGGTGCCGAAGACGACGTAGTGGAAGTGCGCGACGACGAAGTACGAGTCGGAGACGTGGAAGTCCATCGGCGGCGAGGCCAGGATCACACCGGTGAGGCCACCGAAGGTGAAGGTGACCAGGAAGCCGATCGTCCAGAGCATCGGGGTCTCGAAGGACAGCGAGCCCTTCCACATGGTGCCGATCCAGTTGAAGAACTTCACACCGGTCGGGACCGCGATCAGGAAGGTCATGAAGGAGAAGAACGGCAGGAGCACACCGCCGGTGACGTACATGTGGTGGGCCCACACGGTCACGGACAGACCGGCGATCGCGATGGTCGCGGCTACCAGGCCGATGTAGCCGAACATCGGCTTGCGGCTGAAGACCGGGACGATCTCCGAGACGATGCCGAAGAACGGCAGCGCGATGATGTACACCTCGGGGTGGCCGAAGAACCAGAAGAGGTGCTGCCAGAGCAGGGCACCGCCGTTGGCCGGGTCGAAGATGTGCGAGCCGAACTTCCGGTCGGACTCCAGCGCGAAGAGCGCGGCGGCCAGCACCGGGAAGGCGAGCAGGACCAGGACACCGGTCAGCAGCACGTTCCAGGTGAAGATCGGCATGCGGAACATCGTCATGCCGGGGGCGCGCATGCAGATGATCGTGGTGATGAAGTTGACCGAGCCGAGGATCGTGCCGAAGCCGGAGAAGGCCAGACCCATGATCCACATGTCGGCGCCGACACCCGGGGAGCGGACGGCGTCCGACAGCGGGGTGTAGGCGAACCAGCCGAAGTCGGCGGCACCCTGCGGGGTGAGGAAGCCGGCCACGGCGATGATCGAGCCGAACAGGTAGAGCCAGTAGGCGAACATGTTCAGCCGCGGGAACGCCACGTCGGGCGCGCCGATCTGCAGCGGCATGATCCAGTTCGCGAAACCGGCGAACAGCGGCGTCGCGAACATCAGCAGCATGATCGTGCCGTGCATCGTGAACGCCTGGTTGAACTGCTCGTTCGACATGATCTGCGTGCCGGGACGGGCCAGTTCGGCGCGCATGAAGAGCGCCAGCAGACCGCCGATGCAGAAGAAGACGAACGAGGTGACCAGGTAGAGCGTGCCGATCGTCTTGTGATCGGTGGTCGTCAGCCACTTCACGGCGACGTTGCCGGGCTGCTTGCGCCGGACGGGCAGCTCGTTCTCGTACGGCTCCTTCGAGCCGTCAGCTGCCGTGGCGGCACCCTGAGGTTCGTTGAGGATGCTCACAGTTGGTTCTTCTCCGCATTCCTGGCCGGGTCCGTCTGCTGAATGCCCGACGGGATGTAGCCGGTCTGCCCCTTCTCGGCCAGCTCCTTGAGGTGCTGCTGGTAGCGCTCAGGGGAGACGACCTTGACGTTGAAGAGCATCCGGGAGTGGTCGACGCCGCACAGCTCGGCGCACTTGCCGAGGAAGGTGCCCTCCTTGGTGGGGGTCACCTCGAAGGCGTTGGTGTGGCCCGGGATGACGTCCTGCTTCATCAGGAAGGGGACCACCCAGAAGGAGTGGATGACGTCGCGGGAGGTCAGGACGAACCGGACCTTCTCGCCCTTGGGCAGCCACAGCGTCGGGCCCGGGTTGCCGTTCTGGGGGTTCCGCGTCCCCGGGATGCCGAAGTCGTGGACGCCCTCGGCACCGGCGGGGAACTGCTTCTGCCACTTGTCCGGAATGGCGGCAAGCTCCGGGGAGGGCTTGGCGCCCGTGGCGGCGTCGCCGTCCACGTTCTCGATGTAGTTGAAGCCCCAGCTCCACTGGTAGCCGACCACGTTGATGGTGTGAGCCGGCTTTTCGGAGAGAGCGAGGAGCTTGGACTCGTCACGCGCGGTGAAGTAGAAGAGCACCGAGACGATGATGAGCGGGGTGACCGTGTACAGCGCCTCGATGGGCATGTTGTACCGGGTCTGCGGAGGAACCTCGACCTTGGTGCGGCTGCGCCGGTGGAAGATGACGCTCCACAGGATCAGGCCCCACACGAGCACGCCCGTGGCGAGCGCAGCCGCCCACGAGCCCTGCCAGAGGGAGAGGATCCGCGGGGCCTCTTCCGTCACCGGGGTGGGCATACCGAGGCGAGGGAAGTCCTCCCAGTTGTACGAGCAACCGGTGGCGGTAGCCAGGATCAGGCCCGCAGTCAGCACCTGCGGCAGCTTCCGCCGCATCGGGCGCCGCGACGAGCGGTCGGAGCCGTTGGGACTCACGTAGCGCCTTCCCGAGAGTCTCGCCCGCGGGTTCGGCTGCGGCCGTCTCGCTGGTCGGTCGCCGCCCTGACGCGGGCAGGGGTTTGGATGTTTATGCGGACCAAACCCTACTGGACGCTATTTGGCGTCGCGCGGGGAGGGTGCCCAACGCGCCGCCGGACCCCTCTTTCGGGTCGGGAACGCAGGTGGCGGGCCCGTTCGCGGGCCTCCGGACGGTACGGAGTTAGCGTGTCGGTGTGGCCTACTTCGACGTCGCTTCCTCCGCTCCCCTGCACCCCGTCGCACGCCAGGCGCTCCAGGCGTCCCTGGACGAGGGGTGGGCCGATCCCGCGCGCCTGTACCGGGAGGGGCGGCGCGCCCGGATGCTGCTGGACGCGGCGCGGGAGGCCGCGGCGGAGGCGGTGGGGTGCCGCCCGGACGAGCTGACGTTCACCCCTTCGGGGACGCACGCGGTTCACTCGGGCGTGGCCGCGGCGCTGGCGGGGCGCCGGCGGACGGGGCGGCACCTGGTCGTGTCGGAGGTGGAGCACTCGTCGGTGCTGCACGCGGCGGAGGCGCACGAGGCGGCCGGCGGGGCGGTGGCGCGGGTGCCGGTGGAGCGGACCGGGGCGGTGGTCCCGGAGGCGTACGCGCGGGCGCTGCGCGAGGACACGGCGCTGGCGTGCCTGCAGTCGGCCAACCACGAGGTGGGCACGGTGCAGCCGGTCGCGGAGGTGGCCGGGGCGTGCCGGGCGGCGGGGGTGCCGCTGCTGGTGGACGCGGCGCAGTCGCTGGCGTGGGGGCCGGTGGAGGGCGACTGGTCGCTGCTGGCGGGCAGCGCCCACAAGTGGGGCGGCCCGGCGGGCGTGGGGCTGCTGGTGGTGCGCAAGGGGGTGCGGTTCGCGGTGCCGGGGCCGGCGGACGAGCGGGAGTCGGGGCGGTCGCCCGGGTTCCCGAACCTGCCGGCGATCGTGGCGGCGGCGGCTTCGCTTCGGGCGGTGCGGGAGGAGGCCGCGGCGGAGGCGGGGCGGCTGCGGGGCCTGGTGGAGCGGATCAGGGCGCGGGTGGCGGCGTCGGTGCCCGAGGTGGAGGTGGTGGGCGACCCGGAGCGGCGGCTGCCGCATCTGGTGACCTTCTCGTGCCTGTACGTGGACGGTGAGGCGCTGCTGCACGAGCTGGACCGGTCCGGTTTCTCCGTTTCGTCTGGTTCGTCGTGTACCAGTTCGACGCTGACGCCCAGCCATGTCCTGCGGGCGATGGGTGTGCTGTCGGAAGGAAATGTCCGGATCTCGCTCCCCCTGGGGGTGGCGGAGGAGGAGGTGGAGCGCTTCCTGGAGGTGCTGCCGGGGGTGGTGTCCGGGGTGCGGGAGCGGCTCGGGGCTCCGGTGGCCGGGCCGGCCGGGGACGTGTCCGGCGGGGGCGGCGAGCTGGTGGTGGACGCGCTGGGCAAGCGGTGCCCGGTGCCGGTGATCGAGCTGGCGAAGGTGATCGGCGACGTGCCGGTGGGCGGGACCGTGCGGGTGCTCGCCGACGACGCGGCGGCCCGGCTGGACATCCCGGCGTGGTGCGGGATGCGGGGCCAGGAGTACGTGGGCGAGGAGCCGGCGGACGGGGGCACGGCGTACGTGGTGCGGCGGCGGGCCTGAGCCCCCGCGGCGCCGAACCGCTCCGCCGCGCCCCCGCGGTACGGGTGGGCGCGGCGGAACCGGCGTGCCTCAGGACAGGTGCGCGCGGACCTCGGCGGCGGCCTCGTCGCCGTACGTCTTGGTGAAGCGCTCCATGAAGTGGGCGCGGCGCAGGGTGTACTCCTGCGTGCCCAGCGTCTCGATGACCAGCGTGGCGAGCATGCAGCCGACCTGGGCGGCGCGCTCCAGGCCGACGCCCCAGGACAGGCCGGACAGGAAGCCGGCGCGGAAGGCGTCGCCGACGCCGGTCGGGTCGACCTTGGCCTCCTCGTCGGGGCAGGCGACCTCGATGACGGGTTCGCCGACGCGCTCGATGCGCACGCCGCGGGCGCCGAGGGTGGTGACGCGGTGGCCGACGCGGCCGAGGATCTCCTCGTCGCTCCAGCCGGTCTTGGACTCGATGAGGCCCTTCTCGTACTCGTTGGAGAAGAGGTACGTCGCGCCGTCGAGGAGCGTGCGGATCTCCTCGCCGTCCATGCGGGCGATCTGCTGGGAGAAGTCGGCGGCGAAGGGGATGGAGCGGCTCCGGCACTCCTCCGTGTGGCGGAGCATCGCCTCGGGGTCGTCCGCGCCGATGAGCACCAGGTCCAGGCCGCCGACGCGGTCGGCGACGGCCTTCAGCTCGATGAGCCGGGCCTCGCTCATGGCGCCGGTGTAGAAGGAGCCGATCTGGTTGTGGTCGGCGTCGGTGGTGCAGACGAAGCGGGCGGTGTGGAGGACCTCGGAGATCCGTACGGACTCGGTGTCCACGCCGTGCCGGTCGAGCCAGGCGCGGTACTCGTCGAAGTCGGACCCGGCGGCGCCGACGAGGATCGGGCGGGCGCCCAGCTGGCCCATGCCGAAGCAGATGTTCGCGCCGACGCCTCCCCGGCGGACGTCGAGGTTGTCGACGAGGAAGGAGAGGGAGACCGTGTGCAGCTGATCGGCGACGAGCTGGTCGGCGAATCGGCCGGGGAAGGTCATGAGGTGGTCGGTGGCGATGGAGCCGGTGACTGCGATACGCACGGCGGGATGCTCCTGCGGGGAGACAGCATGGACAGTTCACGCTACCGGGTGACGGGCCACCCGCGAAGAGCGGAAACTACCCGATAGTAGGTCTTCTCGGTCGGGCGTGGCCTGCGTACGGTGCCGATATGGCGAACAACATCACGCGTGAGCGGCCCGAGCCCGAGGTCACCCTGGCGGAACTGCGCGGGGACTCCGCGCGGATGGCGCCGCACTGGAGGGTGCCGGCGGTGGCGGCGCCCGCGCCGGTGCCGCCTTCGCTGATCCACGGGGTGGTGGTGGAGCCTTCGTCCGTCCGGCTCATCGCGGCCACCGCGGAGTACGGCGTCTGACACCCGTACGGCTCAGGGAACCGCTCGCCCGTCCGCTCCGTCACACCCCTGTCTCCGGTCAGACGGGGATACGACTGGTGACGTGGACCGACGAAGGAGCGTTGCGGTGAGCGAGACGGAGACCAGCACGGATGTGCGCCCGGGCCGGCGGCGGCCGCCGCTCGCGGCCGCTTGGGTGGCGGCCGCGGTGCTGGTGGCGGGCGGCGGGACGTATCTGGCGGTGGCCCCTTCCGGCGGCTCGGACGCGGTGTCGACGGGCGCCGCGGTGGACGGGCGCGGCGGGCCCGCCCTGTCCCCGTCGCCCGGCGGCACGGCACCGGGCGGCGAGGGCACGGGGCCGGGCATCGCGCCCGGTGAGCCGGACCCGTACGGCGGTGACCGGTACCGGGTGGCGGGCCCGCTGCCGGACGCGCCGGAGAAGGGCCACGCGTACCGGGCGCCCGGGAAGGTGACGGCGGCGGACGCGGCCCGGCTGGCGAAGGCCCTGGGCTTCACGGCGCCGCCGGTGAAGGGCCCGGTGGGCTGGCGGGTCGGCCCGCAGAAGGACGGCTCGGGCCCGTCGCTGAACGTCTACGAGACCGGGGACTGGCGGTACGAGGCGCGCGGCCCGGTCGGCGACGACTGCGCGCGGGGCAAGCGGTGCGGGACCGGCCCGGGCGACCGGCCGGTGAGCGACGAGGCGGCCCGGCGGGCCGTGGCGCCGATGCTGAAGGCGCTGGGGATGGCGGACGCCGCCGTGCGCTCGGAGACGCGGGAGTCGATGCGGCGGGTGACCGCCGAGCCGCGGGTCGACGGGCTGCCGACCCTGGAGTGGGGGCCGGAGTTCACCGTGGACCCCGGTGGCGGCGTGGTCGTCGCCGAGGGGCGGCTGCGCGACCTCGCGCGCGGTGAGGCGTATCCGGTGATCAGCGCGGAGCAGGCGGTGCGCGAGCTGAACCAGACGGTGGGCGCGGTGTGGCCGAGGAGGGGCGTCGGCGGCTGCGCGACGCCCGTGCCGCACGGGGACGGCGCCGGCGCGCCGCAGGCCGGGGTGCCGGGTGCCGCCGGAGCGGGCACCGGGGGTGCGGCCGCCCACGACGTCGGCGCCGTGGACCCGGGCGCGGGCGTCCAGGGGGCCGGCGCCGACCCGTCCGGTCCGTGCGAGCCGGGCACGAAGCCGCCGAAGGGGCCCGGTGAGCCCCAGGTGACCATCCGCGGCGCCGTGCTCGGGCTGTCGCCGATGTCCGGGCGCACCGGGGCGACGCTGGTGCCGACGTGGCTGTTCGAGGGCGAGCGGGACGGGCGGCCCCACCGGTTCGGCTACCCGGCGGTGCCGCTGGAGCGGCTGTACCCGAAGGCGGAGCCGTCGCAGCTGACCGTCCATCCGTACACGCCGCAGGACCGGCGGCTGCGGGTGTCGTTCGGCGGCGGGGTGTGCAACCCGTACCTGGTGCGGGTCTACGAGACGGACTCGCAGGTGCGGCTGCGGCTGTTCGAGATCCCGGGCGGGCCGAATCGGGCCTGCGTGGCGATCGCGCTGGAGGTGGAGGCGACGGTGACGCTGGACGCGCCGGTCGGGAAGCGCGCCGTGGTCGACGCGGCGACGGGCCGCCCCCTGCCGGGGCCGGGCGCGCCGGTGCGGTGACGCACGGGCCGGGGCCCGCGGGCCCCGGCACGGCGGCGGCTCGGCGCGGTGCGCGGGCCGCCGGTGCCGGCCGGCGGGGCCGGGCGCGGCGTACGGCTCCGCCGGTGAGCCTCCGTCCGCCTGCGCGGGGCGCGGGCGGGCGGCGCGCGTCGACCGGGCGCGGCGGCAGATGCGTGATGGCGCGCGGCAGGCGGAAAGCGGCGGCCCCCGGACCGGGAGGGGTCGGGGGGCCGTCGTTTCGGCGTGGGCGGGCGCGCCGCCGTCAGCGGATCAGCTGAAGGAGTCGCCGCAGGCGCAGGAACCCGTGGCGTTCGGGTTGTCGATGGTGAAGCCCTGCTTCTCGATGGTGTCGACGAAGTCGATGGAGGCGCCGCCCAGGTACGGAGCGCTCATGCGGTCGGTGACGACCTTGACGCCGTCGAAGTCCTTGACGACGTCGCCGTCGAGCGAGCGCTCGTCGAAGAAGAGCTGGTAGCGCAGGCCCGAGCAGCCACCCGGCTGAACGGCGACACGGAGCGCCAGGTCGTCGCGGCCTTCCTGGTCGAGCAGGGCCTTGACCTTCGCCGCGGCGGCGTCCGTCAGGATGATGCCGTCACTGACAGTGGTCTTCTCGTCCGATACGGACATCTGCTTTTCTCCCGGGTTGTTCGGAGACTGCTTGCCGACGGGTGCAACCGGCGGGGTCGCCGATTCATTCCGGGCCGCGCCCGGTCCTTCCCTTTCATGCTCGCACACCGCGTCGCGCGCAAGCACCGGCCTGTGGACCGCGAATTCGTCACATCGACACTATGGACATCGTCAAAGTGACGCGAGCCGGTTATGATAGATAGCGTCAATTAGACGAAAAGGCTCAGTAGAAAGGGTGCGTGACGTGACCACCGCCCAGCCCCTGGATGTCCAGCCGACGCCGCTCGCCCTGCTGCTGCTCGGCCGCGAGGCCGACCCCAAGAGCGAGCGGGGCGTCGAGTGCCCCGGCGACCTCCCCTCGCCGTCCGACCCGGACCTGGTGGAGCGCGCCCGCGCTGCCAAGGAGAAGCTCGGGGACAAGGTGTTCGTCCTCGGCCACCACTACCAGCGCGACGAGGTCATCCAGTTCGCGGACGTCACGGGCGACTCCTTCAAGCTCGCCCGGGACGCGGCCGCCCGGCCCGAGGCGGAGTACATCGTCTTCTGCGGTGTGCACTTCATGGCCGAGTCGGCGGACATCCTGACCGGCGACGACCAGAAGGTGGTCCTGCCCGACCTGGCCGCCGGCTGCTCGATGGCCGACATGGCCACCGCCGAGCAGGTCGCCGAGTGCTGGGACGTCCTCACCGAGGCGGGGATCGCGGACGTCACCGTCCCGGTCTCGTACATGAACTCCTCGGCCGACATCAAGGCGTTCACGGGCCGGCACGGCGGCACCATCTGCACCTCGTCCAACGCCCGGCGCGCCCTCGACTGGGCCTTCGAGCAGGGCGAGAAGGTCCTGTTCCTGCCCGACCAGCACCTCGGGCGCAACACGGCCGTGCGCGACATGGGCATGTCCCTGGAGAACTGCGTCGTCTACAACCCGCACAAGCCGAACGGCGGGCTCACCGCCGAGGAGCTGCGCGGCGCGAAGATGATCCTGTGGCGCGGGCACTGCTCCGTGCACGGCCGGTTCTCGCTGGACTCGGTCAACGAGGTCCGCGAGCGCATCCCGGGCGTCAATGTGCTGGTGCACCCCGAGTGCCGGCACGAGGTCGTCGCCGCGGCGGACTACGTGGGCTCCACGGAGTACATCATCAAGACCCTGGAGGCGGCGCCCGCCGGGTCGAAGTGGGCCATCGGTACGGAGCTGAACCTGGTGCGGCGACTGGCGAATCGTTTCGCCGACGAGGGCAAGGAGATCGTCTTCCTCGACCGGACCGTGTGCTTCTGCTCCACGATGAACCGGATCGACCTGCCGCATCTGGTGTGGGCGCTGGAGTCGCTGGCCGAGGGCAACCTGGTGAACCGGATCCAGGTGGACGCCGAGACCGAGCACTTCGCCAAGCTGGCGCTCGAGCGGATGCTGGCGCTGCCGTAACCGCCGCGCCGCGCGCATGCCCGAGGGGCGCCCCCTGGTGGGGGGGGCGCCCCTCTTGGCGTTTCCGCGTGCGCGGGGGTTTCTTGTACGGACCCGGAGCCGGGGGGTCCCGGCGGTGCCGGGTGCGCGGGGCGCGGGTACGGGTTGCGGGCGCCGCCCGTCATGGGCGGTGCCCACCCGTTCCGCCCTGCGGAACGATTGCCCACAGCAAGACCGGCCGGGTGCCCGTAGCGGTACCGGCCGGGTATCCGCAGCAGGCTCGGGGGCCGCCGCGGGCCCCGCCGGGTTGGGGGCGGGGCCCGCAGCGGGGTGGTGTCAGCGGGTGGCGGCGGCCAGGGAGTCGGCGCCCTCCTCCGTACCGGCCTCCGGGGTGGCCGTGCCGCGCTTCGCCGCACGCTTCGCCGCGCGGCGTTCCTTGCGGAGCTCGACCATCGCGTAGAGCGTCGGCACCAGGAGCAGCGTCAGGAGCGTCGAGGTGATCAGGCCGCCGATCACCACGACCGCCAGCGGCTGGGCGATGAAGCCGCCCTCGCCGGTGATGCCCAGCGCCATCGGGACCAGGGCGAAGATCGTGGCCAGCGCGGTCATCAGGATCGGGCGGAGCCGGTGGCGGCCGCCCTCGACGACCGCCTCGACCACGCCGAGGCCCTGCGCCCGGTACTGGTTGATCAGGTCGATCAGCACGATCGCGTTGGTGACCACGATGCCGATCAGCATCAGCAGGCCGATCATCGCCGGGACGCCCATCGCCGTGTCCGTGGCGACCAGCAGGCCGATCGCGCCCGTCGCCGCGAACGGCACCGACACCAGCAGGATCAGCGGCTGGACCAGGCTGCGGAACGTCGCCACCAGCAGCATGAACACGATCGCGATGGCCGCGAGCATGGCCAGGCCCAGGTTGGCGAACGCCTCCTGCTGGTCCTCCGAGACACCGCCGATGGACGCGGTCGCGCCGTCCGGCAGATCCAGGGCGTCGATCTTCTTCTGGAGTTCGACGCTGACGGCGCCCGTGTTGTCGCCGGTCGGCCTCGCCGTGATCGTCGCGGCCCGCGAGCCGTCGATGCGGGTCATCGAGACCGGTCCGGGGACCAGCCTCACATCCGCGATGTCGCCGAGCCTCACCGGGCCGAGCGGCAGCGCCCGCAGCTCCGCGAGGGTGCGGGCGGGCCTGGCGGAGGTGATGACGACGTCCCGCTCGGTGTCGTCCAGGACCGCCTTGCCGGCCGGGGTGCCGCGCACCGCCTGGGCGACGGCCATGCCGAGCGCCGCGTCGCCGAACCCGGCGTCGGCCGCCTTCGCGGTGGCCCGCACGGACACGCGCGGCACCGACTGGGCGAGGTCGCTCTGCACGTCGGTGACGTCCTTCAGCTCGGCCACCTCCGCCCGTACGGCCTCCGCGGCCTCGCGCAGGGTCTTGGCGTCGGCCGCCTTGACCACGACGCTCAGATCCTGGTTGCCGAAGCCGTCGCCGGCGGCGATCGTCGTGTCGCCGATGCCCTCGAGCCGGCCCAGCTCCTCGTCGATCCGGTCCCGGACCTCCTCGGACGACGCCGACTCCGCCAGCTTCACCTGGTACGACGCCTGGTTGGCGCCCGTACCGCCGCCGAACGCGGCCATGAAGCCGGACGAGCCGACCGTCACCTGGTAGTCCTCGACGCCCTCGGCCGACGCGAGGACCTTCTCGACCTTCTTCGCGGCCGCGTCCATCGCGTCCAGGCTGGTGCCCGCCGGCAGCTTCTGCTTGACCGACAGGACGGTCTGCTCGCCCTGGTCGAAGAAGTTCGTCTTCAGCAGCGGCGCCATCCCGAAGGTGCCGAGCAGCACCACGACGGCGATGCCCAGGCTGGTGAGGCGGCGGCGCGTCGCGAAGCGCAGCACCGGCACGTACATCCGCTGCAGGCGGCTGCGGGCCTCCTTCTCCTCGGCGGCGCGGCGCGCCTCGTCCGGGTCGGCCGACGTGCCCTTGGGGGCGCGCAGGAACCAGTACGACAGGACCGGCACGACCGTCAGCGACACCAGCAGGGACGCCAGCAGCGCGGCCGTCACGGTCAGCGAGAACGAGCCGAACAGCTCGCCCACCATGCCGCCGACCAGGCCGATGGGGAGGAAGACGGCGACGGTGGTCAGCGTCGACGAGGTCACCGCGCCGGCCACCTCGCGCACGGCCGTCAGGATCGCGGGCCGGCGCTCCTCGCCGTAGCCGAGGTGCCGCTTGATGTTCTCCAGCACGACGATCGAGTCGTCGACGACCCGGCCGATGGCGATGGTGAGCGCGCCGAGCGTCAGCATGTTCAGCGACAGGTCGCGGCTCCACAGCACGAGCAGCGCGAGGACGACGGACAGCGGGATCGACACCGCCGTGACCAGGGTCGAGCGGATCGACGCCAGGAACACGAGGATGACGAGGACCGCGAAGACCAGGCCGAGCGCGCCCTCCGTGGTGAGGCCGGAGATCGACTTGGCGACTGCCGGGCCCTGGTCGGACACGACGGTCAGCTCGGCGCCCTCGCCCAGGTCCTTCCGCAGGTCGGGCAGCTTCTCGGCGACGGCGTCGGAGATGGCGACGGCGCTGCCGTCCTGGTCCATCGTCGCCATCACGGCGAGGCTGGGCCTGCCGTTCGTCCGGGTCAGGGAGGTACGGGCGGACTCCTCCTGCTTCACGGTGGCGATGTCGCCGAGGCGGACCGCCCCGCCCTTGCCGGGCTGCGCCGGCGGGATGCGCAGGTCCTCGATCTGCTTCAGGGTGGTGAAGCCGCCGCCGACCTGCACGGTGCGGCTCTCGCCGGCCTCGGCGAACGAACCGGCCGGGACGGTGGCGCCGCCCGACCGGAGGGCGTCCGCGAGCTGGACGGTCGTCAGGCCCGCTGCGGCGAGCTTCCGGTCGTCGGGCGTGACGGAGACCTGGAGGTCCTGGACGCCGCTGACGGAGACCTGGCCGACGCCCTCGATCTCCTCCAGGGCGGGCACGACGGTCCGCTCCAGCAGGTCGGCGAGGGCCTGCTGGTCCTTGGCCGTCGACGACGCGGCGAGGACGACGGTCGGGATGTCGTCGGTGGAGCCGGCGACGACCTGCGGGTCCACACCGTCGGGCAGCAGGGCGCGGGCGCGGTTGACCGCCTGCTGGACATCGGCGACGAGCTGCTTGGTCGACTCGTCGCCGTAGTCGAAGGTGGCCATGATCAGGGCGTTGCCCTCGCTGGCCGTCGAGGTGACGCCCTTGATGCCGTCGACGGCTTCGAGGGAGCTCTCCAGGGGTTCGACGACCTGCTTCTCGACCACGTCGGGCGAGGCGCCCTGGTACGGCGCGAGGACCGAGACCATGGGCAGTTCGATGGACGGCAGGAGCTGCTGCTTGAGCTGGGGTATCGCGATCGTGCCGAAGACGAGCGCGACGATCGACATCAGGCCGATGAGGGCCCGCTGGGCGAGGCTGAATCTGGACAGCCAGGACATGGCGTCGTGGGTCTCTCTTCCGGATGTGGCGCGGCGTGGCCGCCCGGACCGCCCGCGGCCGCCGCCGGTGCGGCGGGGCGGGAGGCGGATCGGGCAGGGGTCGGGAGGGTCGGGCGTACGGACCCTCACACCATCCGCCATCGGGGAGGGTGGTTCCCTCGCCCCCAGGTCCATTCCTCGCGCCGCCCGCTACCACGTTCGGAGTACGCCGGAGGGCCCCTCAGTCCACCCTCGGGCGTACCAGCCCCGACTCGTACGCGAAGACGACCAGCTGGGCGCGGTCGCGGGCGCCGAGCTTCGCCATGGCCCGGTTCACATGGGTCTTGACCGTCAGCGGGCTCACCGCGAGGCGCCCGGCGATCTCGTCGTTGGACAGCCCGGCGGCCACCAGCCCGAGGACCTCCCGCTCGCGGCCCGTCAGCCCCGCGAGCCGCTCGGCGTGCCCGCCCGGCCCGCCGGGGCGCCCGCCGCCGGCGGCGGCGCCGTCTCCGTCCGCGTCCGCCGTCAGGTCGTACGGCCCCGGCGGGCCCTGCGCGAGGAACCTGGCGATCAGGCCCTTGGTGGCGGCGGGCGACAGCAGGGCGTCACCGGCGGCGGCGACCCGGATGGCGCTGAGCAGCTCGTCCGGTTCTGCGCCCTTGCCGAGGAAGCCGCAGGCCCCGGCGCGCAGCGACCGCACGACGTACTCGTCGACCTCGAACGTCGTCAGCATCACCACGTGGACGTGGGCGAGCGCCGGGTCGGCGGAGATCTCGCGGGTCGCGGCGAGCCCGTCCGTACCGGGCATGCGGATGTCCATCAGCACCACGTCGGGCGAGGTGGCGCGGGTCAGGGCGACCGCCTCGGCGCCGTCGGACGCCTCCCCGACGACCCGCATGTCCGGCTCCGACTCGACCAGCACCCGGAACGCGCTGCGCAGCAGGGCCTGGTCGTCGGCGAGCAGCACCTTGATCGGCTCGTTCGTCGTCATGGGACCAGGTCCTCCCCGGAGCGTGCGGTGAGGGGAAGTATCGCCTGTACGCGGAAGCCGCCCCCGTAGCGGGGGCCGGTGGACAGGGCGCCGCCGAGGGCCGCGACCCGCTCGCGCATGCCGAGCAGGCCGTGTCCGCCGGACCGTTCGGGGGGCGGCTCGGCGGGTGCCTTGACGCGGGCGGCGGGGGTGCCGCCGTCGTCGAGGACGGTGATCTCGATGGTCGGGCCGACCCGCAGGACGCTCACCTCGGCGGTCGCGGCCGGGCCGGCGTGCTTGCGGACGTTGGTGAGGGCCTCCTGGACGATCCTGTACGCGGCGAGGTCGACGGCCGCCGGAAGGCGCGTGTCCTGGTCGGTGCGGGCCAGGCGCACGGGCAGGCCGGCCTTGCGGAAGGTCTCCAGCAGGTCGTCCAGGACGCCCAGGCCCGGCGCGGGCTCCGTGGGGGCCTCCGGGTCGCCGGACTGGCGCAGCAGCCCGACCGTGGCGCGCAGCTCGTCCAGCGCGGAGCGGCTGGCGTCCCGGACGTGCGCGAGGGCCTCCTTCGCCTGGTCGGGGCGGCGGTCCATGACATGGGCGGCGACCCCGGCCTGGACGTTCACCAGGGCGATGTGGTGGGCGACGACGTCGTGCAGGTCACGGGCGATGCGCAGGCGCTCCTCGGCGACCCGGCGGCGGGCCTCCTCCTCGCGGGTGCGTTCGGCGCGTTCGGCGCGCTCCCGTATGGCGTCCACGAACGCGCGGCGGCTGCGGACCGCGTCGCCCGCCGCCGCTGCCATGCCGGTCCAGGCGAAGACGCCCAGGTTCTGCTGGCTGTACCAGGGGGAGGAGCCGAAGGACATCGCGGCGGCCGTCAGGACGGTCATGGTGGCGAGGCCGACCCGCCAGGTGGTGGGCCGGTCGGTGCGGGAGGCCACCGTGTACAGGGCGACGACGGCGCTCATCGCGACGGGCGCGGGCGGGTCGCCGGCCACGAACTCGGCGACCGTCGCGGCGGCCGTGCAGGCGAGCACCGCCTTGGGCGCGCGGCGCCGGGCCACCAGGGCGGCGGCGCCCGCCACCATCAGGACGACACCGGCCGGGCGGGGCGAGCGGGTGCCGAAGGTGGGGCCGGTGCCGTTGCCGTGCGGGTCGGCGAAGGAGCCGAGGACCATCGCCCCGAGGACAGCCGCGGCCAGGAGGGCGTCGCAGGCGAGCGGGTGCGCGCGGAGCCAGTCGCGGCAGCGGGTGAGGGCGTTTCCTTGGGCCGGCACACCGAGAGGGTAGCCCCGGCGGCGGAGCCTCCCCGCCGGCCGCCACCCGCGGGTGGACGGCGGGGCACGGACGTGCGAGGGCACGGACGTGCGGGGGCGCGCCGAGGGAGCGGCGGCGGGGTGCGGGGGTGCGCCGCCCGCGAAGGGGCGACGTGCCAGGGGGTGTGCCGGATGCGCGGCTGGACGGCCGGATCGGCGCCGGACCGGCGGGAGGGCACGGTGGAAGGGGGCCGTGCCGCCGCGCCCGAGGGCTCCGGGCCGGCGCCTGCGCCCGTGCGTCCGGATCGGCGCCGTACCCGCTACACCGGCGGGATCAGGCCGTCGTCGGAGAGCAGGGCGCGCACGTCGTCCAGGGTGGCGTCCGGGGAGGGGAGGATCAGCTCGGACGGCTCCAGCGAGTCGTCGGGGAGCGGCTCCCCCAGCTCGCGGACCCGGTCCAGCAGGGCGTGCAGGGTCCGGCGGAAGCCGGCCTCGTCACCGGTCTCCATCTCCGCGAGCAGCTCGTCGTCCAGCTCGTCCAGCTCGGCGAAGTGCCCGTCGGCCAGGCTGACCTGGCCCTCCCCCATGATCCGTACGATCATGTCGCGCCGTCCTTCGGTCTCGGATCGGAGGCCCGCGTCGGGCCGGCCGGGGCCCGGCGGGCCCGGCCGGTCGGCCCTCGCCGGGTCTCAGCTCTTGTCGAACCGGGGCCGGGTCTGCCCCTGCGCCTGGCCCTGCTGGGTGCCGTCGCCGCCCTCGATGGCCTGCTGCGGGGTCGTGCCGCCGGCCAGCTCGGCCTTCATGCGCTGCAGCTCCAGCTCCACGTCCGTACCGCCCGACAGGCGGTCCAGCTCGGCCTGGATGTCGTCCTTGGCGAGGCCCGACTGGTCGTCGAGGGCGCCGGAGGCGAGCAGCTCGTCGATGGCGCCGGCGCGGGCCTGGAGCTGCGCCGTCTTGTCCTCGGCGCGCTGGATGGCCACGCCCACGTCGCTCATCTCCTCCGAGATGCCGGAGAACGACTCGGCGATGCGGGTCTGCGCCTGCGCGGCGGTGTACGTGGCCTTGATGGTCTCCTTCTTCGTGCGGAAGGCGTCCACCTTGGCCTGGAGGCGCTGCGCGGCGAGGGTCAGCTTCTCCTCCTCGCCCTGGAGCGTCTGGTGCTGCGTCTCCAGGTCGGTCACCTGCTGCTGGAGCGCCGCGCGCCGGGACAACGCCTCGCGGGCGAGGTCCTCGCGGCCGAGCGCCAGCGCCTTGCGGCCCTGGTCCTCCAGCTTGGCGGACTGGTTCTGCAGCTGGTTCAGCTGGAGTTCGAGGCGCTTGCGGGAGGTCGCCACGTCGGCCACGCCGCGCCGGACCTTCTGGAGCAGCTCCAGCTGCTTCTGGTACGAGTAATCGAGGGTCTCGCGCGGGTCCTCGGCCCGGTCCAGGGCCTTGTTCGCCTTCGCGCGGAAGATCATCCCCATACGCTTCATGACACCGCTCATGGGCTTCGCGCGCCCCCTTCTGAACCGACTCGGCTGCAGCACTCCGACAGAACCCACAGTACGGGCCCTGCTTCCATTACCGCACTGTTCGAGCGCTGTTGCGCTCCTCCCCAAGGACGACTGGCGGCGTCCTCTTCTCCGGCGCAGGGAGTAGAAGGACGTCGGGGCGACCGTCGGGGCCTGCCGATGGGGACGCGGGCCGTTGCCGGATCGTTCCCCGCCGGGGTGGGGTCCATGCGCGGCACCCCGTACCCTTGGGCTTTGTGTTCCGTAGCCGTTCGAAGGATGAGAAGGCCCCCACCGGCAAGGTGACGGCGGACCTCTCCAAGCAGCCCCGCGACCCGCAGGCCCCGAAGGGCCGCCCGACCCCGAAGCGGAGCGAGGCCCAGTCCCAGCGCCGCCGCGCGGTGACGCCACCGCTCGACCGCAAGGAGGCGATGCGCCGCCAGCGCGAGGCCCGGCGTGCCGACCTGGCCCGTCAGCGCGAGGCGCTGGCCTCGGGCGACGAGCGCTTCCTGCCCGCCCGCGACCGGGGGCCGGTCCGCCGCTTCGTGCGGGACTTCGTCGACTCGCGGTTCTTCGTCGCCGAGATGTTCCTGCCGCTGGCGCTGGTGATCCTGGTCCTGTCGGTGATCCAGGTCGGCAACATGCAGGCCATCGCCACGATGCTGTGGCTGGGCGTGATCGTGCTGATCATCGTGGACTCGATCGGTCTTGCGATCCGCCTGAAGAAGCAGCTGAAGCAGCGCTTCCCGGACGAGCCGAAGCGCGGCGCCGTGGCGTACGCCCTGATGCGCTCGCTCCAGATGCGCCGCCTGCGGCTGCCGAAGCCGCAGGTCAAACGGGGAGAGCGGCCCTGAGCACCGCGGTCTCCGGATGCGGAGGCACGGCGGCGGAATGGCTGGGCGGGCTCGGCGGACTGCGTGACACGGTCCGCCAGGAGCTGATCGCGCGGCAGCTGGACGAGCAGATAGCCGCCCGCTACCCGGTGGGTCAGCGGCTGCGGATACTCGACGTCGGCATGGGCCAGGGCACGCAGGCCCTGCGGCTGGCCCGGGCCGGGCACACGGTGACCGGCCTGGAGTCCGACCCGGAGATGCTGAGGGTCGCCCGCGAGGCGCTGGCCGGGGAGCCGGCCGGCATCCGCGAGCGGTTCCGGCTGATCGAGGGCGACGGCCGGGAGACCGGTGTGCACTTCACGCCCGGCAGCTTCGACGTCGTGCTGTGCCACGGCGTCCTGATGTACGTGGACGAGCCCGACGCCATGCTGGCCGGGCTCGCCCGGATGCTCGCCCCCGGCGGGCTGCTGTCCCTGGTCGTACGGAACGCGGACGCGCTGGCCATGCGGCCGGGGCTGGCCGGGGACTGGGCGGGCGCGCTCGCCGCGTTCGACGCGGACACCTGCGCGAGCGAGCTGGGCGTGCCGATGCGCGCCGACCGGCTCGACACGCTGACGGCGACGCTCGCCGGGATCGCGGCGCCGCTGCAGGCCTGGTACGGCGTGCGGGTCTTCACCGACACGGTGCCCAAGGACGAGGGCCTGCCGGCGGCGCAGGAGCTGGACCGGCTGCTGGCCGCGGAGGACCGCGCGGGGCGCACCGACCCGTACCGCAGGGTGGCGTCGCTGCTGCACCTGTGCGGAGTGCGGGGCTGAGCGGGGCGCACCGGAGACGGCACCCGTGCGCGTGGACCCCGCCCGTACCGCCCATGAGGCAGGTGCGGGCGGGGTTTTCGCGTCCTTGCCGGTGTGAGCAGTGGTGAGATCGTTTCGGAGAAGGGGGCCTCGACGCCCCGGCTGCCCGCCCGCGAGACCTGGCGGGCCCTGTACCGGCACTTCCGGCCGCACCGCGCGGTCGTCGCCCTCGGCACGCTGCTGGCGCTGATCGGCACCGTGGCCGGGCTGGCTCAGCCGCTCGCCGCGAAGGCGCTGGTGGAGCGGCTCGGGCGGGACGAGTCGATCACGGGCGTCCTGCTGGGGCTGACCGTGCTGGTGGTCGCCGGGGCGGCGGTCCAGGCGACCGGCTCGTACGTGCTGGAGCGGACCGCCGAGTCGGTGGTGCTCGCCGCCCGCCGGTCGCTGATCGGGCGGCTGCTGCGACTGCGGCTCGCCGAGGTGGAGCGGACGCAGCCGGGCGACCTGATGTCGCGGATCACGTCGGACACGACGCTGCTGCGGGCGGTGACGACCCGGTCGGTGGTGTCGGCGGTGACCGGTGCGCTGGGGTTCTTCGCGGCGCTCGCGATGATGCTGCTGATGGACGCCGTGCTGCTCGGGGTGACGCTGGGCGTGATCGTGCTGATCGGCGGGGCGTTCGCGCTGGCCATGCCGCGGATCGCGGAGGCGACGCGGCGTTCGCAGGAGGCGGTCGGTGAGATCTCCAGCCGTCTGGAGCGGGCGTTCGGCGCGTTCCGCACGGTGAAGGCGTCGGGCGCCGAGGAGCGGGAGACGGCCGTCGTGGAGGCGGCGGCGCGGGACGCGTGGCGGCACGGGGTGAAGGCCGCGAAGTGGCAGGCGCTGGCCGGTTCGTCGGTGGGGCTGGCGGTGCAGGTGTCGTTCCTGGCGGTCCTGGGCATCGGCGGGGCGCGGGTGGCCTCGGGTGCGATCACCGTGGCGGAGCTGATCGCCTTCCTGCTGTACCTGTTCTATCTGATCGAGCCGATATCGGAGCTGGTCGAGGCGGCGACGCAGTACCAGGTCGGGTCGGCGGCGATCGCCCGCATCGAGGAGGCGGAGCGGCTGGAGGCCGAGGAGCCGGGGCGTACGGCGGGGGCCGGTGACGGGCCGGCCGGGCGGGGGCCGGCCTCGGTGGTCTTCGAGGACGTGCGCTTCCGGTACCGCGACGACCTGCCGGAGGTGCACCACGGGGTGTCGTTCGAGGTGCCGGGGCCGGGGATGACCGCGTTCGTCGGGCCGTCGGGCGCGGGCAAGACGACGGTGTTCGGGCTGGTCGAGCGGTTCTACGAGGCGACCGGCGGCCGGGTCCTGGTCGACGGCAGGGACGTGCGGGACTGGCCGGTCGCCGCGCTGCGGGGCGCCATCGGGTACGTGGAGCAGGACGCTCCGGTGCTGGCGGGCACGCTCCGCGAGAACCTGGTCTTCGCGGCGCCCGAGGCGACGGACGAGGAGATCCGCGAGGTGCTCGTACGGGCCCGTCTGGACGCGCTGGTGGAGCGGCTGCCGGAGGGGCTGGACACGGTCGTGGGGCACCGCGGCTCGAAGCTGTCCGGCGGGGAGCGGCAGCGGGTCGCCGTCGCGCGGGCGCTGCTGCGCAAGCCCCGGCTGCTGCTTCTGGACGAGGCGACGTCGCAGCTGGACGCGGTGAACGAGCTGGCGCTGCGGGACGTCGTCGCGGAGGTGGCGCGGGAGGTGACCGTGCTGGTGGTGGCGCACCGGCTGTCGACGGTGACGCTGGCCGACCGGATCGTGGTGATGGACGCCGGGCGGGTGCGGGCGGTGGGCACCCACGCGGAGCTGGTGGCGGGCGATCCGCTGTACGCGGAGCTGGCGGCGACGCAGTTCCTGGCGACGGGGTAGCGGGGTTCCGGCGAGGCGGGGCCAGGCCTGCGGGGCCGCTCCGGGGAGGCGCGGTCCAGACGGCGGGGCTCAGGCAGGGCGGCCGCTCCGGGGAGGCGCGGTCCAAGGGGCCGGGCCCCCTGATCGGGTGCGCTGCGGGGGCAGGAACAGCGCCGCAAAAGGGATACTCCGGACATGGATGCCCTCCTGTCGCGTGTGCGTGCGCTGTCGCTGCCCCTCGTCGCCGCGGTGGGCGCGGCGGCCCTGCTGGCCGGATGCACCACGGCGCTGCCGCCCGCCGGACCCGCCGCGGCCGGTCCGCGGGCGTCCGGTACGGCGCGGGCGCAGGCACCGGCGCCCGCGCCGCGCCAGCCGGGCGACCTGCAGAGCGAGTACCAGGCCGTCATCAAGAACGTGCTGCCGTCGGTCGTCACCATCGAGGCGGGCGACAGCCTGGGCTCCGGAGTCGTGTACGACGCGGAGGGCCACATCGTGACGAACGCCCATGTCGTCGGCTCCGCCCGGAGCTTCCGCGTCACGGTGGCCACGCGGGAGCAGCCGCTCGCGGCGCGGCTGATCTCCAGCTACCCGGAGCAGGACCTCGCCGTGATCAAACTGGACGGCCCGCTGCCCGACGGGGTGCGCCCGGCGCGGTTCGGCGACTCGGCGAAGGTGGAGGTGGGGCAGATCGTCCTCGCCATGGGGTCGCCCCTGGGGCTGTCCGGCAGCGTCACGCAGGGCATCGTGTCGGCGATCGGCCGCACGGTGAGCGAGAGCCGGAGCGGCGGGGGCACGGGGGCCACGATCGGCAACATGGTGCAGACGTCCGCGCCGATCAACCCGGGCAACAGCGGGGGCGCGCTGGTGAATCTGAACAGCGAGGTCATCGGCATCCCGACGCTCGCGGCCGCCGACCCGGAGACGGGCGGCGGGACGGCTCCGGGGATCGGGTTCGCCATCCCCGTGTCGATGGTGCGCACGGTCGCGGACCAGATCGTGAGGTTCGGGAGCGTGCGCGAGTCGGGGCGGGCGGCGCTGGGGATCTCGGGGCGGACCGTGCTGGACGACGACTACCGGCCGACGGGCGTCGCGGTGGAGCGCGTCATGGAGGGCGGGGCGGCGCAGGGGGCCGGGATGCGGGTGGGCGACATCATCACCCGCGTGGGCGACACCGAGATCACGACGATCACCTCGCTGCTGGAGGCGCTGGCGGTCCTGAAACCGGGCCAGAAGGTCCCGGTCCGCTTCCTCCGCGCCGGCAAGCCGCGCACGGCCCAGGTGACGCTCGGCGAGATGTGACCCGGAGGCCCCCTGCGCCCCCTGCCTCCCGGAGACCGTCCTGCCCTGCGGACTCACCCGCTGTGTCCGCCGCGGCCCCCGGTCGGGCGAAGCCGAGACCTCGGGGCAGGGTGGGCACAGCGGGCGCGCCCGCGAGCGGGCGAGGCGGTCAGGCTTCGGCGTTCAGGGGCATGGGGCCGTAGATCTTGGTGTCGTCCTCGTAGAGGGACACCTGTTCCGCGCCGCCCTCCAGGAGGTCGCGCCAGGTCTCGCCGATCCACGACTCCGCGTCGCCCTGCGTGGTGAACTCCTCCGGACGCACCGCCGGCTCCACCTCCGTGCCGTCGGCCTTCTCGAACCGCCACGTCCACGCCATGTGCCCCTCCCAGGGTCCGCACCAGTGCTGGTTCCTGCCCGCAGCGTAGCCGGGCGCGCAGTCGTGCGGGGCTCGCGGGAGGATCGGGTACGTGGAACTGACTCTGCTCGGCACCGGAGCCCCGGCCGGCCTGCCCCGCCCCGGCTGCCCCTGCGCCGCGTGCGCCACCGCCCGCGGCCCCTACGCGCGCGCCGCGACCTCGCTGCTCGTGGACGGCGCGCTCCTCCTCGACCTCACGCCCGGCGCCGCCCTCGCCGCCGCCCGCGCCGGGCACACCCTCACCGGCGTACGGCAGGTGCTGCTGACGCACCCGCACGACGGGCCGCCCGTCGAGCTGCCCGCCGGGCTGCCGTCGGCCGGCCGGGTCCCCGACGGGCGGGAGCTCACCCTGATCAGCGGGCACCGCGTGCGCGCCGTGCCCATGGACGCGCCCGGCACCGGATACGAGGTGACGTCCCTGGAGGGCGTCCGGCTGCTGTATCTGCCGCCGGGCGGCGCCCCCGCCGGGGTGGCCGCGCCGCAGCGCCCGTACGACCTGGTCGCGCTCGACGCGACCGCGCGCCCCGACGCGCTGGCCCGGCTGCGGGCGTCCGGAGCGGTGGGGCCCGACACCGACGTGCTGGCCGTGCACCTGGACCACGACGTGCCGCCCGGCCCGGAGCTGGACCGGCGGCTCGCCGCGGCCGGCGCCAGGGCCGTACCGGACGGGACGACGCTGACGGTCGGCGCGTACCGGGAGGTCCCCGTGCCGCCCCGGCGCACCCTGGTCACCGGCGGCGCCCGGTCCGGCAAGTCCCTGGAGGCGGAGCGGCGCCTGGAGGCGTACCCGGACGTCGTGTACGTGGCGACCGGCGGCGGCCGGGACGGCGACGCCGAGTGGGCCGCCCGCGTCGGCGCGCACCGGGAGCGGCGGCCCTCCTCCTGGCGGACCGAGGAGACCTGCGAGGTGGCCGGGCTGCTGGCCGCCGACGGGCCGCCGCTGCTGGTGGACTGCCTGTCGCTGTGGCTGACCGACGCGATGGACCGGGTCGGCGCCTGGGACGACGACACCTGGGCCCGTACGGGTGAGAAGGCCCTGCGCGAGCGGGTCGCCGAGCTGGTCGCCGCCGTCCGCGCCACGACCCGCACGGTCGTCGCCGTGACCAACGAGACGGGCTCCGGCGTGGTGCCCGCGACGGCGGCCGGGCGGCGCTTCCGGGACGAGCTCGGGCGGCTGAACGCGGCCTTCGCGGACGAGTGCGAGCAGGTGTTGCTCGCGGTGTCGGGGCAGGTTCTCGTGCTGCGCGGCTGATCGTCTTGTCGGCCCGGTACTGTTCCGCGAATGAGCAGGCTGAATCTCGACGACTTCTCCGAACTGATCGAGCGTCCGGACAGCGGCGTCCGCCGGGACGCCGAGGAACGCCGGGAGCGGCTGGCGGTGCCGCCGGGCGCGCTCGGCCGCCTGGACGAGCTCGGGGAGTGGCTGGCCGCCGCGCAGGGCGCCGTGCCCGTACGGCCGGTGGAGCGGCCGAAGGCCGTGCTGTTCGCCGGGGACCACGGGGTGGCGGCGCTCGATGTGTCGGGCCGTCCGGCCGGCGGTGCGCACGCGCTCGTACGGGGTGTCCTGGACGGGGCCAGCCCGGTCGCCGTGCTGGCGCGGCGCGCCGGGGTGCCGGTGCGGATCGTGGACGCGGGCCTGGACTGCGACCCGGAGCTGCTGCCCGAGGACGTCGTACGGCACCGGGTGCGGCGCGGCAGCGGGCGGATCGACATCGAGGACGCCCTCACGGCGGACGAGGCCGAGCGGGCCGTACGGCTCGGCATGGCCGTCGCGGACGAGGAGGCCGACTCGGGCACCGACCTGGTGGTGCTGGGCGATCTGAGCGTCGGCGGCACGACGGTCGCGGCCACGCTGGTCGCCGCGCTGTGCGGGACGGACGCGTCGGTGGTGACCGGCCGGGGCGGCGCGGGCATCGACGACCTGGCGTGGATGCGCAAGTGCGCGGCGGTCCGTGACGCGCTGCGCCGGGCGCGGCCGGTGCTGGGCGACCAGCTGGAGCTGCTGGCGACGGTGGGCGGCGCGGACATCGCGGCGATGACCGGGTTCCTGCTCCAGGCGGCGGTGCGGCGGATGCCGGTCATCCTGGACGGTGTCGTATCGGCGGCGTGCGCGCTGGTGGCGCAGCGGGCCGCGTTCCGGGCGCCCGACTGGTGGCTGGCCGGGCAGGTCAGCGGGGAGCCCGCGCAGGCGAAGGCGCTCGACCGGATGGCGCTCAACCCGCTGCTGGACCACGGCGTCACAGTGGGCGAAGGAACCGGGGCGCTGCTCGCCCTCCCCCTCGTCCAGGCCGCGGCGGCACTCGCCGCGGAGCTGCCGGTGCGGCCCGACCAGCCGCTGCCGCACGACGTGTCCGGGGAGGACGGTACGGACTGACGCCCGCCACCGGTGCGGTCGCCCCCGTGTGCCGGGGGTGGCCGCGCCGGTGTGCGGTGAGGCATGGCACGCGGCGGCCCGGTCCGCTCGCGTCTCATGCCTTTTCGCGTTCTCAGGGGGGATTCGGTTGACCGCCGGACCGGCAGTACGGGCGTTCGCGCGCCGCGAGTGGGGGCCGCTGTTCGGCACGGTGCGGGCGGCGCCGGCCGCGCGCCGGTGGCGGGCGGTGCCGCTGACCCTGGGGGCGGTGTGCCTGACGGCCCTGTTCCAGCTGGTCCAGAACCAGCCGTGGGGGTACGGGCCGGTGCAGGCCGTCGGGTCGGTGCGGGCCGGGGAGCCGCTGTGGGTGGCGCTGCTGCGGACGCCGCTGTCGCTGTTCGTACCGGCGCTGGACCTGCCCGTGTGGGGCGCGCTGGCGCAGATCCTGGTCGTGTTCGGCATCGCGGAGATCTGCCTGGGCCGGACGCGGACGCTGGTCGGCGCGTACGTGTCGACGCTGGCCGGGACGATGTACGCGCGCCTCGGCGTCGCCCTGGGCCCGGACGTCCCGCTGCTGGGGTTGCCGGCGTCGGACGCGCGGGTCGTGGACACGGGCCCGTCGGCGGCCGTGGTGGGGCTGGCGGTGTTCGTGTGCTGGCGGTACCGGGCGTGGCTGACGGGGTGGCTGGTGATCGCCGCCATGGTGGTCGAGGTGGTGGTCAAGCCCAACCTGGCGGGCAAGGAGCACCTGGCGGCCCTGGCGGCGGCGGTGGCCGCGTACGGGGTGGCGCGGTGGCGCGGGCGGCTGCCCGGGGCTCAGGGACGCCCCGGTCCGGACGGCGTACCGGTGCCGGGCGGGTCGTCGGGGCCGGGCGGAGTACCGGTGCCGGGCCTACCCTCGGGGGCCGGAGGCGCCGGGGGTACGGGGCCGTGCGGCGTGCCAGTGCCGGGCGGGTCGTCGGGGCCGGGCGGAGTACCGGTGCCGGGCCTGCCCTCGGGGGCCGGAGGCGCCGGGGGTACGGGGCCGTGCGGCGTGCCGGTGCCGGGCGGGTCGTCGGGGCCGGGGGCGTCCGGCGGCGCGGGCTGAGGCGGTACGGGGTCGGGGGCGCCGCCGATCAGCTCCTGGAAGCGGCGGCCGAGCCGCGCCCAGCGCCGGTCGTGGCGGTCGGCGCGGCGGACCGCCCTGGCGCGGGTGCGCGGCCTGCGCCGGTACACGCGCCGCGCCCACGGCGAGCCGGGCCGGGCCAGCCGCAGCGCGCCGACCACCGCGACGAACGGCACCAGCACCCCGACGACCGCCATGCGCAGCTTGCCCTTCAGCAGCGTGACGAGGACGAAGAGCAGGTTCGTCCCGACGGTGGCCAGCACGTTCACCCGGTCCTGCCGCTCGTCCGGCGTCAGCGCGTCCACGCCCAGGGGTGACGATCCGGCCAGTACCAGGGCGACCAGCGCCGTGGTGAGCACCACCGCCTCCACGCTCCGGCGGCCCTGCTCGGTCCAGTACACGTCCGCGAGGTGGAGGATCAGCGCGAACTCGTCCAGGACCAGCCCCGCCCCGACGCCGAACACCAGCGCGCAGACGGCGGCCGCGGTGTGGCCCCGCGCCCCGATCGCGCCGAATCCGCCGATCAGGGTGAGCACGACGCCCGGCACCACGTGGTGGATGTGGACGCCGCCGGTGGTGATGTTCCGGAACGGGCCCCGGCCCGCCCGGATGAGCCGGGTGACGGTCCGGGTGACGAGGAAGGTCAGCACGAACGACGTCAGCGCCAGCAGCAGGGGGAGCTTGCCGGGCTCCACGATGTTGCGGGTGAACCAGTGACCCATGCCACCCCCGATCGGAATCATGCCGGATGAGGCGATATGCCGAAATCTATCCATCTCTCGGGCGCGGGGCAGGCGCTAGTGTGCGCGCCGTGACGACCACCGACCCGCTCCCCCGCCTCCACGGCCTGCGCTTCGCCTTCGGCACGCTCACCGTCCTGCCCGCGCGCGTGGCGCGCTGGGACCGGGAAGCGGCCCGCACCGGGATGCTCTGCGCGCCGGTCGCCGGGCTCGTCGTGGGCGGGTGCGCGGCGGCCGCCGGGGTGCTGCTCCTGCTGCTCGGGGCCGGTCCGCTGCTCGCCGCCGTCGCCTCGGCGGCCGTGCCCGCCGTGCTCACGCGGGGCCTGCACCTGGACGGGCTGGCGGACACGGCCGACGGGCTCGGCAGCGGCAAGCCCGCCGAGGACGCGCTGCGGATCATGAAGCGCTCCGACATCGGGCCGTTCGGCGTGGTGACCCTGCTGCTGGTGCTGCTGGCCCAGGTGGCGGCGCTGTACGAGCTGTACGGGCAGGGGTGGGCGCGCGGAGCGGCCGCGGCCGTCCTGTCGGGCGCCGTCGCGCGCCTGGCGCTCACCCTGGCGTCCCGGACCGGCGTCCCGGCGGCCCGCCCCGAGGGGCTGGGCGCGGTCGTGGCGGGCACCGTGCCGGTGCGGGGCGCGCTGCTGGCGGGCGCGCTGGTGGTGGCCGGGTGCGCGGGCGCCGGGGCGCTGGTGGGGGCGCCCTCGGCGGCGTACGGCGCCTTGGGGCATGCGGGGGGCGCGCTGGTCGCCCTGGGCGCGGCGGAGATGCTGCTGCGCCGGTGCGTGCGCCGGTTCGGCGGGGTGACGGGCGATGTGTTCGGGGCGGTCGCGGAGACGGCGGCGACCGCCGCGCTGGTGGTGCTGACGCTGGGCTGAGGACCGGACGCCGAGAGGCCGGCAAGGCCTCCGGGCACGCCGGCCGCCGACAGGCCGCCAGGCAGGCAGGCCGAACGCCGACGGGGCCGGGCCGACAGGCCGCCAGGCGACCGGCGGGGCCGGGCCGCGGGGCCGCCCGGGTCAGCAGGGTTTGCGCCAGGCCCCCAGGTCGTACTTCTTCTGCATCGAGCTCATGCCCGTGCTCCGCGCCAAGGGGCAGAACGCCTTGGCCGGCAGCTCGTACTCGACGTGGAGGACGGCCTTCCCCGCGTCGAGGAACGGTTTCAGCGCGTCGCACTCGTCGTACTGGGCGCACTGCTCGTTGACGGCGAAGTCGAAGTCGCCGACCAGCTCCGGAATCTGGTCCAGGTCGTTCTTCAGCGCCACGGACAGGCCTCGCTCATGGGCGAGCCGGGCGATGAGCCGGTTGTAGGCGAGCTGGTCGGCGGCGGTCAGGGGGAAGCCGGTGTCGTTGGCGTAGCCGTCCATGTTGTCCGGTTCGACGGCGTCGAAGCCCTTGTCGCGGCACATGTCGATGCGGGCCGCCATCAGCGGCTCCAGTACGTCGGTGCGGCGGATGTCGAGCCAGCGCTCGCCCTCCCAGCCGTTGCCCTTGCCCAGCACGGAGGCCGGGAAGCGGGACGCGTCGGGGCGGAAGTCCTCCCAGGCGCCGGTGGAGAGGTAGCAGATGACCTTGCGGCCGCGCCGGTGCAGGTCGGCGACGGCGGACGCGGGCTGGTCGAAGCCGTCGATGTCGTAGACCGGGACGTCCACGGTCGGGTCGAGGCGGCCGGTGAGCTGCCATTGCCACGCCGTGCCCCGCGCGGGCCGCCAGAGGGCCGCCGGCGGGCTCGTGCTCGCGTCCGCCGAGCCGCCGGGGGCGGGGGTGCCGCGCGGCGGCGGGTCGCGGTCGTCGGGTCCGGCGGTGCAGCCCGCGAGCAGCAGGGCCAGGGCGGCCGCGACGGCGACCGGCAGGGAGGGGCGTTTCATGGGCGGTGCTCCAGTGCGTGCGGGAGGGTTCCCCAGGGATGTGCCCCCGCCCCGGGGACGACGCACCGGACGGGCGCGGCGACCGGAGCGTCCGCCGGGGCGGCGTACACGAGGTGGGCGTACCGCTCCGCGCCGGGCGGCTCCGGGGCGCGCCCGGCGTACGCCTCCCAGGGGCCCTCGAACGTCACCGGAAGGTCGGCCAGCGGGAGGTACGCGGGGTGGGGCGGCGCCCCGTGGTTGAGGACGAGCGTGGCGGCGCCGGCCGCGCGGGCCGCCACGGCGAGCCGCCGGTAGTGCCCCAGCAGGGCCGGGTCGGTGGCGGCCTGGTCGAGGAACGCGCCGTCCGCGCCGTACCAGTCCCGGTGGCGCAGCAGGTCCCGTACGACGTCGGCGTGCGGGCGGCGGCCGTAGTCGGTGTCGGCGTACCCGAGGACCCGGACGCGGGCGGCGCGCAGCCGGGCGGCGACGGCGGCGAACTCCCGGTCCGGGGCGGCGCCGGGGCCGCTGGCCGGGTTGAGCACCACGCCGTACAGGCGGGGCGCGGCGGCGATCAGCGCGTCCCACTCGGCCGGGCGGTCGGCGGGATGCTCGTAGTACGGAACGAGCAGATGCATGGGGTCCTCGGGTGGTGGGTGGTCGTCCGCGGGTCAGCGGCGGTGGGCGGTCACCCGCCCGAGCAGCACGGCGCACAGCGCGACGAGCGTGAGCGCGGCGGCGCCCGCCACGAGGGCGCCCACGGCGCGCGGGTCGCCCGCTCCGGTCGCGAGGGCCACCGTCTGCGCCCCCGCCGCGAGCGCGCACACGACGGCGGCGGCGAGCACCGCGCCGAACGACTGGAGCAGCAGCGCCGTCCACAGTACGGCCCCGGTCGTCAGCAGCGTCACCAGCCACGGGCCGCCCGGTTCGGGAGCGCCGGTGATCAGCGCCGTACAGACCGCCGCGAGCACCAGGAGCACCGTCAGATAGCAGGCGAGGCACAGCACGAGGGTGCCGCCGGCGACACGGCGGAACGCCGCGGGGCCGGTGGCGGCGCGCAGCCCGGCGAGGGTCTCGGCGCGGAATCGATACAGCAGCCATTCCGCCGGGCCCATGGAGAGCGTCAGCGCCACCGCCGCCGGGGCGGCCACGGCGGCGGCCGGACCGTGGGCGAGGACGTCCCCGAGCGCCGCGTACAGCACCAGCAGCCCGGTGCCGAGACCGAACAGGCCGTACGGGAGGGACGCGGCGAACCGGGGAGCGGCCGGCCGCCCGGTCCGATACCCCGGCCGGGAGCGCCCGGTCCGCTCCCCCGTCGTCGCGCGGCCCCGCTCCCTCGCCGCGGCCCCGGCCCGCAGCGCGCCCTCCGCGGTCAGCGCGCGGACGGCGAGGCCCGTCGCCGCGATGAGCGACAGCAGGAGCAGCGCCACGCGCAGCGCGCCGGGCGGCGCCGTCCACAGCGTGGCCGCCGCACCGGCCGCCAGCGGCAGGAGCGCCCCGAACAGGCCCTTCTCCCGCCCCAGTACGAGCAGCGCGGTCGCGGCCGCCAGGTAGAGCGACTGCCCCGCGGCGAACGCGACGGCGCCCCACTGGTCGGGCCGGGCCGCCGCGACGGCGACGAGCGCGCCGAGCAGCGCCCCGAGCGGCCCGCCGGTGAGCAGCGTGCGGGCGGCGGCGGCCCGGTCGCCCAGCCCCAGCCAGGCGTACGCGCGGTGGGCGAGCGCCTGGTTCCACGCCCAGCCGGTGACGGCGCCGGCCAGCAGCGGCACCGTGCCCGCGGGCAGCCCGAACGCGGCGGGCGGGCCGTCGAGCAGGGGCGCGCCCAGCACGTACGCGAGGCCGGGCAGGGCGAAGACGAGGCCGCGCAGCAGGCACGCGCCGAGCCCGGTGTGCCAGGGCTCGGCGGGCGGGACGGGCGGCTCGGGGTGGCGGCGCTCCACGCGCGCGTAGAGGTCCTCGGCGAGGGCGAAGGAGTCCTCCCGGCCGTAGGTGAGCCGTATGTGGTCGTCCGTCATGCCGTCGGACTCCAGGACGGCGGCGATCTCGTCGGGGTGGACGGCCTGGGCGATCAGCTCCTCCAGACGGGCCGTCAGCTCGTCCACCGGGTCGGCGGCGGCCCAGCCGGGGCGCTGCCGGGCCGGGCGGGGCACGTACGGGAGGGTGTCGACGCGCGCGGTGGAGGCGGACGTCCCGGCGGGGGCGCCGGGGGCCGTGGTCGGGGCGGGCGTTCCGGCGGGGGCGCCGGGTATCCCGGAGGCGGGCGTTCCGGCGGAGGAGCCGGGCGGGGTGAGCCAGAGGGAGCCGCTCATCACATCGCCCCCTCGGTGACCGGCTCGCGGTGCTGCCACGGGTCGGCGAGGCGCAGTTGCAGCGTCCAGTCGCCGGGGTCGGCGGCCGGGACGGGCCGCGGCTCGGGGAGTCCGGCCAGCTCCAGGTAGACCCGGCGGAACTGGTCGACGGTGCGGCGCAGGGTGAACTGGTCGACGACCCGCTGCCGGGCGCGGCGGCCCAGTTCGGCGCGGCGCGCGTCGTCACGCAGCAGGGCGAGGACGGCCTCCGCCATGACGGCCGGTTCGCGGGGCGGGACGACGAGGCCCGTGTCGCCCACGGCCTCGCGTACGCCGCCCACGTCGGTGGAGACGGTGGCGCGGCCGCAGGACATGGCCTCGATGAGGGAGAACGGGAAGCCCTCGCTGATGGAGGACAGCAGCACCAGCGTGCCCGCCGCGTAGGCGCCGGCGACGTCGTCGACGCGGCCCTCGAAGGAGACGCCGTCGGCGACGCCGAGTTCGGCGGCGAGCTTCTCCAGGCGGGTCCGGTAGTCCTCGTTGCCCGCGGGGACGGGGCCGAAGAGGCGCAGACGCAGCTCGGGGAGTCCGGCGCGGGCGAGGGCGTAGGCGCGGATCAGGGTCTCCAGGTCCTTGATCGGGTCGACGCGGCCGCACCAGCTGAGGGTGGGCGTGGCCGGTTCGGGCCCCGCGAGGGGGAAGGCGTGCGGGTCGACGCCGTTGTAGACGGTGCGGATGCGGTCGGCGGGGGCGCCTCCGCGCTCCTCCCAGCGGCGGTTGTACCGGTTGCACGGGGTGATCAGGTCGGCCTTGCGGTAGCCGAGGGAGTTCAGCTCGCGGTAGAAGCCGAGCAGCAGCGCCTTGACGGGCCACCGCTGGGGTTCGGTCCGGTAGCCGAGGTAGCGCTCGCGCAGGTAGATGCCGTGCTCGGTGAGGAGAAACGGTACGCCGTCGAGGTGCTGGGCGACGAGGGCGGGCAGGGTGGCGAGGCCGCTGGAGACCGCGTGGGCGACGCAGTCGTCCGGGATGCGGGCGCCGAGCGGGCGCAGCGCGTGTTCGAGGAGGTCGGTGGCGGTCAGCGCGTCGTGGGCGGTGGGCCGGGCGGCGGCCGTGGCGAGGTGCGGCAGGGTCCAGATCCACATGAGGGACCTGAGGGCCGCCTCGGAGCGCAGGGCCGCAGACAGCCGCCCCTCGCGGGCGAGCTCCGCCAGCGCGAAGAGGCCGTCGGCGAAGTGGGTGCGGGGCGCGGCCGGGTCGAGGATCGCGAGGAGGAACCGCTCGTACGTGTCGATGAAACGGCGGCGCTCCCGGCGGGCGAGGGGCCGGGAGCGGCCGGGCGCCGGCCCCCACAGGGGGAACGAGGTGTGCCGGTAGACGTGGGGCGGCAGCTCCCAGACGACGGGTTCGCGGCCGCTGCCGGTGAGGGCAAGGACCTGGAAGTCGACGTCGGGCATGCCCCGGACGAGCTGGTCGCACCAGGTGCTCACGCCTCCGTGGACGTGCGGATAGGTGCCTTCGGTGAGCAGGGTGACATGGCGGCCGCTGCTGAACATGGTGGATCCCCCGGGGTGGACGGTCGGGCCGGTGACGCGGGCCGGCGAGGCACCGGGCCGGTGCGGTGGCCGTCCCGGTGCGGTGCGGTGCGGGTGCGGTGGTCGGGTGCGGGTGCGGGTGCGGTGGTCCGGCTGGTACGCGGGCGGGCCGGAGGTGGGGCGGTGCGGTGGTCGGGTGCGGGCCGGGCGCGCCGGCGTCGGGCCGTGGGCTCGCCGGCCGACAGGGCGGTGTCCGGTGGCGCCGGGCCGGACCGGTCGCGCCGGGCCGGCCGGTCGTCCGGTGACCGTCCCGGCGGGCGGTCGCCGCGGCGGGCTCCGGCGCCGCCGCCGGGTGCCGGGCGTCAGGCGGCACGGCCCGGCGGCAGGCGGCCCGGCGCCAGGCGGTCAACGGATCAGACGGCCAAAGGGGCAGGCCGCCAAAGGGTCAGGTCGTCAAACGGTCGGATGGTCAAACGGTCGGATGGTCAAAGGGTCAGGTGGCCGCCGGCAGCGTCAGGCGGATCGCGGTCTGGAACGTCCCCGGAGTCTCCCAGGCCGACCGGGCGCCCGCGTACGGGGTCCCGAAGACCGCGGTGCCGAGCAGCGTCCGCTCGCGGGTGCCCTCGGGCGCGGTGACGGGCACGGCCGTCCCCGCGGGCGCCTGCACGGTGACCTCCGTGCCGACGCGGTACGCGGTGACCTTGCCGGAGGCGAGGGCGCGCTCCCAGTCGGCGCGGCGCTTCAGCTCCGTGCCGATGTCGCGGTGGCGGGGGTTGAGCAGGGGGGTGTTGTCGGCGAACAGGCCCCGGTAGCCGGCGATGACCTCGTCCAGGACCGGGTAGAGGAGGCGCTCCTCCGCCAGGTTGGACTGGTGGACGTAGTGCGGGCGGGGGTCGCCGGCCAGGATGTGGCCGAGCGCGATGCGGGCCTCCAGCGGCGCGATGTACGACCGGAATCCGGTGGCCGGGTCCAGCGGCGCGGGCAGGCAGGTGGAGACCGGGTTGTTCTCGCAGGCGCCGCTGCCGCCGTCGGCGCGGCTGGTGTGGATCCAGTTGTACTCGTCGGTCATCTCGGCGGCGGTGCCGACGTTGTAGTACACGTTCATGGGGTGGCGGGGCACGGTGAGGGCCGTGCCGACGGGGCGCTGCGCGGGCTCGCGGGAGTTGTCGCTGCCGATCCAGCGGACGCCGTTGTCGGCGAGGGCGGGCGCCAGGTTCGGGTTGTCGCGGGGCTGCTGGGGCAGCGTGGCGAGGCCGGAGTGCTCGCCGGTGACGAGTTCGGCGCGGTCGACCGGCAGGCCCTTGGCGACGGCCCAGGCGTGGTTGTCGCGGATCTGCGCCGAGATGGTGGCGCGGCTCGTCCACAGGGTGGCTCCGGAGGCGTCCGTGGCGCACTTCCACGGCACGGTGGAGGTGTCCTGGACGCAGCCGAGGAACGGGTGCGTGTACGTGTGGTTGATCCAGCGGTACCGGGCGCGGTCGGCGAGGAGCTGGTCGGTGAGCGGGTCGCTGCCGCCGTGGGCGGCCTTCCACTGCTCGCCCGCGCCCGCGTTGTGGACCAGGTCGAGGGTGATCCCGGCGCTTTGCTGCCAGGCGGCGGCGTGGCGGGCGTCGTCGGCGGTCATCCGGATCGCGGGCCGGCCCGTGCCGTCGCCGCCGGGGCAGTCGAAGTCGCCGGGGGTGCAGTTGCGTTCGGTGTCCCAGCGGGAGTCGGGCGCGAAGACGTCGTCGACGTGGACGGCGAAGTGGTGGCGGCTGAGCCCGAGGTGGACGCCCTGGGTGAGCCACTCCACGATGCCGCGGGCCAGGGCGCGGAACTGCCGCTGGTGCTGGTTGTAGGCGAAGGTGACGACCAGTTCGCGGCGGCCGTCGTGGGCGTACTCGCCGACCAGGCTGGCCCGGCCGCCGCCGGGGACGGGCATGTCGAGCAGGCTGGTGTAGCCCTCGCGGGGGCGGCCCGCGTAGCCGTAGCTCTCGTCCACGGACGGGTCGTTGTCCTCGAAGACGACCGGCCCGTCGAGGTAGCGGAACGGGCCGGCCTTGCCGGCCGCGGTGACCGCCGCGGGCGTGCCGTCGAGGACGCCGGTGAAGCCGCCCTGGTCGGTGTGGTCGAGGCCCACGCCCGGGTGGGCCCAGGTGTAGGCGTCGACCTGCGGGATGCCGTACGTCCGCTGGTACGCGGCGAGCGCGGCCCGCTCGTCGGCGCCGAGCCCGCGGGGCGCCTCGTCGGGCAGGACCACGCCCTGGTAGCGGGCGCGGGGCCGGCCGGTCGCGGCGTCGCGCGGCTCGGCGAGGAACGCCGCGTCGATGACGGGCCGGCCGGGGTCGGTGAGCGCGACCCTGCGGTACGGCACCCCGGTGGCGCGCAGTTCGGAGGCGAGGGCCGCGACGGCGCCGCCGCCGTCGTCGACGACGAGGACGGTCAGGTCGACGCGGGGCGCGACGGCCGTGTCGGCGGTGGCGGCGCCCGCGCCGGAGGCGGGCACGAGGGCCGTGAGCAGCGCGGCGGCGAGGAGCGCCCCGGCGACTCTTCGGGCCCGGACTCCGTGGTGGTGCATGGGAATTCCCCCCTGGCGGTGCTCCCGAGCGACGTGCCCGCATCGGGAGGATCTGTGGCGATGATGCAAACGGGTACGCGGTCGACTCGCTCGATTGCAGGGAGTGTGACGCAGCTCTCATGAGCTGATCCGCAAAACATGAAAGAGAAGCCTCTTGCGGGTGAACGACCGCCCCCGTGAGCGAGGCCACTACGCGCGCGTAGGCTCGTGCCCGCCACGCCGAGGGGCGGAATTACCATGCGGCGGGCACGGCGGGCCCGCGTTTCGGCCGCCGAACGACTCAACGGAAGCGAGATTTCACCACCGTGACTGCTCTCACTCTCAGCAACGCCGGTGCCGCGACGCTGCGCGCCGACGCCCTCGTCGTCGGTGTCGCCAAGGCGTCGGACGGCGGCAAGGGGCTCGTCCTCGCGCCGGGCGCCGAGGCCGTGGACTCGGCGTTCGACGGGAAGCTCGCCGACGTCCTGGAGACCCTCGGCGCGTCCGGCGCCGAGGGCGAGGTGACCAAGGTGCCGGCCTCCGGCGGCCTGAAGGCCCCGCTCGTCCTCGCCGTCGGTCTCGGCAAGGCGCCCGAGAAGGACGACGCGTACGGCGCCGAGGCGCTGCGCCGCGCCGCCGGTTCCGCCGCCCGCGCCCTGACCGGCGTCAAGAAGGCCGGCTTCGCCCTGCCCGTGGAGGCGGCGCAGGACGTGGCGGCGGTCGCGGAGGGCGCGCTGCTCGGCGCGTACGCCTTCACCGCCTACCAGGAGCGCGGCAAGGACGCCAAGGGCCCCCTCGGCGAGGTCGTCGTCCTCGGCGCGAAGCCCCGCGACAAGGCGGCCAAGGCGGCCGCCGAGCGCGCGCTGGCGGTGACCGAGGAGGTCAACCGCGCCCGCGACCTGATCAACACCCCGCCCAACGACCTGACCCCCGAGGCGTTCGCCGCGGTCGCCTCCGCGGCCAGCAAGGAGAACGGCCTCAAGGTCCAGGTCCTGGACGAGAAGGCGCTCGCCAAGGGCGGCTACGGCGGCATCCTCGGCGTCGGCGCCGGCTCGGAGAACCCGCCGCGCCTGGTGCGGCTGGCATACACCCACCCGGACGCGACGAAGACGCTCGCCCTGATCGGCAAGGGCATCACCTACGACTCGGGCGGCATCTCCCTGAAGCCGGCCGGCCACAACGAGACGATGAAGTGCGACATGAGCGGCGCCGCCGCCGTGTTCGCCGCCGTCGTGGCCGTGGCCCGGCTCGGCCTGCCGGTCAACGTCACCGGCTGGCTGGCGCTCGCCGAGAACATGCCGTCCGGCTCGGCCACCCGCCCGGGTGACGTGCTGCGCATGTACAGCGGCAAGACCGTCGAGGTGCTCAACACCGACGCCGAGGGCCGCCTGGTGCTCGCCGACGCGATCACCCGCGCGTCGGAGGAGAACCCGGACATGATCGTCGACGTGGCGACCCTGACCGGCGCGATGGTGCTGGCGCTGGGCCACCGCATGTTCGGCATCATGGCGAACGACGACGCCTTCCGCACCGCGATCCACGAGACCGCCGAGGAGGTCGGCGAGCAGTCCTGGCCGATGCCGCTCCCGGTCGAGCTGCGCAAGGGCATGGACTCCCCGACCGCCGACATCGCCAACATGGGCGAGCGGATGGGCGGCGGCCTGGTGGCCGGTCTCTTCCTGAAGGAGTTCGTCGGCGAGGGCATCACCTGGGCGCACCTCGACATCGCCGGCCCGGCCTTCAACGAGTCCGGCCCGTACGGCTACACCCCGAAGGGCGGCACCGGCTCGGCGGTCCGCACGCTCGTCCGGCTGGCGGAGCGCGCCGCCGAGGGGGACCTGGGCTGACGCCCGGCTGGTCCCGGGGAGGGCTGCCGGCCCGGGGAGGGCCGGCAGCGAAGGGACCGTGTCTTTTGGATCACTGCGCCTCCGGGGCGCTCCACGCGGGTGTCGAGGAAGCGACCGTGCTCGCTTCCTCGACACCCGCGCGCCCCTTCGGCTCCGCTCACGGCGCCACGGCTCCACGCGCGGCACCTGTGAGGCGCCCCGCGGCTCCACGCGCAGGCGCACGCGCGAGCGGCCCCGCGGGGTCCGCGAGCCGCGCGCGCACGGGCCCCGGACATCACCCGTCCGGGGCCGTCCGCGTGCCCGCGCCCCGTCTCAGGTACCGGCCCCGCGTCCCGGACCGGCGCGACAAGTGCGAAGATGGGTTCCCGGCAGGACAGGGCCCCCACCACAGGGCCGAAGAGACAGCGGCCGAACACCAGCCGCCGCCAGTCATCGAGGACCGGCGACCGGCGCACATGCATGGAGGACGTGACGTGGCGAACGACGCCAGCACCGTTTTCGACCTAGTGATCCTCGGCGGTGGCAGTGGCGGTTACGCCGCGGCCCTGCGAGGAGCGCAGCTTGGCCTGGACGTCGCACTCATCGAGAAGAACAAGCTCGGCGGCACCTGCCTGCACAACGGCTGCATCCCCACCAAGGCCCTGCTCCACGCCGGGGAGATCGCGGACCAGGCCCGCGAGGCGGACCAGTTCGGTGTCCTGACCTCCTTCGAGGGCATCGACATCAAGGCCGTCCACAAGTACAAGGACGACGTGATCGCGGGCCTCTACAAGGGCCTGCAGGGTCTCGTCGCCTCCCGCAAGGTGACGTACATCGAGGGCGAGGGCCGCCTGTCCTCCCCGACCTCCGTGGACGTGAACGGCCAGCGCGTCGAGGGCCGCCACGTGCTGCTCGCCACGGGTTCCGTGCCGAAGTCCCTGCCGGGTCTGGAGATCGACGGCAACCGCATCCTGTCCTCGGACCACGCGCTGACCCTGGACCGCGTCCCGGAGTCGGCGATCATCCTCGGCGGCGGTGTCATCGGCGTCGAGTTCGCCTCCGCGTGGAAGTCCTTCGGCACCGACGTCACGATCATCGAGGGCCTGAAGCACCTGGTCCCGGTCGAGGACGAGAACAGCTCGAAGCTGCTGGAGCGCGCCTTCCGCAAGCGCGGCATCAAGTTCAACCTGGGCACGTTCTTCCAGAGCGCCGAGTACACCGAGAACGGCGTCAAGGTCACCCTGGCGGACGGCAAGACCTTCGAGGCCGAGGTGCTGCTGGTCGCGATCGGCCGCGGCCCGGTCTCGCAGGGCCTGGGCTACGAGGAGCAGGGCGTCGCCATGGACCGCGGCTACGTCCTGGTCGACGAGTACATGCGCACCAACGTGCCGACGATCTCGGCCGTGGGCGACCTCGTCCCCACCCTGCAGCTGGCGCACGTCGGCTTCGCCGAGGGCATCCTCGTCGCGGAGCGGCTGGCCGGCCTGAAGCCCGTCCCGATCGACTACGACGGCGTGCCGCGGGTGACGTACTGCCACCCCGAGGTCGCCTCCGTGGGCATCACCGAGGCCAAGGCCAAGGAGATCTACGGCGCGGACAAGGTCGTCGCGCTGAAGTACAACCTCGCGGGCAACGGCAAGAGCAAGATCCTCAAGACCGCGGGCGAGATCAAGCTCGTCCAGGTCAAGGACGGCGCGGTGGTCGGCGTCCACATGGTCGGTGACCGCATGGGCGAGCAGGTCGGCGAGGCCCAGCTGATCTACAACTGGGAGGCCCTGCCTGCCGAGGTGGCCCAGCTCATCCACGCCCACCCGACGCAGAACGAGGCGCTCGGCGAGGCCCACCTGGCCCTCGCGGGCAAGCCCCTCCACTCCCACGACTGACGCACCAGTCACCGGGCGCGACCACTTACCGCACAAGTTCGTTAGGAGCAAGTGAAACCATGCCGGTTTCCGTAACCCTGCCGGCGCTCGGCGAGAGCGTCACCGAGGGCACCGTCACCCGCTGGCTGAAGGCCGAGGGTGAGCGCGTCGAGGCCGACGAGCCGCTGCTCGAGGTGTCCACCGACAAGGTCGACACCGAGATCCCCGCCCCCGCCTCGGGCGTGCTGTCCTCCATCAAGGTCGCCGAGGACGAGACCGTCGAGGTCGGCGCCGAGCTGGCCGTCATCGACGACGGCACGGGCGCCCCGGCCGAGGCTCCGGCCCCGGCCGCCGCCGAGGCTCCCGCCGAGGCCCCGGCCCCGCAGGCCCCGGCCGCCGCCCCGGCCCCGGCGCAGGAGGCCCCGCAGGCCGCGCCGTCGACCGAGGCCGCCGCCCCCGCCCCCGCCCCGACCGCCGAGGCCGCCGCCGGCGGCGGCTCGGCCGAGGGCACCGACGTCGTCCTGCCCGCGCTGGGCGAGTCGGTGACCGAGGGCACCGTCACGCGCTGGCTGAAGCAGGTCGGCGACTCCGTCGAGGCCGACGAGCCGCTGCTCGAGGTCTCCACGGACAAGGTCGACACGGAGATCCCCGCCCCGGCTTCCGGCACGCTGCTGGAGATCACCGTGGGTGAGGACGAGACCGCCGAGGTCGGCGCCAAGCTGGGCGTCATCGGTGCCGCGGGTGCCGCCCCGGCCGCTCAGGCCCCGGCTCCGGCCCCGGCCCCCGCCGAGGCCCCGGCTCCGGCGCCCGCCCCCGCCCCGGCCCCGGCTCCGGCCGCTCCGGCTCCGGCGCCCGCCCCGGCTCCGGCGCCCGCGCCCGCTCAGGCCGCTCCGGCCCCGGCCGCCCCGGCGCAGCCCGCCGCCCCGGCTCCGGCTCCGGCTCCGGCCGCTCCGGCTCCGGCCCAGCCGGCCGCGCCCGCCGCTCCCGCTCCCGCCGCCCGCGCGACGGACGAGGGCGCGTACGTGACCCCGCTGGTGCGCAAGCTCGCCGCGGAGAACGGCGTCGACCTGGCGTCCGTCAAGGGCACGGGCGTCGGCGGCCGCATCCGCAAGCAGGACGTCCTCGCCGCCGCCGAGGCCGCCAAGGCCCCGGCCGCTCCGGCCGCCGCCGCGGCCCCCGCCGCCGCCAAGGCCCCGGCCCTGGAGGCGTCGCCGCTGCGCGGCCAGACGGTGAAGATGACCCGCATGCGCAAGGTCATCGGCGACAACATGATGAAGGCGCTGCACAGCCAGGCGCAGCTCTCCTCCGTCGTCGAGGTCGACATCACCAAGCTGATGCGGCTGCGCGCCCGCGCGAAGGACACCTTCGCCGCGCGCGAGGGCGTCAAGCTCTCCCCGATGCCGTTCTTCGTCAAGGCGGCGGCCCAGGCGCTGAAGGCCCACCCGGTCATCAACGCCCGGATCAACGAGGACGAGGGCACCATCACGTACTTCGACTCGGAGAACATCGGCATCGCCGTGGACTCCGAGAAGGGTCTGATGACGCCGGTCATCAAGGGCGCGGGCGACCTGAACATCGCCGGCATCGCCAAGGCCACCGCCGACCTGGCCGCCAAGGTCCGGGCCAGCAAGATCACCCCGGACGAGCTGGCGGGCGCGACCTTCACCATCAGCAACACCGGTTCGCGCGGCGCGCTGTTCGACACGATCATCGTCCCGCCGAACCAGGTCGCCATCCTGGGCATCGGCGCCACGGTGAAGCGCCCGGTCGTCGTGGACCACCCGGAGCTCGGCGAGACCATCGCCGTGCGCCACATGACGTACCTGACCCTGTCGTACGACCACCGCCTGGTCGACGGCGCGGACGCCGCCCGCTACCTGACCGCCGTCAAGGCGATCCTGGAGGCCGGCGAGTTCGAGGTCGACCTGGGTCTGTAACCCCGGTCACCCGGACGTACGTCCAACTCGGCGCCCCCGCCCGGCAGTTGTCCGGCGCGGGGGCGCCGTCGCAGTCGCGGGGGCACCCGGGCGGCGTACCGGGGAGTACCCGGGCGGAATAATGGCCGGGATGGCGTCGACCGCCGCGGCAGCGAAGGAGCCCCCTCCATGACCACCCCGCCCCCCGTCGTGCACTCGCTGCGGGAACAGATCCGCGAGCACATCGTGGAGGGGATCGTCAGCGGCCGCTGGAAGCCGGGCGAGCGGATCGTGGAGCGCCGCATCGCGACGGAGCTGCAGGTCAGCCAGACGCCCGTACGGGAGGCGCTGCGGGAGCTGGAGAGCCTGCGGCTGATCGAGTCGGCGCCCAACAAGGGCGTGCGGGTGCGCAATCTGACGGCGGCGGACCTGGAGGAGTCGTACCCGGTCCGGGCGGGCCTGGAGCAGATCGCCGCCGAGCTGGCCGCGGAGCGCCTGGCGGCGGACTGCTCGGCGCTGGAGCCGCATGTGGCGGCGCTGTACGAGGCGGACGCCCACGGCGACGGGACGGCGCAGGTGCGGCACACGGTGGGCTTCCACCGGGAGCTGGTGCGCGCCGCGCACAACGCGGTGCTGCTGCACACCTGGGAGGGGCTGGGCATCGAGGTGTTCACGGCGCTGTCGATCCGCTGGCTCGGCACGGTGCAGAAGGAGTACGCGCAGGAGCACCAGGAGCTGGTGGAGGCGTTCCGGCGGCGGGATCCCGAGATCGGTGCGCTGGTCAAGGCCCACGTCCTGGGCTGCGCCCCCCGCGCCTGACCCCCGGCGCGCGCGCCGCCCACGAGCGCGCCCCGGCCCTGCCGCGCCCACCCGTACGGGCCGCCCCCGCTGCGGGCGTGCGTTCCTCCCCCAAGGACTTCGTCCAGGGGGCACCCCCAGGACGATGGGGCCCCTGCCCGAGCGAAGCCGAGAGCTCGGGGGAGGCGGCCCGCAACCGGTTCGCGGCGCCGGCAGCGCGCGCTCACTTCGGGGTGGGCGTGCTCACATGATCGGGGCACCTAAGAAAACACGGCACCGCGTGCCCAAAATCCTGGCACCCGATGCCGACTTTGCCCGTTGACATAAGATTTTGCCGCTTACCCTTTGATCGATCATCGATCACGGTCGTACAGTCGTCGGCGGACTTCAACAGAGGTCCCCCTCGCCCTGTCCTGCCAAGACCAAGGGCTCCACACCCCTTCGACTCCGGAAGGCGGCGATTATGACCGACCCCACCCGCATCCAGCCGAGCGAGCTCGACCAGCTCCCGGACCGCGACCCCGAGGAGACCGCCGAGTGGCAGGCGTCCCTCGACGCCGTGACCGCCGCGGCGGGGCCGCACCGTGCCGCGTACCTGATGCGCCGCACCCTGGAGCGGGCCCAGGACGCCGGTCTGGCGCTGCCGAGGCTGCTGGAGACGGACTACGTCAACACCATCCCGACCGCCGCCGAGGCCGGCTACGGCTTCGACGGCGACGAGGAGCTGGAAGCCCGCATCACCGCCTGGAACCGGTGGAACGCCGCCGCCATGGTGACCCGCGGCTCCAAGTACGGCGTGGGCGGCCACATCGCCACCTTCGCCTCCGCCGCCTGGCTCTACGAGACGGGCTTCAACCACTTCTTCCACGGCAAGGAGCGGGACGGCTCGGGCGACCAGCTGTTCATCCAGGGCCACGCCTCCCCCGGCATCTACGCCCGCGCCTTCCTGGACGGCCGCCTCACCGAGGCGCACCTCGACAATTTCCGGCAGGAGTCCGGCGGCAACGGCCTGCCCTCCTACCCGCACCCGCGCCGCCTGCCGTGGCTGTGGGAGTTCCCGACCGTCTCCATGGGTCTGGGCCCGCTCTCCGCCATCTACCAGGCGCGCTTCAACCGCTACCTCACCAACCGCGGCATCAAGGACGTCTCCGCCTCGCACGTGTGGGCGTTCCTCGGCGACGGCGAGATGGACGAGCCCGAGTCGACCGCGGCGCTCGCCCTGGCCGCCCGCGAGGGCCTGGACAACCTGACCTTCGTCATCAACTGCAACCTGCAGCGCCTCGACGGCCCGGTCCGCGCCAACTTCAAGATCGTGCAGGAGCTGGAGGCCCAGTTCCGCGGCGCCGGCTGGAACGTGGTCAAGACCCTGTGGGGCACCGCCTGGGACGAGCTGTTCCAGCTGGACACCACGGGCGCCCTCGTCCGCCGCCTGCGCGAGGTGCCGGACGCTCAGGTCCAGACGTACCAGACCCGTGACGCGGCCTACATCCGCGAGGACTTCTTCGGCAAGGACCCGGCGCTCGTCGAGATGGCGAAGCTGCTGTCCGACGACAAGATCATCGAGTGCTTCCACTACTCGCGCGGCGGCCACGAGTCCCGCAAGGTCTTCGCCGCGTACAAGGCCGCGCTCTCCCACAAGGGCGCGCCGACCGTGATCCTCGCCCAGACCGTCAAGGGCCACACCCTCGGCAAGGGCTTCGCGTCCAAGAACGCCAACCACCAGATGAAGAAGCTGACGGTGGACGAGTTCAAGGAGATGCGCGACCGCCTGGGCCTGCCCATCCCGGACAGCGCGTTCGCCGACGGCCAGGTGCCCTACGGCCACCCGGGCGCCGACGCGCCGGAGGTCCGCTACCTCCAGGAGCGCCGCGCGGCGCTCGGCGGCCCCGCCCCGGCCCGCCGCGTCCACCCGGTCGCCCCGCTGCCGGCCCCGGCCGAGAAGGCGTTCGCCGCGTTCGACAAGGGCTCCGGCTCGCAGTCCGTCGCGACGACCATGGCGTTCGTACGGCTCGTCAAGGACCTGGTCCGCGACAAGGAGACCGGCAAGCGCTGGGTGCCGATCGTCCCCGACGAGGCCCGCACCTTCGGCATGGAGAGCCTCTTCCCGTCGCTCGGCATCTACTCGCCGAAGGGCCAGACGTACGAGCCGGTCGACCGCGACCAGCTGATGTACTACAAGGAGGCCGTCAACGGCCAGATCCTGAACGAGGGCATCACCGAGGCCGGCTCGATGGCCGACTTCATCGCCGCGTCGACCGCGTACTCCACGCACGGCGAGCCGATGATCCCGTTCTACATCTTCTACTCGATGTTCGGCTGGCAGCGGACCGCCGACCAGATGTGGCAGCTCGCCGACCAGCTCGGCCGGGGCTTCCTCGTCGGCGCCACCGCCGGGCGCACCACCCTCACCGGTGAGGGCCTCCAGCACGCCGACGGCCACTCGCCCGTCATCGCCGCGACCAACCCGGCCGCGCTCACCTACGACCCGGCGTTCGCCTACGAGGTCGCGGTGATCGTCAAGGAGGGTCTGCGCCGGATGTACGGCGAGGGCGCCCCGGGCGAGGACCAGAACGTCTTCTACTACCTGACCGTCTACAACGAGCCGATGCCGCAGCCGGCGAAGCCCGAGGGCGTCGACGAGGGCATCATCCGGGGCCTGTACCGGTTCCGCGAGGGCTCGGGCGCCGAGGGCGCGCCGCGCATCCAGCTCCTGGGCTCCGGCACGGCGATCCACTGGGCGCTGGACGCGCAGCGGATGCTGGCCGAGGAGTGGGGCGTGACCGCCGACGTGTGGTCGGCGACCTCCTGGACGGAGCTGCGGCGCGACGCGCTGGAGGCCGACGCGGCGCTGCTGCGCGGCGAGGAGCGGGTGCCGTACGTGCGCCAGGCGCTGGCCGACGCGCCCGGTCCCGTGCTGGCCGTCAGCGACTACATGCGCCAGGTCCCGGACCAGATCGCGCAGTGGGTCGAGCAGGACTACACGTCGCTGGGCGCCGACGGCTTCGGCCTGTCGGACACCCGCGAGGCGGCCCGCCGCCACTTCGGCGTGGACGCCCCGTCGATCGTGGTCGCCGCGCTGGCCCAGCTGGCCCGCCGCGGCGAGGTCCCGGCCTCCGCGGTGAAGGACGCCCGCGAGCGGTACGGCCTGTAAGGCTCCCCGTTCCACGCGCCCGTGCCCCCGGCCGCCGCCCCGCGCGGCGGCCGGGGGCACGGCCGTATCCGGGCGCGGTCCGGGTCACGGGGCGGGGCATCATGGCGGGATGCGTGCCGCTCGTCTGATCAAGATGGTGCTGTTGCTCCAGTCCCGGCCGTCCATGACCGCCGCCGAGCTGGCCCGTGAGCTGGAGGTGTCCGAGCGGACCGTGACGCGCGACGCGCTGGCCCTGTCCGAGGCGGGTGTCCCCGTGTACGCGGACCGGGGGCGCGGCGGCGGCTACCGGCTCGTGGGCGGCTACCGGACCCGCCTGACGGGGCTGGCCCGCAGCGAGGCCGAGGCGCTGTTCCTGTCGGGCGTGCCGGGCGCGCTGCGCGAGATGGGGCTGGACGACGCGGCGTCGGCGGCCCGCCTGAAGGTGTCGGCGGCGCTGCTGCCGTCGCTGCGGGACGCGTCGGACTCGGCGGCGCAGCGGTTCCATCTGGACGCGCCCGGCTGGTACCAGGAGCCGCAGACGCCGGAGCTGCTGCCGGTGATCGCGGAGGCGGTGTGGGGCGACCGGCTGGTGGACGCGGTCTACCGGCGCGGCGAGGGCGAGGTGGAGCGGGAGCTCGCGCCGTACGGGCTCGTGCTGAAGGCGGGTGTCTGGTACCTGTGCGCGCGGGCCGGGGACGCGGTGCGGGTGTACCGGGTGGACCGGTTCGCGCGGGTCGCGGTGCGCGAGGAGGGGTTCGAGCGGGACGAGGCGTTCGACCTGCCCGGGTTCTGGGAGGAGCGGGCCGCCCAGTTCGCGCGGTCGCTGCTGCGTACGGCGGTCGTGGTGCGGCTGACCGAGGCGGGGGCGCGCGGCCTGCCGTACGTCACGGACCGGGCGGCGGCGCGGGAGGCGCTGGACGCGGCCGGGCCCCCGGACCCCGCCGGACGTGTGACGGTCACCCTTCCGGTGGAGTCCGAGGACGTGGCGTTCGGGCAGCTGCTGGGGCTGGGCCCGGAGGCCGAGGTGCTGGAGCCCGCGGCGCTGCGCGAGCGGTTCGCGCGGGCGGCGGAGCGGATGGCCCGGCTGTACGGCCCGGACCGGCCGTAGGCGCACTGGCCGGGCGTAGGCGCGCAGGGCGTAGGCGCACTGGCCGGGCGTAGGCGCGCGGGTCCGGCGGGAGGCCCTGCGGGGCGGTGCCGCGGCCGCGGGACCGGTGCGGGCCGCGGGGCCCTCCCGCGGGCGCGCGGGCGGCGCGGGAGGGCCGTACGGGGCGCCGGGCCGGCGGGACGCGGCCGGCCCGGCGCCGTGCGGTTCAGCGGTAGTCGTCGGCCGTGCCGTCCTTGCCGCCGTGGACGACGTCCCGGAAGTACCCCCAGGCGTCCGGCTGCGATCCGTCCGCGTCGGTGAAGCCGTACTCCTTGGCGAGCTGCCCGCTGTTGAGCGACTGGCCGCTCCAGCGGGCCTTGTCCGGGTCGGCGGCGAGCGCGGCGACGGCCCGGCCGACGTACACCGGCGACTCGGCGATGGCGAAATGCGGCTCCCGCGCGCAGGCGTCGCGCCAGTTCTCCTCCCGTACGCCGAAGTGGTCGAGCATCTCCTCGGAGCGCAGGAAGCCGGGGGTGAGGGCCACGGCGGTGCCTCCGGCGTCCCGGAGGTCGTGGGCCAGGCCGAACGCCATGCGGATGGGGGCGGTCTTGGCGAGGTCGAAGTAGAACTGCTCGCGGAAGCGGCGGTTGTACTCGGCGTTGCCGTCCGTCATCTCCACGACCAGCCCGCCGGGGCGGCGCACCAGCAGCGGCAGGGCGATGCTGCTGGTGATCACATGCGTGCGGACGCCGAGGTCCAGCATGTGCAGCCCCTGCTCCAGGTCGATGTCCCACATCTTGGCGTTCCAGGTCGGCACGAGGAGGTGGTCGCCGCCCCAGCAGCTGTTGACCAGCACGTCGAGTCGGCCCTGCTCGGCGTCGATGCGGTCGACCAGCTCGCGCACCTGGCCGGGCACGAGGTGGTCGGTGGGCACGGCGATGCCCCGGCCGCCGGCGGCGGTGACCAGTTCGGCGGTCTCCTCGATCGTCTCGCTCGCCCGGCCGACCTCGCTGACGCGCGCGCGGGTGGTGCGCCCGGTGGCGTAGACGGTGGCCCCGGCGGCGCCGAGCTGGACGGCGATGGCCCGGCCCGCGCCCCGGGTGGCGCCCGCGACGAGGGCGACGGTGCCGGCGAGCGGCTGGTTCTCCTGCTGGGTGGGGGTGGTGTTCGTCGTCATGAGGCGACCGTGCCACCCAAAGGCGACATCTCCTGTCCGGTTTTCCCGTCCGGTTTCCCGTGTCGTGTCCGGCGGGTTCTCCGCGTGCGCCGCGCCCCGCGACACCGGATGCTGGTCCCGTGATGGACGAGACGGAGTTCTGGGAACTGGTGGACTCGACCCGCGAGGCCGCCGAGCGCGACCCCGACGACCACGCCGAGCTGCTCGTGGAGCGCCTGGTGCAGCTCGACCCCGACGCCGTGCTCGACTTCGCCCGCCACTTCGAGGCCCGCTACAACCGGGCGGACACCTGGGACCTGCGGGCCGCCGCGGCGATCCTGCTGGGCACCACGGCCGACGAGGTGTTCGACTACTTCCGGTGCTGGCTGATCGGCCAGGGCCGGGAGGTGTTCGAGGGCGCCGTGCACGATCCGGAGGTCCTCGCCGAGCTGCTGGAGGACTTCGACCCGTCGGTCGACGGCGACGGCGAGGAGATCGGTTTCGTGGCGGACGAGGCGTACGAGGCGCTGACCGGCGTGGAGACACCGGACCTGGGCCTGGCGACACCGCCGCCCGAGCCGCGGGGCACCCCGCTCGACCTGGACGACGACGAGGCCCTCGCGGAGCGGCTGCCCCGCCTGTGGGACCGCTTCGGCGGATAGCCGCGCCGTCCCCCCGGGCTGTCGCGCGCCCGGCGGGACCGGAGGCGGTGCCTCCGGCGGTCGGCCGTACGTGATCTCCGCCTCACCCCCGCCGGTCCTGCCCGAACGGCCCCCGGCGGGGCGCCCCGCGGTGCCAGGATGAGGACCGGGGCCGCCGCGTGCGGGCCCCGGGGGACGACCGACGCCCAGAGGCGAGGAGCTCGACATGACGACCGGTTCCGCGGACAGCCCGGCCACCCTCTACGGGCCGGTGTCGCTCTTCCTCGGCGTGATCGCCCTGGTCGCCGCCGTCTTCGCGGGCTTCGTCGGCATCGCGATCCCGCTGCTGTCCGGCAGCCTCGCGGTCACGTTCGGGTTCCTGGGCCTCGGCCGCGGGCTGGGCCGGGGCCTGTGCGCCGCCGGCCTCCTCACCGGCGGGGTGGGCGTGCTCTACCCGGTCATCCTGGTCGCCGCCTGACCCTCCCGGTCCCGGCGGCCGCCCCGCACGGTCACCCGGCGAGCAGGGACCGCCCCATGAACACGTCGTCGACGTAGGCCCCGTCGATCAGGAACTCCCCCGGCAGGACGCCCTCGACGGCGAAGCCCTCCGAGGCGTACAGGGCGCGCGCGGGCCCGTTGTGGCCGAGGACGCGCAGGGTCATCCGCACGGCGCCCCGGCGGCGCGCCTCGTCGCAGGCGGCGCGCAGCAGCGCGCGGGCGATGCCCCGGCCCCGTACGGACTCGGCCACCACGAGGCCCTGGATCTGCCGCACATGGCGGTTGCAGGCGAGGCGCGTGGGGAAGCCGATGCGGATGTAGCCGACCGGGCCGTCCCCGAGGTCCGCGACGAGGTAGTCCTCGGGGCGGTGGTCGGCGTCGAAGAACGGGTCGAACGGCGGCTGCGGGCGCGGCGTCACGGCGTGCACCGGGGACCAGGTCGTGTGGTCGAGCAGGCTGAGGGCCTCGGCGTCGCCGGGGCGCGCGGGGCGTATCGGGGAGGCGGTCATGGCCGTCACTGTGCCACGCGGGCAGGATGTGGTCATGTCACTTATCCCTGGCTCCCCGTCCCCCCTCCCCCACGTCCGCCGCAGGGTCGCCGTGACCGGTGCGGGCGGGCTGATCGGCTCCGCGCTGGTGCGCTCCCTGCGGGCCGACGGGCACGAGGTCGTGACGCTGGTGCGGCGCCCCGCGCGCGGGGCGGACGAGGTGGAGTGGGACCCGAAGCGGCAGTACGTGGACGTGGCGGGCCTCGCCGGCTGCGACGCGGTGGTGCACCTGGCGGGCGCGGGGGTGGGCGACCGGCGCTGGTCGGAGGCGTACAAGCGGGAGATCCGCGACAGCCGCGTGCTGGGCACGGCCGCCGTCGCGGAGGCGGTGGCGTCGCTGGACGTGCCTCCGGAGGTGCTGGTGTGCGGCACGGCGCTCGGCTACTACGGCGACACGGGCACGCGCGCGGTGGACGAGTCCGCCCCGGCGGGCGACGGGTTCCTGCCGTCGGTGTGCGTGGAGTGGGAGGAGGCGGCCGCGGCGGCCGAGGAGGCCGGGATCCGCGTGGCGTACGCCCGTACGGGACTGGTGGTGGCCGCGCGGGGCGGCGCGTGGGGGCGGCTGTTCCCGCTGTTCCGCGCGGGCCTCGGCGGGCGGCTCGGGGACGGCCGGCAGTACTGGAGCTTCATCGCCCTGCACGACGAGGTGGCCGCGCTGCGCCATCTGCTGGACACCCCGGACCTGGCCGGACCGGTGAACCTGACGGCCCCGGAGCCGGTCACCAACCGGGAGGTGACCGCCGCGATGGCCCGCGTCCTGCGCCGCCCCGCCCTGCTGCACGTCCCCGCCCCGGCCCTGCGCCTGGCCCTCGGGGAGTTCGCCCGCGACGTGCTGGGCAGCCAGCGGGTGCTGCCGCGCCGGCTGCTGGAGTCCGGCTTCCGCTTCGCGTTCCCGACGGTGGAGTCGGCGGTGCGCGCGGCGGCGGGAGGCGGCGGCACGGCGCGCTGAGCGACGGTGAGCACGACGGGCTGAGGGACGCGCGCGGGCGGCGGGCGCGCGGGCTGAGATACGGCGGCGGGCACGCCGGGCTGAGGGACGCGCGGGCGGCGGGCGCGGCGGGCTGAGGACCCGCACCCCGCGCTCCGCGCACGGCCCGTGCCCGCAGGTGCGACGGGGGCGGCCGGAACAGCACGCGTGTGCGACCTCCGTGCTTCGGTGACCCCCCGCGCGCGCGACTCCCCCTCGCCGGCGTCGCGGCCTACGCTCTGATGCCGCTCGGCTCGCCGGGACCCGTACGCGGGCATTCCGGCGGCCCGTCCAGGGCATGAGCCACCCACGCACCGAACCGTCACCCGGGGAGGGTCACGTGCTCAGTACCGCAGATCACGCGGACGTCGTCATCGTCGGAGCCGGGCTCGCGGGGCTGGCCGCGGCTCACCATCTGACCAGTGCCGGATTGGTCGTACGGGTCCTGGAGTCCGCCCCGCACGTCGGCGGGCGGATGGCCACCGACCACGTCGACGGGTTCCGCCTGGACCGGGTCGGGCCGCTGCTCACCACCTCGTACCCGGAGCTGCACCGGGTCGCCGGGGTGGACACGGGGGCCCTGCGCCGGTTCCAGCCGGGCGTGCTGGTGCACAGCGCGGGGCGCCTGCACCGCACCGGGGAGGTGCGCGGCGGGCCCCGTTCGGCGCTGACCCGGGCGCGGGCGCTGGCGAGCGGCCCCCGCCCGCTGGACCAGGCGCGCCTCGGCGCCTCGCTGGCCCGGCTCGCGGGCACACCGACGGACCGGCTGCTGGCGCGGCGCGAGCGCACCGCCGCGGAGGCGCTGTCCGCGCGCGGCCTGCCGGCGAGGACGGTCACGTCGTTCCTGCGGCCCCTGCTGAGCGCGCTGCTGAGCGACCCGGACCTGACGACGTCCAGCCGCTGCGCCGATCTGGCGCTGCGGAGCTTCGCCCGGGGGCGGCTGTGCGTCCCGGCGGGCGGGGCGGTGCGGCTGCCGGAGCGGATGGCGGCGGCGCTCCCGGAGGGGACGGTCCGCACGGGGGTGCGGGTCAAGGACGCGTCGATCAGCCGGGTGGTGACGGCGGAGCACGGCGAGATCTCCTGCCGGTCGCTGGTGGTGGCGACGGGCGCGCGCGCCGCGGCGGAGCTGCTGCCGGGCCTGCGCGTGCCGTCCTTCCACCCGGTGACGGTGCTCCACCACACCGCGCCGCAGTCCCCGCTGGAGGCGCCCGCGCTGGTGCTGGACGCCGACCGGTCGGGCCCGGTGTCGCACACGGCGGTGATGAGCGAGGTGGACCCGACGCGGGCCCCGCACGGCCGGGTGCTGGTCACGTCGACGGTGCTGGGGACGCCGCCGGACGACCTGGACGCCCGCGTCCGCGGGCACCTGGCGGCGCTGTACGGCACGGGGACGGCGGACTGGGAGCTGCTGGCGGTACGGCACGACCCGGAGGCCGTCCCGGCGATGCCCGCCCCGCACGACCTGCGCCGCCCGGTGCGGCTGCTGGCGGGCCTGTACGTGTGCGGCGACCACCGGGACGTCAGCTCCCCGCAGGGCGCCCTCCACTCGGGGCACCGCGCCGCCCAGGCGATCCTCCAGGACCTGAACGTCCCCCCGGCGACACCGTCCACCGAGGCGGAGGCGGCGTGACGCCCCGGAGGCGGGGCCCCGGCGGCCCGCCTCCCCGGCGGACCTGACGCCCCGGGGCCCGACCGCCCGGGAGCGGCCGGTCCGGGGCGCCGGGTCCGGGACGCCCCACCCGACGACCCGGCCTCCGGGCGGGGGCGCCGCGCGGGGCGTTCAGTGGTGCGCGGCCGTCCGTTCGCGGTACGCGCGCACCGGCAGGGCGTCCCGGTGCGGCTCCAGGCGCCGCTCGAAGTCCCGCACGTACTCCACCGCCCGCGCCGAGCGCATGTCGGCGGCCTGCCGCGCCGCCTCCGCGCCCAGCGCGCACGCCTGCTCCAGCTCGCCCAGCGCCAGCCGCGCCGTGGCCAGCACGACCCGGCAGAAGGCACGGCTGCGCGCGTACCCCGCCGGGTACAGCTGGAGCGCCCGCTCCGCGTGCTGGGCGGCGGCCCGGTGCTGCTGGAGGTCCCGGTGGCAGTGCGCCAGCTCGTCGGCCAGGTGCGCCTCGTCGAAGGAGCGCGCCCAGGCCGGGACGTCCTCGCCCGGCCGGGCGCCCTCCAGCGCCCGTTCGGCCCGCGCCAGCGACGCCGCGCAGGGCCGCGCCTCGCCCAGGACGGCGTGCCCGCGCGCCTCCGCCGCGTGCAGCATCGACTGGACGGCCGGCGGCGCCGCCGAGCCGACGCCCTGCTGCGCGACGCGCGCCAGCTGCACGGCCTCCCGCCCGTGGCCCAGGTACACGGCCTGCCGGCTCATGGTGACCAGGACGTACGAGCCGTACGCCCGGTCGCCCGCCGCCTGCGCCAGCCGCAGCGCCTGCACGAAGTACCGCTGCGCCAGCCCGTGCGCGGCGATGTCGTACGAGGTCCAGCCGGCCAGCCGCGTCAGGTCGGCCGCCGCGCCGAACAGCCGCCGCCCGGTCGCCTCGCCGTACGTGCCGCGCAGCATGGGCTCGGCCTCGTGCTCCAGGTAGCGCACGAGGGCCTGGCGGGCGTGGCCGCCGCCGTACGCGTGGTCCAGCGTCCGGAACAGCTCCCCGACCGAGCGGAGGGCGGCGATGTCCCCGGCGGTCACCCGCTGCCCGGGGCCGCCCTCGGTGCCGCGCCGGCGGGAGGCGCCGAGCAGGGTGCCGGCCGGCTCCGCGGCGCTCCCGTCGTGGTGCGGCAGGCCGCCGGTCCTGGCGGCGGGCACGGTACGGGCGGGCGCCGGTCCCCCGGGGCCGCCGGGGCGCGCCGGTGCGCCCCGCAGCGGCCCGGCGGTACGGGCCGGGCCGGGTACGCCGCCGGGGCCCTGGCCGCCGGGCGCGCCCTGGCCGGTGCGGTATCCGGCCGTGCCCGTACCGGAGCCGCCGTAGCCAGCGGCCGTACCGGAGCCTCCGTAGCCCGCGCCCGTGCCGGAGCCTCCGTAGCCGGCCGGCGTGCCGGGGCCGCCGCGGCCGGGCGGGCGCCCTTGTGCGGGGACGCGGCCGGGGGGCGTGCCGCCCGTGCCGGGGTCGGCGCCCTCCTCCGGCTCGCCCCGCCCCACGTGCTCGTCGGCGCGGCCGATCAGCCAGTCGCGGCTCGGCACGACGAGACCCGCCGGGGTGAAGGCGATCTTCCGCAGCTCGCTGTGGCTGCCGGAGTCCTTGCGCCACAGTCCGCTGACGATGTCCACGGCCTCCTCGGGCGTGGCGGCGAACTCCAGGCCGGCGTACACCGGCGCGCAGGCGTCGAGGCCGAGGTCCTGGGCGGACAGCCGCCGCCCGAGGCGCCGGGTGAACACCTCGGCGATCAGTGCCGGTGTGGTGCCGCGCGGCTGCTGGCCGCGCAGCCAGCGGGTGACGGAGGTCTTGTCGTAGCGGAGGTCGAGTCCGTGTTCGAGGCCGAGCTGATCCACCCGTCTGGCAAGACCTGCGTTGGAGAACCCGGCTTCCGCGATGAGAGCGGCGAGCTGGCGGTTGGGGGTGCGCTGCGGGGGTCGATCCGTCATCAGCTGTGCGGTCTCCTGCCTTCCGGGCCGGGGTCACCCCCCTTGGAACGGCGCGAATTTAACTGCCCCCGCAGCCGATACCACCGGCTTCGCCCCACATTCATCCGATCGTGTGAGGATCGATTCCGGCAGTGACGCCCGAAGGCCGCCGACGAGCGGCTTTCGGGCGGGCCGCGCCCGGCCGCCCGCGCCGGGCCGGACCCCGCGCCGGCGGCCCGCCCGGAACGCTCCGGCCGGGCCGCCGTACAGTGGCAGGGGCGTGGGACGCGCATTTCTAGGGAGACGGTGCCGTGAGTGAGCTGCGATTCGTCCATCTGGGGTTCGGTGAGGACGCCGTGGACTACCTGGACGCATGGGAGAAGCAGCGCGAGGTCCACGCGGCCCGCTTCGCGGACGAGGTGCCCGACACCTGCCTGCTGCTGGAGCACCCGCCCGTCTACACGGCGGGGCGGCGCACCGAGGACAGCGAGCGCCCGCTCGACGGCACCCCCGTGGTGGACGTCGACCGCGGCGGCAAGATCACCTGGCACGGCCCCGGCCAGCTGGTGGGCTACCCGATCCTGAAGCTGCCCCGCCCGGTGGACGTGGTCGCGCACGTGCGCCGTCTGGAGGAGGCGCTGATCCGCACGGCGGCGGAGTTCGGCCTGGAGACGACCCGTGTCGAGGGCCGCAGCGGCGTGTGGGTGCTGGGCGACCCGGTGGAGGAGCGCCCCTCCTTCGGCGGGCTCTCGCTCGACTTCGACCCGCGGCTGACGGACGAGGAGTTCGACCCGCGCCTCAGCGGCCCGGAGTACGCCCCGTCCAACGCCGGCCAGCGCCGGGAGGACCGCAAGCTCGCGGCCATCGGCATCCGCGTCGCCAAGGGCGTCACGATGCACGGCTTCGCGCTGAACGTGAACCCGGACAACACCTGGTTCGACCGGATCGTCCCCTGCGGCATCCGGGACGCCGGCGTGACCTCGCTCGCGGGCGAGCTGGGCCGCGAGGTGACGATCGCCGAGGTCCTGCCGGTGGTGGAGCGCCATCTGCGGGACGTGCTGGAGAACGCCGAGCCCAAGCCGCGCGTGATCGACCGGGCGCCGGAGCCGGTAGGTTCCGTTCCGGCCGGTTCCGCGGCGGCCGGTTCCGTGCCGGCCGGTGCCGTTCCGGCCGGGGCGGCGGCGGAGGGGGCGGCCACCGCCTGACCGCTCAGACCTGGGGGGAATGCGTCCCTCTGGCCGGGGGTTGGCCAGACGTAAGGCCGCACTTTTGACGGGCGTACCCTGGTGTTCGCCGAAGAATCGAAGCCGTAGGAGCCAGCCGTGTCCGCAGTCGCACCCGACGGACGCAAGATGCTGCGCCTGGAGGTCCGGAACAGCCAGACCCCCATCGAGCGCAAGCCCGAGTGGATCAAGACTCGGGCGAAGATGGGCCCCGAGTACAACCAGCTGCAGAAGCTCGTCAAGAGCGAAGGGCTGCACACGGTCTGCCAGGAGGCGGGCTGTCCCAACATCTTCGAGTGCTGGGAGGACCGCGAGGCGACGTTCCTCATCGGCGGCGACCAGTGCACGCGGCGCTGCGACTTCTGCCAGATCGACACGGGCAAGCCGCAGGAGCTCGACCGCGACGAGCCGCGCCGCGTCGGCGAGTCCGTCGTGGCGATGGACCTGAACTACGCCACGATCACCGGCGTCGCCCGCGACGACCTGGAGGACGGCGGCGCCTGGCTGTACGCGGAGACGGTGCGGCAGATCCACGCGATGACCGCCGGCCGCGAGGGCGGCCACACCAAGGTCGAGCTGCTGATCCCGGACTTCAACGCGGTCCCCGCGCAGCTGGCCGAGGTCTTCTCGTCCCGCCCCGAGGTGCTGGCGCACAACGTCGAGACGGTGCCGCGCATCTTCAAGCGCATCCGCCCCGGCTTCCGCTACGAGCGGTCGCTGGAGGTCATCACGCGGGCCCGCGAGGCCGGCCTGGTCACCAAGTCCAACCTCATCCTCGGCATGGGCGAGACCCGCGAGGAGGTCAGCGAGGCCCTGCGCGACCTGCACGAGGCCGGCTGCGAGCTGATCACCATCACCCAGTACCTGCGGCCCTCCGTGCGCCACCACCCGGTGGAGCGCTGGGTGAAGCCGCAGGAGTTCGTGGAGCTGAAGGAGGAGGCCGAGGAGATCGGCTACTCCGGTGTGATGTCGGGCCCGCTGGTCCGCTCCTCCTACCGCGCGGGCCGGCTGTTCCAGCAGGCGATGGAGGCGCGCGGCGCCTCGGCGGAGGCCGCCCCGGCGGTGTGACCCCGCCCGCGGCCGGTACGGCGGTACGGCCCCGCGGCACGGTGTGATGTCCGGCACGGCCCGGCGCCCGCCCGTACGCTCCCCCGCAGGTGGACGCCTGCCGGGCGGGGCACGGGCGGCGCCGGGCCGTCGTCGTGGTTTGACCGTCCGGACACGCGCTGGTAACACCGGTGGGTGACGCTGTCCGCACGGACCGTACAGGCGCCGCCCGCACCGCTCACCGCTCCAGAGGGACACCGACATGCGAACCCCACGTCAGCAGGTACGCACCCCAGCCCTCCCCGCCTCCCCCGGACCCGCCCGGCCGCCCCTCGCCCCCCTGCCGTCCGTGACGGGCGCCCTGCGCGTCGTGGAGGCGCTGCTGCTGGGCGGCGGGCAGCGCACGGCGCGCCGCAACGCCTGGACGTCGGTGCTGGAGGACCGCCGCAGGGCACGCGCCCGGGTGGAGGCGCAGCACGTACTGGAGGCCGCGGCGAGCCGGTCGCCGTCGGACACGTAAACTTCAGAGCATGGCGAGGAAGTCGAATTCAGACAGCGGTGACGCCGCTGCGAACCCCGGGCGACTGAAGCAGATCGCTCTGACGTACAAGATGACCCGGCGGAGCGACCCGAAGGTCGGGCTTGTCATCGCGGGCGTGGGGATCGTCGTGTTCGGCGCCCTCCTCGGGATCGGCTTCCTGATCGGGCACCCGGTCTACCTGGGCATCCTGGGCTTCCTGCTGGCCTTCCTGGCGATGGCGATCGTCTTCGGGCGGCGGGCCGAGCGGGCGGCCTTCGGGCAGATGGAGGGCCAGCCGGGCGCGGCCGCGGCGGTGCTCCAGAACATCGGGCGCGGCTGGACGACCACTCCGGCGGTGGCGATGAACCGCAGCCAGGACGTGATCCACCGCGCCGTCGGCCGTCCGGGCATCGTCCTGGTCGCCGAGGGCAACCCGAACCGGCTCAAGAGCCTGCTCGCGGCCGAGAAGAAGCGGATGGCCCGCATCGTCGTCGACACGCCGGTGCACGACATCATCGTCGGTGACGGCGAGGGCCAGGTGCCGCTGAAGAAGGTCCGCACGACGATGCTGAAGCTGCCGCGGGTGCTGACCGGCGCGCAGGTGACATCGGTCAACGACCGGCTCCGGGCCATGGGCGACCTGATGAGCAACATGCCGATCCCGAAGGGCCCCATGCCCAAGGGCATGCGCATGCCGCGCGGCGGAAGGCTGCGCTGACAGCTGACACGATTCGAGCGAAGACGGGAGAGGGCGACCGCCGCGGCGGTCGCCCTCTCCCGTTTCTGCCTCCGGTCGCCCGTCTCTGCCTCCGGTCCCCGGACCGGCCTCGTCACATCATGCGCACCTGCACGGCGCGGGCGAGCCGGTCGTGGAGGCCGCGGCCGTCGCGGTCCCAGATGAGCGCGGGGACGGCGAGGCACAGCAGGGCGGTGCGGACGACGGCGCGGGGGAAGCTGAGCCGCTCGCCGTCCTCTCCGATGACGCGCAGGCCGAGGAGGCGCTTGCCGGGGGTGCAGCCGACGGTGCCGACGGTGAGGGCGCCGAGGAGGAACAGGACGCCGAGGGCCCAGTTGCCCGCCGCGTTCCAGTCACCTCGGGTGATCAGTCCGTATGCGATCAGCATGCAGAGGGACCAGTCGACGAAGAGGGCGCCGAACCGCCGTCCGAGGGGGGCGATGGAGCCGGGCCCGTGCTCCGGCAGACCGAGCCGTTCGCCCCGGTAGCCGAAGTCGGCGCCCATCTCCTCGGCCGCCGCGCGCGGTCCGGAGAGCCACGATCCGATTACTTGCCTGTTGTCCACCCGTACACGGTACTGCGACCGTTTTCGATCACCTCGGGCCGGTCGGCCCGGCCCGCCGCCGCGGGGGCCCGGCGGCCGCGTCCCGGGGGCCCGGCGGCCGCGCCGGTTAACTTCGGCGAAACAAATGGGTCATGCTTGAGAAATCCCGGGTACCTATGGTCGGGTCCAGCGTGGGTCACCGCACTGGCCGCACGAACAGCTGCAACCCGCCCTCCCCCGGGTGGGAGTAGGAGGAGTTGGATGTTCCAGAACGCCGACGAGGCCAACAAGTTCATCAAGGACAACGACGTCAAAATGGTCGATGTCCGGTTCTGCGACCTCCCGGGTGTGATGCAGCACTTCACCATCCCGGCGACGGCGTTCGACCCGACTGAGGAGCTGGCCTTCGACGGCTCGTCGATCCGCGGTTTCCAGGCCATCCACGAGTCGGACATGGCGCTGCGCGCGGACCTGTCGACGGCGCGCCTGGACCCGTTCCGCCGCGACAAGACGCTGAACATCAACTTCTTCATCCACGACCCGATCACGGGCGAGCAGTACAGCCGCGACCCGCGCAACATCGCGAAGAAGGCGGAGGCGTACCTGGCCTCCACCGGCATCGCCGACACGGCGTTCTTCGGCCCCGAGGCGGAGTTCTACGTCTTCGACTCGGTGCGCTTCAACACCTCCGCGAACGAGGGCTTCTACCACATCGACTCCGAGGCCGGCGCCTGGAACACCGGCGCGGTCGAGGACAACCGCGGCTACAAGGTCCGCTACAAGGGCGGCTACTTCCCGGCCCCGCCGGTGGACCACTTCGCGGACCTGCGCGCGGAGATCTCCCTGGAGCTGGAGAAGGCCGGCCTGCAGGTCGAGCGCCAGCACCACGAGGTCGGCACCGCCGGCCAGGCGGAGATCAACTACAAGTTCAACACGCTGCTCGCCGCGGCCGACGACCTGATGCTCTTCAAGTACATCGTGAAGAACGTCGCCTGGCGCAACGGCAAGACCGCGACCTTCATGCCGAAGCCGATCTTCGGTGACAACGGCTCGGGCATGCACGTCCACCAGTCGCTGTGGTCCGGCGGCGAGCCGCTGTTCTACGACGAGCAGGGCTACGCGGGCCTGTCGGACACGGCGCGCTACTACATCGGCGGCATCCTGAAGCACGCCCCGTCGCTGCTGGCGTTCACCAACCCGACGGTCAACTCGTACCACCGCCTGGTGCCGGGCTTCGAGGCGCCGGTGAACCTGGTGTACTCGCAGCGCAACCGCTCGGCCGCGATGCGCATCCCGATCACGGGCTCGAACCCGAAGGCCAAGCGCGTCGAGTTCCGCGCCCCGGACCCGTCCTCCAACCCGTACCTGGCCTTCTCGGCCCTCCTCCTCGCGGGCCTGGACGGCATCAAGAACAAGATCGAGCCGGCGGAGCCGATCGACAAGGACCTGTACGAGCTGGCTCCCGAGGAGCACGCGGGCGTCCCGCAGGTCCCGACGAACCTCTCCGCGGTCCTCGACGCCCTGGAGGAGGACAACGAGTACCTCCAGGCGGGCGGCGTCTTCACGTCCGACCTGATCGAGACGTGGATCGACTACAAGCGCACGAACGAGATCGCCCCGATCCAGCTCCGCCCCCACCCGCACGAGTTCGAGCTGTACTTCGACCTCTAGGAAGCCCCGGAGGCCGCCGGGACACCGTGTCCCGGCCCCTCCTGACCCAGGGCCCCGCCCCTCTCCCCGGAGAGCGGCGGGGCCCTCGGCGTTCAGCCCCGGCGGGGTCCTCGCGGACTGCCCGCGGCGTTGTCAGTGGGGTGGGGGAAGCTGGGGGCATGTCCGCGTGGCCGCGTATCAGTTGTCCTGTCTGCCGTCGTTCCGTCGCCGTCCATCCCGACACCCGCAAGGTCGTCGACCACAAGCATCCCCAGCCCCGGGCGCGGGCGCTCGATCTGGTGTTGTGCCACGGGTCGGAGCGGGTGGTGGAGCTGGGCGGGGTGATGTTCCTGCCGTTCGACGGGGACAGGGAGACGGACGGGGACGAGCCGGTGCTGTTCTGAGTCAGCGGCGGTGGCGGCGGGTGTAGGAGGCCGTCACCGCTGTCAGGAGGGGCGGGATCGCGAGGAGGGGGGCGAAGGTGAGGGCCCAGACGGTCCGCGGGGTGCCGGGGGCCAGATGGCTCTGGGACTCGACCGTCGCGGCGACCACCAGCTGCCAGACCGCCAGGAGGTTCAGGGTGACCGACGCCGTCCAGGCCAGGGGCCTCAGGGCGCGGGGGCCGAGGCGGAGGCGGCGGCCGGTGACCAGGAGCAGGGGGGACAGCGCGGCCAGCTCCGCCAGGACGGAGAGGCCGACGACGTACGCGATGCCCCAGCCCGGGATGTCGTAGACCTCGCGCAGGGTCTCGTCGCTGTAGCCGACGTAGACGCCGGACGCCATCGCGATGCGCCAGAGGCCGGACGGCAGGGCGCACAGGGCGATCGTGTGGGCCGCGAGACGGGCCCAGCGGGGCGCCGGGGCGGGGGCCGGTGTGGCGGCGGGTCCCGGCGGGGTGGCGGTGCGTGCGGCGGGGGTTGTCCTCATGGGCTCCATGCTGGTGCGGGCGGGAGCCTCCCACGTCGTTCCGCGGGGCCGGGCGCCTCCCCCGTGCGGGGGAGGCACCTCGGCCGCGGGTGCGGGGCCCGGCGGGCGTCTCGTCGCCGGGCCCCGCGTCCCGTCAGCGGGTCGAGCGGATCAGGGCGCGGACCATGCGGCAGGTCGTGGTGGACGGCGGGTGGATGCCCAGGGTGTGGGCCGTGGCGCGGATCGTCTTGTCGTCGGCCTTCGACGCGATGTACACGCCCGAGTCGAGCAGGGCTATCGCCAGGCGCATGGCCTTCAGACGGCGGTTGTGGGAGACGTACCACTCGCGGGGGCGGCCGGCCGGGAGCGGCTTCTTCCGCAGGGGCTTCCAGGGTTCGAGCGGCAGTGGCGTGACGGTGGCGACGGCCATCGGCGACCTCCTGGTGCGGGGTGTGAAGGCCCTCCCCCGGACCCTCACTGACTGCTTCGATTCTACCGGCCGGCACTGACAATCGGCCCTGGCCAGACGGGGTTTAGGGGCTATCGGCGGTACGGTGGGCGGCATGGAGATCTGGATCAATCCCGCCTGTTCCAAGTGCCGTGGCGCGCTGCACATCCTCGACGAGGAGGGCGCCGACTACACCGTCCGCCGATACCTGGAGGACGTCCCCTCCGCCGACGAGATCCGCGCCGTGCTCGAACGGCTCGGCCTGGAGCCGTGGGACATCACCCGCACCCAGGAGGCCGACGCCAAGGAGCTCGGCCTGAAGGACTGGCCCCGAGACGACGCCTCCCGGCAGCGGTGGATCGACGCCCTCGCCGCGCACCCCAAGCTCATCCAGCGGCCCATCATCACCGCCGACGACGGCACGGCGGTCGTCGGCCGCACCGAGGAGGCCGTGCGGGACGCCCTGTCCCGGTCCTAGACCGACAAGTCTCCTGCGGCTGACGGCAGTTGGCGGGGCGGGTGAGTCGTGGGCGGGTCTCGTCCGTACGTACGGGCAACACGCAGACCGATCCGGCCGCCGCCCCCGAGCGGCCGGGGACAGGAGCCCCCACGTGTCACGCAAGAGGACCCTCAGCCGCAGCAGGAAGCTGGCCCTGCTCGCCGGTACGGCCGTACTGGCGGGCGGGACCGCCGTCGTCATGACCGGCACCAGCCAGGCGTCCGTCGCCTGCGACGGGCTGGCCACCGCCCTGCGGAACAACGAGCAGTTCATCGCCGGGCAGCGCGCCAACCCGGACGCCCAGTCGGAGGCCCGGATCGCCAACCGGCTCGCCGTCATCGAGGAGATCAGGCGGAAGCAGGCCGCCAGCGGGTGCGAGGCCGGGGGCGGGGGCCAGGCCGGTGAGGGTGGCGGCCAGGCCGGGGCCGGTGCCGGTGGTGGCGGTGCTGGTGCTGGTGCCGGTGCGGCCGGTGGCGCCGGTGCCGATGGTGGTGCTGGTGCCGATGGTGGTGCCGGTGCGGCCGGCGGGACCGGGGGCGGCCGGGGTGGCGGGGGCGGGCAGGACCAGGGCGCCCAGCCGCCCGCGCAGGGCGGGCAGGGCGGCGGGGACGTCGTCTGCGCCGGGTCCACCGTCACGCTCTCCGGCGAGGGCGGCGCCCCCGCCGCGTCCAGCAACCAGTTCCCCGCCGGTACGCGCCTGAAGGTCACCAACCTCGACAACGGCAAGTCCGTCACCGTCGAGGTCACCTCCGCCTCCGGCAGCTGCGTCCTGCTCAACAACACCGCCTTCGAGCAGGTCCGCGAACCGGGCAAGTTCCTCATCCGCAAGGCCCGCATCGAGCGCGTCGGCTGACGGCCCGTCACGCTCCGGAGCGTCCCCGCCGCCGCGGCGGGGACGCTTCCGCTTCCGTGACACGCTGCCGCCTCCCCCCGGGCGTGCCCGGTCGGGCAGCCGTGACCAGCGCGTTCACCCGCCGGCCGCCGGGCCTTCCGTACGGGGCGCCGGGGCCGTGGCCGGTTCTTTGTGGCTTCTGCCAGTACGGCGGGCCGACGGGATGTGGAGAGACTGCCCGTCGAAAAGCCGCGCCCGCGCCCCTCGGTGGCCGGGCCGCGGCGGCGTTCGCGACGAGGCTTCGGGAGGACGGCGCGGTGAGCGTGCAGCAGTACGACGAGATCGGTGAGGCGTACGAGGGGTTCAAGACCCTGCCGCTGGAGCGGTACGCGGTGGTGCCCAGCTTCCTGGCCCTGGTGGGGGACGTGCGCGGCAGGTCGGTCCTCGACCTCGCGTCCGGTACCGGCTTCTACAGCCGGGAGCTGAGGCGGCGCGGCGCCTCGGATGTGCTCGGCATCGACATCTCCGGCGAGATGGTCGCCGTGGCGCGCCGACTGGAGGAGAGCAGCCCGCTCGGCGTGCGGTACGAGGTGGGCGACGCCGCCGGACTGCGCGCCTTCGAGCGGCCCTTCGACATCGCCCTGGCCGTCCAGCTGCTCAACTACGCGCCCGACGTGGCCACCGTGGAGCTGATGTGCCGCAACATCCACCGGAGCGTGAGGCCCGGCGGCGAGCTGTTCCTGCTCAACCAGTCGCCCGACTTCCGCTTCGACGGGCCGCCCCCGGACAAGTACGGCTTCCGCAGCGTGCTCACCGGCGAGGAGGCCGGGACCGGGCCGCAGGTGAGGACCACGGCGCTGCTGGACCCGCCGGTGTCCTTCGTCGCCAACCGGCCGCGCCGCGAGGTGTACGAGGACTGCCTGCGGGCGGCCGGCTTCCGCGACCTGGCCTGGGTTCCGGTGGAGGTGTCGGAGGCGGGCCTGCGCGAGTACGGCGCCGACTTCTGGGCCGACTTCCACGCCAACCCGCCACTGGAGATGCTGCGCTGCCGCGCCTGACCCCCCGGGCGCCGGGGCCTGGCCCCCGGGGCGGCCGGTCCTCGGCGGCGGGGCCGGCCTCCCGCGCGGTCGGCCCGGCGTCGTACGGCCCCGTCCGCGCGGTGGCCATCGCACGCGCGGCGGCCGCCGTCCGCGCGGCGGCTCCCGGTCGTGGGGCGGGATCAGCTCAGGACCAGCAGGACGGCCAGGGCGACGAGCAGCGAGTCGATGCGGTCCAGGAGGCCGCCGGAACCGGGCAGCCAGCTCCCCGCGTCCTTCGCCCGCGCGCCTCTCTTCACCATCGATTCGAGGAGGTCGCCGGCCGGGCCGCCGACCGCCACCGCGACCGCCATCGGCCACGTCTGCGCCGACAGCAGGGCCAGTACGCCGAGCCCCGCCGCCGCCCCGGCCAGGGTCCCGCTCCACCGCTTCGCCGGGGACAGCGGCGACAGCCCGGGCCCGCCCAGCGCGCGTCCCGCGAAGTACGCCGCGATGTCGGCGACCGACACCGCCACGAACAGGGCCAGCCCGTCCGCCCCCAGCGGCACCAGCGCGGCCAGCGCGCTCAGCCAGGCCAGCCCGAACACCCCGAAGGCGGCGCGGTGGGCGCCGTGTTCGGTGTCACCCTCCAGCAGCGGTACCGCCGCCACCGCCAGCGCCCCGATCGCGGCGGCCCGCAGCACCTGGCCGGGCGCCAGCCAGGCGGCCAGGACCACCCCCGCGACCGCCCCGGCGAGGACCACCCGGTCCACGCGGCCGAGCCGCATGAGCCCGCCGAACTCCATCGCGGCGACCACCCCGGCGACGAGGGCGACGGCCGCGGCGCCGGGGCGGCCGCACCAGAAGGCGGGGGTGATCAGCGGCACTCCGACCGCCCAGGCGCACCAGCGGACCATCAGCTCGCGGCGCCGGGACGCCGCCACCGCGACGCCGCCCGCCACCAGCGCGCCGCCGAGCCAGGGCGCCAGCGTGGAGACGGTGGTCACCGGCCGGTACGGGCCGCCGCGCCCGCAGCCGTGGGGGCGGGCGTGCCCGGAGCCGTACGGGCCGCCGCGCCCGGAGCCGTGGGAGCGGAAGTGCCCGGAGCCGTGGGGGCGGAAGCGGCCGGAGCCGTGGGGGCGGGCGGGCTGGAGAGCGGGGCGCTTGGGAGGGGGGCGGGCGGCGCCGGGCGGGGGCCGAGGGCGTGCAGGGCCGTGCGGCACGCGGCGACGATGCGCGCGTTCTCCTCGGTGTCCCTGACCGCGATGCGCACGGTCCGCCCCTCGTAGCGCGCCGACAGGGGCGACAGGTCGCGCAGGTACACGTCGTGGCGGCGGCACTCCTGGACCAGTCGCGCGGCGCTCGGGCCGCCGGGCGGCAGGGTCACGGTGACGAAGTTGGCCACGCCCTCCTCGACCACCGCGCTCCCGCCCGCCCCCGCCGGGCCGTCGGACAGCCCGGCGGTCAGGTCGGCGGCGAGCCGCCGCCGCAGCGCGCGGGTGCGGCGGTGGCACTCCTCGTAGTACGCCGGGTCGCGCAGGGCCGCCACGGCGGCGAGCTGCGCCGGAAGGCCGACCGGCCAGGGCGGCGTCCAGCGCCGCAGCCCGGCCGCGACGGCCGGCTCGGCCACCAGGTACGCGGCCCGCACGCCGGACAGCGCGTACATCTTGGACAGCGAGGTGCAGACGACCACCCGCGGGTCGGTCGCGGCGAGCGGGGCCAGCGACTCCTCCATGCCGACGTAGCCGAGGTACGCCTCGTCGATCCACCAGCGGGTGCGGGCGGGCGCGGCGGCGATCACCGGGCGGAGCTCGCCGGCGGGCGCGTGGCGTCCGGTCGGGTTGTTCGGGTTGACCAGCACCACCAGGTCGTAGCGGCCGGACGCGACGGCGGCGGACAGGCGGGCGGGATCGATCCGCCAGCCCTCCTCGCGGCGCAGCGGGAACCGGTCCGCCCGGCAGCCGATCACCCGCTCGGTGACGTGGGCGTACTCGCCGTAGCCGGGGTCGACCAGGAGCACCCGGCTCTCCGGGGTCAGCCACCGGCCGAACGCCCTGAAGATCAGGTCGGAGGATCCGGCGCCGACCGCGAGGGACTCCGGCGGGAGCCCGCGGACCGCGGCGATCTCCGCCATCAGTCCCTCGGCGCCGGCGGGCGGCGAGGTGCGGGCGATCCAGCCGGGGTCCTCCGCGAGGACGGCCCGTACGCCGGGTGCGGGCGGGAACCAGGCGTCCAGCACATCGGCGGCGACGATCCGGTGGCGCCGGTGCAGCGCGCGGAAGTCCGCGCCGATGGCCGTGAACGAGGCGCCGCCGTGCTCGCAGCCGTCCGGCCGGGGCGCGAACGGAGCGTCCAGACGCCAGTCCGCCTCGGCCCTCAGCCGTTCCAGTGTGCGGCGGTGACGGGTCGTCGCGGCCTTCGCCAGCCCGGCCACGTCTGCGGTCAGCACCTCGAACGTCAACGCGCCGCTGCGGACGGTGCGGCCGACCGGGCGCAGGCCCGCTGCCCGGTACATGCCGAGCAGTTCGGTGCGGCCCATGGCGACCACGCGGCGGCCGCCCCGCGAGGCGATCCAGCGCAGCGCGCCGTACATCAGCAGCGGCGCCGCGGCGGACGCCCGCCGGTGCGGCTCGACGGTGAGGAGCCGCACCTCGAACAGACCGTCCTCGTCCAGGAGCGGCAGCTCGTCGCGGGTGACGTACTTGTCGAGCGCGTACCTGCCAAGCCAGGGCGGGGTCAGGCTGACGAAGCCGACGCGGTCCGGTCCCCGCGCCGCGACGAGGTAGGCGTTGTCACCGTCCAGTCCGTCGCGGAGCCTGCCCTCGCGGTTCGTCGCGTGCTGGCCGAGCTCGCTCGCGTACACCCGGTGGCGCAGTTCGTGGACCCATGCGAGGTCCTCCGGGGTGGCGGCGCGCAGTTGCAGCTGGTCACGGCTCATCAAGCACCTCTCTCGACGTGGAGGGCACTCATCGTCCGGAACGGGGGCCCGGCACGGTCAGGGCACGGCGACACAGCCGTCTTGAGCATCCGTACTCATGCGCGCGGACGCCTTCGGGCATCCGCGCGCCCCCGGCCACGCGGAAAGCGGCACCCGCCGGGTCCCGCTCCCCGCCCGCGCCGCGCGCCCCGCCCGCGTGCCGCGCCCCGCGCTACGCCTCCGCCGCCCCGCTCTCCGCGCGGGCCAGGATCTCCGTCAGCCGCAGGCCGAAGCGGGCGTCGCAGGGGTGCGGGGTGCCCGTGCGGGCGGCGGCCAGGAGGGCGGTCACCGCCGACGCGAACGACGCCACCGCGTCGCCCCAGCGGGGCAGGGACACCACGCCCCGGTCGCCGTGCAGCGTGATCCCCACGTCCGCGCCCGCGACCGGCGTGCTCAGCGACAGCAGCGACGAGCTCGCCGCGCCGCCCGTGTGCCGCAGCGCCAGCTGCCGGGTGTCGTCCGGGCCCGCGGCCGCCACCACCTCCGTCACATCGCCCAGCACCGGCAGCAGCACGGACAGGACGTGCGGGCCCACGTCCCACAGGGCGCCCTTCTCCCGCCGCCACGGCGACGCCGCGTACGCGCTCGACGAGCCGGGCGAGAACAGCGCGCCCAGCCAGTGCGCCCGCGCCAGGTACCAGCCGCCCGCGGCCGCCTGCTCCTCCACCCACGGCGCGGTCTCCCGCGCGAACCGCAGCGTGCAGAACACGACCGACGCCACCTGCGCCTTCTCCGCCGCGAGCGCCACCTCCCGGGCGCCCGCCACGCTCGTCGCCACCGGCTTGTCCAGCAGCAGATGGCAGCCGGCCGCCGCGGCCCGCACCGCGAGCGGCGCCTGCACGTCGGGCGGCAGGGCCACCGCCACGGCGTCGCTCGCCGCGAACAGGTCGTCGACGTCCCCGTACTCGCGCGTGCCGAACTCCGCCGCGATCCCGGCCGCCGCGTCGGGGCGCCTGCCCCACACGCCGCTGAACTCCACCTCCGGATGGGCCGCCAGCGCGGGGGCGTGGGTGCGTGCGGCCCAGGGGCCGGTGCCGAGCAGTCCGATGCGCATCGCCTTCGTCATGTCCGCAAGTCTGCCCTGTATCCGAAAAGGATTCCGGACAGCGGCGCGGCCGGTGCTACCGTGCGGGAGCCGGCCGCGGGACTCCGGCGTGACTTCCGAGACCTGCTCTGTAAAGCAACGCTTTCGCTGTTCACGCCCCCATTCCCCGGCCGGCGCCCACGGGTACAGCAAGCGAGCGCCGGAGGCGGGGGCCGACGGGGGGATCATGGCCGACACCTTCTCCGACCTCGTCGCCGCCGAGGACGTGCTCCTCTTCGTCAACGCCGCCGTCACGGCGACCGGGCAGCGGGAGTTCCGCGCGGCGGCGGACGAGCAGCGGCTGTCCCTGGACTTCCTCCACGCGTACGTACGGGTCAACTACCGCCCCCTGTACGCCGCTTCGCTCGCCCTCGACATCAACGACCACAACGCCGCCCTCGTCGTGGAGAACCTGCTGGGCCACGCCGACGAGGCGACCGCGGACGAGAAGCGGCTCGAGGGGCGGCTCATCGCGGCCCGGCTCGCCGCGCTGCCCCCGCCGCGCGTGTACCGGCTGTTCGCCGCGCTGCGCGCCGCCCGCGTCAACAACCGGCGCACGCGCGCGGTGATGCGGGACTGGCTGGCCGCCCGCCCCGACCTCGCGTACGACGCGGTGAAGTACCGGGCCGGGCTGAAGCGCGCCGCCCGTCACGCCCATCTGCGCCCCGGCACGGCCGAGACCGGCGACTTCCTGTTCGCGCCGCGCCGCCGCACCCGCTACGACGACCCGCGCCTCGACGCGCACCGCCGCGCCCGCCACGAGCAGGGCGCGCTGTACGAGCTGCCGTTCACCGTCGCCGAGGGGTTCGCCGCCCGGCACGGCGTGCCGCGCGCGGTGTTCCTGGAGCGGATGGCGCCCCGCATGACCCGCCTGGAACGGCTGCGCACGCGGGGCCGGGAGGGGGCGCCCGACGCGGACCTGGCGGCGATGCCGCTGACCCGGCTCGCGCTGTACGCGCTGTCGCTCGGCTTCGACGAGCGGGCGGCGCGCCGCGCGGAGCTGGAGGGCGGGCTGCGGGCGGCCGCGCGCCGGGCCGCCGGACCGCACGCGGGGACGTGGGGGCGGGTCGCCGCGGTGCTGGACGACAGCTACTCGTCGTACGGGTCCGGTGTGAAGCGGCGCCGCCCGCTGGCGGTGGCGCTGGGCTGCCACTTCCTGCTGGAGGTGCTGGCCGCGCCGGGCCGGTACGCGCCGCTGTGGACATCGGGCGCGACGGACCCGCTGATGGTGCGGCCCCGGGGCGCGACGCCGCTCGGGGCGCGGGTGCTGGACGCGCTGGAGACGGGCCCGGAGCGGCTGCTGATCGTGTCGGACGGGTGGGACAACGCGCCGCCCGGCCTGGCCGGTGAGGTGCTGCGCGTGTGGCGGGCCCGGCTGGACCCGGAGCGCCGGACGAGCGTGGTGCACCTGAACCCGGTGTACGACGCCGACCGCTTCGACGTGCGGCGCCTGGCGCCGTCGGTGCCGACCGCCGGGGTGCGGGACGCCGAGGACGTGCCGTCGCTGGTGGAGATCGCCCAGTTCGCGGAGGGCCGTACGGGGCTCGCCGAGCTGCGGGCGTACCTGGACCGCCGTATCGCACTCTTCCTGGGGGACGCGTGACCCGGATCGACCTGGCCGGGCTGACCGCCGGGCCCGCGCAGGTGTGGGGCGGCATCCGGCTGGTGCCGCTGCTGCGGGAGCGGCCCGTGGAGGGGCTGCGGCTGCACGCCGAGCTGTACGGCGACGGCGAGGACGGCGCGTACGGGCGGGTGGCGCTCGGCCGGCGGCACACGTACGCCTCGTACATCCCGCACGGCTTCGTCGCCGACTGGTCCGGCCTGGACGGCGCCGGTGCGGACGGGCCGGGCCTGGTGGGCGCGGCGTACGGGACGCGGCTCGGCGCAGACGGCGGGCGGCCGGAGCGCGTACGGGGGCGGGTGCCGGGCGACGGGGTGCCGCCGTGCGTTCCGGTGCGGACCCACCACCGGATGGTGAAGCGCGTCCGCGGCCGGGGCGGGGACGGCGGCGGGCGCGGCGCGGACGGGAACGCGAAGCGGCTGCGGTTCCTGCCGCTGCACCTGGCGCTGGAGGGGTATCTGGCGCTGCACTTCGGCGGTCCGTCCGTCGTGTGGGAGGAGTGGTCGCGGCAGGCCGTGCGGCGGGGCCTGTCGCCGCGCGAGGAGGACGCGTACGCGGGCCGGTCGGTGCGCGGGCTAGCCGAGGCGCTGCGGGTCTTCGAAATCCACCCCGGCCAGTGCGGCGTCCTCGTGTACGCGGCGGACGCCCTCGCCGCGGCGTTCGCCGTGCCGCACCCCGACGACTACCGGGCCCTGCATCCGACGCTGGTCCAGGACCTGTACGGGGAGCTGGTCCACCAGTACGCGCTGTACGGGCGGCCGGTGCCGGAGTTCACCGCCCGGATCGACGACGCGGACGGCCGGGTGCGCACCCTCGCGGACCTGCGGGCGGCCGCCCGCGCCCAGGAGCGGGCGTGGACGGCCGCGCACGACGGGATCATGGCGCGGGAGCTGCTGGAGACGACGTACGCGTGGGAGCGGGTCCGGGACGCGGGGCCGTTCCGGCTGTACCGCTTCCTGCCTCCGTTCCAGGCGGGAACGGGCGGGCAGCACATCGGCGAGGTGATCACCGACGGGAAGGGGCGCGCGGCGTACCTGAAGACGTTCCGCCTGTCGGAGAACCAGGTGCGGCGCGGCTACGTCCTGCGGCGGCTCGCCGACTGCGACTGGGACCTGGCCCGTACGGCGCAGGCGATGGGGAGCGGGTACGAGGAGCTCGTCGCCCGCGTCCGGCGCGCCGGGTTCGGGGAGCTGCTGGACGCCCACGCGGTGGCCAGGCGGGCGAAGGCGCTGCGGGAGGGCTGAGGGGCGGCCTGCCGGCCGGGGCGGCTGCGGGCGCGGGCGCCGGGACTGCCAGGCGGGGCGGCTGCGGGCGCGGGCGCCGGGACTGTCGGGCGGGGGCGCCGGGGGGGCGGCGTCAGGGGCGCCGGGGCCCGGCCCCGTGGCGCCGGGCCGAGTAACACGGGGTTCACAAACGGGCAACCACCGGGAAATCCCCGGTTGCCAAGCTGCGCGGCATACCGCTGCACCCGCAAAGGATGAGGCCCCGTGACCATCAAGGCTGAGTACATCTGGATCGACGGCACCGAGCCGACCGCCAAGCTGCGCTCCAAGACGAAGATCCTGACCGCCGCGGTCGCGGACGTCGCCGGGCTGCCGCTGTGGGGCTTCGACGGGTCCAGCACCAACCAGGCCGAGGGCCACGCCTCGGACCGCGTGCTGAAGCCGGTCTACTCCTGCCCGGACCCGATCCGCGGCGGCGAGCACATCCTGGTCCTGTGCGAGGTCCTGAACACGGACATGACCCCGCACTCCACGAACACCCGCGCGGAGCTCGTGGAGGTCGCCGAGCGGTACGCCGCGCAGGAGCCGATCTTCGGCATCGAGCAGGAGTACACGTTCTTCAAGGGCCACCGCCCGCTCGGCTTCCCCGACGGCGGCTTCCCCGCCCCGCAGGGCGGCTACTACTGCGGTGTCGGCGCGGACGAGATCCACGGCCGCGACATCGTGGAGGCGCACCTCGACAACTGCCTCGCGGCCGGTCTGGGCATCTCCGGCATCAACGCCGAGGTCATGCCGGGCCAGTGGGAGTTCCAGGTCGGCCCGCTCGACCCGGTCACCGTCGCCGACCAGCTGTGGATCGCCCGCTGGCTGCTGTACCGCACGGCCGAGGACTTCCAGGTCTCCGCGACGCTGCACCCGAAGCCGGTGAAGGGCGACTGGAACGGCGCGGGCGCGCACACCAACTTCTCCACCAAGGCGATGCGCGAGGGCTACGACGCGATCATCACCGCGTGCGAGGCGCTCGGCGAGGGCTCCAAGCCGCTGGACCACGTCAAGAACTACGGCGCCGGCGTGGACGAGCGCCTGACCGGTCTGCACGAGACCGCTCCGTGGGACCAGTACAGCTACGGCGTGTCCGACCGCGGCGCGTCGGTGCGCATCCCGTGGCAGGTCGAGAAGGACGGCAAGGGCTACATCGAGGACCGCCGCCCGAACGCGAACGTCGACCCGTACGTCGTGACCCGCCTGCTGGTGGACACCTGCTGCGCGGCGCTGGAGAAGGCCGGCCAGGTCTGATCCCGCCCGTACGGCACCCGGGGCGCCCCCGGCCGGAGACGTCCGGCCGGGGGCGCCCCCTTTCACGCGCCGCGTGCCGGGCGCGGGCGGAGTTTCCGGTTCCGGGAGTTCCTCCGGTAGCGGAAGCGCTGCGCGGGGCGCGCCTGCCGGGGCACAGTCGGAGGCATGAGGCTTCTGATCCTGGGTGGTACGGAGTTCGTGGGGCGGGCCGTCGTGGAGAGCGCGCTCGCCCGTGAGTGGCGGGTGACGGTGTTCCACCGGGGGCGGCACGAGGCGCCCGGCGGTGTGGAGGTCCTGCGCGGCGACCGGTCGCTGCCCGGCGGGGCCGGCCTGGACGCGCTGCGCGAGGGCGAGTGGGACGTGGTGGTCGACACCTGGTCGGGCGCGCCCTCGGCGGTGCGGGACGCGGCCGGGCTGCTGGCCGGGCGGGCGGGCCGGTACGTCTATGTGTCGAGCTGCTCGGTGTACGAGTGGCCGCTGGTCGCCGAACTGCGCGAGGACAAGCCCGTGGTGGAGGCGTCGCCGGACGACGGCGACGACGTGCCGTACGCGCGGGCCAAGCGGGGCGGCGAGCTGGCGGCGATCGGGGCGTTCGGCCCGGAGCGGACCCTGCTGGCGCGGGCGGGGCTGATCCTGGGGCCCGGCGAGAACGTGGGCCGGCTGCCGTGGTGGCTGAACCGGATCGCGCGCGGCGGCCCCGTCCTCGCGCCGGGCCCGCGGGACCTGCCGCTCCAGTACATCGACGCGCGGGACCTCGCCGGGTGGATGCTGGACGCCGCCGAGGGCGGGCTGGCCGGACCGTACGACCTGGTCAGCAGGCCGGGGCACACGACGATGGGCGAGCTGCTCGAGGCGTGCGTGCGGGTCACCGGCTCGGACGCCGAGCTGCGCTGGACGCCGCCGGAGCCGATCCTCGCGGCGGGCGTCGAGCCGTGGACGGGGCTGCCCGTGTGGATCCCGCCGGGCGAGCTGCACGACGGGATGCACGGCACCGACGTGACCAAGGCGCTCGCCTCCGGGCTGCGCTGCCGCCCCGTCGGGGAGACCGTCGCCGACACCTGGGCCTGGCTGCGCGGCCTGGGCGGCGAGGCGCCGCAGCGGCCTGACCGCGACCCGGTGGGCATCAGCCCGGAGGTGGAGGCGAAGATCCTCGGCCTGTAGGCCGGGGCGGGGCGGCCCGGCGGGGCGTGGGGCGACTCGGTCCGGCGGGGGCTTGGGGGGCGTGGCGTCGTGGCCGGGGCGTGGGGGGCGCCCGGGCGTCGCGTTGAACGCCGGGCGTCCGCCGTCCGTATGGAACGGAGCTATTCCCTGCCGGGATTGGAGTTCCATGGGACGTACACGCAAACGATCGACGCTGGCCAACCGGGCCATCGCCGCCACGGCCGCACTGGTCCTGGGCGGGGGCGGACTGCTGGCCGCCAACTTCTACGCGTCGGCCGGAGAGGGCTGGTCGGGCGGCCAGCAGGACCAGCAGGAACAGCAGCAGTTCGGGAGCGTCGCGCTGCGGGCGTCCACCATCGACTGTCCCGAGGTCGCGGACGGGCTGCCGCAGGACATGCCCGACCGGGCGCGCGGGGAGGTGGACCTGGAGCTGGCGCGGATCGACAACCGGGTCACCGACGCCTACCAGCGGCTCGCCCAGTCGCGCGAGCAGATGGCGCGCGACCCGTCGTTCGCGGAGAACGTCATCCTCGGCCCGCTGCGCTCCGAGCGGCTGGCGAGCATCCAGCGGATCGCCGACGCCATCGACCGCGTCGGCCAGCGGCCCGACGGCATGGAGGAATTGGCGCCCTGCACCCTGCGCGGCGACGACGAGCAACAGAACCAGGACGGACAGGACGGCGGCCAGGACGGGCAGGACGGCCAGGACGGCCAGGACCAGGACGGCGGCCAGGACCAGGACGGACAGGACGGCGGCCAGGAGCAAGGGGATCAGGACCAGGGCGGTCAGGGCGAGGGCCGGGGCAACGGCGGCCAGGCCGGCAACGGCCCCGTCGCGGGCGACTTCGTGGACATCCGCACCGTCCAGCCCGACGTCCGGCGGCCCCGGGCGCAGGGCGACGCGTCCACCGGCTCCTTCGTCTCCCAGTGCGGCCGCAACGAGAACAAGAAGTTCAACCCGGACAACGTCATCGTCGCGCCCGGAGTCCCCAACGGCGCCCACCACATGCACGACTACGTCGGCAACCAGGCCACGGACGCCTTCTCCGACAACCGGGACCTCGCGAACGGGCGGACGACCTGCCGCAACCAGGGCGACCGGTCCACGTACTACTGGCCCGTGCTGCGCGTCCAGAACGGGCAGAACGACGACGACGTCAACGAGGACGGCGGCGGCAAGGACCGGAACGTCGGGCGCATCCTCACCCCCGCCGCGGTGACCATGAACTTCGTCGGCAGCCCCGTGTCGAAGGTCACCGGCATGCCCAGGTTCCTGCGGATCATCACGGGCGACGCCAAGGCGTTCACCAACGGCGACGCCAACGCCAACGCCTCCTGGAGCTGCACCGGGTTCGAGGACCGGCAGCTGAAGGACAAGTACCCGGTGTGCCCGCAGGGCAGCAAGGTGGTGCGGACCTTCAACTTCCAGAGCTGCTGGGACGGCCGGAACATCGACAGCGCCAACCACCGCACCCATGTGGCGTTCGCGGACGATGACGGGCGGTGCCCGGACGGCTTCCGCGCGATCCCGCAGCTGGTGCAGCGGATCGTCTACGACGTGCCGCCGCGGACCGTCTTCGCGGTGGACTCGTTCCCCGAGCAGCTCCACAAGCCCATCACCGACCACGGGGACTTCATCAACGTCTTCGACAGCCGTCTGATGGACCGGATGGTGGACTGCATCAACACCGGCCGCCGCTGCGCCTGACCCCGCACGGCGAGGATTCCCCCCGCACCCCACCCCCCATCCCCCCCACCCCCCTACCCCCCCCGCTGCGCGGTCAGCTCCCGTGGTGACCCGAGGTCCCCTCCCCGCCCCCCGACTGGTGCGGGGCGGCGGTCTCGACGTCGCCGCCGAGCCGGCCGCGCAGCTTCGTGAGCACCGCCGGTTCCGCGACCGCCACCCACTTGGCGCCGACCAGGTAGCTGCCGCCGTAGTCCTTCGCGCCGTTGAGCCACTCCCGCTGGCCCCGGTCGGTGGAGAAGGTCGCCAGCACGTACCGGCCGTACTCCGTACGGCAGTTGGCCTGCCGCAGCTCCTCGGCCTCGGTCTGGATGTCGGGCTTGCAGCCGGCCCGCTCGGCCAGCTGCTCCAAGGTCCCGCTCGCCACCGGCGGCGCGGTGTGGGCGGGGCCCGAGCCGTGCCCGGAGCCCTGTCCCCCGCCGTCCGCCGTGCAGGACGCCAGGGCGGCGACGGCCGCCACGGTCAGTGCGGATATGGCTGTACGAGTTCGTTCCGTGCGCATCCGGCCATGGTGCCGTTTCGCACCCCTGTCCAGGGGGCGAACCCCGGGTAACCTGCGGCGGTGCCCGAACCATCCCGAATGTCCCGCCGTGTCCTGCTAGGTGCCGCCGGAGCGGCCGGTGCGACCGCCGCCACCGCCGCGCTCACCGCCTCCGTCCGCCCCGCCGCCGCGCACGCCCCCGCCGCCGCTGCCGCACCGGACGCCGCGCCCGCCGCGCCCTTCCCCGGTCCGGAGCCGGAGCCCGACCCGGTCGCCGCCGCGCGCACCGCCCTGCACCGGGTGCTGCCCGCCGACCGCGCGGACCAGTTCCGCCTCGTACGGCTCCCCTCCGGTCCCGAGCGGTTCCGCGTCACCGGCGCGCCCGGCCGCGTCGAGGTCGCCGGGACCGGCGCCGTGGCCCTGCTCACCGGCGCCCACTGGTACCTGAAGTACGTGTGCCGGGCGCCCCTCACCTGGTGCGGGAGCTGCCCCGAGCCGCCCCGCGTCCTGCCCGCCCCGCCCGCGCCGCTGGCCCACCGCGCCACCGTCCCGCACCGGTTCGCCCTCAACGACACCCACGACGGGTACACCGCGCCCTACGCCGACTGGCCGCGCTGGGAGCGGCTCATCGACCTGCTGGCCCTGCACGGCTGCAACGAGGTGCTCGTCACCACCGGCGCCGAGGCGGTCCACCACCGGGTGCTGCGCGAGTTCGGCTACACGGACGCCGAGGCGCGGGCGTGGATCCCGGCGCCCTCGCACCAGCCGTGGTGGCTGCTCCAGAACCTCGCCGGCTACGGCGGGCCGCCCTCCCCCGGGCTCGTCGACCGCCGGGCCGCGCTCGGCCGCCGCATCGCCGACCGGCTGCGGGAGCTGGGCATGCGCCCGGTCCTGCCCGGCTACTCCGGCGGCGTCCCCGACGGCTTCGCGGACCGGGTGCCCGGCGCCCGCACCGTCCCGCAGGGCACCTGGGCCGGGATGCGCCGCCCCGACTGGCTGGACCCGCGCTGCGAGGCGTTCCGCCGGGCCGCCGCCGCCTACTACCGGCACCAGCGGGAGCTGTTCGGCGAGGTCCGGTACGTGAAGACGGACCTGCTCCACGAGGGCGGCGACCCCGGCGACGTACCGGTCTCGGAGGCCGCCCGCGCCGTCGAGGCGGCCCTGCGCGCCGCCCTGCCGGACGCGGTGTGGGTGATGCTCGGCTGGCAGGCCAACCCCCGCCGGGACCTGCTGGACGCGCTCGACCGGTCGCGGGTCCTCGTCGTGGACGGGCTGTCCGACGTGGAGGCGGTCACCGACCGGGAGCGGGACTGGGGCGGCACGCCGTACGCCTTCGGCTCCATCCCGAACTTCGGCGGCCGCACCACGCTCGGCGCGGCGGCGCACCGGTGGGCCGAGCGGTTCACGGCCTGGCGCGACCGGCCCGGCTCCGCCCTCGCCGGCACCGCGTACATGCCGGAGGCCGCCGAGCGGGACCCGGCCGCCTTCGAGCTGTTCTCCGAACTGGCCTGGCGGGACGAGCCGGTGGACCCGGAGCGCTGGTTCGCCGACTGGGCCGACGCCCGCTACGGCGCCCCGGACGCCTCCGCCCGCGCCGCGTTCACCGCCCTGGCCGCCACCGCGTACCGGCTGACCAGCAGCGACGCCCGGCCGCACGACTCGGTGTTCGCCGCGAGGCCGTCCCTGGCGGCCCGTTCGGGCGCCCACTACGCGACCCGCTCCCCGGCCTTCGACCCGGCCGTGTTCGACGGGGCGTTCGCCGCGCTGCTCGGCGTACGGGAGGAACTGCGCGGCTCGCAGGCGTACCGGTACGACCTGACGGACGTGACCCGGCAGGCGCTCGCCAACCGGTCCCGGCAGCTCATCGGCGCGCTGGACGCGGCGTACGCGGCGCGGGACCGGGACTCCTTCCGGCGGCTGGCCGGGCTGTGGCTGCGGCTGATGCGGCTGGCCGACGACGTGGCGGGCGCGCACCGGGCGTTCCTGCTCGGCCCGTGGCTGGCGGACGCCCGCCGCGAGGGCCTGGAGCGCACCGCCCGCACGCTCCTGACCTCGTGGGCGGACCGGGCGGCGGCGGACGGCGGGCGGCTCGCCGGATACGCCAACCGGGACTGGGCCGGGCTGGTCTCCGACGTGTACCTGCCGCGCTGGCGGGCGTACCTGGAGGAGGCGGAGGACGCGCTCGCCGGGGGCCGCGCGCCCCGGCAGGCCGACTGGTACGCCGCCGAGGAGGCGTGGAGCCGGGGCACGGAGCCGTACGCGGTGCGGCCGTCGGGCGACCCGTACCGGATCGCGCTGCGGGTGCGGGACGTGCTGGCCCGCGCCCCCTACCAGGGCGCCGTGACCGTCGTGAGCGATCCGCCCGCGCTCGTGCCGGGCGGCGCCGCGGAGGTGGCCGTGGCCTTCCGGAACACCAGCGGGCTGCGCGGCACCGGGCCGGTCCGGCTGGAGCTGGACTGCCCGGCGTTCGGGCCGCTCCCGGCGCGCCGCGTCGGGCCGGTGCCCGCCGCGGGCGCGGCCTCGGCGGTGTGGCGGGTGACCGCTCCCGCCGGGCCGCCCGCCGAACCGGTCGAGCCCCTGCCGTACACGGTGCGCGCGTCGTACGGCCCCGAGGGGGAGCAGCCGGTGACGGCCGCGGAGCGGGGCGAGCTGTACACGGCGGGCCCCCTGGGCCCCGGCTGGCGGACGTACAGCTCGAACGGCGCGGTGTTCGGGCGGCTCGGCGGGCGGTACGCGGTGAACGGCGGCGGCAAGGACCTGTGGCGGCGCACGGCGGAGTTCGGCGCGTTCTACCGGGAGGGCTGCCTCGCGGAGGGCGGGGCGCCGCGGGTGCGGGTGGCGGCGCAGGCGGCGACGGGGCCGTGGGCGCGCGCCGGGATCGTGGTGCGCAACTCCCTGGCCGTGCCGGGGGCGCCCGGGTTCCTGTATCTGGCGGTGACCCCGGCGCGGGGCGTGGCGCTCGCGTGGGACGCCGACGGGGACGGCGCCCTCGACACGTACCGGCAGCTCCTCGGTGTGGCGGCGCCCGTGCTGCTGCGGCTCGTCCGGGCGGACGGCGCCTACACGGGGGCGTGCTCGGCGGACGGCGGCGCCACCTGGCGTACGGTCGCCACGGTTCCGGTGCGCGAGGTGCCGGGGGCCGCCGCCGCGCAGGACGCGGGGGTGTTCATGACGGCGGCGCACGGCGGGAGCGGGGCGCGCGGCACGGCCGTGTTCGACGCGCTCGCGGGGTGGGGGTTCCCGGTGTGACGCGAGGGGCGGCCTGGTCCGTCGAGGTGACTTCCCGTGCGGGTCGCTCGTTGCGCTGGGCGTGAGCACCCAGGAAGCCCAGCACAGCCGCAGAGCCGCCGAGTCCCGTGTCGCGGCCTTCGCCGCTCCCGTGGACGTGGAGCAGGCCGAGGCCGCGCTCGTCGAGCACTACCCCCGGCTCGTCCGCATCGCCTATCTGGTGCTGCCGCCGTCCCTCGGCCGCAACCGGCGCGTCCTCACCGCCCACGCCCTGGTCCAGCGGTCGCTGCCGCGGCGGCGCACCTCGGTCGGCGACGAGGCGGCGATGCCCGCGCAGCGCCGCCCCGAGGACGCCGTGGACCCCGGCTACGCGTATGTGCGCGGGCGGGTGCTGCGGCAGGCCCTGGAGGCCGGGCTGCCGCTGCGGCGCCTGGCGTGGCCGAAGCGGGCGCAGCTGCCGCCGCTGCTGCCCGCGGTGTGGGGGCTGCGGCTGTTCCCCCGGTCGGGCGGTGCCGACGAACTGGCGCTGGACCAGCGGATGACCGCCCTGTCCGGCGCGGGCCGGGCCGCGTACGTGCTGCGCTGCCTGGAGCGGCAGGGCGACGCGGAGGTGCGGCGGGTCCTGGCGGCGGTCGGCGTCGAGGACCCGAAGGCGGCGCTGGCGGAGGCCGACCGGGCGGAGGCGGCGGGCGGCGCGGCGCTGCTGGAGTCGCCGGAGTTCGACCCGTGCTCGCTGCAGGCGCGGCCGACGGACCTGATGCGGCGCCGCCAGCACATGAAGGCGGCGCTCGCGGCGGGCGCGGCCCTCGTGGTGTGCGGGGCGCTGCTGGGGCTGCCCGGTGACGGCTGGGGCCGGGACGGCGCGGCGGCACCGCCGTACGCGCGCAACCCGGCGTCGGAGGCGGCGCTCGACCCGGCGAAGCTGCGGCGGATCGCCCCGGCCGCGTGGCAGCGCTCGTCCCGCGCGGACTTCTCGGTGTGGCCCGCGCGGGGCGGCCTCGTGGACGACGAGGCGCTGCTGCGGCGGGCGCTCGCCGTGTGGGCGCGGCCGGGCACGCGGGTGCAGGCGTCGGCGACGCCGGGCACGCTGCCGGGGCCGCCGATGGGCCCGCCGCAGCTGCTGTTCGCCGGCGAGGTGGACGGTGCGCGGGTGGTGCTGTTCCACGACGGGCTGCGGGCCGTGCGGTACGCCGAGCCGACGGACGGCACGGAGGTCGCGGCGCTGGACTTCGCGCGTACGGACGGGGCGGACACGGCGGCGTCGGCGGCGCTGGTGGTCGGCCGCACCCACGCCAACGTGCGGTACCTGACGGCGCCGTGGGTGCGGGGCGTGGCCGTACGGGACCTGCTGGTGCCGGACGGGAAGGCGCGGGAGCTGGAGCGGGACGCGTCCGGGGTGACCGCGCCGATGCAGACGCCGGCCGCGGCGAGCGACTGCCGCGCCTGGGACGTGCTGGAGGTGCGGGACGGCGAGGGCACGCGGGTCCTGACGGACCTGGGCGAGCTGACGCCGGTGCGGCTCACGTCGGGCGCCCCGGGCAAACCGGTGGACGTGGCGGGCGCGGGCGCGCGCCGCGAGTGGGCGCGCACGGCGTGCCTGCTGCCGTCGATGCGGGCGCTCGGCGTGCGGACGGTCAACTCGTGGCGGTTCGCCGAGCAGCGGCTGCCGGGCGCGGGCAGCGGCAAGGCGGCGTGGCTGTGCACCCGCGCCGAGACCTGGCGGGGCCCCGGCAGCAGGGTCCTGGCGCAGTTCCAGCCGCCCGCGCCGGACGCCGGGCCCGGCAGGCCGCTCACGGCCGGGGCGCTCGCCGCGAAGGCGGAGGACTCCCCCGCCTGCGGGGTGCGCGAACCGCGGGTGCTGGCGGGGGTGTTGTGGAAGGACCCGGCGGGCCAGTGGTACGTGCTCGCGGCCGGCAGCCCCGGCGTCGCTTCGCTGGCCGTGTCCGGCGCGGTCGAGGAGGAATCCGACGACCGGCTGCTGGCCGTCGAGGCGGAGCAGGGCGCGCAGGTGGAGCTGACCGGGAAGCTGGAGGACGGGGCGCGGATCGACGCGCTGCGCTGAGGGTCACGGCGACGGCGGCGGCGCGCTGCCGTCGCCGACACGGCCCTGCGGGGGCTGGCCGCGGCCATGTCGCCGTGGCGGCCGGTGCGGTGGGCGGCGCCCGGGGCGGCCGCTCAGGTGTGTCCGGGGCGGCCGCCCGGGTGGCGCCCCGGGATCCGGTGGCGCTCCCGGCTCCGGCAGCGCGCCCGTTGTCGCGGTGGGCCGGTTACGGCAGCAGCAGCCAGTCGGCGGCGAGGGCGGCGAGCAGACCCGTGCCCAGCAGCCAGGTGCCGAGCCGGGTGCGGCCGTGGCGGCTCAGCTCGATCACCACGCCGCACAGGATCATCGCCAGCCCGTACACCCCGACGACCAGGACGGAGGTGCGGCTCGCCAGGCGCAGCGCGAGGACCACGGCGAGGGTGACCAGCACGACCGTCGCCACCACGACCCGCAGCCGCCGCGCCTGGCGCGGGGTCAGCCCGTCGTACTCCCGCTCCCCGGGCGTGCCGTCGGGGTCCTCGGTGTGCGCCGTGCCGGAGGTCTCCTGGTCCGCTGTGGTCATGCCCCGGAGCGTAACCGACCGTACGGCCCCGGCTGTTCGAAGGGCGGCCGTTAGTCTGTTCGCATGACGACCGGGGTGCGCCGACGGATGGGCGTCGAGGAGCGCAGGCAGCAACTCATCGGGGTCGCGCTGGAGCTGTTCAGCCGCCGCTCGCCCGACGAGGTGTCCATCGACGAGATCGCCGCCGCGGCGGGTATCTCCCGGCCGCTGGTCTACCACTACTTCCCCGGCAAGCAGAGCCTGTACGAGGCGGCGCTGCGGCGGGCCGCCGACGAGCTGGCGGGCCGGTTCGCGGAGCCCCACGAGGGGCCGGTCGGGGCGCGGCTGCTGCGGGTGCTGGGCCGGTTCTTCGACTTCGTGGACGAGCACGGGCCCGGTTTCGCGGCGCTGATGCGCGGCGGCCCGGCCTTCCTCACCGGCGCGTCCCGCCCGGCCGGCGGGGTGTCCGCGACGCACGCGGTGATCGACGGGGTGCGCCAGGCGGCGTACGACCACGTCATGGCGCACCTCGGGGTGCGCGGCCGGCCGCCCGCGCGGCTTGACCTGGTGGTGCGGTCCTGGGTGGCGCTGGCCGAGTCGACGGCGCTGATCTGGCTGGACGGGCAGCGCCGCATCCCGCGCGCCGAACTGGAGCGGCAACTGGTGGCCGACTTCGGGGCGCTGGTCGCGGTGAGCGCCGCGTACGACGGGGAGATGGCCGGTTTCATGGCCGGGATGCTCGCGGACGAGCCCGCCGACGGGCCGTTCGGGGAGCTGCTGGGCCGGCTCGTCACCCTGGTCGCGGGCACGGCGGGCGGCTGCTCCGCCGGCGCCGGGGCGGCTCAGGCGGTGCGGTAGGCCGGGTCCAGGTCCCGCACCTCCGCCGAGACGTGCACGACCGGGGCGTCGGCGGGCTTCAGGAACCCCCGTACGAGCGCGGCGGCGGCCTCCGCGAGGCGGCCCTTCACCTCGTCGGTGCGGCCCGCCGCCAGGGCGATCTCCACGTGGACGACGGCGTCGCTGCCCGTGCCGTCGCCGACGGTGTAGTCCTCCACGGCGCGGGTGCGGGTCTTGCACGCCTCGGTGCGGGCGGCGACGGTCTCCACGACGACCGGGTGGAGGGCCTCGGCGTAGCCCCTCCGGTCGAAGCTGTCGTGGAGGGCGGCGGAGTAGTCGACGGTGATCTGCGGCATGCCCCCCACCCTCGCCCCTCGCCCGCCGCCCGCGCAAATACCGCCACCGGACCCCGCCGCACGCGAAGACACCGGACCCCGCCGCACGCGCAGGCACCCGGCCCCCCGCGCGCCACGGCACCCCGTACGCGAAGGCACCCCGTACGCGAAGGCGCCCCCTCCCCGGGTGGGGAGGGGGCGCCGTGTCCGCGGGGCGGGGCTACTTCGCGGTGAAGACCGCGACCGTGCGGGCCGGGACCGTGAAGGTTCCGGTGGCCTCCTCGTACGCGGCCGTCTTCACCGTCGCGTCCGAGCCGCCCGCCTGGACCGGGTGCAGGGCGTGGCCCTTGCCGGCGAGGGCGGGAACGGTCTGCTCCTGCCGCTCGGGCGTGGCGTTGAAGACGACGACCAGGTCGCCGAGGCGCATGGTGATCACGCCCGGCGTCTCGTCCCGCCCGGACAGCGGGAACGACAGCGCCGACTGCACCTGCTCCGCCGTGGCGAGGCTGAACGCCCGCTCGGTGGTGCGGATCCTCAGCAGGTCCCGGTAGGCGGCCGAGGCGCCGTCGATCTGCGCGCAGCCCGCCTTCAGCCCGGGCGAGGCCAGCAGCGGCTTGGCGTACGGCCACTTGTCGCGGTTGTCGGCGGCGGGCGGCAGTCCGCGCCCGAAGCCGTTGCCGAGGCGGCAGTCCCAGTGGAGGGCGTTGAACCAGTCGCCGCTGTCGTACGAGTTGCGGTCCAGGGACTTCGAGCGCAGCAGGTCCGTGCCGGCCTGCGACAGGGCGGGGCCCTGGGAGAGCGCGGCGGTGGCCATGGCGAGGACCTGCATCCGGGCCCGCTCGTCCGGGGACGTGCCCGCCGGGAGCTTGAAGGCCAGCGCGTCGTACAGGGTCTCGTTGTCGTGGGCGTCCGCGTAGGCGAGGGCGTCGCCGGGGGCGGCGGCGTACCCGGCGGGCTGGCCGTTGTAGTCGACCTCGGCGCCCTTGACGCGCTTGCCGGAGGTGTCGGTGAAGGTGAAGTCCGCCAGGTTGCCGGAGAGGCCGACCTTGATCAGGTCCTGGTAGTGCAGGAGGCGGGCCTTCTGCTCGGCCGGGGTGCCGTTGGCGGCCGAGCCGTTGGGCTCGGTGTAGAGGCCGGAGGCGAAGCCCTGGACGCCGGGGTCGGCGTCGAAGGGGCCGCCGCCGCGCACCGCGTCGCGGGCCCGGTCGGAGAACGTGGCGATGCCGGTGCCGGCCATGTTCTTCTGGGTGGCCTGGACGAAGCGGGCGTCGTCGGCGACCTCGCCGAAGTTCCAGCCCTCGCCGTACAGGATGATCTTCTTGCCGTCGACGCCGTCCTTCTCGACGGTCAGGGCGTCCAGCGCCGCGCGGACGGCGAGGATGTTCTCCTTCGGGTGGTGGCCCATCAGGTCGAAGCGGAAGCCGTCGACCTTGTACTCCTTCGCCCAGGTGACGACCGAGTCCACGACGAGCTTGCCCATCATGGTGTTCTCGGGCGCCGTGTTGGCGCAGCAGGTGGAGGTGGCGACGGAGCCGTCGGCGAGGAGCCGCTGGTAGTAGCCGGGCACGATCCGGTCGAGGACGGACTTGTCGTCCTGGCCGGAGGCGACGGTGTGGTTGTAGACGACGTCCATGACGGTGCGCAGTCCGGCGCCGTTGAGGGACTGGACCATCTTCCGGAACTCGACGGTCCGGCGGGTGCCCTCCGGGTCGGAGGCGTACGAGCCCTCGGGCACGGTGTAGTGCAGCGGGTCGTAGCCCCAGTTGAAGGCGTCCTTCGCGGCGGCCTTCGCGACGCACTCCTGCTGCTTCTCGGAGTCGGCCGGGTACGCCTTCAGGTCGCAGTCGGGGGTGGTCTGCGCGGACTTCTTCTCGGGGATGGTGCCGATGTCGAAGGCCGGGAGCAGGTGCACGTACGAGGTGCCGCTGCGGGCGAGCTTCGTCAGGTGCTTCATGCCGGCCGAGTCGCGGTCGGTGAAGGCGAGGTAGCCGCCGGGGTGCTTCGACGTGGGGTCGGAGGCGGAGAAGTCGCGGACGTGCAGTTCCTGGATCTGCGCGTCGCGCAGCGGGACGGCGGCCGGCTTGCGCAGCGACGCCCAGCCCTTGGGGGCCAGCTCGGGCGCGGACAGGTCGACGACGAGGCTGCGCGCCGAGTCGGTGGTGAGGGCGGTCGAGTACGGGTCGGTGACCCGGTTGGTGACGATCTTGCCGGCGCTGGGCGCCCAGACCGTGACGACGTACCGGTACGGCTTGCCCGTCCAGGACTTCGAGCCCTTCACGGACCAGACGCCCGTGGTGTCGTCGCGCTTCATGCGGACGGTGCGGCCGTCGAGTTCGAGGGCGACGGACTGGGCGGTCGGCGCCCACACGGACAGGGTGGGCGCGCCGCCCCGGAAGACCGGGCCGAGCGCCTTCGTCCTGGCCTTCTCGCCGTACAGGGCGTCGAGGACCCCGGCGGTCTGCACACCGGTCGCGGTGAGCAGGGCGCCGTTGGCGGCGCGCTGGGTGGCGACGAGCTGGCCGCGCAGGGCGGTGCGGATCCGGTCGCGGTCGCGCGGGTCGACGGAGTACGCGGTGTACTTCGCCAGGTGCGGGAAGGCGGCCTTCTGCGCGTCGGTGAGCGCCGTGCGGTTCAGCCGCAGCCAGTGGGCGCGGTCCTCGCCGGTGAGGGCGCCGTCCCGCACGGCGAGGGAGCCGGTGGGCGAGTACACGAGCTGGCTGGAGGCCGCGGCGGCCGAGGCGTTCCAGGCGACGGTCGTCTCGTCGATCCACACGGCGGTGGACTTGGCGAGGTCGAGTGCCGCGCCGCCGCCCTTGGGCTGCGGCAGCAGGTACTTGGGCTGTCCGGCGAGCATCCACACCTCGTGGCCGTCGGCCGTGAGGTTCAGCGACTGGTCGGCGGGCAGGTCCTTCTCGTCGCCCTTGTGGAGGATGTAGCTCAGCGACGTGGCGCCCTGGGCGAGCGGCACCTCGTAGACGGCCCCGTACGCGTCGGTGCGGACCGGCATCAGCGGCTTGGACCAGTCGGTGGGCGTCGCGGCGCCGGTCCACACGTGCAGGCCCCAGCCGTCGTAGGCGCCGTCGGGGCGGTGGTAGTGCAGGACGGCCTTGGAGGTGTCCTGCGGCGGGTAGGCGCCGGCGGGCGGCTGGTCGAGCGCGGCCTCCTTGCCCTGCTCGACCCACACCTCGCCGGTCTTCGACAGGTCGATGGTCCGGTCGGCGGAGACGTCCTTGTTGCCGTTCTTGTCGATGACGAGGTAGCCGACGCTCGCCGCGCCCGGCTTCAGCTTGACGTACGCGAAGGCGCCGTACGCGTCGCGGCCGGTGAAGGCGTGGCCCTCGGGCCACTCGGTGGCCTCGCCCTCGGCGATGTCGCCCCAGGCGTAGAGCCGCCAGTCGGTGTAGTCGCCGTCGGCGCGCTTGTAGTGGACGATCGCGTAGTCGCGCTGGGTGGCGGTGGGCGCCGGGGTGGCCGGGGCCTGGCCGGCGGTGGTGGCGGCGAGGTCGCTCGCGGTGCGGCCGGCCGTGTCGACGGCGACGGCCTTGTAGCGGACGGGCGTGCCGGCCGGGGCGGTGATCTTGTGGGTCACCGTGTAGGGGGCGTGGTCGGCGGTGCCGAGGACCTGCCACCTGCCGTTGCCCTGCTGGGCGGCGAAGACCACCCGGTTGAGCTGCCCTCCGTCGACGTCCGCGGTGACCTGGACGGTGCCGGAGGCGCCCGCGGCGGGGGCCTTCAGCTCGACGGACGGCGCGGTGGCGGGGGCGGCGAGGGGCTTGTCGGCCTTGAGGACGACGGCGGACAGGGCCGGGACGGTGACGGTGATCTTCTTGTCGCCGCCGCTGGTCACGGCCCGGGCGTCGCCGTGGACGGGGCGGAAGGCGGTGCCGGCGGACTCGGTGGCCAGTTCGGCGGTCTTCGCCTCGGTGGCGTTGTTGACGGCGACGACGTACTCGGTGCGGGCCTTCGCGTCGATCCGGGAGAACGCGTACACCCCGGCGCCCTGGTCGGCGTGGCGCTCGATCTGGATGCCGTCCGCGAGGGCCGGGTGGGCCCTGCGGAGCCCCGCGAGCGCGGCGATCTGCCGGTACAGCGGGTGCCGCGTGTCGTAGGCGTCGTCGGCGTGGGTGCGGTCGGTCCCGATCTGGTCGTCGTCCAGGTAGTCGGCGGTCTTCGAGGCGAAGAGCGTCTGGCGGGCGTCCTTGTCGCCGCCCGGGCCGGTGAAGCCCTGCTCGTCGCCCGCGTAGACGACGGTGTTGCCGCGGCTGAGGAACATCAGCTCGTTGGCGAGGGCGTACCGCTTGAGGAGTTCGGCGTCGGACGCGCCGGCGTTGTCCTGCTTGAGGAACGCGCCGAAGCGGCCCATGTCGTGGTTGCCGAGGAAGTTGACCGTCTCGTACGCGTTGGCCTTGTCGGTCGTGTACTTGTGGTCGTCGCCGAAGAGCGCGGCGAGCTTCCTGGCGGAGCCGCCCTGGGAGGCGTACTGGCGGGCGGCCTCCTGGAACGGGAAGTCCAGGGTGGCGTCGAGGCGGCCCTCGCGGACGTAGTGCGAGGTGACGGAGGTGTCGGAGGAGTACACCTCGCCGAACATGAAGAAGTCGTCGCGGCCCCGCTCGGCGGCGTACTCGTCGAGGGCGGTGGCCCACTGGGTCCAGAACTCGGTGTTGACGTGCTTGACCGTGTCGATGCGGAAGCCGTCGATGCCGAAGTCGCGCACCCAGCGCTGGTAGATCTTCTCCATGCCCTCGACGACCTCGGGACGCTCGGTCCACAGATCGTCCAGGCCGACGAAGTCGCCGTGCGTGGAGGACTCCCCGGCGAAGGTGGAGTCGCCCCGGTTGTGGTACATCGACGGGTCGTTGAGCCACGCCGGGACCTTCAGGTCCTTCTTCGCGGCGGGCACGACGGGCGTGCGCGGGAAGGAGTCGGGGTCCGTCTTCGGGAAGCGGCGCTTCCCGTCGGCGTAGTCGGCGTCGTCGAAGGGCCGGCCGTCCTTCGTCAGGTACGGGAAGGCGCCCTTGGAGAGGTACTCGTACGACTTCTCCTCGTAGTCCACGACGTCGGCGGTGTGGTTGGTGATGACGTCGAAGAAGACCTTCATGCCCTTGGCGTGGGCCTGGTCGATGAGCCGCTCCAGGTCGGCGTTGGTGCCGAAGTGCGGGTCGACCTGGGTGAAGTCGGTGATCCAGTAGCCGTGGTAGCCGGCGGACGCGCTGTCGCCCTGACCCTGCACGGGCTGGTTCTTGAAGATCGGGGCGAGCCAGATCGCGGTGGTGCCCAGGCCCTTGATGTAGTCGAGCCGCTGGGTGAGGCCCTTGAGGTCGCCGCCCTGGTAGAAGCCCTTGTCGGTGGGGTCGTAGCCGGTGGCGAGCCGGGTGCCGGTGAGCCCGCCGCGGTCGTTGCCCCGGTCGCCGTTGGCGAACCGGTCGGGCAGCACGAAGTAGAACTGCTCGCGGGTCAGGTCGTGCCGTGCCGGCTCGGCGGCCAGGCGCCGGTCGGACGGCGGCTCGGGTGGCCGGGGCGCGGCGCTCGCCTGGACGGCGGCGGGGACGGCCAGCGCGGTGAGCGTCGCCGCCACGAGGGCGGCCACCGCTCTGCGCGTCGGGCGCCGCCGCCGGTGGCGTGCCGGGGGACTCAGGCGTATCAAGGCGGGTTCTCCTCGGTGAGGGTCGTACGAGAGGAGGCCCCGCACCCGGGCCGGGTGCGGGGCTCGGTGCTGCGGGCTCGGGGCCCCGCGCGGGACGGGTGCGGGGCCCTGCCCGTGCCGGCCCCGCACGAGGCGGGTGCGGGGCGCCGGGCGGGTGCGGTCAGTTGCGCCAGGTGTCGTCGAGCGTCACCTTGCCGCTGGCCGGGACGGTCGCGACGCGGTTGGCGCCGCTCTCCCAGGTGGTGTTTCCGGCGGCGTCCTTGCGGATGTACTTGTACTCGAACGTGGTGCCGGCGGGCAGGGACACGTCGAGCTTCCACACGGGGTACGCGGCCGGGTCGAGCTTGAGGGCGCTTCCGGTGTTCCAGTTGCCGAGTGCGGCGTGGTTGCCGGTGACGTAGATGTTCTGGCCGGGGCTGGTGGTGGCGGTGACGTTGAACGACGCGCCGCTGGTGACGGGCGCCGGGGTGGTGCCGCCGCCTCCGGTGGAGCCGCAGGACGGGGCGCCCACGTGGAGCGCGAGCGCCGTGTTGGAGGCGAGGGTGGCGGTGAAGCGGCCGGAGCCGTCGACCGTGACGGGCCTGTTGCTCTGGACGTCGCAGTACGTGCCGGCGGGCAGCGAGGTCTGGAACGTCTGGGTGAGCGAGCCTGCCTCGTGGTTGATGGCGACGTACGCCTTGGTGCCGCGTCCGAAGGCTATGGCGTTGTTGCCGTTGTCCCACCAGTTCGTGACGCCCTGACCGCGGGCCACGTTCCGGAAGGCCACCATGGACTTGATCTCGCGCCAGTCGTGCTGGCACTTCCAGCCGTCGGTGTAGCAGGCGTTGACCTGACCGCCGCCCGGCGCGCCGGCGTTCTTGTCGGACCACTCGTAGCCGGAGTGGACGTCCGGCGAGCCGTACGGCCAGGCCAGCATGAAGACGCTCGCCAGGGTGTAGTTGGCGCCGTCCTTGTAGTTGAGGGTGTCGCCGCCGCGCTCGGTGTCGTGGTTGTCGACGAAGACCCCGGACTGCCCGGAGGGCATGTAGCCCCAGGCCTCGCCGAAGTTCTTCAGGTACGCGAGCTTCTCGCCGTTGAAGACCCGCTTCAGGTCGCGGGCGTAGCGGAACTCCTGCACGTCGCCGTTGCCCAGGTACTCGCTGGGGGACACGGCCTCGCCCGCGCCGAAGATGGCCTCCTGCTTCCAGTAGGCGTTCGGGTTGGTGAGCTTCGCCTTGATGGCGGCCAGGTCGGCGGCGGGCATGTGCTTGGCGGCGTCGATGCGGAAGCCGTCGACGCCGAGCGACAGCAGGTCGTTGAGGTACGCGGCGATGCGCCCGCGCACGTACTCCTCGCCCGTGTCCAGGTCGGCGAGCCCGACGAGCTCGCAGTTCTGGACGTTGCCGCGGTCCTGGTAGTTGCTGATCTGGGCGGTGCAGTTGTCGAAGTCGGGCGCGGAGTAGAGGCCCGGGTAGTCGTACTTGGTGTACGGCGAGCCGCCGGTGCCCGTGCCGCTGCCGGCCGTCATGTGGTTGATGACGGAGTCGGCGACGACCTTGACGCCGGCGGCGTGGCAGGTGTCGATCATGCTCTTGAAGGCGGCGCGGTCGCCGAGGGGTCCGGCGATCCGGTAGCTGACGGGCTGGTACGCCGTCCACCACGTGGGGCCCTGGATGCGCTCCTGCGGGGGCGAGACCTGCACGTAGCCGTACCCGGCGGGGCCGAGCGTGTCCGTACAGGCCTTGGCGACCGACGAGAACTTCCACTCGAACATCACGGCGGTGACGTCCTTGTCTCCGGGCGCGGCCGCCTGTGCGGGCTGGCTGGGCGCCGTGACACCGACTGCGGCTCCCGCCACGAGGGCGAGTGCGGCTGCCACGGTCTTTCTGGCCATGTTTCCTCCTGGGGAAGGGAGGTGCGGATGCGGTGGGGGGCAGCCTCGTACGGCAACGCGCCATGCCCGCAAGGCCGATGAATCTTCTTGCTGCAAGACGGCAGCAACAGTTTTCGGACGTGACCGTACGAGCCGCCCGGCGCGAGGTCAACCCCTGCGACACACTTCGCTCACATGCGGGACATCAGGCGGAAACCCACAGGGTCCGCGGCTCTGCAAAGCCTTTCGCAAAGGATTGCAGCGGTGTTACGTTCAACCAAGCCGGTCCGGCCGGTCGGAGGGCTCGGCCTGGGCCACGCCCCGGCGCGGCCCCGACCCGACCCTCACGCGCCCGCCCGGCCGGCCCGGTCCCCACACGGGAACCTTGGCGCGTCCTGCCCGTGAGCCTCGCGGGTCCTCCGTGGTCACCCGTCAGGCGCAGCCGGGCGAACCAGCACGGCGTCGGCGCTGCCCCACTCATGCGGTCACCCGGCATCGTGGTGACCCCGGTCTCGTGGTGGTCGCCCCGCCTCGTGGTGGCCCGGTCACGCGTCCGGCAGCGGGAGCCAGACCTCGGACAGGGAGAGGCCGTGCTCGCAGTCGACCGCCCCGCACCGGCAGCACAGGGTGCTCAACCGCCAGTCGCACACCACCGTCCACGGGCCCGTGGTGCCCCCGCACCCGCGGCAGGCGACGGCCCGGGCGGCCCACACGCCGGGCGCGGGCCTGCTGTGGCGGCGGAAGGAGCCCGTGTACGGGACCTGCCAGGGCACGGCGGGGGGCGTACGTGGGACGGTGCCGGACGGGTTCGTCGCGGCGAGGGCGGTGAACAGCGCGATCAGGCCGGGCAGCAGGGCCTCACCCGCTGCGGTCGGCGCGGGCCCCGGCGCCCCGTAGCGGGGGGCGGCTGCCGCGACCGGCGGGTTCGGGTGGGCGTGCCAGGGCAGGAGGGCGCGGGCGACGGCTGCGAGGAGGGCGGCCGCGGCCGGGGTGACGGCGCCCGCGTCGAGGTGGTGCAGCGTCGTACGGAAGACCCGCTGGAGCCGCCGGTCCCGGTCGACATCCCGTACCCGCGCGGCCCCGGGCAGCGGGGCGGTGAGCCGGGCCAGGACGGCGGCGGCCGCGTCGGCATCCTCCGGTGCGGGGCGCCACTCCCCCGCGTCCAGGAGCCGCCGGGCCCGCGCGGCTTCGCGGACGAGGGCGCGCGTCGCCAGTACGGGCACGGCCGGCGCTTCCCCGTGACGCGTCATGTCCGCCTGCCTCTCGCTCCCCGCGGCACCTGTCCCACCGGGGATACCACAGCCACAATCTCCAAGAGCGCGGCGGGTTCTGCACCAAGCAGGCGATGCCGCGCCGGCTGACGGTGAGCCTGGCGCACCAGCTGGGCACCCGCGTCCTGTTGGACGCCCAGACGGGCATGCCGGTGCCCTACAGGGGCGTGAACGGCCTCTGACCGCCCGGAGAGCCACCCCGCGGCCGCCGCCCCGGCACCGTACGGCGGGGGTCAGCGCAGTGCGAGCAGCATCACGTCGTGGAGATCGGCGCCGTCCCACGGGATCGCCTCGCCCACCTTGCGGTACCCCCAGGCGCGGTAGGCGGCCGAGGCCGCCGAGCCCTCGGGGTGGACGTTGAGCAAAACCCGCTCGGCGGTGAGGCCGTCGAGCAGCGTCCGGTGCAGGAGCCGCGCGACACCCCGCCCCTGCCAGGACGGCCGTACGGCCAGCTCGATGAGCCCGAAGGTCCGGTACCCGTCCTCGCGGCGCATGGCGTCGGGTACGGGGGTGACGAGGTGGTCCCACCACACAGCGTCCGCCGCGAGGCAGTAGCCGTACGCCATGCCGATGGGCTGGCCGTCCTCGTCGCGGGCGAGGGCGGCGCGGAAGCCGGCCCGCCGGGTAAGGGTGGGGAACCGCGCGAAGGCCGCGGCCACGTCGTCCGGCCCCTCGTGGTACGGCGCCCCGGCGAACGCCTCCGCGTACACCTCCCGAAACGCCCCCTCCACCCGCCGAGCGCCCACCCCACCCATCCGCTCAACGGCGACAGTGCCCTGCTGCGCCATGAAACGCTCCCTTACTGCTGCGCGGCGATCTTCCCCGCCATCACCTCGAGGAACGTCACCTCGACACCCGCAAGGTACTGCTCACGCTCGGACAGGAAGCGCTGGGTGTGCGGCTGCGCCTCGTGCGCGTCGAACGCCGCCCGGTCCGCGTATAGCTCGTAGAACACCCGCACCAGCGGCTCCCCTTCAGGCTCATGCACGACGTACGCCAATGTGCCCGGCTCACTGGTCCTGATCCCGTCCAGGGTGCGCGCGCACAGTGAGTCGAACGCCTCGGCCGCCCGCTCGTCGCGCAGCGTGAAGCGGACGACCAGACCGTAACCCTCACTCATGTGCACTCCCCCATGCTGAAGACCCACTCGACGCCCCGTATCTACCCGGCATCCGCACCGCACGTGCCTGGCCGTCACGCGATGAGGCGGCTGGTGAAACCGTCCCGGACCAACGCCTCGTAAGCGGCGTGCACGCCGTCCGGTACGTCCTGCTCGACGGCGAACCCCAGCTTCGGGTACTCGATCACCGTCTCGGCCCTTGGGTGTCCCCGGTCGCGGAGGGCGGTCATCCCTGGTCTACGAGGCATCGCTCGATGGAGGGGGCGTCATGGACGGTTCGATCGTCGAGCGGATGTATACGCGGGTGGTTCCGGACTTGAACTCGTGGGTGAAGAGGTCGATGCAGCGCTGGAGGTACTGGCCTTCCGGTGTCTCGAGGTCGTCGGGGCACAAGCTGGTCTTCCGCAACCCTTGCACGAGGGTCTCCGGCTCCGGCAGCCCGAGGTGACCGAAGGCGGCCGCGGGCCGCCAACCCTTCTTCTTCGGACGGAAGTTCTCGATCATGGTGGTGCCCGGGGAAATAAGCCTGCCGGTATACGCCGCCGCCTCGTCGCTTCGGAGGACGAAGGACAACAGGCCGGTGTCGTAGCGCTCGCCGACCTTATAGCCGGCCCGGCGGTCGGATGCGGTCTCCGGAATGCGGATGCCGATCCGTTCGCTCATCCAGGCAGGGGTCGCCCCGTCCTCCCAGCAGCAAGTCATCTCCTTGTCCGTCAGGTCGGACGAGACGTCCTCAATGATCCAGGACACCACGCCGACCGCAGCGGCGGTGCAAGCGAGAAGCGTCAAAAGGACGGTGAATACGATCGGCATGCGCCGCCGACGTGTGGGCTGCCGCTCCCCACGGGGCGCACTGGTGTTGTCCATCGGTGGTCCCTATCGCGCTTCCTGCTGCTCACGCCCTGGATCCGTGCGGTCTCCGTCGCGCCCGGGCTCATCCGGCGGTGGCAGGGGGACCTGGTTCACGGTGGAGAGGTCGTAATGTTTGACGGAGCTGCTGCCCGCCATATCGAACTCCCGAGCAACGCCGGTGGTGTGCAGACGGGCCATCTGTCCGTCCGGGATGCTTATCTCCCGCCCCCAGGGAAGGTCAATGGTCACCCCCTTGTTCTCGTCCCAGTTGTAGCGGTCCCACGCATTGACCTGATAGTCCAGGCTGACCCGAGGCTGGCCACTCGAGTCCGGCACGACGGTGACCACCCCGGTGACGTTCGACCTGGTGGAACCGACCGCGTAGAACCAGTTCTCGCTGACGTCCTTACCGAAGCTGAAGTCGCGGTTCTCTGTCTCCACCCGCATCGCGACGGGTTGTCCACCGTTGTTTCTGAACTCGGCGAGTGCCTGGTCCCGCCATTCGGCCATGTGCACTCTGATGCTGGACTCCACGTGATCCCGGAAGTCGGGTACCTCCGTCATCATCTTGTCGACGGGGAGCTCCATGTCGGTCCCGCTGTTCCCCAAGTAGTGCGCCATGTGCCGGGCAGCGTCATTGTCGCCCTTCCAGTCGGCCGCCTCGGCGACCACGTTCATCATCTCCCGGGTCCTGCGCTCATCAACTCCCGGTTTCTCGGCGCCATGGGGCCCGGAACCTCGGTCAGGGGCAGCTTGCTTGATCGCAGGTGCCAACAGGCCGGCCGCGAGAAGCCCGTCCTTTTGCCCCGTCCACAGTCCCGAACGGGCTTGGGGGCTCAGCGACTCCCATAGCCGCCGCAGCTCGGCCCGCTGGGCCGCGTTCGCGTCCGCTCCGAGAGAGGCCAGTCTCATGGCACGTGGCAGCTGGTCCTCGTCCAGGGAGGTATATGTTGCGTGTCCTGCGTTGTGTGGGTCGCTTCCGTGGCTGCGCTTCAGGGCCCGGGTGAGGGCGGCGTCAACCTCTGTCGCATGTGCCACAAGGCTCGTCAGGGTGTCGGCGTACCACTGCATCAGGTCCTTGGTTCGTTGAGAGGTCCCCTCCAGCCCGCATGCGGCTTCCATCACCCTCACGGTGCCGTCGGGTCCGTCCATGACCAACAAACCGGGGTCCGGGCCGGCTTCCCGGTCAGGGTCGCCCTTGCGGGCTTCCGCGGCCAGCTCGCGCGCCCGCGCCTGGATGCCCAACAGTTCAGCGTGAGCATCCCGTATGACAGCCTCAATGCTCTGCGCTTCCCGGGCAAGGTCCGCGATCTCCTTGGCCGCCTTGCGGACGAAATCCTTTGTGACAGTAGCGTTGAGACCGGCCCAGGCAGCTCCGTCCGACAGTCTCACCAGACCACTGTAAGCGTCGGTCCTCAGCTCCTTCAGGCCAGCCGCAGCCGACGCCCAGTCATCGGCAGCCTCACCTAACTTGCGCAGGTCTACCTCAATGAGGTCCGTGAACGACAGCACTCTGCTGCCTCCTCATTTCACATACTTCAACAGCTCTGACACCGGCACGGCTGATCCGTCTCGTCGCCTGAGATCGGCCGCGATCTCCGCATCATCCTTGGCGTGTGACTTCTTCGAGTAGTCCAAATGGTTGGAGATGTGGGCGCACATCTGCAGAACCGTCCGTACCTGCGCCTGCCACACCTCGAGCGTGGTGTACAACTCGCCGCCCGAGTTGAAGTTCCTGCTCCGCAGCTCCGCCGCAGCGCGCGCCGTCGTTCCCGCACCATCCTTGTTGCTCCCGGCACTCGCCAGGTCAGCACGCTCCCGCAGCTCTCCGTGGAGCCTGTACGCCTCACTTCCGACGGCACCCAGGTCATCTTGCTGCACCACCAGATCGGCCTGGGCTCCAGGGGGTTGGTTCCCTGTCCCATTAAGGCTCAGAGCCGACGAGCGCCGGTCCCGCGCATCAGCCTTCAGTTGCTCCCACTCGTCCTCGAATGCCATGGCTCCCCCCATTCCGAAGGGCTCCAAAGTAACACCGCACAAGCAAAAGGCCCTTTGGTTTCGGATCGGCGGGGGCGGCATCGGGAATGGGCGCGGGCCACCGTTCCCGGGAGGCCCAGGGACCGTGGCCCGCTTGGTGGACGAGCCCGCCCCTACAGTCGCGGTGCCGCCGTGGAGCCGCGGACGACCAGGTCCGGTTGGAAGACGAACTCCGTGCGCTGGACCGGGTTGCCCTCGATCTCCTCCAGGAGGGCGTCCACCGCCGCCGTGGCCATGGCGCGGACCGGCTGGCGGACCGTCGTCAGGGGCGGGTCCGTGAAGGCGATGAGCGGCGAGTCGTCGAAGCCGACCACCGACACGTCGCCCGGCACGTCCAGGCCGCGGGCGCGGACCGCGCGGATCGCGCCGAGGGCCATCAGGTCGCTGCCGCACACGATGCCCGTGCAGCCCTGGTCCAGCAGGACGCTCGCCGCCGCGTGGCCGCCCTCCACGCCGAACAGGGTCGACTGGACGTACCCCTCCGCGATGCGCCGCTCCACGCCCAGCGTGCGGCCCAGCGCCGACACGAAGCCCTCGGCCTTGCGGCGTGAGGGCACGTACCGGGTGGGGCCGATGGCCAGGCCGATGCGCTCGTGGCCCAGGTCCACCAGGTGCCGCACGGCCATGCGCGCGGCCGCCCGGTCGTCGGGGGACACGAAGTGGGCGTCGATCCGCTCGTTGAAGCCGTTGATCAGGACGTACGGCACGCCCCGCGCGGACAGCCGCTCGTAGCGCGAGGGGTCCGCGGTGGTGTCGGCGTGCAGCCCGGACAGGAACACGATGCCGGTGACGCCGCGCTCCTCCAGCTGCTCGACCAGCTCGTCCTCGGTGGCGCCGCCCGGCATCTGCGTGCACAGCACGGGCGTGTAGCCGTGCCCGGCCAGGACTTGCTCGATGACCTGGGCGAACGCCGGGAAGATCGGGTTCGTCAGCTCGGGGATGAGCAGTCCGACGAGGCCCGCGCTGCGCTGCCGCAGCCGTACGGGGCGTTCGTAGCCGAGCATGTCCAGCGCGGCCAGCACCCGGTGGCGGGTGTTCGGCGCGACGCCCGCCTTGCCGTTCAGGACCCGGCTGACGGTCGCCTCGCTCACCCCCGCCTGCGCGGCGATGTCCGAGAGGCGCGGGGCGCCGGCGGTCAGGTCGCCGGCGCCCCGCGACAGGGGGACGGTCACACCGCCCACCAGACGGTCGTGTCGGCGGGCAGTTCCGTGGTGCCGTCCACGCTGGTGCGGACGTGCTCGTTGGAGAGCAGCATCCGGCCGGGCACGTCGATGCGGACCGGCTCGCCGGTGGTGTTCGCGGTGCACACGAACCCGTCCCGGCGGAACGCCAGTACGCCCTCGGGCGCGTCCAGCCACTCCACGCCCTCGCCCGCGCCGAGGCCGGGCTGCTCGCGGCGGACGCGCAGGGCGGCGCGGTACAGCTCCAGGGTGGAGCCGGGCACGCCGGTCTGCGCCTCGACGGACAGGTCGCCCCACGTCGCGGGCTGCGGGAGCCAGCTGCCGCCGGAGCCGAAGCCGTACGAGGAGCCCTCGCGCGTCCACGGGATCGGCACCCGGCAGCCGTCGCGGAAGCCGTCCTGGCCGGTGGCGCGGAAGAACGACGGGTCCTGGCGCACCTCGTCCGGCAGGTCGGTGACGTCGGGCAGGCCGAGCTCCTCGCCCTGGTAGACGTAGGCCGAGCCGGGCAGGGCCAGCATCAGCAGGGTCGCGGCGCGGGCGCGGCGCAGGCCCAGTTCGCGGTCGCCGGCCTCGCGCAGCTGGGTGCCGAGGCCCGGCGGGTTGGCGAAGCGGGTGGCGTGGCGGGTGACGTCGTGGTTGGACAGCACCCAGGTGGTGGGGGCGCCGACGGGGCGCATCGCGGCGAGCGACGCGTCGATGACCTTGCGGAGCTCGGCGGCGTCCCAGTGGGTGCCCAGGTACTGGAAGTTGAACGCCTGGTGCATCTCGTCGGGGCGCACGTAGTTGGCGGTGCGCTCGACGGTGGGGGTCCACGCCTCGGCGACGAGGATGCGGTCGCCGTCGTACTCGGCGAGGATCTGCCGCCAGGAGCGGTAGATCTCGTGGACGCCGTCCTGGTCGAAGAACGGCATCACGTCGTTGCCGAGGAGCTTCAGCTGGTCGTGGGCGCCGATGTCGGGCAGGCCCGGGGCCTTGACCAGGCCGTGGGCGACGTCCACGCGGAAGCCGTCGACACCCATGTCGAGCCAGAACCGCAGGATGGAGCGGAACTCGTCGCGTACGGCGGGGTGGTCCCAGTTGAAGTCGGGCTGCTCGGGCGCGAACAGGTGGAGGTACCACTCTCCGTCGGCGACACGGGTCCAGGCGGGGCCGCCGAAGATGGACTCCCAGTCGTTGGGCGGCAGTTCGCCGTCGACGCCCTTGCCGGGGCGGAAGTGGTAGCGCTCGCGCAGCGGGGAGCCGGGGCCCTCGCGCAGGGCGCGCTGGAACCACTCGTGCTGGTCGGAGGAGTGGTTGGGGACGAGGTCGACGATGATGCGCAGGCCCAGTTCGTGGGCCTCGCGCACCAGGGCGTCGGCGTCGAGGAGGGTGCCGAACATGGGGTCGATGGCCCGGTAGTCGGCGACGTCGTACCCGGCGTCGGCCTGCGGCGACGCGTAGAAGGGGCTGAGCCACACGGCGTCGACGCCGAGGTCCTTCAGGTACGGCAGGCGGCTGCGGATGCCCTGGAGGTCGCCCATGCCGTCGCCGTTGCCGTCGGCGAAGCTGCGCGGATAGACCTGGTAGATCACCGCTTCTCTCCACCAGCCGGTGTCCGTGCCGGTGGTCGGGGCGGCGGGGGCGGCAAGGTGCTGGGTCATGTCTTCCCTGGGTGGAGTGGAATGGGGGCGGTGCCGGGTCCGGCAACGGGGCTTGTCGGGCCGGACCGGCACCGCCGTCTGGGGGCGCGCGGGGCGCCTGGCGTGGGACGAGGGGTGTACGGCGCTGGGGCCGGCCGTCAGCCCTTCGTGCCGCCCGCCGTGAGCCCGGCGACGAGGTTGCGCTGGACCAGGAGGAACACGAGGCCCGCCGGCACGGTGATGATCACCGCGGAGGCCGTGAGGTAGCCCCACTCCGCCTTGTGCTGGCCGATGAAGCTCTGCAGGCCGACGGAGAGGGTGAGCATCGAGTCCGTGGACAGGAACGCGCGGGCGAAGGCGACCTCGCCCCACGCGGTGAGGAAGGAGTAGAACGCGGTCACGGCGAGGCCGGGCTTCGCCAGCGGCAGGATCAGCCGGTAGAAGGTGCCGAACGGGGTGAGCCCGTCGACGCGGCCGGCTTCGTCGATCTCGTGCGGGATCGTGTCGAAGTAGCCCTTCATCATCCACGCGCAGAAGGGCACCGACACCGAGCAGTACGTGAGGATCAGGCCGAGGTACGAGTCGAGCAGGCCGAGGCTGCCGAGGATGTTGTACAGGGCGACGATCAGCACGGCGACGGGGAACATCTGCGTGACGAGCAGCACCCACATCAGCGACTTGTGGCCGGGGAAGCGCATCCGGGAGATGGCGTAGCCGGTGGAGGCCGCGACGAAGACGCCGATCACGGTCGTGCCGGCGGCGACGAGCACCGAGTTGGCGAACCACTGCGGGAACGCGGTCTCCGTGAACACGTACGTGTAGTTGCTGATCTCCAGGCCGCCCTCGGCGCTGGTGGGCTTGGTCCAGCCGTCCCGTCCGCGCAGCGAGATGAAGACCATGTACGCGATGGGGAAGACGGCGACGAGGCTGGCGATGATCAGCGCGCCGTGCAGTCCGATCGAGGCGAGCGGGGAGCGCTCCTCGCGGCCGCGGACCTTGCGGCGGCGGCCGGAGCCCGCGCCGGCGCCCGCCGTGCCGCGCCTGCCGGCGGCGGCGTGGGCCGCCGGGGCGTTCTTGCGGGGCTGGGTCACCGTGCTCATCGGGCGACCTCCTGACGGTTGAGCATCCGACGGTAGAAGACGGCGAAGACGAGCAGCATGGAGAGGATGAGGATGCCGTACGTCGCGGCGCCCGCGTAGTCGCGGACGGAGCCGAAGGCGAGGCGGTAGGCGTACGTCACGAGGATCTCGCTGTGCAGGGAGTTCGCCTCACCGAGCATCAGGTAGATGATCGGGAACATGTTGAACGTCCAGATCGTGCCGAGCAGGATCACGGTGGCGCTGACCGGGCGCAGGCCGGGCAGGGTGACGTGGCGGAACCGCTGCCAGGGGCTGGCGCCGTCCATCTCGGCGGCCTCGTACTGCTCGCTGGAGATGGCCTGGAGGCCGCCGAGCACGGCGACCATCATGAAGGGCACGCCGAGCCAGACGTTGACGCCGATGACGGCGACCTTCTGCATGAAGGTGTCGCCGAGCCAGTCGACGGGTCCGATGCCGAGCTGGCCGAGGACGGCGTTGAAGATGCCGGACTCGGAGTTGTACATCATGCGCCAGATGTAGGTGGCGACGAAGGCGGGCACGGCCCACGGCAGGATGAGCAGCACCCGGTACAGGGAGCGGGCCTTGACCTTGCGGTTGAGCAGCAGGGCGAGGCCCAGGCCGATGGTGTAGTGGAAGAAGACGCAGGACACGGTCCACACGACGGTCCACAGGAGCTTGGGGTAGAACTCGCCGTCGGCGCCGGACAGCACCCGCCAGTAGTTGTCGAGGCCGACGAACTGGTAGGTGGCGGGGATCTCGGTGGCGCCGAGCTGCTTGGCGACGTTGAGCTCGTTGGCGTCGGTGAAGGACAGGTAGACGCCCCGGCCCAGCGGGTAGGCGATCAGCACGCCGATGACCAGCACCACCGGCAGCACCATGGCCCAGGCGTACCAGTGCCGGTCGTACGAACGCTTGATGCGGGTGAGCAGCCCGGCCCGGGCCGGCCGCTCGGCCGTGGCGGGGTCTGCGGTGGCTGTCTTCATGGAAGGTGTTTTCCCTCGGGTCTGTACGGGTCCGGCCCGGACCGGCTTCCCGTCTTCGCGGGGGCGCCGGTCCGGGCCGCGGGGGCTCAGTCGACCGAGTACTCCTTGAGGGAGTTGATGTTGGTCTTCCACTTCTGGGCGGTGGTGTCGAGGCCCTTCTCGACGGTGGTGCTGCCCTTGAGCGTCTCGACGTACTGCTTGGTCCACTCGGAGAACATGTCGCTCACGCCGGCGACGGCGGGGCGGGCGGTGGAGTCGGCCAGCACGTTCTTGAAGGAGGCGCGGATCGGGTCGGCGACGACCTTGACGGTGTAGGCGTCGTCACGGGTCGGCAGGACGCCGGTCTCGGTGGCGGCGAACTCCTGCGACGCGGCGGACGTCATGAACGCCACGAACTTCTGCGCGGCCGCCTTGTGCGGGGCGTCGGCGCCGTTGTAGACGACGAGGTTGTGGCCGCCGGTGGGCGTGCCGGCCTTGCCGGAGGTGCCGGCCGGGACCGGGGCGACGCCCAGGTTCTCCTTCTTCTTGAAGGCCTTGCCGGTGAGGTCGTCGGCCGTGGACCACGGGCCGTTGATGACCATGGCGACCTTGCCGTCCTTGAAGGCGGCCTGCATGTTGTTGTAGCCGTCGGTGAAGTCCGGCTTGACGGCGACACCGCTCTTGATCATGTCGACGACGGTCTGGATGGCCTTCTTGCCGGCCGCGTCGTTGACGGTGATCTTCTTCTTGTCGGTGTCGACCATCGTGCCGCCCTCGCCGTAGAGGAACGGCAGGGCGAAGTAGCTGTCCGGGTTGAGGTAGATGCCCTCGACGCCGGTCTTCTGCTTGATGGTCTTGGCGGCGGCGGACAGCTCGGCCCAGGTCTTCGGCGGCTGGACGCCGGCCTTCGCGAAGACCTCCTTGTTGTACAGGAGGGCGAGGGCGTCGGTGACCTGCGGGACGCCGTACAGCTTCCCGTTGACCTTGGCGCCTTCCACCAGGCCCTGGTTGAAGGAGTCGATCTCCTTGACGGCGGGGGTGCCGTCGAGCGGGGCGAGGTACTGGTTCTCGGCGAGACCGGCCGTCCAGCCGACGTCGGCGCGCAGGACGTCGGGGGCGTTGCCGGCCTGGGCGGCCGTCTTGTACTTCTGCTCGGCCTCGGCGAACGGGACGTTCTGGTACTTGACCTTGATGTCCTTGTTGGCGGCCTCGAACTTCTCGATCAGCTTCTTGTACGTCGGAGCCTCGTTCGTGGCGTCCGAGGTGTCCCACCACGTGATGGTGACCGGGCCGCCGGTCGCCGCCTTGTCCTCACTACCGCCGCCGCAGGCCGTCGCCGCGAGGGCCAGGCTCGCGACCAGCGCGGTGGCCGCTATGCCACGCCGCATGTGAACTCCTTCAACTGATCCCGGGGAAGACCGAGGCGGAAGATCTCGCGATCACTTGCCACCTGCCGACCGCTCCTTCGCGGCGCGCCGGGTTGCCAGGAACGTAACAGGGATGAAAACGCGCCGAAAGACCTTGCGGCAAATTTCTGCAAGGCCAGGGGATCGTTACATCCACGTGTCCCTACAGTTGCCAACGCATCGCTTGACACAGCAGGCACAGCCGCTCCTCGCCCGTCTCGCGTCTGCTTCCACGCGCCCCCGCCCACGACCTTGCGGGACCGCCGAAAGCTCTGCAAGCCTTTTCAGAACGCTTGCAGAACGTCGCGTTCCGGACGAGAGGCATTCGCGCCATGGCCCATGAGCTGACCACCCCCGCCCGGACGCCGCGAGACCGGCGGCCCGCGCCGCCCGCCCGCCCCGGCTGGTGGCGGGACGCCGTCATCTACCAGGTGTACGTCCGCTCGTTCGCCGACAGCGACGGCGACGGCATCGGCGACCTGCGGGGCGTGCGGGAGCGGCTGCCGCACGTGGCGCGGCTCGGCGCCGACGCGGTGTGGCTCACCCCCTTCTACGCCTCACCGCAGGCGGACGGCGGCTACGACGTCGCGGACTACCGCGCGGTCGACCCGGTCTTCGGGGACCTGGCGGACGCCGACGCGCTGGTGCGGGAGGCGCACCGGCTGGGCCTGCGGGTCATCGTGGACATCGTGCCGAACCACACCTCGGACCGGCACCCGTGGTTCCAGGAGGCCCTGGCGGGCGAGGGCCGGGACCGGTACCACTTCCGCCCCGGCAGGGGCCCCGGCGGGTCGCTGCCGCCCAACGACTGGGAGTCCGTCTTCGGCGGCCCGGCGTGGACGCGGGTCGCGGACGGCTCCTGGTACCTGCATCTGTTCGCGCCCGAGCAGCCCGATCTGAACTGGGAGAACGAGCGGGTGCGGGCCGAGTTCGCGTCCGTGCTGCGGTTCTGGCTGGATCTGGGCGTCGACGGGTTCCGGATCGACGTGGCGCACGGGATGGTGAAGGCGCCGGGGCTGCCCGACATCGGCCGCCGCGAGCAGGCCCGGCTGATCGGCGCGCAGCAGCTGCCGTTCTTCGACCAGGACGGCGTCCACGAGATCCACCGCGCGTGGCGGCGCCTCCTGGACGCGTACGGGGAAGGGGACGGCGGCCGGGAGCGGATCGGGGTGGCCGAGGCGTGGGCCCCGACGCCGGAGCGGCTCGCCCTCTACGTACGCCCCGACGAGCTGCACCAGGCGTTCAACTTCCACTATCTGCGCTGCCCCTGGGAGGCCGATGCGCTGCGGCGCGTGATCGACGAGTCACTGCGGGCGACCGAGTCGGTCGGCGCGCCCGCGACCTGGGTGCTGTCCAACCACGACGTCGTCCGGCACGCGACCCGGCTCGGCGGACCGCGGCGGGCGCGGGCGGCCGCGCTGCTGATGCTGGCGCTGCCGGGCTCGGCGTATCTGTACCAGGGCGAGGAGCTGGGGCTGCCGGAGGTGGCGGACCTGCCGGACGAGCTGCGCCAGGACCCGGCGTTCCACCGCGGTGAGGGCCAGGACGGGCTGCGGGACGGCTGCCGGGTGCCGATCCCGTGGACCCGGGACGGCTCGTCGTACGGGTTCGGGCCCGGCGGGAGCTGGCTGCCGCAGCCGGAGGGGTGGGGCGCGCTGTCGGTCGAGGCGCAGACCGGCGACCCGGCGTCCACGCTGGAGCTGTACCGGGCGGCACTGCGCGTACGGCGCGAGCACCCGGCCCTGGGCGCGGGCGGCCCCGTGGAGTGGCTGCCGGTACCGCCCGGCCTGCTGGCGTTCCGGCGCGCCGCGGAGGGCCCGGCGGGCGGCGCCGGCTCGGACGGGGCGGGCGCGGGCGGGACGGGAGACGGCAGCGGCCCCGTAGGCGGCGCGGGCGCGGGCGGGACGGGAGACGGCAGCGGCCCCGTAGCCGGCGCCGACGCGGATGGACCGGGCGCGGGTGTGGTGTGCGTGGCCAACACCACGGGCCGGGCCGTCGCGATCCCCCGCCCCGGCGGGCCGCGCGGGCGGCTCCTGCTGGGCTCCCCCGCGGGCGAGGACCCCGCCCCGGAGGGCCCGGACGGCACGGTCGCCGTGGCCCCCGACTCCTGCTCCTGGTGGGCAATCTGACGTGCGCCCGGTACAGTCCCACCACATGACCGCGCGGCTAGCCGATATCGCAGCCCAGGCGGGGGTCAGTGAAGCCACAGTCAGCCGCGTGCTCAACGGCAAGCCGGGTGTGGCCGCTGCCACCCGCCAGTCCGTGCTGGCCGCGCTCGACGTCCTCGGCTACGAACGTCCCGTACGGCTCCGCCAGCGCAGCGCCGGACTCGTCGGGCTGATCACCCCGGAGCTGGACAACCCGATCTTCCCCGCGCTCGCGCAGGTCATCGGCCAGGCGCTCACCCGGCAGGGATACACGCCCGTCCTCGCCACGCAGACCCCCGGCGGGTCCACCGAGGACGAGCTGACCGAGATGCTCGTCGAGCGCGGCGTCTCCGGCATCATCTTCGTCTCCGGGCTGCACGCCGACACCACCGCCGACACCCAGCGCTACGACCAGCTGCGCGGCAAGGGCGTGCCGTTCGTCCTGATCAACGGCTTCTCCCCGGAGATCCAGGCGCCGTTCGTCTCCCCCGACGACCGGGCGGCGATGAAGCTGGCGGTCACCCACCTCGCCTCCCTCGGGCACACGCGGATCGGCCTCGCGGTCGGCCCGAAGCGGTTCGTGCCCGTGCTGCGGAAGATCGAGGGGTTCCACGCCGGGATGCGGGAGCGGCTGGGTCTGGCCCCCGAGGAGGTCGAGGAGCTGATCCAGCACTCCCTGTACACGCTGGAGGGCGGTCAGGCGGCCGCGGGCGCGCTCATCGAGCGGGGCTGCACGGCGATCGTGTGCGCCAGCGACATGATGGCGCTCGGCGCGATCCGCGCGGCCCGGCAGCGGGGGCTCGCGGTGCCGCGGGACGTGTCCGTCGTCGGCTTCGACGACTCCCCGCTCATAGCGTTCACCGATCCGCCCCTGACGACGATCCGGCAGCCGGTGCAGGCCATGGGTCAGGCGGCGGTCCGGGCGCTGCTGGAGGAGATCGGCGGTACGCCCGCCCCGCACAGCGAGTTCGTCTTCATGCCGGAGCTCGTGGTGCGGGGTTCGACGGCCTCCGGACCCCAGGGTCAGCGGTCCTCCGAAAGGCGGACCAATGGCGGCGAGAATCCGATTGAAGGATGATCGAACAGCAGCACCTTTCTGGCAGACTCTCCGCTCATGGGTGACAGGATTTTGACCACGTCGGAAGGCCGTTCGGCGCCACGCCGGGCCACGTGGCACCGGCTGCGGGCCCCGCGCCATCCGCGTATCTGGTTCGAGATCCTGCTCATCGCCGTCAGTTACGGCGTGTACTCGCTCATTCGCAACGCGGTGCCGGAGCAGAAGGCGCAGGCGCTGCGCAACGCCGACTGGATCTGGCGCGCCGAGCACAGCCTGGGCCTCGCCTTCGAGAAGACCGTCAACCACGCGGCGCACTCGGTGGAATGGCTCATCGTGTCGATGAACTATTACTACGCGACACTGCACTTCCTCGTCACCATCGGCGTGCTCGTGTGGCTCTACCGCTGGCATCCGGGCCGTTACGCGGCGATCCGGATGATCCTGTTCTCCACGACGGCCGTGGCCCTGCTCGGCTACTACCTGTATCCGCTCGCTCCCCCGCGGCTGATGGAGAGCGAGAACTTCATCGACACGGTGCTGGTCCACCAGACCTGGGGCTCGATGGCGTCGGGCGACCTGAAGAACATGTCGAACCAGTACGCCGCGATGCCGTCGATGCACATCGGCTGGTCCCTGTGGTGCGGGCTCGCCATCTACGCCCTGGCCAGGGCGCCGTGGGCGCGGATCCTGGGACTGCTGTACCCGGCGGCCACCCTGGTCGTGATCGTGGCGACGGCCAACCACTTCTGGCTAGACGCGGTGGGCGGCATCCTCTGCCTGGCGTTCGGCACGGGCCTGGTGTGCGCCTGGTACGGCAGACTCCCGCACCACCTGCCCCGGTACGTGCTGGGGCGCGGCGCCCGGGACGGCGCGGCGGCCGGCGCGGCCGGTCCTGCGGCGGAGCCCGCCGCCGTGCCCGCCCTGGGCGCGGCCGACCCGGCGGCCCCGGTGGCGGGCGCGGCACGCGTGCCGTAACGGCGAGTTCAGGCCGATGTACGGGCCGTTCACGTCCTGTGGGGTTCACGCCCCGTAGAACAGCTCCTCCACCACGGCGCGGGCGCGGCGCGTCGTACGGCGGTAGTCGTCCACCATCTCGCCCGCGTGACCGGGCCCGTACCCCAGGTAGCGGCCGACGGCGGCCAGTTCGCGGGCGCCCGCGGGGAAGGTGTCGCCGGCCCGGCCCCGTACGAGCATCACGCCGTTGCGGACGCGGGTCGCGAGCACCCACGCCTCGTCCAGGGTCCGCGCGTCGTGCTCGCCGATCAGCCCGGCGTCGCGCGCGGCGGCCAGCGCGGCGCGGGTCCTGGTGGTGCGCAGGCCCGGCACCTCGTGGCCGTGGCGCAGCTGCATCAGCTGCACGGTCCACTCCACGTCGGACAGGCCGCCGCGGCCCAGTTTGGTGTGGAGGGTCGGGTCGGCGCCGCGGGGCAGCCGCTCGTTCTCCATGCGGGCCTTGAGGCGGCGGATCTCCCGTACGGCGGCGTCGTCGAGGCCCTTCGCCGGGTACCGCAGCGGGTCGACCAGTTCGATGAACCGGCGGCCGAGGTCGGTGTCGCCCGCCATTGGCTCGGCCCGCAGCAGGGCCTGGCTCTCCCAGCCGTGGGACCAGCGCCGGTAGTACGCCTCGTACGACTTGAGGGTGCGCACCAGGGGTCCGCTGCGGCCCTCGGGGCGCAGGTCGGCGTCGATCAGCAGCGGCGGGTCGGCGGTCGGCAGCTGCAGCAGGCGGCGCATCTCGGCGACGACCCGGTTCGCGGCGCGGGCGGCCTCCTGCTCGTCCACGCCGTCGCGCGGCTCGTGGACGAACAGCACGTCGGCGTCGGAGCCGTAGCCCAGCTCGTGGCCGCCGAAGCGGCCCATGCCGATGACGGCGAAGCGGGTGGGGAGCGTCTCGCCCCACTCGGCGCGGACGGCGGCCCGCAGGGCGCCCGCGACGGTCGCCGCGTTCAGGTCCGTGACCGCCTGCCCCACCCGGTCCACGAGGGCGCCCGCGTCGGCGTGGGCGGGCTCCTCCTCGGTGCCGTACGAGGCGATGATGTCGGCCGCGGCGGTGCGGAACAGCTCGCGGCGGCGCACCCCGCGGGCGGCGGCGACGGCCTGCTCGGGGGTGTCGGCGCGGCCGACCGCCGCGAGGATCTCCGGCTCCAGGTGCCGTCGCCCGCGCGGCTCCAGGCCCTCGCGCGCGCCCAGGATGGCGACCGCCTCGGGGGCGCGCAGCAGCAGATCGGGGGCGAGGCGCCCGGCGGACAGGACGCGGGCCAGGTTCTCGGCGGCGGCGCCCTCGTCGCGCAGCAGCCGCAGGTACCAGGGGGTCGCGCCGAGCGCGTCGGACACCTTGCGGAAGCCGAGCAGCCCCGCGTCGGGGTCGGCGGAGTCCGCGAACCAGCCGAGCAGCACCGGCAGCAGCGTCCGCTGGATGGCGGCCTTGCGGCTGACGCCGGACGACAGGGCCTCCAGGTGGCGCAGGGCGGCGGCCGGGTCGGCGTAGCCGAGGGCTTCGAGCCGCTGCCAGGCCGCCTCGGGGCTGAGCCGGATCTCGCCGGGGGCGAGCTGGGCGACGGCGTCGAGGAGGGGCCGGTAGAACAGCTTCTCGTGGAGGCGCCGCACGACCGACGCGTGCCGCTTCCACTCCCGGTTGAGCTCCGCGACCGGGTCGGTGCGGATGCCGAGCGACCGGCCGAGGCGGCGCAGGTCCTCCTCGCCCTCCGGGACGAGGTGGGTGCGGCGCAGCCGGTGGAGCTGGATGCGGTGCTCCATGGCCCGCAGGAAGCGGTAGGCGGCGTCCAGCTGCGCGGCGTCGGCGCGGCCGACGTACCCGCCGGCGGCGAGCGCGGCGAGCGCGTCGAGGGTGGTGCCGCTGCGGAGGGTGGCGTCGCTGCGGCCGTGGACGAGCTGGAGGAGCTGGACGGCGAACTCCACGTCGCGCAGCCCGCCCGGGCCGAGCTTCAGCTCGCGCTCCAGGTGGGCGGGCGGGATGTTGTCGACGACGCGGCGGCGCATCTTCTGCACGTCGGTGACGAAGTTCTCCCGCTCGGCGGCCTGCCACACCATCGGGGACAGGGCGTCCACGTAGGCGGCGCCCAGCTCCGGGTCCCCGGCGACGGGGCGGGCCTTGAGCAGGGCCTGGAACTCCCAGGTCTTCGCCCAGCGCTGGTAGTAGGCGACATGGCTGGACAGGGTGCGCACGAGGGGGCCGTTGCGGCCCTCGGGGCGGAGGTTGGCGTCGACGGGCCAGATGGCGCCCTCGACGGTGGTCTCGGAGCAGATCCGCATGAGATGGGAGGCGAGGCGGGTCGCGGCCTGGAGGGCGTCGCGCTCCTCGGTGCCGTCGGCGGCCTCGGCGACGAAGATGACGTCGACGTCGGAGACGTAGTTCAGCTCGTGGCCGCCGCACTTGCCCATCGCGATCACGGCGAGCCGGCAGCGGGCGGCGTCGTCGGGGGCGGCGGCCCCGGCGATGGCGAGCGCGGCGCGGAGCGTCGCCGTGGCGAGGTCGGCCAGCTCGGCGGCGGTCTGCGCGACGTCGGTGGTGCCGCACACGTCGCGGGCGGCGATGCCCAGGAGGCAGCGGCGGTAGGCGACGCGCAGCGCGACCGGATCGCCGGCGGCGGCGAGGTCCCGCTCGAACTCCGCGACACCGGGGTGGAGGTCGGCCGCCTCGTACGTGACGAGGGCCCGCCAGTCCAGCGGGTGGCGCGCCAGGTGGTCGCCGAGCGCCTCGGACGCGCCCAGCACGCCGAGGAGGCGGTCCCGCAGGGGCTTGGCGGTGACCAGCGTGGACAGCAGCTCCTGCGGCCCTTCGGGCTGGGCCTCCGCGAGCCGCACGAGGCCGCGCAGGGCGAGGTCGGGGTCGGCGGTGGCGCCGAGGGCGTCGAGGAGGACGGGGTGGGAGCGCACGGGGGCGAGCGCCGGGCCTTCGAGGAGCCGTTCGGCGGCGGACGGGTCGGTGAAGCCGTGCCGCAGCAGCCGTGTGAAGGTGCTGCTCCTACGCCCCGGCGCCGTCGTCATGTCGGCCTCTCCCTCCACCCGTACACGCTGCGTCCGAGCCTATCGGCCCGGTCGGCCCGTGCGCGGAGGGCGTGGGGGCGTGGGGGCGTGGGCTCCGCGTCCCGGTCGGCCCGTGCGCGGAGGGCGTCGCGGCGGGGGCTCCGCGTGCGCGGCGGACCCGGCGGATGGCTGCCGGTACGCGGCGGGGGCTGGGGCGGCTCCCCGTACAGGGCGGGCGCCGGGGCGGGGTGGCTCAGCGGACGGTGCGGTACCGCAGGTGGGTGACGTCCGGGGCGTCCACCACCCGGTCCTTCACCAGGCGCAGGGCGGGGTCGACGCCGTCGAAGAGGCGGACGCCGTCGCCCAGCAGGACGGGCACCACGTGCAGCTCCAGCTCGTCGACGAGCCCGGCGTTGAGGTATTCGCGCACGGTGTGGGCGCCGCCGCTGATCTGCACGTCCTTGCCGCTCGCCACGGCCAGCGCCTGGTCGAGCGCGGCGTGGACGCCGTCGGTGACGTAGGTGAAGACGGTGCCCTCGCGGACCCAGGCGTCGCGTGCGCTGGTCGTCAGCACGAACACCGGCGCCCGGAACGGCGGCGGGTCGGGCCAGGCCCGCTCGCCCTCGTCGAACATGCGGCGGCCCATGACGTACGCCCCGGCGCGGTCGAAGATCTCCGAGACGACCAGGCCGGACCGCCCGGTCTCCCCGCCGCCGAGCCCGTGCCGGTCACGCCACGCCTCGACGCCGTACAGCCACTCGTGGAGCCGCTCGCCGCCGTCCCCGAGGGGGTTGCCCGGCCCGGCGTGCGGCCCGGCGACGTACCCGTCCAGGGAGATCCCGAGACTCGCGAAGACCTTGCTCATCCCCCCATGCTGACCCGCCCCCGCCCCACCCGCACCGCGACGGAGCCCGGCGGGGAGCCCGGCACCGGGAGGTCCGCCGCGGAGGGCGGCGGGGATCGCGACTACCTCTGGCAGCTGCCGAACGTCACCACGTAGGTGGCCGCTCCGCTCTTGCCGTCATCGGCGCGGTACGCGGACCCGCCGCGCGCCTGGACACCGAAGTGCGTGTGCTCCGGATCGCGGATGACCCGGTCGTGGCCCTGGGTGCTCACGTTCAGCCACCAGTGGACGGCCGACCTCGGCGTGCCGCCCGATCCCCACCCGGCGTAGAGGATCTCGTAGCCCTTCCACGACCTGCCGCCCGCGCAGTACCCGGCCGCCTGGATCCGCTTGATGATCTGCTGGCTGCCTGTGCCCGAGACCCTCGGGTCGGCGTGCGGATCGCTCCGCCCCCACCACTTCTGTTCCAGTGAGGCCAGCAGATGCGCGCGCGCCGCCGCCCTCAGCTCGGCGGACTCCTCGACCTCCCGGAGCCCGAGCCGCTGCCGCTCCTTGTTGAGGAGGCACATCGTCGCGACGATGTGGAAGAGGACCCCGTAGCCGAAGCGGCCCGGCTCACGGGCGGGCGATGTGTCGTAGTACCGCGGGTGCGCGTCGATCTGGCGGCAGTACTCCTGGGCGGCGGCCGGCGGCGCGGTCATCGGGACGAGGGTCACCGCCAGGGCACCCGCCACGGCGAGGGAGACAGCGGATCTGCACCGCGGAGTCCGAATCCTCATGGGGTCTCCTCCCTTTCGTACGCGCCGACGCACGAGGCCTGCGGCGAAGTCGACGCAGTCGTGCATCGGCAGGGGCGTCGGGGATTCGAGAGGGCCGGCGCCCTCAAGGAGGCGGGGCGCTCGCGGCCGAGTGCGAAGAAGGGGCACTCCAGGCCCCGGCCGGCGCGTACCACCGGGCCGGGACCACTTCAGGATGCCCTCGGCGGCCGAGGTACGCCATTCGTGGAACGCGGCCCGGCACAGGGCCTCCGAAACGGCTCCGGGCCGGCGGCGAGTGCCGCCGGCCCGGAGCCGTTTCCCGATACCGCCCTGCCCGCGGCTACAGCACCGGCAGGTTCTTGCGGAGTTCGAAGGCGGTGACCTCGGAGCGGTACTCCTCCCACTCCTGCTTCTTGTTGCGGAGGAAGAAGTCGAAGACGTGCTCGCCGAGGGTCTCCGCGACCAGTTCGCTGCGCTCCATCAGGGAGATGGCCTCGCCCAGGTTCTGCGGGAGGGGTTCGATGCCCATCGCGCGGCGTTCGCCGTCGGAGAGGGCCCACACGTCGTCGTCGGCGCCGGGGCCGAGCTCGTAGTTCTCCTCGATGCCGCGCAGGCCGGCCGCGAGGAGGACGGCGTACGCCAGGTACGGGTTGCAGCCCGAGTCGAGGGAGCGGACCTCGATGCGGGACGAGCCGGTCTTGCCGGGCTTGTACATGGGGACGCGGATCAGCGCGGAGCGGTTGTTGTGGCCCCAGCAGATGTACGAGGGGGCCTCGCCGCCCGAGCCGGCGGTGCGGGTGGAGCCGCCCCAGATGCGCTTGTACGAGTTGACCCACTGGTTGGTGACGGCGGAGATCTCCGCGGCGTGCCGCAGCAGGCCCGCGATGAAGGAGCGGCCGACCTTGGACAGCTGGTACTCGGCGCCGGACTCGTAGAAGGCGTTGCGGTCGCCCTCGAAGAGGGAGAGGTGGGTGTGCATGCCCGAGCCCGGGTACTCCGAGAACGGCTTCGGCATGAACGTGGCCTGCACGCCCTGCTCCAGCGCGACCTGCTTCATGACCAGGCGGAACGTCATGATGTTGTCGGCGGTCGACAGGGCGTCGGCGTAGCGCAGGTCGATCTCCTGCTGGCCGGGGGCGCCCTCGTGGTGGGAGAACTCCACGGAGATGCCCATGGACTCCAGCATGGTGATGGCCTGGCGGCGGAAGTCCATGCCGACGTTCTGCGGGGTGTGGTCGAAGTAGCCGGAGCTGTCGGCGGGCGTGGGGCGGCTGCCGTCGACGGGCTTGTCCTTGAGCAGGAAGAACTCGATCTCGGGGTGGGTGTAGAAGGTGAAGCCGAGGTCGGAGGTCTTGGCGAGGATGCGCTTGAGGACATAGCGCGGGTCGGCGAAGGACGGGGAGCCGTCGGGCATGAGGATGTCGCAGAACATCCGGGCCGTGCCGGGCGACTCGGCGCGCCAGGGCAGGATCTGGAAGGTGGCCGGGTCCGGCTTGGCGATCATGTCGGACTCGTAGACGCGGGCGAAGCCCTCGATGGCGGACCCGTCGAAGCCGATGCCCTCGTCGAAGGCCTGCTCCAGTTCGGCGGGGGCGACGGCCACCGACTTGAGGAAGCCGAGCACGTCGGTGAACCACAGGCGCACGAAGCGGATGTCGCGCTCCTCGAGGGTTCGGAGCACAAATTCCTGCTGCTTGTCCATTTCCACACCCATCCTCGCTGATCAGGGCCAGCATGCCACCACACGGTTTCGTGCGCGTTGCGAACCCATAGTGCCCGCCTGGGTGTGGCGTACGTAACGCCAGGGGCGGCGGTGCGGGCCCGGGGGGCGGGTGGCGCGTACGGCGGTGTGCGCGGGGCGGGCCGCCGTGGGTTCGCGCAGACTGACCCTATGGACCGAGTCCCCAGGGAACTGCCCGGCGCCAGCGCCCCCGGCTGGCTGCGCGCACTGCCCTGGGCGGTGCTGGCGGCGGTGCTGGCCGGGCAGCTCCTGACGCCGGAGACGGTGCAGCTGGGCTTCGCGTTCGCCGTGGTGCCGCCGCTGGCGTCGCTGGCGTACGGGATGCTCGGCACGGCCCTGGTGTCGGTCGTCCTCATGGGGCTGCTGGCCCTGCCGAAGGTGCGCGCCGAGCATCTGAGCCCCGGCGACCTGCTGGCGCTGGGGCTGATCGGGGCGGTGAGCGTGCTGCTGGCGTGGGCGCGGCAGCGGCGCGAGGCGCAGCTGGTGACGGTGCGGACGGTCGCGGAGGCCGCGCAGTACGCGGTGCTGCCGCCGGTGCCGCCGCGCGTGGGGCCGGTGCGGTGCGGGGCGCTGTACCGGGCGGCGGTGCGCACGGCGCTGGTGGGCGGCGATCTGTACGACGTGCAGCCCGGCCCGTACGGGGTGCGGGCGATCGTGGCGGACGTGAAGGGGCACGGGCTCTCGGCGGTGTCGACGGTGGCGGCGCTGCTCGGCACCTTCCGGGAGGCCGTACTGGACGAGCCGGAGCTGACCGGGGTGGCCGCGCGGCTGGACCGGCGGCTGGTCGTGGACTCCTCGCGGCAGGCCGAGACGGAGCTGTTCGCCACGGCGGTGCTGGTGGAGTTCCCGGAAGAGGTCGTGCAGGCCGGCGGGCCGGGCGGGGACGGGGCGCGGGGCGGGGACGGCCGGGAGGATGGCGAGGGCGGCGAGGGCGGGCAGGGTGGCCGGGGCAGGGGTGCGGGGTCGGGGCCCGAGGTGGTGGCGCGGGTGCTGAGCTGCGGGCACCCGCCGCCGGTCGTCGTGACGCGCGCCGGGGGCAGCGAGGTGGAGCTGGAGTCCTGTCCGCCGCTCGGCCTGGGCGTGATGGAGTTCGCGGCGCCCGAGCCCGTCTCCGTACGGCTGGACCCGTCGTGCGTGCTGCTGGTGTACACGGACGGGGTGACGGAGGCGCGCGACGCGGACGGCGCGTTCTACCCGCTGTGCGAGCGGCTGCGGCCGGAACTCGACCCCGTGGCGCTGGTGCGGTGGGTGTGGCGGGACGTGTCCGCGTACACGGGTGAGATCGCCGACGACGTGGCGCTGCTCGCGCTGCGGGTGAACCCCGGCGGCTGAACGCCCGCAAGCGGCGGATGCGGTGCGGGTGCCGGACGCGGTGCCGGGTGCCGGGGGCGGTGCGGGGTGCCAGGGGGTGGCCGGGTCCCGGGGGTGGCCGATTACCATCACGCCCATGGAGGGCCTGCGGCTCATACGCGACACGCGCCCCGCGCGCATCGTGCGTCCCATGGCCCTGTTGAGCGCCGTGGCGACGCTCCTCGCCGCGCTGTACCTCTGCACCGGGCCCGCGGGCCACTCGGCGGGGCTCGGGGCGCACCCCGGCGGGGGCGGCGGCACCGCGTACGCCGCCGGGCACGCGACACCCGCGGGCGCGGCCGCGGTGGCGGATCCGCTGCCGTCCGACCCGGCGGGCGCGGTCTGGAGCCGGTTCGGCTGCCCGTACGAGGACCGCGAGTGCGGCCTCTTCCCGCCGCTGAACCCGGCGGTGCTGACCGTCCCGCCGCCGGACCCGCCGCTGTACGCCGACGGGCTCGCGCCGCTCGGGCCCGCGACCGGCGCGGTGCGGCCGGACGGCACACGCGCCCCGCCGCGCGCCCCCGACCTGCACGTCCTCCAGGTGCTGCGGACCTGACGGGCGGTGCGGCACGGCCTCGTGCCGGCTCCCCCTCGTCAGTTCCCACCGCGCTCCCGCGTACCCGCGACGGAGCGCTCTTCCCGAAGGACATCGATTCACCATGGCCGCCAACCGTTCCTCGTCCGCCGACCGCCGGGCCCGGATAGAGCAGATGCGCAAGGCCGAGCAGGCCCGCGAGCGCCGCACCCGCGTCCTCACGCTGACGCTGAGCGGCGCCGTCGTCGCCGGTCTCGTCGGCTTCGGCGCGTACGTGCTCAACGAGGAGTCGCAGGAGAAGCAGCAGCAGGAGGCCCTCGCGAAGGCCCCCGTCAAGGGCGAGAAGAGCTGGGACGCGAAGAAGCTGGGCCGCGACCACGTGACGCAGACCGTGGCGTACCCGATGAAGCCGCCGGTCGGCGGTGACCACCACCAGGTGTGGATGGACTGCGACGGCTCCGTCTACAAGGAGCCCGTCCCCGAGGTGAACGCCGTCCACTCGCTGGAGCACGGCGCGGTGTGGGTCACGTACAACGACAAGGCGCCGAAGGACGCGGTCGAGACGCTGGAGAAGAAGGTCGCCCGGACGCCGTACACGATGATGAGCCCGGTCAAGGACCAGGCGGGCGCGATCATGCTGTCGGCGTGGGGCAAGCAGGTCACCGTGGACAGCGCGGACGACCCGCGGGTCAACCAGTTCTTCAGCAAGTACGTGCAGGGACCGCAGACGCCCGAGCCGGGCGCGGCGTGCACCGGCGGGCTGAACGGGATGGCGGAGAAGTGACCTCCCGTACGGAGCCGGAGGCCGGACCGGGGCCCTCGGGGTCCGGTCCGGTGGCCGGCGAGGACGAAGGGGCCGGGGTGGCCGGCGGCGGTGAAGGGGCCGGGGTGGCCACCCGTACGGGCCCCGGCGGCCGGACGCTGTGGTTCGCGGCGGGCGCGGTGCTCCTCGCGCTGCTGTTCGCCGGCTGGGCCACGCTCACGGCGCTGGGCCGGGACGGCGCCGGGTCCTCGGCGTCGGCGGGCGCGGTACCGGGCGACGGGTCGGCGGACGCCGGGTTCGCCCGGGACATGTCGGTGCACCACCAGCAGGCGGTGGAGATGTCGTTCATCGTGCGGGACCGCACGCGGGACGACGAGGTGCGCCGCCTGGCGTACGACATCGCCAACACCCAGGCCAACCAGCGCGGCATGATGCTGGGCTGGCTCGACCTGTGGGGCCTGCCGAAGACCGCGCCGGACCGCGAGCCGATGTCCTGGATGGGCGCCGGCCACGGCTCCTCGCACGGCGGCGGCCACGGCTCGTCGCACGGCGCGAGCGAGGGCGGCGGCCACGGCGGCGGCCACGGGGCCGGTGCGGGGACCGACGGCGGGGCGCTGATGCCCGGCATGGCCACCAAGGCCGAGCTGGAGCGGCTGCGTACGGCCGAGGGCGTCGCCGCCGAGGTGCTGTACCTCCAGCTGATGATCGACCACCACAAGGGCGGGGTCGCCATGGCGCAGGGCTGCGTGGACGCGTGCCGCGTGGACGTGCAGCGGAACCTCGCGCAGGGCATGGTCGACGCCCAGCAGTCGGAGATCGACCTGATGACCGACCTGCTGGCGAAGCGCGGCGCGAAGCCGCGCGGCTGACCCGCTCCGGCCGCCGCGCCCACCGCGGCCGCCGCCTCCCGGGGGGGGTCGCGGTGGGCACCGGCCGGTCGCCGCGGCCCCCGGCCGGCCGGGACGCGGGTGGCCGCCAGCGGTCGCGGGGGCAGGTGGGCGCGTCCAGAATGGAGGGGCTCGGGGAGACCACGTATGCCCTTTACGGAGGTACGCGCCTCATGACCACCGCCCGAGACATCATGCACCCCGGGGCCCACTGGATTCCCGCCCACGAGACCCTGGACCGCGCCGCGCAGCTGATGCGCGAGCACAACGTGGGCGCCCTGCCCATCGCCGACGAGAACGAGCGGCTCTGCGGCATCGTCACGGACCGTGACATCGTCGTCAAGTGCGTCGCGGCGGGCCATGACCCGTCCCGTGTGACCTGCGGCGACATCGCCGAGGGCACCCCCCGCTGGATCGACGCCAACGCGGACGTGAACCAGGTGCTCCAGGAGATGCGGGGCCACCGGATCAAGCGCCTCCCGGTCATCGAGAACAAGCGGCTGGTCGGCATCATCAGCGAGGCCGACGTCGCCCGGCACCTGCCCGACGACCAGGTCGCCGAGTTCGCCCAGGGCGTCTACGCGCGCGCCTGACCCCGCACCCGCGCATCCGCCCGCCCGCCCGGTCCCGCCGGACGCCCCGTCCCACCGGACGCCCAGTCCGCCGGACACCCCGTCCCACCGGACACGCGGCCTCAGCGGGCCGGCCGTCTCAGCGGACCGCGCCACCTCGGCGGACCGGCGGGTGGAGGACCGCCTCGGCGACCGCGCCGGGGCGGTCCAGCATGATCAGGTGCCCCGCGTCCGGTACGAGGGTGAAGCGGGCGTCCAGCGCGGCGGCGAGCGCCCGCTGGCGGGCCGTCCACCGGTCGGTGCCGTCCGGCGAGTCCGGGGCCGCCAGCACGGTCACCGGCAGCGCCCGGGGCAGCGGGTGCCGGGCGCGCAGGGCGAGGAGCCCGGCGGCGACGGCCCGGTAGTGGGCGTTCTCCAGCAGGGCGCCCTCCAGGACCCTGCGGCCCCGGTAGCAGCGGCGTACGGACTCGGGGCGGGCCGGGTCCGGCGCGTACCCCGCACGGGAGAGGCGGACCAGCGCGCGGCGGGCGTACGGCCCGAGCGCGGCCGGCACGCCCGCGGCGGTGAGCACCGCCCCGCCGGCCCGCGCCGCGGCCGTGCGCAGGGCGGCGCCGCGCGGACCCGGCATCCGGGCGGCCTCCTCCACGGAGGCGTCGGCCAGGACCAGCCCGGCCGCACGCGCCGGGTACAGCCGCGCGAACGCCTCCGCGTGGAACCCGGCGAGGGAGTGCCCGACGACGGTCACCCGCTCGCCGCCCATGCCGAGCGCGTCCAGCAGGGCCGCGATCCGGTGCGCCTCGCCCCGCGCGGTGGGCGCCGTGCGGGCGGGGCCGCTCAGCCCGTGGCCCGGCCGGTCGAAGCGGACGACCGTGCGGTGGGGGGCCAGCAGCGGCACGACCGGATCCCAGTCGAACCAGCACAGCGCGAGCCCGGCGCTCAGCACGCACACCGGCCCCGAGCCCTCGACGACCACGTGGTGGGGCACGCCGCCGATCCGTACGAACCGGCCGTGTCCGCTCACGGCCGCGGCCCCGGCGCGGTCCGGGCGGCCCGCAGGCTCCACGCCAGGAGCAGCAGCCACACCGCGACCAGCAGCAGCTGCGCGCGCTGGCCCGCGCCGAGCGCCCAGTGGCCGCGCCCCGCCTCGAACGCGGCGACCGCCACGAGCGTCCACGCGGTGGCGGCCAGCTCCAGGACGACGAGGACGGGCCCGGTGCGGGCGAGGGGCGGCCACCAGCCGTAGCGGCGGGCGGCGACGGTCAGCGCGACGACCGCCGTGACGGCGCCGGCCATCGCGAGGCCGGAACTCACGGCGTGGGCGGCGTGGGTGAACGGGACCAGGCCGGCGTCCTCGCGGGCCTGGCACGCGGTGTCGGCGGTGGGCGCGCAGCTGAGCGGCAGCCGCGAGTCGGCGGCGGTGGCCGCGCCGAACAGGGCGAGCGCCGCCCACCCGGCGGCCGCCCAGAAGCGGCGCCGGGCCGCCACGAGGGCGGGCAGGGCGGCGGCCAGCAGCAGGAGCCCGGCCACCAGGTCGGCGGTGCGGAACAGGGCGCCCAGCGGCTGGTCGGTGGCGGCCAGTTCGCTGACGTACGACTGGACGGGGTCGAGGCCGGTGGCGAGCGGCAGTTCGAGCAGCCAGACGCTGTAGGCGAGGGCGCCGAGCGCGACGAGGACGGCCCGGAACCGCCCGAAGGGGCCGGGCGCCGCGGGAGACCCGGACGGCCCGGACGAGGTGGGGACCCCTCCGCCGTCGAGCGCCCCGCCGCCCCGCGCCCCGCCGTCGCGTGCGCCGCCGTCGAGCGCCCCGCCGCCCCGCGCCGCACCGTCGCGTGCGCCCCCGGCCCGCACCCTGCCGTCCCCGCGCCGGGCGGCCGGCCTGGCGGTACCCCGGAGGGGTAGGCTGCGGAGCATGGTCGCCAGGGTGAGCGTGCGGCGTGCCGGGGGCACGTCGCGGTACGGGCAGCTCGTGCTGCTCGCCGCCCTGCTGTTCGGCATCGTGACGATGCACACGTGGGGCCATCCTTCGGAGCATGCGGGTGCGCGTTCGGTGGCGGCGCCCGCCCACGGCACGGCGTACCCGGAATCGGAGCCCTCCGGGCACGCGGCCGCGCACGGGGCCCCGGCGCCTGACGCCCCTGAAGACGCGCCGCTGAGCGGTTTGGATGCGACCGCGGTGTGCCTGGCCCTGATCGGTTCGGCAGGGGCGGGCCTCGCCGGGCTGGGCGCGCTGCGGCTGCTGCGGCGCGGTCGTCGTACCGTACGCGCTCCGGGTGCGCGCTCCGCCGCCGGGTGGGTACCCGGCGCCTCGTGGCACCCGCCCCCGCCGCCGCCCCTGCGCGTGGCCCTCGCGGAACTCTCGGTGCTGCGGATCTAGGCACGGCGCGGCACGGCGCCCCGCCGTGCCCCTCCGCTCCCCCGGCGCGCCCTCACGGCGCCCGGCATGCCAGTGATTCGCACCACTTCACACCGATACGAGGTGTTCTTCGTCATGCGTGACTTCCGCACACCCATGTCCGGATCCACGCCCGGGTCCCGGGCTGTGTCCGGGTCCGGGTCCGACTCCGGGTCCCGGACCGGCGGCCCGGCCCCGGAGCCGGGCCGCGCCGCCTCCGCGCCCCCGTCCCGCCGCGCGCTCATCGGCGCGGGGCTCGCCGTCGCCGGCACGGCGGCGCTGTCCGCCTGTTCGGGCTCCGGCGGCGGGTCCCCGCACGCCGGGCACGGGGCGTCGGCCTCCCCCGCCGGGTTCGTCGCGCCCGACGGCCCGGAGGTCGCGGCCGCCGAGGCGGCGCGCGGCGGCGGCCCGGTCCGCACCGTCCGGGTCACCGCCACGCCCGCCACGCTGGACCTGGGCGGTGGCCGCACCGTGCGCTCCTGGGCGTACGACGGGGAGCTGCCCGGCAAGGAGGTGCGGGTCACGGCGGGCGACACGCTGGCGCTGACGCTCGCCAACCACCTGCCGCAGGCGACGTCCCTGCACTGGCACGGCCTGGCGCTGCGCAACGACATGGACGGGGTGCCGGGCCTGACGCAGCGGGAGATCGCGCCCGGCACGGAGTTCGCGTACCGGTTCGCCGTACCGCATCCGGGCACGTACTGGTTCCACCCGCACTCGGGCACCCAGCAGGACCGGGGCCTGTACGCGCCGCTGATCGTGGAGGACCCGAAGGAGCCGCTGGCGTACGACGCGGAGTGGGTCGTCGTGCTGGACGACTGGCTGGACGGCGTGGACGGCTCCACACCGGACGCCGTGCTGGCCGAGCTGAGCCGCGGCATGGGCGGCGGCCACGGGGGCGGCCACGGCGGCGGGCACGAGGGCCACTCGGCGGGCGGCGCGAGCGGGTCCGGCGGCTCGTCCGGCGGCCACGCGGGCCATCAGGGCCACGAGACGGCCCCTTCCCCCGCGCCCGCCGCGCCGTCGTCGCCCGCGGCGACGGGCGGGCCGTCCCGGATGATGATGGGCGCCACCAGCGAGCTGCTGGGCGGCGACGCGGGCGATGTGGCCTATCCGTACTACCTGGTCAACGGCCGTACGCCGGAGGCGCCCTCGGAGTTCCGCGCCAAGCCGGGCGACCGGGTCAGGCTGCGGATCGTCAACGCGGGCGGCGACACCGCGTTCCGCGTGGCGCTCGGCGGCCACCGGATGACGGTGACCCACACGGACGGCTTCCCGGTGCGGCCCGTGGAGACGGGGGCGCTGCTGATCGGGATGGGCGAGCGGTACGACGCGGTGGTCACCGTACGGGACGGGGTGTTCCCGCTGGTGGCCGCGGCCGAGGGCAAGAAGGCCGCGGCGCTGGCCGTGCTGCGGACCGGCGCGGGCGCGGCGCCCGCCGCGGGTGTCCGCCCGGCGGAGCTGGCCGGGCCGGTGCTCACCGCCGCGCGGCTGAGGGCGGCCGAGCAGGTGGCGCTCGAGCCCCGCACCCCGGACCGCACGCTGCCGATCCGGCTGACCGGCGGGATGGCCGCGTACGACTGGGCGTTCGACGGGAAGCCGTACACGGCGGACCAGCGGCACCCGGTGGAGGCGGGCGAGCGGGTGCGGCTGGTGTTCACCAACGCGACGGAGATGTGGCATCCGCTGCATCTGCACGGCCACACGTTCGCGCTGGGCGGCCCCGGCGGGGCGCGCAAGGACACGGCGGTGATCCTGCCCGGCGAGCGGCTGGCCGTGGAGTTCGACGCCGGCAATCCGGGGCTGTGGATGCTGCACTGCCACAACGTCTACCACGCGGAGGCGGGCATGATGACGGTCCTCGGCTACCGGAGGTAGACCCCGCGCGGCCATGGCGCGGCGGCCCGTCGGAGCCCCCGGCTCCGGGCCGCCGCGCCCCTGCGGGGACGGGCTTCCGGACGCCCCCGCAGGACATAGCGTCGATTTGACGATTACACTGGGCGGCGTGCCTCAACTACGCCTCGCCCTGAACCAGATCGACTCGACCGTCGGCGACCTCGCCGGGAACGCCGAGGCGATCGTGCACTGGACCCGGCACGCCGCCGAGCAGGGAGCGCACCTGATCGCGTTCCCCGAGATGGCGCTGACCGGTTACCCCGTCGAGGACCTGGCCCTGCGGTCGTCGTTCGTGGAGGCGTCGCGCGCCGGGCTGCGCGCGCTGGCCGCCCGGCTCGCCGCCGAGGGGTTCGGCCACCTGCCGGTGATCGTCGGCTATCTGGACCGCTCCGAGCGCGCCCAGCCCCGGTACGGGCAGCCCGCCGGGGCCCCGCAGAACGCCGCGGCCGTGCTGCACGGCGGCGAGGTGGTGCTGACGTTCGCCAAGCACCACCTGCCGAACTACGGCGTGTTCGACGAGTTCCGGTACTTCGTGCCGGGCGACACGCTGCCGGTCCTGCGGGTCCACGGCGTCGACGTGGCGCTGGCGATCTGCGAGGACCTGTGGCAGGACGGCGGCCGCGTCCCCGCCGCCCGCAGCGCCGGCGCGGGACTGCTGGTCTCGATCAACGCCTCGCCGTACGAGCGGAACAAGGACGACACGCGTCTGGAGCTGGTCCGCAAGCGCGCCCAGGAGGCCGGCTGCGTCACCGCGTACCTGGCGATGATCGGCGGCCAGGACGAGCTGGTCTTCGACGGCGACTCCATCGTGGTCGACGCGCACGGCGAGGTCGTCGCGCGCGCCCCGCAGTTCGCCGAGGGCAGCGTCGTCCTCGACCTCGACCTGCCGGCGGCGTCCGCCGAGCCGGTGACCGGCGTGGTCGACGACGGGCTGCGGATCGAGCGGGTGGTGCTGTCCGAGGAGCCGCTCCCGGCGTACGAGCCGGAGCTGGCCGGCGGCTACGCGGACCGGCTGGACGACGACGAGGAGGTGTACTCGGCGCTGGTCGTGGGCCTGCGCGCGTACGTCGCCAAGAACGGCTTCCGGTCGGTGCTGGTCGGCCTGTCGGGCGGCATCGACTCGGCGCTGGTCGCCGCGATCGCCTGCGACGCGCTGGGCGCGGCGAACGTGTACGGCGTGTCGATGCCGTCGCGGTACTCGTCGGAGCACTCCAGGTCCGACGCGGCCGAGCTGGCGCGGCGTACCGGGCTGAACTTCCGCACCGTGCCGATCGAGCCCATGTTCGACGCCTACATGGGGTCGCTGGGGCTGACCGGGCTCGCCGAGGAGAACCTCCAGTCGCGGCTGCGCGGCACGCTGCTGATGGCGCTGTCGAACCAGGAGGGCCACATCGTCCTCGCGCCGGGCAACAAGTCCGAGCTGGCGGTGGGCTACTCGACGCTGTACGGCGACTCGGTGGGCGCGTACGGGCCGATCAAGGACGTCTACAAGACGACGGTCTTCCGCCTGGCGCGGTGGCGCAACCGGGTCGCCGAGGAGCGGGGCCAGACCCCGCCGATCCCGGAGAACTCGATCACGAAGCCGCCCAGCGCCGAGCTGCGGCCCGGCCAGGTCGACACGGACTCGCTGCCCGACTACGACGTCCTCGACCGCATCCTGGAGCTGTACGTGGACCGGGACCAGGGCAAGGACGCGATCGTCGCGACGGGCTTCGACGAGGAGCTGGTGGCGCGGACCCTGCGGATGGTGGACGTCGCCGAGTACAAGCGGCGCCAGTACCCGCCGGGTACGAAGATCTCCGCGAAGGGCTTCGGCAAGGACCGCCGGCTGCCCATCACCAACCACTGGCGCGAGTCGACCGCGACGCGCCCCTGACGGCACGCGGAAGGGGGGCGCCCACCGGGTCCGGTGGGCGCCCCCCTGCCCGTACCGCTCGGCCGGCCGGGCTCAGAAGGTGACGCGGGCGGCGATCGGCAGGTGGTCGCTGTCGGTGCGCGGCAGGGACCAGGAGGCGACCGGTTCGACGCCCCGGACGAGGATCTGGTCGATCCGGGCCATCGGGAACGCGGCCGGCCAGCTGAAGCCCATGCCGTCGCCCGCGGCGCCCTGCGTGGAGCGCATCTGGGAGGTGACGGCGTTCAGCGACCGGTCGTTCATGGTGCCGTTGAGGTCGCCGAGGAGGATCACCCGGCGGTTGGGCTCGGCGGCGATGGCCTCGCCCAGCTGGTCGGCGCTGCGGTCGCGCTGGTTGGCGGTGAACCCGGCGTGCAGCTTGACCCGCACGGACGGCAGGTGCGCCACGTACACGGCGACGGGCCCCTGCGGCGCGCTCACCGTGGCCCGCATGGCGCGGGTCCAGCCCAGGCGGATGTCCACGGGGCGGGAGTCGTCCAGCGGGTACCGGCTCCACAGGCCGACCGTGCCGCGCACCGAGTGGTACGGGTACGCGTCGGCCAGCGCCCGCTCGTACACGGGCACCATCGCGGGCTTCAGCTCCACCAGCGCCACCACGTCGGCACGGGACGCGGCGACCGCCGAGGCGGTGCCCTCGGGGTCCGGGTTGTCGGCGTTCACGTTGTGCGAGACGACCATGAGGTCGCCGCCGGGCCCGTTCTTGTCGGTGACCAGCCCGCCGAACAGGTTCAGCCACACGACGGCCGGGAGGAGCACGGCGATCAGCGCGGTCGCCGAGCGGCGCAGCAGCGCGAGCCCGGCGAGCAGCGGCACGAGCAGGCCGAACCAGGGCAGGAACGTCTCGATGAGGCTGCCGAGGTTGCCGATGTCGTTCGGGATGTGGCGGTGGAGGACCATCAGGCCCGCGAGCAGGACCGCGGCGGCGGCCACGACCGCGCCGCGCCGCCAGATGCCGGGGTCGCGCCGCCAGCGGGCGGCCGTCGACCGGACCCGGGACCCCGCGCGCCGTTCCTCCGCGGCGCCGTTCCCCGTCTCCGTCATACCGTCCACCCGCGCCATTCCGTCGTCCTCACCTGCTGCTGGTCCCTTCCCGTGCCGGACCCCGACCCTAGGGGATGGCCAGGGGTCGCGGCAGGGCCGTACTGCCTGAGGGACGACGGGGGTCGCGGCGGGGGTTCCGGGGGACGGGCCCGAGGGGCGGGTTGTGACGAAACGCGCACAGTCGCGCCCGTCCCGCCGCAGGTCAGCGGGGTCGCGGAGATGGCACGGACCGGTCCGCGGGCCCCCGGGACACGGCCTAGCGGCCGACCGACTGGCGCGGGCCGTCCTCCGGCGCGCGGTCCGGGCCGCCGTCGCGGGCCGGGCGGCGGCCCGGCAGGAACGCGGCGACCACCGCGGCGCCCACCGCCGCGACCGCGGCCGCGCACAGGGCGGTGACGTGCATCGCCGACAGGAACGCGGCGTGCGCCGGTGCGACCAGCGCGTCACCCGCCGGGCCGAGGTGCCGAGCGGCGGCGAGGGTGGCCTCCACGGACTCGCCCGCCGCCGCCCGCGCGCCCGGCGGCACGGCGTCGAGGTGCCCCTCGATGCCGCCCCGGTACACGGCCGACAGCAGCGATCCGAGCACGGCGACCCCGAGCGCCCCGCCGACCTGCCGGAACGTGTTGTTCACCGCCGACCCGGTGCCGGCCTTCTCCCGCGGCAGCGACTGCATCACGGCGACCGTCACGGGCGGCATGACGTGCGCCATGCCGGCGCCCTGCGCGAACAGCACCAGCTCCACCGCCCACACCGGCGTGTCCGTGTCGAACCCGGCGAACGCGGCCAGGCACGCGGCGACCACCAGCAGCCCCGCCGCGCACACCGCGCGCGCCCCGAACCGGCGTACGACCAGCCGGGAGCGCGGCGCGAACAGCAGTTGCGTCACCGCCAGCGGCAGCAGCAGGAGACCGGCCTCCAGGGGGCTGAAGCCGCGCACCGACTGGAGGTAGAAGACCGACACGAAGGTCACGCCCATGAGGGCGAAGAAGACCAGCGCGATTCCGCCCACCGCCGCCGAGAAGGCGGGCGCGCGGAAGTAGGACATGTCCAGCGCGGGGTGCGGGGTGCGCCGCTCGTGGACGACGAACCCGGCCAGCACCAGCGCCCCGCCGGCCACGGGCAGCAGGACGGTCGGGTCGGTCAGGTCGGCCAGCTCTCCGCCCCGGATGATCCCGAACACCAGCAGGACCAGGCCGACGATCGACAGGGCGACGCCGAGCGGGTCGACCCGTCCGGGCGCGGGATCGCGGGACTCGGGCACCAGCAGTGCCACGGCCGCCAGGGACACGGCGACGACCGGCACGTTCACCAGGAAGATCGAGCCCCACCAGAAGTGTTCGAGCAGCAGCCCGCCCACGACCGGGCCGACCGCGATGGCCACGCCGACCGCGCCGACCCACACGCCGATGGCGCGCGGCTGCTCGTCCCGTTCGAAGACGTTCATGAGGATGGCGAGCGTGGCGGGCATCACGAACGCCGCGCCGAAGCCCATCACTCCCCGGTAGGCGACCAGTTCGACCGGTGAGTCGGCGAACGCGGCCAGCGCGGAGGCGACCCCGAAGACGGCCGTGCCGAACAGCAGCGTCCGGCGGCGGCCGATCCGGTCGCCGAGCAGCCCCGCCGTGAACAGCAGCCCCGCGAAGACCAGGGCGTACGCGTTGATCGCCCACTCCAGCTGGCTCTGCGTCGCGCCGATCCCGACGGGCGGCGGGCTCGCGACGGTCTTCACCGCCACGTTCAGCACCGAGTTGTCCAGCACCACGAACAGCAGGCTCAGCATCAGCACCGCGAGGATCGCCCAGCGCCGCCGGTGCACCTCGGGCGGCACCTCCGGCGTGCCGCGCGGCGGCGCCTGGGGCGGGCCGTGCGGCGGGGGCGGGGACCGGTCCATGGGCTCACCGTAGGCCGCGTCCCGGGGCGGTGCCGCGTCCTGCTACTCCGCCCGCGCCGCCCCGCCCGCCGCACCGGCCCCGCCCGGCACCGGCCCGTGCGGGCGGCCCGCGCCCGCACGGGCACGCCGGCCGCTCCCCCACTTCCCCCCGCGCGGCACGAAGTGCCACCATGGACATGGTCCGGGGACGCCGTCAGGGCGCCTCGAGATGACGAAGGAGCCGTTTCACATGACGCTTCAGCCTGCCCCGAAACAGTCCGGCGACACCGGCCCCGGCGCGAGCGGGGGGCAGAGCGCCGCGAACCCGAAGGCGCTGTACGGCGGCAAGGGCAACCGCCGCGTCACCGTCCACGACATCGCCGCCGCCAAGGAGCGCGGCGAGAAGTGGCCGATGCTCACCGCGTACGACGCGATGACGGCGTCCGTGTTCGACGAGGCCGGCATCCCGGTCCTCCTCGTCGGGGACTCCATGGGCAACTGCCACCTCGGCTACGACACCACCGTCCCGGTCACCATGGACGAGATGGCCCTGCTGTCCGCCGCCGTCGTACGGGGCACCAAGCGCGCCCTGGTCGTCGGCGACCTGCCGTTCGGCTCGTACCAGGAAGGCCCCGTGCAGGCCCTGCGGTCGGCGACGCGGCTGGTGAAGGAGTCCGGGGTCGGCGCGGTCAAGCTGGAGGGCGGCGAGCGCTCGCTGCCCCAGACGCGGATGCTGGTCCAGGCGGGCATCCCGGTGATGTCCCACCTCGGCCTGACCCCGCAGTCCGTGAACACGATGGGCTACCGGGTGCAGGGGCGCGCCGACGAGGACGCGCACCGGCTGCTGCGGGACGCCAAGGCCGCGCAGGACGCGGGCGCGTTCGCGGTCGTCCTGGAGCTCGTACCGGCCGAGCTGGCCGCCGAGGTGACCCGGTCGCTGCACATCCCGACGATCGGCATCGGCGCGGGCCCCGACACGGACGCGCAGGTCCTCGTGTGGACCGACATGGCCGGGCTGACCGGCGGCAAGGTGCCGCGGTTCACCAAGCAGTACGCCGATCTGCGCCGCACGCTGGGCGACGCGGCCCAGGCGTTCGGGCGGGACGTGGCGGGCGGGGCGTTCCCCGCCGAGGAGCACACCTTCCACTAGCCGCCCGGCTCCAGAGCCACCGCGGTACGGACGACGGCCCGCCGACTTCCCCCATCGGCGGGCCGTCGGCCTTCCCCGGCCGGTGGTGCGGGGGGCCGCGCCGTCCGGGGGTGTCCGGCGGCGCGCGGCGGGTAGGTTCCCGTCCCGGTCCCGCGGCCCGGTCCCGGAACCCGTCCCGGGCCGGTGGGGGGGCCGGTCGAGAACGAGGAGGAGGTCCGCCCGTGGCCGTCGTCGCGTCCCGCCGGGTCAGCCCCGTGTTCCTGGGCATCGCCGCCGTCACCGCAGCCGCGGGCTGGGCGGTGTGGGGCGCGTCGGGCATCGGGCTGGCCGTCGCGTTGTTCCTGTTCGTCACCGGCGCGTGGATCGTGTCGCTGTGCCTCCACGAGTACGCGCACGCCGTCACCGCGCTGCGCGGCGGTGACCGGACCGTGGCGGACAAGGGCTATCTGACGCTGAACCCGCTGCGCTACACCCATCCCGTGCTGAGCGTGCTGCTGCCGGTGCTGTTCCTGGTGATGGGCGGGATCGGGCTGCCCGGCGGGGCGGTGTTCATCGAGCGGCACCGCATCCCGGGGCGGCTGCGGCACAGCCTGGTCTCGGCGGCGGGCCCGCTCACCAACGTGCTGTTCGCCCTCGTGTGCACGGCGCCGTTCTGGCTGGGCGCGCTGGACGGCGTGCCGGTCGGGTTTCGGTTCGCGCTGGGGTTCGTGGCGCTGCTCCAGGTGACCGCGGCCCTGCTGAACGCCCTGCCGGTGCCGGGGCTCGACGGGTACGGGGTGCTGGAGCCGTGGCTGTCGGAGCGGGCGCGGCGGGCCGTCGAGCCGTTCGCGCCGTACGGGCTGATCGCGGTGTTCGTGCTGCTGCTGGCGCCGGAGGTGAACCAGGTGTTCTTCGGCCTGGTCGACGGGGTGCTGGGGGCGCTGGGCGTCGGCGAGGTGGAGACGTACTGCGGGCGCGACCTCTACCGCTTCTGGCAGGCGGCCGACCCGACGTGCGGGTATCTGGCGGACGCGGGCGTCACCCGGTGACCCCGCGGCCCCCGGCGCGCGGCGCGGGCGTCAGCCTCGGGCCTGGCGGGAGCGGCGCCAGTAGTACCAGCTCATGTTGGAGGAGACACCGGCGAGCAGGACCCAGATGACGCCGAGCCACCAGGGGCCCCGGACGAAGGAGACCACGGCCGCCGCCGTCGCGAGGACGCAGACGACGAGCGAGTAGAGGGCGAGGCGGGGCATGGGGGTCTGCTCCTGTCCGGTACGGGCGGGTCGTGCCCGTCCAGTGTCCCCCATGCGCCCCGGTGTCCCGCCCGGCGGCCCCGCACGCCCCGCCGCCCGGCCCGCCCGGCGGCCCCGCGCGCCCCGCCGCCCGGCCCCTGGCGGGGGTGCCGCGCCCGGTCCCTGGCGGCGGGGGCCGCGCCCGCTACCGCGGCTGCTCGACGTCGGTGAGGCGCAGCCCGGCGTGGGCCTTGTAGCGGCGGTTGACGGAGATCAGGTTGGCGACGAGCGCCTCCACCTGGTGGGCGTTCCGCAGCCGCCCGGCGAACACGCCCCGCATGCCGGGGATGCGCGCGGCGAGCGCCTGCACCAGGTCGGTGTCGGCGCGCTTGTCGCCGAGGACCATCACGTCCGTGTCGATCTCCTCGACGCCCTCGTCCTGGAGCAGCACCGCCGACAGGTGGTGGAACGCCGCGGTCACCCGCGACTCGGGAAGCAGCGCGGCGGCCTGCTGGGCGGCGCTGCCCTCCTCCGGCCGGATCGCGTACGCGCCCTGTTTGTCGAAGCCCAGCGGGTTGACGCAGTCCACGACGAGCTTGCCGCGCAGGTCGTCGCGGAGCGCGGTGAGCGTCGCCGCGTGGCCCTCCCACGGCACGGCGACGATCACGATGTCGCTGCGGCGGGCGCACTCGGCGTTGTCGGCGCCCTCGACGCCCAGCCCCAGCTCGGCGGCGGCCGCGCGGGCCCGGTCGGCGGCGCGCGAACCGATGATCACCTTCTGGCCGGCGCGGGCCAGCCGGTAGGCGAGGCCGCGGCCCTGGTCGCCGGTGCCGCCGAGGACGCCGACGACGAGGCCGGACACGTCAGGCAGGTCCCACGGGTCGCGGGCGGGCGGCTTCTTGGTCTCCGTCTCACTCATGGTGCCGACACTACGTGCCACCACCCCCGTACGGGTGATGGGGCGGTGAAGCGCCGCGCCGGGCCGCCCCGGCCGGGCAGGATGCGGCGCCATGGACGCCGTACGGGTCGCTCTGCTGCGTGAGGTGCTCGCCGGGACGGCGTGGCCCGCGGCGGCGCGGGGTTTCGCCGGTGCGCTGCGCTCGTCCGTCGTGCGGCACGGGGGCGGGCTGCTGCTGGTGGGCACCGCCGAGTACGAGCCGTGGCACCTGGCCGCGCACCTGGTGGACGAGGCGCGGTGGGCGGGGCTGCCGGAGCTGTCCCCGACCCTCGTGCGGCACCGGGTGCGGCCGGCCGACCCGGCGCACCTGGCGGTGGGGCTGGGGCGGCTGGAGGCGGCGGGGCGCGGGGCGACGCTGCTCGTGGTGGCGCCGGACCGGCCGGACGGGGGGCTGCTGGAGCGGGTCCACGGGGCGCGCAGGGCGGGCGCGACGGTGCTGTCGCTGGACGGCGGCGACCGGGAGGTGCACGCGCTGGCGCACGAGTCGCTGGCCGTGGACCCGGCGGGCGGCGACCCCGTCGACCTGGACACGGTGCAGCATCTGGTGAGCGCGGCGGCCGGGGAGAACGGCGTGCCGGGGCCGCGCGGGCGGTTCCGGGACCGGCTGTCGCGCCTCGCGGAGCTGCTGACGTCGCCGCCGCCCTACCCCTGGTGAAATCCGCTTGCCCGGGCCGGGGGCGGGCGCGCAGCATGGCGCCCCGTGACATCGAAGCTCGCCGCGGTCCTCCCCGACCTCGCCCCCTGGCGCTCCTCCCGTGACTTCCGCCTGCTGTGGACGCAGGGGCTGATCGCGTATTTCGGCAGCTTCACCGCGATGGTCGCGCTGCCCCTCCAGATCAAGGAGCTGACGGGTTCGCCGTTCGCCGTCGGAGCGATGGGCGCGGTCGAGCTGATCCCGCTGGTCGTGTTCGGGCTCTACGGGGGCGCGCTCGCGGACGCGGTGGACCGGCGGCGGGTGATCCTGGCCACGGAGGCGGGCATGGCGGTGCTCGCGGCGGTCCTGCTGGTGAACGCGCTGCTGCCGGAGCCGCTGCTGTGGCCGCTGTACGTGGTCGCGGCGGGGGTGTCCGCGATGGCGGGGCTGCAGCGGCCCGCGCTGGACTCGCTGCTGGCCCGGATCGTCCCGCACGACCAGCTGCCGGCGTCGGCCGCGCTGAACGCGCTGCGCTGGCAGGTGGGCGCCATCGCGGGTCCCGCGGTGGCCGGTCTGGTGGTGGCGTTCGCGGGGCACGGCACGGCGTACGCGACGACCGTCGGCTGCTTCGCCGTGTCGGTGCTGCTGTGCCTGCGGCTGTCCCCGGCCCCGCCCGCGAGCGGCGCCGACAAGCCGTCGCTGCGCGGCATCGCGGAGGGCGCGCGGTACGCCTGGTCGCGGCCGGTGCTGCTGGGCACCTACGCGGTGGACCTGGCGGCGATGCTGCTGGCGTACCCGCCGACGCTGTACCCGTTCCTGGCGGACGAGCTGGGCGCGCCGTGGGCGCTGGGGCTGATGTACGCGGCGGGGTCCGCGGGGTCGGTGGTGCTGAGCCTGACCAGCGGCTGGACGTCGCGGGTGCGGCGGCACGGGCTGATGGTGGTGGTCGGCGCGGCGGTGTGGGGGCTGGCCATCGCGGGGGCGGGCTGGTTCGACGACGTGTGGCCGGTGCTGGTGTGCCTGGCCGTCGCGGGCGCGGGCGACATGCTGAGCGGTCTGGGCCGCTCCACGATCTGGAACCAGACGATCCCGGACGAGCTGCGGGGCCGTCTGGCGGGGATCGAGGTCCTCTCCTACAGTGTGGGCCCGCAGCTGGGGCAGCTGCGGGCGGGCACGATGGCCGGCTGGACCGGCACGCGCGGCGCAATCTGGGGCGGCGGCGTCGCGTGCGTGGCGGCGGTGGCGCTGCTGGCGGCGGCGCTGCCGAAGCTGGTCCGCTACGACGCCGCCACCGACGAGGACGCCCTGCGGCGCCGCGAGGCGGCGGCGGCACGGGGCTGACCGGCGCCCCGCGGGGACGGGGCGGGGCCCGCCGGCCGCGGGGGGCGCGGCGGCGCGGGCCCGGGGCGGCTACGGTTCGCGGGGGCCGTCCTCCGGGGTGTCGTGCCAGCGGGGGTCGGTCTCCCAGTCGGTGTTGCGTTCGCGGGCCGTCTCCATCGCGCGGCCGGCCTCCTCGGGAGTCCGGTACGGGCCGAAGCGGTCCTTCGCCGGGCACTCGGGCCCCTCCTCCACCTTCTTGTGCTGGAGGCAGTAGTACCACTCGCCCGGTTTGCCCACCGCGCGCTTCTTGAACAGGGCCATGTCGCTCCTTCCTCTGACGCCATCGTGCCCCGCGCGGCCTGGTTAGACTCGCTGGCATGTCTGGCCAGTCGCTGCTCGTCCCCGGGGAGCTCTCCCCCACCCGTTCCGTCCCCGGCTCCATCCGGCGGCCCGAGTACGTCGGCAAGCCGGCGCCGAAGCCGTACGAGGGCCCCGAGGTCCAGGACTCCGACACGATCGAGCGGATGCGGATCGCGGGCCGCATCGCCGCGCGGGCGATGGAGGAGGCCGCCAGGCACATCGCGCCCGGTGTGACCACCGACGAGCTGGACCGGATCGCCCACGAGTACATGTGCGACCACGGCGCGTACCCGTCGACGCTCGGCTACCGCGGCTTCCCCAAGTCGCTGTGCGCGTCGATCAACGAGGTGATCTGCCACGGCATCCCCGACTCGACCGTCCTGAAGGACGGCGACATCGTGAACCTGGACGTCACGGCGTACATCCACGGCGTCCACGGCGACAACAACGCCACCTATCTGTGCGGCGACGTCGACGAGGAGTCGCGGCTGCTGGTGGAGCGGACCCGCGAGGCCCTGAACCGGGCGATCAAGGCGGTCAAGCCGGGCCGGCAGGTCAATGTGATCGGCCGGGTCATCGAGTCGTACGCCAAGCGCTTCGGCTACGGCGTCGTGCGGGACTTCACCGGCCACGGCATCAACTCGTCGTTCCACTCGGGTCTGATCATCCCGCACTACGACGCCCCGCACGCCACGACCGTGATGCGGCCGGGCATGACGTTCACGATCGAGCCGATGCTGACGCTGGGCACCCACGAGTACGACATGTGGGAGGACGGCTGGACGGTCGTGACCAAGGACCGCAAGCGGACCGCTCAGTTCGAGCACACGCTCGTGGTGACGGAGACCGGGGCCGAAATCCTCACCTTGCCCTGACCCGGCGAGGCGGTACGGTTTTACCGACAGGTCGTCGGGAAGCATCCGCTTCCCGCCCCATCGGTCCTCCGGAGGCCCGCCTTGGACGCCAGCGCCACCGCCACCGCCACCCCGTTCTCGACGCTCATCCGCACCGCCTCCCACGAGGCGCACACCGAGGCCGAGACGTCGACCTTCATGAGCGATCTGCTCGGGGGGCGCCTGGGTGTGGACGCCTTCACCCGGTACACCGAGCAGCTGTGGTTCGTGTACCGGGCGCTGGAGGACGCCGCCGGCGGGCTGGCGGACGACCCGGTCGCCGGGCCGTTCATACGGCCCGAGCTGTACCGCACGGCCGAGCTGGAGCGGGACCTCGCGCACCTCATGGGCGACGACTGGCCAGGCCGCGTCGCGCCGCTGCCGGCGACCGCCGCGTACGCCGCCCGCGTCGAGGAGTGCGCCCGCACCTGGCCCGCGGGGTACGTCGCCCACCACTACACGCGCTATCTCGGCGACCTCTCCGGCGGGCAGGTCATCCGCGACCGGGCCGAGCGCCAGTGGGGCTTCGCGCGCAAGGGCGACGGCGTCCGCTTCTACGTGTTCGACACGATCGGCAACCCGGCGGCGTTCAAGCGGGAGTACCGGGCGCTGCTGGACGCGGTGAACGCCGACGACCTGGAGCGGCAGCGGATCGTGGACGAGTGCAAGCGGGCCTTCGCGTTCAACACGGCCGTCTTCCGCGAGCTGGGCGAGGAGTACCCGCTCAGCGCGTGACGGCGCCGTACGCCGCCGGGCCCGGCCGGCCTCCGTACGCGCTCGGCGCGCGTGGCGCGGCGGGCCGGCCCCTACCGGGCGCGTGGCCGTCAGTACGTGTCCGGGCCCGCGCCCAGGCGGCGGACCCGGCCGCCCAGTTCGATCAGGCCGTCCGGTCCCGGGGCCGTCATGATCTGGGAGCCGCGGCCCTGCGCGATGTTCAGCGCCCGGCCCAGCTCCGCGGTCAGCAGGAGCGCCGCCGCGCCCGTCGCCTCGTCCTCGTCGATCCCGTCGCCCCGCCCCGGGAACGCCCGCGCGCGCACCCGCCCGGCCGCCTCGTCCTCCCACGCCCACGCGTACAGCCACTCCCCCGGCGGCGGCACGTCCAGCGCGTCCACCTCGGCGGCGGAGCCGTACCGGCGCAGGGTGCGCGGCGGCGCCCACTCGGCGCGCGCCTCGATCCAGGTGAACTCGCCGTCCTGGCGCACCCACACCTCGCCGACCGGCAGGTCCAGCACCTCCAGGTCGAGCAGCCAGGCCGCGCCGACGACCGGGTGCCCGGCGAACGGCAGGCGCGTGCCGGGCGTGTAGATGTCCAGAGCGCCGCGCTCGGGGTCGTCCACAAACACCGTCTCGCTGAACGCGAGTTCCTTGGCGAGGGCCTGCCGGGACGCCTCGTCGGGGCAGGCCCGGCCCTCGCGTACGACTCCCAGCCGGTTGCCGTGCCGCCCGTCGGGGCCGCAGAAGACGGCGAGGACGTCGATCGCAGTGTTCTCCCGGTTCACCGGGGCATTCAAGCACGGCACCGGGCCGCGGGGCGGCACCGCGCGCGTCACGGGCGGCCGGTACGGTGGCCGGGCCCTCAACGCCCGTGCCGGCGAGCGCGTCGCCGCGGGCGGTCCGCCCGACCGATCGAAAGGCTCCCCGTGCTCGCCTCCCATCTGACGGGTCTGCGCGGCGGCCTGGAGGCCGCCCTGCTGCTCGGACTGCTCGCCGTGTGGCTCGCCGGCGACGGCGCCTCCCCCGGCCGACGGGCTTCCGCTTCGCGGTACTTGTGGGCCGGGGCGGGCGCGGCGGTGCCGCCGGCGCTGGCCGCGGGGTGGCTGTTCACGTACGGGGAGCGGGAGTTGACGCCCGAGGCGGTGAGGGCCGTCGGGGGCGTGCTGTCGGTGGCGGCGGCCGGGTGTGTCACCTGGGCGGTGCTGCGGGGTCCGGGCGGCCGTCTCGCGGGCGTGACCGGCTTCCTGGTGGTGGCGCGGGAGGGCCTGGCGACGGGGCTGTTCCTGTGGGCCGCCGTGTGGGCGGCGCGGGAGGAGGCCGGTTCGGCGGGGCCGCTGGGCGTGTTCCTGCTGGGCCTGGCCGTGGCGGCGCTCGCCGGCTGGGCGGTCCACGCGGGCGTGCGGCGGCTGCCGGCGGCGCGGCGGCGCGTGTGGGCGGGCGGGGCCCTGGTCGTGGTCGCGGCGGGGGTGCTGGCGCGGGGCGTGCGCGACCTCCAGGACGGCGGCCCGCTGGGCGGGGTGCTCGCGGGGCCCGCGGTGGAGCTGGGCGGCGCGGTGGCGCCGGACCGGTGGCCGGGCGCGGTGCTGGAGGGCGTGTTCAACCTGCCGCCGGACCCGTCGGTGCTCCAGGTCACGGTGTGGGTGCTGTATCTGGTCCCGGCGCTCGTGCTCGCCCTGGCCCCGGTAGGGTTCGGTCGGTCAGTGCCGGTCGGGGTCGAGGAGCAGAAGAAAACCGATGCGAGGGCTGGTGAAGGGGCGGGGTCGGGCGCTGGTCCGCGGGGGCCCGAGGCCGCTGTCGGCGGTCGCGGTCGCGGTGGCGCTGACGCTGGCGGCGAGCGGCTGCGTGACGGTGCACGGCGAGACGGCGGTCGTGCCGACGGCGACGCGTGACGAGGCCGCGCGGGCGCTGAAGGACTTCACCGAGGCGTACAACGCCGCCGACAAGGCGTACGACCCGACACTGGACGCCCACCGCGTGACCGGCTCGCTCGGCGCGATCAACCAGGCCGGGCTGAAGGTCCGTTCGGTGACCCACCCGGACGGCAACCCGAAGCACCGGCCGCTGGAGCTGACCGACGTCCGCTACGTCATCCCCAAGAAGGCCGGCTGGCCGCGCTGGTTCGTCGCGGACACCGACTCCAACACGGACACCGACAGCGGCCCCGACGACAACCGCTGGCTGCTGCTGTTCGTCCGCGAGAGCCCCGACGCCCTGTGGGAGGCCGCGCACCTGGCGCTGCTCGCCCCCGGCGAGGTGCCGGAGTTCCGGACCGACGCGGAGGGCTGGGCCGAGCCCGCGCCGGCGGACGGCTCGTCCCTCGCCGCGGCGCCCCGCGACCTGAGCCGGGACTACGCCGCGTACCTGAAGTCGGGCGAGCCGAAGGTGTTCGCGGACGGCCCGCACACCTCGGGGCTGCGCGAGCAGCGCGCGAAGATCTCCAACCGGCCCGGTCTGGCGCTGCAGTTCGCCGACCAGGCGCTGGACACGGGCGCCTTCGCCCCGGTGGGCCTGGTCACCGGGGACGGCGGGGCGCTCGTGTTCTTCTCGAACCGGATCTACGAGCGGGCCACCACCGCCGACGGCTACCGGCCGCGCGTGACGGCCGACGAGAAGCCGCTGCTGACCGGCGAGGTGCGCAACACCGTCACCAAGGAGTGGGTGACGAGCCTGACCGCCCTGGTCAAGCCGGGCGGCGCCGACAAGGACCGGGTGACGATCCTCAACCGCTTCCAGGGCGTCACGGGCCTGAAGGGCTCCTGAGGGGCCCGGCGCGGGCAGGGGCGCGGGCGCCCGGTGCCGCGCGGACGGCGCTCGGTGCGGACGGCGCGGGGCCGCGCGGGCGTCGTCGGGCGGCGCGGGGGGACGTGGTGTCCGGCACCCGAGGCACCCGTGGGCGTCCGGCCTGCCGGCTCCCGGCTCAGCGGCTCAGCGGCTCAGCGGCTCAGCGGCTCAGCGGCCAGGCGACCGTGTGGTGGCCGTGCTCGTCGTCGTACTGCTCGGCGTGCCGGGCGCAGGCGTCCGTGAGCGCCTCCAGCAGGGTCAGCGGGTCGGGCAGCGGATGCTCGGGGCCCCGTACCCACTCCACCGCGTGGTCACCGGGGAGCCTCGCCGGGGGTACGAGGACATAGCTGCCCCGGCAGTGCCAGCGCAGGCCCGGGTGCTCGTCCATCGTCTCGGGGTGGCAGTCCAGCTCGCACGGCCACCACTCGTCCTCGTCCTCGGGCGTGCCGCGCGTGGCCGTGAAGAACAGCGCGCGGCCCCCGCCGAGCGCGTCTCCCGCCTCCGCCACGGGGCCCACCTCGACGCCCTCGGCGAGCAGGCGCTCCAACGCGGCGCGACCGGCCTCCAACGGAACGTCCAGGACGTCGTGGACCATGCCGGTCGCGGTGATGAAGTTGGCCTGCGGCTGGCTGCGCGCCCACCGCTCGATCTGCGCCGGGTCGGTGGCGCACTGCGTCTGCCAGGCGAAGGAGACGGGATGGCGGGCCGGGGTGGGGCAGCCGATGCGCTCGCACGAGCAGCGGTAGCCGACGGGATACGCGGCGGGGGCGAGCGGCAGTCCTGCGGCGGCGGTGGCCAGGAGCAGTTCCTCCCGGCTCGGGGTGTCGGCGGCGGATTTCCTCGGGCGGCGGCGCAGCCACTGCGCGAGTTTGCTCTCCGTGCCGCGGTAGCGGCCGATACCGTCGCCCATCTATCCCCTCACACCTGAATACGAGCCCCTGTGGTCCCTGCCATGGTCCCACCATCGCGGACCGCAGGTGACCGGACTCCTCAACCGGGGGACGGCCGCCGGAGCGGGAAGCGCCCCCGAGCCGTTCGGCTTGCCGGATTTCGTCCGGGTATGCCCGCTGTTCGGTTCGCGTTCACCGTGAGGAGGTCCACGCGCGACCCCCCGCGGCCCGGCGGAGTGCGGGGCTCAGCGGGGGCCGATGCCGCGGAGGACGTACTCGACCAGCTCGTCGGCGTAGGCGTGGGTGAGCGGGCGGGTGCGCAGCAGCCAGCGGTGGGTGAGCGGGCCGACGAGCAGTTCCACGGCGACGCGCGGGTCCACGCCGGTCCGCACCTGGCCGGCCTCGCGGGCGGCGGCGAGCCGGTCGACGTACAGCTGGAGCTGCGGTTCGAGAAGCCGCTCCACGAAGCGGGCGCCGAGCTCGGGGTCGACGACGCCCTCGGCGGTGAGGGCGCGGGTCGGCGCCTCGAAGCGGGGGTCGTTGAGCTCGTCCACGGTGGCCCGCAGGACGGTCCTGAGGTCGGCGGCGAGGTCGCCGGTGTCCGGCAGCCCGACGGGCGGCGGCGCGTCCTGCCCGGCCCGGCCCTCCTGCGCCTGCGCGGCGGCCTGCCCGGCGAGGTCCAGGTAGGCGTCGAGGAGCACGGCGGACTTGGAGGGCCACCAGCGGTAGATCGTCTGCTTGCCCACGCCCGCCCGGGACGCGATGCCCTCGACGGTCGTCCTGGCGTACCCGGCCTCCACGACCAGGGCGAGGGCGGCGTCGAAGATGGCGCGCCGCGAGCGCTCGCTGCGGCGCGTCGCGTCGGGCGTCCTGGGGGACGCCGCCTTGGGATCGGGCATGGCCGCAATGTACCAAGGGGGCGCCGGGCGGGCGGTCCGATACGTCTCGTCTCGGGTCCTGCCGGTGAACCTCCGGCCAACCACCCGTACGGTCCGATGCGCGAAGGGCGTGTCACGGCGCACCATGGCGGTGCACGCGAGCCCGCGTGCGCCGGTCGTTCGTGAGGAGCCTTCGTTGCCTCGTGACGCTTCACCCCGCCGCTACCTGATGTGCCCACCCACGCACTTCAGGGTGACCTACTCCATCAACCCGTGGATGGACCCGGCGAAACCGGTCGATCTCCCGCTCGCCCTCGCCCAGTGGGAGGACCTGAGGGACCGCTACCGCGCTCTCGGCCACACCGTCGAACTGCTGGAACCGCGCGCGGACCTGCCCGACATGGTGTTCGCGGCCAACGGCGCCACCGTGGTCGACGGCCGGGTGCTCGGCGCCCGCTTCCTGTACCCGGAGCGGGCGGCGGAGGCGGAGGCGCACCGCGCCTGGTTCCGCGCGCACGGCTACCGGGACGTCCACGAGCCCGAACACGTCAACGAGGGCGAGGGCGACTTCGCCGTGACGGCCTCGTACCTGCTGGCCGGCCGGGGCTTCCGCTCGACGTCCCTGGCGGGCGACGAGGCGCAGGAGTTCTTCGGGCGGCCGGTGATCGGCCTGGACCTGGTGGACCCCCGCTACTACCACCTCGACACGGCGCTGTGCGTCCTGGACGAGGCGGCCGACGAGGTCATGTACTACCCGGACGCGTTCTCGCCGGGCAGCCGGCGGGTGCTGGAGCGGCTGTTCCCGGACGCGCTGATCGCCGAGGAGGCGGACGCGGCGGCGCTGGGCCTGAACGCCGTGAGCGACGGACGGCACGTGCTGCTGCCGCAGGCCGCGGTGGGGCTGTTCGCCCCGCTGCGCGGGCGCGGGTTCGAGCCGATCGGCATGGACCTGGGCGAGCTGCTCAAGGGCGGCGGCAGCGTGAAGTGCTGCACGCAGGAGCTGCGGGGTACGCCGCCGGGCGCGGCGGACTGACGCCCGCCCGCCCGGTGGCGGGCGCGGGGCGGGCGGCCGGTGCGGCCGCCCGTCCCGCTTCCCGTCCGCTACGGGCGGTCCCAGGGGTCGCCCCACTCGGCGTCGCGGGCCTCCTTGTAGAGGCCGCCGTGGCGTTTGGTCACGGTGTCGCGGCGCAGCCCGTCGTCCTCGGCGCACAGGTCGAGCAGGACCTGGCCCTTGCGGATCTGCGGGCGGCGCACCACGCGCGCGGCGGCCGGCCGCGCCGGGAAGCGCACGGCGGCGACGTACGCGAACTTCTCGTCCTCGTACGCGAGGGAGCCGCCCTTCACCTGCCGGTGCAGCGAGGAGCGGCTGACCCGCGCGGAGAAGTGGCACCAGTCGCTGCCGGGCGCGATCGGGCAGGCGGCGCTGTGCGGGCACGGCGCGGCGATCCGCAGCCCGGCCCCGACGAGCAGGTCGCGGGCGGCGATGATCCGCTCGTACCCGTCGGGGGTGCCGGGCTCGACGACGACCACGGCCTGGGCGGCGCGGGCGGCCTCGGTGACGAGCGACGCCCGGTCGGCCTCGGTCAGTTCGTTCAGCACGTACGAGACGGTGACGAGGTCCACCGGGTCGAGCGTCAGGGCGCCGCCGATGCGGGCGCGCCGCCACTCGGCGGCGCGCAGCGCGGGCACGCCGGACGCGGTGGCCAGCTCGCGGCCGAGCGCGAGGGCGGGCTCGGCCCAGTCGAGGACGGTGGTGCGGGGGGCTCCGCCGCCGGTCGGGGTGCTGCCGCCGGTCGGGACGCCCTCGCCGGTCGGGGTGCCGCCGCCGGTCGGGGCGGCCTCGCCGGTCGGGGTGCCCTCGCCGGCACCCTCGCCGCCGTCCTCGTCCTCCCACGCCTCGGCGACCGCCCAGCTCGCGGCGCCCGTGCCGCCGCCGACGTCGGTGTGGGTGGCGGGCCGCCAGTCGGGCGCGGCGTCGCGCAGGGCGGCCAGCGCGGACCGTACCGCCTCGAAGGTGGCGGGCATCCGGTACGCGGCGTACGCGGCGACGTCGGCGCGGTCCCGCAGGACGGGCGCGTCGGTGGGGGTGGTGCCGCGGTAGCTGGCGATGAGCCGGTCGACGGCCTGCGCCGCCTTGGTGGGCGGCAGCCCGTCGAGCAGCCCGGCGAGGGCGGCGCGCAGGACGTCCGAGGTCGGGAGGGTGGCGTTCACCGACCCATGGTAGGCGGGGCTGCGGGGCTGCCGGTCCGCTGCCAGGGGCGGCACAGGCCGAGGAAGCAGCCGAGGGCGGCGAGCGCGCAGACGACCTGGACGACGGCCATCGGCACGGCCGTGTGCTCCCCGGCGATGCCGACGAGCGGGGAGGCGACCGCGCCGACGAGGAACGAGCAGGTGCCGAGCAGCGCGGAGGCGGAGCCCGCGGCGTGCGGGGTGCGCATCAGGGCCTGGGCGTTGGTGTTGGGCATGGCGAGGCCCATCGCCGACATCAGCACGAACAGGCCGGCGGCGATCGGCAGGAGGCCGACCTCGCCGAGGACGCCGCTGGTCATCACCAGCAGCGCGGCGGCGGCGAGGGTGATCACGACCAGGCCGGTGGCGAGGGCCTTGTCGAGGCTGACGCGCCCGACGAGGAGCTTGCCGTTGATCTGGCCGACGGCGACGAGGCCGATGGAGTTGATCCCGAAGAGGAGGCTGAAGGTCTGCGGCGACGCCCCGTAGATCTCCTGCACCACGAAGGGCGAGGCGCTGATGTACGCGAAGAGGGCGGCGAAGGCGAAGCCGCCGGAGAGCATGTAGCCGGTGAAGACGCGGTCGGCGAGCAGTCCGCGCATGGTGCGCAGGGCGGAGCCGACGCCGCCGTCGTGGCGGCGGGCGGGCGGCAGCGTCTCGTGCAGCCACTTCCACACGACGAGCGTGAGGAGCACGCCGACGACGGTGAGGACGTGGAAGACGCCCCGCCAGTCCGTGATCCGCAGGATCTGCCCGCCGATCAGCGGGGCGACGACCGGCGCGACGCCGGAGATCAGCATGAGGGTGGAGAAGAACCGGGCCATCTCCACGCCGTCGTACAGGTCGCGGACCACCGCGCGGGCGATGACGATGCCGGCGGCGCCCGCGAGGCCCTGGAGCAGCCGGAACGAGACGAGCAGCGCGACGTTGGGCGCGAGGGCGCAGGCGGCCGTGGCGAGGACGTACACGATCATGCCGACGAGCAGCGGGCGGCGGCGCCCCCACTTGTCGCTCATGGGGCCGACGACGAGCTGGCCGAGCGCCATGCCGGCGAGGCAGGCGGTGAGCGTGAGCTGCACCGTCGCGGCCGGGGAGCGCAGGGACTCGGTGACCTCCGGGAGGGCGGGGAGGTACATGTCCATGGAGAGCGGCGGCAGCGCGGTGAGCCCGCCGAGGACCAGGGTGACGAGCAGGCCCACGCGGCGCGCGGCGGCGGGCGGTGCCTTGGGTGGTGCGGCGCTGGGCGGCGCGGCGGCCGGGTGCGCGGTCTCGGTGCGGGGGGTGGGTATGGGTCCGCGGGTGGTCTGCCCCTGGCTGGTCGGGCCGCTCTCCGGCATGTCGTCTCCTGTCCTGAGTGGCGCCCCCTATGGTCGCAGCTCCACGGCAATGGTTTAAACCTCAATAGAACGGTCGGGGGCGGCCGGGGCGGGCGCGGCGCGGTTGCCGGCCGGGAGGGCGGCGCGGGGCGGGGCGGGGTCGCGGGGATGCCGGCCGCGGGGAGGGCGGGCGCGGGGCCGTGGCGATGCCGGCCGGGAGGGCGGGGGCGGGGCCGCCGCCCTCCCGGCGGCTCGTACCGGCTACGCCTCCCGGAGGCCGGGGTCGCCGGCCTCCGTGACGAAGGAGGCGGCCGTGGTGACGGGTGCGCCGGGGGTGGTGACCGCGCTCACCGTGCGGTAGTCGGCGCGGGCCCGCCGCTCGTCGAAGGTGACGCGGAGGTAGCCGCGCCGCCCGTTGTAGTAGCGCATGTGCGGGTTGGCGGTGGTCAGGTCGGTCCAGTTGGCGGGCCGGTCGGCGCCGTCCTTGCCGCTGCTGATGGACGTGGCGACGAGCTCGGTGCCGATGGTCCGCGAGTCCGGGTCGTCGAAGTCGGCCTTCAGGTCCAGGGCGTAGCCGACGTGGACGTCTCCGGTCAGGACGACCAGGTTCTCCACGCCCGCGGCCGCCGCCCCGTCGAGGAGGCGGGCGCGGGCCGCGGGGTAGCCGTCCCAGGCGTCCATGGACACCTTGAAGTCCGGGCGGGGCACGTTGCGCCGCTGGGCGAGGACGACCTGCTGCGGGACGACGTTCCACAGGGTGTCCGAGGCGCGCCAGCCGTCGAGGAGCCAGCGCTCCTGCTCGGCGCCGAGCATGGTGCGCGACGGGTCCGCGGAGTCGGGGCCCGGCACGCGCCAGCCGTCGCCGTACGCCTGGTCGGAGCGGTACTGGCGGGTGTCCAGCACGTCGAACTGGGCGAGCCGCCCGAACCGCAGCCGCCGGTACACCCGCATGTCCGGGCCGCTCGGCCGCTGCGGCAGGCGCAGCGGCTGGTTCTCCCAGTACGCGCGGTACGCGGCGGCGCGGCGCAGCAGGAACTCCTCGGGCGGCACGTCGTTCTCCGGGGTGCCGCCCGCGTAGTTGTTCTCCGTCTCGTGGTCGTCCCAGGTGACGACGAACGGGTGCGCGGCGTGCGCGGCGCGCAGGTCCGGGTCGGTCTTGTAGAGCGCGTACCGGAGGCGGTAGTCCTCCAGCGTGACCGTCTCGCGGTTGAAGTGGGCGGGCAGGCGGCGGTCGGTGTAGGCGCGGGCGCCGCCGGTGGCGCTGACGGCGTACTCGTACAGGTAGTCCCCGAGGTGGACGACGGCCGTCAGGTCCGGCTCGTCGGCGAGGTGGCGGTACGCGGTGAAGTAGCCGTCGTGGTAGGCCTGGCAGGACACCGCGGCGATGCGCAGCTCGGCCGGGCGGGCGCCGGGGTCCGGGGCGGTGCGGGTGCGGCCGGCGGGGCTGGTCCAGGTGCCGGTGCGGAAGCGGTAGTGGTAGACGCGGCCGGGCTGGAGGTGGGCGACCTCGACGTGGACAGTGTGGTCGAACTCGGGGTGCGCGGTGGTGCGGCCGCGCCGGACGACGCGGCGGAACCGCTCGTCGTGGGCGATCTCCCAGTGGACGGGGACGCGCTCCGGGGGCAGGCCGCCGCCGGGCTCGTAGGGGCGGGGCGCGAGGCGCGTCCACAGCAGGACGGATGTGGGGTGCGGGTCGCCGGAGGCCACGCCGAGCGTGAAGGGGTCCTCGGTGACGCGGCGTTCGTCGAGTTCGGCGGCCTGGGCGGCGCCCGCGGCGGGGATGCCGACGGCGAAGGCGAGCGCGGCGGCCGCACCCGTGCCGAGGAGGCCCCGTCTGCCGAAGTGGCGGGCCGCTGCGCGGAGTTCGGAGGTGTCGGACGTCATGGGCGGGAGTACACCGCGTGGGATTGTCCGGGACACAACATCCGCATGGCGGGCGCGTGAGGTCCAGGTGCCGGACCGTCCCGTACGCTGCGCGCCCATGGACGCTGTGCGGAGGATCGCGGTGGTGACCGGGGCCGGTTCGGGGATCGGCCGGAGTGTGGCGGTGGCGCTGGCGGGGGCCGGCTGGTCGCTCGCCCTGGCGGGGCGGCGCGCCGATGCCCTGGAGGAGACGGCGGAGCTGGTCCGCGCGGCGCCCGGGCCGGCGGGCGGCGCCCTGTGCGTGCCGACGGACGTGACGTCGCCGCGGGAGGTCGCGGCGCTGTTCACCGCCGTGCGGGAGGCGTACGGGCGGGTGGACCTGCTGTTCAACAACGCGGGCTCGTTCGCCGGGGGCGGCACGCCCGTCGAGGACCTGGACCCGGAGACCTGGCGGCAGGTGGTGGACGTCAATCTGACCGGGGCGTTCCTGTGCGCGCAGGCGGCGTACCGGCAGATGAAGGAGCAGTCGCCGCGCGGCGGGCGCATCATCAACAACGGTTCGGTCTCGGCGCACGTGCCGCGCCCGCACTCGGTGGCGTACACGGCGACGAAGCACGCGGTCACGGGCCTGACCAGGTCGCTGGCGCTGGACGGGCGGGCGCACGGCATCGCGTGCGGGCAGATTGACATCGGCAACGCGGCGACGGAGATGACCCGCCGCATGGAGGAGGGCATCCTGCAAGCCAACGGCACGCTGGCCCCGAGCCGGTGATGGACGCGGCGGACGTGGCGCGGACGGTGGTCCACATGGCGTCGCTGCCGCTGGAGGCGAACATTCCGTTCGTGACGGTGATGGCGACGGGGATGCCGTACCTGGGACGGGGCTGAGGGGCCCTCCCGGGCCGGGTGGCGCACGGCGGGGGGGGGCGGCGCGAGGGCGCGGGCCGCGCGAGGGCGCGGGGCGGCGCGAGGGCGCGGGGCGGCGCGAGGGCGCGGGGCGGCGCGAGGGCGCGGGGCGGCGCGAGGGCGCGGGGCGGCGCGAGGGCGCGGGGCGGCGCGAGGGCGCGGGGCGGCGCGGGCGCGGGGCTATTCCGGCCCGGGAACAAGAGGCGGGCGTACGGGGGTTGTGCCTCCCATGACGCACACCGAGCCCACGCCCCGGCCCCAGTCCCCCGCCTCCCCGGACTCCCCCTCCGCCCCGGCCCCGGACTCCCCGGCTCCGGAGGTCCTCCACTACACGGCGTTCTCGGCGGACCCGGAGGGCGGGAACCCGGCCGGGGTGGTCCTGGACGCGTCCGGGATGAGCGACGCGCAGATGCTGGCGGTCGCGGCGGAGGTCGGCTACAGCGAGAGCGCGTTCCTGACGGCCCCGCCGGAGGGCCTGGGCGGCGCGGAGGGCCTGGGCGGCGGCGCGGAGGGCCTGGGCGGCGGCGCGGAGGGCCTGGGCGGCGGCGCGGAGGGCCGCGCGTTCACGGTGCGGTACTTCAGCCCGGTCGCGGAGGTGCCGTTCTGCGGGCACGCCACGATCGCGGCGGCCGTGGCGCTGGGCGAGCGGATCGGGCCGGGCGAGCTGCTGTTCGCGACGCGGGCGGGCACGGTGCCCGTGTCGGTGGCGGTGGAGGACGGGGCGCCGCGCGCGACGCTGACCAGCGTGGAGCCGTACGTCGAGGAGGCCGCCGCCGAGGACGTGGCGGAGGCGCTGGCGGCGCTGGACTGGCCGGCGGAGGACCTGGACCCGGCGCTGCCGCCGCGCGTCGCGTTCGCGGGCGCCCGGCACCTGGTGCTGGCGGCGGCGTCGCGGGAGCGGCTGGCGGAGCTGCGGTACGACTTCGAGCGGCTGAAGGCGCTGATGCTGCGGCTGGACCTGACGACGGTGCAGTTGGTGTGGCGCGCGTCGGAGACGGTGTTCCACGTGCGGGACCCGTTCCCGGTGGGCGGGGTGGTGGAGGACCCGGCGACGGGCGCGGCGGCGGCCGCCTTCGGCGCGTACGCCCGCGAGCTGGGCCTGGTCCCGGAGGCGTCGGTGCTCACCCTGCACCAGGGCGAGGACCTGGGCCGCCCGGCGGAACTGACGGTCGAGCTGCGCACGGCCGACCCGCGCGTACGCGTCTCGGGCACGGGCGCGCGGATGCGGTAGCCGGGCGGGTCACATGACGGGGCGGTGGGCGGCGGCGTACTCGTCGGCGACGCCGAAGACGCTCGCGCACCGGGGGCACTCGGCCCGCCCGAAGAGATGGGCGATCCCGTCGGCGAGGGCGCCCTGCCCGTCGCGTACGGCGGTCGCGTGCATCCACCGCCCGGTTCCGTACAGCGTCCCGTGCGTCGCGGGCCTCAGGGGGCGCAGGTCCACGTCGCCCCGATGCCAGTCCCGGATGGCCGAGTACCGCCCGTGGACGCCGATGGCGATGGTCACGTCGGTGGCGCAGTGCGGGCAGGCGACCTCGTAGAAGTCATCGGAGAAGTCCCCGAGGACGGCGCTCCAGTGGTACGCGCCCCGCACGGCGAGCAGGTCGAGAAAGGCCGGCAGGTAGGCGGAGGGCCGGGCCGCGAGGTGCCGGTCCAGCACGTCGCCCAGCTCCGCGACCGCCCCGGAGCAGCGCGCGAACAGGTCGTCGCAGCCGTGCGGCCCGGCGGCGCACCGCACGACGGCCCCGGCGAGCCCGCGCGCCCGCGCGCCGCGCGGGGCGAGCGCCACCAGACGGGGCAGCGCGGCGAAGGACGCCGGGAACACCATCGAGCCCTCCAGCACGAGCCGTCGGCCCAACTCATCCCAGGCGTCGGCATCCTCCCCCCGCGCGACCCGCTCCAGCAGTTCGGGAACGCGCCGGGTCTCCCCGTAACAGTCGTACGCCTCGGACCAGTTCACCACGGCGGCCATTCAACACGGCGGGCGGCGCGCGCCCGATTTCCGGTGGACTCCCACGCCGCCATACGGCAAGGTATGGAGGGCCGCCATACGCAAGGGTATGGAGGTCTACACCATGTCGCGAACGGGGGCAGACGCGTGGACTGGAAGGAAAAGAAGGAGCTGGAGAAGGCCATCGCCAAGGGCATCCAGAAGGCCGAACGCGAACGCCTCCGCAAATCCTCGACGGGCGGCGGGGGCGGAGGCGGAGGCAACAGCGGCGGAGGCGGTGGGGGCGGCGGAGGCGGGGGCGGCGTGGGATGCAGCCCGGGCGGGCTGCTGGCCCTGGCCGTCATCGCCTTCCTGATCTACTGGCTGGTCTTCTGACGCGCTGTCCGCCATGACGTCTCGGCACGTGGCAGTGCGCGTCGGCGGGCCGAGGGCTCGGGCGCCGGACCCCCGAGCGGGGGTCCCAGCCGCCGGCAGCCTCCGGCTCCACGCCGTCCTAGCCCCCCTCGCCGTCCGACTCCTCCCCGTCCTCCCCGTCCTCCTCGTCCTCCTCGTCGAAGGGGTCGGCGTAGAGGGACGGCAGCGTGTCCTCGACCGGATCGCCGACCTCGTCCTCGGTGAGGGCGATCCGGCGGAGCATGTTCAGCGGGTACACGTAGCTCTCCGGGTCGTCGGGGGCGCCGACGCAGGGGTGGTCGAGGGCGGAGGTCTCCCCGGCCGCGCCGAAGAACGGTTCGAGCTCCCCGCTGACGATGTCGGGGATGTACTTCCACACCATCTCCCGGTGGCGGCGGAACACCTCCCCGACGTACCAGATCGCGCCCTGGAAGAAGGGCGTCATGCGCCGGTCGGTGATCTCCTCCATGGTGTCCGCGGACTCCCGGACCAGCGCGTCGAGGACCGCGAGGGACGCCGGGGTGAAGTCCAGGGCGTCCGCGTGGGAGGTCTGTTCGGCCCACCTCTCGTGGGCGTCCCGGCGTTCGTCCAGCCACCTGAGCAGGTCGGGGTGCCGGGTCGCGTCGTACGTCTCGTCAGGGTCGGTCATGCGGTCGACGGTAGTGGACACCGCCGGCGGTCCCGCTCCGGCGCCGCCGGGACGACACCCCACGCGCCAACAATCCCTTGCTTACGGGGCGTTGGGGTCCTCTAGTGTGTGGGCCGACGGGCGGCGAAAAGCTGACACGGGGGCCCCGCCAGCCGCTCGCCCGCACAGCCCAGGTCCCGTGGCCCCCACGACGAGGGACACGCATGAGAACACAGACGCCCATTCGTACCCGGCTCCGGCGACGCCTGGCCTCCTGCCTCGCGGTCGTCTCGGCGGCCGGGATGGTGCTCGTCGGCCTTCCCGCCACCGCCACCGCGGCGCCCGGCGACTACGCCAAGGTCACGTCCGGCGGGCGGTGCGACAAGATGCACCTCGGCAAGACGTTCCCCCGTACCCCGAACGACTCCGGAGCCCCCACCGGCCGGCACCACTGGACCAGGAGCGGCCCGGACGAGGAGTACTACTTCAACCTCGAGTTCAAGGGCTTCGAGAACGTCCCCGCGCCGACCCGCGCCGACCTGAAGCTCGTCGGCAACACCGACGCCGACGTCAGGAAGTGGGACGCCGCCTACCGGGCGTCGAAGGACCCCGAGGACATGAAGCGCGCCATCTGGGCCCGCTACGCCCGCTACCTCCAGGGCAAGCCGTCCCCGAAGCCGTTCGCGAAGTGGGTGCCGCAGCACCTCATCGGCGCCCAGCACTCGCGGGAGAAGGGCGGCGTCTTCGAGCGGAAGACCGTCCAGGACTTCAAACTCATCGGCCCCGACTGGCTGTGTGAGGTGAAGGTCGAGATCTTCGACAAGGACGGCAACAAGATCGCCTCCCGCCGGTACGACGCGTACAACCAGCGCACCGGCGACCTGGGCGAGTTCAAGGCCGACGGCATACGGAAGTCGGAGCAGTTCAAGAACGACAAGGTCATCCTCCGCCACAAGGACGCGAAGTACGACTTCACGAAGTCGAACCTCACCATGTACGCCGGGGAGAAGCCCAACCGCGCCACCACCAGGGAGTACCAGGCGGAGAACAGCAAGCTCCGCGCCGAGCGGGGCGTGGGCAACAACCCGATCCGGATCGCGGAGCGGCGGGCCACGGCGAAGCCGCTGTGGCCGCAGACGAAGTACACCAAGACGTACCCGCTGTTCAATCCGCGACCCAACACCGGCACCCAGGGCCCGATCAACTCCCTCGCCCACGAGTCCGGGAAGACCCCCGCGGAGGCGCGGCAGATCCAGAACCAGCACAACCAGATGAACACCCGCGGAGCCCTCGGCCGCGGCCCCGGCGGCGTCGACTTCTCCACCCTGGAGCTCCAGTACGTCGGCACCCCCGTCAAGGGCAGGGGACTGGACTACAGCATGAAGGCCGACTTCATGCCCGACGAGGACAACGACCCCGGCTGGGGCGGCCAGGCGAAGCTCGAAATGGCCTCCGACGCCCTGTTCACCTGGCTGGCCCTCACCCCGGACCGGCAGTGGGTGAACCTCAACCCGGACCAGCCGGACAAGATCATGGACGAGGGCTTCGGGAAGACCGACGCCGGACGTGTCCTCCTCGAAGCCGACATGGAGATGAAGCGGGACTTCTCCCGCGCCATGGACCCGAAGAAGTCCCCCGGCAGGGAGTTCATGAACGCCGCGCCCAAGGTGGACGGCGTGCCGTGCTGGGGCTCCGGGCGCAACTGGATCGTGCCCGGCCCGGCGAAGGTCCGCGAGCAGGACGGCGGCATCTACATCCTCGACGCGCCGCTGAAGGTCAACCACGCGGCGATGGACTTCGACACCCCGGTGAACGGGGAGGACTGCTCGAAGAAGCTCACCGCGGCCGAGAAGGAGCGCAGCCACCAGCTGATCACGCACTACCTCGTGCCGCACGTCGAGAAGCAGATCAACACCGAGAAGAAGTACGCCGACCTGCGCCGCGTCTACAAGTCCCGTGTGGCCGCCGAGTGGATCCGGCAGCAGGACGCCAGGAAGGCCACCGACTTCCGGCCCATCATCGACAGCAACGACCTCAGGCGCTGGCCGCTGCGCGGCGAGAACGCCGACTGGGACAAGCGCACCGTGTGGGAGGAGATGGTGGAGTCCTTCACCAAGGGCGACTTCACCTACGAATGGCCCCTCGGTGACGGACGCGTCTACACCTTCTTCGTGGGCGGCGTCGACTTCTCCAAGGCCCCCAAGCGCAACATCACCGCAGCGGAGTTCCAGGTACGGCACCGGGACCTTCCGCAGACCACGAAGGACAGCGTGCGGGCGCAGACCTCCGCGCGGGACGCCGACGTGGCCTTCCTCGGCGGGAGCGACACCCCGGACAGCGGCGGTGGGCAGCCCATCCCGACTCCCACGCCGACGCCCACCCCCACGCCGAGCCCCTCGGGCACGGTGAAGCCGACGCCGAGCGACACCCCGTCGACTCCGGCGCCGGACCCCACCACGCCGGGCCCCGGCAACAGCGGCACGCCTGCCCTGCCCCCGGCGAAGGACCCGCAGGGCGGCCTCGCCGACACGGGATCGGACACCCCGGTCGGCCTGATCGCCGCGCTCGCGGCCGTCGCCGTAGCGGCCGGCGGAGCCCTGACCTGGTGGACGCGCCGCCGCAAGGCGGACACCGGCACCAGCTGAGCCTGATCCCCGACCGGCACGGACACGACGGGGCCCCCTCCCCGCACCACGGGGAGGGGGCCTCGCCGTCCGTCGTCCGCTCGGTGCCGCCGCCCGCGCTCCGGTCGGGTGAGCGGCAGCGAGGAGCCTCACACGGGCGCCCCGCCCCGCCCCACCGGGCATGCGCCCCGGCTCGCGTGCGGTTACGCGGGAAGCGCCGGGAACAGGACCACCGAGCCTTCGGCCACGGCCCCTGCTGTCGGCCCGCGAGGAGCCACCCGCGCCCGGTCCGGGAGCAGCCTACGTCCGACGCGATCGGCGGGCGGCCGTCCCGCCCGGATCACCGGATCGCCCGATCACAGGGGCCCGCACGCCGGGCACCGGGTTCCGGTCGCGCGCGTCCTGCGGACACAAGGGGGGCGCGGGAAGCCGCGGGGGGGGGAGAGCGGCAGACGAGTCGGGCTGTACGCCGGGTTCTGTTCCCCGGGACCTCGCGGTCGTCGGGGTGACGGCCATCCATCTAGGACCGGCGTTGCCGCCGGCCTCGTGCGGTCTACCCGCGGACTCGGGCGGGCAGCCCTCGAACGTCCGCGCAGAAACACCGGGGTGTTTCCTTTTGACCTTGCTCCGGGTGGGGTTTACCGAGCCGCCTGGGTCACCCCAGGCGCTGGTGGTCTCTTACACCACCGTTTCACCCTTACCGAGGGCCGAGGCCCCCGGCGGTCTGCTTTCTGTGGCACTGTCCCGCGGGTCACCCCGGGTGGGCGTTACCCACCACCCTGCCCTGTGGAGCCCGGACGTTCCTCGGGAGGACCTCGAAGGTCCCCACGCGGCCGTCCGCCCGGCTCGTCTGCCGTGCCGACCATGGTACCCGCCCCGCCGCCGCCCTTGACCTTGTCGCGACGTCAACGTTTCTACTGGGCGCATGAGGATCGGAGAGATCGCCCGGCTCGCCGGGGTCAGTACGCGCGCCGTACGCCACTACCACCGCATCGGGCTGCTGCCCGAGCCGCCCCGGCTCGCCAACGGCTACCGCGAGTACGCCCTGCGGGACGCCGTCCTGCTGGTGCGCGTACGGCGGCTGACCGAGCTGGGGCTCTCCCTGGACGAGGTGCGCGACGTGCTCGCCGACGACGCCGGGCGCGAGCTCGTCGAGGTGCTGGAGGAGCTCGACGCCGACCTGGCCCGGCAGGAGGCCGACGTCCGGGCCCGCCGGGAGCGGCTCGCCGCGCTGCTCGCCCAGGCCCGCGACGGGCTGCTGCCCGCCGAGGGCCCCGTCTCGCCCGAGCTCGCCGCGCTCTTCGCCGACATGGCCCGCGTCAGCGCCGGGCTCGGGCGGCCCGAGCCCCGGATGGCCGCGCTCGACCGGGAACTGCTCGCCCTCATGGACTCCTCGTTCACCGACGAGGACGGGACCCGGATGGTCGCCGCCATGCGGGACGCCATCGCCACCCCCGAGGCGATGGCGCGCGCCTACGACCTGTACGCCCGGCTCGACGAGCTCGCCGACGCCCCCGCGGACGACCCCCGTGTGGCGCCCGCCGTCTCCCTGCTGCTGGAGCTGCTGCCCGACGAGGTCGTCCGGCAGATCCGGCGCGCCGACCCCGACGCGTGGGCCGACGGCCGCGGGTTCGAAAGCGCGTTCCTCGCCGAGTTCTCGCCCGCCCAGGCCGAGGTCGTACGGCGCGCCATGCGCCTCGCCGCCGCCCCGGAGACCGGGCCGGACACGCGGGGCGAGGGCGCCGAGCGGGCGGAGGACGGGCGGTGAGGCGGGTGCTGAAGGCCGTGGGGTACGCCGCGCTGCCCGCCGAGGTCCTCCTCGTCGTCTGCCTCGCCGCCGGGCTCGCCGTCCCCGCGCCCCTCCTGTACGCCGTCGAGCTGCTGGCCGTCACCGCCGTGCTGCTGGGCGTCCTCGTCTACCGACGGGCCCGCAGCGCCGGCCTCCCGCCCGTCCGGGCCCTGTACGAGGTGGTGCCCGAGCCGGTCGTCCGGCTCGTCCGGCACGAGCTGGGCCTCCTCGTGAGCCTCGTGCGGTGGGCCGGGCGCCGGCGCCACGGGATACGCGACGGGGTGGAGGCGTTCGGGCACGCCCGCGACCAGGCGGCCATCATGTACGGCTTCGCCTTCGTGTGCGCCGTCGAGACGGTCGGCGTCCATCTGCTGCTGCGCGACGCTCCCGCGATCGCCCGGGTCATGCTCCTGCTCGACGTGTACAGCGTCCTCTTCGTGCTGGGCCTGCACGCCGCGTCCGTCACGCGGCCGCACCTCCTGGAGGACGGGCGGGTGCTGCGGCTGCGGCAGGGCTGCCACACGGACCTCGCCGTACCGCTCGACGCCATCGCCTCCGTACGGCACGCCCCGCTGTTCACCCACGAGAAGGCCGAGGGGGAGCTGAACCTCCAGGTCGGCGGGCAGACGTCGGTCACCCTGGAGCTCGCCTCACCCGTCGAGGCGGTCGGCCTGCTCGGCAAGCGGCGCGAGGTGCGGACCGTACGGTTCCACGCCGACGACCCGAAGGCGCTGCTGGCCGCGGTCAGGCGGGTACGAACAGCGCCTTCTCCCGCCCCGGGTACGCCTGTGTGAGCCGTACGTCCAGCCGCTCCCCCAGCGGCAGGGGCGTCCCCGCGCCCTCCAGGCGGGCCACCACCGCCGGGGCTTCCAGGTGCACGGTGCCCGTCGCCGGGTCGTCGTCGCGCACGTCCACGACGGTCCCGGTGAACACCTCGCCCACCCGGTCCATCAGCAGCGCCGACTCCACGATGTCCACGCATTCCCGCTCCACCCGGTTCGCGCGCCGCGTGCCGTCCGCCATCTCCCGCGGCAGCGCGCCCAGCGCCGCCCGCACCCACCCGGGCGGCTCGCGGCCCTCCACGGCGGCGACGCACAGCTCGCCCGCGTACCGGTCGACCAGGCGCCGCAGCGGCGCGGTGCAGTGCGTGTACTCGTCGGCGACGGCCGCGTGCACGGCCGGGTCGGGCAGATTGCCGTCCGTGAACACCGTGTACCCGGCGCCCCGCAGCAGCGTCGTGCAGTCCTGCAGGAACGCCGCGTGCCGCGGCAGGCGCGGGTCCAGGGTGCGCACGAGCGCCGCGTACGACACATGGTGCGGCCAGTCGATGCCGAGCGCCTGCGCGGACCGCCGCAGCCGGGCGACGGCGCCGTCCGGGGCGGTCGGCAGGGTGCGCAGGATGCCCGTCCCGGCGGCGGTCATCAGGTCCGCCGCGGCCATGCCGGTGAGCAGGGAGACCTGCGCGTTCCACGCGTCGGCGGGGCGCGGGGCGCGGTACACCAGCTCGTACGAGCCGTCCACCTCGACGATCTCCTGCTCGGGCACGTTCAGGGAGATCCCGCCCCGCTCGGCCTCCAGCTCCTCGCGGAGCCGGCCGATGTCGCGCAGCAGGGCGACGGGCTCCTCCGCGGTGCCCGCGTCGATCTGCTGCTGCACGGTCGCGTAGTCGAGGCGGGCGCGGCTGCGGACCATCGTGCGGCGGACCTCGGTGGCGACCCGCCGCCCGTACGCGTCCAGGTCGATCCGCCACAGCAGCGCGGGCACCGCGTCGCCGGGCAGCAGGCTCGCGGCGCCCTCCGACAGGACGGGCGGGTGGAGCGGGACGCGGCCGTCGGGGAAGTACAGGGTCAGCACCCGGCGGTGCGCCTCCGCGTCGACCGCGCCGGACGGGGCGACGAACGCGGACACGTCGGCGATGGCGTAGTGCACCCGGTACCCGCCGTCGGCGCGGCGCGCCAGGTGCATCGCCTGGTCCAGGTCGACCGAGCCGGGCGGGTCGATGGTGAACAGCGGCAGGTCGGTGTCGTCGCGCCCGGGCAGGCGCGGCGACTTCGCGGCGGCCTCCGCCTCGGCGAGCACGTCGGGCGGGAAGGCCCCGGGGATGTCCGGTTGGTTCCGCAGCGCGCGCAGGGCGGTCCGCAGGGGGGCCTCGGCGGCGCCGGTCACATGAAGCTGGCGGCGGGGCATACGCCGAGCGTAGGACGCGTGCGGCCGTGCGGCATGTCGGGCGGGGGGAGAGAACGGAAGGCCGAGGGAGGCGGGCGCGGGCGGCGGGCGGCGGCGGGGAGGACCGGTGCGGGGCCCGGACGGGGCGGCGGGTTTGTAGGGTTGCTGGTCGGGGCCGCAACCCCCGCCGCCGTCCGTACGTGAGGAGAACCGCCGTGCTCGTCCTGTTGCCGCCCTCGGAGGGCAAGGCCGCCTCGGGGCGCGGGGCGCCGCTGAAGCCGGAGGCCCTGTCGCTGCCCGGGCTGGCCGGGGCGCGGGCCGCCGTGCTCGCGGAGCTGGTCGAGCTGTGCGCCGCCGACGAGGAGAAGGCGCGGGAGGTCCTGGGGCTCAGCGAGGGCCTGCGGGGCGAGGTCGCGAAGAACGCCGCGCTGCTGACCGCCGGGGCCCGCCCGGCCGGCGAGGTGTACACGGGCGTCCTGTACGACGCGCTGGGCCTGGCCACGCTCGACGCGGCGGCACGGAAGCGGGCGCGGGCGTCGCTGCTGGTGTTCTCCGGGCTGTGGGGCGCGGTACGGGTCGACGACCGCATCCCGTCGTACCGCTGCTCGATGGGCGTGAAGCTGCCGGGGCTGGGGGCGCTCGGCGCGTACTGGCGCGGGCCCATGGGCGAGGTGATGCCCGAGGCCGCCGGGGACGGGCTGGTGCTGGACCTGCGGTCGGCGGCGTACGCGGCGGCGTGGAAGCCGAAGGGCGAGGTGGCCGGGCGCACGGCGACGGTGCGGGTGCTGCACGCGCCGACCCGCAAGGTGGTCAGCCACTTCAACAAGGCTACCAAGGGCCGGATCGTACGGGCCCTGCTGGAGGCGGGCGCGGCTCCCGGCACGCCCGCCGAGCTCGTGGAGGCCCTGCGCGACCTCGGCCACACCGTGGAGTGCGAGCCGCCGCGGCGGGCGGGCACGGCGTGGTCGCTGGACGTGCTGGTCGACCAGGTCCACTGAGGCCGCGGGAGGGTGCCGCCGCGCGGCGGCACCCGGAGGGTCAGCGCAGGTGCGACGTGTCGTTGAGGAGCCGCACCGAGGCGTTGCCGTCCCGGTAGTAGGCCACGGCCGACAGGGACGCGGCGGACAGCTCCATGCGGAACAGCGCCTCGGGCGGGGCGCCCAGCGCGAGGCGGACCAGCGTCTTGATGGGCGTCACATGGGTCACCAGCAGGACGGTGCGGCCCGCGTGGCGCTCCGTCAGCCGGTCGCGGGCGGCGGCCACCCGGCGGGAGACGGCCGCGAAGGACTCGCCGCCCGTGGGCGCGGCCTTCGGGGAGGCCAGCCACGCGTTCAGGTCGTCCGGGTAGCGCTCCTGGACCTCCGCGAAGGTCAGGCCCTCCCACGCGCCGAAGTCCGCCTCGCGCAGCCCGTCGTCGATCCGTACGTCGAGGCCGAGGCGTTCGGCGACGGTGAGCGCGGTCTGGCGGCAGCGCAGCAGCGGCGAGGAGACGATCTCCTGGACGGTGCCGCGCGCGGCGAGCGCGGCGGCGACGGCGTCGGCCTGGCGGCGTCCGGCGGCCGACAGTTCGGGGTCGCTGCCGCCGCTGCCGGAGAACCGCTTCTCGGGCGTGAGCGCGGTCTCCCCGTGCCGGAGCAGGACGAAGGTGGCGGGCGCGCCGAGGTCCGCGGGCGCGGCCCAGCCCCGGGACGGGGTGGCGGGCGTCGCCGCGGAGCCGTCGCCCCCGGTGGGCGCCGGCGCGGTCGCGTCCGGGCGGGGCGCGTCGGCGGGGCGCGGGGCGTCGAGGGCGCGGTCGGCCGTGCCGGGGCGGGGGCCGGGGGCGGCCGCACCCGTGGCGGAGGAGGCGGCCGCGCTGGTCGCGGCGGTGCCCGTCGGAGCCGTACCGGTGGCGGGCGTGCCCGTCGAAGCCGTACCGGGCGCGGGCGTGCCGGTGGAGGCCGTGGCCGCGAGGGCCGCGCGGGCCCTGGCCGCGCCTGCCGCCGCGTCGCCCACGACCCGGGGCCCGCCCTCGGTGTCGCCCGTCACACGCCCCCTGCCCGTCGCCTCTCCGGCGACGCGGGCCGCGCCCGCGTCCAGGGCGGCGCGCGACGTGGACGGCTGCCACTGGCGGCCCTGGCGGCCCGCGTCCATCGCCTCGTTGGCCAGCCGGTCGGCGTGCTTGTTGCGCTCGCGCGGGATCCACTCGTACGTGACCTGCCCCGGCGGGTAGATCCGGGCGGCCTCGGCGGCGAGCGGCTTCATGTCCGGGTGCTTGATCTTCCAGCGCCCGGACATCTGCTCCACGACCAGCTTGGAGTCCATGCGGACCCGCACCGACGCGTCCGGCGCCAGTTCGCGGGCGGCGCGCAGCCCGGCGAGGAGGCCCTTGTACTCGGCGACGTTGTTGGTGGCCACGCCGATGTACTCGGCCGCCTCCGCCAGGGCCTCGCCCGTCACCGGGTCCAGCACCACCGCGCCGTACCCGGCGGGGCCCGGATTGCCCCGGGAGCCGCCGTCGGCCTCCACGATCAGCTCGCGCACCCCCGCAGCACCGCTCATTACAGGCCGGACTCCGAGGTGCGGACGAGGATGCGGCGGCAGTTCTCGCACCGTACGACCGCGTCGGCCGGGGCGGAGCGGACGTCGTTGACCTCGGTGATGTTGAGCTCGATGTGGCAGCCCTCGCAGCGGCGCTGGTACAGGCGGGCCGCGCCCACACCGCCCTGCTGGCCGCGGATCTTCTCGTACAGCTTCATCAGGTCCGCCGGCACGGAACCGGCCACCAGCTCGCGCTCCTTGGCGACGGCGGCCGCCTCGGCGTCCAGCTCCTCCTGCGCGCGGTCGCGGCGGGCGGTCGCGTCGTCCACCTTGGCCTGGACGGAGGCGACGCGCTCGGTCAGCTCGCCCACCCGCTCCTGCGCGGACTCGCGGCGCTCCATGACCTCCAGGACGACGTCCTCCAGGTCGCCCTGGCGCTTGGACAGGGAGACGATCTCCTTCTGGAGGTTCTCCAGGTCCTTCGGGGAGGTGATGGCGCCCGAGTCGAGGCGCTGCTGGTCGCGGACGGCGCGCTGGCGGACCTGGTCGACGTCCTGCTCCGCCTTCTTCTGCTCGCGGGCGCAGTCGCTCTCCTCCGTCTGCGCGGCGACGAGCAGGTCCCGCAGCTGGGTCAGGTCCTTGGTCAGGGACTCGATCTCGGCGTGCTCGGGCAGGCTGCGGCGCTTGTGGGCGAGCTGCGACAGGCGGGTGTCGAGGGCCTGGACGTCGAGGAGGCGGATCTGGTCGGCGGGCGCGGCGTTCAGTTGGGGGCTCCAGGAGAGGTGTGGTGAGCGGAAGAGGACGTGTGGTGGGCGGCCCACGGGTCGGTGACCGTCTTCGAGACGTGCACCCGCAGGTTCCAGCCGTGGCGGTCGGAGATCTCGTCGAGCTGGGAGGCGGCCAGTTCGCACCAGGGCCATTCGGTGGCCCAGTGGGCCGCGTCGACGAGGCCGAGCGGGGAGTGCTGGGTGGCCTCGGAGGCCGGGTGGTGGCGCAGGTCGGCGGTGAGGAACGCGTCGACGCCCGCCGCGCGCACGGCGTCGAACAGGCTGTCGCCCGAGCCTCCGCTGACGGCGACCCGGCGGACCGTCGCGTCGGGGTCGCCGGCGACGCGGATGCCCTGCGCGGTGGCGGGCAGCCGCCGGGCGGCGCGGTCGGCGAAGTCGCGGAGGGTCTCCGGCGGGTCGAGCTCGCAGATCCGGCCGAGGCCGTTCTCCGGTACGAGGGGGCCGAGCACGCGCAGGCCGAGGGCGCCGGCGAGGGCGTCGGACACGCCGGGGTCGGCGGTGTCAGCGTTGGTGTGCGCGACGTGCAGGGCGATGTCGTGCTTGATGAGGGTGTGCACGACGCGGCCCTTGAAGTGGGAGGCCGCGACGGTCGTCGTACCGCGCAGGTAGAGGGGGTGGTGGGTGACGACGAGCTGGGCGCCGAGGCGGATGGCCTCCTCGGCGATCTCCTGGACCGGGTCGACGGCGAAGAGCACGCGGTCGATCTCGGCGTCGGGGTCGCCGCAGACGGTGCCGACGGCGTCCCACTGCTCGGCCCGCTCGGGGGGCCAGAGGGCGTCGAGCTCGGCGAGGACTTCGGTAAGGCGTGGCACGGGCACAAGGCTACCCGCAACGCCGCCACCCCCTCCCAGGGCCCGAGCCCCCCTCGAACGCCGACCTCCTGGACCCGAGCCCCAGCCCCCTGAGCCCCGGCTCCCGGCCCGAGCCCCCGGTGAGCCCCGGCCTCCGGGACCTGAGCGGCACGGGCCCCGCCCCGTTGTGCCCGCCAGGCGCCGAACCGGGGCCCGCCCCTGTTGAGCGGTAGGCGCGCTGTACCGGGCCCCGCCCCGTTGTGGCCCTGGGGTCCCAGGCCCCGGAGTTCCAGGGGCCGAGGCCCAGAGGGTTCAGCGACCCGGGGGGCCCGGAGGCCCAGGAGGTCAAGGGACCCGGAGGCCGGGAGGCCCTGGGGGTCCGAGGGTCCAGGGGGCAAGGGCACCTGGTGGGGGCGGGGGGTGGTTACTTGACCAGGTGGGTGCGGAGGTCGTCGAGGACCCGGTCCGCCGCCGTGACACCCAGGCCGAGGTACCACGTCTCGTCCGGGACGTCGACCGCCTGACCGGACTTGACGGCCTTGAGGTTCTTCCACAGCGGGTTGGCCTCGGCGGTGTCGCGCTTGGTCTTCTTCACGTCGCCGTACACGCCCGTGAAGATCCAGTCCGCGTCGGCCGCGTCGATGTTCTCCGGGCTGACCTCGGTGGCCAGGTCGTCGATCTGCTGGTTCGCGGGCCGCGGCAGCCCCGCGTCGTCCAGGATCACGCCGATGAAGGAGGCGCGGGCGTACAGGCGGATGCGGTCCGGCAGGTAGCGGACCATCGAGATCGTCGGCTTGTCGGCGCCGATGTCCGCGCCGAGCTTCTTCGCCTTCGCCTCGTACGCGGCGAGCTTCGCCTTGGCCTCGGCGGTCTTGTCGAGCGCGGCGGCGTTGAGGAGGTAGTTCTCCTTCCACGTGAAGCCGGGGCGCAGCGAGAAGACCGTCGGGGCGATCTTCGACAGCTCCTTGTACTTGTCGGCGGCGCGCAGCTGGCTGCCGAGGATGAGGTCCGGCTTCAGACCGGCGATGGCCTCCAGGTTGAGGCTGTTGATGGAGCCGACGCTCTTGGGGCTGCCGCCGTCCTCGGCGAGGTAGCTCGGCAGGTCCGGGTCGCCCTCGGCGGGGGCGTAGCCGACGGGCTTGATGCCGAGGGAGACGACGTTGTCGAGCTCGCCGACGTCGAGGACGACGACCCGCTTCGGCGCGGCCTTGATCTCCGTCTTGCCCATGGCGTGGGTGACGGTGCGCGGGAACTGGCCCGGCTTGGCGTCGGTGCCGAGCGCCGCGGTCTTGGCGCGGGCGTCCCCGAAGTCCTGGCCGCCCTGGGCGACGGACTTCTTGTCGGCGGCGCCGGGCTTGGCGTCCGGAGCGTCCTTGTCCTGGGTTCCGCAGGCCGCGAGGGACAGCGCGGCGGCGAGGGCGATGACGGCGGCGGTGCCGCGTCGGCGTCGTACGGACCGTACGGACATGGTGGCTCCTGAAGGGACAGGGGACGGGGACGGCCCCGCGGAACCCGGACCGTGGAGCGTGGACCATGGACCGTGAAATTCCGCTTAGGGTCGCCTTACCTTACTCGCCACCTGTTTCAGGCCAGCACACCGCCCCCCTTCCCCTCAGGCGAACCGGGTGAGGGCCACCCTTATGTGTGAAGCGCGGCGGCTCGTGCCGTTCGGGCGGAATGGCGAAAACTAGCGTCGGGGCCCGGAGGTGACGAGCCATGACAGCCTGTGCCATCGAGACCGCCGCCGGAAACGGAATCCGGGAGACCACCCGTGACGGCGCCCGGGACACCGCCCGCGCGGACGCCGCCGGGTCCGGGCCCGTGTCCGCGTCCCGGTACGGGTCCGGGTTCGCGATCGCGGCGGACGGCTCCTACGCGGCCCGGCTCGCCGGCGAGGGGGAGGCGCTGTACCCCGAGCGGTGGACGCTCGACGGGCCCGAGCCGTACGCCGTTCCGCTGCCGCTCGGGCAGCCGGAGGACCCGCACGCCCAGCTGCTGCCGCTCGCGGACGGGCGGGTGCTGATCGCGCGGCGGGTGGCGGAGCGCCAGATGTTCTCGCTGCTGTACCCGACCGGTCCGGAGACCGGTGAGCTGCCGCTGGGAGCGGTCGCTGCGGAATCGGTCCTGCTGCTGCCGCCCGCGCCGGACGGGAGGTGCGCGTACGCCCTGGTGCCGGGCGGGCGTTCGACGGGCGTCTGGCGGGTGGCGGGTGGCGCGGCGGGGCCGGAGCACGTCGCCGAGGTGCCGGGCCGCTGCTCGGGCGGGGTGTGGCTGGACCGGGAGGGGCGGTTGCTCGCCCTGGACCGGGAGGCCGACGGCGGGCCCGTGAAGACCGTCGCGGTGGACCTGCGGCGCGGCGGGGAGGTCACGCCGCTGCTCCAGATCACGGAGGACAGCCGTGACCGGCTGCTCCTGGCGGACCTGGACAGCGGGTTGCTGCTGATCGGTTCCGACGCCCCGTCACCGGGCCGGGAGCGGCTGGGCTGGGGCGTGCTGGGCAGTACGCGGCCGGTGCGGTTCCCCGAGTGCCTGCGGTCGGCGGACGCGGTGCTGACGCCGTTCGCGGTGCAGCCGGGGCAGGTGCTGACCCCGGAGGCGTGCGCGGTGGCGCTGCGGGTGGACGGGGCGGCCGGGAGCTGGGTCGGGGTGTGGCGGCCCGCGGCGGGCCGGCTGCTGCAACTTCCCGCGCCGGAGGGCTGGTTCGCGGGCGCCGGGCTGTGGTCGCGGGAGGGCGTGCTGTCGCTGCCGTACGCGAACGCCTCGGTGCCGTGCGGGCTGGCCCGGATCGAGGGCGCGGCGGACGCGCTCGTACGGGAGGCCGCGGGCCCCCTGCGGGACGCGCCGGGCCCCGTGCGGGAGGTCCGCGGTCCCCTGCCCGGCACCGGTGCGCGGACGCCCTCGCGGGAGCCGGGGCCCGGGGCCGCGGGAGCGCCGGCGGCCGCGCCCGTACGGGACGGGGCGGCGGCCCCCGGGCCGGGTGAACCCGCAGGTGGGAGCGCGGACGGCGGCGCGGTTCCGGGCGGTGCGCGCCGGCCGGTGCCGTTGCAGCAGGCACCGCTCACGGGGCGCGCGGTGCCCGGTTAGACTCACGGGCCGCACGACAACAGCGATCATTACGGGGTGACTTCACCACATGTCTGAAGCCAGCACCGACACGACCCAGGCGACGCGGGCGCACGGGGACGCCGGCGGCTCCGGAAAGCACCGCGGGGGCCCGGCGGCGTCGGAGGACACGTCGGCGCAGCCGCACGGCCGGCACCGCAGGGAGTCCGGCCAGGGCGGTGGCGCGGCGTAACGTCCGCCGACCGAAGGCGAGTCGAGAAGAGGGCCGTCCCGGAGCCTGCCGGGGCGGCCCTCGGCGTTCCCGCCGGCCCTCGGCGCTTCCGGCGGCCCTCGGCGCTCCCGCCGGCCCTCGGCGTTCCCGCCGGCCCCGGCGTTCCCGGCGGGCCGCGGAAGGCCGGTCAGGGCGCCGCCGCACCGGAGACGGCGCCGGTGAGGACGGGCGCGTCGCCCCGTCCGGGCGCGGTGACGGTGACGTGCACGTCCCCGCCGTCCTCCCACAGGTGGAAGCGCAGGGTGTCGCCGGGGAACACCGGCCCGGTGAAGCGGGCGCCGTACGAGCGGACGCGGCCGACGTCCCCGCCGAGCGCCGTGTCGACGACCGCCTTGAGGGTCATCCCGTAGGTGCACAGGCCGTGCAGGACGGGCCGGTCGAACCCGGCGCGCGCGGCGAACTCCGGGTCGGCGTGCAGGGGGTTGCGGTCGCCGCACAGCCGGTACAGCAGCGCCTGGTCCTCCCGTACGGGGCGCTCCACGATCCGGTCGGGTACGCGCTCCGGTGCGCCCTCCGGCACGCCCGAGGGGCCGCGTCCGCCGCCGAAGCCGCCCTCGCCGCGTACGTGGAGGTCCGCCTCCGTCGTCCACAGGGGTCCGTCGTCGTCGGCGGTCTCGCAGCGCAGGACGAGCAGGGCGGCCCCGCCCTTGTCGTACACGGCGGTGACGCGGGACGTGGCGGTCGCGTCGCCGCGCGGCGGGACCGGGCGGTGGACGGCGAGCCGGTGGCCGGCGTGGAGGACGGCGGCCAGGTCCACGTCGACGCCCGGCACGGTCAGCGCGGCGAGGACGCCGGGCCCGCCGCCCGCGACGGTCGCGAACGCCGGCAGGACGTGGAGCCGGGACTCCAGGGTGTAGCGCAGTTCGGCGGGGTCGGCGGCGGGGACGCCCGCGCCGATCCCGAGGTGGTAGAGCCGGACGTCCGCGTCGTCCCAGCTCAGGTGCCGCGTCCGGGGCGCGGCGCCCAGAACCCTCGGTACGTCGATGGGCATGGTCGGCTCGCTCCTCGTCGCGGCGGGGGTACGGCTCCGGGCCCGGCCTGTATAGCGCGGCCGCCGCCCGCGCGGAAGGACGCCCGGCGCGCGGCGGGCGGGACGGCCCGTGCGTCAGGCCCGGTCGGCGCGGGGCGCGTCGCTCGTCGCGGTGGTCGCGGCGGTCACCGGGCGGGGCAGCCACAGCAGCATCAGCGCGGCCGCCACGAGGAGGATGCCCGCGCCGGTGCGGAAGGCGAGGGCGTACCCGGCGGTGAGAGCCTCCGGAGTGGTGGCCCCGGCCGCGCCCGACGCGGCGACCGTGGACAGGACGGCCAGGCCGACGGCGCCGCCCATGGTGCGGGAGGTGTTGACGAGCCCCGAGACGAGGCCCGCGTCGCCGGGCGCCGCGCCGGACGTGGCCATCGAGGCGAGCGGGGTCAGGACCAGTCCGACGCCGGTCATCATCAGGATGCCGGGCCCCAGCACGTCCGTCAGGTAGGCGCCGTCCACGTCCATCAGGGACTGCCAGGCGAAGCCGGTCGCCGTGGTGAGCGCGCCGCCGACGGCGAGCCGCCGGGCGCCGAGCAGCGGCATCAGGCGGGGCGACAGCTTGGAGCCGACGACGACCGCGGCGGAGCTGGGCATCAGGGCGGCCCCGGCGGCCAGCGGACCGTAGCCGAGGATGTTCTGCGCGTACAGCGTCATGAAGAACCAGGACGAGAACGTCGCCGAACCGATGACGAACAGGGTGACGTTCGCCGCCGAGACGGCCCGCGCCCGGAACACCTTCAGCGGCATGAGCGGTTCGCGGGTGCGGGACTCGACGGCCACGAAGGCGGCCAGCAGCACCAGTCCGCCGACGAGGGGCACCAGGGTCGCCGGGTCGGCCCAGCCGGACTGCTCGGTCTGCACGACGCCGTACGCGAACGTCGCCAGGCCCGTGGTGACGAGGACCGCGCCGGGCAGGTCGAGCCGGCGCCCCGCTCCCGTGCGGGACTCGCGCACCCACAGGGCGCCCGCGATCAGGACGAGCGCGCCGACCGGGACGTTGATCAGCAGGACCCAGCGCCAGTCGAGCAGCTCGGTGAGCAGGCCGCCGACGAGGCCGCCCGCCGCGCCGCCGCCCGCGCCGACCGCCGCCCACGTGCCGATGGCCCGCGTCCTGGCGGGGCCCTCCGGTACGGCGCTGGTGACGATGGTCAGCGTCGCGGGCGACAGCACGGCGCCGCCGAGGCCCTGCACGGCCCGCGCGGCGAGCAACTGCCAGCCCTCCTGCGCCAGTCCGCCCGCGACGGACGCCAGCGTGAACACGGCCAGGCCCACCAGGAACATCCGCTTCCGCCCGAACAGGTCCGCGGCCCGCCCGCCGAGCAGCATGAACCCGGAGAAGGCTATGGAGTAGGCGTTCACCACCCACTGCAGCGCCAGCGCGGACATGCCGAGGTCGGCGCGCATCGACGGCAGCGCGACGTTCACGACGGACACGTCCAGGACGACGAGGAACGTGCCGGCGCAGGCGGCGAGGATCACCGCCCAGGGGCGGTCGGGGAGTTGGGGATCGGCGGCGGTCTTCGTCGGGGTGGTTCCGGTACGGGGCTGGGCCATGACCGTCATGGTCGCAGGTGGGCGGCGCCCCGTACATCCCGATAACGGGGTACGGGACGTGGGCCCGCGGACTTAGGTCCTGCCTCCTGGTTCGTCTCGGGCCGCCGCGGAGCCGGCACGCGCACCCTGCGGTGTTGTCGTCGGTCGCCCACGTCCCACGGCCGTCGCCGAAGGCGGGGTCGGGCGGATCCACACGACAGGCGCCAGGGACCGGGGTGCCGTCGGAGGGTGGCGGGGGGTGGGGGACGATGGCTCTCCGCTTGTCCGCACGGCGCGGCCGTACGGCGCCTCCGCAGGACCCGTCCCACGACGGTCCCGCAGGCCCCTCTGTACGTCCCGTCCCACGACCCGTTCCGCACGACCTGGAGGACCCGCCATGAGCCCCGCACCCACGCCGGAGAGCCCGGAGCCGAGCCGCGAGCCGGGCGCCGGGCCGAGCCCGCTGCCGTCGCCGGGGACGCTCGCCGCTTTCGAGGCGGCCAAGGGGTTCATGCCCGTACGGGAGGGGCTCGCGCTGTACGCGGCGGCCGTCGAGGCGGGGCGGCTCGGGCTGCCGCTGCTGGAGGTCGGCACCTACTGCGGGCGCTCCACGATCCTGCTGGCCGACGCGGCGCGCGCGGCCGGGACCGTCGCCGTCACGGTCGACCACCACCGGGGCAGCGAGGAGCAGCAGCCCGGCTGGGAGTACCACGACCCGGACGTCGTGGACCCGGAGGTGGGCCTGATGGACACCCTGCCGACGTTCCGGCGCACCCTGCACGCCGCCGGCCTGGAGGACCACGTCATCGCGGTCGTCGGGCGGTCGCCGCAGGTGGCGCGGGTGTGGGCCGGGCGGCTCGGGCTGGTGTTCGTCGACGGCGGGCACACCGACGAGCACGCCGCCAACGACTACGAGGGCTGGGCGCCGCACGTCGCCGAGGGCGGCCTGCTGGTCATCCACGACGTGTTCCCCGACCCGGCGGACGGCGGCCAGGCCCCGTACCGGATCTATCTGCGGGCGCTGGAGTCGGGCGCGTTCACCGAGGTCTCCGTCACCGACTCGCTGCGCGTACTGCGCCGAACGGCCCCCGGCCACTGAGCCGGAAGGACGCGCACCGCTTAGGCTCGCCCGCGTGTACGACGACGACACGCACCAGCGCGCCCGTATCCGCAAGGCCGTCCTCCTGGCCGCCGTGCCGCTCGCCGCGGCCGGTCTGCTCGCAGGGGGGTGGGCCCTGGCGGGCGCGGGACCGGGCGGCGGCGGCCGGCCCGGCACCGACGGACGTGGCGGGGGCGCCGCCCCCGCGCCGGCGTCGGCCGGCACGTCACCCTCGGCCGGCACGCCGGCGCCGTCCGGTACGGCACCGGGCGCGTCCGCCGCGCCGCTCGCCGGGAAGGTCGTGGTGATCGACCCAGGTCACAATCCGGGGAATTTTCAGCACACCTCGGAGATCAACAAACAGGTCGACATCGGCACCAACCGCAAGGAGTGCGACACGACCGGCACTTCCACACGGGACGGCTACACCGAGGCCGCGTTCACCCTCGACGTGTCGCGCCGCCTCCGCGCCGTCCTCGAACGCATGGGCGCGACCGTCGTGACCACCCACGACGCCGACCGGCCCTTCGGGCCGTGCATCGACGAGCGGGCCCGCATCGGCAACCAGGCGGGCGGCGGCAAGGGCGCCCACGCCGTGGTGTCGGTCCACGCCGACGGCTCGGCGGTCGGCAACCGCGGCCACCACGTCATCCTTCCGGGCCTGGTCAAGGCGGGTGCGGCCGACACGGCTCCGATCGTCGAGCCGTCCCGTAGGCTCGGCGAGCGCGTCCAGGCCGAGTTCGCCCGGGCGACCGGTTCCGCCCCGGCCAACTACCTGGGCGGCGGTACGGGGTTGGACGTGCGCAAGGACCTCGGCGGGCTGAATCTGTCGACCGTGCCCAAGGTGTTCGTCGAATGCGGCAATATGCGTGACCCGGAGGACGCCGCTTCGCTGTCGGACGCGGCGTGGCGGCAGAAGGCCGCTCAGGGGATCGCGAACGGGGTCAGCACCTACCTGCTCGGGTAGGCCGTACGGACGATACATTCGTCCCTACGATGGGGCGCCCCCCGTGCTTCGCGCCACCCCCTGACGACGACACGAACCGACGAAGGACTTTTCACGTGAACATCCGCTCCCTCACTCGAGGCGATGGCGTGGTGATCGGAGCAGCGGTGGTGCTGTTCATCGCCTCGTTCCTCAGCCTGTACGGCGTCGAATGCGCCACCGGGACGAGCTGCGACCTGCCCAACGCCTGGGACGACCTGGGCCTGGTGATGAGCGTGTACATCGCGGGCATCATCGGCGCGGCGCTCGTCGTCGTCTCGCGGGCCATGCCCGGCCGCAAGGTGGCCGGTCTCGACCTGGGGCAGTTCGGTCTCGCCTTCACCGTCTTCGCGCTGTGGACGGCCTTCTGGACGATCATCGACATGAGCTCCGCGGGCGCCGGGATGATCCTGGGCCTGCTCGCCACGATCGCGCTCGCCGCGGGCGCGGTGGCGTCCCCGCTGGTCCCGGCCCTGAAGGCGCCGCTGATGGGCGCCCCGAAGCCGCAGACCCCGCAGCCGTACGGCGCCCAGCCGGGCGGCGCGGGCTACGGCTACCCGGGCGGCCAGCAGTTCGCCGGCCAGCCGGGCGGTACGGGCGGCTACGGCTACCCCGCCGCCGGCCAGCAGCCGGGCCAGCCGGGTCCGGCGGACGGCGCCCACCCGCAGCCGCAGCCGGAGCAGCAGGGGGCTCCGGCCGCGGCCCAGCAGGGCGCGCCGGCCGGTGACTTCTCTCCGTTCTGGTTCGCCGTGCCGGTCGCCCGGCCGCTGTACGCGGAGGACGGCTCGCCGACCCCGATCGCGGAGCTGGCGCCGGGCACCTGGTACCTGGCCGTCGAGCAGCGCGGCGCGGCCCTGGTCGCGCAGACGCAGGACGGCCGCCGCGGTGTCCTCCAGGACACGACGGGCATCCAGCGGGGCTGATCCCCGCCGCTACGGGAGAACGGGCCCGCCCACCACGCCGGAAGGCTGGTGGGCGGGCCCGTTTCGTCCGCGGACGGGTCCGGCGGGTTCAGCAGCAGTCCGGGGCCAGGCCCCTCGGGAGGTGCTCGCCGCCGAAGACGGCCGTGGTGGCCTCGTCGCCGCCGAGCGCGGCGACGGCGAGGAGCAGCGACCCGGCCGTCCAGGTGGTCAGTTCCTCGGGCCAGACGGCGCGGTTGCCCTCGAAGACGTACCCGGTCCAGTACAGGCCGCCCTCGGCGCGCAGGTGGCCGATGGAGCGCAGGATGTCGACGGCCCGGTCGGACTCGCCGATCGCCCAGAGCGCGAGGGCCAGTTCGCAGCTCTCGCCGCCGGTGACCCACGGGTTGGGGACGACGCACCGCACGCCGAGGCCGGGGACGACGAACTCGTCCCAGCGGCTGTCGATGCGCTCCTTGGCCGCCGCGCCGGTGACCGCGCCGCCGAGGACGGGGTAGTACCAGTCCATCGAGTAGCGGCTCTTGTCGAGGAACCGCTCGGGGTGGCGGGCGACGGCGTGGGCGAGGGCGCCGGTGGCGAGCTCCCAGTCGGGCTGGGGCTCCTCCCGGTGCTCGGCGATGGCGAGGGCGCAGCGCAGGGCGTGGTGGATGGACGAGCTGCCGGTGAGCAGGGCGTCGGTGACCGGGGTGCCGTCGGCCTCGCGCTTCCAGCCGATCTGCCCGCCGGGCTGCTGGAGCGCGAGGACGAACTCGACGGCGGCGTAGACGGCGGGCCACATGCGGTCGAGGAACGCGTCGTCGCCGGTGGCCAGGTAGTGGTGCCAGACGCCGACGGCCAGGTACGCGCAGAAGTTGGTCTCGCGGGCCGGGTCCGTCGGCTGCCCGGCGTCGCCGTCGTGGTAGGCGGCGTACCAGGAGCCGTCGGTGTTCTGGTGGCGGGCGAGCCACTCGTAGGCGCGGGCGGCGGCCTCGTGCTCCCCGGCGGTGTCGAGGGCCATGGCGGCCTCGGTGTGGTCCCACGGGTCGAGGTGGTGGCCGCGGAACCAGGGGATGGCGCCGTCCGCGCGCTGGACGGCGAGGATGGCGGCGGCGGTCTCGGCGGCCTGACCGGCGGTCAGGACGCCGGGCAGGGTCAGGCGTTCGGTGCGCTCGGGCCGCATCACAGCGCGGCGTCCGCCGGGAGGTGGGGCTTGGTCGCGTAGACCACGAAGCTCTTGCCGAGGACCGGGTTGAGTGCCCGTTCGGCGAGCCGGGTGGCGAGCGGCTTCTTCATGATGTCCCAGACGAGGAGCTTGTGGTACGCGCGGACGGGCAGGGCCTTGTCGTTGTCCACGCCGAACGCGCACTTCAGCCACCAGTACGGGGAGTGCAGGGCGTGCGCGTGGTGGGTGCCGTACGGGCGCAGTCCGGCCTCGCGGACCTTGGCGAGGAGCTCGTCGGCCTTGTAGATGCGGATGTGGCCGCCCTCGACCTCGTGGTACGCGTCGGACAGCGCCCAGCAGACCTTCTCGGGGCCGTAGCGGGGGACGGTGACGGCGATGCGGCCGCCCGGCTTGAGGACGCGGACCATCTCGGCGAGGACGCCCTTGTCGTCGGGGATGTGCTCCATCACCTCGGAGATGATCACCACGTCGAACGAGGCGTCGGGGAACGGCAGGTTGAGGGCGTCGCCCTCCATGGCGGTGGCGGTGGCGCCCTCGGGGGCCTCGCCGGCCTCCTTCATGGCGGCGAACCACTTGGCGACCTCGCGGATCTCGTCGCCGTTCCGGTCGAGGGCCACGACCCGCGCGCCGCGCCGGTAGCACTCGAACGCGTGCCGTCCGGCGCCGCAGCCCAGGTCGAGCACGCGGTCGCCGGGGGCGAGCGGGAAGCGGGTGAAGTCGACGGTCAGCACGTGCGGGGCCTGCTTTCACGGTCCGTGGCGGTGGGCGGGGGTACGAGGGGGCAGGCGGCCGTCACCGGCGGGCTCCGTGCGCGGCGAGCGCCTCGCGGTACCGGTCGGCGGTGCCCTGCGCGGCGCGGGCCCAGGTGAAGCGCTCCAGGACGCGGGCGCGGCCGGCGGCGCCGAGGCGGGCGCGCAGTCCGGCGCCGTCGGGGCCCAGGAGCCGGCCGAGCGCGGCGGCGAGGGCGCCGGCGTCGCCGGGCGGTACGGCCAGGCAGGTCTCGCCGTCGGCTCCGGCGACCTCCGGGATGGCGCCGCCGGTCGTGGCGACCAGCGGCGTGCCGGTGGCCATGGCCTCGGCGGCGGGCAGCGAGAACCCCTCGTACAGGGAGGGCACGCAGGCGACCTGGGCGCCGCGCACCAGGTCCACCAGTTCGGCGTCGCTGATGCCCTTGACGAACCGGACGGCGCCGTCGAGGCCGTACCGCTCGATGGCGCGGGCGACGGGCCCGTCCTCGGCGCGCTTGCCGACGACGACCAGGTGCGCGTCGGGGACCTCGGTGCGGAGCTTGGCGAGCGCCTCCACCAGGTACACGAGGCCCTTGAGGGGCACGTCGGCGCTGGAGGTGGTGACGATCCGGCCGGGGACCTCGGGCACGGACGGGTCGGGTGACCACAGGGTGGTGTCGGCGCCGATGGGGACGACGTGGACGCGGTCGGGGCGGACGCCGAGGTGGTCGACGATCTCCTGGCGGGAGGAGCCGGAGACGGTGAGGACGGAGGGCAGCCGGCGGGCGACGCGCCTCTGCATGCGGGTGAAGGCGTACCAGCGGCGTACGGAGGCGCGGCGCTTCCAGTCGGCGGCGGCGTCCAGCTCCAGCTGCCGGTCCACGGTGATGGGGTGGTGGATGGTGGTGACCAGCGGCGCGCCGAGCGGGGCGAGGAGCCCGTAGCCGAGCGTCTGGTTGTCGTGGACGACGTCGAAGTCGCCGCGGCGGGCGGCCAGCAGGCGGCGGGCGCGCAGCGAGAACGTCAGCGGCTCGGGGAAGCCGCCGGTCCACATGGTGGCGACCTCCAGCGCGTCGATCCAGTCGCGGTACTCGTCGCGCCCCGGCGTGCGGAACGGGTCGGGCTGCCGGTACAGGTCGAGGCTGGGCAGCTCGGTGAGGGTGACGCCCTCGCCGACGGCGTCGAGCACCGGGTACGGCTGGGAGGCGATCACCTCGACGGTGTGCCCGAGGCGCGCCAGTTCGCGGGAGAGGTGCCGTACGTAGACGCCCTGGCCGCCGCAGAACGGGTTTCCCTTGTACGTGAGGAGCGCGATGCGCAGCGGGCGCCCGGCGTCGGCCGCCGCACCCGCGCGGGGGCCTGTCGCTACGGCCTCAGCGGTCACTCGCGGCCCCTTCCATCCCTGCGTTTCGGCGGAGCGTAACCGGTCGCGCTAATCTAGAACAAGTTTCAGAGTTGAGCGTTGCTGATCGTTCCCGGGCGCTCGGATGAGCTTCGAATCTACCGGCAGGTAGCGCCGCTGTGAGGGCCGGAACAGGTGATTCGCGCCACGACGGGGGCGGGGCCATACTGTCGCGCACCACGGCGCGGAACACGACGGCACGGCACGGATACGACGGACACGTTCGACGCACGGATCGACGGGGACCTATGACAGTGGAAGGCAGGCCGGTGCCGCCGCCCCTGACCGAACGGCAGGAGGCACGCCGCCGCCGCATCCTCGACGCCAGCGTGCGCCTGGCGGGCCGGGGCGGCTTCGACGCCGTGCAGATGCGGGAGGTGGCGGAGGAGGCGGAGGTCGCGCTCGGCACGCTGTACCGCTACTTCCCCTCCAAGGTCCATCTGCTCGTGGCCACGATGCGCGACCAGCTCGACGGCCTCCACGCGACGCTGCGGAAGCGGCCCCCGGACGGGGACGGCCCGGCGGAGCGGGTCGCGGAGACGCTGATGCGGGCGTTCCGGGCGCTCCAGCGGGAGCCGCAGCTGGCGGACGCGATGGTGCGGGCGCTCACGTTCGCCGACCGGAGCGTCAGCGAGGAGGTGGAGGCGGTGTCGCGGCAGACGACGGCGATCATCCTGGACGCGATGCGGCTGGCGCCGACGGCGGAGGAGCCGCCTGCGGCGGGGCCGGCGGGGGCGGGGGCACTGCCGGGGGCAGGGGCGGAGGAGCTGCCTGCGGCAGGGCCGGCGGGGGCGGGGCCCGAGGAGCTGGCGGCGGTGCGGGTGGTGGAGCACACGTGGTACTCCGCGCTGATCTCGTGGTTGTCCGGGCGGGCGTCGATCGAGCAGGTCGAAACCGACCTCCGGACGGCCTGCCGCCTCCTCCCCCCGGCCCCCTGACCCCGCGCCCCACGTGCCCGCGCCTGACCCCGTGAACCGGCACCACCCTGCGAGCCGCGCTCCGCTGCCGCGCTGCCGCGGTAGGGCTCCGGGCTCTGGGGGCGGGTTCCGGGGGCGCGGGTAGAGTGTGGGCGTCGCTTCATGCCCGTACGGGGGGAAGCCGGTGCAAATCCGGCGCTGACCCCGCAACCGTGAACCGCCCACGCGGTGAGCCGGAATGCCTCGTCACGGGTCTGACCGGCTCGCGTCCCCGGGAACGGCCCGGTGACCGGCACCGTCGAGGAGTACGGAGCCGAGCCTGGTGCCCTCGCGCGCCGGTGCCCGGCCACCGGCCCCCGCGAGAGAGGCACCCCGCCATGACCACCGTCCGCCGCGGCGCCACGGCGCTCGCCGCCACCGCCGTGCTGTTCGCGGCCGGCGCGGGAGCAGTCGCCCCCACCGCGCTCGCCGCCCCGTCGCCGGCCCCGTCCGCCCCCACGGCCACCGGCGCGCCCGCCGAACCGGCCGCCTCCGCCCCCGCCACCCCGGCCGCGCCCGCGGCCCCCGCCGCCCCCGGGACGCCCGCCGCCCCCGCGATACCCGCCGGGCTGTACGGCACGAAGGACCCCACGTACGACGGCGTGTGGCGGCAGTCGCTGGCGTTCCTCGCCCAGCAGTCGACGGGCGTGGAGCCCGCCGGGCAGGCCGTCGCCTGGCTGCTCGGCCAGCAGTGCGCGAACGGCGGCTTCCCGTCCTTCCGCGCCGACACCTCCAAGCCGTGCGCCGACGACCTGCTCCTCGACACCAACGCCACCGCCGTCGCCCTGCACGCGCTCAAGGGCGTGGACAGCCACGAGGACAAGACCCTCAAGGCCCGGCAGGACGCCGTGGCGTGGCTGAAGCAGGTGCAGAACAAGGACGGCGGCTGGGGCTACAACCCCGGCTCCCCCAGCGACGCCAACTCCACCTCCCTGGTGATCAGCGCCCTCGCCGGCACCGGTGAGCGCCCCGGCGAGTTCCGCTCGGCGGCCGGCAGGAACCCGTACGACGCGCTGCTCGCCTTCGCGCTGCCCTGCACGGCCGAGCCGGGCGGCGGCGCCTTCGCCTACCAGCCGGAGAAGGACGGCACCCTGCGCCCCAACGGCGACGCCACCGCCGCCGCCGTGCTGGCCGGGCTCGGCAAGCACCTGCTGGTGCGGGGCGTCACCCCGGACCAGAAGCCCACCTGCGTGGACGCGGCCAAGCCGACCGCCGAGCGGGCCGCCCGCAACGGCGCCGCCCACCTGACGGCCGTCATCGGCCGGACCGGCCATCTGAACCTGCCGCCCATGCCCGGCGCGACCGCCCCCGCCGACCTGCCGGACGTGGGCAACACCGCCGACGCCGTGCTCGCCCTGGCCGCCGCCGGGCACCGCGAGGCCGCCGACACCGGCATCGCCTGGCTGGAGAAGAACAGCGCCGCGTGGGCGAAGGAGGGCGGCCCCGCCGCGTACGCGCAGCTGATCCTCGCCGCGCACACGGCCGGCGCCGACCCGCGCGACTTCGGCGGCGCCGACCTCGTCCGGCAGCTCAACGCGACGGGACCCGAGCCCGCCTCGACGCCCGAGGCCGGGCAGGAGAAGGCCGCGGAGGAAGAGGACGGCCCCTCGTACCCGGTCTGGCTGATCGTCGCGATCTTCCTCGCCGCGGGCGCCGGCGTCGGCTTCCTGCTCAGCGGACGCGGGAAGCGCAAGCCGTGACGGGCCGCTCCCCCCGCGCGCGCCGCCGGTTCGGCGCGACGGCCGCCGCCGCGTGCCTGGCCGTGCTGGCCGGCGTGCCCCTCGCGTCGGGCACCGCGCACGCCGCCGGGTACCGGTACTGGTCGTTCTGGGAGGGCGGCGCGGGCGGCACCTGGGCGTACGCCACGCAGGGCCCGGCCACCATCCGGCCCGCCGACGGCGCCGTGCACGGCTACCGGTTCGCGGTCAGCGCCGACAGCCGGGACGCCGACCGGCCCCGCGGCGCCCCGGACTTCGCGGCGATCTGCGCGGACACCCCGGCGCGGGAGGGCAGCAAGCGGGTGGCGCTGGTCCTGGACTTCGGCACCCCCGCCGACGCCCCGGCAGGCGGGACCCCGCCCGCCCCGCGCACCGCCTGCGCGCGCGTGGCGGCCGACGCGACCGGCGCGGAGGCCCTGGCCGCCGTGGCGGCGCCGCTGCGCTACGACAGCCAGGCCCTGCTGTGCGCCATCTCCGGCTACCCGGAGAAGGGGTGCGGCGAGCAGGTCGACACCCCCGCCACCGGACCGGCCACCCCCTCGGCGCCGTCCGCCACGGCGGCCGCGCCGGAGGCGGCGGCCGACGGCGACGGCGGCCCGCAGCTCGGCCTGTACGCGGGGGCGGCCGCCGTCGCCGCGCTCGGCGCCGCCGCGCTCGTACGGGCCCGGCGGCGCGGCCGGCGATGAGGCTGCGCGCTCCCGAGGCGCACCGCTCCAACGCCGTGCACGCGGGCGCCTGGTGGCTCTGGGCGCTCGGTCTGGCCGTCGCCGCGTCCCGCACCACCAACCCGCTGCTGCTCGCCCTCGTCGTGGGCGTCGCCGGGTACGTGGTCGCCGCGCGCCGCACCGACGCGCCCTGGGCCCGCTCCTACGGGGCGTTCCTCAAGCTGGGCCTGGCCGTCCTGGTGGTCCGGGTGCTGTTCTCCACGCTGCTCGGCTCGCCCATCCCGGGCACGCACGTGCTGGTCACGCTGCCCGAGGTGCCGCTGCCCGACTGGGCGCGCGGCATCAGGATCGGCGGCCGGGTCACCGCCGAGCAGCTGGTGTTCGCCCTGTACGACGGGGCGAAGCTGGCCGCGATGCTGGTCTGCGTGGGCGCCGCGAACGCGCTCGCCAACCCGGCGCGGCTGCTGAAGTCGCTGCCGGGCGCGCTGTACGAGGCGGGGGTCGCCGTGGTCGTGGCGACGACGTTCGCGCCGAACCTGGTCGCCGACGTGGCCCGGCTGCGCACCGCGCGACGGCTGCGCGGGCGGCCCACGGGCGGGGTGCGGGCGGTGCTCCAGATCGGCCTTCCGGTGCTGGAGGGCGCCTTGGAGCGGTCGGTGGCGGTGGCCGCGTCGATGGACGCGCGCGGGTACGGGCGCACGGCCGCCGTGCCGCCCGCCGTACGCCACACGACGACCGCGCTGACGCTGGGCGGGCTGCTCGGGGTGTGCGCGGGCACGTACGGGCTGCTCGCCGTGGAGGGCGCGGGCTACGGGGTGCCGCTGCTCGCGGGCGGCGTGGCGGCCGCGCTCGGCGGGCTGTGGCTGGGCGGCAGGCGCACGCCCCGCACCCGCTACCGGCCCGACCGGTGGGGTCCGCGCACCTGGCTGGTCGCCGGGTCGGGGGTCGCGGTGGCCGCGCTCGTCGCGTGGGCGGCGGCCGGGCCCGCCGGGGACGCGCTGCGGCCGGGGGTGACCCCGCTGACGGCCCCCGGACTGCCGTTGTGGCCGGCGCTGTCCGTGCTGGTGGGCCTGGTGCCCGCGTTCGTGGCGCCCGTGCCGAAGGCCGCCGGGGCCACGCAGAACGAACAGACCGAACAGGCCCCACAGGCCGCTAAGGCAGCACGGGCCGCACGGGCCGCACGGGCCGCACAGGCCGCCGCTCAGGCCGCACGGGCCGTTGACGAAGACCGCGAGGAGCCCCGGTGATCCGCTTCGAGAACGTGACGGTGACCTACGAGGACTCCGCCGGGCCGACCGTGCGGGACGTGGACCTGCACGTGCCCGAGGGCGAACTGGTGCTGCTGGTCGGCCCGTCGGGCGTGGGCAAGTCGACGCTGCTGGGCGCCGTCTCGGGCCTCGTCCCGCACTTCACGGGCGGCACGCTGCGGGGCCGGGTCACGGTCGGCGGGCGGGACACCCGTACGCACCGGCCGCGCGAACTGGCCGACGTGGTGGGCACGGTGGGCCAGGACCCGGCCGCGCACTTCGTCACCGACGTGGTGGAGGACGAACTCGCCTACGGCATGGAGTCGCTGGGCCTTCCGGCCGGGGTGATGCGGCGGCGCGTCGAGGAGACCCTCGACCTGCTGGGCCTCGCGCCGCTGCGGGACCGGCCCATCGCGACCCTGTCGGGCGGGCAGCGCCAGCGCGTGGCGATCGGCTCGGTGCTGACGACGCACCCGAAGGTGCTGGTGCTGGACGAGCCGACGTCCGCGCTGGACCCGGCCGCCGCCGAGGAGGTGCTGGCCGTCCTCCAGCGGCTGGTGCACGACCTGGGCACGACCGTGCTGATGGCCGAGCACCGTCTTGAGCGGGTGGTGCAGTACGCGGACCGGGTGGCGCTGCTGCGGGAGCCCGGCGCGCCCCTGGTCGTGGGAGCCCCCGCGGAGGTGATGCGGGTGTCGCCCGTGTACCCGCCGGTGGTCGGCCTGTCGCGGCTGGCCGGCTGGGAGCCGCCCGCGCTGACCGTACGCGAGGCCCGCCGCCGCGCCGCCCTCCTCCGGGAACGCCTGGCGGACCGCGAGCCGGAGCCGGTACGGGTGCCGGCGCGGGCGGCGTCTCCGGGCGCCCCCGCGCAGGCGGACGCCGCGAACCCGGGCGCCGCGCAGGCGGACCCCGCCGTTCCGGGCGCCGCGCAGGTGGACGCCGTCGTTCCGGGCGCCGCCGACGCGGTCACCGGTCCGCGTGACACCGCCGGGCATCCGGGCACGGCTGCGGGGGCTTCCTGGTGGCCGTTCCGCCGCCGCTCGGGCCGTACGGACCGCACCGGCCGCGCGGGCGGCGGTTCCCGTGAGCCCGCCGGACCGGACGCCGCCCGTGTGGACGGCCTCGTCGTCACACGCGGGCGCGTCGAGGCGCTGCGCGGTGTGGACCTGGTCGTGCGGTCCGGTGAGACCGTGGCGCTCATGGGGCGCAACGGCGCGGGCAAGTCCACCCTGCTCGGCTCGCTCGTCGGCATGGTCGCGCCCACGTCGGGCCGCGTCCTGGTGGCCGGGCGGGTCCCGCACCGCACCCCGCCGGCCGAGCTGATCCGCGAGGTGGGCCTCGTGCCGCAGGAGCCGCGCGATCTGCTGTACGCGGACACGGTGGCCGCCGAGTGCGCGGCGGCCGACGAGGACGCCGGGGCGGAGCCGGGGGCCTGCCGGGCACTGGTGGCCGGGCTGCTGCCGGGCGTCCCGGACGACACGCATCCGCGCGATCTGTCGGAGGGGCAGCGGCTGGCGCTGGCGCTGGCCGTCGTGCTGACCGGGCGGCCCCGGCTGCTGCTGCTCGACGAGCCGACGCGGGGCCTGGACTACGCGGCGAAGGCGCGGCTCGTGGAGGTGCTGCGGCGCCTGGCCGCGGAGGGGCACGCGATCGTGATGGCCACGCACGACGTGGAGCTGGCGGCGGAGCTGGCGCACCGGGTGGTGATCCTCGCGGAGGGCGAGGTCGTCGCGGACGGGCCGACGCACGAGGTGGTCGTCTCGTCCCCGGCGTTCGCGCCGCAGGTGGCGAAGGTCCTGGCCCCGCAGCCGTGGCTGACCGTCGCCCAGGTGGAGGCTGCCCTGTGAGAGCACGGGCGCAGGGATCCGAGGTGCGGGAGTCCGGGGTGGTCGCGTCGAAGGGTCCGGCGGGGCGGGCGCGGCCCGTGCGGCTCGGGCCGCGCGCGGTGGCCGCGCTGGTGCTGATCAGCGCCGTCGGGGTGGCGGCGTTCGGCTGGCCGCTGCTCGCGGACGGCGGCTCGGGTCTGGCGCGGGCGCACGCGGGGGTCGCCCCGTGGCTGTTCGCGGGGCTGCTGCCGCTGCTCGTCGGGGTGGTCGTGGCGACGATCGCCGACGCGGGCATGGACGCGAAGGCCGTCGCGATGCTGGGCGTCCTGGCGGCGGTGGGGGCGGCGCTGCGGCCGCTGGGCGCGGGGACGGCGGGCCTGGAGCCCATGTTCTTCCTGATGGTGCTGAGCGGCCGGGTGCTGGGGCCGGGCTTCGGCTTCGTGCTGGGCGCGGTGACGATGTTCGCCTCGGCGCTGCTGACCGGCGGGGTCGGGCCGTGGATGCCGTACCAGATGCTGTCGATGGCGTGGTTCACGATGGGCGCCGGGCTGCTGCCGGGGCCGGGGCGGCTGCGGGGGCGGGGCGAGCTGCTGATGCTCGCGGCGTACGGGGCGGCGGCGTCGTTCGCGTACGGGACGGCGATGAATCTCCAGGGGTGGGTGCTGGCGCTGCCGGAGGGGTCGAGCGGGATCGCGTTCCACGCGGGCGAGCCGGTCCACGAGAACCTGGTGCGGTTCGCCGCGTACTGCCTGGCGACCTCCATGGGCTGGGATCTGGGGCGGGCCGCGCTGACGGTGGTGCTGACGCTGACCATCGGATCGACGGTGCTGAAGGCGCTCCGGCGTGCGACTCGACGGGCCGCCTTCGAGGCCCAGGTCACATTCGAAGGCGACGAAAAGCCCTATCCGGGGCATTCCGGGGTGAGGCGCCCCACAGGAGCCACGTCACATACGACCCCGGCTAGTAGCCCCGCGGGGGTCGCCGAGGGCCCCCGGTCCGCCCGCGGCGACCTGGGCTGACGCGTCCGGGCGGGGCCGCGCGGCGGGGCCCGTTCTCCGGTCGCGCCTCGTACTCGGGGGCGTTGCCAGGACCCGGCGGCCCTGCTTTGGTGGATGACGTCGCCGGGCACCGACGGCAGCGCGACCGCCTCGCGGTCCGGCCGCACCGTGCCTCATGGCAAGCCTCCGAGCCGCCGGGACTCCCCCGGGCCCTGGTTCCGGCATGCCTGCGGCAGCCCTGTCCCCGACGTGAGGTCTCTTACGTGTTCCGCTCCATCTCCAGCCGCTTCTCCGCCCGCAACAAGTCCGCCGTCGCCGCAGCCACCGTGCTGCTGGGCGCATCGGGTGCGGTCATGGCGGTGACGGCCCCGGCCTCGGCCGCCGCGCCGACCTCGGCGCAGGCCATCGCCAAGAAGATGGTCCCGGCCGGCCAGTACCAGTGCTTCAGCAAGATCGTCGAGCACGAGTCGGGCTGGGACCACACCGCGACGAACGCCTCGTCCGGTGCGTACGGCCTGGTTCAGGCCCTGCCGGCGTCGAAGATGTCGACGGCGGGCTCCGACTGGAAGACCAACCCCGCCACCCAGATCGAGTGGGGTCTGGACTACATGAACGACCGCTACGGCAGCCCGTGCGGCGCCTGGGAGTTCTGGCAGAACAACCACTGGTACTGAGCCGCGACCCCCTGGGCGGCGGCCCGCGGGCGGTGAGTCCCCGGCACCGCCGACCGGCCGGCGCCGGACCGCCGCCCCGCGCGGTACGCCCCGCGGCAGGCTGTGGCGACAAGCCCCCGGTGAGTACGCTCACAGGGGGCTTCGCCGTGCCCGCGGCCGTGCGCGGGCGTAAACGGGTCCGCGCCGGCGGCCCTGTTCGACTACGTTCCTGACCATGACTCAGCACACACAGGGCACCCAGGACGCGGCGGACCCGCAGGCCCGCTGGACCGCCGTCGACGCCTATCTCACCGACCAGCTCGCCCCCGCCGACGAGGCGCTGACCGCCGCGCTCGCCGCGAGCGACGAGGCGGGCCTGCCGAAGATCGCCGTGGCGCCCAACCAGGGCAAGCTGCTGCACCTGCTGGCCCGCGTCCAGGGCGCCCGCACGGTCCTGGAGATCGGCACGCTCGGCGGGTACAGCACGATCTGGCTGGCGCGGGCGCTGCCGCCGGACGGCCGGCTGGTCTCCCTGGAGTACGACCCCGCGCACGCCGAGGTCGCCCGGCTGAACCTGGCCCGCGCGGGCCTCGACCGGATCGCGGAGGTCCGCACCGGCGCCGCCCTGGACTCGCTGCCGAAGCTGGAGGCCGAGGGCGCCGGCCCGTTCGACCTGGTCTTCATCGACGCGGACAAGAAGAACAACCCGCACTACGTCGAGTGGGCGCTGCGCCTGACCCGGCCGGGCAGCGTCATCGTGGTGGACAACGTGGTGCGCGGCGGCAAGATCACGGACGAGGAGTCGTCGGACGAGGCGATCGTCGCCACCCGCGAGATGTTCGACCTCGTCGCGCGCGACCCCCGGCTGGACGCGACGGCGGTCCAGACGGTCGGCGTGAAGGGCTACGACGGCCTGCTCATCGCCCGGGTGGTGTCCTGAGGCCATGACGGCGAACGGCCTCGCGGCCGGCTGGGACATACGCCCGGAGCGGTACGACACGCAGGACGCGACCGCGCTGCGCCGCGACTACTACGACGACGTGGCCAGCCGCTACTGGCGCCGCCCCGCCACCTCCCGGGAGGTGGACGAGGGGCTGGCCGGCGACGGCGTGGAGGCCCTCGCGCCGCCGACCGGGCAGTTCCTGGTGGGCCGGTACGACGGGAAGCCCGCGGCCTGCGGCGGGGTGCTGCTGCTCGACGCCGGGCGGGCGGAGCTGACCCGCGTCTTCGTCCGGCACGCCTTCCGGGGCACGGGCGGCGCGCGGCTGCTGCTGGCCGCGCTGGAGGAGGCGGCCGTGGAGCTGGGCGCGCGCCGCATGGTGCTGAACACCCGCCTGGACCTGGTGGAGGCCCGCGCCCTGTACACCCGCAACGGCTACCGGGAGATCCCGGCGTACTGCGAGGGCCCGTACATGGAGGTCTGGTACGGCAAGGAGCTGGCAGCGGGCGGGTGAGGCGCGACGGGGCCGGCGCGGCCGCGACGGGGCCGGCGCGGCCGCGACGGTACGGCCGCACGGCCCGGGGCCCCCGGCTCAGGCGCGGGCCCTGGGCTAGGCCGGGCCCCCGGCTCAGGCGCGGGCCCCGGGCTCGGCCCGACGGCTCGGGCCTCCAAGTCCGGCCCGACGGCTCGGGCCCCGGCTCGGCCGCGCCGCCGGCCCCTTAGGGCGTCCGCTCCCGCCGGCCCGCACGCCCGGTGGTCCGGCCCCCGCCGGCCCTCACGCCCCGTGGTCCGGGTGCGCCGGCCCGGCGCCGGGGCGTTCCCGGTCCGAGCCGCACAGCTCGGCGGTCAGCTCCTCCACCAGCTGGACGAGGTCGGTGGGCCGGTCGGGCCCCCACCAGTCGCCCAGCATCTCGGCGAGCGACTCCTCGCGGGCCCGCGCCAGCCGGGCCGCGACCTCCACGCCCTCGTCGGTCAGCATCAGCTGAAGGCCCTCGCGGCGGGCGAGGCCCCGTTCCTCCACCTGCCGGGACGCCTCGGTGACCGCGCGGAGCGGCACGTTCGCGCTCTCCGCGAGGCGGCCGGGCTCCACGGTGCCGTGGCGGCGGATGCGCAGGACGAGCCAGCTGGCCGCGGGCAGCAGATCGAGCCCCGCGCGGGCGGTGATCTTCTCGTACACGGCCTTGCGGCCCTCGCGGGAGCCGAGCACGGACAGGGCGCGGGCCACCTCGTCGTACGAGGACCGCTCGACCGGGTTGGACGCCAGGGTCTCGCTGGGGTCGGGCGCCGTGACCGAGCCGCGCAGCCGGTCCTCGCGCAGCAGCCAGGCGATGGCGAAGGCCACCAGGACGATGGGCGAGGCGTAGAGGAAGACGTCCGTGATGGAGCTGGAGTACGCCTCCAGGGCGGCGGGGCGCAGGGCGGGCGGCAGCTCGGCGATGGCGCGCGGGTCGGCGGCGACCGCGTCCGGGGTGGCGCCGGGCGGGATGTCCTGGCCGGAGAGGGAGTCCTCCAGCTTCCCGGTCAGCCGGCCGGTGAAGATCGTGCCGAAGACGGCCACGCCGAAGGAGGCGCCGATGGAGCGGAAGAACGTGGCGCCGGAGGTGGCGACGCCCAGGTCCTCGTAGCCGACGGCGTTCTGCGCGACCAGCACCAGGACCTGCATGACCAGGCCGAGCCCGGCGCCGAAGACGAAGAAGTACAGGCTCATCTCCCAGGTGGGGCTGGTGGTCTCCATCCGGTGCAGGAGCAGCAGGCCCACGGTGGTGATGGCGGTTCCGGCGACGGGGAAGACCTTCCACCGGCCGGTGCGGCTGACGATCTGCCCGGACACGGTGGAGGTGAGCAGCATGCCGGCGACCATCGGCAGCATGTGGACGCCGGACATGGTCGGGCTGACGTGCTGGACGACCTGGAGGAAGGTCGGCAGGTAGGTCATGGCGCCGAACATCGCGAAGCCGATGACGAAGCTGATGACCGAGACGAGCGTGAAGGTGCGGATGCGGAACAACCGCAGCGGCAGCACCGGCTCGGCGGCGCGCCGCTCGACGCGGACGAAGAGGGCCAGCAGGATCAGGCCGAGGACGGCGAGGCCGATGATCCGGGCGTCGCCCCACTCCCACGTGGTGCCGCCGAGGGAGGCGACGAGGACCAGGCAGGTGGCGACGGAGGCGATCAGGAACGTCCCGAGGTAGTCGATCCGGTGGGGCGTGCGGTGGACGGGGATGTGCAGGGCGGCGGCGATGACGAAGAGGGCGACGATCCCGACGGGCACGTTGACGTAGAAGACCCAGCGCCAGCTGAGGTGTTCGGTGAAGACCCCGCCGAGGAGCGGCCCGAGGACGCTGGTCGCGCCGAAGACCGCGCCGAACACGCCCTGGTAGCGGCCCCGGTCGCGGGGCGGGACGAGGTCGCCGACGATCGCCATGGACAGCACCATCAGCCCGCCGCCGCCCAGGCCCTGGATCGCGCGGTAGGCGATGAGCTGCGGCATGTCCTGGGCGACGCCGCACAGCACGGAGCCGAGCAGGAAGATGACGATGGCCGTCTGGAAGAGCCTCTTGCGCCCGTACTGGTCGCCGAGCTTGCCCCACAGGGGGGTGGCGGCGGTGGAGGCGAGCATGTAGGCGGTGACGACCCACGACAGGTGGTCCATGCCGCCCAGTTCGCTGACGATCGTCGGCAGGGCGGTCGACACGATGGTCTGGTCGAGTGCGGCGAGCAGCATGCCCAGCAGCAGCGCCCCGATGGGCACCAGGACCGCGCGCCGGTTGTAGCCCGCTCCCGGGGCGGGGCTGGTGGCCGGAGTGCTGACTGGCCGCGTCATGGGCGCCTCCTTCTCTGTTTCCCCATCCATCGTGGGCGGTGTGCCCCGTTATGGCCTGCCGAGACCGGATTCGGATGTTGGGCACGTCACGTCGGGGCTGCATAATCGCTGCCAGTTCATGGGGGCGGTATTCAGTCAGCAGGACCTCTAGGGGAGGGACCCACAGTGGCCGGAATGGTCTGTCCTGAGTGCGGCATGCCCGCGGGACCGCAGGGCGCGGGATGCGCCTGCGGCGGGGCGCGGGGCACCGGCGCGGGGCAGGCCGCCTTCGAGCCGCTGCGGATTCGCCCGTACGTGAACCTCCAGCCGCCGTCCGGCCCGGCCGCCGACGGCGCGGAGCCGCACGGTACGGCTCCGGTCGCACCGGACGGGTACGGCCAGGGCCCGGCTCCGCAGGCCCCGCCGGCCGCCACGGGCGTACCGCTCCCGCCGGAGGCACCGCCCGCGCAGGGGACGCCGCCCGCGTCGGCCGCGCGCCAGGGGGCCGGGCAGCCGGAGCCGGACGTGGAGACCACGGCGCCGCTGTACCTGGGCGCGGCACTGCCGGGCGGCGCGCCGGGAGGCGCCGGGTCGGCCGAAGGCGCCGGGGCGGCCCCGGCCGCGTACGCCCCGTACGACGCCCACGCCGCGTACCCCCCGGAGGCCCCGCACCAGGCGCCCGGCCCGTACGGAGCGCACGCCCCGCACGGCCACCCCGCTCCCGACGCCCCGTACGGCGGCGGCACCGGCGGTGAGTACGGCGTGGACGTGACGCCCGGTCCGCGCCGGTCGCGGCGGCAGCAGGGCGGCCGGAAACGGCCGGGGGCGGTGATCGCGGCGGTGGCGGCGGTCGTCGCGGTGGCCGGCACGGCCGCGTTCGCGAGCGGCCTGTTCGACGGGGAGGAGACCTCCGACCGGGTGGCGCCCGAGCCGAACCTGAGCGCGCCGCCCTGGCCTTCGGTGGACGCGAGCGCGAGCACGTCGCCGAGCGTCGACGCCTCGCCGGAGGAGTCCGCTCCGCCGTCCGATGCGGAGACCTCGCCGTCCGCGCCGGCCACGCCCAGCACCTCGGCGGAGCCCGTCCCGGTCGAGGCGCCCGAGGTGCGGGAGACCGCCTCGGCACGGCCCCGCTCGCAGGCCCCGAGCCCCACGCGGGAGACCGGGCAGGTGAGCGGCTCGACCCTGAGCCGGGGCGACCGGGGCGAGGAGGTGCTGGAGCTCCAGAAGCGGCTGCGGGAGATCGGCGTCTACGACAACGCCATGAACAGCCGCTACGACAAGAACGTCGAGCGCGCCGTCGCCGAGTACCAGGAGCGGCGCGGCATCACCGGGGACGCGCCGGGTGTCTACGGGCCGGCCACGCGGGCGGCGCTGGAGGGCGAGACGAGCGGCGGCTGAGCCGGCGCCGCGGCGCCGGGAGATGTGTCACAGGGGCCGGGGTGGCGCCGCACGCCCTTTGTTTTGTATCGTACAAAAACAAAGTGGTCCCGCCCGTATTCCCTGACCGGCGGGCGGGCCCACTTCGTTTGTCTTCCCGCGTCTGGAGTGCCATGCCGGCCACCGCTTCCGCCCCCGCCACCCTGACCGCCCGCGCGCTGCTGCTCGACATGGACGGCACGCTCGTGAACTCGGACGCGGTGGTGGAGCGCGTCTGGCGGCGCTGGGCGCTGCGCCACGGGCTGGACCCGGACGAGGCGCTGAAGGTGGTGCACGGCCGCCAGGGGTACGCCACGATGGCGGTCCTCCTGCCGGACCGCCCGATGGAGCTGAACCACGCGGAGAACCGGGAGCTGCTGGCGGAGGAGACCGCCGACCTCGACGGCGTGGTGCCCGTTCCGGGCGCGCCCGCGTTCCTGGAGTCGGTCGCGGCGCTGCCGCACGCCCTGGTGACCTCGGCGGACGCCGCGCTGGCGGTGGCCCGGATGGGCGCGGCGGGGCTGCCGATGCCGGAGGTGCGGGTGACCGCCGAGTGCGTGAGCGCGAGCAAGCCGGACCCGGAGGGCTTCCTGAAGGGCGCGGCGGAGCTGGGCTTCACGCCGGCGGACTGCGTGGTGTTCGAGGACTCGGAGGCGGGCATCGCGGCCGGCCGGGCCGCCGGGATGCGGGTCGTGGGCGTGGGCCCGCGCGCCGCGGCGTACGGCCCCGACCTGCACGTACCGGACCTGACCCGGCTGCGGGTGGAGGCGGGCGCCGACGGGGCGATCCGCCTGAGCGCCACGGCCTGATCCGCGTCCGGGCGACCGGGCCGCGAACCGCCCGGCCGACCGGCCGCGCCCCGGCACGGGGCCGGGCGACCGACCGCCCGGCCCCGTTTCGTACGGGCGGACCCGGCCCCGTTTCGTACGGGGGGCCCGGTCCCCTGTCGTACGGGCGGACCCGGTCCCCTGTCGTACGGCCGGCGGCCCGGCCTCGCGCCGTACAGGCGCACCGGCCCCGCGCCGTACAGGCGCACCGGCCCCCCGAGCCGATACGGGCGGGCGGACCCGGCCCCGCCTTCGTCGTACGGGTGGCCCCGGCTCAGCCCATCACGGCCTCGTAGAGGCTGAAGCCCGCGAGGGCGAGCATGAGGCAGGCGGCGACCTTGGTGATGAGCCGCAGCGGCACGTACTTCATCAGGGTCCGCCCGCCGACGATGCCGAGCCCGGCGACGGCCCAGAGGGCGAGGACCGCGCCGAGGCCGACGGAGAGCGGGTCGTCGTAGCGTGCGGCGAGGTTCGCGGTCATGATCTGCGTCAGGTCGCCGAACTCGGCGACGAGGATGAGCATGAAGCCCGCGCCGGAGACCTTCCAGAACGACTGGTCGGCGGGCGCCTTGATCTTCTCTTCCTCGTCGTCGTCCTTCTTCAGCAGCAGCATCGCCGCGCCCGCGAGGAACAACACGCCGACGAAGGCCTGCACCAGCCGGTGCGGCAGCAGGGTGAGGACGCTGCCCGCGGCGACGGCGAGCGCGACGTGGACGACGAAGGCCGCGGCCACGCCCGCGAAGACGTAGGAGGCGCGGTAGCGGGTGCCCAGCATGAGGCCGGCGAGGGCGGTCTTGTCGGGGAGTTCGGCGAGGAAGACGACACCGAAGGTGATCGCCATGATCGTGAAGCTCAGCACGGGCTGGATTCCTCAATCGGTTGGGGCCGCCGCCCCGCCGAGAGACCTTCGCTCGCGCGTCCGCGCGTTTCCGGGGTCGCTTCGGCACGGCAGAGGCCATGGGTACATGGATTCTGCTGGTGCCGAAGGTCTCGCTGGCGGTCCCTGCTACGAGCCGCCTCCGGGCGCCGGCCGGGCGCGAGGCCCAGCAGTATGTCGACGGTCCGGCGAAGAGCTACTCCCCTTCTGCTCCGTCCAGGGTACGCGACCTCCGGCGGAGCGCCCAGCGCCGCCCCCGGGAGGCCCGCGCGCCGCCGGTTCCCGCCCCGGAGGGCGGCGGGCCCGCGACCGCGGCCGCCGGGGCCGGCGCTCCCCGCGGGCCGGCCTCCTCGCGGCGCAGCAGCCCCCGGACGATCAGCTCCAGCACCACCGCGACGGCCACGGCCTGCACCGCCATCAGCGCGACCAGCACGAACAGCTGGACGGCGCCCGCGTGCAGCGGTGACGCCCCGCCGAGCAGCATCCCGACGAACGCGCCCGGCAGGGTGACGAGGCCCACGGTCCTGGTCTGGTCGAGGCCGGGCAGCAGGGCGTCGGCGGCCGCCGGCCGGGCGATCTCCAGCCGGGCGTCGCGCGGCTGCAGCCCGAGGGCGAGCCCGGCCTCGACCTCGCCGTGCCGGGTGGCGAGCTCGTCGAGGGCGCGGCGCCCGCCGAGGACGGTGGCGGTGAGCGCCCCTCCGATGAGGATGCCGGTGACGGGGATCAGGGCGATGCCCCGCGGCGGCACGAGGCCGGTGAGCAGCAGGGCCGCGACGACCGGGGCGACCCCGGCGCCGATGGGGGCGGCGGCCCACCACCAGGTGCGGCCGGGGGTGAGGCGCCGCCCGGCGGTGCGGACGGCGACGGCGTACATGAGCAGCAGGAAGAGGAGGAGCAGCGGTAGGGCTCCGACGACCCAGCCGATGGCCAGCGAGACGGCCGCGAGCTGGACGGCCGCGCGGAGCCCGGCGGTGAGGGTCTCGCGGGGCGGGCGCAGCCGGGCGAGGGCGGTGACGGCGGCGGCGGAGGCGAGGAGGACGGCGAGTACGGCGCCGAGGGTGAGGTCGACCGGCAGCAACACGGCTCAACCCTAGGGCGCGTGCGGGCTCCTGTCCGTTTGTCAAGAACTGGACACGGCCCTTGATGTGACGTGTCCATGTCGCCACTCTGTTACCTGGCGCCCATCCGCAGGACACCCGGCGCCACCACCATGGCCGGGCGCGCCCACCGGGCGCCGAGGCCAACGCCCCCACCGATCCAGGGAGTTCGCATGTCCCGCGTCTACGCGCGTCGACTGGCGCGCCGCATCACCGTGCTCGCTTCGACGGCCGCCCTCGCCGTCACCGGCCTGCTGGCCACCGCGCCCGCCGCCCAGGCCGCCCCGCCCACCCCCGTCAGCGCCGCCACCGCGCGCACGTACCTGAGCCAGCTCACGGTCAAGGCGGAAGGTTCCTCCACCGGGTACAGCCGCGACCTGTTCCCGCACTGGATCACCCAGTACGACACCTGCAACACCCGCGAGGTCGTCCTGGAGCGCGACGGCGTGAACGTGGTGCAGGACTCCAACTGCGCGGCGATCCGCGGCAGCTGGTACTCCGAGTACGACGGCGCGACGTGGACGGTCGCCTCCGACCTGGACATCGACCACGTGGTGCCGCTCGCGGAGGCGTGGCGCTCGGGGGCGAACTCCTGGACGACGACGCAGCGCCGCTCGTTCGCCAACGACCTGACCCGCCCGCAGCTGATCGCGGTCACGGACAACGTCAACCAGGCCAAGGGCGACCAGGACCCGGCCGAGTGGATGCCGCCGCGCACCGCGTACCGCTGCACGTACGCCCGCATGTGGGTGCACGTGAAGTACCACTGGAACCTGTCGGTGGACTCCGCCGAGAAGAGCGCGCTCCAGTCGGTCCTGAACAACTGCTCCTGACGATACGTCACGCCGTGTGAGCGGGCGTCCCGGCGACCCCTCCCCGCCGGGACGCCCGCCACGCCCTTCCCGGGAAGCACATCTGTTCCCGGCGCCTCATCGCGCGTAGATTGCATTGTCGTGAACATGCCACCCCCCGCCTTTCCCCGGTGAAACGGAGTCCACATGTTCAGACGGTTCACCGCCGTCGCGCGCACCTGCACCCTCGCGGCCGCACTCGCCCTCGGCATGACCGCGATCCCCGCCGCCTCCGCCGCCTCCCCGGCGGCGCCCGCCGCCGACCGCGGCCCCGAGGCCGCCGTCACGGAGCACCTGCGCGGCAAGGCGCGCTCGGCCATGAGGTCCGGTACGGAGACCAACCCGCGCGTCAGCGTCAAGCGCCAGGCCGGCGGCTGGGCCTTCGGCACGGCCGTCCTCGCCACGGCACCCGGCTCGGCGGAGCTGCCCCAGGGCTGGCTGTTCGTCGCGCACCGCGAGAACGGCGCGTGGAAGGTCGCCCTGGAGGGCGAGCCCGCCTTCACCGGCCTGTCCACCAGGGCCGAGCCGGTGCTGAGGGCCGAGGAGCGGCGCGCGTTCGCCTCCGGCACCGCCGAGGGCGGCATGACCACCCAGCTGGCCAACGGCGACTACCGCACCGGCATGGCGCTGCCCTTCACGGTGGGCCAGACCTGGTACATGACGAGCGGCCCGCACGGCTGGTCCGGGTCCAACACGCCGTGGAGCTCCCTGGACTTCGCGGGCGGCGACCAGATCGTGCGCGCCCCGCGCGGCGGCACCGCGTACACCATGTGCAAGGGCTGGATCCGCGTGGTCCACGACCGCGGCTACGCCACCGACTACTACCACCTGGTGAACAACATCACCGTGGACGGCGCCGCCGTGGCCGCCGGCGCGTACCTCGGCTACACGGGCAACGACGTGACCTGCGGCGGTTCGTCGACCGGCCGCCACGTCCACTTCGCGCTGCGGCAGAACGGCGCCTACATCGGGATCGCGGGCCACGACTTCGGCCGCTGGCGCCCGGAGAACGGCGGCGCCGCCTACAGCGGTTCCGCACTGCACGGCAGCCACCGCGTCGCCGCGGGCGGGCAGCTCTACAATTACGGCGCACTCGGGTTCACCCAGGGCATCATCGACACCAACGGCAGCGGTACGGCCCTGAACAAGCGCAGCGGGCCGGGTACGGGGTACGCCGTCGTGGGCACCGTCGCCGACGGCGCCACCGTCACGGTGTCCTGCTCCCGAAACGGCACCACCCACACCGGCCGGTACGGCAGCACCGCCCTGTGGAACCGCCTCTCCGACGGCACCTGGGTGAGCGACGCCTACATGTGGACCGGCGTGAACGGCCCCGTCAACGGCTACTGTTGACACGCCGATGCGGACGCGGGCCACACCACGACCCGCGTCCGCACCCGCGCCCGCCGGGACGTGCAGTCCAAGGACGCGACGGTGAAGCGCCGCACCGGGAGCGGGCCGAGAAGGCACTCCTCCTCCCCCGGCACCACCACGGCCCGCTCACGCCGCCCCTCCCCGGCTTACACCACGAGATCGTCCTCATGACGCCAACGGCCATCCCCGCGGGCGCGGGGAGCACTCCGTGGTCCACCAGCCCCGGATAGCGGCCCGGGAACTCCCGCGCCGCGGAGACGATCATCTCCCGAAAGGCATCGAACGCCTGGGCCTCACGCGTGCCTCACTCACCTGACAATCACCCCCCCACACGGGGGCCCTGCCGGCCGCGGGCCCTTGGAGTCGCCGCACGTCGCAGGCTGACGGCGCCGCTGCCGCAGATGAGTACGTGTACTCAGAGCCGTTACCCACTACGCCGTTAGGTTGACTGCGGGAGCCCTGGCGGGCCGTAGGACAGACTCACCGTGGAGGGGCACCGATGTCGCGGGCCGAGCGGAACGACCTCAAGACCGAAGCCGCCAAGCAGTACAGCTTGGGGCAACGGGTCGGCAGGGGAAGCGCGGTCGGACGCCGGGCGGTCTCCGGTGTCAGGGCCCTGGCTCTCGTGGTCGCCGTCGCGTCGCTGTCGGCGCTGACTGCGGGGTGTTCGAGTACGGAACGGCTCGGCTACACGCCGGTGCGGATGGACCCCGACCAGGCACGGACGAAGGCGAGGGGCGTCTCCAGCCGCCTGCTCGCGATGACCGGGGTCAAGGGCAAGGTGACCGAGCCCGGTCCGGGGGTCTCCCGCTGCTACGAGTACGGCGACGACCTGTTCTCGACGTCGCATCCCTGGTCGGTGTACGGGCTGACCGACGACCAGGTCGACACCGGCATGCGGAATCTGCGCAAGGCGCTCGACGAGAACGGCTGGAAGATCACCAAGGACGGCAAAGCCCCCAGCGAGAACCAGGACCCCGAGATCTACGCCGAGAACCGGAACGAGCAGTTCACCCTGCACGTCACCGCGTACAAGGATGGAGGCGCCCAGACCATGCTCCACTTCAAGGTCGTCTCGGCGTGCTTCCGCGCGGAATCCGCCTCCGCCCTCGACGGCCAGTACTGAACTCGACACCCGCACGCGGCAAGCCGGAGGGCCCATCCCCGCGGGCTGCGGGGAGCACACGGCGATGTAGGGGTAGGGCGGGTAGCCGTGGGGGCCATCCCCGCTGACGCCGGGAGCACTCGTCGTACGGCCGGGGGCACTGTGGGACCATCCCCGCTGGCGCGGGGAGCACCGATGGCCTTCGTCAGTGACGTGGCGCTGGTGAGGACCATCCCCGCTGGCGCGGGGAGCACCACCGGCGGTTCGCCTACGTGAAGGCGAACTGGGGACCATCCCCGCTGGCGCGGGGAGCACTCTTCTTGACCTGCAACTCTAGGGGCCCACGGGCCCGTTCCTTGCCACTTTCACCGAATTCGACAAAGGGGACAAGCGCCCCAACCCCCACCCCTCAGGGACCGAACGTCGCACGAAGAAGCACCGTCGGCGCCGCCCCGCGGCAGGGGTGCGGCCAGGCGTCGGCGCCCCGCTGAGGCGGCGCCCCGCCGCGCCCCCGCCCCCGCAGCCAGGGGGCGCGGCAGGGCGTTCAGCGGGTGATCTCCAGCCGCGCGCGCTCGTTCGGGGTCGCGATGTCCCAGAAGCGGGCGATGCCGCGCGCGTTGCGGTAGGCGCCCGTGCCGCCGGTGACGGCCATGTCGAGGGTGGGCGCTCCCTTCGTCCACAGGGACTGCATCGTCACCGAGCCCTCCGCGACCTCCATCGTGATCACGCACTGCGACGTGACCTCGTCGCCCTTCATGTGGACGACCTGGCACGACCCGCCCCCGCGTCCGACGCTGCGACCGTCCTTGACGGCCGTGCCGGAGTACACGTCCATGTCGCCCAGGCTCGGTCCCGCCGGGCCGAGGTCCGCGGCCGTGTACTGGTCGTTCTGGACCTTCAGTTCCAGGATCTCGACGCGCCCCTTCGCCGGTCCGGCGTTCGCGCTGCCGACGGCCCACACCCCGACCGCGACGGCGGCGAGCGCTCCCGCTCCGAAGCGCATGAGCCTCGCCCGCCCGCGCGGGCGCTTCCCCTCGCCCCGGCCCGTGACAGGTGATTCCGTACCGCTGGTGACCATCTGGATGCTCCTCACTGTGGATTCCACGGGCGGGTCGCCTTCGAGCGTCCCGCCCCACGTCGGTGTCCGTGCCGGACCGACGGCGGCCCGGACGGGCGGGTCACGCCGGGGCGGCCTGGTCCTTGTCCGTCGGGAGCCAGACCGTCATGGTCACCGGGTCGATCGGGATCGAGATGTGCTCGTGCGTGATCGACCAGGTGCCGTTCGTCCGCCGCAGGCAGACCGTCTCCCGCACCCATATCGCGGCCTGCATGCCGCCCTTGCGCTCCCCCGAGTCCAGGTGGAGCATGTGCGCGAACGCCGTGTCGCCGTTGGTCACGAGGGTCTGCTCGTGCGTGTCCAGGCTGATCTGCCCGGCGTACCCGTCGAACCAGCGCAGGAAGTTGCGCCGGATCTCGTCGGTCCCGGTGAACCGCAGCGGGGGCACCACGTCGTAGTAGACGGCGTCCGGGGCGTAGAAGGACATCAGCCGGTCGATGTCCTTGGTCTGCTGGGCCTCGGCGCGGCTCGCCAGAAGCGCCCGGAGCTCGGTCTCGTGGCTGGTCATCGCGTACTCCTTCAATGGGGTGCCGTGGTGTGCTGCGGCAGGGGAAGATCAGGCCGCGGCCCGCTCTGGGCACCGCGGCGACGGAGACCGCGTCTCCGTCCGCTTCCGTGTGCCGTTGACCCGTACGCCGATACGACGAGACGGCCCGGCGGAATGTCAGGCGGGGCCGCCGGCCTCACATTCCGGGGCGCCGCCCCGTCATGGTGGTGAGGGACCATCCGACCGAGGGAGCCGTACGACCATGACGCTCAGCCCGACCGCGACGCAGGACGGCCGACTCGACCCGGTGGCGGGCGTGCTGACGGGTGAACGCCGCCGGCTGATCAACCTCGCCTACCGCATGCTCGGCTCCCTCGCGGAGGCCGAGGACGTCGTGCAGGAGACGTACGCCCGCTGGTACGCGATGACCCGGCCGCAGCAGGAGGCCGTCGCCTCACCCGCCGCGTGGCTGACCAAGGTCGCGGGCCGCGTCTGCCTCGACGTGCTGCGTTCGGCGCGGGCGCGGCGGGAGCAGTACGTGGGCGAGTGGGTCCCGGAGCCGCTGCCCTCGCGTGCCGAGTGGACCGCCGGCGCCCTGGATGACAGCACCGCCGACCCGGCCGACCACGTCACGCTCGACGAGTCGGTCAGCATGGCGTTCCTCGTCGTCCTGGAGGCGATGACCCCGGCGGAGCGCGTCGCGTTCGTCCTCCACGACGTCTTCCGCTACCCCTTCGCCGAAGTCGCCGACATCGTCGGCCGTACCCCCGCCGCCTGCCGTCAGCTCGCCACCTCGGCGCGCCGCCGCGTCGACGCCGCTCGGGCGCCCCTCTCCCCCACGGCCGAACGCGCCCGCGTGGTGCGGGAGTTCAAGCTGGCCTGGCAGGCCAGGGACATCAAGGCCCTCATCGGGCTGCTCGACCCGGATGCCACCGCCGTCGGCGACGGCGGCGGTCTGGTCACGGCGCTGGCCCATCCGGTCGAGGGCGCCGAGCAGGTCGCCGGCTTCCTCGCCGGCCGGGCGCTCCCGGACCGGCTGACGTTCCGGGAGTGCACCGTCAACGGCCAGCCCGGCCTGGCCGCCCACCTGGACGACGCCCTCCTGGCGGTCTACGCGTTCGACATCGCGGACGACCGGATCCGGCACATCTGGGCCGTACTCAACCCCGAGAAGCTCCGCCCCTGGCGGCGGGACTGACCCTACGCCTCACCGGGAGAGGTCCGTCCGGCCCGGAGAAGAGGCCCCTCCCGTCCGGAGAGGGCCGCGCGCCGGCGGTCGATCCGGCCCACCGTTGACACCACTCCAGCCGCAGTACTACGTTCAAAGCACTTCAAACGCAGTACTTCGCTGGGGGTCACAGTTGCGCAAGCTCGTGTACTACATCGCCGTCTCGCTCGACGGCCGCATCGCCGGACCCGACGGCGAATTCGGCTTCTTCCCGCAGGGCGACGAGCAGCAGGCCGCCACGTACGCCGCCTGGGTCAACTCCCTGTACCCGGAGACCGTCCCGACCGCCTACCGCGCTGCCGCCGACGTCGCCGAAGCCCCCAACCGGCGCTTCGACACGGTCGTCATGGGCCTCGGCACCTATCGCCTCTCCCTCGACCACGGGGTCACCAGCCCGTACGCGCACCTGCGCCAGTACGTCGTGTCCAGCACCCTCGCACCGGACACCGACCCGGCCGTCACCGTCGCGCCGGGCGACCCGCTCGCCCTCGTGCGCCGGCTCAAGGCGGAGGCGGGCAGCGGCCTGGACATCTGGCTCTGCGGAGGCGGCCGGCTGGCGGGCGCCCTGCTGCCCGAGATCGACGAGTTGCTGATCAAGACCTATCCGGTCGTGTCCGGCGCCGGGATCCCGCTGGTCGACGGCGTCTTCGACCCCACCGTCTTCGACGTCGCCGAGCGCACCGCCTTCCCCAACGGGGTCACACTCACCCGCCTCACCCGCCCGGCCCCACAGGCGGGAACGGGCCGCGACCGCTGAGGGACCGACACCCGCCGCGATCGAGCCGGCCAGCCGGCCGGCTGCTCCGCAGCGACGCGCCGGTCGAGCGGGCACGCCGCGAGAGCACCGCCCACCTGGCCCGCATTCCGCACCGGGACTGGACGTGGGGAACCGCGACCGCCCGGCAACGGCTCGTCCACCGGCTCGGTGCCGTCGCCCGGATGACGGCCGACGACACCTCTCTCAGCGGCATGAGCGGCCTCTGCCCCGCCATGCGCCAACACATGCTCGCTCGCCGGCCCGCGCTCCGCCCCGACCCGTCCCGGCCGAGCGACCCTGGCGACCGGCGGACACCTCAAGGCCCGCCGACCGAACGGCCGCGACACGACCGGCGAGGCGCCTCTCACCGCCTCCCGGGCAGCGGCACATGCGCCAAGCCGGCGTGTTCGCCGCCATCCCCCCCCACACGCGGCGCGTGGCCGGCTCGCGGCCAGGCCACGGGGGGAACATCCCCGCCGACAGTGGGGCGGAGACGGATCGCCCCCGACCCCACCATTCCCCCTACGACTCCGGCCTCGGCTGCCGGATCAGCTCCGGGAACCGCCGCTCCAGATCCTCCCGTACGGCCTCCAGCGTCGGGTCCGTGACGTCCCACGAGTGCGCGGCCGGATGGTCCAGGAACAACATGCACGCGTCCCCGTACTCGCCTCCCGCCGCCTCGCACCAGGGCAGTACGGCGAAGTGCCCGGCGCGCGCACCCCACCGGAACCAGACCGCCCCGCCTGTCGCGTCGTCGTCCCAGCAGTACTGCGCGTGCTCCCCCTCGTGCCCCGCGCCCAACTCGCACAACGGGTAACCGACCTCCCCCCGCGATGAGGTGACGGACGTGACGGCGGTGCACTGGAGCATGGGTACTTCCTGACGGCGAGAAGGGGAACGGGCGCGTACGGGTCACAGCACCTCGCCCCGGCTCCGGGCGTTCCACCGCTCGATCTCCGCGTGCAGGCGCTCCTCCCGGGTCGCCCGCCGCACCGCCTCGGGCTCGGCCTCCCACTCCGCCCCGCCGCAGACCGGCCGCAACGCCCAGTACGGGCCGGCCACCCCCCGGAACTCCCCGACCCGGTCACCACGACTGGTGTCCACCACGAGGGTGCCGGTCATCGGAACGGGCACGGGGCCCTGCGGCACCGGCTGTACGGTTTCTCCGGGCACGGTAACTCCTCTGTGTAGTCACACCACTACCAAGGGCTGCCAGCGTGACCTAGAGTCGTAACCGCTTCAACGTGTCGGGGAAGGACGGAAAGTCGGTGTTAGGCCGTTGAACATCAAGGAGTTGGACCCGGACAGCTCGCCGCAGGCCGCGTTCGGGGCACGTTTGCGCAGGCTGCGCGTCGAACGCGGCTGGACACAGGATGAGTTGGGCGCCGAGATGGGCTACTCCAGCACACACCTCTCGTCCATAGAAACCGGCCGCAAGATGCCAACCTTGCGCCTCGCTCGCCGAGCTGACGCCGCGCTGGGCGCGGGCGACACGTTCGAGCGGGAGTGGCGCGAGATGCGGCACGGTTCGCTGCTGGAGGGCTTTCCAGAGTTCATTGAGCATGAAGGTCGCGCGGCGGAGATCCGACTGTACGAGGTAGGCGTTATCCCCGGACTCCTCCAAACCGCGGAGTACGCCGCAGTGCTGACGGAAAGCTCCCTCCGGAGAGGGGCGATCACGCCCGGCCAGGCGGAGGAGCGGAACTCGCTCGTCACGGAGCGACAGGCAACGCTGGCCCGAACGCCGCCACCGATGGTCTTTGTGGTGTTGGACGAGAGCTGCATCCGCCGACCTGTCGGAGAACCAGCGGTCATGGAGGCGCAGTTTGACCGGCTGATCGAGTTTGCCGAGCTGCCGAACACCGTCCTGCAAGTCGCCCCGTTCACCATGGGACACCGGCGCCCGCTCAGCCTGCCGCTCTACGTATTGACGATGCCGGATCGCTCGCTCGTGTCGTACGCCGAATCCGCACAGCGGGGCTTCCTTGAGCGAGAAAGCACCTCGGTGTTGCCCCTTCTGACGGCCTACCATCAACTGCAGGCTGAAGCGCTGTCGCAGGCAGCATCCGTGGCCATGATCAAACAGGCACGAAAGGGCACCCCGTGACGACCACGACCGCAACCCCCCACTGGTTCAAGTCCTCCTACAGCGAGAACGGGGGCGCCTGCATCGAGATCGCGGCCAACCTCGCCGCCTCGCACGGCGTGGTCCCCGTCCGCGACTCCAAGAACCCCACCGGCCCCTCCCTGACCGTCCCGGCCAGCGCGTTCGTCTCGTTCGTGGCGGGCGTCAAGGCCGGAGAGTTCGGCACGGTCTGACCCGACCAGCCCTTGCCGCCGCGCGTCGCAACGCGGCAAGGGCGCGGGCCGCACGGCAAGCAGTCCCGATCCATCGACGAAAGGGCACCCCGTGACGACCGAATCCCCCCACTGGTACAAGTCCTCCTACAGCGACAACGGCGGCCAGTGCGTTGAGATCGCCGCCGACCTCGCCGCCTCGCACGGCGTGGTCCCCCTCCGCGACTCCAAGAACCCGACCCGACCCCACCTGCGCGTCACCGCCCGTGCCTTCGCCGCGTTCGTCGCGAGCGTCAAGACGGGCACTGTCTGACCAAAACGCCTGGCAGTTCGCCCAGTTGGGGCGCCCTCCGTCACCGGTGTCCGGCCCGTTCCCGTACCGTACGGGCGGGGTGACGGAGGGGAGGCCGGACATGGCTGCCGGACTGCGGCTGGGGCCGCTGCTGAGGTACGTGGAGTGGCCGGACGCGAGCGGGATCGCGTACCGCCCGGCGGCGACCGTGTGGGTCGAGGCCGACGGTCCCGGCACCGCCGAGGTGCGGTGCGCCGACGGCGCCGGCGGGAGCGCCCGTACGTTCCGGATCGCGGGGCACCACTACGCCCTGGTGCCGGTCACGGGGCTGACGCCCGGCACCACCACCCCGTACGAGGTGCTGCTCGACGGGCAGCGCGTGTGGCCGCTGCCGGACTCGCCGTTCCCGCCGAGCACGCTGACCACGCCGGGCGCCGCGCCGGACCGGCCGCTGCGGGTCACGTTCGGGTCGTGCCGCTGGGCCGCGACGGGCGCGGTCGGCCGCCGTCCCGCCGGGCCCGACGCGCTGGGGGCGCTCGCCGCGCGGCTGGCCGCCGACCCGGAGGCCGTACGCCCCGACGTGCTGCTCCTCCTCGGCGACCAGGTGTACGCGGACATGCCGTCCGACGCGACGAGGCAGTGGCTGGCCGGACGTCGGAACCTGGCCGAGCCGCCGGGCGAACAGGTCGCGGACTACGAGGAGTACACCCGGCTCTACCACGAGTCCTGGCTCGACCCCGAGGTCCGCTGGCTGCTCTCGACCGTGCCCAGCCTGATGATCTTCGACGACCACGACGTGATCGACGACTGGAACACCAGCGCCGAGTGGCTGGCCGGGATGCGCGGGCGGCCCTGGTGGCGGGAGCGGCTGCTGAGCGGCCTCATGTCGTACTGGGTCCACCAGCATCTGGGAAACCTCTCCCCCGCCGAACTGGCCGTCGACCCGCTGTACGCGCGGGTGCGCGCGGTCCCGGACGGTACGGCGGCGCTCCGCAGGTTCGCGGCCGAGGCGGACGCCGACCCCGCGCGCATCCGGTGGAGCTACCGGCGGGACTTCGGCCGCACCCGGCTCGTGATGGTCGACACGCGGGCGGGGCGCGTGCTCGACGAGCAGAAGCGGGCCATGCTCGGCGAGGAGGACGCCCGCTGGGTGGCCGATCAGGTGCTGGAGGGCCGCGCCGACCGGGACCACCTGCTGCTCGGCAGCTCCCTGCCGTGGCTGCTGCCGCCGCTGATCCACGACGCCGAACGGTGGAACGCCGCGCTGTGCCGGGGCGAGCGGGGCGAGCGCTGGGCGCGGCGGGGCGAGTGGCTGCGCCGCAGGTCGGACCTGGAGCACTGGGCGGCGTTCCCGGAGTCGTACGCCTGGTTGACGGGGCTGCTGACGGAGGCGGCCGGGGGGCCGGACGCCCCGGCGACGGTGGCGGTCCTGTCGGGCGACGTGCACCACGCGTACGCGGCCGAGCCGGAGCTGCCCGGCACGGCGGCGCGGGTGCTGCAGCTGACGTGCTCGCCGATCCACCAGCGCATCCCGTACGCGCTGAGGCTGGGCTTCCGGTTCGGCTGGAGCCGCGCGGGGCGGTGGCTGGGGCGGGCGCTGGCCCGGCACGGGCGGGTCGGCGCGGCGGAGTCCGGCTGGTCGCGCACGGGCGGGCCGTGGTTCGGCAACCACCTGATGACGCTGACGCTCGACGGGCGTTCGGCGCGGTTGGAGCTGGAGCGGGCCCGCCGGGACGGGCGGCTGGTGACGGACCACGAGCGGGTCTGGGGGTGAGCTGGGCGGGCGCCTGGGGGTGATTTCCGGCCACCGGCCACCGCTGGCCGAATGTCTCCACACACCTGAATATTGAACTTGCAAGTAATGCTTAGGGGTGCCTAACGTGGGGCGCATCGGTTCAGTCCCCAGCCGAAGGAGCCCCCCATGTCCTCGATCACCAGCCGTCTCCAGCAAGCCCAGCCGTACGCGCTGGCGCTGTTCCGGGTCGTCATCGGCCTGCTGTTCCTCTGCCACGGCGCCGCGAAGCTGTTCGGCGTCCTCGGCGGCGCGGACGGCTCGGGCGCCACGGTCCCGTCCGGCACCTGGCCGTACTGGTACGCGGCGGTGATCGAGCTGGTCGGCGGCGCGCTGATCCTCGTCGGCCTGGGCACCCGCGCCGCCGCCTTTGTCTCGTCGGGTGCCATGGCGTACGCGTACTTCACGGCGCACCAGCCGTCCGGCCTGCTCCCGATGGAGAACGGCGGCGAGACGGCGGCGCTGTTCTGCTGGGCGCTGTTCCTGCTGGTCTTCACCGGCCCCGGCGCGCTCGCCCTGGACACCCTGTTCGGCGCCGGCCGCCGGGAGGACGCGCGGCAGCGCACGACGGTGGCGGCCTGACGTTCCCGTCGCGCGCGCCCGGAGGCCCGGCCCCGCGGCGGTCATCCGCCGGGGCCGCGGCGTCCGGGCGCGCCGCCACTCGGGCGCGTCGCCGCTCGGGCGCGTGGACGCCTGGGTGCGCGGACAACCCCCGGTGCGGCGGCCGTTACGGCGCGACGGCGTCCTCCTGCGCGGACGGGGCCGGGTCCGTACGGACGGTCCGGCGTCCCGCGGGCGCGTGGGCCCCGGTCCCGAACCGGGCACGGACCCTGGTACGCGGCCGGGTGCGGGTGCCGGTCGGCACGGTCAGCACCGCCAGGCAGCAGACGACCAGGGCGATGCCCGCCCATCCGAGCAGCGGCAGCCGTTCACCGACGACCAGGACGGCCAGCACGGCCGCGACGGCGGGCTCCAGCAGCGAGAGCGTGGTCGCGGTGCTCGCCGGGACGCGCGCCAGCCCCCAGCCGAACAGCATGTAACCGGTGAACATCGGCACCACCGCCATGTAGAGCCCCACCGCCGCGTTCGACCCGGAGTCGAGCAGCGGCGCCCCGGTCGCCAGCAGCACCGGCATCAGCAGCAGCCCGCCCAGCCCGAACACCGCCCCCATGGCCGCGCCCGAGCCGACGCCTCGGCTGATCAGGCGGTGGGCCGCCCAGGAGTACAGGGCGTAGGTGACCGCCGCGACCAGGCCCAGCCCCACGCCGAGCACCGTCTGCGCCGCCGAGCGCCCCCCGGCCCCCGAGTGGGCGCCCGCTGCTTCGGCGGCGCACAGCAGCACCGTGCCGGAAAGCCCCAGAGCGGCGCCGGCCGTCCAGCGGCGCGTGAGGCGGCGCCCGTCGACGACCCGCTCGATCAGGGCGGAGGCGAGCGGGGCGGCGCCGATCGACACGACCGTGCCGACCGCGACGCCCGCCAGGTGCATGGAGCTGTAGAACGCCAGGGGGTAGGCGCCCACCGACAGCGCCCCGAGCAGTACCGTCCCCCTCCGCGCCCGCAGCAGCGGGACCTCCCGGCGGATGCGGGGCGCCGCGACCAGCGCCTGGAGCAGCCCGCCCAGGCCCATCGCGACGGCACCGATCGCCAGCGGGCCCACCGACGGGGCGAACGTCGCCGCGGTGCCCGTGGTGCCCCACAGCACCGAGGCCAGCAGCACGCACACCGCGCCCACGCCCGCGCCCGACGCGGTGCCGCCGCGCCCGTGCCCGGCGGGGCCCGTCACAGCCGGTCCAGCAGGTCGGCCGCCATCGCCCGCGCGTGGTCCAGCCGCGTACCGGCGCCTTCGAGCCCGGCACGGGCCATCGCGCCCTCCAGCAGGAACGACAGGTGCTCGGCCACCCTCCGCGCCTCCTCCTGGCGGCCGGGCAGCAGCTCCCGGAGGTGCCCGGCGAGCAGTTCCTCGACCTCCTCCTTGTGGCGGCGCACCACGGCCCGGCCCTCGTCGCCGGCCGGCAGCTCGGCGGCGGCGTTCAGCAGGCCGCAGCCGCGGAAGCCGTGCTCGTAGGCGAGGGCCGCGTGGTCGGCGTAGGCGTCGAAGACCGCCAGCACCCCGTCCCGCCCGTCCGACACCCGGTCCCGCCCGTCCGACACCCGGTCCTGCCTGTCCGGCGCCCCGTCCGGCGCCTCCTCGCGGCCGTCCGGCGCCCGGTCGCGGCCCTCAGACACTCCGTCGCGCGAGTCGGGCGCCCCGTCCCGGCCGTCGGGCGCCCCGCCGCCGTCCTGGCGTCCGCCCTCCCGGCGGGCCCGTGCCTCCTGGAGCCGCCGCCGGTACAGGTCGAGCCACTCCTCGTGGCGCGCGTCGAGGTAGGCGCGCACCAGGTCGGCCTTGGACGCGAAGTTGTTGTAGAGGCTCATCTTCGCGACGCCCGCCTCGGCGGTGATCGTGTCGATCCCCGTCGCCGCGACGCCGTCCGCGTAGAAGCGGCGCGCCGCGGCGGCGAGCAGCCGCTCCCGGGCGGCACCCCGCCGCCTGCCGGGCCGCGGCGCGGCCGTACCGGTCTCGCTCATCGCCCACCTCTCCGTTATTGGGTAGGTCAGTCTACCTAGATGGAGCCTAGCTTGAGGGGCTCGCCACAGGCGGGAGGGCGACCGGCGGCGGCGAGACGGCGGGGACCCCCGGGGGGAAGGACGACGACGGCGGGATCCAGGGAGGGATCTCGCCGCCCGGCGGCCGGTACGCGTCGGTCCTCCGCTGCCCTTCGTGCACGCGCGATGACGCGTAAGGCGTACGCTGTTGCGCGTTCTCGGGGGTGGAGGTGGGGAGTCAAGGTGCTGGAGAGCGTGCGGTGGCTGGCCGGTAGCCCATGGGTCTATGCCGCGGTGGCCGTCTCCGTGGTGCTGGACGTGTTCCTCCCCGTCCTGCCGAGCGGCGTCCTGCTGATCTCGGCCGCGACGGCGGCGACCGCCGCGACCGCGACGGCGGCGCCTGGCGGGATCTCGCTCATCGCCCTCGCCGCGTGCGCGGCCACCGCCTCGGTGATCGGCGACCTCGTCGCGTACCGCCTCGCCTGGCGCGGCGGGCCCCGCCTCGACCGGGCCATCGCTCGCTCCCGGCGCCTCACCACGGCGCAGGAACGTCTCGGCACGGCCCTGCGGCGCGGCGGCGGCGCCCTGGTGGTCATCGCCCGGTTCGCCCCGGCCGGACGGTCCGTGGTGTCGCTGGGCGCGGGTGCGGCGCGGCGCCGGGCACGGGAGTTCGTGCCGTGGTCGGTACTGGCCGGGGTGGCGTGGGCCTCGTACAGCGTGGGCGTCGGCTACTTCGGCGGCCAGTGGCTGGGCGCGACCTGGCTGAGCGCGGCGGTGTCGGTGCTGGCGCTGTTCCTGGCGGGGAGCATCGCCGCGTACGTCGTGCGGCGCCCGGGCCCCGAGCAGGCACAGGCCCCCGCGCCGGCCTCGTAGCGGCGGCGCGCTCTAGGCGGCGTCGCCGCTCCCCACGGCGGCGGGCACGGCGTCCGGCCGCCCGCCGCCGGACCGCCTGGCCGTGCCGGAGCCGCGCACTTCGAGCCCGTCGAGCAGCCGGCGCGTGGCGTCCGCGACCTCGGCGACGGCGCGTTCGAAGACCTCGCGGTTGTGCGCGGCGGGCGCGCGGAACCCGGAGACCTTGCGCACGTACTGGAGCGCGGCGGCGTGGATGTCGTCCTCGGTGGCCTCCTCGGGCAGCACGGGCGGACGGAGGGTCTTGATACTGCGGCACATACCGGACCTCACGGCTCTCGGGCGGACCATCACTTCGCTCACTGCCAGGATGCACCCGTCCGGCATGTGATCAGATGAACTCCATGATCAAGGCGAGGACTCTGTATCTGTTCTGCTCGGCCGCCCCGCCGGTGTTCGAGGTGGCGAGCGTGATCGAGGACGCGCAGGCGCGGGGCTGGGACGTCTGCCTGGGGCTGACGCCGAGCGCCGCCCAGTGGCTGGAGCCGAGTCTCGACGGGCTGGCGGCGCTCACCGGGCACCCGGTGCGCTTCGCGTACAAGCGGCCGGGCGATCCGGATGTCTGGCCGCCCGCCGACGCGGTGCTGTTCGCCCCGGCGACGTTTAACACGGTCAACTCCTGGGCGCTCGGCATCACCGGCGCGTTCGTGGTGGGCGTGGCGGCGGAGGCGATCGGCAAGGGCCTCCCGATCGTCGCGATGCCGTGCGCGAACGCGGCGTACGTACGCCACCCGCAGTTCGACCGGTCGGTGGAGACGCTGCGGGCGGCGGGCGTGACGGTGCTGTACGGGGAGGGCGGCTACGTCCCCGACCCGCCGGGGCAGGACTGGCCGTCCGGCTTCCCGTGGGCCCTGGCCCTGGACGCGGTGGACGCGGCGCAGCCGGCACACGGGCCGGAGTGAGGCGCGGGGCCGCCCCGGCGCGTACGGCACGTGCGTACGTACGCACGTGCCGTACCGGCCCGCCTCATCGCCCGCTCAGGCGTTGGGCCGCTTGCCGTGGTTGGCCTTCTTGCCCTTACGGGCCCGCCGCTTGTTGCCGCGCTTCGACATGGGGTCGCTCCCTTCATGGCCCCGCGGGGGGGGCGTTTCGGGCAGTACGTGCATTACGGGCACCCGTCAGTCTAGGTGCGCCCGGAACGCCCCGCACGGGCACGGCACCCCAGGCCACCGCGACGCGCGGCCACCCGCACGGACAGCGGCGGCGCCCCCACCGCCGCCCGCGCCCCGGTCACCCGCCTCCCGCGCGCCCTCCATGCCAACGAACCGCGCACGTTCATTCCCCTTTGGCAACTGCACGCCGCGCCGAGTGACCACGGCCCGCACCGGGCAACTCACTGTCAGGTGCCGCACCCCCCACCGCACAGCCCATGAGGCACCTCTCGCCCGCCCCGAGGAGGAGACGCATGGCCTGGTATCCGGGGGCTGCGCGCAGGGAGTCGCAGCCGAAGTCGGAAGGCCGGCCGGCGATCCGGCCGGCACGATTACCGGGATGCGTGCCGTTCAAGGTAGGCCGCTGCGGCGCGCAGAAGTCCCGGATCGTCACGGAATCTGCCAAGTCCCTGGTTGCAGGCACGGCACACCAGACCGCGGACGCAGTCGCCGCAGACGCGGGAACCAGGACAACAGCCGTGGTCGTGGTCCACGGAGAGGGCGCTCCCGTCGCTCTCGGCCTGCTTGCAGATGGCGCACACACCCCCCTGGCGCGCCAGCATGTCCGCGTAGCGTTGAGGCGGCAGCCGGTACAGCGCCTTCCGCTGCGCGTCCCGTCCGCAGCTTCGGCGGTTTCCCTGCAACCCGTCCTTGGCGGCGGCGTTCCGGTTGAAGCTGTCGGGGTCGAGCCAAAGGAGACAGGTGCGGCACTGCTTCTCGCCCCGCGCGTTCCGGTCATGTGGTTTGACGGACCGGCGGTCCGGCAGCGCGGTCAGCTCACGCCCCACATTGCGCTGCCAGTTGTGGCTCGCGCAGAGCCCTTTGCTGATGTACTTCCGCGTACATCCCGGGAACTCGCATCGGCGGGCCTCCGTCGCCGCGCCGTCATGCACGCGATACGCGGCCGCGGGGCCCGGATCCCCATGGCGCTGCCATCGCCCGTAGTGCATCGCGCACCAACCACGCGAACGCACGCGGACAGGACGGCTGCAGCCCTCGACAGTACAGGTGAGCGCGTCCATATCGGCATCCCCCGGAAGTGGCACTCGAATCAGAAGGAGGCACCCTGATGGCCTGGTGCCCGTTCGCCAGGAAGATGGAGCTCCAGCCAGAGAGCGATCAGCAACCCGCTATCAGGCCCACGCAGTTCATCGTCCACAGCCTGGCCGCGCCATGGACCGCGCAACGGCTCTATGAGTACTGGAAGTCCAGCTCGCTCGAGTCCCACTTCGGACTCGGCTACGAGGGCGACCTCGCGCAGTACATCGGCACGGAGACCCGAGCCGACTCCAACTACGCCGCCAACAGGCGCCCCGACGGCACCGGTGCGGTGTCGATCGAGACGGCGTCGAATCTGAAGCACACCGACCCGTGGACGGACAAGCAGATCGAGCAGCTGATCCGGGTCGGTGTGTGGCTGCACCAGCACCACGGACTGCCGCTGCGGATCTGCCGCACCCACGACGACCCCGGCTACGGCTACCACCGGCTGCACTCCGCCTGGTCGTCGGGGGGCACCGCGTGCCCGGGGGACGCGCGGGTGGACCAGTTCCGGAAAGTCGTTTTCCCCGGCATCGTGAACCGCGCCAGCGGCCACACGGCACCCGTACCGCCCGAGGAGGACCCCGTGCCGAACCTGCTGAACGAGTCCAACGCCGCCGACATGGAGCTCGCGTCCGGCAACTGGGCGGGGCTGTCGTTCCGCACCGCGATACTGCTGGTCGGTCCGGTCCGGCACCACACCGTCGTGCACCTGCTGTTCGGCGACGACACGCCGGCCGACACGGTGATCGAGGGCTGCTTCTACACGACGGACAAGAACGGCGGCGACCGCTCCCTGTACCTGCCGATCCGGGCGTACGGGGCGGGCGGGCACCAGTTCACGTCCACGGCGGATGTGGGCGCGGGACGTCATCTGCGGTTCATGGTCCGCGCCAGGACCCCCGACCACCGGCCCGTGCGGCTGCTGCACCGCTCGGTGTCGGGCCCGTTCTGGACGCTGTGAGCGGGGGCAACGGGGCGTCGCCGTAATCCCGTTGCGGGGCGGACGCGTGACTGCGAGGCTGCCGGGCATGTCCGAGCACCCCACATCGCACAGCGTGTCCGCCCTCTTCGACGGCGCCGGCCGCCTGACGGCCATCCCTCGCAAGCAGGCCCGTCGCGAGCAGCTCCTCGCGCACCTGGCGCAGACCCTGTTCGAGCAGCGGCGCACCTATACGGAGCCCGAGGTCAACGAGGCGCTGCGGACGGTCCACGAGGACTGCTCGGCGCTGCGCCGCTACCTGGTCACGTCGGGGCACCTGACGCGTACGAGGGACGGCAGCGCCTATCACCGCTCCCCGGCGGCCTGACGCCGGGCCGGGTCGTCATACGCGCCCGCGCCCGGGCGGGCACGAACCCGAAGACGGCGCCGTACGGGACCAGAACTCCACGCGGGCGTCCCCCTAAGGCGAACCGGCGCGGTCCCCGCGCCGCCGCCGCACGATCCCGCGCCCCACGACCCACAGGCCGACGAGCACGAGCACGCCCCCGAGACCCACCCACCGCACGGACCCGCCGTCCCGGTAATCCTGGACGGCCCAGAAAAGCATCATCCCGGACACACCCAGCCCGACCCAGTCGAGCGCGACGCTCAACCGCTCACTCCAAGTCCCCCAGTTCACACCGCGATCCTGCCACCCGCGAATCCCCACGCCCAGCCCCACCGCCACCGCGCGGTGAACTCGTCCGCGGAGAGCGGCCGCGCTCTTCTGGGCTGCCGCCGTGAGCCGACGTCCGTGTCAGCAGCGGAGGTCCGTCACGGGCACTGGGACCTGGACATCAGCCGCCGTGCGCTGCCGCGCCAAGGATTCCGCTGCACGCTTGTCGGCTGCTTGCTTCTGCTCTATTGAGGCCCGCAGCTCCGCCGGAGTCGGCCATGGAGCGCGTCGATGGATCATGCGGTGGCAGTTGGCACATATGAGAGCGAGATCGCGGAGTCTGGTCTGCCCTTCGCCCGCTTCGTGCAGCGGCACCACATGATGGCACTCGATATACCCGGCACCGCGGTCGCCGTAGACCCGCTCGAAGTCGAACCCGCAGGCTTCGCACTCCAGCCGTCCGCCACGCTTGAGTACGGACGCGATCTTTTTCTTGCGCAGGCTCTTGCTGCGCTCGCGGGCCTGGTGCCGCCGCATGAGGAGCCGCCCTTCGGGGGCGCTGTAGTCGTCACCGAACGCCTCGTCCTCGGTGAGCGGGAGGCTCTGCAGCTCGCCGGCCGTGATGCCCTGGCGAATGAGCCGTGCAGCCGCGGTCATTTCGTCAGGCCGGGCAAGGAACTCCATCAGCACCGCGCGGTCGAGGGCACTGCCATTGGTGGGCTTGCCCTGGTAGTCCGGATGCCGCGTGGCGATGTCGAACGTCTTGCGCGCCACTCCGTTCGGATTGCGGAACTTTTCGTTGCGTTCCGTCTCAGCATGGATGGGGAGGAGTTGCAGCAGGCGTGACAGCTCCACCACCCTGGCGTCCTGAGCGTCCAGCCCTTTCCAGCCGTTCTCCATCACAAGCTGGCAGGCGAGGATGATCTCGTCCCTGGCCCAGTCAGGATTGTTGACGGCTTTGACCTGGAACCCTGCCTGCTCCAGCCACGCCACGGCGTGCTCTCTGCCTCCGCTGAACTCGTCAGGCTTGAGGGGTCGGCCGTGGTCCCACTGGTGCGCCACGCCGGCGATGGCCTTCGAGTCGTACTGACGCCCGTCATGCACCACGACATACGATCGGGCCTTTTTGAAGCCGTACTTCTCCAAGAACCTGTCCGGGCCCAGCCGGTCGTACTCCGCGATGGCCTTGAGTACGGCCTCCTGCGTGATCGCTACTCTGCGCATGGCGGCAGCGTACGGCCAGCCGCTGACACTCCCCTTGCCACCACCCGGCGCAGCCGGTGCCGGGACACCATGGCACCGTGCGCCCCGTCGTACGCCCCACGCCCTCTTGCACGGGTCAGCCTCTGCACGGTTCCGTTGAATGCTGGCCGGCACTCACGTGCCGCAGGGGGGAAGGACGGTACGCGATGGGGACCGTGACGGGGTGGGCCGACAAGATCTTCGGTGACACCGCTAACCAACTGATCGAATTGATCCCAGCCAGCTTGGTTCGCGCCCATGCCCGAGCGCGCAGCGGGCACGAAGGAGTGCAGACGCAGACACTGGAGGCATACGGACACGGCCTTTACGCCGCGCAGTACGAGGAACTGGAAGTGGGGCTCGGCTCGCTCCCTGAGGCCACTCCGGTGCGCTTGCAGGGACGGACGCTCATGATCCTTAGCGGCCATGTGATCTATCCCTTCCGCTACGCGAAGAAGGACGTCCCTGTCACGGCAGCACGGCTTCGCCGGGCAACGGGCTTCCGGGCCGACCTGATCCGCCGGCACGGCCCCGAACCCATGCAGCAGGCCTTCGATCTCGGTCTCGACGAGCTGGACGAGCCGGATGCGCACCCCGACCTCGCTTTGCTCTCAGAGGACACCCAGCTCGTCCTCGTGGCCTACGCCTGCTCCATGGCTGAAGGAGTCATGCGCATTGAATGGGGCTCTGCGGAACTTCGCCGGGAAGACCGCTACCTGATCTGGCACCACCACGAGCGGCTCCCTCTGCCGCCGCAGGCAAGAAGCGAATAGGCCCCCTCCCAGACTGACCACCGGCCCCATGGCCTCCCCACCTTCGAGTCGGCCAAGGCTGGGCCCTGCCATCGCACCGACCTGACTGGAGCTGAGAGCGCGAGCGCTCCCACGTGTTCGCGCACTACAACCAGGGCTGAAGCATTCTCGAGAACCGTCGTGGCAGCGATGTCACCGTGGGTTCAAACCCCACACCCACCGCAGATGAACGGCCCCGGACCAGACAACCGGGTCGGGGGTCGCTTCCGTGCCCGCGCACCGTGATCACCCGGTGTTCCCCGGCATTCCCTGCTCGATCGGGCACGGGAGGAACACGCTTCTAGACGTCGAGCCATGGGCCTCGGGTGATGTGCCTGTGGAGGTGCTCGTCCAGACAGCTCATGTGGGCCCAGAGGAACTGCACGCTCTCTTCCCCGGCCCGAGAGATCTCCAACGTGACGCCATCACCCGAGGGGCCGACGTCGGTGGCTCCCATACAGAACGCGCAGCTCACCGGATCATCAAAAGGGGTACTCATCCGGTGAATGTAGCCGGAGGCGCGCGGATCGAGTTCGGCGGCGGTGCTGGGTGTAACTGCTACAGGTCACCGGTGGTTCGCGGACGCGGCTGTGCGCCCTCGTAGATGTCAGCCGTGGATGTCAGGACCGGAAGAGCCGGGGGTGCGGACAGGGCTCCAACGGGTCATCCGGACGGTCCGCCACTTCCACCAGGCGTGCCGAGCGGGGCAGCGCCACAGCATGCGGCAGGCTCGCGCGCCGTCATCCTCCCGGCCGCTGAGGACAAGGCCGCCGGTCCTCATAGTCTGGGCGCAGTCGGGACATGTGGGCGGCGGAACTGCTGACATGGGGCGTGGGGCGCAACCTACCTTGGCTCGAAGCGGTGACGCTATGAGCTCGGGAGTCACTGCATCGGGCACAGCCAGAGCGCCGCGACCATGAACGTGTACACGCACGTCGCGCAGGACACCCCGACGTGAGGCCGTCAGCCGCATGGGCCGGACGCCGAAGGCCCCCGCCGTGATCGGCGAGGGCCTTCGTGGTGGTGGGCGCGGACGGTTTCGAACCGCCGACATCTGCTTTGTAAGAGCAGCGCTCTACCCCTGAGCTACGCACCCGTGGAGTGAGGCAACAGCGTACATGGCCCCCTGGTGGGGTTCGCAAACCGTTGCGGGGGTTAGCCCCACCCCCGTGGCGGTGGGCCGCCGGATCGTGGGGGCGAGGGGGCGGTACGTAGCGTGGGGCGCGTCGTAGTGGTTTCGTACCGGGGGAAGCTCGTGGTCGCTGAGGGTGCTCGTCGTCGTACCGTCCGTTCCGTCGCCGTGGTGGGGGTGCTGCTGTTCGGGGTCGCCGGGTGCGGGGGTGTCGACGCGGCGGGGGCGCCCGAGGAGCGGAAGGTGTTCGCGTTCCGGGGGGACGCGCTGACCGTGGACTCCGGGGACGGCGACGTCGTCCTGGTGCCCGCCGACGTGACGGGCGTCGAGGTGACGCGGCAGGTCGACGGCTGGGTCATGCTGGGCAGCGGGCCCGACGCGGCGTGGCGGATGGACGGCGGCACGCTGACCCTGCGGGTGGCCTGCGACGCCGTCGTGCAGAACTGCGACGCCCGGTACGAGGTGAAGGTCCCGCGCGGTGTCGCCGTGACCGTCAGGGGCGACAGCGGCACCGTCTCGTCGGACGGCTTCGCCGCGCCGCTCACGGTGCGCACCGACAACGGCGACGTCACCGTGCGCGGCGCGCGCGGGCCGCTCGACCTCGGCACCGACAACGGCGTCCTCCGCGTGGACGGCGCCACCTCCCGTACCGTCTCGGCCCGCAGCGACAACGGCGACATCCGCCTCGCCCTGGGCGGCGCCCCCACCAGGGTCGCGGCGCACAGCTCCAACGGCGGCGTCGTGGTCGAGCTGCCGGCCGCCGCGGCGCCGTACGCCGTCACCGCGGGCACCGACAACGGCAAGGTCACCACCGACGCGCCGCACGACGCGAAGAGCTCCCGCGCGGTGACCGCGTACAGCGAGAACGGCGACGTGACGGTGCGTACCGCGAACTGATCGGCTCTCCCGTTCGTCCTACCCGGTGGGAGAATGAACCGGGTCAGCTCGGACGGACGGTACGGGGAGCGGATGTGACGGGGACACGCGGCGCACGACGGCACGCGGCGGACGCGCTCGCCCTGGTACTGCTGCCGCTGCCCCTGCTCGTCGCGGCCGCCGCCGGGGTGCTGGGCTCGGCCGGGGCGCTCGCGGGCGGCGGCGCCGGGGGCGGTACGCGGCGCTGGTTCGGCGGCGGGCGCGTCGAGAGCCTGCGGGCCGACGCGCAGGCCGCGAAGGACGCCGCCGCGGCCGCGTTCTACGAGCTGGACACCGCGCAGCGGGGCCTGCGGATCTCCATGGAGACGATCGCCGCGGTGGACCGTTCGCCCGCCGCGGGCCGCGCCGCGGAGGGGTTCGCCGCGCTGGGGCGGCGCATCGACGAGGTCAGCCAGACGTACATCGAGGCCGTCGACCGCTACGACCTGGACCGGGTCGATCTGGATCCGGCCGCGGCGACGGGCGCCCGCACGGACCTGACGCGCGCGAAGGACGAGCTCGTGCGGGTGCGGGGCGAGCTGGAGCGGTTCGAGGAGGGGCTCGCCCCGCTGCTGGCCACGGCGGAGACGCAGCTGGCGCGGCTGGCCCCGGCCGTCGAGCGGGCCCGTGCCGCGCTCCTCGCGGCGAGCGGCGCGCTGGACTCCGTACGCGGTGCGGGGCTGCGCGCCGACGACCTCGCGGCCCGCCTCGCCGCCCTCGCGCCCGAGCTGACCAGGCTCAACGAAGGCGCGGGCCGGCACGGCGTGGCGGAGACCCTGCAGCGCGCCGACCGGGTGCTGCGGGAGGCGGAGGCGGTACGGGCGGACGCCGAGCGGCTTCCGGAGCGTGCCGCCGAGATCGACCGGCGGCTCGTGTCGCTCCGCACGCGGGCGCAGGCCCTCGCGAACCGGGCCGCGTCCGTGGAGCCGGTGCTGAGCGAGCTGCGGCGCCGGTTCAGCCTGGCGTGCTGGCAGGACCTCCAGCCGGTGCCCGAGCGGGCCGCGGAGTCCGTACGGCAGGCGGAGGGGAAGATCGCGGAGGCGGCCCGGGCGCGGGACGAGCAGCGGTGGCCGGACGCGACGGCGCTGCTGAGCACGGTACGGGCACTGCTGAACGCGGCGGACGAGGCGGTGTCGGCCGCCGGGGAGCGGCTCCAGCGGCTGAACGCCGTGGCGAAGGACCCGCAGCAGGAGATCGACCGGACGCGCTTCACGATCCGGGACGCGCAGCGGCTCGCCATGGACGGCCGCCACACCCCGGACCCCCGGCACGCCGGGCCGCTGGACGACGCGGTGGCCCGCCTGGACCGGGCGGTGGGCGGTCTGGAGGGGCGGCACCCGGACTACTGGCATTTCCTCACGGAGACGGAGGCCGTGCGGGCGTCGGTCGCGCGGGTGGTGGAGCAGATCCGTGAGGAGCGGGGGTCCGGGGCCGGTGGGCGGTGAGGGCGGTGGCCGGGGCCGGTGGGCGGTGAGGGCCGTGGGCCGGTGCGGGCGGGTGGTTAGTCTTTCCGTATGCCTCGCTACGAGTACCGCTGCCGCACCTGCGGCGACACGTTCGAACTGAGCCGCCCGATGGCGGAGTCCTCCGCGCCCGCCGCCTGCCCGGCCGGGCACGACGACACGGTGAAGCTCCTGTCGACCGTCGCGGTCGGCGGCACGGCGTCGGCCGCGGCACCCGCCAGGCCCGCCGGCGGCGGCGGTGGCGGGTGCTGCGGCGGCGGCTGCTGCGGCTGACACCCGTACCGCGGCGGGCCCGGTCGTCCGTACGGGGCTGACACCCGTACCCCGGCGGGCCCGGCCGTCCGTACGGGGCTGACACCCGCACCGCGGCGGGCCCGGTCGTACGAACGGCTGCGGGCCCGCCCGCGCGTCTACGCCGCCGCTGCCGCCGCCGTCCTCGCCGCCGACAGGAAGCGGCGCAGGATCTCCTCGCCCGCCGCCACGCCCCGGTCCCGGAGCACCTCCACGTGTCCGGCGCGCCAGTCCGTGTCGGCCAGTTCGCCGTGGCCGGGCCGCCACGCCCGGTCGGCGGCCAGCAGCAGGTCCGCGTCGAGCAGCGAGTCACCCGCCGCGAGGACGGTGCCGGCGCCGGTGCGGCGCGCCACCTCCCGTACCGCCGCGCTCTTCGTCAGCGGCTTCGGCACCGCGTACACCTTCCGGCCCTGGAGGGACACCGTCCAGCCGCGCGCCTCCGCCCAGGCGGACAGTTCGGCGACCCAGCCGTCGGGCAGCAGCGCCCGCTCCACCACCAGGTAGGCGAACAGGTCTTCCGCGACCCGCTCCTTCAGCAGCCACGCCGGGTCGGCCGCCGCGATCAGGTGCGCCCGCACCTCGTCCAGCGAGGCGCACTCGTCGGCGAGGCGCGCCGCGACGACGGCCTGCCAGTCGCGGTCCGACTCACCGTCGACCAGCAGGTGGCCGCCGTTGGCGCAGATGGCGTACCGGGGTGTCGGGCACGGCAGCTGGATGCGCCGGTACTGCTCGCGCGTCCGGGTGGTGACCGGCATGAACGCGGCCGTGCGGGCCAGCTCGTCGAGCAGTTCCGCGGCGGCCTCGGTGACGTACGAGAGCGGTTTGCCCTGGTAGACCTCCACGCACAGCAGGCGCGGCGCCTCCGCGTCCGGGGCGGTCAGCGCGAGCGCGGCCGTCGAGTAGATGAGCGTGCGGTCCAGGTCGCTGGCGATCAGCGCGGGTCCGGGCGCCGCGGCGCCGGTTGCGGCTCGGTTCACGGCGCGGTCACCGCCCGGCCGTCGGCGCCGGTCGCGCCGCGCGTGTACCGGGGGTGGATGAGCCCGACGCAGGTGTACGGCAGGTCGTCCACCTCCTCGACGGGTACGCCCCGCTGGTCGGCGAGGAGCCGTACGTGGTCCAGGTCGGCGCCCGCGCCGCGCTGGGCGAGGACCTTCCACGGGACGCGGCGCAGAAGGACCCGGGTGGTCTCGCCGACGCCGGGCTTGACCAGGTTCACGTCGTGGATGCCGTACTCCTCGCTGATGCGCTCCACGGCGGCCCAGCCCTCCCAGGTGGGCGTCCGGTCGGCGGCGAGGAGCCGGGCGGTGTCGGCGGCGACGGCGTCCGCGACCTCGTCGAAGCGGGCGGACACCGCGTCGAGGAAGTCGTTCGACACGTCGGCGCCGGCGAGCTCCCGGTAGAACTTCGCGCCGTGGTAGTCGTCGGGGCCGACCAGGTCGGCGCGCAGGACGGTGCGGGAGATCAGCCCGGAGACGGTGGAGTTGAGGCACGCGGAGGGGATCAGGAAGTCCTCGCGGGTGCCGTGGACGCGTACGCAGGAGCCGGGGTCGGCCAGGACGGCGATCTCCGGGTCGAAGTCGGGGAAGTCCGCGAGCGCGGCGGCCAGTTCGCGGGTGATGGCGCCCTTGCCGGTCCAGCCGTCGACGAAGACGACGTCGGCCGGGTCGTGGTGGGCGCGCAGCCAGCGCAGCGCGTTGGTGTCGATGCCCCGGCCGCGCACGATGGACACGGCGTAGTGCGGCAGGTCCAGGCCGTGCCGGTGGCGGGCCCAGCGGCGCATCAGCACGCCGACGGGGGTGCCGGCGCGGGCGAGGGAGACCAGCACAGGGCGCGGGGAGCGCTCCGCGAGGACCGTCTCGGTGACGACGCCGACCGCGCGGGCGATCCGGGCGGCGGATGCGTCGAGGGCGGAGCGGAACAGCTTCTGGTAGTCGTCGCTCGGCTGGTACTCGACGGGCAGCGACTCGGCGTAGTGCGCGCCGCCGCTCTGGATGGCCTCCTCCCGCTCCTCGGTGGGGGCCTCCAGCTCCACGTCGGACAGGTCCTGGAGGAGCCAGCCGACCTCGTCGGGGGCGTAGGAGGAGAACGCGGGTCCGCGCAGCGGCTCGGGCAGCATGCCGGCTCTTTCCGGTACGTACGAGGGGACGGTGGCCAGCACGACGCGCGGGATGTGCGCGGTGAGCCGGCCGAGGAGTCCGTGCGGGGCGTGCAGGAGGGGCGTGTCGGCGGCCGAGTCCACGACGACGGCGACCGCGTCGAAGCCGCCGCCGGCGACGTTGTACGCGTACCGGTCGCCGGGGCCGTCGGCCGGGTCGTCGTGGGCGGGGAAGACCAGGCGGGTGCGGATGGCGTAGCCGGGGTCGTCGACGGCCAGGACGGGCGAGCGGGTGGTGGTGGAGAACCGCACGTCGGCGTGCGGGACCCGCTCCTCCAGGGCGGCGGCCAGGGCGAGGGGCGCGTACATCAGCTCCTCGCAGCCGAGGACGAGGACGCGCGGGGCGCGGGCGTCGGGCGCCGCGGGCGCGGGCGCCTGGGGCGCGGGGGACGTGCCGGGCGTGGCGGGGGCGGGCGCGTGGGGGGTGCCGGGCGCGGTCTCCCGCGCGACCTCCAGTCCCAGTGCCTCCGCCAGCCGCGCCGCCATCGACGGCAGCGCCGCCTCCAGGCGGGCCCGGTGCTCCGGGGTGAAGCCGTGGCGGCCCCCGTCCGGCAGCCCGGCCGGCCACCCGAGGTCGGCGCGCCGTACGGCGGCGACGTCGCCGGTCGCGTCCGGTGCGGGCCGCTGGTGCGCGGCCACCAGGGCGCGGCCCTTCTCCAGGACGCCGTCGGGCAGCCGTACCGTCCCGGCGGCGAGCGCCACGAGGTCCACCCGCGCGCCGATCTCGGCGGCGAACTCCGCCAGCCGCTCGCGGTCCCGGGGGGAGCGCATGTCGACCAGCGCCACGATCACATACCGCTCGCGCGGGTACCGCGCGTGCAGCGCCCGTACGGTGTTCAGGACGGTGTTGCCGGTCGAGAACTCGTCGTCCACCAGCACCAGCGGCCCCGGTCGGGCCAGCAGCTCCGGGTCCTCGGGGAGCAGCAGGTGCGAGGTGTGGTGGGAGTGCGCCTCCTCGAACCCGGCCGCCTGCCGCACCCCGGGCACGGGGCGGCGCGTGGAGTGCAGGTACGGGGCGTGGGCGAGGCCGTCGGCGACGCAGTGGCCCAGGCCGGTCGCCGTCTCCGCGTACCCGACGACGACCGCGCGCCGCGCCTCCGCCTCGCCCAGCAGGGCCCGCACGCGGCGGCCCAGCTCGTAGCCGGTGCCGCGCACGACGGCGGGGCTGCGCGGCACGTGCTTGCCGAGCACCCGCGAGACGAGGAGGTGCGCCCTCTTCGGGTTGTCCCGCAGGGCGAGCCCCAGCAGGCCGCGCAGCTCCTCGTCGTCGCCCCCTCGCGCCGAGAGTTCGACGCCGAGCCGCTCGGCGACCCATCTTCCCGTCCACACCGTGCCGTGAATGACGTGCCTCTTCTCTCTCGGGTACAGGTGTCGTGCCTGGTCAGGGGCGCGGCTCACGGTACGGCCAGGCCGGCCGCGAGCAGCTCGACGAAGCCCACGTCCGCCTTGGCGACGCCGAACACCTCGGCCCGCCGCAGCGTCCGCTCCGCCCAGGCGCGGTGCGGCTTCACCTCGTTCATCTTGTTCGTGTACGCGGAGCGCAGGACGCCGCCGCCGTTGCGCTCCGGGCGCAGGATGTCCCGCGCGTCGCTGTACTCCTCGTGGCTCACCACGGACAGCGCGTGCACGGGCTGCACGTGCGAGGGGTGGATGCAGGTCTTGCCGAGCAGGCCGTTGGCGCGGTCCAGCTCTATCTCGCGGAGCAGCCCGTCCAGGTCGTGTTCGATCAGGGCGGTGCGCAGGGCCTCGGCGCGGCCTTCCAGGAAGGGGCTGCGGCGCAGCATCGGCTTGAACATGCGCTCCTGGAGGCGGAAGTACTCCCACACCGGTCCGGTGATGGTGAAGCCGCTGCCGTCGGCGCGGCCGAGGACGTTGACGACGTCGGCGATGACATGGGCGACGATCTGCACGTCGTAGGCGGTCATGTCGGGCGAGCGGCGCAGCCCGTACGCGGAGCAGAAGTCGGTGACGCCCAGCCGCAGGGCCAGGACGCGCTCGCGGTGGGCGGTGACGGCGCGGGCGATCCCGGCGAGGGTGTCCGCGCGGGTCTCCAGGTGCAGCAGTTCCGGCGACTCCAGGACGGGCATCGCGTACAGCGGCCGTCCGGCGAGCGCGTCGGCCGCGGCGGGCTCGGCCTCGGCCACGGCGAGCGCCTCAAGGAAGGGCGTGCCGCGCTTCTCGGTGAACTTCGGCAGTACGAAACCGGACAGCAGCCGTACGGCGGGGCCGAGGCGGCGGACCAGGTCGGGTATCTGCTCGGGCTCGCGGACCCGGATGAACAGCAGGGGCGGTTCCCCGCCACGCGCGGCCAGATCGGTGAGCTGGCGTACGAGGTTCTCCTCGCCGAAGGCGACGTCCGCGTCGCCGATGGAGTCCTCCAGGCAGAGCACCATGGACACGACACCGCGTCCGACCTGCTTGCACACGTCGTCGGCGAGGGTGGGGCGGGTGGCGGGGCTGTAGAGCGTGGCGCCGAGCGCGGCCGCGAGGACCTCGGCCGGCGAGTGGCTGTCGAACGCGCACGGCTCCCGATGGAACAGCCCGGCCCGAGCAGCAGGCGAGATATGCCCGAAATGACGCATGCGCTTTCCCCGAACTGCCGTGACGTTCCGCCTCCGGCCTGATGACATGTGGCCGGTAATAGTACGTAAGGACAAGTGTCGCCGGTTCCCCGTCGATATGAACGCCGGGTGACACCGGCACCGACTCCGGGTGCCGCCCCTCGCGGTCGGCGCGCCCGGTTCGGGCCCCCGCGTTGTCCGCCGGGCGGGTGGCCAGGCAGGATGACGGGCATGACGCACGAGATGCTGAAGGGCTCGAACGTCCCCCTCGACGCCGCGGCCGTACGGGCCGTACTGCGCTGGACCCCTGGCCCGGAGGTCCCCGACGTGGACGCCTCGGCCCTGCTGCTCGGCCAGGACGGGCGGGTGCGTTCCGACGAGGACTTCGTCTTCTACAACCAGCCCCGGCACCCGTCCGGCGCGGTGCGGCGGCTGGCGAAGAAGCGGGTGGAGGACGGGCTCACCGACACGGTCAAGACGGACCTCGCGGGCCTTGAGCCGTCCGTGGAGCAGGTGGTGATCGCGGCCTCCTCGGACGGCGGCACCTTCGCCCACGTCCCGGACCTGCGGATCGTGCTGTACGACGCCGCCGCGGGCGAGGACGCCGAGGCGCTGGCGTCGTTCCATGTGCGTCCGGAGACGGGCGAGGAGACCGCCATGATCTGCGGCGAGCTCTACCGCAGGGGCGAGGGGTGGAAGTTCCGCGCGGTGGCCCAGGGCTATCCGACGGGCCTGATCGGCCTGGCCACGGCGTTCGGCATCTCGGTCGAGGAGGAGTCCGGCGAGGGCTCCGAGGGCGGGCAGGCCCCGTCGCTGCCCTCCCCCTCCGCGGCCTCCACTGCCGAGTCCTCCGCCTCCGCCACTTCCGCGGCCGCGCCGACCGGCGCAGTGCCCGCTGCCGGTACGGCCGACGCGGACGCGACCCAGGCGATACCCGGCCCGGCCACCGGCGCCGCCCCGGCCCCGGCCGCCGTCACCCCTGCCGCCGTCACCCCGGCCGCCGCAGCACCGGGCGCGACCGCCGCGCCCGCCATCCCGCCCGTACCCCCGGTGCCGCCGCCCCCGCCGACCGCTCCGCCGGCGTACGGCTACCCGCACCCCGGAGCGGGCCAGCCCGCGTACGGGTACCCGCAGCCCACGTCCCAGCCCGCGTACGGCTACCCGCACGCGGCGCCCCAGCCCGCGGCCGCGGCGGCCGGCGCGCCGGTCCCGGACCCGTACTTCCAGCTGCCGCCGATGGGCCCGCAGTTCCAGCGGTGAGCCGGGGGCGGGGCCGGGGCGGACGGGCGGGGGCGCGGCGGCGCGGCCGTCAGGACGCCCCGGTCTTGAAGCCGCGGCCCCACTGCATGCCCCAGCCGTACATCCGGTCCAGTTCGCCCTGGAAGCCGTAGACGAACTTGACCTCGCGCCGCACCACCAGCTCTCCCTTGACGTTCTCCAGCAGGAACACCGCGCAGGAGCGGGCCTCCGGGGCGCGCTCGTCCAGCTCGATCTCGATGCGCGGGCCGCTGCTCGGGTAGAGCGTCATCATGGCGTGCGTCCGGTCGAAGGCGGGCGTCTGGTCGTAGATGTAGACGAAGAACAGCAGCCGCTTGAAGTCGTCGCGGTGGTCGAGGTTGACGAAGATCGTCTCGCCGGACGAGCCGAACCGGTCGTCGCCGCTGAGCTTCACGTACGGCGGTTCGTTGAGGTCGCCGAAGTAGCCGCCGAGCGGCTGGACGACCCCCTTCGACCCGTCGGCCAGCTCGTACAGGCACCCGATGTCCAGGTCGACGCTGGCCACGGCCCTGGTGTGCGCCTGGACCGGTTCGGGCTGGAAGAACTTCAGCGGGTGCCGCAGCAGCCGGCCGCTCTGCCGGGGCCTGCTGTCGAAGTCGGATGTGCGCATCTTCCAGGAGAGGTTGACGCGGAGATTGCCGGTCGCGGCGCCCTGCTTGGTCAGCGAGAGCGTCGGACGCCGCCGGGTCAGGCCGATCGCGTTGGTCGCGGCGCTGCCCGAGTCGAACTGCGCCGTCCTGTTCTGCCGCAGGCTGTCCCAGAAGGCCATGCCACCCCCCAAAGGTGTACGGATACGCGGCGGGGCGGCCGGGAGCTCCCGGCCGCCCCGCAAGGAAGCGTTCCGCACCACCGGGGTGGTCACACCCCGGATCGTGCGGTGACCGTCACACTCCGGACGGGACCTCGGCCTTCTCGCCGGGGCCGTCCGCGCCGCCCTCGGCCGCGATGCGCTTGTTGCGGCGGACCGAGGAGTAGAAGGACGCGGCGATCAGGAACACGCCGATGGTGCCGGTGATGAGCTCGCTGATCTCGTGCTGGATGGTGATGAGCAGGATGACGGCGAGGGCGCCGATGGCGTAGTGGGCGCCGTGCTCCAGGTACACGTAGTCGTCCAGCGTGCCCTGGCGGACCAGGTAGACGGTGAGCGACCGGACGTACATGGCGCCGATGCCGAGGCCGAGCGCCATCCAGAAGATGTGGTTCGTGATGGCGAAGGCGCCGATGACACCGTCGAAGGAGAAGGAGGCGTCGAGGACCTCCAGGTAGAGGAAGAGGAAGAACGCGGCTTGCCGGCGAGGCCGACCGCGGAGACCGGCTTGCCCTGCTTCTTGGCCTTCTCCTCCTCCTCGTGCTCCCGCTCCTCCTCTTCCTCCAGCTTGTCCTCGAAGTAGCCGGAGAGGCCGCCGACGACCAGGTAGGTGATCAGACCGGCGACGCCGGAGAGCAGCACGGTCGCCGACTTGTCGGCGTGGCCGGCGCTGGTGTGCGCCTCGGTGGCGAAGGTGATCGCGCTGACCAGGAGGACGATGAGGGCGATGCAGACCGACAGCATGTCGACCTTGCCGAGCTTGGCGACCGGGCGCTCCAGCCACGCCAGCCACTTGTGCTCCCGCTCCTCGAAGATGAAGTCGAGGAAGATCATCAGCAGGAACATCCCACCGAAGGCGGCGATGGCCGCGTGGGCGTCGGTGACCAGTGCCTCGTACTGCTTCGGCTGGTCGAGCGCCAGCTGCACGGCCTCGATCGGGCCGACCTTGGCGCTGATCGCGACGATGACGACCGGGAAGACCAGTCGCATACCGAACACGGCGATCAGAATGCCGATCGTCAGGAAGATCTTCTGCCAGAAGGCATTCATCTTCTTGAGGATTCCGGCGTTGACGACCGCGTTGTCGAAGGAGAGGGAGATTTCGAGGATCGACAGGATCAGTACGATCCCGAACGCCTCCCACCCCCACTGCCAGGCGGCGAATGCGAGGCCGAGCGCCGTGACGGCGAACGACCAGCCGAAGGTTTTCAGAACCACTGACTACCCAATCGTGTTGGGGGTCCCCCCGGGCGAAGCCTGCGGGAGGGGCTCCTCCACGCCGATTGCGCCGGGCCTTGCACGAACCCTGAGACGAGCTTTAGGAAACATTGACCCCGAAGTCTAGAGCGATGCCCCGCAGGCCGGACGCATACCCCTGACCGACGGCCCGGAACTTCCACTCGCCGCCATAGCGGTAGAGCTCGCCGAAGATCATCGCGGTCTCCGTGGAAGCGTCCTCGCTCAGGTCGTAGCGGGCCAGCTCCTGGCCGTCCGCCTGATTGACCACGCGGATGAAGGCATTGCTGACCTGGCCGAACGTCTGGCCCCGGTTGTCCGCCTCGTGGATCGACACGGGGAAGATGATCTTGTCGCAGTGGGCGGGGACGAGCGTGAGGTCCACGATCAGCGACTCGTCGTCGCCGTCACCCTCACCGGTGAGGTTGTCACCGGTGTGCTGGACGGAGCCGTCCGGGCTGGTGAGGTTGTTGTAGAAGACGAACCACTCGTCGCCGAGGACCCTGCCGGACTGGCAGAGCAGCGCGCTGGCGTCGAGGTCGAAGGGCGCTCCGGTGGTGGAGCGCGCGTCCCAGCCGAGACCGACCAGCACCTGGGTCAGATTGGGTGCGGCCTTGGAGAGGGAGACGTTGCCTCCCTTGGCGAGCGTGACGCCCATGACGATGATCCTCCCCGGTGACGTACTGCTGTCCTGTGAGCCCGTGGTGCGGTGCCGTGCCGGTGGGCCGGCGGCCTGTGGGCGCCCCCCGCCGGGTGCGGTGTCCCGGCCGGTCGGCCTGTGGGCGCCGCGCCTGACGGTGCGGTGCGGCCGTGGTGCGCGGTGCGGTGCCGACGCGGTGCGCGGTGCTGCGGTGCCTGGTGGTGCCGGTGCCTGGTGGTGCCGGTGCCTGCGGGCCGCTCGTGCGGTGCGGTGCCCGCGGGGCGCGGTGTGCGGTGCCCGCGGACCGGCCCGGGTGGGCGCCGCGCCCGGGTGGTGCCGGCCTGGTGCGCCGGGTGTCGCGCCCGCGCCCGGTGCGGGTGGTGCGATGCGCCGCCGTGGTGCGGGTGGCGGGTGCGGTGCGGGCGGTGGATTTGATGACCTGTGCCGTACCGGTGGGACCGCGCGTCCGGCGCCGCACGGGCGGGTGCGGCGCCGGACGGTGCTGCGTACGGCTCAGACGTTCACGCCGAAGTCCTGCGCGATGCCGCGCAGGCCGGAGGCGTAACCCTGGCCGATGGCACGGAACTTCCACTCCGCGCCGTGGCGGTACAGCTCGCCGAAGACCATCGCCGTCTCCGTCGAGGCGTCCTCGCTCAGGTCGTAGCGGGCGAGCTCCTCGTTGTTGGCCTGGTTCACGACGCGGATGAACGCGTTGCGCACCTGGCCGAAGGACTGCTGGCGGGTCTCGGCGTCGTAGATGGAGACCGGGAAGACGATCTTGTCGACGTCGGCCGGGACCGTGGCCAGATTGACCTTGATCTGCTCGTCGTCGCCCTCGCCCTCACCGGTCAGGTTGTCGCCGGTGTGCTCGACGGAACCGTCGGGGCTCTTCAGGTTGTTGAAGAAGACGAAGTTGCCGTCGGTGGCGACCTTGCCCTGGGCGTTCAGCAGCAGAGCGCTCGCGTCCAGGTCGAAGTCCGTACCGGTGGTGGTGCGGACGTCCCAGCCGAGACCGACCGTGACCGCGGTCAGATTGGGCGCGGCCTTGGTCAGCGAGACGTTGCCGCCCTTGCTGAGGCTGACTCCCACGAGTCCCTCCATTGGTTTCCAGGGGCAGCGCCCCCGTCGTGCGTGGCATCGGATCAACGACTGGATACTAGTGAGGGGTTCCCACCGTGAGCAGGCTCTTGAACCGATGAGTCAGGGGTTTCGGCCGTGCCGTCGCACAGCCGCGCGGGCGCGGGGTCCCACACGTCCCGGTGGCCGCCCCGCGCCCCGGGGACCTCAGAGCGCGTCGAGGGCCTTGACGTAGTCGTTCAGGTCGCGGGCGTCCGGCAGACCGTTGACGACGGTCCAGCGCACGATGCCCTCCTTGTCGATGATGAAGGTGCCGCGCACCGCGCAGCCCTTCTCCTCGTCGAAGACGCCGTAGGCGCGGGAGACCTCGCCGTGCGGCCAGAAGTCCGACAGCAGCGGGTACTCCAGGCCCTCCTGCTCGCCGAACACGCGCAGGGTGTGGATGGAGTCGTTGGAGACGGCCAGCAGCTGGGTGTCCTCGTTGACGAAGCGGGGCAGCTGGTCCCGCAGCGCGCACAGCTCGCCGGTGCAGACCCCGGTGAACGCGAACGGGTAGAAGAGCAGCACGACGTTCTTCTCGCCGCGGAAGTCGCCGAGTCGCACGGTACGCCCGTGGTTGTCCTTCAGTTCAAAGTCCGGGGCCTTCGTGCCGACCTCGATCGCCATGGCAAAAGCATCCCTTCGGTGGGCGGATCGCTGGGGTCCCACCCTACGCAACGAGGTCCCCGCCGATGTGCTCGGCGGGGACCTCAAGGGCTGTGGGAGCCGGGCGGTCAGCGCTTGGGCTTGCCCGCCTTCGGGCTGACCAGGCGGCTGCCGACCCAGTCCTTGCCCGCGTTGATGCTCCGGGTCTGGGAGAGGCCGGCGGTCTGGGCGGCCTCGTTGATGTCGCTGGGCTCGATGTAGCCGTCACGCCCGGTCTTGGGCGTCATGAGCCAGATCTGGCCGCCCTCCTCGATCAGGCCGATGGCGTCGACCAGCGCGTCCGTGAGGTCGCCGTCCTCGTCGCGGAACCACAGCAGCACGACGTCGGCGACGTCGTCGTAGTCCTCGTCCACGAGTTCCTGGCCGATGACAGCCTCGATGTCCTCACGGAGCTCCTGCTCGACATCGTCGTCGTAGCCGATCTCCTGGACCACCTGTCCGGGCTCGAACCCCAGCCTTGCGGCCGGGTTGGTCCGCTCCTCCGCGTGGTCCGCGGTCGCGCTCACGGCTTGCCTCCTGATCATGAATGGGAAAGTGCTTCGGCCGCGCGCGTACGCGTGGCATTGGGCGTAGTCCACACGTGCTGGACGGATCGCGCAAGTACCCGGCGACCTAGACCGCCGAAACGGTGACTTTTGGGGCCGTCCTGCCGCAACTCCGGGTACCCGCCCTCCCGCGTTCGTGACACACACCACACCTCTTGACCCACTTTAGGGGGTTGTATGCGGCACGCGCCCGCCAGGGGTCCGGGCACCGCCCCGCGCGCACGGGCCGCGGACCGCGAAAGCGGGTTACCCCTCGGTAGAGATGACGTGGGCGTCCACGGGGTACACGATGGTGGCGACGCGACCGCAAAGCCGACACTCCGTCCCGCATGCCATCAGCCGTAGACACATCGAACAGCGAAGGAACAGCGTGGCTTCCGGAACCGATCGCAATCCGATCATCATTGGCGGCCTCCCCAGCCAGGTCCCGGACTTCGATCCGGAAGAGACCCGGGAATGGCTCGACTCCCTGGACGCCGCCGTCGACGAGCGGGGGCGGGAACGCGCTCGCTATCTGATGCTGCGGCTGATCGAGCGGGCCCGCGAGAAGCGCGTGGCCGTGCCCGAGATGCGCAGCACCGACTACGTCAACACCATCGCCACCAAGGACGAGCCGTTCTTCCCCGGCAACGAGGAGATCGAGCGGAAGATCCTCAACGCGACCCGCTGGAACGCGGCCGTGATGGTCTCCCGCGCACAGCGCCCCGGCATCGGCGTGGGCGGCCACATCGCCACCTTCGCCTCCTCCGCCTCCCTGTACGACGTGGGCTTCAACCACTTCTTCCGCGGCAAGGACGAGGGCGACGGCGGCGACCAGATCTTCTTCCAGGGCCATGCCTCGCCCGGCATCTACGCCCGCGCCTTCCTGCTGGACCGGCTGAGCGAGGAGCAGCTCGACGGCTTCCGCCAGGAGAAGTCGAAGTACCCGAACGGCCTGTCGTCGTATCCGCACCCGCGCCTGATGCCGGACTTCTGGGAGTTCCCCACGGTGTCCATGGGCCTGGGCCCGCTGGGGGCGATCTACCAGGCGCGGATGAACCGCTACATGGAGGCGCGCGGCATCGCCGACACCTCCCGGTCCCATGTGTGGGCGTTCCTGGGCGACGGCGAGATGGACGAGCCCGAGTCGCTGGGGCAGCTCACCCTGGCCGCCCGCGAGGGCCTCGACAATCTGACCTTCGTCGTCAACTGCAACCTGCAGCGCCTCGACGGGCCCGTGCGCGGCAACGGCAAGATCATCCAGGAGCTGGAGTCGGTCTTCCGCGGCGCCGGCTGGAACGTGATCAAGCTGGTGTGGGACCGCTCCTGGGACCCGCTGCTGGCCCAGGATCGCGACGGCATCCTCGTCAACAAGATGAACACGACGCCGGACGGGCAGTTCCAGACGTACGCGACGGAGTCCGGCTCGTACATCCGGGAGCACTTCTTCGGCGACGACCACCGGCTGCGCGCCATGGTCGAGAACATGACCGACCAGCAGCTGCTCCACCTGGGGCGCGGCGGCCACGACCACCGGAAGATCTACGCGGCGTACGCGGCGGCCAAGGCCCACAAGGGCCAGCCGACGGTGATCCTGGCCCAGACGGTCAAGGGCTGGACGCTCGGCCCGAACTTCGAGGGCCGCAACGCCACCCACCAGATGAAGAAGCTGACGGTGGACGACCTGAAGCGGTTCCGCGACCGTCTGCACCTGCCGATCCCCGACAGCGAGCTGGAGTCCGGCCTGCCGCCGTACTACCACCCGGGCCGGGACTCGGAGGAGATCCAGTACATGCACGACCGGCGCAAGGCGCTGGGCGGGTACGTCCCGACCCGTGTCGTCCGGTCGAAGCCGCTGACGCTGCCGGGCGACCAGGCGTACGCCGCGGTGAAGAAGGGGTCGGGGCAGCAGTCGATCGCGACGACGATGGCGTTCGTGCGGCTGCTGAAGGACCTGATGCGGGACAAGGAGATCGGCAAGCGGTTCGTGCTGATCGCGCCGGACGAGTACCGCACGTTCGGCATGGACTCGTTCTTCCCGAGCGCCAAGATCTACAACCCGCTGGGCCAGCAGTACGAGGCGGTGGACCGGGAGCTGCTGCTCGCCTACAAGGAGTCGCCGACCGGGCAGATGCTGCACGACGGCATCTCGGAGGCGGGCTGCACGGCCTCGCTGATCGCGGCCGGTTCGGCGTACGCCACGCACGGCGAACCGCTCATCCCCGTGTACGTCTTCTACTCGATGTTCGGCTTCCAGCGGACCGGTGACCAGTTCTGGCAGATGGCCGACCAGCTGGCGCGCGGTTTCGTCCTGGGCGCGACCGCCGGCCGTACGACGCTGACCGGTGAGGGACTCCAGCACGCGGACGGCCACTCGCAGCTGCTGGCGTCGACGAACCCGGCGTGCGTCGCCTACGACCCGGCCTTCGGATACGAGATCGCGCACATCGTGAAGGACGGCCTGCGGCGGATGTACGGCTCCTCGGAGGAGCACCCGCACGGCGAGGACGTCTTCTACTACCTGACCGTGTACAACGAGCCGATCCAGCACCCGGCGGAGCCTGCCGACGTCGACGTCGAGGGCATCGTCAAGGGCGTCTACCGGTTCAGCTCGGGCCAGGCCGGCTCGATCCCCGCGCAGATCATGGCGTCCGGCGTGGCCGTCCCCTGGGCCGTGGAGGCGCAGCGGATCCTGGCGGAGGAGTGGAACGTCCGCGCCGACGTGTGGTCGGCGACGTCGTGGAACGAGCTGCGCCGCGACGCGGTGGAGGCGGAGGAGTACAACCTGCTGCACCCGGACGAGGAGCCCCGCGTGCCGTACGTGACGCGGAAGCTGTCGGGTGCGGAGGGTCCCTTCGTGGCGGTGTCGGACTGGATGAGGTCGGTCCCGGACCAGATCTCGCGCTGGGTGCCCGGCCCGTACAGCTCGCTCGGCGCGGACGGCTTCGGCTTCGCGGACACGCGCGGCGCCGCCCGCCGCTACTTCCACATCGACGCGCAGTCGATCGTGCTCGCCGTGCTGACGGAGCTGGCCAAGCAGGGCAAGGTGGACCGCTCGGCGCTGAAGCAGGCGGTGGACCGCTACCGGCTGCTGGACGTGTCGGCCGCCGACCCCGGTACGGCCGGCGGCGACGCCTGAGGGCGGCGGGGGGTCCGGTCGCCGATACGCCCGGACCCCCGGCCTCCGCTTACGATGCCCGGCATGAAAGAGGCGACGGCGCAGGTCCGGTGGGAGGAGTGCACACAGCGGCCACTGCTGGCCCTGGCGGTGGCGTTCGGTGTCGCGTACGCGGTGCCGATCGTCGCTCCCGGCGCCGAGCCGTGGGTGCACCGGCTGTGTCTGGGCCTGGAGTGGACGGTGTGGGCGGCTTTCGCCGCGGACTACCTCGTGCGGCTGTACCTGGCGCCGGCGCGTCGGGTGTTCGTACGGGCTCACTGGCTGGACCTCCTGGTGGTGCTGCTTCCGCTGATCCAGCCGCTGCGGCTGCTGCGGCTGGTGTCGACGCTGGTGCTGGTGGGCAAGCGGGCCCGGATGGCGTCGCAGGTGCGCCTGACGACCTACGTGGCCGGCTCGGTGGTCGGGCTGATGATGTTCGGCTCGCTCGCCGTGCTCCAGGTGGAGCGCGAGGCGCCGGACGGGAACATCCGGACGCTGGGCGACGCGGTGTGGTGGTCGTTCACGACGATGACGACGGTGGGCTACGGCGACCACGCGCCGAAGACCGGGCTCGGCCGGCTGCTGGCGGTGGGCCTGATGCTGTCGGGCATCGCCCTGCTGGGTGTGGTGACGGCGAACATCGCCGCGTGGTTCATCGCCCGCTTCGAGCGGGACGACGCGGAGGAGCGGCACCGGACCGCCGTACTGGAGGCCCTGACGCATGAGGTGCGGGAGCTGCGCGCCGAGGTCGCCCGCCTCTCCGCCACCCGCGCGACGCCCGGCACCGACGCACCGGACACCCCGGCCCCACGTCTCCCGGACCAGTCCCCACCGGATCGGTCCGCACCGGATCGGTCCTCACCGGAGGGGTCGGCCCCGCGCCCGCCGGACCGGCCGGCCCCGCCCGCACCGGACCCGCCGGCCCTGCCGGGAGCCGTCCGTGCCCCGACCGGACCGGCCGGCTCCGCGCCCGCCGGACCACTCGGTCCCCTCACCTGACCAGCCGGCTGTTCCCTCCCCGGTCCGACCGGCCCCGCGCCCGCCGGACCGGGGGCGTCGCTCTCGCCGGACCGCCTGACCGGGCCAGTAACGGCGCAGAGCGCGGGCCGGGTCCAGGCGAGGGCCCCCGGTCAAGCGGGCCCTGGCCTGGTGCGGGTCCGGCCTCAGTTCTCCCAGATCTTGATCGCGCGGACCTGGTAGGGCGAGCGCGGCACCCATGTGCCGCTGCCCGGGTAGGTCTCGAACTCCCCCGTCTCCCCGCACGTGGCGGACTGGTAGGTGGTGACCGGTCGTCCTGTGCGGTTGGCGAGGGCCGCCGCCGTGGTGCCCGCGGGCAGCGCCACGCAGCTGTCGACGTCCGTCGTGGCCAGCTCGTGTGTCTGCCGCTTGCCCTTGAAGCCCTCCTTCCCCCACAGGCACAGCTGGCCGCTGTCGCACGGCCCGAGGGTGGGCGGCGCGGCGCCGGCGGGCGCGGCGAAGGCGGACAGCGCGGCGATGGCGAGCGCGCTCATGCCGAGCACGGCGGTGGTGAGGACGGGACGTGAGGACGTACGCATGGGAATCAACCCCCCGAGTCGTGACACTCCGTATCGATGTCTGACCCGAGCTTGACGCAGAGTGACAGTCGAAGGGAAGGGCTCGCGGGATCATCCACCCGGAAGAGTGACGGAGAGTAGCGGGGATGACGGGTGAGGCGGCATGCCGAAGGCCCCGGCGCCATGGTGCGCCGGGGCCTTTGACCTGGTGCTTCGCGATCGTGCCGCCAGGGTCAGATGTGGACGCCGCCCCCGCCGGCCTCGGCGTTGGCGCCACGCTTGGTGAACGTCGCGACGAGAGCCGCCAGGACCGCCACGACACCGGCGACGGTGAAGGCCAGGCCCATGCCCGACATGAAGGTGTCGTGGATGACCTTGCTGATCGTCCCCATCATGTCCGGCGTCATCCCGGGAGCCTTGGCGAGCTCCTGCGGGACCATGCCGAACTCCGCCGCCTGCTCCAGCTCCGGCGCGGGCGGCACGGGGATGCCGGCGTCCTTCCAGTTGTCCTCGAAGTCGGCGTTGACCTTGGAGGACATCACCGCGCCGAGCACGGCCGTGCCCAGGGCGCCGCCGACCTGCATGGCGGCCTGCTGGAGGCCGCCGGCCACGCCGGACAGCTCCAGCGGGGCGTTGCCGACGATGACCTCGGTGGCGCCCACCATGACGGGCGCGAGGCCCAGCCCGAGGAGGGCGAACCAGAACGACGTGGCGAGCGTGCCCGTCCCGGGCGCGAGGGTGAGCATGCCGAACATCGCGGCGGCGGTGCAGAGCATGCCGCCGACGAGCGGGATGCGCGGGCCGAACTTGGTGATCAGGGCGCCGGCGAGCGGCGAGGAGACGATCATCATGGCCGTCAGCGGCAGCAGGCGCAGTCCGCTGTCGACGGGGCTGAGGCCCTTGACGCCCTGGAGGTAGAACGTCACGAAGAACAGGCCGCCCATGAAGGCGAACGCCATGAGGACCATGAGGACCACGCCCGCGGAGAGCGGGACGGAGCGGAACAGCCCGAGCGGGACGAGCGGCTCGCGGACCTTGAGCTGCCACAGGGCGAAGAGTGTGAAGAGGACGACGGCGCCGAGCAGGAACGCCCACGTCTTGCCGCTGCCCCAGCCCCAGCTCTCTCCGGCCTTGATGATTCCCCAGATCAGGGAGGCCATGGCCGCGGAGAGGAGCACGATGCCGAGCAGGTCGAAGGAGCGCGGCGCGTTCTCCGCCCGGTGGTCCTTGAGGATCACGAAGCCGAGGGCCACCGCGAGGATGCCGACGGGCACGTTGATGAAGAACACCGACTGCCAGCTGACGTGCTCGACGAGGAGGCCGCCGACGATCGGGCCGCCCGCGGTCGAGGCGCCGATGACCATGCCCCAGATGCCGATGGCCATGTTGAGCTTCTCGGCGGGGAAGGTGGCGCGCAGCAGGCCGAGCGCGGCCGGCATCAGCAGGGCGCCGAAGAGGCCCTGGAGCACGCGGAAGGCGATGACCAGGGCGATGGAGTCGGAGAGGCCGATCGCCGCGGAGGAGGCCGCGAACCCGGCGATGCCTATGAGGAACGTCTGGCGGTGGCCGAAGCGGTCACCGAGCTTGCCCGCCGTGATCAGCGCGACGGCGAGGGCGAGCAGATAGCCGTTGGTGATCCACTGGACATCGGAGAGGGACGCGTTGAGATCCCGCTGGATCGCGGGGTTGGCGATGGCGACGATCGTGCCGTCAAGCGCGACCATCATCACACCGACGGCGACACTGAACAGCGTGAGCCACGGGTGGCCCCGCAGCCCCCTGGCCGGTGCGGGCACGGGTTCGGGGCTCTGTGGTGCCTTATGGATGGTGGTCTGACCAGTCATACCGGCGAGGCTAGTGTCAGCCACTGACAATTGACAAAGCAATTCATACGCCGGTAACTGTCACCTGGCTCACATTCGGGCGGAGCCGGTGAAGAACGGGAAACGAGGACATGAAGTGACGGTTGGGCAGTCGCCCTCGCCGGGGCCCGCCCCCGGCCTGCGGGAGCGGAAGAAGCAACGCACCCGCACCGCCCTGCTGCGCACCGCGCTCGAACTCTTCACGACGAAGGGGTACGAGGAGACGACGGTCGACGAGATCACCGAGGCCGTCGAGGTGTCCCAGCGCACCTTCTTCCGCTACTTCGCCGGCAAGGAGGCCGCCGCCTTCGCCGTGCAGGCGATGACGGAGCAGCACTTCGTGGAGGCGCTGCGGGCACGCCCCGCCGGGGAGGGCCCGTTCGACGCCCTGCGCAACTCCGTCCTCGAGACCTGGGACACGATCGGCGAGGCCATCACCGAGATCGTCCCCGTCGACGTCTACCTGCGGATGCTCCAGGTGATCGAGTCGACGCCGACGCTGCTCGCCGTCCATCTGCGCCGCTCCCTGGACGTGGAGGAGTACGTCGCCCGGCTCATCGCCGAACGCGAAGGCCTCGACGTGGACGCCGACCCCAGGCCGCGCGTGGTCGTCGCCTGCTTCGGCAGCGTCATGCGGGCCGCCGGCCAGCTGTGGGTCCAGGGCCACGAACCGAGCCTGGACAGCCTCCGGGCCCTCACCGTCCGCTACCTGGACCACCTGGGGCCCGCGCTCGCCACGGACTGGCGCGAAACCTCCGCTCCCACGCCCCGCCCACCGGCGAAGGGCACGAACAGCGTGTGACCGCCGCCCCCGCCTGGGCGTCACCGCGGTGACGCGCCGTACAGCGGGGGCGGTGCCCGCCCCGGAGGGGCGCGGCAAACCGTGATCTGCGTCACGCCTGCCACGGAGGCCCCGCGCTCTCTCCTAGGGTGTCTCGTAGTGACTCCCACCATCGCCTCCTCCTCGCCCACCGTCTGGCGGACCCTGCTGGCCCTCGCGGTGATCTTCGTTCTCCTCGCCACGTCCGGATGGACCGGCCCGCCCCGCGCGCGCACCGTCCCGGCGGACGCGTGGGGAGCGGCGGCCGCGGCGTGGCGCGCCGACCGGATCGGCGGCCGCCCGCTCCCCGGCCTCACCGCGCCGTCGGTCCGCCTGGCGGCGTTCTTCGCCTCGCTCAGGCCCGCCCAGCGGAACCGGCTCGCCGAGCGGCATCCGCTGCTGGTCGGCAATCTCGACGGCGTCCCGGTCCGTCTGCGCTACCAGGCGAACCGGCACACGCTGCGCCGGGCCCTCGCCGCCGAGCGCGCCCGCGTCGCGGACCGGCGGCTCTCCGCCGAAGGCCGCGGGGAGGCGGCGCGGCGGGTGCACCGCTTCTCGTCGCTCCTGTCGGGCGCACGGCAGATCCTGGCGTTCGATCCGTCGGGAAAGGGCCGGGTCGCGGAGGTGTTCGGGGACCTGGAGCGCGCCGAGCGGGTCTCGGTGGTCGTCCCGGGCGTCGACACGCATCTGCTGACCTTCGAGAAGACCGCCCGCCGCTACACGGCGCCGTACGGGATGGCCGAGTCCCTGTACGCCGCCCAGCGCGCGGCCGAGCCGCGTGTGCGGACCGCCGTCATCGCGTGGGCCGACTACACGGCGCCCACCGGCGTCGGCATGGACGCGATGACGGGGAAGCTCGCAGCGGAGGGCTCGCTGCGGCTCGCCTCCCTGACGCGGGCGCTGCCCGGCTCGTCGCGCGTCTCGCTGTTCTGCCACAGCTACGGCTCCGTGGTGTGCGGGCTCGCCGCGCGCCGCCTGCCTTCGCGGGTCGCCGACATCGCCGTGGCCGGGAGCCCCGGCATGCGGGCGGAGACGGCCGCCGCGCTCGGCACGCGGGCACGGGTGTGGGCCATGCGGGACGCCGACGACTGGATCGCCGACGTGCCGCACCTGGACGTCGGCGGCCTGGGGCACGGCGCCGACCCGGTGGCGCCCGAGTTCGGTGCGCGGCTGCTGTCGGCGGACGGCGCCGCGGGGCACGGCGGGTACTTCGTGCCGGGCACCGAGAGCCTGCGGAACTTCGCGGAGATAGGGGTCGGGACGTACGAGGACGTGCGCTGCGCCGACGCGGCGGACCGCTGCCGCGGCGGTTCTTCCGGTGCCGCGCCGGGCGGACCCGCGTAGAAGTCGGGCAGCGCAGTCCATTTCCACCCGTCTTCCAGGGGGCGACGCGCGGGCGCCCGCCGCATACGATGAGGCACATGGGTGATGTGCTGGCCGGAATTCATGCCACCTGGGAGTTCGAAACCGACGCCGTGCTCATCCGCTTCGAACGGGGAATCCGCGCGCCGAAGCTGTTCCAGACGCTGCGCGAAAGACGCGTGCCGCACGCGGCACTGGCATCGGTGACGCTCTCCCCCGGCAAGCGGGGCACGGTGGTTCTGCATGCCGTGCCGCGGGCGGGCGCCGACCCGCTGATGGCAGTGGCGGACGGGCAGTTGAAGGAGAGCTGCGACCCGTACCGGCTGGTGCTGCCCGCCGACCGGGAGACCCTCGCCGAGTACTACGCCGACGAGCTCAGAGCGCGGCTCGTGCCGGAGCGCGGCGAGCCGGCCGAGCGGTTCCTCGTGGCCGCTCCGGAGCCGCCGGTGCAGTTCAAGGCGTACGACGGCAAGGCGTCCTTCGATGGCCGGAACGTTTCCTTCCGATGGTTCTGGACGGGTGCCTCGTCGGCCAAGTGGAAGGCGGGCGACCAGTCCTTCGCGGTGAGCGACCTCAGCGGGGTGGAGTGGCGTTCGCCCGATGTCCTCGACGGCTATCTGAGGCTGGTGCGGCGCGGCGCCGGCGACGCGGCGCCGGTCCAGCCGGACCAGGACCCGGCGGCGGTCGTGTTCGGCCTCGGGTACGGCCCGGTCCACGAGTCGCTGCCGTTCGCCGCCGCCGTGCTCCAGGCCGTACGGGACGCCGACCGGGCGGTGCCCGTACCGGTTCCGGTCGGGGCCGGCAGGCGCGACCCGGCGGACATAGCGGACCGGATCAGACATCTCGGAGATCTGCACCAGGCGGGACTGGTGACGGACGAGGAGTTCACGGCGAAGAAGGCGGAGCTCCTCGCCGAGCTGTAGGGCGTTCGGGCGCCTGGGGCCGAGGCGCGTGGGCCGGCGTCCCGCGGGCGGGCTCTGCCGCTCCGATGCCGGGCCCGCGGCCCCGCCGCGGCGGGCGCGGCGGGCACGGCGGGCGCGGCGGGCGCGGCGGGCGCGGCGGGCGCGGCGGGCGCGGCGGGCGCGGCGGGCGCGGCGGGCGCGGCGGGCGTGTCATACCAGGGTATGAGGCGGGCAGTTGGCTCCCTGGTATGACGCCGGTCGGTACGGCGCGTGCCTAGGCTTCCGGGACCATGAGCACCCTTCCCCCGCCCCTCCCGCCGGACGACCCGCCCCGCCCTCGGCGGGAGGACCCGTTCCCCTTCCCGCCCCGGCCCGCGCCGCCTCCGCCTACGCGCGCGCAACGGGCGCTGGCCGGTGCGCGGCGCTTCACGGGGGATGCGGTGCGGGCGCTGGGCGCGGCCCTGTCGACGCCCGCCGAACCGGGGGTGCCGCTGCTGGGCCAGGCGGGATCGCGGTGGATGCGGCTCGTGCCGTACGGGGTGGCGCTGGCGCTCATCGCGTCGCTGCTGCCCGTCACGGTGCTGGTGCTCATCAACGACTACGGCGTGAACGGCGGTATCGCCGGGCTGCTGGCCACGGCGCAGACCGCTCCCCTGCTGATGGCCGTGGCCCGGCCCCTCCAGGCGTGGTGGGTGGTCTTCCCCGCCGACGTCCTCGGCGCCGTGGTCACCATGAACGCGGATGCCGCGGAGGGCCGGCCGTGGCCGTGGACGCCGATGGTGATCGTCGGCTATCTCGCGCTGATGCTTCCCGTGGGGCTGCGCGAACAGCGGCGGACGCTGGTCGGTGTGTGGCTGGTGACGGGCGCCGCCGGGTTCATCCTGGAGCAGGTCGGCCAGGCGCGCGGGGGCGGCACCGTCCATCTGGTGCTGTTCGTGCTGAGCGGTGTCGTCCTGCTGATAACCGGGATGCTCAGGGAGCGGGGCGACGCCCGGCGCCGGCTGGTGGAGCAGGAGACGATCAGCGAGGCCGAACGGGCCCGGCGGACGCTGCTGGAGGAACGGGCCCGGATCGCCCGCGAGTTGCACGACGTGGTCGCCCACCACATGTCGGTGATCACCGTGCAGGCGGATTCGGCGCCCTACCGGATCGAGGGCCTCTCCGAGGCGGCGCGTGAGGAGTTCTCCTCCATAGCGTCGTCCGCGCGCGAGTCCCTGACCGAGATGCGGCGGCTGCTGGCCGTCCTGCGCAGCGAGAACACCGAGGGCGAGCGGGCCCCGCAGCCGGGCATCGACCGGGTGCAGCAGCTGGTGGAGGCGACGATACGGGCGGGACTGCCCGTGGAGCTGCGGCTGGAGGCCGACCTGGGCCCGGTGCCGCAGGCCGTGGACCTGTCGGCGTACCGGATCGTGCAGGAGGCCCTCGCGAACGTGGTGCGGCACGCGCCGGGCGCCCGGACGCGGGTGTCCCTCTCCCGCTCCCCCAACTGGCAGTGGCTGATCGTCCTCGTCGTCAACGGCCCGCCCGCCCAGTCCGCTTCGCCGTCGATGCCGGTGGAGACCTCGGGGACGGGACACGGTCTGATCGGGATGCGCGAGCGCGTACGGTTGACCGGGGGGAGCCTCGACACGGGACCGCTGCCGGACGGCGGCTTCCGGGTGGCGGCGCGGCTGCCGCTGACGGTACGGCTTCCCTGACCATCGAGCATGGGGGGAACTCGTGACCATCCGCGTGATCATCGTCGACGACCAGGCCATGGTGCGGGCGGGATTCGCCGCGCTGTTGTCGGCGCAGCCCGACATCGACGTCGTGGGCGAGGCGCCGGACGGGCGGGCCGGGGTCGAGGTGGGCCGCTCCACGCACCCCGACGTGGTGCTGATGGACGTGCGCATGCCGGAGATGGACGGGCTCGCGGCGGCCCGCGAGCTGCTGAACCCGCCGCCCGGCGTGACGCACCGGCCGAAGGTCCTCATGCTGACGACGTTCGACGTGGACGACTACGTGTACGAGGCGCTGCGCGCCGGTGCGTCCGGCTTCCTCCTCAAGGACGCCCCGCCGGCCGATCTGATCGCCGCCGTGCGGGTGGTCGCGGGCGGTGAGGCCCTGCTCGCCCCGTCCGTGACGCGGCGGCTCATCGAGGACTTCGCCGCCCAGCGCCCCGCGCCGCGCAAGGAGCGCTCCGTGCGGCTCAACGGCCTGACGCCGCGTGAGACGGAGGTACTGGAGCTGGTCGCCCGCGGCCTGTCCAACCAGGAGATCGCCGCGCGGCTCGTCCTCGCCGAGCAGACCGTGAAGACCCACATCGGGCGGGTCCTCGCCAAGCTCGAGCTGCGCGACCGGGCGCAGGCGGTGGTGTTCGCCTACGAGTCGGGGCTGGTCACGCCCGGCGAAACGGTGTGACCGCCCGGCCCCGTCCCGGACCGCCGGGGTAGGACACCCCGCCCGGCCCCGTCCCGGACCGCCGGGGTAGGACACCCCCTACCCCGGTATCACTCCGGAGTTGGCTCCGCAGGGTGACGTTCGCCCGGGTGCCGTCTTCCTACCTTCCTCCTCGTCGCACCGCACGAGGCAGGAAGAGGGGGGCGTCATGCGCCGTTTCAAGAGGACTCTGGTGGCAGCCGCGCTGGCCACGACCGTCGTCGCCGGGACCACCGGGTGGGCGTCGGGAACGGCGCAGCAGGCCATGACGGGCCCGCCGCCGGGGACTTCCCAGTGGGTCGCCGACACGTCGCTGGGACGGCCGCTGCCCGACCCCGACCGGGCCTCGCCCGCCGAGGTGGCCGCGTTCTTCCGGGGCCTGGACGAGGCGCAGCGGCACCGGCTCGCCCGGCGGCACCCGGGCGTGGTGGGCAATCTGGACGGGGTCCCGGTGGCCCTGCGGTACGAGGCGAACGCCCTGGCGGCGGCCCGCGACGCGCGGTACGGGCATCTGGCCGGCCGCCGCCTCCTGGCCTTCGACCCGCGGGGGCGCGGCCTGGTGGCGGAGGTGTTCGGCGACCTGGAGCGCAGCCGCCATGTGGCGGTCGTGGTGCCGGGCTCGGACATCGACGCGGGGTCGTACGACCGCGCCCGGTCCCCGTACGGCACGCCGGCCGGGATGGCGCGGCAGCTGCGCGCGGCGACACGGGGGCGCACCGCGGTGATCGCCTGGGCCGGGTACACGACTCCGGTCGGGGTCGGCCCGGACGCGGCGACCGGCGGCCTCGCCGAGGCGGGGGCGGAGCGGCTGGCCCGCCTCACCGGCGGGCTCGTCGCGACGGGCGCACCGGCCCCGTCGCTGTTCTGCCACAGCTACGGCTCCGTGGTGTGCGGGCTGGCGGCGGCGGACGTGAAGGCCAAGGACCTGGTGGTCTTCGGGTCGCCGGGGATGCGTGCGGCGAACGTCGCGGAGCTGGGCACGAACGCCCGGGTGTGGGCCGCGAAGGCACCGGACGACTGGATATCGAGGGTGCCCCATGTGGCGTTCCTGGGGCTGGGGCACGGTGAGGACCCGGCGTCCGACGCGTTCGGCGCCCGCCGGGTGCCCGCGGAGGGCGCCCGCGGCCACGACGGGTACTTCGCGCCCGGCACCGACTCGCTGCGCGCGTTCGCCGCGATCGCCCGAGGGGAGGCGGCGTGAAGCTCGCCGACCGCATCGAACAGCGCACACCGGCCCATCGCGACCGGGCCGTCGACGGACTGCGCGCCCTGGCGCTGCTGGCCGTGCCGACCGGGCACTGGCTGCTCGGCGGGTTCACCCTGGACGCCGACGGTGCGATCCACAACGCCAGTCCGCTGTCCGCGTTCGGGGGCCTCGCGCCCGCCAGCTGGGTCCTGCAGATGCTCGGCGTCTTCTTCCTCGTCGGCGGTTACGCCTCCGTGCTGTCCTACCGGCGACGGCCGGGCGGCACCGGGCAGTGGCTGCGCGGCAGGAGCGCCCGGCTCGGCCGGCCCGTGCTGGGGGTCACCGCCGTGTGGGCCGGGCTGGCAGCCGCCGGCTCGGCGGCGGGCATACCCGGCGACACCCTGCGGACCGGGGCGACGCTGGTGATCCAGCCCCTGTGGTTCGTGGGCGTGTACACGGTGGTCACCGCGCTGACGCCCTGGTGTGTGCGGGCCTCGCGGGTCATGGGGGCGTGGGCGGCGGCGCCGCTGCTCGCGACCGTCGCCGTGGTGGACCTGCTGCGGTACGGGCCGTACGCCGAGGCGGTCCCGTCGTGGCTGGGCGTGCTGAACGTGCTGCCGGGCTGGCTGTTCGCGTACCAGCTGGGGGTGTCGTGGGGGGAGCGCCGGATCGGCCGGCGGGAGGCATGGGTGCTGCTCGTCGGCGGGGCGGTCCTGTTCGCCGCGCTGCTGGCGGTGTTCCACTACCCGGCGTCGATGGTGGGGGTGCCGGGCGAGGCGCGCACCAACTCGCACCCGCCGTCGCTGCTGGTCCTGGCCCTGGCGTCCGCGCAGAGCGGCGCCGCGATACTGCTGCGGGACCGGATCGGCGCGCTGCTGCGGCGGCCCGCCCTGTGGGCGCCCGTCGTGGTGGTCAACCTGTCGGCGATGACGATCCTGTGCTGGCACCAGACGGCGATGCTCGCGGCGGCCGTGCCCGCGTCGCTGACGGCCGGTGCGGTACCCGGACTGACCACCGCGCCGGACACCCTGGGGTGGTTGGCGGCACGGGTGGCGTGGCTGCCGGTGTTCGCGGTGCTGCTGGTGCTGATAGCCCGGTACGCGCGGGTCTTCGAGGCGCCGTGGACCAGGGCCACACGGGCGGGCCGCGCGGCGGCGGGCATCCTGGCGGCCGGCTTCATGGCCTTCGCCCTCGGCCTGGCCTGAGGAACGCCCAGGGGGCGCGTGGCGGGCGCCGGTCGCGGGGGCGCGGGCGGGCGCCGGTCGCGAGGCGCGGGCGGGCGCGGGCGCGGGCGCGTTCCGGTTCCGTGCCGCCCGACGGCCGGCCCCGCCGGCGGCCCCGTGGCGTGGTCCTTCGCGGCGTCCCGTCCGTCCGGCCCCGCCGCCCGCCCGCGGTGCTCAGGAGTCGTACGAGCGGATGAGGCGGGCGAGCTGTCGGCCGGTGACGCGCAGGGGCTCCTCGCTGCGGTTGACCTGGGCGGTGACCTCGGCGCCTTCGAGGGCGCAGATGACGGTGGCCGCCAGTTCGGCGGCGCTCTGGGAGGAAAGGCCGCACCGCAGCAGCTTGTCGCGGACCAACTGCTCCCAGTCGCGCAGCGCTTCGGCGCACGCCCGCTGGATCTCCGAGTCGGTGCCGAGGGTCTCCAGGGCCGCCGCCGTGACGGGGCAGCCGTCCGTCCAGCCGGATTCGCGCAGTTCGTCGGCGAGGCGCCCGGCGCAGGCCGTCACCGCGTCCGCGGGGTCGTCCTCGCTGTCCAGCGCCTCGCGCAGCAGCGCCGCGAACTCCTCGCTGCCGCGCTTGATCGCGGCGACGGCGACGGCTTCCTTGCCGCCCGGGAAGAAGTGGTAGACGGAGCCGAGGGTCGCCTGCGCCTCCTGGGCGATCTGCTTGATGCCCGTGCCGACGTAGCCCTGCCGCTGCAGGAGGCGCGCTGCCGCGACGACGATCCGGTCCCGAGTGCTGGTCTCCATGCGGCCAGCGTACCGACCCACTGAGTAGAGCGTTCGTTCTAGAGGTGTGGTACGTTTCCGTCGCGCCCTAAATAGAGCGCTCGTTTTAGTGAGGGATGGAGAGATCATGAGCAACAGCGCCAAGCAGTCGGTCACCGTCATCGGCCTCGGCCCCATGGGGCAGGCCATGGCCGGCGCCTTCCTCGACCACGGCTACGACGTCACCCTGTGGAACCGCACCGCGTCGCGCGCGGACGCCCTGGTCGCGCGCGGTGCGGTGCTCGCGCCGACCGTGGAGGAGGCCCTCGCCGCCAACGAGCTGGTCGTCCTCAGCCTCACCGACTACGACGCGATGTACGCCCTGCTGGAGCCCGCGTCGGCCGCCCTGGCAGGCCGGGTCCTGGTCAACCTCAGCTCGGACACGCCGGAGAAGGCGCGCGCGGCGGCCCGCTGGGCGGCCGAGCGGGGTGCCGTCCAGCTGACCGGCGGCGTCACCGTGCCGCCCTCCGGGATCGGCCAGGCCGAATCGAAGACCTTCTACAGCGGCCCGCGCGAGGTGTTCGAGCGCCACCTGCCCGCGCTGCGGGTGATCACGGGCCGGACCGACCACCGGGGCGAGGACCCGGGGCTCGCCGCGCTCATGTACCAGATCGGCATGGTGATGTTCTGGAGCTCCATGCTGAGCTACTGGCAGGCGATCGCCCTCGCCGACGCCAACGGCCTGAAGGCGGCGGACATCCTGCCGCACGCCGTGGAGACCGCGAACTCGCTGCCCGGCTTCTTCTCCTTCTACGCCGAGCGCGTCGACGCGGGCCGGCACACCGGTGACGTCGACCGCCTCGCGATGGGCACGGCCAGCGTCGAGCACGTCCTGCACACCAACGCGGACGCCGGAGTCGACACCACGCTCCCGGCGGCGCTCGTCGAGCTCTTCCGGCGCGGCCTGGACGCCGGCCACGCCGCGGACAGCTGCTCCGCCCTGGTGGAGCTGATGAAGAAGGCCGCGGCGTAACCGGCCCCTCCGGAGCCGCACTTCACCGCGCGGGCCGCCGCGGCGCGGTGGAGCGGGGCCCCGGACGGCCCGAGCGGTGCGCCGCGGCCGCCTTCCGCCGCGGCACGCGGGCGCGGACCGCGCGGAGGCGGGGCCGCCCGGCACCGCGCGGAGGCGGGGCCGCCCGGTACGGGAGCTACTTCTCGCGGGCGGCGGAGGTGAGGGACATGTCCGAGTAGCGGCTGCCCGCCACCTGGGCGGCGATGGGTTCGAGGAGGTCGAGTTCGGAGTCGGTGAGGACGATGCGGGTGGCGGCGGTGTTCTCCAGGAGGCGGTCGCGCTTGCGGGTGCCCGGGATGGGGACGACGGGCAGGCCGTGGACGGCGGCGCGCTGGTGGACCCAGGCCAGGGCGACCTGGGCGAGCGTGGCGCCGTGTGCGGCGGCGATGGAGCGCACCGGTTCCAGGAGGGCGGCGTTGCTGCGGGCGTTGTCGCCGGAGAACCGCGGCTGCGTGCGCCGGAAGTCGTCCTCGGACAGTTCCCGGGAGGCGTCGGTGAACGCTCCGGTGAGGAAGCCCCGGCCGAGCGGCGAGTACGGGACGAGGGCGACACCGAGTTCCGCGGCGGCGGGCACGGCGCTCTCCTCCACGTCGCGGGAGAACAGCGACCACTCCGACTGCAGCGCGGCGATGGGGTGGACGGCGTGGGCCTCGCGCAGCTCGTCGCCGGTCACCTCGCTCAGGCCCAGGTGCTTGACCTTGCCCTCGCGGACGAGGTCCGCCATGGCGCCGACGGATTCGGCGAGCGGGACGGCCGGGTCGCGGCGGTGCATGTAGTAGAGGTCGATGACCTCGACGCCCAGGCGGCGCAGGCTGTCCTCGACGGCGGACTTGATGTAGGCGGGGTCGTTGCGGACGGCCCGCTGGGCGGGGTCGTCGCCGCGCACGACGGCGAACTTGGTCGCCAGGGTGATCTCGTCGCGGTGGGCGGCGACGAACGGGGCGAGGAACTCCTCGTTCGCACCGCGCCCGTAGATGTCGGCGGTGTCGATCAGGGTGACACCCGCTTCGAGGGCGGCGTCGAGGGTGTCGCGGGCCGCCGCCTCGTCCGTGTCGCCGTAGAACTCGCTCATGCCCATGGCGCCCAGCCCCTGGACGCCCACCATCGGGCCCCCGGCGCCGAGCCGTACCTGGGGGATCTTCTCTGCTGAGGTCATCGTGCGGACCTTTCCGGCGCCCGTCGGGCACCCGCGTAGTGGTCGATCTTGTAGTCGAGTACGGCGAGGGTCTCGTGGAGTTCGGTGATGCGGGAGAGGACGTCGCGGCGGGTGGCCTCCAGCAGTTCGCGCCGCTCGTCGAAGGTGTGGTCGCCGGCGCGGACCAGCTCGGCGTAGCGGACCATCGCGGCGACGGGCATGCCGGTCAGCCGCAGCTTGCCGACCAGGGTCAGCCAGTCCAGGTCCCGGTTGGTGAAGCGGCGCTGGCCGGTGGCGGACCGGTCGACGTGCGGCATCAGGCCGATGCGCTCGTACCAGCGCAGGGTGTGGGCGCTGAGGCCGGTCCAGGCCGCGACCTCGCTGATCGTGTACTGGTCCCGCCCGTCGGGGCGGGGGTGGCGGGGCGGTGGGGCGGCGCAGGCATCGGGGGTCCTGGTGGCCGCCGGAGTGCTCTCGATCACCGTCATGCCCCCACGCTAGGACCTTCGAGCGCACTCGAAGCAAGCGCCGCGACGAGCCCGTACGGGTGAGCAAGTACGCTCGTCCGCATGCAGAGCCTGGCGATGATCGAGAACTGGCCCGTGCCGACCGCGGCCGCCGCAGTCGTCCGCGCGGACGGCACGCTCGCGGGCGCCCGCGGGCCGACGGCGCGGCGGTTCCCGCTCGCCTCGGTGACGAAGCCGCTCGCCGCGTACGCGGTGCTCGTCGCGTACGAGGAGGGCGCCGTCGAGCTGGACGAGCCGGCCGGTCCCGAGGGTTCGACGGTGCGCCACCTGCTCGCGCACACCTCGGGCCTCGCGTTCGACGAGCACCGGGTGATGGCCGCGCCCGGCACCCGGAGGATCTACTCGAACGCCGGCTTCGAGGTGCTGGCCGACCATGTGGCGAAGGCCACCGACATTCCGTTCGGGGAGTATCTGCGCCAGGCCGTGCTGCAGCCGCTGGGGATGGCCGACACCTCCCTGGAGGGCTCGGCCGCGAAGGACGCGGTCTCCACGGTCGACGACCTCGCGCGGTTCGCGGCCGAGGTGCAGGCGCCCCGGCTGCTGGACGCCCGGACGGTGCTGGAGGCCATGACCGTCGTCCACCCCGGCCTGACCGGCATCCTGCCCGGCTACGGCCACCAGCGGCCCAACGACTGGGGGCTCGGCTTCGAGATCCGGGACGGCAAGTCCCCGCACTGGACGGGCGCTTCGTCGTCGCCCCGGACCTTCGGGCACTTCGGGCAGTCGGGCACGTTCCTGTGGGTGGACCCGGACGCCGGAGCGGCCTGCGTGGCGCTGACGGACCGGGCGTTCGGACCGTGGGCCGTCGAGGCGTGGCCGCCGTTCACCGACGCGGTCCTCGCCGAACTGCGCGGGGCCCGGCCGGCCGCCTGACCCCGCGCGGGACGGCGGGGCGGAGCCCGCCCCGCGACCCCGCCGCAGGTCCCCCGCCGGTTCGCCGGACCCCCGCCGCAGGTCCCCCGCCGGTCCGCCGGACCCCCGGCGGGCCCTCAGCGGGGCGGAGCCGGGTGCGCCGGCGGGCGGGACATCCGCCAGCAGAGGACCTCGGCCGGGGTCAGCGCGGTCAGGCGCACGCCCCGGGCGTCCGTGACCCGGGCCGCGTCGCCCGGCGCCAGGTCCACCGCGCCGCTCCCCCGATCCGCGTCCACGGCCCCGCCGTTCAGACGGACCTCGCCGCGCACCACGTGGACGTAGACGAAGTCCCCGTCCGGTACGGCGCACCGCTCCCCCGCGTCCGGGCGGCACACGTGGAGTTCCGCGCCCGCCGCCGGCACCGCGTACGAGGCGGGCGCGCCGCCGCCGAGGCCGCGGACGATCCCGTACGACGGTTCGCCACCGGGCTCCAGCGGGGCCAGCCACATCTGCACGAACACCAGCGGCGCGGCGCCGTCGTTGCGCTCCACGTGCCGCACGCCGCCCGCCGAACTCAGGTGCTGGACGTCACCGGGCCTGACGAGGGTGGCGTGCCCGGCCGAGTCGCGGTGCGTCAGCTCGCCCTCCACGACCCAGGTGACGATCTCGGTGTGGCTGTGCGGGTGCTCGTCGAACCCGGCACCCGGTGCGAGCCGCTCCTCGTTGCAGGCGATGAGCGCGCCGAAGCGGAGGTTGTCCGGGTCGTAGTGCGGGCCGAACGAGAAGGCGTGCCGGGTCTCGATCCCGGCGTCCGGGTCGCCGCCCGGGTAGCGGTCCCCGGCCCTGTGTATGGAGATCACAGGCTCAACCGTAGACCGGCTGGACGGGCCGCCGTCCCGATAAGGCAGTCTTGTCCCGTGCCAGATCCCGCAGTGAACGACGCCCACCCGCACGCAGCGACCCTGAAGCGACTCGAACAGTCCGCCGGCCGGCTCGCCGCCAGCGCCATCGCGCGCATGGACGAGACACTGCCGTGGTACCGGGCGATGCCCCCGGAGAACCGTTCCTGGATCGGCCTGGTCGCCCAGGCCGGCATCGCCGCGTTCACCGAGTGGTTCCGGCACCCCGAGACCCCGCAGGCGATCTCCACCGACGTGTTCGGCACGGCGCCGCGCGAGCTGACGCGGGCGATCACGCTGCGCCAGACCGTCGAGATGGTCCGCACGACCATCGAGGTCATGGAATCGGCCATCGAGGAGGTCGCGGCCCCCGGCGACGCGTCGGTGCTCCGCGAGGCGCTGCTCGTCTACGCGCGGGAGATCGCCTTCGCGACGGCGCAGGTGTACGCGCAGGCCGCCGAGGCGCGCGGCGCGTGGGACGCCCGGCTGGAGTCCCTCGTCGTGAACGCGGTCCTGTCGGGCGAGGCCGACGAGGGCGCGGTCAGCAGGGCCGCCGCGCTCGGCTGGAACTCGCCGGAGCACGTGTGCGTCATCCTCGGCACCGCCCCGGACGGCGACAGCGAGCTGACCGTCGAGGCGATCCGCCGCGCCGCCCGCCACGCGAAGCTGCAGGTCCTCACCGGGGTGCTCGGCGACCGCCTGGTGGTGATCGCGGGCGGCAGCGACAACCCGCTGGCCGTCGCGAAGGCGCTGATCGGCCCGTACGCGGCGGGGCCCGTCGTGGCCGGCCCGGTCGTACCGGACCTGCTCGCGGCGACCCGGTCCGCGCAGGCCGCCGCCGCCGGCCTGAAGGCGTGCTCCGCCTGGCAGGACGCGCCCCGGCCCGTACTGGCGGACGATCTCCTGCCGGAGCGCGCGATCGCCTCCGACCCTTCCGCCCGGGAGCAGCTGGTGGAGGAGATCTACAGACCGCTGGAGGAGGCCGGCTCGGCCCTCCTGGAGACCCTGAGCGTCTACCTGGAGCAGGCGAGTAGTCTCGAAGGGGCCGCCCGGATGCTGTTCGTGCATCCCAACACCGTGCGCTACCGGCTGCGACGTGTGACCGATGTCACCGGCTGGTCGCCTTCGGATGTACGGTCGGCTTTCACACTGCGGATCGCACTGATCCTGGGGCGTCTGGCCGACAGTGAGGCACAGTCCTAGAGCTTTTGTGGGGGATCAACAATTCACCCGACGGTTCTTCGTCCTAGTCCCCACGGGCCTCCAGGACCGTCCACAAGAGAGAGTGTGAGGGTGCTCGTACTCGTCGCTCCCGGCCAAGGCGCCCAGTCGCCCGGCTTCCTGACTCCCTGGCTCGACCTCCCCGGCGCCGCCGACCGCGTCGGCGCGTGGTCGGACGCCATCGGCCTCGACCTGGCCCACTACGGCACGAAGGCCGACGCGGACGAGATCCGCGACACCGCGGTCGCCCAGCCCCTGCTGGTCGCCGCGGGCCTGCTCTCCGCCGCCGCGCTCGGCGACGTCGTCCCGGACGCCGTCGCGGGCCACAGCGTCGGCGAGATCACCGCCGCCGCGTTCGCCGGCGTCCTCGACGACACGGCGGCGCTGCGTCTCGTACGGACCCGGGGCCTCGCGATGGCCGACGCGGCCGCCGTGACCCGCACGGGCATGTCGGCGCTGCTCGGCGGCGACCCGGAGGTCACCCTGCCGCACCTGGAGAAGCTCGGTCTGACCGCGGCGAACGTCAACGGCGCCGGCCAGATCGTCGCCGCCGGCACGATGGAGCAGCTGGCCGCCCTCGCGGAGGACAAGCCCGAGGGCGTCCGCCGCGTGGTGGCGCTGCAGGTCGCCGGCGCTTTCCACACCCACCACATGGCGCCCGCGGTGGCCAGGCTGGAGGAGGCCGCCCAGAGCCTCGCCCCGGCCGACCCCCGGGTCGTCTACGTCTCCAACAAGGACGGGCAGACCGTCGCCTCGGGTGCCGATGTCGTCACCCGGCTCGTGGGCCAGGTCGCCAACCCGGTCCGCTGGGACCTGTGCATGGAAACGTTCCAGCGGCTCGGCGCGACCGCGCTGGTCGAGGTGTGCCCGGGCGGCACGCTGACCGGCATCGCCAAGCGGGCCATGCCCGGAGTCAAGACGCTCGCGCTCAAGACCCCCGACGACCTCGACGCGGCACGCGCGCTCATCGCCGAGCACGCCGGCGCCGCCTCCTGAACCGGAGCAAGGAGCCGTAGAGCATGGCGAAGATCAAGCCCAGCAAGGGCGCCCCGTACGCGCGCATCATGGGGGTCGGCGGCTACCGCCCGACCCGCGTCGTGCCGAACGAGGTGATCCTCGAGAAGATCGACTCGTCGGACGAGTGGATCCGCTCGCGCTCCGGGATCGCGACCCGCCACTGGGCGTCGCCCGAGGAGACCGTCACGGCGATGTCCGTCGAGGCGGCCGGCAAGGCGCTGGCGGACGCCGGTGTCAGCCCCGAGCAGATCGGTGGCGTCATCGTCTCCACCGTCTCGCACTTCAAGCAGACCCCCGCCGTCGCCACCGAGATCGCCGACAAGATCACCCCGAGCAAGCCGGCCGCGTTCGACATCTCGGCGGGCTGCGCGGGCTTCGGCTACGGGCTGACGCTCGCGAAGGGCATGGTCGTCGAGGGCTCCGCCGAGTACGTCCTCGTCATCGGCGTGGAGCGGCTCAGCGACCTGACCGACCTGGAGGACCGGGCCACGGCCTTCCTGTTCGGCGACGGCGCGGGCGCGGTCGTGGTCGGCCCGTCCCAGGAGCCGGAGATCGGCCCGACCGTCTGGGGTTCCGAGGGCGACAAGTCCGAGACCATCAAGCAGACCGTGCCGTGGACGGACTACCGCGACGGCACCGTGGAGCGGTTCCCCGCCATCACGCAGGAGGGCCAGGCGGTGTTCCGCTGGGCCGTCTTCGAGATGGCGAAGGTCGCCCAGCAGGCGCTCGACGCGGCCGGGATCACCGCGGCCGACCTGGACGTCTTCATCCCGCACCAGGCCAATATGCGGATCATCGACTCGATGGTGAAGACGCTGAAACTGCCGGAGCACGTCACGGTCGCCCGCGATGTGGAGACCACCGGCAACACCTCGGCCGCCTCGATCCCGCTCGCGATGGAGCGGCTCCTGGCGACCGGGCAGGCGAAGAGCGGTGACACCGCACTCGTCATCGGCTTCGGGGCGGGGCTCGTCTACGCCGCGACGGTCGTTACCCTCCCCTAGGCAACCGTTCCGGTCTCCGTACCGGGCGGAACGCCCATCACCACACTCTGAGAGCACAGAGCTACCCGAACGAAGGAGCGCCACATGGCCGCCACCCTGGAAGAGATCGTCGAGGGTCTCGCCGAGATCGTCAACGAGATCGCCGGCATCCCCACCGAGGACGTCGAGCTCGACAAGTCCTTCACGGACGACCTGGACGTGGACTCCCTGTCCATGGTCGAGGTCGTCGTCGCCGCCGAGGAGCGCTTCGGCGTGAAGATCCCGGACGACGACGTCAAGGGCCTCAAGACGGTCCGCGACGCCGCGGAGTACATCCGCGACCACCAGGCCTGATCGGTTCGCCACCCGGCGGTGGCGCCGTTTTCACGCATACCTCATACACGTGGAGAAAGAATTCCTGTGAGCTCGACCAATCGCACCGTGGTCGTCACCGGTATCGGCGCAACCACACCGCTGGGTGGCGATTCCGCCTCTACCTGGGAGGGCCTGACGTCCGGGCGTTCCGGCGTCAAGCCCCTCGAAGGCGAGCGCTTCGCCGACCTGCCCGTCCGGATCGCCGCCCGTGTGGCGGTCGACCCGCAGGAGATCCTGCCGCGGCCGCTGGCCCGCAAGCTGGACCGCTCCGCGCAGTTCGCCGTCGTCGCCGCGCGTGAGGCGTGGGCCGACGCCGGCTTCACCAGCCCGGCCGGCGAGGAGGCGCAGGTCCGCCCCGAGCGGCTCGGCGCCGTCATCGCCTCCGGCATCGGCGGCGTGACCACCCTGCTCGACCAGTACGACGTACTGAAGGAGAAGGGCGCCCGGCGGGTCTCCCCGCACACGGTGCCCATGCTCATGCCGAACAGCCCCTCCGCCAACGTCGGCCTGGAGGTGAACGCCCAGGCGGGCGTGCACAGCCCCGTGTCGGCGTGCGCGTCGGGCGCCGAGGCCATCGGCTACGCCATCGAGATGATCCGTACGGGCCGTGCCGACGTGGTCGTCGCGGGTGGCACCGAGGCGGCCATCCACCCGCTGCCCATCGCGGCGTTCGCCAACATGATGGCGATGTCCAAGAACAACGACGAGCCCGAGAAGGCCTCCCGCCCGTACGACAAGGGCCGTGACGGCTTCGTGCTGGGCGAGGGCGCCGGTGTGATCGTCCTGGAGTCCGCCGAGCACGCCGCGGCGCGCGGCGCCCGCGTCTACTGCGAGGCGCTCGGCCAGGGCCTGTCCGCCGACAGCCACCACATCGCGCAGCCCGAGCCGACGGGCCGGGGCATCGCCGCCGCCCTGCAGAACCTGCTGGACTCGACGGACCTCAAGCCGTCCGAGGTCGTGCACCTCAACGCGCACGCCACCTCGACGCCGCAGGGTGACGTCGCCGAGGTGAAGGCGCTGCGCAAGGTCCTCGGCGACGACCTCGACCATGTGGCCGTCTCCGCGACCAAGTCGATGACCGGCCACCTGCTGGGCGGCGCCGGCGGCATCGAGACCGTCGCGACGGTCCTCGCGCTGCACCACCGCACGGCCCCGCCGACCATCAACGTCGACGAGCTCGACGAGGAGGTCGACGCGGACATCGTGCGCGGCGAGGCCCGCCGGCTTCCCGAGGGCACCATCGCGGCGATCAACAACTCGTTCGGCTTCGGCGGCCACAACGTCGTCCTGGCCTTCCGCACGGTCTGACGCGGAAGCGGTACGACGCCGGGTCGACGCCGGCAGGACGTGAAGAGGCCCCCGACCCGGAGACGGGTGGGGGCCTCTTCGCGTATGCGTGCGGTACGCGCGCCCGGCGCCGGGGTGCGGAGTGGACCTGCCGGCCGGGACGGCGGGCCGGTCCGGTGGCCCGGTACGGCGGGCCCGTGGTGCCGGGCCAGGTCCGGTGGCCCGCGGTGTTCCGGGGCCGCCGCTCGTGGTGGGCCCGGGGCCGTGGCCCGCGGTGTGCCGGTGCGGTACGGGCGGCGGTGGACCGGGGGTCAGACGACCTGGTGGAGCCAGCGGACCGGGGCGCCCTCGCCGGCGTACCGGAAGGGCTCCAGCTCGTCGTCCCAGGGCTTGCCGAGGAGCTTGGCCACTTCCGCCTCCAGCAGCGTCTCGCCCTGCGCGGAGCGGGCGAGGGCGGCGCGCAGCCGGTCCTCAGGGATCATGATGTCGCCGTGGATGCCGATGACCGCGTGGAAGATGCCCAGGTCAGGGGTGGCGCTGTAGCGCTCGCCCTCGGCGCCGGAGCTGGGCTCGGCGGTCACCTCGAAGCGCAGCATCTGCCAGCCGCGCAGGGCGGAGGCCAGTTTGGACGCGGTGCCCTGCTGCCCCCGCCAGGAGAACTCGGCTCTCCACGTGCCCGGTGAGGCCGGCTGGCGGACCCAGTCGAGCTGGACCCTCGTGCCGAGCACTCCCGCGACCGCCCATTCGACGTGCGGGCACAGCGCGCGCGGCGCGGAGTGGACGTACAGGACTCCACGTGTCGTCACCGGGACCTCCAGTGTGGGACGAGGTTCGCCTTTTCCCAGCGGCCTCAGTAAACAGCATCGGGAGCGAAACTCCGCAAAAGGGACAGCTTGTGACGTGATGTAATTTACCGGAGCCGGTCGGCCAGGCGCCTCTGGTTCGACGGGGAAAAGCTACCGTGCGCCGGGGCGCTTGGGATGACGTACGGTCGGTCCCGTGGCCCGTCGACACGAAGCTTTCACCCGCGAGGGCGGCGCCTGCGCGCCCCCTCCCCCGGTCCCTCCGGTCCGCCGCGCCGTGCGCCGTGCCGCCGCGCTGGCCGGGGCGCTGGCGCTGGTCTGCGGGGCGGCTCTGTCCGGGTGTGTCGGGTCCCCCGAAAGCAGCAACGGCGCGGACGCGGAACGACGTGAGGCCGCACCGGCGCGGCCCAGCCCCTCCCCCACGCCGCTGTGGAATCCGCGCCCGGCGTCCGTGGCCGCCGTGGGCGACTCCATCACGCGGGGCTTCGACGCCTGCGGGCTGCTGACGGACTGTCCGGAGGTGTCGTGGGCGACCGGTTCCGACCCGGCGGTGAACAGCCTGGCGCTGCGGCTGGTCGGGGCGCCCGCGCTCGCGTCCCGCAGCTGGAACCTGGCCAGGTCCGGGGCGCGCGTCGAGGAGCTGCCCGGGCAGATGGCGCTCGCGGCGCGGCACAGGCCCGGACTGGTCACCGTGATGATCGGCGCGAACGACGCCTGCCGGCCGCATGCCGGGCTGATGACGCCGGTCGCGGAGTTCCGGGCGTCGTTCGAGGCGGCGATGGCCCGGCTGCGCGAGGAGGCTCCCCGGACGCAGGTGTACGTGGCGAGCATCCCCGACCTGAGGCGCCTGTGGTCCCAGGGGCGGGAGCACCCGGTGGGTCAGCGGGTGTGGCGGCTCGGGGTGTGCGCGTCGATGCTGGCGGACGCCCAGAACCTCGGCACGGAGGCGCAGCGGCGGCGGGACCGGGTGCGGGAGCGGGTCGTCGCGTACAACGAGGTGCTGCGCGAGGTGTGCGCCCGCGACGAGCGGTGCCGGTACGACGGGGGCGCCGTCTTCGCGTACGCCTTCGACGGGGCGCAGTTGAGCCCCTGGGACGTGTTCCATCCGAGCCGTGACGGGCAGGGGCGGCTCGCGGAGATCGCCTACCGGACCGTCACCGCCGCCCGGCCCCCCCGCGTAGCCGCCCGCTTCCGGCCCGTGCCGCCCGCCGCGCCCCGGAGGGTGGGGCGGGCGGGGCGTCAGTCGAGTTCCAGGGTGACGGCGAGGCGGATGTCGGTGAGGGAGCGGCCCGCGCGGATCTCGTACTGGCCGGGCACCGCGGTCCAGGCGTGCGCCTCCTCGTCCCAGATGTCGAACAGCCGGGGCGCGAGCCTGACCTCCGCCTCAGCGGAGCCGCCGGGGTCGGCCGTGACGGTCGCGAAGCCGGCCAGCCAGCGGGCGGGGCGTTCGACGAGGTCGGCGCGGGGAGCGACGTACAGCTGGATCACCTCGCGGCCGGGGCGGGTGCCGGTGTTGCGGACCCGGACGCGGGCGGTGGTGGGGGTGACGATCAGGGACTCGTACTCCCAGGTCGTGTAGCCGAGGCCATGGCCGAAGGAGTAGGCGGGCGCGGGGCCTTCGGGGTCGCGGTCCCAGGCGCGGTAGCCGATGAACGGGCCCTCGTCGTAGCGCAGTTCGCCGTCGACGGGGGTGACGGTGGTGACGGGCGCTTCGGCGAGGGCGGCCGGCCAGGTGGTGGGGAGGCGCCCGCCGGGCTCCTCGGCGCCGAGGAGGACGTCGGCGAGGGCGGCGCCCCCCTCCTGGCCGGGGAACCAGGTGAGGAGTACGGCGGCCACCTCCTCGCGCCACGGCATCTCGACCGGGGCGCCCGCGTTGACGACGACGACCGTGCGGGGGTTGGCCGCGGCGACGGCGCGCACGAGGTCGTCCTGGCGGCCGGGGAGGCGCAGGTCGGCGCGGTCGAAGCCCTCGGACTCGACGCGTTCGGTGGTGGCGACGACCACGACGGCCGTGTCGGCGTCGCGGGCGGCGGCGACGGCCTCGGCGATCAGCTCGTCGGGGTCGCGGCGCGGCGGCCGGTGCAGCAGCGAGAAGGCGACGGCGGGCAGCGGCGCCGCCGGGTCGTGGGCGACGGTGTGGCGCAGGGACACCTCGACGGGCACGCCCTCGGTGAGGGGGACCGTTCCGCGTTCGACGGGGGCGCCCGTGAACGCCTCGAACGGGTCGCCCTCCCCGCCCGGCTGCTGCGTCCCGTCGTACAGCACGCGTCCGGCGGCGGTCAGCGTGAACGCGCCGACGCCGCGCGTGCCGAACGCGTGGTCGCCGCTCTCGCGCGGGGTGAACGTGCCGGTGACCTCGACGGTGTGCAGCGTCTCGTGGGAGACCCCGTCGGGAAGGTCGGTGCCGACCCACTGGATCTGCCCGGTGGGCAGCGGGACGTCGGCGAGTACGGCGCCGGCCTGGTCGCGGCAGACGGCGCGCAGGGTGAAGCCGGGCCCGGCGGGTTCGGGTTCCTCGGCGAGGTCGGCGCCGGGCGCGTAGGTGAGGGCGGTGCCGTCGGGCAGGGCGGCGGTGAGGCCGTCGAGCGGGGAGACGGTACGGGCGGGGAAGACCTGGGCGGAGCCGCCGCCGAGGACGCGGGCGTCGCGGGCGGCGGCTCCGACGAGGGCGATGCGGCGGACGCGGGCGGGGTCGAGGGGCAGCACGTCGCGCTCGTTGCGGACGAGGACGAAGGAGCGGTGGGCAATCTCGCGGGCCAGGGCCTCGCCGTCCAGCGGCTCCGGCGGCGTCGCGGCCGGTTCGGCTCCCTTCAGGGCGCCGACGCGGGCGGCGAGGCGCAGCACCCGGCGTACGGACCGGTCGACGAGGGCCTCGTCGAGTTCCCCCGACCGCACGGCGGCGGCGAGGGCCTCGCCGTACACGGTGTGCGGGCCCGGCATGGCGACGTCGAGACCGCCGGTGAGCGCCCCGGCGGTGGAGCGGGCGGCGAACCAGTCGGAGACGACGACCCCGTCGAAGCCCCACTCGTCGCGCAGGACGTCGCTCTGGAGGTGCCGGTGCTCGGTCATGGTGACGCCGTTGACCTGGTTGTACGCGGCCATCAGGGCCCAGGGCCGGGCGCATTTGACGATCGCCTCGAACGGGGCGAGGTACAGCTCCCGCAGGGCGCGCGGCGGGACGGTGTTGTCGACGGTGAAGCGGTCGGTCTCGGCGTCGTTGGCGACGAAGTGCTTGACGGTGGCGGCGACCCCGCCGTCCTGGATGCCGCGCACGCAGGCGGCGCCGATCTCTCCGGTGAGGTAGGGGTCCTCGCTGTACGCCTCGAAGTGGCGGCCGCCCAGCGGGGAGCGGTGGAGGTTCACGGTCGGGGCGAGCACGACGTGGACGCCCTTGCGGCGGGCCTCCTGGGCGAGGAGGCGGCCGGCGCGGCGGGCGAGGTCCTGGTCCCAGCAGGCGGCGAGCGCGGTGGGGGACGGCAGGGTGACGGACGGGTCGTCGGCGGTCCAGCGGACGCCCCGGACACCGACGGGGCCGTCGGACATGACGAGGGACGCGAGGCCGACGGCGGGGACGGCGGGCAGCGTCCACATGTCCTGCCCGGCCAGCAGCCGGGCCTTCGTGTCCAGGTCGAGGGCGCCGAGCGCCGCCTCCACCCTCGCCTCCACCCCGGCCTCCGCCGCTTCGTCTGCCGCCATGGTCGTCGTCCCTCCTGTCGTCGGGTGGCGTCCATGGTGAACCGGGGCCTGGCGGACGGTAGGTGTTGTTACGTCTTCGTGACATGCCGGGCGGTCGGTAGGGGGGTGGGGGGATGCCGTACGGTCCTGTCGTCGGGGACAGGGAGGTGAGAGATGACGGCTTCCAGACCCAGGAGCGCGGCGCGGCGGGCGGACATCCTGCGCGCCGCGTCCGAGGTGATCGCGCAGCGCGGCTACCGGGGCGCTTCGCTCGCCGCGGTCGCCGAACGGGCGGGCCTCACCCGGCAGGGTCTGCTGCACCACTTCCCCAGCAAGGCCGAGCTGCTGGTCGCGGTGCTGGAGGAGCGCGACCGGTGGGACACGGGCGGCAGCGGCGCGACGGGCCGGGCGGCCTGGCGGCTGGACCTGCTGGCGACGCTGGTCGACTACAACGTGATGCGGCCCGGCATCGTCCAGACGTTCTCGGCGCTGCTCGGGGAGAGCGTCACGGAGGAGCATCCGGCGCGGGACTTCTTCACCCGCCGCTACGCGCGCGTCCGGGAGGACATGGCGGGGCTGCTGCGGGCCGAGTTCGGGGAGCGGCTGCCGGGCGGGCTCACCCCGGAGCGGGCGGCGCCGCTGCTGACGGCGGTGCTGGACGGGCTCCAGTACCAGTGGCTGCTGGACCCTGAGGCGGTGGACATGGCGGCGGCGTTCCGCGACTTCCTGGGGCTGCTGGGGGTGGAGGAGCCGAAGTAGACGCGTGGTGGCGGGAGTTGCGGTGGGGCCGGGATACTGCCGGGACCCGACGGAAGGACTCCCGTGTCCCGTATGCGTACCACCGCGCCCGGCGCGGCCCTGGCGGCCGTCGCGACCGCGCTGTCCCTCTCCCTGTCCCTCGCCCTCGCCGCGCCGCCCGCCTTCGCCGCGTCGGACGGTAGCGCCGCGTCGGGGGCCCCGGGCGCCGGTGGTCCGGTGCCGGCCGTGTCGGAGCCGGCCGCCCCGGGCCCCGCCGTCGAGGAGGCGCGGCTCGACCGGGACGTGCCGCGCGAGATCCTGCGGCGTTCCGGGTTCGACGGCGAGGCCCCCCGCTTCGCGGCCGCGCTGCGCGGCGCGGAGTCGTACGCGGGCGCCGAGCGGATCGTCGTACGGCACGGGGCCGCGCTGTGGCGGCGGGCCGTCGACCGGGCGCAGGGGCGCGGGCCCGCGGGCGGCGACCTGGCGCGGGACGACGACCGGCCGCTGTACTGGGCGCGGCTGGGCCTGACGCGGGAACTGCGCGCGTGGGAGCCCCGGTTCGCCCTGACGGACGAGGCGCGGGCGCGGCTGCTGGCCCGGCTGGAGTCGGCGTCGCGCGGCCAGGACGCCATCCGCTTCCCGCGAGGGCGGGGTGTGAAGCGGGTGCTGATGACCGGGTTCGACCCGTTCACGCTCGACCGGGACATCCGGATCGGCAACCCGTCGGGCGCGGCCGCGCTCGCCCTGGACGGGACGCTGGTGCGCACCCCGGACGGGGGGTGGGCGCGGGTGGAGGCGGCGGTGTTCCCGGTGCGCTGGCGGGACTTCGCGGACGGCGCGGTGGAGCGGGCGCTGCGGCCGCACCTGCCGCGCGTGGACCTGTTCACCACCGTGAGCCAGGGCCGCGTGGGCCGCTTCGACCTGGAGCGGTTCAACGGCGCCTGGCGGGGCGGCTTCCCGGACAACGAGAACGTGTCGTCGACGGGCCCTGTGCCGGTCGACGACCCGGCGACGCGACCGCAGTGGACGGTGACCAGCCTGCCGTACGAGGCGATCACGGCGGCGGCGACGGGCCCGTACCCGGTGTACGACAACACGCAGGTCACCGAGGTCCCGGCGGGCGGGAGCGCGCCGGTGGTCCGGACGGACGGGCCGACCGCGGGCTCGGCGGCCCGCGCGGGCGGCGGAGGCGACTACCTGTCGAACGAGATCGCTTACCGGGCCACGCTGCTGCGCGACCGGCTGGGCCTCGCGGGGCTGCCGGGCGGGCATGTGCACACGCCGGTGCTGCGGTTCGCGGCGGGCAACACGGACGCGGTCGAGGACGCGGAGCTGGTGCGGAACCGGGCGGCGATCACCGCCCAGGTCCGCGCCGTCATCGCGGTCGCGGCCGGGGCGGCGGGGGACGGCGCGGGCCGGGGATAATCGCCGCATGATCGTTGCAGCGGGCCAGTTCAGCGCCGTACCCGGGGACATCGCCGCCAACGTCGCGACGATGGCGGCGATGGTCCGCGCGGCGGACGGGGCGCGCGTGGTGGTCTTCGCCGAACTCGCGCTCACCGGCTACGAGCTGGAGCGCATCGCCGCCGGTCCCGACCTGTGGGTGACCGCGGACGACGCGCGGCTCGACCCGCTGCGGGAGGCGTGCCGCGCGGAAGGCGCCGCGGCGGTCGTCAACGGGCCCGCCCCGGGCGCCGGTCCGGGCGGCCGGCGCCCGTACCTCACCTCGTACGTCATCGGCCCGGACGGTTCGACGCTCGCCCGCTACGACAAGCAGCACCTCTTCGAGGCGGAGAGCCGGGTGTTCGAGGCGGGCGCGGCGGACGGGCGCTTCACGCTGGACGGGCGCCGGTTCGCGCTCGCCACCTGCTTCGACAACCACTTCCCGGAGCTGGGCGAGCGGGCGGCGGCGGACGGCTGCGCGGTGTACCTGGCGAGTTCGCTGTACGGGACGGGCGACGGGACGCGCGAGCGGGCGACGGTGTACCCGGCGATCGCCCGGCGCTGCGGACTGCCCGTCGTCCTCGCCAACCACGTGGGCGCCGCGGGGCCCTGGACGGGCTGCGGGCGCAGCGCGGTGTGGGGCCCGGACGGCGCTCTGCTGGCCGAGGCGGACCCGGTCGAGCCCGGTCTCGTACGCGCCGACCTCGGCTAGCGGGCCGGGGACCCGGCCCGGCGGGGGCCCGTACGGGCGGGCGCCCGGCCTGCCGGAGGCCCGTACGGGCCGGGGAGGAGGCCAGGGCCCGCCGAGGCCCGTAAGGGGTCAGTCCTTGCGGAAGCCGTACGGGGCGGGAGCGGCCTGGCCGGGGCCGGCGGCCGGGTCGGGCTCCGGCGTCTCCTCGGTGTCGGGCGCGAGTTCACGGGCCATCAGCGTCGCGCCGGCGACGGCGCCCGGCATGAGGAACACGGCGACGAACGGCACCAGGTACGCCAGGGTCAGCGGGACGCCGAAGCCGATGGCCATCATGCGGCGGCCGCGCAGCAGCCGCAGCCGCTCCTTCAGGTCGAGGCGCCGCCGCTGGAGGGCGACGGAGGTGAGCTCCTCGGTGAGGAAGTAGCCGGAGACGCAGAAGCCCAGCACGGGCACGACGGTCTGGCCGACCACCGGGACGAACCCGAGGGCGAACAGCAGGACGCCGTAGAACGCGACGCGCAGCACGATCCGGAGGCTGTCGCGGGCGGAGATCCACAGCTCCCGCCAGAACGGCAGTCCGGACTCCGGGACGCGGCCGCCTTCGGAGCGGTCCACCTCCTCGGACAGGGACTCGTAGAAGGGCTGCCCGACGAGGAGCGTCACCGCCGTGAAGGTGATCACCGCGAGGAACAGTCCGAGGGCGAAGACCAGGGCGGTGAGGAAGCCCCGGAACAGGCCCTGCCAGGGCGACGACCAGTCGTCGGCGAACGGGGTCGCCCACGCGGTCAGGTCGTCCGCGCCGAAGACGAGGCCGGCCAGCGCGCCGGCGTACAGGACGAGGGTGACGAGGCCGGGCAGCAGCCCGAACCCGAACCAGCGGCCGTGCCGTCCGACCCACCGCTGTCCCTGCAGAAGGAAGCCGAAGCCCTTGCCAAGATCACGCATGAGGTCACCCTATCGGGCGGTGCGGCGGCAGGCGGAGGGCCGCGTCCCCGGTTGAGGGGACGCGGCCCGGAAACGCCCAGGGGGGCGGGTGCCGCCCGGGAGCCGACGCCCCCGGGGCGGAAGGCCCCGCCTTGAGGCGACGCCCCGGCGGGGCGGATGCCCCGCGGAGCGCGGCGGCGGGTGTCAGACGGCCAGTTCGACCGTGATGTTGCCGCGGGTGGCCTTCGAGTACGGGCAGACCTGGTGGGCCTTCTCGATCAGCTCGCGGGCCGTGGCGGCGTCGACGTTCGGGATCTTCGCGGAGATCTTCACGATGATCCCGAAGCCGTCGTCGTTCTTCCCTATGCCGACCTCGGCCGTGACCGTGGAGCCGGACACGTCGGCGTTCTCCTGGCGGGCGACCACGCCGAGGGCGCCCTGGAAGCAGGCGCTGTAGCCGGCGGCGAAGAGCTGCTCCGGGTTGGTGCCCGCGCCGGAGCCGCCCATCGCCTTGGGCGGGTTGACGATCACGTCGAGCGCCCCGTCGTCCGTGGCCACGCGGCCGTCCCTGCCGTTCTCGGCGGTGGCGATCGCGGTGTACAGGACGTCGGACTGCTGGATGGACATGTAGAGGTTCCTCCTGTGAAGCGCCGCGACTCGCGCCCACGATCGCGACGGCCTGGGGGGAGCCTAGCGGGTCAGCGAAACGATCATCTTGCCGGTGTTGTCGCCGCGCAGCAGGCCGAGGAAGGCGTCCACGCCGTTCTCCATGCCCTCGACGATCGTCTCGTCGTACTTCAGGGCGCCGGAGCGCAGCCAGCCGGACACCTCCTCGACGAACCGCGGCTGCAGCGCCGCGTGGTCGCCGACGAGCATGCCCTGGAGGCGCAGGCGCTTGCCGATGACAAGGGCCAGGTTGCGCGGGCCGGGGGCGGGCTCCGTGGCGTTGTACTGGGCGATCATGCCGCAGATGGTGACGCGGCCGTGGACGTTGAGCGCGGAGATCGCGGCCTCCAGGTGCTCGCCGCCCACATTGTCGAAGTAGACGTCGATGCCGTCGGGGGCGGCGGCCTTGAGCTGCTCGACGACCGGGCCGTTCTTGTAGTTGAACGCGGCGTCGAAGCCGTACTCCTCCACGAGGCGCTTGACCTTCTGGTCGGAACCGGCGGAGCCGATCACGCGGGAGGCGCCCTTGAGGCGGGCGATCTGGCCGACCTGGCTGCCGACCGCGCCGGCCGCGCCGGAGACGAACACGGCGTCGCCCTCCTTGAAGGAGGCGGTCTCCAGCAGGCCCGCGTAGGCGGTGAGGCCCGTCATGCCGAGCACGCCCAGATAGGCCGTGAGGGGGGCGAGGGAGGCGTCGACCTTGGCGGCGCGCTTCGCCTCCACCTCGGCGTACTCCCGCCAGCCCAGGCCGTGCAGCACGTGGTCGCCCACGGCGAAGCCCTCGGCGTTGGAGGCTATGACCTCGCCGACCGCTCCGCCCTCCATGGGCTGGTCGAGCTGGAACGGCGGGACGTACGACTTGACGTCGTTCATCCGGCCCCGCATGTACGGGTCCACGGAGAAGTGGAGATTCCGGACGAGGATGCGGCCCTCGCCGGGCGCGGCGACCGGCGCCTCGCGGAGCGCGAAGTCCTCCGGGACGGGCCAGCCGTTCGGCCGGGAGACGAGGTGCCATTCACGGCCGGACGCGGGGAGTGCGGACATGCTGCGATCCTCCAGAAGATGCTTCATTACCTGAAACAACCATGCTCCTGGATATTTCATGTTGTCAAGCATGTGGGTAAACTCGTGGACATGGCCAGCACACGCACAGACCCGCTCACCCTCGAGGTCGTGGAGCTCATCGGCACCGTCGTCGCCCGCTACCACGAGGAGTACGAGCAGGCCGCCGCTCAGCACGCGCTGACCGGCGCGCAGGCGCGGGTCCTGAGCCTGCTCGCCCTTGAGCCGCTGCCGATGCGGCGCATCGCCGTGTCGCTGCGGTGCGAGCCGTCGAACGTGACCGGCATCGTGGACCGGCTGGAGGCGCGCGGGCTCGTCGAGCGGCGCCCCGACCCGGCCGACCGGCGCGTCAAGCTGGCCGCCCCCACCGAGGAGGGCCGGGCCACCGCACGCCGCCTGCGCGACGCCCTGGACTTCGCCCGCGAGCCGCTGGCCGGACTGTCCGTCGCGGAGCGGGCCCTGCTGCGGGACCTGCTGCGCCGCATGCTGGGCGAGGACGCCCCGGCCTGAGCCGCGCCGTCACCGTGCCCCCGGCGGGGCCCACGGCGTGTGTCGCGGGTGCCCGGTGGGCGGCGCTTGAGCGAGGCGGGCGCGGTGGGCGGCCCGGCTCGAAGGGCTGCGCGGACGCGTCAGCGGCGCGGGTGCCCGGCGGGGGCGTAAGCGGCGCAGCCGGCCAGGGGACCGTGAGCGGCGCGCGGCCCGGTAGGGGGCCGTGAGCGGCGCGCGGCCCGGTAGGAGGGCCGTGAGCGGCGCGCGGCCCGGTAGGAGGGTCGTGAGCGGCGCGCGGCCCGGCGGGGCTACGGCCGCCGGGCCTGCCGGTGGCCGTCCGGTCCGCCGGGAACGGCGCCCCTCACCAGCACCACCACAGCACCAGCGTGCACGTCTCCGACGGCTCGGGTGCCGGGGTCGCCGTGGCGGACGGGGTCGGGGTGGCCGTCGCCGTGGGGCGCGACTCGGGGTCCTCGGCGGGCGGCGGGGGCACCGCCGTGGGGGACGCGGGCGCGGACGCGGGCGGCTTGTGGCCCACCGGGTTCTTCAGCTCCTCCTTGCCGGACCCGCCACCGCCGCCGGGCGCGTCGGAGTCCGCGCCGGAGCCGGAGCCGGGGCCCGCGCCGGGTCCGCCGCCGGAGCCGGACGCCGAGGAGCGGGGCGTGGCGGAGGAACCGCCGCCGTCGGCCGCGCCGGGAGCGGAGAAGCCGCCCGACGGGGCGGACGCGGAAGGGGTCGCCTGGATCTCCTCGGGGTCCGCGGCGCCGTAGGTGCTGCGCGACGGGTCGGGCAGCGGCGCCGGCAGGGCGAGGTCGTCCTCGCGTACGGACGTGGCCGGGCCGTCGGGGCGGTCCTCCAGGGCCAGCGAGGCCAGGCTCACGGCACCCGCCACCAGCACCAGCCCGGTCACCGACAGCAGCAGGGCGCGCCCGCGCCGCCGGCGGGCCCTGCGTCCGTCCGCCGCGCGCGCGGCACGGCGCGCCCCGGCGCGGCCCGGCGCGCGCCCGTCCGGGGGCTGGGCGCGGCGGGACGCCGGACGCGGCGGCTCCTCGTCGCGGGCGAGCTCGAAGACGGCGTCCGCCGAGGGCGGTCCCGGGTCGTCATGCCGCAGCTCCTCGGCGGGCCTGCCGCATCCGGCGCAGGCCAGCGCCCCGTTGAGGTGCCGCCGGCACTCGTGGCAGTAATCCATGGCGCCCGCAGAGTATGCGCCGCGCGCGCCCCGAGGCCGGGACTCGATGTGAGGATCTTGTGTGGAACGCCCCCGCCCCGGAGCGCCTGCCGGCAGGCGGGCGCCGGATGTGCGGGGGGCTGGGCGGATGCGTACACGTGTACGTGCGGGTGTGCCCGTTCAGGTGCGCCTGTCCGCCTACGTACGCCTCCGAGCGGCAGCCGCCCCGCTCCCACGCGTGCTCACAGCTCGATGCGCAGCTCGTGGATCTCGTCGGCCTTGTGCCCGGCGATCTCGTGGACGCGCTGCACGGCCTCCTTCGACGGCCCCGTGGACAGGCAGTACACCGTGCCGGACTCGGGGTCGGCCCAGGCCCGCTCGAAGTGCACGCCCTCCTTCTTCTCGTTGTCGAGGTCCGCCTGGTGGGCAGCGCGCAGCTGCTCCCCGGTGATGCCCTCGAACCCGCGGTGAACATCCATGTACGTACCCATGGCGCCCGCACCTCCGTCCGGTTCCGGTCCGCAGCCCCCTCCCCCCATGGTGCGCCCCGCCGCCCCGCACGGCGCGCGGGACCGGACCGCCGGCCCCGGTCCGCCACGGGCCGGCGACTGACCCTCCGTCAGGTCCGTACGCCCGACCGGCTCAGCTCAGCGCGCGCGGCGCACGGGGCGGCCGGACGATGCAGACATACACCGCTCTCGGGAGGATCAGCCGTGACCGTCAGCCTTGAGCAGCTCCGCCGCTGCCACGTCGCCGTCGACCTCGGGGCCGCCAGGACCCGCGTCTTCGTGAAGGGGGCCGGGCTCGTCGTGGACGAGCCGAGCGTCGCCGCCGTGAACACCCGTACGGGCGCGCTGATCGCGGTCGGCGCGTTCGCCGAGCGGATGACCGGCCGCACCCCCGGCTACATCCGCGTCGTACGGCCCGTGTCCGGCGGCAGCGTCGTCGACATCGACATGGCGCAGCGGATGCTCCGCAGCCTCCTCGGGGAGCGGCTGCGCCGCCAGCTGCGCCGCAGACCGCTGCTGCGGGCCGCCGCCTGCACCCCGCACGACTGCGACCCGCTCGCCCAGCGCGCGACGGTGGAGACACTGGTGGGCCTCGGCGCCCGGCGGGTCGAGCTGGTGGACACGCTGATCGCGGCGGCGGTCGGCTGCGGGCTGCCCGTGGCGGAGCCGACCGCGACGATGATCCTGGTGTGCGGGGCGGCCACCACGCAGGTGGCCGTGTTGTCGCTGGGTTCGATCGTCACGGCCGAGCGCATCCCCGTGGGCGGCCACGCCATCGACCACGCGGTCATCCAGTACCTGCGCCACCAGCACCAGCTGATGCTGCCCAGCCAGTCCGTGCGGCCGCTGCACCTGGCCCTGCACGGCAACGGCCTGACCGCGCAGGGCCCGGCCTCCACGGAGATCCACGGGCGTGACGTGGCGACGGGCCTCGCGCGGTCCGTCGTCGTGGAGACCGCGGCCGTGCGCCACGCGATCCACACCCCGCTCACCGCCGTCCTGGACGGCATCGGGCGGGTGCTGCGCGACTGCCCGCCCGACCTGGTGGCGGACCTCGCCGAGCGGGGCATCACGATGGTCGGCGGCAGCGCGCGGCTGCCGGGCCTGGACCAGATGCTGCGCGACTCGACGGGGATGCCGGTGCAGATCGCCGAGCGTCCGGACGTGTGCGCGGTCCTCGGCCTGGGCGAGATGCTGGAGGGCCGGGTCGAGCCGCTGACGCTGGACCCGCTGGCGGGCGCCCGCTGACCGGCTGCCCGCTGGCGGGCGCTCGTTGACCGGCCGCCCGCTGGTGGACGTCCGCTGAGCGGCTGCCCGCTGGTGGTCGCCCGTTGACCGGCTGCCCGCTGGTGGGCGCCCGCTGAGCGGCTGCCCGCTGGCGGGCACCCGCTGAGCGGCCGTACGGGACGGGTGCGGGCGGGCGGCCGGCGGCGGGACCGGCCGCCGGGGGCCGCCCGTGTGCGGGCGCGGGCGGGACGTGGCCGGTACCGGCGGCGGTGTCGTCGGTGCCGGCTGCGACCATGGCGGTACAGCCCGTGCAGCGATGCGAGGAGGACGACCCGTGAGTTCCCTCTTTCCGGCGCTCACCGCCGCCCCGGACGGCCACCGCCCGGCCCTGCGGTTCGGCGGACGCGCCCTGACGTACGGCGAACTCCGCGCCGCCGCCGCGGCCCTGGTGCCCCGCCTCACCGGCGCCGGGCGGGTCGCGGTGTGGGCGACGCCGTCCGCCGAGACCGCCGTCGCCGTGGTCGCCGCGCTGCTCGCCGGGGTTCCCGCCGTGCCGCTCAATCCGCGCACCGGCGAGCGGGAGCTGACCCACATCCTCACCGACAGCGCCCCCGCCCTGGTGCTCGCCGCCCCCGGCGACGACCTGCCCGCCCCGCTCGCCGGGCTGCCGCGCGCCGACGTCACGCCGGCCGCGGGCGAGGACGGGCCGCTGCCCGCCGAACCGGACGCCGAGGCGCCCGCCCTGATCGTCTACACGTCCGGCACGACCGGCCCGCCGAAGGGCGCCGTGCTGCCCCGCAGGGCCCTCGCCGCCAGCCTCGACGCGCTCGCCGACGCCTGGGCGTGGACCGCCGACGACGTCCTGGTGCACGCCCTGCCGCTGTTCCACGTCCACGGGCTGGTCCTCGGCGTCCTCGGGCCGCTCCGCCGCGGCGGCAGCGTCCGGCACCTGGGGCGGTTCACCACCGAGGGCGTCGCGCGGGAGCTCGCGGACGGCGGGACGATGCTGTTCGGCGTGCCGACCATGTACCACCGCGTGGCGGAGGCGCTCGGCACGGACGACGCCCTGGTCAAGGCGCTCGCGGGCGCCCGGCTGCTGGTCTCGGGCTCCGCCGCGCTGCCGCTGCCCGACCACGAGCGGATCACCGCCGCGACCGGGCGGCGGGTGATCGAGCGGTACGGCATGACGGAGACGCTCATGAACACGAGCGTCCGCGTCGACGCGGCCCCGGCGCGCCCCGGCTCCGTCGGCACCCCGCTGCCCGGCGTCGCCCTGCGGCTGGTGCGGGACGACGGGACGCCGGTCACCGCGTACGACGGGGAGACCATGGGCGAGGTGCAGGTGCGCGGCCCGAACCTGTTCAGCGGCTATCTGAACCGGCCCGAGGCGACGGCCGCCGCGTTCGACGGGGAGTGGTTCAGGACTGGCGACATGGCCGTGCGGGACCCCGACGGTTCGCTGCGGCTCGTCGGGCGGCGGGCCACGGACCTCATCAAGAGCGGCGGCTTCAAGATCGGCGCCGGTGAGGTGGAGAACGTCCTGCTGGCCCACCCCGCCGTCCGCGAGGCGGCCGTGACGGGCGAGCCGGACCCGGACCTCGGCGAGCGGGTCGTGGCGTGGATCGTCCCGGCGGACCCGGCCGCTCCCCCGCCGCCCGGCGAACTCGCCGACCATGTGGCGGCGCAGCTGGCGCCGCACAAGCGGCCGCGCGCCGTGCGGTACCTGGAGGCGCTGCCCCGCAACGACATGGGCAAGGTCATGAAGCGGGCCCTGCATGTCTGAGACGGCGTCCCGGATGACGGCCCGCGCGGCGATCGCGCTGGTGGCCGACGCGTTCACGGAGCACGCCCCGCCGCCCCCGGAACCGCGCGACCCGGACGGGGGCGCCGGGCCGGACGGGGCCGCCGGGCCGGACGGGCCGCTGGCGTGGGAGGGCTACGGGGCGGCGCGCGCCAGGGCGGCGGAGCGGACCGGCGAGAGCGAGTCGGTCGTGTTCGGCGAGGCCGAGGTGGCCGGGGTGCGGTGCGCGCTGCTGGCGTTCGAGTTCGGCTTCCTCGGCGGCTCGCTGGGCGGACGGACCGGCGACCGCCTGTGCGCGGCGTACCGGCTGGCGCGGGAGCGGCGCATGCCGCTGGTGTCGCTGGTGGCGACCGGCGGGAGCCGGATGCAGGAGGGCATGGTCGCGCTGACGCAGCTGCAGCGGGTGGCCCGCGAGACGGTGCTGCTGCGGGAGGCCGGGCTGCCGCATGTGTCGGTGCTGCGGGACCCGGCGACCGGCGGCGGCTGGGCGACGGTCGGCGCGGGCGCGGACGTGGTGCTGGCGCTGCCGGGCGCGCAGATCGGTTTCGCCGGGGCACGGGTGCGGCCCGCGGACGCCGACCCCGCCGCGTACACGGCGGAGGGGCAGCTCGCCGCGGGGCACGTGGACGCGGTGGTCCCGCCGGACGAGCTGCGGGCCGTACTGGGGCGGTGGCTGACCGGCCTGACCCGGCCCGCGCCCGGCACGGTGCCCCCGCCCGTCCTGCCGGGGGGCGGCGGGGAACTGCCGGAGAGCGGGTGGGAGGCGGTGCTGCGGGCCCGGGACGCGGCGCGGCCGCGGGCGGAGGCGTATCTGGAGGCGTACTTCGACGCGCGGCTGCCCCTGACCGGCGACCGGTGCGGCGGCACGGACCCCGGCATGCTGTGCGGGGTGGGCCTGCGCGACGGGCACGGCGTCGTGTTCGCGGCGCAGTGCGGTACGGCGACCCGCCCGGCCGGGTACCGCACGGCGGCGCGGGCCCTCCGGCTCGCGGACCGGCTGGGCCTGCCGGTGCTGACCCTGGTGGACACGCCGGGTGCGGCGAACGACGCGGAGGCGGAGCGCTCCGGCGCGGGCGCGGCCATCGCGGAGGTGTTCGCGGCGGTCGCCGGGGCGCGGGTCCCGGTGACGACGCTGCTCGTCGGGGAGGGCGGCTCGGGCGGCGCGCTGGCCCTCGCGGCGCCGGGCAACACCTGGGCGACGCGCGACAGCTACTTCTCGGTCATCGCCCCGGAGTTGGCCGCCGCGATACTGAAGCGCCCGCCCGAGGAGGCGCCCCGCACGGCCGGGCAACTGCGGCTGCGGCCCCAGGACCTGGTGGAGCTGGGCATCGTACGCGGCATCGTGTGACGCCCCGGGCGGGGCGGCGGCACAGGCGCCCGACGCCCCGCCGCGCGAGGCCTTGAGCGCGCCCGCCGCCTGACGCCGACCGCGTACCGCCCGGCCGCGTACCGCCCCGCCGCGCGACGCCCCCGCCGGCTCGGCGCGCCCCGGTCTACCGCGCGCCGTCCTCCGGGGCCTCCAGGGCCAGTGCCGCCTCGTCCAGGGCGGCGGCGAGGTCCCGGAGGCGGGTGCGCAGGTCGCGGATCTCCTCCAGGCTCATCCCCGTCACCTCCGCCATCCGGCGCGGCACGCCCAGCGCCCGCTCCCGCAGGGCCGCGCCCGACTCGGTGGGCCGCACGGTGACGGACCGCTCGTCCTGCGGGCTGCGGCGGCGCTCCACGTACCCGGCCGCCTCCAGCCGCTTCAGCAGCGGCGAGAGCGTCCCGGAGTCGAGGCGCAGGTGCGCGCCGATGCGCTTGACCGGCAGTTCGCCGTGCTCCCACAGCACCAGCATCACCAGGTACTGCGGGTAGGTGAGCCCCAGCTCCTTGAGGGCGACGCGGTAGACGCCGTTGAAGGCGCGGGTCGCGGCGTGCAGCGAGAAGCAGATCTGGTGGTCGAGGCGGAGGAAGTCCTCGTCCCGTACGCCTCCGGCCGGGTCGGTGTGGTGCATGCCACCAGGCTACCGCCACCCAATTAAGTTGTGCGCAATTGAATTGCTTGCTACAAAAGACGGGCGGACACCGCGCACCCCACACCACCGAGAGGACGGGACCCCCATGGACGCCCTGTACACCGCCGTCGCCACCGCCAACGGCCGCGAGGGCCGCGCCGTCAGCTCCGACGGCCAGATAGACCTGCCGCTCGGCTTCCCCAAGGCCCTGGGCGGCAACGGGCAGGGCACCAACCCGGAGCAGCTGTTCGCCGCCGGTTACGCCGCCTGCTTCGCCAGCGCCATGGGCGCGATCGGCCGCCAGGAGAAGATCGACGTCAAGGACGCCTCCGTGACCGCCGAGGTGAGCATCGGCAAGGACACCGACGGCGGCTTCGGCCTCGCCGTGGTGATGCGCGTGGAGCTGCCGGACCACCTCCAGGGCGAGGCCGGCCGCGAGCTGCTGGAGAAGACCCACGCGTACTGCCCGTACTCCAAGGCCACGCGCGGCAACATCGACGTGCGGATCGTCGCCGAGTGACCCGTCCCGGCACGCCGTAGACGGCCGAAGGGCCCCGGACCGTCCAGGTCCGGGGCCCTCGCGCGCACGGGGCGTCACCCGTCCAGTCCGGGCCACCCTCCGACGGCCGCGCCCGCCAGGCCGCGCGCCCGGTAGCTCTCGCCCTCCAGCGTGACGACCTCCGCGTGGTGGACGAGCCGGTCGACGGTGGCCGAGGCGATTCCGGCGTCGCCGAACACCTCCGCCCAGCGCCCGAAGGGCCGGTCGCTGGTGACGATCAGCGAGGCCCGCTCGTAGCGGTGCGCGACCAGCTGGAAGAAGAGGTTCGCGGACTCCGGGTCGAACGGTACGTACCCCAGCTCGTCCACGACCAGCAGCGCGTACGCGTCGAGCGCGGCCAGCTCGTCGGCGAGCCGCCCCGCCTCCTTGGCGCGCCGCAGCCGGGCGCCCCACTCCGGCGCGGGGGCGAACAGGACCCGGCGCCCGGCCTCGCAGGCCCGCACCCCGAGCGCGACCGCCAGATGCGTCTTGCCGGTGCCGGGGCCGCCGAGGAACACCACGTTCTCGCGGCGGGCGACGAAGTCCAGCCGGCCGAGCCGGTCGAGGACCAGCGGGTCGGGGGCGCGCAGGCGTGTGGCGTCGAACGCCTCCAGCTCCTTGCGCGCGGGGAAACCGGCCGCGGCGATCCGCGCCTCCGTCCCGGAAGCCGCCTGCCCGGCGCCGCCGTACCCGTTCGCCCGCTGCTCCGGCACCCCCCGCTCCGGTACCGCGGGCCGGGGCAGGACCAGCGTCGGCGCCGCCTCATCCGACGCGTCGTCACCGCCGTGGCCGCGGGCGCGGTCCGGACCTCCGCACCGGCCCTCGCGGCCGGCGCCCGGATCCCCGTGACCGCCGTACCGGTCCCCGCCGTCGCCGTACGGTTCCGCGTCGCCGCCGCTGCGGCCCCGGTCGTCCCCGGACGGCCTGGCTCCGGGCTCCGGGGCACCCGGGTGCGGGGCCGGGTCGCCGCCCTTCGTGTGGGCCTTGGTGCCGTGCTCGTGGGCGTTCATCGGGCCGGACATGTACGCCAGGATCAGCGCCGAGCCGATGAACGCCATGTGGATCACCGTGCCCCACAGCAGGTCGTGCTCGGGCGTGTGGTGCACGTCCACGAACATCTGGAGCAGGTGGACCGACGAGATGCCGACGATCGCGGTCGCCAGCTTCACCTTCAGGACGTTGGAGTTGACGTGCGACAGCCACTCCGGCTGGTCGCGGTGGCCCTGGAGGCCGATGCGCGACACGAACGTCTCGTAGCCGCCGATGATCACCATGATCAGCAGATTGGCGATCATCACCACGTCCACCAGCTTGAGCACCGCCAGCATGACGTGGGTCTCGTCCACCTGGCCGCTGATGACATGGGCGACCAGCTTCCACAGTTCGCTGAAGAACTTGTAGACGTACACGCCCTGCGCGGCCACCAGCCCGAAGTACAGCGGGGCCTGGAGCCAGCGGGTGGCGAACAGCGCGTACCCGAGCGTCGTCATGGGCGACCCGGCGGCGCGGGCCGCACCGCCGGGACGGCCCGCGCCGGAAGGGGCGGAAGGCTCGGAAGGGGTGGAGGGGGCGTGGGACGGGGACGGCGGGTCGAGACGGGGCACCGGCATCTCCTGCATCTCCTGCTTTCCTGCATCTCCTGCGGCGGCTCGCGCGGGGCGAGCGGGCGAGGCGAAGTGGTGAGGGGGGTGAGAATGAGGCGACCGCCATTCTTGTGCGAAACGCCAGAAAATCTGAACTTCCTCCACCCGTGGGGATGAATAGACATCCAGTAGGACAGAGCGCGAGGGCCGAAGGTCCCGCCGCGCCCGGATCCCGGCGGCCCCCGGCACGGGGGCCGTTACGCTCGGCGGCGACTGACCGACTGCTGGAGGCCTGGACATGACGACGACCACGACGCCGCCCTACCGGCCCGGCCGGATCGTGAGCGGCAGCGGACTGCCCGCGCTGCTGACGGACAGCCCCGACGCCGTACCCCTGCGACCCCAGTCTCCCGAGCCCGCCTGCTTACTGACGGAGCGTCAGCTGCGGGAGGAGCTGCTGCCGCGCTGGCGCGACGGCGTCAGGCGGCAGGCGCGGGCGCTGGTCCGGCGGGCGCGCGGCGCGCTCGACGGGCCGGGGGCCACGGCCCCGTACGAGCGGCTGGACGAGCCGGCGCAGCGGCGCGCCGCGCTGGTCGCGGAGCTGTTCCGCGACGGGGCGACGAGCGCCAACGCCGAGCGTGTGGACGGCCTCGCGCTCCAGCGGCACGTCGCCGGGGCGCTGTCGGCCGCCGAGCCGCCGCGCTTCGAACTGGCCTGGGGCCAGCCCAAGCGGGACGTCGGCGGTCTGAAGACGGCCGGGCGCTGGGCGGACCTCGCGGAGGTGTACGCGGTGGGGCGGCTGGTCGCGCTGGTCCTCGCCGCACGGGAGCTGTCCGGGGACGAGCGGTTCGGCATGACGGTGTACTCGGGCGGCAACCGGTTCGCGGCGGCGCTCTTCGCCGAGCCGGAGCTGCTGCTGGAGTACGACCGGCAGCGGTGCCGCATCGCCGACGCGCTGGGCGGCCCCGGCGCCGTCGACTTCCGGGACTTCGCCGACGCCAAGCGCGCCGACCCCGCCGAGCAGGAGGCGCACGAGGCGCGGGTGCGCGAGCAGCTGGCGGCGCTGACCGACGCGGACGTTGACGCGCAGATGCCGGTCATGCTGTTCAACGTGGACTGGCCGCGGGTCCTGCCGATGGCCGCCGCGGGCGAGGCGACCCACGGGGTGGAGATGGCGCCGCACGTCGCGCGCTGGCTCGCCGAGTCGCCGGACGACCGTACGCCGCTGCTGACCCGCGCGGCGGTCACCTGCGCGGTGTCGCCCGCGCTGCGCGAGCGCTGGGCGGAGGTCTTCGGCGGCCGGATGGACATGCTGGACGACGCCGTCGCGTTCGCCGTGGCGGTGGGGCGCGCCTCGGCCGCCCGGTACACGGCGATCGCGCGGGCCGACCGGGGCGCGCCGGGCGCGCTGTCGGGGGGCCCGCACACGGTGCGGCTGACCGTGCACGAGAAGCGGGACCGGCCCGACGTGCCCGCGCTGCTGACCCTCGGGGTGCGGGGCGGCGGACTGCTGTCCCAGCACGTGGTGGCGCGGGTGCCGGCCGAGGGCCCGGTCGTCTTCGCGTCCGTGGCGGAGACGCTCGTGCAGGCCCCGGAATCGGCGCCGGTCCTGCTCGTACCGGACGGCGGCGAAGGGGTCGTACCGGACGGGAGCGAGCCGGCGGCGGCCGGTCCTTCCGACGGCGGGGACGGCGGGGCGGACGACGGGGCCGGCCGTCTGCTCGACTGGCTCGTGCGCGAGCGGCAGCCGCTGTGCTTCGCGTCCGGGTCCGAGCCGAGCGTCCGGCGGGCGCTGGCCCACATCCTCGACCCGGACCGCGGATAGCCGGCCGGGGTGCCGCGGGCAGCGGCCGGGCGGGCTCCCGCACAGCCACCCGGCCGCTGCCCGCACCGGCCAGCTGCCCCGCGGCGATCCCGCCCGCGCGCCGATCGCGGCCCCGCGCCGATCGAGGCCGCAGGGCTCCGGGGCCGCGAGGCCGCGGGGGCTCCGGGGCCACGGGTCGCCCCGGCGGCGTAGACCGCAGGCGGACGGCGTCCAGGTTCGTCCACGAAGTCGGACGGGCCGCTTCCCGCCGTCGATGCTGGGGAGCGGCCCGAGACCCCCGACCCAGGAGTGCGGACATGCCGACCGACCGTGACGAGTTCCGCGACCAGCTGGAGCGCACGCTCCACGAGAAGCTGACGCTGAACCACCCGATGTTCGACATCCTCTTCGACGCGGAGAAGCCGGACCTGCACACGCTGCAGAAGGTGGCGCTGCAGGGCTACCAGCTGACGAAGCACTTCCTCGACTACATCGAGACGCTCTTCTACTTCTGCCCGAAGGAGGGCAAGCACAAGCGGCGTCTGCTGTTCAACCTCTACGAGGAGGAGACCGGCCGCATCTCCAAGACGAAGAACCACGTCGAGCTGATGCAGGACTTCATCCGCGCCATCGGCGTGGACGACGCCACCCGCGACGCCGAGACGGCCCTGCCGAACACGCAGGAGCTGATCGACTACCGGATGAAGGCGTGCAAGAACCCGGAGACGTACCACATAGGCGCCGCCGCGGTGATGATCGCCAGCGAGGGCCAGAACCTGGAGACCCGCGGCGCCGAGGCCCGCGACAGCATCTTCAAGCGGGTGTACGGCCTGAAGGACGAGGACCTGCTGTTCTTCTCGGTGCACCAGGCCGAGGACGTCCACCACGTCCGGCACGGCCTGGACCTGGTCGCCGACATCTGCGTCACGGACCGGATGCAGGAGGAGGCGCTGTACGCGGTCTCCCACACCTGCGACCTCTTCTACAACATGTACGAGGGCATCTACCAGGAGTACAAGGCCGGCCGGCTCTGACCGCGGACGACGGAGGAGCACCAGTGACCGTGAAACAGCCGTCCCGGCCGTACGCACCCGACACGCGCGCGGTGCGGACGGGGCAGTACCAGGACCTCTCGGACCTCCACAGCGAGGGGCTCGCCCTGACGGCGAGCTATGTGTTCGCCGACGCGGAGGACGCCGCCGAGAAGTTCGCCGGGCGCCGGCCCGGGAACGTCTACGTCCGGTTCAGCAACCCGACCACGGCCGCCTTCGAGGAGCGGATCGCCGCCATGGAGGGCGCGGAGGGGGCCGTCGCGCTCGGCTCGGGGATGGCGGCGTACACGGCGGTGGCGCTGGGCCTCCTCGCGGCCGGGGACCATGTGGTGCTGGGCGACGGGATGTTCGGCACGACGCCCCGGTTCTTCCGCGCGTACATGGAGAAGTTCGGGGTGTCCGTGAGCGTCGCGGACGTCCGTGACCTCGACCAGTGGCGGGACGCGGTCCGCGACGAGACGGTGATGTTCGTCCTGGAGACCCCCACCAACCCGATGATGCACGTCGCCGATCTGCGCGCGCTGTCCGCCCTCGCCAGGGAGCGGGACGTGCTGCTGGTCGTGGACAACACCCTGTGCACACCGGTGCTCCAGAACCCGCTGGCGCTCGGCGCGGACCTCGTCGTCCACTCCGCGGCCAAGTACATCGACGGCCAGGGGCGGTGCGGGGGCGGTGTCGTCGCCGGCCGGGCGGACCTCCTCAGGGCGGTGTCGGAGGTGCTGCGGACCGCCGGCCCCAGCCCGAGCGCCTTCAACTCCTGGGTGTTCCTGAAGTCGCTGGAGACGCTGCCCATCCGGATGCGGGAGCACTCGCGCAACGCCACGCTGCTCGCCGAGTGGCTCGCCGCGCACCCGGCGGTGGAGGAGGTGTACTACACCGGCCTCGCCAAACACCCGCAGCGGGAACTGGCCGAGTCCCAGCAGTCCGGGCACGGCGGACTGCTCGGCTTCACCGTGCGCGGCGGGCGGCGGGAGGCGTGGGCGGTGATCGACGCCCTGTCGCTGATCTCGGTCACCACCAACATCGGCGACACCAAGTCCATGATCACCCACCCGGCGTCCACCACCCACGGGCGGATGTCGCCGGCCGAGCTGGAGCGGGCGGGGATCGGGCAGAACCTGCTGCGGCTGTCGGTGGGCCTGGAGGACGTGGAGGACCTGAAGCACGACCTCGACCAGGCGCTGCGCGCGGCCGGGAGCGGGGCCCGGTGAGCCCGCTGCGGATCGGGATCGCCGACCTCTTCTCGCCCGCCCCGGACAGCTGGGCCCGGTACATGTTCGCGTCCGCCGTGGAGGGCGCGGCCGACCGGCTCGGACTGTCCGTGGAGATCGCGGCGTACGGCGCCGACCTGTCGCTGCCGGTGGCGGAGTGCGGCATCGCCTGGGACGAGCTGCCGGACCTCGACGGGCTGATCGTGACCGGCGGGGAGCCGCGCCACCCGGCCGTCGCGGCGGAGCCGGCCCTGGCGGTGGTGGACCGGATCCTCACCGCCACGGCCGACCGGGTCGTGTCGACGGTGTACTCCTGCCAGTCGGCGCACGCCGCCCTGCACCTGCTGCACGGGCTGGAGCGCAGCCGCCTGCCGCACAAGCGGCACGGCGTGTTCGCCCACCGCGTGCACGGCGGAGGACCGCTCACCGCCGGGCTCGGCGACCGGGTGCTCGTACCGCACTCTCGGTGGAACGCCATGCCGGCCGGGCTGCTGCGGGAGGCGGGGGTGGCCGTCGCGCTGGAGACCGACGACGAGGCCTGGGCCCTGGCGACCGGCGAGGACGGGCTGCGGCACGTCTTCAGCCAGGGGCACCCCGAGTACCTGCGGGAGACCCTGCTCAGCGAGTACCGGCGGGACCTGCGCCGGTACGCCGCCGGGGAGGCCGGGCACCTGCCGGACCCGCCGCAGGGCTGTCTGACGGCGGACGCGCGCGAGGCGCTCCTCGCGTTCGCGGAGAAGCTCCGCGAGCAGCGCGACCCCGGCCTGATGGAGAGCTTCCCCGACCGGGCCGCCGCCGACGGGGTGGACGACGCCTGGCTGGCCGACTCACGGGCCCTGTTCGCCAACTGGCTGACGGCCCTCGACGATTCGACGAAGCGGAGTGCGAAGAACCGTGCTGACCTGGCACTGGCCCGACGACGTGCGGGCCGTTGAGAAGGACCTCGCCCGGATGCTGGCGGCGAGCGCCGCGGACGACGGCATCCTGGGCTACGCCGAGACCCCGTCGGACGCGCAGCTGGAGGGGTTCGTCACCGGGGTGGAGCAGCTCGTCTCCGGTGGCGGCGGGCATCTGCTGATCGGCGAGGACGCGGAGGGCGTCGCCGCCATGTGCGTGATGAAGACCAACTCCATGCCGAACTGCCGGCACCTGGCCGAGGTGATGAAGGCCTACCTCGACCCGCGGGTGCGCGGCACGTCCGCCGTGTACCAGCTGGTCGAGCAGGTCTGCGCCAAGGCCGCCGACGCCGGCGTGGAGACGCTCACCATCGACGTGCGGGAGGGGTCGAAGGCGCATCGCGTGTGGTCGCGGTTCGGGTTCACCTCGTACGGCGTCCTCGACGACTACGCGCGGGTGGACGGCGTGTCGTACCGCGGCCACTACATGCGGCACGGGGTGCGGGAGCTGGCGGCGGCCGCGGCCGAGCGGACGCGCGCGCGGGCCGGCGCGCCGCCCGCCGGCTGATCGTCCATCAGGTGAACGTCCCCTGGCAGCAGCGGCCCGGCGCCCTTCTACTGAACGCGTACACGCACTGACCCACCGGAGCCCGGGACGCGCCGGCCATGACACAGGCAGGGAGAGACATGCCGCCCTTCGAGGAAGAGACCCCCACGCGTGACCAGAAGACCCCCACGCGTGCCCCCGAAGCGCCCGTCCCGCCCGAATCGGCCGGCTCCCCGGCCCCGGAGGCGTCCGGGGGCCCGGGGGTGTCCCGGCACGGGCGGACCCTGCTGCTGGTGGCCGTCTCGCTGGGCTTCGTCATCGCGCTGCTGTCCTCGTCGATCAAGAACACGGTCACCGCGTTCTACGTCTCCATGACGGAGGACTTCGACGTCTCGCGCGGCACGTTCGCGATCGCGCCGTCGGCGTTCATGCTGACGTACGCCATCGCGTCGCCCGTGATGGGATTCGTCGCCGACCGGTTCGGGGCGCGCAAGTCCCTCGCCGGCGGTCTCGTGCTGGGCGGCGTGCTGTTCCTCGCGGGCGGCCTCACCCACTCGTTCGCGGTGTTCACGCTGGTGTACGGGGTGGGTCTGGCCATCTCGTACACGGCGGTGTCGTACGTGCCCCTCGGCGTCCTGGTGGACGAGCTGTTCCCGCCGCACCGGCGCGGTGTCACCTACGCCATCCTCATGAACGGCACGGCGGTCGGCTTCGTGGCGCTGCTGCCGCTGTGGATCCACCTGGACGAGGGCACCGTGTGGCGGTCGGTGTTCCAGTGGCTGGGCGTGATCCTGCTGGTCGTCACGGTGGCGGCGCTGCTGATCCTGCCGAAGGAGCCGTCCGCCGCCGCGGGCGGGGGCGGTGCGGCGCCCGCGCGGAAGTCCAGCGCGGGCATGCTGTCGGAGGTGCTGGGCTCCCGCGTCTTCTGGACGGTCAGCCTCGCCTTCTTCGGCTGCGGGGTCACCATGGCCTTCGTCGACGTCCACCTGGTCGCCCACCTGGACCACATCGGGCTCGGCGGTTCGGTGGCCGGTACGACGGTGGCGCTGCTGGGCGCCGCGGAGATCGTGGGCGCGCTGATCGCCGGCTACTACTGCGACCGGGGCCACGGGCTGAAGGTGCTGGCCGGCAGCTATCTGGTGCGGTCGCTGTCGCTGGTGGTGCTGATGGCGGCGCCGACCGCGCTGGCCGCGAACGTCTTCGGCCTGCTGTTCGGCATCACGTACCTGGGCACGGTGGTCGCCAGCTCCATGTACCTGATCAACTCGCTGGACGCGCGGGCGAAGGGCCTGGCGCTGGGTCTGATGTGGTTCATCCACCAGATCGGCGCGTTCGTCGCCAGCGAGGGCGGCGGCATCAGCTACGACACGCTCCAGTCGTACGACCCGGTGGTGGTCGGCTCGGCGGTCATCGCCCTGGTGTCCACCGTGATCGTCGCGGTGTGGCTGCCGAAGGCGCTGCGCGCGGCGGGGACGGGCGCGGGCGGCGACGGGACGCCGGCTCCCGGAGCGTCCGGGGCCGGGGCGTCCGGCGGCGCGGCGTCCGGCGGCGCGGCGTCCGGCGGCGCCAAGGACGGCGCGGCCCCGGAGGCCGCCGCCGATCGCTGACCCGGCCGGTCAGATGCCGTGGCCGTGCCCGCCCTCCGACTCGCGGGCGGGCCGGTCGCCGCGCTCGACGCCGGTCTCCACCCCGCCGGGGCCGATGCCGGGCGCGACCCGGCCGGCGAGCACACCGACGTAGTACGCCCAGAAGAACAGCAGCACGAGCAGCGCGACGAAACCGAGCAGCTGCCGCGGCGGTGCCCAACGGGAACCCGCCATCTCTCCCCCTCGCAGTACGCGGCCGGGCAATTCCCGGTGCCGCGATAGTAGGCGCGCCGGAACCGCGAACGGAACATCACCGGCCGAATTCCCGGCCCGCGCGCACCGCTTCGTATACAACCGGCGGACAAAGACATCCCCGCAGAACGGGAGGGCACACGAAGGGCATATAAAAGCTTCGAAAAATATCGGAGACCGCGGGAACCCGGCCCCTCCCCCAACCGACCCTGCCGACCGCGCCGCCCAGGCGCCGCGGTGTCCCGAAACCCTTCTCATCATGCGGGAACACCGTTGACGGCGACGGCAGACCGTGCGGTACGGTGACGCCCACCAGCGCATCACCCACCGGCCTTGACACTTCGGGGGAGGGAGCGGGCCGCGTGCCGCACACGTCGGAAATCGACGGAATTCACACGCTGGACGAGTTCGTCCTTCAGCTGCGCGCACTGAAGATGAGAGCGGGCAATCCGTCCATCACGGAGATCACGCGGCGCGTTCACCGCGACTGGCGCCGCGCGGGCCGCCCGAGAAGCGAACTGCCCGCCCGTTCGACCGTGGGCAACTGTTTTCAGACAGGACGCCGCCGACCCAATTCCGATCTTCTCCTCGCGGTGGTGCGGGTCCTCGCGAACGACGACCGCGCGGTGGTCGCCGCGTGGAGCCGCGCCCTGCACCACGCCCTGGGCGAGGAGGCGTCGGGCCCCGGCGTCCGGGTCACCGACCGGATCCCGCCGCCGCCCGACGGACCGCTCGTCCACGGCGCCGCCCTGGCCGAGGCGCTGCGCCTCGCGGACCTCTCCGGCAACGGGCGCACGGTCGTCCTGCAGGGCCCGGCGGGCGCCGGGAAGACGACCCTGGCGCACGCGCTGGCCCGCCGCCTGGCCGCCGCCCGCGGCACGGACGGCCCCGTCCTCGTCGTCGACCTGCACGGCACGCACCCGCAGGCCGCCCCGGCGCGCCCGTTCACCGTGCTCGGGCACCTGCTGCGGGCCCTGGGCGCGCCCCCGGCCCGCGTCCCGTCCTCCACCGACGGCCGCTCCGTCCTGCTGCGCCGCCTCCTGGCCGGTTCGGGCGCCCTGCTGCTGCTCGACGACGCGTACGACGCCGCGCAGGTGCGGCCGCTGCTGCCGGGCCCGCGGGCCGGCCACACGCTGGTCACGACGCGGCGCTTCCTGGCCGGCCCGGACCTCGGCGGCCGGGTGCGGGTGCCGGTCTGCGACCCGGTGGACTCGCTGCGCCTGCTGCGGGGCGTGGCGGGCGCCGACCGGATCGACGCCGACCCGCTCGCGGCGCGGCTCATCGCGGAGGCGGTCGGCCATCTGCCGCAGGGGCTGGCGCTGGTGGGCCGCCACATAGCCGACCACCCGGACTGGCCGCTGGCCGACTACCACGAGCACGTCGTCGCCTCACTGGTGCTGCGCGGCGGCCTGGGCCCGTCCCTCGCGGCGTCCGAGCGCCGGGTGTCCCGCGAGGCGCGCCGGCTGCTGCGGCTGCTGACCCTGCAGCCCGCCGCGCGCGCCGACACGGACGCCGCCGCGCGCCTGGCCGGCACGCGGCCGGAGGAGGCGCGGGCGCTGCTGGCGGAGCTGGTCGGGGCGGGCCTGGTGGAGGAGCTGGGCTCCGGCCTGTACGGGATGGGGCGCCTCGTCCACGCGTACGCCCGGGTGCGGCTGCGCCTCGACGAACCGGTCAGCCGCGTCCAGGAGGCCCTGGCCCGCCTGCACCGCCAGCCGGTGTGCAGCGCGGAGACGGTGGGCAACTGACGCACCGCCCGGCACGGCGGGACCGCTGCGCCGGAGACCACGCACGGACGGCGGCACCGGGGCGGAGGCGCCGGGACACCGGGGCGGGGTGCGGCATGAGGGTGACGCGGGCGTGTCGCGGCGCGGGGCCCCGAACGGGGCTCCACACACTGGGAGGGACGCCGGGGCCACCTCTCCCGGCTCGTGACGGCCACCCACCGGACCGGCGGAACCGCCGACCGGACGCGCCGGGACACCCGCCCGGCACCTCGGGCGAGCATCGGGCGAGCTAACGATCTTGAGGGTACGAGTAAGGCCCCCTCTACAGAGGGGGCCTACCTGTTGTTGCAGGTCAAACGGGTGAACCTGCACCGTGTCGTGGTGGGGCGGGTGGGACTCGAACCCACGGCCGACGGATTATGAGTCCGCTGCTCTAACCGGCTGAGCTACCGCCCCGTGCGGCGCGTCGCGCACATTTGTGCGCGCCGTCTGCCGCAGCATAGCCGCTCATACGATCTCCTGCTCCGGATGGTCGGCTACGCACGCACTGGAGGACGGCCTCGGGGGCCGGACGGTTCCGGATCAGCGGGCAAAGTCCCCCGGACCAGGGCGGCAGACCGCCGCGGAGCGCCGGAAACGCGAGAGAGGGCCCCGTCGGGGCCCTCTCTCGGCTCTGCTCCCCCGGCTGGACTCGAACCAGCAACCCTCCGGTTAACAGCCGAATGCTCTGCCAATTGAGCTACAGGGGATCGCGCTCCCCCGACTGGACTCGAACCAGTAACCTGCCGGTTAACAGCCGGCTGCTCTGCCAATTGAGCTACAGGGGATTGCTGCGTTGCACCGAACGTACCCACCTGGGGTCTCCCGGGCGGCGCTCGCTCGCTGCGACACATACATTAGCGCAAGCTGGGGGGTGCTCCGCCAATCGGTATCGCTCCGCCCCGGGTGTGACCTCCGCCCCTGCGGGCAGGCGGCGGGCACCGACGCCTACGGAGAAGGGTGACAGCCATGCGGTACAAGCTCACGTTCGTCGTTGGAGTGGCCGTCGGGTACGTCCTGGGAACCCGGGCCGGGCGCGAGCGGTACGAGCAGCTGCGGAGGTCGGCGCGGCAGCTTTCGGCCAATCCCGCGGTGCGCAACGCGGCCGAGTCGGCGGCTGAGACCGGCCGGCAGGTGGCCGGGCGGGCGTACCACGTGGTGAGCGAGAAGGTCGGGGACCGGATGCCGGAGACGGTCACGGAGCGGGTGCGCTCGCTGCGGGGCCGCGGCCAGGGTGCCGAGGACGACTGGGGCACCACCAACACCTGACGCCGGCCGCCTGCCGTACTCCGTCCGCGAGGCCCCTGTGCCGCGGGCGGAGTACGGCAGAATCTCCTTCATGGGGATAGTCGCCGGGTTGGACAGTTCGTCGGGTTTCACGCGCATCGTCGTCTGCGACACGGACACGGGCGCCGTTCTGCGCCAGGGGTACGCCGCCCACCCCGTCGAGCCGAAGGCCGCGGAGGTCGATCCGCAGGCGTGGCTGCTGTCGCTCGGGGAGGCCGCCACGGGCGGGCTGCTGGAGGGCGTGCAGGCCATCGGCGTGTGCGCGCAGGCGCACGGCCTCGTCCCGCTCGACCAGCAGGGCGGCACCGTGCGGCCCGCGCTGGTCGGCAACGACAAGCGGGCGCAGGTCGCCGCCGCGGACCTGGTGGAGGCGCTGGGCGGTCGGCAGGCGTGGGCGGAGGCCGTCGGGTGCGTCCCGCAGGCGGCGCAGCCGGTCGCCAAGCTGCGCTGGCTGGCGCGCACCGAGCCGGACGCCGCGCGGCGGATCGCCGCCGTGCTGCAGCCGCAGGACTGGCTGGTGTGGCAGCTGCTGGGCCGTCCCGCGCGCCGCACGACGGACCGGGGCGGCGCCTCGGGTACGGGCTACTGGTCGGCGGCGACGGGGCAGTACCGGCCGGACCTGGTGGAGCTGGCGCTCGGCCACCGGGCGGCGCTGCCGGAGGTGCTGGGTCCCGCGGAGGCCGCGGGGGTGACCCCGGAGGGGCTGCTGATCTCGGCGGGCACCGGCGAGACGATGGCCGCCGCGCTGGGTCTCGGCCTCGGCTTCGGCGACGCGGTCGTCTCGCTGGGGGCGTCCGGGTCGGTGATGGCGGTGCACCACGAGGCGCTCGCCGACCCGCAGGGCATGATCACGTCGTTCGCCGACGCGGCGGGCACGCATCTGCCGGTGGTCCACACGTCGAACGCGGTGCGGGCGCTGCGCGGCACGGCGGAGATGCTGGGCGTGGAGAGCCTGGAGGAGCTGTCGGCGCTGGCGCTGAAGTCGACGCCGGGCGCCTCGGGTCTGGTGCTGCTGCCGTATCTGGAGGGCGAGCGGACGCCGCCGCTTCCGCACACGGCGGGCACGCTGAGCGGGCTGCGGCGCGAGTCGATGAAGCCGGAGCACCTGGCGCGGGCGGCGTTCGAGGGCATGCTGTGCGCGCTGGCCGACGCGATGGACGTGCTGCGGCGGCGCGGGGTGGCGGTGCACCGGGTGTTCCTGCTGGGCGCGGCGGCGGAGCTGCCCGCGGTGCAGGCGGTGGCGCCCGCGATCTTCGGCGCGCAGGTCGTCGTACCGCAGCCGGCGGACTACACGGCGCTGGGCGCGGCGCGGCAGGCGGCGTGGGCACTGGGTGTCGCGCACGGGACGCTCACCCCGCAGGCACCGCCGGCGTGGCGGGGGGCCGCTGCTCAGGTGTTCGAGCCGGGTGAGGAGTTGGCGGTGGGCCAGGCGGTGCGCCAGCAGTACGGGGCGACGCGGGACCAGCTGCATCCGGGGGCATTCGGCGCATAGGCGCCGGATGTGGCGGATGTTCGAAAACCCGTCGTGGCGAGCGGGGCGCGGAGGCGATAGTTGAGCACGTGCTTCGACAACTACTCCGCATCCATCTGGCGCCGTACAAACGGGCCATAGCCTTGCTGGTGGCGCTCCAGCTCGTGCAGACGAGCGCCACCCTCTATCTGCCGACGCTCAACGCCGACATCATCGACAAGGGCGTCGTGACGGGCGACACCGGCTACATCCTGCGGTACGGCGGTGTGATGATCGCCGTGTCGCTGCTGCAGATCGCCGGCAACATCGGCGCCGTCTACTACGGGGCGAAGACGGCCTCGGCGCTGGGCCGGGACGTGCGCGCGGCCGTCTTCGACCGCGTCCAGTCGTTCTCCGCGCGGGAGTTGGGGCACTTCGGCACGCCGTCGCTGATCACCCGCACCACCAATGACGTCCAGCAGGTGCAGACGCTGGCGCTGATGGCGTTCACGCTGATGGTGTCGGCGCCGATCATGTGCGTCGGCGGTGTCGTGCTGGCGGTCGGGCAGGACGTGCCGCTGTCGATGGTGCTGCTCGCGGTGGTGCCGGTGCTGGGCGGCTCCGTGGCGCTGATCGTCATGCGGATGAAGCCGCTGTTCCGCACGATGCAGGAGCGGCTGGACACGGTGAACCGCGTGCTGCGCGAGCAGATCACCGGCAACCGCGTCATCCGGGCGTTCGTGCGGGACGCCTACGAGCGGGAGCGCTTCCGGGCCGCGAACACGCGGCTGACGGAGATGTCCATGGCGGCGGGGCGGCTGATGGCGCTGCTGTTCCCGGTCGTGATGACGGTGGTGAACTTCTCCAGCGTGGCGGTGGTCTGGTTCGGCGCCCAGCGGATCGACGGCGGGGCGATGCAGATCGGCGCGCTGACGGCGTTCCTGGCGTATCTCATGCAGATCGTGATGGCCATGATGATGGCCGTCTTCATGTTCATGATGGTGCCGCGGGCCGAGGTGTGCGCCGAGCGCATCGAGGAGGTGCTGCGCACGGAGACCAGCGTGCTGCCGGCCGCGGCGCCGGTGCGGGAGCTGCCCCGCGGGGGCCGGCTGGAGATCCGCGGCGCCGACTTCCGCTATCCGGGCGCCGAGGAGGCCGTGCTGCGCGGGATCGACCTGGTGGCCGGGCCCGGCGAGGTGACGGCGGTCATCGGTTCGACGGGCAGCGGCAAGTCGACGCTGCTGGGCCTGGTGCCGCGGCTGTTCGACGTGACGGGCGGCCAGGTGCTGGTGAACGGCGTGGACGTGCGGGAGCTGGACCCGGCGCTGATCGCCCGCACGGTGGGGCTGGTCCCGCAGCGGCCGTATCTGTTCTCCGGGACGGTCGCGTCGAACCTCCGGTACGGGCGGCCCGACGCGACGGACGACGAGCTGTGGGCGGCGCTGGAGACCGCGCAGGCGGCCGACTTCGTACGGAAGCTGGAGGGCGGGCTGAACGCGCCCGTGTCGCAGGGCGGTACGAATGTGTCCGGCGGTCAGCGGCAGCGGCTGGCGATCGCGCGGACCCTGGTGCAGCGGCCGGAGATCTACCTGTTCGACGACTCGTTCTCGGCGCTGGACTACAGCACCGACGCCCGGCTGCGGGAGGCCCTGGCGCGGGAGACCGCCGACGCGACCGTGCTGATCGTCGCGCAGCGGGTGTCCACGATCAGGGACGCCGACCGGATCGTGGTCCTGGACGACGGCCGGATCGTGGGCGTGGGACGGCACGAGGAACTGATGGCCGGCAACGAGACCTACCGGGAGATCGTGCTCTCCCAGCTGACCGAGGCGGAGGCTGCCTGATGGCTCCTGGCGGAATGATGGGGGCCGGAGGCCCGGGCAGCAGGTCCAACGACTTCAAGGGCTCCTTCCGGAGGCTGCTGCGGCGGCTCTCCGTGGAGCGGACCGCGCTGTGGGTGATGCTCGTGACCTGCGTGCTCAGCGTGGCGCTGGGCGTGGTGGGTCCGCTGATCCTCGGCTGGGCGACGGACCTGGTGTTCGCGGGCGTCGTCGGCCGGGGCATGGAGGAGGGGCGCAGCAAGGAGGAGGTCGTCGCGGCGCTCCGCGAGAAGGGCGACGACGGACTCGCCGACATGCTGTCCGGGGTGGCGTTCACACCGGGCCGCGGCATCGACTTCGGCGCGGTCGGCGAGGTGCTGCTGCTGGCGCTCGCCGTGTACGCGGCCGCGGGTCTGCTGATGCTGGTGTCGACCCGCATGTCGATCAACGCGATCAACCGGACGGTGCACCGGCTGCGCGAGGACGTCCAGGCCAAGCTGGAGCGGCTGCCGCTGTCGTACTTCGACCGGCAGCAGCGCGGCGAGGTGCTGAGCCGCGCGACGAACGACATCGACAACATCGGCCAGACCATGCAGCAGAGCATGGGCCAGCTCATCAACTCCCTGCTGACGATCGTCGGCGTGCTGGTGATGATGTTCTGGATCTCGCCGCTGCTGGCGCTGGTCGCGCTGGTGACCGTGCCGCTCTCGGTGGTCGTCGCGGCGTGGGTGGGCAAGCGGTCGCAGCCGCAGTTCGTCCGCCAGTGGAAGGCCACGGGCCGGCTGAACGCGCACGTCGAGGAGATGTACTCGGGGCACGCGCTGGTGAAGGTGTTCGGCCGGCAGGAGGAGGCGGCGCGGGAGTTCCGGGAGCAGAACGAGGAGCTCTACGAGGCCGGGTTCCGGGCGCAGTTCAACAGCGGGATCATGCAGCCGCTGATGTTCTTCGTGTCGAACCTCAACTATGTGCTGGTCGCCGTCGTCGGCGGGCTGCGCGTGGCGTCCGGCACGCTGTCCATCGGCGACGTGCAGGCGTTCATCCAGTACTCGCGGCAGTTCTCGATGCCGCTGACGCAGGTCGCCTCGATGGCGAACCTGCTCCAGTCCGGGGTGGCGTCCGCCGAGCGGATCTTCGAACTGCTCGACGCGGAGGAGCAGCCGCAGTCCCCGGCGCTGGACCGGCCCGCCGAGGTGCGCGGCGCGGTGTCGCTGGAGAAGGTGGCGTTCCGCTACGAGCCGGACAAGCCGCTGATCGAGGACCTGTCGCTGACGGTGGAGCCCGGCCAGACGGTCGCGATCGTCGGGCCGACGGGCGCCGGCAAGACGACGCTGGTCAATCTGCTGATGCGGTTCTACGAGGTGACGGGCGGCCGGATCGTCCTGGACGGGGTGGACGTCGCCCGGATGTCGCGGGAGGAGCTGCGCTCGTCCATCGGCATGGTCCTCCAGGACACCTGGCTGTTCGGCGGGACCATCGCGCAGAACATCGCGTACGGCGCCCCCGCCGGCCGCGAGGTGACGCGCGAGGAGATCGAGGCGGCGGCGCGGGCCGCGCACGCCGACCGGTTCATCCGCACCCTGCCCGACGGGTACGACACGGTCATCGACGACGAGGGCGGCGGTGTCAGCGCGGGCGAGAAGCAGCTGATCACCATCGCGCGGGCGTTCCTGTCCGACCCGGTGATCCTGGTCCTGGACGAGGCGACCAGCTCGGTCGACACCCGCACGGAGGTGCTGATCCAGAAGGCGATGGCGCGTCTGGCGCACGGGCGGACGACGTTTGTGATCGCCCACCGGCTGTCGACGATCCGCGACGCGGACGTGATCCTGGTGATGGAGAACGGCGCTATCGTCGAACAGGGCACGCACGAGGGGCTGCTGGCGGCGAAGGGCGCGTACGCGCGCCTGTACTCCGCGCAGTTCGCGAAGGCGGTGGCCGAGGTCGACTGACCGCGCGGGTGACCACCGCGCGGGGGAATACGAGAGGGGAACGGCATGGGGGACGGACCGGAGCGGGCGGACGCGCCGCCGGACGCGCGGAAGGTGGGCGGCGCCCTGGGGATGGCCCTGGGGATGCCGATCGGCGTCGGTGTCGGCGTCTCCTTCGGGGTGGCCATGGGCGACATGGCGCAGGGCCTGCTCCTCGGACTGCCGGTCGGCCTCGTCGTCGGCTTCGGGCTCGGCTCGGGGCTGGGCCGGGCGCGCGCGGGCGCGGTGGACGGGGAGGCCGGGGAGGGCGGCGGGCGGTAGCGGCTCAGTCCAGGTAGCCGCGCAGCTGTTCGGCGAAGGCGTGGTCCCGGAGCTTGCCGAGGGTCTTGGACTCGATCTGGCGGATGCGTTCGCGCGTCACGCCGAAGAGGCGTCCGATCTCCTCCAGGGTGCGGGGCCGGCCGTCGACCAGCCCGTAGCGCAGCTGCACGACCTCCCGTTCGCGGTCGCCCAGCGTGGACAGGACCGCCTCCAGGTGCTGCCGCAGCAGCAGGAACGCCGCGCTCTCCACGGGGGACGCGGCGTCGCCGTCCTCGATGAGGTCGCCCAGGGCCACGTCGTCCTCCTCGCCCACCGGGGCGTGCAGGGAGACCGGCTCCTGGGCGAGCCTGAGCACCTCCCCGATCCGCTCGGGCGGCAGGTCGAGGCGGGCGGCGACCTCCTCGGCGGTGGGCTCCTGCCCCCGCTCCTGGAGCAGCCCGCGCTGGACGCGGACGACCCGGTTGATCAGCTCCACGACGTGGACGGGGACGCGGATGGTGCGGGCCTGGTCGGCGAGGGCCCGCGACATCGCCTGGCGGATCCACCAGGTCGCGTACGTGGAGAACTTGTAGCCGCGCGCGTAGTCGAACTTCTCGACCGCGCGGATCAGTCCGAGGTTGCCCTCCTGGACGAGGTCCAGCATGGTCAGGCCCCGGCCGACGTACCGCTTGGCGACGGAGACGACGAGCCGCAGGTTCGCCTCGATGAGCCGCCGCTTGGCCATCCGGCCGCGTACGACGAGGGTGTCGAGGTCCACGGCGAGCTGGGAGTCCAGGTCCGGGGTGCGGGCGAGCTTCTCCTCCGCGAACAGCCCCGCCTCGACCCGCCGGGCCAGCTCCACCTCCTCGGCGGCGGAGAGCAGCGGTATGCGGCCGATCTCCCGCAGGTACTGGCGGAACAGGTCCGACGAGAGCGCCGCCGCCGTGCGGTCGGCGGCGCGCCGGGCGGGCGGCGGCTCGGGGAGGGCCGGCAGGTCGGGCACGCCGTCCGGGAAGGTGCCGGGGAGCGTGCCGGGGTGGTCGGGGTGGTCCGGCGCGTGGCCCTGCGCAGGGACGTCCTGCACGGGCACGACATCGCTCAGGGTCTGGGTCTGCACGGGGGCGACCTCCAGGTGATCGCTGCCGGTTCGGTCCGTCACCGCCCCCAGTGTGGGGTACGACACAGGACGGCCACGAGGGTCGTGCGCCCACTTTTTGCGACCGGTGCGTGACGGCGCGACTACCTGCCGGTACGACGGCGGGGGCGCGGCCCGTGGCACGGCGGGCGGTCCCCCGTACCGGGTGGCGTGCGGGGCCGTCTGCGCGGCGGGGCCGTCAGAGGGCGGCGGCGCCGTGGTTGCGGAGCGACTGGGCGTACTGCTGGAGGACCCACAGCTCGTTCTGGACGGCGGCCAGCCGCTCGGGGTCGCCGTGCGCGCCCAGCCGGGTCAGGGTGCCCTGGACCTCCCGTACGCGACGGTCCACGGCGCGCAGCCGGACCTGCACCAGCTGCTCCCCCGCGTACGCCTCGTCGACCGCGCGGGCCAGGACGGCCTCCACGGCCAGCTCCGTGACGAGCGCGCGGACGGTGTCGTCGGGGGCGGCCTCGCGGACCCGCGCCAGGTAGTCGGGGGCGTTGTCGACGCCCTGGGCGGCGCCTCCCGCCTCGGCGATGGTGCGGCGCACCGCGGCGTACGGCGGGGCGGTGAACTCGTCGGCGCCGTACGCGTCGAACGCCGGGGACACCAGCGCCGGGTACTGCAGGGCCAGCTTCAGCAGCTCCCGCTCGGTGCGGTGGGCGGGACTGCGGAGGTTGAGCGCCGGGCCGGTGAAGGACGGCCGCGCCGGGGCCGCCTGCGCGGCGGTCGCGGCGGAGGGGCGGGGGCCCGTGCCGGGGCGGGGCCGGCCGCCGTCGGGTGCGCCGCCCCGCTCGCGGGCCCAGCGGGCGATCTGCGCGACGCGCTTGACGACGAACTGCGTGTCGAGGATGCCGAGCATCCCGGCCAGTTCGACGGCGACCTCGTGCTGCGAGGCGACGTTCTTAATGCGGGCGACGATCGGTGCGGCCTCGTCCAGGGCGGCGGCCCGGCCGGCGGGGGTCTCCAGGTCGTACCGGCCCACGATCTGCCGCAGCGCGAACTCGAACAGCGGGGTGCGCGGCTCGACCAGCTCCCGCACCGCGTCGTCGCCCTTGACGAGCCGCAGCTCGCACGGGTCCATGCCGTCGGGCGCGATGGCGATGTACGTCTCGGCGGCGAACTTCTGGTCGTCCTCGAAGGCCCGCAGGGCCGCCTTCTGCCCCGCCGCGTCGCCGTCGAAGGTGAAGATCACGCGCGCGGAGCCGTTGTCCATCAGCAGCCGGCGGAGGATCTTGATGTGGTCGCCGCCGAAGGAGGTGCCGCAGGTCGCGATGGCGGTGGTCACCCCGGCGAGGTGGCAGGCCATGACGTCGGTGTAGCCCTCGACCACGACCGCCCGGCTGATCTTGGCGATGTCCTTCTTGGCGAGGTCGATGCCGTAGAGGACCTGCGACTTGCGGTAGATCGGCGTCTCGGGGGTGTTGAGGTACTTGGGCCCGTTGTCGTCGTCGCGCAGGCGGCGGGCGCCGAAGCCGACCACGTCGCCGCCGACGTCGCGGATGGGCCACATGAGCCTGCCGCGGAAGCGGTCGATGGGGCCGCGGCGGCCGTCCTGGGAGAGCCCGGAGAGGATCAGCTCCTTGTCGGAGAAGCCCTTGCCGCGCAGATAGCGCGTGAGGTGGTCCCAGCCGGCGGGGCTGTAGCCGACGCCGAAGTGCTCGGCGGCGGCCTGGTCGAAGCCGCGCTCGGCGAGGAACCGGCGCCCGATCTCCGCCTCGGCGCTGCCGAGTTGCTCGGCGTAGTACTGGGCGGCGGCCTTGTGCGCCTCGATCAGGCGGATGCGCTCGCCGCGCTGGTGCGTGGGGTTGTAGCCGCCCTCCTCGTACCGGAGGGTGATCCCGGCGCGGGCGGCGAGGCGCTCGACCGTCTCCGAGAAGGAGAGGTGGTCGATCTTCATGACGAAGGCGATGGTGTCCCCGCCCTCCTGGCAGCCGAAGCAGTGGAAGAGACCCTTGCTGGGGCTGACCTGGAAGGACGGGGACTTCTCGTCGTGGAAGGGGCACAGACCCTTGAGGTTGCCGCCTCCGGCGTTGCGCAGCTGGAGGTACTCGGACACGACGGCATCGATCGGGACGGCGTCCCGTACCGCCTTCACGTCGTCATCGTTGATCCTGCCTGCCACGCAGAGATTCTACGGGGGTGCGGGGGTCGTCCCCCGCAGAGATCGCAGCCTACGGGGGTGCGGGGGTCGTCCCCCGCAGAGATCGCAGCCTACGGGGGTGCGTCCCGGTCAGGTGCCCGGCAGCAGGGAGGCGAGGGGGGCCGACGGGTCCGCGAGGGCGTCGGGGTCCACGGCGGTGCCCCTGGCGCCCGCGCGGACGAGGTCCTGGACCGGCTCTGTGACGTCCCACACGTTCACGTTCATCCCGGCCAGGACGCGGCGGTCCTTCAGCCAGAAGGCGATGAACTGCCGCTTCCCCGCGTCGCCGCGCAGGACGACCTGGTCGTACGAGCCGGGCGGCGCCCAGCCGGAGTACTCCAGGCCCAGGTCGTACTGGTCGGAGAAGAAGTACGGCACGCGGTCGTACGAGACGGTCCGGCCGAGCATGGCGCGGGCGGCGGCGGGGCCGCTGTTGAGGGCGTTGGCCCAGTGCTCGACCCGCAGCCGCATGCCCAGGAGGGGGTGGTGCAGGGCGGCCACGTCGCCGGCGGCGTAGACGTGCGGGTCGGAGGTGCGCAGGGAGGCGTCGACGGCGATGCCGCCGCCGTGGGCGCGGTCGGCGAGGGCGAGTCCGGCGGCCTCGGCGAGCGCGGTGCGGGGCGCGGCGCCGACGGCGGCGAGGACGGCGTGCGCCGGGTGCTCGTCGCCGTCGTCGGTGCGGGCGGCGAGGACCATGCCGTCCTGGCCGACGATCTCGGTCAGGCGGGTGCCGAAGTGGAAGCGGACGCCGTGCTCGGCGTGGAGCTCGGTGAACATCTGGCCGATCTCGGGGCCGACGACCTGGTGGAGCGGGGTGGCGGCCGGTTCGACGACGGTGACCTCGGCGCCGTATCCGCGCGCTGCGGCGGCCACCTCCAGGCCGATCCAGCCGGCGCCGGCGATGACCAGGTGGCCGTTGTCGCGGCCCAGGGCGGCGAGGACGCCCTGGAGGCGGTCGGCGTGGCACAGGCGGCGCAGGTGGTGGACGCCGGCGAGGCCGGTGCCGGGGATGTCGAGGCGGCGGGGTTCGGCGCCGGTGGCCAGGAGCAGCCGGTCGTAGTGGATCGTGGTGCCGTCGCCGAGGCGGACGGTGCGGGTGTCGCGGTCGATGGCGGTGACGGGCTGGCCGAGGTGGAGTTCCACGTCGTTGCGTGCGTACCAGCCGGGTTCGTGGACGAAGACGCTGTCGCGTTCCTGCTTGCCGGAGAGGTAGCCCTTGGAGAGGGGCGGCCGTTCGTAGGGGTGGTCGCGCTCGTCGCCGACGAGGATCACGCGGCCGGAGAACCCCTCGGCGCGGAGCGTCTCGGCGGCCTTGGCGCCGGCCAGTCCGCCGCCCACGATGACGAAGGTCTCATCTGCGTCGACCACTTGTCGCCTCCTACCCGGAATGCACGGTTCGTCCGTGTCCACGCTACGCCGCGCGCCGCCGTCCGGCCGTGGCGCCCCAGCGAGGGTCCCGTATCGGCGTGCGGCGCGGAAGAGGACCTACCGGGTCCGGCCGGTCCGCTCGGTGCGGTGGGGGGCGGTGAGGCGGGCGTGGAGGGCGCGGGCGGTGGCGTCGGTGAAGGAGGCGATCTGGTCGACGACGACCCGCTTGCGGGCGCGGTCGTCGGGCGCGGCGTCGAAGAGGGCGCGGAACTGGGGGTCGAGGCCGTCGGGTGCGCGCTGGACGAGGGCCTCGGCCAGTTCGGCGATGACGATCCGCTGGTCGGCGCGGAGGGCTTCCTGTTCGGCGCGCTGCATGACGTACCGGTCGGCGACGGCCTTGAGGACGGCGCATTCGTTGCGGGTCTCGCGGGGGACGACGAGCCGGGCGCCGTAGCGGGTGAGGCGGCCCGAGCCGTACGCCTGGCGGGTGGCGCCCTCGGCGGCGAGGCAGAAGCGGCCGATGAGCTGGCTGGTGGCGTCCTTCAGACGGGCCTGGGCGAGGGCGGTGCCGTCGTAGCCGTGCGGCCACCACTCCTGGTCGACGAGCCGGTCGAGGGCGTCGGCGAGCTCCTGCGGGTCGGTGTCGGCGGGGACGTAGCGGCCGATGGCGACGCGCCAGATGTCGGCGCGCTCCGGTTCGGCGAGGAGCATGTTGGGGTCGATGTGGCCGGCGTGGAGGCCGTCCTCGAAGTCGTGCACCGAGTAGGCGACGTCGTCGGACCAGTCCATGACCTGGGCCTCGAAGCAGGTGCGGCCGGCGGGGGCGCCCTGGCGGGCCCACGCGAAGACGGGCAGGTCGTCCTCGTACACGCCGAACTTCGGGGAGTGCGGGTCGGTGGGGTGGGCGCCGCGCGGCCAGGGGTACTTGGTGGCGGCGTCGAGGGCGGCGCGGGTGAGGTTGAGGCCGACGCTGACGAGGTCGCCGGTGGCCGGGTCGGGGACGAAGCGCTTGGGCTCGATGCGGGTGAGGAGGCGCAGCGACTGGGCGTTGCCCTCGAAGCCGCCGCAGTCCTTGGCGAACTCGTTGAGCGCCTGTTCGCCGTTGTGGCCGAAGGGCGGGTGGCCCATGTCGTGGGAGAGGCAGGCGGCTTCCACGAGGTCGGGGTCGCAGCCGAGGGCGGCGCCGAGCTCGCGGCCGACCTGGGCGCATTCGAGGGAGTGGGTGAGCCGGGTGCGGGGGCTGGCGTCCCAGGCGGGGGTCCGGGTGCCGGGCGTGACGACCTGGGTCTTGCCCGCGAGGCGGCGCAGGGCGGAGGAGTGCAGGACGCGGGCCCGGTCGCGCTGGAAGGCGGTGCGGCCGGGGCGCTTGTCGGGCTCGGCGGCCCAGCGCTCGGTGGCGGCCGCGTCGTACGCGTGGTCCTGGGGGGTCGTGCCTGCCATGCCGTTCATGCAGTGAAGGTAACCGCCCGGGGTGACAGTGATGCCTGCGCGGACGCGCGGGGCGTGCGGCGGTGGCGTGCGCGCGTGCCGGGTGCGGGGCGTCGCGGGGCGGCCGGACGCGGGGACGTGGGGACGTGGGGGCGCGGGCGCGGGGGTCAGACGGAGGCGTACGCGTGGGGGTGCGCGGCCCGCGAGGTGCGGGCGAGGGCCTGGTCGTAGCGGTGGAGGACCAGCCGGGCGAGGGCGGGGTGGGGGCCGAGCGGGGCGGCGGCGATCCAGGGCGCGGCGGCCGCGCTGCGGGTGGCGAACAGCCGGGCGCGGTGAAGCAGGAGGCGACGGCGACGCGGGTGCGGCCGCGCGCGGTGAGCTCGCGGACGGCCTCGGGGACGGTGGGCGAGGCGGCGGAGGCGTAGGCGGCGAGGACGGGGACGCCGCCGAGGCGGTCGCCGAGGAGCGCGGCGAGGCGGCGGGTGCCGGCGGTGGACTCGGGGTCGCGGGAGCCGGCGGCGGCGAGGACGACGGCGGCGGTGCGGTGCGTACGGGGGCCGGGGCGCCAGCCGGCTTCGGTGAGCCGGTCGTGGAGGGCCTCCGCGAGGAGCGGGTGGGGGCCGAGCGGGGCGGCGACGCGGGCGTGGACACGGGGGGCGGCAGCGCGGGCGGCGCGCGGGAGGTCGTGTTTGACGTGGTGGCCGCGGCCGAAGAGGAGCGGCACGAGGACGGCGTCTCCTCCCGCGGGCAGGCCGTCGAGGGTGTCGGTGAGGAGCGGCTCGTCCAGCTCGACGTGGCCGAGGCGGACGGGCAGGCCGGGGCGCAGGGCGCGGACCTCGTCGAGCAGGGCCCTCACGGCGGGCAGGGCGCGGGGGTCGCGGCTGCCGTGGGCGACGGCGACCAGGGTCGGTGTGCTCATGGGCGGCCTGCGCGTTCCGTCGGGGGCGGGGTGGGGATCGTGTGCCGATCCTGGCGGGTGGAGATTGCGGCGGTGTTGCACGGCGGTGACGGGTGCTTTGGCGTGGGCTCACGCGGGCCGGGCGGCGGGGGTGACCCGGCCGGGCGGCCCGGCGACCATTCGCCGATTCCGCTTAGTGGAATATAGTTTCCATTAAATGAGGGAGGGGTGGTCGTGGGGACGGGGAGTCTGGGTGGGGCGGCGCCGCTGGGGCGGCGGGTGCTGGCGGAGTTGGTGGGCACGGCGGCGCTGGTCGCGGCGGTGGTCGGTTCGGGCATCCAGGCGTCGGCGCTCAGCGGCGACACGGGGTTGCGGCTGCTGGCCAACTCGCTGGCGTCGGCCGTGGCGCTGGGCCTGCTGATCGCCCAGCTCGGCCCGGTGTCGGGCGGGCACCTCAACCCGGTGGTCACGCTGTGCGCCTGGTGGTCGCGCCGCCGCGCGGGGGTGCGGGTGCCCGCGCGGGAGGTGGCGCTGTACCTGGCCGCGCAGCCGGTGGGCGCGGTCGCGGGGGCGCTGCTGGCGGAGGCGATGTTCGGGCGGGCTCCGGGCGGGGCCGGCTGGTCGTGGGCGACGCGGGAACGGGCGGACGCGCACCTGCTGCTGGGCGAGACGGTGGCGACGGCGGGGCTGGTCCTGCTGATCGTCGCGCTGGAGCGGCTGGGCAGGGCCCGGTTCGCGCCGCTCGCGGTGGCCGCGTACATCGGGGCGGCGATCTGGTTCACCTCGTCCGGATCGTTCGCCAACCCGGCGGCCACGGTGGGGCGTTCCCTGACGGACTCGTTCACCGGGATCGCGCCCGGCTCCCTGCCCGGCTTCGTCGCGGCGCAGTCGCTGGGCGCCCTGCTGGGCGCGGCACTGGCCGGGTTGCTGTACGGCGCGGGGAGCCCGGCGGCGGGGCGCGCGACGGGGGCGGCGGGCGCGGGCGGCATGGCGGGCGGGCCGGTGCCGGAGGGCATCGGGGGCGGCGTGGCGGCCGGTGCGGGCGGCGTGGCGGCCGGTGCGAGCGGCGTGGCGGCCGGTGCGGGCGGGATCGCGGGCGGCGTGGCGGCCGGTGCGAGCGGCGTGGCGGCCGGTGCGGGCGGGATCGCGGGCGGCGTGGCGGCCGGTGCGAGCGGCGTGGCGGCCGGTGCGGGCGGGATCGCGGGCGGCGTGGCGGCCGGTGCGAGCGGCGTGGCGGGTGGGCCGGGGGCCGTGGCGGGCGGCGTCGCGGGCGAGCCGGTGCCGGGGGTCGCTTCGCGAGGGCCTGGGACGGCGTAGGCCCACGGGGGGCGCGGCGTCGTAGGACCGGTGTAGGACCAGCGGACCATGGTGGCCTGCCGGACCCGCGGCGACACTGGACGTCATGGACGCACTGGAGACGACGACCCTGCCGCCCGAGCGCGTCGACGCGTACCTGCGCCGCATCGGTGCCGCGCGGCCCGCCCGGCCCACCGAGGACGCCCTGCGCGAGTTGCAGATGCGGCATCTGACGTCGGTGCCGTTCGAGAACCTGTCGATCCACCTCGGCGAGGACATCGTCCTGGACGAGTCGGCGCTCGTCGGCAAGGTCGTGGACCGGCGGCGGGGCGGTTTCTGCTACGAGTTGAACGGCGCGTTCGCGGCGCTGCTGCGGGCCCTCGGGTACGAGGTGGAACTACTCCAGGCGCGGGTGTACGGCGACGACGGGCGCCTCGGCATCCCGTACGACCATCTCGCGCTGCGGGTCCGCGCCGAGGACGGCGGCGGCCGGGCCTGGCTGGTGGACGTGGGCTTCGGCGACCACAGCACCTTCCCGCTCGACCTGGACGCACGGGACGAACAGAAGGACCCCGCCGGTGTGTTCCGGATCGCGGAGTGCTCCGCGCCGGACGCGGCAGGCGACCTCGACGTCGTACGGGACGGCACGGCCTGCTTCCGGCTGGAGCGGCGCCCGCGCGTCCTGGCCGACTTCACGGCGGGCGCCTGGTGGCACCGCACCTCGCCCGAGTCCCACTTCACGCGGGGGCCGCTGGCCTCGCTCCTCACCGACGGGGGCCGCGTCACGCTCAGCGGCCGCCGTCTGATCACCACCCGGGACGGCGCCCGTGAGGAGCGGCGCCTCGACGACGACGCGGAACTGCTCGCCGCGTACCGCGACCACTTCGGCCTCCGCCTCGACCGCCCGCCCGTGCCCCTGCGCCCCCGGCCCTGACCCGGCCGCCGCGCCGGGGCCGCTCACCCGACGCGCCGTCAGGCCGATGATCGGCTTGTGCGACCATGCGAACGGCCTCCGACCGGCCGGTGCGCGGCCTGCTGCGGGCCGGACTCCCGGCGGGACTTCCGGCCGGACTTCCGGTCGGGCTTCCGGCCGGACGGACGCGGGGCCGCGCCGGCAGGGGCCGGGCCATCGAACGGGAACGGGAGTGCGGTGTGAGCGGGGCTGGGGGGCAGGGCGGATCGTCCGTGTCCGATGAGGAGTGGGAGCGTTTCCTCCGGGAGTCGGTGACGGGTGCGGCCCAAGCCCCCGTGGAGCCGTCCGCGCGCGACCGTGAGGCGCAGGGGCGGCTGCGCGAGCGGCCCGGCCCGCCGGCGCCCTGGCGCGCGCACCCGGCCGCCCGGCCCCGGCGCCGCACCGGCTGGTACACCGCCGGGTTCGTCGCGGCCCTGGCCCTCCTGGCCGTGGCGCTCTTCCCGCAGCAGCTGACCGGCTGGCCGCGCGGCGACGACGGCGCGCCGCTCGCCGCCGAGACGGAGCGCCCCCGCGGCGCGCCCGGCGACGGGCCCCGTCTGCGGCCCACCGTGGCCGAGCCGTTCCGCGGCTCGCCCGCCGCCCGCTGGGGGGACGGAGGCGCGGGGATCACCGTGCCGGAGGCCAGGGCGACCGGCTGGATGGACGCCGCCGGGGTCGAGCGGGCACTGCGGCAGAGCCGGGACTTCCTGGTGGCCTCCAGCCTCGACCCGCGCGTCCTGCGCGGCGAGCGGCCCGCGCGGGCGATCGCGCTGCTCAATCCGCACCAGGAGGACGTCCAGCGGTACCTCCGCACCGCCCTGTCGACGGCGGCGCCCACGCCGGAGACGGACCCGCTGCTGCTGTTCAGCCGCTTCCGGCCGGACCAGGCGCTGCTGGTCGGCGACGTCGTCAAGACGCGCGGCAGGCTCACGTACCGGGAGGGGAAGCGGGGGGCGGTCGAGGTGACCGCGGACGTCACCTTCGTGTACCCGGTCACCCCGGCGGCGGGCGGCGGCGGCCCCGACGCCGAGGTCGTCCGTACGATCGTGCGGCGCTCCATCGTGCTGAGCTGGGACGACCCGGACAAGGTCGTCACCGAGCCGGGAACGGCGTCCGTCGTCTCGTACGCGCTCGACATGACCAACGGCGGGTGCGGGGAGCCGACCGGCTACTTCGCCCCGCCCTTCGGCGCGGCCGGCGGGCCCTCCGCCACGGGTGATCCCGTCGACCCGTACGACCGCAGCGCGCCGGTCGGAGGCGGCGGCGCGAGCGCGCGGGACTGCCGGGCCGCCACCCGCTCCTAGGGACGGTCCGCGCCGTGGCACCGGCCCGCCCCGCCGCCGGGGGTGGGGCCGGTGCGGGCGCGGATGCCATGCTGGTGGCGAGGCGAGCCGACGGGAGGAGCGCAGGCGTGAGTGACGTGCTGGCCGTGCTGACCACGACCGACGCGGCGGAGAAGGCCGAGGCGCTGGCGCGCGGTGCGGTGGAGGCGCGGGTCGCCGCGTGCGCGCAGGTATCCGGGCCCGTGACCTCCGTCTACCGGTGGGAGGGCGCCGTGGAGACCGCGCGGGAGTGGCAGGTGCTGTTCAAGACGGCCGCCGCGCGGTACGACGCGCTGGAGGAGCACATCCGCCGCCACCACGACTACGACACGCCGGAGATCGTCGCCATGCCCGTGGTGCGGGGCGGCGCCGACTACCTGGCCTGGGTGGCGCGGGAGTCGGCCGGGTGAGCGGCGGCCTGCTGCCGTTCTTCGTGTACGGGACGCTGCGCCCCGGCCAGCCCAACCACGCCCTGTGCCTCGCCGGGCGCACGGCGCGCGTGGAGGCCGCGCGGCTGCCGGGCGCCGTCCTCCACGACGGGCCCGGCTACCCGTACGCGGTGCGCGGCGCGGGCGGCGGGGAGGTCGTCGGGGAGCTGGTCCACGCGGCGCCCGGCGCGTACCCGGAACTGCTCGCCGTGCTGGACCGGCTGGAGGAGTACCACGGGCCGGGGCACGAACTGAACCTGTACGAGCGGCTGCGCTGCGACGTGCTGCGCGCACGGGACGGGGCGCGGGTCCCCGCGTGGGTGTACGTGGCGGCGGCGCGGGCCGTGCCGGGGCCGCGCATACCGGGCGGCGACTGGCTCGGCCGCGCCGGACGCCGGTGACCGGCCGGCGGTGACCGGCCGGGGCGTGCGGGACCTCGGCGTGGCGTGCCCGAGCCGCACGCGGCGGCGGGGGGTGTGCGGGGCCCTGGGCATGGCGTGCCGGAGCCGTACGGGGCGGCGGGGCGTGCGGGACCTGGCGCAGGGGGCCCTGGGGCGCGGGCCGGGAGGCCTTGGGGCGCGGGACCGGGGCGTGCGGGGCGGTGACCCCGCTCAGTCGCCGGGCCGTTCGAGGCGCACCGCGCACACCTTGAACTCCGGCATCTTCGACGTGGGGTCCAGCGCCGGGTTGGTGAGCGTGTTGGCGCGGCCCTCCCCCGGCCAGTGGAACGGCATGAAGACCGTGTCCGGCCGGATCGCCGTCGTGACCCGCGCCGGGGCGACCGCCCTCCCCCGCCGCGACACGACCGCCACCGGCTCCCCGTCCGCGACGCCGACCCGCTCCGCGAGCCTCGGGTGCAGCTCCACGAAGGGCCCCGGCGCGGCGGCGTTCAGCTCCGCGACCCGCCTGGTCTGGGCGCCCGACTGGTACTGGGCGACGACCCGGCCCGTCGTGAGGACCACCGGGTACTCCGCGTCCGTCTCCTCGGCGGACGCCCGGTGCGTGACCGGCACGAAGCGGGCCCGCCCGTCCGGGGTGGCGAACCGGTCCAGGAACAGCCGGGGCGTACCGGGGTGGCCGGTGTCCGGGCACGGCCAGAACACGCCGTCCTCCTCCGCGACGCGCCGGTAGCTGATGCCCGCGTAGTCGGCGGGCCCCCCGGCGGAGGCGCGGCGCAGCTCGTCGAACACCTCCTCCGGGTCCGTCGGGAAGCCCTTCTCCCAGCCCAGCAGCCCCGCGAGGCCGTGGAGCACCTCCAGGTCGGTGCGGACGCCGGGCGGCGGGGTGATGGCACGGCGGCGCAGCAGGACCCTGCCCTCCAGATTGGTGGTCGTGCCGGTCTCCTCCGCCCACTGCGTGACGGGCAGCACCACGTCGGCGAGGGCGGCGGTCTCGGAGAGCACCACGTCGGCGACGGCCAGGAAGTCCAGCGACCTCAGCCGCTCCTCCACGTGCGCGGCGCGCGGCGCGGAGACGACCGGGTTGGAGCCCATCAGCAGCAGCGCCTTCACGTCCCGGCCGAGCGCGTCGAGCAGTTCGTACGCGCTGCGTCCGGGGCCGGGCAGGCTGTCCGGGTCGACGCCCCACACGGAGGCCACATGGGCGCGCGCCTCGGGGTCGTCGAGCTTCCGGTAGCCGGGCAACTGGTCGGCCTTCTGGCCGTGTTCGCGGCCGCCCTGCCCGTTTCCCTGGCCGGTGAGGCAGCCGTACCCGGACAGGGGGCGCCCGGCGCGGCCGGTGGCGAGGCACAGGTTGATCCACGCGCCGACCGTGTCGGTGCCCTTCGACTGCTGCTCGGGGCCGCGCGCGGTGAGCACCATGCCGTTCTCCGCGTCGCAGAACATCTCCATCGCCTCGCGCAGCCGCGGTACGGGCACGCCGGTGACGCGCTCGACCAGCGTGGGCCAGTGGGACATGGCGGCGGCGCGGGCGCCGGCCCAGCCGGTGGTGCGGGCGGCCACGAACTCCTCGTCCACCCGGCCCTCGGCGACGACCAGGTGGAGCAGGCCGAGCGCGAGGGCCAGGTCGGTGCCGGGGCGGGGCGCGAGGTGCAGGTCGGCCTGTTCGGCGGTGCGGGTGCGGCGCGGGTCGACGACGATCAGTTTGCCGCCGTTCTCGCGCAGTTCGGTCAGATAGCGCAGCGCCGGGGGCATCGTCTCGGCCAGGTTGGAGCCGACGAGGATGACGCAGCCGGTGCGCGGGATGTCCTCCAGCGGGAAGGGCAGGCCCCGGTCGAGCCCGAACGCCCTGGTGTGCGCGGCGGCGGCGGACGACATGCAGAAGCGGCCGTTGTAGTCGATCTGCGAGGTGCCGAGGACCAGCCGGGCGAACTTGCCGAGCGTGTACGCCTTCTCGTTGGTGAGCCCGCCGCCGCCGAACACCCCCACCCCGTCGGGCCCGTGCGCCTCGCGGACGCGCCGCAGCCCGTCGGCGACGGTCCGCAGGGCGTCCTCCCAGGTGGCCGGTTCCAGTTCGCCCGTGGCGTGGTCGCGGATCAGCGGACCGGTGAGCCGGACCGAGGAGGAGAGCACGGCGGGCGCGGTGCGGCCCTTGCCGCACAGGGCGCCCCGGTTGACGGGGAAGTCCGGGCGCTCCACGACGTCGACCCCGCCGCCCTCGGCGGGCCGGAGGTTCATCCCGCACTGCAGGGCGCAGTACGGGCAGTGCGTGGAGGTGATGGCGGCGGCGAGCATGCCGTAGAGCGTGCGACGCGCGTGTTACGGCCGTGGTCCCCGTGTATTACGCACGCGGTACGTCCCGCTCCGGGGGCGGGGCGGCCGGAGGTGAGCGGCGCCCCGGCCTTCCCGGCCCGGCAGAGCGGCCGCCGGACGGCCCGGCCCGGCCTTGCCGCCCCGGCCGAACGGCCGCCGGCCAGGCCCGGCCCCGCCCAGCCCGGCAGGAGGGTCACCGCTCAGCCCGCCGACGCCAGGGCCTCCCTCACGCCCGTCTCCTGCCGGCCGAGGAACACCGGGTCGGGGCGCAGCACCACGTCCGCGGCGGCCTTCCCCGCGGCGCCCAGCTCGCGCACCGCGCCGTAGTACCAGACGCCGTCGCGCGGTTCGGCCACCCCGACCCCGTACGAGTCGACCCCCGCGGCGCGGCACAGGGCGAGCGCCCGCCGGATGTGGAAGCCCTGTGTGACCAGCACGGCCCGGTCGACGCCGAAGATCCGCTTGGCGCGCACGCAGGAGTCCCAGGTGTCGAAGCCCGCGTAGTCGCTGACGATCCGCCCGCCGGGCACGCCCCGCTGGACCAGGTACGCCCGCATGGCGTCCGGCTCGTCGTAGTCGGCGCGGCTGTTGTCGCCGGTCACCAGGACGACCTTCACCTTGCCCGTGCGGTACAGCTCGGCCGCCGCGTCCAGCCGGTGCGCCAGGTACGGCGTGGGGCGGCCCTTCCACAGGCCCGCGCCGAACACGACCGCCACGTCGCGCGCCGGGACGTCGGCCACCGTGCGGACGCCGCCCGAGGTGCTCGTGTGCAGCCAGGTCGCCGGGGCGAGCGCCAGGACGCAGGCGAGCATCACGCCCTGCGCCAGCCGCCGCTGCCCCTTCCGCGTCGCCGGCAGCAGCCGCCTGCCCTTGCGCGTCCCCGGCACCAGCCGCCGCGCCCGTCCGCGCACCCGCTCCCGCATCCCTCGTCCCCTCCCGTCGCGCCCGGCCCGCGCGCCGCGCGCCGCCCCCGCCTTGTCCGACGCGCCCCGCCCGCCCCCGGTTCACCGGGCCGCCCGACACCGGGTGTGAGGTGCGTCCCGGCCCGGCGGTCCGGCGGGGCGGCTCACACGGGCGCCTGCTCGAACTGGGCCGCGTACAGGCGGGCGTAGGCGCCGCCGGACGCCAGCAGTTCCTCGTGGCTGCCCTGTTCCACGATGCGCCCCGCCTCCATGACCAGGATCACGTCGGCGTCCCGGACGGTGGAGAGGCGGTGGGCGATCACGAACGAGGTGCGGCCCTCGCGCAGGGAGGCCATCGCCTTCTGGATCAGCACCTCCGTGCGGGTGTCGACGGCGCTGGTCGCCTCGTCCAGGACCAGGACGGACGGTTCGGTGAGGAAGGCGCGGGCGATGGTGATGAGCTGCTTCTCACCCGCGCTGAGCCCGGCGCCGTCCTCGTCCAGGACCGTGTCGTAGCCGTCGGGCAGGGTGCGGATGAACCGGTCGGCGTGGGTGGCCATGGCCGCCCGTACGATCCGCTCGCGCGGCACGTCGCCGGGGACCCCGTAGGCGATGTTCTCCGCGATCGTGCCGCCGAACAGCCAGGTGTCCTGGAGGACCATGCCGATGCCGGAGCGCAGGGCGGCGCGGGGCACGGCCGTGATGTCGGTGCCGTCGAGGAGGATGCGGCCGCCGGTCGTCTCGTAGAACCGCAGCAGCAGGTTGACCAAGGTGGTCTTGCCGGCGCCCGTCGGGCCGACGATGGCCACCGTCCTGCCCGGTTCGACGGTGAGGGACAGGTCCTCGATGAGCGGCTTCGCCGGGTCGTAGCGGAAGGAGACGCGGTCGAAGACGACATGCCCGCGGCCCCGGCCGGCCGGGGGGCCGGGCTCCGGGTCCGGGGACTCCTCCTCGGCGTCGAGCAGGTCGAAGACGCGCTCGGCGGAGGCGACGGCGGACTGGAGCAGGTTCGCCATGGCGGCGATCTGGTTGACCGGGCCGTTGAACTCGTACGAGTACTGCACGAAGGCCTGGACCTCGCCGATGGTCAGCGTCCCCGACGCCACCCGCAGGCCGCCGACGACGGCGACCAGCACGTAGTTGAGGTTCCCGACGAACGCCATGGCCGGCTGGATGAGCCCGGACACGAACTGGGCGCGGAAGCTCGCCTGGTACAGCTCGTCGCCGAGCGCGTCGAACGTCTCCACGGCCTCCCGGCCCCGGCCGAAGACCCGCACCTCGGCGTGGCCCGAGTACATCTCCTCGATGTGCCCGTTCAGCTTGCCGGTGACCGCCCACTGGCGGACGAACTGCGGCTGGGCGCGCTTGCCGATGCGGGCGGCGGTGAACACCGAGACGGGGACCGTGGCGACCGCGACGAGGGCGAGCAGGGGCGAGATCCAGAACATCATGGCCAGCACGCCGACCACGGTGAGCAGGGCGCGGGTCATCGGGATGAACGCCTGCTGGAGGGTCTGGGTGATGTTGTCGATGTCGTTGGTGGCGCGGCTGAGGACCTCGCCGCGCGGCTGCCGGTCGAGGTGGGCGAGCGGCAGCCGCGCCAGCTTGGCCTGGGCGCGGGCGCGCAGCCGGTGCCCGGCGCGGTGGACGGCGGTCATGACGAGCCGGGCCTGGAGCCAGGCGAACCCGGCGGACGCGGCGGCCACCGCGAGGACCAGGCCGAGGAGGCGCGCGACGGCCCGGAAGTCCACTCCGGCCGGGGTGCCCGCGCCGGACACGACCAGGTCGGTGGCGTCCCCGAGGAGCTTGGGGATCACGACGGCCAGGGCGACGTACACGGCGGCCGCGGCGAGCGAGCCGAGCAGCAGGGGCCGTTCGGGGCCCAGGGTGCGCAGCAGGCGCAGCCCGGAGCGGCGGAAGTCGATCGACCGTTCCAGGACGGGCGCCGCGGGCATGCCGGGGCCCCGCTGCGGGGTGCCCGTCGCCGGGGTGCGGCGCTCGGGGACGGCGGGCTTCGGGGCGGCGGTGCGGTCCTCAACGGCGGGCTCCGGGCCCGGACGCCGGGGCACGGCGGGCTTGCCGGTGTCTGCCGGGCGGCTCATGCGGCTTCCTCCTCGGTGAGCTGGGAGTGGACGATCTCCCGGTAGGTGGGGCAGTCCCGCAGCAGCTCCTCGTGGGTGCCGGTGCCGACGACGCGTCCCTCGTCGAGGACGACGATGCGGTCGGCGTCGCGGATGGTGGCGACGCGCTGGGCGACGATGACGACGGTGGCGCCGGCCGTCTCCTCGGCCAGCGCGGCCCGCAGCAGCGCGTCGGTGCGGTAGTCGAGCGCGGAGAACGAGTCGTCGAAGAGGTACACGCGCGGCCGGGCGACCAGGACGCGGGCGATGGCCAGGCGCTGGCGCTGGCCGCCGGACAGGTTGGTGCCGCCCTGTTCGACGGGCGCGCCCAGCCCCTCGGGGAGCGCCGCGACGAACTCCCGTGCCTGGGCGACCTCCAGGGCGTGCCACAGCTCCTCGTCGCTCGCGCCGGGTCTGCCGTAGCGGAGGTTGGAGGCGATGGTGCCGGAGAAGAGGTACGGCCTCTGCGGTACGAGGCCGACCGTGCGGGCCAGCAGGTCGGGGTCCAGGTCGGCCACGTCGACGCCGCCGACGCGGACCTCCCCGCCCGTCGGGTCGTACAGCCGGGGCACCAGGCCCAGCAGGGTCGTCTTGCCGCTGCCGGTGGACCCGATGACGGCGGTGGTGCCGCCGGGCCGGGCGGTGAGCGAGACGCCGTGCAGCACGGGCTCCTCGGCGCCCGGGTAGCTGAACCGGGCGTCGCGGATCTCCAGGTGGCCGGGGCCGCGCAGGGCGCGCACCGGTTCCGCGGGCGGGACGACGGTCGGCTCGGTGTCGAGGACCTCGCGGATGCGCTCGGCGCTGACCTGCGCGCGCGGCAGCTGCATGATCAGGAACATGGTCATCATCACGGCCATGAAGATCTGGAGCAGGTAGCCGAGGAACGCGATGAGGGCGCCCGCCTGGAGCGTGCCGTCCTCCAGGCGGCGCCCGGCCGTCCAGACGACGGCGACGGTGGCGAGCTCCCAGACGACGATGACGGCCGGGTACATCAGCGCGGTCAGCCGGCCCACCCGCAGCGACACGGCGGTCAGTTCGTCGTTGGCGGCGCCGAACCTGCGCCGCTCGTGGTCCTCGCGGACGAAGGCGCGGACCACGCGGATGCCGCCGATCTGCTCCCGCAGCACCCGGTTGACCCGGTCGACGCGCTCCTGCGTGGCGCGGAACAGCGCGGGCATGCGCCGTACGACGAGCAGCACCGTCCCGGCGAGCACCGGCACGAACAGCAGCAGGAGCAGCGCGAGCGGCACGTCCTGGGCGAGGGCGAGGCCGATGCCGCCGAGGCACATCAGCGGCGCGGCGACCAGGGTGGTCAGGCCCGTCACGGCGAGGGTCTGGACCTGCTGGACGTCGTTGGTGGTGCGGGTGATGAGGGAGGCGGGCCCGAAGCGGCCCACCTCCCGCACGGAGAACTGCTGGACCCGGCGGAAGACGGCGGAGCGCAGGTCCCGGCCCACGCCCATGGCGACGCGGGCGGCGGCGAACACGGCGGCGCCCGCCGCGGTCATCTGCAGGAGCGTGACGGCGGCCATGGCGGCGCCGGTGGTCAGGACGTGGCCGGTGTCGCCGCGCAGGACGCCGCCGTTGACGAGGTCGGCGTTGAGGGTGGGCAGGAGCAGCCCGGCGAGGGACTGGACGAGTTGGAGGACGACGACGAGGACGAGCAGCCGCCGGTACGGGCGGACGCGGGTGAGGAGCAGGCGCAGCAGCACGGTGCCGTCCCTCAGCCCGCGTAGGGGTGGGCGGCGCGGGCGGTGCGCAGGGCGCCGGCCCACCAGCCGAGCTGGTCGAGCATCTTCTTGGCGGCGCCGTCGGGCCCGGTGGGGTCCTTCGGCCCGTCGTCGCCGAAGAGGGCGCCCGCGTTGTGGAAGGAGACCGTGTCGCGGACGGTGACGGCGTGGAGTTCGGCGAAGACCTGCCGCAGGTGCTCGACCGCCCGCAGGCCGCCGGAGACCCCGCCGTACGAGACGAAGGCGACGGGCTTGGCCCGCCATTCGGTGTAGTGCCAGTCGATGAGGTTCTTCAGGGCCGCCGGGTAGGAGTGGTTGTACTCGGGGGTGACGACGACGTACGCGTCGGCGTCGGCCAGGCGGGGGCCGACCTTCGCCAGCTCGCCGCGGACGGCGGGTGACGGGTCGTAGGACAGGGCGGTGGGCAGGTCGGTCTCGGCGAGGTCGACGACGTCGAGGACGAAGTCGTCGCGCTGCCGGGCGCGGGAGAGGAACCAGTCGGTGACGACGGGGGCGAAGCGGCCCTCGCGGTTGCTGGCGACGACGACGGCGAGCCGCAGCGGCCGCCCGTCGGACGCGGGCGCCCCGGGGGCGGCCGGGCGGGAGTCGGGGGTCATGGTGGTGTCCGTGGTGAGTTCCATGGGCTGGAGCCTCACACCTCAACCAAACTTGAGGTCAAGCGCCGGATGTGTCACCCGTTCGCGGCGCCCGCGGAGCGAGCCCGATTCACGGCTCCGACCTGCGAAGACGCCGCGCGGGTACGGGATTTCTGACATGCGGTCAGCAGGCGCGGCCGGCGGCCCCGGCCTTATCCCGGAGTCAGGACACCAGCCCGAAGCGCTGCCCGGAGGACCCCCATGCGCACCACTGCCCGCTCGCTGACCGGTACCGCGCTCGCGGCCGTCTGCCTCGGCGCCCTCGCCGTCCCCGCGGCGTACGCCGGTGACTTCGGGACCCTGGAGCTCTCCCCGTCCACCGCGGCGCCCGGCACGAGCGTCACCGTCAGCACCCGCGCCTGCGGGCCGGACGGGCGCGGGGTGGGCGACGCCCGGTCGCTCGGCGCGGGCGAGTTCAAGCTGCGTCCGGGCTCGCACAAGGACATGGCGGTCGGCATGTTCCGGGTGCCGGAGCACACCAAGCCGGGCACCTACGGGATCGCGGTCGCCTGCGACAACGGCAAGGCCGCCACGGGCGACCTGGTCGTACGGCATGGGGGCGGCCCCACGCACCACCCGACGCACCACCCGACGCACCACCCGACCCACCACCCGACCCACGACGGGCCGCGCGGCCATGTGAAGACCGGCGTGGGCGGCAGCGTCGGCCCGGACGCGACCCGTGTCGCGGCGGGCGCGGCGATCCTGGCCGGCGCCGTCGCGGCCGGCGCCTGGGCGATGCGCCGCCGCACGAACGGCGGCCACGGCTGACCCCGTGACCCGGCCGGGCCCGGCGCCGCGCGCCCGGCCCCCTGTACGGGACGCCCCGCCCGCCCCTCGGCGGGGCGCTCCTCCCCCGGCGGGCGGCCGCCGCCCCGCACCGGCGGCCGCCCGTCCCCTCCCCCCGAACTCCCCGCCCCCGCCGCGCGGCCCCGAGACCGCGGCGGGGGCGGGGACCCCCGGCCCACGGGAACACCCTCCCCGCCATGCCCCGCCCGTCCGCGAGGAGGCCCGGCGCCCACGGAGGTCACCCCCATGAGCACCCCCGCCGACCCGAAGGCCCCAGGCAAGGGCTGGGGCATAGCCGTCGCCGCCTGCGTCGGCCTGTGGCTGGTGCAGAGCGGCTCGGGCGAGGTGCGGCCGCCCGTGCCGTCCGCCGCGGAGGCGTTCGCGGCCGGCCCCGGATGGCACACGACCGCCGCCGCCGAACCCCTGCCGCCCTCCGCCCCCGTGCGGGTCCGCATCCCGCGCATCGGCGTGGACGCGCCCGTCATGCGGCTGGGCCTCGCCCCGGACGGCAGCCTGGAGGTGCCGCCCGCCGCCGACCGGAACCTGGCCGGCTGGTACGCGGACGGCACGGCGCCCGGCGCGCGCGGCACGGCCATCGTGGCGGGCCACGTCGACAACGACGAGGGCCCGGCGGTGTTCTACGCGCTGGGCGCGCTGAAGAAGGGCGACCGCCTGGAGGTGGCCCGCGCGGACGGGCGGACCGCCGTCTTCACGGTCGACGCCGTCGAGGTGTACGACAACGACGCCTTCCCCGACGGCAGGGTGTACGGCTCGTCCGACCGCGCCGAGCTGCGCGTCATCACCTGCGGCGGCGGCTTCTCGCCGGAGACCGGCTACCAGGGCAACATCGTCGCGTACGCCCATCTCATCGGCGCCCGCTGAGCCCTTCCGTCACGCCCACTGGTCGAACGCCAGCTTCGCGACGAGCGCGAACACGACCACCAGCAGCACCCCGCGGACGAACTCCGCGCCCTTGCGCAGCGCCATCCGCGCGCCCACCATGCCGCCCGCCAGGTTGAACACCGCCATCAGCGCCGCCAGCTGCCACATCACATGGCCCTGGTAGGCGAACATGGCCAGGGCGCCGCCGTTGGTGCAGACGTTGACGACCTTGGCGGTGGCCGACGCGGTGACCAGGTCCAGGTGGAGCACCGCCGTCAGCGCCAGCACCAGGAACGTGCCGGTGCCGGGCCCGATCAGCCCGTCGTACAGGCCGAGGCCGCCGCCCACCAGGACGACCGCCGCCACGACCCGCGCCCGCCGTACCGGCCCGGCCGGCGCGGGCCCGGTCCCGAACGACGGCCGCAGCAGCACGAACGCGGCAACGCCCAGCAGCACCACGAGGATCACCGGGCGCAGCACGTCGCTGCTGAGGCCCGCCGCGAAGAACGCCCCGCCCATCGACCCGGCCAGCGCCGCGAGTCCGACCCGCACGGCCGTCCACACCGGCACCGGCGCCTTGCGCACATACGTCACGGCCGCGCCCGTCGTGCCGACGATGGCCACCGCCTTGTTCGTACCGAGGCACTGCGCGGCCGGCACGTTCGGCACCCCCAGCAGCAGCGCGGGGAGCAGCAGCAGTCCGCCGCCGCCCACGACGGCGTCGATCCACCCCGCCAGCAGGGCGGCCAGGCAGAGCAGGACAAGAGCGGTCACCGATATGTCAGGCACGCCCCGACCCTATGCGGCGCCTTCCCCCGCCCGGGGCGGACCCCTCCCCCGTGCGGGGCCGTCCCCGGTCCCCCCGTGCGGGGCCGTCCCTGGGCCTCCCGTGCGGGGCCGCCCCTGTCCGGGCGCGGGCCGGTGGGCGGCGTGGCGCAGGGGCCCGGCGCGCTCAGACCGGCAGGTGGCGGGCGAAGAACGACCGTACGAGGCGGCGCACCGCCGGCACCGTGACCCGCGGGTCGGCCGCGCCCACCATGTCGGCGCGCTCCATGGCGGTCATCAGCCCGGCGTCCTGGAGCTGCGGGGCGAGTGCCGCGTAGTCGGTGAAGACCCAGTGGCCGGCGTCGTCGAGCTGCCGCCGGGTGACGGGGCCGCCGTGCGCGAGCAGCGCCGACCAGGTGCGCTCCATCCGGTCGCTGCGGAAGCCGTCGGTGCCGGCGAGCAGCAGCGGCCGGTCGGCGGCCTGCCGGGCCACGGGCAGGAGTTCGCCGTCCATCAGGTCGAGGTGGCCCTCCAGGTTGACGGCGGCAGCGATCCTCCGGTCCTCGTGGAGCGCCTGCGCGACGGCGGTGCCGCCCGCGGAGTGCCCGTACAGCCCGACCCGGTCGAGGCGGAGGGCGTCCAGGACGAAGCGCAGGTCGGCCACGCGGGTCTCGACCATGGTGCGGAAGGTGTCCGGGGCGGGCGGGCCGAGCAGGACGGACTGCCTGACCCGCAGGCGGCCGGGCCGCTCGTCGGGGAACTCCACCTCGCTCGCGTCCCCCGGATGGTCGACGGTCAGGACCGTCCAGCCGTGCGAGGCGAGGTCCACCGCGAGGGAGCTGCCCATCGTGCGGGCGTCGCCGCCGCCGGGGCTGTAGAGCAGCACGGGGCGCCCGCCGGGCCTGGGCGGGGCACCGGCGCGGGCGTGGGTGAGGGTGGCCGCCCAGTCCACTCCCCCGTCCGGCAACTGCGGGCGGATCCACGGGCCGAGGCCGGCGAAGGACGCGGCGGCCGCCGGGGTCAGCTGCGGTACGCGGGGGAAGCCCCGGCCGCGGGCGGCGGGCCGCAGGACGGTCAGCACGACCTCCCGTACGCCGATCGCGGGTGCCCAGGGGTCGTTGCGGGACGGATCGACCAGGTGGAGCGTGGCGGCGCGGACGGAGTACGGCCCGGTGGGCGCCGGGAGCCGCAGCCGCAGCCCGCCCGCGGCCGGGGCGGCGGAGGCGGGCCCGCCGGGGGCCGGGGCGCCGGAGGGGGCGGTGGCGGTCGCGGGGGTGGCGGTCGCGGGGGTGGCGCCGAGCAGGAGCGCGGCGGCCCCGGCGAGCGTGCCCTTGGCGATGGAGCGGCGGCCGAAACGGGCCGACGGGGCCTGGTCGGATGGGAAGGTCGAGGTCATGGACGGCATCCTGGGGACGGGCGGCGGGCGCGGGCGAAGCTTGCGGCCGGACCCGAAAGGCTGGCGCGGGACGGGGGGTTGTGCGTGATCCGGATCCACTTCACGGCGGAGGACCTGGCCCGGGTGCGGTTCGCGCCGCGCCCCTCGCCCGTGCCCGAGCTGCACGCCGCGCTGCTGATGCTGGGCGTCCCGCGCGGGGAGCCGCTGTTCGGGCACTGGCGGAGCCGGCTGCTGCGGAGCCTGCCGGGGACGGCCGGGCCGCTCGCCGACCTGGCGCCGCACGGGACGGCCCCCGCGTTCCTCGACGTGCTCGGCGACTCCCTGGAGGAGGGGTTCGCGCTGATCAGGGGGGCCCGCCCGGAGGCCGTACGGGCCGGGATCGAGCAGGTCTACGCGGGGCGGCCGGTCCCGCCGTGGATCGGCGCGCTGCACGGCGGCGACCCGGAGGCGTGGCAGACGCTGGGCCGGGCGCACCGCGCGGCGTACGGGACGGTCCTCGCCCCGGTGTGGCCGCTGGTCCAGGACCTGCACCGCGCGGAGTTCACCCGGCACGCCCTGGCCGTCGCCGGGCAGGGCGTCGGCGCCGCGCTGACGGGCCTCGCCCCGGGGTCGCGGCTGCGCGGCGGGGTCTGGGAGTGGCCCGTCCCCGGCGCGCCGCGCGTGCGGGAGGTGCGGCTCGGCGGGCGGGGGCTGGTGCTGCGGCCCACGTTCCACTGGCGGCGCGGCCCGCTCCTGCAGGACCTGCCGGACCGTCCGGTGGCGCTCGCCTACCCGGCCGGCCCGGGGCTGCCGCTGGTATCCGACGCGGGCGGCGCCTCCGGTGAACCCCTCGCGGGCGTACTGGGGCGGACCCGGCTGGCCCTGCTGCGCGCCCTGGACGAGGCGCGCACGACGACGGGGCTGGCGCGCCGCATCGGCGTCAGCAACGCCACGGCGTCCGCCCACGCCGCCGCCCTGCGCGCCGCGGGCCTGGTCACCACCACCCGCACGGGCCGCTCGGTCCGCCACGCGCGCACCCCGCTGGCGGAGCTGCTGCTGAACGGCGGCTGACGCGGGGGCCCCGGTGAGGGACCCCTCACAGGCGGTGAAGTCCCTCCGCACTCCCCGGCGAAGCCCCGTGGCAGGCGGTGAAGTCCCTCCGCACTCCCCGGAGAAGCCCCTCTGGCAGGCGGTGAAGGCCCTCCGCACCCGGGCGAGAAACCCCTCGGAGGCGGCGCGGGCCCTCACGACGTCCCGGCCCGCCCGCTGAGGGCGGCTTTCCTCGCGTGAAACACACGGGATGCCGACGGGAAACACCGCCGACGCACGCTGCTGGGCATGAGTTCACGGATCGTGGTGGTCGGCGGTGGTACGGCGGGGGCGCGCCTCGCCGAGCGGCTGCCCGTCACCCTGCTCGGCGAGGAGCCGCACGCCCCGTACAACCGGGTGCTGCTCGCGGACGTCCTCGCCGGCCGGTACGGGCCCGAGGTGATCGCGCTGCCCGCGCCGAAGGGCGAGGCGGCGCGGCGCGGGGTGCGGGTCACCGGCATCGACCGGTCCGCGCGGGAGGTGCGCTGCGCCGACGGGACCCGCGTCGCCTACGACCGGCTGGTCCTGGCGACCGGCTCCAATCCGGTGCTGCCGCCGCTGCGCGGCCTCACCGGCGGCGGCCGGCTGCCGACCGGGGTGCACGCGTTCCGGACGCTCGACGACTGCCTGGCGCTGGACGCCCGGCTGGCTCCCGGGGTGCGGGCCGTGGTCATCGGCGGCGGGCTGCTCGGGGTGTCCGCCGCCCGCGCGCTGGCCGCGCGGGGCGCCGAGGTGGTGCTGGCCCAGCAGGGCGAGCACCTGATGGAGCGCCAACTCGACGCGGACGCCTCCGGGCTGCTGCGCCGCCATCTGGAGGGGCTCGGCGTGGAGGTCCACACCGAGTGCCGGGTGCGGGGGCTCAAGGCCGCGTCGGGCGCGGTGACCGCCGTCGAACTGGCCGACGGGTTCGTGCTCGACGCCGACCTGGTGGTCGTCGCCTGCGGGGTGCGGCCGCGTGTCGGGCTCGCCGCGGAGGCGGGGCTCGACGTGCGGCGCGGGATCGTCGTGGACGACCGCCTGCGCACCTCCGACCCGTACATCCACGCCGTCGGCGACTGCGCCGAGCACGACGGGCGGCTCTACGGGCTGGCCGGTGCCGCCCTGGAGCAGGCCGATGTGCTCGCGGACGTCCTGGCCGGGGGCGACGCCGCCTACCGGGGGACGCGGGCGCTGACCCGGCTCAGCCTGGACGCCCTCGAACTGGCCGCGTTCGGCGAGCCGGTGCCGCGCGCCGGCGACGACACCGTGCGGCTCACCGACGCCACCTGCGGCGCGTACCGGAAGGTCGTCGTCCGGGGCGACCGGCTCGTCGGCGGCGTCCTGCTCGGGGACCTCGGCGCGGTCGGGACCCTCGCCCGGGCGTGGGAGGGCGACGAGGCCCTCCCGGACGCGCCCCTGCTCCACCTGCTCACCCATGACGGAGGCTCCTGACATGCCGAACACGCCCGGGGCGGCGCACACGCCCACCATCGTCCTCGTCGGCCACGGCATGGTCGGCCAGCGCTTCCTGGAGGCCCTCGCCGAGCGCGGGGTGACCGGGCGGGCGCGGGTGGTCGTCCTGTGCGAGGAGCCCCGCCCCGCGTACGACCGGGTCCAGCTGACCTCGTACTTCTCCGGCCGCACGCCCGACGACCTGTCGATGGTGCCCGACGGGTTCATGGCGGAGCACGGCATCGAACTGCACACCGGCGACCCGGCCGTCGCGATCGACCGGGAGGCCCGCACGGTCACCGCCCGCTCGGGGCTGACCGTCGCGTACGACACGCTGGTCCTGGCGACCGGTTCGTACCCGTTCGTGCCTCCGGTGCCCGGCAAGGACGCGACGGGCTGCTTCGTCTACCGGACGATCGAGGACCTGCTCGCCATCGAGGAGTACGCGAAGACGGCGGGGACCGGCGCGGTCGTCGGCGGCGGCCTCCTCGGGCTGGAGGCGGCGGGCGCGCTGAAGGGCCTCGGCCTCGACACCCACGTCGTGGAGTTCGCGCCCCGGCTGATGCCGGTGCAGGTGGACGAGGGCGGCGGCGCGGCGCTGCTGCGCACCATCGAGGGCATGGGCCTGTCCGTGCACACGGGCGTCGGCACGCAGGAGGTGCTGACCGGGCAGGACGGCGCGGTCGCCGGGATGCGGCTGTCGGACGGCTCCGAACTGGCCGTCGACATGGTGGTGTTCTCCGCCGGTGTACGCCCCCGCGACCAGCTGGCCCGCGACTGCGGCCTGGCGGTCGGGGAGCGCGGCGGCATCGCGGTGGACGAGCGGTGCCGCACCTCGGACCCGGCGGTGTACGCGATCGGCGAGTGCGCCCTCGCGGTGGACGGCCGGGTGTACGGCCTGGTGGCGCCCGGCTACGAGCAGGCGCTGACGGCCGCCGACGCGATCGCGGGACGGGAGTCGTCGTTCACCGGCGCCGACCTGTCCACGAAGCTGAAGCTGCTGGGCGTGGACGTGGCGTCGTTCGGCGACGCGCACGGCACGGCCGAGGGCTGCCTCGACGTCGTGTACGCCGACTCGCGGGCCGGCGTGTACAAGAAGCTGGTCGTGGCGGCGGACGGGACGCTGCTCGGCGGTGTCCTGGTCGGCGACGCGGAGGCGTACGGGATGCTGCGCCCGCTGACCGGTTCGGTGCCGCCCGTCGCGCCGGAGCAGCTGGTCCTGCCGGCGGGCGCGGGCGCGCCGGTCGCGCTGGGCCCGGAGTCGCTGCCGGACGACGCGGTGATCTGCTCGTGCCACAACGTCACCAAGGGCGCGATCTGCGAGCACACCACGCTGCCCGAGGTGAGGAAGTGCACCAAGGCCGGCACGGGCTGCGGCAGTTGCGTCAAGGTCATCCAGCAGCTGCTGCCGAAGACCGGCGACGGCGGGCTGTGCGGCTGCTTCCCGCAGACCCGCCAGGACCTGTACGAGATCGTGCAGGTCCTGCGGATCACCTCGTACGCCGAACTCCTCGACCGCTACGGGCGCCAGGAGGCCAGGGGCGGCGAGGGCTGCGAGGTCTGCAAGCCGACGGTCGCCTCGATCCTGGCGTCCCTGTCGCACGGCTACGTCCTCGACGGCGAGCAGGCCGCGCTCCAGGACACCAACGACCACTTCCTCGCCAATATGCAGCGCAACGGCTCGTACTCGATCGTGCCGCGCGTCCCCGGCGGGGAGATCACCCCGGAGAAGCTGATCGTCATCGGGGAGGTGGCGCGGGACTTCGGGCTCTACACGAAGATCACCGGCGGCCAGCGGATCGACCTGTTCGGCGCGCGCGTCGAGCAGCTCCCGGCGATCTGGGCGCGGCTGGTCGACGCGGGCTTCGAGTCGGGGCACGCGTACGGCAAGGCGCTGCGGACGGTGAAGTCCTGCGTGGGCCAGACCTGGTGCCGCTACGGCGTGCAGGACTCGGTGCGCATGGCGATCGACCTGGAGCTGCGCTACCGGGGCCTGCGGGCGCCGCACAAGCTGAAGTCGGCCGTCTCGGGCTGCCAGCGGGAGTGCGCCGAGGCCCAGTCGAAGGACTTCGGCGTGATCGCCACGGCGAACGGCTGGAACCTCTACGTCGGCGGGAACGGCGGCGCCACCCCGCGCCACGCGGACCTGCTGGCCAAGGACCTGTCGGACGCCGAGCTGATCCGGCTGATCGACCGGTTCCTGATGTACTACATCCGCACCGCGGAGCGGCTGGAGCGCACGGCGCCGTGGGTGGAGCGGATCGGTCTCGACCACGTCCGCGAGGTGGTGGTCGAGGACTCGCTCGGCATCGGCGAGGAGCTGGACGCGCTGATGGCCCGGCACGTGGCCGGGTACCGCGACGAGTGGGCCGAAACCCTCGCGGACCCCGAGCGCCTGGCCCGCTTCGTGTCGTTCGTGAACGCCCCCGACGCGCCGGACCCGTCGGTGCGGTTCGTGCCGGAGCGGGGCCAGATCAAGCCCGACCTGACGGTCCTCACCCTGGAAGGTGTGTCCGCCCGATGAAGCTGGAACTCGCCCACGACGACCACTGGCTGCCGATCTGCGACACGGAGGCGCTGACGCCGGGCCGGGGCATGGCCGCCCTGCTGCCGGACGGCCGGCAGGCGGCGCTGTTCCGGGACCGGCGGGGACGGCTGTACGCGATCGACAACCGGGACCCGTTCACCGGGGCGCAGGTGCTGTCGCGGGGCCTGATCGGCTCGGCGGGCGGCCGGACGTTCGTGGCGTCGCCGCTGCTGAAGCAGCGCTTCGACCTGGAGACCGGCCGCTGCCTGGACGACGACGAGGTGGCGGTGGCGGTGTACCCGGTGCGCGCGAGCTGACGGCGGGGGGCGGGTGTCGCCCCGGCGCCGCGGAGGGGACCGTCACGGGGACGGTCCCCTCCGCCGTACGCGGGCTCAGCCCTGCTGCCCGGTCATCTTCTCGACGTCCATCCACACGACCTCCCAGTTGTGGTGGTCGGGGTCCTGGAAGGAGCGGCTGTACATGGCGTCGCCGTACTCCACCGGGTCGATGGCCGGGGATCCGCCGGCGGCCAGCGCCTTGTCCACGAGCCGGTCCACCTCGTCGCGGCTCCCGGCGCTGAGCGCGATGATCGCCTCCGTGGAGGAGGACGCGTCGGTGATGTCCTTCTTCGTGAACTCCTTGAAGAACGGCTCGGTGATCAGCATCGCGAAGATGGTGTCGCTGAAGACCAGGCAGGCGGCCTTCTCGTCGGTGAACTGCGGGTTGAAGGAGTAGCCGAGCTCGGTCCAGAAGGCCTTGGCCCGGTCGAGGTCCTTGACGGGCAGGTTCACGAAGATCATCTGTTCCATGGCGGGGTCTCTCCATCCGGTCGGTCCGTTACGAGGGGGTAGACCGGGCCCCCCACCAAAACTCATCGCCCCCACCCGAACAATCTTCCCCCAGGGAGGGGCGCCCCGGCCGGAGGCGTCCCCGTGGCACCAGCACCGAACCAGGCCCCGCCCCGGCGGCCGCCCCGCGTACACCAGGCGCAGGAAGCGGCCCCGCCCCGTTGTGGGCAGTCGTTCCGCGGGGCGGAACGGGTGGGCACAACGGGGTGCCCCGCCCAGGAGGCTGCCCACTGGTGCGCCAGGCGCTGGAAGCGGCTCCCGCCAGGTCCGCTGTGCCCACCCGTTCCGCCCCCTGGGCGGACCAGCTGCCTACAGCGGTGCGGACGACCGCCCACAGAACATCGCGCGGCCCGCAGCGGCAGCAGCAGCGCGCCCCGCACGGCATCGTCCGGGCCCCGCATCGGAGCCGCGAGTACACCACGCGCGTCGAGGGCCCGCGCCCCGGCCGGACAACCCCGCGCAGCCGACCGGCCCCCGCTGCTTCCCCTTCACCGGTTGTTGATGCACCGTCAATCCCTGGGTTCTAGGTTCCGTCAGCGCGCGACCCCGCCGCCGTCCGGCGCGCGGGGCGGTCACGACCCCAGTGGAGTGATGAAGTGGAACGTCGGAGTTTCCTGCGTGGAGCGGTCGCCGGCGGTGCGGCCGCCGCGTTCGGCTACACGTTGATGCGCGGCGCCGCCTACGCCGCCCCCGCCCAGCCCGGCGCCGGCCCGTACGGAGCGCTCGGCGCCGCGGACGCGAACGGCCTGCAGCTCCCGGCCGGCTTCACCAGCCGGGTCGTCGCCCGGACCGGGCAGCGCGTCGGCGGCACCTCGTACGTCTGGCACGCCGCCCCGGACGGCGGTGCCTGCTTCGCCGACGGGACGGGGTGGATCTACGTCTCCAACTCCGAGATCTCCAGCACGGGCGGCGCGAGCGCCATCCGCTTCGACGGCTCGGGCAACATCACGAGCGCGTACCGCATCCTCTCCAACACCAACCGCAACTGCGCGGGCGGCGCCACCCCGTGGAACACCTGGCTCTCCTGCGAGGAGGTCAGCACGGGGTACGTGTACGAGACCGACCCGTGGGGCGTGAAGGCCGCCGTCCGCCGCGCCGCGATGGGCCGCTTCAACCACGAGGCCGCCGCGGCCGACCCGGTCCGCAAGGTCGTGTACCTGACGGAGGACGCGTCGGACGGCTGCTTCTACCGGTTCGTCCCCAACACCTGGGGCGACCTGTCGGCGGGCACCCTCCAGGTGCTGAAGGCCGGCACGGCGACCTCCGGCACGTTCACCTGGGCCACGGTCCCGGACCCGGACGGCTCCCCCACCGCCACCCGCAACCAGGTGTCGGGCGCCAAGCGGTTCAACGGCGGCGAGGGCTGCCACTACGCCGGCGACACGGTGTGGTTCACCACCAAGGGCGACGGCCGCGTGTGGCGGCTCAACCTGGCGTCGAGCACCTACGAGCTGGCCTACGACGACTCGCTCGTCTCCGGCACCGCCCCGCTGACCGGCGTCGACAACATCACCGGGGCGTCCTCGGGCGACCTGTACGTCGCCGAGGACGGCGGCAACATGGAGATCTGCGTGATCACCCCGGACGACGTGGTCGCGCCGTTCGTGCGGATCCTGAACCAGTCCGGCTCGGAGATCTGCGGCCCGGCGTTCTCGCCCGACGGGCGGCGGCTGTACTTCTCCAGCCAGCGCGGCACGACGGGCAGTTCGTCCGGCGGCATCACCTACGAGGTGACGGGGCCGTTCCGCGCGTAGCGGCGGCTCTCCCGGACGGGCTGGGTGCCGCCGTGCAGCAGGGCGGCACCCAGCGGCGTCAGGGTGTGCAGCACGGAGCTGCCCTGGCGCAGGGTCACCACCAGGCCCGCGTCGCGCAGCACCCCGGCGTGCTGGCTCGCCGACGCGAGGGACACCCCGGCGCGGCGGGCCAGCTCACTGGTGGTGCCGCCCTCCCCGATGGCCTTGAGGACGGCCGAGCGGGTGCGGCCGACCAGCCGGCCCAGCGGCGCCCCGCCCGGCTCCCCGGCCGCCGCGGGGGCGTCCGTGTGCGTGACCGGGTAGACGAGCACCGGCGGCAGCGCGGGGTCGCGGTACATGACGGCCGAGCCCCGGCAGAAGTACGACGGCTGGAGCAGCAGGCCGCGCCCGTCGAGCCGCACGTCCCGGTCGACGGGGTAGTCGGCCTCCAGCACGGGCGCGCGCCAGCGCAGCATCGGCGGCAGGGACGCCAGCAGCTCCTCGGCGCCGCCGTCCAGCAGCGCCCGGCCGCGCACCGCCCGGTCCGCCTCCACCCGCGCCTGGATGTACGTCCAGTACGGCTCGACGGCCGCCCGGTGGTAGCCGCGCAGGGCACCCAGGAGGCGGCTGAACGGCTCGGCGCGCCCCTCGGCGAGCGCCTGCGTCCACGACGGCAGCGGCGCGGCGGACGGGCGCTCGGAGGCGAGCACGGACAGCTCCGCGTGGACGCGGGCCGGCGCAGTGGCCCGTACGGCCTCCAGGGCGGTGTCAAGGCCCTGAAGTCCCTCCGGCGGGGTCAGGAAGTCCGGGAAATAGCCCCGCGCCGGAACGAGCGCGCCGAGGAGCCTCGTTTCACCGTTCAACCGTGTCCGCGTTTCGGAGCGCCATTCCCCGTAGACGAGAGCGCCTCGCCTGTCCCGCAAACGGTGAAAGCTGAGAATGGTTTCCCAGAGCGCGTCCGGCCGGGCCGCCATCCGGACCCCGGCGAGATCGGCACCGGTGAAATGTATACGAAGCACTGAACCCCCACCTGTTGCATGCGCAATCACCCCCCACCGAGGAGTATGCATGCCATCACAGGTTGTTACCATGGCATTTCAGCCACACTTGAAAAGCGTCGCGGGCGACGGCCGGGAACCGAAAAGCTGTACGCCGTCAGACGGGAAACCTTCAGGACCGAGGTGGCGTGTCCGAAGACCGTGGGGGGCTTCTCACGCCCGGCGGCGGGACTGAAAGGTTGCGGCTCTCCTGTCTGGCAGGGGTAATGGGGCGCGGTCGGCGGGTGGGGATCCGGTGGCCGCGCTCCGCCCGTTTGTTCCCGCGGCGTAGGCCCGGAATTGACGCGATGTCCATCTCCGCTAAAAGTCCGCTCTTCAACTGGAACGGAATTCAACCGGCCGCAATTCAACAGGAACGCGCTTTCTGCGCCGGGAGGTACGGAGCGAAGCGGAGAAGATCCACAGCAACGAGGACGGGGCGGACACCTCCGCACAAAGGTGTCCGCCCCGTCTCTCTGTGGTGACCCGGAGCCGCCGCCGATCGGTGAGGGTCGGGTGACAGACGGCGGCTCCGGTGCCCGTGGGGTACCGCCGCGGGGGCGCCGCGGCGGTACCGGGTGGGTCAGCGGCTGTCGCTGCCGGCCGACTGGGCCGCGGCCCGGCCGGCCTCCAGGCGGGCGACCGGGATGCGGAACGGCGAGCAGGAGACGTAGTCGAGGCCCACCTCGTGGAAGAAGTGCACCGACTCCGGGTCGCCGCCGTGCTCACCGCACACGCCGAGCTTGATGTCGGGGCGGGTGGCCCGGCCGGACTCCACGGCGCTGCGCACCAGGGCGCCGACGCCGTCCTTGTCGATCGTCTCGAACGGCGACACCCCGAAGATGCCCTTCTCCAGGTACGCGGTGAAGAAGCTGGCCTCCACGTCGTCGCGGGAGAAGCCCCAGACGGTCTGTGTGAGGTCGTTCGTGCCGAAGGAGAAGAACTCGGCGCACTCCGCGATCTGGCCGGCCGTGACGGCGGCGCGCGGCAGCTCGATCATCGTGCCGAGCGCCAGCTTCAGCTCGACGCCGGTGCGCTGCTCGACCTCGGCGATGACCTGCTCGGCCTCGTCGCGGACGAGCTCCAGCTCCTGCACGGTGCCGACCAGCGGGATCATGATCTCGGCGCGCGGGTCGCCCTTGGCCTCGATGCGCTGGGCGGCGGCCTCCGCGATGGCCCGCACCTGCATGGTGAACAGGCCGGGGATGACCAGGCCGAGGCGGACGCCGCGCAGACCCAGCATCGGGTTCTGCTCGTGCAGCCGGTGCACGGCCTGGAGGAGGCGCAGCTCGTTCTCGTGGGGCTCCTTGCGGGCCTCGGCGAGGGCGACGCGCACCGACAGCTCGGTGATGTCGGGCAGGAACTCGTGCAGCGGCGGGTCGAGCAGCCGTACGGTGACGGGCAGCCCGTCCATCGCCTCGAACAGCTCCACGAAGTCGCCCTGCTGGAGCGGGAGCAGCGCCTTGAGGGCGTCCTCGCGCTCGGCGTCCGTGTCGGCGAGGATCAGCCGCTCGACGTACTGGCGGCGGTCGCCGAGGAACATGTGCTCGGTGCGGCACAGGCCGATGCCCTGGGCGCCGAAGCGGCGGGCGCGCGCGGCGTCCTCGGCGTTGTCGGCGTTGGCGCGGACCCGCAGCCGGCGGACGCGGTCGGCGTACGCCATGATCCGGTGGACGGCCTGGACCAGTTCGTCGGCGTCGTCGGCGCCGGCGTGCATCCGGCCCTCGAAGTACTCCACGACCGGCGACGGCACGACCGGTACCTCGCCCAGGTACACCTTGCCGGTGGAGCCGTCGATGGAGACGACGTCGCCCTCCTCGACGACGTGCCCGCCGGGGACGGTCATCCGGCGGCGCTTGGTGTCGACCTCGAGCTCCTCGGCGCCGCAGACACAGGTCTTGCCCATGCCGCGGGCGACGACGGCGGCGTGGGAGGTCTTGCCGCCGCGCGAGGTGAGGATGCCCTCGGCGGCGATCATGCCGTCCAGGTCGTCCGGGTTGGTCTCGCGGCGGATGAGGATGACCTTCTCGCCGGAGCGGGACCACTTGACGGCGGTGTACGAGTCGAAGACTGCCTTGCCGACGGCGGCACCCGGCGACGCGGCGATGCCCCGGCCGATCTGCTCGACCTTGGCGCTCTCGTCGAAGCGCGGGAACATCAGCTGGGCGAGCTGCGCGCCGTTGACCCGCTGGAGGGCCTCGGCCTCGTCGATGAGGCCCTGGTCGACGAGCTGCGTGGCGATGCGGAACGCGGCGGCGGCGGTGCGCTTGCCGACGCGGGTCTGGAGCATCCACAGCTGGCCGCGCTCGATGGTGAACTCGATGTCGCAGAGGTCCCTGTAGTGGTTCTCCAGGGTCTCCATGATGCCCATGAGCTGGTCGTACGACTTCTTGTCGATCGACTCCAGGTCGGCGAGCGGCACGGTGTTGCGGATGCCGGCGACGACGTCCTCGCCCTGCGCGTTCTGCAGGTAGTCGCCGTAGACGCCCTGGTGGCCGGAGGCGGGGTCGCGGGTGAAGGCGACGCCGGTGCCGGAGTCGGGGCCGAGGTTGCCGAAGACCATGGAGCAGACGTTGACCGCGGTGCCCAGGTCGTGCGGGATGCGCTCCTGGCGGCGGTACAGCTTGGCGCGGTCGCCGTTCCAGGAGTCGAAGACGGCCTTGATGGCGAGGTCCATCTGCTCGCGCGGGTCCTGCGGGAACTCGCGCCCGGCCTCGGCCTTGACGATCTTCTTGAACTGCTTGACCAGCTTCTTGAGGTCCGAGGCCTCCAGGTCGGTGTCGACCGTGACCTTCTTGGCCTTCTTCGCCTCGTCGAGCGCCTCCTCGAAGAGGTCGCCGTCGACGCCGAGGACGGTCTTGCCGAACATCTGGATGAGGCGCCGGTAGGAGTCCCACGCGAAGCGCTCGTCGCCGGACTGCTGGGCGAGGCCCTCGACGGAGGTGTCGGACAGGCCGATGTTGAGGACCGTGTCCATCATGCCGGGCATGGAGAACTTGGCGCCGGAACGGACGGAGACGAGGAGCGGGTTGTCGGCCTGGCCGAGCTTCTTGCCCATCTTCCGCTCGAGCGCGTCGAGGTGAGCGCTCACCTCGTCCCGGAGCGCCGGCGGTTCGGCGCCGCTCTCCAGGTAGACCTTGCACGCTTCGGTGGTGATGGTGAAGCCCGGAGGCACCGGGAGACCGAGGTTGGTCATCTCGGCGAGGTTCGCGCCCTTGCCACCGAGAAGGTCCTTGAGGTCCTTGTTGCCCTCGGTGAAGTCGTACACGAACTTCTGGTCTTTGTTTTCCGACACGGGTCTCGACTCCTCGAGGACGACGTGGCTGCCCTGACGGCGAGGAACATACCCAGATCGAAGGCGTCTGGGGAGGTACGCCTACCCGTCGTACGGCCTTATCCACCCGTCCGCCAGCAGATCGAAAGTTACGGCGCGGTTGCTCCGAGGACGGGAAACGGTTCACGCCTTGAAGCGGCATGGTCAAAAACACCCCAAGAACCGCTCATGTGAGCGTGTGGTGCGCACACTTGACTTCACTTCTTGAAGGCAGAAGGAGTGGCACTGAGTGCCATCCTTTGAGAAGTACAGTCACCCGTAACACGCTCATCTGAGCATGCAGGCGATCAGGGGTGGCGAGAATCACGCCCTGCGCCCGTCCGGAAGTCCACGATCCGGACGCCTTCCGTCCACCAGAAGGTCAGTCGACGGACGCACGGAAACCGCCGCGCGGCGCGGCCACCGGGGTACGCGTCGGGGCCCCAGCCGGAGCGTCGCGGCACGCCGCCGTCGAGGTGTTCGGGAGGCGCGGCGCACCCATCAGCGCAGGGCGTGGCGGCACCGCGCGGCGACCGGCGGGCGCCCGGTGGCCGGACGTCCGTGACGGCGCCGGACCGGCAGGCGGCTCCCCCGAACGCCAAGGGCCCGCCGAACGTACTGTGGCCCGCTTCCGTGTGGAAGCGGGCCACGCGCCATGCGTCCGGTCAGCCGCCGGAGGTGTCCAGTTCGGCGTCCTCGCTCAGGGCGGAGCAGTCCCACGGGTTCTTCAGCCAGCCGTCGGGCAGGACGACCCGGTTGTTGCCGGACGTGCGGCCGCGCGGGCCGTCCGCGCCCGCCGGCCAGGGCTGGTCGAGGTCCAGTTCGTCGAGCCCGGCCCTCAGCTCGTCCAGCGACGAGGTGACCGCCAGTCGCTTGCGCATCTCGGAGCCGACGGAGAAGCCCTTCAGGTACCAGGCGACGTGCTTGCGGAAGTCGATGACACCCCGTGCCTCGTCACCGATCCACTCGCCGAGCAGCCGGGCGTGGCGCACCATCGTGTCGGCGACCTCGCGCAGGGTCGGCGCCGCGGCGGTGCCCGTGCCCTCGAAGGCGGCGACCAGGTCGCCGAACAGCCACGGGCGGCCGAGGCAGCCGCGGCCCACGACCACGCCGTCGCAGCCGGTCTCGCGCATCATGCGCAGCGCGTCGTCCGCGCTCCAGATGTCGCCGTTGCCGAGTACCGGTATCTCCGGGACGTGCTCCTTCAGCCGGGCGATGGCGTCCCAGTCGGCGGTGCCGCCGTAGTGCTGGGCGGCGGTGCGGCCGTGCAGGGCGATGGCCGTGACGCCCTCCTCGACGGCGATGCGCCCGGCGTCGAGGTACGTGATGTGGTCGTCGTCGATGCCCTTGCGCATCTTCATGGTGACGGGCAGGTCCCCGGCGTTGGACACCGCCTCGTGGAGGATCGCCCGGAGCAGCGGCCGCTTGTACGGCAGGGCGGAGCCGCCGCCCTTGCGGGTGACCTTGGGGACGGGGCAGCCGAAGTTCAGGTCGATGTGGTCGGCGAGGTCCTCGTCCACGATCATGCGGACGGCCTTGCCGACGGTGACGGGGTCCACTCCGTACAGCTGGATCGAGCGGGGGGTCTCGGTCTCGTCGAAGTGGATGAGCTGCATGGTCTTCTCGTTGCGCTCGACCAGCGCCCTCGTCGTGATCATCTCGCTCACGAACAGGCCCTTGCCGCCGGAGAACTCCCGGCAGAGGGTGCGGAAGGGAGCGTTGGTGATACCGGCCATGGGGGCGAGGACCACCGGGGGCTGCACGGTGTGCGGGCCGATGGACAGGGGGCTGAACGCGGTCATGCCGTCCATTGTCCCGTACGCCCGCACCACCCCGCCCGCCCCGGACATCCCCGGACCCGCAGCCCCGAGAAAACAGGCCCGCCCCCGTTGTGGGCACAGCGGCAGGCGGCGGCCCCGCCGGGGAGGTGTTGCCGGTGGCGGGTACGGCGAAGGGCCCGGCTGCCGGGTGGCGGCCGGGCCCCGGGGCGCGGGGGCGGTCATGTGACGGCCCCCGGCGCGGGCACTACGGGTCGTTGGGGGCGGAGCCCCCGAGACGGTGCGGGCCCGGGCGGATGCCGTGGCCCGCACCGGCCACGGGCTCAGTCCTCCGACTGGGACTGGGACGGGGACTGGGACGGGGACGAGGACTGGGTGCGTTCGCGCATCTTGCGCAGCAGCTCCTGCTTCGCCGTCTCCGCGCCCGCCGCGCTCCCGCCACCGCGCGGCGCGGTGCCCTGCCGCTCCAGACGGGACAGCTTCTTGCGCTGTCCGCCGACTCCGAGCAGGTTGTTGCGGCTCTTGGCCATGGGGTCTCCCTCAGGGGTGAGAAGTGGTCCGGGTGGTCTGGTGGGGCGCCGCGGTCGTCGGGCTGCCGGGCCCGCGCCGGCGCCGCGCTCTCACTCGTAGATCGGGAGGAAAGAAGACATGGGTACGACCGTACCGGCCGCGCGGCGCCCCGGCACACCAATTTCCCCGCCACGCGGGACACCTGCCCGCCCCCACAAGCCCCTCCGCGCGGGACACGCGAAGCCCCCGGTCCCGATGAGGGAGCCGGGGGCTTCGTTCAGACGTGTGCCGTGCCGGAGGCGGCAGCGGTGGTCAGCAGCCGATCAGGCGGGAGGCCAGGTAGCCCTGGATCTGGTCCAGGGAGACGCGCTCCTGCTTCATCGAGTCGCGCTCGCGCACCGTCACCGCGTTGTCCTCGAGCGTGTCGAAGTCGACCGTGACGCAGTACGGCGTGCCGATCTCGTCCTGGCGGCGGTAGCGGCGGCCGATCGCGCCCGCGTCGTCGAACTCGATGTTCCAGTTCTGGCGGAGGTCCGCGGCGAGGCCCTTGGCCTTCGGGGACAGCTCCGGGTTGCGGGAGAGCGGCAGCACGGCGACCTTGACCGGCGCGAGGCGCGGGTCGAGCCGCAGCACCGTGCGCTTCTCCATCTTGCCCTTGGCGTTGGGCGCCTCGTCCTCGACGTACGCGTCGAGCAGGAACGCCAGCATGGTGCGGCCCACACCGGCGGCCGGCTCGATGACGTACGGCGTCCAGCGCTCGCCGGCCTCCTGGTCGAAGAACGTCAGGTCGGCGCCGGAGGCGCGGGAGTGCGCGCTCAGGTCGTAGTCGGTGCGGTTGGCGACACCCTCCAGCTCGCCCCACTCGCTGCCGCCGAACTGGAAGCGGTACTCGATGTCGGCGGTGCGCTTGGAGTAGTGGGAGAGCTTCTCCTTGGGGTGCTCGTACCAGCGCATGTTCTCCTCGCGCAGGCCCAGGCCGGTGTACCAGTTCCAGCGCTGCTCCATCCAGTACTCCTGCCACTGCTCGTCCTCGCCCGGCTTGACGAAGAACTCCATCTCCATCTGCTCGAACTCGCGGGTGCGGAAGATGAAGTTGCCCGGCGTGATCTCGTTGCGGAAGGACTTGCCCATCTGCGCGATGCCGAAGGGCGGCTTCTTCCGGGAGGTCTGCAGGACCTGGGAGAAGTTGGTGAAGATGCCCTGGGCGGTCTCGGGGCGCAGGTAGGCGACCGAGCCGGAGTCCTGGGTGGGGCCGAGGTGCGTGGAGAGCAGGCCGGAGAACTGCTTGGGCTCGGTGAACTGGCCCTTGGTGCCGCAGTTGGGGCAGTTGATGTCGGCCAGGCCGTTCTCGGGGGCGCGGCCCTTCTTCTCCTCGTACGCCTCCTCCAGGTGGTCGGCGCGGAAGCGCTTGTGGCAGGAGGTGCACTCGGTGAGCGGGTCGGTGAAGGTCGCGACGTGGCCGGACGCCTCCCAGACCTCGGAGGCGAGGATGACCGAGGAGTCGAGGCCGACGACGTCCTCGCGGGCCGTGACCATGTAGCGCCACCACTGGCGCTTGATGTTCTCCTTCAGCTCCACGCCGAGCGGCCCGTAGTCCCAGGCGGCGCGCTGGCCGCCGTAGATCTCGCTGCAGGGGTAGACGAAGCCACGGCGCTTGCTCAGGCTGACGATGGTGTCGATCTTGTCGGCGGCCACGGTGCTCTCTTCATACGACGGTGACGAACGGCGAATGCCTCAGATTAGCGGCGGGCGCGGCCTCGGGATCAAATCGGTGGGTGGCGGGGGCCACTTGGCCCCTTTGTTGACAATCGTTTCCAGAAAAGTTGAAAATGAGTGTCATGAACGTACGACGCTCCATATCCACCACCGCCGTCGCCGGTGCCGCTGTCCTCGGCCTGGTCACGCTCTCCGCCTGCTCCGGTTCCTCCGGGGGCGCGGAGAAGAACAAAGACGGCAAACTGGACGTTGTGGCGTCGTTCTACCCGATGCAGTTCCTCGCCGAACAGATCGGCGGCGACAAAGTCTCCGTGACCACGCTGACCCGTCCCGGAGTCGAGCCGCACGACCTGGAACTCAAGCCGCGCCAGATAGCCGGCCTCCAGGACGCGGGCTTCATCCTCTACCTCAAGGGCCTCCAGCCCGCCGTCGACGAGGCGGTCAAGCAGTCCGGCGTGAAGAACGCCGTCGACGCGGCCACCCTCACCACTCTCGAGACCCACGGCACGAGCGAGGACCACTCCGCCCACGAGGGCGAGGCCCACACCGACGAGGCCCACGAGGGCGAGACGCACGAGGGCGGCCACGAGCACGACCACTCCGAGGCCGGCGGCGACCCGCACATCTGGCTCGACCCCGTGAAGTACGCGGAGGTCGCCAAGGGCGTCGGCGACCGCCTCGCCAAGGCCGACCCGGACAACGCGGCGACGTACGAGAAGAACACCGACGAGCTGGTGAAGAAGCTCGGCGCCCTGGACACCTCCTTCCGCGAGGGCCTGAAGAACACCACCACGCGCACCTTCATCACCACCCACTCCGCCTTCGGCTACCTCGCCGAGCGCTACGGCCTCGACCAGGAGGGCATCGCCGGCCTCGACCCCGAGTCGGAGCCGAGCCCCGCCCGCGTCAAGGAGCTCCAGCAGATCGCGAAGAAGGAGAAGGTCACCACCGTCTTCTTCGAGACGCTCGCCAGCGACCGCACGGCCAGGACCCTCGCGAAGGACACCGGCCTCAAGACCGACGTCCTCGACCCGCTGGAGGGAATCACCGACCGGTCCAAGGGCGCTGACTACCTGGAGGTCATGCGCGCCAACCTGACCGCCCTGCAGAAGGCGCTCGGCGCGAAGTGACCCGCCCTTCCCCGTACGCACACCCCCTGGAGGCCCGGTGAGCAGCGAGCCCGTCATCTCCGTCCGGGCGGCCACGGCCACGCTCGGCTCCCGCCCCGTGCTGCGCGGCATCGACTTCACCGTCCACCGGGGCGAGGTCGTCGCCCTGCTCGGCGCCAACGGCTCCGGCAAGTCCACCGCCGTCCGCTCGGTCATCGGCCAGGTGCCGCTGACCGGCGGCTCGGTCGCCCTGTTCGGCACCGAACTGCGCCGCTTCCGCGACTGGGCGCGCGTGGGGTACGTACCGCAGCGCACCACCGCCGCCAGCGGCGTGCCCGCCACGGTCCGCGAGGTCGTCTCCTCGGGCCGCCTCTCGCGCGCGAAGCTGCGCTGGCCGTCCCGGGCGGACCGGGCCGCCGTCGACCGGGCCATCGAACTGGTGGGGCTCGCGGACCGGGCGAAGGACTCGGTGTGGGCGCTCTCCGGCGGCCAGCACCAGCGGGTGCTGATCGCCCGCGCCCTCGCCTCCGAACCCGAGCTGCTGATCATGGACGAGCCGATGGCCGGCGTCGACCTGGCCAGCCAGGAGGTGCTGGCGGCGACCCTGCGCGAGCAGGTGGCGAGCGGCACGACGGTGCTGCTCGTCCTGCACGAGCTGGGCCCGCTGGAGCCGCTCATCGACCGCGCGGTCGTCCTGCGCGACGGGTGCGTCGTCCACGATGGGCCGCCGCCGGAGGCCGTGGGCCAGCACGCGCTGCCCGGCCACGACCACGTACATCCGCACGCGGCCGACGAGCCGCTCCGCACGGGACTGCTGACCTGACCATGGAAATCCTCGACCACGCGTTCATGCAGCGGGCGCTTCTCGCCGCCGTCCTGGTCGGCATCACCGCGCCCGCCGTCGGCATCCACCTGGTGCAGCGGCGGCAGGCCCTGATGGGCGACGGAATCGGCCATGTCGCCATGACCGGTGTCGGCCTCGGCTTCCTGATGTCGGCCAACCCCGTGTGGGTCGCGGGCGCCGTCTCGATCGCGGGCGCGGTGCTGATGGAGCTGATCCGCATGTACGGGCGGACGCGCGGCGACATCGCGCTCGCCCTGCTCTTCTACGGCGGCATGGCCGGCGGCGTGCTGCTGACCAGCCTCTCCCCGGAGGGCTCCAACGCGAACCTGGTCAGCTATCTCTTCGGCTCGCTGGCGACCGTGTCCCAGGAGGACGTCGTCGCCATCTGCGTGCTCGCCGCGTTCGTGATGGCGGTGTCGCTGGGGCTGCGCCGCCAGCTGTTCGCCGTCAGCCAGGACGAGGAGTTCGCGCGCGTGACGGGCCTGCCGGTGCGGGCGCTGAACCTGCTGGTCGCCGTGACCGCGGCGGTCACCGTGACGGTCGCCATGCGCGTCGTCGGGCTGCTGCTGGTCAGCGCCCTGATGGTGGTGCCGGTCGCGGCGGCGCAGCAGCTGACGCGGAGCTTCCGCGCCACGTTCGCGGTGGCGGTGCTCATCGGTACGGCCGTGTCGCTGGCCGGCACGGTCACCACGTACTACCAGGACGTCCCGCCGGGCGCGACGATCGTGCTGCTGGCCATCGCCGTGTTCGTGGTCTTCGCCGCGCTGGCCTCGCCGCTGGCCAGGCGGCGGGCACGGGCGGCGCGGGCGGCCGGTGAGGCGCACACCGGTGTGCGGCCGCCGGCCGGGGCGGCGGACGACGTCAAGGTCTGATTCCGGCCGCGTGACGGCAAGACGACTGCGGGGCCCCGTCGCGGGGCCTGGCAGAATGGCCCGACGTAAGCGGACGCATTGACGTACGAGTGAGCGGGCCGAGGGCAAGGAGGCACCTGTGGCGACGGCAGGACCCGGCGTACGCGCACGGTCGACCCGGCAGCGCGCCGCCGTCGCGGCGGCACTGAACGAGGTGGACGAGTTCCGCAGCGCGCAGGAGCTGCACGACATGCTCAAGCACCGGGGGGACTCCGTCGGCCTCACGACGGTGTACCGCACGCTGCAGTCGCTGGCCGACGCCGGCGAGGTCGACGTGCTGCGCACCAGCGACGGCGAGGCCGTCTACCGCCGCTGCTCCACCGGCGAGCACCACCACCACCTGGTGTGCCGCGGCTGCGGCAAGGCCGTCGAGGTGGAGGGCCCGGCCGTCGAGGAGTGGGCCGAGTCGGTCGCCGCGGAGCACGGCTTCGTGAACGTGGCGCACACGGTCGAGATCTTCGGCACGTGCGCGGAGTGCGCGGCCTCGGCGGACCGGACCGGTGACTGACCGGCCGGCCGGCGCCGTGAGCGCGTAGACGAGGTGGACGAGAGGGCGCGGCTCCCCCGGGGGCCGCGCCCTTCGCGTGCGCTCTGCCGGGGTCAGCCCGCGACGCCGGAGGTCTCGGACGCCTCCGGGCCCGCGGGCGCCGCCGGGGAGGTCTCGGTGCCCCGCATCGCCGCCTCCATCGCGAGGAGCTGCTCGTTCGGCACCGCGCCGCCGAAGCGGCGGTCGCGCTGGGCGTACTCCAGGCAGGCGCGCCACAGGTCGCGGCGGTCGAAGTCCGGCCACAGCACGTCCTGGAAGACCATCTCCGCGTAGGCGCTCTGCCACAGCAGGTAGTTGGAGGTGCGCTGCTCGCCGCTGGGCCGCAGGAAGAGGTCCACGTCCGGCATGTCCGGGTAGTAGAGGTACTTCGCGAAGGTCTTCTCGGTGACCTTCGACGGGTCGAGCCGGCCGGCCTTCACGTCCTCGGCGAGGGCCTGCGCGGCGTCCGCGATCTCGGCGCGGCCGCCGTAGTTCATGCAGAAGTACAGCGTGAGCCGGTCGTTGTCCTTGGTCTGCTCCTGGGCGATCTGGAGCTCCTGGGCGACGGACTTCCACAGCTTGGGCATGCGGCCGACCCAGCGGACCCGGATGCCGAGCGCGTCGAGCTGGTCGCGGGTCTTGCGGATGAAGTCCCGGTTGAAGTTCATCAGGAAGCGCACCTCGTCCGGGGAGCGCCGCCAGTTCTCGGTGGAGAAGGCGTACAGGGAGATGCTGCCGACGCCCATCTCGATCGCGCCCTGGAGCACGTCGAGGACGCGCTCGGCGCCGACCTTGTGGCCCTCGGTGCGGGGCAGGCCGCGGTCCTTGGCCCAGCGGCCGTTGCCGTCCATGACGATCGCCACGTGCCCGGGCACCATCTCGCCGGGCAGCTTCGGCGGGCGCGCGCCGGACGGGTGCGGCTCGGGGTCCTGGTACTGGCGCCGGGACCGTCCGAGGATTCCGCGTCGTGCCATGGCCATGCGGCTCACTTCTCCTAGTTCTCTTGACTCTCCACGTAGCGGAGCTACTTCTCCACGTAGCGCAGCGAGCGCAGTCCGCGCTCCAGGTGCCAGTGCAGATAGGCGGACACCAGCCCGCTCCCCTCCCTGACGTGGCGCGGCTCGCACGCGTCCGCCGTCGCCCAGTCGCCGGTCAGCAGAGCGCTGAGCAGACCGACGGCCTCCGCCGAGGGTACGACGCTGCCGGGCACCCGGCAGTCCCCGCAGACGACTCCGCCCGCGGCGACCGAGAAGAACCGGTTGGGGCCGTGGATGCCGCAGCGGGCGCAGTCCTCGAAGGACGGGGCGTAGCCGTTGACGGCGAGGGAGCGCAGCAGGAAGGCGTCGAGGATCAGATGCGGGGCGTGCTCGCCGCGGGAGAGGGTGCGCAGGGCGCCGATGAGCAGCAGGTACTGCTGGACGGCCGGCTCGCCCTCGTGGTCGGTGAACCGCTCGGCGGTCTCCAGCATGGCCGTGCCGGCCGTGTAGCGGGCGTAGTCGGTGACGATGCCGCCGCCGTAGGGGGCGATGGTCTCGGTCTGGGTGCACAGCGGCAGGCCGCGGCCGACAAGCTCGGAGCCGCGGGCGAAGAACTGCACGTCCACATGGGAGAAGGGCTCCAGGCGGGCGCCGAACTTCGACTTGGTGCGGCGCACCCCGCGGGCGACGGCGCGGACGCGGCCGTGGCCGCGGGTGAGGAAGGTGATGATCCGGTCGGCCTCGCCGAGCTTCTGCGTGCGCAGCACGACGCCGTCATCCCGGAACAGACTCATGGCCCCATTCTCCCGCACCGCGCCGGGCCGCCGGTCCCCGCGTCCGCGGGGGTGGGCGACCCCACGCGCGGGGGTGCGCGGAGCGCCCCATAAGGTGTGATCACGACCCGACCGGGCCCCGAGCCCCAACCCCGCCTTCGAACTCCCATAAGCCCGCCTTATGGGGCCATAGCTTCGAAGCGGGTACCGCTCCACCCCTGTACCGGTGAGGCTGGCGGGTGAGAAGTGCTGACTGTCGAAGGGAACCTGCCATGCCCCGCCCCCTGCGGGTCGCGATCGTCGGTGCCGGCCCGGCCGGCATCTACGCCGCCGACGCGCTGCTGAAGTCCGAGGCCGCCAACGACCCGGGTGTCTCCATCGACCTGTTCGAGCGGATGCCCGCGCCGTTCGGCCTCATCCGGTACGGCGTCGCTCCCGACCACCCGCGGATCAAGGGCATCATCACCGCCCTTCACCAGGTCCTGGACAAGCCGCAGATCCGCCTCTTCGGCAATGTCTCCTACCCGTCCGACATCACCCTGGACGATCTGCGCGCCTTCTACGACGCCGTGATCTTCTCCACGGGCGCCGAGGCCGACCGCGAGCTGAAGATCCCGGGCATCGACCTGGACGGCTCGTACGGCGCCGCCGACTTCGTCTCCTGGTACGACGGCCACCCGGACGTGCCGCGCACCTGGCCGCTGGAGGCCGAGAAGGTCGCCGTGCTGGGCGTCGGCAACGTCGCCCTGGACGTGGCGCGCATCCTCGCCAAGACCGCCGACGAGCTGCTGCCGACGGAGATACCGCCGAACGTCTACGACGGCCTGAAGGCCAACAAGGCGCTGGAGATCCACGTCTTCGGCCGCCGCGGCCCCGCGCAGGCGAAGTTCAGCCCCATGGAGCTGCGCGAGCTGGACCACTCCCCCAGCATCGAGGTCATCGTCAACCCCGAGGACATCGACTACGACCAGGGGTCCATCGAGGCGCGGCGGTCCAACAAGCAGGTCGACATGGTCGCCAAGACCCTGGAGAACTGGGCGATCCGCGATGTCGGCGACCGCCCGCACAAGCTGTTCCTGCACTTCTTCGAGTCGCCCGCCGAGATCGTCGGCGAGGACGGCAAGGTCGTCGGCCTGCGCACCGAGCGCACCGAGCTGGACGGCACCGGCAATGTGAAGGGCACCGGCGAGTTCACCACCTGGGACGTCCAGGCCGTGTACCGCGCGGTGGGCTACCTCTCCGAGGAGCTGCCCAAGCTGCCGTGGGACGCCGCGTCGGGCACCGTCCCGGACGTGGGCGGCCGGGTCGTGGAGGGCGGCGAGCACCTGGCGTCCACCTATGTGACCGGCTGGATCAGGCGCGGCCCGATCGGTCTGATCGGCCACACCAAGGGCGACGCCAACGAGACCGTCGCCAATCTGCTGGAGGACCACCGCGAGGGCCGGCTGCACACGCCGGAGGCCCCGGGCGAGGACGCCGTGGTGGAGTTCCTCGAGGGCAAGGGCGTCGCGTACACCACGTGGGACGGCTGGTACCGGCTGGACGCGGCGGAGCGGGCGCGCGGCGAGGCCGAGGGCCGGGAGCGCGTGAAGATCGTGGAGCGCGAGGAGATGCTGCGGGCGAGCGGCGTCGAGGTCTGACGTCCGGCCCGAGGCGGACACGCGGCGCGCGCCGCCGTTCGACGCCCCGCGGGGGCGGTCAGAACGGGGTGCGCGCCGCTTCCATGAGCCGGGCGGTGTCGTCGGGCTGGAGGAGCAGGGCGGTGCCGACGGTGGTGAGCACATCCCGCTCGGCCTGGATGTACGCCCCGTCGGCGAGGGCGATACGGGCGCCCTGGAGGAGGATGGACTCCCGCCCGGCGGGCGCCAGATGCGGGGCGAGCGGCTCCAGCGCCTCGTGCAGTTCGATGGCGAGGGCGGCGCCGCACGGGCCGTCGACGTCGGCGAGGTAGCGGCCCGTGTCGGCGGCGAGCGCGTCCACCAGGCCGGTGAGGCTGTCGCCGGTGCAGTCCTCGTACCCGGCGGTCCGCACGGCGTGGACGGCGGTCCGTACGGCCGTGGGGGACGAGGTGCCACCGGCGGCGAGGACCGCGAGGGCGACCGTGTGGACGGCGTCGCGGAGCATGGCGGAGAAGCGGGCCGTCGTCGGGTGGTCCAGGACCTCGGTGCCGAACCGGTCGTGGCAGGCGGCGCATTCGACGACCGGGCCGGTCACCCCGCGCGGCAGCACGGGGACGCCGAGGACGGTGAGGCGGCGCCGGCCGGTGCGGCGCCGGTAGTTGCGGTCGCCGCCGCAGCCGGGGCAGAAGAACTCGCCGTCGCCGATGGTGTGCCATGAGGTGTGCACCGTACACATGCGGAGTTTCCGGCCACTCGATCCGCGTGATCCCCGCGCTGGCAGCACGTCGCACCTCCTGACGCCCTCGGCCACCTTGCCGACGTTGACGTGATGTTAGCCACATCGATGATGCGCCGTCAGCACCTCGTCATGAGAACGCCAGGACATGGCCGAACCCCGCCCACGGCGGCGGGCGGGGTTCGGTGCGCGCGGGGCGCGCGGGTCAGCGGGCGGAGCGGTTGACGGCCGAGATGACCGCCTTCAGCGAGGCGCGGGTGGTGTTGGCGTCGATGCCGATGCCCCACAGCACCTTGCCGTCGATGGCGCATTCGATGTACGAGGCGGCCTGCGCGGAGGCGCCCTCGCTCATCGTGTGCTCCTGGTAGTCCAGCAGCCGCGCGTCGACCCCGACGGCGTTCAGCGCGTCGAAGAACGCGGAGATCGGGCCGTTGCCGGAGCCGGTCAGCACGGTGTCGACGCCGTCGACGACCGCCTCGACGGTCAGCGTGTCCGTGCCGTCCTTGTCGGTGGTGGTCTGCCCGGACCGCAGCTGGATGCGGCCCCACGGGTTGTCCGGGTTGGGCAGGTACTCGTCCTGGAAGACGGCCCAGATGGCGGCGGGGGTGACCTCGCCGCCCTCGGCGTCGGTCTTCGCCTGGATGATCTTCGAGAACTCGATCTGCATCCGGCGCGGCAGGTCCAGCTTGTGGTCGTTCTTCAGGACGTACGCGATGCCGCCCTTGCCGGACTGGGAGTTGACCCGGATGACCGCCTCGTAGGACCGGCCGACGTCCTTCGGGTCGATCGGCAGGTACGGGACGGCCCACTCGATCTCGTCGACGGTCTTGCCGGCGGCCGCCGCGTCGGCCTCCATGGCGTCGAAGCCCTTCTTGATGGCGTCCTGGTGGGAGCCGGAGAAGGCGGTGTAGACCAGGTCGCCCGCGTAGGGGTGGCGCGGGTGGACCTCCATCTGGTTGCAGTACTCGGAGGTCCGGCGGATCTCGTCGATCTGCGAGAAGTCGATCTGCGGGTCGACGCCCTGGCTGAACAGGTTCATGCCCAGGGTGACCAGGTCGACGTTGCCGGTGCGCTCGCCCTGCCCGAACAGGCAGCCCTCGACGCGGTCGGCGCCGGCCATGACGGCCAGTTCGGCCGCGGCGACGGCGGTGCCCCGGTCGTTGTGGGGGTGCGCGGACAGGCAGACGAACTCGCGGCGGGACAGATTGCGCGACATCCACTCGAAGCGGTCCGCGTGGGTGGAGGGCGTGGAGCGCTCCACGGTCGCGGGCAGGTTCAGGATGATCTCGCGCCCGTCCTCGGGCTGCCAGGCGTCCATGACGCCCTCGCAGACCTCCAGCGCGAAGTCCAGCTCCGTGTCGGTGAAGATCTCCGGGCTGTACTGGTAGCCGAAGACCGTGTCGTCACCGAGGATCTTCTCGGCGTACTCCATCACCAGGCGGGTGCCGTCCACGGCGATCTGCTTGATGTCGTCCTTGGAGCCGCGGAAGACGACCCGGCGGAAGACCGGCGCCGTCGCGTTGTACAGGTGCACGGTCGCCTTGTGCGCGCCGCGCAGGGACTCGACGGTCCGCTCGATCAGGTCCTCGCGGGCCTGGGTCAGCACGGAGATCGTCACGTCCTCGGGGATCGCGCCCTCCTCGATGATCGAGCGGACGAACGCGAAGTCGGTCTCGCCGGAGGAGGGGAAACCGACCTCGATCTCCTTGTAGCCCATGCGTACGAGCAGGTCGAACATGGCGCGCTTGCGGGCCGGGGACATCGGGTCGATCAGCGCCTGGTTGCCGTCGCGCAGGTCGGTCGACAGCCAGCGCGGCGCCTTGGTGATCCGCCGGTCGGGCCAGGTGCGGTCGGGCAGGTCGACGGCCTCGTACGGGCCGTACTTGTGGATCGGCATCCCGGACGGCTTCTGGGTGTGCGTCGCGGTGGTGATCGGCGTGCGGCGGCCGACGGGGCGGGCGGCGGGCTGTGACATGGCGTAGGGCTCCTCGGGGTCCTGCGGGGGACGGCCGACGGGTCGAAGCAGCACCAGACTCCGCGGGGAGGGGGTCGGCCTACGACTACAGGCCCTCGCCGCGGCAGCTAAGGAGAAGCAGCCCGAAACGCATGATGCGCAGCAGCGTAGCCCAGGACCGCTGGGGCGAGAGGTGCCGTTCCAGTATGCGGGATTCCGCTCCGGTAACCGTCAAACGGTGAACTATCACTCCTTTTCGTCAATCCTCGTCGCAACCAGTGACTTTGTAGTGACGCACTGCCACATTGCCAGACATGAGCGCATACGACTCCCCCACGCCCGTGTTCTGCTCGATCGTCCCGCCGCACCTGCTGGACCGGCTCTCCCGGTCGGCCGATCCGGCGGTCGCGGAGGCGGCCCGCCGCACCCTCGTCACCGACCAGAACAACCGCGAGGCCCGCCGCCTCACCGCCGTCACCGGGGTGCGCCCGGCACCGCCGGACCGTCCCGCGGCCTCCGGCAAGCCGCGCCGCACGGTCTACGACGCGGAGAACCGCACGCGGCTGCCCGGCAAGAAGGTCCGCGGCGAGGGCGACGACCCGACGCGGGACGCCACCGTCAACCGCGCGTACGCCGGGCTCGGCTCCACGTTCGAGCTGTTCCTGAGCGCCTACGGACGGGACTCCATCGACGGGTCCGGGCTGCCGCTCGACGCGACGGTCCACTACGACCGGGAGTACGGCAACGCCTTCTGGAACGGCGAGCAAATGGTCTTCGGCGACGGCGACGGCGAGATCTTCAAGGACTTCACCCTCGCGGTCGACGTGATCGGCCACGAACTGGCGCACGGCGTCACCCAGTACACGGCGAACCTCGCCTACTTCAGCCAGCCCGGCGCCCTCAACGAGTCCATGTCGGACGTGTTCGGCTCACTGGTCAAGCAGTACGCGCTCGGCCAGACCGCCGACCAGGCCGACTGGCTGATCGGCGCGGGCCTGCTGTCGGACCGGGTCCAGGGCGTGGCGCTGCGCTCCATGAAGGCCCCCGGCACCGCGTACGACGACGACGTCCTCGGCAAGGACCCGCAGCCCGCGAAGATGGCCGACTACGTCGACACGGCCGCCGACAACGGCGGTGTGCACATCAACTCCGGCATCCCCAACCACGCCTTCTACCTGGTCGCCACGGCGCTGGGCGGGCACGCCTGGGAGCGGGCCGGGCGGATCTGGTACGACGTGCTGACCGGCGGCAAGCTCAAGGAGACGGCCGACTTCGCGGCGTTCGCCCGGCTGACGGTCGCGGCGGCGCGGGAACGGTTCGGCGACGGCGGCGACGAGGCCGAGGCGGTGCTGAAGGCGTGGTCGACGGTGGGGGTGCCCACCAGGGGGTAGACGGGTCCCATGCGGATCGAGGTACGGCGTACAGGTGGCTTCGCGGGGATCGAGCGGCGGGCGGAGGTGGACACGGCCTGTCGGCCGGACGCGGCGGACTGGCACGCGCTGGCCGCCGCGGCGCTCGCGGCCCCGGACCCCCCGGCCGGGAGCGGGGCGCGCGGCGGGATGCCCGACGGCTTCGCGTACGAGATCACGGTCGACGGCCGCACGGTCCGCTGCGCGGAGCCGCATCTGACCGAGGCGCAGCGGGAGCTCGCCTCCCGTGTGCTGCGGGAGGGCGCCTGAGGGGCGCCCTCCCGGCCGCGGTTCCGCGCGGGCGTCTCAAAAGCCGAGCTTGCGCAGCTGGCGCGGGTCGCGCTGCCAGTCCTTGGCGACCTTGACGTGCAGGTCGAGGAAGACGGGGGTGCCCAGCAGCGCCTCGATGTGCTTGCGGGACTTGATGCCGACCTCCTTCAGGCGCTTGCCCTTGGGGCCGATGATGATGCCCTTCTGGCTGGGGCGCTCGATGTAGACGTTGGCGTGGATGTCCAGCAGCGGCTTGTCGGCGGGGCGGTCCTCGCGCGGCAGCATCTCCTCGACCACCACGGCGATGGAGTGCGGCAGCTCGTCCCGTACGCCTTCGAGCGCGGCCTCGCGGATCAGCTCGGCGACCATGACCTGCTCGGGCTCGTCGGTGAGGTCGCCCTCCGGGTAGAGCGCCGGGCCCTCGGGCAGCAGCGGCACCAGGAGGTCGGCGAGGAGCTGGACCTGCTGGTCGCCGACGGCGGAGACCGGGACGATCTCGGCCCACTCGATGCCCAGCTCCCGGCCGAGCCGGTCGACGGCGAGGAGCTGCTCGGCGAGGGTCTTGGAGTCGACCAGGTCGGTCTTGGTGACGATCGCGATCTTCGGGGTCTTCTTGATCCCCGCCAGTTCCTTGGCGATGAACCGGTCGCCGGGGCCGACCTTCTGGTCGGCGGGCAGGCAGAAGCCGATCACGTCGACCTCGGCCCAGGTGGTGCGGACGACGTCGTTGAGCCGCTCGCCCAGCAGCGTGCGCGGCTTGTGCAGGCCCGGCGTGTCCACCAGCACCAGCTGGGCGTCGGGGCGGTGCACGATGCCGCGCACGGTGTGCCGCGTGGTCTGCGGCCGGTTGGAGGTGATGGCCACCTTCTGACCGACCAGAGCGTTCGTGAGGGTGGACTTGCCGGCGTTGGGACGGCCGACGAAGCAGGCGAAGCCCGCGCGGTGGGTCGCTTCGGTTTCTGGTTTACGAACGCTCATGGGGGCCATTCTCCCCGATCCCGGCACGCGCCACGTACCGCGCGGCCCCCACCGCCGTCCCCGGCCCCGTCCGCCGCCCCCGCCGGCCGGTGCTCAGCCCGCCGTCACCCGGGCGCGCACCTCCGCGTCCGGCCCGGCGAGGAGGACCGGGGTGCCGGGGCCGCCCAGGTCGCGCACGGCGGCGCGGTCGGCGTCCGCGACGGCCTCGGCCTCGGAGACGACGGCCGCCGCCTCCAGGGACTTGGCGCCGCTGGCGACGGCCATCGCCACGGCCGTCTGGAGGGCGCTCAGCCGGAGCGACTCCAGCGCGACCGTCCCGGCGACGTACGTCCGCCCGGTCTCGTCCCGCACCGCCGCGCCCTCGGGCACGCCGTTGCGGGCACGGGCGCTGCGCGCCAACGTGATGATCTTGCGGTCCTCGGGGGCGAGTTCGGTGCTCTGCGTCATGCCCCGAGCATAAGCAGGGCGGCCGGGGACGCCCCGGCCGCCCTGTGGAGCGGGGGCCTCAGCCCTGGGCGGCCTTGGCGAACTTCTCGCCGCCGCGCTTGGCGAGGTCCTCGAAGGCGGAGTGGTCCGGCTTGGCGCCCATCGGGACGTACGCCAGGCGCGTCACGCCGGCGCCCTGGCGGGCGACCAGCACGTCGGACTCCAGCTTCATGCCGAGCTGCGGGATGTCGAGGACGAGCCGCACGCCGACGGCCTCCTCGCCGACCTGCGGCACGGTGAGCTTCTCGGCGGTGACCGACATCTTCTCGCCGGCGTCCACGCTGACGAAGGAACCGCACTTGCCGGTGGCCTCCTCCACGCTCTTCACGAACGCCGCCGCGGCGTCGCCGTCGGAGTAGGTGAAGACCTGGTGGGCGAGGATCGCGCTGTCCGCCCCGCGGGCGAACTCGCGGCTGCCGCCCTGCGTGGCACCGTCGATCTTGTCGGACATGAGCACGGCCAGCGGCTGGCACTCGGGCTTCTCCGCCTTCGGGGCCTGGTCCGAGGAGGCCGCGGCCTCGACCTTCCAGCCGGCCGGGAGGTCGGCGACCTCCAGGAGGCCCGCCTTCATCTGGGCCTCGGTGAGCGGGGCCGCGGCGGGCTTCTGCCCGGCGCTGCTGCCGCTCTCGCCGCCCTTCGCCTGGTCGTCCTTCTTCTCGGACGAGCCGCCGCACGCGGCGGTCAGGAACAGGGCGGACGCGGTCATCGCGACGACGGCGCCGCGACGCATACGGGTGTGAGTACGCATAAGAGTCTGAACTCCCCAATGTCGGTTGATCCTGGGGAGCTGCTGGTTCCCCCCTCCCCGCCCTCACGGGCCGCAGTGAGGATAGCCGCCGCCACCGACAGACGATCAACGAATAAACGCGCGGTGGCCGCGGCCGGGCGCTACGGGCGGTCCAAACGGAGGCGTTCGGCCTTGGGGAGGCCGGCGACGACCAGGTCGTAGGAGTCCTCGATCAGTTCCCGCACCAGGGCCGCGGGGAGCGCGGAGACGGTCACCGTGTTCCAGTGGCGCTTGTTCATGTGGTAGCCGGGGGCGATCGCGTCCGGGTGGCCGGCGCGCAGCCGGACCGCCTCGTCCGGATCGCACTTGAGGTTCACGGTCAGGGGCCGTGCGTCGAGCGCGCTGAGGGCGAACATCTTCCCGGCGACCTTGAACACGGAGGTGTCCGGGCCGAAGGGGAAGTCCTCCACCGCGGCGTTGAAGTCCAGGCAGAACGCCCTCAGCTGCTCGGGGGTCACGCGGCCTCGTCCTCCGACTGCGGCGGTACGGGCTCCGCCAGCACGGTCACGATCTTGTTGCGGCGGCCCGCCGGGGACTCCGCGGTCAGCCTGAGCGCCCGCCCGTCGGGCAGCTCCACCACGGCGGACGCCCCGGCGATCGGGACGCGGCCGAGGGCCTTGGCGAGGAGCCCGCCAACCGTCTCCACGTCCTCGTCGTCGTACGCGTCGAGCCCGAACAGCTCGCCCAGGTCGCCGATGTCGAGGCGGGCGGTCACCCGGTAGCGGCCGTCGCCGAGCTCCTCGACGGGCGGCAGCTCCCGGTCGTACTCGTCGGTGATCTCACCGACGATCTCCTCCAGGATGTCCTCGATGGTGACGATGCCGGCCGTGCCGCCGTACTCGTCGATGACGACCGCGCAGTGGTTGCGCTGCTGCTGCATCTCGCGCAGCAGGTCGCCGGCGTTCTTCGTGTCCGGCACGAACGTCGCCGCCCGCATCGCCGTGGAGACGAGGTCGGACTCCGACTCGCGGTTGATGTGGGTCTTGCGGACGAGGTCCTTCAGATACACGATGCCGACCACGTCGTCCTCGTTCTCCCCGGTCACGGGGATGCGCGAGAAGCCGGAGCGCAGGGCGAGCGTGAGGGCCTGGCGGACGGTCTTGTACCGCTCGATCGACACGAGGTCGGTGCGCGGCACCATCACCTCGCGGACCAGGGTGTCGCCCAGTTCGAAGACCGAGTGCACCATGCGGCGCTCCTCGTCCTCGATGAGCGACTCCTGCTCCGCCAGGTCGACCATGGCCCGCAGCTCCGCCTCCGAGGCGAAGGGCCCCTTGCGGAAGCCCTTGCCGGGGGTGAGGGCGTTGCCGATGAGGATCAGCAGCTGCGGGACCGGGCCCATGATCCGGGCGAGCGGCAGCAGCACGTACGCGGCGGCCGTCGCCGTGTTCAGCGGGTGCTGGCGGCCGATGGTGCGCGGCGAGACGCCGACGGCGACGTACGAGACGAGGACCATCACGCCGATCGCGACGACCAGCGCGCTCCACGTCCGCGCGAACTCCTCCAGGCACACGTACGTGACGAGCGCGCCGGCCGCCGTCTCGCAGGCGACGCGGACGAGCAGCGCGACGTTCAGATACCGGGTCGGGTCGGAGGCCACCTGGGTCAGCCTGGCGGCGCCGCGCCGCCCCGCCCGTACCGCCTCGGCGGCCCGGAAGCTGGAGACGCGGGCGATGCCGGCCTCGGCGCACGCGGCGAGCCACGCGACCACGACCAGCGCGACGGCCCCCAGGACGAGTTGGCCGGTCATGAGACGGTCGGCGCCGGGGACGGGCCGGTGAGGCCCTTCTCCGCCCGCCAGCCGTCGATGATCGCCGCCTGGAGTCCGAACATCTCGGCCTTCTCGTCGGGCTCCTCGTGGTCGTAGCCGAGGAGGTGGAGCACCCCGTGGACGGTGAGCAGCTGGAGCTCCTCGTCCATGGAGTGCTGCGTGGGCGCCTCGCGGCCCTGCCGCTCGGCGACCTCGGGGCAGAGCACGATGTCGCCGAGGAGCCCCTGCGGGGGCTCCTCGTCGTCCTTCGACGGCGGGCGCAGCTCGTCCATCGGGAAGGACATGACATCCGTCGGGCCCGGCAGGTCCATCCACTGGATGTGCAGCTGCTCCATCGCCTCGGCGTCCACGACGATCACCGAGAGCTCGGACAGGGGGTGGATGCGCATCCGTGCGAGCGCGTAGCGGGCGACGTCGAGGATCGCCTGCTCGTCGACCTCGGTGCCGGACTCGTTGTTGACGTCGATCGACATGTGCTGTTCGGTCTCTCGCTCTGAATTGTCAGCGCCCGTTGAGGGTGTCGTACTTCTCGTACGCGTCGACAATACGGCCGACCAGCTTGTGCCGTACGACGTCGTGCGACGTGAGGCGGGAGAAGTGGACGTCCGGGACGCCGTCGAGGATGTCCTGCACCTGGCGCAGACCGCTCCTGGTGCCGTTCGGCAGGTCGACCTGGGTCACGTCACCGGTGATGACGATCTTCGAGTCGAAGCCGAGGCGGGTGAGGAACATCTTCATCTGCTCGGGGTTCGTGTTCTGCGCCTCGTCGAGGATGATGAACGCGTCGTTGAGCGTCCGGCCGCGCATGTACGCCAGCGGCGCGACCTCGATCGTCCCGGCCGCCATGAGGCGCGGGATCGAGTCGGGGTCGAGCATGTCGTGGAGCGCGTCGTACAGCGGCCGCAGATAGGGGTCGATCTTCTCGTAGAGCGTGCCGGGCAGGAAGCCGAGCCGCTCGCCCGCCTCGACGGCGGGCCGGGTCAGGATGATCCGGTTGACCTGCTTGGACTGCAGGGCCTGGACCGCCTTCGCCATGGCGAGGTAGGTCTTGCCCGTGCCGGCGGGGCCGATGCCGAAGACGATCGTGTGCTTGTCGATGGCGTCGACATAGCGCTTCTGGTTGAGCGTCTTGGGGCGGATGGTGCGGCCGCGGCTGGAGAGGATGTTCTGGGTGAGGACCTCGGACGGCGTTTCGGCCGCCGCGCCCGCCCCGGTCTCCTCCTTGAGCATGGCGATCGAGCGTTCCACCGCGTCCTCCGTCATCGGCTGCCCCGTGCGCAGCACCAGCATCATCTCGTCGAACAGCCGCTGGATGAGGGCCACCTCGGCGGCCTCGCCCACCGCGCTGATCTCATTGCCCCGCACATGGATGTCGGCGCGGGGGAAAGCCCGCTCGATCACGCGGAGCAGGGCGTCGCCCGAGCCGAGCACGGTCACCATCGGATGCTTGGCGGGTACGGTGAAGTGGGCTCGTACCTGGTCTGTCGGTGTCTGAGTCATGGGCCGGCTCTGTGGCCTGCGCATACCTCCTGTTGCAGGGTTCTCGCCGCTCGACAACCTCTGGACTGTCCAGGGTACGGCGTTCGGCTGACAACCCAGAAGGCTTTTCCCCGGCGGTCAGGCGGAGCGGCCGAAGCCGATCGTCGGGACCGCCCGGCGCAACGGCCAGGGCCGGGTCGGCGCGGGCAGCAGCGCGTCGAGGAAGGCGTACCGGCGCAGGCCCGCCGGGTCCTGGTCGGAGCAGCCCTGCACGTACTGCCACCAGGCGGCGACCTCCACCCAGCCGGGCGCGGACAGCGACCCGCCGAACTCCTGCACGGACAGCGCGGCCGTCAGCCCCGCGAACGCCAGCCGGTCGGCGAGCGGCCAGCCGGCGAGCGTGCCGGTGAGGAACCCGGCCACGAACACGTCCCCGGCGCCCGTCGGGTCCAGCGCGGCGACCTCGATGGCCGGGACCTCGGCGGTCTCGCCGGTGGAACCGTCCACGGCGTACGCCCCGTCCGCGCCGAGCGTCACCACGGCGAGGGGCACCTTGCCGGCCAGCGCGCGGGCGGCGGCGCGGGGGCAGTCGGTGCGGGTGTAGCGCATGGCCTCCTCGGCGTTCGGCAGGAACGCCTCGCAGTGCTCCAGGTCGGGCAGCGCCGCCAGGTCCCAGCGGCCCGTGTCGTCCCACCCCACGTCGGCGAAGATCCGTGTGCCGCGGCGGGCGGCCTGCTCCACCCACGCCTCCGGGCGGCCGGGTGCGAGGGAGGCGACGGCGGCACGCGCGCGGGGCGGGCAGGCGGGCACGGAGCCCTCCGGCGGCGGCGCCTCGTGGCCGTGCGACACCATCGTGCGCTCGCCGTCGTACGCCATGGACACCGTGACCGGCGAGTGCCAGCCGGGCACGGTGCGCGACCGGGACAGGTCGATCCCCTCGCCCTGCGCGAGGGCGTCCCAGCAGTACTCGCCGTAGTGGTCGTCACCGAAGGCGGCGGCGAGCGAGGTGCGCAGGCCCAGCCGGGCCAGCGCGGTCGCCATGTTCGCGACGCCGCCGGGGCTGGAGCCCATGCCGCGCGCCCATGTCTCGGTGCCGCGCGCGGGCGCGCTGTCGAGGCCGGTGAACACGATGTCCAGGAAGACGGTGCCCGTCAGGAACACGTCGCAGTCGGGGTCCGCCGGGGTGCGGAGCCCGCCCAGCGGGTCCACGCCCGCGGTGTGCTGGTGCTGCTGGCCTCCGAAGGCGTCGGGTGTGGTCACGGCGTGCTCCCGGTCGCGCGGTGCTGATCCGGCCAGTGTGCCCGATCCGCCGCGACCGGTCCCGCGATCCCGCCGGGCTCCGCCGTACGGGTGGGCGCGCCCGCCTCAGTCGAACGCGTACGCGTCGACCTCGGCCAGGTACCGCGCGCGCAGCGCCTCGTCGTGGTCGAGGAACGCCGCCTCGAAGGAGTTCCTGGCGAGGAGCCGCAGGTCGTCCTCGGTCAGGGCGAGCGCCTCCCGCACGGCGTGGAACGTGTCGCCCACGTACCCGCCGAAGTACGCCGGGTCGTCCGAGTTCACCGTGACCAGCAGTCCGGCGTCCATCATCGCCTTCAGCGGGTGGTCCTCCAGGACGTCCACGGCGCGCAGCCGCACGTTGGACAGCGGGCACAGCGTGAGCGGCACCCGGTCCCGTACGAGCCGCTCCACCAGCTCCGGGTCCTCCAGGGCGCGCAGCCCGTGGTCGATCCGCTCGACGCCCAGCAGGTCGAGGGAGTCGCGGATGTACGACGGCGGGCCCTCCTCGCCGGCGTGGGCGACGCGCCGCAGGCCCAGCGCGGCGGCCGCCTCGTACACCTCGCGGAACGTGGCGGGCGGGTGCCCGACCTCGGCGGAGTCCAGGCCGACGCCCGTGATGTGGCGCAGGTACGGCTTCGCCTCCTCCAGAGTGGCCAGCGCCGACTCGGCGGACTCGTCGCGCAGGAAGCACATGATGAGGCGGGTGGTGACGCCGTGCCGCTCCTCGGCGCTCTCCAGCGCCCGGGCGAGGCCCTCGACGACCGTGCCGAAGGGGACGCCGCGCGAGGTGTGGGCCTGCGGGTCGAAGAAGATCTCGGCGTGCCGGACGCCCTGCGCGGCGGCCCGCGCGAGGTAGGCGTCGGCGAGCTCCGCGAAGTCGTCGGCGGTGCGCAGGACGGCCATCAGCGCGTAGTACAGGTCGAGGAACGACTGGAGGTCCTCGAAGCGGTACGCGCGGCGCAGCTCGTCGGTGTCGGCGTAGGGCAGGTCGACGCCGTTGCGGGCGGCGAGCGCGAACGCCAGCTCCGGTTCGAGGGTGCCCTCGATGTGGAGGTGCAGCTCCGCCTTGGGGAGGTCTTCGGGGAGGTTCATGCGGGGTGGTTCCTAGGGGCGCTTGGGGAGGGGGACGCGGATGAGGTCCTGGGCGATCGTCAGCTCCCCGTCGAACCCGGCGGCGCGGGCCTGCCGTTCGAAGGCGGACGGGTCGCCGTAGCGCTGCGAGAAGTGGGTGAGGACGAGGTGGCGGACGCCCGCGTCGCGGGCGACGGCGGCGGCCTGCCCGGCGGTCAGGTGGCCGTGCTCGACGGCGAGGGAGGTGTCCTCGTCGAGGAACGTGGACTCGATGACGAGCAGGTCGCAGCCCTCCGCCAGGGCGTGGACGCCGTCGCAGAGCCGGGTGTCCATGACGAACGCGAAGCGCTGGCCGGGCCTGGTCTCGCTGACGTCCTCCAGGCGCACCCCGCGCAGGGTGCCCTCGCGCTGGAGGACGCCCACGTCGGGTCCCGTGATGCCGTGCGCCGCGAGCCGCTCGGGCAGCATGCGCCGCCCGTCGGGCTCGGTCAGCCGGTAGCCGAACGACTCGACCGGGTGGGAGAGGCGGCGCGCCTCCAGGGTGTAGCCGGGGGTCTCGGCGACGGGCCCGTCGGCGGCGACGGGCGCCTCCACGATGTCGGCGCGCTCGCGGTAGGCGGTGGCGTACCGCAGCCGCTCGAAGAACCGCTGCCCGGACGCCGGGTAGTGGGCGGTGACGGGGTGCGGGACCTGGTCGAGGTTGATGCGCTGGATGACCCCGGCGAGGCCCAGGGAGTGGTCGCCGTGGAAGTGGGTGACGCAGATGCGGTCGATGTCGTGGGCGGCGACCCCGGCGCGCAGCATCTGCCGCTGGGTGCCCTCGCCCGGGTCGAAGAGGATGCCCTCGCCGTCCCAGCGGAGCAGGTAGCCGTTGTGGTTGCGGTGGCGTGTGGGCACCTGGCTTGCGGTGCCCAGCACGACGAGCTCTCGTACGGACACGGGGTCTATCCGGGCGGCCACTCGAGGCCGCGGCCGCCGAGGACGTGGGCGTGCGCGTGGAAGACGGTCTGCCCGGCTCCGGTGCCCGTGTTGAAGACGATCCGGTAGCCGCTCTCGGCCACCTTCTCCTGCGCGGCGACCTCGCCGGCCTCGCGCAGCACGTCGGCGGCGGCCTCCGGCGCGGCGGCGGCGAGCGCGGCGGCGTCGGCGTGGTGCGCCTTGGGGATGACCAGCACGTGCGTCGGCGCCTGCGGGTTGATGTCGCGGAACGCGAGCGTGGTCTCCGTCTCGCGGACGACGGTTGCGGGCACCTCCCCCGACACGATCTTGCAGAACAGGCAGTCGCTGCGCGGCTCTCCGGCCATGCTGGCGGCCCTCTCTCGACTCGGACGGCAGATACGTCCGTACCCTATCGCCGCCCGGCGGGCCGCCGCTCGGGTCCGCCGCACACCCGCCCCGGAAACGGCGGCGGACCGGGAGGGCGGTGCCGGGACCGCCGGACCTGGGGCCCTGCCGGGTCGCGCCGCCGGGGCCGCCGCCGGGTGGGGCGGGGGCGTGCCGGGGCGGTGGGTCAGGACTGGGTCAGGACCAGCGGCCCGTGCGGCCCAGGAGGAGCGCCGTCGCCGCCGTACCGGCCGTCGAGGTGCGCAGGACGCTGCGCCCGAGCCGGTACGGCCTGGCGCCGGCCTCCGCGAACGCCGCGAGCTCGTCGGGCGCCACCCCGCCCTCGGGGCCGACGACCAGCACGACGCGGCCGGCCGCGGGGAGCGGCGCGGTCGCGAGCGGTTCGGCGCCCTCCTCGTGCAGGACGGCCGCGAAGTCCGCCTCGGCCAGCAGCCCGGCGACCTGCTTGGTGGTCATGGCCGCGGCGACCTCGGGGAAGCGGACCCGGCGGGACTGCTTGCCGGCCTCGCGGGCGGTGGCCCGCCACTTCGCCAGGGACTTCGCGCCCCGGTCGCCGCGCCACTGGGTGATGCAGCGGGCGGCCTGCCACGGCACGATCGCGTCGACGCCGGTCTCCGTCATCGTCTCGACGGCGAGCTCGCCCCGGTCGCCCTTGGGGAGAGCCTGGACGACGGTGATGCGCGGCTCGGGCTCCGGCTCCTCCCGGATCCCGTTCAGGTCCATGACGACGAGCCGGTCCTTGCCCTCGGCGGCCTTGACGACGCCCTCGGTCCAGCGGCCCCGCCCGTCGGTGAGGACCACGTCCTCGCCGGGGTTGAGCCGCCGCACGGACACCGCGTGGCGGCCTTCCGGGCCGTCGAGGACGTACTCGGGCCCGGCGGGAACCTGCTCGACGACGAAGACGGGGGCGGTCATGACACACCTCTCAGGGCCGGCGCCTCAAGGGCGGACCGGAGTTCGGAACGGAGTACTTCGACGAGCCGCCCGGCGGGCAGTTCGCGGGCCAGCCGGTGGCCCTGCCCGGCCCACAGGGCCATGCCCTGCGGGTCCTTCGCGACGGCGGCCGCCTTGCGCAGCCCGCTGGTCAGATGGTGCACCTCGGGGTACGCGGCCGGGGCGTACGGACCGTGCTCCCGCATGAACCGGTTGACCAGGCCCCGCGCGGGGCGGCCCGAGAAGGCGCGGGTCAGCTCGGTGTGGGTGAACAGCGGGTCCGTCAGGGCCCGTTTGTGCACCGGGTCGGCGCCGGACTCGGGGCACACCAGGAACGCGGTGCCGAGCTGCGCGGCCTCGGCCCCCGCCGCGAGGACGGCGGCGATCTGGGCGCCGCGCATCAGCCCGCCCGCGGCGAGGATCGGCAGCCGTACGGCCTCGCGGACCTGGGTGATCAGCGCCAGCAGACCCGTACCGGACGTCTCCGTCTCCGGGTCGTCGCGGTGGGTGCCCTGGTGGCCGCCCGCCTCCACGCCCTGGACGCACACGGCGTCGGCCCCGGCGCGCTCGGCCGCCCGCGCCTCGTCGGCGCTGGTGACCGTGACGACCGTAAGGGTGCCCACGCGCGCGAGGGCCGCCACCGTGTCGGCCGCGGGGCAGCCGAACGTGAACGACACGACCGGCACCGGATCGTCCAGCAGGATCGCCAGCTTCGCGTCGTAGCCGTCGTCGCGGCCCCGGTCGGTGTCGCCGAGCGGGGTGTCGTACCAGGCGGCCTCGCCGGCGAGCTGCTGGCGGTAGACGTCGACCGCGGCGGGGTCCGCCTGGCCCGGCTGCGGCATGAACAGGTTCACGCCGAACGGGCGGGCCGTGAGCGCCCGGACCCGCTGGACCTCCTGGTACATGCCGTCCGCCGTCTTGTACCCGGCGGCAAGGAAGCCCAGGCCGCCCGCCTCGGACACGGCGGCGGCCAGCCCCGGGCAGGAGGCGCCGCCGGCCATGGGCGCCTGCACGATCGGGAAGCGGCAGAGATCGGTCAGCGCGGAGGACATGCACGCATGGTGTCACGCCCCGCGCCGCCGCCGAACCCCGCGCCGGGCGGGCGTCCGGCCGCACCGGCGACCGGAGCCCGCACGGGCCGCGGGGGTGCGGCCGCTCCCGTACGAGCCGGGGCTAGCGGCCGTTGAACGCGTCCTTCAGGCGGGAGAACAGACCCTGCTGGCCCGGCGCGAACTGGCCCATGGGCCGCTCCTCGCCGCGCAGCTTGGCCAGCTCCCGCAGCAGGCGCTCCTGCTCCGCGTCGAGCTTCTGGGGCGTCTGCACCTCGACGTGGACGACGAGGTCGCCGCGCCCGCCGCCGCGCAGGTGCGTCACGCCCCGGCCGTGCAGCGGGATCGACTGGCCCGACTGGGTGCCCGGCCGGATGTCGACCTCCTCCAGGCCGTCGAGCGTCTCCAGCGGCACCTTCGTGCCGAGGGCGCCCGCCGTCATCGGGATCGTCACCGTGCAGTGCAGGTCGTCGCCGCGCCGCTGGAACACCGGGTGCGGCAGCTCGTGGATCTCCACGTACAGGTCGCCGGCCGGGCCGCCGCCGGGACCGACCTCGCCCTCGCCCGCGAGCTGGATGCGCGTGCCGTTGTCGACGCCGGCCGGGATCTTGACCGTGAGCGTGCGGCGGGAGCGCACCCGGCCGTCGCCCGCGCACTCCGGGCACGGGGTGGGCACGACCGTGCCGAAGCCCTGGCACTGCGGGCAGGGGCGGGACGTCATGACCTGGCCCAGGAAGGACCGCGTCACCTGCGACACCTCACCGCGGCCGCGGCACATGTCGCAGGTCTGCGCGGTCGTGCCGGGCGCGGCGCCCTCGCCGGAGCACGTGGTGCACACGACGGCCGTGTCGACCTGGATCTCCTTCGTGGTGCCGAAGGCGGCCTCGTCGAGCTCGATCTCCAGGCGGATCATCGCGTCCTGGCCGCGGCGGGTGCGCGACCGGGGACCGCGCTGGGACGCCGTGCCGAAGAAGGCGTCCATGATGTCGGAGAAGTTCCCGAAGCCGCCCGCGCCGAAGCCCGCGCCCGCGCCGGCGCCGCCGGACGAGGACAGCGGGTCGCCACCGAGGTCGTAGACCTGCTTCTTCTGCGGGTCCGACAGCACCTCGTAGGCGGCGTTGATCTCCTTGAACCGCTCCTGCGTCTTCGGATCGGGGTTGACATCCGGGTGCAGCTCGCGGGCGAGCCGCCGGAATGCCTTCTTGATCTCGTCCTGGGACGCGTCGCGGCGCACGCCGAGTACGGCGTAGTAGTCCGTGGCCACTTACGACTCCGCCAGGATCTGTCCGACGTAACGTGCCACTGCGCGTACCGCTCCCATCGTTCCGGGGTAGTCCATGCGGGTCGGTCCGACCACGCCGAGTTTGGCGACCGCCTCGTCGCCCGAACCGTAGCCGACCGCGACGACGGACGTGGAGTTGAGCCCCTCATGGGCGTTCTCGTGGCCGATACGTACGGTCATGGCCGGATCTGTCGCCTCGCCGAGCAGCTTGAGGAGCACGACCTGCTCCTCCAGTGCCTCCAGCACGGGCCGGATGGTGAGCGGGAAGTCGTGTCCGAAGCGCGTGAGATTGGCGGTGCCGCCGATCACCAGGCGCTCCTCGGTCTCCTCCACCAGCGTCTCCAGCAGCGTGGAGAGCACCGTGGAGACCGTGCCCCGGTCCTCCGGTTCGAAGGACTCCGGGAGGTCCTGCACCAGCTGCGGCACGTCGGTGAACCGCCGGCCGACGACCTGGCTGTTCAGCCGGGCACGCAGGTCGGCGACGGACGTCTCGCCGAACGGGGCGGGGCAGTCGACCATGCGCTGCTCCACCCGTCCGGTGTCCGTGATCAGGACGAGCATCAGCCGGGCCGGGGCCAGCGACAGCAGCTCGACGTGGCGCACCGTCGACCGGGTCAGCGAGGGGTACTGCACCACCGCGACCTGGCGGGTGAGCTGGGCGAGCAGCCGGACCGTGCGTCCCACGACGTCGTCCAGGTCGACCGCGCCCTCCAGGAAGTTCTGGATGGCCCGGCGCTCCGGCGGCGACAGCGGCTTGACTCCGGCGAGCTTGTCGACGAAGAGGCGGTAGCCCTTGTCCGTGGGGATGCGGCCGGCGCTGGTGTGGGGCTGGGCGATGAACCCCTCCTCCTCCAGCACCGCCATGTCGTTGCGCACGGTGGCCGGCGACACGCCCAGGTTGTGGCGCTCGGTGAGCGCCTTGGAGCCGACGGGCTCCTCCGTACCGACGTAGTCCTGGACGATCGCGCGCAGCACCTCGAGTCTGCGTTCACTGAGCACGGCGCGCACCTCCAGCTGGCTCCGGTTCACTGACGTCTGCTGGCACTCGCCGTGTCCGAGTGCCAATCATCCCCGCGGCCAGTGTACGGCGCCGGGGTCAATGCCTGGCAAGGGCGACGTGACGGGCGTGACAGCGCGCGGGGGCCGATCACCGTACCGCGCGCCCGCCGGGGGCATTGCCGATAGCGTCGCGGTATGGACGTCGCTTGGGAAGAGTTCGGTTGGGAGCGGCTGGCGGCCGGCGTCGGCCGCAGGCGGCTTCCGGGCTGGGACGCCACGGTCGGGCTGGTCGTCGGCGAGGACGCCGCGCTGCTGTTCGACGCGGGTTCCACGCTGCGGGAGGGCGCCGCGATCAGGGCGCAGACGCAGCGGCTGCTGGGCGGGCGGCGCGTGACGCACATCGCACTGAGCCACCCGCACTTCGACCATGTGCTGGGCGCCGCCGCGTTCGCCGGCGCGCAGGTGTTCGGCGCCGTGGGGCTGGACGAGGTGCTGGTGCGCGAGCGGGACGCGCTGCGGGAGGACGCCGTACGGGAGGGCGTCGCGCCCGACGAGGCGGGCGAGGCCGTGGACGTGCTGGTGCACCCGCACCACCTGGTGTGCGGGGAGTGGACGCTCGACCTGGGCGGGCGGCAGGTGCTGCTGGCCAACGCCGGACCGGGGCACACCGGCCACGACCTGGCGCTGCTGGTGCCGGGGGCCGCCGGGGACGCGCCGCCCGAGGTGGTGTTCTGCGGGGACCTGGTGGAGGAGTCCGGCGAGCCGCAGGCGGGACCCGACGCGTTCCCCAAGCGCTGGCCCGCCGCGCTGGACCGGCTGCTGGCACTGGGCGGCGAGGACGCGGCGTACGTGCCGGGGCACGGGGCGGTGGTGGACGCGGCCTTCGTGCGCGCCCAACGCGATGAGCTAGCCGCCCGGTTCGCGGTGGCGTAGCGGAGCGCGGGCCGGCGGTCCCGGGCGTCGTGGCGGGGGCGCGGGCCGGCGGGCCGCGGGTGTCGCGGGGGGTGCTGGTCCGGCGGTTGCCGGTGTCGTAGCGTCTGGCGAATGCGCGCTTACGACCCCGATCTGACCCCTCCGTGGAAGAAGCAGGCCGCCGTGCCGGAGGTGCCCGCCGAGCCCGACCTGGTGGTCGAGGAGGCGGGGACCGGGTTCTGCGGGGCGGTCGTGCGGTGCGAGGCCGGGACGGTGACCCTGGAGGACCGGTTCGGCAAGCACCGGGTGTTCCCGCTGGCCCCGCGCGGCTTCCTGCTGGAGGGCCGGCCGGTGACCCTGGTGCGCCCGGCCGCCGCCGCTCCGTCGCGCCCCGCCCGTACGGCCTCCGGTTCGGTCGCGGTGCCGGGCGCGCGGGCGCGGGTGGCGCGGGCGGGCCGGATCTACGTGGAGGGCCGGCACGACGCGGAGCTGGTGGAGCGGGTGTGGGGCGACGACCTGCGGATCGAGGGCGTCGTCGTGGAGTACCTGGAGGGCGTGGACGACCTGCCGGCGATCGTGCGGGACTTCCGGCCCGGCCCGGACGCCCGGCTCGGGGTGCTGGTGGACCACCTGGTGCCGGGGTCCAAGGAGGCCCGGATCGCCGCGTCGGTCACCGACCCGCACGTCCTGGTGGTGGGCCATCCGTACGTGGACGTGTGGCAGGCCGTGAAGCCAGCGGCGCTGGGCATCCGGGCGTGGCCCGACGTGCCGCGCGGCCAGGACTGGAAGACGGGCGTGTGCCGGGCGCTGGGCTGGCCGGAGAACACCGGCGCGGCCTGGCGGCACATCCTGGGCCGGGTCCGCTCCTACAAGGACCTGGAGCCGGAGCTGCTGGGCCGCGTGGAGGAGCTGATCGACTGGGTGACGGCACCGCACCCGGGGTGACGCGGGCGGGGCACGGGGCGGGGCCCGGCCCGGGCTCGCGCCCGGCCCGTCGCCGCGCGCCTCGGGGCCGGGGCGGGGCCGAGGGCGCGGGGGCCCGCACCCCGGTCCCCGGCCCGCGCCCGGCCCGTCGCCCGCCCCGGGGACGTCAGTCGACCAGGTCCCGTACCACCGCGTCCGCGAGCAGCCGGCCGCGCAGGGTCAGGACGGCACGCCCCTCGGCGTAGGGGCCCGTCTCCAGGAGGCCGTCCCGCACCGCGCGCTCCGCCGCCGCCAGCCCCGCCGGGCGCAGCAGCGACAGGGCGACGCCCTCCCGCAGCCTCAGCTCCAGCAGGACCCGCTCCACGCGCCGGTCCTCCTCGCTCAGCAGCTCCCGGCCCGCGCCCGGTGACCGGCCCTGGGCGAGGGCGGCGGCGTACGCGCCGGGGTGCTTGACGTTCCACCACCGCACGCCGCCGACGTGGCTGTGGGCGCCGGGGCCCGCGCCCCACCAGTCGGCGCCGCGCCAGTACAGCTCGTTGTGGAGGCAGCGGCCCGCCTCCGACGTGGCCCAGTTGGACACCTCGTACCAGGAGAACCCGGCCTCCGCGAGCACGGAGTCCGCGATCAGGTACCGGTCGGCGTGCACGTCGTCGTCGGTCATCGGCACCTCGCCGCGCCGGATGCGGCGGGCGAGCTGCGTGCCCTCCTCGACGATCAGCGCGTACGCGGAGACGTGGTCGGGCCCGGCGCCGATCGCGGCGTCCAGGGAGGCCCGCCAGTCGTCGTCGGTCTCACCGGGGGTGCCGTAGATCAGGTCCAGGTTGACGTGGTCGAAGCCGGCGGCGCGGGCCTCGGCCACGCACGCCTCGGGGCGGCCGGGCGTGTGGGTGCGGTCGAGGACCTTCAGGACGTGCTGCCGGGCGCTCTGCATGCCGAAGGAGATCCGGTTGAAGCCGCCCTCGCGGAGCGCGGCCAGGTACGCCGGGTCGACGGACTCCGGATTGGCCTCCGTGGTGATCTCGGCGTCGTCCGCGAGGCCGAACTCGTCGCGGATCGCGCCGAGCATCCGCACCAGGTCGCCCGCGGCGAGCAGCGTGGGCGTGCCGCCGCCGACGAAGACGGTCCGCACGGGCCGGGGGTCGTCGCCGAGGACCTTGCGGGCGAGGCGCACCTCGTCGGCGAGGGTCGCCGCGTAGTTGTCGCGGGAGGCGAGGACGCCGCCGGAGCCGCGCAGCTCGGTGGCGGTGTACGTGTTGAAGTCGCAGTAGCCGCAGCGGGTCGCGCAGTACGGCACGTGCAGATAGAACCCGAGCGGCCGCTCCGCGCGCCCTTCGAGGGCGGACGGGGGCAGGGACCCGTCCTCGGGCACGGGCTCACCATCGGGCAGTACGGAAGGCATGGGGTCCATTGTCCGTCACCGCCGCCGGTACGCGGCGCGGCGGCGGTGACGGACGTGCGGCCCGGCGGGCGTCAGGCCTCGCGGGCGCCCTCGTACATCTCGTCGATGAGGTGCCGGTACTCCCGCTCCACCACGGGCCGCTTCAGCTTGAGGCTCGGGGTCAGCTCGCCGTGCTCGACGTCGAGGTCGCGCGGCAGCAGCCGGAACTTCTTGATCGTCTGCCAGCGCTGCAGGCCCTCGTTGAGCCGGTCCACGTACCCCTGGACCATGTCCTTGACCTGCTGGGTGGCGACCAGCTCGGCGTACGCGCGCCCGCCGAGGCCGTGCTCCTGCGCCCAGCCCTGGAGCGCCGCCTCGTCGAGGGCGATGAGGGCGCTGCAGTAGTTCCGGTCGGCGCCGAGGACGACGATGTTGGAGACGAACGGGCACAGCGCCTTGAAGTGGCCCTCGATCTCGCTCGGCGCGATGTACTTGCCGCCGGACGTCTTGAAGAGGTCCTTCTTCCGGTCGGTGATCTTCAGATAGCCGTCGGAGGACAGCTCGCCGATGTCACCGGTGTGGAACCAGCCGTCCGGCTCCAGCACCTCGGCGGTCTTCTCGGGCAGCTTGTGGTAGCCCTCCATGATGCCGGGGCCGCGCAGCAGGACCTCGCCGTCGTCGGCGATGCGCACCTCGCAGCCGGGCAGCGGCTTGCCGACCGTGCCGGTGCGGTACGCCTCGCCGGGGTTGACGAACGACGCGGCGGACGACTCCGTCAGGCCGTACCCCTCCAGGATGTGGATGCCCGCGCCGGAGAAGAAGTAGCCGATCTCCGGGGCGAGCGCGACGGAGCCGGAGATCGCGGCGCGCAGCCGCCCGCCGAACGCGGCGCGGAGCTTGGAGTACACGAGCGCGTCGGCGACCTTGTGCTTCGCGGTGAGGCCGAGCGGCGCCTTGGCCTGGCCGGTGCGGCGGAAGCTGTCCTGGCTGGCCTTGGCGTAGTCGCGGGCGACGCCGGCCGCCCACTGGAAGATCTTGTACTTGGCGGGGCCGCCGGCCCGAGCCTTGGCGGCGACGCCGTTGTAGACCTTCTCGAAGATGCGCGGGACGGCCGCCATGTAGGTGGGCTGGACGACCGGCAGATTCTCGATGATCTTGTCGATGCGGCCGTCGACGGCGGTGACGTGGCCGGCCTCGATCTGGCCGGAGGTCAGCACCTTGCCGAAGACGTGTGCGAGCGGCAGCCACAGGTACTGCACGTCGTCCTCGCGGATCAGGCCCGTCGCGGCGATGGCCTTCGCCATGTAGGACCAGTTGTCGTGCGGGAGGCGCACGCCCTTGGGGCGGCCGGTGGTGCCGGAGGTGTAGATGAGCGTGGCGAGCTGGTCGGCGGTGATGGCCGAGACCCGCTCCCGTACCGCCTCGGGGTGCTTCTCCAGGTGGGCCCGGCCGCGCTCCTCCAGGGCGGCGAGGGACACGACCCAGCCCTCCGGGTCGCCCTCGGCGGGCTCGGCGGCCGCGGGGTCGATGACGACGACATGGTGGAGTTCCGGCAGGTCGGCGCGGCGCTCACGGGCCTTGGCGAGCTGTGCGGCGTCCTCCGCGATCAGGACGCGGCTCTCGGAGTCGGCGAGGATGTACGCGGACTCCTCGGCGTTGGTCTGCGGGTACACGGTCGTGGTGGCCGCCCCGGCGCACATGACGCCCAGGTCGCACAGGATCCACTCGACGCGGGTGGTGGAGGCGAGGGCGACGCGCTCCTCGGGCCGTACGCCCAGCTCGATCAGGCCGGCGGCGATCGCGTACACGCGCTCGGCGGCCTGGGCCCAGCTGAGCGACCGCCACTCGTCCGGCCCCTGCCCCGTGGCGGACGGCACGGGATAGCGGTACGCCTCCGCGTCCGGGGTCTTCGCCACCCGCTCGAGGAAGAGGCTCGCCACGGAGGGCGGACGGTTCTCGATCTGGGTCTTCGTGTCGCTCACGGCGTCCTCCGGCGGGCCTGGCAGATGCCGCACGCGGGGCGTGCGGGCACTTCACTGCTGCGGGAAAAGCGGGTCAACGGCTGGTTGTTTAACTCGCGAGTAACCACCGAGCGGGATCAGGGTAGAGCGCAGCCGTCCGCTGCGTAAGGGGATGTGGACGCGTGATTCATACCCGGTTCATAACGACTGTGGGACGTCCGTGAAAAGGCGGAGGCGCCCGTCCGTCATCCGAACGGGCGCCTCCGGGAACCGGACCACCGCCGCGCGCAGCGGCCCACCGCCGCCTGTGGGCGGTGGGCCGGGGCCGCTCACGGGCGGTCGGCGCGGGGCGTCACGGGCCGGTGGGCGCGGGCTACTTCTTGCCCTTGCCCGCGGACTCGTCGCTGGACAGCACCGCGATGAAGGCCTCCTGCGGGACCTCCACGGAGCCGACCATCTTCATCCGCTTCTTGCCTTCCTTCTGCTTCTCCAGCAGCTTCCGCTTACGGGAGATGTCACCGCCGTAGCACTTGGCGAGGACGTCCTTGCGGATGGCGCGGATCGTCTCGCGGGCGATCACTCGGGAGCCGATCGCCGCCTGGACGGGCACCTCGAAGGCCTGCCTCGGGATGAGCTCCTTCAGCTTGGCGACGAGCCGCACGCCGTACGCGTACGCCTGGTCCCGGTGGGTGATCGCGGAGAAGGCGTCCACCTTGTCGCCGTGGAGCAGGATGTCCACCTTGACCAGGGAGCTGCTCTGCTCGCCGGTGGGCTCGTAGTCGAGGGACGCGTAGCCGCGGGTCTTGGACTTCAACTGGTCGAAGAAGTCGAAGACGATCTCCGCGAGCGGCAGCGTGTAGCGGATCTCGACGCGGTCCTCGGACAGGTAGTCCATGCCGAGGAGGGTGCCGCGACGGGTCTGGCACAGCTCCATGATCGAGCCGATGAACTCGGACGGCGCGAGGATCGTGGCGCGCACGACCGGCTCGTACACCTCGCTGATCTTGCCCTCGGGGAACTCGCTCGGGTTGGTGACGGTGTGCTCGCTGCCGTCCTCCATCACGACCCGGTACACCACGTTCGGCGCGGTGGCGATCAGGTCGAGGCCGAACTCGCGCTCCAGCCGCTCGCGGATCACGTCCAGGTGGAGCAGGCCGAGGAAGCCCACGCGGAAACCGAAGCCGAGGGCCGCGGAGGTCTCCGGCTCGTACACCAGGGCGGCGTCGTTGAGCTGGAGCTTGTCGAGCGCGTCGCGCAGCTCCGGGTAGTCCGAGCCGTCCAGCGGGTAGAGGCCGGAGAACACCATCGGCTTGGGGTCCTTGTAGCCGCCGAGCGCCTCCTGGGCGCCCTTGGCCTGGCTGGTGATCGTGTCACCGACCTTGGACTGGCGGACGTCCTTCACACCGGTGATCAGGTAACCCACCTCGCCGACGCCGAGGCCGTCGGCGGCGAGCATCTCGGGCGAGTTGGTGCCGATCTCCAGCAGCTCGTGGGTGGCGCCGGTCGACATCATGCGGATGCGCTCGCGCTTGTTGAGCTGGCCGTCCACGACACGCACATAGGTGACGACACCGCGGTACGAGTCGTAGACCGAGTCGAAGATCATCGCGCGGGCGGGGGCGTCGGCGACGCCGACGGGCGCCGGGACGTCCTTGACGACGCGGTCGAGGAGCGCCTCCACGCCGAGGCCGGTCTTCGCCGAGACGCGCATGACGTCCTCGGGCTGGCAGCCGACCAGGTTCGCCAGCTCCTCGGCGAACTTCTCCGGCTGGGCGGCCGGGAGGTCGATCTTGTTGAGGACCGGCACGATGGTGAGGTCGTTCTCCATGGCCAGGTACAGGTTGGCGAGGGTCTGCGCCTCGATGCCCTGGGCCGCGTCGACGAGGAGGATCGTGCCCTCGCACGCGGCGAGGGAGCGCGACACCTCGTACGTGAAGTCCACGTGGCCGGGGGTGTCGATCATGTTGAGGATGTGAGTCCTGCCCTGCTGCTCACCCTCGGTGGGCGCCCAGGGCAGCCGGACGGCCTGGGACTTGATGGTGATGCCGCGCTCGCGCTCGATGTCCATGCGGTCGAGATACTGAGCGCGCATCTGCCGCTGCTCGACCACGCCGGTCAGCTGGAGCATCCGGTCGGCAAGGGTCGACTTGCCGTGGTCGATGTGCGCGATGATGCAGAAGTTGCGGATCAGTGCCGGGTCGGTACGGCTCGGCTCGGGCACGTGGGTAGGGGTCGCGGGCACGCAGGGTCCTGATTCTCGAGACGCCCGGGCGTACGCCGGTGTCTCTGCTCGGGTCGACGTCGGATCGAGTACGTAGGTTCCATGGTCCCACGGACGGGGACGGGCGCTCGGTTTGGGCCGCTCGAAGCGCTGCTGGTAACCTGGGCAGCTGTGTCTCGTGGCCCTCTCAGCAGCGTGGCACACATCGAGAAATCCTTACGAACCTGAAAAGGCTCATTCGTGGCGAACATCAAGTCCCAGATCAAGCGGAACAAGACGAACGAGAAGGCGCGCCTGCGCAACAAGGCCGTCAAGTCCTCGCTCAAGACCGCGATCCGCAAGGCCCGTGAGGCCGCCGCCTCCGGCGACGTCGAGAAGGCCACCCTGGCCACTCGCGAGGCGTCCCGCAAGCTGGACAAGGCCGTCTCCAAGGGCGTCATCCACAAGAACGCCGCCGCCAACAAGAAGTCGGCGCTGGCGTCCAAGCTGGCCGCCCTGCAGGGCTGAGCTCCTGTAGTCCCGGGAACCCCGTTCCCGGAACCGGCCCGACCCCTGCGGCTTGACGCCTCGGGGTGAGGGACCGGACGACTTGATCGCCGGGAGGGACCCAGCGGGCCCTCTCAACCACGCTCCCGCCCGGCACCCCCGAGCCCGTACGCGGCCTGCGTTCGCCACGCGGGTACGGGCTCACAGCGAACGTCCCGAAGGCCCCGGCCCCCGTCTTTCCCCAGACGGCCCGGGGCCTTCGGCATGCCCGGGGGTGTCGGGGTTGTCGGAGGTTGTCGCAGGTGCTGGGGTGCTGGGGGCCGGCCTGCCGCGGTTGCGGTGGGCTGCTGCCTCGGTTGGGGGCTGTTGGGAGCGGGTCCTGGCCGGGGGCTGCTGAGGGCGGGGACGGGTCCTGGCCAGGGGGCTGCTGGGGCCTGTCAGCTACGGGCGGGACAGGGCGGTGGGGCGCCGGGGGCGGCGCGGGCGCGGGCGTGAGCCGCGCGGCGGGCCTGCGCGGCGCTGCCCAGGCGGCCGGCGAGGACCGCAAGGGACGGACTGCCCACGGTGGGCGCCCGGCCGGAGCCCTCAGCGGCGGGAGCGGGCGGCGCGGGCGATGGTGACCACGGCCTTCTCCAAGGCGTACTCGGGGTCGTCGCCGCCGCCCTTGACGCCCGCGTCGGCCTCCGCGACGGCGCGCAGCGCCGCGGCCACCCCGTCGGGCGTCCAGCCCCGCATCTGCTGCCGTACCCGGTCGATCTTCCACGGCGGCATGCCCAGCTCGCGGGCCAGGTCGGCGGGGCGGCCGCCGCGCGCGGCGGACAGCTTGCCGATGGCCCGTACGCCCTGCGCCAGGGCGCTGGTGATCAGCACGGGGGCCACCCCGGTCGCGAGGGACCAGCGCAGTGCCTCCAGCGCCTCGGCGGCCCGGCCCTCGACGGCGCGGTCGGCGACATTGAAGCTCGACGCCTCGGCACGGCCCGTGTAGTAGCGGGCGACGACGGACTCGTCGATCGTCCCCTCGACGTCCGCGGTGAGCTGCGAAACAGCGCTCGCGAGCTCCCGGAGGTCGCTGCCGATCGCGTCCACGAGCGCCTGGCACGCCTCCGGCGTGGCGGAGCGGCCCAGCGCCCGGAACTCCTGGCGCACGAACGTCAGGCGCTCCGCGGGCTTGGTGGTCTTGGGACACGCCACCTCACGCGCCTTGGCCTTGCGGGCCGCGTCGAGCAGGCCCTTGCCCTTGGCGCCGCCCGGGTGCAGGAGGACGAGGCTGATCTCCCCCACGGGGGCGGCGATGTACGCCTTGACGTCCTTGATCGTGTCCGCCGACAGGTCCTGGGCGTTGCGCACGATCAGGACCTTGCGCTCGGCGAACAGTGACGGGCTCGTCAGCTCCGCGAGGCTCCCCGGCTGGAGCTGGTCGGCGGTCAGGTCGCGTACGTCCGTGTCGGCGTCCGCCGCCCGCGCCGCGGCCACCACCTGCTGGACGGCGCGGTCCAGGAGCAGGTCCTCCTGGCCCACGGCGAGCGTGACGGGGGCGAGCGGGTCGTCGGTCGAGTTCTTGGCAGCCATCGCCACCAGCATCCCACGCCCCACCGACACCCGGCCGCGCCGCATGCCCGCCCCATACCCGTAACTCGTGCCCCCGCCCCGGCCCGGGCCCCGACAGCGGCACCCAGCACTGGAACCGGCGGCACAGAGGCGGGCGGGCACCGCCCCGGCCCGGGACGCTGGGCGCGGCCACCACGGTGACGGCGTGCCCGACCGGTCCGCGCACGACCGAGCGGGGCCGCCCTCGCGCCAGGCGCGTCGCCGCGAGGTCACGGCACCACGCCGCCCGTCGGCCTCGGGGCCCGCTCGGCCGGGGCGGTCAGGGCTCCTCGCGCCAGCCGTCCCACTCGGCGGCGAAGTCGTCCAGTTCGGCCGCGGACAGGCGGGCGTCCGGGTCCTCGATCACCAGGAGCCACTGGGCGTCCTCGGCGTCGTCCTCGCCCGCGAGGGCGTCACGCACCAGCTGGGGCTCCTCGTCCAGCTCGTAGCGGTCGGCCAGCGCCTCCGCCGCCTCCTCGGCCGCGTCCCGGTCGGGCAGGACGAGCACGTGCCTGACGTCGCCGGTGCGGTTCTCTTCGTTCACTGCGTTCACGGCACCATTCTTCAACCCCCTCCCGAACGGCGAACCTCCAGGTCGGTCTACTTCCCCTCTCCTCCTCCGGTCCTCCTCCCGATGCCCGAGGCGCGGCGCCGGCCGGGCCCGTAGCGTGCGGCCATGATCATCGATGAGCCGGTCCGCGACCGGGAACAGCGCAAGCGGGATGCCCTGCGACGGCTGGAGAACGACGAGGACGTGTGGGTGGCGACCGCCTCCGCCGCCGGCGAACCCCTCCTCGTACCGCTGTCGTTCGTCTGGGACGACGGCACCCTCCTGATGTCGACGCGGCGGGCCACTCCCACCGCCCGCAATCTCACCCCGCGCGGCCGCGTCCGGCTGAGCCTCGGCCACACCCGCGATGTGGTGCTGGTGGACGGCGTCGCCGAGGCGATCGAGGGCCGCGACCTGCCGGGCGCGTCGGCCGACGCGTTCGCCGCCAAGCTGGGATGGGACCCGCGTGACCGCGAACAGTGGATCTACCTGCGGGTGACGCCCCGGACGGTGAAGGCGTGGCGCGAGGTGGAGGAACTGCCCGACCGGCTCCTCATGCGCGACGGGACCTGGCTGGTCTGAACCGCCACGGAACGCCGGGGCCCCTCACCGCCCCGCCCTACGACGGGCGCCCCTACGGCGGGCCCCGGGTGACCGCCCGCAGATCCGCGCCGGAGCCGGTCACGGCGATGGCGCCGTCCCGGTCGGTGCGCAGCACCGCCGCGCCCGCCTCCCGCAGCGCGTCGAGCGTACGGGGTGACGGATGGCCGTACGGGTTGTCACGCCCCGCCGACACGAGCGCGAGCCGTGGCCGTGCCCTGCCGAGCAGCTCGGGGTCCTGGTGCGCCGAGCCGTGATGGGCGACCTTCATCACGTCCACCCTCGGCAGCGCCGGGTGCGCCCTGGAGAGCCCCCGCTGCGACGGCGGTTCGAGATCACCGAGGAGTAGCAGGGTCACCCCGCTCCGGGTGTGGACCAGGAGGGAGACGCTCGCGTCGTTGGCGCCCTCGGGGACGAAGCCGGCACCGGGCGCCGGCCACAGCACCTGCCAGTCGAGCGGCCCGGTACGGCGCCGCTCCCCCGGCGCCGCGTGGACGACCGGGACACGGGCGGCGGCGGCCGTGCGGTGCACGAACGCGGCCTGCCCCGGCGGATCGAGGAGCCCGGTCGTCTGGATCACGCCCACCGACCGGCCGCGCAGCACACCCGGCAGCCCGGCGACATGGTCGGCGTGGAAGTGGGTGAGCAGCACCAGCGGCACCCGGCGGACGCCCAGGTCCCGCAGGCACCGGTCCACCGGCTCCGGGTCGGGGCCCGCGTCGACCACGACGGCCGTGCCGTCCCCGGCGGCGAGCGCGGTCGCGTCGCCCTGGCCCACATCGCACAGGGCGAACACCCACCCGGGCGGCGGCCAGCCGGTGACCACCCGCACCAGCGGCACCGGCCGTACGACGGCGACCAGCAGTGCCCCGGCGCACACGGCGGCCAGCCACCGTCGGTACGGAAGCCGCCACACGGCCAGCAGCAGCACCCCGGTCGCGGCGGCCAGCGCCAGCCCGCCCCACCATCCGCCCGGCCACTCCACCTGGGCCCCGGGCAGCGACGCCCCGGCCCTCGCGACGGAAGCCACCCATCCGGCGGGCCACGCGGCGCACTCCGCGAGCACCCGCGCGACGGGCATGGCCCACGGCGCCGCCGCCAGCGCGGCGAAGCCCAGTACCGTCGCGGGCGCCACCGCCAGCTCGGCGAAGAGGTTGCACGGGATCGCCACCAGGCTCACCCGCGCCGCGAACACCGCCACCACCGGCGCGCACACCGCCTGCGCCGCCGCCGCGGCCGCCAGGGCCTCGGCCATCCTCGGCGGGCACCGGCGCGCCCGGAGTGCGGCGCTCCAGGGCGGGGCGATCGTCAGGAGCGCGCCGGTCGCCAGGACGGAGAGCAGGAAGCCGTAACTGCGGGCCAGCCACGGTTCGTACAGCACCAGCAGCAGCACGGCCCCGGCCAGTGCCGGGATCAGCGACCGGCGGCGCCCGGTCGCGATCGCCAGGAGGGTGATCAGCCCGCACGCGGCGGCCCGCAGCACGCTCGGCTCCGGCCGGCACACCACGACGAACGCCAGCGTCAGTCCTCCGCCCAGCAGCGCCGTCGTCCGCAGCGAGACACCGAGCTTGGGTGCCAGCCCGTCGCGTTCCGCGCTGGACGCCCTGCCCGCCGGACCGATCAGCAGGAGCAGCACGATGGTGAGGTTGCTGCCCGAGACGGCCAGCAGATGCGTCAGGTCCGTCGCCTCGAAGGCGTTCTGCAGGTCCTCCGGGATGCGGGACGTGTCGCCGACGACGAGGCCGGGCAGCAACGATCTTGCGTCCGGGGGTAGTGCGTCGGTGGCCTCCCGCAGGCCGGCGCGCAGATGCCCGGCCGTACGCTGCAGGCGGCTCGGCGGTCCGGTGATCCGCGGCGGCCCCGTGTCGGCGTACAGCACGGCGGCGAACGGGTCTCCGCGGTCCCGTGGCGGTGAGAGCCGCCCGGTCAGCTGCAGTCGGGTGGACGGCAGGAGCCGCAGCCAGGCGTCGCCGTACCGGCCGGTCTTCCCCGGCCGTGCCATCACCAGCACCGGCGTGCGCACCCGCGAGGTTGTCCCGTCGGGGGCCGTCACCCGTGCCACCTCGGCGTTCAGGACGACGGACGCCGGCATGGACCGGTTGCCCCGCACTTTCGGGACGACGCGCCGCGGGTCGGAGCGGACGATCACCTCGGCGGTGACCGTCGCGTGCTCTCCCGCCAGCGCGGGCACCGGCCCGCGCCGCAGGTCCGCCCCGTGGAGTCCGGCCGAGGTCGCGCCGGCGGCGGTGCAGAGCAGTACGGCGGCGCACGCGGTGGCGTTCCCCCGCCACGGTCCGCGGGGGCCGGGCCGTGAGCGGTGCCGGCGTCCGGCCGCGAGGAGGGCGGCCGCCCCGATCGCGCAGAGGACCGTGCCGGTCAGCGTCCACCAACCCGGCAGGCCCAGGGCGACCGCCGCCGCAGCCCACGCCGCCAGCGCGGGGGCCACCAGCCGCAGATCCGCCGGCCCTTCCCGCCGCCCGCGGGCGGCGTCGGGCGGACTGCCGGGCGACCCGTCGGCCATGGCTGGCGCCCCGTCGGCCACGCCTGGCGTGCCCCTGGCTCCGTCCGGCGTCCCCCTGGCTCCGTCCAACGCCCCGTCGGCTCCGACCAGCAGCCCGTCGACCAGGACCGGGGGCGCCTCGGACTCGCCTGGTACCCCGTCGGCCTCGGCCGGCATCCCGCCGGCTCCGGCTGGCGAATCGGGGAGCCCGCCGTGCCCGGTCGACCGCGCCCTGTCGCTCGCGCTGCCGCGCATCCGCGACTCCCGCGGTCTGTTCGTCGTCGAGTCGCCGGCCGCCGCGCCCGGAGCGGACGGGACTGTGTGACGCGGCGTCACAGCCGTACGCGGGGACGGAGGTCGGCGAAGCGGCGGGCGCCGATGCCGCGCACTTCCCGCAGTTCCTCGACCGATCGGAAACCGCCGTGCCGGGTGCGGTGCTCGACGATGTGGCGGGCAAGGACCGGTCCCACACCGGGCAGCGTGTCCAACTGCTCGACGGTGGCGGTGTTCAGACTGACCGGTCCCTCCGCCTGCCCGCTGCCGGCGGACCCCTGCGGGGCCGCCACGGGCAGGGCGCCGGGCGGTGCGGCGGCGGCCGGGACGCCGACCAGGACGTGTTCGCCGTCCACGAGGACGCGGGCCCGGTTGAGCCCGGACGTGTCCGTGCCGGGCGGGACTCCGCCCGCCGCCTGGAGGGCGTCCACCACTCTGGCGCCCATGGGGAGTCGCAGCACCCCCGGACGCCGCACCTTGCCGCTCACGTCGACCACGACGACGGACGGCGCCGTGCCCGCGGCCGATGGTGCACCCGGCGGCCCCGGCGGGGCTGCGGCAGCGGGGGCGGCGGCCTGCGGGACGGCGGCCGGCTGTGGCGGTTCCGCGGGGGCGGTCACCGTGGTCGCGGCCCGCCCGACCACTTCCGGGGCGTGCACGGTCTCGGGGCGGCCGGCCCAGAAGTAGCGCCCGGCGACCACCGCGCCCACGACGAGGACCACCGCCAGCGCTCCGAGTGTCCGGCGTTCGAGCCCGCACCGCACCTGCACCCATACGGGTAACCGGTCGCGCAAGGCGGACTTCCACCGCTCACGGGCCCGCAGGCCCGGCTCGGCCGGCGAGGTCACGCGCCCCGGCGCGCAAGCCTCCGGAGGCGCCGGTGGCACGAGAGGCACGTGCGGCGGCGGGTCGGTGCCCGCCAGAAGCGCGTCCGCCCTGCTCCTGAGCACGGACGCGGGTGGCACCGCGCCCGGGGCCGCGCGGTCGCCCGCGCGGTGCCGGCCTCGGCCCCTTCCCGCCGCGCGGCCACGGGAGCGGCTGTCCGAGCCCCGCGCCCGGCCCGGTCCACTGGTCGCGGCGGGCCGCCGCGTCCCGAGGGGCGGGTGGGAGGCCAGGGACGACGCAGGTGGCGCGCCGGGGGTGAAGGCCGCGCCCGCTGCGGTGGAAGCACGGGATGCGTCGGCCCTGTCGGGCCCGCCGGATGCGCCGGGTGCGTCCTGTACATGTGGCGTGCCGGCCGGGCGGAACTCGCGGGATGCGTCGGAGACGCGCGGCTCGCGGGGCGAGTCCAGCGCGGCACCGGTCACGGAGTGTGTTCGTGTCGTCATGGAGTCGACGGTAGACACATCCGTGCGATTCCGGTGAGCCCCGCCGACTTCCGTGGATGACCGGGCAGTTGTGGAAAACTCAGTCACCCGGAAGGGTGAAACGGCCGGTGTCAGCGCTGCGAGACGACCACTCCGAGAAGCCCCGGCCCCGTGTGCGCGCCGATCACCGCGCCGACCTCGCTGACGTGCAGGTCGGCCAATCCCGGGACCCGGTCGCGCAGGTGCCCGGCGAGTGTCTCCGCCCGTTCGGCGGCGGCGAGATGGTGCACGGCGATGTCGACAGGCGCCCGGCCCGCACGCTCGACGGCGATCTCCTCAAGCCTGGCGATGGCCTTGGACGCGGTGCGCACCTTCTCCCTCGGTTCGATGCGCCCACCGCTCAGCTCCAGCAGGGGCTTCACCGCGAGGGCCGAGCCGAGGAGGGCGCGGGCCGCCCCGATGCGCCCGCCCCGCCGGAGGTAGTCGAGCGTGTCGACGTAGAAGTACGCGGAGGTGCCGGAGGCGCGCTTCTCGGCGGTCGCCACGACTTCGTCCAGTCCGCAGCCGGCCTGCGCGGCCTCGGCCGCCGCGACCGCGCAGAAGCCCAGCGCCATGGCGATCATGCCGGTGTCCACGACCCGCACCGGTACGGGCGCCTCACGGGCCGCCAGCAGCGCGGCCTCGTACGTGCCGGACAGCTCGGCCGACAGATGCAGCGAGACGATCCCGGTGGCCCCGCCTTCCGCGATCTCCCGGTAGCGCGCGGCGAACATCTCGGGGCTGGGGCGCGAGGTGGTGACGGAGCGGCGCTTCTGCAGGGCCTGGGCGAGGGAACGGGCCGAGATCTCCGTGCCCTCCTCCAGGGCCCGGTCGCCCAGCACCACCGTCAGCGGTACCGCGCTGATACCGTGCCGCTCCATCGTCTGCGGCGGCAGATAGGCCGTGGAATCAGTGACGATCGCGACATGGCGGGACATGACCGGGAGGTTACCCGCAGGCGGCCCCCGAGGGCAGCCCGGGCCCCTTCACCCCAGGTCAGCGCCACCACGACGGTGCGGGCGCGCCGGAGACCAGCAGCCGCACGACGCCTGGCCGACCCTGGCCCACAACCCGGCACCCCAGCCGTCGGCTCCCTCCACCCCGGCCTGGCGACTCCCGCCGAACCGGCCCGTCGACTCCCACCGGCACGGCGGCCGGCAACTCCCGCCCCACCAGGCCGGCGGCTCCCGCCCGCACCCGGTCGGCGGCTCCCCGCGCACCCGGCCGGACTGCGCTCCACACGCCCCGGCCGGGCCGCCAGTCCCCTGGCGTCGCGCTCAGTCCGTCAGTTGGTGGTCTCCGGCCGCGCCGTCTTCTGCCACGGGTAGGCCGTGCCCAGCCGCGGGTCCCGCGCGGTGATGGCGGGGCGGGCGCCGTCGGCGGGCCGCTGGGCGTCCTGCGCGGCGTCCGCGTCCGCGCCGGCCTCGGCGTCGGTGGGCCAGACCTGCGTGGGCGCCTGCCCGGCGGACGACTCCGGCCAGGACACCTGCGTACGGTCGTGGGACGACGCCGCGGACTCGGCGGCGGGGCGTCCCTGCGCGGGCGAGGCGGGCGGCGCCGACGCCTCGCGGGCGCCCCGGTCGGCGGGCTCGGGGCTGTCGGGCTCCGACCAGTGGCGCAGGGCCCCGGCCTCCACGTCGATCTGCGCGCTGAGCACGTCGAGGTCGTCCTGCGCGAACCGCTGCGCCCGGTCCCTGGCCGCCCAGCGCAGCGAGTCGGCGGAGTCCGTGATCCGCCGTGTGCGCTCCCGCAGGTCGTCCAGCCGGCCGGCGACCGTGGCCTTGTCGGGGTCCCGCTCCAGGCGCTTGAGCTCCTCGTCCAGCTCGTGCCCGTGGGCGCTGAGCCGCCGGAACAGCTCCAGCGACTCCTGCAGCGAGGCGTCCTCCGGGGCGCCGGCCTCCAGGGCCTCCTGGGTGGCCCGCATGGAGGTGCGCAGGGTCAGCCGCAGCTGAGCCAGCTCACCGGCGACGCCTCCCTGGCCGTAGCTCTTGGCGCGGAGCGTGGTGTCCTCGACGGTGCGCCGGGCCTGGGTGAGGGTGCGGTCGACGCCGCGCTTGGCTGCCTTGACCGCTTTGACGCCGACGTACACGCCGAGCGTGAGGAAGGCGACGAGTAGCAGCGCCAGGATCACGATCGCGGCTGTCATGGAGTCCCCTCGTCGTGGTGTGTTCTCTCCACGGTAAACGCCCGGGGGCAGGTTGCGGGTTCCGGGGAACCCCCAACCTGCCCCCAGGGGACGAATCAGGGACGGCGTCATGGGCCGCCGCCCCCCGGCCGGTCAGGCCGGGACGATGTTCACCAGCTTCGGCGCGCGGGCGATGACCTTGCGGATGCCGGCGCCGCCCAGGGCCGCGACGACCGCCGGGTCGGCCAGGGCCAGCGCCTCCAGCTCCGCGTCCGTGATGGACGGGGAGACCTCCAGGCGGGCCTTGACCTTGCCCTTGATCTGCACGACGCACGTCACGGTCTCGTCCACGACGTACGCCGGGTCGGCGACCGGGAAGTCCTGGTGGACGACCGACTCGGTGTGGCCCAGCTTGTGCCACAGCTCCTCGGCGATGTGCGGGGCCAGCGGGGCGACCAGCAGCACCAGCCGCTCGGCGACCGACCGGGACACCGCGCCACCGGACTTGGTCAGGTGGTTGTTCAGCTCGGTGATCTTGGCGATGGCCGTGTTGAAGCGCATCGCGGCCATGTCCTGGGAGACACCGTCGATGGCCTTGTGCAGGGCGCGCAGCGTGTCCTCGTCCGGCTCGGCGTCGACGACGGTGACCTCGCCGGTCGACTCGTCGACGATGTTGCGCCACAGCCGCTGCAACAGCCGGTACTGGCCGACGACCGCGCGGGTGTCCCAGGGGCGGGACACGTCCAGGGGGCCCATCGCCATCTCGTACAGGCGCAGCGTGTCGGCGCCGTACTCGGCGCAGATCTCGTCCGGGGTGACGGCGTTCTTCAGGGACTTGCCCATCTTGCCCAGGACGCGGCTGACCTTCTCGCCCTGGTACCAGAAGGCACCGTCGCGCTCCTCGACCTCGGCGGCCGGGACGGCGATGCCGCGCGCGTCGCGGTACACGTACGCCTGGATCATGCCCTGGTTGAACAGCCGGTGGAACGGCTCGGCGGACGAGACGTGGCCCAGGTCGTACAGGACCTTCGACCAGAAGCGGGCGTACAGCAGGTGCAGCACGGCGTGTTCGGCGCCGCCCACGTACAGGTCGACGCCGCCGTGCGGCATGCCCTCGCGCGGGCCCATCCAGTACTGCTCGATGTCCGGGGCGACCAGGCGCTCGCTGTTGTGCGGGTCCAGGTAGCGCAGCTCGTACCAGCAGGAACCGGCCCAGTTGGGCATGGTGTTGGTCTCGCGGCGGTACCGCTTGGGGCCGTCGCCCAGGTCCAGGGTGACGTTGACCCAGTCCTCGTTGCGCGACAGCGGCGTCTCGGGCTGCGTGTCGGCGTCGTCCGGGTCGAAGGTGCGCGGCGCGTAGTCGTCGACCTCGGGCAGCTCCAGCGGCAGCATCGACTCGGGCAGCGGGTGGGCGACGCCGTCCTCGTCGTAGACGATCGGGAAGGGCTCGCCCCAGTACCGCTGGCGGCTGAACAGCCAGTCGCGCAGGCGGAAGTTGACGGTGCCCTCGCCGATGCCGCGGGACTCCAGCCAGCGGGTGATCTCCGCCTTGGCCTCCGCGACGCCCAGGCCGTCCAGGGACACGTCGTCGTTGCTGGACGCGATGATCCTGGCGTCGTACGAGTCGAAGGCGTCGTCCCAGGTGGCCGGGTCGGTGCCGCGGTCGTCGCTCGGCTCGACGACGCAGCGCATCGGCAGGTCGAAGGCGCGGGCGAAGGCGAAGTCGCGGCTGTCGTGCGCCGGGACGGCCATGATGGCGCCGGTGCCGTAGCCCATCAGCACGTAGTCGGCGATGAAGACGGGGACGCGCTCGCCGCTGACCGGGTTGACGGCGTGGGCGCCGGTGAAGACGCCGGTCTTCTCCTTGGCGTCGGCCTGCCGCTCGACGTCGGACTTGGAGGCGGCCTGCTTGCGGTAGGCGTCGACGGCCAGCGCCGGGGTGGCGTGCCCGCCCGTCCACAGCGCGGGCGTGCCGGCCGGCCAGGCGTCCGGGACGATCGTGTCGACCAGGTCGTGCTCGGGGGCCAGGACCATGTAGGTGGCGCCGAACAGCGTGTCCGGGCGCGTGGTGAAGACGGTGATCGCGTCGTCGCCGACGGGGAAGTCGACGCGGGCGCCCTCGGAGCGGCCGATCCAGTTGCGCTGCTGCAGCTTGATGGCCTCGGGCCAGTCCAGCGCGTCCAGGTCCTCCAGCAGGCGGTCGGCGTAGGCGGTGATGCGCATGTTCCACTGGCGCAGCTTCGCCTTGAAGACCGGGTAGTTGCCGCGCTCGGAACGGCCGTCGGCGGTGACCTCCTCGTTGGCCAGGACGGTGCCCAGGCCGGGGCACCAGTTGACCGGCGCGTCGGAGGCGTACGCCAGGCGGTACCCGCTCAGCACGTCCGCCCGCTCGACGGCGCTCAGTTCGCTCCACGCGCGCGTGGTGCCCGGTACGGCGCGCTCACCGCTCTCGAACTGGGCGACCAGGTCGGCGATCGGGCGGGCCTTCGCGGCGTCCTCGTCGTACCAGGCGTTGAAGATCTGCAGGAAGATCCACTGGGTCCACTTGTAGTAGTCCGGGTCGATCGTGGCGAACGACCGGCGCTTGTCGTGGCCCAGGCCCAGCCGCCGCAGCTGGGACTTCATGTTCTCCATGTTCGCCTCGGTGGACACGCGCGGGTGCGTGCCGGTCTGCACGGCGTACTGCTCGGCGGGCAGGCCGAAGGCGTCGAAGCCCAGCGTGTGCAGGACGTTGTGGCCCGTCATGCGCTGGTAGCGGGCGTACACGTCGGTGGCGATGTACCCCAGCGGGTGGCCGACGTGCAGTCCGGCACCGGACGGGTAGGGGAACATGTCCATGATGAACTTCTTGGGCCGGGCCGCCAGCTCCGGGTCGCCCGCCAGGTCGCCGCTCGGGTTCGGCGCCGCGTACGTGCCCTCGGCGTCCCAGAAGTCCTGCCAGCGTGCCTCGATGTCGGCCGCCATGGCCGCCGTATAACGATGCGGGGCCGCCGTCTCGGCAGCCGAATTCGTCTCCGTCATGATCCTCTGAAGCTCCATCGATCGTCTCTGCGTCGCTGCCGCCACCGCGCCCCGATTCCGTCAGCACGGCGAAATGAAAAAACCCCTCGCACAGGAGGGGACGCCGCGCCGATTCCGAGCGGATTTCTCATCCGCCGGCACTGATCAGCGCGGCTCGCTAAGCAGAAGGCGTACGGCACGCATGGCGTCAGGGTACAGCAGCGCCCCCGTGGGGCGCATCGCGCGTCCCGCCCTTCGGACACGGGCTGTCGCGTAACCGTCGCGCTACGCGCGCGTACCCGGTTACTCGGCGTATCGCCGCGTTCCTGGGCAACCCCCGGGTCAGTTGCCGGCCAGTCGTCTCAGTAAACGCTCAAACGCCGTACTCACCGGTATGAGCGGCCATAGCATGCGCCAACGGGACCTCATCCGCACCATTCGGAGTCGCCCATGACCCCTCATCGCAAGATCCGTTCTTCCCCCGCCGAGAAGGCGGGCCTGAGCCGTTCGGTACAGGGCGGCTTGTACGTGGCCGCCCTGGTGATCCTCCCCCTTCTGGCCATTGGCGGAAGCGACGGTTTCCGCGAGTTCCTCGATTTCGGAACCGGTGTTCTGTCCCTGGTCTCGCTGACGGCGTCCGTCGCCTGGGCGCTGGTCGCGACGGACCGCCTCCTGCTGACGCCGCGCCAGCGGCTGCTCGCCCAGGCCGTCCACCGGGGGACGGCCGTCGCGTCGCTCGGCTTCCTGCTGTTGCACGGCACGGTCAAGGTCTCCCTGGGCCACGTCGAACTCATCGGCGCCCTCATACCGTTCGGGCTCGGCGTGTCCGGCACGGCCGGCCTCATCGGCTTCGGTTCGCTCGCCGGCCTGCTGATGGTCGTCGTCGCGTCGACCGGCGCGCTGCGCAGCACCCTGGCGGGCCGCGGGTCGATCGCCGCCCGCTGGCGCCCGCTGCACATGCTCGCGTACCCGGCATGGTGCGCGGCGCTCATCCACGGCCTGTACGCGGGCCGCCCGGCCGCCTCCTGGGTGGTGGTGCTGTACGGACTGTCGCTGGCGGCGGTCGCCGCCGCCGTGTCCGTACGGCTGCTGCCGACGCAGCTGCAGCGGGACCTCGCCGAGCGTGTGGCGAACCTGCTCGGGCCGATGGCGGACGGCGCCGTCGCCGGAGCGGGCGCCGCCTCGCTGGGCGGCCCCCGCAGGGGCCCCGGGCGCGGCCGCCGGAACATCGCGTCGGCGCCGCTGCCGGGCTCGTACGCCCCCGCCGAGGCGCCCCGCCCGCACCCGTACGACCAGGAGACCCGCTGGGAGGCGCCGCGCCGCAGCGCACCGGGGACCTCCCCGCGGGTGCCGCCTCCCGGGGACCGTCCCGGGCGGACCGGCGCGGGTACCGGGCTGTCCGCCGGGTACCGCGCCATGTCGCTGGGCCGCGAGGCCGGCAGCGGTGGCGGTACGGCGGCCGGCGCGGACCGGCGGGTGCCGTTCGCCGAGCGGGTGCCCATGACGGAGGAGCTGCCGGTCGTCACCGACGAGACGGCGGTCCGCTCCGGCTACTGGCCCACCCCGTCGCCGCCGCCTCCCGCCCCCTCGCCCGCACCGAGCGCCTACGCCCCGCCTCCGGGGGCCCCGGAACCGCCGTCCGCGTACGAGAACACCCAGCCGCCGACCTCGTACGACACGGCGCCGCCGTCGCCGCCTTCCGGTACCGCGCCGCCCCCCTCCCCCGCCTACGACCCCGCTCCGCCGTCCGCCCCGTACGCCCCGTACGGCGCCGGCGCCGAACCGACGCCCGGCCCGGCCCGTCCGCCCGCCGGCGAGCCGTGGACCGCACCCGCAGGAGACCGCCCGTGAACGCCCCTCTGCCCGACGTCCCCGAGGTCCGTGTCGTCGGCCTCCCCCAGCTCACCCAGGGCTTCGACCTGACCGAGCGGCTGGACCTCGGCATGCATCTGAAGGTCCACGGACCGCTGGAACCTATGGGCGGGGAGCGGCTGGCCAGGCTCGCCGAGGAGATAGCCCTGCGCGGCCGGGGCGGCGCGGGCTTCCCCTTCGCCCGGAAGCTGCGCGCCGTCGCCGAGGCGGCGATACGCCGCGGGGTGCGGCCCGTCGTCGTGGTCAACGGCAGCGAGGGCGAGCCCGCCTGCCGCAAGGACACGGTCCTGCTGAACCGCGCCCCGCACCTCATCCTGGACGGCGCCCTGCTGGCGGCGGAGGCGCTGGGCGCCCGCACGCTGGTCGTGGCCGTGACCCGCAACTCGACGGAGATATCCATCCGCGCGGCGCTCGCCGAGCGCGGCCTGTCGGACCGGCGCGGACAGCAGCTGCGGGCACGGGTGGTCCGCACACCGGAGCGCATGGTGTCGGGCGAGGCGTCGTCGGTGATCCGCGCCATCGGCGGCGGCCCCGCGCTGCCGCCGGGCCGCCGCGAGCGCGCGTCGGAGACGGGGGTGGGCGGTGCCCCGACCCTGCTGTCGAACGCGGAGACGTTCGCGCAGCTCGCCGTGGCCGCCCGGATCGGCTCCGCCCGCTACGCCAACGCGGGGCTGGAGGGCGAGCCGGGAACGGTGCTGCTGACGCTGTCCGGCGCCGTGGCGAGGCCGATGGTGGTGGAGGTGCCGACGGGCGTCCCGCTGCGGTACGTGCTGCAGCTGGCAGGCGCGCCGCCGGTGCCGCAGGGGGTGCTGACGGGCGGCTACCACGGCAACTGGATCGACTCGGCCGCCGTCCACAACGCCGTCGTCTCACGCGCTTCCATGGCCGCTGTGGGCGGCTCCCTCGGCGCGGGGGCGATCCTCCCGATCGGCCCGGAGACCTGCCCGCTCGGCGAGGCGCAGCGGGTGGCGAACTGGCTGGCCGCGGAGACCGCCGGGCAGTGCGGCCCGTGCCGGCTGGGACTGCCCGCGGCGGCGGGCGGCCTGTCGGACGTGCTGGGCGGCGGAGGCCCGGCGGCTCTGGAGGCGCTGCGCGAGGTCGTGCAGGCCGTGAAGGGCCGCGGCGCGTGCAAGCACCCGGACGGCTCGGCCCGCTTCTTCTCGTCGACGCTGTCGGCCTTCACGGACGACCTCGCGGCGCATGTGCTGGACGGGGGGTGCGGCCGCCCGACGACGGGTGTGCTGCCGCTGCCGGCGCCCGGTTACGAGAACGCCGAGGAGTCGATCCCGAGCGGTGAGCGGCTGGCCGTGGACTGGACGCTGTGCCAGGGGCACGGCCTGTGCGCGGACATCGTGCCGGAGCTGATCCGCATGGGCGCGGACGGCTTCCCGGTGCTCGCCGAGGCGTCCGTGCCGACGCATCTGCGGGGCGCCGCGCAGCGGGCCGTACGCCGCTGTCCCGCGCTGGCGCTGCGCCTGGAGCAGGCGGGGGCACCGAAGGAGCGTCCGGCGCTGCCGTCGTCCAACCGCAAGGCGCTGGGCAGCGGCCGGGGTTGAGCCCGGACACGAGGAAGGCGGGCCATCCGATCGAATGGCCCGCCTTCTTCCGGCTGTGGAGCTAAGGAGAATTGAACTCCTGACCTCTTGCATGCCATGCAAGCGCTCTACCAACTGAGCTATAGCCCCTTGCTGTGTGCCGCCCTGCTCGGTTTCCCTTGCGGGCTTCCCTCGCGGCGACACAGAGAACATTACACGGTCCCCCCGGTGATTCACCAAATCGGTTGTCCACACCCCCGTCCGGGGAGCCGTCCGGGCGGGTAGCGTCGGCGCATGTGACCGCGACCGTGACCGCCCGAACCCGGCTCCGGAGCCTGCCGCTGGCAGCTCTGGGCACCTGCCTGCTGTCGTTCGCCGCCTTCTGGCTGGCGCAACGGGCCGCGCATGTGTCGATGCTCGACCTGTCGGTGTACCGGGCCGAGGGGGAGACCGCCCTGGCGGGCGGCGACCTGTACGCGATGCGCGCCACGTCGGCGAACCTGCCGATGACGTATCCGCCGTTCGCCGCGCTGCTGTTCACCCCGCTGACGCTGGTCGGCGTCCCCGAGATGCGGACGCTCGCGACGCTGGGGAATCTGCTGCTGCTGGTCGCGCTGACACATCTGTCGCTGCGGCTGGTCGTGTCGCGCGGGCCGGAGGCGCTGCGGCGGGGTGGGGCGTTCTGGACGCGGCCCGGGGCGGCACTGTGGCTGGCGGCCGTGCTCGTGTGGTGCGAGCCGGTGTGGCAGACCTTCCGGTACGGGCAGATCAATCTGCTGATGGCGGTCGCGGTGCTGTGGGACCTCACGCGGCGGGCGGACAGCCGCTGGGTCGGGATCGGAATCGGCTTCGCCACTGCGGTGAAACTCACACCGGGCCTGTTCGTCGTGCTGCTGTTCGTCGTGGGCGTCCTGTGCGCGCGCGGGGACGGCTTCGCGCCGTGGCGGAACGAGTGGCTGCGCCGCGGCACGCGGGCCACGGCGGCGTTCCTGGTGGTGACGGTCGCGTCGGCCGTGGTCCTGCCGTACGACTCGCGCCGCTTCTGGACGGAGATGATCTTCGAGACGGGTCGGGTCGGCCGCACCGAGGAGACCGCGAACCAGTCGCTCAGCGGAGTGCTGGCGCGGCTGCTGCACACCATGGACCCGGGGGTGTGGTGGCTGGTCGCGGCTGCCGTGGTGGGCTTCGCCGGGGTGTCCGTGGCCGCCCTGGCGGCGCTGCGCGGCGACCGGCCGGTGGCGGTGCTGGCGTGCGCGCTGACGGCGCTGCTGGTGAGCCCGATCTCGTGGTCGCACCACTGGGTGTGGTGCGTGCCGGCGCTGGTCCTGCTCGCCACGCGCGTCCACCCCGCGTGGACGGCGGGCACGGCGCTGGTGTTCGGTTCGTTCGCGCTGTGGTGGGTGCCGCACGCCCCGGCGCCGGTACGGCTCGAACTGCACCAGAACGGCTGGCAGATGCTGGCCTCCGGCCTCTACACGCTGCTGGGTTTGGCGCTGTTGGGCGTGTTCGCCGTGTGGGTGGCGCGGACGCGGCCCGACGGCGGGCGACTTGAGGGGCTGCGGCTCGCGGAACAGCGGTCCCCGAGCGGGCCGCTCGCGGGGCCGGGGCTTGGGGAGCGGGACACTGCGGGCGGGCGGACCGGGCAGCGGGAGCCCACTGAGGGACGGTCCGTGGAGCGGGAGCCCGCGGGCGGGCGGACCGGGGAGCGGGCTCAGGCCGTCGCGAACGAGTAGAAGCGCTTGAGGGTGCAGTGCTCGTCGAGCAGGCGCCCGTAGATCGGCTCCCCTTCGAGTTCCCGGTAGGTCTCGATGGGGTCGCCTTTTATGATCAGCGCCCGCGCGCACTCCTCGCACCAGTACTGGTACTTCGGGTTGACCGGTTCCATGTCGCGGACGATCGGCGTGCCACTGCCGCACCAGTCGCACTTCCGCCTGTGTGCACCCATCGATCAGCTCCAGCTGTGGCCGCAGGACGTGCAGACGTAGGTCACGCCGCCGTTGTCACCGAGCACCTGCGCGACGTCCGGGGAGCCGCAGGCGGGGCAGAGGATGCCGGTGCGCGCCTGCGGGGTGACGAGCCGGGCGGCGGGTTCCTCGATTCTGCTGGCGGCCATCGCGCACTCCCTCCCGTCCGGTCCGTAGCCCCCTCCGGCGGTCCGATTCTGCCATGGCCCCGGCGGGGCGGCAGCGGCGTTCGGCGACCGGTCCGGGGAGGCTCCGGGACGGACCGGGACAGATCCGGGGAAGGGCGGAGGACGGGGGTCCGTACGAAGAAATCCCGCCCCCTGACGGGGACGGGATTCCTGACTGTGGAGCTAAGGAGAATTGAACTCCTGACCTCTTGCATGCCATGCAAGCGCTCTACCAACTGAGCTATAGCCCCTCGTGTTCTTCGCGCTCCGCGCTGCGAACAAGAAGAACTTTAGCCTGTCACCTGCCCGAAAGTGAAATCCGGGTCAGTCGTCGTCGCCGAGGACCGGCTCGGGGAGCGTGCCGGCGTTGTGCTCCAGCAGGCGCCAGCCCCGCGCGCCCTCCCCCAGGACGGACCAGCAGCAGTTGGACAGACCGCCGAGGCTCTCCCAGTGGTGCGGGTCGAGGCCGAGGAGCCGGCCGATCGTGGTGCGGATCGTGCCGCCGTGGCTGACGACGACGAGCGTGCCGTCCTCCGGCAGCTTCTCGACGTGCTCCAGGACGAGCGGGGCCGCCCGGTCGGCGACCTCGGTCTCCAGCTCCCCGCCGCCGCGCCGGACGGGCTCGCCGCGCTTCCACGCGCGGTACTCCTCGCCGTGGCGGGCGAGGATCTCCTCGTGGGTCAGGCCCTGCCAGACGCCCGCGTACGTCTCCCGCAGCGCGGCGTCGTGGGTGACCTGGTGCCCGGTGACCGCGGAGAGCTCGGCGGCCGTGGCCGCGGCCCGCTTCAGGTCGGAGGCGATGATCGCGTCCGGCCTGAGGGCGGCGAGCAGCCGGGCGGCCCGGCGGGCCTGGGCGACGCCCGTCTCGGTCAGCTCGATGTCGGTGCTGCCCTGGAAGCGGCGCTCCAGGTTCCACGCGGTCTGGCCGTGGCGCCAGAGGACGATGCGGCGGCCCCTGCCGCCCTTGGTGGCGCTCAGCGCAGCTCACCGTCCGCTTCGTCGCCGGGCAGGCCGTCGGAGTCGGCGCCGGTCAGCGCGGCGTGCTCCGCCGCCTTGCCGCGGGTCTTCATGGCGTCCTCGGGCAGCGGCAGCTCGGGGCAGTCCTTCCAGAGCCGCTCCAGGGCGTAGAAGACGCGCTCCTCGCTGTGCTGGACGTGGACGACGATGTCGACGTAGTCGAGGAGGACCCAGCGGGCCTCGCGGTCGCCCTCGCGGCGGACCGGCTTGGCGCCGAGCTCCTTGTTCAGCCGCTCCTCGATCTCGTCGACGATGGACTTGACCTGGCGGTCGTTGGGCGCGGAGGCGAGCAGGAAGGCGTCGGTGATCGACAGCACGTCACTGACGTCGTACGCGATGATGTCGTGCGCGAGCCGGTCGGCGGCCGCCTGGGCGGCGGCGTTGACGAGCTCGATGGATCGGGAGGTGGCGGTCACAAGCAGGCTTTCGTCGGCGGTCAAGGACACCTCAAGGGTCTCACGTGCCGCCGACAGCCCGGCAAACCGTCATCCGGCCTTGTAGTCCTTGCCGAGGACGACGGTCACCTCGGCGTTCGCGGACGCCTCTCCCTTGCGCACGGCACGCGCGGGCAGCCCGAGGGTCTTGGCGACCTCCTCCGCCTTGGCCTTCTGCGCCGCGTCGGCGTAGACGACCTCGGAGGTGCTCTCCGTGCCGTCGGCCCTGCCGCCGTCGATCACCGCGTAGCCGCCGTTGACGAGGACGATCCTGGCCGCCTCGGTGGCGTCGTCGTCGCCGCTGGCGTTGCGCACGCCGACGCGGACCACGGAGCCCGGCTCGGGGGCGCTGACGGAGCCGCCCAGGATGTCCTTCACCACGCTGCGGGAGGCCTCCTCGGTGAGCCGCCCGTCGCCCTGCACGGGCAGCAGCGCGGTCTTGTACGCCCCCGTCTTGGCGTGCTCGGCGAGCTTGGCCAGCGAGGCGCCGAGGTCCTTCTCGGGCAGCGACGGGTCGAGGATCTGCGCCAGGGACTGGACCGTCACGGTGGCGTTCTCGGGGTCGTCCGACATCTTGCGGAGCACGCCGTGCACGACCTGCCCGAACCGCTGGAGCTGGGCGGTCTCGGACTCGCCCGGCCCCCGGTGGGTGGCGTAGGCGACGGCCATGCGCCCGTCCAGTGTCTGGTTCTCGCCCTTGGGTACCACCGGGTCCTCGCCCTCCTTGGCGGCGGGCACCTCGGCGTCGGTGGTCACGTCGATGCCGCCGACCAGCTCGACCAGGTTCTCCAGGTACGGCGTGTCGAGCCGCCAGGTACCGGTGATCTTCGTACCGAGCAGGGAGCCGATGGCCTCGCGCGTGCCGGAGGAGCCGTCGTCGTCGACGGACTTGCCGAGGGTCGTGGTGGTTCCGTCGTCGTTGGTCACGGCGAGCGCGTTCGGCAGCAGGACGGTGGTTCCCTGCTTGGTGGTGGCGTTGTCCACCAGCAGGGCCGTGGAGGTGGCCTCGTCCTTGGTGTTGTGCAGGTGCAGCACGATCACGTCGCGCTTCTGCGGGCCGGTCGCGGTGGCGCCGGTCTGCTGGGCGTCCTCCTTGGAGAGGCCCGGCAGCAGGCCCGCGTACCAGAGGTAGCCGACCCCGCCGACGAGGGCCAGCGCGAGGACGACGCAGAGGGCGATGATCCGGTTCCGGCCGCGCCTCTTGGCCTCCTCGCGGCGCTCCGAGCGGCTCTCGGTGAACTTGAGCCAGTCGATGACGTCCTCGGACTCCTCGTCGGACTCGTCGACGAAGGCGAACTGCTCGGTCCGGTACTCCCCGCCGTCAGCGGCGTCCCGCTGTTCACGGGCGGCGCGGGGGTCACCCGTGCCGCGGCTGTCGCGGGGGTTGCGCCGGTCGCCGGGGGCGGCCCGCCGGCCGGTGCGCGGCGCCTCGGCGGCCGGACCCTCAGCGAGCGGGCCGGGCTCCTGCGCGTCGGCCGCCGGGCGGCGCTGCTCGGGCACGCCCGCGGGCGCGGCCACCTGGCCGGACCGGGCGGGCGGTACGGGCTGCGGGGCGTGCGGTGCCTGCGGGGTGGCGGGGGTGTGGGGGGCGGCCGGGCCCTGGGCGCCGTAAGGGCTCTGCGGGTCCTGCGGTGCGGGCGCGGCCTGCGGGGTCTGCGGGGCCTGCGGGGTCTGGGCGGTCTGCCACTGCTGGGCGCCGTACGGGTCGTACCCGCCGTAGCCCTGGCCCTGCTGTGCCTGCGCCTGGTCGCTGTAGCCCTGGTACTGCTGGTCCTGGGGATACGGCTGGGGCTCGGGGTACGGCTGGGGCTGGGCGTACGGGTCGTAGCCGTAGCCGTAGCCCTGCTGCTCGGAGCCCTGCGGCGCCTGGGAAGGCTGCTGGTTCTGCTGGTACACCGGCTGCCCGTACTCGTCGTAGCCGACGATCTGCGGCTGCGGCGGGTAGTACGGGTCGTACTGGCTGTTCTGGTCGGTCACCGGTGCCCCTCTCCGCGGCTCACTGGCCCCGGTACAACTGACGCTTGTCGATGTAGCGCACCACACCGTCCGGTACGAGGTACCAGACGGGGTCGCCGTGCGCGACCCGCTCGCGGCAGTCCGACGAGGAGATCGCGAGCGCGGGCACCTCGACGAGGGAGACGCCGCCCTTGGGCAGGCCGTCGTCCGACAGGTCGTGGCCGGGGCGGGTGACCCCGATGAAGTGCGCGAGCGAGAAGAGTTCCTCGGCGTTGCGCCAGCCGGGCATGATCTGCGACAGCGCGTCGGCTCCGGTGATGAAGAACAGATCCGTGTCCGGGTTGAGGGAGCGCAGATCCCGGAGGGTGTCGATGGTGTACGTCGGGCCCGCGCGGTCGATGTCGATGCGGCTGACCGAGAACTGGGGGTTCGACGCCGTGGCGATGACCGTCATGAGGTAGCGGTCCTCGGCCGGGGACACCGTCTTGTGGCTCTTCTGCCAGGGCTGCCCGGTCGGTACGAACACCACCTCGTCCAGGTGGAACAGGGCGGCCACCTCACTGGCGGCCACCAGGTGTCCGTGGTGGATCGGGTCGAAGGTCCCACCCATCACGCCCAGGCGGCGCTTGCCGGGACTTCTCGGCACTTCCTGCTCTCCCATGCGTGCAGAGCCTAACGGCACGGCGGTTCGGCCTGGTCCCGGCGGGCGCCGGCTCAGCGGTCGCGGTTGAAGCGGGTGGTGACCCAGAGGAGGAGCAGCAGCGCGAGGAGGGCGCCACCGCCGGTGAGGTACGGGTTGAGGCTTTCGTGGTTGCCGTGGTGCTCGGAGCCCTCGGCCAGCGTGACCAGGTGGGCGGCGGCGGTGTGGAGGCTGCTCATCTTCTGCGGGACCTATCCATCGGAGTCGGAGCGGAGACTTCGCGCACATCGTATGCGGGCGGTCCGGGCACCCTCACGCCGACTCAGGCGTTGTGTTGGCACGGGCCGTTGTCCACAGGCCGTTATCCACAGCCCCGGCGGGCTTCTCGCGCACCGCCTAGGCTGAGGTCTGTCAGGGGGACGAGTCACATCTCGTATGAAAATGGGGGCATCCATGACAGAGACCGGCCGTGAGAATGTGCCGAGCCGTGCGCGCCGGCGCTTTCCCGGTATCTCCTCCCGCGCCTACGAGCATCCCGCGGACCGTTCCGCGCTCGTCGCCCTGCGCAAGCTCAGCGGCTTCGACACCGTGTTCAAGGCGCTGAGCGGGCTGCTGCCGGAGCGCAGCCTGCGCCTGCTGTACCTGTCGGACTCCGTGCGGGTGAGCGACGCCCAGTTCGCCCACCTCCACGACATGCTCCGGGACGCCTGCTACATCCTCGACCTGGAGAAGGTCCCGTCGATGTACGTCACGCAGGACCCCAAGCCCAACGCGATGTGCATCGGCCTCGACGAGCCGATCATCGTGGTCACCACGGGCCTGGTGGAGCTGCTGGACGAGGAGGAGATGCGGGCCGTCGTCGGCCACGAGGTGGGCCACGCCCTGTCGGGCCACTCCGTGTACCGGACGGTGCTGCTCTTCCTCACCGGCCTGGCGCTGAAGGTGGCGTGGATCCCGCTCGGCAATGTGGCGGTCATGGCGATCGTCACGGCGCTGCGGGAGTGGTTCCGCAAGTCGGAGCTGTCGGCGGACCGGGCCGGGCTGCTCGTCGGCCAGGACCTCCAGGCGTCGATGCGGGGCCTGATGAAGCTGGCGGGCGGGCACCACCTGCACGAGATGAACGTGGACGCGTTCCTCGCGCAGGCGGAGGAGTACGAGGAGTCCGGCGATCTCCGCGACTCCGTGCTGAAGATCCTGAACGTGCTGCCCCGGTCCCACCCGTTCACGACGGTGCGGGCGGCCGAGCTGAAGAAGTGGTCCGAGAGCCGCGACTACCAGCGGATCATGGACGGCCACTACCCGCGGCGGTCGGAGGACAAGGACGCGTCGGTCACGGACTCCTTCCGCGAGTCGGCGAGCCACTACGCGGACACCGTGCGCGGGAGCAAGGATCCGCTGATGAAGCTGGTCGGCGACATAGCCGGTGGCGCCGGCGACCTGGGCGGCAAGCTCTTCGAGAAGTTCACCGGCGCTTCCGGCGGCCGGCCGGCCGCGGGAGAGGACGGCAAGAGCGACGGCACGGGTACGGCCTGAGCGAGCCGCTGCGGCACCGGCTCGGACCCGCCTCGGCCGACTGCCCGCGGGGCCGGGGCGGTGTGGCCGGTGCGGTGCCTGGGCCCGGGGGCGCGCGTGCCCGGGGGCCTGGGCAACCGGGGCTCGGGGTGGTGCCTGTGGTCTGAGGCCGGCCGCCCTCGGCTCCGGCCGCTGCCGCCCGCCCCGCGGGCTAGCGAGGCGAGGGCTGGGCGGCCGGGGACAGGGTGCCGCAGAGGCGGGTGCCCGCGGCGGGAGCCGGTGCGTACGGGTCGGTGACCGGTGGGGTGGTCGTCCTGGGCCGCTCGCCGGCCAGGAGGGGGCGCAGGGCTCCTGAGAGGTCGGTCGCGCAGTCCAGGGGGCCCGCCTGGAGGTGGCTGGTGACCAGTTCGGCGCGGTGCATGCGCAGGTCGTCGCGGTCGAAGCGGAGGCGCAGCTCGCGGCGGACGGTGAACAGCGAGGCGCGTTCCGGGGCGGTGCCCGGCCCCGGCGGGCGCACGGCGTAGGCGAAGGTGTGGACGGAGGCGACCTCCAGGGCGTCGGGGGTCTCCTCGGTCACCTTGAGGGTGCCCCGGACGCGGACTGCGGGGTCGGCGAGGGTCGCGTGGGCCGGGTCGAACCGGACGAGCCAGCCGCCTGTGGCGTGCCGGCCGTCGGCGGCCGGGGCGTCGACGCTCGCGTCGAACTGGGCGATCTGGTCGGGGTCGATGAGCAGCCGGACCGGGCGGGTGGTTCCGCCCGTGAGGGTCTCGGGGTCGAGGGAGGAGCGGACGAGGTAGTCCTTGGCGATGGTGAGGGCGGCCATGACCTGGCCCTGCGTGAAGTGGGCGGTGCGCCGGGCGGGCGGCAGGGCGATGCCGGCCGCTCCGGGGCGGTACTGGGCGGCGGGGCTGCGGGCGTAGAGGTCGCCGGGGCGGCCGCCCGGCACGGGGCCGGTGGGCGCCAGGGCGACGAGGGTGACGCGCAGGGGTTCGGTGCGCGGGTCGGGAGGCGGCTGGTAGGGGTAGCGGGAGCCGAGGTGGATGGCGGCGGCGAAGACCGTGGCGACGAGCAGCACGAGGATGAGGGCGCCCACACGGGCACCGGTGTGGCGGCGTCGACGCGGGCCGTTGACGTGCCGCCGGGCGGGGCGCCAGTGGTGGCGGCGGTCGAGGTCGTAGGCGTACTCGTACGCGGCGTCGCGGTCGAGGGCCAGGGCGGGGTCGACATGTTCGGCGCCGGGGCGGTCGCGGACGGCGGGGGTGTCGTCGCCCATGCGTTCGCGGGCGGACAGTTCCTGGAGGCGGGCAGCACGGACGAAGGACTCGTCGAAGACGACGGGCCGGTACTCGTCCTCGCCCCTGCCGGGAAGCCCCTCCGGGGTGCCGTCGGGCGTCCCTTCGGGCGGGTCGACACTCCCTGCCATACCTTCAGGGTGGGTCGGCGGGGGGTGCGGTAAACGCCCCGCGGACGCCGAGTCGCACGGGCGGAGAGCCGGGGTACAGACGGCTGCGGCGGCACCCGGGGACGGCGCGTGACACGGGTGTGGCGCCGTGGAACCAGGGGGTGGCGGAGGCTGCCGGGAATCGTGGATCAGGCACCTCACGGCGGGGTGACGCGCCCCGTCGTGGCACGGGGCCGGAAGGGTGCTGAAGCGGCGGGCAGCGCCCGACTGCGGGCCGTCGGGGCGGCCGGGAGGCTGCTGGGTGGACGGTCGGGGGGCGCGGCGCGGCTGGGGCACGTGCCAGGTGGTTGACCGGAGCGAACGGCGTGGCGGGGTCACCGGGTGGCCGGGCGGGCCGTGCGGCGTGGCGCGGAGTCATGTGCCGGGTGCCCGTCGGCCATAAAGGCTCCGCTCCCTCCGGCTCCGGCTCCGGCTCCGGCTGCTGCACGCACTAGCGCACCGAATCGCGGCGTCCCAGGGGCCGACCTGTCCGTCCAAGGCGTGGCGCGCGGGCCGACGGGACGTCCACGGCGCGGGTCGGCGGGGTCGGGGGCCCTGGAGGGCTACGGGAGCGTTGCCGGAGCCGTAGGGGTGAGGGCGGCGGCGGACGGGGCGTTGTCCGGGCCGATGTCGCTGCTCGCCGGTGCGGGGATCTGCTCGTCGCGGTCGCCGGACGAGCCGCGGTAGACGGCGGAGAAGGCGAGGGCGACCATGCCGAGGCCCATCAGGAGGGCGACGAGCCAGGCGACGGGGCGGTACCAGCGGTTGCGCGGGCGGTAGGGGCGCAGGGCCCCGCCGTAGGGCCCGTACGGATCGTGGTCGTACGGGTCGTAGTCGTCGTCATCGGGGTCGCCGCGGCCGTCCCGGGAGCCGTGCCGGTCGGGGCCGTACGGGTCGTCGTCGGGGCGGGGGCCGCCGCGGGCTCCGGTGGCCTCGGCGTCGGCGCGGGCCTGGGCCGCGGCCAGCAGCCGCTCGACGGCGGACGGCTCGTGGATCTCGGCGGCCCGGACGAAGTCCTCGTCGAACACCACGGAGGCGAGTTCCTCGTCGGCGCCTCCGCGGTCGTCGTCGGGCTCCCAGCCGTCCGGGAACGGCCTGCCCCCCACGTCGTCCGGCACGTGTCTCAGGGTAGACCCGGACGGCGCCGTTCGGCAGGGAGAGTGCGCAACCTCCCCCTGCCGGACGGCGGGGCCGGGCGGGCGGCGGGGCCGGCGCGGCTACCGGATGTGGCCGTCGCCGGTGACGATGTACTTGGTCGAGGTGAGCTCCGGAAGGCCCATGGGGCCGCGGGCGTGGAGCTTCTGCGTGGAGATGCCGATCTCGGCGCCGAAGCCGAACTGGCCGCCGTCGGTGAACCGGGTGGAGGCGTTCACGGCGACCGTGGTGGAGTCGACCAACTGGGTGAAGCGGCGGGCGGCGGCCTGCGAGGTGGTGACGATCGCCTCGGTGTGGCCGGACGTCCACAGCCGGATGTGGGCGACGGCCGCGTCCAGCGAGTCGACGACGGCGGCGGCGATGTCGTACGAGAGGTACTCGGTCTCCCAGTCCTCCGGGGTGGCCGGGACGACCGTGGCCTTGGAGCCCTCCGCGTGGGCGAGGACCCGCTCGTCGCCGTGGACGGTGACGCCCGCCTCGGCGAGCGCGTCCAGGGCGCGCGGCAGGAACGCGGCGGCGATGTCCTGGTGGACGAGGAGGGTCTCGGCGGCGTTGCACACGCTGACGCGCTGCGCCTTGGAGTTGACCAGGATGTCGACGGCCATGTCGATGTCGGCCTGGGCGTCGACGTAGACGTGGCAGTTGCCGGTGCCGGTCTCGATGACGGGGACGGTGGACTCCTCCACGACCGTGCGGATCAGGGAGGCGCCGCCGCGCGGGATGAGCACGTCGACCAGGCCGCGTGCCCGCATCAGCTCGCGCACCGAGTCCCGTGACTCGCCCGGGACGAGCTGCACGGCGTCGGCGGGCAGGCCCGCTCCGCCGACGGCGTCGCGCAGGACGCGGACCAGGGCCGTGTTGGACGCGTACGCGGAGGAGGAGCCGCGCAGCAGGACGGCGTTGCCGGCCTTCAGGCAGAGCGCGGCGGCGTCCACGGTGACGTTCGGCCGGGCCTCGTAGATGATGCCGACCACGCCGAGCGGGACGCGGACCTGCCGCAGGTCCAGGCCGTTGGGCAGGGTGGAGCCGCGGACGACCTCGCCGACCGGGTCGGGCAGCGCGGCGACGTGCCGGACGTCGGCGGCGATGGCCCGCACCCGCTCGGGGGTGAGGGTCAGGCGGTCCACGACGGACTCGCTGGTGCCGGCCTCCCGGGCCTTGGCCACGTCCTCGGCGTTCGCCTGGACGATCTCGGCCGTGCGGACTTCGAGGGCGTCGGCCATGGCCAGCAGTCCGTCGTCCTTCGCCGCGCGCGGCAGTGGCGCGATATCGGCGGCGGCCGCACGGGCCCGGTAGGCGGCCCGCGCCACCGGCGACATGTCGTCGTACGGGTGCATGGACGGGGAGGCGGATTGCGAGGTCATGCACGCAGGGTAATGCGCTCCCCGCGGGCGCCGCTCAAATGTCCCGCTCCGTCCCGCTCTGCGAGACGCCCGGCCGGGACCCGGACGGGGTCGGCGCCCCGGCGGTCGCGGAGCCGCTCCGGTGCGTCGGAGGGCGGAACCGGGCCGGGGCCCGCGCCCCGGCCCGAGTGTGGCCGAATCAGTACGGGTGCACGCCCACCGGTGCGGCGGGCGGCGGGCCGTACCCCTCCGCGATGCGCTGGTGGTAGGTCTCCCGGTCGATGACCTCCAGGCCGACGATCTCCCACGGCGGCAGCTTGGCGCTCTGCCGGTGCTCGCCCCACAGGCGCAGGGCCACGGCGGCCGCGTCGTGCAGGTCGCGGGCCTCCTCCCAGTACCTGATCTCGGCGTGGTCGGTGGCGTATCTGCTGGTCAGCAGGAACGGATGGTCGTGGGCGAGCTGTTCGAGCGCCCGCCGGACGTCCGCCAGCGGGGCTTCGCGGCCCGACACGCTGAGCGTGATGTGCCACAGCTTGGACACCGGCCGGTCCGGGACGCGGTCGGCCGGCCCCGGGCCCGGACGCATGCCCGTGCCCGCGGTGGCGCCGCGGCCGGTCACCGGCCGGAGCGCGGCGTCGTCGAAATCGGCCCCGGCCTCGACACTGGTCAAGGCACGTTCGGTCGTCCCGCGGGGCCCGGCCCCAGGGCGCGCTCGTCTCACCGGCGGCCTCCTGTTGATGCGTTGTCGTGCTGTCACCCCGCTTACCCCCCGGACAAAGTTGACCAGTCCCGGGCGGGACGTGGGGGCGTTTTGCCGAAGGTGCCCGGTGGTTGACCCGACTTTCAGCCGTTCCAGGGGTGCAGGACGACCAGATCGTCCCTGTGTACGACTTCCCGCTCGTACGCCGGGCCGAGTTCCCTCGCCAGTTCCTTGGTGGAGCGGCCCAGCAGCTGCGGGATCTCCTTGGCGTCGAAGTTGACCAGGCCGCGCGCGACCGGGCGGCCCTCGCCGTCGCGCAGTTCGACCGGGTCCCCGGCGCCGAAGTCGCCCTCGACGGCGGCGATCCCGGCGGGCAGCAGCGACTTCCGTCCGTGCACCACGGCCCGTACGGCGCCCTCGTCCAGGGTGAGGGCGCCCTGCGGGGCCGAGGCGTGCGCGAGCCACAGCAGCCGGCCGGCGGAGCGGCGCCCGGTGCGGTGGAAGTACGTGCCGGTGTCCCGCCCCGCGAGGGCGTCGGCGGCGCGGCTGGCGGAGGTGAGGACGACGGGGATGCCGGCGGCCGCGGCGATGCGGGCCGCCTCGACCTTGGTGACCATGCCGCCCGTGCCGACCCCGGCCTTCCCGGCGGAGCCGATCTCGACGCCCGCCAGGTCCTCGGGGCCGCGGACCTCCGCGATGCGCGAGGTGCCGGGGCGGCTTGGGTCGCCGTCGTAGAGGCCGTCCACGTCGGAGAGCAGCACGAGCAGGTCGGCGCGGACCAGGTGGGCGACGAGCGCGGCGAGCCGGTCGTTGTCGCCGAAGCGGATCTCGTCCGTGGCGACCGTGTCGTTCTCGTTGACGATCGGCATCGCGCCCATGGCGAGGAGCTGTTCCAGCGTCCGATAGGCGTTGCGGTAGTGGGCGCGGCGGCTCATGTCGTCGCTGGTCAGCAGGATCTGGCCGACGCGGGCGCCGTAGCGGGCGAAGGAGGCGGTGTAGCGGGCGACGAGGAGGCCCTGGCCGACGCTGGCGGCGGCCTGCTGGCGGGCGAGGTCCTTGGGGCGCTTGTCCAGGCCGAGCGGCGCGAGACCGGCGGCGATGGCGCCGGACGACACGAGGACGATCTCCCGCTCCCCCGCGCCGCGGACCTTGGCGAGTACGTCGACCAGCGCGTCGACGCGGTCGGCGTCGAGACCGCCCGCCGCTGTGGTCAGGGAGGACGAACCGACCTTGACGACGATCCTGCGGGCTTCCGTCACGTACTGCCTTGCCTGTGTCACAGGGCGAATCTATGCCACCCAAAAGGGTCGGTGCGCGCCTGTTCCACCCGGTGGACAGCTTCCTGGACGCCTACGGGGCGCTGCCCGGCGCCCCGGACGGGGCCGGTGAAGCGGGACGGCCCGTACGCGCCCCGACAGAGGGCGGTACGGGCCGTCCGGCACGCCGCGTGAGGTCAGCCGACCGCCGTGGGCTCGGCGGCGGCGCCGTTCTCCTCCGTGAGGGCCTCCGGGCTGTCGTCGCCGACGCCCAGCGGCGCGGCGCCGTCCTCGCGGTCCAGCTCGCCGATGGACTGGCCGGCGAGCCGCTGGGCGACGCCCTCGTTGCGGGCCTGGGCCTTGGCGGTGAGGGTGCGTACGGCGGCGTTGAACCGCTCCATGGAGGTCGGCTCGTCGGGGCCCAGCAGGTACCGCTTCAGGGCGCGGCGCTCCTCCGCCATGCGGTCGGCGGCCGGGTCGGCCACGGCGGCGAGCAGCTCGTCGAGTTCGGCGGCGCTGTTGGACAGGACGACCGCGGCGCGCACGGCGGTGTTCTGGCGGCGGAACTCGTCGGCGCCGATGTCCGCGGAGTCGGTGACCGCGTAGGGCTTGCCGCTGGCGATGAAGTCGGAGACGACGCTGGAGATGTCGGAGACCATGCCGTCCGACTCGTTGAAGCAGTCGTACAGATGGGGCCGCGCGCCGGTGACGACGCGGTGCTCCCACCAGCCGAAGGAGCGCCAGTAGGCGTCGTTCCACTCGGTGCGCAGCCGCTTGATCTCGGCGAGGCGGTGCGGGTCGGCGAGGGAGACGCGGGAGGTCTCGGCCTCGTCGGTGCCCTTGCGGCCGGGGCTGGAGAGCTCGGCGAGGCGGGCCTCGATACGGGCCAGCTCGGCGCGGGCGGCGGCCTGGCCGGCCTGCGCGGCGGCGGCCTCGCGGACCCAGCGCGGGTCGGCGGCGCGGCGGGCGGCGGCCTCGGCGACCATGGCGCGGATGCGCTCGTCGACGGCCTTGGCCTTCTTGTTCACCAGGCCCGTGAAGGGGTGCGGCTTGTAGATGACGCGGACCGGGTCCGGCGCGTCGAGCAGCCGCCGGACGATGTTCTCGCCGGCGAGGAGGAGCGAGGTGTTGCCCGGGTTGCCGTCCCAGCCCTCCCAGGTGGGGGCGTACAGGATGGTCGGGATGGGGTTCCTGGGCGTGCCCGTCCAGCGCTGTATGGGGGCGAGCTGGGGGCGGCCGACCTCCACGATGTCCTCGTCGCGGACGCCGACGTCGGCGAGGGCGTACCGGTCGCGGCCGGCCTGGCCGGCGGTCCACACCTCGTCGTACACCTTGGAGAACGGGTTGACGCTGGCGAGCTTGTCGCTGTCGCCGTGGCCGATGAAGACGTGCTTGCAGGTGGGCACGCGCAGCATGTGGATGTTCTTGCCGACGTTGGCCGGGTACAGCGTGACGCGGAGCGTCGACCAGTCGCGGGCCATCATGTGCTGGCCGCCCGGGATGCACAGGACGGGCACGGCGGTGTCGCCCAGCTTCGGGACGAGGTTGCGCTCGCGCATGATGACGATCGGGCGGCCCTCGACCTGCTCCATGGTGTCCAGCCACATGTTGACCTGGTACGCGGCGTCGTCGGAGCCGGAGAAGTACAGCGCGACGGTCGGCTGGTACTCGCGCAGCCAGGTGTCGACGGCCTTGAGGACGGCGCCGGCGCCCGGGACGCGGCGCTTGCGGCGGGCGTACGGGACGAGCAGCAGGATGTACAGCAGGCCCAGGCCGAGGGTGGTGGCGACGCCCGCGTAGGCGAGGACGGCCCGGCCGGTGACGGCGGCGGCGACGATGCCCGCGACGGCGGGCAGGTCGAGGTGGAGCATCTTCTCCGCGGCGCGGTGCAGCAGGGCGCGCGGCGGGGCGTCGGGGATGCGGACGCCGTGCAGGTCGACGTTGCGGGTGACGACCGGCAGGGTGCGGCGGAGCCGGATGAAGGTGGCGAGCGCGCCGTGCGGGGCCTGGAGTCCGTAGAAGAGGAGGAAGCAGGCGACCGTGGCGTAGAAGACCGGCTGGTCCGCGAGGCCCTCGCGGGCGAGGAGCAGGATCAGCAGCAGCTGGCGCAGCAGGAAGCGGATCGGCAGCCCCGCGCGGACCTTGTTGAGGCGGTTGACCAGATAGCTCTTCTTCTGGTGCAGGTACCAGTCGGCGGCGTAGGTGACGGCGCCGGCGCCCGCGAACAGCCAGATGTCGGGGATCAGCGCGGCGAGCATGACGCACGGAAATCCCAGTCCCAGAAGGACTGCCGCGGCCAGCTCCGACCTGCTGCCCACTCGGGCCAGTCGAATGACGGTCGAAATCACGTAGAACCTGCTCCAGACGGGGATGCCGGTTGTTTCACAAGGCGTTTGATCCCGGGGATTCGGTGCGGCCGGGGCTTCACCGAACGGGCCCCCGCATTCGCGAATCGCTCGCTGATGCAGGGGCCCGGGAATTCACATCCTGCGAGTATTACACATCTTCCTGGCGGTCCAGCACGGCCGCCAGGGCCTGCTCGAATCCGGACGCCTCGCCCGCCGCGCGGGTCGGGTCCTGCTGGCGTACGTCGATGACGTGGCCGGTCAGTTCGGAGAGGAGGACGTCCAGGGACGTGCGGGCCACGGCCTCGGAGGAGAGCAGCGTACCGGCGGGCTCCTGGCCGAACGCCTTGGTCCGCATCGGCGTCGCGGTGCGCTCCGGATTGACGCAATTCACCCGGATTCCATCGGCCGCCCATTCGTCGGCGAGGGCCTGCGTGAGATTCACCATGGCCGCCTTGGTCGACGAATAGAGGCTGTACTCGGCGCGGCCGCGCGTGTAGCTGGAGGAGGTGTAGAGGAGAAGCTGCCCCTTCGTCTCCACCAGATACTTGTAGGAGGCACGCGCGATCTGCACGGGCGCCAGGTAATTGACGTTCAGGGCTTCCTGAATGGTGGCGTTGTCGGTTTCGGCGAGCTTGCCGATGCGCAGGACGCCGGCCGTGTTGATCACGTAGTCGACGCGGCCCGTCTCGGTGTACGCCTTGGCGAGCGCGTCCTCGACGTGCTGCGGGTTCTCCACGTGGGTGCCGGTCGTGGAGCGGCCGAGCGCGTAGACGCGGGCGCCGTACCGCTCGGCGAGGACGGCGATGTCGGCGCCGATGCCGTACGAGCCGCCGAAGACGACGAGCGTCCGGCCGGAGAGGAGCTCGCGGTACGCGTCCTCGTCGGCCTGGGCGGGGGCGGCGGTGGAGGCGAGCTGGAACAGCTTGTCGGCGATGAAGACGTCGACGGGCTGCGTCACCTTCATGTTGTACTCGTCGCCGGGCACGACGTGGATCGGCACGTCCGGCAGGTAGCGCAGCACGACCGAGCAGTCGTCGGTGGCCTGGAAGTTCGGGTCGCCCGCGGCGATCTCGTACGCCTTGCGGATCGTGGAGAGCTTGAACGCCTGCGGGGTCTGGCCGCGGCGCAGCCGGGAGCGGTCCGGGACGTCCGTGATGAACTCGCCGTCCTCGCCGTGGGTGCGCGTCACGATGATCGTGTCGGCGGAGGGGATGGCGACGTCGACGGCCTGGTAGCGGTCGAGCGCGGCCACACAGTCCTTGATCACGCGCTGTGACAGCAGGGGGCGTACGGCGTCGTGGAAGAGGACGTTCAGGTCCTCGCCGTCCGCGAGGCCCTCGCCGAGGGCGCGGATGGCCCGCTCGGTGGTCTCGTTGCGGGTGGCGCCGCCCTCGATGATCCGCGTGACCTTGGTCAGTCCGGCCTTGGCGACGATCTTCTCGACGTCGCCCACGAAACCCGGTGCCATCAGCACGATCACATCGTCGACGCAGTCCGCCTGCTCGAAGATCGTGAGCGTGTGCTCGATGACCGCCTTGCCCGCGATCTTCAGCAGCTGCTTCGGGATCGCGAGCCCCACACGCTGGCCGGTGCCCCCCGCGAGGACGACTGCGGTGGTGCGGGTCTTGGCTTCACGAGGCGCGGACGGAGGCGCAGACACAGGGACGACCTACCTTGCTATGGCTCGGGGACGGGCTGATGGTCGCACCCTCCGTTACCGTCTCGCAAGGCGGGACGAAGGGGACGGAACCTTGCCGGACACCGGCAGTTCACCGTGTGGCCAGCCTTGTTGGAGGGGCCCGAGGGGGCCGTGGCCGTGACGGACGGCACATGATCCGGCGGTTCGGGAGATCCTGTGCCGCCGGCGCGCCCGCGGTGTGCGCGCACGGCGGCACCCCGCGGGGGCGCGGGCGGCGGGGGCCCGTGCGGCGCGGGCCCGGCGGCGGGGCCTCGCCGGGGGCGCGAGCGGGGGCGCGGGGGCGTCATGCGTCGGTGACCCGGACGTACAGGGCGTTGTGCCCGTCGTAACGGAGCGTGAGCTCGACCATCAGCTGGGGCTGCCGCCGCACCTTGCGCACCAGGCGGCGCGCCAGCAGCAGGGGCCGCCGCTTGTGGCGCCGTACGGGCCGGTACGCGAAGACGTCCGCCTTGGCGACCACGTCGTCGAGGAGGCGGGCGATCTTCACGGGCGCCCGGTCGGGGGCGTACCGCAGCCACAGGGCCCAGGTGTCCTGCTCGCGGCGGCGCCGTCCGGCGAGCTCCTCCCACGGCAGGTCGATCCGGAAGCGGTCGCCGGACAGCCAGGCACCGGGGACGGCGACCTCCTCGTGGCTGTCGTACCGGCGCATGACCAGCTCGGGCCGGTCCGCCCGGTCCGTGACGGGCCCGAGGAGCCGGCCGGTGAGCGTGGCGCAGTCGTCGGTGAGCGCGATGTCGCCCGCCTCGGCGTGGACGGCCCGCACCCAGGAGCGCAGCTCCAGCAGATGGCCCGGGGGACGCCGGTACGGGACGAGGTGGCGCACCCCGTCGCCGGGGCCCATCCGGTCGGCGGGGCGCAGCGAGCCGCGCTGGTCGACGGCGCGTGCGGTGAGCGGGGCGCGGGCGCCGGTGGCCGGGTCCTCGACGTGGCAGACCCAGTTGCCCTCGGCCAGGTCCTCGCCGGCGGGGATGGACAGGGTGCCGTCGGCGCGGAAGGTGTACGTGCGCTCGACCGGGTCGCGGCCTTGCAGCACGGCGACGAGGCGCGGGGCGTCGGGGCGGGCGGGCGGGTCTGTCGGGGCGGCCGGGGCGGTCCGGTCTGTCGGGGCGGTCGGGTCGAGCAGGGTGACGGTGAGGGAGCCGTCGGCCTCGGCGACGCAGTCCGCGACGGGCGCGAAGCCCGCGTCGCCGTCATGGCCGTCGTCGTCGGCGGGATGCTCGCGCGGGGCCTCGTCCTGTACGTCCGGTACGGCGCTGTGCGCACCGCCCCCGGTCGGCGCACCGCTGCCCGGCGCGGCGCCGAGGTCCCGTACGGCGGCGCTCTGGTCCCGTACGGCGGCGCCGACCGCCACGGCCCGCCGCTTCCGCGTCCCGGCGCCCAGCTCCATGAAGAGGTCGTCGTAACGCTCGGCGATGACCGACGGGTCGAAGCGGCGGGCGTTGCGCAGGGCCGCCTCGCCCATGCGGCGCCGCAGCCCCTCGTCCTCGATCAGCCGGAGCAGCGCGGCGGCCACGGCGTCGACGTCCCCGACCGGGACGAGCAGCCCGTCCTCACCGTCCTTGATGATCTCGCGGGGGCCGTAGTCGCAGTCGGTGCTGACCATGGGGACACCGCAGCGCATCGACTCGACCAGCGTCATGCCGAACGACTCGTGGCGTGACGTGGACGCGGCGATGGCGCCCTTGACCCACTCGGGCTCGATCGGCGAGCGGGGGCCCATGAGGAAGACGTGGTTGTGGAGGCCGAGGGTGTCGATGTGGCGGCGCAGCTTGTCGCGCTCGGTGCCCCAGCCGCAGATGCGCAGCGTCCACTCGGGGCGTACGGCGACGACCTTGGCGAAGGCCCGGATCAGCACGTCGTACCGCTTCTCCGGGGAGAGGCGGCCGGCGGCGACGACGGTCGTACCGGACTGGTCGGACGGGGCGACCATGGGCTCGGGGACGCTGTTGGGTATGCACAGCACCCATGTGCCGGGGAGCTTCATCTGCTCGCGCCACACGGCCGCGTCGCCCTCGGAGACGGTCACGAACGCGTCGAGCGCTTCGAGGTGGGGCCGCAACTCCTCGCGCAGGGCGGGCTTGTGGTGGTTGTACGTCATGTGCTCCTGGCCGATGAGCACGGCGCCCTCGGGCGCGAACCGCGCGGCGTACGCGACCAGTCCGGGGCGGGTGCCGATCACCACGTCGGCGTCGGAGCGCGCGTAGTGGGCGCGGACCCGCTCGTCGGTGAGCTTGCTGTACTCCTTGAAGCGCGCCTCGGTGCGGGGGAAGAACTCGGCCGGGGTGAGCTGGTCGGGGTGCTCCTTCTCGCAGGTCGGAGACTTGGGGCGGGTGTCGACCAGGGGGACGACCGTGATGCGCGGGTCGATGGTGAAGAGCGGGATGTCCCGGTGGCGGAAGACGGAGACGATCTCGACCTCGTGCCGGTCCGCGAGCTCCTCGGCGAGATTGAGCGTGGTGCGGATGGTGCCGCCGATGCCGTAGACGGTGTGGATGAGGAAAGAGATCTTCACCGATGCCCCATGTGTGTGCCTGCGAGCGCACCGCACGGGCGCCCGGAATGCTAGACGGTGCCGGTAGGGGAAAGGTTGTGCAGGCCAGGGCCCATTCTCCGGCCCGGGCCCGGGCTGCGCGCGGCGAGCGTCGACCGCCCCCGGCGCGGGCGGTACGTGTCCGAGCGTCGTCCGCCCCCGGCGCGGGCGGTACGCGTCCGAGCGCGGGCGGTACGCGCCCGAGCGGTGACGCCGCCCGGGGGCAGGGCGTCACGCGGCGCGGGCCGCCGCGGCCGGGCGACGCGCGACCGACGGCGGGGGCCCGCACCGGGCGGGCACACGCGTCCGGCGGGGCCGCCTTCAGGCAACCCCGCCGGACGACCAGCGAGCGGCAACGGCCCCTGACGAACCGTCAGCGGCCCTCCCCTCAGAAGGGGTTGAACTCGTCGTACTCGCGCTCGGCCTCGTCCCGCTCCGCCTGGCGGTCCTTGCGGCGCTGGGCGGCGGGGCGCGGGGCCTCCAGTCGGTGGTCCTCGCCGCGGCGGCCGAGCATCTCGGCGCCGGCCATCATGGTCGGCTCCCAGTCGAAGACGACGGCGTTGTCCTCCGAGCCGATGGCGACGCCGTCGCCCGCGCGGGCACCGGCCTTCATCAGCTCGTCCTCGACACCGAGGCGGTTGAGGCGGTCGGCGAGGTAGCCGACGGCCTCGTCGTTGTTGAAGTCGGTCTGGCGGACCCAGCGCTCCGGCTTCTCGCCGCGCACCCGGTACAGGCCGTCCTCCTCGCGGGTCACCGTGAAGCCCGCGTCGTCCACGGCCTTCGGGCGGATGACGATCCGGGTCGCCTCCTCCTTCGGCTTCGCGGCGCGCGCCTTGGCGACGATCTCCGCGAGCGCGAAGGACAGCTCCTTCAGGCCCAGGTGGGCGACGGCCGAGACCTCGAAGACGCGGTAGCCGCGGGCCTCCAGGTCGGGGCGGACCATGTCGGCGAGGTCCTTGCCGTCCGGGATGTCGATCTTGTTGAGGACGACCACGCGGGGCCGGTCGTCGAGCCCGCCGTACTGGCGCAGCTCCTCCTCGATGATGTCCAGGTCGGACAGCGGGTCGCGCTCCGACTCCAGGGTGGCCGTGTCCAGGACGTGCACGAGGACGCTGCACCGCTCGACGTGGCGCAGGAACTCCAGGCCGAGGCCCCTGCCCTGGCTGGCGCCGGGGATGAGGCCGGGCACGTCGGCGATCGTGTAGACGGTCGAGCCGGCGGTGACCACGCCGAGGTTCGGCACGAGGGTGGTGAACGGGTAGTCCGCGATCTTGGGCTTGGCGGCGGACAGCACGGAGATCAGCGAGGACTTGCCGGCGCTGGGGTAGCCGACCAGCGCCACGTCGGCGACGGTCTTCAGCTCCAGGACGATGTCCTGTACGTCTCCGGGCTCGCCGAGCAGCGCGAAGCCGGGCGCCTTGCGGCGGGCCGAGGCCAGCGCGGCGTTGCCGAGGCCGCCGCGGCCGCCCTGCGCCGCCACGTACCGGGTGCCGTGGCCGACCAGGTCGGCGAGGACCTCGCCGTTCCTGTCGAGGACGACCGTGCCGTCGGGCACGGGGAGGACCAGGTCCTGGCCGTCCTTGCCGGAGCGGTTGCCGCCCTCGCCGGGCTTGCCGTTGGTGGCCTTGCGGTGCGGGGAGTGGTGGTACTCGAGCAGCGTGGTCACGGACTGGTCGACGACGAGGATCACATCGCCGCCGCGCCCTCCGTTGCCGCCGTCGGGGCCGCCGAGCGGCTTGAACTTCTCCCGGTGGACGGAGGCACAGCCGTGGCCTCCGTTACCCGCGGCGACGTGCAGCTCGACGCGGTCCACGAAGGTGGTCATGGTGGGGTGCCTCCAGCGGTGCGGAAAAGTAAGGAATTCGTACGAGGTGTCTCAGCTGTAACACGCGAAGGGCGGACCCTCTTCCCGCACGGTGTGCACCGTGCGGGAGGAGAGGCCCGCCCTAGCGAAGCGTCCGATCAGGCGACCGGGACGATGTTCACGACCTTGCGGCCGCGGAAGGTGCCGAACTGCACCGAACCGGCCTGCAGCGCGAACAGCGTGTCGTCGCCGCCACGGCCGACGCCCGAGCCCGGGTGGAAGTGCGTGCCACGCTGGCGGACCAGGATCTCACCGGCGTTGACGACCTGACCGCCGAAGCGCTTCACGCCGAGCCGCTGAGCGTTGGAGTCGCGACCGTTCCGGGTGGACGATGCGCCCTTCTTGTGTGCCATGTCTCCTCAGTCCCTTACTTCGCGGCCGTCGGGATCGCCGTGACCTTGATCGCCGTGTACTGCTGGCGGTGGCCCTGACGACGGCGGTAGCCGGTCTTGTTCTTGTAGCGCAGGATGTCGATCTTGGCGCCCTTGTGGTGGTCCACAACCTCGGCCTGGACCTTGATGCCGGCCAGGACCCACGGGTCGCTGGTCACGGAGTCGCCGTCGACAACGAGCAGGGTCGAGAGCTCGACCGTGTCGCCAACCTTGGCAGTGGAAATCTTGTCAACCTCAACGATGTCGCCGACAGCAACCTTGTGCTGGCGACCACCGCTGCGCACGATGGCGTACACGCGGATCTCTCCTCGCTCGAAACGGAAACCCCTGACGCCAGCCGCCCGCACGGGCAGGGCCCGCGACTGAACCGGATGGTCGGAACGGCCTCCCCCGACCTGGGCCGGGAGGGAAGGTGCTCAGGAGCTGGCGCGCATGGAAACACGCCGACGGTCAAGACTAGGCCCCACCCCGGACCCGGTCAAACCGAGCCCCGGGCCGCAGCCGGCCGGAAACACACGAGTCGGCCCTCGTCCGCGGCGCGCGGCGGGCCGCACCGCCCGAGCCCCCTTCTCCCGCGGCCGCGCACAACCCCGGCGACGTGCACGGCCGGCCCCTGTCCATGGCCGCTCCCTAGATATAGCGGTACGGGACGTGCCGCGGACCGCGCCCAGCCCGTGCGCCGAGATGCCGGGAGGGCGTCGGGCGTCACCCCGCCCGGGCCGGGTCCGCCGCAAACGTTCCCGCGCCGGAGCGCCGTACCCCGCCGCGTATGCTCGGGCGCGAAGACTTCCGCCGTCCCCCGAAAGAGACAGCAGAGTGAACTACAGGGTCCAGCCCACCGCCCAGGTCGACGAGACCGCCGAGATCGGGGCCGGGAGCAGCGTCTGGGAGCTCGCGCAGATCCGCGAGAACGCGCGGCTCGGGGAAGGCTGCGTGATCGGGCGCGGCGCGTACGTCGGTACGGGCGTCCGGATCGGCGACAACGTCAAGATCCAGAACTACGCCCTCGTCTACGAGCCGGCCGAGCTGGGCGACGGTGTGTTCGTCGGTCCGGCCGTGGTGCTCACCAACGACCACAACCCGCGCTCCGTCGACCCCGAGGGCAAGCTGAAGCGCGGTGGCGACTGGGAGGCCGTCGGCGTCAAGGTCGGCGAGGGCGCCTCGCTGGGCGCCCGCTCGGTGTGCGTGGCGCCGGTGCGCGTCGGGCGCTGGTCGATGGTGGCCGCGGGTGCCGTCGTCACCCGCGACGTGCCGGACTTCGCCCTGGTCGTGGGCGTGCCCGCGCGGCAGATCGGCTGGGTCGGCAAGGCCGGTGTCCGGCTCGTCGAGCGGGCCGGCGAAGAGGGCGTGTGGGAGTGCCCGCAGACCGGCTCCCTGTACCAGGAGAAGGACGGCGCGCTCGTCGAGCGCGAGGGCTGAACGGCGCCCCGGCCGTGTGCCGGGAGGGGGCACCGCCTTCGGTAGGGTGGTGCCGCCGCGCTGTATGTCCGTACCGAACCCCGTGGGGACGCTTCCGCCGCACGGGTGCGCGGCGTGCAGGTGAAAGGGCGAAGGGAACCAGATGAACAGCCACGTGCTCTATCTCGCGCTTGGCACATACCGAGTACGGGCGACACGCGAGCAGGTGAAGGAGCTCGCCTCCTCGGGGTCCCGGGTCTCCCTGGTCGTGCTGGACGCTCCGGAGTGGCGCGAGGCGGTCGCCGAGCTGAGCCGGCTCGACGGCGTGGACGTGGTCCGCGTCGCCCCCGACAAGGACGGCACGGCCTGGGGTTCCGCCAAGAAGCTCGCCGCCGCCAAGTCGGGCCCGTTCGCCACCGCGGACACGGTCGTCGCGGGTGACGCGCAGGCGCTGCCCGTCGCGTGGATCGCCAAGCGCCGCCGCCCGGGCATCACCCTGGCGCTGGAGCCGCACGGCGCGGGCCGTGTCGTGGAGCCCGCCGACCTCGCCGTCCTCACCCCCTGGTACCCGTCGCCGAACAACCCGTACGCCGGTTCCTTCGTGCAGGCCGCGACCGCCGCCGTCGCCGGGCACCACGAGCGCGTCACCGTCTTCCACACGGAGGACTGGTCGGGCCGCGCCTCCGCCCCGCTCAACGACGCCATCCGGGTCACCGTCGACCGCCTCCAGGAGCGCCGCGCCCTCGGCCACGTCATCGACGCCGACGAGGCGACCGTCGTGCGCGTCCCCGTGCCGCTGATCCACCGCAAGAACTACGCCCCCTGGGTCGAGGCTCAGGTCAAGGCGTTGCGCAGCGCCCTGCCGACCGGGCAGATCGAGGCGCCGGTGGTGCACGCCCACACCGGCATCTACGGCGGTGTGCTGGCCACGCGGCTCGCCCGCCCGGACGCCCGCGTCGTGGTGACCGAGCACGCGTCGTTCCTCGACCGGGTCTTCTCGCAGGCGCCGGCCGCCCGCCTGTACGAGCAGGTGCTGGAGCGCGCCGACGCGTTCCTGTGCGTGAGCGCCGCGCTGCGCGAGCAGGTCGTCCGCCGCTTCCCGCAGTACGCGGAGAAGGTCGGCGTCGTCCCGAACGCGATCGCCCTGGACCGCTTCACGCCCGGCCCCGAGCGCTCCACGGAGCTGCTGCGCTGGCTGTACCTGGGCCGGCTCGTCGAGCCGAAGGGCGTCAAGGAGCTGCTGGAGGCGTTCGCGCTGGTCGCCGCCGAGGAGCCGCGCGCCACGCTGACGATGGTCGGGCACGGTCCCGCCGAGGAGGAGCTGCGTGCCCGCGCCGCCGAGCTGGGTCTCGGCGACCGGTTCCGGCTGCTGCCGCCCGTCGCACCGGAGGCCGTGGGCCCGCTGATGCACGAGTACGACCTGCTCGTGCACGCCAGCAAGAAGGAGACCTTCGGGATGACGGTCGTCGAGGCGATCGCGTCCGGGCTCCCGGTGCTGGCCACCCGCAGCGGCGGACCCGACGAGACGATGGCCGGCATCGAGACGCTGGCGGGCGGGCTCATGGACGTCAGCGACGACCCGCGGGTCATCGTGGACGCGTACCACGAGCTGCGCGCCCGTGCCGGCGAGCTGGACCTGGCCGCGGCCCGCGAGGTGCTGGAGGGCCGGGTCGGCTGCGAGGCGGTCGGCAAGCAGCTGGTCGCGGTGTACGGCGGGGCGCAGCCGCCCGTGCCGGACACCGCGCGGGACGAGGACGCCGGTGCGGCGGCCGAGGGCGCGGCGCGCGAGCCGGGCGCGGACGCCGAGGCCGCCGAGGCGGCGCCGGTGCGCCGGGCGGGCGGCGAGCCCGTCGGCCGGGCCGTCGTCCTGGCGCTGACGCCCGCGAAGCCGCGCCGCATCGTGGACTTCGCCAACCACCTGGTCGCCAAGGGCGCCGAGGTCACCCTGGTCACCGCCACGGCCCCGGCGCTGTGGGACCGGCTGGAGCTGGACCCGAGCGTGCCGGTCGTGAGCGTCGCCGACGCCGAGAAGAAGCTGCGCATCCCGCGCGCCGAGCGGTTCCTCGTGTACCGCGCGCCGCGCGCCGTGCTGCGCCGGGCCCGCCGGATCGCCGCGAAGAACCGTGAGGCGATCGGCCCCGAGCTGGCGGTCGCGACGGTGCAGCGGGCGCACACGAAGGTCGCCAACGCCTTCCACAAGAAGGTGTTCAACCGCACCTACCGCGAGGTCAGGCCGCAGCTCTTCGCCCGGATCGCCAAGCGCCGGGTGCTGCCGGAGCTGGCCCTGGAGAAGATCGACACGGTGTTCGTCAGTGACATCAACTCGACGGTGACGGGCTGGAAGTGGGCCAAGTCCCACCCGCACCTGAGGGTGACGACGAGCCTGGACCGCACCGCGTACGACAGCGAGTGAGCCCATGAGGAAGGGCCCTGACCGGCAGATCCGGTCAGGGCCCTTTCCGTTGGAGGACCGTTTCCCCTGGCGGGCCGTCGCCCGCCGCGCCGCCCAGGCCGACGGGGCTCAGACAGCGTCCGGCCGACGCAGCTCAGGCGGCGTCCGGCCGTCGGGCCCGGGCGGGGCGGCTCAGCTGTCGCTGACGATCTCCCGCAGCCGCCGCTCGAACGGGATGAGCGTCGCCTCACGGGTGTAGGTGTCCGCGTGGCGCCGCGCCGCCGCGCGCTGCTCCGGCGTCAGATCACGCGCCGCCTTGCCGGCCGCGACCATCGAGGCGGCCAGCTCCTCGACGTCCAGGCTGTTGGCGTTGAACCACAGCGGGTAGCCGTCGAGGACGTCCTGCGCGGCGATGCCGGGCTGGTGCACGGAGACGATCGGGTGCCCGAAGGCCATGTACTCGAAGATCTTGCCGGACGTGACGTACTTGCCGCCGCCCGCGAGGAAGACCAGCACATCGGCCTCCTCGTACACCTTGCCCACCTCGGTCTTGGAGACGGGCCCGCAGTAGCGCAGGCCGGTGTCCTCGACGCCCTCGGGGCTCGGGCCGTCCTGGAGGCCGAGGCGGGCCTTCAGGGTGCCGGGGCTGTTCTTGAAGAAGCCCAGGTGGCCGTGGATCTGGAGCTCCGCGTCGGCCAGGTCCGGGTGGCGGCGGGCGATCTTGAACGCCTCGGCCATCTCCTCGACCGGCTGCTTCGCGGTGAGCGTGCCCAGGTAGGTGAACTTCAGCGGTGCGCGCCGCTCGCCGGCGGCCGGGGCGGGCGCCGCCTCCGACGAGGCGGCGGGGGCGGGGGCCGCCTCGGCCGCGGCGCCCTCGCCGGTACCGGCGGCCGCGACCTCCAGGACGGGGGCCTCCGACGCGGCGGCCTCCAGGGCGGGGGCCGTGCCGGCCGCCTTCTCGACGGCCTTCGGCAGCACGTCGGCGTCCCACCCGTTGGGGACGACCATCATCCGGTCGGCGACCTCCGGGTAGCGCTCGGCGTGCCAGGCGCGCAGGGCCTCGTTGACGAAGACGGCGGCCGACGCCTTGCCGAGCATCCGCTTCTCCCACGACCAGGCGATGTGGCCCTCGGGGAAGGCGGGCTCGTCGTGGAACAGGTCCAGCGTCCAGGAGTCGCGGTAGTCCATCACGTACGGGACGCCGGTCAGCTTGTTGAACAGCCAGGCCGCGCCGAACGAGGCGAACGGGTTGCCGGTCGCCACGACGACGTCGAAGCGCTCCTTGGCGTGCAGCTTCAGCGCCCGCGTGACGGACGCCCACGCCCAGGAGGAGTACCGCTCGGGGAACAGCTTCGTCTGGCTGAACATGTAGACGCGCTTGGCCATCAGCGGGAAGCTGCGGCGCAGCCAGCTGTACTCGCGCAGGTCCTGCTGCCAGGTGTACTGGTTGAGGGACGGGCGCTCCACGCGGATGCGCGGGTCGACGGTCTTCGACAGTTCCTCGTCGACGGAGCCGATCACGTTGTAGAGGAAGTCCAGCGGGGCGGCACAGACCGTGACGTCCCAGCCCTTCTCCACCAGGTGGTTGGCGGTCGCCCGGGCGCGGTAGACGCCGCTCGCCCGCGACGGGGGGAAGTAGAACGCCAGGTAGAGCACACGGGGACGCCGTTCGCTACGGTTCTTCATCAGTCTTCCTCGGTTGGTTCAGCGAGCGGCTGAGGTCTGCGGGGTCGTCCGGGCGACGATCGGCGGTACGACGGAGTCGACGCTGTAGGCGAGGCGCGGGGTTCCGAGGCCCTCGCTCTCCCAGGCGTCCATCAGCTCGGCGGCGGTCCGCGTGGACAGGGCGTCGGCGACGATCACGAGGTCGGGGCCGCCCTGGGGGCCGAAGCAGCGGCGCAGGATCATACGGGCGACGGCGGTGGGCCACACCTTGCGGTGCAGGGGCGCGAACACACGGCGGTGGACGCGGCCGGCGACCCTCTTCTCGTACGCCTTGAGCGCCTTCTTCGTCTTGGCGCTCAGGGGGCCGCGGCCGACCGCTCCGGCGACGCGGCGCGGGGCCTGGTAGAGCACCGCCCGCTCCAGCCGCTGCGGCAGGTGCCTGGCCTCCAGTTCGGCGAGCGTCGTCAGCCGCACGCCGGGGGCGAACGTCTCGGACGCCCAGGGCTGCTTCTGGCCGACCAGGACGACCGCCCGGCCACCGGCCGCGACGACCGCGGCGGACTCTTCGACCACGGCCCGCTTGCGCGAGGCGCCAAGGGCCAGGAACAGAACCTGCATGTCACTCCATCACGGGGAGTCGGGGAACCAGAGTCGGTAGTGCGCCTGGGCCACGGCCTCGTAGCCGTAGTCGGCGGCAAGCTTCGCCTGGGCGCGTTCGAGGTCCAGTCCGCCGGCGAGGAACCGGGCGCGCAGGCGCCGGTAGCCCTCGCTGATCGACTCCGCGTTCTCCTCCACGTCGATGAGTTCGCCCGCGGCGTCCTCGATGCCGGCGAGGGTCTTCTCGGGGCCGCCGCAGCGGGTGACGAGGACCGGCATGCCGGCGGCGATGCCCTCGACGATGGTCATGCCGAACGTCTCGTACCGGCTGGGGTGGACCAGCAGGTCGTGACTGCGCATCAGCTCCAGCGCCTGCTCGTGCGGGATGGAGCCGGGCAGCTTCACGGCGTCGCTCAGGCCCAGTTCGGCGACGCGCTCGGTGAGCGGGCGGCGCAGCGGGCCCTCGCCGACGAGGGTCAGGGTGAGCGTGGGGTCCTCGGCGTGGCACTGGGCGAACGCCTCGACGAGCCACTTGACGCCCTTGAGCTCGGTGACGCTGCCCAGGTACAGCCAGCTGCGCAGGTCCTTGACCGGCTCGGGGCGCGGCTCGTCGAAGGAGATCGGATTGGGGATGCGCAGGATCTTGTCGGCGTGGTGCGGGAACTGGCGCTCCAGCACCTCGGTGACCTTGTCGCCGACGACGAGGAAGCCGGTGACGCCGTGCAGCAGCTCGTCGTACAGCTCGACGGCCTCGGGGTCCTGGAAGACCCGCTCCAGGAAGGAGGCGTGCTCGGTGACGAAGACCTTCGCGCCCGGGCGGGCGTTCTTCAGCGCGGCCCAGCCGCTGGGGAGCCCGACGTGGGCGTGGACGACGTCCGCGTCGATGGGCTTGCCGCCCAGGAGGTTGCGGAGCTGGCGCTCGTGGTTGCGGGACTGGGCGCCGTAGTCCTGGCCGCGCGGGGTGGTGACGGGGAAGGAGATCAGCTCGGCGCCGCCGGCGGTGGGGACGCGGTGCGCGGCCCGTGCCATCACCCTGGCGTTGGCGTCCTCGACCGCCTTCGTCGCCGCCGCGTCCATGGGGGCCACCCACGGGTCGCAGTGGTAGACGGTGAAGCTGTCGCAGCCGGGCGCGGTGGCCGCGACCATGGCCTGGACGAAGGAACCGCGGAAAGGCAACTCCCGTGTCGGATACCACGGCGTGACCACGGCTGCATCCCTGGATGCTGCCTGCTTCATGTCGACTTCCTTACGAGATTGCGCGGCGACGCGCCACTTTATCACCGGCCCATGGCCCCCAAGGGTCGCCCGAGGGGCCCGCACCCCGGCCGTCGCGGACGGGGTACGGGTGGGGCCGGCGGGCGGGTCAGCCGTCGTTGCGGACGGTGCTCTGCCATTCCTCGAGGATGCGGACGACGTTGTGCGCGGCGCGCCCGTCGCCGTACGGGGTGCCCTTGTCGGCGGTCGGCACGGCGCGGGTGACCGTGGCGGCCCACTCGTCGGCGGGCAGCGTGTGCGGGTCGGGGACGAGGAGGTTCCAGCCGGTCTCGACGGTCTCGACCCACTCCGTCTCCGGGCGGATCGTGGTGGTGATGCGCTCCAGCAGGAACGCCTCCTTCTGCAGGCCGCCGGAGTCGGTGACGACACCGGAGGACGCCAGCACGGCGGCGACCAGGCCCGCGTACGGCAGGGGGCGGCCGACGTGGACGGAGCCCTTCGCCAGGTCGATGCCGTGCTCCTTGGCGCGGGCGACCAGGCGCGGGTGGGCGAGCAGCGCGACCGGCAGCGGCAGCGCGGCCAGCGAGTCGACGATGGCGGCGAGGCGCTCGGGGTCGTCGGTGTTGTCCGGCCGGTGGATGGTGGCCAGCAGGAACGGCTGCGACGGGTCGATGCCCTCGGGCAGCGCCGGGGCCGGGTGCTCGCCGGCGAGGACGGCGTCGCGGATGCGCAGGCAGATGTCGACCATGACGTCGCCGGCGAGGACGGCGCGGTCCTTCAGGCCCTCGTCGGCGAGGTGGCGCATGGCCTCCTCGGTCGGGGCGAGCAGCACGTCGGCGCAGTGGTCGGTGAGGACCCGGTTGTGCTCCTCCGGCATCCGCCGGTTGAAGGAGCGCAGGCCCGCCTCCAGGTGCGCGACGGGCAGGTGCATCTTCACCGCGGACAGGGCGCCGGCGATGGTGGAGTTCGTGTCGCCGTAGACGAGGACCCAGTCGGGCTTCTCGCGCTCCAGGACCGGGTCGAGCGCGGAGAGGACCGAGCCGGTCTGCACACCGTGGCTGCCGGAGCCGACACCCAGGTGGACGTCCGGGTCGGGGATGCCGAGACCCTGGAAGAAGACGTCGGAGAGGTCGGCGTCGTAGTGCTGACCGGTGTGCACAATGAAGTGCTCGTGCTCCGTCTCTGCGAACGCGGCCGCGATGGGCGCGAGCTTCACCAGTTGGGGACGGGCGCCGACGATGCTGATGACTTTCACTGCGCACTCTTCTTCTGGGTCAGGTCGATGAGGGGCACCGCCATCGTATGCCCGGCGGCCGAGTGCTCCGTTACCGGGCCTCCGCGGGGGCCGGGGGCGGCCGGATGCGAGATGCTAGGGTCGCGCGCGCCTGCGGAAGAGGATCACTCGCTCGCGGTTCAGGTACAGGGGAAAGGTCGACGTCAGCCATGGCGGTCTTGTTCACGCGGAAAGCCAAACGCCGGGCCGGCACGCCCGCGCCTGCCGAGGAGACGCCCGTCCCGGTCCTGGACCCGTCGGTGCCGGCGACGACCGGCTGGCTGGTCCGCGGCAAGGACGGCCGGCTCACCGCGTACGCGCCGGGCGACGGCGGGGTGCTGCGCTGGACGGAGACCCGGCCGGGCGGCCCCCACTGGGCGGGGCCGGATCTGATCCCGGCGCCGAACGTGCTGCCGTACCTGGCCGTCGCGCAGGGCGAGGACGGGTACGTCCATCTCGTGGGGCTGCGCCGTGAGCGGCTCGCGGACGGGCGGACGGGCACCGACGTGGTGTACGCGCTGCAGTACCAGACGGGCCGGCCCGTGCGGGACTGGCGGCCGCTGGGCACCCCGTACCCGAACGATCCGGCGCTCGCGGAGCAGATAGGCCTGCCGACGGCGGTCGTCGACACGGACGGCTCCCTGAACGTCTTCGTGCGCAACGCGGGCGGCGGGGTGTGCGCCCGCAGCCAGGCCAAGACGGGCGCCTGGAACGCCTGGGCCGACCTGAAGGGCAGCGGGGTGCACGGCACGGTGTCGGCGGCGCTCGCCGGGGACGGCCGTGTGGAGGTGCTGGCGCCCGCGAAGGCGGGGCTGCTGCGGTGGGAGCGGGAGAAGCCGGGGGCGCGTTTCGAGCGCGCCGACGACGTGCCGCTGCGGGCCGCGCCCGACTCCCTGTCGGCGGTGGTGACGGAGCCGAAGGCGGGTCTGACGCACTTCTGGCACGACGCGCAGGACCGTACGGTACGGGCCTGGCGGCCGTCGCTGCCGGGCGGCGCGCGGCTCGGCGACGGGGTGGGCACCGGTCCGGTGGCGGTGCTGCGCACGGTGGTGGACGGCCACGACTGCACGGTCCTGGCGCACCGGGACGAGGCGACGGGCCGGCCGGCGCTGGCCGCGTACCCGACGCAGGACGAGGCGGCGGGCGCCGACTGGACGCTCACCGGCGGCCCCTGCCTGGGAGCGCCCGCGCTGGCGCTGGACGGGGCGGGGCGGGTCGTGATGGCGGCCATCGGGACGGACGGGGCGCTGTGGACGGCGCGCCAGAAGCCCGAGCCGGGCCTGGCCCTGGAGGCCTGGACCCGCGCCACTTCGGCCTGAAACCGCCCGCGCCCGGCCCGCCGGGGGCCGGGCGCCGCCGGACGCGGGTCCGGGCCGGGGCGTCAGGCCGGGTGGCGCAGGGTCCAGCCGCGCCAGGCGGACTCGACCATCTCGCGCACGCCCCGGCGCGCCGTCCAGCCCAGCTCCCGGTGGATCAGCTCCACCGACGCGACCGCGCGCGCCGGGTCGCCGGGCCGCCGGGGCGCGGTCCCGGGCGCCGGGTCCGCGAGGCCGGTGACGTCCTGGATGACGGCGATCATCTCCCGTACGGACACGCCCTCGCCGCGCCCCACGTTGAGCACCAGCTGCGTGCCCGGGTCGTCCGCGAGCCGCCGTGCCGCGGCGACGTGCGCGGCGGCGACGTCCTCGACGTGGATGTAGTCGCGCACGCAGGTGCCGTCCGGGGTCGGGTAGTCGTCGCCGAAGACCAGCGGCGCCCGGCCGGCGGTGAGCCGCTCGAAGACCATCGGGACCAGGTTGTACGCGCCGTCGTCGGCCAGCTCGGGCGCGGCGGCGCCGGCCACGTTGAAGTAGCGCAGCGCGGCGGTCGACATGCCGTGCGCCCGGCCGACCGCGGCGGCCATCCACTCCCCCGCCAGCTTCGTCTCGCCGTACGGGTTGATCGGCGCGCACGGGGTCCGCTCGGTGACGAGGTCCACGTCCGGCGTGCCGTACACGGCGGCCGACGAGGAGAACAGGAAGCGGGCCACCCCGGCGGCGGCCGCGGCGTCGAGGAGGACGCGGATGCCCTCCACGTTCTCCCGGTAGTAGTGGAGCGGCCTGGCGACCGACTCGGCGACCTGCTTCTTGCCGGCGATGTGCACGATCCCGGTGACGGCGTGCTCGCGCAGGACGCGGTCGACGAGGTCCCGGTCGAGGACCGTGCCCTTCTCCAGTGGGACGCCGGGGGGCAGCCGGTCGGCGCGTCCCGTCGACAGATCGTCGAGGACGACGACGGGCTGCCCCGCCGCGGTCATCGCCCGCACCACGTGCGAGCCGATGAATCCGGCGCCTCCGGTGATCATCCAGGTCATCGTGGAACCTCCAGCAGTGCGGCCCTGCCCCGCCGGGAGGGGCGGGACAGGGCCTTCGATCTCAGCGGCTCGGAGCGCTGTCGGAGCGTACGGGTCAGCCGCCGATGACGACGCGGCGGACACCCTCCCAGCGGGCCGGGTCGGTGGTGCGGCGGCCGTCGACGAGCACCTTCACGTCCGGCAGGTCCGAGGCCGCCAGCTCACGGTACTCGGCGTGGTCGGCCTGGAGGATCGCGGCGGTGACCTTCTCGCCCTTGTGCGGGGTGAGGCCGTGGGCGGCGAGTTCCTCGTCGGTGTACATCGGGTCGGAGACGTACGGGACGGCTCCGCGCGCCTTGAGCGCCTCGACGGTCGGGAAGACGCCGGAGAAGGCGGTCTCCTTGACGCCGCCGCGGTAGGCGGCGCCCAGCACGAGCACGGCCACGTCCTTCAGGTCGCCGTAGGCGGCGGCCAGCAGGTCCACGGCGTACTCCGGCATCGCGGCGTTCGCCTCGCGGGCGGAGCGGACGACGGTCGCCTCCGGGTCGTTCCACAGGTACATCCGCGGGTAGATCGGGATGCAGTGGCCGCCGACGGCGATGCCGGGCTGGTGGATGTGGCTGTAGGGCTGCGAGTTGCAGGCCTCGATGACCTTCTTGACGTCGATGCCGTTCTTGTCGGCGAAGCGGGCGAACTGGTTCGCCAGGCCGATGTTGACGTCGCGGTACGTGGTCTCGGCGAGCTTGGCCAGCTCGGACGCCTCGGCGGTGCCGAGGTCCCAGACGCCGTTCGGCTGGGAGAGGTCGGCGCGCTCGTCGAAGTCGAGGACCTGCTCGTAGAACTCGACGCCGCGGCGGGTGGACGCCTCGTCGATGCCGCCCACGAGCTTGGGGTAGCGGCGCAGGTCGGCGAAGACGCGGCCGGTGAGGACCCGCTCCGGCGAGAAGACCAGGTGGAAGTCCTTGCCGGCGGTCAGGCCGGAGCCCTCCTCGAGCATCGGCGCCCAGCGGGTGCGGGTGGTGCCGACGGGCAGGGTCGTCTCGTACGAGACGAGGGTGCCCGGCTTGAGGCCCTTGGCGATGGCCCGCGTGGCGGAGTCCATCCAGCCGAAGTCCGGGGTGCCCTCGGCGTCCACGAACAGCGGGACGACCACGACGACGGCCTCGGACTGCGCGACGGCGGCGGCGGTGTCCGTGGTGGCGGTGAGCAGCCCGGCGTCGACGGCCTTCTTCAGCTTGACGTCGAGGTCGTGCTCGCCGGGGAAGGGCTCGGTGCCGGCGTTGACCAGCTCGACGACCTTCTCGTTGACGTCGGCGCCGATGACCTTGTGGCCCTTGTCGGCGAACTGCACGGCGAGCGGCAGACCGATCTTGCCGAGCGCGACTACACAGATGTTCATCGGGTCAGTTTCCTCTTCACACGGGACAGGACGCGGCGCAGTCGCAGGCCGGCGCCGGGCGGAGGGCCCCACAGCGGGGCCGTGGTGATGACCAGCCGCCCCTTGGCGTTGGCGGTGGCCGAGACGCGGTACGGGACCTTCTCGCGCCAGCGCCGGGCCAGGGGCAGCGGCACCCCCTGGGTCTTGACGGGGATCTCGTACGTCGAGCCTGCCACATCCAGGTAGGCGCGGACGCCGAGCTTGGCCCGGACCGGCTGGAGCGGGATGCGGGCCAGTAGCAGGGTCCCGGTGCCGTCCGGGGCCGCCTCCTGGCTCGACTCACCCGCGGCCGGGGGGAGTTCGGTGCCCACGGGGACGCGGCGGCCGCCGGGCTTGTCGGCGCTCTTGGGCATGGCGCGGCTCGCGAGGCGGACGGTCGCCGATCCGGTCTCGCCGGTGACGGGGACCCGCACGGTGAGGGAGACGGCCATGTCCTCGCCGTCCTGCTCCCAGGCGGCGCCGACGAGGCCGGTGCCGTCGGCGAGCTGGGCGGGCACCGCCTCGCCGATCACCTCGTACAGCCGGTCGGGCAGTCCGAGGGCGGGGTCGCGGAAGCCGGGGTAGCGGACGTACGCGCGGCCGTCCTCCAGCAGCAGCGGCGGGGCGCCGTGCCCGGCCTCGTCGCTGATGGCGCGGATCAGCGCGTCGACCGCGCCGCGCTGGGCGAGGGCGATCCGCACCCGCCGCCGCACGTCCATCGAGTCGCGCACCGCGTCGGTGAAGTAGGCGTCGGCCAGCTCGGCTATGCCGGCGCACAGCTCGACCTGCGTGGTGCGGTCCAGGGACGGGAAGTCGTCCTGGACGAGCTTGGCCAGCTCCCAGGTGAAGTGGCGCTTGAAGACAGCGTCACGCTTCGGCCCGGCCTCGATGAGCCCCGCCGCGTGCTCCATGATCTGGGCGGTGCAGCGCAGCCGGGACAGGTGGTCGGCGCGGTAGGTGATGTTCGACGCGTCGCCGCGCTTCACCGCGTAGTAGTACGTGTAGTCGGCCAGCACGGAGATCTTGCGGGCGCGGACGCACGCCTCGATCGTGAACGGCTGGTCGGAGCCGACCGGCATGTCCTCGGGGAAGCGCAGCTTGTGCTGCTCGACGAAGTCCCGCCGGAACAGCTTGGTGTTGGCCAGCGTGAACGGCAGCGCCGAGTCGTACAGGCTGACGTCCGGGTCGCTCTTCTTGTAGAGCGCCTGGTGGACGTAGCGGCCGTTGGTACCGACCATCTTGCCGACGACGACGTCCGAGCCGTGCTCGTCGGCGCACTTCACCATGCGCTCCAGGGCCTCCCGGCCGAGGTAGTCGTCGGAGCCGATGAAGTACACGTACCGGCCGGTGGCCACCTCCAGGGCCCGGTTGCTGGGGGCAGCCGGGCCGCCGGAGTTGGCCTGGTGGATGACCTTCACGACGCCGGGGTACCGCTCCGCGAAGCGGTCGAGTTCCCGGCCGCTGTCGTCGGTCGAGCCGTCGTCGACGGCCACGATCTCCAGGCGGTCCTTGCCGATGCTCTGCTTGACGAGCGAGTTCAGGCACTCGGTCAGGTAGGGCATGGTGTTGTAGACCGCCACGACGACGGTGACATCAGGTCTGGTCAAGGGAGATTACCCCTACCCCTTTGCGGCGCCGTTGAGACGGATCGTGTCGCCGGTCGCGGCGGACTGGAGGACCGCGGCGGCGACCTCCACGGTCCGCAGACCCTGCCGCAGCGTGCAGATGTCGTCGGACTTGCCGAGGACCGCGTCGCGGAACAGCTCGTGCTCGACGAGCAGCGGCTCGCGCTTCGGGATCGCGTACCGCACCATGTCGCCCTCGGCGACGCCGCGGAAGGCGCGCAGGGCCTCCCACTCGGTGGCGACGGCGGCGTTGGAGTAGAACGTCAGGTCGGCGGTGAGGGTGTCGGCGATGAAGCAGCCGCGCTCACCGGTGACGGACGTGAAGCGCTCCTTGAGCGGGCTGAGCCAGTTGACCAGGTGGCTGACCATCGTCCCGTCGGAGAGCTGGCCGACGGCGGACACCATGTCCTCGTGCGGGCGGCCCGACTTGGACACCGTGTGCGCGGCGATCGACGTGTACGTCTGGCCGGTGACCCAGCCGGTGAGGTCGATGTCGTGGGTGGCGAGGTCCTTGACGACGCCGACGTCCGCGATGCGGTGCGGGAACGGGCCCTGGCGGCGGGTGACGACCTGGTACACGTCGCCCAGCTCGCCGGCCTCCAAGCGGGCGCGCAGCGAGCGCAGCGCCGGGTTGCACCGCTCGATGTGGCCGACGCCGGCGACGAGGTCGCGCGACTCGAACGCCTCGACCAGGCGGCGGGCGCCGTCGACGGTGTCGGCGACGGGCTTCTCGATGAGCGCGCACACGCCGGCCTCGGCCAGCTTCAGACCGACCTCCTCGTGGAGGGCGGTCGGGCAGGCCACGACGGCGTAGTCCACGCCGAGCGCGAGCAGCTCCTCGACGGTGGCCAGGACGGGCGCGCCCTGCGCCCAGCCGTTCTTGTCGCCCATCGGGTCGACGACGCCGACGAGCTGGACGCCTTCGAGTCCGGCGAGGACACGGGCGTGGTGGCGCCCCATGGAGCCGAGGCCGACGAGGCCGGCGCGGAGCGTTCCGGTGGCGGTCACAGGTTCTCCCCCAGGGCGTTCACGGCGGTGACGATCCGCTCCAGGTCGTGCTGGGTCAGCAGCGGGTGCACGGGCAGGGAGACGACCTCGGCGGCCGCCTTCTCCGTCTCCGGCAGGTCCCAGTTGCGGCCGGCCTTCTGGTCCGGCTCCCAGTACGGCTTCAGGCGGTGGATCGGCGTCGGGTAGTACACGGCGTTGCCGATGCCGGCCTCGGTGAGCTTCGCCATGGCGGCGTCGCGGTCGCCGCGGACGCGGATCGTGTACTGGTGGTAGATGTGGCGCGCGCCCTCGGCGACGACCGGGGTGACCACGTTCGGCGCGGTGATGTGCTCGGAGAGGTACGCGGCGTTGGCGATGCGCTGCTCGGTCCAGCCGTTCAGCTTGGCCAGCTGCACGCGGCCCACGGCGGCGGCGACGTCGGTCATGCGCATGTTGGCGCCGACGATCTCGTTGGCGTAGCGCTGCTCCATGCCCTGGTTGCGCAGCAGGCGCAGGGTGCGGGCGATCTCCGCGTCGGCGACCGTGATCATGCCGCCCTCGAGGGAGTGCATGTTCTTGGTCGGGTAGAAGCTGAACGTGCCGCCGGCGCCGAACGCGCCGACCGGGGTGCCGTTCAGGGCGGCGGCGTGCGCCTGGCAGGCGTCCTCGACGACGGCCAGCTTGTGCTTGTCGGCGATGGCCATGATCTGGTCCATCGCGGCCGGGTGGCCGTAGAGGTGCACCGGCATGATCGCGACCGTGCGCGGGGTGACGGCGGCCTCGACGGCGGCCGGGTCCACGCAGAAGGTGTCCGGGTCGATGTCGACGAAGATCGCGTCGGCGCCGACCAGGCGGATCGCGTTGGCGGACGCGGCGAAGGAGAACGACGGCACGATGACCTCGTCACCGGGGCCGATGTTCAGCGCCATCAGCAGGAGGTGCAGCGCCGAGGTACCGGAGTTGACGGCGACGCAGTGGCGGCCCTCGACCAGCTCGGCGAAGCTCTCCTCGAACGCCGCGACTTCGGGGCCCTGGACGACGCGGCCGCTGCGCAGCACGCGTACGGCGGCCTCGATCTCTTCCTCACCGATGACCGGGCGGGCAGCGGGAATGGGCTGCTCGTTGACGCTCGACATGGACGTCCTCCTTGAACACCGCAAGAGCTCTATGTGGCAGAGGTCCGGGGTGTGCGTACATCTCGTCGAGAGCGCGCGTCTACCCCTCCGGCGCGATGCCGACGCCCTACCGATGACGGCCGGGACGGGTCCGGCCCGGAACCGAGTCGCCTGCCGCCCGCGCGCTCCGGTGGAAGCGGTGGACGGCATCGACCGGCGTCACATTATCAGGAATGACTCTGTCGATTTCCGGGCCGTTAAGGGCCCGAAGCATCGGTTCTGAAACAAAATCCGTGTCCCGCCCCGCGTGAATGCGAGACGGGACACAGATCATTTCGGCCATGCTTCGCCGGTCGTTCAGCTCTCCGTGACCGCCGTCACGGAAGGCCCGGACGCCTGCTCGGCCGCGGCGGTCTTCTTGGCCGCCTTCGCCGTCTTGGCGGTCTTGGCCGTCTTCGACGCCGCCGTCTTGGTGGCCGTGGCCTTCTTGGCGGTCGTCTTCTTCGCGGCCGTCTTCTTGGCCGCCGTCTTCTTGGCGGCGGCCTTCTTGGCCGGCGCCTTCTTGGCGGTCTTCCGCGCGGGCTTCCCGGCCGCCTCGGACTCGGCCGCCTCAGCCGACTCAGCGGCTTCGGCCGCCTCGGACGCGGCGGCCTCCGGTGCGGTGGCCTCCGGTGCGGCGGTCTCCGGTGCGGGGGCCGGCTGCTCCGGCGCCGGGGTGGCGGCCACGACGACGATCGCGGCCTCCTCGGCGCCCGACGGCGAACCGGCGGGAGCGGTGACCTTGCGGACCACCCGGCGGCGCGGCCGGGGCGGTGCCGCCGCGGGCGCGGGCGCCTCGGCGGGCTCCTCGGCGTCCGTCCGGCCGGCCGGGGCCGGCTCCTCGGCGGCCGGGGCCGCCGCGGGGGCGGGCTCCACGACGACGGCGGCGGCCTCGGCGGCCTCCGCAGCCTTCGGCGGACCGGCCGGCGCGGTCACCTTGCGGGTGGCGCGGCGGCGCGTACGGCCCTGGGGCGCGGCCTCGGCGGCCGGTGCCTCGGGGGCCGGTGCCTCGGCGGCGGGCGCCTCGGGGGCCGGGGCGGTCTCCGCGGCGGCGGTCTCCGGCGTGACGGCGACCGGCTCCGGTACGGCGACCGGGGCGGCGGCCTCCGGCTCGGTGACCGTGGCGGGCTCGGCGACCGGGGTCACCGGGGCCTCCACGACCGCCGGGGCGGCCTCGGCGGCGCGCGGCGCACCGGCCGGGGCGGACGCCCTGCGGCCGGCCCGGCGGCGCGTACGGCCACGGGACGCGGCGGCCTCGGCCTCGGCGGCGCTGGAGTACAGCTCCTCGTCCGGGGCGAACGCCACCGGCTGCGGCTCGGCCTCCCGCACGGGGGCCTCGGCGCGCGGGGCCTCCGGGGCGGCGGGCGCCTCGGGGGCCTCGGCCGGCTCGTGCTCGTGGACGTGCTCGGCGTGCTCCGGGGCCTGCTCGGCGCCGCCGCGGCCGCGCTTGCGGGACTTCTTGCCGCCGCCGCCCGCAGTGCCGGGCTGCTCCATGTGGACGATCACGCCGCGGCCGTTGCAGTGGACGCAGGTCTCGGAGAAGGACTCCAGCAGGCCCTGGCCGACGCGCTTGCGGGTCATCTGGACCAGGCCGAGCGAGGTGACCTCGGCGACCTGGTGCTTCGTGCGGTCCCGGCCCAGGCACTCCAGCAGGCGCCGGAGCACCAGGTCCCGGTTGGACTCCAGCACCATGTCGATGAAGTCGATGACGACGATGCCGCCCAGGTCGCGCAGGCGCAGCTGCCGCACGATCTCCTCGGCCGCCTCCAGGTTGTTCCTGGTGACGGTCTCCTCCAGGTTGCCGCCCTGGCCGGTGAACTTGCCGGTGTTGACGTCGATCACGACCATCGCTTCGGTCTTGTCGATCACCAGCGAGCCGCCGGAGGGGAGCCACACCTTCCGGTCGAGCGCCTTCATCAGCTGCTCGTCGATCCGGTACGTGGCGAAGACGTCGACCTCCGACGTCCAGCGCTGCAGCCGGTCCGCCAGGTCGGGCGCGACGTGCGAGACATAGCCGTGGATGGTCTCCCACGCCTCGTCGCCGCTGACGATGACCTTCGAGAAGTCCTCGTTGAAGATGTCGCGGACGACGCGGACGGTCATGTCCGGCTCGCCGTACAGCAGCGTCGGGGCGTTGCCCGTCTTCGCCTTCTGCTGGATCTCCTCCCACTGCGCCTGGAGCCGCTCGACGTCGCGGCGCAGCTCGTCCTCGCTGGCGCCCTCGGCGGCGGTGCGCACGATGACGCCGGCGTCCTCGGGGACGATCTTCTTGAGGATGGTCTTCAGCCGGGCCCGCTCGGTGTCGGGCAGCTTGCGGCTGATGCCAGTCATGGAGCCCTCGGGCACGTAGACCAGGTACCGGCCGGGCAGCGAGACCTGGCTGGTGAGGCGGGCGCCCTTGTGGCCGATGGGGTCCTTGGTCACCTGGACGAGGACGGACTGGCCGGACTTGAGGGCGGTCTCGATACGGCGCGGCCCGTTGGCCATGCCGAGCGCCTCGAAGTTGACCTCGCCGGCGTACAGGACGGCGTTGCGGCCCTTGCCGATGTCGACGAACGCGGCCTCCATGGACGGCAGCACGTTCTGGACCTTGCCCAGGTAGACGTTGCCGACGTACGAGGTGGCCTGCTCCTTGTTGACGTAGTGCTCGACGAGCACGTTGTCCTCGAGGACGCCGATCTGCGTGCGGTCGCCGTTCTGGCGGACGACCATGACGCGCTCGACGGCCTCGCGGCGGGCGAGGAACTCGGCCTCGGTGATGATCGGGACGCGGCGGCGGCCCTGCTCGCGGCCTTCGCGGCGGCGCTGCTTCTTCGCCTCCAGGCGGGTGGAGCCCTTGATGGACTGCACCTCGTCGGACGGCTCCGCGCCCTTGTCCCGCGGGGACCGCGGCTCGCGGACCTTGACGACCGTGCGGACGCCGTCCTCCTCGGCGACCGCCTCCGCCTCGGCGGGCTCACCGCTGCGGCGGCGACGGCGGCGACGGCGGCGCGAGCTGCTCGTACCGGCGGCGGACGGGGTGGTGTCGCCCTCGCCCTCGTCGTCGGTGTCGTCGCCCTCGGCCTCCTCCTCCTCGTCGCCGTGCTCGCCCTCTCCGGCCAGGTCGGCGGGGGCGGCCTCGGAGTCGGCGGCCTCGGCGGCCTCGGCGCTCTCGTCGTGGTCGTCGGCGTCGGCGGACTCGCCGCGGCGGCGACGGCGGCCGCCACGGCGGCGGCGGCGCGACGGGCGCTCGTCGAACTCGTCGTGCTCCTCGGCCTCGGCGGCGGCCTCCTCGGCCTCCTCCTCGGCCTCGTCGGCGGGCGCGGCGGGCTCGTCGACCGGGGCGGGCTCGACGTGGCGCGGGGCCTCGTGGCGCGGGGCCTCGGCGGACTCGCCGCGACGGCGGCGGCGACGGCGGCCACCGGTCTCGGCGCGCTCGACGGCGGGCTCGACGGCCTCGGGCGTCTCCTCCTCCGCCTCGGTGACGGCCTCGGCGGCCTGCGCGGCGGCGGCAGCGGCGGCGGTCTCCGGGGTCTGGAACATCGGCTCGGCGAAGACCGGGGCCTGGAACACCGGGACGGCGGGGCGGGCCGGGCGGCGGCCGCGCTCGGGCGCGCGGACCGGCTCGGCGGTGAACTGCGGGGCGGCCACGCGGCGGCGCGTGCGGCCGCGGGTGGCGGCCTGCTCGGCGGCGGCGACCTGGCCGGTCTCGTCGGCGCTGATCTGCGCGACGGTGGCGGCGGGCAGGTTCTCGCCGGCCTCGGCCTCCTCCTCGTCCTCGGCCTCGGCGGCCTGCGGCTCGGGGGTGGTGACGGGCGCGGTCGCCTTGCGGGTGGCGCGGCGGCGCGTACGGGCCGGGGCGGCCGGCTCCTCGGCCGGCTCCTCCGCCGGGGCCTCGGCGGCCGGGGCGGCGGCCTCGACCGGGGCGGGAGCCTCGGCGGCCTGCGCCTCGGGCGAGGTGACCGGCGCGGTCGCCTTGCGCGTGGCACGGCGGCGCGTACGGGCCGGAGCGGCCGGCTCCTCCGCCGGAGCCTCGGCGGCCGGGGCGGCGGCCTCGACCGGGGCGGGAGCCTCGGCGGCCTGCGCCTCGGGCGAGGTGACCGGCGCGGTCGCCTTGCGCGTGGCACGGCGGCGCGTACGGGCCGGAGCGGCCGGCTCCTCCGCCGGAGCCTCGGCGGCCGGGGCCTCGGCGGCGGGGGCCTGTGCCTCGGGGGCCTCCGGGGCCTCCACGGCGGCGGGGGCGGTGGTCTTGCGGGTGGCGCGGCGGCGCGTACGGGCCGGAGCGGCCGGCTCCTCGGCCGGAGCGTCGGCGGCGGGGGCCTCGGCGGCCTGCGGAGCCTCGGCGGCCTGCGGAGCTTCGGCGGCGGGGGCCGTCGCCTTGCGGGTGGCGCGGCGGCGGGGGCGCGCCGGGGCGGCGCCCTCGGTCGTGTCCCCGGCGGAGGCGGTGGGCGTGCCGGACGCGGCATCGGCGGCCGGGGCGGCGGTGGCCACCACGGTCTCGGCGGTCTCCGCGGTGGTCTCCGCCGCGACCGGCGGGCCCGCGGGGCGCGACGCGGCGCGGCGCCTGCGGCGCGGCGGCAGCGTGTCGCTGGGGCTGTTGTTGTCCTCGTTGGTACCGGCGGTGCCGGTTTCGTTCGGCTCGAGCATGCGGGCGGTTCTCCCGTCACGCTCCCGGGCGCCGCGCCTGTTTCCGGTCCGGCCGCGGCATCGCCGAATTCGCGATGGCCGCCGTCCGGGGCGCGGGCGCCGCACGGGAGCTGTATGTCTGGCTCGCCGGTTCCGTACGCCTTGTGCGTACGGCCTGGCGAAAGTCTCCTGTGTCTGTACGCGGCCCGCCCAGGGGGTCCCGGAATTGCCGGGGCCGCGCTTCGACGACCGCTCCTACGCGGAACCTGCACCTTCCGGCGCCGTCGCGGCGGCGGGTCCGGCGGCCTCGGAAGGGGCGGCCGTGACTGCCTCGCGGTCGGGCGCGAGCGGGTCGGTCACCGTGCCGGACTCCTCGTCGAAGAGCCCCTGCGCCAGCCTGGTCACCGCTGCGGGGACCGGCGGCGCCAGGTCGGCCACAGCTCGGAGACCGGACAGGACGTCGTCGGGTCGGACGGCAGGTGTCACGTGCCGAACAACCAGCCGCAGTATCGCACAGGGGCCGTCCAGCGGCCTATCAGCCGGAGCTGCGGCGGTTTCGAGCCCCGCCACGGCGGCGCGGGCGTCGAAGGTGCGCAGACCGTTCTTGGTCATGCGCTGCACCTCCACGACGGGCGCCGCGAGGAACGCCGCGGCGGCCCGCTCGGCGTCGGCCGGGTCGACCCCGTCGAGGCGCAGCTCCCACACGGAGGCGGTGAGCCGGTCGGCGAGGCCGGAGGCGCGGGCCTCGACGGCGTCCACGATGTCGAGGCCGTCGGGCAGGGACTCGTCGAGCAGCTCCCGCAGCTTCGCGGGGTCGCGCGGCTCGGTGAGCGCGATCTCCAGGTACTCGGCCTCGGAGGCCGTACCGGTCGGGGCGGCGTTCGCGTACGACACCTTGGGGTGGGGCGTGAAACCGGCCGAGTACGCCATGGGCACCTCGGCGCGGCGCAGGGCGCGCTCGAAGGCGCGCTGGAAGTCTCGGTGGCTGGTGAACCGGAGGCGGCCGCGCTTGGTGTAGCGCAGTCGGATGCGCTGCACCGCCGGTGCGGGCGGCGGGCCTTCGGGCTGTCGCTTGCCCAGTGGTTCTTCTCCTCGGTGCGGGGCGGCGCGGTGGCGCGCCGCCCACCGGATGCGGTGGGTGCCCCCGGGGGTCCCGCCCGGATCACCCCCGCTGGTGCGGGGAGACCTCGTCAGGCGGGCGCCGCGCCGGGAGCAGTCGTCTGTACCCAGGGTACGCGCCATGCGGGAGCGGTTTTCCACAGGCGGGACGTGGGCCCGCGGCCCCCGGCCGCGCGGACCCGCCCGGGAACGGGCGCGGGAGCGGGTTCCCCTCCCCCGGGCCGTACGGCGGGTCCCGCTCAGGACAGGGCGCGGCGCAGGGTGCGGCGGGCCGTGGACAGGGCGGCGCGGACGGTCGCGCGTACGGGGCGCCACACCTCGTCGCGCAGGAAGTGGCCGACGGGTGTGCACACCGACCGGTAGAGCCGGCGCGCCGGTCGGCCCACCGTCTGCCACAGCGCCCACTTCAGCGCGCGCCCCACGGCACGGGACACGTACCCGGCCACGCGCCAGGCGACGGCGAGCGCGGCGGCCAGTTCCCGGCCGAGGAACGCGAGGGCGCGTCCGAGCGGTACGAGCACCCACCGCCACAGCGCGCCGAGCGGTACGAGGACGAGCGTCCAGAAGAGCCAGGCGACGCCCCGCCCCACCGGCACGACGACCCACTGCCACAGCCACACCGCGGGGACGACGACCAGGTACCGGACGAGCCAGGCGATGCCCCGCCCCGCCGGCACCAGCAGCCATCGCCACAGCCACCGGCCGGGGACGACGAGCAGGTACGTGGCGAGGAAGCGGCCCAGCCAGACGAGCCCCCGCCCCACCGGCACCAGTACCCACCGCCACAGCCACACCGCAGGCACCACGACGAGGTACTGCCACGCCCAGACCGCCGGGGCCACCACCAGGTACCTGACCAGCCATACGACGGGCACCACCACGAGGTGCCGGAACAGCCAGGCGGCACCCCGGCCGAGCGGGGTGAGGACCGAGCGCCACAGCCAGGTGAGCGGGATCACGAGCAGATACCGGCCGAGGGGGCGCAGGACCGTGCGGTGCAGGGTCCGGGCGCACAGGGCGAGGGCGTCCCACACCATCCGCACCGGGACGACGACGACCAGCACGGCGATCCGCACGGGCAGCCGGATCGCCGCGACCAGGCAGCCTTCGGGCTCACGCCGCGGGGGGCGGTTGCGCAGTTCCATGCCCCCCATGACGCGACGGCCCGCTCCGGGGGTTTCCCTCCGGGGCGGGCCGTTGCCAGGACGTTACGCCACGTCAGGCGGCGTGCGGGGCGGCTACTTCACGACGGTCAGCGGGAGCAGCTTCTTGCCGGTCGGGCCGATCTGGATGTGGGTGTCCATCTGCGGGCAGACGCCGCAGTCGAAGCACGGGGTCCAGCGGCAGTCCTCGACCTCGGTCTCGTCGAGGGCGTCCTGCCAGTCCTCCCACAGCCAGTCCTTGTCGAGGCCGGAGTCCAGGTGGTCCCAGGGCAGGACCTCCTCGTAGGTGCGCTCGCGCGTGGTGTACCAGTCGACGTCCACGCCGTACTGCGGCAGCGTCTTCGCGGCGCACTCCATCCAGCGGTCGTACGAGAAGTACTCGCGCCAGCCGTCGAAGCGGCCGCCGTCCTCGTACACGGCGCGGATGACGGCGCCGACGCGGCGGTCGCCGCGCGACAGGAGGCCCTCGACGATGCCGGGCTTGCCGTCGTGGTAGCGGAAGCCGATGGAGCGGCCGTACTTCTTGTCGCCGCGGATCTTGTCGCGGAGCTTCTCCAGGCGGGCGTCGGTCTCCTCGGCGGAGAGCTGCGGCGCCCACTGGAACGGGGTGTGCGGCTTGGGCACGAACCCGCCGATGGAGACCGTGCAGCGGATGTCGTTGGACTTGGACACCTCGCGGCCCTTGGCGATGACGTTCGCCGCCATGTCCGCGATCTGCAGCACGTCGTCGTCGGTCTCGGTGGGCAGGCCGCACATGAAGTACAGCTTCACCTGGCGCCAGCCGTTGCCGTACGCGGTGGCGACCGTGCGGATCAGGTCCTCCTCCGAGACCATCTTGTTGATGACCTTGCGCATGCGCTCGGAGCCGCCCTCGGGGGCGAAGGTGAGACCGGACCGGCGGCCGTTGCGGGTCAGCTCGTTGGCCAGGTCCACGTTGAACGCGTCCACGCGGGTCGACGGCAGCGACAGGCCGATCTTGTCGTCCTCGTAGCGGTCCGCGAGGCCCTTGGCGATGTCACCGATCTCGGAGTGGTCCGCGGAGGACAGCGAGAGCAGGCCGACCTCCTCGAAGCCGGTCGCCTTGAGGCCCTTGTCGACCATCTCACCGATGCCGGTGATGCTTCGCTCCCGCACGGGGCGCGTGATCATGCCGGCCTGGCAGAAGCGGCAGCCGCGGGTGCAGCCGCGGAAGATCTCGACGGACATCCGCTCGTGGACGGTCTCCGCGAGCGGGACGAGCGGCTGCTTCGGGTAGGGCCACTCGTCGAGGTCCATGACGGTGTGCTTGGAGACCCGCCACGGCACGCCGGAGCGGTTGGGCACGACACGGCCGATGCGGCCGTCCGGGAGGTACTCCACGTCGTAGAAGCGCGGGACGTACACGCCGCCGGTCCTCGCCATGCGGAAGAGGACTTCCTCGCGGCCGCCCGGCCGGCCCTCGGCCTTCCAGGCGCGGATGATGTCGGTGATCTCCAGGACGGCCTGCTCGCCGTCGCCGATGACGGCCGCGTCGATGAAGTCCGCGATCGGCTCGGGGTTGAACGCGGCGTGCCCGCCGGCCAGGACGATCGGGTCGTCCAGGTCGCGGTCGCGCGCCTCCAGCGGGATGCCCGCGAGGTCGAGCGCGGCGAGCATGTTGGTGTAGCCGAGCTCCGTGGAGAAGCTGAGGCCGAAGACGTCGAACGCCTTGACCGGGCGGTGGCTGTCCACCGTGAACTGCGGCACGTCGTGCTCGCGCATCAGCTTCTCGAGGTCCGGCCACACGCTGTACGTGCGCTCCGCGAGGACGCCCTCGCGCTCGTTGAGTACCTCGTACAGGATCATGACGCCCTGGTTGGGCAGGCCGACCTCGTACGCGTCGGGGTACATCAGGGCCCAGCGGACGTCGCAGCTCTCCCACGGCTTGACCGTGGAGTTGAGCTCGCCGCCGACGTACTGGATCGGCTTCTGCACATGCGGGAGCAGAGCTTCGAGCTGTGGGAAGACCGACTCAGGCATTTCGGGGAACCTTCGTGAGCTGACGGGGGCGACTCTCAAGCGTAACCGCTCGCCGGTCGCCCCCGGCACGGAGAAGGCTCAGCCCGGAAGGCCCCGGCCCCGCGCCCTCGCCCAGACGTCCGGGAGCTCGCGTTCGCGTGCGGCCGCCTCGGCCTCCTCGCGGGCGTAGAGCAGGCCCCAGGTGAAGGACGACTCGCCGGCGCCGTTCGCCTGGACGGCCAGCTCGCGCAGGGCCCGGCGGGCGACGACGCTGTCCTGGTGGTCGCCGAGCAGCCGCTGCAGGGCCTTCATCTCCCCGGCGAGGCGCCGCGCGGGCCTGCCGAGCGCGGGGGCGGCCAGTTCGGCGCCGTACCGGGCGCGCTTGGCGGCCTTGCGCGCCTCGTGCAGGGCGGCGTCCCGGTCGGGGCCCGGGTCGAGGGAGAGGGCCCGCTCGATCCGGGCGGCCACCCGGGCGTGGTCCTTCCGCACCGCCTTGGCCAGCACCTTCTTAGGGGACTTCGCGGCGGCGGGGCGCAGCGGCGGGTCGGTGAGGAGCGCGTCGAGGCGGTCGAGGAGGGCGAGGTAGCGGTCGCTGTCGAGGACCTCCAGGAGGTGGCCGCGCGCTCCGGCGCTGTGGGCCGTCGACCAGCGCTTCAGGCGGCCGCGGACGGGGCCGAGCTGCAGGGTGCGCGGGACGGTGTCGAGGGCGGCGCGCAGCCGGGCGTCGAGGACTTCCCGGTCGCGGTCGGCACCGAGCTCGCGGCCGAGCCAGCGCAGTTCGCGGGCGACCCGGTCGGTGGCGGCGCGGTCGAGGACCTTCCGCTGGCCGCGCAGGGCGCTGCGCAGGCGGCGGGCGGTGACGCGCAGGTCGTGGAGGGCGTCCGGTTCGCCGCGGCGCAGTCCCGCGTCGTGGGCGAGCAGCTTGTCGGTCTGGGCGCGCAGATAGGCGAGGACGTGGTCGCCTGCCGTCCCGTCGGGTTCGGCGGGCCGCGGTGCGGGCGGCGGGGTGCCGGTCTCCGCCAGGGCGCGGGCGAGCTTCGACGGGGAGGCGGCGGGGCGGATGCCCGCCTTGCGGAGCCGCTTGTCGACGGCGTCCAGCAGGGCGGGGTCGCCGCCGTCGGCGAGCTCCACCTCGATCTCGGTCCACGTCGCGGTGGCGCCGCCGTCGGTGAGGCGTTGGGCGTGGACGGTGTCGGTGCTCAGCTCGGCGAGGAGGGTGCCGTCGTCGTCGACGAGGTGCCGTACGTCCCGGGAGGAGCGCAGCCGCACGACGGGGGCGAGCGTGTCGCCGCGGGTGCGGGCGCGGACCAGCGCGGCGAGGTCGTCGGGCACGTCGTCGCCGAGGGGCGCGGCGATCTCGTCGCGCACGCCGGGGCTGACGGGCAGTTTGAGGTGCCAGCCCGCGTCCGCGCCGCCGGTGCGGCGGCGCAGGGTGACGGAGTGCGCGGCGAGGCGCAGTCCGGGGGTGTCGTAGTAGACGGCGTCGAGGTCCGCGGTGCCCGCGTCGAGGACGCGGGCCACGCCGGGGACGCGGGCCAGGTCCGGCACCGTCGTGTCGGTGGTGGCTTCGTACTTGCGCTCGATTTCGCGTTTCGTGTCCGCCATGCACCGAATGTAGTCCAGGGCGGTGCCCGGACGACGAGCCGTCGTCCGGGCCTATGCCGTTATCGGCCGCTGGGAGCGGATGGACTGGAGCAGGCCGACGGCGATCCACACGGCGAACATGGACGAGCCCCCGTACGAGACGAACGGCAGCGGCAGGCCCGCGACGGGCATGATGCCGAGGGTCATGCCGATGTTCTCGAACGACTGGAACGCGAACCACGCGATGATCCCGGCCGCGACGACCGTGCCGTACAGCTCGGTCGTCTCGCGGGCGATGCGGCAGGCGCGCCACATGACGACGCCGAGGAGCGCGATGATCGTGCCCGCTCCGAGGAAGCCGAGCTCCTCGCCGGCGACGGTGAAGATGAAGTCGGTCTGCTGCTCGGGGACGAACTGGCCGGTCGTCTGGTGGCCGTTGAAGAGGCCCGCGCCGTACAGCCCGCCGGAGCCGACGGCGATACGGGCCTGGTTGGTGTTGTAGCCGACGCCGGCCGGGTCGAGTTCGGGGTTGGCGAACGCGGCGAAGCGGTTGATCTGGTACTCGTCGAGCACGCCGAGCGCGGCCACCAGGACGGCGCCGCCGATCCCCGCGCCGATCAGGCCGAAGACCCAGCGGTTGGACGCGCCGGAGGCGAGCAGCACGCCGAGGACGATCACGACCATCACCATCACGGACCCGAGGTCCGGCATCAGCATGACGATCGCCATCGGGATGACGGCGAGGACCAGGGACTTGGCGACGGTCCGGTGGTCGGGGTGGAGCTGGTCCCCGGCGTCCACGCGGGCGGCGAGCAGCATCGCCATGCCGAGGATGATCGTGACCTTCACGAACTCGGATGGCTGGAGGGAGAAGCCCCCGCCGAGGACGATCCACGCGTGGGCGCCGTTGATGGTGGCGCCCAGCGGTGTGAGGACCAGCAGCACCAGCACGACGGACAGCACGTACAGGAAGGGCACCGCGCCGCGCAGGGTGCGGTGGCCCAGCCAGATCACGCCGACCATCAGGACGATGCCGATGCTGGTGTTCAGCAGGTGCTTGAAGAGGAACGAGTACGGGTCGCCCTGGGTCAGCTCGGTGCGGTTGCGGGTGGCGGACCACACCAGGAGCGCGCCGACGAGGGACAGGGCCAGCGCCGAGAACAGCAGCGGCCAGTCGAGGCGGCGCACCAGCGAGTCGCGGGCGGTGAGCCTGGCCCACAGCCCGCCCGGCTCGGGCCCGTAGCGGGGGACGGAGAAGTCGTTGTTTCCGGGCATGGTGGTCTCTCAGTCCCTCCAGACCGGGGGCGGGCCGGCGAGGCCCTGCTGTCCGTCGCCCTGTCCCGTGCCGTCCTTGGGCTTCTGCGAGTTCGGGTCGTACGGCTTGATCGGCGGCGCCTCGATGGAGCCGTCCGGCTGGATCTTCGGCAGGTCCTTCTGCGGCTTGGGCAGCAGGGCCCGCTTGAGGTCCTGGTTGCCCGCGTCGTCGAGGCCGTAGATGGCGTCGTAGATGTTGCGGACGGCGGGGCCGGAGGCGCCGGAGCCGGTGCCGCCCTGGGAGATCGTCATGACGATCGTGTAGTCGTCGGTGTACGTGGCGAACCACGAGGTGGTCTGCTTGCCGTACACCTGGGCGGTGCCGGTCTTGGCGCGCATCGGGATCTTGTCCTGCGGCCAGCCGCCGAACCGCCAGGCCGCGGTGCCGCCCGGTTCGACGACGGAGCGCAGGCCCTTGTCGAGGTCCTTGAGGGTCTGGGCGTCGACGGGGAGCCGGCCGCTCGGCTTGGGCGTGATCTGCTGGACCTTCTTGCCGTCGGGGCTGATCAGGGCCTTGCCGATGGTGGGCCGGTAGAGGGTGCCGCCGTTGCTGATGGCGGCGTAGGCGGTGGCGAGCTGGACGGGCGTGATGAGGACGTCGCCCTGGCCGATGGCGAAGTTGATGCTGTCGAACGCCTTCAGCTGGTTGCCCTCCAGGCAGTTCTCGTACGCGATCTGCTCGACGTAGCTGCCGCCCTTCTTGCCCTGCTTGCACCAGGAGTCCTTGTTGGCCTCCCAGAACCGCTGCTTCCACTGGCGGTCGGGGATACGGCCGGTGACCTCGTTGGGCAGGTCGATGCCGGTCTCGGAGCCGAAGCCGAAGTCGTGGGCGGTGCGGTAGAACCAGTCGTGGGCGTCCTTGTTCGGCTTGAGCCCGCCGTCGCGCTGCCACTCCTTGTGGCCCAGCGCGTAGAAGACGGTGTTGCAGGAGTACTTGAGGGCGTCGCCGAGGGTGATGGGGCCGTGCCCCTTCGACTCGAAGTTGGCGAAGCTGCGGCCGCCGAGGCTGTACGACGCGGAGCAGTTGTACCGGTCGTTGAAGGGGTAGCCGGCGCGGACGGCGGCGCTCGCGGAGACCACCTTGAAGACCGAGCCGGCGGGCGACTGGCCCTGGATGGCCCGGTTCAGCAGCGGGTAGTTGGAGTTCTTGCTGGTGAGCCGGGCGTACTCCTTGCCGGAGATGCCGCCGACCCAGGCGTTGGGGTCGTAGTCGGGCTGGGAGGCCATCGCGACGACGCGGCCCGTCTTGGACTCCATGACGACGACGGCTCCCGCGTCGGCCTTGTACTTCTCCCCGGTGACCTTGTCGGTCTCCTGGCGGACCGCCTTCATCGCCTGCGCCAGCTCGTACTCGGCGACGGCCTGGACGCGGGCGTCGATGGAGGTGACGAGGGTGGAGCCGGGGATGGCCGGGTCGTTCTCCGCCTCGCCGAGGACGCGCCCGAGGTTGTCCACCTCGTAGCGGGTGACACCGGCCTTGCCGCGCAGGTACTTGTCGTAGGTGCGCTCGATGCCGGAGCGGCCGACCTGGTCGGAGCGGAGGAACGGCGAGTCGGTGTCCTTGGCCTTCTCGATCTCCTCGTCGGTGACGGGCGACAGATAGCCGAGGACCTGCGCGGTGCGGGCCTTGCCGGGGGCCGGGTAGCGGCGTACGGCAGTGGGCTCGGCGGTGATGCCGGGGAAGTCCTCGGCGCGCTCGCGGATCTGGAGGGCCTGCTGGGTGGTGGCCTCGTCGGTGACGGGGATCGGCTGGTAGGGCGAACCGTTCCAGCAGGGCTGCGGGGTCTTGGAGTCGCAGAGGCGGACCTTGTCCATGACCTCCTTGGGCGTCATCCCGAGGACGCCGGCGAGGCGGGTGAGCACGCCCTTGCCGCGGTCCTTCATCCGCATCAGCTCGGTCCTGGAGGCCGAGACGACCAGGCGGGTCTCGTTGTCGGCGAGCGGCACCCCGCGGGCGTCGAGGATGGTGCCGCGCACGGCGGGCTGGACGACCTGCTGGACGTGGTTGTTCCGCGCCTCGTTCGTGTACTCCTCGCCGTTGCGGATCTGGAGGTACCAGAGCCGGCCGAGGAGGGTGAGGAGAAGCGAGAAGACGAGGACCTGGATGACGATGAGGCGGATCTGGACCCGTGGGGTCCGGCCCGTCTCCGGGATGTTGCTCACGACTCCCTCCCCTGGACGTCGTCGTTGGCTCGTGCCGCTGCTGTCGGGCGTGTCGTCGCGTGCCGCTCGGGTCGCGTCCGGGCCGGCGTCACAGGCGCTTGACCCCCTTGATGCGGGCGGCGCGGGCGGCTCTGCCGCGGGCCGCGCGGGCGCGCAGCCCGCCGCGCAGCCCGCCGCCGCGCCGGTCGCCCAGGCGCAGCCCGGTGCCGCCGGCGGTCAGGCCCGCGGTGACCGTGCCGGTGGCCGCGGCGGACTCGGCGATCGGGTCGCCGTCGGCGCGCCGCGCGAGCGCCATGATCCACGGCACCGTGAACGGCGCGAGCAGCAGGTCGTAGACGACGGCGGTGAGGATCAGCGAGGCGAGGCCGACATGGCGGGCGCCGGTGTCGCCGACGAGGGCGCCCACGCCCGCGTACAGCAGCGTGGAGCCGATCGCGGCGGCGACGACCATCACCATCGGGCCGGTCGCGGAGCGGGGCTGGCCGGTCTCGGGCCGGGTGAGGCCCGCGACGTAGCCGATGACGCACAGCACCAGCGCGTACCGTCCGGCGGCGTGGTCGGCGGGCGGCGCGAGGTCGGCCAGCAGCCCGGCGGTGAAGCCGATGAGGGCGCCGCTGACGTGCCCGTACACCATCGACAGGCCGACGACGGTCAGCAGCACCAGGTCGGGCACGGCGCCGGGCAGGTGGAGGCGGGCGAGCACGGACACCTGGACCACGAGCGCGACGACGATCAGGGTGCCGGAGAGGAGGAACCGGTTGAAGCGCATGGGACTACTCCTCGTCGGGACGGGGCGTGACGCCGGGCACGGGCTGGGCGTTCATCCGCTCGTCCCGCTCGCCCTGCGGCTGCTCGCCCGGGGGCTGCTCGCCGTCCGGGGACGGGGTGACCGTGACGGTGACCGTGGGGGCGGGCTTCGGCTTGGCGGGCAGGACCGTGTCGCGCGGGTCCGTGCGGGGCGCCTGGACGACGACGCCGACGATGTCGAGGCGGCTGAACCCGGCGTACGGGCGGACGAACAGCCTGCGGGTCAGCTCGCCGCTGGACGGGTCGACGCGGATGACCTCGCCGACGGGGACGCCCGGCACGAACGGGCGGTCCGCCTGGGAGCCGAAGGTGACGAGCCGGTCGCCGGGCTTCACCTTCGCCTTGCCGTTGAGGAGCTGCACGGACAGCGGGCGGGCGCCCTGGCCGGTGGCGAAGCCCAGTTCGTTGGTGCGCTCTATCCGCGTGCCGACCGTGAAGTCCGGGTCGTTGGCGAGGAGGACGGTGGCGGTCGAGGGGCCGACGGTGGTGACCCGGCCGACGAGCCCGTCGCCGTTGATGACGGTCATGTCGCGGCGGATGCCGTCCTGGGCGCCCGCGTCGATGGTGACCGTCCAGGAGAAGCCCTGCGCGGCCCCTATGGCGATGACCTCGGCGGCCTTGATCCCGTACTGCCCCGCGCCGGCCGTGCGGAGCAGCTTGTCGAGCTCCCTGAGGCGGTTGCGGTTGCGGTCGTCGCTGCCGAGCTTCGCCTTCAGCTCGGCGTTCTCCCTCTCCAGCTGCGCGATGCGGCTGTGGCGCTCGCCGGAGTCCCGTACGGCCCCGATGGCGTTGCCGATCGGGTCCACAGCGGACGCGACGCTGTTCTCGACCGGGCCGAAGACGGTGGCGGCGGCCCGCCGTGCTCCGTCGACCGGTGAATCCTCACCGCCGCGGATGTCCACCGTGATCAGCGCGAACGCGACGGCGACCAGAAGCGCCAGAAGCAGCCGGCTCTCTTTCGTGTCCCTCACGTGGGGCGGCCGTGCCTTCCTCGTAGGAATGTTTGTGCCGTTATACCAACGATCAGCCGTACGGGCCCGACAGCACCCGTACGGCTGACCGTGTACGCGCTACCTGCGGGGCTGGGCGTCCAGGACCTGCTGCAGCGCCTCGAACTCCTCGACGCACTTGCCCGAGCCGAGCGCCACCGAGTCCAGCGGGTCCTCCGCGATGTGGATGGGCATGCCGGTCTCCTGGCGCAGCCGCTCGTCGAGGCCGCGCAGCAGGGCGCCGCCGCCGGTGAGGACGATGCCGCGGTCCATGATGTCGCCGGACAGCTCCGGCGGGCACTTGTCGAGCGTCGTCTTCACCGCGTCCACGATGGCGTTGACCGGCTCCTCGATGGCCTTGCGGACCTCCGAGGCGGAGATGACGACGGTCTTCGGCAGGCCGGAGACGAGGTCGCGGCCGCGGATCTCGGTGTGCTCCTCCTCGCCGAAGTCGTGCGCCGAACCGATGGTGATCTTGATCTGCTCGGCGGTGCGCTCGCCGAGGAGGAGGCTGTACTCCTTCTTGACGTGCTGGATGATCGCGTTGTCCAGCTCGTCGCCGGCGGTCCGGATGGACTGCGCGGTGACGATCCCGCCGAGGGAGATGACGGCGACCTCGGTCGTGCCGCCGCCGATGTCGACGACCATGTTGCCCGTGGCCTCGTGGACCGGCAGGCCGGAACCGATGGCGGCCGCCATGGGCTCCTCGATGATGTGCACCTGCCGGGCGCCGGCCTGGGTGGACGCCTCGATGACCGCGCGGCGCTCGACGCCGGTGATGCCGGAGGGCACGCAGACGACGACGCGCGGGCGGGCGAGATAGCGGCGCTTGTGGATTTTCAGGATGAAGTAGCGGAGCATCCGCTCGGTGATCTCGAAGTCCGCGATCACCCCGTCCTTCAGCGGCCGCACCGCGACGATGTTGCCGGGGGTCCGGCCGATCATCTTCTTCGCCTCTGCGCCGACCGCCAGGATGCCACCGGTATTGGTGTTGATGGCGACGACCGACGGTTCGTTGAGGACGATGCCGCGACCCCTGACGTACACCAGCGTGTTGGCGGTCCCGAGGTCGACAGCCATGTCACGGCCGATGAACGACATTGAGTTCCCCTTGTTTCCCATGAGGAGCGTCGGGCCTTCCCATAGAGCGTTGACGGCTTCTCAGGACGGCGCGCTGGATCGTGTGGAGCGGAGGATTCCATCGTAGTGCCGCTTCCGCGAACACGGCGCGGTGGTCCGCCTCTATATAGGTGACGAGGTGTCGGTGCGATGCGTTCCCGGTCCGCCTCGTCATATGCCGCGGGGCGACCGAAATTCCACTCGGTCGCCCCAGGGCGTCGGCGCGTATGGCTGACAGAAGGTCAGGAAAGGCCGGGGAAGAAAATCTTCATCTCCCGGATGGCGGACTCCTCGGAGTCCGAGGCGTGGATCAGGTTCTCCCGGACGATGGTGCCGAAGTCCCCCCGGATGGAGCCGGGCGCCGCGGCGATCGGGTCCGTCGGGCCGGCGAGCTGCCGCACGCCCTCGATGACCCGCTCGCCCTCGACGACCATCGCGACGACGGGGCCGGAGGACATGAACTCCACGAGCGGCTCGTAGAAGGGGCGGCCGATGTGCTCGGCGTAGTGCTGCTCCAGGATCGCCCGGTCGAGCGAGCGCAGCTCCAGCGCGCTGATGGTCCAGCCGGCCTTGCGCTCGATGCGGCCGATGATCTCGCCGATCAAGCCGCGGCGGACGGCGTCCGGCTTGAGGAGGACGAGGGTGCGCTGGGTCATGGTGTACGGCTCCTTGAAGGCCGGGGTGTGCGGTTCCGCCAGAGGTTACCCGGTGTGACGGGCGCCGCGGCACCCGCCTCCCACCGTCGTACGGCCCCGGCCCGGCGCCACCGGGCCGGGGCCGGGGCTGCGGCCCGGCGCCACCGGGCCGGAGCCGGGCCTACTGGGCGGGGGCCTCGGTCTCCTGCTGCGCCGCCCACTTCGCCTTCGCCTCGTCGATCTTGCGGCCGAAGTGGATGGACGCCCACCACAGGCCCGCGAACAGCGCGCCGAGGAAGAACATGATCGGCACGACGAAGCCGCTCAGGATGAGCGCGATCTGCAGGGCCCAGCCGAGCTGGAGGCCGCCCGGACGGGTGATCATGCCGCACAGGAGCACGGACAGCGCCATCGCGATACCGCACACGGTCCACACCGTGCCCATGGCGAGGCTGTCGTCCTTCATCGCGACCAGCCCCGCGAAACCGATCACGAAGAACTCGCCGATCAGCGTCGAGGCGCAGAGCGTACGCATGGGTGTCAGCCCTTCCGCAGGAGCAGCCGGGCTTCCCCGACCGTGATCACCGAACCGGTCACCAGCACGCCCGCGCCGGCGAACTCGCCCTCTTCCTCGGCGAGCGTGATGGCCGCCTCCAGGGCGTCGTCCAGACGGGGCTCGACCACCACCCGCTCCTCGCCGAAGACCTCCACGGCGATGGCCGCGAGCGCGTCGGGGTCCATGGAGCGGGGCGTGGAGTTCGCCGTGACGACGATCTCCGCGAAGATCGGCTCGAACGCCTCCAGCAGGCCCCGCACGTCCTTGTCGCCGCTCGCGCCGACCACGCCGATCAGCCGGGAGAAGCCGAACGCCTCGCGGATGCCCTCGGCGGCGGCCTGCGCGCCGGCCGGGTTGTGCGCGGCGTCCAGGACGACGGTGGGGCTGCGGCGTACGACCTCCAGGCGGCCCGGCGACGCGGTGGACGCGAAGGCGCGGCGGACCGTGTCGATGTCCAGGGGGCGGGCGTGCTGGGCGCCGATCCCGAAGAACGCCTCGACGGCGGCGAGCGCCACGGCGGCGTTGTGCGCCTGATGCGCCCCGTACAGGGGGAGGAAGACGCCCTCGTACTCGCCGCCGAGGCCGCGCAGGGTGAGGAGCTGGCCGCCGACGGCGACCTCGCGGGAGACGACGCCGAACTCCATGCCCTCGCGGGCGACGGTGGCGTCCGCCTCGACGGCCTTCTTCAGCAGCACCTGCGCCGCGTCGACCGGCTGCTGGGCGAGGATGACGGTGGCGCCCTGCTTGATGACCCCGGCCTTCTCGCCGGCGATCTCGGCGGGCGTGGTGCCGAGCCGGTCGGTGTGGTCGAGGGAGATCGGGGTGACGACGGCGACCGAGCCGTCGATGACGTTCGTCGCGTCCCAGGTGCCGCCCATGCCGACCTCGACCACGGCCACGTCGACCGGGGCGTCGGCGAACGCGGCGTACGCCATGCCGGTGAGGACCTCGAAGAAGGACAGCCGGAATTCCTGGCCGCTGTCGACCATCTCGACGTACGGCTTGATGTCGCGGTACGTCTCGACGAACCGCTCCGCGTCGATGGGCGCGCCGTCCAGGCTGATCCGCTCGGTGATCATCTGGACGTGCGGCGAGGTGTAGCGGCCGGTGCGCAGCTCGAACGCGCCGAGCAGCGACTCGATCATGCGGGCGGTCGACGTCTTGCCGTTGGTGCCCGTGATGTGGATGGAGGGGTACGACCGCTGGGGCTCGCCCAGGACGTCCATGAGGGCGGCGATCCGCTGGACGGACGGCTCGAGCTTGGTCTCGCCCCAGCGGGTGGAGAGCTCCTGCTCGACCTCGCGGAGCGCCTTGTCGACCTCCGGGTCGGCGGGCCGCGTCGGCACGGGGTCGCCCTGCGGCGGGCCGGCCTGGGCGCGCAGGGTGCGGCTGCCGGCCTCGATCACCGCCAGGTCGGGGTCTCGGTCTGTCTCAGCGCCGACGATGCCGTCGAAGTCGGCGAAGTCGTCGCTGTCCGGGTGGTCGCTGGACGGGGGCTGCTCACTCACGCGTCCAGTCTACGGAGGGCCGCCGGCACCGCCGGTCGCCGCCCCGCGCGCGGCGGCGGGACGGCGCGCGGCCGTACGGCGACGGGACCACCGGGTGCGGCCGCGGGCCGGGCGAGGGACGGCGGCGGGGCGACCGGGTGCGGCCGCGGGCCGGGGGCGCGGGACCGTTCCGTACACACGGGCAGGGGCCCCGGAACCGGTCGGTCGGTTCCGGGGCCCCTGCCCGTGTGTCTGCCCGGCTGTGCGGGGCGACCCGCCCCGCGGTCGCCGCGCCCGTGGCCGGTCAGGCCTGCGGGAGGCTCGCCAGCTGGGCCTGGATGCGGGCGATGTCCGCTTCCGCCTTGGCGAGCCGGGTGCGGATCTTCTCCACGACCTGGTCGGGCGCCTTGGCGAGGAACGCCTCGTTCCCGAGCTTGCCCTCGGCCTGCGCCTTCTCCTTCTCGGCCGCGCCCAGGTCCTTCGTCAGGCGCTTGCGCTCCGCCTCGACGTCGATCGTGCCCGACAGGTCGAGCGAGACCGTGGCGCCGGCGACCGGGAGGGACGCCGTGGCGTGGAAGCCCTCGCCCTCCGGCTGGAGGCGCAGCAGCTGGCGGATGGCCGCCTCGTGCGCGACGAGCGGGGTGCCGTCGAGCTCCAGGCGGGCGGGGACCTTCTGGCCGTCCTTGAGGCCCTGGTCCTTGCGGAACCGGCGGACCTCGGTGACGACGCCCTGGACGAGCTCGATCTCCCGCTCGGCCGCGTCGTCGCGGAAGCCGCTGTCGGCCGGCCACTCGGCGACGACGAGGGACTCGCCGCCGGTGAGGGTGGTCCACAGGGTGTCCGTGACGAACGGGACGACGGGGTGCAGCAGGCGCAGCATCACGTCGAGGACCTCGCCGAGGACGCGCGCGGAGACCTTCGCCTGCTCGCCGCCCGCGAAGAACGTCGTCTTGGACAGCTCGACGTACCAGTCGAAGACCTCGTCCCACGCGAAGTGGTAGAGCGCCTCGCTGAGCTTGGCGAACTGGAAGTCCTCGTAGTACGCGTCGACCTGGGCGACGGTCTTGTTGAGGCGGGAGAGGATCCAGCGGTCCGTGGCGGACATCCGGTCGGCGTCCGGGAGGGGGCCCTCCACGGTCGCGCCGTTCATCAGCGCGAAGCGCGTGGCGTTCCAGATCTTGTTGGTGAAGTTCCGGGACGCCTGGACCCAGTCCTCGCCGATCGGCACGTCCGTACCGGGGTTGGCGCCCTTGGCGAGGGTGAAGCGGACGGCGTCGGAGCCGTACGCGTCCATCCAGTCCAGCGGGTCGACGACGTTGCCGAACGACTTCGACATCTTCTTGCCGCGCTCGTCGCGGACGAGGCCGGTGAGGGCGATCGTCTTGAACGGGACCTCGCCGTCCATGGCGTACAGGCCGAACATCATCATCCGGGCGACCCAGAAGAAGATGATGTCGTGGCCGGTCAGCAGGACGTCGGTCGGGTAGAACTTCGCGAGGTCCGGGGTCCGGTCGGGCCAGCCGAGCGTGGAGAACGGCCACAGGCCGGAGGAGAACCACGTGTCGAGGACGTCGGTGTCCTGCGTCCAGCCCTCGCCGGTGGGCGGCTCCTCGTCCGGTCCGACGCAGACGACCTCGCCGTCCGGGCCGTACCAGACGGGGATGCGGTGGCCCCACCACAGCTGGCGCGAGATGCACCAGTCGTGCATGTTGTCCACCCAGTCGAAGTAGCGCTTCGACATGTCCTCGGGGTGGATCGCGACGCGGCCGTCGCGCACGGCGTCGCCGGCGGCCTTGGCGAGCGGCCCGACCTTGACCCACCACTGGAGGGACAGCCGGGGCTCGATGGTGGTGCTGCACCGGGAGCAGTGGCCGACGGAGTGGACGTACGGGCGCTTCTCCGCGACGATGCGGCCCTGCTCGCGCAGCGCGCCGACGACGCTGGAGCGCGCCTCGAAGCGGTCCAGGCCCTGGAAGGGGCCGTGGACGGTGATGATGCCGCGCTCGTCCATGACGGTGAGCGACTCCAGGCCGTGGCGCTGGCCGATGGCGAAGTCGTTCGGGTCGTGGGCGGGCGTCACCTTGACGGCGCCGGTGCCGAACTCGGGGTCGACGTGGGTGTCCGCGACGACGGGGATCGTACGGTCCGTCAGCGGCAGCTTGATGCGCTTGCCGACGAGGTGCTTGTAGCGCTCGTCGTCGGGGTGGACGGCGACGGCGGTGTCGCCGAGCATCGTCTCGGCGCGGGTGGTGGCGACGACGAGGCTGTCCTCGCCCTCGCCGTAGCGGATGGAGACGAGCTCGCCGTCGTCCTCCTGGTACTCCACCTCGATGTCGGAGATGGCCGTGAGGCAGCGGGGGCACCAGTTGATGATGCGCTCGGCTCGGTAGATCAGCTCGTCGTCGTAGAGGCGCTTGAAGATGGTCTGGACGGCGCGGGAGAGGCCCTCGTCCATGGTGAAGCGCTCGCGGTCCCAGTCGACGCCGTCGCCGAGCCGGCGCATCTGGCCGAGGATCCTGCCGCCGTACTCCTCCTTCCACTGCCAGACGCGGCGGACGAACTCGTCGCGGCCGAGGTCGTGGCGGGACTTGCCCTCCTCGGCGAGCTGCTGCTCGACCTTGTTCTGGGTGGCGATGCCGGCGTGGTCCATGCCGGGCAGCCACAGCGCCTCGTAGCCCTGCATGCGCTTGCGGCGCGTGAGGGCGTCCATGAGGGTGTGCTGGAAGGCGTGGCCCAGGTGGAGGCTGCCGGTGACGTTCGGCGGCGGGATGACGATGGTGTACGGGGGCTTGTCGCTCGTGGCGTCGGCCTTGAAGTAACCGCGCTCTACCCAGCTCTCGTACAGCTTCCCCTCTACCTCGGCCGGCGCGTACTGGGTCGGCAGTTCGGGGACGGATGCTGGCTGATGCTGAGTGTTCTCGGTCACGGGCCCAGTTTAGGGGTGTCACAGCCGCGTACTGAAACGGGAATGTTCCGTGACGGTGCGCACCCCGTGGCCCTCGGGGGTCGCCCCTTCGGCCAAGATGTGAGCAACGCATAAACGTCTGGATGGGGGAACCCCTTAATGAGCTACAACCAGCCGGGCCCGTACCCCGGGCAGCCCCAGCAGCCCGGCCCCTACGGCCAGCCGGGCCCCTACGGTCAGCCGGGTCCCTACGGCCAGCCCCCGCAGGCGCCACAGCAGCCCGGGTACGGCTACCCGCAGCAGGCCCCGCCGCCGCAGCCCGGCTACGGGTACCCGCAGCAGCAGCCGCCCGCCCCGTACGGCCAGCCGGGCGGCTACGGCCAGCCCGGTCAGCCCGGCTACGGCCAGCCGCCGCAGCAGCCCCCGTACGGCGCCGGCCCCGGCTACCCGGGTGCGCCGGTGCCGCCGCAGGCCCCGAAGAAGAAGACGGGCCTGATCATCGGCGTGACCGCGGGCGTGGTGGCGCTCGGCGTGGGCGCGTGGTTCGTGTTCGGGGGCCTGGGCGGCGTGGAGGACGACGGCCCGCACAAGCTGGCGACGCCGGAGACCGTGCTGGGCGGCGAGTACAAGCGCGCCAGCAAGGACGGCGCCGGCTCCGAGAGCGGCTCCTTCAAGGAGGACCTGGAGAAGGCGGGTGTGCAGAACGCGACTTCCGTGACGGGCACCTACTTCACGGTGGACCCGACGAAGATCGACCTGTCCGACCCGTCGAAGTCGCCGGAGCTGATGACGGCCAAGTCGGTGTCCTTCAACGGGGTGTACGGCAAGATCGCCGAACCGGAGAAGACCCTCGACTCGTACTTCGCCGGGATCCGCGCGGAGGCGGAGAAGGACAAGGACAGCAAGGTCAAGCTGCTCGGGTCCCCGACGAAGATGTCCCCCGACGGCTTCAACGGTGTGATGAAGTGCCAGTCCATCCAGGGCCAGAACCTCACGACCAAGCAGGAGCAGACGAGTTGGTTCTGCGCCTGGGCGGACTACAGCACCTTCGCCGTGGTGTCCGCCGGCGAGGCGACGAGGGGTCTCGGCAAGGACGCGGCCGCGAAGATCACGGCCGACCTGCGCAAGGAGATCCGGGTCAAGGCCTGACCTCGGGAGCGCAACGGCGAAGGGCGCCCGCCCGGTTCGGTGGACCGGTCGGGCGCCCTTCGCCGTACGGGGGTGCTACGCGCTCTTCTCGTGGCGGCCCTGGTCCTTGACGACGCGGGGCACCAGGGTCGGGTTGACGTTGTTGTGGACGACGTCCTCGGTGATGACGACGCGGGCGACGTCCTTGCGGGACGGGACCTCGTACATCACCGACATCAGGACCTCCTCCATGATGGCGCGCAGGCCGCGCGCGCCGGTGCCGCGGAGGATGGCCTGGTCGGCGATGGCCTCCAGGGCGGGGCGGTCGAAGTCCAGCTCCACGCCGTCGAGTTCGAAGAGGCGCTGGTACTGCTTGACCAGGGCGTTGCGCGGCTCGACCAGGATCTTGAGGAGGGCCTCGCGGTCCAGGTTGTGCACGGAGGTGATGACGGGGAGGCGGCCGATGAACTCCGGGATCATCCCGAACTTCACCAGGTCCTCCGGCATGACCTCCTGGAACTGGTCGCTGGCCTCGATCTCCCGCTTGGAGCGGATCGTCGCGCCGAAGCCGATGCCCTTGGCGCCGGCCCGCGACTCGATGATCTTCTCCAGTCCGGCGAAGGCGCCGCCCACGATGAACAGGACGTTCGTCGTGTCGATCTGGATGAACTCCTGGTGCGGGTGCTTGCGGCCGCCCTGCGGCGGGACGGAGGCCGTGGTGCCCTCCAGGATCTTCAGCAGGGCCTGCTGGACGCCCTCGCCCGACACGTCGCGGGTGATGGACGGGTTCTCGCTCTTGCGGGCCACCTTGTCGATCTCGTCGATGTAGATGATGCCCGTCTCGGCCTTCTTGACGTCGTAGTCGGCCGCCTGGATGAGCTTGAGCAGGATGTTCTCGACGTCCTCGCCGACGTACCCGGCCTCGGTGAGCGCGGTGGCGTCCGCGATGGCGAACGGGACGTTGAGCATGCGCGCCAGCGTCTGGGCGAGCAGCGTCTTGCCGGAGCCCGTGGGGCCCAGCAGGAGGATGTTGGACTTGGCGAGCTCGATCGCGTCGTCCCTGCCCTGCGCGCCGCCGTTCTCGCCGGCCTGGACGCGCTTGTAGTGGTTGTACACCGCGACCGAGAGCGCCTTCTTCGCCGGCTCCTGGCCGACGACGTAGCTCTCCAGGAACTCGTAGATCTCGCGGGGCTTGGGGAGTTCCTCCCACCGCACCTCGCTCGTCTCGGCGAGCTCCTCCTCGATGATCTCGTTGCAGAGGTCGATGCACTCGTCGCAGATGTACACACCGGGGCCTGCGATGAGCTTCTTCACCTGCTTCTGGCTCTTTCCGCAGAACGAGCACTTGAGCAGGTCGCCGCCATCACCGATGCGTGCCACGAGGTGCTTCCCCTTCGCCTGGGAGCGGCTTGTTCGCAGCCGACTCCTGGTGCCTCATATCCGACGGTACCTTGCCGGGCCCCCCGTTCGGGCCCCCCTTGGCACGGTTCGCGCCGACGGGGGGCCGCCGGAGGGTCCGTGCCAAGGGAAGGTCGGGCGTCAGGCCGCCGCGGCCGCCGTGCTCTTGCGGGTCGAGACGATCTGGTCGATCAGGCCGTACGCCAGGGCGTCCTCGGCCGTGAGGATCTTGTCGCGCTCGATGTCGTCGCGGATCTTCTCGATCGGCTGCGTGGAGTGCTTGGCCAGCATCTCCTCCAGCTGCGTGCGCATCCGGAGGATCTCGTTGGCGGCGATCTCCAGGTCGGAGAGCTGCTCGCGGCCGGTGCCGCCGGAGGGCTGGTGGATCAGCACGCGGGCGTTGGGCAGGGCCATGCGCTTGCCGGGGGTGCCGGCGGCGAGGAGGACGGCCGCCGCGGAGGCCGCCTGGCCCATGCAGACGGTCTGGATGTCCGGCTTCACGAACTGCATCGTGTCGTAGATCGCCGTGAGGGCGGTGAAGGAGCCGCCGGGGCTGTTGATGTAGACCGAGATGTCGCGGTCGGGGTCCATCGACTCCAGGCACAGCAGCTGCGCCATGACGTCGTTGGCGGAGGCGTCGTCGATCTGGACGCCGAGGAAGATCACGCGCTCTTCGAAGAGCTTGGCGTACGGGTCGTACTCGCGCACGCCCTGGGAGGTGCGCTCGACGAAGCGGGGGACGACGTAACGGTTGTCCACCTGCGGGCCGGTGTAGAGGCCGCTCGCGGAGAAGTTGCTCATGGGGTGTTCACCATCCTGGTGGCGTTCGGCGGGCTGCTGGGCGGGGGCTGTCGGTGTGGCGGGGCGAGGGCGCTCAGGCGCCGGTGCCGCCACCGCCCGGAACGCCCGAGGCGGCGGAGATGATCTCGTCGATCAGGCCGTACTCCTTGGCCTCGTCCGCGGTGAACCAGCGGTCGCGGTCGCCGTCGCGGATGATCGTCTCGACGGTCTGGCCCGAGTGGCGCGCGGTGATCTCGGCCATGCGCCGCTTGGTGCGGAGGAGGTACTCGGCCTGGATCTTGATGTCCGAGGCGGTGCCGCCGATGCCGGCGGAGCCCTGGTGCATCAGGATGTCGGTGTTGGGCAGCGCGAAGCGCTTGCCCGCGGTGCCGCCGGTCAGCAGGAACTGCCCCATGGAGGCGGCCATGCCCATGCCGATCGTGACCACGTCGTTCGGGATGTACTGCATGGTGTCGTAGATCGCCATGCCCGCCGTCACCGAGCCGCCGGGGCTGTTGATGTACAGGTAGATGTCCTTGTCCGGGTCCGCGGCAAGGAGCAGCATCTGCGCGGTGATCTTGTTGGCGATGTCGTCGTCGACCTGCTGGCCGAGGAAGATGATGCGCTCGCCGAGCAGCCGGTTGTACACATGGTCGCCGAGGCCACCACCGATGGACGGCTCACCCGCGGCGTAAGGCATCAGATTCGTCACGTATCCACCTGCTCGTCTCTGACGGCTGCGGCCGTCTCAGCGTCTGTCGTACTGGGGGCGGGTACTCCCCTGCCCTCGTATTCATGGACCCTAACGCGCAGGTGGGCGGGCGCCATCCCGGTTCCCGAACTGTTCGCTGGGAGCGCAAGGTTCCTTGAGTACGGCGGCGGGCCCCGGCCGCACGTGGCGTCCGGAGCCCGCCGCGGAGCTCAGGGCGAGGCTGATCAGGCCTCGGACTTCTCCTCGGCCTTCGCCTCGGTGTCGTCGCCGCCCTCGGAGGCCTCGACGGTCTCGGCCGTCTCGTCCTCGTCGTCGTCCATGACGACCGGCTCACCGTTGGTGTCGGTGACCTTGGCGGACTCGACCACGAGGGCCAGGGCCTTGCCGCGGGCGACCTCGCCGACGAGCATCGGGACCTGGTTGCCCTGGACGACGGCCTGGGCGAACTGGTCGGGGCTCATGCCGGAGGAGGCGGCGCGGCGCATCAGGTGCTCGGTCAGCTCGTCCTGGTTGACGTTGAGCTTCTCCTTGGAGACGAGCTCGTCCAGGATGAACTGGGTCTTGATGCCCTTGACCGCCTGCTCCTTGGTCTCGGCGTCGAACTCCTCGACCGTCTTGCCCTGGAGCTCCAGGTACTTCTCCAGCGTGAGGCCCATCTGGCCGAGCTGGTGGTGCTCCAGGTTGTGCTTGCGGGTGTTGACCTCGTCCTCGAGGAGCTTCTCGGGGATCGGGACCTCGACCAGCTTCAGCAGCTCGTCGAGGACGCGCTCCTGGGCCTGGGTGGCCTGGTCGTACTGCTTCATGTTCTCGAGGCGCTTGCGGCTGTCGGCCTTCAGCTCGTCGAGGGTGTCGAACTCGCTGGCCATCTGGGCGAACTCGTCGTCCAGCTCGGGGAGCTCGCGGGCGGCGACCTGGGTGACCTTGACGGTGACCTCGGCCTCCTTGCCCTCGGCGGAGCCGCCCTTCAGCGTGGAGGTGAAGGTGGCCTCGCCGCCGGCCTCCAGGCCGGTCACGGCCTCGTCGATGCCCTCCAGCAGCTCACCGGAGCCGATCGTGTACTGCACGCCGGTGGCGACGCCGTCCGGGAGGACCTCGCCGTCGACCTTGGCCTCCAGGTCGATCGTCACGACGTCGCCCTCGGCGGCGGCGCGCTCGACCGGGGAGGTGGACGCGAAGCGCTCGCGCAGCTGCTGCACGGACTTCTCGACGTCCTCGTCGGTGACCTCGACGGCGTCGACGGTGACCTCGATGCCGGAGTAGTCCGGGATCTCGATCGTCGGGCGGATGTCGACCTCGGCGGTGAAGGCCAGCAGCTCGCCGTCCTTCAGCTCGGTGATGTCGACCTCGGGCTGGCCCAGCGGGTTGACCTCGGCCTCGTTGACCGCCTCGGTGTAGAGCTTCGGAAGGGCGTCGTTGACGGCCTCCTCCAGCACCGCACCACGGCCGAACCGCTGGTCGATGACCCGGGCCGGGATCTTGCCCTTGCGGAAGCCCTTGACCGTGACCTGCTGGTTGATCTTCTTGTACGCCGCGTCGAGGCTGGCCTTGAGCTCCTCGAAGGGCACCTCGACAGTGAGCCGAACCCGAGTCGGGTTCAGGGTCTCCACGGCGCTCTTCACGGTTCGGTCTCCTTGGTGGCTGATTCTGGGATTCTGCCGGGGCGCTGACTGCGGCGGCCCAGCCGATCGGCCCGGTCAGAGAGACACACGGGCACGTAGCTTGCATAGTAACCGCAAGGAGTACGGCCCCGACAACGTGATCTTGGTTGCGGGCGGCGCGGGTCCGGTGGCCTCGCGGCGCCCGTGAGGCGGCTGTCGTGGTCGGGGTGGCGGGATTTGAACCCACGGCCTTCCGCTCCCAAAGCGGACGCGCTACCAAGCTGCGCCACACCCCGTCGGTGCGACACGTAGGGTACATGGCCGCGGGCTCTGCGTCGGCACTTTGAAGGGGTGTGCGACCTGGTGCGGGAACCCGCTACGATGCTCTACGTGGCGCGGCCGTCGCTCCCCGGGGCGACGCGCGGTGTGCCGCAGGCGGGCGTAGCTCAATGGTAGAGCCCTAGTCTTCCAAACTAGCTACGCGGGTTCGATTCCCGTCGCCCGCTCTGTACGGAGAGCCGGCCCCGCCGGGTGAGTGATCACCCGGCGGGGCCGGCTGCGTTTCCGGGCGCGCCTCGCGGCAGGTTTCCGGGTGCCTCGCGGCGGCGTTCCCGGGCGGCCGGCCGCGGTGTTCCGGCGGCGCCGGCAGGCGGCGCGCTAGAAGCTGATCCTGCTGATGGACGCCGCTATGTCGGTCAGGATCTTGTTGATCGTCGGCCCGACGCCCGAGGACGCCAGGAAGAAGCCGAACAGGGCGGCGACGACGGCGGGGCCCGCCTTGATCGAGCCGCCCCGGATCATCACCACCAGGACGATCAACAGCAGCAGCACCACGGACAGCGAAATGGCCATGACTGATCCCCTCGGTCGGCCCGACTGGTCGGCCCGGGGGTACACGGCCCGGCACACCCCCGCACACGTTCATCGTGCCACCAACAGCCCCTTCCATGCCGCCGTCTGACGGATCGTGGACGCCCGGCGGGACCCGGGGCGGCGGGCGGCCCGGCCGGCCCCGCGTCCCGCGGGAATTCCGCAACGGAATGCGGGGTGATCTCCGCAGCGCGCCCGCATGTCCGTCACAGGAAATTCAACGGGGGTGCGCGGGGCCGCTGCGGCTGCGGATATGAAGGGCGGACCAGTGAGCGATGTGGGGCTTTTGTGCGGGATTTGTCGTGGCATTCCGGGCATCACATCCGATGGAGTGATGTGCTTTTCCGGGTTTTCGCGAGGGCGCGGGGCCGGGCTAGGGTGCCTCGAATGTTCCAGCCACCCCGGGAAAAGCAGAGTCAGCGGGATCCCTTCTTCGACAACGCGAAATACCTGGCGATCGTGCTCGTCGCGGTGGGTCACGCGTGGGAGCCGGTCATGGAGGGGAGCCGGGCGACGCGGGCGCTGTACATGCTCGTGTACGCCTTCCACATGCCGGCGTTCGTGATCATCTCCGGCTACTTCTCGCGGAGCTTCGCCGGCCGCCCCGACCAGCTGAGACGGCTCGTGGGCGGGGTCCTCGTGCCCTACCTGGCGTTCGAGGTGGCGTACACGCTGTACCGGCGGTGGGCCGAGGACGCGCCGCAGCAGGCGTTCTCCCTGACGGACCCGTTCTATCTGACCTGGTTCCTGCTCGCGCTGTTCGTGTGGCGGCTGTCCGCCCCGCTGTGGCGCGCCCTGCGGTACCCGCTGCCGATCGCCGCGGCCGTCGCGGCGCTGGCCTCGCTGACCCCGCGCATCGCGGCGGACCTCGACCTCCAGCGGGTCCTGCAGTTCCTGCCGTTCTTCGTCCTCGGCCTGTCGCTGCGGGAGGAGCACTTCCGGATGGTGCGGCGGCGGGCCGTGCGGCTGGCGGCCGTGCCGGTCGCGGTGGCCGCGGCCGCCGGGGCGTACGCGGTGGCCCCGCACGTGCGGATGGGCTGGTTCTACCGGAACACCAGCGCCCAGGAGCTGGGGTACGCCTGGTGGGCGGGGCCGCTGGCGACGGCCGCGCTGGGCGCCGTGGCGCTGGTGCTGACGGCGGCGTTCCTGGCGTGGGTGCCGTCGCGGCGGACCTGGTTCACCGTGCTGGGCGCGGGGAGCATCTGCGGCTATCTGCTGCACGGGTTCGCGGTGAAGGCGCTGCAGTACTGGAAGCTGGTCGACGCGCACCCCGTGCTGGCCACGCCCGCCGGGCGGGTCGGACTGACGCTGGCGGCGGCCGCGGCGGTGACGCTGATGTGCACCCCGCCGGTGCGGAGCGCGCTGCGGTGGGTGACAGAGCCGCGCCTGGAGTGGGCGTTCCGCCGGGGGTCGGCCGGGGCTCCGCGGACGGACGGGGCGGCCGGCGCGCCGACGTCCGGTGCTTCGGGGGCGGCGGCCGGTGCCGTGTCCGGTGGCGGCCCGGACCCGGCCGGTGACGGGGCTGCGGGGCGCCGGGCGGTGGCCGCCGGGGCGGTCAGCCGGAGGTGAGGCCGAGGAGCCGCCGTACGCGCGCGTACTTGGCGGTCAGCCGGGTGCGGGTCGGCTCGTCCAGGACGGCGAGCCGGTCCGGGTCCGCGTTGTGCGCGAGGTCGGCCTCCTTGACGAGGAGGGCGCCGGGCACCGCGAGGACGCGGGCCGTGTAGTCCGCGAGGTCCTCGCCGGGGCGCTTGGTGAGGGCCAGCACCATGTCCTTCACCGACTGCGGCAGCTCCAGCTCCGCGAGCCGGCGCTCGGACAGGGCGCCGTCCTCGACCGCGTCGTGCAGCCAGGCGGCGGCGATCTGCTCGTAGCTGCCGCCCCGTGCCCGGACGCCCTCCGCGACGGCCCGGAGGTGCTCCGCGTAGGGGCGGCCCGCCTTGTCCGTCTGCCCGGCGTGGGCGCGGTGGGCGAGGGCTTCGACCTGCGGCAGGGAGAGGTGCGGCATGGGGCGACTGTACGCGGGCGTGCCGCGCGGGGTCAGGCGTCGCGGGAGATCAGCAGCAGCGCGCGGTCGTCGTTGACGTCCTTGGCGCATGCCTCGATGAGGTGCCAGGCCGCGCCCCGGAAGCCGGCGGTGACATACCGGTCGGCCTCGCCGGTGAGCCGGTCGATGCCCTCGGCGATGTCCCGGTCGGCGGCCTCGACCAGCCCGTCGGTGAACAGCATCAGCACGTCGCCGGGGCGCAGGGTGCCCTTGACCGGGTGGAACTCGGCGCCGTCGTAGACGCCCAGCAGCGGCCCGTCGCCCGCCTTCTCCTCCCAGCGGCCGGTGCCCGCGTGGAGCTGGAGGGCCGGGAGGTGGCCGGCGGACAGCAGTTCGTAGTCGCCCGACTCCAGGTCGAGGACCAGGTGGATGGAGGTGGCGAAGCCCTCCTCCCAGTCCTGGCGCAGCAGGTAGCCGTTGGCGGCGGGCAGGAAGCCGTGCGGCGGCAGGGAGCCGAGCAGCCCGCCGAACGCGCCGGACAGCAGCAGCGCGCGGGAGCCGGCGTCCATGCCCTTGCCGGACACGTCGGTGAGGACGGCTTCGAGGGTGCGGCCGCCGTTGGTGCGGGCGGCCACGACGAAGTCGCCGGAGAAGGACTGGCCGCCCGCCGGGCGCAGGGCCATCTCGCGGTGCCAGCCCTTGGGCAGCGGTGGCAGGGCGCTCTGGGCGCGGATGCGTTCGCGCAGGTCGAAGAGCATGGTGCCGCCGCGCCGCCAGGGCACGCCGACGCGGGCCCGGAACTGGGCGATGAGCAGGCCGAACAGTCCGCCCGCCGCGACGACGAGGACCGTTCCGGGGGTGACCCGGGCGGCGCCCTCCGTGTACGGGCCGAGGGCGGCCGACTCGATGATCAGGGCGGCGGCGGCAGCGGCGTACAGGCCCAGCAGGCTCGCGGGGCGCAGCACGAGGCCGCCGGCGACGATCGGGAGGACGAGGGCCTCGGGGGCGCACCACACGGGGGTGGCGATCGTGGCGAGCATGATCGCCGGGATGGTGAGGAAGAGGCCGACGAGCGCGATCCAGTCGGCGCCGTCGCCGCGGAAGTAGTCCACGGCGGATCGGCGCAGCGCGACGCGGGCCCGCTGCACCGCCTTGCGGTACCGGGCCGCGTACGTGTCCGTTCGTGGTGCGCTGCGGGCCATTGGCCTGGACCCTATCCACCCGCGCGGCCCGCGTGCAGGGGACCCCCGTGACATTGCGTTCGAAATCGGGTCGCACGGCGGCGCCGCGGGCTGATACGGATGGCATATGACGTCTGAGCCGAAGGTCCTCGCCCCCGCCGAATGGGACGTGTGGTACGAGCAGTTGGAGCGCGCGTTCGGGGGTGTGCCCGAGTCTCCGGAGGAGCGCGCTCTGTGGAGGGCGCTGACCGAGTGCGAGCGTTCGCTGGGCGTGTGGGACGGGACGTGTGCGTCGGCACGGCGGGGGCGTTCTCGTTCCGGCTGTCCGTGCCGGGCGGGGCGGTGGTGCCGGCGGCCGGGGTGACGATGGTGAGCGTGGCGCCGACCCACCGCAGGCGGGGCGTCCTCACCTCGATGATGCGGCGCCAGCTGGACGATGTGCGTGCCTGGGGAGAGCCGCTGGCCGTGCTGACGGCGTCGGAGCCGGACATCTACGGGCGGTTCGGCTACGGCCTGGCGGCGCAGCGGATGCGCGCCGAGATCGACACGGTACGGGTGCGGCTGTCCGTTCCGGAGGGGACGGACGGCGTACGGCTGAGGCTCGCGCGCCCGGAGGACGTGGCCGCGGAGTGCGAGGCGGTGTACGCGCGGTCGGTGCCGCTGCGGCCCGGCATGACGGAGCGGCGGCCCGGCTGGGAGGCGCTGCCGCTGCTGGACCCGCCGTCGCGGCGGGGCGGCGCGTCGCCGCTGACGTGCGTGGTGGCGGAGCGGGACGGGCGGATCGCGGGGTACGCGCTGTACCGGGTGCGGCCGGACTTCGACGAGGCCGGTGCGGCCGGTGTGGTGGTACTGGAGCACTTGGGGGCGCTCGACCCGGTGTCGTACGCCGCTCTGTGGCGCTATCTGTTCGAGATCGATCTGACGACGACCGTCACGGCCGGCAACCTCCCGGTGGACGACGCCTGGCAGCATCTGGTGTCGGACGTGCGGCGGTGCGCGACCGCGGTGCGCGACGGGATGTTCGTACGGCTGGTGGACGTGGGCGCGGCGCTGGAGGCGCGGACGTACCAGGCGCCGGTGGACGTGGTGTTCGAGGTCGCGGACGACTTCTGCCCCTGGAACGCGGGGCGTTGGCGGCTGACCGGGGACGGCAAGGGCGCCCGGTGCGTGCGGACGGACGAGGCGCCGGAGCTGGCGCTGTCGGTGCGGGAGCTGGGTGCCGCGTACCTGGGCGGGTTCACGCTCGCGTCGCTGGCGCTGGCCGGGCGGGTGCGGGAGCTGCGGGAGGGCGCGCTGGCGGAGGCGTCGGTCGCGTTCGGCTCGCAGCACGCGCCCTGGCTGCCGCACGGGTTCTGAGCGCCGCCGGGGAACCGCGGTGCCCCGGCGGCGGGCGCCGGCGGCGCCGGCCCGGGGCGCGGGCCCCGGGTCAGCGGCGCTGGCAGGTGGGGCACCAGAAGAGGTTGCGGGCGGCGAGACCGGCGGTGCGGATCTCGCCGCCGCAGATGTGGCAGGGCTGTCCGGCCCTGCGGTACACGTACACCTCTCCCCCGTGGTCGTCCACCCGCGGCGGGCGGCCCATCGCCTCGGGGGTGTGCTCGGGGCGCACGGTGTCGATGCGGTTGGCGCGGACGCCCTCGCGCATCAGCGCGGCCAGATCCTGCCAGATCGCGGTCCACTCGCGCTCGGTGAGGTCCTTGCCCGCGCGGTACGGGTCGATGCCGTGCCGGAAGAGGACCTCGGCGCGGTAGACGTTGCCGACGCCGGCGATGACCTTCTGGTCCATCAGGAGCGCGGCGATCGTCGTGCGGGAGCGGGAGACGCGGCGCCAGGCGCGCCCCGGGTCGTCGCCGTCGCGCAGCGGGTCGGGGCCGAGCCGGTCGTGTATCGCCCGCTTCTCGGGGTCGGTGATCAGCGCGCAGGCGGTGGGGCCGCGCAGGTCGGTGTACGCCCCGTCGTGGGCCAGGCGCAGCCGCACCGTGTCGGTGGGCGGCGGCACGGGGGCGCCGCCGAAGGTGACCTTGCCGAAGAGGCCGAGGTGGATATGGACCCACTCCCCCGCGCCGAAGCCGAGGAACAGGTGCTTGCCGTGCGCCTCGGTGCGCTCCAGGACGGTGCCGTCGAGCAGGGCCGCGGCGTCGGAGAACTTGCCCTGCGGGCTGGTCACCCGCACGGCGCGGCCGCCGAACCGTTCCCGGTAGTCGGCGGCCAGCCGGTGGATCGTATGCCCTTCGGGCACGGGTCAGTCCTGCTGCGGGTGGTGGGCCGGGATCGGGGGGAGCTCGCCGGTCGTCTCGTACGCGGCGAGCATGTCGATGCGGCGCGTGTGGCGCTCGTCACCGGAGTACGGCGTCGAGAGGAAGATCTCGACGAACTTGGTGGCCTCCTCCAGCGCGTGCATGCGGGCGCCCACGGCGACGACGTTGGCGTTGTTGTGCTCGCGGCCGAGCGCGGCGGTCTGCTCGCTCCAGGCAAGGGCGGCACGGACGCCCTTCACCTTGTTCGCGGCGATCTGCTCGCCGTTGCCCGAGCCGCCGATGACGATGCCCAGGGCGTCGGGGTCGGCGGCCGTCTTCTCCGCGGCGCGCAGGCAGAACGGGGGGTAGTCGTCCTGGGCGTCGTAGATGTGGGGTCCGCAGTCGACGGGCTCATGGCCGTGGGCCTTCAGCCACTCGACGAGGTGGTTCTTGAGTTCGTAGCCGGCATGGTCCGAGCCGAGGTACACGCGCATGGCTCCGAGTGTGACACGGCCGGGGCGGCACAAGGCCCGTGGGGTGGGCCGGCCGGGGGGCGGGCGCACCAGCGGCGCGGCGGGACGGTGGCCGGGCGGCGGGCGCGCGGCGCGAGTGCGGCAGGAGGGGACGGACCGGACGTGGCGCGTACAACGATCCGGACTCGGGACCTTCCGGGCGGGGACGCCCTCGGTGTTCAATGCACGGGCTCGCGACCCGAGCACCCGAGAAAGCTAAGGAACTGCCCATGACCACCCAGATGAACCTGGCGAAGGAAGGCGAGCAGACCGGCGAACCCGGCACTTCGCAGTCCTCCCACGGTCTCAAGGCGGGTCTCAAGAACCGCCACCTGTCCATGATCGCCATCGGCGGCGTGATCGGCGCCGGCCTGTTCGTCGGGTCGTCCGGCGGCATCGCCGCGGCCGGGCCCGCCATCCTCGTGTCGTACGCCCTGGTGGGCGCGATGGTCGTGTTCGTGATGCGGATGCTGGGCGAGATGGCCGCGGCCAGCCCGGACTCCGGTTCGTTCTCCTCCTACGCCGAGCGGGCGCTCGGCCGCTGGGCCGGCTTCTCCATCGGCTGGCTGTACTGGTTCTTCTGGGTCGTCGTGCTGGCCGTCGAGGCGACGGCGGGCGCGGTGATCCTGGAGGGCTGGGTCCCGGCCGTGCCGCAGTGGGCGTGGGCGCTGATCGTGATGGTGGTGCTCACCGCGACGAACCTGGCGTCGGTCTCCTCGTACGGCGAGTTCGAGTTCTGGTTCGCCGGGGTGAAGGTCGTCGCGATCGGCGCGTTCGTCGTCATCGGCCTGCTGGCGGTCTTCGGGCTGCTGCCGGGGTCGGACAACCCCGGGGCGGGGCTCGCGCACCTGACGGACACGGGCGGCTTCTTCCCCAAGGGCGTCGGCGCCGTGCTGACCGGTGTGCTGATGGTCGTCTTCTCCTTCATGGGCAGCGAGATCGTCACGCTCGCGGCCGGTGAGTCGGAGGACCCGCGCCGCGCGGTCACCAAGGCGACCAACAGCGTGATCTGGCGCATCGGCGTCTTCTACCTGGGCTCGATCTTCGTGGTGCTGACGCTGCTGCCGTGGAACGACTCCTCGATCGTCGAGAAGGGCTCGTACGTCGCGGCGCTCGACTCCATCGGCATCCCGCACGCCGGGCAGATCATGAACGTGATCGTGCTGACGGCCGTGCTGTCGTGCCTGAACTCCGGGCTGTACACGGCCTCCCGCATGGCGTTCTCGCTGGGCGAGCGCGGTGACGCGCCGAAGTCGTTCGCGCGGGTCAACGCCAAGGGCGTGCCGGTCATGGCGATCTGGGCGTCGGTGGCGTTCGGCTTCCTGGCGGTGTACTTCAACTACGCCTTCAAGGACACGGTCTTCACCTTCCTGCTGAACTCCTCGGGCGCGGTCGCGCTGTTCGTGTGGCTGGTGATCTGCTTCACGCAGCTGCGGATGCGCGGCATCCTCATGCGCGAGGCGCCGGAGAAGGTCACCGTGAAGATGTGGCTGTTCCCGTATCTGACCTGGGCGACGGCCGGGATGATCCTGTTCGTGCTGGGCTACATGCTGTTCGACGACGCCAACCGGCAGGTCGTGCTGCTGTCGGTGCTGGTGGCGGCGATCGTCGTGGCCATCGGCGTGGTGGTGGACCACCGGCACCGGACGGCCGCGAAGTCCTGAGGCCGGGCGCCCCGAGGGGCCGGCCCACACGGAAGGGCCCCCGACGTCCCGTGGGACGTCGGGGGCCCTTTCCCCTCTGCGGGGGCGTGCGGTCAGGCGCGGTCGCCGAGCAGCTTCCAGGCGGTGGGCACCAGGCCCATGGCGAGCGCGGCCTTCAGCGCGTCGCCGATGAGGAACGGCAGCATGCCGGCGGCGACCGCCTGGGAGAGCGACATGCCGGTCGCGAAGGCCAGGTACGGCACACCGACCGCGTAGATGATCAGCGAGCCGACCGCCATCGTGCCCGCCATGCGCAGGACGGACCGGTCCGCGCCGCGCCGGGCGAGCGCGCCCACGGCGGTGGCGGCGAGCAGCATGCCGAGGATGTAGCCGAAGGACGGCATGCCGTACCCGGCGGTGCCCTGCGCGAACCACGGCATGCCGGCCATGCCGGCCACCGCGTACAGGCCGAGGGAGAGGAAGCCGCGGCGGGCGCCGAGCGCGGTGCCGACGAGGAGCGCGGCGAACGTCTGGCCGGACACCGGGACGGGCGAGCCCGGCACGGGGACGGAGAGCTGGGCGGCGAGGCCGGTCAGGGCGGCGCCGCCGGCGACGAGCGCGATGTCGCGGACGTGGGCGCGGCTGGAGGGGAGCAGGTCGGCGAGGACCGCTCCGGTACGGGCGGGTGCGGCGGCAGTGCTCATCGTCAACTCCGGTACTCCGCGGTGCTTCGCGGACGGGGGGCCAGGGGCAGGCCCCGACCGTAGCCCAGGGGCGACGGGGCGATCACCGTCAGCGCACGACAAAGCCCCGCTCCCCGCGTTGGTGGACTTCACACAAAGGCCGTCGGCGAACCCTTGATCCGCGTGACGCGTGTCACTTGGGAGCCCGGATGAACCGTCCCTTTTGCGTGGAGGCGTGATCTCCGGAGAGACTGTGGGGTCTCACCAAACGCACGAAGAGAGTGTGCACCGCGCCATGCCCGACCCCCGGAGCGACACCACCACCGTTCCTGCCGAGCCCCTGGCGCATGTGCTCAAGCGGCGCCACCTGACGATGCTGGGTCTCGGCGGGGTGATCGGCGCGGGCCTGTTCGTGGGCTCGGGCGCGGGGATCGCGGTCGCCGGGCCGGGGATCGTGCTGTCGTATCTGATCGCGGGCGCGCTGGCGACGCTGGTCATGCGGATGCTCGGGGAGATGTCGGCGGCCATGCCGGCGTCGGGCGCCTTCTCGGTGCACGCGGAGCGGGCGCTGGGGCGCTGGGCCGGCTTCTCGGTGGGCTGGCTGTACTGGTTCCTGCTGGTGGTGGTGCTGGCGGTGGAGGCGGCGGGCGCTGCGCGGATCGCGAGCGCCTGGTGGCCCGCCGTGCCGCAGTGGGGGTGGGTGCTGGTCTTCATGCTGGTGTTCACCGCCGCCAATCTCGCCGCGGTGAAGAACTTCGGGGAGTCGGAGTTCTGGTTCGCGTCGCTGAAGGTCGGCGCGATCGTGCTGTTCCTGCTGCTGGGCCTGGCGGCGATCGCCGGCTGGCTGCCGGGGCGCGAGCCGGTGGGCCTGGCCAACCTCACCGGGCAGGGCGGGTTCCTGCCGAACGGCTGGGCGGGCGTGGTGTCCGGGGTGCTGGCCGTGGTGTTCGCGTTCGGCGGGCTGGAGGTGGTGACGATCGCCGCCGCCGAGTCGGACGACCCGGCCCGCAACGTGGCGCGGGCGGTGCGCACGGCCGTGTGGCGCATCCTCTTCTTCTACGTCGGTTCGATGCTGGTCGTGGTGACGCTGCTGCCGTGGACGGCGATGCGGCCGGGGCTCAGCCCGTACGTCGCGGTGCTGGACGCGATCGGGGTGCCGGCGGCGGGCACGCTGATGGACGTGGTGGTGCTGGTGGCGCTGCTGTCGGCGCTGAACGCCAATCTGTACGGGGCGTCGCGCATGGTGTTCTCGCTCGCGGAGCGGGGGGAGGCGCCGCGCGGACTGCTGAAGGTCTCCGCGGGCGGGGTGCCGCGCCGGGCGGTCCTGGCGTCGGTCGCGTTCGGTTTTGTGTCGGTCCTGCTCAACCTTCTTTGGCCGGATTCCGTTTTTCTCTACATGCTCAACTCCGTCGGGGCGGTGCTCCTCTTCGTCTGGGGGCTGATCGCCGTGTCGCAGCTGCGGCTGCGGCGGCGGATCGAGCGGGAGGCCCCGGAGCTGCTGACCCTGCGGATGTGGGGGTTCCCCTGGCTGACATGGGCGGCGCTGGCTGCGATGACGGCCGTGGTGGCGCTGATGCTGCGGGAGGACGCGACCCGGCCGCAGGTGCTCTGGTCGGCCGGTGCGACGGCGCTGGTGGTGGCCGTGGCGGTGCTGCGCGAGCGACGCGGAAACCATGCGGAACGATCATTTCCGGACAACCGGTGATCGCATTCCGCTTGTGAGGAAGCTGTGCCTAAACCTTCACTTTGTGTGAGCGCTGTGTCCGTATAGCGGAAACATGTTCCCTGTGACAGGTACACGCATCGACACTGTGGCGACCCTTCCCCTTCCCCGAAGAAACGGAACAGGGCACACCCATGTCTCGGACCTCCGCGCCCGCGCCCGCCGATCCGGCAGCCGTTGACGCCTCTTCGACGCCGTCGAACGACGCGCCGCTCTCCCACGGGCTGAAGCAACGCCATCTGTCGATGATCGCCCTCGGTGGCGTGATCGGCGCCGGCCTCTTCGTCGGGTCGGGCTCCGCCATCGCGGCCGCCGGCCCCTCCATCGTCATCGCCTACGCCATCTCCGGCCTGCTCGTCATGCTGGTCATGCGCATGCTCGGCGAGATGTCGGCGGCCAACCCCGCCTCCGGCTCCTTCTCCGTCCACGCCGAGCGGGCCATCGGCCCGTGGGCCGGCTTCACCGCCGGCTGGGCCTTCTGGTTCCTGCTCTGCGTGGCCGTCGGCCTGGAGGCGATCGGCGCGGCGAAGATCGTCACGGGCTGGCTGCCGGGCGTGCCCGAGTGGTCGATGGTCGCCCTGTTCATGCTCGTCTTCTGTGTGACGAACCTGGCCGCCGTGAAGAACTTCGGCGAGTTCGAGTTCTGGTTCGCCGCGCTGAAGGTCGGCGCCATCGCCCTGTTCCTGGTGATCGGCCTGCTCGCCATCCTGGGCCTGATGCCCGGCGTCGAGTCCCCCGGCCTGGACAACCTGACGGGCCACGGCGGCTTCCTGCCCAACGGCACCGAGGGCCTGATCGTCGGTCTGCTCGCCTCGGTCTTCGCGTACGGCGGTCTGGAGACCGTCACCATCGCCGCCGCCGAGTCCGAGCGCCCCGTCGAGGGCGTCGCCAAGGCCGTCCGCACGGCGATGTGGCGCATCGCCGTCTTCTACATCGGCTCCATGGCGGTGATCGTCACGCTGATCCCGTGGAACAGCAAGTCGCTCGCCGAGGGCTCGTACGTCGCCACGCTGGAGCACCTGGGCCTGCCGGCCGCCAGCGAGATCATGAACGTCGTCGTCCTGATCGCCCTGCTGTCCGCGATGAACGCCAACATCTACGGCGCCTCCCGCATGGCCTGCTCGCTCGTCGCCCGCGGCCAGGGCCCGAAGGGGCTCGGCAAGATCTCCGGCGGCGTGCCGCGCGTCGCCGTCCTGACCTCCTCGGCGTTCGGCTTCCTGTGCGTGCTGCTCAGCTACTGGCGTCCGCAGGACCTGTTCATGTGGCTGCTCAACATGATCGGCGCGATCATCCTGGTCGTCTGGTTCTTCATCGCGATCTCGCAGCTGATCCTGCGCCGCCGCACCGAGAAGGAGGCGCCGGAGAAGCTGGTCGTGCGGATGTGGGCCTTCCCGTACCTCACGTGGGCCGCGCTCGCCGGCATCGCCGCGGTGTTCGTCCTGATGGCCCGCGACGCCGGTACGCGTGAGCAGCTGTACTACACGGGTGGCCTCGTCGTGGTCCTCGCGGTGCTCGGCGTCATCCACCAGGAGAACTCCAAGAAGAAGCCCGCCGCGGCCGCCGCCACCGCTGCCGCCGCCCCGGCCGCCCCCGCGCCGGCCGCCGCCGAGGCTCCGGTCGAGGCGCCCGCCGAGAAGAAGGTCACCGACGAGAAGCCGGCAGCCGTCGAGAAGAAGGTCGCCGTCGAGAAGAAGGCGGAGGCGAAGGCCCCGGAGAAGAAGGCGGAGGAGCCCGCCGCGAAGACGTCCGCCCGGGACGAGGACGAGGCGAAGGCCGAGCCCGCGGACAAGGCCGAGCCCGCGAAGAAGGCGGAGCCCGCGAAGAAGGCCGAGGACGGGAAGAAGGCCGAGGCCGCGAAGAAGGACGAGGAGGAGCAGGGCGACGAGGAGAAGGCCGCGGCCGCCGCCGCGAAGGCCGACGACTGAACCACCCCGCACTCCCCGGAGGAGGCCCCGGCGCGACGGCGCGCCGGGGCCTCCCCCTTTTTCCGGCCACCCTCCGCCCTACGACCAAAGGCTGATCAACTTCCCGGGCTTCTGCTGCTAGCCTGCACTTGCACATAGGTTGCAATAAGCGTCGGAGGCTCGGCCATGGCGATGTACACCCTTCCGGAACTTCCCTACGACTACGCGGCGCTGGCCCCCGTGATCAGCCCGGAGATCATCGAGCTGCACCACGACAAGCACCACGCCGCGTACGTCAAAGGCGCGAACGACACCCTGGAGCAGCTCGCGGAGGCCCGCGACAAGGAGCAGTGGGCCGCGCTGAACGGCCTGCAGAAGAATCTGGCCTTCCACCTCTCGGGCCACATCCTCCACTCCATCTACTGGCACAACATGACCGGCGACGGCGGCGGCGAGCCGCTGGAGAAGGACGGCACGGGCGAGCTGGCGGACGCCATCGCCGAGTCGTTCGGCTCGTTCGCCCGGTTCAAGGCGCAGCTGTCGAAGGCCGCAGCCACCACGCAGGGCTCCGGCTGGGGCGTCCTCGCGTACGAGCCGGTCAGCGGCCGCCTCATCGTGGAGCAGGTCTACGACCACCAGGGCAACGTCGGCCAGGGCTCGGTGCCGATCCTGGTCTTCGACGCCTGGGAGCACGCCTTCTACCTCCAGTACAAGAACCAGAAGGTCGACTTCATCGAGGCGATGTGGCAGGTCGTGAACTGGCAGGACGTGGCCAAGCGGTACGCCGAGGCCAAGGACCGCGTGCCGCTGATCGCCCCCTGACGGCGGACCGGTCCCGCCCCCAGGCCCCCTGACGGCGGACCGGCGACCCGCCCCCCAGCGCCCTGCCCGTGATCGTCTTCTCACCCTTCACGCGGCGGGCGGAAGAAGGGAACGGCCCCCGCGAGGACAGGACTCGCGGGGGCCGTTCCGGTGTGCGGGGGCCGTCAGTCGAAGACGGGGCCCTGGGTGCGGGTGCGCTTGATCTCGTAGAAGCCCGGCGTCGACGCGACCAGCAGCGTCCCGTCCCACAGGCGCGCCGCGGCCTCGCCCTTCGGCGCCGGGGTGACGACCGGGCCGAAGAAGGCGACCTCGGTGCCGTCGGGGCCCGGCACGGCGATGACCGGGGTGCCGACCTCCTGGCCGACCTTGTTGATGCCCTCCTTGTGGGAGGCGCGCAGCTCCGCGTCGTACGTGTCCTTCTCGGCGTACTCCACCAGCTCCGCCGGCAGACCGGCCTCCTCCAGCGCCTCGGCGAGCACCTCGCGGGTGTGCGGCCGGCCCTGGTTGTGGAAGCGGGTGCCCATCGCCGTGTACAGGCGGCCCAGCACGTCGGGGCCGTGGAGCTGCTCGGCGGCGATGGCCACGCGGACGGGGTGCCAGGCGGTGGTCCTCAGCGTCTCCCGGTACTCCTCCGGGACCTGGTCCAGCTTGTCCTCGTTGAGGACGGCGAGGCTCATCACGTGCCAGCGCACGTCCACCGGGCGGACCTTCTGGACCTCCAGCATCCAGCGGGACGTCATCCACGCCCACGGGCACAGCGGGTCGAACCAGAAGTCGGCGGTGGTCCTCGTCTCGGACATGTGTCTCCTCGTATCCCTGAAACGTGCAGGTGAAGGGGGAAGCGTGCGGTCGCGCTGGAGGCGACAACGCCGGGGGCGGCGAGGGCATTCCCGCTTATGGGCCCGTCTTGCCGCGTGGGAGGATCACCGCGTACCAACGAGCCACGAAGGAGTGCCCGTGCCCGGTGAGAACCTGTCCCGCGACGAGGCCCGCGAGCGGGCGGCCCTGCTGTCCGTCGAGGGCTACGACGTCGCGCTCGACCTGCGGTCGGCCGTCGCCGAGAGCGAGGCGGAGCAGCGGACGTTCCGCTCGGTGACGACGATCCGGTTCCGCTGCGCGACCCCCGGTGCGAGCACCTTCGCGGACCTCGTCGCGCCGTCCGTGACGTCCGTCGTCCTCAACGGGCGGGAGCTGGACCCGTCCGCCGTCTTCGACGGGGCGCGGATCGCGCTGGACGGCCTCGCCGAGGAGAACACGCTGGTCGTGGACGCGCAGTGCGCCTACAGCCGCACCGGTGAGGGCATGCACCGCTTCGTCGACCCGGAGGACGGCGAGGTCTACCTCTACACCCAGTACGAACCGGCCGACGCCCGCCGGGTCTTCGCCAACTTCGAGCAGCCCGACCTGAAGGCCCCCTACCGCTTCGAGGTGACGGCCCCCGAGGGCTGGACCGTGTGGAGCAACGGCGCCGAGGAGTCCCGCGAGGGCGGGGTGTGGCGGTTCGCGCGGACCCAGCCGATCTCCACGTACATCACCTGCGTCGTCGCCGGCCCGTACCACCACGTCACCGACGTCTACCGGCGCGGCGACCTGGAGATCCCGCTCGGCGCGATGTGCCGCAAGGGCCTGGCGCGGCACTTCGACGCCGACGACGTCTTCCTCGTCACCAAGCAGGGCCTGGACTTCTTCCACGAGGTCTTCGACTACCCGTACCCCTTCGGCAAGTACGACCAGGCGTTCGTCCCCGAGTACAACCTCGGCGCGATGGAGAACCCGGGCCTCGTCACCTTCCGCGAGGAGTACATCTACCGGGGCAAGGTGACGCGCGCCGCCTACGAGCGCCGCGCCAACGTCGTGCTGCACGAGATGGCGCACATGTGGTTCGGGGACCTCGTCACCATGAAGTGGTGGGACGACCTGTGGCTGAAGGAGTCCTTCGCGGACTTCATGGGCACCTTCTCGATGGTCGAGGCGACCCGCTTCACCGACGGCTGGACGACCTTCGCCAACAACCGCAAGGCCTGGGCGTACCGCGCCGACCAGCTGCCCTCCACGCACCCCGTCACCGCGGACATCCGCGACCTGGAGGACGCCAAGCTCAACTTCGACGGCATCACCTACGCCAAGGGCGCCTCGGTGCTGAAGCAGCTCGTGGCGTACGCGGGCCGGGACGCGTTCCTGGAGGGCGCGCGCCGCTACTTCAAGCGCCACGCGTACGGCAACACGACCCTCGGCGACCTGCTGGCCGTGCTGGAGGAGACGTCCGGCCGCGACATGAAGGCGTGGTCCCGGTGCTGGCTGGAGACCTCCGGGGTCAACGCGCTGACCCCGGTGGTCCGTTACGACGAGACGGGCGAGCGGATCGCGGAGCTCGCCGTGGAGCAGGAGGGCGCCGAGGCGCGGCCGCACCGCGCGGTCGTCGGCCTGTACCGGCCGCAGGACGGCGCGCTGGTCCGCTACGCGCGCGCCGAGACCGACATCACCGGGGCCCGCACGGTCGTGGAGGGGCTGGCGGGCGCCGAGCGCCCCGCGCTGGTGCTGGTCAACGACGAGGACCTGACGTACTGCAAGGTGCGGTTCGACGCGGACTCGCTCGCCACGCTGCGCGCCCACCTGGGGGACATCACCGACCCGCTGGCGCGGGCCCTGTGCTGGTCGGCGCTGTGGAACATGACGCGTGACGCGCTGCTGCCCGCGCGGGACTTCGTGCGGATCGTGCTGGACTTCGCGGGCCGCGAGTCGGACATCGGCGTGCTGCAGATGCTGCACGCCTGGGTGCGGACCTCGCTCGTCCACTACGCGGCGCCCGAGTGGCGTGCCACGGGCGGCCGGCTGGTGGCGCGGGCCGCGTTGAAGGAGCTGCGCGCCGCGGAGCCGGGCAGCGAGCACCAGCTGACCTGGGCGCGGTTCTTCGCGGCGGTCGCCGAGTCGGACGAGGACTTCGCGTTCCTTCAGGGCCTGCTGGCCGGCACGGAGAGCGTGGAGGGCCTCGACGTCGACCAGGAGCTGCGCTGGGCGCTGCTGGAGCCGCTCGCCGCGCACGGGCGTGCCGACGAGTCGGTGATCGGCGCCGAGCTGGCGCGGGACGACACGGCGTCGGGCAAGCGGCACCAGGTGCGGTGCCTGGCCGCGCGGCCCTCCGAGGCCGTCAAGGCGCAGGCGTGGGCCGAGGTCGTCGAGTCGGACAAGCTGTCGAACGCGCTGGTGGAGGCGACGATCGCGGGGTTCGCCCAGCCGTCGCAGCGGGAGCTGACCGCGCCGTACGCGGAGAAGTACTTCGCGGCGATCGAGCGGGTCTGGTCCGAGCGGTCCATCCAGATCGGCATGGACGTGGTGAGCGGCCTGTTCCCGTCGCTCCAGGACCGGCCCGGGACGCTGGAGGCCACGGACGCGTGGCTGGCGGAGCACGAGGGGGCGGCGCCCGCGCTGCGCCGCCTGGTGCTGGAGGCGCGCGACGACCTGGCGCGCGCCCTGCGGGCCCAGGAGTGCGACGCGTCGGCCTGATCCGGTGCTTCACAGGGGCGGCTGTCCGGCTTCCGGGCGGCCGCCCCCGCGCGTGCGCGGGGTGCCTCCCCGGCGGGTGCGCCGGGCCGCGGGGGCCGTTGCGGGGCCGCGGGGGCCGTTGCGGGGCCGGGCATCATCGGCATTCGAACGCCCGTACTTTAGGGCGGACTTGTCCCTGATTGTCGACAGACGTGTAACAGCGGTTAGGGAAGCCTGCCCTGATGGGCACGTCCCCGGACATGAACAACACCCCGCTCTCCCCGCACCCCCGCTCCCCTCTCACCGACGCGCCCGCCGGCGTCCTGACCGCCGCGCAGCTGCGGGTCCGCGGTGTCCCCGCCGCCGAGGCCGCCGCGCTGAGCCGGCCCGGCGGCCCCTGGCAGCAGCTGCTGCCCGGTGTCTACCTGCTGCACCCGGGCCCGCCGACCGGCGAGGAGCGGCTGCGGGCCGCCCTGCTGTACACGGGCCGGCGGTCCGCCGACACGGACGCGGCCGGGTTCGGCGAGGCGGCGATCACGGGGGCGGCCGCGCTCGCCCTGTACGGGCTGCCCTCGGCGGCCCCGACGACGGCGCTGGACCGGATCGATGTACTGGTGCCGCGCACCCGGCGGCTGCGGTCGGCCGGGTTCGTCCGGATCGTGCGGGCGGCGCAGGAGTTCCCCGCGGCGCGTGAGGCGGCGGGGCTGCCGGTGGCTCCGGTGGAGCGGGCCCTGGCGGACGCGCTGGCGCAGCCGGTGGACGCGCTGACGGTGCGGCGGCTGCTGGCGGAGGCGGTACGGGAGGGCCACTGCGAACCGCCCGCCGTCGTACGGGAGCTGAGCCGGGCGCGGCTGCTGTCGCGGCCGCACGTGGTGGACGCGGTGGACGCGCTGCTGGCGGAGGGCCGGGCCGTGGCGGAGGGCCGGCTGTACGCGATGGTGCGGGAGCACGGCCTGCCCGACCCGCTGTGGAACGTGGACCTGCGGCTGCCGGGCGGCCCGCACCTGGGAGGTGTGGACGCGTACTGGCCCGACGAGGCGGTGGTGGTGGAGCTGGACACCAGGGCACCGCGCCAGGACGACGAGGAGGTGTGGGCCCGCTACACCCGCAAGCGCGCACACCTGGAGCGGCTGGGCATCACGGTCGTCCACCTCACGCCCCGCAAGCTGCGCGACGCGCCGGAGCAGCAGGCGGTGGTGGTGCGTACGGCCCTGATGGCGGCCGGCGATCGCCCGCCGGCCGCCCATGTGGTGGTCCTGCCGCGGTGAGGGCCGGGCTCCCCGCGACCCGGGCTCCCCGCGACCCGGGCTACGGGGCCAGGGCCCGGGCTACGGGGCCAGGGGCCCGGCGTGGTCCGGGGCCGCGCCGTCCGGCTTCCTGCCGCAGAACTCGGCCTCCAGGATGTCGTCCAGGCCGCTCGCCCAGTCGCCGTTGACGTTGGCGGCCAGCGTGTGGTCGCCGGAGCGGGTCGAGACGGCGACGGAACCCGAGCCGTGGATGCCGCCCGTGTGGCCCCACACCTCCGTGCCGCAGCTGAGCTTCTGCCTCATGACGCCGAGGCCGTACCCCACGGCCGGGCTGTCCGGGTCGGCGACGGTGGCCGTCAGCTCCCTCATCTGCGCCTTCGGCAGCAGCCGGCCCGTGATCAGGGCCCGGGTGAACCGCTGGAGGTCGGCGGCGTCGGAGATGATCTCGCCGGCCGCCCCGGCGATGGACGGGTTGAGCTCGGTGACGTCGTGGACGCGGGTGGCCGGGTCGGCCGGGTCGCCGCCGAGGGTGGAGTACGCGCGGCCGCTGGGCCGGGGCATCCGCGGGTCGGTGCCGGGCACGCTGGTGGCGCCGAGCCCGAGCGGCCGGATGATCCGGCGCTCGACGGCCTCCCCGTACGGGCGTCCCGTGACCTTCTCGATGATCATTCCGGCGAGTACGTAGTTGGTGTTGGAGTACGCCCAGGAGGTGCCGGGGGCGAAGTCCGGCTCGTGTGCCATGGCGACGGCCACGAGCTGCTCGTCGGTCCAGGTGTCGTAGCGGTGCCGCAGGAAGCCGGGGCCGAAGACCTTCTCCTGGAAGCCGGGGTCGGCGGTGACGTTGTAGACGCCGCTGGTGTGGTTGAGGATCTGGCGGACCGTCATCCGGCGGCCGTCGTGGCCGTTGCCGCGGACGACGCCGGGCAGCCACTTCTCCACGCTGTCGTCGAGGTCGAGGCGGCCTTCGGCTTCGAGCTGGAGGATGACGGTGGCGACGAACGGCTTGGTGATGGAGCCGATCCGGAAGCGGTCGTTCGGGAGGCGCTCGCGGCCGGTGGTGCGGTCGGCGACGCCCGCGCTGCCGTTCCACACGCCGCGGCGGTCGCGGGCCTGGGCGAGCACGCCCGGCGCCCCGGAGCGCACGACCTGTTCGATGACCTGCCGGGTGGCGTCGTGGCGGGCGCGGTCCTCCGCGGCGGCGGACGCGCCGGGGGTGGTGGGGGCGGCGGTGGCCGGGGCGGTGAGCGTGGTGGCGGTGACGGCCGCCACGGCCAGGGCCGCGACGAGTCCGGCGCGCGCGGTGCGTACTGACATAAGGGGTCCCCTCCTGGACGACTGCGTTGCTGCGGTCATCGGAGGGGACCACCGGTGATCGTGGGGTGGTTGAGCCGGTGCCCGGCCGTCATCGCCCGGTTGAGCGTGTTCCGGCCATGTGTCACGGGTTGGCCGGGGAGTACTCGGGGGGCGACCAGCGCAGGGGGCTGGCGTGCGGGGTCTCGGCGGTGCCGGTGACGGTGAAGCGGACCGCGCGGCCCTCCGGGGTGAACTCGGTGCGGGCGGTCCCGGTGAGCTGGAGCGTGGCGCCCGTGGTCCAGTCGGGGAAGAGCAGTCCGGCGCGGGCGTCGGCGACCAGGTTGCCGAGGGTGAGGAACATGGCGTTGCCCGCGTAGTCGGGCCAGATCAGCTCGGTGGGCGAGAGGACCCGGACGAAGCCGGGATTGCCACCGCGGTGGCTGGCGTCGGGCGAGCCGTCGGGGCCGACTGTGGCGACGAAGAACGTGTCGGCCGCGCGGACGGCGTCCGCCTGGGCCTCGTCGAGGCGGACGCCGCGGCGGACGGGGCCGGGGGGCGCGGGGTGGGCCGTCTCGTACGGCTCGCGCTTCTGGAGGTACTTGGGGCAGTTGGAGAACACCTCGTGGGCCTGGACGGACAGGCCCTGCGGGGTGGGGGTCGCGGTACCGTTGAGGCGCATGCGGCGGCGGGTGCGCGGGTCGAGGGCGATCGTGCCGACGGGGGTGCGGCGGCCCTCGGGGAACGCGGCGGCGAGGGGGTCGTGGGCGGGGACGCCGCCGCGTACGGCGACGGTGGTGGGGCCGGTCGCCCGGACGAAGCCGGGCGGTCCGGTGAGCAGCGAGCTCCAGACCCGCCCGTCGCCGTCCGCCGCCCCGATCACCAGCATCGGCTGGATCTCGAGGAAGGCGGCGGCGACGGGGCGGATGCCCCGGCCGATGGAGCGCCCGACGTGCTCGGCGGCGGCGCGGACGCCGACGCGCTCCTGCACGGCGAGCGAGCCCGGGTGGTAGGGGGCGCGGGTGGTGTCGTCCATGCCGGTGGCTCCGCTCGTCCGGTGGGTCTCGGTGATCCGGGCGCCCGGCCGTCTGCCGGGCCGGGTCCCTACGGGCCGTCTCTGCGGCCGGTCCCTACGGGCCGCCTCTGCGGCCGGTTCCTACAGGCCGCCTCTGCGGCCGGTCCCTACAGGCCGCCTCTGCGGGCCGTGCCCGCGGCCGCTGTCCACGAGCCGGCTTCTCCATACGGGCCCGCTTCTAGAAGAAGCCGCAGGTGGGGGCGGTGGCGTGCGGGGCGGGCGCGGTCTCGGCGCCGGTCGCGGCGTAGATCTCCAGGCGGGTGCCGTCCGGGTCGTGGAAGAAGATCCCGCCGGACGCCGCGCCCTCTCCGTGGGCGACGACCCCGTCGTACGCGAACTCGATGCCGCGGGCGGCCAGCTCCGCCTCCGCCACCCGGACCTCGTCCATCGTGTCCACCTGGAACGCCAGGTGGTGGAGGCCGGCGCGGGCGGGGGCGTAGCCGTCCTCGGCCTGCTCCCAGAGGGCGATGGCGAGCCGGCCCTCGCGGCCGAGGAGGGCGTGGCGGCGGCCGTCCTCCTTGCCCTCGGCGAGCAGCTCGAAGCCGAGAAGGCCCTCGTAGAAGGCCAGGGAACGGGCGATGTCGGTCACGTTCAGGGCGACGTGTCCGGTGCGGAGCGTGCTGGTCGCCGTCATGGCGGGTCCTCTCGTCGATGGTTCGACTAACCGTTGATCAGGACGTTAGTGGTTAGTCTCGATGGCGTCAACCGGTCACGTACCCTTGAGGGGTTAGTAATGGCCGGTGGTGTTCCGGGAGGGACCACAGATGACCGCGTCCGACCCGCGCCCGCTCGTCGGCGAGCCCGTCTCGCTCGACCTGCTGAACACCCGCTGGGTGCAGGACGGCGCCGACCACGACCTGCTCACCGGCACCGACGGGCTGGCCGTCTGGCTGGCGAGCGCCGGGCTGGCCGGCCGCTTCCGCGCCGACGCCGCCACGCTCGACCACACCCTCCGGGCCCGCGAGGCGCTGGCCGCCACCGTGGACTCCCCCGGCGACCCGCGCGGCGCCGCCCTTCTGAACGAGGTGCTCGACCACGGCCGCATCCGGGCCGTGCTCACCCCCGAAGGCCCCGGTGAGGAACCCGAGTTCACCGACCCCGCCTGGGGGCCCGCCTGGACCGCCGCCCGCGACTACCTGGACCTGCTGCGCCGCGCGCCCGACCGCATCCGCCGCTGCGCCCACGAGGCGTGCGTGCTGCACTTCTTCGACACCTCGCGCAACGGCACCCGCCGCTGGTGCTCGATGGCCGTCTGCGGCAACCGCGCGAAGGCGTCGCGCCACTACGCCCGTACGCGCGAGGCCTGACCCCCGGCACCCGCCTGCGCACCCCGCGCGGCAACCGCCCGCCCTGGAGCGGCACCCACCTCCACGGCGTCCGCCTCGGCGCCTCCCGCGGCAACGGCCCCGCCCCGCGCGGCGCTCACGCCCGCGGCGGCTCCGGCGCGCGCCCGGCGCCGCCCCCGCCCCTCGCCGACGGGTTCTCAACACCCGCCGCATCAGCGGGAATCCACTTTCGGGCGGTTTGTTCCCGATGGCGGTCATCTCGCGATGGCGGATGTCCGCCACGAGGACAATCCGCCTCCGGCAGCCCTCCACAAAACCCGGTCGCGTGCGCAAGGCTCAGCGGTCATCCGGTACCGAATTCCGGACCGCTCCTTTCATCGACAGGGATGCTGAATGACGCACGAACCTTCCCGCCCCATACCCGGGGCGAGACGCGCGGCCCGCATCGCGGCCGCCACGGGTCTGGTCGCCGCGCTCGTCGCGACCGGCGCCGCGCCCGCCTTCGCCACCCCCGCCGAACCCCCGGCGGCCACCCCCGAGCCCGCCAAGTCCGCCGCGGCGAAGCTGGGCGCGGACGACGCCGAACTGCTCGCCGAGGCCGAGGCCCGCGGCGAGAAGAACATCACGCTCATGGTCGCCACCGCCCCCGGCGCGACCGAGCAGGTCGCCGACCAGCTCGACGCGGTCAAGGGCGGCACGGTCGGCAAGACGTACGACAAGCTCGGCTACGTCCGCGCCACCGTCCCGACCGCGCAGGCCGAGGCCGCCATCGGCGCCGCCGCCAAGCTGTCCAGCGTCCAGGGGATCGACCTCAAGCACGAGATCGTGCTGGACGACCCGACGCCCGCCGCCGACCGCGCCGAGGGCGCCGCCACGGCCACGGCCGGCACCTACCCGGCGCCCGGCCCGAAGACCCCGGCGGTCAACCCGTACAACCCGTCGCACGAGACGGGCGCGGTCGACTTCGTCCGGAAGTACCCGACCGCGGACGGCCGCGGCGTCACCATCGGCGTCCTCGACTCCGGCATCGACGTCAGCCACCCGGCCCTGCAGAAGACCACCACCGGCGAGCGCAAGATCGTCGACTGGGTCACCGCCACCGACCCGGTGAGCGACGGCGACGAGACGTGGCGCCGCATGGACACGGCCGTCGCCGGTCCCGCGTTCACCGCCGCGGGCCGCGAATGGAAGGCCCCCCAGGGCTCCTACAGGTTCCGCACCTTCGCCGAGGCCGCCACCAAGGGCGGCGACATGAACGGCGACCTCAACCGCGACGGCGACACCACCGACGTCTGGGGCGTCCTGTACGACCAGGCCGCGGGCACCGTCCGCGTCGACCTCAACGGCAACGGCGACTTCGCCGACGACGAGGCGATGAAGCCGTACAAGGACGGCTTCCAGATCGGCTGGTTCGGCACGGACAACCCGGCCACCGACGTGGCCGAGCGCATCCCGTTCGTCGTGGAGATCCGCAAGGACGTCGTCTACAACGCGGCCGGCGCCAAGGCCGACTACGTCAACATCGGCGTCATCGAGGGCTCCCACGGCACCCACGTCGCCGGCATCACCGCCGCGCACAGCCTCTTCGGCGGCAAGATGAACGGCGCGGCGCCCGGCGCCAAGCTGGTCTCCTCGCGCGCCTGCACCTGGAGCGGCGGCTGCACCAACATCGCGCTCACCGAGGGCATGATCGACCTCGTCGTCAACCGCGGCGTCGACATCGTCAACATGTCCATCGGCGGCCTCCCGGCGCTGAACGACGGCAACAACGCCCGCGCCCGCCTCTACACCCGTCTGATCGACGAGTACGGCGTGCAGCTGGTCGTCTCGGCCGGCAACAGCGGCCCCGGCGTCAACACGATCGGCGACCCGTCCCTCGCGGACAAGGTCATCAGCGTCGGCGCGTCCGTCTCCCGTGAGACCTGGGCCTCCAACTACGGCTCCACGGTCACCACGCCGTACGCGATGATGCCGTTCTCCTCCCGCGGCCCGCGCGAGGACGGCGGCTTCACGCCGACCCTCAGCGCGCCCGGCGCCGCGGTCAACACCACGCAGACCTGGTCGCCCGGCGGCCCGGTCGCGGAGGCCGGCTACCAGCTCCCGGCCGGCTACTCGATGATGCAGGGCACCTCCATGGCCGCCCCGCAGGCCACCGGCGCCATGGCGCTGATGCTGTCGGCCGCCAAGCAGCAGGGCATCGACCTCACCCCGGCGAAGCTCCGCACCGCCGTCATCAGCCAGGCCGACCACATCGCGAGCGCCCAGGCGCACGAGCAGGGTGCCGGTCTGCTGAACGTCGTCGACGCCTGGAAGGAGGTGCTCCGCGGCGCCCACGCCCACGAGTACACCGTCAAGGCGCCCGTCGACACGGCGATCGACCAGTTCCTCGCCCAGCCCGGCTTCGGCACCGGCCTGTACGACCGCGAGGGCGGCGTCAAGGTCGGCGAGGAGAAGGTCTACGAGATCACCGTCACCCGCACCACGGGTGCCGACCGTCCGATCCGGCACGAGCTGTGGTTCGAGAAGAACCACGAGAGCACGTTCCGCGTCGTCGGCAGCGACGAGGTGTACCTCCCGCTGAACAAGCCCGTCACGGTCAAGGTCGCCGCCAAGCCGCGCAGCGCCGGTGTGCACAGCGCGATCCTGGAGATCACCGACCCGAAGACCAAGGGCATCGACAAGCAGGTCATGACCACGGTCGTCGCGGCCGAGCAGCTGGCCAAGCCGTCCTTCGGCCTCTCCGCCGAGGGCACCGTCCAGCGCAACAGCCACCGGTCGTACTTCGTGAACGTCCCGGCCGGCGCCAAGTCCCTGGAGATCGCCCTCGGCGGCCTCGCCCAGGGCAGCCAGACCCGCTTCGTCGCGATCCACCCGTACGGCGTGCCGTCCGACCCGACCTCGACGGTCAACTGCTACGCCAACTACACCAACCCGGCGAACACCTGCCGCCCCGACGTGCGGTCGTACCCGAACCCGCAGCCGGGCGTCTGGGAGATCGAGGTCGAGTCGCGCCGCACGTCGCCGCTGCTCGACAACCCGTACAAGCTGGACGTCGCCGTGCTCGGCGCCACCTTCGACCCGGCCGTCCAGACCCTGCCCGAGGTCACCGCGGGCAAGGCCGCGCCGGTCCAGTGGACCGTCACCAACGGCTTCGCCGCGCTCGAGGGCAAGCTCAAGGCGGGCTCGCTGGGCTCCGCCAAGGTGACGCGCCCGATGATCGCCCACCACGCGGTGCAGCGCACCACCGTGGAGATCGGCGAGGGCGTGGAGCGCTTCGACGTGGCCATCGGCAACGTCTCCGACAAGGCCGCCGACCTGGACCTGTCGGTCCTGCGCGACGGCGTGCAGGTCGGCTCGTCCGCGGACGGCGACTCCGAGGAGTCGGTGTCCCTGGTGAAGCCCGCCCCGGGCACGTACACGATCGTGGTCGACGGCTACTCGATCCCGTCGGGTGAGACCGCCTACGACTACAAGGACGTGTACTTCTCGTCCGCGCTCGGCGAGGTCAAGGTCGACGAGTCGAAGTCGATCAGCCTGGCCAACGGCGCCTCGGCCGCCTTCGGCGCCCAGGTGCTGGTGAACGGCGCCGCCCCCGAGGGCCGCCAGTTCTTCGGCGAGGTCCACCTGCTGAACGCGCGCGGAACCGCCGCGGGCACCGGCAGCGTCGTGATCGGCAAGGTCACTCCGTAATCTGGAGGGATACGGAGTGAGGGGGGCGGGCGTCCGGCGGGACGCCCGCCCCCGTCCCTTTGCCCCGGCGCGGCGACCGCCCCGTCGTCGCCCGCGGCCGTCCACGCCGGCCGTGGTGCTTCTCACCCCCTGGACAATGGATTGGACAAGGCGCCCGGGGAGAGACACATCATGGTCCCGCGCCCAGCTCGTACGTACGGAGGAGTCCCCGTGAAGGTAGGAATCGTCGGAGCCACCGGTCAGGTCGGCACGGTCATGCGCACAATCCTTGCCGAGCGGAACTTCCCGGTCGACGAGCTCCGCCTGTTCGCCTCCGCGCGCTCCGCGGGCTCCACGCTGGAGTGGCAGGGCCGCGAGATCACCGTGGAGGACGCGGCGACCGCCGACTACACCGGCCTCGACATCGTGCTGTTCTCCGCCGGCGGCGCCACGTCCAAGGCCCTCGCCGAGAAGGTCGCGGGCCAGGGCGCCGTCGTGATCGACAACTCCTCCGCCTGGCGCCGCGACCCCGAGGTCCCGCTGGTGGTCTCCGAGGTGAACCCGCACGCGGTCAAGGACCGCCCCAAGGGGATCATCGCCAACCCGAACTGCACCACCATGGCCGCCATGCCGGTCCTCAAGCCGCTCCACCAGGAGGCCGGCCTGATCGCGCTGGTCGCCACCACCTACCAGGCCGTCTCCGGCTCCGGCCTCGCCGGTGTCGCCGAGCTGGACGGCCAGGTCAAGGCCGTCGCCGGGCGCGCCACCGAGCTCACCCACGACGGCGAGGCCGTGGAGTACCCGGAGCCGGGCGTCTACAAGCGGCCCATCGCGTTCAACGTGCTGCCGCTCGCCGGCTCGATCGTGGACGACGGCTCCTTCGAGACGGACGAGGAGCAGAAGCTCCGCCACGAGTCCCGCAAGATCCTGGAGATCCCGGAGCTGAAGGTGTCCGGCACGTGCGTGCGCGTCCCGGTCTTCTCCGGCCACTCCCTGCAGGTCAACGCCCGCTTCGAGCGTCCGATCGGCGTGGAGCGCGCCTACGAGCTGCTGAAGGACGCCGAGGGCGTCGAGCTGTCGGAGATCCCCACGCCGCTCCAGGCCGCCGGCAAGGACGCCTCCTACGTGGGCCGCATCCGCGTCGACGAGACCGTCGAGCACGGCCTGGCCCTGTTCCTCTCCAACGACAACCTCCGCAAGGGCGCCGCGCTGAACGCGGTGCAGATCGCGGAGCTGGTCGCCGAGGAGCTGCGCGGCTGATCCGCGCCGGCGCCGCCCGGTGGGCGGTCGCGGCCTTCGAGGGGGCGGTCCCGCCGGCGGGCGGGGCCGCCCCCTCGCGCGTACGGCCGCTTTATGCACTCGGTCTCCCGGGCGGCCCGTGGAAGGATGGCCCCCAAAGTCGTACATGGAGGAGATGACCGGGTGCCTGGCACAAACCTGACCCGTGAAGAGGCGCGGCGGCGCGCGGCGCTGCTGACCGTGGACGCGTACGAGATCGACCTGGATCTCAGCGGCGCGCAGGAGGGCGGGACCTACCGGTCCGCGACCTCCGTGCGGTTCGAGTGCGCCGAGGAGGGCGCGGAGACGTTCATCGACCTGGTGGCCCCCGCGGTCCACGAGGTGGTGCTGAACGGCAAGCACCTGGATGTGGCGTCGGTGTTCCGGGACTCGCGGATCACGCTGAAGCACCTGAGGCAGGGCGCCAACGAGCTGAGGGTCGTCGCGGACTGCGCGTACACCAACACCGGCGAGGGCCTGCACCGGTTCGTCGACCCGGTGGACGGCCAGGCGTACCTGTACACGCAGTTCGAGGTGCCGGACGCGCGGCGGGTCTTCGCCAGCTTCGAGCAGCCGGACCTGAAGGCCACGTTCCAGTTCACCGTGAAGGCCCCCGCGGGCTGGAAGGTGATCTCGAACTCGCCGACGCCGGAGCCCAAGGACGACGTGTGGGTCTTCGAGCCGACCCCGCGCATCTCGACGTACATCACGGCGCTGATCGCCGGCCCCTACCACGCGGTGCACTCGACGTACGAGGGCCCGGGCGGGCAGGTCGTGCCGCTCGGCGTGTACTGCCGTCCGTCGCTGGCGGAGTTCCTCGACGCCGACGCGATCTTCGAGGTGACCCGGCAGGGCTTCGACTGGTTCCAGGAGAAGTTCGACTACGCCTACCCGTTCGCCAAGTACGACCAGCTGTTCGTGCCGGAGTTCAACGCGGGCGCGATGGAGAACGCGGGCGCGGTCACCATCCGCGACCAGTACGTCTTCCGCTCGAAGGTGACGGACGCGGCGTACGAGGTGCGGGCCGAGACCATCCTGCACGAGCTGGCCCACATGTGGTTCGGCGACCTGGTCACCATGGAGTGGTGGGACGACCTGTGGCTGAACGAGTCGTTCGCCACGTACACGTCGATCGCCTGCCAGGCGTACGCGCCCGGCTCGAAGTGGCCGCACTCGTGGACGACGTTCGCCAACCAGATGAAGACCTGGGCGTACCGGCAGGACCAGCTGCCGTCCACGCACCCGATCATGGCCGAGATCCGCGACCTGGACGACGTGCTCGTCAACTTCGACGGCATCACGTACGCCAAGGGCGCGTCGGTGCTGAAGCAGCTCGTCGCGTACGTCGGCATGGACGCCTTCTTCCAGGGCGTGCAGGCGTACTTCAAGCGCCACGCGTTCGGCAACACGCGGCTGGCCGACCTGCTGGGCGCCCTGGAGGAGACCTCCGGGCGCGACCTGAGGACCTGGTCGAAGAAGTGGCTGGAAACGGCCGGCATCAACATCCTGCGCCCGGTGGTGGACACCGACTCGAACGGCGTCATCACCTCGTTCGCGGTCAAGCAGGAGGCGCCGGCGCTCCCGGCGGGCGCGAAGGGCGAGCCGGTCCTGCGGCCGCACCGCATCGCGGTCGGCTTCTACGACCTGGACGACGCCGGCAAGCTGGTGCGCACCGAGCGCGTCGAGCTGGACGTGGACGGCGAGCTGACCGGCGTCGAAGCGCTGGCCGGCAAGCGCCGCCCGGCCGTCGTCCTGCTGAACGACGACGACCTGTCGTACGCGAAGGTCCGCCTCGACGAGGAGTCGCTGCGCAACGTCGTGGCGCACCTGGGCGACTTCACCGAGTCGCTGCCGCGCGCCCTGTGCTGGGCGTCGGCGTGGGACATGACCCGCGACGGCGAGCTGGCCACCCGCGCCTACCTGGACCTGGTGCTGACGGGGATCGCCAAGGAGTCGGACATCGGCGTGGTGCAGAGCCTGCACCGGCAGGTGAAGCTGGCGCTCGACCTGTACGCGGCGCCGGACTGGCGCGAGACGGGCCTGGCGCGCTGGACGGAGGCCACGCTGGAGCACCTGCGGGCGGCCGAGCCGGGCAGCGACCACCAGCTGGCGTGGGCGCGGGCGTTCGCCGCGACGGCCCGCACGGACGAGCAGCTGGACCTGCTCGCGGCGCTGCTGGACGGCTCGGAGACGATCGAGGGCCTGGTCGTCGACACGGAGCTGCGCTGGGCGTTCGTGGAGCGGCTGGCGGCGACGGGCCGGTTCGGCGCCGACGAGATCGCCGCCGAGCACGAGCGGGACAGGACGGCCGCCGGTGAGCGCCACGCGGCCACGGCGATGGCGGCGCGCCCGACGGGCGAGGCCAAGGCGGAGGCGTGGGCGTCGGTCGTGGAGTCCGACAAGCTGCCCAACGCCGTGCAGGAGGCCGTGATCGCGGGCTTCGTGCAGACGGACCAGCGGGAGCTGCTGGAGCCGTACACGGAGAAGTTCTTCGCGGCGGTCAAGGGCGTGTGGGAGTCCCGCTCCCACGAGATGGCCCAGCAGATCGCGGTGGGTCTCTACCCGTCGCTCCAGGTGTCGCGGGCGACGCTGGAGCGGACGGACGCCTGGCTGGAGAGCGCCCAGCCGAACGCGGCGCTGCGCCGCCTGATCTCGGAGTCCCGCGCGGGCGTCGAGCGGGCGCTGAACGCGCAGGCCGCCGACAGGTGAGCGGACTGATCCGGGACTGACCGGGTCCGCGATGGCCGGTCCGGTACCGGCCCGTCGCGGGACCGGCCGGTCCGGACCGGTCCAGGGGGTGGGGCGCCGTCGGGCGTCCCACCCCCTGGTGTCTTCCGGGTCCCGTACGGGCTGCCCCCGGTGTCGGGGGCGTGCCACGGGGCCGGTTCGGGCGGGTGCGCTACGGGCGGCTCGCCGCGCGGGGCTCCGCCACGGCGGGCGGCGGTCCCCCGGCCGTCTGCGGGGCGCGGGGCCGGGGCGCGAGCTGGCCCAGCACGGTCGCGGCGAACGCGATGGCCATGCCCGCCAGCTGGACGGGTCCGAGGGCCTGGCCGAGCGCCGCCCAGCCGACCACGGCCGCCGTGAGGGGCGACAGCGGCCCGAGCAGCGTCACGGAGGTGGCGGTGAGGCGTTCGATGCCCCGGAACCACAGCCAGTACGCGACGGCCGTGTTGGCCAGCGCCAGGTACGCGTAGCCGAGCAGCGCGTCGCCGTCCAGCGCGGGCGGCGCGCCCTCCAGCAGGAACGCGACGGGCGCGATGACGAGACCGCCCGCGGTCAGCTGCCACCCGGTCATGGCGAGCGGCCCGACGCCCTCGGGGCGCCCCCACCGCTTGGTGAGCACCGTGCCCGCGGCCATCGACGCGGACGACAGCACCCCGGCCACCACGCCGACCAGGTCGAAGGCGGCACCCGCCGTCAGCACGACGAGGCTCACGCCGAACGCCGCGGCGACGGCCGCGAGCAGCGCCCGCGCGGTCGGCCGCTCCCCCAGCAGGAGCGTGGCGAGGCCGATCACGAACAGCGGCCCCAGGGACGCCACGACGGCCGCGACACCGCCCGGCAGCCGGTACGCCGCGAGGAACAGCAGCGGGAAGAACGCCCCGATGTTCAGCGCGCCCAGCACCGCCGACCGCCACCACCAGGCTCCGGACGGCAGTGTCCTGGTGACGGCGAGCAGGGCGAGCCCGGCGGGCAGGGCCCGCATCAGGCCCGTGAACAGCGGCCGGTCGGGCGGCAGGAACTCGGTGGTGACCGCGTAGGTCGTCCCCCACGAGACGGGGGCCAGCGCGGTGACGGCGATGACGGCGGCGCGGGACGGCATGGCGATGCCCCTCTTCGGATGACCTCGACACCAGATAGCTTACCGCTAAGCTACTTAGCTGCAAGCTACTTACGGGCAAGAGGCTCACCGCTGAGCCGCTTTCTTGCGAGCGAGCGGGCGGGGAGCGGACACTTCCGCCATGCACCCGAGCCCCGACCCCGCACCGTCCCACGGCCCCGGGCCCGCGCCCCGGACCGGCTCCGACGCGCTCGACGCCCCCGACCCCGTCGACGCGATCACCGCGCAGTGGGCCGTCGTCCGCCCGGATCTGCACACGGTCCCCATGGCCGTCTTCGGCCGCGTCTACCGGCTGACGCACCTGATGGCCGAGCGGATGGACCGGGCGTACGCGCCCTACGGCATCTCGCGCGGCGAGTTCGACGTGCTGGCGACGCTGCGCCGCTCCGGCGAGCCGTACACGCTGTCACCGCGCCAGCTCTCGGCGACGCTGATGCTGACGACGGGCGGGATGACCGGCAGGCTGGACAAGCTGGAGCGGGCCGGGCTGCTCAGCCGCAGCCCGGACCCGCACGACCGGCGGGCCCTGCGGGTGACGCTGAGCGAACGGGGGCTGGAGGTCGTGGACCAGGCCGTGGGGGCGGGGCTCGCCGTGCAGCGGGAGGCCCTGTGGGCGGCGCTGGACGAGGAGGAGGCGGAGCAGCTGGCCGGCCTGCTGCGGCGGCTGCTCAACGCGACGGGCGCCTGACTCCCGTACGGGGCCGGCGGGAGCGTCCGCGCGGGAAGCCGCACGGACGCCGGAACCGCTCGTACGAGGCCACGCGGACGAGGCCGCTCGTACGAGGCCGCGCACGAGGGCCCTGGCCGACGGGGCCGCGCCCGGCGAGGCCGCGCGGACGAAGACAGCAGGGCGCCGCGCAGCGGGTGGAACCCGGTGCGCGGCGCCCTGGGAAGGAGCGGGGTGGGTCAGGCCTTCTTGGAGCGGTCCAGCACCATGACGAGGCCGGCGATGACCGCGAACAGCACGATCGGGGCCACCACGAAGAGGCCGAGCGTCTCCACGACGCTCAGGCCGGGACCCGGGTCGTCGCCGTCGTCACGGGTGAGCGCGAGCGCGGGGGACGACATGAGCAGCATCATCAGCGTCGTACCGGTCGCGACGGCGCCGGCGCGCAGGGCGTTCTTCTTGTCCACGGAGCAAACGTAGCGAACGCCTAATCGCGCCGCGCGCCCGGGGGTGCCGTACGGGCACCGGACGGGCCGAGCGCGGCCATCAGGGACCGCAGCCGGGGAGAGGCGGCGAGGTCCTCCAGGGTGACCGGGCGGCCGTCCGCGCCGGCCATCGGCAGCCGCCAGTTCGGGTACTGGTCCCAGGTGCCGGGCAGGTTCTGCGGGCGCCGGTCGCCCACCGCGTCCGGCAGCCACACCCCGGTCATCCGGGCGGGCGTGCGGCGCAGGAACCGGTACACGGCGCGCACCTCGGCCTCCTCGTCGCGGGCGGCGCCCCGCTCCAGCAGCCCCAGCTCCCCCAGGTACGCCAGCCATTCGGCGACGTCCCCGGCGTCCTCGGCCCGCTCCTCCTCCAGCGGTCGGGCGAGCAGTCCGAGCCGGTGGCGCAGCTCCACGTGCTCGCCGCTCAGCCGGGCGGCCGTCGGCGGCAGGTCGTGGGTGGTGGCCGTCGCCACGCAGTCCGGGCGCCACGCCTCGGGCGGCAGCGGCCGGCGCGTGCCCTCCCAGTCCCGCTCGAACCACAGCACCGACGTGCCGTACACGCCCCGGCGCCGCAGCACGTCCCGTACGCCGGGCTCCACCGTCCCGAGGTCCTCGCCGATCACGGCGGCGCCCGCCCGGTGCGCCTCCAGGGCGAGCACGGCCAGCATCGCGTCGGCGTCGTACCGGACGTACGTGCCATGGGTCGGCGGCAGCCCGGCGGGCACCCACCAGAGCCGGAACAGGCCCATGACGTGGTCGATCCGCAGGGCGCCCGCGTGCCGGAACAGCGAGCGCAGCAGCTCCCGGTACGGGGCGTAGCCGGAGGCGGCGAGCGCGTCGGGCCGCCACGGCGGCAGCCCCCAGTCCTGGCCGTGCGCGTTGAACGCGTCCGGCGGGGCGCCCACCGACATGCCGCGCGCGTACGCCCCGGCCCGCGCCCAGGCGTCGGCGCCGTCCGGGTGGACGCCGACCGCCAGGTCGTGGACCACCCCGACGGCCATGCCGGCCTCACGCGCGGCGCGCGCGGCGGCGGCCAGCTGCTCGTCCGTCAGCCAGGCGGCCAGGCGGTGGAAGGCGACCCGGTCCGCCAGCTCGGCGCGGGCCCGCTCGGTGGCCTCCGACCGGGGGTCGCGCAGGCCCTCGGGCCACTGGGCGCGGTCGGCGCCGTACCGCTCGGCGAGCGCGCACCAGGTGGCGTGGTCCTCCAGCGCCCGCCCCCGCTCGGCGCGGAACGCCTCGTACGCGGCGCGGCGGCCGGGGCCGAGCGGGACCTGCGCGAGGATCTCCAGGGCGCGGCGCTTGAGCACCCACACGGCGTCCCGGTCGATCAGCTCGCCCTTGCGCAGCACGCCGTCGCGCAGCTCCCCGGCCCGCCCGGCGAGCGCGTCGAGCTCGGCGCGGGCGGCCCCGGAGACGTACGCGAACTCGGGGACGTCCTCGATCCGCAGGTGCACCGGGTCGGGGAAGCTGCGCGAGGACGGCCGGTACGGGGAGGGGTCGGTGGGCGTGCCGGGCACGGCCGCGTGCAGCGGGTTGACCTGCACGAAGCCGCAGCCCAGCGCCCGGCCCGCCCAGCCGGCCAGCTCCCGCAGGTCGCCGAGGTCGCCCATGCCCCAGGAGCGGGCGGACAGCAGCGAGTACAGCTGGACCAGCACGCCGTGGCAGGGCCCGGCGGGCTGCGGCACCCGCGCGGGCGCGACGACCAGGGTGGCGCGGGCGGTGCGCCCGTCCGGGGCGTGGGCCTCCAGGGCGTGCACGCCGGCGGGGAGGTCCGCCCACGGGACGGGCGACTGGGCCGTGCCGCCGTCCTCCAGGCCGATGCGCAGGGAGGTGCCCGCGGGGAGGGCGGCGAGCGGGCGGGGGCGGCCCGCCGGCTCGTCGCCCTGCCACACGACGACCGTGGGGGGCAGCAGCCGCTCCGCCCGCTCCGCCTCGGCGGCGGCGAGCGACGCGTCGAGCGCGTCCGGCGTGGTCGCGTCGACGTCCAGTGCGCCCAGGACGGTGACCACGGTCGCGTCGGGGACCGGGACCGTGACGCCCGGGGACGGGGAGTACGCGGTGGCGACTCCGTGCAGCGCGGCGAGCCGGGCGAGGGTCATACGGCCTCCTGGGCGCATCGGGGCGTTACGGGTACGTGCGGTGTGGCTCCGCTCCGCCGGCCGTGCCGCGCGCGGTCGGTTCGCTGGTCAGGGGCGCGGCGTCGGTCAGCGGGGGTTCGCTGGTGAGGGGGGCGGCGTCGGCGAGCGGCGGTTCGCTGGTGAGAGGACCGGGCACCTGTCCCGGTACCCGTTTGGACAGTGCGGAGAGGAGCAGCTGGGGGGACGCGGCCATGGCGGCCTCCTGTACGTGGCGACAGTGGGTCGCGGGCAGCCCTACCCAGCACGTCCGGGAGCATCCCCGCGACGTGGCGCTGCTCACACTCCACGCGGGCGCCGGGCGGGGGCCGATGAGGCCGGATCCCGGCGGCTCGGTGTGCAAATACGACACATCGGCCACGCACATTGACACCTTCGTCAGGGGGTGGTGGGCTCGAAACCCATCAGTACGACGACCTGTCCGACGATCCGTCAGAACAGCGGTACGGCAGTACGGCCACCGGCAAAGCTACCCACAGAACCACGCAGGACGAGGGGAGACGCGCGTGCAGTTCGGTCAGCTCGCGCAGTTCGGTCGCGCCGGGCGCGCCGGTCGCGGCGGCAAGGGCACCGCGACCGCCGTCGCGGTCGCCGTGATCGGCGGTCTGCTCGGCGGCGCGCCGGGCGCGCTCGCCACACCCGGCGACCCCGGCGCTCCCGCCGCGGCGGCGCCCGACCGCGACCCGGCGGCGGACCGTGACACCCCGGCGGCGTCCGGCCGGGCCGCGACCGCCCCCGTCCCGGCCGCGCGGCCGGCGGACGGACCGGTACGGACCGTGACCGCCCGGGCGGCGGAGGGCCGGACGCCCTCCGTGTGGCCGCGCCCGCAGACTCTGCGGACCGTGGGCGGCGCCGCCGTGCGGCTCGGCGACGAGGTGCTCCTGGTGGCGGAGCCGGACAGCGACCCGTACGCCCTGGCGGCCCTGGAGGGCGCGCTGCGGGACGCGGGCGTGCGCCGGGTGCGGCGCGCCGGCGGCGGCGAGGGTGCCACGGACGGCGGGCGCGTACCGGTGGTGTGGTGGGGCGGAACCGGCGCGCAGGACGCCCTGCGCGCCCTGCGTGTGCCCGAGCGCGGCGACCTCCCCTCCGGCGGCTACCGGCTCGCGGCCGGCCGCCACCAGGGCCGCGACACGATCGCCGTGGACGGCGTCGGCCCGGACGGGCTGTTCCACGCCGCGCAGACCCTCCGTCAGCTGATCACCTCCGCCCGGACCGTGCCCGGCGTCGTCGTCCGCGACTGGCCCGGGACCGCCGTGCGCGGCCTCGCGGAGGGCTTCTACGGCCGCCCCTGGAGCCATGAGCAGCGCCTCGCCCAGCTGGACTTCATGGGCCGCACCAAGCAGAACCGCTATCTGTACGCGCCCGGCGACGACCCGTACCGGCAGGCGCAGTGGCGCGAGCCGTACCCGCACGCCCAGCGCGCCGAGTTCCGCGAGCTGGCCGACCGGGCCCGCCGCAACCACGTCACGCTGGCGTGGGCGGTGGCGCCCGCCCAGTCGATGTGCCTGGCCTCCGAGGACGACCTGAAGGCGCTGAAGCGCAAGGTCGACGCCATGTACGCGCTGGGCGTGCGGGCGTTCCAGCTGCAGTTCCAGGACTCCGCGTACGACGAGTGGCACTGCTCGCGCGACGCGGAGGTCTTCGGCCGGGGCCCCGGCGCCGCCGCGCGGGCCCACGCGCGCGTCGCGAGCGAGCTGTCCCGGCACCTCGCCGACCGCCACCCGGACGCCGAGCCGCTGTCGCTGATGCCGACCGAGTACTACCAGGACGGCGCGACCGAGTACCGGACCGCGCTCGCCGACGCGCTCGACGCGCGGGTGCAGGTGGCCTGGACGGGCGTCGGCGTGGTGCCCCGCACGATCAGCGGCGGCGAACTGGCCGAGGCGCGGGACGTGTTCCGGCACCCGCTGGTCACCATGGACAACTACCCGGTCAACGACTACGCCCAGGACCGGATCTTCCTCGGCCCGTACACCGGCCGGGAGCCCGCCGTCGCGGCCGGTTCGGCGGCGCTGCTGGCCAACGGCATGGAGCAGGCGTCCGCGTCGCGCGTGCCGGTGTTCACGGCCGCCGACTTCGCCTGGAACCCGCGCGGCTACCGCCCGCAGGAGTCGTGGCAGGCCGCGCTGGACGACCTGGCGGGCGGCGACCCGAAGGCCCGCGAGGCGCTGGGCGCGCTCGCCGGGAACGACGCGTCGTCGCTGCTGGACCCGCACGGCGAGTCCGCGTACCTGCGGCCCCTGCTGGCCGAGTTCTGGCGGACCCGCACCGCGACGGGCGTGCCGGCGGCGGCCCGTGACAAGGCGGCGAGGGAACTGCGGGCGGCGTTCACCGTGATGCGGGGCGCCCCGGCCGCGCTGACCGCCCCGGCGGAGGGCCGCCTCGACGACGAGGTGCGGCCCTGGCTGGAGCAGCTGGCCCGGTACGGCCGCGCCGGCGAGGCCGCCGTGGACATGCTGCAGGCGCAGTCGCGCGGCGACGGCGCGGCGGCCTGGCGGGCCCAGCTGGAGCTGGAGCCGCTGCGCCGGGCCCTGGCGGCGGGCACCGCGAAGGTCGGCACGGGGGTGCTGGACCCGTTCCTGAAGCGGGCCGTGGACGAGGCGGGCGCCTGGACGGGCGCCGGCCGGCAGGCGGGCGAGCCGTACCGCACGGACACCTCGTACACCGTGGACCTCGGCCGGGCGCGCCCGGTGGCGGCCGTCACGGCGCTGGCGGAGCCCGGCGGCCCGGACGGCGCGGTCGAGGTGCACGTGCCGGGCGAGGGCTGGCGGCGGCTCGGCCCCCTGTCGCCGAGCGGCTGGACGCAGGCGCGGGTCGCGGGCGCGCTGCGCGTGGACGCCGTGCGGGTGAGCTGGGCGGCGGGCGAGCCCGTGCCCGTGCGGTCGCTGGCGCCGTGGTTCGCGGACGAGCCGCGCGTCGGTCTTGAGCTGCCGCGCGCCGAGACGGACGCGGTGATCGGCGGAGGGCCGCAGCGGATGGACGCGGTCCTGTCGACACGGCGGCCCGAGGCGGTGCGCGGGGCGCTGTCCGTGCGGGCGCCGAAGGGCGTCGTGGTGAGCGTGCCGAAGGAGACGACGGTGCCGCGCGGCGTGGACGCCCGGGTACCGGTGACGATCACGGTGCCGAAGGGCACCCCGGCCGGCTCGTACCCGGTGGCGCTCTCCTTCGCGGGCGAGGAGCGGACGCTGACGGTCCGGGCCTATCCGGCGACGGGCGGCGCGGACCTGACCCGCTCCCCCGGCGCGGCGGCCACCTCGTCCGGCGACGAGACCCCGGACTTCCCCGCGTCGGCGGCCGTCGACGGCGACGCGGAGACCCGCTGGTCGTCGCCTGCGGAGGACGGCGCGTGGTGGCAGGTCGAGCTGCCCGAGCCCGCGCGGGTGGGGCAGGTGGTGCTCCAGTGGCAGGACGCGCACGCGAAGCGGTACCGCATACAGGTCTCACCCGACGGCCGCTCGTGGCGCACGGCGGCGACGGTCCGCGACAGCGCAGGCGGCCGCGAGGAGGTCCGCATGGACGCCCCGGACACCCGCTTCCTGCGCGTACAGGGCGAGGAGCGGGCGACGGAGTACGGGTACTCGCTGTTCGACGTGCAGGCGTACGCGGTCACGGAGTAGCGGCGTACGGAGGCCGGGCCGCCGCCCTCCTGCGGGGCGGCGGCCCGGTCCGCGCACGGCCCGCCGCCCCCGGGGTGCGGCGCCCGGCTCCCCTGAGAGGGGCGGGGGTACGGCAGGGCCCGGACGTCAGGCCGAGATGCCGTCGATCCGGGCCAGGGCGTCGTCCGCGCCGTACGGCTGCAGGTAGGGCAGCCAGCGCGGGTCCCGGTGCCCGGTGCCGATGATGCGCCAGGCGAGACCGGTGGGCGGGGCGGGTGGCTGGTGCAGCCGCCAGCCCAGCTCGCGCAGATGCCGGTCGGCTTTCATGTGGTTGCAGCGGCGGCACGCCGCCACCACGTTGTCCCAGGCGTGCTTGCCCCCGCGGCTGCGCGGAATGACGTGGTCGACGCTGGTTGCGACGCCACCGCAGTACATGCAGCGCCCGCCGTCGCGGGCGAAGAGTGCCTTGCGGGTCAGAGGAACGGGCCCCCGGTAGGGGACCCGTACGAACCGCTTCAGCCGTACGACGCTGGGGGCTGCGATCGCTCGGGTCGCGCTGTGCATGAAGGCGCCGGACTCCTCGAGGCACACGGCCTTGTTCTCGAGGACGAGTACGAGCGCGCGGCGGAGCGGTACGACGCCGAGGGGCTCGTACGACGCGTTGAGGACCAGGACATGCGGCACGGATGCCTCCTTGTACGCCGGCGGCGCGTGGCTCGCGCCGGGACGATCTGCTCTCAGTCTCTCCTCATGCCAGGTCGAAGCGCCACCACATGGGGGTAACGGGCTGGAGGTGTTTTCGACCACAGGGGGCTCATCCCCAGATGAGACGAGCCTCTCCCTCGAACACGGCGACGAACCGGTGTGCTCCACCCGTTTAATGGAAGAGACCCGCCCGTGATGCCAGGAGGTTCCCCGCCGTGCTGTGGTCGGCCCCGCCCGCTGTTCCCCCGACCGACTCAGGTCCGTCCCCGTCGTCGTCCGGGGCGTCCGTCTCCCCTGTGTCCTTGGACGAGGCGGCCCGCCAGGCAGGTGAGGCGGCGGGCTGGGTGGAGCAGAACTGGGCCACGTGGGTCAACACCGGTCTGCGCATCCTGCTGATCCTCGCCATCGCCGTCACGCTGCGCTACCTGATCCGTCGGGCGCTGACGAAGCTGATAGACCGCATGAACCGCAGCGCCCAGGCGGTGCAGGGCACGGCGCTGGGCGGGCTGCTGGTCAACGCCGAGCGGCGCCGTCAGCGGTCGGAGGCGATCGGGTCGGTCCTGCGGTCGGTGGCGTCGTTCCTGATCATGGGTACGGCCGCGCTGATGATCCTGGGCGCCTTCCAGATCAACCTGGCGCCGCTGCTGGCGTCGGCGGGTGTGGCCGGTGTGGCGATCGGCTTCGGCGCGCGGAACCTGGTGACGGACTTCCTGTCGGGCGTCTTCATGATCCTGGAGGACCAGTACGGGGTGGGTGACTCGATCGACGCGGGCGTGGCGTCCGGCGAGGTCATCGAGGTGGGCCTGCGGGTGACGAAGCTGCGGGGCGTGGACGGCGAGATCTGGTACGTCCGCAACGGCGAGATCAAGCGGATCGGGAACCTCAGCCAGGGCTGGGCGACGGCCGGTGTCGACGTGACGGTCCGCCCGACGGAGGACCTGGACGCGCTGCGGAAGCTGATCGAGGGCGTGGCGGAGGAGATGGCCGCGGAGGAGCCCTGGAACGAGCGGCTGTGGGGCCCGATCGAGGTGCTGGGCCTGACCGAGGTCATGATCGACTCGATGACGCTGCGGGTCTCGGCGAAGACGATGCCGGGCAAGGCGCTGGGCGTGGAGCGGGAGATCCGCTGGCGGATCAAGCGCGCGTTCGACGCGGCGGGCGTCCGCATCGTGGGCGGCGTCCCGGTGGCGTCGGACGACGCGGCGCCGGCGGACCCGACGGCCGGCATGGCCGCGCCGTCCGCCTTCGCCTCCCCGACGACCCCCCAGTCGATGGCGGCCACCCCGATACCCCAGCCGTCGACGGGCCCGAACCTCTCGAAGAACTGACGGCCGGGATACGCGCGAAGGCGCCCCGCACCTGCTGGTGCGGGGCGCCTTTCGTATGCCACTACGCCGCCAGCGTCCACCCCAGAGGCGGGCGGAGGCCGGCGTCACCGGCCATCGGAGCCCTTGAAGCACGCTGATTCCACGGTGACCGTGAGGAGTGCCGGAGCGTTCTGCGCCCTGTTCGCCTCATGCAGCCGCACGTCCACGGCGAAGTCCGCGCTCCGGGACTCGGCCACGATCTGCGGGCTCTTTCCCACGGAGGCATCCGGGCCATCCTTGACGATCTTCCATCCATTCTTCGGGAGCTCGTCGCGCAAGCGGTCGAAGGCTGTCCGCATGTCAGCGAAGGGAACGTCGTAGACGCTCCAAGGATGCCGCGCGCGGTAGACCTTCTCATCGGCGTCGAACCCGGAGCACCGCATCGTCATCGCCCCGGTCTCCGTCACCTTGCCCTTGAGGGCCAGCATGTCGAGGACCCGACTGGACACCTTCTTGGCATCCGCTTTCACCGCGGCGCTGTCACGGACCTCCACCTCTGCCTCACTTCCACCAGTGCACGCCGCAGCCAGCATGCAGGCCATCAGCACGGAAACGCATACCGAGATACGTCGCTTATTCAATTTCCACCTTGTCGCGCTGCCCGACGATGACGGCAGCCTGATTCGACAGACTCGTGGAGCCTGCGTCCCAAAATTTCGTGTGCCCACCCACGTCGCTCGCCATGATGTTCCCGCCGAAAGATTCATCGGTTGGAATGGTCCAATTATCGCCCAGCCCCACGAGGCGACCACCGTGCCGAACCACGAAATCGTCGAGCGGGGCACCCATCGCCCATACGTGATCGGCTCCGACGCCCAGGTCCGCCGCGTGGTCAGCCTGAACGCCAGGGCTGCCGGCGAAGACAAGGTCGTTGACCGCAGCCGGGTCCTTCCAGCTTCCGGACTGCGCCGCGACACCAACGACCGTACTGCCGTAACTGTGGCCGATCACAGTGGTATGGGCGCGCGTGCCGTCAACACCCTCCTGCGCCGCTTTGTTGCCCTGCAGAAAGTCGTACAAACGGGGGCCGCCTTCGTCCGCGTATTGGTGACGGGTCGCCTGCGGGATGTGGTCCGGAGCGTTGTAGTCGAACCAGGTGATCGTGGAGACCTTCTGCCCCGGCGCGAGACGAGTGCTTTCGGTCCACAGTCTGTCTCCCCGGCCGAGGTCGCCGTGGGTCTCGTCGTCACCCCCGATGGACGCGATGTGGGAGAAGGTGCCGGGAACATAGATGCCGACATGATCGGCTGTGTCCGGGTTGCCGTTGGCGAGGATGACCTTTCCGTCCCGCAGACCGGTGGGGTCGAAGCCAAGCAGGTACGCCTCCGGTAGCCCCTCCTGACCAGTCCGGTCGAAGCGGGCCTGGATGGCATCCATGCCCTTCAGCACACCTTCCATCTTGGCCTTCTTGTCCGCGTACTTCCTGTGCCACTCCTGCCACTCGGGAGTGATCACATCAACGCGTCCGCCGGCGCCCGGGCCGTACATGGCCGGCTCCTTCGGGATGGCGGCGAGCTCCAGCTGGTACATCGCTCGCGTTTCCGCCAGGACCATGCGATTCGCCTCGTCACGAACGTCTGCGGGCAGACCGTTCATCGCCCCGAGGGTCCCTGGGTGGACGGCGAGATAGTCGGCGCGTTGCTCCGGCGTGAGGTCCTTCCACCACTGGGCGTTCTTCTCCGGCGTCCCGTCCTTCGGCGGAGCTGGGATGGTGTCCAGGTACGCATCGGCTGCCTGACGCACTCCGCTCGTGTCGGACTGGGTGTCCGTCCAGTCGTGGTCGGAGACGGTCAGGTCGTCGTCGGCCTTCAGCGCGCGGAGCTTCGGCGCCCACTTGGTGTCCGCGTCGGTGGCTTCCTTGACGGCGTCGGCGATCCGGTTGGCGAACTCCAGGGCTTTGCCGTAGTGGGGGTTGGGGTGGGCGTTGGCCGCCTGGCGGTAGAGCGCGTCGGCGGTCGGGGAGGCGGGGCCGCCGGTGCCGGTGACGGTGCCGCCTTCGGGGACCTTGCCGTCGACGGGTGTGCCGCCGGCGGGGAAGGCGACCGAGCCGTCCGGGTTCACGGTGCAGCCGGCTGCCTGCGCGTCGGCGATGGCCGCTTCCAGCTTGCGTTTGGCGGCGGCCATGTCGTGCGCGAAGCCGCGCAGCGCGGTGCTGACCAGGCCGCATTCGGTCTGTACGTAGTGGAAGTTCTCCGCCAGTTCCTTCAGCTCGCCCAGGGCGGCGGTGGCCGCCTCGCCTTCGAGCTGGGCGCGGATGCCGGAGGAGATCCGGATGTCGATCGCGTCCTTGGCCCTGGCGGCCATGTCGGCGGTGGCGCGGTAGCCGTCGGCCGCGTCCTCGTAGGCGGTGGGCTTGAACTTCTTCAGCGTCGTGAGATCCACGGGCCGGTCACCGGCCCTTCGCCTGGCCGCCGACGGCCTCGGTGTCCTGGTACTGGGCCCTGACCTTCGCGAACTCGTCCTCGATCGCCTGGTCGGTCATCGCCAGATCACGCCCGGCCCGCTCCAGCAGCCCGCCCACCGTGCCGCAACGCCCGCTCAGCTTGCCGACGTAGCTCTTCCAGGAGTCGTACAACTCCTTCTGCGCCGCCGCCGACTGGCACCCGGACGTGTCCCCCACACCCGACTGCCCTTCCTCCAGCTTCCGCAGGCCCTGGCCGATGTCCGCCTTCAGGCCGTTGACACCCGCACCCGCCTGCGACCACGCCTTCATCCGGGTCCTCACCACCCCGGACGAACCACCGCCCCCACCACCGGACGGATCGGACCCCGGTAACTGGTTGAGCTGCATCCGGGTTAACTGGCGTTCGGCAGCTTCGGTCTTGAGCTGCTCCCACTCGTCCCACGACATCGGCGCCCCTCCACAGCAGGTCAGTCCTACAGCCCCCAGTAGGGCTTCCGGAATGACCCTATGGCGCAGTGGTGGCCACATTCTGAGTACGTGTACTCATCTGAAGGCAGGATCAAGGGCGGACATGTGCGTGTCTCGTGGGTGGCACCCACTATGTGGCCCGAGCCCTGGCGAATGCCGTAGCCCCAGGTCCAGGGGGACCTGGTCACCCCCTTTGGGGGCGGGCGGGAACCGAGGGCGCGGCAATCAGCGCTGGCGGTGCTGCCCCGCTCCGTCATTCGGCCGTTGGAGATCCCGAGTCGAGTCGCGGCGGGATTTCGCCCGGACGTGTGGCCCGCCGATGCGTGCTGGACCATCCGGCCCGCCGATCGCGTGCAGTGCGGCGGGCCGGATGCAGGCGGACGTTCACGATGCCCTGTGGTGAATGCAACCGGGTCCGGCGGCGGCCGTGGGTTGGGAGGCCGCTCCGGGTCAGGGCTATGGAAAGAGCCGGTGCGAATACGTGGGCCGCCGCACCGGGCTCGGGTCAGTCCCTCGGGACAGGCCGGTACTCGGTGGGGCTGCCGTGCTCGTCCCAGAAGACCCACAGGCGCCCGCACTCCACGCAGCGCAGCATGTCGACGCCCCTGCCGAACAGGGCGGTGCCGTCGAAGTCCAGCTCCTCGAAGGCCCCGTGGGAGTTCATCACCAGGCTGTGGTCCGGGTCGTCGTCCCGGATCTGGTTCCCGCACCGGCACCGCATCTTGGCCATCGGACCCCCTTTACTGTGCCGCGCGGGTCACTGCGGCATGACGTACTGGTGGATGTAGGGAACGGTGATGGCGCCGGTCCACACTCGCAGGGTCTTCACCGCGCCGGGCAGGGCGTGGGCCGTGGCGGCTCCGCCGGACGCGTCACCGCCGACGGTGAGGGCACCGCTGCCCTGCTGGGCGTGCGTCAGGTTCGTCGGACGCCATGACCAATGTTCCATCCCGTCCACGAACATGCTGACCCGTCCCGCGCCCGTGGTGTCCACCGTGTCGTAGACCCCGGTCAGCTCGACCCAGGTGTCGAGGACCGCGTGCTCCGAGCCGCCTGCAGTGACCGTCTCCGTCGACTGCCCGTCCGGGCCGAGAGACGTGCGGGTGAACTCCCAGACGTAGGCGTCCTCCGCGTGCTTTCTGAGCCACAGCGCCCAGGAGTACTCCGTACCGGCGCGCTGGCCGGCCACCAGGGCGCGGTACCCGTCGGGCTTGGCCGCCATGGCGGCGCTGTCCACGCGTACGCGGGCCGACACCGTGAAGGAGCCCGTCTCGTCGACGACCGGGCCCTCGGTGGCGGCGTGGCCGGTCTCGCCGTCCAGGACGAGGCTGCCCTCCTCGGCGTTCGGGGAGGCTCCGGTGGGCGACAGGCGCAGGTCCCCGCCCGGATACGGGCCGGTCTGGCGGACGCGGCCGTCCTCGATGGTCCCCGCGTCCCAGTGCGCGGCCGGGGTGAAGATCGCCTCCCCGTTCCGGTCGCGCACCTCCGTCATGCGGCGGATCTCCAACGGTGTGCGGGACCACTGCCACGCGGTGACCTCGTCGATGCGGCCCCGGAAGTAGTGGTCGTAGTCCCCGCCCTCGTATCCGCGCCCGAACTGGAGGCCTCCCGTGGCGCGCCACGGCTCGTACGCGGGCGCCTGCTCGGCGAGCACCACGGGCCTGCCCTGGGGCCGGCCGTTCACATAGAGCTGGACCGTGTCGTTGGACGGGTCCGTGTCGTGCTGCGTGTGGAAGACGCCCGCCAGGTGGGTCCAGGCACGCGGCACCGCCTCGTTGGCCGACAGCGAGCGGACGCTCGGCGCTCCGGGCGCGTCCTGTGCCGACCTGCCGAAGGCCCACCTGCGGTCGGCGGCCGAGTAGCGGAGGTCCAACGCGGTGCCGTGGCTCCCCGGCGCGGCGAGTACGACCCGGTCGTCACCGGCGCCGGTCAGGTACGCCCATGCCGACACCGTGAACGGCTTGGACGTGTCCACTACGGGACGGGCCGTCTCCGCGTACTCGTGAGGGCGCTGGCCCTCGGGCGTGTCCAGCAGGAGCGCGCGGTCCTGCGCCCCGGCGCGGGCGAGCGGCGACCAGCCGGTGCCTTCCGTGTGGAGGACGGCGTCGTGGCGCTCGCTCGCCGTGCCGGAGTCCGCTGCCACGGTGGCCGCCGGGGCGTCCAGCCCGTCGTCGAAGCGCCAGCGGGACTGCTGGGAGACGGGATCGACCTTGAAGGCGAAGGTGGTGCTCTCGCCGTAGCGGGAGCCCCAGTCCTTGGCCTCCACGACGAGGAAGAAAAGGCCGGACTCAGAAGGGGTGACCTCGAAGGCCTCGGCCTCCGCGGCAGTGACGTGATGAACACCTTCAGGCGTCCGTACGCGGTACCCGGTGACGTCCTGGTCGGCGGCGTTGGGTGTGAAGCGGAAGCGCCCCGGCATGCCCGGACCGCCGTGCGGCAGGCAGTGGTTGGGGCTGCACTCCTCATAAGGGCCGAGCGCGGTGACCGTCGGCGCGAGCGGCACCGGGTCGGCGGCGTCCTGTGCGTGCGCGGCGGGCACCGCCGCGCCGGCCAGAAGCAGGGCGGCGGTCGCGGCGACGGCGAACCGGGGTCTCGCGCGCGGCGGTCCGGCCGGTACGCCGGGTGACGTGGACTGCATGACGTATCCCCCCCCTAGGGACGACGATTAGTGCTCGATCAAGCGAATGAACAGCGCGTTCAGCAACAGGAAAACTTACGGGCCAACACCTGGATGCACTAGCCCGGGACATTGGATGCGAGAACATCCCCTGTTTCCTCATGCTCCAACATCAGGTAAAAGCCGCCATTGGCAAGCATATGAGAATACAGACGCCTACCCAGCTCGCAGCTCCCCATCTCGCCCATGGAGATGGCCCGCATAGAAGTCGGAACAAGGAAATACTCACCAAATCCGACGTCGTCACCCACCGCCACCTGCACGAACGATTCACCGGACCTGAGGTTGGCAACGAGAAGACGAGGAGACCGGGAGAATTCGACGTCTACCTCCGTAAAGAACTCGACCGCACCCCTGACAGCATCCTCGAATAGCTCCGCCATCTGATGCAACGAGGGCGGCGACATAAACGGTGCAGCTCGAGAACCCAAATACAACAGGCAGGTTTCCATGACCGCCCGAACATAGAGTGGGGACTGCGGCGGCGCAACAGGATTCACTACGCCCGGCATGACGCACCGCCCTCGGAGGGCGATCCATCTAGATCACCGTTCGACGCTATGGAGTCACGTATTGCGAGGTCAACGCGTTTATTAGCCACGTCACACCTCTTCGCAGGATGCTGACCCCCCATCATTCTTCACATTTCACACACTTCCTCCGAAGAAGGGTGAACGGCTGGCTCCGCCGACTCCGGTCTTGACGGGCCTTCAGAGCCGACCTACGTTCGAACAGCGGGACAGTAAAGCTTCCTAACAGTTGCCAGGGGGCGGGTGGTGTGAGCGGAGGGGTTCCCGGGACGCCTCGGGTGTTGCGGGCCATGAACGACCGGGCCGCGCTCGATCTGCTGCTGGAGCACGGGCCGCTGTCGCGGGCGCGGATCGGGGCGTTGACCGGGCTGTCCAAGCCGACCGCCTCGCAGCTGCTGGCGCGGCTGGAGGCCGCCGGGCTCGTCGTCGCCACCGGCACGAGCCGGGGGCGGCCGGGGCCCAACGCCCAGCTGTACGAGGTCAATCCGCGCGCCGCGTACGCCGCCGGGCTCGACGTGAACCCGCGCCGTGTACGGGCCGCCGTCGCCGATGTGACCGGGGCCGTCGTCGGCGAGTCCACGCTGCCGACCCCGCGCCGGGGCGGGCCCGGTGCCGTACGGCAGGTCACCGACGCGCTGGACGGCGCCGTGAAGGCCGCCGGGCTCACCCGCGACGATGTGCAGCGGGTCGTCATCGGCACGCCCGGCGCGTTCGACCCGTCGACCGGGCGCCTGCGGTACGCATCCCACCTGCCCGGGTGGCACGGCCCCGCCCTGCTGGAGGAGCTGGCCGCCGCGCTGCCGATGCCGGTCGAGTACGAGAACGACGTCAACCTGGTCGCCGTCGCCGAACAGCGGCTCGGTGCCGCCGCCGGGCACCGGGACTTCGTGCTGCTGTGGATCGAGGAGGGCCTCGGCGCCGCCCTCGTACTGGGCGGGCGGCTGCACCGGGGGTTCACGGGCGGCGCCGGCGAGGTCGGGTTCCTGCCCGTCCCCGGCGCGCCCCTCGTACGGAACGTCGCCCGCACCGGCAGCGGCGGCTTCCAGGAGCTGGCCGGTGCCGCCGCGGTGCCCCGACTCGCGCGGGAGTGGGGGATCGACGTGCCGTCGGGCGAGTCCGCCGAGGCCGCGGTACGGCTGCTGCGGGACGCCGCCGCGGAGGCCGGGACCGTCTCGGAAGCGGCGGGCGGGGCGTACGGGCGGCTGCTCGACGCGTACGCCACGCGGCTCGCGACCGGGCTCGCCGCGCTCGTCGCCGTACTGGACCCCGCGCTGGTCGTGCTCTCCGGTGACGTGGCCGTGGCGGGGGGCGAGCCGCTGCGCGGGCGCGTCGCCGCCGAGCTGGCCGAACTCGCCGCCGCCCGGCCCCGCCTGGTCCTCGGCTCCGTACGGGAGCGGCCCGTGCTGCGCGGCGCCCTGGAGGTGGCGCTCGCCGCGACCCGCGACGACGTGTTCGACACCTCCGCGCGATGAACCGGCCGTCCGACGAGGGCAGACGAAGGGGAGTGGGGACGATGGGTGGTCTGAAGCTCGTGGTCGTGGGGGGCGGCTCCACGTACACGCCGGAGCTGGTCGACGGGTTCGCCCGGCTGCGCGACACGCTGCCGATCGGGGAACTGGTCCTCGTGGACCCGGCGGCCGACCGGCTGGAGCTGGTCGGCGGACTGGCCCGGCGGATTTTCGCCAAAATGGGTCATCCGGGGACTGTCACCACAACAGGTGATCTGGACGCCGCGGTTGACGGCGCCGACGCCGTGCTGCTGCAACTGCGCGTCGGCGGGCAGGCCGCCCGGCAGCAGGACGAGACCTGGCCGCTGGAGTGCGGCTGCGTCGGGCAGGAGACCACCGGCGCGGGCGGCCTGGCGAAGGCGCTGCGGACCGTGCCGGTCGTCCTCGACATCGCCGAACGGGTACGCCGTGCCAACCCGCACGCCTGGATCATCGACTTCACCAACCCGGTCGGCATCGTCACCCGCGCCCTCCTCCAGGTCGGCCACAAGGCCGTCGGCCTCTGCAATGTCGCCATCGGCCTCCAGCGGAAGTTCGCCGCCCTGCTCGACGTCGCCCCCGCCGACGTGCACCTGGAGCACGTGGGGCTGAACCACCTGACGTGGGAGCTGGGCGTACGGCTCGGCGGGCCCGACGGTACGGACGTGCTGCCCCGGCTGCTCGCCGAGCACGGGAACGCCGTCGCCGCCGACCTGCGGCTGCCGCGCGGCCTGCTGGACCGGCTCGGCGTCGTCCCCTCGTACTACCTGCGGTACTTCTACGCGCACGACGAGGTCGTGGACGAGGCGCGCGGCAAGCCGTCGCGGGCCGCCGAGGTGGCGGAGATGGAGCGGCGGCTGCTGGAGATGTACGGCGACCCGGCGCTGGACGAGAAGCCCGCGCTGCTGGCCGAGCGGGGCGGCGCGTACTACTCCGAGGCCGCCGTCGACCTGGCGGCCGCGCTGCTGGGCGGGCGCGGTACGGGCGTGGGCGGCTCGCGGGGGCGGGGCGGTGCCCCGCAGGTCGTGAACGTGCGGAACGCCGGCACGCTGCCGTTCCTGCCCGACGACGCCGTCGTGGAGGTGCAGGCCGAGGTGGACGCGGACGGCGCCCGGCCGCTGCCGGTGCGGAACGTGGACCCGCTGTTCGCCGGTCTGATCGCGCACGTCACGGCGTACGAGGAACTGGCGCTGGACGCGGCGCTGCGGGGCGGCCGCGAACGGGTGTTCCGGGCGCTGCTCGCCCATCCGCTGATCGGCCAGTACGCGTACGCCGACACGCTCACGGACCGGCTCATCGCGCACAACCGGGACCACCTCGCGTGGGCGTGAACGCGGCGGCGGGCGCCGTGCTCGCCATCGACGCGGGCAACAGCAAGACGGACGTCGCCCTCGTCGGTGCGGACGGGACGGTCCTCGGCACGGCACGCGGCGGCGGCTTCCGGCCCCAGGCGGTCGGCACCGACGCGGCCGTCGGCGTACTGGAGGCCGCGGTCGAGCGGGCCATGCGGGGGGCCGGCGAGATCCGGGGGACGGGGGCGGACCGGGACGCGGAGACGGGGGCGGGCCGGGACGCCGGGGCGGGAGCGGGCCGGGACGCCGGGGCGGCGCGCGGCGCCACGGTGCACGTGTCGGCGTGTCTGGCCAACGCCGATCTGCCGGTGGAGGAGGAGGCCCTCGCGCGGGCCCTGGAGGCACGCGGCTGGGGCGTGTCCGTACGGGTGCGGAACGACACGTTCGCGGTACTGCGGGCCGGGGTGGACGAGCCGCGCGGCGTGGCGGTCGTCTGCGGGGCCGGCATCAACTGCGTGGGGCTCCTGCCGGACGGGCGTACGGCGCGGTTCCCCGCGCTGGGGCGGCTCTCCGGCGACTGGGGCGGCGGCGGGGGGCTGGCCGACGAGGCGCTCTGGTACGCGGCGCGGGCCGAGGACGGGCGGGGCGAGCCGACGGAGCTGGCCCGCGCGCTGCCCGCGCACTTCGGGCTCGGTTCGATGTACGCGCTGATCGAGGCGCTGCACCTGGGCCGTGTGCCGGGCGGCCGGCGGCACGAGCTGGCGCCCCTGGTGTTCGCGGTCGGCGCGGGCGGCGACCCGGTGGCGCGGTCGCTGGTGGCGCGGCTGGCCGACGAGGTGGTCACGATGGCCGTCGTCGCGCTGGAGCGGCTCGGGCTGCGGGACGCGCGGAAGCCCGTGCCGGTCGTACTGGGCGGCAGCGTCCTGGCGGCCGGGCACCCGGAGTTGAACGGGCGGATCGAGGAGTCGCTGCGGGAGCGGGCGCCCTCGGCGGTGCCGACCGTGGTGGCCGCGCCGCCGGTGCTGGGCGCGGCGCTTCTGGGGCTGGACGACGTGGGGGCGCCCGCGGCGGCCGGCGAGGCGCTCAGGGCGCGGTTCGCGCGGGGGTGAAACCGGTTCGGTGGGGGCGGTGTTCCAGGGGTGGAAGGCTCGGATGACGGTGCGAAGGGGACGTCGGGCACGATAAGAACAAGATCCAGTCAAGATCGTGTCTTTGCCGTTCCCCTGCGTTCATACTGCTGGCCGGACCGCGCTCTCCCCGACCCGTCGGGGGCGTGCGGGCCGGTGCCGGAGACCAAGGGGGAGGTCACGTGTCAGACGCGCGGAACGCGCGGCCCGCACCGGGGAGTGTCCCGGCGCCCCCGGGCACGCCCGCGCCCCCGGCCACCCCGCCCGCCCCACCGGAATCCTCCGCCCCGACAGGGCCGTTCACCCCACCGGGGCCGTCCGTCCCCCGTCCGCGGACCGCGCGGGACGCGAACGGCGCGGCACCGCCCGCCGGCCCGTACGGCTTCACGCCCCACGGCGCGGCGCCGGGCAGCGCGTCGCGGACCGGTGGCGCCCCGCACCCGGAGCCCGGTCTGCGGCGCGGGGCCGGCCTCCGGGAAGGGTCGGCCCGGCTGCGGGCGGCCGCGGCCACACCGCCCGGGCGGCTGCGGGCCCTGGGTGCCGTACTGGCGCTGCTGGTCGTGCTGTTCGGCGCGGCCACCTCGCTGGAGGTCGCCGGCCGGTCGGACGCCGCCGACGACGTGGTGGGCCGCAGCCAGCCGCTCAGCGCCGACGCCGCGCACATCTACCGGTCCCTCGCCGACGCCGACACGGCCGCGGCCAGCGGTTTCCTGGCGGGCGCGCAGGAGCCCGCGGGCGTGCGCGAGCGGTACGAGCGGGACATCGCGACGGCGGCCCGCCTCCTGGTGGAGGCCGCGGCGAGCACGGACGGATCGGCCGCGTCCACCGCCGAGATCACCGTCCTGAACGAGCAACTGCCGCGGTACACCGGCCTCGTGGAGCGCGCCCGCGCGGCGAACCGGCAGGGCCTGCCGCTCGGCGGCGCCTACCTGCGGTACGCCAACCAGCGGATGACGGCCCAGCTCCTGCCCGCCGCCGAGCGGCTGTACGAGGCGGAGACGGCGCGGCTCGCCGAGGACGAGGCCGACGCGCGCGCGTGGCCCGCGCTCTCCCTCGCCGTGGGGGTGGTGGCGCTGGCCGCGCTCGCCTGGGCGCAGTGGCGGGACTTCCGGCGCACCAACCGGCTCGTCAACCCGGGACTGCTCGCCGCGACGGCGGCCACGGCGGCGGTGCTGCTGTGGCTGGCGGGAGCCCACTCGATGGCGCGGTCCGGGCTGGATGACGCCCGCGCCCGGGGTCAGAATTCGCTCAAGGTGCTGAACGAGGCGCGGATCGGTTCCCTGAAGGCCCGCGCGAACGAGAACCTGACCCTCGTGGCACGTGGCGCTGTACTGACGGACGACGGCAAGAGCGACAAGTACGCGGCCGGGTACGGCGAGGCCATGGCCGGTCTCGACCGGGCGCTCGCCCAGGCGCGGCGGCTGGCCGACGACCCGGCGGGTGAGGACCCGGTACGGGACGCCGCCGGCTGGGCGGGCGAGTGGCGGGAGCGGCACGCCGGGGTGCGGCGCACGGACGAGGCGGGTGACTACGAGGGCGCGCTGCGGCAGGTCATCGGCGGCGAGGCGTCGACGGGCGCGGCGTTCGACCGGGTCGACGCGGCGCTGCGGAAGGCCCTCGACCACGAGCAGGACGAGTTCACCCGGGCCGCCGGGCGGGCACGCGACGCTCTGACGGGCCTCCCGGCCGGGGCGGCCGCCCTGGCGGTGCTGGGCACGGTCGGCGTGGTGACGGGTGTGAACCGGAGGCTGGCGGAGTACCGATGAGCGGTGAGGGGAGGGAGACGATGGACGAGCGCGGCGTCCGGCGCGGCCGGGGCGGCACGGCCCGGGCCCTGGCCGCCGCGTGTCTGCTGGTGGCGGCCTCGGCCCTCGTCGTACCGCTGGGGCACGGTCCCTCCGACGGCCCGGCGGGGCAGCGGGACACGGACCCCGTGCGCGCGCTGCCCGCCGGAGCGGAGGCGGGTGCCGTGGGCGGGCCTCCCGACGGAGCGGAGGCGGGTCCCGTGGGCGGGCCTTCCGCCGGTACGAAACCGGGCGCGGCGGCCGGCGGCCTCCCGGCGGGTGCGGGGACCGGGGCGGCCGGGGAGGCCGCGCAGGAGTGCGCGGACCCGGAGGCGTCGCTGCCGCCGTCCGCCGCGGACGGGCCGACGATCCGCGCGATCAAGGCGCGCGGGAAGCTGGTCGTCGGTGTCGACCAGAACAGCTACCGCTGGGGCTACCGGAACCCCGCCACGGGCACCTTGGAGGGCTTCGACATCGACCTCGCGCGGGCCATCGCCGCGGACGTCCTCGGCAGCCCCGACGCGGTGATCCTCCGCGCCGTGCCCACCAACCAGCGCATCGCCGCGCTGCGGAGCGGCAAGGTCGACCTGGTGGTGCGGACCATGACGATCAACTGCGCCCGCGCCAGGCAGGTCGCGTTCTCCACCGCCTACTTCGCGACGGGCCAGCAGGTCCTCGCCCCCAAGGACTCCCCCATCACCGGGTACGACGCGTCGCTGACCGGGAAGCGGGTCTGCTCCGCCGAGGGCTCCACGGCGTACGAGGCGCTGGAGCGCCGGTCGTACGGAGCCGTGTACCGCGACGAGCACGACGGCACCCCGCGCGACCCGGACCGGTACACGGTGCCGAACCAACTGGACTGCCTGGTGCGTCTCCAGGCGGGCGAGGTCGACGCGGTCGTCACCGACAGCGCCCTCGCCGCCGGCCAGGCGGCGCAGGACCCAACGGTCGAGCTGAAGGGCGCCCCCTTCACGACCGAGTACTACGGCGTGGCCGCCGGGCCGGGCCGCGACGATCTGGTGCGGCGCGTCAACCACGTGCTGGTGGCGTACCGTGCCGGGCCGTGGACACGCGCGTACGAGAGGTGGCTCAAGGCGGACCTGCCCGGCATATCCGGGCCGCCCGCACCCAAGTACCGGACGAATCCGTCCCCCTGAGAGCGAGAGGTGATCGATGGCCGTCACGCGTCCCCCCGGTCCGGTGATGGACCGGGACGAGGTGGACCGTGCGCTGGCACGCCTCGGCGCGGAACACAAGGCGGTCGAGGACTCGCTGCTGGCGCTGCAGGACCACGCGGGCCGCAGACTCCTCGAAGGCACCGGGCTGACCGGGACGACCAGGGAGCGCTGGGCCGAGACGGAGCGGACGATCGCGCTGCTGTGGACGTACTTCGACGTGTACACGGATGTGCTGCGCGCCGCCCGCGAGGTGCGCGCCCGGCGCCGCTGGCCGGGGCGTGAGGAGCTGGCGGAGCTGACGGAGCGGCTGTGCGGCGAGAGCGTCGCCGTGCCGGACGCGCCGGTGGACGGCTCTCCGGCGGAGCCGCCCGTACCGCCGGGGCCCGCGTCGGAGCGGTTCACGCTGGACGGGCTGGTCGCGCGGATCAACGAGCTGTACGCGCGGTCCCTGGACGTGGTCGTGTCGGCGGACGCCGTCTGGTCGGCGCTGCCCGCGCGGATAGACCTGCTGGCGGCGGAGCTGAACCGGACGCGGTCGCTGGCGCGTTCCGTCGGGGTGCGGCCCGGTGAGCATCCGGCGGGCGACGACCTGGAGGCGATCACGCGGGAGCTGGCGGCGCTGCGGGCGCAGGTCGTCAGCGACCCGCTGGCGTTCTGGCGGCCCGCGGAGGGCAGCTCGGCGCCCGGCGGCGGGCGGCCGGACACCGAGCGGTACGACCGTGCGGCGCGGGCGCTGGAGGACGTGCGCCGGGAGATCGAGGCGGTCCTCCAGGTGCGGCAGGACTCCGAGTCGCGGCTGCTGCGGCTGCGGGACCTGCTGTCACGGGCCGACCGCACCCTGGCCGAGGCCCGCACCGCGCGCGTCGAGGTCCTGTCGAAGATCGCCGCGTCGGAGGTCCCCGCGGTGAGCGGCCCGCCGACCGCGCTGCACGAGCGGCTGGCGACGGCCGCCGAGTACCGCAGGCACGCCCAGTGGCACCGGCTGTCCCCCCTGCTGGAGGCGCTGGAGCGGGAGGCCGAGGAGGAGCTGCTGCGGGCCCGGGAGTCGCTGACGGCGGTGACCGCGCCGCTCGCCGTCCGCGCCGAGCTGCGGGGCCGGCTCGACGCGTGCCGGGCGCGGACCGCGCGGCACGGGCTGGCCGACGACCCGGTGCTGAGCGAGCGGTACGACGCGGCGCGGCGCATGTTGTGGAGCGCGCCGTGCGATCTGCGCGCCGCCGAGCGGGCCGTGCTGCGCTACCAGCAGGCGGCGAGCGAGGTCCTGTCGGCCGGGGGGCACGGATGAGCAGGTGCCGGCGACCCGACTGCGACGGCGCCTACGAGGACGTGGGCGGCGGCGGGCTGTACTGCGGCACGTGCGGCATGGCGCCGGTCGTCGCGCCGGACGGCGCCGTGTCGTCCCCGCCGACGGGCATCGCGGGCGGCGGGCAGCCGGGAGCGGCCGGGCCGGTGCGGTCCGGCACCGGCGCCGGGCCCGGGTCCGGGGCGCCGGGAGGCGGGGCGGGAATGCCGCCGGCGTCTTCGGGCCGCGCCTCTGGGCGGCCGTCCGGCGGCTCGTCGGGGCGTTCCTCGCGTTCGGCGGCGTCCCGCCGGTCGGTGTCCGGGCGGCTGACGCAGGAGTTGTCCGGCCCGGCGACCGCGCGGTCGGTGTCGGTGCGCAGCTCCGGGCCGTCCAGCGGGCGTTCGGCGCGGGGGCGGCTGGGCGCGGGGCTGGTGACGGTCCCGGCGGTGCCGAGGCCCGATCCGCGTTCGGCGGTCATGGAGCTCCCGGAGGTGCCGGAGCGGCGCAGGTTCTGCTCCCGGTCCGACTGCGGGGCGCCCGTGGGGCGGGCGCGCGGTGACCGGCCGGGGCGCCCGGAGGGGTTCTGCACGCGGTGCGGGCACCCGTACTCGTTCGTGCCGAAGCTGCGGGCGGGCGACGTGGTGCACGGCCAGTACGAGGTGGCGGGCTGCCTCGCGCATGGCGGGCTCGGCTGGATCTACCTGGCCGTGGACCGTGCCGTGTCGGACCGGTGGGTCGTCCTCAAGGGCCTGCTGGACACGGGCGACCAGGACGCGATGGCGGCGGCGATCTCGGAGCGGCGGTTCCTCGCCGAGATCGAGCACGCCAACATCGTCCGCATCTACAACTTCGTGGAGCACCTGGACCGGCGGACGGGCTCGCTGGACGGCTACATCGTCATGGAGTACGTCGGCGGCAAGTCGCTGAAGGACATCGCGAACGCGCGGCGCGGGCCCGACGGGCGGCGCGACCCGCTGCCGGTCGGGCAGGCGTGCGCGTACGGCATCGAGGCGCTGGAGGCGCTGGGCCATCTGCACAGCCGGAACCTGCTGTACTGCGATCTCAAGGTCGACAACGCCATCCAGAGCGAGGACCAGCTGAAGCTGATCGACATGGGCGCGGTGCGGCGGATGGACGACCGCGAGTCGGCCGTCTACGGCACGGTCGGCTACCAGGCGCCCGAGGTCGCGCAGACGGGCCCGTCCGTCGCGTCGGACCTGTACACGGTGGCGCGGACGCTGGCGGTGCTGACGTTCGACTTCCAGGGCTACACGAACGTGTTCGCCGACTCGCTGCCGGATCCCGGGCACATCGAGGTGTTCCGGCGGTACGAGTCGTTCTACCGGTTGCTGCTGCGCGCGACGGACCCGGACCCGGCGCGGCGGTTCGCCTCGGCGCAGGAGATGGCCGAGCAGCTGACGGGCGTCCTGCGGGAGGTCGTCGCCCTCCGGACGGGCGCGCCGAGACCGGCCCTGTCGACGCTGTTCGGCCCGGAGCAGCGCGTCGCGGACACCGTCCTGTTCGCCGAGCCGGGCGGGGAGGTGTCCCGTCTGGGGCTGCGCCCGGTACGGCGCGGCGGGGCGCGGCGCGAGACGGCCGGGGCCGGTACAAGGCCCCTGCTCGCCGGGCTGGACGCGCGCGGGGCCGCGCTCGCGCTGCCGGTTCCGCTCGTCGACCCCGACGACCCGAACGCCGCCTTCCTGGCCGGGCTCGTGGCGTCCGGCCCCGGGGAGGTGGCCGCCGCCCTGCGCGCCGCGCCCGCCGAGTCGCCCGAGCTGCGCCTGCGGGAGCTGCGCGCCCTGCTGGAACGGGGCGACGCGGCCGGCGCCGTACGGGTGCTGGAGGGGCTCGAGCGGGCGCGTCCGGACGACTGGCGGGTGGTCTGGTACCGGGGCGTGGTGTCCCTGGCGACCGGTGACCACGGGGCGGCCGCGGTGGCGTTCGACGCGGTGTACGACGCGTTCCCCGGCGAGCCGGCGGCGAAGCTGGCGCTGGCGGTCTGCGCGGAGGTGCTGGGCCAGTCGGACAACGCCGCCGAGTACTACCGGCTGGTGTGGACGACGGACCCGAGCCATGTCGGCGCGGCGTTCGGGCTGGCCCGCGTGCACCTGGCGGCGGGCGACCGGGGTGCGGCGGTGCGTACGCTGGAGTCCGTGCCGGAGTCGTCCATCCACTACACCGCGGCGCGCGTCGCGGCGGTGCGGGCGCGGCTGCGCCGGCGGGACCCCGCCGAACCGCTGCGGGACGACCTGTACGCCGCGGCCCGCGAGGTGGCGGCGCTCGACGCCCTCGGGCTCGACGCGGTGCGGCGCGAACGGCTGTCGGCGGAGGTCCTGGGCTTGGCCCTGGACTGGTGCCTGTCGGGGCGGCCGGGCGGCCTCTCCCCCGACCACTCGCTGCTCGGCAGCGAACTGCACGAGCGGGGGCTGCGGTTCGGCCTGGAACGCTCGTACCGGGTGCTCGCCCGGCTCGCCCAGCGCGGCGAGGAAAGGATCGAACTGGTGGAACGGGCCAACCGGTTCCGCCCCCGGACGTGGGTGTGATCGATGTCGAAGACGCATCAACTGTCAGCCTGCCCGGGCTGCTCGGAGCCGCCGGAACCGGGTGACCGGTACTGCGGGGTCTGCGGGTACGACCTGTCGGCCGTGCCGCCGCCGCCCGTGGACCACCCGACGGTCGCCCTGACCAACCCGCCGCCGCCCCCCGCGGTCCCCGCGCCGCCCGCGGGCCCCCCGGCCCCCGCCGCCCCGGCGGAGCCGCCGGCCGCCGCTCCCCCGCCGCCGCCGGCCGCCCCCGCGTACCCGGCCTCCGCCCCGGTGCCACCGCCACCGCCACCGCCACCGCCCGCGCCCACCGGCCCGGCCGGCCCCATGCCGCCCACCGCACCCGCGCCCGCGCCTGCGCCTGCGCCTGCGTACGGCGCGACCGGCACGGCGCCGCAGAACCCCGATACGGCGCCGCACAGCCCCGGAGCGGAGCAGGCCGCCGCCGGGCCGCAGGAGCCCGCCGGGCCGCAGGAACCCTCCGCGCCCACCCCGACCCTGGTGGACGGCCCGGCCCTCGTGGACGTCCCGGCCGGCCCGGCGGCCGAGCAGCCCGTCCGGTACGACGACCCGCCCGGGGACTTCGAGCTGGCCGCGCCCGACCCGCGGGCCGCCGCCCCCGCCGCTCCCGGCGCTCCCGCCGCTCCCGGCGAAGGCCGGAACGACAGCCCGGCCGCGGGCGGAGCCGAGGGCCTAGCCGAGGGCCAGGACGAAGGGGTCTGCGTGGCCTGCCGGGCCGGCCGGGTCTCGCCGGACGGGTACTGCGAGAACTGCGGGCACAAGCAGCCCCGCGAGCGGGACCACTTGGAGCGGGAGGTCGGGCGTACCGTCGCGGCCGTCAGCGACCGCGGCCTGCGCCACCACCGCAACGAGGACGCGTTCGCCGTGTCGGACGTACCGCTCCCGGACGGTTCCCCGGCCGCCGTCGCCATCGTCTGCGACGGCGTGTCCTCCGCGTCCCGCCCCGACGACGCCTCGGCCGCCGCCGCCCGCGCCGCCGACGCCTCGCTGCGGGCGGCCCTGCCCCTCGGCACCGACCCGCGGCAGGCGATGCACGACGCCATCGTCGCCGCGTCCGACGCGGTCAACGCCCTCGCGGACGAGCCGCCCGGCGAGGGCGGCGGCTTCGGGCACGAGGCGCACCGCCACCGCAACGCCCCCGCCTGCACCATCGTCGGCGCCGTCACCGCGAACGGCCTCCTCGTCGTCGGCTGGGTCGGCGACAGCCGCGCGTACTGGGTCCCCGACGACCGCTCCGCCCCGGCGGCCCGGCTCACCGAGGACGACTCGTGGGCCGCGCAGATGGTCGCCGCCGGGCTGATGAACGAGGCGCAGGCGTACGCGGACGAGCGGGCCCACGCCATCACCGGCTGGCTCGGCGCGGACGCGTACGAACTGGAGCCGCACACGGCCGTGTTCAGACCGGACCGCCCCGGTGTGGTGGTGGTCTGCACGGACGGCCTGTGGAACTACGCGGAGGCGGCCGACGACATGGCCCGGGTGCTGCCCGCCGACGCGGCCCAGCGCCCCCTGCACTGCGCCCGCGTCCTCGTCGGCCACGCCCTCGACGGCGGCGGCCACGACAACGTGACGGTGGCGGTGGTGCCGTTCGCCCTGCCCCGGCCGGAGCGGAGGTCGCCTTCCTGAAGCATCCGCGGGATCCGTCGTTCGCGCACGTACACGGGCCAGGCGGATCCGCCCCCGGCCGTCCGGAAGGGCGGGCCCGCAAGTCCGGTGACCTGCACGGCGCGACGGCGGGACCGGGGCCCGCGGTGCGGCCGGCTGCCGCCTCGGGGAACGCGGAGACTGCGAAACTCCTTTCGAAGGTGGTGGACGCCGCCGACGCGGTGGCGGGTACTGTGCGACTGAAGGCCAAGGTCGCGGACGCCGACGTGATGACGCTCCAGACCCGGTCCACGAAGACGGTTCGGGTGAACCGGACGCACTTGAAGAAGCCGTGACGACGGTCGCAGCGGCGGCCGACGTGGAGAGGGGAAGGGCCGAGATGCCGACCTGCCCGAACGGACACCAGTCGGGCGCCGACGACTGGTGCGAGGTCTGCGGCCACCGCATGGCCGGGGCGGGCGCACCCGCGGGTGCCGTGCCGCCGCCTCCCCCGCCGCCCCCGCCCGCACCCGGCTTCGGCCACCAGGGCCCGGCCGGCGGCGACCCGGACGCCACCCGGCAGGCCGAGCTCTGCCCGCAGTGCCGGACGCCGCGCGAGGCGATGGCGCCGTACTGCGAGGAGTGCCGCTGGAACTTCCTCACCAAGACGGCCACGTCGTACACGCCGATCGCCCCGCCGCCGCCCCCGTCCGGGTCGGGCGGCGGGCTGAACCTGCCGCCCGGTTTCACCTCCGCGCCGCGCCCGCCGGAGCCGTACGAGTACCAGGGCTCCCGCCCGTCGCAGGTGAACCGCCCGGCGGAACCGCTGCAGCCCGAGCCGGGCCCGCAGCAGCCCGGCCCGCACGGAGCCCCGCAGCCCGGCCCGCAGGGTGCGCAGGGCCCGCAGCAGCCCGGCCCGCACGGAGGTCCGCAGTCCGGTCCGTCAGGCGAGCGCGGTTTCCCGCCGCCGCCTCCCGGCCGTGGCGCCTCGCCCTTCGGCGGTCCCCGCCCCAACCCCGCGTCGGGCCCGGGTGCCCCCTCCTTCGGCGGCCACCCCGGCGGGCCGAGCGGCCACCCCGGCGGCGGCCCGGACGGCGCTCCCGGCGGCCCGAACGGCCCCGGCGCACCCGGTGCGCCCGGCGCCCCGGCGTTCCCGGCCGGTCCCGGCGGCGCACCCGCCCAGGGCCCGTCCGGCAACCACCCGCACCCCGGCGTCGGCGCGCCCCAGCAGGCCCCGTCCGGGCAGGCCCCCTCCGCGCAGTCGGCGCCGCAGGGCCCGCCCCGTCAGGCCGCGCCTCCGCAGGCGGGTCCGGGTCAGGCTCCCCCGCAGGCGTTCCGGCAGCCCGGCGCGCCCGGCGGCGACGACTGGGTGCTGCCCCCGCCGTCCCAGGCGCAGCCCCCGCAGGTCCCGGCACAGGGCCGTCCCCCGCACACCCAGGCCCCGCCTCCGGCGCCCCGGGCACCGCAGCCCCCGCACGCCCAGGCACCGCAGGGACCCCAGCCGCCCCAGGCCCCGCAGCCCCCGCACGCCCAGCCGCCGCAGCCGCCCCAGGCCCCGCAGCCCCCGCACGCCCAGCCGCCGCAGCCGCCCCAGGCACCGCAAGCGCCCCAGCCCCCGCAGCCCCAGGCACCGCAAGCGCCCCAGCCCCCGCAGCCCCAGGCACCGCAGGGCCAGGCGCAGGGCCACGGCGGTCCGCCGCAGGCCCCGGCCGGGCCGCAGTCCCAGCCGCCCCACGCGCAGCCGCAGGCGCAGCCCCGGCCTCCGGGCCCGGGCGACGGCCACGGCCACCCGCAGGCCCCGCGGCCCCCGCAGGCGCAGGTGCCCTCCGCGTCCACCGGGTGGGCGGTCGTGGTGCGTCCCGACCGGGACTACTTCATGGCCATGATGCGGCGCAGCGGCCCCGAGGCGGCGAGCCTCAACCTGCCCGCCTACGCGCCCGAGCGCCGGGTGGAGCTGACCGGGCAGCAGGTGACGGTCGGCCGGCGGCGTCAGTCCACGGGCGAGTCCCCGGACATCGACCTGTCCGTCCCGCCGGAGGACCCGGGGGTGTCGCACCAGCACGCCATGTTCGTGCGGCAGCCGGACGGCTCCTGGGCCGTGATGGACCAGAGCTCCACCAACGGCACGACCCTGAACGGCGGCGAGGAGCCGATCCGGCCCTACGTGCCCGTGCCGCTCCAGGACGGCGACCGGGTCCACGTGGGCGCCTGGACGACGATCACCGTCGTACGGGGATAGCCCTAGGCGCCGATCGGGCCGTCCGACGGTCCCCCGAGGGTCCAGCTGTACGGGCCCTCGGGGTCGTCGAGCCAGGCCCACTGGCGGCCGTCGGCGACGGTCACCCCGTACCGTTCGCGGCCGGGGCGGCCCTCGCGCTGCCACAGGGCGTACGCCTCGTACGGGTCGAGGCTGCCCGACGCCAGGGTGAGCAGGAAGCGGAACAGGTCGCTGTCCAGGGCCCTCCGGGGCAGCCCGCCCGTACGCGGTTCGGGTGCGGCGGGGGTGGTGCCGCGCACCGGGACGAAGTACGCGGACGTGTGCAGGAAGCGGCCCTCCGCGTGCCGGGCGTCCGGGACGCGCAGCTGCAGGACGCCCGTGGACAGCGGTGTGACCACGATCGCGTCCGGCGCGCACTGGTCGAGCCAGGCGGCGGGCACGGACGGCATGGCGCAGGTGGCGATGATCCGGTCGAAGGGCGCGCGGCCGGGGCAGCCGAGGGCGCCGTCGCCGGTGACGACGGCCGGGTGGTGGCCCGCCTCGTGGAGGTGGGCGCGGGCGGCGTCGGTGATGTCCGTGTCGAGGTCGACGGTGGTGACCCGGCTGTCGCCGACCCGGTGGCAGAGGAGCGCCGCGTTGTATCCGGAGCCTGCGCCGATCTCCAGGACGGTGTCGCCGTCGCGCACGTCGAGGGCGTGGAGCATGTCGGCCATGAGGGACGGCTGGCTGGCGGACGACACCAGGTCGTCGCCCCGGAGGAGGGTGCCCAGCGGCCGGTCCTCGTAGGCGCCGTCCAGCCAGCTCAGTCGGCGCACGGGGTCGGGGTCGTCGCGCGACAGCCGCTCGTAGCCGCCGAAGGCGCCGACGTAGTAGGAGGGGACGAACAGGTGGCGGGGGACCTCGGCGAACGCCGCCCGCCAGGCCGGGTCGGGCAGGGCGCCTTCGGCGTCGAGCGCGGCCACCAGCCGGCGCCGCGCCTCCGCGGCGGCCTCCGCGAAGGGGTCTCGCCCCGCAGCTGCACCCATATGTCCACTATGACCGTTTCATCCGCCGGGGCGGAGGTCCTAGGGCCCCGGTCTTCCGTCGGCGCGTCTGAGACGATGGACGGGTGAATGAGATTCCGCGCGGCACTCTCCAGGAGCAGACGTTCTACGACCAGGTGGGCGGCGAGCAGACGTTCCGGCGGCTCGTCCACCGCTTCTACCAGGGCGTCGCCGAGGACCCGCTGCTGCGGCCGATGTACCCGGAGGAGGACCTGGGACCGGCCGAGGAGCGGCTCGCGCTGTTCCTGATGCAGTACTGGGGCGGCCCCCGCACCTACAGCGACCGCCGCGGCCACCCGCGGCTGCGGATGCGGCACGCCCCGTTCGTGGTGGACCGGGCGGCGCACGACGCGTGGCTGAAGCACATGCGGGTCGCCGTGGACGAGCTCGGGCTGTCCGAGGAGCACGAGCGGCAGCTGTGGAACTACCTGACGTACGCGGCGGCGTCCATGGTCAACACCGCGGGCTGACCGGACAGCCCACCCGCCGCACGCGGCACAGGCGGCACCGCGCGGGGTACGGGCGGGGTACGGGCGCGGCACCGCGCCGGACGGCGGGCGTGCGGGAACAGGGGCCTCAGGGGTGGCGGAGGGGCGTGACGCCCAGCTCCCCGAGGCCCTTCGCCGTGCGGACGGCCACGGAGCCGTACGGGGTGCGCAGCCGCAGCCACGGCCCGGCGGCGAGCAGCGCCACGGGCACCTCGTACGGGAGGGCGCCGGCGGGCGGCAGGAAGCCGAGCGACTGGGCGGCGTGCGCGGCGCGCAGCGGCAGCCCCGTACCGGCGAGGGTGCGGGACCAGATCTCGCGGCCGATCCGGTCGCGTTCGGCGCGGGTGCGGTGCTGCGGCGGCAGCTCCTCGTCCCGCGTGCGGAACTCGGCGACGGCCCGCGCGACGGCGCCGCGCAGTGCCGCGGCGTCGGGCAGTCCGGGCACCTCGCGCCAGCCGCCGCGCGGCGGGAGGACCCCGCTCCACGGCGGGCCGGTGACGGGCGCCGGCACGATCGCCTTGCACGCCTCCTCCTCGATCCCGTCGAGCAGCTCGCCCGCGGAGACGGTGGTGTCGAGGCGCGTGTCGTCGTGGAGGGCGGCCGTGCGGACGGCTATCACCTCGAACGACGGGGGACGGCCGAAGACGGCCAGGGCCCCGCCGCCCGCCTGGAGGCGGACGGCGGCGGCCCGGTCGTAGTGGACGAGCCGGGCCAGGAAGGCGGCGATGCCCGCCGCCTCCCCGGGCTCGGCGAAATGCAGGGGCGCCGTCATGCGGCGGCACCCTCCGAGCGCATCCCGTCGTCCACGTACTCCTGGAGGAACTCCCGCTCCTCGGCGGTGATGCGGCGCGGGCGCTGCGCCTCCAGGTCGTAGGGGACGACCACGGTGGAGGCGCGTACGTACACCTGGTCGGGGTCCTTGATCTCGTACGCGATCGTCAGGGACGCCGCGCCGATCTTGGTGACCCAGGACTCGATGGTCACCGGCTCGTGGCGGTGGACCAGCGGACGCAGGTAGTCGATCTCGTGGCGGGCCACGACGGACCCGCCGGAGAACGACGGCGAGCCGTCCCCGGGCGCCAGCCGGAACATGAAGTCGATCCGGGCCTCCTCCAGGTAGCGGAGGAAGACCACGTTGTTGACGTGCCCGAAGGCGTCCATGTCCGACCAGCGGAGGGGGCAGCTGTAGATGTGCCGAGCCACGTGGAGCGCCGCCTCAGCCTCGGGTGAGCTTCTTGTACGTGGCGCGGTGCGGCCGGGCCGCGTCCGGGCCGAGACGCTCGATCTTGTTCTTCTCGTACGACTCGAAGTTGCCCTCGAACCAGAACCACTTGGAGTCGCCCTCGTACGCCAGGATGTGCGTGGCGACCCGGTCGAGGAACCAGCGGTCGTGGGAGACGACCACGGCGCAGCCGGGGAACTCCAGGAGGGCGTTCTCCAGGGAGGACAGCGTCTCGACGTCGAGGTCGTTGGTCGGCTCGTCGAGGAGCAGCAGGTTGCCGCCCTGCTTCAGGGTGAGCGCCAGGTTGAGGCGGTTGCGCTCACCGCCGGACAGGACGCCGGCGGGCTTCTGCTGGTCCGGGCCCTTGAAGCCGAACGCGGAGACGTAGGCGCGGGACGGCATCTCGACCTGGCCGACGTTGATGTAGTCCAGCTCGTCGGAGACGACGGCCCACAGCGTCTTCTTGGGGTCGATGTTCTCGCGGCTCTGGTCGACGTAGCTGATCTTGACGGTGTCGCCGACGCGGATGGTGCCGGAGTCCGGCTCCTCCAGGCCCTGGATCATCTTGAACAGCGTGGTCTTGCCGGCGCCGTTCGGGCCGATGACGCCGACGATGCCGTTGCGGGGCAGGGTGAAGCTGAGGTCGTCGATGAGGACCTTCTCGCCGAACGCCTTGCTGAGGTTCTCGACCTCGACGACGACGTTGCCCAGGCGCGGGCCCGGCGGGATCTGGATCTCCTCGAAGTCCAGCTTCCTGGCCTTCTCGGCCTCGGCGGCCATCTCCTCATAGCGGGCGAGGCGCGCCTTCGACTTGGCCTGGCGGCCCTTGGCGTTGGAGCGGACCCACTCCAGCTCTTCCTTGAGCCGCTTGGCGCGCTTGGCGTCCTTCTGGCCCTCGACCTTCAGACGGGCCTGCTTGGTCTCCAGGTACGTGGAGTAGTTGCCCTCGTACGGGTAGGCGCGGCCGCGGTCGAGCTCCAGGATCCACTGGGCGACGTTGTCGAGGAAGTACCGGTCGTGGGTGATCGCGACGACGGTGCCGGCGTACTTGGCGAGGTGCTGCTCCAGCCACTGGACGGACTCGGCGTCCAGGTGGTTGGTGGGCTCGTCGAGGAGGAGCAGGTCGGGGGCCTCGAGCAGCAGCTTGCAGAGCGCGACGCGGCGCTTCTCGCCACCGGAGAGCTTGGTGACCGGCCAGTCGCCGGGCGGGCAGCCGAGGGCGTCCATGGCCTGCTCGAGCTGGGCGTCGAGGTCCCAGGCGTTGGCGTGGTCGAGCTCCTCCTGGAGCTTGCCCATCTCCTCCATCAGCTCGTCGGTGTAGTTGGTCGCCATCTCCTCGGCGATCGCGTTGAACCGGTCGAGCTTGCCCTTGATCTCGGCGACGCCCTCCTGGACGTTCTCCAGGACGGTCTTGTCCTCGTTGAGCGGGGGCTCCTGGAGGAGGATGCCGACGGAGTAGCCGGGCGACAGGAACGCGTCGCCGTTGGAGGGCTGCTCCAGGCCCGCCATGATCTTGAGAACGGTGGACTTACCGGCGCCGTTCGGGCCGACCACACCGATCTTCGCGCCGGGCAGGAAGCTCAGCGTCACGTCATCGAGGATGACCTTGTCGCCGTGCGCCTTGCGCGCCTTGCGCATCGTGTAGATGTACTCAGCCAAGAGAAACCGTCCGGCAATCAGTAGGGGTCGATTCGCGGCTCCGCCGCATGAGGGCAGATACACCCCATCTTGCCTGACCGCCACCCCCAGACGAAAACGAGTAGCCGCGCGGGCCCCGGCCGGAGACGCGCGAGGCGGCCGTTCCGCCGGGCCGCGGGCCCCTCGAGGGCGGCCCCCGGCCGCGACGGCGGCCCGCACGGCCCGGCTCCGCAAAAAGGGGACGGCCCCGGGCGCGGTGTGCGTCCGGGGCCGTCCGTGCGGGTCGTCGCGGGTCACTGACCGGCGGCGGCACCCTTCTTCTTGCGGACGAGGAACACCGCGCCGCCGCCCAGCAGGAGGAGCGCGACGGCGATGCCGGCGATCATCGGCGTGGCGTTGGACGCACCGGTCTCGGCGAGGTCGCCGGTGGTGTCGTCACCGCCGGTCGCACCGTCGGTGGTGCCGCCGGACTGCGGGGTCGGCTCGGAGCTCGGCTTGTCGTCACCCGTGGTCGGCGGGGTGGTGGTGGTCTCGCTGCTGGTCTTGCAGTCGAGGACGCCCTTGAACGTCTTCTTCTCGCCACCGGGCAGGTCGATGGTGAACTCGTACGGCTGGTCCTCGGCGACCGGGATGGTGACGGTCTTGGACTCGCCCGCGCCGATCTCGACCTTCTGGTCGGCCAGCTCGAAGGTGAACGCCTCGTCGCCCTCGTTCTTCGCGGTGACGTCGACGCCGCCCTTGGCGCAGTTCTTCTCGGCGGTCAGGGCCGGGATGGCGCCCTTCTTGGCCCAGGTGGCCGTGCCGGTCGCGGAGACGGTCGACTCGCTGGAGCCGGCCAGGATCTGCGTCTGGCTCTTGGAGAGGCTGGCGAAGGCGCGGCCCACGGAGACGGATGTGCTCGCCTGGACGTTGAACTTCGCGGTGCCGTCGGCCGTGCCGGCCGGCACGTCGACGTACAGCTCGGTGCCGTCCTTGGCCTCGGTGACCGGCTTGCCGTCCTTGTCGGTGACCTTCACACCGGAGACGTCCGGGGCCGTCACGGTGGCCGTCCCGGCGTTGGTGCGGACGGTGATCGGGCCGAGCTTGCCGCCGGCCTTGCCGGAGACGGCGTTCGGCTCCAGGCTCAGCGACGCCTTGGGCTCTTCGAGCTTCTTGGCGTTCGCCTCCAGCCAGTCGGCGAGCTTCTCGGCGGCCGGGTCCTTGGCCTCGACATCGACGCCGTCGGAGAAGCGCCAGATGGCGACCTGCGTGCCGGCGGCGGCGGTCTTCTCGGTCAGCGGGCCGCTCTGCGCCTTGTCGGCGAGGGCCGCGAGGTTGTCGACCTGCGGGTAGGAGTTCTTCAGGACCCACAGGATCTTGCCGGCCTGCTCGTTGCTGCCGAGCGAGGTCTGCTCCCAGGGCGTCTCGAGGTACTTGGCCTTCTGCTGGGTCGGGTTGTGGATGTCGATGCAGTACGTCTTGAGCGTGCCGCCCCCGTCGACGGCCATCTCGAAGAGGCCGGCGGGCAGCGGCTTCTCCTTGCCGTTGGCCTTGAGGACGGCACCGTCATAGGTGGTCAGCCCATTGAGGGTGGCGGAGGCGCCGCCCTGGTGCTGGGGGGTCTCGTCGGCGACGGCGACGGCCGTCCCGGCTATGGAGCCTCCCACGACCAGACCGGACGTCAGGACCGCGGCGGCGACCCGGCGGCCGAGCCGCTCCCGCCGCTGGACAGAAAGCGCAGCAAACACAGATTTCCCCTCTGGGCGAGTCCTCCGGCGCCATGCCCACGGCGCGGAACACGCCGTGGGGCACGTGGGGGATGGGACTCGCCTGATGAATCAACTGCCCCGTGAGTACCGGAATCCTAGAGAGGCGGCCACGGCGAGTCCCCCCTGATGCCCCCGCTCAACCATTCCGATTCGGAATCGTTACCGTGAACCAGGCATGAACCTCGTGACTTTCGGCCAAAGGGCGCTCAACTCTGCGCTACCACCGCCCCTTTCGGCACGGTATAGGCGCCGTTCTGAGGCCATCTCAGGTGCCCACCAGCTCCGGGGCGCGCATCGGCACCCCGTCCGGCCCTTCCGTCATGGCTTGTTCAGGTCCCCGTTTGCCACCTCGCCGGAACGCCGACGTGCCACGCGCCAGGTCGTGTCCCACGGCGAGCGCGTCGATGTCGACGAAGGTCCTGCGCTGCCCGCCCTGCCCGTCGCCGGGCGCCTCCTCACGGACCCTCAGCCGCCCGTGCACCACCAGCGGTTCCCCCACCGCCACCGAGGCGGCCAGATTCGCCGCGAGCTGGCGCCAGGCGCTGACCGTGTAGAAGCTCGTGGGCCCGTCGGTCCACACCGACCGCTCCCGGTCCCAGCGGCGGGCCGTGGCGGCGAAGCGGAACCTCGCCACCCCGCCCGTCGGCGTCTCCCGGTACTCCACGCTGGTCGCCACGTTCCCCACGACCGTGACCAGGGTGTCGTTCATGAGCATGCTCCTCCCCGTGCGCGACGCTCCCCCGCGTCGTCCGTCCCTCCATGGTGGCCGCGTCCGGCCCGCCCCGCTCGGCCCTGTGGACGGCCACGGCGTCTGTGGATATCCCCGTCACCCGTACGGAGGCGGAGGCGGCGGCCCGCACGGCCCGCCGCCTCCGGGAGGCTCGTCACCGACCGGCTCGGCTCACCGTCGACCGGCTCAGCTCGTCGTCAGCCTGCCGCCCGACACCGTCGCGTACTGCTCCCTGACCTCCCGGTAGCGCATCAGCTCCGTCGCGATGGGGTCCAGGACCATGGCGCGTCCGCAGGCCGCCGCCGCCTCGCGCAGCCGCCGCTCCGTCTCCTGCCCGTACCGCCGCGCCGGGCCCCGGGCCGCCGCGATGCACGCCCACTCCACGAGGGGCCCGCCCACGATCCCGGCGAGCATCACCAGCACCGGCGGCAGCAGCCCCGGTTCCAGCACGCCCACGATCTGGCCCACGAGCCACAGCGCGCCGAACACCTGGAGCAGCGTCATGGACGCCTGCACCACTACCGCGACGGGCCACCAGGCGGGCCGCAGCGCCCTCCTGCCCGCCCTCGCCTCGCGGCCGCCCTTCGCCTGCCGGGCGCCCTTCGCGTCGCGGCCGCCCGGTTCGCGCGCGCCCGCGGCCAGTTCGTCCAGCGCCTCCGGCAGGCCCCGCGCGCCGCGCACGGCCGCTTCCCGTACGGCCTGCGCCCACGGTGCGGGCAGGCCCCGCGAGGCCTCCTCGGCGACGACCCGCACGGCGTGCTCGACGCGCTGCCGGGCGGTCGGCTCCTCCTCCGGCGGCACCGTGTCCGCCGGTTCGCCGCTCCCGCCGCCGGGGGTGCGCAGCCCCTCGTACCAGCGCCACAGCCGCAGCCACGGGGTGCCGCAGGCGCGTCCGGCGTTGCGCCGCCACTCGCGCTCGGCGGCCTCGCCCGCCGCGGCGGCGCCGACGGCGACGGCGAGCCGGGCGGTGAAGTCCTCGCGGGACCGCTCTCCGAGTCCCGGCCGCCCCTCCCCCACGTACACGGGGCGCAGCCGCCGCGCGGCCGCGTCGACGTCGGCGGACAGGCGGCGGGTGGCGGCCTGGTGGCTCCGTACGAACGCGCCGAGGACTTCCCGCAGTTCGGGGACGCCCTCGCCGGTCAGGGCGGAGAGGGCGAGGACGGTGGCGCCCGGTTCGCCGTGCTCGCCGAGGGCCACGCCGTCCTCGTCGAGGAGGCGGCGCAGGTCGTCGAGCACCTGGTGGGCGGCGTCGCCGGGGAGGCGGTCGACCTGGTTGAGGACGACGAAGGTGACCTCGGCGTGGCCGGCCATCGGCCGCAGGTACCGCTCGTGGAGGGCGGCGTCGGCGTACTTCTCCGGGTCGACGACCCAGATGACGGCGTCCACGAGGCCGAGGACGCGGTCGACCTGGTCGCGGTGGGCGGTGAGCGCCGAGTCGTGGTCGGGCAGGTCGACGAGGACGAGCCCGTGCAGCGCCTCGTCGCCGTCGCCGCCCGCGAGGGGCCTGCGGCGCAGCCGGCCGGGGATGCCGAGCCGGTCGAGGAGCCCGGCGGCGCCCTCGGACCAGGTGCAGGCGATGGGCGCGGCGGTGGTGGGGCGTCTGAGGCCGGTCTCGGAGACGGGCACCCCGGCGAGTGCGTTGATCAGGGTGGACTTGCCGCTGCCGGTGGCGCCCGCGATGGCGATGACGGTGTGGCGGGAGGAGAGCCGCTGCCGGGCGGCGGCCTCGTCCAGCACCCGGCTCGCCTCGGCGACGACGGGCGGGTCGAGGCGGGTCGCGGAGAGCCCGAGGAGGTCCCGCAGCGCGTCGAGGCGGACCTTGAGCGCGGCGGCGTGGCCGCTCCCGGCGGCCTCGTCCCGGGACGGCGACGAGCCCCCGTCCCCGCCGGACCCGTCTCCGCCCGGCCCGCCACGGCCCGGCCCGGGCCCGCCGGGACCGCCGCCGTCTGGTCCGTTCCCACCCGGCCGGTCCCCGCCGGGGCCGCGCCCTCCGGTGCCGCCGCCCCCGGGCCCGTTCCCGCCGGTGCCGTTCCGGCCGGGGCCGCCCGCTCCGAGGGCCGCCGTTCCCGTTCCGGCGGCGCCCGTTCCCGTACCGGCCGTGCCGGGCCCGCCGGCGCCCTCGCGCACCCCGGCGCCCGCGCCGAGCAGGACCGGGTCCGCCTGCCCGTCCCGTTGCCCTCCGCCGTGCGGCCTTTCGGCGGCGGTCGGCAACGGGTCCGCCTGCCCGTCCCGTTGCCTTCCGCCGTGCGGCCCGCCGGCGGCGGTCGGCCAGGGAACGCCGTTCGCCCCGGCACCGCCGCGTGCCCCGGCAGGGGCGCCCTCGCCGGCCGCGCGGGCCATGCCGCGCGCGGCGGCGACGCGGCGGGCGATCAGCCCGTCGTCCCACTTCTGCTCCACGGCGCTCACCCGCCGTCACCTCTCCTTCTGCAGTACGGACAGCGCGGCGATGAGCTCGGCCTGCGGCTCCGGGGTGACGCCCAGCGCGTCGACCGGGGCCAGGCGCCGGTCGCGTTCGTCCGTCAGGACGCGGTCGATGTACGTGTCGATCAGTTCGGCGCCCTTGTCGCGGAGGCGCAGGGTGCCCTGCGCGCCGATCAGCTCCGCGAGCTGCTCCCCCGCCCCCCGCGCGCGGCGCCCGCCCAGGAGGGCGGCGGCCAGCAGCGCCGCGACGGTGTCGGCGTCGGGTAGGGGGGTGCGCTCGGCGCGCCGCACCTCGTCCTCGGCGAGCTCCTCCAGGACGCGGCGCCAGCGGCGTACCGCCATGCCCACCCGCTCGCACGCCTCACGGTCGCGGCCGGGCGGGGCGGGGTCGAGCACGGCGGCGGCGGGTTCGCCGCGCCACGCGTCCCGCAGCCGCTCGTCGGCGGCGGCGACCGCGCAGTGGAGGAGGGCGGCGAAGGACTCGGCGATGGCGTCGAGCAGTTCGTCGGGGGTGCAGTCGTGGGGGTGGGCGCGCCAGCGGGCGCGGGCGTCGCCGGACAGTACGGCGCCGCGCCGCAGTTCGTTCCGTACCCGCTCGCCCTCGGCCGCGTACGCCGTCTCGACGGCGCCCGTCAGCCGCAGGGCGGCGGCGCACTGGGCGGCGACGGCGCCGGCGAGCTCCGGCATGCGGACGCGCAGCGAGTCGATGACGCCGTTGGCGGTGCGCCCGGCGGTCTGCTGCCGGGCGGCGGGGTCCAGGGCCCGGTGGGCGAGCCAGGCGCGGAGGGGGGCGACGGCGGTGTCGGGCAGCAGCCCGCTGCCGCCGTCCGCCGACTCGGGCAGCTCCGGGACGGTGAAGCGCGGTACGGCTCCGAGGCCGGCGCGCACGAGGAGCGCCTCGTACTGGCGGGACACCTCGCCGATCACCTGGTGCGGGACGCGGTCCAGGACGATGGCGAGCGTGGCGTCGTACTCCTTCGCGGTGCGCAGCAGGTGCCAGGGGACGGCGTCGGCGTAGCGGGAGGCGGTGGTGACCATCACCCAGATGTCGGCGGCGCAGATCAGCTCGGCGGCCAGTTCGCGGCTGCCGGTGACGAGGGAGTCGATGTCGGGCGCGTCGAGCAGGGCGAGGCCGCGGGGCAGGGTCTCGGCGGTCTCCAGGCGCAGGGCGCGGCCTTCGGGTTCCTCGTCGCCGTCCTCGCCGGGGGCTCCCCACAGGCGGGTGAAGCGGGGCAGGACGCGGGTGCCGGAGAACCAGGGCTCGTCGTCGGGGTGGCAGACGAGGACGGGGACGCGGGTGGTGGGCCGCAGGACGCCGGCCTCGCTGACGGGGCGTCCGACAAGGGAGTTGACGAGGGTGGACTTGCCGGCGCCGGTCGATCCGCCGACGACGGCGAGGAGCGGCGCTGCGGGGTCGCGGAGCCGGGGGACCAGGTAGTCGTCGAGCTGGGCCAGCAGCTCGGCCCGCGTCTGCCGGGCCCGGGGGGCACCCGGAATGGGCAGCGGGAGACGCACGGCGGCGACTCGGTCGCGCAGGGCGGAGAGTGCGTCGAGAAGCTGAGGCCGTACGTCCAAGGTCACCACATGTGAAGAATGCCCAATTTCAGCATCATTTTGAAGCGTATGGCCCTCTCTGCGCGCCGGTCGCGCACGGGGACAGAGGGGATGAGTGGGACGCAGGCATAACGAGTGCACAACACCCGAGCCGCGAGGCGCGAAAAGCGCTGCGGGAATCGCACCTGCCTGCGATTATCGGGTTCGCTTCACCGAACCTCCACATCGTGCCACGCAGGTGAAGCGACCGGGCCAAGGTGACCGGAGCCCTATCCTTGACCCCGGCAAGGTCACGGACCACCCTCCGGGGCTCCAGCGGCCACCAGGCCACCACCACCGGCCCCCGTAGCTCAGTGGATAGAGCAGGTGCCTTCTAAGCACTTGGCCGCAGGTTCGAGTCCTGCCGGGGGCGCCAGTCTCCGCCCTCCCCTAGGGGAGGGCTTTTCGCTGGTCAGGACCGCTTCTCAAGCGACGCGACGAAGCCCCGGACGCCCTCTCGATGATCAAGGGCGGGTCCGGTGCCGTCCGGCTGTCACCGGGTTTTCGCGGGTGGCCGTGTCGAATACGTGTCGAAGTTTTCGCGTCGCGGGGTCAGCCGGCGCGGGGCGCCTCCGGCAGGTCGCCCGCGGCTTCGAGGCGCCGCTTCAGGTCCGGAAGCTGCCCGTCGACGCACCGGGCGTACGTCGCGAGGAGCACGGCCACACTGTTCCCGGCCCACTCCGCCACCTGGGCTGGCGGGACGCCGTCGTTGAGCCACTTGGTCAGGCGCGTGTGCCGGTTGTCGTACACGCGTCGCCCGGTCGGCGAGGCGAAGACGTGGGGCGGCAGCACGGCCTCGCGCGCGCCGCGCCATGCCCGGCGGATGACCGACCCGGCGAGGATGCCGCCCGACTCACCCTGGAACAGCAGATCCCCCGGCTGCAGCCGCTCGTCCCTGATGTGCTGCCGCAGAATGCGGGTGAGGGCCGGATGCCCCGGCACAGTGCGCGTCTCCCCCTCCGCACGGCCCTTCAGGTCGCGCCGCTCATGGGTCTCCCCCGAGTCCGTCCACTGCTTGCCAACCTCCGGGGTCGCCGTGTGGATCAGCAGTTCGCACCACTGGTCCCCGGCGCCGGGGTCAGGCAGCGTGACGTCCTCCACCCGCATCGCCACGGCTTCCTCGGGTCGCAGACCGCAGTAGTACAGCGCGGCGAAGAAAGCGTGCAGCCGCCTGCCACCGCGCGGCCGGTTCCGTATCCAGTCGAGGATCGCCGCCGCCTGCTCGGGGTTGAGCAGGGACCGCTTGTCCACAGTGTTCGTGGTCCTCGTGGCGGTCGTCGACTCCTTGCCCTTGGGAAGGGGGTTGGCCCGCAGGACGCCCCGCCGAACGGCGTACTTCATGACGACGTTGAGTACCCGGCGGTTGCGCTTCCTGGACCAGGCCGCCGCCTGCGTGCCGTCAAGGCGGGTATCGATGGCACGCAGGACCTGGTCCACCCTCTCCGGCTCCTCCCAGGCCGAGACGGGCAGGGAGTTCCGCTCGACCCACCTGAGGACGGCCACCACGTCCTGCGGCGCGTCCGGGCGCCGGCTGGTGTTGAACGCCCACTCCCGCAGGGCGGTGCGCACGGCCGCGGGCGTGAACTGCACGGGTTTGGCCCGCAGCAGGGCGACGGTCGTCGCGGTCAGGGTCTTGGCGACGCTCTTGCGGCTGTTGCCGCCGAGCTGGTGCCAGCGGGCGTCCACGTATTCGACGGCGAAGCTGTACCAGCTCATGGCAGCCGACTTGGAGCGGTGGGACACCGGAAGGCCGGTGGCGATGACGAACGCCTCACCCTTGCCTGTGGCCCGGATGAGCTCGGAGCGGAAGCCTTCGGCGAGGGCGGCCGTGTCGAAGGGCTCACGCCAGCGCTTACCCGCGACCACCCAGCGCACGGTGTACGTGGTCTTCCGGGCGCCCTTGTACGGGAGGATCTTGTAGACCTTGACGTCGTACGTCGTCTCCATCAGACGACGTCCTCACGATCGTCGAGCCAGTGTTCGAGGTCGCTCCGCCGGATCCGGAGGTCCCCGTTCGGGAGCTTGATGCAGCGCGGCGCACGGCGCTTGGCCCGCCAGTCGTAGAAGGTCGAGCGCGAGATGGCCAGTTCCTCGCAGACCTCCGCGAGGGTGAGCATTCCGCGTGAGCGGACAGCCGTCGTCATGCCCTGCTCCCCTCGTCCAGGAGGGCCTCGCGGGCGGTCTCGCGGTTGGTCCGGAGGCCGCGGGCGATGGTGGCGGCGAGGGCGGCTTCACCCGGTGTGTGGCCGTGGCCGGCGTACTGCCAGTCGGCCAGGACCAGGACGGTGTCCGGCTCGCGGTCGTCGAGACCGAGGGCGGAGGCTTCCTGTGCGGCGCGGTGTTCGGCGCGTGCCTGGCGGAGGGCGCCGAGGGTGGTGGAGTAGGCGCGCGACTTGGACGAGAAGTGGCCGCGGAATCCGAGCATGTGCGCCCAGGCCCAGAGACGCCGGTCCGGGTAGAGGCGGTCCAGGTCGCGGCACGCCGTGATCAGGCGCCGGGTGTGGTCGGGGACCCGGTGCCGGTCGAGCTCGGCGAGTTCCCCGATGCGGCGATCCAAGGTGCCGGTGTTCTCGGCGGCCTTGGTGGCGTACTTGGCGACGTACGAGGCGACGGCCTGTTCCGTGATGTCGGAGCCGTCGCCGAAGGCCTTGACCGGCCGGACGTCGAGTTGGCGCCCCCAGCGGAAGGTCCGCTGCGGCTGGTCGCCGGCGGCCGGAACGGAGACCGACGTGTACGCATGCGCGGCGGCTGCGCGTAGCGCGTCCGTGAGGAGGCCGACCGTGGCCCAGGCGGGCGGTGGCGTAGCGGGCCCCGCCGGTCCGTCGAGGCGTACGACGGCGTGGAAGTGCAGGGCCCCGCGCTTCTGGAACTCGGCGACCTTGCCGTACGAGACCCGGAGGTGTGCGGCGAGTTCCCGGCGGGTCAGGCCGGCACGGGCGGCGAGTTCGCGGCGGAGCCGTGTGGTGAAGCGCTGCCAGAGCTGCCCGGCGTGGTTGTTGCACAGGACGGCGCCCGCGTAGTCGTACGTCTCCGGGTCGAGGGCGGTGCCCAGCTCCGGGGCGCCGGGCACGTGCAGGACGCCGCAGCGGCAGGCGCCGTGGTCCGGTCGGTTGTGGACCGGGCCGAACGACGGGGCCGTGAGGGTCGCGAAGACGCGCGGGTGGTCCCGGACGGTGGCGGGGATGTCGCGGCGGTCGTCTCCGGCCAGACCGGCGCGGATCAGGTGGTAGGTGTCGCCCGCGTAGGTCCAGGCGCAGGACGGGCAGCGGGACGCTCGGCGGTTCCCGCAGGCGAGGCGGAGGCGTCCGCCCGGCTCGTCCGCGGTGGAGTAGTGGTGCAGGGTCTCGCCGCTGGTCTTGTCCTTGTGGAGGACCCAGCCGGTGAGGTGGATCGGGTCGGAGCATCCGCCGGTGCGGCGGACCTGGTCCTCCCAGCGGGCGTAGTCGGAGGCGGAGGCTACCCGGAGCACGTCTCCGAGGGTGATCGGGTCAAGCAGTGCCTGTGGCGCGGGCGCACTCGGTGTCGCGGATGAGGCGCGGTGGTCCATGCTGGATGTTCCTTCCGGTTGCGAGATCGGACAGGGACGGCGCCCGGGCGGCGGATGCTTGGCGGTATCGAGGCCGCCCGGGGGCCGGTCAACGTCGGTGCTGCGAGATCAGCGAGCGCAGGACGACGGCGCAAACAGCGACCGAGGCGGCGGTGACGGCGACGGCCAGGAGCATGGAGACCAGGACGGCGCCGACGACCAGGACGACGGCGGTGCCGCCGCCGACCAGGGCGAGCACGGTGCCGGGGGTGAGCTGAGCCGCCGGTCGGGGCGAGGACGGGTCCAGGGCAGCAGGGGCGGACGGGGACTGGACGCCGGGGGTGATGGTGGTCGGCTGGATGACCGCGGTCGGGGCCGTGCCGGTGGGGTGGGGCATGGTCGGGAGCTTGGGCCGGAGCATGAGCGGATCTCCTTTCGCGGGGGTTACTTCACGGCGGTGTCGATGACCGGGGCGAGGAGGCTGTCGGCGAGGAGGTAGCCGCCCAGCATGAGCACGGCGACGAGCCACCAGGGCGGGCGGACGAGCTTGACGCCGAGGACTCCGACGCACAGCAGGGCGAACCAGAGCGGAACGTCCACGGGGCCTCCTAGCGGACCTTGCAGCGGTGGGTGCGGGCGGCGAGCTGGGCGGCGGACCGGCTGGAGTAGTCGGCGGACCATCCGCAGCCGTCGGAGCCGCACACGGCGGCGTGCTTGGTCTGGCCGTTGCGGTCGCGGTGGGTGCCGATCTGCACGGGGCCGATCCGCATCAGCGAGTGGAAGAAGTCACGGGCGGGCATGTCGGTCGGTCTCCTTTCGTGTCAGGCGAGTCGGGCGGCGATGGCGTCGGCCAGCTGGGGCGGGACGCCGAGGCGGGCGCGCAGGGTCTCGACGTCGATGGGGGCGCCGGTCCTTTCCTCGTGGTCGGCGGCGACCTTGCGCGCGTGGTCGACCAGCGCGGCCGGCACCGGCACCGCCGAGGCAGCCGGGGGCGGCGCGGTGGCGGGCAGGAGGGGCAGTTCCTCGGGGCAGAGGGCCGCGGCGGACTCGGTTGCCGGGTCCGGCTCGGCGGTGGCGGGTTGGTCGGTGGCCGGGTCGAAGTCCCCTACGGGCGCGGGCGCCGGGTCCGGGGTGGATGGTGTCGGCGGAGCCGAGGGTCGGTCCGCGGTTGCGTGGGCGAGGAGGGTGCCGCCCATGAAGGCCAGGGCGGGCCAGGCCGCGACGAGGATGCGCAGCCAGGCCGGGACGTTCCCCAGGTCGAGGAGCCCGGCGGTGGCGACATTGGCGCCGAGGGAGGCGACCAGGGCGATGAGGAACCAGCACCAGGCCAACCGGGACGGCCCGTCGGTACGCAGCCGGCGCCAGGCGGCGACCAGGAGCAGGTCCACCGAGACGGGGTACGCCCAGGCCTTCCAGCCGTCCTGTCCGGCAGCGGCGGCGAGGTCGTGCAGGTGGGCGAAGGACAACGCTCCGGCGATGACGGCCTGGACGAGCACGGCGTCCACGCGGAAGCGGGTCGTCACGGCTGCCCGCCGGGGTGCTGGGGGCCGTCGTGGGGGTCGCAGCGGGACGGGAAGGCGTCGGGCGGCGGCTCGGGCAGGGAGACGGCCAGGGCGGGGCCGACGGCGTCGACGAAGTCAGGGTCGGCGCCGAAGGTGTGGGCGTACAGGGCCAGGGCGCTGAGTAGCTGAACCGTGCGCTGGAAGTCCTCACGGGCGTCCACGGGTTCACCTCCGGTTTCCGGCATGGGAGGGGTAGGGACCTGGCGCGAAACGGTCGCGCCGACCGGGGCGGTGGGCGTGGGTCAGGCGGTGGCGGGTGCCGTCTTGGACAGCGGTACCCGTGCCGACGGCAGCGCGGCGACCGCGGGCCGGAATGGCGCGAGGGCGGGCACGTCGGGAGTGCGGTCGGCGTACTTGTTGCAGAGGTTCACGGCCTGACGCAGAGAGGTGTGCGGGGCGCGGATGCGGTGCCAGCCGCCGGAGGAGTCCCCGGAGATGGCGAGCCCGCGGGTCTCAGCGGGGATCTGGATGGCGGCCAGGACAGCGTCCGGGGCGATGTCGCCGAAGGCCATGTTCGCGCTGGTCTCGTCGTTGACGCGGTGGGCGGTGCGGCCGGTGAGCTGGGCGCGGAGCATGGTGATGCCCTTGCCGAGTTCGGAGCCGAAGCGCTGCCCGCAGATCTCCAGGTAGATGCCGGCGGCACGGCCGAGCTGGGCGAGGCGGACCAGGGCCGTGATGATGCGGTCCCGGCGCTTCTCTTCCTCCTTGGAGGCGTACAGGGCGAGTTCGGCGACCTCGTCGACCAGGACCACCACCGGCACCGGGCGGCGGTCTTCGGGCAGGTCCCAGATGTCGGCGGCGATCTCCGCATCCGGCACCGCGACACTGATCCGCTGCTCAGCACGGATGAGCTGGTACACCTCCTGCATGTGCGTGACGAGCGCTTCCAGCAGCTCCAGGGCGGTGTCCGGGTTGTCGGCGAGCGCGGAGAACCGGCGTGCCAGCGGGAACAGCTCCACGCCTTGCTTGCAGTCGATGCCGACCAGGGCGACATGTTGCGGGGCGAGGCCGGCGACGAGGTTGCGCTGGTAGACGGACTTGCCGGACTCGGTCGCCCCCAGGGTCAGGCCGTGCGGAACGGCTCGGTAGTCGCGGTAGTGGACAGAGCCGTCCGCCCGGAGGGCGACCGGGACGCACATCGGGCTGGTGTCGAGCCGGGCGGGCATCTGCACCCGCTTGAGCACGTCGTAGCCGGTCATCCGCACTTCGACCACGCCGGAGCGCAGCTCGCGGGAGGTCACGCCGTACATGCCGAACGAGTGGCGCAGCCGGTCCGAGGCGGCGGCGACGTCGAAGGCATCCTGCCCCGGACGGAGCTTGAGCCGGAGGACCAGCCCTGTGCGGGTGGGACGCAGCCGCAGGATGCGCGGCGGGCGGGAGTCCGGCGCCATCCGGTTCGTCATCCGTGCGAGGGCCAGGCGCCAGCGTGGCGGCGGAACCGTCAGGCCGCAGGCGTCCATGACCGAGGCGTAGTGGAAGAGGACCCGCAGGACGGCGAGGGTGACCCCGAAGGTCAGCCAGTACCAGGCGGGGCGCCGCCACCGCAGGAGACCCGCGGTAGCGACGACCACCAGCAGTAACACCGTCGGCCACGTCACGGCTCAGGCCGCCTTCGAGGCCGCGCCCGCGGCGGCCAGGGAGGTCACCGCGACCGCGCGGAAGGCGATCCCGTGCCGCTTCTGGCCGTTGAACTCGTTCTCCCACGGCCGCGCGACGAGCCCCGTGAGCGCGACCGGGGTTCCTATGGCCAGCTCCTCGGAGACGCCGGTCTCGGGGACGGTGAGGGAAAGAATCTCCACCTCGTTGTTCGCCGCGAACATCACGTCCACGGTCATCAGCTTCGCGCCGGTCTCGGCGTCCAAGGCGATCTCGCCGGTCCGGCGGTCCTTCACCTTGGGCTGCGGGGCCTTGGCCACCATCACGACGGCGCTGGAGGTGTCGACGGGGATCTGACGCATGACAGAGCACTCCTCTACAGGTGCGGATCTCCGCCACTCGTGTACATGAGTGACATGAAGAAGAGTGCAGTACTCCTGTACATGAGTCAACCCGCCGCGACCCGGAAGTCTCGGCGGGTTGTGATGAGTTGATGTGGTGTCAGTCGGCGGCAGGAATGCGGTACTCGAAAACGAACTGGTCAGCCGCCATGAGCGTGTCGCAGACCTCGACCACACGCCCTTCGGTCGTACGAGCCTCACGGACCAGATGGACCACCGCGGAACCGGGGCTGAGCGCCAGCTCGGACGCCTCCGCCTTGGAGGCCGGCCGCGCCTGAAGCGTCTCGACGAACTCGGCGAACTCATGCCCGTGGTCTTCGAGCCGGGCGTAGATGCCACCGCCGCCAGGGTTCTCGGCGAACAGCTCCGGGATCTCTTTCACCACATCCCACGGGAGGTAGGAGGTGGCCGTCTCCACCGGAGTGCCGTTGCGGAAGTAGAGGCGACGCCGGGCGAGCACCTGCGCGCCGACATCGACACCCAGGCGTCGGGCGGCGTCTTCGGGCGCCTCCATGGGCCCGATGAACAGGACACTGACCTTGGCGGTGGCGCCGGACTGCGCCGATTCGGCGAGGTAGGCGGCCTTGCCGCCCCGCCGGTGCGAGCGGCGGAAGCGGTCGGAGGAGCGGTGCCGCACCGGCGGCCGGTCCTTCACGATCGAGCCCTTGCCGTGCCGGGTCTCCACCAGCCCGCTCGCGCGCACCTCGGCCATTGCCTTGCGGATCGTGCCGCCCGAGACCCCGTAGCGGTCGACCAGCTCGGACTCACTCGGCACCATGTCGCCGGGCTTGAGGACCCCGGCCCGGATCTGCTGCACGATCTCGTCGGCGATCTGCACGTACCGAGGTACGGCCCTCTCACCTCCTACTGCGGTTCCCATCGTCCTTCTCAGCCTCCTATGCTCCTGTACATGAGTGAATCACAGGGAGCCACGCCCGCACCGTTGCACTCGGTGTCCGTAGCCGGGGTGGTCGTGCGTGAGGACGGGCGGCTCCTGGCAATTCGCCGCGCCGACAACGGCACCTGGGAGCTCCCGGGCGGAGTGCTCGAACTCGACGAGACCCCCGAGGCCGGCGTAGCCCGCGAGGTCTTGGAGGAGACGGGCATCTACGTCGAGGTGGACGAGTTGACCGGCGTCTACAAGAACACGACGCGAGGCATCGTGGCCCTGGTCTTCCGCTGCAAGCCCTCCGGCGGCACCGAGCGCACGTCGAGCGAGTCGACGGCCGTCGACTGGCTCACCCCTGAGGAGGTCAGCGAGCGCATGGCCGAGGTTTACGCCATCAGGCTCCTGGACGCCCTGGACGGCAACGGCCCCCACGTACGAAGCCACGACGGGAAGCGGCTCATCACCGCGGGATAAGACTTTCTCTACTTCATCAAGGCGGCTCGCTCCGCTCACCGCGCGCGGCCCGGCCCCCGGCCAGGCCTGCGCTCCTGTCTCCGCCCCGCTCCAGCCCGGCCGGCGCCCGTGCCGCGCGCACAGCGATCAGCCACCTGATGCCAGAGAAGGGGTACGTCGTGGCTGGGGCGGTCGGCTCCACGGCTTTAGCCACCTCCCCGGTCCGGGTCCCGCGTCGAGCAAGACCAGGGGGCCACTCGTGCACATTGCGGGCAGGTCCAAAGCCTGCCCGAGTTGCCAACCAGCGTACGGCCCCCTGATCATGCTCGACCCCAGACCGGGCAGGCCACCGGCCAAACCCGCTACGCCGCCCTTTTCACGTAGGCACGCTGAAGGTTGCCTCGACCTGAGCCCGTCGACTTACACCACAGTGGCCGGGTCCAACAGCATGGACAAGCGTCAACAAAGGGGTGCAAAACCACCGGCTGCCAGCACCACGGGGGGATCGCAGTCACCACGTCAGATACCCATTACTCCTGCACACCGTGCGCCCGACCTGCGACACTGTTCACGGTCAGCAAAAGATCACCCAAGGGAGAGGCCACCAGAGTGGCGAAGCTTACGTTGCCGCAGCTAGAACGGCATCTCTTCGGGGCTGCGGACATCCTCCGCGGCAAGATGGACGCCTCAGAGTTCAAGGAGTACATCTTCGGGATGCTCTTCCTGAAGCGCGCCTCCGACCAGTTCGATGTGGTCCGCGAGCAGCTGATCAAGAGGTGGACAGGAGAGGGGAAGTCCCGTCAAGAGGCCGAGCAGATGGCGAATGCCTCTAACTTCTACCGCGGCGAGAGCTTCTACGTTCCCGAGAAGGCTCGCTGGCAGTACATTAAGGACAACTCCCGTCAAAAGGGTACAGGTAGCCTACTCAACAAGGCGCTACACGAACTAGAGCTGGCCAACTCTGCCGCGCTTGAAGGTGTCCTCGAGCATATCGACTTCACGCGGAAGGTCGGGCAGTCGACAATCCCCGACAAACGTCTCCAGCAGCTCATCGACCACTTCGACCGCTATCGACTCCGCAACGACGACTTCGAGTTCCCCGACCTGTTGGGTGCAGCATACGAGTACCTCATTGGCGAGTTCGCAGACTCTGCGGGCAAGAAGGGCGGTGAATTTTACACACCACGTGGCGTTGTCCGTATGATGGTCCGCCTTGTCAAGCCAGAACCTGGGATGCGTGTCTATGACCCTTGCTCAGGCTCGGGCGGCATGCTAATTCACGCTAAGGAGTACATCGAGGAGCGCGGGCTTGATCACCGTGACCTGACTCTGGCCGGCCAGGAGTACAACGGCGGCACCTGGGCCGTCTCGAAGATGAACATGATCCTGCATGGCGTACTCAACGCAAGCTTGGAGAACGACGACACCCTCGCCAATCCGCTACACAAGGAAAATGGCGAGTTGATGCGCTTCCACCGGGTTTTGACCAATCCGCCGTTCTCGCAGAACTACTCCCTCGCTGGCATGGAGCATATTGAGCGATTCACATACGGACTCGCTCCAGAGACCGGTAAAAAGGCGGACCTAATGTTCGCTCAGCACGTGCTCGCCGTACTCACACCCGACGGGGTTGGCGCTACCGTCATGCCTCACGGCGTGCTGTTCCGTGGCGGCAAAGAAAAGGAAATCCGCGAAGGCATTATCAAGGACGACCGGCTGGAAGCGGTAATCGGCCTAGCGCCGAATCTCTTCTACGGAACTGGCATCCCCGCCTGTATCCTCATCTTGCGAGGCACGGAGCCTCGGCCCAAGGAGCGACGCGGCAAGGTGCTGTTTATCAACGCCGACCGCGAGTTTACCGCCGGCCGCGCGCAGAACTACCTCAGCCCACAGCACGCTGAAAAGATTATCTCTGCCTACCGGGATTACCGCGACATCGCTGATTTCTCCCGCGTCGTGGACGTTGCCGAGTTGCGGGAAAACGACTTCAATCTCAATATTCGGCGCTACGTCGACAACACTCCGCCTCCCGAACCCCAGGACGTCCGCGCCCACCTCCATGGGGGCGTTCCCAAAGCCGAGGTGGACGCTAAAGCCAGCCTTTTCCAGGCATTCGGTATCGACCCCGCTACCCTGTTCGCGGAGCAGGACGCTAATTACTACGCCTTCCTCTCAGAAGGTTGGCAGCAAACGGCGAAACGTCTTCCTGCTTTCGCCGAGCCCGCCGAGACGCGACTACGCGACGCGTTTGCCTACTGGTGGGAGCGGCACAGTAAGCGCCTAGTCGAGTTGCCCGCCTCTCGAACAGTGATGGAAATCCGGGCCGACCTGTTGGCATCGTTTGTGAACGAGCTGCGCCCACTAGGCATGTTGGACCAATTCGAGCTGGCCGGCGTGGTCGCGGCATGGTGGGACGAGACGCAGTACGACATTAAGACCCTCGCCACACGCGGATTCGAGGGCGTGGTCGAGGGCTGGATCACCACAGTCGAGTCGGCATTCATGCTAGATGAAGAAGAAGCCGAATACTGGGACAAGCAGAAGATCGCTGCCGAGAAGCGTAAAGCGCGCAACCACCGTGTCGTCCCGGCACTCATCCCCGACTATGTGGCCGAGCTAGAGAAGGCCGAGGCGCGATACGCCGAACTGAACGCCGAATACAAAGCGGTCACGACCAAACCGAGCGAAGACGAAGAGGAAGACGCCGAAGCATCGGAAGCTCAGATGTCGGCCGACGAGCTTAAGAAGCTCAAGTCTGACGTTACAGCCGCTCGCAAAAAGGTCAGTGGGTTGGAAGGCGACTTCATGCCCCGGCTACGCATGGCAGCCCTGAGCCTGGACAGCAAGCAGAGTCGCGACCTGGTGCTCGCAGTCCTTCGGACCCAACTTACAACCCGCCTCGACTCCCGCATCGCCGCTGCCCGCCGCCTCTTGGAATCCGCATTCCACACCTGGGCCGACAAGTACGCCGTCACATTGCGTCAGCTAGAAGCCCAGCGTGAAGCAGCCGCGAAGCAGATTGCGTCCCGTCTGAAGGAGCTTGGGTATGAATAATCTACCTGGAGGCTGGCGGCAGTTCTCGCTGCGAGAAATCACAGTCGAACGAAATAACAGGGTCGGCGCCCTCCGCCAGATTCCAGTTCTCTCCTCGACCAAGTATCACGGCCTGGTTCCCTCGGATGAGTACTTTAAAGGCCGTAAAATCTACAGCGAAGACATCTCAGACTACAAGGTAGTACACGCCAACTGGTTCGCTTATGCGACCAATCATCTAGCCGAGGGATCAATCGGCCTTCAGGCGAGTTTCGATGTGGCGTGCGTGAGCCCCATCTACACTGTTTTCTCGTGCACAGAGGAAGTTCTTCCCCAATATCTTTTCCGCGTGCTGAAGTCACCCGAGCTGGTATCGGCATACGGCGTACACGAGCAGGCCTCCGTCGACAGGCGCGGAGCAGTTCGGTACAGAGATTTCGGACGAATCAAGGTTAACCTCCCGCTCCGCGAGGAGCAGGAGCGAATCATAGAGATCCTCGATGCCCTTGATTTCCGGATCCATCAAGCCAAGAAGGCTACTGATAAGAGCAGGACACTTTCTACATCCCTTGCCGCGAGCTTGATTCCAGTACAACCAAATGCCTCACTCCCTAGCACAGATTGGGAGCTCATTCCACTAGCCGAAGTGGTACCTTCTGCCGAATATGGCATTTCGACTTCGCTTAGTATCGAAGAAGGAGGGGTACCTACCCTGCGAATGAACAATCTAGCAAGCGGACGCATCAAACTACACGAAGTAAAATACGCGAACGAACCAGTCCCAAGACATCTACACCTTCGTGATCGAGATGTCCTATTCAATCGGACCAACAGTTTCGACCAAGTAGGGCGGACGTCTATCTGGCGGAATGAGTTGCCTGAAGCTACTTTCGCGTCTTACCTAGTCCGCCTCAACGTGAACAGAAAAAGGATCCTTCCTGAATACCTAGTACGCTGGCTAAATCATCCTGCCATTCAGCAGCGGATCCGCAGATTGGCGACACCAGGAGTTCACCAAGTGAACATCAACCCAACCAACCTTCGGCGAACATGCATTGAGTTGCCAACTGATATGGCACAGCAGCAAAAAATCGTAAATGCCCTGGAGGAGTGCGAAAATCTTTCGGACGGCCTGGACGCGGAGCTAAAAAAGTTGCTTCAGCTCAAACAGGGACTCACGGAGGATCTACTAGCAGGCCGCGTGAGGGTTTCGGATGCGGAATCCGTAGTGACACGCCTATAGGCTCTATCTGAGCCGAGTGAGCCGGAACTGCACCTAAATGAACACTTAAGACTGCCTGCCTGGGGGGCCTGGTAGTGATGGTCGGGGAAGATCGGGGTGGGAGCGCAGTGAGTGAGCTGGAGTACACGTTGGTTGAACGTCCTCTGGTCGAACAGCTCAAGGGGATGGGTTGGGACCATTTGGAGGGCGCTCCCGTCGAGGCGGTGCTCCCGCGGCACCCCGCAAGGTCAGGGCGGAACAGCTTCCACGAAGTGCTGCTTGAGAACAAGCTACGAACCGCGCTCAGTCGGATCAATCGGGACCAGCACGGTGCACAGTGGCTGGATGATGCCCGGATCAGCTCGGTGATCAATGCACTGTCCCGAATTTCTACGCATAGCCTGCTAGAGGCCAACCAGGAGGCCACCAAGCTGCTGATCGAAGGGGTCCCGGTGGAGGGGCTGCCCGACTGGGACGGCGGCAAGACTCAAGTGGTGCACTTCGTCGACTGGAAGAACCCGGCGAACAACGAGTTCACTGTGGTCAACCAGTTCCGCGTAGAAATCCTCGGCGGACACGAGCAAATCGTTCCAGACGTGGTGCTGTTCGTGAACGGCATCCCGCTGGTGGTAGTTGAGTGCAAAGAGCCTAGGACCAGCACCCTGGCTAAGGCGGTTGGACAGCTCCGCAAGTACGCCGAGCAGGTAGAGAGCGAGCGCCGTACAGGGAACCAAAAGCTCTTCCATACCGTGCAACTCACGGCCGTGACCAGCGGCGAAGACGCCAGGCTTGGGACATTCACCGCAGACTACGAACATTACGTACCGTGGCGCGATCCTTATCCCTTGACTCTGGACATGCTCGGCATGCGGCTGGGCAAGACGGCCGAGCAGCTCAGTCGACAGGAAATCCTCGTCGCCGGCGTGTTTGAACCAGCCGCACTGCTAGTAATTGTGCATGACTACGTCACGTTCATGGCCACCGATGAGGGAAGAACTGTCAAGGTTGCGCCGCGCTACCAGCAGTTCCGGGCCGTGGAGAAGACCATTCACCGCCTGCGGACGGGCAAGACCCGCAGGCAGGACGGAGTCGCAGATCGGCGAGGCGGAATTATCTGGCACACCCAGGGTTCAGGCAAAAGCCTTACCATGACGTTCCTTGTACGCAGGCTGCGCTCGTGCGACGACCTGGCCAACGCCAAGGTCGTCGTGGTGACCGACCGTACTCAGCTGCAGGACCAGCTAAGCGCGACCATGCATCTCAGCGGCGAGAAGGTGCACACCGCAAAGTCGGCAGCCCGCGCCAGGACCATTCTTGGCCGGCACGGGCCGGGCCTGGTGTTCGTAATGATCCAGAAGAACCAGGACGGTGCTGCCAATGGCGCGGCACTGACGGCGCGGACCGCCCTAGGTGAGGTCAATGCCGATGAGTCGATCGTAGTCCTGATCGACGAGGCACATCGTTCACACACTGCCTCCCTAGGCGCCAATCTGCGTGAGGCGCTGCCCAACGCGGCCAGAATCGGCTTCACCGGCACGCCGATCATGACTAGGAAAGGCCTACGGAAGACCAGCGTCGATCTGTTCGGCCCGTTCATCGACAAGTACCGGCTTAGGGAGGCTGAGGACGACGGAGTAATCGTCCCAATCTTGTACGAGGGGATCAAGGTCAAGGGCGCGGTTCAGGACGGCCAGGACCTGGACGACATCTTCGAGGATGAGTTCGAGGACCTCACCGACGAAGAACGCGAGCAGCTCCAGCGGCGTTGGGCAACCAAGGGGCAGGTCTCTGCCGCACAGCGGCTCATCGACGTCAAAGCGAAGCACATGCTGCGGCACTACGTGGACAAGGTGTTGGCCGAGGGCTTCAAGGCGCAGGTAGTAGCGCGCGATCGGGACGCCACCCTGCGCTACCGCGAGGCGCTAATCGCCGCCCGCGACGAGCTCGTAGCCGCGGCGGGGAAACTTTCTGGGGCTGTGCTTCGCAGGTCGGCCGAAGAGCTGCGCCCCACTCAGGCGCGGTTGGTGAGGGCGCACGCTCACCTAGACTTGCTCAAGCGGATGGACTTTGTCCCGGTAATCTCCAAGGGAGATGCTGAAGACGAGCACCGGTACGCCGAGTGGACGGACGAAAACAAGCAGAAAGCTCGAATTGAGGGCTTCGTCCGACCTTTTGGAGAGAACGACATCGGCTTCATTATCGTGAAGTCGATGCTTCTCACAGGGTTTGATGCGCCAATTGAACAGGTCATGTACCTTGACCGGAAGCTCGCCGAACACGATCTGCTCCAAGCGGTGGCCAGGGTCAACCGCACCGCCGACCGCAAAGAGTGCGGCTGGGTCGTCGACTACCGTGGCGTGGCGCAGAACTTGGTCGAAGCCCTGCGAATCTTTGCCTCCGAAGATTTCGAGGCCGACGATAGTGCCGACGTGGCAGAGGCCTTGCGAGACGTTCGCACCGAAATTAATAAACTAAACCCTCAATGCCAGCGGCTGCGGATTATATTCCGAGACCCTGAGGACATTGAGCGCTGCGTTCAGGAATTGGTCGATCCCGAAATGCGGGACCGGTTCAACGCTGAACTGACCCGGTTCGCCAAGACAGTCAACACTGTGCTGCCTGATCCTGCAGCAAAGCCGTATCTGCCAGATTTGAAGCGGTTCATGGTCATCAAAGTCACCGCAACGCGGCGCTACCGGGTCGATGACGGCCATTTCGACCCCGGAGCCTATGGAGCGAAGATCCGGGAACTGATTGATGAGCACATCACCTCGCTAGGCATAGAACAGCAGCTCCCACCCATCGCGTTGACAGCGTCGAATTTTGCGGAGCGGGTCGAAGCAATGACCGGCGGCTCTCGGGCGAAGGCCAATGAGATGGAGCACGCCATTCGGCACCACATTATTGTGCACCGCGGTGAGGACCCAGCACGCTACCAGCTGCTGAGCGAGCGTCTAGAGCAGATACTCATCGAACTCAAGGACGACTGGGATCAGCAGGCGCTGGCCCTGCGCAACCTACTTACCGAGATCACAGAGAAGCCGCAGGAGAACCCTCATGGCCTCAGTGAAGTTGAATCTAGGCTGTACGGCCTAATTTTGAGCGAGCTGGCCACCTCGGCTGAAGAGGCGCAGGATCGGCGTTACGTCAGCGCCGCACGTCAGGTCCACCAGGCGGCGACGCAGACCATCCACCGCCGCGACTTCTGGATGAAACGAGTAGACCAAGAGGATTTCCGGCTCGGCATCTTCAACCTGTTGTACCAGCATGAGCTAGGGGACTATCAACAGCTTGACCAGCTCGCCGGCAAGCTCCTGGATGTGATCAAGCACAACCGGCAGCGTATCCCTCGGCACTGAGCCTGGCATGCTGGTGACCGTGAACACTTTCCCAAGAGTGTTGCGTGTCGGCGATCTTGAGATCGCCGTGTCGGTCAGCGACCGTCGTACAACCGTGCGCCTCACCGTTGAGCGGGACGCCTCGGTTACAGCGGTCGCCCCGCCACAGATCTCGCGCAGCGAACTGATCAAAATGGTCGAGGCCAAGCGCTCCTGGCTGTACGGCAAGCTCGCCGAGCGCCGAGAGCTCGGCGAGAGTAGGCCTGCCAGGGAGTACGTGGATGGGGAGGGTTTCCCCTACCTCGGTCGGTCCTATCGGCTGCGGATCGTCGAACCGGGAAAAGAGGTACGGCTGATCCGTGGTCGGCTGGAGTTGGGGCAGGGCGACGGTGCCCGAGAGTTGGTTCGCTGGTATCGCCGTGTAGGCGAGACCTGGCTGGGCCGCCGTATCGAACCTTGGGCGTCCCGAATGGGCGCAAAAATGAGCGGCCTGCGAGTGCAGCCACTGGGCTATCGGTGGGGGTCTTGCTCGCGTGATGGCCGGGTCAACATTCACTGGGCCACCATGCAGCTGCCACCCACGCTGATCGACTACGTGCTCGTACATGAACTGGCCCACCTACAGCGAGGTAACCACAGCAAGGATTTCTGGCGGCTGGTCGAACGAGCTATGCCCGGTTATGAGGATCGTCGAGAACGCCTCCGCCGTCTCGGACCCGATCTCTGGTTGCCAGACGAAGGGCAATGAAGTGATGAGGCCTAGGTAGCAGTAGAAGCAAGGTTCATCGTGCAGTCAGTCACCAGAGGCCAGTCTTCGAGTCTGTGGCCCATTCGTGGACGAGGACTTGTCATACTCGCTTTCGTATGGCTCTGACCAGGACGGACGCCTAGGAATGAAGCGGCCTCCGGAGCCGTGTGCCCCTCCGCGCGTCGCGGAGGGGCTGGCCGGCAACAACGCGGCAGCGTGGCTGAGGCCGGTGGGGGTGCAGCGAGGCACACGCGCGCCTGATCGGTCGGCGCGCCCGCCATCGTGGCTGGCTGTCGTTGGCTGAGGTTCTTGCCACGACCGGGCCGGGTGAAGCGGTCAGTCACGGTTACCCCCGGCGCCCTGTGGTCGGCGTCGCGGCACTGCTCCTCCGTAAGGAGACATGAAGAGAGGCGCCCAAGCCATGGCTTGGGCGCCTCTCCCCATTGAGGTAGAACAGAAGTCGGCTTGCAGCCGTCGCCGTGCGCCGACCGTCAGAGGTGGTGCGGCTCGCTCACAGCCAGGCGATGTCCTCGGCTGGTTGCGACGCGGAGTACGTCTCGCAGGGTTGCGGTCAGTTCTTGTGCCAGGTGGCGCAGGGCTTCCGCGCCTGCCTCTCCGGCGCCGAGGGTTTCCTCGGCCTCGTTCAGCAGGTCGGCTGCCGTGCCCAGCTGGACCGCTTCGATGTTGTCGGCCAGGCGGGACATGTAGCTGTCCCTGTCGTCAGTGCTCAGGTAGCAGGGCTTGCCGTCCGGGCCGGACCACGGGAGGAGTCGTAGTTCGTTCGCTGTGGTCATGCTCGCGTCTGCCTCTCATCGGTCATGGCGTGGGTGGTGAAGACGGCATCGACGCGGTCTCCCGGGAACACCAGGAACGCGGCTTCGACGACCCGCCCGGTGGAGTCGGTGGCCACACGTGTGATCGCGAGGACCGGCGCGGTGGAATTGGTCCGGAGGGTCGATACTTCGACCGGTGTCGGTGGGCGAGCACAAACCGTCTCCCGGACAGCAGCCGGCGGCAGGCTGAGGACGGCGAATCTCGTGACCGCCTCGCGGCGCAGTGGTTCGTCGTCGAGTACACCGGCCGGTGCCAGGTCCTGCGGGATGTAAATGCGTGCCAGTCCATGCGGTGCGTCCCCCTCGTGGCTGACGCAGACGAACTCTGCCAGGGGGCTTCCCGCCGGCACCTTCAGCAGGGCCGTCATGTCTCCATGCGCCCGGACCGTGGCGCAGCGCACGGTGACGTGCAGGGCCGCTTCAGCGGCCGTCCACGGGTCCAGCGTCCCCCATCCCCCGACGTACATGATCTTGCGAAGTGGACGACGGACGAAGTTGCCCTTGCCGTGGATCTTCTCGACGAGTCCTTCGCCCTGGAGGACCGCGAGAGCGCGGCGCAGGGTCACCGTGCTCACCCTGTATCCGCTCGCCAGGGCAGCCTCGGACGGTAGGCGTTCACCGGGCTTGATGTGGCCGGTCGTGATCTGGTTCCGGAGGTCGTCGGCAATCTCGTGATGGCGCGAGGCCACGGGCCCGGTCACCGCCTTCCCACCATCCGGACGGCGACGAGCCGGGTACGCGCGTGCATCGTCAGCAGCTCGCCGGACTCGAAGATCAGCTGCTTGGCGCCGTGGGGCAGTTGGAAGAGGTCCTGCACTCGGCAGAACAGTCCCCCGAGTTCTATGACGTCACCGCGCCGCACCGTGGCCGCGGACACCTCGATGCTGGCGGCCGGCGCTCTCCTGGAGGTGCGGTCGATCACTGTTCCACTCCCGCGCACGCGAACCGGTCGGGCGTTGAGTGGCACAGGCAGCCGCACGTCTCGTACACCACGGGGATGTCGACCGACGGCAACAGCGGGGAAGCATCCGCGCACGTGCGGTGTGTGCCGATCCGGCATGCGGTGGATCGGTAGGGGATGGCAACGGTGGTGGTGTAAGGCTGTCGGCGAGGCTTCATCCGTGGGCCCCCAGAAGGGTCGAGCAGGCGTCAGCCGGCAGGTGGGGAGCGACGATCATTGAACGGGTCCGTACGCGCTCCTCCCAGGCCAGCAGGTACGGGCGTACGAGCGCGACTTCCTCACCGGCGAGTGGGTGCTGGTGACCCTGGCCGCCGTCCCGGCGCGGAGGAGTTGTCGACTTGGTGGCGGACTCCGGGGGCACGGTTGCCGTCGGCGGTCGGTGGGGCGTTAAGGGGCGGCGGTGCCTGCCCTTGGGGAAGTACCGCGCTCTGGCGAGCGAGGCGGCACGGCGGATACGGTTGAACACGCTGCTCAGCTCCTATCGCTGATGGCCCGGTCCCCCGACATCGCCCGTCGTGGGGACCGCTTTGCGTACGACCGCCCAGAGGGTGCGGTCGTTCAGGCTGGTGACGAGGAGTCCGAACCGGTCGGCCTCGGCCACCACTTCGAGGACCTCCCGCCATAAGTCGGCGGATGGCGATCCCGGCACTTCCGCTTCGACCGTCGTGTGCCGGTCGTGCTCCTCCACGCGGGTGGGAAGCCCGAGGGCGGACAGCCGGGCGGCGATGGCCGCCGCGCTAACTCCCGAAGCGGGCACAGGGCAGCCTCCGTCACCGGCGATCACTTTCAGTGAAGCTAGTTAACCAGATTAGAGCTAGTGGACTAGATTTTCCATATGCCTGAGCAGCCGCCCTATCTCCGCGTCGCTGACGAGCTTCGGCGGCGGATCGCGGAGCACGTATGGGAGCCGGGGGACCGCCTGCCGTCCCGCGCCCAGATCGGTCAGGAGTGCGGGGTCGGTGAGAACGTGGTCCGGCGCGCTCAGGAGCTGTTGATCTCCCAGGGAGTGCTGGAGGGCCGCGCCGGTTCGGGCACGTACGTCGCCGAGCCCCGGCAGCGCGTGCGCATGGTGCGGTCGGCCGCGCGCGAGCGTCCCGACGGGTCGCCGTTCCGGGCGGACATGAAGGCCCTGGGCAAGCGAGGGGACTGGGAGAGCCGGACTGACGCCAAGGTGCCGGCGCCCGCGGACATCGCGGTACGGCTCGGCATCGCCGAGGGAGACCTGTGCGTCCGCACGGCGTACGAGTTCCTGGCCGACGGCAGGCCCATGCAGCTGTCGACCAGTTGGGAGCCGTACGACCTCACCGGCGGCACGCTCGTCGTCCTCCCCGAGGGCGGGCCGCACGCCGGGGCCGGTGTCGTGAACCGCATGGCCGCGATCGGCATCACCGTCAGCCACGCCGTGGAGCAACCGGAGCCGAGGCAGGCGACCGCCGAGGAGGCGTCACTTCTGGGCATCCAGAAGTCCGCGCTCGTCACCCACATCCGCCGGACGTACTACAGCGACCAGGGACGGCCCGTGGAGACGGCGGACATCGTGGTGCCCGCCGCCCACTGCGAGATCGTCTACGAGATTCCGATCAATCGTCCTTACCGGTCTGCCGAGTCGCGAAAAGCATAGTTTCCGGTGCCACACTCACCTTCGACGTCGGATGTACCAACTTGTCACCAGCATGCCGACAGTGGTGACCGTGACGGCCCGCACGGTGGTTGCGCCTAGGTACGAGCGGCAGGCTCCTGGGCCGTCTCTTTAGGTCTTGTTGAGGCCCAGCTCTGGTATCGCCCGGATTCCAAAAGTCCAGCACGTTCCGTGTGGGGAGCCTCACAATGTGTCTGACCAATCCTCAGGACATGAAGGGTCACACCATGGATGACAAATCCCCGCACCGGCGATGGATACCCCAGACCACCCCTGCCGACGCGTCTGACGGTGGCCAGCAGGAGCGGGAATCCCGCCTGCAAACCACCGCCGCCCGCGTCCGCGCACAGGCCGTGAAAGCCGCTGCGGCGGCTCGCCCGTACCTCGGGCCGATCGCCACGACCTTCGCGACCGTCGCTATCTCCACCCTGGTCTCTTCCACCCTCGACCACGGCCGGCCGAAGGACCGCAGCCTGTCACCGTCCCGGTCGTGCCAGCCGATCAGTGAGGGGCCCTCCTCAACATGCCAGGAGTGCGGGCGTCCCCTCACCGACGAGCTATCCCGGCAGGCGGGATACGGGCCGACCTGTGCGCGTTACAAACTCCTCTGACCACGGCCCGGGACTGAGTTCTCTCACATGCTCGTGTGCGGGGATCACTTTGCTCACATATGCCGACCAGTTGACTGGGCCATCTCGGGATCCTGCCAGGTTCGCGCCGCCTGGCACCGGACCTCGCAGCGTTGTCGGGGTACCCCAGTGCGCCTGACAGACGGGCGTCCTCCGTCTTGCGAGGCACGGCACCGGATATCGCGGACCCATCCGACAAGATCCAGAAGAGACGGCCCGGAGCGAGCATGCTCAGGCGGACACCCGGGGTGGGCGGCTCCAGCCGGCATGCGCCGTCCATCCCTCTGTCGAATGCGTGTCGAAGGCGCCGCAGGTCCACAGGCGTCAACCGAAGAGCCCGAGGTCAGAGGCCGTACACCGGTAATCTCATTCAGTGCCTTCTAAGCACTTGGCCGCAGGTTCGAGTCCTGCCGGGGGCGCCAGTCTCCGCCCTCCCCTTGGGGAGGGCTTTTCGCTGGTCAGGACCGCTTCTCAAGCGACGCGACGAAGCCCCGGACGCCCTCTCGATGATCAAGGGCGGGTCCGGGGCCGTCCGGCTGTCACCGGGTTTTCGCGGGTGGCCGTGTCGCATACGTGTCGAAGTCTTCGCGTCGCGGGGTCAGATCGCGCCGCTCCTGGTCTCCCCCGAGTCCGTCCACTGCTTGTCCTCAGGGGCCGCCGTGTGGTTCAGCAGTTCGCACCCCTGGTCCTCGGCACCGGGCTCGGGCAGCGTGACGTCCTCCACCCGCATGGCGTCGGGTCGCAACAGACCGCAGCGGTACTGCGTGGCGAGGATGGCGTGCAGCCGCATGCCGCCGCACGGCCGGTGCCGTATCCCGTCGAGGATCGGCGCCGCCTGCTCGGGGTGGTGAGCGCCTCTCTGTGCGGCGACGCCGGTTGCCGGTTACGAGCGCCACCTCCCCCTATCCCTTGGGGATGGCCCATTCGGTCGGCTCGGACCCCTCGGGCTCGTACACGAGATGCTCAGGGTGCTTGTCACCGGGCACCGGGAAGGCGATCAAGCCGCGCGCGCACCGTCCTGGCTTAAGAGTCTTGTCCATCGGGAACTCGGGCTTCGGCATGTCGCCGCCTGTGGATCCCGTGATGTCGATACTGGTGCCATCGCTGTAGGCGAGTGACCAGGGGAACTGGCTGACGGAGACGTTGGAGCCCTTGATGTTGCAGACCTTGATGTCCGCCGTCGCCCAGGTATCGCCGCCCTGGAAGTCCTCTGGGGGCTGGGGCTGGGGGCCCTTGTACGGCTGTTGGTAGGCGAGTGCCTGAACGGTGATGCGGATGTCGTTCTCCGCGTCGACAACGTCCTTCTTGGCCCCCATCTTCAGAACGCCGTCGGGTTCGGCGGATGCGGCTCGCGGGCCAGGTGTGGCGGTGACGGTCTGCGTGACAGTGACGGTCACCTTGGGTTCACCGCTGCCACCGCAGGCGGTGGCGGAGGCAGCGACGAGCAGGACTACGGGTACAGCAGCAGTACGGATGCGCATGGTCCCCCCGGACGTTCTCTGATCAGAGAAGACAGCATGGCGGATGCTGGGCGGTGCGCGGGTGGGGATGGCGAAGATCGTCGACTGGCAGGGGTTGGCTGACGCGGTCGACGCCGGCGCCCTGCGGTCGAGTAGCCGCCCGCTGCGTCGGCCGACGAAGCCACAGCTCAGACCCAGGATCCCCTGAAGGGGTGACCGCTCTCCCGGCCGCCGTACGGCCATGCGGCCACCAGCATGCTGCTGTGAGGAAAGGCCAGGGCACTGTTCCGCGGGCTGCCGCCACCCTCCACCCGCGACAGTGAACAGCCGATGCCTGGCGAACGTCCGAGTCCAGCCCGTCCCGGCGGCCTTGGCCCTGGCCAATCCTCCGTGGCAGCGGGACGTATGGCCGGACCCGTCAGCGCGGGCGTACGTCGCGGGGGCACCGCCACGTTGTTCCCGGCCCCCTACGCCAGCCGGGCGGGAGGTGAGGAGCGGCGGCACTGTCGCGCGTCCTACACGTGAGGCGGCGGGCCTCCCGTCAGGGTTGCCGGTCGTCGGCGGGGGCGCCGGAGCCGGGTTCGAACGTCGCGCCGAGGTCGTACTGGGCGATCCCGAAAGGCTGGAACGCCGCATCGGCGAGGACGCGGTAGAGGAACTCGGAGGTGGACATGTCGTACCAGTGCCACGGGCCGCCGTCATGGGACCGCGCGAGGACGGGGTACTCGCCCGGCCGCCTGGCGTCGATCAGCCAGCAGTACTCGTCGGCCCACTCGGTGGAGCCCCATGCGACCAGCCCCTTGCCGCCCGGCGCGTACACCCCGTAGGGATCGAGGGCGGAGACGCTTCCCAGCCCGCTGTCCCGGTCGACCGACACGGCGACCCGCCACTGTGTCAGGAGGTCGAAGGAGATGCCCTCGTCGCGCCCCAGAAAGTAGACGGACTCGCTGAAGACGCCCCCGCCGAACGCCTCGTAGAGCTTCTTGTAGTCCGCCGGCAGCGGCACCCCGAGCTCTTCCTCGATCGCCGGCCAGTCGGCGGAGATGCCGAGCGGCTTCCACCCGGTCAGCTCGATCACCCGCTGAGCCCAGGTGCAGGGGTCTTCGGGCAGTTCCCTCCCCGCTTCGGCCGCGGTCCGCGTCCCGGGCCGCGCGGCGTCCCGCGCCTCCTGTGCTGGGACACGGATGACCGAGTCCGCCCAGGGATCCCCCTCCGGGGGCGCGTCCGGCGATGGTGCGGCCCGCTCCGCCACCAGCACCACCAGCTGTTCGCCGTCCCCGGCACGGACCGCACCGCAGCCGATCCACCGACTGCCGGACGCCCATGCGCGCATCTCGACCAGCTCCCCGGCGAAGGGGGCAAGGAGCGGCAGGCCGGTCCGCTCGGTCACCGTCGGGTCGATGTAACCGCCCATGGCCAGGTTGCGCAGCTGCCCGTGCCGGCGGTTGAACTCCTTCAGGAGGACGGACAGGTCGACGGTGCCGGGGACCGTGAGGCACACGTGCCCGGCCTGGTGCCCGGGACGGCCGCACACCAGTTCCCGGCCGCCCGGCCGGGCCACGGCGGCGACGGCTTCGAGCAGTTCCTGTTCGCCCATGGCCAGAGAGTGAAACACACGCCACCGACAACGAGCCGGGCCCGGTTCTGCTCACAGCCAGGACCGACGGCAACGGGGCGGCGGCGCCGGACACGCTCGATGCCCTGCTGCCGCGCACGTCGGCAGTCCTCGCCGAGACCGCCGCGTCGGGGCTGGTAACGGGATACCGAAAGGGGCTCTCCCTGCTACGGGTCAAGCCCTGCCGCGACGTCCACGGTCGCCGTGGTCCGCTCCGGACGACGGTCTGGGCAGCGGTGCCGTGCTTCCCGCCGCGGGACGCCGGGGATCTCAAGGGCCGCCGGCGGTCGGGGCGGTCGGGCGCGGGCGAGATCACACGCCGGTTTGCCCACGGGGCCCGGCCCCTCTTCTAGGGTCATGCACATGATCATCGATACGGGGAACGACGGCTCTCTCTTCGCCTCCCTCCGGGCGGACGCCCTCACCAGCGCGGACCAACTGCGCGAGCACTACCCGCAGCCCAGCCCGCACGCGCTCCGCAAGGAGACCGACCGCCTGACCGACGAGACGCGGGCCCTGATCGGCTGCTCCTCGCTGGTGTTCATCGGCAGCGCGGACGCCGAGGGCCGGGCGGACGTGACGCCGCGCGGCGGACCGGCCGGGTTCGTCTCGGTGCTGGACGAGCGGACGCTCGTGATTCCCGACGCGACGGGCAACAAGCGCCTCGACACCCTGCACAACGTGCTGCGGACCGGTCGGGTCGGCCTGCTGTTCCTCATTCCGGGCCGCCCGACCACCCTGCGCGTCAACGGCCGCGCGTGCGTATCCGCCCGCCCGGAGCTGCTCGCCCGGCTCACGCCCGTGGGCAAACCGCCGGTCACCGCCCTCGTGGTCCAGGCCGAGGAGGTCTACCCGCACTGCCCGAAGTCGCTGATGCGCGCCAACGCCTGGCAGCCCGAGCAGTGGCTGCCCGCCGACGCCCAGCCCACCAGCGCCGAGGTCACGCTGGCCCAGCTGGACCTGCCCGGCCTGACCGTCGAGCAGATCGAGGAGGCCGAGCGGGAGTCGCTGCGGCTGCGATACGAGTGAGCCCCGCCCGTCGGCCGCGTCTTCACCGCTGCCGCGCTTTGGTGACTTGCGCCCGCCCCGCCCCGATCGCGCCGTCGTGGGGGCGTCCGTCCTGCGGGGCGGGCCAACAAGCAGTGGTTGGCAGGCGAGGTGACGGGGCGTCGGGGCGGGACGGCGGAGGCGTGGCGGCGCTGTGGGGATGTCGCTGCCACCGCCGGGTTCGCCGTCCCGGTGTCATGTGGGCGGACGACGGGTGCTTGAGGGGATTTGTGTGGGGCAGGTGTACGCATGCACATATCCATGGCCCCTGCATGGGGTGTTGGTGTGGAGTGTTTGCACATCTCCTTTGCATTCGCTTCTGAGTCTTGGTTTCTTTCAGGCCATCTCGTTCCGGCGGGCCCTGGCGCGGAGTGGGTGAAGCGCAGGCCGACGGGACGCGTCACACCCCTCTGAACTGCGGCGAAGCGCTTCGATTCCGGTAACGCGGACCGGCCGGATAAGGCCTCGCCGCATGGCCGGAATCCACTTTCGCAAGTCCGTTGTGTAAGTCACAGCTGCACCGAACCCTTGATCTGCGCGCGTCAATCGGTCAGGGTTTCGAGCCAGCCCCGGGAGTTCTTCCGTCCACGGGGCCAACCCCCCACAGAAGCTGACGAGGAGTCCCCTCTTCATGGCAACTCACAAGCGCGCGAGCCGGACCAAGCTCACCGCCGCCATCACCGCCGTCGCCGCCGCAGCGGGCGTCACGCTGTTCGGCACGTCCTTCGCGGGAGCCGCCGCTCCCGCCGAGGGCAAGATCTACGGCGCCAACGCCGAGACGGCGGTCGCCGGAAGCTACATCGTCATCCTGGACGAGAAGGCCGACAAGAAGGACCTCGCCCAGGAGTACGGCGGCAAGCTGCAGCGCAACTACACCTCGGCCTTCAACGGCTTCTCCGCCAGCGGTCTGTCCGAGACGGAGGCCAAGCGCCTGGCCGCCGACCCGGCCGTCGCCAAGGTCGTGCAGAACAAGAAGTTCAAGATCAGCGCCACCCAGGACAACCCGCCGTCCTGGGGCCTGGACCGGACCGACCAGGCCGACACGGCGGGCGACCAGAAGTACACCTACCCGGACAGCGCGGGCGAGGGTGTGACGGCCTACGTCATCGACACCGGTGTGCGCGTCACCCACAAGGACTTCGAGGGCCGCGCCACGCACGGCTTCGACGCCGTGGACAACGACGAGTCCGCCGACGACGGCAACGGCCACGGCACGCACGTCGCCGGCACCATCGCGGGCGCCGCGCACGGCGTCGCCAAGAAGGCCAAGATCGTCGCCGTGCGGGTGCTCGACGACAACGGCTCGGGCACCACCGAGCAGGTCGTCGCGGGCATCGACTGGGTCACCAAGAACCACCAGGGTCCGTCCGTCGCCAACATGAGCCTCGGCGGCGGCGCCGACGAGGCCATCGACGAGGCCGTCCGCAAGGCCATCGCGGCCGGCATCACCTTCGGTGTCGCGGCGGGCAACGAGTCCAGCGACGCGGGCCAGGTCTCCCCCGCCCGGGTGAAGGAGGCCATCACGGTCGCCTCCTCCACCAAGGAGGACGGCCAGTCGGAGTTCTCGAACTTCGGCGAGGTCGTGGACATCTACGCCCCCGGCTCCGACATCACCTCGACCTGGAACGACGGCGACGAGGGCACCAAGACCATATCCGGTACGTCGATGGCGACCCCGCACGTCGTCGGCGCCGCCGCGGTCTACCTCGCCGGCCACAAGGACGCCACCCCCGACCAGGTCGCCAAGGCCCTGACCGACGGCGCCACGCCCGACAAGATCACCAACCCGAGCACGGGCACGGCCAACAAGCTGCTGAAGATCGTCGAGTGACCGACGGCCCTCCCGGCTGAACCGGCGGCCGCCGCACCTCACGGGGAGCGGCGGCCGCTTCGGTGTTGCCTGCCCCTGCGGGGCGCGGGGTGCCCGGGCCGGGTGACCCATGGGGCGGGGGCCCATGGGTGGCGGCCCCATGGGTGCGGCCCCCATGGGGACGGCCCCCATGGGGACGGGCCCCACCTGGGCCCGAGGCCTATGATCTCGGCCGCCATGGGGCCGTGCCACATGGGCGCCCGGCCCATGGTGCGGGGCCCTACGGGTCAGCCCAGGTCCTGGAGTGCCTGCTCCACCGTCCGGTGGAAGGTCGGGTACGCGAACATCATGTGCCGCAGCCGGGCCAGCGGGACCTCCGCGTGGACGGCGACCGCCAGGCCGTACAGCACCTCACCGCCCATCGGCCCGGCGGACGTGGCTCCGACGAGGACGTCCCGGTCGGCGTCGGCGACCAGTTTGATCAGCCCGTCGTTGCCCGCCTTGTGGATCCAGCCGCGCGTCGACGAGGGCACCTGGGCCAGCCCCGTGCGCGTCCGGATGCCCTGCTCGCGGGCGGCGTGCTCGGTGAGGCCGACCGCGCCGACCTCGGGGTCGGTGAACGTGACGCGGGGCAGCGCCCGGTAGTCGGCGTCCGGGCCCGGCTCGCCCAGGATGTCGCGGGCGGCCAGCTCCCCCTGGTACATCGCCACATGGGTGAACGCCCCATGTCCCGTGACGTCACCGACCGCCCAGGCCCCGTCCGCCGCGCGCATCCGGCCGTCCACGTGAAGCGCCTTGGCGTCCGGGTCGAGGCCGATGTGCTCGACGCCCAGACCCGCGAGGGCGGCGCGCCGGCCCGTCGCGACGAGCAGGTGCCGGGCGGTCAGTTCCTCGCCGCCGTCCAGGGTGACGCGGAACGTCCCCGCCTCGTGCCGTACGCCCACGGCCCGCGCACCCGCCCGTACGTCGATGCCCTCCCGCCGGAACACCTCCGCGACGAGCGCGGCCGCCTCGGGCTCCTCCGAGGGCAGCAGCCGCTCGGCCGCCTCCACGACGGTGACGGCGGTGCCGAACCTGGCGTACGCCTGCGCCAGTTCGGCGCCGATGGGCCCGCCGCCGAGGACGAGCAGCGAGGGCGGGGCCTCCTTCGCCGAGACGGCGTCGCGGTTCGTCCAGTACGGCACGTCGGCGAGGCCCGGCACGGGCGGGATCTGCGGGCGGCTGCCGGAGGCGAGGACGACGCCCCGCCGCGCGGTGAAGGCCCGCCCGTCGACCTCGACGCGCCGGGGGCCGGTGAGGCGTGCGCGGCCGCGCAGGAACCGGCCGCCCTTGCCGGTGAAGCGGTCGACGGCGGCCTTGTCGTCCCAGTCGTCGGTGGCCTCGTCGCGGATGCGGGCGGCGACAGTCCCGAAGTCGGGGGTCACCTCCGTGCGGCCGGCCATGCCGGGGACGCGTCGGGCCTCCGCGAGGAGGTTGCCGGCCCGGATCATGATCTTGCTGGGTACGCAGGCCCAGTACGGGCACTCGCCGCCGACCAGCTCCGCCTCCACGCCGAGGACGTCGAGCCCGGCCTCGGCCAGGCGGCCCGCGACATGTTCGCCGCCCACGCCCATGCCGACCACGACCACGTCGACCGTGTCGCTGTCGGTGTCGGTGTGCTGCCCGGTGCCACCCGCCATGGGTGCCCTCCTCGTGTCGGCTCGGTTCGCGGTCCCCTACGGGCGATCCTGACGTGTTCGCGGCCGCTCCGCCTCCGGGACGCGTCAGGCCGGGGCACTCGGGGCGCTCACGGGGCATGCCGGAGGCGCTCCGGGCGTACTCGCGTACGTACTCCAGATGTCTCCGGAGGCGCCCACGCCCCGCACCTCCCACACACCGCGTACGCCGCACACGCCCCGCGCATCGCACACACCGCGTACATCGCCCAGACCTCCTACGTCGCACACGTCACCCACCCACGCCCCCGCACCGCCCCGCCAGCCCGGCCCACCCCCCACAAACCGGCCCCGCCCCACGACGCCCCCGCTCGCCCCGCACCCCGTCGTCGCTGCCAAAAGCGGCGCCGCGGGCTCATCCGGGCGCGGGTCCCGGCCCAACTCCGAACTCTTGTGCCAGTCACGGGCGACGGTAACTATGATCAAGCCGATCCGAACTGGGGAACCGGAGTGCGGCCTTCGCCGCGGGGGGAGTTGACGAACCATCAGTGCCATTCCGCAGCGCCCCCGGATGCGGCGCCCCCGCCCTTCGGGCCGCCCCCGTGCCTGACCACGGCACATCCGCGCGCGGTTTCCGCGCGCCTCTCTCATCTCATTGAACTCAACTGACCAAAGAGGAAAACGAGACTCCTGATGAAGTTCATCTCTCGCCTGCTCGTCGCGGGTGCCGTCGCCGGTGCCGCCGCGCTGGCCGTCACCACCGCCGGCGCCACCGGTGCCGGCACCGCCCCGTCCGTCGCGCCGGTCGCCGACGAGGCGCCCGGTTACGCGGTGGAGGACTTCAACTACCCGCAGGCCGACAAGATCCTCGCCGAGCAGGGCATCAAGCTGAAGCGCGGCGACGGCCACATCGTCCTCGCCACCTGCGGCGACCCGTCCCTCCTCGAGGTGTGGGCGCGCAGCAAGGACAAGATCTGCTTCCGCGTCACGGGCAACCAGGGCTACCTCAGCCTGGAGATCCCGGCCGTGTACGGCATCAAGGGCAACGACTACAACACCGACGTGACCATGTCGGTCGACAACACCGAGAAGTCGTTCGAGGTCGCGAAGAACAGCTGGACGCCGGTCGGCGAGAGCGCGGACCCGCAGGGCCGCGACCACATGCTGCTGGAGATCATCACCAGCCGGTAAGCCCCCCATGGGCCCCGGCGCGCCCTGCCCGGCTCGCCGGAGGCTCGACTCCCCCCCATACAAGGAAACGTTCATGCACCGTGCACACCTCGCCCGTTCCGCCGGGCTGGCCGCGCTGACAGCGGCCCTGATCGCGGCACCCCTGTGCGTTCCGGCCACCGCCGTGACCGGCACCGCCGAGGCGGAGGGCTCGCTCGCGTTCACCGCGCGGCTCGACATCGGCAACGGCGAGCGCGCCTGCTCCGGCGCCCTCGTGGACCGCGAGTGGATCCTCACCGCGGCCAGCTGCTTCGCCGACGACCCGGCCGTGAGCCTCGCCGTCCCCGCCGGCTCCCCCAAGCTGAAGACGACGGCGACCATCGGCCGTACGGACCTCACCACCACCGCCGGCGTGGTGCGCAACGTCGTCGAGGTCGTCGCGCACCCGTCCCGCGACGCGGCGCTCGTCCGTCTGAACCGCCCCGTCACCACGATCACGCCCGTCGCGGTCAGCGCCACCCCGGCCGCCGTCGGCGAGGAGCTGAAGGTCGCCGGCTACGGCCGTACGAAGACCGAGTGGGCGCCGCTCAAGCTGCACAGCGGCACCTTCACCGTCGACGCGGTGACCGCGAGCGACGTCAACCTGACCGGCAAGGACGGCGTGGCCGTCTGCAAGGGCGACACCGGCGGACCCGCGCTGCGCGTCGTCAACGGCCAGGCGCAGCTGGTCGCCGTCAACAGCCGCTCCGCGCAGGCGGGCTGCTTCGGCATCGACGCGGCCGTCACCAGCACCGCGGCCCTCGACACCCGCGTCGACGACCTGCGCGCCTGGATCGACGCCAAGGTCGCCGCGCCGCGCTTCACCGACTTCAACTGCGACGGCGCCGAGGACATCGCCATCGGCGACCCGCGGGCCACGGTCGGCACGGACGCCAACGCCGGTGTCGTACGCGTCGTCTACGGCGGCGGCAAGGGCACCGTCGAGCTGAACCAGGACCAGGCGTACGTGCCCGGCGGCGCCGAGGCGAGCGACTGGTACGGCGAGACCCTCGCCACCTTCGACCACAACGAGGACGGCTGCACCGACCTCGTGGTGGGCGTCCCCGCCGAGGACATCACCGTCGGCACCACCACCCACGCCGACGCGGGCTCCGTCCAGATCCTGTACGGCGCCAAGGGCGGCATCGGCACCGGCCAGGCCGCCGTCGACTACGTCCAGGGCCTCGGCGACATCGGCGTCATCAAGGGCTCGGCGTCCGAGGCGGGCGACCGCTTCGGCCACTCCGTCGCCGCCGGCCACACCGCCGCGGGCGAGCCGTACCTGCTGATCGGCGTTCCGGGCGAGGACCTCGGCACGGCCGCGGACGCGGGCAGCGCCATCTACGTGCGCGGCTCCGTCAACGTCGTCGCCAACCAGGACAAGCCGAACTACGCGGGCGACCCGGAGGCCGGTGACCGGTTCGGTTCGTCCGTCGCCGGTTCCGCGAACCACCTGGTCATCGGTTCGCCGGGCGAGGCCATCGGCACCGAGAAGAACGCGGGCGGCGTGCAGATCCTCACCCACGCCATCAACGCCGACAAGGTCCTGACGCCGGTCCTCGGCTTCGACCAGGACGCCGACGTGGTCAGCGGCGGTGCCGAGCCGGGCGACCAGTTCGGCGCGTCCGTCGCCGCCGTCGCGTACCGCCCGTCCGGCGCGGCCACCGCGACGGACTCGATCATCGCGATCGGCTCGCCCGGCGAGGACCTGACGGTCGGCACGGCCAACAAGGCCGACGCGGGCGCCGTGCAGACGCTCCGCGTGACCGCGTCCGGCACGGTCACCCAGGCCGCCAACATCCAGCAGGAAATCACCGACGTCACCGGTGCCGCCGAGGAAGGCGACAAGTTCGGCTCCAAGGTCGTCCTGGCCAACACCTCGCCGCGCGCCGTGGGCTCCACCTCGACGCTGGTCCTCGCGGTCGGCATCCCCGGTGAGGTCGTCGGTTCGGTCGCCGGCGCGGGCGCGGTCCAGACGTTCTACCCGCTCGGCTCGGTCGGCGCGCACGACACCTGGATCGAGGCGGGCAACGCCCCCGGCCTGCCCGGTACGCCCACCGCGGGCCACGCGATCGGCTCGTACCTGGGCGCCACCGCGACGCACCTGTACATCGGTGTGCCCAACACCGCCCCGTACGGCGCCGCGTACGCCATGCCGTGGGGCAACGCCACCGGCGGCCGCCTCGGCGCGACCGCCGCGGTGACCACCTACAAGCCGGGTGCCAACGGCATCCCGGCCGCGGGTGGCGACTTCGGGCGCGCCTTCGGCTGATCCCGGCCGCCTGACGCGCCGACGGGCCCGGGGAGGATCGCTCCTCCCCGGGCCCGTCCCCTTTCGCCGTACGTCCGTCCCGTCCGGCGCGGGTACGCCACCGGGCCCGGCCGGCCGTACGCCGCCGCGTCCGGCGGGGCTCACGCCCTCGGCCGCCGCGGACCTGCGCCGCCGGCCCCGGCGGCCCGTCAGCAGGCGGGCCCGGCGGGGCTCACGCCGGTACGCCGTACAGGACCAGGTTCTCCGCGTACGCCCGCCGCTTCTCGTCGAACGCGCCCGCGCAGGTCACCAGGACCAGCCTCGGCCGGCCCTCCGCCGAGAACAGGTCGCCGGGCAGCGCGCCGGCCCGGTAGGTGCGCCGCGCCACGATCCGGTACGTGTGCCGGGTGCCGTCCGCGGCCGCCACCTGCGCCAGGGCGCCCATCGGCAGGGAGTGCAGCGCCTCGAACGGGCCCGGTCCCTCCTCCGCCGAGTCCAGGTGCCCGGCCAGCAGCAGCGTGCCCGCCGACGCTCCCGGACGCGCGCCGAACGCCCACCAGCCCAGCCGCGACGGCGACTTCGGCAGATCCAGCGCGCCGTCCCCGGCCTGGGCGACCGGGTCGATGGGCAGGCGCCGCACATGGCCGGGCACGGTCAGGGTGACCGGCGGGGAGTGCGCCGCCGCGGCGGCGGGTCCCGCCGGGGCGCTGCCCGCGGGCACGGCGCCCTGGTCGGGCGGGGCGGGCGGCGCGGCCCCCGGGAGGAACAGCGCCAGGGCGAGCGAGGCGGCACCCGCGAGACCGGCCCAGGCCGGCAGGCGGCTCGGGCCGGGCTCGGAGGTCAGCCGGTGGGGGCCGGCCATGCGTCAGCGGACGTCGTTGCGGCGGATCCGCCCGGCCGCCCAGAAGGCGCCGCCCGCGACGAGCACCCCGCCGATGGCCATGGCGGGTACGGCGACGAACGCGGGAACGCCCTCGTCGGCGAGGGCGACCTGACCGCCGTTGCCGGCGTGGACGGCGTGCGGGGCGGGCGCGGTGTGCTCGTGGCAGGTGCCGCCGCGGACCATGGACAGATGGTGGGCGACGACGGGCGGGCCGCCTTGGCCGCGGCCGTGACCTCGGCGTCCTTCCCCTTGGCGATCTGGTGGTCGATCATGCCGAGGGTCTTGGTGTGCGCGGCGTCCTGGGCCTTGAGCCAGGCCGTGTCGTACGCGCTGGTGCCGGCCTTGGCCATCACGGCGGCGAGGGTGCGCTGCTGCTCGGGGGAGGGCGCCATGGGGAGGTCGACGCCGAGCTTGTCGGCCAGGGCGCGCGTCGCGGCGTCGAGCTTGGTGTGGTCGCGCACGAGGACGCCGCCGACGTGCTTCACGCACTCGGTGGTGGCGTTCTTCTGGGCGTCCTTGCCCGCGGCGATCTCGGTCAGGTTGCCCTGGTGGGCGGCGCGGAGGAACGCGTAGTCGGTGGGGGGAGCCTCGGCGGCGAGCGCCGGGGCCGCGGCTATGCCGGACAGGGAGAGGCAGGTGAGGGCCGTCGCGGCCCAGAGGTGCTTGCGCATGGCGTTGTCGTCATCCGTTCGTGGTGAGTGGGGTCTTGGAGTCGTGTCGTCCTGCGGTCGGGTCCTCGTCGGCGCGGCGCGTCCTGCCGCCGCGCTCCTGCCCCCATCCGGACACGCCGCCGCGCCTGGCGCCATCCGGGCTACTGCGATCCGGTGCGGCCCTCACCCGGACGGCGGGCGCGCCGTCGCCGGGGTGGTGCGCGGGGGTGAACCGACCAGCGTGACCGACCCCGGTGCGCCGCGGAGCACTTGGCTTGGACTCGCCATCCCCCGGATCCCCCTTGTCACCGTACGCAGTCACATGAGTACATGGAGTTGCGTACGTGCGTTCCGTGGGGATGCCGGGGATGACGGGGGTGGTCGGCCGTGGCGGATGTCCAGGGATCGGTCGTGGGTCTGGTGGCGGCGCGGGAGAGCCGCGAGGGCGCCCCGGCCCGGGCGGCGCCTCCGGCGGTGCCGCGCCCGCCGGGCCAGCCGGTGACGGGTGCCCGGCATGTGTGCGCCGCGCTCGCCGCGCTGACGGAGTCGGCCCGGCGCGAGGTGCTGACCTTCGACGATCCGGCGGTGGGGCTGCGGCGGCCGGTGCCGGAGCCGTTCGCGGAGCTCGCGGGGGCGTGCGTACGGACGGCCGCCGAGCGGGTGCGCACGGTCCGGCAGGTCCTGCCGCGCCACGCGCTGGCCCGGCTGACGGCCGTCGATCCGGGTGGGGTGGCGCGGCTGCCGGGGCGGGCGCGGCTGACGGACACGATCCCGTTCAAGCTGATCGTGGTGGACCGGGCGGTCGCGGCGGTCCCGCTCGACATGGAGCTGCTGCACAACGGGCTGCTGCTGATCCGGGACCCGGTCGTCGTACAGGCGCTGGTGCGGGCCCACCACGCGTGGTGGGAGGCGGGCGAGGACATCGGGGAGGCCCGGCAGCAGGGCGCCGCGCTGCCGCCTCGGCTGCGCCCGGTGCTGGACGCGCTGCTGGCCGGGCTGACCGACGAGACGGCCGCGGCCCGGCTGGGCATATCGGCGCGCACCTACAGCAGACGCGTCGGGGAGCTGCTGGCGGCCCTGGGCACGACGAGCCGCTTCCGCGCCGGCGCGGAGGCCGCCCGCCGCGGCTGGCTGCGGCAGTAGCGCCCGGCCGGGCACGGACGGACACGGGGTGCGGGGCTGCGAGGCCCGGCCGGTACGGCCACGGGGTGCGGAGGCGCGGGCCGCGGGGGGCCGGGCCGGCAGGGCGTGGGCGTACGGGCCACGGGGTGCGGGGGTGCGGGCCGCGGGGGCCCGGGCCGCGGGGCGTGGGCGTACGGGCCGCGGGCGCGCGGGGACGCGCGGCGCGGGGTGCGGGCGGGCGGGCCTCAGGGGCCGGGACCGCGGGGTGTGGGCCCTACGAGACGATGTCCTTGCGGGCGAAGCCGCGGAAGGCCAGGGCGAAGAGGACCAGCGCGTACGCCACCGAGACGGCCGTGCCCTTGACCATGCCGGCCCACTCCAGCTGCGGCTGGAGCGCGTCCACCCAGGCGTACTGCCAGTGCGCGGGCAGGAACGCGCGCCAGTCGCCGAGCGCGGTGACCGCGTCCAGGACGTTGCCGACGATGGTCAGGCCGACCGCGCCGCCGACCGCGCCCAGCGGGGCGTCCGTACGGGTGGACAGCCAGAAGGCCAGCCCGGCGGTGACCAGTTGGGACACGAAGACGAACGCCACGGCGATGCCGAGCCGCCCCAGGCTGTCGGCGGCGCCGAGCGCCCCGCCGGTCGGCAGCCGCAGCGGGCCCCAGCCGTACGCGACGGTCCCGGCGGCCAGCGCGACGAGCGGCAACAGCACCATCGCGGCGGCGCTGAAGCCGAGCGCCACCACGAGCTTCGACCACAGCAGCCGGGCGCGGGGCACGGGCGCGGCGAGCAGGTAGCGCAGCGACGACCAGCCCGCCTCGGAGGCGACGGTGTCCCCGCAGAACAGCGCGACGGGGATGACCAGCAGGAAGCCGGCGGAGACGAACAGGCAGGTCGCGGCGAAGTTCCCGGCGGAGGCGGTGGCCGTGTCCATCAGCGTGATCCGGTTGTCCGGCCCGTCGTCCCGGTCGCCGCCGATGGCGAAGGCGGCGATCAGGACGAACGGCAGGACGGCGAGGATCGCGCCCATCACGGCCGTACGGCGCCGCTTGAGCTGCCGCACCGCCTCGACGCGCAGGGGCAGGGTGTGCCCGGCGCGGTAGCCGGGCGCCGAGTCGAGCAGCGCGGTCATGCGGAGCCTCCTCCTCCGATCAGGGTGAGGAACGCGTCCTCCAGGCGCCGGTGCGGGCCCACACCGGTCACGGGCACGTCGAGGCGCACCAGTCCGGCGACGAGCCCGGCGGGTGTGCCGGTGCCGTCGAGCCGTACCAGCAGTCCCGAGTCCACGCGGGTCGCGGACGCCACGCCGGGCAGCGCGGCGGCCTTCTCGGCGAGCGCCTCCGGCACGTCCCCCTCGGTGGTGACGAGCAGGGTGTCGCCGTTGCCGGTGATCTCGGCGACGGGCCCGGCCTGCACGAGGCGGCCCCGGTCCATGACCACCAGGTGGGTGCAGGACTGCTCGACCTCCGCGAGGAGGTGGCTGGAGACGATGACGGTCCGGCCGCCGGCCGCGTAGCGGATCATCACGTCCCGCATCTCGCGGATCTGCGGCGGGTCGAGGCCGTTGGTCGGCTCGTCGAGGATCAGCAGGTCCGGCAGGCCCAGCATGGCCTGGGCGATGGCGAGCCGCTGCCGCATGCCCTGCGAGTACGTCCGCACGGCGCGGGCCAGGGCCGCGCCGAGCCCGGCGATCTCCAGCGCCTCGTCGATGTGGGCGTCCTCGGCGGGGCGGCCGGTGGCGCGCCAGTACAGCTCCAGGTTCTCCCGCCCGGACAGGTGCGGCAGGAACCCGGCGCCCTCCACGAACGCGCCGACGCGGGACAGGACGGGCGCGCCGGGCCGTACGGCGTGGCCGAACACCCGGATCTCCCCGCCGTCCGGGGTGATCAGGCCCATCAGCATCCGCAGCGTGGTGGTCTTGCCGGCGCCGTTGGGCCCGAGCAGTCCGAGGACCTGGCCCTTCTCGACGCGGAACGACAGATCGCGCACGGCGTACGCGTCGGAGGAGCGGGCGTACCGCTTGGTCAGGCCGCTGATGACGAGCGGTACGTCGGCGAGGTCCGGGTCGGGGGCGGGGGCGGCGGTCCTGCGGCGGGCGGTCAGCAGCAGCGCCGCCGCGACGAGGGCGCCGCCCGCGGGCAGGCCCCACACCCACCAGGGCAGCCCGGCGGCCTGGGTGCGCACGGCGGGCGCGGTCGGTACGGACAGCCCGTCCCCGGCGAGGGCCGCGGTGTACGCCGCGGGGGCGGCCGGGGAGGCGTAGCCGAGGTCGGTGGCGGCGAGGACGACGCGCAGCCGGTGCCCGGCCTCCACCTCGTGGTCGATGGCGGGCAGCGTCAGTTCGACGGTCCTGCCGTCCCCGGCGCCGTCGATCCGTACGGGTGCGACGAGCTGGGCGGGGAGGATCTGGCTGCGGCCGTCCGGCCCGACGTCGTAGACCTTGCCGAACAGCACGGCGCTGCCGCTGTCGGAGGCGACGGTGACGCGGACGGTGGGCGTGCCGGTGATCCGCAGCGGCGCGTCCAGCGGGCGGGTCTCGAAGCGGGCGTGCTGGCCGGGGAAGTCGAGGGAGAGGCCCATGCCGAGGGAGGACAGCTGGGAGAGGCCGCCGCCGACGCCGGGGACGGTGGAGATGCCCGGCGGGGTGGCCCCGGCGGGGTTGCGGAAGGTCTGCGGGGGTCCGGCGAGCGGCAGGACGCGCACCCCGTCGCGCAGACCGGGGTAGCGGTCGGCGGTGGCGCCGCGCAGGGTGGCCCGGCCGTCGGTGGAGTCGACGCCTCCGGTGCGGCTGACCCGGAAGGCGGGGCCCGTGTCGGCGCTCTCGTCGCCCTTGAGGTACTTGTCGAACCAGGCGCCGACGCGTGCCTGGACCCGGTCGGCCTCGGAGGTGCCGCCGTCGTGGCCGCCCGCGATCCAGTCGACGGCGACGGGCGCGCCGTTGCGGGCGATCGCCTGGGCCATGGTGTCGGCGTGGCCGAGCGGGAACAGCGAGTCGGACTGGCCCTGGGTGATGAGGGTCGGCACCTTGATCCGGTGGGCGACGGCGGACGGGCTGCGGGCCTCCAGCAGGGCGCGGGCGGCCGCGTCGGGCCGGCCCGTGACGGCGATCCGCTCGTACATGGCGCACAGTTCGGGCTGGAAGCGGCCGCAGGCGGTGGTGACCGCGGCGGCCGGCGAAGCGGCGGCGGCACCGCGCTCCCCGGCGGCGGGGCCCTCGGCGGGTCCGGGCTCCCCGGCGGCGGGGCCCTCGGCGGGTCCGGGGTCCTGCGGGGCGCCGGGTTCCCGGGGCGCGGCGGGCTGCTGGGGGGCGGCGGGGCCGCCCGAGCCGGTGGTGAAGAAGATCCCGGCCCACAGCTTCTTGAACACCCCGTCGGGGAACAGCGCGTCGGCGAGGTTCCAGTACGTGATCTGCGGGGCGATGGCGTCGACGCGCGGGTCGTGTCCGGCGGCCAGCAGCGCGGCCGCCCCGCCGTACGAGGCGCCGGTCACGCCGACGCGCGGGTCGCCGGCCTTGTCGAGCCGGACCTCGGGCCGCCCGGCCAGCCAGTCGATCAGCCGCTGGACGTCCTTGACCTCGTGGCGCGGGTCGTTGAGGCCGATCTGCCCGCCGGAGCGGCCGAACCCGCGGGCGGTCCACGTCATGACGGCGTACCCGTCGCGGGCGAGCCGTTCCGCCTGGGCGCGTACGTCGTCCTTGCTGCCGCCGAAGCCGTGCCCGAGCAGCACGGCGGGGCGGCGGCCCGTGCCGCCGGACGTGAAGAACGACGTGTCGATCTTCGCGCCCGGCATGGCGAGCACGGTGTCCTCGCGGTGCACGGCGGCCTCGCCGTCGGAGGCGACGGCGGTGAACGTGCCGGCGCCGCCGAGCAGCACTCCTGCCACGGCGAGCGCAGCCCACCGCCGGGAAAGTCGGGTCCGCATGACTCGACCCTAAACGGCCCGGCCGGGCCGCCCCGCTGCCCCCGGTCGGAGCCGGTGCGCCTCCTTCCGGCGTAGGCGCCGCCGGGCGCGTACCGCAGGCGCGGTAGACGGGCGGGGCGCAACCGGACGCCGGCGGACAAACGGGCGCGGCGGGCGGGCGGCCGGTTCAGTGGTTGCGGGGGAAGCCGAGGTCGATGCCGGCGGGGGTCTCGGACGGGTCGGGCCAGCGGGTGGTGACGACCTTGCCGCGCGTGTAGAAGCGGATGCCGTCGGTGCCGTAGATGTGGTGGTCGCCGAAGAGGGAGTCCTTCCAGCCGCCGAAGGAGTGGTAGCCGACGGGCACGGGGATCGGGACGTTCACGCCGACCATGCCCGCCTCGACCTCCATCTGGAAGCGGCGGGCGGCGCCGCCGTCGCGGGTGAAGATCGCGCTGCCGTTGCCGTACGGCGAGGCGTTGACGAGGGCGACGCCCTCCTCGTACGTCTCCGCGCGCAGCACGCACAGGACCGGCCCGAAGATCTCGTCCCGGTAGGCGCGGGCGGTGGTGGGCACCTTGTCGAGCAGAGACAGACCCATCCAGTGGCCGTTCTCGTAGCCGTCCACGGTGAGGCCGGTGCCGTCGAGGACGACCTCGCAGCCGTCGGCGGCGGCGCCGGTGACGTAGGAGGCCACCCGGTCGCGGTGCTCGGCGGTGATGAGCGGGCCCATCTCGGACGACGGGTCGGTGCCGGGGCCGACCTTGATCTTCTCGGCGCGTTCGCGGATCTTCTCGACGAGCGCGTCACCGCTCGCGCCGACCGCGACGACGGCGGAGACCGCCATGCAGCGCTCGCCCGCGGAGCCGTACGCCGCGGAGACCGCCGCGTCGGCCGCCGCGTCCAGGTCGGCGTCGGGCAGGACCAGCATGTGGTTCTTGGCGCCGCCGAGCGCCTGGACGCGCTTGCCGCGGGCGGTCGCGGTCGTGTGGACGTGCCGGGCGACGGGGGTGGACCCGACGAACGACACGGCGTCCACGCCGGGGTGGGCGAGCAGCGCCTCGACGGCGTCCCGGTCGCCCTGGACGACGTTGAACACCCCGTCGGGCAGGCCCGCCTCGGCGAGGAGCTCGGCCAGCCGGATCGACGGGGAGGGGTCCTTCTCGCTGGGCTTGAGGACGAAGGTGTTGCCGCAGGCGATGGCGAGCGGGAACATCCACATCGGCACCATGGCGGGGAAGTTGAACGGGGTGATCCCCGCGACCACGCCGACCGGCTGCCGGATCGAGGCGACGTCGACCCGGTTCGACACCTGCGTGGACAGCTCGCCCTTGAGCTGTGTGGTGATCCCGCAGGCCAGCTCCACGATCTCCAGGCCGCGGGCGACCTCGCCGAGCGCGTCGGAGTGGACCTTGCCGTGCTCGGCGGTGACGAGCGCGGCGATCTCGTCGCGGTGCGCGTCGAGGAGCGCGCGGAAGCGGAACAGCACGGACGTGCGCTGCGCCAGCGACGAGGTGCCCCAGGTCGCGTAGGCGTCGCGGGCGGCGGCGACGGCGGCGTCCACCTCGCCGGCGGAGGCGAGCGCGACGCGGGTGGTGACGGCGCCGGTCGCCGGGTCGGTGACGGGGCCCCAGCGGTCCGACGTGCCCTCGACGGGCTTGCCGCCGATCCAGTGGTGGACGGTCTTCGTCATGGCAGGCGTACTCCTTCGCAGATGACGGCGTCGGGCCGATCCCACCACGTGCCGCCGCCGTCGCGCGCCCGACACTGTGTCCCGTGTCGGGGGGCGGCCGTAGACAGGTGGCGGTGTGCGCTCCCAACGTGTCACAGGCGTTCCACGGCCGTCACATATGTCACCAAACAGCGGATGTACGGTCACGGGGGTTCAACAGCATGCCCCGATACGGTCACTCTGCGTCGCAGGTGGGGCACAGGGTGGGTGATCACCAGTCCGCGCCGCGGCCCCCCGACGGCCCTCCCCCGGGGCCGCGCCGCGGCGTGCGCAGGGAGGTGCCATCGGAGATGACGGACCGCAGGCTCTGGTCGTACAAGGAGATCGCGGCGCACATCCGGGTGCAGCCGGACACCGTGCGCTCGTACCGCAAGCACGGGCTGATGCCGCCGCCCGACCATGTGGAGGCGGGCAAGCCGTACTGGTACGCGGACACGATCCGCACCTGGGTCGCCAACCGCCCCGGCAACCGCCGGGGCGGCTGACGGCCGGGCCGCGCCGGGTGCGGGCGCCGGGCCCCCGACGGCCGGGCGCCCGCACCCGCGCGCCCGCACCCGCGCGCCCGGCGGCTCCGCGCCCGGCGACTCCGCGACAGGCGGTCTCCGCCAGCGGGCGGCGGGCGGCGGGCGGCGGGAAAAGGCGTTGCCGAGGCCGGTGGGCGGTGGGTTGCATCGGGGGATGAGCGACTTCTCCCACAAGCCCGTCCTCACCGGCGACAAGGTCATCCTGAGGCCCTTCCGCGAGGGCGACGCCGAGACCATGGCGGCGATCCTGGACGATCCCGAGGTGCTGCGGCTCACCGGCAGCGCCGGGCAGCCGCCGTTCACCCTCGACCGGCTGCGGGAGTGGTACGGGACGCGCGGCGCCCGGACGGACCGCCTGGACCTCGGCCTGGTCGACCGGGCGTCCGGCGCGCTCGTCGGGGAACTCGTCCTGAACGAGTGGGACGAGCCGAACCGCAGCTGCGGCTTCCGGGTGCTGATCGGGCCGGAGGGCCGCGACCGGGGCCTGGGCACCGAGGCGATACGCCTCCTGCTCGCGTACGCCTTCGAGCGGCTCGGCCTGCACCGCGTCCACCTGGGCGTGTACGCGTTCAACCCGCGCGCCGTGCGGGTCTACGAGCGCGTCGGCTTCGTGCGCGAGGGCGTCGAGCGGCAGGCTCTCCTCCACGAGGGCGAGTGGATCGACTCCATCCGCATGGCGATCCTGGCGCCCGAGTGGGCGCGGCACCGCGGCCACAGTGGAATCCATACCCCGTAGGGGTATACAGTGGAGGCCGTGCCGGGGCTCAGGGCCCTTACCGTTCTCAGAGGAGCAGCACCATGACCGCCGAGACGAACACCGACGTCACCACCGTGTACGAGGTCAAGGGCATGACCTGCGGGCACTGCGAAGGCGCCGTGACGCAGGAGATCTCCGCGCTTCCGGGCGTCACCTCGGTCCAGGCCGTGGCCGCCACCGGCAAGGTGACCGTCACCTCCGGCGCGCCGCTGGACGAGGAGGCCGTCCGCGCCGCCGTGGACGAGGCCGGCTACGAGCTGGTCGGCACCGCCGCCTGAGCGCCGGGCATCAGCGCTCCGGCCCCCGCCGGGCCGCCCGTACGGGCCGTATCGCGACAAAAGACGCGGTGCGGCCCGCTCTGCTTGCGGGACCGGAACGGACGTTCACGTGAATTCACCTTCACGTGACTCACCAGACCTTCACAAAGAGACCTAGATCACAGATATTTGGGGGTAACCATTTGGACGGCTCGCGAGTCTAAATGGGCGATGCCAAGAACGTCTTGGGGGACGTTCATGGGATGTCTTGGGGGACGTCCCAGGCAAGCGTTGGCCGGGGCACGTGCACCGGGGAGCTTTGAGCGGCCCTCCCGTTCGTACGTACCCCGGCAGATCGCATACGCGAGACCTCTGCCGGTCACACCGGCAGACGCCCGGACCGGATCCCGTGGGGGGAATCCGCACCGGGATATGGGAAGCGCCCCGCTCGTCGACCCGTGGGGGGATCGGCAGGCGGGGCGCTTCTCGCTGTCCGGGGACCGGACGCCCGGGGACCCGGCGGGCCGCGAAGGCCCGCGGGCCCGGCGGGCGCGGGGCCGGTGGGGGCGGGGGCCGGCGGGCCCGGCCGGCCGCGAAGCCGGCGGGCCCGTGGACGTGAGGCGTCAGCGGCCCTCGACCGGGACGAAGTCGCGCAGGACCTCGCCCGTGTAGATCTGGCGCGGACGGCCGATGCGGGAGCCCGGCTCCTTGATCATCTCGTGCCACTGGGCGATCCAGCCCGGCAGGCGGCCGAGGGCGAACAGGACCGTGAACATCTCGGTCGGGAAGCCCATGGCGCGGTAGATCAGGCCCGTGTAGAAGTCCACGTTCGGGTAGAGGTTGCGCGAGACGAAGTACTCGTCGGCGAGCGCGTGCTCCTCCAGCTTCAGGGCGATGTCCAGCAGCTCGTCGCTCTTGCCGAGCGCCGAGAGGACATCGTGCGCCGCCGCCTTGATGATCTTCGCCCGCGGGTCGAAGCTCTTGTAGACGCGGTGGCCGAAGCCCATCAGGCGGACGCCGTCCTCCTTGTTCTTCACCTTGCGGATGAAGGAGTCGACGTCGCCGCCGTTGGCCTGGATGCCCTCCAGCATCTCCAGCACCGACTGGTTGGCGCCGCCGTGCAGGGGGCCCCACAGGGCGGAGATGCCCGCGGAGATGGACGCGAACATGTTCGCCTGGGACGAGCCGACCAGGCGGACCGTGGAGGTGGAGCAGTTCTGCTCGTGGTCCGCGTGGAGGATCAGCAGCTTGTCGAGCGCCGAGACGACGATCGGGTCGAGCTCGTACTCCTGCGCCGGCACGGAGAACGTCATGCGCAGGAAGTTCTCGACGTACGACAGGTCGTTGCGCGGGTAGACGAACGGGTGGCCGATCGACTTCTTGTACGCGTACGCCGCGATCGTCGGCAGCTTCGCCAGCAGCCGGATCGTGGAGAGGTGGCGCTGCTTCTCGTCGAACGGGTTGTGGCTGTCCTGGTAGAACGTCGACAGCGCGCTGACCACGGACGACAGCATGGCCATCGGGTGGGCGTCGCGCGGGAAGCCGTCGAAGAACCGCTTGACGTCCTCGTGCAGCAGGGTGTGCTGCGTGATCTCGGTGGTGAAGGCCTCCAGCTCGTCGGCCTTCGGAAGCTCGCCGTTGATCAGCAGGTACGCCACCTCGAGGAAGGTGGAGCGCTCGGCGAGCTGCTCGATCGGGTAACCGCGGTAGCGCAGGATGCCCTGCTCGCCGTCCAGGTAGGTGATCGCGGATTTGTACGCGGCGGTGTTGCCGTACCCGCTGTCCAGGGTCACCAGACCCGTCTGCGCGCGGAGCTTCCCGATGTCGAAGCCCTTGTCGCCCACGGTGCTCTCGACCACCGGGTAGGTGTACTCACCGTCCGCGTACCGCAGTACTACAGAGTTGTCGCTCACGTCATCCCTCACCGACGTTGTGCCTCTTCTTCGAGGTGCCCTGACTGTCTCTACCATCCCCCACTTGGCTCAGCGGAGTGCACTCGGGGTCGACCATTGGGCCTATTGGCGGCACTGAGTGCCGTCAACCTGCTCATCCTGCCCCCTTCGCCCCGGTTCCGAAAGTCCTAGGTGATGTTTCCCACGGGTCGTCCTTCTGTCAGCCTGTGATCGAGTGCGGTAAAGCGCCGACCGGCGGATACGGTCCGGACGGCCTGGCCGATGGCCTTGCGGGAGCCGACGAGGACGACGAGCCTCCGGGCGCGGGTGACGGCCGTGTAGAGCAGGTTCCGCTGGAGCATGGTCCAGGCGCTCGTGGTGACGGGGATCACCACGGCCGGGTACTCGCTGCCCTGTGAGCGGTGGATGGTCACCGCGTACGCGTGCGCCAGCTCGTCCAGCTCGTCGAAGTCGTAGGGCACCTCCTCGTCCTCGTCGGTCAGCACCGTCATCCGCTGGTCGTCGAGGTCGAGGGCGGTGACCACGCCGACCGTGCCGTTGAAGACGCCGTTCCTGCCCTTCTCGTAGTTGTTGCGGATCTGGGTGACCTTGTCGCCGACGCGGAAGACCCGGCCGCCGAACCGCTTCTCCGGCAGTCCGGGGCGGGCCGGGGTGACGGCCTGCTGGAGGAGCCCGTTGAGCGTGCCCGCGCCCGCCGGGCCCCGGTGCATGGGCGCCAGCACCTGCACGTCGCGGCGCGGGTCGAGGCCGAACTTCGCCGGGACGCGGCGCGCGGCCACGTCCACCGTGAGCCGCCCGGCCTCCTCCGTGTCCTCCGCGACGAACAGGAAGAAGTCCGGCAGGCCGCTGGTGAGCGGATACTCCCCCGCGTTGATCCGGTGGGCGTTGGTGACCACGCCGGACTTCTGCGCCTGCCGGAAGATCCGGGTGAGCCGGACGGACGGGACGGGGCTGTCCGGGGCCAGCAGATCGCCCAGCACCTGGCCGGCGCCGACGCTCGGCAGCTGGTCCACATCGCCCACCAGCAGCAGATGGGCGCCCGGCGCGACCGCCTTGACCAGCTTGTTCGCCAGCAGCACGTCCAGCATCGACGCCTCGTCCACCACCACGAGGTCCGCGTCCAGCGGCCGGTCCCGGTCGTACGCCGCGTCCCCGCCGGGCTTCAGCTCCAGCAGCCGGTGCACGGTCGACGCCTCGGCGCCGGTCAGCTCCGCGAGCCGCTTGGCGGCCCTGCCGGTCGGCGCGGCCAGCAGCACCTTCGCCCGCTTGGCGCGGGCCAGCTCCACCACCGACCGGACCGTGAACGACTTGCCGCAGCCGGGACCGCCGGTCAGCACGGCGACCTTCCGGGTGAGGGCGAGGCGCACGGCGGCCTCCTGCTCGGGCGCCAGCTCCGCCCCCGTACGCTCCGCGAGCCACGCCAGGGCCTTGTCCCAGGCGACGTCCCGGAAGGCCGCCATCCGGTCCTCCTCCGCCCGCATGAGCCGCCGCAGCTGGGCCGCCAGGGAGACCTCCGCGCGGTGGAACGGCAGCAGGAACACGCCCGTGACCGGCTCGCCGTCCGGGCCGGGCACCCGCTCGCGGACGACGCCGCCCTCCTCCTCGTCGGCCGCCAGCTCGGCGAGGCAGTCGATGACCAGGCCCGTGTCGACCTGGAGCAGCTTCACGGCGTCCGCGATCAGCCGCTCCTCGGGCAGGAAGCAGTGCCCCTGGTCGGTCGACTGGGACAGCGCGTGGCGCAGCCCGGCCTTGACCCGGTCGGGACTGTCGTGCGGGATGCCCACGGCCTGCGCGATGCGGTCGGCGGTGAGGAACCCGATGCCCCACACGTCGGCGGCGAGCCGGTAGGGCTGGTTGCGCACGACGGAGATCGACGCGTCGCCGTAGCTCTTGTAGATCCGCACGGCGATGGAGGTGGACACGCCGACGCCCTGGAGGAAGACCATGACCTCCTTGATGGCCTTCTGCTCCTCCCACGCGGCGCCGATCATCCGGGTCCGCTTCGGGCCGAGGCCGGGCACCTCCACCAGCCGCCCGGGCTCCCGCTCGATGACGTCGAGGGTGTCCGTGCCGAAGTGCTCCACGATCCGGTCGGCGATGCGCGGGCCGATGCCCTTGATCAGCCCGGAGCCCAGATAGCGGCGGATGCCCTGGACCGTCGCGGGCAGCACCGTCGTGTAGTTCTCCACGGTGAACTGCCGCCCGTACTGCGGGTGGGAGCCCCAGCGGCCCTCCATCCGCAGCGACTCGCCGGGCTGCGCACCGAGCAACGAGCCGACGACCGTGAGCAGTTCGCCCCCGCCGCGCCCGGTGTCGACCCGCGCGACCGTGTATCCGTTCTCCTCGTTGCTGTACGTGATCCGCTCGAGGACGCCCTCGACCACCGCCATCTGCGACATGCCCCGACGCTACCGAGCGCCTCCGACATCCCGCCCGCCCTGTGGACAACCCTGTCCACAGGCGCGCGGCCGCTGTCGGCGCGGGATGGTACCGGCCGGGGCCCGGCCGTGCGGCCGGGGCCCGGCCGTGCGGCCGGGCCCCGGACTTCCCCTCCGTGCCGGGACTCCCGATCCCCCCAGATCCCCTCCCGGAGATCCCGACGCCAGTAACGACACTCGTCACGCCGGAAGGGTTGCACGGTCGCGGGCGGTGATTTTTCCGGAAGCCCCCGCACCGCTACGGCACTTGGCCGCGGCGGGGTCAGAGGGTGTGCTCGGCGTACCGGCGGGCCGTCTCCTCCAGCAGCTCCACGCCGTCCCTCGTCCACAGCGTGTCGTTGAAGAGCTCGACCTCGACGGGGCCCGTGTACCCGGCCGCGTCCACGCGCTCGCGCCACGCCCGCATGTCGATGCAGCCGTCCCCGATCTGCCCGCGCCCGTTGAGGACGCCCTCGGGCAGCGGGGTCGTCCAGTCGGCGAGCTGGAAGGAGTGGATGCGGCCCTGCGCGCCGGCGCGGGCGACCGCCGCCGGGGCCCGGTCGTCCCACCACACGTGGTACGTGTCCACGACGACCCCGACCTGCGAGGCCGGGAAGCGTTCCGCGAGGGCCAGCGCCTGGTCGAGTGTGGAGACCGCGCACCGGTCGGACGCGTACATCGGGTGCAGCGGTTCGATCGCCAGGCGCACGCCGCGTTCCGCCGCGTACGGGGCGAGTTCCGCGAGGGCGTCGGCGATCCGCTCGCGGGCTTCCCCGAGGTCCTTGCCGCCGGGCGGCAGGCCGCCGGAGACCAGGACGAGGGTGTCCGTGCCGAGGGCCGCCGCCTCGTCCACGGCGGCGCGGTTGTCGTCCAGGCCGTCCGCCGTGGTGAAGAACCCGCCCCGGCACAGGGTGGTGACGGCCAGCCCGGCGTCGCGGACGAGCTTGGCGGCGGCCTCCACCCCGTACTCCCGGACCGGTTCGCGCCACAGGCCGACGCCGGGGACGCCGAGGCGGGCGCACGCCTCGGTCAGCTCGGGGAGGGACAGCTGCCTGACGGTCATCTGGTTGATGCTGAAGCGGGTCAGGTCGAGGGTTTCGAGGCCGGTCACCGGTTCACCCCGTAGACGGCGAGGAGGGACGTCATACGGGCGGCCGCGAGCTGCGGGTCGGGGAACAGGCCGAGCCCGTCGGCCAGTTCGTAGGCGCGCGCCAGGTGCGGCAGGGAGCGGGCCGACTGCAGGCCGCCGACCATCGCGAAGTGGTCCTGGTGGCCGGCGAGCCAGGCCAGGAACACCACGCCCGTCTTGTAGAAGCGGGTCGGCGCCCGGAACAGGTGCCGGGACAGCTCCACGGTCGGGTCGAGGAGGGCGCGGAAGCCGTCGGTGTCGCCCGTGTCGAGGACGCGGACCGCCTCGGCGGCGAGCGGGCCCAGCGGGTCGAAGATGCCCAGCAGGGCGTGGCTGAAGCCGCGTTCGTCGCCCGCGATCAGCTCCGGGTAGTGGAAGTCGTCGCCCGTGTAGCAGCGGACGCCCTCCGGGAGGCGGCGGCGCAGCTCCACCTCGCGCCCGGCGTCCAGCAGGGAGATCTTGACGCCGTCGACCTTGTCGGGGTGTGCGGCGATGGCGTCCAGGAAGGTGTCCGTCGCCGCGTCGAGGTCGGCGGAGCCCCAGTAGCCCTCCAGCGCCGGGTCGAACATGGGGCCGAGCCAGTGGAGGATGACCGGTTCGCTCGCCTGCCGCAGCAGGTGGGCGTACAGCTCCAGGTAGTCGTCCGGGGTGCGGGCGGCGGCGGCCAGGGCGCGGGAGGCCATGACGATGGCCTGCGAGCCGGTCTCCTCGACGAGGCCGAGCTGCTCCTCGTACGCGGCGCGCACGGCGTCCAGGCCGGCCGGTCCGGTGAGCTGGTCGGTGCCGACGCCGCAGGCGATGCGGCCGCCGACCGCCTTCGCCTCGGCGGCGGAGCGGCGGATCAGCTCGGCGGCGCCCGCCCAGTCCAGACCCATGCCCCGCTGGGCGGTGTCCATGGCCTCCGCGACGCCCAGGCCGTGGGCCCACAGGTGGCGGCGGAAGGCGAGGGTCGTGTCCCAGTCGACGGCGGCCGGGGAGTCGGGGTCGGTGTCGGCGTACGGGTCGGCGACGACGTGCGCGGCGGAGAAAACCGTACGGGAGACGAGCGGGGCGCCCGCGGTGAAGGCGCGCGGCTCGGTGGGGGGGCGGTACGCGCGCGTGGTGCCGTCCGGGTTCGGGAGGTGCACGGTGGCCGGGGCGGCGGCTCGCGTCGGCGCCGGGGCCGTCCGCGTGGCGGCGGGGGCGGCGGGGGCGGTCACAGGGACAGCTCCGGGACCTCGAAACGGCGGCCCTCGGCGGACGACTTCAGGCCCAGCTCGGCGAGCTGCACGCCGCGGGCGCCCGCGAGGAGGTCCCAGTGGTAGGGCTCGTCCAGGTACACATGGCGCAGGAACAGCTCCCACTGCGCCTTGAAGCCGTTGTCGAACTCGGTGTTGTCCGGGACCTCCTGCCACTGGTCGCGGAAGGAGTGGGTGACCGGCAGGTCGGGGTTCCAGACGGGCTTCGGGGTCATGGAGCGGTGCTGGACGCGGCAGCCGCGCAGCCCGGCGACGGCGGAGCCGTGCGTACCGTCGACCTGGAACTCGACCAGCTCGTCGCGGTGGACGCGGACCGCCCAGGAGGAGTTGATCTGGGCGACGGCGCCGCCCTCCAGCTCGAAGATCCCGTACGCGGCGTCGTCGGCGGTGGCCGTGTACGGCTTGCCGTGCTCGTCCCAGCGCTGCGGGATGTGGGTGGTGACGTGCGCCGACACCGAGGTCACCCGGCCGAACAGCTCGTGGAGCACGTACTCCCAGTGCGGGAACATGTCCACGACGATGCCGCCGCCGTCCTCGGCGCGGTAGTTCCAGCTGGGCCGCTGGGCGTCCTGCCAGTCCCCCTCGAAGACCCAGTAGCCGAACTCGCCGCGGACCGACAGGATCTCGCCGAAGAAACCGCCGTCGATGAGCCGCTTCAGCTTCAGCAGGCCCGGCAGGAAGATCTTGTCCTGGACGACGCCGTGCTTGACGCCCGCCTCCCGCGCGTGGCGGGCCAGTGCGAGGGCGCCGGCGAGGTCGCCGGCGGTGGGCTTCTCGGTGTAGACGTGCCTGCCCGCCGCGATGGCCTTGGTGAGGGCGGCCTGGCGCGCGGAGGTGACCTGCGCGTCGAAGTAGATGTCGGTGCGGTCGTCGGCGAGCACGGCGTCGAGGTCCGTGGACCACTCGGTCAGCCCGTGGCGCTCCGCCAGCTCGCGCAGGGCGTGCTCGCGGCGGCCGACGAGGACCGGCTCCGGCCACAGGACCTCGCCGCCGCCCAGGTCGAGGCCGCCCTGCTCGCGGATGGCGAGGATGGAACGCACCAGGTGCTGCCGGTAGCCCATCCGGCCCGTGACGCCGTTCATGGCGATCCGCACTGTCCTGCGTGTCACGAAGGTCCCTCCATGTCCCGAATCAGTCGTTCGTCGTAGCAAGCGCTTTCTATCGGGCATGACGCTAGCCTGCCGCCAGCGGCCCGTACAAGAGCCGCGGCCGCACTTCCCCGACTTCTCCTCGGAGGGCACGCGATGACAGTCACCCTGGCCGACGTGGCGGCACGCGCGCGCGTCTCACCGGCGACCGTCTCGCGCGTCCTCAACGGCAACTACCCGGTCGCCGCGTCCACCCGCGAGCGGGTGCTGCGCGCGGTGGACGAGCTGGACTACGTGCTGAACGGGCCCGCCAGCGCGCTGGCCGCCGCCACCTCCGACCTGGTGGGCATCCTCGTCAACGACATCGCCGACCCGTTCTTCGGGATCATGGCGGGCGCCGCGCAGAGCGCCATCGGCGACGCGGGGACCGGGCGCGCGGGCGGCGAGAAGCTGGCCGTCGTCTGCAACACGGGCGGCTCCCCCGAGCGCGAGCTGACGTACCTCACGCTCCTGCAGCGCCAGCGCGCCGCCGCCGTCGTCGTCACGGGCGGCGCGCTGGAGGACCCGGACCACATCGCGGCGCTCACCGCGAAGCTGACGCGCCTGGCCGACGCCGGGACCCGCGTCGTCCTGTGCGGGCGCCCGCCGATGCCGGGCGACACCGTGGCGGCGACGCTCGCCTTCGACAACCGGGGCGGCGCGCGGAGCCTGACCGAGCACCTGCTGGCGCTCGGCCACCGCCGGATCGGGTATGTCGCCGGGCCCGCCGACCGGACCACCACCCGCGACCGCCTGGACGGCCACCGCGACGCGCTGGCCGCCGCCGGACTCGCGGGGCCCGACACGGACCGGCTCACCGTGTACGGCCACTACACCCGTGCCTCCGGGTACGAGGCGACCCGCGAGCTCCTGGCGCGCGAACCGTCCCTGACGGCCGTCGTCGCCGCCAACGACACGGTGGCGCTGGGCGCGTGCGCCGCGCTGCGGGAGGCCGGGCTGCGCATCCCGGACGACGTGTCGGTGGCCGGCTTCGACGACCTGCCGTTCTCGGTGGACGCGGTGCCGGCCCTGACGACGGTACGGCTGCCGCTGCACGAGGCCGGCGTACAGGCGGGCCGCCTCGCGATGGGCGCGGACACGTCTCCGCCGGGCGGCGTGGCGACGATCCCCGGCGAACTGATGCTCCGCGCCTCCACGGCGCCGCCCAGGGGGTAGGACGCGCCCCTGGGGCGGCTCGCGGGGCTTGAGGGTTGCCCGGCGGGCGGCTTGAGGGTTGCCCGGCGGGCGGCTTGCGGGGGCTTGTGGCCGCACCGGGCGCGCCGACGGTTCGGCGTCCACCGAACCGTCTGCGCCCTACGGTCCCCCCATGAACACCGCACAGCACCCCGTACGACGTCCATGCGGGCGGCGCCCGGCCGCGACGTCCGAAAACGGCACCGGCGCCCGGAAGCGCTGACGGCCGCGCGTCAGGCGGTGAAGCCCCCGTCGACGTGGATCGAGGCGCCGGTGATGTACGAGCCGTCCGCACTGGCCAAGTGCGCGACCGTGGCCGCGATCTCGGCGGCCTCCGCGTAGCGGCCCACAGCCGTGAACCCGGCGATCACCTCGGCGTTCGGCCCGTCTGCGGGGTTGGTCTCCGTGTCGGTGGGGCCGGGAAGCACCAGGTTGACGGTCACTCCGCGCGGGCCCAGCTCCCGGGCCAGGCCCTTCGTCATCCCGGTCAGGGCCGTCTTGCTCATCGAGTACAGCGCGAGCCCCGGGAAGACCGCGCGTTCGGCGACATTGCTGCCGATGCTGATGACGCGCCCGCCCCGGGCCATGTGACGTACCGCCGCCTGGGACGCCACGAACGGCGCCCGCACGTTCACCGCCAAGGTTCGCTCGATCTCCGCCGCCCCCAGGTCCTCGAGCGGCCCCACCAGGAAGACCGCGGCGTTGTTGACCAGGATGTCGAGCCTGCCGAACACCGCGGCGGCCTCGTCCACGGCGGCGACGAGCGCCTCGGGGTCGGCGCTGTCGGCCCGGACGGCCAGCGCCCGGCGGCCCGCGCCCTTGACCTGCTCCACCACCCGGTCGGCGCGTTCCGCGCTGTTCTCGTAGGTGAGGACGACGTCGGCGCCCTCTTCGGCCAGTCGTAACGCCACCGCGGCACCGATGCCCCGGCTGCCGCCCGTGATCAGGGCCACGTTTCCCTCAAGTCGCTTCATGCCGTCGATCTTGGCCCTCACCGACGCCCGAAGCTGGCAGGAATCCGACGCGGGGTTCCGCGCGGCCTACCGGCGGCGTACGAACCGCGCCCGCTCCGGCGGCGCCAGCCGCTCCGTCGCGTGGCGCACGGTGAGACGCGGCAGCTCGGCGGCGTACCGGTCCAGGAACGCGACCACCGCGCCCTCGTCGTGGCGGCTGATCTCCCGCAGCATCCAGCCCAGCGCCTTGTGCACCATGGGCTCCGCGTCCCGGCGCAGCGCGAGCACCAGGGCGAACGTCGGCTCGTACCGCCCGGCGCGGATCAGCGCCAGCGTCGCCACCACGGCGATCCGCCGGTCCCACACGGAAGCCGAGCCCGCGAGGCGGTCCAGCAGGTGCGCCGACGCCGGCTCCTCCAGCAGCCACGGCCCGAGCACCACCGGCGCCGAACCGTCCACCAGGTCCCAGTTGTCGACGTGGCCCGTACGCGCCAGGTAGAACTCCACGAGGGCCGCGCGGTCCCCGCCCCGGGCGGCGCGCACCTGCTCGGCGAGGACCAGCAGCCCCGTGAACCGCTCCTCGTGCACCCGGCTGCGCAGCAGCGCGTCCACCTCGTCGAGCGCCAGCCCCCGGTACGCGCGGGCGAGCCCGCGCATCACCGGCACCCGGACACCGAGCAGCTCGTCGTCGTCCGCCGGGCTCAGCACCCGCTCCTGCTGGGCGCGCACCCGCGGTTCGGCGAGGGCACGCAGCTCGGCCCGCAGCGCGTCGAGTGAGGCAGTCGTCATGCGCCCGGACGCTAGCGCAGCGCCCGCCCCGGCCGGGTACGCCCCGGGCGTCACGGGCAGTTGATCTCGGCCCACACGGTCTTGCCGGGCCCGTCCCGGTCGGCCACGCCCCAGCGGGACGTCACCGACTCCACGAGCACCAGCCCCCTGCCGCCCTCGGCGTCCACCGGAGCGCCGGCCCGCTCCGGACGCGCGGGGTGCGTGTCGGAGACCTCCACCCGTACGGTCCGCGCGACCGGGTCCCGTACGAGCCGCAGCTCGAAGTTCCGCCCCGGCACACGTCCGTGCAGTACGGCGTTGGCGGCCAGTTCCGCGACGACCAGCTCCACGGCCTGCCCGTGCGGGCTCCCGTACGGGATGTCCCACACGTGCAGCTGGTGCCCCGCCAGCAACCGCGCGAGACGCGCGCCCTGCCGGGTGGCGGAGAAGCGCTGGACGAAAACACGTTCGGTGAGGGCCTCTTGGCCGCGAGCGGATCGCATACCGCCCAGCGTGGAGCCCGCGACAGGCCGCAGACCAGGGACGCCGCTGGGACAAAAGGATCTGTACCAGTTCACCGACTGGACTGGGTGCGTCACGCACGGTGAAGATTTCGAAGAGTCAGGGCATGGACCACCGGAGACGGAGCGGCGATGGCACAGGGCGTCAGCGAGGAGCGCACCAGCGCGGGCGTGGGGGAAACGGAAATCCCGGAGGACCTGAAGATGTTCGGCGCGGTCCTCCAGGCGTTGCGCAAGTCCTCACGACTGACGCAGGAGCAACTGGCTCCTCAACTCCGCTACTCGCCCGCCTACATCGCCAAGTTGGAACAGGGGAAGCGGTTTCCGCCGCCCGACCTCCCGGAGCGAGTGGGCCAGGTTCTCGGCGGGGTGGCCGAGAACGTCCTCAAAGCAGCAGCTCAGCACCTCCGGCGCCGGTCAGGAATCGCCAGGCGGTTCCAGCAGTGGGTGGCGATCGAGGAGGAGGCGCTGACGTTGTTCGCGTACGAATGCCGCGTTGTACCAGGCCTCCTCCAGCCCGAGCCGTACATGCGTGAGGTGCACAGCAGCCATGTGCCACCGTTGACCGACTCGCAGCTTGAGACGCAAGTCAAGGCGCGGCTCACTCGGCAGCGGCTCCTCACAGAACGCGGCAACACCGAGTTCAGCTTCATCATCGAACAGCACGTCCTCGAACGGGAGCTCGGCGGCGCAGAGACCACCCGGTCACTCATCGATCACCTGCTGGACTGCGCCCGGCTTCGGAACGTCGAATTGCTCATCATGCCCATCCGGCGTGTGGAACACGGCGGCCTCAACGGCCCCCTGTACCTGGCGGAAACACCGAGCCGTGAGTGGCTCGGCTACACCGAGGCGCACGACTGCAGTTACCTGTTCGCGGAGCCGAATCAGGTAGGGACGCTGCTTCAGCGCTATGGCAGGATGCGAGGGCAGGCCCTCGATTCCGAAGCTTCGATGGCCTTGCTGGAGGACATGCGAGGAGCGCCATGAGCAGCACCCCACCCCTGAACTGGTTCAAGAGCAGCTACAGCGACGCGACGGGCGGCAACTGCGTCGAGGTGGCGCACGCCGCCGGAACCGTCCACGTCCGTGACTCCAAGGACGCCACCCTCACCCCCCTCACCCTCTCCCCCACCGCCTGGGCCGACTTCCTCGCCACCGCATCACCTTCGGACCCCTCAAAGAGGTAGCGATGAGCACCCAGTTGCACTGGTTCAAGAGCAGCTACAGCGGTACGGCGGGTGACAACTGCGTCGAGGTGGCCCACGCCCTCAGCGCCGTCCACGTCCGCGACTCCAAGGACGCCACCCTCACCCCCCTCACCCTCTCCCCCACCGCCTGGGCCGACTTCCTCGCCACCGCATCACCTTCGGACCCCTCAAAGAGGTAGCGATGAGCACCCAGTTGCACTGGTTCAAGAGCAGCTACAGCGGTGGCGCCGGTGACAACTGCGTCGAGGTGGCCCACGCCCTCAGCGCCGTCCACGTCCGCGACTCCAAGGACACCACCCTCACGCCCCTCACCCTCTCCCCCGCCGCCTGGGCCGACTTCCTCGCCGCCGCGACGGAGTGAGCGGCCGCGCCACCGCCACGTGCTGGTGGCCGCGCGCGCCGGGGAGCACCCCGGCCAAGGGCCTCTCGCTGTCAGGCGATCACGGGACCGGAGGTCCAGGCCCGGCACCGGCTCGGGGGCTACTGGCCCACCCGGCCGTCGATCCGCTCGCGCAGAAGGTCGGCGTGGCCGCAGTGCCGTGCGTACTCGGCGATCTGCGCCACCAGGATCTCGCGCAGCGGCGCCTCCCCGGTGCGCGTGCCGAGGTCGGCGTGGCGGGCGATGAACCGGTCGGTCAGCTCGCTCTCGGCCCGCCACCGCCGCCAGGCGTCCTCCACGACGGCCGGGTCGGCGACCGCGCCGTTCCAGTCGCCGTCCCGGTCCTCGGCGGTGCGGTAGATCCGGGGCGAGTCCTCGCCGGCCATCCGGCGGAAGTGCCGTTCGTCCTCGGCCATGTGCCGCACCAGCCCGAGCAGGGACATCGTGGACGGCGGCACGGAGCGCCGGGCCATCTGCTCCGCGTCCAGGCCGGCGCACTTCAACTCGATGGTGAGGCGGAAGTAGCGCAGGCTCTCCAGGAGCGCGCCGCGCTCGTCCGCCGTCTCCGTGTCGGTCTCGCGGGGGTCGTCGTCCGGGTCGACCCACATGTCGGGGTAGACGGTGGCGGGTGTCCACCGTGTGACCGCGGCTTCGTCGTCGCGCTCGCCTGAATCCATGGGCGCATCGTGGTACGGGACGCCCCCGTCCGCCAGTGAATATCGGCCGCGGGCCGGCGACGTGCCGGTACGGGCCGGTGCCGTCAGGCCGGGGTGCCGCGCCGGCCGGAGGTGAGCCTGCCCGCGGCGTACGCCGTCGCCCCCGCGGCCACGGCGGTCAGCAGCAGCTCCGCCCACAGTGGTCCGGCCAGGTACCTGTCGGCCACCGCCAGGGTCGCGAACATCGCCACGAAGGGGAGCGTCCGGTACAACACGGTCATGTGTGGTCCTCGTTCGTCGGGGAGAGGGGTCGGGGCGGCTCGTCTGCCCCGCCTCGCCGGGTGATGGCGGGTGCTCGTGGACCGGCGCCGGGTCAGGGCCACAGCAGCTGCCTGGTCCACCCGTCGGGTGCGGACCGGTAGACGAGCCGGGTGTGTCGGCGCTGCTTGTCGCCCTGCCAGAACTCCACCGACTCGGGGCGCACCGAGTACAGCGTCCAGCCCGGCGCCACCAGGTCCGGCTCGCTCCTGATCCGCGCGAGCGACGCCTCCACCTGCGCGTCCCGCTCGGCCAGGTCCGCGAGCGGCTGCGACTGGCGTCCGAGCAGGGCTTCCGCCCGCGCGCCCTCGCCGCGGGCGAGGAAGTCCGCGGCGCACCGTTCGGGGGTCTCCCGCACCACCGGTCCGCGCACCAGGACCTGGCGGGCGAGCGGCGCCCAGTAGAAGGCGAGGGCCGCGTAGGGGCGGGCGGCGAGATCGCGGCCCTTGCGGCTGTTCGCGTCCGAGGCGAACTGCCAGCCCTCCGCGCTGACGTCCTTGAGGATGAGCACGCGGGCGGTCGGATCACCGTCGGCGTCCGCCGTGGCCAGCGTCATGGCATGCGGTTCCCGTACCCCGGCGTCCAAGGCGGCGAGGAACCACTCGGTGAACAGCTCGACCGGCGTGTCCGGCGCGGCCGTCGGGTCGAATCCGGGAAGCTCGCCGGCGAAGACCTCGATGTCCCGCAGCGTCTGACGCAGGCTGGCCGCACCGGTCACGTTCCACTCCCTCAGTCGCGATGGCCCAGGCACGGCCGAACCTATCAACCTGCCCGGCAGGCAAGTCGGTTGCGCTTCATGGGGTCCGGCGGCAGCGGGGCGCCCGCCGTTCCCGGCGGGTGCGACCGGGTGCGGGGAGTGGTCAGCGCACCAGCTCGTCGGCCAGGAGGTCCATCAGAAGGCCGTCGTGCCAGGTGCCGTCGGCGCCGCGCTCGTACTGCCTCATGACGCCGACCGGCTTGAAGCCGACCTTGGTGTAGCAGCGGATCGCCGCCGTGTTGTCGGCCGCCGGGTCGATGACCAGCCGGTGGTAGCCGTGCTCGTCGACGAGGTGGCGGGCCAGCGTCCGTACGGCGTCCGTGCCCAGGCCCTTGCCGTGCACGGACGGGTCGAGGAAGAGGTCGATGCCGGCGTGCCGGTAGTCCGGCTCCTCCTCGGCGTACCACTGGATCATGCCGATGACCCGCTCCCCGTACTCGACGGCCAGGCACCGGGTGCCGGGGTCCTGGAGGTCCTCCGCGATGTCCGCCGCCAGGTCCTCTCCGCCCCTCCACCGCGCGCGCACCTCCGGTGTGGCCCGGATGGCGGCCAGGGCGGGGATGTCCTCGCGGACGGCGGGGCGGAGGGAGACGGCGGCGCCTGACAGCACGGTCATGCGCAGGACTGTACGCGGACGGCGCCGGGGCCCGCCTCCGGAATTCGCGCCGGTGGCCCGTCCTCGCCCGGAGCGGTGTCCGCGATGCCCCGGAGACCGCCCGGCACCGCCCGCTGCGGGTGCCACGCAGCCGGGTCAGGGGTGGTCGTACCAGGAGAACGCCGCGATGCGCCAGCCCTCCGGTGTGCGGACGAACTGGAACGTCTTCGTGCCGCCGCCCTCGAACGGCTCGCCGTCGAGGATCCCGGACTTGCGGTACTCGCCGATCCGCGAAGCGATGTCGCCCGCGATCTCCGTGCGCTCGGTGGTCTCCCACTCGGAGAACTCCACCAGCCGGCCGTCCGTCAGCCAGCGCTCCCGGGGCTCGATGAACTCGTCCACCGTGTACACCGTGAACTGCGGGCCCGTGGCGACGATCACCCCGCCCGGGACGACCAGCCTGCGGATGCGGCCCACGTCGGGCGTCTTGCCGCCCCGGTTGTCGAAGGCCCCGAAGAACTCGGCGGCCAGCTGGTCTATCTCGGTCTTGGACATGGCGCGACCGTACACCTGGGGCGCCGGCGGCGGTGCCGCTCCGGGGCGCCGGCCACGACCGGGCCGCGCGAGGGAGCCGGGACGCGCGCGGGGCCGGGGCGCGGCGGAGGCGCCGCACGCGGGGGCCGGGGCGCGCGCGGGGGCGGGGTGCGCGCGGGGGCGGGGTGCGCGCGGGGGCCGGGGCGCGGCGGGTGTGCCGCCTCCCGGCCCCCGGCCGCGTCACCGCAGGGCGAGCGGGGTCTCCTCGGTGATGTGGGTGAGCTTCTCGGGGTTGCGGACGTAGTACAGGCCGGTGATGCGGGCGCCATCGACCCGGACCGCCAGCACGCCGTCCATCTCGCCGTCCACGTGCAGCAGGAGCGCCGGGCTGCCGTTGACCAGCGTGGGGGCGGCGGTGATCGTCCCCTTGAACCTGCTGGTGCGGCCCGTGACGAAACGCGCCACCGTGTCGGCGCCGGTGATCGGGCGCAGCGCGGTCCGCTTGACGCCGCCGCCGTCGCCGACGAGGACCACGTCGGGCGCCAGTACGTTCAGCAGGCCCTGGACGTCACCGGTCTCGAACGCGCGCCGCAGCTGCTCCAGGGCCTCCCTCGTCTCCTTCTGGGAGACCACCTCGCGGGGGCGGCGCGCCTCGACATGGCGGCGGGCGCGGTGCGCGATCTGGCGTACGGCCGCGGGGCTCTTGTCCACGGCGGCGGCGATCTCGTCGTACCCGACGTCGAACACCTCGCGCAGGACGAAGACGGCGCGCTCGGTCGGCGACAGGGTCTCCAGTACGAGCATCATCGCCATCGACACGCTCTCGGCCAGTTCGACGTCCTCGGCCACGTCCGGCGCGGTGAGCAGCGGCTCCGGCAGCCACGAGCCGACGTACGACTCCTTGCGGCGGCTCAGGGCGCGCAGCCGGTTCAGCGACTGGCGGGTCGTGATCCGGACCAGGTACGCCCGGCGGTCGGCCACCTGGTCCAGGTCGACCTTGACCCAGCGCAGCCAGGTCTCCTGGAGCACGTCCTCCGCGTCGGCGGCCGAGCCGAGCATCTCGTAGGCGACGGTGAAGAGCAGATTGCGGTGGGCGACGAACGCCTCCGTCGCGGGATTGGTGGCGTGGTCGGCGCTCATCTCCGGGTCCTTCCTCGTCGTACGCCCCGGGCCGGCACGCCGCCCGGGCTCACCCATCAGACACCGGCCGGCGGGCGGCTGTGACAGGAGCGCGCGGACCATGGTGCGGATCACTGCGCGCACGGCTCACGGGGGCGTGGGCCGACGTGGAGGCCGCGGGTCGGGCGTCGGCACCGCGCAATAGCCTGTGCGCATGGACGGCATACGGGGGCTGCCCGAGGCGGCCCGTACCTGGGTGGAGAGGCACCTCGGCGACGGGGAGCGGGTCGTGGGGGCCGTACCGCTGCGGGGCGGGTGGACCTCCGAGATGCGGCGGCTGGACGTGGAGGGGCCCGGCGGGCGGCGGCAGTTGGTGCTGCGGTCGTTCGTGAAGCCCTTCTTCGTGCGGCACGCCGAGGGGCTGCTGTGCCGGGAGGCCGGTGTACTGCGGCTGCTGCGCCGCACCGACGTGCCCGCCGCCGAGCTGGTCGCCGTGGACCCGACCGCCGCGCACTGCCCGTACCCGTCGCTGCTGATGTCGCTGCTCCCCGGCACCGTACGGCTGGACGACGAGGGGGCGGGGCGCCGCGCGGGGCTGCTGGCGCGGCAGTTGCTGGAGGTGCACCGGGTCGCCGTGGCGGAGGCGGAGCGGCCGCGCCCGTACCAGGCGTGGACCTCGCCGGAACGGGTGACGCCGCCCGCCGGGACGCGGCGGCCGGAGCTGTGGGCCCGCGCCGTGGACGTCATCCGGCGGGACCCGCCCGCGTACGACGGGTGCTTCCTGCACCGCGACTTCCACCCGTGCAACGTCCTCTTCGCCGACGGCGGCCACGGGGGCGAGGCCGGGGGCCGGCCCGCGGTCGGCGGCGGGTCCGGGCTGTGGATCAGCGGGGTCGTGGACTGGGTGGAGACCTCCTGGGGGCCCGTCGACCTGGACGTCGCCCACTGCTCGACCATGCTGGCGCTGCTGCACGGCGTGCCGAAGGGCATGGCGTTCGCCGACCTGTACGAGGCGGCGGGCGGCACCCTGGCCGGGCGTCCGGCCGACCACCTGTACTGGCGGCTGCTCGACGCCCTGGGATACGCGCCCGACGCCGAGAAGGTCGCCGCGGGCTGGCGCGAACTGGGCCGCGCCGACCTGACCCCGACCGTCCTGGCCGGGCGCCTGGAGGCGTACGTGGAGGCGCTGCTGGAGCGGTACGGGGGCTGAGGGCCCCGGCGGGGAGGGATGGTCCCGGGCGGGCTTCGGCAGCCTGCGACCGCGCGGCATCGCGCCGCGTGTCGGTCAGCCGGGGAAGGAGAAGTAGAGCGCGTCGGCGTAGAACGACGCGAAGTGCCGCTGCCAGTCGGCCCGGACGGCGGCCAGCCAGTCGTCGTTCCGGCCGGCGATCGCCTCCTCGGCCCGGGCGACGGCGTCGGGGATGTCCTCGGACGCCAGACGCCGGACGCTCGCTTCCGGATCGTCGTCCGTCATCGAGATGATCTCGCCGGTCTCCAGGACGAAGTACTCCGCCCGCTGCTTCTCCAGGTGGGCCGTGGTCCTGGCCACGCATGCGGCGAACTCGGCGTCGTCCTCCAGGCCCTTGCCGACCGCGCTCAGCAGCTCGCGGAGCAGGGCCGCCCCGCCCGCGTAGTCCGCGGCGATGCCGATCGCGGGGTTCCAGATCATGGACGGGACGATCGTCGTACCGCGCCCCGCCAGGAGCTTGTGCGCCAGCGGGATGTCCCAGTTGTGCTCGGATATGCAACGGATCCGCCGGGGGATCTCCGCCTCGTCGGGCATCGAGTCCGCGGAGTAGAGATAGGAACGGTTCGCCATGGCGGCGACGCTAACACCGGGCACCGACAAGGGCGGTGCCGCCGGCACCCGCCCGGCCGGTCAACGCCCGCCCGGTGCCGGGCCCACCGGGGTGGGCCGGCGGCGCGGCCCGATGCGGAGGACGGGGCCTACCCCTTGCGGGCGAGCAGGTGGACCTCCCGGAACTGGCGCCGGTCCGCGGGCTGCGGCTCGCGGACCAGGCGGGCCGTCTCCGCCATCCCGGCCTCGCGGAGCATCGCGGCGAGGTGGTCGGGCCACCACCGGTAGGCCGGGGCGACCGCGTGGTCGAAGACCTGTGACGGGTGGGACGGCCCCTCGCTCGCGGAGAAGCCGATGAGCAGATGTCCGCCCGGCGCCAGTACGCGGCCGAACTCGGCCAGTAGGGAGGGGAGTTCCCGTGGCGGGGTGTGGATGACGGACCAGCGCGACAGGACGCCGCCGAGCGCGCCGTCACCGATGTCCAGCGCCGCCATCGAGCCCACGTCGAACCGCAGGTCCGGGTAGGCCCGCCGGGCCAGCTCGATCATCGCGGGTGAGGCGTCGACGCCGAACGCCTCCACGCCGAGCTCGCGCAGATACGCGGTGACGTAGCCGGGTCCGCAGCCCAGGTCCGCGACCCGGCCGCCCGCGACGCCACGGGCGAGCTCGGCGAAGGCGCTGAGCGCCGCGCGGTCCAGGGGCCTGTCCCGCAGCGCGTCCCCGAACTGCTCGGCGTACACGTAGGCGGCGGCGTCGTAGGCGTCGCGGACGGGGGTGAGGGCATCGTCGTCGACCATGCCGACGACGGTAGCGCGCGGGCGCGGCCGTGGCCGGATCCGGTGTTGCCGGGGTGAAACCGGTTGCCGGTGGGCCGCGCGGTGCCGACGATGGGCGCATGCGTTTAGGGGTGGTCGGGCTGCGGCAGGGGCTTCACCTGGCGGTGTGGTGCCGCCGGCTGGGGCTGGACGTGGTCGCGGCGTGCGACCGGGATCCGGAGCGGCGCGCGGCCGCGCGGGGCGGGCTGCCGGGCGCCGCGCTGGTGGAGGGGTGGCGCGAGCTGCTGGACCAGCGGCTCGACGGGGTCGTCCTGGCGGGCGACTTCGACGGGCACGCGCCCATGGCGGTCGCGTTCCTGGAGCGCGGGGTGCACGTCCTGTCCGAGACGGCCGCCTGCGTGGACGCCGACGAGGGGGCGCGGCTCGTCGCCGCGGCGGACGCGTCGTCTGCGACGTACTCGTTCGCCGAGAACTACGTGGCGCACCCGCACGTCCGGCTCCTGCGCGAGGCCGCCGACGCCGGCGAACTGGGCCGGATCAGCCTCGTGGAGGCCGACTACCTGCACGGCATGTCCCCGGACGCGGTCACCGCGCTCGTACGGGACCCGTCGCACTGGCGCGGGCGGATCGCCCCGACCGCGTACTGCACCCACACCCTGTCGCCCGTCCTGGCGCTCACCGGCGCCTGGCCGGTGGAGGTGACGGCGTTCCCCGTGGACGAGGCGGACCCGCGCGTCGCCGTCGTCCTGGTGGTCCGCCTGTCGAGCGGCGCGCTCGCCGTCACCCGGCACGGCTTCCTCCAGGGCGAACCGGACAGCCACTGGAGCTGGTTCTCCGTGCGGGGCGCCCGCGCACTGGCCGAGTCGGTCCGCGCGCCCGGCGAACGCGCCTGGTCGGTGCGCGTCCGTACGGAGGCGTGGGCGTCGCCGGACGGGCGGGCGCGGGACGAGGAGCGCGTACCGGAGCCGCTCACCCTGGACGGCGGCGAGACGGTGCCGCGCGGCGCGGAGGGGACGGTACGGGTACTGCGCGCGTTCCGGGCGACGCTGGAGCACGGGGCGGCGCCGCTGGTACCGGTACGGCAGGCCGTCGCGGCGTCACTCGTGGGGGTGGCGGGCGCCCGGTCCCTGGCATCCGGCTCCCGGCCGGTGGCGGTGCCGCTGCCCGGGATCCGCGTGGAGGGGTAGGGGCGGCGGCCCGGGCACGGAGCCTGCCGGCAGCCGCGCCCCGGCCTGAGCGGCTCGTGGGAGGCGGCGTGGGGCAGGCGCCGCGCACGCCGGTCCTCCGGTCGCGTGCCGGTCGCGGTGGCGCGTGGGAGTCCGTCGCGCGGGCCTGCCCGGCGGGTCGTGCCGGGCAGGCCCCTGGTGCCGGTCCGGGGACTCAGCGCTTGAGCGTGAAGGAGAAGTCGCCGGACGTCTTCCCGGTCAGGCGGACCGCCGAGACGAGCCTCCCCTCCGCCACCAGCCGCTCGGCCTCCGCGCGCGGAAGGCCGCACCCTTCGGCGATCAGCCGTACCGGACGGACGGGTATGCGCGCCGCGAAGCGGACCGCGACATCGACCACCTCGCGGTCCAGGTGGTCCCGTCCCCCGGTGTCCAGGCGCCAGGCGCCCGTCCAGTCGAGGGCGACACGGTTGCGGCGCCGCAGGGCCGGGTCCTGGAGCAACTCCGCTGCCAGGTCCAGGTCGTTGTCGTGCATGCGGTCCAGCAGCCCGGGCCGTACGGAGCGGACGTTCATCCGCTCCAGGACGGTGAGCTTCGCCGTGTCCCCGCACCCGGCGCAGAGCACGAGGAGCCAGGCGTCGAGGAGCTTGTGGTTGGCGTTGACGCGGAACTTGCCGTTCGGCCGGAAGCGCCCGGAGGCGCACGACGGGCAACGGCGGAGGACGGTCGGCAGGCAGGTGGGCATGACCACCCAGCTATTGAGCACAGGAAACACCGGTTTCAGTGAGAAATCCGCAGCGAAAAGGAGCGCGGCGCGCGTACGCGCGGGCGCGACACATCAGCTCTCGGGGGGTCTCACAGGGTGTACAACGGCATGTCCTCGCTCAGACGACCTGGTCGGCAGCACGGTAGGGGGTGGGGCGCGGGCTCCTCCACTGGATTTCCGGGGCGGGGCCGGAGTCGGCGGTGGGAGTCCTCCCGGCCGGCGCGCCCTGCCGGGGCGTACCGCCGCCTGCGGGCGGGGTGTCGGCCGGAACCCGGCCACGGAAGCCGGCGGCCGGGACCACGCGTGCGCCTCGCGCCGCGCGCGGGCAGGGGGCGCGCCGGGACGGCTCAGGCTGCGGGGTGCCGCCCCGGACGGCCGTGAACGCGCGCCCAAGCCGGAGAGTGGGGGGTGGGGCCACGGAACCCACTTCCAGTCCCGAGCCGGCTGCCGGGGACCTTCCTCTCCCACCCCCCATGGCCGCGAGTCCCTCACGATCTCCGTCCGGCCGAACGCATGGCACCGTACCCCCCGCCACTGACAACGGGGCCTCCCCCGCCGGGCCCCGGCACGCGCGTCCACCAACACCCCCGGGCTCGCCGCCAGTTGTTCGAAACTTTCCCCCCGCGTCAGCCGATTGACGCCGCCGTGACGCGCTTCTAGCTTGGCAAGCGCTTTCTACAGCACCCCCAGCACACCAGCTCGTGCCCCGCGCTCTCCGCTGCCGTGCCGCCCTTCCCCCGGCCCTCGGGCCCCGCGGCCGGGCACCGGGAGCTTCCGCGAACCCGCAGAAGGACGAGGACCCCCCATGAGGATGAAACCCGCGCTGTCCGCGCTGGCGTGTGCCGCCCTGGCCGCCGGCACCGTCGCGGTGCTGCCCGCCACCGCGTCCGCCGCGACCACCCGGTACGAGGCCGAGCGCGCGCCCGCCACCTGCGACGGCACCGTCGACACCAACCACGCCGGATACTCCGGCACCGGCTTCTGCAACGGCCGCAACGCCATCGGCGCCGCCCTGCAGTTCCCGGTCGACGCCCCGCAGGCCGGGACCGCGACGCTCACCGTCCGGTACGCCAACGGCACCACCTCGCCCCGCCCCGCCGCCCTCACCGTCAACGGCGCCTCCGCCGGCCAGCAGTCCTTCGCCCCCACCGGCGCCTGGGCCACCTGGGCGTCCGTGACGCTGACCGTCCCGCTCAACGCGGGCTCCAACACCGTCCGCCTCGCCCCCACCACGGCGGACGGCCTCGCCAACATCGACCACCTGGAGGTGGACACGGGCGGTACGACGACCCCGCCGCCCACCGGCAGCGCCCTGTACGTCGCCCCGAACGGCACCGACGGCGCGGCCGGCACCCTCACGGCGCCCACCACGCTCGCCTCGGCCATCAGCCGCGTCACACCCGGCGGGACGATCTACGTGCGCGGCGGCACCTACCGCTACTCCCAGACCGTCACCATCCCGGCGGGCAAGAACGGCACCGCGAGCGCCCGCACCCGGCTCGCCGCGTACCCGGGCGAGACCCCGGTGCTGAACTTCTCCGCCATGGCCGAGGACCCGTCCAACCGGGGCCTCGCGCTCAACGCCTCGTACTGGCACATCCACGGCCTGACCGTCGAACGCGCCGGTGACAACGGCATCTTCGTCGGCGGCAGCAACAACGTCATCGAGCGCACGGTCACCCGCTTCAACCGCGACACCGGCCTCCAGCTGTCCCGGATGGCGTCCACCACGCCCCGCGACCAGTGGCCGTCGAACAACCTGATCCTCAGCGCCGAGTCGCACGACAACGCCGACTCCGACGGCGAGGACGCCGACGGCTTCGCCGCGAAGCTGACCGTCGGCCCCGGCAACGTCTTCCGGTACGCCGTCGCCCACAACAACATCGACGACGGCTGGGACCTGTACACCAAGACGGACACGGGCCCCATCGGCGCGGTCACCATCGAGGACTCCCTCGCGTACGAGAACGGCACCCTCTCCGACGGCACCCAGAACACCGCCGGCGACCGCAACGGCTACAAGCTGGGCGGCGAGGACATCGGCGTCAACCACGTCGTGCGGCGCAGCATCGCGTACGACAACGGCAAGCACGGCTTCACGTACAACCGGAACCCCGGCTCCATGACGGTGTCGAACAACCTCAGCGTCGACAACGCGCAGCGCAACTACACCTGGGAGGCCGGTACGTCGGTGTTCCGCGGCAACACGTCCTGCCGCGGCGGCAGCGGCTCCACCGACAAGGTCGTCGGTGACGTGGACGGCACGAACCAGTTCTGGTCCGGTACGAACGGCTCCCGCTGCTCCTCCTACACGGGCGCCCTGACCTGGACGTACACCTCCGACGGCCGCCTCTCCGTCTCCCTCGGCGGCCGCCCGGTCGTCCTGTAGCCGCCGCCCGCCCCTCGCGCCCCGCCCGGCAGTCCAGGGCGGGGCGCGGTCACGCCCGCGCTACGCGGCGGTCAGCCCGAACGACCGCGGCACGGGCGGCGGAACGTCCGCCTGCTCGAGTTCGTCCACCACGCGGAGAACGTGGTCGGCGAGCACCACGTCACGCGGGACGGGGGCGATGTCGTCGCCGATGCCCCGCAGATACGCGGCGATCTTCGACCATGTGGATGTGCAGCGGTGCGGCGTGGTGCCGCGACGGCGGGAGGAGGTGCCGGGTTCGGGCGGGGTGGGCGGGGTACGTTCGGGGGATGAACTTCGCGTTTTCCACACTTGGGGTGCCCGGAATGGACGTCGCGGACGTGGTGCGGATCGCCGCGGATGCCGGGTGTCGGGGGGTGGAGCTGCGGGCCCACCCCGAGGAGCCCGTGCACGCCGGGCTCGTCGCGCACGAGCGGCGGGACGTGCTGCGGCAGTTCGCCGCCGCCGGGGTGCGGGTGCTGAGCGTCGCCGGGTACGCCCGGGTGGCCGCCGAGGCCGACGACGACGCCGTGTACGAGGAGCTGCACCGGCTGATCCACCTCGCCGCCGACTTGGAGGCCCCGTTCGTGCGGGTCTTCCCCGGCGGCGGCGAGCAGTCGCGGGACGCCGCCGACGCGACCGCCGCCCGCCGCCTGGGCGCCGCCGCGGAGGTCGCCGCCGAAGCCGGGGTGCGGGTCCTGCTGGAGAACCACGACTCCCACCCGTCGGGCGCGGACGTCGCGCGGGTCGTCGCCGCCGTGGGCCATCCGCACGTCGGCGCCGTCTGGGACGTCCAGCACGCCTGGCGCGCCGGCGAGGACCCCGCCCGTACGTATGGGCTGCTGGAGCCGTACCTCGGGTACGTCCAGGTCAAGGACTGCGCGGGCCGCGACGACACGACGCCGGTGCCGCTCGGCTCGGGCGCCGTCCCCCTGCGCGCGTGCGTGGCCCCCGTCGGCCCGGACGGCTGGTTCTGCTGGGAGTACGAGAAGCGCTGGTACCCCGGCGTCCCCGAGCTGCCCGGCCTGCTCGCCGCCGGACGCGCCCATGTCGAGGGGCTGCTCGCCGCCGGGTGAGGCACCGGCGCCCGCCGTGTGCGGGAACCGCCGCGCGCCGGGGCCCTGCACCGTGCGCCGGGGTCCGGGTGGCGGCCGGGGCGACCGGCGGGCGGTCCGGTGGGCGCGGTGCGGGCGGTCCGGTGGCGGTGCGGGCGGTTCGGTGGGTGGTGTCGCGGGCGGTTCAGTGGGCGTGGAAGCCGCCGTCGACGAACACCGACTGGCCGGTCACGTACGCCGACGCGCGGCTCGCCAGGAACACCGCCGCGCCCTCGAAGTCCCCGGGCACGCCGTTGCGCCCGACGAGGGTCCGGTCGGCGAGGGCGGCGATCGTGCCGGGCTGCGACTGCAGGCGCTCGTTGAGCGGCGTGAGGACGAAGCCGGGCACGAGGGTGTTGCAGGTGACGCCGTACGGGGACCACGCCTCGGCCTGGGACCGGGCCAGCGACTCCAGGCCGCCCTTCGACACCCCGTACGCGCCGCTCTGGACGAACGCGCGGTGCGCCTGCTGCGACGTGACGTGGATGATCCGGCCGTACCCGCGCTCGGCCATGCCGGGCCCGAAGCGCTGGCCGAGCAGGAACGGGGCCTCCAGGTTCACCGCCATGGTGCGGTCCCACACCTCCTCGTCCAGCTCGTTCATGGGCGGACGCAGGTTGATCCCCGCGCAGTTGACGAGGATGTCGGGCTCCCCGTACACGGCGGCGGCACGGTCGGCGGCGTCCCGGACGCCGTCACGGGTGGCGAGGTCCGCGCTGATCCAGGCGGCGCGGCAGCCGTCGGCCTCCAGTTCGCTGACGGTCCCGGCGAGTTCCGCCTCGCGGCGGGCGACGACCACGACGTTCGCGCCGGCGCGGGCGAGCGCGCCGGCGATGGCGCGGCCGATGCCGGAGCTGCCGCCGGTGACGAGGGCGGTGTGGTTCTCCAGGGAGAACAGGTGCCGGAGGTACGCCTGCGAGTCCATGCCCCCACCCTAGGGGGGGCGTCCGGCCGCGGCCCCCGCGGCCCCGGTGATATCGGGTTGCCGTCCCGCCCGCCGGGCGGGCAACGTCACCGGGCACCCTTCCGAACGAGGCGGAGAAGATGACCACGCGCACGGAACACGTCGACCATGAACTCGTGGAGGCCGCGGCACGTGTCGCCCGGACCCGCTGCCGGGGCGACAACCACACCATGGCGGCCGCCGCCCGCGCCCGGGACGGGCGGATCGTCACGGCCGTGAACGCCTACCACTTCACCGGCGGGCCGTGCGCGGAGCTCGTCGTCATCGGGGCGGCGGCCGCCCAGGGGGCGTACGAGCTGGACACGATCGTCGCCGTGGGCGACCGGGAGCGGGGCGTCGTGCCGCCCTGCGGGCGCTGCCGGCAGGCCCTCCTCGACTACTTCCCCGCGCTGCGGGTCATCGTGGGGCACGGGGACGCGCTGCGGGCGGTGCCCGTCGCGCAGCTGCTGCCGGAGACGTACGTCTGGGCCGACCACCAGCTGCCGGAGGAGCCCGAGCCGGCCACCGCACCGGCCGGCGGCCCTGACGGGTCCACCGCCTGACGATCCCCGGCCGGGCCACGCCCGACGGCCCGTCACCGGCGGCGGCGAGCTCCGTCCCCGGCGCCCCGCGCGGGCAGGGGGCGGGACCGGCGGTCGGGTGGTGTGGCGGGGAGCTGTGCGCGCGCGCTTGACCTGGCAGTTACTTTCGCCTACGTGTGACTCCTTGGAAGTTTCCTTCATCCCACGTCCCGCACGGCCGGAAGGAGCACCAGTGCACCACCGCGCCACCTCCCGACGCACCGTCCTCGCCGCCGCCACCGCCACCGCCGCGGCCGCCACCACCGGGTTCACCGTCCCGCGGACCGCCCAGGACCCGCTCCCCACCGCATCCCAGGACCCCGCCGCGCGGGAAGCCGACGCCGACAAGCGGGCGCTCGCCCGGATCGTCGCGCGCATGAGCCTGGAGGAGAAGGTCGGCCAGCTCTTCGTCATGCGGGTGTACGGGCACTCCGCCACCCACCCCGACCAGGCCGACATCGACGCCAACCTCCGCGAGATCGGCGTCCGCACCGCCGCCGAGCTGGTCGCCAAGTACCACGTCGGCGGCATCATCTACTTCGCGTGGGCGCACAACACCCGCGACCCGCACCAGATCGCCGACCTGTCCAACGGCATCCAGCGGGCCGCGCTCGCCCAGCGCGTCCCCGTGCCGGTCCTGATCTCCACCGACCAGGAGCACGGCATCGTCGCCCGCGTCGGCGAGCCCGCCACGCTGCTGCCCGGCGCGATGGCGCTCGGCGCGTCCGGCGCCCGTGACGTGGCCCGCCGCGCCGCGCACATCGCGGGCGCCGAACTGGCGGCGCTCGGCATCCGCCAGAACTACGCCCCGGTCGCGGACGTCAACGTCAACCCGGCCAACCCCGTCATCGGCGTACGGTCCTTCGGCGCCGACCCGCAGGCCGTGGCGCGGATGGTCGCCGCGCAGGTGAAGGGGTACCAGGGCGCGGGGGTCGCCGCGACCGCCAAGCACTTCCCCGGCCACGGCGACACGACCGACGACAGCCACACCAAGCTGCCGTACATCCACCACACGCGCGAGCAGTGGGAGACGCTCGACGCGCCGCCGTTCCGGTCCGCGGTCGCCGCCGGGATCGACTCGGTGATGACCGCGCACATCGTCGTGCCGTCCCTCGACCCCGCGGAGGACCCGGCGACCCTGTCGCGGCCCATCCTGACGGGCATCCTGCGCGAGCGCCTCGGCTACGACGGGGTGGTGGTGACCGACTCGCTCGGCATGGAGGGCGTGCGCACCAAGTACGGCGACGACCGGGTGCCCGTGCTGGCCCTCAAGGCGGGCTGCGACCAGCTCCTCAACCCGCCGGACCTGGACCTGGCCTGGAACGCCGTGCTGGACGCCGTACGCGGCGGGGAGCTGTCCGAGGAACGGCTCGACGAATCGATTCTGCGCATTCTGCGGCTCAAGGCGAAGCTGGGGCTGCTGCGCGACCCGTACACCACGCGCGACGAGGTGGACCGGGTCGTCGGCAAGCAGGCCCACCTCGACGCGGCCGACCGGATCGCGCAGGCCACGACGACGCTGCTGCTCAACGAGGGCGGGCTGCTGCCGCTGAACCGGCTCACCCACCGGGAGCTGCTGGTCGTCGGCGCCGACCCGGCCTCGCCGTCCGGCACGACCGGCCCGCCGACCGCGACGCTCGCCGCCGCGCTGGGCGAGCTGGGCTTCACCGCGACGGCCCTGTCCACGGGCACCGCCCCCACGGCGGCCCGCATCGAGCAGGCCGTCGCGGCGGCGGCCGGCAAGGACGCGGTGGTCGTGGGCACGTACAACGTGTCGGCGACCAGCGCGCAACGCACGCTCGTCGCGCGGCTCGTCGCCACGGGCGTCCCGGTGATCACGGTCGCCATCCGCAATCCGTACGACGTCGCCCGGCTCACCGGCCAGCGGGCCACGCTCGCCACATACGCGTGGACGGACGTGGAGATGCGGGCGGCCGCGCGGGTCATCGCCGGCCGGGCCCGGCCGGAGGGGCGCCTTCCGGTGCCGGTGCAGCGCGCCGACGACCCGTCGCGGGAGCTCTACCCGATCGGATACGGCCTGTCGTACTGACGGGCCCGACGCGGAGGGCCGACCCCGCGCACGGGCCGGCCCGGCGGCCGAGGGTCCGTGGAACGCGCGCGGGGTGCGGGCCCGGCATCCGCTGCCGGGCCCGCACCCCGTTCACGTACGGCGGGTGTTACGGAAGGAACCGCGGGCCGCGCTGGACGTCGCGCTTGTCGAGGCGCGCGTCGTAGCGGGCGAGCGGCTGGGCGCGGTCCGGGTCGGCCTGGACGGCGGCCGGGGCGACGCCCGCCCACTGCAGGAGCTTCGCCGTGGCGAGGTCCCGCTCCCGCTCCTTCAGACCGGCGATGTTCGCGCCGTGGTTGGCGCCGGGCGCGGTGAAGACGTAGCTGTCCTTCGCGCCGCGGTCGACGCGGAACGGCTCGGCGCTCCACGGGTCGCGCTCACCGTTGACGAACAGCATGCGCTGCGCGTTGTGGCGGACCCACGTGTCGACGTCGCGCATCGCCCACGGCTTGAACCGCACGGGGATGTCGTCCGGCACGAAGGAGTGCGCGGGCTGGTAGCCGTAGCGGCTGAGGCCGTCGAGGTGCGGCAGGCGCAGGCTGGGCGAGCCGAGCTCGGTGGCCGCCTGGTAGTAGTACGGCGTGTACGGCTCCAGGCCCTGGTCGGTGTAGAAGGACCAGCCGGAGTACGTGTCGATGGTCTCGTACACGGCGTCGTCCGTGGCGGTGGCGGCGTCCGGGATGGTCGCGCAGTCCTGCTCGCCCCAGTACTGCCAGAAGGCCCAGACGAAGTCGAGGACGACCGCCTCGTACGCCTTGTCGATGCTGCCGACCGTGTGGAAGGTGGCGCCCTCGGCGGCGGCCCACTCCTGGTACTTCCTCTGGAGCGGCTCGCGGCGGACGAGGGCCTCGCGCTGGAGGGCGTTCAGCCGGGCGCGGCACTCCTGGCTGCCGACGTTCTCGAAGAACCGGTCGTAGGCGGAGTCCTCGCGGTTGACGACGTCGTTGGGCGCGACGTACGCGACGACGGCGTCCATGTCGCGCGGGTAGAACCGCTCGTAGTACGTGGCGGTCATGCCGCCCTTGGAGCCGCCGGTGGCGACCCACTTGCGGTCGTAGATCTTCTTCAGCGCGGTGAACAGGCGGTGCTGGTCGGACGCGGCCTGCCAGATGTCCAGCTTCGACCAGTCGGCGGGCTGGGGGCGGGACGGGGTGAAGTAGCGGTACTCCAGGGAGACCTGGTTGCCGTCGACGATCCGGGTGGGCTCGGAGCGGCGCGGGTTGGTGTTCAGGCCGTAGCCGCTGGTGAAGAACACCGTGGGGCGGGTGGTGTCCTTGTGCAGCAGGGTGAGGCGCTGCTCGAAGGTGCCCTTGGCGGGGCGGCGGTGGTCCACCGGCTGGGTGTAGCCGAGGACGAAGAAGCGGTAGCCGGGGTAGGGCTTCTCCTCGATCAGGGACATGCCGGGGATCGCGAGGACGCGGTCCTTGATGTCCGGTCCTGCGCTGTCCTGTCCGGCGGCGGTGGCCGTGCCGGCCGTGCCCAAGGTGCCTATGAGCACCACGAGCGACAGCAGCCATCTGAGCGTCGTGCGCATGCGCTGCCTTCCACTGGGTTCGTTGCGGTCGCGGTGAACCTAGCGGTGCGCGCGGGTGCCTGACCAGCCCCCGGCCGGGTGGGGGCGCCGGGACGCCGGTCGCCCGTGGTGGCGGGCGGGGTGACGGAGCGTCGGGTGACACCGGTCCTGGGGGGGCGGGGCGCCGGGTGGCCCATCGGTCCTGGGGGCGGCGGCCCATCGGTCCTGGGGGATGGCGGGGCGTCGGGTGCTTCCGGCCCGGGGGCTGACGGGGTGACGGGTGGAGGCGCTCAGGGCGCGGCGGTCAGCAGAGGATCCAGCCGGTGGAGCCGCCGCGGCCGGAGACGGCGCCGGTGGCGCGGACGCAGCGGTTGAGGGCGTGGACGGTGACCGGCCCGGCCTGCCGGGTGAACCTGCCGCTGTCGGCGAGGGCCCGCCCGCCGCGCGGCTGGAGGGTGACGGACATGGGGCGGCGGGGCCCCGGCTTGGCGACGGTGACGGCGCAGGCGTACTGGCGGTTCTTGTAGACCCGCAGCTCCCCCGTGGCGAACTTGACGGTCTTGGCCAGCCGGCCGGGGCAGCCCGCGAGCCGGGCGGCCTCCGCGTCGGCCACACCGGGCCCGGCGACGCCCAGCACCCCGGCGGCCACGACGGCGGCCACGCCCCCGGCGACCCGCCCGCGCCACGCGCCCGCACTCCACCTGAACACCTGTCGGCCCCCTCGCCTCGTCCCCGTACACGCGTACGACGCGAGAACGGCCCGGACGGTTGCCCTCCGGTCAGGCGGTGGCCCAGGTGAGCACCCACAGGACGGCGGCGGCGGAGAACGCGAGCTGCGCGTACAGGGCGGCCCGCCGCACGAGGGCGGTGCGGCGGCCCCGGTCGGGTGTGAACAGGGCCACGCAGCAGGCCACGGCGACGGCGGCGAAGCAGAACTGCGGGGTCCCTTCGGGCCACTTCGTGCCGCAGTCACCCCCGTACGTCACGCACCGGCTGCCCACCTCTCCGGCCAGCGGCACCAGCCAGGCCGCCAGCCACACCGGCGGCAACCCGAGAGCGCAGGCCAGGGAGATGCCCCGCAGCGCCCGGGCGGAGACAGGACGGACCGGGTGTGCGGGCTCGGCGGGACGCGCGGGGGACGGGGTGTCGTTCAAGCTCATGCCCCCACCCCACCAGGGCGGGGGCGCCCGGACATGAGCACGACTACGCAGATGCCCTACTCACCTCTCCGGCGGGGGCCCGTGCGCCCGGCTCGGGTGGGGCGCGCTGCTCCCGCACAGCGGCTGCCACCGGAGCCGGGCGGGCCCCGGCGGTGTCGGGGCCCCGGCTCAGCCCACGTGTTCCGGTTCGCCGGCGAAGGTGCGCCACAGGGTGGCGTAGCGGCCTTCGCGAGCGAGGAGTTCCTCGTGGGTGCCGTCCTCGACGGCGCGGCCGTGGTCCATGACGACCACGCGGTCGGCGCGGGCGGCCGTGGTGAGGCGGTGGGCGACGACCAGGGTGGTGCGGCGGCCCGCCAGGCGCTGGGTGGCGGCGTTGACCTGGGCCTCCGTCGCCAGGTCCAGGGCCGCCGTCGCCTCGTCGAGGAGCAGGACGTCCGGGTCGACCAGTTCGGCGCGGGCCAGGGCGATCAGCTGCCGCTGGCCGGCCGACAGGTTGCGCCCGCGCTCGGCGACCTCGTGGAGGTAGCCGCCCTCCAGCGTGGCGATCATGTCGTGGGCGCCGACCGCGCGGGCGGCGGCCTCCACGTCGGCGTCGGTCGCGTCGGGCCGCCCGTAGGCGATGGCGTCCCGCACGGTGCCGGGGAACAGGTACGCCTCCTGCGGGACGACGCCGAGGCGGTGCCGGTACGCGGTGAGGTCCAGCTCCCGCAGGTCGGTGCCGTCGACGGTGACCCGGCCCGACGTCGGGTCGTAGAACCGCGCGACCAGCTTGACCAGCGTCGACTTGCCCGCGCCGGTCTCCCCGACGAACGCGACGGTCTGCCCGGCCGGGATCCGCAGGGAGACGCCGCTCAACGCCTCCTCCTCGTCGCCGTACCGGAACGACACGTCCTCGAAGGCGATCTCGCCCTTCAGGGACGGCACCGGGCGCGGGTCGGCGGCGGGCGGGGTGGAGGCCGGCTCGCGCAGCAGCTCCTGCATGCGGCGCAGCGACACCGTCGCCTGCTGGTAGCCGTCGAAGACCTGCGACAGCTGCTGCACGGGCGCGAAGAACAGGTCGATGTAGAGCAGGTACGCGACGAGGGCGCCCGGCGTGAGCGTGCCCGCGTCGATCCGGCCCGCGCCGACGACCAGCACCGCGGCGGCGGCCAGCGACGACAGCAGCTGCACGAACGGGAAGTACACGGAGATCAGCCACTGGCCGCGCACCCGCGCCTCGCGGTACTCCAGGCTGCGGCGGGTGAAGCGGGCGGTGCCGGACCGCTCGCGGCGGAACGCCTGCACGATCCGCAGCCCGGACACGGTCTCCTGGAGGTCGGCGTTGACGACGCTGATCCGCTCGCGGGCCAGCTCGTACGCCTTGACGCTGGCGCGCCGGAAGAAGAACGTCCCGATGACCAGTACGGGCAGGGTCGCGAAGACGACCAGCGCGAGCTGCACGTCGATCACGACGAGCGCGACCATGATCCCGAAGAAGGTCACGACGGAGACGAACGCGGTGACCAGGCCGGTCTGGAGGAACGTGGACAGGGCGTCCACGTCGGTGGTCATCCGGGTCATGATCCGGCCGGTCAGCTCGCGCTCGTAGTAGTCGAGGCCGAGCCGCTGGAGCTGCGCGAAGATCTTCAGGCGGAGCGCGTACAGCACCCGCTCGCCGGTCCGCCCGGTCATCCGGGTCTCGCCGACCTGCGCCGCCCACTGCACGGCGACGGTGAGCAGCGCCAGTCCGGACGCCGCCCACACCGCGCCGAGCGCCAGCTGCGTGACGCCCTCGTCGATGCCGTGCCGGATCAGGACGGGCAGGAGCAGGCCCATGCCCGCGTCCACGGCGACGAGCAGCAGGGCGAACAGCAGCGGCAGCCCGAAGCCGCGCAGGAGGCGGCGCAGCCCGTACGACTCCTCGGGCCGTACCGCGCGGGCCTCGTCCACGTCGGGCGTGTCGGTCGCCGGGGGCAGCGCCTCCACCTGGGCGAGCAGCTCGGGTGTGGCGCCGGGGGTCCTGGCGGGTCCGGGCTCGGCGGTGTCGCGGTCCCACAGGGCGGGCGTGATGCCGCGCTCGGCGTCGAACTCGGCGTCCAGCTCGTCCCGTACGGTGCGGTCCTCGTCCTCGTCGGGGGCGGCCTGGAGGAGGTGGCCGGGCGAGACGCCGCCCAGCTCGTCGGGGTCGGTGAGCAGCCGCCGGTACAGGGCGGAGCGCTCCTGGAGCTCCTCGTGGGTGCCGATGTCGGAGAGGCGGCCGCCGTCGAGTACGGCGATGCGGTCGGCGAGGTTGAGGGTGGAGCGGCGGTGGGCGATGAGGAGGGTGGTCCGCCCGGCCATGACGGCGCGCAGCGCCTCGTGGATCTCGTGCTCGACGCGGGCGTCGACGGCGGACGTGGCGTCGTCGAGGAGGAGCAGCCTCGGGTCGGCGAGGATGGCGCGGGCGAGGGCGATGCGCTGGCGCTGCCCGCCGGAGAGGGTCAGGCCGTGTTCGCCGACGGTCGTGTCGTACCCGTCGGGCAGGTCGGTGATGAACCCGTCGGCGCGTGCGGCGCGCGCCGCGGCCCTGATCTCCTCGTCGGTGGCGTCGGGGCGGCCGTAGGCGATGTTGGCGCGGACCGTGTCGGAGAAGAGGAAGCTGTCCTCCGGTACGAGGCCGATGGCGGCCCGCAGCGACTGGAGGGTGAGGTCGCGCACGTCGTGGCCGCCGACGCGGACGGCGCCGCCGGTCACGTCGTAGAAGCGGGGCAGGAGCAGCGAGACGGTCGACTTGCCGCTGCCGGACGCGCCGACGACGGCGACGGTCTCGCCGGGGCGGATGGTGAGCGAGAAGCCGTCGAGCACGGACCGGGCGTCGTCGCCGTCGCCGTACGCGAAGGACACGTCGTCGAACTCGACGCCGGCGGGCGCGTCGGCGGGCAGCTCCACGGTGCCGTCGGCCAGGGACGGCTCGGTGTCGATCAGCTCCAGGACGCGTTCGACGCCGGCGCGGGCCTGCTGGCCGACGGTGAGGACCATGGCGAGCATCCGGACCGGGCCGACGAGCTGGGCGAGGTACGTGGAGAACGCGACGAACGTGCCGAGCGTGATCTCGCCGCGTGTGGCGAGCCAGCCGCCCAGCGCGAGCATGGCGACCTGGCCGAGCGCGGGCACGGCCTGGAGGGCGGGGGTGTAGCGGGAGTTCAGGCGGATGGTGCGCAGCCGGGCGGCGAACAGTTCGCGGCTGGCCGTGCGGAGCTTGTCGGTCTCCTGGTCCTCCTGGCCGAAGCCCTTCACGACGCGTACGCCGGTGACGGCGCCGTCCACGACCCCGGCGACGTGCCCGGCCTGGGCCTGGGCGTACCAGGTGGCGGGGTGCAGCTTGACGCGGCTGCGCTTGGCGATGAACCACAGCGCGGGGGCGACGGCGAGGACGACGAGGGTGAGGGGCAGCGACAGCCAGGCCATGATGCCGAGGCTGATGAAGAAGAGGAGGAAGTTCCCGATGGTCATCGGGAGCATGAAGAGAAGGCCCTGGATGAGTTGCAGGTCGCTGGTGGCGCGGCCGATGACCTGGCCGGTGGACAGCTCGTCCTGGCGCCTGCCGTCGAGGCGGGTGATCGTCCCGTACATCTCGGTGCGCAGGTCGTGCTGGACGTCGAGCGCGAGGCGTCCGCCGTAGTAGCGGCGGACGTAGGTGAGGGCGTACACGGCGAGGGCGGCGGCGATCAGGACGCCGATCCACAGGCCGAGGGATCCGGTGCCCGCGCCGATCACGTCATCGATGACGATCTTGGTGATGAGGGGGACGAGCGCCATGACCGCCATGCCGCCCAGCGACGAGCCAAGGGCGAGGACGACGTCCTTCCGGTGCCGCCAGGCGTATCCCCAGAGCCGCTTGGCCCACCCCGGCTCCGTCGCCCGCTCCTGTTTCTCCCCCGCCGCCGACACCACGTCCCAGCCTCCCGTTTCGCCCGATTCCGCTGATCTACCGCAAGGCACCAACAGGACGGGGTGCGATTTTCATCCCGGCGGGGCGGAGAGGGGGCCAGGACCATCCTTTCGGCCTAGGACCCGCGGGGTGGATCCTGCGCGGGGCGGCGGGCCTCCGGAGGCGGGCGGGGGCGCCGGTCGATGCCGGGCTGGGCGGTGCGGCTTCCGGAGGCCGGGCGGGGGCGGTGTCCGGCCGGGCGGGGCGGCGGGTCTACGGAGGCGGGCGGGGCGGCTTCCGGAGGCCGGGCGGGGCGGTGCGGTGCCGGGCTGGGCGGCCTGGGAGGCGGGCGGGCGGGCGGCGGGTCAGCGCGGTGCGGCGGACGTCACCGCCAGGACCGCCTTCCCCGGGACGCGGCGGCCGCGCAGCGCCTCGGCTGCCTCGTCGAAGCGGTCCCAGGTCCCCTGCCAGCCGATCTCGACGGTGAGGGCCCCCTCGGCGGCCATCCCGGTGAGAACCGCCAGGTCCGCCCCGGCCGCCCCCTCGATGACGAAGGAGCTGAGCGACTTGGCCGGGCCGACGGTCGCGTACGGCGGGAAGACCGCCGGCTCCCCGGACGTCCAGCCGACGCTCTGCACGCTGCCTCCGGGGGCGAGCAGGTTCCACGCCTCGACGAGCTGGGGGCCGCCGACGCTGTCGACGACCACGTCGACCGGTGCCCGCAGCCCGTCGAGGCCGGTCAGCACCTCGTCGGCGCCGAGCTCGGCGAGGCCCTGCCCGCGGGCCGCCGAGCCCACGGAGGCGATCACATGGGCACCGGCCCGCGCCGCCAGCTGGACGGCGTACCGGCCGACGCCACCGGAGGCGCCAGTGACCAGCACCCGCTTGCCCGGCGCGAGCCCGGCGGCCCGCAGGGAGCGCAGCGCCGCCACTCCGGCGACCGGCAGCGCAGCCGCCCGCGCCAGGTCCAGGCCCTCGGGGACCTCGGCGAGCGCGTCCACGTCGATCGCGACGCGCTCCGCGAACGCCCCCGTGGTCAGGGCCACCACCTCGGTGCCCACCGCCGGGCCGGTTCCGTCGGCGGCGGCCCGGACGACCACGCCCGCGGCGTCCGAGCCGAGCACCGCGCCCACCGGCACCCGCCCGGAGCGGGCGTCGTTGAGGTCGCCGTAGTTCAGCGAGGCGTGCGAGACGTCCACCAGGACCTGGCCCGGACCGGGCACGGGCTCGGGGACCTCGGCGAGGCGCACGGCCGCGGGTGCGGAAGGATCGACGACGAGAGCGCGGACGGGCATGTCTTCCCCCTTGGTTCACGATGTGTAACAGCAGTCATCATCGATAACCTCACCGGTCACCGGAAGGAGGCACTTTCGTGTCACGCAGTCACACCCGTGTTACCGAAGCGCTGAAGGAGGAGGCCTGCCCGGTCACCGAGGTGCTCGACCGCGTCGCGGGGAAGTGGAGCATCGGCATCCTGATCGCCGCCGCCCACGGCCCGGTCCGCTTCACCGAACTGGAACGCGCCATCCAGGGCATCAGCCGGCGCATGCTCACCCTCAACCTGCGCAGGCTGGAGCGGGACGGACTGCTGGTGCGCACCGTGTACCCGACGGTGCCGCCCAAGGTGGAGTACAGCCTCACCCCCATGGCGCGGGAGCTGCACGCGTCGCTGACCGGACTGGTGGGCTGGGCGGAGCGGCACCGCTCCGCCATCGCCGAGGCCCGCGCCGCCTACGACAGCGCGGCGGAACGGAGCACCGCCGCCGACTGACGGCGGGGCGCCCACCGCCCCGGCGTGCGCCATCCGGCGCACGATGGCGGAGGTGGACCCCGCGGCGGTGGGGTGCGGCGTCCCGGCCTGCGTGATGGTCGAGTCGACGTCGTGGACGGGGGATTCGGCGGAGAGCTTCGCCGCGCTTGTCGGAGGCCGTGGAGGCGCACATCATCGCGGCCGGCCGACACGCGGGGCGCCGCATCCCCGCCGAGCGCCGGTCAGGCCACGGTGTCCCCGCCGAGCCGGGCGCTCCGTACGCGATTGCGCAGGTGAACGACGAGGGGCAGGGCCGATCCGATCAGCGCCATGACGGCCGCCGCGGCCCAGTGCCGCGCCTGCTGGCCCATGAGCAGGCACGAGCCGGCACCGAAGCAGGCGCCCGCCGCCGGGACCAGCGCCGCGTACGGGGCGGCGGTCGTACCGGTGAGGGACGCCACGCTGAAGTAGGCGACGACGAATCCGGCGAACAGGGCAAGCGTGTACCACTCCCCGCCGTCAGGGAGGGCGTAGCCCTTGCGGGTCCGCTCCAGCCCCAGGTCGACGGCCCCGGCGACCGCCCAGAAGAACGCGCTGGAAGCCACCGCGCCGAGAGCGACGCGCCACGCCGTATTCGTCATGCCCGGATCGTAGGGACGGTGGACGCTCTCGGGCCAGGGCGTTGTTCCGCCCTCCGCCCGCACGCCAGGCCTCCGCTCGCACGGCCCGGCGGGGGCCGCCGCGTCGAGGGCGGCGGGCGGACGGCTCCGTCCTCGGTGTCCGGCGGCGTTCCCACGCCGCTGCCCACGTGCCCGGGCAGAACTCCGCCACAGCGGGAGGCTAGGAGCGGGCGCCGAGTTCCCGGGCGAGGGCCTTCGCCTCGGCCTCGGTGTAGGTGCCGGCGATCTGCGCCTCTCCGCCGGTGATGGCCGAGTTGATGGCGGGGGCGCTGATGAGCCGGTCGCCGAGGACGATGGCGATCTGGTTCCGGGGCACCGCGCGGGGCGCCGCCCGCCCGGTGAGCGCCGCGAACCGCTTGCCGTCGCCCTCGTCGAACGTCATCGTGATCACCCAGGCGCCCGACTTGTCCTGCTCGGCGCGCACCTGCCGCAGCTGCCGGACGCTCATCCGGTCCTCGGACCGAGTGGAGATCCGGTAGCAGCCGCCCAGTTCCGCCGAGTGGAAGGTGGGCGGCGGCAGCTCGTCGGTGCACGCGCCCGGTTTGCTCTGCTCCACCAGGGCCAGCCGCAGGTCCTGCCGCACGGGGTTCGGGGATTCCTCCCCGTCCCGGAGGAAGGACAGGACGCCGGATTCGAGCGCGACCAGGGCGACGACTCCGCCGACGAGCGCCGCGACGACCGCGCTGATCCGCCGCGGCGCCCGCGACCGGCGGCGGTCCGCCCCGCCCGCCCCGGACCGGCCTGGCGTGGACGGCGCGGGCCCTGACGGGCCGGAACCGGTCGCCCCGGGCAGGTGGCGGGTGCGCGCGGCGGCGGGCGGGGGGCGCTCGGTGACCGCCTCGGGGTCGACACGCCGCACGGCCGCGTCGGCCTCCTCCGTACGACGCCGCCGGTGCCGTTCGATCGCGGTGGACCAGGCGGGCGGCAGCCAGTCGGTGGCGCCCCGCGCCTGCGGGCGGGCGGCCAGTACGGCGCCGACCCGGGCCAGCAGCTCTTGCGGGGTCGGCCGGTCGGCGGGGTCCGGGGCGAGGCACGGCAGGATCAGCGCGTCGAGTGCGGCGGGCAGGCCGGCCAGGTCGAGGTCGCCCTCGGCCGCGCGGACGAGCTGCTCCATCGCGGTGCCCTGGCCCATGTCGCGGTACGGGCTGCGCCCCGTGGCCAGGTGGAAGAGCGTGGCGCCCAGCGAGAACACGTCGGACGCGGTGGTCGTCGGCTCGCCGCGGGCCTGTTCGGGCGCGGCGAAGGCGATGGTGCCGAGGGCCGCCTTGGTGCGGGTGACGTCGGCGGCCTGGGAGATCCCGAAGTCGATCAGCCGGGGCCCGTCCTCGGGCAGCAGAACGTTGGACGGCTTGACGTCGCGGTGGACGAGCCCGGCGGCGTGGATGCTCACCAGCGCCTCGATCATGCCGGCCGCCACCCAGTGCAGCCCGTCGGACGGCAACGGACCGTGCGCGGCGACCAGTTCGCGCAAGGAGGGCGCCGGTACGTACTCGGTGGCCATCCACGGGACCGGAGCCTCGGCGTCGGCGTCGACGACACTGGCGGTGTACACCCCGCGCACCCGGCGGGCCAGGGCCACCTCCCGGGCGAAGCGGCGCCGGTCGGCCTCGGGGACGGTGACGCCGTCGCCCGCGGAGAGCAGGGTCTTGACGGCGACGGTACGGCCGCCGGGCGAACGGGCCAGGTACACCCGGCCCATGCCGCCGCTGGCCAGCTCGGTGAGCACGGTGTACGGACCGATCCGCGTCCCGGGGCGCACCGCCCCCGTCCACTCCGCCTGCACCGGTGCCTCCCCCGCTCCCGCACGGCCACTCGGACGGCCCACAGCCTAGGCGGCCCGAGCCCCGTTGTCGCCGGGTCCCCGCCGCCTCCCGAGCCCCGTTGCCGCCGGGCCCCCGCCGCCTGCCCGGCCCCGTTGTCGCCGGGTCCCCGCCGCCTCCCGAGCCCCGTTGCCGCCGAGCCAACGGCCCCGCCCGGACCCGCGCCCCGGCCGCCGCGCCCGGCCGCGCCCCGGTCGTCCCGCCGGGTGGCCGGGTCAGCGGGCTCCGTCCACGCCGTCCAGGAACGCCGTGACCGTGCGGGTGAACGCGGCCGGGTCGTCCAGCCAGGGGTAGTGGCCCGCGCCCGGCTGGACCGCGACCGTGGCGCGGGGGATCAACCGGGCGATGTCTCGCGCCACCCGGGGCCGGGGGCCTCCGTCCAGTTCTCCGGCGAGGAGCAGGGCCGGGGCGGTCAGTGCCCCGATGGCCGTGCGGGTCGCCCGCGGGTCGAAGGCGCCCGGCGCCGCGTACGCCTCCGCCGCCGGTTCGTTCGTCTGCTCGACCGCCGCCGCGTCGTGCGCCCGCGCCGCCTCGTCCCAGCGCCCGTAGAAGAAGGGGGCGGCCGCGTCGAAGTCGGCGTCCGTCGCCGTGCCGGACCAGATCGCCTCGTACGAGCCGTACGCCGCCCCGTACCACGGCTCGTCCGCGCGCAGCGCCGCCGCCTCCCGGCGGTGCTCGGGCGTGAAGTCGACGCCGAGGGCGCGTCCCCGCGCGGTGACCAGCGTCAGTGAGCGCACCCGGTGGGGGTGGCGGGCCGCGTAGAGGAGGGCGAGGTCTCCGGCAGCCGAGTGGGCGAGGAGGTCCAGCGCCTCCAGCCCCAGGTGCGCACGCAGGGCCTCCACGTCGGCCACCTACCGGTCGCACCGGTACGTGGCCGGGTCCGCCGGTGTGCCGGACGCGCCGGTGCCGCGCGGGTCGAGCAGGACCAGCCTTCGCCGCGCGGACAGTCCGCCGAGGTCTCCGAGGTACGCGGACGCGCGCATGGGGCCGCCCGGCAGACAGATCAGTGGCGCTCCGTCACCCATGAGGTGGCAGGCGAGTTTCGTCCCGTCGGGGGCGGTGAAGGTCGGCATGGCCTCATCCTCGGCAGCGGGGGTCGGGCGCATCAAGCGGTTTCCCCGCACCGGAGCCGGGCGGTGCCGCCGCCGCGGCCGGGGCGCAGGGGCCGGGGCGGAGACGGGCGCGACGGCCCCGGGCAGCGGCGGACACCAGCGCACCGCGCCTGACGCCGCGCCAGTTCCCAGGGCCCCCTTTCGGCCATATCGGCACGTCCATGACAATGACACAGGACCGACCCGTCCCGTTCACACGCGTGTCGCCGCAGGCATGGCACTCTCCCCTTGCCCACCGGTCAACTCGCGTAGACCGCCGAAACGTTCCCCCGTGTCCCCACCTCGGGAAAGGACTCCCCCATGCCGTCAACACCGGCCGCCTCCGCACGCCGCTGGAGGCTTCCCGTCCTGGCCACCGCCGCCGTGCTCGTCGGCGTGGCCGTCCCGGGCGCCGCCGCGGCCCCGGCCCCCGAGGCGACGGCCTCGGCCACCACCGCCACGGCCACCGTGTCCGCGTACGACGACACGTACTACGCGCCCGCCATCGGCAAGACCGGCACCAGCCTCAAGAGCGCCCTGCACTCGATCATCCGCAACCAGACGAAGATCTCGTACTCGGCGGTCTGGACGGCCCTGAAGGAGACCGACGAGGACCCGGCCAACAGCGCCAACGTCCGCCTCCTCTACAGCGGCACCTCCCGCTCCAAGGCCCTCAGCGGCGGCGACGTCGGCGACTGGAACCGCGAGCACGTGTGGGCCCAGTCCCACGGCGACTTCGGCACGTCCGCCGGCCCGGGCACCGACCTCCACCACCTGCGCCCCGCCGATGTGAAGGTCAACAGCATCCGCGGCAACAAGGACTTCGACATGGGCGGCAGCGCGGTCAGCGGCGCCCCCGGCAGCTACACCGACTCCAACAGCTTCGAGCCCCGCGCCGCCGACAAGGGCGACGTGGCGCGCATGATCCTGTACATGGCCGTCCGCTACGAGGGCACCGACGGCTGGCCGGACCTGGAGCCCAACGACGCCGTCACCAACGGCACCGTCCCCTTCCACGGCCGCCTCTCCGTGCTGAAGCAGTGGAACGAGCAGGACCCGCCGGACGCGTTCGAGCGCAACCGCAACGAGCTGATCTACCAGACCTACCAGCACAACCGGAACCCGTTCATCGACCACCCGGAGTGGGTCGAGGCCATCTGGTAGGCCGGACCCGACGCTCCTGACCTGACGGGCAGTCAGTCCTCCGTGTGCGTCGGCGCGAACATGCGGAGGACCGCCGGGAGCACCACCACGGACGGGCCGGGCGACCCGAGCGCTGCGCGCAGGTCGCCCTCCAGGTCCTCGGGCGTCGTCCGCTTCGCCGGGACGCCGAACGACTCGGCCAGGGCCACGAAATCGGGGCGCGCCAGCTCCGTGCCCGTGGCCCTGCCGTACGTCTGCGTCATGTATTCGCGCAGGATGCCGTAGCCGCCGTCGTCCACGATCAGCCAGGTCACCGGCAGGTCGTGCTGGCGGGCCGTCGCCAGCTCCGCGATCGAGTACAGGGCGCCGCCGTCGCCGGAGACCGCGAGCACGGGGCCCTCCGGGTCGGCCGCCGCGGCGCCGAGCGCGGCCGGGTAGGCGTAGCCGAGGCCGCCCGCGCCCTGCGCCGAGTGCATCGTGCCGGGGCGGCGCGCGTCGAACGCCGACCACGCCCAGTACGCCAGGATCGTCATGTCCCAGAAGGACGGCGCCGTGTCGGGCAGCGCGCGGCGCACGGACGCGAGCACCCGCCGCTCCAGGTCGAGGCCCTGCGCGTCGATCCGCTCCCGGACCGCCGCCAGCACCTGCCGTACCCGCTCGGGCGCGGCCGGGTCACGGCGCTCCTCCACCGTCTCCAGCAGCGCCGACAGGGCGAGGCGGGCGTCCGCGTGGATGCCGAGCGCCGGGTGGTTGGACTCCAGCTTCCCGAGGTCCGCCTCGATCTGCACGACGCGGCCGCGCGGCCGGAACGTGTGGTAGTTCGACGACAGTTCGCCGAGGCCGGAGCCGACGACCAGCAGGACGTCCGCGTCCTCGAGGAAGTCCGTGGTGTGCCGGTCCTCCAGCCACGACTGGAGCGACAGGGGGTGCTCCCACGGGAAGGCGCCCTTGCCGCCGAACGTCGTCACGACCGGCGCCGACAGCCGCTCCGCGAGCGCCCGCAGCTTCCCGGAGGCGTCCGACCGCACGACTCCGCCGCCCGCGACGATCACCGGGCGTTCGGCGTGCGACAGCCAGTGCGCGGCGAGCGCGGTCAGCTCCGGGCGCGGCACCAGTTCGTGCGGGGTCGCGTCGGGCGCCGTCACGACCGGCACGTCCGTCGGCGCGCCCAGCACGTCGGCCGGGATCTCCACCCACACGGGCCCGTGCGGGGCGGTCAGCGCCGACTCCCAGGCGGCGGCGATGGCCGAGGGGATCTGCGAGGCCGTACGGGCCTGGTGCACGGACTTCACGACATCGCGGAACGACGCCTGCTGGTCGCGCAGTTCGTGCAGGTAGCCGTGGCGTCCGCCGCCCATGCCCCGCGCCGGGACCTGCGCGCCGATGGCGACGACCGGCGCCGACGCGGCGGCGGCCTCCTGGAGGGCGGGCAGCGCGGTCAGCGCGCCGGGCCCGGCGGACAGCAGCAGCGGCGCGGCCTCGCCGGTGATCCGTCCGTACGCGTCGGCGGCGAAGCCCGCGTTGTTCTCGACGCGCAGGCCCACATAGGTCAGGTCGGAGCGGCCGAGCGCGTCGAACATGCCGAGCGCGTGCTGCCCGGGCAGCCCGAAGACGGTCGTCGCGCCGAGCCCGCGCAGCGTCTCCACGACGAGGTCCCCGCCGGTGCGGCCGGGCGGCGGATTGAGCGCGGCGTGCGTCTGCGCGGCGGTGGGGCGCGGGACGAGGTCGTGGTCGTGGGTCATGCGGGTGCCTCCGGGGGGCCGGGGAGCGGTACGGCGGCGCCGGACCCCGTACGGGTGTCCGGCGCCGCCGGGAGGCTGACGCGCCTCCGCCGTCGGTGCGGCCGGCCGGGCCGGGGCGCACGCGCCGTCGGTGCGGCCGGCCGGGTGTCAGGCGTCGGTCGAGCGGGCCGCGGCGATCTGGCGGGACATGATCGTCGTCAGCTCGTACGCCGTGTGGGACGCGGCGACCGAGGTGATCTCGGCGTGGTCGTACGCCGGGGCGACCTCCACCACGTCGGCGGAGACGAGGTTGCAGGAGGCGAGGCCGCGCAGGATTTCCAGCAGCTCGCGGGAGGTCATGCCGCCCGCCTCGGGCGTGCCGGTGCCGGGGGCGTGGGCCGGGTCGAGGCAGTCGATGTCGATGGAGATGTACAGCGGGCGGTCACCGATGCGCTGGCGCAGCTGGTCGGCCACCTCGTCGGCGCCCCGGCGGTACACGTCGGCCGAGGTGACGATGCCGAAGCCCATCTTCTCGTCGTCCGTCAGGTCCTGCTTGCCGTACAGCGGGCCGCGCGTGCCGACGTGGGACAGCGCCTCGGTGTCGAGGATGCCCTCCTCGACGGCGCGGCGGAACGGCGTGCCGTGGGTGTACTCGGCGCCGAAGTACGTGTCCCACGTGTCGAGGTGCGCGTCGAAGTGGAGCAGCGCGACCGGGCCGTGCTTCTTGGCGACCGAGCGGAGCAGCGGCAGGGCGATCGTGTGGTCGCCGCCCAGGGTCATCAGGCGGGCGCCGGTGCCGAGCAGGTCGTCGGCGGCGGCCTCGATGGTCTCGACGGCCTCGTTGATGTTGAACGGGTTGACGGCGATGTCGCCGCCGTCCGCGACCTGCGCGAGGGCGAACGGGGAGGCGTCCTGCGCCGGGTTGTACGGGCGCAGCAGGCGGGACGCCTCGCGGATGGCGTTGCCGCCGAAGCGGGCGCCGGGCCGGTAGGAGACGCCGGAGTCGAACGGGACGCCGACCACCGCGACGTCGGCCGTGCCGACCTCGTCGAGGCGCGGCAGGCGGGCGAACGTCGCCGGGCCGGCGTAGCGCGGGACGCGGGAGGAGTCGATGGGGCCGCGGGGCGTGCCGCTGGTGCTGCTCATGTGGGGTGCCTTCTTTCCTGCGCTCGCGCCGTACGTCACACACACGGCGTCCATGAGGACGACGGTACGGGCGCCGACCGCGCCGTAGAAGTGTACGTTTCTTCCATTCGGGGGTCGCGGAGTGGAGGAAGCGTCCATGGTGGAGCCGTTGGTGCCGTTCGGGCCGCCCGTGCGGCTGGCCGCGCTGCTGGCCCGTCCCGAGCTGGGGCTGCGGCTGGTGGCGGGCGATCCGGGGGCCGAGCTGCACTGGGTGCACACCTCCGAGATGGCCGACCCGTACCCGTATCTGCTCGGCGGGGAGCTGCTGCTCACGGCGGGCGTGCAGCTCGCGGACGCCGGGGCGGACCCGGCGCGGTTCGTGGCGCGGGCGGCGGAGGCGGGCGCGGCCGCGCTGGGCTTCGGGGTGACTCCGGTGTACGACACGGTGCCGGGCGCGCTGGCCGAGGCGTGCGCGCGGTACGGGCTGCCGCTGGTGGAGGTGGAGCCGGGCACGACGTTCGCGGCGGTCGCGCGGGCGGTGTGGCGACTGATGGCCGACGCGCGGCTGCACGAGCTGCGCCGGGTGACGGACGCGCAGCGGGCGCTGGCCACCGCCGCCGCCCGGCCCGGTCCCGTACCGGCGGTGCTGAAGGTGCTGGCGGGGCGGCTGGGCGGGCGGGCCGCGCTGTACGCGCCGGACGGCACCGAGTTCGCGGCGGCCGGGCGCGGGCTCACCCCGGAGGAGGCGGCGGCGCTGGACCGGCTGGTCGCGGTGGTGGCGCGGGCTCAGCGGCGCCCGTCGTCGGCGGCGGACAGCGCGGGCGGGGCCGGCGGGGTGCGGCTCGTCGCGTACAGCCTCGGCACCGGCCGGGAGGGCCTGACGCTCGGGCTGGCGCTGGCGCGGCACGAGGAGGCCGACCAGCGGATCGCCGAGACGGCCATGGTGCTGCTGTCCCTGCTGACCGCGCCCCACCAGGGCGCCGACGAGGCCGCCCGGTCGGCCGCGCTGGTACGGCTCCTGCTGGGCGCCCGCCCCGAGGAGGTGGCGCCGCTGCTGGGCGAGGCGCCCTGGACGGTGGTCCACGCGCGCGGCGGCGACCCGCTGGGCCCGCCGCCCGCGCTGGGCACCCCGCTGGTGGACGCCTCCGACGGGACGGTACGGGCGCTGCTGCCGGCCGGGCGGGACGCGGCGCCGCAGCCGGGGTGGACCCTGGGGGTGAGCGCCCCGGCGGGCCCGGACGCGCTGGCGGCCGCCGACGCGCAGGCCGCCCGGGCGCTGCGCCGCGCGGAGGCCGCGCACACGGGCCTGGCCAGGCACCGGCCCGGTGGCCTGGACGCCCTGGTGGACCCGGCCGAGGCGGACGCGCACGCCCGCGCCCTGCTGGGCCCGCTCCTGGACAGCCCGGCGCTGGTGGAGACCCTGCGGGTGTGGCTGTCCCTGCACGGCGGCTGGGACCGCACGGCGGCGGCGCTGGGCGTCCACCGCAACACGGTCCGCCAGCGCGTCGCCCGCTGCGCCGCCCTGCTGGACGCGGACCTGGAGGACGCGCAGACCCGCATGGAACTGTGGTTCGCCCTGAGCCGCGTCGGGGACGACGCGTGAGGCCCTACGCGGACGCGCCCCCGTCGGCGCGGCTTTCCGCCCGCAAGCGCGCCCCCCTGCTCTCCGCGATGCGGTGCACGTCCCGCAGCGACTCCGCCATCCGCGCGACGGCGTACCGCAGCTGGTCGGAGGTCGCCCTGCGGTCGCTCAGCAACTCCGCGACGTGATCGAGCAGTTCGGCGGCCATACCGAGCTGGACGCTCTCGATCCGGTCGGCGACCTTGGAGATGTGGCCCAGGCCGTCGCCGATGAGGTAGCAGGGCTTGCCCCCGGAGCCGGTCCAGGGCAGCAGGCGGGCGGTCGTGTGGTCGCTCATGCCGTGATCTCGATTCCGTGGATGACGCGGGGACCCAGGTCGATGCCGTGCACGGCGAACCAGAGCGTCCGCCGCCGCGCCCGCCTCCGGCGCTCCTCGGCCCGCCGCTCGTGGGCGAGCAGGTACGGGCGGACGAGCGCGCTGTCCTCCCCCGCGTAGTACGGCTCCGGGGCGCGGGTGGGCCGGGGCGGCAGCGGCGCCGGTGTACGGACCGGCCGAGCGGCCGGGGACGGTGCCGCGCGGTGACGGGCGGGCGGCGGGGGCCACAGCAGCCGCAGCAGCGGGTCGAGGAGGCGGGCGATACAGTGCGACACGTCGTCAACTCCTGGTCAGTTGAGGGCCACGCCCCCGGGCCGTTCGTGCGGTCGCGGGGGTCCTGTGCGTACGGGCCCGGGCGGAAGCGAGCGGGACACCCTGGGGCGCCTGCGCTCTGTAGCGATTCACTCACAGCCTGGAGCCGGCCGGGCTACGCTGACCAGGGGTTTCGATGTGACAGATCATCTGTCACAAGGGAGTTGACGATGAGCAACATCTATGGGGAGTGGTTGAAGGCCCAACGGGAAGCGGCGGGCCTCACCCAGCAGCAGCTGGCCGAGACCGCGGTCATGACCCGTTCGCACATCGCCCACATCGAAGCGGGCCGCCGCGTCCCGTCCCGAGAGGACGCCCGCCGCCTGGACAGGGCCCTGAACACGGGAAACGTCCTCAGCAGCTTCCTGCCACAGGACGACGTGGCGGTCGCCGACTACTTCGAGGCGGCCCTCCACCTCGAACAGCAGGCGACAGTGATCCGTGAGTTCGCCCTGTCGTTCTTCCCAGGCATCCTCCAAACAGAGGCGTACGCGCGAGCGACCTTGAGCACGTCGTTCCCTCCCAGGAGTGAAGAGGAATGTGACAGGCTCGTCGTCACACGCCTCAAGCGGGCAGGGAGGCTGGCCGATCCAGTGACTCCCGTCGTGTGGGTGCTGCTGGACGAGTCGGTACTACACAGGGCCGTCGGCAGCTCAGAGATCATGGCGGAGCAGATCACCCACATGATCCGCCTGGTCGAGTCGGGACGCGTGCGCGTCCATGTGCTGCCGTTCAGACTCGGGGTCCACACGCTCATGCAAGGGATGCTCACCCTGCTCACGTTCGAGGACCAGCCTCCGGTGGCGTACTCCGAGGGCATCCAGATCGGCAAGGTGCACGACTCCCCGAGCGTGGTCGAACGACTCGAAGGCGCATACGATCTCGCGTTGAGCGACGCCATGCCGCTCAAGGAGTCACTGGCCCTGTTGAGGGCGACGGCAAAGGACTACGCAGAGCGTGAATGACCACACGATCCCGGATGCCTCCTCCCTGACCGGCTGGCGCAAGTCGTCGTACAGCGGCAACGAGGGCGGCAGTTGCGTGGAAGTCCTGGACAACCACCCCTCCGGCATACCCGTCCGGGACTCCAAGACCCCCCAGGGCCCCGCGCTCCTCTTCGCCGCCGGGCCCTGGTCCTCGTTCATCACGTCCCTCCGCGACGGCGACCTGCCGTGACCGCGTGAACCGCGGTCCGTCAACGGCATGGCGGGGCCTCGCCACCCGACGTGGCACCGGTCGTCCGAACCCCCTACTGTCTTGGGTTCCAGCAGTCAACGGACAGCCGCGGAGGCTTCGTTGTCCTCGTTACCGCCCCCTCCGAGCAGTGACCCCGCCCCCAGCCCCGACCCCGCCCCGGGCCCGGAGCCTTCACCCCCGCGGCGATCGCGCACGCGCAGGGCACGGGAGTGGTTCGGCGGGCTGAGTGAGGCCGGCAAGGTCGCCCTCGTCACCGCTGTGCTGACGACCGCCATCGGAGGGGCGTTCGGCGTCGTCAACACCGTCACGTCCGGTCTGATCGGCGGAAAGGGTAAAGAGGCCGGCGACGGAGTACCACAGACGGCCGGGCGGGCCGGCGCGCCGTCCGCGCACAACCCGGGCGAGGCCGGGCCGACCGCACCGGGCGCGGGCGCATCCGCCCGGTCCCCCGAGTGCGAGATCCGCTCGGGTCACGACCTCTACTGCACGGGTACGGCGGGGATCACGACGTACACCCAGCGCGACCGCGCGTCGCACCCCGCCAGGCCGCTCGGCCCCGAGACCCATTTCGTGTGCTGGGGGAAGGGCCGGGGCGACGAGATCTGGTACTGGGTGGCGTTCAAGACGAAGGACGAGCCTTGGGGCAATGTCCCGGCGAGGATGGTGAGTACGGATCCGATCCCCGCCACCGGCCTGAAGCAGTGCTAGTGGCCTGCTCCATGCGGCGCGCGTCCGGATCGACTTCGGGGTGCGTGAGCCGCACGGGCCTGCCCGGTGCCGGTGCGATCCAAGGCATCGCGAAGCACCGACGGCCGCTCCCCCGCGGCACATGTGCCGCCCCCAGCGCGACCAGCCGGGCGCACTCGGCCTCGGGTGCGGTAAGGCGCTCCTCACCCTCGAGCAGGGCGCCGTCAGCAGCCCGCAGTGGCGCCGTCGTTCACGTACGCGTCGACGCTGACCGAGTATCCGGCCCCGGTGGTGAGGTCGGGGGCGGCTTCCGTGACCGTCCTCCTCAAGGCGCTCGGCGGTGAGGAAGACGACCGACCTGTCCGCAGGCGCAAGAGGGGCTCCAGGGGTGAGGGCGGAGCGGCGGAGGGAGAAGGGGCCGTCGGACAGCCGCCTAAGCCCAACCGGCCCGCCGCCGCGGGCAGTCCGGCGCGCCCGCCGCACCACCGCCCGCACCTTCCGTCCAGGGACGATTCCGGCCAGATTCTCTGCAGACGACGGAAATCACTCCTTGATCACCCGTACCCGTCTTGCGTAGCGTCCGACAGGAATCCGGTCGTCGCCCCTGGCTTCGAGTCCCGCCGCCGGTGCGACGGCAACGGCCACACCACCAGGTGCCCCTGCGGCCGTCTCATCTTCCAGCCGGGCCCTCCTTCTCCGTTCGCCCGAACGGAGAGGGCGGGGCCTTCTTCACCCAAGGCCCCGCATGCCCCTCCACTACAACGCCTGCACGTTCGGCTACCAGCGCGGCTCGCGCCCCGTACTCGACGGGCTCACCCTGCGCGTGCCGCCGGGGAACACGGTTCTCCTGGGCCCCAACGGAGCCGGCAAGAGCACCCTGCTCTCGCTGGGTGCCTCCGCCACCCGCCCCAGCAGCGGCCGGGTCGTCTACCGGGATCTCGACCCCGCCGTACGGCGGCAGCGCGGCCCCTACCGGCAGGCTGTGGCCTGGCTGCCGCAGAAGCCGGACTTCCTGCCGGGCATGACCTGCCACGAGCACGTCGCCTACGCGGGCTGGCTGAAGGGCATGAGTGAGAAGGCCGCTTGGCGCGCCGCCCCACAGGCTCTGGAGCGGGTAGGGCTCGCAGACCGCGCCCGCCACAAGATCAGCCGGCTCTCGGGCGGACAGCAGCAGCGCGTCGCCATCGCCCAGGCTCTCGTGCACCGCGCCGAAGTGCTCCTGCTGGACGAACCCACGGTCGGACTGGACCCTCAGCAGCGCGAATCCTTCCTGAGCATCCTGAACGACCTCCGCGGATCGGTACACGTCATCCTGTCCACCCACGACGTCGCCGATCTCGACTCCACCTTCGACCACGTCGTCGTCCTAGCCGAGGGACGAATCCGCTTCTCCGGATCCGTGGGCGAGTTCACCGCACACGCCGAACCGGGCTGCGCCCCCGGCCGCCACCTGACCAGCGCCTACATCTCCCTCGTCGGAGGCGCTCCATGCTGAAGTGGGCCGAACTGCGCGCCTCCATGGTGCTGTGGCTGATCCCTCCTGCCGCCTACTACGCCTGGCTCTACCTCGACTCCTTCGGCAGGCTGTGGGCTTCTCGCTACGGGGTGGAGTCCGGAGAGCTGGCCTCTGTCGGCGTGGTGATGACCGCGCCGGCGATGGCGGCGGGGGCCGCCTGGGCTGCGGGGCGCCACCGCCGCACGGGGTACATGGCCGCCACGAGCTCCCGTCCGCTGTGGCAGCGCATGGCGCGCGCCACCGCACCCCTCTGGCTGGTCCACACGGTGCTGACCGCCGCCGTACTCGTCCTCGCCCGTGTGAAGGTCGGGGTGTGGCCGGGAGGGTCAGGTTGGCTCGCCGTCGCTCACCTGGTGCTGCTGCCGGCCGCGTGGCTGGCCATCGGCTGGTGCGCGGGCATGGCACTGCCCAGGAGCGTGGCCGCACCGCTGCTCGGGATCGGCTGCTGGGCATGGCTGGCCTTCCCGCAGTCTTTCGAGGCCCCCTGGTGGCGGCATGTCAACGGGTTCGTCACGACGCTTTCAGACCCGACCGTGACGCAGATTCCCACGGTGTACCTCGTGCCGTGGGCCGTCACCGCCTCCCTGGTCCCGGCAGCGTGGCTCATGGCCGGGCGGCGGCGCCTGGTGGGCATCACCGCCGGTGTGGTCGTCGTCGCCGGGGCTTTGGCGGGCGGCATGTGGGCGGTGGACGGATGGGGGTATGCGGGGCACTCCCAGGCACGCGGCACCGCTCTCGTATGTGTGGGCGAAGCACCCCGGGTCTGCGTCCCGCCGGAGTACCGGCCGTACGCGGACACGCTGCGCCGCGACACCCTTGAGCCGCTCGCCCGCGTGAAGCGGGCGGGCCTGGTTCCTCCCCGCGAGTTGCACGTCATCTCCGAGCATGCCCCTGTCCCGCCGGGGGTGTGGCCATTGATTCGTTGGTCTCCTCCTCAATCCCACCCCGGCGGTGCCACCCGGTCTGGGCCAGGGGTCCTGACCCAGCCGCTCATCGCGGGCGTGGCAGCCCAGGGCGGCAAGAAGGCATGCGTCATGCCTGGGACGCTGCCCGTGTACTGGGCGACGCTGGTCGCAACCGGCGAGGAGCGGCCGGTGCTGGCCGCCCTCACCCCCGATGAGCGGCGGGAACTGCACGACCTGCGACGCAGGCCCCTGGCCCAGCAGGCCGCGTGGTTCACCCAGGCCGTGCGGGGCGAACGCTACTGCTGGTCCGAGGAACTGCTGTGAGGCTCCACCTCCTGGCGGTGCGCCGCTGGTGGGTGGCAGCGGTCGGCCTGGCGGCCGCGGCCGCCGCCGCAGGGACCGGAGACCTCCTCGTCCCTGTGCCGACGCTCACCGGAGGCATGAGCAGCGCACCCGCCCGCTACTTCAGCCCCGTCCTGCTCACCGGGGCGCTGATGTACGTGTGGGACCGGCACCTGCACGCCGCCGAAGCCACCGCGGTCCGGCACCCGCGCCGTACCGACCACGTACTCCTCCTCGCCGCCCTGGCCGCCTGCCTGCTCGTCACCGGCGGGCAGGAAGCCCGGAATGCGGCGCTCCTGTGCGGTGTGGCGCTCATCGTGCACCGCCTGGCGAACGCCGCGGCCGCCACCCTGAGCACCCTCGCCGTTCTGATCCTGGCGCGCGTGGCCGGAAGAGGTATCGGCATGCACGGCGAGCCGACGCACACCTGGTGGGCCGTTCCCCTCCACCCGGCGGACAGCCCCGCGGCATGGGCGGCGGTCGCGGCCACCCTGGCGGCGGGCATGGCCTGCGATGCGACGCTGCGCCGTAAGCGTGGATGAAGAGATCGCGGAGCAGCAGGCCGACATCACCGGCCTGCTGCTCCACCACGTCCAGGCGCCCCTCGTCGGCGCTTCGCACATCCGCGGGGTCCTGCCCGTCCCCGCGCCCGCCGAAGCGGTCCGCGTGGTCACGGGCGAGGCGGATGCCTACGCTCCGGACCGGTTGACGGCGTACGAGGTTCCCCTCCGCGTGAACGGCGACACCCTCACCGCGTACGACATCATCGGCATCCTCCGCACCCTGCACACGGGCCCGCACGTCCACCCGGGCGTACGCGTCGGCAGCGTGATGGGCGTGCCGCTGGTCCAGGTGGACCCCGCCGCCGTGGAAGCGGCGCCACCCACGGGCGAGGACAACGCGCTCACGATCCTGCGCACGCTGACCCGCCCCTTCACCGAGGAGCGGCCGGACCCGCGACTGCGCGGCTTCCTCTTCCTGGAACGGGACCGGCTCAGGCTCTACGTGGACGGTCGGGTCACCCCGTGGGTGATCGCAGCGGACGTCCGGCCGTCAGGCGCCGTCACGGCCCTCCTCGCGGCCCTGCCCTCGCTGATCACCGAGGAAGAGCGCAGGACGCCACGAGGTGCGGACCCTCACTGCTCCTCCGTGGTGGACCTCACCGGCTGGTGACAGCGCCCCGGCCCCGCGCGGCGCCAGGGCCGGGTCGGCCCTCGGGGAGTCCCCGGGGTCAGTGGAGCTTGTTGACGGCGGTCTTCGTCGTGGTGCGGAAGGCGGTCAGCGGGGCGTCCTTGAAGTCGCCCATCTGGCCCCAGCGGACGAAGGTGACGGTGCGGCCGTCGCGGCCGACGGAGAACAGGTGGATGTCGGAGATGCCGATCTGCGGGTCGGCGGTGTCCAGGCTGTAGACCCAGGCGCCCTCCTCGACGGCGAGCTTGCCGTGGGAGGCGCTGACGGCCCGCAGGCCCGGGTTCTGCCGCTCCAGCAGCGGGCCGCAGCCGGCGAGGGACTTGCGGAGGGTGTCGACCAGCTTCACGGCGTCGGCCTCGGTGCGGGCGACGGTGGTGATTTGGAGGCCGTTGGTGTCGAGCTCGGTGGTGAACTCGCGGTAGCGGCTGTTCTGCGCCGGGATCTTGTACGGGGCGCAGAGGGCGCCGCCGTTCTCCGGGACGCCGGGGAAGACCTTGGTGGCGGTCCACGGGGTCGACGACGGCGGCATCTGGGAGGCGGCGAGGAAGGCGGGCTCGGCAGCGGCCTGCGCCGGGGCCGTGGCGAGGGCCGCGAGGCCCAGGGCCGCGGCGGCGGCGGTGGCGAGTGCGGTGCGGAGCTTGTTCATGGTGGTGGATCCCCCGTCGGGTCGTTCGCTCGGTCAGTGCTCAACCAGCGTGGGGCAGGCGGCCGCCGCCTGCAACGATCATGCGCCCACCACCCGTCCCGGAACCATTCCACCCCCGCTGACGTGCAAGAACGTGAAGGGTGGGACGTGGGGTCGAGGGGGATGGAATGCCGAAGGACGCAGCCGTCGAGGAGTTCGCGGGGCTCGTGCGCGCGCTGAAGGCGCGGGACGGTCGGAGTTACGAGGCGCTGGGCCGGCGGCTGAGCGTCAGCGCGTCCACCCTCCACCGCTACTGCTCCGGCGCGACCGTCCCGGAGGAGTTCGCCGTGGTCGACCGCCTCGCCCTGCTGTGCGGGGCGGACGAGGAGGAACGGCGGCTCCTGGAGGCGGCCTGGACGGAGGCGGACCGCACCCGCCGCCGAACGGCCTCCCCCGCGCCCTCGCCCACGCCCGGGCCCTCCGCGCCGGAACCGGGCGCGCCGGAACCGGGCCCCCAGTCCGCTCCCGAACCGGCCGCCCCGGAACCGGGCCCCCAGCCCGCGCCCGAACCGGGACCCGCTCCCGAACCGGAGCCGGCCGCCCCGGAACCGGCCGCCTTTGAACCGGGCCCCGACCCCGCCCCCGAACCGGCCGCCCCCGAACCGGCCACCCCCAAGGCGCCCCGCGCCCGCCCCCGCCGTGCCGCCTCCGCCCCCGCTCCCCTTCTCGTCGCCGCCGCCGTCGCCCTCGTCGTGCTCGCCGTCGCCGCCGCCCTGCTCGGCCACCGCGCCCGTACGGCTTCCGCCCCCGCTCCCGCCGCCACCCCTCCGGGACGGACCGCGGCCCCCCTCCCCTTCACCTGGACCGTCGGCTCCCAGCTCTGGCAGGGCGGCTGCGGGCACACCTACGTCGTGGACCGGGCCCCTCGCGCGGTCGCCCCGCCGCCGGCCGCGGCCGACTCCGGGGCGTGGGCCCGGACGCACGGTGCCGTGCACGGCGGGGAGGCGCTGGTGCGGATCACCCTCCAGGGCCGGTCGCCCTCCGACGCCGTCGTCCTCCACGCCCTGCACGTGCGCGTGGTCGAACGGGCCGCGCCGCTGCCCTGGAACGCGTACCGGATGGACAGCGGCTGCGGGGGCGCCGTCACACCGCGCCACTTCGCCGTGGACCTCGACCGGCCGCGCCCGCTCGCGAGGCCCGTCGACGGCGTCGACGCCTCCGGCGCCGAGGTCCGGACCATCCCGGCCGTCTCCTTCCCGTACAAGGTGACCGCCTCCGACCCCGAGGAGCTGCTCGTCTCCGCCCGGACGGCGGGGTGCGACTGCCGCTGGTACCTGGAGCTGGAGTGGAGCGCCGGGGGCCGTTCGGGGACGGCGCGGATCACCGACGGCGGGAAGCCCTTCCGCACGAGCGGGACCCGGGGGAGGCCCGCGTACGTGTACGACTCCATCGAGGGGCTCTGGATCACAGACGCGGAGTCTGGACAGACCGGGTGACCGATGAGTAACTTCGACTGACACAGGCTGAGCAAGCGCTTAGGCAGATGCCGGAGCGTCGGAGCACCGGCCGGACCAGGACAGGAACCGAAGGAGGCGGCTCGTGCGCCGTACCGTATTCAACGAGGACCACGAGGCGTTCCGGGACACCATCCGCGCCTTCATCGAGGCCGAGGTCGTCCCGGTCTACGACGAGTGGTTCGCCGCGGGCCAGGCGCCGCGCGACTTCTACTACAAGCTCGGCGAGCTGGGCATCTTCGGCATCAACGTCCCCGAGGAGTTCGGCGGCGCGGGTCTGGACACCCACAAGTTCGAGGCCGTGCTGTACGAGGAGACCGCCCGCGCGGGCGTCACCTTCGGCGGCTCCGGCGTGCACGTCCTCCTCGCGCTGCCGTACATCAAGATGCTGGCCACCGAGGAGCAGAAGAAGCGCTACCTGCCGAAGTTCGTCTCCGGCGAGGAGATGTGGGCGCTCGCGATGACCGAGCCGGGCACCGGCTCCGACGTCGCCGGCATGAAGACCACCGCGAAGCTCTCCGAGGACGGCACGCACTACGTCCTCAACGGCGCCAAGACCTTCATCACGGGCGGCGTCCACGCCGACCGCGTCATCGTCTGCGCCCGCACCTCCGCGCCGAGCGAGGAGGACCGCCGCTTCGGCATCTCCCTGTTCGCCGTGGACACCAAGTCCGAGGGCTACTCCATCGGCCGCAAGCTGGACAAGCTGGGCCTGCGCACCTCCGACACCGCCGAGCTGGCCTTCGTCGACGTCAAGGTCCCCGTCGAGGACCTGCTCGGCGAGGAGGGCAAGGGCTTCTACTACCTCGGCCACAACCTCGCCTCCGAGCGCTGGGGCATCGCCTTCGGCGCGTACGCGCAGGCCAAGGCGGCCATCCGGTTCGCCCAGAACTACGTCCAGGAGCGCACCGTCTTCGGCAAGCCGGTCGCCCACTTCCAGAACACCAAGTTCGAGCTGGCCGCCTGCCAGGCCGAGGTGGACGCCGCCGAGGCCGTCGCCGACCGCGCCCTGGAGGCCCTCGACGCCGGTGAGCTGACCCCCGCCGAGGCCGCGTCCGCCAAGCTGTTCTGCACCGAGGTCGCGCACCGCGTCATCGACCGCTGCCTCCAGCTGCACGGCGGCTACGGCTACATGAACGAGTACCCCATCGCCCGCCTGTACGCGGACAACCGCGTCAACCGCATCTACGGCGGCACCAGCGAGATCATGAAGTCGATCATCGCCAAGTCGATGGGCCTGTAACGACAGGTGAGCGAAGCACTCGTCGCCCTCCTCGACCTGCTCGACCTGGAGCGGATCGAGGAGGACGTCTTCCGGGGCCGGTCGCGCAGCGCGATCGTGCCCCGTGTGTTCGGCGGGCAGGTCGCGGCCCAGGCGCTGGTCGCGGCCGGCCGCACCGTGCCCGCCGGCCGGCCGCCGCACTCCCTGCACGCGTACTTCCTGCGCATGGGCGACCCGGCCGCGCCGATCGTCTACACCGTCGACCGCATCCGCGACGGCCGCTCCTTCACCACCCGCCGCGTCGTCGCCGTCCAGCACGGCCGGCCGATCTTCCATCTGTCGGCGTCGTTCCAGACGTACGAGGACGGGCTCGACCACCAGGCGGACATGCCGGACGCGCCGGACCCGGAGACCCTGCCGACCGCGCGCGAGACGCTCCCCCGGTACGCCGACCGGTTCACCGGCCCGGAGATCGCCGAACGGCTCCTGGAGGCGCGCGCGGCGGTCGACCTGCGGTACGTCGGGGAGCCGCCGTACGCCACGCCCGGCCTGCCCCGCGCGCCGCGCTCGCAGGTCTGGTTCCGCGCCAACGGCAAGCTGGCGGACGCCCCCGGCCCGGACGCCGTCTGGGGCGACCCGCTGCTGCACACGGCCCTCGCCGCGTACGTCTCCGACATGACGCTCCTCGACTCGGTGCTGCTCGCCCACGGGCGGGGCGGCTGGGCGGTCGGGGACGTGGTCGGCGCGTCCCTGGACCACGCGATGTGGTTCCACCGGCCGTTCCGCGCCGACGAGTGGCTGCTGTACGACCAGGAGTCCCCGACCTCGTCGGGCGGCCGGGGCCTGGGCCAGGCGCGGATCTGGACCCGCGACGGGCGCCTGGCGATCACCGTCATCCAGGAGGGCGTGATCCGCGTCCCCAGGTGAGACGCGGGCGCCGGGTCACAGCAGTCCGGCGGCGTTCAGCAGATAGGCGATGAGGGGCTCGTAGAAGCGCGGGTCCAGGACGTGGTCGTCGAGCGGCACGGCCACCTGGAGGGTGCCCTCGGCCTCCCCGATGAACAGCGCGGGGTCGTTGCAGTCCGCGTAGCCGACCGCGTCGATGCCGCGCTGCGCCGCGCGGCCCGCCCAGCCGTGGTCCGCGACGACCAGGTCGGGAAGGGGCTGGTCGAGGACGCGCAGCCCGTCGAGGACCGCGTTCATCGGCTCCGGCGAGTGGGTGTGCCACAGCGAGGCGCCCCGCTCGAAGACGGCCACGTCGGCGAACTGGACGACGTACCCCTCGTCGGCGACGAGCCCGCCCGGGATGCGGACGATGTCGCAGCCGGCGGCGCGCAGCGCGGCGGCGGTCCGGCCGTGCACGTCGAGGAGCGCGCCGGGGTGGCCGGTCGCGAAGAGGACCCGCTCGCGGCCCGCGGCGGCCTTGCGGAGGCGGGCGGCCATCCGGTCCAGGGCGTCGACGGTCAGCTCCGGGTCGATGGTGTCCTGGCCCACCCGGTGCGCCGGGTCGTCGTTCACCCCGCACCGCTCGGCCATCACGGCGAGGACGTCCTGCTCGTCGGCCCAGCGGTCGCCCAGCTCCAGTCCCAGCCAGTAGTGGCGGTCGCCGTTCGCGAGCTTGCGGTAGTGGGCCAGGTTGTTGTCGCGCGGGGTGGCGACGTCTCCCGCGATGCGCGTGCGGACGAGGTGCTCGACGAGGGCGGCGCGGCTGGGTATCGGCATCCCCCCATTGTGCCGCCCGCCACCGGCCGTGGCCGAGGCGTTCCACCGCGTGGGCGGGCGGCGGGCGGGGGACCTTCGGCCCCAGTCGGGCGAAACCGGCCGGTAACCCCCGGGCGTGCGGGCAGACTGGCGCCCGCCACCCCCACCGCCCGGGACGCGAAGTCCCCGATCGGCCGGGCCGCCGTGCCCGGCGCCGCCGCAGAAAGGCACCTTCTTGAACCGTGCGATACGCGCCGTCGCCCTGTCGACGGCGGCCCTGTCCTTCGCCGCGCTGTACACCCCGGCCCAGGCGGCCTCCACCACCGGCGCGCTGATGATCACCCATGTGCGGCCCAACACGGCCGGCGCGGACGTCAGGAGCGGCACCCAGCTCAACCTGAACGGCGAGTACTTCATCATCAGGAACGTCACCACGCGGACGGTGAACACCGGCGGGTACGTCCCCGACATCGCCAGCAACACCTACGGCCGCGCGCTGCCCTCGTACAGCCTGCCCGCGGGCGCCAAGGCGTACGTGCACACCGGCAGCGGCCGCAACCACCGCGACAGCAGCGGCTGGCACCACATCTACCGGGGCTACGGGCGGCACGTGCTGCCCAACGACGGCCGTGCCCGCAACCCCGACCTGCGGCTGAAGACCCCGGGCAGCCCGGACGACAACACGTCCACCGGCTCCCTCAGCCCGTGCAACTGGAACCTCGCGGCGGACGGGACGACGTACGCCTGCTGAGACGCGTGTGACGGGAGGGCCGGCCGGGGCGGTGACGCCGCCGGTCGGCCCTTCGGGTGTCCGCCGTACGGGTCAGCCGGCGTCCGGCGCGTCCGGGGCCGCCGCGAAGGCGCCGCGGGCGAGGCGGTGGAGGAGGGCCGCCGTGGTGGGGCGGCCCGTGAGGGCCCCGGCCAGGTGCGGGGTGGAGTTCAGCAGGCCGAACACCGCGTGGACGGCGGCCCGCGCGTCCGCCTCGTCCAGGGCGGGGTAGGTCTCCCGTACCGCGTCGACCCACAGCTCGACGTACTGCCGCTGGAGCTGGCGGACCCGCTTGCGGTCGGCGTCCCGCAGGCGGTCCAGCTCCCGGTCGTGCAGGGTGATGAGGGACTGGTCGTTGAGCGCGAAGTCGATGTGGCCGTCGATCAGCGCGGACAGCAGCGCCTCCGGGTCGCCGTCGGACTCGGCGACGCGGCGGCGGCCCCCGTCGAGGAGGCGCTCGCTGATCCCGACGAGCAGCTCCGCGAGCATGGCGTCCTTGCCCGCGAAGTGCCGGTACAGGCCGGGGCCGCTGATGCCGACCGCCGCGCCTATCTCGTCGACGCCCACGCCGTGGAAGCCGCGCTCGGCGAAGAGGCGGGCGGCCTCCCGCAGGATCTGCTCGCGGCGGGTCGGGGCGTCGGTCCTGGTCGTCATGGATCGATTCTAGACAACGCGGTTAGCGCTCGTTAACCTGAAGCCCACACGTTAACGCTCATTAACGCTGTTGTACGGGCAAGGGGGCTCGACACGATGCAGCAGGCACCTGTGCTGACGAGCGCGGCAGATCCCGCGTCGGCGGCCTGGCAGGCCAACGAGGCGGCGCACCGGGAGCTCGCAGACGATCTCCGGGCGCGGCTCGCCGCCGCACGGCTCGGCGGCGGCGAGAAGGCGCGCGCCCGCCACACGGCGCGCGGCAAACTGCTGCCGCGCGACCGCGTCGACACGCTTCTGGACCCGGGCTCGCCCTTCCTGGAGCTGGCCCCGCTCGCGGCGAACGGCATGTACGACGACCAGGCGCCCGCCGCCGGGGTGATCGCCGGCATCGGCCGGGTCAGCGGCCGCGAGGTGGTCGTCGTCGCCAACGACGCGACGGTCAAGGGCGGCACGTACTACCCGATGACGGTCAAGAAGCACCTGCGCGCGCAGGAGGTGGCCCTGGAGAACCGGCTGCCCTGCGTGTACCTGGTGGACTCGGGCGGCGCGTTCCTGCCGATGCAGGACGAGGTGTTCCCGGACCGGGACCACTTCGGCCGGATCTTCTACAACCAGGCCCGCATGTCGGGCGCGGGCATCCCGCAGATCGCGGCCGTCCTCGGCTCGTGCACGGCCGGCGGCGCGTACGTCCCGGCCATGAGCGACGAGGCCGTGATCGTGCGGAACCAGGGCACGATCTTCCTGGGCGGCCCGCCGCTGGTGAAGGCCGCCACCGGCGAGGTCGTCACCGCCGAGGAGCTGGGCGGCGGCGAGGTCCACTCCCGCACGTCCGGGGTGACCGACCACCTCGCGGAGGACGACGCGCACGCCCTGCGGATCGTGCGGAACATCGTGGCGACGCTCCCCGCGCGCGGGGCGCTGCCGTGGACGGTCGAGCCGGTCGAGGAGCCCAAGGTCGACCCCGCGGGCCTGTACGGGGCGGTGCCGGTCGACTCGCGCACCCCGTACGACGTCCGCGAGGTGATCGCGCGGATCACGGACGGCTCCCGCTTCGCGGAGTTCAAGTCCGAGTACGGGCAGACGCTGGTGACGGGCTTCGCCCGCGTCCACGGGCACCCGGTCGGGATCGTCGCCAACAACGGCATCCTGTTCGCCGAGTCCGCCCAGAAGGGCGCCCACTTCATCGAGCTGTGCGACCAGCGCGGCATCCCCCTGCTGTTCCTGCAGAACATCTCCGGCTTCATGGTCGGCAAGGACTACGAGGCGGGCGGCATCGCCAAGCACGGCGCGAAGATGGTCACCGCCGTCGCCTGCACGCGCGTGCCGAAGCTGACGGTCGTCGTCGGCGGCTCGTACGGCGCGGGCAACTACTCGATGTGCGGCCGGGCCTACAGCCCCCGCTTCCTGTGGATGTGGCCCAACGCCAAGATCTCCGTCATGGGCGGCGAGCAGGCCGCGTCCGTGCTGGCCACCGTCAAGCGCGACCAGATGGAGGCGCGCGGCGAGGAGTGGCCCGCGGAGGCCGAGGAGGCGTTCAAGGCGCCCGTCCGCGCCCAGTACGAGCGGCAGGGCAGCGCCTACTACGCGACGGCCCGGCTGTGGGACGACGGGGTCATCGACCCGCTCGACACCCGCCAGGTGGTGGGCCTGGCCCTGACGGCCTGCGCCAACGCCCCGCTCCCCCAGCGGGAGCCGGGGGCGCCCGCCTTCGGCGTCTTCCGGATGTGAGGGACCTGACGACCATGACGATGTTCGACACTGTCCTCGTCGCCAACCGGGGCGAGATCGCCGTCCGCGTCATCCGGACGCTGCGCGCCCTGGGCGTGCGCTCGGTCGCCGTGTTCAGCGACGCCGACGCCGGCGCCCGCCATGTGCGGGAGGCCGACACGGCCGTGCGGATCGGCCCCCCGGCGGCGGGCGAGAGCTATCTGCGCGCCGACCGGCTGCTGGAGGCCGCCGCCCGCACGGGCGCGCAGGCCGTCCACCCCGGTTACGGGTTCCTCGCGGAGAACGCCGCGTTCGCGCGGGCCTGCGCCGACGCGGGGCTCGTCTTCATCGGGCCGCCCGCCGACGCGATCTCCCTGATGGGCGACAAGATCCGCGCCAAGGAGACCGTACGGGCGGCCGGGGTCCCGGTCGTGCCGGGCTCGTCGGGCAGCGGCCTGACCGACGCCGAACTGGCCGAGGCCGCGCGCGGGATCGGCATGCCGGTGCTGCTGAAGCCCTCCGCGGGCGGCGGCGGCAAGGGCATGCGCCTGGTGCGGGACGAGGCGGCCCTGGCCGACGAGATCGCGGCGGCCCGCCGGGAGGCGCGGGCGTCGTTCGGCGACGACACGCTGCTGGTGGAGCGGTGGATCGACCGGCCCCGGCACATCGAGATCCAGGTCCTGGCGGACGGCCACGGCCATGTGGTGCACCTCGGGGAGCGCGAGTGCTCCCTCCAGCGCCGCCACCAGAAGATCATCGAGGAGGCGCCGTCCGTCCTGCTGGACGAGAAGACGCGCGCGGCGATGGGCGAGGCGGCCGTCCAGGCGGCCCTCTCCTGCGGCTACCGGGGCGCGGGCACGGTCGAGTTCATCGTGCCGGGCGGCGACCCGTCGCAGTACTACTTCATGGAGATGAACACCCGCCTCCAGGTGGAGCACCCGGTGACCGAACTGGTCACGGGCCTGGACCTGGTGGAGTGGCAGCTGCGGGTCGCGGCCGGCGAGGAGCTGCCGTTCCGGCAGGACGACATCACCCTGACCGGGCACGCCGTGGAGGCCCGCCTGTGCGCCGAGGACCCGGCGCGCGGCTTCCTCCCCTCCGGCGGCACGGTCCTCGCGCTGCGCGAGCCGCAGGGTGCCGGCGTCCGCACGGACTCGGGGCTGAGCGTGGGCACCGAGGTGTCCAGCCTGTACGACCCGATGCTGTCGAAGGTCATCGTGCACGGCCCGGACCGGGCGACCGCCCTGCGCAGGCTGCGCGCCGCGCTCGCCGACACGGTCACCCTCGGCGTGCCGACGAACGCCGGGTTCCTGCGCCGCCTGCTCGCCCACCCGGACGTCGTGTCCGGCGACATGGACACGGGCCTGGTGGAGCGGGAGGCCGAGGGGCTGGTCCCCGACGGCGTCCCGGACGAGGTGTACGAGGCGGCCGCCGCCGTACGGGAGGACGCCCTCGCCGCGCGGCCCGACGCGCGCGGCTGGACCGACCCGTTCTCCGTGCCGAGCGGCTGGCGGATCGGCGGCGAGCGGCTGCCGGTCACCCACCACCTGCGCGTCGCGGGGCACGAACCCGTCGCGCACGTGGCGCGGGCCACCGGCCGCACGGTCACCGCCGACCGGGTGACGGTCACCCTGGACGGCGTCACCCACACCTTCCACCGCGCCGGCACCTGGCTCGGCCGGGACGGCGACAGCTGGAACGTCCTGGACCACGACCCGGTCGCCGCCTCCCTCACCGGTTCGGCGCACTCCGGGGCGGACTCGCTGACCGCGCCGATGCCCGGCACCGTCACGGTGGTCAAGGTCGCCGTGGGCGACGAGGTGACGGCCGGGCAGGGGCTGCTCGTGGTCGAGGCGATGAAGATGGAGCACGTCATCTCCGCCCCGCACGACGGCACGGTGGTCGAGCTGGACGTCACGCCCGGCACGACGGTCGCCATGGACCAGGTGCTGGCCGTCGTCGAACCGCACGCCTCGGAGGAGGAAGCGAAGTGACCGGTGGACTGCCGATGACCGTCCCCGCGCCCGGCCTGCCCGCGCGCGTGCGGATCCACGAGGTCGGGCCGCGCGACGGCCTGCAGAACGAGCAGGGCGTCGTACCGACCGAGGTGAAGGCCGAGTTCATCCGCCGCCTCGCGGGCGCCGGACTCGACACGGTCGAGGCGACGAGCTTCGTCCACCCCAAGTGGGTGCCGCAGCTCGCCGACGCCGAGAAGCTGTTCCCGCTCGTCTCCGATCTGGACGTGCGGCTTCCGGTGCTCGTGCCCAACGAGCGCGGACTCGACCGGGCGCTGGCGCTCGGCGCCCGCGAGGTCGCCGTGTTCGCCAGCGCGACCGAGTCGTTCGCCAAGGCCAATCTGAACCGCACGGTGGACGAGGCGCTCGCCATGTTCGAGCCGGTCGTCTCCCGCGCGAAGGCGGAGGGGCTGGCCGTGCGCGGCTATCTGTCGATGTGCTTCGGCGACCCGTGGGAGGGCCCCGTCCCCGTCGAGCAGGTCGTGCGGGTGACGCGCCGCCTGGCCGACCTGGGCTGCGACGAGCTGAGCCTCGGCGACACGATCGGCGTGGCCACCCCCGGCCACGTACGGGCGCTGCTGACCGCGCTGGGCGAGGCGGGGCTGCCCGCGTCCCGGCTGGCCGTGCACTTCCACGACACGTACGGGCAGGCCCTCTCCAACACGCTCGCCGCGCTCCAGCACGGCGTGACCACCGTCGACGCCTCCGCGGGCGGGCTCGGCGGCTGCCCCTACGCCAAGTCCGCGACCGGGAACCTCGCCACCGAAGACCTCGTGTGGATGCTCCACGGCCTCGGCATCGAGACCGGGGTCGACCTGGGCCGGCTCACCGCCACCAGCGTGTGGCTGGCCGAGGAGCTGGGCCGACCCAGCCCGTCACGTACCGTCCGCGCCCTCTCCCACAAGGAGTGACCCCCATGTCCCTGGACCACCGGCTCTCTGCCGAGCACGAGGAACTGCGCCGCACCGTCGAGGAGTTCGCCCACGACGTGGTCGCGCCGAAGATCGGCGACTTCTACGAGCGCCACGAGTTCCCGTACGAGATCGTGCGGGAGATGGGCCGCATGGGCCTGTTCGGGCTGCCGTTCCCCGAGGAGTACGGCGGCATGGGCGGCGACTACCTGGCGCTCGGCATCGCCCTGGAGGAGCTGGCCCGCGTCGACTCGTCGGTGGCCATCACCCTGGAGGCGGGCGTCTCGCTGGGCGCCATGCCGGTCTACCGGTTCGGCACGGAGGAGCAGAAGCGCGAGTGGCTGCCGAAGCTGTGCTCCGGCGAGATGCTCGGCGCGTTCGGCCTGACCGAGCCGGACTGCGGCTCCGACGCGGGCGGCACGCGCACGACGGCCGTGCGGGACGGCGACGAGTGGGTGATCAACGGCACCAAGTGCTTCATCACCAACTCCGGCACGGATATCACGGGCCTGGTCACGGTGACCGCGGTGACGGGCCGCAAGCCCGACGGGCGCCCGGAGATCTCCTCCATCATCGTCCCCTCGGGCACGCCCGGCTTCACGGTCGCCGCGCCCTACTCGAAGGTCGGCTGGAACGCCTCGGACACCCGTGAGCTGTCCTTCTCCGACGTGCGGGTGCCGGCGGCCAACCTGCTGGGCGAGGAGGGCCGCGGGTACGCGCAGTTCCTGCGCATCCTCGACGAGGGCCGCATCGCCATCGCGGCGCTCGCGACGGGCCTGGCGCAGGGCTGTGTCGACGAGTCGGTGAAGTACGCGAAGGAACGTCACGCCTTCGGCCGGCCCATCGGCGACAACCAGGCCATCCAGTTCAAGCTGGCCGACATGGAGATGCGGGCGCACATGGCCCGCATCGGCTGGCGGGACGCGGCGTCGCGGCTCGTGCACGGCGAGCCGTTCAAGAAGGAGGCGGCGCTCGCGAAGCTGTACTCCTCCACGGTCGCCGTCGACAACGCCCGCGAGGCCACCCAGATCCACGGCGGCTACGGCTTCATGAACGAGTACCCGGTCGCCCGCATGTGGCGCGACTCCAAGATCCTGGAGATCGGCGAGGGCACCAGCGAGGTCCAGCGCATGCTGATCGCCCGCGAACTGGGGTTCACCTCTTAATTCGGCTCGCTCCGCCTCCGGTGCGCTCATGCGGGTGTCGAGAGGCCGATCGTGCTCAGCCTCCCCCAGACTCCGTCCGGGGGTACCCCCATCGTTCCTCAGGGCCTCCGCGCGTTCGACCTCTCGACACCCGCGCGCCCCTTCGGCTCCACTCGCGCACGCCGAACCCCCGGCCGGGCCCCCACCGGTCGGGGGTTCCGGCGTGCGCGCGGCCGGTCCGTACGCGGGCGGCTCCAAACGTGACGAGATCGACATCGGGAAGCCGATCCACCCTCTGGACAGCGGCTGAGGTTAGGCTAACCTACCTTCGAACACCAGCCCAGTGGCCGGAATTCGGCCGTACGAAAGCGACTCCGCCATGCCCAGCAACGCCCGAGCCACCCACCTGACCCGACGCGGACTCCTCGCCACCGGAGGCGCCCTGGGCCTGGGCGCCGCGCTCGCCGCGTGCGGGAGCAAGGACAAGGCCGCGGAGAAGTCCGGCGGCGAGGGCGGCGCGGCGAAGGCCGGCCCGTGGAAGTTCACCGACGACCGCGGTGTCGTCGCGGAGGCGAAGTCCACCCCGAAGAACATCGTGGCCTTCACCGGCATGGCGGCCGCCCTGCACGACTTCGGCGTCGAGGTGAAGGGCGTCTTCGGCCCGACGAAGACCGCCGACGGCAAGCCCGACGTCCAGGCCGGCGACCTCGACATCGACAAGGTCAAGATCATCGGCAACGTCTGGGGCGAGTTCAACCTCGAGGAGTACATCAAGCTCCAGCCCGAGGTCCTCATCACGGACATGTGGGAGAAGGACGCCCTCTGGTACGTGCCGGACGAGTCCAAGGACAAGATCCTCAAGCTGGCCCCGAGCGTCGCCCTGTGGGCCGCCGACCAGTCCATGCCGAAGGTGATCCAGCGTCACGTCGAGCTGGCCGAGAGCCTCGGCGGCGACGTGAAGTCCAAGAAGGTCACCGACAGCAAGGCCCGCTTCGAGGCCGCCGCCGCCCGGCTGCGCGCCGCCGCCAAGGCCAAGCCGGAGATCAAGGTCCTCATCGGCTCCGCCAGCGCCGACCTGTTCTACGTCTCCACGCCGGTCCGCCCGACCGACACGCTGTACTTCAAGGAGCTCGGCGTGAACCTCGTCGTGCCCGGCAAGCTCGACCAGGGCGGCTGGTTCGAGGGCCTCAGCTGGGAGAACGTCGACAAGTACAAGGCCGACATCATCATGATGGACAACCGCACCTCGGCCATCCAGCCCAAGGACCTCGCCTCCAAGCCGACCTGGGCGCAGCTGCCCGCCGTCAAGGCCGGCCAGGTCATCCCGCGCGTCACGGAGCCCATCTACTCGTACGAGAAGTGCGCCCCGCTGCTGGAGGACCTCGCCAAGGCGATCGAGAACGCGAAGAAGGTGGCCTGACCCCATGACGACCGCCGAGACCGCCGCACTGCCGTTCAACTTCTTCCCCCTCCAGGTCGTGGCGACGCGGCGGCTCGGCCCGTCGCTGATCCGCGTGACCTTCACCGGCGCCGGCGACGAGGACCTTTCGGGCTTCGCCTCCGGCGGCCGGGACCAGAGCCTGTCGCTGTTCCTGCCGCACCCGGGCCAGCCCGAGCCGGTCCTGCCGCCCGTCGTGGACGGCGACCTGTACGGGGCGCTGGGCGCGTGGCGGGCCATGCCGGACGACGTGCGGGCGGTCATGCGCTCGTACACCGTGCGCGAGCAGCGCCGCGGCGCCGACGGCACGACGGAGGTCGACATCGACTTCGCCGTCCACGAGGACGGCGGCCCCGCGTGCCGCTGGGCGCTGGCCGCGTCCGAGGGCGACCGCGTGGCCGTGCTGGGCCCGGCGGTGGCGGACAACACCGGCGTGCGCTTCCAGCTGCCCGAGGACGCCGACGAGGTGCTGATGTGGGGCGACGAGACGGCGCTGCCCGCCGCCTCGGCGATCCTGGAGTGGCTGCCCGCCGGCACGAGGGCGCAGGTGTGGCTGGAGGTCCCGCACGCCGGGGACCGGCTGGAGCTGCGCACCGACGCCGACGCGACGGTGACCTGGCTCGTACGGGAGGAGGGCGCTCCCCCGGCCGTCGAGGCCGTCCGCGCGGCCGAGGTGTCGGGCGCCGCGCCGTATGTGTGGCTGGCGGGCGAGTCCGGTTCGGTGAAGGCGCTGCGCCGGCACTTCGTGAACGAGCGCCGGTTCGATCGCCGGCGGGTCACGTTCGTCGGATACTGGCGCAAGGGCGTCAGCGAGGACGCCCTGCGCGAGGCCCCCGAGGCCGACGCCGAGGCGTAGGCGCCCGGCCGACCGCCGTACGCGCACGCGCGGTTGACGCACGTTCCGGTGAGGGGCGAGCGACGTTGCAACATCAAGTTAGGTTAGGCTAACCTAACGAGGTACAACGTCCCTCGCCCCTCACTTTCGTTCCCGAGGGACGCCCAAGTCCCCGCATCCGGGAGGATGTCGCATGCGCTCGCACCTGCTCAACGACGCGACGGCGGAGCAGTACCGACGTTCCGTCACCGAAGGAGTCGAGCGGGTGGCGCGCAAACTCGCCACCACGAAGCGCCCGTTCACCGGCGCCACCCCCGACGACCTGGCGCCGGCCGTCTCCGCCGTCGACCTCGACCGGCCCCTCGGCGACACGTCCGCCGCGCTGGACGAGCTGGAGGAGCTCTACCTCCGCGACGCCGTCTACTTCCACCACCCGCGCTACCTGGGCCACCTCAACTGCCCGGTCGTCATCCCCGCCGTGCTCGGCGAGGCCGTCCTGTCGGCGGTCAACTCCTCGATGGACACCTGGGACCAGAGCGCGGGCGGCACGCTCATCGAGCGCCGCCTGATCGACTGGACCGCCGAGCGCATCGGCCTCGGCCCGTCCGCCGACGGCGTGTTCACCAGCGGCGGCACCCAGTCCAACCTCCAGGCGCTGCTGCTGGCCCGCGAGGAGGCCAAGACGGACGACCTGACGAAGCTGCGCATCTTTACCTCCGAGTGCAGCCACTTCAGCGTCCAGAAGTCCGCGCAGCTCCTCGGCCTCGGCCGGTCGGCCGTCGTCTCCATCCCCTGCGACGGCGACAAGCGCATGCAGAGCGTCGTCCTCGCCGCCGAGCTGGCCCGTTGCGCCGCCGAGGGCCTCGTGCCGATGGCGATCGTCGCCACCGCCGGCACCACCGACTTCGGCTCCATCGACCCGCTGCCCGAGATCGCCGCCCTCGCCGCCGAGTACGGCGCCTGGATGCACGTCGACGCGGCCTACGGCTGCGGGCTGCTCGCCTCCCCCACCCGCCGCCACCTCCTGGACGGCATCGAGCGCGCCGACTCCGTCACCGTCGACTACCACAAGTCGTTCTTCCAGCCGGTCAGCTCCTCGGCCGTGCTCGTCCGCGACGCCGCGACGCTGCGCCACGCCACGTACCACGCGGACTACCTCAACCCGCGCCGCACGGTCGCCGAGCGCATCCCCAACCAGGTCGACAAGTCGCTCCAGACGACGCGCCGCTTCGACGCGCTCAAGCTGTGGCTCACCCTGCGCGTCATGGGCGCCGACGGTGTCGGGCAGCTGTTCGACGAGGTGTGCGACCTGGCCGCCGAGGGCTACGGCCTGCTGGCCGCCGACCCGCGCTACGACGTGGTGGTCCGCCCCTCGCTGTCCACCCTGGTCTTCCGCTACGTCCCCGGCGCCGGCGCCTCCCCCGAGGAGGTCGACCGCGCCAACCTCCACGCCCGCAAGGCGCTGTTCGCGTCGGGCGAGGCCGTCGTCGCCGGTACGAAGGTCGACGGCCGCCAGTACCTCAAGTTCACCTTGCTCAACCCCGAGACGACCGCGCACGACATCGCCGCCGTCCTCGATCTGATAGCCGGCCACGCCGAGCAGTACCTGGGAGAGAACCTTGTCCACGCCTCTTGACCTCATCGGGATCGGACTGGGTCCGTTCAACCTGGGGCTCGCCTGCCTCACCGAGCCCATCGAGGAGCTCGACGGGCTGTTCCTGGAGTCGAAGCCGGACTTCGAGTGGCACTCGGGGATGTTCCTCGACGGCGCCCACCTCCAGACGCCGTTCATGTCGGACCTCGTCACCCTCGCCGACCCGACGTCGCCGTACTCCTTCCTCAACTACCTGAAGGAGAAGGGCCGGCTGTACTCGTTCTACATCCGGGAGAACTTCTACCCGCTGCGCGCCGAGTACAACGACTACTGCCGCTGGGCCGCCGCCAAGCTGGGCAACGTCCGCTTCGGCACCACGGTCACCCGCGTCGAGTACGACGAGGCGAGCGAGCTGTACGCGGTCCACACCGACGCCGGCGACACCTTCCGCGCCCGCCACCTCGTCCTGGGCACCGGCACCCCGCCGTACATCCCCGAGGCGTGCGAGGGCCTGGGCGGCGACCTGCTGCACAACTCCCGGTACATGCAGAGCCGCGACGCCCTCAAGGCGAAGAAGTCCATCACGCTCGTCGGCAGCGGCCAGAGCGCGGCGGAGATCTACCACGACCTGCTCTCCGAGATCGACGTCCACGGCTACCAGCTGAACTGGGTGACCCGCTCCCCGCGCTTCTTCCCGCTGGAGTACACCAAGCTCACGCTGGAGATGACGTCCCCCGAGTACGTCGACTACTTCCACGCCCTGCCCGAGGAGACCCGCTACCGGCTGGAGTCCCAGCAGAAGGGCCTCTTCAAGGGCATCAACGGCGACCTCATCGACGCCATCTTCGACCTGCTGTACCAGAAGAACGTCGAGACCGGCGGCCCCGTCCCCACCCGCCTGCTCACCAACTCCTCCCTGAACACCGCCTCGTACGACGAGGCGGCCGGCACGTACACGCTGGGCCTGCGCCAGGAGGAGCAGGGCAAGGACTACGAGATCCGCACCGAGGGCCTCGTCCTGGCCACCGGCTACAAGTACCGCGTCCCCGACTTCCTGGAGCCGGTGCGCGACCGGCTCAAGTGGGACGGGCACGGCAGGTTCGACATCGCCCGCAACTACTCCGTCGACGTCACCGGGCGCGGGGTCTTCCTGCAGAACGGCGGCGTCCACGCCCACTCCGTCACCTCGCCGGACCTGGGCATGGGGGCGTACCGCAACTCCTACATCATCCGCGAGCTGCTGGGGACCGAGTACTACCCCGTCGAGAAGTCCATCGCGTTCCAGGAGTTCACCGTATGAGCACCACCGGCACCACCGGCACCTCCGGCATAGGCACCCTCACGTTCCGCCCGCTCGACCCGCTCGCGGACGCCGAGCTGGTGCACCGCTGGGTCACCCACCCCAAGGCGGCCTACTGGCTGATGCAGGACCACCGCCTGGAGGACGTCGAGCGGGACTACATGGCCATCGCCGCCCACCCGCACCACGACGCCTTCCTCGGCCTCCACGACGGCGAGCCGGCGTTCCTCATGGAGCGCTACGACCCCGCGAAGGTCGAGCTGGTCGGCCTGTACGACCCCGAGCCCGGCGACGTGGGCATGCACTTCCTGGTCGCCCCGACCGACACGCCCATCCACGGCTTCACCCGCGCGGTGATCACCGCCGTGATGGCCGAGCTGTTCCGCGACCCTGCCGTCAAGCGGGTCGTCGTCGAGCCCGACGTGCGCAACACCGCCGTCCACGCCCTGAACGAGGCCGTCGGCTTCGTCCCCGTCGACAAGATCGCCAAGCCCGAGAAAGAGGCCCTGCTGAGCGTCTGCACCCGCGAGGCGTTCGAGGCGGCCGTGGGAGCCGCCCGATGAGCACCGCCGCGTACCGCACCGCCGACGCCGTCGCCCACCTCACCCCCGAGCGCTGGGCGCACGCCAACCGCCTCCTCGTCCGCAAGGCGCTGGCCGAGTTCTCCCACGAGCGGCTGCTCGACCCGCAGCCGCTCGGCGAGGGCCGGTACCGGGTCCTCAGCGACGACGGCGCCACCGAGTACCGCTTCACCGCCGGCCGGTTCGCCCTGGACCACTGGCAGGTGTACGCCGACTCCATCAGCCGCCACCGCGACGGCGCCGAGCTGCCGGTCGACGCGCTGGAGTTCGTCATCGAGCTGCGCGGGGCGCTCGGCCTGAGCGACGAGATCCTCCCCGTGTACCTGGAGGAGATCTCCTCGACGCTGGCCGGCACGGCGTACAAGTCCGCCAAGCCGCCGGTCACCGCCGCCGAACTGGCGAAGGCCGGCTTCCAGGCCGTCGAGACCGGCATGACCGAGGGCCACCCCTGCTTCGTCGCCAACAACGGCCGCCTCGGCTTCGGCGGCGACGAGTACCACGCCTACGCGCCGGAGGCGGCGAGCCCGCTGCGGCTCGTCTGGCTGGCCGCGCACCGGGACCGCACCGCCTTCACGGCCGGCGCGGACATCGAGTACGACAGCTTCATCCGCGCCGAGCTGGGCGACGCGACCGTCGACGGCTTCGCCCGGACGCTCACCGAGCGGGGCCTGGACCCGGCGGACTACCTGCTGGTGCCGGTCCACCCGTGGCAGTGGTGGAACAAGCTGACGGTGACCTTCGCCGCCGAGATCGCCCGGCAGCGGCTGGTCTACCTCGGCGAGGGCGACGACGAGTACCTCGCGCAGCAGTCGATCCGCACCTTCTTCAACACCTCCGACCCGGCCAAGCACTACGTCAAGACGGCCCTGTCCGTGCTGAACATGGGCTTCATGCGGGGCCTGTCCGCCGCGTACATGGAGGCCACGCCCGCCATCAACGACTGGCTGGCGAAACTGATCGACCAGGACGGCGTACTGCGCGCCGCCCGGTTCTCGATCATCCGGGAGCGCGCCGCGGTCGGCTACCGGCACCTGGAGTACGAGGCGGCCACCGACCGGTACTCGCCGTACCGCAAGATGCTCGCCGCGCTGTGGCGGGAGAGCCCGGTGCCGTCCCTGGAGCCGGGCCAGCGGCTGGCCACGATGGCGTCGCTGCTCCACACGGACCACGAGGGCGCCTCGTTCGCGGGCGCGCTGATCGCCGAGTCGGGGCTGGCCCCCGACCGGTGGCTGCGCCGCTATCTGGACGCCTACCTGCTGCCGGTCCTGCACACCTTCTACGCCTACGACCTGGCGTGGATGCCGCACGGCGAGAACGTGATCCTGGTCATCGAGGACGGCACGGTCCAGCGGGCGATCTTCAAGGACATCGCCGAGGAGATCGTCGTCATGGACCCGGACGCGGTGCTGCCGCCGGCCGTGGAGCGCATCCGGGTCGAGGTGCCCGAGGACCAGAAGCTGCTGTCGGTCTTCACGGACGTCTTCGACTGCTTCTTCCGCTTCCTGGGCGCCACGCTGGACGCCGAGGGCGTGCTGGACGAGGAGACGTTCTGGGCGACGGTCGCCGAGTGCGTCACGGCGTACCAGCAGTCCCGTCCGGAGCTGGCGGAGAAGTTCGCCCGGTACGACATCTTCGCGGACGAGTTCACGCTGTCCTGCCTGAACCGGCTCCAGCTGCGGAACAACAAGCAGATGGTGGACCTGGCGGACCCGTCGGCGGCCCTCCAGCTCATCGGCACGCTCGCCAACCCGCTCGCCAAGCACCGCCCGTAGCGGTGCCCCGCCCGCCGGGCCGCCCCGCCCCTCCGGGGGCACCGGGCGGCCCGGCGGGCTCCCCGGCCGGCAGCCGGGGTCCGCGGGAGACGGTCCTCCCGCGGACCCCGGCTTCGCCGCTGCCACGGCACCCCGGCGTCCCCGTTCCCCTCCCGGCGGCGTCCCGGTAAGCTCCCCCGGAATCGCCCATTCCAGGGCGGCGCGGTCTAGACCAAGCGGCTTCACACTGCCGATCACGCGGTTTCCTGCCCGATTGCGGGCAGATTTCTTGCGAAGTGGCCCTCCGAACCCTCAGTATCTACGGGTGCTCGATCGCCGCCCGTCGCATGACGACCTCATCGACCACCTGGTGCGCAGCACCGCGCTCCAGCGCGGTGAGGCCGCCCGGGTGGTGCTCGACGTGCTGGCGTACTTCGACGAGACGACGGAGGAGTTCGTCCGCCGCCGCCACCGGGAGCTCCAGGCGGCCGGCGCGGTGAACTCGGAGATCTTCGAGCGCATCGCGGCGGAGCTGCCGCACCGCGCGGTGGCGCCGCCGGAGCTCTCGCTCCGCCAGCTGCGCCGCATCGTCTACGGCTGACCGGCCGGACCGGCCCACCGGTCCACCGGCCCGCCCGGTCCACCACCGGACCACCGGGCACACACCCGAAACCAGGAGGGGTTACCAACTCTATGTGCGGAATTGTCGGTTATATCGGTAAGCGTGATGTCGCTCCGCTGCTGCTCGAAGGTCTGGCACGGCTGGAGTACCGGGGTTACGACTCCGCGGGCATGGTCATCACCAGCCCGAAGTCGTCCGGCCTGAAGATGGTCAAGGCCAAGGGCCGGGTCCGCGACCTGGAGGCCAAGCTCCCCAAGCGCTTCAACGGCACCACCGGCATCGCGCACACCCGCTGGGCCACCCACGGCGCGCCGAGCGACGTCAACTCGCACCCGCACCTGGACCCGGAGAACAAGGTCGCCGTCGTCCACAACGGCATCGTCGACAACGCCGCCGAGCTGCGCGCCAAGCTGGAGGCGGACGGCGTCGTCTTCGCCTCCGAGACCGACACCGAGGTCATCACCCACCTGATCGCCCGCTCCCAGGCCACCACCCTGGAGGAGAAGGTCCGCGAGGCGCTGAAGGTCGTCGAGGGCACCTACGGCATCGCCGTCATGCACGCGGACTTCAACGACCGCATCGTCGTCGCCCGCAACGGCTCCCCGGTGATCCTCGGCATCGGCGAGAAGGAGATGCTCGTCGCCTCCGACATCGCCGCCCTGATCGCCCACACCCGCCAGGTCGTCACCCTGAACGACGGCGAGATGGCCACCCTGAAGGCCGACGACTTCCGCACGTACACCACCTCCGGCGCGACCACCACCGCGACCCCGGAGACCGTGGAGTGGGAGGCCGCCTCGTACGACATGGGCGGCCACGACACGTACATGCACAAGGAGATCTCCGAGCAGCCCGACGCGGTGGACCGCGTGCTGCGCGGCCGCATCGACGACCGGTTCTCCACCGTCCACCTGGGCGGTCTGAACCTGGACGCCCGCGAGGCCCGGACGATCCGCCGCATCAAGATCCTCGGCTGCGGCACCTCGTACCACGCCGGCATGATCGGCGCGAGCCTCATCGAGGGCATGGCCCGCATCCCCGCGGACGCCGAGCCGGCCTCCGAGTTCCGCTACCGCAACCCGGTCGTGGACCCCGACACCCTGTACATCGCCGTCTCCCAGTCGGGTGAGACGTACGACGTGCTCGCCGCCGTGCAGGAGCTGAAGCGCAAGGGCGCCCGCGTCCTCGGCGTCGTCAACGTCGTCGGCTCCGCCATCGCCCGCGAGGCCGACGGCGGCGTGTACGTCCACGCCGGCCCCGAGGTGTGCGTGGTCTCCACCAAGTGCTTCACCAACACGGTCGTCGCGTTCGCGCTGCTCGCCCTGCACCTGGGCCGCATCCGGGACCTGTCCGTCACGGACGGCAAGCGGATCATCGAGGGCCTGCGCCGCCTGCCCGAGCAGATCAGCGAGATCCTCAAGCTGGAGGACGAGATCAAGGAGCTGGCCGCCGAGTACGCGGGCGCCCAGTCCATGATGTTCATCGGCCGGGTGCGCGGCTACCCGGTGGCCCTGGAGGCCTCCCTGAAGCTCAAGGAGATCTCGTACATCCACGCCGAGGCGTACCCGGCCTCCGAGCTGAAGCACGGCCCGCTCGCCCTGATCGAGCCTGCGCTGCCGACCGTCGCGATCGTCCCGGACGACGACCTGCTGGAGAAGAACCGCGCCGCGCTGGAGGAGATCAAGGCCCGCAGCGGCCGCATCCTCGCCGTCGCGCACCAGCCGCAGGAGAAGGCCGACCACACCATCGTCGTGCCGAAGAACGAGGACGAGCTGGACCCGATCCTCATGGGCATCCCGCTGCAGCTGTTCGCGTACCACACGGCGCTCGCCATGGGCCGCGACATCGACAAGCCGCGCAACCTCGCCAAGTCCGTCACGGTCGAGTAGGCGGCACCCGCCCAAGGGGCCCCGGGCCCGGACGCCGCAGCGCGTCCGGGTCCGGGGCCCCCGGCGTCTACAGGGCGCGCAGCAGGAACTGGGTCGTGGTGTAGCTCGCGCCGCCGGAGCAGGTGTGGCTCTGCTGGGTGGCCGTGTACGTGAACCCGGACGGCACGGAGCAGGCCCACATGCCGGTCACGGGCTTGTACAGCAGGAACTGGCTGGTCGTGTAGCTGCCGCCGCCGGAGCAGGTGTGGCTGCTCATGACCGCGGTGTGGGTGTAGCCGGACACGGTCCTGCAGGCCCACAGGCCCTCGGCGGGCGGCTCCACGTAGAACTCGGTCGTCCGGTAACTGGCCCCTCCCGAGCAGGTGTAGGAGGCGCGGGAGGCGGTGTAGGTGTAGCCGGACGGGACGGTGCAGGCCCAGAAGCCTGAGGTGGCCCCGGTGGTCCCGGTTTCGGCGGCCGGGGCGGCGACGGGGGCCTGGGCGGCGGTGCGGGCTTCGGGCGCCGGGGCGGCGGCGGCCGGGGCGGTCGCCGTGGCGAGGGCCCCGGCGACGGCGGCCGCGGCGAGGGCGGCGAGCGGTGCGCGGGGCACACGGGATGTCGTACGCGGCATGGCGGGCACTCCTGATCGGTTCGTCCATCGGGCGGAGCCAACGCGGGTGGGGGACGGCCGCTCACCGCGAGCGGCCGGCCCCCGCTCGTGTCCTACAGGGCGCGCAGCAGGTACTTGGTGGTGAACCCGCCGCTGGTGGAGCAGTCGAGGGTGCTCTGCGTGCTCGTGTACGTGAAGCCGGACGGGACGGTGCACGCCCACAGGCCGGTCACGGGTGTGCGCAGGAGGTACTTGGTCCGGAAGCCGCCGCTGGTGGAGCAGTCGAGGGTGCTCTGCGTGGCGCTGTAGGTGAAGCCGGGCATGGTGGTGCAGGCCCAGAGGTTGTCGGCCGGCGGCTGGACGTAGTACTCGGTGCGGAAGCCGCCGCCGGTGGAGCAGCTCAGGGTGCTGCGGGTGGCGGAGTAGGTGTGGCCGGACGGGACGGTGCACGCCCAGAAGCCGGACGCGGCGGCGCGGGCGCCGGGGGCCGGGGCGGCGGCGGCCGGGGCGGGCCCGGCGAGGGCCGTGGCGAGGGCGAGGGCGGCCGTCGCCGTGGCGGCGGGCAGCGCGCGGGGCACACGGGATGTCGTACGCGGCATGGCGGGCACTCCTGATCGGTTGGTCCATCGGGCAGAGCCAACGGGTGGGGGGCCGACCGGGGGTCTGGCCCGTGCCCCGGCCGCCGCAGGGCGCGCGCCGGAAGACTGTCAGCGGCACGGGTGCCCGACAAGTGCCCGCCCTGGCGGCCCACCGCCTTTCGGCCGCCCCGGCCACCCCGGCCGACCTGCGGGCCGACCGGGGCGCACCGCCCTGCCAGGGCGTTTCCGTACGCGAGGAACGGCGTGCTCCGCCCCCAGGGGCCGCCGCGGACGGCTCAGTCGGCCGGGGCGTTGAAGTGGACCTCCGGGTTGGCCGCCGCGGGGCCTTCGAGGAGCGGCTGCGGCAGACCGCGCAGGTGCAGGTCGAAGAAGGCCGCCGTGTAGACCCGGACCAGTTCGACCGCCCGTTCCGCGCGGATGGTGGGCGGGGTCGGCGTGTCGTACGGGATGCCCAGCTGGTCGAAGAGGAGCGGCGCGTCGCAGAAGGTCATGTGGTCGGTGCCCTCGACGCTGAGCCAGCGCTTCCAGCCGTCGAGGTTCCGCCACGCCTCGCCCCACGTCGGGTCCTGGCCGTCCGGCAGGTGCGTGTCCGTGTGGGTGCCGAGCATCATGAACGGCCGCCCGTCCAGCCCGTCGGCCGGTACGGGGTCCCCGAAGGTGCCGTCCATGTTGATCCCGGCCCGCACCCGCGGGTCGCGCGCCATGGCGGACGCCGCGGCCGCGCCGCCCAGGGAGTGCCCGGCGGCGCCGATCCGCTTCCGGTCGATGAGGGAGGCGTACCGCCAGGCGGGGCGCGGCCCCGTCAGCCGGTCCAGCAGGAACGCGATGTCCTGGCCGCGCTGCACGGTGGCCTTGCGCATGTCCTCCAGCGTCTCGGCCTTCTCGCAGGCCACGCACGTGAGCAGCCGGTCGCCGGGGAACACCGTGCCGCGCGACTCGTAGGCGTGGTCCACGAGGGCGACGACGTAGCCCCGGCTGGCGAGGTCCTCGGCGAGGGTGGTCAGCGTGTAGCGGGGCGCGCCGAAGCCGGGCGACAGCACGACGAGCGGGTGTTTGCCGCGCTGCGGGCGGGCCCCGGCGACGCTGTGGGTGCGGGTCGCGGCCAGCTTGGCGACGGCGCCGGCGGGGCTGCCCGGTATGCCCTCCACCAGCAGCTTCGCCTCGCGCGGGTCGGCGTACGGGGCGGGCGTGCCGGCCGACGGGCGGGCCGGGTAGTACATGTCGACCATCAGCTCCCGGCGCCGCTCGGGCATCCACAGGTCGGCACGGGAGCGGTCCACGAGGTGGAGGGTCTCCCGCCCGGTGGGGTGGGCCCCGGTGGGCCGGGGCAGCACGAGCCCGGCGGCGGCCGGGGCCTCCTGGACGGCGGTCTGGACGGCCTGCGGCCGTGCCTGCGCCTGGGCCTGGGCCTGGCTGTGGCTCTGGCTCTGGCTCTGGGCGACGGCCGGGGCGGCGGTGGCGGTGAGGGCGATGACGAGGGCCGCTGCGGCGGCCGTGCGGAGCGTACGGGGTGACTTCATGGCCAGGACGCTAGGCGGGGCGCGGGCCCGGGGGCGTCACCCCCTGGTATCGAGGCCGTCGGTCCGCGGGCTGATCCGCCGTACGACCAGGGCGGGTTGACGGAGGGTCACCGTAGGCCCGGAGTGTGAGCCCGGGGTCCCGGGCGCTCCCGGGCGGCACGGCGCGCAGCGGCCTCGGGCCGGTGGACGCCGGACACGGCGAGCGGCGGCCGGGTGGCCTAATTCATTCGTAAACTATTTACGGTCGGCTATGGAATGACGATGACCGGCCGACGGGCGCGCCGTACGAGCCGGCCGGCGACGGAGCCGAAGATGCGGCCGACGAGGCCGTGGGTGGAGCCGACGACGATGGCGTCCGCGGAGTACTCGCGGCCGACCTCCTCCAGCTCGTGGCAGATGTCGCCGCCGCGCTCGACCAGGACCCAGGGCACGTCGGACAGGTGGTCGGCGCAGGCCAGCTCCAGGCCCAGGACCTCGGTGCGGTGGTCGGGGACGTCCACGAAGACGGGCGGCTCGCAGCCGGCCCAGACGGTGGTGGGGAGGCGGTTGGCGACATGCACGATGATCAGCCCGGAGCCGGACCTGCGCGCCATGCCGATGGCGTAGGCGAGCGCCCGCTCACTGGAGGTCGAGCCGTCGAAGCCGACGACGACGCCGTGCTGGAACGCGGGGTCACAGGCATGACGCGTGTCTGCCGCCGCGAGGGGGTCGACCGTCGAATCGGCGACCTGCCTGCGGTCGGCTGGTTCAGGGAGTTCGTGACCGGCCATGGGTGTCTCGGCGAAGAAAGTCCTTGTGGGGAGGGTTCAAGGGACTGCTGGAAGCGGAGCTGTGTCCGGGAATCATCTTCCCAACCCCATACCCCCAAGGGTACGGCGCCACTCCTCTCGTGCCCAGGGGCGTTCCAGGGAGCATGCACGAGGCGGGGCCCCGGCGCAACGCCGCTTGGCCCCTACAAGCGCCTCAGGGTAACCCCTCGGTCCCCGTGAGTGACCGGCGCCCCGGCCCCCGGTCCGCTGCCGCGAGCCGCCGCCGCTGCCGCGCGAGGCGCCCCTCACCCTCCGCCCGCGCCCCTGGAGGCCGGACCCGGTGGCGCGCGGCGGGCCCCGGCGCGCGGACGCGCCCGCACCCGTATCCGTCCGCCGCGCGTCCGGGCGCGCTCCGCCCCTCCGGCCGGGGGCGGCTTCACGGGTGTAGAAGCGGCACATCCGGGCAGCGGAGGACCAGCGCGGCACCCGCGGGCGGGCAGGCGCCGGGGGCGCGCCCGCCCGGCGGGCGCCTGGGAGCGGGGGCGCGGCCTCCGGGAGCGGGGGGCGGGGGACCCGGCGGAGCCGGCGGGGCGCGACGGGACGGGCCCGGGCGGCCGGACCCCGGGGCCGGGGCGTGGGGCGCCGCGGAGAAGCCCCGGGCGCGGGGACGGGTTCGCACACGCGCACCCGTATGTTTTCAGCCAACTTCCCGGACCCCACCACCCCGCACCGAAATGGCCTGCAAAGCCCCTTGCCACCTGGGAGATAAGGGCCGCAGACGCCTCGCGCACCCTACGCGGATGGGCCATGAGTGCGAGACCCACTTCCCTGCGGGGCCCCGGGAGTGAAACGCTTCGTGATCGAATGCTTCGCGCCAAGTTGCCTTGTCGACATAGTGCCGGTTCCGGAACTTGTCACTCCGGCACTGCGGGACGCAGTAGATTCGATCATGAGTATCGGAGAACGGGGTCTCGTGCAAAACCGAGGGGAAACGTGCAGGAGCGACAGGACCTAGGAGACGCGAACACCGAGGGGGGCTTAGCGTCATGAGCCAGGACTCCGCCGCACCGGAGACCGGACGCAAACTGTCCGGACGCCGCCGTCGCGAGGTCGTCGCCGTCATGCTGTTCAGCGGCGGCCCCATCTTCGAGAGTTCCATCCCACTGTCGGTGTTCGGGGTTGACCGCCAGGACGCCGGAGTCCCGCGATACAGGCTGCTGGTCTGCGCGGGCGAGGACGGGCCACTGCGCACGACCGGGGGACTCGAACTCTCCGCACCGTACGGCCTGGAGGCGATCAGCAGAGCGGGCACCGTCGTCGTACCGGCATGGCGGTCGATCACTTCGCCGCCGCCCGCCGAGGCGCTCGACGCGCTGCGCCGCGCACACGAGGAGGGCGCCCGGATCGTCGGCCTGTGCACCGGTGCCTTCGTGCTGGCCGCCGCCGGCTTACTGGACGGGCGGCCCGCCACCACGCACTGGATGTACGCGCCGACGCTCGCGAAGCGCTACCCGTCGGTCCATGTGGACCCGCGGGAGCTGTTCGTGGACGACGGCGACGTGCTGACGTCCGCGGGGACGGCGGCCGGCATCGACCTGTGTCTGCACATCGTGCGGACCGACCACGGCACGGAGGCGGCCGGCGCGCTCGCCCGGCGGCTCGTCGTGCCACCGCGCCGCAGCGGCGGCCAGGAGCGGTATCTGGACCGGTCCCTCCCCGAGGAGATCGGCGCCGACCCGCTCGCCGAGGTCGTCGCGTGGGCGCTGGAGCACCTCCACGAGCAGTTCGACGTGGAGACGCTGGCGGCCAGGGCGTACATGAGCCGGCGGACCTTCGACCGGAGGTTCCGCTCGCTGACCGGCAGCGCGCCGCTGCAGTGGCTGATCACCCAGCGGGTGCTCCAGGCGCAGCGGCTGCTGGAGACGTCCGACTACTCGGTGGACGAGGTCGCGGGCCGCTGCGGCTTCCGTTCGCCGGTGGCACTGCGCGGCCACTTCCGGCGGCAGCTGGGCTCGTCCCCGGCGGCGTACCGGGCCGCGTACCGGGCGCGCCGCCCGCAGGGCGACGGGGCGTCGGCGATGAGCGACGCGGTCGTGCCGCCGCAGGGCTCGGGCGGCGGCCACGCGGGCCCCGGCGGGCACGGGCCCGGTCTGCGCCGGCCCACGGCGGGCGCCGCGGCCGGCATGGGCGGCGGCGAGCCGGGCAAGCCGCACCTGGACGCGCTGACGTCCGGCCGGGCGTCGCTGCCGGGCCAGCGCAGCGCGCCGTAACCGCGGGACACGGCAGTCCTCGAAGGGGCCGCCGGTGAGGGGAGCACGACACGTCCCCCTCACCGGCGGCCCCTTTAAGGTGGACGCATGAACGATCGCATGGTGTGGATCGACTGCGAGATGACCGGGCTCTCGCTGACGTCCGACGCACTCATCGAGGTGGCCGCGCTGGTCACCGACTCGGAACTGAACGTGCTCGGACAGGGCGTGGACATCGTCATCCGCCCGCCGGAGGCGGCGCTGGAGACGATGCCGGACGTGGTGCGGGAGATGCACACCGCCTCCGGACTCCTCGACGAGCTCGCGGGCGGCACCACCCTCGCGGACGCGGAGGCGCAGGTCATGGCGTACATCCGCGAGCACGTCAAGGAGCCCGGCAAGGCCCCGCTGTGCGGCAACTCGGTCGGCACCGACCGCGGCTTCCTCGCCCGTGACATGCCCACGCTGGAGACGTTCCTCCACTACCGGATCGTGGACGTCTCCTCCGTGAAGGAGCTGGCGCGGCGCTGGTACCCGAGGGCGTACTTCAACAGTCCGGAGAAGAACGGCAACCACCGGGCGCTCTCCGACATCCGCGAGTCCATCGCGGAGCTGCGGTACTACCGGGAGGCGATCTTCGTGCCGCAGCCCGGTCCGGACTCGGAGACCGCGAAGACCATCGCGGCCCGCCACGTCCTGCCGCCCGAGCCGCGCCCGTAGCCACCGGGCCGCTCTCCGGAGCCCCGCCCGCGGCCGGCCCGCGGCCGGGCCGCGGCACCGGAGAGCGGCCCCCTGGTCCGGCGCCCGACCTGCTCGGGAACGGCGCCGGACCGGCCCCGGGGAAACGTGTGCGCGAGCACCCTCCAGAACCCTGTACACTTTTTCTCGGCCGGTCAGGAAAACGACCGGACATGGTGGGTGTAGCTCAGCTGGTAGAGCACCTGGTTGTGGTCCAGGATGCCGCGGGTTCGAGTCCCGTCACTCACCCCACCGGAAAGGCCCGGTCCGCGCAGGCGGACCGGGCCTTTCGCCATTCCCCGCCCCCGTCACCGACGACGAGCCCGGCCCGAGCGGCACTATGGCGTACGTCACATGACACGGGAGCAGCCCCCTGGGTCCCCCACTCACGGGACCCGCACCCCTCACCCGAACGGCCGAGCAGCCCCCTCCCCTCAGCCGTCCACCGGTTCGGCACCGTGAGCACGGGCGATGGCGTCGATGCGGGCGGCCAGGCCCGCACGTCGGCCCCACGCCGGAACGGCCCCGGCGCCTCCAGCCGCGTCAACTCCCCTACTCCACGGGCGCGGAAGGCCACCGCGCGTGGGTACCGTTCCCGTGGACGCTAGGAACGGAGTGCAGTATGCCCCGCTGGAGTGACTACACCACTGGCGAACGGATCAAGATCCTTCGCGGTAGAGACATCCGCCAGTCCGACCTCGCCGAGATGACCGGCCTGTCCGTCCCCACCATTCAGCACGCCGAACAGGACAAGCGCCTCACGCTGCAGACGCTGCTGCTCATCGCGAACGCCCTCGGCGTCGACACGTCCGTCGTCCTCGGCCAGTCCGCGCCGCGCCGCGCCATGGAGCAGGACGACCGCGCGATGATGCGGGCCCTGTCGAGGGCCGTGCACGACATCGCCGCCGGGGTGCTCCCCGACGGCGGGACCGCGCCCGGCGTCGACGAGGTCTCCGAAAATTGCCGTCGTTCCTGGGACCTGTACTGGCAGGGCCGGTACGTCGAGGCCGGCGCGCTCGCGGCGCCCCTGCTGGCCGAAGCCGCGGCCCTGCTCCGCGAACAGCCCGCCGGTGAAGAGGCCGCCGCCTGGGGCCTCCTGGCCGACGGCTACCGGCTCGCCGGTTACGTCGCCAACCTGCTGGGCGCGCGTGACCTCGCGTACGCGGCGATCGGCCACGCCCAGACGGCGGCCGAGCGGGCCGGGGACGACCTGCGCCGGGCGCTCGTCATGTCGGGCCGCTCCTGGGTGTACCTCCGCGACGCGCGGCTGCCGGAGGCGCTGACCCTGGCGGAGCGCGCGGCGACGGACATCGAGCCGCGGTTCTCCCGGGCGACGACCGGGCAGTTGGTGGCGTACGGGTCCCACATCAACTTCGCCGCCGTGGTCGCCTCCCGCATGGGCGACAGGGAACGGGTGAAGGACTACCTGTCCCAGTCGCACGCGACCGGGGCGCGCATGGGGGCGGAGGCCCGCGCCCACGGCACGGTGTTCGGCCCGGTGACCGCCGCGACGCAGGCCGTCGGGATCAATGTGGCGCTCGGCCAGACGGGCAAGGCGCTGAACCTCATCAAGGACATCGCCCCCGAGCACGAGGGCGCCCTCGCGGAGGCGGCGCGGCACCGGTACGCGATGGACAAGGCCATGGCGCAGGCCGACGCCAAGCTGTGGGACGCCTCGCTCGACACCCTGGAGCAGGCCCTCGCCAAGGCGCCCCACTGGGCCCGCCACCAGGCACTGCCGTCGATCATCGTCCAGAAGGTCGGCAAGGGCTCGACGGCCCGCCTGCGCCGCGTCTCCAAACTGCTCGGCGGCGGCATCCCCGGTACCGGCCCGAGCGGCTTCGCCCCCGCCAACGCCCGCACGGCCCTGTAGTCGTACGCGCCGTACGACCCCGTCCGGTTGAAACCCGTACCGCCATACGGCCCGTACGACTCCCCAGTTGACGAAACGTCAGGGTCGTACGGGCCGCTTCTTCATTCCGCGACGCGTCGGCGGGATCGTGGACCCATGACCCGAACCCGCCAGCAGCGCATCAGGAAGGCGTGCCTCGCTGACGCAGCGAACGGCATACATCCCATCGCACCGAGCCGCGTCTCACGGGTCCGCGTCGTCCTCTACGGCACGGCGCTGGACGGCCTCCGCCGCTACGCCCAGGCCAGGGACTGGACGATCGTGGCCGAGTTCCCCTCCGACGGCGACGGCACCGCGGAGTCCGCGTGGCCCTGTGTCACCGCCCTGCTGGAAGCCCGGCGGGCCGAAGGAGTCGTGACCGACGCCGAGTCGGTCGCCGTGGACGACGTCGAGCGCCTGCACGCCTTCAGCGTGGGCGTCCGGTCCACGTAACTGCCCAGAGAAGCGAGACCCCGGCGCCACCGGCACGGTGCCGGGGCGTGGTCGATGTGTGGAGGAGCCGACGTGCCCGAGAAGGAGAGCGGGGGCATGACCCTGCGGGTGTACCGCGTCCAGGCGGACGGCAGGGTCACCACCGTGCGGGAGCGGCGGGAGATCGAGCCCGCCGAGGGCCCGGCCTGGTCGACGGAGTTCCCGCCCTGTTCGTGTCCGCTGTGCGGGGAGCGGGAGGGCGGGCGGTGAGCGGGGCGCCGGTCCCGGACACGGACGGCATGCGCGCCGCCGCGCAGCGGGTGCTCCGCCTGGGGGACGCGCCCGGCGAGGACGAGGTCGCGGTGCTGCTCCTCGCGCTCCGGGGCATGTTCGCCGTACTGGTCCCCGCCGTGGAGGACGCCGCCCGCACCCGGCCCCCGCGGGACCCCGCCCGGTTCTGGGCCGAGGTGGACGCCCGCGAGGCGCGCGTGCTGCTGGCCGCACGCCCCGGTGCCGTACCGCCCGCGGAGCACGCCCGGCGGCTGGCCCGCACGCTCCTCGGCCTCGTGGACGACTTCGCCGCGCTGTCCTAGGCACCGGCGCGGGCCGCACCGGCCGGGTGCCGCCGCGCGTGGCCCGGCAACCCTTCCCGGGGTGGTGGCGACTTGGGGGTGCCATCGTCCTCTCCCCCCAGGAGGAATCACCGTGCAGCACAGGAAGACGCGCCGCGGGCTCGGTGCCGTCGCGTTCGCCGGGGCCGCCGCGTTCGTGTTCGCCGGGCTCCCCGCCGACGCCTCGGACGCCGCCGCCTCGGACGCCGCCGCCACCGCGCTCGCCGCCCGCCAGGTCGAGCGGCTCGACCGGGGGCTCGTCAGCGTCCACACCGGGACCGGCAACCTCGTCAGCTGGCGCTGGCTCGGCACCGACCCCGACAACGTGGCCTTCAACCTCTACCGGGCCGGTACGAAGGTGAACGCCGCGCCCATCACGGGCTCCACCAACTACTTCCACGCCGGCGCCCCCAGCCACGCCGACTACACCGTCCGGGCCGTCGTCGGAGGCGTCGAGCAGGGCGACTCGCCGCACGCCGTCCAGTTCCGGGCCGGGTACAAGGACGTGCCGCTCAGCCCGCCCGCCGGGGGCACCACCCCGGACGGCGTCGCCTACACGTACGAGGCCAACGACGCCTCCGTCGGCGACCTCGACGGCGACGGCGACCTCGACTTCGTCCTCAAGTGGCAGCCCACCAACGCCAAGGACAACTCCCAGGCGGGCTACACGGGGAACACCGTCGTCGACGGGATCACCCTGGAGGGCACGCGGCTGTGGCGGATCGACCTCGGGCGCAACATCCGCTCCGGGGCGCACTACACGCAGTTCCAGGTGTACGACTACGACGGCGACGGCCGCGCCGAGGTCGCCATGAAGACCGCCGACGGCACCCGCGACGGCACCGGCCGGGTCATCGGCAGCGCCACCGCCGACCACCGCAACGCGAGCGGCTACGTGCTGGCCGGACCCGAGTACCTGACCATGTTCGACGGGCGGACCGGCGCCGCGCTCGGCACCACCGACTACGTGCCCGGCCGCGGCACCGTCTCCTCCTGGGGCGACTCCTACGGCAACCGCGTCGACCGGTTCCTCGCGGGCACCGCCTACCTCGACGGGGCCCGGCCCTCGCTGATCCTGGCGCGCGGCTACTACACGCGCAGCGTCATCGCCGCCTGGGACTGGCGCGACGGGCGGTTCACCCGCCGCTGGACGTTCGACACGAACTCCTCCACCAACGCGGGCCGCGGCTTCGACGGGCAGGGCTCGCACAGCCTGTCCGTCGGCGACGTGGACGGCGACGGGCGCGACGAGATCGTGTACGGCTCCATGGCCGTCGACGACGACGGCGGCGGCCTGTGGACCACCCGCACCGGTCACGGCGACGCCCAGCACCTCGGCGACCACGACCCGGCCACGCCCGGACTGGAGTACTTCAAGGTGTCGGAGTCGCCGAGCCAGCCCGCCGAGCTGTACATCAACCCGGCCAACGGCGCGATCCGCTGGAAGCTCGCCGCCTGCTGCGACAACGGGCGCGGCGTCGCCGGGGACATCTGGTCCGGCAACGACGGCGCCGAGGTGTGGTCCACGTCCGGCGGGAGCATCCGCGACGAGGGCGGCGCGGTGAAGGGCCGCCGCCCCTCGGCGGTGAACTTCCTCGCCTGGTGGGACGGCGACCCGAGCCGGGAACTGCTCGACGGCACCCGCGTCGACAAGTACGGGCCGGACGGCGACACGCGGCTGCTGACCGGCACCGGGGTCGCCGCCAACAACGGCTCCAAGGCCACCCCGGCCCTCTCCGGCGACCTCCTCGGCGACTGGCGCGAGGAGATCGTGTGGCGCACGTCCGACAACCGGGCGCTGCGGATCCACTCGACCCCGCACCCGACGGACACGAGGATCACGACCCTGCTGCACGACCCGATGTACCGGACGGGGTTGGCCTGGCAGAACACCGGCTACAACCAGCCCCCGCACCCGGGCTTCCACATCGGGGCCGGGATGCGCACGGCACCCCGGCCCTCGGTCACGACCCCGTAGCCGCCGCCCGGCAGGGGCGGCCGTTCACACTGATCGTGGTCGGGGGCCTGTTCGCCTCCGACCACGTGCCGGTGAACCCGAACGCGACCGTCCCGCCCGGCGCGACCCTTCCGTTCCAGCCCGTGTTGGTGACGGCCACGTCCGCGCCGGCCTGGGCGAACTCGGCGTTCCAGCCCTGGGTGACGCGCTGCCCGTCGGGGAAGGTCCATCCGGCGCGCCAGCCGTCCCAGGCCGCCGAGCCGGTGTTCGTGACGGTCACGTCTGCCTGGAAGCCGCCCTGCCACTGGTGGGTGACCTTGTAGGCGGCCTCGCACGCCGCCGGGTCCGTGGGGCCCGGCGGGTCCGTGGGGGTGCCTGCCGTGTCGCCGTAGACGATGCCCCGGCCGTTCGTGGCGACGTACACCCGGCCGTAGATCCGCGGGTCGCCGGTGATGGCCGCGCCGGTCCAGCCCCACTGGTGGGCGTCGTCGTTGATCCGCGTCCAGCTCGCGCCCGCGTCCGTGGAGCGGAAGATGCCGCGTACGCCGCCGATCTTCGCGCTCGTGTAGAGCGTGTCGTACGTCGCGCCGGGCGCGGCCTTGCCGAAGCCGATCGTGTCGGCCTCCTCCACGCCCCGGATCTTCGTGAACGTGGCGCCCGCGTCGGTGGAGCGCCACAGCCCGTACGCGCCGCTCTGGCCGCCCGCGAGCCAGATGTCGCCGGCCCGGCCCGGTACGGCCTTGAAGCGGACGGGTCCGGAGGCGGGCAGGCCGGTCGCCGCCGCGGTGAAGGTCGCGCCGCCGTCCGTACTGACGTAGAACGTCCCGGACTTGAAGCCGTAGAAGCGCTTGGGGTCGACCCGGTCGGACTCCACGACGGCGCCCGCGGGGATGCCGCGCGACGCGGTCCACGCGGCGCCGAAGCCGCTCGTCGTGTGCGCCCCGGCCCCGTCCGGGCTCCACACGAACCGGCTGCCGTCGGCCGCCGCGGCGACCGTGCCGCCGCCCGAGACGCCCGGCGGCTCCTGCCCGGCGAACCAGTTGGCGCCGTTGTCCGTGGAGAACGCGATCCTCGGCCCGGAGTCGAGGTTCCCGACGCGGACGACCGTGTCGGGCCTGGCCTCGGCGTAGTCGAGGCTGGTGGAGCTGGTGAAGTTCGGGGAGGTGAACATCATCGACGGGACCTTGGTGAGGTCCGTGTGGCGGAAGCCGCCGATGTCGCCGAGCGCGCTGATCAGCGGGGCGCCGGACGGCGGGGAGACCAGGTCGTTGACGGCGGTCTCCTCCAGGCCCCGCACCATCGGCCTGATGGTGATTTTGCCGCCGGTGTCCCACCGGGTGAGGTCCTCGGTGCCGTAGACGGTCGCCCCGGTGCCGTACATCATCCGGTCGGAGTCGAACGGGTCGATCTCCAGGGCCTCCGTCATCCAGCCGAGCTTCGGGGCCTCCTCGGGCGGCGAGGGCTGGGCGCCCCAGCTCAGCCAGGGCGAGGAGGACACGTCCATGGTGTAGCGGTTGGTGCGGCTCGGGTACGAGGTGAACTCCCACGCCCGGGTCCAGGTCGCCCCGCCGTCGGTGGTCCGGAAGATCTGCGTGTCGGGCCACCAGGAGCTGTAGCCGGTCACCATGACCGTGCCGGGCCGCTGCCGGTCGACGCTCAGACCGCTGAAGCCGTAGTACGGGTCGGCGTCGGGCGTGATGTCCCGCCAGGCGCCGGTCCTCGTGTCGTACCGCCAGACCGCGCCGTCCGTGCCGTCGTACGGGCCGCCGGTGTCGCTGTAGGCCAGGTACAGCCGGCCGTTCACCGCGTCGAGGACGCCCTTGTGGGCGAGGAGTCCGGTCGGCTGGCCGGGCAGTCTGCTCCAGGTGGCGCCCGCGTCGGTGGAGCGGTAGACGGCGTTCTCCTTGTCGGCGACGCCCGCGTAGATGGTCTTCGTGGCGCTGCCGGGCGTGCCGGTGGACTCGTCGAAGGTGACCCAGACGACGCCCTGGTTGTCGGAGGCGTAGCCGCTGGTGTCGGACGGGTCCTGGGCGTAGTTCCCGGGGTTGGGGAAGGCGGTGACCTTCGACCAGGTGGCGCCGGAGTCGGTGGAGCGCCACAGGCCGTGGCCGCTGGGCGCGCCGAGGTAGAGGACGCTGTTGCGGTGCGGGTCGATCGCCAGGCGCTCCCCCATGCCGCGTCCGGGCATGTTGCCGCCGAGCTTGAACGGCAGGTCGGCGGTGCGCCAGGTGGCGCCCCGGTCGGTGGAGCGCAGGACGGCGCCGTTGCCGGGGTCCCAGCTGTTGGTGTACGTGCCGACGGCGGCGTACACGCGGTCCGGGTCGACGGAGTCGGTGGCGATGCTGACGACCCCGGTGTGGCCCCAGCGGTCCCAGCCGATGTGGTCGAGCAGCGGCGTCCAGGTCTTGGTGGACTGCTGCCAGCGGTAGGCGCCGCCGATGTCGGTGCGGGCGTAGGCGAGGTCCTTCTCGGAGCGGTTGAAGACGATGCCGGGGACGAAGCCGCCGCCGTCGACGCGGACGTTCTTCCAGGTGTAGGTGTCGGCGGCGAGCGGCGCGGGGGCGGGGGCCGGCGGGGGCTTGGCCTCTGCGGCGGGGGGCGGGGCGGTGGTGAGGAGGGCGGCCGCCAGGGCCAGCCCGGTGAGCAGGTTCCACTTGGTGCGCACGGTGCTCCTCTCGGGGACGCGCGGGGGGCGTACGCGGCGTACGCGGCGTGCGGGGCGCGCGGGGGATGCGCCCGGGGCGTACCGGGGGCGCGCAGACGGAAGCCGGGTGGGCCGCGGGCGCGGCCCACCCGGCTGGTGACGTACGCGGAGTCAGCGCGGGGCTATTCGAGAAGCTCCGCGTACGAACCCATGGCGAGGGCGATGTCCGCCTGCGCCCAGAACCGGTGGTACGTGAAGACCGGCGCGGCGCCGCCCTTCAGGTAGGCCTCGACCTTCGACCAGGCCGGGTCGTCCTGGTAGAAGGAGCGGATCGAGGCGAAGGTGGACGCGGAGTCGATCCGGTCGCCGTTCGGCATGGTGCCGGTCCAGCCGCTCGGCACGTGCACCGGGTCGTCGAACCGGTTGTAGTCGGCGCGGGTCTCCGGGACGGCGATGCCCAGCGGGTCCTGGTGGTGCTGCCACATGCCGTCGAGGAGGGCCTTGGCGACCCGCTTGGCGTCCGCGTCGCCGGACTTGGCGGCGTAGTACGTCAGGGTCTTGGCGTAGGCGGCGGCCACGCCGACGTCGTTGGTGTAGTCGGCGACGGTGACGCGCAGGCCCGTGTTGGCGCCGGGCGATGCCGGGTTCCACGTGTCGGGCTTGCCGGTCCACTGGAGGGTGGACGGGAAGCGGAAGGTGCCGTCCGGGTTGACGGTCGTCTCCGACAGGGCCCAGTCGACCCACTTGTCGAGGACGCTCTTGGCCAGGGCGTCACCGCTCTGGTGGTAGTACTCGGCGACCCGTTCCATCGACCACGCCTGGAAGCCGAACCACTGGTTGGACGGCGGGTCGTGGTAGACCGGCTTCTCGTCGTAGTACAGGCCGTAGAAGGTGGGCGTGCCGGCCGGCGGGGTGGCGTAGCGGCCCTGCCAGCTGTTGGTGGCGCCGCCCGCGATGGCGCCCTCGGCGGACTGGAGCCAGCGGTAGAACTCGACCTGCCGGTCCAGGCTGGTGGCCCAGTCCTGGGCGCCCGTCGCCGACTTGGGCTTGAGCGGGGCGTACTCGCTGAGCGCGTACGCGGCGAGCGGGTTCTGGTAGCCGCTGTGGGCGTGGCTGGAGCCGATGCGCCAGGCCCAGCCGGCGGAGGTGTCGGTGGCGCCGCCCCAGGCGTAGTACCAGGACATCAGGTAGTGGGCGCTGTCCTTGCCGGTGCCGGCGGGGCAGGTGGTGGGTCCGACGCAGTTGCCGGACTTCTTGAAGTACTTGTCGAAGAACGAGTACCGCAGGTAGTCGCCCATCTTGGCGGCCTTGGCGACGACGCCGGAGACCGCGGAGCCCTTGCCCTGCGCCTTGGCCCAGATGTCGGCCCAGTAGGCGGCCTGGACGGCGCGGGCGTCGGCGTCGGGGGCGTTGGTGAACTTCCACTGCTTGGCGTAGGAGGCGTCCCCGGTGAACAGGTCGAGGTAGCCGTTGCGTCCGCCGTAGGTGAAGTTGTCGCAGGTCGGGTGGGTGACGGTCTCCCAGACGGACTCCTGCGGGCCGCGCTGGAAGGTGTTGATGTACGACGGGCCCGTGGCGGCCGGCCCCGCGGAGCACTTGCCGGGCTCGTTGCCGAAGCCGTACACGTTGTCCACGTCCTGGAGCCAGTGCATGCCGTACACGTCGTCCGTGCCGTACGCGGCCTTCAGCTCACCGGCGATCGGGTCGGAGCCCGTGGGGACACCGGAGTCGAGGCGGGCCGGGTACTGCGTCGGCAGGTCGTGCTCGGGGGCGTAGGTGGCGGGCTTGGACGGGTTGTACTTGTCGTTGGTCGGCTGGTCGGCGCGGGTGGGGATCATGTACTTCTCCATGGTGTCCCACGCGCCGTTGAACTTGGTCCAGTCGCCGGTGACCTTGCCGTACATGGCCTGGAGCCAGATGAGGTAGCTGTACGCCTCGGACGTCGTCTCGTGGCCGTGGTCGGGCGCCTCGACGATGAGCGTCTCGACCGAGTGGTACGGGATGCCCTCGGGTGAGAAGTAGCCGTTCGCCGGGTCGGTGATCTTGGCGTGCATGGCCAGGAACCGGGCGTCGTACGTGGAGTCGCCGTCGAGCTGCGTCGCGGTGACCTCGGCCTTGGCGTGGCCGGGGGCGGTCACGGCGAAGACGGCCGAGCCGGTGCCGGTCGCGGCGGCGGTGACGGTCACCTTCTGGGCGGTGTTCCAGTTGGCCGGGGTGAAGGTGAGCGTGGTGGGGCTCGCGGTGAGGCCGGTGGTCCCGGAGGTGCGGGCGACCGTGGCCGTGACGTTCGCGGCCGGCTGGGTGGACAGCTTCACGTCGAAGGTCGCCGACTGGCCCTGGCGCACGGGGAGTTGCGCCGGGGTGGCGACGAGGGCCGGCCCGGCGGCGACGGTGATGCCGACGGGTGCGGACTCGGCGGCGGCGCCCCGGCTGTCGTACGCCTTCGCGTAGAGGGAGTGGGTGCCGGCGGCGAGGCCCTGGGCGGTGAAGGTGTAGGGCGAGGTGGTGTCCGTGCCGAGCAGGGTCGTGTCGTCGTAGAACTCCACCTTGGCGATGGTGGCGCCGTCGGCGGCCGCCGCGGTGGCGGCCAGCGGGACCGGGTCGCCCGCGGTGTAGGTGGCGCCCGGCGCCGGGCTGGTCAGCACGGCGATGGGCGGCTGGTGGGCGGCCCCGCAGACGGTGCCGTTGACGGTGAAGACGGTGGGAGCGGCGTTGGCGCCGCTGTAGGTGAACTGGGCGCCGGTGGTGACGGCCTGGCCGGCGGCGACGGTGCGGTTCCAGCCCGCGTTGGTGACGGTGACAGTCTTGCCGGACTGCGACCAGGTGCCGTTCCAGCCGTTGGTCAGCTGCTGGTTGCCGGTCTGGTCGTAGCGCAGGGTCCAGCCGTCGATGGGCTCGGTGCCCCGGTTGGTGAGGGTCAGCTCGGCGGTGTAGCCGGAGCCCCAGTCGTTGGTCTTGTAGTCGACGCCGCACTGCACGGCTGCGGCGCGCGCTTCGGCGGGGGACGAATTGGCCGCGGTCAGGCCCAGGGGGAGGGCGAGGACCGCGGCCAGGGCGGTGGTCAGCCGGCCCCGGTGACGCGTACGTGGTCCTGGCGACATGCGGGTGTCTCTCCTAGCGGCTCAGTGGGGCGGGAGGTGGGGGTGACAAGCCTTGAACCAGTGGGAGCGCTCCCACTATGGGGAGGGGGCGATGCGGGGTCAAGGTGCTTGAAGAGTCGAAGAAGTTCGAAAGAAAAATCCTGCCCTCCCTCTGTTGCCTGACGGGAGGGCGGCGCTACGGTCGGCGGCACCAGTGGGAGCGCTTCCATTCCCGTACGGCGTTGTCATGCACGCGCCTTGACCTTCCAGGGTGCCGGGTCCCGACCAGGCCCGGCCCCGGAAAGCACCCGGTACCGCGCTGATCGGCGGCTGCGACGGCATCCCCGTGCCCGGCCCCCGATCCCCGCGACCGACGGCAGCCGGGCGAGCCGCCCGCGCCGCGGCGACGCCGGGACACCACAGCACCGAGCACCACAGCGCCAGTGCACCGGAACGCCGCGGCGTCAGGACCGGGACGCCGCGTGGTTCCCATCCCCAGAGAGGAAACCCCACCCCCATGAGCCGCATGAGCACCGCCCCCGCCACCCGCACCACCACACTCCGCCCCCCGCCACGGCGGCGCCGCACCGCGGTACTCGCCGCCTGCACGCTGATCGCCACCGCCGGCGCCACCGCGACCGCCCTGTCGTCCCCCGCCGGGGCCGCGGCGCCGGGCTGCAAGGTCGACTACGCGGTGACCAGCCAGTGGAGCAACGGCTTCGGCGCGAACGTCACCGTCACCAACACCGGCGACCCGGTGAGCAACTGGACGCTGGAGTGGTCCTTCGCCGGCGACCAGAAGGTGACGCAGCACTGGAACGCCGGGATCACCCAGTCGGGCGCGGCCGTCACCGCGAAGAACGTGTCGTGGAACGGGGCGCTCGCCACCGGCGCGTCCACGTCGTTCGGCTTCAACGGCTCGTACAGCGGGACGAACGCCGTCCCGGCCACGTTCAAGCTGAACGGCGTGGTCTGCAACGGCTCGACCGGGCCGACGGACCCGCCGCCCACCGACCCGCCGCCGGTCGGCGACCGCGTCGACAACCCGTACGCGGGCGCCAAGGTGTACGTGAACCCCGAGTGGTCCGCGAAGGCGGCCGCCGAACCGGGCGGGACCAAGGTCTCCAACCAGCCCACGGGCGTCTGGCTCGACCGGATCGCCGCCATCAACGGCGTCAACGGCGGCATGGGCCTGCGCGACCACCTGGACGAGGCCCTGCGCCAGAAGGGCAGCGGCGAGCTGGCGATCCAGCTCGTGATCTACAACCTGCCGGGCCGCGACTGCGCCGCGCTGGCCTCCAACGGCGAGCTGGGCCCGACGGAGATCGACCGCTACAAGAAGGAGTACATCGACCCGATCGCGCAGATCCTCGCCGACCCCAAGTACGCGGGCCTGCGGATCGTCACGACCGTCGAGATCGACAGCCTCCCGAACCTGGTCACCAACGTCACCCCTCGCCCGACGGCCACGCCCAACTGCGACGTCATGAAGGCCAACGGCAACTACGTCAAGGGCGTCGGGTACGCGCTGGCCAAGCTCGGCGCGGTCAAGAACGTCTACAACTACGTGGACGCCGGGCACCACGGCTGGCTCGGCTGGGACGACAACTTCGGCGCGTCCGCCCAGATCTTCAAGCAGGCGGCGACGGCCGAGGGCTCCACGGTCGCCAACGTCCACGGCTTCATCGTCAACACGGCCAACTACAGCGCCCTGAAGGAGGACCACTTCACCATCAACGACACGGTGAACGGCCAGTCGGTGCGCACCTCCAAGTGGGTCGACTGGAACCGGTACACCGACGAGTTGTCGTACGCGCAGGCCATGCGCAACGAGCTGGTGCGGATCGGCTTCGACCCGAAGCTGGGCATGCTGATCGACACCTCCCGCAACGGCTGGGGCGGCACGGCCAGGCCGACCGGGCCCGGCGCGACGACGAGCGTCGACACCTACGTCGACGGCGGCCGCTACGACCGGCGCATCCACCTCGGCAACTGGTGCAACCAGGCCGGTGCCGGACTCGGCGAGCGGCCGCGGGCCAACCCGGAGCCGGGTATCGACGCGTACGTGTGGATGAAGCCCCCGGGCGAGTCCGACGGGTCGAGCAAGGCCATCCCGAACGACGAGGGCAAGGGCTTCGACCGGATGTGCGACCCGACGTACACGGGCAACCCGCGGAACAACTACAACATGTCGGGCGCCCTCCCGGACGCCCCCGTCTCGGGCCACTGGTTCTCGGCCCAGTTCCAGGAGCTGCTGAAGAACGCCCACCCGGCGCTCTGACGCCCCGCCCCTGAACGAGCCCCCGCCCCCGGTGCGGTCCAGACCCGGGGGCGGGGGCCCCAGCGTGCGCGGCGCCCTGCCCGGCGGCGGCGCGGACGGCGGGCGCGGTCGCCGGTGCCGGGCGCGTTCAGCCCTCGGCGAGTTCGGCGAGTCTGCGCAGGTCGTCTCGGGCCTCCTCCTCGCCGGCGGCGTCCAGGACGACGGCACGGGCGCGGGCCAGGGCGCCGAGCGCGGCCGGTTCGTCGCCGAGACGGCGGGCGGCGTCGGCCCGCAGGACCAGCAGGCGCAGGAGCTGCACCGGGGTCGCCTCCTCGCCCTCCGCCTCCAGGGCCCGGTCGACGACCCGGGCGGCGGCGGCCGGGTCCTCCCGCGAGTCGGCGAACAGCGCGGCGTGGTGCAGGGCGCGCGCCACGGCACCCTCCGGCGCGGGCCTGTGGTGCTGGTCCGCGCCGAGCTCCTGGGCGACGCGCAGGCAGTTGCCGCCCGGGTCGGTCATCAGGAACTGCCGGACGCCGTGCGAGGCGGTCCGCAGCGCGCCGAGCCGCGGCAGCCCCCGCGAGGGCACCCGCCCGTAGGCGGCCTTCAGGCGGGCGCGGAAGTCCTCGTACAGCGCGTCGACGTCCTCGGTGCGCACGACGCAGGTGCTGTACGACTCGGCCGGCTCGTACCGCCGCATCCCGAAGAAGTGCAGCTGCAGGCCGCCCCGCCGGACGACCGCGTACGGGTTGGGGCTCGACTGGTGGAACGTCACCTCGAATCCGAGAGCGGTGTAGAAGTCCAGTACGGGCTGAAGGGTCCGGCACGGCAGGACCGGAATCGTCTGCTCTCCCATACCGGCAAACTAGTCAAAGTTTAGTAGTGGGGCCAGGGTCCGCGGGGGAACGGCCGGAAACGCGTGGTGCGCGGGTGGCGGGAGTGGTTACGGTCGGAGCGTGACTGCCGGGTCGGCCTCGTCGAGGCCTGAGCGAGAGAAGTCCCCGGCCTCTTCGTGAGGACGGGGCGGGCCAGGGGCCCGCCGGGGGGTGCCGCGCGCGTCGAGCGCGCACCGAGCCGTCCCCGCATTCCCTCACCCCTCAGGAGAGGTCACCATGACCGCCGATCTCAACCACACCGTCGTCCACGCCTCCGACAAGCGGGCCTCCGCCGCGTTCCTCGCGGGAATCCTCGGCCTGGAGGTCGGGGCGCCGTTCGGGCCGTTCATCCCCGTCGACACCGGCAACGGCGTGACGCTGGACTTCTACGCCGCGGAAGGCCCCGTCACGCCGCAGCACTACGCGTTCCTCGTGCCGGACGAGGAGTTCGACACGATGATCGACCGGCTGGAGGCGGCCGGCGTCACGTACTACGCCGACCCGCACCACACCGAGCCCGGACGGATCAACCGCCTCTTCGGCGGCCGGGGCGCCTACTTCGACGACCCGGACGGCCACAACATGGAGATCATGACGCGCCCGTACGCCCGCCCCGCGTAGGCACCGCCCCGCCCCCGGCCGCCGGTACGGCCGGGGGCGCCGGGCTCCGGGCGCCGGGGCTCCGGGGCTCCGGGGCTCCGGGGCTCCGGGGCTCCGGGGCTCCGGGGCTCCGGGGCTCCGGGGCGATCCGGGGGACAGGCCCTAGCGGAGCGGGATGCCGGCGCCTCGCTCGGCGGCGCTCCGGGGGCCGCGGATGCGCCGGTCGGCCTCCGCGATGGGGGTGTCGTTGATGCTGGCCTCGCGGCGCCGCATGAGGCCGTGCTCGTCGAACTCCCACAGCTCGTTGCCGTAGCTGCGCCACCACTGGTCCCCGGCGTCGCGCCACTCGTACTGGAAGCGGACGGCGATCCGGTCGCCGTCGAACGCCCAGAGGCTCTTGCGCAGCGCGTAGTCCCGCTCGCGCTCCCACTTGCGGGTCAGGAACGCGACGATCTCCTCGCGGCCCCGGAGGAACACATCCCTGTTCCGCCACACCGAGTCCGGGGTGTAGGCGAGCGCCACGCGCCGGGGGTCGCGGGTGTTCCAGGCGTCCTCGGCGGCCTGGACCTTCCGCAGCGCCGACTCGCGGTCGAACGGCGGGCAGGGCGGGCGATCTTCCGGCACGGTGACCTCCTCGTATGGAGAACGGGCGTTCTCCACTGGTGCGGACTAAGGTAGGGAACGCCCGTTCTCTACGTCAAGGAGCCCCGGATGCCGGCCCCGATCACCGAGGAGCAGAACCGCCTGGACCTCGAGGCGCTGCTCGACGCGGCGGAGCGGTTCTTCTACGAGCGGGGCATCCAGGCCGTCGGGATGGACCAGGTGCGCGCGGCGTCGGGCCTGCCGCTGAAGCGGATCTACCGGTTCTTCCCGGCGAAGGAGGACCTGGTCGTGGCGGTGCTGCGACGGCGCGACCAGCGGTGGAGGGGCGAACTGACGGCCGCGGTGGAGCGGGTCCCGGACCCCCGGGAGCGCGTGCTGGCCGTCTTCGACTGGCTCGCCGAGTGGTTCCGGACGCCCGGCTTCCGGGGCTGCGCCTGGATCAACGCCCACGGGGAGCTGGGCTCCTCGTCGGAGGCGGTGCTGGCCGAGGTGCGCGCGCACAAGCGGGCGTTCCACGACCAGGTCGCCGAGTGGGTCGCCGCGACCGGGGTGCCGGTGGCGGAACCGGTCTTCCTGCTCGCCGAGGGGGCCATCGTGACGGCGGGCATCACCGGCGACCCGGCCCCGGCCCGCCACGCCCGCACGGCGGTCGCGGCACTGCTCGCGCCGTGAGCGGCGCGGCAGGCTGCTCTCCCATGCCGGACACCGGTCACACCTGACTGGAGGAGCCGGCGAGGGACGGGTCGGGCTGCGGCGGCCGGGTGGTCGAGGGTCCGGCCGCGTGTCGGCCCCGGCGGGCGGCGTCGAGGCCACCGGGCCACCAGTTCCACCGGCCGAGGGCCGTCATCAGGGCCGGCAGGACGAAGATCCGGATCACCACGGCGTCCATCAGGATCGCCGCCGCCAGTCCGACGCCCAGCTGCTTGAACTCCACCATGCTGAGCGTGCCGAAGACCGCGAACACGGCCACCATGACGATCGCCGCGCTGGTCACGACGCCGGCGGACCGGGTGATGCCGTCCCGGACGGCCTCGCGGACGCGCGCCCCGTCGAGCGCGGCCTCGCGGATCCGGCTGACGACGAACACGTGGTAGTCCATCGACAGGCCGAACAGCACCACGAAGAGGAAGAGCGGCAGCCAGGACACGACCGCGCCCGAGCTGTGGAAGTCCAGCAGGTCCTCCGCCCAGGTGTGCTGGAAGACCGCGACGAGGACACCGAACGAGGCGGCGGCCGACAGCAGGTTGAGGAGGATCGCGGAGAGCGCCACGGCGAGCGAGCGGAAGATGACGGCCATGGTGGCGAACGTCAGCAACAGGACGAAGCCGACCACCCACGGCATCCGGTCCTCCAGGTGGCCGGTGAAGTCGATCCCCTGGGCGACCTTGCCGCCGACCGCGCCCTCGGCGCCCCGGACGGGCGCGAGCGCCTCGGGCAGCCACTCCCGCAGCAGTTCGAGGGAGTCCCGCGCGCCGTCGCTCTTCGGCGAGTACGGCGTGCCGACGGCGACGGTGTGCACGCGCCGGTCGGCCGACACGCGGATCTCGGGCGTCCGGTCGTGGGCGAACAGCCGCTGCCCCTCGGTGCGGCCCAGCAGGGCCCTGAGCGCGGACTCGACCTCCCCGGCCCGTTGGGCGGGGGCGCGCACGGCCACGTGGTGCGTGGTGCCCTCGCTGGGGAAGGCGGACGTCAGCCGGTCCATGGCCTGGACGACCGGGATGTCGCGGGACAGGTCGTCGGAGCCCGGCTGCTTCAGCTTCATGTCGAGGGCCGGCAGGGCGAGGGCGAGCAGCGCGCCGACGGACATCACGAGGGTGAGCACGGGCCGTACGAGGGCGGGGCGCAGCATCAGGGGCCAGAGCCGGGACTCGCCGGAGCGCATCGTGAGCCGCCACAGGAGGGGCACCTTCGGCCGGTCCACCCAGCGTCCGAGCTTGGCGAGGAGCGCGGGGAGCACGGTCAGCGAGGCGAGGACGGCGACGGCCACCACGATGATCGACCCGGTGGCCAGGGACGCGAACGTGGCCTCCTGGGCGAGGTAGAGGCCCGCCATGGAGACGATGACGGTCGTGCCGGAGACGACGACGGTGTGCCCCGAGGTCTCGGCGGCGATCTCGATGGCGTCCAGGTGGGAGGCGCCCTTGTGGCGCTCCTCCCGCTCCCGCTTGAGGTAGAAGAGCGAGTAATCGACGCCGACGGCCATGCCCATCAGCAGGATGACGTTGCTCACCGCGCTGGTCTCGGGCAGGACGTGCGAGGCCAGCGTGGACAGCCCGATCGCGGCGCCGACACAGGACACGGCGAGCAGGACCGGCACTCCGGCGGCGATGACCGCGCCGAAGACGACGAGCAGGATCAGCAGGGTCAGCGGGAGGCTGATCAGCTCGGCCTTCTCGAAGTCCTCGCCCAGGGTGTCGCCGAGCCCCTTGGCGGTGGATCCGGTGCCGACCTGGTCGATCCTCAGCCCCTCGTGGGCCCGCTCGGTCGCCGCGCTCGCGTCGAGCAGCGGCTGGACCCGCGTGTCGGCGGTCTCGGTGTCGCCCGTCATGGTCACGGGCAGCAGCAGGGCCGTGCCGTCCGGGGCGGGGAGTGCGGTGCCGACGCTCTCCACCTCGGGCAGGGCTCGCATCCTCCCGGTCAGCTCGGCGGCCGCCTTCCGCGCGGTGGCGAGGTCGAGCTTCCCGCCGTTCGCGGCGCTGATCAGGACGTTCTCCTCGGGCTTCTCGGTGAAGTGCCCCGAGGCGGTGATGCGCCCGGCCCGGCCCGACTCGCCGACCCCCGACTCCTCGTCGCTGATCCGGTCGGTGCCGGCGGCTCCGCCCAGCAGGAGGCACAGCGCGACGAAGACCACCCAGAGCCCGATGGCGGACCAGGGATGTGTGGCGCTCCATCGCGCGATCCGTACCGTGGCCGGTTTCCTACGCACCTTCTGTTCCCCTCCCGTTGGCGCGGCGACCGCCGGGGCGGCCGCCGTTTCACGACGAGGGGAACGCTAGGCACCGAAGAGCGGCCGGAACACGAGGCAAACCACCCGGGTGACGGCGGGGTCGCGCAGCGCCACCCTGCGGTTTTCCGCACCGGGGCCCACTCGGAGCCCGTACGGGAACCCGCCCGGCGGCGCCACGGGGGGGGCCGCCTCCCACGGGCGTCCGAGAGGCGGCCGACGGGCGGCCGGCAGGCCTCCGGCGGTCCTGGTCGGGGGGCCGCCCGCGCCGGGGGTCAGGCGGACTGGCGTACGACCAGTTCCGTCGGCAGCACCAGGCGGCGCGGTTCCGCGTCCCCGCCGGCGATCTCCTGGAGCAGTACGCGGGCCATCACGCGGCCCATCTCCTCGATCGGCTGGCGCACGCTCGTCAGCGGCGGGTCCATGTGGCGGGCCACCGCCGAGTCGTCCACGCCGACCAGCGCCACGTCGTCCGGGACGCGCCGACCCGCCTCGCGCAGCGCCACCCGCGCGCCCGCCGCCATGACGTCCGACGCGGCGAACACCGCGTCCAGGTCCGGGCACCGCTCCAGCAGCCCGCGCATCGCCCGCCGGCCGCCCTCCTCGGTGAAGTCGGCGGCGGCGACCAGCCGTTCGTCGCCCGGCAGCCCCGCCGCCGCCAGGCCCCTGCGGTAGCCGTCGAGGCGGCAGCGCGCCACGTACATGTCGAGCGGGCCGGTGATCGTGGCGATCCGGCGGCGGCCGCGCTCCGCCAGGTGCGCCACCGCAGAGCAGCCGGCGCCCACGTTGTCGGAGTCCACGTACGCCACCGGCTCCTCCTCGGAGCGGCGGCCGTTGAGCACGGCCGGGATGTCCAGGCCCCGCACGATGTCGGGGAGCGGATCGTCGGCGTGCACGGACACCAGCAGCACACCGTCGACGCGCTGCGCCGCCAGATACTGCTCGAAGCGCTGCCGCTCCTGGCTCGACCGGATCAGCGTCAGCAGCAACTGCTTGTCCGCGTCCGCCAGTTCGGCACTCACCCCGCGGATGATGTCGAGGAAGTACGGCTCCGCGAACAGCCGCGCCTCCGTCTCCGGTATCACCAGCGCCACCGCGTCCGTACGGGCGCCGGCCAGCGCGCGGGCGGCGCGGTTGGGCACGTAGCCCAGTTCGGCGATGGCGCGGGAGACGGCGGCCTTCGCGCGGTCGCTGACCCGCGGCGAGCCGTTGATCACGCGGGACACCGTGCCCCGGCCGACACCCGCCCGGGCCGCGACCTCCTCCAGAGTGGGCCTGCCGCCCTGCCGTCCGTTCACCGCCATGGCGTCACGTCTCCCGTCCAGTCCGATGCGGCCCAACCTAGAGCCTGCACCCCCAGAGCCTGCACCGCTCCCCGGCCTCAGCGGGAGGCCCAGGACCTGACCCTGGGTAGTGGGAGCGCTCCCAACCTAGCGGATCGTGGCGCCCCGCTCCAGCGGCCTCCCGCCTCGGCCGCCTTGAGGAACCGAAGGCGCGCACCGCACTGCGGACGATGCCAACTCGGTACCGCGCAATCGGCGTTCATCTCTTGACACCCGCACCCGCCAGGCAGCAACCTTCCGGACATACGGGTGGGAGCGCTCCCATGAAGCCCGTGGCGACCCTGGCCGCCACGCGCCCGGACGCCCCCGCCCCTGCCCGAACGGCGCCCGACCGGCACCCGGCAGGCGCCCCACCGGCGCCTTGCCGACGCCCCACGGCGCCCGAGCCGCCGCACGCCGCCCGCATCCGACCGGCACCCCGCCCGGCACCCGGCCGGCCCACCCGGCACCGACCGCCCGCGACCCGGCGCACGACCAGCACCACCACCCTGGACGAGGAGAGTGGAGAATGCGCACTTCCAGCAGCACCCCCGACCTGCCCCGCAGACGCCGCCGCCGCGCGCTCGCGGCGACCGCCCTCACGGCCTGCGCGGCCCTGATCGCCGGGTGCGGCGACGGCGGAGGCGACGACTCCGCCGCGGACGGCGGGAAGATCACCCTGCGGATCGGCACCTTCGGTTCGTTCGGCTACGACAACGACAACGGCGCCAAGCTCTACGCCGAGTACGAGAAGCTGAACCCGCACATCAAGATCGTCGAGTCGAACGTCGCCGACGGGCAGAAGTACTGGGACACCCTGAAGCTGCGCCTCTCCCGCAACAGCGGCCTCGCCGACATCCAGGCCGTCGAGGTCGGCTACATCGCCGAGGCGACCGGCCCCACCCTGGGCGACAAGTGGGTGGACCTGTCCAAGACCGGCGGCGCCGACCTGAGCGCCTTCCTCGACTGGAAGGTCAAGCAGGCCACCACCGCCGACGGCAAGGTCATCGGCCTCGGCACCGACATCGGCCCCATGGCCATCTGCTACAACAAGGACCTCTTCGCCAAGGCCAAACTGCCCACCGACCGCGAGCAGGTCGCCAGGCTGTGGGCGGGCGACTGGGCCAAGTTCGTCGCCACCGGCAGGACGTACCAGCGCAACGCGCCCGCCGGGACCTCCTTCCACGACTCCGCGAGCGGCCTGTTCAACGCCGTCCTGTCCAGCCAGCCCCAGCAGTACGCCAACGACAAGGGCGAACTCGACTGGGAGAACAGCCCCGGCGTCAAGACCGCGTGGAACCTCGCCGTGGAGGCCGCGCAGGGCGGGATGACCGCGAAGCTGCGCCAGTTCGACGAGAAGGGCACCTGGAACGCCGGGTTCAAGAACTCCCGGTTCGCCACCGTCGCCTGCCCGTCCTGGATGACCGGCATCATCAAGGACCAGGCGGGCCCCGCCAACCAGGGCAAGTGGGACATCGCCGCGCCGCCCGTCGCCGGCAACTGGGGCGGCTCCTTCCTCGCCGTGCCGAAGGCCGGCAAGCACGCCGAGGAGGCCGCGAAGCTCGCCGCGTGGCTGACGGCGCCCGAGCAGCACGCCAAGGTCTTCGGCGTGAACGGCAACATCCCGTCCACCAAGGACACGCTGGCCTCACCGGCCGTGCAGAACGCGAAGATCCCGTACTTCGGGGACACGCCGGTCGGGAAGATCTACTCCTCGGCGGCCGCGGGGATCACGCCCGCGCCGGTCAGCCGGTGGGACGGGCAGGTCAAGACGTTCCTGACGGACAACGGGATCCTCGATGTGGAGCAGCGGGGCACCAAGCCCGACGCCGCCTGGGCGACGGTGAAGAAGCTGGTCGACGACAAGATCGCCCAGTAGCCGGGGCGGCGCCCGCCCCGGTGCTCCCTCACCGGGGCGGCGCGCCCCGAGGGCCCCGCGGGCGGTGCGCCGTGCCGGTTCGCCGCGGGCGGGCGTCCGGTCGCGCCCGCCCTCCCCCGCGGTCCTGGCCCCGCCCGGCCAGAGGCCCCTCGCCGTGCGGGACGCCCGCCCGCAACCGGAACCTCCCCGAGCCCCGCAGCAGCCCACGCCGCATTCACCCTGGAAGGACGACGCCCTCGTGGTCACCCCCTCCGCACCCCCCAAGCCTCCCCCCGCACCGGCGCGTACCGGGTGGCGCAGCCGGCTCTACCGGTGGGACCTGAAGGCGACGCCGTACGCGTTCGTGGCGCCGTTCTTCCTCTGCTTCGCCGCCTTCGGGCTGTTCCCGCTGATCTACACCGGCTGGCTGTCGCTGCACCGGGTCGAGCTGGGCGGCGAGGCCGAGTGGCGCGGCTTCGACAACTACACCGCCCTGTGGGACAGCGACTTCTTCTGGAACGCGCTGGCCAACACCTTCACCATCGGCGTCATCTCCACCGTGCCGCAGCTCCTCATGGCGCTGGGCCTGGCGCATCTGCTCAACTACAAGCTGCGCGGCCGCGGTTTCTTCCGGGTCGCCGTCCTCGCCCCGTACGCCACCTCCATCGCCGCGGCGACGCTCGTCTTCGCCCAGCTGTTCAACAGCGACTACGGGCTGATCAACACGGTGCTCGGCTGGGTCGGCTTCGAGCCGGTCGACTGGGAGTCGTCGAAGTGGCCCGCGCAGATCGCCATCTCCGTGATCGTGACATGGCGGTGGACCGGCTACAACGCGCTGATCTACCTCGCCGCGATGCAGGCCGTCCCGCAGGACCTGTACGAGGCGGCCGCGCTCGACGGGGCTTCGCGCTGGCGGCAGTTCATCAGCGTCACCATCCCCTCCATCCGCCCCACCATCCTCTTCACCATCGTCGTCTCGACCATCGGCGCGACCCAGCTGTTCGGTGAGCCGATGCTGTTCGGCGGCAGCCTGGGCGTCAGCGGCGGCAGCGGCAACCAGTTCCAGACGCTCAGCCTGCTCATGTACGAGAAGGGCTGGGTGACCGGCGCGCTCGGCCAGGCGTCGGCGATCGCCTGGGTGATGCTGCTGCTCCTGCTGCTCATCGGGGGCCTCCGGCTGCTCGCCGGCCGTGTCGGTCGCGGAAAGTCGGAGGTCTGACCCATGAAGCTCAAGCAAGCCGCCGGGCGCCAGCACCACGCCGGGCCCCTCACCTACGTCCTGCTCGGGCTCGCCGCCCTGGTCTCCCTCTTCCCGCTGTACTGGAACCTCGTCGCCGCCTCCCACTCGGGCGAACGGGTCGTCGAGGCCCCCGCGCCGCTGCTGCCCGGGCCCCGGCTGCTGGACAACCTCACCTTCGCCTGGAACCAGGTCGACATGGGCGAGGCGCTGATCAACACCACGGTCGTGGCGGGGCTCGTGGCGGCGTCCACCGTCGTCTTCTCCACGCTCGCCGGGTTCGCCTTCGCCAAGCTCCCGTTCCGCGGCCGCAACGTGCTGCTGGCGCTGGTCGTGGCGACCATGACGATCCCGCCGCAGCTCAGCGTCATCCCGCTCTACCAGATCATCACCGACCTGGGCTGGGTCGACCAGCTCCAGTCGGTGGTGCTGCCGTCGCTGGTCGCCGCGTTCGGGGTGTTCTTCATGCGGCAGTACCTGCTGGAGGCGCTGCCCGTCGAACTGATCGAGGCGGCCCGCGTGGACGGCGCCCACAGCCTGCGGATCATCTGGCACGTGGTCTTCCCCGTCGCCCGGCCCGCGATGGCCGTGCTGGGCATGCTGGTCTTCGTCCAGGCGTGGAACGACTTCTTCTGGCCGTTCATCGCGCTCACCCCGGACGGCAACCCGACCCTCCAGGTCGCCCTCGCCGGGCTCGGCTCCGGCAACCACACGGTCAACCAGGCCATCGTCCTGACCGGCGCGCTGATCTCCACGCTGCCGCTGCTGGCCGTCTTCGCCGTCCTGGGCAAGCACATCGTGGGCGGCATCACCTCGGGCGCCGTCAAGAGCTGACGCCCCGCCCCGCTCACCGTTCCTCTTCCCGTAGCCCGTTCCTCTCCGCGTTGGGAGCGCTCTCCTATGACTGCGTCCGAAGCACGGCCGCTCACCGCGACCCGCACGTTCCCGCCCGGTTTCCTCTGGGGGGCCGCCACCGCCGCGTACCAGATCGAGGGCGCGGCCGCCGAGGACGGCCGTACGCCGTCCATCTGGGACACCTTCTCCCACACGCCGGGCAAGGTGTTCGGCGGGCACACCGGGGACGTGGCCGTCGACCACTACCACCGGTTCCGCGACGACGTCCGGCTGATGCGCGAGCTGGGCCTCACCGCGTACCGCTTCTCCGTCTCCTGGTCACGGGTGCAGCCGACCGGGCGCGGCCCTGCCGTGCAGAAGGGCCTGGACTTCTACCGGGCGCTCGTCGACGAGCTGCTCGCGGCGGGCATCCGGCCCGCGCTGACCCTCTACCACTGGGACCTGCCGCAGGAGCTGGAGGACGCCGGCGGCTGGCCGGAACGCGCCACGGCCGAGCGGTTCGGCGAGTACGCGGCGCTCGTCGCCGACGCGCTGGGCGACCGGGTCGAGCGGTGGACCACGCTCAACGAGCCCTGGTGCAGCGCCTTCCTCGGCTACGGCTCCGGGGTGCACGCGCCGGGGCGCACGGACCCGGTCGCCGCGCTGCGCGCCGCCCACCATCTGAACCTCGCCCACGGGCTGGCCGTACAGGCGCTGCGGGCGGCCCTCCCGCCGCGCGCCGAGGTCGGCGTGTCCCTCAACCTCCACGAGGTGCGGCCGCTGACGCGCGGCCCGAAGGACGTGGAGGCGGCGCGGCGGATCGACACGGTCGGCAACGGGATCTGGCTCGGCCCGATGCTCGACGGCGCCTACCCGGAGGACCTGCCCGCGGACACCGCGCGGCTCACCGACTGGGCGTTCGCCCGGCCCGGCGACACGGCGACGGCCCACCAGCCGCTGGACTTCCTGGGCGTCAACTACTACACGCCGACGGTGGTGTCGGCGGCCGGCGGCGCCGAGCCGGGCATGGCGGACGGCGGGCACGGCGGCGGCGCGTTCTCGCCGTGGCCGGGCGCGGACGAGGTCGTGTTCCACCAGCCGCCGGGCGAGCGGACCGCGATGGGCTGGTCCGTGGACGCGTCGGGCCTGTACGACCTGCTGACGCGGCTGGCCCGGAAGTACCCGGAGCTGCCGCTGTACGTCACCGAGAACGGCGCCGCGTACGAGGACGTCGTCGGCCCGGACGGCACGGTCCACGACCCGGAGCGCATCGCCTATCTGCACGGCCATCTGGAGGCGGTGCACCGGGCGGTGGAGGACGGCGCGGACGTGCGCGGGTACTTCCTGTGGTCGCTGATGGACAACTTCGAGTGGGCGTACGGGTACGGGAAGCGGTTCGGTGCCGTGCACGTCGACTACGCGACGCAGGCGCGCACCCCCAAGGCCAGCGCCCACTGGTACGCGCGGCTGGCCCGTACGGGGACGCTGCCGGGCCCGGACGGCGGCCCCGGCCCGGACGGGCGGCCGGCGCCCGGGACCTCCCCGGACGCGGGGCCGGCCGTGGAGGCGGGCCCGGTCGCGGGCTGACGGCGGGCGCGCGCCCCGGCCGGGGTGGGGTGGACGGCCGGGGCGCGCGGTGTGGGGGGCGGCGGTTCGCGGGGCCCGCGACGGGCGGGCTACCGGTAGGCGGCGAACGCCTTGGTGAAGGCCAGGGGCTGCTGGAGGATCGAGGAGCAGGTCGGGTCGGCGTGGTTCACGGCGCCGGCCGCGCACTGCTTGTCGCGGGTCGAGGACCACATCGACAGCCAGCCGATGCCCTTCGAGCGGGCGAAGTCCACCAGCTGCGCGGCGTCGTCGACCCTGAAGACCTCGGTGGTGACGTCGTTGACGCCGATCATCGGGGTGACGGCGACCGTCTTCCACGCCGCCGCGTCGGACAGCCCGAGCACGCCCTTGATCTGCGCCTGCGTCGCGGTGGCCGCCTCGATGGCGTACCGGCCCATGTCGCCGCTGTAGGCGGGGCCGTAGTCCATGGCCATGATGTTGACGGCGCCGATCCGCACGCCGTTCTTCCGCGCGTCGGCGAGCAGGTCCACGCCCGGCTGGGTGAGGCCCTCGGGCATGACCGGCAGCGTGAACGACACGTCGAGCCCCGGACGCGTCTTCTGGAGCCGGGCGATGGCCTGGGCGCGGCGGGTGTTGGCGGCCGCGTCGGGCAGGGCGGCGCCCTCCACGTCGAAGTCCACCTTCGTCAGCTTGTACTGGTCGACGACCTTGCCGTACGCGGCGGTTAGGGAGGCCGCGTCGGCGCAGTTGAGCGCCAGCTCGCTGCCGGCGGCGCCGCCGAAGGAGACCCGGACGTCACCGCCCTTGGCCCGCAGGGCGCCGATCTGCGCGGCGACCTTGTCGTCCGCCAGGTCGGTGACACCGCCCCAGCGCGGGACGCAGCCGCCGCCGGAGGTGATGAACGCGAGGTTGAACTCCTTGACGCCGGTCTTCTCGACGGTGTCCAGCAGGTCGTAGGCCGGGTGGAGGGAGGTGTCGACGTACGGGGCGAACCGGGCGCCGCCCGCCGGGGAGCCGGTGGGCGCGGGGCTCGTGGGCGCGGGGGTCGCGGGGCTCGTCGGGGTGGCGGTAGGCGTCGGGGTCGGGGCGGGGGTGGGCCGGTCCGTGGGGCGGCCGGAGGGCTGCGGCGTGGGGCCCTGCCCGGCGGAGCAGCTCACCCGGTCGACGAGGCAGCCCGCCGGGTCGCCGGGCGCGGCGCCCTGGTCGGCGGCGGTGACGAAGCCGACCGTGACGGACGCGCCGGGCGCCAGGTCCCGGTTCCAGCCCGCCGGCTTCACGGTGACGTGTCGCCCGTCGACCGTGTGCTCGCCGTTCCACAGGGAGCTCAGCCGCGTCCCGGCCGGCAGGTCGAACTCCAGCGTCCACCCGGAGCGCGCCTGCCCGGTGGTGTTGGTGATGACGTACTGGCCGGTGTAACCGCCGCTCCAGGCGCTGGTCCTGGTGTAGGCGGCGCTCACCGCGCCGGCCTGCGCCGTGCCGGTGAAGGCGAACGCCGCGCCTCCCGCCAGCGCCGCCGCGACCAGCGCGCCGATCGCCTTCGCCCTGCCGCTGCTCCTGCGCCGGTGCGTCACTGTGCCCATCGCTGTGCCTGCCTCGTCTTGCCGGGTGGGGGGTGTGGGATGTCCGGAGTGGGGGGTGTGGGGGGTGGTGCGCGGCAGACGCTAGCGAGGCCGGAACGGACAATCGGCGCGTTCGGGGCGGCCGTCCGGGATCTTAGGCTCCGCTTAAGGAAGGCATCGGCGTGGATTAAAGATCGGGGCTCGGACCGGCGCCGTGATCCCCGGCCGGGCGGGTGCGCGGCTGTGCGTAAGATCCGACGGTGCATCCGATCACCGCTGAAGACCCCGCGTGGATAGGCCCCTACCGTCTCCTCGGCCGCCTCGGAGCCGGAGGCATGGGCCGCGTGTACCTCGCGCGCAGCGAGGGCGGTCGTACGGTCGCCGTGAAGCTGGTCCTCCGGGAGCTGGCACGCGACGACGAGTTCAGGCGGCGCTTCGCCCAGGAGGTGGCCGCCGCGCGGCGCGTCGGCGGCCAGTGGACCGCCCCGGTGCTCGACGCCGACACGGACGCGGACGTGCCGTGGGTGGCGACCGGGTACGTACCGGGCCCGTCGCTGACCGAGGTGGTCGACCGCGACCACGGGCCCCTGCCGGACACCTCCGTACGGGCCCTGGCGAGCGGCCTGTCGCAGGCGCTGGCGTCGATCCACGCGGTGGGGCTGGTCCACCGGGACCTGAAGCCGTCGAACATCCTGGTCACGGTGGACGGGCCGCGCGTCATCGACTTCGGCATCGCCCGCGCCCTGGACGGCCGGAGCGCCGCCGCCGACGTGCGGACCCGCACCGGGGTGATGGTCGGCTCACCCGGCTTCATGTCGCCCGAGCAGGTGCGCGGCGAGAGCGTCACGGCCGCGTCGGACGTGTTCTGCCTGGGCGCCGTCCTCGCGTACGCGGCGACGGGACGCACCCCCTTCGGCGGCGCCGACAGCGGCGTCCACACCGTGCTCTACCGGATCGCGCAGGAGGAACCGGACCTGGAGGGCGTGCCGTCGAAGGTCGCCGGACTCGTCCGCGCCTGCCTCATCAAGGACCCGGCCGGGCGGCCCACGGTGGCCGAGCTGGTCGACGCGACGCGCGACGCGGAACCGGCGGGTGCCTGGCTGCCGGGCGCGCTCCTGGCCCAGCTGGGCCAGCGGGCGGCGCGGCTCCTGGACACCGAGGCGCCCCAGGCGGACCGCCGGGCCCCGCAGCCGCACACCCCGCAGGCGCACGCCCCGCACGTGCCGGGTCCGCGGGCCCCGCACACCGCCGTGCCGGACGCGTCGCCGGCCCTCGCCGCGACCCACGGGCCCTCCCCGTACGGGCCGACGGCCCTGAGCACCCCACACACGCCGCCGCCCGGCCCCTACGGGCCGGTGCAGCACTCCCCCTACGGGCCCCGCCCGGTCCACAACGCCCCGCACCCGCAGACGTACGCGCCCCTGCCACCGCCCGCCCCGGCCCGCGGCGGCGGCCGGACCGCGCTCATCGTGACCTGCTCGGTCCTCGGCGGCATCCTCCTCGTACCGGTCATCCTGATCATCATCGGCATCCTGGTCGACAAGGACGACAAGGCGGAGACGCCCGAGATCAGGAAGATCGAAGGGGCCGTCCCCGACCAGTACCTCGGGTCCTGGGAGGGCGTGATCCGCACGGCGTCGGGCGAACGCGTGCACGGCCGGTTCGAGATCCGGCAGGGCGAGAGGAACATGCCCGTCGCCAAGGTCCGGCTGACCCGCCCGCGGGCCCTCTGCGAGGGCGAGAGCCCGCTGCGCACGGTGGACGACGAGAAGATCACCCTCGGCGCGGGCACCAGGACGCGGGCCGTCCCGAAGGGCACGGAGGACTGCGCGCCCCCGCCGCCGCTGACGCTCGCCGCCCGGACGGACGGCAAGCTGGACTGGCGGATGGACGGCGCGAAGGCGGTCCTCGAACCGTCCACGACCCAGCGCACCGCCGTGCACCCCAAGTACCTCGGCACCTGGCAGCTGGGCGCCGCGCGCGCCGACGACCGGCTGAGGATCACCATCGAGCAGGGCGACGTGGGCAAGCAGGTGGCCACGGCGACCGGTGCGGGCCGCCACAAGGACTGCACATGGGTGTCCGTCCTCGCCGGCGCCCACAACGACCGCCTGGTGCTGAGCCCGCTGGAGCCGTCCACGTCCTCCTGCCCGGTGCGCGGCCGCATGGTCATCACCCCGGCCGGCGAGGGCAAGCTGTACGTCACGCGCGGCGACGAGACGGGCGGCGGCGCCCTGGAGGAACTGACCCGCGTGGAGCCGTAGGCACGCCGCCGCGCGGGCGCCGGGCCGACGGCCGCGGGACCGGAGGCGCAGAGCCGCGGGCGCCGGGGGCGCAGGCGTGCGGCCGTGTGAGCGCAGGGGCATGGGGTCTCGGACCTCCGTGGCGGGCGCGGTCAGGCGGGGGCGCCGCGACGGCGCGCCCGGCGGGTGCGGCGCGTCCGCTGCCGCCGGGCGGCCGGGCCAGGGCCCCGTACACCGAGGCCCAGCCACACGCGGACCTCCGCGCCGCCCAGCACCGACCGGCCGATCCGCACATCGCCGCCGGTCGACTCGGCCACCCGGCGCACGATGTCCAGGCCGAGCCCCGTCGACCCGTCGCGCGCCCCGCTGTTGCCGCGTACGAGCGCCGCCTCCGGGTCGGCGATCCCCGGACCGGCGTCGGACACCAGCACGATCACCGCGTCGCCGGCGTCGTGCACGTCCACCGCGAACGCGGCGCCCTCCGGGGTGTGGCGGAAGACGTTGCCGAGCAACGCGTCGAGCGCGGCCGCCAGTTCGGGCCGCGCGACGGGGACCCGTACGGGCCGCTCCACTCCGGCGAGCCGTACCGTACGGCCCTCGTCCTCCGCGAGCGCGGACCAGAACGCCATCCGCTCCCGTACGACCTCCGAGACGTCGCAGCCCGCGCCCGGCCCGGCCGCCGTCGTCTGCGGCTTGGCCTCACGCGCCGTACGGATGATCGTGTCGACCTCCCGCTCCAGCTGCTCCACGGCCGCCCGGGTCTGCTCGGCCGCCGGGCCCTCGCCCAGCGAGGCGGCGTTGAGGCGCAGCACGGTCAGCGGGGTGCGCAGCCGGTGCGACAGGTCGGCGGCGAGCTCCCGCTCGTTGGCGAGGAGCCGCACGACCTGGTCGGCCATGGAGTTGAACGCGACGGCGGCCGAGCGCAGTTCGGCGGGGCCCTCCTCCGGTACGCGGGCGCCGAGCCTGCCCTCGCCCAGGTCGTGGGCGGCGCGCGCCAGGCGCTGGGCGGGCAGCACCATGCGCACGCCGAGCCGGTCGGCGACGGCGACGGACCCGACGACCAGGGCGGCGCCGACCCCGGCGAGGACCAGCCAGGCCGTGCCGAGCCCGCGGGTCAGCTCGCCCTCCGGGACGAACACCTCCACGACGGCGATCTGCCCGGTGCCGAGCGCGGTCGGCTGGAGCAGTACGGAGCCCCCGGCGACCTCCGCGACGGAGGCGCGCGGCACCCGCCGCACCGTCTCCAGGTCGGCGCCGGCGGCCCGGCCGGTGCCGATCTCCAGGGCGGCGCCGCCGGGCGGTTCGGGCGGCGCGGGGATGTGCACGGCCATCCGCCCGGCCGCCCCGGCCTGCGTGGAGGCGACCGCCCGTTCCAGCGCGGCGCGCTCGGTGGTGATGGACAGGGTGGGGCCGATCGCGGCGGCCTGCCGCTCGGCGTTGCCGAAGGCGCGGTCGCGGGCCAGCTCCTTGATGACCAGGCCCAGCGGCACGGCGAACGCGAGGACGACCATCGTCGTGACGGCCAGCGCGACCTTGACGAGGGCCCATCTCACCTCGGCGGCTCCAGTTTCACGCCGACGCCGCGCAGCGTGTGCAGATAGCGGGGCCTCGCCGCGGTCTCGCCCAGCTTGCGGCGCAGCCACGACAGATGGACGTCGATGGTCTGGTCGTCGCCGTACGCCTGCTGCCACACCTCGGCGAGCAGTTCCCGGCGCGGTACGACGACGCCGGGCCGCGCGGCGAGGAACGCCAGCAGGTCGAACTCGCGGCGCGTCAGGTCGAGCCGCCGCCCGTCCAGTTCGGCGCGGCGGCGCAGCGGGTCGACGGTGAGGCCGCCGACGCGCAGGACCGCGCCGGCCGGGGCTTCGCCGGTGCCGCGCGCCCGGCGCAGTACGGCCGCGATCCGCGCCGACAGGTGCTCCACGGAGAACGGCTTGGTGAGGTAGTCGTCGGCGCCGTCGTTGAGGAGCCGTACGATCTCCGCCTCGTCGTCCCGCGCGGTCGCGATGATGACGGGCACGTCGGTGATGCCGCGCAGCATCTTCAGCGCCTCCGCCCCGTCGAGGTCGGGCAGCCCGAGGTCCAGGATGACCACGTCGAACCGGTGATGGGCGACCTCGCGCAGCGCCTCCAGGGCCGTGCCGACGCTCCGCACCGCGTGGGCGGCCTCCGTCAGGTGCCGGATGAGGGCGGAGCGCACGAACTGGTCGTCCTCGACCACGAGCACACTTGCCATGGGCCGCACCGTACGCCATCCGGCGGAACGCGAGGGACCGTTGTCGACGCGGTGGGCGGGTGGTGCACTATGGCCCGGATGCGAAGAGGACTGGTTCACGCCCTGGCGTGGTCGCTCGCCACGGGCGGGTCGGTCACCCTGTCGTGGTGGGGCGTGCACACGGTGATGTCGGGCACGGTGTACGACCGGCCGAGCGCCCTGCCGCTGACGTCGGCGGGCCCGCCCCCGCAGGCGGCGTCCACCTCCCGCCCCCGCCCCCCGGCGCCGTCCTCCCCCTCCGGGAACGCGTCCCCCTCCACGCCCCCGTCCGCGTCCCCTTCCGCCCCGCGCCCCGCGCCCCCGGCCCCGTCCGCGACGAGGGCGCCGGACCCGTCCCGTACGCCGTCCCCTACCGCCCCGGCGTCCTCCGGGAAGGTCAGGAGCTATGTGGTGGACGGCGGCCGGACGGCGTTCTCCCTGGGTGAGCGGTCCGCCGAACTGGTCTCGGCGACCCCGGCGCCGGGCTGGCAGATGCAGGTGTGGAAGGCGGAGGGCTGGCTGCGGGTGACGTTCACCCGCGACGACCGGGAGATCTCGGTGTTCTGCGTCTGGCACGACTCGCCACCCCGCGTGGAGATCGACGAACGCCGCACCTGACATGACGTCGGGTCCGCTCCATCCTCCTTGTCCCCGGCCCCTGTTGAAAGAACGCGCCCCCATCCCACCGCCCGCCTATCCTGGGCCCATGACTGCCGAGCCTCCGGAGCCCTCCGCGCACCCCGTCCCCGCGGAGAGGCTGCGCGCCTCCGACGACGACCGGGAGGCGGTGGTGGAGCGGCTGCGCGACGCGGCGGCCGAGGGGCGCATCGACTTCGACGAACTGGACGCCCGCCTGGAGCAGGCACTGACCTCGAAGACGTACGCCGAGCTCGCCGAGCTGACCGCGGACCTGCCGCGGCCGGCCACCCCGGCGGACCGGCCCCCGCTGGTGCTCAAGGGCGGCATGTCCGGCGCGTCCGTGGGGCCGGGGCGCTGGGAGGTCCCGGGACGGGTGATCGCCCACGGCGGCGTGGGAGGCGTGAAGGTGGACTTCAGCCGCGTCGAATGCCGTCTCGCGGAGGTCACCGTGGAGGCGTACGGGGAGACGTCCGGCGTCACGGTCGTCATCCCCGACGGCTGGGCGGCGGACACCAGCGGCATGGACCCCGGCGTGGGCGGCCTGAAGGACAAGACCACCCCGGACCGGCTCCCGGGCACACCACTGGTCAAGCTCATCGGGTCCGGCGGCATGGCGGGCGTGATCATCCGCCACCCCGACCGCCGCGAACGCCGCAAGCTGCAGAGCAACCCGCCACGGGGCTGACACCCCGCCCGGCTGCGCGCCGGACCGCCCCGCCTCCCGGTCCTCCGGCACGGCGGCGCGGACGTCCGGTCCGCCGGGCGCGGGCGGCCCGGCCGGGCTTCGCCCAAGGCCCGGGCGGCGTTCAGCGCTGCCAGAGGAAGGCGGCCTCGTCGCAGGGGCGGCAGTGGAAGACGTAGCCGAGGCCGCCTCCGCCGAAGTTGGCCGACGTGGCGAAGTCGGCGCCCTCCTCGAACTCGGCCGTGAAGGCCATACGGGCGGCGCAGGACGGGCACGCGGGGGTCTCGTCGCCTTGCAGCCAGTGCGGTGCCTCGCCCTGCCAGCCCAGCACCGGCTCCTCGGTCGGGGAGTCCTCCGGGTGGGGGCGCAGGGCGGTCACCGCGCCGAGCAGCGTCTCGCCCCCGGCGGGGACGGTGGCCGCCGCCAGCGGGCCGCTGAAGACGAAGGCGCGGTTGGCGCCGGCCGTGGCGTCCCATTCCTCGCACAGGCCGGGCTTGTTCTGGCAGAGGAAGACCGCGATCACACCGCGGTCGAGGGGCAGATGGGCGAAGAACATCATGGGACCGCCGCATGCGCGGCAGTCCGGCCAGACGAAGCCCTCCGGGACGAGGGGCACTCCCCCCGTGCGCAGCACGGGAGCGTCGGCCTCGGCCGTCCCGTCGTGTACCAGCAGCATGGCCGAAAGCCTAGGCGCAGCCTCCCCCGCTCCGGGCGGCGGGTGCCGGGGCCCGCCGGACGGGGGCGGGGCCTAGTCGCGGAAGACGGACGGCGGGGGTTCCGGGGACGCCTTCGCCGACGCGTCCGTCACGGGCGCCGCGCCGCCGGTGAAGTCCGCGAGGGCCCTGCCGTGCTCGACGCGCCCCGGGTGCGGGTCGCTCGCCACGCGGCGGGTGAACTCCGCGACCGGCAGTGGCGCGGCGGAGGCGACCAGGACGGCGTTGCCGAAGCGGCGGCCGCGCAGCACCACCGGGTCGGCGGCGAGCGCCAGCTCGGGGAAGACGGCGGCGGCGGTCGCGATCTGGCCGCGCAGATGGGCCAGCGGCGGCCCGTCGGCGAGGTTCGCGGCGTACTGGCCGTCCGGCCTCAGCACGCGGCGCACCTCGGTGAGGAACTCGGTGCTGGTCAGATGCGCGGGGGTGCGGGCGCCGCTGAAGACGTCCGCGACGACCAGGTCCGCCCAGTCGTCGGGCAGCTTGGCGAGACCGGCGCGGGCGTCGGCGCCCCGTACCCGTATCCGCGCCGACGGGTCGAGCGGCAGGACCCGCCGTATGAGCCCGACCAGCGGGGTGTCGATCTCCACCACCTGCTGGGTGGAGCGGGGCCGGGTCGCGGCGGTGTACCGGGCGAGGGTGAACGCGCCGCCGCCGAGGTGCACGACCTGCAGCGGCCTCCCGGGCGGCGCGGCGAGGTCGATGACGTGGCCGAGGCGCCGCTGGTACGCGAAGTCCAAGTGGGCCGGGTCGTCCAGATCCACGTGCGACTGCGGGGCGCCGTCGATGAGCAGCGTCCACGCGCGGGGGCGCTCCCGGTCGGGTACGAGCTCGGCGAGGCCGCCGTCGACGGGCTCGCTCACCGTCTCCGCCGCCGCCCGTCCGCCCCGCTGCCTGTTCCTCGCCACCCGCCCATTATCGGCCGCCCCGCGGCGGAACCCGGCCGCGGCCAGGACGGCGGCCGCACACCACGACGGCCGGCACCCCGCAGCGCCGCACCCCGAGACGGCCGGCACCGCGCGGCGCCCCGTGGCGGCGTCAGCGGCAGTTGTCGGCGGCTCTGAGGAGGCGGGCGGCCTCGTCCAGGGCCTCGCGCAGCAGCGCCGGGTCCGTGACCGGGTCCGTGTCGGCGGGCGGGAGGAGCCAGCCGCTGCCGGGCACGGGCGGTGCGGGCGCCGGGCCGCGCTCCCCGTCCGGGGCCGCGGGGAGCCGCAGGCCGCGCCCGTCCGTCCGCGTGCAGGCGCTGCCCGGCACGTCCCAGTCGGCCGCCGTGCCCGGCGGGACGACGAAACCGAGCGTGCCACCGGCGTCGTCGTGCAGGACGGGACCGACCGACGGGGCGCCGCGGCGCAGGATGTCGACCGCCTCCAGGCCCTGCCGGGCGGGGACGGTGACCAGATCGCAGACCTCCCCCGCCTCTCCCGTCCCGTCCGCCTCGTCCATGTCGTCCATGTCGTCCACCGGGTGCTCGCGGGCCTCGCCGCCGTCCTGCGGGCCCGGCGGTGGCGCGCTCTCGTCCCGTGTGGGCGCGTGCCGCAGGCTGGTCTGCGGTTCGCCGCCTTCGCGTGCGCTGGCCTCCATGCCGACCTCCAACAAGGGGAACCCCTCCTCGCCCGAGCCCCGAGTGGAGACACGTTCCGTCTCTCCGGGGGGTTCAACGGCGGGGGGCGTCAACGGCTACGGCGATTTCCCGCCGCAAAGGATGGCACTTCATGGCGGATCGTGGGTGAGATATCCGTTTTGTAGCTAAACCATGGGTATGGCCACTGCCACAGCAGGTACGTTCTTGCTCCGCCGGAACGTCGGCAGCACGTAGGAGAGGGCTCGCCATGGCCTCGTCACGGGCAGTTCCGAATCTCGCCTTCCGCCGCCTGCGGGGGCAGCGCTCCCCCGGGGAGTTCGCCGCCGCGGTACGCCGGGCAGCCCGGGAGATCGGCGAGCAGGTGGCGTGTGACGCCCGTTACATCGGCCGCGTGGAATCGGGTGAGATCCGCTGCCCCAACTACGCGTATGAACGGGTGTTCCTGCACATGTTCCCCGGCCGGTCGCTGGCCGACCTGGGGTTCGTGGCGCGGGAGCGCGTACGGGGCCGGGCCGCGCGTGCGGCGGCCGGTGCTCCGGCACCCCCCACCCCTTTCCGGAACGATGAGGAGAGCGACGTGCTGCGTCGCGCATTCATGACGGGCGGCACCGCCACCGTGGCGGCCGCCTCCCTCGGCCTCGCCGCCGTACCCGCAGCCCGGGCCGCCGGGCAGGGCGGCGCGGACACGCTGGCGGCGATCCCGGCCCCCCGAGCGGGCGGCCGCTTCGGCGAGCCGGAGGTCGCCGCCGTCGAGGAGGCCGTACGGCGCATCCGGCTGCTCGACGACCGGCACGGCGCCGACGGGCTGTACGCCAGGGCCGCGGCGCCGCTGCGGTCGGCGTACGCGCTGCTCGACTCGGGCACGCCGGCCCGGCAGTCCGCGGCGGACCGGCTCCACACGGGCGCCGGCGAACTGGCCCTGTCCGTGGGGTGGCTGGCGCACGACTCGGGCCGCATGGAGGACGCCCGCTCCCACTACGCGGAGGCGCTCGCCACCGCCCGTGTGGGGGGCGATCCGGGCCTTGAGGCGCACGCGTTCTCCAACACGTCGTTCCTCGCCAGGGACGCGGGCCGGTTCCGCGAGGCCGTACGGGCCGCGCAGGCCGGGCAGCGCGCGGCCAGGCACCTGTCGTCCGCGCGCCTGCTGTCGCTGCTGGCGCTGCGCGAGGCGGGCGGCTGGGCAGGGCTCGCCGACCGGGCGTCCTGCGAGGAGGCGCTGGGGCGGGCGCACACGCTGTTCGGGCGGGGCGCGTCGGACGCCGACCCCGAGTGGATGACGTTCTTCGGGGAGCCCGAGCTGGAGTTCCTGGAGGCGCAGTGCTGGTCGCTGCTGGGCGAGCCGGACCGCGCGGTGCGCCACGCCCGCCGGGCGGCCGCGCTGAACGACCCCGGCTTCGCGCGGAACCTCGCCCTGTACCGCGCCCAGCTGGCCGCCGACCTGGCCCGGTTCGGCGCCCCGGACGAGGCGGCCGCGGTCGGCGGGCAGGTGCTGGACCTGCTGGGCGACGTGCGGTCCACCCGCATCGAGGCGATGCTCGCGCAGACCGCCCGCGTCCTGCACCCCCATCGCGCCAGGCCCGAGGTCGCCGCCTTCCTCACCCGGCGCCGCCCCCTCGTTCCGCACCAGGGCGGCGCCTAGGGCCATCTTTCGGATCTTCCCCGGGGCCACGTGGCCGCCCGTACGGTGGGCGGATGACCGAGACGACTCCCGGCGCCTGGTGGGCGCTGCTGCCCGACCACGCGCGCGTGGCGGCCGACGGGCACGTCCTGCGCGACGCGCGGCTGCTCGCCGTACGGGCCGTCTGGGAGGCCGGCCGCCCGCTGGGCCTGGGGCTGCGCGAGGCGCAGCTCGTGGTGCACGACCGGTACGTCCACCACGGCGACCGCATCGCGTACCGGCCGGACCCGCCGCTGGACGCGCGGACGCTGAGCGAGCTCGCCGCCGGGGCGCCCGGCCGGGTGGCGGCGGTGGCGGCCCTGTGGGACGGGGACACCGTGCACGACTGGTTCGTGGACCTGGTGGCGGTCACCGAGGAGCCGGCCGGCGAGCGGCGGCTGACCACCGTGTACGCGGACCGGGCCCGGCGGTGGCTGGACGGCGAGCCCCACGCGCCGCGCCACCCGTCGGCGGTCGTCGCCGAGCGGGTGGGGCGGGAGGTCGCGGCCCGGCTGGCGGTGCCGTTCCGCTTCGCGAGCCCGGACGGGCCCGCGTACTGACCGCGGGGCCGGGCCGCCCTACGCGCGGGCCTACGGCTCCATGTGGCCGGTGTCGTTCCAGCGCTCCAGGGCCGGCATGCCGTACGCCCAGCCCAGCACCGACAGGCTCGTCGGGTCGAGGCGGACGCGGGCGCCGAACGCGATGTCCTCGCCGAGCCAGCGCGCGGCGATGGTCCGCAGGATGTGGCCGTGCGCGAAGACCGCCACGTCGCGGTCGGCGGAGCGGGCCCACTCGACGACCTCGTCGGCGCGGGCCGACACCTGCGCCAGGGTCTCGCCCTCCGGGACGCCGTCGCGCCAGATCAGCCAGCCCGGCCGGGCCGCCTGGATCTCGGCGGGGGTGAGGCCCTCGTAGGCGCCGTAGTCCCACTCCATCAGCGTGTCCCACTCCTCGGCGCGGCCGCCGAAACCGGCCAGGTCGCAGGTCTCACGCGCGCGTACGAGCGGGCTGGTGCGGATCTCGTACCCCTCCAGGCCCGCCCAGCGGCCCCGGTGCAGCCGTTCGCCCAGGAGCTTGGCGCCCTGCCGGCCCTCCGGGAGGAGGGGGATGTCCGTCCGGCCGGTGTGCCTGCCGAGCAGCGACCATTCGGTCTGGCCGTGCCGGGCGAGCAGGATGCGCGGTGCCATGGGGCGTACTCCTGGTGGTTCTTGCGCGAGGGGTGCACACGACGGCGGGTGCAGCGACGTACCCGTCCATCATCCCGCACGCGCGCGCGGCGGCCCGGAGGCGGGCGGGCGGCCCGAACCCGCCCCGGTTGTCAGTGGCGGATGCGAGACTTCCGCGGTGAGCGATTCCCTGGGCAGCGGACCGCGTCCGGCTCCGCGATCCCCGCAGACCCCGCACGTCCCGCCGGCCGCCCCGCACGGGCCGGAGGTCCCGCGCCAGTCCGCGCTGCGGCGGCGGCTCGCCGAGCTGCGCGGCCCCGCGGCGGCCCCGCACCCGCTGGACGCCCGCGCGCTGGCGGCCCTCGCCGCGAATCCGGGCTGCCGCCGCCGCGCGCTGCTGGACGGCGCCGGCGTCGACAAGGCGGCCCTCGCCTCGGCGCTGGGCTCCCCTTCCGGGTACGGGCAGTCGCAGTTCGCCTTCATGCGGGGCAACGCCTTCGAGGCGAAGGTCAAGGCCGACGGCGGCGCCGAGCTGCTGCGGCTCCTCGGAGCTGACGCCCCGGACGAGGTCGACACGCCGGATCTGGCGGCGGCCGGGCCCGAGGGGCGCGCGGCCCGCACGGCGCTGGCGCTGCGGGAGGCCACGGCGGCGGGCCGCTGGGCGCTGCTGGACCATCCGATGCTGGCGCTGGAGGTGGCCGGCTCGCCGGCGTACCTGGAGCCGGACGCGGTGGTGGTGCGGCCGGACGGCGGGTGGACGGTCGTGGAGATCAAGTCGTTCCCGATGATCGACGGCTCGGCGGACGCGGCGAAGGTCGGCGCGGCGGCCCGGCAGGCGGCGGTGTACGTGCTGGCGCTGGAGCGGGTCGCGGCGGTCACGGACGGCGCGGAGGTGGGCCACACGGTGCTGCTGGTCTGCCCGAAGGACTTCTCGAACCAGCCGACCGGCTCGCTGGTCGACGTGCGCAAGCAGCTGGCGGTGACCCGGCGGCAGCTGGCGCGGCTGACGCGCCTGGAGGACATCGCGGCGGCGGTCCCGAAGGGCGTGACGTTCGATGTGGCGGCGTGTTCGGCGGAGCAGCTGACGGCGGCCGTGGAGGCGGTGCCGCACGCGTACGCGCCGGAGTGCCTCGCGGCGTGCGAGCTGGCGTTCCACTGCCGGGACCGGGCGCGCGACGCGGGCGCCGTGGAGGCGCTGGGCCGTTCCGTGCGGGGTGAGCTGGGGGGTCTGACGACGGTCGGGGAGGTCCTGGCGGCGGCGCGCGGCGAGGCGGGCGACCCGGACGACCCGGCGGTCGCGGCGCTGCGGCGCGCGGCGGCCCTGCGCGCGGAGGCGGTCGCCGAGGCGGCGCAGGCGGCGGGTGCCGACGGCCCGCACGGGGTGCCCGCGCAGGGCCCCGCGGCGGACGCGCGGACCGGGGCGGGGGCGGCCTGATGTCGCTGATCTCGACCCTGGCGCGGCTTGAGGCCGTCGAGACCGGGCGGGCCCGTCCGCTGGCCACCGTCCGCCACCGGCACGTGTCGGACACGCCGCTGGTGTTCGTGCCGCTGACCACGTCCGGCGAGGCCGGCGCGCCGCTGGGCGCCCTGGTCGGCACGGACCGGGACGCGCCGCGCCTCCTGGCCGTACCGCAACCCCGCGACCGGGACCTTCGCTTCACGTTCCTCGCCGACCTGGCGGAGGCGGTGCTGCCGTACGTCGACGCGTACGCGGACGCGGTGGAGCCCGCCGAACAGTCGCAGACCGATCCGGAGACCGGCAAGAAGGTGAAGGTCGAGGTGGAGCTGTGCCTCGACGCGCCGCAGCTGGTCGTGCCGAGCCGGGCGGGCGTGGAGTACGTACGGCTGCTGGGCCGGTCCATGCGGTTCCGGCGCACGGCCGAGCAGGACCCGGAGACGCCGTTCCCCGCGCCGCCCCGCGTCCCGCTGCTGGGCCGTTGGCTGACGCACTACGGGGAGCGGGCGCGGGTGCCCGGCTCGTCGCTGCTGCTCGCGGCGACGGACCTGCTGAACCGGCACTGGGCGACCGGCCAGTCGTCGCTGGAGGACCAGCACCTGGGCGCGCTGCTCGCGTGGATCGACCCGCCGGACGGCGAGTCGGGCGCGGCGGCGGCCCTGCGCGCGGAGCTGGGCCGGGACCGGGACGGGCAGCTGCTGTGCCCACCGGCGGGCCCGGCGACCGACCCGGCGTTCGACAACCGGCTGCTGGCGCCCGCGATCGAGGCGTACGACCGGGCCCGGCAGGCGCTGGCCGCGGCGGAGGACGGCGAGGCGGCCGACGAGCGGCTGGGCGGCCTGTACCGGGCGGAGCGGCACATCAGGGAGCTGCTGCTGGCGCAGCTGCGGCCCACGTGGGACGCGGTGTGGCGGGCGCTGGACCTGGTGCGGGAGCTGCCGCCGGGGCGGCGCGTGGCCGACCGGTGGACGCGGGACCGCTGGTCGTTCACCGGGCACCGGGACCGGGTGCGCGCGGGTGAGCCGCCGCAGCCACGCCGGGACGACGCGGTGACGGCGGCGCGGAAACTGGCCGCGCGGGAGAGCGCGCAGGCGCAGCTGGAGGCGCAGGAGGCGCTGGACGACCCGCTGGTGATGGCGGGGCGGCGGCTGGCGGGCGAGGCGTTCGCCGGGGAGGTGGTGGACGTGACGATGACGTGGACGGAGTCGAAGCGCCCCTCGCCGCGCCCGCTGGTGAGCGTGCGGACCGACGACGCGCCGCACCTGGGGCCGGGCGTGAAGGCGTACCGCTCGCTGGACGGCCGCCCGCAGGCGGCGGAGTTCGCCGGGTACGCCGAGGACGGGGCGCCCCGGGAGGGCGGCGGCCGGACGGTGGTGCTGCGGGTGCTGGACCGGATGGGCCGGTCGCGGGAGCCCGCGCCCGGTTCCGTACCGGAGAAGGGCGACCGGATCGTGTGGACGCTGTTCGAACACGATCAGCGGGTGGGGCCGAAGCTGCCCGACCCGGAGGAGACGCCGTGGACGCACGGCGGCCCGCCCCGCCAGGACGCGGCGGAGGCGCCCGATCCGGTGACCCCGGAGGACGTGCTGTGAGGAGTCAGGTGAGCCAGGTGTTCGACCCGTCGGCCGCCGCGGCGGAGGCGACCCGCGCGATCCTGGAGGACACCCTCCACGGGCAGGCGCGGGGCGTCGTCGTGGACTCGCCGCCCGGCGCGGGCAAGTCGACGCTGGTGGTGCGGGCCGCGCTGGAGCTGGCCGCCGCCGGCCGCCCGCTGATGGTGGTCGCGCAGACGAACGCGCAGGTGGACGATCTGGTGCTGCGGCTCGCCGAGAAGGAGCCGGAGCTGCCGGTGGGGCGGCTGCACGCCAGCGACGCGGACGCGTACGACAAGGCGCTGGACGGTCTCGACCAGGTGGTGAAGTCCACGAAGGCGGCGGACCTGGCGGGCCTGCCGGTGGTGATCTCCACCGCGGCGAAGTGGGCGCACGTGAAGGGCGTCGAGCCGTGGCGGCACGCCATCGTGGACGAGGCGTACCAGATGCGGTCGGACGCGCTGCTGGCGGTGGCCGGGCTGTTCGAGCGGGCCCTGTTCGTGGGCGACCCCGGGCAGCTGGACCCGTTCTCGGTGGTGGGCGCCGACCAGTGGGCGGGGCTGTCGTACGACCCGTCGGCGAGCGCGGTGTCGACGCTGCTGGCGCACAACCCGGACCTGCCGCAGCACCGGCTGCCCGTGTCGTGGCGGCTGCCCGCGTCGGCGGCCCCGCTGGTGTCGGACGCGTTCTACCCGTACACGCCGTTCCGCGCGGGCACCGGCCACGGCGACCGGCGCCTCGCGTTCGGCACGGCGTCGGACGGCTCGGCGGCGGACCGGGTGCTGGACGAGGCGGCCGAGTCCGGGTGGGGCCTGCTGGAGCTGCCGCCCCGGCACACCCCGCGTACGGATCCGGAGGCGGTGCACGCGTGCGCGCTGGTGGTGCGCAGGCTGCTGGACCGGGGCGCGGCGGCGGTCAGCGAGCGCGCCGAGCGGCCGGTGCCGGTCACGGCGGACCGGGTCGCGGTCGGCACGGCCCACCGCGACCAGGCGGCGGCGATCCGCGCGGCGCTCGCGGACCTGGGCGTGACCGGGGTGACGGTGGACACGGCGAACCGGCTGCAGGGCCGCGAGTACGACGTCACGGTGGTGCTCCACCCGCTGTCGGGCCGCCCGGACGCGACGGCGTTCCACCTGGAGACGGGCCGCCTGTGCGTCCTGGCGTCCCGCCACCGGCACGCGTGCGTGGTGGTCTGCCGCGAGGGCGTCACGGACCTCCTGGACGAACACCCCTCGACGGAGCCGGTCCAGCTGGGCGTGACGGTCAAGTTCCCGGACGGCTGGGAGGCCAACCACGCGGTCCTCTCCCACCTGGCCGAACACCGCGTCGCCTGGCGACCGTGACGACGGGCACGGCGCCGCGGGTGCCTGCCCGGCGCGGGACCGGCAACACGCGCGCCCACGCCCTGCGCCTGCGCCTGCGGCACTTCCCGGGGTGGCGAGCCGGGCCTTACCCCGGGTAGCCGGGCTTGGCCCTCACGTGGTCTTGCGGGAGGCGGGACAATGGTCGGTGGCCGTCTCACCGAGGGGGGCGGCGGTACGGCGAGCGGGATGGGAGTCCTCCATGGCGGAAACCGAGCGGACCGGGCAGCAGCGGCGGCTCAGGCCGGCGCCCCTGCTCTTCGAGCCTGCGGAGGCCGCCGCCGATCCGGAGCACTTCTTCGACCTGGAGTCCATCGAGGACCCGCGTGAGCTGCTCGCCCGGTCGACCGAGCTGACGCTCGCCTTCCGCGCCGCCGCCGACCGGGCGCTGGAGTACCAGGCGATCGCCGCCGCGCAGCTCGCGGACCCGCGCCGGTTCGACCGGCTGACCACCGCCGACATCGCCGAGCGGGCGGAGTGGACCGAGGACTACGCGGTGAAGATGGTCGAGTTCGGCCGCGACCTGCTGCGCGACGGCGGCGCCCGCGGCGGCGACGGGGACTGAGCGGCCCCCGGAAATCCGGGCCGCGCGACCGGGTGCCGTGCCCCGCGGGCACTCGGGCGGCATATGCCGAGGGCGAAAGATACCCCTCCGGCCCCCCGCCTGTCCCCGTTTCCGAGAACTCAGCGAGATCACTCCGTCACACACGGTAGACCTGAGTGCATGAGTACCTGGCTGCGAGAAGAGACCCCGCTGAGCCCCGCCCACGCCGACGTGGACGAGCGTCGTCCCGACCTCTTCCGGCGCCTGCGCGACCAGGCACCTCACCACACCGCGCAGGTCACCGCCGACGGCGCCGAGTGGCTCGTGTCCGCGTCGCAGTACCCGGCCTCGACGCTCGCCCTCTGGGAGGCCCGCCCCACCGCGCCGGCCGTCCTGCCCTGCGGCGCCGCCTTCGACGTGGTGAACGTCCCGGCGGTCTTCGGCCGCCGCCTGCTCGACCGGCTCTGGGAGGAGGGCCCCGGCTCCGGGCCCGTCGCCGCGCACCTGGGGCGGATGCTGCTGTTCACCGCGCCCGGCACCAGCCGGCGGCTGCCCGCGCTGCTCCGGTGGGAGGAGTGGGGCGACGCCGTCCCGCCCCTGCTGTGCCACGGCGTCGGGGACGCGGTGACCATCCCGCCGCTGGCGTCCACCGCGTCGGACGGGCCCCGCTGGGTCGTGGCGCCCGACACGCGCACGCCCTGGCTGCCGGGCCCCGAGGTGATGCTGTGGGCCTGCGTGCGGGTGGCGCGCGCCACATCCACCCGTGACGTGCGGGTATCGATTTCTCCTGACCCCGACCAGGGTGCTAATGTCTACGACGTCAGCAGGCGCCGCTAGCTCAGTTGGTTAGAGCAGCTGACTCTTAATCAGCGGGTCCGGGGTTCGAGTCCCTGGCGGCGCACAGACGGAAGAAGCCCCTCGCGCGAGCGGGGGGCTTCTTCGTGTGCCCGCAGATCCGGGGCGGGCGGCGCTACGGGGTGATCCGTACCGTCCAGCCGCCCGCGACCGTCCGGTGCAGGACCTCCACGCGGACGCCCTCCTCCGGCACGGTGAACGCCTCGCCCTCCGCCACCGGGGCGTCCGCGAGCGGCGGGTACACGGACCGGTCCGGGCACGCCTCCGTCAGCGGGTGGGCGTCCAGCACCTCCACGGGCCCCGCGCCCGACTCGGTGCCGCCCCGCACCCGGTAGACCAGCACGCCCTCCGAGCACGTGCCCCGGTCGTTGCCGGCCGCGCCGCGCGCCTCGAACGCCAGGACGCTGTCCCGTCCCGTGCGGACCACCGCCAGGCGCGGACCGGGCGCGGGCGGCCCGCCGCTCTCGGCGGCCAGCGGCTGGAGCGTCACCAGCTGCGGCTCCCGCACGCAGCGCACCTGGTGCGCGCCGATCCAGCCCAGTTTCCACTTGTGCCAGCCGAACGGCTCCGGTGCCAGCGCGAACTGGCTGCCCATGACGTCCCAGTCGCCCACATGGGTGTCCCAGTCGCCCTTGCCGTCCACGGGCCGGTTGTACAGGTCCGGCAGGTCGAAGACATGGCCCGTCTCGTGGGCCAGGACGTTCCGGTCCGGTGGATGCCGCTCGAAGAGGGTGACCACCCGGTGGATGCCGGTGCCGTCCGCGCGCAGCGGTGTCCGCAGGTTGACGACCTTCGTCGCGTCCGAGTCGACGCCGGGCGCGTCCGGGTCCGCGACCAGGTAGACGATGTCGTACCGGGAGAAGTCGACGACCGGGTCGGCCGCGGCGAGCGCGTCGCGCAGATAGGCGGCCCTCCGGTCGGGCGCCCAGTCCCGCTGTATGGCGTACGCGGTGGACGGGCTCGGCATCCGCAGCCAGCCGTGCCGGGGGTGGGCGCGGAGCGTGAACCGGCCGTACGAGGCCCGCTCGAAGAACTCGCTCGTGTCGGGGAAGTAGTCGGCGGCGATCGTTTCCGTGGCGTGCGCCGGTTCGGCGTCCGGGAAGGAGAGGAACAGCATCACCGCGTCGAGCGTCCGCTCCGGCTTCGGGTAGGCGGCGTTCCAGGTGTCCAAGCCCAGCGAGTGGTGGGCGTCGGTGCGCGGCAGGGCGCACGGGCCGGCCGTCGGCTCGCTCGCCGCGGGCCCGGAGGCCAGGCCGGTGGCGGCGATGGCGGCGAGGGAGAACACACCGGCCGCCGCGGCGCGCAGGCCCGGACGGCGGCCGCCCGCTCCTGCGGGTGGCTGCGGCGGCTGCTGACCCTCCACGTCGACCTCCGGGTGCGAGATACGGGACGTCCCCCACCCTGTTCCGTTTTGTGGCGGTATGCCTTGTTCCGCTGCCCCAGGCGGGTGAGCCGTAACACGGCCGGAGCACGGCCACCCCCTCACCGACAGTCACATCCGGTCAGACCCGGACCGAGGGGCGCCACACCCGCGCAGAAACGATCGGGCGTGTCCGTTGGGCCGTTCGGCCGTTGTCCACAGGCCGGGGGGTCGCTGAAACGGCCCCACGGCAGCCTCGGGGATCGGCGCGCGTTCCCCCGGCTGACCTCGCCCGACCACATCTGTACGTCACAACTGCCCTGCGGGAGCGAGCGGTGAGCGGAACTCCAGAAGGACCGGGACACACAGCAGTCGCACAGACCGGCACCGCACTCCGGACGACCACGGTGCGTGAGGCGGGCACGGCGTCCGGCGGCGCCGGCGGCGGTCCGGCGCACCGCGAGGGGCCCCCCGCCCACGGGCCCGCCGCCCGACCGGCCGAGGGCACCGCCGGCCCGGAGGCGGCCGAGCCCACCGCCGACCCGGAGGCGGCCGAGGACACCGCCTCCCCTCACCCGGCCGAGGGCACCGGCGCCCCGGAGCCGGCCGGGCTGCTGCGGGACGTCCACGCGGCGTTCAACGCGGCGCAGCTGCCCATGGCGGTGGTCGACGGCGACGGCCTGGTGGTCAGCGCGAACGACGGGCTCGCCGCCCTGGTCGGCGCCGACCCGGCGGCCCTGGCCGGCCGGACCGCCGCCGAGCTGGTCGACCTGGGCGCCGACAGCCGCGTGTGGCACGCGTACCGGGAGGTGCTGCGCGGCCACCGCTCCCGCTTCCGCTGCACCCGCCGCCTCAAGCACCCCGACGGGCGGTCGCTGTGGGCGGAGGTCACCGTCGCGCCCGTGCCCCGCAGCCGCCATGTGCTGCTGTCCGTCGCCGACATCAGCGACCGCCGTGAGCTGCAGGCCCGGCTGCGGCACCTCCAGATGCACGACCCGGTGACCCGGCTGCCCAACCGCACCCTCTTCTTCGAGCGCCTCACCACCGCCCTGGAGAACGCTTCGCAGGACGCCCGCGACGCGCACGGCGGGGACGGCGCGCACGACGCTGCCGGCTCCCCCGGCCCGTACGGCTCCTACGACGCGTACGGCGAGGGCGGCACGGGCCGGATCGGCCTGTGCTACCTGGACCTGGACGGCTTCAAGGCCGTCAACGACACACTGGGCCACCGGATCGGGGACCGGCTGCTGGCCGCCGTCGCCACCCGGCTCACCGAGTGCGCCGAGAGCGACGCCTACGCGCGCGGGGGCGGCCACCTGGTGGCACGGCTCGGCGGCGACGAGTTCGCCATCCTGGTCGAGGACTCCACCGGCACGGAGCAGCTCGCCGCGCTCGCCGGGGCCGTACTGGCCGCCGTGCAGCGGCCGTTCGACCTGGCGGGGCAGCGGCTGTCGGTGTCGGCGTCGATCGGGGTGGTGGAGCGGCTCGCGGCGGGCACCACGGTCAACGGGCTGATGCAGGCCGCCGAGACGACGCAGTACTGGGCGAAGGCCGACGGCAAGGCCCGCTGGACGCTGTTCGACCCGGAGCGCAACGCGCACCGCATGACCCGGCAGGCGCTCAGCTCCACGCTGCGGCCCGCCCTGGAGCGGGGCGAGTTCACGCTGGAGTACCAGCCGCTGGTCGGCATGGCGGACGGGGCGGTGCGCGGGGTGGAGGCGCTGGTCCGGTGGAACCACCCCCGGTTCGGCACGCTCGCGCCGAATCGGTTCATCGGAATTGCTGAAGAAGACGGGTCGATCGTGCAGCTGGGCCGGTGGGTGCTGCGCACCGCGTGCCGCCAGGCCCGCCGCTGGCAGACCGAGCACCCGGAGGCCCGGCCGCTGTTCGTGAGCGTCAACGTCGCCGTGCGGCAGGTGTGGGATTCCGACCTGGTCGCGGACGTGGCGGAGATCCTCGACGAGACGGGGCTCGAACCGGGGCTGCTGCAGCTGGAGCTGACCGAGTCGGCGGTGATGGGCTCGGCGGGCCGGCCGCTGCGGGCGCTGCAGGCGCTGAGCGGGATGGGCGTGCGGATCGCGATCGACGACTTCGGCACCGGCTACTCGAACCTCGCCTACCTGAGCCGGCTGCCCGTGTCGGTGCTGAAGCTCGACGGGTCGTTCGTCCGCGGCTTCCAGGACGAGGCCCATCCGAACCCGGCCGACGAGGTGATCGTCGAGGCGATGGTGTCCCTGGCGCACCGGCTGGGGCTGACGGTGACGGCGGAGTGCGTGGAGACGGCGGGGCAGGCGGAGCGGCTGCGGCGCATCGGCTGCGACACGGGACAGGGCTGGTGGTACTCCCGTCCGGTGCCGCCCACGCGGGTGCCCGACCTCCTGAGGCCCGCGTCCTGAGGCCCGTCGAGGCACGCGTCCTGACGGCGGGCCGCGCGACGGGACACTCCTGGGGACCGCCCCTGGCCGGGGAGGGTGGGCCTTTCCGGGCAGGGGCGGTGGTTTCAGCGGTCTCCCGGGCCGCGCCGAAAGGGCGGTGGGGCAAGGGAGTTGACGTATTGATAGCCGCCGCACCCGCACCCCGTCAATGGTCTGGACCAAATCGGGACCCGGTCGGCACGGCCCCCGCCCGCCCGCCACGGACCGGCACCCGCAGGAAGAACCGCCCGCCACCACCGGTGACGAGCGGTCCGGTCCGCGCCCCGGGAGGCCGGTGCGCCCCTCAGGAGGCCGCGGCGCCGCCCTCCGCGGCGGGACCGCCCGAAGGATCCGCGCCGTCCATGCCGTACGCGTCCGCGATCAGCTCGTACGAGCGCAGCCGGGCCTCGCCGCCGTGGACGCTCGCCGTGATCATCAGTTCGTCGGCGCCCGTGCGCTTCTGGAGGTCGTCCAAACCGGTCCGCACCTCGTCGGGCGTGCCGTGCACCACGTTCGCCAGCCAGCCGTCCACGAAGTCCCGCTCGACCGGGCTGTACGGGTACGCCTCCGCCTCCTCCGGCGTGGGGACCAGTCCGGGGCGGCCGGTGCGCAGCCGCACCATCGACAGGGCGCCGCTCAGCGCCTGCCGGCGGGCCTCGCGCGGGTCGTCGGCGGCGATCGCGGAGACGCCGATCAGCGCGTACGGCTCGTCCAGCACGGCCGAGGGGCGGAACGACGAGCGGTACAGGTCCAGCGCCGGGATGGTGTTGCGCGCCGAGAAGTGGTGGGCGAACGCGAACGGCAGGCCGAGCGTCCCGGCGAGCCGCGCGCTGAACCCGGACGACCCCAGCAGCCACACCGGCGGCCGCCCCGCGGGCCCCTGCACCGGCCCGGGCACGGCGTGGATACGCGCGTACGGGTGGCCGTCCGGGAAGTCGTCGTCCAGGAACCGGATCAGCTCCGCGAGCTGCTGCGGGAACTCGTCGGCGCCCTCGTCGAGCCGGTCCGCGCGGCGCAGCGCGGCGGCGGTGGCGCCGTCCGTGCCGGGCGCGCGGCCCAGGCCCAGGTCCACCCGGCCGGGCGCGAGCGCCTCCAGGGTGCCGAACTGCTCGGCGACGACGAGCGGCGCGTGGTTGGGCAGCATGACACCGCCCGAGCCCAGCCGGATGCGGCTGGTGTGGGCGGCCAGATGGGCGAGGATCACCGCGGGGGACGAGGAGGCGACGCCCGGCATCGAGTGGTGCTCGGCCACCCAGTGGCGGTGGTAGCCGCGCGCCTCGGCCAGCCGGGCGATCTCCACGCTGGTGGCGAGGGCGCGCGACGCCGTGGAGCCCTGGCCGACGGTCACCAGGTCGAGGACGGAGAGCGGTACGGGCGCCGTGCCCCGCGCCGCGCCCCGGACCGGGTCGTGTGGCGCGGGCCGTACCGGCGCCGACGCGTCGTCGCGCCGTACCGCCGCCGTGGCGTCCGTCGCCGTGTCCTGTGTCTGGTCGCTCACCGGTGGGCCCTCCTGCGGATGACGTCTCTACGCCACCCCTAACAGGAGGCACCATCCGGTTATTCCCGGCCGCTCCCCCGCCGGCCCGGCTCCCACACGTCCCTCGGGCCGCGCCGCACGAACAGCGCGCCCAGCTCGTCGGCCCACGCCCCGTGCCGCTCCGCGAGCCGCAGGCCCTCCCACACGGTGACGAGCGTCCCGGTCAGCACCGGCTTCCCGGCCGCCGCCTCCGCCTCGGGGACCTCCGCGACCGTCGGCACGGACGTGTCCGGGACCAGTACCGCCTGCGCGCGCGGGTCGTCGGCCGCCCGCACCAGCTCGGGCAGCGGCAGCCCGCCGCCGTGCGCCCGGGCCTCGCCCACCACCTCGACCCCCGCCGCGCGGAGGAAGCGGACCACCGCGCCCGCCACGTCCTCCGGGTAGCCGCCGGCCACCGCGACGCGGGTCGCGCCCACCGCGCGCACCGCGTGGACGAATCCGATCGCCGTGCTCGACGCGGGGATGCCCGCCGCCAGCGCCAGCGCCCTCGCGTGCGCCCGCGCCTCCTCCCAGCCCGGCCCGAACGACTCGCTCGCCGTCGCCCACACCACCGCGTCGGCCGCCGCCAGGCGCAGCCGCTCGGCACCGGCGGCCAGCCGCTCCGGGTCGGCGCCGGGACCCTCGTACGGGACCGAGTCGACGCGGATGTCGCTGCCCAGCAGCGTCTCGATACGGCGGTAGTCGTCCTCCGGGTGACCCTCCGGGCGGAGCAGTCCGACGGTGGTCATGGCACAGCCTCCTGTATTCGGTGGCGCCGATCCGGCATACCCCGCGCGGGTCCGGGTAGCGGCGCGCCCATGGCTCGTACAGCTCGTCGCACAGACAACAGGGACAGGGAATCAGGATCGGTGAGACGCCGCGCGCTGCTGCTCGGCGCGGCGGCGTTCGGCGTGTCGGGCGCCCTCGGCGCGGCCGGGTGCTCCCGCGTCCCGACCGGGGACGCCCTCGCCCGCCTCAGGTCGCAGGGCACCGTGCGGCTCGGCATCGCCGGCGAGGTGCCCTACGGGTACGTCGACGAGCAGGGGGCCTTCACCGGCGAGGCGCCCGAGATCGCCAAGGTCGTCTTCCGGCGGCTCGGCATCGAGCGCGTCCAGCCCGTGGCGACCGACTTCGGGTCCCTCATCCCCGGCCTCAACTCCCAGCAGTTCGACGTCGTGTCCGCCGGCATGTACATCAAGGCGGAACGCTGCCGGCAGGTGCTCTTCTCCGATCCCGAGTACCAGATGCTGGACTCCTTCGTCGTGCGGAAGGGCAACCCGCTGGGGCTGCGCTCGTACGAGGACGCGGTGCGCCGGCGGGCCCGCCTCGCGTCCGGCGCCGGATACGCGCAGGCCGAGTACGCCGTGGCCGCCGGGTACCCCGAGAAGGAGCTCGTCATTCTCCAGGACCAGGTCGCCGGGCTGAACGCGGTCGAGTCCGGCCGGGTCGACGCCTTCGCGGCCACCGCCCTCACCAGCCGCCTGGTGGTGCGCGGCAGCGCCAGGACCGAGGCCACCGCCCCGTTCGCCGCCGTCGTGGACGGCAGGCGGCGGGTCGACGGCGGCGGCTTCGCGTTCCGCCGCACCGACCGCGAGCTGCGGGACGCCTTCAACGCCGAGCTCCACCGGATGAGGCGGAGCGGCGAACTGTTCCGCGTCATGCGCCCGTTCGGCTTCACCCGCGCGGAGATGACCACGCTGACCGCCGAGGAGCTGTGCCGATGACCATGGGACTCTGGCAGAACTGGGTCCTGCCCGGCATCTGGGTCACCGTCCAACTCCTCGTCTGCAGCGCGCTGCTCGGCGCGGTCGTCGCCTTCGGCGTCGGCATGGCCCGCACCCACCGCTCCCGTCCGGTGCGGTTCGCGGCCACCGCGTACACGGAGGTCTTCCGGGGCGTCTCCGCGCTGGTGCTGATGTTCTGGCTGTTCTTTGTCGTACCGCCGCTGCTGGGCTGGCAGTTGGTGCCGATGTGGGCGGCGGTGCTCGCCCTCGGCCTGTCGTACGGGGCGTACGGCGCCGAAGTGGTGCGCGGCGGCCTCGGCGCCGTACCCGCGGCGCAGCGGGAGGCGGCCGTGGCGCTGAGCCTGACGCCGTGGCAGCGGATGCGTCTGGTGCTGCTGCCGCAGGCCGTGCCGGAGATGCTGCCGTCGTTCTGCAACCTGCTGGTGGAGCTGCTGAAGGGCACGGCCCTGGTGTCGCTGCTCGGCGTGGGGGACGTGTCGTTCGCCGCGTACCTGGTGCGGCTCGCCACCCAGGACAGCGCGCAGATCTACACGGCGGTGCTCGTCGTCTACTTCGTCCTCGCCCTCGCGGTGACCCGCTCCATGAAGGCGCTGGAGCGCCGGGCGAAGGCCAATGCGGGGGTGGTGGCCAAGTGACCTGGGACTGGTCCGCCGTCGCGGACTTCCTGCCGGACTTCGCCGACGGGCTGCTGGTCACCCTGCGGATCCTCGTCCTCGGCTCGCTGATCTCGTTCACGCTGGGCCTGGTGTGGGCGGCCGGGCTGCGCGCCCGGAGCAGGCTGGTGCGCTGGCCGGTGAACGCCGTCACCGAGTTCGTCCGTACGACACCGCTGCTGGTGCAGCTGTTCTTCCTGTACTTCGTGCTGCCCGAGTGGGGCGTGCAGTTCTCCGCGCTCACCACCGGCACCCTCGCCATCGGGCTGCACTACTCGACGTACACGGCGCAGGTGTACAAGGCGGGCATCGACGCCGTGCCCGCCGGGCAGTGGGAGGCGGCGAAGGCGCTCAGCCTGCCCGCGCACCGCACCTGGTCGGCGGTGATCCTGCCGCAGGCGGTGCGCCGCGTCGCGCCCGCGCTCGGCAACTACGTCGTCGCCATGCTGAAGGACACCCCGCTGCTCGCCGCGATCAGCGTGCTGGAGATGCTCCAGCGGGCGCGGCTGGAGAGCGCGGCGACCTTCCAGTACACCGAACCGCTCACCGTCGTCGGTGTCGCCTTCGTCCTGATCGCCTACCCCGCTTCCCTGCTCGTCCGCACCCTGGAGCACCGCCTTGTCCACTGATCCGACCACCGCCCCGCACGCGTCGGCGGCCGCGGCCCCGGCCGCCGGCGCCTCCAGCGAACTGATCCGCTTCACCGACGTGTCGAAGCGCTTCGGCGGGAACACCGTCCTGGACGACCTGTCGTTCACGGTCGACGCGGGACGGCACGTCACCCTGATCGGCCCGTCCGGGTCCGGCAAGACGACGATCCTGCGGATGCTGATGACGCTGGAGCGGCCCGACAGCGGCACGATCGAGGTGGGCGGCCGGCGGCTGTTCCCCGCCGACGAGAAGCGGCGCCGCGAGGTGCGCAAGGACATCGGCATGGTGTTCCAGCAGTTCAACCTGTTCCCCAACATGTCCGTCCTGCGCAACATCACCGAGGCGCCCGTGCGCGTCCTCGGCCTGAGCCGCGACGAGGCCGCCGAACGGGCGCGCGGGCTGCTCGAACTGGTCGGCCTCGCCGACAAGGAGGACGCGCGGCCCTCGCAGCTGTCGGGCGGTCAGCAGCAGCGGGTGGCCATCGCGCGGGCGCTGGCGATGCGCCCGAAGGTGCTCCTGCTCGACGAGGTGACGTCCGCGCTCGACCCGGAACTGGTGGCCGGGGTGCTGGATCTGCTGACGGACATCGCGCGGAGCACCGACATCACGATGGTGTGCGTCACGCATGAGATGAATTTCGCCAGGGACATCTCGGACGAGGTTCTCATGTTCGACGCGGGACGCGTGATCGAATCCGGTTCACCGGAGAAGATCTTCTCCGCGCCGGAGCACGAACGCACCCGCGAATTCCTGGGCGCGGTGCTCTGACCTCGCCTTCCCCTGCCCCGCCGTGCCGTCGGCACATGCCGCCGGAAAACGCCGCGGTGTGCACGGCGGGGAAGGGGCCTCTTCTTGCCAACGGGTGGCCCGTAAAAGGCCCTTGGCGGTTATCGTGGTACGGAAGGTAGCTTGCGGTCACAACCTGGTAGGGGGAAACCGTGGCGCTGAAGCCCGAGCCGACCGCGCCGTTCCACTCGGTGCAGTACGCCCTGCGCGTCCTCGAGACGGTGTCCCGGCACGGCGGCGGGGTCACCGACGCGCAGATAGCCCGCGAGACGGGCCTGCCCGCCGCGCATCTGACGCCGCTGCTGCGCATGCTGCGGCGCGAGGGGTACGTGGAGCAGGTCGCCGACGGCGCGTACATCGTGGGCGACTCGCTGGTGCTGCTCGGCTCCGGCGTCACCCGGCGCGAGGCGCTGGAGGCCAAGCTCCAGGAGACCCTCACCGAGCTGCGAGACTCCGTCGGCGCCGCGGTGTACATCAGCCGGTACATCGACGGCGAGGTCAAGATCACGCAGATGGCGGACGGCCCGCACGCGCCGAAGGTCAACGAGTGGGTCGACTTCCGCTCGGCCGCCCACGCCAGCGCGGTCGGCAAGTGCCTGCTGACCCAGCTCGACCAGAACGAGCGGCGCGACCACCTCTCCCGCCACAAGATCGCCCGCCTGACGTCGCGGACGATCACCAGCGAGCGGGTGCTGTTCTCCAAGCTGGACAGCCAGCCGCCGACCGTCCCCGTCCTGGACCTCCAGGAGTACGCGGTGGGCACGGTCTGCGCGGCGGTCCCGCTGACGGCCGGATCGTCGGTGGGCTGCCTCGCCCTGTCCCTCCCCATCGAGCACGCCCACCGGCTGCGCTCCGCGGCCGACACCCTGAACCGCAAGGCCGCGCCGGTCGTGCTGTCGCTGGCGCTCTGAGCACTGCGGGCCTCCGTCCCGGCGGGTGCGGGGCGCCGCGGCTTCGCGTCCCGGTGCGGGGTTGCCCCGCGGCCGGGTGAGGCCGTGGGCGGGGGTCGCCCAGGGGGCGTGTGAGGCAGTGGGGCGGGGCCGGGGCGCCGGGTGAGGTCCGGGCCGGCGGGGCGGGCTGTGAGGGGGCGCCCAGGCCGGTGGTGCGGGCCGTGGGGCGGGAGCGACTGGTGGTGGTGCGGAGCACCCCCGAGGACCAGGTAGTATTACTTCTGTCAGCGGGCGCCGCTAGCTCAGTTGGTTAGAGCAGCTGACTCTTAATCAGCGGGTCCGGGGTTCGAGTCCCTGGCGGCGCACAGACAGGAAAGGCCCCTCGCGAGAGCGAGGGGCCTTTCTGTTCGTCCTCTGTGCCTGCCGGGCCCCGCCTGCCGGCTGGTACCTGCCGGGGCCGGGCCTGCCGGGGCCGGCTCAGGCACCCCGCTCGGCGGCGGCCGGAAGGGCATGGCCCGTGTAGAACGCCACGGTCAGATCCCGCACCAGGTCCTTGCGCTCGTAGTCGTCCAGCTCGACCAGGCCCCGCTCGGTGAGCCGGCGCATCATGTCGTCCACGGCGTCCACGACCGAGCCGAGCACCGCGTCCCGGTGCTGGGCGTCGATCGCCGCGATCCGGCGCCGGCGCATCGCGGCCGCGATCTCCGGGGCGTACTCGATCCGCGTCGGCTGCGCCGAGAACACCTCGATACCGACCGGCGCGCACTCGGCGGCGACCATCCGCGTCATCGCCTCCCCCACCGCGTCGGCGTCCCGCAGCGTCGGCTCGCCGCCGTGGAACACGTCGGCGGGCAGCCGGGACAGGACGCGCGCGAGGGCGGCCTCCACCTGTTCGCGCAGGTACCGCTCGTGATCCGCCACGGCGAGCGCCGCCCGGACCGTATCGCGGACCCGCCACACCACCAGCACGACGACCCGCAGCGCCGTGCCGTTCGCGTCGACCGCGGGCAGCGGCTCGCTGCGCCAGTGCCGGAGCCGTACGTCGAGACGGCGGCGCAGCAGCAGCGGGCTCACCCACAGCAGCCCGGTCCGGCGCACGGTGCCGCGGTAGTCGCCGAACAGGGTGAGCACCGAGGCGTACCCGACCCGGCCGCGCACCAGCCCGCCGAACGCGAACATCGCCAGCAGCAGCCCGCAGGTGAGCAGCGCGGACGTGCCGACCGGCAGCCCCCGGTACGGGCGGAACGGCAGGCCCAGCACCCGGCCGAGACCCTCCGGCAGGGCACCCGCCCACCAGGCGGCGAACCCGCACGCGGCGAGCGCGACCGCCCCGGCGGCCAGGCCTACCCAGCCGGGCAGCGCCACGCCCTCCCGCTCGACCGGCGCCGCGTCGGGGACCGTGCCCCGCCGCGCCCCCGCGTGCCGCCCGCGCCGGCCGCCCTTCGCCCGCGTCCCGGCGGCCGACGCGTCCGGGGCGCTCCCGGCCCGCGCGTCGGTACGCCCCTGGGGCCGCGCCCGCCCGGAGCGGGGCTGCGGGGCGGGGGCGTCGCCGGTACGGGGCTGCTTACGGTGGCCGGCCGCCCCGGCGGACCGGAGCGCGGCCACGCCGCCGGGACGGCTCGGGTTGTACGGTTCCGGCCCGCCCTCGGGGGCGGGGTCGTGCGGTTCCTGCCCGCTCGCGGGGGCGGCGCCGTACGGCTCGGGGCCGGGGGCCTCCACCAGCGAGGGGACCGCTCCGGGAACCGCCGTCGGGGCGGGCACGCCGATGGCGTCCGGGGCGGGAGCGGCGACGGCCTGCGGTACGACCGCCCGGAGGGGGGCCGTCTCCTCCGGGGCGGACACCGGGACGACGGCGGGTCCGTCGGCGCGCGGCGCGTACGCCGACGCGGGCTGCTCGGTGGACGTCGGCACGACAGCGGCGGGCGCCGTCCCGGGCACCGGGGCCATGGGCGCTTGGCTCATGGGCGCCGCCGGGCCTCCCGGCTGCGGTCCGACGCTCGACGGGGCGGCGCTCTGCGGGGCGTCGGGCGCGTGGGTCTCCGCCTGGACCTCCGCCTCCGGGGCCTCGACGTCCGGGACTTCGGCCTCCGGGGCGCCCGCATCCGGGGCTTCCGCCGACCGGGCCTCCGGCTTTTGGTCGGCGGGGTCGGGGAGGAGCGACGGTTCCGCGTCCCGTCCCGGTTCGGGGGCGCGGTGCCTGCCGGTCGCGCGGGGCTGTTCCTCCGGAGCCTCGACGGCGCCGGGGCGGGCCGCATCGGGGGCGGGGCCGCCGGAGGACTCGCTGACGGGAGCACCTTCAGCGGCGGACGGACCCGGCTCGCCCAGGCGCAGCGCCTCGGCAGACAGGGCCTCGGCGCAGAGCGTCCGGTCGGCGGCCGGGGGCTCCGGCACCGGGTCGTGGGCGTCGTCGCGTACCGGGTGGGGGGCGTCCTCACGTACCGGGGCTGGGGCGTCGTCGCGTACCGGGTCGGCCGACGGCGGCTCGTCGCGCACCGGGTCCACGGGGGCGGGCGTGGCCGTCGGGCGCGAGTGTTCCGGTCCGCGGTCCGGGAGCGGCGCATCCCCGGTCGGGCCGTCACCGGCCGGCATGGGCGGGGCGGTCGGGGCGTCGGCGGCCGGCATGGGCGGGGCGGTCGGGGCGGACAGGGCGTCCATGGGCGTGGCCGGACCGGTGGGTGCCGGGGCCGGGGCCTCCCTGGGCGTGTCGGTGCGGGGCGGTGCGGCGACCGGGGGCTCCGGGGCCGTCGGGGCGGACGGTCCGCCCGCCGGTGTGACCGGCCTGACGTGGACCGGCGCGCTCGGGCCCGCCTGCACCCGTCTGACGTGGACCGGAGTCGTGTCGGCCGGGCGGGGGGTCCGGTCCGCCGCCGGGGCGGGGTCCTCGGGCGCCGGGGCCTTCGGGGCCGCGTCCGCGGGGGCCGGGGCCGTGCGGGCCCGGGTGGCGGGGGCCGGCCGGGTGAGGGCCGGGTCCGTGCGGGGGCCCTCCACCACCACCGAGGGGGTCGGCTGCAGCAGGTTCGGGACGTCCACCGGGGGCTGGGGCGTCCTGCGGGTGTGGTGCTCGGTCATCGGAAGAGCCGCCTCCATGTCTCCGGGCCCGGGTAGCCGTCGGCCGCGCCGCCGCGCCACCCCTGGGCGCGCTGGAAGTCCTGGACGTTGCGCCGGTCCGCCTCGCTCCAGCGGCGGTTCGGGCCGGTGCGGTAGTGCTTGCCGTAGCCGCGCCGCACCAGTTGGCGGCCCAGCGTCTCGACGTGCTGGTTCGACTGGCCGGGCCGGAAGTGGGCGCGGCCCGGGTACGGGGGCGGCGACTGGCCCGCGGCCGGCGGGATGTCGCGACCCGTGCCGGTGGTGAGGAGGCGCCAGGTGTGCGGCCCCGGCAGCCCGTCCGCCTCCGTGCCACGCCAGCCCTGCGCCCGCTGGAACGCCGCCGTCGCCCTGCGGTCCGCCGCCGTCCACACGGGGCCGGGCCCGTCCTCGTAGAACCGCGCGCCGCCGCGCTGCACGAGCATCCGGCCGAGCCGGGTCACATGGGCGTTCACCGCGCCGGGGCCGAAGTGGCGGGCGCCGGGGAAGGCCGTCGCCGGCTGGGAGCCGCCCGTGGGCGTGCCGCCCGCGGTGCCGTCGGCGACGACGCCGAGGTAGCGGTAGCCGACGTACCGGTCGGAGTTGTTCCAGTACGCCAGCGGGGTCGCCTGCTTGCGGGTGTGCGGCTTCGTCTGCTCGTACGCCAGGTAGTGGGTGCGCCGGTCGTCCGTCCAGCCGCCGAAGATCGTGACGTGGGAGCCCTTGGTGGGGTTCGCCGGGTTGTGGAAGAGCAGGATGTCGCCCGGCTGGAGGTCCGCCCAGGCGATCTTCTCCGCGTAGCGGTGGAGGCTGCCGGTCCACTCGTTGGCGGGCAGCTTCCACGCCATGGAGACATAGCCGGAGCAGTCCTGGCGGTAGCCGTCCGACCAGTACTTCTCCATCGAGTACGGGACCTTGGCCGCGACCCACCGCTCGGCGCGCTCGATGATCTCCGCCCGGGTGACCTTCGGCAGCGGCGCCTGCGCGAGGGAGCCGCCCGCGGGGCCGGCGAGGGGGCGGCCGTGCAGTCCTGCCGTCCCGCCCTGGGGGTGGTCGCCGGACGGGTCGTCGTCCGTGTCGCGCCCGGCCGGCCCCGCGGGGTGCGGCGGGCCCGCCGGGTGCGCGGTGCCGGACGCGGCGGGTGCGCCGCCGCCCAGGACGACGCCGGCCGCGGTGAACAGGACGAGTGCGCGCCGCGCGCCGTGCGCGGCGGGGTGCCCGCCCTCCCGTACGGCACGGCGCAGCACGAGCTCCCGCCGTCGCCGGGCGCAGCCGGGGCAGGGGCAGTCGGCGGCGGGCTCGTACTCCTCGAAGACAGGAACGGCCATACGGTTCTTCCCCTCGACACTCGACGAGATCTCTCCGTGCATACGGCATTTTGACCGTCAAAAGGGAAAAAACGACCATCCGACAGGCCCGGTGGGCCGGGAAATTCTCGGGCGACCCGACTGCCGGACGCCCGGGTGGTCGGGAGCACCCCTCCGCGTCGGGTAGAGTTATGCAGGTCAGCAGGCGCCGCTAGCTCAGTTGGTTAGAGCAGCTGACTCTTAATCAGCGGGTCCGGGGTTCGAGTCCCTGGCGGCGCACAGACGGAGGAAGCCCCTCGCGCAAGCGGGGGGCTTCTTCGTGTGCTCGGGGGCGTTCGGGGCCGCGGGGCGTGGTGGCGCCGCGGGGCGTGGTGGCGCCACCGTGTCAGTCGGCGTCCGGGCCGCGGCGGCGGCGCGTGGTGCGCACCGCGACGGCGACGGCGGCGACCGCCGCGAGGACCAGCCCGATGACGGCGTGGCGGGTGCCAGGACCCTGTCCTGCGGTGCCGGGCGCTTCGGCGAGGGGCCCGGCGACACTGGGGGCGTTGGCCACCGGCCCGGCGACACGCGGCGCGGCGGCAGCGGCGCCCGTACCCGCGCCGGCATGCGTACCCGCACCCGTATGCGTACTCCTCGCACCCGTACCCGTACCGGCGGCGCGCGGCACGTCGGCGCCCGCGGCCGTCCCCGTACCCGTAACCGCACGCGGGCCGGTGGCGTGCACAGCGGCGCCCCCTCCGCCCGCGCGGTCGGGGGCGTGGGGGCCGGGCGGCGGTGCCGGGTCGACGCGGAGGCGGCCCGCGTCGCGGTGGGTGCGGTCGCCGCAGACGACGGTCAGCGGGTACGAGCCCGGCGCCGTGCCGGAGCGCACGGTCGTGTCGCCGCGCAAGGTGCCGTGCACCCCTCCGGTACGGCCGGACAGCTCCACGTCGGCGACGAACACCGGGGAGCGGACCGTCCCGCCGGGCCCGGCGCAGCCCTCGACGCGGACGTCCACCTCACCGCCCGGCGCGGCGGTCCCCGGCGTGGCCGTCGCCGTGACCCGCCCTCGCACCGGATCACCGGAAGGCCCGCCACCGGGGTCGCCCGCCAGGGCGGGGGCGGCGGCCGGGGCGAGGACGAGGGCGGCGGCCGCCGTCGCGGCACGGAGAGCAACCACACCTGGACGCATCGTGAACCTCCTCGTAGGAAGATTCACCCGGATCGCCGCCCACCGCATCCGCAGCGGCCACCCGAAAGGCCCCCCTACCGGCGGTAAGGGGGCCGTGACCTCGTCTCCCGTCCGGTCAGACCCGGTCGACCAGATCGGCGATGGAGTCCACCACCGACGACGGCCGGAAGGGGTAGCGGTCGACGTCCGCCGGGGTGGTGAGCCCGGTGAGCACGAGGAAGGTCTCCATGCCCGCCTCCAGACCGGCCAGGACGTCGGTGTCCATCCGGTCGCCGATCATGGCGCTGGTCTCGGAGTGGGCGCCGATGGCGTTGAGCCCGGTGCGCATCATCAGCGGGTTCGGCTTGCCCGCGAAGTACGGCTCGCGGCCGGTCGCCTTGGTGATCAGCGCGGCGACGGACCCGGTCGCGGGCAGCGGGCCCTCGGCGGACGGGCCGGTCTCGTCGGGGTTGGTGCAGATGAACCGTGCGCCGCCGTTGATGAGCCGGATCGCCTTGGTCAGCGCCTCGAAGCTGTAGGTGCGGGTCTCGCCGAGGACCACGTAGTCCGGGTCGTGGTCGGTGAGGACGTACCCGATGTCGTGCAGCGCCGTCGTCAGACCCGCCTCACCGATGACGTACGCCGTCCCGCCGGGCCGCTGGTCGTCGAGGAACTGCGCCGTGGCCAGCGCGGACGTCCAGATGTTCTCGACCGGCACGTCCAGCCCCATCCGGTACAGCCGGGCGTGCAGGTCGCGGGCCGTGTAGATGGAGTTGTTGGTCAGGACGAGGAACGGCCGCTCGTGGTCCCGCAGCTTCCGGATGAAAGCGTCGGCGCCGGGGATCGGCACGCCCTCGTGGATGAGGACGCCGTCCATGTCGGTCAGCCAGGATTCGATCGGCTTGCGCTCTGCCATGGGGCGGGACTCCTGCCGTACAGATACCGCTTGCGTGCTGGGGGCGCCGCGACAGCGCTGTGGCGACGCCCCCAGGGTAATCACGTTGTCCGGATCTTGACCCCGTCCACCACCCAGTACCAGTTGTTGGAGCCGGTGTAGTGGAAGCGGAAGTGGACCGTCGTCGCGCCCGGCGGGACGTTCACCGTCAGGGACTGCGGCTGGGCGACCACGTCGGAGGTGTAGGAGCGGACGACCGTCGGGGTGCCGCCGTTGAAGGAGGCGAGGACCTGGGCGGTCTGGCCGGTCTCCTGGCGGTAGTGGGTGGTGAAGTCGAGCGTCACGCGGGACGCCCCGGCCACCGCGTACGCGGGCGTCACCAGCGTCGACTCGAAGCGGCCCGAGTTCGTCTTGTCGTCCCACTCGTCGGAGTCCGCGACGGCGAACACCCCGCGGGCGCGGACGTTCAGCTCGCGCCACTGGTCGCGCTGGGTGCGGGACCAGAAGTCGTCCGTGGAGAACGACCAGCCGCGCCACTCGGTGACACCGCCCGTGCCCATCGCGTTGTCGACGACCGACCAGCCGCTCGGCGGTGTGTGGGTGAAGCCGAGGACGCCCGCGGCGATGCCCGTCTCGTCCACACGGCCGGACAGCGTGCCGTACAGGGAGTCGAACGGGTCCGTCGACCGCTCCTGGATCGGCTTGCCGTCCAGGCCCCACGCCGGGTCCGGGACGACGCCCAGCTGGTGGAAGACCGTCGCCGCCACGTCGACCAGCCGCGTGTCGTGCGGGCGCGCCCCCGCGGCGATGCCCGGGCCCGTGGCCAGGACGAACGTGGAACGCTCCGCGATGGAGCTGCCGCCGTGGCCGCCCGCGTCCACATGGCCGTGGTCGGTGCACACGATGACCGTCCACCGCTCCGACGCGCGGGTCGGCCTCGCCTCGATCGCGGCGAGCATCCGGCCCAGCTGCGCGTCCTGCACGGCGAGCGCGTCCAGGTAGCGCTGGCCGGTTCCGTACGAGTGGGCCACGACATCGGTGTTGCCCAGGTACACGAACAGCACGTCCGGGTTCTGGTCGCGCAGGACGGCGACGGACGTGGCCGTGATGGTCTCGTCGTGGCCGGCGTACCCGTCGCGGTCGCCGTCCAGGACCAGCTTCGCGTCGGCGCCCGCGGTGACCGTGCCGTACGTGTCGAGCGGCTTCCAGTCGACGGCGGCGAACAGCGAGAGCTCGGGGCGCACCTGGTGCAGGCGCGCCAGGAAGCCCGGGTAGCGGGCGTAGTCCCGGCCCGTGAAGGTGTTGTCGCGCACCCCGTGCTTGTCGGGCCACACGCCGGTCGTGATGGTCGACCAGCCGGGCCCGGACGAGGTGGCGGCCATGGGGTTGGCGTACAGCAGCGACGTACCGAACGTGCCGGCCGCGCGCATCGCCTTCAGGTGCGGGGCGTTCGCCGCGTCGATGCGGTCGTGGCGCAGACCGTCCATGCCGACGACCAGCACCTTGTCCTGGCTGGTGCCGGGCGGCAGCGCGGGCACGGCCGCGGCGGCCGCGTGGGCGGTGCCGGTGGCGGCGGCGGTTCCGGCGGCGGCGAGCGCCGCGGTGGTCGCGGTGGCGGCGAGCACGGTACGGCGGGGTATGCCGGCAGTCGGCATGGCGGGACCTCCGTGGTGTCCGGACGGGCGGGGTGGGTGGGTGGGTGGACGGGTCAGTGGGTGGGTGGACGGCTTGCGCCGCCGATGGGGCGGGGTGGGGAGGGGTGGTGCCGTGTGCGGGTGGTGCGGGTGGTGCGGGTGGTGCTCGCGGCGCGTCGGCGTGAGGGGCGCGGGGTGCGCGGGTCATCGTGGCGCCCGCCCGCGACGGGCGCCAGGGGCCGTACGGTGAAGAACTGACGGACTCTCAGCTTCCGGTGGCCGTCTTCCACGCCTCGATGTACGAGGTGAGGTTCTTCTCGATGTCGGCCCACTCCGGTTCGAAGACCTCCACGTCCCGCATCAGCCGGTCGAGCGCGATGGCGTTGGCGTCGGTGGGCTTGACGTCCGTACGGGCCGGGAAGCCACCGCCGACGGAGCTGGCCTGCCGCTGCGCCTCCTCGCTGAGGAGGTGGTCGAGCAGCTTCCTGGCGTTCTCCGGGTGCGGGGCGTCCTCGACGAGCCCCGCGGCGTACGGGAGGGCGAACGTGGTGGGCCTGCCGCCCTCGCGGGCCGGGAACCAGATGCCCAGGTTCGGCATGGAGCGGGACTGGGCGAAGTTCATCTGCACGTCCCCGTTGGCGACGAGCAGTTCGCCCTTGTCGACCTTCGGGGCGAGCTTCGACGTGGACGACGACGGGCCGACGTTGTTCGCCTGGAGCTTCCGCAGGTACTCCATCGCCGGCGCCTGGCCGCCGAAGTCGTGCATCGCCTTGATGACGACGGCGGTCCCGTCGCCCGCGACGCCGGGCGTCGAGTACTGCAGGCGGTCCTTGTACTTTGGGTCGAGCAGCTCCTCCCAGGTGGTGGGCGGGGTCTTCAGCTCCTTCTTGTTGTGGACGAACCCGAAGTAGTTGTTCACGACGGCGGTCCAGGTGCCGGTGCGGGACTTGCCCGCCGCGTGGACGTGGGCGGCGCCCTTCGGCGTGTACGGCTGGAGGAGGCCCTTGGCGTCGGCCTGCTGGATGAACGGCGGGAGCGTGACCAGGACGTCGGCCTGGGTGTTGCCGCGCTCGCGCAGGGCGCGCTGCACCATCTCGCCCGAGCCGCCCTCGACGTACTCGACCTTGATGCCGGTCTTCTTCGTGAAGTCCGCGAAGACCCGGTCGTACCAGCCGTCGCCCTTCTCGCCCTTGAGGCCGTCGGCGCTGTAGACGGTGACGACGTTCTCGTCGGACGCGGCGGAGGCGGAGCAGCCGGTGAGCGCGGCGAGGAGGGCGGTGGCGGTGGCGGCGGCCGCTGCGGCCTTCCGGACGGTGGGTGCGGGCATGACGGTCTCTCCTGGTGATCGGTGGTGCGGTGCGCGGCCGGGCCACGGCCGGGTGCGGGTCCCCGGGGGGCGTGCGGTGCGCGGCCGGGGCGCGGGGGCGGTGGTGTGCCGGGAGGGGCGGGGAGGGGCGGTGGCGCGGGGTCAGCGGTAGGTGGCGCGGGTGCGCAGGCGGGAGAGGGCGGCGAGGACCAGCAGCGTGGCCGCCATGAGGACCACGGCGAGGGCCGAGCCGGTGAAGAGGGAGCCGCGGTCGGTGGCCGTGAAGACCAGCACGGGCAGCGGCAGCCAGTCCGGCGGATAGAGCATCATCGTGGCGCTCAGCTCGCCCATGGACAGGGCGAAGCACAGCCCGGCCGCGGCGTTCAGCGACGGCAGCAGCAGCGGCAGCCGGACCCGCCACAGCACGTGCGCGGGGCTCGCGCCGAGCGACGACGCCGCCTCCTCGTACGCGGGGTCCACACGGGTCAGCGCGGCCGACACGGACTGGTGGGCGAACGCCGTGACGAGCACGGTGTGGGCGACCAGCACGATCCACGGCGTGCCGTTGAGGAACAGCGGAGGCCGGGAGAACGCGACCAGCACGGCCAGGCCCACGACGACCGAGGGCACGGCGACGGGCAGCATGAACAGCGCGTCCACCACCCGGCGTACGCGGGGGCGCAGGTGCGCGGAGGCGAGCGCCGCCCAGGTGCCGAGGACCAGCGCGAGGACGCTCGCCGCGGCGGCGGTGGCCAGGCTGGTGGTGAGCGCCCGCAGGGACTCGCCGCGCACGGCGGAGGCGTAGTGCGCGGTGGTCGGGCCCGACGGCAGGGCGCCGGACCAGTTCGTCGCGAACGACGCGGCGGCGACCACCAGCAGCGGCAGCGCGAACAGCGGCAGGAAGAGGACGGCGAACAGGGCCCACGCGGCCCAGCGGCCCCTAGCGGTGTGCACCAGCACGGCGGCTCACCACCCGGTACAGGGAGTAGAGGCCCACGGACAGGGCGACGTTGACGACGGCGACGACGCAGGCGGCGGTGTAGTCGGACTCCAGGATCGCCTTGCCGTAGATCAGGGTCGGCAGGGTCGTGACGCCCTTGGCGCCGGTGAACAGGACGATCCCGAACTCGTTGAGCGACAGCACCAGGACCAGTCCGCCGCCGGCCGCGAGCGCGGGCAGCGCCTCCGGCAGGATCACCCGCCGCACGATCCGCGCGGGCCGCGCGCCCAGCGAGGACGCGGCCTCCAGCTGCGCGGTGTCCAGCTGCGCGAACGCCGCCAGCAGGGGGCGCATCACGAACGGCGTGAAGTACGTGATCTCCGCGAGGAGGACGCCCCACGGGGTGGTCAGGAACCGGAACGGGCCCGTCGGGTCGCCCGTCGCGTCGGTCCACAGGCCGTTGGCGATGCCCACCGTCCCGTACAGGAAGAGCAGGGCGAGGGTGACGAGGAAGGAGGGGAAGGAGAGGAACACGTCCACGAACCGGGCGACCGCGCGCGAGCCGGGGAACGGCACGAACGCGAGGATCAGCGCGAGGACGAACCCGAGGACGAGGCATCCGGCGGTCGCGCCGAGCGCCAGCAGCACCGTCGTGGCGAGCGCGTCGCGGAACGCCTCGGAGGCGAGGACGGAGGCGTACGCGCCGGGGGCGAGGGACTCCCGTACGACGAGGGCCAGCGGGTACAGGAACAGCACGCCGAGCACGGCGAGGGGCGGGACGGCCCAGACGGCGCGCGGCAGCCGCGCAAAGGCCCGCGGGAGCGCGGCCGGCTCCGGGAGGGCGGCGGTGGCGGTGGCGTCAGCGGGCATGGGCGCTCACCTCGGCCGAGGGCTCCGCCACGGATGCGGCGCCGGACTGCTTCCGGGGCCGCCCGGCCTCGGGCGCGGGTGCGGCCTGCGGCTCCGCCGGGCGCGCGGCGGCGGGTTCCGCCGAGGACTGCGCCACCGCCTCCGGGGCCACATCCGCCGGGATGAGCGCCGCGTCCTCCGGCGCGAAGTGCACGGTGACCTCCGCGCCCGCGCCCGGCGCGTCGCGCAGCTCCCGTACGTCGGCCTTCAGCCGCAGGCCGTCCGGCAGTTCGAGGTGCACACGGTGGGTGGCGCCGCGCCACTGGACCTCCGTGACGCGGCCCGTCAGCGCGTTGGGGCCGTCCCCGAGGCCGACCAGGTGGGGGCGTACGCACAGCGTCGCGGCGGCGCCCGGCGCGGCGCCCTCCACCGGCACCGCCAGCTCCCGGCCCGCGAACGTCACGCCCGTGCCGTCGGCGGTCACGGTGACCGGCAGCAGGTTCGCGTCGCCGACGAACGACGCCGTGAACTCCGTACGGGGGCGCCGGTACAGCTCGCGCGGCGTGCCGCAGTCCCGCAGGCGGGCCCGGTCCATGACGGCGACCCGGTCGGCCAGGGTGAGCGCCTCCACCTGGTCGTGGGTGACGTACAGCATCGACACGTCGGGCAGCTCGCGGTGCAACCGGGCCAGTTCGGCGAGCATCCCGGAGCGCAGGCGGGCGTCCAGCGCGGACAGCGGCTCGTCGAGCAGCAGCACGCCGGGGCGGATGGCGAGCGCGCGGGCGATGGCGACGCGCTGCTGCTGGCCGCCGGACAGCTCGCGCGGGTAGCGGCGGGCGTACGCGCTCATGCCGGTCATGTCGAGGGCGCCGGCGACCCGGCCCGCGATCTCGCGGCGGGGCGCCTTCCGCGCCTTCAGTCCGAAGGCGACGTTGTCCTCGACCCTCATGTGCGGGAACAGCGCGTAGCTCTGCACGACCATGCCGATGCCGCGCTGGTGGGGCGGCAGCTCCGTGACGTCGCGCCCGCCGATGAGGACCCGCCCGGAGGCGGGCCTGACGAACCCGGCGAGGGCGCGCAGCGCGGTGGTCTTGCCGGAGCCCGACGGGCCGAGCAGCGCCATCACCTCGCCCGGCTCGACGGTCAGGTCGAGCGAGTCCAGGACGGTCGTGCCGCCGTACGCGACGGAGACCCGGTCGAAGCGGATGCCGCTCACCGGTGCTCCCCCGCCGCCCGCCGCTCGACGTCCGCCAGGAGCGCGGGCAGGTGGGCGACGGACTCCAGGACGTGCGTGGCGCCGCCGCCGGTGAGCCGGTCGCGGTCGTGGGCGCCGGTGAGGACGCCCGCGACGACCCCGGCGCCCGCGCGGACGCCGCTGAGCATGTCGTACGCGGTGTCACCGGCGACCGCGACCCGGCGGACGTCGTCGGTGGCACCGGTGCGCAGCAGCGCGGTGAGGACGAGGTCGGGGTGGGGGCGCCCGCGGCCGCCCGCGTCGGCGGGGCAGAGCGCGAGGTCGGCGAGGTCCCGCCAGCCGAGCGCGTCGAGCAGGGCGTCCTGGGTGACGCGGGCGAAGCCGGTGGTGAGGACGACGGTGCGGCCGGCCTCGCGCAGGGCGCGGACGGCGTCGGCGGCGCCCGGCACGGGGGTGACGGCCCCGGCGGCGACCCGTTCGGCGTACGCCTCCTCGAAGGCGGTGTTCGCGCGGCGGGCCCGGTCCTCGTCGCCGCCGAAGAGGTGCCGGAAGACGGAGATCTTGGACTCGCCCATGGTGGCGCGGACGTGGTCGAGCATCGGCGCCGGGTCCTCGCCGAGGCGGCGCGCGGCGGCGGTGAAGGCGTCCTCGACCAGGCCGCCGTCGGCGACGGTGGTGCCGGCCATGTCCAGGACGACGAGGTTCAGCTGCGGCATCGGGTTCCTCACCAGTTCAGTTCGTCGGCGGTGGTCTCCGCGATGGCGGGCGCGCAGGTCATGCCGCGCCCGCCGGGCCCGGTGACCAGCCAGACGCCGTCGCGGACCTGCTGGCGGTGGACGACGCGGGTGGTGTCGACGCACTGCGCGTACACCCCCGCCCAGCGGCGGCGGACCGGCGGCAGGGGCCGGCCGAGGAGGCCCTGAACGACGCGCGCCAGATGCTCGTACGGCTCCTCGGCGGTGTCGAACGCGAAGGGGTGCTCGTACTCGTGGGTGTCGCCGACGGTCAGCCCGCCGTCGAGGCGCTGCACCATCAGCAGCTGCATGCGGTGGGCGGCGGCGACGGGTTCCTGCGGCTGGCCGGCGTCGAGGGCGGCGGAGTCGTAGGCGGGGTAGTAGCGGAAGCTGTCGGCGTCGGCGACGGAGGTGGTGAGCGGCTCGCCGAGCGGCGCGGTCTGCATCATCTGGAGGCGCACGCGGCGTACGGGGATGTCGCCCGCGACCTCGCGGACGAGCCCGCCGAGCCAGGCGCCGGTGCACAGGACGACGGCGTCGCCGCCGTGGGTGTCGCCGTGGTCGTCGCGGACGGCGTGTCCGCCCACCACCTCGCGCACTTCCCTGCCGGGCAGGAAGGTGTACCGGCCGGTGGCCAGCAGCGCCTGCCGCAGCGCGAGTTGGGCGGTGCGGGGTTCGACGGCGGCGTCCCGCTCGCACCACAGGGCGGCGGTGAAGTCGCCGCGCAGCGCCGGGTTGATCGCGCGCGCCTCTTCCGCGCCGAGCAGCTTGAAGCCCCGGGCGGCGGCGTCGGGCCGGGCGGCGGCGGCCTCGGCGGTGGCGAGTTCCAGGTCGGTGCGTACGGGGGTGAGGGAGCCGTTCGGGCGGAACCCGAGGCCCGGCACGCGGGCGCCGACGCGCTCCCACAGCTCACGGGCGCGCAGGGCGGTGTCCAGCTCCTCGCCGGCCGCGCGGCCGCTCACCCAGATCTGGCCGAAGTTGCGGAGGGAGGCGCCGCGCGCCTCGCTCTCGCGCTCGATGTGGACGACGTCGTGGCCCCGCTCGACGGCGTGCCAGGCGTGCATGGTGCCCAGCACGCCCGCGCCGACGACGACGACCTTCTTGGTTGCCTTCGCTGTCACGCCCGAAACGGTCGTGCCGACGGGTGACCTCGCCGGGTCGGCGGGGCGTCGGACCGGTGAACGAGCCGCCAAACTTGGCCTAGACCCGTTACCTTTCCGTGACTTGAGGGTGGGTCATATGGCGTGGCGTTTCCGGCTTTCGGGGGACTCCGGACGCCTCAGGGCCCCCGGATTCCGGGCCTCCGGGGCTCCCGGATTCAGGCGTGCGGGAGGCGGGCCGCGCGGCCCCCGGCCTCATCCCAGGCGGGTGGTGAAGCTGAACCGGTCGCCCCGGTAGAGGCTGCGGACGCGCTCCAGGGGGCGGCCCCCGGTGTCGCGGGACAGCCGGTGCAGCAGCAGCATGGGCAGCGCGGGCGGGGTGCCGATGAGCAGCGCCTCGCGCGGGGTGGCGAGGACGGTCTCGATCCGCTCGTCCGCGTCCCCGAAGACCGTCCCGAGGCGGTCCCGCAGGTACGCGTAGAACGACGAGTCCGGGTCGAACTCGTCCCGCAGCCGGGGCGCCCGGGCGACCGCCACGTACGTGCTCTCCAGGCCGACCCGCTCGTCGTCGGCGAGCAGGACGCGCTCCATGTGCCAGACGGCGTCCCCCTCGGCGAGCCCCAGGTCCGCGGCGAGCGGCGCGGGCGCGGCGAACCGCTCCAGCGTCACCAGCCGCCGCCCGGGCCTGCGCCCCTGCCGCCGTACGCCCTCGGTGTAGCTGGCCAGGGCGAGCGGCTGCTCCAGCTTGGGACCGGCGACGACCGTCCCGCGCCCCTGCCGCCGCAGCCGCCCCTCCAGCAGCAGTTCCCGCAGCGCCTGCCGCACGGTCTCCCGCGACACCTCGTACCGCACGGCGAGGTCCCGCTCGGCCGGCAGCGCGCCGCCCTCCCCCAGTTCCTCGACGAGCCGCGCGACGTGCGCCTTGACCGCGTAGTACTTCGGCACCCGCCCGTGCTCGGGCACTCCGTCCCGCACGGGCGCGCCGGGTGCCGGATAACTCGGATGATCCACGGCGGGGATGCTGCCAGACGCAGATGAACACCAGACGGCGAGGTGCTCGGGGCGCGGGCCGCCGGGTCGGCGGCTGCGGGCCGCGGGACCCCGGGTCACGGGCCGCGGGGCCCGCGGGTCATGGGCGGCGGCGGGTCAGGGTGACGGCGGCGGCGCCGACGGCCAGGCAGGCGGCGGCCGCGGCCGCGAGGGGGACGAGGTGCGGGGCGCGGCGGCGGCCCGTGCCGGCCAGTTCCTCCGGCGCGTCGGAGGCCGGCGCCGGGATGGTCGCGGGAGCGGCGGGCCCGGGGGTGCGGGCGGGGCCGGACACGGTGGCGTCCGGGGGCGCGGCGGACCGGACAGGACCGGGTGACGGTTCGTGGCGCGGCGGGTCCGGGCGGGCGGTCTCCTCGGGTCCGGCGGGGGCGGTCACCGTGAACGCGTACGGGGCCGACGTGCCGACCCAGTCGCCGTCGTCGCCCCGGCGCTGCACCACCGCGGCCGTCGCCGTCACCCGGTCGGGGCGGGCGGCCGCCGTGAACGCGAGGCTGACCGGGACGCGGACCGTGCCGTTCGCCGGGACGGTGAACCCGGTGAAGGCCCGGTCGCCGGCGTCGTCCAGGACGCCCACCAGCTCCCGGTGGTCGGTGGGCTCCATCCGCACGGGGCGCACGGCGGCTCCCGGCGCGGTGGCGAACGCGAGGCGCACCGCTTCCGGGGCCAGCGCGCCCGACCGGTCGGCGAGGACGATGACGGGGTGGATGGTGCGGCAGGTCCGCCGCGTCGTGTTGGTCAGCTCCACGTACCAGGTGCGGGGCGCGGCGCCGGCCCGGTACTCGGCGGGGCCGCCGGCGATGCGGGTGCGGATCGGGAAGACCGCCGCTGCCGGGTCGCCGCAGGTGGGGGCGACGGCCGTGGGCCCCGGCGCCGCGTGGGCGGTGAGCAGCGGCGGGTACGGGGAGGCGAGGACGGCCAGTGCCGCGGGGGCGGCCAGAGCGGTACGCACGCGCATGGGACTGCCTCCGCTGCTCGCCGGGCGGTCGTCTCCGGAGGGCCTTCCACCCGCGCGGCGCGCCGCCCCGCCCGTACGGCGCGTTCCGCCCGAACGGACCAGGCACCGCCCCCGCCCGGCACGTACGGCCCCGGAGCGCGCCGCCCGGCCGGGCCGTTCAGACGCCGAACACGGGGGCCAGCACCAGTTGCGCCGCGCCCTCCGCCACCAGGTGGGGGCCGCCCGGCGCGGGCGCGGCGGGCACCGGGGGCTCACCGGTCCGCCGGGCGCGCCCGGCCAGCGCGGCGCCCACGCCCCGTACGAACCGCTCCGGCGCCGACGCCACCACCCGGCCGCCCAGCAGGAGCCGGTCGATGTCCAGCAGCCCCGCCAGGTTCGCGGCGCCCACGCCCAGGACGCGGGCCGCGCCGTCGAGGTCGCCGCGCGCGACGGCGGCCAGGCACAGGGCCTCCAGGCAGCCGCGCCCGCCGCATCCGCAGGGCGGCCCGTCGAGCTGCACCGTCTGGTGCCCGAACTCGCCCGCGCCGGTCCGCGCGCCCCGGTACAGCGCGCCGCCGAGGACGAGACCGGCGCCGAGCCCCGTACCGACGTGGACGTACGCGAAGGAACCCGCGCCCGGCTCCCGCAGCGCGAGGGCCAGCGCCGCCGCGTTCGTGTCCTTGTCGAGCACCACGGGCGGACCGTCCGCCCCGCCGGGCAGGGCCCGCCCGAGGGCGTCCCGCAGCGCGTCCCGCAGCGGGAAGCCGTCCCACGCGGGGAAGCCGGTCACCCGGTGTGGCACCCCGGCCACGTGGTCCAGCGGCCCCGGCATGGCCACGCCCACCCCCATGAGCGCTCCGGCCCCTGACGCCTCCGCCCCGGAGGGCCCGTCCCCGGACGCCCCCGTCCCGTCCTCGCGCGGCGCGCCCAGCCCCGCGTCCCCGGCCCCGCGCAGCGCGGCCACCTCCGCCGCCGCGGCCGCCAGCACGTCGCCGGGGCCGGCGCCCAGGTCCAGCGCCGCGGTGCGGGCCGCGACGGTCACGCCCGCCAGGTCCACCAGGACGGCCGTCAGCCGGTCCCGGTCCAGGTGGAGGCCGACCGCGTGCGCGGCGTCCGGGACGAGGCGCAGCAGCGTGCGGGGCTTGCCGCCCGTGGACGGCCCGCGCCCGGCGTCGGCGGCGAGGCCCTCCGCGCGCAGCCGGGCGCTGATCTTGCTGACGGCCTGCGGGGTGAGGCCGGTCCGCTCGGCGAGCTCCAGGCGGCTGACCCCGTCCTCGCCCGCCGCGCGCAGGAGGCCGAGGACGCGGGCGGTGTTGTGGCTGCGGAGGCCGGAGAGGTTCACGTACGGCATTTTCCCGGCCCGGCTTGCGGTAACGCAACAGCGTTGCTTAAGTGGCGTGCATGAGCACTCCTCCGACCACCCCGCCCCCGCTGCGCGTCGGTCTCATCGGCTACGGCCTGGCCGGTTCCGTCTTCCACGCCCCGCTGATCGCCGCGACCGACGGCCTGCTGCTCGACACGGTCGTCACATCGGACGAGGGGCGGCGCGCGCAGGCCCGCGCCGAGTTCCCGGGGGTGCGGTTCGCCGCGTCGCCGGACGAGCTGTGGGCGCGGGCCGGCGAGCTGGACCTGGTCGTCGTGGCGTCCCCCAACAAGACGCACGTCCCGCTCGCGACGGCCGCCCTGGAGGCGGGCCTCCCGGTCGTGGTGGACAAGCCGGTGGCGGGGACGGCGGCCGAGGCGCGGACGCTGGGCGCGCTGGCCGCGGAGAAGGGCCTGCTGTTCTCGGTGTTCCAGAACCGCCGCTGGGACAGCGACTTCCTGACGCTGCGCGCCCTGCTGGAGAGCGGGGAGCTGGGCGGCGTACGGCGGTTCGAGTCCCGCTTCGAGCGGTGGCGGCCGCTGCCGAAGGGCGGCTGGCGCGAGTCGGGCGCCCCGGAGGAGATCGGCGGGCTCCTGTACGACCTGGGCAGCCACCTGGTGGACCAGGCGCTGGTGCTGTTCGGCCCGGCGGTGCGGGTGTACGCGGAGGCGGACGTACGGCGGCCGGGCGCCGAGGCGGACGACGACACGTTCATCGCGGTCACCCACGCGGGCGGGGTCCGCTCCCACCTGTACGTCAGCGCGACGGCGCCCCAGCTGGGCCCGCGCTTCCGGGTGCTGGGCGAGCGGGCCGGTTTCGTCACGTACGGCCTCGACCCGCAGGAGGCGGCGCTGCGCGCGGGCGAGCGGCCGGTCCCCGGGGAGCCGTGGGGCGTGGAGCCCGAGGAGCTGTGGGGGCGGATCGGGGCGGGCGAGTCGCCGGTGACGGGCGGCGGGCGGCCGGTGCCGTCCCTGCCGGGTGACTACCCGGCGTACTACGCGGCGGTGGCGGCCGCCCTGCGCGACGGCACGCCCCCGCCGGTCACCGCCGAGCAGGCCGCGGCGGCCCTGGACGTCCTGGAGGCGGCCCGCCGCTCGGCCCGCGAGGGCGTGGCGGTGGACCTGGCGTAAGGGGCGGGGCGGCCCGGCGGTGAGCGGCCGGGCGGCGGCGGGCGGCGTTCGGCGTACCGCCTGCCGCCGCCCTCCTCCCCCCTCATCGCGCCCTACGCCCGCGCGTCCTGCCCGCCCTGTGCGCCCTCCCGGCCTATGCGTCCTTCAGCTCCTGCCGCTGGCGTCCCAGGCCGTCGATCTCCAGTTCCACCACGTCTCCGGCGCGCAGGTAGGGCTTCGGGTCCGGGTGGCCCATGGCGACGCCGGCGGGCGTGCCGGTGTTGACGACGTCACCGGGATGGAGCGTCATGAAGTGGCTGAGGTAGCGGACGACCTCCCCGACCGGGAAGATTTGGTCGGCCGTGCTGCCGTCCTGCCGCAGCTCCCCGTTCACCCACAGGCGCAGCCGCAGGTCCTGCGGGTCGGGCACCTCGTCGGCGGTGACGAGCCAGGGGCCGAGGGGGTTGAACGTCTCGCAGTTCTTGCCCTTGTCCCAGGTGCCGCCGCGCTCGATCTGGAACTCCCGCTCCGACACGTCGTGCGCCACCGCGTACCCGGCGACATGCGCGAGGGCGTCCTCCGCCGACTCCAGGTAGCGGGCGGTGCGGCCGATGACGACGGCCAGTTCGACCTCCCAGTCCGTCTTGCGGCTGCCGCGCGGCACGAGGACCGTGTCGTCCGGCCCGACGACGGTGTCGGGGGCCTTCAGGAAGACGACGGGCTCGGCGGGCGGTTCGGCTCCGGCCTCCCGCGCGTGGTCGTGGTAGTTCAGCCCGATGCACACGACCTTGCCGATCCTGGCGACGGGCGGGCCTATCCGCAGGCCCGCGCCGTCCAGCGGCGGAAGGACGCCCGCACCGGCCGCCGCCCGCAGGCGGTCCAGCGCGGCCCCGTCGGAGAGCAGGGCCGCGTCGACGTCCGTGACGAGGGCGGAAAGGTCGCGGAGGGTGCCGTGCTGGTCGAGCAGGGCGGGCCGCTCGGCGCCCGCCGGTCCGACGCGCAACAGCTTCATGGTCTCTCTCCCTGGTGGTCGAGGTGAGCCCCGGCCGATGGGGTGCGGCCATCGTCGGATTGGTCGATCCTCCAAGAGCGGAGGTCACCCGGCAAGCCCGTGTTCACGTACTGGACCGCCGCCCGGTCGTGCCCGCCTCGTCCCGTCCGCGCTCGGGCCGGTGCAGTACGGCGCGCTCGGCGGCGCTCCACGTGGTGCTGGTCACCACGTACAGCGCGGCCGCCAGCGGCACGACGGCGACGGTCACGAGCGTCGCGAACGACATGAACGGCATCACCCGGAACAGCGCGCCCAGGCCGGGCGCCGCCGGCTCGGTCCCCAGGGCGCCCATCTGGGCCCGGGTGCTGCGGTAGGTGTACGTGGCGACGGCGGCGACGAGCGCGAACAGCGCCGCGTACACGAGCCCGGCCGGCCCCAGCGGGCCGCCCTGCGCGAGGGCGTCGGCCCACCGGCCGCCCAGCAGGGCGCCCAGCAGGGCGTGACCGGACAGCTCGTCGCGGGTGAACAGGTGGTACAGCAGGAAGAAGACCGGGACCTGGAGCAGGCCGGGCAGGCACCCGGCGAGCGGGGACACCTGCTCGCGGGCGTGCAGTTCGAGCACGGCCCGCTGGAGGCGGTCCGGGTCCCTGGCGTACTTCTTCCGCAACGCGGCGACCTGCGGGGCGAGCCGGGCGCGGGCCCGCTGGCCGCGTGCGGCGGCGACGGCGAGCGGCAGGAGCGCGGTACGGACGAGGACGGTGAGCAGGACGATCGCGGCGGGAGCCGGGACGATCCCGGAGAGCCACGTGAAGAAGGCCACGCATGCGGACAAGGAAGACCCCTGAGTCGTCGTGCCGTCGGCGGTGCGACGGCAGGGCCGGAGCGAGGAACACACGGCGTGGCGGCGATGCGGGGGGTGCGGGCGCGGGGAGAGACCTCACCCCGCGAGCCTGATCAGCCCATCGTCGGACGACCCGGAGCCGTCAGAGGACCGGGACCGTCACAGGCCCCGGAGCCGTCGAAGGACCGGGACCGTCGGACGACCGGGACTGTCGGACGACCGGGAGCCGTCGCAGCCGGGGCCGTCGGACGACCCGGAGCCGTCAGAGGACCGCGACCGCCGCCGAGGGGCGCGGGCCGGGCGCCCTGGGGCGGCGGCGGCCCGACGCGTCGGGGTCGCGTTGCGGCAGGAAGGCGGTGCGCAGATCCCGGTCGCGCAGGGCGGTGCGCACCCGCGTGGGCGGCACGGCCGGGACGGCGCGGGCACTCAGGACGGCGCAGGCGACGAGCGCGGCGGCGGCGAGCGCCACGGCGGAGAGCGACGGGCCGTCCGCGAGGAGCACGACGGCGAGGAGCAGCGGCAGCAGCAGGCGCAGAAACGTCCCGTACACCCGAACCTCCCCCTCCGTACGTCCCCGGTGACTCTTCTCCCCGCCACCGTACAGGAGTTCACCCGATGGGCGCCCGAGTGCCCCCGCGTGCGCGGGATGTCCGCCCCCAACCCCGCCGGAGGCGGGTCGTACGGCAGTACGGTGGTGACCATGCGCCTCGACACGCCTGCCGACCACACCAACGAAGCCGAGCGCCTGCTGCGCACCGCGGAACAGTACCCCGGGGACCGCGAGCCGCTGCTCCTGCGGGCGGCCGCGCACCTGGAGCTGGCCGGGGACCGCGCCCGCGCGACGGCGCTGTACGACACGCTGCTGTCCACGCCCCCGGAGCCGGAGAACCCGCACCTGGTGCGGGCGCTGAAGGCGGCGAACCTGTGGGAGTACGGACACGAGGCGGAGGCCCGCGCCATCATCGACGGCCTGCGGGCGACGACGCCGACGGACGCGGCGGCCTGGGAGATCGCCGGCGAGGCGCTGGAGGCGCACGACGAGCTGGAGGCGTCGGAGGAGACGTTCACGGCGGCGGCGCGGGCGCTGGTGCCGCTGCCGCACGAGCAGGAGGTGCCGTACGCGGCGCAGTCGCTGCTCGCCTCCCGGCACCGGGTGCGGCGCCTGCTGGCGCGCGAGCACGACGACTGGGACGTGCTGGCGGACCGGCTGCACATGGGGGCGGTCCCGCTGGACGAACTGCACGACCCGAAGCGGACCTGGGCGCTGGGCTCGTCGGACCCGGCGGAGCTGCGGGCGGAGATCGCCCGGCTGCGCAGCGAACTGGGCGCGTACCGCACGGCCCTGTCGCGGCCGTTCCCGGTGGCGGTGCTGCTGTGGCCGCGCGAGGAGCTGGCCGAGCTGCTGGAGGCCTACCCGGAGCTGGAGGCGGAGTACCCGACGCACGAGGCGCACCTGACGGACCTGGAGGCGTCCCTGCGCGAACTGGCCGCCGCGGGCACCCGGAACCTGGGCATCGTGCGGGGCACGGTCCCGTCGTACGAGGCGTTCGCCGCGTCCGAGGGCGCGTCGCCGTCCAACGCGGCGCTGCTCCCCCAGTACGCCACGACGCTCGCCGCCCGGGGCCGCGCCCTCCCCTGGCCGCCGCCCCGCACCTCCCCCTGCTGGTGCGGCTCGGACCTCCCGTACGCCGACTGCCACGGCAAGGCCCAGCTGTAGTGACCGGAATCGGGCTTCACCTTTTCTTCACTCTTCGCGTGCAGTAGTTTCATCCTGAACCACCGTCGGCTGGCCGACCGTCCCCCCACGCATCCCAGTCCGTGCGCGCGAGGGAGACATGTGCCCATGAGCAACCCGTACCAGCCCCAGCCCCCGTACCAGCCGCAGCCCCAGGCGCCCGGCACGCAGCGGCCGCTGCACCGGATGAAGCGCGTGTGGGGCGGCGGGCTGCTCCTGCTGCTGATCGGCGGCGGCTGCGGCGCGATGGGCGACGGCGGCGACGGCGAACCTGCGGCGAGGACCAAGCCGGCCCCCGCCGCCACGGTGACCGCCACGGCCACCGTCACCGCCACGCCCTCCGCCTCCGCCGCGCCCGCGCCGACGGTCACCGTCACCACCACGGCGACGGCCACCGTGACGGCCACCGCCACGGTCACCCGGGCCGCCGACAGCGGCGACGACTCCGGTGACGGCGGCAGCGTCTCCTCCGGAGGCGGGGACGGCGGCGGCAGCGCGTACTACGCCAACTGCTCCGCGGCCAGGGCGGCCGGCGCCGCGCCCGTCCGCCTGGGCGACCCCGGCTACGGCCGCCACCTCGACCGCGACGGGGACGGCGTCGGCTGCGAGTCGTGAGCCGGGCCCCGCGCCACGCTCCGCACCCCGGGTGCGACGGCCCCGGCCGCATCCGCCGCGCCCCGCGCCGCCCGCGCGCCCCGCGTGCGGTCCGGCGGGTTAGCCTCGGGGTGTTGTTGATGTGGCAGGAGGGTTTTCACATGGGCAGGGTTCCGGTGGCGGTCGTGGCCGCGAGTGGGCTTGTCGGGGGTTACGGGGTCGCCCGGTGGACCAAGAAGCGGCCGCTCGGCGGGGTCGCGCTGGCCGCCGCCGGGGCCGTCGCGGCGCGCGAGTGGCGGCGCAGCAGCGGCAACCTCGCCGCGGCCGGGCTGAGCGCCGCCTACGTCGCCGCGTTCGCCGGGTCCCACCCGCTGGCGAAGAAGGTCGGCGCCTGGCCCGCGGTGTTCTCCGCCGCCGGCGGCATGGCCCTCGCCTCCTGGGCCGTCACGCGCCGCTCCTGACGGCCCGTCGAGCGCACGGCCCGCCCCCACAGGCGGACGGGCCCGTACGCCCAGCGCACGGCCCCCTCCACACGGACGGGGCCCGTCGAGCGCCCAGCCCCCTGCACACGCACAGGTCCGTTGAACGGACGGGACGCCGCGTCCGTACTGAGGGGCACCTCCCCGTAGTACTGGGCGGATGGCCGGCCGGCAGGGGCCGGTCATCCGCCCAGGGAGTGGGACACCGTGTAGATCAGCAGGCCCGCCAGCGCGCCCACCACCGTGCCGTTGATCCGGATGAACTGCAGGTCCCGGCCGATGTGCGCCTCGATCTTGCGGGACGTCTGGTCCGCGTCCCAGCCCGCCACCGTGTCGGTGATCAACGACGTGATCTCCGTGCGGTAGGTCGTCACCACATACGCCGCCGCGTCCTCCAGCCACCCCTCGACCTTCCGCTGGAGCTGCGCGTCCGTCGTCAGCCGCGCCCCCAGCGACAGCAGCGAGGCCCGCGCCCGCTGCCGCAGTTCGCTCTGCTCGTCCTCCGCCGCGGACATGATCATCGCCCGTACGGAACCCCACGCCGAGGCGATGATGTCCTGCACCTCGGGCCGCGCCACCAGGTCCGACTTCAGCCGCTCCACCCGCGCCCGCGTGTCCGTGTCCGCCTGGAGGTCCGCCGCGAAGTCCGCCAGGAACCGGTCGATCGCCCCGCGCGCCGGGTGCGCCGGCATGTCCCGCATCTCCGTGACGAACCGCAGCAGCTCCTTGTAGACCCGCTCGCCGACCTTCCGGTCCACGAACCGCGGCGTCCACCCCGGCGCCCCGCCCTGCACGGCGTCCATCACCGAGTCCCCGTGCGTCACCAGCCAGTCGTGGGCGCGGGCGCACACCAGGTCCACCGCCCGGCGGTGCGCCCCGTCCGCGACGATCCGCTCCAGGGTCTTGCCGATGCCCGGCGCGATCTCCGCCGCCTCCGCCCGCCGGGTGATCGCCTCGCCGACGACCGCCTGCACATCGGCGTCCCGCAGCACGGTCAGCGCGCCGCGCAGCGCCGTGGACAGCTCCGCCGTCACCCGGTCGGCGTGCGCGGGCTCCGACAGCCACGCCCCGAGCCGGCCCGCCACGTCCAGGGCGTGCAGCCGGGTCCGTACGACACCGGCCGACAGGAAGTTCTCCCCGACGAACGTGCCGAGCGACTCGCCCAGCTGGTCCTTCTTCGTCGGGATGATCGCCGTGTGCGGGATGGGCAGGCCCATCGGGCGGCGGAACAGCGCCGTCACCGCGAACCAGTCGGCCAGCGCGCCCACCATGCCGGCCTCCGCGGCCGCCGCCACATAGCCGGGCCAGCCGGTGATCCCGGCCGCCCCCGCCCACGTCGCCAGCGCGTACACCACGGCGACGAACAGCAGCAGCGCCGTCGCCGTGGCCTTCATCCGGCGCACCCCCCGGCGCTTCTCCTCGTCCTCCGCCGTGTACGCGAAGCCGCCGGCGCCCGCCGTGCGCGCCGCCTCCCTGCCCGTTGTGCTCATTCGCTCCGCCCTGTGTCGGCTTCGGGGCTCGCGCCGCCACCCTGTCCCACTCCAGGTACTCCCGAAACGGGCCGCGAGTTCCCGGCGAGGCTACCTTTCCAGGGATTTGGGCGGCTTCTCACCTTTTCGGGGCTTCCGCACGCCGACACCGCCCATCAGCCGGAGCGGGCCGGTGCGTGGACGGGCCCGACGGGCAGCGAGACCCTTGGGCGCGCTCGGGGCGGACAAGGGGCCTCCGGGAGGCCGGCTTAGGCGGGGCGCCGGTCCTGGTACATCCTCGCGATGACCGCCTCGATGTCCGGCTCGCGCACCGACAGGTCGACCAGCGGGTACGCCCCCGCGACCTGCGCGACCAGCGGCGCCGCCGACGCCGACGCGGGGAACGCCAGCCACTGCCGGGGCCCCTCCACCCGTACGACGCGGGTGCCGGCCACCTCGATGGGCGGCAGTTCCCGCTCCAGGTCGACCACGAGCGTCCGCTCCCCCGCGCCCGCCTCGTGCAGCCCGGCCAGCGTCCCGTCGTACATCAGCCGCCCGTGGTCGATGACCATCACACGGCCGCACAGCTGCTCGATGTCGGTGAGGTCGTGGGTGGTGAGCAGCACCGTCGTGCCCCGCTCGGCGTTGAGGTCGCGCAGGAACTCCCGGACCCTCGCCTTCGACACGATGTCGAGGCCGATCGTCGGCTCGTCCAGGTACAGCACGTCCGGGTCGTGGAGCAGCGCCGCCGCGATGTCGCCGCGCATCCGCTGCCCCAGCGACAGCTGCCGTACGGGCACGTCCAGCAGGTCGGCGAGGCCGAGGAGTTCGACGCACCGGTCCAGGTTCTCCCGGAACCGCGCGTCGGGCACCCGGTACATGCGGTGCACCAGCCGGTAGGAGTCCCGCAGCGGCAGGTCCCACCAGAGCGTCGTCCGCTGCCCGAACACCACGCCGATGCGGCGGGCCAGCCGGGTCCGCTCCCGCGCCGGGTCGATGCCCGCCACCCGCAGCCGGCCGCCGCTGGGCGTGAGGATGCCGGTGAGCATCTTGATGGTGGTGGACTTGCCGGCGCCGTTCGGGCCGATGTAGCCGACCACCTCGCCGCGCGCCACGCGGAAGGTCAGCCCGTCGACGGCCCGCACCTGCCGCTTCTCGCGGCGCAGCGGCCCGACGCGGCGGCGCACGTCGAAGACCTTCTCGACGCCGTCGAGTGCGATGAAGTCCCGGTCTCCACCCGGCGGCCCGGCGGGCCCCGGCGCGGCACGGTCCGACCCGGCAGACCCCGGCTCCGCGGGCCCCGGCGCGGCACGGTCCGGCTCGGCGGGCCCCGGCTCCGCGGGCCCCGGTTCGGTCGTCGTCATGTGTCAGCTCCCCGTGCTCCGGTACGAACGGATGCCCACGCGCCACAGGAGCCCCGCCAGCGCCACGCACACCGCGGCCACCAGCGGGGAGGCGAAGGCCGCCCACGGCGGCAGCCCGGCCGGCGCCTCGCGGCCCAGCACGTACAGCGCGGGCACCCAGTTGACGAACGCCAGCGGCACGACGTACACCACACCCCGCACCAGCTCGCCGGCGAAGATGGACGGCGGGTACTGGAGGAGGGTGTTGCCGCCGTAGGTGAACGAGTTGGCGACCTCGGCACCGTCCTGCGCCCAGAACTGGAACGCCGCCCCGGCCGTCATCAGCGACCCGAAGATCAGCGCGCCCGTCAGCACCATCAGCGGCACCATCGCCGCCTTCAGCACCGTCCAGTCCACACCCTCCAGCACCACCAGGGACCACACCAGCACCAGCAGCCCCTGCAACAGCCGCCCCAGGCGCCGCAGCGCGAACCGGTCGGCCGCCACCTGCGCGAAGACCGGCACCGGGCGCACCAGGAACGTGTCGAACGTGCCGTCCCGCACCCGCCGCCCCACCTTCCCCACCTGGCCCATCACCAAGTCGGCGAGCCCGAACGCGGTGCTCGTCGTCCCGTACAGGAACGCCACCTCGCCGAAGGCGAATCCGCCCAGGCCCCGCACATGGCCGAACATCATCAGGATCACGACGAAGTCGAAGAAGTTCACCGCCAGGTTGGACAGCAGCGTGACCGCGAACGAGAAGCGGTACGTCATCGTGGAGCGGATCCACATGGCGGCGATCAGGCCGTACGCGCGCAGCCCCGCCACGGCCCGCGCGGCGCGCCCGGCCTCCGGCACGCCCGCGTACGCCCCCGCGCCGGCCGCCCCGCGCGCGCCGCCGTCCCGTTCCACGGCCGGTGGGCTAGCCACCCTGCACCACCACCCGCCGGGTCGCGGCGGCCTGGAGGGCGCGGCCCGCGGCCAGCAGCACCACCGCCCAGCCCGCCTGGAATCCGTACGCCTCCAGCAGCCCCCAGCCGGTCCGCTTCTCCAGGAACACGTCGGCCGGCACCTGGAGCATCGACGCCCACGGCAGCATCCGCGCGACCTCGCCGAGCGCGCCGGGGAAGACGGTCAGCGGCAGCAGCATCCCGGAGAAGAACATCCCCGACAGCCACGCCGCCTGCACCACCCCGGCCCCGTCGAGCACCCAGAACACCGACAGCGCGACCAGGTACCAGACGCCGAAGCTCACGACGACGCCGAGCAGCACCGACAGCAGGAACGCCGGCCAGGTCAGCGGGTTGCCGGGCAGCGCGATGTCGAAGGCGAGCGCGCCCACCGCCATCGGGACGACCCCGCGGCCGAGCAGCTGGAACGCGGCGCGCCCCAGGTTCGCGGAGAACCACCACATCTGGAGGTCGGCCGGCCGGTAGAGGTCCACGGCGATGTCACCGGTCTTGACGCGCTCGATCAGCTCGTCCTCGAACCCGCCGCCCATCAGCGAGGTCGCGGCGAGCAGGGCCTGCCCGAGCCAGACGAACGCGAGCGCCTCCGCCAGGTCGTAGCCGCCGAGACGCGGACGCTCGTCCCACAGGGCCATATAGGTGAACGCCAGGATGAAGCCGAAGACGGTGTTGGTGAAGACACCCGCCGCGGTGGCCACCCGGTAGGTGGCATGGCGGCGGAAACCACCGGTCAGCACGGCCCAGTAGAGCCGCATGACACCACCTCCTCCGTCACCCGCCAGGCGCGCGCCCGGCGTTCCGTCAAAGCCGGGCAGCCTAGCGAGCCGCGCGCCGGACACGCGACCGGTTTTCCCGCCGAAGGCCGCGACGAGGGCGCGGCCGGTTTCCCCGCCGAAGGCACCGCCCAAAGCGCGGCCGGAAGCGCGCGGACCCACACGGGTGCGGGGAAACGGGTGGTCCGAGCCGGGATACGCGGATCGGCGACCGGCGCGGTGCACTATGAAGCAGAGTGATAAAACATCACAATTCGGACAGTGATCACGACCATGACCGCGACCGTGCCGGAGAACCAGTGAGCGACGCCCCGCCGCAGCCCCCCGCCGAGCCGGACCGGGGCTGGCAGCCCCGTGACCCCACCGTCCACGACCAGGGCGCCACCGACACCCCGCCCGCCCCCACCGACACCCGCACCACCCCCGAGAACGCCGGGAAGCCCCGGCGCCGGCGCACCGGATGGCGCCGCGCCCTCCCCACCTGGCGCATGGTCCTCGGCGGCCTGCTCCTCCTCGTCGTCCTCCTCGGCGGCGGCTTCCTCGCCGGCTACCACCTGATCGAGATCCCGCCCGCCAACGCCACCGCGACCGCACAGGCCAACGTCTACCTCTACGCCGACGGCAGCCCCCTCGCCCAGGGCGGCCGCGTCAACCGCGAGAGCGTCCCCCTCTCCCGCATGCCCCGCGCCCTCCGCCAGGCCGTACTCGCCGCCGAGGACCGCGACTTCTACACCGAACCGGGAGTCGACCCCGGCGCCATGCTCCGCGCCTCCTGGAACACCCTCACCGGCAAGGGCACCCAGGGCGGCTCCACCATCACCCAGCAGTACGTCAAGAACTACTACCTCGGCCAGGAACGCACCGTCACCCGCAAGGTGAAGGAGTTCTTCATCGCCATCAAACTGGACCGCGCCACCTCCAAGGAGCACATCCTCCAGGGCTACCTCAACACCAGCTACTACGGCCGCAACGCCTACGGTGCCCAGGCCGCCGCCCAGGCCTACTACGGCAAGGACGTCGACGAACTCGACACCGCCGAGAGCGCCTACCTCGCCTCCCTCCTCAACGCCCCCAGCGCCTACGACGTCGGCGCCCGCCCCGCCAACCGCGCCCGCGCCCAGGCCCGCTGGAACTACGTCCTCGACGCCATGGTCCAGGAGGGCTGGCTCCCCCGCGCCCAGCGCGCCGCACTCCGCTTCCCCGACGTCCTGCCCGCCCGCCCCAGCGCCGGACTCTCCGGCCAGCGCGGCTACGCCGTCCAGGCCGTCAACTCCTTCCTCGCCCGCCACGGCATCCTCTCCGAGAAGGCCATCGCCGCCGGCGGCTACCGCATCACCACCACCCTGCGCAAAGACCGCATGGACGCCTTCACCGAGGCCGTACGACAGCAGGTCCTCGACCGCCTCGACCCCGCGAACAACCCCGCCGACCGGTACGTCCGCGTCGGCGGCGCCTCCATCGAACCCGCCACCGGCAAGGTCGTCGCCCTCTACGGCGGCGTCGACTACACCCGCCAGTACGTCAACAACGCCACCCGCCGCGACTACCAGGTCGGCTCCACCTTCAAACCGTTCGTCCTCGCCTCCGCCGTCGCCCACGGCGCCACCACGCAGAACGGCGAGGCCATCACCCCCAACACCGTCTACGACGGCACCAACAAACGCCCCGTGCAAGGCTGGACCGGCAAGGCCTACGCCCCCGCCAACGAGGACGACGTCTCCTACGGCGGCATCCCCCTCCACACCGCCACCGACCGCTCCGTGAACGCCGTCTACGCCCAGCTCGCCGTCGACGTCGGCCCCAAGAAGGTCCGCCGCACCGCCATCGCGCTGGGCCTGCCCGCCGACACCCCCGACCTCACCCCCTCACCGTCCATCGCGCTCGGCCCCGCCACCGCCAGCGTCCTCGACATGGCCGAGGCCTACGCCACCCTCGCCAACCACGGCAGGCGCGGCCTCTACTCCCTCGTCGAGAAGGTCGAACGCATCGACCCGGCAGGCGACCGCGCACTGCCCCTGCCCGCCGCAGGATCGGGCACCCGGCAGGCCGTCAGCCGCGAAGCCGCCGACACCACCACCGCCGTCCTGCGCGGCGTCGTCGAAGGCGGCACCGGCACCGCCGCCCGCGCCGTCGGCCGCCCCGCCGCCGGCAAGACCGGCACCGCCGAGGACGACAAGGCCGCCTGGTTCGCCGGATACACCCCCGACCTGGCCACCGTCGTCGCCCTCATGGGCCAGGACCCCAAGACGGGCGCGCAAAAACCCCTGTACGGCGCGCTCGGCATGGCCCGCATCAACGGCGGCGGCGCCCCCGCCGAAGTATGGGCCCACTACACCGGCACCGCCCTGGACGGCACCCCCGCCCGCGACTTCGACCTGCGGATCCCCAAAGGCGCCGAGATCCGGGAAGGACGCGAACCGGAGGACCTCACCGAGGAGGCGGGCGCCGAGAGCACGACCGGCGACGGCATCCAGATCATCGAATGACCCGCGAGGCGCCCGGCCCACGCCGCCCATGACCGCGAGGCACCGGGCCCACGCCGCCACCGACCCGCGGGGCCCCACCGCAGACGGGGGCTCAATGGCCCGACGTGGCCTTGAGCCCCACCACCGCCACCAGCAGCAGACACACGAAGAAGATCCGGGCGGCGGTCACCGGCTCACCCAGCACCACCATCCCCACCACCGCCGCGCCGGCCGCGCCGATACCGACCCACACCCCGTACGCCGTGCCGATCGGCAGCGTCCTCGCCGCCTGCGCCAGCAGCACCATGCTCGCCACGATCCCCAGACAGGTCGCCACACTCGGCCACAGCCGCGTGAACCCGTCCGTGTACTTCATCCCGACCGACCAGCCGACCTCCAGCAGACCGGCGACGATCAGCAGAACCCAGGCCATGACGACACACCCTCCGACAGGAAACTCACGGTGTGCGTCGTCTTTGCCTTGCCCCGGTACGGCGCGTCTCGTCGGGTGCCCTCCACGGTAGCAACCGCCGCAGGGCACCCGCCGCCGAGGAGGTCAGAGATACAGCCCCGTCGAATCCTCGGAGCCCTCGAAACGGTCCGCGGCCACCGCGTGCAGATCGCGCTCGCGCATCAGCACATACGCCACGCCCCGCACCTCCACCTCGGCACGGTCCTCCGGGTCGTACAGCACCCGGTCACCGGGCTCCACGGTACGGACGTTCTGACCGACCGCGACCACCTCGGCCCAGGCCAGCCTCCGGCCCACCGCCGCCGTCGCGGGAATGAGGATGCCGCCTCCCGAGCGCCGCTCGCCCTCGGGAACGTCGGACCGGACCAGCACCCGGTCGTGCAGCATCCGGATGGGCAACTTGTCGTGGGTGTTCTCGCTCACCCCACGAACTTACCTGCCCCGGACCCCGCACCCCGCCCGAGGGGCCCGGAACCTCAGTGCTTCCGCCTGCGCGACGACGACGCGGCCAGCAGACCGATCACCCCCACCGCGAGCAGCGCCACCGGCACCACCCGCTCCAGACGCGGCGCGCCCTGCTCGTCCACGAACCGGGTCCGGACATCGGTCACCATCCGGTTCACCGCGACGAACGCCCGGCCGGCCGTCTCGTCGACGGTCGACGCCACCTTCGCCTTCGCGTCGCCGATGATCGTCTTCGGGTGCATCCGTACGCCGATCTCGTCGAGCGTGACGGCGAGCTGCTCGCGCCGGCGGACGATGTCCGCCTCGATCTGCGCGGGGGTCCTGGCGTCCGACACCGAGCTGCCTCCGTTGGTGGTCGTGGATCTCCGGTTCGCTTCGTCATGGACAGTTTGTCAGCTCGACCGGCCCGGGGCTGTCCCAGACCCCCATTAGGCTCGGTCGGGTACCCGCCCGCACCCGCCCCGAGGAGAGCCACAGCCATGAGCGAGCGACTGCAGCCCGGCGACACCGCCCCCGCCTTCACCCTGCCCGACGCCGACGGCAACGAGATCTCGCTCGCGGACCACAAGGGCCGCAAGGTCATCGTCTACTTCTACCCGGCGGCCCTCACCCCCGGCTGCACCAAGCAGGCCTGCGACTTCACCGACAACCTGGAGCTCCTCGCGGACGCCGGTTACGACGTCATCGGCGTGTCGCCGGACAAGCCGGAGAAGCTGGCGAAGTTCCGCGACAAGGAGGACCTCAAGGTCACCCTGGTCGGCGACCCGGAGAAGAAAGTCCTGGAGGCGTACGGCGCGTACGGCGAGAAGAAGCTCTACGGCAAGACCGTGACGGGCGTCATCCGCTCGACGGTCGTCGTCGACGAGGACGGCAAGGTCGAGCGCGCCCTGTACAACGTCAAGGCCACCGGCCACGTAGCCAAGATCATCAAGGACCTGGGCATCTGACCCCGCTCCCCCGCCCCACCCGAACGGCCCGCACCGCCCCCACCCCGGCGGTACGGGCCGTTCCGCTTATCGGACGTGACCGTCCGATAAGCGGTTCGTTACCCCGTACGAGGCCACGAACAGACGGCCGGACGGGGAGGGACACGCATGAGGGCCAGGTACACCCCGGAGCTGCTTGCCGAGGCGGCCCGGGGGACGGACGACTGGGACGCGGCGGTGCGCTGGTGCGGTGGGACGCCGACACCGGGCAGCCGTCGCTACCTGCGGCGGAGGATGGCCGAGGCGGGCGTGGACACCTCGCACTTCCGCACCGGCTGGGCCCGGCACACGGAGGAGGCCCTGAGGCGGGCCGTCGCCGGCTCCTCCAGCGTCGGAGAGGTCCTGCGGTGCCTCGGCCTCAGTCCGGTGGGCGGCAACCACGCCCACATCAGCCGCCGCATCGCGGCGCTCGGCATCGACACCTCGCATTTCAGCGCGGTCCGGCGGCCCGGGCAGCGGGCCTCGCGGGGGCCGGTCCTGGCTCTCAGGTCGCCGGACGGCGGCCGGGTGCCCGGCAGGCGCCTCCGGCGGGCGCTGCTCGCAATGGGAGTGCCCGAGCGCTGCGCGATGTGCGGCACGGGGCCGGAGTGGAACGGGCGGCCCCTGCGGCTCGAAGTCGACCACGTCAACGGGGACTGGTGGGACAACCGCCCGGACAACCTGCGGTTGCTGTGCCCCAACTGCCACGCCGTCACCGACACGTACCGCGGCCGCCGGCGGAGGACGGCGGGATGAGCACGCCCCGGTACACACGGGACCTGCTGGCCCGGACGGCCGCCTCGTCCTCCAGCCTCGTGGACCTGATGCGCCGCCTGGGGACGCCCCTCGCCGGCAGGCCGCGGAGGTATCTGCGCGCCAGGCTGGCCCACTACGGCATCGACACATCCCACTTCGAGGACGAGCCCCTCCGGCCCCGGGAGCGGCGGTACTACTCCAGGGAGCGCCTCGCCGAGGCCGCCGCCCGGTCGCACAGCATCCGCGAGCTGCTGGAGTACCTGGGCTGTCCGCCGTACGACTGCCCCTACAGCCACATCAGGAAGAGGCTCGACGCGTTCGGCATCGACACCTCGCACTTCACCCGCGGCCGCGGGCACGGCGGAGGCCTCCCCGCACGTGAGCCGCTCGCCGCCGCGGCCGCGGGGGTGACCACCATGGCGGCCCTGCTCCGCACCCTCGGGCTCCCGGACACCGGCGGCGGACGCGCCCGTGTGAGGCGGGCCCTGGACGCGTACGGCATCTCCACCGCCCACTTCACCGGGCGGGGTCACGGCCGGGGAACGGTCGCGGCGAACCGCAAACCGGCCGCCGAGATCCTGCGGCGGCGGGAACCCGGCTCGGCGCGCACGCCGACCCGCATGCTCCGGCGCGCCCTGGACGAGGCGGGGGCCGCGCGGGTGTGCGACGCGTGCGGCACGGGGGACGTCTGGCAGGGGCGGCGACTGGTCCTGGAGATCGACCACGTCAACGGCGACCGGCTGGACAACCGCCGTGAGAACCTCCGGTACTTGTGCCCGTCGTGCCACAGCCAGACCGGCACATTCTCCCGCCGATCCCACCCTTCCGGCCCCCGACCGGCCCGCTAAAGTAGGCCATCGAGCGGGCCCGTATCCCAGCGGCTAGAGGACGCCGGTTTAGATCCGGTGCGTCGTGGGTTCGAATCCCACCGGGCTCACAGGAGAAAGCGGCCCCGCGCCTTGCAATCCAAGGTGCGGGGCTTTTTCGTGGGGTCAGGGCAGGAGGTCCCTGAGGACCAGGACCAGGGCGCGGAAGGCCTTGCCGCGGTGGCTGATGGCGTTCTTCTCCTCGGGGGTCAGCTCGGCGCAGGTGCGGGTGTCGCCGTCGGGCTGGAGGATCGGGTCGTAGCCGAAGCCGCCGGTGCCGGCGGGGGTGTGGCGGAGGGTGCCGTCGAGGCGGCCCTCCACGACGCGTTCGGTGCCGTCGGGCAGGGCGAGGGCGGCGGCGCACGCGAAGTGGGCGGTGCGGTGGGGCGCGTCGATGTCGGAGAGCTGGGCGAGGAGCAGGTCGAGGTTGGCCTTGTCGTCGCCGTGGCGGCCGGCCCAGCGGGCGGAGAAGATGCCGGGGGCGCCGCCGAGGACGTCCACGCAGAGGCCGGAGTCGTCGGCGATGGCGGGGTGGCCGGTGGCGCGGGCGAGGGCGTGGGCCTTGAGGAGGGCGTTCTGCGCGAAGGTGACGCCGGTCTCCTTGACGTCGGGGACGTCGGGGTAGGCGTCGGCGCCGACGAGTTCGTGGGTGAGTCCGGCGTCGGCGAGGATGGCGCGGAGTTCGGTGATCTTCCCGGCGTTGCGGGTGGCGAGGATCAGGCGGGTCATGGCGTCCAGTATCGCGGCGCGGGTCGCGGGCCCTTCGCGGGCGTGGGCGCGTGCCCTTCGCGCGCGGCGCGCGGGCCCTTCGCGGGCGTGGGCGCGTGCGGGGCGCGGGGCCCCTCACGGGCGTGGCGGGGAGGCGCGGTGGCCTCGCGGGCGGGGCGCCGGGCCCTTCATGGGCGCCGGTCCTTCGCGGGCGTGGGCGGGGTCGGGGCCTGGCGCGGGGCGGCCCGCCGGGGGGCGGGGGGGGGCGGGCCGCTCGCGGGGGGTGGGGCCGGTTACGGGGTGCAGACCTTGCCGACTTCGGCGGCCGCGTCGGTGACGGGCGTGAGGTCGGGGGTCGCGTCGCCGTTCTTGACGCTGGTGCGGACTTCCTGGACGCCCTTCGACAGGTCGTCGACGGCCTTGGACAGGTCGGCGTTGCCGGTGGTGTCCTTGAGGCCGGCGAGTTCCTTGTCGATGGCGTTGAGGGATTCCTCGATCTGGGTGGGGTCGCCGGCGTTGGAGGCGGCCTGGGTGAGGCGGTCGACGCTGGTGGCGATGGCCTCGGCGGTCTTGACGCAGCCGACCGCCGTGTCGATGGCGCCGCAGCCGGTGAGGGTCAGGGCGGCGGCGAGCGCGGTGCCGGTGACGAGGGCGGTGGTGCGGGTACGGCGGTGACGGCGCATGTGCGGGTCCTCCCCTGGCTGGTTACGGGCGTACGGTACCTTCCGCACGCCCGTGTCGGGTGAGACGCCGCCGGGTGGCGGCGCGGTTGCCGGGGTGGTCAGAGCGTCGTTTCGAGGGCTTCGCGCTGGAGTGCGGCGAGGTCGGCGCAGCCGCCGGTGGCGAGGTCGAGGAGCGCGTTGAGCTCCTTGCGGTCGAAGGGTTCGGCTTCGGCGGTGCCCTGGACCTCGACGAAGCGGCCGTCGCCGGTGCAGACGACGTTCATGTCGGTCTCGGCGCGTACGTCCTCCTCGTAGCAGAGGTCGAGGAGGGGGGTGCCGTCGACGATGCCGACGGAGACGGCGGCGACGGTGCCGGTGAGGGGCTTGCGGCCGGCCTTGACGAGTTTCTGGCGCTGGGCCCAGGCGACGGCGTCGGCGAGGGCGACGTACGCGCCGGTGATGGCGGTGGTGCGGGTGCCGCCGTCGGCCTGGAGGACGTCGCAGTCGAGGACGATGGTGTTCTCGCCGAGTGCCTTGTAGTCGATGACGGCGCGCAGGGAGCGGCCGATGAGGCGGGAGATCTCGTGGGTGCGGCCGCCGATCTTGCCGCGGACGGATTCGCGGTCGCCGCGGGTGTTGGTGGAGCGGGGCAGCATGGAGTACTCGGCGGTGACCCAGCCTTCGCCGCTGCCCTTGCGCCAGCGGGGGACGCCCTCGGTGACGGAGGCGGTGCAGAAGACTCTGGTGTCGCCGCAGGAGATGAGGACGGAGCCCTCGGCGTGCTTGCTCCAGCCGCGCTGGATGGTGACCGGGCGGAGCTGTTCGGGCGTGCGGCCGTCGATACGGGTCATGGGGAGAGCGTAGGCGGTGCGGGGCGCCGGGCGTGCCGGGCGGGCGGGGTGGGGGTCGGTCTTCGGGGTGCCTGTCGTGCCGGGCGGGGCGGGGCGGGGCGGCGGTCGGTCTTGGGGGCGGGTGCGCGGCGGTGTGGTGCGGTGCGGGTACTCCTTGACCGCGGTGGGTGTGACGCGGCCCGCCTTCCGTGCCGGGGGGCAGGGTCGGGCGGGCCTTGTCGTGCGGCTAGTGGCCGGTCACATCATGTCTTCGATCTCGGCGGCGATGGGGTCGGCGTCGGTGCCGATGACGACCTGGATGGCGGTGCCCATCTTGACGACGCCGTGGGCGCCGGCGGCCTTCAGGGCGGCCTCGTCGACCAGGCCGGGGTCGCTCACCTCGGTGCGCAGGCGGGTGATGCAGCCCTCGATCTCTTCGATGTTGTCGATCCCACCGAGCCCGGCGACGATCTTCTCAGCCTTGCTGGCCATGTGTTTCTCCCTGGTGTTCACGGGGTGCGCCTCTCGGCGCCCCGTAGGTCCGCGTTCGTCACGGTAACTCACGGTTGGCCCATCTACGCAGGCGAGCCGCCGCCCCGTCCGCGACCATGACGATCACCGGCACCCTGCGTTGCGGCCGGGTCTCCGGCCGAGCCTATCGCAACTGGTCTACACCAGTCCTGTCTCTGGGAGGACGCGGATGAGCGACGACCGTACGGCGGGCGCGACGGCCGCGGCCGCGCCCCGCAGGTCGCGGTGGAGCGGCCTTTTCCAGGGCCTGCAGAAGGTGGGGCGGAGTCTGCAGCTGCCGGTGGCGGTGCTGCCCGCGGCGGGTCTGCTGGTGAGTCTCGGCGGCCTGTTCAAGTCGACGCTGGGCGGGGACTTCTGGGGGAAGGTGTCGGACGTCCTGATGCGGGGCGGTACGGCGATCCTGGACGGGGCGTTCGGGTTGCCGCTGCTGTTCTGCGTCGGGGTGGCGATCGGGTTCGCGAAGAAGGCGGACGGTTCGACGGCGCTGGCCGCGGTGGTGGGGTTCCTCGTCTACTTCAACGTGCTGAAGGCGTTTCCGCGTGAGGGGACGGTCACGGCGGACGTGCCGGAGGGGGTGCCGCAGAATCCGGGGGTGCTGGGCGGCATTCTGATCGGGCTGCTGACGGCGGTGGTGTGGCAGCGGTTCCACCGGACGAAGCTGGTGGACTGGCTGGGGTTCTTCAACGGGCGGCGGCTGGTGCCGATCCAGATGGCGTTCCTGTGCGTGGTGCTGGGCGTGGTGTTCGGGCTGCTGTGGGAGCCGGTCGGGGACGCGCTGGGGTGGTTCGCGCGGCAGCTGATCGGGCTCGGGGCGTGGGGTGCGGGGATCTTCGGGGTGGCGAACCGGCTGCTGATCCCGGTGGGGATGCACCAGTTCCTGAACACGTTCTTCTGGTTCCAGGCGGGTGAGTTCACCAAGCCGGACGGGACGGTGGTGCGGGGGGATCTGACGCGGTTCTTCGCGGAGGATCCGACGGCGGGGCAGTTCATGTCGGGGTTCTTCCCGATCATGATGTTCGGGCTGCCGGCGGCGGCGCTGGCGATCGCGCACACGGCGCGTCCGGAGCGGCGGGCCGAGGTGGGCGGGCTGATGGTGTCGGTGGCGCTGACGTCGTTCGTGACGGGGGTGACGGAGCCGCTGGAGTTCTCGTTCATGTTCGCGGCGCCGCTGCTGTACGGGGTGCACGCGCTGCTCACGGGCGCGTCGATGGTGATCACCTGGGCGTTGGGGGTGCACGCGGGCTTCGGGTTCTCCGCGGGGTTGATCGACTACGTCGTGAACTGGCATCTGGGGACGAGGCCGTGGCTGGTCATCCCGATCGGGCTGGGCTTCGCCGTCGTGTACTACGTGGTGTTCCGTTTCGCGATCACGCTGTTCAACCTGCCGACGCCGGGGCGGGAGCCTCGGGAGGCGGAGGAGGAGATGGCGCGGCAGACGACGAAGCCGTAGCGCGCGGGCGCCGGCCCGCGCGCCGGCCGGGGCGCCTTCCCGACGGCCGGCAGGGGTCCGCGGGGCGGGGTGGGAGCGGGGGGTGCGGGGGTCTGCCGGGGCGGTCGTGGTTCGTGAGCCAGGCGTTATGTATTAGCAGGTTCCTTATCTATCCCCGACCGTGCTACAACAGGTCTACACCAGTGCTGGTGTAGACCACGCGGCGGTCTCTCCTGTGCCGCGGCCATCCCCTAAGACGCCGCCGTCCCCCTTTTTTCCTTCCCTGGGCGGCGCCTTGCCCACTGGAGGAAGTAGATGAGTACGGCCAGCACCGCCCCCGCGGCGGAGAAGAAGAAGGGCGCGGGCGCGATGGCTGTCATGCAGCGCATCGGCCGCAGCCTGATGCTGCCGGTCGCCGTGCTGCCCGCCGCCGCGCTCCTGGTGCGGTTCGGCCAGCCGGACATGCTCGGCAGGGAGTCGTTCCCGACGTTCATCACCAAGATCGCGGGCTATATGGCCGCGGGTGGCGGCGCGCTCCTCGACAACATGGCGCTGCTCTTCGCGGTGGGCATCGCGATCGGCTTCGCGAAGAAGTCGGACGGGTCGACCGCGCTCGCCGCGGTGACGGGCTACCTGGTCTTCAAGAGCGTGCTGGCCACCTTCACGGACAGCAACCTGCCCAAGAAGGAAGCCATAGTCGACGGCAAGATCGTCATGGTGGAGCAGGCGGTCGACGCCAAGGTGCTCGGCGGCGTGGTCATGGGCCTCATCGTGGCGCTGCTCTACCAGCGCTTCTACCGCACGAAGCTGCCGGACTGGGCGGGCTTCTTCGGCGGCCGGCGCCTGGTGCCGATCCTCTCCGCGTTCGCGGGCCTGGTCACCGGCATCCTCTTCGGGCTGATCTGGCCGTGGCTCGGCGCGGGTCTGCACTGGTTCGGCGAGAGCCTGGTCAACTCCGGTGCCGTGGGCGCGGGCATCTTCGGTGTCGCCAACCGCGCGCTGATCCCGGTCGGCATGCACCACCTGCTGAACTCCTTCCCGTGGCTCCAGGCGGGCGAGTACAACGGCAAGAGCGGCGACATCGCGCGCTTCCTCGCGGGTGACCCGACGGCCGGGCAGTTCATGACCGGCTTCTTCCCGATCATGATGTTCGCGCTGCCCGCGGCGTGCCTCGCCATCGTCCACTGCGCGCGCCCGGAGCGCCGCAAGGTCGTCGGCGGCATGATGTTCTCGCTCGCGCTGACGTCGTTCGTCACCGGTGTCACCGAGCCGATCGAGTTCACGTTCATGTTCATCGCGCCGGTGCTGTACGCGGTGCACGCGCTGCTGACCGGTGTGTCGATGGCGCTGACCTGGGCGCTCGGTATGAAGGACGGCTTCGGCTTCTCCGCGGGTCTGGTCGACTTCATCCTGAACCTGGGCATCGCCACCAACCCGTGGGGCCTCGCCCTGGTGGGCCTGTGCTTCGCGGCGGTCTACTACGTGGTGTTCCGCTTCGCGATCATCAAGTTCAACCTGCCGACTCCGGGCCGCGAGTCGGACGAGGAGCTGGCGGAGCTCCAGAAGGCGGAGGCGAAGTAGCCGCGCCGCGCGCCGACGGGGAAGGCCCCGGGACCCGATCGGGTTCCGGGGCCTTCCCGTTGTCGTACGTCCTCGCGTCCGCCCCGCGGCTACAGTTCGTACACCGCGCCGGGACGGGCCAGCTCGGACGGGCCGTCGTACACCTCGCGTGCGTCGGCGAGGTTCCGCTCGGCGTCCGTCCACGGCGGGATGTGGGTGAGGACCAGGCGCTTCGCGCGCGCCCGGGTGGCGTGGAGGCCCGCCTCGCGGCCGTTGAGGTGCAGCTCGGGGATGTCCTCCTTGCCGTGGGTGAAGGACGCCTCGCACAGGAACAGGTCGGTGTCGGCCGCCAGCTCGTCGAGCGCGTCGCACACGCCCGTGTCGCCGGAGTACGTGACGGCCTTGCCGGCGTGTTCGACCCGGATGCCGAACGCCTCCACCGGGTGGCACACCCGCTCGACGCGCACCCTCAGCGGGCCCAGGTCGAAGGAGCCGGGCTTCAGGGTGCGGAAGTCGAACACCTCGCTCATCGCCGTGGGCGACGGCACGTCCGCGTAGGCCGTGGACAGCCGCTGCTCGGCGCCGTCCGGCGCGTACACGGGGATCGCGTCGCAGCTGCCGCCGTGCCGGTAGTACCGGGCCACGAAGTACGCGCACATGTCGATGCAGTGGTCGGCGTGGAGGTGCGACAGGAAGATCGCGTCGAGGTCGTACAGACCGGTGTGGCGCTGCAGCTCGCCGAGGGCGCCGTTGCCCATGTCGAGGAGCAGCCGGAAGCCGTCGGCCTCTACGAGGTAGCTCGAGCAGGCCGAGTCCGCGGACGGGAACGACCCGGAACAGCCGACGACGGTGAGCTTCATGGAGCGTGAACCTCCGTGGACGGGAGCGGGGAAGCGCTGACGGGGGGAGGTCGTGCGGTGCGACGAGCGTACGGCGCGGGGCGGCGGGGCGCGCCTTCGCAGCGGCCCGTTGTGGGGGAACTCACCCGTGCTGTCACCGGTTCGGATGGACGGGGGAGCGTGGCGGGCGGGGCGGGGCGGGGGCCGGTAACGTCCGGGGTATGGACACGTCCTGGTGGCCGGCGCTCGTCGCCGTCGTGGTGGTCGCGCTCGTCGCCGCGCTCGCCGACGGGTGGGGGCGCGGCCGGCGCGGGCCCGGCGGCGGGAGCGGTCCCGCCGGGCGCGGGGCGGGGCGGCGCGGGCCCGGCGGGCGGACGCGGCCTCCCGGCCGGCCGCCGGTGCGGCGGCCCGGCGGGCCGCGGACGGCGCCGGAGCGGCGGCCGGAGCCGGGTGACATCTGGTGGGCGGAGGTGCCGTTCGAGGACGGTCCCGGCGCGAAGGACCGGCCGTGCCTGGTCCTCGCGGTACGGGGCGACTCGGCGCTCGTCGCGAAGATCACCAGCAAGTACCGGGAGGAGCGGGCCGGGGTGATCGCGCTGCCGCCCGGCTCCGTGGGGGACGCGCGGGGGCGGGCGAGCTTCCTGGAGACCGGTGAGCTGCGGGACGTGGCGCTGTGGGAGTTCCGGCGGCGCGTGGGGTCCGTCGACCCGCTGGTCTGGGACCAGGTGCGGCATCTGACGTCGGGCCAGGACTGAATATCCGGTGGTGGGCGCGGGCGGCGTGCTTGTAGGTTGGCGGCGCGACCGTGCCTGACGGTGCGCTCGGCTGCGGCTACTTCTTCTGACACCCGAGTGGGCCGCCGCCACTTCGGATCTCGTCGGGCACGGCCGCCGTTGTCCCGTCGACCGTGCGGTCCGACCGTCCTTCGCACACTCCGTTGAATCCGGGGGGATTCGCTGCCTCGTCACACTCCGCGCGTGTCCAAGATGTGGTCCGAGATGCTCGTCGCCCCGCACGTCGCGGCGACCGCCCGCGCCATGCCGCGGTCGTGGTCCCCGGTCCGCGGGTTCTCCCCGGTCCAGGGCTTGCGCACCCACGCGGGCGGCCCGGCGTTCGTCCGGGAGCCCCGCGAGGAGCTGTTCCTGCTCGCCGTCGGCGACTTCACGTCCCAGCAGACCTTTTACGAGAGCGGCGCGGACCGCGACGAGCGGTATGTCCGGCTCGTGCGGCGGCTCGCCGTCGAGGACCCCGAGTGGACGGCCGGGCTGCTGCGGTGGCTGCGCACCGAGGGCCGGACGCGTACGGCGTCGCTGGTGGGCGCGGCCGCGTATGTGCGGGCGCGACTCGACGCCGGGGCGGTCGGGGGGCCGTCCAACCGGTCCGTGATCGACTCGGTGCTGCGGCGCGCCGACGAGCCCGGCGAACTGCTCGCCCACTGGATCTCGGCGTACGGGCGCACGGTGCCGCAGCCCGTGAAGCGGGGCGTCGCCGACGCGGTGCGGCGGCTGTACACGTCGCGGTCGCTGCTCAAGTACGACACCGCTTCGCACGGCTTCCGGTTCGGTGACGTGCTGAACCTGGTGCACGCCTCGCCCGATCCGGCCAGGCCCTGGCAGGGCGCGCTGTTCCGGTACGCCCTGGACCGCCGGCACCATCCGGCGCGGGCTGTCCCGCCGGCCTCCGACCCGGTGCTGACCGCGCACCGGGCGCTGACGGCGCTGCCCGTGGAGGAGCGGCGGGCGGTGGTGACCGGGCCCGGCGGGGCGGAGCGGCTGGCCGCCGCGGGCATGACGTGGGAGGCGCTGGCGGGCTGGCTGCACGGGCCGCTGGACGCGGCCGTGTGGGAGGCCGTGATCCCGTCGATGGGGCTGATGGCGCTGCTGCGGAACCTGCGGAACTTCGACGAGGCGGGCGTCTCCGACGAGGTCGCCGCGCGGGTGGCGGCGCGGCTGGCGGACCCCGCGGAGGTGGCGGCTTCACGGCAGTTCCCGTTCCGCTGGCTGGCCGCCCACCGCGCCGCGCCGTCACCGCGCTGGGCGGACGCGCTGGAGCGGGGCCTGGGCCATTCGCTGGCGCGGGTGCCCGCCCTGCCGGGGCGGACGCTGATCCTGGTGGACCGGTCGGACTCGATGTTCTGGGACACCGTCTCGGAGCGGTCGAAGCTGACGCGGGCGGACGCGGCGGGCGTGTTCGGTGCCGCGCTGGCGCTGCGGGCCGAGCGGGCGGACCTGGTGGAGTTCGGCTGGGGCAGCCGCGCGGTGCCGTACGAGCGGGGCGAGCCGGTGCTGGGCGTGCTGGAGCGGTTCGGCTCGATGGGGGGCACGTACACGGCGAAGGCGGTGCGCAGGCACTACCGGGAGCACGACCGGGTGCTGATCGTCACGGACGAGCAGAGCGCGCCGTACGGGCCGGAGGACCCGCTCGAAGCGGTCCCGGCGGGCGTGCCGGTCTACACCTGGAACCTGGCGGGGTACCGGCCCGCGCACGCGCCGCCGGGTCCGAACCGGCACACCTTCGGCGGGCTGGCGGACGCGGCGTTCGGGATGGTCGGGCTCGTCGAGGCCGGCCGCGCGGCCGCCTGGCCGTGGGCGGCCGACGGGGCCCCGGACGAGGCCGAGGCGGAGGAGGCCGAGGCGGAGGAACGGGGCTGAGGCCGGCGGTCGAGGGGGAGGAACGGGCCGAGGAGCGGCGGGTCGAGGCGGAGGCGGCCGGGCGCCGGGCGGGCGGCGGATCGCGGCCCGGGCTCCGGGGGGTAGGGCCGGGTCAGGCGGCCCCGCAGACGGGAGCCGGGCCCCGGCGGGTGTGCCGCGCGGGGCCCGGTGCCGGAACGGCGGTGTCCGGGCTACGCCCAGAGCTGGCCGTGGAGGGTTTCGATGGCCGCCTCGGTGGTGGGGGCCGTGTAGACACCGGTGGAGAGGTACTTCCAGCCGCCGTCCGCGACGATGAAGACGATGTCGGCGGACTCGCCCGCCTTGACCGCCTTCCGGCCCACGCCGATCGCCGCGTGGAGCGCCGCGCCGGTCGAGACGCCCGCGAAGATGCCCTCCTGCTGGAGCAGGTCGCGGGTGCGGGTGACCGCGTCGGCGGAGCCGACGGAGAAGCGGGTGGTCAGGACGGAGGCGTCGTACAGCTCGGGCACGAAGCCCTCGTCGAGGTTGCGCAGCCCGTACACGAGGTCGTCGTAGCGCGGCTCCGCGGCGACGATCTTGACGTCCGGCTTGTGCTCGCGCAGGTAGCGGCCGACGCCCATGAGGGTGCCGGTCGTGCCGAGTCCGGCGACGAAGTGGGTGATCGACGGGAGGTCGGCGAGGATCTCCGGGCCGGTCGTCTCGTAGTGCGCGGCGGCGTTGCCCGGGTTGCCGTACTGGTAGAGCATCACCCAGTCCGGGTTCTGCCCGGCGAGCTCCTTGGCGACGCGCACGGCGGTGTTGGAGCCGCCCGCCGCGGGGGACGAGATGATCTCGGCGCCCCACATGGCGAGCAGGTCGCGGCGCTCCTGGGAGGTGTTCTCCGGCATCACGCAGACGATGCGGTAGCCCTTGAGGCGGGCGGCCATCGCCAGGGAGATGCCGGTGTTGCCGCTGGTGGGTTCCAGGATGGTGCAGCCCGGCGTGAGGACGCCGTCCTTCTCCGCCTGCTCGATCATGTAGAGGGCGGGGCGGTCCTTGACGGAGCCGGTCGGGTTGCGGTCCTCCAGCTTCGCCCAGATGCGCACGTCGTCCGAGGGGGACAGGCGCGGCAGCCGGACGAGCGGGGTGTTCCCGACCGCGGCGAGGGGGCTGTCGTAACGCATCAGTACATGCCGCCGGCGACCGCCGGGAGGATCGTGACGTTGTCGCCGTCGGACAGCTTGGTGGAGATGCCGTCGAGGAAGCGGACGTCCTCGTCGTTCAGGTACACGTTGACGAAGCGGCGGAGCTCGCCGCCGTCCACGATGCGGTCCTGGATGCCCGCGTGGCGGGTCTCGAGGTCGGCGAACAGCTCGGCGAGGGTCTCACCGCTGCCCTCGACGGCCTTGGCGCCGTCGGTGTAGGTGCGGAGGATGGTCGGGATGCGGACCTCGATGGCCATGGTGTGGACTCCTGTGAAGGCTGGGGGCTGAACGCTGCGGAAGGCTGGAGACAGACGGGAGGGCCGCCGGGCGCCGTGGACCGGGCGCTCGCGGGGGCGCGGTGCGTACGGAGGTACGGGGTCGTGCGCGGGGGCCGCGGCTCAGGCGGCGGCGCCGGGCGGACACATGGCGCTGGCGAGGCGGCACAGGTCGACGTGCAGCCGCGCCACGAGCAGGAGGGTGCCCGGCGTCTGTTCGCTCACGTCGTGGGAAACCATGCGGTCATCGTATCGATTCCCGGTCGCCCGATCGGAGTGTGATCCCACATGCCGGACGGGACCCGCTCACTATGCGGGCCCCGTACGGCGAGGCGCAGGTCAGTGCTGTACCGGGGTGTCCGGCGGGGGTCGGCGCGTGGCTCAGTACGCGTCGACGACCTGGACTTCCTCCTCGGTGATCTCGCCGTCCACGATGCGGAACGAGCGGAACTGGAAGGGTCCGGTGCCGTCGGTGTCGGCCGTGGAGACCAGGACGTAGTGCGCCTGGGGCTCGTTGGCGTAGGAGACGTCGGTGCGGGACGGGTACGCCTCGGTGGCCGTGTGGGAGTGGTAGATGACGACCGGTTCCTCGTCGCGGTCGTCCATCTCCCGGTACAGCTTCAGCAGGTCGCCGGAGTCGAACTCGTAGAAGGTGGGCGAGCGGGCGGCGTTGAGCATGGGGATGAAGCGCTCGGGGCGTCCGGAGCCGGCCGGCCCCGCGACCACGCCGCACGCCTCGTCGGGGTGGTCGGCGCGGGCGTGCGCGACGATCTGGTCGTACAGGGCCCGTGTGATGGTCAGCATGGGCATCAGGATAAGCAGAGGGGCCCGTCCGTACCGAGGGATGGTACGGACGGGCCCACATGCCGGACACAGGCCGCTGATCAGCGCTTGAACGCGGCGTTCTCCGGGTCGCGCGAGCGGAGCACGAGGTACGAGACGCCCAGGATGAGCGCCCAGATCGGGGCGCAGTACAGGGAGACCCGCGCCTCGGCGTCGATGCCCATCAGGACGATGACGCCGAAGATGAACAGCAGCGCGAACCAGCTGGTGAAGGGGGCGCCGGGGGCCTTGAAGGAGGACTGCGGCAGCTCGCCGCGGTCGGCCTTGGCGCGGTAGCGGATCTGCGAGATCAGGATCATGATCCACGCCCACATGCCGGAGATGGTCGCGAAGGAGACGACCTTCTCGAAGGCGTCTCCGGGCCACTGGTAGTTGATCCACACGCCGACGAGCATCAGCGCGGCGGAGAAGGTGGTGCCGAGCAGCGGCGTGCCGGACTTGGTCAGCCGGGTGAACAGGCGCGGGCCCTGCCCGTTGAGGGCGAGGTCGCGCAGCATGCGGCCGGTGGAGTACATGCCGGAGTTGCAGGACGACAGGGCGGCGGTGAGCACCACGAAGTTGACGATGGCGGCGCCGATGCCCAGGCCCATCTGCTCGAACGCGGCGACGAACGGCGAGACGCCCGGCTTGAAGTGGGTCCACGGCACGACCGAGAGGATCATGATGAGCGCGCCGACGTAGAAGACGGCGATGCGCCACGGCACGGTGTTGATCGCCTTCGGCAGGGTGACCTCGGGGTCCTTGGACTCGCCGGCGGTGATGCCGACCAGCTCGACGGCCATGAAGGCGAACATGACGATCTGCAGGGTCACCACCGTGCCGCCGATGCCCTTCGGGAAGAAGCCGCCCTCGGACCACAGGTGGGTGACGGACGCGGTGTCCCCGGCGTCGGAGAAGCCGAGGGTGAGGATGCCCGCGCAGATCAGGATCATGCCGATGATGGCGGTGACCTTGATCATGGAGAACCAGAACTCCAGCTCGCCGAAGAGCTTCACGGAGATCAGATTGGCCCCGTAGAGGACGACGGTGAAGACGAGGGCGGAGATCCACTGCGGGATGTTCCACCAGTACGTCATGTACGTGGCGGCCGCGGTGACCTCGGTGATGCCGGTGACCACCCAGAACAGCCAGTACGTCCATCCGGTGACGAAGCCGGCGAACGGGCCGATGAACTCGCGGGCGTACTCCGAGAAGGAGCCGGACACCGGGCGGTACATGAGCAGTTCGCCCAGGGCCCGCATGATGAAGAAGATGACGAGACCGGCGATCGCGTACGCCAGGATGAGGCTCGGGCCGGCCTTGGAGATGGCCTTGCCCGCGCCGAGGAAGAGGCCGGTGCCGATGGCTCCGCCGATGGCGATCATCTGGATCTGCCGGGCGCCCAGGCCCCGCTGGTAGCCCTCGCCGGCGGCCCCTTCGCCGCTGTGGTCGTTCTCGACCTTCAGTGAGGTCATGGTTTCGAGTGCGCCTTTCTCCACGCTGATATCCCCCCGGACATGGCTGGAGTGCCGCCGGCGGTCGGCCGGCCGTGGCGCCCCCGGGAGCATGGGTGGCGCTCCCGGCGGTCGTGCAGATGTATCACGGACGCCCGCGTACGCCGTGTGCCGCCCTGTGGCCCACGCCACGCCCATAGCGCATCGAATCAGCCACTAATTGACCAAAAAGGGCGACTCATTATTAACAGATCGTTATACGGAATTGAGCGTCCGCTGAGCGAACGTGGCGGGGGCCACGCGGATGGCGGCGGACCGGACGCGGAGGGAACGGGGCGGGACCCGCACATGAACGCGCCCCCCGCACCGGGAATCCGGTGCGGGGGGCGCGCGGGGTGGGGCGGGTGTGGGGGTCACCCGGCCGCGGAAGGGGTCACAGGGACTTGACCGGCTCCTCGTCCCGCTCCTCCGGCTCGGCGCCGGCCTTGCGGGCCTTGACGTGCTCCAGGAAGGAGTTCAGCTCCTTCTTGACGACCGGGGCGAGCAGGTACAGGCCGATGATGTTGATGACGGCCAGCATGAAGAGGACCGCGTCGGCCATGTCGATCAGCGTCTGCAGCGTCAGCAGCGAACCGGCGACGGCGAAGACCGTGTAGACGACCTTGTAGGTGATCTCGCTGGTGCGGCTGCGGCCGAAGAGGTACGTCCACGCCTTGAGGCCGTAGTAGCCCCAGGTGAGCACGGTGGAGATGGCGAACAGCATCACCGCGATGGTGAGGATGTACGGGAACCAGGGCAGCACCGTCGCGAAGGCGTCGGAGGTGATCGTGACACCGCCGATGGACTCGCCCGCGCGGGCCTCGCCCCAGCTCTTCGGGTTGGCGATGACGATGGTCAGCGCGGTCATGGTGCAGATGACGACCGTGTCGATGAACGGCTCCAGCAGGGCGACCAGGCCCTCGCTGGCGGGGTGCTTGGTCTTCACCGCGGAGTGGGCGATCGGGGCGGAGCCGAGACCGGCCTCGTTGGAGAACGCGGCGCGCTTGAAGCCGATGATCAGGGCGCCGAGGACACCGCCGGCCACACCCTGCGGGTTGAACGCGCCCTCGATGATCTGGGAGATCGCGGTCGGCACGTGGGTGATGTTGACCAGGATGACGATGAGGCAGCCGAGGATGTAGATGCCCGCCATGGCCGGGACCAGCTTGCTGGTGACGTTGGCTATGGAGCGGATGCCGCCGAGCAGGACGATGCCGACGAGCGCGGCGACCAGGATGCCGAAGAACAGGGCGCCGGCCGAGGAGCCCATCATGCCGTCCTCGCCGCCGGTGACGGAGACGAGCTGGGCGTACGACTGGTTGACCTGGAACAGGTTGCCGCCGAAGAGGCCGAAGAAGAGGACCATCGCGGAGGCCAGCACGGCCAGGACCTTGCCGAACTTCTTGCCGCCCGCGCCGAAGCGCTCGGCGAAGCCCTTGGGCAGGTAGTGCATCGGGCCGCCGGAGACGGTGCCGTCCGGGTGCTCCTCGCGGTACTTCACACCGAGGGTGACCTCGACGAACTTGGTGGCCATGCCGAGGAGGCCGCAGATGATCATCCAGAAGGTGGCGCCGGGGCCGCCGATGGAGACCGCGACGGCCACACCGGCGATGTTGCCGAGGCCGACCGTGCCGGAGACGGCGGCGGTCAGGGCCTGGAAGTGGTTGACCTCTCCGGCCGCGCCGTGGTCGTCGTACTTGCCACGGACCACATCGATGGCGAGGCGGAACTTGCGCAGCTGGACGAACCCGAACCAGCCGGTGAAGACGAGGCCGGCGACCACGAGCCAGGCGACGATGAGCGGGAGCTCGGTGCCGGCGACGGGGACGGAGAAGAAGACGACCTCACCCAGCCATGTGGCGATGGGTTCGACGAAGTTGCTGACACCTTCGTCGATCGATGTGGTGATGGAGTCCAGAGACATCTGACTACCTCAATGGCGCAGGGGACCTGCTGGGCGGCATGGCACAGCAGCAGAGGGGTGCGGGTTGAGCGAACGCCGTTGTCCGATCCGGCGACGTGTCGCCCTGTCGGCCGCGGACTCGGACGACGTGGGCCACACATGTCGTGCGTACGTGGCTGGAAAGATCCACTTGCCACCGGGCCGCATCGTTGACTGCCGGTGGAGTTGCGAAGTTTTACCACGCGATTCACCGATCGTTAGGTGACCCGCGTCACAGACTGACGGTGAAAACCGGCCAGGGGGAAGAGAAGCGCAGGAGCGGTGACGGGATCGTTATGTGGAATGCCGCGTTCGATCAGCGGACAGGCGTCGGGGGCGGAAGAGGACGGTAGGACACGGCCCCTACCTGCACCCATTACGGCCGGTGACCATGATCGGGGCGGTGCCCGGCCCCGCTGAAACGGCACGGCGGCGAGGTGAGTCCGGTATGCGGAACCGGACCGTGAGATCGGCGCGCGGACCCGCGCGGTGAGCCTGACCCGCGCGGTGAGCCTGACCCGCGGTGAGCGCGGCGCGCCAACCGGACGGTCAGGAGCGGCGCGCCAACCGGACCGTCAGGCACGGCGCGCGCACCAGCCCCGTGAGGCGCGCGGCTCGGCACGTGCGGGCGCTGCGCCGAGCGCGCAGGCCCGCGGCAGGCGCCCTCCGGCTCCGTACGGGTGCGGCGCGCACACGGCGGGACGGTCCGGGGGCGGTTCGTGTGCGGGGGAAGCGGGCCAGGCGGCCCGTTACGGCATCAGGGCTTCGACCAGCGTCTCCTGGAGGGCGCCCAGCCACAGGTACGCCATCACCATCGGCTTGCGCGGGTCCGAGTCCGGCAGCCGGTACAGCTCCTCGTTCTCGTCGTCGTCGGCGACCTCCAGGCGGGTGCCGATGGTGAGGCGGAGGTCGTTGAGCGCGCCCAGCCAGCGGCGGCACTCCTCGGCCGTCAGTTCCAGCCGCCCGCCGCCGGAGCCGTCGCCGGCCGCCGTCAGCGCGTCGAGGCTGCGCACGACGGCGAGGGCGTCCTCCCGCTTGCGGGTGCGCAGGTCGTTCTCGGTGAAGCGGCGGAACTCCGCGGACGCGGCCCGCAGCTCCTCGTCGCCGTCCCCGTACGCGTCGGGGAAGAGCCGGGCCAGCGCCGGGTCGGACGGCTTCTCGCTGGGCCCGTCCTGGAACAGCGCGGCCAGCGGGTCGTCGTCGGGTCCCGGTTCGTCGCCGGGGCCGATCAGCTCCAGCATCTGCACGGCCAGGGAGCGCAGGATGGAGATCTCCACGTCGTCCAGCCAGACGGCCGCGCCGCCGTCGGGCAGCGCCTCGAAGTGCCCGCTCATCAGCCGCGGTCCTGGGAGAGCGTCGCCCACAGCCCGTAGCCGTGCATGGCCTGCACGTCGCGCTCCATCTCCTCACGGGTGCCGCTGGAGACCACGGCCCGGCCCTTGTGGTGCACGTCGAGCATCAGCTTGTGCGCCTTGTCCTTGGAGTAGCCGAAGTACGCCTGGAACACGTACGTCACATAGCTCATGAGGTTGACGGGGTCGTTGTGCACGATCGTCACCCAGGGCACGTCGGGCTCGGCGACGGCCTGGCCCTCTTCCGCCGGGGCCGTGCGTTCGATCTCTACGGGAGCGGCACTCACTCCCCCAATGCTGCCACTGCCCCTGCCCCGCCGCACAAACGGACCACCACACTCCGCTACGGGGGCCTCTTCGACGCCCGCCGCACGCCTTCGAAATGCCCTCGAACGAGAAATCGTCACTCTGACGAGTATTCGGGGTACGATCCTGGCATGAACGCTGCGGACCTAGGGCTTCCGGTGGCTGTGCCGTCCACCGCGCTCTTCACCGACCAGTACGAGCTGACCATGCTGCAGGCCGCCCTGCGCGGCGGCACCGCCGAGCGCCGCTCGGTCTTCGAGGTCTTCACCCGGCGCCTCCCCGAGGGCCGCCGGTACGGGGTCGTGGCCGGCACGGGCCGCGTCCTGGACGCCGTGGAGAACTTCCGCTTCGACGACGCCGTACTGGGCTTCCTGCGCGAGCGGGGCATCGTGGATGAACCGACGCTCGCCTGGCTGGCGGAGTACCGCTTCGGCGGGGACATCTGGGGCTACCCCGAGGGCGAGGTGTACTTCCCCGGCTCGCCGATCCTGCGGGTCGAGGGCTCCTTCGCCGAGTGCGTCCTGCTGGAGACGGTGATCCTCTCGATCCTCAACCACGACTCGGCCATCGCCGCCGCCGCGTCCCGGATGTCGGCCGCGGCCGGCGGGCGCCGGCTGATCGAGATGGGCGCCCGGCGCACCCACGAGCTGGCCGCCGTCGCCGCGTCGCGCGCCGCCTACGTCGGCGGTTTCGACTCCACGTCCGACCTGGCCGCGGGCTTCCGGTACGGCATCCCCACCGTCGGCACGTCCGCGCACGCCTTCACGCTGCTGCACGACACGGAGCGGGACGCGTTCCGGGTGCAGGTGGAGTCGCTGGGCCGGGGCACGACGCTGCTGGTGGACACCTACGACGTGACCGAGGCCGTGCGGACCGCCGTGGAGGTCGCGGGGCCGGGCCTGGGAGCCGTACGGATCGACTCCGGCGACCTGCTGCTGATGGCGCACCGGGTGCGGCAGCAGCTGGACGAGCTGGGCGCCCGCGACACGCGGATCGTGGTCACGTCCGACCTGGACGAGTACGCCATCGCCTCGCTGGCCGCCGCGCCCGTGGACGCGTACGGCGTCGGCACGCAGCTGGTCACCGGCAGCGGCCACCCGACCTGCTCGATGGTCTACAAGCTGGTCGCGCGCGCTGACTCCGCCGACCCCGAGGCGCCGCTGCGGCCCGTCGCGAAGAAGTCGCTGGGCGGCAAGGCGTCCGTCGGCGGCCGCAAGTGGGCGGCGCGGCGGCTGGACGCCGACGGCGTCGCCGAGGCCGAGGTGGTCGGCACCGGGCCCGTGCCCGAGGAGCTGGCCGGGCGGCAGATGCTGCGGCAGCTGGTGAAGGCCGGGGAGGTCGTCGCCCGCGAGCCGCTGGACACCGTGCGGCAGCGGCACATCGCCGCCCGCGCCGGGCTGCCCCTGTCGGCGGTGCAGCTCTCGCGCGGCGAACCGGTCCTGCCGACGGAGTACATGACCGCGTAGCCCCGTGGCCCGGCGCTTCCCCCTCCCGTTGGAAGGGGGAAGTCCCTAGGCTCGGGAAGCGCCCCCCGCCGCCGTCCCCGACCCCCGACCGCTCCCCCACCGTAAGGACCCACGCCATGCACCGCGCACTGATCGTCGTCGACGTCCAGAACGACTTCTGCGAGGGCGGCAGCCTCGCGGTGGCGGGCGGCGCGGACGTCGCCGCCGCCATCACGGACCTGGTCGGGGACACGGCCGGGGTCGGCTACCGGCACGTCGTCGCGACCCGCGACCACCACGTCGACCCGGGCGACCACTTCGCCGAGCACCCCGACTTCGTCCGCTCCTGGCCTGCGCACTGCGTGGCCGGCACCGAGGGCGTCGGCTTCCACCCGAACTTCGCGCCCGCCGTCGCCTCCGGGGCGGTCGAGGCCGTGTTCGACAAGGGCGCCTACGCGGCGGCGTACAGCGGCTTCGAGGGCACCGACGAGAACGACGTGCCCCTCGCGGACTGGCTGCGCGCCCACGAGGTGACCGAGGTGGACATCGTGGGCATCGCCACCGACCACTGCGTGCGGGCCACGGCCCTCGACGCGGTCGCGCAGGGCTTCCGCACACGGGTGCTGCTGAACCTGACGGCGGGCGTCAGCGCGGAGACCACCGGCAAGGCGCTGGAGGAGCTGCGCGCGGCCGGTGTGACGCTGACCGGCGAGCCCGTCGTCTGAGACGGCCGCCTGTCACCCGGGCGGTACGTCGCCGGGGCGGTACGTCACCCGGGCGGTCGGCGCCGGGGCGCGGGCGCGTGTGCGGCGCGGGCGCCGGGCGGCGCGGGCGCCGGGCGGCGCCAGTGCCGGGGCGTCCCGCGGCGAGACCGGGGCCTCAGGGGGTGCCGGGGCTGAGGAGGGCCCGTATCGGGCGCCACAGCTCCGGCTCGCGGCTCGGGGAGGTCCGCCACAGCAGCCCGTCCGGATGGTGCAGCACGGCCGTGATCTCGTCCGGCGTCGGCGGATGGGTGTTGCCCCGCAGATAGGCCCGCAGGCCCAGATTGCGCAGCCGGGTCAGGGCGCGCGGCCGGTTCAGCGCGTGGACCAGGACGCGGACCTCGCCCTCGCCCGCCGGATTGGGCAGGCTCAGCGCGACGACCATGCTGCCGCCGGGCAACTTGCAGAAACCACCACCGGGCATGCCGAAACGCTCCCCCGTCGAAGGCTTGTCCGGAGGGGCTCCTCCCCGGACTCGGTCACCCGCACCTAAACACGATCGGCCGCCGCCCGCCAGGGGGCGACGGCCGATCATGGCATGACCAGCAGCTTTCCGGATCAGAGCCGGCTCAGGGCCGGATCAGAGCCGGACCGGGGCCGGATCAGAGCCGGACCGGGGCCCGACCGGGTCCGGATCGGATCCCGGTCAGGTCCCGGTCAGGGGGCCTGGTGCCGGGTCCGGGGACCCGGCACCGGGGTCACTTGGTGGACGGGCCCACCTGGACGGTGATCGTGCGGCCGTTGCGCGGCTGCTCGGTGATCGCGATCCGGGTGTTGGTGTCGTTCACCTTGACGCCGGCCCGCGGGTTGCTCTCGAACCAGTAGACGCCCTTGCGGTCGTCGAAGACCGGGTTGCCGGCCAGGCCGCCGAAGCCCTGGGCGACGTCGGCCTTGTGCAGGGTGACGCGGTCGGTGCGGAAGCGGCTGAACGGGGCGTCGTAGGACTGGATGCGGTTGCGCATCAGCGTGCCGTCGGCCCAGGTCAGCGGCTTGGCGTGGGCGTCGATGGGGAGGACGAGGCCCTCACCGGGGTGGACGGCCGTGTTGTTGTCCTTCTGGGAGGTGTCCCACTTCCAGATCAGCAGACCGGTCTGGTACGGGTAGTGCTCCACCCAGCTCGCCTTGTCGCCGCCGAACCCGAAGTTGTACGGGCCGACCTTCAGCGTCGCGTCGTACGAGACGTACTGGCGGTTCTCCGCGATGTAGTACTGCGGGTACTCGTCGGTGATCGCCTCGCCGATGCGGGAGAAGCCCTTCGACGTCCAGCCCGCGGCCTCGGCCTCGGCGTCGTCGGAGAAGACCGGGGCGCCGTCGGCGGTCACGACGATGTTGTCCGCCGCGAAGCCCTTCTGCGCCACGCCGCCGTCCGTCTGGTAGCGGAAGCGGATGTCGATCTTCTTGCCGGCGTACGCGTCGAGCGAGTACACGAGCTTCTTGAACGCCTCGGACGTGCCGGTCAGCGCGGTCGCGCCGCTGGCGTCCTTGGTGATCGGGGCGCCGTCGGCGGTGCCGTCGAGGGCGGTCCACTGCGCGCCGCCGTCCGTGGAGACCTCGGCGTACAGGTAGTCGTACTCGGCCTCGATGTCCCACCAGCCGTCGAGCGACAGCTCGGCCTTGGCCTTGCCCGTCAGGTCGACGGAGCGGGTGAGGGTGTTCTTCAGGTCGTCACCCATGTTGCTCCACCACTGGGTGGCGCCCTGGACCGGCTTGACGATCGGGGTGGTGACCTTCTTCTTCGGCAGCTCGACGATCAGCGCCTGCGGGTTCTTGGTGTTGTACTCCGCGACACCCAGCTTGTGCCGGGACTTCGTGGCGGCCTTGGCCTTCTCGTAGTTCAGCCAGCCCAGCTGCAGCTTGTCCCAGGCGGTCATGTCGCCCGGCATGTCGCCGATGGTGTCCTTGCCGGTGCCCAGCCAGGAGCCGGAGGACATCAGGGACCAGAAGCCCGTGGAGTTCTCGGCGCCGGCGCGGCCGGAGGTGTCGTACAGGTCCGGCAGGCCGAGGTCGTGGCCGTACTCGTGGGCGAAGACGCCGAGGCCGCCGTTCTCCGGCTGCATCGTGTAGTCGCCGACCCAGATGCCGGTGTTGCCGATCTGCGTACCGCCGGCCTTGTTGCCCGCCGGGCCGGTCTTGCCGGCGTCGGTGCCGTACGCGTACCAGCGGTGCGCCCACAGCGCGTCGGTGCCCTGGGCGCCGCCGCCCGCCGACTCGTCCTCGCCCGCGTGGACGATCTGGAAGTGGTCGATGTAGCCGTCGGCCTCGTTGAAGTTGCCGTCGCCGTCGAAGTCGTAGCGGTCCCACTGGTCGTACTCGGCCAGCATCGCCTTGATCTCGGCGTCGGTCCTGCCCTTGGCCTTCTGGTCGTTCGACCAGGCGGTCACACCGTCGCGGACGGCGTCCCAGACGTTGGCGCAGTTGGTCTGGCCGCAGTAGTTGGAGCCGTAGCGGGCCTCGTTGTACTCGACCTTGACCCAGTCCGACACCGTGCCGTCGACCGAGTAGCGGCCGGACGAGGTGCGCTCGTAGTAGGTCTTGAGCGAGTGCTTCTGGTTGCCCTGCGCGTCCTTGCCGGTACCGAAGTACAGGTCCTGGAAGTGCTGGCGGTCGTAGTCGGCCTGCCAGGCGGTCGAGTTGTCCTTCGTCCGGTCCGGCTTGGCGATCTGGTTGTGCAGCGGGCCGGGCGTGCCGCCGAACTTCGGCTTCAGCTCGTCCGTGTCGTCGTCCTTGCGGTCGACGAGCGTCGTGTTGTCGACCTTGTCGCCGAACTCGACGAGGATGGTGAAGATCTTGTCGGTCTTCTCACGGCCGAGCTCGACGTACTTCTTGTCGTCGAGCTTGACGACCTGGGAAGCGCCGCGGCGCTCCACCTTGGACTCGCCCGAGAGGACCTGCTCCAGCGCCGCCTCGCGCTGCTCGGCCTGCTTCTCGGAGAAGGGGCCCTCGAGGTCGTGGTCGACCCCTGCCGCCTTGTCGTGGGCGTGACCGTGGTGGTCGGCGCCCGGCGCCGGGTCGTGGCGCTCGATGCCCGTCTCCGGGCGGTTGTCGGCCTGGGCCGTGGTGAGGGCCCCGGCGGTGGCGGCGGTCGCGGCCAGGGCCACGAACACCGCGGACGCGCGGAACGCCCGTCGTCTGCTGGTCACTTGTAAGTTTCCTCCCCTGCGAACCGCCGACGCGGATGGGGGGTCACGTGATTATCCGCGTGCGGTGTCGCGCCACAAGTGACGACATTCGACCGGACTTACGCGAGAAAAGACAGTCTTGACTTGCACAGGCCAAGTGCCCTATGTGGACACGTCAATCCGTATAGCGGACGGCAAAAAGTCGGCAAGCGGCCCGGTGTGACCCCGTGCGCCCTTGACGCACCGCACGGCACGTGAGGCGGCGCTTACCCCCGGTTCCGCACGGGCATCCGTCGTCGTAGGGTCGTCGCCGGCCGCGTCGCGGGTCGTCGCGGGCGCGCGGCGCCGCACCGCCGACGCCGCCGCCCCGACTCCCCCGCCCGGCCCCGCCCGGGCCTCGCACGACTCCGCTCCGGCTCCCGCACGGCTCCACCCCGGCTCCATCCCGGCCCCCGCACGACTCCCCGACGAGGACGGAACACCCTCATGCCGCGTCCGACCGCCGCACGGCTCGCCCTGGGTTCGGCCACCGTCGTCTGTTCGACCGTCATCCTCCTTCTGCTGACGGGCGCGACCAGCGACGCGGCGATCGCCCTGTCGGCCACGCTCTCCCTGCTGCTCGGCGTGGCGGTGGCCGCGCCCCCGCGCGCCGCGGCGGGCCGGGGCGCCGGCCCGGCGGACCGGGGCCACGCCGGGCACGCCCCCGGACCGCACGTGGAGTCCAGGGCGCACGCGGGTGCCGACACGGCGTGGGAGTCCCCCCTGCCCGGGCGGAGCAGCGGGCAAGGGGGAGCGCGCAGGCCCTGAGGGGTGCCGGGGCACCCCCGGACGGTGACCGGGGAGGCCGGGCACGGCCCGTCATCCGGCGCCCCGTGCGCGGCGCGCCGGCCGGAGCGCCCCCGCTCGCGCGCGGCCGGGCTCCGGAGAGCGGGAGCCGTGGGAGGTTCAGTCCGCGGTCGAGACGACGACCGTCTTCGCCGCCTTGTCGTGGAGGCCCTGTTTGTACGGCTTGTCGACCAGGATCAGGACGAGGATCAGCAGCGGCCACAGGCACGCGCAGCAGATGAGCGCCGGCAGCCACAGCACCATGGCGCGCATCAGGGCGGCGTTCACGGGCGGGACGCTGCCGTCGTTGAGCATGGCGACCCGCAGCCGCATCAGCCGCTTGCCGAGCGTCTGGCCGTTGCGCTTGGCCGTCATGAGGGTGTCGTAGGCGACGTAGACCACGATCGAGATGAGCTGGAACACCCATTGGCCGCCGTCGTTCCCGGACGCCCACACGTCGGCGATGTCGCCGGACTCGTCGCCCACGCGGTCGTAGACGCCGAAGGGGATGCCGATGAGCCCCAGCGGGATGGCGATGACGAGCCAGTCGACGATGCGCGCCAGGACCCGCTTGCCGGTGTCGGCGAGGGGCGGCATGCCGCTGAGCGGGTCGGTGCCGCCGTAGTCGTACGGTCCGCCGCCGTACGGCCCGCCCGCGCCGGGGGGTTGGCCGCCGTAGGGGCCGCCGGTCCCGTACGGGCCCTGGCCGCCGGGCGGTTCGCCGCCGTAGGGGCCGCCTGTGCCGTACGGGCCGCCGCCGGGCGGGCCGCCCGGGTAGGGGCCCTCGCCACCGGGGGGTGGGGGCGGCGGGGGCGTGCCGCCGCCCTCCGGGTACCTCGGCGGTTCCTGCGGGCGCTTGCGGAACGGGTCGTCGTCGGGGGGCGGGCCCGGCGTGGGCGGTTCGTTGCTCATGGGGGCAGTGCATCCCGCCCCGCCCGCGCCCGCATCCCCTCATGTGCCGTTCGGGGGACCCCGGCGGCGCGGCGTTCCGAAGCGGCGTCAGCGGGCGGCTACGAACGTCCCCGCCGCCTTGTCGTGCCAGCACTGCCGCCACGGCCGGTCGAACAGGCACCAGAGCACATTGAGCACGCCGACGGCGGCCAGGCCCAGCACCCCGTACACGAGCCAGCGGCGCAGCGCCGCGCCGAAGCCGGGAGGCTCGTGCGACTCGATGCCCCGCACCTCCGTGCCGCACAGCTGCTTGCCCAGCGTGCGGCCCCACTTGGCGGTCGGCAGCGCCTCGTACAGCACACCGAGGACCAGGAGGATGCCGAGGGCGATGCCGAACTGGACGGAGGTGGTGCCGTCCACGAACCAGACGGTGACCGTCTCGCCGGACCGTTTTGCCTCGTCGATCTTGCCGATGATGTGGTCCACGGCGTCCCGTACGAACGGGGCGGCGGCCGCGCCCGCGAGCGCGCCGAGCACGAGGGTGTCGATCAGCCGGGCGGCGAACCGCCTGCCGAGGCCGGCCGGGCGCGCGGCGGCCCGCTCCTGGGCGGCGCGCAGGAACGGGTCGCTGACCGGCGGCTTCCACGGCACCACCGGCTGCGCGGCGTCCGCCCCGAGCGCGGCGCCGGCCGGGGCGGCGGCGGGTGCGGGCTGGGCGAGCTGGTGGACCTGCTGCGCCCAGGAGGCCGCGCCGCCGCCGGGGCCGCTGGTGACGGGCGCGTCCGGGACCGCCTGCGCGGGGACCTGGTGCGGGGCGGGGGCCTGGTGCGCCGCGACCGGCTGGGGCGCGGCCGCCTGGGACGGCACGGGCGAATGGGGTACGGCGTGGGGCTGCGGCCCCTGTGCCTGCGGGGCCTGGGGCTGGGCGCCGGGGCCGAGCGTCTGCGGGCCCTGAGGCTGTGCGGCGGCACCATGTGCGTCGCGCCCATGCGCTCCGGGCCCATGTGTGCCGGGCACATGGGCGCTGCCCACGTGTGCGTCCGGCCCCTGTGCGCCGGGCACATGGGCGTCCGATCCCTGTGCGCCTGGCCCATGGGCCGGCGGGCCGTCGGGGCCGGTGCGGGTCCCCGGTTCGGGCTCCACCCGCCGTACGCCGGGCAGCGCGCCGCCCGTCGGGTCGGCAGCGGCGGCCGGGACGCGCGGATCCGGGCGGCCGGCCGCGCCCCACGCGACGCCGGGTGCGCCGCCCTGGCCCCGCTGCCGGGACATGTCCGCCTGCCACGCGGACGCCGGCTCGGGCGCGGCGCCGCGTTCCGCGGCCGGTTCCGGTTCGGCGGCCGGCCCGGACTCGGAGGCGATGCCGGGCTCCTCGTCCAGGAAGACCGGTCCGGTCTCCTCCACGACCGGGACCGGGGCCGCCGGCGGTCCCGCCTGGGCGGGGAGCCGCGCGGGCGCGGCGGAGGCCGGCGGCACCGGCATGGCCTCGCCCTCGGCGGGCGCGGGACGGCTCGTACCGGGCACCCAGGCGGCACCGTTCCAGTACCGGATGTAGCCAGGAATGGAGGGGTCTGGGTAGTACCCGGCTTCGGGGCTGCCGTCGCCGGTTGCCGGGGTTGGGGCGCTCATCACCGTGGTCCCGTATCTCCTCGAGGGCCTCAATTCAAGGCACCACATCTATCAGACGGCCGGACGCCGCCGGGCCGCTCCGCGGACAACGCCCCCGATCCGGTCACGGCAGCGTCACGGAAAGTAACAGAAATTCGTTGGTGAAAGTCGCGTAATGACGACGCGGGAACCCGCTCTCTCCTTCCGAGCGGGGCCCGCGGTGGGCCCGTGCCGACCCCGGCGAGAGGGAGGAAGACCCATGGAGACGACCACGGTGGAGCGGGAGCTGGAGATGAAGCTGGTGCTGTCCGCGGAGCAGAGCGTGCCGGTGCCCGCGCGGCTGACGTACCGGACGAGCGACCCGTACGCCGTCCACATCGTCTTCCACATCGGCTCCGAGAACCCGGTGTACTGGACGTTCGCGCGGGAGCTGCTGGTGGAGGGGGTGTTCCGCCCGTGCGGCTACGGGGACGTGCGGATCTGGCCGTCGAAGGCGAACGGGCGGAGCGTGGTGCTGATGGGGCTGTCGTCGCCGGACGGCGACGCGCTGCTGGAGGCGCCGGCGTCGCAGGTGTCGGCGTGGCTGGAGCAGACGCTGCGGGTGGTGGCTCCGGGCACGGAGGCCGAGCGGCTCGGCATCGACGACGGGCTGGCGGCACTGCTGTCGGCGGAGGCATGAGGAGAGGCACGGGACGCGGTGCGCGGGCGGCCCGGAGGCGGTGTGGCGGAACGTACCGGCGTACGCCCGGCGCACGCGACCGCCCAGGGGGGACGCGACCGCCCGGGGAGACGCGGGCGGCCGGAGGGACGCGGGCAACCGGGGCGGTGTGCCGGGACGGTGTGCCGGGGGCGGGTCAGAACAGCTTGCCGGGGTTGAGGAGGTTCAGCGGGTCGAAGGTCTTCTTGATGCCGCGCTGCAATTCGAGCCCCACGGGGCCGAGTTCGCGGGCGAGCCATTCCCTCTTGAGCACGCCGACGCCGTGCTCGCCGGTGATGGTGCCGCCCAGCTCCAGACCGAGGGCCATGATCGCGTCGAAGGATGCGCGGGCGCGCCGGGACTCGTCCGGATCGGTGTGGTCGAAGCACACGACCGGGTGGGTGTTGCCGTCGCCCGCGTGGGCGCAGACCCCGATGGTCAGCCCGTGCGTCCGTGCGATGGCGGCCGTGCCGTCGAGCATGTCGGCGAGCCGGGAGCGCGGCACGCACACGTCGTCGATCATCGTGGCGGGGGCGAGGGTCTCCAGGGCGGGCAGCGACATCCGGCGTGCCTGGAGCAGCAGTTCGGACTCGGCCGGGTCGTCGGCGGGGACGACCTGCGTGGCGCCGGCGGCGGTGCACAGCTCGCCCACGGCGGCCAGGTCGGCGGCCGGGTCGGGGGTGTCGAAGGCGGCGAGGAGCAAGGCCGCCGTGGTGGTGGGCAGGCCCATGTGGCCGAGGCGGTTGACCGCCTGGATGGTGGTGCCGTCCATGAGCTCCAGCAGCGAGGGTGTGTGGCCCCGCTCCATGATGGCGCAGACGGCGGCACAGGCGTCGGCGGTGGAGGCGAACTCGGCGGCCAGGGCGAGCTGGACGGGCGGCTTGGGCCGCAGCGCGAGCACGGCGCGGACGACGATGCCGAGCGTGCCCTCGGAGCCGACGAAGAGGCGGGTGAGGTCGTACCCGGCGACGCCCTTGGCGGTGCGGCGGCCGGTGGTCAGCAGCCGCCCGTCGGCGAGGACGACGTCGAGGCCGAGGACGTATTCGGCGGTCACCCCGTACTTGACGCAGCACAGCCCGCCGGAGGCGGTGCCGATGTTGCCGCCGATCGTGCACGTCTCCCAGCTGGACGGGTCGGGCGGGTAGTACAGGCCGTGCGCGGCGACGGCGCGGGACAGCACGGCGTTGACGACGCCCGGTTCGACGACGGCGGTCCGGTCGACCGGGTTGACCTCCAGGATGCGGTCCATCCTGACGAGGGAGAGCACGACGCACCCGTCGGTGGCGTTGGCGGCGCCGGACAGGCCGGTGCGGGCGCCCTGCGGGACCACGGGGACGCGCAGCGCCGTGGCCGTGCGCATGACGTGCTGCACCTCCTCGACCGTGCGGGGCAGCACCACGACGGCCGGCTGCCCGGCGGGGCAGAAGCCCGCCATGTCGCGGGCGTAGGTCGGTGTGACGTCCGGGTCGGTGATCAGGGCCTCGGCGGGGAGGCCGGCGCGCAGCCGGCGCAGCAGCTCGTCCATGATCCCAGCGTGGCACCCGGGGCCATCGGTGTGAACCGGGCGGGTACGCCGACGTGGGCGCCCGTACGGGCCGGGCGGCCGCGCGCACAGTGAGCGGCATGAAGACGGAACGGGTCTCTCAGGTGGTGCTGCTGGCCGGGGCGGGCGCGGTGCTGGCGGGCGCGCTGGCGCTGCTCGCGGCCGACGGCCCGGTGGGCGCGGGCGGGGCGGGCGCGGGGGCCGGCGGTGCGGGGGCGGCCGGCGCGCCGGGGGTGCCGGCCGGTCTCGCGGGCCCCGCGGCGCGCGCGGCGGCGGGGATGGGGGCGGGCGCGGGGGCGTCGCCGCCGGACCTGGCGGCGCTGATCGGTGACCGGGAGGCGTGGCTGCGCCGCCATCCGGGGGACGCGGTGTCGTGGGCGGTGCTGGGCGCGGCGTACACGGAGCACGGGGTGCGGACGGGTGACCCGGCGGCGTACCCGAAGGCGGAGCGGGCGCTGCGGCGCTCGCTGGAGGCCCGCCCGGCCGGGGGCGGCGCGTTGTCTCACGTCCCGGCCGGGGCGCGCGCCCTGCCGGACCGGCCGGCCGGGGGCGGCGGCGTCCTGGAGGCCCGGCCGGCCGGGGGCGGTGGCACCCCGGCCGTGCTGGGACTCGGCGAACTGGCCCTGGCGCGCGGCGACTTCGGGACGGCGCTTCGCTGGGCGCGGAAGGCGGGGAGCGGCTGGCGGGCGCAGGCGCTGCTGGTGGACGCCCATCGGGGGCTCGGTGACGACACGGCGGCCGGCAAGGCGCTGGAGCGGCTGCGGAAGCTGCGCCCGACGAGCGGGGCGGCGCAGGCGCGGGCGGTGGAGCTGTACCGGGACCGGGGCTGGCGGGAGGACGCGGCGGCCCGCGCGCACGACGCGGTGGCGCTGTCCGGGACGTCCGCCGAGCGGGCGGCGGCGCTGCGGCGGCTCGGCGATCTGGAGTGGGAGCGGGGGTACGCGCGCGAGGCGCTCGCCCGGTACGAGGCGGCGCTGCGGGTGGCGCCGGGGGACGCGCCGTCGCTGGCGGGCCGCGCGCGGGCGCTGGCCGCGCTGGGGCGCACGGATGAGGCGCTGCGGATGTACGGGGCGGCGCTGGAGGCACGGCCGCTGCCGGAGTACGCCCTGGAGGCCGGGGACCTGTACGCGGCGCTGGGCCGGGACGCGGCGGCGCGGGAGCGGTACGCGCGGGCGGTGGAGCTGGCGGACGCGGCGGAGTCGTACGGGGTGGACACGGCGCTCGTACGGGGCCGGTACGAGGCGGAGCACGGCGATCCGGAGCGGGCGGTGGAGGTGCTGCGGGCCCGGTGGCGGGGCGGGCACCGGTCGGCGGAGGTGGCGGACGCGCTGGGCTGGGCGCTGCTGCGGGCGGGCGAGCCGGAGCAGGCGCTGCCGTACGCGCGGGCGGCGACCGGGCGGGGGGTGCGCAGCGCGTTGTTCGCGTACCACCGGGGCGAGGTGGAGCGGGCGCTCGGCCGGGACGGCGCGGCCCGCAGGGCGCTGGAGGAGGCGCTGCGGATCAACCCGTACTTCTCGCCGCTGCACGCCCCGGCGGCGCGGCGGGCGCTGGCGGAGCTGGGCGAGCCCCCGCAGGCGCCGCCGGGGCGGTGAGGACGGCTCCGGCGGGAAGGCCGGTGGCCCCGCGGGTCAGGTCCGCGGGGCCACACGCACGGGGGACGCGGCGGGACTACAGGTTGCCGCGCTTGGCCTGCTCGCGCTCGATCGCCTCGAACAGGGCCTTGAAGTTGCCCTTGCCGAAGCCCATCGAGCCGTGGCGCTCGATCAGCTCGAAGAAGACCGTCGGACGGTCCTGGACGGGCTTGGTGAAGATCTGCAGCAGGTAGCCGTCCTCGTCGCGGTCGGCGAGGATCTTCAGCTCGCGCAGCGTCTCGATCGGGACGCGCGTGTCGCCGACCCACTCGCCGAGCGTGTCGTAGTACGAGTCCGGGGTGTCGAGGAACTGGACGCCGGCGGCGCGCATGGTGCGTACGGTGGCGACGATGTCGTTCGTGGCGAGCGCGATGTGCTGGACGCCGGCGCCGCCGTAGAACTCCAGGTACTCGTCGATCTGCGACTTCTTCTTCGCGATCGCCGGCTCGTTGATCGGGAACTTCACCTTGAGGGTGCCGTCCGCGACGACCTTCGACATGAGCGCGGAGTACTCGGTGGCGATGTCGTCGCCCACGAACTCCTTCATGTTGGTGAAGCCCATGACCTTGTTGTAGAAGGCCACCCACTCGTTCATCTTGCCGAGCTCGACGTTGCCGACGCAGTGGTCGATGGCCTGGAAGGTGCGCTTGGCCGGGGGCTCCACGATCGGGGAGGCCTCGACGTAGCCGGGCAGGTACGGGCCGGTGTAGCCGGAGCGGTCGACCAGCGTGTGGCGGGTCTTGCCGTACGTGGCGATGGCGGCGAGGACGACGGTGCCGTGCTCGTCCTTGACCTCGTAGGGCTCCTCGATGCCGGTGGCGCCGTGCTCCACCGCGTACGCGTACGCCTTGCGGGCGTCGGGGACCTCGATGGCGAGGTCGATGACGCCGTCGCCGTGCTGCGCGACGTGGTCCGCGAGGAAGCGGCCCCAGTCGGTGGACGGCTTGATGACGGAGGTCAGCACGAAGCGGGCGGCGCCGTTGGTCAGGACGTAGCTGGCCGTCTCGCGGCTGCCGTTCTCCGGGCCGGAGTAGGCGACGAGCTTCATGCCGAAGGCCGTGGAGTAGTAGTGCGCGGCCTGCTTGGCGTTGCCGACGGCGAAGACGACCGCGTCCATGCCCTTCACCGGGAAGGGGTCGGCCTGCCGAGCGGTGCCGGGGGTGTCATGCAGGGTCTCAGTCATGGCGGCAGGTTCTCTCCGTTCCACAAGCTGCGCAATACTTTGCGTTTCCTCTGGTCAATGTGTACAGCGAGGGCCCAGGATGGTCGGGCGTTCTGTACAGGATGACCATTGGGAGGCGGTCGTGGCGATCGATCATCTGGACGGCCGGCTCATCGGCCTGCTGGCCCGCGAGCCGAGGATCGGTGTGCTGGAGGCGTCACGGCGGCTGGGCGTGGCGCGCGGCACGGTCCAGGCGCGGCTGGACCGGCTGCAGTCGAACGGGGTGATCCGCGGGTTCGGCCCGGAGGTGGACCCCGCGGCCCTGGGCTATCCGGTGACGGCGTTCGCGACGCTGGAGATCAAGCAGGGGCAGGGCGCGGACGTGCGGGAGCATCTGCGGGGCGTGCCCGAGGTGCTGGAGCTGCACACGACGACGGGGCACGGGGACATGCTGTGCCGCCTGGTGGCCCGGTCGAACGCGGACCTTCAGCGGGTCATCGACCGGGTGGTGGCCTTCGAGGGGATCGTGCGCGCGTCGACGGCGATCGTGATGGAGAACCCGGTGCCGCTGCGGGTCATCCCCCTGGTGGAGCAGGCGGCGACCGACGGCGACCTGCGGCGCTGAGGAGGCGGGGCCCCTGGGACCTCGGACGCCCGCGCCCGGTGCGAGGGGGCGGGCGGCCCTCGGAGGTCAGCGGGGAGGGACGCGCGCGGCGACGGCCCTCGGAGGGTCAGCAGGACGGGACGCGGCCCCCGTCGCCGAGGGCCTTGAGGGAGGCGACGGCGTCCTTCAGGGTCGTCACGGGGATGAGGCGCATCCCGGCGGGGCGGGTCGCGAGGGCGTCGTCGCACTCGGCCTTCGGCACGAGGAAGACGGTCGCGCCGTCCCGCGCGGCGGCCTGCGTCTTCAGGGCCACCCCGCCGACCGCGCCGACCGTGCCGTCCGGGGTGATCGTCCCCGTACCGGCGACGACCTTGCCGCCGGTGAGGTCGCCGCCCTCGCCGTCGCCGACCAGCTTGTCGACGATCCCGAGGGAGAACAGCAGCCCGGCGCTGGGGCCGCCGATGTCCGCGAGGTGCAGGGTGACGCGGATGTCCCCGTCGCGCTTGCCGAGGTGCCCGAGGGCCGCGGCGACGGCGCTCTCCTGCGACATGCGCATCTGGCCGAGGTTGCGCTTCTCGATCTCGCGGTCGGACTTGCCGGCCGGGTAGACGGAGTCGTGCGGCAGTACGGCCTGGTCGCTGCGGAACCAGGCGCGGGCCACATCGCCCAGGTCGATGTCGGCGCCCGGCGCGGTGGCGACGATGGTGGTCATCCGCAGCTGCCCGGTCGTCTTGCGGACGGGCGCGCCGGTGACGGTGATGACCTGCCGGCCCTTGTCCACGCCGAGCACGTCCGCCGTGCTGCCCGGCAGCGCGATCGTGTACGGCAGCGGGGCGAACGCGGCGGCGGCGATGAGGGCGAGGACGGGGAGGGCGCACAGGAGGAGGGCGCGGGCCCGCGAGATCCGAGACAACACGCCCCCAATCTATCCGCCCCGGCCCGGCGCCCCCCGGACACGGGCGGCCCACGGCACGGGAGACCCAGGGCACGGGAAGGCCCAGGACACGGGAGGCCCAGGACACGGGAGGCCCAGGGCACAGGCGGGCCCGGGCACGGGCGGCCCCGGCCGGGCGTCCATGGCGGCGGGCCGGGCCCGCGGCTTCAGCGCAGGGCCTCGGAGACCTCGCGGGCGGCGTCCATCACCCGCCGCCCCACCCGCTCCGGGACCGCGTCCGTCAGCATCACGACGCCCACGCTGCCCTCGATGCCCGTGACCCCCACCAGTGGCGCCGCCGCCCCGCTCGCGCCCGCCTCCAGCTCCCCGTGCGTCAGGGTGTACCCGGGTTCCGGGGCGCCTCCGGCCTGCCGCGCCGACAGGATCGCCCGCCCCGCCGCACCCCGGTCCAGCGGGTGGCGGAAACCGGCCCGGTACGCCACGTGGTAGTCCGTCCACGTCGGCTCCACCACCGCCACGGCCAGCGCCTCCGCGCCGTCCACCAGCGTCAGGTGCGCCGTCGCCCCGATGTCCTCGGCCAGCGAGCGCAGCGCCGGCAGCGCGGCCTCCCGTACGAGGGGGTGGACCTGCCGGCTGAGCCGCAGCACGCCGAGCCCGACACGGGCCCGGCCGCCGAGGTCGCGCCGTACGAGCGCGTGCTGTTCCAGCGTGGCGAGCAGGCGGTAGACGACCGTGCGGTTGACGCCGAGCCGGTGGGACAGCTCGGTGACGGTCAGCCCGTGGTCGGTGTCGGCGAGCAGTTTGAGGACGCGCAGTCCCCGGTCGAGCGTCTGGGAGGTTTCCGCGGTCACGACGCCCCCTCCTTCGGAGTGAGTGACGGCGGACACTCTCAACGCGGAGGCGACGCCCGTCCCTTGAGCGTCGCACCGAGAGGCCGCCGGCAGGCCATGGCACACCGGCTGCGCTCCGCGGCGGCGCTGCCACGGGGCGTTTGCATGTGCCCGGACAGTAACGAGCCGATCCGCTCAGCGGAAGACCTCGTCCAGAATCCGGGCGCGGATGGGGAGTTGATCCCGGATTGCACCCGTCCTCACCGTGCCGCCCCCAAGCCGGGCCCGAAACCCCGGAGCGGTACGGCAACCCGCCGCACCGGCGCCCCCTCCCCGCCGCCCGGGACGCGGCGCCCCGGCCCCCGAAACGGCGGCCTGTCCCCCGGATCGGCGGCGTGCCCCATCCCCCGAAACGGCGGCGCCCCCCGTACCGCGCCCCAGCCCCCCAAACGGCGGCGCCCCCGCACCGCACGCTCAGGCGCGGCGCCGGGGGCGCTCCTCGCGGCCAGGGCCCAGGCCGGTCCCGGGGCCCTGTTCAGCGCGTCTCACCGCATCCGCGTGGCCCACTCCTGGACCTTCTTGATCCGCTCCCGGATCTGCCCGGCCGTCGCCTCGGCGCTGGGCGGGCCGCCGCACACCCGGCGCAGCTCGGTGTGGATCACGCCGTGGGGCTTGCCGCTCTGGTGGACGTACGCGCCGACCATCGTGTTGAGCTGCTTGCGCAGCTCCATCAGCTCCTTGTGCGAGACGACCGGCCGCCGCTCGGCGGGCAGCTCCAGCAGGTCGGCCTCCTCGGCGGGCTTCTGGCGGCTGTGCGCGATCTGCCGGGCCTGCCGCTTCTGCAGCAGCAGCTGCACCTGGTCGGGCTCCAGCAGCCCCGGGATGCCGAGGTAGTCCTGCTCCTCCTGGCTGCCGGGGTGCGCCTGCATGCCGAACTCGGCGCCGTTGTACATCACCCGGTCGAAGACGGCGTCGGACTCCAGCGCCTCGAAGGGCAGCATGTCCTGTTCGCCGGTGTCCTCGTCCTGCTGCTTGTTCGCCTCGTCGAGTTCCTTCTCGGACTCGGCGTACGGGTCCTCCTCGCCCTCCTTCTTCGGCCGGTCGAGGACGTGGTCGCGTTCGACCTCCATCTCGTTGGCGAAGCCCATGAGCATGGGGATGGTCGGCAGGAACACGGACGCCGTCTCACCGCGCCTGCGGGACCGCACGAAACGCCCCACGGCCTGCGCGAAGAACAGCGGCGTGGAGATCGTCGTCGCGTACACGCCGACCGCGAGGCGCGGGACGTCGACGCCCTCGGACACCATGCGGACGGCGACCATCCACCGGTCGTCGCCTGCGCTGAACTCGTCGATCCGCTTCGACGCGCCCGCGTCGTCGGACAGGACGAGCGTCGCGCCGTGCCCGGTGATCTCCCGGATGAGCTTGGCGTACGCGCGCGCCGACTCCTGGTCGGAGGCGATGACCAGCGCCCCGGCGTCGGGGATGGCCTTGCGGACCTCGGTGAGCCGCTGGTCGGCGGCGCGCAGCACGTTCGGCATCCAGTCGCCGCGCGGGTCGAGGGCGGTGCGCCAGGCCTGCGAGATGGCGTCCTTCGTCATCGGCTCGCCGAGCCGGGCGGCGACCTCGTCGCCCGCCTTGGTGCGCCAGCGCATGTTGCCGCTGTAGCTGAGGAAGATCACGGGCCGGACGACGCCGTCGGCGAGGGCGTTGCCGTAGCCGTACGTGTAGTCGGCGGCGGACCGCCGGATGCCGTCGTTGCCCTCCTCGTACGTGACGAAGGGGATCGGGTTGGTGTCGGAGCGGAACGGCGTACCGGTCAGCGCGAGGCGCCGCGTCGCGGGCTCGAACGCCTCCAGGCACGCCTCGCCCCACGACTTGGAGTCGCCGGCGTGGTGGATCTCGTCGAGGATCACGAGGGTCTTGCGCTGCTCGACGCGGTTGCGGTGGAGCATCGGGCGCACGCCGACACCGGCGTACGTGACGGCGACACCGTCGTACTCCTTGCTGAGCGGGCCCGCGCTGTACTCCGGGTCCAGCTTGATCCCTATCCGCGCGGCGGCGGCCGCCCACTGCTTCTTCAGGTGCTCGGTCGGGGCGACCACGGTGACCTGCTGCACGACGTGGTGGTGCAGCAGCCACGAGGCCAGGGTCAGCGCGAAGGTCGTCTTACCGGCGCCGGGCGTGGCGACGGCGAGGAAGTCCCGGGGCTGCTCCTGGATGTACTTGTCCATCGCCGCCTGCTGCCAGGCGCGGAGCTTGCTGGCCGTACCCCACGGGGCGCGGCCGGGGAAGGCGGGAGAGAGGTGATGGGAGGCGGTAGTAGTCACGGTCTCCGATTCGGTGCTCTCGGACGCATGGGCGGTGCGCACGGTCGACGTACGACAACCGGGCCACCCTACCGGCCGCCCGCCCCGCCCCCGGCGCGTACGACGCCGTGACCTCGGCGAGTGCGAGCGGTGTCACACGGCGACCGATGGGACCGGCTCACCGCGCGGCGAACCTCGGCAGCTGCGCGGCGATCTTCGGCACGTCCAGCGCGCCCTGGCACACGTCCAACACGAACCGCTCGGCCTCGTCCACGTCGAACGCCGCGGCTCAGGGCGCCGCCGCGGGCGCCGCCAGGGCCCGTCGGTCAGGGTGTCGGTGCGGGGCGGACCCGGGCCGCCACCCACGCCCCCGCCAGGGCCACCGCGGCCATGGGGAGGAACACCACGGCGAACGCCGCCGGGTGCGAGGCGGCCGACTCCGCGCCGGGCAGGGCGTGGGCGCCGACCGCGCCGCCGCCCAGGGCCGCGAAGGCCGCGCCGCCCGCCGCGAGGAGCATGACGTTGGCGAGGCCGTCGGAGATCTGGAGCGCGGCCGAGTTCGTACCGGCCTCCTCCGGCGCGGACAGCTTCAGCAGCAGCACGCTCGTCGAGGAGATGACCATGCCCATGCCGAAGCACCCGAAGCCCCAGGCCAGCGCGACGATCCAGACCGGCACCGCCGGGAGGAGCACCGCCGGCACGGCCGCGATGGCCCCCGCCACCAGCACCATGCCCAGCACCATCAGCCGCTCCCGGTACGGCTCCACCCGGGACCGCGACTGGACGTACGACCCGAGCGCCCAGGTCGCGCCGCCCACGGCGATGGACAGCCCGGCCATGGTGGGCGTCAGGCCCCGCTGGGTGACCAGCATCAGCGGCACGAACGACTCCGCGGAGATGAACGCGCCCGCGGCGACCCCGCGCAGCAGCACCACGGACGGCAGCCCGCGGGCCGCCAGGTACGTACCGCGCGGCAGCAGCCCCCGCACGGCCGGTACGAGCAGCGCGGCACCGGCCAGGGCGGGCAGCACGGACAGCCAGCGCAGGTCCTGGCCGGCGTACTGGAGCAGCCCGGCGCCCACGGAGATGCCCAGCGCCAGCCGCAGCCGCCGCCGGTCGAACCCGGGCACGGGCGCCTCCGGGTCGGCGGGCCCGGCGGCGAGGCGGCGTATCGCGGGCAGGGCGAGGACCAGCGGGAGCAGCACCAGCGCGGGGATGCCGAGGAACACCCACCGCCAGCCGAGCCGCTCGGTGACCGTCCCGGCGCCCAGGGGGCCGACGATCGACGGGATGACCCAGCTCGCGGAGAACGCCGCCATGATCGCCGGCCGCAGCCGCTCCTCGTACGCCCGGCTGACGACCACGTACAGCGCGACGATCACCAGCCCGCCGCCCAGGCCCTGCACGGCCCGCCCGAGGATGAACGGCCACATCGCGCCGGCCGTCCCCGAGACGACCAGGCCCGCGCCGAAGGCGGCGATGCCGGAGGCGAGCGCGCCGAGCGGCCCGCTGCGGTCGGCCCACTGCCCGGCGAGGACCATGCCGAAGAGGCTGGTGGTGAAGTACGCCGAGAACGCGAACGCGTACAGCGGCACCCCGTCCAGTTCGCGCGCCGCGACGGGCATCGCCGTGCCGACGGCGGTCGCCTCGAACGCGATCAGCAGCACGACCGAGACGATGCCGATGCTCAGCGCCCGGTGCTCCCGGTCGAGCACACTGCCGCCGCCCTGCTTCCGCGAGGTCGGGGACGGTACGGAGGGGGCGGCGGCGGTCGGGTCGGCGGTGCCGGTCGGATCAGGGGCGCTCATGCGTCCAGCGTAAGTGGCGTAGGGCCGTTTGGGGCCTGTCGCGAGTCGGGCGGGGACTCGTCCGTGAGTCGTACGACCCGCGGCCCGCGACGGCCCCCGACGCCCGCGTCACCCCTGGTAGGCGTCGCGCAGGGCCTGGATGTCGAGCTTCTTCATGCCCATCATGGCCTCGGTGACGCGCCGGGTCTTCTCGGGGTCGGGGTCCTTGAGCATGGTGTCGAGCTCGCTGGGATTGACCTGCCAGGACAGCCCGTACTTGTCCTTGAGCCACCCGCAGGGCCCCTCCTCGCCGCCCTCGGAGAGCCGGGACCAGTAGTAGTCGACCTCCTCCTGGTCCTCGCACTGCACGCCCAGCGAGACGGCCTCGTTGAACCGGAACTCGGGCCCGCCGTTCAGCGCGACGTACCGCTGCCCGGCCAGCTCGAACTCCACGGTCATGACCATCCCCGCGGGCCGGGGCGTCCCTTCCGGATACGGCACGACCTCCACGATCCGCGAGTCGGGAAAGATCGCCGTGTAGTGCGCGGCGGCCTCCTCGGCCTCGGTGTCGAACCAGAGGAACGGCTTGATCTTCTGCTGCATGGGGTGCTCCCTTCCGTGTCGATGGATAGACCGGAAGCCCCCGGCAAACTCATCGCCCGGCCACACCCCACCCCAACGGTCAGGCGTCGGGCCCGTCCCCGTCCGACTCGGCCACGAACGACCCCTGCCCCAGGACGGTGTAGAGCCTGCCCTCCGCCCGCAGAGCGGCGACGGCCTTCTGCACCGTGGACGGCGCGACGTCCAGCTCTGTCGCGAGATCGACCACGGCGGGGAATCGTGCGCCCGCCGCGTACGTACCGACGTCAATCCGGCGGCGCAGCTCGTCCGCGATCTGGGGCCACACGGGCTTGCTCCGGTCAAGATCCATACCGCGAGAATGCGCGTACCCTCGACAATGCGCGACCGCGTATACGCGTATACGCGTATGCTGACCGTGTGTACGACCCCCGCGGCCGCCGCAAACGGCCCGGGGGCATGGCCAACGCTGCTCTAGGAGCGTGACAGTGAGCATTATCCCCACCCTTGTGCGCCTGCTGCTGGGCTTACTCGCCCCCGGTTCCGGCCGGAGGCGGGCGGGCATGGGCCGGCCCGCCACTACCCCCGGCATCACCGGCACCCCCACTCAACGCGAAACCCCCCGCACGGGCCTGCCGCGGCTCCGCTCCCCGTACGGGTCGGCCGAACCGCTCGACGGCCACGCCTCGCCCCTCGTCCGCCCCTACCTCCTGGCGCACGAGCGCCGCGAGAACCAGGCCCGGCGAAGGCTCACCCTCCTCCTCGCGGCGGACTTCGGTATCGACCTCGACACCCGCGTACTGCACACGGCGGGAGCGGCACGGTGAGCGGGCAGGCGCGGAAGCCGGTGCGGATGTGCGCCAGGTGCGAGCGGATCACCGACGAGCCGGTGGTGGTGTCCGAGGTCCACCAGGCCACCGGCCCCGGATTCAACGTCTACGCCTGCGCGCGGTGCGCCCCGCTGTTCCCGCCGGCCCCGGACGTGTTCGACCTCCTGGACGGCGAGCGGTGAGGCCCGGACGCACCAAGGAGCAGATCGCCGTCGACGCCAGACAGTCCGGCCGCACGCAGGAGTGCGAGTCGGGCGAACACGAGCCCTGCACCCCCATGGAGGTGTACGCGTCCGACTCCCCCGGCCCCGACGAGCACCCGTTCTTCTCCATCACCTGCACGTGCGCCTGCCACACCGACTGAACCGAGGCGGGGCCTTCCTCCCAACGCAGGAGGGAGGAAGGCCCCGCCCGGGGGCGCGTCGTCGCCCCGCTCACCCCTTGGCGGGCTTCACCACGGGGTCACCCTGGAGGGGCTTGTTCTCACACGCCAGCGCGTCGACGGCCCGCTGGGCCATGACGTACAGGAAGGCGACGTGCCGCTTCTGCGCCTCGGGGTCCTCGCGCCCCATGTTCACGGTGTTCCCCAACGTGAACCGCAGCCGCGCCTTCCGCGAAGGGCCTTCCAAATCGCCCGGCAGCCTGCAGGCCACATGGAATGCGGCGATGATGTCCGTCGTCTCAGCGCGGACACCATCGACCCGTGTCATGCGCGTACCTCTCCGGCGGGACGCCGCTCCTGTCCGGCAGGCCAGGCGTCGTCCAGTCCCGACGGCACAGAGCCCCTCCCGGGCAGCGGTCGGCGCGGGCTCAGGCTCGGCGTCACACGACGACGCAGCCGGCACGCCCAGCACCAGAAGTCCGACGGGACGGATACGACGACGCACCCGTTGATCAGCGCCTCGACGAAAGCCCGGCGGCACGCCCGTGAGCCTTTCGTGAATAGGTACAAGTACTCAGAGCCCGGCCCCCGATACGCCGTTAGTGTGGCGCGGGAGCACTGCTGTGGCGTAGGACTGACCCGCCGTGGAGGGGCACCGATGTCGTGGGACGAGTGGGAGCAGCTCAAGACCGAAGCTGCCGAACGCCAGTTAACCCGGATGCAGCTCAACCAGTTACCGGGATCCGATCCGTCCGGTGGTGGGGGCGGTGGTTCGTCCGGGGTGGTGAGGACCCGGATGAAGGCGTGGTCGCAGGCGGGTGCGGGTGTCAACGGCCTGAAGGCGGACATCGGCCAGGGCCTGCGGAAGCTGGAGGAAGGGCAGTCGGGTGTGGGGGACACGTCCGGGTGCCAGTCGGCGGCGGCGCAGAAGGAGTTGTACGACTCCTGGAAGAGCTACGTCGGCAAGCTGAGCGGGCGTTGCGGCACGGTGGGCGGGCTGCTGGAGCGGGCCGGGCGTGATCTGGCGATGACCGACCAGGCGATCGAGGACGAGTTCGCGAAGGTCAGGGCCCAGTACCAGGACACCGAGGCCGTCGGCGGCCAGGCGAAGGGCCGGTGACCGGCGGCCATGGATCTCGCGACGCTGAGGAAGTTCAAGCCCGCCGCCTACGAGGACGCGGCCGACGGCTACCGCGCCACCGCCGACATGGCCGCCAAGGCCAAGGACGCGATCGACATCCGGATCTCCTCCGGCATCCGCGCCCAGCTCGAAGGCGAGGCGGCCACCGCCGCGCTGGGCGAGCTGAAGGAACTGGCGGAGAACTTCCACTACGTGCAGACCGAATGCGGCCTGGTCAGCACCGCGCTGGGCGGCTTCGCGCACGACATGGCCGCCGCCAAACGCAAGCTGGAAGCGGCTATCGCCGACGCGCAGGCAGCCGGGTGCACCGTGAACCCGGACGGCTCGGTCGCCTTCCCCGCCGGCGGCACGCCCGTCGACGGCAAGGTCCCCGAGGGCGGCACGGTCACCGGCAGCGGCGGCCCGGCCTCCCCGACGGCGGACGCGCTCTACCGCCAGGCGGTCAACGCCCACCCCAACCCGCACTACGGCAAAGCCCTGGAGTTCGCCAACCGGATCGCCGACGCCGTCAGGGAAGCCACCGACGCCGACACCAAGTGGGCGCCGAAGCTCCGCGCGCTGAAGGCCGACGACGACCTGACCGTCTCCGACCACGACTGGACGGACACCCAGTCCGACACGAGCGGAGTCCGCGACGCGGGCAAGGGCTACCTCGACTCCCTCCCCCAGCCCCCGAAGGACGGCAGCCCCAAGGACAACGCGGCCTGGTGGAACGGGCTCACCCCGGAGGAGCGGACAGCCCACCTGTCGCTGAACGCGGCGCAGGTCGGCGCGCTCGACGGGCTTCCCTCCACCGTCCGCGACGAGGCCAACCGCGTCGTCCTCGACCAGAAGCACGCCCAGTACCGGCTGGAACTGGCCTCGATCCCGAAACCGCCCGCCAACGAGTGGACATGGATCACCGCGGGCCGCTTCCCCGTCAAGGTCCGCACCGACGAGTGGATGGAGTGGCACAGGAAGTACGGGGAGCGGTACGAGCACCTCAACCAGTCCCTCAAGGGCATGGACGCCATCCGGAAACGCTTCGACCAGACGGGCCGGAGAGGCCTGCCGGAGGCGTACCTCCTCGGGTTCAGCGCGGAGGGCAACGGCCGGGCGATCATCGCCAACGGGAACCCGGACACGGCCGACCACCAGGCGGTCTACGTGCCCGGAACGACATCGAACCTGAGCAACATCGACGGCAACATCGACCGGATGGTCAGCACATGGCGTGTCGCCAACAACGAGGCCGACGGCAAGAGCGTGTCCACGATCACCTGGCTCGGGTACGACGCCCCGCAGAGCATCTACAAGGACGCGCCGTTCCGGCACTACGCGGACGACGGCGCGCCCGCCTTCAACCGGTTCCTCGATGGTTTGGAGGCGTCGCACAGCGGGGGCTCGGGGACCCACCGGACCGTGATCGGCCACTCCTACGGCACGACCCTCGTCGGTTCCGCCGCCGACCACGGCACGCTCAACGCGGACGATGTGATCACCGTCGGCAGCCCCGGTGTGACCGTCGCCAACGCCGAGGACCTGGACGTGCCGAAGGGGCATGTCTGGAATCAGGAGGCGGACGGGGACATCGTCCCCGACATCGGCCGCTGGGGACACGGCGGCCACGAGTGGGGCAACTACTGGGTGGTGCCCAGCGACGAGTGGTTCGGCGCGAACCAGATGACCACGGACACCGAGGGCCACAGCGGGTACTGGGACGAAGGTTCCGAGAGTCTGATGAATCAGGCCTACGTTGTGGTCGGGCGATACAACAAGGTGCAATTGGAATAGCCGGTGAACCCTCGGGCGCAAAGCCACTGGAGCAACCGTATTGTGCTGGCCGACTAAGCGAGGCTTCTCAGCGTGAATACCAGACTGGGCGCATGGACGCTCCCCGTCTTCATCCTTCTGATCACCCTCACCGGATGCGGCATGAATGAAGAACCGAACAACATCCCCTCTGCCGGCACCAGCACATCCAGCGCCGCCGCCGATGACCTGGAGAAGATGTCCAGCGACATCCGCGGCCTGATCGCCGTCAAGGGGGAAGCGTCCGACAGTCGAGCGGGAGTCATGGACTGCGCAGGCAAGGATCGAAAGAAGTACTTCCGGGTCTTCCACCCGTGGAACTTCTATCCTGCCTCACCGGATCAGCTCGACGAGGCGATGAAGCAGCTCAAGCAGGAGCTGCCGAAACGCGGATGGACGATCGTTCAATACGGCCCTGATCGCAGTCGGGACAAGAACCTCACCCTCACGGCCGACAACGACGAGCGGAAGTCGAGCGTCAAGATCACCCAAGATGCGAAGAACGACCCGCCCAAGCTGAGCCTGATGCTCGTCTCCGGCTGCTACGAGATCCCGGCCGGGCAGGAGATCGAACGCTTCTGAGAACGGAGCGGCCGCCGGGGCCGGCCACGCCCCGGTGACAGGACGCGTACGGGCCCGGCCTCTTCGGCCGGGCCCTGCCGTCCGTTCAGTTCACCACCGCCGACTGGGGGCGGATCGGGAGGCGGTTGACCGGGCGGCCCGTCGCGGCGCGGACCGCCGAGGCGATGGCCGCCGGGGACGTGACCACCGGGACCGCGCTCGCGGCCTTCGCGCCGAAGGGGGCCACCACGTCCCGTTCCTCGACCAGCTTCACGATGCGGATGTCCGGGGTGTCCAGGGCCGTCGGCAGGGCGTAGCCCGTCAGGTCCGGGTGGCGGACCAGGCCGCGCGGGGTGCGGAGGTTCTCGGTGAGCGCCGCGCCCAGGCCCTGGGTGACGCCCGCCTCGATGCGGGTCGCCAGCTGCGCCGGGTTCAGGACGCGGCCCACGTCCTGCGCGACGGCCAGTTCCACGACCCGTACGGAGCCCAGCTCCACGTCCACGTCGACGACCGCGCGGATCGCGCAGAACGCCAGGCCCACGAACGCGTCGCCCTGCCCCGCCTCGTCCAGCGGCTCCGTCGGGTGCGGGCGGCACTGCGCGGTCGCCCACAGCTCCTTGCCGTACAGCTCCTCCGCCACCGTCGTGGACAGGACGCCGTCGTACGAGGTGATCTTGCCGTCCTGGATCTGGAGCAGCTCCGTCGACATGCCGAACTTGTGCGCCAGCGGCTGCAGCAGCTGTGTGCGCACCATCTTCGCCGCGCGCTCCACCGCGCCGCCCGACACCCACGTGTGGCGGCCGTGCGCCGCGGGGCCGGCGGGCGGCTGGTCCGTGTCGACCGGCGCGACCTGCACCTCCTCGACGCCCAGGACCTCCTGGACGATCTGCCGCGCCAGCGTCGAGAAGCCCTGGCCGGTCTCCACGGCGGCGCACAGCACCGTCGCCACCCCGTCCTGGACCTTCACCGTCGCCGTCGACACCTCGTCCGTGCCCTCGGCGCCCAGCATGTGCACCATGCCCAGCGCGTACCCGACGCCCCGGCGCACCGCGCTCGGCTCGCCCGCGCCCTCGGGGCCGCTCGGCAGCAGCCAGTCCTCCTGCGCGGCGTCCGACGGCAGCGGCGGCAGCGGGAAGTCCCGTACGGCCTCCAGCAGTTCGGCGACCGGCGCCGGGCAGGTCACGGTCTGGCCGGTCGGCAGCAGATCGCCCGTCGCCAGGACGTTGCGCATCCGCAGCTCCGCCGGGTCCAGGCCCAGCTTCGCCGCCAGCTTGTCCATCTGGCCCTCGTACGCGGCGCACACCTGCATCGCGCCCTCGCCGCGCACATGCCCGGCGGGCGGGTTGTTCGTGCGTACGACCCAGCCCTCCACGAACGCGTGCGGCACGACGTACGGGCCGCAGGCGAAGGAGACCGCGGCCGCGAGCGACTCGGACGAGGCGTCCGCGTACGCGCCGCCGTCGAGGAGGATCTGCGCCTCCACCTTCACCAGGCGGCCCTCGGCGTCCGCGTGGTGGCGGTAGCGCAGCAGCGTCGGGTGGCGGTGGCCGTGCCCGAGGAACGACTCCTCGCGGGTGGCGGCCAGTTTCACCGGCGCGCCGGTGCGCAGCGCCAGCAGGCCCAGCGGGATCTGGAAGCCCGGGTCCTCCCGGTCGCCCATCGCGCCCGGCACACCCGTCACGACGATCTTCACCTGCTCCGGCGGCAGGCCGAAGCACGCGGCGGCCAGGTCGCGGTCGGTGTGCGGGTCGGTCGACGCCGTGTAGATCTCCACCCCGCCGTCGGGGCGCGGCACCGCGAGGCCCGCCTCGGCGCCGATGGGCGCCGGGTCCTGGCGGCCGATCCGGTACAGCCCCTCGACGATCACCTCGCCGGTGGCCTCCGGGTCGCCGAAGCGCAGCGGGATGTGGCGGATGAGATTGCCGTCCGGGTGGAGCGGCGGCGCGGAGAACGCCTGCTCCGGGTCGGTGACCGGCTCCAGCACCTCGTAGTCCACGATGATCGCCGCCGCGGCGAGCCTGGCCGCGTCCGGGTGGTCGGCGGCCACGGCGGCGATGGCCTCGCCATGGTGGCGGACCACGTCCGCCGCGAAGACGGGGCGGTCCGCCACGCTGCGGCCGTACGACGTGTCGCCCGGCACGTCGGCGTGGGTCACCACCGCCCGTACGCCGGGCATCGCCGCCGCCGCCGAGGTGTCGATGGACCGGATGCGCGCGTGCGCGTGCGGGGAGCGGAGCACCGCCGCCCACAGCAGGCCCTCGGCCCACAGGTCGGCGGCGTACGGGAACGTGCCCTCCGCCTTGGCGCGGGCGTCGGCCGACGGCAGGGACGCGCCGAGCCCGCGGACGGGCCGCTCCTGCTCCTGCGCCTGTTCCTGCCGGGGGAGTTCGACCGCCGGGATGGCGGTGGCCGCGTCGTTGCTCACGCCGTGCCTCCGTCGTGCGGGTGGGGGACCTGGTGCGGGATGCGGGCGTCGGGGTTCTGGTGGGCGTCGTCCGGGGCGGCGTTGCCGGCGGCCTGCGCGGACTTGCCGGCGGCGCGCTCGGCGACGACTTCCCGTACGGCTCTGAGGGCGCCCTGGTAGCCGGTGCAGCGGCACAGGTTGCCGGACAGCGCCTGGCGGGCCTGGACCTCGCTCGGGGCGTGGTTGCCCTCCAGCAGGTCGTGGACCGTCATCGCCATGCCGGGGATGCAGAAGCCGCACTGGACGGCGCCGCAGCGGGTGAGGGCGCGCTGCACGTCGGACGGTTCGCCGTCGACGGCCAGGCCCTCGACCGTACGGACCTCGCTGCCGGCCGCGGTCGCGGCGGGCACCAGGCACGACGCCACGAGACGGCCGTCGACCTGGACGTTGCAGGCGCCGCACTCGCCCTGGGAGCAGCCGTCCTTGGCGCCCGCCAGGCCGAGGCGCTCGCGCAGCACGTACAGCAGCGACTCGCCGATCCAGGCGTCGGTGACGGGGCGGTCGGCGCCGTTGACCCGCAGCACGTAGGACATGTGCGGGTGTTCGTCGCTGGGCGCGGCGGGTGCCTCGGTCGCGGGCGCCTCGGCGGCGGGTGCCTCGGTCGCGGGTGCCTCGGTCGTCGGCGCCTCCGCCGGGGGCGCGGGGGCTGCGGCAGCCTCAGCCGCCGGGGCGTCCGCCGCCGGGGCCTCGGAGGCCGGGGCCTCGGACGCCGGGGCCTCGGACGCCGGGGTGTCCGCCGCGGGTGCGGTGGGCTCGGCGGGGGGCGCCTGTGCCGGGTGCTGCTCGGTGGCGGGCGCGTCCGCCTCGGGTGCGTCCGCGGGGTGCCTGCCGGTGGGCGCCGCCGCCTCCGGGGCCTCGGCGTCGGGGGCCTCCTCGGGGCCGACCGGGGCGCCCGGGGCCTCGGCAACCGGGTGCTCCTCCGCCGCGGTGGCTTCGGCGGCCGGGGCCTGGGCCCTCATGTGGGCGTCGCCGCCCGGGACTTCGGCCGCCTCCGGGGCCTGCCGCCCGCCGCCCGCCGGGGCCTCCGGCGTCTCCTGCGGGGTGAGCGCCCAGGGTGCCGGGGCACCGCCCGGGAGCGTCGCGGGCGCGTTGCCGCCGTTCGCCCAGGAGGGCACGCCGGGGTGCGCGGGCGCGGGCGCCTCGTGCGGGTGCGCGGACGCCTGCGGGGACTCGTGGCCGGTGGCGGGCGCCTGCCCCTGGCCGTACGCCGCCGGCTCCTCCCGCACGGGCGTGCCGTGCGCGGGCGTGCCGTCGGCCAGGACCTCGTGGACCGGCGTCCCGTACGCGGGCGTCACCTGGACCGGCGTGCCGTGCGCGGGCGTGCCGTACTGCCCGGAGGCGTACTCGCCGGACGTGCCGTACTCCCCGGACGTGCCGTACTGCTCGGGCGTGCCGTACTGTTCACCGCCCCCGTCGTACGCCTGTTCACCGCCCCCGTCGTACGCCTGCTCCCCGGCCCCGCCGTACGCCTGGTCGTCGGCCCCGTACCCCGACGCGTACCCCTGCGCCGTGCCGTACCGCTCCCCGCCCATCCGGTACTCGCCGGACTCCTCGGGCAGCTCGCCCTGCGCGACCGGGATCGTCCACTGGCCGGTCAGGTCGGCGGGGCCGGGGGCGGGCGGGTGCTCGGCGTCCATGGCGGAGTGGAAGTTCCACTGCGCGGTGGCGTGCGGGTCCGCGATGTGCGGCGGCACATAGCCGTGGCCCGGCGCCTCCAGCGGAATGCCGTCCAGGCCCGCGTCGGGCGGGAGGTGGACGAACGCCGTGGCGTCCCCGTCGTACTCCCCCTGCGGCGTCGGCTGCCAGCCGCCGCCGTCCCGCGCGCGCTCCTCGTTGCCGGTCTCGTCGCTCACGACAGCGCCCTCCCCAGTGCTCGTCGGGCCAGCACGGACACCGTGCGGCGCAGTTGCAGTACGGCGGGCGGCAGCGGGGGCGGCTCCTCGCCCTCGGCGGCCGGCGGCTGGTCCGGGATGCAGGCCGCCGCGACGTACTCGCCGAACGCCGTCAGGGCCTCCGGCGCCAGCCCCCGCTCGCCGTCCCAGTCGACGAGCGAGGCGATCCAGTGCTCGGCCTCCAGCGGGCGCAGCGGCATGGGCGCGATCGCCCCGACCGCGCAGCGCACCGCGCGCCGCGCCGGGTCCAGGACGACGGCGACGGAGGCGAGGGCGCGTCCGGGGCCGGTGCGCCCGGTCGCCTTGAGGAACACCTGCGGGGCGTGCAGCAGCGGAACCCGTACGTACGCGACGAGTTCGCCCGGTTCGAGCATCGCGCGCCCGGCCAGCAGGTGCGAGACGGGGATCTCGCGGTTCCCGGCGGGCCCGGCGACCACGAGGTCGGCCTCCAGGGCGGCGAGGACGGGCAGCGAGTCGCCGGTGGGCGCGGCGGTAACGATGTTGCCGCCGAGGGTGCCCGCGTTGCGGATCTGCGGCGGTCCGGCGGCGCGGGCGGCGGCGGCCAGCGCGGGGATGAGGGCGGCGAAGTCGGGGCGTCCCATGCGGGCGTGGGTGAGGCCCGCGCCGAGGAGTGCGTGGCCGTCCTGGTACTGCCAGCCGCGCAGTTCGTTGATGCGGCCGAGGCCGACGAGTCCGGCGGGGCGGAGGAGGCCCTTGTTGACCGCGGCCATCAGGTCCGTACCGCCGGCGACGGGCACGGCGGCGGGCATGGCGGTGAGTGCCGCCACGGCCTCGTCGAGCGAGGCCGGCAGCGTGACGGAGTGCGCCGTCCTCGGTGCGTGCGTGGTCAACCCAGCTGCCCCTTCCCGGTGTCCCGGCTGTCCCGGCTGTCCCGCCTGTGTTGCCGTACCGTACGTGCTCACAGTCCGGTCGTGGAAACTGTGGCACATCTTCCAAGGCGGCCGCCGCGAGGGTCCGCGAAGGACGGTTCCGCCCGCGACCTCCCGTGACCTCCCATGACCGGGCGGATGGTCCGCTTTGCGCACACCCGCCGGTGCGGGCGCGCCGCCGCACGTGGGCCGCGCGGGACGCGGCGGAGTCACACGTTCGGGGGGCCGTCCCTCGATCGGGCGTCCGAGGAGTACGGGGGCGCGCGGCCCCGGACGGGTGCGGGTACGGCGGCGCGGACCTGTACGGGCACCTCGCGGGGACGAATGCGCGCGGGGGTGCGCCGGGACGTACGCGGGGACGGCGGAGCCCCCGGTGCCGCGGGCGCGCGGCCCGCGTGCCAGGTGCGCTCGGCACGGGTGGACACACGGCGCGCCGGCAGGCGTTCCGGGGGCTCTCCGGGGGCTCTGGTGCTCTCGGACGGCGGGGGCGTCGGGCGTACGGGCCCTACTTCTTGTCCTTGCCGCCCTTGTCCTTGTCGCCGCCCGCGCCCATGGACTCGTAGATCTCCTTGCACATGGGGCAGACCGGGTACTTCTTGGGGTCGCGGCCGGGGACCCAGACCTTGCCGCAGAGGGCGACCACGGGAGTGCCGTCGAGGGCGCTCGCCATGATCTTGTCCTTCTGGACGTAGTGGGCGTAGCGCTCGTGGTCGCCGTCGCCGTGCGACACCTGCGGCGTCGGCTCTACGAGGGTCCCCGTACCTGCCCCGCGCTCGGGCTCGAGAGTGCTCATAACAGCCAAGGGTACTCACCCCCGCCCGGCTTCAGTTCAGGCTCGGGTCGTCCGGGTACGTCGCGATCATGGCCAGTTCGCTGCGCTGCCGCCGCAGCACGGCGCGCCACAGGTTCTCGGGGTGCGGGGACGACACGTCGCCGGGCTCGGACTCGACCACGAACCAGGCGCCGTCGCCCAGCTCGTCTTCCAGCTGGCCGGGGCCCCAGCCCGCGTACCCGGCGAAGATCCGCAGGCTGCCGAGGGCGGGGCCGAGCAGCTCGGGCGGGGTCTCCAGGTCGACGAGGCCGATCGCCCCGTGCACCCGGCGCCAGCCGAGCGGCCCCTCGTCGCCGGGGATCACGGCCAGGCCGAGCGCCGCGTCGAGGGACACGGGGCCGCCCTGGAAGACGACGCCCGGCTCCCCGGCGAGCGGCGCCCAGGACTCCAGGACGTCGCCGACGTCGACCGGGGTCGGGCGGTTGAGGACCACGCCGAGTGAACCCTCGTCGTCGTGGTCGAGCAGCAGCACCACCGCGCGGTCGAAGTTCGGGTCGACCAGTGCGGGGGTGGCGACGAGCAGCCGGCCCGCGAGCGAGGACACCTCCGTCATGGACACATGATCCCGCATCTTCGCCCGGTACGGGGGGCGTGCGCGGCGGTCGGCCGAACCCCGGCGCACACCCGCCGCGGCCGGCGTGCCCGGCACACCCCGTACGCGCCCGCACACGCAAACGGACGGTGACCCTCCGCGAGGCGTGGGGGACGGAGGGTGTTGTGCCGAATTCCTTACACGTTCCGCCACTCCGCCGCCTTACGGGGCACGGGTGGATGCCCCTTACGCTTTTCCCTGGCCCCTGCCCGACTCCATCCGGAACGCGAGATACATGACCGGCACAGACGATGTACTGCTTGTCCACGGCGGCACCCCGCTGGAGGGCGAGATCCGCGTCCGCGGCGCGAAGAACCTCGTGCCCAAGGCGATGGTCGCCGCACTCCTCGGCAGTGAGCCCAGCCGGCTGCGCAACGTGCCGGACATCCGCGACGTGCGCGTGGTCCGCGGGCTGCTCCAGCTCCACGGCGTGACCGTCCGCCCCGGCGACGAGCCGGGCGAGCTGGTCATGGACCCGACGCACGTCGAGTCCGCGAACGTCGCCGACATCGACGCCCACGCGGGTTCGTCGCGCATCCCGATCCTCTTCTGCGGCCCGCTGCTGCACCGGCTCGGGCACGCCTTCATCCCCGGCCTGGGCGGCTGCGACATCGGCGGACGGCCGATCGACTTCCACTTCGAGGTGCTGCGGCAGTTCGGCGCGAAGATCGAGAAGCGCGCCGACGGCCAGTACCTGGAGGCCCCGCGGCGGCTGCGCGGCACGAAGATACGCCTGCCCTACCCGTCGGTCGGCGCGACCGAGCAGGTGCTGCTGACGGCCGTGCTGGCGGAGGGTGTGACGGAACTCTCCAACGCGGCGGTCGAGCCCGAGATCGAGGACCTCATCTGCGTCCTGCAGAAGATGGGCGCGATCATCGCCATGGACACCGACCGGACCATCCGGATCACCGGTGTCGACAAGCTCGGCGGCTACGCCCACCGGGCGCTCCCCGACCGCCTGGAGGCGGCCTCGTGGGCGTCGGCGGCGCTGGCGACCGAGGGCAACATCTATGTGCGCGGCGCGCAGCAGCGCTCGATGATGACCTTCCTCAACACCTACCGGAAGGTGGGTGGCGCCTTCGAGATCGACGACGAGGGCATCCGCTTCTGGCACCCGGGCGGCGCGCTGAACGCGATCGCCCTGGAGACGGACGTGCACCCCGGCTTCCAGACGGACTGGCAGCAGCCCCTGGTGGTGGCCCTGACGCAGGCCGCGGGCCTGTCGATCGTCCACGAGACGGTGTACGAGTCGCGGCTCGGCTTCACCTCGGCGCTCAACCAGATGGGCGCGCACATCCAGCTCTACCGCGAGTGCCTGGGCGGTTCCGACTGCCGCTTCGGCCAGCGGAACTTCCTGCACTCCGCGGTCGTGTCCGGCCCGACGAAGCTCCAGGGCGCCGACCTGGTCATCCCGGACCTGCGCGGCGGCTTCTCGTACCTGATCGCCGCCCTGGCGGCGCAGGGCACGTCCCGCGTCCACGGCATCGACCTGATCAACCGCGGCTACGAGAACTTCATGCAGAAGCTGGTGGAGCTGGGCGCGAAGGTGGAACTCCCGGGCGCCAAGGCGGTCTGAGGCCCGTGGCTCCCGCGGCCCCCTGCCGGGGGTCCGGGGGTCGCCCCCCGGGCAAGCACAGCATGCAGAAGCTGGTGGAGCTGGGCGCGAAGGTGGAACTCCCGGGCGCCAAGGCGGTCTGAGACCCGCCTCCCGCGACCCCCTGCCGGGGGTCCGGGGGTCGCCCCCGGGCAAACACTGCATGCAGAAGCTGGTGGAGCTGGGCGCGAAGGTCGAACTCCCGGGCGCCAAAGCGGTCTGAGGCCCGTGGCTCCCGCGACCCCCTGCCGGGGGTCCGGGGGTCGCCCCCGGGCAGGCACGACCACGCCCCGTACGGTGAGCGGCTTCTGACGGAGCGTCACCTTGCGTTCGTAACGACGACGGCCCCCCGCGGTGAGCGGGGGGCCGTCGTCGTACGTGTGCCTCGCGGGGCCCTGGAGCGGGCCGTACGCGGGCCGGAAGAAGGGCGGCCACCCTCTGGGGGTGACCGCCCTCTTCACGGCGCCTGTGGGGGCTTACTTGCCCTTGGCGGCTTCCTTGAGCTTCGAGCCCGCGGAGACCTTCACGCTGTAACCGGCCGGGATGTTGATCGGCTCGCCGGTCTGCGGGTTACGAGCGGTGCGAGCGGCACGGTGGGTGCGCTCGAAGGTCAGGAAGCCGGGGATGGTGACCTTCTCGTCGCCCTTGGCGACGACCTCACCGATGGTCTCGGCGAGCGCGGCCAGCACGGCGTCGGCGTCCTTGCGGGTCACCTCGGCGCGGTCGGCCAGGGCGGCCACCAGCTCACTGCGGTTCATGTTCTTACTCCCGTGTTCTTCTTGCCTGTGAGGCGTGAGATCGAAGCCGATGCTGCCAGGGCCCTAGGACAGTGCTCGGACCCGGGTCTGCTGTCAGACCCTCGCGCCCGAATACGCATCCTGCCCCCACCAGCGGCGGGAAAGCCAATCCGGCACCCTCCGGAGTCACACGAAAAGCGCCACAGCCCCGTCCTGGTGACCCCCGGCCGACCGCGCACCGGTCCGCGCGAAGACGCCCCGGAGTCGGACCGCAACCCTACGGGCGGACGCGGAGGCGCACGGTCCGCGACGCGCCGGGCGCCGCGTGACCGTGCGTGCCGTCACACCTCGCGAGGGGCCTCAGAGCGGCTTGGCGTCCGCCGCCGCGGCCTTCGCGGCGTTGCGTACGGCACCGGCCACGGCGCCCGCGACCTTGTCGTTGAAGACCGACGGGATGATGTAGTTGGCGTTCAGTTCCTCGTCGGTGACGACGTCCGCCAGAGCGGTCGCCGCCGCGAGCATCATGTCCGTGTTGACCGTACGGGACTGGGCGTCCAGCAGGCCGCGGAACACGCCGGGAAAGACGAGGACGTTGTTGATCTGGTTCGGGAAGTCGGACCGCCCGGTGGCGACGACGGCGGCGGTCTGGCGGGCCACGGCCGGGTCGACCTCGGGGTCCGGGTTCGCGAGCGCGAACACGATGGCGTCGTCGGCCATGGCGGCCACGTCGTCGCCGTCCAGGAGGTTCGGGGCGGAGACGCCGATGAAGACGTCCGCGCCCGCGACGGCGTCCTTGAGGGTGCCGGTGACGCCCTCGGGGTTGGTGTTGTCGGCGATCCAGCGCAGCGGGGACTCCGGCGCGGCGTCCACGAGGTCCGCGCGGCCGGCGTGGACGACGCCGTGGATGTCGGCGACGACGGCGTGCTTGACGCCCGCCGCGATGAGCAGCTTCAGGATGGCCGTGCCGGCCGCGCCGGCGCCGGACATGACGACGCGGACGTCGCCGATGGCCTTGCCGACGACGCGCAGGGCGTTGGTGAGGGCGGCGAGGACGACGATGGCGGTGCCGTGCTGGTCGTCGTGGAAGACGGGGATGTCCAGGGCCTCGCGGAGCCGCGCCTCGATCTCGAAGCAGCGGGGGGCGGAGATGTCCTCCAGGTTGATGCCGGCGAAGCCGGGCGCGATGGCCTTGACGATCTCCACGATGGCGTCGGTGTCCTGGGTGTCCAGGCAGATCGGCCAGGCGTCGATGCCCGCGAAGCGCTTGAAGAGGGCCGCCTTGCCCTCCATGACGGGCAGGGCCGCCTTGGGGCCGATGTTGCCGAGGCCGAGCACGGCGGAGCCGTCGGTGACGACGGCGACGGAGTTGCGCTTGATGGTGAGGCGGCGGGCGTCCTCGGGGTTCTCGGCGATCGCCATGCAGACCCGGGCGACGCCCGGGGTGTAGATCATGGAGAGGTCGTCGCGGTTGCGGATGGGGTGCTTGGACGCCATCTCGATCTTGCCGCCGAGGTGCATCAGGAACGTACGGTCGGAGACCTTGCCGAGGACGACGCCCTCGATGCCGCGCAGCTTGCCGACGATCTCGTCGGCGTGGGCGGTCGAGGTGGCCGCGATGGTCACGTCGATCCGCAGCTTCTCGTGGCCGGACGCGGTCACGTCGAGGCCGGTGACGGAGCCCCCGGAGGACTCCACGGCCGTGGTGAGCTGGGAGACCGCGGTTCCGCTCGCGGGCACCTCCAGCCGGACCGTCATCGAGTACGAGACGCTGGGCGCCGTTGCCATGGCCGAGTTCCTCTGCTTTCCCTGGTGTCACTGCCGCCCCGGCACGGCGGCGGCCGTGCGGGGCCTTCCGATGGTCGCACCTACCTGCCGGTAGGGCGTAATACGGTCGTTTTGTTTTCGAAGATTTCGGAAACTGTTTTCCACCATACGAGAGAACGGCGGCAAAAAGAAGCGGGTCCGCGTCATCATCGGATGACGCGGACCCGCCTGTGCGTTCAGTGACACCGACCCGCCATGCTCGCCTCGCGGCAAGTGGTCGCTCGTAGCGACGAAGGTTGGGCCCGGGGGCTTGGATCGAGCCGGTGTCTCCTCCAGGCTAACAAACCCGGCGCGGTTCAGTCGCGCAGCAGATCGGGGACCCCCGCCTCGTCGGGCTCGTCGCGCCGCCCGGCGACGACCGTGAGCTGCTGGGTGGCGCGGGTCAGCGCCACGTACAGCACCCGCAGGCCGGCCGGGGACTCGTCGGCGATCTCGGCCGGCGAGACGACCACCGTCGCGTCGTACTCCAGGCCCTTGGCCTCCAGGCTGCCCAGCGCCACCACGCGGTCGCCCAGGTCCGCGAGCCAGCGGGCCGCCTCCTCGCGGCGGTTCATGGCGACGACCACGCCCACGGTGCCGTCCACCCGGTCCAGGAGGCGCCGCGCCTCGTCCCGTACGACCTCCGCCAGGTCCTCGTCGCCGACGGCGGTGAAGCGGGGCTCGACGCCCGTGGAGCGCACCGCGCGCGGGGACTCGGCGCCCGGCATGGCCAGGGCCAGGACCTTCGCGGCCAGCTCGGCGATCTCGGCCGGGTTGCGGTAGTTCACCGTGAGGGTGAAGCGGCGGCGCGGCCGGGTGCCCAGCGCCTCGTCGCGCGCTTCGGCCGCCTCGTCCGGCACCGACCAGGACGACTGCGCCGGGTCCCCGACGACCGTCCACGTGGCGTGCCGGCCCCGGCGGCCGACCATCCGCCACTGCATGGGCGTGAGGTCCTGCGCCTCGTCCACGATGACGTGCGCGTACTCGGTCCGCTCCCGCTCCAGGCGCTCGGCGCGCTCGCGCTGCGACTCCTCCCGTACGGGCATCAGCTCCTCCAGGCCGGTGAGCTGGTCCAGCGGGTCCAGCTCACGTCTGCGGCGCGGCCGGGCGGGGGCGCCCAGGAGGCTCTGGAGCTCGTCGAGGAGGGCCACGTCGTGCACGGAGTACGCGTCGCGGCGCAGCGAGCGGGCGAGGCGGCGGACCTCGCCGGGGTTGAGGACGCGGCGCGACCAGCGGCCCAGGCGCTTCTCGTCGGCCATCGCGGCGAGCACCGCGCGCGGGGTGAGCTCGGGCCACCAGGCGTCGAGGAACGCGGTGAAGGAGTCCTCGGAGGTGACGTCCTCGTCGAAGGACGAGCGCAGTTCGGCGGCGAGTTCCGGGTCGCTCTGCCGGGCGCCGGCGCCGGTCTTGGCGTACAGGGCGTCCAGGACCAGGCGGCGGGCGCGGGGGCGGAGGAGGTTGACGGGCGCGGTGCCGCCGAGCGCGGCGTGGCGGATGCGCCGCAGCTCCTCGGCCTCCAGCTCGACGCGGCGGCCGAAGGCGACGACCCGCAGCCGGTCGGGCGCGTCGCCGCGCTCCAGGGCGCCGCGGGCGGCCTTGCGCAGGACCTTCAGCATGCGGGAGGAGCCCTTGACGCGGGCGACCGCCGGGTCGTCGTACGCGGTGGCCTCCACGCCGTCGACCAGGCTGCCGACCGCGCGGATGGCGACCTGGCCCTCCTCGCCCAGCGAGGGCAGGACACCCTCGGTGTAGGCGACGAGCAGCGGGGTCGGCGAGACGATGAGGATGCCCCCGGCGTACCGGCGCCGGTCCTGGTACAGCAGGTAGGCGGCGCGGTGCAGGGCGACGGCGGTCTTGCCGGTGCCGGGGCCGCCCTCCACGTAGGTGACGGACGCGGCGGGCGCGCGGATGACCATGTCCTGCTCGGCCTGGATGGACGAGACGATGTCGCGCATCGTGTGGCCGCGGGCCCGGCCGAGCGCGGCCATGAGGGCGCCGTCGCCGATGACGGGCAGCTCGGCGCCGTCGAGGGTGGCGGTCAGTTCGGGGCGCATCAGGTCGTCCTCGACGCCCAGGACGCGGCGGCCCTTGGAGCGGATGACGCGGCGCCGCACGACCCGGCCCGGATCGACGGGGGTCGCGCGGTAGAACGGGGCGGCGGCGGGGGCGCGCCAGTCGATGACGAGGGGGCTGTAGTCGGCGTCGAGCACGCCGATGCGGCCGATGTGGAGCGTCTCGCCGATCTCGGCGGTGTTGTCGGGCCGCACGGCGTCGTCGGCGGGCTCGACGGAGGTGTACGCGCCGTCGGGGCCCTTCTTGCCGTCCTTGCCGTACAGCAGGTCGATGCGGCCGAACAGGAAGTCCTCGAACTCGCTGTTGAGCCGGTTCAGGTGGACGCCGGCGCGGAAGACCTGGGCGTCCCGCTCGGCGAGCGCGCCGGGCGTGCCGACCTGGCCGCGCCGGGCGGCGTCCTGCATGAGGAACTCCGCCTCGTGGATCTTCTCCTCGAGACGGCGGTACACCTGGTCCAGGTGGTCCTGCTCGACCGCGACCTCACGGTCCCGGATCGTGTCGACCACACGATCGGCTTCCTGCGCGGCCACCGGGGCCCCCTTCTGACGTGCACTGGGCAGCCGTCGAGGGTACGCCACGTTCCGGGTCCGTGTCAGTCCGGCCGGCCCCGCGGAGCGGGCTGATCCGGTCGGGCCGGTCCGGAGGACGGGGCCTGGGCGCGCAGGCCCGCCAGGAGCCGGTCGAGCGCCTGCCCGGCGGCCCGCGGGTCGCCGCCCCGCGCGATCCAGAGCGCGGCCTCGTTCATCGCGCCCGACAGCAGCCGGGCCAGCGGCTCCACCGGCTGGTCGGCGATGATCCCGGCCGCGGTGAGCGCCGTGAGGGCCTCCGCGAGGTGCCGGGCGGAGGACTCCTCGTCCATGGTCCGCCACTCGTCCCAGCCGAGCACGGTCGGCGCGTCGACCAGCAGGATCCGGCGCACCGCCGGGTCGGTTCCGGCGGCGAGGAAGGCCCGGCAGCCGGCCCTGAGCTGCTCCCAGGGGTCCTCGTGGCGTCCCGCCGCGGCCGCGACCCGCTCGCCGAGCTCCCGCTGCACCTCGCCGACGACGGCCCGGAAGAGCCCGGCCTTGCTGTCGAAGTGGTGGTACGCGGCCCCCTTGGTGACCCCGGCCGCCCGCGCCACCTCGGCCAGCACCACGTGGTGGTACCCGTCCGCGGCGAACCGCCGTCGGCCCTCGGCCAGCAGCGCCCGCCGCGTGGCCGCCCGCTGCTCCGCCCGGCTCACCGCCATCGAGCACACCGCCCTTCCCATTTCACATACCGAGGGTATGCTAACGCCACAATTCACATACCCCGGGTATGTGAAACCGGAGACGGAGGACCCCTGCCATGACGAACGCGCCCACGACCACGCCCCCGAGCCCGCTCGGCGGCTTCTATCCGGTGCTCGCCAGCCGGGACGTGGCGGCCGCACGCGACTTCTACACGCGCCACCTCGGGTTCGAGGTGACCTTCGAGGCCGACTGGTACGTCAGCCTGCGCCGCCCCGACGCCCCGCAGTACGAGCTGGCCCTCCTCGACCACGCCCACCCGACCGTCCCCGAAGGCCACCGGACCGCGCTCCAGGGGGGCCTGCTGCTGAACTTCGAGGTGGACGACGTCGACGCCGAGCACCGGCGGCTCGTGGCCGGGGCCGGCCTGCCGGAGGTACTGCCGCCGCGCACGGAGGAGTTCGGGCAGCGCCACTTCATCGTCGCCGCCCCGGACGGCGTGCTGATCGACGTCATCACCGTCGTCCCGCCCACCGAGGAGTACGCCGCCCACTACACCGGCGCCTGACCCCCGCCCCGCGCCCCGGGACGGCCCGCGACAGGGCGCCGCCCTCCGGCCGAGGGCAACTCCCCTCCCCCGGGCGGCTCATAGACTGGGCGGCCCGAGATGAGAGGAATGAACACGTATGCGTCCCGCGCGCTTTGCCGACTTCGTCGTCGACATCGTGAAGAACGACCCGACCGCGAGCCGTGTCCAGACCCTCGCGGAGGCGGGCGACACCACGCACCCGTGCGGTGTCGTCATCACGGTCGGGTCCACGCAGACGCGGTGGCAGTTCGTGGGGCAGCTCCCCGAGGGCGCCAAGCACGACACGTTCACCGACGAACCGGTCACCGGGGCCCCCGTCCCGGCCGGCGCCGCCCCGCAGGCCGGCGACGACCCCGAGGCGTGGTTCGCCGCCGCACTCGCCCATGCCGAGTGCCCCGAGATCGCCGCGATCGAGCGGTGGTCCACCCGGCAGAACCCGAGCAGCCAGAAGGGCGTGACCGTCACGTTCCACAACGGCGCCCGCGTCTTCGCCCGGGCGTTCTGAGGGCGGCCCGGACCGTCTGACAGGCCGCCCGGAGCCTCCGGAGCGTCCGGGGGGGCGGCACGGGCATTCCGAGGGGCGGCCCGGACCGTCCGGGGGCCGCCCGGACCTTCCGGGGGGCGGCCCGCGGTCGCCCCTCCGCCGCGCGCCCCGCTACGCGTCGACGCGGACCAGTTGGCGGCCGTCGAAGGTGCGGACGTCGAAGTGGGCGATGTCCGAGCGGGGCATGGCCGTGCCGCCGTGGACGTACAGGGGCTTGCGGGCCGTCTCGTTCGGGCTGTCCTCGATGCCGTAGCCCCACTTCGGGACCGACCAGGACGTGACGACCTCCTCCTCGCCCGTCTTCGACACCGCGACCAGGCGGCACTTGAGGGGGCCCGTCACGTTCTTGAGCTCCAGCATCGTGTCCGTCCCCCAGGCCTTCGGCTCCATGGCGACCGTCGCGCTGACCCCCGTCCCCGCGTCCGTCGCCGTCGCCTTCTCCTTCAGGCCCGTGAAGACGTCCTCCGCCGTGACCCGGCTCGTCGTCGGCGCGTCCGCGGACAGCGCGCTCACGGCCAGCGCCGGGCCGCCGATGACCAGCACGGCGACGGCCGCGACCAGGTAGCGGGCGCGGCGGTGGCGGCGGGCGCGGTGGACGGAGACCTCGTCGACCAGGCGGTTCAGCAGGGGCGGGCCCTGCGCCGTGGCCGGGGCGGGGGGCGGCGGGGGCGGCGCCGCGGCGACCGGGCGGCCGGCCGGGCCGGGGGTCTCCGCGAGCATCGCCAGCATCGGTTCCATGCCCGCCAGTTCGTCCATGCGCGCCGCGCACACCGCGCAGCCGGCGAGGTGGGTCTCGAAGGCGGTGGCGTCGGCGTCGTCGAGCACTCCCAGCACGTACGCGCCGACGGCGTCGTGCACGGAACCCTCGGCGAACTCCTCGCCCGCGTCGTGGCCGAAGCCGGGACCGGGGCCCGAGCCGGAGCCGGAGCCGAAGCCGCCGCCCCCGGCGCCGAAGCCCCCGCCGAAGCCGGGACCGAGGCCGGAGCCGCCGCCGAAGCCGCCGCCGTCTCGTCGCGTCGTCATGCCGATACCCCCCTCTCCTCCAGAGCCAGTTTCATGGAACGCAGCGCGTAGAACACCCGGGACCGCACGGTCCCGCTCGGTATCCCCAGGGTCTTGGCGGCCTCGTTGACCGTACGCCCCTTGAAGTACGTCTCGATGAGGACTTCCCGGTGGGCCGGGGTCAAATCGTCGAGAGCATCCGACAACGTCATCAGCCACAGCGCCTTGTCGATCTCGTCCTCCGCGGGCATGACCTCCAGCGGCGACGGATCGACCTCCTGCGGCCGGGCCTGCCGGCTGCGGTGGCCGTCGATGACGATGCGCCGGGCGACCGTCACCAGCCAGGGTCGGACAGAACCGGTGGCCCGATTGAGCTGACCGGCGTTCTTCCAGGCACGGATGAGCGTCTCCTGTACGACGTCCTCGGCACGCTGGCGGTCGCCGGCGACGAGGCGCAGTACGTAGGCGAGCAGCGGTCCGGCGTGCTCACGGTAGAGGGACCGCATCAACTCCTCGTCCGGAGCGGGATGGTTGACGTGCGACGACTCCGCGCGGTGCCGGGCCCGACGCGTCCCCCGACGGTCATCGGCCACGGCGGCATCCTTGCGCACCCGAACCTCCCTGGTCGAGACCCTGTCCGACTCCTTGCCCCCTTCACTACGGAGGCGGGAGGCGGACGTCTCAACGCGGCCGGGAACTTTTTCCGTCAGCCGTCGCGGGAGCGTCCGGTACGGGCCCGGTGGCGGGCCACGCGGTCGCGGTTCCCGCAGGTGGCGCTGGAGCACCAACGGCGGCGCGCGCCGCGGGAGGTGTCGAGGTACACGCGGCGGCAGTGGTCGCCCTCGCACGCGCGCAGCCGCGCCCGCGCGGCCGGGTCGGTCAGCAGGTCGACGGCGTCGCGCGCGAGCGCGGCGAGGAGCGCGGCGCAGGCCGGTGGCGCGTCCAGGGCGCGTACGAGCCGCCCGCCGGGCCCCGGCACGGCCCTGGGCGCGGGGGGCGCCGCGGCGGCCGCGAGGGCGTTGACCCGGGCGAGCGCGGGGGCGGGGTGCGGGGCGGGGTGCGGTTGCTCCGCCGGTGCCGCGTCCGCCGGGGGGCCGGGGGTGCCGGTGGCCGCCGGCGGGACCGCCGCCGCCGTCGGACCCGCCGCCGTCGGACCCGCCGCCGTCGGACCCGCCGCCGCCGTCGGGCCCGTCGCAGGCCGCGTCGCCAGTTCCGCCCGTACGAGCGCGTCGACGTCGTCCCGCAGCGACGCGAAACGTTCCACCCACCCGGCGTCCACCGCGTCCAGCGGTGTCCCCTCCGGGACGAGGCCGCAGTCGACCAGCCAGCGCGCGAGCGCCTCCGGGCGGTCCGGCTCCGCGGCCAGCAGCGCCAGGCACCGCCGCCCGGCGTCGAACCGCCGCCCGTCCTCCATGCCCGGTCACCCCCTGGGGCCGCCTCCGCCCCAGCGTGCCCCGGCAGGCCGCTCGCCGGAACCCCACCGGCAGGCCATCCGAAGCCCCCGTACCCCCTACCCCTCGCCCGAGGGCTCCCCCGGCGGTTCCGCGGTCGGGTCCAGGGCGAGGCGGTAGCCGCGCTTGACCACCGTCTGGATCAGTTTCGGGGCGCCCAGGGCCGTGCGGAGGCGGGCCATCGCGGTCTCCACGGCGTGCTCGTCGCGGCCCGCTCCGGGCAGGGCGCGCAGCAGGTCGGCGCGGGACACCACCCAGCCGGGGCGCCGCGCCAGGGTGTGGAGCAGCGACATCCCGGCCGGCGGCACGGGCCGCAGCTCGCCGTCCACCAGCACCGCGTGGCCCCGGATCTCGATGCGCCGCCCCGCCACCGGCAGGGTCCGGGCCCGCGCGGGCAGTTCCCGGCACAGGGTCTGGACGAGCGGGCCCAGCCGGAACCGCTCCGGCTGGACGGTGGCCACCCCGTGGCTCTGCAGCGGCACGGCGGTGACCGGGCCCACGCAGGCGGGCAGCACGTCGTGGCGCAGCGCGTCCAGCAGTTCGGCGCGCAGCCCCCGGTGCTCGGCGCGGGCGAGCAGCGACGCGGCGGCCGGCGCGCTGGTGAACGTCACCGCGTCCAGGGTGCGGGCGACCGTCGCGTCCAGCAGCCGGTCCAGCGCGGCCGGGTCCTCGGGCGGCATCCACCGGTAGACGGGGACGACGACCACATCGGCGCCCGCGTCCCGCAGCGCCTCGACGAAGCCGGGCAGCGGCTCCCCGTGCAGCTGGAGGGCGATGCGCAGCCCGTCCACTCCCTGCTCCAGGAGCCGGTCGAGCACCTCGGCCATGGAGTCGGAGGCGGGCGACCACTCCTCGGTGAGCCCGGCCGCCCGTACCGCGCCCTTCACCTTCGGGCCCCGGGCGAGCACCCGCACCCGCCGCAGGCAGGCGATCAGCGCCTCCCCGTACCCCCAGCCGTCGGCGGCCTCCAGCCAGCCGCGGAAGCCGATCGCGGTCGTGGCGACGACGATGTCCGGGGCGGAGCCGACGAGCCGTCTGGTGGCGTCGAGGAGTTCCGCGTCGTCGGCGAGCGGCACGATCCGCAGCGCCGGGGCGTGCAGCACCGCCGCCCCCCGGCGCTGCAGCAGCGCACCCAGTTCGTCCGCGCGGCGGGCCGCGGTGACGCCGACCGTGAAGCCCGCGAGGGGGCCGTTCTCCTGCTGCTGCTCGTGCATGACGTCCGAGGGTGGCAAGGGCGCGTGACGGTCCGGGTTCGCGGACGTTTCCCCGCCGTTACGGAGCATGCGCGCTCACACCTCGGAGTAGCTGAGCTGCCGCTGCGCCGGGGCGTCGGGAGCGGTCGCCGTACCGGTCGCGGCCGGACGCCGAAGGTATACCGCCCAGGTCACGGCGATGCACGCCGCGTAGAAGACGAGGAAGGCGACGAAGGCGTACGTACCGGAGCCGGCGTTCTGGAAGGACTGGCGGAACGCCAGGTTGATGCCGAGCCCGCCGACCGCGCCGATCGCCCCGATCAGCCCCATGGCGGCGCCGGACAGGCGGCGGCCGTACGCGTCGGCCTCCTCGCCACCGAGCCCGGAGGCGTACGCCTTCGCCTTGAAGATGGCCGGGATCATCTTGAACGCCGAGCCGTTGCCGAGGCCGCTGAGGACGAAGAGGGAGGTGAATCCGACGAGGAACACCGCCAGGGACTCGGTGACGGAGGCGTAGACGACGACACCGGTCGCGGCGGCCATCGCGGCGAACGTGCCGAGGGTGATCCGGGCGCCGCCGTACCGGTCGGCGAGCGAGCCGCCGACGGGCCGGATCAGCGAGCCGAGGAGCGGGCCGATGAAGGTCAGCGAGGCGGCCTGGAGCGGGGTCCGGCCGAACTGGGTCTGCAGGACCAGCCCGAAGGCGAAGCTGTAGCCGATGAACGACCCGAACGTGCCGATGTACAGGAACGCCATGATCCAGGTGTGCCCGTCCCGCACGGCCTCCCTGACGGCGCCCGTGTCGTTCCTGACGGGCGCCAGGTTGTCCATGAACAGGGCGGCGCACACGGCGGCGGCCACGATCAGCGGGATGTAGACGCCCAGCACGATCCGGGGGTGCGCGGCGCCGGCGGTGCCGATGACCGCGAGGCCGGCGAGCTGTACGACGGGTACGCCGATGTTGCCGCCGCCCGCGTTGAGGCCGAGCGCCCAGCCCTTGCGGTGCAGCGGGAAGAAGGCGTTGATGTTGGTCATGGAGGAGGCGAAGTTGCCGCCTCCGACGCCGGTGAGCGCGGCGACGAGGACGAACGTCGTGTACGACGTGCCGGGCTCCATCACCGCGTACGCCGCGCCGGTCGGCAGCAGGAGCAGCAGGGCGCTGAACACCGTCCAGTTGCGGCCGCCGAACCGGGCCACGGCGAAGGTGTACGGCACGCGGATGGCGGCGCCGACGAGCGTGGCGACGGCGATCAGGAAGAACTTCCCGGCGGGGTCGACGCCGTACTCCGGGCCCATGAAGAGGACCATCACGGACCACAGCGTCCAGATGGAGAAGCCGATGTGCTCGGAGATCACGGAGAAGAGGAGGTTCCGGTTGGCGATCCGCTCCCCTTTCGCCTTCCAGAACGCCTCGTCCTCGGGGTCCCACTCCTCGATCCACCGTCCGCCGCCCATCGCGCGCCACCTCCGCCGTGTCGATCCCTGGTCGCTGGTCCCCGGTGCGTGAACCGGTCACCGCCGACGCTAGGGAGGGCGCGTTTCGGTCCGGTCATCTGAGGTGACCGGCCGGAAACCTTGCTCTCACCCGGCGGCGGGGGGCGGTGTGAGCACCCGGCGGGGGCGGCGGGCCGCGGACGCCCGGACCCTGGCGGGCGGACCCGGGCGGGCGGGGTCGCCGGACGGGGGGCCGCGGGCGCGCCGGGAGCGGCGGTGCAGCCGTCAGGGCCGATCGGTGGGCCGCGGACGCCCGGACCCGGGCGGGCGGACCCGGGCGGGCGGGGTCAGGCGGTCCGCATGAGTGCCGCGTCCAGTTCCGGCAGCCAGGCCCCGTCCGGTACGGACAGCCACCCCTCCTCGGCGGCGAGCCGCGCGGCGGCGGTGCGCAGCGCGTCCAGGCCCGGATGCTTCAGCCCCTTGCGCCACACCAGCGCCACCGGTGACAGGGGTACGGGTCCGACGAGCGGCCTCAGGACCGTGTCCGGCATGGGCGGGAAGTCGACCACGGCGAGCACCGGCGTACGCCCCTTGGCCATGACGCGGCGGAACTCCTCGACGCCCACCGCGAGCGGCGCGGGCGGCGCGACCCGGATGCCGTGCTCGGCGAAGAGCAGCGCGGCCAGGTCGGTCCACTCGCGGGTGCGCGGGTTGCCCGCCCCGGCGTACAGGGCCTGCCCGGCGAGCGCGGCGAGCTCCACCTCGTCCCGGTCGGCCAGCGGGTGGTCGTCGGGGAGGATGACGGCCATCGGCTCGTACCGCACGGGCTGCCAGGCGAGGCGGTCGCGGACCGCCGGGTCCAGTCCGGCGACCCGGCCGAACGACGCGTCGAGGCGCCCTGCGAGGATCTCGGCGGCGGCGCCGGTCAGCCCGCTCTCGAAGCGGGCCATCAGCTCGCAGTCGGGCGCGAGCGCGCGGGCCAGGTCGAGGACGCGGCCGCCGCTCATGTCGGGTGTGTTCAGGTCGACGAGGAGCGGGCGGGGCCCGGCGCCGGCGAAGGCGGTGGCCAGATCGTCGTACGCGGCGAGGACGGCCTGCGCGTACGGGCGGAGCCGCTCGCCGTCGGCGGTGAGGGCGACCTGCCGGGTGGTGCGGACGAACAGTTCGGTGCCGAGCTGCCGCTCCAGGCGCCGGATGTCGCGGCTGAGGGCCTGCTGGGCGACGTAGAGGCGGGCGGCGGCGCGGGTGAAGTGGAGCTCGTCGGCGACGGCGGCGAAGGCGCGCAGGAGCCGGGGTTCGATGTCGGGGACCACGCCCGGAATTTACAACAGGGGCGCGTGAATGCGCTCCGAACAGGTGTTGGACCGGGGCGGGGGCGGGCGGTGAGGGTGGTGGCATGCCCCCGCACCCGACGAAACCGGAGTCCGTCATGCCCGCTGCCGCCCCCGGCGCCCGCGCGGAGCCCGGAGCGGCGCCCGCGCCCGTGCCCGCGGAGCCGCTCGCGGCCGCCACCGGGCCCGAGCCGGCCCCCGAGACCCCCGAGCCGGGCCCCCTCGCACCCGAGCCGGGCGCCGCCGCCCCGGAGGCGGGCCCAGCAGCCCCGGAGTCGGGTGGCGGGCCCGCGTCCGGGACCGGCCGCCGCCCCGGCAACGCCTACCTCCGCCTCTTCGCCGCGCCCGGCACGCGGGCGTTCACCGCGGGGAACCTCATCGCCCGCGTCCCGATGGGCATGTTCACCGTCAGCGCGGTCATCATGATCGCCGGCTCGCGCGGTTCGTACGCCCTGGCCGGCGCCGTCACCGCGACGGGGCTGGCCGCGACGGCGGTCGTGGCGCCGTTCACCGCGCGGCTGATCGACCGGTACGGGCAGGCGCGGGTCGCCGTACCGGCCACGGTCCTCGCCGTCCTGGGTTCGCTGGCGCTGGTGCTGTGCGTCCGCCACGGCGCGCCGGACTGGACGCTGTTCGCCGCGTACGCCGCCACCGCGACGACCCCGAACATCGGCGGCATGTCCCGCGCCCGCTGGGCCCATCTGTACCGGGCCGATCCGCGCGCGGTGCACACGGCGAACGCCTTCGAGCAGGCCGTGGACGAGCTGTGCTTCATGACCGGCCCGGTGCTGGCGGCGTTCCTGTGCGCCGCGCTGTTCCCGGAGGCGGGCACGCTCGTCGGGGCCGTGCTGCTGCTGGTGGGGATGGTGCTGTTCACGGCGCAGCGCTCGACGGAGCCGCCGGTCGCCCCGCGCACGGCGGGGCAGCGGTCGCGGTCGCCGCTCCGTACGCCGGGGATGCCCGCGCTGCTGGCGGTGTTCCTGGCGACGGGGGCGATCTTCGGGTCGATGGAGATCGTGACGCTGGCGTATGTGGACGGGCCGGAGGCGGGACCGGTGATGGCGCTGCAGGCGTTCGGCTCGTTCCTGGCGGGCCTGGTGTACGGGGCGGCGCGGCCGGCGCGGGACGTGCGGCGGCGGCTGCTGGTGTGCCTGGCGGCGATGACCGCCCTGATGTCGCTGCCGCTGCTGGCGGCGTCCGCGACGGGTTCGCTGCTCGCCCTGGCGGGGGCGCTGCTGCTGGCGGGGATGGCGACGGCGCCGACGATGGTGACGGGCATGTCGCTGGTGCAGCGGCTGACGCCGGCGGCGCAGCTGAACGAGGGCATGACGCTGGCGGTGACGGCGCTGCTGGGCGGGATCTCGGCGGGCGCCGCGGCGGGCGGGTGGCTGGTGGAGCGGGCGGGCGCGGACACGGCGTACGTCCTGCCGGTGGCGGCGGGCGCCGCGGCGCTGGCCCTGGCGGCGGCCGGGGTACGGGTGCGGCGGGCCCTGCCGTAGGCTCCGGGCCATGGTGAGGGTGGAGCGACTGCGGGCCGACCACGCGCCCGCGCTACTGGAGTTCGAGCGGGAGAACCGGGCCTACTTCGCCCGGTCGATACCCGACCGGGGCGACGCCTACTTCGCGGAGTTCGCGGAGCGGCACCGGAGCCTGCTGGAGGAGCAGGAGGCGGGGCTGCGCCACTTCCACGTCGTCCTGGACGAGGCGGGCACGCTGATCGGCCGGGTCAACCTGGTGTGCGTGGAGGCGGAACCGCCGGAGCTGGGCTACCGGATCGCGGAGCGGGCGGCCGGGCGGGGCGTGGCGACGGCGGCGGTCGCGGAGGTGTGCCGCCTGGCGTCGGAGGCGTACGGGCTGCGCGAGTTGAGCGCGGTCACGACGGTGGACAACCTGGCGTCCCGCGCGGTGCTGGAGCGCAACGGCTTCGCGCGCGTGGGCGAACTGGTCCTGACGGGCCGCCCGGGGCTGCGCTACCACCGCGCCCTGGGCTGACCCCCGCCGTAGGAGGACGGGGAGCACCCGATACGCTGCGGCGCCCCGTCCCCGGGCGCGGGCGCCGCACACCGTCCCCCTTCCCCAGTGGAGCCCCCATGGCCATCAAGAAGGCGACCATCCAGCAGCAGGTCGCCGCCGCCCTCGCCGAGGCCAACCCGGCCGACCGGCCGCTCGTCATGATCCAGGCCGTGGCGGGCCCGAGCGTGTGGCTGATGAGCATGCTGGGCCTGATCGGCCAGCTGTTCCTGACGTACTACTTCATCACCGTGACCGAGCAGGCGGTCGTCATCCACAAGGCGGACCGGATGACCAACCGCCCGAAGGAGATCGCGTACGCGCTGGCCCCCGCGCAGGTGGCGGGCGCGATCGGCGACATACGCCGCAACACGGTGTGGAGCTCCTTCCGCTTCCAGCTGCCGGGCCAGGCCCAGCCCACCCGGATGAACGTCCACCGCCAGTGGCGCGCCGAGATGGACCACCTCCTGACCCTTCTGACGGGCACCAACCCGGCCCCGCCGGCCCACTGACGGCGCAGCAGGGGCGCCACGCCCCCACGGCGTCACGCCGTCACGGCGGCGGACGTCACGGCGACGGGCCCACGGCGTCACGCCGTCACGGCGGCGGACGTCACGGCTGCGGGGCGAGCCTGGCCGCCACCGCGTCGAGGACCCACTCCAGGCCGGTCGCGAAGGAGGTCTCGGCGTCCACGTCCGTGCCGTCGTGCACGGCTCTGGCCAGTGCCGGAAAGCGTCCGGTGGCCAGCATCCTCGTGACGTGCGGGCCGGAGGCACGCTGCCAGTCGCGCTCCGACAGGCCCGTGTCCCGCTCGGCCCGCAGGTGGGCGATCTCGCGTCTGATCGCCCCCGTGACGTAGGCGCCGACGGTCTCCACGGCGCGCAGGACGGTGTCGACGTCGGTGAGACCGTCCAGCGCCGCGAGCGTGGCCTCGGTCACGGCGAGCCCGTTGGGGCCGAGACCCGGCCGGGCGCCGAGCAGGTCGGCCAGCCACTCGTGGCGCAGCGCGGCCTGCCTGGTGCGGTGGGCGAGGACGCGCAGCGCCTCCCGCCAGTCGGCGGGCCGCTCCGCGGGAAGGATCTCGGCCTGGACCTCGTCCACCATGAGGTCGAACAGCTCCTGCTTGGTGGCGATGTAGCCGTAAAGCCGCATCGGGCCGGCGTTCAGCCGGGCGGCGACCTTGCGTACCGACACGGCCTCCAGCCCGCCCTCGTCGGCCAGCGCGACGGCGGCGGCGACAATCCGCTCACGGTCGAGCGGCACGGGGTGGGGAGGCGGCTCCGGCCGGTCCCAGACTGTCATGGTCACACCGTTTCTCTCGTCCCTTGCGATACATCGTAAGGGCGAAATACAGTGTATCGACATGAGACACCGTATCGCCGTGGTCGGAAGCGGCCCCGCCGGCCTCACCTTCGCCCGTGTGCTGCACCGCCACGGCCACCCCGTCACCGTGCTCGAACGCGACCCGGCGCCCGACGCGCGTCCATCGGGCGGCACGCTGGACCTGCACGAAGGGCTGGGGCAGCTCGCCCTGGACAAGGCGGGGGTGCTGGCCGGCTTCCGGGCGCTGTCCCGGCCCGAGGGGCAGGCGATGCGCATCCTGGACCCGGACGGGACCGTCCTGCGCGACTGGCGGCCCGGCCCGGACGACCGGGCCAACCCCGAGATCGACCGCGGGCAGCTCCGCGACCTGCTGCTCGACGGACTCGACGTCCAGTGGGGACGGGCCGTGACACGGGTGGTGCCGGGAGGGCGGGACGGCGTACTGGTCCGCCTCGCGGACGGGCGCCGGGAGACGTTCGACCTCGTGGTCGGCGCGGACGGCGCCTGGTCGCGGGTCCGCCCCGCGGTCTCCCCGGTGACGCCGCACTACACCGGGGTCACCCTGGTCGAGAGCTCACTCGACGACGTCGACACCCGCCACCCCGACCTCGCCCGGCTGGTCGGCGACGGCTCCGTGGCCGTGTACGGCGTGAACCGCGCGCTCGTCGCCCAGCGCTGCAGCGGCGGCCACGTCAAGGTGTACGCCCAGTTCCGCGCGCCGCTCGACCGGCACGCGGACCTGGACCGGGCCGGCGACGAGGCCGTACGGGCGCGCCTGCCGGCCCTGTTCGAGGGCTGGGCCGCCCCCGTCCTGGACCTCCTTCGCCGAAGCGCCCGTTTCGTCCGCCGCCCCCTTCACGTCCTGCCCGTGCCGCACACCTGGGCGCACGTCCCCGGAGTGACGCTCCTGGGCGACGCCGCCCATCTGATGCCGCCGCTGGGGGCGGGCGCGAACCTCGCGATGCTCGAAGGCGCCGAGCTCGCCGAGGCGGTCGCCACCTGCCCCGGCGACCCGGACGAGGCCGTCCGCGCCTTCGAGGAGCGGATGTGGGAACGGGCCGGCAGGTGGGGGCGGATCACCGCGGACGGGCTGGAGCGCCTGGTGAGCGCCGACCCCGCCGAAGCGCTCGCCCTCTTCGACGAGGTCCAGCCCTCCTGACCGTCCCCGCCACGCTCCGGCGGCGGGGCGGACAGGCGTCACCGCGCCCGTGCCCGGGCACGACGAAGGCCCGGCTGCCTTGGGGCAGCCGGGCCTTCGCTCACATGGGAAAGTGGAGATGGCGGGAATCGAACCCGCGTCCAACGGTGCAGAACCAGGGCTTCTCCGTGTGCAGTCCGCTTCGCTTTTCTCGGCCCCGGAGATCACGCGGACAAGTCTCCGACGGGCTCAGTCACTGTGTGATTTCCCTCTACGCCCCGTGACCGGGCCTAGAGGTTTAGTTCCCTAGCTGATGCCAGGATCCGGGTCGGGAACAGCCCCGGGCTGACACTTCGCGAGTCGCTACTCAGGCAGCGAGGGCGAAGGAATCGCGCTTGGTGTTGGCGATTATTTTTTTCGGCCTGTGGTTTACGAGATCATGGCCGCTTCCTCGACACGCTTCCCCTGCTTCGACAACCGCTGTCGAAACCGATCATCCCCATGTTGATTTTTCAAGCCCCCTGAGGGGCGCCGCCCCTGCCGTGAGGGGCAGGTGCCATCGTACGGGATCAACGCCGGACCGTGCCAGCGTATTTCCGCCGAGGTGTGAGCTGGGCCACTTCATGGTGACCCGTGCCCGCGGTGGGCGGTCAGGCGCGCTGCCTGCGGCGGATCGCCGACATCGTCCGCTCGGCCTCGCGGCGGTCCTGCTTCTCGCGCAGCGTCTGCCGCTTGTCGTACTCCTTCTTGCCCCTCGCGAGGGCGATCTCGACCTTGGCACGGCCGTCCTTGAAGTACAGCGAGAGCGGCACGATCGTGTGACCCGTCTCCCCCGACTTCGACTCCAGCTTGTCGATCTCCGCGCGGTGCAGGAGCAGCTTCCGCTTGCGCCGGGCCGAGTGGTTGGTCCACGTGCCCTGGCTGTACTCCGGTACGTGGACGTTGTGCAGCCACGCCTCGTGCCCGTCGATCTGCACGAAGCCGTCCACCAGCGAGGCCCGCCCCTGGCGCAGCGACTTCACCTCGGTGCCGGTCAGGACGAGACCGCACTCGTAGGTGTCCATGATGTGGTAGTCGTGCCGCGCCTTCTTGTTCTGCGCGATCAGCTTGCGCCCTTTTTCCTTAGCCATAGTGCGGCCATTTTCGCACTACGTGCCCGCCCCGAGGCCACTCAATACCGTACGGGCCCGCTCCTCCGCCCCCGTCGGCGCCGGCACGTCCGGGGCGATGCCCCGCCCGTCGACCCGCGCGCCCGCCGGGGTCCGGTAGTGCCCCACGGTCAGCTCGGCCACCGAACCGTCGGGGAGGCTGCTGGGCATCTGCACCGAGCCCTTCCCGAAGGTCCGCGTCCCCACCGTCACGGCGCGCCCCCGGTCCTTCAGCGCCCCGGTCAGCAGCTCGGCCGCGCTCATCGTGCCGCCGTCGATCAGGGCGACGACCGGCCTGCCGGTGTCGCCGCCGGGCTCGGCGTACAGCGCCTTCTCCTCGCCGTGCACGTCGTAGGTGGCGACCAGCCCGCCGTCGAGGAACGCGGACGCCGCGTCGACCGCCTCGGTGACCAGGCCGCCGCCGTTGCCCCGCAGGTCCAGCAGCACCCCCGCCCCCTCGGGCGCCCGGTCCACGGCCTCACGCACCCGCTCGCCGCTGCCGCGCGTGAAGGCGCTCACCCGGATCAGCACCGCGTCGCCGACCCGCCGCACGGTCACCGCCTCGGTGGCGAGCCGGGCACGCCGCAGGGTGACCGTCCACGCACGCGTGCCCCGCCGCACCCCGAGGGCGACGGTGGAGCCGGCCGCCGCGCGCGCCGCCGCCCCGCCCGTACCGTCGCCGCGCAGCAGGGCGACCACCTCGGCGGCGGTACGCCCCCGCACGGGGCGGCCGTCGATCGCGGCGATCCGGTCGCCGGTGCGCAGTCCCGCCCGGTCGGCGGGGCCGCCCGGCTGCACCCGCGCCACCTCGACGTGCCCGTCGGCGGTGCGGCGCGCGCCGAGCCCGACGCCCGTGTACGAGCCGTCGAGGGCGCGCTGGAGGTCCTCGTACTCGCTCTTGTCGTAGACGGCGCCCCACCGGTCACCGCTGCGGCTGACGACCTCCTCGGCGGCCTGCGCGACCGACTTGCCGTCCGCGGCGGCCTCGGCCGCGGCCCGTGCCACCTCGTCGCGGACCGCCTCGTCCCCCGCGGCGGCGTCGTCGGAACGGGCGGGCACGGCCGACGGCGCGCCCCTGGCGGCCCGCGACGTGTCGTCCCCGCCGTCGTGCGGAAGGGAGTTGGTGGCGGCGGCCGCCGCGAGGACGGTCGCGAACAGCACGGTCAGTACGGCCCCGCGCCCGGTGTGGCGGGGCCGGAGCGAGGACTCTGGACCCGGCAGCGACATGCCGCCCACTCTAGGACAAGCAGAAGGCGCCGTACGGGCGTTGCCCGCACGGCGCCAGGGGCGCTTGTCACACCTTCAGATACTTGCGCAGCGCGACGGCGGCGGCCAGCGACGGCATCAGCAGGCCGATGACCAGGACCAGCGGCAGTACGGAGAACACCGCGTCCCAGCCGATGAACTGCACCAACGGCATCTGCTCCGCCAGCGAGAGGCCCTCGTCGATCAGGAAGTACCGCCCGATCAGCAGCAGTCCGCACGCGACCAGTCCGCCCAGCAGTCCGGCGAACGCGGCCTCCATGATGAACGGCATCTGGATGTAGAAGCTGGACGCGCCGACGAGCCGCATGATCCCGGTCTCGCGGCGGCGGCTGAACGCCGACACGCGCACCGTGTTGACGATCAGCATCAGCGCGATCAGCAGCATCAGCCCCATGACGACGAGCGCCGCGACGTTCATGCCGCGCATCATGTTGAACAGGTTCTCCAGGATGCCGCGCTGGTCCTGCACCGAGTGGACGCCGGAGCGGCCCGAGAAGGCCGTGGCGACCACCTCGTACTTCTCCGGGTCCTTCAGCTTCACCCGGAACGACTCCTGCATCTGGTCCGGGGTGATGACGCTGGCGATGGCGGTGTCGCCGTACTGCTCCCGGTAGTGCTTGTACGCCTCCTCCGCCGTCTCGTGGTGCACGGTCTGCACGATGTCGAGCTTCTTGAGGTCCGCCTCGATCTGCTCCTTCTGCTGGGCGGTCACGGCGCCCTTGGAGCAGGTCTCCGCCGTCTCCGCGTCGTTCTTGTTGCAGAGGTAGATGGTGACGTTGACCTTGTCGTACCAGAAGTCCTTCATCGCGTTGACCTGCTGGCCCATCAGGACCGCGCCGCCGAACAGGGCGAGTGACAGGGCCACCGAGACGATGACGGCGAAGGTCATCGTGAGATTGCGACGGAGGCCGACACCGATCTCCGAGAGTACGAACTGGGCGCGCATCGCGTGCGTAGAGCCTTTCCTTGCCGTGACTGAAGCCTGCTGCTACCGCCGCCGTCCGCGGACGGTCAGTGCTGGTAGCCGTAGACGCCGCGGGCCTGGTCGCGGACGAGCCGGCCCTTCTCCAGTTCGATGACGCGCTTGCGCATCTGGTCGACGATGTTCTGGTCGTGCGTCGCCATGACGACGGTGGTCCCCGTGCGGTTGATCTTGTCGAGGAGCTTCATGATGCCCACCGACGTCTGCGGGTCGAGGTTGCCGGTCGGCTCGTCCGCGATCAGCAGCATCGGCCGGTTGACGAACGCGCGGGCGATGGCCACGCGCTGCTGCTCACCGCCGGACAGCTCGCCCGGCATCCGGTCCTCCTTGCCGGCGAGGCCGACCAGGCCCAGGACCTGGGGGACGGACTTGCGGATCTCGCCGCGCGACTTGCCGATGACCTCCTGCGCGAAGGCCACGTTCTGCGCGACCGTCTTGTTCGGCAGCAGCCGGAAGTCCTGGAACACCGTGCCCAGCTGGCGGCGCATGTGCGGCACCTTCCAGTTGGACAGCCGGGCGAGGTCCTTGCCGAGGACGTGCACCGTTCCCGTGCTGGCGCGCTCCTCGCGCAGCAGCAGCCGCAGGAAGGTGGACTTCCCGGAGCCGGATGACCCCACCAGGAAGACGAACTCGCCCTTCTCGATCTCCAGGGAGACGTCCCTGAGCGCGGGCTGGTTCTGCTTCGGGTAGGACTTGGAGACGTTGTCGAATCGGATCACGGGTGCACCCACGGTCGGCCGGGAGGAGTAGGTGAGCGTGACCATACGCGAACCGGGATGCCCCGTGCAGGCACCGTCCGGACTTGCCCGGATTGCCCGATCTCAGGGGCTGTGGTAGAGGGCTGTGACCGGGGGGAATCCGGTGGGGCGCGCCTAAAATCGTCGGACCTGGCACAGTGGAAGGGGAACGGACGCGTTTCCCGCAGCGTTGTGCGGAGAGAACCCGGTGGACAGTCCGCGGTCCGGCGGCTCCGCCGCGCGGGAGGAGGAGAGCGCATGACCTATGACCGATTGGTGTGCGCCAACTGCGCCGCGCCCGTGAGCCAGGGCCGCTGCCCGGTGTGCCGTGCCAACCGCGCGCGTATGCAGCAGAGCCCCTGGGGCAATCTGAGCCCGTTCGCGCTGCTGACGCTGTTCCTGCTGCTCGTGGCGACGGCGGCCGCGCTGGTCGCGGCCCACCAGCCCGCGTAGCCCCCCCGGGGGGCCGTCGGCTGCGGGCCGGTCGCCGGCGTGGCTGGGGTTGGCTCCTGGGTCCGGTGCGGGGCTTCTCGTACGGCCCTTCGGTACGGCTTGATGGGCGGCTCCGCGTGTACGGCTCGGTGGGCAGGCCCGCACGTACGGCTCCGAGGGCAGGTCCGCACGTACGGCTTCGGGTACGGCTCTTCCCGTACGGCTTCTGCGGCTTCTGCGGCTCTTCCCGTACGGCTTCGGGTGCGGCCGTCCCGTACCGCTTCTCCCGTGCGACTTCGTGTGAAAGGGCCCGGACACCGTGGGTCACGGTGTCCGGGCCCTTCCGTGTGCCCGGTGGTCCGGGCACGGGCGCTCTTAGGCGACGGTACGGCCGCCGACCAGGCGCGGCAGCATGCGGAAGCCGATGCCGCCGGCGATCATCGTGGCCGCGCCGATGAGGAGGAACGAGGTCTCGGCGGCGCCGGTCTCCGCCAGCTCCTCCTTGGCCTCGCCCTGCTGGACCGGCTGCGAGCCGACGTTGTTGGTGCCCGGGTTGTTGTCGGCGCACTCGGCACCGTCGACGGTCACCTCGCAGGTGCCGACGTTGCCGCCGGTCGAGCTGGAACCGCCGGTGGACGCGGCGTCGTCGCCACCGCCGTTGGTGCCGGTGGTGCCGGTGGTGTTGGTGCCGCCGTTGGAGGAGGAACCGCCGCCCGTGGTGGACGCGCCACCGCTGGAGGAGGAGTCGCCACCGGTCGTGGACGCACCGCCCGTGGAGGAGGAGCCGCCACCGGTCGTGGACGCACCGCCGCTCGTGGAGGCGCCGCCGGTGGAGGACGAGCCGCCGCCCGTGGTGGACGCGCCACCGCTGGAGGAGGAGCCGCCACCGGTCGTGGACGCACCGCCCGTGGAGGTCGAGCCGCCACCGGTCGTGGACGCGCCGCCGCTCGTGGAGGCGTCGCCGCCGGTGGAGGACGCACCGCCACCGCTGGTGGACGCGTCGCCACCGGTCGTGGAGGCACCGCCGCCGCTGGTGGAGGCGTCGCCGCCGGTGGTGGACGCACCGCCGCCGCTGGTGGAGGCGTCGCCACCGGTCGTGGACGCACCGCCACCGATGGACACGCCGCCGCTGATGGACGCGCCACCGCTGGTGGACGAGTCGCCGCCCGTCGTGGACGCGTCGCCACCGCTGGTGGACGCGTCGCCACCCGTGGTGGACGTGCCACCGCTGGAGGAGGTACCGCCGCTGCTGTCACCGCAGGCGGGGTTGATCGGGGGGCATTCCTCGGTGGAGAAGCCGAGCTCGATGCCCGCCGCCTGAGCGGCCCCAGCCGCGGTCAGGGAGGCGCCCGCGGCGATCACCGCACCAGCGGCTATCCGCGCGACCCTGACCCGCATCTTCTTGGTCATAAAGCTGCTACCCCCAGTAGCTGTTCTCGTCAGTGGAGCAGCGCACCGGGGCCAGGACAGGAGGGCCTTGAGACGTCACTGGACGAGCCCCCGTTCACACGCGCCCCAGATTCGCGCATGCCGCGCCCCAGACTTTCGGCTTTTCAAAGGGCCGTCAAGGACGTTACGCCGCACTACGGTTGAGAGGTCCGCCTTTGCCCGCTATGCGGGCATGCATCTGTGACGTAAACGCGAAATCCGCTGGTGGGAAAGGCGATTACCTTGTCGACAAAGCCACCGCTGTTCGGTGTCCGGCCGGAAATCGCGCGGGGCGCGGCGCCTTGGGACAGGGGGCGTTCCCGCCGCCACCGCCTCGCGGCGGCAACGCGGCGGCGCCGCACTCCCCGAGGGAGTGCGGCGCCGGTCGTGCGGAACGGAGCGGTCTACTTCTCCTGCTCCTGCTGCTTGCGCCAGCGGATGCCCGCCTCCAGGAAGGCGTCGATCTCGCCGTCCAGGACCGCCTGCGGGTTGCCGACCTCGTACTCGGTGCGGAGGTCCTTCACCATCTGGTACGGGTGCAGGACGTACGAGCGCATCTGGTTGCCCCAGGAGCTGCCGCCGTCGCCCTTCAGCGCGTCCATCTTGGCGCGCTCCTCCTGGCGCTGGCGCTCCAGCAGCCGGGCCTGGAGGACGCGCATCGCGGACGCCTTGTTCTGGATCTGCGACTTCTCGTTCTGGCAGGACACGACCACGCCGGTCGGGATGTGCGTGATGCGGACCGCGGAGTCCGTCGTGTTGACGGACTGGCCACCGGGGCCGGAGGACCGGTACACGTCGATGCGGAGCTCGTTCTCCGGGATCTCGATGTGGTCGGTCTGCTCCACGACGGGCAGGACCTCGACACCGGCGAACGACGTCTGGCGGCGGCCCTGGTTGTCGAACGGGGAGATGCGGACCAGGCGGTGCGTGCCCTGCTCGACGGAGAGCGTGCCGTAGGCGTACGGCGCGTGGACGACGAACGTGGTCGACTTGATGCCGGCCTCTTCGGCGTACGACGTCTCGTAGATCTCGGTCTTGTAGTCGTGCCGCTCGGCCCAGCGCAGGTACATCCGCTGGAGGCGCTCCGCGAAGTCGGAGGCGTCGACACCGCCCGCCTCGGCGCGGATCGTCACGAGGGCCTCGCGCTCGTCGTACTCGCCGGACAGGAGGGTGCGGACCTCCATCTCGTCCAGCGCCTTGCGGACGGCGGCGAGCTCCGCCTCCGCCTCCGCCAGCGTGTCCGGGTCGTCCTCGGCCTCGGCGAGCTCGAACAGCACCGCGAGGTCGTCGATCCGGCCGCGCAGGGTCTCCGCCTTGCGGACCTCGGCCTGGAGGTGCGAAAGCCGGCTGGTGATCTTCTGTGCCGCCTCGGGGTCGTCCCACAGGGACGGCGCGGCCGCCTGCTCCTCGAGCACGGCGATGTCTGCCCTCATCTTGTCGAGGTCGAGGACCGCCTCGATGGACCCCATGGTCGAGGTGAGGGACTTCAGCTCTTCGGATACGTCGACGACTGCCACGGGTCCAGCGTAACGGCTGGCTCGGACAGTCCCCTCCCCCGAGGGGCCGGCCGACCGCCGGCGCGGGCCGGCGCGGGACCGTTCCCCCGCCGGCGCGGGCCGGCGCGGGACCGTTCCCGGGGTGCGGGGCCCGCGCGCGCGGGCGGGTGAGGGCCCTTCCACGCGCGCGTGGAGGCGTGGCCGCACGCGCGCGTGGAGCGGGCTCGCATGCGGCGCCCGGCGGGCCGGACCGGGCCCGCCGCCCCGGGCCGTGTGCGGCGGGCGGGCGTCCGGGGGCGGGCCGGGCTCGCTACGGGGCCGTCTCCGGGACTGACTCCGGGACCGACTCCGGGGCCGACTCCGGGGCCGACTGGCGGGAGTCCTGCGGCGGGGCTTCCGCCTCGTCGCCGCCGGCCGCGAACCATCCGCCGACGCCCACCGCCGCGACCAGGGCCGCGCCCGCGAAGGACAGCGCGAGGCGGCGCCTGCGGACGGCGGAGGACCTGTTGCGGGCCGAACCGGGGCGGCGCTGGCCGGGGGCGCGCGGGGCGCGGGCCGTGCCGAGGGGGCCGCCGGACAGCTCGTCGGGCCCGGGGACGCGCATCGACGTGTGGGTGTCCCGGCTGGAGTCGGCCGACGACCCCGGCACCAGCGGGACGGCGGCGCGGCGCGGACTGTCCGGGAGGGTGGGGTACGGGTCGTCCTCGTACGGCTCCGACGACGGTTCCGCGCCCGGCTCGTCCACCTCCAGGGGCGGCATGTGCGCGACGAGCGGCGCCAGCTCGTGGAGCCGGGCGGCCAGCTCCGAGGCGCGCAGGCGGGACGCGGGCGCCTTGGCCAGGCACTGGACGATCAGCTGCCACAGCTCGTCGGGGATGCCCGGCAGCGGGACGACCGTCTCGGTGACGTGGCGGCGCAGCACCGCGCCCGGATGCCCGCCGCCGAACGGCGTGAAGCCCGCCAGCAGCTCGTACAGGACCGTCGCGAGGGCGTAGATGTCGACGGCGGCGCGCGGGGGCAGGCCCTCCACGATCTCGGGCGCCAGGTAGTCGGGTGTGCCGATGATGCGGTTGGTGCGGGTGCGGCGCGGGGTGTCGATGAGCTTGGCCACGCCGAAGTCGGTGAGGAGCGCGGGGTGGGCGCCGCCAGGACCGAGGGGGCCCTCCATGTCGAGGAGGATGTTCTCCGGCTTGACGTCCCGGTGGACGACCCCGGCGGCGTGCGCGGCCGCGAGTCCCTCGGCCACGTCCGCGACGATGGCGACGGCCGCGGCGGGGGCGAGGCGGCGCTCGCGGTCGAGACGGCTGCGCAGGTCGGTGCCCCGGACCAGGTCCATCACGAGGGCCAGGTCGTTGCCGTCCACGACCAGGTCGCGCACGGCCACCACCCGCGGGTGTTCGAGCCCGAGCAGGGCGGTGCGCTCCTGGACGAAGCGGCCTACGAGTTCCTGGTCCGACGCGAGGTCCTCGCGCAGCAGCTTGATGGCGACGGGGCCCTCCGGGCCCTCCCCGAGCCACACCGTGCCGGCGCTGCCCCGCCCCAGGATCTGGTGAGCCGTGTACCGGCTGCCGATTTTCCGTGCCAAGACTGCTCCCTCAGCGGCTGGCGTTCCCGACCAAGTTACGCGGGTGCGGGCACCGCCACTCACGCGGGAGCGGAAATCACCCCTCCGAAGTCGACAAAGCGACAGGGTGGCCGCCGTGTCCGTGTCCGGCGTTGTGCCGCCCGCGCTCAGCCGACGGGTCGGCCGCCTCTGCCGGGCCGCTGCCGCACGCAGCCGACCGCACGCCCAGGGCGCTGCGGTGGCCGGTCGACGGGGCGCGGCACTGCTGTGCCAGGTCGCCCAGGAGGGGTACTGCTGTTGCCGGGACCCGGGAGTGAGGTCCTGCTGTGCCGCGCCCGCTGCCGTCGTGCCGCCCGCCGCCCCGCGGTCCCGCCATCCCCGTGCCGCTGCTCCGGGGTGGCGGGGGCCGCCTGCGAAGGGCCTACTGCTGGGCGGGCGTCGTCGGGGGTGTCTCCGTGCTGCTGGTCAGCTCGGAGATCCAGTCGCTGACGGCCGTGAACGCGTCGCCGATGGCCTCCCAGTAGCTCTTGCCCTGGGCGATCCAGTCCTGGAGCGGGGTCAGCTCCCAGATGAGCCAGCCGGCCACGACGAACAGCACGATCGTGAACAGGCAGCCCTTGAGGCAGCCCAGGCCCGGGATGCGCATCGGGTTGGCGCTGCGCTGCCGGGGCGCGCGGGGCGCGGGCGGCTGCGGCTGCTGGGGCTGGGGCGCCTGCGGCTGGGGCGCGTACTGCTGCCGGGGCGGCTGCGGCGCCGGGGCGTACTGCGGGCGCGGCTGCGGCGGGTGCTGGGCCTGCGGCTGCGGGGCGTACTGCTGCGGCGGGGGCTGCTGGCCGTAGCTCTGGTGCTGCGGCCGGTACTGGGGCGGCTGCTGCTGCGGCGGGGGCGGCTGCTGCGGGCGGCGCTGGGGGCGGCGGCGCAGCGGGTCCTCGCTGGGGTCGATGTACTGGATCTGCGTCTGCTCGTTGCGGTCCCGCGCGGCGCGCAGCTGCGTCTGCCACGGGTGCGGCTCCTCCGGCCGCGGTACGGGAGGCATGACGGCGGTCGGGTCGGCGGCGCCGCCCTGCTGCCCGGCGCCGCCCTGCTGGCCCGCGCCGGCGGGCGGGCCGGTCTGCGGGAGGACGCTGGTCGCGGCCGCCGGGTCGTACTGCGGGGCGCCCTGGCCGGTGCTGGGCAGGACCTGCGTGGCGTCGGAGGCGCCCGGCGCGTCGGGGGCCGGGGTGCCGGGGACGGGCGCGGGCGACGGGTCGGGGGCCAGCAGGGCGCCCACGCCCTCGGCCGCCTCGATCTCCGTGACGCTCGCGTGGACGCCGATGCCCGCGGCGACCACGCGCAGCCCGCGCGCCAGGTTCTCGGCGCTGGGGCGGCGGTCCGGGTCCTTGCTGAGGCACCGCTCGATGACCGTCCACAGCGGGGCGGGCACGGTCGAGGGGCGGCGCGGCTCCTCGCTGAGGTGGCGGTGCAGCACCTCCAGGGCCGTGCCGCCGGCGAACGGCGGGCGGCCGGTGACCAGCTCGTACAGCAGGATGCCCGCGCCGTAGATGTCCACGGCGGACGTCTGCGGCCGGCCCTCGGCGGACTCGGGCGCCACATAGGCGGGCGTGCCGACGAACTCGTGGGTGCGGGTCAGGCCCGGCGAGTCGGCGAGGCGGGCGATGCCGAAGTCGGTGAGCATCGGGTGCATCCGCCCGTCCCGCTCGGCGAGCAGGACGTTCGCCGGCTTGAGGTCGCGGTGCACGACGCCGTCGGCGTGGCTGGCGGCGAGCGCGTCCGCGATCTGCGCGGTCAGCAGCGCGGCGGCGACCGGGGTGAGCGGCCCGTTCTCGCGCAGGTAGCGGTGGAGGTCCGGGCCGTCGACGAGGTCCATGACGAGGGCGAGCAGATCGCCCTCGACCACCAGGTCGCGGGTGCGGACGATGTTGGGGTGGGTGAGGCGGAGGAGGACGGAGCGCTCCCGCAGGAAGCGCATCACCACGTCCGCGTCGTTGGCGAGCTCCTCCTTGAGAACCTTGATCGCGACGGTCTCCCCGGGCTGGCCCGGGACGGCCGCCTCGGCGCCCGCCGTCTCCCTCTGGCGGGCACGCCAGACGGTGCCCGTGGCGCCGCGTCCGAGCGGCTGCTCGAGCAGGTACTTGCTGCCGACTGGCCGCACGGTCATGCGCTCCCTGCGATCGTGGTCCGAAGCTGCTCCGCTCCGGCCCGCCCGGGCCCCGTGGAGGTGCCGGGCCGGCTTTCGCGTCCGACCCACTCTAGTGCCGTTCCGGCCGCTTCGAATTTCCTTCGAACGTGCCGCTCCGGGGGTGACGCAAGGGAAGACGTGCCGTCCGGGCCGCCGGTTGCCCGGCGTCGCAGATGGGCCCAGTGCGGGCGCAATCCGGCGTTTCCCCTGGCGGGCGGCGAATTTCAAGATCGTTTTTTGCCGGTGGGCGGACATCCTGTCGGCGGCAGGTGGGAGGATGCACCTGCACGGCGCAACGCGGGGCCGGGAGCCCCGCGGCGGGCCGTGCCGACCTGTACCGGACGACGTGTCCGCGCACGGGCGGGGGGACGCCGGGTGCTGCCCTCCGCCGTCGGGCGCGTCGCGCAGAAGGGACCGCTGACGGCGATGCAGATCCGGCTGACCGTCCTCGCGGCGCCGCCCGGCGGGCAGACCGCACGGCGCGCCTGCGACGTGCTCGTCACCGCCCCCGCGGGCACCGCCCTGGCCGCCGTGGCGTCGGGGATCGCCGCCGCCGTCGCGGGCCCGGACGGCGCGGCGGGCACGGGCCCCGTCGTGCTGTACGCGGGGCGTGAACGGCTCGACCTCCAGCGCTGCGCCCTGGGCGAGCCGCCCCTCGTGGACGGGGCCGTGCTGGCGCTCCAGGCCCCCGCGCAGGACACCGGCGCCCCGGACGGCGCGGTGGCGCGCCTGCACGTGGTGGCCGGGCCCGACGCGGGCGGCGTGCATCTGCTGCACCCCGGCGACATCCGGGTCGGCCGGTCCGCCGACGCCGACGTACCGCTGGACGACCCCGACGTGTCGCGCCTCCACTGCGAGGTCACGGTCGCTGCCGACGGGCACGTGACCGTCGCGGACCTGGGCTCCACCAACGGGACGACGCTGGACGGCCGCCCGGTCGGCTCCCGGCCCGTACGCCTGCCCGCGGGGGCGCTGCTGCGGATCGGCGAGTCGGCGCTGCGGCTGTCGCTGGGCGCCGAGCCCGCCGCGCCGCTGCCGACGGCGCCGGACGGCGAGGGGCACGTACGCGTGACGCGGCTGCTCCCGGAGGCGGCGGCGACCGCCGCGCCCGCATTCGGCTGTCCTGGGACGGACGCTGCGGGCCCCGCAGGTGGCGGCGGCACCGGTACGGGCTTCGCCGACGCGGGCGGGCACGAGCGGGCGGCGGGCGCGCGGGGCGGCGCCGGGGGCGGCTCCACACGCGCGGGGACGGGCACGGTTCAGGGCATGCGCCACAGCGGCGCGCACGACGGCCCGGGCCTCCAGGACGGCACGGGCGGCCCCGGCGCCTCCCCGCACCCCGGCTCACGGCAGGACGCCTCACCGGGCAGCCGCCCGGGCGCCGGTGCCGATCCCCGGCACTCCTACGCGCGCGAAGGCGGCCCGTCCGGCAGCGCCCCGGCCCCCGCCGACCCCCGGTACGGCGCCGCCGCCGCGTACGACCGCGCCGCGCCCCACGGCGCCGCCCCGGACGGCCACGTCCCCCGCGGCGGCCCGCAGGGCGTCCCGCCGCACGGCACCGCCGGACCCGGCGCCTACGACGGCATGGCGCGCGACCAGAGCGGCGCCGGGGGCACACCCGCGCGCGGCACCCGCGTCCCGGAGCAGCCCGCCCGGCGGCGCGGCATAGGCGCCTGGGCCCGGCGGCTCACCGGCGCGCGCGGCGACCAGCAGGACCGGGACGGCGGCGGCGCCCGCAGCGGCGCCGTACCGGCGGACGCCCCGCGCGGGGCCGGTGCCGAGGCGTGGCCAGACCCGGCCGCCGTGCTGCTGACCGCCCTCGGGCCCGGGGCGCGGCTGTGGGAGCGGACACCGGGCCACCCGGAGGCGCTGGCGGTGCGGCTCGGCACGACGGACCGGGCCGACCTGGCCGCCGTTCCCGTCACGGTCGGGCTGCGCGAGGCCGGTTCGCTCGGCCTCGCGGGGCCGCGCCCCCGGCTGCTGGGCCTGGCCCGCTCGGTCGTCGCGCAGCTGGCCGCCCTGCACGCCCCCGCCGACCTGGAGATCGTGCTGATCAGCGCCGACCGGGCGCGCCCCCTGGAGGAGCGCCGCGGCGACTGGGCGTGGCTCGGCTGGCTGCCGCACGTGAGGCCCGCCCACGGGCAGGACTGCCGGCTGCTGCTGGCGTACGACCGGGACCAGGCCGCCGCGCGCGTGGCGGAGCTGACCCGGCGGCTGGACGACGGACCGCTGGGCCCCGGCTGGGCGGAGGCGGACAGCCGGGCCGTCGTCGAGGCGGCGGAGCGGTTCCGGCGGGCGCACGAGGCGGGCGCGGCGAGCGGGCCGTACACCGTGGTGGTCGTCGACGGCGACCCGGGCACGGCGGCGCTGCGCGAGATGGTCGCGCGGCTGGCGGGCGCGGGCGCGGCGGCCGGGGTGCACGTGGTGTGCCTGGCGGAGACGCCGCCCGCGACGGCGGTGTTCCCGGCCGCCGCGGCGTACGAGGCGGCGTGCGCCGCGGCTGTGGCGTTCCGGGAGTGCGGCGCGGTGGGCCTGCTGACGGGCGACGTGGCCACGGCGCTGCGGGTGATGCGCACGGCGGGCGGCCATCCGGCGGGCCACGGCACGGTGGCGGCGGTCGACGCGGTGTCGGGCGCGTGGGCGGAGCGGTTCGCCCGCTCGCTGGCGCCGCTGCGCGCGGACGGGCCCGAACCGCCGGGCCGGGCCGCCGCCGTGGCGCTGCCCCGGTCGTCGCGGCTGCTGGACGAACTGGAGCTGGCGCGGGCCACCCCCGCCTCGCTGATGGCCCGCTGGGCGTCCGCCCCGGACGGAACGGCGGTGCTGGGCGCGGGCCCGCACGGCCCGCTCGGCGTGGACCTGACCGGCCCGGACGGACCGCACCTGCTGGTGGAGGGCCCGGCGGGCAGCGGCCGTACGGAGCTGCTGCGCTCCGTCGCGGCGTCGCTGGCCGCCGCGTCGCGGCCGGACCGGCTGGCGCTGCTGCTGGTGGACGGCGCGGGCGGCGAGCGGGGTGAGGGACTTCGCCCGTGCACGGACCTGCCGCACGTGGTGGACCACCTCGTCGCGTCCGACCCCGTGCGGATGCGGGCGTTCGCCCAGGCGCTGGGCGCCGAGCTGAAGCGGCGCGCGGAACTGCTGGGGCACGACGGCTTCACGGAGGGCCCGCGCGAGGGCACCGGCGACGGGTTCGCCGGCCGGACCGGCGGCGGGGGGTTCGCCGGCCGCGCGGGCGGCGACGGCCCCGGCGGCCGGGCCGGCGGCGACCGGGTCGTACCCGAGCAGCGTTCCGCGCGGGACTCCGTGGGCGGGCAGCGCGGCGGGGAACCGGACCCCGCGCCCGGCAGGACGCCGTGGCCGCGCCCCGCGGCGGGCGGCGGCCTGGGCGGCGGCGAGGCGCCCGTACCGGCGCCGCCCCGCCTCGTCGTGCTGGTCGACGACCTGGACGCGCTGATCGCGCCCGCGCTCGGCAGCCCGGGCCGCCCGGCGGCCGGTTCGGTCGTACGCGCCCTGGAGGCCGTCGCCCGGGACGGGCAGCGGCTCGGCGTCCACCTGGTCGCCGCGACGGCGCACCCGGACCGCACCGCGGGCACGGAGCCGGACCGGCGGGCGCGGCTGCGAGTGGTGCTGGACGCGCCGCCCGTGTCGCCCGGCCCCGACGACCCGGCGCCCGGCAGGGGGCTGCTGCGGCACGCGGACGGGCGGGTCACACCGTTCCAGGCGGGCCGCGTGACCGGGCGCATCCCGCGCACCGGGACGCTGCGCCCCACCGTCGTACCGCTGGAGTGGGAGCGCATGGGCGACCCGCCGGCGCGGCGTCCCGTACGGGAGCTGGGCAACGGGCCGACGGACCTGGCGCTGCTGGCCAGCGCCCTGGACCGGGCGGCCCGCTCGGTGGGCGCGCAGCCCGTACCGCCGCTGGTGCCCGCCTCCGGCCCGGCGGGGCCCGTCCGGTGAGGCCGCGCCGACGAGCATGGACGGGCCCGGCTCTGACGGGACGTCACGAGCCCATCACGATCGGGGAGTAGGGGCGGAAGGCGGTATTGCGGCCCTCCGGTGCGCGGCGTAGACCAGAGCGAAAGGGACAGACGACAGGGACGACGCACACGGGAGAAACGGGGCAGTGATGCGCACAACTCCACGCAAACGCCGGACCGTCGTGGCCTTCGCGGCCATCGGTGCCCTGGCGCTCACCCTCGCCGCCTGCGGTGACGGCGGCGGCGGCGAGAGCGGATCCGGCGGGGACACGACCGGCAAGGGCACCGCGCCGACCGTCGAGCTGCCGAAGCTGGACGGGCAGCGACTGCAGGTGGTCGCCGTGTGGACGGGGCCCGAGCAGGAGGCGTTCACCAAGGTCCTGAAGGAGTTCGAGAAGCGGACCGGCGCGCGCGTCTCGTACGTGCCGACGCAGGACGCGATGCTCAACTACATCGGCACGAAGATCGCCGGCGGGTCGCCGCCCGACGTGGCGATGCTCCAGCAGGTGGGCGCGCTCCAGCAGGCCGTCGAACGGAAGTGGGCGAAACCGGCCGGCGCCGGGACGAAGGCGCAGCTGGCGAAGAACTACTCCAAGGGCTGGCAGGACCTCGGCTCGGTCAACGGCACGCAGTACGGCGTGTACTTCAAGACCGCCAACAAGTCGCTGATCTGGTACAACGCCGCCGTCTTCGAGAACGCGGGCGCGTCCGAGCCGAAGACGTGGAAAGAGTTGATGTCGACCGCCGAGACGATCTCCGCGTCCGGTGTCACGCCCGTGTCCATCGGCGGCGCCGACGGCTGGACCCTGACGGACTGGTTCGAGAACGTCTATCTGTCGCAGGCCGGGCCGGAGAAGTACGACCAGCTGGCGAAGCACGAGATCAAGTGGACCGACCCGTCGGTGAAGCGGGCCCTGACGACCCTCGCGGAGCTGTTCGGCAAGCCGCAGCTGATCGCGGGCGGCGCGTCCGGGGCGCTGCAGACGGAGTTCCCGACGTCGGTGACGCAGACGTTCACCGGCGGCGACCAGCCGAAGGCGGCGATGGTCTTCGAGGGCGACTTCGTCTCGATCAACATCGCCCAGACCGAGGCGAAGGTCGGCGAGGACGCGAAGGTGTTCCCGTTCCCGGCCGTGGACGGCGGCGAGCCGCCCGTGGTGACCGGCGGGGACGTCGCGGTGGCGATGACCGACAAGCCCGCCGCGCAGGCGCTGCTGACGTTCCTCGCGTCGCCGGACGCGGCGGCGATCTGGGCGGCGGAGGGCGGGTTCCTCTCGCCCAACAAGTCGCTGGACCCGTCGGCGTACCCGAACGACGTGCAGCGCGGCATCGCGAAGGCGCTGATCGCCGCCGGTGACGACTTCCGCTTCGACATGTCGGACCAGATGCCGCAGTCGTTCGGCGGCACGCCCGGCAAGGGCGAGTGGAAAGCGCTCCAGGACTTCCTGAAGAACCCGAAGGACATCGCTGGGACGCAGGCGCGCCTGGAGGCGGACGCGGCCAAGGCGTACCAGAACGGGGGCTGACGCCGTGGCAGCCGCTCCCCCGCCCCAGGGGCCGCGAGGGCCCCGGGAACCCGAGCAGCGGCCGCGGCAGCGGCGACGGCCCGCGAAGGACCCGCAGCGCCTCCGCAAGGGCGTGACGGGCACCCGCGGGCTGGTCGCCGGGGTGTTCCTGCTGCCCGCGCTGGTGCTGCTCGGCGCGCTCGTCGTGTACCCGATCGGGTACTCCGTCCAGCGGTCCTTCTTCGACCGGGCCGGCACGGGCTTCGCCGGGCTGGACAACTACGTCGAGATCTTCACCGACGACACCATCCTGACCGCCGTCCGGAACAACGCGGTCTGGGTGGTCGTCGCCCCGGCCCTGGCCACCGCCCTCGGACTGGTCTTCGCCGTGCTGACCGAACGGGTCCGCTGGGGCACGGCGTTCAAGCTGGTCGTCTTCATGCCGATGGCGATCTCCATGCTGGCCGCCGGGATCATCTTCCGGCTGGTGTACGAGCAGGACCCCGACCGGGGCGTGGCGAACGCCGTGTGGGTGGGCGTCCACGACACGTTCGCCGAGTCGTCCGGGTACCCCAAGGCCCGCCCGCTGCCGGTGCACCCGCTGAAACCCGCCGGCGAGGGCGCGTACGAGACGAAGCAGCCGGTACGGGCGGGCAGCCCGGCGCTGCTGCCGCTCGTCGGCGTGGCGCCCGCCAAGATGCCCGGCGACGCCCGTCCCGCCGCGCTTCCCCGCCCGGAGCCCGGCGCGGTGACCGGCACGGCGTGGCTGGACTTCACCAAGGGCGGCGGCGGCACGCCCAACACCGTCGACGCGAAGGAGCTGGGCCTGAAGGGCCTGCGGATCGAGGCGGTGAAGGACGGGCGGGTCGTCGCGACGGCGACGGCCGCGGCGGACGGGTCGTTCACCCTGCCCGCGTCGGCGGACGGGGCGCTGCTGCGGCTGCCGGAGTCGAACTTCCGCGAGCCGTACAACGGCGTGGACTGGCTGGGCCCCGCGCTGGTCACGCCCGCCGTGATCGGCAGCTACATCTGGATGTGGGCGGGCTTCGCGATGGTCCTCATCGCGGCGGGGCTCGCCGGGCTGCCGAGGGAGCTGCTGGAGGCGGCGCGGGTGGACGGCGCCAACGAGTGGCAGGTGTTCCGCCGGGTGACGGTGCCGCTGCTCGCGCCGGTCCTCGCGGTGGTGCTGGTCACGCTGATGATCAACGTGCTGAAGATCTTCGACCTGGTGTTCATCATCGCGCCGGGCTCGGTGCAGGACGACGCGAACGTCCTGGCGCTGCAGCTGTACCGGTCCTCGTTCGGCACGGACGCCCATCTGGGCGTGGGCAGCGCCATCTCGGTGCTGCTGCTGTTGCTGGTGATCCCGGTGATGTTCTTCAACATCCGGCGCATACGGAGGGAGTCGCGGCGATGACGTCTCGGACCGGACCGGCCACGCCGGACTCCCCTTCCCCGGCCCCGCGCGCTTCCTGGGCGGGGCGCGCGGTGTCGCGGCTCGCCGGGGGCGCCACGCAGCTGTTCCTCGTCGTGGTGGCGCTGTTCTGGCTGATGCCCACGGTGGGGCTGCTGCTGTCGTCGCTGCGGTCGCCGTCCGACATCAGCGGCAGCGGCTGGTGGACGGTCTTCACCGCGCCCGCGCAGCTGACGGTCGACAACTACGCGGCGATCCTGCGCAACGACACGATCACCGACTCGCTGCTGTCCACGGTCCTGATCACCGTCCCGGCGACGCTGCTGGTCGTGGTGATCGGCTCGCTCGCCGGATACGCCTTCGCGTGGATGGAGTTCCCGGGCCGGGACTGGTGGTTCCTGGCCGTCGTGGCACTGCTGGTGGTGCCGGTGCAGGTGGCGCTCGTACCCGTGTCGAAGCTGTTCGGGGAGATCGGCGTCTTCGAGACGACGCTGGGCGTGGTCCTGTTCCACACGGCGTTCGGGCTGCCGTTCGCCATCTTCCTGCTGCGCAACTTCTTCGCGGAGATCCCGCGCGAGCTGCTGGAGGCGGCCCGCCTCGACGGGGCGGGCGAGATCCGGCTCTTCACGCGCGTGGTGCTGCCGCTGGGCGGCCCGGCGATCGCGTCGCTCGGCATCTTCCAGTTCCTGTGGGTGTGGAACGACATGCTGGTCGCGCTGATCTTCGCCGACTCCGACGCCCCGCCGATCACGGTCGCGCTCCAGCAGCAGGTCCGCCAGTTCGGCAACAACATCGACGTGCTGGCGCCGGGCGCGTTCGTGTCGATGGTGGTGCCGCTGGCGGTGTTCTTCGCCTTCCAGCGGCAGTTCGTGTCGGGGGTGATGGCCGGCGCGGTGAAGTAGCCCTTCGCGTACGGGAGGCGGGGCCCGGCCGGCCGCGGAAAAGCCGTGGAGCGGCGGCGTACGGCTGGCTAGGCTCCCCCACCGTGCCCGGACCCAAGATGCACGACGACGAACTGGACATCGACGCCGGCCTGGTGGGCCGCCTGGTCGCCGCGCGGTTCCCGCGCTGGGCCGACCTGCCCGTCACCCTGGTGCCCTCCGCCGGGACCGACAACGCCATGTTCCGCCTCGGCGACGATCTCGTGGTGCGGCTGCCGCGCGTCCCCGGCGCCGCCCGGCAGGTCGCCAAGGAGCAGCGCTGGCTGCCGCGTCTGGCGCCGTGCCTGCCGCTGGCCGTGCCGGTGCCGGTCGGCCGGGGCGAGCCGGGCGAGGAGTTCCCGCTGCCCTGGTCGGTGCTGCGCTGGCTGGACGGCGCCGACGCGTACGACGAGCCGCTCACCGACCTGGAGGGCGCCGCGAAGGCGCTGGGCGGGTTCGTACGGGCACTGCGCGGGGCCGACGCGACGGGCGGCCCGCCGTCGTTCCGGGGCGGCCCCGTCCGCGGCCGCGACGCCGAGGTGCGCGCCGCGATCCGGGACCTGGGCGCGGACGGCACCGTCGACGGGGACGCCGCCGCCGGGGCGTGGGAGGCCGTGCTGCGGCTGCCGCAGTGGGAGGGCCGGCCCGTCTGGCTCCACGGCGATCTGCTGCCGGGCAATCTGCTGGGCCGGGACGGCGTCCTCACGGCGGTGATCGACTTCGGCGGGCTCGGTGTGGGCGACCCGGCGTGCGACCTGATGGCGGCCTGGACGGTCCTCACCGCCGACACGCGTGAGGTGTTCCGCGCCGCCGCCGACGTGGACGACGCGACCTGGGCGCGGGGGCGCGGCTGGGCGCTGTGCTTCGGGCTCATGGCGGAGCACTACTACCGCGTCCGGAACCCGGTGCTGGCCGCCGTGGGCCACCGGGCGGTCGTGGAGGCGCTCGCGGACACGGCGGTCCGCGCCCCCTGAGCTCCGCGCGAGCCGTACGCGCTCCCGGACGCCCCGCGGCGCCCCTGCGCGCCGCTCGGGTGCGCGCCGCTCGGGTGCGCGCCGCTCGGGTACGCGCCGCTCAGGCCCGCAGGGCCGCCACCGCGGCGTGCGCCAGGCCGTCGAGGTACCCCTCCGGCAGGCGCGGGTCCCGCACGACCACGAGCCGCCAGTACAGCGGGCCCACGATCAGCTCCAGCGCCCGGTCCGCGTCGGCGCCCTCCGGGAGCTCGCCGCGCGCCACCGCGTCCCGCACCACCTGCGCGACCACGCCGCGCTGGCTGTCGAGCAGCGTCGCCCGTACCGCCTCGGTGATCTCCGGGTGCCGTGCCGCCTCCACGAGCAGGTCCGGGATGACCTGCGACGCCACCGGGTGGCGCAGCGCGTGCGCGGCGACCTCCAGCAGGGCGCGCACATCGCCGTACAGCGAGCCGGTCTCCGGGGCGGGCAGGCCCTTGACGGCGAACGCGGTCAGCAGGTCGAGCACCAGCGACAGCTTGGACTTCCAGCGCCGGTAGACGGCCGTCTTGCCGACGCCAGCCCGCCGCGCGATGCCCTCGATGGACATGCGCGCGAACCCGACCGCGGCCAGCTCCTCGAAGACGGCCGCGCGGATCGCTTCGGTCACGTCCTCGCGGAGCACGGCGGCTCCGGCCGGGGCGCGGCGGGGGGTTCCGGTCGGGGGTGGCGTCATGCCCGGGATCATAGCGCGCCGCCCGCGTCACGACGGGACGGTTGCGTTCCGACGTACAGGCGCCCTAACCTCGACGTAGCGACGATACGGATACGTCCCGACGAAAGGGGAGCGCCCCGGTGAGTCCCGTGAGCACCATGGCGCCGCCACCGGCCGCGCCCCGGCGGCCCGCCGCCGACCCGGAGCCGGCCTCTGGGCCGGCCTCCGTGGCGGCCCCCACCTACGAGGTGCCCGCCGAGGACCTGCGCGCGCTCGCCCTGCGGCACGGGCTGACCGTCAGCGGCGCCCGCCCGCCGCTCCCCCGGTACGTGCGGCAGCTGTGGTCGCGGCGCCACTTCATCACCGCCTTCGCGACGGCCCGCCTCACCGCCCAGTACAGCCAGGCGAGGCTCGGGCAGCTGTGGCAGGTGGCGACGCCGCTGCTCAACGCGGCCGTGTACTACTTCATCTTCGGCGTCCTGATGGACACCCGGAACCACGTCCCGGACTTCGCGGCGTTCCTGGTGACGGGCGTCTTCATCTGGACGTTCACCGCCAACACGGTCACCGCCGGGACCCGCGCCGTCAGCGGCAACCTCGGCCTGGTGCGCGCGCTGCACTTCCCGCGCGCGAGCCTCCCCCTCGCGCTGGCCCTCCAGCAGCTCCAGCAGCTGGCGTTCTCGCTCGCGGCGCTGCTCGCGATCCTGATCGGCTTCGGCGCGCGGCCGGGCGCGTCCTGGCTGCTCGCCGTCCCGGCGCTGGTCCTGCAGACGCTCTTCAACGCGGGTGCGGGCCTGGCCCTGGCGCGGCTCGCGGCGCGGACGCCGGACGTGGCGCAGATCGTGCCGTTCGTCCTGCGGACCTGGATGTACGCGTCGGGCGTGATGTGGAGCATCCAGCACGTGCTGGCGGGCCGTGACCTGCCGCGCCTGGTGGAGCTGGCCCTCCAGTACAACCCGGCGGCGCTCTACATCGACCTGGTCCGCTTCGCCCTGATCGACAGCTTCACCGCCGCGCAGCTGCCGCCGCACGTGTGGGCGGCGGCGGCGTGCTGGGCGCTGGCCGCCTTCGCCGGCGGGTTCATCTGGTTCTGGCAGGCAGAGGAGACGTACGGCCGTGGCTGAGCGCGTTCCGACCGTCGTCGTCGACGGCGTCCATGTGACCTACACCGTCCAGGGGGCGGGTGCCGCCCGCCCCGCCGGGACCTCGCTCCTCGGCAGGGTCCTCGCGCGGGGGAAGGCCGCCCCGGCGACCCGTACCGTGCACGCCGTCAAGGGCGTCAGCTTCGCCGCGTACAAGGGCGAGGCCATCGGGCTCATCGGCAGCAACGGCTCCGGCAAGTCCACGCTGCTGAAGGCCATCGCCGGGCTGCTGCCGCCCAGCGAGGGCCATGTCTACACGCAGGGCCAGCCCAGCCTCCTCGGGGTCAACGCCGCGCTGATGGGCGATCTGACCGGCGAGCGGAACATCGTCCTCGGCGGGCTCGCGATGGGCATGACCCGCCGGGAGGTCGAGGAGCGGTACCAGCAGATCGTCGACTTCTCCGGGATCAACGACAAGGGCGACTTCGTCTCCCTGCCGATGCGCACCTACTCCTCCGGGATGGGCGCGCGGCTGCGGTTCTCCATCGCCGCCGCCCGCTCCCACGACGTGCTGCTCATCGACGAGGCGCTGGCCACCGGCGACGCGGCGTTCCGGCAGCGCAGCCAGCAGCGGATCAACGAACTGCGGGCCGAGGCGGGCACCGTGTTCCTCGTCAGCCACAGCAACTCCACGATCCGGGAGACCTGCGACCGGGCGATCTGGCTGGAGTCCGGCCGCGTCCTCATGGACGGCCCCTCCGACGAGGTGGTCACGGCGTACGAACGCGCCACCCGCTGAGCCGCGGGACACCCGCCCGCCGAGCCCCGCGGGGCGCCCGCCCGCGAGCCGCTGGGCGTCCGTCGGCTGAGCCGCGAGTCGCCCGCCCGCCGGGCCGCTAGGCGCCCGCCCGCCGGCCGGCGACCGGTCGCCGCTCACCTCCCGTCACCCCGACGCCCCGGACAACGGGCGAACCCACCCAAACCCTCACTAGTGTTCGCGGGGATGACCACGCACCGTCCCGGCACCCCGCCGGACTTCAGCCGGAACCGGCTCCGCTTCCGCCAGCGGAGCCGGCCCGACCTGCTGCCCCTCCTCGCCGTCTGGGCGGTCAGCCGCGCCGCGCTGCTGTGGCTGCTGACCCACGACACGCTCGGCATCGGCGAGGTCGGCAAGGAGGTCCACGTCCTCTACCGCCACTGGTACGAGCGGCTCGCCGACGGCGACCTGCCCGCCGACGAGACGACCTGGCAGTACCCGCCCGGCGCCGCCCTGGTGCTCCTCGCCCCGGGCGCGGTGCCGGGCCTGACGTACTTCCAGGCGTTCGTCGCGCTCGCCCTGCTCTCCGACCTGGTCGTCACCCTGGCCCTCGCGCGGGCCGGCGGGGACGGCGCCTGGTACTGGACCGCCGGCCTGCCCCTGCTGCTGCACACCCCGCTCGCCCGCTACGACCTGCCGGTGACGGCGCTGGCCGTGGCCGCCCTGCTGGCCCTGCGCGCCGGGCGGGACCGGCTCGGCGGCGTACTGGCGGGCCTTGGGGCGCTCGCGAAGGGCTGGCCGCTGCTCACCCTGACCGGCACGACGCCGGGACCGGGCACACGGCGCGCCTGGTCCTCGTCGGCGGCCGCCGCGGTGGCCGGGGCGGTGGGGCTGGCCGTGGCGTTCCCGCACACCCTGGACTTCCTGCGGCACCAGGGCGGGCGGGGCGTGCAGGTCGAGTCGGTCGGCGGGACCCTGCTGTCGCTGGCGCACCTGGCGGGATGGCGGGGGCGGGTGGAGTTCCGGTACGGGTCGTTCGAGTTCACCGGTCCGCCCGTGGAGGTCGTCGCCGCCGGATCGCTCGTGTGTACCGGGGTGGCGCTGCTGTGGCTGGTGATGTGGCGGGTGCGGTCGCTGCACTGGTCGGACGCCACGCCCCTGGACGCGGCGCTGGCCGCCGTCCTGCTGGTCACGGTGACGAGCCGGGTGATCAGCCCCCAGTACCTCGTGTGGCTGCTGGGGCTGGCCGCGGTGTGCCTGGCGTCGCGCAACACCACGCAGCGGCCCGTCGCGCTGCTCCTGCTGCCCGCCGCCGCGCTCACCTCGTTCGCCTATCCGCTGCTGTACGGCGAGGTGCTGGCCGTCACTCCGGTCGGCGTCCTGCTGATGCTGGCCCGCAACGGGCTGCTCGTCGGGGCGGCGCTGCTGTCGTGCCGGCTGCTGTGGGAGGAGTCCGCGCCGGACGTCCTGCGCGTCCCGTCGAGCACCGCGGCCAGCGCGGCCCGGCAGCGGTAGGGCGCACCGGCGGAAGCACCGCCCGGCATCGGTAGGCGCACCGGCGAAATCGCCGCACGGCAGCGGGGGCGTACCGGCAGCGGCAGGGCCCACCCGCGGAAGCCCGCACGGCAGCAGGGCCGTACCGGCATCCGGAGCGCCGCCCCCTTCCCCGTACGGGCGAAAGCCACGCCCCCGCGAGAGCCCCCGTACGGGTGAAGGGCCGCCTTGTGGGCGAGGCCCCGCGTACGGACGCGCCAGGGGGCGCCCACCGCGCGGGTGGGCGCCCCCTGGGAGCGTGCGCTCAGGCTCAGCTGTGGGTGCGCAGCAGCGTCCGCATCGTCCGCATCGCCACCGACAGGTTCGCCAGGTCGAACGCGTCGGAACCCTGGATCTCCTCCAGCGTCGTCCGGGCACGCGCCAGCAGCGAGGCGTTCTTGTCCTCCCACGCCTGGAACCGCTCCTCCGGCGTGGACGTGCCGTTCCCGGCGGACAGCACGTCGGAAGTGAGCGCGGCGTGCGCGGCGTACAGGTCCTCGCGGATCGCGGCGCGGGCCATCGACTGCCAGCGGTCGGCCCGCGGCAGCTCGATGATCCGGTCCATCAGCTGCGTGATCCGCAGCCGGTCCGCGAGGTCGTAGTACACCTCGGCGACGGCCAGCGGCTCCTTGCCGGTGCGGTCCGCGATGGCGACGATGTCCAGCGTCGGGAAGGCCGAGGAGAACCCGGCGACCCGCGCCGCCAGCTCGTCCGGCACGCCCTCGGCGGTCAGCTCCGTGACCAGGCCCTCGTACCACTCCAGGTCGGCGCCGCGCAGCATCTTCGGCAGCTCGGCCCACACCTGCTCGACGCGGGCGCCGAAGAAGTCGATCGTCTCGGCGAGCTGCAGCGGCTGCGGCCGGTTGTTGAGCAGCCAGCGCGTGCCGCGCTCGACGAGGCGGCGCGAGTGGAGCCGGATGCGGGTCTGCACCTCGGCCGGGACCTTGTTGTCGAGCGCCTCGACGGCGTCCCACACGGCGCCCAGGCCGAAGATGGCGCGGGCGGCGGTCTGCGCGCGGACGATCTCCGCGATCGACGCGCCGGTCTCCTCGCGGAGCCGGTGCAGGAACGTCGAGCCGCCGCTGTTGACCGTGTCGTTCACCAGGATGGTGGTGATGATCTCGCGACGCAGCGCGTGCCCGTCGATCTGCTCGGGGAACTGCTCGCGCAGGGTCGTCGGGAAGTACGTGTGGAGCAGGCTCCGCAGGTACGGGTCGTCCGGCAGGTCGGTGGCGATCAGCTCCTCCGCCACCGTGATCTTGGTGTACGCCATGAGGACGGCCAGCTCGGGCTGGCTGAGGCCCGTGCCGGCGCTCAGCAGCTCGCGGATCTGCCGGTCGCCGGGGAGGAACTCCAGCTCCCGGTCGAGGTGCCCGTCCTTTTCCAGCCGCCGCAGGAACCGCTGGTGGGCGTGGAGCAGGGAGTGCGACTGGTGGACGGCGAGGGCGAGCGCCACGTTCTGCGCGTAGTTGTTGCGCAGGACCAGGCGGCCCACCTCGTCGGTCATCTCCGCGAGGATCTTGTTGCGCTGCTTGACGGTCATGTCGCCCTCCGCGACGAGACCGTTCAGCAGGATCTTGATGTTGACCTCGTGGTCGGAGGTGTCGACGCCGGCGCTGTTGTCGATGGCGTCGGTGTTGACCTTGCCGCCGGTGCCCTCGGGGCCGCCGACGCGGGCGAACTCGATGCGGCCGAGCTGGGTGAGGCCGAGGTTGCCGCCCTCGCCGACGACCTTGACGCGCAGGTCCTCGCCGTTGACGCGGATCGCGTCGTTGGCCTTGTCGCCGACGTCGGCGTGCGACTCGGTGGACGCCTTGACGTACGTGCCGATGCCGCCGTTCCACAGCAGGTCGACCGGGGCCTTGAGGATGGCCTTCATCAGCTCGGCCGGGGTGAGCTTGGTGACGCCCTCGTCGATGCCGAGCGCCGCCCGCATGTGCGCGTTGACCGGGATGGACTTGGCCTGCCGCGAGTGGACGCCGCCGCCGGGCGAGAGCAGCTCCGGGTTGTAGTCGGCCCAGGAGCTGCGGGGCAGCTCGAAGAGGCGGCGCCGCTCCGCGTAGGAGACGGCCGCGTCCGGGTTCGGGTCGATGAAGATGTGCCGGTGGTCGAAGGCGGCGACCAGGCGGATGTGCTCGGACAGCAGCATGCCGTTGCCGAACACGTCGCCGGACATGTCGCCGACGCCGACGACGGTGAAGTCCTGCGTCTGCGTGTCGTGGCCGAGCTCGCGGAAGTGCCGCTTCACCGACTCCCAGGCGCCGCGCGCGGTGATGCCCATGCCCTTGTGGTCGTACCCGGCGGAGCCGCCGGACGCGAAGGCGTCACCGAGCCAGAAGCCGTAGCCGACGGCGACCTCGTTGGCGATGTCGGAGAACGTCGCCGTGCCCTTGTCGGCGGCGACGACCAGGTAGGTGTCGTCCTCGTCGTGGCGGACCACGTCGGCGGGCGGCACGACCTCGCCGGCGACCAGGTTGTCGGTGATGTCCAGCAGCGCGGAGATGAACGTGCGGTACGAGGCGATGCCCTCGGCCAGCCACGCGTCGCGGTCCACGGACGGGTCGGGCAGCTGCTTGGCGACGAAGCCGCCCTTCGCGCCGACCGGGACGATGACGGTGTTCTTCACCATCTGGGCCTTGACCAGGCCGAGGATCTCGGTGCGGAAGTCCTCGCGCCGGTCGGACCAGCGCAGACCGCCGCGCGCGACCTTCCCGAAGCGCAGGTGGACGCCCTCGACGCGCGGCGAGTACACCCAGATCTCGAACGCGGGCCGCGGCGCCGGCAGGTCGGGGATGGCCTGCGGGTCGAACTTCATCGACACGTACGGGTGCGGCCGGCCGTCGGCGTCCTTCTGGAAGAAGTTGGTCCGCAGGGTGGCCTTGATGACGGTGAGGAAGGAGCGCAGGATGCGGTCCTCGTCGAGGGAGGCGACCTGGTCGAGGGCGCCGTCGAGCTCCTCCAGGATGCCGTCCGTCAGCTCCGTGCCGGCCCGCTGCCGCTCCGGCGACATCCGCGCCTCGAACAGCGAGACGAGCAGCCGCGTCGTGTGGACGTTGTCGCGGAGGGTGTCCTCCATGTAGTCCTGGCTGAACGTCGAGCCGGCCTGCCGCAGGTACTTGGCGTACGCGCGCAGCACCATCGCCTGCCGCCACGACAGCCCGGCGCGCAGCACCAGCGCGTTGAAGCCGTCGTTCTCGGCCTGCCCGGTCCAGGTCGCGGCGAACGCCTCCTGGAACCGCTCGCGGGCGTCGTCGCCCAGGTAGTCGCCGCCGTTCCCGGCGGGCGCGGGCATCCGCAGGCCGAAGTCGTAGATCCAGGCGTGGGTCCGGTCGGCGCAGCGCAGCTCGTACGGGCGCTCGTCGACGACCTCGACGCCGAGCCGGTTGAGGACCGGCAGCACGGCGGAGAGGGAGACCTGCGCGCCCGTCTTGTAGATCTTGAAGCGGCGCTCGCCGGGCGCGGCGCCGACCGGCTCGTACAGGGACAGCGCGAAGTCCTGGCCGCCCTCGGTGAGCTGCTCCATCTGCAGGACGTCGGCGACGGCGGAGCGCGGCGAGTGGTCGGCCTTGTAGCCCTCGGTGAAGGCGTTGCCGTAGCGGCGCAGCAGCTCGGCGGCGCGCTCCTCGCCGGTCTCGGCGTTGAGCGCCTCGCTGAAGCCGTCGGCCCAGGACCTGGCGGCCTCGGCGAGCCGGTTCTCGATGCGGTCGGCGTCGGCGTCGGTGAGCGGGGTCAGGGTGGTGCCCTGCGGGACGCGGACGACGAAGTGGAGGCGGGAGAGGACCGACTCGGTGTTCCAGGCGGTGAAGTCGACGCTGGTGCCGCCGAGCTCCTCCTTCAGGATGTCGGTGAGCCGCTCGCGGACGGTGGTGTTGAACCGGTCGCGCGGCAGGTACACGAGCGCCGAGTAGTAGCGGCCGTACTCGTCCTGGCGCAGGTAGAGGCGCAGGCGGCGGCGCTCCTGCAGGTACAGGACGCTGGTGACGATGGACAGCAGCTGGTCGACGGGCGTCTGGAACAGCTCGTCGCGGGGGTACGTCTCCAGGATCTGCAGCAGGTCGCGGCCGTCGTGGCTGGCGGGCGAGAAGCCGGCCGCGTCGAGGACCTCGGCGACCTTGCGGCGGATGACGGGGACGCGCCGCACGGACTCGGTGTACGCGGCGGACGAGAACAGGCCGAGGAAGCGGCGCTCGCCGACGACGTTGCCCTGCGCGTCGAACTTCTTGACGCCGATGTAGTCCAGGTACGACGGGCGGTGGACGGTGGCGCGGCTGTTGGCCTTGGTGAGGATGAGCAGCTTGTGCTCGCGGGCCTTGGCGCGGGCGTCGGCCGGGAGCCGGTTGAACGACGGCGAGACGGGGTGGCCGTGGGCGTCGTCGCCGCTGTGGTGCGGGTCGGAGCGCAGGATGCCGAGGCCGGTGCCGGGGACGGCGGCGAGGGCGTCGCCGTCGACGAGGTTGTACTCGCGGTAGCCGAGGAACGTGAAGTGGTCGTCGGCCAGCCAGCGCAGCAGCTCGCGGGCCTCCTCGACCTCGCTGGGCCGCAGGTCGGCGGCGGTCGGCTCGTCGGCGAGGCCCTCGGCGAGGCGCAGCGCGGCGTCGCGCATCTTCTCCCAGTCCTCGACGGCCTCGCGGACGTCGGACAGGACGCGCAGCAGGTCGGCGGTGATCTGCTTGAGGTCGGCGCGGTCGGTCTCGCGGTCGATCTCGACGTGGATCCAGGACTCGACGAGGGCGTCCTGCGGCTTGGCGTGGCCGCCGATCTCGGAGCCGGGGCCGGAGGTGACGACCTCGATGAGCTTGCCGGTCACGTCGCGGCGGACGACGACCTGCGGGTGCACGACGAGGTGGATGCCGCGGTTCTGCCGGGACAGCTCGTTGGTGACGGAGTCCACGAGGAACGGCATGTCGTCGGTGACGACCTCGACCACGGAGTGGCTGCACGTCCAGCCGTTCTCCTCGACGGTCGGCGTGTGCACGCGGACGTTCGCCGTGCCCTGGGGGCGGTTTTCGGCCAGCCGGTAGTGGGAGAGCGCGGCGCCGTACACGTCGACGGGGTCGCGGTCCGTGAGGTCCTCGGGAGCGGTGTGCAGGTAGTAACGCTGGAGGTACTCGAGCACGGTGCCCGGGTCGGGCCTGTCCCCGGTCTCGTTCTCAGCTACCCGGGCGGCCCGTTCGAGCAGCTCGGCCTTGGCTTCGTCCAGCTTGGTCTGCATGTCCTCTGGCTCCTGTCGCGCGCCGTTGCGTGACGTAGGGGAAGGGTGTGGCGATACGTTCACGCTTCAACGCGGGGTATCCGCTCGTCGTGGACGTTATGCCTGAATGAGAGAAGCCCGGATCATTCTCGGCCAATCTCGGCAGGGAAGCCTTGGGTGGCGTGGGAACCGGGCAGAAAGGATCAGCTGCCGCCCGGGTCCATGGACACACCGGGCGCCGGCCGGGGGCTCCGCTGCCCCCACGGCGTATAGCGCTGATCACGGGTCCAGGCTATCGCTCCTCACCCCTCGGCCGTCATGAGCCGTATGTGTACAAAACCCGGCCCGGAAGTTTGACAGTGTGGACAGCGACACACGCGCGCGCGAGCGGGCAATCCGCCCAGTCCGCCACGAACCGCACCACACCGGACCGCCGAGCCCCGCTTTCGGATGCCGGTCCGCACGGCTGTACGCCCCACCGCCGGGCCCCGCGGGAGGCCGATCGCTCAGGCGACGAGGTCCTCGGCGACGGCGACCGCCTCCGCCAGCGTGTCCACCACGGGGACACCGGCCGTCTCCAGGCTGGCCCGGCTGTGCGAGCCGCCCGTGTACAGCACCGCCCGCGCGCCGACGTGCGCGGCGGCGACCGCGTCGTCCGCGGCGTCCCCGATGACGACGATCCGCTCGGCGGGTATGCCGTCGAGGGCCCGCAGGTGCCGCACCATGTGCTCGGCCTTGCCGGACGTGGAGTGGCCCGTGCGCCCGTCGACGCGGACGAACCAGTCGTGGATGCCGTGCCGGCGCACCAGCGGCACCAGGTGCTCGTGCGGCGCCAGCGACAGCAGCGACTGCGTCCGCCCGTACTCGCGCGCCGCCGCCAGCAGCTCGGCGGCCCCGTCGGTCAGCCCGCACGCGTCGGCGCGCGCCCAGTAGTGCCGGTGGAACGCGCCGTCCATGACGGCCCACTCCTCCTCGCTGGGCAGCCGGCCGAGCAGCCGCTCGTAGAAGAGGGGGATCGGCACGCAGTACAGCTCGCGGTACCGCTCCAGCGTGATCGGCGGCAGGCCTATCTCCCGGAAGGCGGCGTTCGTCGCCTCGATGACGGTGCCGATGTCGTCGAGCAGAGTGCCGTTCCAGTCCCAGACCAGGTGCGCGCGGTGCTTCCCCATGCCCGAAACCGTACCGGCCGGGTCCGACAACCGGACCGGGCGGTCAGTCGACCAGGTTGGGGATCTCCTGCACGCCGTACCAGAGCAGCTCGTGGTCCTCGGCGCCGTCCACGGTGAACTGCGCGTCGTCGTCGCCCAGATCGGCGGCGCCCAGCGCGTCGGCGGCGGCCGTCACATCGGCCTCGGCGTCGGCGGAGTCGGCGTGGACGGCCGCGGCCTTGGCCAGCGGCACGGGCCCGGCGACCCGGACCTCGCCGACCGACGCGGGGTCGAGGCCCCGGTCGGGGTCGGCCGTCGCGGCGCCGTCCGGGACGTCCACGGCGACGACGACACGGCGGCGCGCGGCGTCCGGGTCGGCGGCGAGCAGGCGCAGGGAGGCGGCGGCGGCGCGGCTGAGCGCGGCGTACTCCAGCTCCTCGATGTCGTCGGAGACGTACCACTCGCGCAGCCCCGGCGTGACGGCGTACGCGGTGAGCGAGGCGCCGGTGCCGAGGGTGCCCGTCCTGTGCGCCTGTGCGAGACCGGGAAGGGTCAGGGGAACGTACACGCGCATGACAGGCCGCTTTCGTAGTCGACAGACGTCCTCAGGATACGTGCGGCCGTACCCCTTCGGGGGCTGGTATCGGGCCTCCGCGGCGTCCACCCGGCGTTGCGCTGACCCCCTGTGAGCCCAGGCACCCCATGGCCTGCCTCACCCGGACGGGTGATTCGGGGGCGTCGCGGCACCGGCTTGACAGGCCGTTGCGGGGCGGGTGGCGCACCCGTACAAGTGGCAGCGCGAAGTTACCCCCCGGTAATCCGGGCTGACGGAAGGGACCACGCCGATGCCGCCCACCCCGACCTCCACCCCCGAAGCGCGGCCCGCCCGCGTACCGTCGGCCCGCGGGCCGGCCGACGCGCACTCCACGGCCCGCACCCGCTGGAAGGCCCCGGAGGGCCTGGGCGCCACCGCCGCCCGCAACGCCGCGTCCGCCGCGCACCGCCTCCACCCGCCCGCCACGAGCCGGACCACCGCGGGCCGGACCACCGCGGGCCCGGTCACCCCCTCGGGCGCAGTCACCGCCGCGGGGCCGGACGCTGCGAACCGGGTCACCGCGGGCCCGGTCGGCGCCGGTGCGGGCGCCGCCAGTGCGGTCACCGCCGGTGCGGGCGCCGCCGAGCGTTCCGTCCCGGTGAGCGCTGCCGCCGGGGGCCCCTCGGGCACGGCCACCGCGGAGGCGGCCGCCGTACGCCCCGCCGGGGCCACACCGGCCGTCCCCGGCACGGCCCCGGCGGTCGCGGGGGCCGCTGGGGCCGGGCGCGGGCCGCGCGCGGCGGGCCGGCCCGGCGGGCGGCGGGACCTGCGGCGGCCGGGCGGCACCGCGCGGCCGGGCGGCACCCGCCCCGGCGACGGCCGCCCCGGAGCCGTACGACCGCGCCCGCCGGCCGGTTCCGCTCCGGACGCCCACCCGCGCGCCCTGCCGCCGCATGTGGCGTTCGCCGAACGGCTGCTGGCCGTGCTGACCGGCGAGCGGCCCGTGCACTGGATGCTGGGCCACACCGTCGGCGAGGCGTACGAGCAGCTCATCCGCCTGGCCCCGGCCAACCCCCTGCGCCCCACGGGCAGCCGGGAAGCACGTCCCGTGCTGCGCCGCTGCGGCGGCAGCCCGTTGCGGCCGGGCGTCGTCGAGGCGTACGCCACGGTGGCGACGGGCGCGAGGGTCCGGGCGATGGCGTTCCGCCTGGAGCGCGGCCAGGACCTCAGGTGGCGCTGCGCGGCCGTGGACCTCGGCCCGGCGTAGGCGGCGGGGCCGGCGTGCACGGCGGTCGGGCGGGCTCCCTGGTACACAGGGGGCCAGGGCGCCCGTCCCACCGCCTCAACCCCGGCCCGGGGCCCCATCCACCTCGCGTGGGGCTGAAAGGCCCCCAGGCGCCGCCCAGGGGCCGCCGGAGCCGCGAGAAGGCACCTCCCGGCGGGCGCCCTCCGGCGGCCGCCCGCCGGCCTGGCGACGCCGCGAGGCGCTGCCTGAAGGGCTCGCGCACACGAAAGGCGGGACCGGCACGCCGCTGGGCGCATCCGGTCCCGCCTTCACCGCCTGCGGAGGCCGCCGGTCACTTCTTGCGGCGACGGCCGCCCTTCTGGGCCTTGCGGCGCTCGGCGCGCGTCATGCCGTCGGTCTCGGAGCGGGCGCCGCCGTTGTCGAAGTCGCCCTCGACGATGCCGCCCTCGCCGTCGACGGTCGGCGCGGAGAAGTGCAGCCGGTTCGGCCGCTGCGGGGCGTCCAGGCCCTTGGCGCGGATCTCGGGGCGGCCGGCGCCCGCGGGCACGGCCTGCTCCTTCTCCAGCGACGGCCGCTCCTGCGCCGCCTCCACCGGGACCTCCTCGACCTGCTGCTCGACCTGGACCTCCAGGTTGAACAGGTAGCCGACGGACTCCTCCTTGATGCCCTCCATCATGGCGTTGAACATGTCGAAGCCCTCGCGCTGGTACTCGACCAGCGGGTCCTTCTGCGCCATGGCCCGCAGGCCGATGCCCTCCTGGAGGTAGTCCATCTCGTAGAGGTGCTCGCGCCACTTGCGGTCCAGGACGGACAGCACGACGCGCCGCTCCAGCTCACGCATGATCTCGGAGCCGAGCTGCTTCTCCCGCGCCTCGTACTGCTCGTGGATGTCGTCCTTGATGGACTCCGCGATGAACTCCGCCGTGATGCCGGCGCGGTCCCCCGCGGCCTCCTCCAGCTCCTCGATGGTGACCTTGCACGGGTAGAGCTGCTTGAAAGCGCCCCACAGCCGCTCCAGGTCCCACTCCTCGGCGAAGCCCTCCACGGTCTCCGCCTGGATGTAGGCGTCGATCGTGTCGTCCATGAAGTGGCGGATCTGCTCGTGCAGGTCCTCGCCCTCCAGGACGCGGCGGCGCTCGCCGTAGATGACCTCACGCTGCCGGTTGAGGACCTCGTCGTACTTCAGGACGTTCTTGCGCGTCTCGAAGTTCTGCTGCTCGACCTGCGACTGGGCGGACGCGATGGCGCGCGTGACCATCTTGTTCTCGATCGGCACGTCGTCCGGCACGTTCGCCATCGCCATGACGCGCTCGACCATCTGCGCCTTGAACAGCCGCATCAGGTCGTCGCCCAGCGACAGGTAGAAGCGGGACTCGCCCGGGTCGCCCTGACGGCCGGAACGGCCGCGCAGCTGGTTGTCGATACGCCGCGACTCGTGCCGCTCCGTGCCGAGCACGTACAGGCCGCCGAGCTTCTTGACCTCCTCGGACTCGGCCTTCACCGCCAGCTCGGCCTTCTCCAGGGCCTCCGGCAGGGCGGCGACCCACTCGTCCGGGGTCTCGACCGGGTCGAGGCCGCGCTGGCGCAGCTCCGCCTCGGCGAGGTCGTCGGGGTTGCCGCCGAGCTTGATGTCCGTACCGCGGCCGGCCATGTTCGTCGCGACCGTGACCGCGCCCTTGCGGCCGGCCTGCGCGACGATCGACGCCTCACGCTCGTGGTTCTTCGCGTTCAGCACCTCGTGCGGGATGCCGCGCTTGGACAGCTGCTGCGACAGGTACTCGGACTTCTCGACCGACGTCGTACCGACGAGGATCGGCTGGCCCTTCTTGTGCTTCTCCGCGATGTCGTCCACGACCGCGGCGAACTTCGCGACCTCGGTGCGGTAGATCAGGTCCGACTGGTCCTTGCGGATCATCGGCCGGTTCGTCGGGATCGGCACGACGCCCAGCTTGTAGATCTGGTGGAACTCGGCGGCCTCGGTCATCGCCGTACCGGTCATACCGGACAGCTTGTCGTACAGGCGGAAGAAGTTCTGCAGGGTGATCGTGGCGAGCGTCTGGTTCTCGTCCTTGATCGGGACGCCTTCCTTCGCCTCGATCGCCTGGTGCATGCCCTCGTTGTACCGGCGGCCCGCGAGGATACGGCCCGTGTGCTCGTCGACGATCATGACCTCGCCGTCGATGACGACGTAGTCCTTGTCCTTCTTGAACAGTTCCTTCGCCTTGATGGCGTTGTTCAGATAACCGACGAGCGGCGTGTTCACCGACTCGTAGAGGTTGTCGATGCCCAGCCAGTCCTCGACCTTCGCGACACCCGACTCGTGGATGCCGACGGTCCGCTTCTTCTCGTCGACCTCGTAGTCGCCGGTCTCCTCGATGCCCTTCAGCGGATTGCCCGGCTCACCGCGCTTCAGCCGCTGCACCAGCTTCGCGAAGTCGCCGTACCACTTCGTCGCCTGGTCCGCCGGACCCGAGATGATCAGCGGCGTACGCGCCTCGTCGACGAGGATCGAGTCGACCTCGTCGACACACGCGAAGTTGTGGCCGCGCTGCACCAGCTCGTCCTTCGACCACGCCATGTTGTCGCGCAGGTAGTCGAAACCGAACTCGTTGTTCGTGCCGTACGTGATGTCGCAGTTGTACTGCATGCGGCGCTGCGCCGGCGACATGTTCGCCAGGATGCAGCCCACCGACAGACCCAGGAACTGGTGCACCCGGCCCATCAGCTCCGAGTCGCGCTCCGCCAGGTAGTCGTTCACCGTGATCAGGTGCACGCCCTTGCCGGACAGCGCGTTCAGATACGCCGGGAGCGTACCGACGAGGGTCTTGCCCTCACCGGTCTTCATCTCCGCCACATAGCCGAGGTGCAGCGCGGCACCACCCATCAGCTGCACGTCGTAGTGACGCTGGCCGAGCACGCGCTTGGCCGCCTCACGAACGGTCGCGAAGGCCTCCGGGAGCAGGTCGTCGAGGCTCTCACCGTCCTGGTACCGCTGCTTGTACTCGTCGGTGAGGGCCCGCAACTCGGCGTCGGAGAGGTTGACGAAGTCCTCTTCGATGGAGTTGACCTGGTCCGCGATGCGGTGCAGTTTGCGCAGGATCTTGCCTTCGCCTGCACGCATGAGCTTGTTGAAGACGGACACTGAGGCTGGTCTCCTTGCCGGTCGGGCCTGGCACTGGGTCTTGTCATGGACACTGGCACGGGCACGGCAGGTGGTCCCCACCGCAACGGTCATCGTAAGCGAGGACCCCGCCACGCCGGGAGGTCCGCACCCTTCCGTGAACGATCGCCGGGCCACCGCCGCCCTCAAGGAGAACGCGCGGAACGCGCCGAAGGTGCCGCACCCCGCCCCACCAGTTCACCGCCCCCGCCCCGCCCCCACCACAATCCCGGCATGGAACCCGTCACGCTCACCTCCGAGCGCCTGCTGCTGCGCCCCTTCACCCCCGACGACGCCGAAGAGGTCCGCGCCGCCGTCCAGGACCCGCAGATCAGACGCTGGATACCCCTCCCCGACCCGTACGGCGCCGCCGAGGCGCGAGACTTCGTCTGCCGGTACGTCCCCGACGCCTGGCGCGACGACACCGAGTACACCTTCGCCGTACGCCCCCGAGGCCGGGCGGACGGCCCCCTGCTGGCGTCCGCAAGCCTCCACCACCCCCGCGCCGGCACCTGGGAGGTCGGCTTCTACACGGTCCGCGAACACCGCGGCAACGGCTACGCCACCGAAGCCACCCGCACCCTCGCCCACTGGGCGTTCACCACCCTCGGCTGCGCCCGCCTGGAATGGCGCGCCGAGGTCGGCAACACCGCCTCCCGCCTCGTCGCCGAGAAGGCCGGCTTCACCCTGGAGGGCACCCTCCGCGCCGCGTTCGCCCGCCCCGACAGCCGCCGCGACTGCTGGCTCGCCTCCCTCCTCCCCTCCGACCTGGGCCTCCCCTCCCCCACCCCCTACCTGCCCTCCCCACACGCCTGAACCCCGCCTGTGGAAAACCCCCGCCCCCTGTCAGTGACGGCCTCTATCGTGCGAAGCATGACCACGACGCCGCCCCCGCCCACGCATGAGCTCTCCGCCGACGAGGCCCGCCGCATAGCCCTGCGCGCGCAGGGCTTCCTCGGCGCCCCCGACCGGCGCGCCGGTGTGCGCGGCGTCCTGCGGCACCTCGGCGCCGTCCAGCTGGACACCATCTCCGTCCTCGCCCGCTCCCACGAGCTCATCCCGTACGCCCGCCTCGGCGCCGTCGGCCGCCAGACCGTCGAAGCGGCGTACTGGACCGGCCGGCACGCCTTCGAGTACTGGTCGCACGCCGCGTGCATCCTGCCCATCGAGGAGTGGCCGCACTTCGCGTTCCGCCGCCGCGCCTACCGCCGCCGCCCCCAGTGGCACCACGACCTGCCGGACGGCGCGTACGACACGGTGATCAGGCAGCTGCGCACCGAGGGCCCCCTCACGGCCACCGAGCTGGGCGGCGCGAAGAACGGCGGCGAGTGGTGGGACTGGTCCGCCTCCAAGGTCGCCGTCGAACGGGCCCTGATGTACGGCGAGGTCGTCTGCGTGGAGCGCCGCGGCTGGAAGCGCGTGTACGACCTCGCGGAGCGCGCCGTCCCCGCCGACCTCCTCCACGACGAGCTCGACGACCGCGAGTGCCTGCGCCGCCTGGTACGGCTGGCCGGGCAGGCCCTCGGGGTGGGCACGCGCGCGGACATCGCCGACTACCACCGCATCAGGGGCGAGGAGTTCGACTCGGTCGTCGCCGACTCGGGGCTCGTACCGGTGCGGGTAGAGGGCTGGGACAAGCCGGCGTGGGCGGACCCGGCGGCCCTCGCCAGCGAACCGCGCGGACGGCACCGCACGACGCTGCTGTCCCCGTTCGACTCGCTGATCTGGGAACGCGCCCGCACCGAGCGGATCTTCGGCTTCACCCACCGCCTGGAGGCGTATGTGCCGAAGCAGAAGCGCGTCCACGGCTACTTCGCGATGCCCCTCCTCGCGGGCGGCAGGCTGCTGGGCCGCGTCGACCCGGCCCGCGAGGGCACCACGCTGGTCGCCCGGCAGTTGTCCCTGGCGGGCCCCAAGGCGATAGGCCCGATGGCGCAGGCGCTGCGGGAGGCGGCGGAATGGGTCGGCTGCGACACCGTACGCATCGAGCGGACGGACCGCCCCGACCTCACCCCGGCCCTCACGGCGGCACTGGGCTGACGGCGAAGGGCCTGAGGTCCGGGGCGGGCGGAGCCCCGGACCCCGGGCAACCGACCGCACGCGTCAACGCTGTTGCGGCGCTGTCGTCCCGCGGCCCCCCTGGCCCTGTGAGGCCGGGGTCCGGGGCGCCCGGCCTACCGGATCTCGAGGATCTTCTCCCGCATCGCGTACACCACGGCCTCCATCCGGGAGTGGAGCTGGAGCTTCTCCAGGATGTTGCGGACGTGGTTCTTCACGGTGTTCTCGGAGATGAACAGCTCCTTGGCGATGTCCCGGTTGTTCATCCCCGTCGCCACCAGCTTCAGCACCTCCAGCTCCCGGTCGGTGAGCCGGGGCGCCGGGACGAGCCGGCGGTCGTCGGTGCGCTGGATCATCGACTTGAACTCGGTGAGCAGCTTCGACGCCATGGAGGGGCTGATCTGCGACTGGCCGTCCGCGACGGCGCGGATGGCCGTGGCGACCTCGTCGGTGGAGATCTCCTTGAGCAGGTAGCCGGTCGCCCCCGCCTTGATCGCGTCGTAGAGGTCCGCCTCCTCGTCGCTGATCGTCAACATGATGATCTTCGCGCTGGGGGCGACCTCCTTGATGGACGTGCACGCCTCGATACCGCCCCGCCTGGGCATCCGCACATCCATCAGCACGATGTCGGGCAGCAGGTCGGCGGCCTTGTCGACCGCTTCCGCCCCGTCGCCCGCCTCACCGACGACCTGGATGTCCTCCTCCTGCGCGAGGACGATCTCCAGTCCTCGGCGGAAGAGGGCGTGATCGTCCACGACGAGGACCCGGATCGGTTCCTTCGCGGGCACGTCGCCCCCTCCGGAGTCCCGTCGCGAGGCGGCCCCGCAGTCCGGGGCGCCGGAGCCGCCCGGATGATGCACCGGGCCGAAGCTGTCCGCCATCGTTCCTCCCCCTGCAGGCCGGGGCCCTGAAGTTCACGGTCGACATACCAACGACGGCCCGGCATGGACCGGTTGGTACGCGTCGCCATGATTTCATGCCCCGGCGCCCACGCGGTGATCCTTCGGTGGCACGGGGGTGCCCCCGGGGGCGCACGGGGCGCTTCCGGGGGCACCGACACCGTCAGGGAGCCGTCAGCCGCCGAGCGCGCCGCCCGCGCCGCGTCCCTCGCTCCCCGCCAGGGGGTCGTTCTCCAGGTGGATGACGCCGTAGTCGTAGGCGTGGCGCCGGTACACGACGCTGGGCTGCTTGGTCTCCGCGTCGACGAACAGATAGAAGTCGTGCCCGACCAGCTCCATCTCGTACAGCGCCTGGTCGAGCGACATGGGCGCGGCCCTGTGCGTCTTCTCCCGCACCACGAGCGGGCCCTCGCCCTGCACCTCCAGCGAGCCGATCCGCGTGGTCGGAACGGTCTCCTCCGACTCCTCCAGCACGGCGACCCCGGTGCCGTTGAGCCGCGCAACCCCGGGCACCGCGTCGGCCACCTCCGCGGCCGTCATACGGCCGCTGCCGCGGCGGGTGTGCCGCTTGTCGTGCTGCTTGCGCAGCCGCGCCTCAAGCTTGGCCGTCGCGAGGTCGAGCGCTGCGTACGGGTCGGCGGCGGCCGCTTCCGCCCGGATCACCGGGCCTCGGGAGTGGAGGGTGATCTCCACGCGGTCGGACCTGTCGGCCTGCCGCGGGTTGTGCTCCTTGGACACCTCGACGTCGAGGCTGATCACCTTGCCGTCGAGCTTCTGGATCTTCTCCAGCTTCAGCTTCTCGGCCACGTGCTTGCGGAACCGCTCGGGCACCTCGGTCTTGCGGCCCTTGACGACGATGTCCACGCAGAACTCCGTTCCCGGATCGCTCCAACCAGCTCAGCTGCTGGCGAGCATCTCCCTTTTGCACCAGACCCCGGTGAGCACCGGAGTCTCGGACTTGGCGACTTAGACCTCCTCCTCCCCAGTCGACAAGATCCCCACCCCACAACATCGATGTGCTGACCGGCTCCGGATTCCGTACGGACGCATGGCTGCTCATTCGGTGAAGGGCGGCATTCGCCATTCCTGTACAACCGAACATAGCTCGCCCGGACGGCTACCGGCACCCGCTACCAGCACAAACCTCCGATCAGGTGTTCTCATCCGCTTACCACCTGCAACGATCGAGATTCCTTGTCAGTTCCGGTTTATTCCGAACGCTTTTGGAGAAGCAGCCACCACAGCGGCTCCGATCAGCACGGCCCCATGGTCGCCCCGCGGCAATTCGCCACGCCCGGGGCCGAATGGCGTGTACGCCGCGCCAAAGGTCCCGTGTACCCGGCGTGATTCCCCGCCATTCCCCCCGAACGCCCGGCCTTCCCCACCGTCGGCGATCCGGCATCCGCCGCCGACGACTCCGACCGCCCCTGGACTTTCCACAGGGCCGCACACACCCGCAGGGCCGGCCCCCGTTCCGGTCCGCGCATGCCCGGCTTCCGCAGATCCGGTCCACACCTGCCCGACCCCCGCTGAGCCGGCCTCCGCAGGCCCGGACGGCCATTCGACGCCGGGCGGCGCGGCTCCCGCGGCGGCCACACGCGCCGCGCCCGCCTCGTAGAGGGCGCGGGCCGCTTCGGTGAGCGAGGCGCCCGTCGTCATGAGGTCGTCCACCAGAACGACGCAGGCGCCCTCCAGCAGCCGCATCCCGCCCGGTACGACCTCCAGGGCTCCGGCCAGGTTCTCGTGCCGCTGACGGGCGTCCAGCCCCGCCTGGTCGGCCACCTTCCGCCGCTGCCGCAGCACCGGCGCGACCCTGGCCGCCGTACCGCCACGCCTCAGCTCCCGCCCCGCAGCGACCGCCACACGCCGTACCGCGTCATGCCCACGCGCCCGCACCGCCCGCCGCGCCGAAGGCACCGGAACCAGGACCAGGGGGAGGGCCCCCACCCCCACCCCTCCCCCACCCTCCGCCTCCACCACCGCCCCCACGCCCCGCCCCTCGGAGCCACCCCGCACGGCGCCGACGCCGTACGCGTCACCGCAACACGCGCAGACACCCCGCACAGCACCGCTGCCCCCAGCACCACCGCCCAGGGCTCCGCGGCCCTCGGCAGCCCAAGCCACATCGCCTCCACCCGCGGCCACCGCCCCCCGCACAACGCACCCGCCCGCGGCAGCGCGTGCCGCGCCCGCCAGCGCGACGCCCAAGGGGGTCGCCAGGGCGAGCGCGCCCCGTTCCTTGTGGGCGAGCAGGACCGCCCGTACGGCGTCGGCGTACGGTGCTGCCGCCCATACGGCGGGGAGCCCGGCAGGCTCCGGTTCCGGTCGTACACGTACCGCCGGCCGGCCGTGGAGCGACCGGGTACAGCCGTCGCACAGGACCGTACGAGGACGGCCGCAGCCGGCGCAGGCCACCGGTAGTACGAGCCCGGTGATCTCCTGCCACCATCCCCGCATGGCTCTACGTTCCCGTGTCCCGGCCGGGGCTGCCACCCCTGTGGACAACGGGCTGTGGAAAACCGCGGCGCCCGACAACCCGCCCGGCGACCGCATCACCCCGGCGTGACGTTCACGCGGCGGGACCACCGCCCGGCCACCCCGCCGCTCCCCCGGCAGGCACCCCTACCAGGACGCCCCGGCTCGTCACAGCACCAGGTCAGGCCACCACGCCTGGACCGCCAGAAGCCTGGCCGCCCTGTGGCCATACAGCCGGCCGTCAGCCGGGGTAGACCGGCGACGTGCCCTTCTCGACCATCGGCTGCCAGTTGACGCCCGCCTGGAGGCGGACGATGCCGTCGTCGGCGGCGGCCACCAGGGGTGCGCGTTCGTCGTTGGCGGCGGCCACGGCCTTGACCTGGTTGAGGCCAGGGATCAGCGCGGCGGACGCGGAGCCGTCGGTCTGGATGTACCGGACCTGCTGGACGCCGCCGGCCTGCTTGCCGAGGACGACGAGGCGACTGGGGCCGGCCCAGGACACGGACGTCACGGATTCCATGCGGGGTGCGATGGACTGCAGGTCGACGACGGAAACCTTCTGCCGGTCTCCGTCCGTCGCGCGTTCGACGCGGCCGATGTGGAGGGTGGTCTTGCCGTTGCGGCTGAGGCGCAGGGCGATGCGCACGCCGTCCTCGGAGACCCGCAGTTCCTCGACGCGTACGCCCTCGTCGAGCCACGGCGTGGTGACGGTGAGGGGTTTGCCGCTTCCGCCCGGCAGGAGCAGGAGCTTCGGGTCGGCGGGGTTGCGGTCGGCGACCCACAGGTCGTTGCGGCCGTCCCAGCTGGGGGCGGAGAGGCGGTTCGCCGGTACGGCTCCCCGGCTGGTGACGAGGGGTTCGGGCAGGTCGGTGTCGGTCTGGATGGACGCGACGCGCAGGGTGCGGCCGTTCTGGGAGACGGCTGCGGCGTGCTTCTCGTCGCGGGAGACGGCGACGGTCTCGACCTTCGCGGCGCCGTCGCCGAAGGGGCCGTAGACGTGGCGGGCCTCGACGGCCTCCTTGGCGCCGGGGAGGAGCTGCGCGAGTTTGCCGGTGGCGTCGACGTAGTACGGAATCTCGCGGAGGCCGGGGGTGGGGTCGGCCATGAAGTCGGAGCGCTGGTCCTCGCCGAGGACGCACAGGGACCGGCCGTCGGCGCGCTGGAGTTCCACCTGCTCCACGCGTGTGGAGCCGAGGTCGCTGACGGTGAAGAGGACCTGCGCGGCCATCTTGCGGCACTGCTCCCGCTCGACGTTGTCGGCCTTGTCGTTGAGGGGGATCTTGAGGGTGTTGCGGTCGTCGATGGTGAGGGTGGTGGTGTTCTTCTTCAGTTCCGTCCCGGCGGGGAAGCGGGTGTAGACGGCGGGCTTGAGCCAGTTCGTCGGCCCTTCGAGGAGGGCTTTCACCGTCTGCGTCAGGGAGTCCATGAGGGTCACGGGGTCCTGGCGCTTGCGGATGTACACGGGGTCGGCGACGACCCAGGGCTTGCCGGACGCGAAGTAGTACTTGTTGACGGAGCGGTAGTTGCGCTGGAAGTCGGATTCGCTGAGGAGGAGGCCCTGCGGGAGGGCGTCGATCCGCCATTCCTTCTGCTTGCCGTCGGCGGAGCGCTGCTGCACCAGCTGGATGGTCTCGCTGTACGTGACGGAGCCGACCGGCTGGTAGGCGTGCCGGTCGTCGACGATGGCGACCTTCTGCCCGGAGAGCCGGTAGCGGAGGGTCTGCGGGTCGCCGGGCAGGCCGTGTTCCTGGCGTGCCGGGCCGCCCTGCTGGGGGACGGGCGCGGCGCTGAGGACGGTGGTGCGTTCCTCGGGCTTCCAGGTGCGTGCGGCCTGCTTGGTGAGGTATTCGCGGGCGGTGGCGAAGTTCGGGTCGTCGCCGGTCATCGCTTCGAGGAAGCCTTCGACGATCTCCGCCGGTTCGGCGTTGTCGCGGGGGGCGACGGGGTAGACGCGTACCTGCGAGTCGCCTTGCCGGGACGCTTTGACGCTGCTGACGTCGCCGCTGTCGGGCATGGAGGCGCAGCCGGCGAGGAGGGCGGCGGAGCCGAGGAGGGCGGTGCCGCGGGCGGTTCGCCGGTGGGTGGGGCGGCGGCGGTCAGCGCCCACGGGTGGTGTCCTTCCGCTTCGTCTGGTCCTGGTTCTGCTGCCGGCCGTGTGGGGGGTCGTCGCTGTCGCCGGCGGGTTCGCCGGTGTGTCCTCGGGGGACGACGCGGGTGCCGTTGCCGGGGAGGGCGGTGGGGTCGGCGGTGGCGGCCCGTCCCTGGCGGGGTGGTACGGCGGAGCGGGGTGGTCCGGGGAGGGTGCGGGCGGTGGTGCCGCTGCTGCCGGACTGGGCCTGGCCGGGGACGCCGGTGCTGGTGTGGCGGGTGGTGGCGTGGGGGTGTTCGGTGGCGGTGTGCTGCCGGTTGCGCCGGGAGTCCTCCGGTTCGAGCGGTATGGGGGAGCCGCGGAGGGGTTCGTCGGCGGTGCGGGGCAGGGTGAGGCGGAACTGCGAGCCGCCGCCGGGTTCGCCCCATGCCTGGAGCCAGCCGCCGTGGAGGCGGGCGTCTTCGAGGGCGATGGACAGGCCGAGGCCGGTGCCGCCGGTGGTGCGGGCGCGGGCGGGGTCGGCGCGCCAGAAGCGGTTGAAGACGCGGGTGGCTTCGCCGGGCTTGAGGCCGACGCCGTAGTCGCGTACGGCGACGGCGACGGCGCCGCCCGCGGAGGCGAGGCGTACGACGACGTCGCGGCCTTCGCCGTGTTCGACGGCGTTGACGACGAGGTTGCGCAGGACGCGTTCGACGCGGCGGGCGTCGGCTTCGGCGATGACGGGCTGTTCGTCGCCGACGACGCGGATGTGGCCGCCCTTGTGTTCGGCGAGGGGGCGGGCGCCGTCGATGACGCGGTGGACGACGTCGCGCAGGTCTATGGGTTCGGCTTCGAGGGCTGCGGCGCCGGCGTCGAAGCGGCTGATCTCGAGGAGGTCGGCGAGGAGGGACTCGAACCGGTCGAGCTGGTCGCCGAGGAGTTCCGCGGAGCGTGCGGTGACGGGGTCGAAGTCGCCGCGGGCCTCGTAGATGACGTCGGCGGCCATGCGGACCGTGGTGAGCGGGGTGCGCAGCTCGTGCGAGACGTCGGAGACGAAGCGGCGCTGCATGCGGGAGAGGTCTTCCAGCTGCTGGATCTTGTGCTGGAGGTTCTGGGCCATCTTGTTGAAGGCTTCGCCGAGGCGGGCGATGTCGTCTTCGCCGGTGACCTTCATGCGTTCCTGGAGGCGTCCGGCGGAGAGGCGTTCGGCGACGCCGGCGGCCATGCGGACGGGGGTGACGACCTGGCGGACGACGAGCCAGGCGATGGCGCCGAGGAGGACGACGACGAAGAGCCCCGCGGTGGTGATGGTGGTTTTGACGAGGGCGAGCGAGGCCGCTTCCTGGGTGAGGGGGAAGAGGTAGTACAGCTCGTAGGTGTTGCCCTCGACGTCGTTGAGGCGTTTGCCGATGACGAGTCCGGCTTCGGAGCGCTGGCCGTCGGCGTAGTGGATGCGGGTGTACGTCTGGAACGTTCCGGTGCCCTGGGCGACGGCTTCGCGGAGGGCCACGGGGATGCTCTCGACCTTGACGCCGCCGGAGGCGCGGGCGCCGCGGCTGGGGGCGGTGCCGGCGGAGTCGGAGCTGAGGGCGACGACGTCGAAGGCTCCGGCGCCGCCGCTGGCGAGCTGGACGACGAGGTCGGAGCGCCAGTTGAGGAGGGAGCGGGAGGTGGTGCCGGGGGTGTCGCCGTCGGCGGGGGCGGAGCCGGTCGCGGCGGCGGCTTCGTCCTGGGCGGCGGAGAAGCCTCCGGCGGCCTGGCTCTGCGCGGCGCGTTCCTTGGCGTCGAGGAGGCCGTTGCGGACCTGGCCCATGACGACGAATCCGAGCAGGAGGACCACGCCGAGTGACATTAGGAGGGTGGCGACGACGACGCGGAGCTGGATGTTGCGTCGCCAGATCCGTACGGCGGGCAGGAGGGGGCGGCGGATCCAGCGGGCCAGGAGGCGGAGCACCGGGCCTCCCGGTGCTCCGTCCTGGAGGATGCGTCCGCCGCGGAGGAGGCGGCCCCTGCGGGTGGGGCCGTGCCCGGTTCCGGCAGCCCGCTCCGCACGGACTCCCGGCTTCCCGGGCTTCGGAGCAGCGCTGCCTCGGGTCATGTCAGTTCGGTCCCGCCTTGTAGCCGACGCCGCGGACGGTGACGACGATCTCGGGCCGCTCGGGGTCCTTTTCGACCTTGGAGCGGAGTCGCTGGACGTGGACGTTCACCAGCCGTGTGTCGGCGGCGTGGCGGTAGCCCCAGACCTGTTCGAGGAGGACTTCGCGGGTGAAGACCTGCCAGGGTTTGCGGGCGAGTGCGACGAGGAGGTCGAACTCGAGGGGGGTGAGGGCGATGGACTGGCCGTCGCGCTTCACGGAGTGGCCGGCGACGTCGATGACGAGGTCGCCGATGGTGAGCTGCTCGGGTGCGGGCTCCTCGGACCTGCGGAGGCGTGCCCGGATGCGGGCGACGAGCTCCTTCGGCTTGAACGGTTTGACGATGTAGTCGTCGGCGCCCGACTCGAGGCCGACGACGACGTCGACGGTGTCGCTCTTCGCGGTGAGCATGACGATCGGCACGCCGGACTCGGCGCGGATGAGCCTGCACACTTCGATGCCGTCCCGTCCGGGCAGCATGAGGTCGAGGAGGACCAAATCGGGCTTGGTCTCCCGGAATGCGGCGAGTGCCTTGTCGCCGTCCGCTACGAACGACGGCTCGAACCCTTCACCACGCAGCACGATCCCGAGCATCTCGGCCAGTGCGGTGTCGTCGTCGACGACAAGGACGCGTCCCTTCATAATCGACATCATCCCATTAGCTAATCGTTACCTGGCGTGACCTGGCACACAGCTCCGCGATTCCTCCTCCGGTCACCGGCGACACGACTCCTGCCTCGGTAACGATCGCGGTCACCAATTCGGGCGGCGTGATGTCAAACGCCGGGTTGTAGGCCTGCGTTCCCAGGGGCGCGTGCGGGGTTGCGCCGCCGGGCGCGGTCCCGGCTGTCCCACCGGGCACCTGGGGTGTGAGCTGAGTCACCTCACTGCCGGGTCGTTGTTCGATGTCGATGGCCGTTCCGTCGGGGGTGTCCGGGTCGATGGTGGTGACGGGGGCGACGACGACGAACGGCACGTGGTGGTACTTGGCGAGGACGGCGAGCGGGTAGGTGCCGACCTTGTTGGCGACGGAGCCGTCGGCGGCGATCCGGTCGGCGCCGACGAGTACGGCGTCGACCTCGCCGGCCGCGAAGAGCGACCCGGCGGCGTTGTCGGTGAGCAGGGTGTAGGCCAGGCCGTGCCGGGCGGCCTCGTACGCGGTGAGGCGGGCGCCCTGGAGGAGGGGCCTGGTCTCGTCCACCCACAGCCGCCGCAGCCGTCCTTCGCGGTGGGCGGCGAGGGCGACGGCGAACGCGGTGCCCTCCCCTCCGGAGACGAGGGCTCCGGTGTTGCAGTGGGTGAGGACGCGGTGGCTGCCGCCAGGCAGCAGTTCGTCGAGGAGGGCGAGGCCCCGGGCGGCCATGGCGGTGCTGGCCTCGGCGTCTTCCCTGTGGAGCCGCCGGGCTTCCCCGAGCGCGGCCTCGGCGGCCTGGGCGGGGGTGGCGCCCTGTTCGGTGGCGGCCCGGTGGGCGGCGAGGGCGCGGCGTACCCCGTATCCGAGGTTGACGGCGGTGGGCCTGGCCCCGGCGAGCTGGGCGGCGGCGTCCTCGACGTCGTAGCCGCGGGCGGCGGCGAGCGCCACTCCGTAGGCGCCGGTGATGCCGAGGAGGGGCGCTCCTCGGACGGCGAGGGTCTGGATGGCCTGGACGAGGGCGGGTACGTCGGTGCAGACCAGTTCGACTTCCTCGGCGGGGAGCCGGGTCTGGTCGAGGAGCACGACGACGGGTCCTTCGGGGGGTTCCGCCCAGCGGATGACGGGCGGTGCGGGGGGCTGTCCGCGGAGGTCGGTTCCTGCAAACTGATCAGCCATTCGCCCAGTCTGCCCGCTGTGCCGGTGACATTGAAGGTGTCGCGGTGGGCGCGGCAGTCGTCAGGGCCCTGGCCTGTGGCCGGGTGGCCCGTGGCACGATGGCTGCCGACCTGCCGCTCCGCGGGGTGGCGGGGTGTTGTGACCGAGCCGGCTCGACGAGCGGGCGCCGCGACCAAGCCACGAGGTGGACGACCGTGAACGACTCTCCGGGCTGGGCTTCGCCCGGATCTCCTTCCCCGTCCGACGACCAGGGCGCCGGTTCGCCCCGCCCGGCCGGTGACCAGGGCGGTCCGGCTCCGAAGTGGTCGGAGAACCAGCCGCCGCCCGGCCAGTGGTCGCCGCCGGCGGCCCGCCCCGGCGGCCCCGTGCCGCCCGCGCCCGCACCGGGGTGGGGCGGGCGCGGCCCGTACGGCGGCTGGGCGCAGCCGCCCGCCCCGAAGCCGGGTGTGATCCCGCTGCGGCCGCTGGGCGTCGGGGAGATCCTGGACGGCGCGGTGTCGACACTGCGCGCGCACTGGCGGACGGTTCTGGGCATCACGCTCGTCGTCTCGGCGGTGGTGCAGCTGGTGCAGTTGCTGCTGCAGCGGTACGTGCTGCCGCAGCCGCCCGCCGTGGACCCGGACGCGAGCCCGTCGGAGGTGCTGGAGCAGGCCGGTGAGGCGATGCAGACCACCATGATCGGCATGGTGCCCTCGTCGCTGCTGGGTCTGATGGCGCAGTTCGTGACGACGGCGCTGCTGACGTTCGTGGTGAGCCGCTCGGTGCTGGGCCGCCCCGTGGCGTTCGGCGAGGTGTGGCGGGACGCCCGGCCCCGGCTCGTGCCGCTGCTGGCCCTGACGCTGCTCCTGCCGGCGATCGTCACGGCCGTCTTCGCCGTCGGTGTCGGGCCGGGGCTGCTGATCGGCTCCACCGCGGGTGCCATGCTGGCGGTCCTCGGTGGTGCGTCGGCGCTGCTGGTGGCCATCTGGCTGACGGTCCGCTTCAGCCTTTCGTACTCGGTGGTGATGCTGGAGCGCCAGGGCGTGCGGGCATCGCTGCGGCGCTCCGCGAAGCTGGTGCAGGGCGCCTGGTGGCGGATCTTCGGCATCCTGCTCCTGACGGCGCTGCTGACCACGCTGATCGTCATGATCATCGTGATTCCGTTCTCCCTGATCGCCCTGCTCGTGGACGGTGACGGGATGAACGGCCTGGTGTCCGGGTCCCCCGACCAGACCAGCTGGACGTTCCTGATCATCACGGGTATCGGTGCGGTCATCGCATCGGCGATCATGTACCCGATCACGGCCGGTGTGACGGTCCTGCTCTACGTGGACCAGCGCATCCGCCGTGAGGCCCTCGACCTCGAGCTCGCCCGCGCGGCGGGCGTCCCCGGCTACGGCTCCCCGTCGCCGGGCGACACGACTCCTAGGAGCTGATGCGGTGCCGGTCACGGGGGGAGCGGCGGCCGCGCTGAGGCCGGCCGCCGCGGACGGCGACGGGCCGCCGCTGGACGTGCCGCGCGTACCCGCCCGTGAGGCGGCGGAGCGGGAGCTGTCCAAGCCGATGTACGGCGAGGACGAGGAGAACTTCCTGATCCGCGCCATGAACGCCTTCTTCGAGTGGATCGGCGACCTGTTCGACGCGGCGTCCGGTGCCGCGCCGGGCGGCTGGCTCGGCATCGCGGTGATCGCCGTCGTGGTGGTGGGCCTCGTCGCCGCACTGTGGTGGCGGCTCGGCACCCCGCGCCGCTCCCCCGCCTCCGCCGACTCGCTGTTCGACGCGGGCCCGCGGACGGCGGCCCACCATCGGGCGGCCGCCGAACGGCACGCCGCCGCCGGCCGCTGGAACCAGGCCGTGCAGGAACGCATGCGCGCCGTCGTCCGCTCCCTGGAGGAGCGCACCCTGCTCGACCCGCGACCGGGCCGCACGGCCGACGAGGCGGCCGCCGAGGCCGGCCGGACCCTGCCCGCCCACGCCGACGAGCTGCGCGCCGCGGCCCGCGAGTTCGACGACGTCACATACGGCGGCCGCACCGCCGACCAGCGCGCGTACCAGCGTCTGAAGGACCTGGACGCCGCGGTGGAGCGGGCCAAGCCCCAGTGGAGCGGCACCACCCAGGGAGCAGCCCAGTGACCCCGACCGGCACGTCCCTCTCCCGGAGCCCCGCGCACGTGTGGGCGCGGGCACGCGGCGTCCTCCTCGCCCTGGCCCTGCTGATCACCGCGGGCGTCCTCCTGGCCCTGCTGCAGGGCGGCGGGGGCCACGGCCGGCTCGACCCGCGCTCCACGGACCCCAACGGCAGCCGCGCCGTCGCCGAACTGCTGAAGGAACGCGGCGTGTCCGTCCGGGTCGCCACGACCTTGGCCGAGGTCACCGAGGCAGCCGGCCCCGACGCCACCGTGCTGGTCACCGCCCCCGATCTGCTCACCGACGACCAGCAGACGACACTGCGCGGGGCGGTCGACTCTTCCGGCGGCCGGACCGTTCTCCTCGCCCCCGACGAGTTTTCCCTGGAGACCCTGGCCCCCGGCGTGACGGCCGACCTGCCCGACACGGTCACCCCGCTGGAGCCCGCCTGTTCCCTGCCGGAGGCCCGCCGCGCGGGCAGGGTGAGCCTGGGCGGCGAACGGTACGACACCACCGGCTCGCCCTCCGCCCAGTCCTGCTACTTCCGCGACGGCCAGCCGACACTGGTCCGCCTCGAGAACTCCTCCGGCGGCGACACGGTCCTCCTGGGCGCCGCCGACCTGCTCTTCAACAAGCACCTCGCGGACGAGGGCAACGCGTCGCTCGCCCTGCAACTCCTGGGTTCCCGCAGCCATCTCGTCTGGTACCTCCCTTCCCTCACCGATCCTTCGGCCGCCGGCGGCTCCGATGACGGGGACCGGGTGGAGGGCGAGTCGGACTTCCTCGACCTGATCCCTTCGGGCTGGCTGTGGGGCAGCCTGCAGCTCGCCATCGCGGCTGTCCTGGCGGCGATCTGGCGAGCCCGCCGCCTGGGCCCGCTCGTCACCGAGCGCCTTCCGGTCGCCATCCGCGCGTCGGAGACGACCGAGGGCCGCGCCCGCCTCTACTTCCGCGCCAATGCCCGCGACCGCGCCTCGACCGTCCTCCGCTCGGCCGCCCGCACCCGCCTCGCTCCTCTCGTGGGCGTCCCGACGAGGGAGGCCCACTCCCCCAACGCCCTGTTGCCCGCCCTGTCCGCCCGGCTCACCGGCGACCGCGGCGACCTGCGGAACCTGCTGTTCGGCCCGGCTCCCTCCGGTGACGCCGAACTCGTCCTCCTCGCTGAACAACTCGACGCCCTCGAAAGAGAGGTACGCACCTCATGAGTGCCCCGACCCCCGAGACCGCTGAGAACTCGGACCGCGCCCGCGCCTCCCTGGAAGCCCTGCGCACCGAGATCGCCAAGGCCGTGGTCGGGCAGGACCCCGCTGTCACCGGGCTCGTCGTCGCCCTGCTCTGCCGGGGCCACGTCCTGCTCGAGGGCGTCCCGGGTGTCGCCAAGACGCTGCTGGTGCGCGCACTCGCCGCATCGCTGGAACTCGACACCAAGCGCGTCCAGTTCACCCCCGATCTGATGCCGAGTGACGTGACGGGTTCCCTCGTCTACGACACGCGGTCCGCCGAGTTCTCCTTCCAGCCCGGCCCGGTGTTCACCAACCTCCTCCTCGCGGACGAGATCAACCGGACCCCGCCGAAGACCCAGTCGTCGCTTCTGGAGGCGATGGAGGAGCGTCAGGTCACGGTGGACGGCACACCGCGCCCGCTGCCCGAACCGTTCCTCGTGGCGGCCACACAGAACCCCGTCGAGTACGAGGGCACCTACCCTCTCCCCGAGGCCCAACTGGACCGCTTCCTCCTGAAGCTGACGGTGCCTCTGCCGTCCCGCGAGGACGAGATCAATGTGCTGACCCGTCACGCCGAGGGCTTCAACCCGCGCGACCTGAAGGCCGCCGGGGTGCGCCCCGTCGCCGACGCCGCTGATCTGGAAGCGGCCCGCCGCGCGGTCGCCCGCACCTCGGTCGCCCCCGAGATCGCCGGCTATGTCGTCGATATCTGCCGTGCCACGCGTGAATCCCCCTCGCTCGCTCTCGGCGTCTCCCCCCGAGGCGCCACCGCTCTGCTCTCCACCTCCCGCGCCTGGGCCTGGCTCACAGGCCGGGACTACGTCATCCCGGACGACGTGAAGGCCCTCGCGCTGCCCACCCTGCGCCACCGCGTCCAGCTGCGCCCCGAGGCGGAGATGGAAGGCGTGACGGCCGACTCCGTCATCAACTCGATCCTCGCCCACGTCCCCGCGCCGTCGCTGAGGCAGTGACCCATGGCCCTCACCGGACGTACCGCGCTCCTGGCGGCGATCGGCTCACTCCCGGTCGGGCTGCTCGCACCCAGCTGGACGGGGATGCTGGCCGTCAACGCCCCCCTGTCTCTCGCAATTCTGTGCGACTACGCCCTGGCGGCGCCAGTGCGAACGCTGCGGTTCACCCGAAGTGGTGACACATCCGTTCGACTGGGTGACGTGGCGGAGGTGGAGCTGCTGGTGGAGAACCCTTCGCGGCGCCGCCTGCGGGCGGATGTCCGCGACGCGTGGCCGCCGAGTTCCTGGCCGGCCGGCACCGATCTGGAGGCGTCTCGCCACAGCGTGACGGTGCCGGCGGGTGAACGGCGCAGGCTCACGACGCTGCTGCGGCCCGCACGCCGCGGCGACCGGCACGCGGACCGGGTCACCGTCCGCTCGTACGGGCCGCTGCGTCTGGCCGCCCGCCAGGGCAGCCACCAGGTCCCCTGGAGGGTCCGGGTGCTGCCGCCGTTCACGAGCCGGAAGCACCTGCCGTCGAAGCTGGCGCGGCTGCGGGAGCTGGATGGCCGCACCAGTGTGCTGACGCGCGGTGAGGGCACCGAGTTCGACAGTCTCCGCGAGTACGTGCCGGGTGACGACACACGCTCGATCGACTGGCGGGCCACGGCACGGCAGACGACCGTCGCCGTCCGCACCTGGCGCCCGGAGCGGGACAGGCACATCCTGCTGGTCCTGGACACGGGACGTACGTCGGCGGGCCGCGTCGGGGACGTTCCGCGCCTGGACGCCGCGATGGACGCGGCTCTTCTGCTGACCGCGCTCGCCTCACGCGCCGGCGACCGGGTGGATCTTCTGGCGTATGACCGCCAGGTCCGCGCCCGTGTGCAGGGCCGGGCGGCAGGCGACACCCTGCCCGCGATGGTGGACGCCATGGCGACGCTGGAGCCGGAACTGGTCGAGACGGACGCCAGGGGCTTGAGCGCCGCCGCCTTGGCAGGTGCGCCGCGCCGTTCTCTCGTGGTGCTGCTGACCAGCTTGGACGCGGCCCCGATCGAGGAGGGCCTCCTGCCGGTCCTGCCGCAGCTCACGCAGCGGCACACGGTGGTGGTGGCGTCTGTGGCGGACCCGCACGCGGACGAGATGACGAAGTCCCGGGGGACGGCAGAGGCGGTGTACGAGGCTGCTGCCGGCGCCCAGGCGCAGGCCCAGCGGCGCAACACCGCGGAACAGCTGCGGCGTCACGGTGTGACGGTGGTGGACGCCAAGCCGGACGATCTCGCACCGGCACTCGCCGACGCCTATCTGGCACTGAAGGCCGCCGGCCGCCTCTGACGTCTTGGGTCCCTGAAAGGAAAGGGGGGCCTCCTCTCGGAGGAGGCCCCCCTTCTCGTATTCGACCCTGGAAATGCGGAAAGCCCCGTGCCATCAGGCACGGGGCTCCCCGTCAAAAATTGTTCGGCGGCGTCCTACTCTCCCACAGGGTCCCCCCTGCAGTACCATCGGCGCTGAAAGGCTTAGCTTCCGGGTTCGGAATGTAACCGGGCGTTTCCCTAACGCTATGACCACCGAAACACTATGAAGATATGAACTCAACCAGCCAAATGGGAGTTCGTTACTTCAGAACTAACACAGTGGACGCGAGCAACTGAGGACAAGCCCTCGGCCTATTAGTACCGGTCAACTCCACCCATCACTGGGCTTCCATATCCGGCCTATCAACCCAGTCGTCTACTGGGAGCCTTACCCTCTCAAGGAGGTGGGAATACTCATCTCGAAGCAGGCTTCCCGCTTAGATGCTTTCAGCGGTTATCCCTCCCGAACGTAGCCAACCAGCCATGCCCTTGGCAGAACAACTGGCACACCAGAGGTTCGTCCGTCCCGGTCCTCTCGTACTAGGGACAGCCCTTCTCAATATTCCTACGCGCACAGCGGATAGGGACCGAACTGTCTCACGACGTTCTAAACCCAGCTCGCGTACCGCTTTAATGGGCGAACAGCCCAACCCTTGGGACCGACTCCAGCCCCAGGATGCGACGAGCCGACATCGAGGTGCCAAACCATCCCGTCGATATGGACTCTTGGGGAAGATCAGCCTGTTATCCCCGGGGTACCTTTTATCCGTTGAGCGACGGCGCTTCCACAAGCCACCGCCGGATCACTAGTCCCGACTTTCGTCCCTGCTCGACCCGTCGGTCTCACAGTCAAGCTCCCTTGTGCACTTACACTCAACACCTGATTGCCAACCAGGCTGAGGGAACCTTTGGGCGCCTCCGTTACCCTTTAGGAGGCAACCGCCCCAGTTAAACTACCCATCAGACACTGTCCCTGATCCGGATCACGGACCCAGGTTAGACATCCAGCACGACCAGAGTGGTATTTCAACGGCGACTCCACCTGAACTGGCGTCCAAGCTTCACAGTCTCCCACCTATCCTACACAAGCCGAACCGAACACCAATATCAAACTGTAGTAAAGGTCCCGGGGTCTTTCCGTCCTGCTGCGCGAAACGAGCATCTTTACTCGTAGTGCAATTTCACCGGGCCTATGGTTGAGACAGTCGAGAAGTCGTTACGCCATTCGTGCAGGTCGGAACTTACCCGACAAGGAATTTCGCTACCTTAGGATGGTTATAGTTACCACCGCCGTTTACTGGCGCTTAAGTTCTCAGCTTCGCCTGGACGAATCCAAGCTAACCGGTCCCCTTAACGTTCCAGCACCGGGCAGGCGTCAGTCCGTATACATCGCCTTACGGCTTCGCACGGACCTGTGTTTTTAGTAAACAGTCGCTTCTCGCTGGTCTCTGCGGCCACCCCCAGCTCCGAGTGCAAGACTCATCACCAGGCGTGGCCCCCCTTCTCCCGAAGTTACGGGGGCATTTTGCCGAGTTCCTTAACCATAGTTCACCCGAACGCCTCGGTATTCTCTACCTGACCACCTGAGTCGGTTTAGGGTACGGGCCGCCATGAAACTCGCTAGAGGCTTTTCTCGACAGCATAGGATCATCCACTTCACCACAATCGGCTCGGCATCAGGTCTCAGCCTTAACGTGTGACGGATTTGCCTACCACACGGCCTACACCCTTACCCCGGGACAACCACCGCCCGGGCTGGACTACCTTCCTGCGTCACCCCATCGCTCACCTACTACCAGTCTGGGCCACCGGCTCCACCACTCCGTGCTTGTCCGAAGACGCACACGACGGTTTCACGGGCTTAGCATCGCTGGGTTCAGCGCTGGCGCTTCAAAGCGGGTACCGGAATATCAACCGGTTGTCCATCGACTACGCCTGTCGGCCTCGCCTTAGGTCCCGACTTACCCTGGGCAGATCAGCTTGACCCAGGAACCCTTAGTCAATCGGCGCACACGTTTCTCACGTGTGTATCGCTACTCATGCCTGCATTCTCACTCGTGAACCGTCCACAACTCGCTTCCACGGCTGCTTCACCCGGCACACGACGCTCCCCTACCCATCACAGTCCCCGTTGGGGGTATGTACTGCAATGACACGACTTCGGCGGTACGCTTGAGCCCCGCTACATTGTCGGCGCGGAATCACTTGACCAGTGAGCTATTACGCACTCTTTCAAGGGTGGCTGCTTCTAAGCCAACCTCCTGGTTGTCTCTGCGACTCCACATCCTTTCCCACTTAGCGTACGCTTAGGGGCCTTAGTCGATGCTCTGGGCTGTTTCCCTCTCGACCATGGAGCTTATCCCCCACAGTCTCACTGCCGCGCTCTCACTTACCGGCATTCGGAGTTTGGCTAAGGTCAGTAACCCGGTAGGGCCCATCGCCTATCCAGTGCTCTACCTCCGGCAAGAAACACACGACGCTGCACCTAAATGCATTTCGGGGAGAACCAGCTATCACGGAGTTTGATTGGCCTTTCACCCCTAACCACAGGTCATCCCCCAGGTTTTCAACCCTGGTGGGTTCGGTCCTCCACGAAGTCTTACCTCCGCTTCAACCTGCCCATGGCTAGATCACTCCGCTTCGGGTCTTGAGCGCGCTACTGGATCGCCCTATTCGGACTCGCTTTCGCTACGGCTTCCCCACACGGGTTAACCTCGCAACGCACCGCAAACTCGCAGGCTCATTCTTCAAAAGGCACGCAGTCACGAGACACCAGCAAGCTGATGTCCGACGCTCCCACGGCTTGTAGGCACACGGTTTCAGGTACTATTTCACTCCGCTCCCGCGGTACTTTTCACCATTCCCTCACGGTACTATCCGCTATCGGTCACCAGGGAATATTTAGGCTTAGCGGGTGGTCCCGCCAGATTCACACGGGATTTCTCGGGCCCCGTGCTACTTGGGTGTCTCTCAAACGAGCCGTCAATGTTTCAGCTACGGGGGTCTTACCCTCTACGCCGGACCTTTCGCATGTCCTTCGCCTACATCAACGGTTTCTGACTCGTCTCACGGCCGGCAGACCGTGAAAGAGAGATCCCACAACCCCGCATGCGCAACCCCTGCCGGGTATCACACGCATACGGTTTGGCCTCATCCGGTTTCGCTCGCCACTACTCCCGGAATCACGGTTGTTTTCTCTTCCTGAGGGTACTGAGATGTTTCACTTCCCCTCGTTCCCTCCACTTACCCTATGTGTTCAGGTAAGGGTGACAGCCCATGACGACTGCCGGGTTTCCCCATTCGGACACCCCCGGATCAAAGCTCGGTTGACAGCTCCCCGGGGCCTATCGCGGCCTCCCACGTCCTTCATCGGTTCCTGGTGCCAAGGCATCCACCGTGCGCCCTTAAAAACTTGGCCACAGATGCTCGCGTCCACTGTGCAGTTCTCAAGCAACGACCAGCCACCCATCACCCCACCGCTATCGCGGCGAGTTCACTGGGGCCGGCGTTCGAAGGGCGAGCAACGCTCGCACCCTCAGACACCCAACAGCGTGCCCGGCCCGGTCCTGTCCGGAGATCATGCGTTCCACGCTCTTACGAGCAGTACTAGCAGCCTCCGGCCCAGTCACCTGGCCGAGTAGTCAACGTTCCACCCATGAGCAACCAGCATCAGACGTTCGCTGATGTACTGGCCTCTGACCAGGCCGAAGCCCGGTAAGAAGTGCTCCTTAGAAAGGAGGTGATCCAGCCGCACCTTCCGGTACGGCTACCTTGTTACGACTTCGTCCCAATCGCCAGTCCCACCTTCGACAGCTCCCTCCCACAAGGGGTTGGGCCACCGGCTTCGGGTGTTACCGACTTTCGTGACGTGACGGGCGGTGTGTACAAGGCCCGGGAACGTATTCACCGCAGCAATGCTGATCTGCGATTACTAGCGACTCCGACTTCATGGGGTCGAGTTGCAGACCCCAATCCGAACTGAGACCGGCTTTTTGAGATTCGCTCCACCTCGCGGTATCGCAGCTCTTTGTACCGGCCATTGTAGCACGTGTGCAGCCCAAGACATAAGGGGCATGATGACTTGACGTCGTCCCCACCTTCCTCCGAGTTGACCCCGGCGGTCTCCCGTGAGTCCCCAGCACCACAAGGGCCTGCTGGCAACACGGGACAAGGGTTGCGCTCGTTGCGGGACTTAACCCAACATCTCACGACACGAGCTGACGACAGCCATGCACCACCTGTACACCGACCACAAGGGGGCACCCATCTCTGGGTGTTTCCGGTGTATGTCAAGCCTTGGTAAGGTTCTTCGCGTTGCGTCGAATTAAGCCACATGCTCCGCCGCTTGTGCGGGCCCCCGTCAATTCCTTTGAGTTTTAGCCTTGCGGCCGTACTCCCCAGGCGGGGAACTTAATGCGTTAGCTGCGGCACGGACGACGTGGAATGTCGCCCACACCTAGTTCCCAACGTTTACGGCGTGGACTACCAGGGTATCTAATCCTGTTCGCTCCCCACGCTTTCGCTCCTCAGCGTCAGTATCGGCCCAGAGATCCGCCTTCGCCACCGGTGTTCCTCCTGATATCTGCGCATTTCACCGCTACACCAGGAATTCCGATCTCCCCTACCGAACTCTAGCCTGCCCGTATCGAATGCAGACCCGGGGTTAAGCCCCGGGCTTTCACATCCGACGCGACAAGCCGCCTACGAGCTCTTTACGCCCAATAATTCCGGACAACGCTTGCGCCCTACGTATTACCGCGGCTGCTGGCACGTAGTTAGCCGGCGCTTCTTCTGCAGGTACCGTCACTTTCGCTTCTTCCCTGCTGAAAGAGGTTTACAACCCGAAGGCCGTCATCCCTCACGCGGCGTCGCTGCATCAGGCTTTCGCCCATTGTGCAATATTCCCCACTGCTGCCTCCCGTAGGAGTCTGGGCCGTGTCTCAGTCCCAGTGTGGCCGGTCGCCCTCTCAGGCCGGCTACCCGTCGTCGCCTTGGTGAGCCGTTACCTCACCAACAAGCTGATAGGCCGCGGGCTCATCCTGCACCGCCGGAGCTTTCCACCACCATCAGATGCCTGAAGTGGTCGTATCCGGTATTAGACCCCGTTTCCAGGGCTTGTCCCAGAGTGCAGGGCAGATTGCCCACGTGTTACTCACCCGTTCGCCACTAATCCCCCACCGAAGTGGGTTCATCGTTCGACTTGCATGTGTTAAGCACGCCGCCAGCGTTCGTCCTGAGCCAGGATCAAACTCTCCGTGAATGCTTCCGGGTTATCCCGGTGAACACTCGCGTTGAGCGGAACCCGAAGGAGGAATAGTCCTTCCGGTTCTCAGCGTCCTCGCTGTGTTTTTCAAAGGAACCTCGTCTCAGAAAGACGGGGTTATCAACATATCTGGCGTTGACTTTTGGCACGCTGTTGAGTTCTCAAGGAACGGACGCTTCCTTTGTACTCACCCTCAGTTCCCTGCGGGCTTTCCTCCGGGCGCTTCCCTTCGGTGTTTCCAACCTTACCAGATCCTTTTTCCGTTCCGTTTCCGGTTCGGATTTCGTTTCCGGTGGCCGTTGGAGGGCCTTTGCCTTTCGGCGTGATTCCGACTTTATCAGATTCATCTCCGCCGATTGAAATCGGCTTTGCGATCCGAGTGGGAATCGTTTGGCTCCAGCGAGAACCTGTCCGGTTCTGCGGAGCGAGAGAGAGTTTATCCAGTGCGCCGGAGCTTGTCCAGCTCCACGCAACCGTTTAAATCTACCTCCCCACCTACCCCGTGTCAACAGGTTTGGCGGGCGAAGAGGACAGTAGCAGCTCCGGGGGGCCGAACGCACATCAGGCGGCGGTGGGCAGGGCCGCGCTGCGGTCGGCCGCCTCCACGTCGCCGGACTCGCCGGCGCGCGCCGCCCGGCCGCCGAGGACGTACACGTACACAAGGAAGGCCGCCTCCGCTGCGACGCCGATCGCGATGCGGGCCCAGGTGGGGAGGCCCGACGGCGTCACGAAGCCCTCGATGACCCCGGCGACGAACAGCACCAGGGCGAGGCCGATGGCCATGCCGATCGCGGCGCGGCCCTGCTGGGCCAGGGCGGTGCGGCGGGAGTACGGGCCCGGGTCGATCAGGGTCCAGCCGAGCCGCAGGCCCGTACCGGCGGCGACGAAGACGGCCGTCAGCTCCAGCAGGCCGTGCGGGAGGACCAGGCCGAGGAAGGTGTCGAGGCGGCCGGCGGACGACATCAGGCCGATGCCGACGCCCAGGTTCAGCATGTTGATGAACAGGACCCACAGCACGGGGAAGCACAGGAACGCTCCGAGGGCCAGGCACAGGGCGGCGGCTCGGGCGTTGTTCGTCCAGACCTGGGCGGCGAAGGACGCTGCCGGGTGGCTGGAGTAGTACGACTCGTACTCGCCGCCGGGGCGGGTCATCTGGCGCAGTTCCTCGGGGGCGGCGATCGCGGCCTGCACCTCGGGGTGCGCGCCGATCCACCAGCCGATGAGCGCGGCGACGAGCGTGGAGAGGACCGCTGTCGGGACCCACCAGTGGCGTGAGCGGTACACGGCGGCCGGGAAGCCGGCGGTCAGGAAGCGGGCCGCGTCGCGCCAGGAGGCGCGGCGGGTGCCGGTGACGGCGGCGCGGGCCCGCGCGACGAGCTGGGTGAGGCGGGCGGTGAGCGCCGGGTCGGGGGCGGTGCTCTGGATGACGGAGAGGTGGGTGGCGGTGCGCTGATACAGCGCGACGAGCTCGTCCGCCTCGGCGCCGGTCAGGCGGCGGCCGCGGCTCAGGAGGTGGTCCAGGCGGTCCCACTCGGCGCGGTGGGCGGTGACGTAGACGTCGAGGTCCATGATCGGCTGCTGCTCCAGGGCACGGGGTGCGTACGGTTCGTACTACTGCGGCGCGCTGTCGGTCAGCTTGGCAGACTGGCGTGAGGAGCGGTCGGGCAAGGTCGGAGAAGGGTGGACGGCGTGAGTCAGATCGTGACGGGGGACGCGGTCGTCCTGGGACTGCGGCCGGCCCGGTTGCCGAGCCGGGCGCTGGCGCTGCTAGTCGATCTCGTCGTCGTGTGGACCGTGTACCTGCTGATATCCATCGGGCTCGCCGTGGCGACGGCCGCGTTGGACGAGGCGGCGGTGATGGCGGTGCAGGCGGCGTCCTTCGTGCTGGTGCTGATCGGCGGGCCGATCGCGGTGGAGACGCTGACGCACGGGCGGTCGCTGGGGAAGCTGGCGTGCGGGCTGCGGGTGGTGCGGGACGACGGCGGACCGATCAGGTTCCGGCACGCGCTGGTGCGGGGTCTGCTCGGGATGGTGGAGATCCTGATCTCGTTCGGGGTGATCGCGTGTATCGCCTCGCTGGTGTCGGCGCGGGGGCGCCGGATCGGGGACGTGTTCGCGGGGACGCTGGTGGTGCGGGAGCGGGTGCCCGCGGGGCGTACGGACGCGGTGCCTCCGCCACCGCCGTGGCTGGTGGGGCGGTTCGCGCAGCTGGACCTGTCGGCGGTGCCGGACTCCCTGTGGCTGGGCATCCGGCACTACCTCACGCGGATGCGGCAGCTGGACCCGGAGGCGGGGCGGGTGCTGGCGGAGCGGCTTGCGGACGAGCTGGTGGCCCGTACCGGGGCGCCGGCGCCGCCCGGGGTGCCCGCGGCGGCGTTCCTGGCGGGTGTGGTGCATGAGCGGCAGATGCGGGACGCGCGTCGGGTGACGGCTGCCGGTGGTGCCGGGGCCGGGGTGGCCGCTGGTGGCTTCGGTGGGGTGGATGCGGCCGGTGGTGCCGGTCGGGGTGGGGTTTCCGGTGTTTCCGGGGTCCGGGTGGGTGCCGGGGCTGTGGCGGGGGCTGGGCTGGGTGGAGTGGCCGGTGCGGCCGGGAGCGCTGGGAGCGCTGGGGGTTCCGGGGCTGGTGTGCCTGAGGCTGAGGGGGCTTCGAGGGGGGCTGCCACCGGGTTCGCGCCGCCGGCCTGAGGGGCTGGGCGCGGAGGGCGTCAGGGGAAGACGGACGGTGGGGTCTGGAGGTCTTCGAGTTCGACGCCGGGGGCCGCGAGGACCACGTCGCCGGCGATGTGGACGGTGTGCCGTTCGCCTGTGTCGAGGTCGCTGACCTGGTATTCGTCCACGGTCAGGGGGCCGTTGTCAGTGGTGTGCGTTTCACTGTTCACCAGGGCCCAGGACTGGTCGACGGTGAGGGGGGCGAGGACCGGGTCCGTGAAGGTGACGAGTCGGACCCGGGTCGGGCCGGAGTGGGGGGTGAGGCGCAGGAGACGGGTGAGGGCCACCAGGAAGGCCGGGGAGCTGCCGCTGAAGGCGTGGGCGCGCACATTGCCTTCCGTGGCGTGGGAGCCGGTCGGGTCGGTGCGGACCCAGGTGACGCCGTCGAGGGCGGCGCCGCGCACCTGCCAGCCGCCGGCGTGGAGTTCGAGGCGGATGGGGCGGCCGAGGTCGTCGAGGGCGAGGTCGACGGAGCCGGCGTGGTCGCCGGAGGGGGTGGTGCGCTGCGCGACGTAGCGCCAGCCGGAGGGGCCGGGCGCGCAGTGGAAGTGTTCTTCGCCGAGGGGGGTGTGATCGTGCGGATCGTGGAGCGAATAGCGTCCTCGGGGCATGTGTCCTCGGGGTTCTGGTCGGGGTCTCGGCGCCGCGGTTGAGCGGTGGACGGGCCGGCCGGGTACGGGGCAGGCCCCCGACACGGGGGTGCGGGGGCCTGCCTGGGTACCGGGTGCCGGTGCGCGGCCGCGGGGCGGTCGCGTGGGCGGTCAGTAGCGGTAGTGGTCCGGCTTGTAGGGGCCTTCGACCTTGACGCCGATGTAGTCGGCCTGCTCCGGGCGGAGCGTGGTGAGCTTGACGCCGAGCGCGTCCAGGTGGAGGCGGGCGACCTTCTCGTCGAGGTGCTTGGGCAGGACGTACACGTCGGTCGGGTACTGCTCCGGCTTCGTGTACAGCTCGATCTGGGCCAGGGTCTGGTCCGCGAACGAGTTGGACATCACGAAGGACGGGTGGCCCGTGGCGTTGCCCAGGTTCAGCAGGCGGCCCTCGGAGAGGACGATGATCTTCTTGCCGTCGGGGAAGGTCCAGGTGTGGACCTGCGGCTTGACCTCGTCCTTGACGATGCCGGGGATCTTGGCGAGGCCGGCCATGTCAATCTCGTTGTCGAAGTGGCCGATGTTGCCGACGATCGCCTGGTGCTTCATCCGCTGCATGTCCGCGGCCATGATGATGTCGCGGTTGCCGGTGGTGGTGATGAAGATGTCGGCGGTCTCGACGACCTCGTCGAGGGTGGTGACCTGGTAGCCGTCCATCGCGGCCTGGAGGGCGCAGATGGGGTCGATCTCGGTGACGATGACGCGGGCGCCCTGGCCGCGGAGGGACTCGGCGCAGCCCTTGCCGACGTCGCCGTAGCCGCAGACGACGGCGACCTTGCCGCCGATGAGGACGTCGGTGGCGCGGTTGATGCCGTCGACGAGGGAGTGGCGGCAGCCGTACTTGTTGTCGAACTTCGACTTGGTGACGGCGTCGTTGACGTTGATCGCCGGGAAGAGGAGGGTGCCGTCGCGGTGCATCTCGTACAGGCGGTGGACGCCCGTGGTGGTCTCCTCGGTGACGCCGCGGATCTCGGACGCGAGGCGGGTCCACTTCTGCGGGTTCTCGGCGAGGGTGCGGTTGAGGAGCCGCAGGATGTGGGCGTACTCCTCGCTGTCCGCGGTGGACGGGTCCGGGGCCTGGCCGGCCTTCTCGAACTCGACGCCCTTGTGGACGAGGAGGGTGGCGTCACCACCGTCGTCGAGGATCATGTTCGGGCCGCCGGTGGGGCTGTCCGGCCAGGTCAGGGCCTGCTCGGTGCACCACCAGTACTCCTCCAGCGTCTCGCCCTTCCAGGCGAAGACGGGGACGCCCTTGGGGTCGTCCGGGGTGCCGTCGGGGCCGACGGCGATGGCGGCGGCCGCGTGGTCCTGGGTGGAGAAGATGTTGCAGGAGGCCCAGCGGACGCGGGCGCCGAGGGCGACCAGGGTCTCGATGAGGACGGCGGTCTGCACGGTCATGTGCAGGGAGCCGGTGATGCGGGCGCCGGCCAGCGGCTGGGCGTCGGCGTACTCCTTGCGGATCGCCATCAGGCCGGGCATCTCGTGCTCGGCGAGGGTGATCTCCTTGCGGCCGAACTCGGCCAGGGAGAGGTCGGCGACCTTGAAGTCCTGTCGGTTGTCGACAGTGGTCATGTCGGGCTGCTCCTCGTTGTCGGGTTCGAGGTGGGTACGGCTGGCTCCGCGCCGGCGGACACAAGGATGCCCGGGCACGCGCGGTGCAGTCGTCGGAGGCCCTCTCTCCCTCGGCCGGTCCGTCGGACCGCCCGACCGCCATCAGCAGCGACGTCTGGCTCGGTATTCGAATCTACACCGATCGGGTGCGCGGGCTTCAAGTCCGACGGGCGGGTTCCGGTCGCCGGGGGCGGGGAGGCGGGACGGGGAAGGCCCCGGCGCGGGGGCCGGGGCCTTCATGTGCCGGGCGCGCCGGCGGGGTGGTGTGAGAGGGGTCAGACGGTGGTGCGGAGGATGTCCGGCTCCAGGTAGATGACCCGGGCGATGGGTACCGCGGCGCGGATGCGGTCCTCGGCGGCGTCGATGGCGGCGGCGACCTGCGCGGCAGTCTCGTCGTGCTGGACGGCGATCTTGGCGGCGACGAGGAGTTCCTCGGGGCCGAGGTGGAGGGTGCGCATGTGGATGACGCCGGTGACGGTGGTGCCGTCGACGAGGGCTTCCTCGATCTTGCGGACCTCGGTGAGGCCGGCGGACTCGCCGAGGAGGAGCGACTTGGTCTCGGCGGCGAGGACGATGGCGATGAGGATCAGCAGGACGCCGATGCAGAGGGTGCCGATGCCGTCCCAGACGCCGTTGCCGGTGACGAGGGCGAGGCTGACGCCGAGGAGGGCGAGGATCAGGCCGACGAGGGCGCCGAGGTCCTCCAGGAGGACGACGGGGAGCTCGGGGGCCTTGGCGGTGCGGACGAACTCCTTCCAGGAGCTCTTGCCGCGGACCTCGTTGGACTCCTTGATGGCGGTGCGGAAGGAGAACGTCTCGGCGATGATCGCGAAGACGAGGACGCCGACGGGCCAGTACCACGCCTCGATCTCGTGGGGGTGCTTGATCTTCTCGTAGCCCTCGTACAGGGCGAACATGCCGCCGACGGAGAAGAGGACGATCGAGACGAGGAAGGCGTAGATGTACCGCTCGCGGCCGTAGCCGAAGGGGTGCTGGGGGGTGGCCTCGCGCTGGGCCTTCTTGCCGCCGAGGAGGAGGAGTCCCTGGTTGCCGGAGTCGGCGAGGGAGTGCACCGATTCGGCGAGCATCGATGAGGAGCCGCTGAAGACGAACGCCACGAATTTGCTCACGGCGATCGCGAGATTGGCGGCGAGTGCCGCCACGATCGCCTTGGTTCCGCCTGACGCGCTCATGCGTGTCCTGTCCCTTCGCTGGTCCCGCTGGCCCCGGTGGTCCCGGTGGATTCGTGGGTTCGGCCGGTTCTTCGGCGGGCCATTGTTGCAGGAGCCGGTGGCGGAGGCGGGTCAGGCCACCACTGTGGCTCTGAAGAGGGTGCCGCTGCCCGACAGTTCGACGGTCTCACCGGCCGGGACGAAGACGGAGTGGCCGGGGGTGAGGGCGAGGTCGCCGACGCGCGGGGTGCCCGCGGTGGCCAGGAGGATCTGCGGGGTGGGGGCGGTGAGGTCGGCGGGGGCGGCGCCTTCGGGGCGGACGTACCGGGAGAGGCGGAACTCGTCGACGGGGGTGTCGTAGACCTCCTCGCCGGACGGGGAGGGTTCGGGGCGCAGGATGCCGGGGTCGCCGGCTTCGAAGCGGACGACGCGCAGGAGTTCGGGGACGTCGATGTGCTTGGGGGTGAGGCCGCAGCGCAGGACGTTGTCGGAGTTGGCCATGATCTCGACGCCGAGGCCGCGGAGGTAGGAGTGGGGGACGCCCGCGCCGAGGTACATGGCCTCGCCGGGCTGGAGCCGTACGTGGTTGAGGAGGAGCGCGGCGAGCACGCCGCGGTCGCGGGGGTAGTGGTGCGCGAGCGTGGCGTACGGGGCGTGGCTGCCGCCGAGGCGGGCGCAGGCGGCCGCCGTCTCGGCGACGGTGTCGGCGATGGCGTCGGGGTCGGCGGTGAGGATGGCGGTGAGGACCTCGCGGAGGGCGGCGTCCTCGGGGTGGGCGTGGAGGAGGTCCACGTACGGCTTGAGGGAGTCGACGTCGAGCGCGGCGAGGAGGCCGGCGGTCTCGGCGGGGGCGCGGAAGCCGCAGAAGCCTTCGAAGGGGGTGAGGGCGCAGATCAGTTCGGGCTTGTGGTGCGGGTCCTTGTAGTTGCGGTGCGGGGCGTCGAGGGGGATGCCCGCGCGTTCCTCGGCGGCGTGGCCGGCGGCGGCCTGCTCCCGGTCGGGGTGGACCTGGAGGGAGAGGGGCGTGCCGGCGGCGAGGACCTTGAGCAGGAAGGGCAGGCGGGGGCCGAACCTGGCGACGGTGGCGGGCCCGAGTTCCCGGTCGGGGTCGGCGGCGATGACCTCGTTGAGGGGCACTTCGCGGGGGCCGTCGGGGGTGGGGCGGGTGACGCGGGAGGGTGCGCCGGGGTGGGCGCCCATCCACATCTCGGCCTGGGGCTCGCCGGTGGGGGCGGTGCCGAGCAGTTCCGGGATGGCCGTCGTGGAGCCCCAGGCGTAGGGGCGGACGGTGGTGGAGAGGCGGTCCATGGGCGGTTGCTTTCCGTGCGCTGGTGGTGGGCCCGCGGGCCGTGGCGCGTCGGTCGGTGGTGCGGTGTGACGTGCGCGGCGGTTGGGGCCGGTGGGGCTGGGGTGGGGCGGGTGGCCTGGGCTGGGGTGTCGCTCGGGTGGGGTGGTGACCGGAGGGCCGGTGGTGTGGAGGTCGGCCGGGGTGGGTGAGTGGCTCGGGCTCGGGGGTGAGGGCCGGGGGCGGTGGTCCGGGGTGAGGGCCGGGGTCGCGTGGGTGGGAGGGGCCGCGGACGGTCGTGGCTGGTGGGTTGGCTGGGGGCGGGGTCGTCGGTGGTGGCCGGGCCGCGTCGGGCCCGGCCACGGTTCAGAGGCGGCGGCCTGAAGCGAGGGCCAGGTAGCAGGCGGCGAAGTCGGTGATCGCGAGGAGGTCGGCGAGGGCTTCGAGGGTGTTGCCCTCCTCCGGCTCCAGCTCGCTGATCGGGGTGTCGTGGCCGAGGGCGAGCTCGCGGGCGGCGGGGGCCGCGGTGAGGCCGCCCGCGTCGGCGGGCCGGTCGCGGAGGAGCACGACGCGGGCGTGCAGGGCCTGCGGGTCCTCGACGCGGTCGCGGAAGAAGTCCTCGGGGTCGGCGCCGCCCGCGAAGTCGCCGGCGAGGAGGCCGGCGTGGGCGTCGAGCGCCTCGGGCAGTTCGGCGGCGAGGGCGGGGCGGCCGGCCAGCTCGGCGAGGACGGCGGCGAAGCGGCGGCCCACGGGAGCGGCGGCGTTGCCCTCGGTCCAGATGAGCGGGAGCGCGTCGGACAGTTCGGCGGCGAGGGTCTTCGCCGGGTTGCTGTACGTGGCGATGGCGGGGCCGCAGCGTTCGGCGGTCCGGTCGAGGCGGTCGGCGACCTTCTCCAGCGTGTCGAACGGGGCGGTGAACAGGCCGACGCGGTCGAGGAGGACGAGCAGCGGGGTGAACAGCGCCCACAGCGCGCCGGGGCCGGCGGCCTGCGGCTCCTCGTACAGCTCGTGGGGTGCGGTCGCCATGGGCACGACGAGGCCGTGGGTGGTGCCGACGGCCTCGGTGATGGGCGAGCGGCGCGGGGCGACGGCGACGACGGTGACGCCCCGGCGGTACGCCTGCTCGGCGAGGGTGGCGAGGCCCGGTTCGGAGCCGTCGTTGGTCGGGATGAGCAGCAGGTCGACGGAGCCGGCCCAGCCGGGGAGGGGCCAGCGCAGGGCGCCGCCGGCCGCGGCGACGCCGGTGGGGCGCAGTCGGATGACGGGCGCGGAGGCCCCGGCGAGTGCGGCGATCAGGTCGGCGGCGCCGGTCGCGGCCGTGCCGGTCCCCGCTACGAGGACGCTGCGGGGCCGCCCTTCGGGCTGGAGGTCGGTGATGCCGGCCTCGGCGGCGTGCCGGGCGGCGGTGCGTACCCGGGCGCCGGACTCGGCGGCGCCGCGCAGGAGTCCGCGGCGGTCTGCCTGGGCCAGTGCCTCGGGGGCGTCGAGCAACGACTCGTCGAGCATGGGTGGGCCTCCTGATCGCCGTGCGGGGGTGTCGCCGGGGCGGTGGGGTGGCGGGTCAGGCGGGGCGGCGGGCCTCGTCGACGAGGAGGACCGGGATGCCGTCCCGTACCGGGTAGGCGAGGCCGCAGTCGTCGCTCGTGCAGACCAGCTCGGGCGTCTCGTCGGCCGTGCGGTCGCTGAGGGGGGCGCGGCAGGCGGGGCAGGCGAGGATGTCGAGGAGGCCGGCTTCGAGCGGCATGGGCGGTTTCCCTTCGGGTGGTGCGTTCGCGGCGCCGGGGCCTGTCCGGTGGCCGTGGCCTGGGGCCGGGCCGCTGGCCGTGGCCTGCGGCGTGTGGCCTCGGGCCGGGGCCGGTGGCCGGGGTGTGTCCGGTGGGACGGCTGGTCCGGTGCGGTTCGCGGGTGCGGTGTGTGGCGGTGTGTGCTGGGGGTTCCCGGCGTCGTCAGCCTACCGCCGGGGGGCGGGGGACGTCGGGTTCCTCGGCCCCGGCCCTGGGCCAGGACCCCGGGGCCGGGGGTCGCCGGCCGGGCGCGCTGGGAGCCCGCGGGTTACGCCGAGCGCAGTGGCCGGCGGTCAAGCCCCGTGGGCTGCCTGGGCTGCCTTGACGCGGAGGGCCCGCAGCCCGCCGCCCGGCGCCGAACGGCCGGGCCCGGGCGGCCCGACCATCCAGCTCGTACGCCCCGGCCGTCGGGCTCGTACGGCCCGGGTCCGCGCACGGCCCCGGCCCTCCAGCTCGTACGGCTCCCGGTCCTCGTACGGCCCCGGTCACCAGGCCCGTACGGCTTCCGGGCGTCAGCCTCGTACGAGGGAGAGGACCTCGTCGCGGACCTTCGCCATCGTCGCCTCGTCCTTCGCCTCGACGTTGAGGCGCAGCAGCGGCTCGGTGTTGGAGGGGCGCAGGTTGAACCACCAGCCGTCGCCGCTGATGGTGAGGCCGTCCATCTCGTCGCTGGTGACGCCGTCGCGGGACGCGAAGGCCTCGCGTACGGCGGCGGTGCTGGCGGCCTGGTCGGCGACCGTGGAGTTGATCTCGCCGGACGCGGCGTAGCGGTCGTACTCGGCGACGAGCGCGGACAGCGTGCCCTCCTGGCCGCCGAGCGCGGCGAGGACGTGGAGCGCGGCCAGCATGCCGGTGTCGGCGTTCCAGAAGTCGCGGAAGTAGTAGTGCGCGGAGTGCTCGCCGCCGAAGACGGCGCCCGTACGGGCCATCTCGGCCTTGATGAAGGAGTGGCCGACGCGGGTGCGGACGGGCGTGCCGCCGTTCTCGCGGACGACCTCGGGCACGGACAGCGACGTGATCAGGTTGTGGATGACCGTTCCGCCCGGGTGCCGGGCCAGCTCGCGGGCGGCGACCAGGGCGGTGATGGCGGACGGGGAGACGGGCTCGCCGCGCTCGTCCACGACGAAGCAGCGGTCGGCGTCGCCGTCGAAGGCGAGGCCGATGTCGGCGCCCTCCGCGCGGACGCGCTGCTGGAGGTCGACGATGTTGGCCGGGTCGAGCGGGTTGGCCTCGTGGTTGGGGAAGGTGCCGTCCAGCTCGAAGTACATCGGGACGAGCGTCAGCGGCAGGCCGTCGAAGACGGTGGGGACCGTGTGGCCGCCCATGCCGTTGCCCGCGTCCACGACGACCTTCAGGGGGCGGATGGAGGTGAGGTCGACGAGGGACTTCAGGTACTCGGCGTAGGCGGCGAGGGTGTCCTGCTCGGTGATCCCGCCGGGCGTGGCGGCCGGGGCGGGGGCGCCGGAGTCGCGCCAGGACTCGACGAGGGCGCGGATGTCGGCGAGGCCGGTGTCCTGGCCGATGGGGGCGGCGCCGGCGCGGCACATCTTGATGCCGTTGTACTGCGCCGGGTTGTGCGACGCCGTGAACATGGCGCCGGGCAGGCCGAGGTGGCCGGAGGCGAAGTACAGCTGGTCGGTGGAGCACAGTCCGATGAGGGTCACGTCGGCGCCCCGGGCGGCCGCGCCGCGCGCGAAGGCGCCGGACAGGCCGGGGGACGACGGGCGCATGTCATGGCCGACGACGATCGCGTCGGCTCCGGTCACCTGGACGAAGGCGGCGCCGAACAGCTCGGCGAGCGTCTCGTCCCACTGGTCCGGCACGACTCCGCGGACGTCGTACGCCTTGACGATCTGCGACAGATCAGCAGTCACTGATCAACCTCCTGCGAGCCTGTGTGGGGTACACAAGCTACCCGCAGGGGGTGACGGGGACGTACGCAGGGACCTACGGAGCGTCGCGGGGAGGGCCGGACCGGTCAGCGCGGGCCCGTGAGGGGTGCGGGTGGTGCGGCGTCGTACCCGGCGGGGCGCGGCGTCAGGAGTCGGGGGAGCGCAGGACGCGGAGGTGGCCGCGGCGGCCGACCTCGACGGGGTCGCCGCTGCGGGCGCCGGGCTTGCCGCCGGCCTGGGCCGTGCGCTCCTGGGGGCGGGCCGCCTCGCGCACGGCGTTGGCGAGGGCCTCCAGGTCGTCGCCGCTGGGGCGGGCGGGGCCGGAGGCGTCGGAGAGGCGGACGACCTCCCAGCCGCGGGGCGCGGTGAGGCGCTCGCTGTGCTCGGCGCACAGGTCGTAGCAGTGGGGTTCCGCGTAGGTGGCGAGCGGGCCGAGGACCGCGGTCGAGTCGGCATAGACGTACGTCAGTGTCGCGACGGCAGGGCGGCCGCACGCGGTGCGCGAACAGCGACGTACAGGGCTCACGACGTTGGACGGTACCGCACTCTTGAGCGGGCCGCGACGACTCTCCGCCCCGTCACTCGCCCGTGTCGCGGTGTGACGTCGGGCACAGGGGCGTCGCGGAGGGCCCTCGCGACCTGCGCGGGAGGGGTGCGGAGGGGGCTGCGGGAGGGGTGCGCGGGGCGCCGGGAGGGGCGGGGCGGTGCACGAATCCGGTCATATCCCGCTGTGCGTCTGATCGGATGAACGCGCCGGATCGCGCCGCCGGGTGGCCGGAATGTTTATCTGACGGCGTGCCGGAACGCGGGCGCACGGGGGAACGCGGCGGGTGCGGGAGAGCTACGCTGCGTCAGGTGATGGACAGTCCAGGAGCACCTCGCCCGTCCGAGCCGCGACCGCGCCGCCGTGATCGCCACGGCCGGGGAATGCGCGGTCCCGTGGCACCGCCCCAGGTCCCCCTGTCCCTGTCGCGCGCGGACACCTTCCGGGATCTGGTGCAGGACTCCGTGGAGCGGCTGGAGCGGCGGTGGCCGCAGCTCGCCGACGTCGACTTCCTGGTGCTGGAGGTGCCGGCGCCGCGGGACGACTCCGTGCCGCTCGGCAGTTCGGAGCCGGCGACGCGGGACGGGCACGCGCGCGTGGTGGTGTACCGGCGGCCCGTGGAGCTGCGGGCGAAGAGCCGTGACGAGCGGGCCCTGCTGGTCCACGAGGTCGTGGTGGAACAGGTCGCCGAGCTGCTGGGGCTCGCGCCGGAGTCGGTCGATCCGCGGTACGGGCAGGACTGAGGAGCGCCGCGGGGCTGCCGGTCCGGCGGGCGTCCTCCCGGGTCGGCGGGCGTCCTCCCGGTCCGGCGGGCGTCCTCCCAGGCCGGCGGCGGGTGCGGTGGAGGCCGGGGCTCGGCGGATGTGCGGAACGCCCGTGCGGACGGGGTGTCCGTACGGGCGTTCGCGGTCGCGGTGGTGTCCTCGGGGCCTAGTCCTCGTCCAGGACGGCCAGGTCCTGGTGGGCTTCGGGGACGGCCACGGTGGCGCGGTCGTCGGTGAGGGTCTGCAGGGTGAACATCGCGATGCCGTCCTGCGGGAGGGCCAGCATGCGGGCCGCGTGGACGGGGCCGCCGGAGAGGGTCTCGACGGTCAGGGCGTAGGAGCCCTTGACGCCGGCCGGCACCGGCGGGGTGAGCGCCATGGTGGTGCCCGCCTTGACGGTGTACGTCTTCGTGGCGGGCGTGCCGCCCTCGGTGCCGGCCGAGGCGGTGACGCGTACCTCGGCGGTCTTGCCGGGGGCGGTGAGCGACAGGGTGGTCCCCTTGGCGCGGTTGTCGGCGACGGTCGCCCGCTCCCCCACAGGGCCGGTGGCCGGGATGAACGCGACCTCCTGCTTCTCGCCGGTGCCGCGGACCACGCGCAGCGCGGCGACGACCGGGGTGGCGCGGCTCGCCTGGGCGGGGGTCAGCAGCAGGGCGCCCGCCTCGCCGTTGGTGAGGCCCTTGAGGTCGGCGGACGCGGTCATCCCGGACTTGACGCGGATCGTCTGCTGGACGGCCGGGGTGATGGTGCCCGTGGAGCCGGCGAGCTGGATCTTCAGTTCGGCGTCGTCCTCGCCGGGCGCGTACGCCATGAGCTGCACCGACGTGGCGTCGGCGGGGATGCCGGGGAGGACCAGCGAGTGGGCCGGGTCGGCGGAGGCGGGCAGCCAGTCGCTGCCGAGCTGGTCGACGGCGGAGCGGACGACCGCGCCGACGCGGCCGCTGCGGGTGGTGACGTGGACGGTGACGTCGGAGGTGGCCGGGTCGGTGGTGAGCGTGGACAGCAGGACGGGCACGCTGGACCGGGCGGGGACCGGGATGCCGTCCGTGAGCTGCGACTTCAGGGCGCCCTCGGGGCCGAAGAGCTCGATGTCGACGACGGCGGCGGTGTCGTCGGGGTTGGTGAGGTGGACGTAGTCGCGGCGGTTCTCGGCGGTGGAGGTGCCGGGGAACCAGAAGTCCGTGTCGGGGGCCGTGCACGTCACGCCGAGGAGGCCGCGGGCGCCGCCGGCGGGGACGACGGTGGTCTGCTGGGTGGTCCAGCCGGGGGCGAGCTTCCCGGAGGCCACGCCGATCAGGGCGGGGGCCTCGGCGCCGTTGGCCTCGGCGGCGACGGGGGTGCCGGGGGCGGTGGCGGTGAGGACCGGCTTGTCGGCGGCGGGCTTGGCGGCGGGCGCGGCCTTGTCGTCCTTCGCCGTGCCTTCCTCGGCCTTGTCGTCCTTCGCCTGGTCGTCCTTCGCCTCGTCGCCGGGCTTCTTGTCGTCCTTCGCCGGGGCCGCCGTGTCCTCGGTGGCGGCGGACGGCTTCAGTTCCGCCTTGTCGGGCAGCGCGTCCTTGCCCGCGGGGCCGCCGGCGCCGGGCTTGCCCGCCTCGCCGGTCGTGGCGGGTGTGAAGGACGTGTACGTCGTCTCGGCGACCTCCGAGGTGCTGGGCGCCGGGCACAGCAGGCTGCTGCGTTCGACGGGCAGCTTGGCGGGCGCGGCGCCGGCCACCGCGGCGGTGCCTGCCGTGTCGGGGGACGTCACGGCGGCCAGGCCGGTGAGGGCCGCCAGGGCGGTCGCGGCGGCGAGGAGGGAGAGGCTGCTGCGGTTCACTGGTGGCTGCTCCCGTCGGGACGCTGCTCGCTGTCGGGGTCGTACGGGTCGTACGGGCGCTGCTGCTGGTACGGGTACTGCTGCGGGGCGGCGTACTGCTGCGCCGGGTACGCCGCCGGGTCGTACGGGGCCTGCTGGTAGGCGGCCCCGTCGTAGGGCTGGGCGTAGGGGTCGCCGTACTGCTGCCCGCCGTAGCCGTTGTCGCCGTACTGCTGGTGGGCGTACGGCTCCTGGTGGGCCTCGCCGTACTGCTGCTCGGCGGCGGGCGCGGGCCAGTCGTCGGCGGCCCGCGGCGCGGGCGGCGGGGACTGCGGCGGGGCGGGCATGGCGTACGGGTCGGCGTCGTGCGCCGCCGCCGGGTCCGGTACGGGGGCGGGCGCGGCGGCCGGGTCGGTGTCGGCGGCCGCGGCGCGGAGCCTGCGGGCGCGGCGGCCGTCGCCGGTGGCGTCCTGGGCCGGGATGGCGGCCAGGGCCTCGTCGGGCAGGTCGTCGTCGATGTCGCGGCGGCGGCCCGGCAGGGCGAGGACGACCAGCACGACGGCGAGGGCGCACTGGGCCCAGATCCACGCCGTGTGGGTGAGCGGCGCGTCGTACGTCAGGTCGAGGCGGCCGCCCTGGGCGGGGAGCTTGAAGCCCTGCGCCCAGCCGTCGACGGTGGTCTTCTCCAGCCGCTTGCCGTCGAGGGTGGCCTGCCAGCCGTCGTCGGCGCGGTCGGCGATGCGCAGGACGCGGCCTTCCGTGCCGGGCGGGATGTCGCTGTGCGCCTCGACGGGGCCCGAGCCGACGGGCAGCGGTTCGGCGCCCGCGTCGGCGGTGCCCGCGGCGCCCGCGGGCGGGACGATGACGGCGCGCGCGACCTGGCGGTCGACGCGCCACAGGGCGCTGCCGTCGCGCTGGCTGAGCCGGCTGAGGCCGGGCGTCGCGTCGAGGACGCGGCCCATCTCGCGGGGGGCGCCGTCGCGTACCAGGACGTAGCGGATGGCGAACCCGCTGAGCTCGGCGGTCTGGTCGGCGCCGGAGCCGGCGACGAGGTGGGCGACGACCTTGTCGAGGCGGGGGTCGCCGCCGCCGGTGGCGGTCAGCTCGGCGTCGCCGAGGCGGGCGCCGGAGCCGCGGACGAGGGCGTAGGACACCTTGGCGGGTGACGTGCCGTCGAGGACGAGGGTGCGGGGCTGGTCGCGGGTGATGCTCTCCTCGGCGACGAACGCGGGCACCTGCGTGGGGTCGCGGCGCTCCAGGGGGCCCGCGGCGCCGCCGATCATCCAGTTGGCGGCGGAGATCAGCGGGCCGACGGCGGCGGCGAGCGCGATGAGCGCGGCGACGGGCTGGCGCCAGCCGAAGCTCTGCGCGGCGACGCGGGTGCGGCCGCCTTCGGCGCCGAGCATGCCGGCGGCCAGCAGGGCGAGGCCGTAGACGAGCGTGGCGGGTCCGGCCCAGCCGGTGGCGTCGTCGCCGGAGCCGTTGGTGAGGACGGCGAGGACGAAACCGGTGAGGGCGACGGCCCAGGCGCAGCGGACGGCGAACTGGCGCTCGGCGCGCAGCAGGGCGGCGAGGGCCGCGAGGACCAGGCCGATGAGGACGAGGCCGCCGACCGTGCGGGGGCCGCCGGGGCTGGTGCCGAGCAGGTCGAGCGCGGACGCCGGGCCGGTGCGGATCGCGGTGCCGGCCTCCCGGAGGAGGGCGGCCGGGTCGGTCAGCAGGGACAGCGACCAGGGGGCGAGGACGAGCAGCGGGGTGCCGGCGACGGCGAGGAGGCGCAGCGCGTACGCGGTGATGTCGTCGCGGCGCAGGACGAGGACGGCTGCGCCGAGGACGACGGCGAGCGGCCAGACGACGGGCGTGAACGCCATCGTGAAGGTGAGGAGCAGCGTGTACGCCCAGGTGGCGCGCCATGTGCCGCGCGGCGCGCCGGATCCGCCGCCGCGCAGCCCGTAGGCGGCGACGGCGGCGCGGGCCATCAGCGGCAGCAGGATCGCGAGGACGGCGGTGCCGAGCCGGCCGGTGGCGAGGGCGCCGGTGGCGGCGGGCAGGAAGGCGTACGCGATGGCGGCCCAGGCGCGCAGCAGCCGGGATTCCACGAGGGAGCGGGAGGCGAAGTAGGCGGTGAAGCCGGCGAGCGGTACGGAGCAGACGAGCAGCAGTGTGAGCGCGAAGCCGGTGGAGCCGAGGAACAGGCCGGATAGTCCGGCGAGGAGGGCGAGGTAGGGCGGGGCGCTCTGGGTGCCGCCGGTGCCCAGCGGGTGCCAGGCGTCGGCGTACCGGCTCCACAGGCCGCCGACGTCGTCGGGGACGGGCAGGAGGGCGCCGCCTGCGAGGGAGCCGCCGCCGAAGAACAGGCCGCGGCAGGCGATCACGGAGACCAGGAGCAGCAGGGCGAAGAGGACGGGGCCCGGCTTGCGGGCGATCTTCTTGAGCCGGGCGAACTGCTCGATCTCCAGGTAGTCGGCGTCGTCGCCGCCGGGGCCCGACTCGACGGCGCCGTGCCGGGAGCCGCCGGCGTCGGCGTCGGTGCCGGCGAAGTTGGACGCGACCTGTTCGACCGTGGCGCGGACGGTGGCCCCGGGCGGCGGGAACAGGGGGCGCAGTTCTGCGGCGTCGACGGCGCGGGCGGAGCGTCGGCGGCGGGCGGCGAGGACGCGTTCGGGCCGCAGCAGGACCGAGCACAGGCCCATGACCTCGTCGACGGCCTGGACGGGGGCCTTGCCGACGAGGTAGGCGAGGGTCCGCAGGAGGGTGCCGACGACGAGGCGGAGCAGGACGTACGGGAGGGCGGCCCCGCGCGCGTTGGCGAGGAGGGTGTAGACGGCGCCGGCCTTGTCGACGCGGTGCGGGTTGGCGACGGAGCGGCCGGCGCAGTCGACGGTGCGGCGTTCGCGGGAGGCGGCCTCGGCGTGGCGCAGGACGGCGTCGGGGGCGACGAGGACGCGGTGGCCGGCGGCGTGGGCGCGCCAGCACAGGTCGACGTCGTCGCGCATGAGGGGCAGGCGGCGGTCGAAGCCGCCGAGCTCCTCGAAGACGTCGCGGCGGACGAGCATGCCGGCGGTGGAGACGGACAGGACGGGGCGGATCTGGTCGTGCTGCCCCTGGTCCTGTTCGCGGCGGTCGAGGCCGGTCCAGCGGCGTCCGCTGTTGGCGATGGTGACGCCGACTTCGAGGAGCTGCTTGCGGTCGTACCAGCCGAGGAGCTTGGGGCCGATGATCGCGGCGTACTCGTCGGAGTCGGCGACGCGCAGCAGTTCGGCGAGGGCGTCGGGGGCGGGCGCGCAGTCGTCGTGGAGGAGCCACAGCCACTGGACCGGCTCGCCGTGCGGCAGGTCGGGCAGGTCGTAGGCGTCGTCGCGCCAGGTCCTGCCGACGGGGTCCCAGCCGCTGGGCCGCTTCAGATAGGGCAGGTCGTCGGGGCCGAGGACGGGCGCGGTGCGGACGGCCTCCTCGACGGCGGCGCCGAAGCCGGTGCGGCGGGCGAGGTGCAGTACCCGCTCGTCGCCGATGGCGTCGCCGACGAGCTGCGCCGACGCGTCGGCGCTGCCGGTGTCGGCGGCGATGACGTACTGCGGGGGGCGTTCCTGGCCGAGGAGTCCGGCGAGGGCGTCCGGCAGCCAGCGGGCTCCGTCGTGGGAGACGAGCACGGCGGTGACGACATGCCGCGGGAACTCGGGCTGCTGCGGCTCGGATGCGGCGGAAAACGCGGCTGTGGTGGCGGACATCGAGGTACGGGCCCTCCGGCCAGGGGGTCGCCCGCGTCGCGGGGCGTCGGAGCGTCGTTGACGGGGCTCCACACTAATGGCTGGCACGACAGCGGTCCGCCGCCTGTGGACAGAGCACAGGCGGCGGACCGTTGGGTGGGTACGTACGGTTGGTGTGCGCGCTCGGGCGGCGGCCGCCGCGGCGGTGCCCGCCGGCCGCGCGCGGGCGGCCGCGGGGAGCGCTCAGACGGCGGCCTTCTTCAGGCGGCGGCGCTCGCGCTCGGACAGGCCGCCCCAGATTCCGAATCTCTCGTCATTCGCGAGCGCGTATTCGAGGCATTCGGAACGGACTTCACAGGCGAGGCAGACCTTCTTGGCCTCGCGGGTGGAACCGCCCTTCTCGGGGAAGAAGGACTCGGGATCGGTCTGGGCGCACAACGCGCGCTCCTGCCAGCCGAGTTCCTCGTCCGCGTCCTCGACCAGCAGTTCCTGGAACAACTCGGTCATCTGCGCCCCTCGTCTGTCTTATACGTCCCCGTGATGCCGCACCGTTTCCCATTTCCGGCCGAACGACACGAGTGAAATTACAAGTGTGTAGCTCCGGGGCAGTCAAGCTGGGATCTGCTATTGGGCCCGGTATTCACTCTGCGGAACCAAGGCGGTGCAGAAAGTGTTCAAATCGGCAAAAATGAGACACACCCTGCCGCCCGTCCCGCGCTCCCGTCGCCGACCGTCTCCACCAGGGAGGACGACCGGGGCCGCGATCTTGTTGCGAACGGGCCGGGGAAGCGACCCGGATCACAGTCCGATCACAAGCCCCTGACAGGGTTTGCGCGGGTGGTTCCTGCGCCATGTCTCCCGCACCGGGCGAGCACAAACCTTTCTTCCGTCGACCTGACCGGATGAGGTGAATCACCGCCGCCGAACCGGTCACCGGGTTGACAGAACGAATCCGGCCGGTCCACCGTTGGTGGCATGCCAGCGACCACAGCGCCCTACGCGACCCACGTTGCCCGTGGGTTCCGCCGCGCTGTCCACGCGCGCTGTTGCTGTTCGCGCAGCTGTTGACGCCGTAGCGCTCCAGCCGCTCCGCAGTGGGCTCCCGCCGCACCCGGTTCCCGGACGCCGGCCGGCCTTGCGGCCCGCACGCCTCCCGGGCCCGTACCGTCTGCCGTACCCGCCCCGCGGCACCCGCCCGCACCCCCCGCACAGCCTTCCGCCGAACAGCTCCGCCGAGGACATCCAGCACCCCATGAACAGCGACAGCGACCTGCAGATCGCCGGCGACATCCTCGCCGTCCAGCACCTGCTCCAGCCCGCCAAGGAACACCCCACCACCGTCGCGGAGTTCGCCGGGCTCGCCCGGTCCATCGCCGCCGACCGCGCCCTGTGGGCGCCGCTCGTCTCGTACGACGCCACGACCCGCTGGTACCACCGGCTGCGCACCGGGCCCGGCTACGAGGTGTGGCTGCTGTCCTGGCTGCCCGGCCAGGGCACAGGCGCCCACGACCACGGCGGCTCCACCGGGTACTTCACCGTCCTGGAGGGCGAGCTGACGGAGCGTACGGAACAGGGCGTGCGGACGCTCACCGGGGGCGCGCGGAACGCGTCGGGCGCCGTGTCGGGCCGGGTCGTCACGCCGGGCCGGGTCCACGAACTGGTCAACGACTCGCTCGAACCCGCCGTCAGCCTGCACCTGTACTTCCCCGGCCTCACGGACATGCCGATGCACGGGTCCGCGAAGGTTGTCCACAGATTCGCCCCGAGCGCCCGGAGTGCCGTCCGCGCCTGACAGACTGCCCGCATGCGCATGGTGGTTCTGGCCGGTGGCATCGGTGGTGCCCGTTTCCTGCGCGGCCTCAAGCGGGCCGCGCCCGACGCGGACATCACGGTCATCGGCAACACAGGTGACGACATCCATCTCTTCGGGCTGAAGGTCTGCCCCGACCTGGACACGGTGATGTACACCCTCGGCGGTGGCATCGACGAGGAGCAGGGCTGGGGCCGGGCCGACGAGACCTTCACCGTCAAGAGCGAGCTCGCGGCGTACGGCGTGGGGCCGGAGTGGTTCGGTCTCGGCGACCGGGACTTCGCCACGCACATCGTCCGCACGCAGATGATCGGCGCCGGGTATCCGCTCAGCGCCGTCACGGAGGCACTGTGCGACCGGTGGCAGCCGGGCGTGCGGCTGCTGCCGATGTCCGACGACCGGGTCGAGACCCATGTCGCGGTCGAGATCGACGGCGAGCGGCGGGCCGTGCACTTCCAGGAGTACTGGGTGAAGCTGCGCGCCTCCGTGGACGCGCAGGCGGTGGTGCCGGTCGGCGCCGAGCAGGCCAAGCCCGCGCCCGGGGTGCTGGAGGCCATCGCCGAGGCGGACGTCGTGCTGTTCCCGCCGTCCAACCCGGTGGTGAGCATCGGCACGATCCTCGCCGTGCCGGGCATCCGCGAGGCCATCGCGGAGGCCGGGGTGCCCGTCGTGGGCCTCTCCCCCATCGTGGGGAACGCGCCGGTGCGCGGCATGGCCGACAAGGTCCTCGCCGCCGTCGGCGTCCAGGCCACGGCCGCCGCGGTCGCCCGGCACTACGGCTCCGGGCTGCTCGACGGCTGGCTCGTCGACACGGTCGACGCGGACGCGGTGGCCGAGGTGGAGGCGGCGGGCATCCGCTGCCGGGCCGTGCCGCTGCTGATGACGGACGTCGACGCGGCGGCGGCGATGGCCCGCGAGGCGCTGGCCCTCGCCGAGGAGGTACGGGGATGACGCCCGCCTACCAGGTGTGGGCGCCGGACGGGATGCCGGAGGTCGCCAAGGGCGACGACCTGGCCGCACTCATCGCCACCGCCGAGCCGGACCTGGCCGACGGCGACGTGGTCATCGTCACCTCCAAGATCGTCTCCAAGGCGGAGGGGCGGATCGTCGCCGCCGACGACCGGCAGGCCGCCATCGACGCGGAGACCGTCCGCGTCGTCGCCCGGCGCGGGACGCTGCGGATCGTGGAGAACCGCAACGGGCTGGTGATGGCCGCCGCCGGGGTCGACGCGTCCAACACCCCGGCCGGGACGGTGCTCCTCCTGCCCGAGGACCCGGACGCGTCCGCCCGCTCCATCCGCGCCGGTCTGCGCGACCTGCTCGGCGTGAACGTCGGCGTGATCGTCACCGACACGTTCGGCCGGCCCTGGCGGAGCGGACTGACGGATGTCGCGATCGGCGCGGCCGGGGTGCGCGTCCTGGACGACCTGCGGGGCGGCACCGACGCGTACGGCAATCCGCTGGTCGCGACCATCGTGGCCAGCGCCGACGAGCTGGCCGCCGCCGGGGACCTGGTGAAGGGCAAGGCCGCCGGGCGGCCCGTCGCCGTGGTGCGCGGCCTGCCGCACCTGGTGGCCGGCGGCGGCGAGGACGGTCCGGGCGCCCGGGCGCTGGTGCGCGGCGCGGACGGCGACATGTTCCGGCTCGGCACGTCCGAGGCCATCCGGGAGGCGGTCACGCTGCGCCGCACCGTGCGGGCGTTCACCGACGCCCCCGTGGACCCCGGTGCCGTACGGCGCGCGGTGGCGGCGGCGGTGACGGCCCCGGCGCCGCACCACACGACGCCGTGGCGGTTCGTGCTGCTGGAGAGCGCCGAGGCGCGGACCCGGCTGCTGGACGCCATGCGCGAGGCGTGGATCGCGGACCTGCGGCGGGACGGCCACGACGAGGAGGCCGTCGCCCGGCGCGTCCGGCGCGGCGACGTCCTGCGGAACGCCCCGTACCTCGTGGTGCCGTGCCTCGTCACGGACGGCGCCCACCACTACGGGGACGCGCGCCGGGACACCGCGGAGCGGGAGATGTTCGTCGTCTCGGCGGGCGCCGCGGTGCAGAACTTCCTGGTCGCGCTCGCGGGCGAGCGGCTCGGCTCCGCGTGGGTGTCGTCCACGATGTTCTGCCGGGACGTGGTCCGTGAGGTGCTGGAACTGCCGGCCGACTGGGACCCGATGGGCGCGGTCGCCGTCGGACGCCCCGCCGGGCCGCCGAAGCCGCGGCGCGAGCGGGACCCGGAGGACTTCCTCACCGTGCGGTGAGGCGGGCGCGGGGCCCGGTGCCGGGTGCCCGGTGCCGGGTGCGGGGGATCGTCCGGAACCGGGCCCGGCTCAGAGCGCGGCGATGTCGCCGGGGGTCATGCGCGGGGCGCGGCGGGGCGGGATGCGGCCGCTGAGCAGGATCAGGCGGGCGGCCCGGTGGCGCTGGCCCGCGTACGGCTCCAGCAGCTCCAGCATCCGGTCGTCGTCCGCGTCCCGGTCACCGGCCAGGGCGTGGCCGACGATGCCCGGCAGGTGGTAGTCGCCGGTCGTCACCGCGTCGGGCGCGCCGTTGCTGCGCTGCACCGTCTCCGCGGAGGTCCACGGGCCGATGCCGGGGACCAGCTCCAGCCTGCGCCGGGCGTCCTCGGGCGCCATCCCCGCCGCCTCCTCCAGCCGGCGCGCGACCCGCACGGCGCGCAGCACCGTCGCGGACCGCTTGGCGTCGACGCCCGCCCGGTGCCACTCCCAGGACGGGACGAGCGCCCAGGTGCGGGGCTCGGGCACCACCGAGAGGCGCAGCTCGGCCGGGGCGCCCGGCGCCGGTTCGCCGTACCGCCGTACGAGCAGCCGCCACGCCCGGTACGCCTCGTCCGTCGTGACCTTCTGCTCCAGGATCGACGGGATCAGCGACTCCAGCACCAGTCCGGTGCGCACCAGGCGCAGGCCGGGGCGGCGCTGCCGGGTCACGGCGAGGAACCGGTGGCGCGGCGTGAACGCGTCCGGGTCGTCCCCCTCGCCCAGCAGCACCGGGAGACGGTCGAGGAGCCAGTCGGCGCCGCTCCCCCACGCCTCGGCCTCGACGGCGCCGCCCCGCGCGGTGATCCGCAGGGTGCCGGGGCCCTCGTGGGTGCGGCAGGTACGCCAGAACGCCCCGTCCGGCGTGGCGCGGAACGTGGGGTCGCCGGGGCCGCGCCGCAGCGGGCTCAGGGTGAGCCCCAGGTCCAGCGGCCACGGCGGGACCCAGGTGCGCCGCCGGGACGGGGCTGCGGGGCCGCCGCTGCGGACGGGCGCGGGCGCGGTCGCGGCCACCGCCCGGAGGGGCGGCGCGGGTACGCCGGGGCCGCCGCCGGGCGCGGGGGTGCGCCGGGGGCGTGGGGCGTAGCGGCCGGCCACGGGGCTCCAGGGGCGTGCGGGACGTTCGGGGGGTCCCGGACAGGGTAGCCCCGCGACCGGCGGGGCGGGTCGCCCCGGCCGGCGCCCGGTCGGCGGCCCTGTGGCCCCGGAGGCTCCGGGGGCGGCGGTCCCTCGGGCGGCGGCCCCGGCCCCGGAGGCACCGCGCTGCAACGACTCCGGGTGCGGCGCCCCACAGGCGGGCCGGCCCGGAGGCACCGGGAGCGGCGCTCCAAGGGTGGGCCGGTCCCGTCACGGACGGGGCCGGCGGGGGCGGGCTACTGGTCGGAGGAGAAGCGGACCGACGCGTCCGGGAGGTGCGCGCCGCACCAGACGCGTACGCCGTCGCGCAGTTCGTTGTCCGCGCCCACGTGCGCGCCGTCGCCGATGACCGCGCCGTGCAGCACGGTCCTGGCGCCGATCCTGGCGCCCTCGCCGACCAGCGAGTCGGTCACCACCGCTCCGGGCTCCACGATCGCGCCCGCCATGACGGCGCTGCCGTCGATCCGGGCGCCCTCGCCGACCGTGGCGCCCGCGCCGATGACCGTACCGCCGCTGAGCTTGGCGTCCGGGGCGACGCTCGCGCCGTCCACGACGAGGCGGTCGCCGCAGCGGCCGGGCACGGCCGGGGACGGGGCGCGGCCGAGCACGAGGTCGGCGGAGCCGCGTACGAAGGCCTGCGGGGTGCCGAGGTCGAGCCAGTACGTGGAGTCGACCATGCCCTGGAGGTGGGCGCCGTCGGCGAGGAGGCCGGGGAACGTCTCGCGTTCGACGGAGACGGGGCGGCCGGCCGGGATCGTGTCGATGACGGACCGGCGGAAGACGTACGCGCCGGCGTTGATCTGGTCGGTGACGATCTCCTCGGGGGTCTGCGGCTTCTCCAGGAAGGCCGTGACGCGCCCCGTGGGGTCGGTGGGGACGAGCCCGAACGCGCGCGGGTCCTCGACGCGGGTGAGATGCAGCGAGACGTCGGCGCCCGAGGTCTCGTGGGTGTCGACCAGGGCGCGGATGTCGAGGCCGGTGAGGATGTCCCCGTTGAAGATGAGGACCGGATCGTCCGGTCCCGAGGTGAGCCGCGAGGCGACGTTGCGTATCGCGCCGCCGGTGCCCAGCGGCTCCACCTCGGTGACGTACTCCAGGTGGAGCCCGAGAGACGATCCATCGCCGAAGTACGGCTCGAACACCTCCGCCAGGTACGACGTCGCCAGCACGATGTGCTCGACGCCCGCCGCCCGGGCCCGGGCGAGCTGGTGCGTGAGGAACGGCACGCCCGCCGCGGGGACCATCGGCTTCGGGGTGTTCACCGTCATCGGTCGCAGCCTGGTGCCCTTGCCGCCGACCAGGAGGATCGCTTCTGTCACCTGTCGTCTCTGCTTCCTGCTGGGCCGGTCGTCGGGGTGGTGGCCGATCCGGCGTTCTGAACACGGCCGGAGACCGCTCATATGATCGGCACGACCAGGCAGTGTAGGCAGATCCTAGGCAGACCTGGACAGACGGTTCGACACGGCGTTTCGGTCAGGGCCTCCCCTGGTAGTCGGCCGCGGCCGACCGGATGGTTCCGAGCTTTCCGTACAACTTCGTTCCGGGGCAGGCGGTCGAGTAGCCGTCGCGGTGCCCGGAGATCGTGTTGAGCTGGACCTTCGTGCCCTTCTTGTACCGGTTCCCGCCGCCGGAGGTCAGGGTGCTCTTGCCGCGCGGGTTCTTGCCGTGGAGGCCGAGCTTCCACGCCGTCAGCTTCGCCACGGCGGTGACGGCCTTGGCGGGCGGGGTGGTGGAGGCGAACGAGCCGAGCACGGCGATGCCCGTGGTGTTGGCGTTGAACCCGAGGGTGTGGGCGCCCTGGACCGGTTTGGCGACACCGCCCGCGCGGCCCTCGTAGATGTTCCCGCACTTGTCGATGGCGAAGTTGTAGCCGAGGTCGCGCCAGCCCATGCTCTGCACGTGGTAGCGGTAGATGCCGCGCAGGACGGAGGGCGCCTGGGCGCACGTGTAGTTGTTGCCGGTCGCGCTGTGGTGGACGAACGCCGCCTGGACGGACTTCGTGTACAGGAAGTTCGCCTCGCGCAGCTTCTCGTCGGCGCCCCAGCCCTTGCGGGTGACGATGCGCGGGCGCGGGCCGATGTACGGCTTGGCGGCGGCCGTGGTCGCCTCGGAGCCGGCTGCCGAGTCGGCGCCGGCGTCGGCGAGCGTGTCGGCGAGGGCCTCTTCCGTCTGGGCCTTGGTGAGGGCCGGGATCTCGGTGGCGCCGATGGAGGCCAGGTCGGCGTTGACGGCCGAAGCGGCGGACTCCTCCGCGGTCAGCGCGGCGGCGGGGGCGCCCTGGCCCGCGTCCGCGGGTCCGGCGGGGCTCTCGTCGGTGTCGGATCCGGTGGTGTCGTCGGCCGGGTCGGCGGTGTCGGCCGCCGGGTCGGTGCCGGTGTCCGTGCCGGTGTCCGTGTCCGTGTCCGTGCCGGTTCCGGCGGGCGGGTCCGCGCCGGGGTCGGGGGCCGTGGGGTCGGCCGCGGTCGGGTCGGTGGGCGTCTCGGCCGCCGGGTCCTCGACCGTCGGGTCCTCGGCCGTCGGGTCATCGGCCGTCGGGTCATCGGCCGTCGGGTGCTGGGGGGTGTCCGTGCCGTCGTCGGCGGGCCCGTCCGCCTCGCCGTCGTCGTGCGGGGCGTCGTCCGCGGGCGCCGCGCCCGGCCGCTCGGCGCCCGCCCCCGCGTCCCGCGCCGTGCCGGAGGCCGTACCCGTGCCGGAGGCCGTACCCGTGCCGGAGGCCTTGCCCGCGGCCGCGCCCGGTCCCGGCTTCGCGGCCGGTACGTCGCCCGGGTCGACCAGTTCGACGCGCAGCCCGCGCGGCAGGGCCGGCGCCGCCCCGCGCTCGTCGGGCGCCTCGGGCCGTACGCGCACCTCGACGCCGTCCGACGGGCCCACCCACAGCGGCGCGGTCCCGCCGCGCACCGCGTCCGAACCGGCCTCGGCCGTACCGGGGTCGGCGGCGTGGTCGTGCTGGTGGACCTCCAGGTCCTGCCAGGGGGACCAGGCGCCGGTCGCGGCGGACCGGGTGCGCACCTGGACCGTGCCGTGCAGTTCGGCGCGGGGTTCCTCCCAGACGACGCCGACCATCGAGAACGGTTCGACGTCCCGGCGCGGCAGGCCCTGGGCGGCGCGGGCGCCGGGAGCCGCGCTGCGCTCGTGGCCGGCGAGCGGCACGAGGGGCAGGGAACGGGTGGAGCCGGGGACCGGCACGTCATCCGAAGCACCGGGTTCCGGCGTACCGGAGCCGGGCGTACCGGAGCCCGGCGCGGGCGCGGCGACGGCCGTCGCGGACAGGGGCAGGGGCAGCGCGAGGACGGAGCCGGACGCGGTGGCGACCGCGACCGCTACGCCGATCAAGGGAACTCGAATGGAACGCATAGCCAGATACTGGACATTTCACCGGAGTTGCGCTTCTCGGTTTTCCTGACGCCCCATCGCCCCGTCCGGAGTACCGGTTCACCCGCTCGGCCCCGCCGCGCCCACCCCGCACGCGTACGCTTTCCCGCGTGAACGCCAGCGACCGCACCCCTGCCGACCTGCTGCGATCCGCGCTCGCCGCGGACCCCGCACGCCCCTTGGTCACGTACTACGACGACGCCACCGGTGAGCGCGTCGAACTCTCCGTGGCCACCTTCGCCAACTGGGTGGCCAAGACGGCGAACCTGCTCCAGGACGGGCTCTCCGCCGAGCCCGGCGAGCGGGTGGCGCTGCTGCTGCCCGCGCACTGGCAGACCGCCGTCTGGCTGATCGCCTGCGCGTCGGTGGGCGTGGTCGCCGACCTGGACGGCGACCCGGCCGGCGCGGACCACGTGGTGGCCGGGCCGGACCGGCTCCAGGAGGGGCTGGCCTGCACGGGCGGCCGGCTCGCGCTGTCGCTCGCCCCGCTGGGCCGCCGCTTCCCCGCACCGCCCGCCGGGTACGACGACTACGCGGTCGAGGTGCCGAGCCAGGGAGACCGGTTCGCCCCGTACGTCCCCGTCGACCCGGACGCCCCGGCCCTCGCCGTACGGGAGGCGGACGGCCGCCGTGCGGAGCTGACGGGCGCGCGGCTGGTCGAGCGGGCCCGCGAGGACGCGGCGCGGCGCGGCCTCGGGCCCGGTGCGCGGCTGCTGTCCGCTCTGCCCTGGGACTCCTGGGAGGGCGTGTCGGCCGGGCTGTACGCGCCGCTCGCGGCGGGCGGTTCCGTGGTCCTGGTCCGCCACGCGGAGCGCCTCGCGCCGGATGCGCTGGCCGCGCGGATCGAGAGCGAGCGCGTCACGCACCGGGCCGACGAGGGCTGAGAGGTCCACCCGTCCGGCGGACGGCGTGCCGAGTCCGCCGGGTCCCGGGGGCCCCGGCGGTACATCATCGGGCGTACGCCTCACCGGCGCACACCCCCGCACGGGTCCTCGCCGCCGCACCCGCGACGGCGGGGCCCGGGTGCCGCCGACGCCTGCGAAGGACGGACTGACGACGTGACGGACACCGCCGGCACTCCCCCGGACCCGCGCACCTCGGCCGCCCGCCGGCCGGCGTGGCTGCGCCGGGCGGCGCTCGGCTCGTCCGTCGTCGTGCTCGCGGCGGCGGGGACCGGCTGGTGGCTGTACCGGAAGCTCGACGGCAACATCACCACCGACACGACGGCGCTGGCCGAACTGAGGCGGTACGAGAGCGAGCGCCCCGCGCCCGTGCCGCGCGGCGGCGAGAACATCCTGCTCATCGGCTCCGACACCCGGGCCGGGGAGAACGCCGAGTACGGCCGGGACCCGGGCACGCAGCGCTCCGACACGACGATCCTGCTGCACCTGTCGGCGCGCGGCCACGGCGTGACGGCCGTGTCGATCCCGCGCGACCTGATGGTGGACGTCCCCGGCTGCCGCACGCGCGGCGGCAAGCGGTCGGCGCCCCGCTTCGCGCAGTTCAACCTGGCCTTCCAGGTCGGCGGGACGGCGTGCACGATCCGTACGGTCGAGAAGCTGACCGGCATCCGCGTGGACCACCACATGGTGATCGACTTCCGGGGCTTCAAGGACATGGTGAACGCGGTCGGCGGCGTACGGGTGTGCGTGCGCGAGCCCATCGACGACCCGGACGCCCGGCTGCGGCTCGCCGCCGGGCCGCAGACGCTCGACGGGGAGCAGGCCCTCGGGTACGTACGGGCCCGCAAGTCGCTCGGTGACGGCAGCGACACCGAGCGGATGAACCGGCAGCAGGAGTTCCTCGGCGCGCTGGTGACGAAGATGCAGAGCAACGGCGTGCTGCTCAATCCGGCCAAGCTGTACCCGGTGCTGGACGCGGCCACCAGGTCGCTCACCACGGACCCGGGTCTCGACTCCCTGAAGGACCTGTACGACCTGGCGCGGCGGCTGCGCAGCGTACCGACCGAAAAGGTGCAGTTCCTGACGGTTCCTCGGAAGGCGTACCGCATCGACCCGAACCGGGACGAACTGGTGCAGCCGGACGCGGGGCGGCTGTTCAAGCGGCTGCGGGCGGACGCCCCGGTGGCGGTGATCCCGGCGCCCGAGCGGGGTGACGGGCCCACGCCCTCGACACCGGCCGCGCCGACCGCGTCGCCCGGCGCCGGCCCGGACCGCGGCCCCGGCGGGGGCCCGTCGGGGGCCGCGAGCCCCCTGCCCGTGCCCACCTTCACCGGAACCAACGCGGCCGTGAGCGCGTGCCCGTAAGGGGCGGGACCGTGGCGGGACCCACGAGGGAGGTGTGAGGAAAGTCGTGATGAGGGCGGCGGAGTATGACGATTGGGCGGAATGCCCGCTTGTAAGTGCCGTGGAATTTGTCACGGACGTCGACCCGCGTTGAACTGGGCGGATAGTGTGACGCGATCCGGGCGAGCGGCCGAGCAGGACGCGCACCCGTGGATCGAAAGACCGAGCGCCCGATGGGGGAGGGCGCCTCGCGTGGCACCGACGGAGGATTCAGGCAACCGTGGACGCGCACAGCCGTGGAGGGGCGGAGGAAATCGACCCCGCCGACCAGTGGGTACTGAACCCGCAGACCGGTAACTACGAACTGCGACTGGACCACTCCGCTGGGCAGCCACCGTCAACCGCGTCCCGCCCGGCCGGGCCGCCCGCGCAGGGCCGCCGCGCCGCGCGCAAGGCGGCCGAGTCCGCCCCGGCCGCGGCCGACGAGGAGGCGCCGTCCGGTACGCGCCGCCGCGCCCCGGAGGTGCCCGGGCAGCGCAGGCGCCGCACCGCCGAGCCCCCCGCGCAGGGCGGCGGGCGCAGGGCCGCCGCAGCGGCCGCCGGCGGGCGGCGCAGGGGCAAGGCGAAGGAGAAGAAGAGCCGTACGAAGAAGGTCCTGATGTGGACCGGCGGCGTCACGGCCTTCACCCTGCTCGCCACCGGCGGTGTCGCCTACTACCTGTACGAGCGGCTCGACGGGAACCTCAGCACCATCGACGTCGCGGGCGCGGGCGGCGGCAGCGGCTTCAAGAAGGACCAGGCCATCAACATCCTGGTCATCGGCACCGACAAGCGGACCGGCGACGGCAACTCCGGCTACGGCGACAAGAACAGCCCCGGCCACGCCGACACCACGATCCTGCTGCACGTGTCGAAGGACCGGACGAACGCCACGGCCCTGTCCATCCCCCGCGACCTGATCACCGACATCCCCGAGTGCAAGGTCCGGCTGGAGGACGGCACGGAGAAGACGATCCCCGCCCAGAGCGGGGTGCGCTTCAACACCAGCCTCGGCCAGATGGACCGCAACCCCGGCTGCACCATGGCCACCGTCCACAAGATGACCGGCGTCCCCATCGACCACTTCATGATGGTCGACTTCAACGCCGTGAAGACGCTGTCGACGGCGGTCGGCGGTGTCGAGGTGTGCGTCGAGCAGGCCGTGAAGGACAAGAAGTCCGGCCTCGACCTGCCCAAGGGCAAGAGCGTCATCCAGGGCGAGCAGGCGCTGGCGTTCGTCCGCACCCGCCAGGCGTTCGGCAACAAGAGCGACCTGAGCCGCATCCAGACGCAGCAGCAGTTCATGGGCTCGATGTTCCGCCAGATGAAGTCGAGCGAGACGCTGACCAGCCCGTCGAAGCTGCTGGACCTCGCGGACGCCGCCACCAAGGCGCTCACCGTCGACGACGGCATAGGCAGCGTCAAGAAGCTCCAGGAACTGGGCATGGAGGTCGCCAAGGTCGACCCGAAGAACATCACGTTCGCCACGGTCCCGGTCCTCGACAACCCCCACGAGAGGATCAAGGCGACGGTCGTCCTCAACGAGGCGAAGGCCGAGCCGCTCTTCTCGATCATCCGGAACGACATCTCGCTCAGCGAGGTCGAGCAGAAGGAGAAGGACGCCAAGAACGCCGAGAAGGCGGCGCAGGCGGCCCTGCTCAAGGGGCCCCGCGCCGAGCCGTCCGAGGTGCGCGTCGACGTGTACAACGGCAGCGGCATCCGCGGCGGCGCCCAGGCGACCATCAACTGGCTGCAGAACTCGGCCGGTGTGCTGAAGTCGACGAACAAGGCCAACGCTCCGGCGGAGATCGCCAAGACGACGCTGGAGTTCGCGCCGAACCAGGCGGACCAGGCCCGCGCGCTCGCGGACCTGATGGGCCTGCCCGCGACGGCGCTGAAGCAGGGGACGGCGGACGCGGGGGAGCGCGAGCCGATGACCCTCACCCTCGGCAAGGACTACAAGGGTGCGGGTGTGCCCCTCACCGGTCCGGCGAAGGCGCCGGAGGGTGCGGTAGCAGCGGACAAGCAGGTGTGCGCGAAGTGACGCGGACCTGATTCACCAGGGGAGACATGGGTGGGACACAGCAGCGTGCGTGGGGAGGGGACGCGGGACGGCGTCCCGCACGCCCGAAGCGCCCGTGACACGGGCTGGGACGACAGCCTCGACACGGCGGGCCAGGCCGACGCCCGTTCCGGCGGCCACGGCGCCGCCGGCGCGCACGACGGCACGGACGGCGGTACGGGAAGGGGCGCGGGCGCCGCGTCCGGCACCGGGCGCAGGGCCGCCCGCCGCGCGGAGGGCGACGCACCGGACGAGGAGGACGACGGCGGGCCGGGCAGACCGTCCGCGCCCCGGCGGCGCGGCGCGGGAGGCGGCCGCCGCAGGGCGGGCGGGCCGCCCCGGCGCGCGCGCGGCGGCAAGCGGCGGGTGCTGCGCTGGGTTGCCTCGGTGGTGTCGCTGCTGATACTCGCCACGGCCGCCGCCGGCTACCTCTACATCGAGCACCTCAACGGCAACATCCGCAGCGGCGGCCGCAGCGGCGGCGACAGCGGCGTGGAGAAGGCCGCTCCCGACGCGTCCGGCAACACCCCGCTCAACATCCTGCTGATCGGCGCGGACGGCCGTAACTCCAAGGAGAACCTGGCCCTCGGCGGCGCCAAGGACACCGTCGGCGACAAGCCGCGCGGCGATGTGCAGATGCTGCTGCACGTCTCGGCCGACCGCAAGAGCGCCGCCGTGGTCAGCATCCCGCGCGACACCCGAGTCGACATACCCGCCTGCAAGGACGCCGCCACGGGCGAGGAGTTCCCGCCGACCAACCGGATCATCACCGAGTCGCTCCAGCGCGGCGGGCCCGGCTGCACCCTCACCACCTGGGAGAAGCTGACCGGCGTCTACATCGACCACTGGATGATGGTCGACTTCGCGGGCGTCGTGCGGATGGCCGACGCGGTCGGCGGCGTCCCCGTGTGCGTCAAGCACAACGTGTGGGACCGGCCCACCGCCCAGGTCAAGGGCGGCTCCGGGCTGAAGCTGCGCGAGGGCGAGACGTACATCAAGGGCGAGCAGGCACTGGCCTGGCTGCGCACCCGGCACGCCTTCTTCAACGACCAGGGCCGCGCCAAGGCCCAGCACATGTACATGAACGCGATGCTGCGCCAGCTGAAGCAGCAGAACGCCTTCACGGACACCGGCCGCATCATGGACCTGGCGGAGGCCGGGACGAAGGCGCTCCAGGTCTCCGACGAACTGGGCACCGTGCAGGACCTCTTCGACCTGGCCATGGAGTTGAAGGACGTCCCCGTCAACCGCATCACCATGACGACGCTGCCGACGGTCGAGGACCACCAGAACCGGGCCCATCTGCTGCCCGCCCAGAAGTCGGCGCAGCAGATCTGGAAGATGCTCCGCGAGGACATCCCCTTCGACGCCAACGGCGGCCCGGCCGGCGGGAAGAAGCCGTCCGCCGCGCCGAAGGACCCCGGTCCGCCCGCCGCGGCGCCCGCCTCGCTCGCCGTGACGGTCGTCAACGGCACCGGTGTGGACGGGCAGTACGCGGTGAGGGGCCGCGCCGGCAGCATCAAGGACGCGCTGCGTGCCAAGGGCTTCACGCGGGCCACCGCCTCCCAGACGACGGCGCCGAAGGCGGAGACGCTGCTCGCCTACCCGGAGTCGGCGGGCGCGCAGGGCAAGGCGGACGCGCTGTCCGTGGCGAAGGCGATCGGCCTGCCGGCCGGCGCGGTGCGGGCCGCCGCCGACGTGGACGGGCTGACGCTGACGGTCGGCGGTGACTGGCGCGAGGGCGACACCTTCCCGAAGCAGGACTCGCCCAAAGCGGGCGACCTGCCGCCGGACGCCGAGAACTCCAACGGCGCGAAGGCCGAGTGCATGGACGTGTACAAGCCGTACCGCTGGTAGGACGCGGAAAGGGCGGGGCCGGCCACCCGTGCGGTGGCCGGCCCCGCCCTTTCGCGTACCGCCGTAGGTCACTTCTCGGTGACGGTGACCTTCTCGTCGTTCTGGATCTGCCGCACCAGCTCCCTGACCTTCGCCTTGTCCCAGACGAGGTTGCCGCCGCGGCTGCCCGACACGGGCATGTTCATCGACCTGCCGTCGCCGCCGTTGACGCTCTTCATCGCGAAGAACATCTCGGCGAGGTCGAACAGCGACATGTCCTTGTCGACGATGAGCGTGTCGAGGCCGGCGCCGAGCGTCGGGTACAGCTTGAACGGGTTGAGGACCGTGCCCGGCGTCGCCGCCTGGTTGGCGAGCGCGGCGAGGAACTTCTGCTGGTTCTTCGTCCGCGCCAGGTCCGACTCGGCGAAGGCGTACCGGGTGCGGACGAAGGCGAGGGCCTGCTCGCCGTCGAGGGTCTGCTTGCCGGCCTGGAAGTCGGCGCCGGACTTCTTGTCCTTGAAGCCCTTCTCGATGGTCAGCTCGACGCCGCCGAGCGCGTCCACGATGTTGGCGAAGCCGGCGAAGCCGATCTCCGCGTAGTGGTCGATGCGCAGCCCCGTGTTGTGCTCGACGGTGCGGACGAGCAGCTCGGGGCCGTCCTCGGCGTACGCGGCGTTCAGCTTCACGCGGCGGCCGGTGCCCTTGAACGTCTTGCCGGACTCGGAGCCGACGAACGTGGGGATCTCCACATCGGAGTCGCGCGGCAGGGAGATCATCGTGTTCCCGCCGCTGCACGCGGCGAGGATCATCATCGAGTCGGTGCGCTTGCCGTCGGCGGAGCCGGTGTGCAGGCGCTTCTTGTCCTCGGCGGTCATGCCCTCGCGGCTGTCCGAGCCGACGATGAGGTACGTGGTGCAGTCGCCCTCCTGCGGGCGCTCGATGACCTTGGCGAGGTCCACCTCGCGGCGCATCTTGCCGTCGGCCCAGAAGTACGTGCCGATCGTCGTGGCCACGACAGCCACGGCGAGTGTGATGGCGCCGACCTTGATCCGGCGGCCCCAGTCCGGCGCGGGGCGCGCGCCGGGGCTGTACGACGGCGAGGGCGGCGTGCCGGGGCCGTGGCCGCCGCCTCCGGGACCGCCCGGGCCCCCGCCGCGGCCCCCGCGCTGGACGCCGTAGACCTGGCCCGTGTTGTAGCCGCTGTCATACGGCGCGGCGGCGTGGCCGGCCACGTCGTCGTACCCCTGCCGCTGCTGCGGCGGTACGGAGCCGGGCCGTACGTGGGGCATCACGCGGGCGCCCTCGGGCTGGGCGTCGGCGCTGCCGCGGCCGTGACGCCCGTCACGGCCGCCGGACCATCCTTCAGGCCAGTCATTCATGCGCAACAGTGTGCCGGGCACCCGCGGCGCCCTTACAGGGCGGGTGGGAAATCGGGGCTCCGCTGTAGCGAAGCTGATGCAATGCGGACCTTCCCGACTCCGGGCATATGGTGGAGGGCATGACAGACCAGGCCATCCCCGAGGGCAAGCCGACCTCGGCGTCCCGCACCACGCTCAGCCACATCATGACGGGCAACGACACGAATCTGCTCGGCACGGTGCACGGCGGCGTGATCATGAAGTTGGTGGACGACGCGGCGGGCGCGGTCGCCGGACGCCACTCCGGCGGACCCGCGGTGACCGCGTCCATGGACGAGATGGTGTTCCTGGAGCCGGTCCGCGTCGGTGACCTCGTCCATGTGAAGGCGCAGGTCAACTGGACCGGCCGGTCCTCGATGGAGGTCGGTGTGCGGGTGCTGGCCGAGCGGTGGAACGAGTCCACCCCGGCCACGCAGGTCGGCTCGGCGTACCTGGTGTTCGCCGCCGTCGACGCGGACGGCAAGCCCCGTCCCGTACCGCCGGTGATCCCGGAGACGGAGCGCGACAAGCGGCGCTACCAGGAGGCCCAGATCCGCCGCACCCACCGGCTGGCCCGCCGCCGCGCCATCAAGGAGCTGCGCGAGCGCCGGGCGGCGGAGGGCATCGACGACTGAGGCGCGCCGGGGCCGCCGGGGCCGGACCTCGGCGGCCGCACGGCCCCGGCGGCTCCGGGGGCCCGGTCCGGGGCCCGGCGGGCTCAGGGGCAGACGACCTGGTCGCCGGTCCTCGCCCCCGGCTTGCCCGACGGGTGCGCCTCGGGCCCGGCCTCGGCGCGCACCGGCCGTACCGCCGTGAAGTCCAAGCCCGCCGTCACCTTCATCAGCGGCCCCTGTCCCGTGACGGGCCGCAGGCGGGCGCCCGGCAGGGCGGCCGCTAGGGACTTCGCCGAGCGGTCCCAGCGCGGGTCGTACCGGACCACGGTGTGCGCGGTGTCCCGCCGGTCGGCGTTGGCGGGGGCGCGGGTCGTGTCGAAGCCCGTCGCGCGGAGCGCGGCGTCCACCCGGGCGCCCAGGCCCCGCACCGCCGTGCCGTTGTACACCTGCACCCGGATCTTCCCCGGCGGCACGTCCACGACCGCGCGCTTCGGCTCCGCCCTGGCGGGGCGGGTGGCCAGGGGGCGGTCCTCGCGCAGGGCGGCGAACAGCTCCTGCGCCCGCGGCGCGTCCCACTTCACCGTGGAGCCGATGCCCTCGATCCGCACCGCCGTCGCGGCGACCGGCACGGAGGTGAACTCGGACGAGGCGGTGGTGAAGCCGCGCATCGCCTTGGCCAGGGCCAGCATCTGCTCCGTGCCGAAGCCCCGGTCGGCGCGGACGGAGCCGGCCATCGCGTCCAGGACCTGGCGGAACCGCACCGGGTTGAGCAGCGCGCCGCTGCCCGCCGCCCGGTCGATGAGCGCGGCGACGAACCGCTGCTGCCGCTCCATGCGGCCCAGGTCGGACGCCCCGTCGACGTGGCGGGAGCGGACGTACTGCAGGGCCCGGCCGCCGTCGAGGGTGTGGGTCCCGGCGGGCAGGTCGAGTCCGGTGTGCGAGTCCTTCATGGGCCGGGCGGTGCAGATCCGGACGCCCCCGACGGCGTCGACGGTGCGCATGAAGCTGGTGAAGTCGACCTCCAGGTAGTGGTCGATCTTCACACCGGTCATCCGCTCGACGGTGCGGACGGTGAGGTTGGCCCCGCCCTCGGCGTAGGCGGCGTTCAGCTTCACCGGGTGGCCGTCGTGGCGTTCGCCGGTGGTGGCGTCGGTGTGCTCGGGCAGCTCGGCGTACGAGTCGCGGGGCAGGGAGACGAGGCTGGCGCGCTTACGGTCCTCGGAGATGTGGACCAGCATGATCGTGTCCGTGCAGTTGCAGGGCGTGCCGCCGAGCCGGTAGCGGGCCTTGTCGGCCGGGCTGACCTTGTCCCGGCCGTCGGTGCCGACGAGCAGGATGTTGGTGCCGTGGCCGGGCGTGGGGCGGTTCTTCATGTCCTTGAAGGCGTCGACGCGCCCGATGCCGGTGTCGAGGCTGGTGACGACGGCGTGGCCGATGCCGCCTGCGGCGAGGACCAGCACGGACAGGGCGGTCGCCATCCGCGCGGCCCACCGGCCCCGGCGGCGGCGCGGTCGCCGGGGCGGGTGGGGCGGCCGGCCGGGCGGCTGCCGCCGCGACGCCCCGGTCTGGGGCGTGCGTCCCTGAGGTGTACGCGCCTGGGGCGTGCGCCCCTGCGGCGTGCGACCTTGCGGGGTGCGCGCCTGGGGCGTGCGTGCCTGGGGTGTGCGCCGTGCCGCCTGCCGGGCCACCGGGGCGGGCGGCCCCGGGGTGGACGGCTGGCCTCCCCCGCCCGCCGGCCGTCTCGCGCCGGGGGCCGGCGGCCGGGGGACCTGGCGGGCGGGTCGGCGGGGCGGCGTGGGCACGAGGGACACCTCCGCGGGCGAATGGGGGGACCGTCACAGTAGGCCCATACGATCAGCGACCCGTCGCACCGGCCGGGCGGGTCGCATCGGTGTCCCCCGTTCGCGGTAACGTGGCGGGCGTTACTGCTGTCCGCCCGCCGGGTTCGCCCCGCGCCCCCGAGGCTGTCGCGCCACGGGACGTCCTTACGTACCTCCGAGGAGCCATGCCCCTGCCCCCGGTCTCCGTGATCATGCCGGTCCTCAACGAGGAGCGGCATCTTCGCGACGCGGTCCGTCACATCCTCGACCAGGAGTACGACGGCGAGATGGAGGTGGTGATCGCGCTCGGCCCGTCCACGGACCGCACCGACGAGATCGCCGCCGAGCTGGTCCGCGAGGACCCGCGCGTCCACACCGTGCCCAACCCCACGGGCCGCACGCCAGCCGCGCTGAACGCGGCGATCAAGGCGTCGCGCCATCCGATCGTGGTGCGCGTCGACGGCCACGGCATGCTGTCGCCGAACTACATCGCGACGGCGGTGCGCCTGCTGGAGGAGACCGGCGCGCAGAACGTCGGCGGGATCATGCACGCCGAGGGCGAGAACGCCTGGGAGCACGCCGTCGCCGCCGCGATGACGTCCCGGATCGGCGTGGGCAACGCCGCCTTCCACACCGGCGGCGAGGCCGGTCCGGCGGAGACGGTGTACCTGGGCGTGTTCCGGCGCGAGGCGCTGGAGCAGCAGGGCGGGTACAACGAGGAGTTCATCCGGGCGCAGGACTGGGAGCTGAACTTCCGCATCCGCGAGGCGGGCGGGCTGATCTGGTTCTCGCCCGAGCTGCGCGTGCGGTACCGGCCCCGGCCCTCGGTGCGGGCACTGGCGAAGCAGTACAAGGACTACGGGCGCTGGCGCCACGTGGTGGCCCGCTACCACCAGGGCTCCATCAACCTGCGCTACCTGGCCCCGCCGACCGCCGTCTGCGCCATCGCGGCGGGCCTCGTGGTGGGCGCGACGCTCACCCCGCTCGGCTTCGTCGTGCCGGGCGGTTACCTGGCGGCGATCACCCTGGGCTCCATCCCGGCGGGCAAGGGCCTGCCGCTGAAGGCCCGCCTGCAGATCCCGGTGGCCCTGGCGACGATGCACATGTCGTGGGGCTACGGCTTCCTGACGAGCCCGCGGAGCCTGGCGAAGAAGGTCATCGCCAGCCGCCGCCCCCCGGTCCGCACGGCGGCCTGACCCCGCTCCCGGTACGGAAGGCCCCCGCCGCGCCCAGGCGCCGGGGGCCTTCCCATCACGAGCTGCGCGCCCAGGCGGCGGGGTCCCTCGACGCCCCGGACCGCTGGATCACCGCGACCGGCTACCGCCTCGTGGGGGGGCGCTCGTCCTCCCGTGCGGCCTGGTGCTCCTGTGCGGCCTGGTGCTCCTGCTGCTGCCCGCGGTCCCGACGGCCCCCGGGTCTCGGACGGAACGGCGACGGCCCCCGGCGGCCGTGGGGCTGCCGGGGGCCGTGCGCGAGAGGGGTTACGGGAGGTTGCGGGCCATGACGATGCGCTGGACCTGGTTCGTGCCCTCGTAGATCTGGGTGATCTTGGCGTCGCGCATCATGCGCTCGACCGGGTAGTCGCGGGTGTAGCCGTAGCCGCCGAGGAGCTGGACCGCGTCCGTGGTGATCTCCATCGCGACGTCGGAGGCGAAGCACTTGGCCGCCGCGCCGAAGAAGGTCAGGTCGCCGTCGACGCGCTCGGACTTGGCCGCTGCCGCGTAGGTGAGCTGGCGGGCCGCCTCCAGCTTCATCGCCATGTCGGCGAGCATGAACTGCACGCCCTGGAACTCGGCGATGGCCTTGCCGAACTGCTTGCGCTCCTGGACGTAGCCCTTGGCGTAGTCGAGGGCGCCCTGCGCGATGCCGATGGCCTGGGCCGCGATGGTGATGCGGGTGTGGTCCAGGGTCTTCATCGCCGTCGCGAAGCCGGTGCCCTCCGCGCCGATCATGCGGTCGGCGGGGATGCGGACGTTGTCGAGGTAGACCTCGCGGGTCGGGGAGCCCTTGATGCCGAGCTTCTTCTCCGGGGCGCCGAAGGAGACGCCCTCGTCGGACTTCTCCACGACGAAGGCGCTGATGCCCTTGGAGCGCTTCTCGGGGTCGGTGACGGCCATGACCGTGTAGTACTCGGAGACGCCCGCGTTGGTGATCCAGCGCTTCACGCCGTTGAGGACGTAGTGGTCGCCGTCGCGGACGGCCTTCGTCTTCATGCCGGCCGCGTCCGAGCCCGCGTCGGGCTCCGACAGGCAGTACGAGAACATCGCGTCGCCCTTGGCGAGCGGGCCCAGGTACTTGCTCTTCAGCTCCTCGGAGCCGGAGAGGACGACCGGCAGCGAGCCCAGCTTGTTCACGGCCGGGATCAGGGAGGACGACGCGCAGACGCGGGCCACCTCCTCGATGACGATCACGGTCGCGAGGGCGTCCGCACCCGCGCCGCCGTACGTCTCGGGCACGTGCACCGCGTGCAGGTCGGAGGAGACGAGCGCGTCCAGCGCCTCCTGCGGGAAGCGGGCCTCCTCGTCGACCGCGGCGGCGTACGGCGCGATCTTGGCCTCGGCGAGCGAGCGGACGGTGTCCCGGAGCATGTCGTGCTCCTCGGACGGGCGGTACAGGTCGAAGTCAGGCGTTCCCGCCATGTCTGTCTCACTCCCCTGGGCTGCGGTGCTAACTACCGTTAAGTAACCCGAATTTTAGTGGGCGGCGGCCGTTCCGGCATATGTGAGGATCACGTGAGCTTGCTGACAGCCGACGCGCCGCCGGATGCCTGCCCCGCGCGCCTGACGACTATGCTCGGTTCGCATTCCCGGCACGTACAGCACTGGAGCAGCGCACATGGCCCTGAAGATCACCGTGATCGGCACCGGATACCTCGGCGCCACCCACGCAGCGGCCATGGCGGAGATCGGCTTCGAGGTCCTCGGGCTCGACATCGTCCCCGAGAAGATCGAGATGCTCTCGCAGGGCCGCGTCCCCATGTACGAGCCGGGGCTCGAGGAGCTGCTGTACAAGCACGTCGCCGGGATCGAGGGCTCGACCGGGCGGCTGCGCTTCACCACCTCGTGGGAGGAGGTCGCCGACTTCGGCGACGTCCACTTCGTCTGCGTGAACACGCCGCAGAAGCACGGCGAGTACGGCTGCGACATGACGTACGTCGACGCCGCCTTCGGGGCGCTCGCCCCGCACCTGAAGAAGCCGTGCCTGGTCGTCGGCAAGTCCACCGTCCCCGTCGGCAGCGCCGAGCGCCTCTCGCGGCTCCTCGCCGAACGCGCCCCCGCCGGCGCGGACGTGGAGCTGGCGTGGAACCCGGAGTTCCTGCGCGAGGGCTTCGCCGTCCAGGACACCCTCCACCCAGACCGGATCGTCGTCGGCGTGGAGAGCGAGCGCGCCGAGAAGGTCCTGCGCGAGGTGTACGAGGTGCCCGTCGGCGAGGGCTCGCCGTTCGTCGTGACCGACTTCCCCACCGCCGAGCTGGTGAAGACCGCCGCGAACTCCTTCCTCGCCACCAAGATCTCCTTCATCAACGCGATGGCCGAGGTCTGCGAGGCCGCCGGCGGCGACGTCGCCAGGCTCGCGGAGGCCATCGGCTACGACGAGCGGATCGGCGCCAAGTTCCTGCGCGCCGGGATCGGCTTCGGCGGCGGCTGCCTGCCCAAGGACATCCGCGCCTTCATGGCCCGCGCCGGGGAGCTGGGCGCCGACCAGGCGCTGACGTTCCTGCGGGAGATCGACTCCATCAACATGCGGCGCCGCAGCCAGATGGTCGGCATGGCGCGCGAGGCGCTCGGGGACGGGACGTTCCTCGGCAAGCGGGTCGCGGTGCTGGGCGCGGCGTTCAAGCCGGACTCCGACGACGTGCGGGACTCGCCCGCGCTGAACGTCGCCGGGCAGATCCACCTCCAGGGCGGCCAGGTCACCGTCTACGACCCGAAGGGCATGGACAACGCGCGCCGCGTGTTCCCGACGCTCGGGTACGCGGAGAGCGTGCTGGAGGCCGTGCGGGGCGCCGACGTGGTGCTGCACCTGACGGAGTGGCGCGAGTTCCGCGAGGTGGACCCGGAGGAGCTGGGCGAGGTCGTCAACGCGCGGATCATCCTGGACGGGCGCAACGCGCTGGACGCGGAGCGGTGGCGTGCCGCGGGGTGGACGTTCCGCGCGATGGGCCGCCCCCGAGCCTGACGCCCCCTGCGGGGCGCCTTCCCCGGCGCGTCGACCCCCGGCCCCCCTGCGGGGCGCCTCTCCGGCGCGTCGACCCCTGGTGCCCTGGAGGGCCCTGGGGGGTTAGGCGTCGAGGGTGGTGAGGGTGGCCGTGGACGGCCCCCGGCGGGCAGCCACGTCCCGCGCCACCGCCTCCGCGTCCCGCAGGACCCGGACCGCGTTGTGCCAGGTCAGCTTCGCCAGGTCCGTGCGGGACCAGCCGCGGGCCAGCAGCTCCGCGATCAGGTTCGGGTAGCCCGACACGTCGTCCAGGCCCTCCGGCGTGAACGCCGTGCCGTCGAAGTCCCCGCCGATGCCGATGTGGTCGATCCCGGCGGCCTCCCGCATGTGGTCGAGGTGGTCCGCGACCGTCGCGGCCGTGGCGACCGGCCGCGGGTGCGCCTCCTCGAACGCGGCGTGCAGCCGCATCGCCTCGGGCGAGGTGTCGAGGTGGTGGAAGCCGTGCGCCCGCAGGTTCTCGTCGGCGCGGGCCGTCCACTCCACCGCCTCGGGCAGGATGAACTTCGGTACGAACGTGGCCATCGCGACGCCCCCGTTGGCGGGCAGCCGCTCCAGTACGTCGTCGGGGATGTTGCGCGGATGGTCGCAGACCGCGCGGGACGACGAGTGCGAGAAGATCACCGGCGCCTCGCTGGTGTCGAGCGCGTCCCGCATCGTCGTCGCCGCCACGTGCGACAGATCCACCAGCATGCCCAGGCGGTTCATCTCGCGGACCACCTCGCGGCCGAACGCCGACAGGCCGCCGACCCGCGGCACGTCGGTCGCCGAGTCCGCCCACGCGATGTTGTCGTTGTGGGTGAGGGTCATGTAGCGCACGCCCAGCGCGTACAGGGCGCGCAGGGTGGCGAGGCTGTTGTTGATGGAGTGGCCGCCCTCGGCCCCCTTGAGGGACGCGATGCGGCCCCGGGCCCGCGCCGCCTCCATGTCGTCGGCGGTCAGCGCCGCGGCGAGCTCCGCCGGGTGGCGCTCCAGCAGCCGGTCGACGCAGTCGATCTGCTCCAGGGTCGCGCTGACCGCGTCGTCGCCGGCCATGTCGCTGCGGACGTACACCGACCAGAACTGGGCGCCCACGCCCCCGGCGCGCAGCCGGGGCAGGTCCGTGTGGAGGCGGCCGGTCTGGTCGGCGGCCACGTCGAGGCGGTCCAGGTCGTACCCGGCCTTCTCGCGCAGCGCCCACGGCAGGTCGTTGTGGCCGTCGACGACGGGGAACTCGGCGAGCAGCTCGCGCGCCGCGTCCAGGTCCCGCACGCCGCCGGCCGGAGCCGTACCGGCCGCCGGGGTGCCGCCGCTCACCGGTGCCCCGCCCGCCGCGGGCGCCGCCCCCGTCACTTCGCGAAACCGAAGGACGCCGAACCCTCGACCTTGGCCCGCAGACGCTTGCCCTTCTCCGTGGCCTGGTCGTTCAGGTCCTGCTGGAACTCCTTCATGCGGGCCAGCAGGTCCGCGTCGTGCGCGGCGAGCATGCGGGCCGCGAGCAGCCCGGCGTTGCGGGCGCCGGCCACGGAGACCGTGGCGACCGGCACGCCGGCCGGCATCTGCACGATGGACAGCAGCGAGTCCATGCCGTCCAGGTACTTCAGCGGCACGGGCACGCCGATGACCGGCAGCGGCGTCACGGAGGCGAGCATGCCGGGCAGGTGCGCGGCGCCGCCGGCCCCGGCGATGATCGCCTTGAGGCCGCGGTCGGCGGCCTGCTCGCCGTACGCGACCATCTCGCGGGGCATGCGGTGCGCGGAGACGACGTCGACCTCGTACGGGATCTCGAACTCGTCGAGGGCCTGGGCGGCGGCCTCCATCACGGGCCAGTCCGAGTCGGAGCCCATGACGATGCCGACGAGAGGCGCGGGTGCGTTACTCAACGATCGTTCCTCGCAGGTAGTCGGCGGCGTGGCGGGCGCGCTCCAACACGTCGTCCAGGTCGTCGCCGTAGGTGTTGACGTGGCCCACCTTGCGGCCGGGCTTCACGTCCTTGCCGTACATGTGGATCTTGAGCTGCGGGTCGCGGGCCATGCAGTGGAGATACCCCTGGTACATGTCCGGGTAGTCGCCGCCGAGGACGTTCGCCATGACCGTCCAGCGGGCGCGGGCCCGCGGGTCGCCGAGCGGCAGGTCGAGGACGGCCCGCAGATGGTTGGCGAACTGCGAGGTGACGGCGCCGTCCTGGGTCCAGTGGCCGGAGTTGTGCGGGCGCATCGCCAGCTCGTTGACGAGGATGCGGCCGTCGCGGGTCTCGAAGAGCTCGACCGCGAGGTGGCCGACGACGCCGAGCTCGTCCGCGATGCGCAGGGCGAGGCGCTGGGCCTCCAGGGCGCGCTCCTCGGGCAGGCCGGGCGCGGGGGCGATGACCGTGTCGCACACGCCGTCGACCTGGCGGGACTCGACGACCGGGTAGGCGACGGCCTGGCCGTGCGGGGAGCGGACGACGTTCGCCGCGAGCTCCCGTACGAAGTCGACCTTCTCCTCCGCGAGGACGGGCACCCCGGCGAGGAACGGGTCGCGGGCGTCCTCCTCGGAGCGGACGAACCACACGCCCTTGCCGTCGTAGCCGCCGCGCACCGTCTTGAGGATGATCGGGAAGCCCCCGCCCTCGGCGGCGAACGCCGCCGCGTCGGCCGGGTCCTTCACGATGCGGTGGCGGGGACAGGGGGCGCCGATCGCGTCGAGCTTCGCGCGCATCACCCCCTTGTCCTGGGCGTGCACCAGCGCGTCGGGGCCCGGGCGGACGGGGATGCCGTCCGCCTCCAGAGCCCTGAGGTGCTCGGTGGGCACATGCTCGTGGTCGAAGGTGATCACGTCGCAGCCGCGTGCGAAGTCACGCAGCGTGTCCAGGTCGCGGTAGTCGCCGATGACGACGTCGTTCACGACCTGGGCCGCGGAGTCCTGCGGCGTGTCACTGAGAAGCCTGAATCTGATGCCGAGGGGGATACCCGCCTCGTGGGTCATGCGGGCGAGCTGACCGCCGCCGACCATGCCGACTACCGGGAACGTCACCCTCCTAGCGTATCCGCCGCCCGTCGCTTGGCGTGACGGTGGCCGCCCGGCGGGGGTCTCCGGGGCCTCGCATACCCGCGCGTCCCGACCGGGTGATGGTTAGCATGACGGGGTTGACGCACATGACCGCGGACGGGACTGAAACGATCAATATGACGGAACAGAGCGCCCTTCGGGTGCGGCTGGAACAGCTCGTCCGGGAGATAGCGAAATTCGGTCTCGTCGGCGGAATCGGCGTGCTGGTGAACATGGGCGCGTTCAACCTGCTGCGCCAGACCACGGAGCTGCAGGTCGTCCGCGCCAGTCTGCTGGCCACGGTCATCGCCATCGCCTGCAACTACGTCGGTTTCCGCTATTTCACCTACCGGGACCGGGACAAGACGGGCCGCACGCGTGAGGCGACGCTGTTCTTCGCGTTCAGCGCGGCCGGAATGGTGATCGAGAACGGAATCCTGTACGCGGCGACGTACGGCTTCGGCTGGGACAGCCCGCTGCAGAACAACTTCTTCAAGTTCTTCGGAATCGGCGTCGGCACCCTGTTCCGGTTCTGGTCGTACCGCACATGGGTCTTCCGGACGCTTCCGGACACCCCGGAGACCGGCGGGGAGAAGGGATCGGCGGACGCGGAGGGCGACGACGGCGCCCCGGCCGCGTCCGCGACGGTTCTGGTGCAGCGCCGCCCGCAGGACTCCCCCACCCCGGCCGCCCCGGCGGGCCGCCGCTGACACCGGCCGGACCGGGCGGGAGTCCGGCCGTCAGCGGATGGGACGGGGGGACGGCGTCTCGTCCCGGCGTACGGCCTCGTCCTTGCGTACGGTCTCGCGGCTGAGGAACAGCGCGAACACCGGCGGCTTCAGCTGCGCCAGCTCCAGTCGGCCGCCGTCCGCCTCCGCGAGGTCGCGGGCCACGGCCAGGCCGATGCCCGTGGAGTTGCGGCCGCTGATGGTCCGCTCGAAGATCCGCGCGCCGAGGTCCGCCGGGACGCCCGGCCCCTCGTCGGTCACCTCGACGACCACCTGGTTGCCGGTGACGCGGGTGCGCAGCGCGACGGTGCCGCCGCCGTGCATCAGCGAGTTCTCGATCAGCGCGGCCAGCACCTGGGCGACCGCGCCGGGTGTGCCCACCGCCCGCAGGCCGGTCTTCCCCGACCGTACGATCGCGCGGCCCGCGCTGCGGTAGGCCGGGCGCCACTCCTCGATCTGCTGCTTGACGACCTCGTCCAGGTCGAAGGCGACGGCGGAGCCGGTGCGGGGGTCCCGGGAGTTGGTCAGCAGCCGCTGCACCACGTCCGTGAGCCGCTCCACCTGGGCGAGCGCGATCGTCGCCTCCTCGCGCGCGGTGTCCAGGTCGTCGGTGACAGCGATCTCCTCCAGCCGCATCGACAGCGCGGTCAGCGGTGTGCGCAGCTGGTGGGAGGCGTCGGCGGCGAGGCGCCGCTCGGCGGTGAGCATCCGCCCGATGCGCTCCGCCGAGGCGTCCAGCACGTCGGCGACGCGGTCCAGCTCGGGCACCCCGTAGCGGCGGTGCCGGGGCCGCGGGTCGCCGGAGCCCAGCCGCTCGGCGGTCTCGGCGAGGTCGGTCAGCGGGGACGCGAGCCGGTTGGCCTGACGTACGGCGAGGAGGACGGCCGCCACGACGGCGAGCAGCGCGACGGCGGCGATGATCAGCATCGTGCGGCCGACCTCGCGGGTGATGGACGAGCGGGACTCCTCGACGGTGACCTTCTCGCCGTGCTCCCCCACCGCCGTGCCCCGGATGACACCGCCGTCGGGGCGGTCGCCGACTTCGATGCGGGGGCTGCCGGGGATCTCGATGCGGGCGTACCGCTCGGCGCCGCTGTGGTCGGACAGGATGTCCGGGTCGACGCGCTCGCCGCTGATGAGCCGGCTGTCCACGATGCTGGCGAGCCGCAGCGCCTCCGAGTCGACGCTCTCCTGGGCGCTGCTGGTGATCGTCCGGGTCTCCACGATGACCAGGGAGACGCCGAAGACGGCGATGACGACCAGGACGACGGCGAGCGTGGAGCTGATCAGGCGGCGGCGCACGGAGAGGTCGCCTCAGCTCTTCTCGAAGCGGAAGCCGACGCCCCGGACGGTGGCGATGTAGCGCGGGTTCGCCGCGTCGTCGCCGAGCTTCTTGCGCAGCCATGAGATGTGCATGTCGAGCGTCTTGGTCGACGACCACCAGGTGGTGTCCCACACCTCGCGCATCAGCTGGTCGCGGGTGACGACCCGGCCCGCGTCGCGGACCAGGACGCGCAGCAGGTCGAACTCCTTCGCGGTGAGCTGCAGCTCCTCGTCGCCCATCCAGGCGCGGTGCGACTCGACGTCGATGCGGACGCCGTGCGTCGCGGGCTGCGGGGCGGGCTCGGCGGAGCCGCGCCGCAGCAGGGCCCGTACGCGGGCGAGCAGCTCGGCGAGGCGGAACGGCTTGGTGACGTAGTCGTCGGCGCCGGCGTCCAGTCCGACGACCGTGTCGACCTCGTCGGCGCGGGCCGTCAGGACGAGGATCGGCACCGTGTGCCCCTCCGAGCGCAGCCGCCGGGCGACCTCCAGGCCGTCCATGCCGGGCAGGCCCAGGTCCAGGACGACGAGGTCGACGCCGCCCTGCAGTCCCGTGTCGAGCGCGCTGGGTCCGTCCTCCCGCACCTCGACGTCGTACCCCTCCCGCCGCAGGGCGCGGGCGAGGGGCTCCGAGATGGATGCGTCGTCCTCGGCGAGCAGTACACGCGTCATGCAGTGATGGTAGTCCGCAGGACGTGTGGGTCGTGGGGGGATCAGGTCAAGATCGTTACGGCCTGGGGGTCCGAGGTGCGATCCTGACAATGACCTTTGAAAGTGCGGCCGCGGTTCCAGCGATCCCTGTGATCCATCTCTCAAGTCCTTCCATATGCCGCACTGTCGTGGCGTATGGTGGCGAGACGCTCGAAGTGGTAATCGGGGACCTTTGGCGGCTTCACTCGTTGACGCACCAAAGGTCTCTTTTCTGCTCGGCGAAGGAATGACCTGTGGGCCGGGCTCCGCGGCGCGACACTCGTCGCGCGCGGCGGGGCGTGGACACCGGTACGGCCCGCGCCGTCCCGGTGCCGGCCGCCCGGAGCGGGCGCGGGTCGCCCACGAGGCGACACGCGTCCCGAACGAACAAGGATCGACCATGGCGTCCAGCCTGACGAAGGACTCGACCGGTACCCCGGCCTACGAGAAGACCTTCCTCGGCCACCCCCGCGGCTTGGCCTACCTCTTCATGACCGAGATGTGGGAGCGCTACAGCTACTACGGCATGCGCGCCCTGCTCGTGCTGTACCTGTCGGCCAAGGCGGCCGACGGCGGTCTCGGTTTCGAGGACGCCACGGCCATCGCCATCTACTCGGTGTACAACGCGATGGTGTACCTGCTCGCCCTGCCGGGCGGCTGGTTCGGCGACCGCGTGTGGGGCGCCCGCAAGACGGTGGCCATCTCCGGCACGATCATCATGATCGGCCACTTCCTGCTGGCCCTGCCGATGGAGGCGTCGTTCTTCCTCGGTCTGGCGTTCATCGCGGCGGGCTCCGGCCTGCTGAAGGCCAACATCTCCACGATGGTCGGCCACCTCTACCGGGACAAGAACGACCCGCGCCGTGACGGCGGCTTCACGATCTTCTACATGGGCATCAACCTCGGTGCCTTCGCCGCCCCGCTGACCATCGGCCTCGTCGGCCAGACGGTCAACTGGCACCTCGGCTTCGCCATGGCCGGTGTGGGCATGGGTCTCGGCCTGCTCTTCTACTTCTTCGGCTTCCGCAGCCTGGCGCCCGAGTCGAACGAGGTTCCGGCCCCGCTGACGCCCGCCGAGCGCGCCGGTGTCCTCAAGCGCGGCCTGATCTGGCTGGCCGTGGCCGCCGCCGCCTACGGCCTGGTCGGCCTGAGCGGCCAGTTCACCATCGACTGGGTGCTGTGGCCGCTGACCATCCTGGGCCTGGCCCTGCCGACGTACTACCTGGTCAAGGTGCGCCGCGACACCGACCTGGAGCCCGTCGAGCGGTCCCGCATGTCGGCGTACGCCTGGTTCTTCGTGGCCGCCGCCGCGTTCTGGGCGATCTACGACCAGACCGGTTCCACGCTGACCCTGTTCGCCAAGGACAACACCGCGAACACGCTGTTCGGGCTCGACTTCCCGTCGAGCTGGTTCCAGTCGCTGAACCCGCTCTACGTGATGGCGCTCGCGCCGGTCTTCGCCTGGCTGTGGGTGGCCCTGTCCCGCCGGGGCAAGGAGCCCAGCACGCTGAGCAAGTTCGCCACCGGTCTGCTCCTGATCGGCAGCTCCTTCTTCGTGATGATGCTGGCGCAGACCGCGTCGGCGGGCGGCGTGAAGGTCACCCCGCTGTGGCTCGCGTCGGTGTACCTGATCCAGACCGTGGGTGAGCTGACCCTCTCCCCCGTCGGCCTGTCCCTCACGACGAAGCTGGCCCCGGCCAAGTACGCCTCGCAGATGATGGGCGTCTGGTTCCTCGCCGTGACCGCCGGTTCGTCCGTGATCTCGCTGCTGCAGCTGGTCGGCGCGCCGACCGACACGGAGTGGTGGTTCGCGAGCCAGGGCGCCATCGCCGTGCTGGGCGGTGTCGCGATCCTGATGTTCCGCAAGCGGGTCCAGCCGCTGATGGGCGGCGTGCACTAGCCGTCGCGCGACCGTGAGGGGCGCCGCACCGGGTCACCGGTGCGGCGCCCCTTCGGCGTTTTGGCCCGTCCGCGTGGCCCACCGGGGGGTTGCCCGCCGGGGGGGCCACGGGGGCCGCCCGCCGGGGGTCGCTCACCGGGGGGGGGCCACGGGGGTCGCCCGCCGGGGGTGGCCACGGGGGTTGTCCACAGGGCGTTGTCCACAGCCCTCCCGCGGGGTCCGGGGGCGCGCTTATAGTTCAGCGATCAGTGGCAAAGGGGGGCATAGATGGCGGGCGAGAGCGAGCCGGTCGCCGGGGTGGGCGCGACCGGGACGGACGGCGCCGGCGGCGCTGACGGGGCGGGTACGGGCATGGGCACGGGCGCGGAAGGTGTGGCGGGCGCGGAGGGCACCGGGGGCGCGCCGCGTCGGCGGCGGCGGGTGTGGCGGTGGGTCGGGGGCGGCTGTGTGGTGGTGCTGCTCGTGGTCGCCGGCGCCGGCTGGTGGGCGTACCGCAGCCTGGAGGGGAACATCCAGGGCGTCGACATCGGCAAGGCGCTCGGTGACGACCGGCCGCGCAAGGCGCCCGGCGCGCTCGGCGCGACGAACCTGCTGGTCCTGGGCTCCGACTCGCGCGCCGGGGACAACGCGGCGCTCGACGGCGGCGCGGTGGGCGGCGCCCGGTCGGACACGGCGCTCGTGGTGCACGTGTCGCACAACCGCACGAAGGCCGTCGCCGTGTCCATACCGCGCGACACGCTCGTGGACCGCCCGGCCTGCGCGCGGCCCGGCGGCGGGGAGGCCGGGCCCGCGACGCGCGTGATGTTCAACTCCGTGTACGGGACGGGCGGCGCGCCCTGCGTGGTGAAGACGGTCGAGAAGATGTCGGGGGTCCGCATCGACCACTTCATGGAGATCGACTTCGCCGGGTTCAAGGACCTGGTCGACGATCTGGGCGGGGTGACCGTCGAGGTCCGCGAGCCGATCCGGGACACGAAGGGCGGCTTCTCCCTGGAGCCCGGCACACACCGGCTGAACGGGACGGACTCGCTGAAGTTCGTGCGCACCCGGTACGGCTACCGCGACGGCAGCGACCTCGGGCGGATCGGCCTGCAGCAGCAGTTCCTGATGGCGCTGCTGCGGGAGGTGCAGCGGCAGGACCTGCTGGGCAGCCCGGCGAAGACCTTCCGGATAGCCGAGTCCCTGACCGAGTCGCTGACCACCGACTCGGAGCTGGCCTCGCTCCCCGCGCTGGTGGACTTCGGGCGCAGCATGCGCGGGATCGACCCGGTCGCGATGGACACGGTCATGCTCCCGGTCTCGTACGACAAGGCCGACCCCAACCGGGTGGTGCCCGCCGAGCCGCAGGCGGGCGCGCTGTGGAAGGCGATACGCGAGGACGCCCCCGTACCGGAGTCGGCGCGGAAGTCCCCGGCGGCGGCCCGCTGAGGGACGCGGACCGGGCGGCGGCTCGCTGAGGGACACGGACCGGGAGGCGGCCGGGCCGGTTGAGAACGGGGTGTCCGAGGCCGGGGCGGCTGCCATCATGAGCGGTCTGCACGGGACACAGGGGGTGGCGATGGCCGGGACGGCGAGCGGGACCGCGGCGCGGATGACGGCGGGCGAGGCGCTGCGGCGGCTCGCCGGGGCGCAGAAGTCGGCGAAGGGGGTGTCGCTGTACTCCCGGTTCGTGAACCGGCCCGCGGGGCGGGTCCTCGCGGCCGGGTCGTACGTCGCCGGGCTCACGCCCAACCAGGTCACGCTGGTGAGCGCGGCGTTCAGCTTCGGCGGGATCGCGGTGCTGGCGCTCGCCGCGCCCTCCTGGTGGGCGGGGGCGCTGGTGTGGTTGGCGCTGGCCGTCGGCTTCGCCTTCGACTCGGCGGACGGCCAGCTCGCGCGGCTGCGCGGCGGCGGCAGCCCGGCGGGCGAGTGGCTGGATCATGTGGTCGACTGCGCCAAGACGACGGCGCTGCACTCGGCCGTGCTGATCGCCTTCCACCGGCACCCCGGCCACTTCGGCACCAAGTCGGACGTGCTGCTGCTGGTGCCGCTGGTGTTCCTGCTCGCCTCGATCGTGACGTTCTTCGGCGGGCTGCTCACCGAGCAGCTGAAGCGGAAGGCGGCGCCGGGGGCCGCCGCGCCCGCCCCCTCCACGCTGCGCGCGGTGGCGCTGCTGCCCGTGGACCACGGAGTGTTCTGCCTGGTGTTCCTGCTGCTGGGCGGCGGGCCGCTGTTCCTGTGGGGATACGGGCTGCTGGGCGCCGCCGCCGTGCTGTACCTGCCACTGTTCCTGGCGAAGTGGTTCCGGGAGCTCAGCCGCCCCGCTGCTCTCCCTGCGGAGCGGCGGCCGGCGGACCGCTGAGGGCGTCGAGGGCGCGGCGCAGCTGCGTGCTGGAGGTGTGCACGGTGTACGGGAAGTAGACGACGTCGACGCCGACGGTCGCGAAGTCCTTCTCCAGCTTGTCGCCGCGCGGGGTCCCCCGCCAGTCGTCCCCCTTGAACAGGACGTCGAAGCGGACCTGCTTCCAGGTCTCCAGCTTGTCGGGGACGGTCTCGACGAACGCGGCGTCCACGTACTTGATGTTGCGGACGATCTCCAGGCGCTCGATGAGCGGGATGACCGGGCGGTGGCCCTTGGCACGCTCCGCCATCTCGTCCGAGACGACCCCCGCGACGAGGTAGTCGCACCGCTGCCTGGCGTGCCGCAGGATGTTCAAGTGGCCTATGTGGAAAAGGTCGTAGGCCCCCGGCGCGTACCCCACCCGGTATGGTTTGCGCTCCGACATGACTCGCTTGCCCCCCTCTGGAACGGTCCGCCCCCCGTGTCTGGGCTCGTCCCGGCTGACAGTACCGCGCACACTTCGCGCGGGACAGGCGAACGATTAGGGTGCGGCGAGCGATCGTTCGTCTGAGGGGGGCTGTGCATGGGGGACGCGGACGGGACCGGCCGGGGGCACGGGGGACGGCGGCGGCGCCTGCTGCTGGTGTCCACCAACTACGCCCCGGAGCACACCGGGATAGGACCGTACGCCACGCAGATCGCCGAGCACTGGGCGGCGCGAGGCCATGAGACCCATGTGCTGGCCGGGATGCCGCACTACCCGTCCTGGTCGGTCGACCCGGCGTACCAGGGGGCGTGGCGGCGCACGGAGGTGCGCGGCGGGGTGACGGTGCACCGCAGGCGCCATACCGTGCCGGCCCGTCAGACGGCGGTGCGGCGGGCGCTGTTCGAGGGGTCGCTGCTGGCCCACCAGTCGGTCGCGCCGCCCCGGATGGGACGGCCCGACGCCGTCGTGGCCCAACTGCCCAGTCTCGCCGGGGGCGTGGTGGCCGCGCGGCTCGCGGCGCGCTGGCGGGTGCCCTTCGTGCCGGTGGTGCAGGACCTGATGGGCGCGGCGGCCGCGCAGAGCGGCATCGAGGGCGGTGACCGGGCGGCAGCGGCGGCGGCGCGCGTGGAGGCGTACGTGCTGCGCAGGGCGACGCTGGTCGGGGTGATCCACGAGACGTTCCTCGCGGGGGTGACCGCCCTCGGCGTGGCGCCCGGGCGGGTCCGCGTGGTGCCCAACTGGTCGCATGTGGCGGCGCCTTCGCGGCCGCGTGAGGAGACGCGGCGGCGCCTGGGCTGGGCGCCGGGCGACACGGTGGTGCTGCACTCGGGGAACATGGGCCTCAAGCAGGGCCTGGAGGTGCTGGTCGACGCGGCCCGGCTCGATCCCGGCGTGCGGGTGGTGCTGATGGGCGACGGCAACCAGAGGGAGGCGCTGGGCCGGCTCGCGGCGGGCGTGCCGAACGTGGAGTTCCTGCCGCCCGTGGACGACGCGGAGTTCCCCGAGGTGCTGGCGGCGGCGGACGTGCTGGCGGTGACCCAGCGGGCGTCGGTGCTGGACATGAGCGTGCCATCCAAGCTGACCTCGTACTTCGCGGCCGGGCGGCCGGTCGTGGCGTCGGTCGCCGACGGCGGCGGCACCGCGCAGGAGGTGCGGCGGTCGGGCGCGGGCGTGCTGGTGCCGCCGGAGGACCCGGCCGCGCTGCTGGAGGCCGTACGGAAGCTGGCCGCCGATCCGTCGGCGGCTGACGCGCTGGGCGCGGCGGGCCCCCGCCATGTGGCGGCGCACCTGGGCCGGGAGGCCGGGCTCGCCCGGTACGACGCCCTGCTGGACGAGGTGCTGGCGGGCGCGGGCGCGGGGACCGGAGGCCCCTCGGGCGGCGCGGGTCCCGGCGGGGCGGGTCCCGGGGGCGCGGGTCCCGGCGGCGCGGGTCCCGGGGGCTCTCCGGGGGCGCGGGGTGCCGGCGGCGCGGCTTCCGGGGGCGGTACGGGGGCGCGGGGTGCCGGGGGCGGTACGGGGGCGCGGGGTGCCGGGGTGGAAGGAGCGGAGAGGTGACGCAGGTGAACGGCGGGCCGGGGGCGGGGGCGCCGCCGGTCCTGGTGGACGACGAACCGGACCTGCTGCGGGACCAGTTCCGGCAGCTGCTGCGGTACCCGCGCCTGATCGCGGGCGGCGTGCTGCTCGGGCTGCTGGGCGGCGCCTGGCTCGGGTACAGCACCTCCGACACGTATGTGGCGACCAGCGACGTGGTGCTGCGGGTGCCGACGGAGGACCCGTTCAACCCGTCCATCGCCGTCGAGAAGACCCTCGACATGAACACCGAGCGGCAGGCCGCCACCAGCCGCCGCACCGCCGAACGCGCCGCCGACGCGCTGGACTTCCCCGGTGACCCGGCGAACCTCGTCACGGGCCTGCAGGTCACCAACCCGCCCAAGTCGCAGGTGCTGCGGTTCAGTTACACGACCGCCGACCCGGAGCTGTCGGCGCGCCGGGCGAACGCGCTGGTCGCGGCCTACCTGGCGGACCGCAGGGAGCAGACCGAGCAGACCCGCGACACGATGATCAAGGGGCTTCAGGCGCAGCTCGCGCCGATCGCCCGGCAGCACGACGAGCTGGCGCGGGAGCTGGACGGGAGGACGGGCGCCGACGCGGAGGCGGACTTCGCGGTCAAGGCGAACCTCCTCAACCGGATCACCGAGCTGAGCAACCGCATCAGCAAGCTGAAGGCGCTCGACGTGACGCCCGGCAAGGTGATCAGGACGGCGACGCCGCCCACCTCGTCCGACGGGCCCGGCTGGGCGCTGTCGCTGGGCCTCGGCGGGGCCGTCGGCATCGCGCTCGGCCTGCTGATGGCGTGGGTGCGGCTGGTGTTCGACCCGGCGGCCCGCTCCGAGGGCGATGTGGCGCGGGCGCTGCGCGCGCCCGTGCTGGGCTCGCTGCCCCGCACCCGCGAGACGGACCCGCTGCTGACGGAGGACCGGGAGGAGTCGCCGCTGGCGGAGGAGTACCGGTCCATCGCCTACCGGCTCGCCTACGACCAGCGGTTCGCCGACCGGCGGCGGCTGCTGGTGGCCGCGCCGCGCGGCTCCAGCCGTACCGCCGCGGCCGTGGCGGTCAATCTGGCGGCGTCGTTCGCGGAGACCGGCAAGCGGGTGCTGATCGTCGAGGCCGAACTGCGGCAGCCGTCGCTGGAAGGCCAGCTGCGGGCACGGGAGATCGGCCGCCCCGCCTGGACCCACGACGGCGACGGCGACGGCTGGCCCAGCGGGCGGCGGCTCGTCGTGGACGCCGGCGAGTCGGGCAGCTTCGACCTGGTGCCGGGCGCCCGCGTGCGCAACGTGGCGCGGGCCCTGACGTCGCCGGAGACGTCCCGGCTGGTGGAGGAGGCCGACGACCCGAACGTGACGGTGATCGTGCTGACCCCGCCGGTGTTCGCGTACGCCGACGCGCTGGCGCTGGTGGACCGGGTGGACGGGGTCCTCGTCGTGTGCGACCCGCGCGGGGTGCACCGCTCGCAGCTGGCGCGGCTGCGGGACCTGATAACGGGCGCGGGCGGCACGGTGCTCGGCACCGTCATGCACCGGGGGCAGCGCGGCAAGGGCGGCCGGGAGGGCCGCAAGGCCGCCAAGGCGGCGAAGGCCGCGAGGCCCGGGAAGTCCGCGAAGGGCACGCGGGGCGTGAAGGGCGCGCACGGGCAGCCGCGCGGGGCCGTCCCGAGGCCCGCGCCGGACGGCGGGTACGGCCGGCACGGCGACGACGGCGGGTACGGCGGCCGGACGGGCGGTCCCGGCACGGGTCCGGGGACGGGCCGCCACGACGACCCGTCCACGACGATGGCGCTGCGCACCGTCACCCCGCCCGACGACCAGCCGTGAGCACGGACGCGGGCGCGGCCGGCGGCGGTACGGGTACGGGCGGGGCGCTGCGGGGGCGTACCGCGGCCGTCGCCTCCGTGCTGGACCAGGGCGCGGCCGGGCTGACGAACATCCTCGTGCTGGTGCTGGCCGCGCGGGTCTCGACGGTGGCCGGGTTCGCCGAGTTCTCCATGGTGTACCTGGTGTTCACCGTGGCGCTGGGCCTGTTCATGGCGTACGTCGGCCAGGCGCTGGTGCTGGTGCGGGGCGGCGCCGGGGCGGTGGCGTCGGCGTGCCGCTCGGCGCTGGCCTTCACCGCCGTCGGGGCGTCGGCCACCGGGGCGGTGCTGGTGGTCGCGGGGGCGCTGCTGCCGGGCGGGCGGGCGCTGGCGGCGCTCGGCGCGGTCCTGCCGGTGGTGCTGCTCCAGGACGCGGCACGGTACTGCTTCTCCCTGCTGGGCCGCCCGCACCACGCGCTGGCCGCCGACGCGCTGCGGCTGGTGTCGACGGTGGCCGTACTGGCCGCGCAGCCGGGCGGGGCGTCGCCGGGGCGGCTCGTCCTGGCCTGGGGGCTGGCGGCGCTGCCGGGGCTCCTGCTCGCGGGGCTGCTGCTGCGGCGGCCCCTGGCGGGCGCGCGGGCGGAGGTGCGGCGGTATCTGCGGCGGGGGCATCTGGGGCGGCGGTTCGTCGTGGAGTTCGCGGTGGGCAACGGCTCGAGCCAGGTCGCCGTGCTGTGCCTGGGCCTCGTGGGCAGCCCCCTCGCGGTGGGCGCGCTGCGGGGCGCCTCCGCCCTGTTCGGGCCGCTGAACGTGTTCTTCGGCGCGGCGAACGGCTTCGGGCCTCCGCTGCTGAACCGGCTCGGCGGCGGGCGGTCCGTGGTGCGTGTGACGCTGCTGCTGGGCTGCGCGCTGGCCGCGACCGGCGCGGTGTGGGGCGGGGCGTGGTGGCTGCTGCCGGACGGCTGGGGCCGCCGCGTGCTGGGCGAGTCGTGGCCGGCCGTCGCGGCGCTGCTGCCCGCGACGGCCGCCCAGTACACCGTGATGGGGCTGGGCGTGAGCGCCCTGCTGACGCTGCGGGTGCTGAGCCCGCGCGAGACGCTGCCGGTGCAGGTGGTCTTCTCGCTGCTGTCGGTGGCGCTGCTGTACGCCGGGTTCCGGGCGGGCGGCGCGACGGGCGCGGCGTGGGGGCTCGCGGGCGGCTCGGCGGCGAAGGCGCTGGCGGCGTGGGCGCGGGTGGCCCGTGTACGGCGCCGCGCCGGCCGCGCCCCGGAGGCCGCCGCCGTCGCGGGGACGTGAGGGGCGGTACGGGTGGCCGGGCGGTGTGGCTCGGTGGCGTGCCCCGTGGTGGCGGTCGGCCCGGTCACGCTCCGCTCCCCTGGTCCACCGCGCATGCGGAGGCGTGAGGGGCGGGCCCGTCAGCCCAGGCGGGCGCCCCGGTCCGTGCGGTAGGTGGCGATGAGCGCCAGGCACAGCGCGGCGATGGCGACCTTGCCGGTGGCCTGGAGGAGCGGGCCGCGTACGAGGATGAAGGAGTACCCGGCGACCAGCGGAGCCGTGATCAGCAGGAGGCTGCCGGTCGGCGAGCCCCGCACCGCGCGCCGCGCCACGCGCCGGTCCACGCGGGCGGCGGCGTACCCGACGGCGGCCATGCCCGCCGTCATGCCGACCGGCCCGAAGTCGATCCACAGCTCCGCCCACACCGGGGACGACAGGTTCGTGTTGACGGCGCCCATCCACTCGCCGACCATCACGCCCGTGTCGGCGGGCTTGTCGGCCCACACCGAGCGCGGGACGGCGAACAGCAGGGACCCGGCGAGCTGGTAGCCGTAGGTGTGGCCCTGCCCGGACTCCACGTACGTGATGGTGTTGGCGAACATGCCGACCTGGTCGTAGTCCTTCAGCGCCAGCGGCTCCAGGAACGAGGTCGTCTCGATCTGCCGCGCGTTGTTCTCGTCGTACCGGAAGCGGTCGGCGAACGGGAAGACGAGCAGCGCGACGACCACGCCGAGGCTCAGGGACGCCCGGTACATGGCGGCGCTCACCGGGAACGCGGTGAACAGCAGCGCGAACAGGACGGTCAGGAACCAGTAGCGCGGGTTCGAGACCGGGTTGTTGACGACGACGTTCAGGACGGCGAGCGCGCCGAAGACGGTGACGACGGACCAGGTGCGGCGGGCCCGGCGGGACGTGATCAGCCAGCGGGTGTAGACGAGGAGCGCGATCAGCGGCGGGACCGTGCCGAAGCCGCGCAGGAACGCCTGCCCGGCCTGCGAGCCGTCGCCGGAGACGCCCGCGTCCTCGATGCTGGCGATGATCTCCTGGCGGCTGCTGAAGAAGACGGCGGGGCCGCCCAGTTTGACGATCAGCAGCCCGCCGCACGCGAACGCCGCGAAGACCAGCAGCATCAGTCGCCTGCGGTGGATCAGCACCGGCCGCCCGTCGGGGTCGGCGGCACGTCCGCCCGCGTCCCGTTCACGGTGGCGAGGCGTGCGGTAGCGGGCGAGGAGGGCGCCCACGTCGAAGGCGAAGCAGCCCAGCAGGACCAGCGAGACCGCCTGGACCAGGTCCTCGCGGGGGCCCACGACCGGGGTGGGGACGCGCCCGAGGACCGCCTGCGCCAGCGGCGCGACGCCCATCGCCATGTAGCAGAACATCCAGAACGTCGCCTGGAGCAGTTTGCGGCGGGAGGTCAGCACCATCGCGGACAGCCGCACCCCGCAGTACACGGTGAGCACGACCTGCAGCCAGAACGCCGCGTCGCGCGGGCCCTCGCCCGACTGGGACACCACGGCCAGCGGCAGGAAGCACGCGAGGCCGAGGACCAGCGGCACGGACAGCGCCCGCGACAGCAGGGTGCGCGGCCGGAACGGCGGCGGCAGCGGTACGGGGCGGGGCGCGGCCCCCGGCCCGGGACCGTCCGGGCCTCCGGGCGTGCGGCCGCCGGACGACGTGCCGGGCGGCACCGCGCCACCGGGCGGCGTCGGGCCGGGCGGCGTCGGGCCGGGCGGCGTCGGGCCGCCGGGCGTGGGGCCTCCCGACGACGGGCCGGGTCCGGGGACGGAGGGCGTGGCGCGGGGTGTCGTGTCGGCCGTCACTCCGTACCCCCCGTCGACGTGTCCCGCGCAGTCTAACGAGCGGGTCCCGCGATGCCCTGCGACCGGGAGCCACCAGCCGCTAATCTGACGGTCATTCCGCATCGGGCGGTCACAGGGGGGAGTCCGACGCATGCGCGACCTGTCCGCGTTCACGCTGGCCGGGTACGACAAGGGCCGGGGCAAGCTGACCCAGGCCCTGTGGTTCGCCGTCATGAACCTGGTCTTCACGGCCTGGTGGTGCCCGGCCCGGCTGCGGGTCGCCCTGCTGCGCGCGTTCGGCGCGACGATCGGCGAGAACGTGCTCATACGGCACCGGGTCCGCGTCCTGTGGCCGTGGAAGCTGACCATCGGCGACCACACCTGGATCGGCGAGGGCGCCTGGCTGCTCAACCTGGAGCCCGTCACCCTCGGGGCGCACGTCTGTGTCTCGCAGGAGGCGCTCCTGTGCACCGGCGGCCACGACCACCGCGCCGCCGACTTCCGCTACCGCAACGCGCCCATCACCGTCGAGGACGGCGCCTGGATCGCGGCCCGCGCCACCGTCCTCGCCGGGACCCGCGTCGGCCGGCACGCCGTCGTCGGCGCCGGGGCCGTACTCCACCGGGACCTGCCCGAGCTGACCCTGCACACCGCGGACGGCGCCCGCCGCCCCGTCGAGGAGCCCACGTGACCGCCCCCGCCCTGCGTGTCCTGCACGCCGTCACCCTGCACTCCCCCACCGGCGCGTTCGGGGGGCCCGTACGGGTCGCCCTGAATCTGGCGCACGGACTGCGCGAGCGGGGCCACGACCCGCGCCTGCTGGCCCTGGCCGACGGGTTCGGGCCCGTACCGCCCACGCAGGTGGAGGGCGTGCCCGCACGGCTGTACCCGGCACGGCGGCTGCTGCCGCTCGGCTTCAGCGGGATCGCCTCGCCGGCGCTGCTGGCCCGGGCGGGGCGGCTGGTGCGGGGCGCGGACGTCGTCCACGTCCACCTGGCGCGGGACCTGGTGACGCTGCCCGTGGCGCTGGCCGCGCTGCGCGCGCGGGTGCCGCTGGTCCTCCAGACGCACGGCATGGTGGACCCCAGCGACCGGCTGCTGGCGAAGCTCCTCGACGCCGTGGCCGTACGGCGGGTGCTGCGCGGCGCCGACGCCGTACTGCACCTGACCGGGCACGAGCGGCGCGGTCTCGACGCGGTCGTCGGGGCTCCGCTGCCGAACGCGGTACGGCTGGTCAACGGCGTCCCCCGGCAGGAGGCGCGGCCCGCCCCCGAGGGGCCGCCGAGGATCCTGTACGCGGCGCGGCTCCAGGCCCGCAAGCGGCCGTGCGACTTCGTGGCCGCCGCGCCCGGGGTGCTGCGCCGCCACCCGGACGCGCACTTCGTGGTCGCGGGCCCCGACGAGGGCGAACTGCCCGCCGTGCGGGCGCTCATCGACCGGCTGGGGCTGCGCGGGCGGGTGGAGTGCGTGGGCGCCCTGGGCTCGGCGGAGGTGCTGGACGAGCTGCGCCGGGCGCATGTGTACGTCCTGCCGTCGGTGGACGAGCCGTTCCCGATGTCGGTCCTGGAGTCGCTGTCCGTGGGCACCCCGGCCGTGGTGACCGAGTCGAACGGGCTGGCGTCGGCGGTCCGGGAGGCGGGCGCGGGCCGGGTCGTGGCGGACGCGTCGGGCCTCGCGGGCGCCGTGCTGGAGCTGCTGGAGCCGGAGACGGCGCGGAAGGCGTCGGACGCGGCGCACGCGCTCGCCGGGTCGGCGTTCTCCATGGACGCCGTGGTGGACGAGCTGCTGTCCGTGTACGGCGGGGCGGTTTCCCGGGGCCGGACGCGCGGGCGGCGGTAGCCGCGTCGGCGGCAGCCACGCCTGGCCCGAGCCCGGCGGTGGCCGCCCCCGGCCCGCTGTCAGTCCGCCGTCAGGCCCTTGTCAGGCAGCCCGTCAGGCCCGCAGCCAGGCGTAGCAGCCGCTCGACTCGAAGCGGGCCGCGCCGGCCGGGACGGTCAGGGTGTGCGGCCCCGTGGCGCCGGGGGCGGGGCCTCCGGTGAGGCGGTCGCCCTTCGCGTCGGTGACCTGCCAGGAGCAGCTGGGCCCCGCGGACACGGTCCGGTAGCGGCCGGGGGCCGGCGAGGCGTGGGTGCCGTCCGGGTAGCCGCCCTCGGCCGCGTCGAGGACCGGGCGCTGGTCGGGGCACAGATGGGTGACGGCGTCCTCGGCGTCGCGCACGTCCCCGGCGACCACGGCGGCGGCCGCGGCGTCCTTGTCGTGCTTGGCGGTGCGGGCGATCCGCTGGCAGGACTCCCGGCCCACGTCGAGTACGGCGGCGGGATCGACGGCCCGCGGGACGCGGCCACTGAGGTACTTCTTCTCCTGCGGCGTGAACGAGCCGGTGGCCGGGGTGAGCGCCGCGTCGGGCCGCACGGGACCGGCGGGGGTGCTGCCGGGCGCGGGCGCGGCACCGGGACCGGCCGTCCCGGAGCCCGGCCCGGCGGTCTTCGCGCCGTCCTGCTCCCCCGCGACCCGTTCGGCCGCCGAAAGGGACGGCCCGGAGGCGGCGGGCGCCGCCGCCCCCGTACGGCCGGAGTCACCCGGCCGGCCGGAGCCGTCGGACGAGCAGCCCGCCAGGGCGAGCGCCGCCACCAGCGCGAGCGCGACGGCGACGGGACGGTGGGGATGCGTGCGCATGGGTACGGCTCCTGAGGGATTGGTGCGGGGGCGGGGGCGGCGCCCTCGGCGCCACCCCCGCCCCGTGCTTCTACACCGGCGAGAAGGTGAGGATCAGCCTCGGCGTGCCGCCCGATGCCGGGGCCTCGCGGGACCAGAGCCACAGGGCGTCCGTGCCCTCGCCGGTCAGCGCCAGGCTGTAGTCGCCGCCCAGCGCGGCGGCCACGGCGGCCTTGTCGAGCTGGACGGACGCGCCGGTGCTCGGTGCGGCCGGCGGGACGAGCGTGCCGAGCAGGGCCGTCCCGGTGGCCGGTTTCGTCGCGTACGTGACGTCCGCCTCCGCCCAGGCGCCGGTGACGGGCCTGACGAGCACCGGGTCGGTGGACCCGGCGGTGGACGACGAGTCGGTGCGGACCTCCAGCGACGCCCCGGTCAGCCGCGTCCCGGCGGGGGCGGCGGGCAGGGTGAAGCGGAGGTACGTCTCGTAGGCGGCGCTGCCGCGCACGGCCAGGGAGGTCGCGGCGCCGTAGTTGGTGCCGGTGGAGGCGCCGTTGACGTAGGCGTCCGCGGCGGGCGTCACGGTGGTGACCGTGTCGCCCTTCTGGGAGGCGCGGGCGTAGTGGCCGGCGACCTGGGTCGCGGTGAGCGCGGTCGGGTAGACCGCGGTCTCGTCGAGCTGCCCGGCGAAGTAGTTGCTGGACGGGCGGGACGGCCAGTTGCCGACGGCGTCGCCTCCGATGTGCCAGTAGCCGGCGTACCGCTCGTGCCCGGAGTAGCCGTTGCCGCCGATGCGCCGGCCGTCGACGTACAGGGTCATCCCGGAGGGGCCCTGGGTGGCGACGACGTGGTGCCACTTGCCGTCGTTGTAGGTGCCGGGGGTGCTGAGGTAGCGGGCGGTGCCGTCGTAGGCGCCGAAGTACAGCTGGCCCCAGTTGTTCATGTAGACGTGCTTGTCGTAGCGGCCGCTGTTGCGGGTGGTGTTGTTGCCGAACCCGATGAGCTTGCCGCCGCGCGTCGTGGTGGTCTTGAACCACGTCTCCAGGGTGTACGCGTCTCCGACGGTGACCCGCCGGTCGCTGTGCACCTTGGCGTCCACGCCGTCGAAGGAGAACGACTTGCTGCCGTCCGCGACGACGCCGGGCTGGCCCTGGACCGGGGTGCCGGACTGGAGGCCGCTGGTGTCGCCGTTGGAGGAGTCCGCGACGTACGGGGTGACCGTGTCGTCATACCGCCAGTACAGCTGGGCGCCGTCCGCGATGACCTGGGAGGCGTAGGGCTGCGCGGAGACCGCGGCGGTGGCGCTGACCGTGGCGGACAGGCCGCTGACGTTCCCCGCGGCGTCCGTGGCGGTCACCCGGTAGGTGTGGGTGGTGCCGGGGGTGAGGCCCGTGTCGGTGAACGACGCCTGCGGGCGGTGCCAGGGCAGCGAATCGGCGGTGACGGTCGCGACCGGGGCGGCCGCGCCGTCCCGGTACACCTTGTACGTCAGGCGGCTGTCGTCCAGGTCGAGGCTGGTGCGCCACCGGACGTGGATCTCACCGGGCTTGACGCTCGCCGCGCTCGCGACCGGGGTGGTGGGCCGGCCGGTGTCGCCGGTGGAGGCGAAGCGGGTGAGGCCCTGGGCGGGGGCGCCGTTGACGGTGGTGAACTCGCCGCCGGACCACAGGTATTCGACGCCGTCCTTGGCGGCGATCGTCATCACGCGCGGGCCGATGCCCTCGCCGAGGCCGTCGTTGGTGTCGGGGAACCAGCCGAGCTTGCCGACCGACGTCGTGGGCTGCGCCAGGAAGTGGTAGCGGCGCCCGTCGGGGAACTCCCCGACCAGGCCGCAGTCGTGGGCGTGCGAGGCGCTGTAGAGGACGCCCTTGTGCGCCTCGACGGCCTGCGTGGCGCCCAGGCAGGTGTCCCGCCAGCGCTGCTCCAGGGTGCCGAGCTCCAGGGCGATCCGGCCGTCGAAGCCGCCGGTGCCCTCGTGGGCGGTGTAGAAGCCGGTGGCGTCGGTGTCGATGTCCTTGACGACCGAGCTGTTCATGATGAAGCCCGGGTACGTCTTGACGTTGGCGCCGGTTTTCGCGTCGACCACGGCCAGGGCGTGCGAGGAGGCGCCGTTGACGGTGAAGAAGTCGCCGCCCAGCAGGGCGTGCCGCCCGTCGGGGGTGATCTCGACGGCCCGGCCCGGCTCGTCGACGTCGGCGCGGAACGGCCGCAGGGCGCCCGTCGTCGCGTCGACGGCGGCGTACCGCTGCCGGGGCTCGCCGTTGACCTGCGTGAAGTCGCCGCCCGCGTACACCGTGTCGTCGGTGACGGCCAGCGCGCGGACGGTGGCGGGGAAGGCCGCGTTGAAGGCGTCCTTCGGGGTGCAGGTGGCGATGTCGATGGCGGCGGCGCTGGAGACCGGCATGCCGTTGACCGCGCCGAAGTAGCCGCCCGCGTACAGGGTGCGCTTGTCGGGCGACACGGCCAGGGCGCGCACGGTCGCGGTGCCGGACGAGACCGTGAAGGACAGCCGGCAGTCGGTGGGCGCGCCCGTCGCCGCGTCGAGCGCGACGAAGTTCAGCGCCTGCCGCTCGGTGCCGGCCGCGCCTTCGGGAGGCCGTACGGCGGAGAACGTGCCGCCCGCGAAGACCACGCCGTTCGCCTCGGCGAGGGCCCAGACGATGCCGTTGGTCTGCCAGGTGGGCAGGTCGTCGGCGGTGAAGGCCACGGGTGCGGTGAGCGCGGTGGCCTGCGGGGCGGTGACCGCCCCCAGACCGGCCGCGAGGGACAGGGCGAGGGCGGCGTGCAGCCCTCTGGATCTCTTCATGTACCCCCCAAGACGGACGTCTCGACGCCGTGAGCGCTCGTGCGGCGCGGCCGCGGGCGCGGGCGAGTCGCCCAAACGTGTGAATGAGCCGTAGAGTAGCGGCCCTTGGGCCATTTCTGGCCAACTCCACAAAAAACTACGGACAGTTCCCGGCCATATCCGGGGCCGCGCACACCGGCCGGACCGCCCCGCCGGACCGCGAGCCCCGCCGGACCGCGAGGCGCCGGACCGCCCCCGCCGGGCCCACCCGGACGCGGACGCCCGGACGCCCGAGGGGGCCCGTCGGCTCAGCGGTCCACGCGCACCGTCACCCCGGCCAGCTCGTCCTGCACCTGGCGGATGTCGGCGTCCACCATGATCCGGGCCAGCTCGTCCACCCGGACCTCCGGCTTCCAGCCCAGCAGCTCCTCCGCCTTGCCGGCGTCGCCGATCAGCGCGTCGACCTCGCTGGGCCGCTCGTACTTGGCGTCGTGCCGGACGTACTCCCGCCAGTCGAGGCCCGCGTGGCCGAACGCCGTCTCCAGGAACTGCCGCACGGTCGCCGGGACGCCCGTCGCGACGACGTAGTCGGTCGGCTCGTCCTGCTGGAGCATCCGCCACATCGCGTCGACGTACTCGGGGGCGTACCCCCAGTCGCGGACGGCGTCCAGATTGCCGAGGTACAGCTCGCTCTGGAGGCCCGCCTTGATCCGGGCGACCGCCCGGGTGATCTTGCGGGTCACGAAGGTCTCGCCCCGGCGCGGCGACTCGTGGTTGAACAGGATGCCGTTGACGGCGTACATCCCGTACGCCTCGCGGTAGTTGACCGTCGCCCAGTAGCCGTACACCTTGGCCACGCCGTACGGGCTGCGCGGGTGGAAGGGGGTCCGCTCGTTCTGCGGGGGCGGGGTCGCGCCGAACATCTCCGACGACGACGCCTGGTAGACCCGGGTGTCGATGCCCGACGCGCGCACCGCCTCCAGCAGCCGCAGCGCGCCGAGCCCGGTGACGTCCCCGGTGTACAGCGGCGCGTCGAAGGAGACCCGGACATGGGACTGGGCGCCCAGGTTGTAGACCTCGTCGGGCTGTATCTCGCGCAGCAGGTTCACCAGCGCCACCCCGTCGGACAGATCGGCGTGGTGCAGCACGAAGGACCGGCCGGACTCCTGCGGGCCCTGGTAGATGTGGTCGATCCGCTCGGTGTTGAAGCTGGACGAGCGGCGCACCAGGCCGTGGACCGTGTACCCCTTCTCCAGCAGCAGTTCGGACAGGTAGGACCCGTCCTGCCCGGTGACCCCCGTGATCAGCGCGGTCTTGCTCATGCGTGGCATCCCCTCCCGGAGGAGCCGCACACCGGCCCCGTCCCCGTTTCGCTCTCGCCTTGTGCTCGTATACGGAAATCCGGGCGACGGCCGCGGGTCGCGCCGCCGCTCCTGGCATGATCCGGCCCATGACCGACTCGCAGGCGGCACCGCCGCCCCCCGCCCCGTCGTCGTCCCCGGCCCCGTCGCCGTACCTGCCGCGGCGGGCCCGGATATTCGTCGCGGGCCACCGCGGCCTCGTGGGTTCCGCGATGGTCCGCAGGCTGACCGCCGACGGCCACGAGGTGATCACCCGTGACCGTGCCGCGCTCGATCTGCGCGACGCCGCCGCGACCGGCGCGTTCCTCGCGGACGTACGCCCGGACGCCGTCGTCCTGGCCGCCGCGAAGGTCGGCGGCATCCTCGCGAACAGCACCCGTCCGGTGCCGTTCCTGGAGGACAACCTGCGCATCCAGCTCAGCGTCATCGCCGGCGCCCACGCGGCCGGCGTGCCGCGCCTGCTGTTCCTGGGCTCGTCGTGCATCTACCCCAAGCACGCCCCGCAGCCCATCCGCGAGGACGCGCTGCTCACCGGCCCGCTTGAGCCCACCAACGAGCCGTACGCGCTGGCGAAGATCGCCGGCATCTGCCAGGTCCAGTCCTACCGGCGGCAGTTCGGCGCCGCGTACATCTCGGCGATGCCGACCAACCTGTACGGGCCCGGCGACAACTTCGACCTGGAGACCTCCCACGTCCTGCCCGCCCTGGTGCGCCGCTTCCACGAGGCGCGGGAGGCCGGCCGCGACGAGGTGACGCTGTGGGGCTCGGGCAGCCCGCGCCGCGAGTTCCTCCACGTCGACGACCTCGCCGACGCCTGCGCGACGCTCCTCGCCTCGTACGACGGGGACGCGCCGGTCAACGTGGGCTGCGGCGAGGACCTGACGATCCGTGAACTGGCCGGGACCGTCGCGGAGGTGACCGGCTTCACCGGCCGCATCGCCTGGGACACCACCAAGCCCGACGGCACGCCCCGCAAGCTGCTGGACGTCTCCCGGCTGACCGGCCTCGGCTGGCGGCCCCGCATCCCGCTGCGGGACGGCATCGCCGCGACGTACGCGTGGTGGCTGGAGCACGGCGGCGCGGGGGCGCGGTCCGGCCGCGAGGGCTGAGCGCGCCGGTCCGGGCGCCATCAGTACGCTCCGCGGCCGTCGACGACGGCCCGGAGCGTACGGCTCATCACGTCGAGGTCGCTGCTGAACGACCAGTTGTCGACGTAGTGGAGATCAAGCTGGACCGTTTCGTCCCAGGAGAGGTCCGAGCGGCCGCTGACCTGCCACAGGCCCGTCATGCCGGGCTTCACCCGCAGCCTGCGCAGCGCCGTCGCGTCGTACGCGGCGACCTCCTCGGGCAGCGGCGGGCGCGGTCCTACCAGGGACATGTCACCCCGTAGGACGTTGATCAGCTGCGGCAGCTCGTCCAGGGACGTGCGGCGCAGGAAGCGGCCCACGCGGGTGACACGCGGGTCGCGGCGCATCTTGAACATCAGGCCGTCGCACTCGTTGCGCGTGGCGAGGTCGTCCTTGCGCCGGTCGGCGTCGGTGACCATGCTGCGGAACTTCCACATCGTGAAGGTCTCCTGGTCGCGGCCGACCCGGACCTGCCGGTAGAGCGCGGGCCCCGGCGAGTCGAGCCGTATCAGCGCGGCGAGCAGGAGCAGCAGCGGCGCGAGCAGCAGCAGTCCGAGGGCGGCGCCGCAGCGGTCGACGGCGGTCTTCAGCGCGGCCTGCGGGCCGTGGCCGACCGGCGGGTCGACGCGCAGGACGGTGAGCCCGGCGACGGACGCGGCCGTCAGCCGCTTCACGGACGTCTCCACCAGGCCGGGGGTCAGGGCGACCTCCAGTCCGGCGTCGTGCAGCACCCAGCACGCCTCGCGCAGCCGGTCGCCGGTGAGGCGGGCGCCGGGGGCGAGGAGCACCAGTTCGGCGTCGTGGCGGTGGGCGGCATCCACCAGGCGCTGCCCGGCGGCGCGGCCGTCCAGGCCCGGGTCGAGCCACTCGGCGCCCGCCGGGTCGCCGGCCGGGGCGCCGTCCGCGGTGACGACGGTGCCCACGACGGCGTACGGGTGGTCGGTGCGCGACGCCAGGCGCTGCACGGCGGCCTCCAGGACGCCGGGCTCGCCCACGACGAGGACCCGGTCGACGGCCTCGGCGGCGCGGCGGGCGGCGGTGAGGTGGCGGTGCAGGCTGCGCCGGCAGACGACGGCCGCCGCCAGGCACGGCAGCAGCGCGGCGAGCGCCGCGTACGGCTGCGGGGTGCGGCCGGTGGCGACGCCCAGGACGGCGAGCGAGGCCACGAGGATGAGCCAGTCGTGCAGGACGGGCATGGCCCCGCGCGACTCGCCGAGCTCGGCGGTGCGGTAGCGGTGGCGCAGCGCCCGTACGGTGATCCAGGCGGCCGTGGCGACGGCGGCGGTGCGCAGGCCGTGCGGCTGCTGGGCCCGGTCGAGGACCAGGGCGACGGACACGGCGGCGACGGCGGTGTCGGTGCCGAGGACGGCCGGCAGGTACCAGCGCGGTTTGGCGCGGCGGCCCGCCGTGGTGCGGCGCCGGACGGCACCGGCGTCGCGGACGGTGGTCAGACGTGTGGTGCGAGCCCCATAGGTTCCCGTGTCTCCCAAGATTCGTACGCCCCCCCAGGCTTGGAAAACCGTGCGGCCCGCCCAGGTCGGTACGGCGGGTCACACAATTCCTTCACGCGAGGGCACACTACGCCACACGGACGTTCTGCAGAACACGTCCTTTCGTAAGCTTTCGTATACGTACCGTTTCCGGTCACTCGCTTACGCGGGGGCGGCCAACTCCGCCCACACGGTCTTCCCCGCGGCTTCCGGGGAACGCGTGACGCCCCAGTCGAGGCAGAGCCGCTGCACGATGAACATGCCGTGCCCGCCGGGCCGGCCCGCGCGGTGCGGGGTGCGGGGGGCGGGCTGTCCGGCGCCCCGGTCCTCGACCTCCAGGCGCAGGACCTTGGCGTGCAGCGAGACCCGCAGCTCCTCGGGTCCGTCGGCGTGCAGGCAGGCGTTGGTGACCAGCTCGGAGACGACCAGCAGGACGTCCTCGGCGGCGGCGCGGCGGTCGGCCGTGGCCGCGGGCAGCCAGCCCCAGTCGTAGAGCGCCTGGCGGGTGAAGTCGCGGGCGAGGGGGACGACACCGCTCGCGCCGTCCAGGGTGAGCCGGCGCGTCTCGCGGTGGGGCCCCCGCTCGTCGCTCCGCCCGTCACCGCGGTCCCCGGCGGGCGCGTCCTCACGCTCGCCCGCGGGGGCGCCGCCGCTCCCGGCGGCCCGCTCGCCGGACGGGCCGGAAGCCGCCACACGCTGTGCGGAATGGGTGCCGGGGCCGTCCGGCTCTGGGCCGAGGCCGCTCGGCGGTTGCTGCCGGGTGGCACCCATCAGCGCGTCACCTCACCGATTCACCAGGTCGTCTCTGCGTCGACGTCGACATCGACTTCGCTTACCAAGAGTGTGGCCTTTTTCGCAGCCCACCGTGGGGGTCTTCTGGCTTCTTCTGCCCGCCCGTCCCCGGGCGACACCCCCCGGATCGCCCCGCGCCGGGCCGGCGGCGAGGACTCGCCGCCACACCGTCCGCCGGGCTACCGCCCGAGGGCCGCTTCCAGGGAGTCGTGGATCTCGAAGACCACACCCGCCCCGGTGATCTCGAACACACGCGCCACGGCGGGCCGCATCGCGGCGAGGTGGACCACCCCGCCTGCCGCCTCCGCCTTCAGCCGCGCCCCGAGGAGCACGTTCAGCCCGGTCGAGTCGCAGAACTCCAGCTGGGAGCAGTCGACCACCAACCGGGTGCGGCCCTGGGCCACCGCGGCCTCCAGGGGTTCTCGCAGCAGCTCCGCGGTGTGGTGATCGAGCTCACCCACCGGGGTCAGGATCTCGCTCGAACCTTCCGTCCGGACCCCGACGTGAAGCCGGCCCTGATTCGCGCTGCCGACCGTCTCGCGGCCCATTCCGCCCCTCTTCGCCGATGCCGTTGGGTCGGGAGAACCCTACGACGAATCCGCCTCCGCGGGTAGTCGGAGGCCACCACAAAGGGTATATACAGGAAAAATGGCAATCGCACCGGCCACTTGCACCGGCACGTGCGAACCGGATAGGGCTAGTAGGGCAACCCCCGACACGGCCGGCTTTGGAGGCGCCGCACACCGCAATCCGACGTATGGGCATCGGCGGCCATATGCCGAGAACGATGGAGGACACCATGTCACCCCGGCTCGACGAAACGCGTACCCACGACGCGGCGTCGGCAACATCCCCCCACCACATCGATCACCCCGGCTTCCACCCGGACCTCTCCGACCTCCCCGAGATCCCTCCGTACGACGAGGTGGGGGCGGTCGACGCGCGAGCGCTCTCCAAGACGCTGTTCGCCCGGCTCGAGACCCTCGAAGAGGGCACCCACGAATACGCGTACGTCCGCAACACCCTGGTCGAGCTCAATCTCGCCCTGGTGAAGTTCGCCGCCTCCCGCTTCCGCACGCGCAGCGAGCCGATGGAGGACATCATCCAGGTCGGCACCATCGGCCTGATCAAGGCGATCGACCGCTTCGAACTGAGCCGCGAGGTCGAGTTCCCGACGTTCGCGATGCCGACGATCATCGGCGAGATCAAGCGGTTCTTCCGCGACACCTCCTGGTCGGTGCGCGTTCCCCGGCGCCTCCAGGAGCTGCGCCTGGAGCTGGCGAAGGCCGGCGACGAGCTGGCGCAGGAGCTGGACCGCTCCCCGACCGTCGCGGAGCTCGCCGACCGGCTCGGCATCAGCAACGACGAGGTCGTCGAGGGCATGGCGGCGAGCAACGCCTACACCGCCAGCTCCCTGGACGCCCAGCCCGAGGAGGACGACACCGAGGGCGCCCTCGCCGACCGCATCGGCTACGAGGACCACGGCCTGGAGGGCATCGAGTACATCGAGTCCCTGAAGCCGCTCATCGCGTCGCTGCCGGCGCGGGACCGGAAGATCCTCTCTCTGCGGTTCGTCGCCGGGCTCACGCAGTCGCAGATCGGCGAGGAGCTGAACATCTCGCAGATGCACGTGTCGCGGCTGCTGTCGCGCACGCTGACGAAGCTCCGCAAGGGTCTGACCCTGGAGGAGTGACGCCCGCCGCGGCACCCGCCGTGCCCTTACGCCCGAGGGCCCGCCCCCCTGCCGGGGAGCGGGCCCTCGGGCGTCGCGCGTACCGGCGGGGCGTCCGACGGCGCGATCCGCGCGGGCCGGGGCGCCGCCCCTGGTTGGCTGGGGGCCATGACGACGACGATGCGGCAAGAGGAGTTCCTGAGGCGGTTCCACGCCGAGCGGCCCGGCGTCACCGGCGAGGCCCTGGCCCGGGGCGCCGGCCCCGACGGGCGGTCCAGCTACGCGATGCTGTGCGACCTGGTGCGCGACGCCCGCGCGGTCCTCGACCTGGGCTGCGGGGACGGGCTGCTGCTGGAGCGGCTCGCGGCCCGGCACGGGCGGGGACCGGGTGGTGGGGGCGACGGCACGGGGGCCGCGCCGGGCGGGGGTGCCGGACGGCTGCTGGCCGGGGTGGACCTGTCGGCCGAGGCGCTGGCCGCGGCGCGGGGCAGGGCCGGGGTTCCCGCCGGGGCGGCGCTGGCGCAGGCGCGGGCGCAGCGGCTGCCGTTCGCGGACGGCTCGTTCGACGCGTGCGTGTCGCACATGGCGCTCATGCTGATGGGCGAGGTGGACCTGGTCGCCGCGGAGGTGGCGCGCGTCCTGCGGCCGGGCGGGGTGCTGGCCTGCGTGGTGGGCGGCGGGGCGGTCCCCGGCGGCGGTGACGCGTACCAGCGGTTCCTGCCGCTGCTGCGGGACGCCGTGGAGGCCGTACCCGCCGGGCGGCGCGTGCCGAGGCTGGGCGACCCCCGCACCCGTACCCGGGAGGGCCTGGGCGAGGTGCTGCGGGGGGCCGGTTTCGGGGCGGTCGGCTGGGAGACCGTGCCGCTGCGGCTGGACGGGACGGCGGAGGAGGTGTGGGCCGCCGTGTCCGGGCTGTACGACCTCGCGGCGCTGACCGGGGCGGAGGCGGCCGCGCTCCGTGAGGCGTTCCGGGACCGGATCGCGCCGCTCACCGGCCCGGACGGGCGCGTGCCGTGCGCGATGCGCGTCCATGTCGCCCGCGCGGCCCTTCCGGCCGGGAGCTGACCGGCCCGCCCCGGCGGGACGGGGGCGCGCACGCCCGTGACCGGCGCGCCGGTGCGCCGCCGGGGGCCCGGTACGCCGCCGGCACGCCGACAGGGGGGCGGCACGCGCCGCCCCCCTGTGCCCCTCGGGCGCCTGTCACACGGCGACGGGCCTGCCCGCGCGCCAGACCTCGGTGACCAGGGGGACGCCGGGCCGGTAGGCGAGGTGGACGTGGGACGGGGCGTCCAGGAACGCCAGGTCGGCGCGGGCACCGGGGCTGAGGCGGCCGATGTCGGTGCGGCGCAGGGCGGCGGCGCCTCCGGCCGTCGCGGACCACACCGCCTCGTCGGGCGTCATGCCCATGTCCCGTACCGCCAGGGCCACGCAGAACGGCATCGACGAGGTGAACGACGAGCCGGGGTTGCAGTCCGTGGACAGCGCCACCGTGGCGCCCGCGTCCAGCAGGCGCCGCGCGTCCGGCCACTGCGCGCGGGTGGAGAACTCCGCGCCCGGCAGGAGCGTCGCGACGGTGGCGCTGTGGGCGAGGGCGTCCACGTCCGCGTCGGTCAGGTGGGTGCAGTGGTCGGCGCTCGCGGCGTCCAGTTCCACCGCGAGTTGCACGCCGGGGCCGTACGACAGCTGGTTGGCGTGGACGCGGGGGTGCAGTCCGCGCGCCTTGCCCGCCGTGAGGATCGCGCGGGCCTGGTCGCCGTCGAAGGCCCCCTTCTCGCAGAACACGTCGATCCAGCGGGCGTGCGGGGCGCAGGCGTCGAGCATCTCGCCGGTGACCAGCTCCACGTAAGCGGCCGGGTCGTCGGCGTAGTCGGGCGACACGATGTGCGCGCCGAGGTAGGTCACCTCGTCGGTGTGGCGGGCGGCGATGCGCAGGGCCCGCGCCTCGTCCTCGACCGTCAGGCCGTAGCCGGACTTCGTCTCGAAGGTGGTCGTGCCCTGGCGGAGCGCCTCCCGCAGGTAGCGGATGACGTTCGCCTCCAGCTCCGCGTCGGTCGCGGCGCGGGTCGCGGCGACGGTCGTGCGGATGCCGCCCGCCTCGTAGGCCCGGCCGGACATGCGGGCGTTGAACTCGGCGGTGCGGTCCCCCGCGAAGACCAGATGGGAGTGGGAGTCGACGAAGCCGGGGACGACGGCCCGGCCGCCGGCGTCGACCCGGTTGTCAGTGGCGGGTGCTTTGCTGGATTCACCGGTCCAGACGACGCGGTCGCCCTCGATGACGAGCGCGGCGTCCTGGATCAGTCCCAGGGGGGATCCGTCACCGAGGGAGGGGTCGTTGGTGACCAGACCGGCGATGTGGGTGATGAGCGTGGCCGCGGTGGCCCTCGGCGCGACGGCGTTGTTCGTCGTGTCGGGGCCCGCGGTCGCGGGGGCGCTGTTCGTGGGCTCGTTGCCGCTGTTCATGGTGCGGGAGTTCTCCTTCGGCCGGGTCAGTCGAGCAGGGCGGCGATCGCGTCCCGCAGCGCCCGCGGCACATCGGGTACGAGGGCGTGGGCCCCGTCCCGTACGACATGGCGGCCGCCGACGACCGTGTGGCGCACATCCGCGGCCGACGCGGCGAATACGGCCGTCTCGGCTGCCAGGCGCGGCGGCGGCCCGGCCGTCCTGACGGTGTCCAGCGCGATCGTGGTGAAGTCCGCGAGCGCGCCCGCCTCCAGGATGCCCGCGTCGGGGCGGCCGAGCGCGGCGTGCCCGTCGGCCGTGGCGGCGTCCAGCAGCCGCGCGGCGGTCCAGTTGCCGCGCACGCGGGTGCGCAGCCGCTCGTCCAGCTCCATCGCGCGCGCCTCCTCCAGGAGGTCGATCACGGCGTGGCTGTCGGAGCCCAGCGACAGGGGGCTGCCCGCCCGCTGGAGGGCGACGGCCGGGCCGATGCCGTCGGCGAGGTCGCGTTCGGTGGTGGGGCACATGCAGGTGCCGGTGCGGGTGGTGCCGAGGAGCGCGATGTCCTCGTCGGTGAGGTGCGTGGCGTGCACGGCGGTGGTCCGCTCCCCGAGGGCCCCGTGGTCGGCGAGCAGCCGGGCCGGGGTGCGGCCGTGGGCGGCGAGGCACGCCTCGTTCTCGGCGGGCTGCTCGGAGAGGTGGACGTGCAGGGGCGCGCCCCGGTCGCGGGCCCAGTCGGCGACGGCGGCCAGCTGGTCGGCGGGGACGGCGCGCACGGAGTGGATGGCCGCGCCGATCCGGACGGTGGCGTCGGCGGTGTCCTTCAGCGCCGAGACGCGTTCGGCCCAGGCGTCCGCGGTGCCGTCGGAGAAGCGGAGCTGGTGCTCGTTGGGCGGCTCGCCGAAGCCGGACGACAGGTAGGCGGTGTCGAGGAGGGTGATGCGGATGCCCGCGTCGGACGCGGCGGCAATCAGGGCCTCGCCCATGGCGTTGGGGTCGGCGTAGGGGGTGCCGCCGGGCGCGTGGTGCAGGTAGTGGAACTCTCCGACGGCGGTGATGCCCGCGAGGGCCATCTCCGCGTACACGGCGGTCGCCAGGGCGCGGTAGGTGTCGGGGGTGAGCCGGGACGCCACCTGGTACATGGTGTCGCGCCAGGTCCAGAAGCTGCCCCGCTCGGCCTGGACGCGGCCGCGCAGGGCCCGGTGGAAGGCGTGGCTGTGGGCGTTGGCCAGGCCGGGGAGGGTCAGTCCGCGCAGGGCGGTGGCGCCCGGCGGCGGGGCGGTCACACCCGGGCGGACGGCGGCGATCCGGCCGTCCGCCATGTCCAGGGCGACACCGGGGACGACCGCGCCGCCCAGCCAGGCGTGCTCCAGCCAGTACGTCGTCAGCGGCATGCCAGGCCCTCCAGTACGTCGGCGAGGGCGCGCACGCCGGCCACGCAGTCGTCCTCGGCGGCGAATTCGGCCGGGGAGTGCGAGACGCCCGTGGGGTTGCGGACGAACAGCATCGCGGTCGGGACGGAGGCGGACAGGATGCCCGCGTCGTGTCCGGCGCCGGTGCCCAGGACGGGCACGGGCCGGTCGCCGCCCCGGCCGAGGATCGCGGCGAGCTCGTCGCGCAGGGCGTGGGCGAACTCGACGACGGGGGTGAACGACTCGCGTACGACGGCGAGGTCGACGCCCTGCCGTTCGGCGGCCTCCCGCGCTGCGGCCTCCACGGCTGCCGTGACGGTGTCGAGGGTCGCCTGGTCGGCGGCGCGCGAGTCGAGCCAGCCGCGCACCAGGGACGGGATGGCGTTGACGCCGTTGGGCTCGACGGCGACCTTGCCGAACGTGGCCACGGCACCCGCCAGTTCCGCCTCGCGGCGGGCGGCCAGGACGGTCTGCGCGTACGACAGCATCGGGTCGCGGCGGTCGGTGAGCCGGGTGGTGCCGGCGTGGTTGGCCTCGCCCCGGAAGTCGTACCGCCAGCGGCCGTGCGGCCAGATCGCGGAGGCGATGCCGACCGGGTCGCCGGTCAGGTCGAGGGCGCGGCCCTGCTCGACGTGCAGTTCCACGAACGCGCCGATGCGGGCGAGCCGCTCGGGGTCGGGGCCGATGGCGTCGGGGTCGTGTCCGGCGGCCGCCATGGCGTCCGCCAGGCTGACGCCGTCGCCGTCGCGCAGGGCGTGCGCGGCGTCCTTGGTCAGCTGCCCGGCGGTGAGGCGGGAGCCGACGCAGGCGAGGCCGAAGCGGGCGCCCTCCTCGTCGCCGAAGTTGACGACGGCGAGGGGCCGGGTGAAGGAGGCGCCGCGCTGGAGGAGTTCGTCGACGGCGGCGAAGGAGGACACGACGCCGAGCGGGCCGTCGAAGGCGCCGCCGTCGGGCACGGAGTCCAGGTGGGAGCCGGTGACGACGGCGTCCGTGCCGTGCGGGTCGCCCAGCCAGGCCCACTGGTTGCCGTTGCGGTCGGTCTCGTAGGCGAGGCCGCGCGACTCGGCCTGCTCGCGGAACCAGGCGCGGCAGTCGGCGTCGGCGCCGGTCCAGGCGTAGCGCCGGTAGCCGCCGGAGGCGGGGTCGCGGCCGATGCCGGCCAGCTCCTTCCACATGGTGTGGAAGGACTGGCCGGCCACCGGCTGCCGTCGCTCGGACGACGGGGTCACGCGTCCTCCCGCATCGGGACGCGGACGCCCCGCTCGGCGGCGACCTCGTCGGCGCGGTCGTATCCGGCGTCCACATGGCGGATGACGCCCATGCCCGGGTCGTTGGTGAGGACGCGGCGGATCTTCTCGCCGGCCAGCGGGGTGCCGTCGGCGACGGTGACCTGCCCGGCGTGGATGGAGCGGCCCATGCCGACGCCGCCGCCGTGGTGGAGGGAGACCCAGGAGGCGCCGGAGGCGACGTTGACCATGGCGTTCAGCAGCGGCCAGTCCGCGATGGCGTCGGAGCCGTCGAGCATGGCCTCGGTCTCGCGGTACGGGGAGGCGACGGACCCGCAGTCGAGGTGGTCGCGGCCGATGGCGAGCGGGGCGGCCAGCTCTCCGGAGGCGACCATGTCGTTGAAGCGCTCGCCGGCGCGGTCGCGCTCGCCGTAGCCGAGCCAGCAGATGCGGGCGGGCAGGCCCTGGAAGTGGACGCGCTCCCCGGCCATCTTGATCCAGCGGGCCAGCGACTCGTTCTCCGGGAACAGCTCCAGGATCGCCTTGTCGGTCTTGGCGATGTCGGAGGCCTCGCCGGACAGGGCGGCCCAGCGGAAGGGGCCCTTGCCCTCGCAGAACAGCGGGCGGATGTAGGCGGGGACGAAGCCGGGGAAGGCGAACGCCCGGTCGTACCCGGCGAGCTGCGCCTCGCCGCGGATGGAGTTGCCGTAGTCGAAGACCTCGGCGCCGGCGTCCATGAAGCCGACCATCGCCTCGACGTGCCTGGCCATCGACTCGCGGGCCCGCTGTGTGAACCCGGCCGGGTCCTTGGCGGCGGCGTCGGCCATGTCCTCGAAGGCGACGCCGACCGGCAGGTAGGCGAGCGGGTCGTGGGCGGAGGTCTGGTCGGTGACGATGTCGATGGGGGCGCCCATCGCGAGGAGCTGCGGGACGAGCTCGGCGGCGTTGCCGAGGACGCCGATCGACAGGGGGCGGCGCGCGTCGCGGGCCTCGGTGGCCAGCTGCAGGGCGTGGTCGAGGGAGTCGGCCTTGACGTCCAGGTAGCGGTGCTCGATGCGGCGCTCGATGGCGCGCGGGTCGCAGTCGACGCAGATGGCGACGCCGTCGTTCATGGTGACGGCGAGGGGCTGGGCGCCGCCCATGCCGCCGAGTCCGGCGGTGAGGGTGATCGTCCCGGCGAGGGTGCCGCCGAACTTCTTCGCGGCGACGGCGGCGAACGTCTCGTAGGTGCCCTGGAGGATGCCCTGCGTGCCGATGTAGATCCACGACCCGGCGGTCATCTGCCCGTACATGGTGAGGCCGAGGGCCTCCAGGCGGCGGAACTCCTCCCAGTTCGCCCAGTCGCCGACCAGGTTGGAGTTGGCGATCAGGACGCGCGGCGCCCACTCGTGGGTCTGCATCACGCCGACCGGGCGGCCGGACTGGACGAGCATCGTCTCGTCCTGCTTCAGCGTGCGCAGCGTGCGGACCATGGCGTCGAAGGAGCGCCAGTCGCGGGCGGCCTTGCCGGTGCCGCCGTAGACGACCAGCTTGTCGGGGTGCTCGGCGACCTCGGGGTCGAGGTTGTTCTGGAGCATCCGCAGGGCGGCCTCCTGCTGCCATCCCAGGGCGCTCAGTTCCGTACCGCGCGGGGCCCGTACGGGTCGGGGTCCTGACATGGGGGTGCCTCCTCGGATGCTCCGGCCCGGCGGCCACTGCGGCGCCGGCCACTTCTGTGAGTGAGATATTCACATCCTGCTCGACTGAATAGATGTAGTCAACAGCTGCGCGGGCGCGCCCCGGGTGTTTGGCTGGAGGGCATGGCTTCCGACCGACGTGATCAAGCCGTCCGCGCAGCCGTCGAGCACGCGCTGCTCTCCGACTCCCAGCCCGTCGTCGCCCTCCTCGACGCCACCGGTGTCCGCGCTTCGGCCGCAGCCCTGCGCGCCGCGTTCGCCGCCGTCACCGACGCCCCCGTCCTGCACGCCTTCGCTGTGAAGGCGTGCCCGCTCGTCCCCGTGCTGCGCCTGCTGCACGAGGAGGGGCTCGGCGCCGAGGTCGCGAGCCCCGGCGAGCTCGCCCTCGCCCGCGCCGCCGGGGTCCCGCCGCACCGGACCGTCCTCGACTCCCCCGCCAAGACCCCTGCCGAACTGCGCGAGGCCCTCACCCTGGGCATCGCCGTCAACGCCGACAACCCGCAGGAGCTGGCCCGCCTCGACGCGCTCGTCGCCGCGGCCCCCACGGCCGCGCCGCTCGGCCTGCGCGTCAACGCCCAGGTCGGCGGCGGCGCCATCGACGCCCTGTCCACCGCCACCGACACCTCCAAGTTCGGTGTCGGGCTGCGCGATCCGGGCGCCCGCGAGTGGATCGTCCGGGCGTTCCTGGACCGCCCCTGGCTGACCCGGCTGCACACCCACTCCGGCTCCCAGGGCGTGCCGCTCGACCGCATGGCGGCCGGGGTGCGGGCCGTGTACGAGCTGGCCGAGGAGATCAACGCGGCCGCCGGGCGGCGCCAGGTCGACACGATCGACATCGGCGGCGGGCTGCCCGTGAACTTCGCCTCCGACGAGGAGACCCCGACGTACGAGGAGTACGCCCGGCTGCTCGCCGCGGAGGTGCCGGGACTGTTCGACGGGCGGTACGGACTGGTCACCGAGTTCGGCCGGTCGCTGCTGGCCCGGCACGGCACGGTCCTCGCGCGCGTCGAGTACACCAAGACCTCCGGCTCACGGCCCATCGCCGTCACGCACGCCGGCGTCCAGGTCGCCACCCGCACCGTGTACGCCCCCGCCTCCTGGCCGCTGCGGATCGCCGCGTACGACGCGCAGGGGCTGCCCAAGCAGGGGCCGCCGGTCGACCAGGACGTGGCCGGGCCCGCCTGCTTCGCGGGCGACCTGCTGGCCGTGGCCCGGCCGCTGCCGCGCCTGGAGCCGGGTGACGTCGTCGCCGCGCTGGACACCGGCGCGTACTACTTCGCGCACCACTTCGCGTACAACTCCCTGCCCAGGCCCGCCGTGTACGGGTACACGGTCCGGCCGGACGGGACGGTCCGCTTCGCCGCCGTACGGGCGCCGCAGCCGCTCGCGGAGATCGTCGCCGAGTCGGGCGGGGAGCTGCGGGACGCGCTGGTGGCCGAGGAGGAGCCGGCCGGGGCGGCGCAGTAGGGGGCGGCCCCGGGCGGATGGCGGCGGAGCCTATCGCGGCCGGGGCACGTTCCAAAGGAAAATGCCAGAAGTCCCGCCCAGGGGCGGAACGTTGCGTAACCTCTCCGCTACCGAGGTCGCCACGGCTGCGCCATGGGAGGGGAATCCGCGTGCCCGGAATCGACGAGTGCCTGCTGCAAGCGATGACCCTGCCGGGCGCGCGCGGTGCCGCCCTCGTCGACTGGACCAGCGGCCTCGCCCTGGGGACGGCCGGCGAGTCCCCGGTCGGCGACCACGAGACGAGCGCGGCCGAGGCGGCCGAACTGGCCCGCGCGGCCGCCGAGTACGAGTCGTTCACCCCCGCCCCGGACGCGCGGCGCGGCGGGCCCGGCGCCCCGGTGGCCGGACCACCGGGAGCGGGGCCCGCGGGCGCGCCGGGCGCCGGGCCCGGCGGATCACCGGGGGGCGCTGTGCCGCTCGCGGGAGCGCCGGGGGCCGGAGCGCCGGGCGCCTGGGCCGGTGACGACGAGGGCGCCCCCATCGAGGACCTCATCGTCACCACCCGCACCGGCTACCACGTGCTGCGCTTCGTCACCACGAACTTCGACAGCAGCCTCTTCCTGCACCTCTGGCTCGACCGCTCCACCGGCAATCTGGCCCTCGCCCGCTTACGCCTGCGCGACCTGGCCGAACGGCTGGTGCTGTGATGAACGGCGTCGTCTCCCCCATGCTGCGGCGCCTCGCCGCCGACCGGGCCACCGGCGCCCTCGTCCGCGACCACGGCACGCTCTACCTGGTCGACGGCCAGGTCGTGCACGCCGAGAGCCCCGTCGCCCCCGGCCTCGACATCCTCCTGGCCGGCGGCAGCGACCGCCGCTCAGCCGCCCGGACCGGCGCCGGCCGCCCGTCCCGGATAGGCGACGGCGAGCGCGAGATATGCCGCCTGGGCGCCCTGTTCGACGCGGCCTTCTTCGCCCTCGCCCCCGGCCGCGGCCCGGCCCGCTTCCGGTACGGCGCCGAACCCCGCCACGCGGGCAGGGGCCGCCCCGTCCCCGCGGCCGCCGTGGAGCGCGAGACGCTGCGGCGCCGCGAACTGCTCGACAGCGTCTGGCCGTACCCCGCCCTCGACGCCGCCCCCGTCGTCCCCCGCCCCGCCGCCCCCGGGCAGACCGTCACCGCCCGCGGCCGCGCCCTGCTGGACCGCGCCGACGGGACCCGCACCCCGGCGCAGCTCGCCTGGGTCCTGGGCCGCCCCGCCTTCCACACCGTCCTGGAGATACGGCGCCTGGCCGCCGCGGGGCTGGTCGAGACGCCCGCCCCGGTGCCGGCCGCCGACCCCCGGACCGCCACCGCCCCCGCTTCCGCCTCCCCGGTCGGCGCCCCCGGGCCCGTACCGCTGCCCCTCCCCCTCTCGCCGAGCGGCGCCGTCCCCGCGGCCGACCACCCCGACATCGCCCTGCTCCGCCGAGTCCGTGACGCCCTGGAGGCACGCCTGTGACCACCCGCTCCACCCACCTGCCCTCATGAGGCCCGCGTCATGAGGCGCGCCCTGCGGCAGCGCGCCGAGAGGAGACAACTGATGACGGCCGAACCGTACGTACTCGGGGAGCTGCGCCGGCTCCGCGCGCGGGTCCCGCAGCTCACCGGGGCGCTCGCCGCCAGCGTCGACGGGCTGGTCCTCGCGCAGGACACCGGGGACGTCGAGCCGGACGGCGTCGCCGCGCTGACAGCGGCCGCCCTCGGCGTGGCCGTACGGCTGACCGACGCGACCGGGCGCGGCGCGTTCCGGGAGCTGCTGGTGCGCGGCGAGCACGGCTATGTGGCGACGTACGCGGCGGGCGGCACGGCCGTGCTGACGCTGCTGGCGGAGCCGCGCGTCAACGTCGGCCGCCTCCATCTGGAGGGCCGCCGCTCGGGGGCGCGCATCGCGGAGCTCGTGGACGGCGCGCTGGAGCGGCCTGACCTCGGCCCCTGAGACCGCCCGCCCGCCGCAGGCCGAGACCCGCGGACGCGCCGTCCCACCCCCTGAACCCCACAAGCCCCGACAGCCCCACCAGTCCCGTAAGTCACCACCCGAGGCACACACCCGTATCGAGCGGGAAGCCACCAGGAAAGGAAGTGCGCGTTCATGGCCAACGCGGAGACAGCCCTCAAGGAAGCGATGACCGCGATCGACGGTGCCATCGGCGCCGCGCTCGTCGACTATTCGAGCGGCATGGCCCTCGGCATGGTCGGCGGCGGCAACGACCTGGACCTCACGGTCGCCGCCGCCGGGAACACCGACGTGGTCCGCGCGAAGGTGCGCACCATGGAGATGCTGGGCCTGAACGACGAGATCGAGGACATCCTGATCACGCTCGGCACCCAGTACCACCTGATCCGGCTCATGAAGGGCCGCGGCGCCAACGGCCTCTTCCTGTACCTGGCGCTCGACAAGAACCGGGCGAACCTGGCGATGGCCCGCCACCAGCTCAAGAAGATCGAGGGCGACCTGGAGGTCTGACCTCCCGCCCCTCGGCCGAGCCGCGCGTCAGCGGCGCCGCGCCCCGCCGGGTGCGGCGTCGCCCGCGGCGATGCCCGTCGACTTGTACGCGGTGACGTGGCGCCCGGCCGGGCCGCCCCCGGCGAGCCGGTCGGCGCAGACCCACAGCAGCCGGTCCTCGGCGCTCTCGCGGCGGCCGATCCACACGGCCTTGAGCCACAGCCCGGCGCCGAGCCCCGCGATCAGCAGCCCCGCGGCGGCGGGCACCGCGAACGACGTGCCCACGGCCACCGGGAACGCGGGCAGCAGCCACCAGCGGCGCGCCCTGCGCCACGCCCTCGCGGTCACCGCCCGGTCCTGGAGGATGTCCTGCCGGGCCGCCCGCACGGCCCCGGCGGCCAGCTGCGCGTACCGCCCCCGCCGGGCGAGGAACACCGCGGCCGCCGCGACCAGGAACAGGGCGGCCCCCGCGAGCAGCCCGATCCGCCGGCCCGTCAGTCCGGGCGGCACGGTCCCGACGGCCGCCCCGACGAGCCCCGACCAGAAGAGGGGCGCCGCCCCCGCCCGTACGGCCACGGCCACCCTCGCCAGCGACTGCCCTCCGCGCGCCACGTCCCGTCCTCCTTCTGCCTCGGCTGCGATGCGGCTGTGCGCCGGGCAGGGTACAGGCGGTCCGTGAGAGTTCCCTGAGAGAACGGGGGCCGTACTACTCCACGAACAGCCCGCGCGCCGCCGCCCGCGCGTCGAACTCCTCCAGCCGCGCCTGCGCGTCCGGCAGCCCGTCGCACATCGCCTCCAGCAGCACCCGGCCGAGCAGCATGGGCCCGCACGCCGTGTCGAAGGCGAGGGCGGTGCCCACGGCGGCCGGGAGGAGCAGGTCGCTGTGCCGGGCGACCGGGGCGAACGCCGAGTCGGCGACGGTCACCACGGTCAGCCCGGCGGACCTGGCGTACTCCAGGGCGTCGACCACCTCGCGCGGATGGCGGGGCAGCGCGAAGCAGAGCAGGGCGCTCGCCCCGGCCCGTACGGCGGCGTCGATCCGGTCGGTGAGCATGGAGCCGCCCTCGTCGAGGACCCGGACGTCCGGGTGGACCTTGGCGGCGAAGTACGCGAAGCCGCGCGCCTGCGCGGCGGCGGCGCGCAGGCCGAGGACCGGCAGCGGCCGGGAGGCGGCGAGCAGCCGGCCGGCGCGCTCGGCGGGCGCGGAGTCGGCGAGCAGCTCCGCGAGGTGGCGGAGGTTCTCGATCTCGGCGTGGACGGCCTGCTGGTACTCGTTGGCCGCCGCCGTCCCGTCGGGTGCCCCGCCCGGCGCGGCGCGGGCGGGCTCGGCGGGGGCGACCTCCCGCAGGTACTTGCGCAGCGCCGGGTAGCCGTCGAAGCCGAGGGCGACGGCGAAGCGGGTGACGGACGGCTGGCTCACCCCGGCCAGCTCGGCCAGCTCCACGCTGGACAGGAACGGCACGTCCGCGGCGCGCCGCACCATCCAGTGGGCGATCCGCCGCTGTGTCGGCGTCAGCCGGTGCCCCTCGAACAGGGCCTGCAGCCGCGCGCCGGGGGTGTCGCTCATGCCGGTACCCCTGTCCTCCACCTCGGGTCTATTCAGTCACCGCAGTGACTGAATAGACCATATGCAAGGCCGCCCCCGCCGCGAAACCCAGGGCGGCACCGCCCACCGCGGACCACCCCGCCCGCGCGGTCACGGCGCCCGCCCACAGCACGGGAAAACGGGGCGCACCTGACCGAATGCCGACATCGCCCCACCCCGCCCGACATCCGCCCCAGCTTCTCCACCGGATCACCACGAATCCACAACTGACCTGCTCAGACGCGCAGTTGACAGGGGAACCGCAGTGAGGGGCCCTGCGTCCTCCCTTCCGGCGCCGTAGGGTTCGTTACATACAATGCGGCGCAAATTCGTTCACCAGCATCGGGGGTCGGCGCACCATGGGGTTCGACGAGGAATGGGCCCAACTGCGGGCCGAGGCGGCGGCGCGGCTCGACACATCCATGCGTCTGAACCAGCTGCCCGCCGACCAGGGCGGCGGTGGCGGCGGCGGGAAGCTCGTGTCGACGCCGGCCCAGAAGACCGCCGCGGCGAAGACGATCCGCACCGAACTGACCGAGAAGACCACCTCGGCGGGCAAGCACGCGGCCGAGGCCACCAACAGCGCCGTCAGCGCGTTCGGCGGCTGGGCGACCGGCACGGCCCTGAAGAAGGTGCAGACCACCTGGGAGGGCCAGGTGAAGACCCTCCTGGGCCGGCTGAGCCACGAGGCGGGCGCCCTGGACGGCACGGTCACCACGCTCGGCGGCACCGACGTCGACCGCGGCGCCGAGATCCGCAAGGTGCCGTCGGGCCTGGACAAGATCCGCTGAACGGGGAACGAGCATGCTGACGTACCACGAGGTCATGACGACCGACTACGGAAAGCTTTCCGCGGCCGCCGACAAGTGGGATTCGATGGCCTCCGAGTTCCGGAAGGTCGAGAACCGCTACCGGGACAGCGTCCAGAGCCTGACGCTCGGCGACTCCTGGGAGGGCGACAGCGCGAACGCGGCGCGCGTCAACTTCGAGGCCACCCGCTACGAGTTCGAGGCCGCGCAGACCCAGGCGAAGGCCACGGCGACCCTGCTGCGCAACGCCCACCAGCAGTTCACGGAGCTGAAGCAGAAGCTGGAGAACGCCCGCGCCGACGCCGTCAAGGAGGGCATGCGGGTCTCCGAACAGGGCAACGTCGCCTTCGACATGGAGCGCGCCTCGCCCGCCGAGCGCAACGCGCTGCGCCACGACCCGCAGTACGCCAAGGACGTCCGGGAGAGCGAGCAGTCCTGGGCCGAGTACATCAAGGCGTGCGTCAAGGCCGTCGACGACGCCGACAAGGACCTCCAGAAGGACCTGGAAGCGGTCGTCAAGGACTCCGGCGGCGGCAAGAACGACGAGACCAAGGGCGGCTTCAACGGCAACGCGGGCGCGGTCGCGGCCGCCGACGACCAGCAGCGCCGGGACCGCATGGACCTCACCTCGTTCGCCATGCGCGAGAACGAGACGCTCGAGGACTGGCTGGCCCGCATCCAGCGCGACGGCATCGAGAAGATCACCGGCAACAAGCAGCTCGCCGACCTGCTCGCCGGCATCCAGAAGGGCACGGTCACCGCGGGCGCCTTCGCCCTGGCGCTCGGCACGTCCGTCAAGGGCGGCTTCAAGCTGTACCAGTTCCTCAAGAGCGGCAAGACGATCACGGCGCCCGGCACCTTCATCACGAGCCGCATCAACGAGCGGATGATGCTCGCCCAGTCGGGCAGCTTCTGGAGCAAGCTGCCGCCGAACGTGGTCTCCGCGCTGACCGGCTCGGAGGAGGCGGCGGCGCTGGGCGCGCACATGAAGAACGGCAAGTTCTTCATCCCGACCGCCGCCGAGGCCAACCTGGCGCGCGTCGCCCAGCAGGGCGGCCTCGCCAACGCCGCCAAGGCCGCGGGCTGGCTGCGCGGCGCCGGTGTCGTGGGCAGTGCCGCGGCCACCGTGTACGGCGTGGCCAACCTGTCCACGTACAACATGGACATGATCAAGGCGGAACCGAGCAAGTTCGCCACCGACCTCAGCGGAACGGCCTTCAACGCCTCGCTCACCGCCATGGCCGTGGCGCCCAACCCGGTCACCGTCGGCCTGGCCGTCGGCACCGGCCTCGTCTACGGCGGCTGCCTCATCTGGGACAACAAGGAGGCCATCGGGGAAGGTCTGAAGGAGGCCGGGGACTGGGTGGGCGACCGCCTCGAGGACACCGGTGAGGGCCTGAAGAAGATCGGCAGCGCCCTCAACCCCTTCGACTGACCGGGGAAGCCATGCACACCACCATCACCCCGTTCGCCCTCGCCCGCTGGAAGTCGGAGAAGACGCCGGGTGAGCCGCGGCAGTTCGGCTACACCGGCACCTCGCCGGAGTTCGGCGAAGTCCGCGTGGTGTGGCCCGCGCTGCCGCACACCCGGAACGTGGTCGTCACGGAGGTGAGCGGTCCCGGCCTTCCCACCGCCAGGTTCGAGACCCGCGGCCTGCTGTCGGACCTGGTGAGCAAGCCCACCCTGAACCGCGCGACCTGCCGGGTCGACGGCCGGTTCGTCAGCATGGACCGCAACCGTTGGGCGCTCACCCACCGGGGCCGCGCCCTGCGCATGCGGTACCTCGGCGACGACTACCGGCTCACGGCCCTCGGCAAGCGGGCCTACCGGCTGGAGCGGCTGCGCGACGACGAGGACCCCGGCGTCACGGTCACGGCCCACCAGACGGGCATGGGGAGCGGCAGGCGGGTGACGCTGCGGGCCGAGGGGCGGGTCCTGCCCGCCGACCTCGCCCTGGCCGCCCTGTTCGCCGGGGTCGACCGGTCGGTCCTCACACGGCGCGGAGCCGTGCGGGCCGGCTTCAAGAGGATGTTCAGCTTCTGGGCGGAGACGACGTACTGACGTGCCGGCACCGGCGCGTCCCGGTGCCGGTCCGCCGAGCCCGACCTACCGAGTGAGTGGTGTATGCCTTCCATTGACGTTTCCCGGTCCCGTTTCCGGCTGACCGACGAGCACCTGATCGTGCTCTCCGAACTGGCCGCCGGCCGGCCGGTGGACGAGGAGTTCGCCGCCGCCCGCAAGGAGGTCGAGGACAGCGGCCTGGTCACCCCCGACGGGCGGCTCCAGCAGGCGCTGCTGCCGCTCGTGCAGACCTTCCTCGCCCCCGGCGTGATCATCTCCCTGGAGTCGGGCGGCCGCCAGGGCAAGCTCCAGCACGGCATGCTCATCGGGGACGAGCACGTCGTCGCGCACGAGGCGTGGCCGGGCGAGGCCGAGCAGGAGTACTCCCTCGTCGAGCCGAAGACGCTGATCTGGAAGCTCGCCTCGATGGTGAACCTCCGGCAGTCCCCCGCCGCCCGGCAGACGGCGCTCACGGCCGTCGAGACGACCGTCGCCGTCGTCGACGCGGGCTTCGCCGCCCTGGAGGCCGTGGCGGGACCGGGGCGCGGCGCCGAGGAGGAGCAGGCCGCCGTGCGGCAGGCCCTGGCCGCGGGCGGCGCGCTCGCCGAGCCCACCCTGTCGCTCCTCGCGGAGATGATGTCGGAGCTGCGGTGCAGCTGGCGGATGACCGCCGCCTGGCAGGCCGAGCAGGGCGGCCAGGGCGGTGTCGAGGGCCGCGGCTTCGCCGTGTGGGACTGCGGGCCGCTCGGGTACTGGCTGCGCGAGCTGCCCGAGGAGCCGCTCCCGGCCGACCAGCTCACCCCGGCGAGCCCGTTCCGCCTGGTGCGTACGGACGCCAGGTCGATCTGGACGCTCATCACGGACCTGCTCCCCGACGCCGACGAGGTCCGCGCGGCGCGGGCCGCCCGCTGAGCGGCGGCGCGACGACACCGGAGGGGGCCGGTCCGCACGGACCGGCCCCCTCCTCGCGTACGGCGCCTTTGCGCGGGGACCGCCGCACCCCCGGAGCACGGGGGGCGGGACGACGGCGGTCCCCGCGAGGGACACGGGCCCGGGTCAGGGCCGGTCACCGCGTCCGCGGCGTCAGCGGGAGGTCCGGGAGCCGCTCCGGAGGTCCCCGACGCCGACGACCCCTACGGTGCCGCACCCGTGTTAAGCGCGTGCTGCCCGCGCGTGTCGTCCCCGTACCGTTTACGCGAACCCGGCGAACCGAGCGCACCTCACCGGCCGGTCCGGCCCTCGCGGCACCCGGGCCCGCCCGCAGGGTCCGTACGCGACGGCGAGGGACCGGCAGCGGGTGCCGGGCCCCCGGGTCGTGCTACTTGCCGTCGCGGGCCAGGAACGCCAGCAGGTCCTGGCGGCTGACCACGCCGGTCGGCTTGCCCTCGACCAGGACGATCGCCGCGTCCGCCCGGCCCAGCACGGCCATCAGGTCCTCGACCGGCTCGCCGGAGCCGACCTGCGGCAGCGGGGCGCTCATGTGCTTCTCCAGCGGGTCGTTCAGGGAGGCGCGCTGCGCGAACAGCGCCTCCAGCAGCTCCCGCTCGACGACCGAGCCGACGATCTCGGCGGCCATCACGTCCGGGTGCCCGGCGCCCGGCTTGACGATCGGCATCTGGGAGACGCCGTACTCGCGGAGCACCTCGATCGCCTGGCCGACGGTCTCCTCCGGGTGCATGTGCACCAGCTTGGGGATGTCGCCCTCCTTGTGGCGCAGGACGTCCCCGACGCGCGCCGACGGGCCGGCGTCCTCCAGGAAGCCGTAGTCCGCCATCCACTCGTCGTTGAAGATCTTCGAGAGGTAGCCGCGGCCGCTGTCCGGGAGCAGGACGACGACCACGTCGTCCGGGCCGAGGCCCTCCGCGACGCGCAGCGCCGCGACGACGGCCATGCCGCAGGAGCCGCCGACGAGGAGGCCCTCCTCCTTGGCGAGGCGGCGGGTCATCTGGAAGGAGTCCTTGTCGGAGACGGCGACGATCTCGTCCGTCACCTTCTGGTCGTACGCGGACGGCCAGAAGTCCTCGCCGACGCCCTCCACCAGGTACGGGCGGCCGGAACCGCCCGAGTAGACCGAGCCCTCCGGGTCGGCGCCGATGACCTTGACCTTGCCGTCGCTGACCTCCTTGAGGTAGCGGCCGGTGCCGGAGATGGTGCCGCCCGTGCCGACGCCGGCGACGAAGTGGGTGATCCGCCCCTCCGTCTGCTCCCACAGCTCGGGGCCGGTCGTCTCGTAGTGCGAGCGCGGGTTGTTCGGGTTCGAGTACTGGTCCGGCTTCCAGGCGCCGGGCGTCTCACGGACGAGGCGGTCGGAGACGTTGTAGTACGAGTCCGGGTGCTCCGGGTCGACCGCCGTCGGGCAGACCACGACCTCGGCGCCGTACGCCCGCAGGACGTTGATCTTGTCCATGGACACCTTGTCCGGGCAGACGAAGATGCACTTGTAGCCCTTCTGCTGGGCCACGATCGCCAGGCCGACGCCGGTGTTGCCGGACGTCGGCTCCACGATGGTGCCGCCGGGCTTCAGCTCGCCGCTCTTCTCTGCGGCCTCGATCATGCGCAGGGCGATGCGGTCCTTCACCGAACCGCCCGGGTTGAAGTACTCGACCTTGGCCAGGACCGTGGCCGAGATGCCCTCGGTCACACTGTTGAGCCGCACCAGCGGGGTGTTGCCGACGAGGCTGATCATCGAGTCGTGGATTTGCACCGTAAGTCTCCGGGGTCTCCGTAATGGTCCAGCCAGCGTAAGCCGAGTGGATGCGTAGGCGGGCAGGGTTCCGGGGCAGTTAGCTCACAGACTGTACGGAGGAGGTGGCTGCCCCCATGTCGAGGGCGAGAGTGGCACGGCGGATCGCGACCGGTGCGGCGTACGGCGGCGGGGGCATCGGCCTGCTCGGGGTCGCCGCCGTGGGCGTGCTCTTCGCCGAGATACAGCTGGCCAAGCGATCCGTGGGCGGCGGCGTCGCCCCGCTGCCCCCGACGGCCGACGGGCTGTACGGGCGCGGCTTCGACGGGGTGCCGCTGCGCCTGGCCATGCTGGGCGACTCGACGGCCGCGGGGCAGGGCGTGCGGCGTGCCGGGCAGACGCCGGGCGCGCTGCTGGCGTCGGGGCTCGCCCAGGTGGCCGAGCGGTCGGTGGAGCTGCGGAACGTGGCCCTGCCCGGCGCCCGGTCCGACGACCTGGAGCGGCAGGTCGCGCTGCTGCTGGCGCAGCCGGGGCGGGTGCCGGACGTGTGCGTGATCATGATCGGGGCCAATGACGTCACGCACCGGATGCCGCCCATTCAGTCCGTGCGGTACCTGTCGGAGGCGGTGGGGCGGCTGCGGGCCGCGGGCGCCGGGGTGGTGGTGGGCACCTGCCCTGACCTGGGCACGATCGAGCCGGTGTACCAGCCGCTGCGCTGGCTGGCCCGGCGGCTGTCGCGGCAGCTGGCGGCGGCGCAGACGATCGTGGCGGTGGAGCGGGGCGCCCGGACGGTGTCGCTGGGCGATCTGCTGGGGCCGGAGTTCGCGGCGAACCCGCGCGAGATGTTCGGCGCGGACAACTACCACCCGTCGGCCGAGGGGTACGCGACGGCCGCGATGGCGGTGCTGCCGACCGTGTGCGCGGTGCTGGGCGTGTGGCCCGAGCCCGAGCGGCTGGACGCGGACCGGCGGGAGGGGATGCTGCCGGTGGCGGAGGCGGCGGCCGAGGCGGCGGAGGAGGCCGGTACGGAGGTGACCGGAGCCCGTGCCCCGTGGGCGCTGCTCAAGCACCGCCGCCGCCGTCGCCTGACGGAGCCCGCCGCCCCGGACCCGGCGTCCTGACCGGACGGCACGGGCGGGGCGTGCGGGACACGCGGGCAGCACGGCACGGGCGGGGCGTGCGGGAGGCACAGGCGGCACGGCACGGGCGGGGCGTGCGGGACGCGCGAGGCGTACCCTGCGAAGGAGGGACTGAGCGGGTGCTTAGGGTCACACTCCACACCCGGTGACCCCGGCCCTACGTAGGGGTAACTTCCTTGTCGTCGCACACCCACGCCCACCTGGAGCCGTGATGCCCGAAGCCGTGATCGTCTCAGCCGCCCGTACGCCCATCGGCCGGGCCTTCAAAGGCTCGCTGAAGGACCTGCGGCCGGACGACCTGACCGCAACGATCATCCAGGCCGCCCTCGCCAAGGTGCCGGAGCTCGACCCCCGCGACATCGACGACCTCATGCTCGGCTGCGGCCTGCCCGGCGGCGAGCAGGGCTTCAACCTGGGCCGGATCGTCGCCGTGCGCATGGGCATGGACCACCTGCCGGGCTGCACCCTGACCCGCTACTGCGCCTCGTCCCTGCAGACGACCCGCATGGCCCTGCACGCCATCAAGGCCGGCGAGGGCGACGTCTTCATCTCGGCGGGCGTCGAGATGGTCTCGCGGTTCGTGAAGGGCAACTCCGACACCCTGCCCGACACCCACAACCCGTACTTCGCCGACGCGGAGGCCCGCACCGCGGCCGCCGCCGAGAACGGCGCCTCCGAGTGGCGCGACCCGCGCGAGGACGGCCTCGTCCCGGACGCCTACATCGCGATGGGCCAGACCGCCGAGAACCTCGCCCTCCACAAGGGCGTCAGCCGCCAGGAGATGGACGAGTTCGGCGTACGGTCGCAGAACCTCGCCGAGCAGGCCATCAAGAACGGCTTCTGGGAGCGCGAGATCACCCCGGTGACCCTCCCCGACGGCACCGTCGTCAGCAAGGACGACGGCCCCCGCGCGGGCGTCACCATGGAGGGCGTCCAGGGCCTCAAGCCGGTCTTCCGCCCCGACGGCCGGGTCACCGCCGGCAACTGCTGCCCGCTCAACGACGGCGCCGCCGCCCTGGTGATCATGTCCGACACCAAGGCGCGGGAGCTGGGCCTCACCCCGCTCGCCCGCGTCGTCTCCACCGGCGTCTCCGGCCTCTCCCCCGAGATCATGGGGTACGGCCCGGTCGAGGCCAGCAAGCGGGCGCTCGCGCACGCCGGCCTGACCGTCGACGACATCGACCTGTTCGAGATCAACGAGGCGTTCGCCGCCCAGGTGATCCCGTCCTACAAGGACCTGGGCATCCCGCTCGACAAGCTCAACGTCAACGGCGGCGCCATCGCCGTCGGCCACCCCTTCGGCATGACGGGCGCCCGCATCACCGGCACCCTGATCAACAGCCTCCAGTTCCACGACAAGCAGTTCGGTCTGGAGACCATGTGCGTCGGCGGCGGCCAGGGCATGGCCATGGTGATCGAGCGCCTCTCCTGACGCGCCCGCTCTCCTGACACGGCCCCTCGCCCGCCCCACGGCTCTCCCCCTGTCCCGCCGGCCGCCCGGCGGGCCGGCCCGCCTGTCGCGCCGGCCCGCCCGAGGCGGCTCCCGTGAGGCCGCGGCCTCGTATGACGGGACGCCGCCTCTCCCGGCACAGGCCCGCCGAACCGCTCCGCGTCCCAGCCGTGACCGAATCTCCCCCAGGATGTGACCTATCTCCTGGGGGAGATCCGTTTACGCAGGTCACCGGCGTGGGAGCGCGGAACACCGGCCCAAGAAACCTGTCCATTTCGTGACGTAATGCACTGACACCGGGCCCACGGCTGGCACAAGCTGATGTAGGAAGTGCGGGGGATCGATTGAAACCGGGAGTACGTCAGTGAGCGCCATGCCCATCGCCCTGCTGCTGACCACGGCCACCGCCACGGCCGTGGGCGCCGCTGCCCTGTACGCGGTCCACGGCCTGCGCCGCCAGATCGACGCCCTGCGCACCGACCTGGCCGCCGCGCACGCCGCCGCCGGGCAGGCCCCGACCGTCCCGCACGCCCGCTCCACGGAGCCGACGATGGCGGACGAGATACGCACGGCCGTCGCCGAGGCCCTCGCCGAGGAGCGGGAGCGCGAGCTCGCGGAGGCCCGCGCGTTCTGGGCCGCGCAGGAGGCCCGCGACGCCGCCGACTCCCCCGCCTCGCTGCTGGGCGGGATGCCCGGCCCGCTGGGCGCCGGCACCGGCGACGACGGCCCCTACTTCGTACCGCGCCAGGCGGACTTCGCGGGCATGGAGTCGCTGGACCTGGACGCCGAGTACGACGCGGCCGACCTGGCCGCCGACTTCGCCGACGCGGAGCTCCCCGACTTCCCCGGCCTGCCGGACGTGCCCGGTCTGCCGGGCCTGTCGGGCCTGCCGCTGGGCGATCTGCCCGAGCGGGCCGGGGCGGGCGACTGCCCCGAGTACGCGGAGGACTCGCCCGAGCTGGCCGCGGCCCGCCGCCGCCACCCCTCGCACCCGGACTTCGTGCCCGTCCGGACGCCGGTCGTCACCGACCACGAGCGGACCGTGGCGCGCCTGGAGGAGCTGGCGGACGCCCGTACCCCGCTGACCGACGTACGGCCGGGACCGCTCGGCACGCTCGACGTGTACGTCTTCGAGGACGGCACGACGCTCTGCATGACGCCGGGGCACCGGGAGACCGCCGAACGCCTCGCGCAGGCCCTGCGGGAGGGCGCGACGCCGTTCCTGCTGGGCGGCTCGGGCATCTCCGGCGCGTACGCCCTGACGTTCGCCTGCGGCGACGGGGAGAACGTCTACATCCTCGCCGACCGCGTGATCGCCTCCCTCTGAGCCCGCCGGGCCTCACCCGGCCAGGCGCCTGCCGGCCGGGCGCCCGCGGACTGCTACAGCCCCGCGCGCTCGGCCGCGGCCCGGACCTCCGCCAGCGCCCCGGCCAGCTCGGCGTCCGGGTCCACCTCCGGGTCCGCCGGCGCCCCTTCCCCGCGCGCGGCCGCCCGCAGCGCCTCGGCCAGATCGGCGCCCGCCACGGCCAGCTGGTCGCCCACCGCGAAGACCCCCGCGTCCGGCATGACCCGTGCCTCGGCCGGGTCCACTCCCTCAAGCCGCTGCGCGCGCTTCGCCAACTCCCTGGCCAGCGCCAGGCCTTCTGCTGCCGCGCCCTGCCTGAGCCTGCTCTGCGGGGCCGCCCGCAGCCGGTCGGCCAGCCGGTTCACTGCCTCGTCCAGTTCCCTCGTATCGTGCACGCCGCGACCCTATGCGCCGGTACGGCACTGTCGCCACGCGTACGACCTGCGGCGTGCCGCCCGCAGGCCGCTGTGGCCGCGCCGTACGCCGCGCCGCGGCTCGTACGCACGCCGAAGGGCCCGCCCGGACGAACCGGGCGGGCCCTTTCAGCCGATCTCACGGCCGGCCGCTCACGGGGCCGGACGGCGGGGCGATCAGTCGTCGCCGGCGAAGATCTGCACGAGGCGCAGGAACTCCATGTAGATCCACACCAGGGTCATGGTGAGGCCGAAGGCCGCCATCCACGACTCCTCGCGGGGAGCGCCGTAGGTGATGCCGTCCTCGACCTGCTTGAAGTCCAGCGCCAGGAAGCAGGCGCCGAGGATGATGCCGATGACACCGAACAGGATGCCGAGGCCGCCGCTGCGGAAGCCGAGGCCGTCACCGCCGCCGATCACGGCGAACAGCAGGTTCACCGCCATCAGCAGGACGAAGCCGATCGCGGCCGCCATCACGAAGCCGTAGAAGCGGCGCGTGACGCGGATCCAGCGCATCTTGTACGCGATGAGCACACCGGCGAAGACCGACATCGTGCCGAGCACCGCCTGCGGGACCGCGCCCGCCGTGACGTACGTCGTGACGGCGCTGGAGATGACGCCCAGGAACACGCCCTCGAAGGCGGCGTAGGCCAGGATCAGCGCGGGCGACGCCTTGCGCTTGAAGGACTGCACCATCGCGAGGACGAAGGCCACCAGGGCCGCGCCGACCGCGATGCCGTAGGACTTGCCGAGGTTCGCGGGGTCGACCGGCAGCAGGAACCAGGCGAGGGCCGCGGTGACGAACACCGTGCCGAGCGTGATGGCCGTGCGGGACACCACGTCGTCGATGGTCATGGCGCCCGGGCGGGCCGGGGCCTGCAGGCCGGCGGCGCCCTGCTGGACGTCCGGCTGCGCGTAGGGGTTGGTCGCGTACGGGTTCGTCGCGTACGGGTTGGTTCCAGCGGCGGGGCCCCCGGCCTGCTGCTGCGCGTTGAAGCCCGCGTAGCCGTTGTCGCGGCTGAACCCCCGTCGCGAGAAGACCGGGTTGCTGCTCCTCATCTCACTCCTCCATGGCCGCCGTGCGCGGCCTTGACACCAGAGTAATGGGGAAGCAAAGGAAACACCCTAGTGCTCGGGGAGGATCTTTCCGCTCCTGGGTCTCGATCAGGCAACCTCCGTGTCGCGCGACCGGATCACCGCCGCCGCCGGCGCCCGGGACCTCCCCGCGACCTGGTGGCGCCGGCCCCCCGTCGGCGGCCGGCTCGTCCTCTCCCCGTGCCGGCGCGGTCTGGCCCGCGGCCTCACCGGCGCCCGGGCCCGCGTCGCGTGGACGGACGTGTCCGCAGCGCCGGACGCGCCACGACAGAGCAGGACTCGGGAGCGCCGGCTGGATGGCGGTGATCCACGCCGCCGGACAGCGCCTCGCGCTCTCTCAGAAGGGCGCCGTCGTCTGTAGGGGTCGAAGTCCCGCGGTCCGGGCACAGATCCAAGCTCATGGAGGTCTGCCGCTCGCCTTCGCCGGCACGTCCGGGGGGCGCCTCACCTGGCAGCTCGCGCCCCGGCCTGCCTTGTGCTTCCGCGCGTATACAGCGGTCATGGCGAACGGAGTCTGGCCCCCGGTGTTCCCGCCGTGTTCCCACAAGGCGGCACCGAGGGCTGGCGCACCCCCCATTTGCGCAGGTCAAAAGAGCTATTCAGTTCTGTGCCCGGAGCGGGACTCGAACCCGCACGGCCGTAGGCCAGCGAGGTTTAAGCTCGCCGTGTCTGCGTTCCACCATCCGGGCATGACGCGCAGCTTTCCGTCTCTCTCCGCGTCAGCACATGAGCCTATCCGGGCGCTTTCCCCGGACAGCGGCAGAGTGGCCCGATGTTGTCTTATTTTATTGGCGCCTGAGGGATCGTCAGCATACGACGAGGGCGTTGCGCAGCAGCGGCGCGGGGTTCGCGGCCGCACATGCCGTTCCGGGGGAATGACGGAAAGTCGCCGTCCGTCCACGGCGAGTCCACGCCATCGCGGCCGATACCCCTTCCCCGTACGCCTTCCCGAGGGGGCTCTCAGGGGTGCCGTCATACCTCAGGAGGAGCGCCGGGCGGCGCCGTCAGACTCCAGAGGGCCACCGGAACGGGCACGCGGACGGACGTCCGGCGGGGGTGGCGGCGCCGACGATGGAACGGTTCGCCAAACCCATGTGTGACAGGAGTCCTCCCCGTGATCCCCACCTCGACGACCGCACGCCGCGCCACCGCGGTGGCCGCCCGCGCCACGGATCTCTCCAAGGTCTACGGACAGGGCGAGACCCGCGTGGTCGCCCTCGACCGGGTCACCGTGGAGTTCCCGCAGGGCGAGTTCACCGCGATCATGGGGCCGTCGGGCTCGGGCAAGTCGACGCTGATGCACTGCGTGGCCGGCCTCGACACCTTCTCGCACGGCTCGGTCCGCATCGGCGACACGGAGCTCGGCGCCCTGAAGGACAAGCAGCTCACCCAGCTGCGCCGGGACAAGATCGGCTTCATCTTCCAGGCGTTCAACCTGCTGCCGACGCTCACGGCCCTGGAGAACATCACGCTCCCCATGGACATCGCGGGGCGCAAGCCGGACAAGCAGTGGCTGGAGAGGGTCATCGACATGGTGGGCCTGTCCGCGCGGCTCGGGCACCGGCCGGCGCAGCTCTCCGGCGGCCAGCAGCAGCGCGTCGCCGTGGCCCGCGCCCTCGCCTCCCGGCCCGAGATCATCTTCGGTGACGAGCCGACCGGCAACCTCGACTCGCGCTCCGGCGCCGAGGTGCTGGGCTTCCTGCGCAACTCGGTGCGCGAGCTCGGCCAGACGGTCGTGATGGTCACCCACGACCCGGTCGCCGCGTCCTACGCCGACCGGGTGATCTTCCTGGCGGACGGCCGGATCGTGGACGAGATGCTCGCCCCGTCCGCCGACCGGGTGCTGGACCGCATGAAGGAGTTCGACACCAAGGGCCGCACCAGCTGACGCGGGGGGCGCGCCGGACCACCCCGCGCCCCCGCCCGGCCCTCTCCCGCCCCGGCCCCTTCCGCCACCGGACACCTCCACCCCAGGACTCACCCATGTTCCGTACCGCCCTGCGCAATGTGCTCGCGCACAAGGCCAGGCTGCTGATGACCGTCCTCGCCGTCATGCTCGGCGTGGCCTTCGTCTCCGGCACCCTCGTCTTCACCGACACCCTCAACCGGGCCTTCACCAAGCAGGCCGCCAAGAGCTACGACGACGTCGCCGTCGCCATCACCTCCTATCCCGACCGGGACCAGGCGCAGCGGGAGCCGGGGATCTCCCGCGCCACCCTCGACAAGATCGCCGCCGTGCCGGGCGTCGCCTCCGCCGTCGGCCGTGTCGAGGGCTTCGCCGGGGTGCCCGACCCCGACGGCAAGCTGATCGGCGTCGGCTGGTCCAACAAGGGCGCCAACTTCGCCCCCGGCAAGGACGGCGAGGACTCCCGGTACGACTTCGTGAAGGGCGGCGGCCCCGTCGCCGCCGGGCAGATCGCGCTGGACCGGGAGACCGCCGCGAAGGGCCGCTACGAGGTGGGCGACACCGTCCGCGTCGCCACCAACGGGCCCGTCGCCGAGTACCGCCTCCAGGGCGTCTTCACCACCGACGACGGCGCGGTCAGCGCGGGCGGCAGCCTCGTCCTGTTCGACACGCAGACCGCGCAGCGCCTCTTCCTCAAGCCCGGCTTCGTCCAGGACGTCACCGTCACCGCCGCGCCCGGCGCGGACGACGCGAAGCTCCTCGCGGCGATCGAGCCGCTGCTGCCCGAGCACGCCGAGGCGCAGACCGGAGCCGCCCTCTCCGCGGAGCAGGCCAAGGAGATCGAGGAGGGCATGAGCGCCTTCTCGCAGGTCTTCCTCGGCGCGGCCGCCATCGCCCTGTTCGTCGGCGTCTTCCTGATCGCCAACACCTTCACGATGCTCGTGGCGCAGCGCACCAAGGAGGTCGCGCTGATGCGGGCCGTCGGCGCCTCCCGCAAGCAGATCACCCGCTCGGTGCTGGCGGAGGCCGCCATCGTCGGCCTGGTCGCCGCGGTCGCCGGCTACCTGCTGGGCATCGGGCTCGCCGTGGGCCTGCGCTCCGGCATGGCCTCGTTCGGGCTGAAGATCCCGGACGGCCCGCTCGTCCTCGGCCTCACGCCGGTGCTGTCCGCGCTGGGTGTCGGCCTCGTCATCACCATGCTCGCCGCGTGGCTGCCCGGCCGCCGCGCCGCGAAGATCCCGCCGGTCGCCGCGATGAACAGCGTGCACGCCGCGCCGACGCAGAAGTCGCTGGTGGTCCGCAACAGCATCGGCGGGGCCCTGGCCCTGATCGGCAGCGCCCTGATCGTGGGCGGCGCCGTCAAGGCCGGCGACCTGGGGCGCCTGCTCATCTCGGGCGGCGCGTTCCTCACCCTGATCGGCATGATCATGCTGATCCCGCTGCTGTCGCGGCCGCTGATCGCCGCCGTACGGCCGCTGCTGGTCGGGGTGTTCGGGATCGCCGGCAAGCTCGCCGGGCAGAACGCCGTCCGCAACCCGCGCCGCACCGGCGCGACCGCGTCGGCGCTGGCCATCGGCCTCACCCTGGTCACCGGCCTCTCCGTGCTCGGTGTCACCGTCGGCAAGTCCCTCGACCAGGCGACCACCGACCAGATCAAGGCGGACTACATGGTCCGCATGGCCAGCGGCGGCCCCCTGGACCCGTCGGTGCTGACCGCGCTGGAGAAGGCCCCCGGCGTCACCGCCGTCTCCCCGCAGCAGGCGTCCGACCTGGAGCTGGGCGGCAAGCACACCGCGGTGTCCGCCGTGACGCCCGGCGCCATCGAGAAGCTCCTGAAGGTCGAGCCGACCGCCGGTTCGCTGGACTCGCTGGGGCGCGGCCAGATCGCCGTGGCGGCCGAGACGGCCGAGTCGCGCGGCTGGACGGTCGGCAGCACGGTCCCCGTCACGTACAACGACGACAAGAAGGGCACGCTGACGGTCGGGGCGATCTACAAGGACTCCGACTTCCTCTCGCCGGTCCTCATCGACCACAAGGCCGTCGCCCCGCACGAGTCGGAGCGGTTCATCCCGGCCATCTTCGTCGCGGTGGACGGCGGGGCGAGCGGCGCCCACGAGAAGGCGCTGATCGACGCCCTGGGCAAGAACCCGGCGATCGACTTCATGGACGAGAAGGACATCCGCGACTCGTTCGGCGGACCCATCAACATGCTGCTGAACATCATGTACGGCCTGCTCGCGATGGCCCTGATCATCGCCGTGCTCGGGGTGGTCAACACGCTCGCCATGTCGGTGTTCGAGCGGCAGCAGGAGATCGGCATGCTCCGCGCGATCGGCCTCGACCGGCGCAGGGTGAAGCGGACGGTCCGGCTGGAGGCCGTGGTGATCTCGCTGTACGGCGCGGTCGTCGGCATCGTGCTCGGCGCGTTCCTCGGCTGGGCGATCGGCGAGACCGTCAAGAGCAGCCTGCCCGGGTACTCGCTGGTCCTGCCGTGGGACCGGATCGGGCTGTTCCTGCTGCTGGCCGGACTGGTCGGCGTGCTGGCCGCGATGTGGCCGGCGCGCAGCGCGGCGAAGCTGAACATGCTGAACGCGATCAAGGCGGAGTAGCACCCGCCCGGCCGCACGCCGGCGCGATGACGCGGGGGACGCGGTGACGCGGAGGACGCGGTGACGCGGAGGACGCGGTGACGCGGAGGACGCGGCCGGTGGGAAGGGCCGGGCCCCATGGCGGGGGCCCGGCCCTTCCGCGTGCTCCGCGCCGTCCCGTGCGGGCCCGTCAGGTGTCGGCGCAGTAGGCCATCAGGCGTTCGTGGTCGGCGCGGAAGCGGTCGTACAGCGCCGGGTCGTCGATCTTCAGCAGCGTCTCGTCGTTGGCGCGCAGGGCCGGGTAGGTGTAGTTGTGGCTGCCGGTGAAGACGATCTTCCGGCCGGCCTGGCCGTTGTACACGCCCTCCACCAGCAGGTACTTGGAGTGCAGCCCGATCCGGGTGCCGTCGGCGCGGGGCTCGGAGCAGGCGGCCTGGGCGGTGAGCCGGCCCGCCAGGGCGGTGCGCACGGCGGAGCCCATGGAGCCGGGGGCGCCGTCGTACGCCAGGTGCACTTCGCAGCCCGCCCGGTGGAGTTCGACGAGCTTGGCGGCGACCTCGTCGCGGGTGAACAGGTTGGCGGCGACGCGGACGCTGGTCGCCCCGCCCGCGCAGCCGACGTTGTCGAGGACCAGCTTCACCGTGTCGGTGGCCGCGTCGTCGTCCGGGGCCTTCAGGAACGACTCCTTCCGGGGGAAGAAGTACGTCTTGTACGGGCCGGTGGCGCTGGTCGGCGTCCGGTAGTAGTGGTCGGTGCCGGTGGACGTGCCGTGGGCGAGCAGATCCCCGAAGTAGGCCAGGTAGTTGTCGTACAGGCCGCTGTCGACGACGGTGACGGCGTTGTTGAACAGGTCGGTCCGCTGGGTGTTCGTCAGGTTCGCGGAGGTCTGCACGACGACCTTGCCGGCGCCGCCGGTGGACGAGAACAGCAGGAACTTGTTGTGGTTGATGGCCCCGTCGGCGTCGCCCGCGAGCGTGCGCGAACCGATGCAGCCGCGCCCGGCGGGACAGGCGTACACCCAGGAGGACTTGGTGCGGTCGGTGCCGAGCGCCTCGGCGAGCCGCCCGTACTCGCCGCCGGTCATGGTGACCGAGGTGTGGTCGACGATCACGCGGACGCGGACTCCGCGCGCGTGGGCGGCGGCGAGCGCGTCGGTGACCGGGTTCTCGGTGAAGGTGTACATCGCGACACTGATGACGGAGCCGGCCGGGGCGCGGCCGATCAGGTCCAGGATGTGGTCGCGGATGCGGCTCTGGGCGGCGGTGTCGCCGGCCGGGTCGTTGAAGGTGGCGGTCGTGGTGACCGGTACGGCCTCCTGCTCGGCGGCGGCCGGTACGGCGGCGGCCCCGGCGGTCAGCGCGGCGGCGGCCGGCAGGCCGAGCAGCCAGGTGGTGCGGCGGCGCACGGAAGGAACTCCCCCTCTTGCCCTCGTGCCGGGGCGGGGCCCGTCCCGCGCGGTACGGCGCCGCGGAAGGGTCCCGCCCCGGTGTGATCAGAGGGGGGAACGTATCAACTGCCGTGGTTCTCGCTCCAGATGCGGCTGCGCAGCGGCATCCCGGACGCGCCGCCGGCGGGGGTCCGCACGGCGAGCACCTGGTTCACGCCGATCCGGTTGCGTTCGAAGGCGAGGGCGGACGCGGCCATGTAGAGCCGCCAGACGCGGGCCCGGCCCGGCCCGGCGAGCCGTACGGCCTCGTCCCAGTGCTCCTCCAGATTGGCCACCCAGCGGCGCAGGGTGAGGGCGTAGTGCTCGCGGATGGCCTCCACGTCGCGCACCTCGAACCCGGCCTCCTCCAGGGTGGCGGTGGTGCGGCCGAGCGGGGCGAGCTCCCCGTCGGGGAAGACGTACGCGTCGATGAACGGGTTGATGCGGTACTCCTCCTCGCGGGGCTCGGGGCGGCGGGCGATCTGGTGGTTGAGCAGCCGTCCGCCCGGCTTGAGCAGGCCGTACAGGAGACGGGCGTAACTGCGGTAGCGGACCGCGCCGACGTGCTCGGCCATGCCGACGGAGGCGATGGCGTCGTACGGGCCGTCGCGCACGTCCCGGTAGTCCTGGACGCGGATCTCCACCCGGTCGGTGAGGCCCTCGTCGGCGACCCGCTTGCGGGCGTACGCGGCCTGTTCGGCGCTGAGGGTGATGCCGACGACGGTGGCGCCGTGGTGGCGGGCGGCGTGCAGCGCGAGGGAGCCCCAGCCGCAGCCCACGTCCAGGAGCCGGTCGCCCGGCCGGAGGGCCAGCTTGCGGCAGATCAGCTCCAGTTTGTCCCGCTGGGCGTCCTCCAGGGTGCCGTCCTCGGTCCAGTAGGCGCACGAGTAGACCATGGACGGGCCGAGGACCAGCGCGTAGAAGTCGTTGCCGACGTCGTAGTGGTGGCTGATCGCCGCGCGATCGCGGGTCTTGGTGTGGAGGGGGCCGCTGCGGCGCCGGACCTCCTCGGCCGGCGGGGCGGGCGGCGGCCAGGGACCGGCGAGGAGCAGCAGCTCGCGGGCGGCGGCGCGCAGACGGGGGTCGCCGGCGGCGCGCAGGGCGCGGGCCACCCGGGCGGCGCGGGCGCGGGCGGGGTGGTGCGGGCGCCGTGCGCGCGGGCGCCCGTCGTGCCCGCGTCCGTCGTGCGGGTCGCCGTCGTGTGCCTCCCGGCCGTGCCGGTCGCCCTCCCCCGGGGCGCGTTCCCACAGGTGGCCGGCGAGCCGGGTGAGCGCCTCGTACAGGTCGCCCTCCACGTCCAGGTCGCCGGCGACCCAGCCGCGGGCGAGGCCCAGCTCGCCGGGCCGCCACGCCATGCGGCGCAGGGCCCTGCGGTGGCGGATGACCAGGACGGGCCCCGGCGGGCCGGCCTCGCTGCCGTCCCAGGCGCGGATCCGCACCGGGAGCGGGGCACCCAGCAGGTCCTCGGCGAGCGAGGCCAGCCGGGAAGCGGCGTCGGACATGGTGCAACACCTCCGTGACGTCGATCCCAGAAATGCCGTGCACCATGTGAACACCGACCGCTGCGGAAAGCAGCCCCCGGATCACGCCCCGTACGGTTCGGCAGGCGCGTTTTCCGTCATCCGCGCCCGTGCCGGGCGCCCCGGCGCGCCCGCTCACCCCGCCGCGCCGGCCGTACGGCCCGGGACGCGGCGAGGGGCCGCCCGCACCACGGATGGCGGGCGGCCCCTCGTCGGGACTGCGCTGGGACGGCCGGCCGGACCGGCCGCCGGGGCCGGGCGGACCCGGCCGGTGTCAGGAGGCCTTGGCCTTCTCCGGCTTGGCGGCGGCGGGCGCCGGAGCGGGCTTGGCGGCCTCGTAGAACTCCTCGCGCGGCGACTCGATCGCGCCGAGCGAGACGACCTCGCGCTTGAGGAACATCGCGAGCGTCCAGTCCGCGAAGACGCGGATCTTGCGGTTCCAGGTCGGCATGGCCATGCCGTGGTAGCCGCGGTGCATGTACCAGGCGAGACGGCCCTTGAGCTTGATCTTCATCTTGCCCATGACGATCATCGCGACGCCCTTGTGCAGGCCGAGGCCCGCGACCGCGCCCTTGTTGGCGTGGCTGTACTCCTTCTGCGGGAAGCCCCGCATGCCGGAGAGGACGTTGTCGCCGAGGACCTTGGCCTGGCGCAGCGCGTGCTGGGCGTTCGGCGGGCACCAGGCGTTCTCGTTGCCGGCCTTGCGGCCCACGAGGTCGGGGACCTGGGCGTTGTCGCCGGCGGCCCAGATGTAGTCGGTGCCGGTGACCTGGAGGGTCGGCTGGCAGTCGACGTGGCCGCGGGGGCCGAGCGGCAGGCCGAAGCGGGCCAGCGCCGGGTTCGGCTTCACACCGGCGGTCCACACGATGGTGTTGGAGTCGACCTCCAGGCCGTTCTTCAGCACCACGTGGCCGTCGACGCAGGAGTCCATGGAGGTGCTCAGGTACACCTCGACACCACGGCCCTCGAGGTGCTCCTTGCCGTACTTGCCGAGCTTCGGACCGACCTCGGGGAGGATCTTGTCGGCGGCGTCGACCAGGATGAAGCGCATGTCCTCGCGGGACACGTTCTTGTAGTACTTGGCGGCGTCGCGGGCCATGTCCTCGACCTCGCCGATCGTCTCGGCGCCGGCGAAGCCACCGCCGACGAAGACGAAGGTCAGCGCCTTGCGGCGGACCTCCTCGTCGGTGGTCGAGTCGGCCTTGTCCAGCTGCTCGAGCACGTGGTTGCGCAGGCCGATGGCCTCCTCGATGCCCTTCATGCCGATGCCCTGCTCGGCGAGGCCGGGGATCGGGAAGGTGCGGGAGACCGCGCCGAGCGCGATCACCAGGTAGTCGAAGGGCAGCTCGTACGCCTCGCCGACCAGCGGCGCGACGGTGGCGACCTTGCGGTCCTGGTCGATGGTGGTGACCCGACCGGTGAGGACCTCGGCCTTGGGCAGCACGCGTCGCAGCGGGACGACGACGTGCCGCGGCGAGATGCTGCCGGCGGCGGCTTCGGGGAGGAACGGCTGGTACGTCATGTACGAGCGCGGGTCGACGACCGTGACGGTCGCCTCGCCGTAGCGCATCTTCTTCAGGATGCGTCGAGCTGCGTACAGGCCTACGTACCCACCGCCTACTACGAGGATCCTGGGACGCTCCGTGGTGCTCATGCCATCGAGTATCCACCCCTCGGACGGGGGTCGCTCGTGCGCCCCTTCACAAGTTCGGGGAGACCTCTGCTACACTGCGCGGCCCACGTGACGGAGGTCATGGCGCACCGCGGGAACCAGGGTGTAACCAAGGACGTTGTTCACTCCCCCCTCACCCCCCGTGAACTGGACCGGAGAGCCTTCCGTAACCCCGGACCGCCGCCTTGCTTCACATGGCCGAAACGCTTCTGCGGTTACGAAAGCCGGGGCGCGATCGAGACGTGGGAGCCATCGGTAAGGGTCACACCCCCGCCGCAGACCCTCATCAGGCGGTTTTTCCTTGTGAAGAACTTCACGACCTTTTTCCGACGCGCTGTCGCCGAAGCCTCCACACCCTGCCCGGTTCCACCACAACCACCACGTCCGCCCCGCTTGTCCCCCCGCGTCGGCACCCCCGGCCGAGGGCCCGGACGGCCCCGCCGCGGGCAGGGCGGGCCCGTCTCCGGGCGCCGGCCGCGGTCGGCGCATCCCGTCGGGGCCGGCCGCACAACCGTTCGCGGTTACCGACTGTCAAACGGGGCACGGGCGGTACCGGGGAGGGATGACCGACCCTCCGGCCCCCGTGCCGGCGCGCCCCCCGAAACGGGCGGACGATGCTCGCGCCGGCCCGCACACGACGTCTGACGCGGCCGCTTCGGGGGCCCGGAGAGCATGAGGATCTTCCGTGGTACAGCCTTCCCCTGCGGCCCGGCAGTCCGCGCCGCGGCGCCGCCCACGGCTGGCGGCACTAGACGGCCTGCGGCTCGTCGCCGCCCTGATGGTGGTGCTCTACCACTACGTGGGCCTCGGGCACGGATGGGCGGTCGAGAGCCGGACGCTCTTCCCCCGGGTCTTCCCGTTCGCGGCCTACGGCTGGCTCGGCGTGCAGCTGTTCTTCCTCATCAGCGGGTTCGTCATCTGCATGAGCTGCTGGGGGCGTTCACTGGGGGACTTCTTCACCTCGCGCGTCGTGCGGCTGTATCCCGCGTACTGGTTCTGCGTCCTGGCCACCACGGCCGTCCTGGTCCTCGTGCCGGGCGGGTACGTCCGGCTCGCCTGGGCCGACGTGGTCGCCAACATGACGATGGTGCAGGCGTTCCTCGGGGTGAAGCCGGTGGACCCGGTGTACTGGACGCTCTTCGCCGAGCTGCGCTTCTACCTGCTGTTCGCCATCGTGGCGTGGGGCGGTCTGACGTACCGGCGGGTCCTGCTGTTCTGCTGCCTGTGGGGGTCCGCCGCCCTGGCGTTCCACCGGTTCGGCTGGGGCTCGTTCGGCCAGTTCCTCATGCCGGAGCACTGCTGGTACTTCATCGCCGGCATGGCGTTCTACCTGATGTACCGCTTCCGTCCCACGGTGCTCCTGTGGGGCGTCGTCCTGGTGTCGTTCGCGGCCGCGGTCCCGAGCGCGCGCCTGACGTGGCGGGCGTCCATCGACAACATGGACCAGTGGGTCCCCTTCTGGCCGGTGATGGCCGTGCTGACGGTGTCGTTCGGGACGATGGCGCTCGTCGCGACGGGCAGGACCGGCTGGATCACGTGGCGGTGGCTGCCCGTCGCCGGATCGCTCACCTATCCGCTGTACCTGCTGCACCAGTACATCGGCTGGGAGACCATCACGTACGTCGAGAAGACCTACCGGGTCGACCCGACGCTGCTGCTGGGCGGGCTGATCGGCTCCATGATGCTGGCCGCCTACCTGGTCCACCGGCTCGTCGAGGAGCCTCTCGGCCGCTGGCTGAAGCCGCGTGTCCGCGCCGGCATCGCGGACGCGGCGGGCCGCGCCGAGCGGTCGGGCGTACGCGTGGCGCCGGGCTTCCCCACGGCCCGGGCCGCGCGGGTCCCGATGGCGCCGGCGGTCGCCCGCGGTGCCGCGGTGCCGGGCCGCCGCCGCGAGCCGGCCGTGGTGGGCGCCGCCGCCGGGCACCCCGGGGACGGCACGCTCTGCCCGGCCGACTGCGGTCACGGCACCAGGCACTGACCCCGCGCGCCCCGTCCGCGCCCCGGCCCGGGCGCGGCCCGGGCGCGGACCGGGCGCGGACCGGCTAGCGGGCCGCGGGCGCCGGGCGCTCGGGCGGGTGGGCGGTGTACGCGGCCTGGTCGGCGAGGAACCCCTCCGCGTACAGCCGCCGGGGCGCGAAGACCGCGGTGAGGGTCAGGCGCCACGGGGAGTCCTCCGTGTCCCGGTCGACCAGTGTGTGCGAGGCACCGGGGTAGCGGAGGACCCGGAGGGACGCGGCCGGGAGGGTCTCGCGGTAGACGGCCTCGGTCTCCGCGACGTCCACGTTGTCGTCCCGGCCGGCCAGGACCAGCAGGACGGGGGTGCCGCGCATCGCCCGCAGGTCGGCGGTCGCGTCGGAGGTGAAGTTCCTGGCGATGAAGGACCACCGCGCGGGCGTCATCCCGTCCGCGTCGCCGAACGCCGCGCGGTACTCGGCGAAGGACGCGCCCCGCTCCAGCAGGCGCAGTGTGGTCTGCCTGCGGCGCAGCGCCGCTTCCCGCCGCGCGGGGGCGGCGTTGTCCCGGCGCAGTTCGGCGAGGAGGTTGTACCGGCCCTGCCGCAGCCAGTTGACCGCCGGGGAGACGGCGATGACGAACTGGAGGCGCGGGTCGCGCGCGGCCACCTTCGGCAGCACCCAGCCGGCCTGGCTGGCGCCCCACAGGCCGATGCGCCGCCCGTCGATGTCCGGGCGGCCGCGGGCCCAGGCGACGGCGGCCAGCGTCTCCTCCGCGCGGTCCGCCATGCTCTGCTCCAGCCAGTCGCCTTCGGAGCCGCCGACCCCCGGCTTGCTGAACGACAGCGAGGCGTATCCCGCGCGGGCGAAGGACTCCCAGACCGGCCGGTAGAACGTCTCGTGGGTCGCGTCGACGGGCCCGTCGCCGTGGACGAAGACGACCAGGCCGAACGGCCCCTCCCCCGTCTCGGGCAGCGCCAGCACGCCCTGGAGCAGCTTTCCGTCGTGCCGCAGCGACACCCGCTCCTCGCGCAGCGCGTAGGTGTTCTGCCACACCGCCAGCCCGGCCAGCCCGACGGCCACCGCCAGGGCGCCCGCCAGCACCTTCAGCGTCCGGCGCCACACGCGCCGCCCGCGCCCCCCGCACGTCTGGAGTCCCACGGACATGCCCACCCCCACAGAAAACGCTCGCACTCGAAACGCTCGTATTGAGAATGAACGTACTACACTCGATCGCACTAGCGGTGCGGCGACGGAGGGAGCGGCATGGAGACGGCGGAGCGCGGTCAGCCGGCGGCGGTGCGTAGAGGCGTGCCCCCGGGCGAGGAGGCGCGGGTGGCGGCGCTGTACTGGGAGGCCTTCGGGCGCAAGCTCGCCCCCGCGCTGAACCCACCGGAGACGGGGCGCCGGTTCATCGCGGACCACCTGCGGCACGACCGGGGCGTGACCGCCCTCGTGGGGGGCCGTGTCATCGGCGTCGCCGGGTACCGCATCGGCGACCGCGGGCTGACGGGCGGCGGCGCCCGGGACGTGCTGTCGGCCTACGGGCCGCTGCGCGGCCTGCCGCGCCTGGCGGTCCTGGCCCTGTTCGAGCGGACGCCCGCCGACGGGGAGCTGGTCATGGACGGCATCGCCGTGGACGCGGCCCACCGCGGCGGCGGCATCGGCGGACTGCTGCTGGAGGAGATCGCCGCGGTGGCGGCCGACCACGGCTGCCGCCGGGTCCGGCTGGACGTCATCGACGTCAACCCCAGCGCCAGGGCCCTGTACGAGCGGCACGGCTTCACCGCCGTCCGCACCGAGCGCACCCCGTACCTGCGCGGCCTGATGGGCTTCGGCGCGGTCACCACCATGCACCGCGCGGTCACCTCGGCCGACGCGTCCGGGAAGGGGGGTACGCGGTGAACTCCCCCACCTCCGACCCGGTCGCGGCGGACGAGCCGGACGGCAGGCCGGAGATCCCCACGCGGCTCCTGGTGCACGCCCTGGTCCGCGAGGACGGCACCGTCGACGCCGGTGAGCTGTACACCGTCGCGGAACTCCTCGGCATGACGGGCCAGCAGGTCAGGCTGTGCGTCAAACGCCTCGTCGACGAGGGGCGCTTCACCCAGGAGGGCCGGGGCCGCCGCGCCACCCTCCGCGCCGTCGCCGACGTCACCGGGTCCCTGGCGCCCGACGCCGCGTACGTACGCCACGCCTACCGGCAGGACGCGGGACTCGCCCCGTGGGACGGCACCTGGCACCTGTTCGCCTTCGCCATCCCCGAGACCCGCCGCTCCGCCCGCGACGCGCTGCGCGAGCGCCTGCTGCACCTGGGGGCGGCGCCCGTCCAGAGCGGCCTGTACGTCACCGCCAACCCCGTCACCGGACTCGTCCGCGCCGAGGCCGGCCGGCTCGGCGTCCTGGACGCGCTCACCTGTCTGAGCAGCACCGACCTGCGGATCGGGGACAGCACCGAACCGCGCGCCCTGGCGGCCGCCCTGTGGCCCCTGGAGGAGGTCGCCTCCCGGCACACCCGCCTGGCGGCCTTCGCCGAGAGGTGCCTGGAGCGGCTCGCGCGGGGGCCGGAGATGCCGGAGGCGGAACGCCTGACCACCTTCGTGGAACTCGCCGCGCACTTCACCGCGGCGATGACCCCCGACCCGCTCCTGCCGCCCGAGCTCCTGCCCCAGCCGTGGCCCGGCACCCGCGCCCGCGACCTGACCGCCGCGTGCCTGCGCCGCCTCCGCACCGGACGGCCGGCCGGCGACGCCCCCGCCCCGCGGCTCTTCGCGCTGTACGCGGACGCCCTGGAGCCGGGCGGCGGCTGAGGGCCCCTCAGACCGAAGCGCCGCAGTGGTCCGGGGGTCGCGCGCGGACGGCTGATACGGTTTCGGACACCGGTCGTGTGCCGCCTGACCAGCGGCACGGCACTGCCGGGCGACGTTCATCGAACCAGGGGGAAGTGTGTCCGACGTGACGCCTGACGACGTGTACGACGGGCACGTGCGGGAGTGGCACAGCGAGGAGGGCTGGGGCGTCCTGGTGACGCCCGGCCTCCCGGACGACGTGTGGGCGCACTACTCGGCCGTCGAGGCCGAGGGGTTCCGCGCGCTGACCGCCGGGGAGGCCGTCACCTTCACGGCGGAGCGGGCCGAGCAGGACCGGTTCCGCTGGAGGGCTGTGCGCGTCTGGCCGTCCGGGCCGGAGCCGCTGCCGGGGGACGGCGGGGGCACCGGGGGTCCGGGCTACTCGTCCGACCTCGACATCACCTTCGACACCTGATCGTCCCACCCGGAACGCGACCGGTCGTATCCACCAGTCACGCGCGGACCGCGGTTGGTTGCCGACGTCCGCGCGGATGGACGGAAGCAGGACCCATCCGATGTCTCTCATAGCCGCCAGGCGCGCCGCCGCGCTCGGCTCCGCCGCTCTGGCCGCCTCGATGCTGCTGGCCTCGGCCCCCGCGCACGCGGGCACGCAGCAGGCGAAGCACACCTTCAAGATGTCCGCCCCGTACTACAAGAAGACCGACTCCAACGGCACGTTCACCGGGCAGGTGAACATGGCCGGGACCGTCGGCAAGCCCGCCACCATGGCGTGGTCGTTCCGCACCTCGCCGAAGGTCCAGGCCATCGCCACGGGCAGGATGACCTGCAAGGCCGGCCACATGCAGCTGCCCTACCACGACAGCCACGCCAATGTGCCGGTCGACTACTTCTGGCACTCGTCGGTCAAGAACAACCGGCGCAACAAGGACTACACCCTCTGGGGGAACTGCACCTTCCGCGTGAAGGTCGGCGGCAAGACCGGCACCGCGAACCTCGGGTTCCGCTTCAACTACGCGCTGTTCGACGGCATCAGCCGCAGCGCCGCCGCGGACCAGCCGACCGGAGGCACCGCGCCGGCGCCCGGCAAGGACGGCGAATTCGGCACCGACCTGAAGATCACCTACGACTCCTGATCCTCGGACAAGGCCAATCGGGACCGCCCCCGCCCGTCCCACAGGACCGGGCGGGGGCGGTCCCGTCACCGCTACGCGACGAACCCGGCCGTCAGGCCAGGGACCAGGCGATGCCGTCGAGGATGTCGTGTTCGCTGACCACGACCTCCTGCGCCGCCACATGGGTCATGATCTCCTCCAGGACCAGCGCGCCCGCCACGATGACGTCCACGCGGCCCGGGTGGATGACCGGGTAGGCGGCGCGTTCGTCGTGGGTCAGCGAGCGCAGCCGCGCCGACACCTCCGCCACCCGCTCGTACGGGATGCGGGAGCGGTGGATCGCCGCGGAGTCGTACTCCCCGAGGCCCAGCGCCAGGGCCGCGACCGTGGTGACCGAGCCGGCCAGGCCGACCAGCGTGCGGGCCTCGCGGACCGGGACGGTCTCCTCGGCCAGGGCGATCGCCGCGCGCACGTCGGCGCGGATCGCGGCCACCTCGTCCTCGGTCGGCGGGTCGTGGCGCACATGGCGCTCCGTCAGCCGTACGCAGCCGATGTCCACCGAGCGGGCCGCCTCGACGTGACCGGTGCCGACGACGAACTCCGTCGAGCCGCCGCCGATGTCCACCACCAGGTACTCGTCGCTGCCCCGCAGCTCCTTCGTCGCGCCCGTGAAGGAGAACTCGGCCTCCTGGTCGCCGGTGATGACCTCCGGCTCCACGCCCAGGATGTCCATCACCCCCCGCACGAAGTCCTCGCGGTTCTCGGCGTCGCGGGACGCGGACGTCGCCACGAACCGGACCCGCTCCGCGCCCAGCTCCTTGATGGCGGCGGCGTACTCGCGGCACGCGGCGAACGTGCGCTCCAGCGCCTCCGGGGCGAGCCGCCCCGTGCGGTCCACGCCCTGGCCCAGGCGGACGATCGTCATCCGCCGGTCCAGGTCCACGAGGGTCCCCGCCTCGGGGTCGATGTCCGCCACGAGCAGGCGGATGGAGTTCGTACCGCAGTCGATGGCCGCGACCCTGGTCACTCGCCCGCCTCCCCCGCGTGGTCCGCGCCGCGCTCCACGCTCACGCACGGGCCCTTCGCCCACCACTCCGGCAGCATCGCCAGCGCCTCGTCGCCCAGCGGGTTCACACCCGGCCCGGCGACCAGCGAATGGGCGACCAGCACGTGCAGGCACTTCACGCGGTCCGGCATGCCGCCCGCGCTCGGGAACCCGGTCAGCACCTCGATCGCGTCGCGGCGGGCGATGTAGTCCTCGTGCGCGGCCCGGTAGGCGGCGGCCAGCTCCGGGTCGGCGGCCAGGCGCTCGGTCATCTCCTTCATGACGCCGTTCGCCTCCAGCGTGCCGATCGCGGAGTTCGCGCGGGGGCACGTCAGGTAGTACGTCGTCGGGAAGGGCGTGCCGTCGGGGAGCCGCGGCGCGGTCTCCACCACGTCGGGCTCACCGCACGGGCAGCGGTGCGCGATGGCCCGCAGGCCGCGCGGCGGGCGGCCGAGCTGTTCCTGGAAGGCCGCGACATCGGCCTCGGTCGGCTCGGTGCGTTCGGTCTGCGGAGGGGGCGTTTCCATGCCTGCCTTGATCCTGCTCGGTCCCGCTCGGGGCGGTTGGGGGGGGTCGGTGGGTGGTTCGGGACGGGGGCGTGCGGCTACCGGGCGCGCTGGTCGGCGCGGTCCACGCCGTCCCAGACGCCTGAGTACCAGGGCCGGCCGGTGCCGCCCTCGTCGGTGCGCTGCTCCCGCTCCGCGTCCGGGTCGTTCATGATGTACGCCGTCTCGCCCGGCATCACGTAGTGGAGGTGCCGGCGGGCGAGCTGCTTGATGTAGGCGTCGTCCTGGAGGCGGGCCTTCTCGTCGCGGAGCCGTTCGACGCGGGCCGCGGCCTCCTCGGCGAGCCGCTCCTGCTCGGCGATCTCGCCGCGCTGGGACACGTACTGCCGCATCGGGTACGCGAGGGCGACGACCATCGTGCACACGACGAGGGCCAGGAACGCGGCCCGGCCGGTGAGCCGGGAGCGGCGCGCCTGGCGGCGGGTCTGGGAGCGGTAGACGCGGGCGGCGGTCTGCTCGCCCAGCAGCCGCAGCCTCGTCGCGGTCGAGAACCGGTCCCGGTCCTGGCCCATCGGCTCGCCCCTCCTCACGTACGACGTCCCCGGACACGGTACGGGACCGTGGCCGGGGACGTACGCAACCGGGGGCGACGAGGCGTCGGCCCCCGGCGCGTCAGCCGTGCCCGCGCGTCAGCCGCGCGCGGTGCGCGTCAGCGGTGCGCGCGTCAGTCGTTCGCCGGGCGGAAGCGCGGGAACGCGCTGCGGCCGGCGTAGACGGCGGCGTCGTCGAGGATCTCCTCGATGCGCAGCAGCTGGTTGTACTTGGCGACGCGCTCGGAGCGGGCCGGGGCGCCGGTTTTGATCTGGCCGCAGTTGGTGGCGACGGCCAGGTCGGCGATGGTGACGTCCTCGGTCTCGCCGGAGCGGTGGGACATCATGCACTTGAAGCCGTTGCGCTGGGCGAGCTCGACGGCGTCCAGGGTCTCCGTGAGGGAGCCGATCTGGTTGACCTTGACGAGCAGGGCGTTCGCGGCGCCCTCCTCGATGCCGCGGGCGAGGCGCTCCGGGTTGGTGACGAAGAGGTCGTCGCCGACGAGCTGGACCTTCGAGCCGAGCTTCTCGGTGATGGTCTTCCAGCCGTCCCAGTCGTCCTCGAACAGCGGGTCCTCGATGGAGACCAGCGGGTACGAGGCGACGAGCTCCTCGTAGTACTCGGTCATCTCGGCGGCCGTGCGGGACTTGCCCTCGAACTCGTAGGCGCCGTCCTTGTAGAACTCGGACGCGGCGACGTCCAGGGCGAGCGCGATGTCGCGGCCCGGGGTGTAGCCGGCCTGCTTGATCGCCTCCAGGATGAGGTCGAGCGCGGCGCGGTTGGAGTCCAGGTTCGGGGCGAAGCCGCCCTCGTCGCCGAGGCCGGTGGACAGGCCCTTCTCCTTCAGCACCTTCTTGAGGGTGTGGTAGACCTCGGTGCCCCAGCGCAGGGCCTCGGAGAAGGACTCGGCGCCGATCGGCGCGATCATGAACTCCTGGATGTCCACGTTGGAGTCGGCGTGCGAGCCGCCGTTCAGGATGTTCATCATCGGCACCGGCAGCAGGTGCGCGTTCGGGCCGCCGAGGTAGCGGAACAGCGGCAGGTCGGACGCCTCGGAGGCGGCGTGCGCGACGGCGAGGGAGACGCCGAGGATGGCGTTGGCGCCGAGCGAGGACTTGTCCGGGGTGGCGTCCAGGTCGAACATCGCCTGGTCGATCAGCCGCTGCTCGGTGGCGTCGTAGCCGACGAGCTCCGGGCCGATCTGCTCGATGACGGCGAGCACGGCCTTCTCGACACCCTTGCCGAGGTAGCGGTCCTTGTCACCGTCGCGGAGCTCGAGGGCCTCGAACGCTCCGGTGGAGGCACCGGACGGGACGGCAGCACGGCCGGTGCTGCCGTCGTCGAGGCCGACCTCGACCTCGACCGTGGGGTTGCCTCGGGAGTCCAGGATTTCCCGGGCTACGACGACGTCGATGGACGGCACGAGCATCTCCTTCTGGGATGTGACGCGTGGAGTGCAGGGTCTTCACCCTTGCGGCAAGAGCCTAACCGGCTGGGGGGCCGCTGCCCGCTACCGCCCGCCCGCTGGGACGAAAAACCGTACAAGGCGACCCATACCGGGATGAATGGCCATCATCTCTACCGGACGGTAACCGAACTGAGCACCCGTCCACTCATCCGCCATGGGGTTGTTTGCCCCTGTTTGGGAGGGGCGCTGCGACCCCTCGGGAGCCCGCCCGCGCCGGGCCGCAGGACCTCGGCGGCGGTACCGGGAAGGCCGATGCCCCGGACCGCCGCGCACGGGGGGATGCGCGGCGGGCCGGGGCGGCTCGGGGGACGGCCCGCGCGGGCGGCCCGGCCCCGGAGGGCGGGCGGCCCCGGGGGGCGGGCCGGGGGCGGGCCGGCTCAGGGGCGCCGGCCCGGTGGGCGGGTCAGCTCAGGTGGAGCTGCTGGCCCGGGTAGATGAGGTCGGCGTCGGCGACGATGTCCTTGTTCAGGTCGAACAGCTTCTTCCAGCCGCCCTTGACGTCCTTCGCGGCGGCGATGGTGCTGAGCGTGTCGCCGGCCTTGACCTTGTACTCGCCGTCGCCCTTCTCGACCTTCTCGCCGGTCGGGGTGGTGACGGTCTTCGACTCGGCCTTCGGCGCGGCGGCCTTCGGCTGCGCCGTCTCGGCCTTCGGCGCGGTGCGCTGCTCGCTGCGCGTGGTGGGCTGCTCGGCGGTGCGCTCGGGGGCGCCGCCGTACGGGGTGCTGGACAGGCCGACGCCGCAGGACGGCCAGGCGCCCTTGCCCTGGCCCGCGAGGACCTTCTCGGCGATGGCTATCTGCTGGGACTTGCTGGCCTTGTCGGCGGTGGGGGCGTACTGCGTGCCGCCGTACGCGGCCCAGGTGGAGGCCGAGAACTGCAGGCCGCCGTAGTAGCCGTTGCCGGTGTTGATGGACCAGTTGCCGCCGGACTCGCACTGCGCGACGCGGTCCCACTCGGCGGCGGTCGCGGCACTGGCGGACGTGGCGCCCATCAGCGGGGCGGCGACGGCCACACCGGTGATGCCGGCGAACGCGGCGAGACGGACGGCCTTGGACGGGCGACGGTGCTTTCCCTTGCCGGAATTCAGCATGGCGAATCTCCTCACCGACGCCTGCGAGGTGAGCTGTCGGGTTCGGGCCTGGTGAGTGCCCGGCCGCGCGCTGGTGGCGCGCGGCTTCACCCCTAGCCGGTCCGGCCGTCTCTCGACGGCAGGGCCCGGCGCTTACCTTGGGTCCCCCGCTCCTGCCTACGGCGCGTGATGCGTCGACTGTTCCCGTCGTCCGGCGGCAGGATTCGGCGTTACCGGTCGGACGGGGCCCGCGGTGGCGAGCGGTATCGACGGTAAGCACAGACCCATGCGGAGATCAAAGACGGACATCCCGGTCAATCCGCCCCTACGCGCCTGCCCCATAAGGGCGTTTGCGCAGGTAGGGGCGGAAACGGACGGACCGGGCGGCGCAGGGGCGCGAGTTGAGGCAAAGAGACTCTTGTCTCACTTCGAAGAAACGGACATTCCTGCCCGTAACTACCCCTCGTTCGCGCCCAGGTCGAGGCTCTGGCCAGGGAGGATGAGGTCGGGGTCGGTACCCACGGTCTCGCGGTTCGCGTCGTAGAGCGCCGTCCAGCCGCCGGGCAGCTCGTGGCTGTCCGCGATGGTCCAGAGGTTGTCGCCGGGCTGGACGGTGTACGTACCGTCCGGGGCGAGCCCGTCGCCCGTACGTGCCGTTCCGTCACCGCGCGAGGCGTGCCTGCCGGATTCGCGGCTCTCGGCCGGATTGCCCGTTCCGGTGGTCTCGTCGGTTCCGCCCGGAAGCGTCGGGACGGCCCCGGCTTCCTCCTTGGCGGGTTCGCCGCGGTGCTTGCCGGTGCCGGTCGCGGGGGTGCCCGTGCCGTCCTCGGCCGCGGAGGCGTCGCCGGGGGCGGTGGGGTCGGTGGAGGGGGCCGCGGGCGCGGTCGGGGAGGCCGTCGCGTCCGGGGTGGCGGGCGCGGTGGGCTCGCCGGGCAGGCCCGCCGCGCCGGAGCCCGTTGAGCCCTCGGTGCCGGCCGGGGCGTCGTCCGGCGTGGTGGGCTGCTCGTCCGGGGCCGGCTTGGCGGCTTCGCCGCCGGTGCCGGTGTCCGCGGTGGCGTCGGGCGTGGCGTCGGGGGCGGTCTCCGCCGGGGCGGATTCCTCGCCGGCGCCGCCGAGGTTCGCGATGGGCGCGCAGGTCTCCCAGGCGGCGGAGCCCTGGGCGGCGTAGACCTTCTCCGCGACGGCTATCTGCTCGGAGCGGCTGGCGAGGTCGGCGCGCGGCGCGTACGCCGTGCCTCCGTACGCCTGCCAGGTCTCCTGCGACAGCTGGAGGCCGCCGTAGTAGCCGTTGCCGAGGTCGGCACTCCACATGCCACCGGTCTCGCATTCGGCGACGCGGTCCCAGGTGGCGGCGTCGGCGGCGGACGCGGTGCCCGCGCCGAGCAGCGGCAGGGCGATCGCTGATCCGGTCACCCCCGCGGCGACGACGAGGGCGGGAGCTTGACGGGGTCGACGGTGTCGTCCGTTCCCGGAGCGCATGCGTTGGACCTTTCGCGTGACTGCTGAGGTGACGGTGAACGTAGCGGCATTCGAACGCCAGTCACAAGTCGGTGCAGCGGAGATTACGCGAACATCACAGACTTGACGTAGCGTCAGCTTTTTCCGGTGTAAAGGCCACCGGAAGGGTGCGCAGCCCGCGCATGATGAGCCCGCCGCGCCACCGCAGTTCGTCCGGTTCGACGGCGAGGCGCAGGTCGGGCAGGCGGGTCAGGAGGGTGGCCAGCGCGGTCTGCCCCTCCAGCCGCGCGAGGGGCGCGCCGAGGCAGTAGTGGATGCCGTGCCCGTACCCGAGGTGCTGGTTGTCGCGCCGGGCGAGGTCCAGGGTGTCCGGGTCGTCGAACCGCTCCGGGTCCCGGTCCGCCGCCGCGAGGACGACGAGGACGGGGTCGCCCGCCTCGATCCGCTGCCCTCCGACGCTGAGCGGCTCGGTCGCGAAACGCCAGGTCGCCAGCTCGACCGGCCCGTCGTAGCGCAGGAGTTCCTCCACCCCGGTGGCCAGCAGGTCCGTCTCGCCCGCGGCCAGCGACGCCTGGAGCCGGGCCCGCTCGGCGGGGTTGCGCAGAAGCGCGTACGTGCCGTTGCCGATGAGGTTCACGGTCGTCTCGAAGCCCGCGAAGAGCAGGATGAACGCCATCGCGGCGGCCTCGTTCTCGGTGAGGTGCTCGCCGTGGTCGGAGGCGCGGATCAGCCCGGAGATCAGGTCGTCGCCGAGGTCCCCGCGCTTGCGGTGGATCAGGTCCACCAGATACGCCCGCATCCGCTTCACGGCCCGGGCGACACCGCCGCGCGGGCCGCCGCCGTGCCGGATCATCTGACCCGCCCAGTCCCGGAAGTCGTCCTGGTCCTCGGCGGGCACCCCGAGCATGTCGCAAATCGCGTAAATGGGGAGAGGAAAGGCGAATTCATGGATCAGGTCGGCCTCGCCTTTTGTAGCGAAACCGTCGATCAAACGGTCCGTCAGCTCCTGCACGCGCGGCGCGAACTCCGCGACCCGGCGGGGGGTGAACGCCTTCGACACCAGCCGCCGCAGCCGGGTGTGGTCCGGCGGGTCGATGTTCAGCAGGTGCGTCATCAACTCCGCCTTGCGCTCCCCCGGAATGCCCGTCTTGCCCTTGGCGTGGGCGGGCTCGTCGTGGTGCGCGGGGTTCTTGCTGAGCCGCTGGTCCGCGAGCGCCTGCTTCGCGTCGGCGTACCGGGTGACCAGCCACGCCTCGACCCCGCTGGGCAGCCGGGTGCGGTGCACCGGCGCGTGCTCCCGCAGCCAGGCGTACGCCGGGTACGGGTCGGTGGCGAACTCCCAGGTGAAGAGCTCGGGGGGCGTGGCGGGGTCGTTCACGGCGTTCACCCCTCGACGGTATCCGCCCCGCCGCCGACCGCCTCCACGGCACCCGGATGCCCGGCGTGGGCGGCCCAGCGCATCCAGAACGCGGCCTCCTTCTCCCTGCCCTCCTCTTCCAGGAGGCGGGCCAGCAGGAAACCGGCCTGCGGATTGGCCACCGTGAACGCCTGCGTGTACAGGTACGCCTCCGAGTCGTCCGCGGCGGCCGCCCTGGCCAGCCACGTCGTCGCCTGGATCTGCAGGAGCCTGCCCAGCCGGGTCATGGCGCGTGCGTCGCCCGCCTCGGCGGCCTTCTCCAGGTACCGGATCGCCTCCCGCGTATCGCCCCGGTCGGCCAGGGCGCCGCCAAGGTCGGCGGCGGCGGCCGTGTGGCCCGCGTCGGCGGCCTTGCGAAGCCACTCCTCGTCGTCGGTGAGGCGGGCCAGGCGGTACATGGCCTCGGAGTCGCCTGCTTTGGCGTGGTGTCGGAAATACCTGGTGGCCAGTGTGGTGACGCGCGGCTCACCCTGGGCAAGGGCCAGATCCCATGTCTCGTACGGGACCGGGGGCAGCTCCTCGGTGGCCATCGCCTCAGCGACCAGGTAGCCGTAGCCGGCCAGCTCGCCCGTGCCAGGTGTCTCGACCAGCAGGCCGGCCACGCCATGGCGGGGACGCACCGCCCAGGCGAGGGCCGCGTCGAACGCCTCGGCGTGCTCGGGGGCGTACATCTCGTACACGGCTCGGACCAGATCACGCGGCTGAGGTTCGGTGAGCCAGCACCGCGCCAGGTCCAAGGCAGCGCGGACCAACTGGTGGCCGGGCTGGTTCCCGGTTGAGCGTCCAGCCCTGCGCCACTCTTCCCACAGCTCTGGACCGACGGCCAGGTACGGGGTGACGCGCTTGTCGTGGCAGAAGTCCACCGCGTCCCTCAAACGCCGGTCGCCACTCGCATCCATCCGCATCAGCTCAAGGCGGCTCCACTCCAGCTCCAGCTCCACCACCCGCGCCCGGCTCAGTACGCGGGCCGTCGCGGGGGCGCCGAAGCGGTGCTCGTCGTACGCCGCGTCCGTCATCGTGGCGACGGTCCGCACGCCCATGGCGATGAGGCGCGACAGCAGGGCGCCGTCCAGGCCCTCCAGGTACCGCTCCAGGTCGTCCAGCCACAGCACGCAGGGGGACTTCCGGGCGGCGATGCGCTCGGGCAGGGTCCGCAGGTCCGTGCCGGGCGGCGGGACGCACACCTGCGTGCCGGGCGCGAGGCGCCGCACGTGGGCCCAGGCGGTGGTGGTCTTGCCGGACAGCGGGGCGCCGGTGATCAGCAGGAAGCCGTCCCGCCGCTCCGGGCCGAGGTCCGCGTCCCGGTCGCGGCGGATGTACGGCACCTCGTGCGGGGCGCCCAGCGCGTGCGGGTCGACCGTCGCGGCGTCCAGCCAGAGCGCCGGGTCGGGCGGGGCCGTGAAGAAGTTGACCTGCTCGACGGTGTGCGCCTGCACGACGTTGCCCGCCGCGCTGTCCGCCACCGTGTTCCGGACGGCGGGCCCGTCGCGGCCGGGCGTCACACGGCCTTGCACCTCCCGTCCGGGCGTCACGCGACCGGGCATCGCGGGCGCCGGCTCCCCCGCGTACGACCGGATCACGTCCAGCACCCGCGGGTCGCGGGGGACCGCCCGCCGCAGCCACTGCTCCGCGCCGGCGCGCGCGGCCTCGCGGGAGACGGCCAGCCGGACCCGCGAGGCCAGCAGGTCGAAGCCCAGCGCCCCTTCGGGGTCCAGCGCGCTCAGGCGCTCCATCAGCCCCAGGTAGCTGTCGGATCTCAGCACCCGCAGCAGCGCGTCGAAGTCGCCCTCGCGCAGCTCCCCCTCGCCCATCGGTCCTCCCCCGGCTCACCCGCCCCGTACGGCCACCGCCACGTTACCCAGCGTCGTGGCCCTCCGCGGCGCGGATCGTGTCGCGGTACGCGCGGGCCGCCGCCCGCAGGGCCGCCTCCGGGTCCACGCCCTCCGCCTCCGCCCTCGCGGCCATCTCCAGCAGGGCGTACCCGACACCCTCGCCGGACGGCGGCGGCACGTCCAGGCCGGCGGTGCGGACGCGGCTCGCCAGCTTCGCCGCGAGGGCGAGGCCGGGCTGGCCGAGCGGGATGCCGTCCGTGACCGAGGTGCGGCGCTTCTCGACGGCCTTGGTGCGCAGCCAGTGCTCCTTGACCTGCTCGGGCGTCTCGGCGGTCGCGTCGCCGAAGACGTGCGGGTGGCGGTGGATGAGCTTGTCGACGAGGCCGCCCGCCACATCGTCCAGCGAGAACGGCTCGTCCTCCGCCTCCTCGGCGATCCGGGCGTGGAAGACCACCTGGAGGAGGACGTCGCCGAGCTCCTCGCGCAGCTCCTGCCGGTCGCCGTCCTCGATGGCCTCGACCAGCTCGTACGCCTCCTCGATGGCGTACTTGGCGAGGCCCTGGTGCGTCTGGCGGGACGACCAGGGGCACTCGCGGCGGATGCGGTCCATCACCTCGACCAGGTCGAGCAGGCGGGCGCCCGGCAGGTCGTACGAGCCGGGCAGCAGCTCCAGGTCCGGCATGGCGACGCGGCCGGACCCGGCGAGCCGGGCCAGGCCGTCGGTGAGCTCCTGGTCGCCCTCGCCGGACGCGACGACGACGACCGTACGGCCCCCGGCGCACGCGTCGACCAGCTCCCGGGCCGTGGGCGCGGCGGTCTCGACGGTGACGCCGGCCTCGCGGAGGTAGGGCAGCTGCGGGTGCCCGGGGTCGGGGCACAGGACCGCGTCGGCGGCGTGCAGGGTCTGCCACGCCGGCCACGACAGGACGCCGGGCGCGACGCGGTGGCTGCTGGTGAGGAGGACGATGCGGCCGGTGCCGGGGGTGTCTGCGGCTTGAGCGTTCACCCCTCGAACCTACCGCCCGCCCCTCACATCCCGGCCGGGGCGGCCGCCGGGTCCTCGGTGACCTGGCGGAGCCAGGGCGCCTGGTGGCGGCCGAGCTGGATCTTGCCGTGGTCCCAGGAGCCGTACCGGGGGTTCACCTCGATGCCGAGGGACTTGGACGCGGCGCCGAACAGCTCGGTGAGCTTCTTCTGGCCCTCGGGGGTGTTGGTCACCCCGTGCTTCTCAGCGATCTTGTTCATGAGGATGTTGCGCCGGACGACCGTGTCGATCTCGTCGGGGGCGGTGCCCTGCTGCTGGAGGAGCATCGCGGCGAGCTGCCGGTCGCCGCCGTACTGGCGGGCCGCGTCGCGCCGCATCTGCTGGACCTCCTTGCGGCTGGCCGTGATCCCGGAGTCGGCGGCGACCTTCTCCACCACCCGGTCGAAGATCATCCCGTTGAGCTTCTCGCGGCTGAGGTCGCCGGTGGCCCGGATCAGCTGCTCGGCCTGCGGCGACGCCTCCTGCGCCGCGCGGACGTCCCGGACCTGCGCCTGGAGCGCGGCCGTCTCGATCCGCTGCCCGCCGACGACGGCGGCCGCGCCCGGGTGGGCGTCGCTGCCGCAGGCGGTGAGGAGGGGGGCCGCGACGACGAGGGCGGCGGACACGGAGAGCGCGGTGCGACGGCGGCGGTGCAAAGGGGCCTCCCGGCGTGGGTCGTACGTCAGTGTCAACGACCTTGCGGTGATCGATGGTATGCAGTGGCTGTGGCCCTGGGCCACTACTTCGGAGCCACTTCTGCCAACGAGTCACGGTCCTTCGGGTTCTCGGGCCGCAGCATGATCGTCCGGGAGACGGCGAAGGTGATCGGGATGGCCGCCGCCGCGGCGAGCAGCGGCGCGTACCGGCTGGACAGCCCGGCGACCCCCACCAGCAGCCACACCCCGGCGGTGGTGATCACGAAGTTGGCCGCGTTGGTGAGGGGGAACAGCAGGAACTTCCGCCAGGTGGGGCGGGTGCGGTAGGTGAAGAAGCTGTTGAGGAAGAACGAGCCGGTCATCGACAGCAGGAACGCGACGACGTGCGCGGCCACGTACGGCAGGCCGCAGGCGAGCAGCAGCAGGTAGCAGCCGTAGTACGTGCCGGTGTTCACCACCCCGACCAGGGCGAACCTGACGATCTGGCCGCTGATGCCGGTCATCTTCGGCTGAACTCCCCGGGGGACGGTCGGGTGCCGGGTGCGGCACCGGTGTTCGCCGCCTTCACCAGGAAGTGGGGGCGCCGCTTCACCTCGTAGTAGATACGGCCCACATACTCCCCGATCAGGCCGAGCATGACCATCTGGACACCCGCGAGCGCGGTGACCGCGACCAGGAGGGTGACGTATCCGGGGGTGTCGACTCCGTTGACGAGGGCGTCGCCGACGATCCAGGCCGCGTACAGCGAGGCGGTGGCGACCAGCACGAGGCCGAGGTGGAGGGCGGCCCGCAGCGGTTTGTCGTTGAAGGAGAGCAGACCGTCGAGGCCGTAGTTGAGGAGTTTGCGCAGCGTCCATTTCGAGCGGCCCTGCTCACGGGTCTCGTTGCGGTACTCGAAGGTGGTCGTGGGGAATCCCACCCAGGCGAAGATTCCTTTCGAGAAACGGTTGTACTCGGTGAGTTCCAGTACCGCGTCGACGGCGCGGCGGGACAGCAGCCGGAAGTCGCCGACCCCGTCGGCCAGCTCCACGTCGACGAGCCGGTTGATCACCCGGTAGTAGGCGCGGGCGAGCAGGGTGCGGGTGACGCGGTCCCCGTCGCGGGTGCGGCGGGCGACGACCTGGTCGTAACCGTCGGCGTGCAGCTCCAGCATGCGGCCGACGAGGCGCGGCGGGTGCTGGAGGTCGGCGTCCATGAGGACCACGGCGTCCCCGGCGGCGTGGCGCAGGCCGGCGAGCATGGCGGCCTCCTTGCCGAAGTTGCGGCTGAAGGAGACGTACCGGACGCGCGGGTCGGCGGCGGCCCGCTCCTGGAGGATCTCCAGGGTGCGGTCGCGGCTTCCGTCGTCCACGTAGAGGAGTTCGAAGTCGACCGCGAGGCGGCCCAATTCCGTGGTGACGTGCTCGTGGAACCGGGCGATGATCTCCTCTTCGTCAAAGCAGGGCACCACTATCGAGATCAGCACGCGGTAAACGGAAACGGCCGTGCGTGTCGGACGCGGACCCGCTTTGTGGCGGGCAGGCGGCCATTCGGTGAATTCGCCCGCGGGGGGCGGGGAGGGGTGGTTTTCCGGTGCCATATTCGGGGCCGTGGCCGAGTCCCGTACCCCTTCGCCGGCGCGGCGTTCCGGTGGCGCCGCCGCGCCCGCCGCGCTGTCGGCGCTGCTCGCCGTGGTGGCGGTGTGCGCCGGTGACGCCGCGGCCCGGACCTTCCCCTTCGGGCCGCGCACACGCGCCGTCAACGACCTCGGCAACCAGTTCGTGCCGTTCCACGCCCACCTGTGGGACCTGCTGCACGGCCGGGCCGGGGGCGGCCCGCTCAACTGGCGGGCGGGGTACGGGACCAGCCTGCTGCCCGACCTGGGCACCTATCTGACGAGCCCGTTCGCGCCGCTCGTCGCGGTCTTCCCGCGCGAGCGGATCGATCTGGCCGTGTACGCGGTGACCGTGCTGAAGCTGGGCGCGGCGGCGGCCGCCATGGCGGTGGCGCTGCTGCGGCAGCGGCGGGGCGGCCGGTGGGGCGCGGCCGTGCTGGGCGCGGCGTACGGGCTGTGCGGCTGGGCGGTGGTCGAGGCGTCGTACAACCCGATGTGGCTGGACGGGCTGATCGCCTTCCCGCTGCTGTGCCTGGTGGCGGAGTGGGCGCGCCGGGGGCGGCGGCCGGTGCTGGGGCCCGTGGTGGTGGCCCTGTGCTGGGCGGCGAACTTCTACACCGCGTACATGGCGACGCTGGGCGCGGCGCTGGTGCTGGCCGCGCGGCTCCTGGAGGGGGCGGGAGTCCGCGGCGGCGGGGCCCGTGGGGCCGGGGCGGCATCCGGGGCCGGGGCGGCTCGTGGGGCGCTGCGGGTGTGGGGGCGGGCGGTCGGGACGGTGGTGCTGGGGGTGGGGCTCGCGGCGCCGCTGCTGGTGCCGGTGTTCCTGGGGTCGCGGCACGCCTATCCGGGGTGGACGCGCCGGTTCGAGCCGGCCGAGTGGGCGGACGTGGCCGCGCGGGTGCTCCCGGCGACGTACAGCTTCTTCACGCCCGCGCTGTTCCTGGGCGCGGGGGCGCTGCTGCTGGCGGCCGCGCTGCCGTTCCACCGGGCGGCGCCCGCGCGGGGGCGGCTGGTGTGGGGCGGGCTGGCCTCGGTGGTGCTGCTGTCGGCGCAGTGGGAGCCGACGCACCTGGTGTGGCATGTGTTCGCCACGCCGAACGGCAGCCCGTACCGCCAGACGTTCGTGCTGGCCGGTGTGGTGGTGATGGCCGCGTGGACGGGCGTGGCGGCGGGCGGCTGGCCGGACCGGCGGGCGCTGCTGGGCGGGGCGGGGCTGCTCGCGCTGGTGGCTGCGGGCGCCGCGGGGAGCGGGCTGGTGTCGGGCGTGGCGTACGGGGTGTTCGGGGCGGGTGTGGTGGTGGCGGCGGGCGCGGTGCTGCTGCTGGGCGCGGCGAGCGGGACGGCACGTGAGGGGCGGACCGGGAGCGGGGGGCCCTTGGCGCGGGTGGCGGCGGTCGGGCGGACCGGGAGCGGGGGGCCCTTGGCGCGGGTGGCGGCGGTCGGGCGGATCGCGGCCGGGTCGTCACCCGGGCGGACGGAGGGACGCCGGCTCCCGGCGCGGGGGCGGCGGTTGGCGCGCGGTGCGGGCGGCGTGCTGCTGGCCGGGACCGTGGTCGTGCCCGCCGCGGTGACCACGGCGTACGCCGACCGTGAGCGGCCCGCGCGGCTGGACGACTACCCGGCGTGGGGCGCCGCGCACGAGGTGCGGGCGGCGGCGGTGCGGGGCGCGGACGGGTGGCCGCGCTACCGGACCGATCCGGGGCGCCCGCAGCTCACCGGCAACGACCCGCTGCTCGTGGGCGGGCAGGGCGCCGCGTACTACAGCAGCCACACGCCCGCGGTGTGGACGCGGACCCTGGCGGCGCTCGGCGGCGGCTGGACGTCCCACGGCCGGAACCTGCAGAGCCTCGACAACCCGGTGACCGACGCCCTGTTCGCGGTCGGCGCCCGCTGGCGGGACGGGGTGCTGACGCGGACCGACGAGTATCTGCCCCTGGTGACGGTCAGGCCCGGCGCGGGGGAACTCCGGTACGGGCCTTCGGCGTTCCGCAACCAGGAGCTGCTGCTCGGGGCGCGGGTCTACGGCCTCCCCGCGGACGGCGTGTGCCCGGTCGGCAGCGACGTCTTCGTCTGGGCGCCCGACTTCACCGGCACGGCGCGCCTCGGCGCCACCGGACGTCCCGCCGAGCTGCGCGGCGGGCTGCCCAGGCGGCGCGCCGCCATGGCCCCGCTGGGCACCCAGCTCGTGGCGGGCACCCGCGTGCGGTGGCGGGGCCGTGGCGCCGTGCCCGAGGGGTCCGTCGGCTGCCTGGACCGGGGGCGGTTGAGCGAGGCCGTGGCGCGGCTGCGGGCCGGGGCGGCGGTGGACGTGCGGGTGGACGGCGACGGGGTGCGGGCCGAGCTCCCGCCGGGCGCCCGCGGGGTGGCGGTCCTGGCGGCGCCCCGGATCGCCGGGTGGCGGTGCGAGGGCCGGCCGGCCGGTGACCATCTGGGCCTGGTGGCCGCGCCGTTGGAGCCGGGCCGGCGGTCGGTGCGCTGCGCCTTCCGCACGCCTGGGCTGCGGTCCGGGGCGGCCTGCGGGGCGGCGGCCGCGGTGGTCCTGGCGGGGGTGTGGACGCGCGCACGGCGTGCGCGTCGCCCGTACGCCACCAAGACTTCACCCGTGCACCACCGTGCCGTCTCCCGCCGACCGGCCGGCTCGGCGTAGCTTGCCCCGCATGCCCTCTCTTCTGAGCAACCCGCTGACGAGGCGGCTGCTGCGGCCCGCCGTCTCCCTGGTCGAGCAGCGCATGGAGCGCATCACGCACGCGTTCCAGAAGGACCTGGACGCCCTGCACCACGAGGTGGCCGATCTGCGGCGGCAGAGCTACGGGCTCGGGCTGCTGCTCGACGAGGCCGGCCGCGGCGCCCACCGGATGCCGACCCCCACCCAGGTGGACCGGCTGGTCGCCGAGGTCGCCACGGTGACCGGCGAAGCCGGGGAGCGGGCCCGCGCGGAGGTCACGGTGGCGTACCGGCACCTGGTGGCGCTGGAGGCGCTGGGCGCGGGCGGGACCGGCGGGACGGTGTCCGACGTGTGCGGCCGCCTGGCGTCGGTGCCGCTGCTGGTGGGCGCCCGGGCCGGTGCGGCGCCTTCCGCGGGGGCGGTGGCGGGGGCCGCCGTCGGCGCGCCGGCCGGTGTGGGCGCCGGGGCCGGCGGCTCCGGCGCGACGGCCGGCGCCTCGGCCGACGGCGCCTCGGCCGACGGCGCCTCGGCCGCCGGGGCGGTGGCCGACGGGGTGCGCGGGGGTGCGCTCGCGACGTCCGGCGGTGTGGTGGAGGTGCTGGAGGTCGGCGCCCGCCACGGGCTGTTCGCGGCGGCGCTGCGGCTGATGCTGCGGCGGCACGGCGTGGAGGCGCGGCTGACGCTGGCCGGCGCGCTGGACGAGGACGCGGCGCGGGAGAACCTGGCGCTCGGCGGGGCCGGACGCGAGGACGCGCGGCTGGTGCGGGGCGGCCTGGACGCGCCCGAGGTGCGGGAGCGGCGGTACGGCGTGCTGATCCTGGACGCCCCGCGCGAGGAGGCCCGGGAGCTGGCGGCCGACGGCGCGGTGCTGGTCGCCCCGGCGGACGGGGCGCCCGTGCCGGGGCTGCGCCCCGTGGGCCAGGTGGCCGACTCGCTGTACCTCGCCGCCCCGTAGGGGTCCGCGGTCCGCACGCGGGCCGGCGCCCGGTCCGGGGCGCCGGCCCGCGTGTCAGTAGGTGCGGACCTGCTGCTGGTGGGTGAGGGCGCGGCGCAGTTCGTTCGCGAGCGGGTGGTACGGCCCGTACGCGCGCTCCGTGTCGTACAGCAGGTTCTGCAGCTGCTGGTGGGCGCCCGAGTGGTCGCCCGTCGTCAGCAGCAGGTGCCCGATCCGGTGCCGGATGCCGAACGCCCGGCTCGGGTCGGCGCCGGGCTGCCGCCGGGCGCTCTCGTAGTACGGCAGGATCGCCCGGTACTCGGCGAGGGCCTCCGCCGCCTGCCCCGACTGCTCCAGGCACAGCGCCACGTCGTGGCGGTACTGGAGGGTCTGCGGGTCGGCCGGGCCCGCCTCGGCCTCCCGGTCGGCGGCGAGGCGGCGCAGCTCGGGCAGGGCCCGCCGGTACTGGCCGTCGTCCATCAGGGTCGTGGCGTACTGCTTGCGCAGGACCCGCACGACGTGCGAGTGCTCGCCGTGCTCGGCCGCGGCGGCCGGGAGGATCGCGCCGAGGATGTCCACGGCCTGGGTGATCCGCCCCTCTCCCAGCAGCCGCTTCACCTCGTCGACGGCGGCGGCCACGTCGGGCCGGCCGGCGGCGGGCGCGGGCGTGCCGGTGGACGCCGCGCCGGTCGCCGCGCCCGGCGGCGGGGCGGTCGGCGGCGGCGGGACCTGCACCGCCGGGGCGGGCGCCGTGGCGCGCTCGGGCCACGGGGCGAGGGGCCGGGTGAACGGCCGGGTGGGGTCCATGGGGCCGCTCGGCCCGGCGGCGCGCGCCGGCAGCAGGGGGGCGAGCGCCTCGTACACCTCCTGCGCGCCGGACGGCCGGTGCTGCGGGTCCTTGGCGAGGAGCCTCAGCACCAGGGCCTCCAGCGGCTCCGGGATGTCGGGGCGCAGGCCGCGGATGGGCGGCGGCGGCTCGTACAGATGGCGGTGGAGGACGCCCAGGGCGGTGGAGCCGGCGAACGGCACGTTTCCGCTGAGGAGTTCGTGCAGGACGATGCCGAGCGCGTACAGGTCCGTGTACGGGCCGACGGCGCCGCCCATGGCCTGCTCGGGCGCCATGTAGGCGGGGCTGCCGATGGGCGAGCCGGTGTGGGTGAGGCGCGTGGTGTCGGTGTCCAGGACGGACGCGACGCCCAGGTCGAGGACGGTGATCGTGCCGTCGGGCTTCACCATCACGTTGCGCGGCTTCAGGTCGCGGTGGACGATCGGCACGGCGTGGACGGCGGCCAGCACGGCGCACATCTGCGCGGCGACCGAGACGGCCCACTGCCACGGGTACGGCTCGTGCTCGGCGAGGTGGTCGGAGAGGTCGGCGCCCTCCACGTACTGCATGACCAGGTACAGGTCGTCGCCGTCGCTGCCCGCGTCGTGCACGGTGACCAGGCCGGGGTGGGACACCTGCGCGGTGACCCGGCACTCGCGGACGAACCGGCGGCGCATGTCCTCGGCGACGGTCGCGGCGGCCATGTGGTCGGGCCGCAGCAGCTTGACGGCCACGCGGCGGTCGAGGCGCCGGTCGTACGCCGTCCAGACCTGGCCCATGCCGCCCTGGCCGATCAGCGTGGCCAGCTCGTACCGGCCGGTGATGACCCGTCCGTTCACCGGCCGCCGTCCTCCCTGCGGAGGAGGTCGCTCAGCTCGTCCAGCTCGGCGCGGACCTGGTCGATCCGGGGCGCCGCGGGCTGCGCCTGGCCCTGCGGCTGCGGCTGGACCGGCTGCGGCTGGGGCTGCTGGTGCGGGGGCCGGACGGGCTGCGGGACCGGTTGCGGCTGGACCGGCTGCGGCTGGACCGGGCCTCCCACGGGCGGCTGGGGCCGGGCGTAGGGGGGCATCGCGACCGGCGGCACGCCCGGGTACGTCTGCCGGGCCTGCGGCGGGTAGCCGTAGCCCGCGCCGCCCGCCGGGAAGGTCGTCCCGTACGGCGACGCAGCGGGCGCCGGGGCGGCGGGGGCGGACGCGCGCCGCTCGAAGTGGCGGATGTCCGCGTACAGGAAGTACCCGGTGTACAGGGCGGCGTGCAGCAGGAGGGAGCCCATCACGAGGTCCGCCTGCAGGGTCTCCACATCGTCCGGCATGAGGATCAGGCAGGTGAGCGTGATGACCACCGACACGCAGAACAGGACCCAGTCCCTCGCCCTGCGCGTGACGACCGCCAGCCTCAGGGGCGCCGCGGCCGCGAGGAAGCCGCAGCTCAGCAGCGGCAGCACGGCGAAGAGCACACGGAGCCATATGACATGGGTCGGCGTACCACGCCGCGGTGGCACGGGGCCGGGGCCGTACATGGCTCCTCCAGGAGGCCGGGTGGGGGGAGACGAACGGTGGTCGGATGCGGTTGCGGAGACGAGCGTATACAGCGACACCGACAAGGGCCGCAGGGTTGCACGGAACCGCCGTGCCGTTGCTCACGCCTCCAGGGTGCCGTCGGTCAGCCCGTCGTACATCCCGCGCACCAGTCGCTCCCCGAGGCGGCCCACCTGGCGCAGGGCCTGCTCGAACTCGGCGAGCGAGCGGAACCGTTCGCCGTAGCGGCGCTGCTCGGCGAGCGGCAGGCGCGGCAGTTGCAGGCGGCGCACGTCGAGGCGGGTGGCGGTGGAGGCGTAGCTGCTGGCCTGGCGCTGGTTGGCCGTGCCGCACAGGAACCCGGCGAGGAACCACGGGTCGAGCGCGGCCGGGTCGGGGCGCAGCAGGTGCAGGTTGCGCCCGAGGGCGGCGCCCGCGGTGGAGTCGTCCACCACGCGCGCGACGGGGCCGCCGCCGAGGACGGGGACGACGACGTCGCCGGTGCGCAGCAGCACCGGCTCCTCGCCGCTCGCGGGGCCTTCGGGGAGGGTGCCGCTGGGCTCCTGGCCGGTGAGGACGTCCTGTTCGGTGAGGACGCGGGTGCGGGCGGCGGGCGTCGCGGTGCCCGGGCCGGGGGTGGGCGCGGTGCCGGTGCCGCCCGCGTGGAGGCGCAGGGCGCCGCTGCGGGCGAGTTCGCCGACCGTGACGCCCGGGGTGCGGGTCGCGGCCGTGCCCGTGGCGGCTCCGGGCGCCGGCTCCGGGGCGGTGATCCGGCCGGGCGGCGGGGTCAGTTCGGCGGTGCGGCGCAGTTGCGCGGCGAGCCGGTCGGCGACGGTGGCCAGCTCGGAGGCGCCGCCGCCGGCCGCGGGGGGCGGCAGATGGCGGGCGGGCGCCAGGTCCACGTCGTCGTCCAGCAGGTCGATGACGGGCACGGAGCGGCTGGTGCCGGGGCGTTCGGGAGCGGTGCCGTGCCGGTCGAACGGCTTCCACGCGTCCAGTACGGCGGTGTGGACGGCCTGCCAGTCGAGCCGTTCGCGCCCTGCGGCGGCGCACGCGGAGGCGTCGACCAGCAGCAGTTCGGGCGAGGGGGACGTGGCGCCCGGCTTGCGCAGCACCCACAGGTGGAGGGGGATGCCGTACGGGGGCGCGGCGCCGGCCGGGAGGGCGACGACCGCGCGGAGGGCGCCGCGGCGCAGCAGGTCGGCGCGGATGCGGCGGCCGGAGCGGCGGGACGCGGCGGCGGGCGGCATCAGCAGCACGGCGGTGCCGCCGGGGCGGAGGCGGGCGAGGGCGTGCTGCACCCAGGCCAGCTCGGACTCGGTGCGGGCGGGGAAGCCGTACTCCCAGCGCGGGTCGTAGGCCAGCTCCTCGTGGCCCCAGTTGCGCTCGTTGAACGGCGGGTGGCACAGGACCGCGTCGGCGGCCAGGCGCGGGTGGGCGTCGGCGCGCAGAGCGTCCCCGGAGCGGGCGTGGACCTCGGCGCCGGTGTGCAGGGCGAGGCGCAGCGCGCTGAGGGCGGCCAGGTCGGGGTCGGCTTCCTGCGCGTACAGGGCGGCGGGCGCTTCGACGGCGCGCAGCAGGGCTCCCGTACCGCAGGCGGGGTCGAGGACGACGGGGCGCTCGGCGCGGCCGGGCGGGGCGGCGAGGGCGGCCATGAGGGCGGCGGGGCCGGGCGGGGTGAGCGTGAACTGCCGCGGGTTGGCGTCGAGATGGCGGCCGAGCAGGAACTCGTACGCGGCGGGGGCGCCGCCCGTGCCGGCGGCGAGTTCGACGGCGGCGCGCAGCAGCGGCACGGACGCGGCGAGCGCCTCGGCGGTGGGGGTGGCGACGGGGCGGCGGGGACCCAGGCGGGCGGTGAGGGCGCGGTCGAGGACGGACGGCAGGAGCGCGGCGAGGCGGTCGTCGGAGACCCGGTCGCCCGCGGGCCAGAGGGCGGGGAGCTCATGGACGAGGAGGAGGGCGCAGCCCGTGTGGACGAGGGCGGTGGCGGCCCCCTCGGGGTGGCCGGCGACCTGCTGCCAGACCCTCTCGCGCAGGGGCACTTCGGCGAGCTTGCCCTGGGCGCGGAGCCACTCCTCCACCTCGGCCAGGGAGAAGGACGGGCTGGTCTCGGTGCCGCCGACCGGTCTGGGGAAGTCGGCGTGGCGGCGGCGCCAGTTGCTGACGGCGGCGCGGCCCACCCCCGCCAGCCTGGCGATCTCGGCGGCGGTCACCTCTGTTGCGTTCGCGTTCTCCGGCACGTCGGCCGCTCCTCCCGTCCGCGATGTGTCCGCATCCTAGGGCGGTCATCCCATGACACTGTTTCACAGTGTGAGTGAAGACGGTGAAGTGAATCGGTGTTGACTCGGTTCACAACCTCTGGTCTGATTAACGGCGTCGCTTCACGGGGCTGTGTGCAGCTCCGCCCACACCTTCATGTCTTGCCGGAGGGCACCCATGTCCCACCCCACGCAGCCGCAGTACGGCGCGCCGCACCCCGCTCCGTCCGCGCCGGCGCAGCCGGCCCGCAACGGGCTCGGCACGGCCGGCCTCGTGCTCGGCATCCTCGGCGTGATCTTCGCGATCATTCCGCTGCTGTTCTGGCTGGGCGGCATCCTCGCCCTGCTCGGCCTGATCCTGGGCGCGGTCGGCATGGGCCGCGCCAAGCGCGGCGCCGCCACCAACAAGGGCGTGGCCATCGCCGGCACGGTCCTCGGCCTGATCGGCCTGATCCTCTCCATCGTGATCGGCGTCATGACGGCCATGGCCGTCGACAAGGCCGTGGACGACATCAACAAGGAGCTGTCGAAGACCGCTCCGAAGGCCCCGGCGGGCGGCGACAAGGGCTCGGCGGCCGCGGGTGACGCGGGCGGCACGGAGGGCACGGCGCCGGCGGAGGTCCTGGCCGCCGACGACACGATCATCTACGACGACGACCTGAAGATCACCGTCTCCGCCGCGAAGTCCTTCGAGCCGAGCGAGTACGCCGTCGGCCACGAGGAGGGCAACAAGGGCTACAAGGTCACCGTGACCGTCGAGAACGGCAGCAAGGCCAAGTTCAACGCCGACACGGTCCTCCTGGAGGCCCGCGCGGGCAAGGACGGCGTGGCCGCCGAGCAGATCTTCGACGAGGGCGTGGACGGCGCCACCGGCACGGTCGCCCCCGGCCAGAAGGCCACCGGCACCTACGCGTTCAGCGTCCCCGCCGACGCCAAGACCCTCATCGTCGAGGTGACGCCGGGCTTCGAGCACGAGGCCCAGCAGTGGGAGCTGAAGTTCTGAGCCGACCGCCCCGTGCGGGATGTGCGGCGTGCGGCCCTCCGCACGCCGCACACGGCTGTTTCCGGCACACGCGCCGCCGGGTTCACACCCGGTGGCGCACCCATACGTTCGGCTCGATGTACACGGCGTACCCGTGCGACGCGTCGCAGCGCACCGGCGTCAGCGCGAACGGCACCTCCACCGGCCCGTCCCCGTCGAACGGCAGCCCGGTCCACCGGCGCCACTGCTGCACCGAGCCGCTGATCGTCATGGACGCCGGGGCGACCGAGTCGATCACGCCGCCCGCGCGGACGTGGACCCGCAGCCACGGGTCCTGCGGCAGTCCGTCCTCCGGCCGCGTGCGGAAGGCGTACTCGGCCATCGGCGTCCGCGGTTCGAGGTGCTTGCCGCTGGGCCGCACCGGCGCCACCACCTCCGTGAAGCCCCGCTCGCCGGCGCGGTCGCGCATCGCGGCGAGCATCCGCCCCGAAAGGCCCCGGCCGAGGTGCTCCCGCGCGACGGAGATCTCGATGGCGCTCACCGTGTCCGGCTTCCGGCCGTCCCGCCGGTCCAGCATCGCCCACGCCAGCACCTGGTCCCAGCCGCGCTCCGGCAGGACCCCGTCGCGCCCCTCGGCGCCCAGTGCGAACGGCACGCTGAAGGACCGGGCCACGACCTGCCCGTCCTCGTCCAGCGCCAGGGACACGTACTCGGGGATCTCGGCCGCCATCCACGCGTAGCCGAGGTTCGACACCAGGTCCCGCCCCATGAACTCGGGCCACAGGCTGGGCATCGCCCACAGCGCGTCCAGCAGGTCCGGCCGCTCGGCCAGACTGACGATCTTCAACTCCATGCCGCCGAGGCTAGGCGCGGCCGCTCGGCGCCGCCACGCGATTTCAGGGCCGGTGACCAGTGCGGTCCGCGCGGCCGGAGGCAGGTGCGGTCCGCGTGGCCGACGGCCGGGTGCCGGGCCGCGCGGCCGGAGGCAGGTGCGTCCGCGCGACCGGAGGCAGGTGCGGCGAGAAGGGCTCAGGGCCCCGGCATCCGGTGCGTCAGGACGCCGGCAGCGGCTCGTCCGGGCAGCCGCCGAGCACCCGGCGCATCGCGTCCCGCTCGGCGGCGGTGACCCACACCCCGTACTTCTTCTTCACCGCGACCTGCCGCGCCACGTACGGGCAGCGGTACGCCTTCGAGGGCGGCAGCCAGGTCGCCGTGTCGCCGTCGCCCTTGCGGCGGTTGGCGGACGAGTCGACGGCGAGCAGGTTCAGCGGGTCGTTGGCGAACCGCAGCCGCTTCTCCGCGTCCCACCGGTGGGCGCCCTTCTGCCAGGCGTCCGACAGGGCCACCACATGGTCTATGTCCACCTTGCCGTCCCCGCGCCGGAACTCGATCCTGCGCCCCGTGTACGGGTCGGCGGCGATGGTGCCGCGCGCCACCTTGCAGCGGTCGCCGTCCTTGTGGCGCACTTCGGTCGCGTCCCGTACGAGGATGTCCTCGCGGGTCCCGCAGCCGTTGCCGTCCGTGTCGGCCCAGGGGCGGCCGAACTTCTCCCGCTCGTAACCGGTCCTGGGCGCCCGGCCCTTGACGGTCAGCGTGTCGACGGCGGCCAGCGCCGAGCCGGGCGCCCCGCCGCCGCGCCCGCCGGTGTCGGAGGCCCCGCCCTGCCCGGCCGTGTCGCAGCCGGAGACGGCGAGCGCGGCGGCCACGACCGCGCAGACGAGGGGACGGCGGGCGGCGGCACGGGCTGCGGTCGGCATGGGGACGATCCTAGGAGGCCGCGCACCAGCCACCGTAGGGCCCCTGCTCCCCGTACGCCCCCGGGAAAGCCCCTACAACGCCTACGGCCCCTACGACCCCTACGACCCCTACGACCCCAGGATCGTCGTCAGGAACTCGCCCGTCCACGCCAGCAGTTCGCGGCCCACCACCGGCTTGCCGCCGATCGTGCCGGTCGTGGGGCGCGGCACCAGGATCTGGCGGGCCGGGGCCTTGATGACCGTGCGCGGGTACAGCCGCTTCAGCCGCAGCTCCTGCGACTCGCGCAGCTCCACGGGCGCGAAGCGGATGTTGTTGCCCTGCAGGACGATCTCACCGACCCCGCAGGCCCGCGCCAGCATCCGCAGGCCCGCCACGAGGAGGAGGTTCTCGACCGGCTCGGGCAGCTTGCCGTACCGGTCGGTGAGCTCCTCGCGTACGGCCTTGATGTCCTCCTCCGAGTTGGCGGAGGCGATCGCCCGGTACGCCTGGAGGCGCAGCCGCTCGCCCGGCGCGTAGTCGTGCGGGACGTGCGCGTCGACCGGCAGCTCGATCTTGACCTCCAGCGGCGGCTCCTCCTCCACGCCGCCCTCCAGGGAGGCCCGGTAGTCGGCGACGGCCTCGCCCACCATCCGTACGTACAGGTCGAAGCCGACACCGGCGATGTGGCCGGACTGCTCGCCGCCCAGCAGGTTGCCCGCGCCGCGGATCTCCAGGTCCTTCATGGCGACGTACATGCCGGCGCCCATCTCGGTGTGCTGGGCGATCGTGGCGAGGCGTTCGTGCGCGGTCTCCGTGAGCGGCTTCTCCGGCGGGTAGAGGAAGTACGCGTAGCCGCGCTCGCGGCCCCGGCCGACGCGGCCGCGCAGCTGGTGCAGCTGCGACAGGCCGAAGTTGTCGCCGCGCTCCACGATCAGGGTGTTGGCGTTGGAGATGTCGATGCCGGACTCGACGATGGTGGTGGAGACGAGGACGTCGAACTTCTTCTCCCAGAAGTCCACGACGACCTGCTCCAGGGCCTGTTCCGACATCTGGCCGTGGGCCGTCGCGATCCGCGCCTCGGGGACGATCTCGCGCAGCCGCGCGGCGGCCCGGTCGATGGACTCGACCCGGTTGTGGATGTAGAAGACCTGGCCCTCGCGGAGGAGTTCGCGGCGGATCGCGGCGCCGATCTGCTTCTCCTCGTACGGGCCGACGAAGGTGAGGACCGGGTGCCGCTCCTCGGGCGGGGTGGTGATGGTGGACATCTCGCGGATGCCGGTGACGGCCATCTCCAGGGTGCGCGGGATGGGCGTCGCGGACATCGTCAGCACGTCGACGTTGGCGCGGAGCTTCTTCAGCTGCTCCTTGTGCTCGACGCCGAACCGCTGCTCCTCGTCCACGATGACCAGGCCGAGGTCCTTGAACTTCGTCTCGGACGAGAACAGCCGGTGCGTGCCGATGACGACGTCGACGGAGCCCTCCCGCAGCCCCTCCAGCGTCGCCTTGGCCTCCGCGTCGGACTGGAAGCGGGACAGGGCCTTCACCACGACGGGGAACTGCGCGTACCGCTCCGAGAACGTGCCGAAGTGCTGCTGCACGAGCAGCGTCGTCGGGACGAGGACGGCGACCTGCTTGCCGTCCTGCACGGCCTTGAACGCGGCCCGCACGGCGATCTCCGTCTTGCCGTAGCCGACGTCGCCGCAGATCAGCCGGTCCATGGGGACCGACTTCTCCATGTCCTCCTTCACCTCGGCGATGGTGGACAGCTGGTCGGGCGTCTCGGCGTACGGGAAGGCGTCCTCCAGCTCCCGCTGCCAGGGGGTGTCGGGGCCGAAGGCGTGGCCGGGCGCCGCCATCCGCGCCGAGTACAGCTTGATCAGGTCGGCGGCGATCTCCTTGACGGCCTTCTTCGCGCGCGCCTTCGTCTTGGTCCAGTCGGCGCCGCCGAGCCGGTGCAGGGTGGGCGCCTCGCCGCCGACGTACTTGGTGACCTGCTCCAGCTGGTCGGTCGGGATGTACAGCCGGTCGCCGGGCTGGCCGCGCTTGGCGGGGGCGTACTCGACGAGGAGGTACTCGCGGGTGGCGCCCTGCACGGTCCGCTGGACCATCTCGATGTACCGGCCGACGCCGTGCTGCTCGTGGACGATGTAGTCGCCCGGCTCCAGGGTGAGCGGGTCGATCGTCTTGCGGCGTCTCGTCGGCATCCGGCGGCCGTCCTTGCCGGCCGCCTTCTGCCCCGACAGGTCGGTCTCCGTCAGCACCGCGAGCTTGAGGCCCGCGTCGACGAAGCCGTGCTCGACGGAGCCGCACGCGACGTGCACCACGGACGGGGTGATGTCCTTCAGCTCCCCGTCGAGGCGGGCCGCGATGCCCTCGCCGCCGAGCACCTCGACCGTACGGGCGGCCGGACCGTGCGCCTCGGTCACGTACACGGTGCGCCAGCCGTCGGCGAGCCAGCCCTTGGTGTCGGCCAGCGCGCGGGCCGTGTCGCCGCGGTACGCCTCCGGGGCGTGCATGCCCAGCTGGATCGTGTCGGCCTCCAGCTCGGCGTCGGGCGCGAACGGCGACACCGACCACCAGGGGATGCCCAGCTCGCGGGCCCGGTCCCGGACGTCCGCGATCGACCACAGGGACGCGGCGCCCACGTCGATCGGGGCCTCCCCGCCGCCCGCCGTGGCCGCCCACGACGCCTGGAGGAACTCCTGCGAGGTGGCCACCAGGTCGGAGGCGCGCGTCCGCACCCGCTCGGGGTCGCAGACGACGGCCATCGAACCCTGCGGCAGCACGTCGAGGAGCAGCTCCATGTCGTCGACGAGGACCGGGGCAAGGGACTCCATGCCCTCGACGGCGATGCCCTCCGCGATCTTGCCGAGCAGTTCGCCCAGCTCGGGGTGGGCCTCGGCGAGCGCGGCGGCCCGCTCCCTGACCTGCGGGGTCAGCAGCAGCTCACGGCAGGGCGGCGCCCACAGGCCGTGCTCGGCGACCTCCAGGGACCGCTGGTCGGCGACCTTGAAGTAGCGGATCTCCTCGACGTCGTCGCCCCAGAACTCGATGCGTACGGGGTGTTCCTCCGTCGGCGGGAAGACGTCCAGGATCCCGCCGCGCACCGCGAACTCGCCGCGCTTCTCCACCAGCTCCACCCGCTGGTACGCGGCGGCCGCCAGGCCCTCCACGACGGCGTCCAGGTCGGCGCTCTGCCCGGACCTGAGGCTGACGGGCTCCAGGTCGCCGAGGCCCTTGACCTGCGGCTGGAGCACGGAGCGGATCGGCGCGACGACCACCTGGACGGGGCCGGCCGCGGGGTCGTCGGGCGAGGGGTGCGCGAGGCGCCGCAGCACGGCGAGGCGCCGCCCGACGGTGTCGCTGCGCGGGGACAGCCGCTCGTGCGGCAGGGTCTCCCAGGCCGGGTACTCCACGACGCGGTCGGGGTCGAGGAGGCTGCGCAGCGCGGCGGCCAGGTCCTCGGCCTCCCGGCCGGTCGCGGTCACCGCGAGGACGGGCCGCCCGGCGTCCCTGGCCAGCGCCGCCACCGCGAAGGGCCGCGCCGCGGGCGGGCCCACCAGGTCGACATGGGCCCGGTGCCCGTCGGCGGCGGCCTTGACGGCCTCCGCGAGGGCGGGGTCCTTGACGACGGCATCGAGGAGACCGTGCAGGCTCATGGAGCTTTCCGTCCCTGGGTCATGTGGAGGTGGGCAACGCGAAAGACCCGACGCGGGGTACGGGCCGGGTTCTTTCAGCCTACGCCGCACCACTGACACCCGCGCCGGGACACATGCGCCGCCCGTGCCGCGCGACTCCGCCCCCGCACGTCCCACGGTCGGGGCGCCCCGACCGCCCACGGCCGGGGCGCCCCGGCCCCGGCGCGGTCCGGGCAACAGGAACGCCCCGTGGCACCCGCCGGAAGACGGTCACCACGGGGCGCCGCGCACCTGGCGGACGGCCGGGCAGCGGGGAGGGGAGGCCGGCCCGCGACCGCCCCGCCCCGCGCCGTCCCGTCAGCCCAGGGCGCGCACGGCGGCGTAGTACTTGTCCGCCGTCTTGAGGCAGGCGGCCTTCGCCTTCTTCCGGCCGGCCGGGGTCAGCGGGTCGGCCCAGAAGCGGGCGTTGCAGACCTGCTTCATGTCCTGGAGGAACACGTCGTCGATCCGCTTCTTGTGCTGGCTGCGGAATTTCGAGACGCCGACGAGGCTCTTGTAGTTCCGGTATCCGAAGTCATGCCGGTGGCATGGGAACGTGAAATCGTAACCGCCCGGAATCTTCTCCGGGGCCTTCGAGCAGCCGTCGGTCGACCAGTTGAACTTGTACGGGTTCTTCCCCTGCCGGTACTGGCCGAGGCCGGCGTACCAGGCGTTGAGGGAGGTCTGCCCCTTGACGGTCAGCTTGCCCAGCCGCTTGATGCGGTCCGGCTTGCTGACCATGGGGGCCTTGCCCGCCATGGCGGTGGCGGTGGGCCCGGTCACGGCCTTCCCGCTCACCGGCGTCGCGGCGACGGCCGGGGCCAGCGACGTGAGGCCGATGACACCCGCGAGCACAGCGCCGCCGAAGGCGCTTCGCGCTTTATTCACTTGAACTCTTCCCCGTGCACAATTGTGTGGCGGCCGCATTCCCCTGCGGCCGGGAAGAACACTACGACAGCGCAGGGCACTCGTAAAGCGAAAAGAATGAGCTCGGCGCACCCGGGAGGAAAGCTCAAGAAAGGCTCAAGGAATCTGGAATTCCGCGGCGCAATAAAGGGGGATATGCGGGAACCGTTCCTCCGCCGGGTCCCCACCCCCGTGAGGGACCCCGCGAAGAAGCGGCCCCCCTCTGCCTACCAGCCCCACCCCGACGCCCCCAACCGGTTTTCGTCGCGCAGCGGCGGCAGCGGTACGAGGGTCAGCGCGCGGGCCCGCCACGAGGCGTCCACGTAGACCCCGCTCAGCGGGTACCAGCCGCCCCGGTCGGGCGGCCCGGTGACGGTGGCGACCTTCATGCGGGCCGTGTCGACCACCCGGGCGCCGGGCGTGAGCGACGCGGGGCTCACCGTACGACTCCGGTGCCCTCGGAGCCGTACCGGAGGATCATGCGCACGCCCATGGCGAGGAGGCGCAGGTTCGCGGCGGGGTCGTGCACGGGGTCCTCGGCGACGGCCCGCGCGTGCGCGATCCCTCGCACGGCGATGTCCCGCTCCCGCCCGTCGGCCAGCCCTCGCGCCCGCCCCTCGGCGCCCGGGGCGCGGCCCCGGATGTACCCCCGCAACCGCTCCCGCACCCCGTCGGCCAGGTCCCCGGTGGGTCGTGCGGAGGCGAGCAGGAGCGCGAGCTCCACGTCGTCGGCGATCTGGCAGGCGCTCGACGGTGGAGGCGCGTCCGGCGCGTGAGAGACCTGTGTATTCGTCATGTACGTCCCCGGTGGAATAGGCGTGAGGAACCGGCAGGGGGGCGGCGCCCTCGGCCATCACCCCGTGCGGCTGACATTCATCCAACGCGGGTACGGCCCCAAGGAGAACCGGGCACTCTGGAGGTCCGGTTGAACGGGTTGAACGCTCGGGGGTTCGGCGATGGCGGTACGGACACGCACACCCAACGAGGCGCTGGCGCGGCTGATGGCCGAGGCCGGCATCGGCAACGAACAGCTCGCCCGCAAGGTGAACGCGGCGGGCACGGAACTCGGGCTGCGGCTGCGATACGACAAGTCCGCCGTCTCCCACTGGCTGAAGGGAAGCGTGCCGAAGGTGGAGGCGCGCCCCGCCGTGGCGGAGGCGCTGGGGCGACTGCTGGGCCGCCCGGTCACGACTGCCGAGCTGGGCTGGGGCGCGAGCGCGTGGCCCGGCACGGAACCCGATGTCGCGACGGGGGTGATGGAGCTGAGCCTGGCCGACATGGACCCGTCACGGCGGGGTGTGCTCGGGGCCGGGTTGTACAGCGCGACCTTGCTGGTGCCGGGGTTTTGGGAGCTGGTGGGGCGGGCCGAGGCGGTGCGGGCGGGGAGGGCCGTGCGGATCGGGGGCGGCGACGTGGCGACCGTGCGGCGTATGACGGACAAGGTCGCGGAGATCCTGGACGAGATCGGCGCCGGGCACGCCCGGCCCATGGCCGCCGCGTTCCTGGCCAACACGGTCGGCCCGTACCTGCGGGCGTCCGGCCCCGAGCGCGTACGGCGCGACATGCGCGCCGCGGCGGCCGACCTGGTCTATCTGACCGGCTGGATGGCCATGTACGAGGAGCGGCAGGGCCTCGGGCAGCGGTACTACCTCAAGGCGCTGCGGCTGGCGGGCGAGGCGGAGGACCACGTCACGTACTGCCGGACCCTGCGCGGCATGAGCCTCCAGGCGTCGCACCTCGGGTACGGGCCGAGGGCGCTGGAGCTGGCCGACGGGGCCGCCGCCGCGGCGCCTTCGGCGGGGCCGCGGCTCGTGGCGTTCCTGCGCGGCCAGCAGGCGCACGCCTCCGCGATGGTGGGCGACCGGCGCGGCGCGCTGGCCCGCCTGGGCGAGACGGAGGCGGCGCTGGCCAAGGCGGACAACCGGCGGGACGCGGTCGGCGGCTACGACGAGGCGGCGTACTTCTTCCACGAGGCGCACGTCAGGTGGTGCCTGGGCGACGGTGAGGGCTCGGTCAGGAGCCTGCGCCGCTCCAACGCGGCCCGCGCCGGGGAGGAGCGGGAGGGGCGCCTGCACTGCCTGGGCGTGATCGCGGAACGGCAGTTCCGGATGCGGCACGTGGAGGCGGCGTGCGGGACGTGGCACACGTTCCTGGACGCGTACCTGGGCCTGACGTCCGCGCGGGGCGACGCCCACCTGGCGACGCTTCTGCGGGCCCTGCCCCCGTACCGCACGCTGCCCGCCGCCCGCCACCTGGAGGAACGCGCCCGAGAGGTGGCCGCGCTGAAGGCGGCGTGAGCGGCCTGGTGCCGTGGCGCGCGATCGCCCACGCGCGGCGCGCCCGCCCGTAAGCTCCGGTCGGGTACGGCGAGTTCGGTTGCAGCAGGTGTGTCGAGGCCGTCGAGAAGTCGCTTCGCTGAACGGCAGGCTCGAAGCAAGCCAGCAGGTCGACCCGCACGCGACCACGCCTGGCCCCACCGCTGAGGGGCGCGGTCACTGTCGCGCGCACCATCGCCCAGCAGCGCCCGAGCGGGACCTTCCGGCCCACGTCTCGGCAACTCGCCGTGATCCGGCCACCCTTGGGGCCCGACCACACCCCGGCGATACGTTGGCGTGATAGGGACGTGACGGACAGCAACCACGCCGAGAAGCAACCTGGGGGCGCCGATGGCATGGGACGAGTGGGAACAGGCGAAGAAGGACGCGACCACCCGCATGCGGCTCAACCAACTGCCGCCTGACGCGCAGGGGCCGGCCGTGAGCCCGGATCTCGTCGTCCACGACAAGGTCCTCGGCGCCATCGGCGACATGGCGCGGGAACTCCGCGACCGGGTCTCCCGCGACGGCGACCACGCCCGCGCGGCCACCGCCGAGGCCGCGTCCGAACTGACCGCAGACGGTCTCGACCTGGGCGGCGCCATGAGCGCGGTGCACGACGCGTGGACCACCAAGCTGGCCACGCTGAAGGACGCGTGCGCGCACATCTCCAACCACCTGGACTACTCGCGGGCGGTCCATGCCAAGGACGACCAGAAGGTCGCGGCCGACATGCCCGTGTCCCGCATCTGGGACGCGATCAAGTAAGGGAGCAGCGTCGGACGATGGTCAATCTGCAGGAGCTTCAGGATCTGCGCCTGGGGAAACTGGGCACGGCGGTCAGCCATTGGGAGCAGACGGTCCGCAAACTCACGGCACTCGCTCACGGCGACGACGGCGGCGTGAACGCAGCGGACTTCGCCGCCAAGGCGCGGGCGGCGGACTGGAAGGGTGACAACGCCACCGTCACCAAGGCGTTCACGACGAAGACCGCCGCCCAGTTCACCGACATCCTCACCGAGGCCCGCAGCATCCACGCAGTGCTCCGCGACGCCCACACGGCGCTGGCCGGGCAGCAGCGAGCGCTCAAGGCAGCTGTCGACCGCTGGCGCGGGGAGAAAATCCATTTCGACATTCAAGGCCGGGCACACGGGGTGGCACGGCACGCCGACAACTCGTCGTCAGTCGAGCCCGTGCCGCCGGAGCGCCTCCAGGCGGCCGCGACTGAGATCGCCGCCATTCTCGAGGCCGCATCGGAGGCCGACCGGATCGCCAGCCGCGCACTGTACCGCCATGCCCGAAGCACTCATGACTTCGACGAGACGGGTTACCGCAGCCTCAAGGATGCCGACAGGGTGCAGGGCCTCGCCGACCTGAAGGCCGCTCTCCAGCTCGCCGCCAAGGGTCCTGAGATGACCGACGCCGAGCTGAAGCGGTTCAACACGCTGATCCGCCAGCACCGTGACAATCCGGCCTTCGCGGAGAACTTCGCGACTCGCCTGGGGTCCGTAGGCTCTCTGGAACTCTGGCGTGACCTCGCCGGCGGGCCGCATCGGGGACCTCGTCCAGGCAACGCACGCGCGGACCTCCTGGCAGACACACAGAAATTCCTCGGCACCACTCTCGCCACCGCCAGCCACGGCACCTCACCGGCGATGGCCTCATGGAAGAGTGGCGTCATCGCCGCGGGCGATGACCGTTTGGGGGCCTACGGCCCCTATGGCTTCCAGGTGACCAGCGCCCTGATGCGCCACGGCACCTGGGACACGCGCTTCCTCACCTCGTACGGCACCAAGATCATCGAGTTCGAGCGTTCCAATCCCGGGCACGGCGGCACGAAGAACCTGTGGAACCTTTCCCCGCAGCAGCAGCTCGACTACCCGAGGAACGCCTCCCCGCTCACTGCCGGCGACCCGATGCACGGGTTCCTTCAGGCGCTCTCGCGAAACCCCGAGGCGTCGCTCGACTTCTTCCATGGAGAGACGGGCGGCAGGAACGGCTTGCACCTGATCTCCAATTTCGACTACCTGGTGGACAAGTCGCCTGAAAGCGAACTTCCCCGCGTCTGGCCGACCGACTTCAACGGAAAGACACCCGGCTACGAATACTTGGGCCACGCGCTTGAAGCCGCGACACTCGGATATCCACACGACGCGGCGAACCCACAGGCGCCGACTCTCGGCACCTCTCAGGACGCAAAGGAACGAGAGTCCCGCCTCACCTTGATGGACCGCCTGGTCGGGTACTACGGGTCCTCGGACACCATCGACGCCCAAGACGGCATCCGACCGAGCCTGGCGCGCATGGCAGCCGGACACATCGACAGCCTGAACTACTCGGTGGCGAACTTCGGCGGCAGTGGAGAGCCGAGCGGACGTGACGAGGTCTACGAGAAGGACCGCTACCACCTCAAGGACTTCGACCGCGGCGCCAGCCGTTCCTTCCTGCGCGCCCTGGCGTCTGACCCGGATGCCTACGAGACGATGTCCGCCGCACAGCAGTTGTACGCCACCAGCATGATGGCCTCAACGGGTGACGCCACCGAAGCGGCGCTCATCGGCACGCAAAGCGTCTACATGCACGGGGCTCTTGATGAAGCCCGATCCGAGGCGATCGGCAAGGAGTTTGCCGATGACGCCGAAAGGCAGAACCTCGAACTGCAGAAACAGGCCGCGTGGCGCAGTTACGTCACCTCTGCGGTGGTCGGGGCCGGGGTGGGGGTGGGCACGGCTCTGGTTACCGGCACGGGCATCGGCGCCATCCTCGTCCCGGTCGCCATCGAGACCATAGGCGGCGCCGTGGAGACACAAATGGAGACGCAAATGATGGACTGGCTGCAGGCGAACCAGTATGACAACAGCGCAAAAGCCATCGAGAGCCTGGACGATGCGCGCACCGCTGGTGAAAATCGAGCCATGATTCCGCTGTTGGCCTGGGCCGAATCGGAGGGACTCACCAAGCAGGAGGTCAACAGCCTCAGCAGGACCGCGGAAACAGAGTATGGGAATGGTAGGGACTTCACCGACACGGACAACAAGAAGTGACATCCATGCGCAGGATTGTCGTGGCGACATTGCTAGCGCTGAGCCTGAGCGGGTGCGCCAGACCCGTCCCGGCTGACCCCATCGCTGAATCCCGGTCCAGATGCGAGGAGTCGCTGGGCGGCTCCGCGATGACGTGGCTGGAGCGTCGGGTGAGCACGTTGAGCTTCGGGTTCAGCCGCGGCATCGACGGGACGCGAGAGTGGATCTCCAAGGACATGCGCGCCTGGAAGCCCGGCGTGGCGTACCCCTGGACCGATACGGGGTCGGTCTCCATGTGCGACATGGGCGGCCCAGGACAAGGTGACCACTACACCGTCGAGTACCGAGCCTACGGCGAGACGCTCGACATGGTTCGCGCGCCGGGGGGATACGGGCATGGCTCCCTGGTGCGGGTGAACGACGATGTCGTCCTCACCGCCTTGCTGAGGCCGCCCATCGTCAGCGGTGCCGGTGACATCGGAACCGGAACGTACCGGGTGTATGTGGCGTGCCAGGTCCCAGGAGCCCACCCTGGACAGATCGAAGGCACCCCACTTGAGGGCACGTTGGACGACACCCTGACCAATGAGGCCAGCGCCCGCGTCCACTACACCCACCTGCTGCACTCCACGCGGCTCCTGGTGAAGGCTCTCGGGTGCACCAACAAGCCCGTGGTGCCGGCGGAGCCGCCGGCCTCCGTGAAGTGAGCGCCCCAGTGAAGTGAACGGGGCCCCGGCGCCATCAGTGCGCCGGGGCCCCGTTTCAGGCCGTCACAGCAGGCCGTCCCACATCTGTTCGAGGAGGACCGACCACCAGCTCTCCGGGGACGCCAGGGCCGCCGGGTCCAGCATGGCCAGCTGGGCCTGGAAGTCGACCGTCCAGCGGCCCGCCTGCTCCGGCGTCAGGCCGAAGCGCAGGCGCCACATGCGGCCCAGCAGCGCCAGGCAGCGGGTGAACTCCGGCAGGCCCGTGTTCACGAACTGCGGGGCCACCGACTGGCCGCCGGGGCCCGCCTCCACCGGGACCGCGACGATGTGCGCGGTGCCGTACTGGACGCAGATCGCCCGGCCGAAGTCGGAGCCCAGGACCAGGTACGAGCCCGCGTCCGGGGCCGGCTGCACCTGGCGCTGCATGGCCAGTTCGGCCAGCGTCGGGACGACCGGCTGCGCGGGCTGCGCCCAGAAGAACGGCCCGAAGTCGCCCGGCAGGCCCGCCCACACGAGGGTGCGCGCGACCAGTTCCGGTACGCCCTGCCGGGACACGGCCCGCTGGTCGAACCGGCAGATGCCGTGCGGCCCGAACGCACCCGCCAGCTCCTGCGCGATGCCCTCCGGCGGGATCGGCGGCGCCGCCTGCACCGGCGGCAGCGGAGCCCGTACCGGCGCGGGCCGCGCGGGGCCGTCCGCCACCTGGTGCAGTTCGCCCTGGTGCGCGATCAGCTGCCGCATGCCCTGCTGGCGGCTCGCGTGGTCCCGTCCGTACGGCGCGATCGACGTGATGCGCGCCTGCGGCCAGGTCTCCCGGATCATCCGGGCGCAGTACCCGCCGGGCAGCTCGCACGACGCCAGTTCCGTGTGCAGCTCCAGCACCTGCTGCGGCGGCACGTTGAGGGCGCGCAGCTCGTGCAGGATCTGCCACTCGGGGTGCGGGGTGCCCGGCGCGGAACGCCGGATGATCTGCGCCTCCGAGCCGTCCGGCGCCCGGTAGCGCAGCACCACCTGGTAGCCGGGCCCGACCGTGGGCAGGCCGCCGGGCTGCTGCGGATAGCCGTACGCGGGCACACCGGGCGGCGGTACGGCGCCCGGCGGCGGTACGGCCCCCGGCGGCATCGCACCGGGCACCGCGCCCGGCGGCGGCACCGCACCGGGCGGCGGCGTCGCCCCGTGGGGCGGTACGGCTCCGGGCACGCCCGGCGGTCCGGGCGGCGCGGGCGGGCCGCCCGGACCCGGGTGGGCCAGCATCGTCGCCGCGTGGTGGACCCCGCCGGGCGGCGTCCCTCCGGGCGCGCCGGGCGCGGGCGGCGGCGCGGGCACCCCGGCTCCGCCCGGCGCACCGGGCGGTCCGGGCGGCGCGGGCGGACCACCCGGACCCGGGTGGGCCAGCATCGTCTGCGCCATGTCCACGCTGCCGCTCCCGCCGGGCGGCGTCGCACCGGGCGGCGCGGGCGGTCCGGGAGGTCCAGGCGGTCCGGGAGGTCCGGGGGGTCCGGGCGGCGGCGGCACACCGGGCCCGCCGGGACCCGGATGCGCCAGCATCGTCTGCGCCATGTCCACACTGCCGCTCCCGCCCGGCGGCGGGGTCGGCGCGCCGGGCGGCTTCGGCCCGTCGGGACCGAGCTGCGCGACGAGTTGCGTCGGCACATATCCGCCCGCGGGCGCGCCGGGCGCACCGGGGCCCGAGGCGGGCGGCGGGGTGGGCGTACCGGCGGGCGGGCGGGCGCCCGGCGTGCCCGGCGCACCGGGCGGCGGCGGGGTCGTCGGGCCGCCCCCGCGCGTACCGCCCGCGGGCGTGCCGCCGCCCGGCGCGCGCGGCGGCGCGGGCGCCTTGGCCGTCGCGGCGTCCGCGATGCCGGCGGCGTCCAGGTCGACGGCGGGCGCGATCGCGGTGCGCGGCAGCTGACTGCCGCCCTGGATCAGCGCGGTGGGCGCGTCGGCCGGTACCGCGGGCGGCGGAGTGTCGTCGTCGTCCGCGCCCGACAGCGGCGGCGCGAACACGGTCGCCGGAAGCGGCACGGAGACGTCGTCGGCCGCGTCGCCGGAGGCGCTCGTGTCGTTCCAGGCCGAGGGCGGCGGGGTGGCGTGCGCCGTGGACGCGGGTGTGACGGGCACACCGTCCTGCGCGGTCGGCTCGTGCTCCGGTGCCGCGTCGGGGGCGGCGTCCTGTACGTCTCCGCCGGCCGGGGCGGCGTCACGGGGCGCCGGACCTGCCTCCTGGGTACGGGGAGTTGACGGGTTGTCGGCGTGCGCCCCCGCGTCCGACGGCGGCGCGAACGGCGGCGGTGTCGCGCCCGGCGCATCGTCCGACGGCGGCGAGAAAGGCGGCGGGGTCGCACCCGGCGCGTCCTGCGCGGGCGGCGCGAAGGGCGGCGGGGTCGCGCCCGGCGCGTCGTCCGACGGCGGCGAGAAAGGCAGCGGGGTCCCGCCCGGCGCGTCCTGCGCGGGCGGCGCGAAGGGCGGCGGGGTCGCGCCCGGTGCCGGTCCCCCGGCCGTCGCTCCCGCATCCCCCGCAACGCCCGCACCGGAGCCGGAGCCGGTGCCGGTGCCGGAGTCCGTACCGGCCCCCTGCTCCGCGTCGCCGCCCCGGCGGTCCGGGACGCCCATGCGGTCGGCGGCGTCCTGGAGCCACTCGGGCGGGGTCAGCAGGAACGACGTCTGGTTCAGGTCGATGCGCTCCGGCTCGCGGGGCGGCGGGACCTGGGCCCCGGCCGCGGTGCCGTACTCCTCCTCGTACCGCCGGATCACCTCGCCGACCGGCAGCGCGGGCCACAGCGTCGCCTCGCCGCTGTCGCGGGCGATGACCAGCCGCTGGCCGCCCCCGTCGGACGACGGGCCGTCGGGGCGGTCCTCCGCCCAGACGACGAAGCCCAGCTCGAACTCCCGCACCCGCACCTCCCGGTGCTGGTACGGCGGCACATCGCCGTTGATCCACTCCTCGGCGCGCTCCTGCGCCTGCGCGAACGTCACCATCGGACCGTCACCCGTCACCCTTCACCCGTGACGGGGACGGCGCGCGCGAAGCCGCCGTCCACCATCAGGTTCGCCACCGTCTCCAGCTCGGGCGGGCTGCCCGCCAGCCGCCGCAGGAACTCGTCGAAGTCCTCGCCGCACGGCAGCAGCAGCCGCTCCATGCGCTCCTCGATCGCCGACCCGTCGCCGTCCCGCGCGTCGTCGTACGGGCAGAACCACACCGACCCGGCCCCGGCGCCGCGCACCTTCACCGCGACCAGGCCGCCCTGGACGAACGCGACGCCCAGGTAGTCCTTGGTCAGATGGTCGCGCAGGCACTTGTTGACGTACACGAGGTCGTTGAGGCCCGCCTCGTCGCGGACCGTGAAGAACGGCTGGTCCACCAGGAGTCCCAGCTCCGCGTCGAGGGCGACGCCGACCGGGGCGCAGCCGCCCGCCGCCTTGAGGAAGGAGCGGTACGCGCCGGGCAGCCGGTAGCCGAGGTCCTCCTCGACGCCCTGCAGCTGGGTCTCCGTCACCGACACGGCGCCGCGCGGCAGACCGAAGTGGGCGGGGCGGGTCTCCTGGAGGGGACGCGTGCCGCGCTTGCCCTGGTCGACCGCCGCCGTGGCGAGCCCGCCGTGGTGCCGCAGCAGGGCCTTCACCTCGACGGGGACCAGCTCCATCCGGCGGGTGCGCGGGACGTGGTGCCAGGTCCAGCCGTGCGGGGTCGCGACGGCGGGCAGCGTCTCCCACAGGGGGTGGCCGTCGGCCTTGAGCGCGGCGTTCGCGGAGACGTAGTCGGTCAGCCGCAGCTCGTCGACGCCGAAGCCCTCGGGGGGTTCGGCGATCTCGGCGGCGGCGCGCGCGTACGGGGAGAAGTCCGGGAAGCCGTCGGCGTCCACCCGCACCCCTCTGGGGTGGCGGGCGGCCCGGACGGGGTCCGGGAAGTGCACGACCTGCCCGGCGTATGCCGCGTTCGGCGGCGCGGCTTGATGCCCGAGCCGACCTGTCGTCATGGCGGTTGCCCCCTGGCTGCTGCTGGCTGGTTCAGCACAGCCTATGCGGTGGGTCCAGAGGGCGGACCGGGCCTCCGCGGCGGTCACGAAGCGTCACGTGCGGGTGACGCGAGAGCGATCCCGCGACACACCGATGGGCCGATTCAGCGACCTCGTTTCCCATCTCCTCACCCATTTGGCAGTCTGTCCACGCAACTGGGGGGATTGCACAGAGGGGAAACAGTACGCACCATGCACACAGCGCAACCAGGAACACCACCCGCCGCCCCCACAACCGGGCCCGGCGGCGGGGACCCGCGCCTCTCGTGGAGCGCCACCGCCCCGGACCGCGCGCCCGTGCTGCGCCACCGCAGGGACGGCATCCTGCCGACGGTCGGCGCGGCGCTGTCGGTACGCGGCGAGACCCTCACGTGCACGGCGGCGCGGGGCAACCAGCCGCCCGTGCTGCACCCCCTCGTGCAGGACTTCCTGGACACCCTCACCAGCGGGCAGCGGGAACGGTTCACCGGCCGCTGCCCGGAGGCGATCCTGCTGTCGCGGCATCTGACCGCCGCGGAGAACAGCCGGTCCAAGCGGGCCCGGCGCAAGCCGCTGACGGCCGGTGAGGCCAAGCGGTCCCTGAAGAACGCGAAGATCACGGCGCGCAGGATCCGTGAGGACGGCGACCCGCTGCACGGCAGCTACGCCGCGCCGTGCCGGTCCTGCGCGGCGCTCCTCGCGCACTTCGGTGTACGTTCCGTCGATCCGACCTCGTCCCACCAGAACGGCTGACCGCACCCGCCATGCCCGATCTCGACACCACCCGTTTCTCCGTCGCCGTGGACGCCGCCCTGCGCGAGGCGGGCTGGCAGCCGGGCCGCTGGGACATACAGCGCGCCGAGCGGTGGGCCGACGCCCTGCGGGCGCACGTGTCCCCGGCGGGGCACCGGCACAGCGTGTTCCCGGCGGCGGTCGAGGTGTGGGCCGAGTTCGGCGGGCTGCGGATCGTGCCGCCCGGGCAGGGCCGCCAGATCGCGCCGAGCCCGCTGCTGATGGACCCGCTGGGCGGACTGCACCTGGCGCGGAGCCTGTCCGACCTGGGGCGGGCGCTGGAGACGGAGCTCGCGCCGCTGGGGGTCGAGGGGGATGAGCGGGGGGTGCTCGCGATCGACGTGGAGGGGCGGGTGTACGGGCTCGATCATGCGGGGGACTGGTATGTGGGGGCGGACATCGATGCGGCGCTGACGGCGCTGATCACCGGCACCCACCCCACGCGCCTCACCAACCCCTGAGGGCCCCGCCCCTGCACCCCCGGCCCATCCGGTGCGGGCCCACCCCGCGGACCCGGCCCACCCTGACGCCCGGTCCCGTGGGCGTTGCCCACTCCTGATGTCCAGGCCCTTGTGCGTACCTCTCACCCGGTGCGGGCCCAGCCCGTGATGCGCCCCCGTTGGGGCGGAGGCAACGCACGACCAGTTGCGGGCCAGCCCCATCCCGTTGTGGGCAGACGTTCCTCCCCCGAGGACTTCGTCCAGGGGGTACCCCCAGGGGCGATGGGGGTACCCCCTGCTCGAGCGAAGCCGAGAGCTTGGGGGAGGGTGGGCACGACGGGGTGCCCCGCCCGGGAGGGTGCGCACCGGTGCGGCAGGCGCAGGAAGCGGCACCCGCCAGGTCCGCTGTGCCCACCCGTTCCGCCCCCTGGGCGGACCGGCTGCCCACAGCGGAGGCGGCCCGCATCAGGGGCGTCGGGGCACCCCGGTACAGAAGCTCGGGCTCAAGGGGTTACCGGGGGCTCGGGGTTGGCCCGGTACGAGAGGGGGGTCAGTTCGGGGTGGGGAGGACCGCGCTGACGCGGAACCCGCCCTCCTCCGTCGGCCCCGACACGAACACCCCGCCCAGCCCGGTCACCCGCTCCCGCATCCCCACCAGCCCGTTGCCACCGCTCGGCAGGTCCGCGTCGGTCGCGGCCGCGTCGGAGGGGCCGTTCTCGACCTGCATGGCCACCTCCGCCTCCCGGTGCGCCAGCCGGACCACGACCTTCGCGCCGGCCGCGTGCTTGTGCACGTTCGTCAGCGCCTCCTGCACCACCCGGTACGCGGTCTGCTCCACCTGCGGGGCGTACGGGCGCGCCTCCCCCTGGACCCGCAGTTCGACGACCGTGCCCGCCGCGCGGGACTGCTCGACCAGCTCCTCGATCCCGGCCAGCCCCGGCCCGTCCTCCGGTGCGCCCGCCGACCGGTCCGCGCCCGCGGCCGAAGCCGCCGCTGCCGCCGCCCGGCCGACCGCCGCGAGCGGCTCACCCGCCGGCCCGCGCGCCCCGGACGCCCCCGGCCCGCCGGACGCGGTGGACGCGCCGGGCGCCGGGTCCGCGCGCAGCACGCCCAGCATCTCCCGCAGCTCCGTCAGCGCCTGCCGCCCCATCTCCCCCACCAGCGCGGCGTTCCGCACCGCCTTCTGCGGGTCCTTCAGGGCGACCGCCTGGAGCGCCGCCGCGTGCACCACCATGAGGCTCACCCGGTGGGCGACCACGTCGTGCATCTCGCGCGCGATACGGGTCCGCTCCTCCGTGCGGGCCAGCTGGGCGCGCTGCTCCGCCTGGTCGGCGAGGAGCGACAGCTCCTGCTCCAGGGAGTCGGCGCGCTCGCGCAAGCTCTCCATCAGCCGGCGCCGCGCCCCTATATAGAGCCCGAGCAGCACGGGCGGCGCGGTCATCCCGACCGACATGAAGACCGACAGGAGCGGCACGTACCAGGAGCCCGGATCGAGCTCGGCCTCCGCGATGTCCTGCCGCAGCCGCACCATCGTGATCAGGAACACCCCGACCAGCGACATCCCGGCCAGCACGGCGGTGATCCGGCGCGGCACCTCGGACGCCGCGAGCGTGTACAGGCCGACGATGGTCAGCAGATAGCCCATCTCGGCCGGGGTGACGGCGATGGCGACGAGGACGACGGCGATCGGCCAGCGCCGCCGTACGACGAGGACCGAGCCGGCCAGCAGCCCGAACACCACCCCCACCGGTGCCGGCAGGTGCGCGGTGTCGGCGAAGCCGACGCCCTCCGCGGCGCATTCCAGGGCCGAGACGGCCCCCAGTGCGATGTCCAGCGCGGCTCCGCGCCGCCTCTCCCACCACCCGAATCCCCGGGCGGTCATGCCCGCGGCGTCCTGGTGTGCCCCCGTTGTGGTCATGCATCCCAGCCTACGGGCGGGCCCCCGCCCCGCACCGGGCACCGTCGCACGGAGGCCGTCGCGTACGGCATAGTGTTGCGTGCCGGTCCGGCGACCCGTCCCCGCGTACGGAACAGCCGGACTGATCCCCCATGGTGTAATCAGGCAGCACTGCGGGTTTTGGTCCCGTATGTTCAGGTTCGAATCCTGATGGGGGAGCCGCCCACCCCACCTCTCGTACGGGTCCCGCCCTCCTCGGTCGGGACCCGCGCTCGTTTCCGCTCCGATACCCCCCGGTATCCTGCGGGTGTCCACCACCCGAAGCCGAAGGGCCACCCGTGAGCGCCAACCCCCCGGCCGCAGTCATCGTCCTCGCCGCGGGTGAGGGCACCCGCATGAAGTCCAAGACCCCGAAGGTCCTGCACGAGATCTGCGGCCGCTCCCTCGTCGGACACGTCGTCTCCGCCGCGCGCGAGCTGAACCCCGAGCACCTGTGCGTCGTCGTGGGCCACGCCCGCGAGCAGGTCGCCGCGCACCTCCAGGAGCACTACGCCGGCACCCGCACCGCCGTGCAGTACGAGCAGAACGGCACCGGCCACGCCGTGCGCATGGCGCTGGAGGAGCTGGGCGGCGTCGACGGCACCGTCGTCGTCGTGTGCGGCGACACCCCGCTGCTGTCCGGGCGGACGCTGGGCGCCCTCGCCGCGACGCACTCCGCCGACGGCAACGCCGTGACCGTGCTGACCGCCGAGGTCCCGGACGCGACGGGCTACGGCCGGATCGTGCGCGACCCGGAGACGGGCGCCGTCACCGCGATCGTGGAGCACAAGGACGCCACCGAGGAGCAGCGGGCCGTCCGCGAGATCAACTCCGGTGTGTTCGCGTTCGACGGGCGGCTCCTCGCGGACGCCCTCGCCCAGGTCCGCACCGACAACAGCCAGGGCGAGGAGTACCTCACCGACGTGCTGGGCATCCTGCGCGAGGCCGGGCACCGCGTCGGCGCGTCCGTCGCGGACGACCACCGCGAGATCCTCGGCATCAACAACCGCGTCCAGCTCTCCGAGGCCCGCGCGCTGCTCAACCGGCGCCTGCTGGAGCGCGCCATGGCCGACGGCGTGACGGTGATCGACCCGGCGTCCGTGCAGGTCGACGTCACCGTGACGTTCGAGCGGGACGCGGTGGTCCACCCGGGTACGCAGCTGCTGGGCGCCACCCACGTCGCGGAGGACGCCGAGGTCGGCCCGAACACCCGCCTGAAGGACACCAAGGTCGGCCGGGGCGCCCGGGTGGACAACACCGTCGCGGACGGCGCCGAGGTCGGCGAGGGCGCCTCCGTGGGCCCGTACGCCTACCTCCGCCCCGGCACGCGGCTCGGCGTCAAGAGCAAGATCGGCACGTACGTCGAGACGAAGAACGCCACGATCGGCGAGGGCACCAAGGTCCCCCACCTGTCGTACGTGGGCGACGCCACCATCGGCGAGTACACGAACATCGGCGCCGCGAGCGTCTTCGTGAACTACGACGGCGAGAAGAAGCACCACACGACCATCGGGTCCCACTGCAAGACCGGGTCCGACAACATGTTTGTGGCTCCTGTCACGGTCGGGGACGGCGCCTACACGGCCGCCGGCTCCGTGATCACCAAGGACGTGCCGGCCGGCGCGCTGGCCGTGGCCCGTGGTCAGCAGCGGAATATCGAGGGCTGGGTCGCCCGGAAGCGGCCCGGCAGCGCCGCCGCCCAGGCCGCTTCGGCGGCCTCGGAGGGGACCGGCGGCGAAGGCTGACCGAAAACACGTACGTCGTACTGGGCGTACCGTGATACGTGCACACAAATTCGGCTGGTTCGCGGCACCACGGGACACGCGGCCAGAGAACACGTCTGAGGAGACAGTGCTGTGACCGGGATCAAGACGACCGGCGAGAAGAAGCTGATGCTCTTCTCCGGCCGCGCCCACCCCGAGCTGGCCGAGGAGGTCGCACATCAGCTGGGTGTCGCCCTGGTGCCGACGAAGGTCTTCGACTTCGCCAACGGTGAGATCTACGTCCGGTACCAGGAGTCGGCCCGCGGCGCGGACTGCTTCCTGATCCAGAGCCACACGGCTCCGATCAACAAGTGGATCATGGAGCAGCTGATCATGATCGACGCTCTGAAGCGGGCCTCCGCCGCGAGCATCACCGTGATCATCCCGTCCTACGGCTACGCCCGCCAGGACAAGAAGCACAAGGGCCGCGAGCCGATCTCGGCGCGCCTGGTCGCCGACCTGCTGAAGACCGCGGGCGCGGACCGCATCCTCACCGTGGACCTGCACACCGACCAGATCCAGGGCTTCTTCGACGGCCCGGTCGACCACCTCACCGCCCTGCCGGTCCTCGCGGACTACGTGGGCGCGAAGGTCGACCGCTCCAAGCTGACGGTCGTCTCCCCGGACGCCGGCCGCGTACGGGTCGCCGACCGCTGGTGCGACCGGCTGGACGCCCCGCTGGCCATCGTCCACAAGCGCCGCGACAAGGACGTCGCCAACCAGGTGACCGTCCACGAGGTCGTCGGCGAGGTCGAGGGCCGGGTGTGCGTCCTGGTCGACGACATGATCGACACGGGCGGCACCATCTGCGCCGCCGCCGAGGCGCTGTTCGCGCACGGCGCCGAGGACGTCATCGTCACCGCGACGCACGGCATCCTCTCCGGGCCGGCCGCCGACCGTCTGAAGAACTCCAAGGTCAGCGAGTTCGTCCTGACGAACACCCTGCCGACGCCGGGCGAGCTGGAGCTCGACAAGATCACGGTGCTGTCCATCGCGCCGACGATCGCCCGCGCCGTGCACGAGGTCTTCGAGGACGGCTCGGTCACCAGCCTCTTCGAGGAGCAGCAGTAGCCGGCGCCCCGCCCCGCTGACCGGTGAAGGCCGCCTCCCCGCGCGGGAGGCGGCCTTCCGCGTGCCCTGCCCGGCGCTGTCCGGGGGAGCGTCCCGTGCGTGCCCGGCGCGGGGGCGGCGGTGATCGATTGGGTGGCGCGGGGGGTGCCGAGTAGACTGTCGGAGTTGCTCGGCGAGGGAGGCCGTGGTCCACGCGACCGCGGCGGTCCGTTATCGACGCGCTCTTCGTAGCAGGCCCAGTCCAGTCGTGGCCGAGTGACCGCGACCAGATATCCGCCCCACGCATACGAGGAGTGCGCCATGTCCGAGGTGAAGCTCACCGCCGAGACCCGCAACGAGTTCGGCAAGGGTGCCGCCCGCCGCATCCGCCGCGAGAACAAGGTTCCCGGCGTCCTGTACGGCCACGGCTCCGACCCGGTCCACCTGACCCTGCCGGGCCACGACCTGATGATGGCGCTCAAGACGCCGAACGTCCTGCTCTCCCTGGACCTGGACGGCAAGACCGAGCTGGCCATCCCGAAGGCCGTGCAGCGCGACCCGCTGAAGGGCTTCCTGGAGCACGTCGACCTGCTCCTCGTGAAGCGCGGCGAGAAGGTCACCGTCGAGGTCCCGGTCCACACCGAGGGCGACCTGGCCCCGGGCGGCAACCTGCTCGAGCACGTGCTGAACGCCCTGCCCGTCGAGGCCGAGGCCACCCACATCCCGGAGACCGTCTCCGTCTCCATCGAGGGCCTGGAGGCCGGCGCCTCCATCCTCGCCAAGGACATCACCCTCCCGAACGGCGTCACCCTCGCCGTCGACGAGGACGCCGTCGTCCTGCAGGTCCTGGCCGCCCAGGCCGAGGAGCCGGCCGCCGAGGGCGCCGAGGGCGAAGAGTCCGCCGAGGCCTGAGCACCGACCGCGGCCCCGGCCGCGCTCTGACGCCGGTGCCGGCGCCCGCGGCTCCCCGGAGCCGCGGGCGCCGGCCCACTGTCGTCGTGGGGGGTGCGCCGAGCACCCCCCACACCCCTTTTCCGGAGCTTCCAGGAGGAAGACGCAGATGACGACGGACGCCAGCGCACCCTGGCTGATCGCGGGTCTCGGCAACCCGGGCCCCGACTACGCCGGGAACCGGCACAATGTCGGCTTCATGGTGGTCGACCTCCTCGCCGAGCGGATCGGCGGCTCCTTCAAACGGCACGGCAAGGCGCAGGCGCAGGTCGTGGAGGGGCGGATCGGGCCGCCCGGACCGGCCGGACGGCGCGTCGTGCTCGCCAAGCCCATGTCGTACATGAACCTCTCCGGCGGGCCCGTCACCGCGCTGCGGGACTTCTACAAGGTGCCCACCGCCCACATCGTCGCCGTCCACGACGAGTTGGACATCGACTACGGCGTGCTGCGCCTCAAGCTGGGCGGCGGCGACAACGGCCACAACGGCCTCAAGTCGATGACCAAGGCCATGGGCCCCGACTACCACCGGCTGCGGTTCGGCATCGGCCGCCCGCCCGGCCGGATGCCCGTCGCGGACTTCGTCCTCAAGGACTTCTCCTCCGCCGAACGCAAGGAACTGGCCTACTTCGTGGACCGCGCGGCCGACGCCGTCGAGGCGCTCGTCACCGAGGGCCTTGAGCGGGCCCAGTCCGCGTACAACTCCTGACGAACCGGCCACCGGGATTGACCGGGCGCCGTCCGATGGCCAAGGATCGCGCCCCATGAGCCCGAAGAAGCGGACTTCCCTGCTCCCCTACGCCCGGGTCACCGCCATGGCGCTGGTCGCCCTGGTGCTGGTGGCCGCGGGCGTACGGGCCTCCTGGGGTACCGCGCAGCATGTGCTGCTCTCCAAGGGCCGCGAGCACGGCACGATGACGGTCACCGGGTGCGGCGACGAGGTGTGCACCGGCCGGTTCGTGCCCGAGGGGGCCGCGGGCCCGCCCCGTACGGACATGACCATCGCCCGGTCCGTCGCCGTCGAGAAGGACGGCCGGTACGAGGTCGTCGTGAAGCCCGACACCACCGAGACCGTGCGCACCGGCTGGGCCGGCGGGCTGCACGCGTGGCTGCCGCTGGGCGGCGCGCTGCTGCTGGCCGCCCTGGTGATCGGCGGCGGGCTGCGCTGGACCCGCATCGCCTGGGGGACCGGGGTGGCGGGCGGGGCGCTGCTGGTGGCATCGTTCCTGGCGCTCTGACGGGGCGTCCGGCGGCGGATTCCGCCGGGTTGTTGCGGAACTCGTACGGACTTCCGTACAACCAAACCAGATTTGGCGAAATCTTTGCCTCCGGTGCGGGGAACGAGCGGGACATACCCGCCCGGACACCCTCTCATCACCCTTGACTGGTGTGCGAGGTCACAGGAAGCTGAGCCGCCCCCCACGGCCTTCAGTCACCTCTCACGTTGGACTGCCCATGCGCACCCTTTCCACGACCACCGGCGCTCTGGTGGCGGCCGCGGCCTGCGGCCTCCTGCTCGCTCCCGCCGCCCACGCCGCCAACGGCGACAACGGCACCGTCAAGATCCACGATGCGAAGACCGGCGAGGAGCTCAAGCACAACGAGCCCAAGGTCTGCGAGTTCTACCTCGACGCGTTCAAGTTCGACGCCGCCCAGAAGGTCACCTGGGAGATCCAGGCGTGGGCGAAGAACGACGCCGACAAGGGCACGACCGTCAAGGAGGGCACGATCACCCTTGACGCCCAGGGCCACGGCCGCACCGAGGACATGACGCTGCCCGACGGGCAGTACAAGCTCTTCTGGAACTGGGAGGGCGAGAACGGCAAGGCGAAGCACAAGGTCTTCAAGACCGACTGCCCCGACACGACCCCGGCCCCGTCCGGCACCCCGAGCGAGAACCCGTCGGGCACGCCGTCGGAGAACCCGTCCGGCACCCCGTCCGAGAACCCCTCGGGCACCCCGTCGGAGAACCCGTCGGGCACCCCGTCCGCGACGCCGGGCACGCCCGCGCCGTCCGAGACGACGCCGGGCGGCACCGCGCCGTCCGCCGCGCCGTCCGCCTCCGAGGGCGCCACGACCGGTGACCTCGCCGAGACCGGCAGCAGCGCCCCCGTGGGCGCCCTCGCCGCCGCTGCCGCCCTGCTCGTCGGTGGCGGCGCCTTCCTGGTGCTGCGCCGCCGCAAGGCCCAGCAGCACTGACCCGCGCCCCGCGGACGTGAGCCGCGCCGTGCCGGCGTGAGCCGCGCACGGCGCGTGTGACAGGGACGGGCCCCCGCCGGATCGCTCCGGCGGGGGCCCGTCCCGTCTGCCCGGCCGCGGGTCAGCCGGTGTTGCGCAGACCCGCCGCCACACCGTTGACGGTCAGCAGCAGGGCGCGGGCGAGCAGCGGGTCGGCGGGCTCGCCGGCGTCCGCCGCGTCGCGCTGCCGCTTCAGCAGGGCGACCTGGAGGTAGGAGATCGGGTCCAGGTAGGCGTCGCGGATCTGGAACGTCTGCTTCAGCGCGGGCTGCGCGTCCAGCAGCTCCCGCTCGCCGGTGACCCGCAGCACCTGCTCCACGGTGAGGGCGTGCTCGGCCTCGATGGTGGCGAAGACGTGCTTCAGCGGCTCGGGGACGAGCGTGTCGACGTAGTGGCGGGCGATCCGCAGGTCCGTCTTGGCGAGGGTCATCTCGACGTTCGACAGGAAGTTGCGGAAGAAGTGCCACTTCTCGTACATCTCCGCGAGGACGTCGTCCAGGCCCGCGTCGCGCAGCGCCTTCAGGCCGGAGCCGACGCCGAACCAGCCCGGCACGATCTGCCGCGACTGGGTCCAGCCGAACACCCACGGGATGGCCCGCAGCCCGTCGAGCCCGGCGCCCGAGTCGGGGCGGCGGGACGGGCGGGAGCCCAGGTGCAGCTCCGCGAGCTGGTCGACGGGGGTGGAGGCGAAGAAGTACGCCGGGAGGTCCGGGTCCTCGACGAGCGCCCGGTACGCCGTGTGGGCGGCCTCCGAGACGGTGTCCATCGCCGCGTCCCAGCGGGCCAGGGCCTCCTGCGGCTGGCGCGGCCCGGTGTGCAGGGCGGACGCCTGGAGCGTCGCGGCGACGGTCAGCTCCAGGTTCTCCCTGGCCAGCGACGGGATCAGGTACTTGTCGGAGATGACCTCGCCCTGCTCGGTGACCTTGATCTCGCCCTCCAGGGTGCCCCAGGGCTGGGCGAGGATCGCGTCGTGCGAGGGGCCGCCGCCCCGGCCGACGGTGCCGCCCCGGCCGTGGAACAGCCGCAGCCGGACGCCGTAGCGGTGGGCGACGTCGCGCAGCCTGCGCTGGGCGCGGTGGATCTCCCACTGGGAGGTGGTGATGCCGCCGAACTTGGAGGAGTCGGAGTAGCCGAGCATGACCTCCTGCACGTCGCCGCGGAGCGAGACGAGCCGCCGGTAGGAGGGGTCGGCGAGCATGTCGTTGAGGATGACGTCGGCGGCGCGCAGCTCGTCGGTCGTCTCCAGCAGCGGCACGATGCCGATCTTCGCCCAGCCGCCGTGCAGGTCGATCAGCCCGGCCTCGCGGGCGAGGACGGCGGCGGCGAACACGTCGTCGGCGCCCTGGCACATCGAGATGATGTACGACTCGATGACCTCGGGACCGAACCGTTCGAACGCCGCCTTCACCGTGTGGAACACGCCGAGGGTCTTCTGCCCGGCCGCGTCGAGCGGCGCCGGCGTCGGGGCGAGCGGGCGGCGCGAGCGCAGCTCCTTGGCGAGCAGCTTCTGCCGGTACTCGCGGGGCATGTCCGCGTACCGCCACGACTCCTCGCCCAGGCGGTCGAACAGCTGGCCGAGCGCGTGGTGGTGGGCGTCGGCGTGCTCGCGTACGTCCATCGTGGCGAGCTGGAGGCCGAACGCGGCGAGCGTGCGGATCGTGCGGTCCAGGTGGCCGTCGGCGAGGAGGCCGCCCCGGTGCTCGCGCAGCGAGGTCTGGATGAGCGTGAGGTCCTGCAGCAGCTCGGCGGTGCCCAGGTAGTCGCGGCCCTCCTGGTGCGGGGTGCCCTGGGCGAGGCGCTCGCGGGTGTTGACGAGCTTCTGCCGGACGCAGGTGGCCTTGAGCCGGTACGGCTCCTCGGCGTTGAGCCGCTTGTAGCGGGGGCTGATCTCGGGCAGGCGGTCCAGGTCCCGCTGGAGGGAGTCCAGCAGCTCCTGGGTGGCGCCGGCGTACCGGATGGAGTTCGACAGCAGGCCGCGCAGCTCGTCGATCATCTCGATGGCGTCGGTGAGGCCGTGCTCGTGCTGGAGGATCAGCACCTCCCAGGTGACGGCGGGCGTCACATTGGGGTTGCCGTCGCGGTCGCCGCCGATCCAGGTGCCGAAGGTCAGCGGGCGGGTGCCGGGCGGCAACTCGTAGCCGACCCGCTCCAGCTCGGCGGCCAGGTCCTCCAGGACGTCGCCGACCGCGCCCGCGTGCAGCTCGTCCAGGTAGTAGATGGCGTTGCGGGCCTCGTCGGCCGGCTCGGGGCGGACGACGCGCAGCTCGTCGGTCTGCCAGATGAGGTCGATGTTCTCGGCGAGCCGCAGATCGTGGCGGCGGCGGTCGGCGTCGGTGACCGGCTCGTCGAGGAGGGCGGCGATCCGGCGCAGCTTGTTCAGCACGGAGCGGCGCGCGGCCTCGGTGGGGTGGGCGGTGAAGACGGGACGGACGTTGAGGTTCCGCACAGTCTCGCGGACGTGGTCCGGGTCGCCGTCCTTCAGCATGTCCGCCGTACGGGCGAGCAGGCCGCCCTCGGCGGCGCGGCGGGCGCGCATCTCGCGGCCGCGGTGGACCTGCTCGGTGACGTTCGCCAGGTGGAAGTAGGTGGAGAAGGCGCGGACCAGCCGTGCGGCGGTCTCCAGGTCGGTGTCGCCGAGCAGCTCGGCGGCGGCCTCTCCGTCCTCGCGGGTGAGGCGGCGGACCTTCTCGACGAGTTCGAGGAGCTCGGGCCCCTCCTGCCGTACGAGCGTCTCGCCCAGCAGGTCACCCAGTCGGCGGATGTCGGCGCGCAGCTCGGCGCTTGCGGAAGGGGTCTGGTCGGCACTGCTCACAGGTGCGGCTCCTTGCAGTGATGAGCACGTCTGGAGGGGGTACTGCTGAGGTGTCCCCGGGGAATGCCCCTTCGCGCTACCGGCCGGTTGGCGCGAGGCGATCCCAGCGGGACGCTGCGGACCGCGCTGTCCGACGGAACCCAGGATAGGTCGCCGTCCGGGCCACGCCGCTCGCAGCCCTCTTGCCGCGGGCGTGCGCGCTGCCATACTTACGACTCCGTAGGTTACGGCACCGTAGCCATTCGGCGGCGTACGTCCCGTTCCGTTCCCCACCCGGTTCGCCCCGGAAGTCCCCCGTTCCCCCCACCCCACCGCTCCCACGTACGCGAGCGGGCCGAGGCATGCGAGGTACCCGTCGCACGTGTCGGCATCCGGCGCGCCCGGGGTACCCGAGCCACATGTCAGATCCGAGAACCATCCGTCTCCCCCATGGAGGACGCCCATGACCATGAGCCCCGAAGTGCTCGACCACAGCACGCAAGCGCAGGAACCGCCCTCCGCCACGCTCGGCGGCGACAGCAAGCGGTCCATCGAGCAGATCACCCTGCTCCTCTTCATCATCGTGCCGTTCCTCGCCCTGGTCGCGGCCGTGCCGCTGGCCTGGGGCTGGGGGGTGAGCTGGCTCGATCTGGGGCTGCTCACGGCGATGTACTTCATCGGCTGCCACGGCATCACCATCGGCTTCCACCGGTACTTCACCCACGGCTCGTTCAAGGCGAAACGCCCGCTGCGGATCGCCCTGGCGATCATGGGGTCGCTGGCGGTGGAGGGTCCGCTGGTGCGCTGGGTGGCCGACCACCGCAAGCACCACAAGTTCTCCGACGCGGAGGGCGACCCGCACTCGCCGTGGCGGTTCGGGGAGACGGTCCCCGCGCTGATGAAGGGCCTGTGGTGGGCGCACATCGGCTGGATGTTCGACGAGGAGCAGACCCCGCAGCACAAGTACGCCCCGGACCTGATCAAGGACCCCGCCCTGCGGCGGATCTCGCGCCAGTTCGTGCTGTGGACGATCGTGTCCCTGGCGATCCCGCCGCTGGTGGGCGGCCTGGTGACGATGTCGTGGTGGGGCGCCTTCACGGCCTTCTTCTGGGGCTCGCTGGTCCGGGTGGCGCTGCTGCACCACGTGACCTGGTCGATCAACTCGATCTGCCACGCGGTCGGCAAGCGCCCCTTCAAGTCGCGTGACCGCTCGGGCAACGTGTGGTGGCTGGCGGTCCTGTCGTGCGGCGAGTCCTGGCACAACCTGCACCACGCGGACCCGACGAGCGCCCGGCACGGCGTGATGCGCGGGCAGATCGACTCCAGCGCGCGGCTGATCCGCTGGTTCGAGAAGCTGGGCTGGGCGTACGACGTGCGCTGGCCCACCGAGGCCCGCATCGAAGCCCGCCGCCAGACGCGTTCCACGAACGCGGCATGATGGACGGCGTGGCGATCGACGGCAGTGGTACCAGCAGCGACAAGCCCCGGCGCGGCCGCCGGGTCCGGATGACCGGCGCCGAACGGCGCCAGCAGCTGCTCGACATCGGCCGGACGCTGTTCGCCGAACGCGGCTTCGAGGGCACGTCGGTGGAGGAGATCGCGGCGAAGGCCGGGGTGTCCAAGCCGGTCGTGTACGAGCACTTCGGCGGCAAGGAGGGGCTGTACGCGGTGGTCGTGGACCGCGAGATGCGCCAGCTCCTCGACATGGTGACCGGCGCGCTCACGGCGGGGCATCCGCGTGAGCTGCTGGAGCAGGCGGCGTTCGCGCTGCTGGACTACATCGAGACGTACACGGACGGTTTCCGCATCCTGGTGCGGGACTCGCCGGTGGCGCAGTCCACGGGCACGTTCGCGTCGCTGATCTCGGACATCGCCACGCAGGTGGAGGACATCCTGGGCCTGGAGTTCAAGGCCCGGGGCTTCGACCCCAAGCTGGCCCCGCTGTACGCGCAGGCGCTGGTGGGGATGGTCGCCCTGACGGGGCAGTGGTGGCTGGACGCGCGCAAGCCGAAGAAGGCGGAGGTGGCGGCGCATCTGGTGAACCTCGCGTGGCACGGGCTGGATGGGCTGGAGCAGAAGCCCCGCCTCATAGGCCACCGCAAATCCTGACCCCCCGCGGGCCCACCCCCAGGCCCCCCGCCCCTGTGGGGCCGCGCCCCCTGTAGCCCCCTGCCCCTCGCACGACCACCGTGCCTGGGGGCCACGCCCGCTGCCGTTGTGGGCATGCGTTCCTCCCCCAAGGACTCCGTCCAGGGGGGGACCCCCGGGGCGGAACGACTGCCCACAACGAGGCGGGACGCCGACCCGCAGCGGGCCCGGCCGAGCCGCAGGGGGTCTGGGCCGGGAGGCCCAGGAGGGGGGCGGGCCCCGGTAGAGGCCCAGAGCCCCGGCCCTGGAGGGCCAGGGGGGCCCTGGAGGGCCAGGGGGTCTCAGTACTCCTTGCGGGCGACCGCGAAGACGCGGCGGTACGGGTACACCGTGCCGTGCGGGCCCGGCGGGTACGCCTTGCGGAGCAGGTCGCGGTACTGGGACAGGAACTCCGCGACCGCCTCCGCGTCCTCCCCCAGCTCCGTCAGCACCGGCCGCAGCGCCGTGCCCTTGGTCCAGTCGAGGATCGGGTCCTCGCCCTGGAGGAGCTGGGCGTAGACGGTCTCCCACACGTCGGCCGCGCAGCCGAGGTCGGCCAGCCGTTCCAGGTACCGCGTCGGCTCCAGTATGTGGACGTACCGGCGGCCGTGGTCGCCGAGCCGGTCGCGCCAGCGCGGGGACTCGCACAGCTCGGCGAGCAGGGCGTGGCTGGGGGAGGTGAAGTTGGCCGGGACCTGGAAGGCGAGCGTGCCGCCCGGCACGATCCCGTCCAGCCAGCGGGCGAACGATTCGGCGTGCCCCGGCACCCACTGGAGCGCCGCGTTGGAGACGATCAGGTCGTACGGCTCGTCCGGGACCCATGCGGCCGCGTCGGCGCGGCGGAATTCGAGCCGTCCGCCGCCCGGTGTGGGGCCCGCGTGGTCCCGCTCGGCCTGGTCGAGCATCTCGCGCGACAGGTCGAAGCCGGTGATGTGGGCGTCGGGCCAGCGGTCCGCGAGCAGCGCGGTGACATTGCCGGGGCCGCAGCCGATGTCGGCGATGCGGGCGGGCCGGCCCTCCTTCGCGGCGGGCAGCTCGGGGATCCTGGCCAGCAGATCGTAGAACGGCCGTGCGCGGTGGCCGGAGTGGCGCAAATACTGCTGCGGGTCCCAGATCGGTACGGATCGCATGGTCGATTCCCCTTGCTGGTGCGATTGATCTCAGCGGAACGTTGCTCCGGTCGGGGCCCCCTCAATCGTACGAAGCGAATTTCTTGACATCAAGAGACTTCACATCGACAGATCGCCTACACTGATCGCCATGGAGGACGAGGTCGACCGTCTGGTCGCTGCATGGCGCCGCGAGCGCCCGGACCTCGACGTGGAGCCGCTCGAGGTGCTGAGCCGGGTGTCCCGGCTGGCCCGCCATCTGGACCGGGCCCGCCGCCTCGCCTTCTCCGAGCACCAGCTGGAGCCGTGGGAGTTCGACGTCCTCACGTCGCTGCGCCGCGCCGGCGCGCCCTACCAGCTCTCCCCCGGCCAGCTCCTCACGCAGACGCTCGTCACGTCCGGCACGATGACCAACCGCATCGACCGGCTCGCGAAGAAGGGCCTCGTGGAGCGGCTGCCCGACCCGACCGACCGGCGCGGTGTCCTGGTGCGCCTCACCGACGAGGGGCGGGACCGCGCCGACCAGGCACTCGCCGGGCTGCTCGACCAGGAGCGGGCCATCCTGGCCCAGCTGTCCCGCGCGCAGCGCGCCGACCTGGCCGCACTGCTACGCCAGCTGACCGCCCCGTTCGACAACGTCCCCGGCTGACTCGGCGGGGCCGACCCCGGCCCGGCGCGCCAGCGCGACCGCCGCGAGCGTGGAGTGCACGCCGAGCTTGCCCAGCACGTTCTGCATGTGCGTACGGACCGTGTGGGGCGACAGGAAGAGGCGCTCGGCGACCGCCTTGCGGCCGAGGCCCGCGACCATGCAGCGCAGCACCTCCCGCTCGCGCGGCGTCAGGGACGCCACCAGGCGCTCGCTGTCCGTGCGGTGCTTGCGGGCGGCCGTCAGCTCCCGCAGCACGCCCGTGAGCAGCGCGGGCGCGAGGTGGGTCTCGTCGCGCAGGACGCCCCGGATGACGCCGAGGAGCCGCTGGAGGGAGCAGTCCTTGGCGACCCAGCCGTTGGCCCCGGCCTGGAGGGCGAGGGCGGCGCGGCGCGGGTCGTCCTTCTCGGCGAGCACCACGATCCGCACGGCGGGCTGGGCCTCGCGCACCCCGGCGACCAGGGAGATGCCGTCCACGATCCCGTCGGCGGCGCCGCCCTCGGGGACGACGCGGGCGACGGCCTGCCCGGGGATCTGGCCCGCGGCGACGCCCAGGTCGGCGTCGACGAGCAGGACGTCGAACCTGCGGCCCTCGGCGGCCGCCCGGTCGAGGCAGCGCAGCGCGGCGGGACCGCTGCCGGCCGCGGTGACGTCCACGTCGGGCTCGGCCGCCAGCGCCGCGGCGAGCGACTCGGCGAAGATGCGGTGGTCGTCCACCACCAGGACCCGGATGCGGACCATGGACACCCCCATGCGTCGAGGAAGCGGGCCGGCGCGGACACGGCGCCCGGAGCCGGTGCCCTCATCCGGACGCACGGCCGCCGCCGTGCCATGAGTGCTACCCGAGCCCCGTGCGCCGTACCCGACTGCTCTCGCCCCCTGATCGGCATCGGCCCCCACCGATGCTGTGCATCAGCGTACGGGCGTGGGTGCGGAGGGGAAGCAGATTTGCAGAACTGACCGACCAGCGTGTTTCCCGTGTGTCGACTGTGGCGTTACGGGGCGGAAATCGACTGTTTCCGGTCCGGTCGGCGTCGGTTCGCGCCCGGTTCAGATCAAACGGCGCGCGCCGGGCGACGGTACGGCGGGGAAGACCCGCGGCGCCCCGTACCCGGCATCGGCGAACGCGTCCGCCACCGCGGAGGCGACGGCGTCCACCGTGTCCGCCCCCGTCAGGACGACCGCCGATCCGCCGAAGCCGCCGCCCGTCATCCGTGCCCCGAGCGCCCCGGCGGCGAGGGCCGCCGACACGACGAGGTCCAGCTCGGGGCAGGACACCCGCAGGTCGTCGCGGAGGGAGGCGTGCCCCTCCGTCAGGACGGCGCCCACCGCCCGTACGTCCCCCGCGTCGAGCAGCTCCGCCGTCCGCCCGACGCGCCGGTTGTCGGACACCACATGGCGCACGTAGCCGCGCACCACCGGGTCGGCCAGCCGCCCCAGCGCCTCCGGGAGCGCCTCGTACGGGATCTCGCGCAGGCTCTCCACGCCGAGCGCCCGCGCGCCCGCCTCGCACCCGGCGCGCCGCTCGGCGTACGCGCCGTCCCCGAGCGCGTGCCGTACGCCGGTGTCCACGACGAGCAGGGCCAGTCCGTGCGCGGACGGGTCGAACGGGACCCGGCGGTACGTCAGGTCGCGGGTGTCCAGGTGCAGCAGGCTCCCCGCCGCGCAGCAGGCGGACGCCATCTGGTCCATGACGCCGCAGGGCACGCCGACGAACACGTTCTCGGCGCGCCGGGCGAGGACGGCCAGCGCGGGCCCGGTCAGCCCGAGTCCGTACAGGTCGTTCAGGGCCAGGGCGGTGGCGACCTCCAGCGCGGCGGAGGAGGAGAGCCCGGCGCCCGCCGGCACGGTGGAGGTCAGGTGCAGGTCGGCGCCGCCCCCGACCGGGTGGCCGGCCTCGCGCAGCGCCCAGACGACGCCCGCCGGGTACGCCGCCCAGCCCGGCACGGCACCGGGCCGCAGCGCGGCCACGTCGAGCCGGACGACCCCCTGACGGCCCCCGCCCGCCTCGCGCGCCTGCGCCGAGTGGAGCACCAGCCGGCCGTCCGCGCGGCGGGCCGCGGCGGCGACCACCGTGTGCGGCAGGGCCAGCGGCATCACGTACCCGTCGTTGACGTCCGTGTACTCGCCGATGAGGTTCACCCGGCCGGGCGCCGCCCAGACGCCGCCCGGCGCCCTGCCGTACAGCTCCCGGAACCGCGCGGCGGCCTCGTCCGCCCCGGTCGGCACCTCCGTCGCGGTCACCGCCCGGTCCCTTCCTCCGCCTCGCGCCGCCGGGCGAACTCCCAGGCGTCACGCACGATGTCGGCCAGGTCCGTGCGCGAGGGCCGCCAGCCGAGCCGCTCCCGCGCGTAGGCCGCCGACGCGACGAGGACGGCCGGGTCGCCGGGGCGGCGCGCGGCGGTGACCTCGGGCACCGGATGGCCGGTGACCTTGCGGACCGTCTCCACCACCTCGCGCACGGAGAAGCCGTTGCCGTTGCCGAGGTTGCACACCAGGTGCTCGCCGGGGGTGACCGCGTCCAGGGCGAGGAGGTGCGCCTCGGCGAGGTCGGCGACGTGGATGTAGTCGCGCACGCACGTGCCGTCCGGGGTCGGGTAGTCGTCCCCGTAGACGGAGACCGACTCCCGCCGTCCCAGGGCGACTTGGAGGACGAGCGGGATGAGGTGCGACTCCGGGTCGTGGCGCTCGCCCCGCCCGCCGTACGCGCCCGCGACGTTGAAGTACCGCAGGGAAGCGGCGGCCAGGCCGTGGGCGGCCGCCTCGCCGCCGATCATGTGGTCGACGGCCAGCTTCGTGGCGCCGTACGGGCTGGTGGGGGCCGTCGGGTCGGTCTCCGTGACGGGGGTGGAGACCGGCTCTCCGTACGTGGCGGCGGTGGACGAGAACACGAGGCGGCGCACCCCGGCCGAGCGCATCGCGGCGAGCAGCGCCATCGTGCCGCCGACGTTGTTCTCCCAGTACTTCTCCGGCCGCGCGACGGACTCCCCGACCTGCGAGAACGCCGCGAAGTGCAGCACCCCGTCGTAGGAGGGGTCGAGGTGGCGTGCGGCGTCCTGGACGCGGCCCTCGACGAAGGCGGCGCCGGCCGGGACGCCCTCGCGGAAGCCGGTCGACAGGTCGTCCAGGACCGTCACCTCGTGGCCGGCCTCCAGCAGGTGCGCGGCGACGACCCCGCCGATGTAGCCCGCTCCGCCCGTAACCAGGTACTTCATGATGCGCTCGCTACCTCTCGCAGTCGCCGGGCCGCGGCCTCCGGCGGGACGTCGTTGACGAACACGCTCATGCCCGATTCGGAGCCCGCGAGGAACTTCAGCTTGCCGGATGTACGGCGGATGGTGAAAAGCTCGAGATGCAGGGCGAACGCGTCGCGCCGCGGGTCGCTCAGCGGCGCCTGGTGCCAGGCCGCGATGTACGGCGTGGGCGGCCGGCCGTCGCCGAAGATCCGGTCGAAGCGCCGCAGCAGTTCCAGGTACACCCCCGGGAGTTCCGCGCGGGCCGCGTCGTCCAGCGCCCGCAGGTCGGGGACGCGGCGGCGGGGGTAGAGGTGCACCTCGTACGGCCAGTGGGCGGCGTACGGGACGAAGGCGGTCCAGTGGCGGGCGTCCAGGACCACGCGCGCCCCGTCGGCGCGCTCCCGCCGGACGAGGTCGTCGAAGAGGTTGCCGCCGCCGGTGCGGGCCGCGTACTCCTCCTGGGAGCGCAGCATCAGCGCCGTGCGGGGCGTGGTGAACGGGTAGGCGTAGATCTGGCCGTGCGGGTGGCCGAGGGTCACGCCGATCTCGGCGCCCCGGTTCTCGAAGCAGAACACCTGCTCCACGCCGGGCAGCGCGGCCAGTTCGGCGGTGCGGTCGGTCCACGCCTCCAGGACGAGCGCGGCCCGCTCCTCGGTGAGGTCGGCGAACGAGGCGTCGTGGTCGGGGGTGAAGCAGACCACCTCGCAGCGGCCGGCGTCCCCGGCGAGCGAGGGGAAGCGGTTCTCGAAGACCACCACGTCGTAGTCGCTGTCGGGGATCTCGGTGGCGCGGCCCTCGCGCGAGGGGCACAGCGGGCAGGCGTCGGGCGGGGGCAGGTGGGTGCGGCCCTGCCGGTGGGAGGCGACGGCGACGCGGTCGCCGAGGAGGGCGTCCTCGCGGATCTCGACGGTGGTGGCGACCGGCTGGAGGGGGCGCCGGTCGACCGCGTCGCGCACCACGTCGTCGCGGGAGTCGTAGTACACCAGCTCACGCCCGTCGGCGAGCCGGGTGGACGTCTTCTTCACGGCGGGCGCTCTCCTCGCTCCAGCTCCGGATCAAACAGAACCACACACAAGGAACCAGAACCAAACATCGACGTCAATGAGCGGAGGTTCGGGAGGGTTGGGGCGCCGGCGGCCCGCTTGGGGGGCGGACCGAGGGTCTCTCAGGGACGACTCCCCGCGCCGCTCGTGGAGTTGAGGGGGCGCGCGGGTGGGGATCCCCCCTGTTCGAGCGAAGCCGGGCCCGGGGGAGGAACGAGCCTCAGGAATCAGTCGCGCGGTCGAGGAGGCCGGTGCGGGCGGCGAGGGCGGCGGCCTCCAGGCGGGAGCCGACGCCGAGCTTCATCAGGACGCGCTGCACATGGGTGCGGGCCGTGCTGGGGGCGATGCCCATGCCGGCGGCGATGAGGCGGGTGTCCTCGCCCTCGGCGACCCGCACCAGCACCTCCACCTCGCGGGGCGTCAGCATCCGCAGCAGCCGCCGGCCCTCGTCGTCGGGCGTGGCCGCCGGGTTGAGCAGTTCGGTGAACGCGCCCTGGAGGAGCTGCGGGGCGACGGCGGCCTCCCCGGCGCGGGCCTTCATGATGGCCCGCTCGACGCCCTCGATGCGCTCGTCGTGCCGTACGTACCCGGAGGCGCCGGCCGCGAAGGCCGCCGCGATGCCGCGCGGGCTCGGCACGGGTCCGAGGACCACCACCGCGACCTGCGGGCGGTCCTGCTTGATGCGTACGACGGGGTCGAAGGCGCCCGGCTCCGCGGGGGTCGCCGTACCGAGGAGGCACACCTCGGGGGCGCGGCTCACCACCAGCTCGGCCGCGCCCGCGGCGGGCGCGGCGGCGGCCAGCACGCGGTGGCCGCGCAGCTTCAGGGCCGAGGCGAGCGCCTCGGCGAGCAGGCGGTGGTCGTCGACCACCATCAGGCGCACGCCCATTCGAGTACCAACCCCCAACCCCCTGGTGCGGCCCCCCGGCCGTCCATGACCCGGCAAGCTACACGCTTGTTCGACGTTGTGCGCCCCCTACCGGCCAGGAGCCCCCCACAATGTCGAATTCTTCGCCGGTCAGGGCTACTTGGGGTGCGGCGGGCTGACGGAGGACGCCTCGTCGGCGCCGGTGGAGGACGGCGGTCCGGGAAAGGACCGCGGCCCGGTCCGTCCGGGGGGACGGGCCGGGCCGCGGGGGGCGCACGGGGTCACTCGGTGGTGAACACCAGCGCGAGGTAGCGGGTGTCCTTGATGACCGTCGACGGCTTCGAGATGAAGTAGTCGGACAGGTACAGCCGCCCGTCGCGGTAGAGGATCGCCTCGCGGCCGACGAGGCTGCTCTCGGCGGTGTTGATCGTCCGGTCCACCGGGGTCTTCAGCAGGACGGTCTCCTGGAAGGAGGCGCCGTCGACGCTGACGACCTGACCGCCGATCTCGTAGGCGGGCGACTTGTACGCGATCAGGTTGCCGCCGTCCATGCGGACCGGGACGATCTCGCGGTGCTTGCCGGACTCCAGCTTCTGGCCGGTCAGCTGCCCGGTGGTCAGGTCGAAGGCGACGATCTCGTTGACCCGGGTGGCGCTGTCGCCGGAGCCTTCGTGCTGCTCGGTCGGCAGGTAGAGGCGGTTGTTGCCCACGACGAGGTTCTCGCACTTCTCCACGTCGGTGGAGTTGCACTCGGCCGCGTACCGGTCGGCGTCGGCGGCGATCTTCGCCTTCAGCTTGCCGGTCTTCTCGTCGATGGAGAAGAAGTCGGAGATGCCCGAGCCGTCGCCCGCGGTGTCGCCGACGTCGGCCGCCACGACCAGCGGCTTCGTCGAGACGATGGCCGCGTACTCGACGCCGGTCGGCATCGTGAACGAGGAGAGCGGCGCGCCGGTGGCGGGGTTGAGGTTCTGGATGGTCACGGTCGGGTTGTCGAGGTCGCCGCACTTGCGGGCCGCGACCAGGCCCTCGCCGCCGCCGTAGCCCATGTCGCGGCAGTTCTCGGCGTTCTCCTGGGGCCGCCACAGCTCCTTGCCGGTGGCCAGGTCCCAGGCCGCGCCGCCGTAGGTGCCGCCGGCGGCGACGGTGCCGGCGCCGATGGTCACCTCTTCCCAGTTGAGCTTGCGGTCGCCGCGGGTGGCACCCGCGATGGACTTCGTCCACAGCATCTTGCCGGCGTCCAGGTCGAGCACGCCGACCTCGGAGCAGCCGGGGTACTTGTTCTGCGGTGTCGGCTTGGACGCCTGGAACACCACGGCGGTCTTGTTGTCCTTCACGTGCCGGCTGGCGGCGCAGAGCTCGCCGGGCAGCGGCACGGTCCACAGCTTGGTGCCCTTGGCCGCCTCGTAGCCGTTGATCTCGTTGACGCCGGACTTGACGTAGGTCTTGTCGGTCAGCCACGAGCCGGTGGCGGTCACCGTGTCGGCGACGACGGGCGCCGGGATGGAGAAGGCGACCTTGGCCTGGGTGTTGGCGGGGGCCTTCTCCTTGCCGGAGCCGCCCGGGGCCTTGGCCCCGCCGCCACCGCCGCCGCCCGCGCCGCCGCCGGTGCCGCCGGTGGCGGTGGTGTCGGCCGGGGCGTCGTCCTTGGTGGTGGCGTAGACGACGCCGCCGACGACGATGAGGGCCACGGCGACGGCCGCCGAGATGATGATCTTCATCTGGGCGGACATCCTGCCGCGCCCGCCCGGGGCGCCGGGCATGCCGGGCTGCGGGGCCGCCTGGTGCATGGGCGCGGTCGGGTAGCCGTACGCGGGCGGCTGGCCGGGCACGGGCTGGCCGGGCATGCCGGGCGGCGGCTGCACGGGCGGCTGGCCCGGGTAGCCGTACGCCGGGGTCGCCGGCTGGCCGGGCGGCGGTACCGGGCCCTGCGGGGCGGGCGGGCCCTGCGGGGCGGGCGGGCCCTGGGGGGCCTGCGGGTAGCCGTACGCCGGGGCGCCGCCCTGCGGCGGCGGGGTGGGCGCGCCGAAGCCGCCCGGGGGCGGGTCCTGGGGCGCGCCGAAGCCGCCGGGGGGCGGGTCCTGCGGGGCGCCGAAGCCCCCGTGCGGGGGCTGCTGCGGCGGGCCCGGGGGCTGCTGGGGCGGCTGGGGCGGTTGCGTCATCGGTGCGTACCTCTGCGGTCACTCAGGGGGGAAGTCGTGGATGCGGCCGTGCGGGGCGCCCCCGCGCGGGCCGTGCGGGGGCGTCGCGGCGCCGGGCCGTGCGGGCCGCTCGCGGCGGGCGGCCCGGACGCGGTGCGCGCCCCGGCCGGCGCGGGGCCGGCCGGGGCGCGGACGGCGCGCTACTTGCCGAAGGCGATCATGGTCTTGGTCTCCAGCTCGGCCTTGTCGTTCTGGGCGCTGACCCGGCCGCTGGCGATGAGGAACCGGCCGTCGGCGTACAGGTACCGGGGCTGCCAGAAGTCCCGCTCGATGCGGGCGACGGACGCCGGGTGCTGGAGCAGCACGGTCGGCTGCCCGCCGGTCGGGGCGAGGGCGGCGACGGCGCCGCCGCGGTCCCAGGAGCCCTCGATGTAGACGAGGAGCCTGCCGCCGTCGAGGCGCAGCGGGAGCATCGTCTTCTCCGCGCCGGCCGTGGCGCGCCACTTGGGCTTGCCGGTGTTCAGGTCGAACGCGACGACGTGGTTGGTGCCGCGCGTCAGGCTGGTCGGCTCGGTCGACATGTAGAAGGTGTTCGCGTCGGCCGCGACGCCGGTGCAGCCCTGGAGGCGCTGGCCGAAGACGATGAGGCCGCCACCGCCGCAGTTCGCGCGGAACTTGTCGCTGCCGCCCGACAGCTGGGAGCGCATCCTGCCCGCGTCGGTGAGGGCGAGGACGGTGCGCTGCTTCTTCTCCTCGTGGACGGCGTTCACGACGAGGGGGCTGACCGAGTAGACCTTGTCGACCTCCCAGCCGCGCGCCAGCTGGTACTTCCACTTGGGCTTGCCGGTGGCCGGGTCGACCTCCCAGACCTCCTGCTGCGGGTTCTTGTAGTCGGAGACCCGGCAACTGGCGGCGGCGATCAGGCGGTTGCCCTCGCCGGCGAAGGCGTAGGGCTGGCAGCCGTCGGAGGGCTTGCCGAAGATCTGCTTGCCGTCGGTGAGGGAGAACCCGTAGGAGTTGCCCGTGCCGGCGGCCGCGACGGTGTTGCCCGCGATGGCGAGCGTCGGGTCGGACAGCGAGCTGAACCCGGTGGCCTTGGGCACCTCGGTCTTCCAGCCCGCCTTGCCGGTCTTCAGGTCGACCTGCTGCAGGACGCGGCAGTCGGCGCGGTCGCCGGTGCCGTCCTTGAGGCCGATGACGATGACGCCGTTCGCGGTGGGCGCGTTCGCCGCCTCGCACACGTCCGTGGTGAAGGGGACGCTCCACTTCTTCTTGCCGTCGGCGGTGGAGTAGCCCTCGATGCTCCGGTACATGGCCTTGACGACGGTGTCGCCGACGACCCACGGGCCGTACACGTTGGCGCCGTTGCGCGGGAGGTCGACGTCGTTCTTGAGGAGCCACTCGACCTTGGCCTCGCCGGGCTGGCGGCCCGCGTTGAGGTCGTCGTCGCCCTCGCGGCCGCCGCCGGTGCCGTCGCCCTTGTCGACCGACTCGGACGGGGTCGGCTCGGCCGGGGAGCCGGACGGCTGGGCGACGGGCGTCTTCTCCTGCCCGCCGTCGCCGCTGACCGCCCACCAGGTGACGCCGCCTGCGACGAGGATGGCCGCCATGGCGCCCGCGGCGACCATGAGGGTCTTCTTCTTCGACGCGTCGCCCCCGGGCGTGCCCGGGCCGGTGGCGCCGGGGTACTGGGGCTGGGTGGGGTAGCCCCCGTACGGGTTCGGCTGCTGCGCGTAGGGGCCGGGCTGGCCGTACGGGCCGGGCTGCTGCGCGTACGGGCCGGGCTGGCCGTACGGGCCGGGCTGCTGCGCGTACGGGCCGGGCTGGCCGGGCTGCTGGCCGGGGGCCTGCGGGTAGCCGTAGCCGGGCGCCGGCGGCTGGCCGGGGGCCTGGCCGGGCGTCTGCGGGAAGCCGTACCCGGCCGCGGGCTGCGCGGGGGCCGTCGGCGGCTGCGCGGGCGGCTGCGGCGGCTGGGCCGGCGGCGGCGCGTCGGACTTCGCGAACGGGGCCGGCGGCTGCGCGGGCGCGGCGGGCGGCTCGGCCGGGGGCGCCGGCGGCTGGGCGGGCGGGGCCGAGGGCGGCTGGGGAACCCCGTTCGGGTCCTGCGGAGACCCGGAGCCTCCCTGCGGCGGTTGCTGGCTGGGCGGCTGAGTCATCAGCGCTTCCCCCTTCGTGCGATCCGCTGACCGACCGGCCTCCCCCGCGATTCCGACGCGAGGCTCGTCGTCGGAATGGAGCGATTCGGACAGGGATGTCGCACTGGTACGTGAGTCGAGCGGGGTTTCTTTCTACCACCCGCCCCGCGCGCGCGAAGGGGCCGGACCTTCCCTTGTTCCCAAGGGAGGACCGGCCCGTGATGGCCCCGTTACCGGCTCTCCACGCCTTCTCTACGCGGCGTCGAAGGGGCTGGAGCGCCCCTTTCCGTCACGCCTCTTCGGCCAGTTCCAGCCAGCGCGTCTCCAAGTCCTCGCGCTCATTGGCCAGTTCCCGGAGCTCCGCGTCCAGTTTCGCCACCTTCTCGAAATCCGTGGCGTTTTCCGCGATCTGCGCGTGAAGGGTGGATTCGCGGCTGGAGATCTTGTCGAGCTGCCGCTCGATCCGCTGCAGTTCCTTCTTCGCGGCGCGGGCGTCCGCCGCGGACGCGGTCTTCGCCGCCTTCGCCGCCGCGGCCGGGGCGGCGGCCGAGCCGGCGGACGACGCCGCGGACGCCGCCTCCACCATCCGCTCGCGCCGCTCCAGGTACTCGTCGATGCCGCGCGGCAGCATCCGCAGCGTCGCGTCGCCGAGCAGCGCGAACGTCCGGTCCGTGGTGCGCTCCAGGAAGAACCGGTCGTGGGAGATGACGATCATCGAGCCGGGCCAGCCGTCGAGGAGGTCCTCCAGCTGCGTCAGCGTCTCGATGTCCAGGTCGTTGGTCGGCTCATCGAGGAAGAGGACGTTCGGCTCGTCCATCAGCAGCCGCAGCAGCTGGAGGCGGCGCCGCTCACCGCCGGAGAGGTCCCCGACGGGCGTCCACTGCTTCTCCTTGGTGAAGCCGAACTTCTCGCACAGCTGCCCCGCCGTCATCTCCCGGCCCTTGCCGAGGTCGACGCGGTCCCTGATCTGCTGCACGGCCTCCAGCACGCGCAGCGTCGGCGGCAGCTCCGCGACGTCCTGGGACAGGTAGGCGAGGCGCACGGTCCGGCCGACGACGATCCGCCCGGCCGCGGGCTGCTTCTCGCCCTGCGACACGGCGGCCTCCGCGAGCGCCCGCAGCAGCGAGGTCTTGCCCGCGCCGTTCACGCCGACGAGGCCGACCCGGTCGCCCGGCCCGAGCTGCCACGTCAGGTGCTTCAGCAGCACCTTCGGCCCGGCCTGGACGGTCACGTCCTCCACGTCGAAGACGGTCTTGCCGAGCCGGGCCGACGCGAACCGCATCAGCTCGCTCGTGTCGCGCGGCGGCGGGACGTCCGCGATCAGCTCGTTGGCGGCCTCGATGCGGTAGCGGGGCTTGGAGGTGCGGGCCGGGGCGCCGCGCCGCAGCCACGCCAGCTCCTTGCGGACCAGGTTCTGCCGCTTGGTCTCCTCCGTGGCGGCGATCCGCTCCCGCTCGGCGCGCGCGAAGACGTAGTCGGAGTAGCCGCCCTCGTACTCGTGGACCGTGCCGCGCTGGACGTCCCACATGCGGGTGCACACCTGGTCGAGGAACCAGCGGTCGTGGGTGACGCAGACGAGCGCCGAGCGGCGGGCCTGGAGGTGCCGGGCCAGCCAGGCGATGCCCTCGACGTCCAGGTGGTTGGTCGGCTCGTCCAGGACGATCAGGTCCTGCTCGGCGATCAGCAGCTTGGCCAGCGCGATGCGCCGCCGCTCGCCGCCGGACAGCGGGCCGATCACCGTGTCCAGGCCTTGCGGGAAACCGGGCAGGTCGAGGCCGCCGAACAGGCCGGTGAGCACATCGCGGATCTTGGCGCTGCCCGCCCACTCGTGGTCCGCGAGGTCGCCGATCACCTCGTGGCGCACGGTCGCGGCCGGGTCGAGCGAGTCGTGCTGGGTGAGCACGCCCAGGCGCAGTCCGCCGCTGTGGGTGACGCGGCCGCTGTCGGCCTCCTCCAGCCTGGCGAGGACGCGGATCAGCGTGGTCTTGCCGTCGCCGTTCCGTCCCACGACACCGATCCGGTCGCCTTCGGACACGCCGAGGGACACCCCGTCGAGCAGGGCACGGGTGCCGTACACCTTGCTGACGGCCTCGACATTGACCAGGTTCGCGGCCATTTCACTCCTGCGGGGTGGCGGGACGGATCGACCTTCCAGGGTAGTGGGCGCCGGGGGGTGCCCGGCCGGCCGTGCGGTAGCGTGCGGCGATCGTCAAGGGGAGGGGCTGGATCGATGGCACGGGGCACGGGCAGCGGAGCGCTCGCGGGCACGGCGGCGGCGCTGGCGGCCGCGGCGCTGCTGGCGGGATGCGCGTCGGGCACGGAGCCGGCCGGCGCGGAGGGCGGCACGCCGGCGCGGCCGGCCGCCGAGCGGACCGCGCCCTCCGCCCCCGCTTCCCCCTCCCCGGCCGCCGCGGCGCGGGGCGCGACGGTGGGCGCGGCCGGGTCGTCCTGCCCGCTGCCGGTGACCTTCGACACGGCCGCCGACTGGGAGCCCAAGCGGATCAAGCCGATCACCGACCCGGACCTGAGGGAGCTGGCGGAGCAGGGCCCCCTGACCCTGGTGTGTGAGATCGACGCCAAGCCGGCCGGGCACCTCGGCTTCCTCAACGTGTGGACCGACGACGCGAAGGGCACGACGCCGCGCGCCGCTCTGGAGTCCTTCGTCGCCGCCGACGACTCGCCCGCGTCGGCCGTCTATCGTGACGTCCGGCTGGGCCGGGGCGGCACGCTCGCGGGGACCGAGGTGACCTACCTCGTCACCAGCGCGCTCCTGGACGAGCAGAAGAAGGCCCGCGCCCTGGCCGTGGCGACCCCGCGCGGCCCGCTCGTCCTGGAGCTCGGCGGCATGGACACCGACGAGCACGAGTCGATGCTGCCCGCGTACGAACTGGCGAAGGCGACCCTGGCCGTCACGGCGGGCTGAGGCCCCGGCCGGCCGTACGCCCCGGAGGACCGGAGCCGCGAAAACCGGAGAACGGAAGAAACCGGAGGACGTCGTACCGCGTGTCCGTGTCCGTACGACGTCCCACTGCGAGAGGTACGACATGAGCGAGGACAGCACGAACCAGGCCACCCGGGTGCCCCGGCGCCGAAGGGCACGGCTCGCGGCCGTCGCTTCGGCGGCGGTCGTCGCCGTGGCCGGCGGGGCGTTCTGGCTGTCCGGCGGGTACGAGGCGTGGAGCGGCGACGGCACCGCGCTGGCCGGCGCCTGCGAGGGCGACCTCGCGGCGGACCGCGTACGGGCGCTGCTGCCGGACGCCGCGCTGACCGCGTCGAGCGAGCTGCGGCAGGACGGCTGGTACTGCTCCGTGTCGGCGTCCGGCGGGGCGGGCGGCGACGGCGCGCGGATCGAGATACAGGTGCGCGACGCCAAGGAGCCGCTCGACCCGGGCGCCCCCGTCGACCCGGGCGAGAACGCCGTCCCGCTGGGCGGCGGCTGGACCGGCACCTTCTCGTACGGCCCCGACGACGCGGCGGGCGCCGCGCGCGGCCGGGCGGTGCTGCTGCTGGACTGCGGCGACCAGTCCGGTGACGGGCTGCTCGCGGTGGCGGACGCGCGGCTGGCGGGCGGGCGCGGCTTCAAGGACGGCGCGGCGCGGACCCGGCTGGTCTCCGCCCTGGCGGACACGGCGACGGCGCACGCCCGGCGCAACGGCTGCGACACGGGCGACCAGGCGCGCAAGGCGGTGGGCGACGTGCCCGCGCCCGCCGTGGACGCGCGCCGGCCGCTGGCGAAGGCGGCCGGGACCTGCCGGGGCGTCGTGGACGCGGCGACCGCGCGGCGGTGGGGCGCGGGAACGGTCGCCGAGACGGCGACGGACCCGGCACCGGTGGAGCGGTGCGTACTGGGCAGCGGCCTGGGCACGCCGCTGTACACGTTCAAGGCGTCGTACGGCCCGTACGGCGAGGCGGCCCTGGAGGGCGGGGCGCTCCCGGCGAACGGGGAGGCGGACTCGCCGAAGGGCCACTACCGGCTGACGGCGAAGTGCCCGGGGGCCGACGGGACGGGCGTGTACGAGATCGTCCCGGACGACGGCCTGGCCCTGGACCACGCGTCGCTGCGCACGGCCCTGAAGGCCTTCGCGAACACCTCCGCCACCCTCCACACCTGCCACCCGCCGGCCTAGGGCCCGTCTTTCGGATCTTCCCGGGGCCGCGGGGCCCGTCCCGGCACGGCCCCGGGGCACGTCCCGGCACGGTCACCGGCCCGGTACGGCCGCCCGCCCCCCGGTCCGGCGCCGGGCGCGGTCAGCGGCGCAGCTCGACCAGGAGCCAGCCGGCCAGGACGAGGCCCAGGGCCTGGGGCGCCGTGACCGGGACGGCGATCAGCGTCGCCGTGCGGCCGGTCAGGAGCCCGCCGTAGCCGGTCATCGACAGGCCCAGGACGCCCAGGAGGCTCAGGGTGACGCCCGCCGCCGCCAGGGGCGCGGAGCCTCCGGGGCGGGGGCGGGCCACGGGGCGTTCGGCCCACCGGAAGGCGAGGACCAGCAGGGCGGTCACCGCCGCCGCGAGGGCCACCCGCGCGGGCAGCCACGCCCACCAGGCCGGTGACGCCGGGGCCGGGAGGCGGACGTCCAGCGCCAGCAGCGCGCCGTACACGCCGAGCATCGCCGTCAGGTGCCACAGGAACGCCGTCATGGCGACGCCGTTCGCCGCGACGACCGCCCGCCACACCCGCGCGCGGGCCGCCAGCCGGGTGCCCGGCCCGCGCAGCAGCTCCACCGCGCCCACCAGCCACACGCCGTGGCACAGCAGCGCCAGCGTGGGCGGCGCCATGTTCGACACCTTCTCGCCCGGCATCCCCACCATGGACAGCGGGTACGGGCCCGCCGCCACCAGCGCGACCGCCCCCGCCAGGCCCGCGCCCGCCAGGAGGACGGGAGCGCCCAGGCGGCCGTCCGCCCGGAGGAAGCCCAGCTGGTGCACGGCCAGCCACACGAACGCGAAGTTCAGGAACTCCACGTACGGCACGTCCAGCGCGAAGCGCAGCACGTCCACCGCCGCCGCGCCGCCCGCCAGCGCGGCGAACGCGCCCCAGCCCCACCGCCGGTGCAGCCGCAGCAGCGGCGGCGTGAACGCGACCATCGCCAGGTAGATACCGATGAACCACAGCGGCTGCGTCACCAGCCGCAGCGCCGTGCCCGTCAGGCCGTCGCCGCCGCCCGCGAGCTGGACGGCCAGCGCGAGGACGACCCACACGGCGGCGAAGAGCGCGGTAGGCCGCAGCAGCCGCCGCACCCGGCCGCGCACGAAGCCCGCGTACGCGGGGTTCGACCGGTACGACAGGGCGTGCGCGAAGCCGCCGACGAAGAAGAACACCGGCATCACCTGGAGCGCCCAGGTGGCGGCCTGCAGCGCGGGGACGACGGCGAGGAGGTTGCCGACCGCGCCGTCGGCGGTGACGGCGGCCATCATCCAGTGCCCGAGGACGACCACCGCCAGGGACGCGACCCGCAGCAGGTCGATGTAACGGTCCCTGTCGGCGGGCGTGTTGGCGGCGAGTTCCCGGGCGGTGAGCCCCGGACGGGTGTGTGTCGGCATGCCGGCCAGAGTCGCCGCCGCGCGGCCCGGCCGGGAGAGTACGGCTACTCAGTGCGCGTACTCAGCGCACCTGCCCGCTGCGTCCGCCCGGCACGGTCGCGGTGCGCGCGCGGCCGGTCGTGCGCGGTCTCAGGCCGTGCGGACGCGCGCGCCCGGCGCGGGGGACGTGGCCGTGCGGGCCGTGCGGCAGGTGCCGGACGCGATGAGCGCGGCCGCGACGGACTCGGCCGCCTCCGCGTCCTTGACCAGGAACGCCGTCGTGGGCCCCGAACCGGACACGATCCCGGCGAGCGCCCCGGCCGCCGTGCCCGCCGCGAGCGTGTCGGCGAGCGACGGGCGCAGGGACAGCGCGGCGGGCTGGAGGTCGTTGGCGAGGGCCCCGGCGAGGGCGGCGGTGTCGCCGGTGCGCAGCGCTTCGAGCAGTCCGGGGGACGCCTCGGGCGCGGGCGCGTCGGGCGTGAGCCGGTCGAACTCCCGGTACACGGCCGGGGTGGACAGGCCGCCGTCGGCGACGGCGAAGACCCAGTGGAAGGCGCCGCCGACGGGCAGTTCCGTCAGGCGCTCGCCCCGGCCCGTGCCCAGCGCGGCGCCGCCCACCAGCGAGAACGGCACGTCGCTGCCCAGCTCGGCGCAGATGTCGAGGAGTTCGGCGCGGCTCGCGCCCGTGCCCCACAGGGCGTCGCAGGCCAGCAGGGCGCCCGCCCCGTCGGCGCTGCCGCCCGCCATGCCGCCCGCGACGGGGATGTCCTTGGCGATGTGCAGGTGCACGTCGGGGGCGATGCCGTGCCGGGCGGCCAGCAGTTCCGCCGCGCGGGCGGCGAGGTTCGTACGGTCCAGGGGCACCTGGTCCGCGTCGGGTCCCTCGCACGTGATGCGCAGCGTGTCGGCGGGGGTGGCGGTCACCTCGTCGTACAGGGACACGGCGAGGAAGACGTTCGCCAGGTCGTGGAAGCCGTCGGGGCGGGCGGGGCCGACCGCGAGCTGGACGTTGACCTTGGCCGGGACTCGTACGGTGACGCTCACGCTCGGGCCTCCGCGATACGGGCGAACTCTTCGACGGTCAGCGATTCGCCGCGCGCCTGCGGGGACACCCCGGCGGCGACGAGCGCGGCCTCGGCGGCTGCGGGCGAACCGGCCCAGCCGGCCAGCGCGGCGCGCAGGGTCTTGCGGCGCTGCGCGAACGCGGCGTCCACGACGGCGAACACCTCGCGCTTGGAGGCGGTCGTCCGCGGCGGGTCGCGGCGCACCAGGGAGACGAGGCCGGAGTCGACGTTCGGCGCGGGCCAGAAGACGTTCCGCCCGATGGCCCCGGCGCGCTTGACCTCCGCGTACCAGTTGGCCTTCACGGACGGCACGCCGTACACCTTGTTGCCGGGGCGTGCGGCGAGCCGGTCGGCGACCTCCGCCTGGACCATGACGAGGGTGCGCTCGATGGTCGGGAACCGGTCGAGCATGTGGAGGAGCACGGGCACGGCGACGTTGTACGGGAGGTTCGCCACGAGCGCGGTGGGCGGCGGTCCGGGCAGCTCCCGGACGTCCATCGCGTCGGAGTGGACCAGCGAGAAGCGCGTCGCCCGCTCGGGCATGCGCGCGGTGATCGTGGCCGGCAGCGCCGCGGCCAGCGTGTCGTCGATCTCGACGGCGACGACGCGGTCGGCGGCCTCCAGCAGGGCCAGGGTGAGGGAGCCGAGCCCGGGGCCGACCTCCACCACGACGTCGTCGGGGCGGACCTCCGCGGTGCGGACGATGCGCCGGACGGTGTTGGCGTCGATGACGAAGTTCTGACCGCGCTGCTTGGTGGGGCGTACGCCCAGGGCGGCGGCCAGTTCGCGGATGTCGGCGGGGCCGAGGAGGGCGTCGGGCTCAGTGGTGCTCACCGATACAGCCTACGGCCGCACACCGGCCACGGGCTCGCCCCCCGCTGCGCGTAGAGCTTCTTCGCCCGGTATGTCTGTTCGGCGGCGGAGGCGTCCTGGGGGCGGCCGCTGCCGCCGACGGAGCGCCAGGTCCGCACGTCGAACTGGTACAGCCCGCCGTACGTGCCGGTCGGGTCGACGGCGTCGGGGCGGCCGCCGGACTCGCACGCGGCGAGCGCGGCCCAGTTCAGGTGCCCGGTGCCCGCGACGGAGGGGGACTGCCGTGCCGGGACCGCCTCGGGGGCGGCGGCCTGCTGCCGGGCGGACTGGTTCCCGGAGCCCGGCTGCGGGGCGGCGGTGGCGCTGTGGCGGGGCTTCGCGGGGCGCTCGCGGGTGCCGACGCGCACGACGCGCGCCACGGGCTCGCGGACCAGGGCGGTGCCGGTCCTGCGGGTGCGCTCCGGGACGCCGTCGACGGTGCGGATCTCGTACGTGAGGCGCCGCAGGCCCGGGCGGCCCTGCCGGTCGACGACGTACGCGCCCCGGTACAGCCGGGGGTCCCGGACGCGGCGCACGGCGTACGGGACGGTCTCCCACCGGGTCTCGCGGCGGTCCCGCACCCGCTGGACGGTCACGGTCTGGCCGTCGCGGGGGAAGGCGCCGGGCGGGACGGAGATCCTGTCCAGGCCCTGGAGGGTGATGCGGGCCTGGCGCAGCGCCTCGGCGACGGTGGCGGCGTGGGTGCGGACCGTGCGCTCGCGTCCGTCGGCGCGGAAGGTCACGGCGCGTTCGGTGCGGACGGCGAGGGCCAGTCCGTCGCGGCCGATGGGGGCGGAGCGGGAGACGGAGAGCCGGGCGCCGCGCGCGCGGACGCCGAGGGCGCGCAGCGCCTCGTCCACGGTGCGGGCGGTCGTCCACACCCGGCGGGCCTCGCCGTCGACGTCCAGGCGGAGGGGGCGGCCCCAGCGGACGGCGACCTCCTGCCCGCCCGTCAGGGGCGTGCCGGGCGCGGGGGTGACGCGGTCGTGCGGGCCGGTGGCGATGTCCTGGGCGGCGAGCAGCTCGCCCACGTCGTCGGCGAAGGTGTGCAGCGTCCGGCGCTCGCCGTCCACGCTGAGCCGGACCGCCTTGTGGTCGGTGACGAGCACCCCGCCGCTGACCAGCAGCGCGACGAGCCCGGCGACCACGAGCACCTGCGGGAGCAGCCGGCGCGCGACGGCGGGGGCGGGGACGGGGGCGGGGGCGGGGGCTGCGGCCGAGGACTCCGGGGCGGCCGGGACGCCGGCGCCCCGGGGCTCGCGCTTGCCGGGGGCCTTGGGCTGGGCCTCGGGGGCGCCGGGGGGCGTGGCCTTGGGCTTGGCGGGGGGCTTGGAGGCGCCGGGGGACGTGGCCTTGGGCTTGGCGGGGGCCTTGGCCGTGGCCTTGTCGGCGGCCCTGGGCTTGGCCTCGTCGGCGGCCTCGCGCTTGGCCTTGGCCCGGGTGCCGCGCCGGCCCGTGGGCCTGCCGGGGGCGGCCGGGGCCTCCCGGGCACTCACGGCCTCGGCGGCGGGTGGAGCGGGGAGCGGGCCGGCGGGATCGGGCGGCGGGCCCGGATCCGGCGGCACACCCGGATCCGGCGGCGCACCGGGATCGGGCGGCGGTCCGGGATCGGGCCAGGGGCCGGGGGCGGGCGGGGAGCCCGGTTCAGGGGGTACGCCGGTTTCGGGAGGCGCGGCGGACACCCGTACGGCCCCGCTCGGCATCGGCGCGCGAGCGCGCGAGGAGGCGCCCGAGGCGGCGCGGGGGCGGGTCGCGGCGGGGGTCGGACGGCGGCGGCGCTTGCGAGAGGTCTTCACGAAGCCGGGACCCTAGCCCAGACCAGTCACATAAACGTATCACTCGACTACACGCCGTCGTGTCGCGACCCCCGTCGCCGCCCTCAGTAGGCGAACGCCCGTGCGGTGTTCTCCGCGATCGCCGTCGCCATGGCCTCCTCGCCGATCCCCCGTACGGCGGCCATCGCGCGCACGGTGACCGGGATGAGGTACGGGGCGTTCGGCCGCCCCCGGTACGGCGCGGGCGTCAGGAACGGCGCGTCGGTCTCGACCAGCACCAGCTCCAGCGGGGCGACCGCGAGGGCGTCGCGCAGCGGCTGGGCGTTCTTGAAGGTGACGTTCCCCGCGAACGACATGTAGTAGCCGCGCTCGGCGCAGATCCGGGCCATGTCGGCGTCGCCCGAGTAGCAGTGGAAGACGGTCCGCTCGGGGGCGCCCTCCTCGGCCAGGACGCGCAGCACGTCGTCGTGGGCCTCCCGGTCGTGGATGACGAGCGCCTTGCCGTGCCGCTTGGCGATCTCGATGTGGGCGCGGAACGAGCGCTCCTGCGCCTCCTTGCCCTCGGGCCCCGTACGGAAGTAGTCGAGGCCCGTCTCGCCGACGGCCTTGACGTGGTCCAGCGCGGCGAGCCGGTCGATCTCCGCGAGCGCGTCGTCCAGCGCGGCGTCCCCGCCCGCCTCACGCGCGCCCTGCCGCGACCACCCGTCAGGATCACCGAGCACGATGCGGGGCGCCTCGTTGGGGTGGAGGGCGACGGCGGCGTGGACGTTGTCGTACTGGGCGGCCGTCTCCGCGGCCCACCGGGAGCCCTTCAGGTCGCAGCCCACCTGGACGACGGTCTCCACACCGACGAGCCCCGCCTTGGTCAGGGCCTCCTCGACGGTCGGGGCCTGCATGTCGAGGTGGGTGTGCGAATCGGCCACCGCGACGGGCAGGGGCTCGGGCAGCGGCGGCGGGGCGTCCTTGGCACTCATGCCCCGATCGTACGAAAGGCGGGCGCCCGATCTCCCCCGTACGACCCCGGCCCCGCGCCCGTACGACCCCGGCCCCGCGCCCGTCCGCCCCGGCGGCGACCTCCCGCCCCGGCGGGGCCCCTACGCCCCAGTGGGCCGGGGCGTTACGCCGCAGCGGGCGGCCCCGTGCGCCTCAGTGCCGGTGGAAGGGGTGCAGCAGATGCGAGCGGCGCCTGCGCCGCGCCTCGTCCGTACCGGCCGCCGCGCCGCGCCCGCCGCCCGGCCCGGCCGGCTCCTCCACGCGCGTCGCCCCGGAGCGCTCCGCCTCCGGCCCCGTCACGGTGTCCGCGCCGGCCGGCGGGGACGTCACCTCCAGCTCCTGGCCGAGCGGTCCGGCGGCCGCCACCGGCGCCGCCCTGCGGTAGCCCGGCCTGGACGGCCCCGCGCCGGTGGGGCGGGCCTCACCGTGGTCGAGGACGACCGAGATCCGGCCGGAGCCCATGATCCGGACGACATGGCGCCCGCAGTTGGGGCAGGTCGGCTTCGAGAGCGGAGAGGGGACGCGCCGCCCGTCGGCGCGGTAGATGACGAAGTCATGGCCGGCGACGTCGGTGTGGTGCTCGATCTCGTACGCCTGCTCCCAGCCGTAGCCGCAGCCCAGGCAGGCGAAGGCGTACGCCTCGTGGCCGACCGGGATGCCGGGGGTGGGGGTCTCGCTCATGCCCGCTCCTTCCCGCCGCCACGCGGGAAGCCTTCGCGCCACGGCGTGCCTCAACGGGTGAGGGCTGTGCCTTTCACCATAGCTCTATCGCCTTATGCCCGTGTTGCCCGATTTCCCGGCCTCAGTCCCGGCCCGCCCGGTCCCGCTCCCGGTCACTCCCCCGCGTTCTTCGCGGCGACGACCGCGTCGAACACCTCCCGCTTGGGCAGTCCCACCTCGGCGGCGACGGCGGCGATGGCCTCCTTGCGCCGCTCCCCCGCCTCCTCCCGCACCCGGACGCGCCGGACCAGCTCGGCCGGACCGAGGTCGGAGGGCCCGGCCTCGGGCGCGCCCTCCACGACGACGGTGATCTCGCCCCGCACGCCCTCGGCGGCCCACGCGGCCAGCTCCCCGAGGCCGCCGCGCCTGACCTCCTCGTACGTCTTGGTCAGCTCCCGGCACACGGCGGCCCGCCGGTCGGCGCCGAACACCTCGGCCATCGCGGCGAGCGTGTCGTCCAGGCGGTGCGGGGCCTCGAAGTAGACGAGGGTGCGGCGCTCGGCGGCCACCTCGCGCAGCCGGCCGAGCCGCTCCCCGGCCTTGCGGGGCAGGAAGCCCTCGAAGCAGAACCGGTCCACGGGCAGTCCGGACAGGGCGAGCGCGGTCAGCACGGCGGACGGGCCGGGCACGGCGGTGACCTTGATGTCCCGCTCGACGGCGGCGGCGACCAGCCGGTAGCCGGGGTCCGAGACGGACGGCATGCCCGCGTCGGTGACGAGCAGCACCCGCGCGCCGCCCGCCAGCGCCTCGACCAGCTCGGGCGTCCGCGCGGTCTCGTTGCCCTCGAAGTACGACACGACCCGGCCGCGCGGCTGCACGCCGAGCGCCTGGGTGAGGCGCCGCAGCCGGCGGGTGTCCTCGGCGGCGACGACATCGGCCTCGGCCAGCTCGGCGGCGAGACGGGGCGGGGCGTCGGCGACGTCGCCGATGGGGGTACCTGCGAGTACGAGCGTTCCAGTCACGCAGCCAGTCTCGCAGCAGCGCGGGGCGCGCTGGCGGGCCGGGCGCGGGAGTCGTACGGGGGTGTTCCCTACGATGGCGCGGTGACCAGTACTGCGCCTCAGGCCCTGCACGGACAGGACGGCCCCGGCGGGCCCGCCGCGCCCCCCGGGGGGAACCCGCCGTCCTGGGAGCGGCGCCTGCGCCGGTTCGGGTACGCGCCGCGCCCGGTGACCGGGCTGCGGGAGCGGCTGGTGCCTCCGTACGCCGGTCCTTCGGGCCGCTGGCACGGGCTGCCGCCGCGCACCGCGCAGCGTCTGCTGCGGGCCGCGGCGTGGGGCGGTCCGCTGCTGGTGGCGCTGGTCGCGGGGGTGCTGCGGTTCTGGAACCTGGGGTCGCCGCACGCGGTGATATTCGACGAGACGTACTACGCCAAGGACGCGTGGGCGCTGATCCACAACGGCTACGAGGGCGCGTGGCCGAAGGACGTCGACGCGTCGATCCTGCGGGACCCCGCAGCGGTGCCGGTCCCGGTCGATCCGGGCTATGTGGTGCACCCGCCGGTCGGCAAGTGGGTCATCGGGCTCGGCGAGTGGATGTTCGGCTTCGACCCGTTCGGCTGGCGCTTCATGGTGGCCGTGTGCGGGACGCTGTCGGTGCTGATGCTGTGCCGGATCGGGCGGCGGCTGTTCCGCTCGACGTTCCTCGGCTGCCTGGCGGGCGGGCTGCTCGCGGTGGACGGGCTGCACTTCGTGATGAGCCGTACGGCGCTGCTCGACCAGGTGCTGATGTTCTTCGTGCTGGGCGCGTTCGGCTGCCTGCTGGCCGACCGGGACTGGGCGCGGCGGCGGCTGGCGGCGGCGCTCCCGGTGGACGCGGACGGGGTGCTGCGGCCGGACACGCGGATCGCCGAGACGCTGCGGCTCGGCTGGCGGCCGTGGCGGCTTGCGGCGGGCGTGATGCTGGGCCTGGCGGCGGCGACCAAGTGGAACGGGCTGTACATCATGGCCGCGTTCGGGCTGCTGACGGTCGTGTGGGACGTGGCCGCGCGGCGCGTGGCGGGGGCGCACCGCCCGTACGCGGCGGCGCTGAAGCGCGACGTGCTGCCCGCGTTCGTCTCGACGGTGCCGGTGGCGCTGGTGACGTACGTGGCGTCGTGGTCGGGCTGGATCGCCTCCGACAAGGGCTACTTCCGCGACTGGGCGGCGACCGGCGAGGGCCGGGACAGCTCCTGGTCGTGGCTGTTCCCCGACTGGTGGCGGAGCCTGTGGCACTACGAGTCGGAGGTGTACACCTTCCACGTCAACCTGACGTCGGGGCACACCTACGAGTCGAACCCGTGGAGCTGGATCGTCCTGGGCCGCCCCGTCTCGTACTTCTACGAGTCGCCCGCGCAGGGCGAGAAGGGCTGCCCGGCGGACGCGGCGGAGAAGTGCGCCAGCGAGGTCCTGGCCATCGGCACGCCGCTGCTGTGGTGGGCGGCGTGCTTCGCGCTGCTGTACGTGCTGTGGCGCTGGCTGTTCCGCCGCGACTGGCGGGCGGGCGCCATCCTGTGCGCGGTCGCGGCCGGGTGGGCGCCGTGGTTCCTGTACCAGGAGCGGACGATCTTCCTGTTCTACGCGGTGGTGTTCGTGCCGTTCCTGTGCCTGGCGGTCGCGATGATGATCGGCGCGATGCTGGGCCCGGCGGCGCCCCGCACGGCGACAGCCGCGGGACCGGCGGGCGCGACCGGCCTGACGGGCTCGGGCAGCGGACCGGTGGGTGCCGGCCCCGCGGGCTCCGACGTGCCGGGCGCGGGCCCGGAGGCGGCGGTCCCTGCGCCGTACGGCCTCCTGGACCCCTACGCCCGCGCGGAGCGCCGCCGCACGATCGGCGCGATCGCCGCGGGGGTCCTGGTCCTGCTGATCGTCTGGAACTTCATCTACTTCTGGCCGCTCTACACGGGCGAGACGATCCCGATGGACCAGTGGCGCGCCCGGATGTGGCTCGACACCTGGGTCTAGCAGCGTGAACGCACCGGGAGGGCGCGGCCGCCGGCCGCGCCCTCCCGGTGGTTGTCGGTGGTTGCCGGTGAGCGTTGGCGGCCCTTCGACGGCCCACAGACGGCCCGGCCGCACTTCCGCTGACGTGGCGGTGAGGAATCCCATGGCCACACATGCCTCTCCCGTCATGAGGTACCTGGCGTGCCTGTGCCAAGCTGTCATGTGGAACCACCCTAGGGAAGTGAGGAACTGGATGGCGGAGACCGCAAGGGAGATCGCCGACGAACTGCGCGAGCGCATTCGTTCAGGTGAGTTGCGCCCTGGTGCTCGGCTTCCGGGCGAGCCCGCGCTGGTCAAGCAATACGGGGTGGCCAAGGAGACGGCCCGGCGGGCGCTGACTTTGCTGGTGACCGAAGGGTTGGCCGTGCGCCGGAAAGGCAGCGGCACGTACGTCCGGGAGTTCCAGCCGATTCGCCGGGTGGCCAACAAGCGACTTGCCCATGAGGCGTGGGGCAGCGCTCGTTCCATTTGGAGTGCGGACATCGGCGCCCGCCCCATGACCGTGGCCGATCTGCGGGTCTACGAGACCGAGGCCACCGGCGAGGTGGCGCGCGCTCTCAGCCTGGAAGAGGGCGTGAGCGTCGTGGTTCGAGACCGGCTGTACGTGGTCGAAGGGGAGCCGGTGCAGTCTGCCGTCTCCTACCTGCCCGCCGCGCTGGTACGAGGGACGGCGATCACGCAGGAGGACACCGGAGCTGGCGGAGTCTACGCACGGCTCGCCGAGCTGGGCGCCAAGCCGGTGCGCTTCGTTGAGGAGCTGCGCGCGCGCATGCCCAGCCCCGACGAGTCGGACCGCCTGCGTCTGGCCGAGGGGACTCCGGTCGTGGAGATCTACCGCACGGCCCTCACGGAGGACGGTACAGCGGTCGAGGTGAACAGGATGCTGCTGGACGCCGGCGTGTACGTCATGGAGTACCACATCACCGGGTAACCGGAACGGAAGTCATCGGAAGGGGCCCGCCATCGGCGGGCCCTTTCTTCATGCCCTCCGACGCTTGACCTCCCTAGGGAAGTCTGCCTAAATATCCCTAGGGAGGTTCGCCCATCCGAAGGCCCTCAAAGGGGGTTGATCGGCGTGCGCGGACGCTCCTCAGGGGTCCGGGACAGAGCGGACCGAGGGCGCACCCGACCCTTGGCATTCGGGAGGGCTTAGACCGAAAGGTCATGTCCCCATACGCCTTCGCCAGGCATGGCGGCTCTACCTGACACGGGAGTCGCAGACCTGAAGGGGACACCGCAGTACTCAATCTCACCGCAGCCGTTCGACTGCGGCCGGTTGCCTCCTCTGCCCGTCCGGGGCTCCTTCACGGGGTGCCGTACGGGCGGGGTTGAGGGGAGCCGGAAGGCCCGTTCCCGATTCGTAGGAGCCCCTGTGAACGCCACTGTTGAGATCGTTTCGTTCGGGTACCTGCACGCCCCCGAGCCCAAGGCCCACCTGACCGTGGACCTGCGTCAGCACTTCCGGGACCCGCACGTCAGCCCGGAGCTGCGATACATGACCGCCGACGACGCGCCGGTCCGGGAGGCCGTGATGTCCACGCCGGGCATCGCCGCGCTGGTCGAGGCGACGGCGGCCGCGGTCGCCGCGTTCGCGTCCGGCCCGAGTGCCGGGCCCGTGGTCGTGGCCGACGGATGCGCTGGGGGCCGCCACCGCGCGCCGACGTTCGCCCGTGCCCTGGCCGCCCGCCTCCGGGCCGATGGCCACGCGGTCACCGTGCACCACCGGGACCTGGACAAGCCCGTCGTCCAGCGCTGAACCGCCGCCTCTGATCGGTTGCCTGTGGCCCCGGACGCGCTCCGGGGCCGCGGGGAGCCGGGACAGTCCCGAGCCCCGCCGCATTCCACAAGGAGTCCTCATGGGTGCCGCCCGTCACTTCTTTCGCCGCTCCGAGGTGTCCGACGCGCAGGTCGCCGCCGACATCAAGGACGACATCAAGGCCTCCCACAAGGCGCAGCGCGACCTGGCGGCCGCTGGCCAGCACGGTCCGGCGGAGGGTATGCGCAAGGCCACCGACGAGTACCTGGACGAGTACAACGACCTGAAGTCGGGCCGCTGGTTCCCCAAGCACGCCCGCTGACCCGCACACACCCCCGAAACGGCAAGAGGCCCCGGAGTTGCAGCTCCGGGGCCTCGTTGTGGGCCGTTCCTGTTGGAAGGGAGCACGACCCAATGAAGTCCATCGAAACGCGGCTCGCGGCTGTTACGGCCGTGCCGTTCGACGGTGAGCCGTCGGCGGCGGAGCTGACCGCAATCGAGCTGGAGCTTCCGCTGATCCTGGCGGAGGTGGACCTGCTGGACGCGCAGATCATGACCCTGGACCGGCCGGTCACGGAGCTGGACGCCCGGCGCATCCGCCGGGCCCGCCACCGCGTCCTGGCGGCCCGCCGGGACCTGACGAACCGCGCCACGGTGGTGCAGGCGGGCGGTGCGGCATGAACGCCAAGACCACTGGCCCGGCCGTCGCGATGACGGCAGTGTCCATGGTGCTGACCCTCGCGGTCGTCATGATGTGGCTGGGGGCGGCGGTGCCGTGGCCGGTCGCTCTGGTCGTCGGTCTGGGGATCGACGGCGGCTGGCTGGCCACCCTCGCCTACGAACGCCGCCTGGCCGCGCAGGGCGACCACTCTCCCGCCGTCACCGCCGTCGGGTGGGGCTTCGGCCTGGTCGCCACCGCCGTCCTCGTCGCCCACGCGCTGACCGCCGAGGACAACGCCGGCGCGTGGCTGGCAGTCGCCTGGCTGCCCCTGGCGGCCAAAGCCTTGTGGCTGGTGCACGGGTTGTGGGAGCGCACCGCGCTGACGGCGCACGCGCTCAAGACCATCCGGGGCATCCAGCAGGACGCCCGCGACGAGGCGGCCGTGGCGCGTGCCCGGCTGCGGGCGGACGCGGTCACGGAGGAGACGCGGCTGACGGCCGTCACACAGGCCGGGGCACGCGTCGCACGCGTCCAGGCCCGCACCGCGCAAGCCCTCGCACGGGCGTGGTCGACCCTGGAAGCAGTACGAGGCGGTGAGGACACCGCACGGGCCCTGACCTGCGTGACGGGCCGCGTCACACCTGGCGTCGCACCCTCCTGGGAACTGCCCGTCTGGGGCCCCACCACCCCACTGCCCGCGCTGGACGCGGCACCCGCGCTCACCGATGCGGAGCTGGACCGGCTGGTGGACGAGATCCGCCGCAGCGAAACCCCGGCCCTGTCCTACCGGGAGATGGCCACCCGCTTCCGCGCCGCCGGGCACTCCGCCTCCGAGACCCGTCTGCGCGCCGCGTGGAAGCGCGTCGCGTGATGGGCGCCCTGCCCGTCTACCGGTGGCGCCTGGCCCCCGATGGGCTGGCCACCCGCCGCCAGCTGAGGGCACGCGGGCTGCGGCCCGGCGGCCAGCCGGTGGCCGCCCAGCTCGAACAGCCGCGCCGCCGACGGGGGCCGCTGGTCGCCTACCTCTACCGCATCGACCTGGCCAAGCCGGTCCGGCCCATGACGCCGGGCCGTATCGCCGCCCTCCAGGCCGCCATGGCCGCGCGGCGCACGTGCCCGAGCTGCCGACGTGATGCCGGGTACTGCATCCCGCCCACGCTCGGCATGTGCGTCCCCTGTGCCTACCCCGACGGCCAGCGCGACGCCGCCTGAGTCCCTGATGAGGAGTGATCGCATGGGTCTGTTCCGCCGCAGCAGTAGCGAGACGCCCGCCGCCGACGACGCCCGCACCCGTCGGCTCCTGGACCGGGCGGACGACGCGTTCCAGCACGAGCCGACGACCGGCCTGGACGCCGACTTCCAGTCGGTCGTGATGGAGGGCCTGATGAGCGACAAGGCCGTCGACACCTACCCGCCCACCGGCCACGGATACCCGCGCCGCTGAGCCCGCCGCCCTGACGCCTGCCCGATCCACCCCCGCCCGCGCGGGGGTGGTGAGGGGAGCCGGACAGCCCGGCCCGCCGCAGGAAGGGACAGCCCCATGCCGAGCAAGGAACAGCTCGCCACCGCCGCCGTCGTCGCCGGACGGGCCATGGTCCGCACGGCCGAGGAGCACGGCATCGACTCCGACGCCGCCCAGCGGGCCGCCGCCCTGGCGGCCCGCGCGCTGACCGCCGCCGAGAACGCCGGTTGCACCATCGACGACTACGCCCGCGCCCGCCACGCCCACTGACCACGCCCCGGAGCGGCCGTCACCCGGCCAAGGACTATCGGCCGCTCCGGGCCCTCATCCGCCCACACCACGGGCAGACAGGAGCCTCAAGCATGACGGACAACGTCGTACACCTCTTCAAGGACCCGCCCCCCGACACCGCCGAGGCGCCCACTCCGGATGCTCCGCTTGCCGTCCCTGTGCCGTTGGAGGCCGCCGAGGTGCGTCCGGTGCCGGTGTGGCGCCGCAGCGGGCGAGCGGTGGTGCGGGCGGCGCGGGATGAGCGGACGCGGGCCGTCGGGCGGGCCGTGGTCCGGCACGGCTCGTACGTGGTCGGCGGAACGCGGATCGTGACCCGCCGGGCGTGGGACGGCCGTACGGCGGCGCGGTACGAGCGGATGATCCGCGCCGCCGAAGCCGCCGGGAACCTGGAGGCGGCCGCGGAGTGGGAGGAGCGCGGCCGGCAGTACCGCGCGGCGCGTCACCAACGGCGCATGGACCTGCTGACCTCCCCGGAGCGTCTGGTGAAGAACGCCGCCTACGCCACCGGCGGCACCCTCGGCGGACTCCTCCTGCTCGGTATCGCGCTCGCGGTGGCGACGAAGCAACCGGGAGACGTGGTCACCCCGCTGATGGCGGTGGTGGAGTTCATCGAGCTGATGATCGTGATCGTCTCGGTGGTGTGGGGACCGGCCGTCGCCGTGGCGCCGTGGCTGGTCCTGTGCGGGCTGTGGGCGGTCGGCCGCCACCAGCAGGCGGCGCCGCAGTGGGCCCTTCCCGCCCAGCAGCGCACCAGCGACGCCGGGGCGCCGATCACGCCGTCCATCGTCGTCACCGCCCTGCGAGATCTCGGTATCGCGCCGCTGCGCAAGGCCATCAAGGAGATGGGCGACGCCGGCGCCGCGATGCTCAGCCCCATCAAGATCGCCGGATGCGGGGTCGAGGTGGACGTCACCCTCCCCTCGGGTGTCTCCACGCAGGAGGTGCAGGGGCGGCGCCGGAAGCTCGCGGAGAACCTGTCCCGGCACGAGCACGAGGTGTTCATCACCATTCCGCAGGCGGCCCGCACGGTCCGGCTGTGGATCGCGGATTCCGGCGCGCTGGACGAGCCGATCGGGCCGTCCCCGCTCGTCCTGGACGCCGAGCTTCGGGCGGACTACAAGAAGGGCAAGGCGCCGTGGGGGCAGGACCTGCGCGGGGATGCCGCCGCCTTGAGCCTGTATCAGCGGCACATGCTCGTCACCGGCCTGTCCAACCAGGGCAAGACCGCCGCCGTCCGCGCGCTCGCCCTGTGGCTCGCCCTCGACCCGAGCGTGGAGTTCCGGATCGCGGACCTGAAGGGCGCCGGGGACTGGGCGATGTTCGACGGCATCGCCACCGTCCTCATCCAGGGCCCCACCGATGACCACGTCATCCAGGCCACCGAGATGGTCGAGTCCGGGGTCACGGAGATGGAGCGGCGCCTGACCGCCCCGCCCGGCACCGCCTTCCCGCCGCTCATCGTCCTGGTGGATGAGGCGCAGGTCGCGTTCATGTGCCCGGCCGTGGACGAGGAGAAGCGCCCCTACGGCGGCTCCAAGGCCACCTCCCGGTACTTCATGGCGGCACGGAAGATCCACAACCAGGGGCGGGCGGTGAACGTGCTGCTGTGGCAGGGCACGCAGGACCCCACCGACCAGAACCTCCCCAAGCTCGTCCGCGAAGGCGCCCACACCCGCGCCTCCCTCGCCCTCGGCACCGAGTCACAGGCCCGCATGGCGCTAGGAGACAAGGCCGTCGACGGCGGCGCCGCCCCGCACCTGCTGCGCCAGGGCCTGGACAAGGGCACCCTCGTCGTCGCCTCCGACGGCATCGACATCCCCGCCGGGCAGGCGTCCATCACCGTGCGGACGCACTACATCGACACCGAAGCCGCGGCCGAGGTGGCCGCACGGGCGCGGGCCCTGCGCGACGGGGTCACCACCCTGCGCGTCATCGACACCGACGAGCCGAGCCACCCGCTCGCGGACATCGCCGCCGTCATCGGCACCGCCCCCCGTGTGCTCACTCAGGACGTGCTCCAGCGGCTGGCCACCACCAACCCCAAGGCATACGGGGCGTGGACGAACGGCGACCTCAAGCGCGTGCTGGAGGGCACCGGCGCCGAGCCGTACAAGTCCGACGGCCGCATGGTCGTCAGCCGCGACCGCATCGCCCGAGCCCTCGCCAACCGGACCGACGACGGTTCCGCTTCCGCCGCCCAGTAGAGGGAAGCGCCCCCGCACCGGGCAGGGAGGCAGGGAGAACTCCCTGAACCCCTCCCTGCACCGCCTCCCTGGCCTTGACCTGCGCAAACGACCTTGCAGGGAGGCAGGGAGACACCCCAGCTCACCGGCCCGAAACCCCCTCCCCCAACACCCGACGAGGGGGTGCTCCCGCCTCCCTGAACACCCACGAGACGCCATTCCGCATCCGCGCTTGGAGGCACCCGCAGCATGCGACCGCGCATCCGCAAAACGACCTGGCCCCGCCCCGCGCTGATCCTCACCGACACCCCTCGCCTCGACTGCCCGTACTGCCGGGGCGAGGGCGGCTACCACCACGACTACGGTGACCCGTTCACCGGGGAGTACGCGGGCACCGAGTGGGAGCCCTGCCCCTGCTGGAACGACAACCGCCGCTGGACCCTTCTGCCCCTCCCGCGCCTGCCGCGCCGCCGCACCGGCCCCGACCCGTGGGCCCCCGGCGGATACAGCGACGAGCCGCCGTTCTAGTCGGGACTTTCCTTAGCGGCGTTGGCAGGGCGGCCATCTTCTGGCGGAGATGGCCGCCCTGGCGGGACCGGGACGAGATCTACGGGGCCGGCGGCAGGGGGAAGCCCGTGAATCCGTTGTCGGTCTGGAAGACCAGGTGAATGCCCTGCTGGGCCAGGAGGTCCTTGACGTCGGCGCTGGGCTCACTGGGCAGGAGGACCGCGACACGAAGCCCATCCGGGTTGGGGATGTGGCGACGGTAGTCCGCAAGCTGGCCGATGGCCATGCGGACGTTGTTCCGGGTGGTCTGGCCCTTCGCCTCGTACAGGGCATGGTCAGTGACGTCGTACAGGTCCGGAGTCAGGGCGCCGACTTCTCCAGCAAGGGTGATCTGGAACGTCTTGTGCTGGTGGCCAACCGCGCTCAAGTGCTTCTTGAACGCCTCCATCAGCAGGCCCTCCCGGCGCACCACCTTGCGCTGACCACCAGGGATGTTCGCGATCGTTTCGGCGGTGGCGTGCTCCTCGGAGTTCTTGTCCTTCACCCCGCTCTGCGTCGGGATCCGCGGCTTGACCTCGATCTCCTCGATCGTGGTGGCGGGCGCCGGCTGCAGCCGGTCCTCTTCCGTCCAGGCCGGCGTCGAGCCGGCCACCGGCCGCAGACGGAACACCAGGACGTTGCGCATCTTGTTGTCCTTGCCCAACCCCCGGCGGACCTCGACCGGGTTGACCGGGTCAACGACCATCTGCCCGATGTAGCGCTGGCGCATCGTGCCAGTGCCGGGAACCTTGCCGTGGGCGACGAACAGGTGCAGTTCCCGCCCGTCCTCGACGTGGTAGCGCAGCGACTTGTTCCGGCTCTTCAGCTCCTGGTCACCAGTCGCCCCATAGCCGGTGTACAGGTACAGCGGCCCGTACTCGTCGTCCTCTGCGCGCCCGTCGAAGGTGTAGCCGTACTCCGCGCCGGCCGACGGGTCGGAGTACACGAACACCTTCTTCGCCGCCGCGGCCGGCTCAATGCCCTGGAAGGTCCCACAGCCGAAGGCCGCCGCGATCGCATCGCGAGTCGTGATCATGCCCGGCACAAGCTCAAGGGTCGTCGTCATGGACCGACCTTAAGCAACCCCACTGACACCCCACGCTCCGATTTCCCGCGTGGGTAAGGGCGGTCCCCTCACGCCAATGACCGGGACCGCCCTCGCATCCAGTTCCACTCACAGATCTGGAGGTTCACCCAGCATGACCCAACACGCCGACAACCGTCGAGCGATCCTGCTGAACGCCGCACTGGACGTCGCTCGAAAGGGCTGGCACGTCTTCCCGCTCCGCCCCGGCGCCAAGCGGCCCGCCCTCCACCACGAGGCCCAGTGCCCCCGTACCGGCGCCTGCGCGGGCGGCCACATGAAGTGGGAGCAGCGCGCCACCACCGACCCCGGCCGCATCCGCGCCGCCTGGTCGGCGGGGGCGTTCAACGTCGGCGTTGCCACCGGCCCGTCCGGGCTGGTCGTCGTGGACTTGGACGCGCCCAAGGGCAAGGGCTGTTCGGACGCGCCTTGCGGCGCGGCGTTCTTCGGGGCGCTCTGCGAGCGCGCCGGGCACGCCGTCCCGGCGACGTTCCGGGTGCGGACTGCGGGCGGTGGTGAGCACCTGTACTTCCGCGCGCCCGCCCGGGTGAGGCTGAGGAACACCGCCCGGTCGCTCGCGCCGCTGGTCGACACCCGCGCGTGGGGCGGCTACGTCGTCGCCCCCGGCAGCACCGTCCACGGCGCCCCGTACGAGGTCGTGGACGACCGGCCCGTCCTCGAACTCCCCACATGGCTCCACGACATGCTCCAAGCACCGAGCAAGCCCACCGCGACCGTGTTCCGCCCGATGGTGCACCGGGACGTATCGCGGGTCGCGCGGGTGGCGCTGGAGCGGGAGACCGCCGCCGTTGCGGCGTCGCTGGAGGGTGGCAGGAACGCCGCGTTGCTGCGGGGCGCGCGGGCGGTGGGGCGGTTCGTCGCGTGGGGCGACCTCCCCCGCCACGTGGCCGAGGAGGCTTTTCAGGAGGCGGGCGAGGCGGCGGGACTGCCGCCGGCCGAGTGCCGCGCCACCATCCGTTCCGCACTCGACTGGTCGATCCGTACCGCCCGCCCGAGGGAGGCGGCATGAGCACCCACCAGCCCCGCCCCCGCCTGAAAAGCCCCACCCCGGTCGCCGGTGACCGGCTCCCCGCCGGACTGGCCCCGGCCAACGGCGGCGGTGGTGCGCCGAAGGTCGCCGCCGAAGGCGTCCTCTTCAGTTCTGACCCGCACGCGGGCGACGGCCGCCGCATCGTCGGCATGCTCCACATCACCGCGCCCGGACGCGGCGCCGTGCCGACCGCCACGTCGGTCTGCGCGTGCGGCCGCAACCGCTCCGCCGTCGGCCACCGCCGCGTGGCCGCCCTGATCGAGGAACACACCGCCCACCGCACCGCCTGCCCCCTGCGCCACCACCAACCCGAGAGGACCGCCGCATGACTCAGCAGCACATCGACGGGGCGGCCCTGCTGAACGAGGTGGAAGCGTTCCACCGGCGCTTCAACGTCTTCCCCACTGAAGCCGCCTACGTCGCCGTCGCCCTGTGGGACGCCCACGCCCACCTGCTGGACTGCTTCGACTCCACGCCGCGCCTGGCGTTCCTGTCCCCGGAGCCGGGGTCGGGCAAGTCGCGGGCGCTGGAGATCGTGGAGACGCTGGTTCCTCAGCCGATGGTGGCGGTGAACGCGTCGGCGGCCGCCCTGTTCCGGGCCGTGTCCGGCGCGGAGGGGCGCCCCACGATCCTGTTCGACGAGATCGACACCGTCTTCGGCCCCAAGGCCGGGGAGAACGAGGAACTGCGCGGCTTCCTGAACGCCGGGCACCGCCGCTCCGGGGTGACCTACCGGTGCGTCGGGGACGGCGGCAACCAGAGCGTCGTGGCGTTCCCCTCGTACTGCGCTGTCGCGGTCGCGGGTCTCGGCTCGCTGCCGGACACGATCCTGACCCGGTCCGTCATCGTCCGCATGCGCCGCCGCGCCCGCAACGAAAAGGCCGAACCGTTCCGGGCCCGCGTCCACACCGCCCAGGGCCACGCCCTGCGCGGCCAGCTCGCCGCGTGGGCCGACCACGTCCGCCCGAAGGTCGACGGGGTGTTCCCCGTTATGCCCGAGGAGGTCACCGACCGCCCGGCCGACGTGTGGGAACCGCTCATCGCCGTGGCCGACGCGGCCGGCGGCGCCTGGCCCGAGCGGGCCCGTGCCGCGTGCGTGGAGCTGGTGAACGCGGCCAAGCAGGACGACAAGGGCAGCATCGGCATCCGCCTGCTCACCGACCTGCGCGACCAGGTCTTCCCCGGCATCGACCGCCTGCCCACCGTCGCCATCCTCGACCGCCTCCACAGCCTGGACGAGGCACCGTGGGCCGACATGGGCGGCAGGCCCCTGGACGCCCGCGGGCTGGCCAAGATGCTCCGCGAGTACATGACCGGCGACAACACCCCCATCGCCGCCCGCAACATCAAGTCCGGCACGGGGGTCCTCAAGGGCTACTACGCCGCCGACCTCGCCGACGCCTGGACCCGCTACTGCCCCCCGCCCCCCGCAGGAAGCGCTACATCCGCTACCTCCGCTACCTAGCAGGTCACAGCCCCAAAACCGGTAGCGGACGGGCCCGGATCATCCGCTACCCAACGCCGTAAAGCCGCTACCCGCCCGCCCCCGCCCGGCGGGCCGGTAGCGGCACCCATCCGCTACCGCTACCCCCATCCGCTACCACGATCATGCCCCTGACCAGGGCGGTAGCGGAGGTAGCGGAAGTAGCGGACTTCCCAGAAGAGAGCCGACCAGCCCTGGTGGAACTGAAAGGAGCCCGATGGCAAACGCCAAGGCCCCCCAGTCCGTCACCGAACTCCCGGACCAGTACCTGACTCCGGACGACATCGCCGCGCTGTTCAAGGTCCCGGTGGAGACCGTCTACCACTGGCGCAAGCAGCGCACCGGCCCGCCCGGCTTCCGCGCCGGTCGCCACGTCCGCTACGACCCCGCCGCCGTCCGCGCCTGGGTCACCCAGCAGAGCGACCTCGACCAAGCCGCCTAACCAACCACGTCCCACGCCCCGTGCCGCCCCCCAACGAGGGCGGCACGGGGCTTTCCGTACCTCGAAGGGACCACAGCCCACATGGCCGGCCACATCCAAGACCGCTGGTACAAGACCGAGCCCGGCCCCGACGGCAAGCCCCGCCGCGTGAAAACCGACCGCTATGGCACCGGCATGCGCTACCGCGCCCGTTACGTCGGTCCCGACGGCACCGAGAAGTCCAAGAGCTTCCCCGACAAGCAGAAGCGCTTGGCCGAGCAGTGGCTGACCGCGACGGATGCCGACATGTCGCGCGGGCAGTACGTGGACCCGCGGGCGGCCCGGATCACGTTCCGTCAGTTCGCGGAGAAGTGGGTGGCAACCCACACCACGGAGGTGAACAGCCGCGAGGCGGCCGAGCGGCGGCTGAGGCTGCACGCGTACCCGTACATCGGCACCCGGCCGCTCGTCTCCTTCCAGCCCGGACACATCCGTACGTGGCTTGGGGAACTGGAGGCGGCCGTGCCCGCAGCCTCCCACCGCAGGATCGTCTTCGGCACGGTGTCCGCCGCGTTCAGCGCCGCCGTGGACGACGGTCTGATCACCAAGAACCCCTGCAAGGCCAAGTCGGTACAGACCCCGAAGCCGGACCGTACGCGCGTGATCCCGTGGACCGTGGAACAGGTCTTCGCCGTACGCGCCGCCCTGCCCGAGCATCTGCGGGCGGTGGTGGACGTGGCCGGCGGTTGCGGGCTGCGCCAAGGCGAGGTCTTCGGGCTCTCGACCGACGAACTGGACGTCGACGGCGGCTGGCTGGCCGTGAACCAGCAGCTCAAGCGCATCCGGGGGAAGTTCGTGTACGCCCTCCCGAAGGGCGGCAAGGTCCGTGACGTGCCTCTGCCGCCCAGCGTGGCGGCCGTACTCAAGGCTCACTCCGAGACACACCCGCCGGTCAAGGTCACGCTGCCCTGGCGGACCCCCGACGGTCCGGCGGTCACCAAGTCGCTCGTCTTCACCGGGTCGACGGGCGACCACGTCCGGGTGAGTCACTTCAACGACCACATGTGGAAGCCCGCCCTGGCAGCCGCAGGCATCATCCCAAAGCCGGGCGAGGGTGAGCGGTACGCGGCGGCGCCGGAGCACGGCATGCACGCACTGAGGCACTTCTACGCCTCCGTCCTACTGGATGCCGGGGAGAACATTCGAGCCCTCAGCCAGTACCTCGGTCACGCCGATCCAGGCTTCACTCTCCGGACGTACACGCACCTGATGCCAAGCAGCGAGGGACGAACCCGGATGGCTGTCGACTCCCTCTATCTCTCCCACGTCCGGCTGCACACCACCACGAGGGGCATCGGGCCCACTTGACCCTGTCCTCAGGGCGAAAATCAAACGCCAGGATTCGCCACCCCTGTAAGTCCGCAACCTGCAGCGATAGTTTTCGCCACCCCCTCGCGCCATGGGTTTGCCAGGGAAATTCGCCACCCGTTTTGCCCCGTATGCACAGGTAGCCCACTTCGGTGGCTTGATACGCCACGGGAACTGCGGTTACCTCATCCAGCAGCAGCCCGCGACTCAACGGGTACAGCTGCCGCCCTCCAACGCACGTTGGGCCTGGTTTCGGGTTGCCTCCCGAGACCAGGCCCGTGCGCGGGGCAAGGTGGGCCCGGCCGAGTAGTCGCCGGCCGGGCTCATCCATAAGCCCGACCATCCGTCCGACCCACCACTACTGCGTCACTTGAACGCCTGGACGCATCCCGCAATGGCAGAGACCGCAGCGAGAAACCGCACCACGATGTCCAGCCAATCCGGTGGCTGGCCCCTACGGCGTGGCCTTCGCTTCTTCGATCGCCCCATTCGGCCCAAGCTCCCTTCTCTTGGCTTCCCAACTGCGTTGGGTCCTGCCGCCTTACGGGCAGGCGCTCTAGAAGAGAAGGCAGTGGACTCTTGGAACCTACCTGGAGGTTGGCGCGCCCCAAGACAAGATCTGTTATTCGCCACCATTCGCCAGACCTCACCACTCGAAGCGCCGCCTTCCGCTGACGTGTGTGCAACGCCTTAACTTCCGCGGCTACCGGCCGCGTTACACGGCCCACAGGCGGCCCAGGGCATCTTCGCTCGACCGAAGCAAGGAAAAGGAGCCTGGTCAGCGCGGTGCACTGGTTGTCACTCGAGGCTTCATCTACTTCTGGCCGCTCTACACGGGCGAGACGATCCCGATGGACCAGTGGCGGGCCCGGATGTGGCTCGACACCTGGGTCTAGCTGGGCTGAGGCGTCATGGCATGACGACCGCACAGCTCGCCATGGCGGTCGTTGTCGGTCGTCGGTTGCCGTCGCTGGCTCCCCTCGGACGACGCGGAGACGGCCCCGCCTGCGCCCGGAAGCCCCGGAGACACCGGCTCGGCGAACCGGGACAGCGTGCGTCGGCATGTTCGAGGATGTGGCTTGTGTGCCGACGCCGAAGGCACCGTCGACACCGGTGGGGAGCCATCTGGCCGTCAGCGGGAGCGGGATCGCCCTGACGGCCTCACCGAGATCGCCCTGCCGTACGGGCCCGGCCGACTGGAGTCGCGTGACCGGTCCGACATGCTCCGACGAACCGTGAGGGAGTCATACTCCGCCCGTCTCCCCCGTGCGGCGGAGCCGGTTACTCCCGGCGGACCATGTGCCGGGCTTCGAAGGCTTGCGATCATCGAAGCATGCCGGGCGATCGGGCCCGCGGAACCGGAATGCCGGAGGGCAGCCGAATGACCCCGCAGTTACGGACCCACGGAGCACCGACCTCGGCCGGTCGGCTGCGTGCCGCCTGGACGGCCGCCCATGCTCCGGTGGCCGGGGTCCCCCGCTGGGCGCGCACCGCCGCACTCACCGTACCGCTCGCCGTCCTGCCCTCCGGTCTCTGGCGGATCGCCACGGAGTGCTTCCCCGCCCTGAAGGGCAGCGGCGACACGGGCAGGGGTGACCTCCCGGGCTGGCTGCCCGGCGAGGTGTACGTCATCTTCCTGTCCGTCCTGTCCGAGCTGGCGGCGTTCACCGCCGTCGGACTGATCGCCGCCTGGGGCGAGGTGTTCCCGCGCTGGATCCCCGTACTGCGCGGACGCAGGGTCCCGCCGCTCGCCGCGGTCGTCCCCGCCGCGATCGGCACGGTGGTCCTGACGGTCATCTGGACGGCCGCCTTCGCCGCGGACTTCGCCGGCACCACACTCCGGGGAGACCCGACCCCCTCGGGCTACCCCGGCGAAGCGGGCGGCTGGAAAGCCCTCGCGTACTACATCTGCTACATCCCGCTACTGCTCTGGGGACCGCTGCTCGGCCTGGTCACCGTGGCGTACTGGAAGCGACGCCACAACGCCGTACGCCATGTGACGCATTGACCCCACAGCGCCTTGCGTGCGCCGGTTCTCCATATCGTCGGACGAGAGGAGCACTTCCCAACGAAACAAGCATGTGGAGATGGCCTGTCGAACTGGAGAGGAAACCGGCTTCGGGGCGCGTGCCAACACCCCGGTTCCCTCGCGCGCTCGCGGTAGTGCTCAGCCTCGCCGCGCGGCATGCGGTCGCGTGTGGTGCGGCGGGTCGCCCCGGTGAAAACGATCAGTGGCATCGTGCCCTGGTGGTAGAGATCGGCCGTTGTGTCCGCGACTCCGAGGTCATGACTGCGGAGTCCGATCGCGACGGAACACGGGCGCGGCTCGTGCCCCGTCTGCCGGCGGCGCCCGGCGCTCGGCCCGCAGGCAGTGGCAGGGGCCATCACCGCCCAATGTAGTCCCGGCGGGGGCGTCTCGCATGCCGCGGGCAAGGCCGGACCACCAGCTCCCGGCCGTGTGCCGGGGCGGGTCGCCGGGCAGCCTCAGACCGTGCGCGGGAGCCGCGCGGGCACGCCGGGCGGGCGCGCCGACGACCGGGCCCTCGCGGCGTCAGCCGGTCGTCCGCGGTGCAGGCCGGTGTTTCGGGCGGGTGGTTGCAGGGTTCGGCGGGGGGGCAGTCGATGGCTGATCGTGACTGGTACGACGACAGCGGCTACGAGGACGCGGTCCGGCGGGCCGGGCGGGCGACGCGCCTGGCGTGGACGGGGATCGCCGCCGTGACCGGAGCGCTGGGGTGCGCGCTGATCGCCCTGGTCGTCATCTGCGGGGCCGTGGTCCTCGCCTACATCTCGGGCGTCCCGTACATGGACTGACGGGCCCTCGGGCCACCCCTCTCCGCCCTCCGCGCGCAGTGGCCGGATACCGCGGTGTGACCGTTCTGGGTTGATTCCGTTCGGGTAACGGCACCACGGATGAGCTGCGCCATGCGGTTAAGGTGGCCCCACAGGGGGTTCTTGAACACGTTCAAGGGTGACGTGTACGGCCGGGAGGGGAACCGCGGCATGCGCAGCGGAGCGAAAGTGGCCATCGTGGGCGGGGTGTTCGCCCTCTTCGCCGGAGGCGTCGGGTACGGGGCCTACAACGTGTACGAGGGGCTGACCGGCGGCACGACCACCGCCACGTCGGCCGACGGCTCGCCTAGGCGGAGCGGCCCCGTCACGGCCGAGGAGACCAGGGCCACCGCGGAGGGCTTCCTCGCCGCATGGGCGGCCGGAGAGCCGGAGAAGGCCGCGCAGTTCACCAACGACCCGGCCACGGCGCGGTCCGCGCTGAGCCTCTACCTGACGGAGACCCACGTCACGGGCGTGAAGGCCACGGCGGGGACGCCCAGCGGGACGACGGTGCCGTTCACGGTGAGCGCGGTCGTCTCGTACGACGGCACGCGCGTGCCGTGGACCTACACCTCGCGCCTCAGCGTGGTGCGGGGCCTGTCCACCGGGCAGCCGCGCGTCGACTGGTCGCCGGCGGTGGTCCACCCGCAGCTGAAGGAGGGCCAGAGCCTGAAGGTCACCTCGTCCGGCGCCCCCGCCATCAAGGCCGTCGACCGCAACGGCACGGAGCTCACCGCGGAGCGGTTCCCATCGCTGCGGCCCGTCCTGGACGAGCTGCGCCAGCGGTACGGCACCGAGGCGGGCGGCGCGCCGGGCGTCGAACTGGTCGTCGCCGACGAGGGCGACGCGGCCCCCCGGACGCTGCTCACCCTGCGCAAGGGCGAGCCCGGCGAGGTGCGGACGACCCTGGACGCCGGAGTGCAGGCCGCCGCCGAGAAGGCGGTGCGGCGGTACCCCGAGTCCTCCGTGGTCGCGATCAAGCCGAGTACGGGTGAGATACGGGCCGTCGCCAACAACCGCGAGGACGGCTGGAACGCGGCGTTCCTCGGCAAGCAGGCACCCGGCTCCACCATGAAGATCGTCACCGCGGCGCTCCTGCTGGAGAAGGGGCTCGTCGCGCCGGACCGGGTCGCCGAGTGCCCCGCCGAGGCCATGTACTACGGCACCCGGTTCGAGAACCTCGACGGCTTCTCGCTCGACGGCCAGACCTTCCGGCAGAGCTTCGCGCGCTCCTGCAACACCGCCTTCATCAAGCTCATCGACGACGTGGGCGACGACGCCGCGCTCGGCCGGGAGGCGCGGGACGTGTTCGGCATCGGGCTGGAGTGGAAGGCGGGCGTCCCCACCTGGGACGGGTCCGTGCCCCCGGAGACCGGCGGGGTGGCCGCCGCCCAGTACATCGGGCAGGGCACCGTCCAGATGAACGCCCTCACCATCGCGTCGGTCACGGCGACCGCGAAGGCGGGCGTGTTCCGGCAGCCGGTCATCGTCCCCGCCTCGCTGGACGACCGGGACATCGCCCGCGCGCCGCGCGCCCTGGACGGCTCCACCGCCCGGCATCTGCGGGACCTGATGCGCGCTGCCGCGCGCGGCAGCGGCACGGGCGCCGCCGCGATGGCGGGCGTGGGCGGCGACAAGGGCGCGAAGACCGGTTCGGCGGAGGTGGACGACCAGGGGCAGGCGAACAGCTGGTTCACGGCGTTCGCCGACGATCTGGCCGCCGCGGCGGTCGTCCAGGCGGGCGGCCACGGCGGCGACGCCGCGGGGCCGTTGGTGGCGTCGGTGCTGAACGCACGATGAGCCCGCGGGCGCGGAGGCGCCGGGCGGCGCCCGGGGGCCGGGGGCGGCGCCGGGGCGCGGGACGGCGCGCCGCGGGGCCGCCGTCGCGCGGGTGAAAGGCGGTCGCGTGGCTCGTACACGGGCCGCTAGCGTGCGACGGCATGGACAGCACTGAATCCACCGCCACCGCCGCCCACCCCCGCTTCGCCGAGGCCCTGCGCGGTCTCGGGCTCGACGTGGAGGTCCGCCGCTATCCGGACGCCGTGCGGACCGCCGCGCAGGCCGCCGCCGCGATCGGCTGCACGCCCGCCGAGATCGTCAAGTCGCTGGTGTTCGCCGCCGACGGGGTGCCCGTCCTGGTCCTGATGGACGGGGCGTCGCGCGTGGACGTGGCACGCGTACGGGACGAGCTGGGCGCCGCCGTGGTGGAGCGCGCCGACCCGGAGCTGGTCCGCGCCACGACCGGGTACGCCATCGGCGGCGTACCGCCGTTCGGACACCGCACCCGCACGACCGTCCTCGCCGACCGGGGCCTGCTGGAGCACCCCGTGGTGTGGGCGGCGGCCGGCACCCCGCACACGGTGTTCCCGCTCGAACCCCGGGCCCTCGTCGCCCACGCGGGCGGCCGTCTGGTGGACGTGCGCGAGCGCACCGCCTGAGGCACCGCCGGCCGAGGCGGTGTGCGGGCCGCCCGCGCCCGTACGGCGGGTACGGGCGCGGGCGGCGGCATGCCCCGGTCGGGGTCCGGCTCCTGCGGGGCTCAGCCCGCGGCCGGGGGCTCCGTCCCGGCCGGAGGCTCGGGCTCGGCCGCAGGCTCGGGCTCGGCCGGGGGCTCGGGCTCGGCCGGCGGGGCGGTGAGCTCCGTGACGGTGGTCCAGGCGAACTCCTGGTCGGTGAGCGGCGCGCGGCTGTTGCCCCAGTCGTCGACGGCGACGACCGCGTACAGCACCGTCTCGCCGTCGGCCGGCGACTCGTGCAGATAGCTCGTGTCCGTCTCGCTCAGCCACGCGATCTGGCGTATGGACCACACGCCGTCCTCACTGCCGACGGGGCCCTCGCCCAGCCAGACGGCCTTGTACACGTCGTACCGCCTGAGGTCCGGCTCCTGGTTCGGCTCCCACTGCAGCAGCACGCCGTCCTCGCGGGGCGTGGCGGTCAGCCCGGCGACGACGGCCGGGGGCACGCGGTCGCCCGCGGTGGTGAACCTGAGGGGTGCCGAGCGGGTCTCGTTGCCCCCTCGGTCCACGGTGACGACGACGTACTCGTAGGTGGTGCCGTGGGTGAGGCCACCGCCCGGGTCCTGGAACGCGTACGTGTACGGCCGGGTGCCGTAGTCCACGACGCGCGGGTAGACGCCCGTGAACGGCTCCCCGTCCCGGTAGACGCGGTACTCGGCCACGTCGTCGCTCGCGGAGCCGGTCCAGCGCAGTTCGGCGCCCCGGTAGACCTGGGTGGCGGTCAGGCCGGTCGGCGGGGCGGGCGGGTGGTCGCCGCGCGTGACGGGCAGCCGGGCGGACTGGGGTGAGGTGTTGCCCGCCGCGTCGGTGGCGGTCAGCCAGTACGTGTAGCCGGTGCGCTCGGGCGCGGTCGTGTCCGTCAGGGTGGTGGACGTGACCGTGGCGACCTGGACGACGGGCTGGACGTCCCCGTAGTCCGGGTTCGCCTGCCGGTACACGGTGTACTTGGCCGCGCCCGTGGTGGCCGGCCAGTTGAGCGTCACGCCGCCCGGTGCGTCGGAGCCGGTGAGGCCGGCCGGGGCCGGGGGCGGGGTGCGGTCGACGGTGGTGACGGCCACGTCGGTGCTGCCCGCCGACTCGTTGCTCGCCTTGTCCACCGCGCGGATCTCGTACACGTACGCCGCTCCCGTGGCGGGCGGGAGGTGCGCGTACGAGGCGGTCGTGACGAGGCCGGTGCCGCTGACGCGCGTCCAGGTCGCGGAGGTGGCCGGGCGGCCGTACACGCGGTAGCCCGCGAGGTCCATCTCCTTGTTGGCGGCCCAGCGGAGGGTGGCCCTGCCGATGGTCCGGTCGTAGGTGGCGGACGTGCCCGTCGGGGCGAGCGGCCGGACCTTGTCCACGGTGGAGGTGGCGCGGGGCAGGTAGGCGAACTTGACGTTCGCCGCGCCCGTCCACGCGACGAAGTCCACGCGGATCGTGTGGCGCCCGGCCGGTATGGAGAGGTTGAGCGCGGCCCGCTGGGTGGTGGAGACGTTCCGCCACATGTCGATCTTGCGGACGCCGTCCAGGTAGACACGAATGCCGTCCTGCGACTCGGCGCTGAAGTAGAACGGGCCGCCGGAGCCGAAGTCGCGGGTGAGCGTCCAGCGGGCGGAGAAGTTGTCCTTGGGCAGCGTGACGCCTGCGGGGTCGCCGTAGCCGTAGTTGTGGTTCAGCGCGGGCTCGCAGAACCTCGCCTTCGGTGTGCCGCTCAGCGTCGTGTTGGCGTAGAAGTCCACCGACCAACTGGGGGCCGGGCATACCGCCGCGGCGGCCGGGGTGGCGGTCAGCAGACCGCCCGTGACGGCGAGCGCGGCCGCGGCGGCCGGCACTCCCGCCCTGAAGCGAGTGATCACAGAAGGGTTGACCTTTCAGCCCACAACAGAGGGTGTCGTGCATGGGGGGCACGGCGGTACGGGTGGGGCCGGTGATCCGCCAGGGCGCGAATGCTATCGCCCTGTCATGCCCGCGCCGATGCCAGGACGGCGTACCGCTCGTCGGAGACGGCGCGGCCCCACAGGGCGGGGTCGCCGTCGAGCCGTTCGACGCGGACGTCGCCGGCGAGCGGGGCGACCGCCCCGGCGAGGGCGCGGGCGGACACGCCGCCGCCCCAGGGCAGGGCCTCGCCGCCGGGGACGTACGGCGTGACGTCCCCGCCCGCCTCGCCCCACCGGCCCTCGACCATGACGAGCAGCCCGCCCTCCCGCAGCAGGCCCGTCCACGCGCGCAGGGCGGCGCCGGGGTCGGGCAGGGTCCACACGACGTGCCGTACGAGGACGACGTCGAACCGCTCCTCCCCCACGGGCGGCCGTGCCGCGTCGCCCACGAGGAACCGGCCCGGCACCCCGGCCGCGGCGAACTTCTCCTCCGCCCGCGCCACCATGCCGGGCGCCAGGTCGACGCCGGTGACGCGGTGCCCGTCCTCGGCGAGGAGCAGCGCCAGGGAGCCCGTGCCGCAGCCCGCGTCCAGCACGTCGCACGGCCCGGACGGTATCCACCGGCGCAGCCGGGCCCGCCAGGCGTCGCGGGTGCGCGGGTCGCGCAGGCCGTGGTCCGGCTCGGTGTCGAAGGCCGGCGAGGCGGCTTCCCAGTACGAGGCGATGGCGGCGCCGAGTTCGGTCATGGCCCCAGCCTCGCACCCGCCACCGACAACGCCCCTCCCACCCGGAAACCCCTTGGCCGCGCGGCGGCGCGGGCGCCTATCCTCGCGGCATGACGGCGACGCTGCGGGAGATCCATGACGTACCGGTCCTGATGTGCGACCGGGAGGGCGAGCCGATCGCCTGCGAGCAGGACGCGGTGGACCTCGTCGGCAACGCCGCCTACCAGGGCGCGCGGTGGGTCGCCGTCCCGGCGGCGCGGTTCGACGAGGCGTTCTTCCGGCTGAGCACGCGGGTCGCCGGGGACATCGTGCAGAAGTTCGCCAACTACCGGGTGGGGCTCGCGGTGGTGGGCGACATCGAGGCGCACACGTCCGGGAGCGCGGCGCTGCGCGACTTCGTCCGCGAGTGCAACCGGAGCACCCAGACCTGGTTCGTCCCGTCCCTGCAGGCCCTGGCGGACCGCCTCGCGGAGTCCGACGGCCGCTGAGCCGCGGGCTCGCGGCGGCGGGGGGCGCGGGGCCCGGACGCCTCGCGGCACGCCGTCTTCCACGTGCCCCCGCTGTCACAGCCGCTCCGCCCCCGTCCCCACCCATCGCCGCGCGCGCCCAAGGGCGTCCATGCGTGCGACATCGGGGCGGGGGTGGTTCCAGCGGTTGTGCGGGACCTCGACGGGGGTGGCCGGGCAGGCGGCGAGGAACGCGGTGAACTGGTCGTCGCACCAGCTCGGCACCCAGGCGCCGGACCGGCAGACATACACCGCGTGGAACGGCACGTCCACCGGTCCGCGGCCCGCATCGAGGCTCATCGGGACGGGGATCAGCGGGGACTCGGCCGGGCGGTCCAGGGACTCGCGCCACGGCGGGAAGTGGACGTGGAGGGCGGAGCCGTTCCAGTGGTGGGCGAGCATCCAGTCGCCGGCGCCGATCCGCCCGGCGGCCTTCCACGCGTCGAACGTACGGTGCTCCAGGCGGTAGCCGCAGTCGTGGTGGGCGTCGTAGAGGTGGACGGACGCCCACGGGCCTCGGCCGCCGACGTCCGACGGGAACAGGTGGGCGGCCCAGGCGTTGGAGTCGGCGTAGAACACCGTGGCGCCGCGCTCGATGGTGAACCGTGACCAGAACGCCTCGTAGCCCCGGCAGCGCGGCAGCGGCACGCCCGCCTCGCGGAACCGGCGCAGCCGCCGCAGCCAGACGGCCTCCACGAAAACCGGGTCCTCGGCCGCCGGCCACGCGTACAGCGCGTCGTGCTCCCCGGCGGGGGCGCCGGCGAGGGGGCTGGGGAAGAAGTAGTCCCAGTCGACGACCAGGAGGTTCAGCGTCATGGGCGCCCCGTGGCGACGGGGAGGCCCTGGGCATGCCGGGCCTCCGGTGGATGCGGCTTCGGTAGGGGTATCGGTCAGTGGCAGTGCCCGGGCGAGCCGGAGCCGCCGTTGCCGTCGCCGTCCTCGATGTCGGTGTTGTCGGCCCCGTGCCCGCCGTTGTCGTCTCCGCCGCCGTGCCGCGGGGCGTGCCGGGGCCCCTGGTGGTTGCGCAGTTCGACGTTGCAGTCGGTCACCCCGGACAGGTCGCCCCGCAGCCGCGCGGCCCTGCGCTGCGCCACGAGCGCCTCACACACCCCGCAACCGCGCACGCCCTGCGGCTCGGGAAGCGGTAAGCCGAGGTGGACGGGGCGGGGGGCGGTGGTTGTCGTCGTCATGGACGGGACGCTAGGGAGGACCGACGGGAACACGCGAGCACATGTTCTCGAATGTTCTCCCGCGACCCCTGGGTGGCCTCCGGTGTTCTGACGGAGAGTGCTGAAAGCAGCACCGTGAGCTGCCGCTCCCCGCCATGCTGGTCGCGTCAACTCCCCTGACAGAAAGGGCGACCGATGGCGCGACGACTGCGCTTCAACGGCACGGGATCGGGTGGCGACGGCTGTCCGTCCATCCACGAGGACCTGGACACCGGTGAGATCATCATTCATGGCCCTCGGCTGACGGACCCCGAGGACATCGCCCGCCTCCGGCATCTGGGCGAAGACGAGGTGCCGATCGTCGTCCCACGCGACCTGCTGATCGACTTCGGTCCCAAGAAGGGCGACCGCGCACGGCGGATGATCGACTTGGCCGAGTTCGGCAAGCTGTTCGAGACCTTCGAGCACACTGCCTGGCGACTGGAGACTCGCCGACGCTACGCCTCCGACGAGACGGCCGACACGTACGCCCAGTTCGTCGCCGGGAACCCGGTGGAATGGGACTACCACGACGCCTGGAGCAAGAAGGTCAGGGCCCAGACCTCGCAGGGCAAGCGCTTCGAGCGGGTGCGCCTGGTGGACAACCCGCCCACCACCGGCCAGCTCTACCTTCTCGACAACGCCAAGCGGAACTGCGCCCTCGGTGAGGACATCCGCAACCTGTGGCGGGAGGAGGCCGAGCGACTGCGGCTGCCCGCCGAGGACTTCTGGCTGTTCGACTCGCGCTACGTCGCCCTGCTCAGGTTCGATGACGACGACAATCTGCTCGGCGCCGAGGTGATCACGGAGCCGGCTGCGGTGAACCGGTACGCCCAGGTCCGTGACGCGGCCTGGCACTACGCCGTGAAGTACGACGAGTTCGCCGCCGGACTGGCGACCTGAGGTCGGTTGCGAAGTACCGTGGGCCGGTGAGCACAGACTTCCAGAAGGCACGTGCGGATCTCGGGGTACGCCTACGGGAGTTGCGCATGTCCGGGCCGCAGGGCCCGCTCACCGGCCCCCAGCTCGCGCAGCGGCTCGGGTGGGCTCATTCGAAGATCTACAAGCTGGAGAACGGGCGCCAGACGGCCACCGCCGCCGACCTCCAGGCGTGGGCGGAGGCCACCGGCCAGCCGGGCGCGGCCGGTGAGCTGCGGGCCCGGCTCAAGAGCCTGGAGTCCCAGGTGCGCTCCTGGCGGCGCCAGTTGGCGTCCGGCCACAAGCCGGTGCAGGACAACATCACAGCCGAGCATGCCCGTACGAAGAGGCTGCGCATCTGGCAGAACTCGCTGATCACGGGCATGCTCCAGACGCCCGAATACGCCCGCCACGTCTTCACGCGCTACGCCGAGCTGATGCAGTCACCGCGCGACACCGAGGAGGCCGTTCGGGCCCGCGTCCAGAGACAGCAAGGGCTCTACGACGCCACTCGGCGGTACGAGATCCTCATGTGGGAGGGGGCTCTCAGGGCCCGCGTCGCCCCACCCACAGTCCTCGCCGCCCAGCTCGACCGGCTTCTGAGCGTCATCGGACTCGACACCGTCAAGCTCGGCATCATCCCGTTCTCGGCCGGCTTGAAGATCCCGCCGGGCAACGGCTTCTGGATGTACGACGAACGCCTCGTCATCGTGGAGGACTGGCACGCCGAGCTGTGGCTGGACGACGCCGACACGATCGCCACGTACACGCGCGTCTGGAACACCCTGGGCGAGTCCGCCGTCTTCGGGCATCGGGCCCAGGCCGTCATCCACGAGGCCCGGCGGGCGTTGGAGCCGTGAGCGGTATCCGCCGCGGTGATGCCCGAAGCCCAGCACCGGGTAGGGCGAGTGCCCGGGTGGTGGTTCGGGGGGCCGCCTCGGCGATGCGGGGTTGAGCGTCTACCTCGGGGCGTAGTCGGCGTGCGGAACGGCGCGGCCCCACACCGCCTCGAACGCCGTGGCGCACAGCTCGGCCACCGACGGGTCGGTGACGTACTCCTCGCCCAGCATGTCGCCGTTGCCGGCGAAGTGGTTGAAGAGGACCGCCTCGCCGTCGCACAGCCAGAAGTCGTTGCCGGGCAGGGCCAGGTCCGAGGCGCGCCGGCGCGGCAGCCAGCGGACCTGCTCGCCCGCCGCGATGTTGTGCCCGGCCGTGACGTCGTACTCGTACCGGATGTACTCCGTGACCGGCTCGGACACGATGCGGGCCCGGCGCACCACGACGCCCCGGCCCGTCGTGTCGCGCATCAGGTCGAACCAGGACCGCCACCGCTCGGCCGGGTCGAAGCGCGTCCCCGCCTGCCACTGCCGGAAGTCCTCGTCCAGCATGTAGCCGTCGCGCATCTCCAGATGGACGGCCGAGCGCCTGGCGGAACGGAACAGGTCCTCGAAGGTGGGGTCGGGCATCGAAGCGCCTGGCGGTGGGCTGGGATTCGTCACGGTTCATGTGGTGCGGGGCCGCCGGGCGGTGGGCGCCCGGCGGCCCCACGGCGCCCGCGGGTCGCTCACCCCGCCGCGGCGAGCAGTGCCGGGGCCGGGCGCTTCGGGGTGGGCGGGGTCACGTCGCAGGGCGGGTACCGGCGGGCCACGCGGCGTTCCGTCGCCGTGACGTAGGTCTGCAGGGCGCGGCGTGAGCGCGTCAGGGTGTCGATGTGCTGGTCCAGCGCCTCCAGCCGGCCGCGCAGCGTCGCCAGCAGCTTGGGGCAGGGCTCCAGTTCGGGCCCCGCGCCGGTGGCGCAGGGCAGCAGGAAGCGGATCTCCTCCGTCGACAGGCCCGCCTCCAGGAGGTTGCGGATCTGCTGGACGGTCAGCACCGCGTCGTCGCCGTACTCCCGGTACCCGCTCGGCCCCCTGCGCGGCTCCAGCAGCCCCTGCGCCTCGTAGTAGCGCAGCTGGTGGGTCCGCACCCCGGTCCTGCGGCTCAACTCCCCGATCAGCATGTCCCGTTCCCCCTTGACCCTCATACCGATGTGAACGTTCACGATCCTTCCACGGACACGGACTCCCGATCCCCCGGAAGGGACAGCATCGTGAAGCAGCACACCCCCGTGACGGTCATCGGTCTCGGGCTGATGGGCCAGGCCCTGGCCGGGGCCTTCCTGCGCGCCGGCCACCCGACCACCGTGTGGAACCGGACCGCGGCGAAGGCGGACGCGCTCGTCTCCGAGGGCGCGGCCCTCGCCCCGTCCGCGCGCGACGCCCTCACCGCCGGGCCGCTCGTCGTCCTGTGCGTGTCGGACTACACCGCCGTACGGGCGCTCCTCGACCCGCTCGCGGACACCCTGAACGGCCGCGTTCTGGTGAACCTCACCTCCGGCACCTCGCAGGACGCCCGCGACACCGCCGCGTGGGCCGCCCGGCACGGCGCCGCCTACCTCGACGGCGCGATCCTCGCCGTACCGCCGGCCATCGGCACTCCCGACGCGATCCTCGTCCACAGCGGGCCCGGGGAGGCCTTCGAGGAGTACGAGGACGTGCTGCGCGCCCTCGGCGAGTCGACCCTGCACCTCGGCGAGGACCCGGGCCTGTCGTCGCTGTACGACACGGCCGTCCTGGCCCTGATGTGGAGCATCCTCAACGGCTTCCTCCAGGGCGCCGCGCTGCTCGGCACGGCGGGCGTCGACGCGTCGGCGTTCGCCCCGTTCGCCAAGCGGGCCGCCGGGACGGTGACCGACTGGCTCGCCGGGTACGCGGAGCAGATCGACGCGGGGGCGTACCCGGCGCTGGACTCCACCCTCGACACCCACGCGGCCGCGATGGACCACCTGGTCCACGAGAGCGAGTCCCTGGGCGTCAGCGCCGAACTGCCCCGGTTCCTCAACGCACTCGCCGCGCGGGCCCTCGCGGACGGGCGCGGCGGTGACGGGTACGCGGCGATGATCGAGCAGTTCCGCAAGCCGGCCTGACCGGCCCCGGCAGGCCCGACCGGAACCCGCCCGCCGTGACGGCCCGCCCAGGCCCCCGCCCCGCGCCGTGACGGCCCGACCGGAACCCGCCCCGCGCCGTGACGGCCCGCCCAGGCCCCCGCCCCGCGCCGTGACGGCCCGCCCCGCGCCCGGCCGCCGCCGCCTCAGCCCGTCGTCGCCTTCGCCACCGCCCGTACCAGCGCCTGCGCCCTCGGGTCCGCGGTCACGCCCTTGCGCATGCCGTTCGTGACGTACGCCATCGCCACGCCCGACTCCGGGTCCGCGAACGCCAGGGAGCCGCCGCGCCCCGGGTGGCCGAAGGAGCCGGGGCCGAGCAGCGGCGACGCCGGGCCGTGCAGCATGTAGCCGAGGCCGAAGCGGGTGGCCACCACCAGGACGCGGTCCGGGCCCGCCGACTCCTCGGTGCGGGCCATCGCCAGGGTCGCCGGGGCGAACAGCCGGTGGCCGTCCACGGGGCCGAGCAGCGCCGCGTAGAACCGGGCCAGGGCGCGGGCCGTCGCGATGCCGCCCGAGCCGGGCAGGCCCGCCGCCCGGTACTCGGGGGCGTTCTCGTCGGGCGCCGGGTCGATCACGGCGAACGCCCTCCGCGTCAGCGACTGCGGGTCCTGGTACGCCTCGGCCACCGCGCGCTTGGGCCGCAGCACCAGGCCGCCCGACGCCGACGGGGGCGGCTCCTCCAGGCGGCCGACGCGCCCGACGCGGTGGGCCTCCTCGTCCGGGAGGCCCAGCCACAGGTCGAGGCCGAGCGGCCGGGCGATCTCCTCGGCGACCCACCGCCCGATGGGCCGCCCGGTGACGCGCCGCACCAGGGCGGCCAGCAGCCAGCTGTAGGTGTGCGCGTGGTAGCCGTGCGCGGTGCCGGGCTCCCACACGGGCGCCTGCGCCGCGAGGGCCGCCGCGGCCCGCTCGAAGCCGCCCGCCGCGTCCAGCGCCTCGCCCGGCGTGAGCGGCGTGTCCAGCACCGGTACGCCCGCGCGGTGCGCCAGCAGGTGCCGTACGAGCGTCCGCTCCTTGCCCGCCGCCTTGAACTCGGGCCAGTACGTGCCGACCGGGGCGTCCAGGTCCAGCTGGCCGCGCTGGTGCAGCAGCAGCGGGACCGCCGCCGCGACGCCCTTCGTCACGGAGCGCACCACCTGCGCGGTGTCCACCGCCCACGGGGCCGCGCCGTCCACGTCGCGCGTACCGGCCCACAGGTCCACGACCTTGCGGCCGTCCCGGTACACGGCGACGGCCGCGCCCCGCTCCCCGCGCTGCTCGAAGTTGCGTGTGAACGCGTCCCTCACCGGCTCGAAACCGGGGTCCACGGTGCCCTGGACGTCCACCTCTGCACGCACTCTCTCTCGGGGTTCGGGGCCGCTCGGCCGCATGGTCCCGGCCGCACGGTTCCGCCCGTGCGGCGGCCAGGGCCGCACGGTCCGGCCGTATGTTCCAGACCCATGGTGCAACGGCTCAGCGCATGCCCGGATTCCGGGTCGGCCGCGCGGCCGGGTCGAAGCCGAACGGCAGCTCCAGGCGGTGCTCGCGCATCAGCTCCTCGTCCGCGAGCAGTTCGCCGGTCGGGGCGTCCGCCGCGATGACGCCCTCGCTGAGGATCACCGAGCGCGGGCACAGCTCCAGCGCGTACGGCAGGTCGTGCGTGACCATCAGCACGGTCACGTCCAGGGAGCGCAGGATGTCGGCCAGTTCGCGGCGGGACGCCGGGTCCAGGTTGGACGACGGCTCGTCCAGCACGAGGATCTCCGGCTCCATCGCCAGGACCGTCGCGACGGCGACCCGCCTGCGCTGCCCGAACGACAGGTGGTGCGGCGGCCGGTCCGCGTACGCCGCCATGCCGACCCGCTCCAGGGCCCGTGTGACGACGGCGTCCAGCTCGGCGCCGCGCAGCCCCGCCGCCGCCGGGCCGAACGCCACGTCCTCCCGCACGGTCGGCATGAACAGCTGGTCGTCGGGGTCCTGGAAGACGATGCCGACGCGGCGGCGGATCTCCGCCAGGTTCTCCGGCGCGACCGGCAGGCCGGCCACGGTGACGGTGCCCGCGCCGGCGGTGAGGATGCCGTTCAGATGGAGGACGAGGGTGGTCTTGCCCGCGCCGTTCGGGCCGAGCAGCGCGACCCGCTCGCCGCGCTCCACGGTCAGGTCCACGCCGAACAGCGCCTGGTGCCCGTCCGGGTAGGCGTAGGCGAGGCCCCGCACCTCCAGGGAGGGCACGAAGGACATCGGCGGGGAGGCGGGCGGCGGTGGTGTCATAGCGTCCATCCCAGCAGACACACGGCGAGCGCGGAGACCGGGAGGGCCGCGGCCCGCCCCCACTGCGCGGGCGTCGCCGTCACCTGGTCGATCACCGGCATCGTCCCGGTGTAGCCGCGGCTCACCATGGCCAGGTGGACGCGCTCGCCGCGCTCGTACGAGCGGATGAACAGGGCGCCCGCCGACTTGGCGAGGACGCCCCAGTGCCGCACGCCCCGCGCCTCGAAGCCGCGCGAGCGGCGGGCGACGGACATCCGGCGCATCTCGTCGGTGATCACGTCCCCGTACCGGATCATGAAAGAGGCGATCTGGACGAGCATCGGCGGCAGCCTCAGCCGCTGCAGGCCCAGCAGCAGCTCCCGCAGCTCGGTCGTCGCGGCGAGCAGCACGGACGCGGCGACGCCGAGGGTGCCCTTGGCCAGCACGTTCCACGCGTCCCACAGCCCCGCCTCGGAGACGGTGACGCCGAGGAGGACGACGGGCTCGCCGGGCACCACGAACGGCATGAGGAACGCGAACGCGACGAACGGGACCTCGATGACCAGCCGCTTCAGCAGGTACGAGGCCGGGACGCGGGCCGTGTACGCGACGGCCGCGAGCAGCGCCGCGTACGCGGCGAACGCCCACATCGCCTCGCGCGGTGTCGACACGACGGCCAGGACGAAGCCGAGGACGGCGAGGAGCTTGGTGTGCGCGGGCAGCGCGTGCACGGGCGAGTGCCCGTGCCGGTAGAGCTTGTGCGCGTGTCCGGCGCCCACGTCAGGCGGTGTCCTTCGGGGGCGCGGAGGAGTGCGCCGGGGGCCGCGCGGAGCCCTCGGAGGCCGGGGCCTGCGCCGTACGGCGTCGGCGCGCCGCCCAGAACACGCCCGTGCCGAGCGCGAGCGTCGCGCCGACGCCGATGGTGCCCGCCAGCCCCCCGGACAGGCGGGCGTCCTCGAGGTCCTTCACTCCGTAGTCGGCGAGCGGGGAGTCCGCCGCCGCGTGCTCCTGGACCTTGCTGTCGATGCCGTGGTCGGCGGCGACCTTCTCCAGGCCGTCGGGGTCGGCGGAGGCGTAGAACGACACGAACCCGGCGAGGAGCAGGGACGCGGCGAGCCCGGCGCCCCACACCGTGCGGGTGCGCGCCGCACCGGCCGGGGCGGGGCGCGCGGCGGGCGCGGCGTCGACCAGCTCGCCGCCCACCCGGAGCTTCAGCGGCGCGGTGAGGCCGCGCGCGCCGTACACGAGGTCGGGGCGTACGGCGAGGACCGCGCCGACCGTCGCCGTGGTGATGGCCGCCTCGCCGACGCCGATCAGCGTGTGCACGCCGAGCATCGCGGCGAGGACCTTGCCGACGGGCACGTCGGTCGTGCCGCCGACCGCGTAGACCAGCGTGAACGCCGCGGCCGACGCCGGCACGGAGACGAGCGCCGCGAGGAACGTGGCGGCGGTCACCGAGCGGCGGGTGCGGGGCAGGACCTTCACGAGGGCGCGGAACAGGCCGTAGGCGACGAGGACGGTGACGGCGCCCATGACGGTGATGTTGACGCCGAGCGCGGTGAGCCCGCCGTCCGCGAACAGCACGCCCTGCATCAGCAGCACGACGGCGATGCACAGCATGCCCGTCCAGGGGCCGACGAGTATCGCGGCGAGCGCCCCGCCCAGCAGATGGCCGCTGGTGCCAGCGGCGACGGGGAAGTTCAGCATCTGCACGGCGAAGATGAACGCGGCGACCAGACCCGCGAGCGGCGCCGTCCGCTCCCCGCCCAGCTCCCGGCGCGCGCCGCGCAGCCCCGCCGCCACGGCGCCCGCGGCGACCAGACCCGCGGCCGCGGACACGGGCGCGTTGATGAATCCGTCGGGCACATGCATGGGGTGGGACCGCTTTCGGTTTCGGGACGCGTCTCGTCGGTATCCGGCCGTTCGATGATGACCGCTCCTGCAAACTCCTTGCAAGAGCGGGCCTGGCACAGAAAGCGATTGCCGGGCGGAGGGATGGCCCGGCGATCCGGGGGTACACGTCAGCCTCAGGTGACGGCGAGTGTGAGGAGCCCGCGATGTGCCCCGCCGACGTACACCCCGAGGAGGCCCGGCCTGCCGGGGAAGACGAGCCCCGTCCGGTGGAGGTGCGGGCGCGGGGTCTCGTGGTGACCGACGGCCCGCTCTCCCGGCCGGTGCCGGTGGCGCTGCGCTACGGGCCGGACGTGGAGCCCGGCTGTGTGCGCTTCGCGCTGCCGGGCGGCAGCTGGACGTTTCCGCGCGAGCTGCTGGAGACGGGGCTGCGGGCGCCCGCCCACGACGGTGACGTGGACGTGTGGCCGTGCGGGCGGGTGCAGACGGTGGTCGAGTTCCATTCCCCGGACGGCACGGCCGTGCTGGTCCAGTTCGACACGTCGGCCCTGCGCGGCTTCCTGCGGCGCACGTACGCCGCGACGCCGGTCCCTCACTGACCCTGCCCGCACGGGCCCCGCGCCCTACTGAACGGCCCGCACCGGCCCGGCGTGCCCCACTGGGCCTCCGCACCGGCCCGCGTACCCGTACTGAGCGTCCCGCACCGGCCCGTGCCCCGTTCCGGTCCCGGGCGCGCGCGTGCCGCACGCGGCGGGGCGGGGCGCCGCCCGGACGGGGTGGCCGCGCGGTGCGGCACCTCGTCCGGGGACGCCCCGCCCCGGTGAACGGCGTCAGGCGCGTACGAGCTCGCGCTCCGGCTCGCCCGGTCGCCCGCCCTCGTCGCCGAGCCGCTTGCGCAGCCCCTCGCCCTCGACGTCCACGTTCGGCAGGACCCGGTCCAGCCAGCGCGGCAGCCACCAGGCCTTGTGGCCGAGGAGGGCCAGGACGGCCGGGACGATGGCCATGCGCACGACGAACGCGTCGAACAGGACGGCCGCGGCCAGACCGAAGCCGATCATCTTGACCATCTGCTCGCTGGCCCCGATGAACCCGGCGAACACCGCGATCATGATGACGGCCGCGGCGGTGACCACCCGCGCCCCGTGGCGGAAGCCGGTGACGACCGCCTCGCCGGGCCGCTCGCCGTGGACGTACGCCTCGCGCATCCGCGTCACGAGGAACACCTCGTAGTCCATGGCCAGGCCGAAGACGACACCCACCATGAAGATCGGCATCATGCTCATGATCGGGCCGGTCTGCTCCACGCCGAACACCGAGCCGAGCCAGCCCCACTGGAAGACCGCGACGACGGCGCCGAGCGCGGCGACCACCGACAGCAGGAAGCCGAGGGCGGCCTTGAGCGGCACGAGCACGGACCGGAAGACGACCATCAGCAGCAGGAACGCGAGGCCGACGACGAGCGCCAGATAGGGCAGCAGCGCGTCGTTCATCTTCTGCGAGAAGTCGATGTTCATCGCGGTCTGGCCGGTGACGAGGATGTCGTCGCCGGTCTTCTCGCGGATGTCGTGGACGAGGTCCTCGGTGGCCGTGGAGGACGGGCGGTCCTTCGGCACGACGGTGATCATGGCCGTGTCGCCGGCCTTGTTCGGCGTGGGCGGGGTGACCGCGGCGACGCCGTCGAGGCCCTTGATCGTGTCCGCGGCCTTGGCGGCGGCGGCCTTGTCGCCGTCCACGACGACCATCAGCGGACCGTTGAAACCGGGCCCGAACCCGTCGGACAGCAGGTCGTACGCGCGGCGCTGGGTGGTGGAGGTCGGCTGGGCGCCGTCGTCCGGGAGGCCCATCTCCAGCGACGCGGCCGGCACGGCGAGCGCGCCGAGTCCGACGACGCCGATGAGCAGGACGGTGACCGGGCGGCGCAGCACGAACCGGGCCCAGCGGGTGCCCGCGTTCGGCTTGGCCGCGTCGGCGGCCTCGGCGACCGCGCCGGCGGCGTTCCCGCCCTCGGCGAGGGCCTTGCGGGCCTTGCGGCCGAGGATGCGCTTGCCCGCGTAGCCGAGCAGCGCCGGGATGAAGGTGAGCGCGATCAGTACGGCGATGGCGACCGTGCCGGCGGCGGCGACGCCCATCTTCGTCAGCATCGGGATGTTGACGACGGCGAGGCCGACCAGGGCGATGACGACGGTCAGGCCGGCGAAGACGACGGCGGAGCCCGCCGTGCCGACGGCTCGTCCGGCCGCGTCCTCGGGCTCGCGGCCCTCGGCCAGCTCGGCGCGGTAGCGGGAGACGATGAACAGGGCGTAGTCGATGCCGACGGCGAGGCCGATCATCGTGGCGAGGGTGCCGGTGGTGGAGCCGAGGTCCAGCACGTTGGCGAGGGCGGTGATCGACGAGACGCCGATGCCGACACCGATGATCGCGGTGAGCAGCGGCAGCCCGGCCGCGACGAGCGAGCCGAAGGTGATGACGAGGACGATCCCCGCGACGACCACACCGATGATCTCGCCGGTGCCGGTCTCGGGCATCGCCTGGAGGGCGTCACCGCCGATCTCGACGGTCAGTCCGCCGTCCCGCGCCTCCTCACCGGTCTCGGTGAGCGCGTCGCGCGTCGCGTCGGTCAGCTCCATGCCGTTGACCTTGTACGACACATGGATGTACGCGGTCGCGCCGTCCCGCGACACGGCCTGCGCGGCGTACGGGTCGGTGACGTTGGCTATCTGGTCCGAGCCGGCGCGCAGATCGGCGACGGCCTTGTCGACGCGGGCCTTGTTCGCCGGGTCGGTCATCTTCTGGCCGTCGGGCGCCTTGAAGACGACCCGCGCGGTGGCGCCGTCGGCACTGCCGCCGGGGAATCGTTCCTCCAGCAGGTCGAAGGCCTTCTGGGCCTCCGTACCGGGCATGGAGAAGGAGCTGGAGGTGGCTGCGGGCGCGGTCGCGGCACCGGCCCCGGCGACCGCCAGCAGCGCGACCCACAGGAGGGTCACGAGGTGGCGGCGCCGGAAGGCGAACCGGCCGAGTCTGTAGAGGAACGTGGCCACTGGGGCGTACTCCCGAGGTGAGTGGACGGGGCAGGACATGGGGAGTCGGCCCGACAGCGTGAGCGGTACGTGTCAGGTGCTGGTGGTGCTGGTGGTGCTGGTCGCGGGCGGCGGCGCGGTCCGGCTGGGGAGCGCCGGGGCCGGCCGGCCCGTACGGCCCCCGTCCCTGGCGGGCCGGGGTCCGGTGGTCCGCCCCTCGCGGGGCGGGGGGCTAGGGCGCGCCGAGGGCGGGGAGCACGACGGCGTCCACATAGGCGGAGAGGTACGCCTGGTCGACCGGCCGGTCCTCGATGAGGGGCCGGGCGACGAAGGCGCCGATCATCATGTGCGGGACCAGGCCGAGCGCCGGGTTGTCGGCGGCGACCTCGCCCCGCTCCACGGCGCGGCGCAGCACCTGGTCGAGCCCGGTCATCTCCGGTTCGATCAGCAGCTCGCGCAGCGCCTGGTGCAGTTCCGGATGCTCGCTGACCGCGTGGGCGAGACCCTGCATCATCGCGGAGTCCTTGGCCATGCGGCAGTCGTCGGAGCGCCCGATGATCTCGTGGAAGTCGCCCCGGAGCGTTCCGGTGTCGATCTCCGCGATATCGACGGGCTTGTGGTGCCGCAGCGACTGCGCGACCAGTTCGGGCTTGCTCCCCCACTGGCGGTAGAGGGTGGCCTTGCTGGAGCGCGTGCGCGCGGCGATGGCGTCCATGGTGAGCCCGTCGTACCCGACCTCGCCGAGGAGGTCGATGACGGTCTCGTACAGCTCCGACTCGCGTTCCGGGGTGAGTCTGCTGCGGGCCATGGGCGTGTCCATCCGAACGAAACGGTTTCGTACAGCTCAGGGTAGGCGAGGGGTTGAGCGAAACGAAACCGTTTCGTACGTGTCCTGGGTCACGCGTCGGTGCGGGGGGCGTGGCCGGGGGCGGGCGTGCGGGCCGGGGCGTGCGGCCGGGCCGGGGCGGCCGCGCGGGCGGTGGCCGGCGGCGTGCGGTCGGCGGGCGTGCGGCCAGGCGCGGGGCGGGCCTCGGGGACGGTAGCGAGGGGGTGTGGGGTGCGGGTCCGGGGGAAGGCGGGCGGGATGACAGGTCGGCGGGAACATCTGACCGGTGGGCCGGTCGAGTTGCCGCGCCCGGCGCACGCGGAAAGCATGAAAGCGTGAGCAGTGACGGCGCGTACCTCCGGTATCCCCACGTCCACGACGATCTGCTGTGCTTCGCGGCGGAGGACGATCTCTGGATCGCCCCGCTCGTCGCCGACGGCGAGTCCCCCGGCCGCGCCTGGCGGCTCACCGTCGACCGGACCAGAGTCGGCCACCCGCGCTTCTCGCCGGACGGCCGGCACATCGCGTACACGAGCTGGCGCAGCCTCGACCCGGAGATCCACCTCCTGCCCGTCGAGGGCGGCCCGGCGCGCCGCCTGTCGTACTGGGGGTCGCTGGACACGCGGGTCTGCGGCTGGGACCCGGACGGCAACATCCTGGCGGTCGCCTCGCACGGGCAGCCGTTCTCGCACTTCTCCTGGGCGTACAAGGTGTCCGTGGACGGCAGCCCCGGGCGCCGCCTGCCGTGGGGGCCGTGCGCCGACATCCAGGTCGCGGACGTCGACGGCGAGCACCGCACGCTGCTGCTGACGGGCAAGCCGCCGCACGAGCCCGCCGCGTGGAAGCGCTACCGGGGCGGGGCGACCGGCCGGCTGTGGCTCCACGGCGAGCGGCTGCTGCCCGATCTGGGCGGGCACCTGGACTGCGCGATGTTCGTGGGCGGCAGGATCGCGTTCCTGTCGGACCACGAGGGCGTCGGCAACCTCTACTCGTGCCTGCCCGACGGCTCCGACCTGCGGCGCCACACCGACCACGACGCCTTCTACGCCCGGCACGCCTCGTCGGACGGGCGCCGCGTCGTCTACCAGTGCGCGGGCGACCTGTGGATGGTGGACGCGCTGACGCCGGACGCCCGGCCCCGGAAGCTGGCGGTGCGCCTCGGGGGGCCGCGCGCGGGACGGCGCACCTACCAGGTGCCGGCCGCGCAGCACATCCAGTCGGTGGCCGTGGACGAGACCGGGCGGGCGAGCGCGGTGTGCGTACGGGGCAGCCTGTACTGGCTGACGCACCGGGACGGCCCGGCGCGGTCGATCGCGGACACGCCGGGCGTACGGGTGCGGCTGCCGGAGATGCTGGACGGGGGCCGGGTCGCGTACGTGACGGACGCGGAGGGCGAGGACGCGGTGGAGATCGCGTACCTGCCCCGCGCCAGCGGCCAGCGCCCGCCGCGCCGCCTGGCCGCCGGCCGGCTGGGCCGCGTACTGGAGATGGTCTCGGACCCGGACGGCAACCGGCTGGCCATCGCCTCGCACGACGGGCGGCTGCTGCTGCTCGACGCGTCGGAGGAGGCGGTGGAGGCGGCGGGCGAGCCGGCCGACGAGCCGCCGAGGAAGGGCCGGCTGCGGAAGCTGACGCTGCCGGAAGCGGGAGCGGACGCCGATGCGGGCGTGGGCGACGCGGGCGCGGGCACGGGTGCCGATGCGGGCGCGGGCGACGCGGGCGCGGGCGCGAGTGGGCCCGGGGCGGCCGGGGCGGAAGAGGCGCCGGCCGGGACCGGGGCGACGGACATCGTGGACCCGCCGGTGACCCCGGAGCCGCTCGGCGCGGAGGCCCCGCCCCCGGACGACCCGGCCCCGGCGGAACCCCCTACGCCCGGCACGGACCCCGCCGGTCCGGCCGGTCCCGCCGCGGGGGGCTCGGCGCCCGGCGACGGCCTGGTCACGGAGCTGGTCCGCTCCGACAACGGCCCCGTGCGGGACATGGCGTTCTCGCCCGACGGGCAGTGGCTGACCTGGTCGCATCCGTTCATCGGCCGGTCGCTGCGGCAGATCAAGATGGCCCGCATCAAGGACCGCATGGTCGTGGACGTGACGGACGGCCGGTTCGAGGACGAGAGCCCGGTCTTCACACGGGACGGCCGGTATCTGGCGTTCCTGTCGTGGCGCGGCTTCGACCCGGTGTACGACGTGCACACCGGGGACCTGTCGTTCCCGCTGGGCTGCCGCCCCTACCTCGTACCGCTGGCGTCGACCACGCCGTCGCCGTTCGCGCTGTCGCCCGAGGGGCGCCCGGCGGCGGGCGGCCTGGACCTGGGCGACGACGAGCAGGCGGGCGACGGGACCGTGCTGGTCGAGGTGGAGGGCCTGGAGAGCCGGGTGACGCCGTTCCCGGTCGCCGCGTCGAAGTACTCGTCGCTGCACCCGGTGAGCGGCGGCGGACTGGTGTGGCTGCGGTGGCCGATCTCGGGCGCGCTGGGCGAGACGTTCGTGAACCCGTCCGACCCCTCCGAGCGGCCGACGCTGGAGCACTTCAACCTCACGAAGGCCCGCAAGTCCGAGCTGGTGGCGCACCTGGACTGGTTCGCGGTGAGCGGCGACGGGACGCGGCTGGTCGTCGTCGACGAGGGCGATCTGCGGGCCGTCCCGGCGAACGAGATCGGCGACGCGGACACGACGGTGTACGTGGACGTGCGGCGCATCCAGCACGAGGTGGACCCGGGCGCCGAGTGGCGGCAGGCGTACGACGAGGCGGGCCGGATCACCCGCGCGTACTTCTGGGAGCCGGGCATGGCGGGCATCGACTGGGACGGGGTGCTGGACCAGTACCGGCCGCTGGTCGAACGGGTCGCGTCGCCGGACGAGTTCGCCGACCTGCTGCGGGAGGTGCTGGGCGAGCTGGGCACGTCCCACGCGTACGTGACGCCCGCGCGGCGCAACGAGGGCCCGCCGCACTACCAGCGGGCGATGGGCCTGCTGGGCGCCAACCTGGTGTGCCGGGACGGCAAGTGGGTCGTCAAGCGGATCCTGCCGGGTGACTCGTCGGACTCCAAGGCGCGTTCGCCGCTGGCGGGCACGGGCATCCGGGAGGGGGCGGTGCTGACGCATGTGGACGGGCGGCCCGTGGACCCGGTGACGGGGCCGTACCCGCTGCTGGCGGCGGCCGGCGGGACGACGGTGGAGCTGACGTTCGCGCCGGGGAACGGCGAGTCGGGGCGGCCGAGGCGGGTCGCGGTGGTGCCGCTGATCGACGAGCGCCCGCTGCGCTACCAGGACTGGGTGGCCAAGCGGCGGGAGGTCGTACGGGAGTTGAGCGACGGGCGGTGCGGCTACCTGCACATCCCGGACATGGGCGGCTCGGGGTGGGCGCAGTTCAACCGGGACCTGCGCCTGGAGGTGTCGCGGCCGGCGCTCATCGTGGACGTGCGGGGCAACGCGGGCGGGCACATCAGCGAACTGGTCGTGGAGAAGCTGACGCGCCGCATCCTGGGCTGGGACCTGACGCGCAACGCGCAGCCCGTGTCGTACGCGTCGAACTCGCCGCGCGGCCCGGTGGTGGCGCTGGCGGACGAGGCGACCTCGTCGGACGGCGACATGATCACGGCGGTGTTCAAACTCCAGGGCCTCGGGCCGGTGGTGGGCCTGCGCACCTGGGGCGGCGTGGTCGGCATGACGGGCCGCCACCGGCTGGGCGACGGCACGGTGATCACGGTGCCGATGAACGCGGCGTGGTTCGAGGCGTACGGCTGGGGCGTGGAGAACCACGGCGTGGAACCGGACATCGAGATCGAGCGCACCCCGCTGGACTGGGCGGAGGGCCGCCACCGCCAGCTGGCGGACGCGGTGGACCTGGCGCTGGAGCTGCTGAAGAAGCACCCCCCGTCGAGCCCCCCGGACTACTCCGCCACCCCCGACCTCTCCCGCCCGCCACTGCCCCCGAGGCTGTGAGCCCGGGGGACGTGCGGTTCAGTCACCCCTCGCCCGGCAGCGGGGGCAGGCGCAGGGCGGCCAGACGGAGGTGTGCAGGGGGGCGAGCCGGTCACGGCTGTGGACGACCGTGCGGTCGCCCCAGGTCCGCCCGCCGTCCCGCGACACCCGCAGCGTGAGCAGCGGGCGCTCGTCGCGGGGCTCCGGCGCGGTCACCGGTGGGCCTGCTGGTGGCGCCGCAGCAGGACGTTGCAGTCGGAGACGGCGGACATGTCGCCCCGCGCCCGCGCCCCGCCCCGTAACCCGGCCAGCCCCGCGCACTCGGCACACCCGGCGACGGGGACGGGCTCGGGGGGCGGCCAGAGCCCGGAAACGACCGTCCGGGCGCTGTCACATGTGGGTTCCTCGATCATGTGAACCGACGCTAGAGGCGGCGCTGACCAGCCACAATGGCAGTTCTGTCGCCGCCTCGCGCGTAGTGCCACGCAGTGTCACACGGGCAGGCCGACCGTGTCGGCGAGGGAGCGCATCGTGTCGGTGAGCGTCCGCCGCCGGGCGACGATGCGGCCGAGGATGTCGCGGGCGTAGCGCTGGTTCGGCAGCCACTGCGGGGCGGCGGCGCGGATGGCGGTCAGCGTCTCGACGGCGGGCCCGTACTGCCGGGTGGCCGTGTACGCGTTGGCCACGTCCAGCAGGTGGCGGTTGCGGTTGTTGGAGGTGGGGCGCATGCCGCCCTTCGGGATCCGGGCCGCCAGACTCAGCACCACGTCGGGGCGGTCCATGACCATGGCGTTCTCCGTCCGCTTCAGGGTCACGGTGACGGGGCCGAACGCCCTGAGGAAGTCGCCGTCCGGGGCGAACTCCCTCCCCATGGCGACGGCGGCGGCGTGGGCGAGGCGCAGGGCGTCCTCGGCCTCGTCGGACCTGTTGTCCCGTACGGCGGCCGCCGACAGGCGCAGCAGCAGCCAGCCCCACGCGCTCAGCTCGTCGGGCGTCGCCCGTGACAGGCGCGGCTCCGTCTCGTCGGCCCACCGGATGGCCAGCTCACGCGCCTCGCCGAGACGGCCCTGCCGCAGGAGCAGCCAGCACATGGTGCTCACGGTGGAGGCCCCTTGCAGCCGGTCCGCCGAACCGTCGAGCGCGGCCCCGAGAGCCGACTCGGCGGCGTCGAACTGGCGGGTCTGCGTCAGGAGCCAGCCCGTGAGCTGCAGAAGCCGTACCCGCAGGGGGTGCCCCTGCGGGTCGAGCCGGGCCAGCACGTCGGTGTCACGCAGCAGGGCGGGCAGGACCGCGCGCAATTCCTCGAACCGGTCGCCGGAGAACAGCGGCAGAGCGGCGCCGAGTGCCGCGGCGACGCCCTGCGCGGTGGGCGGTTCGTCCGGTTCGGCGGCGACACCGGCCGGGTCGGCGAGAGCCTGCCTGACGGGCGCCCACGCGTCGAGTACGGCGGCGCCGGCCCCCTCCTCGGCGGGCTCCACCACGAGGGACGAGGTGGGCACCCGGAGCGTCGCGGCGAGCCGCCGTACGGTCTCCAGGCGCGCGTCCCTCCGCTCGCCCTGCTCCAGTTTCCGGATGAGCGACACGGACACCCCGGACTCGCGCGCAAGCCCCAGCTGCGTCAGCCCGCGCCGCTTCCGCACGTCCCTGAGCCGGTTACCCAAGTGAGCAGCCACACACCGAGAGTACGCCCGGAGCATGCGCCTCTGCGCGTACGACCCCGCGTCCGGCGGGGAGTTGGCCCGCCCGGCGCCGTGCGGCCCATCGCACCGGCCGGGAGCGGAGCCCTCGCCTGGGGCGGCGGGTCCATGTCCTGTGTGCACACGGCGCGTTCGGCGCACCGCCGCAGCCGGACGCCCCGGCCGGCCGTGATGGCCGGGCGGGGCGCCGGGGAAGGGGCCGGGGCGGGACGTCAGACCTCGTAGTCCTCGTCCATCGCGCTCTGCCTGTCGCGCATGGACATGTCCTCGCGGCCGCGCTCGGACTCGCCCTGCTTCTTGCCCTTGCGCTGCTGCATGCGCTGCTGCGCCTCGTCCTTCATGCCCTGAGCGCGCTCCTTGCCCTGCTGCTGAAGCTGCTCGGCCTTGTCCTTGAACTGGTCAGAGATGCCCATAGCGGGTGTCACTCCTACACGGGAGGGGGGAACGCGGAGCCCTGAGCGGCCCCGCGCCGACCAGCCTGGCATGAGCGGACATACCGCGCATTTCGATCAGTCACGCTCCGCACGCGCCCGCTCGTCGGCGGCGCCCCCGGCGCCCACCAGCCCCCTGGACACACCCGCCAGCCGGGGTTCGAAGCGCCGCATCTCGCGCTGGCCCACCGCCGTGATGAGCGACGGCAGATACCCCCGTACGGACTGCATCCCGCGCAGCCACCACTGGGCGTACACATGGGCCGAGCGCCGCTCGATGCCCTGCACCAGCCGGTCGACGGCCGGCCCCAGCGGGTACGTGCGGTTCGACGGCCACGGCAGCCGCTGCCGCAACTCCCGCATCACCTCGTCCTGGTCGGCCCCGCGCACCATGTCGGTGTCGGTCCACGACAGGTAGCCGACGCCGACCCTCACGCCCCGGTGCGCGACCTCGGCGCGCAGGCTGTGCGCGAACGCCTCCACGCCCGACTTGGACGCGCAGTACGCCGTCATCATCGGCGCCGGCGTGATCGCGGCGAGCGAGGCGATCTGGAGGAAGTACCCCCGGCTCTCCAGCAGTACGGGCATGAACGCCCGCCCGGTGACGGCGCCGCCGATGAGGTTGACCTCGATGACGCGGCGCCACGCGACCGGGTCGGAGTCGGCGAACGGACCGCCCGTCGCGACACCGGCGTTGGCGACGACGATGTCGACCTTGCCGAAACGCTCCTTCACCTCGGCCGCGACCCGCGCCATCGTCTCGTGGTCGGTCACGTCCGCGTGCCACCAGTCGCTGTCGGTGTGCAGCCGCTCCGCGACCCGCTTCAGCTCGTCCGGCTCCAGGCCCACGAGCGCGATCTTCGCGCCGCGCGCGGACAGCTTGCGGGCCAGCAGCTCGCCGACACCGCGCGCGCCGCCCGTGACGACGGCGACTTGCCCTTCGAGGCTGACCCTGCTCATACGGATTCCTCTTTTGTCTGGTCCTCATGGTGAGGCGCGTCGGTACGGGGGAGGTCGCTGTGTGGGGTGTCGTTCTGAGGCTTGGTCTCGGCCTGAGGCTTGGTTTCGGTCTGAGACTTGGTGCCGGCCTGAGACTTGATCTCGGCCTGAGACTTGGTGCCGGCCTGAGACTTGGTGTCGGCCTGAGGCGTGGTGTCGGTGTCGCGCGGGGTTTCGGTGCGGGGGGCGGGCACGGCCCGGTCCCGCTCGGCCTCCGGCCCGGCGGCGGTACGAGAGGTCTCCGCGTCCCGCAGATACGTCGCGGTCAGCTCCCGCAGCCGTGCCGTCACGGCCTCGGGTGCCTCCACGGGCGTCATGTGCCCGATGCCCGGCAGGATGTCGAGGCCCACGCACTGCGGCAGGGCGTCGGCGAGGGCGCGGGCGTGGACGGGCGGGGTGAGCCGGTCGGCGGTGCCCGCGACCACCACGGTCGGCACGTCCAGCTCCCGCACGCCCGCCTCCAGGTCGAGCCCGGCGAGCACATGCGACCAGGCGACCCGCACGGCGCGCGGGCAGGCGTGCACGATCCTGGCGCACTCGGCGACCCTGTCCGGCGCCGAACCGGGCCCCATCGTGGCGTACTTGAGGATCGCCTTCGACACGGGCGTGACGGGCCCGAGCGGGGCGCGGGCACCGAGGATCGCGCCGGTGATCCGGGTCCGCAGCGCGCCCGCGCGCAGCGGGAGGACGAGCGCCTCGGGGACCAGGCGGGACGGTCCGGTGCTGCACAGCAGGACGGCCGCGGCGTGGGCGCGCAGCGCGGGGCGGGAGGCGGCCGCCATCAGGGTCATCCCGCCCATGGAGTGCCCTGCCAGCACGGCCTTCTCGCCGGGCGCGAGCGTGGCGGTGAGCACCGCCTCCAGGTCGTCGGCCAGCGCGCGGGTGCTGTAGCCGGACGGTCCGGCGGCGGGCGGGGTCGCGCCGTGGCCGCGCTGGTCGTAGACGACGACCCGGTGGTCGGTGGCGAGGTCCCGCACCTGCGCGGCCCAGAAGTCGGTGGAGCAGGTCCACCCGTGGGCCAGGACGACCGCGGGGGCGCCCTCGGGGCCGTACACCTCGACGTGCAGGGACTGGCCGTCGGTGGAGACGGCGGTCAGGGTGCGGGGCGTGGCCGCCGCGTACGGGGTGGTCTTCACGCCGCCGCCCCCTCGCGGCCGCGCGGCGCCTTGCCGGAGCCGGTGCGGGGCGCTGAGCCGGTTCCGGACGCCGCGGCCGCAGTGCCCGCCGCGCCCGGTCCCGCGGCCTCGCCGGGCGGGCGGACCACCTCGTACTCCCCGAGGTCCACCACGCGCGTCGCGCGCCGGAATTCGGACGTGGTGCCCGGCCACAGGGTCGTGTTGCGGCCGTTGGCGTCGAGGTACCAGCTGTCGCAGCCGCCGGACTTCCACACGGTGCGCTCCATCCGCGCCTGCACCCGCCGGTTCCACGCGGCGACGGCGGAGGGGCGCGGGGCGAGGGCGCGGCCGCCGCCGAGGAGGTCCAGCTGGCGGACGAAGTCGGCCATGTAGTTCAGCTGCGACTCGATCATGAGGATCATCGAGGAGTTCCCGAGCCCGGTGTTGGGGCCGATGACCGTCATGAAGTTGGGGAACCCGGCGGCGGTCGCGCCGCGCAGCGCCTCCATGCCGTCCTTCCACGCCTCGGCGAGCGTGATGCCCTCGGCGCCGACGACGCGCTGCGCGATCGGCATGTCGGTGACGTGGAATCCGGTCCCGAAGATGATCACGTCGACCTCGGCCTCGGTGCCGTCCGCGCCGACGACGGTCCGGCCGCGCACCTCGGACAGGCCGGCGGCGACGACGTCCACATTGGGGCGGGCGACGGCCGGATAGTAGTCGTTGGACAGGAGGATGCGCTTGCAGCCGATCCGGTACGAGGGGGTCAGCTTCGCGCGCAGGGCCGGGTCCTTGACGGCGCGGTGCATGTTCGCCTTGGCGAGCGCCTCGACGAGGGACAGCACCTCGGGCCGCTTGGTGAACGCGCCGACCTGGAGCTCGCGAATGCCCCACAGGATGCCCCGGCGGGCCTTGCCGGTGAAGGGCAGCTGCCGGTGGAGCCAGCGCTCGGGCGCGGTCACCGCCCGGTCGATGCGGGGCATCACCCACGGCGGGGTGCGCTGGAAGAGGGTGAGGCGGCCGACCTTCGGCTGGATGGAGGGGACGATCTGGATGGCGGAGGCACCGGTGCCGATCATCGCGACGCGCTTGCCGGTCAGGTCCTGGTCGTGGTCCCAGCGGGCCGAGTGGAAGACCGTGCCGCCCGCCTCGCGGAAGCCGTCGAGGCCGGGCACGTCCGGGATCCGGGGGTCGGAGAGCGGGCCGGTGGCGGAGACGACCATGTCGGCGGTGAGGGTGCCGCGCGAGGTCTCGATCTCCCAGCGCAGCGCGTCCGCGTCCCAGCGCGCCATCAGCACCTCGTGGCCGAGGCGGAGGTGGGGGCGCAGCCCGAAGGTGTCGGTGACCCGCTCCAGATACGCGCGGATGTGGGGCTGCCCGGAGAAGGTGCGGGGCCAGTCGGGGTTGGGCGCGAAGGAGAACGAGTACAGGTGCGACGGGACGTCGCAGGCGCAACCGGGGTAGCTGTTGTCGCGCCAGGTGCCGCCCACCGAGTCGGACCGCTCCAGGACGACGAAGTCGGTGATCCCCTCGCGGCGGAGCCGGACGGCGGCGCCGAGGCCGCCGAAACCGGAACCGATCACCGCCACTCGTACATGTTCGCGCGCGTGGTCGCTCATGCCGCCTCCCAAGACTCTGCCAGCAATCACTGGCACTGTTGGGAGGGTAGGACAGCTCCCTACTGAGCGGTAGAGGTCGGGACGAGGAAGTTACCCCTGGTACGACATAGGCTTGCGGGCGTGGCGAACGAGGGTGAGGACCGTGAGTACCGCATGGAGGAGCTGGCCGAGGCGGCCGGCATCACCCCCCGGACGCTCCGCTTCTATCGTGAGCGCGGGCTGATACCGCCGCCGCGCCGCGAGGGCCGCATCGCCTGGTACGGCCCGCACCACCTGGCGCGGCTGCGGACGATCGCCGCGCTGCTGGAGCGCGGCCACACGCTGAACGGCATCGCGGACCTGGCCGCCGCGTTCGAGAGCGGCCGGGACGTGGGCGAGGTGCTGGGGCTCGGCGAGCCGACGGAGGAGGAGCCCGTACGGCTCACGCCGGAGCAGCTGGCCGACCACTTCGGCGACCAGGTCACCGCGGAGAACTTCGCCGCCGCGCTGGACCTGGGCTATCTCGCGATGGACGGCGAGCTGATCGTCCATGTGAGCCGCCGGCTGCTGGACGTGTCGTCGGCGCTGGTGCGGGAGGGCGTGCCGCTGGCGGCGGTGCTGGGCGCGGCGCGGGACGTGCGCACCCACGCGGACGCGCTGGCGAAGCTGTTCACGGACCTGCTGCACGAGCACGCCCGCGACCAGGACGCGAAGCGCCTGCGCCCGCTGGCCAAGAGCGTGGTGGACGCGGAGCTGTCGCTGGCGCTGGACCGCAGGCTGCGCGAACTGAGCGGCGGCTGAGGGTCGCACGGCGGTACGGGTACGGGGCGGTGGACGCCGGGCACGTACCCGTACGGCACGCCCTCACGCCAGCAGCAGGACCATCAGGCCGATCGCGAACGCCAGGGTGAGCACCGCGTAGAGGTTGATCTTCCACTTGGGGGCCTCGTACTCCTCGCCGCGCCGGGTCAGCTCCGCGTACCGGACGACCTCCGGCCTGAGAGCGGTCACCGTGAGGGCCAGGGCCAGCATCGACACGCTGTGGATGACGAGCGCCTCCCTCTCCCCGCCGCCCTGCCCGGTGCTGAGGCCGACGACGGAGAACGCCCCGATGGCGGGTACGAGCAGGGAGAGCACCGCGCCCTTGGTACTCCTGAGGCAGAAGAAGAACGCCACAGGGACCAGCGCGGACACGGCGAGCGCCACGATCCACCACTGTCCGCCCGTCAACTGCTCAGCGATCACGCCTCGTTCCCCCAGCCACTCGCGCCGCGCACGTCACGTGTCGGAGAACACCGCCGCGCACCGGGAAAGTTCCCCGGACCCCGGAGCGGCCGCCGGGGCGCTCAGGACGGGTACGGCGGGTACGGGAGGGGGCGCCACCAGCGGGCCTTGTAGATCCCGCCGCCCGGCAGCCGGTGGGCGCCCGAGGGGTGGACGTCGACGGTGGTCGTCCACCAGGGCTCGGCGAGGCCCGGTTCGGGGGCGGTGGACAGGACCCGGCCGGTGAGCGGGTCGTCGCCGACGGCCTTCACGAGGGGGCGGCTGACACGGGCGTCCCGCACGAAGGCGCGGCGGCTCTTGACGTACTGGTAGACGGCCGTGTTGGTGGTGACCCAGAGCCGGTCGGGGTCGCGGGCGACCTGGCCGAGGTCGTGGCCGCCCCGGCTGGGCAGCGGCACCGCGTCCACCTGGCGCAGCCCGCTCCCGTACGGCCGCAGGGCGACGAGCCGGTCCCGGCCGAGCGCCCACAGGACGCGCAGCCGCTCGTCCCACTGCACGCCATGGGCGTCGTCGAGGCGGAAGTCCGCGTACCGGCGGCCGGGCGGCGCCTCGTACCGCCGGACGAGGTCCCCGGTGCTGCCGGCGACCACGACGGAGCCGTCGGGCAGCAGTTCCGCGCTGTGCGGGTTGACGCGGAGGGTGCCGGGCGCGAGCGCGGCGGCCCAGTAGCGGTCACCTGACGGGTAGGCGACGACGGCGGCGAACCCGTACGACGCGGTGGTCAGCAGATAGGTGCGCCCCCGCCATCGCCGCACCTTGGCCTCGTCGGGGTGCACCCAGCTGCGCTCGGGCACGAGATCGGCGTACCGGGGGTCCCCGAGCGGCGAGAACGCCCACCGCTCGGCGGGCGGCCCCCACACCCGCCGGGCCCCGTCGTACACGACGACCCGCCGGGAGGCCTGCTCGGTGACGACGACATCACCCCCGCCGGGACCGGCACCGCCTCCGGGACCGGCACCGCCTCCGGCGAGCAACGCGAACACGACAGCGAGAGCCCCAGCGATCACCCGGCCAACATGCCACCTGAAGCGCGCCACATCGTCACGGCACGCCCGCCCCGCGCCCGCGCCGACACGACATCAGCCCGTACGGCCTCAGAGCCGCTTTCGCTGCGGCGCCTACGCGGCGATGGCGAGGCGGCGCCGAATGGTGGGGACTTCCTTCTCGACCGCCTCCGAACCCTCAGGGGCGAACGCCGCTTGAGGGTTCTCCTGCACCAGGCGCAGCCAGTCACCGACTGTCGACTCCTGAGGGACGGTGATGACGGGGGTCGGCCGCAGGGGAGCGCGCGTGGACAGAACGGTGGCCGTGAACTGGTCCGTCGCTGTCACGAGGATCACGTCATGGGCGAAGCTCGACACGCATTCCATCACCCCGTGCGCAGGCTCCCCCGCGTCGGCGACGAGCAGCACATGGGCTCCTCGCTCGCCGGTCGTCAGATCGAGGCCGGCCAGGTACTTCATGAACCGTGAGAGGTGCTTGCTTTCGAGCTCCTGCACCACCCTGTCCCGCCCAGCGTCGAAGCCCGGTGTGTCAGCGACCGTGAAGTGCAGCGTGACGGCGTTGGCGAGGGCGACGTCGATCTCGGCCATCTCGGCACGCGTCGGGTACGCGGCGCCGTCGTCGAGACCGTGGGCAGCGAGCCACTGGTTGACCTCGCTCCACAGCCAGGCCTGCGATCTGCCCACGGTGCCCTCGGCGGCCGGAAACGGGTCACCCTGCCCCTTGCGGGCGCCGGCGATCCACTGACTGACGTTCTGCCGCGTGCGCCCGGTCCGCTCGGCGATCTCGTGGACACCGACCAGGTCACGGTCGAGTCGGCACACCCTCAGTTGCGGAACGGCCGCGCGGGCGGAGGACACGGCGTTCAGCGCCGCTTCGAAGGCCGAGGCGCCGGAGCCGGTGATGCTGAGCAGGTCCACGCCGCCGGCTCGGGCCAACAGTGCGTCGCACCTCTCTTCCAAGGATGCGACGGCTGCTTGGTCATCCACGTCCACGCCGGAGACGACAAAGGTGAAGTCGTAGTCCATGGTTGGGCCCCCTAGTCCTTCGCCACAGTCGCAGACCCGTTGACTTTCGTCAACAAGAGAATCGTGTGAAATATGGACAAACGTTCCAGCCGCTAGTCGCGCGGCCGCCCGGCGAGGCTGCGATTCACCGCGTCCGGCGGCAGGGGGCAACGGGATGCCATCCGGTTTATTCGACGCGCGTGCGCCCCTTCATTCTGGGGCGAGCCGGAGATCGGGATGGTGGTGCACCGCGCTTCACACGGGCAGTACAGCCGACCCCAATGCGCCTCCTTGCGTAATGTCCACCCCTCGCCCGTCCACCGCTCCAAGGCGCGGCGGACCTCCTTCTTCGGGTGATCGGAGGGGTTGAGCTCGCTCCCTACCATGCGGTTACCACCCTCGCTCACGGACGGACGCCGCGCAGCCCTCGCCGCCCCGGCGCGGGGGCAGGGCCACATCCCGCACGAAAGCGCAGCGGGGATGAACGTCTACCACGGGAGATTGCGCTCCTCTAGTGCCGGCCGCGCGGGAACAGTGATGCCCCGCGAGCGAGATCACCTACGTGTGCCGGAGCAGTAACGCTCCGCCATCAGTACGATACTCCAGATGGCGGACGTCCCTGCAGAAGTCAGAGGGCGCGGGCTCCCGACCGGGGCACGGCTGCGGTGACTTCGCCGCCCCACCGGCGACTGCCACCGGAACGCGTTCCGCGGACCGGCCGGGCGCAGCTCGACGCCCTCAAGCCCGCTCCACCTCGGCCATCAGCAGGCGCAGGGTGAGGGAGTGCTTGTCCGGGGGCAGGGCGTCGAGGGCGGCGCGGGCCTGGGCCACTCCCCCGGACACGTCCCCGGATCGGGCGAGCATGAGGCCGCGGTGGAGGTCCAGGTGCGTGGCGAAGCGGGGCAGTTCGGCGGGCAGTTCGCGGCGGGCGGCGTCCTGGGCCGCCACCGCCGTGGCTTCGTCGCCGAGGCGGGCGGCGAGCAGGGAGACGAAGACGTTCAGCCGCCACCACGGCACCGCGTAGTCGCTGGTCCGCTCGTACGAACCCGCCTTGTCGAACACGCGGCGGCCCTCGTCCATGAGCCGCCGCGCCGTGTCCGCGTCGCCCCGGAGGGCGGCGGCGTGCGCCTTGCCGAAGACGGCGTTCAGCAGGCCGAGCGACGGCCGGTCGCTGATGGCCATGGCCTGGTCGGCCAGCATGTCCGCGACGCCGAGGGCAGCGCCCTCGTACCCGAGCGCGATGGCGGCCCGGCCCCGGACCCACACCCGTGCGTCGGCGTCCCCGGACTCGTCGGCGGCACGGGCGGCCATGCGGTACCAGTTGACCGCCCTGGTGCCGTCGGAGCCGGGGAACGTCTTGGCGTACAGGGTCATGAGCCGCGCGGCGACCGACCACAGCCGGGGGCTGTCCGCCTGCTGCTGCACCACCACCAGCTCACCCGCCACCCGACGCTGGATGTCGGCGGCGCCGAGGCTCATGTACTCGGTCCCGTACGTGGCGAGCTTCGCCTCCCAGTCGTCAGGGGACGGCCCCTTGCCGAGCCGCGCGGCGAACCCCGCGCTGAGCAGGTCGGACGCCACGAAGGGGGCTATGGCGGCTGCGGCGACATCGTTGATGAACGTACGGCGCTTCACTTCACCCTCAAGCACGGCTAGCGGCACGTCGAGGACGGCCGACAGACAACGGAGGTAGTAGGGCCCGGGTGACACCTTGCAACGTTCCCAGCGGCTCACATACTCCCGGTCGAGGTTCGTACCGAACTCCGCGTTGATCTCCGAAGCCAGCCGCCCTTGGGACCAGCCGCGGGCCTTCCGCAGGTCCCTGATCAACTCCCCGATGGCCATGAGCCCATCATGCCCCCGTCCCCCTGCCCGGACGGGGAGTTGAGCCGGCAGGACACCACTTGCCCCTATCGATGCCCCTACTGCGCGGCCGGTGGCCGACCGAACGTAAAGGCACGGGGTCCGACGACCGAGGAGCGAGATGAACGACGAGACGTGGAGCCACTCGGAGGTGATGGCGGACCTCCCGCTGCCCCAGCGGTGGCCGGCGCCTGTCGGCGGGTGTGCCGACTGCGCCGCGTTGGCCGTCTTACGGGGCGGGGCGTGGGAGCGGGGGGACCTTTCCGCCCCTGTCCCCGCTGCCGGACGGCCGAGCGGGCGGTCCGGGGGCGGTCGTGAGGCGGGGCCTACGATGCGGCGGTGGAACTCAGCCAACGTCCCCGGATACCGCTCGCCTGGTGGTGCGTCGCCGCCCTCGTCGCCTTCGCGTGGCATGCCGGGCAGACCGTGCGCCCGCCCGGCTGCGAGGTCACCGTCGTCGCGTTCACCGACGGCTCCGGGGAGCCCTTGCCCGTCGACGGGGAGGACGTGACCTGGGAGGACCTGGACGAGCAGGCCTACCAGGACCTGGTCGCCTCCGGGCGCTGCGCGCCGCCCGCGCCCCGCTGGCAGCACTGGCTCGGCTGAGCCACCCGCGGGCCGCCGGGGCTCAGGTGCCGTACACCGCCGTCACCGGGGCGTGGTCCGACCAGCGGGCCGGGTGGGACTCGGCGCGCTCCACCCACGCCTTCAGCGCGCGGGACGCCAGGCCCGGCGTGGCCATGTGGTAGTCGATGCGCCAGCCCGAGTCGTTGTCGAACGCCCGGCCCCGGTACGACCACCAGGAGTACGGGCCCGCCTGGTCCGGGTGCAGGGCGCGGACCACGTCCACGTACCCCGCCTCGTCGACGACCCGGCCGAACCACTCCCGCTCCTCCGGCAGGAAGCCCGAGCTGTTGCGGTTGGCCCGCCAGTTCTTCAGGTCCGCCTCGCGGTGCGCGATGTTCCAGTCGCCGCACACCAGCACCTCCCGCCCGTCGGCGGCCGCGCGCTCCTTCAGCCCCTTCAGGTACGGCAGGAACGCGTCCATGAAGCGGATCTTCTCGTCCTGCCGCTCCGTGCCGACCTCCCCGGACGGCAGGTACAGGCTCGCCACCGTCACGCCGGGAAGGTCGGCCTCCAGGTAGCGGCCCGACGCGGCGAACTCGTCCACCCCGAAGCCGACCCGCACCGCGTCCGGCTCCCGCCGCGTGTACAGGGACACACCCGCGCGGCCCTTCGCGGCGGCCGGGGCGTGGTATGCGTACCAGCCCTCGGGCGCCCGTACCGCCTCGGGCAGCTGGGACTCCTCGGCCCGCACCTCCTGGAGGCACAGCACATCGGCGGCCGTCCCGGCCAGCCACTCCACGAAGCCCTTCTTCGCGGCGGCGCGGAGTCCGTTGACATTGGCGGTGGTGACAGTGAGCATCCCGGCACAATACGACAGACCCACACCCGCCTCCTGCATAGAAGTACGATGCCCCGCATGAATATACGCCCGATGCCGTTCGACCACCCCGACGCCGTCAAGCTCAACGACGAGGTCCAGCTCGAGTACGCCGAGCGGTACGACGGCGAGGGGGACGAGACCCCGCTCGATCCGGCCATGTTCCAGCCGCCGCGCGGCCTGTACCTGATGGCGTACGACGCGCTCGACCGCCCCGTCGCGACGGGCGGCTGGCGCGCCATGGACGCCAACGGCGAGGGCTACGAGGACGGCGACGCCGAGCTGAAGCGGATGTTCGTCGTGCGCGAGGCGCGCGGCCTGGGCCTGGCCCGCCGCATCCTGGCCCGCCTGGAGGAGGACGCCCGCGCGGCCGGGCGGCGCCGCATGGTCCTGGAGACCGGCACCAAGCAGCCGGAGGCCATCGCGCTGTACCTGTCGAGCGGATACGAGCCGTGCGCCAAGTTCGGCCTGTACCGGCACCACGAGGACAGCCGGTGTTTCGCCAAACCGCTGACCGGCCAGTGAACAAGTGGTGACGCGCTCCTGACAATCCGTGGTGGGCGTGGCACTCTGCTCCTCGTCTCATCAGGCGAGGCACGCAGCTCGAACCCGTACCGCGATCCCCCCACCGCCCCCTGCCCGGGCGGCCGTCGACGGTCGTCCGGGCGCGGCAGAAGGAGACACGTGTGAAGCGTCATCGCTCGCCCGCGGCCGCTCTGCTCACCACGGCAGCCCTCGTGACCGGCGCCCTGGCCGCCGCCCCGGCCACCGCCGCCCCCGCTCCCGGCCCGGCCCCCGCGGCCGGGGACGCCGTCGCCGCGCGTTCGGTGCCCGCCGCCGAGCAGCGGGGCGCGGCCCGGTTCTGGACGCCGGAGCGGATGCGCGCCGCCACCCCGCTCGACCTGCGCCTCACCCCCGCGCAGCTCGGCAAGCTGAAGGCGCCGAAACCGGACGGGCCGACGAGGACGGTCGCCCCCACGCCCGCCTCCGGTCCCCTCGGCACGCTCGCGTTTCCGCAGGCGGGCGGCGCCTGGACCGGCGGCGGCGCGGTCGTGAAGACCTCCGGGCGCGTCTTCTTCACCTTCGACGGGCGCACGGCGTCCTGCTCCGCCAACGCCGTGACCAGCCAGAACCAGTCCACCGTCCTCACGGCCGGGCACTGCGTGAAGTACCAGGGCAGCTGGCACACCAACTGGGTCTTCGTCCCGGCGTACGCCGACGGGCAGGCGCCGTACGGCCAGTGGACCGCGACCAGGACGCTCACCACGCCGCAGTGGGAGGCGAGCGAGGACATCAACCACGACGTGGGCGCCGCCGTCCTCGCCCCGCTGAACGGCCAGAGGCTGACGGCCGTCACCGGCGCGCAGGGCGTGCAGTTCAACGGCGGGTACAACAAGGCGATGTACGCCTTCGGGTTCCCGGCGGCCTCCCCGTACGACGGGTCCAAGCTGATCTACTGCGCCGGGAACTCCTCCAAGGACTTCCTCTTCTCGCAGGACCACAGCCTGGGCTGCAACATGACCGGCGGCTCCAGCGGCGGCCCGTGGTTCACGGGCTTCAGCGAGGCGTCGGGGACGGGGCTCCAGGTGTCGGTGAACAGCTTCGGCTACACGTTCCTGCCGAACCGCATGTTCGGCCCGTACTTCGGCAACGACGCCCAGGCGCTGTACAGCACGGCCCAGGCGTCCTGAGCGGACACGCGGGCGGCCGGGGCGCGGTCCACGGGCCGCGCCCCGGTCCGCACGTCCATCACCCCGGTCCGGGCTCTGAGCCGCCCCGGCCCGGCGCCCTGAGCCGACCCGGTCCGCGTCTCAGCCCGCGCCCACCGCCTGCCGCGCCGGTGCCGCACCGGCCCGGTGGGCGCCGCCGCGCCCCGTGACCTCCACCCTGCCGTCGGCGCGGCGCAGGCCCAGCCACGACGAGCGCATCGGCTCCGCGCCCCCGTCGCCGGGAGGCAGCAGGCCGGCCCGCAGGCTCTCGTACGGCACCGCCGGGCCCGACGCCACCAGCTCGCCCACCCATCCGGGCGGCAGCGGCGCACCGTCCCCGTCCACGGCCCACACCCGCACGTGCGGCAGCGCCCGGCCGACCCCGACGCCGGACGCGTCCCCGTCGGCCAGCGGCGACAGGTCCCGCGCCGTCCACGGCAGCGCACCGCCCGCCGGGGCGAACTCGGCACGCAGCCGCACCCCGGGCAGGACGTCGAAGTGGTGCGCGACCAGCTCCGGCGGGCACGCCCCGCCCAGCACCACCGTCGCCGCGAGCGGCAGCCCGCCCGGCACGGCCCCGGAGCCCCGCACGTCCCGCGCGCCCACCGCGCTCCGCGCCGCCTCCAGGGCCCGCGGGCCGTTCCCGCCCCGTACGGCCTTCAGGACGCGGGCGTACTCCTCGGGCGAGAACACCCCCACCCGGCCGCCCGCCGCCCCCGCGGGCCCGGCCGCCGGCACGGGCAGGCCGGGGCGCCACGGGACGTACGTGCCGCCGCCCGCGACCGCCCACCACAGCGCCGACAGGGCCGCCGGCGTGCCCGGCCCGCGGGTGGCGGTGAGCGCCTGCCCGGCGGTCCCGGCGGCCCGGACGCGGGTCGACAGGTGGTACTGCCACGCCCGGTGGTCCGTCAGGTAACCGTTCGCCTCGGCGGCCGGGACCAGCAGGTAGGCAGCGTCCACGGGCGCCGAGTGCGGCAGCGACGGCTCCGGCTCCAGCGCGCACACCCGCCGCCACACCTCGGCGTCGTCGAGGTCGACGACCAGCTCGTGGTGGCGCCACAGCGGCAGCGCGAAGCCCCCGCACAGCACCGCCCGCGCCCCCGTCAGCGCCGACACCCGCAGCGCCGCCGGGCCGCGTACGTCCGGCGGTACGGGCACGCACACCCCGCCGGCCTTCAGCACGGCCAGCTGCGCCACGACCGCCTGCCGGTGGTCGGCGCAGTGCACGACGACCGGGTCGCCCAGCTGCAGCCCGTACCGCACCAGCGCCGAGGCGAGGCGCGCGGCCCGCTCCTCGGCCCTCCCGTACGTCAGGACGCGCCTGCCCTCCCGTACGGCGACCGCGTCCGGGTGGCGGCGGGCCGCCGCGGCGAACATCCCGTCCAGCGTCAGCGCACGCACCACCGGACGCCCCGCGCCGGCGGCGCGGCCGCCCGGCCCGTCGGCCCGCCCCGCGCGCGGCGCCCGTGCCGCTCCCCCGTCGCGTGTCACCGCGCGCGGTCGTGGCGGTGGAGCGCCGCGCACAGGGCCCGCAGCGACGCCGTCGGCGCGTCGGGCCCGAAGCCGCAGCCCCAGAAGGCGTCGCGGCCGACGCGGCACCTGACGTACGCCATCGTGCCGGACGTGCCGTCGAGGGTGGCTTCCTGCTCGCCGTGCTCCAGCACGACCGGCTCCACGCCCGTCTCGGCGAGCGCGTCGGCGAACGCGGCCAGCAGGTCGGGGCCGGCTCCGCTCAGCGCCCGCGACTCGCCGTCCACGGCGATCTCCGCCTTCAGCGTGGTCTGCCCCCGCTCCCCCGGCGCGATCCGGTGGCCCAGCAGGGCCAGGCGCGGGCGCTCGGGCAGGTACTCCGCCCGGAACAGGCTCCACAGCTCGTCCGGGGCGACCTCCCGGCCCTCCCCGTCGGTGATCCGCTGCACCAGCGCGGCCACCTCCGTCTGCAGGCCCCTCGGCAGCTTCAGCCCGTACCCGGTGGACAGCAGGTAGTCCACACCGCCCTTCCCCGACTGGCTGTTGACGCGGATGATCGCCTGGTACGAGCGGCCGATGTCCTTCGGGTCGATCGGCAGGTAGGGCACGTCCCACGGGTACGCGTCGCGCGGCACGCCCTTCTCGGCGGCGTCCCGCTCCAGGGCGCGCAGGCCCTTGTTGATGGCGTCCTGGTGGGAGCCGGAGAACGAGGTGTGGACGAGGTCGCCCGCGTACGGGTAGCGCTCGGGCACGCGCATGCCGGTGCAGGTCTCCACGACGTGCCGGACGGCGTCGATGTCGGAGAAGTCGATCTGCGGGTCGACGCCCTGGCTCATCAGGTTCAGCGCGAGGATCGTCAGGCAGACGTTGCCGGTGCGCTCGCCGTTGCCGAAGAGGCAGCCCTCGACGCGGTCGGCGCCCGCGAGGAGGCCCAGTTCGGCGGAGGCGACGCCGGTGCCCCGGTCGTTGTGCGGGTGCAGGGAGAGGCACACGTGCTCCCGGCGGGACAGGTTCCGGCTCATCCACTCGACCTGGTCGGCGAAGACGTTCGGCGTCGAGCACTCCACGGTGGAGGGGAGGTTGAGGATGATCTCGCGGTTCTCCCCGGGCTCCCAGACGTCCATGACGGACTCGCAGATCTGGAGCGCGAAGTCGAGTTCGGTCTGCGAGAACGACTCGGGGCTGTACTGGAAGCCGATCGTGCCCGGATGGGCCTCGGCGAGGTCGCGGCACAGCCGCGCGTGGTCCACGGCGAGCTTCTCCACCTCGGCCCGCTCCATGCCGAAGACGACGCGCCGCTGCGCGGGCGAGGTGGAGTTGTACAGGTGGGCGATGGCCCGCGGGGCGCCGGCCAGCGCGTCGAAGGTGCGTCTGATGAGCGCTTCCCGCGCGGGGACGATGACCTGGATGAGGACGTCGTCGGGTATCTCGTCGTTCTCGATCAGGCTGCGGACGAAGGCGAACTCCGTTTCGCTGGCGGCGGGGAAGCCGACCTCGATCTCCTTGTAGCCCAGCTCGACCAGGAGCCGGAACAGCCGGGTCTTGCGGTCGAGGTCCATGGGGGTGGGCAGGGCCTGGTTGCCGTCGCGCAGGTCGGTCGAGAGCCAGCGCGGCGCCTTGGTGATGCGGCGCGTGGGCCAGGCCCTGTCGGGCAGGTCGACCTCGGGGGCGGGGCGGTAGCGCCCGTACGGCAGCGTGCTCGCCCGCTGCCCGGAGTAGTCCGCGGGGAACGTTTCCTTGCTCATGGGGCGGTGCCTCCTGAAACACGGCTCGATCGGAACAGCGGACGGCGGACGGCGGGCCCTGACGGCCCCGGCGGCGGGCGTCAGGCCGCACCCGGCCGGGCACCGGGGGCCGGACCGGGCCCCGGGCCTGGAGCGACGGCCCCGGACCGGGGCGGGGCGCGGCCGGGATGACCGCGCCCCGCCCCGGCCGCGGGCTACGGCGTCACGGCGCCTCCCGGCGCGGGCCGGCCACCAGGGCGCGCAGCGCCCCCGGCCCGCAGGCGACGGCGCCGACGACGATGGCGGCGATCGGCAGGGCCATGCCCAGCTGGAGGGTGTCGGCGTACTCGGCGGCCGACGCGGCCTCACCGCCCGGCACCCGCCGCTGGACCAGCAGGCCGACCAGGGTCACGGCGGTGACGGGCCCCAGCTGCCGCACGGTGTTCAGCACCCCGGACGCGGCGCCCGCCAGCTGCGGCGGCATCCCGCGCATGGCGACGGCCGCCATGGGCGCGATCAGCAGGCCGTTGCCGAGGCCGATGACGATCATCGGCGGCAGGAACGCCGCCCACGCGGCGCCGACCTCCATGATCGCCGCGGTCCAGACCATGCCCGCGGCGGTCAGGAGCAGCCCGGCCAGCAGGATCGCCTTCGCGTCGAACCGGTCGGTGAGGCGGCCCGCGAAGGGCGCGAGCACCGTCGAGATCACCGCGGGCGGGGCGAGCGCCAGACCCGCGCTCAGGGCGCTGAAGCCCAGCGCGGACTGGAAGAACAGGGTGAGCAGCAGCATCAGCCCGATGATCCCGAACGCCACGGACGCGGCGACCACGATCATCGCCCGGTAGTCGCCGTCCCGGAACAGCGCGAACGGCACCAGCGGTTCGGCGTCCTGGCGGCGGCGCTGCTGCGCGTAGAAGGCGGCGCCGGTCAGTACGGCCGCGCCGAGCAGCGCCAGGATCCACCACGCCCAGTCGAACCGCTCGCCCTCCATGAGCGGGAACGTCAGGCAGAACAGGCCCGCCGAGGCGAGGGCGATCCCGCCCCAGTCGAGCCGGTGCCGCCGGTCGAACCGCAGGTCGGGCACGGCCAGCAGGGTCAGCACGACCGCCGCGACACCGACCGGGACGTTCACGAGGAAGATCCACTCCCAGCCCAGGGCGGTGACCAGCAGTCCGCCCAGGGAGGGGCCGACGACGGCGGCGACACCGCCGACGGCCCCCCAGACGCCCAGGGCGAGACCGCGCCGCTCCGCGGGGAACAGGCTGACGATCATCGCCATGGTCTGGGGCAGCAGGAGCGCGGCGCCCAGGCCCTGGAAGGCCCGCGCGGCGATCAGCTCCCCGGGGTCGCGCGCCAGGCCGCAGGCCAGGCTGAACACCGTGAAGACGACCACGCCGGCGAGGAACAGCCGGCGCGGGCCGTACAGATCGCCGAGCCGTCCGGCGGTGATCAGCAGCACCGCCACCACCAGGACGTAGGCGTTGACCGCCCAGAGGACGTCCGACAGCGACGCGCCTAAGTCGTCGCGGATGTCGGGGATGGCGATGTTGACGATGGACACGTCGAGCATCGTCAGGAAGAAGCCGAGGGCGAGCACGATCAGGCTCGTCCACGGGCTTGCCCGCCATCCGCTCCGGCGGTCGGTCTCCTGCTGCACCGGGGTCACTCAATCCCTCCACACGGCCGGCGGCACCTTGTTGGTGCGCTCCACCCGGCTCAGTCTGCCCACCCGCCGGGCCGTGATCGCGCCCGGGAACCGGTGGTGCACGGCGGCCAGGTGGTAGAACTCGGCGGTGAGGTGGTCCCGTACGGCGTCGGGTTCGGCGTCCCCGGTGTACTCCAGGGTCAGCGCGGTCGCGGCCTTCAGATCGTCGGTGGAGCGGGTGAGGACCAGCTGCGCCTCGTCCACGCCGGGGAACGTCCGCGCGTGCCGCATCACGTCGCCGACGCTGAACAGGGCGCTGCGCAGGCTGACCGAGTCGTCGGCCCTGCCGACCACCCGCAGCGCGTCGGGGCGGCCGCAGCGGCACTCGGCGCGGGCGAGCCGGTCGCCGAGCCGGTAGCGGACGGCGGGCATGGTCCAGCCGGTGCCGCGCCGGGTCAGCAGCGCGCCCTTCTCCTCCAGTTCCAGCACCTGGTCGGGCATCAGATGCACGGTCTGGAGGTCGCAGGCGGGGGTGTTGGTGCCGATGATGTACGTCTCGACGGAGCCGTAGTTGGCCCAGAAGCCCGCCTCGGGGAGGGCCTTCACCACGACGCGGTGCTTGGCCTCCGTCCACGGCTCGGCCATCCAGATGACCGTGGTGACCGGCAGGGTCTCCCCGGCGGCGAGCAGGCCCTCCGCGAAGTCGGCGAGTGCGGTGGGGGTGCCGCACAGGGTGTCCACGCCGACCTCCTTCAGCATCGGCACCCAGTTCGCCACGTCGTCCGGCGCGAACGGTCCGGACGGGATGACCGTGCAGCGGCAGCGCTCCGCGAAGGTCTGCATGTAGTAGTGGGAGGCCCACATGCGGCCCGGGTTGAAGAGGTTCAGCATCACACTGTCGGGTGACAGCGGGCGCCACTGCTCCAGGAGCCGGTCCACCGCCTGGTGGTAGGGCACATAGGTGAGCTTGGGGCGGCCGGTGGTGCCGCCGCTGGACATCAGGACGGCTCCGGGGCCCGCGGCGGCCGTCCTGGTGACGGCCAGGATCTCGTCCGGGCCGGTCACGGGCAGGTCGGTGAGGCGGGACGCGCCGGGCGGCACGGGCGCGCCGCCGCGGTCCTCCAGGGCGCGGGCCTGCGCGAGGACGTCCTCCCAGGGCAGGTGGCCGATCGTCTCGACCGCGCCGCCGCCGGGCTGGGCGGGGATGGTGCCCGAGGATCCCGCCGCGGCCCCGGTGCCGGCCGCCCCGGTGCCCGCCGTCTCGGTTCCGGTCGTGGCGGTCATGCGGCGTCGCCCCCCTTCCGCTCGGCCATCCACCGGGCGTGCGCCGCGATGTACGCCCGGAAGCGGCCCTCGATGACGGGCCTCTGGATGGCCGCGACCTCCTCCGTCGGCGCGTAGCCGCAGGCCCCGTCCGGCTCCACCTCGGAGAGCCAGAACTGCTTGCCGTCCCACAGGAAGTCGGCCGCGAAGTACGGCATGTCGAGCTGCCGTGCGATGTAGTCGATGGCGCCCTTCAGCTCGTCGGGCACCGGCGGGTACTCCAGGCGGCCGCCGTTGACGAGGTTCGCCGTCAGGGACGCGCCCTGCGGGATGCGCCGCAGGACCGTGTGCGGGGCGCCGTCGATGACGTACACGCGCCAGTCCTCGACGCCCTCGCCCAGGTACGGCTGGACGACCAGGGCCGTGTCGGCGCCGCCCGCGAGGCCGATGACGCCGCGCAGTTCGTGCTCGTTGCGCACCAGGCACACGCCGATGCCCATGCCCCAGTAGGCCGGCTTCACCAGCAGCGGGTACTCCAGGTTGGCGAGCGCCGGCTCGTAGTGGCGGCTGATCGCGTCGCGCCCGGTGCCGATCCGGACGGTCGGCACGCGCCGCACGGGGCTGTCCTTCAGGTACAGCATCGTGGCGAGCTTGTCGGTGGTGATGTACGACATGCGCGGGTGGATCGGGAGGTAGAAGCCGGCCTGCTCGACGATCGAGTACGCGAACAGCTGGTTGCACACCTCGTTCACCTGGTGCGGCAGCGACCACAGGGACGTGACGAGGATGGTGTCCTCGGGGGTGATCCGCTCGCCGTCCAGGAAGACCCGCGGCTCGCCCTCGTCCAGCATCTCGGCGGCGAGCGCCTCGGACTTGTGGATGGACATCCGCAGCCCGCAGTCGGCGGCGATCTTCGTGTACGTGGTCCAGATGGCGTCGGCCTCGGCGGCGCGCTGGCGCACGGTGCCCCGGTCCGGGTAGATCCAGCACAGCCGCTGCGCCAACTGCTCGGTGGATGTGGACATGGAGGTCGTCACCTTCCGTTCGTGTCGTGCGGGGCGGGCGTCGAGCCGTTCGGGGCGGCTGCCGTGCCGGGGCCGGCGGGGGCCGTGTCCGGCCCGGCGGGCGCCAGGAAGCCGCGGACGGCCGCGCAGAAGCGGTCCGGCTCCTCCAGGAAGGGGAGGTGCCCGGAGTCCTCGAAGACTTCCAGCCGGGAGCCGGGGACCGCCTTGGCGAGCCAGGTCCCCACCTCCGGCGGGTAGACGCCGCTGCGGGCGCCGTGGACGAGCAGGGTGGGGACGCCCAGCGAGCCGACCCGCTCCCGCCAGTCCTGCCGCAGGACGTCGGCGAGCAGTCCCGTGAGCGCGGCCGGCGCCGTGCGGCGGGCCTTGCGCACCAGGGCGGCGGCGAGCTCCGGGTCGGGCTCGGAGCCGGTCGCGAAGGAGCCGCGCACCAGGTTCTCGGCGAAGCCGGCGGGGTCCTGCCGCACCTGTTCCAGCAGGTCCTTCGCGGCGGCCGCGTCGAGGCTGCCGAACGCCGCGTACTCCCAGCCGCCGTCGGCCAGCAACCACGGCGTCTGCTCGCAGGAGACCAGCGCGCGCACCCCGCCGGTCCCGTACTCCTCCAGGTACGTCCAGGCGACCGTGGCGCCCAGCGACCAGCCGACGAGGGCGATGTCGGTCAGGCCCAGGCTCTCCACGACCGCGCGCAGCCCGGCCGCCGCGTCGCGGAGGGTCGGTTCGGCGCCGTCCCCGAGGGCGGTCGCGCCGTGGCCGGGCAGGTCCACCGCGACGACCGTGTGGTCGCGGCCGAGGTCGGCCGCCACCGGGGCGAAGAAGTCGCGGGTGGCGCCCAGTCCGGGCACGAGGACGACCGCGGGGCCCGAGCCGCGCCGTTCGTACGTCAGCACTGCTGTCTCACCGTCCTGTCCACCGGTTCTCACCGCTTCCCGGCCAGGCCGAGGCGGGTCCGCAGGCGCGGCTTGTCCACCTTGCCGACGGGGGTGCGCGGAATGGCGTCCACGAGGTGCGCCGCCCCGTCCAGGCCGTGGCCCGCGAGGAGCGCCTCGACCTGCTTGACCACGTCCTGCGCCGCCGCGTCGGGCGCGGGGCACACGGCCACGGCGACCCGGCCGGTGAAGCCGCCCGGGTCGAGGGGCAGCGCCACGGCGGCCGTGCCCGGGCAGGCGTCGGCGATCTCGGCGTCCAGGACGGGCGCGAGGAGCGGCCCGGCCGGGGTGGCGAGGACCTCGGTGACCCGCCCGATGATCCGGAACGCGCCGCCGGGCAGCCGCTCGGCCACGTCGCCGGTCCAGAACTCGCCGTCCCGGAAGGTCCGCGCGTTCGCCTCGTCCGCGAAGAGGTAGCCCTCGCTGGTGCAGTCGGAGCGCAGCACCAGCTCGCCCGTGCCGGGCGCGCGGTCCGACAGCGGCGCGACGCGGGCGCCCACCCCTTCGACGGGGACCATGGCGCCGCTCGTCTGCACCTCGTCGGCCATGTTGCCGAGCGCGATGCCGAACTCGGTGGAGCCGTAGATCTGCCGGATGCGGACGCCCAACACCTCGGCGGCGTCGCGGACGACGGCCGGCGGCAGATAGGCGCCGCCGCACAGCGGCCTGCGCAGGTCCGGCAGTCCGCCGCCGTCCCCGGCGCGCACGGCGGCCTCGACGAGGTCCGCGTAGTGGCCGGGCAGGGCGCTCATCACGGTCGCCCGTTCGGCGCGCAGCCGCTCCAGATGGGCCTCGGCGGGCGCCGCCGGGTCGGCCAGCACGAGCCGCGCCCCGCTGAGCAGCGCCGCGAACACGTGCAGGTCGGTGGCGTGCGCGACGTCGAGCGGGTGGCGGCAGTAGTACGTGTCGGCGTCGGTCATGCCGGTGTCGGCGAGCCAGCGGCGCCGCTCGGTGACGAACCGGTCCTGCCGCCACACCATCATCTTCGGGAAGCCCGTCGACCCGGACGTCCACAGCTGCCGGAACAGCCCCGCGTACGGCTCCGGGGGCACCGGCGCGGGCGGCGCCGGGGCCTCCAGCGCCTCGGGCGCGACCTCCGGCACGGCCCCGGCGGCGTGGTGCGGGCGGGCCGCGACGAGCAGCACGGGCCGGGCCTGGTCGAGGGCGCGGGCGGTCTCCTCGGGCGTGAAGTCGCCCATGAGCGGCACGTACCGGGCGCCGAGGGACGCCAGGGCGAGGATCAGGGCGATGTAGCGGGCGCTGTTCGGCAGGGCGAACGCGACGGTGTCGCCCTCCCGCACGCCCCGCGCGTGGAGCCCCGCCGCCAGCCGCTCCACCCGCGCGACGAGGTCGCCGTAGGCGACGTCGGTGCCGTCCACGTCGCGGATGGCGGTCTTGCCGGGGTGGCGGGCGGCCACGTCGGCGACCGCCCGGGTCAGGACGCCGCTCATGCGGCCTTCCAGGCGGCGTAGGTGCCGTAGCGCCAGTCCTTCGCGAGGATGTCGACCTGGCTGAAGCCGACCTTGCGCAGCCACTCCAGCTGCATCTCGGTCGTGGCGCAGATGTCGAGCTTCATCCGCTCGCGGCCGGCGGCCCACTCGTCGGGCGGGCACTCGGAGCGCTGGACGTGCGCCTCGTGCTGCGCGTCGTACATCGCCTCGATGCGGGCGTTGGGCCCGGCGAGCTGCTCGACGTTGACGAAGACGCCGTCGGGGGTGAGCACCTCGTGGATGCGCCGGAAGAGGTCCTCCTTCTCGGCGTGCGTGAGGTGGTGGATGGCGAGGCCGGAGACGACCGCGTCGAAGGGGCCCTGCGGCAGCGGGTCCTTCATGTCGGCGACCTCGATGGTCACCCGCGGGTTGCCGGCGAACCGCTCGCGGGCCTTGGCCAGCATCGCGTCGGAGTGGTCCACGAGGACCAGCTCGGCCTCGGGGAGCCGCTCCAGGATGGCGCCGCCGAGCAGGCCCGTGCCGGCGCCCAGGTCGAGGACGCGGGCCCGGCTCGGAACGGTCTCGACGACCGCGTACACGCCGGTCGAGTAGATCAGGTCGAAGGAGGGGATGAGTTTGCGGCGCATCGAGTCGAACGTGCCGGAGTTCCAGATCTCGTTCTTGCCCGCGGTGCTCGTCATGTGCGTGGCCTCTTTCGTCTCGTCGGCTGAGCAGGTCGGAACGTCGTCGGTCTGTCCTGGGTGGGGGCGCCCGGCCGGGCCGGCTCCGGGCGCGGCCGGGGTGGCGCCGCGCCGTCGGCCGGGTGGCCGGGGCGCCGTTCAGCACCAGAGGGTCGAGTCGAGGTACGACTCGTCCACCGGGCGGCCGGGGAGGCGGCCCGCGATGAGGGCGGCGAGGCCGGGCGCGGCCTCGGGCGCCATGACGGAGTAGTGGTCGCCGTCCAGCCACTGCGGCGGCGCCGCCCCCGTGAGGCGCTCCTCCAGCGGGACGAGCGCGGGGAAGGCCCCCCGGTCGGTGCCCCGGGCGCGCAGCAGCCGCAGCCGGGGGTGGGCCGGAGCCGGTTCGTGCGCCTCCAGGAGGGTGGAGTGCGCGGCGTACACGGTGAACAGGCGGACCAGGTCGTCGTCGTGGAGCGGCCCGGCGAGCAGTCCGGCCCCCAGCAGGGCGTCCTGGACGGCGCGCAGCGCGGCGGCGAGGTCCGCCGGGTCGCCGGGTGCCGCCGCGGGCACGTCGCCGGGGATGCGGCCGGTGACGTCGGCGCCCTGCGCCAGGTCGGCGAAGAAGCCGGCGAGCCGCTGCCGGAAGGTGGGCGCCGGGGCGCCGGGGTCGCCGGTGAAGGAGTCGAGCGCCGTCACGGAGGCGACCGTCCGGCCCCGCTCCTCCAGCCGGGCGGCCAGGTCGACGCTGACCGTGCCGCCCATGGACCAGCCGGCGAGGTGCAGTTCACCGGCGGGTACGGCCTCCAGCACGGCGTCGGCGTACGCCGCGACGAGGGCGTCCATGTCGGGTGCGGGCCGCTCCCCCGCGAGGAGGCCCGTGGCGCGCAGCCCGTACACGGCGGCGCGGGCGGCCGCGGGGTGCGCGGCCAGTTCGCGGACCAGCCGGTCGTAGCAGAGGACGTCGCCGCCGACGGGGTGGACGAGCACCAGGTGCCGGGCTGCGCCCGTGATGCCGGGGGCGCCGTCCCTGATGCGGACGAGCGGCGATGCGGACTGGCGCTCGTCGTCGTCGCGGCCGAGCTGCGCGGCCTGTTCGGCGACGGTCCTGCCGCGCATCAGGGCGGCGAGCGGCAGGGTGCGGCCGAACGCGGCCTTGATGCGGTGGAACAGCCGCACGGCGAGCAGGGAGTTGCCGCCCAGGGCGAAGAAGTCGTCGGTGACGCCCCGCACTTCGGGCCCGAGGAGCTCCCGCCACAGTCCGAGCAGGGTCGCCTCCTCGGGGGTGCGGGGGGCGACGCCCGCTGCGGTGCGGCCGGGGGCGTCCGGCACCGCGGCCCCGGCGAGCCGGGCGAGCAGCGCCTTGCGGTCGACCTTGCCGTTGGAGCTGAGCGGCACGGCGTCCACGACCTGGAGGACCGGCGGGACCATGTACGGGGGGAGCTCCGCGGCCAGGTGGGCCCGCAGGGCCTCCGGGTCGGGGCCGGTGGCGGGGGCGGGCGTCCCGCCGGAGGCCGGGCCGGCGTCGGCGTCGGCGCCCGCGCCGGCGGCCGGGGTGACGAAGGCCGCCAGGTACGGCTCCTCGCGGCTGCCCGCGACGAGCGCGACGGCGTGCTCCACCTCGGGGCGGGCGGCGAGCCGGGCCTCGATCTCGCCCAGTTCGATGCGGTGTCCGCCGACCTTGACCTGGGCGTCCTCGCGGCCGAGGAACTCCAGGATGCCGCCGGGCCGGTAGCGGGCCCGGTCGCCGGTGCGGTAGAGCCGCTCGCCGGTGACGGGGTGGGTGAGGAACGACGCCTCGGTGAGGGCGGGCGCGCGGTGGTAGCCGTCGGCCACCCCGGCGCCGCCGATGTACAGGTCGCCGGGGACCCACACGGGCGCGTCGGCGAGCCGCTCGTCGAGGACGTGCATCGTCTGGTTGGCGAGCGGATAGCCGTACGGGACGCTGGACCAGCCCTCGGGCTGCTCGTCGGCCCAGAAGTGGTTGGACCAGATGGACGCCTCGGTGGCGCCGCCCATGGCGATGACGCGGGCGTCCGGGCAGACGCGGGCGATCCGGTCGAGCAGCGGCAGCGGGATCCAGTCGCCGCTGAGCATGATGAGCCGCAGCGAGCGGAACGTTTCAGCGGCCCGGTCCCCGAAGTACTCCAGGGTGACCTGGAGCAGCGCGGGCACCGAGTTCCAGACGGTGACGCCGTGGCGGCGGCACAGCTCGCCCCAGGTCTCGGGGTCGGGTACCCCGCTGTCGGGCGGGACGACGACGGTGCCGCCCGCGCCGAGGGTGCCGAAGATGTCGAAGACCGACAGGTCGAAGGCGAGCGACGACACGGCCAGGACCCGGTCGGCGGGCCCGAGGGCGAACCGCCGGTCGAGGTCCCGCAGGGTGTTGGCGGCGGCCCCGTGGGAGATGACGACGCCCTTGGGGGTGCCGGTGGAGCCGGAGGTGTAGATGACGTACGCGGTGCGGCCGCGGTCGCCGCCGAGCCCGTCGGGCGCCGCCTCCGGCGCGTCCTTCGCGGCCCGCGGATCGTCGGCGCCGGGTACGGGGACGACGGGCAGGTCCGGGAGGTCGCGGAGTTCGGCGAGGCCGTCGGGGCCCGTGCCCGCGGGGGCGACGACGGCGGCCGCGCCGCTCTGCCGCAGGACCTGCGCGACGCGGGACGCCGGCCAGCCGGGCGCGGTCGGCAGGTAGGCGGCGCCGGCCCGCAGGACGCCGAGGACGGCGACGGTCTGCTGCCACGACTTGGGTACGCGCACGGCGACGAGGTCGGTCCGCGCCGGGTCGGCGCCGATCCCCGCGGCGCGCAGCCGCGCGGCCAGCGCACCGGAGAGCCGGTCCAGTTCGGCGTGGCTGAGGGAGCGCTCGGCGTCGATGACGGCGGTGGCGTCCGGGGCGCGGCGCAACCGCTCCATGGCGGCCTCGTGCAGTTCGCCCTCGAGTCCGGCCTCGGCGGTGTCGTTGGCCCGCCTGCGGTCGCGCACCTGGTCCTCGGGGAGCGGGTCGGGGCCGCCGCGCGTCCACTCGGCGGGGTCGGCGGCCAGCCGCTGGAGGCGCTCGTGGTGGTAGGCGGCGAGGTCGTCCACGAGGCCGGGCGGGAACGCGGACGCGTCGTGGTCGAAGTTGCAGACCAGGTCGCCCGACTGCTCGTAGACCTGGTGGTCGAGGAGCACCTCGGGGGTGCTGATCGCGCTGTGGACGAGCGTCGCGCCGGGCAGCTTGAGGCGGAAGCCGTCCTCGATGCCGTCGACCAGGCCGAGTCCGCTGCTGAAGACGTACGGGACGGGGTTGCCGGTGGTGCCGCGCCGCTGGTTGAGCATGCGGCCGACCTCGACGCCGGAGACCTCGCCCGCCTCCATGGCGGTGTACAGCCGGTCCTGGAACGCCCTGCAGCGCTCGACGAACGTGCCGTCGCCCGCCTCGAAGCCGACGAGCACGGTGGTGGCGCCGCTGCCCCACACCCGGTCGGCGCCGGCGGGTCCCGCGGCGCGCTCGGAGGCGAGGACGGTGACGGTGCCGGGGCGTCCGCCGGACCAGCGCAGCAGGGTCTCGACGTACAGGCCGGCGAGTGCGGCGCCCGCGGAGAGCCCGGCCTCGGCGGCGTGGTGGCGGAACCGCTTCCACGCGTCGGGGCCCAGGCGGTGCGCGGTGCGTCGCAGGGGCCCGCCGGTGCCTTCGCGGTGCTCGGCGGCGCCGGGGGCGCGGGGCAGGTCGGCGGCGGGCGGCAGGGTGTCGAGCCGGTCCTCCCAGGCGCGGAGGGCGGCCTCGCGGGCGGCGGCTGCGGCGCGGTCGCGCTGCTTCAGGACGTAGTCGCGGAAGGTGAGCGTCTCGGGCTCGGGGCGGTGGGCCGGGTCGGCGTAGCAGCGGGCCAGTTCGGCGAAGAAGAGCTGGATGGTGACGCCGTCGAAGGCGGTCAGCCGGAGGGCCGTCTGAAGGCGGGCCGTGCCGTCCGGGAGGAGGACGAGGCGTAACAGGAAGGGGCGTCCCGCGTCATGCGGGGGAATGTCGTCGGTGAGGGATTCGCGAAGCCGGGAGAGTTCTTCACCAGCTTTCTCCCCGGGTAATCCGGAGAGGTCCCGCAGCTCCAGGATTTCGGCTTTCCCGAATTCCTCCGCCGATTCCGGGACGGGGTCCACGGACTGCATTCCGTCGGGTGTGATCCGGAGTCTCATGGCGGATCTGGCGCGCCGGATTCTGCGGAGCGCGTCATCGAGTCTGCCGTAATCCGGGACAGCGCCGGACGGAAAGGCGTATTCGTGGATGTAGAGGGCGGGGGCGGCCTGCCGGCCGACGCCCTGCTCGCCGACGAAGTACGCCTGCTGGAGGTCGGTGAGGGGGAAGGCCCCGCCGCTCACCGCCTCGTCGGATGCGCGCACCAGCTCTCCGGCACCGTCGGCGTCGCCCTGGAGCAGGGCGGTCAGCTCGTCGATGCATGCCTGGATGACCGCTCTCGATCTGCGGTCGAGTCTGCCTTCCAGAGAGGACGCGAACGTCTTCTCCCCCCGCGGAGCCAAGGACACAATACTCCCCTAAAAGTGATTGTTGTCCAGCAGCAAAGGAAGGTGCCGTATTTCCCCTGTATGAACCAGGGTGAAGCTTCGGCCAAGACCTTACCCATGGGACTCGTGGATATGCGAGTGGCATTTTATGTGATCTAGATCACATGCTACTCGCCGGTATCGCCGTCGAATTGCGCGCGATTGATCAACTCTTTCACCGATGTTTACCCGGCGCGTGTTTGAGCGCCTTTACCGGGCCGGGGTATCGGTGAGCCACCGCTCCAGGGGCCCGCCGTCGCGGAGCCGTACGACGACGGGTGTTCCGGCCGCCCGGCCGAGCGGGGCGAGGGCCAGCGCCGTGGCGCCGTGGCGCGGGGCGATCAGGCCCCGGACGGTGAGGTCGTACCGTACGGCCGCGCCGTCCGCCGCGCAGGCGACGAGGGCGACCGTCCCGTCGAGGCGGCCAGCGTCGGGGCACAACCGCGGTGCCGCCGCGTTGCGCAGGGCGCCGTCCGGGTCGTACGACCAGACCTGGGTGAGCGCGCGCGAACAGGGCGCGAGCGTGACCTCGGCGCCGGGCCGGGGTGCGCCGCCCCGCACGTCCAGGCACAGCCAGGCCGCCGCGGCGGGACGCAGCCGTGTCCGCAGGGCGCCCTCGGCCGGGGGCAGGGCCCCGGCACCCGCCGGCCCGGCACCCGCGGGCGGCGTGGCACCGGAACCGCCCGGCTGCGGCGCACCGGGTACGGAAGTTCCGCCATCCGCCGGCGCGCCGGGCCCCGCCGGCACGGAAGCCCCGGGCCCCGGCAGCCGGGAGGCCCCCGCATCACCTGGTACGGAGATCCCGGGCCCCGGCGCGCGCCGCCCGGACGGCTCCAGACCACCGGCCGGCCACAGCGCCGCCGCCAGCGCGGCGGTCACCACCACGGCCGCCAGCCCGGCGGCGGCCACGGCACCGGCGGGCCACCGCCCCCGGCCCACCCAGGCCCGGCCGCCACCGGCCCGCGCCCCGCCCACCCGCCGCATCCCCTCCCGCACCGCGCCCGGCCACCGCACCCCGGCCCGGCGCGCCCATGCGGCGAGCCGCCCGCCCATCGCGCGCGACCGGCGCACCGCCCTGCGCCCGCCGCCTCCCCCGCGCCACCCGCGCCCGCGCCCGCCGTCCGCACCGCCCCGCTGCCGGCGCCGCGCGGGGCGCGAGTCCACGTACCGGCCGGCGCCCTCGCCGAGCACCGCCTCCGCCAGCAGCAGCGGAAGCCGCGCGTCGAACCGGCGCAGCTGGTCGGCGGCGTGGCGGCAGTGCGCGCACCCGGCGAGGTGGCGCTGGATGTCCGGGATGAGCGGGCCCGTACGGCGCAGCGAGATGTCGAGGAGCCGCCCGTAGTGCCGGCACTCGTCGTCCGGGGCCAGTTCGTGGTGGGCGCTCACGCAGCGGGCGCGCAGCAGTTCCCGCGCCTCGCCCAGGCGTTCGGCGACGGCGCGCGGGTCGGTGCCGAGCAGCGCGGCGGGGATGGACAGGCCCTCGGCCTCGACCTCCCGGTGCCAGAGCAGCACCTGCGCGAAGGCGGGCAGGGACCGGAACGCCAGGGCGGTCAGCCGCCGGTCGTCGGCGGGTTCGGCGGGCCGCCGCACACCGGGGAGCAGCGCGGCGACCCGCTCGTCCCCGGCCCAGCGGCGCAGCACCCGCCCGGCCGCCGTCAGGAAGACGACCCGCAGCGCCCCGTCGTATCCGGCCCCGGCTCCCCCGCCGCCCCCGCCCGGCTCCGCGCCGCCTCCCGCCCCGCCTCCCGAAGGCGCGGTGTCCCTCCCGCCGGCCGGTATACGCGCGTCACGCAGCGCGTCGAGCGCCTCGGCGAACGCGGCGGCGGTGACGAGCGCGGCGCTCTGGCCGAAGGCGGAGGGCGGTGCGAAAAGGGACACGTAGTCGTGGACGGGCCGCCAGTGCCGGTGCATCAGCGCGGCGACGGGCAGCGGGTCGGCGCCGGGCGGGGTCGCCCCGGCGCGGAGCGCCGCGAGCAGCTGGGCGTCGGAGCCCGCGGGGACCGGCCCGTGTGGAGTGGGGCGCATGGGCGTCTTTTCCTCCAGGACAGGGGAGAGGAGAGGACACCAATTGGTGAACACCTGCGCGGGGGCCCCGTTTTACGGGGCCTGCCACGCGGTGCGGGCGACGGCCTGATGGGCTGCGAGGGGCCTCACCTTGGCACAACGGCCCTGCACGGAACAAGACTTCCAGAGGGGTTCTGCCAACACCCTTGCGATAAAGGCGCCTTGGCCCTGACGGGTACCGCCGGTTACACCTTCGCCAGGTCAGGCGCGGGTACGGCGTCCCCGAGGGCGTGCCGCAGCAGCCGTACGCGTTCGGCGGCGTCGGCCGGGCCGGGGGCGGCGAGGAGCGCGGCGAGTACGGCGATACGGGCCTGCCCGGCGCGCAGCGTCCCCGTCGGGACGGCGCCCGCGGCGACGAGGTCCACGGCGCCGCCGTGCGTGTAGATCTGCGCCACGGGCCCGGCGGGGACGCGGGTGGTGAGCGCGACGAGTACGCCGCGCGCGGTGGCCTCGGCGACGGCGGCGACGGTCTCGGGGGTGGCGTTGCCGGCGCCGGTGGCCACCAGGACGACGCCCCGGGCGCCCGCGTTCACGGCGGCGTTCAGCAGCAGCGGGTCGCCGTCGGTGTGGTGCATGACCATGTCGACGCGCGGCGGCGCCCCGTCCGGCGCGGCGGGCAGGGGAAGGGCGGCCGGCCGCTCGGGGCGGCGCGACACGGTGACCTTGCCGAACCCGATGGTGCCGAGCCGGTCGCCGGACGGGTCGGCGAAGGCGTCGGCGTCCAGGGTGTGGGTCTTCACCGTGCCGCGCGCGGCGTGGACCTTGCCGTCGAAGGCGATCAGCACGCCGAGGTCGCGGCAGCGGGCGGCGGTGAGCAGCGCGTCGTGGAGGTTGCGGGGCCCGTCGCCGTCCTCGGCGTCGAGGGGCAGCTGGGCGCCGGTGAACACGACGGGGCGCGGGTCGTCGTGGTGGAGGTCCACGAGGAACGCGGACTCCTCCAGCGTGTCGGTGCCGTGGGTGACGACGATCCCGTCGACGCCGGGGTCGGCCAGCACCTCGTGCACGGTGCGCAGCAGGGTCAGCTGGTGGGCGGTGGTGAGCCGGGGGCTGTTGACGCTGAAGAGGTCCACGACCTCGACGGTGACGCCCTCCGGCACGGCGGCGGTCGCCATGACCTCCCGCCCGTGCGCCTCCGCGGCGAACCCGGAGCCCTGCCAGCGGCTCGCTATCGTCCCGCCGGTGCTGATGACGACGACCCGTCCCACGCTGTCCGCCCTCTCCTCGACCTCACCCCGCCATACGTTCGAATGAGCAATGATAAAAGAATCCCCACGCAAGAAGATCGCGAAGTTGCCCGCGAAAGCGCCGATCCGTTGGTGGATAATTGCGCCATGGACGCGATCGACCGGGCTATCTTGCGTGAGCTCCAGGCGGACGGCCGGCTCAGCAACCAGGAGCTGGCCGCCCGCGTCGGCCTGACCCCCTCCCCCTGTATGCGCCGGGTGCGGCAGCTGGAGCAGGACGGGGTGATCCAGGGCTACCGCGCGGTGATCGACCCGGAGGCGGTGGACCGGGGCTTCGAGGTGCTGGTCTCGATCGAGGTGGAGCGGGACCGCGACGTGGTGGAGGCGTTCGAGGCGGCGCTCCAGGACATCCCGGACGTCATCGAGGCGTACCGCCTGTTCGGCAGCCCCGGTTGCCTGCTGCGGATCGCGGTGGCGGACCTGCGGGCGTACGAGCGGCTGTGGATCGAGAAGCTGACGGCCCTGACGGGGGTCAAGGAGGTCAACTCCCAGATCATCATGAAGCGCGTGAAGGAGCCGAAGGGCCTCCCGGTCGACTAGGACTTGCCTTTCGGATCTTCCCGGGGCCGCGGGCAAAGACACCGCGCCACGGAGTCGGGCCGATCCGAAAGACAGGCCCCTAGCGGCCGGCCCGCTCCCGGCTGCGCCGCGCCTCGCGCGCGAAGTGCCGTACGAAGGCGACGGCCGCCCACACGAGCAGCACGTTCACGACCGCGCCGCCCGCGTACTGCGGCAGGAAGTCGAGGGCGCCGGTGCTCCCGTCCGCCGTGTCCGCCTCCCCCGTCCCCAGGAGCGCGGGCAGCAGGTAGTAGCCGAGGAAGGCGACCAGCACGGCGCCGGGGAAGGCGGCGAGCGTCAGCGGGGCTCCCCACCCGTCGGGCGCCCCGGCGGCCCCGTACGCGACGGAGGCGAGCGCCACGAGACCGACATACACCCCCGCCGCACCGGCACGTCCACGCATGCGCACGGCCCCTCCCCCACCTGTCCGCCACGGACATTGAACACGTTCAAGTCCAAACCCTACCGGCTGGCGGGGAGCGACCGACGACGTATCAACAAATCTCTACGGGCCCGCTGAAGGCGGTTGTATGCTCCATCCGCCGCCGACACGCGCCCGACAGCGCCCGACCGGGCGCCGGCGCTGTGCCCGCGGCCTCTCATCACTCACCCCAGGGGGGGTCCCGCATGGCATTCCACCGCACGGGCCGCGCCCACGCGCGCGCCCGCAGACTCGCTTCGTGCACCGCTCTCGCCCTCGCCTCCGGCCTGCTGCTCACGGGCACGGCCGGCACGGCGACGGCAGCGGACACCCCGGCCCCGACACCGGACCGCTCGCTCACCGAGCGAGTCGCCCCGGCCGAGGAGCGGCCGCAGGGCCAGCTGCCGAGGAAGCGCAACCGCCTGTCGACGGACACCACGCAGAACACGACGGCGGGCGTGCCGAGCCGCCACGACTTCACCGGCGACGGCACGAGCGACCTGCTGTACCGCACGCTCGGCGGCACGTACTACCTCAAGCGCTACGAGGACCCGTCGAACGACACCGAGTTCGGCCTCTACGGCGACACGGAGGAGAAGTTCAAGGACGTCATCCCGGTCGGCGACCTCACCGCCAACGGCACGGCCGACGTCCTGACACTCTCCCAGTACGGCACCCTGTCGTTCCGCGAGACGTACGCGGGCGCCACCGGCACGTCCAGCCCGTACTGGTCCGGCACCGGCTGGCACATCTACAACAAGGTCCTGTCGATCGGCGACGTGACCGGCGACGGCAAGGTCGACGTGCTGGCGCGGACGCACTCCGGCGACCTGTACCTGTACCGCGGCACGGGCGTCCCGAGCGCCCCGCTCCAGGCCCGCACCAAGGTCGGCACGGGCTGGCACATCTACGACCAGCTGGTCGGCGCGAACGACGCGAACGGCGACGGCAAGGGCGACCTGTACGCCCGCACCCCCAATGGCGACCTGTTCTTCTACGCGGGCTCGGGCAACGCCGCCGCGCCGCTGAAGGCGCGCGTCAAGGTCGGAACCGGCTGGCACATCTACAACCAGCTGTCCATCTCCGACGACAGCTCCACCAACCCCGCCGACGACGGCCGTCCCGAACTGCTCGCCCGCACCACGGGCGGCGCGATGTACTACTACGAGACGGACGCCGCCACGGGCCGCCCCACCACCCGCGTCCTGTGGTCCGACGGCAGCTGGAACACCGCCGACCACCTCATCAACTTCGGCGGCAACCCGCAGACCGGCAAGTCCGAGATCCTCGGCCTCGACCGCAACGGCACGCTGTGGGCGTACTACTCCCGCAACAACGGCACGCTCACCGCGCGGGACCAGTGGAGCGACGTCGGCGGCTGGGCGGGCGCCCGCGTGCACTTCCCCAGCTCCCTGGACAACGACGGCCACGCCGACCTCCTGGAGGTCTACGAGGGCTACCTGTACAACTACGACCGGTTCTCCGACGGCCCGTACCCGCTGGGCCGCGGGTGGGGCGCGTTCAACGTCCTGACCGGCGCGGGCGACCTGACGGGCGACGGCAAGGGCGACCTGCTGGCCCGCACCTCGGGCGGCACGCTGTACCTGTACCGCGGTGACGGCCAGGGCTACGGCTTCCCCGGCCGGACGAGCGTCGGCTCCGGGTGGGGCGTGTACAACTCCCTGGTCGGCGCGGGCGACATCACCGGCGACGGCCGCGCGGACCTGCTGGCCCGCACGTCGGGCGGCACGCTGTACCTGTACGCGGGCACGGGCAACGCCGGCGCCCCGTTCAAGGCACGGGTGAAGGTCGGCACGGGCTGGCAGACGTACTCCAGGCTGGTCGCCCCCGGTGACATCACCGGCGACGGCCGCGCGGACCTCCTGGCGGTCACGTCGGGCGGCACGCTCTACCGCTACATCACCACCCACACGGGCACGGCGAACCCCTTCACGACCCGCACCAACATGGGCACGGGCTGGAACACGTACACCCAGCTCCACTGACCCACCACCCCGCGGGAGCCCCGCCGACCCCCAGTCGGCGGGGCTCCCGCTTTCCCCGGGGCCGCCGAACCGCGCCAGTCGGTGGCGGGGCACCGCCGAGCGCCGGGGTCAGGCCGCGGCGCGTTCGGCGAGGGGGCGGCGCCGCAGGGCGGTCTCGGTGAGCGAGCGCGGCGGGATGAACGCGACGGGGTCGTACAGGTTCGTCCCGGGCGGCACGATCTCGTCGATCCGGTCGAGGGTCGCGTCGTCCAGGGTGAGCGCGGCGCCTTCGAGCAGGTCTTCCAGCTGCCGCTGGGTCCGCGGTCCGATGATGGCCGAGGTGACGGCCGGGTGGGCCACGGTGAACGCCACGGCCAGCTGGGGGAGCGTGCAGCCGATGCCTTCGGCGAGTTCGAGGAGCTGTTCCACGGCGTCGTACTTGGCGGCGTTCGCGGCGCTCGCCGGGTCGAAGTTCCCCGGCCGGAAAGCGGCCCGGCCGCCCGACAGGTCGGCGGGCCGGCCCTTGCGGTGCTTGCCGGTGAGGAACCCGAAGCCGAGGGGGCTCCAGACCAGGACGCCCATGCCGTAGCGCTCGCAGACGGGAAGGAGCGCGGTCTCGATGCCGCGGGCCAGGATCGAGTAGGGCGGCTGGTCGGTGCGGAAGCGTCCCAGGCCGCGGCGCTCGGAGACGTGGTGCGCCTCGACGATCTCGTCGGGCTGGTAGTTCGAGCAGCCGAAGGCGCGGATCTTCCCCTGGCGCACAAGGTCGTCGAGGACGGAGAGGGTCTCCTCGATGTCGGTGGTGTGGTCGGGGAAGTGGATCTGGTACAGGTCGATCCAGTCGGTGTCGAGGCGGCGGAGGCTGTCCTCGACCGCCTTGAGGATCCAGCGCCGGGAGTTGCCGCCGCGGTTGGGCCCCTCCCCCATCGGGAAGTGGACCTTGGTGGCCAGTACGACGTCGTCACGGCGGCCGCGCAGCGCCTTCCCCACGATCTCCTCGGACTCGCCCTGCCCGTACATGTCGGCGGTGTCGATGAAGTTGACGCCCCCGTCGAGGGCGGTGTGGACGATGCGGGCGCAGTCGTCGTGGTCGGAGTTGAACGCCTTCTGGAACATCATGGTGCCGAGGCAGTGGACGCTGACCTCGATGCCGGTCCTGCCGAGGGTGCGGTAGCGCATGGTGGGGCTCCCTTACTGGCCATCACGCGGGGCGACAGGGGCGTCGGCCGCACGAGGCACCCTAGGAACTAGAGCCCTCTCTAGATCAACCCCCGTTACGCTGAGCCGCATGGTCGAGGTCCCCGAGAACCTGAGCATCGGTCAGGTCGCCGAACGCACCGGTCTGAGCGTCCACGCGCTGCGCTTCTACGAGCAGGAGGGCCTCTTCCCCAACGGCGTGCGGCGCGGGCCTGGTGGGCGCCGCGTCTACCGCCAGGAGGACGTGGACTGGCTGACCGTCTGCATCGTCCTGCGCGCCTCCGGCATGCCCCTGACGGCGCTTCGCCGGTACACCGAACTGGTCAGGGAAGGCGCCGGCACCGCCCGGGAGCGGCTGGCGCTGATGCGGGAGCACGAGGAGCGGGTCACCGCCCGGATCGGCAGGCTCACCGAGTCCCTGGACCTGATCAGGTACAAGGTGGGGGTGTACGAGGACCTCCTCGACCAGGGCGAGGCCGCCGTCCGGCAATGCCACGGCCCGTCCGCCTCACCCGCCGCCGCCCCCACGCCGGAACCACACCGCGAAGCGGCGATCGACTAGCCGGCACAGCAAAGCCCCGCACCACGGCACCGCGCACACCGCCGCGAGCGCTGCCGCGTCCCCGGCGCGCGGACAAGACAAAGCCCCCACCCGGAGAACCCGGCGGGGGCTTTGATGTGCGTGGACCTGAGGGGATTTGAACCCCTGACCCCCTCGATGCGAACGAGGTGCGCTACCAGTCTGCGCCACAGGCCCTTGCGACGTGTGAAACATTAGCATCCCGATCGCCCTGCTCGGAAATCCGATCCCCGGAGGGCGGGCGAGAGGTGGGTCACGTCGTCATTCGTTGGCCGCGCGGGGGCGGTCGTCGTCGGCGTACTGGTCGAACAGCGGGGTCCGCCCGTGGTCGCGGGGGCGGCGCGGGGCGTGGGGCGAGGGGTTGGGGTTCTTGCGGGTCGGCGGGGGCGGGGTGGGCTCCGCCGGGGAGGAGCGGGCGGCGCTCCAGGTCTCCGGGTCGGTGACGTCGACGCCGCCCGTGGCGCGCGGGGCGACGGGGGCGGTGACGTAGGTCGGCAGCGGTACCGGTACGGGGTCCCAGCTGTCGCCGCGGGCGGGTCCCCGGTCGCGCTGCTGGTCGACCCACTCGGCGTGGTCGGTCTGCTCGACCAGCGCGCGGCGGTCCGCCTCCGCCGGGGAGACGGGCGGGGCCGACGGCTCCGGGTGGGCGGCGGGCTCCTCGTCGTGGAGGGGGGCCTGCGGGCGCCCGCGGCGGGGGCGGTTCTCGCGGAGGCGCTGCGCCGCGGCCTCCGCGCGGCGCCTGTCCATCACGTACACGAAGCGGCGCCGCTCCTGGCGGCGCAGGTACACGATGTACGCGCTGAGCAGGACCGCCGGGACGCCCGGTGCCCACAGGAAGGCGAGGCCGCCGACCGCGGCGACGATCGCGCCGACCGTGAACGCGAGGAACAGCAGGACCGTCGTACGGCGGCGGCGCGCCAGGACGCGGGTGCGGCGGGCGCGCTCGGCGGCCGCGCGGGAGACCGCGGGGTGCCGGCCTCCCGGGGTGCCGGGCGCCTCCGGGGGCGCGGGGCGGGCGTCGGGGAGCTCCAGGCGGGCTTCCGTGTGGGCCGGGGGCGCGGCGAAGGCCCGGACGTCGACCGAGTCGATCTGCTCGGTCTCGGCGTCCGGGTCCACGTCGGGCACCCGCCAGTCCTCTTCGGCGCCGCGGGCGCGCAGCTCCTTGGCGTACCGGCGTTCCATCCCCGCCCTTCCCGACAGGAGCCGGATGGCGGTGCTGAAGCGTTCGGTCGGGCGGGCTTCGTTCAGCTCGTCCTGCCTGCGGAGCCACATCGGCACCAGATAGGCGGCCCAGGCTCCGACGATGACTGCGTAGATGAGGCCGCTGCTGCTCACATCCCACACGGTAGAGGGGTTCGCCTGAGGGCATCGGCCAATTGGGCCGGTGTGTCGCACGATCTGGCTGATATCACTGACATTTTTTGTGATTGGTCAGATCGTTTCCGTCCGCGAAAGCGCTTAATTCGAACACATGAATTATTTTGGCTGGCGTTCCCGCCGCGACCTGTGCCAGCGCCGCAGCAGCCCGTCCGGGACCTCCTCCGCCGTCAGCGCGAAGACGAGGTGGTCGCGCCAGGCGCCGTCGATATGCAGGTAGCGCGGACGCAGCCCCTCCTCCCGGAATCCCAATTTCTCCACGACGCGGCGGCTGGGGCCGTTCTCCGGGCGAATGCACACCTCGATCCGGTGCAGCCCGACCGCCCGGAAGCAGTGGTCGACGGCGAGGGCGACCGCCGTCGGCATGACGCCCCGGCCGGCCACCTCCTGGTCCACCCAGTAGCCGACGTGCCCCGAGCACATCGAGCCCCAGGTGATCCCGGCGACGGTGAGCTGGCCGACGAGCCGGCCCTGGTACTCGATGACGAACGGCAGCATCCGCCCCGCGTTCGCCTCGGCGCGCAGGTGGCGGACCATCTGCCGGTACGTGGGCCGCTGCAGCGGGGGCGCGCCGGGCGCGGGCGGCGGGACGGTCGCCTCCCAGGGGCGCAGCCAGTCGCGGTTGCGTCCGTTCACCTCCCGCCACGCCCGGTGGTCGCGGGCCTTTATCGGGCGGAGCACCACGTCGCCGTCCGCGAGGACGACGGGCCAGGCGGGGTTCATGACGCCGGTCTCGGGTGGTCGCCGCCGCGCAGCTGGTCCACGGCGTGGACGAGGAGCGGCTCCAGGACGGCGAGGCCGTCGCGTACGCCGCCGGTGGAACCGGGCAGGTTCACGATCAGGGTGCGGCCCGCGACACCCGCGAGGCCCCGCGAGAGGGCCGCCGTGGGGACCTTGCCCCGGCCGTGGGCGCGGATGGCCTCCGGGATGCCGGGCACCTCGTGGTCGAGGACCCGGCGGGTGGCCTCGGGGGTGGCGTCGGTGGGCGAGATGCCGGTGCCGCCGGTCGTGAGGATCACGTCGTACCCGGCGCGCACCCCGTCCCGCAGCGCCGCCTCGACGGGGTCGCCGTCGGGGACGACCCGCGGGCCGTCGACCGCGAAGCCCAGCGCGGCGAGGCCCTCGGCGAGGATGGGGCCGCCCTTGTCCTCGTACACGCCGGCGGCGGCGCGGTTGGACGCGGTGACGACGAGGGCGCGGTACGTCACGGCCGGCTCCAGTCCCCGGACTTGCCGCCCGTCTTCTCCTCCACCCGCACATCGGTGATGACGGCGGCCTTGTCGACGGCCTTCACCATGTCGACGACGGTCAGCGCGGCCACGGACACCGCCGTGAGGGCCTCCATCTCGACGCCGGTGCGGTCCGTGGTCTTCACGGTGGCGGTGATCTCCACGGCGTCGTCGGCGACCGCCAGGTCGACCTTCACGCCGGACACGGCGAGCGGATGGCACAGCGGGATCAGGTCCGGGGTGCGCTTGGCGCCCATGATCCCGGCGATACGGGCCGTGGCCAGCGCGTCGCCCTTGGGCACGCCTTCGCCGCGCAGCAGCTCCACGACGCGCGGCGACACGAGGACCCGGCCGCTGGCGCGCGCCGTGCGGGTGGTGACGTCCTTCGCGGAGACGTCCACCATGCGGGCCGCCCCCGCCTCGTCGATGTGGGTCAGGCTGCCTTGCGTACTCAACTCTCTCCGCCTCGCGTCCTGGCGCCGGTCGTCTTGTCCGGCACGGCGGCAGACACCGTACCGCCACGTCCGCCCCGCAGGGCCCGCCGGTTCAGCCGATGAGCACCACCTCCAGCGCGTCGCCGGGCTCCACGCGCGTGGTGTCCTCCGGTACGACGATGAGCGCGTCGGCCCGGGCGAGGGCGGCGACCAGGTGCGACCCGGCACCACCCACAGGAGTGACGGTACCCGCCTGGGCGTCGTACGTCCCGCGCAGGAACTGCCGCTTCCCGGCGGGCGACGACAGCGGCGCGTCGGCGGACAGGGCGGCACGCGCGCGCGGGCGGTGGAGGTCCGGCAGGCCCATGAGGGCGCGGATCGCGGGGCGGACGAACAGCTCGAAGGAGACGTACGAGGAGACCGGGTTGCCCGGCAGGGCGAGCAGCGGGATGTGCTCGGGGCCCACGGAGCCGAAGCCCTGGGGCTTGCCGGGCTGCATGGCGAGCCTGCGGAACTCCACGCCGCCGCCGGGCTGGTCGGCGTCGGACGCGCCCGACAGGGCCTCCTTGACCACGTCGTACGCGCCGACGCTGACGCCGCCTGTGGTGACCAGCAGGTCGGCGCGGACCAGCTGGTCCTCGATGGTGGCGCGCAGCGTGTCCGCGTCGTCCGTGACGGCGCCGACCCGGTAGGCGATGGCCCCGGCGTCGCGGGCGGCGGCGGCCAGGGCGAAGCTGTTGGAGTCGTAGATCTGGCCGGGTCCCAGCTCGGCGCCCGGCTGGACGAGCTCGCTGCCCGTGGACAGGACGACCACGCGCGGGCGGGGCCTGACCTTGACCGTGCCGCGGCCGATGGCGGCGAGCAGGCCGATCTGCGGCGGGCCGAGCACGGTGCCCGCCGCGAGGGCGAGCGCGCCCGCGGGCACGTCGCTGCCGCGCGCGCGGACATGGGCGCGGGCCTCGGCGGGGCGGTGGACGCGGACCTCGCCGCCCGCGCCCTCGGGCGCCGCGCCGGCCGGGAGCATCGCCGTGGCGGCGCCGCCGCCCGTGCCGCCGTCGGTCCACTCGACGGGGACGACCGCCTCGGCGCCGGGCGGCAGGGGCGCGCCGGTCATGATCCGGGCCGCCTGCCCAGGGCCGACCTCGGGCAGGCCGTCGCTGCCGGCCGCGACGTCCCCGATGACGGTGAGCACGGCGGGGAACTCCTGGCTCGCCCCGGCGACGTCGGCGACGCGGACCGCGTAGCCGTCCATGGAGCTGTTGTCGAAGGGCGGCAGGGCGACGGGCACCGTGACGTCCTCGACCAGGACGCAGCCCTGGGCGTCGGGCAGCTGAAGCTCGATGGGGTCCAGCGGGTGGACGGCCGCGAGGATGTCCTCGAGGTGCTCGTCCACCGTCCAGACGGTGTTCTCCCGGTCCTCCGGGCTCACTGAACTCACGGCGCCTGCATCTCCTCGGTGACGTAACGGCGGAGCCAGAATCGGAACTCCGGTCCCAGATCTTCACGTTCGCACGCGAGTCTGACAATCGCCCGCAGATAGTCGCCGCGGTCGCCGGTGTCGTAGCGGCGGCCCTTGAAGACGACGCCGTGGACGGGACCGCCGACGGACTCGTCGACGGCGAGCTTGTGGAGGGCGTCGGTCAGCTGGATCTCGCCGCCCCGGCCCGGCTCGGTCTCGCGCAGTATCCCGAAGATCGCCGGGTTGAGGACGTACCGGCCGATGATGGCGTAGTTGCTGGGCGCGTCGGCGCGGTCGGGCTTCTCGACGAGGTCGGTGACCCGGACGACGTCGGGCTCGACGGTGGGCTCCACGGCGGCGCAGCCGTACAGGTGGATCTGCGCCGGGTCGACCTCCATGAGCGCGACGACGCTGCCGCCCTGGGTCTCCTGGACCTCCACCATCCGCGACAGCAGCGGGTCGCGCGGGTCGATCAGGTCGTCGCCCAGCAGCACCGCGAACGGCTGGTCGCCGACGTGCGGGGCGGCGCACAGGACGGCGTGGCCCAGGCCCCGCGGGTCGCCCTGGCGCACGTAGTGCATGGTCGCCAGGTCGTTGGAGGCCCTGATCCGGTCCAGCCGCTCGTGGTCGCCCTTCCGGTCGAGGGCCTCCTCCAGCTCGTAGTTCCGGTCGAAGTGGTCCTCCAGGGGCCGCTTGTTCCGCCCGGTGATCATCAGCACGTCGTGCAGCCCGGCACCCACCGCCTCCTCCACCACGTACTGGATGGCGGGTTTGTCGACGACGGGCAGCATCTCCTTGGGAGTGGCCTTCGTGGCAGGCAGGAACCGGGTGCCGAGTCCCGCGGCGGGGATGACAGCCTTGCTGATCCCGGGGTGCGACTGAGTCATGGCCAGCACCATATCCGGTCGGTATGGGAGGAAGATGAGCCTTCGGTTAACTTCCTCCGCATATAGGCGAGTACGAGAGGTGGGCGAGTGTCGTGGCGGAGGAACCGGAGCACACCCGCGGGGAGCGGGACGCGGAAGGCGGGACCCGCGCGCGTGTGCGGGGGGAGGGCGGAAGCCCGGCGCACGCGCGCGTGGAGCGGGATCCGGAGGGCGGGCGGCGGGTGCCGGACAAGGCGGGGCTGCGGACCCAACTGCTGGCCGCCAGGACCCTGCTGACCACCGAGGACGTCCAGCGGGCCGCGGACGCCCTCGCCGCCGCCGCGCTGGAGCTGCCCGAGCTGGCCGGGGCGCGCACGGTCGCCGCGTACGTCTCCGTGGGGCGCGAGCCCGGCACGCGCGCGCTGATCGACGCGCTGCACACGCGGGGCGTACGGGTGCTGCTGCCGGTCCTGATGGCCGACAACGACCTCGACTGGGCGCTCTACGCGGGCGTGGAGGGCCTCGCGAAGGCGCGTCTGGGCCTGCTGGAGCCCGCGGGGCCCCGCCTCGGCCCGGAAGCCGTCACGGAGGCGGACGCGGTCCTGCTGCCGGGCCTCGCGGTGGACGGGCGGGGCATGCGGCTCGGCCGGGGCGGCGGCTCGTACGACCGCGTACTGGCCCGCCTCGCGCGCGCGGGGGCCGACCCGGCTCTCGTGGTGCTCCTCTACGCGCACGAGGTGGTCGCCCGGGTCCCGGAGGAACCGCACGACCACCCCGTGCACGCGGTGGTGACCCCGGACGGCGTGCGGCGCTTCGCCGCGCCCCGTCCGGTCTGATCAGGGCTTCAGGACCAGGTGGTCGGCCTTCGCCGCGTCGACCGCCTTGTCGCTGAACGGCCAGTACAGCAGTTCGCCCTTGGCCCACAGGTCGGTCTGGTCCGTGTAGTGCGGGTGGTAGGCGTGGCCGGAGGCGCCGGTCAGGTTGATCCACCGGGACTTGTCCCAGTCGCCGACGTTGACGACCATCCGCATCGACGGCACCCAGACGACGCCGTAGCCGCCCGCCGCGTTCCAGCCGGTGGCGTTGACCGCGGCCTCGCCGCCCGACAGGTTCCACGGGCCCCGGTTGAGGAGGAACTTCACCACGTCCGGGCCGCCCGTGCCGAGCGTCTGGTTGCGCAGGTTGAGCTGGTGCAGACGGCCCCAGCTCCACGTGGAGACGTCCTTGCCGAGCTGCGCGGTCAGCTCCCAGCGGGCGTCCTTCATGGCGCGGGCCAGCAGCTGGTCGCGGGTCTGCGTCGCGTCGTCCAGACGGTTCGCCGGCGTGTGCCACCAGCGGTTGTCCTCGTCGTTCAGGAGCGGGCGGACCACCTCGTACCAGCGGTCGCCGCCGTCGGGCTGCGCCTTGTCCGCGTCACGCTGGCCGCACTCGCGCACGAGCCGGCCGCGCTGGTCGTCCGGGACGTTCGGGTCGACGTTCGGGACGTTGAGGCACTCGCCCTTGACCCGCAGCTCCTTGGGGAGCTTGTCGCCGAACGCGAGCTTCAGGACGTTGCGCCAGACCGCGTTGAAGTACGCGGCGGCGGCGGAGTCGGCCTCCTGCGTGTAGTCCCAGCCCTCCAGCAGCTTCTGCGCCTCGCGGACGTACGGGTCGGACACGTCGACCCTCAGCAGGAGCGGCGTCAGCAGCTTGGCGATCTCGCTGCTGTTGTCCATCTGCATGGTGCGCATGTCGTCGGTCGAGATCTTGCCGCCGTCCTTGATCTTCGACTCGATCAGGTCGTTGATGCGCTGGCTGCGGGAGCCGTAGCCCCAGTCGGCGGTGAGGTGGTGCGGGTACGAGGCGTCGACCACCGCCTGGTTCGCGGTGACGATGTAGCCGCGCTCCGGGTCCTCCTCGTAGGGCAGCTCGTCGAAGGGGACGAACTCGTCCTTCCAGTCGTACTTCGGGTCCCAGCCGGGCGCGGGCAGGGTGCCGTCGTGGCCCTTGGCGCGGACGGGGATCCGGCCGGGGGCCTGGTAGCCGATGTGGCCCTTGGCGCCCTTGGCGTCGGCGTACACGAGGTTCTGCGAGGGCACCTCGAAGTCGCGGGCGGCGGCGCGGAACTCCTTGAAGTCGCGGGCGCGGTTCAGCTTGAACACCGCGTCCATCGACTTGCCCGGCATGAGGGCGGTCCAGCGCAGCGAGACCGCGTAGCCGTCGCCGCGGTCCGGCGCGGAGTTGGTGACGGGCGCCTTCTGGCCGACCTTCTCCAGCTCATTGCTGCGGTCGGAGATCAGCGGGCCGTTGTTCGTGGTGCGGACGGTGATGGTGCGGCTTCCGCCGCCGGCGATCTTGATGACCTCGTCGCGGGTCTCGAACGGCACCTCCTTGGTGCCGCGCAGGTAGCCGCGGTCGGTGACCTTCTGCAGGTACAGGTCGGTGACGTCGGCGCCGAGGTTGGTGAAGCCCCAGGCGATGTCCTGGTTGTGGCCGATTATGACGCCCGGCATCCCGGCGAAGGTGTAGCCCGAGACGTCGTAGCGGCACTTGTCGGAGACGGCACGGCAGTGCAGGCCCATCTGGTACCAGACGGACGGCAGCTGCGGGGCGAGGTGCGGGTCGTTGGCGAGCAGCGGCTTGCCGGTCGTCGTGTGCTCGCCGGAGACCACCCAGGAGTTGGAGCCGATGCCGTCGCCGTTGGGGCCCAGGAGGGCGGGGACGGAGTCCAGCGCCTCGGAGAGGGCCGCCATCTGCGCCTGGACGCCGTTCAGGGCGCCCTGGCCGGTTCCGGTGCCCGTGCCGCCTCCCGAGCCCGTACCGGCGCCCTGGGAGCCGTCCTGGAGGCCGTCGCCGAGGCCGGCGTCCCCGCCCGTGCCGTCGCCGTTCCCGCCGTCGCCGTTCTCGCCGTCGCCGCCGGAGGCCTTGAAGCCCTCGACGATGGGGCGGTGCTCCTTGTACGGGTACGCCGGGTACAGGTCCTTGATCTGCCCCGCGTCGAGCCGGCTCGTCATCAGCGAGCGGTCGATCTCGTCCTGCATGTTGCCGCGCAGGTCCCAGGCCATCGCCTTCAGCCAGGCGATCGAGTCGACCGGCGTCCACGGCTCGATCGTGTAGTCGTGGGAGAACGCCAGCGCCGCGTACTCGACGGAGACGTCGCGCGGCGCCTTGTCCTTGAGGTAGGCGTTGACGCCGTCCGCGTACGCCTGGAGGTTCTTCTTGGTCTCGTCCGAGAGGACCTTGTCGTACTCCTCCTGCGCCACCCGGTGCCAGCCGAGGGTGCGGAGGAACGCGTCCGTGTCGACCATGTCCTTGCCGAGCATCTCGGAGAGGCGGCCGGCGGTCATGTGGCGGCGGACGTCCATCTCCCAGAAGCGGTCCTGCGCCTGGACGTAGCCCTGGGCGCGGAACAGGTCCGCGTCCGTCGAGGCGTAGATCTGCGGGACGCCGTAGCCGTCGCGCTTGACGTCGACCGGTCCGGACAGGCCGGCGAGCTGGAGCGTGCCGGTCGTCTGCGGGAAGGGCGCCCGCACGGTGCTGACGCTCCAGTAGGCGCCGTACCCGACGCCCGCGACGAGCGCCAGCACCAGGGCGATCACGAGCAAGCGGGCACGTCGCCCCTTCTTCTTGGGGGAAGAGTCGGTGGTGTTGGCGGGCATCGCTGTCCTTCGAGGCGCAGGCTTGGTCCAGGAGTGCTGGGAGCAACCATAGGCGCAGCGGTCGGGCGGCCCGGACGCGGTGTCAGTAAGGGGACGCTCCACGGGCGGCGGCTCCCGCGTAAGGGAAACGTTAAAGATTAGGTAAGGTAACGAAGTACCGGCTGTCGCGCCCGGCACACTCTGCCGGACATACCCGGCATATCCCTGCCTCCGGCGCGCGATCGGCGCCTGAGGGGCACCGCCCGGTCGCCCTGCGGGGCGCCGCGGGAGGCCCTTTGGGGCATCGCGGGACACCGCGGGACGCTCTTTCGGGCATCGCGGAATGCCGTGCGGGGCGTCGCGGGACGCGTGCGGGGCGTCGCGGGCCGGCGGGAACGCCCGTCCGCGCGCGCGGAGCCGGACCGCAGGAGCGGGCCCCGCCGGGGCCCACCCCGCGCCGAGCGGGGCGCACGACCGGTGCGCGCGGCGCCGCAGCGGTGCGCGGACGCGCCGCGCGGCGGTCGGGACGCGGGGCGCGAGTCCCGCACAGCGGGTTGTACGACCCGGGCGCGCAAGCGCCGCACAGCGGGTCGGGCGAGCGGGGCGCGGGAGCGCCGCGCGGCAGAGGCCCGGAACAACTGAAGAGGTCTGCCCACGTATCTCCCGGGAAGGTTCGGCCCCTGACTGTCCACCAGCTCAACGAACTGCTGCTCATCGGCTCGCTCGTGCTGCTCGTCGCCGTCGTCGCGGTGCGCCTGTCCTCGCGCAGCGGCCTTCCCAGCTTGCTGCTGTACCTCGGTATCGGTGTCGCCATGGGCCAGGACGGCATCGGCAACATCACCTTCGACAACGCCGAACTCACCCAGGTCATCGGATACGGCGCGCTCGTCGTGATCCTCGCCGAGGGCGGTCTGGGCACGAAGTGGAAGGAGATCAGGCCCGCGCTGCCCGCCGCGTCCGTCCTCGCGACCGCGGGCGTCGCGGTGAGCGTGGGCATCACGGCCGCCGCCGCGCACTACCTGATCGGCCTGGAGTGGCGGCAGGCGCTGCTGATCGGCGCCGTCGTCTCCTCCACGGACGCCGCCGCGGTCTTCTCCGTACTGCGGAAGGTGCCGCTGCCGTCGCGGGTGACCGGCACGCTGGAGGCCGAGTCGGGGTTCAACGACGCGCCCGTGGTGATCCTGGTCGTGGCGTTCTCGACGACCGGTCCCGTGGACAGCTGGTACGTCCTGGTCGCCACCATCGCGCTGGAGCTGGCCATCGGCGCGGCCATCGGCCTGGCGGTCGGCTTCTGCGGCGCGTACGGGCTGAAGCGGGTCGCCCTGCCGGCGTCCGGCCTGTACCCGATCGCCGTCATGGCCATCGCGGTCACCGCGTACGCGGCGGGCGCCCTCGCGCACGGCAGCGGCTTCCTCGCGGTGTACCTGGCCTCCATGGTGCTCGGCAACGCCAGGCTGCCGCACCAGCCCGCGAACCGGGGCTTCGCCGAGGGGCTCGGCTGGATCGCCCAGATCGGCATGTTCGTCCTGCTGGGCCTGCTGGTGACGCCGCACGAACTGCTGCGGGACTTCTGGCCCGCGGTGGCGATCGGTCTCGTCCTGACCGCTGTGGCGCGTCCCGTCTCCGTGCTGCTGAGCCTGACGCCGTTCCGCGTGCCGTGGCAGGAGCAGGCGCTGATGTCGTGGGCGGGGCTGCGCGGCGCGGTGCCGATCATCCTCGCCACGATCCCGATGGTCTCGGGCATCGAGGGCAGCAGGAAGGTGTTCAACATCGTCTTCGTGCTGGTCGTCGTCTACACCCTGGTGCAGGGGCCGACGCTGCCGTGGCTGGCGAAGGCGCTGCGGCTGGGCGACGGGGCCGGGGCGACCGACCTGGGCGTCGAGTCCGCGCCCCTGGAGCGGCTGCGCGGCCATCTGCTGTCGCTGTCGATCCCGGACGGTTCGCTGATGCACGGCGTGGAGGTCGCCGAACTGCGGCTGCCGTCCGGCGCGGCGGTCACCCTCGTCGTACGGGACGGCAAGAGCTTCGTGCCGTCGCCCACGACGGTGCTGCGGCGCGGCGACGAACTGCTGGTCGTCGCGACGGACCCCGTGCGGGACGCGGCGGAGCGGCGCCTGCGGGCCGTCGGCAAGGGCGGCAAGCTCGCGGGCTGGCTGGGCACGGGCGGCTGAGCCGCCTGACGGCGGTGCGGAGGGGCGGGGCGGGCTGGTCGGGCGCGGGACGGCGGTCCGATGCGGGGCCGGTCGGGTGCGCGGTCCGGACCGGGGTGGTCCGGACCGGTGCGGCACGGCCGGTCCGGGGGCGCGGCTGCTGCGGTGCGCGGGCCCAGGGCCGGCCCCGGTGCCGTACGGGCGTGGTTTCACAGGCGCCGAAGTGGCGCGTAGCACATTTCACAGGGACCACACGGTGCGCTCCCTGTACCATGAAGGCACACTGATCGAACCAACTCTGCCTGATGCAGGGCTGGCGCGACCGTATGGCGGCCGAGCCCCCTTCCGCGGGGCTCCGGTATCTACCGCGCTTCCGCGCAAGAGGACAGCCCTCGGCGGCTCCCGGCACACCGGTGAGCGCTACCAGGCGGCAGAAAGGCACGGGCCGTGGCATCCACGGTCACCTCCGACGCTGTGAAGCGTCCCGGATACGGGCAGCTGCTGCGCACTCCCGGCGCGTGGACGTTCCTGCTGCCCGGATTCGCGGCGCGGCAGCCGTTCGCGATGCTCACCATCGGCATCGTCCTGCTGGTTCAGCACACCACGGGCTCGTACGGCAGCGCCGGCGCCGTCGCGGCGGTCACCGGCGTCTCCATGGCGCTGTTCGCCCCGCAGAGCGGCAAGCTCGCCGACCGCTTCGGACAGCGTGCCGTCCTCGTTCCGGGCGTCCTCGTGCACGCCGCCTCCGTCTCGCTGCTGACGGCCCTCGCGCTGGCCGGCGCCCCGCTGTGGGCGCTGTTCGCCGCGGCCGTGCCGAGCGGCGCGTCCGTCCCTCAGGTCGGCCCCATGGTGCGGGCCCGCTGGGCGGCGCGCCTCGACGGTTCGCCGCTCATGTCGACGGCGGCGGCGTTCGAGTCCGTGACGGACGAGTTCACCTTCGTCGTGGGCCCCGTCCTCGCCACGGCGCTGTGCACCGGCGTGCACCCGGCCGCCGGTCTGATCGCCGAGGCGTCCCTGACCCTGTTCGGCGGTCTGCTGTTCGCCGCGCAGAAGCGCACCCAGCCCGCCCACGGGCTGCACTCCGGCGCCGGCGCGCGGCCCCGCACGTCGGCGCTGTCCGTGCCCGGCGTACGCGTCCTGGTGGTGGCGTTCCTCGGGATCGGCTCCGTCTTCGGCGGCATGCAGGTCTCGCTGACCGCGTTCACCGAGGAGATCGGCAACCCCGGCGTGAACGGCCTGCTGTACGGCCTCTTCGCCGCGGGCAACATGCTGGCCGGCGTCGCCGTCGGCGCGATCGCCTGGAAGTCCGGGCCCCGCCGCCGTCTGCTCGTCGGGTACGCGGCCCTCACCGCGGCCGCCTCGCTGCTGTGGACCGCCCAGTCGGTGCTGCTGCTCGGCGCGCTCGGCCTGCTGGTCGGCCTGTGCATCGCGCCCGCGCTGATCACCGGCTACACGCTGGTCGAGTCGCTGGTGCCGGCCTCCGCCCGCACGGAGGCGTTCACCTGGCTCACCGGCGCCGTCGCGCTGGGCCAGGCCGCCGCCGTCACGGTCGCCGGGCGCCTCGCGGACGCCTTCGGCTCGGCTGCCGGGTTCCTGGTGCCGCTGGGCGGCACGGCCCTGGCGCTGGTCACTCTCGTGGCCCTGCGGTCCCGTCTGTCGGCGCCCGCCGAGGCGGCCGGGAGCCGCGCCGTCGCGCGTGGCATCGGTCACCGCGTGCCGGTGGCGGTGGACTGACGCGACGGAATGCGTCACTATTGTTCGTCGTTAGCACTCATCGAGTGAGAGTGCCAGGAGGAAGACAAGTGCCGACGTACCAGTACCAGTGCACCGAGTGCGGCGAGGGCCTCGAGGCGGTGCAGAAGTTCACCGATGACGCCCTGACCGAGTGCCCGAGCTGCAAGGGACGCCTGAAGAAGGTGTTCTCGGCGGTCGGTATCGTCTTCAAGGGCTCCGGCTTCTACCGCAACGACAGCCGCGGAGCCTCTTCCAGCAGCTCCCCCGCGTCGTCGAAGTCCGCCGCGTCGTCCTCCTCGTCCTCTTCGTCTTCCTCGTCATCGGACGCGAAGCCGGCGGCGTCGAGCACGGGCGGCGGCAGCGCCACCGGCTCCGCCGCCTGAGCCACCCCGTAGCACGCCTTCCAGGGCCCCGCCGTTCCCACGGCGGGGCCTTCGGCGTGCCCGGGGCCTTCGGCGTGCCCGGGGCACTCGGCCGAGGGCGTGCGGGGCCAGGGGGGCTTCTGGGGGTTTCTGAGACGCGTCTAGGGTGTGCCGCATGGCGACGCATGCAGAGATCGGCGTGATCGGCGGTTCGGGTTTCTACTCGTTCCTGGAGGACGTGACCGAGGTCGAGGTCACCACCCCGTACGGCAGCCCCAGCGACTCCCTGTTCGTCGGGGAGGTGGCCGGGCGCCGGGTCGCCTTCCTGCCCCGGCACGGGCGCGGCCACCGGCTGCCGCCGCACCGGATCAACTACCGGGCCAACCTGTGGGCGCTGCGCTCGGTCGGCGTCCGCCAGGTCCTGGGCCCGTGCGCCGTGGGCGGGCTGCGCGCCGAATACGGCCCCGGCACCCTGCTCGTACCGGACCAGCTGGTGGACCGCACGAAGGCGCGGGTGCAGACGTTCTTCGACGGGGAGCCGCTGCCGGACGGCACGGTGCCCAACGTCGTCCACACCACCTTCGCCGACCCGTACTGCCCCGACGGGCGGCAGGTCGCGCTGAAGGCCGCCCGCGCCCGGGGCTGGGACGCCGTGGACGGCGGCACCATGGTCGTCGTCGAGGGCCCGCGCTTCTCCACGCGCGCGGAGTCCCGCTGGCACGCCGCGATGGGCTGGTCCGTCGTCGGCATGACCGGCCACCCCGAGGCGGTCCTCGCCCGTGAGCTGGGCCTCTGCTACACGTCGATGGCCCTGGTCACGGACCTGGACGCGGGCGCCGAGACGGGCGAGGGCGTGTCCCACACGGAGGTGCTGAAGGTGTTCGGCGAGAACGTCGAGCGGCTGCGTGCCGTGCTCTTCGACGCGGTCGCCGCACTGCCCGCGACCGACAGCAGGTCGTGCCTGTGCACCCACGCCCACGACGGGTGGGACCTGGGCATCGAACTGCCGTAACGCGATCCGCCGCCGGGCGGCCCTACCGGTGGCGCCGATCCGCTGCCGGGTGTCCCTACCTGTGGCGCCGATCCGCTGCCGGGTGTCCCTACCTGTGGCGCCGGTCCGCCGGTGCGGAGTCCGCCGGGCCTGTGCGTATACGCCGGTCTGCCGATGCGGGGTCCCTCTGCCTGCGCGTATGCGCCGGTCCGGCCGACACGTGGTCGGGGGCCTGCGCCGATCCGCCGGGGCGTGGCCGGGGGTCTGCGCCGGTGCGCCGGCGCTCCCGCACACGTCCGTGAGCCGTGCCCGCCGCGGGGTCCGGACGGTGGCGGCGCACGGCAAGGACCGCACAACCGGTAGCGGGCTTCCGCTGTGGGCGGGTAGCGTCCGCGACCTGCCGGTGGATCTCCCGAACGCCTGCCGGGCCGGCCGCGCGAGCGCTCCCGGCGGGCGGGCCCGCTCCCCGCACGGCACGGCCGGAAGGCTGTGAGACGCGCACGAGAGCAGAATCGGAGTGTCACCGCGGAGCTGACCCACAACGGAGGTGCACTGCATGGCCCCCCTCGCTCGGACCCGCGTGGCCGGCATGTCAGGGCTCGAGCGGCTCGGTGAAACGTTCCGGCGTGCCGTGCACACGGTCACGACGCTGGCCGACGCGCGCCGCCTGGCATGGCTGAACGAGGCGGACTCCCGGATCGGGACCACCCTCGACCTCCAGCGCACCGCCCAGGAACTGGCCGACTTCATGGTGCCCACCCTCGCCGACGGGGCCGCCGTCGACCTGCTGGAATCGGTGCTGCGCGGCGGCGGGGCGAGCCGGCCGACCGGGTCCAAGGTCCCGCTCGCCCGCGCGATGGCGGTGTCCGCGATCGACCGGCTCGCCCATCTCGAACCCGACCCGGTCGGTGAGCTGTCCACCCTCCATCCGGCACCGAAGCTGCCCCACCGGTGCCTGGTGACCGGCCGCGCCCACCTGGTGCGGCACATCGCCCCGGACCAGTACGAGAGCATCGCCCCGACCCCGCACGCGGCCCGGCTCCTGAAGGAGGCGGGCGTCCACAGCTACATGGTCGTGCCGCTCATCTCGCGCGGCGTGCTGATCGGCATCGCCGACTTCATCCGCTGCGCCGGCCGCCCCGCCTTCACGCCCGCCGACATGGCGCTGGCGGGCCAGCTGGCGTCGAAGGCCGCCGTGCTGCTCGACAACGCCCGGCTCTACGGCCGGGAGCGCGAGACGGTCGTCACGCTGCAGCGCGCGCTGCTGCCGAAGGCCGCCCCGCCCACCCTGGGGCTGGAGGTCGCGTCGAGCTACCGCCCCGCCGTCGACCCCAGCGGAGTGGGAGGCGACTGGTTCGACATCGTGCCCCTCCCGGGCGGCCGGACCGCCCTGGTGGTCGGCGACGTGATGGCGCACGGCCTGGAGGCCGCCGCCACCATGGGCCGGCTGCGCTCGGTCGCCCGGACCCTGCTGAACCTGGACGTCTCACCCGAACGGGTGCTGGCCCGCCTGGACCTCGCGGCCCGCGACCTGGAGGAGGACCAGGTCGCCACCTGCCTGTGCGTCCTGTACGACCCGGCCCTCGGGACGTACCGCGTGGCCAGCGCCGGGCATCTGCCGCCGCTGCTGATCGACCCGGCGGGGAACGCCGAATTCGTGGACGTGGCCGTGGGCGCTCCCCTGGGCGCCGGGGTCATCCCGTACGACCCGGTGACCGTGGAGGCGCCGCCCGGCAGCCGGATCATGATGTGCACGGACGGCCTGATCAAGAACCGCACCACCGATGCCGGCGTGTGGCTGGACACCCTGCGCGTCGCCGCCTCGGGTCCGCAGCCGCCGTTCTCCGACGCGTTCGACGCGATCTGGACGCGGACGGCCGACGGGGAAGGGCGGCGGTTCGACGACGCGATCATGCTCGCGGCGGAGCCGCAGGCCCTGGCGGACGGGATGATGCGCGAGTGGGCGCTGCCCGCCGACGGCACCGCCGCGAGGACCGCGCGCAGGCTGGTGCGGACCCAGCTCGAGGAGTGGGAGCTCGCCGACCTGACCGACATCATGGAGCTGGTCGTCAGCGAGCTCGTCGGCAACGCCCTGCGGTACGGGGGCGGGCCGGGCAGTCTGCGGCTCCTGCGCCACAGCAGGCTGTGCGTGGAGGTGTCGGACAACGGGCCCGACCTGCCGCAGATCCAGCACGCCGAGCTCAGCGCGGAGGGCGGGCGCGGCCTGCAACTGATCAACACGCTGTGCCGCCGCTGGGGATCCTGCCGGACACCCGGCGGGAAGGTGGTGTGGGCGGAGCAGGACCTGCCGTGAGCGGGGCTGCTCACTCCCCCGTGTGACGGGGTTTTCCACAGGGCGCAGCGCTGTCCACAGGGCCGGGCGGAGTGGGCGGAAAAGCGCGATGGTGAGGTGCGTCGGCACCCGGCCGGCGACGGTCCTCACGACAGGCGGTGAGCCATGGCGTCCCGTGCGCATGCCCAGATGCCCTCCTCCCTCTCTCCTTCCCCTTCCGCTTCGCCTTCGTCCGGTCCGTCGCGGGCGCCCTTGCCGTCGGCCCCGCCGGGCCGTTCCGCGTCCGGACCTCCGGCGTCGTACGTGCCGGAGACAAGCGCGGTGCCGCAGTTCGCGCCGTTACGGGTACGGGACGGGCGGTTCCGGTTACGGCGTACGGCGTGGAACCGGCGGCGCGCCGCCGCGGCCGGGCTGGCGATGACGGCCGCGGCGCTGGCCGCCTCCGGTCTGCGCGAGGCGGGGTCCGGCGCGGGCCCGGAGGCGCGGCGGGTGGTGGATCCGGTCGCCGTGCGGGCGGCTCCGCCCGGCTCGGCCGCGACCCCGGTGGGCGCTCCCCGTCCGGGACGGCGGGCGTCGCCCGACGTGGTCGCCGTGCCGGTGCGCATCGCGGACGGGGCGACCGTACGGCTGCTGCGGCCCGGTGACCGGGTGGACGTGATCGCCGTCCCGTTCGCCCCGGCCGGGACGGCGGCGGATGACGGCGGGCCCGCCGCGCGGGTGGTGGCGACGGGGGCCAGGGTGAGGGCCGTACCCGGCGCGGGTCAGCGACCGGGCGGGGCTTCGGGAGCAGCCGAGGGCTCCGCGCGCCCCTGGGACGCCTCGACCGACGGCGTGGGGTCCGTACCGGCCGGGGAAGGGGACGGATCCGTACCGGCGATGGGAGGGGAGGGCAATCCTCCGGATCCTCTGGACGCGTGGGGCGACGCGGGGCAGAGTGGCGGTGCGCTGCTGGTGCTGGCCGTGCCGCGTACGGCCGCCGCGGGCCTCGTCGCCGCGGCCGCCACCTCGCGGCTGGCGGTGGTCCTGTGCTGACTCGCACGTACGGACAGTGCCGTCACCGGTCCGTGTGTACCGATTGGACGGTCCCGTGCCGCGCACGGCGTAATGACTGCGCCCACTGCACACGCGACGAAAGGCACCCAGGTGAGCCAGGAGAACAAGACGAGCCTGCTGGAAGGCTTCAAGGCGTTCCTCATGCGGGGGAACGTGGTGGATCTGGCGGTGGCCGTCGTCATCGGTGCCGCCTTCACCAACATCGTCAACTCGATCGTGAAGGGCGTCATCAGCCCGCTCGTCGGCGCCTTCGGCACGAAGAACCTGGACGTCTATCAGTCCTGCCTCAAGGGCCCCTGTGTCGTGCAGAACGGCGAGGTCACCAGCGGTGTGGCCATCCTGTGGGGCTCGGTGCTCAGCGCCACGCTGAGCTTCCTGATCACGGCCGCGGTCGTGTACTTCCTGATGGTGCTGCCGATGGCCAAGTACCTGGCCCGCAAGGCGGCCCGCGAGAAGGAGCTGCACGGCGGCCAGGACGATGTGGAGATCACCGAGCTGGACGTGCTGAAGGACATCCGCGACGCGCTCGTCCGCCAGCGCGGCGACGAGTCCGCCGCCGGGACGGGCGTCCGCACCCCGTAGGGCGGCCCGCCCAGACGCGGACCGCGCCGACACGGCCCGCGTCGACGGCTCAGATGTGGTGGGGCGGCTTCTCGTCGAGGAAGCGGGCCAGGTCGTCGGCCGCGCCGTCCCCACCGGGAGCCCGCTCGCCCCACCCGCGGTCCGTATCGTCCGCGGACTGCTGGTCCAGCGGATCGTCGAAGTCCAGCACGGGCTTCTTCTTCTCGGACTCGGGCCGGTTCTCCGAAGCGCGCGGGCCGGGGGCGGGGGCGGTACTCATACGTTCAGCGTACGCCGCACCGCCGCCGGCGCCGTCCGCCCCCGGCCCGCCGCCGACACGGGTCACGGCGTGGCGGGTCACAGCCGCCGGCGCCGCCCCGCCTCTGCTGTGCTGGGGCGATGACACACGACCCGGCACCCCACGCGCGGCCTCTGCGCCCGCTGGTGTCGCGCGACCGCCACCAGCAGCACCGCGCCGCGACACCCCTTGAGCTCTTCTTCGACCTCTGCTTCGTCGTGGCGGTCGCCCAGGCGGGCATCGGTCTGGTGCACGCCGTCGCCGAAGGGCACGCGGACCAGGGCGTCCTCGACTACGCGATGGTCTTCTTCGCGATCTGGTGGGCGTGGATGAACTTCACCTGGTTCGCCTCGGCCTACGACAACGACGACGCCTTGTACCGCGTCGTGACGCTGGTGCAGATCGCCGGGGTCCTGGTGCTCGCCGCCGGGGTGTCGGAGGCGTTCGAGGGCCATGACTTCCTGCTGGTGTGGCTCGGCTATGTGGTGATGCGGCTCGCGCTCGTCGTGCAGTGGCTGCGCGCCGCCCGGCACGCGTCGGGCCCGGAGCGGGCGACGTCGATGCGGTACGCGGGCGGGGTGCTCGCCTGCCAGGCCGGCTGGAGCGCGCTGCTGTTCGCGCCCGAGGGGGTCAGACCGTGGGTGTTCCTCGTGATGGCACTCCTGGAGCTGGCGGTGCCCGTGTGGGCGGAGCGGCGGCTTCCGACCAGCTGGCACCCGCACCACATCGCGGAGCGGTACGGGCTGTTCACCATCATCGTCCTGGGCGAGACGATCGCGGCGGCGACGGTGGCGGTGAAGTCGGGCGTCGAGGAGAACGACGCGCTGGACGAGCTGATGCCGATCGCGGCGGGCGGACTCCTGCTGGTGTTCGCCGCGTGGTGGGTGTATTTCGTCGTCCCGGCCCACTCCCGGCTGCGCTCCAGCAAGGAGGGCTTCATCTGGGGATACGGGCACTATCTGATCTTCTCCTCGGCGGCGGCGATCGGCGCGGGCCTGGAGGTCGCCGTGGAGCACGCGGTGGGCAAGGCGCACATCTCCGCCACGGCCGCTGCCGCCGCCGTGACCATGCCCTCGGCGCTGTACCTGCTGCTGGTGTGGGTGCTGCACGCCCGCTACTTCAAGGTGGGCATCGCCCAGCAGGTGGTGCTGCCGGCGGCCGCGCTGGGGGTGCTGCTCTGCACCTTCGCCGGTGACTGGGCGGTTCCCGCCGCGGGCCTGGTGGCGGCGGCCGCGGTGGCGACGGGGGTGGCCCTGACGGCCCACGGGGGCGGCCGCACGGGGGCAGCGGCCGACGAACGCAACCACTGGTAGGGGCGGGCCGCCGCCAGGGCGTGCCCGGGCCGGGAGGGCTGGACCAGGGGGTGCCGGGGCGGGGGCGGCCGTGCTAGGCAGGGGGGATGGACTCCTGGGCGTCGGTGGGCGGGCTGACGGATGTGGCGGGGCTGCGGGTGGGGCACGCGCGGCTGCACGGCGAGCGGGCACTGAGCGGGACGACGGTGGTGCTCGCGCCGGAGGGCGGCGCCGTCGCGGCCGTGGACGTGCGCGGCGGCGGGCCGGGGACGCGGGAGACGGACGCGCTGGACCCGAGCAATCTGGTCGACCGGATCGACGCCGTCGTCCTCACGGGCGGCAGCGCGTACGGGCTGGAGGCGGCCGGTGGCGTGATGGCGTGGCTGGAGGAACGGGACCGCGGCGTCCGCGTGGGGCCGGCGCCCGGCCAGGTGGTGCCGGTGGTGCCCGCCGCGTGCGTCTTCGACCTGGGGCGGGGCGGCGACTGGCGGGCCAGGCCCGACGCGGCGACCGGGCGGGCAGCGGTGGAGGCGGCCGCGGCGACGGAGCCGTACGCCCCGGTGGAGTGCGGGAACGTGGGCGCCGGCACGGGCGCGGTCGCGGGTGGGCTGCGCGGCGGGGTCGGCACGGCCGGGACGGTGCTGGCGGGCTCCGGGGTGACGGTGGCCGCACTGGTGGTGGTGAACGCGGTGGGTTCGCCGTTCGACCCGTCGACGGGTGTCCTCTACGGGGCGTACGGCGATCCGGTCTTCGCGGCGGACGGCGCACCGGGACGGCCGGCGCACCCGGCGCCCGACGTGCACGCGGCGGCCTCGCTGCGGCTGGCCCAGGCGCGTGAGCGGAGCCGTACGCCGCTGATGAACACCACACTCGTCGTGGTGGGTACGGACGCGAAGCTGACCAGGGCCGAGGCGCGGAAGGTCGCGGGGGCGGCGCACGACGGCATCGCGCGCGCCATACGGCCCGCGCACCTGCTGAACGACGGGGACACGGTCTTCGCCCTGGCGACCGGCGCACGCCCGCTCGCGCGGGGGCGCGAACCGCTGGCGCTCAACCCCGTGCTGGCGGCGGCCGGGGAGGTCGTGGCGCGTTCCATCGTACGGGCCGTCCTGGCCGCGGAGTCCCTGTCCGGCCCAGGTGGCGACTTCCCGTCATACCGGGGCCTGTACGGCACGTTGCCCGGTCTGCGCGGGACCTGAGCGACCGAGCCGGGACGGCGCAGGCAGCTCGAACATCGGGCGTGTGCCGGGTCGTTGACGGCTCCGGTGGGGGGCGCGCGGGAACTCGCCTCGCGCGCCCTTCGTTTCCCGGAAGCCGGTCGCGTTGTCGCACCGAGGCACTACCTTGAGCAAGCATCGAGTAACACGCGGCGACGGCCTGGAGACCCTCTTGAACGATCCGATCGATCGGAACGATCCGTACGAGACCACGGAGCTGCATGTCGAGCGGCTCCTGGGGCGGGCGCTCAACTCCTTCGACCTGCCCGATGCCCTGGTCGAGCGGCTGCGTTCCGCGCTGGCCCACGCGAGCGCCCTGCACTCCTCGCACCACAGCGCCGCCCTGCACCGGGCGACGTACCGGCACACGTATCTGCTCGCGGACGGCGACTCGCTGACGCTGTGGGAGCTGGTGCACCACACGGGCGCGGACGGCCGGGACCACCACGAGCTGTACGCGGACGAGGCCGAGGTGCGGCTCGCGGCGGCACGCCTGTCGGCGGCGTTCGGCCAGCCCTGCGCCGTGGGGCGGGCCGATCCGCTGGACGACGACCTGGACGCGGACCTGGAGCTGCTGAGCTCCCTGCTGGTGCGGCCCTTCACACCGGCGCCGCGCCGCTACGTCCCGGAGAACTCCGCGGACCACGCCCGCCGGGTGCTGCGCCGCGCGGAGAACGCCGACCGGCCCGGTGAGGCTGTCGCCGCCCGGCTGCGCGGGGCGTTCGCGCACCACATCCAGCAGGTGTTCGGGCGGCAGTGCGGGGTGGCGGGAGGCCGGGACGCCGGTTTCTCGCTGTACGAGCACGCGTTCCTGCTGCTGGACGGGACGGAGATGAGCGTGTGGGAGGTCGAGCACACGGCGACGCCGGACGGCCGGCACATGTGCGAGGTCTACGAGGACGAGCGCACGGCACGGGCGGCGATGGAGGTCCGCGCGACCCGCGCCCGCTGAGCCGGCGACGACACCCGTCGGCGGGCCGGCTCCGCGCAGGCGGCAGACGCCTGAGCGGGGCCCGCCGCCCGGGACGGCACGGTCTGGGTCGGCGCAGGCAGCCCGGGGGCTGACCGTCCCGGGCGGTGCGTCCCGGGAGCCGGCGGCCGGCGCCGGCCCTGGAGGGCGGCTGGCGCGGTTGGCCTTGGAGGACGGCTGACGACGCGGTTCGGCCTGGGACGGCGGCTGGCCCGGTTGGCCCTGGACGGCGGCTGACCCAGTTGATACTGGACGGCGGCCGGCGCGGGGCTGAGGGCCCCCGGCGGTGCGTCCGCGGGACTGGCGGCCGGGGCTGGTGGGGTCGGGGGCCGGGCGCCCTGGATGGCGCGGCACGTACGGGCCTCGCCCCGCGTCGCCCGCGCCCGTCAGGCGGTGACCGCCACCTTGTGGTCCGTGGCGGAGGGCGACGGATCCCCGCCCGCCGCGGGGCGCCCGCGGTGGCTCTTGAGGGCGATCACCAGGGCGGCGCTCAGCACCGTGCCGACGAGGACCGCCGCGAGGTACGGGAACGGGTTGCCGATCAGCGGGACGACGAACACGCCGCCGTGCGGGGCCCGCAAGGTCGCCTCGAAGGCCATCGACAGCGCTCCCGTGACGGCTCCACCCGCCATGACGGACGGGATGACCCGCAGCGGATCGGCCGCCGCGAACGGTATCGCGCCCTCCGATATGAACGACGCGCCCAGCACCCACGCCGCCTTGCCGTTCTCCCGCTCGGCCCTGGTGAACAGGCGGGCCCGCACGGTCGTGGCCAGCGCCATGGCGAGGGGCGGCACCATGCCCGCGGCCATCACGGCGGCCATGACCTTCAGGGAGCCGTCGGTCGGCGTGGTGAGCCCGCCCACGGCGAACGCGTACGCCACCTTGTTGACCGGCCCACCCAGGTCGAAGCACATCATCAGGCCCAGCAGCGCGCCCAGCAGGACGGCGTTCGCGCCCGTGAGGCCGGCCAGCCAGTCGGTCAGCGCCCCCTGCAGGGCGGCGATCGGCTTGCCCACCACCAGGAACATCAGGAAGCCGACCACCGCCGACGCGACGAGCGGGATGACCACGACGGGCATGATCCCGCGCAGCGCGGACGGCACCCTGAGCCGCTGGACGCCCCGCACCACCGCGCCCGCCAGCAGACCGGCCGCCAGTCCGCCGAGGAAGCCCGCGTCGATGGTGAGCGCCACCGCGCCGCCCACGAAACCGGGCACGAGTCCGGGGCGGTCCGCCATCCCGTACGCGATGTAGCCCGCGAGGACCGGGACCAGGAACTGGAACGCCAGGCCGCCGGTCTGGAACATCAGCGCCGCCCAGCTGTCGGCCTGCCCCCACGCGAAGTGCTCCGCCACGGACGGGGCCTTGTCGATGTCCCAGCCTCCGACGGCGAAGCCCAGCGCCATGAGCAGTCCGCCCGCGGCGACGAACGGGACCATGTAGCCGACCCCGGACATCAGCCACGCCCGGAGCCGCGCCCCGTAGCCCTCGCCGGGCTCGCCGCCCCGGTCCACCGGGGCGGCGGTGCCCGGGGCCGGCGCGGGGGCGGTGCCCGGGGCCGGCGCGGTGGCGGTGTTCGGGGCCGGCGCGGTGGCGTCCTGGTCCTCGGGGGCGGTCGCCTCGCCGCGCGCGGCCTTCGCCCGGACCTCGGCGATCAGGTCGGCGGCGCGGTTCACACCGGCCTTCACCCCGACGTCGACGGTCGGCTTGCCCGCGAACCGCTCGCGGTCCCGCACGGGGACGTCATGGGCGAGGATCACGCCGTCGGCGGCGGCGACGACGGCCGGGTCGAGACGGGTGAACCCGGCCGAGCCCTGGGTCTCCACGCTGATCTCCACCCCGGCGTCCCGCCCGGCCTGTTCCAGCGTCTGGGCGGCCATGTAGGTGTGGGCGATGCCCGTGGGGCAGGAGGTCACCGCGACGATCCGGAACGGCTCGGCCGGCGCTCCGCCGCCGGGCGCGGCGGTCACCTCGGAAGCCGGGCCTCCGGCCGACTCGCCGCCCGTCCCGGGCACCTCGGGTTCGGCCTGCGGCGGCTTTTCGCCTCGGAGCATCGCGGCGGCGGCCGTCGCCGAGTTCGTCGCCCGGAGCGCGGCGGTGAACTCCGGGTCGGTCAGGCTGCGCGCCAGGGACGACAGGATGGCCAGGTGCGCGTCGTCCGCGCCGGCGGGGGCGGCGATCAGGAACACCAGGTCCGCGGGCCCGTCCGCCGCCCCGAAGTCGATGCCGTGGGCCGCGCGGCCGAACGCCAGGGTCGGCTCCACGACATGGGCGCTGCGGCAGTGCGGGATGCCGATGCCCCCGTCGAGGCCGGTCGGCATCTGGGCCTCGCGGGCCTCGACGTCGGCGAGGAAGCCGTCCAGGTCGGTGACGCGCCCGAGGGCCACCATGCGTTCGGCGAGCGAGCGTGCCGCTGCCTGCTTGGTCCGCGCGGCCAGGTCCAGGTCGACCAGGTCCGCTGTGATCATGTCGCTCATCGCGGCTTCCTCGGGGCTCGGGCTCGTCAGTCGGTGGTGGCGCGGGCGAGGGGGCGGTCGAGGGGGACGTCGGTGGTGACGGTGACCGCCGACGGGTCCAGATCGGCGGGGGCCGGCATCTGGCTGCCGGGCAGCCGCACGGCGGCCGCGCCGTGCGCGACGGCGGCGGCCAGGGCGGCCGGTCCCTCTCCCCCGGCGGCGAGGAACCCGGCGAGGGAGGCGTCGCCCGCGCCGACGTCGCTGCGGACGGCGGCGACCGGGGCGTAGCCGTACCAGACGCCGCCGGGCGACACGAGGAGCTGCCCGTCCGCGCCGAGACTGGCGAGCACGGCGCCGGCGCCGGCGGCCCGCAGCTCCTCGGCGGCTTTCACGGCGTCGCCCACGGTCGACAGGGGCCGGCCGACCGCCTCGGCGAGCTCCCGCGCGTTCGGCTTCACCACGTCGGGCCGCCCGCGCAGGCCGACCAGCAGCGACGAGCCGGACGTGTCGAGCGCCGTGCGGGAGCCGTGCCCGTGGGCGCGGGTGACGAGGTCGGCGTACCAGGTGTCCGCCACGCCCCGGGGGAGGCTGCCGCAGCAGGCGACCCAGTCGGCTCCCGTGGCGTGCTCGCCGACGGCCGCGAGGAGCGCCTCGGACTCGCCGGGGGTGAGCTTGGGACCCGGAGAATTGATCTTGGTGAGGGTGCCGTCGGGCTCGGCGACGGCGACATTGGAGCGGGTGTGCCCGCCGATCCGCACGGGGACGACGTCGATGCCCTGCGCCGCGAGCAGCTCGGCGACGAGCGCGCCGGGGGCTCCCCCGAGGGGCACGACGGCGCGGGTGGCGTGGCCGGCCGCGGTGAGGGCCCGCGACACATTGACCCCCTTGCCGCCGGGGTCGGTGCGCTCGCCGGTCGCCCGCAGCACCTCGCCGCGCTCCAGGGCCGGTATGTCGTAGGTCCGGTCCAGGGAGGGGTTGGGGGTGACGGTGAGGATCATGCGCGTACGACTTCCGTTCCCGCCGCCTCGATGGCGGCCGCGTGCCGGGGGTCGAGCCCCGTGTCGGTGATGAGCAGGTCGACGTCGGTCAGGTCGCCGAAGCGGGCGAAGTGGTCCTGGCCGTGCTTGGCGGAGTCCGCGACGAGGACCACTCGGCGCCCGGCGGCGACGACGGCCCGCTTCACGGCTGCTTCGGCGAGGTCGGGAGTGGTGAGACCGTGGGCGAGGGAGAAGCCGTTGGCCCCTATGAACACGACGTCCGCGCGGACCTCTTCGTATGAGCGCAGTGCCCATGCGTCCACGGCGGCGCGGGTGCGGTGCCTGACGCGGCCGCCGACGAGGTGGAGGGCGATGCCGGGATGGTCGGCGAGTCGCGCGGCGGTGGTGAGGGCGTGGGTGACGACGGTGAGGGAGCGGTCCGGCGGCAGGGCGGCGGCGATCCGTCCGACCGTGGAGCCCGCGTCGAGGATGACGCTGCCGTCCTCGGGCAGTTCGGCGAGGGCGGCCCGCGCGATGCGGTCCTTCTCGTCGGCGGAGGTCGACTCGCGCTCCGCGAGGTCCGGTTCGAAGTCGAGGCGGCCGGCGGGGATCGCGCCGCCGTGGACGCGGCGGACGAGGCCGGCCCGGTCGAGGGCCTTCAGGTCGCGCCGGATGGTCTCGGCGGTGACCTGGAACTCGTCGGCGAGGGAGAGCACGTCGACGCGGCCGCCCTCACGGGCGAGGCGGAGGATCGCCTGCTGGCGCTCCGGGGCGTACATGTCCGTTTACATCCGTTCATGACCGAACCTGTGGTTCCCACACCACCGTACGGACGGGATCGGAGGAAGTAAACAGACTCGGGCAGAAAAGCGGGCATGAACGGGCATGCGGTGTGCCGCTGCGCCGACGGGCCGGAGATCACGGAAGGAGGGAGGCAGCGGCGTTCCGGGGTGAAAGAGGCCCGGACGCGGACAGGCCGCAGCCCCTCGCCGGGGGGGGGGAGGCGGGGGGCTGCGGGTCTGTGGCCACCGTCCCGCCCCTGGGGGGAATCGGGCGGGACGGTGGGTCTGTGGGGCGCGGCCCGTGGGCTCGCGCACCTCTGTGGAAGCAGGGCGGGGGCTTTCCGGCTTACGCCGCCGCGTCGAAGCCCGTGTCGCGGGCCATCCGCTTCAGCTCCAGCAGCGCGTGCTTCTCGATCTGGCGGATGCGCTCGCGGGTCAGGCCGTGCTCCTTGCCGACCTCCGTGAGCGTCCGCTCGCGGCCGTCCTCGATGCCGTAGCGCATCCGGATGATGGAGGCGGTGCGGTGGTCGAGGCGGCCGATCAGGTCGTCGAGCTCCTCGCTGCGCAGCAGGGTGAGCACCGACTGCTCGGGCGACACCGCCGACGTGTCCTCCAGCAGGTCGCCGAACTGGGTCTCACCGGCGTCGTCCACGGACATGTTCAGCGACACCGGGTCGCGGGCCCAGTCGAGCACGTCGGTCACGCGCTCGGGGGTGGATCCCAGCTCCGCGGCGATCTCGGCGGGCTCCGGGTCGCGGCCGTGCTCGCGGTTAAACTCGCGCTGGACACGGCGGATGCGGCCCAGCTCCTCCACCAGGTGGACGGGGAGCCGGATCGTGCGCGACTGGTCCGCGATGGACCGCGTGATGGCCTGGCGGATCCACCACGTCGCGTACGTCGAGAACTTGAAGCCCTTGGTGTAGTCGAACTTCTCCACGGCGCGCACCAGGCCGGCGTTGCCCTCCTGGATCAGGTCCAGCAGGGGCAGCCCGCTGCGCGGGTAGCGCCGGGCCACGGCGACCACCAGACGCAGGTTGGAGCGGATGAAGACGTCCTTCGCACGCTCGCCCTCGGCGACCAGGCGCTCCAGCTCCTCGCGGGTCGCGCCACCGGCGTCGGTCTCCACCTCGCCGTCCAGGATCTGCTGGGCGTAGACACCGGCTTCGATGATCTGGGACAGCTCGACCTCCTTGGCGGCGTCGAGCAGCGGCGTGCGCGCGATCTCGTCGAGGTACATGCCGACCAGGTCGCGGTCGGCGATCTCCCCGCCCACGGCGCGAACGCTGTTGGCCCGATCGGTCCCGGTGGTGGCGGACTCCGGACGGGCGACGGCACGGGTTGCCATGCGAGCTCCCTTACTGAGTAGGTCGCGACACCCTTCCGGGTGCCCTGCATCCGACGGAAACAACGACTGGAATCCGGACAGAATTCCCATGCCGCCCATCAATTTCGCGGATCATGCAGTACCCTGTGCGGCCCGCGAGGCAGGGTGTCCGCTGATCGACACGGCAGAAGCGCAGGTAGGGACGGTGCCGGCGGCCGGTTCGGCGGTCCGCGCGGCTCCGCGTGCCGCCGTGGCGTGAGACGGCCGTCACACGCGTCACGGTGTACCCATCCCGACCGGCCCCGCCCCTCGTGGTCGCCCCGTTGTCCCCCGTGGACGTCCGGGCGTCCACGGTGGGAAGGACCGCTCCAGCGCTTGCGCGGTTGCCCCGAACAACGGGGCGACCCCCCGGAATGTTCCGGCGCGGCTCCCGAAGCCCCGCCCGATGGCCGGGAATCACCGTTCGAGGGCCCGCACAGCGGCCGGGAGGCCAGGGGCCTGAGGAGTAGGCCGGGAGGCGGCCGGAGGCGTAGGTCCGGGGCGGTGGCCGCGCTGGGTCTTCAGGCCGTTACGGCCGCACGCCGGCATCCCTAGGGTCCCCGGTATGGACGACTTCGACCACACAGCTGACACGACCGGGGTGCTCGACGAGGCGCTCGAGCGGCTGCACGCCGCGGGACCCGAACGGCAGGGGTGGCTCAGCAACCACGCGCCGATGGCGGTCGAGGCCCTCGTACGGCACGGTCACGCACCGCGCGTCCACCGGTGGATCGACGCGTACCGGGACAAGCTGGAGGACATGCCCGCCCCCTACGCGCGCGTGACGCCCGAGAACTGGCGTGAGGCGCTCGGCGACCCGGCCCGCATCGCGGACTGGGCGGACCACTTCGAGCGGGAGACCGCCGAGCGGCCCTGGCGGGACGTGCTCGCCGAGTGGTGGCCCCGGCTGCTGCCCGGCATCGCGGGCGGCGCCACCCACCCGGTGATCCGCGTCGGCCACGCCGTACGGACGCTGCTGACCTCCGAGGAGACCGCGCCGCGGGTGACCGAGCTGGCACACGCCCTCGGCTACTGGGCGGCCCGCCACCAGCCGCTGCCGCCGCTCACCGACCTGGGCGCGGCGCCGACCGCGGCGGCCGCCCTGGACGCCGTACCGGCGGTTCCCGACCAGTCGGCGGGCATCCGGCACCGGCTGGCGCAGCTGTCCGCCCTGCCCCGGTGGGGCGCCGACGGCATGGAGCCGGAGACGGCGCGCGACCGCCTGGCCGAGCTCGTGACCGCCGCCACCCACCGGTACGCCACCCACGCGCACGGCGAGCCGGTCATGCTGGTCCACGCGGCGACCGCGCCCAACGCCGTGCTGCGCACCCTGCCCGCGCTCCCCCGCGCGCTGTGGGCGCCCAGCGTCGGCGCGGCCTGGGCGGCGAGCGGGGCGGTCACGGCCGCGTACACGCCGCCGGGCCCCGCGCCGTACACGGCCGGGCAGGAGGCGGGCACCCCGACGGCCGAGGAGGTGTTCGAGCGGGCCGCCGCGCACGGCGACGACCACGTCATCAAGTTCGCCGACACCGCTCTCGACGTGGGCGACCCGGTGGCCCTGACCGCCGCGCTGCGGGCCGTCGAGCTGATCGACCGCGAGGACGGCTGAACACCACGCCCCGAGAAAGCGGCGTACCGGCCCGCCGCGGCGCGATGCCCCTTCCGCTGCGGGGCGGTTCGGCGCCCGGTCCTGCTGCGGGGCGCCCGGTCCCGCTGCGGGGCGGTTTCCGCTCAGCCGAACTGCACGGAGCGTTTCGCCAGGCCCATCCAGAAGCCGTCGATCACACTCCGGCCCGTGTCCAGTTCGCCCGCCGCGTCCGCCGCGCCGAGCGTCACGAACAGCGGCGCGAAGTGCTCCGTACGCGGATGGGCGAGCCGTCCCGCCGGCGCCTTGTGCAGGAAGTCCAGCAGGCCGTCCACATCCCGCTCGGCGAGGGCGCGGCGGCCCCACTCGTCGAACTCGGCGGACCACGCCGGGATGCCGCCCTGCCGCAGCGCGGCCAGGTTGTGGGTGAAGAAGCCGCTGCCGACGATCAGTACGCCCTCGTCGCGCAGCGGCGCCAGCCTGCGCCCGAGTTCCATGAGCCGGGTCGGGTCGAGGGTCGGCAGGGAGACCTGGAGGACCGGGATGTCGGCCTCCGGAAACATCTCCACCAGCGGCACGTACGCCCCGTGGTCCAGGCCCCGGTCGGGGATGTCCTGCACGGGCATGCCGGGGGCGCGCAGCAGCTTGCGGACCGCCTCGGCGAGCGCCGGGGCGCCGGGCGCCGGGTAGCGGACGCGGTAGTAGTGCTCGGGGAAGCCCCAGAAGTCGTACACCAGCGGCACCGCCTCGGTGGCGCCGAGCGCGAGCGGGGCCTCCTCCCAGTGGGCGGACACCATCAGGACCGCCTTCGGCCGGGGCAGGTCGGCGGCCCACGCGGCGAGCTGGCCGGGCCAGACGGGGTCGTCGGCGAGCGGCGGGGCGCCATGGGAGAGGTACAGGGCGGGCATCCGCCCGGCGGTGACGGTGTCGGTCATGGCGGGTCCTCTTCGCATCACGGGTACCTCAAGCTTGAACTTTCAAGCTTGCATGGGGCCCACCGTAGCGGGAGTTAGTTGAAGATTCAAGAAGAAGTAGAGTGGATGCATGAACACCGCATCCATCGACGGCGATGGCGCACCGGGATCGGGCCCCGCGCCCGAGCCGCGCTGGCTCACCGACCGCGAGCAGCGCGTCTGGCGGTCGTACGTCCACGCCACCATGCTCCTGGAGGACCACCTCGACCGGCAGCTCCAGCGCGACGCGGGGATGCCGCACATCTACTACGGACTGCTCGTCCAGCTCTCCCAGGCGCCCCGCCGCCGGATGCGGATGACGGAACTGGCGAAGGGCGCGAAGATCACCCGCTCCCGGCTCTCGCACGCCATCGCGCGCCTGGAGAAGAACGGCTGGGTGCGCCGCGAGGACTGCCCCTCCGACAAGCGGGGCCAGAACGCCTATCTGACGGACGAGGGCTTCGAGGTGCTCCGCCGCAGCGCGCCGGGCCACGTCGAGGCCGTGCGGCAGGCCATGTTCGACCGGCTCACGGCCGAGCAGGTCGACCAGCTCGGCGAGATCATGCGCGTGGTCGCCGACGCGCTGGAGCCCTCGGACCCGAACGCCGACCTGCCCTGGCTCCGCTGAGGCGCGGAACCAGGGCAGGAGTGGCGACCCACGAAGGCAGCTGCCCCGAAGGCCGCTGCCCCGGTGACCGCTGACCCGAAGGCAGCTGCCCCGGTGACCGCTGCCTCGAAGGCCGCTGATCCGATGACCGCTGACCCGATGGCGGCGGCCCGGCGTAGCCGCTCGCGCCGGCCTCAGCCGGGCGGTCCGGCCGCGTAGACCGACGCGCGTCCGGTACGGATGCCAGCCGGGCCCGTCTCAGGGGCCGGCCGGCACCCGTGCCGGACGCGTCGGACCGCGTGTGGCGGTGCGGCTCAGTGCGCCAGGACGGGCACCTTGACCTCGTCGCCCGGCGTGCCGTCCTCGGCGGCACCACGCGGCGCGGCCTTCGGGCGGCCGGTGTTGACGAGCGCCACCGCGATCGAGGCGGCGACGGCGAGGATGCCGACCGCCCACCAGATGGCCGATGTGTAGCCCTCCACCATGGCCTGCAGCTGCACCAGCCGCAGCGCCTCGGGGGTGGCCGCCGACGCGGCGTGCGAGGTGATGTACGCGGTCGTCGCGGAGGCGGCGATCGTGTTCAGCAGGGCCGTGCCGACGGCGCCGCCGACCTGCTGCGAAGTGTTCACCATCGCGGAGGCCACTCCCGAGTCACGCGCCTGCACGCCGTGCGTCGCCAGGGACATCGCCGGCATGAAGGCCGTGCCCATGCCCAGGCCGAGCAGCAGCTCCGCGGGCAGGATCAGACCGGCGTACGAGGAGTCGATCTCCAGCCGGGTCAGCAGCAGCATGCCGACGGCGGCGGTCAGGAAGCCGGGACCCATCAGCAGGCGCGGCGGGACGCGGGTCATCAGCCGCGCGCCGATCTGCGTGGAACCGGTGATCATGCCGATGACCATGGGCAGGAACGCGAAGCCCGTCTTCAGCGGCGAGAAGCCCTTCACCACCTGCAGGTAGTAGGTGAGGAAGAGGAACAGGCCGAACATGGCGATGACCGCCAGGCCGAGCGAGAGGTACACGCCCGCGCGGTTGCGGTCGGCCAGGACGCGCAGCGGCAGCAGCGGGTGCCGCACGACCCGCTCGACGGCGACGAACGAGCCCAGCAGCAGCGCGGAGGCGGCGAACACGCCGAGCGTCCACTCGTCGGTCCAGCCGCTCGTCTCCGCGCGCGTGAAGCCGTACACGAGGGCGACCAGGCCCAGCGTGGAGAGGATGACGCCGGGGACGTCCAGCGGCGAGCGGTTGCGGCTGCCGGCGGGCTCCCGGATCACGAAGTACGCGCCCGCGGCGGCGACCACGGCGAAGGGGACGTTGACGTAGAAGGTCCAGCGCCAGTCCAGGTACTCGGTGAGGAAGCCGCCCAGGATCAGGCCGACCGCGCCGCCACCGCCGGCGATGGCGCCGTAGATGCCGAACGCCTTCGCCCGCTCGCGGCCCTCGGTGAACATCACGGCGAGCAGCGACAGCGCGGCGGGCGCGAGGAGCGCGCCGAAGACGCCCTGCAGGGCGCGGGAGCCGAGCAGCATCGCCTCGCCGGTCGCCGCTCCGCCCAGGACGGATGCGGCGGCGAAGCCGAGCAGGCCGACGACGAACGTCCGCTTGCGGCCCCACAGGTCGGCTATCCGGCCGCCGAACAGCAGCAGTCCGCCGAAGGCGAGGGCGTACGCGGTGATGACCCACTGGCGGTTGGCGTCGGATATGCCCAGGTCCTGCTGGGCGGAGGGCAGTGCGATGTTCACGATGGTCGCGTCGAGCACCACCATCAGCTGCGCGAGCGCGATGAAGACGAGAGCTCTCCAGCGACGCGGATCGGGCAGCGCCGCGGCCGCCGTTTCGGGGGTTTGGGACATGGGTGTGGCCACCTAATGGGTCGTGAGGGACGTGCGTGTGCGTGGGGAAGGCGCGAGGAAACAGGGAGGAGGAGGGCGGGGCAGGGGCAGGGCGGGGCGCTCGGGTGTCCGAGCGCCGCGCGTCGGGCGACGGCCGGCCCGCCCCGTCATGGAGCGGCGTCAGAGGCGCCGGGTGGTGCCGGTCAGGGGCGGCTCACTGCCGGGCGGCCTCCAGGGGTGCGGGGTGCCGAAGACCCTCCAGGGTCGCGGGGGTCCCGGGCAGCTCCGACCGGGCAGGGGCCTCCAGGCCGTCGAGCAGCAGCTGGAGATGGCGGTGGACGAACTGGTCGTTGGCGGGACAGGCGGTGCCCGGCAGGGGCCGGGTCAGCTGGGACAGCGCGACCAGCAGATCGGCCACGGCGACGTCGGGACGCATCCGCCCCGCCGACTGGGCCCGGTCGAACAGCGACCGCACGGCGTTCTCCAGCCGCTCGCGCGCGGCGGCGACACAGGGCTCGTCGGGGTGGAACACGCCGGCCAGGATGGGGCAGAGGGCGCCTATCCGCTCGTCGGCCGCCTCGTGGGTGAAGCGCCGCACCGCGGCGAACGGGTCCCGCTCCTCCTCGGCGGCGCGCTCGGCGCTGTCGGCCACGCGGCCCATCACGAAGACCACGACCTCGTGGACGAGGGTCGTACGGTCCGGGAAGTGCCGGTACACGGTGGCGTTGCCGACACCGGCGCGGCGGGCGATCTCGTCCAGCGGGACGTCCGCGCCGGACTCGACGAGCATCTCGCGCGCGGCGGCGACGATCCGCTCCCGGTTGCGCAGGGCGTCCGCGCGGGGCCGGCCCGTCCGGCGGGCACCGGAACCGCATGCGGCGGAGACCGCGCATGCGCCGGAGACCGGGTGCGTCCGCGAGACGGCGCGGGCGGCGGACGCATCGGTGTCACGGAAGTCCGCGGACGCGCCCGGGACGGCAGCGCGCGCCGCCGGAACGGCGCCCTCCGCGGGGGTGGTCTTGGCGGTCACAGCGGGACTCCTCGTTCGTACCGAATGCTGAAGGGAAGCCGTCCACATCCGGGGAGACGCTCCCCGTTTCGTGACGACACTCCTCCAAACGGGGAACCCCTCCCCGCTTGTTCCCGATCGAATGTGACCTGCGTCACTGCACGTCCGGTGTCCCACGATCGGGCCACCCGGCGAGCGCCCCCGCACCGGCCGGAACAGGCTGTTTGCCATGCAGCAGCCGACCAGCCGACGACGGCGAATACGCAGGACGGCCGCGATCGGAACCGTCACGGCGCTGGCCGTGGCCGCGCTCGCCACGGCGAGCGCCACACTGCAGGGCCCCGTCCCCTCGACGGCGGGCCCGGCGGCATCCGACCCGGCCGCACGGGCGCTCGCCGAGTCGGCGGACTCGGGGAGCTTGGCCGCCTGCCGCATACGGCCGGAGGAGGGCGTGCAGATGTCCGAGGGCATCCCCACCCCGCCCGGCTACGCCCGCTCCACCGGCGTGGTCCGCGCCCTCAACCTGATGATCGACTTCCCGGACGCCGAGGGCGAGGGCCCCGCGATGCGCCGGTTCGCGGAGTTCTTCCCGCAGACCGCCGACTGGTTCCGCGTCAGCTCGTACGGGCGGCTGCGCTACATCCCCTACGCGCCCGTATCCGACTGGCTGCGGATGCCCCAGCCGTTCCCCGCCTACGGCATCGACCGCGGCGCGCCCTACGAACCGGGCTACCGCAAGCTGGTCGAACACATCGTGGAGGCCGCCGACGAGCGCGTCGACTTCAGCGCGTACGACCTGGTCAACGTACTGGTCACACCGAACGCGGGTCCCTCGGCGCTGGACACGGTCCTGTCCGTCACGTTCTCCGGCAACGGCGAGGCGCCCAGCGCGGACGGCGTGACGCTGTCCAACACCTCGTTCGTGTACAGCCGCCAGGACGACGGCTCGGGCTCGTTCCACGAGACCGGCTACCGGGTGCTGCCGCACGAGAACGGCCATGTCTTCGGCCTGCCCGACCTGTACACCGCCGAGGGCGGAGCCGCCGTCGGCCACTGGGACATCATGTCCGAGGACTGGGGTGCCAACAACGACCTGCTGGGCTGGCACAAGTGGAAGCTCGGCTGGCTCGACGCCGACCAGGTCCGCTGCGCCTCGAAACGCGGCACCCGCGAGTACACGCTGACGCCGCTCGCCCGGCCGGGGCGCGGCGTGAAGCTGGCGGTCGTACCACTGGGCGAGCTGGCCGGCTACGCGATGGAGGTCCGCACCCGCGAGGGCAACGACGAGGCGGTGTGCGATCCGGGCGTGCTGATCTACCAGGTGCGGGCGGACGTGGACACGGGCCAGGGCCCGGTGACCGTCGAGGACGGCGACCGCGACAGCGGCGGCTGCACCCGCCGCCCCAATGTGCACGCCGAGCTGTCGGACGCGCCGTACGGCCCTGGAGAAACGTTTCACGACGGGGCGGCCGGGGTCAGCGTCACGGTCCTGTCCCGCGAGCGGAACGGGGCCTACCGGGTGCGGGTGACACGCGGCTGAGGTGCGTACCGGCCAGGCGCTCGGTCCAGGCGGCCTCCGCCCGGCCGCCGCGGCGATCAGGCCTGCCGGCCGCCGCTCCCCGCCACGCGCGCGTAGACCCGCCGCAACTCGTCCTTCAGCACCTTCCCGCCCGCGTTGCGCGGCAGCGGCTCGTCCCGTACGACGATGTGCGCGGGCACCTTGTACGCGGCGAGCCCCCGCGCCGCGTGCGCCCGCAGCTCGTCGGCCGAGGCCGCGCCCGGCCCGCCGCGGAGCCGTACGACCGCCGCGACCTCCTCCCCCAGTACGGGGTGGGGGACGCCCAGCACGGCGGCCTCGGCGACGGCGGGATGCCCGTACAGGGCCGCTTCGACCTCCACGCAGTACACGTTCTCGCCGCCCCGGATGACGACGTCCTTGAGCCGGTCCACGACGCTCACCCGCCCGTCCTCGCGCACCACGGCCAGGTCGCCGGTCCGGAACCAGCCGTCCGCCGTGAACGCCGCCGCCGTCGCCTCCGGGTCGCGCCAGTAACCGCGCACGAGGCTCTGGCCGCGCAGCAGCAGCTCGCCGGTCTCGCCGTCGGGCAGCGGCCGCCCGTCGGGCCCGGCGACCCGCGTCTCGGTGACCGGTGTGGGGCGGCCCACGCTGTCGGGCCTGCGGCGGTACGCCTCGCCGTAGTGCGCGAGGACGCCGCCGCAGGTCTCGGTGAGCCCGTAGCCGTTGCGCGGCTCGATCCGGTCGCCGTACGCCTCCGTGAGCCGGCGCACCAGCGCGGGCGGTGCGGGGGCGCCGCCGGTGTTCAGGTTGGTGAGGGTGGCCAGCCGCCGCCCGCCGGCCGCGTCGAGGAGCTGCAGGGCGGTGGTCGGGACGCCCGCGTAGTGGGTGACGCGCTGCAGGTCGATGAGGTCGAGGGCCTTCGCCGCGTCCCACTTGCGCATCAGCACGAGCGTGCCGCCGGCGGCCATGACGGCGTACACGGAGGTGAAGGCGGCGGCGTGGAAGAACGGGAACGTCGTCAGCGAGACCGGCGGCCGTCCCGTACCCGGCACGGCACCCCGCTCCAGCGCGGCCGCCGCGGCCTGGTAGCGCGGATTGATCGCGGCGGCGACCTGCGCGCGATGGGTGGCGACGGCGCCCTTGGGCCGGCCGGTGGTGCCGGAGGTGTACAGGATCGTCGCGTCGTCGTCGGGCCGTACGTCCACGGCGGGCGGCGCGGCGTCACCGCTCGCCGTGGCGCGGAAGTCGAGGCAGGGCACGCCGTTGCGCGCCGCCCAGCCGCCCAGCAGCGCGGCCCGCTCGTCGTCCACGAACAGCACGCCCGGCGCGCAGTCGTCCAGGGCGTACGCGCACTCGTCGGCCGTCCACCAGGCGTTCAGCGGCACGGCGACCAGCCCGGCGAGCTGCGCCGCCCAGAAGGCCACCTGCCACTCGGGATGGTTCCGCCCCGCGATGACGGCCCGGTCGCCGGGACGCAGCCCGTACTCGTCGGCCAGGCGCCGCGCGAGCCCGCAGGCGGCCGCGAGGAACCGCCGGTAGGTGTACGCCACGCCGTCCTCACCGACGAGGAACGGCGCGTCGCCGTACGCCCAGGTCGCCTCCACGAACTCGCGCAGCGTCCGAGGGCCGGAGGCGTACTCCAGCCGCCCGTCGTCCCCCCGCACCACAGCGAACGGCGCACCGGGCGCGGTCAGCAGGCCCTCGACCCGCGACGAACTCTCGACGTACGACACGCGGGGACGGTACCGGACCCGACGGGGACAGGGGGCTGGGAGGGGTGGAGGCGCTGGGGGCGAGGGCGGATACGGGACGGGGAGGCGGGGCTGGGCGAGGGGCAGGGGCAGGGCGGGGGGGGCGGGGGCAGGGGCAGGGGCAGGGCGGGGGCGCAGGCGCAGGGCGGAGGCGCAGGCGCAGAGGCAGGGGCAGGTCGAGGATCAGGGTCAGGCAACGGCATCCGGGCACGGGATCAAGGCGCGGTGATCCGAGGCGCCCTGGCTTCGAGGCGCCCTGGCTTCGAGGCGCCCGTGATTCGAGGCGCCCGGCGTCGACGTGCCGGGAGCCGAGGCGCCGCGGACGGCGGAGCGGGCAGCGCGTGCGTCAATGTCGCGTCAAGGGCGGGAGGGACCGCGTATGGAGCCCGTCAAAGGCTGCGGCGGGGCGGCGGCGAGCGGCTTTCCTCGTAGAGTCCGGTTTCCCGCCCAACCTCTGGGAGCAGCGATGGCCGACGTGGCCTTCGTCGTCGCCGCACTGGCGGTCTTCGCCCTGGTGGCGGCCATCACCCGCGCGGTGACCCGCCTCTGACCCGGCCCACCGAAGCCCCTCCCCCGGACACGGCCGAACGCCCACACCGCTGGACCGCACCCGCGCACGCAATGGGGGCCATAGGCACACCCCGGCAATCCCCATCCGCTACGCTGTCACCGGTCAGTCGGCCGTCTGGCGCAACCTCGGGCCCCAGGTCCCGCCCCGCCGCCGGACAGCCCCTGACCCGGGCGTCCACACGCCTCGCCTCCGTAGCTCAGGGGATAGAGCACCGCTCTCCTAAAGCGGGTGTCGCAGGTTCGAATCCTGCCGGGGGCACCAGCACAAAGGCCCCGGACCGATCATGGTCCGGGGCCTTTGACATCCACTTCCGACATCAACGGCGTCGGTCACTGACGACCGGGACGACGCTTCCTGAGCAGCCGGTCCATATGGCTCATGGCCTCCCGCTGCGTGTCCTGCACGACGTGCGTGTACACGTCCATGGTGATGCTGATCTGGGAGTGGCCCAGAATCCTCATCACGACGCGGGGCGCGACCCCGGCCGCCGTGAGGAGCGTCGCCGTGCCGTGCCGGGCGTCGTGCAGCCGGATCACGCGAAGGCCGGCGGATTCGGCGACGCGGGTGAAGGAGCGGTAGACGTCCCTCGGCTCGACCGGACGGCCGGTACGGGTGGTGAAGACGTGACCCGACTCCTGCCAGGACTCCCCGCCTTCGCCCGAGCCGCCGCCTGCCGCATCCGGTGCCAGCGCAACGGCGCGATGCAGAGAGCGGGCAGCGGGACGGCGCGCGGCGACGGCTCTTGGGGGCGTCGTCGTACAGCACGCCCCGGCGCCGCTGCGGCTGCTTCCGGACGTAGAGGACACGCCCGTCGAGGTCGAGGTCCGACCAACGAAGGCCGGCGATCTCGCCCCGGTGCAAGCCCATGGCGATGGTGAGCACGAAGGCCGCGTACAGCGGGTCCTGGCGCGAAGCGGCCAGTAAGTCGAGCGTCTCGTCCAGGCTCCAGGGCCTCAACTCACGGTTGTCGGTGCGCGGAGGCTCCACGAGCTTGGCGACGTTGAGCCTGTTCCGTCCTTCAGGAAGACCCTGCTGTGATGCATGCCTCGTCGGCGTGTCGCCTCACGGAGCAGTGCTGCGACTCCTGCACCGGGTCCCTCGGCTCTGTCGACCTTAGGTGATCAATTTGCCACGCGGCTTCCCGCGGTCAAGCAACAAGACGTGCACGACAGTCGTGATCATGAAAGCCCAAACAGCTACTGCGAACCATCCGTTCACGTCAGGTTGCACGACGGCGAAGCCGAAAACCGTCGCGCTCAAGGCGGTGTAGAGCGCCGTGATCGGCCACCTCAGAACGCCTCGATACGAGGCGATGATGAAGGGAACGCAGGCGAAGACCGACACGCTGACCAGCGGCAGGATGGCCCAGGCGTATCGGTGCCACGGTCGGTTGAACATCCGTGGAGTTGCTGTCGGCCCGAGGTACGGGCTCAGGTCCTCTTGTGGTGCCACCATGAGGTCTAGCTTGGCTGCTGCTGCAGCATTTGGTCAGGAGTTAGCAAGTATTGATGCAGCGTTTCGAATTCGTCCTATCTCACGGGTTCCGCACGACTGCGCACCAGAAGCACACCAGATGGAGGGGCTAGCAGCGGTCAGCAGGGGTGCTGCCCGGGCGGTAGGCATGACAGGGTAAACGGCTATCCTGCCTGGTCAGAGCGATGTCGCGATGCAGAGAGCCCGTGATGCCCAAGCTGAGAGCATGGGCTCGACTCCACCCCTTGCGGCCACCCAACCAACGCTCGGCAAGGTCTGTCGACAGTTGATGTACAGGAACCCACGCTGCGCCGACCTGGCAGACTGCGATGCATGAAGCGGTCTGCTCATCTGCCTTTGACTCCGCGCACCATGTCCCCGCTGCTCGGCGACGAGTTAATCGTCGGCGTCCCGGACGCGACCGTGGTCGACTTCTGGCGGTTCGCCATGCCGGACCTCCGTGTGAACAACACACGCGGACTGTTCGCGGAGTTTCTGGTCCACCAGGCGGTCGGCTCCCACAAGCCTCGTGTGGAATGGGCAAGCCACGATGTCGAGACCGACGACGGACTGCGCATCGAAGTCAAGGCCGGCGCATACCTGCAAGCCTGGGATCAACGAGCACCGTCCCCGCTCCGCTTCAGTGGGCTCCGCGCTCGCACATGGTCACCAGGCAGTGGTTACTCAGAGGCGAAGTCGTACAACGCGGACGTCTACGTTTTCGCCGTCCAGACTGCCCGTGAACACGCTTACTACAACCCGCTCGACACGACCCAGTGGGAGTTCTACGTACTCCCCCACCAAGTTGTCGCCGCCCTGGACACGGACAGCGCCAGCCTTGGCACGGTTCGCGCGGCGGCGGGCCCGCCAGTGCCCTTTGCTGCCCTCGGTGACTGCATCCGGTCGGCCGATCCCCGCCACGGCACGACCGGCACGACCACCGGCTGACGAGCGAAGCCTGTGCCACAACCGTGCCAGATGCAGCGGTCAGCTGCGGTCAACACCGGTGCCCCGTGGTCGAGTAGCCGCTTACCTCCGCAGCCAGCGAAGCCGCAGGTCAGGCACGAGGTCACCCAGCCTCTCGTCTGAAGCGGGTGTCGCAGGTTCGAATCCTGCCGGGGCACCAGGTCAAGGGCCGCATCTGAACGTTCAGGTGCGGCCCTTGACGTGTGCGGTCGGCATCAGCGGCGGCGGTCCGGGACGGGCGGGCCGCCTCTTGAACAGGCCGTCCAGGTGACTGATCGCCTCGCGCTGCGTGTCCTGGACGATGTGCGTCTCTACATCCGTGGTGCTGCTGAGCCGGGCTGTACCCGGGGATGTTCCTCACGGCGCGGCGGCCACCCCACCGCGGTAAGGAGCGCTGCGGGGCGAGCGTCGTGGAGGCGGGCCGCCCGACGGCGGCGTGCCGGGGTCATGGGCGCGGGTGGGCGCAGGGGGTGCCTCGGGGGAAGGGGGTGTAGGGGGAGGCCAGGTGGTAGGTGCCGGGGGTGGGGGCGTGGAGTTCGGTCCATTCGTCGCCGTCCGCCGTGCGGGCCGCCTTGCGGAGGCACGGGGCGTTGGTGGACGTGCCCTCCTGGGGCGGGCGCAGGCGGTCGCCGTGCTGGTCCACGAGGGACAGCCACGGGGAATGGGGGACTTTGACGAGGACTGTGCCCGGTTTGTCCACGCGCAGGGTGATCCGGTCGGGGGCGGCGCGTTCCACGGTCGCGGCCGGGCCGGCCAGGGGTTTCGCGTCGCGGACGGCGAAGAGTCGCCAGTGGGTGTCGGACCAGACGGGTTCCAGGTACGGGAGGCCGGCCTCGATCAGGGCGGTTTCCTCGCGGGCGCCCGTGTCGGGGGTGCCGGTCGGCAGGACGACGTACTGGACGGCCCAGCGGTCCAGCCAGGAGCGGTAGTTCGCGGCGTTCAGGGAGCCGTCGTAGAAGAGCGGGTTGCGTTCCAGGTCGGCCTGGCGGTTCCAGCCGCGGGCCAGGGAGACGTACGGGGCGAGGGCGCTCGCCTCGCGGTGGCTGCGCGCCGGTACGACCTCCACACGGGCCCGTCCGGCGGCGCCGCGCCGCTCCAGTTCGGCGAGGAGCGGCCGTGCGGAGTCGGCGGCCCACGAGGGGTGCGGGGTCGTCAGCCGTACGTCGTCCACGCTCTTGAAGCCCACCCATCCGTGGAAGACGACCAGCGCGGCCAGCAGCCCGTACCGCGCCCGCCGTGAGCCCGCGTACGGCAGGGCCGCGAGCAGCACCACGCCGGCGTACAGCATCGGCAGCCGCGTCACGTTCGAGCCGACCTGGGAGTCCACCAGCCATGTCAGTACCGCGCCGGCCGCGTACACGGCGGCCGCGGCCCGTACCGTCCGCCACGATCGAGGGGAGGCCAGCAGGCACAGCACACCGAACAGCAGGGGCAGGAGGACCGTCCCGAGGGCGTTCGGCTGCGTACCGGAGAACGGGAACAGCAGAGCCGACGCGGCGACCACCAGCGCCGGGGGCACGCCCAGGGCGTACGCCGCCGCCCGCCGCCCCCGCAGGAACAACGCCGCCGCGACCACCCCCAGGAACAGTCCCGCGACCGGGCTCGCCGCCGTCGCCGTACCCGCCGACAGCGCCGCCGACGCGCCCCGCACCAGCCGCCCCGCCCGGACCTCGCGCGGCCACGGCCACGGGCCGCAGAAGACGACCGCGACCGCGGCCAGCGCGAACATCAGGCCGAGGCCGAACGTGACCCGCCCCGACACGGCGTTGCAGATCAGGCCGAACACGGCGGCCAGCGAGCAGGCCAAGGGGTTGCGGACCGCCCGCGTCCGCACCAGCAGCAGCGCGGTCAGCGCGGCGGACACCGTGCCGGCGACCATCATCGTCGTGCGCACGCCCAGCAGGGCCATGACGTACGGGGAGAGGACGCTGTACGACATCGTGTGCATCCCGCCGTACCAGGCGAGGTTGTACGCCGAACCGGGGTGCCGTGCCGCGAAGTCCGCCCACGCGTCCTGCGCCGCCAGGTCGCCACCGCTGTTCGCCACGAACAGGAACCACGCGATGTGCAGCAGGGCGGCGAGCCCCGTGGCCAGGGCGATGACCCCGAGGGGACGGGTGGGGGTGGAGGGGGCGGCGGGGGCTGGGCGGCCCGCCGGGACGGGGGCGGGGGTGGGGCTGGCCGGGGTGTGGTGGGGTGGTGTGCTGGTCACTGGGCGGCCCCCTGTCCGGTACGCGCGAGGGCGCCCCGGTGTCCGGGACGCCCTGGCGCCGTGTGGTGTCGTACTCGGGCGTGTGCCTCAGCCGAGGCGCGTCAGCTTCGCGCCGAAGCCGGGCTCCTCCAGCTGGTGCTGGACCGCGACCGGCACGCTGACCCGGCCCTCGCCGGTGCCGACCGCCAGTTCGCCGACGACCGTGCCCGCGGGGGCCGTGCGCGGCAGGCCGCCCTTGCCGTCCTTGCCCGGGTCGAGCGTCAGCTCGACGTTCAGCCCGGCCCAGCCGACCGGCTTCAGGTCCTCGGTGGCGACGACCGGGGTGCGGCCGCCGAGGCCGTCGTCCACGTACCCGACGACGTCGCCCTTCTTCACCGCGACCGCGGAGACCACACCGTCCTGCGCGGCCTTGATGAGGCCGTAGCTGTACGTCTCGACGGCCAGCTTGGTCTTCTCGGAGAGCGTCGTACCGGACTTGACGTTCATGACGACGCCGATGACGCGGCGGACCTCGCCGTCGACCACGGTGTTGGCGGACCACAGGAGGTTGCCGCCGGCCGGGGTGGAGGTGCCGGTCTTGATTCCGGAGACGCCGTCCTTGAGGAGGATGGTGTTGCCGTTCTCGAGTCGGCGGCCGATCTGGGGGAGTTCGACGTTCGGCATGTCGACGATCTCGCGGAACGCGTCGAACTTCATCGCCGCCTTCGCCAGCTTCAGCTGGTCCTTCGGCGTGGAGACGGTGCCCTTGTCGAAGCCGCTGGCGTCCGTGTACGTCGTGTCGGTCATGCCGAGGTCCTTGGCGGCGGCGTTCATCTTCTTGATGAACGCCTCCTCCGAGCCCGCGTCCCAACGCGCCAGGAAGTGCGCGACGTTGTTCGCCGAGCGGACCATCAGCAGCTGGAGCAGCTCGCCCTGCGTGTACTGCTGGCCCTCCTTGACCGGGGCGGTGGACCAGTCCGGGTTGCTCGCCTGGTCCTCCGTCTTCTGGTCGATGGTCAGCTTCTCGCCCGCGTCCTTGTCCTTGATCGGGTGGTCGCGGAGTATCACGTACGCGGTCATCGCCTTGGCGACGCTCGCGGTCGGCGCGGGCTGCTGCGGGCCGTACGTGCCGATCACGCCGACGCCCTCGACCTCGACGGCGCCCTGGCCCTCGGTGGGCCACGGCATCTTCAGCTCACCGCCCTCGAAGGTGTACGTCGGTTCGGCGGACAGCGTCAGCGCCGGGTCGGGCAGCGGGCGGAGCAACTGCACGGTCGCAAAGATGATCAGGAGCAGGACCACCAGCGGGGTCCAGATCTTGACCCGGCGGACCAGGGTGCGCAGCGGGGTCTCCGGCGGCGGAGGGGTGTTCGTCAGCTCCGCCAGCATGTCCAGCGGCGGGCGCGGCGGCAGGGGCTGCTGCTTGGTCCGCTCGGCCTCGGTGAGGGACGGCGGGGCGACGGCCGCGGTGGTCTCCGCGTCCCCGGCCGGCGCGGTACCCACGCCTGTGCCCGCCCCCGTGGACGAGCGCGTGCCCGTGGCCGTGCCCGCGGTGGCCGTCGCCGCCTTGCCGGTGGCCTGGGCAGGCGCGGACGCGGGACGGGAGTCGGTGGCGGTGCCGGACCCGGCGCCCTTGCGGGGCTCGGGGGTGGCTGCCGTGGCGGGGGCCGCGTTCGCCGTGGCCGCCCCGGTGGAACCCGCGGGCGCGCCGGTGCCGGGCGCGTCCGAGCGGAGCGGTACGAACCTGCCCGGGCGCTCGCCGTCGCGGTCCGCGCCCGCCGCCCACTTCGGCGCCGGCTTGGCCTCGGACGGCTTGCCGTCGGCGGGCTTGGCCCCGGTCGGCTGGGCCTCGGACGGCTTGGCCCCGGTCGGCTCGCCGTCGGCGGGCTTGGGGGCCGCGGCGTCCACGGGCAGCTTGAGCGCGGTGGTGGGCTGGTCGACGGCGGGGGCGGCGTCGGTCCGCTTCCCGAACGCCTTGAACACGGCGGTCGGCTGGTCCACGGGCCGCGACAGCCCGGACCCCGCGTCGGGGTCGGCGTCGGCGGTCGTTGCGGGGGCGCCGTCCGCCTTCGGCTTCGGCTCGGGAGTCGATCCAGCCTGCGGCTTCTCGGGCTCGGGCTCCGGCTCGCCGGACGAGACGGTGGGGGCGGAGGAGGGCGAGGGGGCCTTGGGCTCGTTCGGGGCCTCGGCAGCCCCGTCGGCGGCGTCCGAGGCGTCCCCGGCCACCGCGCCAGCCTCGTCGGCGTCCTCGTCAGCCTCGACGGCGCGCGCCTCCTTTGGCTTCGCGTCCGTCTCCGGCTTCGCGTCCGTCTTCCGCTTCGCGTCCGTCTCGGCGCGCGCGGCGTCGGCGTCGTCACCCTCGGGCGAGGCGTCCGTTTCGTCCCCTTCGGAGCGCGCCGCTCCGGTCGCCGGGGCCGTCTTGTCCGACTTCTTCGACTGGTCCGAGTCGTCCTGTTCGTCCCGCTTCTTCGCCGGTCCGGTCGTCACGACCTCCTGGCGCTGGGCGACGAGCGACGGCTTCGCCGGCTCCGGCTCCGCCGTGTCCGTGGGAGGCTTCGGTGCCTTGAAGACCGCAGTCGGCTGGTCCACCCCAGCCGGCGCCGCGTCGCCGAAGGCGGCGAGCCGCGGATCTCGGCCGCCCGCAGCCGTCTCCCCCGGAGACCTACGCTGCTCCGACTTGTCGGGGGACTCGCCCGCCACCGTGCCTCCTCAACCAACGCGTTGTCCGAACCATGTACCAGTGTCCCTGTGTGAGCCCTTGGCCCGGGTGCAAGACGAGAACGACATACCTACCGGTTCCCGTACGAAGCGCCCAGGCGCTCTCGACAGATGAATGTGAGAGGGGTCACCCTGTCATTCATCCACGCGGGGAGGCATGGATGGGCAGGAGCCGCAGAACACTTCCGGAGGAGCTTCTGCTGCTCGCTCTGGACCCGGCCACGGGTACCACAGCGCAGCCGCAGTCGCTCGACCTCGGCCTCGCCGGAGCACAGCTAGTGGAGCTGGCTCTGGCAGGGCGGATAGCCCCTGACGGGGATCGTATCGCCGTGGTGATGCCACGGCCGACAGGAGATCCGACGCTGGACTCCGCACTGGAACTGCTGCGCAGGCGCGGCAGCCCGGTACGGGCCGTCCACTGGATAGGCGGGCCCCGGCTGGGGCTGCGTCAGACGTACCTCTCGCATCTGGAGCGATGCGGCATGGTCCATGCCGTCGAGAGCCAGATGTGCGGGGTACTGCCGACCACCCGCTACCAGGCGACGGACACGGCCATCAGCCGGGAGATCAGGGCCCGGCTGGACAGCGCGATCCGCACCGGTGTGCCGCCGGACCCGCGGACCGCCGCACTGGCCGCGCTCGCGCACGCGGTGGGTCTCGGCAAGCACCTGTACCCCGGGAACGAGGGGCGCTCCTCGCGCTCCCGGCTCCGGGATCTGATCCGGCACGACCCCATGGGCGGCCTCGTGGCGCACGCCGTGATGGACGTCCAGAACGGTGTGGGCGCGCAGCCCCGCCGTACCGCCGCACCGGGAGGCGCCGGCCGCCAGGCCGCCGCGGTCCCGCTGCGCACCCCCTCGCGGCCCGGGCCCGGCTCCATGGCCCGCGCAGCCGCCCGCTGAGCGACCACGCGGCACGCCGCACCGCGCACACCCGCACGGCGCGTCACCACACGACGCGTCGCCGCACCGCGCGGCAGCGCACACGCGAGAGCGCCCGGCACGCACCACCCACAGCACCTCACGCACGGCCCCGGCACCACGCGCACCGGCACCACGCGCACCAGCTCCACGCGCACGGGTACGCCGTGCACCGGCACCACGCGCACGAAGCACACCAGCACCACGCACCACCACGTGCGCCAGCACCACGCACCACCACGTGCGCCACGCACACCAGCACCACGCGCACCACGCACCACCGCGCGCCCGCCCGGCCCCCACGCGGCCGGGCGGGTGGCGCACCGGGCGCGCGGGGCGGCCGGCCCGGCCGTCCCGCGCGTCGGCGTTCCCGGGAAGCATTGAACGGCGTCCGGCCCCGGCCCGACCGTTCCGTACCCGTTCCCTCACCCGTGTGGCAATTCTCCAGCGCGGCACGCCCTTTGGTGGCAGTCTGCTGAACATCAGATACGCAGAGCAACGCCAGCAGGCCAGGCAGCCGGAGGTGCAGTTCCCGTGGCGTCCAATGTCAACCCCACCGTCAGGCGACGCAGACTGGGCATGGAGCTCCGCCGGCTGCGCGAACAGAAGGGCATGACCGCGGAGGAGGTGGCGGAGCGCCTGCTGGTCTCGCAGTCGAAGATCAGCCGCCTGGAGAACGGCCGCCGTTCCATCAGCCAGCGCGACGTCCGCGACCTGTGCGGGGTGTACGAGGTGGCCGACCAGCGGGTCGTCGAGTCGCTGATGCAGATGGCCAAGGACTCGCGCCAGCAGGGCTGGTGGCACGCCTTCGGCGACATCCCGTACAGCGTCTACATCGGTCTGGAGACGGACGCCGCCTCGCTGCGCGTGTACGAGCCGCAGATCGTGCCCGGACTGCTCCAGACCAGGCAGTACGCCGAGGCCGTCATCACCGGCGCGCTCCCCGAGGTGTCCGCGGCGGAGATCGAGAAGCGGGTCAACGTCCGCACGCGCCGCCAGGACCGCATCCACGACGCCGAGAAGCCGCTGCGGCTCTGGGCCGTGATCGACGAAGGGGCGCTGCGCCGGGTCGTCGGCAGCCGTGAGCTGATGGCGGCCCAGCTGGAGGCGCTGATCGAGCAGTCGCATCTGCCGCACGTCACGGTGCAGGTGCTGCCGTTCGAGATGGGCGCCCACCCGGGGATCAGCGGGCACTACGCGATCCTGGAGTTCCCCGACGCGGCGGACTCGTCGGTCGTCTACATCGAGGGCGTCACCAGCGACCTGTACCTGGAGAAGCCGAACGACGTGCAGCGGTACACGGTGATGTACGAGCATCTGCGCGCCCAGGCGCTGGGGGTGGAGCAGAGCCGGCAGTTCATCGCGCGGATCGCCAAGGACCACGCGGAGAGCGAGCCGCCCTCCTTGCCGGGGTTCGGCCGGATCTGACCGATACGCCATCGGGGAGGCCCGCACGGTACACCGGGGCCGGAGGCGAGCGGAAGGCCATGCCGCCAGAAGCCATTCGGACGAGTGAACGGCCATGCGGGGCGCATAGGTTGGGCCGGTAGCGTCGATCACGCCAGCCTGACGGGTTGGCGTGATCGCCAACCAGCATCACCAGCCAGAACCGGAGCTACATCATGGCCATTATTCAGGGCGCCACGGACACCTGGACGAAGTCCTCGTACTCGGGCGGGAACGGCGCCTGTGTCGAGGTCAAGTCCCCCGTCGTCGCGTCGATCGCGGTCCGCGACTCCAAGGTACCGGCGGGCCCGTCCATCACCTTCGTGCCGGGCGCGTGGAATGCTTTCGTCCGCGAGGTGGGCGCCGGCTCCCTCTGAGCCCCGCCCCCGCGTTTCCCGCACCACGCGTGAGCCCTCTCGACTGGTCCGCCGTCCCGGCCGAGGGGGCTCCTCCCTGTTCCTTTTCCGGCCCTTTCCCTGCGGGCCCGTCGACATACCCGCGAGTACCCGGCAGGGTGGCCCATGAGCGAGCCTCGGGTCCCGCCTCCCCGCTCACGGACCCCCGGCCCGCCCGCCGCGGCACCGCACGCCCTTCCGCGCCCGCCCGCCGGGTTCCGTACCGTTCATCCTCGCGGGTAGCGGGCGAGCCAGCCCGGCGCCGCCGTCGCGGGGCCGTGCAGCGCCGGGCCCTGCGTCATCTCCAGCGCGAAGTCGTCGGCCAGCTCCAGCAGCGTGCCCCGGCCCTCCAGTTCGGCCAGCCACGCCGGAGGCAGGGCGGTCTCCCCGTGCAGCGCGCCGAGCAGCGCCCCGGTGAGCGCGCCCGTGACCTCCGACGGCCCGTCGTGGTTCACCGCGAGCCGCAGCCCGTGCCGTACGTCCTCGCCGACCAGCGCGCAGTACACGGCGATGGCCAGGGCGTCCTCCGCCGACTCCCCGTCCGTGTCGCCCAGCGACGCGATGCGGTCCGGCGACGGCGCGCCCTCCCGTACGGCGGCCGCGGCGCGTTCCAGGGCGGCCGTGACGGGCTCGTGGCCGGGCCGCGAGGCGAGCTGGGCCGCCGCGGCCCGTACCGCCGACTCGATGTCCTGGCCGCGCGCCACCGCGTGCACCACCACCGCGTACGCCCCCGCCGCCAGGTACGCGACGGGGTGGCCGTGCGTCTGCGTGGCGCACTCCACGGCGAGCTGGCACACCAGGTGCGGCTCCCAGCCGACCAGCAGCCCGAACGGCGCGGACCGCACCAGCGCGCCGGCGTCCCGTACGGCCGGGTTCTTCGGCTCGGCGGGGGTGCCCAGCACCTCGTCGGCCAGGCCCGTCAGGCAGGCGCGGGCCGGGTCGCGGCGGGTGTACAGCCACTCCTGGGCGGCCAGCCAGCCGTTGTCCTTGCGCCGCTCGTCGGGGCCCCAGTCCCGCTGGGTGGCCGCCCAGCGCAGATACGCCCGGTGCAGATCGGTCGGCGGGTGCCAGGCGCCGGTGTCGCGGCGCACCTGGGCGCGGATCAGCCCGTCCACGGTGAACATGGCGAGCTGGGTGGCGTAGGTGACGGCCCCGCGCCGGCCGTGGGCGGGGGCCAGGTCGGTGAGCCCGTCGGCGCCGTGCGTCTCGCGGATCGCCTCGACGGGCAGGCGGGCCACGCCGGCCCCCAGGGCGTCGCCGATGGCCCCGCCGAGGAGGCAGCCGCGTACGCGGGCGCGGTAGTCCTGCTGTTCGGCCCGGCCCCAGACGGCTGCCGCTGTGGTACTCACCGTAAGGCCCCTCCCCCACGACGTGGCTCCGGCGCAGCACTGTAATCGAACGGCCCCCCGCCGCAGGGGCCTTGCGGGGACGGTTTCCTCTTCCGGGCGAACCGTCCGGGAACTCGGGGGGAAGCCGCGCCGACTACTTGTCCGGGGTCGTTCTTCGGCTCCCGGGCCGCTCGCGGCGGTCCGGAACGGCAGGAAGGGTCAGCAGTGGTGAGGCAACCTCGCGTGTGGTGCGGTGTCGTGGCGGTGCTGGCGGCCGCCGCCGTCGGCTGCGGAGCGGGCGGTGCCGACTCCGCCTGGTCCTCCAAGGCGCCCCAGGGGGGTGCGGGCGGCGCCGGTTTCCCCGTGGAGGTGACGGACTGCGAGGGCGGCCGTACGACGGTCACGGCGCCGCCCCGCGCGATCGTCACCAGCAACGCCTCCGCCCTGGAGCTGCTGCTGCGGCTCGGCGCGGGTGACAAGGTCGTCGGCACCGGCTTCCCGCCCGGCAAGGGCACCCTCCCCGGGGAGCTGGGCGAGCGGGCGCTGAAGGTCCCCGTGCTGAGCAAGACGGTCATCCCCAAGGAGAAGCTCCTCGGGTCGGGCGCCGATCTGTACATCGACACGTTCGCGTCCGCGAACCGGGGCGGGCACGGCATGGGCGACAAGCCGACCCCCGAGGAGTTCGAGGCGGCGGGCATCACCCACATGTATCTGAAGTCCACCGCCTGCTCGGGCACGGCGAAGAAGCCGCTGACCGACCTCACCGCCGTGGCGGACGACATCCGGACGCTCGGCGCCGTCACGGGTACGGGCGACAAGGCGGCGGAACTCGTCACCGGGATGAACCGGAAGACCGACGCCGTCCGGAAGGCCGTCGGCACGACGCCGGAGAAGGAGCGGCCCACGTACTTCCTCTTCGACTACGACGCCGGCACCAAGCAGCCCATCGCGGTCTGCAACCGGCAGATCGCCCACGCGGTGATCACCCTGGCCGGCGCGCGGAACGTCTTCGCCGACTGCGACGACACCTTCCGGCAGGTCGGCTGGGAGGACGTGGTCGCCGCCGACCCGGACTGGATCCAGCTCGCCGTGCGGGACCGCGGTGACGCCGCCGCGACGGAGAAGGCGTTCGACGAGGCCCGCGCCTGGCTGGAGGGCAACGCGGCGACGCGCGGCCTCAAGGCCGTCAAGGAGGGCCGGTTCCTGCGGATCGGCTCCGAGGCGACGACGATCGCCGGGGTGCGCAACGCCGACACCGTCGAGAAGATCGCCGCGGCGCTGTACCCGAGCAAGGTGAAGGCCGGGCGCTAGATGCCGATAGCGGAAGCCGAGAAGCAGACCACCCCCGCCCGCACGGGCCCGGACCACTCGCCTGGCAGGGCGCCCGGGGTCAGGCACGTGCGGGCCGGGGTCCTCTCCGCCGTCCTGGGCGCGGCGCTGCTCGCCGCACTCACCTTCGCCGTGGCGTGGGGGTCGACGGACGTGGCTCCGCGCGAGGTGTGGACGGTGGTGCTGCGGCGGCTGTCCGGCGAGCCGCCGCGGCCCGGCACGTCGGACCTGATCGTGTGGCAGCTGCGGGTCCCGCGGGCGCTGCTGGCCGCCGTCGTCGGGGCGGGGCTCGGCCTCGTCGGTACGGCGGTGCAGGCGCTCGTACGCAACCCGCTGGCCGATCCGTATCTGCTCGGCATCTCCTCCGGGGCGTCGCTCGGCGCGGTCGGCGCGCTGGTGCTGGGCCTCGGGGCGGGCGGGGCGCTGGGGCTCGACACGTCGGGCGCGGCGTTCGCCGGGGCGCTGGCGACGTTCGCGCTGGTGTGGCTGATCGCCCGGCGCGGCGGAGGGTTCTCGCCGCTGCGGCTGGTGCTGGCCGGTGTGGGCATCGGGCAGTTCCTGACCGGGTTCACCAGCTATCTGGTGCTCCAGGCCGGGGACGAGCAGCAGACGCAGGGCGTGCTGTTCTGGCTGATGGGCAGCCTGGGCGGGGCCAGTTGGGAGTCGCTCGCCGTGCCGGCGGTGGCGGTGCCGGTGACGCTGCTGCTGCTGATGGCGCGGGCCAGGCCGCTGAACACGATGATGATGGGCGACGAGACCGCGGCGGGGCTCGGGGTGAGCCCGGCGCGGCTGCGGCGGGAGCTGTTCGTCGTGACGAGCGTGCTGACCGGGGTGCTGGTCGCCGTGTCCGGGGCGATCGCGTTCGTCGGGCTGATGGTGCCGCACGCGTGCCGGATGCTCGTCGGCGCGGACCACCGGAGGCTGCTGCCCGTGTCGGCGCTGTTCGGCGCGGTGCTGCTGGTCGTGGTGGACCTCGTGTGCCGTACGGCGCTGGACTCGCAGGAGCTGCCCGTCGGGGTGGTCACCTCGCTGATCGGGGCGCCCGCGCTGCTGTACCTGCTGGACCGGCGGCTCGGGAGGAACGCGTGAACATCGCCGTCGAGGGGCTGAGCGTCGCGTACGCGGGCCGGACCGTGGTGTCCGGGGTCCACCTGATCGCGGCCGCCGGGGAGATCGCGGGGCTCGTCGGGCCGAACGGCAGCGGCAAGTCGAGCGTGCTGCGCACCGTGTACCGGCATCTGCGGCCGGCGGCCGGGCGGGTCCTGGTCGACGGGCGGGACGTGTGGGACCTGACGCCCGCGCAGGCGGCACGGCAGGTGGCGGCGCTGCCGCAGGAGCGCACCAGCGACTTCGAGCTGACGGTCGGCGACATCGTCATGATGGGCCGCACGCCATACAAGGGGCCGTTCTCCGGTGAGGACGCCACCGACCGGGCGGTGGTGGCTGGGGCGCTGGAGCGGGTCGGGATGGGCGACGCGCGGAACCGGCCGTTCTCGGCGCTGTCGGGGGGTGAGCGGCAGCGGGTGCTGCTGGCGCGGGCGCTGGCGCAGGACCCCGAGGTGCTGGTGCTGGACGAGCCGACCAACCACCTGGACGTGCTGCACCAGGTCGAACTGCTGGCGCTGCTGCGGGAGCAGCGGCGGACGACGCTGGTGTCGCTGCACGATCTGAACGCGGCGGCGTCCGTGTGCGACCGGCTGCACGTGCTGCACCGGGGGCGGGTGGTGGCGTCGGGGACGCCGCGGGATGTGCTGACGCCGGAGTTGCTGGCGGAGGTGTTCGGGGTGCGGGCGGCGGTGCTGGAGCACCCCTTGACGGGTGACCCCCTGATCGCCTTCGACCACCATGCCCCGTCCCCCCTGACCAGGGCGGCGACCCCATGAGCCCGCTCAGCCCGGCGGGCACAGCCCCATGCGGGACCGTGCCGCCCTGCGGGCCGCGCGCGCATCTGCCCCGCCGCGGGCAGCTGGTCCGCCCAGCGGGCGGAACGACTGCCCGCAACGGGGGCGGCGCGCCTGGCCGTCACGGGTCCGGGGTGCTTCGGGGGCCTGCGGGGTGGGGGTCAGGGGGTGGCTGGTGCGGGGGCCGTCCGGGTGCGCATGGTCGCCAGGACGTCGTCGCGGTCGTAGTACACCTGGCGTCCCGCCTTGCGCCGCCGCCACCCGTGGGTGTTGGCCAGCCAGTACACCGTCCCCGACGCGATGCGCCAGCCGACGGAGATGTCACGGGCGGTCAGGCCCGCCGTGGCCCGGCCGGCGCGGGGCGGGGTCTCGTGGAGGGTGTGCCACAGCTCCGGCGACCAGGTGTGGCCGCGCTCCACCGTGCAGGTGATCGCCGCCCGTCCGGACGGCGCCGCGCCGGAGGCGGGCGTACCGGAGGTGCCCGAGCCGAGGTGGGCCACCAGGGTGCCGGGGCAGCCGGGGCGTACGCACGGGCCGACCGGCATGCTGCGGTCGGTGTGCCCGGACAGCACGCCCCACGCGGACTTGACGAGTTCGTCGGTCTCGGCGACCAGGTCCTCCGCCGCCTCGTGCCCGGCCAGCCAGCCGGAGTGGTGGCTGAGGAACGCCAGCAGCGCGACCGCGTTGCGGGTGGGCGCCGCGACGCCCCGGCCCTCGCGGACCACGGCCGCCCAGCTCGCCAGTACGCCCCGGATGCGGTCCCTGACCTCGACGGCCCGGCTGTTCAGCGGGATGCCGGGCGTGCCGCGCTCACGGACCCGCTCCACCACCGCCCGCGAGGTCCGCGCCGCGCTCAGGGAGTGGGTCAGTTCGTTGTACAGCTCTGCGAGCGTCACCAGGTTCCTGGTGATCCGCCGACGGGTCACCTGCGCACTCGTGCTATAGGCAGGAATTGAGGCACATGGCATAGGGCATCCTCTGCAGGCGTATGACGACAGCAGCAATGAGCCTGAAGGTCGGGGCTACCAGGTCGATACCAATCCGTTCCCGCTCGGGGACCGCCGGGGACGACCCTTGACAAAAGCCCAAGACCACCAAGAAGATGGGCCTCAGGTTGGCGTTTCATGCCCAGTTCGGGCAGCACCTCACGGGAGATCTCCAAGCTTTTCGCGTAAACAACGCGTAAAACGATGATGAACCTCTCCCGTTGATATTTCTTCAGCACATCTGCCCAGGTCAAGCGGGCTGCCAGCCATGCACTCGGGGCGCTTCGGCGCCCCTTTCGCCGTCCCCGGCAAGCACTTCCGCCACGCCCGGCGCGCCCCTTTGACAAGGGCGCCGCCCAGGTGTTGCTTCGGCATGGCCGAAAACCGCCGGGGCGGTGGGGGGGAATTCCGCCGGCTCCGCACTCGTACCGATGAATTGAGGCCGTCATCACTACGCGCACGGAAACCACGGAAACCGGCTTCCGGACCGTGGACACAGTCCTTTTCGATCTCGATGGAACCCTGGTCGACACCCTGGACGACATCGTCCGCGCGGTGAACTCGGCGCTGCGCGACCACGGCCTTCCGGTCCTGTCCCGCGCCGAGGTCAGGGACCGGGTGGGCGAGGGCGGTACGGCGCTGATCGAGGCGTCCGTACGGAAGTCCGGGCGCGCCGTCGGCCCCGCCGTCGCGGCCCGCGCCCAGGAGGCGTACCTGAGCGGGTACGCCGCGTCGCCGGCCGAGGACTCCCGGCCGTACCCCGGCGCCGTCGAACTGCTGGAGCGGCTGCGGGCGGCCGGCGTCCGCACCGCCCTGTGCACCAACAAGGCGGGCGGCGTGACCGGCGAGCTGCTGAAGGCGCTGCGCCTCGACGGCTGGTTCGACGCGGTCGTCACGGGGGACGGCCCCGCCGGGCGCAAGCCCTCGCCCGAACCGCTGCACCACGCGCTGAGGCTCGCCGGCGGCACCGCCGGTCTGATGGTCGGCGACAGCCGGCACGATCTCGCCGCCGCCCGCGCCGCCGGTATGCCCGCGGCCTGGGTGAGCTTCGGGTACGGCCGGCCCGGGCCCGCCCAGGCGCCGGACGTCGAGGTGGCCCGCCTCGACGCGCTGGAGTCCGCCGCGCGCGCCGCGCGCATCAGCTTCCACGCGATCCGATGACCGCATCCCACTTATCCCTCGAGGAGGGAACGATGTCCGGTTCACCCGCGGACGACATTCTCCGCCTGGTCTTCTCGTTCCGGCGCCTCGCCCACGGACCCGCGGACGGCGACTGCGCCGCCGGGACGTGCGAGGAGTGCTTCGCGCTGCACCGGCCGAAGGTGGAGCGCTTCATCGAGCAGGGCGTTCCCGTCCACTTCGTCATCCCGGCCTTCCCGGCCAAGTCGCCCAACCCGCAGAAGGTGCTGGGCACGCTGCCCGACATGGCGGAGCGGGTGTCGCTGGAGTTCCTCCAGGAGCTGTGCGACTACACCCGCCACTACTACGAGCCCGGCGCGCGGATCACCATCTGCTCCGACGGCCATGTCTTCAGCGACCTCGTCGGCGTGCCCGACGAGACCGTCCACGCGTACGGCGTCGAACTGGAGTCGTTACTGGCGGCGATCGGCGCGGACGCGATCAACACCTACGGCCTGGAGGACGCGTTCCCCGGCTTCCCCTTCGACGAGCAGCGGGCGATGCTCACCAGCCAGTACGCCGTCCCCGTCGAGGAGGTGCGGGCGCGGGCCCTCGCGGAGCCGGCCGCGCGGAACATCTTCGGCGGCATCCACCGGTTCCTGTTCGAGGACCGGATGGCCCTGAGCACCGGCCGCAGCCGCAACAGCGTCCGGGAGGAGACCAAGTCCCTGGCGTACCAGGTGATCCAGCGCAGTGACGCGTGGAGCCAGCTGGTCGAGGACTTCTTCCCCGAGGCGCTGCGGCTCTCCATCCACCCGCAGGTCAGCCATTCCCCGAAGATCGGCATCCACATGATGCGGACGAAGGACAACTGGCTGACCCCCTGGCACGGTGTGGCGCTGGACGACGGCGACGGCATCCGCCTGGTCAAGCGCCACGAGGCCGAGCAGCTCGGCGCGACGCTCGTCATGCGCGGCGGCCGCGTCAGCCACTACATCGCCCCGAACGTCACGGCATCCGCCAAGCCCCTGATCGAGGAGGTCGCGTCATGACCCTGTCCCCGTCCCCCGACTACACCCTGACCGCCGTCAAGCCGTTCGGCGCCGTCGTCGAGGCGCGGCAGGAGGGCGCCGACCTCGGCGACCTCGACATCGACGCCGTGCGCGCGCTGGTCGGCGAGCACCGGATCGTCGTGCTGCGCGGGTTCCGCCCCTGGGAGCACAAGGAGCAGCTGGTCGAGTACGCCCGGCGCTGGGGCGACCTGCTGTCCTGGAACTTCGGCGAGGTCCTCGACCTGGAGGTGCACGCCGACCCCAAGGACTACGTGTTCACGCCGGGCCCGGTGCCGTACCACTGGGACGGGGCGTTCGCCGAGCGGACGCCCACGCACCAGGTGTTCCAGTGCGTGAAGGCGCCCGCGCGCGGCACCGGCGGACGTACGACGTTCTGCGACACGACGATGGTGCTGGACGCGCTGCCCGCCGCCAAGCGCGCCGAGTGGGAGGCGCTGAGCGTCACGTACCGCAAGGAGAAGACGGCGCACTACGGCGGGCACATCACCGCCCCGCTGGTGCAGCCGCACCCGCACACCGGGGCGCCGGTCATCCGGTACGCCGAGCCGCTGGCGCCCGAGGAGTTCCTGAGCCCGCTGTTCCTGGAGGTGGAGGGGCTGCCGGAGGGCACCGGCCAGGAGGAGTTCTTCGCCGAGATCCGGGAGCGCCTGTACGCGGCGGACGTGATGTACGAGCACGCGTGGGAGGACGGCGACTACGTCATCACCGACAACCACGCGCTGCTGCACGGCCGTACCGCGTTCACGCAGGGCTCGCCGCGCCATCTGCGGCGCGTGCACGTCCTGTGAGGCCCGGGTCCGCCGGACCCGCGAGCACCATCCCCACGACCGGCTCCACCGGTACGGCCGGCCCGGCCGGCACGACCGGTGCGGCCCGCACCACCCGTACGACCCGCACCATCAGCACCACTCGCACCATCCGAATCAGAACCGGACTTCCGAGAGGCGAGACTTGATGCGACCGTACTACGACGTGGTGATCATGGGTGGCGGCCCGGGAGGGTCGTCGCTCGCCGCGCTGCTGATGAAGCAGGGCGGCCTCAGCGTCGCCGTCTTCGAGAAGGAGGACTTCCCCCGCGAGCACATAGGGGAGTCCTTCGCCCATCCGCTGATACCCGTCCTGGAGGAGACGGGCGCGCTGGACAAGGTCCTGGCGAGCGACTGCTGGGTGAAGAAGTTCGGCGGCATCTTCCAATGGCGCGGGCAGGACCCGCACGTGGCGTACTTCGACCACTCCAACACGGTGCGCGACGGCGCGTACCGCTGGGCGATCCACGTCAACCGGTCCGAGTTCGACAAGATCCTGCTGGACCACGCCGCCGAGCTGGGCGCCGAGGTCTTCGAGGGCACGGCCGTGTCGGACTGCACGCTGCTGCCGGACGGCCAGGGGCAGGAGGTCACCCTCAAGGACGGCAGGACCGTCCGCGCCGGGTTCTTCGTCGACGCCTCGGGCCGCCGCAACAGCATCGTCACCAAGAAGCGCCGCGACTGGCTGTCCGGGTACCGCAACATCGCCATCTGGCAGCACTACCTCGGCGGCCGTACGACGCAGTCGCTCGAAGGCGACTGGAACATCTTCCGCGAGCACGACATGTCGCCGATCGGCTGCTTCGCCTTCCGCGACGGCTGGTGCTGGTACATCCCCGTACCGAAGATCATCGACGGAAAGCGGGTGACGACCCACTCGATCGGCATCGTCACCGATCCGGCCATCCTCAAGCAGCCCGGCTCCGACTTCACCGACCCGGAGGTGTTCCTCCGCACGGTCAAGCAGGTGCCGAAGCTGAAGGAGCTGATCCAGGACGTCACCCCGGTCGGCGACAAGATGCTGACCGCGACCAACTACTCGATGATCAACGACAAGTTCGCGGACTACGACGGGCGCTGGATCCTGCTCGGCGACGCGTCGTACTTCGTCGACCCGCTGTTCTCCTCCGGTGTCGCCTTCGCCACCAACCAGGCCCGGGCCGCCGCCGCGCTGATCCGCGAGACGCGCCGTGAGGGCCTCGGCGAGGACGAGGTGCGGGGCATGTGGCGGGACTACGACACCGAGTGGCACGGCATGGCCGCGTCGTTCGCGCTCTCCATCGACCAGTGGTACTACGCCATCGGCAAGGACAACCCGGACAGCGTCTACTGGAACAGCCGCGGCACCGAGGGGCCGGCCGGTCCCGACCACGAGTCGACGTTCCACGCGCTGCTCAACACGGCGTTCACGCCGGACCTGCTCCAGGTGCTGACCCGCGGCGAGGGCCTGGCGGGGCTGGACGTGGACGGCCCGTTCATGGCCGCGTACGCCGAGGCCAACGACCTGGCGCTGGACGCCGACACGAAGGTCGCCCTCAAGCAGAACGTCGCCGTCCTGAAGGGCCCCGCCCTCGACATCCCCGGCTTCAAGGCGGCCATCCCGCCGGACCCGGACCTCATGCCGGAGGAGGAGCAGAAGGCCATCGCCGCGTACTGGGCGGACCCGGTGGCCAACGGCGGCCTGGTGGAGTCGCCGCTCGACCGGACGCTCGCCGCGCACCGGTTCCACTTCACCGACGACCCCGAGGGCGCCCAGGTCCGCGGGCTGGACGAGCGGGAGGGCGCCGCCGACCTGTGGGAGCGGCTGCGCGGCGGCCCGGTGCTCTGGCGCGAGCTGGTCCAGGACCTCCACGACGGCCAGCAGCGGCTGCTGAAGCGGCTGCTGCACGCCGGGATGCTCGACCTGGGCACCCACGCGGCCTGACGGGCCCGCACCCCGGGGCCTCGCGCTTCGGGGCGCCTCACCCGGGGCGCCTGGGGGCCTCGCGCTCCGGGACGCCGCTCCCGGGGCGCCCGGGGGGCCTCGCGCTTCGGGGCGCCTCACCCGGGGGCTTCGCGCTCCGGGTGTCGCGCGCACCACCTGTACCACCGGCACCACCCGTACACCGGCAAGGCCGTGCCGCCGCCGCCCGCGCCGCCCACCCGGGCGGTGCGGGCGGCGGCGCGCGGCGCCATCCACGTACCAGCAGATTGGTGAGGGTCGCATGGGCCAGAACAGCAGCGCAGCCGACGAGTCAGCGGTCACGCGATGGCGGGACGCCATCGGATCCGACGCCGTCGCGTACGACGAGACCGCCCTCGCGGAGGCCGCGCACAACACCTCGGCGTTCCCGTCGCGCCGCGTGGTCGCCGTCCTGCGGCCGCACGACGCCGCCCAGGTGGCCGACATCGTGCGGATCGCGCGCGAGGAGAAGGTGCCGCTCCACCCGTACAGCACGGGCCGCAACTGGGGGCTCGGCTCCCGCCTGCCCGTACGGGACGGCTGCGCGCTGCTCGACCTGTCCGCGATGAACCGCATCCGGGAGGTCGACACGGCCGGCCGGTACGCGATCGTCGAACCGGGCGTCACCCAGCTCCAGCTCGCCGACCACCTGGCCGCCCACCACCCGGACCTGGTCCTCAACGTGACCGGCTCCTCCCCGCACTCCTCCGTGCTGGGCAACCTCCTGGAACGCGGTACGGGCTTCCGCCGCCACCGCGCCGAGGAGGTGCGCGGCCTGGAGGTCGTGCTCGGCACCGGGCAGCGGCTGCGCACCGGACTGTGGGCCGGGGAGAGCACCCGGCAGCTGCACCACTACCCGTACGGCATCGGCCCGCAGCTCGACGGGCTGTTCGTCCAGTCCGGCCTGGGCATCGTGACCGCCGCCGCCGTGGACCTGCTGCCCCGCCAGGAGCAGCTGCGCCTTTTGATGTTCACCCTGTCCGAGACGGCGCTGCCCGGCGTGGTCGACGCCGTGCGGACGCTCTTCCTGCGCGGCACGATCCGGTCGATCACCCACATCTTCAACGACAAGCGCATCCTCGCCATGACCGCGAGCGACCGCGTGCCGACGTGGACGGGCGCCGTCGCCGTCGACGGCACCGCCGAGCAGGTCGCCCTGGCCGTCGCCGACGCCGAACGCACCCTCGCCGCGGCCGGCGCCGCCGTGCGGGTCGTCACCGGCGAGGACGCCGCCCAGCCCGGGGCCGACCCGATGGTCACCGCCATGTGGGACGTCCACTCCGGGCGCCCCACCACGGCGTTCCTGCACGGCCTGTACCAGTCGGTGCCCGGCAAGGAGGTCCCCGCCGACCCGGACGTGCTCGACGGAACGTCCGTCGGCTACCTGGCCTGCATGCCGGTCGCCGCCGTCGACGGCCGCACCGTCGCCGACCTCGTGGCCGTCATCGAGAAGACCTGCGCGGACCACGGCCTCGTCCCCGCCATCGCGGTCAACCCCACCGGCCCCGACTACCTGGAGTCGGTCGTCAACCTCTACTTCGACCGCGACGACCCCGAGCAGGAGCAGTCCGCCCGCGCCTGCAACACGGAACTGCACCGGCGGCTGTACGAGGACGGCTTCCGCTTCTACCGGGTCGGCGTCGAGACCATGGAGACGCTGACGGAGTGGGACACGGCGCCGTGGGAGGCGATATCCCTCCTGAAGGGCGCCCTCGACCCGGACGGGATCCTCTCACCGGGGCGCTACGCACCCCTTTCCTGAGGCTCGTCCCCGCCTCCGGGGCGCATTGAGCGGGTGCCGAGAGGACGTCCGCGCTCAGCCGCCCCCAGACTCCGTCCGGGGGCGCCCCCTTCGTTCCTCAGGGCCTGCGCGCTCCCCCGAGCTCTCGGCTTGGCCCGAGCGGGGGGACCCCCACGCCCTCTCGACACCCGCGCGCCCCTTCGGCTCCGCTCGCGGTTCTGGGGGGGCACCCCTCATCACCCGGCCCGACGGCCGGGCACGGTGGTCCTTCAGGGGGTCAGCGTGCCGCTGGCTCCGTCTCCGGTTTCCGGGCTGCCGGGCCCGGGGGGCGGGTGTCCGCGGGCGGGCCGGGGCGGCGGGTACGCCGGGCCGCCAGGAGCAGGACGCACAGCCAGGCCGCGCCCGCCGCGATGTACAGGCCGTACCGGGCGCCGTCCGTGCCCTGCGCGCGGCCCGCGAGGCCCCACGCCGCGCCCGCCAGCGCGGGGCCCATCGCGAAGCCGAGGCTCCGGGACAACTGCACCAGCGACCCGGCGACCCCCACCGCGCGGGGCGGGGCGGCCGTCATCACCAGGGTCTGCGTCGGCCCGCCGTACAGGCCCATCCCCGCACCCGCCAGCGCCAGCCGCCAGGCGATGTCCGCCTGCGTCCAGTGGTCGCCGCTCAACGCCAGCAGCGTCAGGCCCAGCGCGGTGACGCACGCCCCGGCCAGCGCCGTGGGGCGGGCCCCCACCCGGTCGGCGAGCCGCCCGCCCAGCGGCCCCATCAGGCCCATGGCCAGGGGGAACGCCAGTACGGTCAGGCCGGTCGCCGTCGCGGACAGGCCGCTGTCGCTCTGCAGCCGCAACGCCACCACGTAGTGCATCGCGGCGAACCCGGCGGCGAGCGCGAACACCGCCCCGTACACCCCGCCCACGCCCGACGCGCGGACCACGTCCAGGACGGGCCGCGCGGCGGGGCGGCGCGACCACCAGACGAGCGGCGGCACCGCGGCGAGACCGAGCAGCAGCCACGCCGGAACCTCCGGCGCGAGGGTCAGCCCCAGCAGCAGCGCGGCGACGGCACCGCCGACCAGCGCCGCGTCGGCGAGCGGCTGCCGGCCGGGCGCCGTGAGCCCGCCGCGCCGGGGCAGTACGCGCGCCACGACGACCAGCGCGATCAGGCACACCGGCAGCTTGACCAGCAGGACCGCGCGCCATCCGAACGCGTCCAGCAGGACCCCGCCGACGGCCGGACCGGTCACCGCGCCCAGCGGGCCGAGCGTCGCGGGCACGCTCATCGCGCGGCCCCGCATCGACGGCGGCACGGCCCGCATCACCAGGACCGGCATCAGCACGAACAGCAGCGCGCCGAAGACGCCCTGGGCGACCCGCGCGACGGCCAGCCACGCCATCCACGGGGCGAGCGCCGCGAGCAGCCCGCACAGCGAGAAACCGGACACCGCCAGCAGCAGCGCCGGCCTCAGTCCCACGCCGCGGCCCCCGTCCCCGGCCGGCCCGCCCCTGCCGCCGTCCAGCCAGCGGCCCGCCGGCAGCAGCAGCGACACCACGGCCAGCTGATAGCCGAGCACCGCCCACTGCGCCATGGACGGGGAGACGTCCAGGTCGGTGGATATGGTCGCCAGTGCGATATTCACGACGTTCATATCCAGCATCGCCGTGAACGCCAGCGCGCCGGCGATGGCGACGAGGACCCACGGACTGCGCCCGCCCGTCAACGCGTTCTCCGGCCTGTCCGGCTTCTCCCGGCCCACTGCGGAATCCGGTTGGTCGTGCCGCATTGCTCGGTCCTTTCTCTCCGCCGTCGCCGGCGGCTTCTTTCCGTGGTCACAGCTGGTGCGTGACGGTTTCCCCGGCCCGGTCGGCGAGGCGCCCGCGCGGGTCCCCGGGCAGGGGCTCCCGCGGCGGGGGGCCGCCGGGCAGGCGTGTGCCCGGCACACTCGTGCCGGGCAGGCATGTGCCGAACAGCCATGTGCCGGGCAGCATTGCCGTACGGGCACATCGGCGTACCGGTGTCCCCGCATACCGGGCCGCTTACCGGACGGGTCTTATCCGGCAGGTCTTATCGGACACGGCGGCCGGAAACAGCCGCCGCAGGGCCGGGGTTGGCCGGAAAAACGGCGGAGACTTTCTCCAGGTAGTCGGCCCGCGGCACGCACGGGTTCCCGGAGCGGAACGGGAGAATACTCACGTACGGCTTCCGCGCCGTGCCGGGTGGATTCCCCGGATTTCCATGCCAGCATGAGGGAACGGGCCCGGGGAAATCGCCGATTCCCCCGAGTCGCCCTTCCCTTGTCGGCCCGTCAGCCGTGTATCCGGGCCATCCCCCGTAGCGGGATGCGTGGCTGGCGGGCGCTTGTCTCAGGAGCGGAACCCCATGAAGGATGCCCGGCCCGGACAGGCCGCCCCCGACCGCCCGACCGCCTCCCCGCGCGGGCCACTGCTGGGCCTGGGCGGGTTCCTGGTGCTGCTCGTCGCCCTGTTCGCCGTGTCGTACGTCGTCGGGACCACCGCCGGGCCGGTCGCGCCCGGCCTGCGTCCCGGCGACAGCGCCCCCGCCGACACCTCGGGCGGCGACGAGGGCGGCATGGGCGGCATGGGCGACATGGGAGGCATGGACATGGAGGGAATGGACCGATGACCGCGCCCGGACCCGTGGCCTCCGCCACGATCACCACCGACCTGCTGATCGGCGGCATGACGTGCGGGGCGTGTGTCGCCCGCGTCGAGAAGGGCCTCGCGAAGCTGGAGGGCGTGGTGGCGTCCGTCAACCTCGCCACGCACACCGCCCGCGTCACCCACCCGCCGACGTACACCGTCCCCGACCTGATCGCCGCCGTCGAGCGGTCCGGCTTCACCGCCGAGCCGCCCGCCCCGCCGAAGGCCGAGGAGGACGAGCCCGAGGCCGCCCGGCAGGAGCGCCGCGAACAGGAGGCCGCGGCCGACCTGGCCGCCCAGCGGCAGCGCATGTGGATCACCGTCGCGCTCTCCGTGCCCGTCCTCGCCCTGTCGATGATCCCCGCCCTCCAGTTCAGCAACTGGCAGTGGCTGTGCTTCGCGATGACCGCTCCGGTCGTCTTCTGGAGCACCTGGCCGTGCCACGTGAAGGCGGCGCGGGGTCTGCGGCACGCCGCGTCCACCATGGACACGCTGGTGTCGCTGGGCACGATCGCGGCGTTCGCCTGGTCGACGTACGCGCTGTTCCTCGGCGGCGCGGGCATGCCCGACATGACGATGCCGTTCAGTCTGCTGCCCTCCCCGTCGGCGGACGTGGCGCACGTCTACCTGGAAGCGGCCGTCGCCGTGCCGATGTTCGTGCTGACCGGGCGCTATCTGGAGGCCCGCGCCAAGCGCGGCACAGGCGCCGCGCTGCGGTCCCTCGCCGAACTGGCCGCGAAGGACGTCGCCGTACGCTGCGAGAAGTCCGGCCGCGAGCGGCGCATCCCGATCGAGCAGCTGACCGTCGGGCAGGTCTTCGTCGTACGCCCCGGCGAGAAGGTCGCCACCGACGGCGTCGTCGTCGAGGGCAGCTCGGCGCTCGACCTGTCGCTGGTGACCGGCGAGAGCGACCCCGTGGAGGTGGGCCCCGGCTCCCCCGCGGTCGGCGCCGCCGTCAACGCCGGCGGGCTGCTCCTCGTACGGGCCACCGCCGTCGGCGAGGACACGCAGCTGGCGCGCATCACCAAGCTCGTCACCAACGCGCTCGCCGGGAAGGCGAAGGCGCAGCGCGTCGCCGACCAGGTCGCCGGCGTGTTCGTCCCGGTCGTGCTGGCGCTCGCGGTGACCGTGCTCGGCTTCTGGCTGGGCGCCGGGGCCGACGCGCAGATCGCCGTGACCGTCGCCGTGTCCGTGCTGGTCGTCGCCTGCCCGTGCGCGCTGGGCCTCGCCACGCCGACGGCGCTGCTCGCCGCCACCGGGCGCGGCGCGCAGCTGGGCATCCTCGTCAACGGGCCGCGCGCCCTGGAGACCCTGCGCAACGTCGACACGGTCGTCCTCGACAAGACCGGCACGCTCACGACCGGCAAGCTGAAGGTGACCGGCGTGACCCCGCTGGGCGGGGCGCACCGCGACGACGAACGGCGCGAGGTACTGCGGCTCGCGGCCGCCGTGGAGCGGGGCTCCGACCATCCGCTGGGCCGGGCCGTCGTGGCGTACGCGCACCGCACGCTCGGCGAGGACGCGCTGCCGCCCGTGGCGGACTTCGCGTCCACGACCGGCGTCGGCGTGGCCGGCCTGGTCGAGGGGCGCCGCGTCGAGGTGTGCGCGCCGGGCGACGAGGCCCTGCCCGAGTCGCTGGCCGGGGCGCTCACCGCCGCCGAGGAGGCCGCGCACACGCCGGTCCTGGTGAAGGTGGACGGCGCCGCCCGGGCGGTGATCGCGCTGGGCGACACGCTGCGGCCCGGCGCCTACCGGGCGGTGGAGCGGATGCGGCGCCTGGGCCTGCGGCCCGTGCTGGCGACCGGGGACCGGGACGCCACGGCGCGGGCGGTCGCCGCCGAGCTGGGCATCCCGGAGGCGGACGTCCACGCGCGGTGCACCCCCGAGGGCAAGGCGGCGCTCGTCGCCGGGCTGAGGGCGGACGGCCGCCGCGTCGCCGTCATCGGCGACGGCGTCAACGACACGGTCGCCCTGGCCGGGGCGGACCTGGGAGTCGCGATGGGCAGCGGTACGGACGCGGCGATCGGCGCCGCCGACGTGACGCTGGTCCGGGAGGACATCGAGACCGTCGCGGACGCCGTCCTGCTGGCCCGCCGCACGCTCGGCACGATCCGGATGAACCTGGTGTGGGCGTTCGGGTACAACGTGGTGACCATTCCGCTGGCGGCGACCGGCTGGCTCAACCCGATGGTCGCGTCGGCCGCCATGTCGGTCAGCTCCGTCATCGTCGTCACCAACAGCCTGCGCCTGCGCGGCTGGCAGCCGAGGCGGTCCGCCCGTCCCGCGCGGCCCTCGCGGCCGGCGCGGCGCGTCTCGGAGGCGGCGGCGTGAGGGCACTGCGGGACCGGGTCGAGCCGTTCCTTCCGGCGCTGTCCGCGGTCCTGGCGAGCGCCCTCGCCCTCGGCGGGCTCACCGCCTGGACGGCGGCGGGCGCGGCGGGCAGCCCGGCGCGGCTCTCCGTCACCCACGCGCGGCTCCTCCAGCCGTTCCCGGGGCGGGAGTCGACGGCGGTGGTGTTCACGGTGCGCAACTCCGGCAACGCCGACGACCGGCTGCTGTCGGTGACGTCACCGGCGGTGGACTCCGCGATGCTGTCGCAGGACGCGGACGCGGGGCGGTCGGCTGCGCGGATGCAGATGATCTCCTCGGTGCCGGTGCCGGCGCGGGGGGAGCTGGAGATGACGCCGTACGGGACGGATGTGATGGTGGAGCTGCGGGCGCCGGTGCGGTTGGGGCAGCGGGTGCCGTTCACGCTGCACTTCCGGGAGAGTGCGCCGCTGGAGGTCGAAGCGCTGGTGGTACGCCACTCGGAATGGTCCTACCGCTAGCCCCTCTTGCGGGCCCCGCCCGAGCCCCCTCCCCGACACACGCCCCCAACCCGCGGGCCCGCCCCGCCGTTCCCCGCGACACATGCACCCAACGTCCGGGCCCGCCGCCGTTGTGGGCAGACGTTCCGCAGGGCGGAACGGGTGGGCACAACGGGGTGCCCCGCCCGGGAGGGTGCCCACTGGTGCGGCAGGCGCTGGAAGGGGCACCCGCCAGGGTTCCGCTGTGCCCACCCGTTCCGCCCCAGGCGGAACGCATGCCCACAGCGGTGTGGACACGGCCCCGCAGAGCGAAACTGCCCCACGCGGGGCGGAGCCACAGCAGAGGGCGCGGCCCGCAGGGCGAGGTGGCTCGCGGGGCGCAGCCGCAGCAGAGGGTGCGGGGGTCAGGGGGGCAGGGTTTCCTCGAAGAAGGTCAGGGCCTGGCGGTGGTACGCGCCCGCCGCCCACCCGAGGCTCATGTAGTGCCCCGCCGCCGGCTGCCGCGCCACCTGCACCCGCGGCGCCGCCGTGAAGTGGGCGGTCAGTTCCGCCAGGGCCTCCGCGTCGTGCCGCCAGCGCCCGTCGTGTTCGGCGAACGTGAGCCGTACCGGCACCGCCGTGCGGGCCGCGACGCCCGGGAAGTCGCGTGGCCAGCGCACCGCCTGCGCGGCCTCCACCGCGGGCGGCTCGCACATCAGGTCCACCCCGGCCGCGAACGTCCCCGGCGGGTACAGGCTCGGCGGCCCCCACAGCGACGGCGCCTCCCTCTGCGCGCACACGTACCGGTGCCCGCACCCGGACAGGTCCAGGCCCGCCAGCCGGTCGTGGAAGCCCCGCGCGGCCGCCGCGAGCGCGACCTGCGCCCCGAAGGCGTGGCCGAGCAGCAGCACGCCGGGCCCGGTCTCGTACCGGGCGGCGAAGTCGGCGAACGCCGCCCGTACGAGATCGGCCTGCTCCGCGCGGTCGGCGCCGTCCGGCAGGTAGGGCGCGGACGCGCCGTAGCCGGGCCGGTCGACGGCCAGGATGGTGAAGCCCAGGCGTGCCCCCAGGTCGAGCAGGGACACGCCCGGGTGGGCCCGGCCGTCGAAGTAGCCCGCGGTCATCCCCCCGCCGTGCAGCGCGAGCACCGTTCCCCGAGGCTCCCCGGCCGGCTCGGCGAGCAGGCCGGAGAGCGGCAGGCCGCCGGCGTCGAGCGCGATGCGCGTCGCCGTGCGGGACGGGGGTGTGGCGGGCATGTGTCCTCCGTTCCGGGTGTTCGGGGGCCGGCCGGGCCGGGGTGTGCGGGCGGGTCGGTCAGGGGTCGGCGGTGGTGCTGGGGGCCGGGGTCGTCCGCGTCGGCGCCTGCGCCTGCGCCTGTGTCTGCGTCAGGAAGCGGTTGCCGCGCAGCTCCTCCTCGGCCGTCTGCTCCACCCGGTTCATGGCGTAGCGCAGCACCGGCGGCGCCATCAGGGAGGTGAGGACGGCGACGAGGACGACGATCGAGTACATCTCCACGGTGAGCAGGCCCAGCCGTACGCCGATCAGGGCGATGATCACCTCGATGACGCCGCGCGCGTTGATCCCCGCGCCCAGGGCGAGGGACTCCCACCGGTTCATGCGGGTGGTGAGCCCGCCCAGGAACGCGCCGAGGAACTTGCCGACGACGGCGACCGCGAAGACGGCCAGGCCCCACAGGGCGATCTCCGGGTCGACGAGCGAGGTGAGGTCCATGCGCAGTCCCGCGGTCGCGAAGAACAGCGGCGCGAGGACGGCCATGATGGTGGTGTTGAGCGGGGCGAGCGTCGCCGTGTCGAACTCCTTTGTGCCGCCGATGAGGATGCCGCAGAAGAACGCGCCGAGCGCCGCCTCCAGGCCGAGGGCGTGGGTGCCGGCGGCGGACAGCATCATCAGGACGACGGCGGTGACGACGGGCAGCCCCGGCACGTCGGCGCGGGCCGAGGCGCGCATCGCGGCGCCGATCAGCCAGCGGCCCACCGTCACCGTGAGGAGCATCAGCACGCCGACCTCGCCGAGCGTGGTGAGGACCTCCCCGGCGTAGAGGCCGGTGGTGGCCATGGCCGCGATCAGCGACAGCAGCACCCAGCCGACCGCGTCGTCGATGGTGACGGCGACCAGGATCATCTGGCCGACGTCCCGGTGGATCAGCTTCATGTCGATGAGCGTGCGGGCGATGACGGGGATCGCGCTGACGCACATGACGACGCCGACGAACAGGGCGAAGACCGTGGGGTCCGCGTCCGGGGCGCGCAGCTGCTCGGGCAGGACGAAGCCGAGCCAGGCGCCGAGGACGAGCGGGACGAGCAGGCCCGCCGCGCCGACGCCCGCGGCGCGCGCGCCCTGCCTGCGGACGAGTTTCAGGTCGAGGTGGATGCCGCTGAAGCCGACGAGCAGGATCACGCCGAACTGCCCGACGGCGTCCAGCAGATGCATGTGCTCGGTGCTCTGCGGGAACAGCCAGTTCCCGACGCCGGGCGCGACGTGGAAGAGCAGGGACGGGCCCAGGAGCACGCCGGCCGTGAGCTCCCCGACGACCGCGGGCATGCCCAGCCGTTCGGCCAGGCGGCCGAGGAGCAGCGCGCACAGCAGCAGGACGCCCACTTGGAGGAGCAGCAGCATCAGGGCGTGACTGGGGAGGGGCTGGACCACCGAGGCGGCCACGGACATGGGCGGTACTCCTTCTTCCGTACGACGTCTCGGACGCGCGGTCCGGCCGGGTGACGGGGCTCGTCACGCCGGCCGGACCGCGGTGGTGCCGTGGTGCGGTGGTGCGGAGGTGCCGTGGTGCGGTGGGGTCCCCGGAGGGGACCGGTCGTGCGTCAGGCCGCCTGGGCGGAGCGGGCGCCGGGCCGCGGGTCGGCGCCGGTGCCGCTGCCGTCGCCGACCGCCTCGAAGTGGCTGGGGCGGCCGTCCTGGTGGACTTCGCGGCCCAGCTTCTCGGCATCGCGACGATGCATCAACTCCCACGTGCCGTCGGCCTTGTGGAGCAGGACGGCGTGCCACGGCGTGGTCCAGGCGTCGGCGGCGCCCAGCAGGCGGATGCCGAACTTCACGGAGCCGCGGTTCTGCGGGTGGATGGAGAGGCGGACGTTGCGCGGATAGCTCTGGGCGATCAGCTCGCTCCACGCGCGGCTGCGGAGGATGACCTCGTACGCGCGGCGGCGGCAGTCGCGCTGCAGCGCGGAGCGGGAGCCCTCCCAGTCGGCGGTGTCCTCGACGAGGAACCGGGTGATGCCGCGGTACATCCGCAGCGACGCCTCGTCCTCCCGGACCTCGGCGCGCAGCTCCTCCAGGGTCGGGCCGAGGGTCTCGGCGGCGAGCTTGCGCTTCTCGTCGTACGTGAGGTCGGGGCCGTAGCAGTCGCGCAGGTCGAAGGTGTCGAGGTGGTCGGCGAGGCCCTCGGCGTGGATCATGTCCAGCAGCGCGTCGTTGTACGCGTCGATGTGCTCGTCGGGGACGCGGATGACGTCGCCGAAGATGTGGCCGTCGGAGCAGATCAGGACGCGCGCGCCGGGGGCGTGGACCTTCTCGATGTCGGCGCACAGCGAGTCGAGGAAGCGCAGCGCGAGCCGCTCGCCCTGGTCGGGCAGGTGCCCGAAGACCTTGTCGGGGTTGGGCGACTTGCAGGGGAAGCCGGGCAGGCTGAAGATGACCTGCTCGCCGCGCGCGACGAAGTCGGCTATCTGCCGGAGCTGTTCGGGGAAGTGGTCGGGGGTGTCGAGGTGGGTGTCGGGCTCCACCGTGCGGCGGTGCGGGATGAGGAGCCGCACGATCTCCTCGCTGATGCGCGCGACCTCGGGCGTCAGGGCGGTGGTGGTGGCGGACTCGGACATGGGTAATCGGCTCGCTTCCGTGTGTCGTGGGGCTGGGAGCAGTGGTCCGGGGGGCGGCCCGGCGGCGGGCGCCGGGCTTGGCCGGTGCGGCATGCGGGGGTCCGCCGCTCAGTGCCGTACGGGGCAGCCGCCGCCGGGAGCGGCCCCGGGCGGGCCGTAGGCGACGGGCAGTTCGTTGACGCCGCGGGCGAGGACGGCGCCCACCCACACCAGGTCCTCGTCCGGGACGGCGAGGCGGATCTGCGGGAGCCGGGTGAGCAGCGCCCGCAGGGCGATCTGCAGTTCGACGCGGGCGAGCGCGGCACCGGGGCAGAAGTGGATGCCGTGGCCGAACGCCATGTGGGGGTTCGGGGTCCGGTCCAGGTCGAGGGTGTCGGCGTCGGGGAACCGCTCGGGGTCGCGGTTGGCGGCGCACAGCGACACGATCACCGAGTCGCCGGCGGGGACGGTGGTGCCGAAGAGGTCGGAGTCCTCGGCGAAGAACCGCCAGGTGGTGAGCTCGAAGGCGCTGTCGTAGCGCAGGAGTTCCTCCACCGCGCGGGCCAGGAGCGCCTGGTCGGCGGCGCTCATCTCGCCGGTGACGGCCTCCTGGAGGCGGCGCAGCTCGGCGGGGTGGCGCAGCAGGGCCACGAGGGCGGTGGTGATCTGGTTGGTGACCGGCTCCTGTCCGGCGACGAGGAGCTGGAAGACGATGGAGTCCTGCTCCTCCTTGGTGATCTCGCCGGCCTCGCAGGCCCGTACGAGCTTGGTGAGCAGGTCGTCCTCGGGGTGGGCGCGCTTGTGCTCGACGACCTCGGCGATGTAGCTCTGCAGGCCGCGCAGGCGGCCCTCGTAGACGGGACGCTGGGGGTCGGTGGGTCCGACGGGCTGGACGACCTTGCCCCAGTCGCGGTCGAAACGGACGGCGATCTCGTCGGGCAGGCCGATGACGTCGGCGAGGACGCGGAAGGGGAAGTGGGCCGCGAAGGCGGCCACGACGTCCACGACGCCGCCGCCGGGCGTGCCGGAGGGGTCGTCGGCGGCCGGGCCGAGCGCGGCGTCGAGGAGTTCGGTGGCGAGCTGCTCGAAGCGGGCCCGCTTCCGCTCGACGTTGCGCGGGGTGAACGCCTCGGTGACCAGCTTGCGCATCACGGTGTGCTTCGGCGGGTCCTGGTGGAGCAGGTGCACCTGCAGCTGGGAGTGCTGCGGCTCCGGCATGATCGCGGCGCGCTCGCGCCAGGCGCTGTTGCCGAGGTCGTGGTTCTTGCCGAGGCGGTCGTCGGTGAGGGCGCTCTGCGCCGCCTCGTACCCGGTGACCAGCCACGCGTTGACGCCGCTGGGGAAGTTGACGCGGTGGACGGGGCCCTCCTCGCGGAGCTTCCGGTACAGCGGGTACGGGTCGGTCTTGTACTCCTTGCCGTAGAGCGGCAGCGGTTCGGGACTCGGCATGGCGTGGGGCTTCCTTCCTGTGGGCGGTTCTGCCCCCGGTACGGGGGCGGTGGGGGGCGCGGTTCACCGCGGGTACGGGGCCGGCCGGGTGCGGGCGCTGGTACGGGTGCGGCGCTGGTGCGGGGCCCGCCGGCCGGGCGGGCGCGCGGGTGCCCGGCGGGCGGGGGCGTGGACGGTCCGGAGGGCCCGGGTGGGCGGGCGGGATGTGGGCACGGTCCGGAGGGCGGCGTGGGTGCCGGCCCGGCTGGCACGGGAGTGCCGTACGGGCGGGTGGACAGGGGGTCGCGGCTCTGCCGGGCGGGCCGCCCTCGGGCGCGCGGGCGTGGCGGGGCGCGCCCGGACGCGGCGGGGCGCCGGGCGGCCGGGTGGGTGCTGTGGTGGGTGTGTTCCGGTGGGGGCAGCGGTGGCGGTGGTCCGCGGACCGGCTTTCCGGCGGGCCGTCGGGGGCGTCTACGACGGTGTCCCCGCGCCTTCGCGGGATGGGCCGTCGACCGTCAACGCGTACAAGTCACCAACCGTCGGCGAGTATTCTTGGCCACTGGTCAAGATGTCAAGCGAGAACTGTTCAATCATCAACTCGTTCGACTCTGACCGGAATCGATCAAACAACTGGCCAAAATGACCGAGGCGAACGCCGGGTTCATCCCATAGAGTGAGTTTCCATGATGGCCTCACGGGGGAGCGCTGTCCGGTTCAGTATTCTGGGCACGTTGGTTGTTTCGGTCGGAGATCAGCAGCTCCACCTGGGCGGACCACGTGCCCGGGCGGTCCTCGGCGCCCTTCTGCTGGAGGCCAATCGGCTGGTCCCGATTTCCCATCTCGTGGAAGCCGTGTGGGAACGCGTACCGCCCGCCACCGCGGAACACCAGATTCGTAAGATCGTCGCCGATCTGCGTTCACGCATTCCGCACGGACAGGAAATGATCGTCACGGACGGGCCGGGATACCGGATCGTCGTCGACGAGGACCAACTCGACCTGATCCGCTTCGAGAAGGCCCTGGACGAGGCGCGCCGCCGCGCCACCGTCGACGGCGAGGTGGCCGCTCTGGAGAGCGCCCTCGCCCTGTACCGGGGACGTGTCCTGCCCGACAGCCGCAGTCCCGCCCTCACCTCGGCCGCGGCCGCCCTGGAGGACCGCTACCTGGGGGCGCGCGAACGGCTCCTGGAGCTGCGCCTGGAGCAGGGCCGCGCCCACGACGCCGTCAGCGAACTGATGCCGCTCGTCGCCGAGCACCCGCTGCGCGAGTCGCTCAGCGCCCTGCTGATGGTCGCCCTCTACCGGGTGGGCCGGCAGGCGGACGCGCTGCGCGTCTACCACGACCTGCGCAACCTCCTCGCCGAGCAGCTGGGCATCGACCCGAGCAGCGCGGTCAACTACCGCTACCAGCAGATCCTCCGCAGCGAACCGGCGCTCGACACCCCGCCCGCCGCCCGCCCGGACCGGCCGGCGGGGCCGCCCGCCGCCGCGCCCCCGCCCCGGTCCCTCCCGCACGACCTGCCCGACTTCACGGGGCGCGAGGCCGAGCTCGACCAGCTGCTCGCGCACGTCCCGCCGCCGCCCGGCCCGCCCCCGGAGGTCCACGGCACCGGACCCGGCCCGGACGCCCGGGGCGACGGCGGCCAGGACGGTCCCCGCACCGGCCGCCAGGCCGTACGCATCATCACGGTCGACGGCATGGCCGGCAGCGGCAAGACCGCCCTCGCCGTGCACGCGGCGCACCGCGTCGCCGACCGCTACCCGGACGGGCAGATCTTCCTCGACCTGCACGGCTTCAGCCCGCACTGCGAACCCGTCGAGCCGCATGACGCGCTGGGCACGCTGCTGCGCGCCCTGGGCGTCCCCGCCGACGCGCTGCCCGAGGACCCGGCCGACCGGGCGAGCCTCTGGCGCGGCATGACCGCCGACCGCCGGCTGCTGCTCCTCTTCGACAACGTCATCGCCTCCGAGCAGGTGCGCCCCCTCATCCCCGCCGGACCGGGCTGCCTGGTCCTCGTCACGAGCCGCCCGCGCCTCGCCGGGCTCGACGGGGCCGTGCCGCTCCCGCTGCCACTGCCGTCCACCGCCGAGGGGCTGGCCCTGCTCGGGCAGGTCATCGGCCACCGGCGGGTCGCGGCCGAGCAGGAGGCCGCCGCCGAACTGGTCGCCCTGTGCGGCCGGTTACCGCTCGCCCTGCGGATCACCGCCTCCCGGCTGACCAACCGCCCCCACTGGAGCCTCGCCTACCTCGCCGGCCGGCTGCGCGACGAGCGGCGGCGCCTCGACGAGCTGACCGTCGAGCACCGGAGCGTCCGCACCTCGCTGCACCTGTCGTACGCGACGGTGCCGCCGCGCCACCAGGAGCTGTTCCGGCTGCTGGGCGCCCACCCGGGCGCGGACTTCGACGGGTACGGGGCCGCCGCGCTCGCCGGGCTCACCCCGCACGCGGCCGAGACGCTGCTGGAGGGCCTGCTCGACGCGCGGCTCCTGGTGCAGCACACCCCGGGCCGGTACACCTTCCACAGCCTCGTCCGGGCCCTGGCGCGGGAGGCCGCCGAACAGCAGCCGCAGCCGACCCGCGACGCGCGGCACCGGCTCCTCGGCTACTACCTGGACGCCGCCGACCGGGCCGCCGGCCTGCTCCGCCCCCGCGGGGAACGCCCCCGTCCGCAGGCCCCCGGCCCCGGGGCGCACCGCCCGGACGCCCACCGCCCGGACGCCCACCGCCCGGACGCCGCGCACCCCGCGGGCGCGGCCCCCGACGCCGCCCCCGCCGCCGCGCCGCCGCTGCGGGACGCGGCCGACGCGCTCGCCTGGTTCGACGCCGAGCGGACCGGTCTGCTCGCCGCGCTGGCCCACGCCGAGGACGCCGGGTACGACCACCACGCCGCCCGCCTGCCCCTGGCCCTCGCCCCGTATCTGCACGCGCGCGGCCACATGGAGGACGAACTCGGCGTCCTGCGCAAGGCCGTGGCCGCCGCGCGCCGCGTCGGCGACCCCGCGCTGGAGGCCGCCGCCCTCACCGGCATGGCCTCCCCCTACGGGCACCTCGGCCGGGTGCGGGAGGGCCTGGAGTGCGCGCGGGAGGCGCTGGCGCTGGCCGAGCGGGCCGGGGACCGGAGCCGTACGGCGTTCTGCCTGGGCCGCATCGGGATGTTCCACAACGCGCTCGGCCAGTACGAGCACGCCATCGCCGCCCTGCACCGCGCGCTGGTCCTGCTGAGCCGGGCCGACGCGCACGACGAGGAGTGCGCCGTGCTGGCCTCGCTCGGGGAGGCGCAGGCCGCCCTCGGCCGGCACGCCGAGGCGCTCCAGACCAGCCGCCTCGTCGTCCTGCACAGCCGGCAGAACGGCGACGCGTACGGGGAGTTGACCGGCCTGCTGGGCGAGGCCACCGCGTACGCCGGAGCCGGCCGGCTCGACGCGGCGCTCGACCGGCTCGCCGAGGCGTCCGCGCTGGCCCGCCGCACCACGACCCCGGACGGCCAGGCGCCCGTCCTCGTCCAGTACGCCGACGTCTACCGCCGCCAGGGCCGCCACCGCGAGGCCCTGCGCGCCGGGCACGCCGCGCTGCAGCTGCTGCGCCGGATACGGCGCCCCGCGCTGGCGGCGGCCGTCCACAACGTCATCGGCACCGTCCACCGCGACCGCGGCGAGTACGAGCGCGGCGAGGGCCACCACGAGAAGGCCCGCCGCCTGGCCCAGCAGGCGGGCCTGCGCCGGGAACTGGCCCTCGCCCTCGACGGCATCGCGCACGCCCGCGCCCACGGCGACGACCCGCACGGCGCGAAGGAGCACGAGCCGCGCAGGGACCCGGCGGCGCGGACGCGCCCGCTCACCGCAGTGGCGCCAGCACCTCCCCCGTGCCCGTCTCGCGTACCGTGATCGCCTCCATCGGGCAGGTCTCCGCGGCGTCCAGCACCGCGTCGTCCGGGTCGATCACCTCGTCCACCGGGCGCGCCCGGCCGCCGTCCAGCCGCATCCGGCCGTGGGCGGTGCCGAGGCACAGACCGGTGCCCGCGCAGACGAGCCGGTCCACCTCGATCCGCCACGCCCCCGCGGCGGCGGGTCCGCCCTCCCGCGTCCCGGTCCCCGTGTCGCCCTGTGTCTTCCGGTCCATGTCCCTGTCTCCCTCTCACCCTCGTGTGTCGTCCGGCGCCGGACCGGACGCGGCGCGGGCGGCGGCCTCGCGCAGCGACCGCTCCACCGCCAGCGCGTCCTCGTAGCCGGGCAGCAGGCCCCGCCGCCGCGCCTCGGCCAGCGTCATGGCGCCCCGGTCCCGGTCCGGGACGACCAGGCCGGCGCCCTCGGGCACCGGCAGTCCCAGATCCGGGTCGAGCACCGACACCGTCCCCTCGTCGCCCGCCGCGCACTCGGCGGACAGCAGGGACGTGAGGACGGTGTCCTCCAGGGCCACGCACGCGTGGCCCACCCCGGCGGGCACGTACACCCCGCTCGGGTAGGCGGCGTCGAGCACGAGCGACTCCCACGCGCCGAACGTCGGCGAGCCCACCCGCACGTCGACCACCATGTACAGCGCCCGGCCCAGCGAGCAGTGCACGTACGCCGCGGCGCCCGGCGGCACGCGCGTGAAGCGCACCCCGCGGACCGTGCCGCGCAGCGAGCGGCGGTGGTCGGCCTGCCGCACGGGGAACAGCGGCCCGCCCGTCGCCGCGCGGAACGCCGCCTCCCGGTACGGGGAGGCGGCGTACCCGCGCGCGTCGTGCAGCGTCCGGGGCACGAACAGATAGGCCCCGGCGGTCCGCAGTTCCCGCACCTCCACGACGCCCCGCCCTCTCCCGACGCCCCGCCCCGCCCCCGCCCCCGCCCGCGGCCCGTTCCCGCCCGACGCCGCCGCCGCGGGTCAGCGTGCGGCCAGCTCCTCCAGGCGCGGGACCAGGTCGTACGGGGCCGGCATGGCCCGCATCTCCTCCCGCACCTCCGCCGCGGCCTCGCGGATCGAGGTGTCGGCGAGGACGGACTCCAGCAGCTCCGGGCCGATCTCGCCGGGCTCGGCGACCCGCCCGAGGCCCCGGTCGGCGATCGCCTTGGCGACGACCGGCCGGCCCAGGCCCTTGAGGGCCGGCATGATCTGCGGCAGCCCGTGCGCCATCGCGCCCAGCGCCGTGCCGGGTCCGCCGTGGTGGACGACGGCCGAACAGGTCGCGAGCAGTGCGCTGTAGGGCACCCAGTCGAAGGTGTGGACGTTGTCGGGCAGCGGGCCGAACGGCTCCAGGTCGATGCGCGGCAGGACGACGACGAACTCGGCGTCCGTCTTCGGCGCGGACTGCGCGATCCGCTCCAGGACGAGCGCCGCCTCGCCCGGCACGGGGCCGCTGCCGAGGGTGACGGCGACGCGGGGCCGGCCGGGTGCGGAGTTGAGGAGGTCGAACAGCGGCTTCGGCAGGGGGCCGCTGCCGTTGTACGGGGCGAAGCGCGCCGACCACATGCCCGGCTCGGGCGCCACGACGCTCGGCGGGGTGATGTCGATGGTCGCGCGCGCCTCCGGCAGGGCGACGCCGTGCGCGTCGAACAGGTCCTTGTGCAGCTCGCCCATCATCTCGGCGGACGGGTTCACGAAGCCGAAGCCGTGCTGCACGGCGGGCACGCCCAGCTTGGCCGCCGCGACCATGCCGGGGGTGAACAGCGGCGAGTGGACGACCAGGTCGGGCCGCCACTCCTCGGCGGTGCGGATCACCGCGTCGACCAGCTCGGGCTGGAGCCGCAGCGCGGCCGCGACGGCCCCGCCGACGACCTCCAGGTACGGCACGCCCGACGCCTCCTGGAGGAGCTTCGCGGCGACCTCCGGGTGGTTGCGCATCAGTTCGCCGACCATCCGGTCCAGCGACAGTCCGGGCGCCACGTCCACGGTGCGGGCGCCCGCCTCGCCGAGGGCGAGACCCGGCCCGCAGGACGCGACGAGGACCTCGTGGCCGGCCGTCTGCAGCGCCCAGGACAGCGGCACCATCGGATAGGTGTGGCCGGTGCCCGGCGTGATCGTCATCAGTACGCGCATGGGTGGCGTCTCTCCGTTTCGTCAGGAAGCGAGGGGCGGGCGGCGGTACGGCCCGCGACCGGGCGGCGGCCCGTCCGGCAGCCGGGCGGCGGCACGGCGAACGGCCGGGCCCGGTACGCGAACGGCACGGCCCGGTACGGCGAAGGGCCGGGCGGCGGCCGGTGGTTCAGCGCAGCAGCGGGCCGGGGTGCTCGGGGCGCAGGCCGATGGCCATGGCGCGGGCCGGGCCGCCCTGGAGCGGCGGGAAGCGCTTCAGCAGCCGCAGCACGACGGGCGTGGTGGACTTGCCCTCGCCGCGCACCCACGGCTCCAGGAACCGGGTCTGCAGGAACCGCTGGATGCGCTGGGTGGCGGCGGTGGGCGGCATCCGCCGCTTCTGCACCCGCGCCAGGTGCTCGTCGGCGAGGGTGCCGTCGCGCAGCGGCCCGGCGAGGATGTTGGCGGCGGCGACGGCGTCCTGGAGGGCGAGGTTGATGCCGACGCCCATGATCGGGGACATGGTGTGGGCGGCGTCCCCGATGCACAGCAGGCCGGGCCGCCACCAGCGGGTGAGCCGGTCGATCTGCACGTCCAGGACCTTCACGTCGTCCCAGGTGCGCAGGTCGTCCGCCAGCCGGCCGGCCAGGAACGGGGTGAGCGCGGCGAGTTGGTCCCTGAAGCGGTCCAGGTCGCGGGCGCGCAGCTCCTCGTACCCGCCCTTGCGGACGGCGATGGCGGCCTGCCAGTGCCCGACCCGCTCGATGCGGACGAACAGCTGGCCGTCGGAGAGCCGCCCGACCATGCCGCCCGGGTCGCCGTCCTCCTTGCTGAGCCGGAACCACAGGATGTCCATCTTCGAGCCGAAGACCCGCGGCCGCATGCCCGCCGCGTCGCGGACGGCGGAGCGGCGGCCGTCGGCGCCGATCGTCAGGTCGGCGGCGAGCGTGTGCTCGACGCCGTCGGCGTCCTTGTAGCGCAGCCCCGTCACCCGAGCCCCGGCGGTGGTGACCCCGGTGACCTCGGCGTTCTTCACGAGCCTGAAGTTCGGGAAGCGTTCGGCCTCGTCCTGCAGGAAGGTGAGGAAGTCCCACTGCGGGAGGAAGGTGATGTACGGGAACCTCCCCGGCAGGCGGGTGAAGTCCGCGAGGGTGTGCGGCCCGTCGTCGGTGACGACCTGGAGGCGCTCGATCCGCTGGTGGGCGAGGCCGCGGAAGGTGTCGCCGAGGCCCAGTTCGTCGATGAGCTGGTGGGTGGAGGCGTGCACGGTGTCGCCCCGGAAGTCACGCAGGAAGTCGTCGTGCTTCTCCAGGACCACGGTGTCGACGCCCGCCCGGGCCAGCAGCATGCCGAGCATCAGTCCCGCGGGCCCCGCTCCGGCGATGGCGCAGGTGGTGGTGTGGCTGGGTGCCATGGTCTCCCTCACATCGGTACGCGCGGCCCCGGTCGTCGGGCGCCGGGGCGGTTCACCAGGTGACGAGAAGCGACTCCGGGGCGCGCGCGATGAGGCCCGGCTTCCACGGGACGTCCTGCGGGGTGCCCGCCAGTCGCAGGGACGGGAAGCGGGCCATCAGCCCCTCCAGGGCCACCTTGAGCTCGGCGCGGGCGAGGCTGGCGCCCAGGCAGTAGTGCATGCCGTGGCCGAACCCGAGGTGCGGGTTGCGCTCCCGGTCGAAGCGGATGGTGTCGGGGTCGTCGAAGACCCGCTCGTCGCGGTCGCCCTGGGCCCGCTGGAAGATCACCGTGTCGCCGGCGCGGATGGTGACTCCGCCGATGACGACGTCCTCGGTCGCGCGGCGCGGGAAGCTGCCCACCGACCGGAGCGGGATGTAGCGCAGCATCTCCTCGATGGCCGGGTCCAGCAGCTTCGGGTCGGCGCACAGCTGCCCGTACAGCTCGCGCTGGGCGAGGAGCAGGAAGGAGACGTTGGAGATCATGCTGAGCGAGGTCTCGTGGCCCGCCATGAGGACCCCGATCCCGGTGCGCACGGCCTCGATCTCCGACAGCTCGCCCGCGTCGAGCGCCTCGATCAGCACGGATATGAGGTCGTCGGAGAGGCTGGAGCGGCGGGTGGCGATGAGCCTGCGGAGGAACTCCTCGAGACCGTCGCGGGCCTCGTCGATCTCCTCCTTGGTGTGCGCGGAGGTGGCGACGAAGACGTCGGAGTAGCGGCGGAACTCGGCGCGCTGCTCGTACGGGACGCCGAACAGCTCCACGATCATCCGGACCGGCAGCGGGATCGCGAGCCGCTGCACCAGGTCTCCTGGCGGTCCGGCCTCCTCCATGGCGTCCAGCTCGGAGTCGACGAGGTCGCGCATGCGGTCGGCGAGCTGCGAGACGATGCGCGGCCGGAAGGCGTGGGCGACGACCTTGCGGATGCGGCCGTGGTCCGGCGGGTCCATGCTCAGCAGGTTGCCGGGGCGCAGCGGCAGCGGCGTGACGCGGGCCGTGTCGGGCGCGGTCGCGGCGTGGGAGCTGAACCGGGGGTCGGCGAGGAACTCCTTGATCTCGTGGTAGCCGGTGAGGAGCCAGGCCTCGCCGCCGTACGGCATGGTCACGCGGGACACCGGTTCGTTGCGGCACAGCTCGGCGTACCGGGGGTGCAGGTCGAGTCGTACGACGGGTCCGAAGGGGTACTTCGGCGGCCCGGCGGTCTCTGCGACGGTCATGGTTGCCACCTTCTGCGAGTCGTCCATCGCACCGGGAGGAGGGCCGGGCCGGCCGGGCCGCGGTGGCGCGCGTGCGGAGCCGATGCCCGGCGGTCCGTGACCCGGCGGGTCCGGGCGGGTCCTGGCGGTTCGACGGTGGGAGAAGAGATGCGGGCGTGCTGGTGCGGGCGGGGCGGTCGTGCTGCGGACAGCGGCCTTGCCGGGGCGCCGGTGCCGCGGTCGGGCGCTCGTGCTGCGGACGGCGCTCGTCTCGTCTCGTCTGCCGCTCGCCGACCGGCCTCTCGTTGCCGAGATCCTCTCACAACGGCCTCTGCCCGCAGGGGTGTTCGACGTCCGCCCGCGGCCGCCGGAGGGGCCCCCGCGCGGCCCGGCCCGACGGACGGCACGGCGCCTTCCGTACGGGTACGGGGCCCCGCCAGGTGCGCGGCGGCCATGAGGGGCGCGACGCCAGGTGCGCGGCGGCCATGAGGGGTACGGCGCCCGGTGCGCGGCGGTCACAAGGGGTGCGGCGGCCTTCCGGTGGCGCGGCGGCCACAAGGGGTAGGGCGCCCGGTGCGCGGCGGCCGAGGGCGTACGGCGTCCCGCGAGGCGGCGGCGGGGGTCAGGCGCTGGTGTGGGAGCGCTGCCCGGTGCGGCCGCCGCGGGCCTCCCGGTCGACCTGCTCGGCGAAGCGCAGCCACATGTCGGCGCACTCGCGGGCCAGTTTGCTGACCCCTTCGGCGCAGTGCGGCGGGACGGTCGTGGCGAGCCGCGCCCAGACGGAGCCGTCCACGTCGTGCACGGCGAGGCAGCGCAGCAGGAACCGCCCGGACTGGGAGAGCCGCAGCGCGGGGTCCTTGCGCAGCCGTTCCAGCAGTTCGCCGGACTCGCGCGGCGAGGCCGGGTCGCGGCGGGGCCGGCGCGGTCCCGGGACACGGGCCTCGGCGGTGTGCCCGGCCCGGTCGGCCGCGCGGGTCCCGCCGCGGCCCTCCGGCACCGGGTCGCGGCCGAGCAGCAGGCGCTTCTTCACGTCGTGCGCGGTGCCCAGGGAGATCCCGGCGGCGCGGGCGATCTCGCGCAGGCTCGCCTCCGGCCGCTCCAGCATCAGCTCGCCGGCCCGCTGGCGGCCCCCGGCGACACCCGCCAGGTCGGCGGGGCGCCGCTTGCCGTCCAGCCCTATACGGGTGTTCGACTGCGCAACCTCGGCGGTTGAACGGCGCACCCGGGACACGGTGCGCGGCGACAGCGCGGTGACGGAGGCGACGTACCGGTCGGAGAGCGCCGGGTTCTCGCGCAGGATGCGCCCGGCGGCGGCGAGCCGGTCGGTGTGGGTGAGCGGTTTGCCGTGCGCGATGTTGAGGCTGACGGCGACCGCGAAGAGGCTGTGCTCGGGCACGTCGAGGAGGAAGGCGCTGATGGAGCGGTCGCCCCGGGAGCGGGCCGCGGCGAGCCGGTGCATGCCGTCCACGACGCGCATGCTGGCCCGGTGGACGACGATCGGCGGCAGCTCCCCGTCAAGGGCGACGAGCGCGCCGACGTACTCCTGGTCCAGGCCGTCGGTGCGCGGCGAGTCCGCCGGGAGGAGCTCGTCCACCGGGAGGTCGGTCCGGACCGCCGCGCTCAGAGTGGGCGATAAAGGACGAATGCCGTCGACATCTGCGCTACTCATCGAATCCCCCGCGTTCCCCCGCCATGATCGATGGTGCTACGTCGGCACGTTAGCAACCGGCAACCGGCCAGAGCAAGGAGTTCACGCAGCGTGCGCGGCGGCCCCCCGGAGGGCGTAAATCCCCTTTTCGCAAAGGGAGTTGAGGGGGGAACGGGGGGTGCGCGAACCGGCCACGGACGCCGGTCCGCGCGGGGTCACCTGCGGTTGTAGAGGCGCACGGTCAGGGAGCCGAACACGGCCACCAGCGCGGCCGACCAGCCGAGGGTCCACGCCACCTCGGTGCCGGGCCAGCGCCCGTCCATGAGGCCCCGGACCGCCGACGCGACATGGGTGACGGGGTTGTGGTCGACCAGGGTCCGCAGCCAGCCGGGCATGGTGGCGGGGTCGACGAAGATGTCGCTGAGGAAGTTCAGCGGGAAGATGACCGTCATCGAGGCGCCCATCACCGTCTTCTCGTCCCGCACGAGCAGGCCGAACATCGTGCCGATCCACGAGAAGGAGAAGGCGAAGACGATGAGGAGCAGCACCCCGGCGACGACCCCGGTGGCGCCGCCGCCCGGCCGGAAGCCGATGAGCAGACCGGCGGTGAGCATCACCGTGGAGGCGATCGAGTACCGCAGGACGTCGCCCAGCAGATAGCCGACGACCGTGGCGGGCCGCCAGACCGGCAGGGTGCGGAAGCGGTCGAAGACGCCCTTGTCGATGTCGTTGTTGAGGGCGATGCCCGTGTACATGGTGGTCATCACCACCGACATCACCATCACGCCGGGCAGCAGGTACTGGATGTACTCGCGCGGGGAGCCGGCCAGGGCGCCGCCGAAGAGGTGGGTGAACATCAGCACCAGCATCACCGGCAGCACGGTCACGTCGAACAGCTGCTCCGGCACGTGCTTGATCTTCAGCATGGCCCGCCAGCCGAACGCCATGGACGCGGCCCACGGGCCGGGCCTCGGCGGCCGCTCCCCGGCGGACAGCAGCTCGGCGAGGGTGCGGGCCGACACGGGTGCGAGCTCGTCGCCGCGCGGGGCTGCCGCGCCGGACGTGGTGGCGCTCATGCCGCGGCCCCTTCCTTCACACCGGCGTTCGCGCCGTCGGCGTCCGCCCTCCGGTCGGTCAGGGCGAGGAACACCTCGTCCAGGCTGGGCTGCCCCAGCGAGAACGTGTCGACCGTGATGCCCCGCCGGGCCAGTTCGCCCAGCGCCTGCGAGGCCCGCTCGGCGGCGCCCCGGTCCCCGTCGGCGTTGTCGACGCGGGCGGTCAGCGCCACCGGGTCGGGGTCCAGCTGGACCTCGGCGGCCAGGTGGAGGGCGAGGATCCGCTCGGCCTCGGCCCGCTGCGCCGGGTCGCGCAGCCGCAGATGGACGGAGCCCGCGCCGACGGACGCCTTCAGCTCGCCCTTGGTGCCCTCGGCGATGACCCGGCCCTTGTCGATGACGGCGATCCGGGAGGCCAGCTGGTCGGCCTCGTCGAGGTACTGCGTGGTCAGCAGGACGGTGGTGCCCAGGTCCACGATGGCGCGGACGATCTCCCACACCTGGTTGCGCGAGCGCGGGTCGAGTCCGGTCGTCGGCTCGTCCAGGAACAGCAGGGCGGGCGTGTTGAGGATCGACGCGGCGATGTCGAGCCTGCGCCGCATGCCGCCCGAGTAGTTCTTCACCTGCCGGCCCGCGGCGTCGACCAGGGCGAACGCCTCCAGCATCCGGTCCGCCCGCTCGCGCGCCGCCCGCTTCGCGAGGCCGGTCAGCCGGCCGAGCAGCACCAGGTTCTCGTGGCCGGTCAGGTCCTCGTCCAGCGAGGCGTACTGCCCGGTGAGGCTCACCAGGCCGCGGACCGTGTCGGCCTCCCGTACGACGTCGTGCCCGAAGATCCGGGCCCGGCCGCCGTCGGGCCGCAAGAGGGTCGCGAGCATCTTCACGGTCGTCGTCTTCCCCGCCCCGTTCGGGCCGAGGACGCCGTACACGGTCCCCGGCTGGACGGTCAGGTCGACACCGTCGACGGCGCGGTTGCCGCCGAACGTCTTCACCAGGCCCGTCGCCTCGATGGCGGGGCCGGACGGCGGGGCCATGGCGCGGGTGCGGTCGGCCACGGCGCTCACCCCACCGGGTCCTTGGCGGGCGCCTTGACCGCCTCCGGGTGGCGCCGCAGCCAGTTGAGGACGAGCATCCCGCCGATGCCGGGGACGAACGCCAGCGCCCGCGCCGCGCCGGCCGCGCCCGCGACCGTCAGCGAGAAGGTCGCCACGATGGTGACCAGGTACGCCGTGCCGTGCGTCGGCCCGCCGAGGGACGTGATCGGCTTGGCGTGGATGGTGAAGAGGTTGACGAAGAGGATCAGCACGGAGACGGCCTCGACCGCCGCGGCGACCCGCAGCACCTTCAGATTCATCGGATCACGCGCCCGTCGTGGAGCCGGGGCGGACGATCATCAGCACGACGACGATCGCCCACAGCAGATTGAAGATCCCGGTCAGCATGCCGAGCCGGGCGGCGGCGGCGTTCAGCCCCTGGACGGCGGCGCCGCCCTGCCGGGCCATGGTGAGCATCCGCTCCTGGCCGGGGATGATCGCCATGGCGAGCAGGAACGCGGTGAGGGCGGTGAGGATCATGGAGGTGATCAGCCAGGCGTCGCCCAGGACGCCCATCTGCGCGCCCGTGGCCAGGCCGAACACCGGCACGACCAGCCCGGCGACGGCGTAGACCCGGCAGATGCGGTGGGAACGCGGCGATGCCGACGGCCTTCCCCTTCTCGTCACCCCCTTCCCCCTGCGGGCCCTCCGCCACCGCCTGCTTGGCGAAGCGCGGGAAGAGCGAGGCCGCCACTGCGATCGACCCGACCGCGAGGATGGCGGCGAGCACGTGCACGGACAGGAGGAGCTTGGTCACGACAGTGCCTCCAAGCGGGACCGAGAGACCCTCGATAAGTTGGCTACCAATAGATAGCACGCCTACATCACGCTTGGGTAGAATCGCTGGTCATGAGGACAGACGCGGTGCGCGGCCACTTGGACGGACTCCTCCTGGCCGTGCTGGAACCGGGCCCGCTGCACGGGTACGCGATCATCGCGGCCGTCCAGCAGCGCAGCGGCGGCGCGCTGGAGCTGCGCACGGGCACGATCTACCCGGCGCTCCAGCGCCTGGAGCGCCTCGGCCTGCTCAAGAGCAGCTGGGACTCGGTCGGCGAACGACGGCGCCGCTGCTATGAGCTGACCGAGGCCGGCAGGCGTAGCCTGGCCCATGAGCGGACCGCCTGGCGGGAGTTCACCACGGCGATCGGCTCGGTCCTCAACCCGGCGAACCCCTCGACGGGACTGGCCACATGAGCACCGGGGCGGGCATGGAGACGAGCATCGGCGCCACGGCGTCCGGCAAGCGGCGTCCCGCCGCGCCCCAGGACCCCATCGACGCGTACGTGGCCGCCCTCGAGGAGTCCCTCCAGGGCCCGAACCGCGCCAAGTCCCGCCTCGTCGCGGAGATACGGGACGGCCTGGACGACACGGTCTCGGCCCACCTGCGCGCCGGCGTGCCCTACGAGCGGGCCGCCGAGCTGGCGGTACGGGAGTTCGGCTCGCCGGACCATCTCGCGCCGACGTTCCAGCGGGAGCTGACCATCGCCCAGGCCCGGCACACCGCGCGCGCCGCGGCGCTCACCGTGCCGCTCGCCGTCGCGTGCTGGCTGCTCATCTGGACGGCCAGCCACGACAGCGCCACCTGGCAGCTGCCGCGCACCACCTCGCTGCTGACGGTCCATCTGGTCGCCGTGGCCGCCGTCGCCTCGGTCCTCGCCGCCGCCACGCTGGCCGCGACCGGGCGGCTCGCCCGCTGGCTTCCCACCCCGCACCGGCTGCCCCTCGCGGTCGCCTGGACGGGCACGGCGGCGAGCATCGCCATGGCCGTCGCGGCGCTCGTCCTGGTCACCCTCTCCGTCGTCGTGACCAACTGGCCGCTCGCCGTGGCCGCGGGGGCGCTCGCGGCGGCCTCGCACGCCGTGGTGGCCTCCTCCGCCCGCACCTGCCGCCAGTGCGCCCGCCTGCCGGTGAACTGAACCGGCGTGCCGTGCGTATCCCTTGACGCAGAACCGCCCCGGCAGCGCCGCCGGGTGCGGGCAACCGAAGGACAGTCCGCCGCCGCGACCCCTACGCTCGACAGCACGCGGAAGACCGGACCCCACGACTCCGAGGCGGGGTGACGTGCGTTGGTGACACCCGCGGGCCCCGGGCCCGCTCTGCGGCTGGTGCGCGCCGTCGTCTTCGCCGCCGTGTGCGTGCTGACCGCGGCGGTGGGCCACACCCTCGCCGCCGACTACCCGTTACCCGCCGGCTTCCTCGCCGGGGCCATGGCCGCCACCACGGCCGCCGCCTGGTGGCTGGGGCGCGCCGAGCGCGGCGCCCTCGCGATCACGGCGAGCACCGTCGGCGTCCAGCTGGCCCTGCACACGATCTTCTCGTTCGCGCCCGTCCCCGGCGGCGGCGGACACCACGGCCAGCACCAGCAGCAGGCCGCCGCCCTCCCGCAGAGCGTGTGCATGGGCGGGGCCACCGATCCCGTCGCCCAGGCCGTATGGCAGGCGCACACCACCGCCGCGCCGCCGGCGCCGCCAGGACCCGAGTCGACGCTCGCCTATGTGGTGCAGCTCCTCACCCACGGCTCCTGGACCATGTTCTCCGCCCATGTCCTGGCCGCCGTCGTGTGCGGACTGTGGATGTGGCGCGGCGAGGCCGCCTCCTTCACCATCGCCCGCTCCCTGCACGGCGCCCTCTTCGAACCGCTGCGGCTCGCCCTCGCGGGGCTGGCCCACCCGCGGCCCGTCTCCGTCCCGCGCGGCGCGCCCGTCGCCGTACTTCCGCGCCCGCTGCGGGATCTGCTGCTGCGGCACGCCGTCTCCCGGCGCGGCCCGCCACGGGGGTGCCCGGTCCCCTGCTGACCCGGCCGCGGACGCGGCGGGGCGGCACGCGGACCGCCAGCGTCTGACACCCCCTCCCACGTGCGCCACCGCGCCGGCCGCCGAGCCGCGCGGCGGGCACGCGTGGCCGGACGCGTGCGCCCGGCCACGGCCAGCAACGAAGGACTTTCCCATGCCCACCCACCTCAGTGGTGTACGCGACCGTGCCGCCGTCACCGACGACGACCAGATCACCGACTGGGCCCTGGCCGCCGCCCGGGGCGACACGGCGGCGACGGAGGACTTCATCGCCGCGACCCATCCGCACGTGTGGCGGTTCATCACCCGCGCCTGCGGTGACGCCCACAGCGCGGACGACCTCACGCAGGAGACCTATCTGCGGGCGCTGCGCAGCCTCCCCCGGTTCGCGGCGCGCTGCCACGCCCGGACCTGGCTGCTGTCGATCGCCCGCCGGGTGGTCGTGGACCGCTACCGGTCGAACGCCGCCCGCCCGCGCCTGGCCGACACGGCCGACTGGCAGGCGGCCGCCGAGCGCACCCAGCAGACCGGGCTGCCCGGCTTCGACGAGGGCGTGGCCCTGCTCGACCTGCTGGAGTCGCTCGACACCCCGCGCCGCGAGTCGTTCATCCTCACGCAGGTGAAGGGCCTGTCGTACGAGGAGGCCGCGTCCATCGCGGGCTGCCCCATCGGCACGGTCCGCTCCCGCGTCAACCGGGCTCGGCAGAACCTGACGCATCTGCTGAAGTCGGCGGAGAGCGCCGCCTGAACGGGGGCGGCCGGGGCCCCTGACGAACCCCGGCCGCCCCTCCCCTCCCTACCCGGCGGCCACCGCCCGGCCCCGTGCGCCACGGCCGCCGCCCCGTGCCCGTACGCACGGCCGGGGCGCCCCGGTGCGCGCCGGAGGTCAGTCCGTCAGGACGGGCAGCAGCCGCGGCAGGTGCCCGTCCGACGCCTCGGCCGCCGCCCGCCGCTCCTCGGGCACCTCGCCGTACAGCGTGGTCCTGGGCCGCGCCGGGCGGCCGGCCGCCTCCGCGATGGCCACCAGGTCCCGCACCGACTTGTACGAGCCCCACGCCGAGCCGGCCATGCGGGAGATGGTCTCCTCCATGAGCGTGCCGCCCAGGTCGTTGGCGCCCGAGCGCAGCATCCGCGCCGCGCCCTCGGCGCCGAGCTTCACCCAGCTGGTCTGGATGTTGGTGATGTGCGGGTGGAGCAGCAGCCGCGCCATCGCCGTGACCGCCCGGTTGTCGCGGACGGTCGGGCCCGGCCGGGCGATGCCCGCCAGGTACACCGGCGCGTTGGTGTGGACGAACGGCAGCGTCACGAACTCGGTGAACCCGCCGGTCTCCTGCTGGAGCCGGGCCAGGGTGCGCAGGTGCCCGAGCCAGTGCCGTGGCTGGTCGACGTGCCCGTACATCATCGTGGACGAGGAGCGGATGCCCAGCTCGTGGGCGGTGCGGACCACGTCGATCCAGGTGGCGGCGGGCAGCTTGCCCTTGGTCAGCACCCAGCGCACCTCGTCGTCGAGGATCTCCGCCGCCGTGCCCGGGATCGAGTCGAGCCCGGCCTCCTTCGCCGCGGTCAGCCAGTCGCGGACGGACAGGCCGGTGCGGGAGGCGCCGTTGACGATCTCCATCGGGGAGAAGGCGTGGACGTGGATGCCCGGCACGCGCTCCTTCACGGCCCGCGCGATGTCGAAGTACGCCGTGCCGGGCAGGTCCGGGTGGATGCCGCCCTGCATGCACACCTCGACCGCGCCCACGTCCCACGCCTGCGCGGCCCGGTCCGCGACCTGCTCCAGGGAGAGCGTGTACGCGTCGGCGTCGGTCCGCCGCTGGGCGAAGGCGCAGAACCGGCAGCCCGTGTAGCAGACGTTGGTGAAGTTGATGTTCCGCGTGACGATGTACGTGACGTCGTCGCCCACGGCCGCCCTGCGCACGTCGTCGGCGATCCCGCACAGGGCGTCCAGCGCGGGCCCGTCCGCGTGCAGCAGCGCCAGCGCCTGCGCGTCGGTCAGCCGCGTCGGGTCGTCCGCCGCGACCCGCAGCGCCTCCCGTACGTCCCCGTCGACGCGCTGCGGCGCCAGTCCGGGCGCCGCGGCCTCCCGCAGGGCGTCCCAGTCGCCGTACACCGCGTCGAAGTCGCCGCGCCGGTCCCCCGTGCGGCCGTCCGTGTCGACGGTGCGGTGCAGATCGGTGCGGCCGCTCGCGGTGAACGCCTCGTCGGGCTCCTGCCACGGCAGCCCGCGCGGCACGGCGTCCGGGCGGGCGAGGCCCGTCTCCGGGTCGGCGAGCGCGGTGACGTGCGGCAGCAGCCGCGGGTCGAGCCACGGCTCGCCGCGCCTGACGAACTCCGGGTAGACGCACAGCCGTTCCCGCAGTTCGAACCCGGCCTCCGCGGAGCGCTCGGCCAGCTCCTCGATCTGCGGCCAGGGGCGCTCCGGGTTGACGTGGTCGATGGTGACCGGGGAGACCCCGCCCCAGTCGTCGATGCCCGCGCCGATGAGCCGCGCGTGGGCGTCGTCCACCAGGTTCGGCGGGGCCTGGAGGCAGGCGGACGGGCCGAGGACGAGGCGTGCCACGGCGACCGTCGCGACCAGGTCGTCGAGCTCCGCGTCGGGCGCGGCGCGCATCGCCGTGTCCGGCTTGGCGCGGAAGTTCTGGATGATCAGTTCCTGGATGCCGTGGTAGGCGCGGGAGACGCGGCGCAGCGCGAACAGCGACTCGGCGCGCTCCTCGTACGTCTCGCCGATGCCGATGAGCAGTCCGCTGGTGAAGGGCACCGACGAGCGGCCGGCGTCCTCCAGCACCCGCAGCCGCACCGCCGGTTCCTTGTCGGGCGAGCCGTAGTGGGGGCCGCCCGGACGGGACCAGAGGCGCTCGGCGGTGGTCTCCAGCATCATGCCCATGGACGGGGCGACGGGCTTGAGCCGCTGGAAGTCCGTCCACGACACGACGCCCGGGTTGAGGTGGGGCAGCAGCCCCGTCTCCTCCAGGATGCGGACGGACACGGCCCGCACATAGGCGAGCGTGTCGTCGTAGCCGTGCGCGTCGAGCCACTCGCGCGCCTCGGGCCAGCGGTCCTCCGGCTTGTCGCCGAGGGTGATGAGGGCTTCCTTGCAGCCCAGCGCGGCGCCCTTGCGGGCGATGTCGAGGACCTCGTCCACGGACAGGAACATCCCGTGCCCGGCGCGGCGCAGCTTGCCCGGGACGGTCGCGAACGTGCAGTAGTGGCAGGTGTCGCGGCACAGCCGGGTCAGCGGGACGAAGACGCTCTTCGAGTACGTGATGACCCCCGGCCGTCCGGCGGCGGCGAGCCCGGCGTCCCGCACCCGGGCGGCGTACGAGGCGAGTCGGTCGAGGTCCGCGCCGCGCGCCCGGAGCAGGACGGCGGCCTCGGTCACATCCAGCGCGACCCCGTCCCCGGCCCGCTTCAGGGCGCGGCGCATGGCGTTGTCGGTGGGGCGGCTTCCGGTTCCCGTGGAGGTCATTCCCCGAGGATACGAGCGGTTTCCCGGCGGTGTCCGCGCGTCCGTCCCAGCGGCCGGCGCGCGGGCCCGGGTGCCGCCCGGGCGACGGGTGTTCAGGTGGGACGTGGACCGCGGGAGGGCCCGGACGTACCGTCGGGACGCGCTCCCCCCTCACCCCCGACCAGAACAGCGGCACTTCCACGTACCCACGTACCAGCGGACGAGAGGTTCAGAACGTGCGGGAGTACTACGACGTCGTGATCATGGGTGGCGGCCCGGCCGGGTCCACCCTCGGCGCCCTGCTGGCCCAGCGCACCGACCTGCGGATCGCCCTCTTCGACCGGGAGGTCTTCCCGCGCGAGCACATCGGCGAGTCCTTCGCGCACCCGGTCGTGCCCGCGCTCCAGGAGAGCGGGGCGCTGGCGAAGGTGCTGTCCAGCCCGTGCTGGGTGAAGAAGTTCGGCGGGGTGTACGCCTGGGACCCCGGGCAGCCGAGCGTGGCCCTCTTCGACCAGGCGCCGTTCGAGAAGGACGGGGTGCACCGGTGGACGATGCACGTCGACCGCGCCGAGTTCGACCACATCCTGCTCGACCACGCCGCCGACGTGGGCGCGGAGGTCTTCCAGGGCGTCGCCGTCACCGCGTACGAGCCGGACGGGCAGGGCGGGGTGGTGCGCCTCGGCGACGGCCGGTCGGTGCGCGCCGGGTACTTCGTGGACGCGTCGGGCCGGCAGAGCAGCGTGTCGGCGGCCCGCAACAAGCGGGGCTGGCTGTCGAACTTCAAGAACATCGCCATCTGGCAGCACTTCACCGGCTGCGAGCTGACGCAGAACCTCGCCGAGGACTGGAACGTCTTCAGCGCCGACAACCTCTCCCCCATCGGCTGCTTCGCGTTCCGCGACGGCTGGTGCTGGTTCATCCCCGTCCCGAAGGTCATCGGCGGGAAGCGGGTGCTGACCCACTCGGTCGGCATCGTCACCAACCCGGCCGTGCTGAAGGAGCCGGGGCGGGACTTCACCGACCAGAAGACGTTCCTGGAGACGGTGCGGCAGGTGCCGTATCTGAAGGAGCTGGTCCGGGACGCGGTGCCGGTCGCGCCGGAGATGCTGACGGCGACCAACTACTCGCGGGTGAGCGAGGAGTTCGCCGACTACGACGAGCGGCATCTGCTGGTGGGCGACGCGGCGTTCTTCGTGGACCCGCTGTTCTCGTCGGGTGTCGCGGTGGCGCTGACGCAGGCGTCGGCCGCGGCGCTCCTCCTGCAGAAGACGGTCGGCGGCGAGCTGGACGAGGCGGACCGGCGCGCGCTGTGGCGCGACTACAACGACAAGTGGCACGGCACTGCGGAGACGTTCGCCCTGATGATCGACCAGTGGTACCACGCCATCGCGAAGAACAACCCGGGCAGCGTGTACTGGAACACCCGGGGCACCGGTGCGGACCTGGGCATCCGCGAGCAGACCTTCGACGCGCTGCTGAACACGTCGTTCCAGCCGACGCTGCTGGAGGTGCTGACGCACGGCACCCGCAGGATCGAGGACCTCGACGCGGCGGGCCCGTACCTGGCGGCGACCGCGCTGGCCGACCCGGCGGACCTGACCGACGACGCGGTGGTGGCGCTCGCGCCGGGCGCGGCGATCCGCGACAGCGTGACGCTGACGGTGCCGGGCTTCAAGGCGACCCACCCGCCGGCCACGGTCCAGCTGCCGCCGGCCGTGCTGGAGGGGATGACGGAGTACTGGCGCAACCCCCTCACCCGCTCGGAGGCGGCGCCGTCGCCGCTGCGCGACACGGTCCCGTGCCGGCGGATCTACTCGCGGGACGACCCGCACGGCCCGAGCGTGGCGGCTGACCCGCGCGTGGACGGGGTGGACGAGCTGTGGTCGCTGCTGGAGGCGGGCCCGGTGAAGTACGGCGAGATCGCCCCGCGCCTGAGCCCGCTCCAGACCCGCCTGGTCAAGCGCCTGTGCGTGGCGGGCTTCCTGCGGGTCACCCCCGCGTCGTAGTTACGGCCGCCGGGTGCGTCCCGCGGGGCGCGCCCGGCGCCCGGACCGTCACAGCCGGGCCCCGTACGGCCGGCCCCTGCCGGAGCGGGGTCCTCCGCCGGGTGGGGCGAGCCGCGAGGCGGCGGCATGGTCGTACGGCGGGGCGGGGCGCCCGTCAGGTGCCGGTGGTGCCGTCGGTGAGTTCCCGGATGGCGTCGAGGTGGCCGTTGTGGCGGGCCGTCTCCTCGATGAGGTGCAGGAGGATCCAGCGCAGCGAGACGTGGACGCCGTCGCGGACCGGGCGCCGGGCCGTGGCGTCGAGGTCGTGTCCGGCGATCACGTCGCGGAGGCGGTCGCTCTGCTCGCGGTACTCGGCGATCAGCCGGGGCAGCGGGATGTCGAGGGCGATCCGCATCTCCCGGTCGGGGTCCTCGCGGGTCCACGGCGTGCGGTCCTCCTCGCCGAGGAACACCGCCTCCAGCCAGTAGTGCTCGACCCACCGCAGATGGCTGATCAGTCCGGCGGCGGTCATCAGCGGGGAGTGCGGCAGCGGCGCGCTGCGGGCGCCGTCGGCGCCCAGGCCGTCGCACTTGGCGATCGCGGTGTCGCGGACGTAGTCGAGGAAGGTGACGAGGTGCGCGCGCTCGTCGGGCGCGGCGGGCATGTCGGTGCGTGTCATGCCCGCATGCTTCCGGCCGCGCCTTCCCGTGTCGAACGGTTAGTCGTTGACGGCCGTCAGCAGGAACGCCGTGTCCGTCACCGCCGTGAGGCTGTGCCGTTCCGGTGGGATGAGGAAGAGGTCGCCCATCGTGAGCTCGATGTCGTCCGACGCCGTCTTGAGCTTGACGACCCCGCGCAGCACCTGCAGGGAGGCGGCGGGCGGGGCGTTGTGCTCGTCCAGCTTCGTGCCGGCGGTGAGCGCGATGACGGTCTGCCGCAGCGGCCGCTCCCTCAGCAGCAGGTTGGCGCTGCGCCCGTGCTCGGAGCGGTGGGCGGCGACCAGGTGTTCCTCGGCGATGGCGTAGAGGTCGTACATTCCTCCACCCTGCACCCACGCCGCCCACCCCGCACGGGAAGCGCGTGCGGGCGGGGGCCCGGACACCCCATGGCCCCCGAGACGCCACCCGACGGGCCCCGGCGACGCCGCACGGCCGGGGCCCCCTGTGCGGGAGCCGGTACGTCCCCGGGGCGGGGCCCCGCAGCCATGGCGGACGCGTGCTCGCGCCGGTCACGCAGCGGTGGTCACCTCGGCCTGGTAACTGCGGCCGCGCCCGCCGAGGAGGGCGCCGTGGTCCTGGGCGGCTCGGCGGTCAGGGCCCGGATCGCCGCCGGGCCCAGGTCATCGGCCCCGTGACCCTGGTGTTCCGGCACCTGGGCGAGTACGGCGCGGGACTCAGGTCGCGGGGTGCTCGGCCGTGACGAGGAAGGTGGCGGCGGCTCTTGGGCCTTCCCCGGCGGGCAGCTCCTCGACGCGGATCGCGGTGAACCCGGCTTGGTCCAGGACCTTGGTCCAGACGTGCTCCTGGAGCACCCACCGGCGCATGGTGGTGCTCTCGCCACCCGGGGTCCTCGCCGGCACCTCGGCGGCGGTGACGTCGGGCTGAGCGGGCTCGCCGGACAGGTGGTGGGCGAGGGTGGAGAAGACCAGGCGTCCGCCGGGGCGGAGCGCGTCAGCGGCGGCCGGCAGCAGCTCGTGTGGGTCGGTGAAGTCCACCGCCCCGAAGACGCTGTAAAGCACATCGTAGGCACCGGCGTGCGCGCGGAGGTGGGCGACCGCGTCCTGGTGGACGAGGTGCAGGCGCGGGGCGAGCGAGGCGTAGAGCGCGGTCGCCATGTCGTGCTGTGCCGGGGAGGCGTCCACGGCGTCGATCCGGGCCGGGGTGTGGTGCGCGGCCAGGTGCGCGGCGTGGCGGGCGGCTCCGGCGCCGAGGTCGGCCAGGGTCTTGCCGGTGAGGTCGCCGAGGACTTCCGGGCCCGGCCCGCCGTCCTGGCTCCAGGACCAGTGGAAGGTGTCGGGGACGGCGTGGTCCTGCTCGGCACGGACACGGCCGTAGTGGTGCCATAGGTCTGTGGTCGTCACCCGGTTCATCCTGGCGGCATCACGCGCCGGATGTCGCCGGACAGCCGGCCCAGCGGCACCCTCGGGCCGCCGGTGTGCGGGAGCCGCACACGCCGTGTCCGCCCCGGCGAGCTGAGGCAGCGGCGCGGCCTGCCTGACGACACCTGGGGCGCCGTCTGGCAGCGCGTACCGCGCGAGGACTTCTCACCCGACGGGTGTGGAGGCAGGGCCCCGACCGGTGCGTGCCCGTCCACGGCGACGGGCATCTGCCCGTCCCCGCCCGGCTTCCCGACCTCGGGCTCGCCCTGTACGCGGGCGCGCGGCTGCCGGGTGTACTGGGCCGCGAGGACCGGCCGATGTACGCGTGGGTCCGGGCGGGAACTGGCCGGCTGGTCCATGGTCATGGGGCTGTGACGGCTGAGGGGCCCGGAGACGCGCGCGGCCGGAGCCCTGGTGGGGCTCCGGCCGCGGGTGGCTCAGGTGGGGGGTGGGCGGGATGCGCCGGGGTCAGTCCTCGACGACCAGCGCGGGGGTCTCCTTCGTGAGGATCTCGCCGCGGAAGAAGGCCGGGCTGCGGCGCTGCATGACCAGCATGAGGACCGCGCCGAGCAGCAGCAGGCCCACGCCGATCACGAAGACCGAGCCGACGCCGAAGACGGACGAGCCGCTGCCGTACGCCGGGTCCCACATGTCCGTGAGGGTCTGGGCGAAGACGGCCGTCAGCATCAGCCCGCCGAGGCCCGGCAGGACGCCCTTGACCAGCAGGTCGCGGACGGAGCCGGTGAGCTCGCGGCGGAAGAACCAGACACAGGCGAAGGCGGTGATCGCGTAGTAGAAGCAGATCATCAGGCCGAGCGCGTAGATCGTGTCGACCAGGACGTTCTCGCTGACGAGGGTCATCACCGAGTAGAACACGCCGGTGGCGACACCGGCGACGACGGTCGCGCGGCCGGGGGTCTTGTGGACCGGGTGCACCTTGGCGAAGGCCGGCGGGAACGCCTCGTACGTGGACATCGCGAGCGCTGTGCGGGCGACCGGGATGAACGTCGTCTGGAGGCTGGCGGCGGCGGACGCCAGGACGGCGACGAAGAGCAGGATGCCGAGGCCGGAGCCCATGACCGGGGAGGCCAGGGCGGCGAAGACGTTGTCGGAGGTCTCCGGGTTGCCCAGGCCGAGGCCCTTCTCGCCGACGCCCGCGTACATCTGCACGGCGACGGCGACCATCAGGTACGAGGAGACGATCACGACCATGGCCAGCATGGCGGCGCGGCCGGGGGTGCGGGCGCTGCCGACGCTCTCCTCGTTCACCGACAGGCAGGTGTCCCAGCCCCAGTAGATGAAGATCGACAGGGAGAGGCCCGCGGTGAACGCGGCGAAGGAGTCGACCGCGAAGGGGTTCATCCACGTCCAGGAGAAGGACAGGGACCCGGCGATGTCGCCGGCCTTGGTGACGGCCATCCCGGCGAACAGCACGATCACGACGAGCTGGAGGCCGACCAGGGCGTACTGGAGCGACTTGGTGGCGGTGATGCCGCGGTAGCTGATGAAGGTCGCGACGGCCACGAAGGCGAGGGTCGTGAGGATGTGGACGGCCTTGTTGCCGTCGAGCGCGGCGATCGAGGGATCACCGGTGATCTCGCCCGCGGTCAGCCAGAAGAAGGACGTGGCGACACCGGCCAGGTTGGACAGGACGACCACGGTGGCGACGAGGAGGCCCCAGCCGCACATCCAGCCGACCTTGGGGCCGAACGCCTTCACCGACCAGGTGAAGGAGGTGCCGCAGTCGGGGACGGCCTTGTTCAGCTCGCGGTACGCGAAGGCCACCAGCAGCATCGGGAGGAAGCCCGCGAGGAAGATCGCGGGCATCTGGAGGCCGACCTCGCCGACCGTGGCGCCGAGTGTCGAGGTCAGGCAGTAGACGGGGGCGACGGTCGAGATGCCGATGACGGCACCACCCATCAGCCCGACGGAGTTCCCGCCGAGGCCCTTGGTGCGTACGCCGCCGTTCTCGCCCGTCGCGTCGACGTTCCTTACCGTGTCTCCGGCCTGGGGCCGTGCTTCCACCTGAGTCATGCCCAGGACGTTAGGTGCTGCGGTTTCCACATCCGGAGGATGGAACTCCGCGATCTCCGCCTTCAGTTCTGCGGGATGAAACGGACCCGCAGCAAGGATTTCATGGTCTGTTCAGTTTTGAATCATGTATCTCTTAGCCGCAGCGGCAGGTGTTCGGTATGCGGGAACCGCAGCCATGTCTGTTTTGCCCGTTTCAAAAATTTCCCGTGCCGTTTTCCGACGCGCCGGCCGTCCCACGCCGACGCCGCGCGGGCCGCCTCACGCGGGGCGCGTCAGGTCCCCCGGGTCCGTGTTCGCCCCGCACAGCACGACCGCGACCCGCTCCCCCTCCGCGGGCCCGTACGCGCGCAGCCCCGCCAGCGCCGTGGACGCCGCGTGCTCCACGGCGATCCGGTGCCCGTCCCACAGGTCCTGCCGGGCGCGCACGATCTCCTCGTCCGGCACGAGCACCGAGCGCACGTCGTAGCGCAGCGCCGCGTCCAGCGCCAGCGGCGTCACCCGCCGGGCGCCCAGCGCGTCGGCGGCGACCGACCTGACCGGCACGTCCACGACCTCGCCCGCCTCCAGCGCCGCGTTCAGCGCCCGGCACTCCTCCGGCTCGACGGCCACCACCCGCACGCCGTGCTCGTGCGCCGACGCGGCGACCCCGGCGAACAGCCCGCCGCCGCCCACGGACACCACGACCGTGTCCAGGCCGGGCAGCCGCTGGTGCAGCTCCTCCATGAGGGTGCCCGCGCCCGCCGCGATCAGCGGATGGTCGTACGCGTGGGAGGCGAGCGCCCCGCTCTCGGCGGCGTACGCGCGGCAGGCGTCCAGCGCGTCGGCGTACTCCCGGCCGGACAGCCGCACGTCGGCGCCGTACCCCCGCAGCCGGGCCACCTTCACGGGCGGCGCGGTCTCCGGCAGGAACACCGTCGCCCGCACGCCCTGCGCGCGGGCCGCCCAGGCGCAGGCGAGTCCGGCGTTGCCGCCCGACGCGATGGTGACGCCCGCCTCGGGCAGGGTGCCGGCCTCCTGGTGGGAGCGGATGAAGTTGATGGCGCCGCGCGCCTTGAACGATCCCGTGTGCTGGAGGAACTCCAGCGCGAACCAGGTTCCGCCAAAGTCGCCCGGCGCGACCGCGAGGGGCCTGACCCGGCCCTCGACCCGCCCGGTCGCGGCCTTCACGTCCTCGTACCTGAGGTCATCCATGTCAGGACCATACGACGAGCCGGCCGCCGCTCGTGAGGCCGAGGAAGAACGCGAAGGCGATGCGCCGCCCGGCGCCCTCGTTGGCCGCCACCGCGTGGAAGTGGGCCGGGCAGAACAGCAGCCCGTCGCCGAGGTGCGGCGGCAGCTCCACGCACTGGCCGCCCTCGACGGCACGCGGCCGGTAGCCGTACGCGTCGCGGTGCTCCTCGTCGGCCGGGTCCCAGCGGTGGCGCCACACGGTGGTCGCCCCGCCGCCGGACGCGACGCTCACGTACAGGTTGAACGCCAGCTGCGCGATGACGTCCTGGTCGAACAGGCCGCAGGGGAACTCGCGGTTGATGTCGTCGTAGTGCATCAGCAGCCCGGCGTTGATCTCCCGCGCGGTGCCGCCGAAGGCCGCGCGGCCGCCGATCGTCGCGGGCTCCACCGGCGCACCCCACGCCTCACCGAGCCGGTCCAGGGCGTGCGCCACCGGGTCGGGGCTGATCGCGGCGCGCTCCCAGGCGGTGCGGGCGGCGTCCGCCTCGGCCCAGTAGCGCTCGGCGTCCAGGCCGCCCGAGGGCAGCCGGTGGTCGTTGAGCGCGGGCCCGAAACGCAGCACGGGCGTCGGCACCCGGCCGGGGTCGTACGGTGCCGTCGGCAGCCGGTCCAGCGCCTCGGTGACGGCCCGGCAGCCGGCGGGCCCGAGGAACCGGGGGACGCGTACGGCGGCGAGCGTGCCGCTCGCGAGCCGGGCGAGGTGCCGGGCGGTGAACGCCGGCGCGTCCACGGCGGTGAACAGCGGGTCCCCGCCGGCCGGCGGGGCGGGCGTGGTCCGGACACCCCGGGCGGCGGGCCTGGTCGGCCTGGTCGGTGCTGAGGCCATGTCGCCTCCCTCGGATGGAGGACATACGGCGTGTTTTCGACCATACGGCGGCCCCTTCCGGCCCGCATGTCCGGTTTCCGTCGGCCCGTACGGGCGCTTGCGGGAAACCGCCCCGCGCCCGGCGGGCGGCCCCTAGATTCTGAGGCTGTCGGACGCCGCAGGGGCGGGAAGCACAAGGAGGGGCCATGGACGTCTTACGGGGCAGGACCGCCGTCGTCACCGGAGGTTCGCGGGGGATCGGCCGGGGCATCGTGGAACGGCTCGCGCGGGACGGGGCGGAGGTCTTCTTCAACTACGCGCACGAGCGGGAGGCCGCCGACGACGCCGTACGGGAGGTGAAGGCGGCCGGAGGCAGCGCCCGCGCCGTACGGCTGGACCTGGCGGAACCGGGCGCGGCCGAGGAGCTGATGCGCACCGCGTCGGAGGAGTCGGCCGCCGGGGAGGTCTCCGTGCTGGTCAACAACGCGGCCGTCGGCTTCACCCCGACGCCGCTGGACGAGACGGGCGAGGAGCTGTTCGACCGGGCGATGACGGTCAACGCGCGGGCGGCGTTCCTGACGGTCCGGTACGCGGCCCGGTTCATGCCCGAGGGCGGCCGGATCGTCAACGTGTCGACCCTCAACACGACCCGGCCGGGGCGCGGCATCGTGCCGTACATGATGAGCAAGGGCGCCCTGGAGCAGCTGACGGCCGCCGCGGCGGTGGAGCTGGGCCCGCGCGGGATCACCGTGAACACCGTGTCGCCCGGCGCGACGGACACCGCCCTGCTGCGCGGCACGAACCCGCCGGAGGCCCTGGAGATGGCCGTCGGCCTGACCCCCCTGGGCCGCCTCGGCGAACCGTCCGACATCGCGGCGGTGGTGGCCTTCCTGGTGGGCCCGGACGGCGGCTGGGTCACCGGCCAGAACATCCGCGCGACGGGCGGGCTCGGCTGAGGCCGCCCACTCCAGGGGTGGCGCGGGGGCACGGGGGGCGCGGGCGTGCGGCGCGGCGTCCGGGTCAGGTCACCCGGTAGCCGAGGGCCGTCGCGAGGACCGCGGCCTGCTGGAGGTCGATGCGGGCGCCCGCCGCCTCCACCGCCCTCGGGTCGAGCGCCGACAGGTCGCTGCCCCGCAGGTCGGCGCCGCGCAGGACGGCGCCCCGCAGCCGCGCGCCGGACAGGTCGCACCGCGTGACCTCGGCGTCGTCCAGCCGGGCGCCCGCCAGATCGGCCTCGCGCAGCCGCACCCCGGTCAGCTCGGCCCGGCGCAGGTCGGCGCCGCCCAGCGCGGCGTACGACCAGTCGCCGCCGTCCACCGCGAACAGGCGGAACTCCGACTCCTGGAAGCGGCTGCCGACCGCCTTGCACCCCTCGAACCGCGCGTCGAAGAAGACGCACCGGCGGAACGAGCAGTTGGTGAACGCCGACCCCGCGTGCCGGGACGCGTTGAACCGCACCCCGGAGAACGCGCAGCGGTCGAAGGACGCCCCCTCGCTGACGCCCTCCGTCCAGTCCGTGTCGTAGAAGACGCACTCCTCGAACACGTCGCCCGCGCCCAGTTCGCGCCCGTACCAGTCCTCGCCCCGTACGACGAGGTCACGTGTGATCGGCATTCCCCGATCCAAGCGCACAAGCCGCGATATGACGACACGTCACATGTGTCGGTGTCGTCGGGATGTGTCACGACCTTGTGCGGAGCGTCGCCCGATGCTGACGCGCCCGCCGTTCACAAGGCAGACTGTGGGCGGCGATACCAGCGGTACGGGCAGGGGGAGCTATGGGCCGTGGCAACGGGCCGCGAGTGCCGGAGCAGCGTGTTCCACGGCAGGCGCAGGCACCGGGCGGTCAGGCACCGGACGACGGCCTGGCCTCCGATGAGCCGCGCCCCGCCGCCGGCGCCGACGTGCCCCGCGCCGCGCCGGAGCAGGAGAGCGGGGCGGAGGACCGCGCCGGCCGGCTCGGCACCGTCCCCGCGGACGACGCGGACCGGCGCGGAGCGCACGGCGCCGACACCTCCGGGACCCGCGCCGATCTGCGCTTCGCGGTGCTCGGCCCCGTACGGGCCTGGCGCGACGGCGAACCGCTCCCCTCCGGCTCCCCCCAGCAGCGCGCCCTCCTCGCCGCGCTGCTGCTGCGCGAGGGCCGCACGGCCACCGCCGCCGAGCTGATCGACGCCATCTGGGGCGAGGAGCCCCCCTCGCAGGCGCTCGCCGCGCTCCGCACGTACGCCTCCCGCCTCCGCAAGGTCCTCCCGCCCGACGTGCTGGTCAGCGAGTCCGGCGGGTACGCGATCCGGGGCGCCCCGGACGCCCTCGACCTGAACGTGGCGCAGGAGCTGGCGGCCGAGGCCGAGAAGGCCCGCGCCGGCGGCGACCGCGCCCAGGCGGTCGCCCTGATCAACAAGGCGCTCGGCCTGTGGGACGGCGAACCCCTCGCCTCCGTGCCGGGCCCGTACGCCGAGACGCAGCGCGCCCGCCTGGAGGAGTGGCGGCTCCAGCTCGTCGAGACCCGCCTCGACCTGGACCTGGAGTGCGGCCGGCACGCGGAGGCCGTGTCCGAGCTGACCGCGCTGACCGCCGCGCACCCGCTGCGCGAGCGGCTGCGGGAGCTGCTGATGCTCGCCCTGTACCGCAGCGGCCGCCAGGCCGAGGCGCTCGCCGTGTACGCCGACACGCGCCGCCTCCTCGCCGACGAACTGGGCGTCGACCCGCGCCCCGAACTGGCCCGGCTCCAGCAGCGCATCCTGCAGGCCGACAGCGAACTGGCCCAGCCCGTCGAACAGCCCGCACCCGCCAAGGCCGCCGTCGCACGCCCCGCCCAACTGCCCGCCTCGGTGCCGGACTTCACCGGCCGGGCGGCGTTCGTGCGGGAACTGGGCGATCTGCTCGCCACCGCCGAGGGCTCCGTCATGGCCGTGTCGGCGCTCGCCGGCATCGGCGGCGTCGGCAAGACCACCCTCGCCGTCCACGTGGCGCACCAGGCGCGGCCCCGCTTCCCGGACGGGCAGCTGTACGTGGACCTGATGGGCGCCGGCTCGCGGGCCGCCGAGCCGGAGACCGTCCTCGGCTCGTTCCTGCGCGCCCTGGGGACGCCGGACGACCAGGTCCCGGAGACCCTGGAGGAGCGGGCCGCGCTGTACCGCTCCACGCTCGCGGGGCGCCGCGTCCTCGTCCTGCTGGACAACGCCCGCGACGCCGCGCAGGTGCGTCCGCTGCTGCCCGGGACGGAAGGCTGCGCGGCGCTCGTCACCAGCCGCGTCCGGATGCTCGACCTGGCGGGCGCGCACCTGGTGGACCTGGACGTGATGTCCCCGGACGAGGCGCTCCAGCTGTTCACCCGCATCGTGGGCGCCGAGCGGGTGCGGGCGGAGCGGGAGGCGGCCCTCGACGTGGTCGCCGCGTGCGGGTTCCTGCCGCTGGCCATCCGGATCGCCGCGTCCCGGCTGGCCGCCCGGCGCACCTGGACGGTGTCCGTGCTCGCGGCGAAGCTCGCCGACGAACGGCGCCGCCTGGACGAGCTGCGGGCCGGCGACCTGGCGGTGAAGGCCACGTTCGAGCTCGGCTACGGACAGCTGGAGCCCGCGCAGGCCCGCGCGTTCCGGCTGCTGGGCCTCGCGGACGGGCCCGACATCTCCGTGGCGGCGGCCGCGGCGGTGCTGGACCTGCCGCCGGAGGAGACCGAGGACCTGCTGGAGAGCCTCGTCGACACGTCGCTGCTGGAGTCGGCCGCGCCCGGCCGCTACCGCTTCCACGACCTGGTCCGGCTGTACGCCCGCGTGTGCGCCGAACGCGACGAGCAGCCCCCCGCCGAACGCGAGGCCGCCCGCTCCCGCCTCCTGGACTTCTACCTGGCGACGGTGGCCCGCGTGTACGCCATCGAACGCCCCGGCGACCGCCTCGTCGACCACCTGGAACCCACCACGTACGAGGGCCTGGCCTTCACGGACCGGCACGAGGCACAGGACTGGCTGTACCGGGAGGCCAACTGCGTGCTGGCGTGCGTCCGCCAGGCCACCGCGTGCGCCACGCCCGGCAGCCACCTGCGCCGCGCGGTGGACCTGCTGTGGGCGGCGAAGGACCTGACCGAGTCCGGCGCGAACTCCAAGCAGTACGAGTCGGCCGCCGTCGCCGCCTGCGAGGCCGCGCGGGCGGCCGGGGACGCCCGCGCGGAGGGCCGGGCCCGTACGACGCTCAGCAACGTCCACCTGGTGGCGGGCCGCTACGACGAGGCCGACCGCGAGGCCCGCGTGGCCCGCGACCTGGCGGTGGCGGCGGGCGACCCGGCACCGGTGTACTGGGCGGACAACGACCGGGGGATCATCGCCATCATGCAGGGCCGGTACGAGGACGCCGAGGAGCACCTCGTACGGGCCACGGACGGCTCCCGGGAGGTCGGCAACCTGCCCAGCGTGGCGACCGCCCTGTGCAACCTGTCCCGCGTGCACCTGCTCACCGGGCGCTCGTCCAGCGCCATCGACCTGGCCCGCCAGGGCATCGAGATCTACGACCGGCTCGGCCTCACGATGCGCCTGGCCAACGGCCGTTACGCGCTGGGCGTGGCCCTCAGCCACGCGGAGCGCCACACGGAGGCCCTGGAGGAGTTCGCCGAAGCGCTGCGGATCTTCACCAGGAACCGGCAGCGGCTCTGGGAGGGCGCGACGCACTTCCGCATCGCCGAGGCGCGGTTCAGGTCCCGGCAGCCCGCGCGCGCCGCCCAGCACGCGGAACAGGCGCTGGCGCTCGGCTGCATCGGCGGGGACCAGATGCGGGGCAACATCCTGGTGCTGCTCGGGAAGGCGCTGCGGGTGCTCGGGCAGACCGACCGGGCCCGCGCCTGCCTGCGGGAGGCGCTCGCCCTGTACGAGCGGGTGGGTGCGCCGGAGGCGGACGACGTCCGCGCCCTGCTGGCCCCGTCGGCCGCCGCCTGAGCGGCCGGGGCACGGGCGTTCAGCATTCGTTTATGCGTGTCCGGCATGGTTCTTCGTACACGGTCCGTCGCGTCGGGGGGCACACGGGCCGGAGGCGGCCACCGTTAGGGTGGGCCGTCCTTGGACGCCCGTTCGACGGCCATCGGGGGAGTCGCCGAACGGGCGTTGCCCAGTCATACGTCAAGGGGAGAGACGCGCATGAGTGACAAGAAGCCCGAAGAGATCATCACCACGATGGACAACCACGTCCCCGCCCCTCCCCGGGACGGCTTCGTGACCATGGACAACCACGTCCCGGCCCCGCCCAAGGACGGCGTGACCGCCGAGGACGTCGTCACCACCATGGACAACCACGTCCCGGCTCCGCCGCTGGACGGGATCGTCACCATGGACAACCACGTCCCGGCGCCGCCGGCGAAGTAAGCCAACCCGCACGGGGTGCGGCCGCGGTGGCGCGGAGGGGGAGCCACCGCGGCCGCTGCATGTGCGCGGTCCCCAACGCCGTGTGGGGCCGGCCCGTCACGGGCCGGCCCCACACGGCGTTGCGGTGGTGTCGGGGTCAGCTCAGGTTGCGGCTGGCCTTGGTGACGACGCACTGGCTGTACTCGGAGCCGTTCTGCGTGCCCGAGTACGGGGCGGTGGCCTCGGCGGTCTTCGTGCCGTTCGCCGGGACGACCAGGTCGTCGAGGAGGGCGATCGCGGTCGGCGTGCCCGAGCCGGCCGCGCCCTTGAAGTGGACGGTCGCGTCGTACGAGTAGTCGACCGAACCGTCGTTGGTGACGGTCAGGCGGGCGACGAGGTTCTTGCCGGACGCGTCCATCTTGCACTCGGCGATCTTGATGTCCCGCATCGCCGAGTTGGAGCTCGAACCACCCGGCACGGACACGCCGCCGCCGCTGCTGCTGGAGCCGCTGCCGTCCGTGTCGCTGTGGCTGCCGGAACCGCCGCTGGAGCTGGAGCTGCTCCCGGAGCTGGAGGAACCGCCGCAGCTGCCGCCGCCGGAGCCGCGCGCGCCCGTCAGGGCGACCAGGACCACGCCGAAGACGGCGACCGCGCGAACGTGACGCATTTTCACGTTTCAACCCCCGTTGAAAGTGGAAGAATAGAAGGCTCGTTCTGACGAGCGCACGTCACCCTAGCAGCGCCCGGCGCCCGGTGTTCGCGCCGCGGGTGATTTCCCCGGCCGCAGCCGGGTACTCGGACCGCCGGACCGGACCCGGAACGGGCGGTCCGGCACCCGGAGCCGAGGGAGGCCGAGGATGATCCGCAATGTCATCGGCGCCGTCCTGGCCGTCGTGGGAGCGGTCGCGGCCGTCTGGAGCGTCTTCCGCGCCTGGTACGACGGGCGCCTGGGGCGGCACTACGAGATCGGCGACCTGTTCGGCGGGATCACCTCCGGCAGGGCCGATCTGTGGACGTCGCTGTTCCTGCCGATGGCCTTCGCGGCGCTGCTCACGCTGGTGGGGCTGATGCTGCGGTCCCGGCTCGCGGTGGCGCTGGCGGGGCTGGTGGTCCTGGGGTTCACCGTCCTGTGGATGGTGCAGCAGGGCCGGGCGGCCGGAAGCCTCACGGTGAGCGGCGACGAGCGGGGTGTCGGCTCGGGCGCCGGTCTCGCGCTCGGCGGCGGGCTGCTGTTGCTGCTGGCCGCCGCGGTGATGGCGGGGCGGCTGCGCGGCCGGATGCTGGGCCGCGACCGGGACGGCAGGGACCACCACGGGGGCGCGGCGTACGCCGGGGCCGGTGCGGGCGCCGGGGACGCCGCCGGGGAGGGGCGGCTGCGGGGACGGCGGCGGCGCGGGCAGCCGGCGCCCGACGCGATCCCCGGGCCGGACGACCCGGCGTACCCGGGCTACCCGGAGGACACCCCCCACCGGGGCGGCGGCTACCAGGACCCCCACGACCAGCGCGGATACGCCGATCCCCATGACGGGCGCGGATACGCGGACCCGCACGACCAGCGCGGATACGCCGATCCCCATGACGGCCGCGGATACGCCGACCCGCACGACCCGCACGACCCGCACGACCAGCGCGGGTACCAGGACCAGGGCGGATACGAGGACCAGGGCCGGTACCGGGACCCGCGCGACCAGGAGACCCGCCCGTACGAGCGGCCGCCGGGGCGGGGCGACCACCCGGACGACCGCCGGTACTAGGGCCCGGCGGGCCCGCAGGCGCGGGACCCGCTCACGCGGTGGGCCGGGGCCCCGTCGCGGTGCCCTTCGCCGCGTCCAGGGCGTACACGCACCGGTCCTTGCTGCACGCGTACACGACGCCCGCGCGGGCCACGGGCGAGCCGGTGATCTCGCCGCCCGTCGTGAGCTTCCAGCGCAGCTGCCCGCCCGCCGCGTCCAGCGTGTACAGGACGTGGTCGGCGGAGCCGAAGTGCAGCCGGCCCTCCGCCACGACGGGCGCGCCGACGATCTCGCCGCCCGCCGCGAACCGCCACTTCGGCGTGCCGGTCACCGCGTCGAGCGTGTACAGGGCGCTGCCGCTGCCGACGTGGACGTCGCCGTTGACGACGAGGACCGGCTCGATGGACTGCCGGGACTCGGTGGCGATGCGCCAGCGGTCCTTGCCGGTCGTCGCGTCGAGGGCGTACACCGTGCCGAGGTAGTCCGCGAGGTACACCCCGCCGCCGGTCACCGAGGGCCCCGGCGCGAAGGCGGGCGGCGACAGGAACACGGCCGGCGCCTCGAAGTGCCAGCGGACGTGCCCGGACATGATGTCGACGGACAGCACCCGCGTCCCGGCGGCGACGTACACATAGCCGTCCTCCGCGGGCGTGACGCGCACGGGGACGCCCCCGCAGGACGCGGCGTCCCCGATGGGGTACGACCACCGCTCGGTGCCGCTGCGGGCGTCGAGCGCGCGCAGCCGGGCGTCCTGCCACACGTACACCGTGTCGCCGTGCACGGCCGGACCGGCCTCGGGGGTCTCGAAGTCGGTCTGGGCGCCGGTCAGCTCCCACAGCTTGGCCCCGTTGGACGCCTCCCACGCCTGGACGCCGCCGCCGCGCGTGCCGGTGACGACGGTGCCCCGGTCGGTCTTGAGGGAGTACACCCACGCGTCCGTCTGGAGCCGCCACAGCTCGCCCGCGTCCAGGGCGTCGAGCGCGTACAGGGTGGGCCCGTCGGAGGCGTGGATGCGCCCGGCGGCGACCGCCATGGACCAGGCGACGTCGCGGGTCTTGAACTGGCGTCGGCCGGTGCCCACGTCGAGCGCGTGGACCTCGAACGACGTGACGTAGAGGAGGTCGCCCTCGACGACAGGCGTGCCCCACACGTCGTTGGACATGCGGAACCGCCACGGCCGCCAGTGGCCGGGCGCGGGCGGCGGCGCGGCGACGGTCGGGCCGCCGTCGGCCGCGGGCTGGGACGGGCCGCCCTGGGCGCCGGTTCCGGGCAGCGGGCGGCCGGTGGGCGGCGGGGCGTCGGGGCCGGTCAGCCCGGCCGGCGGGCGCACCCAGCCGGTGGCGGGGCCGGCCGGGTCGGGTGCGGCGGCGGAGCGGCCGTCGGGGCGGCGCGGACCGGGGCCGATGGGCACCTTGGCGCCGGGCAGGCGGACGGGCGCGCCGTCGTGCGGTCCGGGGGCGGGCGGCTGCGCGGGCGGGTGGCCGGGGCCGTGTCCCGTACGGGGGTCGTTGCCGCGCCAGGCCGGGTCCCAGTCCTGGCCGGGCGCCGGGGCGCCGGGGGCGGGCGCGCCGGGCGAGCCGTGGGCGCCGGGCGGGGCGGGCGGCGGTCCGGGCGGGGCGGCGGGGGCCGGCGGGGCGGAGGGGCGGCCGCCGCGGCGCCGCTCGATCATGGCGGTGGCGCTGGCCGGCAGCCACGCGGACGCCGTGCCGCTGTCGTCGCCGCCCGCGAACAGGTGCGGGGCGAGCTGCGCCTGCAGGTCGGCGGGGGTGGGGCGGCGCGTCGGGTCCATCTGCATGCAGGACTCGATCAGCGGGCGCAGCTCGTCGGGCAGGCCCTCCAGGTCGGGGCCCTCGCGGAGCAGCATGAAGACGGTCTCGACCGGGTTGGCGCCGTGGAAGGGCGCGTGCCCGGTGGCGGCGAACACCAGCGTGGAGCCGAGCGAGAACACATCGCTCGCCCCGGTGACGCTGCGCGAGTCCCGCGCCTGCTCGGGCGACATGTAGGCGGGCGTTCCGACGGCGACGTTGGTCATCGTCAGCCGGGTGTTGGAGACGCCGGACGCGATGCCGAAGTCGATGACGCGGGGGCCGTCCTCCACGACGAGGACGTTGGACGGCTTCAGGTCGCGGTGGACGAGGCCCGCGCCGTGGATGGACTGCAGGGCCTCGGCGACGCCGGCGGCGAGCCAGCGCACGGCGGGCGCGGGCAGCGGCCCGCACTCGTTCACTATCTCCTCGAGCGAGGGCGCCGGCACGTAGGCGGTGGCGAGCCACGGCACGGCGGCGCGCGGGTCGGCGTCCACGACGGCGGCCGTGTAGAAACCGGACACGGCCCGCGCGGCCTCGACCTCCCGCGTGAAGCGGACACGGAACAGCTGGTCCTCGGCGAGCTCGGTCCGTACGGTCTTGATCGCCACGCGGCGGCCGGACGCCGACCGCGCGAGATACACCAGGCCCATGCCGCCGGCGCCGAGCCGTCCCAGCACCTCGAACGGGCCGATCCGTCTCGGGTCGTGCTGCGTCAGCTGCTCCACTTGCCTGCCACCTCCCCGTCAGGGCCATGGGGGTACGACCCTGTGCACCCTGATTCTTCCTGTCCGGGGCGGTGGTTGCGAACCCGGGGGCGGATCGGGGTGTCTCACCCGTAAGGGGACACCCGTGTGAGGGACGGGCACGTCACGATGTGGACGGGAACGGGCGTTTTCCGGCCATGCGGCCGGTCGCCGGTCAGGCGGCCTTCGCCTCGGCGAGTACGGCGAAGGCGGCGCCCTGGTTGTCGGCGAGCAGCGCGATCCGGCCGTACGGGGTGTCGAACGGGTCCTCGGTGACGCGCCCGCCGAGGCGCACGGCGGTGGCGACCGTCTCGTCGCAGTCGGCGACCGCGAAGTACACGAGGAAGTGGGCGGGCATCTCGGCGGGGAAGGCCCCGCCGATCACGCTGCGCCCGCCGATGGCGTCGGCGTCGGTGGGCTCGCCCTCCCCGGCGGGCGACCAGACGCGGAAGTCGGCGGACGGGTCGTCGAGGTCGCGGGTGCGGTAGCGGAAGACGGTGGCGTAGAAGGCGTCGACGGCGTCCTTGTCGCGGGCCCGCGTGTACACCTCGGTCCAGCAGTACGAGCCGGGCAGGCCCTCCTTCTCGAAGCCGGCGCGCCCCTGGGCCTGCCAGATGCCGAAGACGGCCCCGCCGGGGTCGGCGGCGAGCGCGGTGATGCCGGCGGCGCCGACCCGCATGGGCTCGGTGATGATCTGCCCGCCGGCCTCCCGGACGCGGGCGGCCAGCCCGACGGCGTCGGCGGTGGCGAGGTAGACGCCCCAGGCGGTGGGCATGCGCCCGTCGCGTTTGGGGGCGAGCCCGGCGACGCGCAGTCCGTCGCTGAGGGCGGTGGCGTACGGGCCGTACGTCTCGCCGCTGTCGGTGAAGGTCCAGCCGAACAGCTCGCCGTAGAAGCGCTTGCCGGCCTCCAGGTCGGGGAGCAGCACGTCTGCCCAGCACGGCGTGCCCTCGGGCCGCTCGTCCGGGGCGCCTGCGGGGGTGCGTGCCGTGGTCGCGGCCATGGGCGTGGTCCCTTCGCTGCGCACGGGCGGGGCACGGGTGTGCACGGGCGTGCACCGGGCGTGGTCGCCCGTCACGGCCACGCTAATGCGGGTGCGGGCGGGCCGCAGCCCCGGCCGGTTCGTCCGGGTGCCCCGGAGGGGGTGCCGCCCGGCGCGGGTCCCGCCGGAGGGAGTCCCGCCGGAGGCGATCCAGCCGGAGGCGATCCAGCCGGAGGCGATCCAGCCGGAGGCGATCCAGCCGGAGGCGACCCGCCGGAAGAGGCTCCGACGGCGGGCGTTCGCGGGTGCGCGTTCCCCGCGAGGGGTTTTCCGGCGGCCCGGTGGTTATCGGCACGGCGGAGGCTTCCGCCGAACTGATCGGCGGTATCGGTCGCGGCACGGTTTCCGGCTGCCGGGAAGTTCTCGGGGCGGAGTTGTCCACCGATGTTTTCCACAGCCTGTTGATAATCTTCTTGAACGGAAAAATACCGAGATAGCGGAGGATGGAAGGACGCAAAGGGCCGCCGAGGGCCCCCACGGGAACACGGACAGTCACCCGCGCATCCGTTTGCGGAACCTCTTCCGTACGCCGCGCAAAACCCGTCCGGAACAGCGCGCACACGGCCTCGCACCCATTTGCAGTCGGCCGAATCGCGCGCCGAACACCCCTCGGTAAGCTGACGGCATGACAGGACAAGTACGCACCGTCGACGGCCGCGTGGCCGGTCGGCGCGGCCAGGCGACGCGGCAGAAGCTGCTCGACTGCCTCAGCGAGATGCTCAGCTCCTCGCCGTACCGGGACGTCAAAGTCATCGACGTGGCCCGGAAGGCGGGCACTTCACCTGCGACCTTCTATCAGTATTTCCCCGACGTGGAGGGCGCTGTCCTCGAGATCGCCGAGGAAATGGCCAAGGATGGCGCAGGATTGACCGAATTGGTGTCGGGCCGGTCCTGGGTCGGCAAGGCGGCGAAGCAGGCGTCGGAGGAGCTCGTGGAGGGCTTCCTCGACTTCTGGCGGCGCCATGACGCGATCCTGCGCGTGGTCGATCTGGGCGCCGCCGAAGGCGACAAGCGGTTCTACAAGATCCGTATGAAGGTGCTGGGTTCGGTCACCGGCTCCCTCACGGAAGCGGTGAAGGAACTCCAGGCCAAGGGCCGGGTCGACAAGGACGTGAACCCGGCGGCGATGGCCGGCGCGCTGGTGACGATGCTGTCGTCGGTGGCGTCCCACCAGAAGGGCTTCCAGACGTGGGGCGTCAAGCAGGCCGAGCTGCGGCCGAGCCTCGCGCTGCTGGTCCACCTCGGCATCACGGGCAAGAAGCCGGCGAAGTAGCGGCACCCGCTGCGGCGGTGCGTACGGGACCTCCCGTACGGGCCCTGGCCGCGGCGCGTACGGGGCGGCCCGTACGGCCCCCCTCCCCCGCGCTCCGGCGCGCCCGTCCGCCCGCTCCCGGCGCCCCGGGCACGGCACGTCCTGTCACGCCGCCGGCGGCCGTCCCGCGACGACCGCCGCCGGCACCCCGTGCCCGGGCCCCGCACACCCCGCCGCGCGGCGGATGATGTCGGCATGACGCACGCCCCGCGCCCCCACTCCGCGCCCGACGCGACCGAAGCCCCCGCCACCCCGCCCGCCTCCACGGCCGGCGCCTTCGACGCGGCGCTGCGCGCGCTGCGGGTGTGGGACACCGAACTGCCCGCCTTCGACCCGGCGGACGCCCCGGACGACCCGCTGGAGCTGTTCCGCGCCTGGTTCCTCGACGCCGCCGCGGCCGGGCAGGCCGAGCCGCACGCGGCGCAGCTGGCGACGGCCGGCGCGGACGGCCTCCCCGACGTGCGGACGGTGATGCTGCACGGCGCCGACGAGCGCGGCTGGCGGTTCGCCTCGCACGCCACCAGCGCCAAGGGCCGCCAGCTGGCCGCCCGCCCCTACGCGGCGCTGCACTTCTACTGGCCGCTGCGGGCCCGCCAGATCCGCCTGCGCGGCCCCGTCGAGACGGGCACGGCCGAGGAGGCGTACGAGGACCTCCACGCCCGTACCACCGGCGCCCTCGCGGCGGCCCTCACCGGCCGCCAGAGCGAACCGCTCGCGTCGACGCGCGACCTGGCGGAGGCGAGCGAGGCCGCCTGGGAGCGGGCCGCGTCCGACCCGGCCGCCCACGCCCCGACCTGGACGGTCTACCGACTGGTCCCGCAAGAGGCGGAGTTCTTCCAGGGCGACGCGCGGCGCCGCCACGTCCGCCTCCGCTACCGCCGCCCGTCGCCCACCGCCCCGTGGACCCGCGGCCTGCTCTGGCCCTGAGCGCACGCCCGTCCCGAACCGGCCGCACCGGACGCCGGATTGGCCGGATCGGTGTGAGCACGCGGGGCCGCCCCGTACGTATCCCTCCGCAAGCTGATCGAGGAGGGACCATGCATCCGAACCGTCGCGCCCTGCCCACCCCGCTGCGCCGCGTCCCCCGTGCCGCGTTCGCCGCCGTCGCCGCGTCCTGTGCCGCGCTGCTCGCGCTGTTCCTGCTGGTGCGGGGCGGCGGCGAGGAGGCGCGGGCCGGGCAGGCGGCGACCGTCGTCGCGGCGGACGGCGGCTACGGGGGCGCGGCCGGGGCCGCGGGCGGGCCGCAGCCGGTGACCGAGATCGACCGGACGTTCCTGGTGAAGGTGCGGCAGGCCGGGCTGTGGGAGATCCCCGCCGGGCGGCTCGCGCAGACGCACGGCCAGAGCGAGGCGGTGAAGCGGGCCGGGCTCCACCTGCTCGACGGGCACAGCAAGCTCGACCAGCTCGTCAGGGAGGACGCCCGCATCCTGGGCGTGGACATCCCGAACGAGGCCACGGAGGAGCAGCAGGGCTTCGTACGGCAGCTGGAGGCCACGCGGGGCGCGGAGTTCGACCGGATCTTCGCCAACATCCTGCGCTCGTCGCACGGCAAGATCTTCGCCACCATCGGCGAGGTCAGGGCCGCCACGCAGAACGACCTCATCCGCCGCCACGCCCGCGTGGCCAACGACACCGTCCTCGACCACATGGAGGTCCTGGAGGACACCGGACTGGTGGAGGCGCGCACCTTCGCGGAGGTGGAGGCGGCCGTCACGCCCCCTTCGTGACCCTTTCGCAACCGTTTCCCGGCTTGACCGGGACCCAACAACGCGGGCGGCGATTACGCTCGGCGTCCATGGCTTGTGCGAACGCCCCCTCTCCCGCCCCCGTGCTGGGCCCGCCCGTCTACGTGATCGGAGGCGGCCCCGGCGGGCTCGCCGTCGCGGCGGCGCTGCGCGGGCGGGGGGTGCGGGCCGTCGTCCTGGAGAAGGCGCCCGCCGTCGCCGCGACCTGGCGGCGCCACTACGACCGGCTGCGGCTGCACACGACGCGCCGCATGTCGGCGCTGCCGGGGCTGCCGATGCCCCGGTCGTTCGGCCGCTGGGTGTCGCGCGACGACCTCGTGCGGTACCTGGAGAAGTACGCCGAGGTGAACGGCCTGGAGGTCGTCACGGGCGTCGAGGTCGACCGGGTGGAGCGCGACGGCGACGGGTGGGTGCTGCACGCGACGGGCGGGCGGCGCCTGTCCACGCGGGCCGTCGTCGTGGCGACGGGCGCCGCGCACGTGCCCGTGCTGCCGGACTGGCCGGGGCGCGACGGGTGGCCGGGCGAGCTGCGGCACGCCGCCGCGTACCGTTCGGCCGCGCCCTACGCGGGCAAGGACGTGCTGGTGGTGGGCGCCGGCAACAGCGGGGCGGAGATCGCCGTGGACCTGGCGGAGGGCGGCGCGGCGCGGGTGCGGCTCGCGGTGCGGACCGCTCCGCACGTGGTGCGCCGCTCGGTCGCCGGCTGGCCCGCGCAGGCGACCGGGGTGCTGGTGCGGCGCCTGCCGGTGTGGCCCGCGGACCGGCTGCTGCGGGCGGTGGAGCGGGTGACGGTCCCGGACCTGACGGCGTACGGGCTGCCGCGCGCGGGCACCGGCCCGTACCGGCGGCTGCGGCGGGACGGCGCCGTGCCGGTGCACGACACGGGGCTCGTCGACGCGGTCCGGCGCGGCAGGGTGGAGCCGGTGGCCGCGGTGACGGGCTTCGGGCGCGACGGGGAGGTCACGCTGGCCGACGGCTCGGTGGTGCGCCCCGACGCGGTGATAGCGGCGACCGGCTACCGGGGCGGCCTGGAGGGCCTGGTGGGGCACCTGGGCGTGCTGGACGGGCGCGGCCGCCCGAGGGTGCGCGGCGCGCGCACGCTGTCGGCGGCGCCGGGCCTGTACTTCGTCGGCTTCCACCAGCCGCCGAGCGGCCTGCTGCGGGAACTGGCGGCGGAGGCCCGCCGCGTGGCCCGCGCGATAGCGGCCACCCCGCAGCCCCCGGCCCCGTACGGCGTCCACGGCGACCACGGCCCCGAGCTGCCCGCCGCACCCCGTGGGCCCCGCAAGTCCCGCAGGGGCCGGGCCGGTACGCCCCGGCGGCCGGCGGCCGGGGCCCCGGCCGCAGGGGCCGGGCCGGCCGGCGGGCCGGACGGCCCGACCGGTACGGCGCCGGGCCCCGACAGCCCCCCGGACTTCCTGGCGCCGGGGGCGATGCCCCCGGTCAGCCTGCCGCGTTGAGAACGAGCTTCGCGGTGTCGTTCTTCGGCTCCGGGTCGGTCGGACGGGCCTCGCCCCAGCCGCCGCGCAGGGTCAGCGTGCCGGTGGCGTCCGGGACGACGGTGTCGACGCGCAGGGTGAAGGGGAACGTCACCGTCTGCTTCTCGCCCACCCACATGGGCAGTTCGCACCGGTAGCGGGGCGCGCCCGCCGGGCCCTCGTACCAGTCGCCGTCGAGGGTGAGGCCGAAGCAGTTCCCGGGCGCGCGGGTGACGGTCGCGCCCCGCGGGACGACGAAGTCGACGGAGCCGACCGGGTCGCCGGACCGGAGGTTCGCGACCCAGCCCGGCCCCTTGTTCTGGAAGGTCAGGCCGACGGTGACGCTCTCGCCGGCGGCGGCCGAAACGTCGGCGCCCCGCACGGCGAAGTCGCTCGTGTTGGCGACGCGGACGGCGCCGTACAGGCCGTTGTCGTACGGCGACAGGTCCTGCGCGCCGCCGCCGGGCTCGACGGTCACGTCCAGCCGCTCGTGGAACGCGTACGGGGCGGCCTTCGCCGTCAGCACGGCCGGCAGGCGGAACGTGCCGCCCGGTTGGATCACGTCGTCGAAGGCGCAGTCGACGCGGCTGAGCGGGACGTACCCGTCGGTCCCGTCGAGCGGCGTCGTGGTGCAGTGGGGGTCGACGGCGCCGACGTCCAGGCCGCGCGTCACGTACATAGTGACGCGCACCCCGCGCGCCGCCTCGCCGCCCTCGTTGACGACGCTGAACGGCACGGACACGCTGTCGCCCGGCCGGATCTCGCCGGACGGCACGGTGCCGCGCACCACGAGGTCGGGCCCCGAGCCGAGCGTGACCGGCGTCTCCGCCTCGTGCGCGACCAGTTCCCCGACGCCGGGCTGGTTCGTGGCGGCACGGGCGGTGTACGCGATCCGGCCGGTCGCCCCGGCGGCGGCGCCCGCCGCGGCGCGGACCTGGAGGCGCACGCGCTCCCCCGTGTCCCCCGAGAGGGCCACCGACGGCACCGTGCACACGGCCGTCGTACCGGTGGGCGCACAGTTGTCGGGCCACGTGACCTCGGCGACGCCGGCGAGACCGGACACGTCGACGGTGATCCGCCCGTCGGTGACGGCGAAGTTGCCGTTGTCGTGCGACAGGCCGACCTCGACCAGCCGCTCCGGCCCGGCCGCGCCGCCGGCGCCGACGGGCAGCGTCGCCTCGTACGGCGCGCTGATCCACAGCTGGTCGCTCTGCGGCTCCTCGGCGAACGCGGGCGCCGCGCCCACCACGGAGGCGACGACGGCGACACAGAGGCCACGCGCGAGCGCACGCGTGGCGGCAGACTGCTTCATGGGACGGGGAGCCTCTCTCTTCAGGGACAACGCACCCATGACGACCAGCAGTTACGCCCCATGGTTGTACGTGCGCCGACAATCGCCCGTCACGCCCGTTCCCCCCATGCCAACTCGTGAGTAACCTGACCGGGCGTCATTCGGGGTCGGCTGTGCGACGGGCGGGAGGCGGCGAAGTGGTTCTTGGGTCTGCTCGGGGCGGCTTCGCCGGAGCGCCGGATGCGGCGGTGCCCGGACCGGTGCCGGAGGGCCCGGTGCCGGAGCTGGGGGCGCTGTTCCGGCCGCGCGCCGTCGCGCTGTTCGGGTCCGGTGACGGGCGGGACGCCGTCATCCGGTGGGCCGCCGGGATCGGGGCGCGGGTGTACGCCGTGCGGGGCCCGTCCGGGGACGGGGTCACGGCCGTGCCGTCCATCGCGGAACTGCCCGGGGACGCGGAGCTGGCCGTCGTGCTCGGCGGCGACGCGTTACCCGTCGTACGGCAACTGGGCGACGCCAAGGTCCCCTTGGCCGTGGTCCTCGGCGCGTCCCTCTCGGCGGACCGGCTGCGCGGCGGCACGACACGGGTCCTCGGGCCGACCGGCGCCGACCAGTTCACCCCGATGCGGGACGACCTCGACGGACCCGGCATCGCCGTGGTCGCCGAGACGGGCCCGCAGGCGCGGCATCTGCTCGCCCTCCAGGAGGAGGGCGTCCGCGTCTCGCACTGGGCGCTCACCGGCGCCGCCGCCGACCTGACGGCCGCCGACCTCGTCGCGTACTGCGCCGCGCGGCCGGACGTCGGCGCCATCGCCCTGCACCTGGGCCCCGTCCGGGACGCGCCCGCCCTGCTGCGGGCCGCCGACCGGGCCGCCCGCCACGGCGTGCCCGTGGTCGCCCTCGCCGCGCCCGTCACCCCCGTCCTGGAGGCGGCCCTCCGCCAGTACGGCGTCGTCACGGTCGGTTCGCCGGACGAGCTGCGCGACACGGCGACGCTCCTCGCCCGCGCCCGGCCGCCCCGCGCGGAAGGCGTCGCCGTGTGGGACGACGGCCGCGGCGGCGCGGCCGCCCCCTTCACCGCGCTCGCCCGCGCCGCCGGGCTCCCCGCCGAGACCCGCGGCCCCGGAGGGACACCCGCCGACGTGCTCGCCGACCCGGCCGTCGGGGTCCTCGTCTGCCCCGTGCCGGCCGCGGACCCGCCGCACACCGACCGCCTCGCCCGCGCCCTCGTCGATGCGGCGGAGGCGTCCGGCAAGCCCGTGTGCGTCGTCTGGGGCTCCACGTCCGGCACCGAGCCGGCCTACCGCGAGACGCTCCTCGGCTCGCCCCGCGTCGTGGCCTTCCGCGCCACCGCCAACTGCCTGTCGGCGCTCACCGCGTACACCGCCCACCACCGGCGCCGCGCCGCCTACCGCTCCCCCTACGCGGACCTGCCCGAGACGCCGTCGCCCTCGGCCCGCAAGGCGGGGAGCCTGCTGCGGCCCGGGCACCGGCTGAGCGAGCACGCGGCGAAGCAGCTGCTGCGGGCGTACGGCATCCGCGTGCCGCGCGAGCAGCTGGTGACCAGCGCGGCGGCGGCCGTCCGCGCGGCCGCGCAGGTCGGCTACCCGGTCGTGCTGAAGGCGTCCGCCCCGCACCTGGCGCACCGCGCCGAACTGGGCCTGGTCCGGGTGGGCCTGACCTCCGCCAGCCAGGTCCGCGACACCTACCGGGACCTCGCGGAGATCGCCCGGTACGAACGCGTCGAGCTGGACGGCGTGCTGGTCTGCCAGATGGTGGAGCGCGGCGTCGAGATGGCCGTCCGGATGGCCCACGACCCCCTGCTGGGGCCGACCGTGACGGTCGGGACGGGCGGCATCCTCGCGGAGGCCGACCCGGACTCGGCGGTGCGCGTCCCGCCGTTCGGGGAGGACGAGGCGCGGACCGCACTGGACGGGCTGCGGGTGCGGCGCCTGCTGAACGGCGTACGGGGCGGCCCGCCGCTCGACGTGGACGCCCTGGTGGAGGCCGTCCTGCGGGTCCAGCGCATCGCCCTCGAACTGGGCGCCGACCTCGCGGAGCTGGCCGTCGACCCCCTGGTCGTACGGGAACGGGGCCAGGGCGCCGTCGCACTCGGCGCCCGCGCGGTATGCCACCCGCCCACCGACGGCTGAACGCCCCGGTGGCCGGGGCTCAGTCGTCGGCGCGGCGCAGTTCGTACAGGTTCCACGCGTCCGGGTCGCCGATGAAGTAGTACAGCCTCGGCTGCTCGGGCGTGCCGAGGGCCTCCCATTCCAGGTCGCCGCAGTCGGGGATGCGCAGCTTCAGGGTGTCGCCGCCGGACACCCTCCAGGTCCCCGCCCCGGCGCACCGGCCGGGCCGGTCCTCCTCGTAGCGGTGGACACCGCTCGCGGTCGCCGTGCCGTCCGCGGCGATCCGCAGCGTGCCGCCCTCCCCGTCGGACCAGGTGCCGACGACGGTCTCCCGCGTCAGCTCCGGCGGCCTGTAGGTGTCCACCAGGCCCGTGGCGAAGGCGGCGTACCCGCCGGCGATCGTCAGGACGACCGCCCCGACCCCGCCCAGGGTCGTCAGACCCAGGGCGTACACCGGATGGCGCGGCTCGGGGCGCAGCGCCCACCGGGCGGTGAGCGCGGGCACGGTCACGAACACCGTCAGTCCCGCCCACCACCACAGCCCCCCGCGCCACGCGCCGAACGGCAGGGCGACCGCCATGACGAGCACGCCGCACGGAACGGCCGCGACGAGCGGCAGCCACCACCAGGCGTCCCGGTGGCGCAGCCGCCTCGCGGTCCACTCGGCGAGCTCGACGAGCGGCACGGCGGCCCCGAGGGCGAGGCCGGCGCAGAGCAGGAGCAGGAGCGGGCTCAGCAGGACGAGGACGACCAGCCCGAAGCCGTAGTTGACGGGGAGGGCCCACGACTCCCCGGTGGACAGCGACATCTGGTGCAGCAGGATCAGCACCACGATCTCGGCGCCCATGGCGAACGTCGCGACGAGGGCACCGCGGGCATACCAGCCCGTACTGCCGGGCACCGGCGGCGGCTGCGCGGACCGGGGTGAGGCGGACCGAGGTGGGGCGGGGCGGGGCCGCGGGGGCCGGCGGCGGGCCGGCTGGGGCGGACCGTAGAGGCGCTGCCACGTTTCTGCGTCCATGAGGATCTCCCCTCTCGTGGCGATCCTCCTCCTGTCCGCCGAACGGCGCTCGGGCGGGGCGGCTCTGACGGCCTTGCGGGTGGCGGTCCGCGGTGTCCGCCCCGAGCGCGGCACGGCGGCCGCCACCCCGCCCGGCGTCGGCGGCCTGGCGACCGGGCGCCGGTGCGCGGCACTTGGCACCCGGGCACCGGCTACGGCGCCGGACCGGCGACCCGCACTCGCCGAGGGCGTGACGGCACGCCCTCGGCGTCCCCTCGCCACGGGTCACTGATCCCAGAGTGGGCAGACGACCGCCGCTCCGTCAACTGGTATGCACACAAAAGCCCGTTACGCCGTGTTCGTCACGGCACGCGGCGCCCGGTACGGCTGCGGCTCGCGGACCGCCGCCGGGGCGACCGCCGGAGCCGCGCGGTCGACCTCGCACCAGATGCGCTTGCCGCGGCCCTCCGGCTGCCAGCCCCACCGGTCGGCGAGCCCGTCCACCAACTCCAGCCCCCGGCCGTGGGTGTCGGCCCCGTCGGCCCTGCGCTGCTGGGGCGGGCAGTCGCTGCGGTCCGCCACCTCCACCCGGACGATCCCGGCGCCCGCGCCCCCCGGGCCGAACAGCAGGGACAGCACGGCCGGACAACCGGTGTGCACCACGGCGTTGGTGACGAGCTCGGAGATCAGCAGCACGAGCGTGTCGGCGAGCGACTCGTCCACCGCTATCCCCGGGCAGGCCAGTCGTGACCGCGCCCACCTGCGGGCCCGCCCCACCTCCGCGGGGTCGGGCCCGATCTCCAACTCAACCTGAAGCACCTGCACCGCTCACACCATCCGAACCGGCGGACACATCGCCTCGCGCCACAGCGAACCTTGGGCGCTCAGCATGGTTGACGTACAGTCACCGGAACAAGCGCTTCGGGCATATTCCAGCGCGAAGGAGTACGGCTGGTGCATACTGTGCGACGCACTTTCCGCCCAGTCGAACGCGAGCGCGCAACCGCAACAGCCGCCTCACCAGCACTCGGTCGCGACCATGGAGACCGCCCCGCACGCCGGACGACGTGAGCGGCCCCCGCGTGGTCTACCCGCGGTCCCGCCCTCCGTACACCTCGATCCGCTCACCGAACGTGACGTGCGTCGGCGGCGGTACGGGGAGCGACCACCCGTCCCGCGCCGATAGGACCTCGCGGCGCATCCGCCACCGGCGTCCCGCCCGCATCCCGCGCGCCGTCCGCACCCGGCCCCGGCACCCGGTCCGCACCCGCCGGCGCCGCCCCGCCGGGGCCCGCCGCCGACTCCACGTCCGGGTACACCTCGAACAGCCGTCGCACGCCCAGCGCCGCCAGCACCCGGTTCACGTGGGAGCCCTCGACCGCGCCGCGCGCCGGGAGGATCAGCCGCAGCCGGCCGCGGCAGGAGTACAGCAGGCGGCGCGCGGCGATGAGCACGCCGACGCCGCTGGAGTCGCAGAACCGCACCCCTGACAGGTCCAGTACGACATCGTGGCGGCCGTCCGCGACGGCGTCGTGCACCAGCCGCCGCACCACCGGCGACGACACGAGGTCCAGCTCACCGGAGACGCTGAGCACGGTCCAGGCGCCCCGCTCGGCTCGCTCCACGCTCAGCATCACGCGCCGCGACCTCTCCTCGCCGGGAAACGGACCATCCGGAGGATGTTCTTCCCGTCGCAGCTGCCCCATCCACCACGTCTGAAACACCCGGGGCCGAGGTTGGCGGCTTCCTTACCATCGCCCCGGCCGAGATGCCAGCACTTGCCCAAAGGCCGGTGCGTCGCGTGGCACTCGCACTACATTCGAAGAATGCCCATGGACACACCGCTTCGCTGGGACCGCAAGATGCAGCAGCGGCTGGCGCGGGGAGAGGCGGCCGCGCTCGGCGAGCTGTACGACCGCTTCGCCTCGCTCGTCCACAACACCGCCCACCGCGTGCTGGAGGACCAGCGGGCCGCCGACCAGGTCACCCGCGAGGTGTTCGGATACGTCTGGGAGAACCCGGACGCGTACGACCCGCGCGAGGAGGGCTCGCTGCGGGCGTGGATCGCGCGGCTGGCGCGCCACCAGTCGGTGTACCGGCTGCGGCAGAGCGGCGCGCGGGCGCTGGCGGAGGGCGGCGGGGGCTCGGCGGAGGAGCTGGAGCAGCGGGTGCGGCGGGCGGCCGTCGCGGCCCGCGCGGACTACATCGTGACGGCGATGCCGGCGCCCTTGCGCACGGCCCTGGAGTCGGCGTACTTCCAGCGGCGGGACTACCGGCAGACCGCCGCGCACCTGGGCGTGACGGAGGACGAGGCGCGGCGCCGGCTGCGGCTGGGCCTCCAGCTGCTGGCCACCGCGCACCAGACCCGGGCGGCGGACGGATCGCCGCCGGGGTGCGGAGGGTCACCGCTGTGACCGCGCCCACCGGCGGCGAGTCGGGCGGCGGCCGCGCGCACGGCGCCCTGCGGGAGCCCGACGCGGCGGCCCGCGAGGCGGAGCCGCTGCCCCATCCGCTGCTGCGGTCGCTGCTCGGCGCGTGGGCGCTGTCGGCGTGCTCGGCCGAGGAGACCGCGGCCGTCGAGGCGCACCTGACGGAGTGCGCGCCGTGCGCGGAGGAGGCGCTGCGGCTGCGGGACGCGGTGGGACTGCTGCACCACGAGCGGGATCTCGACCTCGACCCGCTGCTGCGCTCGCGGGTCCTGGAGAACTGCCTGGGCCGCCGTCCGGCGCGCATCCCCGTGCCGGACTGGGTGAGCCCGTACGACGCGGAGACCGCGCGGCTGGACGCCCTGCTCCAGGACATCGGCCCCGCGGAGTGGAACACGCCGGTGACGCTGCGCTGGTACGCGGACGGCGCACAGACCGGCCGGCCCACCACCGTCGCCGGGGTGATCAGCCATCTCCTCGCGGTGGACGGCCTGGTGGCGGCCGCCGTCGGCCTCGGCGATCCGGCGGCGCGCTACGAGCGGGTGCGGACGGCGGCCGGTCCCGTGGAGCGCACGGAGGCGTTCTGGCGGGCGTTGGCGGAGGACGGCGGCGTGGGGTGCATGCGCGACCCGTGGCGGGACCAGGCGCACACGCTGGTGCGGACCGTGTCGTTCGCCGGGCACGGGGCGACGGACCTGTCGGTGCCGTACGGGCCGTTCTCGCTGCCGCTGCGCGACGCGCTGATCGAGCGGGCCTTCGAGTGCTGGGTGCACGCCGACGACATCGCGGCGGCCGTGGCCTATCCGTACGAGCCGCCTTCCGGGGCGCATCTGCACGGCATGATCGACCTGGCGGTGCGGCTGCTGCCGGCCGCGCTGGCCGACCGGCGCCGCGCCGGACTCGCGGGCCCGGCGCACGCGCTGGTCGAGGCGGGCGCGCCGGGGCGTTCGCTGCGGCTGGAGGTGGAGGGCGCGGGCGGCGGCCGGTGGTACGTGCCGCTGGACTCCCCGGCGGCGTTGGCGTGCCCGGAGCCGCCAGGTGGCCCTGGTGGTGCTGGAGGGACCGGAGTTCTGCCAGCTGGTGGCCGGGCACCTCACGCCCGAGGAGGTCGCGGCGGGCCAGGACGGCGACCGGCAGGCCATCCGCGAGGTGCTGCAGACCGCGGCGTCCCTGAGCCGGATGTAGACCGGAGCCCGGCCGCCCGCCCCGCCGCCGCCGTACGAGCCCCACCGCGCCCCGCCGCCGTACGAGCCCGGCCGCGCGTCCCGCCGCGGTGTCAGGCGGTGAACGCCTCCGGACCGAAGCGCCCCCACGCCACGAACGCGGCCAGGGCGAGATACGCCAGGTCCACCAGCACCAGCTTGTTCTCGTGCCGCCGCAGCCGGACGATCGCCGCGCCCGTCATCATCAGCACCAGGCCGACTGCGGCCAGCGGCACCAGCACCGGCGCGATGCCGAGCAGGGCGGGCAGGACCAGGCCGATACCACCCAGCACTTGGAGGGCGGCGATGGCCTTGATGGCGCCGGCGCTGAAGTCCTCGGCCCACTCCGCGCTGGGCCCCATGGCGACCAGCTTCTCCTTCGGCACGACGAGCTTGCCGACGCCACCGGTCACGTAGACGAGGGCGAGCAGTCCGGCGACGATCCACAGAGCGAGGTTCACGGCGTTCTCCCGACAGGACGATCCGATGTCATCCCCTGGGACGGGACGGCCGGGCCGCCTGTGACACGCGCGCGGGGACCGTCCGTCAGGCGAAGACGACCGTGCGGCTGCCGTTCAGCAGGATCCGGCGCTCCGCGTGCCACTTCACCGCGCGCGCCAGCGCCTGGCACTCCACGTCGCGGCCCACGGCCACCAGCTGCTCCGGGGTGACCTCGTGGCCGACGCGCTCGACCTCCTGCTCGATGATCGGGCCCTCGTCGAGGTCGGCCGTCACATAGTGCGCGGTCGCGCCGATCAGCTTCACACCGCGCGCGTGCGCCTGGTGGTAGGGCTTGGCGCCCTTGAAGCTCGGCAGGAACGAGTGGTGGATGTTGATGATCCGCCCGCTGAGCGCCTTGCACAGGTCGTCGGAGAGCACCTGCATGTACCGGGCGAGCACCACCAGCTCGACGTTCTCGCCGCGCACCAGCTCCAGGAGCCGCGCCTCGGCCTCCGCCTTGGTGTCCTTGGTGACCGGGATGTGGTGGAAGGGAATGTCGTACGACGCCACGAGCTCGGCGAAGTCCGTGTGGTTGGACACCACGGCCACGATGTCCACCGGCAGCGCGCCGATCCGCGTGCGGAACAGCAGGTCGTTCAGGCAGTGGCCGAACTTCGACACCATCAGCACGACGCGCATCCGCTCGTCGGCGCGGTGGATCTGCCAGTCCATGCCGAAGGAGTCGCCGACCGCGGCGAAGCTGGCCCGCAGCTTCTCGACCGTCACGGGGGCCTCGGCGGAGAAGTGCACCCGCATGAAGAACAGGCCCGTGCCGCGGTCTCCGAACTGCTGGCTGTCCTCGATGTTGCATCCCGTGATGAACAGGTAGCTCGACACGGCGTGCACGATGCCCTGCTTGTCGGGGCAGGAAAGGGTGAGGACATACTGGTCGGTCATCCTGGCAGGATGCCATACCGGGCACGACGGCCGGCGACCGCGTCCGCCACCCGGACCCCTCCGCCCCCGGTCGCCCGCGCGCCGGGACGCCCCGTCGCGGGGCGCCCGCCGGGCTCTAGGCCGCGCCGGTCAGCGTGCGCAGCTCGTGCAGCGGCCTGGGCGGTACGTCCGGGTCCTCGCCGTCGTTGACGGAGAGCCGCACATGGGCGTCGCGCGCCGCCTGCACGGCCTCGGGCCAGCCCGGGTGGTCCAGGTACGCGGAGACGGGCGCGTCCGGGCCGACCTGGTGCATGATCCGCAGGACCCGCAGCACGGCCAGGTCCACGAGCTGGGCCTCGCCGGAGTCGCGGAACATCGCGCCGACGTACTTCTCCGCCGACCAGTTGTCGAGCCAGGTGTCCTCGACGAGCCGGTAGACCGCGTCCGTGACGTCCCCGTACCCGTCGGCGCCCGCCAGCCAGCACTCCTGGTGGAAGCGCGGATCGGAGAGCATGTGGAGCGCGGAGCGCACATTGGCGCGCCAGCGCCACCACGGCATGTCAGTGAGGGGCATGCCGCCCATGGTGGAGGAGCGACGGCCGCGACGGGAAGAGTTCATCTGCGTTCACCTTGTGGGCTCGGTCCTAGCGGACCCGGCCCGGACGAGCTATGGGACGCGCGCACCGGACGGGACGCCGGGGCGCGGGGATCGTACGTCTTCCACCGTACGCGCCCGACGGCCCCCGCAATTCACCTCCACGTCACCGACCGTTGAACCACCCTCACTCCCGCGTTACCCATGAGCGGGAAGTGTGCGGAACCATGACCGGTAACGGCAGGCGACGCTTTGCCACCACTCTCACGTCCAGGGCCGCGACGGCTCTCGTCGCGGCGTCCCTCCTCGCCGGCTGTGGTGCTCTCCCTGGAGCCACGGGGGGCTCCAGGGAGCCCATCACAGTGATGACCTGGGCACCCCAAGACACCAAAGCGACCAACATGCCCGGAATGCCCGCCATGGCCGAGGCGTACGCACGCTGGGCCAACAGCCAGGGCGGCCTGGCCGGGCACGAACTGCGCGTGATCACGTGCAACGAGGGCAACAGCGCGACGGGCGCCGCGAACTGCGCCCGCAAGGCCGTCAAGGAGGGCGTGGCCGCCGTCGTCGGCTCGTACAGCCAGCACGGCCGCGCCTTCATGGCGTCCCTGGAAGCGGCGAACATCCCCTACATCGGCGGCTACGGCCTGTCCGACGAGGAGTTCACCAGCTACCTCTCCTATCCCGTCAACGGCGGCCAGGTCGCCCTTCTCGCGGGCAACGGCATGCAGCTCGCCGCCACCTGCGAGCGGGTCTCCCTGGTCCGCCCCGACACGATCGCCGGCGACAACCTCCACCGGCTCCTCAACTCCGGGCTGGCGCAGGCCAAGCAGCGCGAGGCTTACGACATCCCGGCGGCCGAGGACGCCGGCGAGTACACGGCGGTCGCCACCCGCTCCCGTTCGCGGGCCGGCGAGGAGCGCGGCTGCGTCACCGCCGCGCTCGGCGAGCGGACCGCGCACTTCTTCGACTCGTTCCGCCGGCTCTCGTCGGACGGCCGTGACATCCGCATCTCGTCCGTCCTCGGCAGCGTGGACCAGTTGCTGGTGGACCGCACCGGCGGCGCGTCCGGCCCGTTCGAGGGCGCCTACATCACCGGCTGGTACCCGGAGCCCGGCGACACCCGCTGGGAGCCGATGCGGCGGGTGATCCGCGAGCACGCCTTCGGCGACAACCGGATCGACCCCGCCGACGCCGGGGTGCAGACCACCTGGATCGCGTACACGGTCCTCAAGCGGGTGGTGGAGGAGATCGGCGACGAGGAGGTGACCCCCGGCAAGATCGCGCTCACCCTCGACCGCGGTCTGCGGGTGGACACCGGCGGCCTCACACCGACGCTGCGCTGGCGGTACGAGGACATGCTCGGCACGCCGGGCTTCCCCCGGCTCGTCAACCACGAGGTGACCTTCCAGGTGGTGCGCAAGGGCCGCCTGGTCGCCCAGCGGACCGGTTTCGTGGACGTCGGCCAGACCCTGCTGGACGCCCACTCGTCGTAGCGGTCCGCGGCGCCCGCCGTGCGGGCGGGCGCCCCGGACCCGGACCGTCACTGAGCCCCGCCTACAGCTGGGTCGGCTGCCGCTTGGTCAGGCCGTACGTCTCGGCGATGCCGTTCCAGAGACGTGCGGCCTCCTTCTTGGCGGTGGTCGCCTCGCCGCTGGCCACGGCGGCCTGCGCGGTGCTGCCGGTGTTGCGGGCCTTGCCGTCCTTGCAGTTCTTGGGCTTCTTCACCTGCAGCGCCCAGGCCGCGTAGTGGTCGTCCGCGGTGGCGGACGCCTGCCACGCCTTGGTCAGCGACGCCGACAGGCTCGTGTGGTCCGGCAGCTTGTCGATCCGGATGGCGCCGAGCCGGTTCACCAGCTCCCGCCGCTGGCCCGCGGCCGCCTTCAGGTCGGCTGCGGCCTTGTCCAGCTGCTGGCACTTCTTGATGTTCTCGACGGAGCGGATCACCGCGTCGCGGCTGTCGTTGCTGTCCGCGAGCAGCTTGTCCAACTCCTCCGCCTGCGCCTTCGCCGGGTCCGGGGCGGGCTCGGAGGACGCGGGGGCCGAGGAGGCGGGCACCGGGGACGAGACGGCGGCAACGTCGGCCTTGTCGTCGGCCTTGTCGTCGCCGCCGCTCAGCAGGGCGCCCGCGCCCAGCCCGACGACGGCGCACCCGACCACCACGGCCGCGACGAGCGGCAGCTTCGAGGACCGGCGCGGCGGCTCGTCGTAGTCGTCGTAACCGCCGTGCTGCGGGCCCCCGTACGGCGGCTGGTGCCCGTGGGGCGGCTGGTGCCCGTGGGGCGGGCGGGGCTGGTGGGCCTGGCCGTACGGCGGCTGCGGGGCGTGCGCGTCGATGCGGGGCATCTGCTGCGTGGCGCCGGACCGGTCGTCGCGGAACAGGCTGTCGAACTCGGCCGGGGGCCCGCTGTTGCCCGGCACGGGCGCGATGAACTGCGTGGCCTCCGAGTCGGGGTCCGGCTGCCGCTGCCCACCGGGCTGCTGGGCGTGGCCCTGCTGCGGGTGGCCCTGCGGCCCGCCGGGCTGCTGGTGCGGTGGCTGCTGGCCGTACGGCTGCTGGGGCGGGGGCGGGTAGCCGTATCCGGGCTGCTGCGCCTGCGGGGGCGGATAGCCGTAGCCGGGCTGCTGGGGCGGATAGCCGTAGCCGGGCTGCTGCGCCTGCGGGGGCGGGTAGCCATACCCCTGGGGCTGCTGGGGCGGGTAGCCGTACTGCGCCTGGTGGGGCGGCTGGGGGGCCTGCGGCTGCGGGAAGTGCGGCGGCTGCGGGGCCTGGTGGGGCTGGGGCTGCTGGTACTGCGGAGGCTGCGGGGCCGCTTGAGGCGGCTGGGGCTGACCCTGGCCGGGCTGGGCGCCGAAACCGGTGCCCAGGAACGCGGTCGACTCCGCCGGGCTCTCCGGAGGCACCGGCCCCCGCTCGGGGGGCAGCGGCGCCGACGCGGGGGGAACCGGCCGCAGGTACTGCGTGGCGGGGTCCTCGTCCGGCGCGGGCCGCGGGGGCGGCGGCCCCCAGGGTTGGCCAGGGGCCTGGCCCCACGACTGGCCCTCCTGGCCGTGTCCGCTCTGCGTCACCGGGACTCCTACATGTGAACCTACGGAAGCGTCGGCTCACGCTACCGGTTGCCCCGCCGCCCTCGCACACGGGTGTGATCGTTACGCCGCCTGCGGCTCGAGCCGGGCCGCGAACTCCCGTACCGCCGGCTCGTCCCGGTACGGCTCGAGCCGCGCCTGGAGGTCCTCCAGGTACTCCGCGCCGCGCGACGACCGCACGGTGGAAAGGAGTTCGGCCGCGCGGGCCCCCGTGTGGCAGGCCTGCTCGACCTCCCGCTGCTGCACCTGCGCCGCCGCCAGCAGGGCGAGCCCGATCGCGCGCCGCCGCGCCCGGGTCGCCGGGTGGCCCTCCAGCGCCTCCGCCGCCGCCCGCGCCGCCGCGTCCGCACGGCCCAGGTCCCGGTGGCAGTGGGCCAGTTCGTCCGCGAGGTAGGCGTGGTCGAAGTGCGCGATCCACGCCGGGTCGTCGCCCGACTCCGGGTCGGCCCGGTCCAGCGCCGCGACGGCCCGCCCCGCGACCTCCTCGCAGGTCCGCGCGTCGCCCAGCAGCGCGTGGCCCCGCGCCTCCGCCGCCAGGAACATCGCCTCCGCGCGCGGTGTGACGTGCCCGCGCGCCCCCTCCTGCGCGGCGCGCGCCAACTGGGCGATCTCCCGCGGGTTTCCGAGCTGCGCGGCGAGATGGCTCATCGACGCGGCCAGCACATAACCCCCGTACGCGCGGTCGCCGGCCGCCTGCGCGAGCCGCAGCGCCTGGATGTAGTACCGCTGCGCCAGGCCCGGTTGGCCCGTGTCGACCGCCATGTACCCCGCCAGCTCCGTCAGCCGCGCGACGGCGCCGAACAACTGGCGCCCCACCGTGTCCCGGTACGACCCGGCGAGCATCCCCGACACGACGCTGTTGAGGTAGTGGACCACCACGGGCCGCACATGGCCGCTGCCGAACTTGTGGTCCAGCTCGACCAGCGCCTCCGTCATGGCCCGTACGGCGCGTACGTCCGCCAGCCCGACGCGGGCGCCCGCCGTGCGGGCCACCTGCGGGTCGGGCCCGGTGATCAGCCAGTCACGGCTGGGCTCGACCAGCGCGGACGCCGCGACGGCGGAGCCCGACAGGAAGTCCCGCCGCCCCACGTCGCTGCGCAACAGCTCGCAGACCTGCTCGACGGCGCCCGCCACGGTCGGCGAGAACTGCAGGCCCACGCCGCCGGCCAGGTTCCTGCCGCCGGCCATCCCGATCTCGTCGATCGTGACCGTGCGGCCCAGCTTCCGGCCGAGCGCCTCCGCGATGATGCCCGGCGCCCGGCCGCGCGGCTGCTGTCCGCGCAGCCAGCGCGCCACCGACGTCTTGTCGTACCGCAGGTCGAGCCCGCGCTCCGAGCCGACCATGTTGACGCGGCGGGCGAGCCCGGCGTTGGAGCACCCTGCCTCCTGAATGAGTGCCTGCAGCCGTTCGTTCGGCTGACGGGCGACGAGCGGCCTCGCTGCCATGACTACCCCCTGAGGTGCCGGTGGCGATCAGTCGCCCGATCACTGCCCGGCTGATGTCCGGAGAATGCGGAACGCGACGCTGTCATACCAGATCAACGGCAATCGCCACTTTCCTCAGGCTTTGCCGTAGGTGGACCGCAATGACCGTCGATGACCGGCTGTGACCGGATTCGACGCCCTTGAGGCCACGTCCCCGACCCTGCCTACCCGCCCGCCGCTCCCGCCGCCCCCGCGCGCCCCCGCACATGCACCCATGCGCCCCGCGTGCCCGTCCGATGCACCACCCGGTTCACTTCTGCGCCCCGTAACCACCCGTGGGGTGGACAGTTGTGCTGTCCGTGGAAGAGACCAAGGGAGTCACGGAGGCCGCACACATCCCCCAGCAGCGCGGGGAACCGCTGCTGGACAACGCCGTGCGGTACGCGGAGGAACGCCACTGGGAGGTGTTCCCCGGCACGTGGTTGGAGACGGACGGCGGCCTGGAGCGCTGCTCCTGCGGCGACGAAGCGTGCGCCGCGCCGGGCGCGCACCCCTTCCGCCCGGACTGGGCGGCGCAGGCCACGGGGAGTCCGGCCGCGGTGCGGCGCCTGTGGGGTGCGCACCCCGGCGCGTCGATCCTGCTGCCGACGGGCCGGACGTTCGACGCGTTCGACGTGCCGGAGTCGGCCGGGTTCCTGGCGCTGGCCCGGATGGAGCGGATGGACGTGGCGCTCGGCCCGGTGGCCTGCGGACCCGACCGGCGGATGGTGTTCTTCGCCCTGCCGGGCGCGGCCGCGAAGGCGGAGGGCCTGATCCGCGGGCTCGGCTGGTCGCCGGCCGGTCTCGACCTGGTCGCGAAGGGCGAGGGCGGGTACGTGGTGGCGCCGCCGACGCGCGTGGCCGGGCAGGGCGCGGTGCAGTGGGTGCGCCGCCCGACGCACGCCAACCGGTGGCTGCCGGACGCGGAGGAGCTGATCAGTCCGCTGGCGTACGCGTGCGGCCGGGACGCGGCGGCGGCGCGCGCCCGCTGAGGCGCCCCTCGTGGCGGACCCCGGCAACGCCGGGCCGCCGCACACTGCCGGAATCGCCCCACGCGCCCCCTGCCTGCGGATTTATAGGCTGCACTCGTACAGATGACCGACGGGGCAGCGGGAGGCGGCAGTGACCATGCCGGAGCAGAGCCGGAGAGACGACGCGGCGGGCGGCCCGGACGGGACGCCGACGCCGCCCGCCGTGCGGGTGGAAGGGCTGTGGAAGCGCTTCGGCGACCAGATCGCGGTCGGCGGGGTGGACCTGGTCCTGCCCGCGGGCCGGTTCATCGGCCTCGTCGGACCGAACGGCGCCGGCAAGACGACGACGCTGTCGATGGTGACCGGGCTGCTCCGCCCCGACGAGGGGCGCGTCGAGGTGGCCGGGCACGACGTGTGGCAGGACCCCGCCTCCGTGAAGGCCCGCATCGGTGTGCTGCCGGAGGGGCTGCGGCTGTTCGAGCGGCTGTCGGGGCGTGAACTCCTCGCGTACACGGGCCGGCTGCGGGGGCTGCCGGGCGCCGAGGTCGACAAGCGGGCGACGCAGCTGCTGGACGTGCTGGACCTGGCCGGCTCGCAGCACAAGCTGGTCATCGACTACTCGACCGGCATGCGCAAGAAGATCGGGCTGGCGGCGGCGCTGCTGCACAACCCCGAGGTGCTGTTCCTGGACGAGCCGTTCGAGGGCGTGGACCCGGTGTCGGCGCAGACCATCCGGGGCGTCCTGGAGCGGTACACGGCCTCCGGCGCGACGGTCGTCTTCTCCAGCCACGTCATGGAGCTGGTGGAGTCGCTGTGCGACTGGGTCGCGGTGATGGCCGCGGGCCGCATCCGCGCGCACGGCCCGCTGGCACAGGTCCGGGGCGAGGCGCCCACGCTCCAGCAGGCGTTCCTGGAGCTGGTCGGCGCGTCGGGCCGGGACACGGGCGAGTCCCTGGACTGGCTGGGCGGTGCCCGGTGACGTACGAGTCGGGTGCCTTCGGTACGGGGATGAGGGCGGCGCACCCGGCCGGCGCGCCCGCCGGGACGCTGACCTCCACGTTCGTCCGGATCAAACTGTCGCTGCTGCGCAACGGGCTGCGGCAGTCGTCGGGCCGCACGGCGATGTTCGTCGTCTCCATGGTGTTCGCGCTGCTGTTCGCGGCGGGGCAGCTGCTCGGCCTTGTGCTGCTGCGGGGGCACGCGCAGGCGGCGACGCTGGCGGTGCTGCTGACCGCCGTGACGGCGCTGGGCTGGGCGGTGATGCCGCTGTTCTTCCCGAGCGGTGACGAGACGCTGGACCCGTCGCGGCTGGTGATGCTCCCGCTGCGGCCGGGGCCGCTGGTGCGGGCGCTGCTGGTGGCGTCGCTGGTGGGCATCGGCCCGCTGTTCACGCTGTGTCTGGCGGTGGGCGCGGGGATCTCCGTGGCGCACGGGGCGTTCGCGGTGGCCGTCGCCGTGGTGGCGGTGCCGCTGGTGCTACTGGTGTGCCTGGCGCTCGCGCGGGCGGTGGCGGCGGCGAACATCCGGCTGCTGACGTCCCGCAAGGGCCGGGACCTGGCGCTGCTGAGCGGGCTGGTCGTGGCGATCGGCATCCAGGTGGTGAACTTCGGCGCGCAGCGGCTCGGCCAGGCGGGCGGCCTCTCCCGGCTGGAGCCGGTCGCGGACCTGGTGCGGTGGGTGCCGCCCGCGTCGGCGGTCGGCGCGGTGGACGCGGCGAGCCGGGGCGAGTACGGGACGGCGGTGGCGCAGCTCCTGTTGTCGGCGGGGGCGCTGGCGGCGCTGCTGTACTGGTGGCAGCGGAGCCTGACGAAGCTGATGACGGCGCCCGACGGATCGACGGTCGCGGCGGCCGCGCGGGACGCGGACCGGAAGCGTCCCGGTGCGGGTGCGGGCTGGGCGCGGCTGCTGCCGGAGGGCCGTACGGGCGCGGTCGTGCAGCGGGCGCTGCGGTACGCGTGGCGGGACCCGAAGGCCAAGTCGGGTTGGGTGACGGCGCTGGCGCTGGGGCTGATCGTGCCGGTGTTCAACGCCGTGCAGGGGACGGGCTCGGTGTACTGGGCGTGCTTCGCCGCGGCGATGCTGGGTTCGCTGATGTACAACCAGTTCGGGCAGGACACCTCGGCGTTCTGGATCGTCGCCATGACCATCTCGTCGAGGCGGGACGCGTATCTGGAGCTGCGGGCGCGGGCGCTGGCGCTGCTGCTGGTGACCCTGCCGTACGCGACGCTGGTGGTGTTCGTGACCGTCGCGGTGCTCGGCGACTGGGGGGCGCTGCCGGAGGGCCTGGGCCTGTCGTACGGGCTGCTCGGCGCGATGCTGGGCGTCGGCGCGTGGGCGTCGGCGTACCTGCCGTACTCGATCCCGCAGGACAGCGCGTACAAGAACGCGGCGCCCGGGCAGGGCGGGCTGGCGTGGGGCTCGATGATGGGCGGGATGCTGCTGGCGGTGGTGCTGTGCGCGCCGCTGATCGGGGCGGCGGTGTGGGTGCGGGTGGCGTCGGCGTCGCCGTGGGCGCTGCTGCCGGCCGGTGTGGTGTGGGGTGCGCTGCTGGTCTTCGCGGGCCTGCGGGTGGCCGCGACCCGCACGCACCAGCGCCTCCCGGAAATCCTGACAGCGGTGAGCAAGGCGTAACGCCCGCCGCTTGAACCCCCGACAGAACCCGCACCCTCCAGGGGGCCACCCCCTGCGCCCCGGCTGAACCCGCGCCCATCCAGGGGGCGGTCCCTGGGCCTCGGCTGAACCCGCACCCATGCGGAGGGCGGCCCCCTGGGCTTCGGCTGATCCCGCACTTTCCCAGGGGCGGTCCCTTGGCCCGGCTGCCTTACGAGGCCGTGTGCCCTGCGGGCCGCCGCTGTGGGCAGTCGTTCCGCTTGGGGCGGAACGGGTGGGCACAGCGGAACCTGGCGGGTGCCCGTTCCCGCGCGCACCGTACAAGGGGGCACCCTCCCGGGCGGGGCACCCCGTTGTGCCCACCCTCCCCCAAGCTCTCGGCTTCGCTCGAGCAGGGGGGACCCCCATCGCCCCAGCGGAACGACTGCCCACAACGGGGCGGAACGCATGCCCACAGCGGCAGCAGCCGCGGCAGGCGCCGCACATGGGTGACCCACAAGGCACGGGGGCCCGTCAGCACGCGGGCCTCGTCGGGGAGCGGGCGCAGGGGGGTGCAGGGGGCGGGGGCCCCTGGGGGGAGGGGGGTCCGGGGCGGTCACGGGCGCCACCGGGCCCCCCGGCTCATTCAGGCGAGCTCCGCCTGCGACATGACGACGACCCCGTACAGATCCGCGACGGTCCCCAGCGCACCCAGGTGCACCTCCCGCGCCCCCACCTCCGCACCACCGACCGGCAGCGACCGCGTCGTGCACGCGTCGGCCACGACCGTGACCCGGTGGCCGCGCAGGAACGCGCCCTGCGCGGTGAACGCCACGCACATGTGCGTCATGAACCCGGCGATGACCAGCTCGTCCCTGCCCGCCTCGTCGACGAGCCGCCCCAGTTCGGTGTCGCGGAAACCGTCGGGGACCTTCTTCACGACGACCGGTTCGCCGTCGGCCGGCGCCACGTCGGGATGGATGCGCCCGATCTCGGCCCGGATGTCGTACGGCGTGCCCTCGCCGCCGTCGTTGACCACGTGGATGATCCGGGCGCCCTCGCGGCGGGCGCGCTCCAGCAGCGCCGCCGCGGCGTCGAGGGCCGGCCGCCAGCCCTCCAGCTCCATCACGCCGGTGGTGTAGGTGTTCTGGTAGTCGATCAGGACCAGCGTCGAGTCGGCGAGCTTGGCGGGTGCGTCGGAGAGGCCGGACAGCTGGCGCAGCGTGGTTCTGGGCATGGGGTACCGCCTGAGGGTGTCGGGGTCGGGAAGCGGTCGCGTCGATGCGGTGACCTGCGCCTATGACGCTATGGCCCGGCCCGGTGCGTCGGCAATGTCGTCTAACATGCAGAAACCGACATCGCCGCCGCCGTGGACGGCGCGGCCAGGGGGGACGTGTGGACACCACCGGACGGCTGATCGTCATCGTCCTGTTCGAGGAGGTCGACCTGCTCGATGTCACGGGGCCGCCGGAGGTGTTCCATCTGGCGCGGCGCGAGACGGAGGAGGCCGCGGGCTACGAGGTCGTCCTCGCCGCGGAGGCGATGGAGCCGGTCGTCACGGCCGCCGGGGTCCGCGTCCTGCCCGACGTCACCTTCGAGCAGCTCCGGGAGCGGAGCATCGACACGCTCGTGGTGCCGGGCGCCGTGGAGGTCGGCGAGGACCGCCGCGTGCACCCGCTGGTCGATCCGGCGCTGGTGAAGCGGGTGGCCGAACTGGCGCCGCGCGCCCGACGGGTGGCGTCCGTCTGCGTCGGCGCCCATGTCCTCGCAGCGGCGGGGCTGCTGGACGGCAGGCGGGCCACCACCCACTGGTCCACGGCGCAGCGGCTCGCCGCCGACCACCCGGAGGTCGACGTCGACGCCGACCCCATCTTCGTCCGCGACGGGAACGTGTGGACCGGCGCCGGCATCAGCGCCTGCCTGGACCTGTCACTGGCGCTCATCGCCGACGACCTCGGCGAGGCCACCGCGCTGCGGATCGCCCGGCAGCTGGTGATGTATCTGAAGCGGCCGGGCGGCCAGAGCCAGTTCAGCGTCCCCCTGGAGCAGGTCTCCACGACCCGGCGGGTGGAGGACCTCCGCCACTACGTCCTGCGCCATCTCGCCGAGCCGCTCACGGTCGCCCGGCTCGCCGAGCACGCCCACGTCAGCGACCGGCAGCTCACCCGCGTCTTCAAGAACGAGCTGGGCACGACCCCGCACGCCTACATCGAGTCGGTGCGCGTGGAACAGGCGCGCCACCAGCTGGAGTCCACCGACGCCACGTTGGAACGCGTCGCGGCCGCCACCGGTTTCGGCACCGTCGACACGCTCGTACGGGCCTTCCGGCGCAGGCTCGACACGACGCCGACCGAGTACCGGCGCCGCTTCCGCACCGTCCCCGAGTGAGGCGCCGCCCCACGGGAGCGCCGAGCCGGAGGCCCCGTCAGGCCCTGGTCAGGGCATCGTGTCGGTGAGGAAAGGCCACACGACGGACCTCCAGCCCTCGGGCTGGTCGTAGTGGACGTAGTGGCCCGCGTCCGGCACCTCGGCGTACCGCCCCTGCGGCAGCACCCGCACCATCTCGTGCGCCTCGGCTCGCCCCAGCTCGCCGTCCAGGCCGCGCACCACCAGCGTGGGGCACCGCACCTGCGCCAGCGTGTCCCAGTGCGCGTCGTGGACCCAGGTGGACCGCGCCGCCAGCATCTGGTGCGGCGAGAACACGGGCCGCCAGCCGTCCGGGGCCTGCGCCATCACCTCCGCGAAGAACGCGCCCCGCGCCGGGTTCGGCCGCTCCACCCAGGGGTCGTCCTCGCCGAACCACTTCCGCGCGTCGGCCAGCGTCGCGAACGGCAGCGGCCAGTTGCGGAACCACTCCTCCCACTCCCGCTGTGAGGAGGCGCCCAGCGCGGAGGCCCGCATGTCGCAGATCACCAGCGCGTTCACCAGGTCGGGGCGCTCCGCCGCGAGCTGCCAGCCCGTCAGGGCGCCCATGGAGTGGCCGATCAGCGTCACCGGCCCGAGGCCCAGCTGCTCGATCGCGGCCACGGCGTCCGCCACATACGCCTCACGCGTGTATGGCCCCGCCGCCGGCTTGCCGCTCTGGCCGTGGCCCCGCTGGTCCAGCGCGACCGCCCGGTACCGCTGCGACAGCCACTTGGCCGTCTCCGCCCAGTGCGCGGCCCGGCCCATCAGGCCGTGCAGCAGCAGGACGCCCCCGCCGGGCTCGGTGCCGTCGTCGCCCAGCGCCTTCGGCGGCTCGGCGAACTCCCAGGCGGCAAGGCGTACGCCGTCGGCTCCGGTCAGGTCGATTCGTCGCACCATGTGCCCTGGCACCCCCTTCTGTCACGCTGGACAACCCCACCAGAGTATCGAACTCACATTCGAACACGGGGATATGCGCCACAACACCGCTCGTTCGAGTGACCCCGCTCAAGGATTGACGGGCACGACCGAGGGGAGATCTTCAACGGGAGGCGGACCACTCGGGGAAAAGGGTCCGACGGGATTGACCCTGAGAGCTCGGGGCTCCGGGTCAGCACAGGGGAGGACGGGTCCCGGTGCCGTAAGGCACCGGGACCTTCCCCGTGTGCGGACGTGTGTTCCGGCGACGCGGACGCCGGACGACGAGGATGACGGTGACGGCGACGCATCGCGCGGCTCCCCTCCCAGGACAGGTCCCGGCCTGAAGCCCAGAGTGGCACGCGCGAAGCCGCCCCGCTGCCGTTCCGCGCGAAAGCACCCCGTACGGTACGGCCGCCGCGCCGCGAACGGAACACCACCGCCCGCCGGGCCCGCGTCGGCGCGGGCGAGACGGGCGGGCGGCGCCGGGACGGGGCCTCAGCGCTTGGCGACGAAGACGTGTGACGCCACGTCGGCGTCCAGCTCGGCGGCCTCGCCGCTGCTGCCGACCAGCACCCCGCCGGGCGACTCGGTCACGCTCACCACGGAACCGGGCTGCACGCCGGCCCGCCGCAGCGTGTACATCAGCTGCGCGTCCGTCTGGATGGGCTCGCCGATCCGCCGCACCACCACGGTCTTGCCCTCGGCGCCCGCGTCCAGCTCGGACAGCGCCACCATGTTCTCGTCGAGGAACGGGTCCGCCTCGGCCTGCTCGCCCAGCTCCTCCAGGCCCGGGATCGGGTTCCCGTACGGCGACTCCGTCGGGTGCCGCAGCAGCTCCAGGACGCGCCGCTCCACGGCCTCGCTCATCACGTGCTCCCACCGGCACGCCTCGGCGTGGACCTGCTCCCACTCCAGGCCGATCACGTCCACGAGGAGGCACTCCGCGAGGCGGTGCTTGCGCATCACGCGGGTGGCGAGCCGGCGGCCCTCCTCCGTCAGCTCCAGGTGCCGGTCCCCGGCGACGGTCACCAGGCCGTCGCGCTCCATCCGGGCCACCGTCTGGCTGACCGTGGGACCGCTCTGGTCGAGCCGTTCCGCGATGCGGGCGCGCATGGGCACCACACCTTCCTCTTCAAGCTCGAGGATGGTGCGGAGATACATCTCCGTGGTGTCGATCAGTCCGGACATACGTGCCCCTCGATGCGTGACTTCCAGTGTGCGCGGCCCCGACTCAATTGTTGCGCATCCCGTCGGCTACCGTGCCGCGGCCGACCTGGCGGGGGGCGGACGCCGTATTGACACGGGAATGGTCCAGACCGCACCGTGATCCGCGACACGACGAGAGGAAGGCCGCCGATGGGCGACAGCACGCTGGCCGATCAGTTCTTCGACGCCGCGATCGGACTGCTCCAGCGCGTCCGGGACGAGGAGGCCGAGCGGATCGCCGCGGCCGGTGCCGCCGTCGCCGACACGATCGCCTCGGGCGGCCGCCTCTTCGCCTTCGGCGCCGGCCACTCGTCGCTGCCCGCCCAGGACGTCGTCTACCGCGCCGGCGGCCTGGCCGTCATGAACCTGCTGCCCGTGCCGGGCGCCGTCGGCGTCGAGCCGCCCGCCACCCTCGGCTCCGCCCTGGAGCGCGTCGAGGGCCTGGCCGCCGCCGTCCTGGACTCCTCCCCCGCCCGCGCCGGCGACCTCCTTGTGATCGTCTCCCTGTCCGGGCGCAACGCCCTGCCCGTCGAGATGGCCGTCAACGCCCGCGCGCTGGGCCTGAAGGTCATCGGCGTCACCTCGGTCGCCTACACGAAGGAGACCCGCCCCCGGAACGCCTCGGGCACCTTCCTGAAGGACCACTGCGACATCGTCCTCGACTCCAAGATCCCCGTCGGCGACGCCGAGCTGACCCACGAGGGCATCGCCGCGCCGTTCGCCCCCGCCTCCACCGTCGTGACCAGCGCCCTCATGCAGGCCGTCATGGCGTCGGCGGCCGGGGAACTGGTCCGCCGCGGCGTCGAGCCCCCGCTGCTGCGCTCCGGCAACGTCGACGGCGGCCACGAGTGGAACACCCGCGTCATGGACGAGTACGCGGACCGCATCTTCTACCGCCGCTGAGCCTCCGCCCCGGCGCACCCCGCCCGGACGCGCGGCCCCCGCGCACCGCCCGGCGCGCTGCCCCCGCGCACCGGCCGGGGGCGGGGCGGACAGCGGTGTGCGGGCGTCAGTCGCCCCGCAGGTCCAGGGACGCCGCCACCCTCACCGCGACGCTCTCCGCGTAGGCCACGTCCGGGCGCTCGAACGGGGGCCGGCTGGCGGAGCGCAGGAAGGTGACCACGCCCAGCGTGCGGCCCCGGCTCCGGAGCACCGCGCACAGGGCGTGCGCCGCGCCCGCGGGCCAGAGGCGTTCCGCCGCCCACGCCCGCGCGGGACCAGAGGTCCAGGTGCTGGCGCGTACCGCGCCCGCCCGCTCCAGCGCGCGCAGTGCCGGGTGGCCGGGGGCGTACGGGACGGGGAGGCCGCCGCCCGCGACGGGGGCCACCGGTCCGGGCGCCCCGGCGGGTGTGGCGGCCACCCGGACGAGCCGGGTGCCGTCGCCCCGTACGACGTCCAGCAGCGCGTCGTCCGCGAACCCGGCCAGCGCGAAGTCCAGGTACACGGTCGCCGCCTCCATCGGGTCCTCGCACTCGGCTGCGGCGGCGCCCGCGCGGTGCAGCTGGCTGGCGCGGAAGCGCAGCCGGTCGGCCTCCTGCTCCGCGAGCCGGACCTCGGTGACGTCCTCGAACAGCCACGCCACGCCCAGCGGCGCGGGCTCCCGCGACAGCGGGGAGGCGAGGCGCAGGAAGCCGCTGCGCCAGCAGCGCCGCCGTTCGCCCTCGGGCGTGCGGACGGTCGTCCACAGGTCGGCCGGGGCGCCGGGGTCGCCCTCCGCGAGTACGTGTTCCAGGGCGGCCTCCAGCTGGTCGGCGCCCTGGAGCAGGAAGTCACCGAAGGGGCGGCCCAGCAGGGCCGTACGGGAGGCGCCGAGGGCCCGGGCGGCACCGGTGTTGACGACGGCGGGCCGCAGGTCGGCGTCCACGACGACGAGCGCGCACGGGGCGTCGGCGAACAGGGCCTCGCTGAGGGCGACGGACCGCTCGAAGTCCAGCTGCGCGTGGACCTCGCCGAAGGCGCAGTACACGCCGGCGGGGCGGCCGTCGGTGCCCCGCACCCCGGACGCCTGGGTGCGTACGAGGACCCGGCCGCCGTCCTTGCGGAGCAGCGCGAACTCGTGGAGGCCGCGCCCGGGTCCGTCCATGGCGGCCATCAGACGGGCCTCGATGACGGCGGCGTCGGCGGGGCGGGCGGCCCATCCGGCGAGGCCGCGGCGGCCGACGGCCTCGGCGGCGGGCCAGCCGAGGATCCGTTCGGCCTCGCGGTTCCAGTGGGTGACCACACCGTCCGCGTCGAACGCGCACAGCGCGGCGTCCATCCCGTCCAGCAGCGCGCTGAGCAGGTCCCCGTCCGCCCGCGCCGTTCCGCTCCTGGACGCACTCATCCCGGCACCCCCTGCGAGACATGAGCCGTATACGCGCCTGCACCCTCAGCGCGCCCGGCCATTCAACTGGAACGTGACCCAGGACACACGGGGTTCGGAAAATTCGATTGTGCGTGGCGCGGGGCGTTCCTAGTGTGTGGGTCACACGAGAAAGGAGGTGATCCGGAAGTGGTTTCTTTTCGGATGCGTGAGGTGACTGCGGGCTGAGGCCTGTCGTCACATGACGGCAGGCCTCCTGCCGTACACCCAAGCAGTCACCGGCCCGCGGGCTCGTCGGCACATCCGGCCGACCTCTCTTGCCAGCAGGAGAGCAGCAGAGCCCGCGGGCTTCTGCGTGCCCGCACCCGGGTGCGGATGCGGGCACGGGGCGCTACGGGGCGAGCCGCTCCACGCGCCAGGCCGCCTCGCCGTCTCCCGCGCCCTCGCGGACGTACCGGAGGCGGTCGTGGAGGCGGTTCTCGTGGCCCTGCCAGAACTCCACCGTGTCGGGGACGACGAGGAAGCCGCCCCAGTGCGGCGGCACGGGCACCTGGGCGCCCTGCGGGTAGCGGGCGGCGAGCTCCTCGTACCGGGCGAGCAGTTCGGCGCGGGAGGCGATGACGGAGGACTGGGCGCTGGCCCAGGCGCCGAGCTGGGAGCCGTGCGGGCGGGTGCGGAAGTACGCGGCGGTCTCGTCGCGGCCGACGCGGGTGACGCGGCCGGTGACGATGACCTGGCGGGCGATGGGGTGCCAGGGGAAGAGGAGCGAGGCGAAGGGGTTCGCGGCCAGCTCGGCGCCCTTGCGGGAGTCGTAGTTGGTGAAGAAGACGAAGCCGCGCGCGTCGACGTGCTTGAGCAGCACCGTGCGGGCGGAGGGGCGGCCTTCCGGGGTGGCCGTGGCCACGACCATGGCGTTCGGTTCGTGGATGTCGCCGCAGGACGCCGCTTCCTTGAACCAGTGCGCGAACTGCTCCAGGGGATGCGCGGCGAGGTCCTCCTCGGCAAGCTCGGAGGTGTGGTACTGCTCGCGCATGGGCGCCGGATCGAGGGCGGGGTCCAGGGCTGGATCGAGGGCGTCGGTCACGGCGTCCATCCTGCCTCAGGGCGTCCCTGCCGCACCGGTCCGCCTGGTGGGCCGCATCAGTCTGCCCGGCGGACGGCCGCCTTAACCACGTCGGACCGCAACGGCGGAGTGTGCCTGATGTCACGCTTCCCCGCATCGGGGGAACCCGACAGACTCTTGGGTCGGGCCACTGTTCGTTCTCTCCAGATCCGGTTCATCGCGGAACCGGATCTCCGCAGGCCGGTCCGTTTCCGGGCCGCTTCGTCCAGACGCTCTGATCTACGACACACACGCCGTATACGTTCACAACGAGGAGCCGCCAGATGTCCGACTTCGTACCCGGGCTCGAAGGAGTCGTCGCGTTCGAGACGGAGATCGCCGAACCGGACAAGGAGGGCGGCGCCCTCCGCTACCGGGGCGTCGACATCGAGGACCTGGTGGGCCATGTGTCCTTCGGGAACGTGTGGGGCCTGCTGGTCGACGGGGCGTTCAACCCCGGCCTGCCGCCGGCGGAGCCGTTCCCGATCCCGGTCCACTCCGGTGACATCCGCGTGGACGTGCAGTCGGCGCTGGCGATGCTGGCGCCCGTGTGGGGCCTGAAGCCGCTGCTGGACATCGACGAGCAGCAGGCGCGGGACGACCTGGCGCGGGCGGCGGTGATGGCGCTGTCGTACGTGGCGCAGAGCGCGCGCGGGCAGGGCCTGCCGATGGTGCCGCAGAGCGAGATCGACAAGGCGCAGTCGGTGGTCGAGCGGTTCATGATCCGCTGGCGCGGCGAGCCGGACCCCAAGCATGTGAAGGCCGTCGACGCGTACTGGACCTCGGCCGCCGAGCACGGCATGAACGCCTCCACGTTCACCGCGCGGGTCATCGCGTCGACCGGCGCGGACGTGGCGGCGGCGCTGTCGGGCGCGGTCGGCGCGATGTCGGGCCCGCTGCACGGCGGGGCGCCGTCGCGGGTGCTCGGCATGATCGAGGAGATCGAGCGGACCGGCGACGCCGTGGCGTACGTGAAGCGCGCGCTGGACAAGGGCGAGCGGCTGATGGGCTTCGGCCACCGCGTGTACCGGGCGGAGGACCCGCGCGCCCGCGTGCTGCGGCGTACGGCCCGCGAGCTTGCGGCGCCGCGCTTCGAGGTGGCGGAGGCGCTGGAGAAGGCCGCGCTGGAGGAGCTGCACAACCGGCGCCCGGACCGGGTGCTGGCGACGAACGTGGAGTTCTGGGCGGCGATCGTCCTGGACTTCGCTGAGGTCCCGGCGCACATGTTCACGTCGATGTTCACCTGCGCCCGCACGGCCGGCTGGTCGGCGCACATCCTGGAGCAGAAGCGCACGGGCCGCCTGGTCCGCCCGTCGGCCCGCTACGTCGGCCCCGGCCCGCGCGACCCGCGCGAGATCGCGGGGTACGAGGACATCGCGTCCTGAGGCCTCGCGGAAGTGCTGAGGCCTCGCTGAGCCGCGCGGGCCCTGGCCCGCGCCCGTCCCACCGCACCGCCCCGCTTCCCGGCCCCGCGCGCCGGGAGGCGGGGCGGTCCGCGTCGGGAGCGGCCCGCGTCGCGGGGTCCGCGTCACGGGGCGGTCCCGCCCGGTCCAGCGCCCCGCACAGGCTGCTGCCCGGCCCGGACGCCTGGGGACCTCCTGGGCCCTGCCTGCACTGCGGGCGGGACCCTCGCCTTCGTTGCCATGGGACCCCCCGACCGGATGGCGGCTTCCGCCGGGCCGGTCGGTCCTGGAGGCGGGCTTCTGCCACCCCGCGCACCGCGGAGACTGGAGTGCCGTTCGCCCCTCGCCCCTCCGGGCCGGGTCACGTCTCCACCGGAGCTCCTGCGGCCGCCTGCGGCACGAGTCCTGGAGGCTGCGGGGGCGCGGGGCACGGGTACGCGGGTCGGAAGCGGTGTGGCGTGCAGGAGATGAGGTAGACGCCCAGGTACCGCCGGCCGACGAGCCACCATCCGCCCGCCACATCCTCACCACCCGCCACCGCCTCGGCGGCGGAATGCACGCGCTCCTCCAGTACGCCACGGTCATGGCCGTGTTCGAACGCAGCGGCATGGGGGCGTACTTGTTCCCCGAACCAGGCGGCTGCCTCCCGTGGCTCGTGCCAGGTTCCCCGTACGAATCGGGCGCCTTTGAGCAGCCACTGCGCCAGTTCCAGCGGAGGCAGGGGACTGACGGCGAAGTCCGGGTGGTCGGCCCGGCGCACGCCGTCGTGGACCCGGTCGAGGCCGGTACCGAGCCACAGGTAGCCGTGATGATGCATGAAGAGATCTCCCTGCCGGGCGGGCGGCCGGCGCGTATCGCCGCCGCCCGCCCTCGTTGGCGGATGCGGCCTACCGACGACCGCAGCCGTCGCCGTCTCCACATCCGCCAGACGGATTGCCGCCCTGTCCGTCGTCCTCGCCTGGAGCGGTCTTGACCTCACTCATGGCGTGGCGCATGGTGACCTCCGGGTATGCCCTTGGCACGCGGTCCGTCCGGGTGCCGATCCGCGTTTGAGCGCGGAGGGGCCGCGCCGCCCTCTTCCGGGCGGCCCCCTGCCCCGCTCCGGACGTGGTCCTGCCAGGGAATTGACGGCCGGAGCGGGAACGCGGCCGCGAATGCGGCCAGGGCTTATCGTTGCGGCGCCGCCGCGAGGGGTACAGGATCTTTCCCGTCAGGGCAAGAATCCATCGCGGATTTCCTCGACAAGCACGCGCATTTCATCGCCGTACAGAGCCGCTTCGGAGAACCGCTCGAATGTGTCGAGGTAAAGCCGGACATCCTTGGGGTCCCTCGTCGTGACTTCCGAATGGAATGTCTCGATCATCACGAGGCGGTCGTCGTGGAGACTGAAGCACGTCATCGGGAAATCCGGCATCCGGCCCGACAGCGGTACGACGCCGATGGTCACGCCCGGAAGCCGGGACAGGGACACCAGGCGGTCCAGTTGGACGGCCATGACGGCCGGTTCGCAGATCAGCCAGCGCAGGACGTGCTCACAGACCACGAAGTGAAACGCCCGGATCCCCTCGTAGAGCACGGCCTGACGCTCCAGCCGCGCCGCGACGGTCCGTGCCCTCGTCTCGGCCGGCAGCGCGGGCGGCAGCGAGAAGACAGCCGTCGCGTATTCCGGAGTCTGGAGCAGACCGGGAATGAGCTGCCCTTGAAAGAGTCGGAGCGTGACAGTGGTCTTCTCGATGGCCCGGATCGCCTGCTGATGCTTCCAGGGGCCCATACGGCGCAGGAGGCGCCATGCGGTGGCCTCTGTCACCTCCGCGCGGACTGTGGCGAGGAACTGCTCTTTCGCCGCTTCGGAAACGTTCAACGCGGAAAGAATGAGCTCCACGTCCCGCACCGTGGGCATGGTCCGCCCGTTCTCGATTTTCGACAGCTTGGCAGCGGACATGGACGATCTGCGGGCGACCGTCTCACCGGTCAGCCCCGATGCCGTGCGCAGCGCCCGCAGGGCCTTGCCGATGGAATCAGCGGTCAGCGGTGCCGCTCCCAGTAGGCGGCGAACGGTACGGCGTGGCGCAGCGCCAGGTCGCGGTAGCCCCGGTACTCCGCGAGCCTGTCCGGGGGGAGCAGCTCCGCTCCGGTGAACCGCCCCTCCTGGGTGTAGTGCATGCGGTACACGTCCCGGTCGTCGAACAGCCAGAAGTCGTGACCGGGCAGCCCCGTCACCGGCTGTTCGCCGAGGTCCACGATGCCGATGACCTCACCGGCCCTGATGTTGCCCGGGTAGGCGGACAGTTCGTACCGCAGGTAGTCGGTGAGCGGCGAGCACAGGACGTGGACGCGGGACAGGTGCTTTCCCCGCTCCGTGATGGAACGCACCCAGGGGTTGTCGTCCCACTCCGGTCCCATGTCCTCCCCCGCGAGGAATCGGCCGATCTCCTCCCGCTCCTCCTCCACGTCGTAGACGGCCAGGGTCTCCAGCCGGAACGCCGTCCGTTCGAAGGTCTCGAAGAGCCGCCCGAACTCCTCACTGCCGAGCACGGAAGAACCCCTCCAGCACGGCGGCGGGCACGATGACGGCCGACTCACCCGCGGGCAGGTCCAGTTGCGCCAGCCGCTCGACGTCGGTGATCACGTAGCCCTGTACGACATAGTCCCTGCCATCAGGGGTCCGCCACAGCGTCGGGCAGGTTCCGTTCTTGCAGTCCGGGTTTCCGGACAACTTCAGCAGCGGTGCGCCCATGAGTCCCCCTCGCGGTGACGAACCCGTCACGGTCGATGCTCCCGACCCGCTCACGGCCGGGTCAAGGACTGATCCTTTCCATAACGGGAAAGCCGGTCCGCGCGTTGCGGGATCGGGGGCCGTAGGGCGCTCCGGTGGGGAGTCGCCTCGTGAGGGAAAAGAACAAGCAAGCACGCTTGCTTGTTTTGTGGGGCGGTGGGATGCTCGCCGCGCGTCGCCGAGCGGCTAGCGAGGGAGTGTGCTGTGGACCATCCCGTGCTCGATGATCTGCGGGACGAGAGCGAGGAGTTGGACCGGGTCGTCGCCGCGGCCGGGAACGGGGACTGGGGGCGGCCCACGCCGGCCGCCGGGTGGACCGTCGCCCACCAGGTCGCCCATCTGGCCTGGACCGACGAGGTCGCGCTGATGGCCGTCGCCGCGCCGGACGACTTCGCCGCGCATGTGGCCCAAGTGGCGCGCGGGGCCTACGACTTCGTCGACCGGGCCGCCGAATCCGGGGCCCGGGAGGAGCCCGCCGTGCTGCTGGAGCGGTGGCGGGCGGGGCGGCGGCTGCTGCGGGAGGCCCTGCGCGGGCTGCCCGACGGGGCCCGCGTGCCGTGGTACGGGCCGCCGATGAGCGGGGCCTCGCTCGCCACCGCTCGGCTCATGGAAACCTGGGCGCACGGGCAGGACGTCGCCGACGCCCTCGGGGTCGTACGGGAGCCGACGGCGCGGCTGCGGCACGTGGCGCGGATCGGCTGGCGGGCGCGCGACTACGCGTACGCCGTGCGCGGGCTCACCCCGCCGGACGGGCCGTTCCGCGTCGTGCTCGACGCGCCGGACGGCACCGTCTGGACCTACGGCCCCGAGGACGCCGCCCAGTACGTCACCGGGCCCGCGCTCGACTTCTGCCTCCTCGTCACCCGGCGCGCCCACCGGGCCGACCTGGCCCTGCGCGCCCACGGGCCCGACGCCGACCGGTGGCTGGACATCGCCCAGGCCTTCGCCGGGCCGCCCGGCGCCGGACGCCCGCCGAGGGAGGCGGGAGCGTGAGCGGCGGCGTGCTGCGGGTCGGGAACTGCTCCGGGTTCTACGGCGACCGGTTCTCCGCCGTGCGGGAGATGCTCACCGGCGGGCCCCTCGACGTGCTCACCGGCGACTACCTGGCCGAGCTGACCATGCTCATCCTCGGCCGGGACCGGCTGAAGGACCCCTCCCTCGGGTACGCCAGGACGTTCCCGCGGCAGATGGAGGACACCCTCGGCCTCGCCCACGAGCGGGGCGTGCGGATCGTCACCAACGCCGGGGGGCTCAACCCCGCCGGGCTGGCCGCGCACCTGCGCGAGCTGGCCGGACGGCTCGGCGTACCCGTGCGGATCGCCCACGTGGAGGGCGACCAACTGCCGCTCCCCGACGGCGCCTTGACCGCCAACGCCTATCTCGGCGGCGCGGGGATCGCCGCCTGCCTCGACGCGGGCGCCGACCTCGTCGTCACCGGGCGGGTCACCGACGCCGCCCTCGTCACCGGGCCCGCCGCCGCGCACTTCGGCTGGGCCCCCGACGCGTACGACGCGCTCGCCGGGGCCGTCGTCGCCGGGCACGTACTGGAGTGCGGCACGCAGGCCACGGGCGGCAACCATCCGTTCTTCCGGCGGTACGACCTACGGCACCCCGGCTTCCCGCTCGCCGAGCTGCACCCCGACGGCTCGGCCGTCATCACCAAGCACCCCGGCACCGGCGGCGCCGTCGACGTCTCCACCGTCACCGCCCAACTCCTGTACGAGACGCAGGGCGCCCGGTACGCCGGGCCCGACGCGACCGCCCGCCTCGACACCGTACGGCTCGACCAGGAGGGCCCCGACCGGGTGCGGATCAGCGGCGTGCGCGGCGAGGCACCGCCGCCCGCCCTCAAGGCCGGCGTCACCCGGCTCGGCGGCTGGCGCAACGAGGTCGTGTTCGTCCTGACCGGCCTCGACACCGACGCCAAGGCGCGGCTCGTGCGGGAGCAGGTCGAGGACGCGTTCGGGCGGGCCGGGGTCCGTCCGGCGCGGGTGCGGTGGGAGCTGGCCCGCACCGGGCGGGCCGACGCCGACACCGAGGAGACCGCCAGCGCCCTGCTGCGGCTCGTCGTGCGCGACCCCGACCCGCACGCGGTGGGCCGGGCCGTGACCGGCGCCGCCGTCGAACTGGCCCTCGCCAGCTACCCCGGCTTCCACGTCACCGCCCCGCCCGGCAAGGGCGAGCCCTACGGGGTGTTCCAGGCCGTGTACGTCGAGCCGGGCGCCGTCACCCACACCGCTGTACTGCCCGACGGGCGGCGCGTCCCCGTACCCGCGGCGCCCGCGACGGCGCCCCTCCGGGACGTCCCCGAGCCGCCCCTGCCCGAGCCCCTGCCGCCCGGGCCCGCCCGGCGCGCCCCGCTCGGGCTCGTCGCCGGGGCCCGCAGCGGCGACAAGGGCGGCGACGCCAACATCGGCGTCTGGGCCGAGTCGGACGCCGCCTGGCGGTGGCTCGCCCACACCCTGACCGCCGACCGGCTGCGGGACCTGCTGCCCGAGACCCGGGCCCTGCCGGTCACCCGGCACGTCCTGCCGAACCTGCGCGCCCTGAACTTCACCGTGGCCGGCCTCCTCGGCGAGGGCGCCGCCGCGCGGGCCCGGTTCGACCCGCAGGCGAAGGCGCTCGGCGAATGGCTGCGCGCCCGCCACCTCGACATCCCGGAGGCCCTGCTGTGACCGTCCGCCCGACCGGAGGCCCCGCCCAGGCCGCCCGCCCGACGCGGGGCCCCGCCGTGACCGCCCACGCCATCCAGGAGGTCCCGCTGTGACCGTCCTCGCGTCCGCGCTCGACACGGCGTCCCCCGGCTACGGGGCGAACCGCGCCGCCATGCTCGACAAGCTCGACGCGCTGCACGCCGAGCACGCCAAGGCCCTCGCGGGCGGCGGCGACAAGTACGTCGGCCGGCACCGGGCGCGCGGCAAGCTCCTCGCCCGCGAGCGGATCGAACTGCTCCTGGACGACGACACGCCGTTCCTGGAGCTCTCCCCGCTCGCCGCCTGGGGCTCCGAGTACGCCGTCGGCGCGTCCCTCGTCACCGGGATCGGCACCGTCGAGGGCGTCGAGTGCCTGATCACCGCCAACGACCCGACCGTGCGCGGCGGCGCGTCCAACCCGTGGACGCTGAAGAAGGCCCTGCGCGCCAACGAGATCGCGTACACCAACCGGCTCCCCGTCGTCTCGCTGGTCGAGTCGGGCGGCGCCGACCTGCCGTCGCAGAAGGAGATCTTCATCCCCGGCGGCGCCCTCTTCCGCGACCTCACCCGGCTCTCCGCCGCCGGGATCCCCACGGTGGCCGTCGTGTTCGGCAACTCCACCGCCGGAGGCGCGTACATCCCCGGCATGTCCGACCACACGGTGATGATCAAGGAGCGGTCGAAGGTGTTCCTCGGCGGGCCGCCGCTCGTGCGGATGGCGACCGGCGAGGAGAGCGACGACGAGTCGCTGGGCGGCGCCGAGATGCACGCCTGCACCTCCGGACTCGCCGACCACTACGCCCTGGACGAGGCCGACGCGATCCGCCAGGCCCGCCGGATCGTCGCCCGCCTCCACCACCGCAAGGCCCACCCCGACCCGGGCCCCGCCGAGCCGCCGAAGTACGACGCGGAGGAGCTGCTCGGCATCGTGCCGGGCGACCTGCGCACCCCGTTCGACCCGCGCGAGGTGATCGCCCGCATCGTGGACGGCTCCGACTTCGACGAGTTCAAGCCGCTGTACGGGCCGAGCCTGGTCACCGGCTGGGCGCGGCTGCACGGCTACCCGGTCGGGGTCCTCGCCAACGCGCGGGGCGTGCTGTTCAGCGCCGAGTCGCAGAAGGCCGCCCAGTTCATCCAGCTCGCCAACCAGCGCGACATCCCCCTGCTGTTCCTGCACAACACGACCGGCTACATGGTCGGCCGCGCCTACGAGCAGGGCGGCATCGTCAAGCACGGCGCCATGATGATCAACGCGGTCTCCAACAGCCGCGTCCCGCACCTGTCGGTGCTCATGGGCGCCTCGTACGGCGCCGGGCACTACGGCATGTGCGGCCGGGCGTACGACCCGCGGTTCCTCTTCGCCTGGCCCAGCGCCAAGTCCGCCGTGATGGGCCCGCAGCAGCTCGCCGGTGTCCTGTCGATCGTCGCCCGCGCGTCCGCGCGGGCCAAGGGCCGGCCGTACGACGAGGAGGGCGACGCCGCGCTGCGCGCCATGGTCGAGCAGCAGATCGAAGCCGAGTCGCTGCCGATGTTCCTGTCCGGGCGGCTGTACGACGACGGGGTCATCGACCCGCGCGACACCCGCACCGTCCTCGGCCTGTGCCTGTCCGCGATCCACACCGCGCCGGTCGAGGGCGCGCGCGGCGGCTTCGGCGTCTTCCGGATGTGAGGCGCCCGTGGCCGCCGTGGTCCCCGTGGCTCCCGCCCGTCTTCCCGATGTGAGGCTCCCGTGATCGAGAACCTGCTCGTCGCCAACCGGGGCGAGATCGCCTGCCGTATCTTCCGCACCTGCCGCGACCTGGGCATCCGCACCGTCGCCGTGCACTCCGACCCGGACGCCGGCGCACTGCACGTACGGCAGGCCGACGCGGCGGTGCGGCTGCCGGGCGCGGCGCCCGCCGACACGTATCTGCGCGGCGACCTCGTCGTGGCCGCCGCCCTCGCGGCGGGCGCCGACGCCGTGCACCCCGGCTACGGCTTCCTCTCCGAGAACGCCGCCTTCGCCCGCGCGGTGGAGGCGGCCGGGCTGACCTGGGTGGGGCCGCCGCCGGACGCCATCGAGGCCATGGCGTCCAAGACCCGCGCCAAGCGGCTGATGGGCGTCGAACCGCTCGACCCGGACGCGCTCACCGAGGCCGACCTGCCCGTGCTGGTCAAGGCGGCCGCCGGCGGCGGCGGGCGGGGCATGCGCGTCGTACGGGAGATGGGGGCGCTCAAGGCGGAGCTGGCCGCCGCGCGGGCCGAGGCGCTGTCGGCCTTCGGCGACGACGAGGTGTTCGCCGAGCCGTACCTGGAGCGCGGGCGCCACGTGGAGGTGCAGGTCCTCGCCGACGCGCACGGCACGGTGTGGGCGCTCGGCACCCGCGACTGCTCCCTCCAGCGACGCCACCAGAAGGTGATCGAGGAGGCACCCGCGCCCGGCCTGCCCCGGGCCCTGGCCGAGGAGCTGCACGCGACGGCCGTGCGCGCCGCCCGCGCCATCGGCTACCGGGGCGCGGGCACCGTCGAGTTCCTGATCGGCCCCGACGGCGCCGCGCACTTCCTGGAGATGAACACCCGGCTCCAGGTCGAACACCCCGTCACCGAGGCCGTCCACGGCGTCGACCTGGTGGCCCTGCAGCTGCGCGTCGCGGAGGGCGCGCCCCTGCCGGCCGAGCCGCCCGCACCGCGCGGCCACGCCGTGGAGGCCCGGCTGTACGCGGAGGACCCGGCGCGCGGCTTCGCCCCGCAGACCGGCACGCTCCACGCCCTGGACGTGCCCAGGGTGCGCCTGGACACCGGCTACGCGGCCGGGGACGCGGTGGGCGTCCACTACGACGCGCTGCTCGCCAAGGCCGTCGCCCACGCGCCCACCCGCGCGCAGGCGCTGCGGCTGCTGGCCGGCGCCCTGGAGCGGGCCCGCGTGCACGGGCCGGTCACCAACCGGGACCTGCTGGTCCGCTCGCTGCGGCACCCGGAGTTCGCCGAGCCCGGCCGCGCCGACACCGGCTTCTACGACCGCCACCTGGACGCCCTGACGGCCCCGCCGCCCGGCGGCCGGTACGCCGCCGTGGCCGCCGCGCTCGCCGAGGCGGCCGCCCGCCCGGGACCCGGCGCCTGGCGGAACGTCCCGTCGCAGCCGCGCCTGCGCGTCTACGGGGAGGAGTACGGCTCCGGGGGCGCCGAGCACGAGGTGCGCTACGCCCGCACCCGGGACGGCTACGACCTGCCGGACGACCCCGGGGTGCGGGTCGTGGCGGCGGACGCGCGGGAGGTGCGGCTCGACGTGGCCGGGGTGGTCCGCCCGTACCGCGTCACCGTCCGCCCCGGCTCGGACACCGTCCACGTGGACACGCCGACCGGCGCCCACCGGCTCACGCGCCGCCCGCGCTTCACCGACCCGGCCGAGCGGACCGCGCCCGGCTCGCTGCTCGCGCCCATGCCGGGCACCGTCGTACGGGTCGCCGAGGGCCTCGCGGAGGGCGCCCGCGTCGAGGCGGGGCGGCCGCTGCTGTGGCTGGAGGCGATGAAGATGGAGCACCAGGTCACCGCGCCCGCCTCCGGCGTCCTCACCGCCCTCCACGCCGAGCCGGGCCGCCAGGTCGAGGTCGGCGCGCTCCTCGCCGTGGTCGAGGCCGACACCGGAGCCGAGGGCGATGCCGTGGCCGAGACCGACACCGCGCCCGGGGCCGGCGCCGACACCGAGGTTGAGGCCGATGCCGCGCCCGGGGCCGGCGCCGACACCGAGGCTGAGGCCGATGCCGCGCCCGGGGCCGACGCCGTGGCCGGGCCCGACACCGTGCCCGGACCGGGCCCCGACGCCGTCGCCAGGCCCGCCGCTGACCGGTAGCCGCGGCAGTCCCCGGCCCCGCAGCCACAGCCCCGCCGTTGCAGGGCAGCACGCCCCGCCCGTCCGATCCGCACAGGAGGAACAGGCATGACCGCAGTCACCGGCACCACCTCCCCCGCCACCGCGATCCCCTTCGAGACCGACGAGCAGCGGGCGCTGCGCACCGCCGTCGCCGCCCTCGGGCGCCGCCACGCCGACGGGCACGACGCCGACCCCGACGTGCTGTGGCGGGAGGCGGGCAAGCTCGGCTACCTGGGCGTGAACCTGCCCGAGGAGTACGGCGGCGGGGGCGGCGGCATCGCCGAACTGTCCATCGTCCTGGAGGAGCTGGGCGCCGCGGGCTGCCCGCTGCTGCTGATGATCGTGTCGCCGGCGATCTGCGGCACGGTCATCGCCCGGTTCGGCACCGGAGAGCAGAAGCGGCGCTGGCTGCCGGGGCTCGCCGACGGCAGCCGCATCATGGCGTTCGGGATCACCGAGCCGGACGCGGGCTCCAACTCGCACCGGATCACCACCACGGCCCGCCGCGCGCCCGGCGGGGACTGGGTGCTGTCGGGCCGCAAGGTCTTCGTGTCGGGCGTGGACATGGCCGAGGAGACCATGATCGTCGGCCGTACGGAGGACGCCCGGACAGGAGCGCTCAAGCCGTGCCTGTTCGTCGTCCCGCGCGACACGCCCGGCTTCCAGCGCACGCCCATCGACATGGAACTGCGGGCCCGCGAGCGGCAGTTCGAACTGGTCCTGGACGACGTGCGGCTGCCGGCCGACGCGCTGGTCGGCGACGAGGACGCGGGGCTGCTCCAGCTGTTCGCCGGGCTCAACCCGGAGCGGGTGATGACGGCGGCGTTCGCGCTGGGCATGGGCCGCTACGCGGTCGCGAAGGCGGTGGCGTACGCGAAGGAGCGGCAGGTGTGGCAGGCGCCCATCGGCGCCCACCAGGCCATCGCCCATCCGCTGGCCCAGTCGCACATCGAGCTGGAACTGGCCCGGCTGATGACGCTGAAGGCGGCCGTGCTGTGCGACGCGGGCGACGACGCGGGCGCGGGCGAGGCGGCGAACATGGCGAAGTACGCGGCGGCCGAGGCGTGCGTACGGGCGGTGGACCAGGCGGTGCACACCCTCGGCGGGAACGGCCTGACGCGCGAGTACGGACTCGGCAGGCTCATCACCGCCTCGCGCGTGGCCCGCATAGCACCCGTGAGCCGGGAAATGATCCTCAACTACGTCTCGCACCAGTCCCTGGGACTCCCCAAGTCGTACTGACCACTCCACCGGAGGCGAGCACCATGGCCCTGATCACCACCGCCCACGACCGCGCCGTCACCACGCTCACCCTGAACGCCCCGGACACCCGCAACGCCCTCTCCGCGCAGCTGGTCGCGGAGCTGGCGGACGCGCTGGAGGGGTGCGCGAAGGACCCGGCGGTACGGGCGGTGGTGCTCACCCACAGCGGCGCCACGTTCAGCGCGGGCGCCGACCTGAAGGCCCCGCCGAGCCCGTACGCGTTCGTGGCGCTGCTGCGGCGGATCGTGGAGCTGCCGAAACCGGTCGTCGCGCGGGTCGCGGGGCGGGTGCGGGCGGGCGGCGTGGGGCTGGTGTCGGCGTGCGACCTCGTGGTGGCGTCGGACGCCTCCGACTTCGCGCTGACGGAGGTGCGGATCGGGGTGGCGCCCGCGCTGGTGTCGCTGACGCTGCTGCCGCGCCTCGACCAGCGGGCGGCGGCCCGGTACTACCTGACGGGCGAGCGGTTCGGCGCGGCGGAGGCGGCGCGGATCGGGCTGGTGACGGCGGCCGCGCCGGACGTGGACGAGGCGCTCGTACCGCTGCTCGACGCGGTGCGGAAGGGGTCGCCGCAGGGGCTGGCGGCGTCGAAGCGGCTGGTGACGGCTAGGGTGCTGGAGACCTTCGAGCGGGACGCGGAGGACCTCGTCCAGCGCTCGGCGTCGCTCTTCGCCTCGGCGGAGGCGCGCGAGGGAATGACGGCCTTCCTGGAACGACGGGACCCCGCATGGGCGATATGACCACCACCGCCGCCCCGGCTCCGAAGCAGGACCGCAGCCGCGCCACGCGGCGGCGGCTGCTCGAAGCCGCCGTGGCGTGCCTGGCGGAACGCGGCTGGCAGGGCTCCACCGTGTCGGTCGTCGCCGAGCGGGCGGGCGTGTCGCGGGGGGCGGCGCAGCACCACTTCCGCACGCGGGAGGACCTGTTCCTCGCGGCGGTCGAGTACGTGGCGGAGGAGCGGTCGCAGGCGCTGCGGGAGCTGGGCGGGCGCAGCCGCGCCGAGGTGGTGGAGGCGCTGGTCGCGCTGTACACGGGCCCGTTGTTCCGGGCGGCCCTGCACCTGTGGGTCGCCGCGTCCGACGAGCCGCAGCTGCGCCCGCGCGTCACGGAGCTGGAGGCCCGCGTGGGCCGGGAGGCGCACCGGATGGCGGTGGAGCTGCTGGGCGCGGACGAGTCGGTGCCGGGGGTGCGCGAGACGGTGCAGGGGCTGCTGGACATGGCGCGGGGGCTGGGGCTGGCGACGCTCCTGACGGACGACGCGCCTCGTCGCGCCCGCGTGGTGGCCCACTGGTCCCACCTCCTGAACCAGGCCCTGGCCTGACCCTCCACCCCCAGCGCCCCGCCTGCCCGGGGCGCCGCACGGGGCGGCTCGGGGTCAGGCGGGGGCTGTGCGGGAGCGGATCGCGCCGACGCTGGCGGCTATGACCAGCGCTATCGCCGCCGCGTCCGTCACCGACAGCGCCTGCCGCAGGACCAGGAACCCGGCCAGCGCGGCGACCGCGGGCTCCAGGCTCATCAGGACGGCGAACGTCGCCGCGGGCAGGCGCCGCAGGGCGATCAGCTCCAAGGTGTACGGCAGCACCGACGACAGCAGCGCCACCGCGAGGCCCAGCGCCAGCGTCGACGGCACGGCCAGCCGCGTACCGGCCTCCGCGAGCCCCAGCGGCAGGCTGAGCACCGCGCCGACCGCCATGGCCAGCGCCAGTCCGTCCGCCTGCGGGAAGCGCCGGCCGGTGCGGGCGCTGAAGACGATGTACGTCGCCCACATCGCGCCCGCCGCCAGCGCGAAGCCCGCGCCGACCGGGTCCAGCCGGTCGAACCCGCCGCCGCTCAGCAGCACCACGCCCGCCAGGGCCAGGCCCGCCCACACGAGGCTGACCAGGCGCCGGGACGCGATGACCGACAGGGCCAGCGGGCCCAGGACCTCCAGGGTGACGGCGGCGCCGAGCGGGATGCGGTCGATGGCCTGGTAGATGCACAGGTTCATGCCGCCCATCGCGGCGCCGAACGCGACGACGGTGCCCCAGTCGGACCGGCTGTAGCCGCGCAGCCGGGGGCGGCACACAATCAGCAGGACCAGCGCGGCCAGCGTCAGCCGCAGGGTGACCACGCCGAGGACGCCCGCGCGCGGGATCAGCAGGACCGCGAGGGCGGCGCCGAACTGCACCGACAGCGCCCCGCCGACGACGAGGGCGACCGGCCCCGCGGCGCCCTTGCGCGCGGGGCCCGCCGCGCCTGACGGATGGGCCGCCGCCGTCTCGGGGAGGGCGACCGCCGAAGCGTCTGCGGTACGGGCGTCGGCGTGGTTCACCGGGACCTCTTCAATCGTGCGGGTGCGTCGTGCCGGGTGCGCGGGACGACCCCTTGGAAGGGGTCGTTCCGCTACGAGGATGACCCCTCCCACGGTAAGCAGTGAAAGCGGGGTACGGCTATGGCAGCCGGGGCGCGCTCAGCCCTCGGCCGGCGGGCCCGGCCGAGGTCCCGGCCGAGGCCCCGGCCGAGGTCCCGACCCACGGTCCGGCCGAGGTCCCGGCCGAGGTCCCGCCCGCGGTCCGGCCGAGGTCACGGCCGCGGGTCCGCCAACGCCTCCGCCAGCACCTCCGCCAGGTGCCGGGCGCGGAGGCCCGCCAGCTGCGCGAGCTGGGTGCGGCAGGAGAAGCCGTCCGCCAGCAGCCGCGTGCCGGGCGCCACGGCCCGCACGGCGGGCAGCAGCTGGTCCTCCGCGCACGCCGCCGACACCTCGTAGTGGCCGCGCTCGAACCCGAAGTTCCCGGCGAGGCCGCAGCACCCGCCGCTCAGCTCCCCCACGAGCCCGGCCCGCTCCCGCAGGCGGCGCTCGGCGGCGTCGCCCAGGACGGCGTGCTGGTGGCAGTGGGTCTGCCCGGCGACCGGCCGGTCCAGGCGGGGCGGCCGCCAGTCGGGCGCCAGCTCCTCCAGGGCCTGGGCGAACGTCCGCACCGCCCCGGCCACGGCCCGCGCCCTCGGGTCGCCGGGCAGCAGCTCGGGCAGGTCCGTGCGCAGCGCCGCCGCGCAGCTCGGCTCCAGCACCACCAGCGGGGCGCCCGCCTCCAGGACGGGGCCGAGCGCGTCGAGGGTGCGGCGCATGACCGTACGGGCGCGGTCGAGGCGGCCCGTCGACACATAGGTGAGCCCGCAGCACACCCGCCCCGGCGGCAGCGCGACCGGGACGCCCGCCGCCTCCAGGACGGTGACGGCGGCGCGGCCGACGGAGGGCGTGAAGTGGTCGGTGAACGTGTCGGGCCAGAGGTACGCGCGCGGCGCCTCCCCGCGGGCCGTGCCGCCCGGCGCCCCCGGAGCCGTACCGGAGGACGCCCCCGGAGCCGTACCGGGGGACGCGCCCGGAGCCGTACGGCGTGCCGCCCACGCGCGGAACGTCCGCCGGGCCAGTACGGGCAGGTCCCGTTCCGGGGCGATCCCGGCGGCCCGCTTGGCGAGGGCGGCCAGCGGGCGGACCCGCGCGGCGGCGTTCAGCAGCGGCGCGGCGGGCGCGGCGAGGTCCAGCAGGGCGGGCAGGGACCCCATCGCGTAGTGGGCGGCCGGGCGGAGGCGGCCCGCGTAGTGGTGGTGCAGGAACTCCGCCTTGTACGTGGCCATGTCGACGCCGACCGGGCAGTCGGAGCGGCAGCCCTTGCAGGACAGGCACAGGTCGAGGGCGTCGCGCACCTCCTCGGAGCGCCAGCCGCCGGTGACGACCTCCCCGGCGAGCATCTCGTGCAGGAGCCGGGCCCGGCCGCGCGTGGAGTGCCGCTCCTCGCCGGTCGCCCGGTACGACGGGCACATCACGCCCGGCCCCGCACCCGGGCCCTCCACGCGGCACTTGGCGACGCCGACGCAGCGCCGCACGGCCGTCCCGAAGTCACCGCCGTCGTCGGGGTATCCGAACGCCACGTCGACGGGGGTGCGCGGCAGCACGTCGAAGCGGAGGTGCGCGTCGAGGGGCTCGGGGCGCGCCAGGACGCCCGGGTTGAGACCGCCGTCGGGATCCCACAGGTCCTTGAACTCGCCGAACAGCGCGACCAGTTCGTCCCCGTACATGCGCGGCAGCAGCTCCGCGCGGGCCAGCCCGTCGCCGTGCTCGCCCGACAGGGAGCCGCCGTGCGCGACGACCAGGTCGGCGAGCTCCTCCGAGAAGCGGCGGAACCGCCGTACGCCGTCGGGCTCGGCCAGCCGGAAGTCGATCCGCACGTGGACGCAGCCGTCGCCGAAGTGCCCGTACGGCGTGCCGCGCAGCCCGTGCGCGGCGAGCAGGGCGCGGAAGTCCCGCAGGTAGGGGCCGAGGCGCGCCGGCGGCACCGCGCAGTCCTCCCAGCCGGGCCACGCCTCGGCGCCGTCGGGCGTGCGGGTGGCGGTCCCCGCGGCGTCCTCCCGCACCCGCCACAGGGCGCGCCGCCCGGCCGGGTCGGCGACGACGGCGCCGTCCAGGGCGTCGGCGGCGCGCAGCACGGCGCGGGCGCGGGCGGCGGCCTCCGCGGGGGTGGCCCCGCCGGTCTCCACGAACAGCCAGGCCGCGCCGCGGGGCAGCCGGGCGCGGGCGGCCGGGTCGCGCACCAGGTCCTCGGCCATGCCCTCGACGGTGAGCGGGCCGAGCGGGAGCAGTCCGGGCGCGGCCTCGGCGGCGGCGCTCTCGTCGGCGTACCCGAGGACGGCGAGCGCGCGGGCGGCGGGCGCGTCCACCAGCCGTACGACGGCTTCGCTCACCACGCCGAGGGTGCCCTCGCTGCCGCAGAACGCGCGGGCGACGTCCATGCCGCGCTCGGGCAGGAGGGCGTCGAGGGCGTACCCGGAGATGCGGCGCGGCAGGCCGGGCGGATAGCCGGTGCGGAGGGCGGCGAGGTTGCGGCGGACCAGGTCGGCGACGCCGACGGGCGCGCCCCGCCCGCCTGGGCCGAGGCGGAGGGCGGCGCCCCGGTAGGTGTGGACGGTCAGCTCGTGGACGTTGTCGGCGGTGGTGCCCCAGGCGACGGAGTGGGCGCCGCACGCGTTGTTGCCGATCATCCCGCCGAGGGTGCAGCGGCTGTGCGTGGACGGGTCGGGGCCGAAGGTGAGCCCGTACGGGCGTACGGCGTCGCGCAGCCGGTCCAGGACGACGCCGGGCTGGACGGTGGCGGTCCGCGCCTCGGGGTCGACGGCGAGGACGGCGCGCATGTGGCGGGTGAGGTCCAGGACGACGCCGGTGCCGGTGGCCTGCCCGCCGATGGACGTCCCGGCGCCCCGCGCCACGACGGGCGCGCCGTGCTCGCGGCACACGGCGAGGGCGGCGGCGATGTCGTCGGCGTCGCGCGGGGCGACGACGACGTCGGGGACGCGCCGGTAGTTGGAGGCGTCCATGGTGACCAGGGCGCGGGCCCCGGCCCCGGCGTCCACCTCGCCCCGCACGGCGGCCCGCAGCGCCCGCTCCAGCGACCCGCCCGCCCGGGGCGCCCCCTCCCCCGGCCCGTCCGCCCGCGTCGCCCGCCGCCCGTCCCGCGCAGTCCCGCCGTCAGCCATGCCCCCAGCATGCCCGCCCCGGCACGCCGCTGTCCGACCACGGCGACGGGCGGACGGCCGAGCCCGGAAGGTCATGGCAACCCCCCTGGTCCGTGTGCGGTCATGCGCGAAGGCAGTCTTCCGGCAGGCCCCGCCGCCCGCCCCGCCGGGCCGGGTGCCCGTGCGGTGCGGGGGTCCGGGGGCGAGGACGGGGTGTCTCAGACGGCGGACGGCGGGTCCGGTGGGCCGGGATGAGCCGATAGGCTCCGTGTGTGGCTGAGATCCAGATTCCCGCTGACATCAAGCCCGCCGACGGCCGTTTCGGCGCGGGCCCCTCCAAGGTGCGTACGGAGGCGCTGGACGCCCTGGCCGCCACCGGCACGTCCCTCCTCGGCACCTCGCACCGCCAGGCCCCCGTCAAGAACCTGGTCGGCGAGGTCCGCGACGGTGTGCGCGCCCTGTTCTCCCTGCCCGAGGGGTACGAGGTCGTCCTCGGCAACGGCGGTTCCACCGCGTTCTGGGACATCGCGACGCACGGCCTCATCGAGTCCAGGTCGCAGCACCTGTCCTTCGGCGAGTTCTCGTCCAAGTTCGCCAAGGCCGCCAAGCTCGCGCCGTGGCTCCAGGAGCCGACCGTCGTCACCTCGGAGCCGGGCACGCACCCCGAGCCGCACGCCGAGGCCGGGGTCGACGTGTACGCGCTGACGCACAACGAGACCTCCACCGGTGTCGCCGCGCCCGTCAAGCGCGTCGAGGGCGCCGACGAGGGCGCGCTCGTCCTGGTGGACGCCACCTCCGGCGCGGGCGGCTTGCCGGTCGACATCACCGAGTCGGACGTGTACTACTTCGCGCCGCAGAAGTCCTTCGCCGCCGACGGCGGTCTGTGGATCGGCGTGTTCTCGCCGGCCGCCCTGGAGCGCGCCGCCCGCGTCCACGCGTCGGGCCGGCACGTCCCGGAGTTCTTCTCCCTGCCGACCGCGATCGACAACTCCCTGAAGAACCAGACGTACAACACGCCCGCCCTCGCCACGCTGTTCCTGCTGAACGAGCAGCTGAAGTGGATGAACGGGCAGGGCGGCCTGGACTGGGCGGTGCGCCGCACGGCCACCTCCGCGCGGACGCTGTACGGGTGGGCCGAGGAGTCCAAGTACGCCTCCCCGTTCGTCGCCGACCCGGCCAAGCGGTCCCAGGTCATCGGCACCATCGACTTCTCCGACGAGGTCGACGCCGCCGCCGTCGCCAAGGCGCTGCGCGCCAACGGCATCGTGGACACCGAGCCGTACCGCAAGCTCGGCCGCAACCAGCTGCGCATCGCCATGTTCCCGGCGATCGACCCGGCGGACGTCGAGGCGCTGACGGCCTGCGTCGACTACGTCATCGAGAAGCTGTAGGCCCACGGGGCCCGAGGGGCCCGGTGCCGCGCGTGTCGTCCGACGCGCGCCGCACCGGGCCCTTCGCCGTGCCCGGACCGTATACGGCTCTCGTATCCGGCCTGTTTGCGCCCTGTCCGGGGCGGCCGCGCGTCCCTACCATCCCTACCGTTCGGACGGAGCGGGTCAAAGCGGCCCGAACCGTTTGAATGTTTGACATGTTCTCGCTCTCGGTTGAACCCCCCACTTCGACCGGGCAACCGAACGGAGAGCCCTCATGTCCTCATCCCGCTCCGGAAGACGCACCGCCCGGACCCTGGTCACCTGCGGCGCCACCGCCGCGCTCACGGGCGCGACGCTCCTCGCGCCCGGCACGGCGGGCGCCGCCGGCGGCGGTGCCGCCGCCCCGCCCGACAAGATCGTCATCGAGATCGCCACCGTCAACGGCTCGGGCTGCCCCGCGGGTACGGCCGCCGTCGCCGTCGCCCCCGACAACACCGCCTTCACCGTCACCTACAGCCAGTACCTGGCGCAGGTCGGCGTCGGCTCCAAGCCGACGGACTTCCGCAAGAACTGCCAGCTGAACCTGATCGTGCACGTCCCGCAGGGCTTCACCTACGCGGTCGCCAGCGCCGACTACCGGGGCTACGCGCACCTGGAGCGCGGCGCCTGGGCCACGCAGAAGGCGTCGTACTACTTCCAGGGCTCGCCCGACACGGCCGCGCGCCAGCACCCGTTCCGGGGGCCGTACGACAACAACTGGCAGGTCACCGACGAGACCGACTGGGGCCAGCTGGTCTGGGCGCCGTGCGGTGTGAAGCGCAACTTCAACATCAACACCGAGCTGCGGGTCAACGGCGGCACCTCCGACACGGCGAAGACCAACAGCTTCATCGCGATGGACTCCACGGACGGCGACATCCGGACCGTCTACCGGCTGGCGTGGAAGGAGTGCCCCGGCCGGTGAGCGGCTGCCGCCATGCCGGGCGGACCGGCCGGTGAGCCGGTGCCGCCCGGGCGGGCGGTCCAGCCGGTGAGCCGTTCCCCCGTCGTCACGGGCGGCATCCCCGACCACGGCCGCCTCCCGTGACCGGGCGGGTCCGCGGGACTCCCCCTCCGCGGACCCGCCCCACCACCGCCTCAGGTTCCCCGGCGCACGTCCCCGCCCGCGTCGCGGATCACGCGCCGGAGGGCCTTCGGGGTCGTCGGGCACTCCTCGTCGCCGACGCCGTCGTGGACCCGGGTCCGGTTGGCGCGCTGGGTCTCGGCGGCCCGCGCGTGCAGGTCGCGGCCCTCGTCGGTGAGGCGCAGGCGCCCGTCGCCGCCCTCCGCGAGCAGGCTTCCGCTCGACCGGCAGGTCGATGCCGGGGCGGGGCCCTCGCCCACGTCCATCGCGCCACCCTTCTCCCGGGCCCGTTCGGTCACCGGCGAACGCAGGACCTCACGCGCGATCGAGGTCAAGGCGGTCCGGGTGGCCCCCGCTCACCGGCCGAGGGCGCGGAAGCGGCGCACGGCCAGCGGCAGGCAGACGGCCGTGATGGCCAGCGGCCACGCCACCGCCAGCAGCAGGGCGTGTTCCTGGACCCAACTGCCGTCCGACGCGACCTCGTTGCCGAACAGGCCTCGGGTGGCCGACGCGGTGGAGGACAGCGGGTTCCAGGCCGCGAGCGTCCCCAGCCAGCCCGGCATGGTGGACGTCGGGACGAAGATGCTGGAGATCATCGTCAGGGGGAACACCACGGCGTACAGCGAGCCGGCGGCCTCGGGGCTCGGCAGCAGCAGCCCCAGCCACACGCCCAGCCAGATCAGCGCGAACCGCAGCCACAGCAGCAGGGCGAACGCCCCGGCCGTCGCCGCCACCGCGCCGTCCGCCCGCCAGCCCATCGCCAGCGCCGTCAGGGCCAGGATCGTCAACTCCGCGGCCGACACGAGCAGATCGGTCACCCCGCGTCCCGTCACGACCGCGGAGGGGGCCATCGGCATGGAGCGGAACCGGTCGGTGACGCCCTTCTGCGCGTCCGTCACCACGGCCGTGGCGGTGCCCATGAACCCGAAGGCCATCGTCATCACGAACATCCCCGGCATCAGATACGCGCGGTAGTCCGCGGCCGTGCCGCCCTCGCCGCCGCCCGGCGGGCGCATCGCACCGCCGAAGACGTAGCCGTACAGCAGCACGGAGACGATCGGGAAGCCGAGCTGCCAGGCGATGAAGACGGGCTTGCGGCGGTAGTGGATCAGGGTGCGGCGGACGATGTTCCAGCAGTCCGCCGCCGCCCAGTAGGCGCGCGACCTGCCCGGCAGTGGCAGCGGGGCGTCGGCGGGGTGGGGGGCGGCGGTACGGGGCGCGAGGGTGCTCACGCGGCGGCTCCTTCCGCGGTGCGGGCGGCGGTGGCGTCCGCCGCCCGGTGGGCGTCCGCGCCGGTCAGGCGCAGGAAGACGTCGTCGAGCGTCGGGCGGCGCAGCCCGATGTCCTCGACCCGCACGCCCTCGTCGCGCAGGACCCGCGCGACCTGGGTGAGCGCCTCCACCCGGTCGCGCACCCGGGCGTGTACGCGCCGTTCGCCCTCGGCGACGTGCGGTACGCCGTCGCTGACGCGCGCCACGGCCTCGGTGACGCGGGGCAGGTCGGCCGGGTCCGCGGCCACGACCTCGACGCGGTCGCCGCCCACGCGGTCCTTGAGCGCCTCGGGCGTGTCGTCGGCGATGGCGCGGCCGCGGTCGATGACCGTGACGTGCGAGGCCAGCTGGTCGGCCTCGTCCAGGTACTGCGTGGTCAGCAGTACGGTCGTGCCGCCCGCGACCAGGTTCCGCACGGCGTCCCACACCTCGCCCCGGGCGCGGGGGTCGAGGCCCGTCGTCGGCTCGTCCAGGAACAGCACGCGGGGCGCGAGGATCATCGAGGCGGCCAGGTCCAGGCGTCGCCGCATGCCGCCGCTGTACCCCTCCACGCCCCGGTCGGCGGCCTCCGTCAGGCCGAACCGCTCCAGCAGCTCACCGGCGCGCCGCCGGGCGCCGCGCCGGCCGAGGTGGAAGAGGCGCCCGAACATCTCCAGGTTCTGGCGGCCGGTCAGGATCTCGTCCACGGCCGCGTACTGGCCGGTCAGGCCGATCAGCGCCCGTACGCGCGCGGGGTGGCGGGCCACGTCCACCCCGGCCACCTCGGCGCGGCCGCCGTCGGGCCGCCGCAGCGTGGCGAGGACCCGCACGGCGGTGGTCTTGCCCGCGCCGTTGGGCCCGAGCAGGCCGTGGACCGTGCCGGGGCGCACGGTCAGGTCGAAGCCGTCCAGAGCCGCTCTGCCGCCGTACCTCTTCCGCAGGCCCTCGGCCCTGATCGCCCAGGTCGTGTCCACGCTGTCCCCTCCGTCGTCGCCGTCTCGCACGTCAGGTCGCCGGACGGCCGCGCAAGGGCGGCCGAACCGAAACCGAGTACACCGTACCCAATCGCGCGTACAGCGTACTCAGTTTTTCGGCCGGAGGTGTCCCCTGCCCGTACGCTGACGCCATGACCGGCAGCGCGAGCGACACGACCACGAGCGGAAGCGGCGACGTCAACCGCAGCATGGAGCTCCTGTGGGGGACGGGCGAGCCGCCCAGCCGCGGACCGAAACCGGGCCTGACCCTGCGGCGGATCGTCACGGCCGCGATCGAGGTGGCCGACGCGGAGGGGCTCGGCGCCGTGTCGATGCGGCGGCTGTCGGCGGAGCTGGGCGTCGGCACGATGTCGCTGTACCGGTACGTCCCCGGCAAGGCCGAGCTGCTGGACCTGATGCTCGACCGGGTGCAGGACCCCGCGCCCGGCCTGCCCGAGCCCCCGGACGACTGGCGCGAGGGCGTCGAGGCGCTCGCGCGCGGCTACCTCGGCCTCTACCGGCGCCATCCCTGGCTGCTGAGGGTCAACCAGAGCCGCAGCGTGCTCGGCCCCGGTTCGCTGCGCGGCCTCGAGGCGGCGCTGCGCGCCCTGCGCGGGATGGGCCTGAGCGACCAGGAGACCCTGTCGGTGATCATCGCCGTGCAGAGCTTCACCAGCGGGATCGCCCGTATGGGGATCGACGCCGCGGAGGCGGCGCGGCAGACCGGGGTGAGCGACGAGGAGTTCTGGAAGAGCCAGGAGCCGATCCTCGCGCGGGTCATGGAGAGCGGCGAGTTCCCGCTGATGGCCCAGCTCTCCGAGGACACGTTCTCGGAGGAGTTCGACCACTTCGCGTTCGGGCTGCGGTGCCTGGTGCGGGGGTTCGAGGCGAAGGTCGCGGAAGCACGGGCGGCCCGCGGCTGACGTGCCGTCGGGCCCGGGCGCGGGCTCCCATGCGGGACGCGGACGGGCGCGGCCGGGCGCGGACGCGGTGTGCGCCTGATGGAGCAGTCGGCGCGCGGTGCCGGGCGGTCGCGCGCAGGATCGGTGGAGTACAGCCGACGCAGCCGCACAGACCTGGAGGCACGCAGTGCGTCTCGGAACCTCCCTGACGGCCCTCGCCGCAGCGGGCCTGACCGTCCTCGCGGGCGCCGTCCCCGCCGCCGGGGCCGCCGCCGCTCCCCCGCCTGCCGTGACCACCTGCTCGCCCGCCGCGCCCTTGGAGCAGAGCGGCACCGAGCGGCCCGCCGGACCCTCCGTCGGTCTGTGCGTCACCGTCGCCGGGGCCAACATGACCGTCACCGCCGCCGCCGACTGCGCCTGCGCCGTCTCCGGCACGTGGACCGCCCGCCGGGGCGACGACGAGGACGACACCGCGTCCGGCACGCTGGGCGGCCGCGCCGAGTACCCGGGCCCCGGTACGTACGCGTTCACGGCCACCGTCCGGGTGGGCGCAGCGCCCCGGACCGGCGCCGAGCCGCTGACGGGCACCGCCAAGGGGACGTTCACCCTGACCGCGCCCAAGCCGGCGGCCGGGCACCGCATCGGGGTCGCGCCGCCGGCCGCGCTCGCCCCCGGGGCGACCACCACCCTCACGTACACGGTCGAGCGGACCACCGACGACGGCGACGGCAGCGCCCGCCTCGGTCTCATCGGCGAACCCGGCACCGGCATCCGGCTCGACTCCACCGACGTGCGCTGCGTCAACCCGCTGACCGGCCGCTACCCGGCCACCACCCGCAGCGCGCACGCCCTGGACTGCGCGCTCACCGATCTGCAGCCCGGCCGCCCCGCCACCGTGACGGTCCACGTCACGCTGCCGGCCGACACCTGCTCGACCATCGTCTCCCGGCTCGGCTACTGGACGCCGAACGGCCAGCAGGTCGCCGGCGCCATGGTCAACGGCCCCACCGTGGCCTGCCGCTGAGCCCCGGCGGGGCGTTCAGTCCTTCGGCGCCCCGCCCCTGCCGCGCAGCCTGCGCAGGCCCAGCAGCAGCGCCCCGCCCAGCGCGACCAGGCCCAGCGTGTACGCCGAGCCGCCGCCCGCCGCGCCCTCCCCGGACGCCCCGCCGGAATCCGCACCGGAACCGCCCGGCCGCGAGGTGCCCGCCGGCGGGGAGGGCGCCGCGCCCGTGCCCTCCACGGGGACCCGGACGACCTGGCCGTGCCCGCCCTCCGTGCCGAACAGCAGCGCCGAGCCGTCCGGCGTGTACGTGACCGACTCCGCCTGGCCCAGGATCGGCGCCCGCACCCGGTCGTCGGCGCCCGGCCGCCCGTCCTTCCAGGCGTAGCCGCGCGCGCTGAAGTAGCCGCGCAGCACCAGCCGCGTCCCGTCCGGCGAGAACGCGCCGTCCGTCACCCACGGCACCTCGCCGATCCGCCGGAAGACGTTCGGGCCCTTCGCGGACAGCTTCGCCGGGCCCTCGTAGAGCCCGCCGCCCTCCTCGTTCTTCGACGCGATGTAGACGCGGCCGGTGCGCGGATGGACCATCAGCGCCTCCGCGTCGCGCGGCCCGTCCTCGTAGCGGACCGTGTACTGGGTGGCGTCCACCGTCTGGTCGCGCAGCCGCTCCGGCTCGCGGAAGCGGTAGATCCACACGTGGCTCCACGAGCCGTTCAGGTTGTCCCCGATGTCGCCGACGTAGACGTACCCGTCGGGGCCGACGGAGATCGCCTCCATGTCGCGGGGCTTCCCGACGCCGCGCAGGGTGACCACCGCCACGGTCTCGCCGGTGCGCCCGTCGACGGCGAACACCCGCGGCTCGTCCTGGTCGTTGTGCGTCCAGTACACGCCGGGATGCGCGCGGCTCGCGGCGAGGCCGCTGGACTCGGTGATGCGGGGGTCTTTCAGCGTGAAGCCGTCGGGGTCGTCGGCCGACGCCGCCGGGGCGGTGGCCGCTGACAGGAGAACCGCTGCGAGGACGGCGGACGCGCGGAGGGAAGCCATGCCGTCCAGTGTCCATGGTCACGTGGCGTCGGGGGCCGCCGACCGGCCATGATGGCGGCCATGCGTCCCAGGTTCATGTTCGTCGGCGACTCCATGACCATCGGAAGCGCCGGCGAGCACACCTGGCGCTACCGCATGTGGCAGCACCTCCAGACGGCCTTCGGGCCCGGCGGGTACGCGATCGTCGGCCCCCGCACCACGCTGTACGACCACGACGCCGGCGCCCCGGTGTCCACCGCGTACGCGGACCCGGCGTTCCCGGAGGAGGCGCGGGCGCATCTGGCGGGCTGGGGCGAGGGCTGGCTGCACATGGCGCCGCTCATCGGGGACGCCGTGGCGTCGACCGGGGCGGACACGCTGCTGGTGTCGCTGGGCCTCATCGACCTGGGCTTCTACACCAACAGCGACCAGACGACCGAGAACGTGCGGGCGTTCGTGGCGGCGGCGCGCGCGGCCAACCCGGACGTACGCGCGGTGCTGCTGCCGGTCATCCCCAATGTGCGCGCGGAGGAGGAGCCGCCCTTCGCGGCGGAGTGCGCCCGCTTCAACGGCCTCCTCGCCGCGACGGCCGCCGAGCTGTCCACGCCGCGCTCACCCCTGGTCGTGGCCGCGCCGCCCGCCGGGTACGACCTGCGGACGGACACCTACGACGGCACGCACCCGGGCCCGGCGGGCGAGCACAAACTGGCCGCCGCCTTCGCCCGGGCGCTGCCCGCTCTCTTTTCGGCTCGTTCCACCTCCGGGGCGCTGTGAGCGGGTGTCGAGAGGCCGACGGTGCTCAGCCTCCCCCGGACTTCGTCCGGGGGTGCCCCCGTCGTTCCTCAGGGCCTGCGCGCTCCCCGAAGCTCTCGGCTTCGCCCGAGCAGGGGGACCCCATGCCCTCTCGACACCCGCGCGCCCCTTCGGCTCCACGAGCGGCCCGGAGGCGCACCCCTCACACCTCGGAAGCGCACCCGCCCACGGTCAGAAGTGCACCCGGCGGTTGTCCGGGGTGACGCGGTAGCGGATGTCCCACAGGTTGCGGCGGACGTAGGTGCGCTGCAGCCAGCGGTCGCGGCCGTCGTAGCGCGCCGTGAACGTGGACCGGGCGTGGACGCCCTTGCGGTTGTTGATCAGCAGGGCCTGGCCGGGGCGGAGCCGTACCGTGTGGGACACGGCCCGGCAGACCTCCTGGAGGCGGGACAGGGCCGCCTCGGCGCCGCTGGTGAGGGCCCGTACGCCGTTCGCTGAGATCACGATCTCCGGGTACTCGCCGGCGCCGCTGATCAGCGGGACCGGGTCGGACAGCACCTCCGCGTCGCCGGCGACGTCCCGCGTGTAGCTGCCCGGCGCGTTCAGCCGGAACAGCGGGGAGCGCAGCGTCTCCAGCATCTCCGGCTCCAGCGCGGCGGAGATGTCGCGGGCGTCGGCGTAGCTGGTCATGGCGACGCCCTCGTGGTCGGCGCGCAGGCAGCTGAGGACCAGGAAGTCCGGGTTGGCGATGTCGTAGCGGCCGATCACGTCGTGCGTGATGTCGCTGTGGAAGTTGAGGAACACCTCCGAGCCCTGGTTGGTCTGGGTGCGGGCGCCGCCCTGGACCGGGATCACGTCGTGGACGAGGCGGCCGGCCTTCTCCGTGGTGACGCCGATCGGCTCGCCCAGCAGGCCGCTCAGGCCCAGCAGGACGCCCTCCGCGACGAACGTCGCCTTGCCGCGGGCCGGGCCGCCGTCGGCCGGGGTGTCCGGGAGGACCGCGTCGACGGGCAGGTTGTCGACGAGGGCGACGCCGGGCGCGTCGATGTGGCGGCCGAAGTCGATGAGCTGCCGCAGCAGCCCGGTCGGCAGTGCGGCGAACGCCTGGTGGTAGCGGGTCATCGCGTCGTCGATGTCCGCCGTCGGGTCGCCGACGGCGGTGAGCGCCGTCCCGAGCGCGTCCCTGACCTCGTCGGGCAGGCGGATCTCGGCGAAGGTGGGCACCGCCACGGTGCGGTCCGCGGCGGGCGCGAGCGGACGGTCGGCGGTGGTGGTCATGTCGGTCACACTCCCTGCAGTACGGGTATGGAGGCGGAATCGGGCTCAGGCAGCGGCGCGTCGGGGTCCTGGAGGCGGTCGTGCAGCCACTGCGCCAGGTGCAGGGCGGCGTCCTCGCCCGGCGCGAGGTGCGTGGCGACCTTGCTGCCGCGCAGCGCCGTGACCGGGACGCCCGCGTACGTGCCGGGCGTCAGGCCGTTGCGGCGCTGGAACTCCTCCAGGTCCACGAAGCCGCCGATGACGGCGACCAGGGGCCCGGTGGTGAGGCGGATCGTGTCGATGTTGGCCTGGTGGAAGGCGTTGAACGCCTGGTCCGCGTCGGCGTCGGACTCGTACGCCAGGGCGACGGAGCGCTGGTTGAGGACCACCGCCGACGCCTCGGTGCCGCCGGTGCCGATGACCGAACCGACCGTGAACGGCGCCCGGTTGAGGCGGCAGACGATCTCCACCCGGTGCTTCTGCGCGAGCCTGACGGACCTGCGGTGCAGCACCTTCGCCCCGTACAGGGACATCAGCGCGGCGATGTTGTACGAGACCTCCTTCAGCAGCCGGGTCCCGCTCACCAGGTGCGGGTCGGTGCTGTAGATGCCGTCCACGTCGGAGTGGATCTCGCACCGGGTCGCGCCGACGGCGGCGGCGATGGCGACCGCCGACAGGTCGGAGCTGTTCTTGCCCAGCCAGGTCGGCCGGCCCTGCGCGTCGGCGGCCTGCCCGCCCGGCACGACGACGACGTCGTGGTCGAGCAGCGCCGTGCGCAGCGGTTCCGGGTCGGTGTGCTGGAGGCGGGCCCACATGAAGTTGGAGTTGGTGACGAGGCCCAGCTGGTGCCCGGCGAGGACGGTCGCGGTGCGCCCGACCCGGTTGAGGGCGGTGCACAGCAGCTGGGCGCCGATGGTGTCGGCGAGGGTCAGCAGTCCGGCGACCGTCTCGTCCTCGGGGTGCGGGTTGACCTGGTTGAGGCGCTCGCGGAACTGCTCGGTCTCGCCGGGCTGGCCGCTGACGACCACGACGAGGCGGGTCCCCTCGCGGTCGATCCGGTCGCTGAGCGCCCGCGCGAGGTCTCCGTACGCGGCGAGTGTGCGGAAGCTGGACCCGCCGAACTTCAGGACGGCGGGTGCGCTCACGGCCTGCCCTCCAGGGTGCCGCGGGCGACGAGCTCCTCGCCGATCTGCAGGGCGTTGAGGGCGGCGCCGATGCGGAGGTTGTCGGCGACCAGCCACAGCCAGAAGGCGCGCGGGTTGTTCTGCGTGATGCGGACGCGCCCGACGTGGACGATGTCGGAGCTGTCGACCACGGCCGGCGTCGGGAACGCGCTGACGGTCTCCTGGTCGTGGACCCGGACCTCCGGCAGCCCGGCGAGGACCTCGACCAGTTCGGCGCGGTCCACGGGCTCCTGGCACTCCACGTACACGGCCTCGGAGTGGCAGTTGGCGACGGGCACGCGGACGCAGGTGGTGGTGACGTCCAGGTGCGGCAGGCCGAGGATCTTGCGGGACTCGCGGAGCATCTTCTCCTCCTCCAGCGTGAAGCCGGAGTCGAGGAAGCGGTCGATCTTCGGGATGACGTTGAAGGCGAGCGTCGGGTGGAAGTGGGTCGCCTCGAAGTCGGCGTCGGGGCCCTGGAGGGCGGCCCGGCTGGACTCCTGGAGTTCCTCCACACCGGAGTAGCCGAGGCCGGAGGCGGCCTGGTAGGTGCTGACGACGGCGTTGCGGACGCCCCAGCGGTCCTCGATGCCGCGCAGCAGCCGGACCAGCGGGATGGTGGAGCAGTTGGGGTTGGCGACGATCCCGGAGGCCGGGCGGCGGTCCAGCTCGTGGGCGTTGACCTGCGGCACGACCAGCGGCGTGTCCGGGTCCATGCGGAAGGCGATCGTGTTGTCGATGACGAGCGCGCCGGCCTCGGTGGCGACGGGCACCCACTTCTCGCTGACGGACGTGCCGGCGGAGAAGAAGGCGACGTCGACGCGGCCGAAGTCGAAGTCCTCGACGGCGACGACCGTGTACTCGCGCTCCCCGACGGTCAGTACGCGGCCCGCCGAGCGGGCGGACGCGACCAGGTGGAGCTCGCTGTAGCGGAAGCCGCGCGACTCCATCAGTTCCATGAGGGTGCTGCCGACGGCGCCGGTGGCGCCGACGATCGCGACGCGGGGCGGGACGCCCGTGCCGGGGGCGCGGGTGGCTTCGGTGGTCGTGGTGCCAGGAGTCATCGCGACTCTCCAATCGTGATCTTGTCGGCTGCGGCGGTGGTCCCGGCCGTGGTCCGGGCCCCGGACCGCAGCGGTGCGGAAGCGGAAGCGTCGTTCTGGGAGGCGGCGGCGCCCTCACCGGAGGGGGCGGCGGGCGCGGCCGGGGCGGCGGCGGCGCGGCGCGGGCCGAGGCGCCAGCCGAGGTTCACGCCGAGGCTCGCGCCGACGATGAGCGGGATGCCGAGCGCCTGGAGCAGGGTGATGCTGTGCCCGTACACGGCCCAGTCGCAGAGCATGGCGACGGCCGGGTAGACGAAGGCCAGGACGGCGATCTTCGCGGTGGGCAGCTTCTGGTACGAGGAGTACATCAGCACGTACATCAGGCAGGTGTGGATCAGGCCCAGGCCGATCAGCCAGCCCCAGTCGGCGCCCGTGCCGCCCATCTCGCCGAACGCGGCGAACGGCGCCAGCAGCGGGATGCCGAGGACGACCTGGATCAGCGCCACGAGGTGCGGCTTCACACCGGTGACGCGCTTGGTGATGACGGTCGACAGCGCGTAGAACACGGCGGCGAGCAGCGCCAGGCCGAGGCCGGCGAGGTAGCCGCTCCTGTCGCCGTCCTGGAAGTCGGACAGCGACACCCCGGCGACGAGGACCAGGCCGGCGAAGGCGACGACGAGCCAGCCCAGCTTGGTCGCGGTGATCTTGTCGCGGAACAGGACCGCGCCGAGCAGCATCACGTAGAACGGCTGCGTGTGGTAGACGACGGTCGCCACGGTGATCGAGGTCGACTCGTACGACTCGAAGAGGAACGCCCAGTTGAAGACGATGAAGACACCGCCCAGGGCGGCCAGGCCGACCTTCTTCGGGGTGAAGCCGTGGTTCTTGAAGAAGCCGCGGACCAGGCAGTAGAGGCCGAGGGCGACCGCGCCGAACAGGCAGCGGAAGAAGACGACGTTGAAGGGCGACGCGCCGGACTCGACGACGAAGATGCCGAGCGTGCCGGACAGGATCATCGCCGCGGTGAGCTCGATCGATCCTTTCAGCTCGGTGCTCGCGGAGCGTGTCTCCGTACTCATAGGGGGTCCTCTCACACGGGGGTGGACGGGGTGGGTGAGGTCAGACCAGCGGGACGGCGTAATGCAGTCCGCCCCTGGTCCACAGTTCGTTGAGCCCGCGCGGCACGCCGAGCCCGGAGGCGGCGCCCAGGTTGCGCTCGTAGACGTCGCCGTACGTGCCGGTCGCGTCGAGCACGCGGGCCGCCCAGCCCTCGTCGAGGCCGAGCGACGGGCCGTGCCGGCCGGCCAGCCGGGCCGCCTCGGCGATCCCGGCGGCGCGCCCTCCGGGGCCCCGCTCGGCCTCGTCGGCGTGGTGCTCGGCGGCGACGAGGAGTTGCAGCACCCAGCGGCACAGCCGGTACCAGTCGGCGTCGTCGTCGCGGACGGCGGCGGCCATCGGCTCGCGGGAGATGGCCGCGTCGAGGATGACGTGGGCGTCCGGGTCGGGCAGCGCGGCCCGCTCCCCGGCGAGCGCGGTGCGGTCCAGGACGTACGCCGCGCACTCCCCGCTCGCGTACCCGGCGAGCGTCTCGGCGGGCGTCGGGTACGCGACGGGCTCGACGCCGAGGCCGCGTGGGCCGTACCAGGCCGCGAGGTTGGCGGGGCTGGTCGTGCCGGCCTGTACGGCGACGCGCATGCCGTCCAGGTCCTCGGGGCTCTCGATCCCGCTGTCCCCGCGGACGAGGAAGCCCTCGCCGTCGTAGCAGGTCACCCCGGCGAAGAGGACCGGCCAGGCGGCCTCGCGGCCCAGCGTCCAGGTCAGGTTGCACACGGTCAGGTCGGCGTCGCCGGAGCGCAGCGGGTCGAGCCGCCCGGCGGGGTCGGCGGGCAGCCACTCGACGGCGTCCGGGTCGCCCAGCGCGGCGGCGGCGACCGCGCGCGCCACATCGGTGTCCAGGCCGGTCCAGGCGCCGTCGGCGCCGCGCAGGGACAGGCCGCGGATGCCGCGGCTGACGACCGCGCGGACGGTGCCGCGGGCGCGCACGCCCTCCAGGGTGGCGGCCGGGCGGGTCAGGGTGAGGGCGTCGCTCATGTCAGGCTCCCGTGCGGGTGGTTGACGCGGGTCAGTTGCTCACGGTCGAAGCGGCGCTCGTTGTAGCCGAGCATCTCGATCAGGCCCTGCGCGGACAGCGGGGCGCGGGCGGCGGCCGGGTCGGCGGTGACGGGCATGGCGCCCGGGTCGCCCCAGCGGAGCAGGCCGCGCGGGTCGACGAAGGCGCGGGCGCGGTTGGCGTTGTCGAGGTGCAGGCAGTACGGCACGTCGAGGTGGCCCCGGGCGAACGCGCGGACCAGGGCGGCGCCGACGGTCGGCGCGAGGTCGAGGGTGGAGTCCACGAGCATCCGGGCCTCCTCGTACACGCCGGTCTCGGTGGGCTCCTGCGGCCGGCCGTGGCGGGCCTCGTCGTCGGCGACGTACGCGGCGAACTCCAGCGCGTCGACGTTCTCCTGGACGGTGGGGATGCGGTGCGCCTCGGCGGGCGTCTTGACGATGAGCCGCTCGGTGCCGCTGCGCACGGCGAGGCGGGCGCTGTCCTCCAGGATGCGGAACGAGCCGACGGGGGTGCGCGGGTAGACGCCCATGTACGTGTAGAGGACGACGTGCCAGTCCAGGCCGCCGAGGCGTTCCCCGGCGAGGCGGCGCAGCGCGGCGAGGGCCTCCAGGTCCTGCCCGGCGTGGGTCTGCTGGGCGTAGCTGAGGGAGATGCTGCGCAGTCCGTGCTCGGCGAAGAACAGCGCCTCCAGGACGCTGAGCGCGACGAGCAGCCCGGGCGGGCAGAGCTGGCCGAGCATGCAGCCGCCGAAGCTCTCCAGGTGCATCTGCCGCTCCTGCGCGGCGAGCAGCTCGCAACACCGCGACCAGGCGTCGACGGCCTCGCTCAGCGGGACGCGGCTGTAGGGCAGGCAGTACGAGACGGGCCCGCCCTCGGTGGCGTCGATGCCGGCCTCGACCATCGCCTCGAACAGCGGGTACGGCAGGGCGGAGCCGTGCCGCACCTGGACGGGGAAGTCGTCCCCGGTGACCCCGTCGAGCATGGCGCGGGTGGTCGCGGCCCCGTGCGCGACGAGCGGGAAGCCGTTGAGCTCCGCGCCGGTGCGCAGGGCCTCGCGGGCCGAGTCGTGGTCGTTGACGCGGGTGTAGCTGTCGAGGGTGATCGTGCCGACGGAGGCGGCGCGCGCGGTGCGCACACCGAGGAGGCCGTCGCGCATGACGGGGATCTCGGCGAAGCCCATGCGGGGCTGCACGACGAGCCCGCCGGCGCGGCTGGTGCGGTGCACGAACGCGGAGAACCGGTTGTCGTAGGGGACGTCGGGGCGGTCGGGCGCGGTGTCCGCGGCGCGTACCGGCGCGGCGGGGTCCTGCCCGGCGGGGGCCGTGGTGAGGACGCTCATGCGACGGCCTCCGCCAGGCGGGGCGCGTCCTCGGTGGCCGGGGCGGTGCCGGGGACGGGGACGGCGGGCTGGGGGCGGGGCAGGGCGCGCGGGGCGGGGCGGCCGCCGAGGCCGAGGAACTCCTGGAAGTTCTGCAGCCCGCCCTCGGATTCGAAGACGCCGTCGAAACCGCCTTCGGCGAGGCCCTGGATGAATTTCACGTTCTCCGCGCCGCGCACGCCGAGTTTCCCGCCGATGACGACGCGCAGGTCCTTCAGGTCGGGTTCGCTGCGAATCTTCTTGATGAGCCGCAGCCCGTCGATGTGGCCGTGGCCGTTGACCGTGCTGAGAACGAGGACGTCCGGGCGTCTCTTCCGGCATTCGTCGATGATGACCTGGTCCGGGACGCAGGCGCCGAGATTGTGGACCTCACCGCCGTGCTCCTCCAGCAGGAGTTGAAGGAAGACCAGGTTCCACATATGCGCGTCTGAGGAAACGCTCGACACGATGAATTTTTTTGCCGGGCGCTCGATATTCGTCATGACCTTCTCCGCAAAGGGGTGGAGTGACGGATGAAATGCTGTCCGCTCGGGTGGTTTCGGGTCCAGGTCGGAGCCCAGGACATTCCCGATGGCGCGGATCACGCGTTTCGATGCCCGGCGGTACGGGGACGGGGCACCGCCCCGCCGTACGGGTGCCGCCCGCCGTGCGCGCGTGCCGCGCGGGGGCCGCGGGCGGGCGGGTGGACCGGTCCGCCGCGGCGGGCGCCTCCCGCGGGGCCCCGCGGCGGGGCGCGCGAGGGGAGCGGGCCGCCGCGGTGGCGCGGCACGGCGGACCGGCCGGTGCGCCCGCGGGGGCGTCAGGCCGCGTCGCCTTCGCCGTCCCGCCCGGTCGGGGCGTCCGGCGCGGCGGGGGCGGCGGCGACCCGGTCGTACTCGCTCGCCATGCACTCCATGGTCCGCTCGATGAACAGCCGCATCTCGCGGGTCTGCCGGCGGCCCCGGCGCCAGGCGAGCTGCGTGTACACCTCGAACGGCGGCTCCCACGCGAGCGCGGCGAACGAGCCGGCCGCCAGGTCGTCGGCGACGGTCATCGTGGGCAGCAGGGCCACCCCGAGGCCGGCGGCGAGCCCCCGCTTGATGGACTCGATGTTGCCGAACTCCAGGAACGGCACGGGCTCCCCCGAGCCGCTGTTCAGCTCGGCCTCGAACAGCTCGCGGTAGGCGCAGCCCGCCTCGGGCGCCAGCACCTGCACCTCGCGCAGCTGGTCGAGGGTGACCTTCTCCTCCTGGGCCAGCGGGTGGCCGGGCGCGGCGACCACGACGAGCGGCTCGGCGCCCAGCACCTCGCTCTCCACGCCGGAGTGGCGGGTCTCGGCCTCCATGAGGAAGCCCATGTCGAAGATGCCCTGGCGCAGCGAGTACAGGGTCTCCGCGCAGAGGCTGGGCCGCAGCACCAGCTGGAGCTGCGGGTAGCGGTGGTGGAAGAACTCCAGCACGGGCGGCATGCGGTACGAGGTGATGCTCTCCATCGTGCCGACGGTGAGCATCCCGGACGGCTCGCCGCCGCCCGCCGCGACACCGCGCGCCTCACCGGCGAGGGCAAGCATCTGCTCGGCGTACGGGAGGAGCCGCTGCCCGGCGGGCGTCAGCTGGATTCTGGCGCCGAGGCGCTCGAACAGCTCGACCCCCAGGGAGGATTCCAGGTTCTTGATCTGCGCGGTGACGCTGGACTGCGCGTACCGGAGTTCGGTCGCGGCACGGGTGAAGCTGAGCAGGGTCGCGACTTTGTGAAAGGTGGTCAGTTGCCTTATGTCCACGAGAACTCCCAGGGTTCAGTCACAGGGGTGGGGTGGGGGCCACGCCGCGTCATCGCTGCCAGGTCCAGTCGTCCTCACCGTCGCCCGACGTGACCGTCGGCGCGGTCGTCGCCGTGGCCACCAGGGCGGGCGCCGGGTCGCCGGCCGCCAGGGCGGCGGGGGCCGCGAGAGCGGCGCAGCCCAGGACGGCGGTGACGACAGCGGCACGAACGAGACCGAGCGGGAACATGGCTGATTCCTTAAGTTGAAAGGCGGACTGAAACAGGCACGGTTAACGCGTCCGAAACACGCCGTGAAAGGCGAATGGGGCGCGGTGTGCCGACGCACGGAAAGAGCGATGCGCCAGACGTACTTCCGGAAGGCCGCCGACGGATCCGGTGCCGTCGACGGGATCAAGCTTTGCCGGTCGCCCGCCGCCGGTGAAGCGGTTTCCGGTGGCCAGATCCGTCCTTGACCCAAGGTGTCCACCTGCCGGAGGGGCAAGTTCCGGCCGCCGGGCGGGGGTTGGCACGCCACTGACGTGCGCCGAATGGCAATACAGCCTTGTTGCCGAAGTGAGGCGGGGCCTATCATCGCGCGGGTGCCTGAGGCATATTCCGTGGCTCAAGGGGGAGAGCTTGCTCGAATCACTCGGACTGGACAGCACCGCCGAGTCCGTCTACCGCCTGATGCTCAGATGCCCGCGGGACGACGTGGAGCAGCTGGGTGACCGCCTCGGCATTTCCGCCGAATCGGTCCGTTCGGCACAGGACCGGCTCTCCCGGCTCGGCCTGGTCGCGGATTCCTACGAGCACCCCGGCCGGCTGCGGGCCGTCAGCCCCGACCTGGGCCTGGAGTCGCTGCTGGCCCGGCAGTCCGCGGAGCTGGCCGCGCACCAGCACCGGATCGAGATGTCGCGGGCGGCCGCGGCGAAGCTGATCTCCGAGTACGCGGGGCAGGAGGCGGACGCCGCGAACCCGGGCGTCGAACAGCTCGTCGGCCTCGACGCCGTACGGGAGCGGCTGGCGTCGCTCCAGCGGGACATCCGCCACGAGGTGATGTCGTTCGCGCCGGACGGCGCGCAGACCGAGGACGCGCTGCGCTCGTCGCGCCCGCTGAACGAGCAGCTCCTGCGGCGCGGGGTGCGGATGCGCACGGTGTACCTGGACTCGATGCGCAACAGCGCGGCGACGGTCGCCCACGCGGACTTCCTCACCGAACTCGGCGCGGAGGTGCGGACGGTGGCGGCGCTGCCGACGCGGATGCTGATCGCGGACCGGGAGCTCGCGCTGCTGCCGGTGGACTGCGAGGACACCAGCGCGGGCGCGGTCATCCTGACGGGGAGCGGCACACTGACGGCGCTGTGCGCGCTGTTCGACAGCATCTGGGAGACGGCCACGCCGCTGGGCTCGGTCCGCAAGCGGGACGTCAACGGGCTGAGCGGCCAGGAGGCGACGGCGCTGCGGCTGCTGGCGGAGGGCCACACGGACGAGGCGATCGCGAAGCGGCTGGGCGTCTCGCACCGGACCGCGCGGCGGATCGCGACGCAGCTGATGGAGCGGCTGGGGGCGCGGAGCCGGTTCGAGGCGGGCGTCCGAGCGGTCCAGAACGGCTGGCTCCCCCGAGAACGCTGACCCCCTGCGGGCCGCTGCGGGCCCCTGCGGGCCAAGCCCCGTACGCACCGCGACGCCCTGCGGGCCGCTGCCTCGCTGTGGGCCCAGCCCCGTGCACGCCGCGACACCCTGCGGGCCGCTGCCTCGCTGTGGGCCCAGCCCGTGCGCGCCGCGACGCCCTGCGGGCCGCTGCCTCGCTGTGGGCCTAGCCCGTGCGCGCCGCGACGCCCTGCGGGCCGCTGCCTCGCTGTGGGCATGCGTTCCGCCAGGGGCGGAACGGGTGGGCACAGCGGACCTGGCGGGTGCCGCCTCCTGCGCCGCACGCACCGGTGGGCACCCTCCCGGGCGGGGTACCCCGTTGTGCCCACCCTCCCCCAAGCTCTCGGCTTCGCTCGAGCAGGGGGGACCCCCATCGCCCCTGGGGGTACACCCTGGACGAAGTCCTTGGGGGAGGAACGACTGCCCACAACGGGGGGCATGCCCGTGCCCGCAGCGGCAGCAGCTGCGGCTGCGGCAAATGGGCAGCGCGGGTGGCCAGCAGGGCGCCGGGGGTGGGCCCGCAGGGGGGCTGCGGGTTACTTCGGGGGCCAGGTGGTGGGGGTTGCGTCGTACTCGACCTCCCCGTGCTCCGAGCCCTCGATCCGCTCGGGCCACTCCCCGGTGAACGCCCGCAGGAACCGCAGCCCGCTCTTCTCCATGACCCGCCGCGACCCGGCGTTGACGGCCATGGTGTTGGCGGTCACGCGCCGCACGCCCAGGTCGGTGAAGGCCCACTCGACGAGGGCCCGCGCCCCCTCGGTGGCGTACCCCCGCCCCCAGACCTCCCGCCGCAGCCGGTAGCCGAGCTCCACGGTGTCGGCGCTGTCGTCCCGCACCGGCCGCAGTTCGAACCACCCGAGGAACGTGCCGCCGTCCCGCGCGGCCCAGAACCCGGGCAGGCCGCCGAGGCACGCGTACCGCCGCATGAGCTGTGGCATGGCCCGTTCCCGTACGACCTCCGGGGGTGTGGGCCGGCCGCCCGAGATGTACCGCATCACCTCCGGGTCGCCGTCCAGGGCGACGATCAGCGGTTCGTCGTGCTCGGTGAAGGGGCTGAGCTCCATCCGCGCGGTGCGCAGGAGGAGGCCGGGGGTGTCGACGCGTTCCACCCGGCCATCCTCGCCACTGCCCGCGCGCTCGCTCAACCGATTAACGCCGTTGCCGAGCGGCCCGGTTCGGCCCTACGGTCCGCCCATGCTGCCCTTGGTGGAAACTGACGAGGACTGGGACACCGTCGTACCCGACGAGGCGGTGATGCGGCCGGGGGTGGTGGACCTGTGCGCCCGCCTGGGTCTGGCGGGGGCGCCGGTGGTGCGGTTCGCGGAGGGGTCGCAGCCGGTGTACGCGGTGGGCGAGGAGCACGTACTGAAGCTGTTCCCCGCCGCCGCCGCGGCGGACGGCCTCGCGGAGGGCCGGGTCCTGTCGCATCTGGAGGGCCGGCTGCCGGTGCCGACCCCGGAGGTCCGGGCGGCCGGCGTGTACGAGAACGGCTGGCGGTACGTGCTCATGTCCCGGCTGGGCGGGCGGAACCTGGCGCGCGTGTGGGCGTCGGTCCCGGCCGGCGACCGGGAGCGGCTGGTGGCGGAGATCGGCGAGGCGCTGGCGGTGCTGCACGCCCTGGACCCGGCGCCGCTCGCCGGTGTGCTGGGGCCGGGCGACTGGGGTGCGTTCCTGGACGGACGGCGGGCGGCGGCGGTGGACCGTCAGCGGGAGCGGGGCCTGCCGGAGGCGTGGCTGGAGCAGATCCCGGACTTCCTGGCGTCGGTGCCGCTGCCGCGCGTCCCGCCCCGTCCCGCGCTGCTCCACACGGAGGTCATGCGACAGCACTTCCTCGTCGAACCGGACGGCTGGCGTCTGACGGGCCTGTTCGACTTCGAGCCCGCGATGATCGGTGACCCCGCGTACGACTTCGTCGGCGTGGGCGTCTTCGTCACGGCCGCCGACCGGACACTGATGTCCCGCCTCACGCGCGCGTACGGCCGCCCCGTGTGCCCGCGCACGGCGATGGCGTACACCCTCCTCCACGTGTACAGCGACCTGCCGTGGTACCTCCGCGAACTGCCCCACACCCGCAGCGGCACGCTGGAGGGCGCGGCGGAGGAGTGGTTCGGGCACGGGGAGGGGTGAGGGGCGGCCGCTTAGGATCGCCGTATGGCGCTGCGACCCGTCCACGTGATCATCAAGGCCGTCGACGCGGCGGCGGTCGGCCGGTTCTGGGCGGAGGCGCTCGGCTGGCAGGCGTTCAGCCCGGGCGTGACCACGTACGTCGGGCCTCCGGGGGGCGAACTGGTCTGGCCGGACCCGGTGTTCGTCGGTGTCGACGTCGTGCCCGTCGCCGGGCTCGCGGCGGCGGCCGGGGTGAAGAACCGGGTGCACCTGGACATCGCCACCGACTCCCCCGCCCGGCAGGCGGAGCTCGTCGCGCGGCTGAGGGCCCTCGGGGCGACGCCGGCCGACGTGGGCCAGGGCGATGTGCCGTGGACGGTCCTCGCGGACCCGGAGGGCAATGTCTTCTGCGTGCTGGAGCCCCGGGAGGTCTACCGGGACACGGGCCCGATCGCCGCGGTGGTCGTCGACTGCGCGGATCCGCGTGCCATGGCCGCGTTCTGGGGCGAGGCGATCGACTGGACGCCGCACGAGGTGACCGACGACCGGGCCGTGCTGCGCTCGGCCCGGGGCAACGGCCCGTACCTGGAGTTCCTCCGCACGCCGAACGCGCCGGCCGCGCCGGGCCGCGTCCACCTCGACCTGCTGCCGTACCCGGGCGACGACCAGGCGGCGGAGGTGGCTCGGCTGCGCGCCCTGGGCGCCCGGGACTTGGACCTGGGCCAGGGCGACGCGCCGTGGACGGTCCTGGCGGACCCGGAGGGCCACGAGTTCTGCGTCCTCGCCCCGTCCTGACCGGCGTCCCCGGCCGGGCCGCGAGGCCCTTCGGGGGCGGGCCAGCGGCGTGGCGGGCCGTCGGCGTGGCGGGGCGCCGGCGTGGCGGGGCGCAGCGGCCCTAGCCTTCCGTGACGATCCGCTCGACCGCCGCACGCACCAGTTCGTCGCGCTCCTCCTGCGAGAAGACGTCCGGGAGGGTGAGCTGTTCCACGATCAGCCAGTTGAGGGCCAGCATCAGCAGCTTCACGGCCATCGCGTCGCCGGGCAGGCCCGAGGACTCGTGGTACTCGACGTTGCCGTCCACGTCCGCGCGGACCCGTTCGGTCAGGACGCGGCGCAGTTCGGGGCGGCGGGTGGCCTCCAGGCGCAGCTCCAGCAGCGCCAGGTAGCCGGTGCGGAACGAGGAGACGCGGGTGACCAGTTCGCGCATGAGCTCCACGTACGTCTCGCGGTCGCGCCCCGCGGCGCGCTGGCGCGCGAAGACGGCCTCGTCGGGCTGCAGCCGCTCGTACACGCGGGCGCCGGCCTGGGTGAGCAGGTCGTCGCGGCTGGCGAAGTAGTTGGACGCGGTGCCCGGGGGCACGGCCGCCTCGGTGTCCACCGCCCGGTACGTCAGCCCCCGCGCGCCCTCCCTGGCCAGCACCTCGATCGCCGCGTCGACCAGGGCGGCGCGCCGCTCGTCGTTCCGTCTCACCATCGAGATCACCCCAGCCGCAGGTAACGAGTGTCCACCACTGCGGGGAGAGTACTACGTGCGGAGTGGCCAGCGGGGACGGTCCGGCCCTATTCGGCGGGGCCGTCCGCCGTCGGCGCGGACCTCGAGTGGAGGATGTCGCGGGCCTGCTCCGCCGCGCGGGCGATGCTCTCGGAGACGAAGTCCAGGAAGCGGGCGATGTTCTCCATGCGGGCCGCGGCCGGCGTCCCGGGGCCGAGGACGCCGACGCCCTCCCGGGCGATCTCGACCAGGTCGGCGGTGGAGCGGGCGCTGGCCATCATCGACCGGTACCAGACGTCGTCGTCCACGATGTACCGCTCGCGCCGCCGCTCGTCCCGCTCCCGGCGGATGAGGCCCTGGCTCTCCAGGAACGCGACGGCCTTGGACACGGACGCGGGACTGACCTGGAGGCGCCGCACGAGATCGGCGGCGGTGAGGCTGCCGGAGTCGGTGAGGGTGAGGCAGGCCATGACGCGGGACATCATCTTGGGCATGCCGGAGGCCATGAGGACGGTGGTGAACACCTCCTCGTACTCGCGCACCGCCTCCGCGTCCCGCCCGTGGGCCTGCGCGGGCGCCTCCGCCCCCGGGGGCGCGGACCGGCCGCGGCGGCGGGCGCGCCGCTCGGTGGCGCGGTGGGCGAGGTCGGCGCGGTAGGCGGTGGGGCCCCCGTTGCGCATCACCTCGCGCGTGACGGTGGAGGTCGGACGGTCGAGACGCCGGGCGATCTCGGCGTAGGCGAGGCCCTCGGCCAGTCCCAGCGCGATCTGCTGGCGGTCCTGCTGGGTGAGCCTGCCTCCCGGCATCGGGGTCTCCTTCGTCGCTCTCGATGAGACCGGGAGTGTAGCGTTCGCCCTCATGCCGTTGCAACGAAGGCCCGCAGGGCATTGCATTAACCGACATACTCAAGGCAACGAACGCCCGCCATTGAGCTGGGGCATTGCGACTGACACGCAAGGAGCTCATTACCCTCACCGCGAACGCAACGTAGCGTTTCCCACCCCGGAAATAGGGGGCGGCGTTCGCCCCGCACCACCCCACCACCCCCGCGAGCCGTCGCCGCCGGGAGCGCCGTGTCCGGCGCGGGAGCGGTCGCCATTCTCCGTACAACCTTCAAGCGCCATCGAAAGTCTGAGCGAGCGGCACGCGCCATGTGCGTGCCGCTCGGCTCTCCTGGAGGGACTTCCTTGGCTTCCGCCCGTACGACCCGACGCCGTCTCGCCGCCTCCGTCGCCACCGTTCTCGCCGTGACGGTCGGCGCGGGCGTCCTCACCTCGCCGGGGGCCGTGGCCGCTCCCGCCGCAGCCGTCCCCGCCGCCGCTCCGGCCCAGGCGGCCACCACGCCGCAGCCCGGCGCCACCAGCACCAGCGAGGCGGTCCTGCCCGTCGGTGCCGACATCGTCAGCACCGGTGAGACCGGTTACCTCACGTCCCGGAAGGACGGCTCCGGCGCCACCGTCCTGGAGTGGCGCAGGTTCGCCGACGGCTCGGTGGTACCGGTCACCGGGGCCGGACCCGTCGGCTACGACAGCCACTCCGACACCGTCGTCACCAGCGACGGCGGCACCACGGTCTCCGTGCGGGACATGAGCCCCGGCGCCGTCAACTCCTACTCCGTCGACCTGGAGGCGGAGTTCAAGCCCGGCGCGAAGCTCGTCGGCGTCGTCGGCGGGAACCTCTTCGTGAAGGTGCCGACCACCCAGGACTACCACGAGCTGTGGCAGCTCTCGCAGACCGACGGCATCACGAAGAAGACGAAGCGCTCGGCGGGCTTCTACAGCATCGACTTCAAGGTCATCGCGACCACCGGCCACCAGATGCTGGTCCTGGGCAGCAACCGCGTGTGGTCGCAGGCGACGTACCGGACGCAGTTCTGGAAGACGCAGGCCCTCGTCGAGGGCGACACGGCCGTCGACTCGTGGAGCGCGGGCACGGACACGCAGCACATCGCCGCGTGGAACAACAACTCCACGGGCGCGTTCACCGCCGACTACACCGCGTGGGTGGACTACCCGACCGGTTACACCCGGTTCGTCGTGGCGGCGGACGCCACCGCCACGCACTTCCGCATGGAAAGCCACCTGGCCGGCGCCCGCATCGAGGGCGTCCTGTGGGACACGCTCCTCTACGGCATCCCCGGCCCGGTGCAGGACGTGGTGCAGAGCCCGCTGTACGCGCGCAGCGCCAAGAGCGCGACGTCGGAGCCGTACCAACTGCTGGACCACTACTCCAGCGTCGCCCACGCCCCGGACGGCACGCTGCTGGTGCGCGGCACCTCGGCGGACGTGGACGGCCTGTTCCGCATCGAGGTGGGCGACCAGGGCCGCCCGACCGCCACGCTCGTCGCGCACTCCGACCGGGTCATGCCCCTGACGGTGCGGGAGTCGAACGTCCCGACCGCCGTCAGCCTGGAGCAGCCGGGCACCACGGTCCCGATGGAGTGGACGCTCTCCCGTCCGAGCGCCACCGTGGACCTCACGCTCACCCACAAGGCGACCGGCCGTACGCTCACCCGGCGCCTGGCCCAGCCGGCCGAGGGCAGCCGCTTCTCGTTCGCGTGGGACGGCGTACTGGGCGGCGCGAGCGCGCCGAACGGCGCGTACACCTGGCAGATCACCGCGACCCCGGACGAGGGCGACCCCGCGACCGCTTCGGGCGGTTTCGGCGTGACCCGCGAGGCGAACCCGCACGACTTCACCGACAACGGCTCCACGGACGTCCTCGCGCGGGACGCGTCGGGCACGCTGTGGCGGGACGACCTGTTCGACTGGCCGACGGGCACGCAGGTCACCACCGCCAAGCGGGAGCAGATCGGCCGGGGCTGGCAGATCTACAACCAGATCGAGGCCGTGGGGAACCTCGGCGGCTCCCCGGTCGGCGACCTCCTCGCGCGGGACACGTCCGGCGCGCTCTGGCTGTACCAGGGCACCGGCACGGGCGGCTTCACCGCGCGCGCCCAGGTCGGCAGCGGCTGGCAGATCTACGACAAGCTGGCGGGCGGCGGCGACCTCACCGGCGACGGCCGCGCCGACCTCGTCGCCCGCGACACCTCGGGCGTGCTGTGGGCCTACCCGGGCACCGGCAACGCGTCGGCCCCGTTCGCCAACCGCGTCCGGGTCGGCGGCGGCTGGCAGATCTACAACACGGTCACCGCCGTCGGCGACATCGCGGGCACCCCGGCCGGCGACCTCGTCGCGCGCGACGCGTACGGCGTGCTGTGGCTGTACGAGGGCAACGGCGCGGGCGGCTTCGGCACCCGCGTGCGGATCGGCTCGGGCTGGAACGCGTTCACGCAGCTCGTCGGCGCGGGCGACGTCACCGCCGACGGCCGCCCGGACCTGATCGCGTACGGCGCGAACGGCACGTACGTCTACCGCTCGACGGGCTCGGTGACGGCCCCGTTCAGCCGCTGGACGACGAACCTGTACGCGGGCGAGGGCTCCGCCTTCAACAGCCTCGCGTAACGGCGCACGCACCGCGCAAACGGCCCCCGTCGCGCCACCAGGGCGCGGCGGGGGCCGTTCCTGCGTCCCACCGTCCGACGCCCGACCGTCCGGGATCCGTGGTCCGGCGCCCGGCGCCCGGCGCCCGGCGTCAGCCTGCCCCCAGCAGGGTTCCCGCCTGTCGGCGGGGGTGCCTCAGTCGCGGGTGCGGAGGTACGCGTCGAGGGCCGCCGCGCCCGTCAGCATCGCGCGGGCGCGGGCCGCCAGGCGGGCGTGCCAGTCGGTCAGGGCGGCGCCCAGGGGTTCCAGGCCGCCGGCCGAGCGGACCTGGTCGAGCAGCAGGGCGATCCGCTCCAGCGGGTAGCCGCCGCGCCGCAGCTGGTGCGCCAGTCGGGCGTCCCGCACGTCGGCCTCGCCGTACACCCGGTACCCCGTCACCGGGTCGCGGCGCGGGCGCACCAGGCCGGCGCGCTCCCAGGTGCGCAGCGTCGCCGGGCGGATGCCGAGGCCCCGCGCCAGCGGCCCGATGAACGTCCCGCCCGGGCCGGAGCCCGGCTCCTCGCCCCTCACCGGCTCCAGGTCGCGCAGGGCCTCCTCCACCGCGTGCAGGGTCCGCCGGTCCTCCAGCAACTGCGCGTGGCTCTCGTCGACGAGCCGGAACGCCTCCTGCGCCGCGCCCTCGTTCACGGCCCGCATGACCGCCGCCGCCGTCCCGTGGCCGTGCCCCGGCACCAGCGCGAGGAACGCCCTCAGCGCCGCCGCGTGCGCGGCGGTGTACCTGCGATAACCGTGCGTCGTCCGGTCGGCGGGCGGCAGGATGCCCGCCTCCTCGTAGTTGCGCACCGCCTGCGTGGACAGCCCGTGCTCCCGCGCCAGGTCAACCGGCCTGAGCCATCCGCCCGTTTGAAGGTTCCGCCCCATGCCACCGAGGGTATCGCGGCAAAAGTCTCAACCGAGCCTTCAACGATACGGTTGAAGCCATGGCCACTGACATCAAGGACGCCAGCCAGCCCCTCGACGCCTCCGCACTGATCGGCCTCCTCCCCGCCCCGCCCCGGATACTCGCCCTGGGCGAGCCGACGCACGGCGAGGACGCCCTGCTCCGCCTCCGCAACGACCTGTTCCGGCAGTTGGTCGAGCGGTACGGCTACCAGACCATCGCCCTGGAGACCGACTGCCTCAGGGGCCTCGCCGTGGACGCCCACGTCACCCCGGACACCGGCGGCCCGGACACCGACCTCCCCGACACCGACCGCCCCGACACCGGCGGTCCCGACACCGGCGACCTCGACGCCGTCATGGAGCACGGGTTCAGCCACGGCTGGGGCGCCTTGGCCGCCAACCGGGAGCTCGTCCGCTGGATGCGCGCCCACAACGAGCGCCGCCCCGCCTCCGAACAGGTCCGCTTCGCCGGATTCGACGGCCCCCTGGAGATCGAGGCCGCCGCGAGCCCCCGCCAGGCCCTCACCGCCCTCCACCGCCACCTCGCCGCCCATCTCGACGCGGACCTGCTGCCCTGCGCCGCCGACACCCTGGACCGCCTGCTCGGCCCCGACGACGCGTGGACCGAGCCCGCCGCGATGTACGACGCCGCCCGCTCCGTCGGACGGTCCGACGAGGCCCGCGAGCTGCGGCTGCTCGCCGACGACCTGGTCGCCCTGCTCGACACCCAGGCGCCGCGCCTGCGCGCCGCGGTCTCGCCAGGCGACCACGAGCGGGCCCTGCTGTACGGGCGCACCGCCACCGGCCTCCTGCGCTACCACCACGCGATGGCGGACCCGTCGCCCGCCCGCCTGACCCGGCTGGCGGCCGAGCGCGACCGGATGATGGCGCACAACCTCCTCGCCCTCGCCGGGCGCGGCCCGGTCCTCGTGTACTCCCACAACACCCACCTCCAGCGCGAGGAGAGCGCCATGCGCATGGGCGGCGGGCTGCTGGAGTGGTGGGGCGCCGGCGCGCTGGTCGCCTCCCGGCTCGGCAGGGAGTACGCGTTCGTCGCCACCGCCCTCGGCACGATCACCCACCGGGGCGTGGACGCGCCGCCGCCGGGCACCGTCGAGGGGCTCCTGTACGACCTCCCGGAGGACCGCCACCTGGTCGACCCGGGCCGCCTGGCCGCCGCCCTCGGCGGCACCCCGCCCGCGCCCCGCGAGTCCCCCTGGTTCGGCTACGCCCCGTTCGACCCCGCCCACCTGGGCTCCGTCGACGGCCTCGTCTACGTCAGGGACGTCCCGCGGGACTGACGGACCGCAGCCGTGCGCCCCGGCCCCGTGGACGACCGCGCGGCCGGGGCGCCGGTCAGCGCGCCCGGTCCGCCTCCAGGGCCTCGCGCAGGACGGAGGCGTAAAGGCCCAGTACGTCGAGCGCCGCCTCGGGATCGGGCTCGGCGTCCAGTTCCTCGTCGTCCTCGTACGGGGTCAGGCGCACCGCGGCCTCGACCGCCTCCCGGTCCCAGGCGCCGGCGCGCACCGAGGCCAGGAGGGCCGCCAGCGCGTCCGGGTCGCTCTCGCCCTCGGCGACCTCCCCCAGGGCGATGTCGGCCTCGGCCAGCAGGTGCGCGTCGTCGGTGAGGTGGGTGACGACGCGCCCCGGAACGCCGGCCGCGGGCGTCCAGGCCGTCCCGTCCCAGCGGGCCGCTCCGCTGAGGCCGCGCTCCGGTGCGGAGGCGAACGGCTCGGGCGGCCCCGACCGCCCCAGCACCGCGCGTATCCCCTCGTCGTCCGGACGGGCGGCGGGCTCGTCGCGGTCCCGCACCGCGAGGACGGGCGCGGCCCCGCCCAGGTCCAGGACGAACGAGCTGCCGCCGCCGTCGTCGTACGCGACCCGCCCCGGCTCGGGGGTGTGGCGGGGAGGCACGTCCATCACGGCGAGGAACGCCGCGTGGAAGGCCAGCCCGGCGACGATACGGCCGGGGGACGGCAGGGACGACCAGTCCTTGTGCGCATTCATGCCGCCGATGCTGCCACCCGCCACCGACACCGGCCGCCGGGCGGCGGCGGAACCGGCCGGGCGGCGCCGGGGCGGTGGGCCGAAATCGCGCCGGGCCCGTCCGTCGTACAGAATCGCCGCCATGAGTGAAAACGTGTACTTCGACGTAAGCGCCAACGGCGAGAACCTCGGCCGGATCGTCTTCCGGCTGTTCGACGACATCGTGCCCAAGACGGCCCGCAACTTCCGCGAGCTGGCCACGGGCCAGAACGGCTACGGCTACAAGGGTTCGCCGTTCCACCGGGTCATCCCCGAGTTCATGCTGCAGGGCGGTGACTTCACCGACGGCAACGGCACCGGCGGCAAGAGCATCTACGGCGAGGCCTTCGAGGACGAGGGCTTCCAGCTGAAGCACGACCGGCCGTTCCTGCTGAGCATGGCCAACCGCGGCCCGAACACCAACGGCTCGCAGTTCTTCGTCACGACCATCCCCACCCCGTGGCTGGACGGCAAGCACGTCGTCTTCGGCGAGGTCGTCGAGGGCTCGGACGTCGTCAAGAAGATCGAGGCGCTCGGCAGCGGCTCGGGCCGCACCCAGAAGAAGATCCTCGTCGAGGACTGCGGCACCGTCGCCTGACGCCTCCCGGACCGGCCTCCACCCGCCCCGGCGGCGGTCGGCGGCGGGTGAAACCGGGGTGCGGGGCGGCGTGCGCGTGGTGTGTCATCGGCATGCGCGCCGCCCCGCACCGGACGGCGGCCGAACCCGCACCCACCAGGAGCACCCGGCATGACCACCGACCGCCGCGTCAGCCCGCCCCTCCTCGGCGGCGAACGCGAGACCCTGCGCGCGTTCCTCGACTACCAGCGCGCCACCCTCGCCATGAAGTGCGAAGGGCTCACCGACGAGCAGCTGCGGCAGCGTTCCGTGCCGCCGTCGGCCCTGTCGCTGCTCGGCCTCGTACGGCACATGGCGGAGGTCGAACGCGCCTGGTTCCGCCGGGTGTTCCAGGACCACGACGCGCCCATGGTCTGGTCCGACACGATCGACTTCCAGGCCGCGTACGACGCGGCGCGCTCCACCCGCGCGGAGGCGTTCACCGCCTGGGAGGCCGAGGTGGAGAACTCCCGCCGCATCGAGCGGGAGGCCGCGTCGCTGGACCTCACCGGACACCAGCCGCGCTGGGACGCGGAGGTCTCCCTGCGCATGGTGATGACCCATGTCCTCCTGGAGTACGGCCGCCACAACGGCCATGCCGACTTCCTCCGCGAGGCCATCGACGGCACGGTAGGCGCCTGAGCCCCTGACCGGCCGCCCCCTGGGACAGGAAGATGACGACGCACGCATCCTCGACATCGGCGGAGGCCACCGCGTCCGCCGAGCTCGCCGGACCGGCGGAGACCGCGGGCGGGCTCCAGTGGCTCGTGCGCGAGGGACGCACCTGGGCCGTCGCCTTGCGGGGCAGGAGGTTGGTGACGGTCGGCGCGGCGTCTCGGGCTACGAAGCAGGCGTTATGGATTCTGTCATCCAAAACGTGCTAGGCTCGCCTCATGGCCAGACCACGCACGTTCGACGAGACCGCAGTGCTTGACGCCGCGGCGCGTGAGTTCCGCGTGCACGGCTTCGCCGAGACCTCGACCGAGCAGCTTTGCGAGGCGGCGGGCGTGCGCCGCAGCAGCCTGTACAACGCGTTCACCTCCAAGGATGAGTTGTTCGTGCGGGCCTTGCAGCACTACGTCGCGACGACCGGAGCGCGCCAATCGACGATCCTCACCGACGACGAAATGACGGGCGCAGAGAGGTTGCGCACCCTCGTCGACGTCGTAGTGGACGAGGAGCTGCAGGCGGCGAACCGCGGCCACGCGGCCGGCTGCATGGTCGTACAGAGCCTCATGAACCCGGACCTGCGCGAGCGGGACGAGCGCGTGGCCCGGATCCTCGACCGCGACCTACGCGCGAGGCTCTCCCTTCTGTCCGGAGCGATCCGGGCCGGCCAGGTCGACGGGTCGATCGCCGAAGACGTAGATCCCGACGACGGGGCGGTGCTCGTCAGTACCGTCATCTCGGGCCTGCGCGTGACCGCACAGACCGGCGTCGACGTCGAGACGCTCCGCCGGATCGCCCTGGCCGGATTGAGCTCCCTCCTGCACTGACAGCACCGCTGCCCGGCGGCGCTTCTTCATGCCTGCATTTTGGATAACGGAGTACAGAAAGGGTCTCTCTTGAACACAGCAACAGCACCAGCCGTGAAGAAGGCCGTCCCACCCGCGGTGTACGTCCTCACCGCCGGGGTGTTCGCGATGGTGACCAGCGAGTTCACCGTCGCAGGCCTCATGCCCCAGCTCGCGGAAGGTCTCGGCACCGGGATCCCGCAGATCGGCTACCTCGTGACGATCTTCGCCGTCGCGATGGCCGTCGGAGGCCCACTGCTCACCTATGCCCTGCTCAAGGTTCCGCCGAAGAGCGCGCTCATGACCATCTTCGCGATCTTCCTCGTCGGCAACGTCATCGCAGCGCTCGCGACCGGGTATCCGATGATGGTCCTCGCCCGGATCATCAGCGGGGCCGCCTCGCAGGCGTTCTTCGGTGTCTCGGTCTCGATGGGCGTCCAATTGGTCGACGAGCGGGTGCGCGGACGCGCGGTCGCTGTCGTCATGAACGGGCTGATGCTCGGGACTCTGCTCGGCCTGCCGCTCGCGATCTTCGTCGGTGGCCGGTTCGGCTGGCAGACCGCGTTCTGGACGATCTCAGCGATCACCCTGGTCGCCGCCATCCTGACGCTGGCCTTCGTGTCGAACCCCGCCGCACCGGCCGGCGGCGGTGTTGAGCCCGCCGCATCGACCCGTTCGAATCTGGCTGTGCTGCGAAAGCCGCAGTTCTTGCTCGCCCTCGCCTCCAGCACGCTCATCATCGGAGCGACGTTCTCGGCATTCAGCTTCTTCACCCCGATCCTCACCGAAATCACCGGCTTCCCGGACAGCCTCGTGCCCGTACTCTTGCTCATCTACGGAGCGGCGACCCTGGTGGGGAATCTCGTCGTCGGCCGCCTGGCCGACAAGCACACGATCTCCACGCTGCTGTTCGGCACCGCGCTGAACGCCCTCTTCCTCACCGGCTTCGCGCTCTTCACCGACATTCCGTCACTGGCGCTGGTGTTCATGCTCGGCATCGGCCTGGTCGGCGTCACCATGAACCCCGCCATGGTTGTCCGCATCCAGCGTGCAGGAAACACCGCACCACTGGTGAACACGATCCATGGCTCGTTCATCACCCTCGGCGTCATCATCGGGTCCGCTGTCGGCTCCGCGCTCATTCCGCCGCATGGCTTGCGAGCACCGGTCGTCCTCGGGGTCGGCCTGGCAGTCCTGGCAATCGCCGCCACCCTGCCCGCCCTGGCCAGCCCGTACTTGCGACGCAGTGCACCCGATGACGCGTCAGAAGCGGAATCGGACCAGTCCGTCCGGCCTGCCGTGACCGCAGAGATCTGAACCGATCGGGAGACCATGCATTGCGTGCCGCCAAACCGCTCCGGCGAGGTCAAGGCACGACCCATGCGAACGCGCCGCTCAGCATGGAAGGACGACGACGTTTGGTCGAGCGATGCAAGAACCGGCCTATCGCACACGTGGCCGCCGAGATGGGAATCTCGCGGGCGTGCGCGTCGAAGTGGGTCAACCGGTGGCGACATCACGGTGACGCCGGACTTCAAGACCGCGCATCGGAGTCCGCAGGCGACACCTACATGGGTCATAGAGCACATCGAGACCTGGCGGCGCGCACACACATGGTCGGCCCAACGCATCACCGATGAACTCGCCGACCTGGGCCACCGGATCAACGGCCGCACCGTGACCCGGCACTTGAACCGACTCAGCCTTGCCTGACAACTACTGGTACGTGGCTCACCGCCGACGGCGGCACCGTCCACCGCTGGCGCTGCTGACACATGTACGGGTAGGCGCGGCGGCAGCGCTGCATGCCGCCGTCCACCACCTTCGCGCCCCGGCGGCGCTACGCGCCCCGCTCTCCGGCCGGGGCCGCGTGCTCCGCGCACGCCTCCGTGACGTGCAGGTGCAGCAGGTCCGGCTCCACGAACGGCATCGCCACCGTCGGCCGCGACCTCCAGTCCAGCGGCCACGTCAGCCCGTCGAACGCCGGGATCCCCACGTACGCCGCGCACCCGCTGCCCCGCGTCAGCGTCCGCGTCTCACCGGGCGGCCACCGGTGCGCCCCCGCCGTGCCGGGCGGCACCAGGAAGTACATGTACCGGCGCCCCGTCAGCTCCCGGACGATGGGCCCCGCCTGGAAGTCGGTGTACGTCATCAGCCGGTACGCCACGTCCTCCGCGAGCACTCCCGCGATCCGCACCGCGTCGAAATGCACGCCCGCGTGCCGCAACGCGTGGCCGGAGGCAGGGACCCAAGAGGGCGCCGTGTCAAGTGGCTTGGGGAAGTTCATGCGACCAGCTTGCAAGCTGCGCTTCACTGTGACCAGCGCCACACGGCGTTCGTGCAGGGGTGTGTACCTGGGGAAATGGACGGTGAACTCTGTGAACAACGGCAAGAGGCCGAGCAAGGGACCGGCTGGTGCCGCCGTCGCATTCGGGCGGCTACTGAAGTTCCATCGGGAACGGGCCGGGGTCACGATGGAAGCGCTCGGCAAGCACACCTCGTACTCCAAGTCCCAAGTCGCAATGGTCGAAAAGGGGGAGCGCAGGCCGAAGGAGCGCTTCGTGGAGCTGGCGGACGCACTGCTCGGTGCACAAGGTGCACTGAAGGCGGTCGCGGAGACCATCACCGCGAGCAGCGTGCCAGCGTGGTGGGAGGACTACATGGAGGAGGAAAAGAAGGCGGCGGGCATCCACATGTTCTCCACGGATGTCATCCCCGGCCTCCTCCAGAGCCCGCGCTATGCCGAGGCCGTCTTCGCCTGCCACATCCCGGCGTGGGACGAGGAGCAGGCGGAAGCCTTGGTCGCCGAACGCATGGCGCGTCAGGACGTGTACAACAGAAAGCCGCGCCCCATCATCACGTACGTCCTGGAAAAGACCTGTCTGACCCGTCCCATCGGTGGCCGGGAGGTACTCAAGGACTGTTTGACACACCTGCTCGACATCGCTCGTTTGCCCAACGTCACGGTCCAGGTGATGCCAGAGGACCGTGAGATCCATGCCGGCCTGAACGGGCCCTTCGTGCTGCTGGAGACGGCCGAGCGCCAAGGTCAACTCGGATACGTCGAAGGACAGAGCGGACGCTATTTCATCAGCGAACAGCCCGCCCTGGGCGACATGTTCATGCGTTACAGCACCCTGCGGGCGCAAGCCCTCCCTCCCGAAGCATCCGTACAATTCATCGAAGAGGTGGCACAAGGTCTATGACGAACAACCTCACCTGGTTCAAGAGCAGCTACAGCGTCCCGAGCGGCGGCGAATGCGTCGAAGTCGCCTTCGATTGGCACAAGTCCTCCCACAGCCTCCCGAACGGCGGCAACTGCGTCGAGGTCGCCGCCTGTCCCCACGCCGTCCACGTCCGGGACTCCAAGGACACCGCCCGTCCCGGGCTGGCCGTCGCGCCCGAGGCGTGGGGCGCGTTCCTCCGTACCGTGCGCTGAACCGCCGCCGCGCGGGCGCTCGTTCGTCTTCGGTCGAGTGCCCGCGCCGTGCCGCCGTACGGCGTTACCGTGGACGTACCGGCAGGGGGGGCAGGGCGACGGGAGCGGGGGCCGCGGTGTGGAGAAGGAACCGGAAGAAGGCCGGCCACGATCACGGCCCCAACAAGGTGAACATCCAGGGGAACAGCCACCTCAGCGCCAACGGCCCCCACAGCTCCGTCCACGTGACCTACGTCGGGCAGGAGCCGCCCGTCGAATGGCCCCTCCCGGTCGGTGAGTTACCGCTCACCGCGTCCGCGTTGCAGCCGCGCCCCGAGCTGCGGCAGGCGCTGGAGCGGCCGCCCCAGGGGGCCGGGCAACGGCCGTCCGCTCACGTGCTGGTGGGGGAAGGCGGCACCGGCAAGACGCAGTTGGCGGCCGCGCACGCCCAGGCGGCGTACGCGGACGGTGTGGATCTGGTGCTGTGGGTGTCGGCGGGTGACGCCGCGCAGATCGTGGCGGCGTACAGCGAGGCGGCGCGGCTCGCCCGGGTGCCGGGTGCCGAAGGGGAGGACCCGAAGGCCGACGCGCGGGCCTTCCTGAACTGGCTCGCCGCCACCTCGCGCCGCTGGCTCGTCGTCCTGGACGACGTCACCGACCCCGACGCCGTGTCCGGCTGGTGGCCCAACCCCGCGCGGGGCAACGGCCAGGTCGTGGCCACCACCCGGCTGCGCGACGAGCCGAAACTGACCGGGCAGGGCCGGGCCGCCATCCACGTCGGCCCGTACACGTCCGCCGAAGCCACGGCCTACCTCACCGACCGGCTCACCCACGACGGCAAGGCGCACCTCCTCGACGACCGGACGGAGGCCCTCGCCGCCGCGCTCGGCCATCTGCCCCTGGGGCTGGGGCACGCGGCGGCGTACATGGTCCGCGAGGAGACCTCCTGCGGCAGGTACCTGGAGCTGTTCCGGGACCGCGAGGCCCGCCTGGACGCCGTACTGCCGCCCTGGGCTGACACCGACAAGTACGGGCGGCAGGTCACGACCGCGCTGCTGCTGGCCCTGGAGGCCACCGACCGGGACCCGCAGGGCCCCCACGCGCGCGCCGCGCTCCAGGTGGCCGCCCACCTCGACCCGGCGGGGCAGCCGGCGTCGCTGTGGGCCACGCCTCGCGTCCACGCGCATCTCGGCCGGGCGCTGTACCGCACGATCCAGGAACACGCGCCGCACCTCCTGCGCGACCAGGCGGCGGCGGTGGCGGTCACCCAGACGCAGGTCGACCAGGCGCTGCGCCTCCTTCACCGGTACGGCCTGATCAGCCACGACACCACCAGCAGCACCCACACCGTGCGCATCCACGCCCTGACCGCTCGGGCCGTGCGCGAGACGGTGCCGGACGAACGGCTCGACGAGGCCGTCGCCACCGCGTCGGGCGCCCTCCACGAGGCGTGGGCGGACGTGGACCTGGTGGAGCGCGATCTCCACGCGGTGCTGCGCGCCAACGGGCGGGAACTGATCGAGACCGCCGGGGAACGGCTGTGGACGGCCGGGGCCCATACGGTGCTGTTCCCGCTGGGCGACAGCCTGCTGGACACGGAGATGGTGCACGACGCGCTCGCCTTCTGGCGGACGGCCACCGGGGAGTACGAGCGGCGGCTCGGGTCGGAGGCCCATCTGACCGGCATGGCGCGGTTCCGTCTGGCGAAGGCGCTGCGCTCGGCCGGGAAGCACCACGAGGGTCTCGAGCTGTCCCTCCGGCTCGCGAACGAGTTCAACGAGCAGTACGGGCGGCAGCACCCGGAGGCACTGCGCGCCTACAGCGAGCTGGCCGGCTGGTGCCTGGCGGCCGGGCAACCGGAGCTGGCCGTGATGATGTTCGAGCAGGTGCTCACCGCGCGCAGGGCCGTCCTCGACCCGGACGACCCCGACATCGTCCGCTCCGAGATCGACGTGACCCTCGCGTACGGCGCCGCCGGGCAGTCGGAGCGGCTCATCGAACGGGCGGAGCCGCTGTTGGCCCGCTGCCGGGACAGGTTCGGCCCCGAGCACAACCTCACGCTGGAGGCCGGGCTGTGCCTGGGCAACGCCTATCTGGGCGCCTCCCGTTTCGCCGAGGCCGTCCCCGTGTTCCGGCAGGCGCTGGCGGACCAGGGGCACGTCCGGGGCGCCGACCATCCGGACACGCTGACCACCCGCGCGGGCCTCGCCCTCTCCCTGTGGGAGACGGGACACCGGCAGGAGGCGCTGGAGCACATGCGGGCAGCGGTACACGGCGTCAGACGGGTGCAGGGGGAGGAGCACCCGTGGACGGAGGCGTACGGCTCCCTGCTGGCCGGCTGGGAGCGGGAGACCGCCGCCGAGGGGCCCGCGGGTGTCCGTGGACGTCTCGCCGCCAGGTTCCGCAGGACCGGGGGGCAGCCGCGCACCGAGGAGGGAACACGATGACGCACTGGGTACGGCCCGCGCTGTGGGCGCTGGCGGTGGTCGCGGGAGCCGGGGCCGCGGTGCTGGCCGGGGTCGCCGTGTGGGGGGACCTGGACACGGCGGACCGGGTCGCGAGCGTCGTCGGGGCGAGCGCGGCGCTGCTGGGCCTCGTCGTGTCGGTGGTGGCCCTGGCCCGGACCGGCCGGGGCGACGGCGGGCGGCGGCTCCGCGCGGGCCCGGGTGCCGTCGTCGTCGACGGCGACGCGAACAGCAGCGCCATCGGTGCGGGCTCGCAGGTCGTGGCCCCGCCGGCGCCCGCGCCGCCGCCCGGTGGCCGGGACACCACCCGGCCGTCCGATGTGAGCGCCGCCCGGGACAGCACCGTCGTCCTCGGGAACGCCACCGACAGCGCGCTCGGGCGGGACAGCGTGCGCCGGACGCCGTGAACCCGACAGAGGGCCCCCGCTGCTGTCGCGGAGGCCCTCTCTCGTGTCGGCTCGGTCAGAAGATGCCGTTCAGGTGGTGCCAGTCGTCGGCGACGACCTCGCCCGGGTTCAGCGAGCCGGTGCCCCGGCCCGTGTAGACGAGGTGGCAGCCGACGCCCCGGCACGCCTCGTTCACGAAGCTGCTGTGCGTGGACGTGGCCAGGTCGGCGTGGCCGTCGCCGGTGAAGTCGCCCAGGCCGAGGATGTTCTCCATGACGTTCCAGCCGCCGGAGCCGACCAGCACGCGCGCGCCGACCGTTCCCGTGCCGGTGCCCGGGTACAGCCACAGTTTGCCCGTGGACGCCTCGCGGGCGATCAGGTCGGGACGGCCGTCGCTGTTCATGTCGCCCGCGCCGACGAGGGCGTTCATGGCGTTCCAGCCGCCGTTGCCGAGCAGCTTGCGGGCGCCGAGGGTGCCCGTGGACGTACCGGGGTACATCCACAGCCGGCCGGTGGACTTCTCGACGGCCAGCAGGTCGGTGCGCCCGTCACCGGACAGGTCGCCGTAGCCGACGAGGCGGCTCATGGCGTTCCAGCCGCTGTTGCCGATCAGCTTGCGCGCGCCGAGGGCGCCCGTGCCGGTGCCGGGGTACAGCCACAGCCGGCCGGTGGCCGCCTCGCGGGCGATGACGTCCTCGCGGCCGTCACCGCTGTAGTCGCCGTGCCGGACGAGGGCGTTGAAGACGTTCCAGCCGCTGCTGCCGATGAGCCGGCCCGTGCCGTCGCCGGGCAGGAACCACAGGCGGCCGGCCCGGTCCCGTACGAGGACGTCGGCCTTGCGGTCGGCGTTCATGTCGCCGAAGCCCTGGGCGGTGGGGGCGGGCCCGGAGTACCACTTGGGGTAGGGCTGGTAGGCGCACTCGCGCGAGGTGGCGACGAGCCTGATCGAGCTGACCGTGCCGTGCTCGTAGCCCCATTCGGTGCCGGCCGGGTCCGGGTCCCACACGCCGACCATGCCGGACGTGTCGTGGTTCGGCTCGTCGTACACGCAGGCGTACTTGCTGGTGTGGTTGACGACCGAGCGGAACGAGTTGTCCCAGGTGCCGAGCGTGGCCAGGTCCTTGTTCGTCTTGAACATGGTGCCCGTGCCGTTGTCGGACTTCCAGGCGCAGAAGTAGCCCGACGGGCAGTCGCTGATCGCCGCCTGTGCGGGTGCCGCTCCGGCGCCGAGGAGCCCGAGCGAGGTGAGCCCCAGCGTCGTGGCCAGCGTGGCCAGGCGCCGCAGCAGTGGTACGCGCATGTGTTCCCTCCCTGAGCGGCACGGAGGAAGGCTCGACGCGCCGCGAGAGGGACGATATCCCGCCGCCGCGTTCACGCCACCGGGCGGGGGCCGCTGCGAGGTGCGGGGGCGGTGAGCGGGCGGGGCCGCTGCGGGGTGCGGGGTGCCTGCGTACGAGGCGGGGGCCGGGGGCGGAAGCGACGGCGGCGGGCGTGTTGCCGCCGCCGTCATGTGCGGGCCGCGGGGGCCGGGATCAGACCCGGCCGAAGATCATGCTGCCCGGCGCCTCCGGGTCCATCGACAGGAAGTACTCGCGGACCGTGCGGATGAACTCCATGTGGCTGATCGACCCGTCGCCGTCGATGTCCACCCTGTCGAAGACGTCCATGGCCTCGGGTGCCTCGACCGCCCACACGTCCCTCTGGAAGCGGAGGAACTCCTCCTTGCTGATCTGGAGGTCGCCGTCGACGTCGATGACGTCGAACGTGGTGCGGGCGAGGCCGTCGACCACGTTGAGGCGGCTGCTGTCGATGGACGCCAGCCGGCTGGCCACGACGAACTCGTCCTTCGCCAGCTCGTTGCCCTCGGCGCCCACGTGGCGGACCAGCTCGGCCCAGTACATCGCGTTGATCGCCCGCAGGCAGCGGGCGCGGTGGTCGTCCTCGGAGAGCCCGTAGGCCTTGATGAAGCGGTCGGCGATCGTCGCGAACTCCGCCCCGTTCACGCGGCCGTCCTTGTCGGCGTCCAGCAGGTCGAACTGACGCTCCAGCTTGGCGGTGATGGTGTCCTGTGCGGCGATGGTCATCGGCCGGATCCTTCCCGTGATCATGCTGATCGGCCCGGCCAGCATGGGGCACATACCGGTCAAGGAGAACTCAACCCCCGCAAACAGCACCCGATTGGGCGATCAGCCCCTGCTCAGAACCTGGCGGGGCGGCACGACCAGTGGTACGAGGGCGGGCACCGCGGCGACCGCCATCGGGCGGGGGACGCCCTGGTTCATCGCGACACCCCGACGCCACCGCATCACGTGTGGCGCAGGTCACATTCGCGTGCTGTCACGATCATGTCGTCCCGCGGGTCATCCGGGTGCAAGCAACTGACGCCTCTTCCTCAGGAGTTCACCATGGACGCCCGTCTCGACTTCTACGGCAGCACCGTCGGCGCGAAGTTCCTGCGGCACATCAACACGGCCGGCCGCGTGGTCACCGAGTCGCCGCTGCCCGCCACCGTTCAGGAGCTGGTGAAGATCCGCGCCAGCCAGATCAACGGCTGCGCCGTCTGCACCGACATGCACACCAAGGACGCCGCCCACGCCGGGGAGACGCAGACGCGGCTGAACCTCGTCGCCGTGTGGCGGGAGGCCAACGTCTTCACGGAGGCCGAGCGCGCCGCGCTGGCGCTGACCGAGCAGGGCACCCGGACCGCGGACGCCGCCGGGGGCGTCACCGACGAGGCGTGGGCCGAGGCCGCGCGGCACTTCGACGAGGAGCAGCTCGCCGCGCTGGTCGCGCTGATCGCCCTGATCAACGCGTACAACCGGGTCAACGCCGTCATCCGCCAGCCGGGCGGCGACTACCAGCCCGGCCAGTGGGGCTGAGCCGCCCCCGCTGTCCCGCCGGTCCGGACACCGCGGGTGCGGACGCCGCCCCCGCTGTCCGGACCGGGGCGTCTCCCGTGCGGGGCTGGGCGCGCCGGGCCGGTCAGGCGCCGTCCGGGCCGTGGCCGAGGCGGTACAGCTTCGGCACGGACACCTTGACCGGCTCCTGCGTGGTGCGGGCGATCACCACGACAACGGGCTCGTCCGGGTCGGGGTTCTCCTCGCGGTGCGGCACGTACGGCGGCACGAGGAAGAAGTCCCCCGGCCCACCCTGGAGCCGCACCTCCCGAACCCCGTCGTGGTACACGAACACCGGGTGGCCGCTCACCACGTAGATGCCCGCCTCGGAGTCGCCGTGGTGGTGGTCGTCGGTCGCGCTGAGCGGCGGGTTGACCACCAGGCCCATCCACAGCCGCCTGGACCCGGTGGTGCCGCCGCTGATCGCCGGGTGCACGGCGGGGCCTCCGGCCGGCCCGGCGTGCGCCTCCCGCGCGGCGGCCGGGACGTGGTGGACGCGGTCGTTCGGCGGCGCGTCGCCGCGGGGCCCGGTGCGGACGTCGTACGTCATGGTGCGGCCTCCCGTTGTCGTCGCTCGGCAGTTGCCCGCGACCAGGCTGCTCCCGGCGCCCCCGGACGGCCAACATCCGTTGCCGGTACGGCAATCGGCGCACCCGGGCCGCCGACGTCCGTTGCCGGGCGGCAATCGGCGCCCCCGGGGCGGCCGACGTCCGTTGCGGGTGCGGCAGTCGGAGCCGCCGGGCGGCGAACACCCCTCGCAGGGACGGCGAACGGGGCCGCCCGGGCCCGGCCCGTGCGTTCGGATACGGTGGCGGGATGACCGGGAGGCTGCCCGACGACGTGGCTGACGTGCTCGCCGCGCTGCTGGACGCGGGCGATCCGGCGCACGCCGCGCTCCTCCGGCAGGTCCCGCACCTGAGCGTGTCCGCCCGCTGCGGCTGCGGGTGCGGCACCGCGTACTTCGCGCTCGACACCGACGCGGCCGAGCCCGCGCCCACCGGCCCCGGCACCGTCGTGGCGGCCGGGGCCGCGCTCGTCACCGCGACCGGCGAGTACCCCGGCGAGGTCCTGGTCTTCGCGCGGGACGGCCACCTCGCCTGGCTGGAGGTCTGCTCCTGGAGCGACGACACCGGGGTGACCCTCGCCGCCGCCCGCGACTGGCTCCGTCCGCGCCCCTGACCGGTACGGCCGCCGGCGCGCCGGGGGCCGCGTGACCCGTCACCCCGCGGGCGGGGCCTGCCGGTAGCGCGCCAGTTCGGGAGCGGTCTTCGTGGCGACGAACTCGGTGATCCGGTAGGCGCACACCCCGCCCGTGACGAACGGGTCGGTCGCCGCGACCCTCTCGATCTCGGCGCGGTCGTCCCCGACGGCGAGGATCACACCCCCGTCGCGAGGCCGCTTCCGGCCGGACGCGATGACCGTGCCCTCCTCGTACCGGGCCTCCAGCCACGCCACATGGGCCTCGAGGAGGGCGTCGACGCGGTCGAGCGGCGCGGTGTAGGTCAGCTCCATGACGAACATGGGGCCAGCCTAGGCGCATTGACCCGGAGCGTTGCCGACGCGGGTGGGAGGCGGGGAAGGGTCCCGCGGCCCGGGACGCGCGTCCGGCGGGCCTTTCATCCGGGCCCCGGCCCGTCGGGCGCCGCGCCGCCGACCCGCTCCGGCACCGTCACGTTCCGCAGGCCGAAGAAGTACGTCGCCACGAAACCGGCCGCGTACCCGGCGAGCAGGCCCGACGCGTACGCCGCGACCGTCGCGAGCGGGCCGCCCGGCCCGTCCAGCAGCGGGAACAGCGCCCAGCCGGACGGGCCGATGGCCGTCGAGCCGACCGTGTCGCCCCACATCCCGAACAGGCCCACGACGCCGCCGCCGACCGCCCCGCCCACGCACGCCGTCACGAACGGGCGGCCCAGCGGCAGCGTCACGCCGTAGATCAGCGGCTCCCCCACGCCCAGCAGCCCCGCCGGGAGCGCCGAGCGGATCGTGCGGCGCAGGCCCTCCGCCCGGCGCAGCCGCACGTACACGGCGAGCGCCGCGCCGACCTGGCCGGCGCCCGCCATCGCGAGGACCGGCAGCAGCACCGTGTACCCCTGCTGCTCGATCAGCGTCGCGTGCAGCGGGATCAGCGCCTGGTGCAGGCCCAGCATCACCAGCGGCAGGAACAGGCCGCCCAGCACGAACCCGGCCGCCGCCCCGCCGTGCGCGAGGAGCCCGTCGGCGGCCGTGCCGATGGCCGAGGCGACCTTCCCCGCCGCGTACATCAGCCCGTACACCGTCGCCAGGCCCGCGACGAGGACCGTCAGCGTGGGCGTGACCAGCACGTCCAGCGCCTCCGGCACGCGGTGGCGGCACCAGCGCTCCACGCGCGTCGCCAGGAACGCCGCCGCGAGCGCGCCCAGCACCCCGCCCTGCCCCGGCGACAGCTGCTGCCCGAACACCTCGACCTTCGCCACGCCCGCGTACACGACGATCGCCGCGACGGCCCCGCCGAGGACGGGCGTACCGCCGAACTCCTGCGCCGTGTTGTAGCCGACGAACACCGCGATCAGCGCCATGAACCCGGACGCGATCGCGGTGAGGGCGGGGGTGAGGGAGGGCAGCGCGCCCAGGTTGACCAGCAGGCCGTTCAGCCCGGCGATCACGCCGCAGCCGATGAGGGCGGGGATGAGCGGCACGAAGACGTTCGCGATCCGGCGCAGGGCGCGGCGGACCGGCCGGCCCTCGGGCGGCGTGCCCGCCGGGGCGCGGGGCGGCGTCGGGCCCTGCGGGGGCGCGGCCGACGCGACGAGGGCCTGGAACTCGGGCGTGACCCGCGCGACCGTGCCGGGGCCCAGCACGATCTGGTACGTCGCCCCGTCCTCCACCACGCCCAGCACGGCCGGGTGGGCGCGCACCTGCGCGTCCCGCACGGCGGCGCGGTCGTGGAGGGTGAGGCGCAGGCGGGTCATGCAGTGCGCGACGGACGCGACGTTGGCGGCGCCGCCGACGAGGGGGAGGAGCGCGGCGGCGGTGGAGCGCGGGTCGGACGGGCCCTTGGACGGGTCCGGCTTGCGGGGGTCTTCGGTTGTCGTCATGTGGGGGGCCTCGCGTGCGGGTGGTGCGTCAGGGGGCCGCCGCTGCCAGCGCGGCGCGCAGATGACCGTGGTGCTCCACGAGGAGGCGCGCGGCGGTCGGGGCGTCCACCCCGGCCAGCAGGACGAGGATGGCGTGCTTCACCTCGCCGCCCGTCGCCTCCAGCGCGCGGGCTATCTCCTCGTCGGCGGCGCCCGTGGCCTGCGCGACGATGCGGTGCGAGCGGGCCCGCAGTTTGGCGTTGGTGGCCCGGACGTCCACCATCAGGTTCCCGTACGTCTTGCCGAGGCGGATCATCGTGATCGTCGAGATCATGTTGAGGACGAGCTTCTGCGCCGTACCGGCCTTCAGGCGTGTCGAGCCGCTGATGAACTCGGGTCCGACGACCACCTCGATCGCCAGGTCCGCCGCCGCCGCGAGCTCGCTGTCCGCGTTGCAGGCCAGGCCCACGGTGAGGGCGCCCGCGTCCCGCGCGTACCGGACGGCGCCCACCGCGTAGGGGGTGCGGCCCGACGCGGAGACGCCCACCACCGTGTCGTCCGGGGTGAGCCCGAGCGCCTTGAGGTCGCCGTGCGCGAGGTCCGCCGAGTCCTCCGCGCCCTCCACCGACCGGACGAGCGCGTCGGGGCCGCCCGCGATGAGGCCGACGACCTGCGAGGGGTCGGCGTTGAAGGTCGGCGGGCACTCGCTGGCGTCGAGCACGCCGAGCCGCCCAGCCGTTCCCGCGCCCGCGTAGACCAGGCGTCCGCCGCGCGCCATGCGGGGCGCGATCGCGTCGACGGCGGCGGCGATCCGGGGCAGCTGCGCGGCGACCGCGTCGGGTACGGCCCGGTCGCCCGCGTTCATGGCGCGGGCGATGTCGAGGGTGGGCCGCGTGTCGATGTCCGCCAGGTCGGGGCGGAACTCCTCGGTGGTGAGGGCGCCGAGCTGGGTGCGGAGTGCGGCGGGGTCCCGGACGGGGTCGTTCATGCGCGGCTCTCCCGGTGCGGAGGCGGTCGTGGCGGGCGGTCGGCGGGCTGTGGTCGCTGCGGGCGGGCCGGGTGTGCGCGGCCGGTCAGCGCGGGTTCGTGCGCTGGCGGGGCGCGCGGCGGTGGGCGAGCGCCTCGTACGAGGCGGACAGCGCGGGCGCGGCCGTCGCGTACGTCCGCTGCGTGACGCCGGTGAACAGGCAGTCCACCACCAGCAGTTGGCTTGTTCGGGACGACATGGCGGCCGGGCGCAGCTCGGTCTCGCGGCCGGTGGACGTGGTCAGCACGTGGTCGGCGTACTGCGCGACGGGGCCGTCCGGGCGGCCGGTGATCGCGATGGTGGTCGCGCCCCGCTCGAAGGCGACGCGCAGCGGTTCGATCACGTCCGATGTGGCGCCCGAGTGGGTGATGGCCACGGCCACGTCCCCGGAGCGCAGCTGCACCGCGCCCGTGACGGCGACGTGCGGATCGCTGTGGGCGTGGGCGACCAGCCCTATGCGGAGCAGCTTCTGCGCCAGGTCCTGCGCGACCAGGCCCGAGGCGCCGATCCCGTACACGTCGGTGCGGCGGGCCTCCGCGAGCGCGGTCACGGCCGCCGCGAGCTGGGCCGTGTCCAGGGCGGCGGCCGTGTCCGCGAGGGTCTGCTGCTCGTCGCGGGCGAGCTTGGCGACGACCGCCTCGATCGGGTCGTCCACGGCGATGTCGGAGGTGACCGCGGGGGCGCGGCCCGAGGTGCGCTGCGCGGCCAGCCCGGCGAGGGCGAGGCGCAGGTCCCGGTAGCCGGGGTAGCCGAGGAGGCGGGCGGTGCGGACGACGGTCGCCTCGCTGGTGCCGGTGCGTTCGGCGAGGCCGGTGACGGTGAGCGCGGCGCACCCGGCCGGGTCGGACGCGACGGCTTCGGCGACGCGCTGCATGGACCGGGTCATGGACGGGGCGAGGGTGCGCACCTTGGCGGCGAGCGCGTCGGGGGCGGCGCCCGTGCCCGCGGGCGCCCAGGCCGGGCCGCTGCCGGCCGGGGCCGTGCGGGCGGGGGCGCCCCGGCCCGTACCGGGCGGCGGGGTGGGACTGCCGTCCACCGGGCCGTCGGTGAAAGTTTCCTTCAGGTCCTCGGTCACGCTTGAAACGTATTTTCAGCGATGGTGACCGTCAACCCCGCGCGTCAGAATGGCGGTATGAACGAGCTGGACCCCCTGGAGCAGGCGCTGCACGCCGCACGCGCGCTGGTCCTCGCCGACCTGTCCGCCCGGAACGTCGCCGAGGCGGAGATCGTGTCGCTGGTCGAGGACGCGGTCGCGCGGCGCCGGTGGTGGGTCGAGCAGTGGCCGGACGGCCTCGCGTACGTCGCCGGCCTCGTCGCGCAGGACGTGCAGGACGCGCTGCTGGAGCGGTACGGGCGCTGGCCCCTGTGCCCGGTGTGCGACCAGGGCGATCCGCACGCGCTGGACGTGGAGCCGGAGCTCGGCCCGGACCCGCACTGGGTGTGCGGGCGGGCCGGGGTGGTGGTCGCCCCGGTGGGCGGTCTGACGTGACGCTGTACATCGACCCGCCGAACTGGCCGGGGCACGGCCGCATGTGGTCGCACCTGATCAGCGACGTGTCGTTCGAGGAGCTGCACGCGGGGGCGGCGGCGATCGGCTGCCCGCCGCGCGCGTTCGACGGCGACCACTACGACATCCCGTCCGAGCCGTACGGGGACGCGGTGGCGGCGGGCGCCGTCGAGGTCGGTTCGAAGGAACTCGTACGGCGCCTCACCGCGGCGGGGCTGCGCCGCCCTAAACGGCGTCCTGCGCCTTCCCCGTGACGCACACGCCGCCTTCGGGCCCGGCGCCCTGCGCGTCCCGCGCCCCGGCGCCGTCCGCGCCGGCGGGCCGGGTCGTGGTCGCGCCCATGACGATCCGGCTGGGCGTACGGGCCTCCCGGCGGTGCAGCCGCAGCGCCACGGCCACGGCCGCCAGCGCGACGAGCGTCATCGCGGCGCCCGCCCACGCGGTCGCCGGGAAGCCGAGGCCCGCGTCGATGACCGTGCCGCCGAGCCAGGGGCCGCCGGTGTTGCCCAGGTTGAACGCGGCGGTCGTCGTGGCGCCCGCCAGGGTCGGGGCGGCACCGGCCACGTTGAACATCCGGGCGTTCAGCGCGGGCGCCGTGTAGAACGCGGACACGCCCAGCAGGAACGACAGCGCCACCGCGGCGACCGGGCTCCCGGCGAACAGCGCCAGCGCGGCCAGCAGGACCGTGGACGCCGCGATGCCGCTCAGCAGCACCCCGAACAGGTGCGCGTCGGCGACCCGGCCGCCGACGGTCGTCCCGACCAGCGCGCCGACCCCGAACAGGCCGAGCACCGTCGGCACCCACCCGGAGTCGAGACCGGCCACGTCGGTGAGCAGCGGAGCCAGGTACGAGAACGCGCAGAAGACGCCGCCCGCCGCGAGCGCGGTGACGACGACGGCGAGCCACACCTGCCGGTCGCGGTAGATCGTCAGCTCGCGCCGCAGCTGCGGCCTCCGCTCGGGCAGCGGGATGCGCGGGATGCGGGTGACCACGCCGACCAGGGCCACGGCGGAGGCGGCGCCGACCGCCCAGAACGCCGAACGCCAGCCGAGGTGTTCGCCGAGGAACGCGCCGGCGGGGACGCCCAGCACATTGGCGATGGACAGGCCGCCGATCATGACGGCCATCGCACGGGCCCGCGCGCCCGGCTGGACCATGGCGATGGCGACGGCCGCGCCGACCGCCCAGAAGCCGGCGCACGCCAGCGCGCTCACCACGCGGGACGCGAACAGCACCCCGTACGAGGGGGCGAGCGCGCCCGCGACCTGGCCGATGCCGAACGTGGTGATCAGCGCGACGAGCGTCGTCTTGCGGGGCAGCCGCAGCGTCGCGACGGCGAGCAGCGGCGCGCCGACAACCATGCCGATGGCGAAGGCCGATATGAGGAGCCCGGCCTGCGGGATGGACACGTCCATGTCGTCCGCGATGGGCGGCAGCAGCCCGGAGAGCATGAACTCGCTGGTGCCGAGCGCGAAGACGGACAGGCCGAGGATGTACACGGCGAGCGGCATCCGGGCCTTCGCGGGCGCGGTGGCGGTGGTCGGGGCGGAAGGATGATCGTCGTGGGTGGGCATATCCGGTGCCAACACCCCAGGGACTATCAGGATTCCCGGCCCGCCCCCGGCGCCGCGAGGGCGAGGGCCGCGTCGAGGAGCGCGGAGGCCAGGGCGGGCAGCCGCTCGGGGGACTCGGACAGCAGGAACAGCCACGCGAAGACGGGCCCCACGAGCAGGGCGTTGAGGGCGGCGGGGTCCGGGCGCGCGGCGAGCTCGCCGCGGGCGGCGGCGCGGTCCAGGATCTCGGTGAGGGTCCGGCGCTGCGCGTGGAGGTACTTCTCCTCGAACCGGGCGCGCAGGGCGGGGTCGGCGTGGATGTCGGCGAGCAGCCCCGGGATCGTCCCCGGCGGCGGGGCGGCCATGCCGTCCACGACCTCCGCGAGCACGGCGGCCAGGTCGGCGCGGAGCGATCCGCGGTCGGGCGCCGTGGCCAGGAAGCTGTCCGGCAGCAGGACATCGAAGATCATCTCCTGTTTGGTGGCGTGGCGCCGGTAGATCGCCGCCTTGCCCACACCCGCCCGCGAGGCCACCTCCGCCATCGTGAGCCGCGCGTACCCGACCTCCGCCAGCAGTTCGCGGACGGCGGCGGCGACGGCGACGTCGACCCGGCTGTCGCGGGGGCGGCCCCCCTGGTTTCCCGCTTGCTTTCGCGCAGACATGAGCGCATCATACGAAACCAGGAGTACCGAAACCGTCAGTTCCAAAACTACGGGTTCCACAACGGCCCCATGGCGGGGCCGCGGCAAAGGGTCCGGCGTCACCGGGTCCGCATACGGGGCATCACGGGCGCGGCAGCAGCGGACAAGCGCCGCCGCTCGCGGGGCGGCTCGGCGCTCGCGGGGGATCGCCGCTCGCGGGGGCTCGGCGCTCGCGGGGGGATCGCCGCTCGCGGCGGCTCGGCACTCGCGGGGGGAGCGCCGCTCCCGGGGGTGAGCGGGCTCCGCGCCCGCACCCGGACGGGAGGATTCACATGATCAGAACCGCCGGCTGGCTCATCGTCCTGCTGGGCGCCGCGCACACGGTCCTCGCGCTGACGTACGAGGGGGCCGCCCGCTATGCCGGGGAGTGGTTCAGCGGGGCGCTGTGGGGCGCGGACTTCTCCGACATGAGCCCCGCCAACAGCGCCCTGTGGCTGTCCCTGGAGAGCTTCGGCCCACCGCTCGTCGTGGTCGGCCTGACCGTCCTGTGGCTGGACCGCCGGGGCATCGTCCCGCCGCCGTTCATCGGCTGGACGCTGGGCGTCTGGGGCCTGGTCGACGCGGTCATCCTCATCACCACGCCGTGGCCGCTGTTCCTGCTCGCGACCGTCCTGCTGCTGGTCGGCGGCCGCCGCGCCACGGCCCGCCGCGCGTCCGCCACCGGGCTCTAGGCGTCGAGCAGTCCCAGTTCGACGGCGAGGTTGCGGCGGGCGGCGGGCTCCCAGTGCGCGGCGCCGTACGGGGTGCGGAACAGCCGCGGCAGGGCGAGGAGTTGCCGCAGGACGGCGGCTCGGCCCTCGCGGAACGCGTCGTCGGGCACGAACCCGTACTCCTCCCGCACGGCCGCCGCGTACGCCGCGTACGCCTGCGGCCCCCCGGCGAGGACGGCGAGGTCCGCGTCGCACAGCACCTCGCCGTCGCGGTCGCCGGGCGCCGGGTCGTGGGTGACGGTGAGCCGCACCAGCCGGGCGACCTCCGCCGTACGGTCCGGCCCGACGCCCAGCTCGGGCAGGGCCCGCTCGGCGAGGCGGGCGCTGCGCTCCTCGTTGGTGTCCCGGTCGGGCAGGTACACCGCGTCGTGGAACCAGGCGGCGAGCCGTACGGCGGCGAGGTCGCCCGCGTGGTCCGCCAGCTCGTCCACCCGGCGCAGGACGGCCAGGAGGTGGTCGGTGGTGTGGTACCGCCGCTGGGGCTCGGCCCACCGCCGCAGCAGGTCGTCGGCGTACCGCTCGGCGGGCGGCGCGTCCGGGTCGGCGGGCCGCCCGTCGAGCGCGTCGCGCACCGCCTCGGCCCAGCGGCGGAGCAGCTCGTCGTGGGCGGGGTGCGGGGGCGGTGCGGCGGCCATGGTGCCCATTGTGCCGGGCCGCCGCCCCCGCGGGATCAGGCGGCCTTGAAGCCGCGCAGGCGGAGGCTGTTGCCGACGACGAAGACGGAGGAGAAGGCCATGGCGGCGCCGGCGATCATGGGGTTGAGGTAGCCGAGGGCGGCCAGGGGGAGGGCGGCGATGTTGTAGGCGAAGGCCCAGAAGAGGTTGCCCTTGATGGTGGCGAGGGTGCGGCGGGAGAGGCGGATGGCGTCGGCGGCGGCGCGCAGGTCGCCGCGTACGAGGGTGAGGTCGCCGGCTTCGATGGCGGCGTCGGTTCCGGTGCCCATGGCCAGGCCGAGGTCGGCCTGGGCGAGGGCGGCGGCGTCGTTGACGCCGTCGCCGACCATGGCGACGCTGCGGCCCTCGGCCTGGAGGCGCTTGACGACCTGGACCTTGTCCTCGGGCAGGACCTCGGCGATGACGTGCCGGGGTTCGATGCCGACCTCGGCGGCGACGGCGCGGGCGACGGCCTCGTTGTCACCGGTGAGCAGGACGGGCGTCAGACCCAGGGCGCGCAGCCGGCGCACGGCCTCGGCGCTGGTGTCCTTCACCGCGTCCGCGACTTCCAGCACGGCACGCGCCTGGCCGTCCCAGGCGACCGCTATGGCCGTGCGCCCGGCCTGCTCGGCCTCCTCCTTGGCACGGCGCAGCGACTCGGGGATGCCGACGGCACGGTCGGCGAGGAGCTGGAAGCGGCCGACGAGGACGGTGCGCCCGTCGACGACGCCCTGGACGCCGAGCCCCGGGAGATTGGCGAAGTCCTCGGGCACGGCCAGGTCGCCCGTCTTCTCGGCGGCCCCGGCGGCGACGGCGCGGGCGACGGGGTGCTCGGAGGCGTTCTCCAGGGCGCCGGCGAGCCGCAGCACCTCCGCCTCGTCCGTGGAGGGCGCCGGGTGGACCTTCAGCAGCGTCATGCGGCCGGTGGTGACGGTGCCGGTCTTGTCCAGGACGACGGTGTCGGCCTTGCGGGTGTTCTCCAGGACCTCGGGGCCCTTGATGAGGATGCCGAGCTGGGCGCCGCGTCCGGTGCCGACCATGAGCGCGGTCGGGGTGGCCAGGCCCAGGGCGCAGGGGCAGGCGATGATCAGCACGGCGACGGCGGCGGTGAACGCGGCCGTCACCCCCGCGCCCGAACCGAGCCAGAAACCGAGCGTGCCGACGGCCAGGGCGATCACGACAGGCACGAACACGGCGGAGATGCGGTCGGCCAGGCGCTGGGCGGCGGCCTTGCCGTTCTGGGCGTCCTCCACCAGCTTCGCCATCCGCGCCAGCTGCGTGTCCGCACCCACCCGCGTCGCCTCCACCACCAGACGGCCACCCGCGTTCAAGGTCGCGCCGGTCACGGTGTCGCCGACGGCGACCTCCACCGGCACCGACTCACCCGTCAGCATCGACGCGTCCACCGCCGACGAACCCTCCACCACGACCCCGTCCGTGGCGATCTTCTCCCCCGGCCGCACCACGAACCGGTCACCCACCCCCAACTGCCCGGTCGGCACCCTCACCTCACGCCCGCCCCGCAGGACCGTGACCTCCTTGGCACCCAACTCCATCAGCGCCCGCAGCGCCGCACCCGCCCTGCGCTTGGAACGCGCCTCGAAGTACCGGCCCGCCAGGATGAACGCCGTCACCCCCGCGGCCGCCTCCAGATAGATGTTCCCCGCCCCGTCCGAGCGGGCGATGGTGAACGCGAACGGATGCGTCATCCCCGGCGTCCCGGCCGTACCGAAGAACAACGCCCACACCGACCACAGGAACGCCGCCCCCGTCCCCACCGAGATCAGCGTGTCCATCGTCGCCGCACCGTGCCGGGCGTTGGTCCACGCGGCCCGGTGGAACGGCCACGCGGCATAGACCACGACGGGCGTGGCCAGGACCAGGGAGAGCCACTGCCAGTTGGTGAACTGGAGCGCCGGGACCATGGCCATGGCGACGACGGGGACGGAGAGGACGAGCGCGGTGAGGAGCCGCTGCCGCAGGTCGGTCAGCTCATCGCCGCCCATCTCCTCCGGCCGGGCGTCCTGCGCGTCGGGCGCCGGCGGGGCCGGGGGCCGGGCGGTGTAGCCGGTGGCCTCGACGGTGGCGATGAGGTCCTCGACGGAGACGCCGTCGGCGAAGGTGACCTTCGCCTTCTCCGTCGCGTAGTTGACGGTGGCCTCCACGCCGTCCATGCGGTTGAGCTTCTTCTCGATGCGCGCCGCGCACGAGGCACACGTCATCCCGCCGATGGCCAGCTCCACATCGGCGGTGCCGGATGCCGTCACGGGACCGGCCGGATGACCGCTCATCTCACTCTCCAATACCCATGGGGGGTATACCAACGGGACCACTGTATACCCGTCTGGGTAAACAGGGCGCCCCCGCGCCCTCATCCCGCCCACGCATTAGCATTGGACTAGACCTGTAGACCTGTAAACAGCCCGTGCACCGAGATTGGGGTCCGATGAGCAACCGTGCACTCCTGGAGGTGATCGCCCTCGACGCGGAGGACGCGATCGCGGCCCAGGCCGGAGGGGCGGACCGCCTGGAGCTGGTCACCGACATGGCGGCCGACGGGCTGACCCCGTCCCGCGAGACGTACGCCCGCATCCGGGCCGCCGTGGACGTGCCGCTGCGCGTGATGCTGCGCCTCGCGGACGGGTTCGCCGCGGGGGACGTGGACGCGCTCGTACGGGTGGCCGGGGAGCTGCGCTCCGAGGGCGCCGACGAGTTCGTGCTGGGCTTCCTCGACGGGGACGGCCACCCCGACCTGGAGGCGCTGGACCGGGTGGTGGCGGAACTGGACGGCTGCCGGTGGACGTTCCACCGGGCGATCGACCACTGCGCCGACCGGGACGCGCTGCGGGAGCGGCTCGCGGACCTGCCGGGCCTCGACACGTACCTGACGGCCGGCTCGGCGGCGGGCGTCGACGAGGGCCTGCCGGTCCTGGTGGCGGAGGCGGAGGCGGCCCGGCTGGGCGGCACGGGGCACGGACCCCGGCTGCTGGTCGGCGGCGGGCTGCGCCTGGAGCACGTACCGGCCCTGCTGGCGGCGGGGGTGGACGCCTTCCACATCGGCGGCGCGGCCCGCCCGGCGGGCTGGACGTCACCGGTGGCACCGGGCGCGGTGAGCGCATGGCGCCGCGCCCTGGACGCGCAGGCGGGCGCGGAGCGCGCGGAGGCGGAGCCCATGGCGGAGACGGTGGCCCCGGTGGCGTAGGGGCTGAGGCCCGGGTACGTACGTACGGGCCGCGGGCCCCGGTGCCGTAGGGGCCCCGGCCGCGTACGGGCGGCGGGCCCGGCTGCGCATGGGCCGTGGGCCCCGGTGGCGTAGGCGCTGGGTCCCGGGGCCGGCCGGCGCGGCGGGAGCCTGCGGGTCCGGAAGCGGTCCGGCGGTCCGGCGGCTGCGGGCACGGGAAACCGCCTACCGTTGACGGCGGAGGCACCGGCGGCACGGGAGGGCGGCATGAGCGGTACGGAGCACTGGACCAGCACGTCGATGCCGTACCTCACCCCACGCGCCCCGGGGCAGGGCGACGCCTGGGCCGAGGAGGCCGCCGCCCAGGGCCGCAGGGGCACCCAGCGCATCGTCTCCGCCGGCGAGGTGGCGGCCGACGACGAGCCCGCCGCCCTCCTGGGCCTGACCCCGGGCGAACCGGTCGTCGTCAGGCGCCGCGTCATCGAACTGGACGGCGTAGCAGTCGAGTTGACCGACATGTACTACCCCGCCCACATCGCCCGGGGCACCCCCCTCGCCGGCACCGCAAAGATCCGCGGCGGCGCGGTCACCCTCCTCGCCGGACTCGGCCACACGGGCGTCCGCGTCGTCGAGACCGTCACCGCCCGCCTCCCCACGGCAGAGGAACGCGAGCTCCTCCGACTCGGCTCCGCACAACCGGTGTTGCGCCTGGCCCGTCAGACCCTCGACGCCCGGGACCGCCCCATCCAGGCCGACCTGATGACCATGCCCGCCCACCGCCAGCGCCTCCGCTACGAGATGCGGACCGGATGACCGCGCGGGGCCCTACTTCCGGCGGGACTGCCAGAACAGGTACGCCGCGGTGGCAAGGGCCGCCGTGCGCAGGGTCCACGGCCAGGTCTCCGAGAGCGCCTGCGTGAACGTGCCGGGCGCGATCCGGTCGCCCCAGCGGCCGTCCAGGCGGCCCCACAGCCAGACCGCCGCGCCCGCCGCGACCGCGCCCGGCAGGAACAGCACGCCCCACTTCGCCTGCGTCCTCGTCAGGCGGCGCGTCGCGTAGGCGAGGAGCCAGCCCGCCGCCAGCGCGAGCCACGAGCCGGTGACCGTGCCCAGCACCAGGCAGGCCGCCGCCAGCAGCAGCACCGGGTCGCCCAGCTTGCGGGACGCGGCGGGCGCAGCCGCCTCCGTCTTCTTGCGCCTGGGGAGGAGGAGTTGGGCCAGGCGCGTACCGCCCGGGGCCGGTTTCGCCTTCTCCGGGGCGGCCGGTTCACCCGTACCGGTCTTCGTGCCGGCGCCGCCCGGCAGCAGGGCGCGCAGGCCCCGGCGGCGGGGCGGGTCCTCGGGCGGGGGCGCCGGGGGGTCCTTAGGTTTCGGCGGGGCCAGCAGTTCCGGGATCTCCACCCCGCCCTTGAAGCCCGGCACCACGCTCCACCAGTCCGGCTCCGGTCCCGCGTCCGGGTCGCGCGGCTGCGGGGCGTCCGCCGTGCGCTGGCCCGGCACGTTCAGGCCGCCGCCCTCCACCGCCGCCACCACCGCGTCCGGCGACCCCAGGCGCGCGAGGATGCGCCGCACCTCCGCCGGGCTCTCCGTGCCGTCCTCCCGCTGCCGGGCGATCTCGTCCCGCAGCGACGCCACCAGGCTCATCCGCGCCTTCGACGGCAGTTGCCGCTGCTGCGCCAGGTCCCCGACCCTGCTCAGGTAGTCGAAGACCAGCTGGTCGCTCTCGATGCCCACCGTGCCCCTCCATGCCGCCCGTCGCCTGGCCGACGTCCCGACGTTAGCGCCTGAGGGGGGCGCCAGGGGGCTAACGTGGTGCGGATGGCGACCGGCGACACCGAGCGGGAGGCGTACGTGCCCGAGGACCAAGGCGGTACGGCGGCGCCCCGCACCCTCGCGGAGGCGCTGCGGGCCCGGGGCGACGAGGGACTGGCGGCGCTGCTGCGGGCCCGCCCCGACCTGCTCGCCCCCGTACCGAACGACCTGACCCAACTGGCCACGCGGGCCGGCACGCGGGCATCCGTCGTCCGCGCCCTGGAACGGCTGGACCGGTTCACCCTCCAGACCGCCGAGGCCCTGGCCGTCGCGCCCGACCCCGCGCCGTACGCCGTGCTGCGCGCCCTCATGGCCGGCGAGGGCGGCGACCCGCCGGTCGAGGAGGCCCTGCCGGGCGCCGTCGCCACCTTGCGCGAACAGGCCCTCGTCTGGGGCGGCGACGACCGGCTGCGCCTGGTGCGCACCGCCCGCGAACTGCTCGCCCCCTCCCCCCAGCACCCCTCGCCGACCGGGCTCGGCCCGACCGTCGCGGAGGCCACCGCCGGGATGTCGCCCGGCCGCCTCCAGGAGATCCTGCGGACGGTCGGACTGCCCACCACCCACGACCCGGTGTCGGCGGTCGCCGCGCTGACCGCCCTGTTCACCGACCGCGCCCGCATGGACGCCCTCCTCGACCAGGCCCCGGCGGAGGCGCTGGGCGTCCTCGACCGGCTCGTGTGGGGCCCGCCGTACGGCGAGGTCACCGCCAACCCGACGCCGCCCGTGCGCTGGCTGCGCGACCGGGGCCTCCTGCTGCCCACATCGGCCCGCACGGTGGCCCTGCCCCGCGAGGTGGCGCTGCACCTGCGCGGCGGGCGGGCGCACCGGACGCCCGAGCCGGTGCCGCCGCCCGTCGCCCCGGCCCGCGAGTACCGTCCACAGGTTGTGGACAGCACGGCGGCCGGCCAGGCGTACACCGCGCTCGCCACCGCCGAGGAGCTGCTGAAGAAGTGGGACGAGGGCGGCCCCGCCGTGCTGCGCGCCGGCGGCCTGTCCGTACGCGACCTCAAGCGCACCGCCGTGCTGCTGGACGTGACCGAGCCGGTCGCCGCGTTCTGGCTGGAGCTGCTGTACGCGGCGGGCCTGCTCGCCTCGGACGGCGAGGCCGACGAGCGGTACGCGCCGACGCCCGCGTACGACGAGTGGCTGGACCTGCCGGCCGCGCGCCGCTGGGCCCGCCTCGCCACCGCGTGGCTCGCCCAGACCCGTACGCCCGGCCTGGTCGGCGGCCAGGACGCGAAGGGCCGCACCCTGTCCGCGCTCGGCCCCGACCTCGACCGGGGCGCCGCGCCCGAGGTGCGCCGCCGGGTACTGGAACTGCTGGCCGCGCTGCCGCCCGGCGCCGCGCCGGAACCCGAGGCCGTACTGGCCCGGCTGCGCTGGGAGCGGCCCCTGCGCGGCGGCGGCAACACGGCGGCCGACCTGCGCGCCCGGCTCGCCACCTGGACCCTGGAGGAGGCCGAGCTGCTGGGCGTCACCGGCCGGGGCGCCCTCTCCGCCCACGCGCGCGCCCTGCTGGGAGGCGCGGACGCCACGCGCGAGGCGGGCACCCCTGGTACGGACGCCGCGCACGAGGCGGGCACCTCCGGTGCGGGCGCCGCGCACGAGGGGGCCGCCTCCGGTGCGGACGCCGCGCACAAAGCGGGCACCTCCGGTGCGGGCGCCGCGCACGGCTGGGGCGCCGCGCACGAGGCGGGTCCGCACGAGGACGCCGCCGTCGCGCTGCTCGCCCCGCTCCTGCCCGAGCCCGTCGACCACGTGCTGCTCCAGGCCGACCTGACCGCCGTCGCCCCCGGCCCGCTGCGCCGCCCGCTCGCCGACACCCTGGCGGTCCTCGCGGAGGTCGAGTCCAAGGGCGGCGCGACCGTGTATCGCTTCACGCCCGGCTCCGTGCGCCGCGCCCTCGACGCGGGGCAGTCCGCCGCCGACCTGCACGCCTTCCTGGCCGCCCACTCCCGCACCCCCGTGCCGCAGCCCCTGGCGTACCTGATCGACGACGTCGCCCGCCGCCACGGCCACCTCCGCGTGGGCGCCGCGTCCTCCTACGTGCGCTGCGACGACGACGCCGTCCTCGGGGAGATCCTCGCCGACAAGCGGTCCGCGTCCCTGGGCCTGCGCCGCCTCGCCCCGACGGTCCTCGCCGCCCAGGCCGACCCGGCGGCGCTGCTCGCCGGACTGCGGTCCATGGGCTTCGCCCCGGCCGCCGAGTCCGCCGAGGGCGATGTGCTGATCACCCGCGCCGCCGCCCGCCGCACCCCGCCGCGCACCCCTCCCGCGCCCGTACCGGACGGCCCGCCCGTACCGGACGACACCCTCCTCGGGGCGGCCGTCCGCGCGATCCGCGCCGGCGACCTGGCCGCGACGGTCACCCGCAAGGAACCGCGGGAACCCGCGCCCGGCGGCGGCACCCTGCCGCGCACCTCGGCCGCCGAGACCCTGGCGACCGTGCAGGCCGCGGCGCTCACCAACTCGGCGGTGTGGATCGGATACGTCAACGCCGACGGCGCGGCCAGCCAGCGGGTCATCGCCCCGGTGCGGGTGGAGGGCGGGTTCGTCACGGCGTACGACCACACGGCCGACGAGGTCCGCACCTACGCCCTCCACCGGATCACGGGCGTGGCGGAGCTCGCCGAGGAGTGAGGCGCGCACGGCCGGCATGCCGGAGGGCCCGGGGTGGAGACCCCGGGCCCTCCGCTACCCGCGAGGCGGGTCAGACGTCCAGCTGGTCCGCGACCGCGCGCAGCAGACCGGCGATCTTCTTGCCGTGGGCCTTGTCGGGGTACCGGCCCCGCTCCAGCATCGGCGTGATGTTCTCCAGCAGCGTCGTCAGGTCCTGCACGATCGACGCGAGCTCGTCCGGCTTGCGGCGCTGCGCGGCCGCCACCGACGGCGTCGGGTCGAGGACCGTCACCGACAGCGCCTGGTCGCCCCGCTGCCCGGCGACGACGCCGAACTCCACGCGCTGCCCCGGCTTCAGGCTGTCGACCCCGGCAGGGAGCACCGACGAGTGGACGAAGACGTCGCCGCCGTCGTCGCGGGAGAGAAAGCCGAAGCCCTTCTCGCTGTTGAACCACTTGACCTTGCCGGTAGGCACGTCCTGTCCTCGTCCTCGTACTCGATGGGTCCGCGATAAACGGCTCAAGGCGTCAAGGCTAATGGTCCCGGCCCTTGTGACAAGACGCCGCCGGTCCGTTCCTCCGGCCAGGGAACTACCCTGGCCGAATGCGTAGTGAAACCAACGCGGGCGACGCCCTTCCCGGTGACGGGCTCATTCGGGTCGGCGCGGTCCTGTTCATCATCGGAGCGATCGCCACGGTCGTCACCGTCGCGCCGCTGTTCCTGGGGACCGACCCCTTCCCCACGGTCGTGTACCTCGTGGCGATGCTGATGGGCGTCGGCTTCCTCGTCGCCGCCGCCGGAGTGCTCCGCTCCATCGCCGCGCAGCGGCGTCAGGCCCGCGAGTCCGCGCCCTCCGCGTAAGCCGCCCACCAGGCCGGAAACGCCGTCAGATCAGGCAGGACGACATCGGCGCCCGCCGCGCGCAGGTCGTCCTCGCCGTACGGGCCCGTCGCCACCGACACGGCGAGCGCCCCGGCCGCGCGGGCTCCGCGTATGTCGCCGAGGTGGTCGCCGACGTACACGGTCGCGCCGTGCTCCCGCAGCGCCTCCGCCTTGGCCTCGGCCCACAGCCAGCCGACCACCGCGTCGGGCTCCAGGCCCAGGTGCTCCAGGTGCAGCTTGGCGTGCGGCTCGTTCTTCGCGGTGACGACGACGCTCCTGCCGCCCGCCGCGCGAACGGCTTGAATCGCATCCCCCGCGCCGGGCAGCGCCAGGGACGGTTCGATGGCGTATGTGGGATAGATCTCACGGTAGGCGAGGACCATCTCCGCCACCCGGTCCTCGGGGAACCAGTGGGCCAACTCGTGCTCCAGCGGCGGCCCGAGCCGGGACACCGCCAGGTCGGCGTCGATCCACGCCCCCGTGCGCGCCGAAAGCTCCCGGTATGTCGCGTGAATACCGGGGCGGGAGTCGATGAGGGTCATATCGAGGTCGAACCCGACGGTGAAAGGCATGAGGGCATTCTGCCCGCCGCTTCCCGGACGCCGCGTGGGTGTTTTTCGGCCGCTGCTTAGACTTAGCCTCGCCTAACCGGCTGCCGTGGCCGGTCGGCGCGTGTCCCCGTACCTTTCCGATTGGCTGCCGCTGTGCGTTCCCGACGCGTCCTCGCGACCGCCGCGGCCGTCGCCGCCCTCGCCGTCGCCGTCGTGCTGAGCCTCGCCGTCGGCGCCCGCCCCATCGCCCCGTCTGTCGTGTTCGACGCGCTGCTGCACGGCGCGGGCCGCAGCGGCGAGGGGGACGTCGTACTGGAGCTGCGGCTGCCGCGCACCCTGATCGCGATCCTCGTCGGCGCGGCCCTCGCCGTCGCCGGGACCGCCCTGCAGGGCATCACCCGCAACCCCATCGCCGACCCCGGCATCCTCGGCATCAGCCAGGGCGCGTCGGTCGGCGTCGTGCTGGCCATCGCGTTCGCCGGGGTGCACACCCTCAGCGGGTACGTGTGGTTCGCCTTCGCGGGCGCGGCCGCCGCGTCGGTCGCCGTGTACGCCATCGCGTCCAGCGGCCGGGGCGGTGCCACCCCCGTGAAACTCGCGCTCGGCGGCGCCGCGATCAACGCGCTGCTGCTGTCCCTGACGACCGGGGTGCTGACGACGAAGGCCGCCGCGCTGGACGAGTTCCGCTTCTGGCAGGCCGGTTCGGTCGCCGGGCGGGACGCCGTGATCGTCGCGCAGACCTGGCCGTTCCTGCTGTTCGGCCTCGTCCTGGTGGTGTCCGTGGCCCGCGGCCTGGACGCGCTGGCGCTCGGCGACGACGTGGCGAAGGGCCTCGGCCGGCGCGTCGCCCTCGTCCGCGTCACCGCCGGGGTCGGGGCGACCGTCCTGACCGGGGCGGCCGTCGCGGCCGCCGGGCCCATCGCGTTCGTCGGCCTCGCCGTCCCGCACATCGTCCGCGCCCTCGTCGGCGCCGACCACCGCAGGCTGCTGCCCATGGCGGCGCTCGTCGGCCCCGTCATGCTGCTCGTCGCGGACGTGGCCGGACGGATCGTCTTCCCGCCGGGCGAGGTCCCGGCGGGCGTCATGACCGCGCTCATCGGCGTGCCGTTCCTGGTGGCGCTCGTACGGAGGAAGGCGGTACCGGCGTGAGGCCTGCGGGACACGCGGTCATACGGAGGAAGGCGGTACCGGCGTGACGGCTGCGGGATACGCGGTCATACGGGGCGGCCGCGCCTCGTTCCTGGTCCACCGGCGGGCCGTCGCCGTCGCCGCCGGGCTCGCGCTGCTCCTGGCGGCGGTGTCGGTGGCGTACCTCTGCCTCGGCGAGGAGTACGTGGCGCCCGGCGAGGTGCTGCGCGTACTGACCGGACAGCCCTCCCCCGCCGACCTGGTGGTCGGCACGCTGCGGCTGCCGCGCCTGGTGATCGGGCTGCTGGTCGGCGCGGCGTTCGGCGTGGCCGGGGCGCTCATCCAGACCGTCGCCCGCAATCCGCTCGCCAGCCCCGACATCATCGGGATCAGCCAGGGAGCGGGCGCGCTGACGGTGACCGCGATGACGTTCGGCGTGACGTCGTTCGCCGTGCTGCCGTACCTGTCCGTCGCCGGCGGGATCGCCGCCGCCCTCCTCGTGTACGTCTTCGCGTGGCGCGGCGGACTGCACGCCACCCGGTTCGTGCTCATCGGCATCGGCTTCGCGGTCGCGCTGCGGTCCGTGACGACGCTGATGATGACGAAGGGCGACTACCTGGTCGCCCAGCAGGCGCAGATCTGGATGACCGGCTCGCTCAACGGGCGCGGCTGGGACGAGGCGGCGCCCCTCGGCTGGACGCTCCTCGTGCTCGTACCCGCCGTGCTGTGGGCGGCGCGGGCCCAGCGGACCGTGTCGCTGGACGACGACACCGCGACCGCGCTGGGCGTGCCGCTCGGCCGGGTCCGGCTCGGCCTGGTGCTGCTGGGCGTCGTCCTGGCGTCGCTGGCGACCGGCGCGGCCGGGCCCGTCGACTTCGTGGCGCTGCTCGCCCCGCAGATCGCGCGGCGCCTCACCCGGGGCGCGCAGATCCCGCTGCTCGCGTCGGCGCTGACGGGCGCGCTCGTCGTCGTACTGGCGGACCTGCTGGCGCGGCGGCTGTTCTCGCCCACCGAACTGCCGGTGGGCGTCCTGACGGCGGCGGTCGGCGCGCCGTACCTGATCTGGCTGATCGTGCGGGGCCGCACGGGTGGAGGGAAGGCATGAGCGTCGAGGGTTCCGGGGACGGCAGGCTCCAGGCGCGGGGGCTGACGCTCGCGTACGAGGACCGGACCGTCGTGGACGGTCTCGACCTGGCGATACCCGACGGCAAGGTCACGGTGATCGTCGGGCCCAACGCGTGCGGCAAGTCCACCACGCTGCGCGCGCTGGGCCGGCTGCTGAAGCCGCGCGGCGGGGCGGTCCTGCTCGACGGGCGGGACCTGGCGTCGATCCCGACGAAGAAGATCGCCCAGGCGGTGGGCCTGCTGCCGCAGACACCGGTCGCGCCGGAGGCCATCACCGTCGCCGACCTGGTGGCGCGCGGACGCCAGCCCCACCAGTCGTGGTGGCGGCAGTGGTCCGAGGAGGACGAGCGGGCCGTCCAGGACGCCATGGCCCGCACCAACGTCGCCGACCTCGCCGACCGGTCCGTGGACGAACTGTCCGGCGGTCAGCGGCAGCGCGTGTGGATCGCGATGGCCCTCGCGCAGGAGACCGAACTGCTGCTGCTCGACGAGCCGACGACCTACCTGGACATCGCCCACCAGGTGGAGGTCCTCGACCTGGTGCGCCGCCTCAACCGCACCCGCGGCCGCACCGTCGCGGTCGTCCTCCACGACCTGAACCAGGCCGCCCGGTACGCCGACCACCTGGTCGCGATGAAGGCGGGCCGGGTGGTCGCGGCCGGGCAGCCGGGCGAGGTCGTGACGGAGGAGCTCGTACGGGAGGTCTTCGGCCTGGAGGCCACGGTCATCCCGGACCCGCTGACCGGCTCGCCCCTGGTGATCCCGGCGGCGCCTGCTCTTTGAGGGCTCGGTTCGGCTCCGGGCGCTTCATGCGACTGCCGACAGTCGACCGTGCTCGGCCCTTCCCCCCTTTTTCAGGGCTCGGTTCGGCTCCGGGCGCTTCATGCGACTGCCGACAGTCGACCGTGCTCGGCCCTTCGTTCCTCAGGGCCTGCGCGCTGTCTCCCTTTCGGCAGCCGCGCGCCCTTCGCCTCACTCGCCGCTACAGGGAGTGGGCCCGCAAGGGCCCGCAGGTGGGCACCCCGCTCGCCGGCCCGGGAGCGCCCGCAGGTTGGCACCCACTCGCCAGGACGAGCGCGGGCCCGCAGGTGGGCGCCGGTCCTCCGGTTACTGGGCCAGCTCCTCCGGCAAGGGGGTTGCGTGGAGGACCTTCAGGCCGGAGACCGCCCTGGTCAGGGCCACGTACAGGCGGCGCAGGCCGGTGCGGTCGTCGGGTTCGGCGGCCACCACGGCGGCGGGCTCGTCGAGGACCACGTAGTCGTACTCCAGGCCCTTCGCGAGCGACGCCGGCACCAGGGTGAGCCGCACGTCCGGGGTGGTCTCCTCGCCCGGCGACAGGTGCGGCACGCCCGCCTCCCGCAGCGCCTCCTCCAGAGCGGGCAGGCGCGGGTCGGCGGCGATCAGGCCGATGGAGCCCTCCCGGTCCAGGAACTCCGCGCACGCCGCGACGACCTCCGCGTCCCGCCGCTCCTGGTCCACCTCCCGTACCTCCAGGGAGCCCGGGTTCTCACGGACCGAGCGGACCTCCGCCAGGCCCGGCGCGATGTGCGGCAGCAGCCGGGAGGCGTACGCGATCACGTCGCGCGGCACGCGGAAGCCGGCCGTCAGCTCCTCCACCAGCGCGTCCGGCTTGCCCAGGTGCCGCAGCGCCTCGGCCCAGCTGCGCGTCGCCCACGGCGTGGTGCCCTGCGCGAGGTCGCCCAGCACGGTCGCGGAACCGGTCGAGCAGCGGCGCCCCACCGCGCGGTACTGCATCGGGGACAGGTCCTGCGCCTCGTCCAGCACGACATGGCCCAGCGAGTGGGTGCGGGCCACCAGGTCGGCGGCCTCGTCGACCAGTACGGCGTCGGCGGGCGACCACTTCGCGGACTTCACGCTCCGCGGGGGCTTCGTCCACAGGATGGCCTTCTGCTCGTCCTCGTCGAGGACGCCGTCGGCGTGCTCGGCGAGGAACTCCGCGTCCGACAGCAGCCGCAGCACCAGCTTCGCCGGGTCGACGGGCGGCCAGATCGCCTTGACGGCGGCCTTCACCGCCGCGTTGCGCGCCACCTGGTCCTGCACCCGGTCGTCGGGCGCCTCGCCGGCGGCCTCCATCCGCACCAGCACCGCGTGGGCGATGCGCTGCGGCAGGGCATCGCGGGCGGCGCCGTAGCGCATGTCGCGGGCGAGGAGCTCGGTGACGATCTCCTCCACCTCGTATGCGGGGATCCGCCACCGCCGCGAGCCGCGCACCACGACCACCGGCTCGGTCGGCAGCGTGACGTGGGAGCGCACCGCGCGGCGCAGGACCTCCGCCATCCGCGCGTCGCCCTTCACGACGGCGGCCGTCGCGTCGTCCGAGCCGCGCACCTCGACATGGGCGGCGACCAGGTCGTCCACGGTGGCCTGCCTCACCTCCAGCTCGCCGAGGGCGGGCAGGACCTGCTCGATGTAGCGGAGGAACGAGCGGTTCGGCCCGATGACGAGGGTGCCGGTGCGGGCCAGGCGCTCCCGGTGGGCGTACAGCAGGTACGCGACCCGGTGCAGGCCCACGGCGGTCTTGCCGGTGCCGGGGCCGCCCTGCACGCACACCGTGCCGGACAGGCCGCTGCGGACGATCTCGTCCTGCTCGGGCTGGATCGTCGCGACGATGTCCCGCATGGGGCCGACGCGGGGCCGCTCGATCTCCTGCTGGAGGAGGCGGCTGGTGGTCTCGGCCTCGGCTGGGTCGGTGAGGTGCTCGTCCTCGTACGCGGTGAGGTCGCCGCCCGTGTACCCGAAGCGGCGCCGCAGCCGCACGTCCTGCGGGTCGCGGCGGGACGCCCGGTAGAACGGCTGGGAGACGGGGGCGCGCCAGTCGACGACCATGGGGTCGCCGTGCGCGTCGTGGACGTGCCGCCGGCCGATGTAGAACCTGCCGCCCTCCTGCGTGGTGGGCAGGTAGTCGAGCCGCCCGAAGAACAGGGGCGTGTGGGCCAGGTCGGCGAGGGCTTTGACACGGTCCTCGATCTGGCGCTGGAGGACGGCCGCGTTCACCCAGTTGGCGGTGACGTCGCGGATGTCCAGCGCCTCCACGTCCTCCCGCATGGCGCGCAGGGCGGCACGGGACGCGGCGAGGTGCGCGCGCTCGCGGCCGAGGGATCGGTGTCGGTCGTGGACATGGCTGTGCCTCCGGCGCTGGAGCGGTGGTCGCTGGGAGCCGTCCGGTTTCCGACCGGAGGGCGGCACTCCCGACGGGGAGGCGGGCAAGCGGGAGATTGTAGTGAGCGGGCCGGGGGCACGCGAACGGTTTTCCCGTGCGGGGCGGTGAGGGCCCCGGCCGCGTACGGGATGCGCGTACGGGGCCGTGCGCCGGGGACGCGAAGGGGCGCCCCGCCCGGTGGTCCGGGAGGGGCGCCCGCTCGGCGGCTACGCCTCGCTCAGCAGGTCGCTCGCGTCCACGATGCGGTAGGCGTAGCCCTGTTCGGCCAGGAAGCGCTGGCGGTGCGCCGCGAAGTCCTGGTCGATCGTGTCGCGGGCCACCACCGAGTAGAAGTGCGCCTGGTGCCCGTCCGACTTCGGGCGCAGCACCCGGCCCAGGCGCTGCGCCTCCTCCTGGCGGGAGCCGAACGTGCCCGACACCTGGATCGCGACGGTCGCCTCCGGCAGGTCGATGGAGAAGTTCGCGACCTTCGACACGACGAGGACGCTGATCTCGCCGCCGCGGAACGCGTCGAACAGCTTCTCCCGCTGCGCGTTGGACGTCTCGCCCTTGATGACCGGCGCGCCCAGGTGCTCGCCCAGCTCGTCCAGCTGGTCGATGTACTGGCCGATGACGAGGATCTGCTGGCCCGCGAACTTCCGCACGATCGCCTCGGTCACCCGGCGCTTGGTGTCGGTCGTCGCGCAGAAGCGGTACTTCTCCTCCGCCTCCGCCGTCGCGTACGCGAGCCGCTCCGACTCGGTCAGGTCGACGCGGACCTCCACGCAGTCGGCGGGCGCGATGTACCCCTGCGCCTCGATCTCCTTCCACGGCGCGTCGAACCGCTTCGGCCCGATCAGCGAGAACACGTCGGACTCGCGGCCGTCCTCCCGCACCAGCGTCGCGGTCAGGCCGAGGCGGCGCCGCGCCTGGAGGTCGGCGGTGAACTTGAACACCGGCGCGGGCAGCAGGTGCACCTCGTCGTAGACGATCAGGCCCCAGTCGCGGGAGTCGAACAGCTCCAGGTGCGGGTAGACGCCCTTCCGCTTGGTCGTCAGCACCTGGTACGTGGCGATGGTGACCGGGCGGATCTCCTTGCGCGTACCGGAGTACTCGCCGATCTCGTCCTCGGTGAGCGACGTCCGCTTCACCAGCTCGTGCTTCCACTGCCGGGCCGACACCGTGTTGGTGACCAGGATCAGCGTCGTCGCCTTCGCCTTCGCCATGGCGCCCGCCCCGACGAGGGTCTTGCCCGCGCCGCAGGGCAGCACCACGACGCCCGACCCGCCGTGCCAGAAGCCCTCGACGGCCTGCTGCTGGTAGGGGCGCAGCGACCAGCCCGACTCGTCCAGGTCGATCCGGTGGGCCTCCCCGTCGACGTACCCGGCGAGGTCCTCGGCGGGCCAGCCCAGCTTGAGGAGGGTCTGCTTGATCTGCCCGCGCTCGGAGGGGTGCACGGCGACCGTGTCCGGGTCGATGCGCTCCCCGACCAGCGGCTTGATCCGCTTGGAGCGCAGCACCTCCTCCAGGACGGGCCGGTCGGTGGTGGTGAGGACGAGGCCGTGCACGGGGTGCTTGCTGAGGGTGAGCCGCCCGTACCGGGCCATCGTCTCCGCGACGTCCACCAGCAGCGCGTGCGGCACCGGGTAGCGGGAGTACTCCACGAGCGCGTCGACGACCTGCTCGGCGTCGTGCCCGGCGGCCCGCGCGTTCCACAGCCCGAGCGGCGTGACCCGGTACGTGTGGATGTGCTCGGGCGCCCGCTCCAGCTCCGCGAACGGCGCGATGGCCCGACGGCAGGCGTCCGCCCGCTCGTGGTCGACTTCGAGCAGCAGCGTCTTGTCGCTCTGGACGATCAGCGGTCCGTTCACGCGGTCACCCTTTCCCTACGGCCCCGCCCCTTACGGCTCCGATCCCTACGGCTCCGGGACGCGGCCAGCTCTCCAGTGTGCCGCATCCCCCGCCGAACACCCCCGGGTCCGGCCCCACGGGACGGTTCGCCGGCGGTCAGGGGAAGGTGAGGGCCTCGCGGGGGACGCTCGGGACCAGGTTCTGGGCCGCCGCCTCCGACAGGAGGGTGTGGACCGCCTCGTACCCGGCCGGGCCCAGGTCCTCGGTGAAGTCGTTCACGTACAGCGCGATGTGCCGCTGCGCGACCTCCGGCGCCATCTCCTGCGCGTGCTCCCGCACGTAGTCGGCCGACGCCGACGGCGACGCCCACGCCATGCGGACCGACGCGCGGGCCGCGTCCGCCAGGCGGCGCAGGGTGTCCGCGCCCAGGGAGCGCTTCGCGATGATCGCGCCGAGCGGGATCGGGTGCCCGGTCGTCGCCTCCCAGTGCTCGCCCATGTCGGCCAGGCAGTGCAGCCCGTACTCCTGGTACGTGAACCGGGCCTCGTGGATCACCAGGCCCGCGTCGACCTTGCCGTCCCGCACCGCGGGCATGATCTCGTGGAACGGCATCACGACGACCTCGCCGACCCCGCCGCCCGGCAGGGTCCGCGCCCACAGCCGGAACAGCAGGTACGCCGTCGACCGGTCGCTCGGCACCGCCACGGTCCGCCCCGCCAGGTCGAGACCCGGCTCGCGCGCCAGGACGAGCGGGCCGCAGCCCCGGCCCAGCGCGCCCCCGCACGGCAGCAGGGCGTACTCGTCCAGGACCCACGGCAGCACCGCGTACGACACCTTCAGGACGTCCAGCTCGCCCCGCTCGGCCATGCCGTTGGTGACGTCGATGTCGGCGAACGTGACGTCCAGTTCCGGCGCGCCCGGCACCAGGCCGTGCGCCCACGCGTGGAAGACGAACGTGTCGTTCGGGCAGGGCGAGTATGCGATGCGCGTCGCCACGGGCCCTCACTCCTCCCTGAAGAATCCGGTGCTGAGCGGTTCGAACGCCGCGCGCAGCGCGTCCAGCGCCTCGCCGATGCGCCACGCGGCCCGGTCGCGCGGGCCGACCGTGTTGGAGACCGCGCGGATCTCCACGGCCGGGACGCCGTGCGCGGCGGCGGCCTCCGCGACGCCGAAGCCCTCCATGGCCTCCGCCCCGGCGCGCGGGTGGCGGGCGGCCAGCTCGGCGGCGCGGGCCGCGGTGCCGGTGACGGTGGAGACGGTCAGTACGGGCGCGAGCAGGCACGGCACGCCCGAGCCGCGTACGGCGTCCGTCACGCGGGCCGTCAGCGCGGCCGGCGGGGTGTGGACGGAGCGGCCGAAGCCCAGCTCCTCCACCGGCAGGTAGCCGTCGGGCGTGTCGGCGCCCAGGTCGGCGGCGACGATGCTGTCCGACACGACGAGGGAGCCAAGAGGGGCGCGCGGCGCGAACCCGCCGCCGATCCCGGCGGTGACCACCAGGTCGTACGGGTACGGGGCGGTGGCCAGCGCGGTCGCCGCGCCGACGGCGGCCGCGGCGGGGCCGACACCGGCCGCCATGACGTCCACGGCGGGCGCGGCGGGCCCGGTCAGCCGGGCGAGGCTCTGCCCGGTGAGCAGGTGGCTCGTCACGGTGTGACCGCTCGGCAGCGGCCTGGACGAGCGGGCGGCGCAGCCGACGAGCCCGCCGGCGACGGAGTTCGCCTCCGCCGCCACGGCGGTCACGACCAGGACGCGCAGGGTCACACCTTCTTGAGGACGAAGCGGTAGACGCCGATGGCCTTCTTCGACTTCGCGTCCGTCTCCAGGATCGACACGCGGACGCTCTTGGACGGCTCGCCGCCCATGCCGGCGGTGAAGAACGAGCTGGCGCTGATCGAGCGGTACGTCTTCTTGTACGGCTCCGGCTCGGCGCGCTCACCGTCCAGGAAGATCGTCCAGCCGTTCTCGGCGATCTCCGGGTCGACGCCGAAGCGGATGCGGTCGTCGACGGCGACCTCGACGTCCTTGCCGCCCTTGGCGCTGAGGCACTCCTGGACGCGGGACTCCTTCAGGCCGTCCTCGTCGTAGCAGTTTTCGGCCGCCTCGGTGTTGTACGAGTCGGAGCCGACCGTCACGGTCGCGATCGGCGTCGGCTTAACCCAGCCGCAGGCGGAGAGGACGAGCAGGCCGGCGGAGACGGCACCCAGAGCGACGCCGGCCCGGCGGGCCTTTCCGGAGAAGAACGCAACGGTCATGGGCCGAAGGCTATCGGTCCCGGGCGCCACGGGCACGGGCGGGGCTCGCCCGACGCGCACACCCTCACCCGCCGGCCCCGCCCGGACCCGGCGCCGGGGGCCGGCCCGGACCGGATGATTCCCGCCATGGCGCTCCGGTGTGGCGCCCCGGCGGGCGGCTACGGCGGTGCGGGCCGGGGCGCGGGGGCCGTGTGGGCTCCGGGTGCGCGGTGGGCCTCAGCCTGTGCGGCCGGGGTGGCGGGCCGGGCGGGCGGCCGCGGGCGTGCGGGCCGCGTGCGGGGGCCGTGTGGGCCGGGCGCGGTGGGCTCTCAGCCCGTACGGCCGGGGTGGCGGGCCGGGCGGGGGTGCGCCGGGTGGGGATGGTGGCGGGCCGCCGACACCAGTCCGCGGCCCGCGACGACCGCCCCCGCGGCCAGGATCGCCGCCGCCACGGACATGCCGAGCGTGCCGTTCAGCGGGAGCACGATGCCGACCGCGCCGCCCACCACCCACGCCATCTGCAGCAGCGTCTCGGAGCGGGCGAACGCCGACGTGCGGACGGACTCCGGCACGTCCCGCTGGATCAGCGCGTCGAGCGACAGCTTCGACAGGGCGTGCGCCAGCCCCGCGACCGCGCCCAGCAGCGCGACGAGCAGCGGCCCGAAGAACACCGCCGCCGTGACCGTCGCGGCCAGCACCAGCACCAGCATCGTGGCGATGATCGCCTCGGGCGCGCGGTCCCTGAGCCACGCGCCGACCGCGGTGCCGCAGGCGTTGCCCACCCCGGCCGCCACCCCGACCATCGCCAGCGAGACGGCCGCGCTCTGCCCGCCGATCGGGTGGACCCGCAGCAGGAACGCCAGGAAGAAGATCAGGAACCCGGACAGGCCGCGCACCGCCGCGTTGGCCTGCAGGGCGTGCAGGACGGCCGGGCCGACCGTGCGCAGACTCGGTTTGCGTTCGCCGTGGGTGAGGATGTGCGCCTTCCGCTCGCCCTTCGCCGAGTCCACCTTCGGCGGCAGGGTGAACGCCAGGAACGTTCCGGCGGCGAACAGCGCGCACGCCCCGTACAGCGGCCACTCCGGCCCGATCCGCTGCAGCCCCACCGCGACGGGCGCGGCGGCACCGGTGGCGAGGAGGCCCGCGAGGGTGACCCGCGAGTTCGCCTTCACCAGCGAGAAGCGCGGGGGCAGCAGGCGCGGCACGACCGCGGAGCGGACCACCCCGTACGCCTTGGACGCGACGAGCACGCCCAGCGCCGACGGGTACAGCTCCAGACCGCCCGTGGCGACCGCCTCGGACAGGGCGACGGCCAGGAACGCGCGCACCAGCATGGCGCCCGCCATCGCCGCGCGCCGCCCGTGCGGCACATGGTCCAGCAGCGGGCCGATGACCGGCGCGAGCAGGACGAACGGGGCGAGCGTGATGGCCAGGTACAGGGCGACGCGGCCGCGCGCCTCGTCCGTCGGCACCGAGAAGAACACCGTCGACGCCAGCGCCACGGTGATCATCACGTCGCCCGCGCCGTTCACGGCGTGCAGCTCGATCAGTTTGCCGAGGCCCGACTCGCCCGCGCCCTGCGCGTGGGTGGCTTTGCGGATGCCGCGCCAGGTGGAGCTGAAGGGGAGATGGGCGGCGCGTCCGACGCGCCGGCCCGCCGCGCGCAGCCGCCCAGCGCGCCCGTTCCGGCCGGGGCGCTGCGCAGACGGTTTCCGGGACCACCGCGCGGTTGCCACGTCGCCATAGTGCCCCACCGGCCCCGTTCGTGGAGGGTTACTTGGGGCGGCCGTGTGGGCGGCGGGCTGCGAAGGGGGTAGCGTGCGTAGCGCGCCACCGGCGGAAAAGGTCTCGGCCGCGCGCCTCTTCGGCATCCCGCAGAATGGATGACGTGAGGTGTGCCCGAGCACGTCGGGCGCGAACGTCGATGCGGTCCCCGGGTCCGCTCCGTCCGCCGCCCGTGCAGTCGCGCATCGGCCGGCGCACCGTTAAGACGGCGTAGGAGAGAAGCGAACCTGTGAGTGCTGCGACGACGCGAAGCCGTGCCCGGCGTGCCCCGGCCCTGGACCGCCTGTGCGCGGAGGCGGTGGACCTCGCCCGGGAGGCCGCCGAAGAGGCGGCGGCGCCCGGCGTCGTCGGCGAGTACGTGGAGGCGGTGGCCGACGGCGACCGGGTCGTCACCCACTTCTTCGAGTGCGCCGAACCGGGGTACCGCGGCTGGCGCTGGGCGGTGACCGTCACGCGCGCGTCGCGCGCGAAGAACGTCACGCTCGACGAGACCGTCCTGCTGCCGGGCCCCGACGCGCTCCTCGCGCCGGAGTGGGTGCCGTGGAGCGAGCGGCTGCGCCCCGGCGACCTCGGGCCGGGCGACCTGCTGCCGACCGAGGCGGACGACCTGCGGCTCGAACCGGGCTACACCGGCGAGGACGAGCCGCCGCCGAACTCCGCGGTGTCGGAGGAGATGACGGACCGCGCCGACGCGGAGGACGCCGAGTTCGTCTCCCGCACGCCGTCGCGGGGCGCCATCACGGCGGTCGCCGACGAGCTGGGCATGCGCCGCGCGCGGGTCCTCTCCCGGTACGGGCTGCACGTGGCGGCCGACCGGTGGGAGGAGGCGTACGGGGCGAAGACGCCGATGGCGCAGGCCGCGCCCGCGTCGTGCGTGTCGTGCGGGTTCCTGATGGCGATCGGCGGGTCGCTGGGGCAGGCGTTCGGGGTGTGCGCGAACGAGTTCTCGCCCGCTGACGGGCGGGTCGTGTCGCTGGAGTACGGGTGCGGGGGGCACTCGGAGGCGGCGGTCATGCCGAAGCCGCCCCGGCCGGCGGGGCCTGTGCTGGACTCGATGGCGGCGGACGAGTTCCCGCTGCACCCGACGCCGTCTCCGGGGTCGGTGCCCACGACGCCGCCGGACCCGTCCGCGGAAGACCTGGGCCACTCCTAGCCCCCGCGGGCCCACCCCGTGGTGGGCCCACCCCGCGGAGCCGTGCCGCCCCGTGGCCGCGCGCGAGTACCGGGCTCCGCGCCCGCCCCGTTGCAGGTCCGGCACCGTGCGGGACGGTGCCGCCCCGCGGGCGCGCACCTGCTGCCGCTGCGTGGAACGCTGTCGCCGCCCCGTTGCGGGCAGTCGTTCCTCCCCCAAGGACTTCGTCCAGGGGGGACCCACAGGGCGGAACGCATGCCCACAGCCAGGCAGCGGCCAGGCGCGGCCCGCACGGGGCTGAGCCGCGGTGGGGGTGGCCCCGCAGGTCAGGGGGTTGGGGTGACCGATTCCTGGCCGGCGTTGCTGAAGGCCGTCACCCGCAGGCGGTCCACCCCCGCGGGGAACCCCTCCCGCAGCGACACCCGGATCTTGTGGCTGCGCGACTCCCCCTCCGCCAGCGTCGCCGTCGTGAGGCGGGCCGTCGGGGCGATGGGCCGCCACGTGCCGTCCTCGCCCAGCAGCGAGACGTTCAGGTCGCCGGCGCCCAGCGTGCCGCCGTCGGCCGTGATGGACAGGTCGTCGGTGGCGTTCTCGATCGTGTGGCCGTTCGTGTTGAGCACGGTCACCGTGAACGTCAGCGTCCCGCCGCCGGGGCGGAGCGTGCGCGTCTCATCGGACCCCTGGAAGATGACGCTGACCTCGCGGGACGGCGCCTGCGACGACTGCTCCGGCGGGGCCGAGCCGGGGCCCGTGCCCGGGCCCGCGCCCGGGTCGGTGCTCGCCTCCGGGTCCGGGGTGGTGCCCGGGATGCCCGACGGGGACGTGCCGGGCGCCGACGGCTCCACGGGCTTGCCGCTCGCCTTGGGCGCGGACGGGCGGGGCGTGTCCGGGGCCGGGGGCTCCGGCACCGGGGACGGGGTGCCCGCCACGGGCGCCTTCTCCGGCGGGGCCAGCAGGCTGACCGCCGCCGTCCCCACGAGGGCGACCGACGCCACGGACGCGGCCAGCGCGAGGACCAGCGGGGCACGGCCGCGTGCCGCCCAGTTGCCGGTGGGCGGCGCGGCGGGCCGCAGGGAGTGCGGGGTGACCTGTTCGGCGCGGGCCGCGAGCGCCCGTATCAGGCGCTCCTCGGTCTCCGTGAGCTCGTTCGTCATGGGCTGGTCCTCCTCGGCCCTGCTACCGGTCCTGGGCCTTCAGAGCGCGCTGCAGCGCGTCCAGGGCCCGGCTGGCGGTGGACTTGACGGCGCCTCGGGACAGCCCGAGCGTCTCGGCGATCTGGGCCTCGCTCAGATCGGACCAGTACCGCAGCACCAGCACCTCCCGCTGACGGTTCGTCAGTCCGTGCAGCGCCTGGATCACCTGCCGGTGCTCGTCGCCCAGCAGGGCGTGGTCCTCGGCCGACGGGGCGTCCGCCTCGTGCGGCGGCACGTACTCGCGGGCCGTCTTGCGGCGCCGCAGGACGGAGCGGGCGGTGTTCACCACGGACGTGCGCAGGTAGCCCAGCGCGTTGTCCACGTCGTCCAGCCGCTCGCCGTGCCGCTTGTACAGGGCGACGAACGCGTCCTGGACGACGTCCTCCGCGCTCGCCCGGTCGTCCACCAGGAGCAGGGCGAGCCGCACCATGCTCAGCCGGTGCGAGTGGTAGAGGTCGGTGACGGTCGGCCGGCCGGCCTCCTCGGCGGGACCCCGGCCGAAGCGGGAGCCGGAGCCCCGCCCCGAGCCGGAGCCCCGCCCGGAGCCGGAGCCCCAGCCGGGGCCGGGGCGATCGGAGCCCGGGTCCGGGTCCGGGCCGCCCGTCGCGGCGTCCGCGGTGTCCTGCGGGGCGTCCCCGGGCCGGCCGCCCGGAAGCAGCCGGAACCGCGGCCTCCCCGGGTCCGGCTCCGTCCCCAGCGAGCGGAGCAGCAGCCGCCACAGCGCGCGGGGTGCGGGGACGGGGAGTGTGAGGGTCAGAGTGGTCATGGCGGTGGTTCCTCCGGAGCGTCACACGGTGCGTGCTGGAGCGTCCGGCGATCCCCACCCCCGTGATCTTCAGCCTGCGCAGGCTACTCCCCCTGGTCACAGCGCTCGACGGCGGGCGATCAGGAGGGCCGCGGCGCCGCCCGCGACGAGGACGCCCGTCGCGCCCAGGAGCACCGGCGTGGTCGTGTCGCTGCCCGTCTTGGCCATCTCGCCCGCCGCGGCGGGGGTGTTGGCCGCGCCGGTGCCGGAGCCCGAGCCCGTGCCCGTCGCGCCCGCGCCGCCGGCCGGGGCGGCGGAGGCGGACGGGGACGCCGTGGCGCCGCCCGTCGAGCCCGTGGTGCCGGTGGTGCCCGCGGTGCCGGGGGCGCCGTCGACGGTGAACGGGAGGACGACACCGGTGACGGACCGCTCGGCGGCGCTCGTGACGGAGACGTCGAAGGCCTTGCCCTTCACCGCGGTCGTGGCGGCGACGCGCAGCTTGTAGGTGACGCTCTCGCCGGGGGCCAGGGAGACCAGCGTCGGCGACGCGAGCGCGCGGAGCTTGCCGTTCGACCAGGTGGAGTCGGTGAGCTTCACGGACTTCCAGCCGTCGGCGGCGGCCGTCACATACTGCTCGACGCGGAACTCGCCGGCCGACACCTTCCGCTTGGCCCCGCCGTCGCCCAGCTCGACGATGGCTTCCACCTCCTGGGTGATGTTGCCCTTGTTGGTGATGGTGGCCGTGAACTCCTTGGCCGCGCCGCCCGCCTTGAGGCGCGTGGTGCCCTTGAGGCTGCTGGTGACGGCCAGCTTGCGGTTGATCTCGGGGTCGGTGACGTCCGGGGCGACGTACTTCACGGAGAAGTCGAAGTTGGCCGCGCCGTCGCCGCTGACAAGGGTGAACTCGCCGCCGGTGACGGAGGCCGGGGTGAACTTGGTGAGCGCCAGGCGCAGTTCGTACGTGCGGGACTGGCCGTTCTTCAGCGGGGCGCCGTCGAGGTTCCCCGTCAGGGCGCGGTCCTGCTCGCCGATCCGGACCGGCTTCCAGGCGCCGGAGGCGTCGCGGCGCTCCAGCGTCACGTACTGCGGGTCGAGGTCGCCGCCCTTGTCGGATGCGGCGATGAAGAAGAAGTCCTGCGCGGACGGGATGTCCTTGCCGGTGTTGTTGGTGACCGTGCCGGTGAACGTGACGGGCTTGCCGCCGGTGACCAGCTCCGGGCGGCCGGAGAGGCCGCTGAGGGTGACCTCAGGGTGCTCGGCGGTCTGGCGGTTGCCCAGGCCGAAGCCGACCGTGTCCATGCCCGAGCCGTCGGCGTGGCCGGAGACGCCGACCTCGCCCATGTTCGCCTCGGCCGGGATGGAGCGCTGGATCGTGACGACGAAGCGCTCCCTGACCGTGGCGCCCTTGGCGAGGCCCTCGGGCAGCGGGAACGCCGCCTGGACCGCGCCGTTCGCGCCGGTGGTCAGCGGCAGGCGCTGCCAGACGCCGTCCTTCAGGTGCTCGACGATGATCTTCGAGGGGTCGGCGGTCATCGGCTCCAGCGCGGCGTTGACGTGCTTGCCGTAGGCGACCGTGACCAGGCCCTTGCGGACGCCCTGGAGGTCGGCGCCCGTGCCGTTGGTGATCTCGGCGGAGAAGTGGGCGCGCTGGCCGAGGGCGAAGCCGCCCATCAGGTCGACCTTCACGCCCATGCCCGCGGTGGTGGCGGAGGACGCGGCGGCGGGCTGCGCGAACGCCGGGGCGGCCGCGACGGCGACCGGGGTGACGACGGTCAGCAGGACCGCGGCGGCGGTCACAGCCGAGCGGGCGGAGACGAAGGAACGACGGGCAATACGGGACGAAAGGTGCTTCTGCATGACGGAGATCCCCCCAGGGCGTGCACGGCTCGAAAGTTTCGGTGATCGGGCTTCGCTCGGCTCCCGTCCCGGTCCCCCCGGTCCCGTCGGCCGTATCGCTGCCTTCACTGGGATAGACGTGCGGCCCCCTCCGGGGTTGCAGGTGACTTCAAAAGTTTTTCGAGAAAGTTCCCGCGCCCCCCGCGCACCCCCGTTGACCTGCGGGTTCAGGGTGAGGATGGGGCGCGCGGTACCTTCGGCCGCAGACCGGTTCGTACGTCGAGGAGAGCGGAGCACATCGTGAGCGTGAGGGCGACGGCGGCGGGCGAGGGCACCGACCCGTTCGGGACCGCGCGGCTGCGGCGCGGGGTGCTCGACGCGTGGGGCGCGGGCCCCGCGCGGTTCCGGGAGGACGCCAACGCCGAGGAGGAGCTGAGCCTCGGCGGCTACCGCGACCGGCTGGTGGTGGAGCTGGCGCAGAACGCCGCGGACGCCGCCGCACGCGCCGGCGCGCCCGGCCGCCTCCGGCTCACCCTGCACCCGGCCGACGCGGAGGGACCCGCCGTGCTCGCCGCGGCCAACACGGGCGCCCCGCTGGACGCGACGGGCGTCGAGTCGCTGTCCACGCTGCGCGCGTCCGCCAAGCGGGAGGGCCACGAGGGCGCGGTGGGCCGGTTCGGCGTCGGCTTCGCCGCGGTCCTCGCGGTCACCGACGAGCCGGCGGTCATCGGCCGGCACGGCGGCGTGCGCTGGTCCCTCGCGGAAGCCCGCGACATGGCGGCGCAGGCCGCGAAGGCCAGCCCCGGCCTGGGCGACGAACTGCGCCGCCGCGACGGGCACGTACCGCTGCTGCGCCTGCCGCTGCCCGCCGAGGGCACCCCGCCCGCCGGGTACGACACGGTGGTGATCCTCCCGCTGCGCGACGCGGGGGCCGTCGACCTGGTCGAGCGGCTCCTCGCCGGGATCGGTGACACGCTGCTGCTCACCCTGCCGGGCCTCGCGGAGATCGTCGTGGAGACCCCCGCCGGGACGCGCACCCTCACGCGCGGCCGCGACGGGGAGTACACGGTCGTGGACGACTCCGCGCGCGGCACGACCCGCTGGCGGACCGTCACCCGCACCGGGCCGCTCACCCCCGACCTGCTGAAGGACCGCCCGGTCGAGGAGCGGCTGCGCCCCCACTGGTCGGTCACCTGGGCCGTCCCGGTCGACGCGGACGGCGCGCCGGTCCGCCCCGGCACCGCGCCCGTGGTGCACGCGCCGACGCCGACCGACGAGCCGCTGACCGTACCGGCGCTGCTCATCGCGTCGTTCCCGCTGGACTCCACGCGCCGCCATCCGGCGCCCGGTCCGCTCACCGACTTCATCGTGGCCCGCGCCGCCGAGGCGTACGCCGAACTCCTCGGCTCGTGGCGGCCCGTGTCGACCGGCACCATCGGCCTCGTGCCCGGCCCGCTCGGCAAGGGCGTCCTCGACGGCGCGATCCGGGGCGCCGTGCTGGAACTGCTGCCGCGCGTCCCGTTCCTCGCGCCCGCCGCGCCGTCGGAGGAGCTGGTGGCGCTGCGCCCGTTCGAGGCGGAGGTCGTCGAGGGCGCGGGCGCGCAGACCGTACGGGTGCTGGCGGAGGTGCTGCCGACGCTGCTGCCCGCCGGTCTCGAACGGCGCCCGGAGCTGCGGGCGCTGGGTGTGGCGCGGCTGCCGCTGGGCGACGCGATCGACCGGCTGGCGGGCGTGGAGCGGGCCCCGGAGTGGTGGCACCGGCTGTACGACTCGCTGGCGGGCGTCGACCCGGACCGGCTGACCGGGCTGCCCGTGCCGCTGGCCGACAACCGTACGGTGATCGGCCCCCGGCAGGTCCTGCTGCCGCTGCCGGACACCCCCGCCGACCTGGCCCGGCTCGGGCTGAAGGTCGCCCACCCGGACGCGGCGCACCCGCTCCTGGAGAAGCTGGGCGCGCTGCCGGCGAGCCCGCGCGCGGTGCTGACGACCCCGCAGGTGCGGGCGGCGGTCGCGGCGTCCCTGGACGCGGACGAGATGTGGGACGAGAACGCGCCGGACGCCGAGGAGCTGGCGGAGACCGTCCTCGCGCTGGTGCGGGACGCCGGCCTGGAGCCGGGCGACGAGCCGTGGCTGGGCGCGCTGGCCCTGCCGGACGAGGACGGGGAGCTCGCCCCGGCCGGCGAACTGGTTCTGCCGGGCAGCGCCTTCGCCTCCGTCATGCGGGAGGGCGAGCTGGCGCTGTGCGACGAGGAGCTGGCGGCCCGCTGGGGTGAGCAGCCGCTCGCCGCGTGCGGGGTGCTCGCCGACTTCGCGCTCGTACGCGCCTCCGACGTGGTGCTGGACCCGGACGAGCTGGAGCCGCGCGACTCCGACTACGCCGAGCCGGACGACGTGGGCCTGCTGGACGCGGTCGACGTGTGGTGCGAGGACGTGCTGGACCGGCTGCCGGACACGCCGGTGCCGCCGGTCGCGACGGAGATCGTCGCCGTGCGGGACCTCGATCTGGTGGACGACGACGCGTGGCCGCGCGCGCTGGCGCTGCTGTCGCGGCCCCCGCTGCGGGACGCGCTGACGCAGCCGGTGCGGGTGCTGCTGCCGGACGGCACGACGGAGACGGTGCGGCCGTACACGGCGTGGTGGCTGCGCGACCACCCCGTCCTGGACGGCCGCCGCCCGGCGGGCCTGCGCGCGGCGGGCGCCGACCCGCTGCTGGAGGGGCTGTACGAGTCGGCGGACACGACCGGTTTCGACGACGCGCAGGTGCTGCGGGCGCTGGGCGTGCGCACGTCGGTGGCCGCCCTGCTGGACGAGCCCGGCGGCGCGGCGGAGCTGCTGGGGCGGCTCGCGGACCCGGACCGCGAGGTGACGGCGGCGCAGCTGCACGGCCTGTACTCGGCGCTCGCCGACCTGGACCCGGAGCAGGTGACGCTCCCCGACGAGCTGCGGGCCGTGGTGGACGGCGAGGTGCGGGTGGTCGACGCGGGTGACGCGGTGGTCGCGGACGCGCCGGACCTGCTGCCGCTCGCGGGCGGCCTGCCGCTGCTGCCCGTCTCCCCGTCCCGGGCGGGCGACCTGGCGGAGCTGCTCCAGGTGCGGCGGCTCAGCGAGGCCGTGGCGGCCGAGGTGGCGACGGACGGCGAGGAGCACGAGGTCCCGGCGTCGGTGCGGGCGCTGCTCGGCCCCGCGGTCCCCGAGACGTACGTGGAGCACGAGGAGCTGGTGGCCGGCGGGGTCGAACTGGACTGGCGGATCACCCCGGACGGCACGCTGCACGCGGCGACGCTGGAGGGCGTGGCGGCGGGCCTGGCGTGGGCGGCGGGCCAGTGGCCGCGCCGCTTCGAGGTGGCGGCGCTCCTGGAGGACCCGTCCCGCACGGAGGAGCTGGAACGGGACCGCTGGTTCGACTGAGCGGGGCGGGGCCGCGCGCGTGGGGCCCGGTTTCGTACGGGGCGCCTACGCGCGCGTGGGGGCCCGGTTCCGTACGGGATGCCTACGCGCGCGTGGGGGCCCGGTTCCGTACGGGATGCCTACGCGCGCGTGGAGCCCGGGTTCCGTACGGGATGCCCACGCGCGCGTGGAGCCCCGTTTCGTACACGGCGCCCACGCGCGCCTGGCGGCCCGGCCCCTGGAGGGCGCGGGGTCCGTCACGCCGGGACGCGGCGCTCCACCCAGCGCCAGGCGGCCTCCAGCAGCGCGGCGGCGGCCGCGGCGATGCCCACCGCCGTCCAGGGCATCGTCGTGCCCACCAGCCGCAGCGCGAAGAAGTCCTGCAGCCACGGCACGACGAGGACCAGCAGGAACCCTCCGCCCATGGCCGCGACCAGCAGCACCCGCCACCAGGTGTACGGCCGGGCGATGATCGCCAGCACCCACAGCGACACCAGGAACAGCGTGAGGGTCGCCGCGCTGGTCTCGGCGTTCAGGGCGCCCGGCCCGCTGTAGTGGCTGCCGGCGATGAGGTACGAGGTGAAGGTCGCGGCCGCCGCGATCAGCCCGGCGGGGATGGCGTACCGCATGACGCGCCGTACGAAGTGGGGCTGGGCGCGCTCGTTGTTGGGCGCGAGCGCCAGGAAGAACGCGGGCACGCCGATGGTGAGCGTGGACAGCAGCGTCAGATGGCGGGGCAGGAACGGGTACTCGACCTGCGCGGCGACGACGAGGACGGCGAGCAGCACCGAGTACACGGTCTTGGTGAGGAACAGCGTGGCGACGCGGGTGATGTTGCCGATGACGCGCCGGCCCTCCGCGACCACGGACGGCAGCGTGGCGAAGCTGTTGTCGAGGAGGACGATCTGCGCGACGGCGCGGGTGGCCTCGGAGCCGGTGCCCATGCTGACGCCGATGTCGGCGTCCTTGAGGGCGAGCACGTCGTTGACGCCGTCGCCGGTCATGGCGACCGTGTGCCCGCGCGTCTGGAGGGCGCCGACCATGTCGCGCTTCTGCTGCGGGGTGACCCGGCCGAAGACGACGCCGTCCTCCAGGGCGCGGGCCATCGCCTCGGGTTCCTCCGGGAGGTGCCGTGCGTCGACGGGCCGGTCGGCGCCGGGCAGGCCGAGCTTCCCGGCGACGGCGCCGACGGAGACCGCGTTGTCGCCGGAGATGACCTTGGCGGCGACGTCCTGGTCGGCGAAGTAGGCGAGGGTGTCGGAGGCGTCGGGGCGCAGCCGCTGTTCGAGGACGACGAGGGCGGCGGCCCGGGCCTTGTGGACGATCTGCGGGTCGTCGAGTTCGCCCGCCACGCGCGCGAGGAGGAGGACGCGCAGGCCCCGCCGGTTGAGCGCGTCGGTCTCGTCGAGGGCCGGGTCGCCGTCGGGGAGGAGGACGTCGGGCGCGCCGAGGAGCCAGGAGCTGGTCTGGCCGTCGCCCTCGCTGAACGTGGCGCCGCTGTACTTGCGGGCGGAGGAGAAGGGGAGGGCCTCGGTGCAGCGCCAGTCGTCGTTGTCGGGGTAGGCGTCGATGATGGCCTGGAGGGAGGCGTTGGGGCGGGGGTCGGAGTCGCCGATGGCGCCGAGGACCTTCCGCACGTACGCCTCGTCGGAGCCGTTCAGGGGCCGCAGCTCGGTGACGTCCATGCCGCCCTCGGTGAGGGTGCCGGTCTTGTCGAGGCAGACGACGTCGACGCGGGCCAGGCCCTCGATGGCGGGCAGTTCCTGCACGAGGCACTGCTTGCGGCCGAGGCGGATGACGCCGATGGCGAAGGCGACGGAGGTGAGGAGGACCAGGCCCTCGGGGATCATCGGCACGATGCCGCCGACCGTACGGGCGACGGAGTTCCTGACGTCGGTGTCCTTGACGACGAGCTGGCTGATCACGAGCGCGACGGCCGTGGGGATCATCATCCAGGTGACGTACTTCAGGATGGTGGAGATCCCGGAGCGCAGCTCGGAGTGGACGAGGGTGAAGCGGGACGCCTCCTCCGCGAGCTGGGCGGCGTAGGCCTCGCGGCCGACCTTGGTGGCGGTGAACGCGCCGCCTCCGGCGACGACGAAGCTGCCGGACATGACCGGGTCGCCGGGCTGCTTCAGCACGGGGTCGGCCTCGCCGGTCAGCAGCGACTCGTCGACCTCCAGGCTGTCGGCCTCCGCGACGACGCCGTCGACCACGACCTTGTCGCCGGGGCCGAGCTCGATCAGGTCACCGAGGACGATCTCGGACGTGGACACCTCGACGGGTGTGCCGTCGCGGCGGACGGTGGGTTTCGCCTCGCCGATGACCGCGAGGGAGTCGAGGGTCTTCTTGGCGCGGAGCTCCTGGATGATGCCGATGCCGGTGTTGGCGACGATGACGAAGCCGAACAGGCTGTCCTGGATGGGCGCGACGACCAGCATGACCGCCCACAGGACGCCGATGATGGCGTTGAAGCGGGTGAGGACGTTGGCCCGGACGATGTCCAGGGCGGAGCGGGAGGACCGTACGGGTACGTCGTTGACCTCGCCTCGCTCGACCCGCTGCCGCACCTCGGCGGCGGTCAGCCCGCCCGGCCGGTACGGCACGTCCGCCTCCCCGGCGGCTTCCACGATGGCGTCCTCGGTACTGGCCCGCTGCGTCATGCCTCCGACGGTACGGCCGGAACGGGGGCCTCACCCCCCGGAGGGCGGGGAGATCCGACCCCGGTAGGACAAGAACCCTCCTGCGGCACTACACGGACGGCGCGTCCCGGCCAGGGAGCGGCCGGGGACCGGCCGGGGTCGCCCCTGGGGCCTACGCGGGCGGGGCCTGCGGGGGCGGGCCTGGGCCTGAGGGGGCGGGGCCTGCGGTCCGAGTCGCCCGCCGCGGGGTCAGGGGGTCGTCGGTGCCGCGCCCTCCGGCGCGGGCCCCCCGGCCGCCTCCGCGGCCCGCTTCAGCGCCGCGTCCCGCTTGATCGCGGCGTCGCGCTTGCGCACGTACCAGATGCCGAGCAGTCCGAGCCCGCCCCCGGCGAGGCAGGTCCACACCCACCAGTCGAGGTCGCGGTCGGCGAACCAGTCGTAGAAGGGGACCTGCGCCAGGAAGAGGACGAACCAGATGATCGTGCCGCCGGTGATGGTGGCGACGACCGGCCCCTCCAGGGGTTCGGGCGCCTCGTACTTGGGGGTCCACTTGGCCATGCCCACATCGTAAGCGGCGCCGATGTCTACGCGCGGAGATAGCGATCTTCGACTTATATGTTCATACTGAAACCGTTTGCCGTTGACTGGCTCCCTTGGTGTGAAACAACAAAAAGCCGCCACGGAGACCCCTGAAAGCAGCGGTCGCAAACACCCCGCCCCCCGCCATCCCCGCATCACGAGGTTCCCGCATGCCCTCCACGGTCACCGCTCCCCCGGCTGCGCCCGGGCAGCAGCCGGCCGGCTCCAGCAGTGCGCTGGACCGGTTCTTCAAGATCTCGGAGCGTGGCTCCACCATCGGCCGTGAGGTACGCGGCGGCTTCGCGACGTTCTTCGCGATGGCCTACATCATCGTCCTGAACCCGATCATCCTCGGCAGCGCCAAGGACATGTACGGGCACCAGCTGGACAGCGGCGAGCTGGTCACCGCGACCGTGCTCAGCGCGGCGTTCAGCACCCTCCTCATGGGCGTCATCGGCAACGTCCCCATCGCCCTCGCCGCGGGCCTCGGCGTCAACACGGTCGTCGCCCTCCAGCTCGCCCCGCGCATGGCGTGGGCCGACGCGATGGGCATGGTCGTCATCGCCGGCATCATCGTGATGCTGCTGGTCGCCACCGGTCTGCGGGAGCGCGTGATGAACGCCGTCCCGGTGGGCGTGCGCAAGGGCATCGCGATCGGCATCGGCCTGTTCATCATGCTCATCGGCCTGGTGGACTCCGGCTTCGTCTCGCGCATCCCGGACGCCGCGCACACCACCGTCCCGCTCCAGCTCGGCGCGGACGGGCACCTCGGCGGCTGGCCGGTGCTGATCTTCGCGGTCGGCACGCTGCTCACCCTCGCGCTGATCATCCGCAAGGTGCCGGGCGCCATCCTCATCTCGATCGTCGTCATGACGGTCGTCGCGATGATCGTGAACGCCGTCGCCAAGATCCCGTCCTGGGGCCTGACCACGCCGACCTGGCCGGGCAACCCGGTCGCCACCCCGGACTTCGACCTGCTCGGTCAGGTCAGCCTGCTCGGAGGCTTCGAGAAGGTCGGCCTGCTGACCGGCTCGCTGTTCGTCTTCACCGTCCTGCTGTCCTGCTTCTTCGACGCGATGGGCACGATCCTCGGCGTCGGCGACGAGGCGAAGCTGATGGACGAGGACGGCAACTTCCCCGGCATCAACAAGGTCCTCCTGGTCGACGGCCTCGCCGTCGCCACGGGCGGCGCCACCTCGTCGTCCGCGACCACCTGCTACGTCGAGTCGACCGCCGGCGTCGGCGAGGGCGCCCGCACGGGCCTCGCCTCCGTCGTGACCGGCGGCCTGTTCGCCGTCGCGCTGTTCCTGACGCCGCTCGCCACGATGGTGCCGTCCCAGGCGGCGACGCCCGCGCTGATCGCGGTCGGGTTCCTGATCCTCGCCGGATCGGTGAAGGACATCGACTGGAGCGACTTCACCATCGCCGTACCGGCGTTCCTCGCGATGATGATGATGCCGTTCACGTACTCGATCACCAACGGCATCGGCATCGGCTTCATCGCGTTCAGCGTCCTGCGCCTGGCCGCCGGCCGCGGCCGCGAGGTCCCGGCCGCGATGTACGTCGTCTCCGCGGTGTTCGTCTTCTACTACGCCATGCCGGCGCTCGGCCTGACGTAACCCGCCGCCGCTTCCGCGCCGGGCGGCCCCGGCCACCGGAGGGCGGCGGCCTCCCCGCCGAGCAGCCGCAGGGCGTCGGCGGAGGCGCCGTCCGCGGGGGTGTAGACCTCCAGCCGGTGGTCGGGGCTGTCCGGCTGGAGCCACACCTGGTAGTCGACGGTGAACCGCCCGGCCGTGGGGTGCCCCAGGCGCATGGTGCCCACCGTGCAGTCCGCGACGTCCCCCGCCGCCCACAGCGCCGCGAAGTCGCGGCTGCGCATGGCGAGCTCCCCGATCAGCTCGGCCAGCCGCGCGTCGGTCGGATACCGGCCGGCGGTGAGCCGCAGATAGCCGACGTGGATCCGGGCCAGCTCGTCCCAGTTGCGGTAGAGGCCGCGGGTGTGCGCGTCCAGGAAGAACATCCGCGGCACGGACGGCCGCCGCGCCGGATCGCGCGGCGCGTCGAAGTCGATGTGCTCGGCGACGAGGGCGTGCCCGGTCCGATTCCAGGCCAGCACGTCGCCGCGGCGGCCGAGGATCACGGCCGGCAGGGTCTCCCCGAGCGCGGCGAGGAGCGCCATCACCCGCGGGTGCGGGGTCTCCGGGGCCGGCCGCTCCAGCCGGGGCACCACGGGCCGCCGCGCCAGGTTGCGCAGGTGCGCCGCCTCGGCGGGGCCGAGCCGCAGCACCCGGGCCAGCGCGTCGAGGACCTGCCCGGACGCGGTGCCCGCCTGGTCCTGCTCCAGCCGCGTGTAGTAGCCGACGCTCACACCGGCGAGCCGCGCCAGCTCCTCCCGGCGCAGTCCCGGCACCCGGCGGGCGGCCGGGAGGCTCCGCAGTCCGACGTCTTCGGGCGTGACCCGGTCGCGACGGCTCCTGAGGTACGCCCCGAGGCTCTCCAGCTCCATGGCCCCGAGCGTAGGCCGGTCCACCCGGCCCCGGGGTATCCCTGCGAGGGATACCCACGGGCGGTCCCTGGCCGGGGGCGTTCACTGCGGGCGGCGGGCGGTGCCCGGTGCGCGGCCGGAACGGCCGGGGTGCGGCGCACGGGTGCGCGGTGGGGACGGCTGGCGTGCGGCGCACGGGTGTGCGGCCCTGGGCACCCGGAGCGCGATGCCCGCCGAGGACACCCGCGTCTCCTCGGGGCGGCCAAGGCGCCCGAGCCGCCCGACCCACGCCTGGCATCCGGGGCGTCAGGGCACACGCCCCGCCCGGCCCCGCCCGGGGCATCCGGGGCAGGGTCTCCGCCTGCCCCTGCCGGGGATACCCACGGCAGGGGGCTGGCTCCCGCGCGGGCGGCGCCGCACGGTCGGGCCATGCGTACTTCTGCTTCCTCCCCCTCCCCCGGCGCGCGTGCCTGGCTGGGCCTGCTGGTGGTGCTCGGCCCGGTGCTGCTGGTGGCGATGGACGGTTCCATCCTGTTCCTGGCGATGCCCGAGGTGACCCGCGCCCTGGCCCCGACGGCCGGGGAGGCGCTGTGGATCCTCGACGTGTACGGCTTCGCGGTGGCGTCGCTGCTCGTCGCGTTCGGCGCGCTCGGGGACCGGTACGGCCGGCTCAGGCTGCTGATGGCCGGGACGGCCGCGTTCGGTCTCGCCTCGGCCGGTGCGGCGTTCGCGCCGGGCCCGGCGGCGCTGATCGCGTGCCGGGCGCTGATGGGCGTGGCCGGGGCGACGCTGCTGCCGTCGGCCCTGGCCGTGCTGGGCGAGCTGTTCCCCGATCCGCGTCGGCGGGCGCGGGCCATCGGGATCTTCGCGGCGGCCTTCGCCGCCGGGTTCGGGATCGGCCCGGTGGTCGGCGGGCGGCTGCTGAGCCAGTTCTGGTGGGGGTCGGTGTTCCTGGTCAACGTCCCCGTCGCGGTGCTCTTCCTGCTGCTGGCGCCCGTCCTGCTGCGCGAGGTCCGCTCGGTGCGGCCGGGCCGGGTCGACGTGCCGAGCGTCGCGCTGTCGGCGGCGGGCCTGCTGCTGGCGGTGTACGCGCTCAAGCACGCCGCCGCCGAGGGCCCCACGGCCGGTGCGGGCGCGGCGGGTGCCGCCGGGCTGGCCCTGCTCGGGTGGTTCGTCCGGCGGCAGCGCCGCCTGGAGCACCCGCTGATCGATGTGCGGCTCTTCGGCGACCGGGTGTTCACGCTCGCGGTGGTGACCGGGCTGCTGCCGCTCGCCGCGTGGTCGGCGACCGCCTACCTGGCGGGCGTCTGGCTCCAGTCGGTGCTGGGCCTCGACGTGATGAGCGCCGCCCTGCTCGCGCTGCCGGGCGCCGTCGTGCTGACCGTCACCTGCGTCGTCACCCCGGCGCTGGTGGAGCGCTTCGGCACCCGGGCGGCGCTGCTGGCCTGCCACTTCTCCATCGCCGCCGGTCTGCTGCTGCTGACGGCGACCGGCGTGACCGGCGGGGTGGGCTGGTACGTGGCGTCCACCGCCGTCGCCGGGGTCGGCTACGGCATCTCGTTCAGCGTCGTCGCGGACACGGCGGTCGGCGCGGTCCCGCCGGAGCGCGCGGGGTCGGCGGCGGCGATCGCCGAGACGAGCAACGAGATCGGCAACGCGCTGGGCATCGCGCTCCTCGGCTCGCTGGCCGCCCTGCTGTTCCGGCTCCAGGGCCCGGGCGTCGCCGGCACGCTGGACGAGACGCTCGGCGTGGCGGGCCTCACGCCGGCGGTGATCGGCGAGGCGAAGTCGGCGTTCGTCTCCGGCCTGCACGTGGCGACCGCCGTCGCCGCGGCCCTGCACGTCGCGCTGGGCCTGCTCACCCTGCGCTGGGTTCCGCGCCCCGCGCCCGCGTCCCCGACGAAGCCGTCGTCCCCGGCAAAGCCGTCGTCCCCGTCGGGGCCCTCGTCCCCGTCGGGGCCCGCGTCCGGCGGGGAGGGACGCGGCGACCGGGCGAGGGGCGCGGACACCGAGGGGGCTCAGGTGGCCCCGTAGAACTTCTCCGTCTCGTCGACGGCCGCCTTGAAGCGCTCGTCGAAGTCCTCACGGATGAGCGTCCGGACGACATAGTCCTGGACGCTCATCCCGCTTCTCGCGGCGTGCTGCCGGAGCCGGTCGAGCAGCTCCCCGTCCATGCGCAGGCTGAGCACTGTCGATCCCATGCCGCCCAGCGTCGGGGCACACGCTCCGCACCCGCGCCTCTTTTCGTCGGATTATCACTCCTACGGGTGACCCACCCTCCCGCCGTCCGGCGGCCTCGGCTACGGGCCGCCCCGCGGGCACCGAGGACCCCCGCACCTGGTCGCGCCCCGGCCCCAACCCCCGCGTGACATCCCTCACCACCGGGTGCCATGCGATCATCCGACTGGTCGTTAGACAGAGTAATGAGTTACGCTAAAGAACATGCCTGACCTGTCCCGCGGCGGACCCGGCGACGACGCCGACGCAGCCGCCGTGAACGCGCTCCGTTCCGCCGTCATGCGGCTGTCCCGGCGCCTGAAGCACCAGCGCGTCGACGAGTCGCTGAGCCCCACCGAGATGTCGGTGCTCGGCACGCTCGCCCGCTGCGGTTCGGCCACCCCCGGTGAGCTGGCCCGCAAGGAGCACGTACAGCCGCCGTCCATGACGCGCATCGTCGCGCTGCTGGAGGCGAAGGGCCTGGTCAGGCTGGAGCCGCATCCGGACGACCGCCGCCAGAAGGTGGTCAGCCAGACCGAGCGGGCCGAGGCCATGCTCGAGGAGTCCCGCCGCAAGCGGAACGCCTGGCTGGCCTCGCTCGCCGAGGGTCTGGACGAGGACGAGTGGGCCAGGCTGCGCGCCGCGGCCCCCGTCCTGGAGAAGCTCGCGCACCTGTAGGACGACCCAAGTCAAGGAGGCGACCCCTTTTGAGTACGGGAACCGGAGAACTCTCCGCCCCCGGACACAACCCCCACCCCTCGAACCACACCACCCGCGCCCCGCACCGCGCCGCAGGCGGCACCTTCGCCTCGCTGAAGGTGCGGAACTACCGCCTCTTCTTCACCGGGGCCATCGTCTCCAACACGGGGACCTGGATGGCCCGCATCACCCAGGACTGGCTGGTCCTCAGCCTCACCGGCTCCGCCGCCGCCGTCGGCATCACGACGGCGCTCCAGTTCCTGCCGATGCTGCTGTTCGGCCTGTACGGCGGGGTGATCGCCGACCGGTATCCGAAGCGGCGCCTCCTCGTGGTCAGCCAGGCCGCGCTCGGCCTGTGCGGGATCGGCCTCGCCGCGCTCACCCTGTCCGGACACGTCCAGGTGTGGCACGTGTACCTGGTGGCGTTCCTCCTCGGCATGGTCACCGTCGTCGACAACCCGGCCCGCCAGTCGTTCGTGTCCGAGATGGTCGGCCCCGCGCAGCTGCGCAACGCCGTCAGCCTGAATTCGGCGAACTTCCAGTCCGCCCGGCTCGTCGGGCCCGCCGTCGCCGGTCTGCTGATCGCCTCCGTCGGCAGCGGCTGGGCGTTCCTCGTCAACGGCCTGTCGTTCCTGGCGCCGCTCGCCGCGCTGCTGCTGATGCGGCCCGCCGAGCTGTACCCGACCGCCCGCGCCCCGCGCGGCAAGGGCCAGCTGCGTGAGGGCCTGCGGTATGTCGCCGGGCGCCCCGAGCTGATCTGGCCGATCGCGCTCGTCGGGTTCATCGGCACCTTCGGGTTCAACTTCCCGATCTGGCTGACCGCCTTCGCCGACGGCGTCTTCCACGTCGGCCCCGGCACGTACGGGTTGCTCAACACGCTCATGGCCGTCGGCTCCCTGGCGGGCGCCCTGCTGTCGGCACGGCGCGGCACCTCCCGGCTGCGGATGCTGATCGGCGCCGCCGCGGTCTTCGGCGTCCTGGAGATCGCCGCCGCGATGACGCCGAGCTTCTGGCTGTTCACCCTGCTGCTCGTGCCGATCGGCATGTTCGGCCTGACCGTGAACGTGACGGCCAACTCGTTCGTGCAGCTCGCGACCGACCCGGTGATGCGGGGCCGGGTGATGAGCCTGTACATGATGGTCTTCGCCGGCGGTACGCCGCTGGGCGCGCCCCTGCTGGGCTGGGTCACCGACACGTACGGCGCCCGCGCCGGCTTCGCGACCGGCGGTGTCGTGTCGCTGCTCGCCGCCGTGGTGATCGGCGCGCTGCTCTCCCGCGCCACCGGCGTCCGGATGCGCGTCGAGCTGCGTCCCGGCCGCCACGTACGGCACCCGCAGGTGCGGTTCGTGCCGCGCGAGCGCCCCGAGGAGCGGACCCGGCTGGCGGCCACGGCCTGAGCGCCCGCCCCGGCGGGGCGCCGTGACCTGAGCGTACGGGCGCGGCGGGGCGCCGGGGCGTGAGCGTGCGGGCGCGGCGGGGCCGTGGGCGGGCGGGCGTGGCGGAGGGCCAGGAGTGCGGGCGCGGCCGGAGGGCCGCGGACGTGCGGGTGGGCCTTGCGGCGGCGTGCCAGACTCGCCGTATGAGGCTTTTCACCGCCGTGCTGCCGCCCCCCGCGGCCGCCGAGGAACTGGCCCTTCTCGTCGCGCGGTTGCGGCGGATGCCGGGCGCGGACGGGCTGCGCTGGACCGGCCGGCCCGGCTGGCACTACACGCTGGCGTTCATGGGCGAGGTGGACGAGGCCCTGCTGCCGGAACTGGCCGAGCGGCTCGCCCGCGCCGCGCACCGCACCCCGGCCTTCCCGCTGCGGGTCCACGGGGGCGGGCGGTTCGGCCGCCGGGCCCTGTGGGCGGGCGCGGCGGGCGGCCTCGACGACATGCGGCTCCTCGCCGAACGCTGCGACGCGGCGGCCCGGCGCGCCGGTGTCCCGATGGACGAGCACCGCCGCTACCAGGCCCACCTGACGATCGCCCGCGGCCGCACCGACCACACGGACCTGCGGCCGTTCGTCGCCGAGCTGGAGCGGTTCGAGGGCGCGCGCTGGGAGGTCGGGGAGCTGGCCCTCGTCCGCAGCAACCTGCCCGTGTCCGGGGTGCCCGGGGAGGCGCCCCGGTACGAGACGATCGCCACGTGGCCCCTGGGCGGGCCGCGCCCGGACGGCGGTTAACCTCGAAGGGTGGACCCGAAGACCCGTAACCGCATCATGGCCGCCGTCCTCGTGCTGATGTTCGCCGTCATCGCCGTGGCGGCGGCGTCCGGCGCGTAACCCCCGGCACACCGGCCCCCACGGGCCCGCCCACCGGCAGGCCCGCCGGCCCGTACGCCGCCGCCTCACAGACCCGGCCCGTCAGGTGCCGCCCTGCGGGGCCCGGACCATGTGCCGCCCTGCGGGTCCGCCCGTCAGGTGCACGTCCCGCAGGGTCCGGCCCGCGTGCCGCCCTACCAGGCGAACGCCTCCGGCGACGGGCCCGGGCCGGGGAAGATGCCGTCCAGCTCGGCCAGCAGCTCGTCGGACAGGTCCAGCTCCACCGCCCGCAGCGCCGACGCCAGCTGGTCCGCCGTGCGGGGCCCCACGATCGGGCCCGTCACACCGGGGCGGGTGAGCAGCCAGGCCAGCGCCACCTCGCCGGGCTCCAGTCCCTGCTTCTCCAGCAGCGTCTCGTACGCCTGGATCCTCTCCCGCATGTCTGTGTTCTTCAGCGCGTCCGCCGACCGGCCCGCCTGCGCGCGCGGTGAGCTGCCGCCCTCCCGCTCCTTGCGCAGCACACCGCCGAGGAGGCCGCCGTGCAGCGGCGACCAGGGGATGACCCCGAGGCCGTAGTCCCGCGCCGCCGGGACGACCTCCATCTCGGCGCGCCGCTCGACCAGGTTGTACAGGCACTGCTCGCTGACCAGGCCGACCATGCCGCGCCGCGCGGCCGCCTCGTTCGCCTGGGCGATCTTGTAGCCGGGGAAGTTGCTGGACCCGGCGTACAGCACCTTGCCCTGCTGGATCAGTACGTCGATCGCCTGCCAGATCTCCTCGAAGGGGGTCCGGCGGTCGATGTGGTGGAACTGGTACAGGTCGATGTAGTCGGTGTTCAGCCGCTTGAGGCTCGCCTCGACGGCCCGGCGGATGTTCACGGCGGACAGCCGGTCGTGGTTGGGCCAGACCTCCCCGTCGGGGGCCATCGACCCGTACACCTTGGTGGCGAGGACGACCTTGTCGCGGCGGTCGGAGCGGCCCGCGAACCACGAACCGATGATCTCCTCGGTGCGGCCCTTGTTCTCGCCCCAGCCGTAGACGTTGGCGGTGTCGAAGAAGTTGATACCGGCGTCGAGCGCCGCGTCCATGATGGCGTGGCTTCCGGCCTCGTCGGTCTGCGGGCCGAAGTTCATCGTGCCGAGGACGAGTCGGCTGACCTTGAGTCCGGTGCGTCCGAGCTGCGTGTACTTCATGGCACCCAAGCCAACGCCTTGGAGCGCACTCCAGGCAAGGGCCCGCGGGCCGGCGCCCGTTGCCGGGGCGCCCCGCGGCCGCGGGGTGCCGGCGGACGGGGTGCCCCGCGCGGGCGGTGATCGGCCGACCGGGTGGCCGGCGGCGCGGGTGGAGCAGTCCGGCTTTCGCCGGGTGGCGGGAGCTTCGAGGGTGGTGGGGACGTACGGACTCCTCGGCCGCGAAGGGCGGGGCGCGGAACTCTCGGCGGGAGGTGGAAGGTGGCGGAGGCCCGCACTGCGGTCCGGCGGGGGGCGCTCGCCGGCCCGCTGCCCCCACTGCTCGCGGCGGCGCCGCTCGTGGCGGCCGCGCTGGTCGGGGTGGTCCTCGCGGCGGTCCTGCTCCTCGCCGTGCGCGCCGCGCCGCCCGCCGCCGCCGACGGCGTGGGCTCCGGCGCGCTCACCCTGACCGTCACGGTGAACGGCCTGCCGGGGCGCGGCGCCGAACGCCCCGGCATCCGCGTCGGCCACCCCGTGGTCAAGCGGTACGTGGTGGCGAACCGCTCCGGCGCCGACCTCCACCGCGTCACCGTCACCGACCCGGCCGCCCCCGGCAGGTCCCTGACCTGCCCCGGCGGGCCCCGCTTCTGGATGCGCGGCATGACGAGCGTCGTCTGCACGTCCCGGGTGCCGGCCGCGCCCGGCCGCCATACGACGACGGCCCGCGTCCGGGGCGAGATCCCCTCCCTGGGGCTGCGCCCCACGGCGACGGCGGTCACCGGCTACCGGGGGGTCGGCGGGGCGCTCGCCCTCGCGGTCACCGTCACGGTGCGCAACGGGCCGGCGCCGAGCGCGGTCCTGCGGTACGAGGTGTCCAACCCCGGCAACGTCCCCGTGTACGGCGCCCGGCTCACCGACCCGCTGCTGCCGCCGCGCACCCGGCTGGACTGCGCCGGCCGGTCGGCGCCCCCGGCCGTGCTCGCGCCGGGCGCCCGCGCCGTGTGCTCCGCCCGGCTGACGGGCCTGCGCCCCGGCACGTACCGCAGCAGGCCCGTCGTGCGGGGCACCGACCGGCTGGTGACGCTGGGCCCGGCCGGGGAGCGGGTGGCGCCGCCGGGCCTGGTGGCGCGGGCGTCGGTACCGTTCACGGTCCGGCGCGTGGCGGCACCCCGGGCGCCGGGGGCGGCGCCGGGACCGGGCCAGGCGGCTCCGGGTGCGGGCGCACCGGGCGCGGGCGGCCTGCCGGGCGCGGTCCCCGGGGCGGGGCCGGCGGCCGGTACGGCTCCGGGTGCGGCGGCCCCAGGCGCGGCGCCGGGTGCGGCGGCGCCGGGGGCGGTGGCGCCGGGTGCCGCCGGGCCTCCGGGTGCGGCGGCTGCCCCCGGTGCGGCGGCGGCTCCCGGTGCGGCTGCTCCCGGTGCGGCGGCGGCTCCCGGTGCGGCGGCGGGCGCGGGTGCCGCAGCCCCGGGTGCTGCGGCCCCCGGTGCTGCGGCGCCTGGTGCGGCGGGTGCGGGCGCCGTACCGGGTGCGGCGGGGCTCGGGGCCGTACCGGGCCTGGTCCCGGGCGGCGGCACGGTCCCCGGCGCCCCGGCCGTCCCGGGCGCCCTGCCCCCCGGAGCCGTACCTCCAGGCGCACTGCCGCCCGGCGCGCTGCCGCCCGGCGCCCTCGTCCCGCCGGGCGCGCTCGTGCCGCCGGGCACCGCCCCCGGCACCGGCACCCTCCCCGGCACGGGCCTCGCCCCGGGCACGGCCCCGGGCACGGGCGCCGTCCCGGGCCTGCCTCCCGGCACCGTCCCGGGCCTGCCTCCGGGCACCGTCCCGGGCCGGCCTCCGGGCACCGGCACCGCCCGGCCCCCCGGCACCACGACGGACCCGGACCGCACCGCCGCCCCCACGACCCCGGACGCCGACGCCAACGCCCTCTTCTCCGCCCGGTCCCGCGTGGCGGGCCCCGACGACGAGGGCCACCCGCTCGTCCTCTACGTCCTGCTCCTCTTCCTCCCCGCCGTGGTGGTCGTGGCCCTCGCGGCCCGCCGCCTGTGACCCGCGCGCCCGGACGGTGAAACCATGAACCAGGTCGTGGAAGCCCTCGTGATCGGCCTCGTCGGCGCGCTCATAGCCGCCGGCACGGTCCTCGTCTGGCACCGCTACCGCCCCCAGGACGCCGACGAGGGCGACCGGGGCGAGGAGGCCGCCGAGTACATGTCGATGATGATCGCGCTGCTGTACGCGCTCCTCCTCGGCCTGGCCCTGGTCAGCGTCTGGGAGATGCGCGCCGACGCCGAGGGCAACACGTCCAAGGAGGCGGGCGCCCTCCACCAGATCGCGGTCCTGTCCGACGGCCTGCCGCCCGAACAGCGGCGCCGCGTCGAGGCGTTGGCGGAGGAGTACGCGACCCATGTCGTACGCGACGAGTGGCCGCTCATGAACCGGCGCGAGCAACTGGGGCCCACGGGCTGGGAGATCCTCGGCCGCCTGCGCTCCGCGGCCGCCGCGGCCCCGGACTCCACCCCCGCGCAGCAGGTCACGTCCCTGGAAGTCCTCGCCCAGCTCAGTGACTTGGACGAGGCCCGCCGCGGCCGCGAGGCCAACGCCGAGGACTCCATGTCCCCCGTGCTGTGGGCCGGACTGGCCGTGGGCGCGGTCCTGTCGGTGTGCATCCTGTTCTTCTTCGGCATCGGCCGCAGCCCGAGCCAACTCGTGATGGCGATGGGCATGGTGGCGCTGACGGTGTTCCTCGGCTACCTGATCCACCAGCTGTCGATGCCGTTCGGTGACGTGGCGGGCGTCGACACGGACCCGTTCACCCGCTACTTCGCCATCCCGGACAGCGCCACCGCCCCGCCACCCTGACGGCGCAGGCGCCGCCAGGCAGCCACGGCGACGCGCCGACCCGCCGTACAGCGCCCGGAAAGACGCTGGCAGGAGGCACCGCCCCGAGCCTAGGGTGATCGCCGTCCGCCAGGTGGAGCTGACCACTCCCCCCGTGGCGGGCGACATCCCACCCGGGATCTGGAGGGCTGACCATGGCAAGGGACATCGGCCTGTCGTGGATGGCGGCGCAGTGCGACGCCGCGGAGGAACTGCCCGTGCCCGAGCTCGACTGCCTGGCCGAGGAGGGCCCGGTCGCCGCCACGGCCCGTATCGCGGCTCGATCGGTCGCCGCCTTCGGCGCCGAGGCGTCGCTTGCTCTGTGGCAGGACGTCCGACTGCTCCGGGACTCCCCGCTGTCGGACGAAGCCATTCGCACGGTGTGGCTCGGCGCCACCGACCACATCTTCGACCCGGCGCGGGACGGCGTCAGCGCCCGCGACTGGCTGGCACGACTGGAGGAGGCATGGCTCACCGCAGCCCGCCACACTGATCCCGGCCCGGTGCCGCCGGCCACGCGGCCCGTGCGGGACGAGGAAGACCGCCGGGTCGTTCTCGGAGTGATCCGTACGCTAGGGCCACTCCTGGCCTTCGAGGCGGAACGCCATGCCTGTCCGCTGCCGCTCGCGGGTCTCGTGCCGGCTCTTGAACAGGTGACCGGTGACGTGTGCCCGGGTCTCGGGTATCGCCTGTTGCTGCGCGCCCTGAAGTCCTATTGCGTGCCGGTGGGCCGGGAGACCGCTGATGCTCTGACTTCCACCGGGGCACGCTTCGGGTTCTCACCGCAATACGTCCACGCGGAGTTGAACCTCCGCCTGTGAATCCTCGGAGGCCCTGCCATCGCTGCTCCGATGGCAGGGCCCCGCACATCCGGCACGGCCCTCACTCCCGCGCCGTCCCCTCCAGCGCGTCCGCCAGCCTGGCCGCCGTGTCGAGGTTGCAGCGGCCCAGTTCCACCAGCGGGTACGGGGACTCGCTCGTCACCGTCACGAGGTCGACGCGGAGCGACGGGAGGACCACGCCCGCTCGCAGCAGTTCCTCCCGCAGCCGCTCCACCGTCTCTTCCGCCGCCCGCAGCCGCTCCTGCATCACACACACCTTCCACACTGTGGGTATTCGCCTACATACACAGCGTGGTCGATGGGGGGCCGCTGCGAACGCAGTCGGCCGCCCGACAACCCCTTCTGACTAACGGGAGTTGCGCAACGGCCGGTGGAACGTCAACAGGCCGGTACGGGGAGCCCGTACCGGCCTGTCGCGCAGGGTGCCGTCAGCCGCTGTAGGGGCGGACGAACTTCGTCTGGTCGAAGAGGAAGTTGTTCGGCGACGACTCCCAGCCCGCCAGCGCGCCGTTGAGCCAGCCGTCCGGCTTCGCCGTCCACGTCCACATCCGGACGACCTCCGTCGCCGGGTAGTGGTACATCGCGCCCAGGTCGTCCCGGCCGTCGCCGTTGTAGTCGCCCACGACGACCTGGATGGACGCGGTGGCGAGGGAGCCGCTCAGCACGAGAGCGGGAGCCGAGAACGCCGTGCCCGTGGACAGCAGCCGGTGGCCGGTCGACTTGCCGCCGCCCGCGTCGTACCAGAACAGCACGTCGTCCCGCCGGTCGCCGTCGAAGTCGCCGGCGTGCGGCTGCGCCCGGTTCCAGTCGTACGTCGTCGCCGCCGGGCCGGTCCACCAGGTGCCGGGCGCGGTGAAGACGCCCGCCGACGTCGCCGGGAACACGTACTGCCTGATCGAGTTGTCGCCCTGGCCGTAGAAGACGCTCAGCTCGTCGCGGCCGTCGCCGTTGAAGTCGCCGGTCAGGAACTTGGCGCGGCTGCGCAGCCAGGTCCCGGACGGGCCGTACCACTCCGACTCCACCGGGCGGGCGAACGTGCCGTGGGCGTTGGCGAGGAACGTCCAGATCCGGGTCACCCCGGTCGTCTTGTCGACGTTCCACAGCGCCACGTCGTCGCGGCCGTCGCCGTTGAAGTCACCGGCCTGCGGCGTCATGTTGCTGTAGTGGAAGACCCCGTGGCCGGCGACGACCGCCCACACCTGGTACGGCTCGTCGAACGCGCCGTCCGCCCGGCCCTTCGCCAGGAACATCTTGACGCTCGTGTCGCTGTAGCCCTGCACGAACAGCAGGTCGCCGGGGCCGTCGCCGGTGAAGTCGCCCGTGACGCGCTTCATGTACTCGGCGCGCCACTGGTCGACGGCGGCCGTGTACGTCTTCGTGTAGCCGCTGAGGCTGCCGTCCGCGCGGCCGTTGAAGGTGTACGTCGCGTCGGTGCCCTGCGCGAAGTCGTACCAGGCCGTCATGTCGCTGCGGCCGTCGTGGTCGTAGTCGTTGTCCACGACCGTGTTGCTGGACCACACCGTCGCGCCCGCCGTGTCGCGGATGACGACGTTGCCCCGGTCCTGGACGACGAGCGTGCCGCCCGCCGCCGCCGTGCCGGACGCCCACAGCGCCGTACCGGCCGCGTCCCGCACGACGAGGTTGCCGTCCGCGCCGAACAAGGCCGTCGCGCCCGGGTGGCCCGCCGTGCCGGACCGCCACAGGACGCCGCCGGCGCGGGAGGTGACGACCAGGTCGCCGTCCGCGCGCAGGGTGAGGCGGGCCGAAGCGGAGACGAGCGTGTCGCCCGCGCGCAGCACGGCGCCCGCGGCCAGCGACGAGCCGAACACCATGCCGTCCGTACGGGACGCGACGGCGCCCGTGCGGGTCTCGTCCGTGCCGAAGCAGCCGCCCTGCCAGGAACGGGTGTTGATGCCGACCAGCTCGAAGCCGCCGGCCGCCCTCGGGCGCAGCAGCGGGCCGCCCGTGTCGCCGGAGCAGATGGCGTCCCCGGCGCCGGCGCCCGTGATGCCGAGCGTGCCGCCGGCGACCGTGTCCACGCCGAACGCGGCGGTGTGCAGCCGGTCCGGTCGCCACTCCGTCGCCGTCCGGCCGAATCCGGCGGCCCTCAGCGACTCGCCCGGGGTCACGGGCGTCGACGCGAGCGGGACGGTCGGCACGCCGACGGCCGGGGCCGCCAGGCGCGCGAGGACCAGGTCGGTGCCGTCGCGCGGCACCAGTTCCACGACGTCGGCGACGTGTCCGCCGGTGCCCGCCAGGTCGTCGCGGCCGACCGTGGCGGTGGTCTTCAGGGCCGGCTTGCCCGCCTCGACCTGGCCGCCGAGGACCGGGTCCGGCGCGAAGCAGGCCGCCGCGGTGAGCAGCCACTCGGGGTGGACGAGCGCGCCCGAGCAGGCGCGGGTCTGGTCGCCGGCGCCGATCGCCAGGTTCGCGGTGAACGCGTACGAGGCGTCCGCGGCCGCGGGGCCGGTCGCCGCGTGGGCGGGTACGGCCGCGGCGAGCAGACCGGTGGCGGCGGCCGCGGCGAGTATGCCGCTCAGCCGGGCGGATCTGGCGGGTCTGTGTGCAGTGGGCACGGGTTCCCCTCGGGTGAGGTGTGGGTGGGGTCGGGTTTGGTTGGTCGGGTGTGGGGGGTGGTGGGGTGGAGCGGCCTGGGGGGTACGCGCGTACGCGTGTCGCGCGTGGGCTCGGTGTGGCGGGTGGGGCTCAGTGGGCCGGGTGGGGTCGGTGGGGCGGATGGCGGATGGGGTCCGCGGTCATGAGGTGGCCGGTGTGCGGGTGGGCTCGGTGGCCGGGTGGGTCCGCGCCCTCACGGCCTTCCGCGGTCCAGCGGGCCGAACGGGTTCTCCAGCGCCACCAGCTCCCCCACCGCCGCGTCCAGGAAGCGCAGCGCCTCGTCCAGCGGGAGCGTCCCCGACCCGCGCTCCCACAGGACGGAACGGCCCTCCGGGAGGTCGCCGGCCGGTTCGTCCAGGTGGACGTCCACGCCGACGCGCACCGCGCAGCCGTCCTCCGCGACCCGTACCGACACGGTGAGGTCGATCTCGTTGGTGACGGCGTAGTCGGGTGTGACAACCTGCAGGAACCGGTGCAGCGACGTCAGTTCGCACGCGCCGCCCTCGTGGACGCGGTTGCGCAGGTCCGGGGTGAGCTCCCGGCCTTCGCCCAGGCCCTCCGTGTGCAGCAGCAGCGCGCTCGCGTGGCGGCCGACACGGGTGTGGGCCCGGTCCAGTGCCCTGAGCAGGTCCAGGATCTCGCCGTATGCCATGGGCCGTCTCCTCCGGGGGTCGCGTTCGGGTTCGGTGCGGGGTCGCTGTCGGGCCAGGGACAGGGGGCCGGGTGGCCGGGGCCGGGGCCGGCGGAGGCGGTACGGGGCCGGGGCGGCGCCCGGGTCCCCGTACCGCCTCGGCGGCGTCAGCTCGCCATCATGGTGTAGACGATCCACGTCCCCTTGTGGCCGTCCTCGCCCTTGTCGACGCGGCGGATCAGCAGCTCCAGGGTGTACGCGTCGCTCACGTTGCCCTGGCTGTCCGCGACCCGGCCGATCGGCTGGCCGAAGCGCTTCTTGAGGATGCGCTCGGCGCCGCGCGAGTTCTTCGCGGCCCACTTGTTGAGGTCCACGCCCGCGAGGACGGCGTCGATGCTCTGCTGCGCCGTCTGCGGGTGCAGCGTGGACGCCTTGCCGCCGCGCAGGGTGGGGGCGCGGGCGATGATGTCCTGGTCGGTCAGGCCCACGTGGTCCTTCGCGTGGCCGCCCGCGATGCGGTAGTCCTTGTCCAGGTTGCCGCAGTTGTGGACGAGGAGCGGCGCGTCGCCGGCGAGGGCGTAGTACGTGTGGAGGCCCTTGACGGACAGGTTGTAGACCCGCTCCGGCTCGGTCCACGCGCGGGCGGACGTCACCTCGACGGTCGTGCCGTCCGGGGTGCGCAGCCCGGTGCCGGGCCGTACGTCCGCCGCGTCCACCCAGGCGCGCCGGCCGGTGTCCCAGAACGGGTGGTTGGCGGTGGCGGTGACGGTGCCGGTGCGGTCGCCGCGGTCGCCGTCCGTGTCGACGGTCAGCCGTACGAGGGTCTTGAGCCCGTACCCGGTGACGACGTCCTCGACGAGGCGGGCGCCGGTGCGGCCGGTGGCCGGGTCGGTCGCCAGGACCTCGTCGCCGACGCGCACGGCGCTGATCGGGACGCTGGTGCCGTCCGCCTTCGCGACGCGCGTGGTGCCGGTGAAGCTGTTCGGGACCTTGCACGGCGGCGGGGTGTTCTTGCCGAACAGGCCCTTGAAGAAGTCGGCGGCCTTGTCGCCCCACTTGCCGAACTTGACGGCGGACGCCCCGTACCCGACGGCCGGGGCGGCCGACGCGCAGGACAGCCCGGCGTTCACGGCGTCGCCCTCGGCGCCGTACCAGGCGCAGTTGGCGCCGTCGGCGGCCTCGCCGAAGCCCGGCACGAGCCCGCCCACGTCGAGGAGGAAGTGGCCGGTCTCGGAGAGGATGCCCCACACGTCGGTGTCGTCGGCCTCGGCGTTCGCCGCCTCGATGATCGCGGCGTTCTCCTTCAGCTCCTTGATCCGGGCGCGCTCCTCGCGGGCGGCCTCCTCGCGGCGCTTCGCCGCCTCCTCCTCCTTGCGCTTGACGAGGAACGCGGCGTACGCCTCCTTCGACGCCTTGTCCGCGGCGGCGGCGTCCTGGCCGGCGGCGGTCGCGGAGGCGCGGGCCGCGTTCGCGGCGGCCCAGGCGTCGTCGGCGGAGTAGCGCGCGGCGGCGGCCGAGTCGGCGGCGCGGGCGGCGGAGACGGTCGCCTGGCGGGCGGCCTCCTTCGCGTCGGCCTCGGCGGCGCGGGCGGCCTTCGCGGACGCGGCGGCCTCGTCGGCGGACTTCTGCGCCGCGTCGGCGGAGGCGCGGGCGTCGTCGGCGTACTTCTTCGCCTGGTCGGCGGACGCCTTGGCCTTCTTCGCCCAGTCGGCGGCCTCGGCGGCGGCCTTGCGGGCGACGGCGGCGACGCGGGCGGCCTCGGCGGCCTGCGCCTGGGCCTGCGCGGCCGAGGCGGCGGCCTGCGCGATGAGCTGCTGCACGGCGGCCACGTGGGTCGCCGCGAGCTGGTCCTTGCGCTTCGCCTTGTACTGGCCGACCTCGATGAAGTGGTGCAGCAGCTGCGGCGGGCCCTCCAGGGCGATGCGCGCGGCGGCCCTCACCTCCGGGCCGCCGGTTCCGAGCAGCCGCGTCGCCTCGACCCGCTCGTCCTCCGTGCGGGCCGCGTACTGGCCGGACGTGATGAACGCGCGCAGCGCGTCGGTGGAGCCGTCGTTCAACGCGGCCTGCGCGGCGGCGTCCAGGCCCCTGCCCGCGTCGTCGCTGATCCGGACGACCTCCACGCGGTAGTCGTGCGCGGCGGCCTCGTGCTGCCCGGTCGCCAGGAACGCCCGTACGGCCGCGGGGTCACCGCCCAGGGCGGCGACGGCCGCGTCGCGCACGGCGGGCGAGTCGGCCTCGTCGGCGAGGCGCTCCACCCGGGCCAGCTCGTCCATCTCGGCGGCCTGGTCGCGGCCGGAGCGCACGTACTCCACGACGGCCTCGTCCGGCCCGGCGAGCGCGGCCTGCGCGGCGGCGGTGGCCCACGGGCCGGCGTGCCGCATCGTCGCGACGGCGACCTTGCGGCCCTGCGCGGCAACGACCGCGAGGTCTGTGCCGGGCTCGGCGGCCTCGGCGGCGAGCCGGTCGGCCTCGGCGACGAGCGCGGCCGCCCTGGCCTTCTCCGCGGCGGCGGCCTCGCGGCGCTCGTCGTCGGCGGCCTTCAGGTCGCGGGCCCGTTCCACGGCGGCCGTGGTGCGGGTCTGCAGGTCCTCCGCCTCCGACTTGCGGGCCAGGTCGTGGATGGCGCGGGCCTTGGCCACGGCGGCGGTCGCCGCGTCGGCGGCCTTCTTCGCCTCGGCGGCGTGCGCCGTGGACTCCTTGGCGGCCTTCGCCGAGTCGCCGGCGTGCTTGGCGGCCTCGTCGGCGGCGGTGGCGGCCCGCTCGGCGTGCGCGGCGGCGTCGTTCGCGGCGTCCCGCGCCTCGAACGCGGCGGCGGCGGACTGGCGGGCCAGGGACTCGGCGGCGTTCGCCGCGCGGGTCGCCTCGGCGGCGTGGCGGCGGGCGGTCGCCGCGGCGGCGGCGGCCTGCGCGGAGTGCGCCCCGGCGGCGTCGGCATGGCCGCTGGCCTGGGACGCGGCGGTCGCGGCGGCGTCCGCGTTGGCGCCCGCGCTCGCGGCGGCCTTCGCGGCGTCACCGGCGGCGAGCGCGGCCACACCGGCCTGGAACGCGGCCTCCGACGCGAGCTTCGCGCCCTTCGCCGCCGTACGGGCCTCCTCGGCGGCCTTCCGCGCGGCGGACGCCTCACCGGCGTCGGCGGCGGCAGCGGCGGCGGCGCCCCGGGCGCGGGAGGCGGCCTGGGCGGCAGCGGCGGCGGCCGATGCGGCCTGCGAGGCGGCGGCCGCGGCGACGCGCGCGGAGGCGTTCGCGGCGCGGGCCGCGCTGATCGCCTGCTGGGCCGCCGCGGCGGCACCGCGCGCGGCGGAGGCGGCGCGCCCGGCGGCGTTCGCGGCACGCTTGGAGTCCTTGCGGGCCTCCTCCGTCTCCTTCGCCGCCTTCAGCGCGGCTTCCTTCGCCAGCTGGGAGGCGGCGACGGCGCGGGCGGACGCCTCCTTGGCGGCGTCCGTCTCCCGCTTGGCCCGCTCCCCGGCCTCCTTTGCCTGAGCGGCGAGCTGCGCGACGGACGCCCGCTCCTGGTCGCGGGCGCGCGCCACATGCTGCCCGACCTCCAGGAACTCCCGTACGTCGTGGGGGGAGCCCTCCATCGCGAGCGCGGCCGCGGCCTTCGTGGCGGGCCCGCCCGACGCCATGATCTGCATCAGCCGCACCCGGTCGTCCGCCTCGCGCGCGGTGTGCCGGGTGTGCTGGAGGAACTGCCGTACGTCCTCGATGGTGCCGCCCAGCGCGGCCTGCCCGGCCTCGCGGACACCCCGGCCGCCCTCGTTCATGATCCGGGCGGCCTCGACACGCTGGTCGTCCTCCAGCGGCTGCTGCCAGCCGCCGCGCAGGAAGGCGTCCAGCTCCTCCGGCGTGCCGCTCAGGGCGCGCTGCGCCGCCTCGCGGACGCCCTTGCCGCCCAGCGAGATCATCTGGAGCGCCGTCACGCGGTCGTCGTGCAGCCGCGTGACGGCCAGTTCGCTGTCGAGGAACCGGCGCACATCCGCGTCGGTCCCCGTCAGCGCGGCCTCGGCGGCGGCCTTCACGCCCGGCCCGCCGGTCTTCCACAGTTCGACGACCCGTGCCCGTTCGGTGTCGGGCAGCGGGCCCGCCTCGACGTTCGCGGACCCCGCCGCGAGCGTCTCCTCGGCCGCCGCGGGGCTGACGCCCACCGCTCCTGCGGCCAGGGCCATGGAGAGGGTGCCCACGCACAGCGCGCGCAGCGTACGCCCTCTCCTCCCCCCTGTTCTGTACACGGTCTCTTTCCCCTCTGAGAGGCGGACCGGCTCGGTCGTGGGCCCGGTCCGCCGCGTGGTCAACGCGTGCCGAGCATAACCGCGAAGATCAACTTCGGGTGGGGGAAACAGACCGGCGGCCCGGCCCCGGGAACGCCGGAGGGCGGCGACCCCCGACCGGGAGGTCACCGCCCTCGTGGCGTACGGGCGCGGGGCAGGCCCCGCGGCCGCGCTCAGGCCACGCGGTCGCGCACGGGGTCGTCGTCCGGCCAGCACTCCACGCCGCTCAGGTCGGGCATCCGGCTCGCCGCGAACACCGGGTCGCGGCCCTCGCGGCGCTGCGCCTGGTAGTCCTCCAGCAGCCGGAACGCCACCACCGACAGCGGGATGATCGCCGCCAGGTTCACCAGCGCCATGAAGCCCATGAACACGTCCGCCAGGTTCCACACGACGCTGACCGTGCCGAGCGCGCCGAGGAACACCGTCACCAGGACCAGCGTCCGGTAGGCGGGCAGCACCCAGCGCTTGCCCGTCATGTACTCGATGTTGGACTCGCCGTAGTAGTAGTTCCCGATCAGCGTCGAGAAGCACAGCATGAACACGACGACGGTCAGGGCGTGGCCGGCCCACGAGCCGAGGGTCGACTCCAGCGCCGACTGCGTCAGGTCGGCGCCCTGCCGGCCGGCGAGCGTCGGGTTGGTCGTCAGGATGATGAACGCGGTCATCGAGCAGATCAGCAGCGTGTCGAAGAAGACGCCCAGCGCCTGGACGAGGCCCTGCTTCACCGGGTGGGTGACCTCGGCGGCGGCGCCCGCGTTCGGCGCGGAGCCGAGACCGGCCTCGTTGGAGAACATGCCGCGCCGGATGCCATTCTGGATGGCCGCGCCGACCGCGCCGCCCGCGACCTCGCGGAAGCCGAACGCGCCGCCCACGATGTCGGCGAAGACCCGCGGGATGTCGCTCACGTTCATCAGGACGACGACGGAGCCCAGCACCAGGTACAGGATCGCCATCACCGGCACCAGCCACTGCGTGACCGACGCGATGCGCCGTACGCCGCCGAAGACGACCAGGCCCAGCAGCAGGGCGACGGCCGCGCCGATCACCGGGGCGAGGCCGTCGGAGTTCTCGGCGCCGAGGGAGCCGCTGACGACGGCGGTGATGGTGTTGGACTGCACGGCGTTGAAGACGAAGCCGAAGGTCACCGTGATCGTCACGGCGAAGAGGAAGCCCAGCCACGGCTTCTTCAGGCCGCGCCGCATGTAGTACGCCGGGCCGCCCCGGTACGTGCCGTCCTCGTCGCGCACCTTGTACAGCTGCGCCAGCGTCGACTCCACGAACGCGGAGGCCGCGCCGACGATCGCCATGACCCACATCCAGAACACCGCGCCGGCGCCGCCGAGCGTGATCGCGCCCGCGACACCCGCGATGTTGCCCGTGCCGACACGGGCGGCCGCCGAGATGGTGAACGCCCCGAACGACGAGACGGGCTTGCGGCTCGCGTCCCCGTCCGGCGCGGGCGCCGGGTCCTTCAGCACCCGGAACATCTCCGGGAGCAGCCGCAGCTGCACGCCGCGGGAGCGCAGGGTGAACCAGAGGCCCGCGAGCACGACGACCGGGATGAGCAGATAGGTCCAGAAGACGTCGTTGACGTCCACGATCAGGGAATCGAGGGTCTGCACGGGAATCCTTGTGGGGGTCGACTGCACAAGGGCCTCCGCGTCGGGAGACCCGCCCCATCGTCACATAGAGCGGCAATCCGCCCTAACCCCGCCAGGGGGCCGCGTGACATGTCCCACTCGGCCGCGGACCCGCCCGTACGACCGCATCCCGCCGCGTAGTCCCGCGGACACCGTACGGGGTTTCTGGGACGGCGTACGGGGTCCTGGGCGGCGTACGGGCCCGCGGACGACGTACGGGCCCCGGGACGGCGGAAGGGCGGCACCCCCGCGCCGGGGGTGCCGCCCTTCCGTACCGCTACTACCGGACTGGTCCGATCCGCGAGGATCAGAAGTCCATGTCACCGCCCGGCATGCCGCCGCCGGCCGGCGCGGACGCCTTCTCCGGCTTGTCGGCGATGACGGCCTCGGTGGTGAGGAACAGCGCGGCGATCGACGCGGCGTTCTGCAGCGCGGAACGCGTCACCTTCGCCGGGTCGATGATGCCCTCGGCGACCAGGTCGACGTACTCGCCGGTCGCGGCGTTCAGGCCGTGGCCCGGGGTGAGGTTGCGCACCTTCTCCACCACGACGCCGCCCTCGAGGCCGGCGTTGACGGCGATCTGCTTGAGCGGGGCCTCCAGGGCGGCCTTGACGGCGGCGGCACCGGTGGCCTCGTCGCCCTCCAGCTCCAGCTTCTCGAAGACGCTGGACGCCTGGAGCAGGGCCACGCCACCACCGGCGACGATGCCCTCCTCGACGGCGGCCTTGGCGTTGCGCACCGCGTCCTCGATGCGGTGCTTGCGCTCCTTCAGCTCGACCTCGGTGGCGGCACCGGCCTTGATGACGGCCACGCCGCCGGCCAGCTTCGCCAGACGCTCCTGGAGCTTCTCGCGGTCGTAGTCCGAGTCGGAGTTCTCGATCTCGGCGCGGATCTGGTTGACGCGGCCCTGGACCTGCTCGCTGTCACCGGCACCGTCGACGATCGTCGTCTCGTCCTTGGTGATGACGACCTTGCGGGCGCGGCCCAGGAGGTCCAGACCGGCGTTCTCCAGCTTGAGGCCGACCTCCTCGGAGATGACCTGGCCACCCGTGAGGATGGCGATGTCGCCGAGCATGGCCTTGCGGCGGTCGCCGAAGCCCGGGGCCTTGACGGCGACGGACTTGAACGTGCCGCGGATCTTGTTGACGACCAGCGTGGAGAGCGCCTCGCCCTCGACGTCCTCGGCGATGATCAGCAGCGGCTTGCCCGACTGCATGACCTTCTCCAGCAGCGGGAGGAGGTCCTTCACCGCGGAGACCTTGGAGTTGACGATGAGGATGTACGGGTCCTCGAGGACGGCCTCCATGCGCTCCATGTCGGTCGCGAAGTACGCCGAGATGTAGCCCTTGTCGAAGCGCATACCCTCGGTGAGCTCCAGCTCCAGCCCGAAGGTGTTGGACTCCTCGACGGTGATGACGCCTTCCTTGCCGACCTTGTCCATGGCCTCGGCGATCAGCTCGCCGATCTGGGTGTCGGCGGCGGAGATGGAGGCGGTGGAGGCGATCTGCTCCTTGGTCTCCACGTCCTTCGCCTGCTCCAGCAGCGCGCCGGAGACGGCCTCGACGGCCTTCTCGATACCGCGCTTCAGGGCCATCGGGTTGGCACCGGCGGCGACGTTGCGCAGGCCCTCGCGGACCAGCGCCTGGGCGAGCACGGTCGCGGTGGTCGTACCGTCACCGGCGACGTCGTCCGTCTTCTTGGCGACTTCCTTGACCAGCTCGGCGCCGATCTTCTCGTACGGGTCCTCGAGCTCGATCTCCTTGGCGATGGACACACCATCGTTGGTGATCGTGGGGGCGCCCCACTTCTTCTCGAGGACGACGTTGCGACCCTTGGGACCAAGGGTGACCTTGACGGCGTCGGCGAGCTGGTTCATCCCGCGCTCGAGACCGCGCCGTGCCTCCTCGTCGAACGCGATGATCTTGGCCATGTGAAGTGGTCCTCCCGGACTGGGGTGGATTGCTCCGGACCGCGCTGGCGCCCGCGACGGACGGCCCGCGTGCCGTGTGGTTCCTTGCCCCACACGCCCTGCCGGCCTCACCGACGAGGTCCTTCGTTGTCACTCTCACTCGCAGAGTGCTAACGCCAATGATTAGCACTCGCCCTATGAGAGTGCAAGCGCCTCCCCCATTCCCGGACCCCGAGCCCCCGGCCCCCCACCCCCGAAACCCACCCCGCCACACACCCCCGGGAGGCCCCTCCCCGCTGCCGCGCCAGCCCCGCCACAAGCCGCCCCGGCCGCCCCCTCCACTCCCGCACCCCCCGCCGACGGCCGCCCAGGCCGCGCCCTCGACTCCCTCACCACCCGCCGACGGGCGCGCAGGCCGCGCCCCTTCCGCCGTGCACCCCCCACCCGACCCGCAGCCGCCGCGGACTCAGCCCCGTGCGGGGCGCACTGCCGCTGCACGCCGGGCCGCCCCCCGTGCGCGCCGCCGCTGTCGCTGCGAGCAGCACAGCCCAGTGCGGGGCGCACTGCCGCGGCCCCTGCCGCCTGCACCCGCGCCCCCGCCGCGACTGCGCCCCCGTGCAGCACCACGCCACCCTGCGGGCCGCGCCGGGCCGCTGCCCCGCTGTGGGCATGCGTTCCGCCCGGGGCGGAACGGGTGGGCACAGCGGACCCGGCGGGTGCCCCTTCCCGCGCGCACCGCACAAGGGGGCACCCTCCCGGGCGGGGCACCCCGTTGTGCCCACCCTCCCCCAAGCTCTCGGCTTCGCTCGAGCAGGGGGGACCCCCATCGCCCCTGGGGGTACCCCCTGGACGAAGTCCTTGGGGGAGGAATGACTGCCCACAACGGGTGGGCGCAGCAGGGGCACCGCAGGGGGCTGGCCCACATGGATGGGGGTCGGCCCGCAGGGGGGCGGCGGGCAGGACGAAGGGCTCGACTCCTGGGGGAGTGCGAGCCCTTCGGGAATGCCGTTGGCCGGAACGCGTCGTGCTTAGACGGCGATCTTGACCATGTCCGCCTGCGGACCCTTCTGGCCCTGCGAGATCTCGAACTCGACCCGCTGGCCCTCCTCAAGGGTGCGGTAGCCGTCCATCTGGATCGCGCTGTAGTGCACGAAAACATCCGCACCACCGTCGACCGCGATGAAGCCGTACCCCTTCTCCGCGTTGAACCACTTGACGGTGCCCTGAGCCATGCCTAACTCCCCTATTACTGGCCCTTGCACAGGACCGCACTTCGCGGACCCGGGTCAGACCTCGCCCACTGACAGGGGTGGGCGTGCGCCGGAACGCGTCGACCGCGGCTGAATGTATCTGCCCAACTGCCCTCTGCAACAGGTCAATCAGACGAGAAATCCGTGCACCGGTGAACGGAAATGGTGGCTGGAATGGGCTGAATCCCGGGCAAGTCGGGCCGACAAAGGGCGCAAATCACGCATCGCGCAACGCCAGTTTGGCTACTTCTTGTCGGAACCCGGCGCATTCTCATATGCGCCCGGCACAGGCGGGGCGGGGAACTGCCCCAACTCTACCGCGCTCAATCCCCCTACTTTTCCGGGGAATGCGGGAACGGAATCGCCCCCTCCCCCGCCCGGCCGGAAGCCGTGGGCGGGGAGAGGGGGCGCTGTCGTGCGCGGCCGGCCGGGCGGCCTCAGCCGCCGGCGACCGCCGGGATGATCGAGACGCCCGCGCCCTCCGGCGTGGCCGTGGCGAGGCCCTGCTCGAAGCGGACGTCGTCGTCGTTGACGTACACGTTCACGAAGCGGCGCAGCTGGCCCTGGTCGTCCAGGACGCGGGCGGCGATGCCCGGGTGGTTCTTCTCCAGGGACTCGATGACCTCCGCGAGGGTCGCGCCCTCCGCGGGGACCTCGGCCTGGCCGCCCGTGTACGTGCGGAGGATGGTGGGGATGCGGACGTTGACGCTCATGGTGCGTGTCTCCCTGGGGCTTAGTTGGCGAGGCCGGCGTCGCGGAACGCGTCCAGGCTCGGGCGGATCGTCGCGGTGGGACCGGTCGTCGGGGCGACCGCGTCGAGGGTCTTCAGTCCGTCGCCGGTGTTGAGGACGACGGTGGTGAGGGACGGGTCCAGCAGGCCGTTCTCGATCAGCTTGCGCGTGACGCCCACGGTCACCCCGCCGGCCGTCTCGGCGAAGATGCCCTCGGTGCGGGCCAGCAGCTTGATCGCGTCGACCACCTGCTCGTCGTTCACGTCCTCGACGGCGCCGCCCGTGCGGCGGGCGATGTCCAGCACGTAGGGGCCGTCGGCCGGGTTGCCGATGGCGAGCGACTTGGCGATGGTGTTCGGCTTCTGGGGGCGTACGACGTCGTGGCCCGCCTTGAACGCGGCCGACACCGGGGAGCAGCCCTCTGCCTGCGCGCCGAAGATCTTGTACGGCTTCTCCTCGACCAGGCCCAGCCTGATCAGCTCCTGGAGACCCTTGTCGATCTTGGTGAGCTGGGAGCCGGACGCGATCGGGACGACGAGCTGGTCCGGCAGGCGCCAGCCGAGCTGCTCGCAGATCTCGTACGCGAGGGTCTTGGAGCCCTCGGCGTAGTACGGCCGCAGGTTGACGTTGACGAAGCCCCAGCCCTCGCCGAGCGGGTCGCCGATGAGCTCCGAGCAGAAGCGGTTGACGTCGTCGTACGTGCCCTCGATGCCGACCAGGTCGCCGCCGTAGACCGCGGCCATCACGACCTTGCCCTGCTCCAGGTCGTGCGGGATGAACACGCAGGAGCGGAAGCCGGCGCGGGCGGCGGCCGCGCCCACGGCGCCCGCCAGGTTGCCGGTGGAGGAGCAGGAGAGGGTGGTGAAGCCGAAGGCGCGGGCGGCCTCCAGGGCCTGGGCGACCACGCGGTCCTTGAAGGAGTGGGTGGGGTTGCCCGAGTCGTCCTTGACGTACAGGCCGCCGGTGACGCCCAGTTCGCGGGCGAGGTTGTCGGCCTTGACGAGGGGGGTCCAGCCGGGGTTGAGGTTCGGCTTGTCCGCGACGTCCGCGGGGACGGGCAGCAGCGGGGCGTAGCGCCAGATGCTGGCGGGGCCGGACTCGATGAGCGCGCGGAGCTTCTCCGGGTCGCCGGCCGGGAGGTCGTAGGCGACTTCGAGGGGGCCGAAACACTGCTCGCAGGCGAAGACCGGGCCGAGCGGGAAGCGCTCGCCGCATTCGCGGCAGGAGAGTCCGGCGGCGGGACCGAGGTCGACCGGGGAGGCGGCGGAGGGGGTGGTGCTGGGTGCGGCGGTCTGCACAGCCATGGGAGGCGAGGCCCTTTCTCCTCATCTTTCTCACTGGCGCGTGTCGCCGTGAGACGGATTTGGCACCTTCCCTAGCCGGGGGACCTCGCGTGCGTGTGCGAGAACCGACTGGAGGGTTGCCGGGGCTTCATCGGGCCGTGTCCCTCTGCCCCTCTGGATGAGCGGTATGCGGTTGTCGGCGCGGGACCCCGGCATGCGGTGGTCTCGCGCGTTGTTCAAGACTGTAACCGACGCGATGGGCGCCTGAGATAGGCGTCCGAAGCGCGAGATGGATCACATACCGCCTGGTAACAACGACGAACCGAGGAGTGGCGCGCGTGCTGGAAGAGGTGGAGCGCTGGCTGGACCGGCGGTCCTGGTCCGTGGCCGACCGGCCGATCGACCGGCTGCTCGCCGCGAAACGGGCCCACGGCACGACCGTGAGCGTGGTCCTGCCCGCGCTGAACGAGGAGGCGACGGTCGGGGAGATCGTCGCGGTCATCCGCCGGGACCTGATGTCCGACGCGGTGCCGCTCGTGGACGAGCTGGTCGTCCTGGACTCCGGGTCCACGGACCGGACGGCCGAGGTGGCCGCCGAGGTCGGCGCGCGGGTGGTGGCGCGCGACGAGGTGCTGCCGCGGATACCGGCCCTGCCCGGCAAGGGCGAGGTGCTGTGGCGGTCGCTGCTGGTCACGGGCGGGGACGTGGTGTGCTTCGTCGACGCGGACCTGCGGGAGTTCGACGCGGACTTCGTGACGGGGATCGTCGGGCCGCTGCTCACCGAGCCGGACGTGCAGTTCGTGAAGGCGATGTACGACCGGCCGTTCACCCCCGGCGGCGCGGCGTCCGAGGGCTCGGCGGGCGCCGGGCAGGGCGGGCGCGTCACGGAGCTGGTGGCGCGGCCGCTGCTCAATCTGCACTGGCCGCAGCTGGCCGGGTTCGTGCAGCCGCTGGGCGGGGAGTACGCGGCCCGGCGCACGCTGCTGGAGCGGCTGCCGTTCCCGGTGGGGTACGGGGTGGAGCTGGGCCTGCTGGTGGACGCGCTGCACCTGGTGGGCCTGGACGCGCTGGCGCAGGTCGACGTGGGCGTACGGCTGCACCGGCACCAGGACGAGCGGGCGCTCGGGCGGATGGCGGCGGCGATCTACCGGACGGCGCAGCTGCGGCTGTCGCGCGGGCATCTCGTCCGGCCCCGGCTGACGCAGTTCGACCGCACGGAGGCGGGCTTCACGCCGCGCACCCACCCGGTCGACACGGAGGAGCGGCCCCCCATGCGGGAGGTCGCGGAGTACCTGGACAAGCGCCGGGTGGCTTGATTTCCGCACGTTTGAGCGTTTCCCGCACCGGCTAGGTTGGGCTCATGGTCTCGGACATCCTGGTGGCATCGAATCGCGGTCCGGTCAGTTACGCGCTGGACGAGGACGGCGGACTTCAGGCGCGGCGCGGCGGCGGGGGCCTGGTGTCGGGGCTCTCCGCGATCGGGCCCGACGCGGGCGCGGTGTGGGTGTGCGCGGCGCTCGGCGACGGCGACCGCGAAGCCGTACGGCGCGGCGTCGGTGAGACGGGCGTCCGGATGCTGGACATCGACGCGCTGGCCGGCGACGGCACGCACAGCGCCGCGTACAACGGCGTCGCGAACTCGGTGCTGTGGTTCGTCCACCACATGCTGTACCAGACGCCGCTGGAGCCGGTCTTCGACGCCGGGTTCCGCCGCGAGTGGGACGCGTACCGCGCGTACAACCGCGCGTTCGCCCAGGCCCTCGCGGCGGAGGCGGCGCCGGGCGCGGCGGTCCTGATCCAGGACTACCACCTGGCGCTGGCGCCGGGCATGCTCCGCGAACTGCGGCCCGACCTGCGCATCGGCCACTTCTCGCACACGCCCTGGGCGCCGCCGGACTACTTCGGCATGCTGCCCGACGACATCGCCGAGGAGCTGCTGCGGGGCATGCTCGGCGCGGACCGGCTGGGCTTCCTGACGCGCCGCTGGGCGGACGCGTTCGCGGCGTGCTGCGAGCGGGTGCTGGGCGGTACGGGCGGGACCGCGATCGGTGTGCACGGGCTCGGCGCGGACGCCGAATTCCTGCGGGAGCGGTCGCGGCGTCCGGACGTCGAGGAGCGGATGGCGGCGCTGCGGGAGCAGATCGGCGGCGCGGACCGCAGGACGGTGATCCGCGTGGACCGCACGGAGCTGTCGAAGAACATCGTGCGCGGCCTGCTGGCCTTCCGCGAGCTGCTGACGGCGCGCCCCGAGTGGCGCGAGCGGGTCGTGCACATCGCCTTCGCGTACCCGTCCCGGCAGGACCTGGAGGTCTACCGCCGCTACACCGCCGAGGTGTCGCGGGTGGCCGAGGAGATCAACGCCGAGTTCGGCACGGAGACCTGGACGCCGGTCCTGCTGCACGTGAAGGACGACTTCGCCCGCTCGCTCGCCGCGTACCGCCTGGCCGACGTGGCGCTGGTCAACCCCATCCGGGACGGCATGAACCTGGTCGCCAAGGAGGTCCCGGTCGTCTCCGACGAGGGGTGCGCCCTGGTCCTGTCGCGGGAGGCGGGCGCGCACGAGGAGTTGGGCGCCGACGCGGTGACGGTCAACCCGTACGACGTGACGGCCACCGCCGAGGCCCTGCACAAGGCCCTGTCGATGCCCGGCCCCGAGCGCGCCGACCGCACCAAGCGCCTGGCCGCCGCCGCCACGGCCCTCCCGCCCCAGCGCTGGTTCCTGGACCAGCTGGAGGCCCTGCGGTCCGGTCCGGAGGCCTGACAAGCCACCCCACGGACCGCCCCGGCCCCGACCACGCGGGGCCGACGGGCCGACGGGCCGACGGGCCGGCGGGGGCCCCGCGCTTCCCGCCGGCTCCGCTCTGCCCGTGTCTGTCAGGGCCGGATCACACGGACCCGTCCCCGCGTGCGGAAGCCGAGGGCGTGCCGGTAGATCTCCGGCAGCCGGTAGAGGCCGTCGGCATCCCGGTCCAGAGCGCCCGCCTCCTCCAGCTTCGCGATCGCGTTCGCGTCCAGACCGACGTCCTCGGCGTTGAACGGCATGACCACGTTGTCGGCGTGTCGCCCCATACGGAGGAGGAGCTCCCCCACCACGGGGTTCTCCTGGCGCAGCTCCTCCAGCTTCGCCTGGCTCCCCTTCACCAGCGCCTGCCGCATGGCGCTCGGGGTGAGCAGGCGGTCGGGCCAGTCCTGATCCCCCTGGGAGGACTCCGCGGCGTCCCGGATGAACCGGACGACGTCACGAGCCTGCACCTGGTCGTTGAAGTCACCCAGAGCGGCCGGCACCCAGCGGTCCGACCGGGCCTCGCGTGAATTCTTGCGCCCCATCTTCACTCCCCAGACGGGGACGAGCGCCTGGACGAGACGTTCCCAGGTGTAGTCCATGAGGTCGCCGTCGGCCTGTGGAACAGCCCCGGCGGTCGTCGAGACCCACAGCGCGAGGCGCAGCGCCTCCTGGGAGTCCCAGCGCAGCGCGTACGGGTCGTAACGGTCGAGGAACTGGCCCAGGTTCTGACGCACGGCGAAGCGTACGAGGTCGCTGCGCACGAAGATCACCGCACCGAACGGCCGGCCCCGGAAGGCGCGCAGCCAATCGGGGACCTCGGTGAAGAGCGCGCGCAGGGCGACCCTCTTGGCCTCCCCTTCGAGCTCCTGGAAGAGGTCCTCCAGGCCGTCGAAGACGAAGAGCGCCTGCTGGGATCGCGCCCGGTCGCGCAGCACTTTCTCAGGGTCCTCGAGGCCGGCGGCCGGCCCGGCCAGCGACATGGCCATGCACCGCAGCCAGGTGTGGCGCCAGTGGACCAGGCTCTCCTTGTCGGCCTCGTCCTGGAGTGCGTCCAGCAGGACCTTCCGGATCTCCAGCGCTTCCGCACCGCGTCCGCCCACGACGCGGTCGCGCAGCCCTTGCGGACTGCTGCCATCGCTCGAGAACTCCATGTTGCCGGGGTCGAGCACGGGCACGACCGGGGCGTCGATCCTGACCTCCTCGTCCGCCCCCGCGGCGAACTTCCTCCATGTGCCGGCCGCGCACATCCTCGCGTAGGTGAAGGTCTTCCCGGAGCCCTTGGCCCCGACCACCACCGTGACCGGGAGGGACGTCCTGTTGTCTCCCACCAGGCGCCGCAACGGGGCCGTGGAGAGGAAGCCGAGGCCGCTGTCCAGACCGGTGCGCTCGGCGAAGACCAGGGACTGTGCCCGGCGGTGCAGGGCCGAACGGCGGCCCTCGATCCCCTCTTCCACACCGTTCTCCGACCCGAGGTCGGCTTCGGAGAGCAGCGGCAGCATCTCGGCCAGCAGCTCACCGATGCCCTGCCGGCGCAGCACTTCCACCACGTCGTCCCAACTCTGGGGCAGGGCCAGCAGTTCCTCGCGGAAGGGGCTGAAGGCCGGCTCCGTCAGCACGGTGGCGTCGACGTCCCGGGTCTGGTCGGGGCTCACGGCCTCCACCTCGCCGGAGACGGGTGCGGCACGCATCGCCTCCAGCGCGCGGGCGAGCTGCCGACGCGCCTCGGCGACCTCGGCGGCATGTCGATCCTGGCGGAACTGGGTGACCACCACCGCCGGCTCGGGGTCCTTGCCGGTGATGGCCACGGCCTTGTCACCGAGCTGGCGGATCATCTGCTCCGTACCGTCCACCGACTGACTGCTGAGCGTGGTGACGAAGATCCGCTGCACCCGGGGGTCGAGAAGGATCGGCGCGGACAGCTCGGACGCTCCCGCGCGCAGATCGACCACCACCGTGTCGAGGTCGGCGGCGGCCGCCAGGTCCGCGAGGGACTCGGTGAGGAAGTACCGCGACCGGTCCGGCGTCAGCAGCTGCGCGGGTTCGATCCGGGGAGGGCCCAGGCGGGTGCGTCGGCTCGTCGGCAGGATGACCAGCCGCCCGCCGTTCTTGTGCCGGACCGTCTCCTGGTTGACCAGGTATCCGGATGCGATCTCCACGGCCTTGCTCCGGTCCCCGTCCGTCGAGCTGTGGAGGAGTGCCAGAAGGTCGTCATAGGCGATGTCGCACGCCCCGCCCTGGGCCTGGTGCATCCAGGTGATGCCAGGGGCCTCGAGATCGGCGTCCACCAGCAGCACCCGGCGACCGCGCTGGGCCAGGAGGTCGGCCAGGGCCACGGCGTGGACCGTACGCCCCACACCTCCCTTGAAGGAGTGGAAGGCCACCACCTGGAGGCCGCCGGGAAATCCGTCATCGGCGGGCCGGGGCAGGGGCGATCCGAGCGCCTCGGTGATGCGCCGTTCGATGAGGCGGGGCGGGCGGAAACCGTGAGTGAAGTCCTCGGTCCGGAGGATGTGGACCGGCAGGCCCTCGCGCTCCATCGTCTGAGGCCGGTCCAGGACGAGCAGGGGCCCCTCCTCGCCGCCCACCACCGACCCCATCCCGAAGGCCGTGTCCAGCCAGGCGAGGACTTCCTCCACCGGGACGTCGGAGGTCACCGTGAGCTCGATCCCGTCCCACCAGGCGTTGGCCTCCTTGAGCCATCCCGGCCAGCGGTTCGCCACCGCGAGAGCCGCGCAGTGCTCGTCGACGTCCACCCAGGTCAGCAGGTTTCCCGGCAGCAGCGGGGAGGTCGCATCCATCTGGTCTCCGATCACGTTCATATCCTGGACGCCTTGACCAGGTGCCGCAGGGCCTCGACCGCGCGCTTCTCGTCCTCCGGGTCCAGGTCGGCGCCGTAGCGCCAGGCCTGGTGCAATTCGGCCGGTCCCACCCACTCGTGGCGCTGCCCGGCCTCGCCGAGCGAACCGAGCATGACGCGCCGGCACCGCTGCACCGCCTGCGCGACCGCGGGCGGCAGCCCCAGCGCCTTGGCCAAGGATCTGAGGTCGTGATTCCGCAGATCCTCGGGCAGGGCGCTGGTGTCCCGTGCCCGTTCCCGGACGAGGATCTCGGCCTTGAGGCCGCACTCGGCCGCGTAGAAGAGCATCAACCCCGCTGTCGCGAGGTCGCCTTGGTTGACTGTCTCCTCACCACGCGTGCTCAGCCGATCGCGGCTCTTGCGTAGCTGCCCCACCCTGACATCCACCATCCGAGGATGGTATCGATCTACGCCGGAGTGACATGCTCCGCCAGCGCGGCGAAGAACGCGACGACCTCCGCCGGGCCCTGGAGGGTGAGGTCGGCGCGGGCGGCGAGGGCCTGGACCTCGTCGCTGCCGCTGCACACCAGCAGGCCCGGTACGCCGTCGGCGCGGAGCTTCTCGACCGCCGCGAACGCCGGGAGGTCGCCCAGGTCGTCGCCCGCGTAGAGGACCGCGCGGGCGCCCGTCTCCCGTACGTGCTCCAGCAGCGCCTGGCCCTTGTCCATGCCCGGCGGGCGCAGCTCCAGGACCATGCGGCCCGGCTCGACGACCAGGCCGTGGCGGGTGGCCAGGTCGGTGAGCGGGCCGGTCAGGGCGTCGAACGCGGCCTGCGGGTCGGTGGCGCGGCGGGTGTGGACGGCGACCGCGCGGCCCTTCTCCTCGATCCAGGTGCCGGGCCACGCGCCCGCCCGCTCCAGCACGCCGGGCAGTTCGGCCCGTACGGCGGTGACGCCCGGGTGCTCGGGGGCGGCACGCACCTCGCCGGTCGCCGCGTCCCAGCGCTCAGCGCCGTAGTGGCCGAGGACGACGAGGTGGTCGAGGCCGGGGACGCCGGCGAAGCCGCCGTACCGTACGGCGACCCCGGCGGGGCGGCCGGTGATGACGGCGACGGACGCGACGCGCGGCGCGAGCGCGGCGAGCGCGGGCACCGCGTCCGGGTGGGCGCGGGCCTGCTCGGGGTCGGCGACGATCGGCGCGAGGGTGCCGTCGAAGTCGACGGCGACGACGGCGCCGGAGGGGTTCTCCAGGAGTGCGGCCAGGGCGTCCCGGCCGGCGGGCGTGGTGGGGCGGGGAAGCGAGTTGCTGGACATGTGTCCGTACCTATCCAGGCGCTGTCCGCACCACACCTGGCCGTCCACCCCTCGGACCCGGCGGGCCGGGAGGTCAGCGGCGGGACTCGCGGTCGGCGCGCAGACGGCGCAGGCGGTTGACCGTCACGGGGTCGTGCGCCAGCGCGCGCTCGTCGTCCAGCAGGGCGTTCAGCAGCTGGTAGTACCGCACCGGCGACACATCCAGCTGCTCGCGGATCGCGCGCTCCTTGGCGCCCGGGCCCGGCCACGCGCGCCGCTCCATGGCGAGGACGGCGCGTTCGCGGTCGCTGAGCGGGGCGGGGCGGTGTTCGGTCATGGCAGCACCGAGGCTACCGCGCCGCCGCCGAGGCCTCCGCCGCCCGGGCGTCGCGCGCGATGTCCTCCAGTACGGCCCTGGGGTCGCCGTCGGGGGCGACGGCGCGGCCGATGTTCTTCTTGACGCTCTCGCTGACCCGCGCCCAGGACGTCTCGCCGACCGGGTACAGCTCCGACCCGGCCAGCTCGGTGAGGAACGGTTCGAGCGCCTTGTGCTCGGGGTCGGCCTCCATGGCGTCGCTGGCGCTGACGGTGACGGGCAGGAGGTCGTAGCGGTCGGAGAACTCCAGGACGTTCTTGTCCGAGTAGACGAAGTCGAGGAAGGCGCCGATCTCCTTGCGGTGGCCGTTCTGCTTGAACGCCATCATCCAGTCGGCCACGCCGAGCGTCGCCTTGGCCTTGCCGTCGATGCCGGGCAGCGGCACGGTGCCGACCTTCACCCCGGCCTTCTCGGCGGTCTCCATCAGGGTCGGGTGGCCGTTGAGCATGCCGACCTCGCCGCGCACGAACGCGTCGAACGCCTCCTGCCGGTCCAGCTCGCCGGGCGCGACGGGGCCGGTGAGGCCCTTGCCGACCAACTCGTCCTTGAGCCAGGTCATCGTCGCGACGTTGGCGGGCGAGTCGATCTGGTACGCCGTGCCGGTGGTGTCGCGGTAGCCGCCGCCCCCGCCGAGCAGCCACATCATGGTCTCGGCCTGGGACTCCTCGGAGCCGAGCGGGAGCGCGAAGGGGTACTTCACGTCCTTGGCCTTCAGCTTGCGCGCGGCCTCCTGCAGCTGGCCCCAGTCGGCGGGGGGCTTGGCGCCCGCCGCGTCGAAGAGGGCCTCGTTGAAGAAGAGCATGCGGGTGCTGGCGCCGAACGGCATGCCGTACTGGAGGCGGTCCACCTCGCCGGCCTGCCGCAGCAGGGGCAGGAAGTTCGCCTGGGTGTGGACGGAGACGAGGCTGTCGACCGGGTACAGCTTGCCGTCGCGGGCGTAGTCGGCGTAGGCGCCGATCTGGGCGAGGTCGGGGGCTTCGCCGCGCTTGACCATCTCGGCGACCTCGCGGTCGACGTCCTTCCAGGACAGGACGGTCACGTCGACCTTCACGCCGGGCGTCTTCTCCTCGTACGCGCGGGCGAGCTCGTTCCAGTACTTCTCGGAGGTGTTCGCGTCGGTGCTGCCGTAGTCGGCGGCGACGAGCTTGAGGGTGACGCTGTCGGAGGCGGTGGTGCCGCAGCCGGAGAGCGCGGTGGTGACGGTGAGTGCGGCCAGCACCGCGAGTATTCCCTTGTAGCGGCGCACTGCCTTACCCCTTGCCTGTTCAGCTCGGCATGAGCTGCGGTTTTTCCTCACGGAAGGATAAGAGGTCTACACCTAGGTCTACACCACCAGGGGTATGCCCGCCCGGACGGCCGGCGCACCCCGCGGCGCGGCGCTCTGGCGATGATCGGATTTGTATGGCCGGGCAACAATTCGTGAAGTGGACTAGACCTTTACCGGCCTGCGGGCGACACTGTCCCCGTGAGACACGTCATCGCCCTCGATGTGGGCGGCACCGGCATGAAGGCCGCCCTGGTCGGGGCCGACGGGGCACTGCTGTACGAGGCGCGGCGCGCGACCGGCCGCGAGCGCGGCCCCGACGCCGTCGTGGCGTCGATCCTCCACTTCGCCGCCGACCTCCTGGCGCTCGGCGAGGAGCGGTACGGCGTACGGGCCGAGGCGGCCGGTGTCGCCGTACCCGGCATCGTCGACCCGGAGGCCGGCGTCGCCGTCTACGCGGCGAACCTCGGCTGGCGCGACGTCCCGCTGCGCGCCCTGCTCGGGGAGCGCCTCGGCGGTCTGCCCGTCGCCCTCGGGCACGACGTGCGCACCGGCGGCCTCGCCGAGGGGCGCGTCGGAGCGGGCCGGGGCGCGGACCGGTTCCTGTTCGTGCCGCTGGGCACCGGCATCGCGGGCGCCATCGGCATCGACGGCGCCATCGAGGCGGGCGCGCACGGCTGCGCCGGCGAGATCGGCCATGTCGTCGTGCGCCCCGGCGGGCCCGTCTGCGGCTGCGGTCAGCGCGGCTGCCTGGAGACCCTCGCGTCCGCTTCCGCCGTGACCCGCGCCTGGGCGGAGGCGAGCGGCGACCCCGACGCGGACGCCGCCGGCTGCGCGAAGGCCGTCGCGTCGGGCGACCCGCGGGCCGTACGCGTCTGGCGGGAGGCGGTGGACGCGCTCGCCGACGGGCTGGTCACCGCGCTCACCCTGCTGGACCCCCGCACCCTGATCATCGGTGGCGGTCTCGCCGAGGCGGGGGAAACCTTGTTCACACCGCTGCGGGCCGCCGTCGAGGAGCGGATCACGTTCCAGCGGCCGCCCGCCATCGTGCCCGCGGCGCTCGGGGACACCGCCGGCTGCCTGGGCGCGGGGCTCCTCGCCTGGGATCTGCTCGCCACCGACCTGGAGGTATCCGCCTGATGGCCGTTCACGCCGACCGCAAGGTCCTCGCCGGGGCCCGGGTGGTGCTGCCGACCGGTGTCGTCGAGGGCGGGCGGGTCACCGTCGAGGGCACCCGCATCACCGACGGCCGGGGCGTCCCCGCCGACGCGCCCGCGCTGGACCTGAGCGGCCACTGGCTGGTCCCCGGCTTCGTGGACCTCCACAACCACGGGGGCGGCGGCGCCTCGTTCACCTCCGGCACGCTGGAGGAGGTCCTGCGGGGCATCCACACCCACCGCGCGCACGGCACGACGACCCTCGTCGCCTCGACCGTCACCGGCGACATGGACTTCCTGGCGCACCGCGCGGGCGAGCTGTCCGAGCTGGCCGAGCAGGGCGACATCGCGGGCATCCACTTCGAGGGCCCCTTCATCTCGCCGTGCCGCAAGGGCGCCCACAGCGAGGCCCTGCTGCGCGACCCCGACCCGGCGGAGGTGCGCAAGCTGATCGACGCGGCGCGCGGCCACGCCCGGATGGTGACCCTCGCGACCGAGCTGCCCGGCGGTGTGGACTCCGTGCACCTCCTCGCCGAGCACGGGGTGATCGCCGCCATCGGCCACACGGACGCCACATACGAGCAGACCGTCGAGGCCATCGAGGCGGGCGCCACCGTCGCCACCCACCTGTTCAACGCGATGCCGCCGCTGGGCCACCGCGCCCCCGGCCCGATCGCCGCGCTCCTGGAGGACGAGCGGGTCACGGTCGAGCTGATCAACGACGGTACGCATCTGCACCCCGCCGCGCTGGAGCTGGCGTTCCGTCACGCGGGCGCGGACCGGGTCGCGTTCATCACCGACGCGATGGACGCGGCCGGGTTCGGCGACGGGGTCTACCGCCTCGGTCCGCTGGAGGTCGAGGTCAGGGAGGGGGTGGCCCGGCTGTCCGAGGGCGGCGCCATCGCCGGGTCCACCCTCACCCTCGACACCGCCTTCCGGCGCGCCGCGACCGTCGACGGGCTGCCCGTCGAGGACGTCGTACGGGCCCTCTCCGCCAATCCGGCGAAGCTGCTGGGCCTGTACGACCGGATCGGCTCGATCGAGCCGGGCAAGGACGCCGACCTGGTCGTCCTGGACGCCGAGTTCACCCTCACGGGTGTGATGCGCAAGGGCGAATGGGTGATTGAACCCCAAGTGGGATGAATCATCGGCGCATTGGCGTACGGCGGCCCGCCCGGGGACTGGGCGGGCCGCCTCGCGTTTGGCATGATCGTGCACCGTAAATTTTCCCGGCCGGACACCTGGGGGTGACCGGTCCACGACTCCCGGGGGTGTTGGAACCGGTGATCCTCACGGTCACGCTCAACACCGCGCTCGACCTCACCTACACGGTGCCCGCGCTCACCCCGCACACCGCGCACCGCGTGACCGAGGTGACCGAACGCCCCGGCGGCAAGGGGGTCAACGTGGCCCGCGTGCTGGCCGCGCTCGGCCACGAGGCGGTCGTCACGGGCTTCGCGGGCGGCCCCACCGGAGACGTCCTGCGCGAGCTGCTCGCCCCGCTGCCCGTACGGGACGCCCTGGTGCCGATCGCCGGGCCCACCCGCCGCACCGTCGCCGTCGTGGACGCGGCGACCGGTGACGCGACGCAGTTCAGCGAGCCCGGACCGGTCGTCACCCCCGCCGAGTGGGCGGCGCTCGTCACCGCGTACGAGGAACTCCTCGACGGGGCGCGGGCGGTGGCCCTGTGCGGCAGCCTGCCGCGCGGCATCCACGTCGGCGCGTACGGGGAGCTGGTGCGCCGCGCCCGCCGCGCCGGGGTGCCGGTGCTGCTGGACACCAGCGGCGAGCCGCTGCGCCGGGGCATCGCCGCCCGCCCGGACCTGATCAAGCCGAACGCCGACGAGCTGGCCGCCCTGACCGGCTCCCGCGAGCCGATGCGCGCCGCCCGCGACGCCCGCAGGCGCGGCGCCCACGCGGTCGTCGCGTCGCTCGGCGCGGAGGGGCTGCTCGCGGTCACCCCGGACGGCACCTGGGCCGCCGCCCCGCCCGCCCGCGTCGCGGGCAACCCGACGGGCGCGGGCGACTCGGCGGTCGCCGGACTGCTGTCCGCCCTGGTGGAGGGAGCGCCCTGGCCCGAGCGCCTGACCCGCGCGGCGGCCCTGTCCACGGCCACCGTCCACGCCACGGCGGCCGGCGAATTCGACCCGGCCCGCTACGCCGAACTCCTCACCCGCGTCACGGTCACCGAACCGGCGACAGCCGCCTGACGGCCCGCCACCCCGGCTGCCGCGCCGGGGAGTCGCGGTCCCGCCGCGAGGAGCGGGACGGCGCCCGCCCCGGGTGTCAGCTGTCCCTGCGGAGCTTGCCCGGCTTCAGCCAGACCTGGTCGAGGTACGCCTCGCACTGGTTGCCCGGCTCGCAGGACATCTTCAGGGTGTTCTCGCCCTTGTGCAGGTTCATCCAGGCGTAGGTCTCGGTCCAGCCCTTCTCCCAGTCGCCCTCGGGGGCGTGGGCGAAGTTGGACATGTTGAGCCTGCGCGGCTGGCCGTCGTTGACGATGAGGGAGGTCTCGGCGTCCTTGCCGGGCACGCTGTAGGTGAGGAACAGCGTGTACTCGCCGTCCTCGGGCACGTCGACCTTCCAGCTCGCCGCGCCGCCGACGCCGTTGAACATCACGTACGCGCCGCCCACGCCCTTGGCGCCCTTCACCTGCGTGCCGAGCACGGCCGGCGGGGTGAGCTGCAGGGTGGCCGCGTCCCGCTTGGGGTACTGGGCGTCGTCCTTGTCCTTCGACGGCGACGGGTCCGGGTTCTCCGTGGGGCCGTCGGTCGCCGGGGCGGAGGCGGTGGGGGCGGGGGCCGCCTTGTCCTTGTCGTCGGACTGGTTGTTGAGGACCGCCACCGTGATGCCCGCCACGACGACGAGGACCACCGCGATCGCGCCGATCAGGAGGCCCTTCGTGTTGGGGCCGCCGCCGCGCCCGCCGCGGCCGCCGCCCTGGACCGGTACGGGCCGGGTGGGGGCGCCGCCCGGGTAGGTCTCGGGGGCCGCGTACTGCGGGTGCGGCTGCCCGTAGGGGGCCGGCTGCTGACCGTAGGGCGGCTGCGGCGGGACCTGCGCGCGGGGGCGCTCGCCGACGGCCCTGACCTGGTTGTACGAGGTGCGGGGGCGCCCCGGCTGGGCGGCGCCGGCCGGGCCCGGGTAGCCGTAGCCGCCCTGCCCGCCGCCCCGCTGGGCGCCGGAGTCCTGGCCGTCCGCGTACAGGTAGCCGAACGGGTCGTCGTCCTCGGGCGTGCCCGCGCCGTTGCCGTTGTTCCCGGCAGCCATCCCGTCACTCCTCATCCGTGCTCGCCAGCCGTCACCGACCCCGGCGAGCCTACCCCGAACGGGCTACCCCGCCCGGCGGTGCACCTTGGCGCGGGACCGCTTCTCCATGTACATCCGCTGGTCGGCGGAGTTCAGGACCTCTTCGACGGACATCCCGCACTCGGCCCAGCCGATGCCGAAACTGGCCCCCACCCGCACCGCCCGGCCGTCCACCCGGATCGGCGGGATGATGCCGTTGCGGAGGCGTACGGCCAGGTCGGCGGCGTCGGCCGCGCCCAGGCCGTCGGCGAGGACCACGAACTCGTCACCGCCGAGCCGGGCCACCGTGTCGCCGTCGCGGACCCCGGCGGTGAGCCTGCGGGCGACCTCGATGAGGACGGCGTCGCCCGTGTGGTGCCCGAACCGGTCGTTGATCGATTTGAAACCGTCCAGGTCGCAGAAGAGGACCGCCAGGCCCTTCGTCCCGTCGTCGACCTCCCCGACGGGCGCGACGGCGTGCACATGCCCGTCGTACGCCCCGGCGCCCGCGCCCGCCGACGGGTCGAAGTCGAAGCCGTCACCGCGGTAGCCGTGGTCGTAGTCGTACGCGCCGGTGGCGCCGGCGCCGGAGCCGTACGCGCCCTCGTACGCCCCCTCGTAGGCGACCCCGCTGTCGTACGCCGCGCCGCTGTCGTACGCCGGCTCGAAGCCCGCGGCGTCGGCGGCGGTGGCGCGGACGCGCCGCTCGGGGCGGGAGCAGAGCCGGGCGCTGAGCCGGGCGCGCAGCTCGGCGCTGTTGGGCAGGCCGGTCAGCGCGTCGTGGGAGGCGCGGTGGGCGAGCTGCAGCTCGTGCCGCTTGCGCTCCTCGATGTCCTCGACGTGCGTGAGGAGGAAGCGGGGCCCGTCCGCCGTGTCGGCGACCACCGAGTTCCGCAGCGAGACCCAGACGTAGGAGCCGTCCCGGCGGGCGAGCCGCAGCTCGGCGCGGCCGCCCTCCGCGGAGGTCCGCAGCAGCGTGCCGACGTCCTCGGGGTGGACGAGGTCCGCGAAGGAGTACCGGCGCATCACGGCGGCGGGGCGGCCGAGCAGCCGGCACAGCGCGTCGTTGGCCCGCAGCAGCCGGCCGTGCTGATCGCCGCCCATCTCCGCGATGGCCATCCCCGACGGGGCGTACTCGAACGCCTGCCGGAACGACTCCTCGCTGGCCCGCAGCGCCTGCTGCTCGCGCTCCAGCCGGACGAGCGCCCGCTGCATGTTTGCTCGCAGCCGGGCGTTGCTGATCGCAATCGCCGACTGGGAGGCGTACATCTGGAGCGCCTCACGGCCCCAGGCGCCGGGCCGGCGGCCGTTGCGGGGCCGGTCGACGGAGATCACGCCGAGCAGTTCGCGCTGGCCGCCGGAGGTGTACATGGGGGCGTAGAGCCGGTCCCGGGGGTGCCACTCGTCCTCGAAGCGGGGCTCGGGGCCCTCCGTGTGCCACTGGGGCACGTCGTCGTCGATGAGGACCCAGCCCTCGGTGTGGGGTATGAACCGCAGGTCGCCCCAGGCCTCCCCCATGCGCAGGCGCTGCTCCCAGGAGTGGCGGGAGCCGACCCGGCCGGTGATCAGGGCTTCCGCGGCGGGGTCGCCCGCGAAGGCGGCGACGACGAGGTCCCCGTCGGCGCGGACGAGGTTGACGCAGGCCAGCTGGTAGCCGAGGCCGGTGATCACGCCGTCGGCGACGGTCTGCAGCGTGTCCGCCAGACTCCGTGCCGTGTTGAGGTTGGCGACGACCTGGTGCAGCTGCCGCAGGGTCGCAAGACGGACGTACGGCTCCGACTCGGTCTCCATTGCTCGCTCTCCCCGAGACCTCGACAGCAACAACTCCAGATGTGTCAGCGGCGTCCTCGTGCGGGTGTCATCGGCCACTGAATCACAGGGAGCTGTGCCCCCGGTACACAGGGTCAACAATTACTGCTCTCTGTGACTCAAGTCACAAATACGACAACCAGACCGGGAGGATTCCGGAAGCAAATCGCCCGCAGGACCTAGGTCCGGGGCGCTTCCGGCTGGTCCTCCGGTCCGATGCGACCGGGTGGCGGGCGAGGTTAGCGTTCCGGATGTGCTGCCAACAACTCGGACCCCGGTGTCAGACTCCGCCCTGCCCCATCCTGAAGGGGTGAGCAACGAGGAGTTCCGCGCGGCGATGTCCCGGCTGGCGGCCGGCGTCGTCCTGGTCACGGCGGTCGAACCCCCGCTGGACGAGGACGTCGGCATGACGGCGACCGCGTTCATGTCGGTGTCCCTGGACCCGCCGCTGGTCCTGGTGAGCCTGCGCAACGGCTCGCGGATGGACGACCTGCTGGCGGAGCAGCCGCTGTGGGGCGTGTCCGTGCTCGCGGAGAGCCAGCGGCAGATCGCGGGGCGGTTCTCGATGAAGGGCCGCATCAGCGACCGGCTGCTGTTCGCGGACCTGCCGCACACGCGCGGCGAGCTGACCGGGGCGCCGCTGATCGGCGGGGCGCTGGCGACGCTGGAGTGCCGGACGGAGCAGCGGGTGGAGGCCGGCGACCACACCCTGGTCGTCGCACGCGTCCTGACCGCCGACTTCCCGGACCCGGAGGGCGCGCCGCTGATGTACTTCCGGGGGAGGTACCGGCACCTGGGGTAGGCGGGACCGCCGGCCGGCCCGTGCGGGGGCCGGCCGCTCGCCGAGGGGCGCGCCCGCGCGCGGGGCCGCCGGCCTGTGACGCCGCCGGTCGGCCGGTACGGGGCCTACGACCAGTCGCGGGACGAGCGGCCGCGCTTGGTCTCGGAGCGCTGCTTCTTCTCGCGCAGCCGCCGCTCGTTGATGCCGCGCGGGATCTTCGTGGGCCGCCGGGGGCGCGGCGGCGGCGCCGTGGCCTCCGCCAGGAGGCTCGCCAGCCGCACGGCCGCCGCCTCCCGGTTGCGCCACTGCGAGCGGTGCTCGGAGGCCCGTACGACGAGGACGCCGCCGATGAGCCGGCCCGCGAGGCGCTCCAGGGCGCGCTCCTTCCAGACCGGCGGCAGGGACTCCGTACGGGCGAGGTCGAAGCGCAGCTCCACCTGGGAGTCGCTGGTGTTGACGTGCTGCCCGCCCGGCCCCGAGGACCTGGAGAAACGCCACACCAGCTCGGACTCCGGGAGGGAGACCGAGCCTCTGATGACATGGGGACCGGACATGCCGTCCATGTTCCCCAACGGCGCCCCGCCGCGTCACGTGCTTTTCCGCCGCCTCACGGCGAGCCTGGAACCACCTCGCCCCCCGGGGCGTTAACAGCAGTGACGCCACAGAGCACCGGGGCGCCGGAAGCGGCAGCGCCCGGGCACTCAGTAAAGGAAGGGACTTCCATGGCTGTAAGCCTGTCCAAGGGCGGCAATGTCTCGCTGACCAAGGAGGCCCCGGGCCTCACCGCCGTCACGGTGGGCCTCGGCTGGGACGTCCGTACCACCACGGGTACCGACTTCGACCTCGACGCCTCGGCGATCGGCGTGGACGCGGCCGGCAAGGTCGCCTCCGACGCCCACTTCGTCTTCTTCAACAACAAGTCCACCCCCGACGGCACCATCGTCCACACCGGTGACAACCGCACGGGTGAGGGCGGCGGCGACGACGAGCAGATCAACGTCAATCTGGCGGGCCTCCCGGCCGATGTCGACAAGATCGTCTTCCCGGTCTCCATCTACGACGCGGTGAACCGCTCGCAGAACTTCGGCCAGGTCCGCAACGCCTACATCCGCATCGTCAACCAGAACGGCGGCGCCGAGATCGCCCGCTACGACCTCAGCGAGGACGCCGCGACGGAGACCGCCATGGTCTTCGGCGAGCTGTACCGCCACGGCTCCGAGTGGAAGTTCCGCGCGGTCGGCCAGGGCTACGCCTCCGGCCTGGAGGGCATCGCCCGCGACTTCGGTGTGAACGTCTGACCGGTGTGAACGTCTGACCGGTGTGACGCCGGTATGAAGGGCCCCGGTGGCGGTCGCCGCTCCGGGGCCCTTCGTTGCCTACTGTGGGCCGCATGATCGTGGAACCGCTGGAGCTGGGCGACAAGGGTGCCCTGCCGGGCCCGCTCCTCACCGAGCTGACCGCGCTGTACGCGTCGAACCGGGAGTTCCAGCAGCTGAGCGGGGAGTTCCCGGACCCCGACGACATCCGGCCCGAGCAGGTCGCCGCCTCGCTCGCCGAGGAGCTGGCCCAGCCGGGCGCCGAGGTGCTGCTGGCCCGGTCGGCCGGGCGGGTGATCGGCATCGCCGTGACCCTGGCCCACCACCCGGACCCGGACGACCCCGACCCGTGGATCGGGCTGCTGATGGTGCACGGCCGGGACCACCGCATGGGCTTCGGCCGGGAGCTGGCCGAGATCGTCGAGAAGCGGTTCCGGGCCGTGGGCCGTACGGGCGTGAAGCTCGCCGTACTGGAGAACAACCGCAAGGCGCTCGCCTTCTGGCGGACCCTCGGGTACGAGGAGGTCGCCCGCCGCGAGGACCGCCGCCTGGGCCGCGACTGCGTGGTGCTCCGCAAGGCGCTGTGAGCCGCGGCGGCGGGACGGCGCGGGGTCCGGCGGCCTGCGGCCGGGGCGCAAGGGCGGGCGGGTCCCGGCGGGCGGGGTGCGGGGGCGGTCAGGGGCGGGCGGGTTTGTCCTCGCCGTACAGCCAGGTGTCCCACAGGGCGGTCAGGTCCCGGCCCGTCTCCTCCTCCACGTACGCGGTGAAGTCGTCCGTGGAGGCGTTGCCGTGCCGGTGCTCGGCGGCCCAGCCGCGCAGCAGGCCGGAGAACGCCTCGTCGCCGACGGTCTGGCGGACCTTGTGCAGCACCATCGCGGCCCGGTCGTACACGGGAGGACCCGAGATGTCCGCGGCGGTCGGCGGGGCGGCCGGCGGGAACGCCCAGTTGGCCTCGTCGGCGAAGGCCTCGTCGAAGCTCTCCTGCGCGGGCCTGTCCTCGAACTCCTCCGCGTACAGCCACTCGGCGTACTGCGCGAAGCCCTCGTTGAGCCACATGTCCCGCCACGAGGCCGGTGAGACGGAGTTGCCGTACCACTGGTGGGCCAGCTCGTGGACGAGGATGCCCGGCGTGAACTGGTCGTACGGGATCACCGGCCGCGTCTGCGTCTCCAGCGCGTACCCGGAGTCGCCCGCGCGCTCCACGATCACCCCGGCGGAGGAGAACGGGTACGGGCCGAACTTCTCCGTCAGCCAGTCGAGCAGCTCCGGGACGCGGGCCGCCAGCGGCGCGGCCTTCGCGGTGACGGTCCGGTCGGTGGCGCTGACGACCGGCAGGCCGGCCGGGGTGCGGGTGGTGGTGACGTCGAACCGGCCGACGGCGAGCGTCGCCAGGTAGCTCGCCATCGGCTCGGCGCTGCGCCAGGTGGTGGTGGTCCGCCCGCCGCGCGTCACGGCCCGTCCGGGCAGGCCGTTCGTGACGGCCTGGTGGCCTTCCGGGACGGTGACCGTGACCGTGTACGCCGCCTTGTCGGACGGGTGGTGGTTGCCGGGGAACCACGCCATGGACCCGGTCGGCTCGCCCAGTGCGACGGCCCCGTCCGCCGTGGGCAGCCAGCCCTCCTCGGAGCCGTCCGGGTCGGTGACGGTGCGCGGGGAGCCCGAGTAGCGGACGACGGCGCGGAAGGTCGCGCCGTCCTCGATGTCGGCGCGGGGCCGGAGGGTCACCTCGTGCCCGGCGCGCTGGACGGACGCCCGCTCGCCGTCGACGGTGACGCCGTGCACGGTGAGCCCGGCGAGGTCCAGGTTGAAGGAGCTGAGGTCCTGGGTCGCGCGGGCGGTGATCTCCGCGGTGCCGTCGAGGCGGCGGGTGGCCGGGTCGTAGGCGACGGTGAGGGCGTAGTGCCGTACGTCGTAGCCGCCGTTGCCGAGGCGCGGGAAGTACGGGTCGCGCAGGCCGGCGCCGCCGGGCGTGCCGGTGACACCGCCGCCCGCGCAGCCGGCGGCGGAGAGCGTCAGGAGCGCGGCGAGCGCCGCCGAGGCGGGGGCTCTCCCCCGCTTCCGATGGATCACCCGGTGATCCTAAGCGCGCCGGTGCCCGCCCGGTCCGTGCCGGGGCCCCACGGGCCCGCGCCGGGGCTCTCCGGGGCACCGGAAGCCGGGCGGGCCCGAGGGCGGACGGGTTGGCGGGCGGGTCCGAGGCCGGACGGGTTGGCGGGCGGGTCCGAGGCCGGACGGGTTGGCGGGCGGGTCCAGGCAGGCGGGCCCGAGGCGGGCGGGTTGGCGGGCGGGTCCGAGGCCGGACCGGTTGGCGGGCGGGTCAGCGGGGGGCGACGGCCGCCGCGCCCGCGCGGGCGTACTCCTCGTCCAGGGCGCCGCTCGGGGCGCCTGCCACGCCGATGCCCGCGATGGGCGCGCCGTCGGCCGCGACGGGCACGCCGCCGCCGAGGAACAGGGTGCCGGGGATGTCCTTCAGGGTGGGCGTCGACTCCAGGCGCTTGACCAGGTCGGACGTCGGGGCGTTCCAGGAGACGGCGGTGTACGCCTTGCGCTCGGCCGACTCGTACGACTGCGGGCCCGCGCCGTCGCCGCGCAGGACGGCGATGGTGTTGCCGTTGCGGTCCACGACGGCGACCGTGACGCGCTGGCCGTCCTCGCGGGCGGCCTTGAGGGCGGCCTGGGCGGCGCGCGTGGCGGCGTCGACGGTGAGGTGGCGGGTCTGGTGGGTGTTCCGGTCGGCGACGGCGGTGGACGCGGCGGCCTGGGCGGCGGTGCCGGCGCGCTCCGGGGTGGAGGCGCTGGCGGAGACCGCGCCGAACGTGCCGGCGGCGAGGGCGGCGGCGGCCAGACCCCCGGTGACGACGCGGGTGCGCAGGGAGGTCTTCTTGCGGCGGGCTTCCATGGTGACTCCAGGGGTGTCGGGGCTCGGGGCCCGGAGATCTCCGGGCCCCGGTCGGCGGGTGTCGGCCCGGGGCCTCGGGGGTCCCGTACGGTCCCGGAACGGCTCCGGGCTGTTCGGCTCCTCCACCATCCCGCCGTGACCTGGGGTTTCGCGTCGCCGGACGGGGTGACAGGGGGGTCAGCCGATCGGTTGATGCCGCATGGCGCGCGCGGGCGCAGGATGGTGGGGTGACGCAGATCGACGTACCGCGGGGCCGCCGCCCGGACCCGTCCGGTCAGGCCGCCGGGGAGCCCGCGGGGGACTCGGACGCCCGGCTGCTGGCCCGGGTCATGCACGTCGCGTTCTTCCTGCTGCTCGCCGCGTCCCTCGCCCGGTTCCTGCTGCGGCACCCCTGGGACGGCGCGGCCGGCTGGGTCGTCGCCCTGTCGGCGGCGCTCGCCGGGCTGTACGTGCTCGGGCCCGGCGCGGCGGCGCCCGCGTCGCGGCGGGGGCGGGTGTGGCTGGCCGCCGTGGTGGCCGTGTGGCTGGTGCTGGTGGTGGTCGCGCCGAGCTTCGCGCTGTGCGCCGTACCGCTGCTGTACACGGGCCTGCGGCTGCTGCCGCCGCGTGCCGCGCTGGTGCTGGTGGCGCTGCTGACGCTGTTCGTGGTCGTCGCCCTGCAGAAGCTCGCCGACTCCGGGGTGGACCCGATGCTGCTCGTCGCGCCGCCCGCCGCCGCGGCCATCGCGACGGCCGTGTTCGTCCACGCCCAGCGGCAGGCCGACCGGCAGCGGGCGCTCATCGCGGACCTGCTGCGCACCCGCCGGGAGCTGGCGGCGACCGAGCGGCGCGAGGGCACCCTCGCGGAGCGGCAGCGGCTGTCCATGGAGATCCACGACACGCTGGCGCAGGGCCTGTCGAGCCAGCGGATGCTCCTCCAGGCCGCCGAGCGCACCTGGGACGCCGATCCGGAGGCGGCACGCCGCCATGTGGGGACCGCCGCGTCCATCGCCGAGCACAATCTGGCCGAGGCCCGCCGCTTCGTGCACGACCTGGCGCCCGCCGACCTGGCCGCGAGCGGCGGCGACCTGGCGGAGGCGCTGCGGGCCCTCGCGGCGCGGGAGGCGAACGGCGCGCTGCGGGTGCGCTTCCACGCCGAGGGCGAGGGCGGGGCGCTGCCGGACCGGGTGGCGTCGGCGCTGCTGCGGATCGCGCAGGGCGCCCTCGCGAACGTACGGGAGCACGCCGGCGCCACCACCGCCGCGGTGACCCTGACCCGGCTCGGCGACCAGGTGGTGCTGGACGTGGCGGACGACGGGCGCGGCTTCGACCCGTCGGCAGGCCCCTCGGGCGGTGTCCCGGTCGGTGGCCCGGGCGGTGGCCCGGCGGCCGGCGCGTCCGGCGTGCGCGGGCACGGGCTCCCGGCGATGCGCGCCCGCGTGGCGGCGCTGGGCGGGACCCTGACCGTCGAGTCCGCGCCCGGTGAGGGCACCGTCCTGTCCGCGTCGATTCCCGTCCCTTCGGAGGAGTGATCCGCCCCATGGCACCCGAGCCGTCCCCCGCACCCGAGCCGCAGGAGGCGTCGGCGCCGCAGAGCCCCGCCGGGCCCGCACCGATCCGCGTGCTGCTCTGCGACGACCACGCCGTCGTACGCGCCGGGCTGCTGGCCCTGCTGGGCAGCGAGCCGGGCATCGAGGTCGTCGGGGAGGCGGGCAGTGGCGAGGAGGCCGTCGCCCGGGCGGCGCGGCTGCGGCCCGACGTGGTGCTGATGGACCTCCAGCTGGGGCCGGGCATGGACGGCGTCGAGGCCACGCGCCGCATCGCGTCGCCCGGGGTCAGGGTGCTCGTCCTCACCACGTACGACACGGACGCCGACGTGACCCGCGCCATCGACGCGGGCGCGACCGGGTACCTCCTCAAGGCCGAGCGGCCCGAGGAGCTGTTCGCCGCGATCCGGGCGGCCGCCCAGGGGCGTACGGCCCTGTCCGCGCCGGTCGCGGGACGCGTCATGGACCGGGTGCGCGGCGCGGCCGGCCCGACGCTCACGGCCCGCGAACGGGACATCCTGGGCCAGCTGGCGCGCGGCCTCGGCAACCGGGAGATCGCCCGCGCCCTGTTCATCAGCGAGGCCACGGTGAAGACCCACCTGGGCCGCATCTACACCAAGCTCGGCGTGGACACGCGGGCCGGCGCGGTGGCCGTCGCCAAGGAGCGCCGCATCCTCCCGTGACGACGCGTTCCCGTACGCGCCCGACCGCGCCGACCGCGCCTCCGGGCCGCCGTCTCCCCCGTGCCGTGCCTCCGCCTCCGTCGCCTCCCCGTGCCCCCGCAGCGCAGGCCACCGGGGGACGCCCCGGCCGCGCGACGTGACACCATCGCCTACGTGCTCGACATCGGCTACTCCCTCTCCCGGCGCTTCCCCGACCCCCCGCAGACCGACTACCGGCGGGCGGACGTGCACGCCCTGCGGCACGACCTGTTCTGCGGGGACGTGTACCTGGCGGACACCGAGACCGACCGGGAGGTGTCCACAGCCTGGGGATGGGTGCCGGTGCTGGACTTCGCGTGGGCGCTGTGCGACATCGTGGAGCGGCTGGACCGCGACCCGCGCGGCAGCCGGGCGGCGCAGCCGCAGTACGCGGAGCTGGACTTCACCGAGTCCACCGACCGGATGCTGTTCGAGCGTCGGTTCGGCTGGGTGGAGGTCGAGGCCGACTGGATGCCCGGCGACGAGCCGCCGCTCACCTTCAACCACGCCGAACTGCGCCGCGAGGCACGGGACTTCCTGCACGATCTGATCGCTGACCTGGTCGACATGCACGAGGACCTCGCCGACAACCCGGTGATCTGGGACCTCCAGGCCCGCTTCCCGCGCCTGCCCTGACCCCGCGCAGCGGGCCGCCGTCGCGGGCACCCGCCTCGCAGGCCCCGCCCTCGCGGCACCGCCGTCGGGGGCACGCACCCTCGCGGCACCGCCGTCGGGGGCACCCACCCGCGCGGCACCGCCGTGTGGGCACCCGCCCTCGCAAGTCCCGCCCGTCGCGGGCCGCTGTCACGAACGCGTACCCCTGTCCGGTCCTCCTGCTGAAGCACCCGACTCCAGGAGGAGCGAGCCATGACGAGCACCCCCCGTACCGGACCGCGCCGCGTCACCGTCGTCGGCGGCGGCCTCGCCGGGCTGACCGCCGCGATCACCGCCGCCGAGGCGGGCGCCCGCGTCACCCTGTACGAGTCGCACCGGACGCTCGGCGGCCGGGCGCGCACCGCCGAGGGCCCCTACCGCGTCAACGAGGGCCCCCACGCCCTGTACCGCCGCGGCCCGCACTGGGCGTGGCTGAGGGAGCGCGGGCTGCTCGGGCCGATGGCGCGGGTCCCGCTGCGCGAGGCCGCCCGGTTCCGGTTCCACCAGGGCGGGGCGCTGCGCCTCCTCCCGCCGCGCGGCGTGCTGCGGCTGGCGCGGCGGGACCCGGCCGACGCGCCCGTGGACAGCGACTTCCTGACGTGGGCCGGCGCCCAGGCGGGTCCGGACGAGGCACGGGCGGCCGCGCACTACAGCGGGGTCGCCCTGTTCCACCACGACCCGGGTGCCCTGTCGGCGCGCTTCGTCCAGGAGCGGCTGCACCGGGCCGCCGCCGTGCCGCCCGAGGCCCGGTACCCGCGCGGCGGCTGGGGCGAGGTCGTGGAGCGGATGGCCGCGCACGCCTGGAACCTGGGCGTGCGCGTCGAGGTCGGCGCCCGGCTGGAGGCCCTGCCGGACACGGCGGCCGGGCCCGTGATCGTGGCGACGTCCCTGGACGCCGCGCGGCGGCTCCTGAACGACCCGGCGCTCACCTGGGAGAGCGGCCGCACGGCGCTGCTGGACCTGGCGGTGCGCCGCCGGCCGGGCGACGCGTTCGTGGTGTCGGACCTGGACGCGCCGGGATGGGTGGAGCGGTTCACCGCCCAGGACCGGGGGCTGGCCCCGGCGGGGCGCGAGCTGATCCAGGCGCAGTTCCCGGTGGCGCCCGGCGAGCCGCGGGCGGCGGGCGTCGCGCGCGGCGAACGGCTGCTGGACCTGGGGTTCCCGGGGTGGCGGGAGCGTACCGAGTGGCGCCGCGAGTCCCTGGCCCAGGGCCGTACGGGCGCGGTCGACCGGCCGGGTACGACCTGGCGGGACCGGCCGGCGATCGAACGGGGCGACGGGGTGTTCCTGGCGGGCGACGCGGTGGCCGCGCCCGGCCTGCTCGCGGAGGTGTCGTTCGCCAGCGGCCGCAGGGCCGCGGAGCTGGCCGTCCAGGCGCTCGCCGCGCCCCGGACCGGCGGCCTTGACCTCAACCATGCTTGAGGAACCAGTCTGTTCCCGTACCTTCCGTCAGACAGGAGCCCGCCATGCACGCCGTCCGCCTGCACGCCTTCGGTCCCGCCGAGAACCTGACGTACGAGGAGGTCCCCGACCCGGTGCCCGGCCCCGGCCAGGTCCGTGTCGCCGTCGCGGCCGCGGGGGTGCACCTGCTGGACACGGCGCTGCGCGAGGGCATGCCGGGCCCGTTCGGCGGACCGGCCGAGCTGCCCACCATCCCCGGCCGCGAGGTCGCCGGCACGGTGGACGCGCTCGGGGAGGGCACCGACCCGGACTGGCTCGGCAAGCGGGTCGTCGTCCACCTGGGCGCCGGGCCGGGCGGCTACGCGGAACTGGCCGTCGCCGACGCGGACCGCCTCCACGCGATCCCGCCCGGCCTGGACGAGCCGGCGGCCGTCGCGATGATCGGCACGGGGCGTACCGCGATGGGGATCGTGCAGTTCACCGAGGTCGGTCCGGACGACGTGGTGGTCGTACCGGCCGCGGCGGGCGGCATCGGCACGCTGCTGGTGCAGTACGCGAAGAACGCGGGCGCCACCGTCGTCGGCCTCGCCGGCGGCCCGGCGAAGACCGAGCTGGTCCGCGCGCTCGGCGCCGACGCGGCGGTCGACTACACCCGCCCCGAGTGGCCGGCGCTGGCCCGCGCGTTCCTCGGGGAGCGGCGGGCGACGATCGTGTACGACTCGGTGGGCGGCGACGCGGGCCGCGAGGCGGTCGGCCTGCTCGGCAAGGGCGGCCGGCACATCGTCTTCGGCTGGTCCAGCCAGGGCATCCGGGAGGGCGGTCCGCTCACGTTCACCGACGAGGAGCTGGCGGAGCGCGGCATCACGTCGCAGCAGGTGCTGGGCCGGGCGATGCTCGACCGGGCGGGCGGCGACATCCGCGTCCTGGAGACCCGCGCCCTGGCGGAGGCGGCCGCGGGCCGCCTCCGCCCGGCCGTCCACCTCTTCCCCCTCCGCGAGGCGGCCGGCGCCCACACGGCGCTGGAGACCCGGGGGACGACGGGCAAGGTCATCCTGGTCCCGTAGCCACGCCGTGCCGCGCGGCCGCGTGACGCCCGTGCCGCGCGGCGCGGATACGGACGCCCGGGCCGCGCGGCCGCGTGACGCCCGATCCTCGCGGCGCGGATACGGACGCCCCGGTCCTCGGGGCGCGACCACGGGCGCCGGGTCCTCGCGGGGCGGCTACGGCCGGCCCAGCTCCGCGAGGGCCTCGTCCGTCAGGCGGTAGACGGTCCACTCGTCCTGAGGGCGGGCACCCAGCGACTTGTAGAAGTTGATCGACGGGGTGTTCCAGTCCAGGACGGACCACTCCAGCCGCTCGTAGCCGCGCTCCACGCAGATCCGGGCGAGCTCGCGCAGCAGCGCCTTGCCGTGGCCGCCGCCGCGCGCCTCGGGGCGCACGTACAGGTCCTCCAGGTAGATGCCGTGCACCCCGCGCCAGGTGGAGAAGTTCAGGTACCACAGCGCGAAGCCGACCGGCTCGCCGCTCTCGTCCTGCGCGATGTGGGCGTACGCGGCGGGCCGCTCGCCGAACAGCGCCTCACGCAGGTGCTCCTCGGTGGCCCGCACCTCGTGGAGCGCCTTCTCGTACTCGGCGAGGTCGCGGATCATGGCGTGGATGACCGGCACGTCGGCCGGGACAGCAGCTCGAATCATGCCCCCACCTTCCCACCCCCGCGCCGCGCGCACGGCGGGGCTCCCGCCGTGGACGCGCGACGGCCCCGCAAGGCGGTGGGCCTTGCGGGGCCGGGGCGCGGACGGGCCGGGGCGCGGACGGGCCGCGCGGTCCGGGGCCGCGGTCAGAGGAACGAGTTGATCTCGATCGTCTCCGTGCGGCCGGGGCCGACGCCGATCGCGGAGATCGGCGCGCCCGACATCTCCTCCAGCGCCTTCACGTACGCCTGCGCGTTCTTCGGCAGGTCCGCGAACGTCTTCGCCTTGGAGATGTCCTCCGACCAGCCGGGCAGGTACTCGTACACGGGCTTCGCGTGGTGGAAGTCCGTCTGCGAGTACGGCAGCTCCTCGACGCGCCGGCCGTCGATCTCGTACGCGACGCACACCGGGATCTGCTCCCAGCCGGTCAGCACGTCCAGCTTGGTGAGGAAGAAGTCCGTCAGGCCGTTCACCCGCGTCGCGTAGCGGGCGATCACCGCGTCGAACCAGCCGCAGCGCCGGTCGCGGCCGGTGGTGACGCCGCGCTCGCCGCCGATGCGCCGCAGCGCCTCGCCGTCCTCGTCGAACAGCTCCGTCGGGAACGGTCCGGCGCCCACGCGGGTCGTGTACGCCTTGAGGATGCCGATGACGCGGCTGATCTTCGTCGGGCCCACGCCGGTGCCGGTGCAGGCGCCGCCGGCGGTCGGGTTGGACGAGGTCACGAACGGGTACGTGCCGTGGTCCACGTCCAGCAGCGTGCCCTGGCCGCCCTCGAAGAGGACCACCTTGTCCTCGTCCAGCGCGTTGTTGAGGATCAGCGTGGTGTCGGCGACGTACGGCTTGATCTGCTCCGCGTACTGGAGCATCTCCTCCACGATCTGCCCGGCCTCGATCGCGCGCCGGTTGTAGAGCTTCGCCAGGATCTGGTTCTTGCCCTCCAGCGCCGCCTCGACCTTCTGGGTGAGGATCGACTCGTCGTAGAGGTCCTGGACGCGGATGCCGACGCGGTTGATCTTGTCGGCGTACGTCGGGCCGATGCCGCGGCCGGTCGTACCGATCTTCCGCTTACCGAGGAACCGTTCCGTCACCTTGTCCAGCGTGACGTTGTACGGGGTGATCAGATGGGCGTTTCCGCTGATCAGGAGCTTGGAGGTGTCGACGCCGCGCTCGTTGAGCCCGCTCAGCTCGGAGAGCAGGACGGCCGGGTCGACGACGACGCCGTTTCCGATCACGGGGGTGCATCCGGGGGAGAGGATGCCGGAGGGGAGGAGATGCAGCGCGTACTTCTGGTCGCCTACGACGACCGTGTGACCGGCGTTGTTACCGCCCTGGTAGCGCACCACGTAGTCGACGGATCCACCGAGGAGGTCGGTGGCCTTTCCCTTGCCCTCGTCACCCCACTGAGCACCGAGCAGCACAAGTGCGGGCACAGGCGTACACCCCTTCCGGGCGGGGCATGTCCAAGGCCAGGGGCGGAAGAAGTCGTACGGCGGTGTACGACGGCAGCCTGAGCCGTTGAACCGGTGCCCCGGAATAGACGAAGCCCCTGGCGCAATAGCGCAAGGGGCTCTTGCACAAAGATGCTACCCGAGGAAGGACCGAGGTGTCGGCTCCCGACCAGCTGCTGGTGGTCATCGACCCGGTCGCGCGCCGCTTCGACGGCGAGTCCGTACGGATCGCGAAGGACGTGCTGTGCGGTGGTGCCGCCGCGAAGGTGTGCCTGCCCGACACCCCGGAGGAGTTCGCGCGGGCCCTCGCGCGGCGGGGGTCCCGGCGGCCCGTGGTGATCGGCGACGACCGGGCGCTGGTGCGGGCCGTGGGCCTGCTGCACCGGGGCGGTGAGCTGGGCGGGGACGCCCTGTCGCTGGTTCCGGTCGGGCCGCGCGAGACGGTGCGGCTCGCCGTGTCGCTGGGCGCGCCGCCCGGTGCGGTGACGGCCGCGCGGGCGGTGCTGGACGGGGTGGCGCGGCGGCTGGACCTGCTGGTGGACGACCGGGGCGGGGTCGTCGTGGGCGGGGTGCGCATCCCGGAGGGGACGCCGTCGCCCGAGCCGTCGGCACCGCCCGAGGCGCGGTTCCGCCCTTCGGGTGGCGGGCCGCCGGTGCCGTCCGTGTGGGGCACCTGCCGGTCGCTGGTGCGGACCCTGGTGGGACCGGGCGGCGGGCGGGTGCCGCAGATGCGGGGGCAGCGGCTGCGGGTGGAGGCCGACGGGCGGCTGCTGGCCGATGTGGACGACCCGGTCGAGGGCGTGACGGTGGTGGCGCGGGACGGTGCGGCGGAGGTCGTCGTCCGTCCCCGGGCGGCGGCCCCGAGGCGGTCGGCGGCCCGTACGGTCACCGTGTCGGGGCCGGGCGGCGCCGGCTTCGGCTACCGCGCGGACGCCGAGCCGACCGGCCCGGTGCCCCGCCGCACCTGGACGGTGGCCCCGGCGGCCTGGTCCCTCCAGGTCCCGTCCCCGGCGCTGTCCCCGGAGAGCGCGTAGGCCCCCTGCCCGGCGCGTGGGGCCCGTGCGCGGCGCGTGGGGCCCGAGCGCGGGGCGTGGGACCGGTGCCCGGCGCGTGGGGCCCCTGCCCGGCGCGTGGGGGGCCCGTGCCCGGCGCGTGGGACCGGTGCCTGGCGCGTAGGACCCGTGCACGGCCCGGGACCCGGGGGGTCGGCGTGGCCTCGTAGGGCGGGGAGCACCGCGGAGGCGGCCGCCGCTGGCCGGGCTAGGGCGTCGGGTCGCCGGCCGGTGGCGGGGGGTCCTGCCGGTCGGGGTACATCAGCCATGTACCGCCGGTGATCAGGCCGAGGACCGTCAGGCCCAGGGGCAGGCGCCAGAAGCGGGTCGGTTCGGTCCAGTGCTGGGGGCCGCCGAAGGTCATCCACAGGGCTGTCGCGATCCCGGCGAGGACCACGGCGGCCCCGGCGGCGCGTCGTAACGCGAGAGGCATCCGTCCATGATCCCGCACGCCCCTGACCACGCCCGGCCGGGGGTGCCGGTCAGGCGGAGGGCGGCGGGGCGGCCGCCTTGCGCTGCCGCCAGCGGTCCATGATCTGGAGCAGTTCGTCGTGGAGGAACTGGAAGAACTCCGCCGTCTCCGCCAGCCGCTCCCCCGCCGCCGTGTCGCGGCCCAGCGTGTCGGCGCCCTCGCGCAGGGTCTTCTGCCAGCGGTTGAGGATCTCGTCGCGGCGGGTGAACACCTCGTACCACATGCCCTCGTGGAGCACGTACCGCTCGCGGCGGGAGCCGGGATCGCGCTCGCGGCCGATCATGTTGACCTGGGTCAGGTAGCGCACGGCGCCCGAGACGGCGGCAGGGCTGACGCGCAGCCGGTCGCCCAGTTCGGCGGCGGTCATGGCGGCGCCCTCGGAGACGAGCAGCGCCGCGAAGACGCGGGCCGCCATGCGCTGCATCCCGGCCTGCGTCAGCTCCCCGGCGAAGCGCTCGACGAAGCGGCTCACCGCGTCCTCGTCGCGCTCCGCGAGCCGGTCGTCGGTTCCCATGCGGCCCATCGTCTCCCCTCGGCTTTCGAACACCCCCGATTTTATACGGTTTTTTAACTTCACAAATTTGTGAATGCAGGCGTACCGTCGAAGCATGACGAACGCCATCACCGTCACCGGACTCCACAAGTCCTTCGGGCGCACCCACGCCCTCGCCGGCCTCGACCTGGACGTCGCCCCCGGCGAGGTCCACGGCTTCCTCGGCCCGAACGGCTCCGGCAAGTCGACCACCATCCGCGTCCTGCTCGGCCTGCTGCGCGCCGACTCCGGCACCGCCCGGCTGCTGGGCCGCGACCCGTGGCAGGACGCCGTCGAACTCCACCGCCGCGTGGCCTACGTGCCCGGCGACGTCACGCTCTGGCGCAACCTCTCCGGCGGCGAGGTGATCGACCTGTACGGCGCCCTGCGCGGCGGCCTCGACCCGGCGCGCCGCGCGGAGCTCATCGAGCGGTTCGAGCTGGACCCGACGAAGAAGGGCCGTACGTACTCCAAGGGCAACCGGCAGAAGGTCGCGCTCGTCGCCGCCTTCGCGTCCGACGTGGACGTGCTGATCCTGGACGAGCCGACCAGCGGCCTGGACCCGCTGATGGAGGGCGTCTTCCAGAGCTGCGTCCGCGAGGAGCGCGACCGGGGCCGCACCGTCCTGCTGTCGTCGCACATCCTGAGCGAGGTGGAGAGCCTCTGCGACCGGGTGAGCATCATCCGCAAGGGCCGCACCGTCGAGTCGGGGTCGCTCGCCGAACTGCGCCATCTGACCCGCACCAGCGTGGAGGCCGAGCTGGCCGCCCCGCCGGACGGGCTCGCGCAGCTGCCGGGCGTCCACGACGTGCGGGTCGACGGCAGCCGCGTACGGCTCCAGGTCGACACGGACCGGCTCGACGGCGTGCTGCGCTGCCTCACCGATGCGGGCGTGCGGTCCCTGACCAGCGCGCCGCCCACCCTGGAGGAGCTGTTCCTGCGCCACTACGAGGACGAGGCGGTGGCCCGGTGAGCGCCACCGCCACGACCACCGCCGCGCCCCGCGCCCCGCGCGACGCGCGCCCCGCGGCCGGTACGGGACCGCTGGCCGGCACCGGCACGCTGCTGCGGCTCGCGCTGCGCCGCGACCGGGTGATGCTGCCCGTGTGGGTGCTGGTCCTCGGCACGGTCGTCGTCAGCGGCGCCGGGTCGATCGACGCCCTGTACCCGACGGCCGCCGAACGGGCCGAGGTCGCCACGTCGATGACCGCGAACAGCTCCCTGCGGTCCCTGTACGGGCCGGTGTTCGGTGACTCGGTCGGCGCGCTCGTCGCCTGGCGGTTCGGGGTGTTCGCCTCGGTCCTGGCCGCCGTGATGAGCCTGGTCCTCATGGTGCGGCACACCCGCGAGGAGGAGGAGACGGGACGTCAGGAGATGCTGTCGGCCGCCATGGTGGGGCGGCGGGCCCCGCTGACGGCCGCGCTGCTCGCCGCGCTGGCCGGCAACACCGCCCTGGCGCTGGTCATCACCGCCGGGCTGGCCGGCCAGGACCCCGGCGGCGCGCTCGCGCTGGGCCTCGCGGTCGGGCTGACCGGCCTGGTCTTCGCGACGACGGCGGCGATCGCGGCGCAGCTGACGGAGAGCGCCCGTCTCGCGAAGGGCCTGACGGCCGGTGTGCTGGGCGCCGCGTTCGTGCTGCGCGCGGCGGGTGACGCGGGCGAGGCCGGGGGCGGGTCGCTCCTGACGTGGCTGTCCCCGGTCGGCTGGGCGGAGAACGTCCGGGCGTTCGCCGGGGACCGCTGGTGGGTGCTGCTGCTGCCGGTCGCCACCGTCCTGGGGCAGGGCCTGGCCGCGTACGCGCTGACGGGCCGCCGCGATGTCGGGATGAGCTTCCTGCCGGCCCGGCCCGGTCCCGCCGCGGGGCGGCTCGGCACGGCGGGCGCGCTGGCGTGGCGCCTCCAGCGGGGCGGCCTCGCCGGGTGGACGGCCGGGTTCCTCGTCGCGGGCCTCGTGTTCGGAGGGATGGTGGAGGGCGCCGCCGACCTGGTCGGGGACAACGAGCAGGCGCGGGAGATCTTCCAGCGGATGGGCGGCGCGCGGGCCGTCAGCGACACGTTCCTGGCCGCGCTGCTGGGGCTGTTCGGGATGGTCGCGTCGCTGTACGCGGTCGGGTCGGTGCTGCGCCTGCACGGCGAGGAGACCTCGCAGCGCGCCGAACCGCTCCTCGCGGCGCCCGTCGGACGGCTGCGCTGGGCCGCCGGGCACCTGGTGGTCGCGTTCGCCGGGTCGGTGCTGCTGATGGCCGCCGCCGGGACGGGGATGTACCTCTCGTACGGGCGGGACTTCGGCGGCGTGATGAGCGCGGCGGCCGTCCAGCTGCCCGGCGTGTGGCTGCTGGGCGCGCTGGCGGTGCTGCTGCACGGGGCGTTCCCGAAGGCGGCCGCCGCCGCGTGGGGCCTGGCCGGTCTCGCGGTCGCGATCGGCTGGATCGGTCCGGCGCTGGACCTGCCGCAGGCCGTGCTGAACCTGTCGCCGTTCGGGCACCTGCCGAAGCTGCCGGGCGCCGACATGGCGTGGCAGCCGGTGCTGGTCCTGCTCGCGGGGGCCGCGGCGCTGGTCGCGGCGGGACTCGCGGGGCTGCGGCGGCGGGACCTGGTGACGTCCTGACGGGGGCGGCCCGGCGGGGCTCGTGGCGGCGGACACCGCCTCGGCCGGGCCCCTGCCGACGGGCACGTGCCCAGCCGGGCCCGTGGCGGCGGGCGCGCCCTGAGCACCGGCGAACCGCCGCCCGGATCGCCCGGCCGCCCGGATCGCCCGGCCGCTCACAGGGTGACGAGCAGCTCCTCCAGCCCCCGGATCACATAACCGGGCCGCCACCGCGGCTCGGCGGCGGGGCGCATCCCCGGGGCCCGGCGCAGGAGTTCGCCGAACGACGCAGTGAGCTCCAGCCGGGCCAGCGGCGCGCCCAGGCAGTAGTGGATGCCCGCGCCAAAGCTGACGTGCGGGTTCTCCGTACGGGCCAGGTCCAGGCGGTCCGGGGCCGGGAACCGCGCGGGGTCCCGGTTCGCGGAGCCGAACAGCAGCGCCACCTCCGAGCCGCGCTCCACGGTCACCCCGCCGATCTCGATGTCGTCCAGCACCCAGCGCTCGAACATCTGGAGCGGGGTGTCGTACCGCAGCAGCTCCTCCACGGCCGCGGACAGCGGTACGGCTCCCGAGCGCAGCGCCGCGAGCTGCTCCGGGTGCCGGAACAGGGTCCACCAGCCGTTGACGGTCGTGTTGACGGTCGCCTCGTGGCCGGCGTTGAGGAGCAGGACGCAGGTGGAGACCATCTCCTGCTCGGTGAGCCGGTCGCCCTCGTCGTGCGCGGCGATCAGCGCGGACACCAGGTCGTCGCCGGGGTCCTTCCGCCGCCGGGCGATCAGCTCGCGCAGATACGCCGAGAACTCGGTGGACGCGGCGACCGCGCGCCGGGCGGTGTCCTCGTCCGGGTTCAGCTCGAACATCCCGCAGATCGCCGCCGACCAGGGCCGCAGCAGGGCCCGGTCGGCGGCCGGGACGCCGAGCATCTCCGCGATGACCGCGACGGGCAGCGGCTCGGCGACACGGGCGAGGAGGTCGCCGCCGCCGTCCGCGACGAGCCCGTCCACCAGCTCGGCCGCGAGCCGGTGCACCACCGGCTCCAGCCGCTCGACCGTGCGGGGGGTGAACGCCTTGGCCACCAGCCGCCGGATACGCGTGTGGTCGGGCCCCTCCAGATCGAGCAGCCCCTGCCCGTTGAGCGTGGTGAACGGCTCGTGCTCCGGGGGCGGCGGGGTCCGGCCGAACTCCTCGTGCGTGAAGCGGTGCAGATACGTCCGCCCCAGCCGCCGGTCCCGCAACAGGGCGGACACATCGGCGTGGTGCGGGACCAGATACTGCCGGGTCGGCGCGAACCAGTGGACCCGCCCCGCCTCGCGCAGCGCCGCGTACACGGGGTAGGGGTCGGCGACGAACCGGGGCGACCAGGGGTCGAACACCATCTCCATGCCCGGACGCTACCCCCTCACCGCCGCCCCGTCGCCTCCCCCTGCACAGACCTGTGTGGGAGGAGCCGTACCGGAAGGGGCCGACCGGAAAGGCCCTTGTGGTGGTGGCTCAGTGGTGGGCCCTGCGGGCTCGTCGCACCTCGCGGTCGATGGCCCAGGCGTCGGCCACGGGGCCTATGTGGGCGAGCTTGTCGGGGTTGATGACCGAGCGGATGGTCTGGATCCGCCCGTCCAGCACGTCGAGGGTCAGCGTGTGGAGGACCCGGCCGTCCCGGTCGCGGACGATCGCGCCCGGCTCGCCGTTGACCTCGCACACCTCCAGCGTCAGGCGGGCCCGCGCCATCTGGGGGAACACGGCGCCCAGCAGCCGTGCCACGTTGTCGGCGCCGACGACGGCGCGGGCCAGCTGCGGGGCCTTGCCGCCGCCGTCCCCGACCAGCTGGACGTCGGCGGACAGCAGACTCCGCAGCCCGTCCACGTCCCCGTCCCGCAGCGCGTCGAAGAACCGCTCCGCCAGCTCGCGCCGCTCCCGCCGGTCCGCCTCGAACCGCGGCCTGCCCTCCTCCATGTGCCGCCGCGCCCGCACCAGCAGCTGCCGGCACGCCGCCTGCGAACGTCCGACCGCCGCGGCGACCTCGTCGAACCCGAAGCCGAACACCTCCCGCAGCACGAACACCGACCGCTCCAGCGGGCTCAGCCGCTCCAGCAGCAGCAGCGCCGCCATCGACACCGAGTCGGCCAGCTCCGCGGAACGGGCCGGGTCCTCGTACGGATCGCTCAGCAGCGGCTCGGGCAGCCACGGGCCCACATAGCTCTCCCGCCGCACCCGGGCCGAGCGCAGCACGTCGATCGCGATCCGCGTCACGGTCGTGGACAGGAAGGACTTGACCGACACCGGCACGGTCGAGGAGCCGTCGAAGCGCAGCCAGGTCTCCTGCACCGCGTCCTCCGCCTCGCTCACGCTGCCCAGGATCCGGTACGCGATCGAGAACAGCAGCGGCCGCAGCTCCTCGAACTCCTCGACCTCGTTCACTCCGCTTCCCCCTTCGGTCCCTCGCTCCCGGCGCCGCTCAGTGGAACTGCCCGGGCTGGTAGTCGCCGGCCGGCTGCCGGGCGATGATGTTCAGCCGGTTGACCGCGTTCATGAAGGACACCAGCAGCACCAGGGCCGTGAGCTGCTCCTCGTCGTAGTGCTCGGCGGCCCGCGCCCACGCCTCGTCGCCGACGCCGCCGGCCCCGTCCGCGACCCGCGTGCCCTGCTCCGCCAGCTCCAGCGCCGCCCGCTCGGCCTCGGTGAACACCGTGGCCTCCCGCCACACCGCCACCAGGTTCAGCCGCAGCGCCGTCTCCCCCGCGGCGGCCGCGTCCTTGGTGTGCATGTCGACGCACACGGCGCAGCCGTTGATCTGGCTCACCCGCAGTGCCACCAGCTCCTGCGTCGCCGCCGGCAGCGCCGACGCCTTGAACCCCCTGCCCGCCGCCATGAAGTGCTTGAGGATCGGGCCGGCGGTCGGGCTGGCGAGGTAGTTCAGTCGCGCGTCCATGGGGTGCTCCTCTGTCGAATCGGTGCCTGCACCCCCTGAGACGAGGCACCCCGACGGCCTGTGACAGGGCCCCGTGTGACCCCCGTCACGGGCGGACCCGGCCGCTCTCCACGGGCGCCGCCCACCCCGGTACGGGGCCGCGCCCCCCGGCGCGTGGCTGCCGCCCGCACGGGGCGGGCGGCGGTTCAGCGGGGCGTGACCAGGCGGGCCTCGTAGGCGAAGACCGCCGCCTGGGTGCGGTCGCGCAGGCCCAGCTTCACCAGGACCCGGCTCACATGGGTCTTGATCGTGGACTCCGCCACCACCAGGTGCGCCGCGATCTCCGCGTTGGACAGGCCCTGCGCGATGAGCACCAGCACCTCCGTCTCCCGCTCCGTCAGATCGCCCACCTGCGCGAGGGCCGCCGGGCGCGGGGCCTCCACCCGCTTGGCGAACTCGGTGATGAGCCGCCGCGTCACCGACGGGGCCAGCAGCGCCTCCCCCGCCGCCACCACCCGCACCCCGTCGGCCAGTTGCCGCGCGGACGCGTCCTTCAGCAGAAACCCCGACGCCCCGGCGCGCAGCGCCTGGTAGACGTACTCGTCCAGGTCGAACGTCGTCAGCACCAGCACCTTCGCGTCGCCGTCCGCCGCGACGATCTCCCGTGTCGCGTCGATGCCGTTCATCTCGGGCATGCGGATGTCCATCAGCACCACGTCCGGCCGCAGCGCCGCGACCTGCGCGACGGCCTCCCGCCCGTTGACCGCCTCGCCGACGACCTCCATGTCCGGCATCGCGTTCAGCAGGACGGAGAAGCCCTCCCGCACCATCATCTGGTCGTCCACGACCAGCACCCGGATCGTCACGCCGCCGCCTCTTCCCTCGGCACCGGTATGAACGCCGCCACCTCGTACCCGCCGTCGTCCGTCGCCCCGGCCGTCAGCTCGCCGTCCAGCATCGCGACCCGCTCGCGCATGCCCGTGATGCCGTGCCCGGCGCCCGGCGACGGCTTGACCAGGCCGCGCGGGGGGCCGTTCACCACCCGCAGCCCCAGCCCGCCCAGGACATGGCTGACCTCCACGCGGGCCGTCGCGCCCGGGGCGTGCCGCAGCACGTTCGACAGGGCCTCCTGCACGATCCGGTACGCGGACAGCTCCACGCCCTGCGGCAGCTCCCGCACCGCGCCGGTCACCGTCTTGTCCACGTCGAGCCCGGCCTCGCGGACGTTCGCGAGCAGGGCGTCCAGGTCGGCGAGGGTCGGCTGCGGGGCGTCCGGCGCCTCGTAGTCCTCCGCGCGGACCACGCCCAGCACCCGGCGCAGCTCGGTCAGCGCGGCCACCGCGTTCTCCCGTATCGTCACGAACGCCTGCTCCAGCTCGGGCGGCGGGTTCTCCACCCGGTACGGCGCGGCCTCCGCCTGTATGGCGACGACCGACATGTGGTGGGCCACCACGTCGTGCAGCTCGCGGGCGATCGTGGTGCGCTCCTCCAGCAGGGTGCGCATCGACCGCTCCTGCGCCGTGACGCTCCGCTGGGCGGTGACCTCCTCGCGGGCGGTGCGCCGCACCTGCCACACGGTGACGACCAGCAGGGCCAGCGCGGCGCCGAACAGCACCTCCGCCGTGCCGCCACCGCCGCCGTAGGCGTCGCCGTGGCCGAGCACGGTTCCGGCGGTCATCCCGTACAACGCCGTCATCACCCACATCCACGCCGCCGTGCGGGGCCGCGTCCGGGCCGCGACGACCGTCATCACGATCAGGTGGGACAGGAGGACGGCGGGCGGCCACAGCTCCCCGCCGCCCACGAGGACGCCGTACGCGAACACCGTCAGCAGCGACGCCCAGAACGCCGCGACCGGCCGCACCACCGTCAGCGCCACGGCCGCCGCGGGCAGGAGCGCCGCGGGGAAGAAGTCCGTGATCGTGTAGGCGCCGGCGAAGACGACCAGCGCGGTCCCCAGGATCACGGCGTGCGGCGCCCACACGGCGTACCGCCGTGTCCGCCCGGGCAGGCGCCGGGTCACGGGGCCGTCCAGGGCCATGGGGGGCAGGGGCCGGTAGGCGAGGGCGTCCCGCAGGAGGTCCTCCCGCAGGCCCCTGAGCAGCCCCACGGCGTGGTGGAACTCGGGGCTGCGGCCGCCCGTGTCGATGCGCTGCGTCGTGTCCGTCACGCCAGCCACCGTACGGCGGCCGCCACCGCCCGCGCGTCGGACTGGAGTGGGTATCGCGGGGTCCCCCCTGAGTACTACGCGGTCCACGGGCGCGCCGGTCAGCACCCGGCGCGCGCCTCACCAGGCCAGCTGCGCGATCTCCTCCGCGACCACCGCGCACGCGTCCGCCGACGGGTCGATCAGCGGGAAGTGGCCGACGTCGTCCAGCACGGTCAGCCCGACGATCTCGCCGGCGCGCGCCGCGGCGTCGGCGTACGCCTCCGCGACCGGCAGCGGGACGACCGTGTCCTCGCGGCCCTGCACCAGCGTCGTGGCGATCCCCGTCGGCAGCAGCGCGGAGGGGTCGGCGCAAGCGGCCCGCTCCTTGAAGTCCCCGTCTCCGCCGAGCAGTTGGGCGACGGCGCCGCCGCACACGTCCAGCTCCACGGCGCGTTCGAAGTGGGCGATCGGCGCCAGCGCGACGACGCCCCGCAGTTCGGGCGGCTCCGGCAGCCGCCACGGCGAACCGGGCGGCAGGACGTGCCGGGCCGCGGCCCACAGCGCCAGATGCCCACCGGCCGAGTGGCCGGTGACGACCGTGCGGCGCGGGTCGGCCTGCGGCAGGTGCGCGGCGGCCAGCGCGGGCAGCGCGTCCAGGGCCGCCGCCACGTCGTCGAACGTCTCGGGCCACCGCCCGGCCACCGGGTCGCCGCCCCGGCCGGCCGCGGCACCGCCCGCCCCGGCGGACCCGGCACCGTCGCCGGCGCGGGGCGCGGGCAGCGCGGGTCCGCGCCGGTACTCGACGCTGGCGACGGCGAAGCCGCGCCGGGCCAGGAAGTCCGCGAAGGGCGAGACGTGCCACCGGTCGTACGGGGCCCGCCAGGCGCCGCCGTGCAGCACCACGACGAGCGGGACGCGGTCGTCGCGGTCGCGGGGCGCGTAGAAGTCGACGATCTGGTCGGGGTGTTCGCCGTACGGGGCGGTGGAGTCGGGTGCGACGGCCGGGTGCGACAGGGCCGACGCCTCCTCGGCTGCGTCGCGAGCGGCGGGGTCGGGCATGCTGCTCAACCTTTCGGTGACGGGGCCGAATTGGCCTGACCTGCGGGGACCGTATCAGGAGCGACGGCCCCCGCAGGACGGCTCATACGGCGGCGCTACCGCCCCCCGGACACCTCCGCGCACACCTCCGCCAGCACGCGGGCGGCGTGCTCGGCGTCGGCGTACCCGACGTACAGCGGGGTGAAGCCGAAGCGCAGCACGTCGGGGCGGCGCAGATCGCCGACGACGCCCCGTTCGATCAGCCGCGCCATGACGGCCGGCGCGTCCGGGCAGGACAGCGCGACCTGGCTGCCGCGCTCGGCGTGCGCGGCCGGGGTGAGGGTGGTGAGCCTGCCCTCGGGGACGTACGCGCGGACGCACTCCAGGAAGAAGTCCGTCAGCGCGAGGCTCTTGGCCCGCACCTCGTGCACGGACACGCCGTCCCACACGTCGAGCGCCGACTCCAGCGACAGCATCGACAGGATGTCGGGCGTGCCGACCCTGCCGCGCCGCGCCCCGTCCGCCGCCGCGTAGCCGGGGGACATCCCGAACGGGTCGGCGTGCGAGTTCCAGCCGGGCAGCGGCGAGTCGAAGCGCGCCTGGTGCCGCTCGGCGACGTACAGGTACGCGGGGGCGCCGGGCCCGCCGTTGAGGTACTTGTACGTGCAGCCGACGGCCAGGTCCACGCCGTGGGCGTCCACGTCCACGGGCAGGGCGCCCGCGCTGTGGCACAGGTCCCACACCGCGAGGGCGCCCGCCTCCCGCACGGCGGCGGTGATGCCGGGCAGGTCGTGGAGGCGGCCGGTGCGGTAGTCGACGTGGTTGACGAGCGCGGCGGCCGTGCGCGGTCCGACGGCGGCCGGTACGTCGCCGGGCGCGACCGGCACCAGGCGGCGGCCGGTCATGCGGGCGGCGGACTCGGCGATGTACCCGTCCGTCGGGAACGTCGTCGCGTCCACCACGATCTCGTCGCGGCTGTCGTCGTCCACGAGACGTACGGCTCCGACGAGCGCCTTGAAGACGTTGACGCTGGTGGAGTCGCCGACGACGACCTGCCCGGGCGCCGCGCCGATCAGCGGGGCGATGCGGTCGCCGATCCGCTCGGGCGCCGTCCACCAGCCGCTCTCGTCCCAGGAGCGGATGCGCAGCTCGCCCCACTCGTGGGCGATGACGTGCGCCATCCGCGCCGGTACGTGGCGGGGCAGCGCGCCGAGCGAGTTGCCGTCGAGGTAGACCACGCCGTCGTCCAGGGCGAACAGCTCGCGCCGCTTCGCCAGCGGGTCGGCGGCGTCCAGCTCGGCGGCCCGCCCCGCCAGGGCACCGGCGGTCCCGGTGGTGTCGTCCAGGAGCTCAGACATGGCTGCGCGCCGTCCACAGCTCGGGGAAGACGTTCTTGCGGGCCCGCTTCTCCAGCCAGGCCACACCGGCGGAGCCGCCCGTGCCGGTCTTGGCGCCCATGGCGCGGCGGGTGGCGACCAGGTGGTCGTTGCGCCAGCGCCACACGAGCTCGGCCACGTCGGTGAGCGCCTCGCCCAGGTCGACCAGGTCGCGGTGCGTGTCGGGGTCGGCGTACAGCTCGGCCCAGACCTGCTCGACGCTCTGCGAGGGCTCGTACCGCTGCGTCAGGTCGCGGTCGAGGACCTCCTGCGGCACGGGCAGCCCGCGCCGGGACAGCAGCCGCAGCACCTCGTCGTACAGGCTGGGCTCGGCGAGCGCCTTCTCCAGCTCGGCGTGGACGCGGGGCGCGCCGCGGTGCGGGACCAGCATGGACGCCGACTTGTCGCCGAGCAGGAACTCCATGCGGCGGTACATCGCGGACTGGAAGCCGGAGCCCTCGCCCAGCGCGGCGCGGTACGCGTTGAACTGCGCCGGGGTGAGGCGGGCGATCGGGTTCCAGGAGTGGTTCAGCGCCTCCAGCTCGTGCGTCGAGCGGCGCAGCGCGGCCATCGCGACGGGGAGGCGGTCCTCGCGCAGGGCGCGGCTCGCGGTCTCCCACTCGTGGACGATGACGGTGAACCACAACTCCATGACCTGCGTGGTCACCAGGAACACCATCTCTCCGGGGTCGTCGGAGCGCAGGTGCTGGAGGTGGGTGAGGACGTCCGCCTGGACGTAGTCCTCGTAGGGAGTGGTGCCCGCGAAGTCCAGGTTCGGCATGTCGTCCGAACCGGGCTCGGGGGCAGCGGGGGTAGTAGGCGAAGTAGACATCGCTGTCTCCGTCAATGCGTGCTACCGGGTAGCGGTCCGCTCCTTCCGCAGGGTGTGGAGCCCCGGTCCCCTCGGGACCGCGCGCGGTCGGCGCACCGGTCCCACGCGCATCATGGCACGATCGGCCCGGTGATGTAACGGCCGTCCTCGTCGTACGGCCAGGCATTGGAGACGCAGCCGCGCAGCCCCTTGATCTGCTGCATCATGACGGGCGCGGGCTTTCCGGGGCCGGGGCAGGTCATATGGGAGCGGATGCCGATCTCGTGCCCGATCTCGTGGTTGATGATCAGGTGCCGGTACTCGGCGGGGGTCCCGGAGAAGGTCGGGGAGCCCTGCAGCCACCGCTTCAGGTTCACGACGACGCCCTCGGTCGTCTCGCAGTTGTACTCGCCGCGGGTGTCGAGGCCCTGCGCCAGGCACAGCTTGTCGGCGGTCTCGGGGGTGGCGATCCGGATGACGAAGTCGGCGTTCTCGCTGACCAGCTGGAACGCGCCGCGCCCGTGGGCGGCCCAGCCGCGCGGGTGGGCGAGGATCTGCTCGATCTCGCGGGCCGCGCCGGCCGCGGAGAGGCCGGTGCCGTCCTCGACCTGGACCCGGTAGCGGCGCGGGGTGCCCGTGCCGACCTTGGCGCCGGACGCCTCGGCGGTCGTGAAGGTCCCCGAGCCCTGCCGGGGCACGGTCGCCGGCGGGTCGGGCTCCTTCTCGGGGCTCCTGGACGGGGACGGCGAGGGGGACGCCTTCGCTTCGGCGGCCGGGGACGGCGGGGCCTGCGACGGGCGCCGCGCGGTCGTGTCGGGCGTCTGGGGCGCGGCGGCGGCCGGACGGCTCGCGGCGGCCGGTTCGCCGCCCGTCCAGTGGGCGACGGCGGCGCCCCCGCCCAGGGCCAGGACCCCGATCGCGGCGCCGCCGAGCACTATGCGGCCCAGCGGCCGGCGTGCGCTCCTGCGGCGGCGTGCTCCCCTGCTGCCGCGCCGACGCGTCGGCGCGGGCGCTCCACGCTTGCCCAACAGACTTCTCCCCGTGTCATGGCCGGGTGGGGGGAAGGCCGGCGCAGGATTCGATGGTCTGTGCGATCGTACCGGCCGGGTCCGTCAACGCCCCGGAGTGCCCCGCGCCGTCGGCCTGTTGGGGCCCGGCGGCACGCCGTTGCCCGTGTGCTTCCGCGCACACCCCACCCCGGCGGACCGCCGCGCCCACCGCCTCGGCCCCCGGCTCGCCCGGGGCCGTCTCCCGCGCCGTGTGCGTCCGGCCCCGTCCGCCCCGGGGCCGTCTCCCGCGCCGTGTGCGTCCGGCCCCGTCCGCCCCGGGGCCGTCTCGCGCGCCGTGTGCGTCCGGCCCCGTGCGCCCGGGGCCCGGCATGCCTCCGGCCCGGACGCGGCGGGGCGTCCGGGCCGGAGGCGGGGGTGCCGGGGGCGGGGCGCCCGGCGGGGCGGGCGGTCAGCCCAGCGTCTCGGCGGCCAGCGGCGACGAGTCGCGCAGGAAGGCGGAGCAGCGCTCGTACTCCTCCTGCTCGCCGATCTCCCGCGCCGCCCGCGCCAGGGCGTGCAGCGCGCGCAGGAAGCCGCGGTTCGGCTCGTGCTCCCACGGCACCGGGCCGTGGCCCTTCCAGCCGCTGCGCCGCAGGGCGTCCAGCCCCCGGTGGTAGCCGGTGCGGGCGTAGGCGTACGACTCGACGACACGGCCGCCCTCGTACGCCACGTCCGCGAGCCGCGCCCAGGCGAGGGAGGACGCCGGGTACTTGGCGGCGACCTCCTCGGGCGCGGCGCCGGAGGCCAGCAGCTCGCGCGGCTCCGGGTCGTCGGGGAGGTGGGTGGGGGGCGGTCCGCCCAGCAGGTTCTCGTGAATGGCCATGCCCCCAGTCTGCTACGCCCGCCGGGGTGGTCCCGCCATCCGGGTCAGGGTGCGGACCAGCGCGTCCACCCCGTGCGCGGCCTTGCTCCGGGGGCAGCCCAGGTTGATCCGTACGAACCCCTTCGTGCCGTAGGTGGTGCCGGGGCGCACGGCGATCTTCTCGCGGGCCACCAGCTCGTCGTCGAGCGCCCGGTCGTCGACGCCCAGCGGCCGCAGGTCCAGCCATGCCAGATACCCGGCCTGCGGCGGGGCGTACAGGGCGCGGCCGGGGAAGGCGTCCTCCAGCCGGTCGGCGAGCAGCCGCAGATTGGCCAGGACGTACGGGCGCAGCCGGTCCAGCCAGGCCGCGCCGTGCCGATAGGCGGCGGTGTGCGCGGCCAGACCCAGCGCGGACGGCGAGTTCAGGCCCTCGCCGCGCTCGACGCGCCGCTGGAACTCGGCGTGGTCGGCGGGGTCGCCGATGATCCCGTAGGCGGCGTTGAGGGCCGGGAAGTTGAACGCCTTGGACCCGGAGGTGATCAGCGCCCAGCGCCCGCCCTGAGGCGCGACGGCCGTCCACGGCACGTGCCGGTGCCCGTCGTGCGTCAGGTCCGCGTGGATCTCGTCGCTGACGACCGCCACGCCGTACCGCTCCGCCAGCGCCGCGAAGCCCTCCAGCTCGGCCCGCGTCCAGACCCGCCCGGTCGGGTTGTGCGGCGAGCACAGCAGCAGCATGGTGCTGTCGGGCCTGGCCAGCTCCCGCTCCAGGGCGGCCGTGTCCCCGACGGGGACGCCCCGCAGCTCCCGCCCGTGCGCGTCGAGCGCCTTGAGGAAGCCGTCGTACGTGGGGATGTGCACGACCACCCCGTCGCCGGGCCGCGTCCACATCCGCAGCAGCTGCGCCAGCTGGCTCAGCACGGACGGCGCGAAGACCAGCGCCGCCGGGTCGACGTCCACGCCGTGGCGCGCCGCCCACCAGTCCCGTACGGCCTCCGGGAAGCCGGTGTGCCGCCAGTCGGTGTAGCCGAAGACGCCCCGCTCGACTCGCTGCCGAACGGCGTCGAGCACCTCGGGCGCGAGGCGGAAGTCCATGTCGGAGATGGTGAACGGGACCAGGTCGGGCTCCCCGTACAGCCCGGGCAGCACGTCCCACTGGAAGGAGCCGGTGCCGCCTATCGGGACCACCGTGTCGAAGTCGTACGTCGTCTCGTGCGCCATGTTCCCCTCCTACGGGCGCGGGCCCGGCACCGCGCGCTTCGCGATGCCGGGCCCGGCCTGCGGTCCGGTGACGACCGGCCTGTGGTCCTGGTGACGACCGGCCTGTGGTCCTGGTGACGCCTACTTCAGCTTCGTGCCCGCCGAGCGCAGCGCCTGGCACGCCTCGACGACGCGCTTGGCCATGCCCGCCTCGGCCAGCTTGCCCCAGGTGCGCGGGTCGTACGTCTTCTTCGAGCCGACCTCGCCGTCGACCTTCAGGACGCCGTCGTAGTTCTTGAACATGTGGTCGGCGACCGGGCGGGTGAAGGCGTACTGCGTGTCGGTGTCGATGTTCATCTTGACGACGCCGTTCTCCAGCGCCGTGGAGATCTCCTCCTGCGTGGAGCCGGAGCCGCCGTGGAAGACGAAGTCGAACGGGTCGGCCTTGCCGAAGCGCTCGGCGACACCCTGCTGGAGGTCCTTCAGCAGCTCGGGGCGGAGCACGACGTTGCCCGGCTTGTAGACGCCGTGGACGTTGCCGAACGAGGCGGCCAGCAGGTAGCGGCCCTTCTCGCCCAGGCCGAGCGCCTCGGCGGTGCGGATCGCGTCGTCGACGGTCGTGTACAGCTCGTCGTTGATCTCGTGCGTGACGCCGTCCTCCTCGCCGCCGGTCGGGGTGATCTCGACCTCGAGGATGATCTTGGCGGCGGCGGCCTGCGCCAGCAGCTCCTGGCCGATGGCCAGGTTGTCGGCGAGGGTCTCGGCGGAGCCGTCCCACATGTGCGACTGGAACAGCGGGTTCTCACCCTTGGCGACACGCTCGGCGGAGACGGCCAGCAGCGGGCGCACGTAGCCGTCCAGCTTGTCCTTCGGGCAGTGGTCGGTGTGGAGCGCGACCGTGATGTCGTACTTCGCGGCGACGATGTGCGCGAACTCGGCCAGGGCGACCGCGCCGGTCACCATGTCCTTGTTGTGCTGTCCGCCCAGGAACTCCGCGCCACCGGTCGAGATCTGGATGATGCCGTCGCTCTCGGCCTCGGCGAAGCCGCGCAGGGCGGCGTGCAGGGTCTGCGACGACGTCACGTTGATGGCCGGGTAGGCGAACTTGCCTGCCTTCGCCCGGTCGAGCATCTCGTTGTAGACCTCGGGGGTTGCGATGGGCATCTGTCCGCTCCTTGTGATCTGCGGTTGCGTGCGTTGCTGATCCCTGACCTGGGGGCGACGTCATCGTCGCACCTATCTTCCCAGAAGGGCCCTGAGGCTCCAGTCCCCGGACACCTCACGACGCCCCCGGGTACGGCCAAGGCGGGCACTGTTTCACGTGAAACAGTGCCCGCCTCTCGCGGAACCGCAGGTCAGCCGCGGACCGGCACGGCTCAGGCCAGGCCCAGCTCGTCCAGCGCGTAGGCGTAGCGGTACGGCACACCGGCCGTGCCGCTGATCTTCTCGCCGGCGCCCGTCGCGCGGTCCACGATCGTGGCGACCGCGACGACCTCGGCGCCCGCCTCGCGGACCGCCTCGACGGCCGTGAGCGGGGAGCCGCCGGTGGTGGAGGTGTCCTCCACGACCAGGACGCGCCGGCCCTTGATGTCCGGGCCCTCGACACGGCGCTGCATGCCGTGCGCCTTGGCGGCCTTGCGGACGACGAACGCGTCCAGGGTGCGGCCGCGCGCGGCGGCGGCGTGCAGCATCGACGTGGCGACCGGGTCGGCGCCCAGCGTCAGACCGCCCACCGCGTCGTAGTCGAGGTCGGCGGTCAGATCGAGCATGACCTGACCGACGAGCGGCGCGGCGGCCCCGTCCAGCGTGATCCGGCGGAGGTCGACGTAGTAGTCGGCCTCCAGACCCGAGGAGAGGGTCACCCTGCCGTGCACCACGGCCTTGTCCTTGATCTGCTGGAGCAGATCCGCTCGTGCGTCAGTCATGCTCCGAGCTTAAGCCGCGCCGCCCGCCCGGTCAGAGGCGGCGCCAGGTCCAGGTGGTGACGGTCTCCAGCGGCTCGATGGGGGTGACGAGCCGCGGCGCGGTGTTCAGCCCGTTCGGCGGGCCCGTCTGCGGCTCCACGCACACAGCGGCCTCCTGCTCGTCGTACACGACGACCCACTGCTCCGGGCTGGTGACCTTGAGCTCCAGCCGCTCCGGCCAGGTCAGAGTGACGTCCACGCCGTCGGGCATGCCGAAGCAGTCGTCCCAGGGGCCGGGGCGCGGCTCGACACGGCGCCCGGTGGGCAGGTGGTCGTCGCCGCGCTCCTCCTGCCACGCGGGCGCGAAGTCGATCGCGACCTCGCTCCCGCCGACGACGCGGTTGAACCACGGGTGCCAGCCGGCCTGCGCCGGGAACGAGTCGCCGTACGTCTCGACGCCCAGCCGCAGCGTCAGCGCCGTGTCGGTCAGCTCGAAGATCTGCGTGACCCGGCCCGGGTACGGCCAGGGCTCCGCCAGGTCGTAGGTGAACACCGCCTCCGCCTTGTCGGCGCGCGCCGTGCGCCAGGCGGTGTCCCTGCCGGTGCCGTGGATGGCGTGCGGCGGGGCGTTGAGCGGCAGTTGATGCCGCGTCGCACCGTTCAGGAACCGTCCCCGGTCGGTGCGCCCGCACCAGGGCACCATCGGGAAGGAGCCGTACCGCTCGCCCTGGCGCAGCAGTTCGTCACCGGCGACGCGCATGCTCGCGATACGGCAGCCGTTGCCCGGCGTGATGGTCAACTCGACGTCTCCGGCAGCCAGCCGGACCTCTTCGCTCATGCTCACACCGCCCGACCTTACGTCCGGGGAGGCTACTTGCGGCGGCGCAGCGCACGGCCGATGAGCACGGCCGCGGCGAGCGCGAGGGCGACGGCGGGGGCGATCCGGCGCAGCATCCCGGCGCCGGACCCGGCGTCAGGGCCGGGCACGGGGGCGTACCGTCCGCGCGGCGGGGCGTGGTCGACCTCCTCGGCGCTGCGCCCGATCATCGTCCGGCGGGCGTGAGCGGCCTCGGCGGGCGGCTCGGTGTCGTCCACGGGGAAGTCGTCGACGGCGAACGGGTCCAGGGAGGACGGCGGCACCGGCGCGTCGAACACCCCGCCGCGCGGCGCTTCCCCGGCGCCCACGGCCCCGTCGTCGACGCCGTCGTCGTCCACGTCGTCCACGTCCAGCTCCACGTTGTCCAGGTCGGCGGCCTCGGCTTCGGCGTCGGCGTCGGCCGGTACGGCCTCGTCGGCGCGCACGGCGTCCGCGACGACCGCGCCGTCGACCGGCGGCACGTCGCCACCGGCGGGTACGTCGCCTCCGGCGGGTACGTCGTCCCCGGCGGCGTCCACGTCGGTGGTCGCGTCCTCTGCGGTCGCGTCCTCGGTCGTCGCGTCCTCGGTCGTCGCGTCCTCGGTCGTCGCGTCCTCTGCGGTCGCGTCCTCGGCACGGGCCGCGCCGGCGGTGCGCCCGGTGGCGGCCTCCTCCGCGAGGGCCTCGCCGAAGCGGTCCAGCAGCCGGTGCGCCGTCGTGGTGAGCGTGTCGGCGGGGAGCTCGGCCAGCCGCCCCTCCACGCTCGCCGTACCGGTGAACGCCAGGCCGCTCCCGCCGTCGGCGGCGGTGAGCCGGGCCGTCAAGGCGACCTTCACCCCGCCGCTGCCGCGCGCCTCCTCGCCCTCGCCGGACAGGTCGTAGCCGCCGTCCTCGCGCGCGGCCAGGTGCAGCGCGCCCCGGTAGGTGACGGTCTGCCCGCCGGCGCGCACCTTGAGGCGGCCCGACAGCGGGTCGGCCGAAGCGTCCGCGTCCTGCTGGAGCCCCGGTACGCAGCGGGCGACGCGTGCGGGGTCGGCCAGGACGGCACGGAGGGACTGCACGGGGACCGGAACGAACACCTCATGCTCCATGACAGTCGAGCGTACCCACGCCCGGCCCTCCCGACCCCTCCCGTGCGCGGCCGGTCGCGAAGTCACGGCACGTACCGGGGGCGGGTCAGCGTCGACGGGGGCAGCCCGCGCGGCCGGGCCCCCTCCAGGAGGCGCGCGCCCGCCTCCAGCGCGGCGGCCGACGGCACGTCCGCACCGCTCAAGCCGGGCGAGACGGGCGGCGCGGGCGCGCCGGACCGGTGCGCCCCGCCCGGCACGGCCAGCACGAACCCGCCCGCGGGCCCACCCGGGGACGCCCCGTCGGCCCCGACCGCGCCCCCGCGCCCGGCCTCGGCCCCGCCCCCGGCCCCGGCCCCGCCCCCGGGCCCGGCGCCGCCCCCGCCGCCCGACCGGTCCGCCACCGCCCCGCCCGGCACGGTGTACGGCCGGGTGGTGAACCCGGCGGCGCGCAGGGTCGCCTCCACCGTCCAGTAGCCGCGTGAACGTTCCCGCAACGGCCCGGCGTGCACGGCGAGGCGCCCGTCGGGGGCCAGGACGCGCGCGGCCAGCCCGTAGAACTCCAGCGAGTACGGCGTGGCGCCCGCGCCGGGCCCGGGCGGCGGCAGATCGGAGAGGACGACGTCGTACGGCGTGCCGTCGCGCGCCGCCCGCCTGAGCCAGTGGAACGGTTCGGCGGACTCGGCCCGCACCCGCCGGTCGCCGTACGCGTGCCGGTTGAGCCGCGCCAGGGCCGGGTCGGTGCGGGCCAGCCGGACGAGCACCGGGTCGGGCTCGACCACCGTCACGGACCGCACGTCCCCGTACCGCAGCACCTCCCGTACGGTCAGGCCGTCGCCGCCGCCCAGGACGAGCACCCGCGCGCGGCGGCCGCGCATCGCGGGGTGGACGAGCGCCGGATGGTGGCGGTGCCGTGCGTCGCCGTCGACCCGCAGCCGCCCGTCCACGTACAGGTCAGGCGGCTCGTCCCGGCGGCCCGTGAGCACGACCTCCTGGACGGGTGTCCGCACCGCGACCCGCACGTGCGCGCCGTACACGGCGTGGCGCGCGGCCCGCTCGAAGTCGTCGGCCAGCACGGCCGCCACCGCGAGGACCGCCAGCACGGCGGCGTTCAGCGACAGCAGCAGCCACCGCTCGCGCGCCGTGAGCTCCCGGCCGAACAGCCACAGCACGAGCACCGCCCCGGCCAGCGCGTTCACCGCGCCGGTGGCGAGCGCCGTCGTGAGCTGGCCGAACCACGGCAGCAGCAGGAACGGGAAGGCGAGCCCGCCGACGAGCGCGCCCACGTAGTCCGCGGCGAACAGGTCCGCGACGGCGCCGCCCGCGTCCTGGCGGGCGCACCGCGAGACCCGCTGGATCAGCGTCATCAGCAGCGGCATCTCCGCGCCGATCAGCGTCCCGATGACGAGCGACACCGCGACCAGCGCGTGCCGCGTGCCGCCCAGCCAGGCGAACGCCCCGTACAGCAGCAGCGCCGAGCAGCCGCCGATCAGCGCGAGGAGCGCCTCCAGCACGCCGAAGCCGACGGCGGCCCGGCAGCGCAGCCGCTTGGCGAGCAGCGAGCCGACGCCCATCGCGAAGACCATCACGGACAGCACGACGGACGCCTGGGTGACGGAGTCGCCGGTCAGGGAGGAGGCGAGGGCGACGAGTTCCAGCTCGTAGACCAGTCCGCAGGCGGCGCACACGAACACGGCCGCGAGCACCAGGAACCGGCCCGCCCTCGGCCCCGCTCTGCCCGGCGCCGCGGGACGGGGCGCCGCACTCCCGGACGGGCGCGGCGCCGGTGACGCGGAGGTGGGCGCATTGACCATGCGGCCACGCTACGTGAGGCCCCGCATGCGGTTAGTCACCCACAAGGGTGCCTCGGCGCCGGCTCCGCGGGGCGAATCCAACGCTTGTCCGGGTCACCACCAGCTGCCCCTCCTGCGGGTAGGCGTGCCAGGTCCGCCACCGCACCCGCCCCTCGTACCGCTGCGCCAGCATCGCCGTGAACGCGTGCGGCGAGCCGGGGAACGTCCCGGCCAGTCCGTGCGGGTGGTCCGCGACGAGCGCCAGCAGCTCCTGCGCGCGCCCCGCGAACGAGCCCTGCGACAAGGTCTCGACGCGGGCCGCGAACTCGTACTCCCACCCGCCGATCCGCTTCGCCACCCCGAGCGGGAGCGGTGTGCTGCTGCCGGGGAGACAGGCGACCGTCTCCGAGCAGGTGCCGTTCTCCTCCTCGAGCAGGACCTGGTGGGAGGCTCCCAGCAGTCTCATCTGGAGTGCGGCGCCGTCGAGTTCGAGGTCGAGCACGGCCAGCGCGGGCAGCGCCTCCCTCCCCAGCGTCCAGGCCAGGTCGGCCGCACGCGTGTCGGTGTAGGAAGTCTGAAGGGTGGTGAGCATGAGTCAGCTCCGCAAGCACGGTGACGTGACGGGTGGACCGGGGGGTGGCGTCGTCCCGTAAGACGTTCCCAGGGAACTTGAGGTACCGGCTCGGGGTTCATACAGATCCGAGGGCTCGATGTACTCGACAGCGAGCGAACCATGAACCGCCCGAGGCTCACAGCGTCTTTACCCAACTTGGTTGCGAATACATCCCCCAGGGGGCCTGGGGGTTCAACTGTTCACCGCACGACGTGCGGCACGGCGCGCGCGCCTGCACAAGGGGGCGCCCGAAGAGTGTTCACCACCCTCCGGGCGCCCCTTGGTGGCCGGTGCGGACGAACGGACCGGCTGCCCCGTGTCAGCCGCCTCCGCCTCCGCACCCACCTCCTCCCCCGCCGCCTCCGCCGTCGCAGGAGCCGCCCCCGCCGCTCCAGCCGCCCCCGCCGCCGGTGTCGCAGGACGACGACCCCCCGTCGCCGCCCGCACCGCCGACCCCTCCCCACAGGGCCGCACCACCGGCGTCACCGGCCGGGCCGCCCCCGCCGCCCGCGTACCCGCCGCTGCCGCGGCCGCCGGGGCCCGTCGAGAAGCGGCCCCCCACGAGCACGGCCAGCCCCACCACGAGCAGCAGCGCCGCGCCGCCCACCACGAACAGTCCGGTCATCCCGACCGCCTCCTCTCCCCCGTCGCAGTCACGCCCGCTCAGGAACCGCCGCCGCAGCCGCCACCGCCGCACGAGGAGGACCCCCCGCACGACGACGAGCCGCCGCAGCCGCCCCCGCTGCCGCTGCTCCCCCACCAGCTGCTGCGGCGGTGCGTCGTCGCGGCCCGGTGGCGAGGGCGCCTCGACGCGGCGTTGCCCAGTGCGATGACGACCACCGCGAACAGCACGAACCCGGCGATGCCGATGGCCAGTTCCATGTCCGGTGTCTCCTCCCCCTGTGATGTGCCTGGGAGATGCCCACCCCGCCGACACACCCAATCCGCACTTGAGCAACTCCAGAGGTTTCGAACGCGCGCACGCGTCCCCGCTCTCCGCGCCCGCCCCCCGGCCGCCACCCGGGGCCCCCTGTGCCGCCCCACCACGCGCCGCGCACGCACACGGTCGCCGCCCGCCCCACGCACCCCGGCCGCCACCCGCGCCACCCGCCCGCGCGGCTCCGCGCGTGGCCTTGAGACCGCCCCGGCTTCCCCGCAGGATGGCGCCCATGACCAGAGCACCGCTCAACCGCCGCCTCGCCGGGTTCGGCACGACCATCTTCGCCGAGATGTCCGCTCTCGCGGCCGCCACCGGCTCCATCAACCTCGGGCAGGGCTTCCCCGACACCGACGGCCCCGAGGAGATCCGCGAGGCGGCCGTGCGCGCCCTGCGCGACGGGCGGGGCAACCAGTACCCGCCCGGCCCCGGCGTCCCCGAGCTGCGCACCGCCATCACCGACCACCAGCTGCGGCGGTACGGCCTCGGGTACGACCCCGACACCGAGGTCCTGGTCACCGCCGGCGCGACGGAGGCGATCGCCGCCGCGCTGCTGGCGCTGGTCGAACCGGGCGACGAGGTCATCGCCCTGGAGCCCTACTACGACTCGTACGCGGCGTGCGTCGCGATGGCGGGCGGCACCCGGGTGCCCGTCACGCTGCGCCCGGACCGGGAGAGCGGCCGGTTCGTCCTCGACCTGGACGAGCTGCGCGCCGCCGTCACCGACCGCACGCGGCTCATCCTGCTCAACACCCCCCACAACCCCACCGGCACCGTCCTCACCCGCGAGGAGCTGGCGGCCGTCGCCGCGCTCGCCGTCGAACGGGACCTGCTGGTCGTCACCGACGAGGTCTACGAGCACCTGGTCTTCGACGGGGCGGAGCACGTGCCGATCGCGACGTTCCCGGGGATGCGGGAGCGCACGGTGACCATCTCGTCGGCGGGGAAGACGTACGCGTTCACCGGCTGGAAGGTCGGCTGGCTCACCGCGCCGCCGGAGCTTACCGCCGCGGTGCGCACGGCGAAGCAGTTCCTCACCTATGTGGCGTCGGGCCCGTTCCAGCACGCCATCGCGGAGGCGCTGCGCCTGCCGGACGCGTACTTCGACACGCTCCGCGCCGACCTGGAGGGCAAACGGGACATCCTGCTGGCGGGCCTCACGGCGGCGGGCTTCGAGGTGTACCGGCCGCGCGGCACGTACTTCATCACCGCCGACATCGGCGGGCTGGGCGAGAAGGACGGTGTGGCGTTCTGCCGGGCCCTGCCGGAGCGCTGCGGAGTGGTCGCCATCCCGAACGCGGTCTTCTACGACCACGCCGACGCGGGCCGCTCACTGATCCGCTTCGCGTTCTGCAAGAAGGAGGCGGTCCTCCGCGAGGCCGCCGACCGCCTCGCCCGCCTCTGAGACCGTTCCCGGACGCCGCCCGGGGCGGCGGCCGCGGCAGACGGGAACGCGGCCGGGACGGTGCCCTCACGGGTCACCGTCCCGGCCGCGTCGCGGTCGTGTGGGGCCGCTCAGGCCTCGTCGCCCTCGGCGGGCTCGTCGCCCTCGGCGGGCGCCAGGCCCAGCTGCTCCATCATCCACTTGTCGAACTCGATCGACGCGCGGACCCAGCTGACCGTGGAGGACACGAAGTGCTCCAGGCTGACGCCCGTGCCGATGAGCATCTGCGCCTCACCGATCAGCCGGATCGTCGCGCCGCCCTGCTCGTCCTCGTGGAGGTGGCTGTAGACCTTGGGCCACAGGGTGCGGCGGTTCCAGTCGTCGATGGTCTCCAGGATCTTCGTCCGCTCCTCGACCGGGTGCGGGCGGTCGTAGAACGTGCGGACGGAGAAGACCTGCTGCTCCGCCTCGCCGCGGAACATGAAGTAGGTGCGGAAGTCCTCCCACGGCGCCGCGAGGTCGCCCTCGTCGTCGACGACGTACTTGAGCTCCATCTGCTCGAGGAGCTGCTTCACCAGGTCCTGATCGGGGACGACGGGGCCCGCCGGTCCTGCGGCCTGAGGCTGGGGCTGGCCCCCGAAATTCGGAATCGAGGACGGGTCGATGCTCACCGGGTAATTCCCTTCGTACGGATAGCCGCCATCCTCCCCCATCCCGGCCCGTCGGTGGCAAGCCGAACCGGCCGCGATCCGCTGCGAGCTGACAGACCGCGCCCCCGCGGCACGGCGGGGGCGCGGCCGGAACGTCACCGCACGGGCACCGCCGCCCCGCCGCGGCGGGGCGCGGCGGGGCGCGGCCGGGCCGTCAGCGGACCGGCGTGACCGTCAGGCCGCCGTCCGCCCGGTCCACGCGGACGGTGTCGCCGTCCGTGATCTCGCCCGCGAGGATCTCCCGCGCCAGCCGGTCCCCGATCGCCGTCTGGACCAGGCGCCGCAGCGGCCGCGCGCCGTACGCCGGGTCGTTGCCCTCGTCGGCGAGCCACTCCAGGGCCGCCGGGGTGACGTCCAGCGTGAGGCGGCGCTCCGCGAGGCGCCGGGCCAGCCGGCCGATCTGGAGCCGGGCGATGTGGGCCAGCTCGTCGCGGCTGAGCGCCGAGAACACCACGATGTCGTCCAGCCGGTTGAGGAACTCCGGCTTGAACGAGGCGCGGACCACCTCCAGGACCTGCTCCCGCTTCTCCGCCTCCGTCCGCGTCGGCTCCATCAGGAACTGGCTGCCCAGGTTGGAGGTGAGCACCAGGATCGTGTTGCGGAAGTCGACCGTGCGGCCCTGCCCGTCGGTGAGCCGGCCGTCGTCGAGGACCTGCAGCAGGATGTCGAAGACCTCCGGGTGGGCCTTCTCCACCTCGTCCAGCAGGATCACGCTGTACGGGCGGCGGCGCACCGCCTCGGTGAGCTGGCCGCCCTCCTCGTAGCCGACATAGCCGGGGGGCGCGCCGACGAGCCGGGCGACGGAGTGCTTCTCGCCGTACTCCGACATGTCGATGCGGACCATCGCCCGCTCGTCGTCGAAGAGGAAGTCCGCGAGCGCCTTCGCCAGCTCGGTCTTGCCGACACCGGTCGGGCCGAGGAAGAGGAACGAGCCAGTCGGCCGGTCGGGGTCCGCGATGCCGGCGCGCGTGCGGCGCACGGCGTCGGAGACGGCCCGTACGGCCTCGGACTGGCCGATGAGGCGCTTGCCGAGCTCGTCCTCCATGCGGAGCAGCTTCTGCGTCTCGCCCTCCAGGAGGCGGCCCGCGGGGATGCCGGTCCAGGAGCCGACGACGTCGGCGATGTCGTCCGGACCGACCTCCTCCTTGACCATCTTGTCGGCGCCGCCGCCGGCGGTCTTGGCGGCCTCCTGCTCGGCCTCCGTCGCCGCGGCGAGCTCCCGCTCGACGGCCGGGATCTCCCCGTACAGCAGCTTGGACGCCGTGTCGAAGTCGCCGTCGCGCTGGGCGCGCTCGGCCTGGCCGCGCAGGTCGTCCAGGCGCTCCTTCAGCTCACCGACGCGGTTGAGGCCCTGCTTCTCCTTCTCCCAGCGGGCGGTCAGCCCGCGCAGCTCCTCCTCCTTGTCGGCGAGGTCGCGGCGCAGCTTCTCCAGCCGCTGCACGGAGCCGGGGTCCGTCTCGTTCTTCAGCGCCAGCTCCTCCATGCGCAGCCGGTCGACGGCGCGCTGGAGCTCGTCGATCTCCACGGGCGAGGAGTCGATCTCCATGCGGAGCCGCGACGCCGCCTCGTCGACGAGGTCGATGGCCTTGTCGGGCAGGAACCGGGAGGTGATGTACCGGTCGGAGAGGGTCGCGGCGGCGACCAGTGCCGAGTCCGCGATCTGCACCTTGTGGTGGGCCTCGTAGCGGCCCTTCAGTCCGCGCAGGATCGCGATGGTGTCCTCGACGGTCGGCTCGGCGACGAGGACCTGCTGGAAGCGGCGCTCCAGGGCGGGGTCCTTCTCGATGCGCTCGCGGTACTCGTCGAGCGTGGTCGCGCCGACCATGCGCAGCTCGCCGCGGGCCAGCATGGGCTTGAGCATGTTGCCCGCGTCCATGGCGGAGTCGCCGCCCGCGCCCGCGCCGACGACGGTGTGCAGCTCGTCGATGAAGGTGATGACCTGGCCGTCGCTCTCCTTGATCTCGGACAGGACGGTCTTGAGGCGCTCCTCGAACTCACCGCGGTACTTCGCGCCGGCGACCATGGCGCCCAGGTCGAGCGCGACGAGCCGCTTGTCCCGCAGCGACTCGGGGACGTCGCCCTTCACGATGCGCTGGGCCAGTCCCTCCACGACGGCGGTCTTGCCGACGCCGGGCTCGCCGATCAGGACGGGATTGTTCTTGGTGCGGCGGGAGAGGACCTGGACGACGCGGCGGATCTCCTGGTCGCGGCCGATGACCGGGTCGAGCTTGCCCTCGCGCGCTGCGGCCGTGAAGTCCGTGCCGAACTTCTCCAGCGCCTTGTACTGCCCCTCCGGGTCAGGGGTGGTCACCCGGCGCGTGCCGCGCGCGCGGGTGAAGGCCGCCAGGAGCTTCTTCGCGTCGGCGCCCTGGCGGGTCAGCACCTCGCCGGCCGGTCCGCCCTTGGCGGCGATGCCGATCAGCAGGTGCTCGGTCGACAGGTACTCGTCGCCCAGCTCACGGGCGCGGGCCTGCGCGTCGGCGATGACGGCGAGCAGGTCGCGGTTGGGCTGCGGCGGGGCGACGGTCGACCCGGTGACGCTCGGCAGGCCGGCGAGGACACGCTCGGCGCCGGAGCGCACGGCGGCCTGGTCGGCCTCGACGGCGGCGAGCAGGTCCGTCAGGTTCTCGTTCTCCTGGCCGGAGAGCAGTGCCAGCAGCAGGTGCGCCGGGGTCAGGTCGGGGTGTCCGTCGGACACGGCGCGGCTGGTGGCGGCGTTGAGCGCGTCCCGGCTCTTGTTGGTCAGCTCGGCGTCCACTGGGCTTGGTCCTCCTCGGCTGCTGGTGTTGCGTACGTACCGGCTATGACTCAGCCAACACCCACAAAGTTGAGTCTATTCCACTCAAGATGCCCTGGGCCAGTGACCGCGGGTAGGTTCCGGCCCATGGCCATCGACCTGCGCGACCCCGACCCGTCCTACGTCAGCTTCTGGCGGGAGCGTCACATGTGCACCCTGACAACCCCGCGCCCCGACGGCAGCCCGCACGTGGTGCCGGTGGGCGTGACGTACGACCCCGAGGGCGGCGAGAAGGGCATCGCCCGCGTGATCACCAACAAGAACAGCCGGAAGGTCGCCAACATCCTGGCCGCGGGCCCCGACGGGGCGCGGGTCGCGGTGTGCCAGGTCGACGTGGGCCGCTGGGCGACGCTGGAGGGCCGCGCGGTGGTCCGCACGGAACCGGACGTCGTCGCCGACGCGGTCGCGCGGTACGCGGAGCGGTACGGGCGCACACCGACGCCCAATCCGGACCGGGTCGTGATCGAGATCGCCCTCACGCGGGCGATGGGGCGCGCGTAGCGGCAACGCCCGAAGCGCGCCCGGCGCGCTCCCGTACCCGGACAGCACAACGGCGCCATCGTGTTTCAGGTCCACGATGGCGCCGCTGTGTGGGGGAAGCACCTGGGCGATCTACAACGACGGGGGAATCGCTCAGGCGCTGCGGGGAGTGGCGGTGGTCGTCTCCGCCTCGACGAGCTGGTGGTCGCGCTGGTCGAGGTTGACGAAAATCATTCCGTAGCGGATGGCACAACGGACGGGCTGGGGCGCGCCGCGCGGCCGGCGGAGGCACCGGTAGGCGCGGATCTCCTCGTCGTCCCCGCGGGTGATGACGATCGGCTCCCCGAAGAGGGTGACCATCAACGAATCGCCACCCTGCGGCACGGCGGTGACGAGGTCGATGAAGTGCCACCCGGATCGGTAGGCGGACGCCATCTCGCGGCGGAAGCGGGAGTCGTCGGGGACGTTCATGCGACGACACCCGTCGGCGTGGAGTCGACCCGCTCCCACGAGGGCTCACCCAGGGACGCCGGGACGGCCTCCCACGAGGGCTCACGGGTGTCGGCCGGTCCGGTCTCCCACGAAGGCTCACCGACGGTCGCCGGGGCGACCTCCCACGAGGGCTCGCCGACGCCGGCCGGCGCGGCCTCCCACGAGGGCTCACCGAAAGTCGCCGGGGTGACCTCCCACGAAGGCTCACGGGTGTCGGCCGGTCCGGCCTCCCACGAGGGCTCACCTGCGACGACGCTGCCCGCGGACACCGTTTCCCACGACGGCTCGCCGCTGAGGGCGGCGACACCGCACGCGGCCGCCGCGGCGACAGCTATGGCGCTAAGTGCACGAACCATCCTGGTCATGGACGATCTCCACCTCTTTTTGTCCTTACCTCCTCCCCCGCGCCTATGACGATGGCTCACTCCTGACGCTTCCACCAGCCGGTACAGGCATCATGTTCCTGAAATACAGGACCCTGAGGGGGGTGCAGATGCGGTCGAAGGTGGACAATCCGGAAACCGGGCACAGTCATGACGAGCTGTGCGAAGCCGGAAAGCGCCTGTACGCGGCCGCGCTGCGTGCCGGCCGCATCGCCCGCTCGGAAATCGACGCGGCTCCCTGCCTCATCGACCTCGCCCTGCTGCATCCGGATCCGGACGACCCGCAGTGGCTGCGCCCCGTCCCTCCCTCCATCGCCCTCAACCAGCTGATACACCCCATAGAGCGGGAGATCCAGCAGCGGCGGCAGCGCGCCCTGTCGTTGGCCGACGCATTCGAGCCGTTCATGACGATCCCCGCGGCGGCGCCCTGCGGCAGCGGCGCGATCAACGTGCTGGAGGGACTCGCCGTCATCAACGCCGAACTGGACCGGGTGATGGACGAGTGCGCGGTCGAGCTCCTCACCATCCAGCCCGGCAGCGGACGCAAACCCGAGACTGTCAAGGCCGCCCTGCGCCGGGTGGAGCCCCTCCTCGACCGCGGTGTCCGGATGCGGACCCTCTACCAGCACACGGCCCGGCACCACTCGGCGACCATGGGGTACGTCGAGCGGATCATGCCGTTCGGCCTGGAGGTGCGCACCCTCGAGGAGATCATCGACCGGCTGATCATCGTCGACCGCAGGATCGCCTTCATCCCGGCGCGCAGCGACCGGCAGGTGGCCCTGGAGCTGCGCCACGAGGGGCTCGTGCAGTACCTCGTCGGGGTGTTCGAGCAGTTCTGGCTGCACGGCATCCCGTGGGAGAAGGAGGTCGTCACCTACGCGCCGGCCCTCAACGGGATCAGCGGCATCCAGCGCTCCATCGCCAAGCTCCTGGTCGAGGGGCACGTCGACGAGGCCATCGCCCGCCGCCTCGGCATGAACGTCCGCACCTGCCGCGCCCACATAGCCAAGCTCGCCTCCACGCTGGGCAGCGGCAGCCGGGCCCAGCTCGGCTATCTCATCGCCCGCTCGGGCATCCTGGAGCAGGCCGCGCCCGAGCCCGGCGCCGACACCGACCAGCCGCACGCCCACGACTGACACCCCGCCACCGCCCGACGCGACCCCCGGCCGGCCCCGGGGCCGCACCACGAGGCCCCCGGCCGGGCCCCGGCCGCTCCGGGGCCACGAGGCGCCCGGCCGCGTCACGGCCCGCTCAGCGCCGCACGAGCCCGCATGCCGGGGCGCGTACGGGCCCGCCCGGCGCCACCCGCGTCGTACGGGCCCGCCCGCACCGTACGCACCGCCCGCGCTGTACGAGCCCGCCCGCCAGGCCGGGTACGGGGATCCGCCGCTCCGCCGCCCCACACCGCGCCCCCAGGAACCCCGCCCCCCACCGCGCCCCGCAGGCGCCCGCCGCGCCCCGCTACGGCACGTACGGCGCCCAGGGTGTGACCTCCACCGTGTCGGTGTTGCCCAGGTCCAGCGGGCCGTCGTGCGGGGCGACCGTCTGCGCGGCGGCCCCCCGGCCGGGCGTGACGCGCAAATACGCGCCGCTCGTCGCCACGACGTCCGTCCGGGTCACGGTGTTCCGCCACAGGACGCCCGCCCGCGCCCGCTGCCCGGGCCGCAGCGTGAACACCGCCCGCTCCGTCCCGCCGTCCACCGCGTGGGTGCCGAGCCGGACCGTCACGTCCAGCTCCTCGCGCTCCGCGTCCAGCACCGCCACGTCCGGGTAGCCGCTCACCTCGAAGGGCCGTCCGCCGCAGTTGTCGAGGAACACCGACAACGCCCGCTGCCCCAGGGCCGCCTCCGTGTCGCCCAGCGTGACCCGCACCCCCGACGCCGGGCACGCCGCCGGCGCCCCGGACGCCCCGGCCGCGGGCGCGGACGCCGACGGCCGCGCGCCCGTCTCCGTACCGCCCGCCGAACACCCCGTCAGCAGCGCCGCGGCGAGCGCCGCGGCCGCCTTCCCCCTGATCCGCATCCCGGGATCATCGCACGCGAAAAGGCCCCCTCCGGGGAGGGGGCCTTTCCTCGGCTCACGGTCCGCGGACTACTCGCCGCCGCGCTTGTTGCCCGGCCGCCACACGACCAACGCACTCGTCTGCTGCACGTCCTGATACGGCACCAGGTCACGCCGGTACGAGGCGTGCACCTGCGCCTCGCGCTGGCGCATCGCGACCGCCGCGCCCTCCAGGGCCGCGGTCAGCTCCGCCACCCGCGCCTCCAGCGCGGTGACCTGGTTCTCCAGCTCGATGATGCGCTTGATTCCGGCCAGGTTGATGCCCTCGTCCTGCGACAGCTGCTGCACCTGGCGGAGCAGCTCGATGTCGCGGGCCGAGTAGCGCCGGCCCCGCCCGGCCGTACGGTCCGGGGAGACGAGCCCCAGCCGGTCGTACTGGCGCAGGGTCTGCGGGTGCAGCCCACTGAGCTGCGCCGCCACCGAGATGACGTACACCGGGGTCTCGTCGGTCAGTTCGTACGGGTTGCGTCGGCGTGCGTCCATTGCCTCAAGCCCCCTTCGCGGCCTGGAAGAGCTCCGCCCGCGGGTCCTCACCCGCGGTGGCTCGACGGTACGCCTCCAGAGCCTCGCGCGCCTCGTCGTTCAGCTCCTTCGGGACGGCGACCTCCACCGTCACGAGCAGGTCGCCGCGGGTGCCGTCCTTGCGGACCGCCCCCTTGCCGCGGGCCCGCATCGTGCGTCCGTTGGGCGTGCCCGCGGGGATCTTCAGCGTGACCGGGGGCCCGCCGAGGGTCGGCACCCTGATCTCGCCGCCGAGCGCCGCCTCCGCGTAGGAGACCGGCACGGTGACGGTGAGGTTGTCGCCCTTGCGGCCGAACACCGGGTGCGCGTCCACGTGGACCACCACGTACAGGTCGCCGGCCGGGCCGCCCCGCTCGCCGGGCGCGCCCTTGCCGCGCAGCCTGATCCGCTGCCCGTCGGAGACGCCCGCCGGGATGCGGACCTGCATGGTGCGCGACGACTTGGCGCGGCCGCTGCCGTGGCAGACGTCGCACGGGTCCTCGGCGATCAGGCCGCGGCCCTTGCAGTCCACGCACGGGTCGGTCAGCGAGAAGGACCCGCTGCCGCCGCGCGACACCTGGCCCGTGCCCACACAGGTGGGGCACACGCGCGGTGTGCCGTTCTTGTCGCCCGTGCCGGAACAGGCCCGGCAGGGCTGCTGGCTGGACATGCGCAGCGGGACCGTCGCTCCGTCGACGGCCTCGGTGAAGCTGAGCGTCACCTCGGACTCGACGTCCTGGCCGCGCCGCGGCTGCGTACGGGCCCCGGTGGCGCCGCCCCGGTTGAACAGTCCGCCGAAGACGTCCCCGAGGCCGCCGCCGAAGCCGCCTGCGCCGCCCGTTTGGGCCTGACCGCCGAAGAGGTCGCTCAGGTCGAAGTTGAACGTGCCGCCCGCACCACCGGGTCCGGGGCGGAAGCCGCCGTTGCCGAAGAGGGCGCGCGCCTCGTCGTACTCCTTGCGCTTCTTGGGGTCGCCGAGGACGTCGTTCGCCTCGGAGATCTCCTTGAAGCGGGCCTCGGCGCCGGCGTCGCCCTTGTTGGCGTCCGGGTGGAACTCACGGGCGAGCTTCCGGTACGCCTTCTTGATCTCGGCTTCGGTCGCGTCCTTGGGGACGCCGAGGACCTTGTAGTAGTCCTTCTCGACGAAGTCCTTCGTACTCATCGACGTCCCTCCTCCCGGACGATCACTGCGTCAGCCCCGGGGCCGGCGGTCCTGTGACCGCCGGCCCTGAAGCTGTCAGCCCTCTTCGGGGCCACCGTTCTCCTCGTCGGCCGACTGCTCTTCCTTCGCGGCCGGCGCGGCTCCCGGCTGGGGCTCGGCGACGGCGACACGCGCGGGACGGATGGTCCGCTCGCCGATCCGGTACCCCGGCTGGAGGATCGCCACGCAGGTCGTCTCCGTGACGTCCGGCGCGTACGAGTGCATCAGCGCCTCGTGCACGGTCGGGTCGAAGGGCTCGCCCTCCTTGCCGAACTGCTGGAGGCCCATCTTGGCGACGGTGGTCTCCAGCGACTCGGCGACCGACTTGAAGCCGCCGACCAGTTCGCCGTGCTCGCGCGCCCGGCCGATGTCGTCGAGCACGGGCAGCAGCTCGGTCAGGAGGTTCGCGACGGCGACCTCCTTGACCGCGACCCGGTCCCGCTCGACCCGGCGGCGGTAGTTCTGGTACTCGGCCTGCAGCCGCTGGAGGTCCGCGGTGCGCTCGGCGAGCGCGGTGCGGGTCTGGTCCAGCTCGGCGGTCAGGCCGGCCGACTGGTCCTTCTGGTTCGCGTCCCCGGCCGGGGCCGCCGCGCCCTCCTCGGTGGAAGGGGTCTCGGCGGCCTCGGCGGCGTCGTCGGGAGCGGCGCCGGAGGGGACGTCGGGCTTCTCCTCGAAGCCCGGAGTCTCCTCCGTCATGCCGCGCCACCCTTCGGCTTCTCGTCGTCGACGATCTCGGCGTCGATCACGTCGTCATCGGCCTTGGCGCCCTCGGCGCCCGCCTGCGCACCGCCGGCCTGGGCGGCCTGCGCGTCGGCGTACATGGCCTGGCCGAGCTTCTGGGAGACCGCCGCGACCTTCTCGGTGGCGGTGCGGATCTCCGCGGTGTCCTCGCCCTTCAGCTTCTCCTTGAGCTCGTTCACCGCCTCCTCGACCTCGGACTTGATCTCACCCGGCACCTTGTCGGCGTTGTCGGTGAGGAACTTCTCCGTCTGGTAGACGAGCTGCTCGCCCTGGTTGCGGGTCTCGGCGGCCTCGCGGCGCTTGTGGTCCTCCTCCGCGTACCGCTCGGCCTCCTCGCGCATCCGGTCGACCTCGTCCTTCGGGAGCGAGGAGCCGCCGGTGACGGTCATCTTCTGCTCCTTTCCGGTGCCGAGGTCCTTGGCCGTGACGTGCATGATGCCGTTGGCGTCGATGTCGAAGGACACCTCGATCTGCGGGACGCCGCGCGGCGCCGGCGGCAGACCGGTCAGCTCGAACATGCCGAGCTTCTTGTTGTACGCCGCGATCTCGCGCTCGCCCTGGTAGACCTGGATCTGCACCGACGGCTGGTTGTCCTCGGCCGTGGTGAAGATCTCCGAGCGCTTCGTCGGGATCGTGGTGTTGCGCTCGATCAGCTTGGTCATGATGCCGCCCTTGGTCTCGATGCCGAGGGACAGCGGGGTGACGTCGAGCAGCAGGACGTCCTTGACCTCGCCCTTGAGGACACCGGCCTGGAGCGAGGCGCCGATCGCGACGACCTCGTCCGGGTTCACACCCTTGTTGGCCTCCTTGCCGCCGGTCAGCTCCTTGACGAGCTCGGCGACGGCGGGCATGCGGGTGGAGCCGCCGACGAGGACGACGTGGTCGATCTCGGAGAGCTGGATGCCCGCGTCCTTGATGACGTTGTGGAACGGGATCTTGCAGCGCTCCAGCAGATCGGCGGTCAGCTGCTGGAACTGGGCGCGCGTGAGCTTCTCGTCCAGGTGCAGCGGGCCCTCGGCGGACGCCGTGATGTAGGGCAGGTTGATCGAGGTCTCGGTGGACGAGGACAGCTCGATCTTCGCCTTCTCGGCGGCCTCGCGCAGGCGCTGGAGCGCCATCTTGTCCTTGGAGAGGTCCACGCCGTGGCCGCTCTGGAACTGCTTGACCAGGTAGTCGACGATGCGCTGGTCCCAGTCGTCACCACCGAGGTGGTTGTCGCCGTTGGTGGCCTTGACCTCGACCACGCCGTCGCCGATCTCCAGCAGCGACACGTCGAAGGTGCCGCCGCCGAGGTCGAAGACGAGGATCGTCTGGTCGTCCTTGTCGAGGCCGTACGCCAGGGCGGCGGCGGTCGGCTCGTTGACGATGCGCAGGACGTTCAGGCCCGCGATCTCGCCGGCCTCCTTGGTGGCCTGGCGCTCGGAGTCGTTGAAGTACGCCGGGACGGTGATGACCGCGTCCGTGACCTTCTCGCCCAGGTAGGCCTCGGCGTCCCGCTTCAGCTTCTGCAGGATGAACGCGGAGATCTGCTGCGGGTTGAAGTTCTTCCCGTCCAGCTCGATCTTCCAGTCCGTGCCCATGTGGCGCTTGACCGAGCGGATGGTCCGGTCGACGTTGGTGACGGCCTGCCGCTTGGCGACCTCACCCACGAGGACCTCGCCGTTCTTGGCGAAGGCGACGACGGACGGCGTGGTCCTGGCGCCCTCGGCGTTGGTGATGACGGTGGGCTCGCCGCCTTCCAGAACGCTGACGACGGAGTTAGTCGTGCCCAGGTCGATGCCGACCGCACGTGCCATTTCGATTCCTCCAGCTGACTTGAGTGGAACAGACTCAAGGATGCACGACGCATCCGCCGCGGTCAACAGACCTGAGCCAGAGCGGCTCAACTTTTATCCGGCGCTTATACGCAACACGGTGCGCCTCACCGACGCCGCGACCCACTCCCCCTAGGGTGCTGCACACCGGACCTTCCCAACCTTCCACACCTTCACCCCTTCGGCGAACGATCCGGACAAACACCCGCCAGCCGCCATGACCTCCCCAGAACGGTCAGGTGTCCTGCCCATGCACCCCAAGCGCCTCCTGGACCTCGCCCTCGGCTCCGCCCTCCTCGCCCTGGCGGCCCCCGCCCTGCTCGCCGCCGCGGCCGCCCGCGCCCTGCGCCGCCACCGCCCCGGCAGCCACCGCGAGGACGTCCTCGTACGGGAGACCGTCACCGGCCTGCACGGCCGCACCTTCACGCTGCGCACCCTGCCCGTACGGCGTCTGCGCCTCGACGCGCTGTCGCGGCTGCCGCACGTCGTGCGCGGCGAGATGTCGCTCGTGGGACCCCGCCGCTGCCGCCCGGCACACCCGGCGCGGACGCGCCCTGGCGGCAGCTGGTCAAGCCCGGCATGACCGGCCTGGCGCAGGTCAGACGGGACTCTGCGCTCCCCTGGGACGAGCCGCTGCTGCTGGACCAGCACTACGTGGAGCACCATGGGATGGGACTGGACGCCGAACTGCTGCTCCGCACCCCCGCGGCGCTGCTGCGCGCCGCACGGCGCCCCAAGCGCTGAGAGGGGCGGCGGGGGCGGCGGCGAGGGGCGGCGGTCAGGCTCACCTGAGCGACGCAGATCACCGCCTGCGCGGCTACAGTGCGGCGGAATATCTGGGTACGCTCAGCAGTCGAACCCCATAAGTTACCGCTTAGTAATGCCGGAAGCCCCACCTCGCAGGCCCGAGGAGCCCCCATGCAACTCGCCGCGATCATTGTGTCGCTGACCCTGACCGTGGTCGGCGTTGCGCTCTTTGCCCGAGCGATCGCGCACATCTACCGGTTCGTGCGGATCGGCCAGCCCGTGCCGGCCGGCAGCCGCACCGACAACTGGAAGGCCCGCACGGTCACCGTGGTCCGGGAGTTCCTCGGCCACACCCGGATGAACCGCTGGGGGATCGTCGGCTTCGCGCACTGGTTCGTCGCCATCGGCTTCCTCACCCTGCCGCCCACGCTGGCGCAGGCGTACGGGCAGCTGTTCCAGGCGGACTGGACGCTGCCGGTCATCGGCGGCTTCCTGCCGTTCGAGATGTACACCGAGGGCATCGGTCTCGCGACCGTCCTCGGCATCCTCGTGCTGATGGTGATCCGGCTGCTGAGCCTGCCGTCCCGCGCCGGCCGCAAGTCCCGCTTCGCCGGCTCCAAGGCCTGGCAGGCGTACTTCGTCGAGTACGTGATCCTCACCATCGGCGTCGTCATCCTGGTCCTGCGCGGCCTCGAGGGCGCCCTGCACCACGTCGACTCGTACGACCCGGCCTACTTCGTGTCGTACCCGCTCGTCCTGGCCTTCGACGGGCTGAGCACCGGCACCCTGCAGAACCTGGTCTACCTCGCCGCCATGGTGAAGATCAGCGTCTCCCTGATCTGGATGATCACGGTCTCGCTCAACACCAACATGGGCGTGGCCTGGCACCGCTTCCTCGGCTTCCCGAACATCTGGTTCAAGCGCAACGCCACCGGCGAGACCTCGCTGGGCGCCCTGCTGCCGATGACCTCGGGCGGCAAGGAGATCGACTTCGAGACCGTCTTCGACGACGAGGAGGGCGCGGAGGAGACCGTCTTCGGCGTCTCCCAGGTCGAGCACTTCTCGTGGAAGGGCATCCTCGACTTCTCCACGTGCACCGAGTGCGGACGCTGCCAGTCGCAGTGCCCCGCCTGGAACACGGGCAAGCCGCTCTCCCCGAAGCTGCTGATCATGTCGCTGCGCGACCACGCGCACGCGAAGGCGCCGTACCTGCTCGCCGGCGGCGGCAAGACCATGGAGGGCGAGGAGAAGGCGTCCGCCGAGGCCCTGAAGGACGTCCCCGCCTCCGCGCTCGCCGAGGCCGAGCGCCCGCTGATCGGCACCGCCGAGGAGAACGGCGTCATCGACCCGGACGTCCTGTGGTCCTGCACCACCTGCGGCGCCTGCGTCGAGCAGTGCCCGGTCGACATCGAGCACATCGACCACATCGTCGACATGCGCCGCTACCAGGTGATGATCGAATCCGCGTTCCCGTCCGAGGCGGGCACGATGCTCAAGAACCTGGAGAAGAAGGGCAACCCCTGGGGCCTGGCGAAGAAGCAGCGCGTCGAGTGGACCAAGGAGGTCGACTTCGAGGTCCCGATCGTCGGCAAGGACATCGAGGACCTCACCGAGGTCGACTACCTGTACTGGGTCGGCTGCGCCGGCGCCCTGGAGGACCGCGCCAAGAAGACCACCAAGGCCTTCGCGGAGCTGCTGCACATGGCGGGCGTCAAGTTCGCGATCATGGGCGGCGAGGAGAAGTGCACCGGTGACTCCCCGCGCCGCCTGGGCAACGAGCCGCTGTTCCAGCAGCTCGGCCAGGAGAACGTCGCGATGCTGAACATGGCGTTCGGCGAGGACGAGGACGAGCCCTCCACCAAGAAGCCGAAGTCCGCGAAGAAGATCGTCGCGACCTGCCCGCACTGCTTCAACACGATCGCGAACGAGTACCCGCAGCTCGGCGGCGAGTTCGAGGTCATCCACCACACGCAGCTGCTCCAGCACCTCATCGACGAGGGCCGGCTCACCCCGGTCACCCCGGTCGACGGACTGATCACCTACCACGACCCGTGCTACCTGGGCCGGCACAACAAGGTCTACACGCCGCCGCGCGAGATCATGACCGCCGTCCCCGGCCTGCGCCAGCAGGAGATGCACCGCCACAAGGAGCGCGGCTTCTGCTGCGGCGCCGGCGGCGCGCGGATGTGGATGGAGGAGCGCATCGGCAAGCGCATCAACACCGAGCGCGTCGACGAGGCCCTCTCGCTCAACCCGGACATCGTGTCCACGGCGTGCCCGTTCTGCCTGGTCATGCTCACCGACTCGGTGAACGGCAAGAAGAACGAGGGCCAGGCCAAGGAGTCGCTCCAGGTCGTGGACGTGGCGCAGCTCCTCCTGGAGTCGGTGAAGACCCCGGCGGCCGAGTCCCCGGAGTCGGACGAGGCCGCGGAGCCGGAGCCGGCGAAGTAGTCGCGCCCCTCGGCCTTCAGGCCGCCGGGACGCGTCAGGGCCGGGTCCTCCCCCACGGGGGTGGACCCGGCCCTTCGCCGTACGGGGCGCCGACGGGGCGGGCGGCTTCCCCGGTACGGCGCCCACGGCGCGGGCGGCCCTCCGGTACGGGCCACGGGGCGCGCGGCTCACGTACGGGGCCGTGGGGCGGCCCGGCCCCCTCCGCGTACGCCGGGCTCACCTCCCCGTACGCCCCTCGCCGCCTCCCGCCACGCCCTTCCTCCCGCCACGCCCTTCATGGCCCCGCCACGCCCCGCGCGCCTCCCCCGCCCCCTAAGGGACCCCAACTAGGGGATGTCACAGCTCAGCAGCAATGACGCCCTGTCACCCGGCCGGGTAGGTCCCCACCCTCCGGACCGGGTACGTTCGTTGACGTGGCTGGATTCAGGATCGGACGCGGCCGGGACAACCGCACCCCGCACCAACAAGGGCAGCAGCCCCCGCAGACGCGGCAGGGGCAGTACGGCAACGGCACCCCGCCCGCGCCGCCGTCGTACGCGTCGCCGCAGCAGTGGTCGCGCGACGGCCGCACGCACGGCGAGCCGGAGTACTTCGGCGACCCGTACCAGCAGCACGGCGCGCCTCACCACGGCGGACCGCACCACGGGCAACCGCACCACGGCGGGCAGCACCCGCACCACGGGCAGCAGCAGCCGTACGCGCCCCACGCGCACGCCGCGAACAATCCGGGTCACACCCAGGTGTTCAGCATCCACGACGACCCGTACGGCCCTGCGGAGACCCACCAGGCGGGTGCCGCGCCTTCGGGGCCGCGCCTGCCGTGGCAGCGGCTGCTGAGCGGCATCGTGATGCGCCCGGGGCCCACGTTCTGGCAGATGCGCGACCACGCCGTGTGGGCGCCGGCGCTGGTGGTCACCTTCGTCTACGGCCTGCTGGCGCTGTTCGGCTTCGACAAGGCGCGCGAGGAGACGATCAACTCCACCCTCTCGACGGCCGTGCCCGCCGTGCTGATCACCGCCCTGATGTTCGTCGTGGGCGGTCTGATCCTGGGGGCGGTGACCCACACCCTCGCCCGCCAGCTGGGCGGCGACGGGGCGTGGCAGCCGACCGTGGGCCTGTCCATGCTGATCATGTCGATGACGGACGCCCCGCGTCTGCTGTTCGCGCTGTTCCTGGGCGGTGAGAACCCGCTGGTGCAGGTGATCGGCTGGCTGTCGTGGGTGGCGGCGGGCGCGCTGTTCACGTCGATGGTCAGCAAGTCCCACGACCTGCCGTGGCCGAAGGCGCTGGGCGCGTCGGCGATCCAGCTGGTGGCGCTGCTGTCCCTGATCAAGCTCGGCACCCTGTAGGGGCACGGGGCATGGCGAGGGCCCGCGACCGGTGACGGTCGCGGGCCCTCGCCCGTGTCCGGGCCTCGGCGGTCAGGCGTCGAGGACCTGTCCGGAGCGCCGCACGACGGGCTTCTCGACGCTCCACGGGAAGTTGATCCAGTCGTCGGTGCGCTTCCAGACGTACTCGCACTTCACGAGCGACTGGGACTTCTCGTAGATCACCGCGGAGCGGACCTCGGCGACGTGGTCGAGGCAGAAGTCGTGGACGAGCTTCAGCGTCTTGCCCGTGTCGGCGACGTCGTCGGCGATGAGGACCTTCTTGTTGCTGAAGTCGATCGCGTTCGGGACGGGCGCCAGCATGACCGGCATCTCCAGCGTAGTGCCGAGTACGTACCGGTAATCGCTGGGCGTGGCCCCTCGCAAGACATAGTCTTGAACACGAGGGGGCTACATGACGACTACCGTTGTCGCAGCTCAGAGCGAGGTTCCTCGCTCTCTTGTCCTTACCGGCGTTGGGGGCGAGGGTTCTCGCTCACTCTCCGGTTTGCGCGGTGGCAGGTACGCGCGTAAGAGCGCGTACCGCGGCAAGAGCGCGCGCCGAGGCTTCTCGGTGCGCGAGCAGCTCGACGCCTCGCAAGGTGACGCCGACCGCCTCGGCGTGAACATCGTTGAGGACTTCATCGACGATGACCGTTCGGCTTCTCGCTTCCGCGAACGCGAGCGCGAGGAGTTCGAGCGAATGATTGAGTGGATCGAGACTGGCAAACTCGACATCGTCCTCGCGTGGGGGGCGTACCGCCTCCAGCGTGACCTAGAGGTTTACACCCGGTTGCGCAATGCCTGTGCGACGCATGGCGTTCTCTGGTGCTATGGCGGCAAGGTCTACGACCTGTCGAACAAGGACGACCGATTCCGCACGGGCCTCGACGCACTGCTCGGTGAGCGCGAGGTCGACGAGCTGCGCGACAACATCATGCGTACGTTGCGCGCGAACGCAATCACGGGTCGCCCGCACGGCATCACGCCGTATGGGTACCGGCGCGTCTACGACGAGAAGACCGGCGCATTCGTGCGAGTCGAAAAGGACCCGGAGCAGGCGCCGATCGTTCTAGAAATCAGTAAGCGTGTCGCGAACGGGGAGCCGTACAGGGCGATTGCTAAGGACTTGCAGGATCGAGGCGTTCCCGCGCCGGCCCTGCGATGGACTAAGGGCATGGTTGCGCGCCTCGCGAAGTTCAAGCCGGAGAATCCGGCACATGAGCCGCTTTGGTGCGAGGCAGTCGAGCGTCTCGCCGCCGGCGACGACGAGTTGACAATCGCGCGTGATTTCAACGAGCGCGACGAGCCTCTGATCGCCGCTGTCTGGCACGGTGCCACGATCAAGGATTACGCGACAGATATTCGGTACACAGGGGCACGTACGCACTACGGCACCGTGACGAACGAGGAGGCATGGCCCAAGATCGTGCCTCCGCGGGTATACGCCAAGTGCGCGGCGCTCGTTGAAGCGAAGGCGAGTAAGCCGAGCAACTCGCGCCCCGGCGTCGCTAAGTACCTGCTGTCGTCGATCATGTGTTGCGCGGTGTGCAAGATCCCCGTTGTGTCGGAGCACACCGACTACGGGTTGAACTACCAGTGCAAGACGCCCGGGAAGAACGGCGCCAAGGGGTACCACGTGAGCAGCAAGCAGGCGCCGATCGACGAGTACGTGCTCGGGGTGCTGTTCGACTGGCTCGCCTCGCCGGCGTTCGTCGAGGCGTACACCAAGGGCGACGAGGAACTGCAAGAGAAGATCGCCAACGCCAAGGCCGAGGCTGAGCTGCTCACGGCCCGGTTGGAAGAGTTCCGCGACAAGGCCGCCGAGGGCGAGCTCTCGGCCGAGAGCCTCGCAGCAATGGAAGGAAGGCTACTTCCGAAGATCGCGAAGGCCGAGGCGGACGCGAAGGCGCTTCGGGCGCCGAGTGTGGTCGCGGATCTTGCCGGCGCGTCGCGCTCGGAGATCGAGAAGGCGTGGCCGCAGCTCAAGGTTGCCCAGCAGCGGTTGATCGTCGAGTCGCTGCTCGAAGTCAAGCTGCACCCGGTCGGCAAGGGACGGCACAGCCGTGCGGGTGTTCCGATCGAGTCGTACGTGACGGTGGTTCGTAAGTCGCTGCATCCGACGGTCACCAAGCAGTCCGAGGTGACCACGGCGGCGTAAGTCTGCTGGATGGGGAAGGGGCCGCGCGGCGTGTGCCGCGCGGCCCCTTCGTGTCGCTCAGTCGCGGTCGGGTCTGCCCTCGTCAGAGTCCGATCGCTTGTCCGGGCCAGGGTGGGGGGCAAGGCCGTTGAGCGCTTGTTCTAGGCCGGCGGCGCCTGTGGGGGTGATGTGCCGGCCGTCTACGTCGATCGTCAGTCCGTCTCGGGTTGCGCGGACGACTGCGATTGCTCCTGTGTCCAGTTGGCGGCGGTTTACGCGGATCAAGGTTGCCCCCCTGTTGGCATGGCTCACCCATGACTCGAACATATGCCCGAGTCACGGGGCCCGGACTACCTTACTCCGCACACCACCCCAGGTCACTCGCATACCACGTTGCGCTACTGACATGTCCAACGATCAATCATCGTCCGTCAGTTCCCGAGGCAGTTCGCCCGCGGCGTACCGCCTGAGCAGGTTCTCGACCTTGGGCATGTCCTGGCGTCCCATGCCGGGCGCGTGGACGACGACGACCGTCGACTCATCGGTGCTGGCCTTGAACGGGTCGTCCGCGACCAGTCCGCAATACTGCTGCGACGCTGCGATGCGCACCTGGCGCTCGGGCTTCCCAAGAGCCTTCGCCATGGCCCCCACCATCCCCGGGCCGACGTGTACGCGTTCGTCCTTGGCTATCCGATAGATGGTCGTGTGGCCGACCCGCTCCTCGGTCATCGGGTCGACCGCCTTCTCGGCGAGCTTGCGGTACGAGAGGCCCGTCTCTGCCATCACCTCGCGGACGAGGTCGCCCAGAGGGGTGCCAAAGGGCCAACTTGGGGTGCCGGTCTCCGACACGCTTCTCACTCCCGTTCTTGTTGCAAAACTCGAACACTCTCATCTAACCAGCGATCAACGAAATCCGCACACCTGGAACTGCGTTGACGTGCCGTTTCAGGCCGCTTACGGTTGCGAGTGTTCGAGTACTGCAACAGTCGGACGGGGGCTTTCGGGTACTTCGCCCCCATGGCTGTTCGAATTGTGGAACACAACGGAAGGGGGAGCCGTGGCCACAGCACAGACGCCGCCGACGCTGGCGAACCCCGAGGACTGGCCCGAGCCGACCGACGAGCAGGTCGAGCTCGTGCGGCGCGTCCTCGCCCCTCTTGTCCATCAGGTACGCGCCGAGCGTGCCGAGCAGCAGTCCGCAGCGCGAGGAGAGAACAGCACGTGAGCGAGGTTGAGTTCGTTGGTCCGCCGCCGGCGCAGCGCAACACGAAGCACACCAGGATCGCCCGCGAGCTGCGGGCGCACCCACGGGTGTGGGGTGTCGTCCGCCGGCCCGACACTCTGCCCCGAGCGGCCTCTGCCGCACAGGCGATCCGCGATGCGCGCCTGCCCGCCTACGCGCCGGCGGGATCGTTCGAGGCTGTCGCCCGCACGGTCACCGTGGGCGGGCGCACCGAGCACCGGGTGTACGCCCGCTACGTGGGCGAGCAGCCGTGACAACCACGTCCGCGCAGCCGGCGCTCGTGACGCCGACGGGTGTCGTCGTCGCCCCGGCCAGTCTCGACCGCGAGCAGTGGCTCAAGGTGCGCCGTACGGGCATCGGCGGATCGGAAGTCGCCGCGGTGCTCGGCATGAGCAAGTACACGTCGCCGCTTGAGGTCTACCTCGACAAGGTCGGCGAGCTGCCGCTCGACCGCCCGCAGCACCCGGACCTCGAAGAGGCCGCGTTCTGGGGACTGGCGCACGAGCCAACGATCGCCCGCGTGTTCGCCGAGCGATCCGGCCTCGGAGTCGTCGAGGGCCCGGGCACCCTGGCCCACGTCAAGCACCGGTGGATGCTCGCCAACGTCGACCGGTACGTGCTCGACGAGGGCGAGTCGACACCGTCCAGCCTGCTGGAGATCAAGACTCGCTCGGCCTTTCAGCTCGACGAGTGGCTGCTCGGCGTACCGGACGGGCCGGCGCTGCAAACGCACTGGTACCTCGCGGTGACGGGCTACTCGCACGCGTACGTCGCCGCGCTGCTCGGCGGTAACCGTCTGCTGATTCACCGGGTGGAGCGCGACGAGGGCCTCGCCGAGCACCTCGTCGAGATCCTCGGCGAGTTCTGGCAGGGAGTGCTCGACCGCCGGCCGCCCGCCGTCGATGGCAGCGAGGCCACCGAGGAACTGCTCGGGCACCTCTACGAGGTCAAGGCCGGCGCCGTGACGGTTGCCGATCCGGCCGAGGTGCTGCCGCTGCTGGAGCGCCGGCGCGAGCTCAAGGCGCGCGAGCAGCGGGTCGTCGACGAGCTGCGCGAGGTCGACAACCGGCTCAAGGCCGTTGCCGGCGAGGCCGAGGTCGTCAAGGTGCAGGACCGGGTCGCGTTCACGTGGAAGCAGAACGGCCCACTCTCGCAGAAACGGTTCACCGCGGCTCACCCCGAGCTCGCAGCCAAGTACACGCACAGCGTCGATGCGCTGGATACCGCCCGCATCGCCGCCGAGCACCCCGACGAGTTCCGCGCCCACCGTGCGCGACGCCTCGTTGTGCCCAAGGAGAACGCCGCAGCGTGAGCAACCTCGCCGAGCGAGTCGCAGCCAAGAACGCCAACCGCCCCGCCGTCCAGACCAACCGACCCCAGCCCGCCACCCTTGTGCAGTTCGTGCAGCAGATGCGCCCGGAGATCGAGCGCGCGCTGCCGGCCCACCTCGGGGGCGCCGATCGGATCGCCCGTATCGCGCTTACCGAGCTGCGCCGCGTCGAGCACCTCGCCGAGTGCAGCCGCGAGTCGTTCGCCGGCGCCCTGATGACCTGTGCGCAGCTCGGCCTCGAACCGGGCGGCGTCTCGGGCGAGGCGTACCTGCTGCCGTTCTTCAACCGGAAGCAGCGCACGTACGAGGTGCAGCTCGTGCTCGGGTATCAGGGCATGATCAAGCTGTACTGGCAGCATCCCCTCGCCGCCGGCCTCGACACGCACACCGTGTTCGAGGGTGACGAGTTCGAGTACGAGTACGGCCTCACCCCTGTGTTGAAGCATCGGCCGGCCCGGGGCAGCGCCAAGGGACAGCCGACGCACTACTACGCGGTGGCTCGGCTCACTAACGGCGGCTCGGCGTTCGTCGTGCTGGACGTCGACGACGTCGAGGCGATCCGTAAGCGCAGCAAGGCCAAGGACTTTGGCCCGTGGGCGACCGACTACGACGCCATGGCCCGGAAGACCGCCGTACGGCAGTTGTTCAAGCTGCTGCCGAAGTCTGCCGAGCTCGCCCGTGCCGTCGCGCACGACGAGACCGTGCGCCGCGATCCGTCACCCGAGGGGCTCGACGCCCCCGGCGACTACATCGAGGGCGAGATCGTCGAGCGGCCGGCCGCCGAGGGCGCCGAGCACGCGACTGTCGAGGACGTACCGGAACAGTTCGCCGGCTGGCCCGAGGCCGCCGAGCCGGCCGTCGCCGAGGCCGCCGCGCAGTGATCCGCCGGCCGGCCATCGCCTACCGGTGCCGGCACTGGGACGGGACGAGGCGCCGCTATTGCGGCGCCCCGGGCGCCCGCCGCTACCTGACCGGCTACCGGTGCCCCCTGCACACCCCCGCGGCCCTCGCCGGCCGCCCCGAACCCGACACCCCACCACCACCGTAAGGAGGGCCGGCGCCGTGGCGTGGCTCAAGATCGACGACTCCAGCCACATGCACCCGAAGTTCATCGCCGCCGGCAACGCGGCTCTTGGACTCTGGTTGCGCTGCGGCGCCTACTCCGCGCAGCACCTCACCGAGGGACACGTGCCCGGGGCCGTCGCCAAGCAGTACGGCACCGCCCCGCAGGCCCGCAAGCTCGTCTCGGTCGGCCTGTGGCACGAGCACGGGCACGACTGCCCCCGCTGTGCGCAGCCGGCCCCGGGCGACTACGTCGTGCACGACTTCTTCGAGTCCGGTCGCAACGCCACCCGCGCCCAGGTCGAGGCCAACCGCGCCGCCGCCGCAGAGCGCAAGGCCAAGAGCCGAACGCGCGCGAACAGCACGCGGACCGTCGACGAATCGGCCGCGGATCGTGAGCGAAACGCCCACGGTCCGACGCCGAATGCCGACCGAACCGAACCCCCGTTTCAGGGCGAGAGCGCAGGTCAAGAGGAGTTGTCACGGCGTGACGCTGCGGAGGGTGTCACAGGCCCCCAAGCCAACACCAAGCCTTACCCCTCCACTTCCTACGGAAGTGGAGGGAAACAAGCTAGCTCCGCCGAACCTCGGATCGCCGAGCCTGTGCGACCCCTCGTCGACGCCATGAGCGCCGCCGGAATGGTCGTCTCATGGGAGCTCGCCCCGGGCGAGTGGGTGCTGCTGCAAGCCCTGATCGAACGCTGCGGCGTCGCCGTTCTCGTCGACCACGCCGGCGGAGCCTGGCAGGCCGCCCGCACCCGCCCCCGCTCGGCTCGGTACTTCCTCGCCGGCTGGCGCTCCCTCCCGTCGATGCCCGCCCACGCGCCCGACACCGGCCGCGGCCCCAACGTCGTGCCGCTCAAGGCCGGCCGCCCCTCAACCACCGATCAGCGCGTGCGCGACGGACTCGACCTCGCCGCCCGACTCCGCGAACAGGAGGCCACATCATGACCCCGGCCGACGCCGCCGAGCTGCTCACCCTGTGCGCAGCATTCGACCGCCGCACCATCGGCGAGGCCGACGCCCGCGCATGGGCCTACGCGCTGCGCGACGTCCCCCTCGACGACGACACCCGCGACGCCGTCGCCGACCACTACGGCCGTACCGAGGAGTGGATCACCCCCGCCCACGTGCGGAAGATCCGGGCCCGCATCCGTGCCGACCGCATCGGCGCCGCCCACCCCGTCTACGAACCCCCGCAGGGCGCGTACGAGACCGGCGCCCAGTTCACCGCGCGGCGCCGCGCACAGATCTCTGCCGCGGCCGACGGCACCCTGCCGGCCCGCTCCATCGGGCAGGCACTCGACGCCGCCCCGCCGCGCAAGGTCCTCGCCCTTGTCGCCGGCATCGGCCGTCCCGTCGACGACGAGCCGGCCCCGTACATCACTCCCGAGCGCAAAGCCGAGGTCCGCGCCCCGCTCAGCGGTAAGCGCGCCGCCCTCGTCGAGCTCGCCGTCGACTGCCCGAACGAGCAGTGCCGAGCCAGCCGTCGACACCTGTGCAAGGGATCGCGCGGCGCCGAGCTGCGCACCGGAGTGCACGCGAGTCGCCGAGACGCGTACGCGGTCGCCTACGCCACCTGTCCCGAGTGCCAGGCAGGCCCCGGCCAGCAGTGCACCGCACCCGAGCCTCACCCCGCGCGCATCCGTGCCGCCCTCGCGCCGGCCCCGGACGCCGAGGACGACGAGGACAAGCAGCAGGACCTCGCCCGCCTCATGAGCACCCCGCCGCAGCCGCGCACCGCACGCGCCCGCCACACGACCGGAGGACTCCGCGCATGACCCCCAACGCCGCCCGAGCCACCATCGCCGCCCACCTGACCGACGCACTCGACGTGCACCCGCACCTCGCCACGATCACCGCATCCGAGCTGCTCGACCGCCTCGCCCGCGACGGATGGCAGATCACCGTCACCCGGGACGCGCGACCGGTCGCGCCTCGCGCGCGGGAGACCTCGCGCGCTCGGCGCCTCGTCGCTCGGCTCACCCGCCGTACCCGAACGAACGGAGACCCGACCCCATGACGACCGCCGTTCTCGCCGCCGCGCTCGTCGTGCTGCTCGTCGTCTCGGGCGTACCGCTCGGCCGGCTCGCGTGCCGACGAGACCCGGGCCCGCTACGCCGACACCCGGCCGACACCCGCGGCGCCTGCCCGCCGCACTGCATCACCTGCACCGCACTGAACGAGGGGGACCGATGAACACCCGCACCACCCGCACCCGAGCCGACTCTCGCCGTGGCCGGATCGCCGCCCGCGAGACCGAACGCGACGCCCGCCGCGACCGCTTCCGGCTGCTGCTCGCCCGCGCCGACCGCGGAGTGCTCACCCCCGAGGACTGCGCCCAGCTCCGCAGCGACGTCGAGGCCGAGGTCGCCGAGAACGACACCTTCCGGCGCAGCGCCGGCGGACAGCAGGCAGCAGCAATGCGGCTGCACAAGCGGATCGAGGCCGCCGAGCAGGCAATCGTCGAGACCGAGACCGAGCGCGACGAGCAGGCCGAGCGGCTCGCCACCGCGGCCAAGCTCGCCGGCGCCCTCGGCGACTACCTGCCCGGCGACGGATGGCACCTCGCCGAAACGATCCGGCACCTGTGCGAGGGCGAGCTCACGCCCGAGCAGGCCCTCGACGACACCGCCCACTGACCAACCCCCAGGGAGCACCACCGATGACGCCCGCCGCCATTGCCCGTCGCGAGACTGCCGACGCGCTGCGCACCGTCCGGGAGCTGTGGGGCGAGCTGCTGCTCGCCATCGAGACGCCGCCGGCCGATGTGTGGCCCCCGCGGCAGCTTGCGCACACCTTGCGCGCCGGCGACGACGAGCAGCTCGTCGTCGAGGACCGCGCCCCCCTGGTGTTGCGCGAGCACCCCGCGCCGCTCAACGTTGGCGCCCTCGACGCCGGCCTCGCTATCGAGCGGCAGGTGTTCGCCCTCGCCGACACCCTCGCCGCCGCAGTCCAGCACACCGCCGGCGACGACCCTCGCCTGTGGCGCCCCGCCACCGACCGCGGCCCGGGCAGCCGCGCGCACGGGCTGCACTTCGCGTGCGTGTGGGTCGAGGGCCGCGCGCTCGACGAGGACACCGAACCCGAGCTCGACGAGCACGGCGCCCTCGTCGCCGCCCCGTTCGGCACCCTGCCCGAGTACCTGCTGCACGAGGCCCGGCGCACCGCCCGCAGCGTCGAGGGCCGGCTGCTGCGCGCCCTCAGCCTCGACGAGCGGCACACCCCCCTGCCGGATCGCCCGTGCCCGTGGTGCGCCGGCGAGCTCACCCTGCACACCGGGCCCGAGCAGGCGCCGACCGTGACCTGCTCGACCGGGGCCGAGTGCCCGGCGCCCGTGGACGTCGACCGGTACGGCCGGCGCGTATGGGAGTGGGCCGACCTGCTGCTGCTCGTCGCTGCGCTCACCGAGGGCGAGCAGCCCGGGGCGGTAGGGCCGGCCGCGGCGTAGCGCTCAACTCCCCATGCCGGCGGGCGAGGTTCACACCACACGAATTGAACTGAGTTCACGTCAACTCTTGTGAACTCAGTTCAGATTGGCTAGGTTGAACCTCGTTCCGCCGGCCTCCACCCGGCACCCAACAACCCGCGGGAGCAACCCCCATGGAGCACGAGCAGACGTTCACCGAGCAGGCCGACGTGCGGTACGCCGTGATCGGCAAGGGCAAGCGCGTGCACTACTCGCCCAGCAACGACGACGGTCTGTGCGGTCGCGGGATCACCGCGTACCTGTCCGCCGAGGAAGCCGCCGCCCTGTTCGCCAAGGGGCACGAGCTGTGCGCCCCCTGCCACCGCGCCGCAGAGAAGCGCGCCGAGGCGCGCCGCCTCGCCGACGCCTCTCCCCTCGCCGCCGCCGCGGTCGCCCTCGCCGAGACCGTCGAGCAGGCCGACGCCGAGCGCGTCGAGGCCGAGCAGCGCATCGTCGAGGGCGTGATCGTCGAGCACGCCGGCGTCACCGAGGGCAGCACCCCGAGCAACTTCACCCACCCCGACGTGGTCGCGGGCCGCGCCGCCCTTACCCAGCTCAAGCCGGCCGCGCTCACCGACCACCACGACGTGAAGGCGCCGACCGAGGCCGAGGTCGAGGTGCGCGGGTTCATGCTCGAACCGCGCGGGGGCGGGCGCGTTGCTGCCTACTGGCTGGAAGGGGGGCGCATCGTCCGCCACGACGAGCCGGTGAACGGCACGTGCCTTGAAATCCTGGCGATGCGGTTCGAGCGGGCAGGGTGGACCGTCGAGCCCATGCTGCGCAGCTCGCAGTGTGTCTTCGCGCGCCGTCCGGCCGAGACCGCCGCGACCGCCCCGCAGACAACGGCCGCCGCGGTCGAGCCGGCCCCGGCCGAACGAGTCCCCGGCGCGCTGGTCGACCCGTGGACGTGGCTGCGGCGCCCGGCGATCCGCGACACGCGCACGGCGCCGGCCGCTGTCGAGCCGGCCGCGCCCGAGTGCCTGCACCGGATTGCCGTCCGCCCGGGCGTGTCCGGCGACCCGATCACCGCCTGTGCCCGTAAGCAGCCCAACCAGGACGCCGGCGTGTTCAGCGACGAGGGATGTGTCGAGGCGTTCGACTGCGCTGTGCAGGCCGCCAATCGGGCCGCTGAGATGAACGCCGAGGAGGACGCGCCGGCCGGCGACCCGCTGTATCTGTGGGACCTGCTGTGCGTCGAGCACCGCGACGACGAGCAGCAGGTCGACACGTGCGAGAAGTGCAACGCCGTGCCGGCCGAGGACCAGTGCCCGGAGTGCTCTGGCAAGGGGTGCCACTGGTGCCACTGGACGGGCGAGAAGCAGCCCGAGCAGATCGAGGCCGCCGCGGGCGAGCAGGACGTCGTCGGGGCCGCGGCCGAGGCCGTCGGCACCTGGCGGACGGGATGGATCGCAGCCGAGCAGGCGCCGGCCGGCGATGCGCTGTTCGACCTCGGCGGGGACGTCGAGCAGGGCGCCCTGTTCGTCTGACACGATCGGTCCGCCCCGGCATTTCCGGGGCGGACCACGTCGCGACCGGAGACACAGACACGATGACCACCGAGCAGCAGTTCAGCGACGACTCGCCCCGCGGGCGCCTGCTGGCAGGGATTGCCGAACTCGTGGACGCGTTCGAGGCCGAGAAGGAACGCGCGCAGCAGCAGGCCGCCGAGGAACGCGCCGCGCTGCTGCGCGACGTCGCCGCGCAGCATGGACCGGAGCGAACGGCCGGTGAACTCACCCTCGCCGAGGCCGGCCGCATCCGTCGGGCGTACAAGCTCGCCGAGGAAGCGACGCCGCGCCTGATCATCGCCGCGCACGAACGCGAGGGCATGAACGCGACCGATATCGCGACCGTCCTCGACTGCTCGTCGTCGTACGTCTCGCGCATTCTGCGGGAGCGCAAGGCCGTTGCGGAGAAGTAAGCAGGCCCCCGCCGCTCCACACGACGAGGGCCCTAACCGTGGGGCGGGAGCAACCCCCGCCCGGGCTGCGTACAGGCTATCTCGGGCTCGAACAGGCTTGCGCCGTTATCAATCTGTGACCTAATGTTGGGGGCGCCTCCGGCGTGCCCGGAAACAACGACCCCCATCACGCCCCGCCGCATCCCCTTCTGCGGCGGGGCGTTCCCATGCCCGTGGGGAGGTGATGCCATGGCCGAGCCGATCCGCGAGCGAGATCGCGAGGCAGTTCGCCGGCTGCACGCCGAGGGCCAGTCGCGTAACCAGATCGCCCGGAGCATCGGGCGCAGTGCCGCCACCGTGAGCAAGATCGCCCGCGAGGAGGGGCTCACCTTCACCGGGGGCGCCCGAGTCGCCGCGGCGACCGAGGCTCGCCGAGCTGATGCTGCCGCGCGCCGCGAGCTGCTCGCCGACGAGGCCCTCGACGGGGCGCTGCGACAGGTCGAGCAGGCCGGCGGCGCCGAGTCCGCCCGCGACGCACGCGACCGTGCCACTGCCGCCCGCGCGCTCACCGAGGTACACGCCCGCGTTTCCGAGCTCGCCCGCCAGACCGGCACCGGGAGCGCCGGCGCCTCGATGCTCGACCGCCTCGCCGACGCCCTGATCGGGCCGGCTGGAGGTGACCGCGAGGGGGTGTGATGCCCGCGCCTCTCCCCCTGTCCGACAAGCAACTGCGCAGCATCCGCGAGTCGTTCACCGCCCGTATCTCGATATGGCACGGCAGCGTGCGGTCGGGAAAGACCGTCGCCTCTCTGCTGGCGTTCCTGCTGGCGATCCGGCGAGCGCCGGCAAGCGGGTTGATCCTGCTGTGCGGGCGCAGCTTGCAGACGATCGAGCGGAACATCATCGAGGCGCTGTCCGACCCCGCGCTTTTCGGGGCGGACGTCGCCTCGGAGATCCGGCACACCCGCGGCGCGACCGTCGCAAATATCCTCGGCCGCACCGTGCACCTGATCGGCGCGAGCGATGCGCGCGCCGAGGGCCGGCTACGCGGCGCGACTGCCTGCCTGGCCTACGTCGACGAGGTCACCCTCGTACCCGAGCCGTTTTTCGTGCAGTTGCTCGCGCGACTGTCCGTACCCGGGGCGAGGCTGCTGTGCACTACGAACCCGGACTCGCCGCGGCATTGGCTGCGTAAGGGCTACCTAGATCGGGCCGGCGAGCTGGACCTCGCCGAATGGCACTTCCGCCTCGCCGACAACCCGAGCTTGTCACCGGCCTACGTCGCCGCCCTGTCCGCGGAGTACACCGGCCTGTGGCGCCGGCGCATGATCGACGGGGCTTGGGTGGTCGCCGAGGGCGCGATCTACGACATGTACGACGAGCAGCGGCACGTCGTCGACGAGCTGCCGGCGATGCGCCGGCACTGGCTCGGCATCGACTACGGCACGACCGCGCCTTTCTCCGCGGTGCTGCTCGGCCTCGGCGACGACGACCGGCTGTACGCGTGTGCCGAGTGGCGGTACGACTCCCGCGCGCGGCATCGGCAGATGACCGATGCGCAGTACAGCGCCGCCGTCCGTAGGTGGCTGTCCGAGCTCGGCGTCGAGCCTGAGTGGACGTTCGTGGACCCGAGCGCGACGAGCTTCTCGGCGCAGCTCTGGGCCGATGGGCACCCCGGCGTCGCGCGGGCCGATAACAGCGTGCTCGACGGCATCCGCAGCATGTCGAACGCGCTCGACGCCGGCCTGCTGCTCATCCATCGCTCGTGCGAGGGGCTGCTCGACGAGCTGCCCGAGTACGCGTGGTCGGAAGAGGCCGCCGCCCGCGGCGAAGACCAGCCGATCAAGGCGAACGATCACTCGGTCGACGCCGCCCGCTACGTGCTGCACAGCACCGCGCACGAGTGGCGCCACCTGCTGACGCAGGCCGCCTAGTCCCCCAACCACCGCCCCGGCGCCCCGCGATGGCGCTCGGGGCCCAGCACGTGCCGAAGGGGGGTGAGGCATGTCTGCCGACTGGACCGACCGTTTCCTCGCGCACGTCGTCGACACCCCCGCCGGCTGCTGGCAGTGGACCGGCTACCTGATGCCGAACGGGTACGCCCGTATCTCGATCGCCGGCGAGCGCCAGTACGCGCACCGCGTCGCCTACGAGGCCATAGTCGGGCCGATACCCGAGGGCCTCGTGATTGACCACCTGTGCCGCAACCGCGGGTGCGTCAACCCCGACCACCTCGACGCCGTGACGCAGCGAACCAACGTGCTGCGGGGCGAGTCGCACGCCGCCGCTCGGGCGCGGCAAACCGCTTGCATCCGAGGTCACCAATTCGACCGCGCCAACACCTACCGGGCCGGCAACGGCACCCGGAAGTGCCGCAAGTGCCGCGCCGCCGCGCGCGAGCGCGCTCGACGCAGACAGGGGGTGACGCGTGTCCCTGCCTGAGAACGCCGCCCCGTGGCCGCCGCCCCACCTGTCCACCCTGTACCGCGAGATCGCCGTCAATGACGCGTGGTACTCGGGCGACCGGCGCCGGCTCGCCGAGGTCTACCGCACCGGGCCGCAGCGCCGCAGCGACGGCCGGCGCCGACTGTGGGCCCGGAACCGCTCGGCAGACCGGACCAAGGGGGACGACGGCCGGCTGCACATCCCCCTCGCCGGCGACATCGCCTCGGCCTCGGCCGAGTTGCTATTCGCCGAGCCCCTCGCGCTCACCGTGGCGGACACCGGTACGCAGGGCCGGCTCGAAGACATCGCCGAGGCCGGGGGGCTGGCGAACACGTTGCTTGAGGCGGCCGAGGTCGGGGCCGCGCTCGGAGGAACGTTCCTCCGGGTCACCTGGGATGCCGGACTCGTTGCCCGGCCGCTGATCACCGTCATGCACCCCGACAAGGCGCTGCCCGAGTTCTCGTACGGGATGCTGCGCGCCGTCACGTTCTGGCGGGAGCTGCCCGGTAGCCACAACGACACCGTATGGCGCCACTTCGAACGGCACGAGCGCGGGCGTATCGTCCACGCGCTGTATCAGGGGACGTCCGACCACGTCGGCACCCGCGTGCCGCTCACCGAGCACCCCGAAACGGCCGGCCTCGTCGACTCCCTCGACGCCGAGGGTGACACCATCACGACCGGCGTTGACGCGCTCACCGCGGCGTACGTGCCCAACGTGCTGCCCAACCGCCGCCACCGCGGCAGCCCGTTCGGACGGTCCGACTACGACGCGCCCCTGCATGACCTGATGGACGCGCTTGACGAAACTTGGTCGAGTTGGCTGCGCGACATCAGGCTCGCCCGCGCGCGGCTGATCGTGCCGGACGCCTACCTACGCGACCACGGCCCCGGGCGCGGCGCGAGTTTCGACGACGACCGCGAGATTTGGGCCGCTCTGTCCATCCCGCCCACCGAGGGCGCCGGCATCACCTTGTCGCAGTTCGCGATCAGGGTCGCCGAGCATCAGGCGACGTCCGACGCGATCGTGCGCCAGGCGGTACAGTCCGCCGGCTACTCGCCAGCCACGTTCGGCATGGACGATCAGGGCGCGGTGACCGCGACCGAGGTCAAGGCCCGGATGCGGCGCAGCATGACCACCCGCGCAAAGAAAGCCCGGTACTGGGCGCCGGCCCTCGCCGACATCCTGCACGTGGCGCTCATGCTCGACCGCCGGCTGTTCACTCCCTCGCTCGTCGTCGAGCGGCCCCGCGTGGCGTTCGGCGACGGGGTGAGCGAGGACCCGACCAGCGTCGCCCAAACCCTGTCGCTGCTCGCACAGGCACAGGCCGCGAGCGTCGACACGCGGGTGCGCATCTTGCACCCCGATTGGGACGACGACGCCGTGCGGGCCGAGGTCGACCGCATCCTCGTCGAGACTGGCGCCGCCGTGCCCGACCCCATGCAGGCCGGCGCCCTCGCCTGACATAAGGAGGGGGCGCCGTGCCGATTCACCCCGGCCTCGTCGAGGACCTGTCCGCCGGCGTCCGCAGCCTGTACGAGGACGCCGAGCAACGGCTGCTCGGCATCATCGCGCGGCAGCTCGCCGACGGGTACGACGCCCCGGGGTGGGCCGTGGCCAAGCTCGCCGACATCCAGCCGCTACGACGCGCGGCGCAGCAGGTCGTCGACGCCCTCTCGACCGCCCTCGACCTTGAGGTGTGGGACGTGATCGCCGAGGCGTACAACGTCGGGGCGCAGGCCGGCCTCGCCGAGCTCGGCGCCCTGGGCGACGACGACGCCCGCAGGATCGCCGAGACGACGCCGGCGACGCGCGCCGTCGACCGACTCGCGCAGGAAACGGTCGACCTCGTCACCGAGACGCACCGCGGCATTCTCCGCGGCGTCGAGGACGGATACCGGCAGGTGATCGCCGAGGTAGCGGCAACGCCGCTGCTCGGCATCGACACCCGCCGCCAGGCCACGCAGCGCGCCCTCGAAAGGTTCGCCGACCGCGGGTTTCGCACGTTCGTCGACCGCTCCGGGCGCGCGTGGCAGATGACGAGCTACGCGGAAATGGCCACCCGTACCGCGCTCGGGCGAGCCGCGGTCGAGGGGCACACCGACCGACTACGCGCGGCCGGCCTCGACCTCGTCATCGTCTCCAACGCCCCGCACGAGTGCCCGCTCTGCAAGCCGTTCGAGGGCAAGGTGCTGTCGATCGACGGACCCGACGGGCCGCGCGAGGTCACCGTCGAGCACGCCGTCGAGGACGACCGCACGGTGCGGGTGCACGTGCTCGGCTCGCTCACCGAGGCCCGGGCCCGAGGCTTCCAGCATCCCAACTGCCGGCACAGCATCGCCGCCTACCTCCCCGGCGTGACCCGCGTCCCCGAGGACGCGTCCGAGGACCCCGACGGGTACGAGGCGACACAGAAGCAGCGCGCCATCGAGCGCAACATCAGGAAGTGGAAGAAGCGCGCCGCCACCGCCCTCACACCCGAGGCCAAGCGCGCGGCCGAGGCCCGCGTGCGTGCCTGGCAGGGACGGATGCGCGGACACCTCGCCGACCATCCCGAGCTCATCCGCCGGCGCGAGCGCGAGCAGCTCGGCGCCGGCAACCTCCCCCCGGACACTGGCACCGCCGGCCGGCCCGGCACCCCGACCGGCCCCGGCTCCGATGTGGTCGAGGCCGCGCGCGTGCGTGCCGGCGACGAGCGGACGCTGCCCGAGCTCACCGACGAGCAGCTCGGCGCCGCCATCCGGCCCGGCGTGCTCGATCAGCGCGACCTCGACCGCATCCGCAGCGAGGCCGACCGACGCGACGAGGCCGAGCTGCTCGCCCGGCTGCGCCCCGACGGCCGGCTCGCCGAGCCTCTTACGCAGTTCAGCGACGATGAGCTCGCCCGCGCGTTCGCGCACCTGGGCGACGACGAGCTGCTGCGCGTCATGGCCGAGCTCGACCGGCGCGACGTCGACGCCGCACTGCCGGCTGCGCGCCGCGACCTGATCGGCCTGTCCGACCGCGAGCTCGCCGCACGGGCCCGCAACGTCGACGAGGCCGAGCGCGCCACGATCGCCGCCGAGGCCCACCGGCGCCGGCTGCTCGCAGAGGTCTTCCCCGGCGGCCGGCTCGCCGCGGACCTGTCCACCATCGGCGACGACGTCCTCGGGTGGGCGATCCGGTACGCGACGCCCGAGGACGTCGAGCGGATCGCCGACGAGCTCGACGCCCGGTACCCGCCGGCCCCGCTCCCCGAGGCCGCCGGCGCGCACACCATCGAGGGGCAGCTCGCCGACCGGGCCGCCATCGACGAGGCCCTCGCCCCGGCCGAGGGGCCCGACGAGTGGGGATCGCTCGCCCTCGACGAGGACCCGTACGCCGGCATGACCGCAACCGAGCGATGGCTCGCCGAGCGCGAGTACGAGGCCGAGCAGCAGCGCACCGCCTACACCCGCGCGCAGATACGCGAGATGTACCGCGAACACGTGTGGGCGCAGTACCTCGCCGCCGAGGACGCCACGAACGGCTATCTCCTCGACCGCAAGGCACGCGCCGCCGGCGTCGACCCGGCAACCCTGTTCACCGGGCCGGCGCATGTCGCCTACGCCCGCGCCTCGGAGGAGTTGAAACGGTGGTGGGCCGATCACCCGCGCCTTACGCTTGCCGAGTACACAGAGCAGATCACCGGCGTGCGGAACGCCGCCGCGGACACTGCGCGCGCGTCGCGCGATGACCAGCAGAACCGACTCTGAGGGGGCAGCAGTGGGCAGTCGGGGCGAGCTCGCCCAAGCCATCAACGCCGGCGCCGAGGCTGGCCGCAACGGCGACCCAGTCACCTCCTGCCCGTTCCCCGCTGGTGACCTACGCCGCTCGGCGTGGGTACGTGGATACGCCGGCGCGCGACCGCTCCCCGACGAGTCCGCCGACTAGACGCTCGGCCACCCCAACCCCCCGTAAGGGCCTGCCAGATGGCGGGCCCTTTTTTCATGCCCGCACACCGCCCAAGGACGGATCACGCATGTCTGAACCCACCTCGACGCCGGCCCCCGCCCCGGCCCCGACCGACCCGCCCGCGGCCCCCGCCCCGACGCCCCCGGCACCGCCCGCGCCGGCCGCTCCCGCGGCGCCGGCCCCCGCTCCCGCGGTCGACCCGGCGGCCGAGCAGCGCGCCACCGAGGCCGAGCAGGCAGCGCAGCGCGCACAGGCCGAGCGCGACGAGCTGCTCGCCGCACTGCGCAGTGTGCTGGACCCGAGCGGCGCGGCCGGCGAGCAGGACCCGGCCAAGCTCGCCGAGCAGGCCGCCACCGAGCGCGACGCCGCACTCGCCGAGGCCCGGCAGCTCCGCGTCGAGCTCGCCGCCCATCAGGCCGCGCACAAGGCCGGCGCCGACCCCGCGCGGCTGCTCGACTCCCGCACGGTCGAGAAGCAGCTCGCCGCCCTCGACCCGACCGACCCCAAGTTCGCCGAGCAGCTCGACACCGTGATCGCCGCGGCGGTCGAGGCAAACCCGCTGCTGCGCGCCGAGGCCACGGCGCCGGCCCCGCCCAAGGGGGGCGCCGACTTCACCCCGGGCGCACCGCAGACGGTTACCCCCGAGCAGTTCGCCCGCATGACCTACGCGCAGCGCGTCGAGCTGCACCAGTCCGACCCCGATCTGTACGCGCGGCTGTCCGCCGCAAGCGAGTAAGGAGGGCAGCCGATGCCCGCAGGAAAGACCACCGCGGCACAGATGATCGTCCCCGACGTCTGGGCCGACATGGTGCAGGCCAAGTTCAAGGGCGCGCTCATCCTGGGCACGCTCGCCATCGACGACAACACCCTCGAAGGCAAGCCCGGCGACAGCGTCAGCTTCCCCAAGTGGACCGCCCTTGGTGAGGCCGAGGACCTGACCGAGGGAACGCCGATGACCCCCGAGCAGCTCGGCACGAACCCCGGCAGCGAGGCCACGATCAAGGAGGCCGGCAAGGCGGTCGAGCTCACCGACAAGTCGAGGCTTGTCGCGTTCGGCGACCCCTACGCCGAGACGCAGCGGCAGCTCGGCGTACTGATCGCGCGGAAGATCGACAAGGATCTGACCGCCGCGGCCGAGGCCCCCGGCGTGATCACCGTGGACGCCTCGACGGCCGCCCTGTCGTGGAACGTCATGGTTTCCGGGATCGAGCGGTTCGGGGACGAGTGGGACCCGCAGAACATGGCCGGTCTGGTCATTCACTCCGTGCAGCGCGCAGCCCTGCTCCGTGACCCGAACTTCATCAGCGCCGACAAGCTCGGCGCCGGCGCCGTCATCCCCCGCGGCGTGATCGGACAGGTGGGCGGCGTGAACATCTACGTCTCGGACCGGGTCACCGTCACCCCGGGCACCACGCCGACCTATAACGCGCTGCTGATCCGGCGCGGCGCGCTCGGCCTGCTCTACAAGCGTCGGCCCATCGTCGAGACGGACCGCGACATTCTCGCGCGGACCACGGTCGTCACCACGAACGTTCACTACGCGGCCCACAGGCTCGACGACGAGGGAATCGTCGTGCTCAAGACGAAGGGGGCGGCGTGATGATGCTCCGCCGCTACCACCGCGGAAACGATCCTTCGGGCGACGAGGACGAGCAGCAGACAACGGAAGACGAGCAGACAGACGGGCCGCCGGCGAAGAAGCCGACGGCCCGTTCTGCTGCCCGGGACAAGCCGAGGGGGTGATCGTGGCCAGACTGCCCTACGCCACCCCCGAGGAGCTCGCCGCATGGCTCGGCCGGCCCGCGCCGGCGGACGCCGAGCGGCTGCTCGCGCGGGCCGGCGAGGACATCGACTCGGCCCTGCTCACCGCCGTATACGCAGTCGACGAGGACGGCGACCCGCTCGACCCCGACGTGCGGGCCGCACTGAGCAGCGCCACGTGCGCACAGGTCGAGTACCAACTCGCCGGCGGCGACGACGGCACCGGCGCGGCCGGACAGTGGGACTCGGTATCGATCGGGCCCGTAAGCCTGTCCGGGCGCGGCAAGCGCGCCTCGGCGACGGCCGGCGTCGACCTGGCCCCGCGCGCCGAGCGCGCGCTGCGGCGTGCCGGCCTCACCCCGGGGCGGGTGTTCCCATGGTGACCCGCGTCCCCGAGGTCCTGCTGCGCCACCGCATCCGGATCGAGCCGTACGCCGGCGACTCGGCGTACGGGCCCACCTACCGGCCGGCGGTTGAGGACGTGCCGGCCCTCGTCGACCCCTCGCCGCGCCTGGTGCGCGCCCCGGACGGGCGCGACGTCGCCGCCGCGGTGACGTTCATCGCCGGCCCCGAGCTCGACTGTCCGCCCGGCTCGCGCGTGACGCTGCCCGACGGCCGCACCACGACCGCGCTCACCGTCGCCCACCACACCGCCCCGGGGCTTCCGGTGCCTGCCTGTACGGAGGTGAGCTGCGAGTGAGCCGTGCCCGTACCCGCATCCGATGGAACGGCGACGCAGTCCTCGGCCGCGCCCGCGCAGGCGCCGCGCGCGGACTGCGCCTCGGCGCCGAGCACCTGCTCGCCGAGTCCCGGACCGAGGTGCCGATCGCCGAGGGCACCCTCGAACGCTCCGGTACCGCCACCGTCGACGAGCGCGACCTCGTCGCCGGCGTCAGCTACGACACCCCGTACGCCGCGCGCGTGCACGAGGACCTCACCGCCCGGCACTCACCGGGCCGTAAGGCCAAGTTTTTGGAGGACCCGGCCGCCCGCGAGGCCGGCGCCATCGGCGAGTTGATCGCCGCCGAGGTCCGACGGGCGATGCGTGGCTGACCTGCTCGACGGCGTCGCCCGCTACCTCGACGAGCTCGGGCTGCTCACCTACGACGCCACCGGCACGAGCGGCGACACGTTCATCGAGACCCTGCCACCCGAGCCGGCCGAAGCGGTCGGTCTGTGGCTCTACGGGGCCGGCGAGCAGGACGCCCGTAACGGCTACGACACCCGATCACTACAGGTGCGCGTGCGCGGCACCGCGGACCCGCGCACTTCGCGCCGCCGCGCCGAGGCCCTGTACGGCGCGCTGCACGGACTCGCCGGCCTCGAACTGCCCGACGGGACATGGCTCGTGCTCGCCGCCGCACAGGCGCCGGCCCCGATCGGCACCGACGCCTCGGGCCGGCACGAGCACACGGTGACCGTCCGCCTCGACGTGGCCAACCCCACCACCCACCGACCCGACTAGGAGGTGCTCCCATGGCCGCGAACAGTCGGCCCATTGACGCCCGCGGTTGGCTGTTCGAGGTCCTCGACGCCACCGTGACCAGCCCGGAAACGTGGCTGCCGATCGCCGGACTCACCAGCTTTACCCACAACCCGGGGGAAAACGAGGAGACCGCCGAGACGACCGCGTTCGATTCCGAGGGTTATTACGAGCAGGACGTGATGCAGCGGGGCGCGACCCTCGAAATTGAAGGGCAGTACCGCATCGACCCCACCACCAAGGCCCGCGACGCCGGACAGGCGTACGTCGATGAGGTGTGGGCGAACCGGCTCGGTATCGACTCGCACAACAAGGTGCGGTGGCGTCACAAGAGCCAGACGCAGTGGGTCATCTGGGATGCCACCGTGACCCCGGGCGAGCAGGGCGGCGAGACCAACGACAAGACCTCGTGGTCGGCGACGATCACTAGGAGCGGCAAGCCGAGCTCGGCCGCGGTATCCGGCGGGACGACCCCGGCGACGCTCGCGAGCAAGACGGGGGGTGACGCGTGACCGAGTCCCCCGAGCAGCTCGCCGAGGTCGAGTCAGCAGACTTCGATGCGTTCTTCGCCGAGCAGGCGCCCGCCCGGCCCCGGGTGGCGTTCACCCTGTACGGGCGCGAGTACACCCTGCCCGACTCCCTGCCGCTGCTGTTCACGCTCAAGATGGAGCAGGTACAGCACAGCTCGGACCCCGACGACGTGCGCGCCATGCTCGCGACGCTGTTCGGCGAGGGCGCGCTCGACACGTGGGCCGAGCACGGGATGACCGACCGGCAGCTCGGCGTCGTGCTGATCTACTCCGCCGCCAACGTCCGCAAGCCCGGCTCGATGACCATGCAGCGCGCCGCCGAGCTGCACGACGAGCAGGAAGCGGCCAAGGAGGGAAAAGCGGCACCGGCCCCGAACCGGGCCGCCCGTCGGGCGACCAAGAAGAAGGCCAAGCCGGCGCGTTCTGGCGCGCGGTTCTAGCCCACTGGGCCGCGGTCGAGGCAGACCTCGCCCGCGAGTACGGCCTCGACCCCGCGCAGCTCGCCGCCCTGTCGACCCGCCGTTTCCTCGTCCTCGTCGCCGGCCTACCGGCCGAGGCCAAGTTCGCCCGCGCATGGGCCCGCACTCCCCGCGAGGTCGACAACCCGGCGGAGATCGCAGCAATTACCGGCCTGCCGGCCGGCCCGACCGATGGGGGGTGATGTGCTGTGGCGCTCACCGTGGCCGAGCTGCTCGCGACGATCGACGTCGACGAGTCGGGCGCCAAGCAGGGCCTCGCCCGCGCGGAGCAGAACGTCGTCGCCACTGCCGAGGCCATCACCGCCGAGGCCGCCCGAGCCGGCGACCGCGCCGGACAGCAGCTCGGCGAAGGGCTCGCCGAGGGGACCGAGGACGGAGCCGAGCAGGCCGCCGGCGGACTGCGCGACAAGCTGAGCGCGTTCGGATGGGCAGCCGTCGGTGCGACCGTCGGCGCCGCCCTGCTCGGCGGCGTCAGTAAGGCGCTCGACGAGCAGAAGTCGAACAGCTTGCTTGCCGCCCAGCTCGGCGCCGACCCGGCACAGGCAAAGCGGCTCGGCCAGGCGGCCGGCGCGCTCTACAGCAAGGGGTACACAGACTCAGTCGCCGACGCGAACGAGGCCCTTAAGTCCTTGTGGCAGCAGGGCCTCGTACCGGCGGACGCGACGCAGAAGGAGCTCGAACAGATCGGCGGCCGGCTCTCGCAGGTCGCACAGATCATGGGCGAGGAAGTCGGGCCCACCTCGGCCGCGGTCGGCCAGATGCTCAAAACGGGAATGGCCAAGAATGCACAAGAGGCATTCGACATTCTCGTCAAGGGCACTCAGAACGGCCTCAATAAGTCCGAGGATCTGCTCGACACCTTCAACGAATATTCGACGCAATTCCGCGACATGGGAATGTCGGGACAACAAGCAATGGGCCTCATTCAGCAGGGGCTCGCCGCTGGTGCCCGAGACGCCGATATCGTCGCCGACGCGTTCAAAGAACTGAACATCCGCATCAAGTCGGGTGAGGCAGCCGACGCGCTCAAGTCCATTGGACTGAACGCCGACGAAATGGCCGCGGCCTTTACTAAGGGTGGCCCGACCGCAAATGCGGCCCTCGATACTCTGATGGACCGCCTACGGGCGGTGAAGGACCCGACCGAACGCTCGCGCCTCGCGGTCGCCCTGCTGGGCACGCAGGCCGAGGACCTCGCCGGCGCGCTTTTCTCCCTCGACCCCTCGACCGCCGTTGCATCGCTCGGCAAGGTCGATGGGGCAGCGAAAAAAGCTGGCGACACGATGCGGGATAACGCATCCACGCGCGTTACGGAATTCACCCGCACCCTTGAGCACGGCTTTGTAAGCGTGGTCGGGAACCTCGTCGTACCGGCCCTGTCGGCTGCGGCCGATGGCGCGGTCGCCGTTGGCTCTGCCTTTGCGGCCGGCGCGGGTTTCGTGTCCGAGCACGGCGTCGCGTTCGGCATCGTCGCCGGCATCATCACGCTCGTCATGCTGCCGGCGCTGATCGGCCTTGCGACGCAGGCGTACACGACGTCGGTCGCCACGGTGACGAGCTGGGCCACGCAGACCGCGGCCGGCGTCACGGCAGCAGCGCGGTTCGTCGCCACGAACGCAATCATCGTCGCCGGCTGGATCGCACAGGGTGTAGCGGCCGGCGGTACGGCGCTGCGGGTGGCGGGCGCGTGGGTGCTCATGGGCTCGCAGTCGCTCATACAGGCCGGCCGCATGGCCGCTGCCTGGCTGATCGCCATGGGCCCTGTCGCGCTCGTGATCGCCGCGGTAGTCGGTCTGGTCGCACTGGTCGTCTCGAACTGGGATGCGATCAAGAGCGCCACTCTCGCGGCCTGGAATTGGGTTTGGGAAAAGATCAAGTGGGTTGGCGGAAAGCTCGTCGAGTTCTTCCTCAACTTCACTTTGGTTGGCCTGATCATCAAGCATTGGGATTCCATCAAGACGGGAACTAAGCGCGTCTGGGATGGGACAGTCGAATACGTAAAGGGGCTCCCCGGAAAGCTAGTCTCTTTTTTTGTCAATTTCACCCTGATCGGGCTGATTATCAAGCACTGGCAGTCCATTAAGGAGGGAACGAAGACTAAGGCGGGCGAAATGCTCGCGTACGTGCGCGGACTGCCCGGAAAGATCGTCGGGTACTTCGGCGACTTCGGCTCGATGCTGTACGACAAGGGTGCGGATCTGATCCGCGGTTTGTATAACGGCGTCAAGAATATGGGATCGTGGCTAAAGGGAAAGCTGATCTCTTTCGCCAAGAATATGATTCCTGGGCCGATTGCAAAGGCACTCGGTATCAGCTCACCGTCGCGAGTTATGGCGCGTGACGTCGGACGGTGGATTCCCGCCGGCGTCGTCAAGGGCATCCGCTCGGGGCAGGGCGCGGTCGACCGCACCATGCGCACGCTCATTCCCTCCCCGAGGATGCCGGCCCTTGCCTCGGCCGCCGCCGCGCCCTACGGCGTGCAGGGCGGACTCGGCTTTGCTGCGCCAGCCGGCCCCACGGTCCGTATCGAGCACTGGCACGCCGCGGACACCGGCACGCCCGAGCAGAACGCCGCCGCGCTCGCCTGGCACATGAAGCAGAGGGGGTGAGACATGGCCGCGGGCGACCGTGTGACCGCCCCCGGGCACATCCAGTACGGCGACGAGCTGCTGCTCGGCCCCGGTACCCCGTTCCGGTGGCGCACCCTCTCAGGCTGGGAGGAACTCCCCGCCCTCGACGCCGGAAGCGTCAACCGCAGCGACGCCCACGGGAGTTACCCCGGACGCCTGCTCGCGCAACCGCGCACGATCACCGTCGACGACATGATCGTGCGCGCGCCAGCCTCGACCATCGGGGCCACACTGCGCGCGCTCAATGCCGCGACCGCGGTCGTCGACGACGAGCTGCCGCTCGTCGTGTGGCTCGACGACCGCGGGCCGCTGCTCGCCGGCGCTCGCGTCGTACGCCGCGCCGTGCCCGTCGGCCTCAGTTACCGGGTCGGCACGATCACCGGAGCAGCGATCCAGTGGGAGGCATCCGACCCGCGTCGGTACGCCCTCGTCGAGCAGCAGGTCGAGACCCGACTGCCCATGCCCGAGGCCGGCCTCGACTGGCACCTCGACCCCGGGCCCGAGCACCTCGCGTACCCGCTCATCTTCGGCGAGCCAGGCAGTACGGGCACCGTCGCCGCCCTCAATGAAGGCGACGCGATCACGCATCCGCTGATCACCTTCCGCGGGCCCGTGGCGCTGCCCTCGATCACGAATCTCCGTACCGGCGACGTCCTCGAATACGACATTGAACTCGCCGCCGACGACACGCTGCTCGTCGACACCGCGGCCGGCACGGTGACGCTCAATCGCACCGCGAGCCGGCTCTACACCGTGACCGCGCGCAGCGTCCCAGAGAACACGTTCACCCTCACCCCGGGCACGGCCTCGCTCGCCTTCCGCGCCGCCCCGGGGTCCGAGGACCCGCGCGCTTCCTGCTCGATCAGGTGGCGCTCGGCCTACTGGTAAGGAGGTGGCCTGCCTGTGACCGTGCGCGCCGGATGGCTGCTATCGACGGGGCAGACCCGCGCAGATACGCGCCTCGTGCCACTGGGCACGATGGTGCCCGAGTCCCCCATGACGAGCCGCGACGGCGTGATCGCCGGCGGCGACCCCCTCGCCGCGACCGGCGCCGGGCCCATGCAGGTGCAGATCGGCACCGGCCGCGCCATCGTGCAGGGGACAACCACGCAAGGGGCGTACCCGGTGGCTGTCACCAGTCCCGAGACGCTCACGCTCGCCGACGGCCACGCGCAGTACGCCCGCATCGACTCGGTGGTGCTCAAGGTGTACGACGAGCTGTACGACACCGACGAGCAGACCGCGGTCGCCATCGAGATCAGGCAGGGAGCGGCGAACGCGACGCCGACCCCGCCGACGCTCCCGGCCGGCGCGCTGCGGCTGTGGGATATCACCGTGCCGGCCGGCGCCTCGGCCGGCACGGGCGGAATCATCTGGAATAGCGCGCTTGCCGACCGCCGCCGGTACACCGCCTCGTACGGCGGGATCATCCCGCGCGGGTGGGGAACGTCGTTCACCGGCGCCTACCCGGGCCAGTACCGTGACAACGGCACCGGCCTTGACCGGTGGGACGGTACGGCGTGGCAACCGCTCACACCGTCCGTGGGATGGACCGCGGTAACCCTCGCTTCTGGCTTCTCGAACAACGGCAACGCGCAGGGCGCCGTGCGGTACCGGCGCATCACCATCGCCGGCGTTCCGTTCCTACAGCTCCGGGGCGGCGTGTCGTGGACGACGTCCGGCACGATCCCCAACAGCGGAAACCTGCTCGCCTCGGTCCTGCCGGCGAACTGCCGGCCGGCCTCGCTCACCTCCCTACCGATCGCCGCCGGCGGCGTCGACATCAAGCTCGACGCACAGACGTCCGGGCAACTGCGGCTGATCAGCAGTACAGGCGTGACCACCTGGGCCGCTCTGTCCGGGGTGCAGTACCCGCTCGACGCGTAAGGGGGTGGCCCGTTGCCCGCTCCCACGTACCGGGCGCTGCTGTGCGATCTCCGGTCCGATCAGGTCCTCGACGCGCTGCCGCTCACCGACGTGTCTCTCGACGACTACATCGGCAAGGTAGGCGCCGCCTCGGCAACCATCCCGATACCGAACCGGCAGCTTGCCGACCGAGCACGGGCCGCGGTCGTCCCCGGCCGTACGGCCCTGTGGATCGAGCGGGGTACCGAAATCTGGTGGGGCGGCGTGCTGTGGACTGCCAACCTCACCAGCAACGAGCGCGGGTTCCTCGGCCTACAGATGCAGGCCGGCGGGTGGGCGAGCTACCTCGACCACCGCGTGCTGTTCCACACCCAAGAGGCCAAGCAGACCGATCAATTCGACCTCGTCCGCGCGCTGCTCGACTACGCCGCCGGCCTGCCCGGGGGCGACATCGGCATCGAGTACGGGCCCGAGCTGTCCGGAGTGCTGCGCGACCGTACGTACAGCCGCTACGACCAACCCCGCATCCGTGAACTGATCGACCAACTCGGCGCCGTCGAGGACGGGTTCGAGTGGCGCATCGCCAGTCACCGCGACCCAGGAAGCGGCCGGCGGGTCAAGCGGCTAATGGTCGGCTCGCCGACCATCCGGGCCGGCACGTCCGAGATCGTGCTCGACCACCCCGGGCCCGTGCTCGCCTACGGGTGGCCGATCGACGCCACCGTGCAGGCCAACGTCTGGCAGTCGCGCGGAGCGTCGGACAACCGCAACCAAGCCGCGGAATCAGTACCGATCATGTCCGAGCTGCTCGTCGACGAGGGCGAGCTCGCGGCCGGTTGGCCGCGGCTGGACGGGACCTCGGACTACTCCACCGTGACCGAGCCGGCCACCCTCGCCGCCCACGCTCGGGCAGACCTCGCCGCCTCGCTGCACCCGCGCACCATCCCCGAGGTGACCGTCGCACTCGACCGCGTCGCCCTGTCGCCGGCCCTGCTCGGCGCAACGATCCGACTCCGCATTCGCGATCTGTGGTGGTCCGAGGGCCTCGACGAGCGGTACCGCGTCGTTGGCCTCGCGATCTCCCCGCCCCTCCGCGGCCGGCCCGAAACCGCCCGCCTGTACTTGGAGGCCGCCTAGTGGCTGCGATCCCGCAAGACCTGCTCGACCGAATCCGCGAGCTCGAACGCAAGGTGCGCGAGCTCGCCGGCCGCTCGCAGATCCGCCCCGCTCTAACCGAGGTCCTGCACGGCGACGTCGTCATTGGTGAAGGCGGGCGCCTGATCGCACAGGCACCGAACGGGAACCGGGTGTTCATCTCGGGCCAGACCCCCGAAGGCGATTGGGCCGTCGGCATGGGCCGCGAGAACGGAACGCCAGCCCTAACCGTCGGCGACGACGTCAACACTGGTGGACAGATGATCCGCACGTTCTCACGATCCGGCCAAGTGATCGTGATGGATGACGCGTTTGCCGACGGTCACCTCGGCCGCCCGTGGGTGCCGATTCCCTGTGCTCCCCTGATCAACTTCACGAACGACGAAGAGTTCGCGCTCTACTCCGGGCAGATGCTCACGCAGCACAAGGTGCTGCGGGTCAACATGCAGCTTTCCGGCCCATCCGGCACGTCCGCACAGGTGCTTATGCGCATCGGTGGCACGCAGTACGGGCCCACATGGACCCTGTCGAGCTCGGCAACCATTCGGGACGTGAACGAGCGCGTTGTGCTGCCCGCGGCCGACTTCCCGTACGGCCGTGACGTCTCGGTCGTGATGTGGGCCCGCCGCACTGGCGGCACTGGAGTGTGCACCCTTCGCGTGCGTGGCCTCTGGGGCGTCAACACCATCACCGCCGACGAAGCCAACTAGGAGGGCCCCGCGCAGTGCTGCCCGAGAACATCCCCACCGTCACCGTGCGTGGACGATTCCTCTTCCCCGACGGGCGCCCCCTGTCGGGAAGCCTGACGTTCCGAGCCCCCTCGCAAATCACCTTTCCGCAGTCCGACGTCATCCTCGGTGGCCCGGTCGTCGTGCAGCTCGACGCACAAGGCGCGTTCGAGGTCACGCTGCCAGCCACCGACGCGCCGGGCATGGACCCGGCCGGCTGGTCGTACACCGTGAGCGAGCAGCTCGCCGGCGTCCAGCCGGGCCGCTCGTACGCGCTGCTGCTACCGGCTGAGCAGCCCGAGGTCGACCTCGCCGACGTCGCCCCGCGTGACCCGAGCAAGCCGCAGTACGTCGCCGTCCGGGGCGCCTCGGCGTACGAGGTCGCCGTCGCGGAGGGGTTCACCGGAACCGAGCAGCAGTGGCTCGCGTCGCTCGTCGGGCCCGCCGGGGCCGAGGGAGATCAGGGCCCCGTCGGGCCTGCCGGCCCCCGGGGTCCAGCCGGACCCGCCGGAGCCACGGGGCCGGCCGGCGTCGTCCAGTCGGTCAACGGCCGGTCGGCCGCCGACATCGTCCTCGCTGCCGCTGATGTCGGCGCGATCCCGAGCACTGCGGCCGGCGCCGCCGGCGGCGTCGCTACCCTCGGCGCCGACGGCAAGGTGCCCACTGCACAGCTCCCCGCCACTTCGGGCGGCGGCGCAGTCACGTCCGTCAACGGCAAGCAGGGCGACGTCGTCCTGAACGCCGGCGACGTCGGCGCAGCCTCGGCCACGCACACCCACACCGCCGCTGATGTGGGAGCGGAGGCCGCCGGCACCGCGGTACTGCTCGCCGGCACGCAGACGATCAGCGGCGCCAAGACGTTCAGCACAGTGCCCTCGTCGACCGCGGCCCCGACGACCGCGAACCACCTCGCCCGGAAGTCGTACGTGGACGCCGCTGCGTTCGCCGGCGAATGGGCGCCCGCCGATCACGGACTGCTCGCGTGGGCATTCGACCCCGTGCTCGGGCAGTCGACTGCCCTTTACCCCGGCTCGGGCCCGATCCGAGTTACTGCCGTGATCCTTCGGGCGCCGGCGACGATTAACCGCGTCGTCTGGTTCGCGACCGGTTACGCCGGCGGACTCACTGCGGGATCGTGGGCAGCGATCTACAACAGCGCCGGCACCCGCGTTGCAGCGACCGGTGACATGTCCACCGCCGCGTACGAGCCGGCCGAGGTGCACACCGCCGGCGGCGCGACGATCAGCTCGCCACTGACCGCCGCGTACTCGGCCGCGGCCGGTATCTACTACGTGGCCTGGCGACTCCAGTACAACACCACGACCGGCGACGGCCCGATGCTGCTCGCCGCCGAATCGGGCGCCGGCTCCCCGCCGAACCAGTTCGGATACACAGTGGTTCGCCGCTTCGGCGTCTACTCGACCGGCGCCGCCTCGGCCCCGGCCTCGATCAACGTCGCCGCCATGGAGAACGGCGCCAACCGCTTCTGGTGCGCCCTGGCCTGACCCGCCCCAACCGCAGCCCCGAGCCAATCCGGCCCGGGGCTTTTCTCATGCCCGAGGAGGGCCTCTTGCAGTTCGTGACCCGTGCCCAGTGGGGCGCCCGTCCCTCCCGCTACGCGCTCACCTACGTGCCCAGCACACGCGGCGTGAAGATCCACTATGAGGGCACCGCCGTGCCGGCGTCCCTGGCCCGCCCCCAGAACCACGACCAGTGCGCCGGCCGCGTCCGCGCCATACAGGCGAGCCACCTCGCCAACACCAAGGAGAACTACAGCGACATCGCGTACAACGCGATCGTCTGCCCGCATGGCTATGTGTACGAGGGGCGCGGCGCCCACAAGAAGACCGGCGCCAACGGGAGCAGCTCGCTCAACTCCGCGCACTACGCCGTGTGCGCCATGGTCGGCAGCTCCGGCCTGACGACCCCGACCGACAAGCAGCTCGCCGGGCTGCGCGACGCCGTCGAGTGGCTGCGCAAGAGCGGCGGCGCCGGTAACGAGATCAAGGGACACCGCGACGGATACGCGACTGCCTGCCCCGGACCGGCGCTGTACGGATGGGTGCAGAAGGGCGCCCCGCGTCCCGGCGGCACCACGCAGCCCAAGCCCAAGCCGCCGGCGTACGAGCCGTTCCCCGGCGTCGAGTGGTTCAAGAAGCACCCCCGCTCGCCGATCATCACCGCCATGGGGCGGCGACTCGTCGCCGTCGGCTGCTCCGCCTACCGCGAGGGCCCCGGCCCCCAGTGGACCGAGGCTGACCGCCAGTCCTACGCCCAGTGGCAGCGCCACCTCGGCTACCGCGGCGACGACGCCGACGGGTGGCCCGGCCGCGCTTCCTGGGACGCGCTGAAGGTCCCCAAGGTCTGACCCCCGACCGCCCCAACCACGGGCCGCCCGCACACCGCAGGCGGCCCGTTCCCCTTTTCATGAAGTGAGGTACAACCCATGACCGACGCCAACCGTCGCACCGCCCGCACCATCGTGCAGACCGCGGTCGCCCTGGCCGTACTGCTGCCGGCCATCGTCGACGCGTCCGGCATCCCCGCATCCCTCCCGTGGGTCGCCGGCGCGCTCGCCGTCGCCGGCGGACTGGCCCGCGTGATGAGCCTGCCCGGCGTACAGGCCCTACTGCCCGCATGGCTCCGCGCCGAGCCGACCGCCGACGACCGGCTGCTCGCCCTGTCCCGAAAGGAGGACCCCACCGAGTGAGCGCAGCAACGACCGGCGTCGCTTCCCTCGACGCCGCGGTGATCTGGTGCGGCGCGGTCGTTGCCATCACGGGTGCGCTCACCCTCGTATGGCGGGCGACTCGATCCGTGCGCCGCATCGCCGGCAAGGTCGAGGACTTCGTCGACGACTGGCAGGGAACACCGGCCCGCCCGGGTGTGCCCGCCCGCCCCGGCGTCATGGCCCGGCTCGGCATCATCGAGGCCCAACTCAAGAGCGTCGAGCACGAGCTGCACCCCAATTCCGGAGCATCGCTGCGTGACGCGGTCGACCGAGTCGACGAGCGCACGCGCCGTATCGCTCCCGACGACGAACCGTAGACACCCGCGCCCCCGCTGCCGGCCTCGTGCCGGAAGCGGGGGCGCTCTTTGTCGTTGCTGGACATGCGAGAGGACCCTCGACGGCCGCGGAACGTCGAGGGTCCTCTCTAGGGGGTCACCATGCGCACGACTTACACAGACGCGGGCATGGGAACTATCCCCCCTTCCCTGCCGCCGTCCGCCCCCGCGTTGGGAGACGAGTTCGGGCGGAGGCGGTGGGTTTGTGGGGCGCGTGCGTGGCGCGCGTGCTTCCTCTTGGGCGGTGGCTCGGCGAGGATCGTGACGCGCACGGTGTCCTGCCAGCAGAAGCAGGTGTAGGTGTACCCGTCCCGGTCCAGCGGCGGCGGCGTGAAACCCCTGTGCGGGTTGGGCAGCAGCGCCCACATGATCAGCAGCGCGAACAGTAAGGCGCACACGGAGAGGATCAGCACTCCCCAGAACACACGGTCGTTGGACATCATGCGGCGGCGCTCCCTTCGTGATCGACGAGCGTGAAATAGACCGCCTTGGCGTGATCACCCAGGACTCGAACGCTCCAGTGGTCGGCGAGGGCGTTCACCAGCAGCAGGCCGCGCCCGTGCTCGTGCTCGTCGTGGGCGTATCGGTCTGCGGGAACGAGCAGCGGCAGCTCGTTCGGGTTGTTGTCGCGTACGACCACGGTCGTAGACCAACGCCCGAGGGCCACGTCGAGCGTGATGAAGGGCGTACGGCTGTGCCAATGGGCGTTAGTGACCACCTCGGAGGTGCAGACCCGGGCCGGCTCGACGAGCCGCGACAGATTCGCGGTCCGGAGCAGCGCGGCCACCAAGTCTCGGGCGATCTTCGGCGTAGTGGGCAGGTTTCGGGCGATGAACCGGTAGCTCACGCCCGTCACACCCGGCGGTGTGGGAGGTACTAAGGCTGTGTTCGTCATGTCGTCGTCTCCCAACGCGATCCGTAGCTCGCGCTGCTTGCCACCGTGGCTTCGGCCACATGGGGGGAGCGCGGGCGTGCTAAAGCACGCCGCGCCGTGGCTGCACTGCGGTTTTACCGGCAGGCTGCGCGGTGCTGTGAAGACGGTAGCGTGTGCGTATCAACAGTGGTACCCCTCGGGCTCACTCTTGCAACGAGGTGGACCCCTGTTAGGACACGAGCCACACTGAGACCCGACAGGAGGGGAACCCATGCCACCCAGGAAGGCCCCGACCGCGCGGCAGCGTCGGCTCGGTGCGGAGCTGCGCAAGCTCAGGGAGCACGCCGGCCTATCGCTCGTCGACGCGGGTGCGCTGCTCAGCACCGATCGGACGAGCATCAGCAACACCGAATCGGGCCGCTTCGGCGTGAGCGGTGAACGCGTGCGCACGTGGGCGAGCCTGTACGGATGCCCGGATGAGAAGTACGTCGACGCACTCGCGGACATGGCAGAGGAGCGCGGGAAGGGGTGGTGGGAGGACTACCGGAACGACCTTTCTGCCGGCGCGCTCGATCTGGCCGAGCTGGAGCACCACGCGCGTGCGCTTCGCGCCGTTCAGATCATGCACATGCCTGGCCTGCTCCAGACCGAGGACTACGCTCGGGCCGTTTTCGAGGAAGCCGTTCCACCGCTCAGCCCGATAGATCTTCGACGTCGACTCTCACACCGTTTGAAGCGCCGCGACGTGCTCGACCGCCCGAACCCGCCGACCTGTACTTTCCTGATCCACGAGGCCGCACTGCGGATGACGTTCGGTGGCCGCGAGATCGCTCGCGCCCAGCTCGACTACCTGCTGAAGCAGTCCGAACGAGACAACGTGACCGTACGCGTCATCCCGTTTCACGTCGGAGGTTTCCCGAACGCCGGAAGCTCGACACTCTATGTGTACGGGGTAGTGCCCCAGCTCGACACGGTGCAGACGGACACGCCGCACGGCCCCGCGTTCCTGGACGCTGAAACGCGTCTCGCTAACTATCGAGCCGTTCTTGATCGCACCGAAGAGAAATCGCTCGATCCTGAACAAACGCGCGACTTTATCCGCGAAATTGCACAACAAGTATGAAGGCGTGGGAATAGTGGAAATCAAGTGGCAAAAGTCCTCATACTCGACGGACTCTGAGGGCAACTGCCTGGAGCTCGCCGAGCACGGCGGCGAAATCCTGATGCGCGAGAGCGACAATCCCGGCGTGATCGTGCACACGAGCCGCGAGAAGCTGCTCGCCTTTCTGCTGGGTGCCAAGGATGGCGAGTTCGACAACCTGATCTAACCCCCGCCAGCACGAGCGGCCCCCCGCCAACCGGCGGGGGGCCGCGTTCGTTGCTCGTATCAACCTTTGTCATATGCCGTCTCACTCATTAGACGTCAAACGGTTGATACGCAACTGTCGCTCGCGCTACGTTCCCGGAGCACCGAACGGGCCGTCTCAACGAGACCGGCACCGATTCACTGCTGAGGGAGGGCGAGGGTATGCACGCCTCAACCGGTGTGATCAGCGTCAACACGGCAAGGTTGCCCATTCCTTCCATGTGCCTCATGGGGCAGGGCTGGTGTGACTCGTGAGCGTGATCATGCCTCGCGCGGTCACGCCGGACGCTTCGTTCCTCTGCGAGCTCGTGATCGGGTACGGCCGAGACAGCAGCGGTAACCCGCACGTGCGGATCAGTCATCCCGAGGTCGGTTGGAACGGTTCAACGGTCACCGTCGAGCGGTTGCTGCTCGGCCTCGCGCACGGGCTCGGCCTGGCCTATGGACACGCCTACCCGGACGCCGGCCGGCTGCTTCACTACGTCCCGCCCATCTGGGCATTGGACTACGGGCATCCCGACACGGCGCTGAACATGCCTCCACCGCCGAGGGGCTGGCAAACGCTCGTGCGGTTCCGCGGCTTCACATTCGCGCGCGTCAACCTCGATCCCAACCTGCCGGCCCTGCCTCAAGATCAGCGCCTTTTCACCGGCCGCATCGGTCTGCGGACGAACGTCCCCGCAAGCCTGATATAGCCCCGTGCGGCAACGCGCCGAGCTGACGTGCGCCCCCGTTGTTTCGCGCCCTCGGCGTCGGCTGGTTCCGCAGACTGTGACGGTCAACTCAGCAAGCGGCGAACGGAATTGGGTTCATGAGCACCACGATCATCACCGAACACCCGGCATGGCGCACGACCCCCGACGGTGGGCAGGCCCGCCTCGTCGAGCACCAGGGCGCGGCATGGCTCGCCGTGTGGGACCAGCAGCGCGAGCACCTGCTGCTGCGCCCCCTGGGAGGTGACTCCGTCGAGCCGCCGCCCGTCGCCTACACCTCCCCCATCGACCTCCCGACCGCGCCCGAACCCTCCCCACTGCTCGATGCGTTGGTGCGTCTGGGCACCGTCGCCCGACTCACCAATCCCTCACTGTGGGACGCGATCGTTACGGCGATCTTCCGGCAGGTCGTCACCGCGAAGCAGGCCCGCAAGCGACACCACTCCTTCTACCGCGCGTACGGGCGCAGCTTCACCACCCCAGCCGGCGAGCTCGCCCTCACCCCGACCCCCGAGACGATCCTCGGCCTATCGGACGACGGTTTCGCAGCCGTCGGCGCGATGTTCAACCGCACGGCGCTGCGCGCAGCCGCCGAGGCGTACCTAGAGCGCGGCGAGCACTGGACGACCCTCGACCCCGAGCGCCTGATCAAAGAACTCGACGAGGTCCCCCGCATCGGTCCGTGGACCGCAGCAGCAGCCGCGGCCGACTTCACCGGTGACTTCTCGATCTATCCGCACGGCGACCTCGCCGTGCGGACATGGGCCGGCAAAGCGGCCCCGGGTCTCAGCTTCCCAAGCTCCGACCGAGAGTTCGAGGCCCTGTGGCGCCGATGGGCGCCCGCTCGCAACCAACTGCACGCCCTAACCCTGTTCACTCTCACATGGGGGAGCCATGACCTTAACGGCCACGGAGGACGTACGCACCGCTCCTGATCTGATCGCCGGCGCCGACCCGCACCGCATCCTCGACGCCCTGTTCGTGAACGCGCCGCTACGCGACTACAGCCTGCGGCCCCGGACGAACGACTACACGCTGCCCGTGCTGGGCATGGCCTACATCGCCACCTACGCACAGCAGGCCGGTTTCAACGTCGGAGTCCTGGACGCCGAGGCGCACGGCCTCGGCGTCGACGACACGGCGCGCCTGATCAACACCGTCCGCCCCCGCTGGGTGGGAATGAACCTGCTCGCCCCCACCTATGAGATGTCCGCCCGGATCGCTGCCGGCCTCGACCCCGGTATCGCGCTCATGGTCGGGGGACACCACGCCCGCGCGATGCCCGCCCGCATCCTCGACGATCCCCGCATGGTCAATCTCCAAGCACTGGTGATCGGCGAGGGCGAAACCCGCGTCGCCGCCCTGCTCGCCGACAAGCGCCGCCGCGCCGAGCTGCCCGGGGTCATGTGGCGCGACCGCCTGCTCGGCACCCACGCGGCCGGCATCCCGCGCGACAAGGCCGCGCACTGGCTCAGCCCGGATATCGACGCCCTACCGCTCGTGAACCGCGAGTTCCTGCCGCAAGACCCCTACATCGCCGACGACGGCCGGACCGAGGCGAACATCGTCGGCAGCCGGGGCTGCCCGTACGACTGCGGGTTCTGCGGCGCCGCCGTCTCGGCGAACCCCGACATCAAGATCAGGCCCCGCTCACCCGAGGGCATCGTCGACGAGCTCGACCACCTGCACCAGACCTACGGGACGACCGCGTACCGGTTCGTCGACGACCTGTTCCTCGGCGCTAAGCGGGTGATCCTGCCGCAGATGGAGGCGTTCACCCGACACAAGATCGGCGACCGGTACGTGTGGGACGCCACCGGGCGAATCAACGTGTTCGACAAACTCGACGACGCCATGCTCGACACCCTCAAGGCCAACGGTCTCCGCGAGGTCGCCCTCGGCATCGAGTCAGGCAGCGACCGCGTGCTCGCCGGCATGGACAAGCGGATCACGGCACAGATGACCGAGCACGTCGCCGCCCGCCTGCTCGAACGCGGCATCGGCGTCAAGGGCTATTTCATCCTCGGCTACCCCGGAGAGGAGCAGGAAGACCTCGACGCCACCGTGCGCCACATCCACAACCTGTGGACCATCGCCGACCGAACCCCGGGACGTTTCCGAGCGAGCGTGTTCGAGTTCCGCCCCTACCCCGGAACGCCGATCTGGAAGACGCTCACCGACGCCGGACACCAACCCGAGACACTGCTCGCGTACTCCGACGTCGACCTCACCGCCGACGGCGCCGACGAAAGTATGCGCGCCCGAGACGAGTTCAACTTCTCCGTCGGCGTCCAGTTCGGCACCGTCCCTCTCCCCAAGCTGCGCGCCACACTCGCCAACCTCACCCGCGAGCAGCACGACCGCAACCGTATGGGGGTCGTCGCGTGACGAGCACGCATCGTGGGATGTTCCTCACCGTCGACGGCCCGAGCGCCGTCGGCAAGTCGACCACCGTCGCGGAGCTCGGCCGGCTGCTGACCGACCGCGGCCTCGACGTCTACAGGACGACTGAACCCTCAACGAGCGAACTCGGCGAGTTCACCCGCGCCAAGGCGAACCACATTCACGGCCGTGCCCTCGCCTGTCTCGTCGCTGCGAACCGGTACGAGCACATCGAGGTCGAGGTCGACCCGATGCTCAGCACTGGTGCGACCGTGGTGTGCGACCGCTACCTCGCATCGAGCCTTGTTCTGCAACAGCTCGACGGCGTGCCCGAGCCGTTCGTGCTCGCGCTGAACCGGCACGTCCTGCTGCCCAACCTCGCCGTGATACTCACCGCCGCCCCCGACGCCATCGCCGCGCGCCTCGCCGAACGCGGCAAACGCCATCGCTTCCACGATGACCCCGCCGGGCCGACTCGCGAGGTCGAGCTCTACGCCAAGGCTGCACAGACGCTCACGACGCTCGGAGTACGCGTACTGCTACTCGACACCACCAACACCACCCCTCCGGACGTAGCGCGCCGAATCGCCGACGAGCTCACGGTCGCCCCCGGTAGCGTCAACAACCGCACCGACCCCGCACCGCGCACGCAGACCTCGTGACCACCGGACCCCGAAGAGAACACGGAGCACCACCCATGCAAGGCACCTGGGACACCGTCGAAAAGCTCGTCGCATGGCTCGACGACAAGAGCGCCGCGCCCGCCGACATCGCCCCGCTTCTCCGCGTGCTGAAGATCGTCGAGGAGGCCGGCGAGGTCGCCGAAGCCGTTCACGGCGCCTACGGGTCCAACCCCCGCAAGGGCAACAGTCACACATGGGACGACGTGCAGGCCGAACTCTGCGACGTGATCCTCACGGGCATGGTGGCCCTGAAAACGATCACGCCCCACGCTGAGAAGGTGTTCAACGAGCACGTCGGCCGGATCGCCGATCGCTCGCTGCGCGCCTGAGTACGGCGCTCCCTGCTCCACCTCCGAGACGCCCGTCGCAGCCGCTCACGGCTCGGCGGGCGAACTCATTTCACCGCTTTAGGCGTCAAGCACCTGTCCCGCACGCTTTACGACAGGCGGTTCAACGCTCCACGGGAAATTAATCCATTCATCGGTGCGCTTCCACACATACTCGCACTTCACAAGGCTGTGCGACTTCTCGTAAATCACAGCGGACCGCACTTCGGCGACGTGATCGAGGCAGAAGTCATGCACCAGCTTGAGCGTCTTACCCGTATCGGCGACGTCATCCGCGATCAGGACTTTCTTATTAGAAAAGTCGATCGCATTCGGCACCGGGGCTAGCATTACTGGCATTTCGAGAGTCTGACCGACTCCAGTGTAAAACTCGACGTTTACCAGATGGATGTTTTTGCAGTCCAGCGCGTACGCCAGACCGCCGGCGACGAAGACACCGCCGCGGGCGATGCTCAGCACGACGTCCGGCTCGTACCCATCGTCGGCGATCGTCTGGGCAAGCTCGCGCACAGCCGCGCCGAACTTCTCGTAGGTCAGGTTCTCGCGTACGGCAGTCATGGTCTCTCGCAGCTCTGGGGACGTCTGGGGGGTTAGATACGGCCGCACTGGGGCCGGCGCGCGGCCCTGGCGACGGGTGCCGTGCGGGGAGTCGAGCGATAGCCGCACCGCGCCCCTACCCGCTGTGCTTTACTCGGATCACTACAGTGGGTCTTGCGAGGGACCTCGAACGTAGTGCCGAGCTCACTCCCGTGATCGCTACACCGGGTCTCGCTCGGCGCAACCAGGGTGGTGCCGACGCCCGTGTAGAACTCCACGTTCACCAGGTGGATGTTCTTGCAGTCCAGCGCGTAGGCGAGACCGCCGGCGACGAAGACCCCGCCGCGCGCGATGCTGAGCACGATGTCGGGCTCGTAGCCGTCGTCCGCGATGGTCTGGGCGAGCTCGCGCACCGCGCGGCCGAACCCTTCGTACGTGAGGTTCTCCCGTACACCACTCATGCTCACACCTGCGTCCGATGGAAGTTCTGGAAGGACCGCGAGGCCGTGGGCCCGCGCTGCCCCTGGTACCGGGACCCGTACCGCTCGCTGCCGTACGGGAACTCGGCCGGCGAGCTGAGCCGGAACATGCACAGCTGGCCGATCTTCATCCCCGGCCACAGCTTGATCGGCAGGGTCGCGAGGTTCGACAGTTCCAGGGTCACATGTCCGGAGAATCCGGGGTCGATGAAACCCGCGGTCGAATGCGTGACGAGACCAAGCCGCCCGAGCGAGCTCTTGCCCTCCAGCCGGGACGCGATGTCCTCGGGCAGGGAGATGACCTCGTACGTCGAGGCGAGCACGAACTCGCCCGGGTGGAGGATGAACGCCTCGTCCCCCTCCGGCTCCACCAGCCGGGTGAGATCGGCCTGCTCGACGGCAGGGTCGATGTGGGGGTAGCGGTGATTCTCGAACACCCGGAAGTAGCGGTCGAGCCGCACGTCAATGCTCGAGGGCTGCACCATGGATTCGTCGTACGGGTCGATCCGCACCCGTCCGGATTCGATCTCGGCCCGGATGTCCTTGTCAGAGAGAAGCACGTCCCGAGGATACGCAGAGCGCGCGGGCCCGCCCCAATCGGACAGGCGCCGCGCGCTCTCCCACCAGCGGCGACGGGCGGCGGGACGGTGCCCCCGCCCCTGCGGGCTACCCCCGCCCGGCGACCCCGGCGGCCGCCACGGGCACGGCGCTCCGCAGCCGCGCGCACCGGGGACAGCGGATGAGCCGCCCGGGCCCGATCCTCCCGGCACCGAGGTTCTGCATCGGGAACGTCGCGGTACTGAACACATGCCCTTCGGCACACCGGACGACGGTTCGCTCCATGGAGTCCATCAAGCCCTTTCCCCAACAAGCGGTGGACGAGACAGCCACATTAGGGGATCAACAGGACACCGCTCCAGGCGGCACTCCGGCCCTCACCCTACGCCCCAACTCCCCACCCTCGCGGGCGGGATCACCCCACCCGACACACGAAAACCCCACGGCGCGATTCACCGGGGGCTGCAGATGAGGTACAGTGAGCGACGATGCGGCGTGGATCTCCGGCCGCTGTGCGGGTGTAGTTTAATGGTAGAACATGAGCTTCCCAAGCTCAGAGCGCGGGTTCGATTCCCGTCACCCGCTCCACAACGAAGGCCCTGGTCAGTGACCGGGGCCTTGTTTGTTGTCCGGGTCCTGTTGGGAGGGTGTGGGGCGTCTTCTGTTCGTGGGTGGGTGGCCGGTCGGTGCCACGGGGACGCGTCGGCACGGGGTGGGTCCTCGGGGGCCTCGCGCTGTGGGGGGTGTTGGGGGGCGGGGGGCTTCGTGGGGGTGGGCCTAGGATCCGGGGCATGGGGCTGATCACGAGTGACGTGGACCGGTTCGAGGCCGCCAGGCCGCGGCTTGCGGCCATCGCCTACCGGCTGCTCGGCTCGGCGAGTGAGGCGGACGACGCCGTGCAGGAGACGTACCTGCGCTGGCACGCCGCCGACGTCGGGCGGATCGAGGTGCCCGAGGCCTGGCTGACGAAGGTCCTCACCAACATCTGCCTCAACCAGCTGACTTCGGCGCGCGCCCGGCGCGAGACATACGTGGGGCAGTGGCTTCCCGAGCCGCTGCTCACCGGCGACCCGATGCTCGGCCCGGCCGACACCGCCGAGCAGCGTGAGTCGGTGTCGTACGCCGTCCTCGCCCTGCTGGAGCGCCTGTCGCCCAACGAGCGGGCCGTGTACGTGCTGCGGGAGGCCTTCGACCATCCGCACCGGGAGATCGCCGAGATCCTCGACATCACCGAGGCCGCCAGCCAGCAGATCTACCACCGGGCCAAGAAGCACGTCGCGGACGGCAAGGCCCGTGCCCGGATCGACGAGGCCGCGGCCCGGCGCATCGTCGAGGAGTTCCTCGCCGCGGCGACCAGCGGCCGTACCGAACCCCTCGTACGCCTGCTCACCGCGGACGCCGTCTCGCTCGGCGACGGCGGCGGCAAGGTCCCGGCCCGCGCGACGCCGCTCGCGGGGGCGCTCGCGGTCGCCTCGTTCCTGCGCGGCCTGTTCAAGCCCAGCAAGGCCAAGCGGGCCCTCCTCGGCGGCGCGCCCGAGCTCTACGCGACGACCGCCAACGGCGGGCCCGCCGTCGTCGCGGTCGTCGACGGCCGGGTCGTCGCGGTCAGCTGCCTGGAGGTCGGCCCGGAGGGCATCGTCGCGATCCGCAATCAGGCCAACCCCGACAAGCTCGTCCGCGCGACCGAGCAGTGGGCCGCCGCGGACCACGGGGCGCCGCTCCACGTCCTGTGACGCGGGCGTGACGCAGGCCACAGTCCGTTCCTGTCAGGAAACGCGGGGCTGCCCGGTTCAAGGGGCGACACCACGCCGGACCACGGCGGGCCCCGCCCAGACAGGAGCACGGACATGCAGCACCGCATCGTCGTCCTCGGAGCCGGCTACACCGGAGCAGTCGCCGCCGGGCGCCTCGCCAGGCGACTGCACCGCGAGGACGTGACCATCACCGTCGTCAACCCCGAGCCCGACTTCGTCGAGCGCGTACGGCTGCACCAGGTCGCGGCCGGCCAGGACCTCAGGCCCCGGCCGCTCGGCGAGATGTTCGCGGGGACGGGCGTGGAACTGAGGCTCGCGAAGGTCACCGCCCTGGACGTGGACCGCAAGACGGTGACGGTCGCCACCGCGGGCAGCCCCGAGCGGGAGGAACTGGAGTACGACACCCTCGTCTACGCCCTCGGCAGCGGCTGGGACGGCGGGGGCGTCCCCGGCACCGCCGAACACGCCCACGAGGTCTCCAGCCGCCCCGGCGCCCTCCGCCTGCGCGCCCGCCTGGCCGCGCTGGCCGCCGGCCGGCCCGTCGTCGTGGTCGGCGGCGGGCTGACCGGCCTGGAAGCCGCGACCGAGATCGCCGAGGCCCGCCCGGACCTGGACGTCGCGCTGGTCGCCCGCGGCGCCCTCGGCGACTGGCTCTCGGGGAAGGGCCGCGCCCACCTGCGGAAGGTGGTGGACGGTCTCGGCATCACGGTCCACGAGCACACCCGGGTCACCGCCGTGGAGGCGGACGCCGTGACGACCGACGACGGCCGGACCGTCCCCGCCGAGGCCACCGTCTGGACCACCGGCTTCGCCGTCCACCCCATCGCCCAGGCCACCACCCTGGAACTCGCCGACCGCGGCCGGATCGTGGTCGACGCCACGATGCGCTCGGTGTCCCACCCGGACGTGTACGCCGTGGGCGACGCGGCGACGGCGACCGGTCCGGGCGGCAGGCCGCTGCGCATGTCCTGTGCCTCGGGCGTCCCCATGGCCTGGCAGGCCGCCGACGCCATCGCCGCGCGTCTCACCGGCACCAAGGTCCCCCGCGTCTCCATCCGCTACTTCCAGCAGTGCGTCTCCCTCGGCCGCGGGCAGGGGCTGATCCAGTTCACCACCGCCGACGACCGGGCGAAGGACAGGGTCCTCACGGGCCGGGCGGCCGCCCGCTACAAGGAGCTGATCTGCAGGGGCGCGGCCTGGGGCGTCGCCAACCCGACCGCGGGCATGCCGTCCCGGCGCCGCCGTGTCGTACGGCGGGAGACCGGAAGCCGCGCACGGGCGCGGGCAGCGGTCTGACGCCGCCACCGCCCCGACTGCCGCGAGCAGCGGCGCCCGCATCACCGGGGCCGGGGCCGGGGGCGGGGGCGGGGGCGGGGGCGGGAAGGAAGACGGTCCGCTTCCGCCCCGGCGGCGCCGCCCGTCATCCATCCACCGCCTCACACCACGGGAGAGGGACCACACCATGAATAGACGGACCATGACCAGACGGACGACGGCCGCGCGGGGCGGCCTCACCTTCCTCAGGGCCGCCATGGCCCTGCAGACCCTGACCCTCTTCTTCCAGGCGGTCACCGCCGGGATGCTGCTGACGTCGTCCCACGGCTATCTGCTGCACGACGTCGGATCGAAGGTGATGTACGCCGCCACCCTGCTGTACGTGCTGGCCGCGATCCTGGCCTGGCGGCCGGGCGGCGGATCCCCCCGTCCCGTCCTGTACGCCACCGGTTTCCTCGTCCTCGCCTCGGCGCAGGTGGCGCTGGGCGTGGCGCACGTGCCCTCGCTCCATGTCCCGCTGGGCGTGGTGATGTTCGCCCTGAGCACCCTGCTCCTGGCCCGGTCGCTGTCCCCGCACGTGCCGCCGGGCCCCGCCGCCACGCACTAGCCTCCGAGGCGCCTCGGCGCCGCCGGCCGGCCGGCACGCCGGTCCCGGCGGCGGGCCGGACGTGCCTCTGCCCCTGCGATCCCCCGCTTGGCCAGTTCATCCCTCTCGGAGAGGCAGGTTCCTCATGTCCGCTCGATCCGTGCTCGCGCTGGGCGTCGCCGTCGTGGTCGGGACTCTCGCGTTCGCCGCGCCGGCGGCCGCGGACCCGTCGGTCCAGCCGGTCGCCGCCAGCGTCTACACCGTGAGCGCCGGCCGGGCCGGAGCGTCGCTGTCGGCGCTGGCCGGTCTCCTCGGCTCGGTGGCCGGCGGCCTGGCCCTGGCCCGCCGCACCGGCACGCGGGGCCGCCTCGTCACGTGGGCCCGCCGGAACGGAGCGGTCACCGCTCTCGTGGCCGGTCTGGCCGCCATCACCGTCGGCGGGACGGTCGCGGCCGGCGCCGAGGGCGGCCTCGGCACCGGCAACGGGCTCGGCGGCGCGTACGTCGCCATGCTCCTGGGCCTGACCGCCGTCACCCTCGGCTCGCTGGCCCGCTTCCGTTCCCACCCGGCCCGCTGACCGCGTCGGCCGCCCGTGTGCGTCAGCCCCAGGTGAGCGGGTCGAGGTGGAGGTAGAAGCGGAGGCGGTCGGGGTCCGGGATGATGCCGTACCTCTGGGCGAACGTCGTATCCGCCGCCTCGGCCCGCTCCTCGTCCGCCCATGTCTCGCGTGCGTTCGCGAGCAGCAGGGCCAGGTCGGCGTAGCGGTCGGCCCGGCCCAGTCGGCCCAGGTCGACGAAGCCCGACACGTCCAGGGTCCGCGGGTCGAGGATGATGTTGGGCAGGCACAGGTCCCCGTGGCAGACCACCGTGTCGGCGGCCTCCTGTTCACGGCGCCGGGGCAGCTGGGGGGTCAGGCGCGCCAGCAACTCCGCGGGAGGTGTGTGCTGCTGTTCCACGGGGAGGAAGTCCGGGTTCACGGCGCCGCGGGCCACGACGTCCCGCGCCACGGCCACCATGGCGTCCAGGTCCCGGCGGAACGGGCACTCCGGCACCGGCACCTCGTGCAGCCCGCGTACCGCGTCCGCGATGCCCTCCCAGGCGGCCCGCAGGTCGTCGGCGTCCACGCGATCGGCGGGTACGCCGCGCACGGCACTGGTCACCAGGCAGGCGCCCGCCTCACCTGACCGCCAGTCGAGCACCCGGGGGCCCGGTACGCCACGCCCGCTCAGCCACGCGATCCGGTCGCGTTCGGCCGCCAACACGGCCTCGTCCGGGGCCGGTACGCACTTGGCGTACCGGGTGCCGTCCGGGCTGCGGAAGACGAAGGCACCCGACTCGCCGGTCGTCACGGGCAGCCAGTCCCCGGCCCGGTCCACGCCGAGCAAGGCCGGCGACACAGCCCTGTGCCGGGGGTGTCCGCTCATGACGGCAACCTTAACCAGGCCCGCGTCCCGCCACGACGTGCTTTCCGGGGGCGCCGAGGTGCGCGGGGGCGTCGCGGCGCGTGGGGGCGCGGAGGTGCGCTGGGGCGCGGAGGTGCGCTGCGGCGCCGACGTGCGCTGGGGCGCCGACATCCCGATGTGCCAGGGCCTGAGTGCGTCCTCCCCGCATACGACGCCGGCCTCCACGACCACAACGGTCGTGGAGGCCGGCGTGCCGACGTGCCGACGTCTCGCTCGTACCCGGCACGCCGACCGTGTCGCTTCCGCGGCGGGGGCTGGGGCGTCGTACAGCAGGGGCGACGTACAGCAGTGCCGTCGTGCAACGGGGTCGTCGTTCAGTCGGACGTGCGGTCGAGGGCGGCCACCTCGCGTACGGCGGCCGCGATCGCGCGGTAGTCCTTGCGGAGGATCGCGCCGTGGTTGCTCGGGACCTTCGCGCTGATCTCGATGTGCGGGTTGCGGGCGGTCACCCGGTCGAGGCCGGCGCGGATCCGCTCCTGCTCCTCGCCGCGGCTCCCGAACGACGTGCCCGACGCGACGACGTACCGGGTCGGGACGGTGACGCGGTCCAGTACCGGGCCGAGTTCGCGCTCCCGGCTGATCCTGCCGATCTCGATGTTGCTCTCGGCCTGCTGCTCCGGGCTCATGCGCGGGGCGAGGCCCGTGGGGCGCAGCAGCGGCAGGACCCAGCCGAGCCGCCGGAACAGCTTCCGTATCCGCTGCTCCATCGCCTCGTCCAGCCAGTCGGACGGGAACGCGCCGTCGACCAGGACCGCGCCGATGGTGCGGTCCGGGTTGCGGGAGGCCCAGTGCGAGGCGACGAACGCGCCGTAGGACCAGCCCACGAGCACCGCCCGGTCCACGCCCCTCGCCGCGAGGACCGCGTCGACGTCCCGGACCGCCGCCTCGAAGGAGTAGTCGGCCGAGCGCTTCGACTTGCCGCGCGCCCGCTCGTCGTACGTGATGTGCCGCCAGTCGGGGCCCAGTTCGGCGACGGTGCGCCGCCAGTAGCCCTGGGTGGCGAACTGGCCGTTGAGGTAGACCACGGGGATGCCGGGGCCGCCGGTGTCGGTGACGGCCAGCGCCGTGTCGTCGACCGGCACCATGCCGGTCCACGTCGGGTGGGTCGAGGGCGTGCGGTGAGCGGTCATGGGGTCCCCCCTGGGTGTGGTCTCGCGTGTGGGTGGTGGGTGGTGGGTGGTGCGGGTGCGGTGGGGCGTTGCGGGTGGCGGCTTGCGGGTGGTGTCTGGGCCGTTGGTGGTGGCGTCACCGCCGTTGCGCGTGACGGGTGTTGTGTGCGGGCGTGGAGGCCCGTTGCGGGGGGCCGGTGGCGCCAAGGCCCTTGCTGAGGGCAGGTGTTGTATGCCTGGTGGGGCGTGTGTGTGCCGTGGCCGGTCAGCGGCTGGTGGCGGTGATGTCGCCGTAGGACGTGGTGGCGCGGATCTCCAGCACCGACGTGCCGTCGTTCTTGAGGGCGTTGCTGACACGGCCGTGGCCGGTGCCGGCGTCCAGCGAGGCCGACACGCCGGGGGCGGCGCCGACCGTGATGTCGCCGGACTGGGTGCTGAGCACGACCGCGCCGCGTACCGCCTCGGTGATCCGGATGTCACCCCTCGCGGTGCTGATCTCCGCGGGACCGCCGAGCCGGCCGACCTCGACGTCGCCGTCCACCGCCGTGAGGCGGACGCCGGTGGCCTCGTCGAGCTTGATCCGGTGGTACGCGCCCTCGAACGCGACGTCCCCGAGGCGGCCGACGCCCCGCAGCTCGGAGGCCGCGGACCTGCCCTCGACGCGGGAGCCGGCGGGCAGCTGGACGGTGACCTCCAGGGCGCCGGAGGGGCCGATGAACTGGTTCTTGGGCTCGGGCGCCTGGATCCGCAGGACTCCGTCGGCGTACTGGACGGTGGTCTGCTCGGCGGCCCGCACGTCCCGGTTCTTGGAGGGGTTGGCGGGCCGGACCTCGACGGTGGTGTCCGCGCGGTCGGCGGCGATGAACTGGACGCGGCCGGCGGGGATCTCCAGGACGGCGGAGATGGGGGCGGGGGTGTCGAACTTCTGCATCGCGGTCTCCTGCGCTCGGTTGCTGTTTCCGATGAATGAAACGCTACGTTGCTTTACAGAGCTCGACAATGTTGTTGTTGCGGGGACTGCGCATCACGGCAGGTCAGAGGCGCTCAATTGTTGCAACTGGCCTGAAGGTAATGCAATGGAGGGACGCGTGCGCGTTGCATTGACAGGAGGTGAACGCTATGCCGGCAAGAGGCTCGCCGGTCGTGCCGCGCGGGTCTCCGCGGCCGGGTCGGCGTCAACGAGCCGTTCAGACGGCCGCCCGGGGACGGAGCTCATGCCGCGCGACGGTGGCTACCGGGCACGCGCCGCCGGGGGCCGCGCGGGCGGCGCGGTGACGGTCCACGGGACCGTCGGAGCGCGGGCGGCGCGGAGGGGCGGGGGCCGCCCGCCGCCGGGAGTGGCGTCGTCCGGCGGGCAAGGGGGGCGATGGCGGTACGTGGCACCGGCACGCCCGTCAGCGGGCGGGCGCCCGGGCCAGCTCGTACGACGGCGGCCGGGTCGCGTCCGCGGCGCGGAGCGTGCGGTTCAGCCCGTGGTGGGGCGCGAGCCGGCGATGGCGCCCCGCGACCCGGTGGCGCGGGGCGCCGGGCTCACGCCTCCTGCCGGGCGTCGATCTCGGCGATGAGCGCCTCGACGCGGGTCCTGATCTGGTCCCGGATGGGGCGGACGGCTTCGACGCCCTTGCCGGCCGGGTCCTCCAGGGCCCAGTCGAGGTACTTCTTGCCCGGGAAGACCGGGCAGGCGTCGCCGCAGCCCATGGTGATGACGTAGTCGGACGCCTGGACGGCCTCGGTGGTGAGGACCTTCGGCCGGGCGGCGGAGATGTCGACGCCGGCCTCCGCCATCGCCTCGACGGCCGCGGGGTTGACCTGGTCGCCGGGGACGGAGCCGGCGGAGCGGACCTCGACGCGGTCGCCCGCGAGGTGCTGGAGGAAACCGGCGGCCATCTGCGAGCGGCCGGCGTTGTGGACGCAGACGAACAGCACGGAGGCGAGCGGGGCGGAGGGCATGCGTTCTTCCTTCACGGGGTGGGCGGAGCGGTCGGTGCGGGGTTCAGATGCCCGGCCGGACCGGCGGAGGGCCGGGAAGGGGGCGGGGCGGCGGGCATGGAGCCCCCCTCGGCAGCACGGCTACGGGTCAGCCCCGGCTGGTATCAGTATCAAATGATGTGACAGTATCAGCCCATGATGACGTCAGTCGACACTGATCTGATCCGGGTGCTGGCCGACCCGCTCAGGCTCCGGATCGTGACCCTGCTCGCCCGCGAGACGCTGTGCACCACGCACCTCGTCGAGGAGACCGGAGCCCGGCAGACCAACCTCTCCAACCACCTCCGCGTCCTGCGCGAGGCTGGCGTCGTCGAGACGGAGCCGTGCGGGCGCTTCACCTACTACAAGCTGCGCCCCGACGTCATCGCCCGGCTCGCCGGGCAGTTCGCCGACCTCGCCGAACAGGCCCGCACCGCCGCCGGCAACAAGAGGGCCTGCCCGTGACCCGCACCGAAGCGCCCGCGACGCCACAGGACGAGTCCGTCGTCGCCAGGCTCTCCACGCTCGACCGCTACCTCGCCGTGTGGATCCTCATCGCCATGGCGGCCGGCCTCGGACTCGGGCGGGCGATCCCCGGTCTGAACGACGCGCTGGCGAAGGTGGAGGTCGGCGGGATCTCCCTGCCGATCGCGCTGGGCCTGCTGGTCATGATGTATCCCGTCCTGGCCAAGGTCCGCTACGACAGGCTCGACGCCGTCACCGGTGACCGCCGGCTGATGGTCTCCTCACTGGTCGTCAACTGGGTCCTCGGCCCCGCGGTGATGTTCGCGCTGGCGTGGATCTTCCTGCCGGACCTGCCGGAGTACCGCACCGGCCTGATCGTCGTCGGCCTGGCCCGCTGCATCGCGATGGTGGTCATCTGGAACGACCTCGCCTGCGGCGACCGCGAGGCCGCCGCCGTCCTCGTCGCGCTGAACTCGGTCTTCCAGGTCCTGGCGTTCGGCCTGCTCGGCTGGTTCTACCTCGACCTGCTGCCCGGCCGGCTGGGCCTCGGCGCCGGCGAGCGCCTGGACATCTCCATGGGGGAGATCGCGGGGAACGTCGTCGTCTTCCTGGGCGTCCCCCTGCTGGCCGGCTTCCTGACCCGCCGGACCGGCGAGCGGAGGATGGGCCGCGAGCGCTACGAGAGGGACTTCCTGCCGAAGATCGGCCCGTGGGCGCTGTACGGGCTGCTGTTCACGATCGTCGTCCTCTTCGCCCTGCAGGGAAGGACGATCACCTCCCAGCCGCTGGACGTGGCCCGCATCGCCCTGCCGCTCCTCGTCTACTTCGCGGTGATGTGGTTCGGCTCCTTCGCGCTCGGCAAGGCGATCGGCCTCCCCTACGACCGCACCGCGACGCTCGCGTTCACGGCGGCCGGCAACAACTTCGAGCTGGCCATCGCGGTCGCCATCGCCACCTTCGGCGTCACCTCCGGCCAGGCCCTGTCCGGCGTGGTCGGCCCGCTGATCGAGGTCCCCGTCCTCGTCGCGCTGGTGTACGTGTCCCTCGCCCTGCGGCGCGGCTTCACCGCCGCACGGGCGGGTTCATGACGCGGCACACCGATGTGGTGGTGGTCGGCGGCGGCCAGGCGGGGCTCGCCGCCGGCTACCACCTGCGCCGCCGGGGCGTGGACTTCACCGTGCTGGACGCCGGGGCGGCGCCGGGCGGGTCCTGGCAGCACATGTGGGACTCGCTGCGCCTGTTCTCCCCGGCCGGCCACTCCTCCCTGCCCGGCCGGCTCATGCCGTCCCGGCCCGGCGAGACCTACCCGGACGCCGGGCACGTGGTGGACTACCTCGCCGACTACGAGAAGCGGTACGCCCTGCCCGTCCAGCACGGCACCCGTGTGGAGGCTGTACACCGCGACGGCGACCGGCTCCTGGTGGAGGCGGACTCCGGCACCTGGCGCGCCCGGGCCGTCATCAGCGCGACCGGCACCTGGTCGCGGCCGTTCGTCCCGGCCGTCCCCGGCCGCGGACTGTTCACCGGACGGCAGCTGCACACCGTGCGCTACCGCCGGCCGGACGACTTCTCCGGGCAGCGCGTCATCGTGGTCGGCGGCGGGAACACCGGCGCGCAGATCGCCGCCGACCTCGCCCTGGCCGGTGGCGTCGCGGTGACGTGGGCGACGCGCCGGACGCCCCGCTTCCTGCCCGACGACATCGACGGCCGCGCGCTGTTCGACGTCGCCACCGCCCGCCGCCGCGCCCTCGACGAAGGCCGCGGCGACACCGGCGGGGTCGCCTCGCTCGGTGACATCGTCGCCGTGCCGCCCGTGCGCGCCGCCCGCGACGCCGGCCTCCTGACGGCGAGGCCGATGTTCACCGAGCTCACCGCCGACGGCGTCCGGTGGGCCGACGGCAGCCGCGGCGGCGCGGACGCGATCGTCTGGTGCACCGGTTTCCGTCCGGCGCTCGGCCATCTCGCCCCGCTCGGCCTGCGCGGCGCGCGCGGGCACGTCCCCACCCGCGGCACCCGCGCCCTGGGCGAACCGCGCCTGCACCTGCTGGGCTACGGCGACTGGACCGGCCCGGCGTCCGCCACCCTCATCGGCGTCGGCCGCCCGGCCCGCGACGCCGCCCACGCGATCGCGCGGCTCCTGTGACGGTGGGGTGATCCTGCGACCGCCGGGCTCCCGTGACGGCCGGGCGAACGCGGGACCGCGGGGCAGGCTCATCGGCATGTGCCGATGTCGGCATGTGCCGATGTCGGCAGGTGCCGAAGCGGCGTGAGGGGTCCGGTCACCGGCGCGGGAGGCCGGCGGCGAGGTGCCGGGCGATGCGCTCCGCGTCCCGGCCGACCCCGCGCAGCGAGTTCGACGCGAGGCCGCGCTGCCACTCCAGCCCCACGAATGCCAGCCCCGGCACCGCGACGGCGACCCCCTCGCGGTGCCGGGGGTTCCCGTCACCGTCCAGGGCGCCGCGGAGAGGGGCGAGGTAGGGCAGGTCGGGACGGTAGCCGGTGGCGAGCAGGATCACGTCGACGTCCTCCCGCTCCCCGTCCGGCCAGGCGATCCCGGCCCCGTCGGCGTCGGTGAACAGCGGCCGCCGGTCGGGGCGTCCGGCGGCCAGGGCCGCCCGGTACCGGCCGTCGTCGATGACCGGCTGCGCCGGCGGGCGCGTCAGGAGCCGGCCGAGGGGCGCGGCGTCCAGGCCGGTGCGGGCCAGCCAGACGTGCAGGTCGCGGCCGAGGACGCGCTGCACCGCGAACCTCACCGGCGCGCGGGTGGCGAGCGTGACGCGTGCGGTGGCGGCGAGTTCGACGGCGATCTGCACGGCGGAGTTGCCCGCCCCGACCACGACCACCCGGCGGTCGGCGAAGGGGGCCGGGCGCCGGTAGCCGGCGGCGTGCGACACCTGGCCGGTGAACCTCTCCAGGCCCGGCAGCGCCGGCCGGTGCGGGCGCCCGAAGGTCCCGGAGGCCGCCACGACGGCGCGCGCCGCGAGCCGGCCGCCGCCCTCCAGCTCCACCTCGAAGCCGCCGCCGCGGCGGGGGCGTCGGACCGCGCCGACGCGGCAGCCGGTGCGGATGTCGGCGCCCAGGTGGGCGGCGTAGGCGGTGAGGTAGGCGACGACCTCGTCGCGGCGCGGGTGGCGGTCCGGGTCCGAGCCGGGGAACGGCACCCCGGGCAGGGAGCTGTACCGGGCGGGCGAGAACAGCCTGAGGCTGTCGTAGTAGCGCGGCCACGACCCGGCCGTACGGCCGGACGCCTCCAGCACCACAGGCCGCAGTCCGCGGCGCAGCAGCGCGCGGGCGGCGGCGAGTCCGGACTGCCCTCCTCCGATCACCGCGACGTCGATGTGCTCCATCGACCGACCCCCTCGTTTCGATGGATGTCTATGTTGACGATCATCAATACAGGTGTCATGCTGGGCCGCGCAAGCCATCGACAGATGTCGAAGCACCGGAGGAGTCGCCGTGAACGCGCACGCCACCACCGAGTTGCCCGTCGTCGCGATCGGGGCCGGCCCCGTCGGCCTCGCCGCCGCGGCGCACCTCGTCGACCGGGGCGTCGAACCCCTGGTCCTGGAAGCCGGCCGGAGCGCCGGCACCGCGGTACGCGAGTGGTCGCACGTGCGTCTGTTCTCCCCCTGGAGCGAGGTCGTCGACCCGGTCGCCGAGAAGCTCCTCGCCCCCACCGGCTGGACCCGGCCCGACCCGGCCGCCTACCCCTCCGGCGGCGACTGGGCCGACCTCTACCTGCGGCCGCTGGCCGGGGTCCTGGGCGACCGCGTCCGCTTCGGCTCGACCGTCACCGGCGTCTCGCGCGCCGGCCGGGACCGGATCGTGGACGCCGACCGCGAGCGCCAGCCCTTCGTGGTGCACACCACCGGCACCGACGGCCGCGAGGAGCGGGTCCTCGCCCGCGCGGTCATCGACGCCTCCGGCACCTGGGCCACCCCCGGCCCGGCCGGCGGCAGCGGTCTCGCCGCGCTCGGCGAGAGGGCCGCCGCGGACCGGATCTCCTACCGGGTACCGGACCTGGGGGACCCCGCCGTCCGCGCCCGGTACGCGGGCCGGCGCACCGCCGTGATCGGCTCCGGCGCCTCCGCGTTCACCGCCCTGGCCTCCCTCGCCGACCTGGCGAAGTCCCAGGACGGGGCGGGGACGAAGGCGGTGTGGGTCCTGCGCCGGGGCATCTCGGGCGCCACCTTCGGCGGTGGCGGGGCCGACCAGCTCCCCGCGCGGGGCGCCCTGGGCCTGGCGGCGAAGGCCGCCGTCGACGACGGCCACGCGGACGCGGTCACCGGCTTTTGCACCGAGGCGGTCGAACGGGACGGCGCGGGACGCGTGGTCCTCGTCGGCGAGGACGGGCGCCGTCTGGACGCGGTGGACGAAGTCGTCGTGCTGACCGGTTTCCGCCCCGACCTGTCCTTCCTGGGCGAGCTCCGGCTGCGTCTGGACGAGCGCCTCCAGGCACCGGTCCGGCTGGCGCCGCTGATCGACCCCAACCAGCACTCCTGCGGCACGGTCTACCCGCACGGCCACCGCGAGCTCTCCCACCCGGAGGAGGGGGTGTACCTGGTGGGGATGAAGTCCTACGGCCGCGCGCCGACGTTCCTGGCGATGACCGGCTACGAGCAGGTCCGCTCGGTCGCCGCCGCGATCGCCGGCGACCTGGAGGCCGCCGACCGCGTGGAGCTCACCCTCCCCGAGACCGGGGTCTGCGGCGGCGCCGGCCTGTTCGACGCCCCCGACGCCCGGCAGGCCGACGGCGACGGATGCTGCGCGCCCGCGCCGCGGCTCGTCCAGCTGTCGGCGCCCGCCGCGGAGCGAGCCCCGTCCGCCCCGGCCGGAGCCGCCGCCGGGGCGGCGGCCGAGCAGGCCCCGGCGGGCGGGTGCTGCGGCTCCTGACCGACGTGGGCACCGCCTCGCGGGCCGCGACCGGAACGGGGGACCGGTCGCGGCCCGCGCCGTCCATGGCCGCGCCCGCCTGGGCCGGGGGTGCGCGTCTTGGGGGCGCCGGGCCGGGGTCCGGTCCGGGTCCGGTCCCGTGCGGCTCCGGGTCCGGGTCCGGTCCCGTGCGAGTCCCGGTCAGACCTGGTCCAGCTGGTTCGACGTATGTCAACATAGACGCATGTCGAACACCAAGGCGCTCCCGCTGCTCGAGACCGCCGACGACGGCGTGCGGCCGTGCTGCACGCCGCTGGCGGAACGGCCCATGAACGCGGAGGAGGCCGAGTACGCCGCGAAGATGTTCAAGGCCCTCGGTGATCCGGTCCGCCTGCGGCTGTTCTCCGCGGTCGCGTCGCACGAGGGGGGCGAGGCGTGCGTGTGCGACATCTCCGACGTGGGCGTCTCCCAGCCGACCGTCTCGCACCACCTGAAGAAGCTCAAGGAGGCGGGGCTGCTGACCTCCGAGCGGCGCGGGACCTGGGTGTACTACCGGGTCGAACCGTCCGTACTGGCCGCGATGGGACGGCTGCTCGCCCCGGGCGCGGCCGCCGCGCGCTGACCGGCACCAGCACCACGGGGAGCGGGGACATGGACAGCACCGGTGACCGGGCGGGCGTACGGGTCGTGCCGATGGGCGAGGAGCACGCCGGGCCCGTCCTGGCGATCTACCAGGCCGGCATCGACGAGGGCGACGCCACCTTCGAGACGGCCGCGCCGACGTGGGAGGCGTTCGACGCCGCGAAGCTGCGGGAGCACCGCTTCGCCGCGCTGGACGCGGACGGTTCGGTGCTCGGCTGGGTCGCCGCGACCCGCGTCTCCGACCGGTGCGCGTACGCCGGGGTGGTCGAGCACTCCGTCTACGTGCACCCCGGCGCGCGGGGCCGGGGTGCCGCCTCCGCCCTGCTCGCGGCGCTGATCGACTCCACCGAGGCGGCCGGCGTCTGGACGGTCCAGGCGGGGATCTTCCCCGAGAACGCCGCCAGCCTCGCCGTGCACCGCCGCGCGGGCTTCCGGGTCATCGGCGTACGGGAACGCATCGGCCGCCACCACGGGGTGTGGCGCGACGTCGTCCTCGTCGAGCGCCGCAGCCCCGCCATCCGCTGAGCCGAGGCTTCCCCGCCCCGCCATCCGCTGAGCCGGTGCTTCCCCGCGCGCCAAACCCCAGCCTCACCCCCGCAGGGCCCCGCGCCGGTCGTGGAGGGCCAGCAGGAGCGTGAGGGCCATCGTCACGCCCAGGAGCATGGCGCCGTCGCGGGTGGCCGCCGCCGCCAGCGGGAGTTCGGGCACCGGCCGCCGCAGGCCGGTCAGGGTGAGGAGGTCGTAGACCCCGTACGCGAAGAGCATCCCCGACGACACCCAGGTCACGGCCATCGGCGGCGCGAACCGGCGTGCCCCGCGCCCCGCCGCCACGACCAGCACCGCCCACGCCCCGGCCAGCGCCCACACCGCCGTGCTCGCCGTCAGCAGGTGCCACCACAGGTCGCGCCGGTCCGGCGCGCCCGCGTCCAGGCCGGCGACGCCGCCCGCCGCCCAGTACCCCTTGACGCAGCCGAGCAGCACGCACCCCGCCGCGACCGCCCCGGCGAGCGCCACCCGCAGCCGCCGTGTGCCGCCCGGCGGTTCCGGCAGGGCGAGCGGGCCGCGCAGGGCGTGCGGCCACCGGGCCCTGGCGTATCCGACGAGGGCCAGCGGCAGGCCCGCGCCGACGCCCGCCAGCGAGACCATCACCAGGATCTGCTCGTACGCCCACAGGTCCGGGGAGCCGGCCGCCCGGTCGCGGCGCATGGCGGCGGGGCCGAGCACCGGCGCGAGCACAGCATCGGCACGAGCAGCCCGGTACCGGCCCACACGGGCACGGCCACCAGCCAGGCGGGCAGCCGCTCCCCCCAGGGCCGGGTGAACGCCAGCGCCAGCACGACGGCTACGGCGGCGAGCAGCGCGGTCACGGCGTTGACGGCCCGCCAGTCGGCGCCGGCCATCTCCTCGGTGGGGACGAGCAGGCCGAACGACCAGACGACCTTGATGAGGAGGTACGGCGTCACCGCTACCGCGGCTCCGAACCCGCCGACCCGGCGCAGCCGCGCCCATCGGCCGTCGCCGCGGCGGCGGGTGCCGGTGCGTCGTCGGGGGGATGCCAGGGGTGCGGGGGCGGGGGGCCGGCCCGGCTTCATGTGATCGTCCTCGCCTCGGGTGGGGTGCGCCACCGACGCTCCCAGGCGGCCGGGCCCGGCGCATCGCCCGCCGGGCCGGACACCGCTCCCCCGCACGGCCGAGGGCCGCCTCCGCCCGGGGGAGGAAACGGCCCTCCGCGCGGTCGCGGACGTGGGGGCGGCAACCTGTCCGGAGGCGGTGGCGACTGAGGGGTGCAAGCCCCGTCGAACGGGGTCGTCTGGAAACCCAAGGACTCATCTGTGGCATCCCCCACCCACCGCCGGTCCCGTGCCCGGCGGCGTACGGCGCTGTTCTCCGCCGCGGCCGTCGTGGCCGCCGGGCTGGCCGCCGTGCCGTTCGTGACCAGTGCCAGTGCCGCCGCCGACCTGGCGCGGCAGACGCTGCCCGCCCGCGACGGCTGGGCGGCGGCCGGTTCCGGTACGACCGGCGGCGCCGCGGCCGACGCGGCGCGCGATTTCACGGTCACCAACCGCGCCGAGCTGGCGAAGGCGCTCTCCGCTCCCGGTACGGCGCCGCGCATCATCCGCGTCAAGGGCCTGATCGACGCGAACGGCGGCAGCACCTGCGCCGACTACGCCGCCGGGACCGGCTACTCGCTCTCCGCGTACCTGAAGGCGTACGACCCCGCCGTGTGGGGCCGCTCCAAGAAGCCGTCCGGAACCCAGGAGGACGCCCGGAAGGCCGCGGCCGCCAGGCAGGCGAAGAACATCGTCTTCCGCGTCCCGTCGCACACCACCCTCGTCGGCGTGCCCGGCACGGGCGCCGGCATCAAGGGCGGCAGCGTCGCCGTGCAGAACGCCGACAACGTCATCATCCGCAACCTCGCCTTCAGCGCCACCGAGGACTGCTTCCCCCAGTGGGACCCGACGGACGGCTCGAAGGGCGAGTGGAACTCGGCATACGACTCCGTCACCCTGCGCGGTGCGACGCATGTGTGGGCGGACCACAACACGTTCACCGACACCCCGCTCCACGACAGCGCCCTCCCGGCGTACTTCGGGCGGAAGTACCAGGTCCACGACGGCGCCCTCGACATCACCAACGGCTCCGACCTGGTGACCGTCGAACGCAATGTGTTCCACAGCCACGACAAGACGATGCTCATCGGCAGCAGCGACACCGACAGCGTCGGCAAGCTGCGCGTCACCCTCCACCACAACGTGTTCCGCGGCATCACCCAGCGCGCCCCGCTGGCCCGCATCGGGCAGATCCACCTGTACAACAACCACTACGACACGGCGAAGGTGAACGGCTACGCGCACAGCTACAGCGTCAACGCCCGCGCCGGGGCGCAGATCGTCGCCGAGTACAACGCCTGGACGCTGTCCTCGGACCGGAAGGTGTCGCAGCTGCTCAGCGGTGACGGGACGGGCGCCGTCGCCGGGCGCGGCAACACCGTCGACGGCGCGGTGACCGACGTCGTCGCCGCGTACAACGCGTCCGCGTCGAAGAAGCTGAAGACGACCGTGAACTGGACGCCCGCCCTGACGGCCGGCCTCCAGACCTCCGCCGCCGCCCTGCCCGCGGAGCTCGACCGCACGGCGGGCGCCGGGGTCCTCACCCAGCAGGGCACGACCGCCCGGCGCTGACACGGGACGGGGCGTCCGGGGGCGGGCCTCACCGCCCGCTCCCGGCCGTTCCCGTCACACGGGGCGGTTCAGGGCAGGTACTTGTAGCCGACGCGGCGGACGGTGACGATGCGGTTCCGGTGGGCGGTGCCCAACTTGCGCCGCAGCCGCGCCACATGGACATCGACCGTGCGGCCGTCGCCGATGTGGTCGTACCCCCAGATCCGCGCCATGAGCGCCTCGCGTGTGTGGACCGTCCTGGGGTGGGCGACCAGATGCGCGAGAAGGCTGAACTCCAGGTACGTCAGGTCCAGTTCGCGGCCGTCGACATGCGCCGTGTGGCGGTCGGGGTCGACCCGGACCGCGTCGTCGCGCGGGACGCCGCCCTGGAGGGAGCCGCCGCGCGGGACACCGCCCCTGAGGGCGCCGTCGTGGAGGGCGCCGTCGTGGAGGGCGCCGTCGTGGAGGGCGCCGTTCCGCGGCGTGCCGCCTTCGGCCGGCGGGCGCTCCGGGGCGGGGAGCGTGCGGGGGACCAGCGGATGGATCTCGGGGCGCACCCCGTGGGCCGTCAGCAGCTCGACCGGGTCCACGCCGTCGGGCAGGAACACCAGGTAGCCGATGTGCGGCCGCTCGGGCTGGTCGGCCACCAGGCGCAGGCGGGGGCCGGGTACGGCGGGACGGAGGGGGGCCCGGCGGGTCCTGGCCTCGGTCCGGTCGGGGGTGGGGAACGCTGTCGTCATGGCGGAGCCCTTCGGTCGGGCGGCGTGAGCTGGGTGGTCGGTGCGCGGCGCCGTCACCCCGCGCCGCCGGTACGGCGGGCGGCACGCGGCGGCGGTGCGCGGTGCGGTGGCGGTACGCGCTGTGCGGCGGTACGCGGTGCGGTGGCGGGGTTGCGGTCCGGTGCGGGGGCCCTGTCCGGAGCCGCCGCGGGCCTCGGCGGCGTACGCGGTCCCGGGGACGTACGCGGCCTCGGAGCCGTACGTCGCGGTGTGCGGGCGTACGCGCCTACGGCGTCAGGGGAGCGGGGCGGCCGCGGGGGCGCGGTCCTGCCGGGCGGGCGGCCGGGCCGCCGCCAAGGGGCTTACGCGCAGCGGCAGATGGCGCTGGCGACGCGACGGAGGTCGACATGCCTGCGGCGTACGAGCGGCTGCTGCGTCGGGGACGACATGGCGACCATCCTGCGCCCGGCCCGCGCCACCCGTCAAGCTTCCCTACCGATGAGGTGGGGAATGCGTGCCGCGCGGCCCGCGCGCCGTACGGGATAATGAGCCCATGCGGATCTCGGCCAGGGCGGACTACGCGGTACGGGCGGCGCTGATGCTCGCCGCCGCCGGGCAGGACGGCCCGCCGTTGAAGGCCGAGGCCATCGCGGAGGCGCAGGACATTCCGCACAAGTTCCTCGAAGGCATCCTGAACGACATGCGGCGCGGCGGACTCGTCGCCAGCCAGCGCGGGGTGCACGGCGGTTACCGGCTGGCGCGCGCCGCGCGGGACATCAGCGTCGCGGACGTGGTGCGCGCGGTGGACGGCCCGCTGGTCTCGGTGCGCGGCGTACGGCCGCCCGAACTCGCCTACAGCGGCCCGGCGGAGTCGCTGCTCCCCCTGTGGATCGCCCTGCGCGCGAACGTGCGGAGCGTCCTCGAAGGCGTCACGCTCGCCGACGTGGCGTCGGGCCGGCTGCCCGAGGCGATCGGCGCGCTGACCGATGACCCGGCCGCCTGGACCAATCCCTGAGACGTCGGCCGAGCGCCGCTGACCTGCTGTTTCTCGTATAGCGGGACGAAAACGTCCACGCCTCGGAATGCTGCTTGCCGTGGCGGCCACGGCGCCCCCACTATCCCTACCAACCCGATGGGAAAACCAGGGATTCGTGAGGTGTGGCCGTGAAGACGTTGATCCTGCTGGCACTTGCCGGGCTCGGTGCCCAACTCGTGGACGGGAGCCTGGGCATGGCCTACGGCGTCACCTCCACCACCCTGCTGCTGGCGTTCGGGACGAACCCGGCGGCCGCCTCCGCGACCGTCCATCTCGCCGAGATCGGCACGACGCTGGCGTCCGGCGTGGCGCACTGGCGGTTCGGGAACGTGGACTGGCGCGTCGTCGGCAGGATCGGCATCCCGGGGGCGGTGGGCGCCTTCGCGGGGGCGACGGTCCTCTCCAGCCTCTCCACGGACGTCGCCAAGCCGGTGATGGCGCTGATCCTGCTGGGCCTCGGCCTGTACGTGCTGGGCCGGTTCACCTTCCTGGGCCTGCCCGCCGGGAACCTCGGCAAGCCGCTGCGCCGGCGGTTCCTCTCCCCGCTCGGCGTCGTCGCGGGCTTCCTGGACGCCACCGGGGGCGGCGGCTGGGGACCGGTGGGCACCCCCGCGATCCTGGCCAGCGGACGGCTCGAGCCGCGCAAGGTCATCGGATCGATCGACACCAGCGAGTTCCTGGTCGCGGTCGCGGCGAGCCTCGGCTTCCTGCTGGGCCTCGGATCCGAGGGCGTCGACTACACCTGGGCCGGCGCGCTGCTGGTCGGCGGTCTGATCGCGGCGCCGATCGCCGCCTGGCTCGTCCGGCACGTGCCGCCGCGCATCCTCGGCTCGGCCGTCGGCGGTCTCATCGTCCTGACCAACATCCGGACACTGCTGCGCAGCGACTGGGTCGGCGCGGGCGACACCGCCCAGTGGGCCGTCTACGGGGTCGTCTACGCGGCGTGGGCGGGCGCGCTGGCCTACGCCTTCCGCGAGCACCGGCGCACCCTCGCGGCGGCGGACGGCGCGGCGACCGCCGAGGGCACGGCGGGGGCACGCACGGCCGACGCGGCACCGACCGCCGAGGGACCGGCCGGGGTGGGCACGGCCGGGGAGCGCACGCCCGACGCGGCGCCGACCGCCTGACCCGCGGATGACCACCATGCCGTGTCCCCGCATCGCCCCCGCCGACCCGGTGGCGCTCCTGCGCACCGCGCGCGACCTGGCGGACGACCTCGCCGCCGACGCCATCCCCCGCGACCGGGCCGGCCGGCCGCCCGCCGACGAGGCCGCCCGGCTGCGTGAGGCCGGGCTGCCGGGGGCCCTGCTGCCGCCCGGCCCGCGGTACGGCACCGACTGGCGTACCGGATGCGCCGTCGTGCGCGAGGTCGCCACCGCCGACAGCTCCGTCGGGGAGCTCCTCGCCCGGCACTACGCCCTCGCCTGGAGCGCCCGCCTCCACGGGCCGCCCGGCGCCGCCGACGGGCTCCTCTCGGAGTCGGCGCGGCACGACCTGCTGTGGGCCGGCGCGCTCCGGTACGCGGGCGGCCCCGGCGAGGGGGCGCGCCCGGACCTGACGCTCACACCGCTGGGCCGCGGCCGCCACGTCCTCGACGGGCGCAGGACCGTGCCGGCGGCCGTCGCGGTAGCCGACCGGTTCCTGGTGGACGCGGTGTGCGCGGTGACCGGCGACGTGGTGGTCGTGCGGGTGGCGCCCGGAGCGCGCGGGGTGGCGGTGGAGACGGCGGGCGACCGGCTGGGGCAGCGGGCCGCCGGGGCGGGCGCCGTCGTCTTCCACCGGGTGACCGTCCCGCACTCCGGGGTCGTGGCCCGCCTCCCTCCCGACGAGGAGTCGGCGCCGCCGCGCGCGGCGCTCGTACCGTCCGTGCTGCGGCTCGCGCTGTGCCACGTCGGCCTCGGCATCGTGGAGGGGGCGCTGGCCGAGGCGCGGGACGCCGGCCGGCGGGCGCGGCGCGCCGGTCTGCCGGGCGGGGACCCGGACCTGCTCCTCGCGTACGGGGAGCTGGCGTCGGCCGCGCACACGGCCGCCGCCGTCGTGGAGCGCGCCACGGACCGCATGGCGCGGGCCCTGGAGGAGCCGGACGCCTGGCAGGGCCCGCACGCCCCGGAGCGCCGGGAGACCCCGGAGTCCCCGCAGGCCGTGGAGTCCCCGCAGGCCGTGGAGGCCCTGGAGTCCCACCCGTACTCCGGCGGCCCGGACCACCTCGTCGCCACCGCCGAGACGGTCACCGCGCGGGCCGCCCTGCACATCACCGCCCGCGTCCTGGAACTCGCCGCCGACGCGCCGGGCCTCGACCGGTTCTGGCGCAACGCCCGCGTCCTGACCGCACACCGCTCCGACACCGACCGCCTGCGCTCCATCGGCGCCCACTACCTGAACAGCCCCCACCACGCCCTCCTGAACTGACCGCCCGGCACCCGACCCGGCCGCGCCTTGACCCTCACCCGGCGTCAGGCTTCAGCCTGGACGGGAACGAGGGGAGAGCGAGTTGAGCTATTCGGTCGGGCAGGTCGCCGGGTACGCCGGGGTGACCGTGCGGACACTGCACCACTACGACAAGGCGGGCCTGCTGTCGCCCAGCGAGCGCAGCCCCGCCGGGTACCGGCTCTACAGCGACGCCGACCTGGCCCGCCTCCAGCAGATCCTCTTCTACCGGGAACTGGGCTTCCCGCTGGAGCAGATCGCCGCCATCCTGGCCGACCCCGACGCCAGCGCCCTGGACCACCTGCGCGAGCGGCACCGGCGCCTGAACGAGGAGATCGCGCGCCTCCACCGCCTCGTGGAGGTCGCCGAACGGGCCATGGAGGTCCAGGAGACGGGCGTGCGGCTCACCCCGGAGGAGCGGTTCGAGGTATTCGGGGACGTGGCGTTCGACCTCAGCTACGCCACGGACGCCCACCTCAAGTGGGGCGCGAGCGAGGGCCACGCGCGGGCCATGGCGCGGGCCGCCGCGCACACCAAGGAGGACTGGCGGCGGCTGATGGCGGAGGCCGCCGAGTGGCGCGGGCGGCTGCTCGACGCGTACGACGCGGGCGCCGCCCCCGACTCGGACCTGGTCGCCGGGCTGGCGGAGGAGCACCGGCAGCACATCACCCGGTGGTTCACGCCGTGCCCGCCCGAGACGCACTGCCGCATCGCGGACGACTACGTCGAGGACGCCCGCGCGTTCGCCCTCGTCGTGCCCGCGGCGCAGCAGCGCCCCGGCCTCGCCGTGTTCCTGCGGGAGGCCGTCCACGCCAACGCGCGCAGGAAGGCCGGTCCGCGATGAGGGCGCTGATCCTGGCGGCGGGTTCGCGGGGGGACGTCGCCCCCTACACGGGCGTCGGCGTACGGCTCCGGGACGCCGGGCACGAGGCGGTGCTGGCCGCGCCCGAGGCGTTCGCCGGCCTGGTGGGCGCGGCGGGGCTGCCGTTCCACGCCCTGCCGGCGGACCCGCGCGGCGGCCCGGCCGGGCGCGCGGGAGCCGGTACGCGCGAACTGCTGCGCGCCGCCGAGGTGTTCCTCCGGGACCTGGGCGGCGGGCTCGCCGACGCGGTGGCCGCGCACCGGCCGGACGTACTGGTCCTGGCCACGACCACCGCGCCGCTCGGCTGGCACATCGCGGAGGCGTGCGGCGTGCCGTCCGTGGGCGCCTACCTCCAGCCGGTCGCCCCGACCGGGGCGTTCCCGCCGGTCGTGGGCGGCGCCCGGTCACTGGGCCGGTGGGGCAACCGGGCGGCGGGGCGCCTGGCGCTGCGCGTCGTGGACCGGGTGCACGCCGACGCGGTACGGGGGCTGCGCCGCCGCCTGGGGCTGCCGCCCCGGTCGGGCACGGCGGTGCGGCGCGGCGTGGAGGCGTCGGGGTGGCCGGTGCTGCACGGCTTCAGCGAGGTCCTGGTGCCCCGGCCCGGCGACTGGCGGGCGGGCCTGGAGGTCTGCGGCCCGTGGTGGCCGCACGTGCCGGACGGCGCCGCGCTGCCGGACGCGGTGGAGGACTTCCTGCGGGCGGGGCCCGCGCCGGTGTTCGTCGGCTTCGGCAGCATGGGCGCGGGGGACGGCGCCCGCCTCGGGGAGCTCGCGGTACGGGCGCTGCGGATGGCGGGCGCGCGGGGCGTCGTCCAGGCGGGCGCGGCGGGGCTCGCCGCGCGGGACGGCGGCCCCGGCGGGGAGGCGGTGCGGGAGCGGGACGTGCTGTGGGTCGGGGACGTGCCGCACGCGCTGCTGTTCCCCCGTACGGCGGCCGTCGTCCACCACGCCGGTGCCGGGACGTCGGCGGCGGCGCTGCGGGCGGGCGTACCGTCGGTGCCGGTGCCGTTCACGGCGGACCAGCCGTTCTGGGCGCGCCGGCTGGCCGCGGTCGGCGCGGGTACGGCTCCGCTGCCGGCGGCCCGGCTGACCGCCGAGTCCCTGGCGGCCGCGATCCGGGACGCCCTGGACGACGCGTCCTACCGGCGGGCGGCGTCCGGCGCGGCCCGGCTGCTGGCCCGCGAGGACGGGGCGGGCGCCCTGGTGCGCCGCGTCGAGGCGGCGGCGGGCGGGTGAGGCGGCGACGGCGACCGGACGCACAGGGGCGTGAGGCGGCGGGCGGACGCCCGGGCGCGTGAGGCCGCGCAGGGGCGCGCATTCACCGGAAGGTGGTCGTCCGGATGCCGTACGGGGGCGGGGGCGGCAGGATGAGAGGCCCGCCATCGAGGAGGCAGCCGTGCAGGACGAGACCCAACTGCCCTCGTCGGGCCGCGCGGACGTGCGGGTCGTCGCGGCGACGCCGGAGGTGGCCCGGCGGGTGGCGGAGGTGGTGCGCCGCTGCTTCGACACCACCGAGCAGCGCAGCTACCCGGCCGGCCCCGAGGGCGGCACCCTGCTGCGCCTCACCGTGGACACCACCCGCCCCGCCGGCCCGGCCCGTTCCTGGCTGGAGAGCAGCGAACCGGCGTACGGCGACGAGCGCACGGGCGAGGGGCACTCGGGCGAGCCGCGCACCGACGCGTCCTGACGCCCGTGCGGCGAGCGCCCCGCCCGCGGCGCGTCCCGGCCGCGTCCTGACCGCCCGTCCTCACGGCATGTCCGGGCGGCGCGTACCGGCAGGGCGGGAGCACGGGTCGAAGCGACGTGGGTGCGGACGCCCCACTCGGGCGCTCGGGCTTGTAGGTTCGGGGGTATGACGAAGCCTGATGCACTGCTCGTGAATGTCGCGGCCACCGTCGAATCGGAGCAGTCCAATCAGATGTCGCTCACCGTCGTGGTCAACGGTGCGGTCATCACGGGACGGCTCGCCCCGGAGGCCGCGTGGCGGGAGCGGGTGGCGGAGGTCCTGCGGGACTCGGAGCGGCTCAGCGGGTTCGCGGGGGTGTTCGCGTCCCCCGACGGGGGCTCGCGTCCGCCCGGCGACGGCGCGCCGACCCACCTGCACTTCCACGTGGCGAGGATCCTCCAGGGCACCCTGGGCATCCCGGAGACGGGCGGCATGTACCGGGTGGCCATCGAGGACGTGAGCGCCTGGACGGTGGGCGACTTCAGTTACACCGACGACTGACGCGTACGACCGCACGGAACACGGCACACGGAACACGGCAGAGACAGCAGACGCCAACCACCCGGTGGATCCGGGTGGTTGGCGTCACGGACGTAGGGAGCGGCTCAGCCCAGCAGGTCGCCGACGGCCGGGGCGGGCGCCGGGGCCGGGGCCGCCTGGTCCACGCAGGTGAAGCCGAGGCGGCGCAGCGCGCGGGTGACCTCCAGGGCGGTGAAGTCGCGCCGGTCCTGGCGGGTGATGATCTCCCCGACCTGCTTCACCGGGTAGGTGCGGCGGCCGATGACCGCGCACGGGCCCACGGCCGGTTCCGGCTTGACGTTGGCCATCAGCGCCTCCACCTCGCTCGTCACGAAGTCGAACGGGAAGCGGGCGATCACACAGCGCATGGTTGCCTCACAGGGTCGAAGCGGTGGGACGGGCGCACGTCGGTGCGACGGGGAGGGGCCGCGGCGCGGCCGGGGGCCGCCCGGCCGCGACCGGAGGCCGGACGGGATGGGCCCGGGAGGGCCCGGGCCGCGCGGGGCGTCACTGCGGGCGCGGTGCGCGGCGGCGGCGCGTTCCGGTCCTGCGGCGGCGCGACGAGGCGGAGCCGGGCTTGCCGGACGCCTGCGCGGGGGGTGCGGGCGGCGCGATCACGACCGGTATCCCCGACGGCGTACGGGCGCCGGTGATGCGGATCAGCTCGGCGTCGCCGGAGCGCACGGCGGTGGTCCTGGGGCGGATCCCGGCGTGGTGCATCAGGTTGTCCATCTCGCGCCGCTGGTGCGGCAGCACGAGGGTGACGACGCTGCCGGACTCGCCGGCGCGGGCCGTGCGGCCGCCCCGGTGCAGATAGTCCTTGTGGTCGCCCGGCGGGTCGACGTTCACCACGAGGTCCAGGTCGTCCACGTGGATGCCGCGCGCGGCGACGTTCGTGGCGACGAGGACGTTGACGTCGCCGTCCTTGAACTGCGACAGGGTCCGGGTGCGCTGCGGCTGCGACTTGCCGCCGTGCAGCGCGGACGCCCGGACACCGCTCTTGAGCAGGTGCTTCACGAGCCGGTCCACGGCGTGCTTGGTGTCCAGGAACATGATCACGCGGCCGTCGCGGGCGGCGATCTCGGTGGCCGTGGCGTTCTTGTCGGTCTCCTGGACGTGCAGCACGTGGTGCTCCATCGACGTGACCACGCCGGCCGTCGGGTCCACGGAGTGGACGACGGGGTCGTGGAGGTAGCGCCGTACGAGGGAGTCGACGTTCCGGTCCAGCGTGGCCGAGAACAGCAGGCGCTGCCCGTCGGGCCTGGTCAGCTCCAGCAGGCCGGTGATCTGCGGCAGGAAGCCCATGTCGGTCATCTGGTCCGCCTCGTCGAGGACGGTGATGCCGACGTCGTCCAGCACGCAGTCGCCGCGCGTGACGAGGTCCTTCAGCCGGCCCGGAGTGGCGACCAGCACCTCCGTGCCGCCGCGCAGCGCGGAGACCTGGCGGCCGATCGACACGCCGCCGACGACGGTGGCCTGCCGCAGCCCGAGCGCGCGGGCGTACGGGGCGAGCGCGTCGGTGACCTGCTGTGCCAGCTCGCGCGTGGGGACGAGGACGACCGCGAGGGGCCGCTTCGGCTCGGCGCGGGTCCCGGCGAGCCGGGCGAGGACGGCCAGGCCGAACGCGAGGGTCTTGCCGGAGCCGGTACGGCCCCGGCCCAGGACGTCGCGGCCGGCGAGGGAGTTCGGGAGGGTCGCCGCCTGGATGGGGAACGGGACGGTCACGCCTTCGGAGTCCAGGGCCCGCAGCATGGCGGCCGGGAGGCCGAGGTCCGCGAACGCCTCGACGGGCGGCAGCGGCGGGGTGTGGGTCACCGGGAGGGTGAAGTCACCGGGGGGCGGCGGGGTGGCGCGGCGGCGCGTCTGCGAGCGGGAGCCGGACTTGCCGGACCGGGACGCGGCCGCGGAGCGGGAGGCGCCGGCCGACCGGGACGGCTTCGACGCCGCGGCGGCCGACTTCGGCTGCTTCGCGGCGGTCGGGGAACCCGTGGCGGGCTTTGCCGACTTCGCGGGATTCACTCCGGCGTCGGACGGATTGCTCTTGGTCCGGCGGGCCGGCGCGGCGGCAGCCTGGCGGGTCCCCGAGTAGTGACCCCGGGAAGGGGACGTACGGGTCATGGAATTTTCCTCAATACGGATATCGAGGAATTCACGGCCCTCGATGCAGCCGGGCGGTCGGCGGACTCGCCGGGCCTGGGTCGGCCGGTCGGCGGCGCCGGGGAACGGCGCGGGGCCCGCACCCAAGGTGCGGGCCCCGGCGGCGTCGGAACGCCTCGTCGTCAGGCGGGGACGATGTTCTCCGCCTGCGGGCCCTTCTGGCCCTGCGTCACGTCGAAGGTGACCTTCTGGCCTTCCTGCAGCTCGCGGAAACCGTTGGTCGCGATGTTCGAGTAGTGGGCGAACACGTCCGCACCGCCACCGTCCTGCTGGATGAAGCCGAAGCCCTTTTCCGCGTTGAACCACTTCACTACGCCAGTAGCCATAATCTTTTCTCCTCACGGGGAATTTCTTGGACCCGCACTGCGCGAGCCTCGCGTCGCCGCGATGATTGCCCCGTGCCGGATCGAAAGAACCGGCCACACAAAAGTGCTCCTCCGCCGTGGGGCGAGGGGGCACTTTGAAGCTCTGGGAACCACAACTGCAACTGACATCGACACTAGCACGCGGATTTCGCATCCGCACGGAATTCGGGCGGGGAAATTTCCGGCCACAGGAAATCTGCCGTGCGGCCCGGCGGGAATCTGCACCGGCCGGAATAGACTTTCGTCACTCCCGGCGGATACCGTTTCCGCGCGAGGCACGCGCCGCCCCTGGGCGGCGGGCCCGCCCGGACGCCCAGGACGAAAGGCGCGCATGGCTCCAGGAGCGCGGCGCAACCCCGCCGACAACCTCGACGACGACGACTACCCGGCCTACACCATGGGGCGCGCCGCGGAGCTGATCGGCACCACGCCGGCGTTCCTGCGGGCGCTCGGCGAGGCCAGGCTGATCACCCCGTTGCGTTCGGAGGGCGGGCACCGCCGGTACTCGCGCTACCAGCTGCGGATCGCCGCCCGCGCCCGCGAGCTGGTCGACCAGGGCACTCCCATCGAGGCGGCCTGCCGGATCATCATCCTGGAGGACCAGCTGGAGGAGGCGCAGCGCCTCAACGAGGAGCTGCGCAAGCGGGGCCAGGAGGGCGGCGCCCCCGGCACCGTCGACGGCGGGCCCGTCGGGGGCGGCCCTGTCGGGGGCGGCCCTGTCGGGGGCGGCACCGTCGACCGGGGCCCCGGTGGAGGCGGGCCCGTCGAGGGCGGGTCCTGAGGGCCGCGGAGGACCGGGGCCGGGCCGGGCGGCGGGTCAGACCGCGTGCTCGTCGCTCTGGCCGCACAGCCAGGCCAGGGCGTCGTGCACGCCCCGTACGTACGCCCGCTTGTCCGGGGGGCACACCGGGTCGTCCAGCAGCACCGCCGCGGCGTCGGCCTCGGCGGTGAGCCGCGCCAGGTCCGGCACGTCGCGGGTCGGCGCGCCGGTGACCGGGCCGTGCTCGGCGCGGGCCAGCGCCCAGCGGTAGGCGTCGGCGGCGCCCTCCGACACGGCCTGGAACGGCTCGGGCCGGGCGGACCGAGGGCCTTCCGGCGTCCGGGCGGCTTCGGTCACCTCGGCGGCCTCGGCGGCGCGGGCCCGGTACGCCGACTCCACCTCCTCCCGGGCGCGGACGCCGATCCGGTCGGCTCGTGCTCGCGTCGGCGGCGCATGGCGGGTCGTCATCGGCGTACACCCCATCCTCATCGTTCGCGGCTCGTCTCTCCCTGACTTCACCGGGTCCCCGCCATCGGCCCGGATATACCGGCCGGGGGGACGCGGAGCGCGAGGACCGCCATGTCGTCGTGGCCGTCGCCGGGGTGCTCGTCGCAGAGGATCCGGCACAACTCGTCCAGCGGGCCGTCCGCGAGGGGCGCGGCGAGTTCCGCGAGCGCGTCCAGGCCGCGGTCGATGGGGTGCTCGGGGTGCTCCACGAGCCCGTCGGTGTAGAACAGCAGCGCAGCGCCGGGCGGCAGCGGATACGTGTGGTCCGGGCGCGGCTGGTCGGGGTCGACGCCGAGGGGCAGGCCCGGTTCGGCGTCCAGGTACCGGGGACGGTGGCCGGGCGCGAGGAGGAGCGGCGGCGGATGGCCGGCGCTGCTCCAGTGCAGCCGCGGGCCCTGCCCGTCGCCGGCCGGCTGGAGCCGGGCGAGGCAGGCCGTGGTGACCGGGGCGTCGGTGATGGCGTGGAGGGTGCGGTCCAGGGCGGTCAGCACGGCGCTCGGCGGGGTGCGGCGGTCGTACAGCAGGGCGCGCAGCATGTTGCGGGTCTGCGCCATCGCGGCGGCGGCCCGGAGGTCGTGTCCGACGACGTCGCCGATGACGGCGCCGCACGCCCCGTCGGGCAGCGGGACGGCGTCGTACCAGTCGCCGCCGAGCTGCGCGGGGCTGGCGGCGGGCCGGTACACGGCGGCGCTCTCGTACGGGTTCAGGTCCGGCAGGCGCGGCAGCAGCAGGCGCTGGAACCGCTCGGCGCCCGACCGCACCCGTTCGAAGAGGCGGGCGTTCTCGATCGCGATGCCCGCGGCCCCGGCGAGCGCGACGACGATGTCCTGGTCGTGGGCGTCGAAGGGGCGGCCGTCGAGGCGGTCGGAGAGGTACAGGTCGCCGTAGATCTCGCCGCGCACGCTGATGGCGACGCCCAGGAGGGTGCGCATCGGAGGGTGGCCCGGCGGATAGCCGACGGAATGCGGGTGCGTCCGGATGTCGTCGACGCGGAGCGGTTCGGGGTGGTGGATCAGGGTGCCGAGGAGGCCGTGGCCGCGCGGGAGTTCGACGCCTTCCAGGTCGGCGCGCTCCCGGTCGGTGAGGCCGGCGGTGAGGAACTCGGCCAGTTCGGTGCCGTCCTCGTTCAGCACGCCGAGGGCGCCGTAGCGGGCGTGGACGAGGTCCATGGCGGTGCGCACGATGCGGTGCAGGACGAGGGGCAGCTCCAGTTCGCCGCTGATGGCCATGACGGCGTCGAGGAGGCCCTGGAGCCGGTCGCGCGCGGAGACCAGTTCGCGGAGCTCGGCGGCGGGGTCGGCGGGGTCCGCGGGGGCCGCGGGGGCGTCGGGCGGCTCCCCGGGACGGCGCTGCGGGGTGCCCGCCGGGGCCTCGGGCGGGGCCTGGGGGGTGGCTGCCGGGACTTCGAGCGGGGCTTCGGGCAGGGGGGCCTGGGAAGTGCCTGCCGGGACCTCGGGCGGGGCCTGGGGGGTGGCCCCCGGGACTCCGGGTGGCTCCTCGGGCGGGGCCTCCGGGGTGGCCGCCGGGACTCCGGGTGGCTCCTCGGGCGGGGCCTCCGGAGCGGGCTCCGGCTCCTCGGGCGGGCTCGGCGGCAGGGACAGCTCCGCTCCCAGGGCCGAGTGCGCGGCGGGCGCCGGGGGCGGGTCGGCGGACCCGGACCGGTGCCGTCCGGGGCGCCGGGACCGGTCGGGGTTCCCCGGCGGGTCGGGCGGGTCGGGGGGCCGGTTCGGTGCCTTGGGGGTTTCCATGGGGCCTCCCGGTCCGGGGGCGCCGCGCGGTTCCGCGCCGCTCCGGTCGACGCGGCCCCGTCACGAAGCGCATGGTGGATAACAGGACCGACGAACGCTCTGTCGACTTTCCCGGGAAGCGCCGAACAAACCTCCCGACCCCCCTCTGACCAGCACGGCTTCCCTCCGGCGGGCATCGCGGTACGGCGAAAGGGGCGCGGCTATGACCGGTTGGGCGTCTTGGACGACGGTCAACGTCTTCGCGGGAACCGGCGGCGTACGCACCGTCGAACTGGGGGTGCTCACGGGCAACCTCAGCGTCCACACCACCTGGACCGGTTCGGAAGCGGACGTCGCCATCCAGTACAGCGGCGGCTCCGACTGGTACACGATGGCCGGCAGTCCCGTGCCGTGCCACTCCGAGGAGGAGAGCAGGGCGCTGCACCAGCTCGCGGTCGAGGCCGTCCAGGAGGGCGGCGCCGCGGTGCTGAGCCCGCAGCCGCACCACCCGCAGGCCGGCTGAACCCGCGGACCCACCGCCCGCGGGCGCAGCCACCCGCGGACCCACCGCCCGCGGGCCGTCTGAGCCCGCGGGCCGGGCCGCCCGCGCAGGCGCCGCCGCGCGCGGGCCGGCCGGCGGGGCCCGCGACGTCCGTCAGACGAGCGGTCGGCGGAGCATCGCGAGGACCGGGTCGACCAGGCCCCGGTACTGGCGGGCCGTGAGCGCCTCCGGCATGCGGCGGATCGCCGTCTCGCGCACCACCCGCCCCAGCGGGCCGCGCCAGGCGGTCACCGCGCCCGCCTGCCGGGACGCCAGCTGCACCGCCCGCACGCGGCGGTGCCGCAGCGTCCGGTACCGCTCCGCCGCCCCCGCCACCCGGTCGCCGCCCCGGCCCGTGCCGGCCGCGTCGGGGCGGAGGGCCAGCGCCAGCGCGTACGCGTCCTCGATGGCCATCGCCGCGCCCTGCCCCAGGTTCGGGGTCATCGCGTGCGCCGCGTCCCCGAGCAGCAGTACCCGGCCGCGTCCCCACACCGGCGCGGTCAGCTCCTCCAGGTCGTGGTGGAGCGGCGGCGGCCCGTCCAGCGCGTCCAGCACCCGCGCCGGGGCGCCTCGGTGGTGGGCGAAGACGCGGCGGAACCCGTCCGGCCAGGCCGGGGCGGGGGCGCGGCGCGGAGCCGTACGGACGTAGAAGTAGTACAGCCGGCCGTCGGGCAGCGGTACGAGGCCGGCCTTGGTGCCGGGGCCCCAGGACTCGACGGCGGAGGTCACGCCGGGGTTGGCGGTGAGGCCGCGCCAGCAGGTGACGCCGCTGTGGCGGAGGGCAGGCGGGCGGGCGGTGACCTGGGCGCGGACGGTGGAGTGGATGCCGTCGGCGCCGACGACGAGGTCGTACGCCTCGGGGGCCTGCGGTTCGGATGTGCCGTGAGCGGTGGTGAAGCGGACGGTCACCGCGTCGCCCCGGTCCTGTACGGCGGCGACGGCGCGGCCGTTCACCGGGCGGGCGGCCTCCGGGAGCGCGGCCAGGAGCGCGGCGTGCAGGGCCGTACGGGACAGGGCGCGGGTGTGGCCGTACCCGGCGCCGAACCGCTGCGGCTCGACGCGGCGCAGCAGCGTGCCGTCGGCCGCCGTCACGTCCATCGACGGCAGCGCCAGGCTGTGCGGGACCAGGTCGACGCCGAGGGCGGAAAGGACGTGGAGGGCGTTGGGCGCCAGGACGATGCCGGCGCCCGCGGGCTCGTACCTGGGGGCGCGCTCGGCGACGGTGACCTCGTGCCCGGCGCGGGTCAGGGCGAGCGCGGCGGTCAGCCCGCCGATGCCGCCGCCCGCGACGAGGACCTTCAGGGGGTGCGGGGTGCTCATGCCGGCCGCCCTTCCGCCGCGGCGCGGCGGCCGCCGTCCCCGGGGCCCGTGGCGGCCCCGCCGTCGACGATCCGCCGCAACGCCGCCTCCAGCACGGCCAGTTGCGCGTCGCGGTCCAGTTCGCCGCGCAGTCCGGCGACGAGGACGCCGAAGTAGAGCGAGAAGTACGAGGTGAAGGCCACCAGCGGGTCGGGCGGCGACACGGCGCCCGACCCGGCGGCACGCGCGAACTCGGCGGTCACCCACGCCCGGAACTCCGCCATGCGGCGCTCGGTCGGGCCGTCGGGGTGGTGGTGGAAGAGGGACGCCGCGATGTACTGGCGGGACAGCTCGGGCTCGCGGTCGTAGCTGCCGTACAGCTCGGCGGCGACGTGCACCAGGCGTGCCACGAGGTCGCCGTCGGCGGGCAGGGTGCGCAGGGCCCGGTCGAGCGCCTGCCCCACGTGCTCGTCGAGGAGGGTCTCGACGAGGGTGGCGGCGTCGGGGAAGTGGACGAAGAAGGTCCCCGCGGCGACGCCCGCCTCGGCTGCGACCTCCCGGGTGGTGAGCCCGGCCACGCCGCGCCGCTCCAGTACGCGCCGGGCGGCGTCGAGGAGCGCCTGCCGCGTCCGCTGCTTGCGCTGCTGCCGCACCCCGGGGGGCCGGTCGTTCCCGGCTCCCGCCGCGGCGGGGCCGGTGGATGTCTCGGACATGCCGGTGAGCGTACTCACTGAGCACGCTCACCGAAAGCACGCTCACCGAAATACCGGGGTCGGTTCTCAGCCGGCGGCGCGCAGCCTCCGGTGGAGGGTCGCGGCGAAGTCCTCGGCCGCCATCAGCTGCGCGCGGAGCGTCTCGCAGCGGGCGTCGGCGACCTTCCGGTACGAGTCCAGGCGCTCGCGCAGCCGGTCCCGCTCCTCGCCGGACGGCGGGTCGTCGGTCGCGGCGAGCCGGTCGGTGATCTCCAGCAGCTCACGCATCTCCTCCAGCGAGAAGTCCAGCGGCTTCATCCGGCGGATCACCATCAGCCGGTCCACGTCGGTCTCCGTGTACAGCCGGAAGCCGCCCTTGCTGCGGGCGGAGGGGGTGACGAGGCCCACGTCCTCGTAGTGGCGGATCGTGCGCAGCGACAGCCCGGTCCGCTCGGCCACCTCGCCGATCTGCATATGCCGCCGCTCGTCGTCCGCCATCGCCGCGCCTGCTCCGTTCCCGCGGTCCGCACCGCATCTCGGGGGTGGTGGAAGCCGTCCGCGGCCGCCGCCCGGCCACACTCTTCCCTCACGTCAGGGTAGAGTCGAGTGGTACGTCCCCGGGGCGGCCCGTGCCGGGCCGGTCCTGCGGGCGGCGTCCACGGCTTCCGGGCAATGATGCCCGACCGGCGCCGGCCCCGGCCGCCGTGCCGGACCGGGCAGGGGACGGCCGGCGCTTCCGGAGATCCGGCCCGCCGACCCGCCGCCGGCCTCCCGGGCGTCCTGGCTCTCCGGGCGTCCTGGCTCTGCGGGCGTCCGGCGCTCCCGGGCCGCCGCGCGCACCGCCGTACGCCCTCAACCCACCAGCCCACCAGCCCGTCCGACTCGCGCGGGCACGCACGCACAGCGGCGAGCGCCCCGGCCCCGCGCAACCGCGCCCCGCGCCAACGGCGCCGCGCTCACGGCCGGGGCCGCGGCACCCGCCGCCGTCCCCGTCCACCACCCCACGCCCCTGCCCGCCCCCGCCCCCGCCGCGTCACGATCCCCGTCCCCGTCCCCGGAACGAGACAGCCATGCCCTCGCCCCAGCCCGCCGCCCCTCAGCCGTCGGACGGTCCGTCCGCCGACGGGTCGTCCCGTCCCGTCCGCCCGTCCCGTCCGTTCCGGCTCGCGCGGCCGGACTGGCTCGCCTCGCCGAAGGTGTTCCGCACGGAGGTGCTCGGGGGGCTGGTGGTCGCGCTCGCCCTGATACCCGAGGCGATCTCCTTCTCGATCATCGCGGGCGTGGACCCGGCGGTCGGGCTGTTCTCGTCGTTCACGATGGCGGTCGTCATCGCGTTCGCCGGCGGGCGCAAGGCGATGATCTCCGCGGCGACCGGCGCGGTCGCCCTGGTCATCGCGCCGCTCAACCGCGAGCACGGGCTGGGCTACCTGATCGCGGCGGTCATCCTGGGCGGTGCCGTCCAGATCGTGCTGGGCGCGCTCGGGGTGGCGCGGCTCCTGCGGTTCGTGCCGCGCAGTGTGATGGTCGGCTTCGTCAACTCGCTGGCCATCCTGGTCTTCATGGCGCAGGTGCCGGAGGTGCGGGACGTGCCGTGGCCGGTGTACCCGCTGCTGCTGGGCGGGCTCGCCATGCTGGTGGTGTTCCCGAGGCTGACGACGGCGGTGCCCGCGCCGCTGGTGTCGATCGCGGTGCTGACGGCGATCACGGTCGGTGCCGGGATCGCCGTACCGACGGTCGGCGACAAGGGCGAGCTGCCGTCGGCCCTGCCGGTTCCGGGGCTGCCGGACGTGCCGTTCACGATGGACACGCTGGTGCTGATCGCGCCGTACGCGGTCGCGCTCGCGCTGGTCGGGCTGATGGAGTCGCTGATGACGGCGAAGCTGGTGGACGACATCACCGACACGCCGTCCGACAAGACCCGCGAATCGATCGGGCAGGGCGTCGCGAACATCGTGACGGGCTTCTTCGGCGGCATGGGCGGCTGCGCGATGATCGGCCAGACGATGATCAACGTGAAGGTGTCGGGGGCGCGGACGCGGCTGTCGACATTCCTCGCGGGGGCGTTCCTGCTGGTGCTGTGCGTGGTCTTCGGCCCGCTCGTCTCCGACATCCCGATGGCCGCGCTGGTCGCCGTGATGGTGATGGTGTCGGTCGCGACGTTCGACTGGCACTCGGTCGCCCCGAGGACGCTGAGGCGGATGCCGGCCGGCGAGACGGCGGTGATGGCGGTGACCGTCGCGGTGGTGGTGGCCACGCACAACCTGGCGGCGGGCGTCGTCGTCGGCTCGGTCGCGGCGATGGTCGTCTTCGCCAAGCGGGTGGCGCACCTCGCGGAGGTGACGGGCGTGGTCGACCCGGACGGCCGGCAGGTCGTGTACGCGGTGACGGGCGAGCTGTTCTTCGCGTCGTCCAACGACCTGGTGCACCGCTTCTCGTACCAGGACGACCCGGACGACGTGGTCATCGACCTGTCGGGCGCGCACATCTGGGACGCGTCGTCGGTGGCGGCGCTGGACGCGATCGAGCACAAGTACGCGCAGCGCGGCAAGAAGGTCACGGTGGTGGGCCTGAACGAGCCGAGCGCCCGCATGCACGGCCGCCTGACGGGCAGGCTGGGCGCGGGCCACTGAGCCGGGGCGCGGCGGCGGCCGGTCCGGTACGCGCCCGCGCCCCCGGCCCGGTCGGCGGTACGTCGCCAATCACCTCCCGCCGCCGCCCGGCTGCCCGTATCGTCCTCACGGCGACAGGAAGCACCGGAGCGCGGGGGTGGCGGAAGATGGGCGGACACACGGACCTGGCAAGGCGGTTCGAGGAGCACCGGCCCCGGCTGCGCGCGGTGGCCTACCGGATGCTGGGCTCGCTCGGAGAGGCGGAGGACGCCGTACAGGAGGCGTGGCTGCGGCTGTCCCGCTCCGACACGGAGGAGATAGAGAACCTCGGCGGCTGGCTCACCACGGTCGTCGGCCGCGTCTGCCTGAACCAGCTCCGCTCCCACGTGGCCCGGCGCGAGGAGCCGCTGCTCGGGGACGACGGGCGGGTGCGGCTGCCGGACCCGGTGGTCAGCCGGGTCGCGGGGCCCGACCCGGAGGAGCAGGTGCTGTTCGCGGACGAGGTCGGCCTGGCGCTGATGATCGTCCTGGACACGCTGGCCCCGGCGGAGCGCCTGGCGTTCGTGCTGCACGACCTGTTCGCGGTGCCGTTCGAGGACATCGCGGAGGTGCTGGGGCGTACGGAGGCGTCGGCGCGGCAGCTCGCGAGCCGGGCCCGGCGCCGGGTGCGGGCGGCGTCCCCCGCGCCGGACGGGGACGGCGACCGCGAGGCGGCCCGGCGGCGGGAGGTCGTCGCGGCGTTCCTGGCGGCGGCGCGGGGCGGCGACCTGAACGCGCTGGTCGCCGTGCTGGACCCGGACGTGGTGGCCCGCTCCGACGGCGGCGGCCTGCGCCCGAGCGTGCTGCGGCGCGGCGCGGCGACGGTCGCGTCCCAGGCGATCGTGTTCGCCCGCCTCGCGGAGGCGGCGGTGCCGGTGCTGGTCAACGGCACGCCGGGCGTCGTGGCGGTGGCGGACGGCCGGGTGATCTCGGTGATGTCCTTCACGGTGCGCGGCGGGCGCGTCGCGTCCCTGGACATCCTCACCGACCCCACCCGCCTCGCCCACCTCGACCCGGAGGCCCTGGCGGCCTGACGCGCCACACGGACCGGCCACACCCCGCCGCATCCCGCTGCGCGCCCCGGCCACCGGCCCCGGCATCGACCGCCCCGGCGGCCCGTGTCCGACGGTCCCGGCCGGGGCGGTTCCGGTGCCGGCGGTGCGGAACTAGGCGGTTCCGGTACCGGCCGCCGCGGCGGCGGTCCCGGCGGCCCGGTCCGGCCCGTCAACCGCCCCCTCCCCGTACATCTCTGTGATGACGGTGTGTGGTCGCGTAGCACTCAGGTATGACTCCCGGCCCACACTGCGGCGGACTTTTGGAACCCCCTGCCGCTCATACCGTCTTGACCAGTAAGGGACGGATGAGGGAGCTGATGTGACGGTGAGTCAGATAGCCGCGACGGCGGGTTCCGGAGGGCGGGGGAAGGCCTTCGCGCCGGAGTATCAGGGGGCCCTCGGGTCACTGTCGGTGAACTCCTCGCTGACGGAGGTACTGGAGCGCGGCATACGGGAGTTGCGGGCCGCCGAGGCCGCCGGGGAGCGGGCGGAGGTCGCGCGGTGCGGGCTCGCGGTCGCGGAGGCGTACCGGCGGCTCGGGCGCGTCGAGGACGCCGACCGGGCCTGGAAGGCCAGCTACCGGGCCGCGCGGGACGCCGGGGACGTGGGCGCCATGGCGTGGGCCCTGTGGAGCGGCGGCACCTTGGCCCGGCAGCGCGGCGCCCTCGCCCTCGCGTACCGGCTGCTGCGCCTCGCGGCGGACGCGGGCGAGCGGGGCGGGGACGTCGTCGTACGCGGCTACTCCCTCGCCGGGCTCGCCGAGACCGGGCGCATCCAGGGCGACTACCAGGCCGTCGGCGAGCTCCACGAGCAGCTCCTCGCGGAGGCCCGGCGGCGCGGCGAGGCGCGGCACACCGTGTGGGCCCTGGAGGGCATCGCGCAGATGCACCGCAACACCGGCTCGTACGACAAGGCCCTCGCGCTGTTCGAGGAGGCCGCCGAGACCGCCGACCGGGCCGACGACCGGCGCGGCTGGGCGTGGGCGCTGCGCGGCATCGCGGACGTCGTGTCCGTACGGGACGGTGACGCCGAGCGGGCGCTTCGGCTGCTGTCCGAGGCGGAAGTGGTGTGCCGGAACATGAAGTTGTCCAGCGCCCTGGCGTACAACCACAAGATGCGCGGCAACGTCCTGTACCGGGCCGGCCGGTATGTGGAGGCCCGCGATATGTACGAGCTGGCGCTGGAGGAGTTCCGCGCCATGGACGAGCCGCGCGGTACGGCGCTGTCCCGGCTGGGCCTCGCCAAGTCCCGCGCCCGGCTGGGCCGCGACACCTCCGAGACCGCCGCCGAACTGGCCGACCTGCGCGACACCCTCGACCGGATCGGGCTGCGCCACGCCCGCGAGATGGTGGAGAAGGCCGCCGCCGAACTGGGCGTCGGGCCCTTGCCGGTGAGCGGTGAGGAGGGCGCGCGGTGACGGGCTTCCTTCCGATGGGGACGGCGGCGGTGGCGCCCGGCACGGCGGTGGCGTGGGGCGGGCGCGCGGCGGACGCGCGGGGCGCGGACGGTGACGTGGCCGCGCTGCTGCTGCGCTGCCGGGAACTCGTACGGCCCGCGCTCGCCGGGGCGGTGGGGCGGCTGCACCCGTGGACCGGGGAGATGGCGGCGTTCTCGCTGGGCTGGGCCGATGTGGACGGCACGCCCGAGCCGGGCGCGTCGGAGGGCAAGGGCGTTCGGCAGGCACTCGCCGTGCTGGGCGCGGAGGCGGTCGGCGCGGACGGCCGGGTCGCGGTGTCGGGCGCGGTCGCGGTGGAGCTGGTGCACGCGTTCTCGCTGCTCCACGACGACATCATGGACGGCGACGCCATGCGGCGGCAGCGCGAGACGGTGTGGAAGGCGTACGGCACGGGGCCGGCCGTGCTGGCGGGTGACGCGTTGTTCGCGCTGGCCGTGCAGTGCCTCGCGGAGGTGCCCGGCACGCACACCGGCCCGGCCGTGCGGCGCCTCGGCGAGACGCTCACCGACCTGGTGCGCGGCCAGGCGGACGACCTGTGCTTCGAGGAGCGGCCCTGGACCGGGCCCGATGCGATACGGCCGGACGCGTACCGGGTGATGGCCGAGCACAAGACCGGCTCGCTCCTGGGGTGCGCGGCGGCGCTCGGGGCGCTGCTGGGCGGCGCGCCCGAGGCGACGGTGGCCGCGCTGGACCGTGCGGGGCGGCACCTGGGCGTGGCGTTCCAGGTGGTGGACGACCTGCTGGGGGTGTGGGGCGACCCGGCGGTGACCGGCAAGCCCGTCCACAGCGACCTGCGGCGCGGCAAGAAGACGTACCCGGTGCTCACCGCGCTCGCCGCCGGGACGCCCGCGTCCCTGGAGCTGGCCGGCCTGCTGGAGGCCGCGCCCGGCACGCTGGAGGACCCGGTGGCCGCCGCGCGGGCGGCGTACCTGGCCGAACGGGCGGGAGGGCGCGACGCGGCGCTGCGGGAGGCCGCGCACCAGCTGTCGGAGGCCCGACGCTGCCTCCACGCCGTCCCCCTGGCCCCCGGCCCGTCCCAGGACCTCGACGCCCTGCTGGCCTTCCTGCTGCACCGAGCGGTGTAGTCACCCGCGCCCCGGGGGGCGCGGCTGGCTCGGTCCATGAGAACGGGCAGCGAACGGGCACCACTTCGGGAGGCCCCAAGGGTCCGAACGATCCGCGACCTGCGACTGGTGGGACGGAGCGCTCCGTCCCACCAGTCGGCGCCGGTGTGCCGACGCGGTCAGGTCCGGCCCGCGGCGCGCAGGGCCCTCGCCAGCCACTCCAGCTCCTCGGTCGCGTCGGGCGACGCGTCCTGCCCGCGCACACGGGCGACGAGCCTGCGGTAGTGCTCCGCTCCTGCCTCGATCCCGGCCTCCAGGCTGCGCAGCACGGCGGCCCGATCGGCGTCACCGAACAGCTCGGACAGCAGCTCGGCCGCCGCCGGCCCCTCGGGAGCGACCCCGCCTTTCCTGACCTCCGCGACGGTCTGCACGATCTGCCTGGCCCACCAGATGGACGCCCCGCTGGGACGGCCCTGCCCCGGTGCGGGCGTGTTGAGCTCCATCCATGTGCGCAACCGGGCGCGGAAGCCGGGATCCCGCACCAGTTCCGCCAGTTCGATCCAGGCGTCGACCTGCTCAGGTGTGGGATCGTCGGGCAGTTCGATACTGAAGGCGCGCATGCGGTCGCGCAGGCGCGGGTCGTCGAGGCCGCCGAACACCTCCTCCTTGAACTCGTCGATGATCTGCTTGCGCTCGGCGGCGGAAAGCCGCGCCAACCGGTTCATCAGTGCTGTCTCCTCAACGGTCGAGCCCCGTTTCGCCACAGTGGAGAGGACGGCCCGGCTCACCTTGAGCGAGCGGATCTGGGCGTCGAGCGCGGCCACATGCGCGTCGGCCACCTCGGCGACCGTGGTGCGGCCGCTCAGGACGCGGCACACGTCGTCGAGCCCGAGGCCCAGCTCGCGCAGGGTGCGGACCAGCTCGACGCGGGCCACGGACCCGGCGTCGTACAACCGGTAGCCGCCCGCGGAGCGGGCCACAGGCGGCACCGCCCCCTCGTCCGACCAGAAGCGCAGGGTACGCACCGAAAGTCCGGTGCGGTGCGCGAGCCGACCAATGGTGAGCACGTCGGGGTCTTCGTCCTCCATGAGCAGGATCCTGAACCCTCCGGTGGCTGGAGACTCAAGCGCCCCAGTGCGACATCCCGTCAGTTCTCCAGAGCTCTGCCGAGCTTTCCCACCACCGTCAGGTGCGGGGCGTTCGCAGGGTGTGAGCGCGTGTGGAGCGAGTGCGTCAGTCGGGCTTCGCGACGACGAAGACGCCCTTGCCCTGGACTCCCTGCACGAGGCCCTCGCTCTGGAGCACCTCGATGGCGGACTTGATGGTCCGGCGGCTGACGGCTCCGCCCGTCTCCTGCTCGCAGTGGGAGGGGATGCGACGGCGACCGGGATCTCGCCGCGCCGAATGCGTTCCCGCAGGGCGGAGGCCAGTTGCAGGCACATCGGCGTGATGCTCTCGCGGTCGATCTCGACCACGACGTGGACGGTGGTGGGCGCCGAGCATGCGCGCCCGGCACTTCATCCGGCTTCACTCGCCGGGACGGTCACTCCTCGGGCCTGGCCGCGACGAACGAGCCCATGCCGGGCGTCGTGGTGATCAGACCCTCCTTGCGGAGCGCTGCGGTCACCTTCCGGACGGTCATCCGCGCTACCCCGAACTCCTGCTCCAGCCGGACTTCCGAGATCAGGCTGTGCGGGGGCAGCGCCCCGGATGCGATCCGCTGACGGATCACATCGGCGATTTGCACCCACTTGGGCTGGGTCGGATCGAACTCAAACACGGTCGGACTGTACGCACTGACACCGATCCGAACATAGATACTGGCATGACTAGGTAGTAATAGACAGGCATATACTGATTCCACTAGCGTGACGACACGACAGACCCCCGCGACGGGTGGAGCCGTCCGGGGGCGTGGCCACCAGCTAACAAGGAGCTGACGACATGGGCATTATCCACGCGTTCTTACACCGGGTCCTGGGTTTCCTCCTGCCCGCGTCCGGGCAGCGGCGGTGCGGGCCGGGGGTCGTCGTGGTGGCGGCACAGCCGGAAAGGGCCGCCGCACCGCCCCCGTTGCCGCTCCACCGGTCGCCCTACGGGGCCGACGGGCCCATCGACGGGGCGGCGACCCCGCTGGTGCGGCCGTACCTGGCCGCGTACGAGGCGCGGCACCGGCAGGCGTGGCGGCGTACCGCCCTCGTGCTCGCCGCCGACTTCGGCATCGACCTGGACGACCGCGACCTCCACGGGGCGGGGGCCCTCGGATGACGCCCGGACGGCGGCCCGTCCGCATGTGTGTGCGGTGCGACCGGATCACCGAATCCCCCGTCGTCGTGTCCGAGGTCCACCAGGACTCCGGGCCCGGCTGGAGCGTGTACGCCTGCCCCGGCTGCGCCCCGCACTTCCCGCCGCTGCCGGACGAGAGCCCACGGGTGTCCCACCGCACCCGCGCGTGCCAGGACGCGCTGCACTCCCTGTGCACCCCCATGGAGGTGTACGCCTCCGACCGCCCCGGCCCCGGCGAGGAGCCGTTCTTCTCGATCACCTGCGGCTGCCTCTGCCACCGCACCGCCCCGGCCGTGTGACGCGGGCGCCCGGGGGTACTCGGCGCGCGTGAGCCTGGACGTCGTCGAGGAGCGGCCGTACCGGTTCCGGGTGGAACCGCGGGGCGACATGCGCGTACCGGGCATCGTGTTCGCCTCGCGCGGCCTCCTCCGGGACGCCGAGCAGTCGCTGCGCCAGGTCGCCGACGTCGCCACCCTGCCCGGCATCGTCGGCGCCTCGTACGCCATGCCCGACATCCACTGGGGCTACGGCTTCCCCATCGGCGGGGTCGCCGCCACCGACGTCGAGGGCGGCGGGGTCGTCTCGCCCGGCGGCGTCGGCTTCGACATCTCCTGCGGCGTGCGGCTCCTCGCCGCCGACTGCGACCGCGACACCCTGCGCCCCGCCCTCGCCGCCGTCATGGACGGCCTCGGCCGCGCCGTGCCGCGCGGCGCCGGGCCCGGCGGGGTGTGGCGCCTCGACGGCCCCCGCCAGCTCGAACGCGTCCTGCGCGGCGGCTCCCGCTACGCCGTCGAGCAGGGCCACGGCGAGGAACGCGACCTGCTGCGCTGCGAGGACGGCGGCGCCGTCGCCGACGCCGACGTCGACCAGGTCGGCCCGCGCGCCCGCGAACGCGGCCTCGGCCAGGTCGGCAGCCTCGGCTCCGCCAACCACTTCCTGGAGGTCCAGACCGTCACCGACGTGTACGACCCCGCCGCCGCCGAGGCGTTCGGGATCACCGCCGGGCAGGTCTGCGTGATGATCCACTGCGGGTCGCGCGGCCTCGGCCACCAGATCTGCTCCGACCACGTGCGCGCCATGGACCGCGCGATGGCCCGCTACGGCATCGACGTCCCCGACCGGCAGCTCGCCTGCACCCCCGTCGACTCGCCGGAGGGCCGCGCGTACGTCGGCGCCATGGCCGCCGCAGCCAACTACGCCCGCGCCAACCGCCAGTTGCTCTCCGACGCGGCGCGCCGCGAGTTCCGGCGGGCGGCCGGCGTGCGGCTGGACCTCGTGTACGACGTGTCCCACAACCTCGCGAAGATCGAGACCCACCAGGTGGACGGCGCGCCCCGCCGCCTGTGCGTGCACCGCAAGGGCGCCACGCGCGCGTTCCCGCCCGGCCACCCGGACCTCCCCGACGACCTGCGCGACGCCGGCCAGCCGGTGCTGATCCCCGGCACGATGGGCACCGCCTCGTACGTCCTCGCGGGCGTGCCGGGCGGGGACGCCTTCCACTCCACCTGCCACGGCGCCGGCCGCGTCATGAGCCGCCACCAGGCCGCCCGCACGGTCACCGGCAGGGAACTGCGCGCCCGCCTGGAGTCCGCCGGCATCGCCGTACGGCCCCTGTCCATGCGCGGCCTCGCGGAGGAGGTGCCGGAGGCGTACAAGGACGTGGCCGAGGTCGTCGACGCCAGCGAGGGCGCCGGACTCTGCCGGAAGGTGGCACGGCTGGAGCCGCTGGGGGTCGTGAAGGGGTAGCCGGTGACGGCCGGTGGGCGGTCGCACCGCCGTACGGACGCCACCGCCGTACGGGCGCCCCCGCGTCCTACACGTCCACCGTCACCGCGCACGACCACCCGTACGGGTCCGGGCCCATCCGCAGCTCGTGCCACGACACGGCCTTCGGTACGGACCCGGTCACCGGCACCCGCGCGAGCGGCGCCACCGCCAGGCGTACGTCCAGCTCCTCGTCCGTCGCCTCGACCTCCACGTCCACCGGCACCTCCCCGTGCGCGTCCAGCCGGTACACCACCTCGTCCAGCAGGTCCGCGAGGAGGTCCTCGTCGCACTCCTGGACGAGCCGCACCCGCCGCACCGCGTCGGCGTGCGCGGCCGACACGTCGGCGAACGACTCCACCAGGCCGAGCACCGCCTCCCCGAGGCACTGCTCACGGCTCACACCCCACGCCTCGATCCGCAGGTCGGCGGTGTGCGGCACGGTCCGGTGCCCGCCCCCGCCCGGCCTCCGCGCCGGAACCTCGCCGCCCATGGCGTCAGCGCCGGTACACGCCGACGAGGGTGCCGCTCGCGACGGCCTTCGGCTCCACGGCCCGGTGCACCTGTTCGGCGGTCGGCTCGTCGGGCAGCACGCACGGCTCCCGGAGGGCGTACAGGCGGAAGAAGTACCGGTGCGCCTCGTCGCCGGGCGGCGGGTGCGGGCCGCCCCAGCCGCGCCGGTGGAAGCCGTTGACGAGTTCGGTGCCGCCCTCCGGGGGACGTCCCGCTTCCGTCCCGTCCGTGTGCGGGTCGATCCCGACGGCCACCCAGTGGACGAACGTCCCGGAGGGCGCGTCGGGGTCCTCGCACAGCAGGACCAGTTCGCTGGCGTCGTCCGGGACGCCGGACCAGGTCAGTGGCGGAGGCTCGTTCTCGCCCTCCAGCGCGTGGCGGCGCGGGATGGGCGCGTGGTCGCTGAACGCTGAGCTCTTCAGATCGATACCGGCCATGCGCCCGCAGTACCCCTCAGCCGCACCCCTATGCCCCGGCCGGGCGCCCTACGGGGCCTGGAGCGCCCAGCCGCGCGGGTTGGCCGCGTCGGGCGCCTGGAGGCTCAGCGGGGAGCCGTTCTCCGGGCCGGTGGGCGCCAGCGCGAGGCCCCACCCCTTCAGGATGAACGTGTGGGCGGCCCCGTCGGCGGACGGCGTCGCCACCCAGCGCTGGGCGTCGCTGTCCACGCAGGGCCGCTGGACGACGACCGCGCCGGGGCCCAGCGGGTCGACGGGCTGGAGGCACAGCCCGGAGTGGACGGCCCGCAGCCGCACATGGCCGTCGCCCAGGTCGGCCACCTGCCACTGCTGGTTCGGCTGGCCGTGGCGCTCCCACGCCAGGACGGGCGCGCCGTCGTTGGTGGCGGCGCCCTGCACATCGGCCGCCCGGCCCGTCGCGGGGTCGACGAGCACGAACGTGCCGTTCGGGACCGCCGGGCGCGTCGGGCTCGGCGTGGGGGCCGGGGTGGGAGTGGGTGTCGGCGTCGGGGTCGGGGCGCGGTCCGCGGCGGCGGTGGTCGGCGCGGGCGCAGGTGCCGCGTCGGGGCCGTCGCCGTCGTCACCGCCGAGTACGGCGCCGATCGCCAGGCCCGCCGCCGCGCACACCACGATCGCGGCCACCACCAGCACGGCCCTGGGCGGCCCGCCCCGCCCGGCGCGGCGGGCAGGGGGGAGCGGCGAGCCCGCCGGGCCGGGGCGCCCGGGAGGCCCGAAGGGGCCTGGAGGGCCCGCCACCCCGTCGTCCTCGACACGGGGCAGAGGCCGCGTCGCCTCCACCGGCGCCGGATACCCGTACCCGCCTTGCCCGTGCGGCGCCGGGGACGGGCGAGGCCCCCGGGCCCCGGAGGGGTCGGAGGACCCGTGGGCGTCGGGGGTGCCGTACGGGTCGTGGGGCCCGTAGGGGTCGTGGGACCCGTGGGCCGGCGGGGACCCGTGGGCCGGCTGTGGCCTGTAGGGGTCGTGGGACCCGTAGGAGTCGTGGGACCCGTAGGGGGCGGCGGAGGTGCCGTACGGGTCGTGGGGTCCGTAGGGGGCCGTCGGGGCGCCCTGGAGGTCGGGGGCGCCGTACGGGTTCCGCTCCCCGTACGGGTCCGGCCGCGCGGGCGGGGTCCTGGTCGGCGGGAGGAGTTCCGTCGCCTCCGGGTCCCACATCTGCGGGTCCCTGCCCTGTGGTCGGTGGTCCACCCTGCTCCTCGCCCCTCGCCCTGCTCGTCCGGACCTCACACGCGGTGCCGTCCGGCGACGGTACAGTGCGACGATCGTACGAACCGTTCACGGGGGGTTCTCATGGCACTGTTCGGCAACGCCCACACCGTCGACCCGGCGAGCGCGCAGCAGGACTACGCGCGGCTGCTCGGCCCGGACGAGCGCGTCCACGCGGCGTTCCTGCTGATCCGCGACACGATCCTGTTCACCGACCGCCGCCTGATCCTGGTCGACAAGCAGGGCATCACCGGCAAGAAGGTCGAGTACCACTCGATCCCGTACCGCAGCATCACCCACTTCGCGGTGGAGACGGCGGGCACGTTCGACCTCGACGCCGAGCTCAAGATCTGGATCTCCGGCAGCCAGATGCCGGTGCAGAAGACCTTCACCAAGGGCGTCGACATCTACGAGGTGCAGGCGATCCTTACGCAGTTCGTGGCACGGTGACCGCGCCGCGCCGCCGTCGTCCCGGCGGCGGCGCGGACCGTACGTAAGCTGGGCCGCTCCAGTGGGCGCGCGGGCTCGCGGGCGCGCGCGGGCGGCGACGAGGCAGGCGGGCGCGGCGATGGCGGACGACCAGCGGTGGCACATGCGGATCGGCGAGGTGGCCGAGCGGACCGGCCTGTCGCTGCGCACGATCCGCCACTACGAGGACGCCGGCGTGGCCGCGCCGTCCGCCCGCACCAAGGGCGGGTTCCGGCTGTACACCGAGCAGGACGTCGAACGGCTCCTCGCGGCGGCCCGGATGCGGCCCCTCGGCTTCACCGTGGACCAGATGCGCGAGGTGCTCGACCTCACCGGGCGGCTCGCCTCGCCGGACGCCCCGCCCGAGGGCGAGGAGCGGGAGCGGCTGCGGGCCCGCCTCGACGCGTACCGGCAGGCCGTGGAGGCGCGGTGCGAGGCGCTGCGCGTACGGCTCCGCAGGGCCGAGGACCTCGCCGCGACCCTGCGCGGCCACCTCGACCCGGTCGGCTGACCCCGAGCCGTACGCACGGCCTCGTACGACCGTCCCGCACACGGCGCCCGCCGCGAGCCTCCCGCCGGAGGCCCCGGCGCTGGGGCCGGGCCGCGAGCGGCCGCCGGTCCCCTCAGGTGTCCAGCACGCCGAGCTGGCGCAGCATGCCGACCTCGTCCCAGTTCCACCAGCTCTCCGCGATCCTGCCGTCCGCGCAGCGGAACGTGGCGTGGCCCGTGCCGGTCACGTCCCGGTCGGTCGGCGGGATGCCCCGGTACTCCCGCTTGTGGTGGCCGCGGAAGGTGAGCCCGACGCACACCAGGTCGCCCTCGGCGACGGTCCTGTCGAGCGTGATGCTCGGCTCGAACGCGTCCATCAGCTCGCCGTTCTGCTCCTTGGCGCCCTGGAAGTCCAGGGGCTCGGCCGACAGGGACGGGTCGTGCTCGCGGTAGTCGGCGGTGAACAGCCGCTCCGCCGCGTCGGTGTCGCGGCCGTTGACGACCGTGTCGAAGAACTCCTTCACCAGCGCCTTGTTCAGCTGCTCGTCCCGCACCACGTCGAGGTCCGTGAAGGACGGCTCGCCCTCGCAGAGCGCCACCATCTCGCGGTAGATCCGGTCCGTCTCCGGAAGGTGGGAATTGCGCATCGCCTCCTCGTACGAGGGGAACTCCACGATCTCGACGACGTGCGAGGCGTCGGAGCGGTCCTTCGCGACGATAGAGTGGGTGGCCGTCCGCTTGCCCCGCGTCGCCTCGACCCAGTCGTCCATCAGACTGTTCAAGGCGTCGACCTGCTGGGTCCGGCAGTCGATGACCTGCACGAATGTCATGGCGCCCGCCTCCTGTGGCTGTAGCATCCGGATGAAATCCACCGTATGCCCGTTTGGCGCCTTCTGTCCTGGGGTACACGGGCGCCCCGCTCCGGGCGGGCGGGGGCTCGCCGGAGCGGGGCGGTACGGGCGGGTGGGGACGGGAGCCAGGCCGGACGGGCGGGCTCGGAGCCAGGCCGGACGGGCCGGCCGGGAGCCAGGCCGGACGGGCCGGCCGCTCAGGACTCCGGGACCAGCTGCGGCATCTCGCCTGCCGTCCGGGTGACGTCGATCAGCGAGAACACCGCCCCCTGCGGGTCCAGCAGCCCGGCGAACCGGCCGAAGGGGCTGTCCATCGGCCCGTACAGGACCTTCGCCCCGTGGGTCGTGGCCCGCCCGATCGCCGCGTCGACGTCCTCCACGGTGAAGTACACGCTGATGAACGGCGGGATGTCCGGCGGGAACTCCTCGCCCATCCGCATCCGGCCCAGCACCGCGTCGTCCCCGAGCCGGAAGACCTTGAAGTCCATCTCCTCGCTCGCCACGCGCTGCACCCCGTACGGGAAGACGGCGGGGAAGAACGTGTCGGTCTTCGCGGCGTCCCGCGTGTAGACCTCCGCCCAGCAGTACGCGCCGGGCACGGCCTGCGCCTCGAAGCCCCGGTGGGTGCCCGGCTGCCAGACGCCGAAGGTGACGCCGCCCGGGTCGCGGGCGATCAGCATGGACCCGAAGTCGTCGACCGCCATCGGGCCCATCAGCACCTCGCCGCCGTTCTCGCGGACCTTCCGCGCGGCCGCCTCCACGTCGGAGGACGAGAAGTACAGGCACCAGGCGGAGGGCGGCGCCTCCCCGCCCTCGCTCGGCATGGGCGGCACGATGGCCGCGACCGCCTTGCCGTCGGCGTACGCCTGCGTGTAGTTGCCGTAGTCGCTGGCCTCCTCGCCGAAGGTCCAGCCCAGCACGTCGCCGTAGAAGGTCTTGGCGCCCTCCATGTCGGTGAACATCGCGTCCGCCCAGATGGGCGCGCCCTCCGTCGGTCCGGCCATGACGATCCCCTCACGGTTCGGGTGGTTTCCGGTTTGCCACGTTAACCACCCGTACGGGCTGGCGCGCGGCAACATCCGGAGCCGGTGCCCCCGTGCGGCCCGGCCCGGTCCGGTACGGGTCGGCCCGGTCCCGGCACGGTTCAGCCCGGTCCCGGTCCCGGTCCCGGTACGGCCGGCTCAGCTCAGCTCAGCTCCGCGAACGCCTCCACCGCGTGCGTCTTGCCGGTGACCACGATGACGTCGCCGCGCTCCATGACCGTCTCGGCCGTCGCGTACGTGAAGTCCTGCCCCGGCCGCTTGATGCCGACCACCGTCACGCCCCACCGGCTGCGCACCTGGCTCTCGCCGAGCGGGACGCCCGTGGCGATGTCCGGGGCGACCGTCTTGACCAGCGCGTAGTCGTCGTCGAACTGGATGAAGTCCAGCATCCGCCCGGTCACCAGGTGCGCGACCCGCTCCCCCATCTCGTGCTCGGGCAGCACCACATGGTGGACGCCCAGGCGCTCCAGGATCTGGCCGTGCTGGCGGCTGATGGCCTTGGCCCAGATGTTGGGCACCCCGGCGTCCAGCAGGTTCGCGGCGATGAGGATGCTCGCCTCCATGTCCGTGCCGATGCCGACGACGGCGCTGGTGAACTCGTGCACGCCGAGCTGTTCCAGCACCTCCGGGTCGGTGCAGTCGGCGACGGCCGAGTGGGTGAGGACGTCGCTGTGCTTCTGGACCAGCCGGGCATCCGTGTCGATGCCGAGGACGTCCCAGCCGCGCCGCGTCAGCTCATGGGCGAGCGAGCTGCCGAAGCGGCCCAGCCCTATCACGGCGACCCGCTGGTCGCCCGTCTCCGGCTCGGCGGGGCGCTTGCGGCGCCTGCGGCGCAGATGGTGCAGGTAGTCACCCAATGACAGGTCGCTCCTCGGGTAGCTCGTACCGGCGGGTCCGCTCGCGCAGGGCGAGCGCCGACACGAGGGTGACCGGACCGAGCCGGCCGACGAACATCAGCAGGATCACGATCAGTTCACCGGCCACGGGCAGGTCCGCCGTGATCCCGGTGGACAGACCGACGGTGGCGAACGCCGACACCGCCTCGAACAGCACGGCCTCCAGCGGTGCCTTCACCACGGTCAGCAGCGCGAGCGTCGCCGCCATCACGAAGCCGACGCCGAGCAGCGCGACCGTCAGGGCCTGGCGCAGCGCGTGCGGGGCGAGACGGCGGCCCATGATGGTCGAGTTGGGCTCGCCGCGCGCTTCCGCGACCATCGCCGCGGCCAGCACCGCGAAGGTGGTGACCTTGATGCCGCCCGCCGTTCCCGCGCTGCCGCCGCCGATGAACATCAGCGTGCAGGTCATCAGCAGCGTGGAGGCCTCCATCGCGCCGACGTCGACGGCGTTGAAGCCGCCGGAGCGGGTCATCACGGAGTGGAAGAAGCCGTTCAGCAGCTTCCCGCTCCAGTGGAGCGGGCCGAACGTGTCCGGGTTGCCCCACTCCAGCAGCGTGGTGAGGACGGTGCCGGTCAGCAGCAGGGCGGCCGTGGTGACGACGGTCAGCTTCGTGTGGAGGGTCCAGCCGCGCCGCCCCGTGGCCAGGCGCCGCCTGCGGTGCCGCAGCAGCTCCAGCAGGACGGGGAAGCCGATGCCACCGAGGACGACGGCGACCGCGGTGGGCAGCGTGACCAGCGGGTCGGTGTGGTACGCGACGAGGCTGTCGGCCCGCAGACCGAACCCGCCGTTGTTGAAGGCCGACACGGCGTGGAAGAAGCCGTAATAGACGGACTGCCCGATCGGCATGCCGTACCCGAAGCGGAACCGCAGCGCGAGCAGCGTGCCGACGGCCAGCTCCACGGCCGCCGTCGTCCCGGCGACCCCGAGCAGCACCCGGCGCACGTCCCCGATGCCGAACGTCTTCGTCTCGGCGAGCGCCGTCAGCTGGAGCCGCAGCCGCAGCTTCCCGGACACCAGCAGCGCGAGCAGTGACGCCATCGTCATGATGCCGAAGCCGCCGGCCTGGATGAGCGCCAGCATGACGCCCTGGCCGAAACCGCTCCAGTAGGTGCCGGTGTCGACCACCACCAGGCCGGTGACGCACACGGCCGAGGTCGCCGTGAACAGGGCCGTGACGACACCCGCCGAGCGCCCGTCCTCGGTGGCGAGGGGCAGCGACAGCAGGGCCGTGCCGGCGAGTACGGCCACCGCGAACGCCAGCACCAGCGTGCGGGCCGGGTGGGTGGCGAACAGCCTGTTCCCCAGCCACGTCGCGCGTTCCACCACCGCGGTCTCCGGCCTTCCGGTCGTACGCGCCCGGCGACGACCACCGGGCCGGGCGGTCACCCTACCGGGCGGCGGGTCCGGGAGCGCGGAGGTGTGCGACCGCGCCGGTCCCGGCGTCGCGGCGGGGCGCACGGCAGGCCGGCCGTGAGCGTGCGCGGCCGACGGGGCGTCAACCCGCCGGTCCGGCGGGACGATCTGCGGGACCGCGTGGTCCCGGCCGCACGAGGGCGGGCCGGGGCACACGCGATCCCGGACGGACAAGGGACTCCCCTCGTGGCCCCCCGTCCATGTTTTTTCGAGTTAACAGTGACGTAGAGTGTTTGCGCAAGCCCGTTCCGGACCTGAACCGCCCGGTCCGGGGTCGGTACAGTACGGGCCCGTTGACTGACCGCGCAGATGCGGTGGACGCGAACGTGGGGACCGGGATGGACGACGGCAACGGCGGGGAGCGCACCGCGGCACCCGAGCTGAGAACGCTTCAGCAGAAGGTCGCGTACATGGTGGAGAAGACCTTCCCCGGGCAGAAGGTCTCGGGCCGGGCGTTCTCCGAGCTGGTCAGGGAGCGCGGCGGCTCCCTCTCGCACAGCTACTTCTCCAACATCCTGGCGGGCAAGGTCACCCACCCGTCCGAGGAGATCCTCAAGGCGCTCGGGCTGGGCTTCGGCGTCGACTGGCGGTTCTTCAAGGAGGAGTCGGAGGTCGTGGACGACGTCGTCGCGGGCCTCCAGTTCCTCGCGAAGCGCCGTACGGGCGAGATCAGCGGGCTGGCCGCGCGGGGCGTGGACGACGCGGGACTGCCGCCGGAGCTGCTGGAGTTCGCGCTGTCGCTGCTCAAGGAGGCGCAGGAGGAGGCCCCGCGGCCGGGGCCTGCGCAGGAGGGGGCCACCGGGGCGTAGGGCATCGCGGGGGCGCAGGGCCGCGCCGGGACGCGGGGCTTCGCGGGGGCAGGGGGCCTCTCCGGGGCGCAGGCCCGCACCGGGACGCGGGCTGCGTCCGGCGGGGCCGGGGAACCGGGGGCCGCGGGCGAACGCGCGTCCGCATCCGCTTGGCTAGACTCGCTCCCCGCAGGTCACACCCCACGTGGCTGACGATCAAGAGGTCTCCATGTCCCAGCGGTCCAGGCGGTCCACGCGGTCCATGCGCGCGCTGCGCCGAGAGTGCGAGGCCGGGCTGGCCGACCTGCCGATCCCGGCACCGTTCGGCATCCCCGAGCTGGTCGCCAACATGGAGGCGGCGCGCGGCCGGCGCATCGTCCTGCGGGAGCTCCCGGACCGCCTCGCGCGCGTCAACTCCGCCTGCGGGCTGCGGCTGAAGTCGGGCGACACGAGCTTCGTGCTGTACCGGCGGCGCCCGACCACGTACCAGACGCAGCACGTCATCCTGCACGAGCTGTGCCACGAGTGGTTCGACCACGGCACCTCGCTCGACGCGGAGCAACTGCGGCGGCTCCTCCCGGTCTTCGACACGTCGCTGATCTCCCGGATGATGGAGGCCGGCACCACCGTGCAGGCCCGCGCCCAGTACGACACCCATGACGAGCGGATGGCGGAGCTCGGCGCCTCGCTGATCCCGCGCATGGCGCGGGACGTGTCGAGCGACGACATGGTGGGGCGGCTCGCCAACTCCCTGTCCAGACCGGTCGCGCACCGCCGCCGGGGCCTGTTCCGGCGCGGCTGACCACGACGCCCCCACCCCCTCCCCCCACGAGGACGCGAATTGACTGCCCTTGACCTGGCCGGCTACCTGGTGGCCTCCCTGATGACGGCCGTGGCGCTGTGGCGGATGCCCGCCGCGCTGTGGGGCGACGAGGAGGACAAGCGCCGCCGCGCCCTGTGGGGCTGCTACGCCGGGTTCGCCGCCGCCCTGTGGACGAAGACCCGCATCGTGCGCACCAGCCTCAACAACAGCCCGGTCGTCGACCTCGCCGTACTGATCAAGCACTACACGGCGACCGTCGCGATCCTGGCGATCCTCAGCTACATCGTGGCGATCTACGGCTCGTACCCGGAGGGCGGGACCGTCCCGCGCCATGTGCGTTTCGCGCGGACCGTCCAGCACGTCGCGGCGAAGGCGTCGGTGGCGACGCTGATCCTGCTGACCGTGCTGTTCTTCACCGTCGTGGACCGGTCGGTCCCCTCGGACCGGTTCGTGTCGGACCACGCCGGACAGTGGGGCGCGTCGCTCTACATGACGGTGTTCTACCTGTACCTCGGCGCCGCCTCGGCCGTGTGCGCGTACCAGTGGGCGCTGGCGACGGCGAACGCGACGCTGAGGCACCTGCGGGTGGGGCTCGGGATGATGACGGCGGCGATGTTCATCGGCGTCGCGTACACCGTGAGCCGGACCCTGTTCCTGTGGATCAGCGTCGTGGAGCAGCCGACGGCGGGCTTCGCCCAGGGCTTCGACAAGGCGACGGAGGCCGCCCAGGTGCTGCTGTTCGCGCTGTTCGCGGTCGGCGCGTCCATCCCGGCCTTCGGCAGCGGATGGCGGCGGGTGCGGCTGTGGCGGGCGCAGGTCGCGCTGCACCCGCTGTGGCGGGAGCTGATGGCGGCCTTCCCCGACCAGCCGTTCGCCCCGCCCGCGTCGCTCGCGCGGGAGCTGACCCGCTTCGGCACCCCCGCCGACCTGCGCGTGGACCGGTGGGCCGCGGACATCGCGGACGCCCTGGAGAAGCTCCGCCACTACGTGCCGCACGGGCTGCTCCCCGCCGCCCGCGAGGCGGCGGGCTCGGCGGGTCCGGTGGCCGACGCGTACTGGATCAAGGCGGCGCTGGCGGCGAAGGCGTCCGGCGCGCGGGCCGGTGAGGCGGCGGAGTTCGACACCCGGCAGGCGACGGACCAGGACGGCGAGGTGGCGTGGCTGGTGCGGGTGGCACGGGCCTACCGGTCGATACCCGAGGAGAGCGCGAGGCGGCTGCTCGTATGACGACTTCCGACCTGTCGGGCGCGGAGGGCGGGACGGTGGCGCGGCGCGTCACCGACGCCCTCCAGCCGCGCAACGTCCTGCTCGTCGGCATGCTCGCCATCGGCGGCTTCGCCGCCGGCCACTGGACGGGCCTGCTGTGGGGACTGCTCGGCGCCCTGTGCGCGGGGATCGTCCCGGCGGCGTACATCGAATGGGAGCGCGGCCGGGGCCGCTGGGGCGACCGGCACGTCGTGGACCGCACCAAACGGGCGCCGATCTTCTTCGTGATCCTCGGCTCGATCGGTACGGGCTCCCTGGTCATGGTCCTGGGCGGGGCGCCGGACGGCATCCTGGCCGCCATGCTCGCGCTGTGGGTGATGACGGTGGGGCTGCTGGCCGTCAACACGGTGTGGAAGATCTCCGTGGACTCGGCCGTCGCGTCGTCGGTGGTGACGCTGCTGGCCTGCGTCCACTCGGCGTGGTGGCTCGCCGCGTACGCCATGACGGCCGCCGTCTGCTGGTCGCGGGTGGCGCTGCGCTACCACACCGTCGCCCAGACGCTGGCGGGCGCGGGCCTGGGGGCGGCGACGGGCCTGGCCTTCCTGCCGGGCTGAACCCGAACACGGGCGCCGGTGCGGGGCCTTGTGCGGTGCGTCGACCGGGCGGGCCGGACCCGCCGCCGCGCGGGACCCCTGTGCGGTACGTCGACCGGGCGGGGCGCGGGCGCCCGACACGGCAGCGGGGCGCACCGGCCCGGGGGCCGGCTGCTCCGGGACCGGGAGCGCCTGTCAGGCCAGCCACCAGAGCGGCAGCCTGAGCAGCGCGGCGACCCGGTCGGCGACGGCGTGCGCGTGCGGGGGCACGCCCTCCTGGGCCAGTCCCCGTGTGAGGTGGACGTGCAGCGACTGGAGCGTCGCGAAGGTGTTGCCCGCCCACACCGGCACGGGCCCGGGCCCGCCGCCCTCCAGTGCCTCGGACACGACGTCCAGCCACCCGGTGGCCTCGTCGGCGCCGAGCCCCGGCGCGGCCAGCAGGCGGCAGACCGCCCGCGCGAGCCGCGCGTCCTCCAACTGCGCGTACCGGTAGTCCGTTTCGGGGGCCGTCATCCGCCGGGCGCACAGCCGCAGGAGCTCCACGCGCCGCTCCGGCAGGACGGCTCCGAACGCTCCGGCGGCGTCCGCGCCGTGGGCGACCGCGTGCAGCCAGCCGGTCGTCCCAGCCGCGCGTGTCCCGCTCGGCGGGGTACCAGTCGCGGAACCGCTCGTACCAGCTCGCGAGCCGCGCCTCCGGTACGGCTCCGGGGACGACGGCGGCCCGTTCGAGGACGCACCGCAGCACGAGCGGCGCGAACGCCCGCGCCTGGACCTCGGCGTGCCCCAGCCGCCGCGCGCCCAGGTCGCCCAGCTCCCCCAGCACGGCGTCGAGACGGCCCTCGCGGGTCCATCGCGCGAGCGCGGTGTACGCCTGGTCGTCCCGGACGGCCGGGTCCGGCGAGACCAGCAGCCGCGACAGCCCGGCGACGAGATCCGGCACGGGCACGGCCTCGGGGAAGGGGAAGCGGGCGGCGGCCAGGGCGGCCCAGTCGGGGGACGGGGAACTCATGGGGTCAGCGTCGCACAGCGAGGAACCCGGGACCCCGGCGAAGACGGGAGCGCCCCCCGGCTCCCCGTGCGGGGCGCCGGAACCGTCGCAGAACGCCGGGCAGTGGAGGGGGGCGCGCTAGCCGCCCCACCGGCCGTCCCCGCGCTCTGCCCGCCCGGCCACGCCGCCGGCCTCCGCAGGGTCCCGCGGGTCGGCCCCCGGCCTCCAGGGTCCCGCGGGCCGGCCCGCCTCTGCCGCCGCTCATCCCGCTCACCCCGCCGCCAGGGCCTCCAGGGTCTCGGCGGCCAGGTGGTCGGCGGCGTCCAGGGTGGCGTGCAGGGCGTCGGGGGACGTCGCCGCAGGGGCGAACAGGGCGTGGGCGCGCCGGGCGAAGCCGTCGGGCGCGGCGGGGAGGCGGGCGGCCTCCTCCACGGCGCCCTTCTCGTTGATCACCCAGGCCCCGGCGTGGGCGTGCAGGGCGTGGACCAGCAGGCCGACCGCGCGGAACAGGCACCCCGCCACGTGGAAGGCGTCCCCGCGCGCCGCTCCCTTGCGGGCACCGGCCAGGGTGAAGGGCACCTCCCAGCGGGCGTGGGCCACGAGCGCGTCCCGCAGCGGGGCCGGGTAGGGGCGCAACCGCTCGCGCAGGGCCCGCAGTTCGCCGGACGGGTCGGCGAGCACCCGGCCCAGCGCCAGCTCCCCGACGTACGCGTGCGCGTACACGCCCAGCGGGTGCCCGGCCTGCACCCCGACCTCGTACCGCCCGGCCAGGCACTCGGCCCAGATCCGCCGCACCCGGTCGACGTCCCGGTAGATCCAGTCCACCCGCCGCCCGCCGAGCGTCAGCCACGCGCCGCCGTCCACCCAGGGGCCCCAGCCGCCCGGCTCGGTCACCTCCACCTCGCCGCCGGTCAGCTCGGCCGCGAGCCTGCGCAGCGCGCCGGTGTCGAGGGGCGCCCGGTAGTACAGGCCCAGGTCGTGGTCGGAGTCCTCCCGGTGCGTGCCGCGCGCCCGGCTCCCGCCGAGGCACACCCCGACGACCCCGCCGACACGGGCGAGCCGCTCGGCCATCGCCGTGATCTCCGCCGTCGTCGTGATCTCCGCCGTCGTCGTGATCTCCGCCGTCGCCGTGATCTCCGCCGTCTCCGTGTTCTCCGCCGCGTCGTTCTCCACGCGCAGAGTCTGCACGGCCCCGCCCGCGAGCCGGCGGGTTCCGGCCGCCACGGGGGCGGGGCGACGGGGCCGGTACGGCCACGGGCGGGGCCCGTACGACCGGGGCCGGGCCACCGGGCCGGGACCGGACAGCCGGCGACTCAGCCCGTGAGGGCCTGCCCCAGCTCCACGCCCGCCGCCACAGCGCCCAGCGAGGCCAGGACCGTCGCCACCGCGTTGAGGGCCGCGTACCGGGCGGAGCCCGCCTGGGCCAGGCGGAGGGTCTCGTACGAGAACGTCGAGTACGTCGTGAGCGCCCCGCACAGGCCGGTGCCCAGCAGGGCGTACGCCGGGGACGCCACGGCGGCGCCCGCGAGGACGCCCAGGACGAGGGAGCCCAGGACGTTGACCGTCAGCGTGCCCCACGGGAACACCGAGTCGTACCGGGACCGCACCGCCCGGTCGGTCAGATACCGCAGCGGGGCGCCCAGCGCGCCACCCGCCAGCACCAGCAGCCACGTCACGCCGCAGCGCCCCCGCCCACACCCGTCGGCCGGACCGCACCCGTCGGCCGGACCGCGTCCGTAGACCTGCCCGTGCCCGCCGACCCGCCCGCACCCGTCGGCCCGACCGTGCCCGGCGTCCGCGTCCCACCCGTCATGCCGTCCGCCTCCTCCGCACCAGCGCCACCGCGCCCCGCGTCGCCCACGCCGCCACGGCCACCGCCAGCAGCGCCGCGACGAGCGTGCCCGCCAGGTAACCGGACGCGGTCACCGTACGGCCCCGCTCCAGCAGCGCCCGCGTCTCCAGCGCGTACGTCGAGAACGTCGTGAACCCGCCCAGCATCCCCGTGCCGACCAGCGGCCGCAGCAGCCGGTGCGGCCGCCACACCTCGTCCGCCAGCACCGCGAACACACCCATGAGCGCGCAGCCGATCACGTTCGTCCACAGCGTCGCCCAGGGGAACCCGCCCGGCACGGCGGGCAGCGCCACCGCCATCCCGTACCGCGCCCCCGCTCCCAGCGCCCCGCCCACGGCGACGGCCCCCAGCAGCGGCCCGTCGAACCCGCTCGGCCGTCCGCCCCGGCGCGGTCGGCCGGAGACCGGCGGGCTCGGGCTGCCGGGGCTCGGGCTCGGCGGAGTGGGCGGGCTCGGGCTCATGGCCGAAAAGCGTAGGACCTCGGGACCTCCCGTCCCGCCCCGGCTGCGTGCCCACCACCCCGGCGGGACACTGGTCAGGTCAGAGACACGGCACATCCCCCCACGTGGAGGCGAACACCATGGCTTCCCTCGTCGTCGAAGACATGCTCCGCACCTACCCCGCCGACCTCGGCGGTGTCGACCGCCAGAAGCTGATCCGCTGCATCGAGGAGTGCGCGGCCTGCGCCCAGGCGTGCAGCGCCTGCGCCGACGCGTGTCTCTCCGAGACCGAGCACCTCGACACGCTCGCCAAGTGCATCCGCACCGACATGGACTGCGCCGACGTGTGCCAGGCCACCGGCTCGGTGCTGTCCCGCCACACCGGTTACGACGCGAACCTGACCCGCGCCGTCCTCCAGGCGTGCGCCGTCGCCTGCGCCACCTGCGCCGACGAGTGCGAGCGGCACGCCTCGCAGCACGAGCACTGTCGCGTCTGCGCCGAGGCGTGCCGCCGCTGCGAGCAGGCGTGCAACGACCTCATCGGCGCGCTCGGATGACCCCGATCCCCTGACCTGGCCCGACCGGCCCCGTCCCCCCGACCGGCTCCGCCCCCTGACCGGTTCCGCCCCCTGACCGGCCCTGCGGGCTCCGACCGGCTCCGTACGTGACGGGCCGGGCTCAGCCGGCGGCGAGGAGGCGGGTGACCAGGCCGTCGACGTCGACCCGCTCCTCGCCCTCGGGCACCACCTCGTACGTACGCTCCAGGAACCGCGCCAGCGACTCCTCGCCGACCGTGAAGTCGGCCTCGCCGCACAGCTCTATGTGGACACCGGGCCAGATCCGGACGTCCCCCTCGCCGACCTCGCGCCGCATCCCCTCGCGGAGCATCCCCCGGTCCAGGCGCCACTCCGCGTACACGTACTCACCGTCCGTGAACGCCACGCGCACCGCGTACGGGTCGGTCTCGTCGTAGGTCATGTGGGCCAGCACCGGCAGTTCGTGAAGGCGCATGAAGAGCTTGTCGTGCAGGACCGCGTTCATGGGTTCCTCCCGAGGTCTCAGGGGCGGGCTCCGAAAGAAGTTCCCTCCCAAGTGCCCCTCAGGAGCGGCCCCTATCCTGCCGACGCGGAATCCGCCCGGACCGTACCCAATGATCAACTACCGCCCGTGGCGCGTGAGATGTGTCGCATGTCGGCTTTGGGACTCTTCAGTGCGGCCGCCCTCCGCCTACCGTGTGCGGGTGCCTTCCTTGTCGCCCCTCACCACCGTCGCCACGACGTTCGCGCCGCGCCTGGCCGAGTTCGCCTTCGAGCCGGGTTTCGTCGCCGCCGTCGACCAGCACGTCGCCGCGGTGCGTGAGCGCATCGGCGCCGCCGGCCCGGACCTGGTGCCGGGGCCGCCGGACGAGGAGGCCCTCTCCGACTACGCGCTCGGGTTCCTCGACGCGCTCGCCGAGACCGGCTGGGACGAGCCGCCGGGCCATGACTTCGCCGTCTGCCGGCTGACGGCGATCTGCTGGCTGATACGGCGGTACGACCTGCCGGGCGCCCGGCGCGGGGCCCGGGGCCCGCTCGACGCGCACGGCGCGCGGGAACGGGACCCGGACCTCAGCGGCCTCGACCGCGACCCCGGCCTCGGCCGCGACCTGGACGAGGACCGCGACCTGGACCTGGACTGACACGCGTCAGATCCGGTTCGCGCCGCCCGTGCCGCCGCCCATCCCGCGGCGCTGGCGCTCCTGCTCCCGCTGCTGCTGGGTCATGGCGTCCTCGCGGCCGGCCATGTACGCGCCGGCACCCGCCTTGGCCCTGGCCGACTCCTGCTCCGCGGAGCTCATCCAGCGCTCCATCCGCTGCCGCATCGGCACGATCGCGCCACCGCCCACACCGACGATCAGGATGCCGGCCGCCGCGGCGAGCACCGCGTACAGCACCGGCTGCGTGACGGCCGTGGCGATACCGGCCTGGCCCAGCGCGGCGATCACGCCGAGCGCGACGATCACGCCCCAGACCACGGTGGCGACGGTGTTGCCGTACGAGACACCGGAGAGGACGCCGCGCACGATGTTGCGGACGGCGTTGGCGATGGCCATCGCGACGACCACCAGGACCAGCGCGACCAGGGCCTTCGGCAGCCAGGCGACGATGCTGTCGATCATGCCGCTGATCGGATTGGGCCCGAAGACGCCGAAGGCCAGCTGCAGGGTGACCAGGAGGAGCCCGTAGTAGACGACCTTGCTGAGGATTCCGGTCGCGTCGTACTGCGAGTTCTGCAGCATGCGGTGGGAGCCCGCGCGCTCGCTGAGCCGCTCGAAGCCGACCTTCCGCAGGACCCGGTCCACCACCTTGGCGATGATCTTGGACACGAACCAGCCGATGGCCAGGATGACCAGGAATGCCACGAACTTCGGGACGAACTGGGCAACCTTCGACCAGGCGTCGGTGATGCCCTGCTGAAAGTCCACCGCAAGGCTGGTGGTCGAGACGTGCTGGGTCATAGGTGGCCCTCCACTCGGCAAGCCCCCCACGGACGCTTACCTCTCCGGAATATCAGCCTCCGTCGCGCGCTGCCCCCCGGAGGCCCCCAGCCGCCGCCATCCGAATGACAATGCCCTCAGGCCCGCCCCACCACTGCGGCGGCCCACCGCCCACGGGCCCGCGCCCCTGTCCGCTCCACCCCGCGCCCGGCCCGGCGCGGCGCCCGGCTTCTCCATCCCGGCCCCGCCTGGCGCCTGGCGCCCGGCGCGCCGCCGCCCGCCCCCGCGAGCGCGCCGTTCGCCGCCCCGCACCCCCCGGCCGGGGGGCGGGCGTCCACCGGTTGGTGCACGCCGACGGGCGCGACGGGGACCCGCTTCCTACCGTGGCTGAATGATCGTCAGCTCCGCGCCCCGCCCCGCGGCGGGTCTCGCCACCCTCCTGCTGCTCGCCCTGCTCCTCCCGCTCCTCGTCCTGTCCTCCGCCGCGTCGGCCGCGGCGGCCACCGCCGGCTCGACCGCCGCCACCGCCCCCCGGCCCGGTGAGCCGATGCCGCCCCGCCCCGGCGCGCGCGTCGACCCGGCCCTGCTGCACCGGGCCGGTACACAGGTGCGCCTGCCACCCGGCGGCACCCCGCCGCCCTCCCTCTCGGCGCGTTCCTGGCTGGTCGCGGACGCCGGCACGGGCCATGTCCTCGCGGCGTTCAACGCCCACCGGAAGATGCCGCCCGCCTCCACCCTGAAGGCGCTGTTCGCGCTGACCGTGCTGCCGAAGCTGTCGCAGAACGCCCAGCACACCGTCTCGGAGCGGGAGCTGAGCGGGATCGGCGAGGGCAGCAGCCTCGTCGGCGTGAAGGAGGACGTGACGTACAAGGTCGCGGACCTGTGGCGCGGGGTGTTCCTGCACTCCGGCAACGACGCCGTCCGCGTGCTGGCCGGCCTCAACGGCGGCTGGGAGGCCACCGCCCGCGAGATGGAGGCCACCGCCCGGTCGCTCGGCGCGTTCGACACGAAGGTCGTGTCACCGGACGGGTACGACGCGCCGGGCCAGGTCTCGTCCGCGTACGACCTCGCCGTCTTCGGCCGGGAGGGGCTGCGGAACCCGGACTTCGCCAGGTACTGCGCCCTGCCGTACGCGTCGTTCCCCGCGGACGGCTGGTCGTACGGCATCCGCAACACCAACCGGCTGCTCACCGGCGAGGACGGCATCGCCAAGTACCCGGGCATCCTCGGGGTGAAGAACGGCTACACCAGCGGCGCCGGCCACACCCTGATCGCGGCCGCCCGGCGCGACGGGCGCACCCTGGTCGTGACGGTCATGAACCCGTCCGGCGGCCAGCGCGCGGTGTACGAGGAAGCGCGGGAGCTGCTCGACTGGGGCTTCGCGCACGGGGCCGAGGCCCGTCCCGTGGGGTCCCTCCTGCCGCCCCCGGCGACCCGGCTGGTGTCCCGGCCGAAGACCCCGGCCGTCCCGGCGGCACCCGACACGGGCCGCGCGACGCTCGCCGCCCCGGGGAAGGGCCCGGCCTCCGGCGGGGCCGCGGCCCGGACGCCGGGGTCCGGCCCGGTGGCCGGTGCCGGTGCCGGTTCCGGCGGCTCGCCCCTCGCCCGTACGCCCTCCGGGAGCGCCCCGGCCGCCGGGTCCTCCGGTGACACGGCCGGCGCCGCGGGCCCCGCGGCGGACCGCTCGGCTGAGGACGGCGCCCGCGCCGCAGGACAGGCCGCGATGGCGGCCGGGCAGGCGCCCAGCCCGCTGCTGCCGCTGCTGGTGGTCGGTTCGGCGTGCGTGGCCGCCGCGACCCTGTGGATGGCGCGGCGGCGCACGGTCCGCTGAGAGCCGGCCTGTGTCAGGCGGCCGGGTCCGCCCCGCTGCCGTACGGGCGGGTGATGATCTCCATGGCCTGGTTGGACGGGTCCATGAAGTACAGCCCGCGCCCGCCGTCGTTGCGGTTGATCTCGCCGGGGCGCTCCTTGCGCGGATCGGCCCAGAACGGGATGCCGGCCTGCCGGATGCGCTCGAAGGCCGCGTCGAACTCGGCCTCCGACACGAGGAACGCGTAGTGCTGCATGGTGATGTGTTCCTCGGGGACCGTCGCGAAGTCGAGGGTGACTCCGTTGGCGGTCTGCACGGGAAGGAAGGGGCCCATCTCGTCGCCCACCTCCAGGCCGAGGATGTGGGCGAGGAACTCCGCGGACTCCCGCTTGTCCTTGGCGGCGACGATGGTGTGGTTCAGCTCTACTGGCACAGTGGAATGCTCCGGGGCATCTCACGGGCACCTCCATGCCTCACCCGGACGGTGACCGACACGCGATGCCGTGCCACCGAGCCTATGAACGGCCGCCTCGGTCCGTCGACCGTTTTTCGGTCAGACTCAGCGCCCACCGCTGCGCCGCCTCCAGCGGGCCGGCCCCGAACCGCCGCAGCCACAGCGCCGAGCCGGTCAGCAGCAGCGAGGACACCGCCGCCCACAGGCCCATCACCCACCACGGCTCCCAGCCGCTGCCGGCGAGCCTCCCCGCCAGCCCGAGGCCGAAGCCGTACGCGACGACGGCGCACAGCAGGTTCTGCAGCACGTACCCGGACAGGGCCGTACGCCCCAGGGAGGTGAGGCCCGAGGTCAGCGGACCGGCCGGCGCACCCGGTCCACGACGGCGCCGATCAGCCCGACGTACCCGACCGCGACCAGCGGCGCGGCCCCGTACCGGCCCAGCAGGAACCACGCCTCGCCGCCCAGCGCGCACGCGATGTTCAGCGGCACGCCCAGGCCGAGGCCCCACCGCAGCATCCGGGCCCGTATCCGCCGCCCGGCCGCGTCCGCGCCGAAGGCCCCGGCCCGCATCAGCCGCACGCCGAGCAGGAAGAGGAACAGCAGCAGCCCGAAGGTCAGCACCGGCTCGATCCGCAGGGCCAGGGCGTGGTCCAGCCGGAACGCGACCTGGTCCGCCCAGCCGCCGTGCGCGTACAGGTCCACGACCTCCCGGGGGACCCCGCCGCCCGCGCCGTCGCCGCCCGCGTACACCAGGGCGGCCGTCAGCAGCCCCATGAGCGTCAGGTGCAGTCCGAGCGCCCACCCGGCCACACGGCGGCGGGCGCGCGCGGAACGGGTCAGCAGCCACGCGGTGACCAGCGCCGTCACGGCGTACCCCATGAGCACGTCCCACGCGAAGACCAGCAGGAAGTGCAGGGTGCCCTCGACGAACAGGAACAGCGCCCGCCACCGGTAGCGGCCCGGCCACGGCTCTCCCCGCCGCTCCGCCGAGCGGTACTGGATGGCGAGGCCCGCGCCGAACAGGATCGTCAGCATCGACAGGAACTTGCCGTCCGCGACCAGCCGGAACACGGCCTCGGCCACGTCCCCCGCCGAGTCGGCGCCGAGCAGCGGCGGCGCGCCGCCTGCCAGGACGCCCCACTCGGCGCCCGCCCCGGTGAAGATCCACACATTGGTCATCAGCGTGCCGAGGATCGCCACCCCGCGCAGCACGTCCAGCAGCGGCAGCCGGCCTCCGCCGCCGGAGGGCCGCGCCCCGCCCGGCGCCGTACTGCCGGTCGTGTCGTCGGTGGTCCGCCTCGCGCCGGGCGTCGTCTCGGGCGTGCTGCGGGGCGTGCCCGGTACCGCCCCTGCCCTCGTCCCCGTGGTCGTCATGCGTCCCATCGTCCGCGCGCCCCCGCCCCCGTTCGTCGTGCCGGGCGACGAACCTCCGCTGCACCGAAGGATGTAGCCGCGCCGCCGCTAGTACGGGGCCCTCCTGCTCGCGATGTACGCCCTCAGCCGCCGCGTGTCCTGCTCCGTCCACCCCTCGGGCGGGACGACGGCCGCCCAGCCGTCGACGGCGGCCGCCCCGTAGCGGTGGCCGTGCGGCGCCTGCACCCCGTAGCTGACGGCCATGTCGACGGTCGTCTGCCAGAACGCCACGACCGGGAACCAGTTGATCTCCGGTGTGATGTCGGGTCCCAGCGGTTCGTCCATCCACTCGGGCCGCTCGAACAGCAGGTCCGTGGACCACCAGACGACCGGGTCGGAGGCGTTCTGCAAGTACACCAGGCGCGGCCCGGCCCACGGCGCGCCCGCCGGGCGCCGCAGGTCCACGGCCGGGAACTGCGCGACCCGCACCCGCAGCCCGCCGCCGTACTGCGGCCGCCACACGGGGCTGCCCGCGTCGCGGCCCTCCCGCACCTGCCGGGCGACCGGCGAGAAGGCGGGCGTGCCGATCAGCAGCGCCCCGTCCGTCTCGGCGAGCAGCGCGTCCACGGAGCCGTACGACGCCTCCACCGCGTAGGCGCCGAGGCTCTCGCCGGTGACGACCAGCTTCGGACGGTCGCCGGCCGGCAGGGTCTCCAGGCGTTCCCGTACCGCGTCGATCAGCGCCCGCGTGGCCTTGCCGGCCTTCTCCTTGTCCACCAGGAACGACACCCAGGACGGCAGGTACGAGTAGGCGACGGCGACGATCGCGGTGTCGCCGCCGTGCAGGTACTCCAGGGCCTGGGCGGCGTTCGAGTCGATCCAGCCGCTGCCGGTGGTGCCCGCGACGGCCAGCACCTCGCGGGTGAACGCCCCGGTGCGCTCCAGCTCCCGTACGGCGAGGCGCGCCTGCGCGCGGAACGGCGCGTTCTCGTCGGTCCCGGCGTCGAAGGCGCGCGGCCGCTGGGACCCGACGTAGACCCGGACCGGGTCCTTGGCGGGGCGGCCGGTGAACGCGGCGATGGCGCGGCGGGTGGGGGCGGTGCCGGTGAAGTTGCGGCCCTGGTAGCCGAGGTCCTGCCAGCGCAGCAGCGAGCCGGGGCCGCCCGAGACGTACGGGGAGGTGGGGCGGGTGACGCCGTCCTTCGTGCCGCGGTGGGTGGTCTCGGCGATCCGGTCGGCGACGTCGACGATGCCCCGGTCGAAGACGACGTCCCGGAGGCCGACGGTGACGGCGAGCGCGGTGAGCGCCAGTCCGGCGCCGACCGCGACCGGCCGGGGCAGCCAGCCGCCGAGGGCGCGGATCAGGCGGCGGGTCCCGAGGCGGACCAGCCGGGCGGCGAGGAGGAGCAGGGCGCACAGGGCGACGGCGATCAGGGCGATCATCACCGCGTGCCAGGTGAGGGCGGGCGGCAGGCCCTGGAGGAGGCGGAGCCTGCGCTGCATCCGGGCGCTCTCGGACAGCAGCCAGGCGGTGAGAAGGGGGCTCAGCAGCCAGTACACCCGCCGGGCGCGGACGTGCCGGGCGTACCTCCGCAGCCATCCGGTCCCGCGCCGCGCCGACACGCCGGGTGACCGTGCTCCGGTGCCGGGCGGCCGGGTGCCGCGCGGCCGGGTGGGGGCGCACCGTGGCCGGGTGCCCTGGGGCCGATCGGGGGCGCACCGGGTGCGGGTGCCGGGCGGCCGGGTGCCGGGCGGCCGGGTGCCGGGCGGCCGGGTGCCGGGCGGCCGGGTGGGGGCGGCGCGGGTCCGCGCTCCGGCCCGGCTCCGTAAGACCGCTTTGACCAGACCGGACACCGTCGCCCCCGCGGCATAGCCGACCGTGGCGGTGATGCCGCCGACGACGCCCTGGAGGACCCAGGGCCGGGGGACGAGGGAGGGCGTGAGGGACAGCCAGAAGAAGACGGTCGCGACGCACAGCGCGGTCAGATCGGTGCGGCGTCGCACCACGCGGGGCGGCGGGCAGGGGGCGGCACGGCGGTCCCCCGCCCCGTACGGCCCCCCGGCGCTCATGCGCCGAACGGTAGCCGGACGTTCTCCACGAACGCGAGCAGGTTGACCCGCATCCGGTCGATCCGCTCCTCGACGCTGAGCGACTCCTCGTAGCGGGTGCGCAGCGCGGGCTGCCGCTTGCCCCGCACATACAGCGAGCAGGCGAGGTCGGAGCAGATGTAGATGCCGACGGTGTTGCCGTCCCGGCCGGCGACTCCCGCGCGCGGAGCGGCGAGCAGGCTGACCCCGGAGGAGGCGTGCCCGGTCAGGCAGATCCGGCACAGGCTGGACTTCACTGCGCTGGTGCGGGCCTTCTCCGGCACGCGCAGGGTGATCCCCACCGGGCCGCCGGCCCCGCCCGGAAGGGCGTCCGGCGGGAGGACGATGTGGGCGCGCAGAGGAGCGCCGGGGTCGCGCCAGCCGAGGAAGTCCAAATCCTCCCAGGGGAGGTCGGCGTAGTCGGCCGGAAGCTTGAGCCGGGCCGCGTCGCCTTTGGAGCAGTTCACGAAGGACGCGCGGATCTGTTTGTCCGAGAGGGGTTTCACGTGAAACAACCGTACGGAAGAGGCCGGACGGGACGCATATGATTTTCCGTTTGCATCGCACTGCGTGGGTACTCGGTCGCCATGAGTACACAGACAGCACCCAGCACGGGCGGCGGCGCCGACACGCCCGCCGCTCACCAGCCCATCTCCCTCGCCCGCGACATCCAGGGCAGAGTCCGCACCTGCCGCCCGGCACGCACGGACAGAGAATCCGAGGACCCCGCCGCCGGTGACTGGCACATCGTCCTCGGCGAGGACTGACTCGGCCAGGACTGACTGGGCGCGGGCCGACCCGGTGAGGGCGACCGACCCGGTGAGGGCCAGCTCCGACGCCCGCTACCCCACCAGGTGGGCGTAGCTGCGCGGGTGCTTCGCCAGGAACTCCCGCAAGGCCATGGGCGCGTGACCCGCGAGCCGTTCGACGGTGTCGGAGACCGCGCCCAGCTCACCGCGCGCGATCGCCTCGTACGAGCTGACCCAGCCGTCGACCTCCCAGCGCTCGGCGCCGTACCCGGCGCGTGACGCGTACGCCTCGTCGCGGGTCTCCGGGAGGTACCGGATCGTCCGGCCCGTCGCGCGGGACATCTCCTCCGCCGCCTCCGCCAGGGTGAACGCCTCGGGGCCCGTCACGTCGAAGGTCGCGCCGTCGTACCGCCCGTCACGCGCGAGCAGCACCACCGCGGCCACGTCCGCGATGTCCTCGTGCGCCACGGCGGCCACCCTGCCGTTGCCCGCGGGCCCCCGGATGACACCGTCCTTGCCGGTCATCGCAGGGATGCCCGCCAGATACCAGCTGTCGCGGAGGAAGGTGAACGCCAGGCCGTCGTGCGCGCGGACGTACTGCTCCGTGTGCCAGTGGTCGCGCGCGAAGGTGAACGTCGCGTCCGGCGCGGCGCCCTGGAACGACAGGTACACGATCCGCCCCACCCCCGCCGCCACCGCCGCGTCGACGGCCGTCCGGTGCTCCGCGACCCGGTCCGGTGTCTCGTGCGCCGACACCAGGAACAGCGTGTCGGCCCCGTCCAGCGCGGCCCGCATCGCCTCGCGGTCCCCGTACGCGGCGGGCGGCGCCTTCACCGCGCCCGGCACGTCCGGCAGCCGCGCCGGGTCGCGTCCGACCAGCCGCACGGGCACCCCGCCGACGCCCAGCCGGTCGGCCACCCGCCGCCCGACCCGCCCGCTCGCGCCGGTGACGGCCACCACCTCATCGCTCATACGGGCAGTCTCCGCCCCGCCCGCCCGGTCGGCACCCGGAGCGCCCCCACCTGCGACATCCGCGTCCCGCCCCGCCACTCTAGAGCGGAAAGGCCGAACCCGGCCGGGCTTGTGGAAAACCCGGCCGGGCGGCTGTGGACAGCGCGGGACCTACTCGGTGTCGCCGCCTTCGAGGTTGCCCTCGGTCTCCAGGTAGACCTGCTTCAGCGCCTCCAGCACCTGCGGGTCGGGCTTGGCCCACATGCCCCGCGACTCCGCTTCGAGGAGCCGCTCCGCGATGCCGTGGAGCGCCCAGGGGTTGGCCTCCTGGAGGAACGCGCGGTTCTCCGGGTCCAGTACGTACGCCTCGGTCAGCTTGTCGTACATCCAGTCGGCGACGACACCGGTCGTGGCGTCGTACCCGAAGAGGTAGTCGACCGTCGCCGCCAGTTCGAAGGCGCCCTTGTAGCCGTGGCGGCGCATCGCCTCGATCCAGCGCGGGTTGACCACGCGGGCGCGGAACACCCGCGAGGTCTCCTCCACCAGCGTCCGCGTGCGCACCGTCTCCGGGCGGGTCGAGTCGCCGATGTACGCCTCGGGCGCCGTGCCGCGCAGCGCCCGCACCGTGGCGACCATGCCGCCGTGGTACTGGAAGTAGTCATCCGAGTCCGCGATGTCGTGCTCGCGCGTGTCGGTGTTCTTCGCGGCGACGGCGATCCGCTTGTACGCGGTCTCCATCTCCTCGCGCGCGGGACGCCCGTCCAGGCCGCGCCCGTACGCGAAGCCGCCCCACACCGTGTACACCTCCGCCAGGTCCGCGTCGGTGCGCCAGTCGCGCGAGTCGATCAGCTGGAGGATGCCCGCGCCGTAGGTGCCGGGCCGGGAGCCGAAGATGCGGGTCGTGGCCCGCCGTTCGTCGCCGTGCTCGGCCAGGTCGGCCTGGGCGTGGGCGCGGACGTAGTTCTCCGTGGCCGGCTCGTCCAGGGACGCGGCGAGCCGCACCGCGTCGTCCAGCAGCCCGATCGTGTGCGGGAACGCGTCGCGGAAGAAGCCCGAGATGCGCAGCGTCACGTCGATGCGGGGCCGGCCCAGCTCCGCGAGCGGGATGGGCTCCAGGCCGTTGACGCGCCGTGAGGCGTCGTCCCAGACCGGGCGGATGCCCAGCAGGGCCAGCGCCTCCGCGACGTCGTCGCCGCTGGTGCGCATCGCGCTGGTGCCCCACAGCGACAGGCCGACCGAGGTGGGCCATTCGCCGTTGTCGCCGCGGTAGCGCTCCAGCAGCGAGTCCGCGAGGGCCTGCCCGGTCTCCCAGGCGAGGCGCGAGGGGACGGCCTTCGGGTCGACGGAGTAGAAGTTCCGGCCGGTCGGCAGGACGTTGACCAGGCCCCGCAGCGGCGACCCGGACGGCCCGGCCGGGACGAACCCGCCGTTCAGCGCGTGCACCGCGTGGTCCAGCTCGGCGGTCGTCCCGTCGAGGCGCGGCACGACCTGCCGGGCGGCGAAGTCCAGGACGGCGGCGACCTGCTCGCCGTACCCCTGCGCCACTTCGGCCACCGCGGCCGGGTCCCAGCCCGCGGCCTCCATGGCCTCCACCAGGGCGCGGGCCTTCGCCTCCGCCTCGTCGGCGGTGGTGCGGGTCGCGGCGGACTCGTCCAGGCCCAGCGCCTCGCGCAGGCCGGGCAGCGCCTGCGTGCCGCCCCAGATCTGCCGGGCGCGCAGGATCGACAGGACCAGGTTGACCCGCTCGGCGCCCGTCGGGGCCGTGCCGAGGACGTGCAGGCCGTCGCGGATCTGCGCGTCCTTCACCTCGCACAGCCAGCCGTCGACGTGCAGCAGGAAGTCGTCGAAGCCGTCGTCGTCGGGCCGGTCCTCCAGGCCCAGGTCGTGGTCGAGGCGCGCCGCCTGGATGAGGGTCCAGATCTGCGCGCGGATCGCCGGCAGCTTCGCCGGGTCCATGGAGGAGATCTGCGCGTACTCGTCGAGCAGCTGCTCCAGCCGCGCGATGTCGCCGTACGAGTCGGCGCGGGCCATCGGCGGCACCAGGTGGTCGATCAGCGTGGCGTGGGCGCGCCGCTTCGCCTGGGTGCCCTCGCCCGGGTCGTTGACCAGGAACGGGTAGATCAGCGGCAGGTCGCCGAGGGCCGCGTCGGGGCCGCACGCGGCGGACAGGCCGGCGTTCTTGCCGGGCAGCCACTCCAGGTTGCCGTGCTTGCCGAGGTGGACCATGGCGTCCGCGCCGAACCCGCCGTCGGACGTGGGCGTGGCGATCCACCGGTAGGCGGCCAGGTAGTGGTGGGACGGCGGCAGGTCCGGGTCGTGGTAGATCGCGATCGGGTTCTCGCCGAAGCCGCGCGGCGGCTGGATGAGGATCAGCAGGTTGCCGCGGCGCAGCGCCGCGAGGACGATGTCGCCCTCCGGGTTGCGGGACCGGTCGAGGAACATCTCGCCGGGCGGCGGGCCCCAGTGCTCCTCGACGGCCGAGCGCAGCTCCTCCGGCAGGGTCGCGAACCAGCGCTTGTAGTCGGCGGCCGGGATGCGGACCGGGTTGCGGGCCAGCTGCTCCTCGGTGAGCCAGTCCTGGTCGTGGCCGCCGGCCTCGATGAGGGCGTAGATCAGCTCGTCGCCGTCGCCGGACGCGAGGCCCGGCACCTCCTCGTCGCCGAAGTCGTAGCCCTCCTCCCGCAGCCGGCGCAGCAGGGCGACGGCGGACGCGGGCGTGTCGAGTCCGACGGCGTTGCCGATGCGGGAGTGCTTCGTCGGGTAGGCGGAGAGGACCAGCGCGAGGCGCTTGTCGGCGTTCGGGATGTGCCGCAGCCGGGCGTGGCGGACGGCGATCCCGGCGACGCGGGCGGCGCGCTCCGCGTCGGGCACGTAGGCGGGCAGGCCGTCCTCGTCGATCTCCTTGAAGGAGAACGGCACGGTGATGATCCGCCCGTCGAACTCGGGGACGGCGACCTGGCTGGCCGCGTCGAGCGGGGACAGGCCCTCGTCGTTCTCCTCCCAGTCGGCGCGGGAGCCGGTGAGGCACAGCGCCTGGAGGACGGGCACGTCGAGGTCGGCGAGCGCACCCGCGTCCCACGCCTCCTCGTCGCCTCCGGCCTGCGCCGCGGCGGGCTTGGTGCCGCCCGCCGCGAGGACGGTGGTGACGATGGCGTCGGCGCCGCGCAGCTGCTCCAGCAGCTCCGGCTCGGGGGCGCGCAGCGAGGCGACGTACAGCGGGAGGGCGCGGCCGCCGGCGTCCTCGATGGCGTCGCAGAGGGCGCCGACGAAGGCGGTGTTGCCGCTCATGTGGTGGGCGCGGTAGTAGAGCACGGCGACGGTCGGGCCGTCGGTGGTGCGGGCGGTGCGCTCCAGCGGGCCCCAGGTGGGGGCGGCGGCCGGCGGGTCGAAGCCGTGGCCGGTGAGGAGCACGGTGTCGGACAGGAAGCGGGCGAGCTGCTCCAGGTTGTCCGGGCCGCCGTGCGCGAGGTAGGCGTGCGCCTCGGTGGCGACGCCGATCGGGACGGTGGACGCCTCCATCAGCTGGGCGTCGGGCGCCTGTTCGCCGGTCAGGAAGACGACCGGGCGGTCCTGGGCGCGCAGCAGGTCGATGCCCTCCTCCCAGGCGCGCAATCCGCCGAGGAGGCGCACGACGACGAGGTCGGCGCCGTCGAGGAGGCCGGGCAGTTCGTCGATGGGGAGCCGTGCGGGGTTGGCGAACCGGTACTCGACCGGGCCGCCGGCCGCGCGGGCGCTCAGCAGGTCGGTGTCGGAGTGCGACAGCAGCAGGATCACGGCGTGCCGGGCCTTCCTCGGGGTGTCCTCGCCCCGGGTGGTCGTGGGTGGCGGGAGTTCCTGACTCGCGGGGCCCGGAGGGGTCCTGCTCACAGTGGCGGGACCGCGCCGGATTCGCACCGGGCTTCCTCCCTAGGGTCCTGGGACCCTGTGCCGTCTGCATAGTAGAGGCTGCGCGTATGCTCGCCGCCATGCCGCCCACCTCGCCAAATCCCCGAAACGGGGGCGAAGCTCACATACGGGAACGTGTCCGCGACCGCGCCGACGCGTGCCCCGGCGCGCTGCGGCTGCACCGCGCGGACGATGGCGGTCTGGCCCGTCTGCGGCTGCCCACGGGCGTCCTGACGGCCCGCCAGGTGGCCGCGCTCGCCGACCTGTCGGGCCGGCTCGGCGACGGCCGGATCGGCGTCACCTCGCGCGGCAATCTCGACCTGCGCGGCCTGCCCGACGACTGCGGGCTCACCCTCGCCGAGCTGCTGGGCGGGGCCGGACTGCTGCCGTCCGCCGCGCACGAGCGGGTGCGGAACATGGTCGTCTCGCCCCTGGCCGGACTGGACGGGCGGGGCTTCGGGGACGTCCAGGCGTGGGCGCGGGAACTGGACGCGCTGCTGTGCGCGCAGGCGTGGACGACGGGGCTTTCGGGCCGTTTCCTGTTCGCCGTGGACGACGGGCGCGGGGACGTGGCCGCGCTGGGCGGCGATGTGACGTTGCTCGCAGAGCCCGGCGGCCGCGCTCTGGTACGGATCGGTGGCCTGGCCCGGCGGGTGGCGGCGGGTGACGCCCCGGTGGCCGCGCTGGCGGCGGCCGAGGCGTTCCTGACGGTCGCGAGGGAGGCCGGCACGGGTGCCTGGCGGGTGGCCGAACTGCCTTCGGACGCGGCCCTGGAGGACGCGGTGACCAGCTGCCTGGCCGCCGCGGGGGTCGCCGCCGCACCGGCCGCTGGAGAGGCGCTTCTGGACGCCGCGCCGCCCGTTCCGGGACTGGTCGGGGAGTGTGCGGTGTCCGTCGTGGCGCCCCTGGGGCGGGTCACCACCGAGCAGTTCCGCGCCCTGGCGCCGGGGGACGGCGACGAGGTGCGGGTGACGCCCTGGCGGGGCTTCGTCGTGGCGGGCCTGCCCGGCCGGGCGGAGGCGGAGCGGCGGCTCGCGGCCCTGGAGGCCGCCGGGTACCTCGTCCGGCCCGGTTCGCCCTGGCTCGCGGTCACCGCCTGCACGGGACGGCCCGGCTGCGGCAAGGCCCTCGCCGACGTACGGGCGGACGCACGGCCCCTGGACGACCCGCCGCTGCGGGGCCTGCCCGTCCACTGGTCGGGCTGCGAGAGGCGGTGCGGGCACCCCCAGGGCGACTGGGTGGACGCCCTGGCCACCGGCGACGGCACGTACGCCCTCACCGTACGGACCGCGCGACGAGACAACGACGACGCACACCCACAGGCACAGGCACAGAGATGAGCGGGAGCACAGTGTTCGACTACGAGAAGGACGGCGCGGAGATCTACCGCCAGTCCTTTGCCACGATCCGCGCCGAGGCGGATCTCGCGGGTCTGCCCGCCGACGTCAGCCAGGTCGCCGTGCGGATGATCCACGCCTGCGGCATGGTCGACCTCGTCCGCGACCTCGCCTACACCCCCGAGGTCGTCTCCCGCGCCCGCGCCGCGCTCCGCTCGGGCGCGCCCATCCTGTGCGACGCGCAGATGGTCGCCAGCGGCGTCACCCGCAAGCGGCTCCCCGCCGACAACGAGGTGATCTGCACCCTCTCCGACCCGTCCGTGCCGGACCTCGCCGCCGAGCTGGGCACCACCCGCAGCGCGGCCGCCCTGGAGCTGTGGCGCGACCGCCTGGAGGGCTCGGTCGTGGCGATCGGCAACGCCCCGACCGCCCTGTTCCGGCTGCTGGAGATGGTCCGCGACGGCGCTCCCCGCCCCGCCGCCGTCCTCGGCATACCGGTCGGGTTCATCGGCGCCGCCGAGTCCAAGGACGCCCTGGCGGCCTCGGACCTCGACCACATCGTCGTACGGGGCCGGCGCGGCGGCAGCGCCATGGCGGCCGCGGCGATCAACGCGATCGCGAGCGAGGCGGAATGAGCGAGCACGTTTCACGTGAAACATCGGCGGGCGGTCCCGCCGGGAGCGGAAAGCTGTACGGCGTCGGCCTGGGTCCGGGCGACCCGTCGCTGATGACCCTGCGCGCGGTGGAGGCCATCGCGGAGGCGGACGTCGTCGCCTACCACTGCGCCCGGCACGGCCGGTCGATCGCCCGGTCCATCGCGGCGAAGCACATCCGCGAGGACCACATCGAGGAGCGGCTGATGTACCCGCTCACGGTGGAGACGACCGACCACCCCGGCGGCTACCGGGGCGCGCTCAACGACTTCTACGAGGAGGCGTCGGCGCGGCTGGCGGCCCACCTCGACGCAGGCCGGACGGTGGCGGTGCTCGCCGAGGGCGACCCGCTGTTCTACGGCTCGTACCAGCACATGCACAAGCGCCTGGCGCACCGCTACGAGACGGAGGTCGTCCCCGGCGTCACCTCCGTCAGCGCGGCGGCGGCCACCATCGGCAAGCCCCTGGTGGAGGCCGAGGAGGTCCTGACCATCATTCCGGGCACCCTGCCCGAGGACGAGCTGACGGCCCGCATCGCGGCGACCGACTCGGCGGTGGTGATGAAGCTGGGCAGGACGTTCCCGGCGGTGCGCCGCGCCCTGGAGCGTACGGACCGGCTCGCGGACGCCCACTACGTCGAGCGCGCCACCATGGAGGGCTGCCGTACGGCGCCGCTGGCGGAGGTGGACCCGGAGACGGTGCCGTACTTCTCCGTGGCGGTGCTGCCGTCCCGCGTCGACACGGGCCCCGCCGAGCCCGAGCGGGGTGAGGTGGTGGTCGTCGGCACCGGCCCGGCGGGACCCCAGTGGCTGACGCCGGAGACCCGCGGCGCCCTCGCGTCCGCGACCGACCTCGTGGGCTACACCACGTATCTGGACCGGGTCCCGGTGCGGCCGGGCCAGCGGCGGCACGGCTCCGACAACAAGGTGGAGTCCGAGCGCGCCGAGTTCGCCCTGGACCTGGCGCGGCGCGGCCGGCGCGTGGCGGTCGTGTCGGGCGGCGACCCCGGTGTGTTCGCCATGGCGACGGCCGTCCTGGAGGTCGCGTCGCAGGAGGAGTACGCGGGCGTCCCGGTGCGTGTCCTGCCGGGCGTGACGGCGGCGAACGCGGCCGCGGCGAAGGCGGGCGCCCCGCTGGGCCACGACTACGCCACGATCTCCCTCTCCGACCGGCTCAAGCCGTGGGAGGTCATCGCGGAGCGCCTGCGCGCGGCGGCCTCGGCGGACCTGGTGCTGGCGCTGTACAACCCGGGGTCGCGGAGCCGTACGTGGCAGGTGGCCAAGGCCCGTGAACTGCTGCTGGAGCTGCGGGCCCCGGACACGCCCGTGGTCGTGGCGCGCGACGTGGGCGGCCCGGAGGAGTCCGTGCGCGTGCTGCCGCTGGCCGACCTGGACCCGGACGAGGTCGACATGCGGACGCTGCTCCTGATCGGCTCGTCCCAGACGCAGGCCGTGCGGCGCGGTGACGGCCGTACGGTGGCGTGGACGCCACGCCGCTACCCGGAGGCGCCACCCACTGGCGCCTGAACGGCGCCACACAAGGCATCACCCCTCTGAGGCCCGGTCGGCACACGGATCACTCCCATGCGCCAGCCGGGCCTCTCACATGCCCTGACCTGGGACGTCAGACCACTGGCGCCACAAGGTGGCGACTTGGCGCCATTCTCATTGCCATGGCGCCATGATGATGCCATCATGTCGCCATGGACCTCACTCCGTATGTCGAGAACCTGCGCCATGAGCTCGCGGCCGCCGCGGAGGCCGGCGGCGAGGAAGCCCGCGCGCTTGCCGAGCGGCTCACCACGCCCCTGGAGTCGGCCGTCCGGCTCACCCTGCTCAATGCCCTGTCGTCCGCGATGGAGGAGATCACGCGCGAGCTCGCCCCCGGCTCCGTCGACGTGCGGCTCCGCGGACTCGACCCGGAGTTCGTGGTGACCCCGCCCCCCGGCGAGGACATGGGCCTGGCCCTGGAGTCGGTCCTCCCGCCGCCCCCGCCCGCACCGCCGGGCCAGGCCGACGACGACGAGGGCGGCACAGCCCGGATCAACTTCCGCCTGCCCGCCCACCTCAAGGCCCGCGTCGAGGACGCGGCCGGCCAGGAGGGCCTGTCCGTCAACGCCTGGCTGGTACGCGCGGTGGCCTCCGCCCTGGAGCCCGGCGGTCCCGGAGCCCGCCCCCTCCACCTCAGCCGCGGCAAGGGCCCGCAGGGCTACACGGGCTGGGTCCGCTGACCGGCCGTCCGGCCGGCCCACGCCACCGGCACCCGCGGCCCCGCCCGCCCCGCCCAGCACAGCCAGCAGCCACGAGGACCACGAGGACGGAACGCCATGCCTGAGTTCGACACCCCCCAGCCCATCACCGCCACCGTCGACTTCGAGGTCGGGACCGCCCGCATCATCGCGGGCAAGCGCACCACCACCACCGTCGAGGTCCGCCCCGCGAACAGCGCCGAGGAATCCGACGTCCGCGCCGCCCAGCAGGCCAAGGTCAGCTACGCCGACGGCCGGCTCACGGTGAAGGTCCCCAGGAAGCGGTCCCTGTTCACCCGCAGTGCCGCCGTCGACGTGACCGTGGAACTGCCCAGCGGCTCCGACGTCCACGCCTCCACGGCACTCGCCGACTTCCTCTGCGAGGGACGCTTCGGCGCCTTCCGGGTGAAGACCTCCGCCGGTGACATCCGCGTCGCCGAGGCGCAGTCCGCCCAGCTGAGGACCACCCACGGCGCCATCGCCGTCGACCGGGTCACCGGCGACGCCGACATCACCGGTGCCGGCCGCGTCGACGTCGGAGAGATCGGCGGCACCGCCACCGTCCGCAACCTCATGGGCGACACCACGGTCGGCCGGGTCGGCGGCACCCTCAAGGCCAGCTCCTCGTACGGGCCGATCTCCGTCGGCGTCGCCCTCGCCGACGTGGAGGCCAAGTCCGCGCACGGCGGGCTCCGCGTCGCGAGCGCCGCACGCGGCACGGTCACCCTCAACACCGCGACCGGCGACATCGAGGTCGGCATCCCCCGCTCCACGGCCGCCTGGCTGGACGTCCAGTCCCGCATCGGAGCCGTACGCAACTCCCTGGACGCGGCGGAAGGACCCGGCGCGTCCGACGAGACCGTCCAGATCCAGGCCCGCACCGGCCTCGGCGACATCACCATCCACCGCGCACCCGACACCGGCCCGCACGCCACCACCGACTGACCACCACCGGAAGGAACAGCCGTGACCGCGCACTTAGCCGTCTCCGCGACACACCTCCGCAAGTCCTACGGGGACACACAGGTCCTCGACGGCATCGACCTGGGCATCGCCGAAGGCACCGTCTTCGCCCTCCTCGGCCCCAACGGCGCCGGGAAGACCACCACGGTCCAGATCCTCTCCACCCTCCTCCCCGCCGACCCCGGCTCCGGCGAGATCCGCGTCGCCGGCCGCCACCTGACCCGCGAGCCCGACGGAGTCCGCGCGGCCATCGGCGTCACCGGCCAGTTCTCCGCCGTGGACAACCTCCTCACCGCCGAGGAGAACCTGCTGCTGATGGCGGACTTGCACCATCTGCCCCGCCGCGAGGGCCGCCGCCGCGCCGCAGCGCTCCTCGACCGCTTCGACCTCGCGGACCCGTCGACCGCCCGCAAGCCCGTCACCACCTACTCCGGCGGCATGCGCCGCAAGCTCGACCTGGCCATGACCCTCGTCGGAGATCCCCGTGTGATCTTCCTCGACGAGCCCACCACGGGCCTCGACCCGCGCAGCCGCCGCGTCATGTGGGACCTGATCCGCGGCCTGGTCGACGACGAGGGCGTCACCATCCTCCTCACCACCCAGTACCTCGAAGAGGCCGACCAGCTGGCCGACCGGATCGCCGTCCTCGACGGGGGCCGCGTCGTCGCCGAGGGCACCCCCGACGAGCTCAAGCGCCGCATGCCCGGCGGCCACATCCGCGTACGGCTCCCCGACCCGCCCACCCTCGACCGCGCCGCCGCCCTCTTCCCCACCGCCACCCGCGACGACGACGCCCTCGCCCTGCGCGTCCCCGGCGACGGCAGCGTCCCCACCCTGCGCGCCGTCCTCGACATCCTCGACACGGCGGCCGTCGAAGCGGCCGAACTGACCGTCCACACACCCGACCTGGACGACGTGTTCCTCTCCCTCACCACCACGCCGGCAGGTGCCCGATGAGCAGCAGCACACCCACTCTCACCCTGTCCCACGCCGTCAGTGACTCCCTGACGATGCTGCGCCGCAATCTGAAGCACGCCGTGCGCTACCCGGCGATGACGTTCGCCGTCGTCGGGATGCCGGTGACGATGCTGCTGCTGTTCCACTACGTCTTCGGCGGCGCCCTCGGCACCGGCATCGCCGGCACCCCCACCGGCGACGTGCCCTACATCGACTACGTCGCCCCCGGCATCATCCTCATGGCGGCCACGTCCGGGGCGCTGGTGACGGCGGTCGGCGTGTGCGTCGACATGACCGAGGGCATCGTCAACCGCTTCCGGACGATGGCGATATCCCGCTCCGCGTTCCTCACCGGCCATGTCGTCGGCAGCGTCATCCAGACGATGGCCAGCCTGCTGCTCGTCATCGCCGTCGCCCTCCTCGTCGGCTTCCGGCCCGACGCCACACCCCTCGAATGGCTGGCCGCGCTCGGACTGCTGGCCCTGCTGACGCTGGCCCTGACCTGGCTGGCCGCCGTGATCGGGCTGCTGTCGAAGACACCCGAGTCGGCGTCCAACACGCCCCTGCCCCTGCAGTTCCTGCCCTTCCTCGGCAGCGCGATCGTGCCGACCGACTCGATGCCGGACGGGCTGCGGCTGTTCGCCGAGGTCCAGCCGTTCACCCCCGTCATCGAGACCCTGCGCGGCCTGCTCACCGGCACCCCCATCGGGGGCGACTGGCTCATCGCCCTCGCCTGGTGCACCGGGCTGACGCTGCTCGGCTTCTTCTGGGCCCGCGCGGTCTTCCACCGCGCCGGCGCCGCCCGCTGAACCGCGGCCCGTCCCGTACCCGCCGCTGCCCACCGCTGTCCCGTCACATCCAGGAGGACACGATGACGCACGACACCCACCCGACCGACCAGACCCCGACCACCCCGGCCCCGGCCTCCCACCACCCGACCGACCAGCCCCCGACCTCCCCGGCTCCGCTCACCACCGCCCCGGCCGTCCCGGCCCCCTCCGCCACCCCGCCCGTCGCCACCACCCCGCACCCGCCGGCCACCCCGCCCGTCGTCACCGCCCTGCCCGTCGAACGCTCCCGCGGCTGCCCGTTCTCCCCGCCCGCGGAACTGGCCGAGCTGCGCGCACAGCAGCCGCTGACACGGATGCGCTACCCGGACGGCCACCTGGGCTGGCTCGCCACCGGCTACGCCGCGGTACGGGCGATCACCGCACACCCCGGCTTCAGCTCCCGCTACGAGCTCACCCACATCCCGTTCCCCGGCACGGAGGGCATGGAGCTGCCGCCGGCGGCCGTCGGCGACCTCACCGGCATCGACCCGCCCGAGCACACCCGCTACCGCCGGCTCCTCATGGGCAAGTTCACCGTCCGCCGCATGCGGCTGCTCGCCTCCCGCGCCCGGCAGATCGCCGCCGACCGCCTGGACGCCATGGAGCGCGGCGGCCCCGTCGTCGACCTCGTCGAGGCGTATGCCCGCCCGATACCCGCCCTGATGATCTGCGAACTGCTGGGCGTGCCCGAGGAGCACCGCGCCGACTTCCAGCTCCGCGCCACCGCCATCAGCGACCACGCCATCCCGCCCGAGGGCCAGTTGGCGGCACTGACCGAGCTCAACGCACACGTGCGGGACCTCGTCACCGCCAAGCGCGCCCACCCCACCGACGACCTCCTCAGCGACCTCACCTCGACGGACCTCACCGACGAGGAGCTCGCCGGGGTGGGCGGCTTCCTGCTGGCCGCCGGGCTGGACACGACCGTCCACACGATCACGATGGGCACGTACGCCCTGCTCAACCACCCCGAGCAGGCCGCCGCGCTGCGCGACGACCCCACGCTCACCGACGGCGCGGTGGAGGAGCTGCTGCGCTATCTGAGCGTCGCCCACACGGGAGCACGCACCGCCCTGGAGGACGTCGAGGTCGCCGGGCAGCTCGTCCGCGCCGGGGAGACGGTCACCCTGGCCGTCGGGGCGGCCAACCGGGACCCGGAGCGCTTCCCCGACCCCGACACGCTGGACCTGCGCCGCAAGGCCACCGGACATCTGGCGTTCGGCCACGGCATCCACCAGTGCCTGGGCCAGCAGCTCGCGCGGGAGGAACTGCGGGCGGCGCTGCCCGCCCTGTTCCGCCGCTTCCCCGACCTGCGCCTCGCCGTCCCGCCCGAGGAGATCCCGCCGCGCCGCGACATGACCCTGCACGGCGTGGAATGCCTCCCGGTGACCTGGGGCCCCACCACCCCGTAAGGCCCGGACGCACCGCCGACCCGCCACAGCGCCGGACCGGAAGACCCCGCCGAGCCGGGCGGAGTCCACCGGACCGGCCTGGCTCCGCAGGCCCGACAGCGTCCGGCCGACGAGCCCCCTCAGTCCGCCGCGCCCCCGGCGGCGGCCCCGGTGGTGTTCCGGGCGGCGACCCACGCGGCGGCCTCGTCGACCGTCGAGGCGACCGGGACGCCGTCCGGGACGGGCGGCCGGCGGACGATCACCACCGGCACCCCGGCCTCGCGGGCGGCCACCAGTTTCGGCGCCGTGGCCGCACCGCCGCTGTCCTTGGTGACCAGCACCTCGATCCCGTACGCTCGCAGCACCTCCCGCTCACCGTCCAGCGTGAACGGCCCCCGATCGAGAAGGACCTCCATCCGCGCCGGGTGCGGAGGCTCCGGCGGGTCCACCGAACGCACCAGGAACCACGCGTCCACGTCCGCGAACGCCGCGAGGCCCATCCGCCCCGTGGTGAGGAACACCCGCCGCCCCAGCCCCCGCACGGTCCGCGCCGCCTCCTCCAGGGACGCCACCGGATGCCATTCGTCGCCCTCCACGGGGGACCACCCGGGACGCCGCAGAGCGAGCAGGGGAACATGGGACGTGGCGGCGGCCCGCGCCGCGTTGAAACTCATCGTCCCGGCGAAAGGGTGAGTGGCGTCGATGACCGCGTCCACCTGGTGCTCCCGCGTCCAGCGGGCCAGGCCATCGGCACCGCCGAACCCGCCCACGCGCACCTCGCCGGGCAGCGGCTTCGGGCTGGCGACCCGCCCCGCGAGCGAGCTGGTCACCCGGACGCCGTCCGCGTGGAGAGTCTCCGCCAGGCGGCGGCCCTCGGTGGTGCCGCCGAGGATCAACACATGCATGGGACACCGTCCATGAGTACGAGCGGGGGGCGCACCGCCCAACTCAAGCACACCGGCCTCCGGCCCGGCTGGACGACCGGGGCCTGCGCGACGGCGGCCACCACCGCCGCCTACACGGCGCTGCTGACCGGCGACTTCCCCGATCCGGTGACGATCACGCTGCCGAAGGGGCAGACCCCGGCGTTCGCCCTCGCCGTGGAGGAGCACGGCGGTGCGGTCGCGACGGCGGGCGTGGTGAAGGACGCGGGCGACGACCCGGACGTGACGCACGGGGCGCTCGTCCGCGCGACGGTACGGCTGCTGCCGCCCGGTTCCGGTGTCGTGTTCCGCGCGGGCGCCGGGGTCGGCACGGTCACCCGGCCGGGCCTGCCGCTGGACGTGGGGGAGCCGGCCATCAACCCGGTGCCGCGCCAGATGATCCGGGACCATGTGGCACGGGTCGCCGCGGCGCACGGCGGCACCGGCGACGTGGAGGTCACCGTCTCGGTGGACAACGGCGAGGAGATCGCCCGCTCCACGTGGAACCCCCGCCTCGGCATCCTTGGCGGCCTGTCCATCCTGGGCACGACCGGGATCGTGGTGCCGTACTCGTGCTCGGCGTGGATCGACTCCATCCGCCGCGGCGTGGACGTCGCGCGCGCGGCGGGCCGCACCCATGTCGCGGGCTGCACGGGGTCGACGTCCGAGAAGACCGTCACGTCCCTGTACGACCTGCCGGAGGACGCCCTGCTCGACATGGGCGACTTCGCGGGCGCCGTACTGAAGTACATCCGCCGCCACCCGGTGGACCGGCTCACCATCTGCGGCGGCTTCGCGAAGCTCTCCAAGCTGGCGGCCGGCCATCTGGACCTCCACTCGGCCCGCTCCCAAGTCGACAAGGCCCTCCTCGCCGACCTGGCCCGCGCGGCGGGCGCCGACGAGGAGCTGGCCGCCGAGGTGGCCGTGGCCAACACCGGCCTGGCCGCCCTCCAGCTCTGCGCCGCCCGGGGCGTACCCCTGGGCGACCGGGTCGCCGAGACGGCCCGCGACCAGGCCCTGGCCGTCCTCCGGGGCGCCCCGGTCACCGTGGACGTCGTCTGCATCGACCGCGCGGGCAACGTCGTAGGCCGCAGCACCCCCGCCTGACCCTCCCGGGGGCCCCTCCCCCCTCCCCTCCCCCACCCCACCCCCCGAAGCCCCCACCCACCCCGCCGCACCCGCACCCCACGCCCCGCCTCGGCACCGCACGCACCGCACCCCGCACCCGGCACCCGGCCACACCCCCACCCCACCGCGCGCCGCCACCCCGTCCCGCCCCCGGTGTGACCCCACAGGCGCACCCCGCCGTGCAGGCGGGCGCGGTGGGCACGATCATCGGTCCATGAGCACCCCCACCCCCGAGATCCATCTCGCCCAGCGGCCCGAGGCGGACGCCCTCCTCTCCCGCAGCCCACTGGCCGCCCTCACCGGCATGCTGCTGGACCAGCAGGTCCCCATGGAGTGGGCGTTCTCAGGGCCGTACACGATCGCCGAGCGCATGGGCGGCGACGACCTGGACGCGCACGCGATCGCCGCGCACGACCCCGAGGAGTTCGCGGCGCTGCTGTCCGCCAAGCCGGCGGTGCACCGCTATCCCGGTTCGATGGCGCAGCGCATCCAGCAGCTGTGCCGCTATCTCGTCGAGGAGTACGACGGGGACGCCGAGGCGGTGTGGCGGGACGCCACCAGTGGCAAGGAGTTGCTGGCGCGGTTGGAGGCGCTGCCGGGGTTCGGCAAGCAGAAGGCGCAGATCTTCCTGGCGCTGCTGGGCAAGCGGTACGGCGTGCGGCCCAAGGGCTGGCGGGAGGCGGCCGGGCCGTACGGGGAGGCGGGCTCATACCGGTCGGCCGCGGACATCACGGGCCCCGAGTCGCTGGCGAAGGTACGCGCATACAAGCAGGAGGCGAAGCGCGCGGCCAAGGCCGCGAAGGAGAACAAGTCGAAGGAGTAGTCGTCGTCCGGTCATGCGCCAAGCGTGGACGCATGAGGGGAAGTCGGGCGGCCGGTCATCCACAGCTTTCGCGAAAAGTACGAAAAAATGACGCGAGTTGTGGGAGATCTGTTCCCAGAAGCACGACCGGTCGCTAGCTTCCCCTCCAACCTCGTCCGTACGGGAAGGACCTCTGTGAACGCATCCCATCGCAGAGCCGTGGCCGCCATGGCCGCAGCCGCACTCGCGACCCCGCTTCTGCTGGCCTCCGCCTCCCCCGCTTCCGCCGACCGCGCCACCCCGGCGAAGGAGGCGTCGAAGCTGGCCGCCAGGCTGGTCGACTCGGCGTCGGCCGACAGCGCCCACCAGCACCTGCGGAAGTTCCAGCAGATAGCCGACACGGCCGGAGGCAACCGCGCGGCCGGCACGCTCGGCTACGACGCCTCGGCCGCGTATGTCTACCAGCAGTTGAAGAAGGCCGGGTACGACGTCTCGTACCAGGATTTCCCGTTCGTCTACACGGAGACGCTGGCGCAGAAGCTCGCCGTCGTCTCCCCCCAGCCGCGCGACGTGACCGTCTCCGCGATGACGTACACCAAGTCGACCCCGGTCGGCGGCACGAAGGCCGCGCTGGCCGCCGCCCCGGTCGACGGGGACGGGACGCACGGCTGCGAGCCGGCGGACTTCGCGGCGGGCGCGTTCACCGGGAAGGTCGCCCTGATCCAGCGGGGCGGCTGCACCTTCGCGGTGAAGCAGGCCAACGCCGCCGCGGCAGGCGCGGTGGCCGCCCTCGTCTACAACAACGTGGAGGGCACCCTCAGCGGCACGCTCGGCTCCAGCGACGCCGCGAAGATCCCGACGGGCGGCGTCTCCAAGGCGGACGGCGAGGCGCTGGCCGCCGCCGTGGCGGCCGGCCCGGTCGAGGTGAACGTGGAGATCCGCCAGCTCCAGGAGCAGCGGGTCACGCGCAATGTCATCGCCGAGACCCAGCGGGGCAACGCCGCGAACACGGTGATGCTCGGCTCCCACCTGGACTCGGTCACCGCGGGCCCCGGCATCAACGACAACGGCTCCGGTTCGGCGGGCCTGCTCGATGTCGCCCTGAAGTTCGCCAAGTACAAGGACAAGACGTCCAACAAGGTGCGGTTCGCCTGGTGGGGCGCCGAGGAGAACGGCCTGCTCGGCTCCGAGTACTACGTCGGCGCGCTCGACGACCTCGGCCGCAAGGAGATCAAGCTCTACCTCAACTTCGACATGATCGCCTCGCCCAACTACGGGCTGTTCGTCTACGACGGCGACAACTCCGACGGCGTCGGCGCCCCGGCCGGCCCGGCGGGCTCCGCCCAGCTGGAGCGGGACATCAACGCGTTCCTCGACAAGAAGGGCCACCCGCACGAGGGCACGGACTTCACCGGCCGCTCCGACTACGGCCCGTTCATCGAGGTCGGCATCCCGTCCGGCGGCACGTTCACGGGCGCGGAGGGCATCAAGACCGCCAAGCAGGCCGAGAAGTTCGGCGGCACGGCGGGCATGGCGTACGACCCCTGCTACCACGCCGCCTGCGACGACCTGGACAACATCAGCATGGCCGCGTTCGACGTCAACATCGACGTCATCGCCAACGCCGTGGGCACCTACGCCCACGACCTGAGCTCGCTGCGCAAGCCGGTCGAGTCCGTCCCCACGGACGGCGACGCGGGCAGCGGCGGCGGCCTGCACGACGGCCACGACCACGAGGTCACCGAGTAGGGCCGCGGACGGGACGGCGCGCGGACGGCACACGGACGGGCGCGTCACCCACGAGTGGCCGCCGCGCCGCCATCCGGCCGACGACCGGAGGCGGCGCGGCGGCCCGCTCCTGCCCGGAGCCTTCCGGGCCGCCGGAGTGTCACCCATCGTGACCATGTGATCGAAAAGGCCCCTTTGCGGAGATCGTCATGTCCCTCTCGGGAGGGCATCCACCGCCGCGTGGCTGCGCCGGGTGCCGCTTGCCCGGTAGGCTTTCCGTGTGATCTTCAAGCGCATCGGTAACGGGCGGCCGTATCCCGACCACGGCCGGGAAAGCACCCGGCAGTGGGCGGATGTCGCGCCGCGTCCGGTCCGCCTCGATCAGCTCGTGACGACCAAGGGCCAACTGGACCTCGAAACGCTCCTCGCCGAGGACTCCACGTTCTACGGCGACCTCTTCGCGCATGTCGTGAAGTGGCAGGGCGACCTGTACCTCGAGGACGGTCTCCACCGCGCCGTGCGCGCGGCGCTGCAGCAGCGCCAGGTGCTGCACGCCCGGGTGCTGGAGCTCGACTGACGCCGTTCGGGGACTGATCCCGTTCGGGAATGACCCTTTCCGGGACGTTTCCCACCCGTCCGGCCCTCAGTCGCTGATCGTTTAGTAGGCATAGTCAGCGGGCCGCATTACGCTGCGCCCATGAGCATGCTCACTCCCCCCGGTATGGGCGGAAAGTACCGCATCACGGGAACCGCGTATCCCCGTATGCGCCCCCCGCGCCGCCGCGGCCGGATCGTGGTCGCCGGTGTCGCCGCGGCCGCCGCGCTGGGTCTGGCCGGCTGGGGGACGTTCCAGCTCATCAACGTGTTCGGCGGCGGCGACCCGGACGCCGTACGGGCGGCGGCGGCCCAGGAGTGCAAGCCCGCCAAGGCGACGGCCGCGACGCAGGCGGCGGTCTTCCCGAAGCCGGCCGCCATCACCGTGAACGTCTACAACGCGACCCCCCGTGCCGGACTGGCCAAGGCCACGGCCGACGAGCTGAAGAAGCGCGGCTTCACCATCGGCAAGGTCGGAAACGCCCCGGCCGCCTACGACAAGAAGGTCCCCGGCCCCGGCATCCTCCTGGGCGCGCCGGGCGCCGCGAAGGGCGCCTTCCCGGTCCTCGGCACGCAGCTGAAGGGCGCCGCGACCAAGACGGACACCCGGGCGACGGCCGACGTGGACCTGATCATCGGTACGGCGTTCACCTCGCTCGCCGCCCCGCAGGACGCGACGGCCTCGATGACCGCCCTGCTGCACCCGAAGCCGTCCCCGACGCCCGCCCACTGCGCCCCGAAGCGCCAGTAGCCGACAGCCACGCGGCCCGACGCACCCCGCGGACGCCTCTGCACGGGGCCGCGTACCCCCCGCGCCCCGCACAGCCACCCGTCCCGCGCCCGCACAGCCGCCCGCCGAGTCCCGCGCGCCCGCAGAGCCCTGCCCGCCCCGCCGCGCCCCGCCCAGCCGCCCGCCGCGCCCCGCGCGCCCGCCCAGCCACCCGCCGAGCCCCCGCGCCCCCGCCCAGCCCCCGTACAGGACAAAGAGCGGGCCCCCGGCCGCAGCAGCGGTCAGGGGCCCGTACATCCGGCGCGCGACCCCCTCGGGGCGGCCGCGCGCCGGGGGGACTACTCGGCCGTCCCGTACATCCGGTCGCCCGCGTCGCCGAGGCCGGGGACGATGTAGCCGTGCTCGTTGAGGCGCTCGTCGATCGAGGCCGTCACGACGGTCACCGGTGTGCCGGCCAGCTCGCGCTCCATCACCTCGACGCCCTCCGGCGCCGCCAGCAGCACGACCGCCGTCACATCGTCGGCACCGCGCTTGATCAGCTCGCGGATCGCCGCGACCAGCGTGCCGCCCGTGGCGAGCATGGGGTCGAGGACGTACACCTGGCGCCCGGACAGGTCCTCGGGCATCCGCGTGGCGTACGTCGACGCCTCCAGCGTCTCCTCGTTGCGGATCATGCCGAGGAAGCCCACCTCGGCGGTCGGCAGCAGCCGCACCATGCCGTCGAGCATGCCCAGGCCGGCGCGCAGGATCGGCACCACCAGCGGGCGCGGATGCGACAGCTTCACACCGGTCGTCGCGGTGACCGGCGTCTCGATGCCGACCTGCTCGGTGCGCACGTCACGCGTCGCCTCGTACGCGAGCAGGGTCACCAGCTCGTCGGCGAGCCGCCGGAAGGTGGGGGAGTCGGTGCGCTTGTCGCGCAGTGTGGTGAGTTTGTGCGCCACCAGCGGGTGGTCGACGACGTGGGTCCGCATGCCCACAACAGTAGCCCGCACTGGCATCAACCCACGCGCCGGAGGGAAGGTGGAGTCGGACGAACGCATCCGCGGGGTGGTGGTGAGACCATGCCTGACCAGGAAGAATCCGGGGACCGCAAGGCAGCGGACGACGCGGACCGCAGGCGGCGCAGAGCGCAGTTCCTGCGTGAGCTGAACGAGGCGAGAGCCCTCCGCGAACGCGTCCAGCCGCGCCGCGCGAGAGCGGCCCGGATGCGGCAGCAGATGCGCATGCGGACGTTCCGCTGGTGACCGCGCCCCCGCGGTGCCCCGTCCCCCGCACCGCCCCGCACGACGGTTCGTGATCATCGTCACGGCCGGTCAGGGAGTACGGGGGCCGGGGTGACGCCGACCGGGTCAGGGGCTCAGACTGGTGCACGACGCAAGAGCGGAACACCTCTCCTTGAGGCGCCGCATCTGCCACGATGCCGAGTGGGCGGGGCATTCAGGAGCATGCCGCCCGATCGTCACACCTCTGATCAGTGGGAGAGTCACGGTGTACTTCGCCGCACTGCTCACGCTCACCGAAGACGGGTGGGTAGCGAGCGACACAGAGCTCGACGATGTGGAGACCCTGGCGGATCTGACCGACCTGGCCCGCGAAGCCTCGCCGGACGACGACACGGTGCTCGTCTTCATCGAGCAGGAGGACGCGTGGTTCGGCATCGTCCGCGTGGAGGGCGAGGAAGACCCTCGCATCTTCGTGTCGGACGGGGCGGCCGCCGCCCGCTCCTCGTACGGGGAGATCCTCACCAGGGAACTGCTGGGCGACGACCGGGCCGACGACACCGCCGACCTGGACGCGCTGGACCTGGACGGCACCGAGGACGGGGAGCCGGACGACACCGAGGAGGAGACGCAGGCGGCGCCCGAGAGCGTGCCCGCCGCGCCGGTCGGCGACCGGCTGATCCTTGACGACCTGGGCATGTCGGAGAAGGAGCTGCTGGCTCTGGACACCGACGCCCTCACCGAGATCGCGGACGCGCTCGGGGCCTCCGAGATGCTGGAGACCGTCCGCTAGTGCCCGCCCCCTCGACGGGCGAGCCCGCGGCGCCCGACCCCATATCTCCGACCGCCGGCGCCACCGCCCCAGGGCGCGACGCCGGCCCCGGTCCCGGCCCCGTGCGGGGCCAGGACTCCGCACCCGACCCCGTGCGCGCCCCCTGGCGGGCGCCCATGGAGCGGGCGTTGGCGGAGGCCGAGCGCGCCGCGCTGGCCGGCGACGTGCCGGTCGGAGCGGTGGTGCTCGGCCCGGACGGCGCCCTCCTCGCTACCGGCCACAACGAGCGCGAGGCGACCGGCGACCCCACCGCGCACGCCGAGGTACTGGCGCTGCGCCGCGCGGCCGAGCGGCTCGGCGAGTGGCGGCTGACCGGCTGCACGCTCGTCGTGACGCTGGAGCCGTGCGTGATGTGCGCGGGCGCGCTCGTCCAGTCCCGCGTGGACCGGCTGGTGTTCGGCGCGCTCGACGAGAAGGCCGGCGCGGTCGGCTCGCTGTGGGACCTCGTACGGGACCGGCGGCTCAACCACCGTCCCGAGGTCGTCCACGGCGTGCTGGCCGAGGAGTGCGCCGGACTGCTCACCCGTTTCTTCCGCGACCGCTGACCACCGACCACCGACCGCCGACCGCTGACCACCGACCCGCTGACCACCGACCGCCGACAGCCGGCCGTCGAACCGCCGGACCGTCGCCCCGGCCCGGTGGCCGCCACCACCGCGGATACGGATTTCTGCGTCGGGGCACCTTTGGGCTAAGCTCTCTCTCGGTAGCGTGTCCGAGCGGCCGAAGGAGCTCGCCTCGAAAGCGAGTGTGGCGCAAGTCACCGAGGGTTCAAATCCCTCCGCTACCGCCAGCAACACCCCTCCGAAGCGCGGAAACGCGATCCGGAGGGGTGTTTCGCGTTTCCAACGGCCCCGTACCGCAAGGCCCCAGGCCCAAGGCCCCGGACACAAGCCCCAGCCCCCAGGCGCCGACACCCCAAGCCAAGCCCCGGCGCCAAGACCGCGGGCGCACGGCCCGCACCGTACGGGTTCCACACCGCCGCCCGCCCTCGCCCGGCTCGCCCCGCGTACGGCCGCCCGAGCGCACGCCCGCACCCACCCCCTCCGCGCCCAAGTAGGGCGCCGCGCGCGGCAGGAGAGGCACCGGACGCCCACCCGGCCCGGCGGAACCGCGCATCCCGGGCCCGCGTCCCCAAGAGCGGCAAACGGCCCGGATCTTCGACGGTCCCGGCCCCTCGGAGCTCGGTTAGACTCACCCGACCGCCGAGGCAATCGCAGGGAGAGACGGGGAGACAGGGACGATGGCGCAGGCGAAGAAGATCACGCTCTACGCGCTCACCGTCTTCGTGCTCTACACGATCATCCAGTCCCCCGAGCGCGCCGCCGACCTCGTGCAGATAGGCTTCGAGGGCATTTCGAGCGCCGCTCAAGCGGTGGGCGAGTTCATGACCGCCCTCATCAACTAGGAGTCCGAGTGATCCGCCACCTGGTCCTCTTCAAGCTCAACGAGGGTGTCCGACGCGACGAGCCGCGCGTCGAGGCGGGAGTGCGGGCCTTCCGGGAGCTGGGCGGCATCATCCCGGAGCTGACGTTCTGGGAGTGCGCCTGGAACATCAGCGACCGCCCCATCGCGTACGACTTCGCCATCAACTCCGCCGTCGAGGACCTGGACGCCCTCAAGCGGTACGTCGAGCACCCGGCCCACCAGGCGGCCGCCGGGCAGTGGCGCGAGTTCGCCACTTGGGTGGTCGCGGACTACGAGTTCTGAGCCGTCCCGCAGCAGACTTCCGGGAGAAGCCCCGCACCGTGTGGTGCGGGGCTTCTCTTTTCGGGCCGCTTTCCGGGCCCCAACACGGCGTTATGGGGTGCTTGCACACAGTGGACATGTCTTGTGATGCTATGACCGCTTTTGACGGAGGACTTGACCGAAGTTGACCGCTAGCCGTGAAGGGGTGGCGTGAACGTGCCGGCCAGTACCACGCCTCACCAGGTGCCACCCCAGAACGAGCAGCAGAGCGAACCGGCGAGGCCCACCGACCCCCAGGGCGCGCCCTCGGGCCGGCCCCGGACCGGCCCCCGCGCCGGGGCCCCCACCGCACCGCCGGCCCGCCACCCGGCCCGCCAGGCCGCGGACCCGGCCCGCCCGGCCCCCGACCCCGCCCGCCAGGCAGCCAACCCCGCCGCCGCACAGCGCCCCGCCACCGACCCCGCCGCCGCGCAGCGCCCGGCCCCGGAGACCGCCCCGCCCGCGCGCCCGGCCCCGGAGACCGCCCCCCAGTCGCACCCGGCCCCCGTGACGGCCCCGCAGAGCGACCCCACGCCCGAACCGCGCCCCCACCCCACCCCCGAGCAGGAAGCCCGGGTCCGCAGGACCGCCGACACCCGCGCGCTCACCCAGGTCCTCTTCGGCGAGCTGAAGAAGCTGGAGCGCGGCACACCGGAGCACACCCGCGTCCGCGCGGCCCTCATCGAGGCCAACCTCCCGCTCGTCCGGTACGCGGCCGCCCGCTTCCGCTCGCGCAACGAGCCGATGGAGGACGTGGTCCAGGTCGGCACGATCGGGCTGATCAACGCCATCGACCGGTTCGACCCGGACCGGGGAGTGCAGTTCCCCACGTTCGCGATGCCCACCGTCGTCGGCGAGATCAAGCGGTACTTCCGCGACAACGTCCGCACGGTCCACGTCCCGCGCCGCCTCCACGAGCTGTGGGTGCAGGTCAACGGCGCCACCGAGGACCTGACGACCCTTCACGGCAGGTCGCCCACGACCGCCGAGATCGCCGAGCGCCTGAAAATCTCCGAGGAGGAGGTCCTCTCCTGCATCGAGGCCGGCCGCTCGTACCACGCGACCTCGCTGGAAGCGGCCCAGGAGGGCGACGGGCTGCCCGGACTGCTCGACCGGCTCGGCTACGAGGACCCGGCCCTCGCCGGTGTCGAACACCGCGACCTCGTACGGCACCTGCTCGTCCAGCTGCCCGAGCGCGAGCAGCGGATCCTGATGCTCCGCTACTACCGCAACCTGACGCAGTCCCAGATCAGCCAGGAGCTCGGCGTCTCCCAGATGCATGTGTCAAGGCTGCTCGCGCGGAGCTTCGCCCGGTTGAGGTCCGCAAACAGGATCGAGGCGTAGCTCGAACGGGTAGAGCCGTTTGGCCCGCAATCAGCCGCTCCAAAAGCCGCACAGCCCTTGTTTCCAGCGCATACCGACGGCCTCCATGTCGACAAGTCACTACAGCGTGTTGCCGACATGTGACATTCTGCTGGAACCGCGTTTGCCGCAGTCTCGGCGCCGGTATCTCACGTGGAGGCTGCGTTCCTCCGATGGTCGCGGCTCACGCGACCGTCCGCGACCTCAAGGGGGTGGCATGTCCGCAGAACAGGGCAGCTCGAAGGTTCTCACGCTCGCGCAGAGCGAACCGGCCGCGCTTCCCGAGACCTCGGAAGCCATCGACACGCGCACGCTCTCCCGCTCCCTGTTCCTCCGCCTGCGCGCGCTGGACGCGGCGGGGGTCGCGGCGGACAGCCCGGAGCGGATGTACGTGCGCGACACGCTCATCGAGCTCAACCTGCCGCTCGTGCGGTACGCGGCCGCCCGCTTCCGCTCGCGCAACGAGCCGATGGAGGACATCGTCCAGGTCGGCACGATCGGCCTGATCAAGGCGATCGACCGGTTCGACTGCGAACGGGGCGTGGAGTTCCCGACGTTCGCCATGCCGACGGTCGTCGGTGAGATCAAGCGCTTCTTCCGTGACACCTCGTGGTCGGTGCGGGTGCCGCGCCGCCTCCAGGAGCTGCGACTGGCGCTGACGAAGGCCGGCGACGAGCTGGCGCAGAAGCTGGACCGCTCCCCGACCGTGCCCGAACTCGCCGCCGTGCTGGGCGTGTCCGAGGAGGACGTGGTCGACGGCCTCGCCGTCGGCAACGCGTACACCGCGTCGTCGCTCGACTCGCCGTCGCCGGAGGACGACGGCGGCGAGGGCTCGCTCGCGGACCGTCTCGGCTACGAGGACAGCGCGCTCGAAGGCGTCGAGTACCGCGAGTCGCTGAAGCCGCTGCTGGCCAAACTCCCGGCGCGGGAGCGGCAGATCATCATGCTGCGGTTCTTCGCGAACATGACGCAGTCGCAGATCGGCGAGGAGGTCGGCATCTCGCAGATGCACGTCTCACGGCTGCTGACGCGCACACTGGCGCAGCTGCGCGAGGGCCTCATCGCGGACTGACCCGGCCGCACCTCCGGCCCGGCCCCGTGGACCACCCCGGCGGCCGGGCCGAGGCTTTTCCAGAAGTACGGCTCCGGGCGCCCCCGGCACCCCACGCGACCCACCCCCCGCGCACCGCCCGACGCACGCGCGGCCCGCGCACCCCGCACTCCCCGAGCACCGCCCCACACCGCACCGCGCACGGGCGCACCACAGCGCCCGCACGCACCACCAGGGGCCCGGGGCCGCGCCCCTGCGCGCGGGTGCGCCACAGGGCGCGCGGCGCACGGGCGCACCGCGACCGGCCGCGCGACCCACCGGGCGCCCGGGCCGCCGCGCCGCGCGCGGGCGCACCACGGCGCACCGGACCACCGGGGCCCGGAGCCGCACACCACGTATGCCCCCGGCACCACCGGCCACAGCTACCGGCTACCGGCTCCGGCCGCCGGCCACTGCCTGCCGTCCACCGCCCATCGGCGGCGACGCTCAGCCCAGCGCGAGCCAGGCGACTCCCGCGACGACCAGGGCCGCCACGACGATGCCGACGATCAGGCCGACGCGGGGGCCGGCGGACTGGACCACGGCCTGCTGCTGCCGCTGGGGCGCGCCCTCGTCGACGAAGGCGCGGAACATCTGGGTCGAGCCCGCGGGGTCGTAGTTGCCTTCGGGGCCCTGAGGGGCGTGCGGGTTGTGTGCCATGGGGCAGGACCCTAGCGAATCGCGGCCCCGCGCCCCACCCCGGTCGCCACCGGAGTCGATCTTGGCCTTTCTTTGCCAGGTCTTTGGCCGTATGTCCGCCCATTTCGTTTGCCTGTAGCAACCATCTGATTCTATGGTTGCTCTAAGCAACAAGATGCGGAGGTGTCCGCCGTGGCAGCACGCGGACAGTACGAGGAGCTGGCCCGTCAGATCAGCGCCGTAGGGGTCGTCAAGCGCGGGATCGCGCGGCTGCTCCCCACCGAGTGCCCCAGTGGGGCCGCCGCCGTGCTGGCCCTGCTGGACCGGTACGGGGACATGCGGCTGAGCCGGCTCGCCGAGCTCCTCGCCATCGACATGTCGGTCACCAGCCGGCACGTCGCCCATGTCGTGGAGCACGGCTGGGTGGAGCGGTCACCCGATCCGGGGGACCGGCGCTCCCGCATCCTGCGCCTCACCCCCTCGGGGCGCGAGGTGCTGGACGACCTCGGCCGACGGACCACGGACCTGTTCGCGGACCGCCTGCGGGACTGGTCCGACGACGACGTCGGCCGCCTGGTCACGCTGCTGACCCGCCTGCGGGCGTCCTTCGGCGACGCCCGGACGCAGCTGCGGCCGCCGGCGGCCCCGCCGTCACCGGACCTCCGGCCACCGGTCCGGGCCGGAGCCCCCGCCGGGACCGAAGCCCCGGTCCGGGCGGAAGTCCCGGCTACGGCCCCGGCGTCGGCGCCCGCCCCGGCGACGACAGGGCCCCACACGTAGAAGAAGCAGACGACGACGCACCGATAAGGAAGTACATGGCCACGACCACCCCGTCCGGAGTGCGGGACGGCGACGCCGGCGCGGCCGGCGGCACGCCGATGACGCACCGGCAGATCATGGAGGCGCTGTCCGGGCTGATGCTCGGCATGTTCGTCGCCATCCTCTCGTCGACGATCGTCTCCAACGCCCTCCCCGAGATCATCACCGACCTCGGCGGCGGCCAGAGCGCCTACACCTGGGTCGTCACGGCGTCGCTGCTGGCCATGACCGCGACGACCCCCCTGTGGGGCAAGCTCGCGGACCTGTTCTCCAAGAAGCTGCTGGTGCAGTTCTCGCTCGTCATCTACGTCGTCGGCTCGGTCGTGGCCGGACTGTCGCAGAGCTCCGGCATGCTGATCGCCTGCCGGGTCGTCCAGGGCATAGGCGTCGGCGGTCTGTCCGCGCTGGCGCAGATCGTGATGGCCGCGATGATCTCCCCGCGCGAGCGCGGCCGCTACTCCGGCTACCTCGGCGCCGTCTTCGCCGTCGCGACGGTCGGCGGCCCGCTGCTCGGCGGCGTCATCACCGACACCGACTGGCTCGGCTGGCGCTGGTGCTTCTACGTCGGCGTGCCGTTCGCCGTGCTGGCCCTGCTCGTGCTGCAGAAGACCCTCCGCCTGCCGGTGGTCCGGCGCGAGGTGAAGGTCGACTGGTCGGGCGCGGCCCTGATCAGCGCCGCCGTGTCGCTCCTGCTCGTCTGGGTGACCTTCGCGGGCGACAAGTACGACTGGCTGTCCTGGCAGACCGCCGCGATGGTGGGCGGTTCGGTGGTGCTCGGCGCGCTGTTCGTCGCCGTCGAGGCCCGCGCCGCGGAACCGATCATCCCGCTGCGGCTGTTCCGGAACCGGACGATCGCCCTCGCGTCGCTCGCGTCGCTGTTCGTCGGTGTGGCGATGTTCGCCGGGACGGTGTTCTTCAGCCAGTACTTCCAGCTCGCGCGGGACAAGTCGCCGACGATGTCCGGTGTCATGACGATCCCGATGATCGCGGGCCTGTTCCTCTCGTCCACCGTCTCCGGCCAGATCATCACCAAGACGGGCCGCTGGAAGGCGTGGCTGGTCAGCGGTGGCGTGCTGGTGACCGCGGGCCTCGGCCTGCTCGGCACGATCCGCTACGACACGGCGTACTGGCACGTGGCGCTGTTCATGGCCGTCCTCGGCCTGGGCATCGGCATGATGATGCAGAACCTGGTCCTGTGCACCCAGAACCAGGTCGCCCCGCGGGACCTCGGCGCCGCGTCGTCGGTCGTCACGTTCTTCCGGTCGCTCGGCGGCGCCGTGGGCGTCTCCGCGCTGGGCGCCGTGATGGGCAACAAGGTGACCGAGTACGTGAAGGAGGGCCTCGCCGCCCTCGGCCCGAAGGGCGCGGCCCTGGGCCACGGCGGGACGGGCGGCGGCGGCATCCCGGACCTGGACAAGCTCCCGGCGCCGGCCCGCCAGGTGATGGAGAGCGCGTACGGGCACGCCGTGGGCGACGTCTTCCTCTACTCGGCGCCGTTCGCCCTGCTCGCCTTCCTGGTGACCCTCTTCATCCGCGAGGTCGCGCTGAAGAACGCGACCCACTGATACTCCGGGCGCGCCGCCCTTGAGCGGAGAGCGGCACGCCCGGACGAAGGCCCCGGTGGCAGGCAGGGCAGGCAGGGGACGCCCCCGGCCCGCCACCGGGGCCTCACCCATCCGCGCGGCTCCGCACCCCCGCGGCTACACCGCCCGTACGGCCCCCGCCGCACCGGCTCGGCCGGCCTCACCGCCCGTACGGCCCGGCGCCGTACCGGCCCGGGCGCGGTCACCGACCGGCCGCCGCTACCGGGGGATCTGGGCCTCGATGCCGGCGATCAGCAGGTCCAGGGCGACCGTGAAGTCGCGGTCCCGCATCTCGTCCACCGTCGCCCCGCCCCGTGCCTCGACGATCTCCCGCCCGGCCTCCATGACGGGGGCCAGGTCCGCGCGGCCGCCGATCGCGCCCATGGCCCGGGTGTAGTACTCGTCCTGGCCCATGCCCGCCTCCGCGCACCGCTTGCGGAAGTGGCCCTCGATGGTGCCGAAGCCGTACACGAACTGGAAGACCGCCGCGATGCCGCCCGCCTGCCGCTCGGGCGCCATCCCCGTCTTGGTGATCAGCCGCTGCACGCACACGGCGAGCGCCGACCAGTTGGGGCCGACGTTCAGGAAGCGTCCCACCAGAGGCGACAGCCACGGGTGGCGGACCAGCAGCGCCCGGTACCCCTGCGCCAGCTCCCGGAGCTGGTCGCGCCAGTCGGCGTCCGCGTCCGGATCGGGCAGGCGGACCTCGCCGGCCGCCGCGTCGCTGGCCAGCTCCAGCAGGTCGTCCTTGGAGTCGACGTACCAGTAGAGCGACATCGCCGTGACGTTCAGCTCGGCGGCCAGGCGGCGCATGGAGAACTTCTCCGCCCCCTCCGCGTCCAGGAGGCGCACGGTCGCCTCGGTGATGCGGTCCCGGTCCAGGCCGGACGGGTGGTCGCCGCCCGCCCGGCGGCCGCGCGACGACGCCGCCTTGCCGTCCAGCCAGACGCTCATCCGCACCGGGCGCTTCGTGTCGCGGTCGGCTGCCGCCGCCATGGGCTTCCTCCTCTTTCCGTGCGGCCGATGCTATGCCCCGGCCTTCGTACCCCGCTCCGCGCGCCGCAGCAGCAGCGCCGCGAGGAGGCCACCCGCCAGGACGGCTACGGCGCCGACGAGTTGACTGGTCTCCAGGCCGGCCGCGAAGGCGTCGGCGATACGGGCGCGCTCCGCCGGCCCGTCGGCCGCGGCCAGCGCCGCGGGCAGCGACGCGGCCGCCACCGAGGCGAGCGCCGTGAACCGGGCGTTCAGCACGGCTCCGAGGACGGCGACGCCGAGGCCGTTGCCGAACTCGGCGAGGGTGCCGTTGATCCCGGCGCCGACGCCGGCCTTCTCCGGCGGGATCGCGCTCATGATGGCGTTGGCCATGGCCGGCATCGACAGGGAGACGCCGGCGCCCATCACGACCAGGCCGAGCAGCATCCCGCCGTAGCCGTGGGCGCCGAGCAGCGCGATCGAGGCGAGGCCGCCGGAGACCAGGGCCATGCCGAGGGCGATCGTGCCGGGCGTGCCGAGCTTCGGCAGCAGCCGGGCGCCGACGCCGCTCAGGTTCAGCACGACGACGGTCAGCGCGAGCGGCGCCGTCCGCAGGCCCGCGTCGAGCGGGTCGTACCCGAGGACGAACTGCAGGTGCTGGGTGAGGAGGAACAGCGACCCCGTCATGCCGAACGCGACGAGGATCGCGCCCGCGACGGCGCCGACGAACCGCTGGTTGCGGAAGAAGTGCATGTCCAGCATCGGGTGCGGGGTGCGCAGCTCCCAGAACGCGAAGACGCCCATCGCCAGCAGGCCGAGCGCCGCCGACACGAGCACCTGGCCGGACAGCCAGCCGTGGTCGGGGCCGTTGATGATCGCGTACACGAGGGACGTCATGCCGATCGTGGACAGCACGGCGCCGAGCAGGTCGGGCCGGTCGCCCTGCTTGTGCCTGGACTCCGGTACGAGCACGGCGACGGCGACCAGTCCGACGGCGGCGACGGGCAGGTTGACCAGGAAGATCGCGCCCCACCAGAAGTGGTCGAGCATGAAACCGCCGAGCAGCGGGCCGGCCGCGAAGCCGAGGGAGCTGACGGTGGACCAGATGGCGATGCCCTTGACGCGTTCGGCCTCGTCGAAGATCTGCACGACGACCGCGAGGGTCGTGGTCATCAGCAGCGCGCCGCCCACGCCCATGCCCGCGCGGGCGGCGATCAGCTGGGCGGAGCTCTGCGCGAGTCCGGCGGCGAGCGAACCGACGCCGAACAGCGCCAGGCCGGTGAGCAGCATCCGCTTGCGGCCGTAGCGGTCGGCGGCGTTGCCGGCGGTGAGGAGCAGGCCGGACTGGACGAGCGCGTACGCGTTGATCATCCACTGGATGTCGGCGGTAGAGGCGTCCAGCTCCCGGGTGAGGGAGGGGATGGCCACGTTGAGGACGGTGTTGTCGAGCAGCACGGTGAGCTGGGCGAGGCAGATGACGCCGAGGATCAGCCAGCGCTGCGGGTGGCCGCCGGTGGGCGCGGCGGCGGTGTTCGGGTTCCCGGCGGTCGTCGCCGTCAAGAGCGTCTCCTTGTACGATGTAAGGGATGAGGTGCTGTACACCGTACAAGAGATCGTCGTACGACGTATAGCAATTAATCCGGCCAGTGACGCGACACGTTCAGGCCAGCCACGCCGCAGTTCAGCGTCCGACCCCGGCCCCGGCCCCGGCCAGCAGCCAGCAGCCAGCAGCCAGCAGCCAGCAGCCAGCACCCGAAACGAGCAGCCCCGCCGGGCAGCAACCGGCGGTCCGAGACCCGCCAGGCGGACCGTCAGGTCAGAAGAGCCCGCTCTGGACGACGTCCACGGGAAGGGTCGTCCGCCCGCTGCCCCGGTCGAGCTGCCAGCCGGCGACGAGCCGGCCGTCGAGGACGACCTGCCGTCCGTCGTCCAGCTCCAGATGCAGATCGGGCCCGGCGACGGCGAGGAGGGTGCCCGCCAGTTCCCCTCCGGCGACCAGTCCGCCCGCGGCGCCGACGATCCCGTCGACCCGCGCCACCCGGTCGAGCCCGAACACCCCGGCGTGGTCCCGCACCCCGGCGGGCGGCAGTACCTCCAGCGTGTCGTCCCACCCCGGTACGGCGCGCGCGGCCCGGTACAGCCGCTCCACCTCGGCGGCCCGTTCCGCCGCGCCCGGCAGGTGCACGCGGGCGAGGCGCTTGGCGGCGTACGGGATCCGGTCGGGCACGCCGAGGGCGGCTCCCAGCACCTCCTCGGTCCGCCGCGCGGCCATCAGGGGCCCTCGCCCGAGCCAGGCGAAGGCGACGGCCCCTTGCTCCAGCAGCCGCGCGTCGCCCCGCTCCTCGGCGGTGATGCCGACCTTGACGAGGCCGCCGCCGAACCAGGCGAGGTACACGCGGAAGACCCGCGGGTCGTCGAGCGCGGTGTCGGCGGCGACGGAATGCGCCCGGTCCAGGCGCGCGCACGAGGGGCACAGCCCGCCGGTGCCGCGGGCGCCGACGACGGCCCGCTCGGGGCAGGCGTTGCCGCGCGCCCCCGGGCACAGCCGCTCCCCGACGACCCGGAACGCCAGCGGCCGCCCGTACGAGAGGGGGCTGGTCCGCCCGCCCTCCCAGGCCCAGACGGGCCGGCCGTCACGCCACCGCACCCCGCGGCTGCGCCACCCGCCGCTCACGACGCGGTGAGCGCGGGCATGAACCCCCCTCGCGACCCGCCGAACAGCAGCGCGTCCCAGTCGAGGGCCTGGCCGGCGGGGGGCAGGGCGTCAAGCGACATGACGACGGCGCCACCGGCCCGCTCGACGGCGTCGCACCATTCGGCGAGGTGCGGGAACTCCTCGGCGGTCAGCGCCCCGGGCATCACGCACCCGGCATCCCCGGGCCCGTCGACGACACACAAGGTGATCCGCGCCACCACGGCCCACCCCTCGCACACGGACACCCGCCCGTCGACCACCCGCAGTTCGGGCAGCACCCCGCGCAAAGGGGCACCCCCCAGCAGCAGCACGGGCAGCTCCCCCAGCACAAACCGCCGCTCAGCGGCATCCACCACCATGCGCGCCACTGTTCCACACCCCACCGACACCCCCACCGGCCCCGGCCCACCCCCCACCGCACCCGGACAACGCGAGAGGCCCCGGATCTCTCCGGGGCCTCTCGCTCTGCTGTGCACTCGGCAGGATTCGAACCTGCAACCTTCTGATCCGTAGTCAGATGCTCTATCCGTTAAGCTACGAGTGCCTGCCAGTGATCTTACTCCCTGGCTTTCCTCCCGGGCTTTTCGGCCCGGTCGGCGTTGCGAGAACAACATTACATGACCTGCGCCGGGACGCGAAATCCATTAGCCATACCGGGCACAACCTGGGCAAATCACCCCCCAGACGCTCCTGCGGGCGCGCTTTGCAAGGCGGGATGGCCGGATCGGCCCGGGTTGGCTGCCGCCCGGAGCACGCCGGCGCGGGCCGGGGCGGCCTCGGGGAGCCCGGCGCCTCGGGGCGCACCCGAGCGGGGCCCGCGCCCGGAGCGCGCGCCCGAGCGGGGCGCACGGCACGCAGGCAGGCAGGCGCCCACGCGATCGGGAGACACCGCCACCAGCTGGCACACGCGCATGGGGCCGCGCCCCGACCGGAGACGACCACGACCACGCACGGGCCGCGCCCCGACCGGAGGCGACCGCGCACGGGGCGCCCCGAACAGTGGAGTACGCGCACGGGGGCGCGTGCCGACCGGAGGAAAACGCGCACGCGCCGCACCCCGGAGCGGAGGCGTACGCCAATCGGGGCGCACCCGAACGGGCACAGTTGGACGGGCGCCCCAGAGGGCCGCCCGAGCGGGAGGCGTCCCGCGCCGTACCGACCACGCGCCGTACCGACCACCACACGCCGTGCCGCTCGTACAGGCAGACCCGCACCCGGCGGCGCCCCTCAGCCGGAAGTCGCCGGAAACGACTCAGGGAGTCCGGCCCGATGGCCGAACTCCCTGGTCAAGGTGCGGAGGCGGAGGGATTTGAACCCTCGATGGACGGTAAAGCCCAAACCGCATTAGCAGTGCGGCGCCATAGACCGGACTAGGCGACGCCTCCAAACAGCACCCGCGCTCGCGCGTGTGGTGCGTGCAGATGATGACACAGCCGGGGGCCGCGTCACCAATCGCCGTCCACGGTACTAGGCGCCGGGGCCGCAGGGCAAAGGCTTACGGTTGCGCAACGCGGCGGCCGGTGCAGCGTTAGAGGAGTGGGGAGCCGGGCCCCGCCGGTGCCCCGCACGGTTCCCGAGCACCCAGGAGTACGCATGCTGCGCCGTCTCGCCCTGACCACCGCCGCCTCCGTCGCCGCCCTCGGCGTCGCCGCGCCCCTCGCCGCCGCCTCCCCGCTGCCGCCCCTGCCGCAGCTCCCGCCGCTGCTCGCGCCCGGCCCCGACACACTGACGATCACCGTGGAGCGGTCCGGCAACCCGACAGCGGACGGAACGTTCAAGCTGGAGTGCGACGGCGACGACGGCAGCGGCACCCATCCGCGCGCCGACCGGGCCTGCGCCCGGCTGGCCGAGCTCTCCGAGGGCGGCCAGGACCCGTTCGCCCCCGTCCCGCAGGACCGGATGTGCACCCAGCAGCACGGCGGTCCGGCCACCGCCCGCGTCACCGGCACCTGGCAGGGCCGCGACATCGACGCCCGCTTCGCCCGGACGAACGGCTGCGAGATCGCCCGCTGGGAGAACCTCCAGCCGGTCCTGCCGCAGGCGCGGTCGTAGCGGACCGGGCGCGTTCACCGGTGATCACGGGCTGGGGGCGTACGCCGCGCGCACACAACCTGGCGCAGAGCTCCCCCTCATCCACCGCCCCTCCCACACCCCCAGCCCTTAGACTCCCTTCCGTAAGTGGCAGTAGGTCAGTGCGGGAGGAAGCGTCGTCGTGAGCAGCAGGCCATCCCGAGGCGCTGCTCGCCTCGCAGCCATACTCGACGCCCTGCCCGACGGGCTGGTCCTCGTCAACACCAACGGCACGGTCGTCAACGCCAACACCATCGCGCTCGAGATGTTCGAGACGCCCGGCACGGCACTCGTGGGGCGCGGACTGCTGGACCTGCTGCCCGCGTTCGACTCGCGGCTCATCCCCGGCTCGATGCGGCGCCCGGAGGCCGCCGACCGGCTCGGCCGCACCAAGCCGGCCCGCATGGTGGCCCGGCGGACGGACGGCAGCGAGTTCCCCGTCGAGGTGACCAGCGCCGGCCTGGAGGACGGCGACAAGGCGTACGACTCGTACGGGCCGAGCTCGTACAGCGGCGACGAGCTGCTGATGATCGTCGTCCGCGACCTCTCCGGCACCGTCGACACCGAGGCCGAGCTGGCCCGTTCGCAGCGGCAGACCGAGATGATCCTGCGCGCCGCGTCCGAGGGCGTCGTCGGCACGGACACCGACGGGCGCATCGTCCTGGTGAACCCGGCCGCCGCGCAGATCCTCGGCTGGCGGGCCAGCGACATGGGCGGCAAGGAGCTCCACCCGCTGATGCTGCACTCGCGTGCGGACGGCGAGCCCTTCCCGTACGACGAGTCGCCGCTCGCCGACACGCTGCGCTCCGGGCGGAAGCACCGCGTCCGGGGGCAGGTCGTCTGGGCGAAGGACGGCTCCGCCGTTCCGGTGGACCTGACGACCGCCCCCGTGCGGGACGGGGACCAGCTGGTCGGCGCGGTCATGACGTTCGCGGACCGGCGGCCGTACGAGCAGCTCGCCGAGGAGCACGCCGAGCAGCTCGCCGCCCTGACGGAGAAGCACCGGGCGGAGACCGCCGCGCTGACGGAGAAGTACGAGAGCGAAGCGGCGGCGCTCACCGAGAAGTACGAGACCGAGGCCGCCGAGCTGGCCGGGAAGCACGAGGCCGAGACCGCCTCGTACGAGGAGCGGCTCGCCGACGCGGAGAAGCGGTACGAGTCCCTCGCCGGGCGGCACGCCCAGCTGACCGCCGTTCTGGGCGAGTCGCTGCGCGGCCCGCTGGAGGAGCTGCGCCGCGAGCTGGGCACGCTCGCCGCCGACCCGGCCGGGCAGCTGTGGCCCGAGGCCAACCAGATCCTCCACCACCTGGCCGCCGGGTACTCCCGGATGACGACCCTCGTCGACAACGTCCTCGGCTTCCAGCGGCTCGACACGGGCGAGGAGGAGCTGCGCAAGGAGCTGGTGCTGCTCGACGCGGTCGTGGCGAGCGGCCTCGACGGCGCCGTCGAGCTGATCGGTCCGGGCCGGGTGCAGTTCGCGGTGCACGCGCCGCCCATCGAGGCGGAGATCGACGGGGTGCGCCTGGCGACGGCGCTCGCGCACCTCGTCGCCGACGTCGCGGGCGTCGACTCCACGGGCAAGGCGCGCGTCGTCGCGGACGGCGGCTACACCGACTCGACGATCGTGGTGGCAGCGGCCCAGCGCGGCGAGGTCGTACGGATCGAGGTGCGCGGGCCGTACGCGGGCGGCGACCCGGTGCACGAGCCGATCGTGCGCGGGATCGTCAGGGCACACGGCGGTGTCCTCCAGACGCACGAGGTGCCCGGTACGGGCGGCAGCGCGTACGTGCTGGAGGTCCCGCTGGGCGCCGGGGGCGGGGCCGTCGCGCCCACCGCCCCGCAGAGCGAGGGCGCTTCGGGGGCTCCGGCCGTGGGTTCCGGGGACGGCACCCCGGCTGAGGGCGTCACCGCGGGTGCGGGCGCGGGGGGCGTCGCCGTGGCGCTGCCCGCGCAGCAGTCGGGCCCCGGTGCGGGTTCCGGTACGGCGTCCGCTGGTGACGCGACCTCGGGCGGGGGGCGTCGGCGGGCCCGGCGGGCCTCGACGGACGCCTTCCTCGACAGTCCGGTCCGTGCGGAGGACCCCGTGGCGGCCCCGCCGACCGGCCGCCGCCGCGCCGCCGCGCCCACCGGTGACACGACCGGTGAGCAGCGGCTCGTACCCGCGCAGGACCCCGGCGGCGCCGAGCCGACCGGTCGCCGTCGCGGGCGGCCCAGCCCCGCCGAGGCCGCACCGGCTGCGGAGGGCTCCGTCGTGATGGCCGCCGAGTCGCCCGCGCAGTCCCGCCCCGCGGGCCTCGGCGACACCGTGCCGCCGCAGGGCGTCCCGGTCGGCGACGCCGTGCCGGGTGCCGGGCGCCGTGCGCGTCGCGGCCCCGTGCAGGAGGGTGCCGTACCGGCGCTTCCGCCCGCTCCCGTACCGCAGCAGGGGCCCGCGCCTGTACCGGCGCAGGGCTCGGCTCCCGCGCCTGCCGGGCGCCGTGCGCGCCGGGCGCTCGCCGCGGGCCAGGAGCGCGCCGCCGAGGCCTCTGGGAGGGCGGCGTTCGCGCTGCCCCCGGCGGAGGCGGACCGCGTCCAGGCCGGCGAGCCGGCGGGCGGCCAGGCGCAGCCCGCCCAGACGGCCCGCCCGGCCGTGGCAGCGCCCGCGGCCCAGGCGTCTCAGGCCCGGCCGGTCCCGCCTGCCGCTCCGGTCCCGCCGGGCCCTCCGGTTCCGCCGGGCGCCCCGGTCCCGCCGGGCGCTCCGGTTCCGGCTGCCGCGGGCGGCCAGGACAGCCGCCACGACGCCGTACAGGTGCCTCCCGGCTCCGACCACACGCCGCCGCAGCCGCACCCCATCCCGGTCCCGCCGGGCACCCCTGTGCCTCCGGCCGCCGCGGTGCCGCCCGCCGTACCGGGAACCCCGGGCGCGGAAGGCGCTGCGGGCACGCTCGTACCGCCGCCCGCCGCACCCGTGGCCGCACCGACGGCGCCCGCGGGACCGGCCGCGCCGGGCGTCCCCGTGCCGCCCGCTCCCGGCGCCCCGGCTCCGGACGCCGCGCCCGGCATCCCCGTTCCCCCCGGCGCCCAGCCGGCGCCCGGACAGGGTGCGTCGGCCGCGCCCGAGCCCGCCGCGCCCACCGGTCGGCGCCGTGCCGTGGCTCCCCCGGCCCCGGCGGGCACGGGACCGCAGGCACCGGCGCCCGTTCCCGGCACGCCGCCCAACGGCCTGCCCGTCGACGCGGCGGGCTCCACGCAGGGCCGGGCGTTCAGTGTCCGCACCCTCGGCCAGGGCGTGCCGTTCGCCCAGCAGACCGCCACCGGCCCGCACCCGACGCCCGCCCATGGAACGGGCACCGCGGCGGCCCCGGCGGCAGGCACGGGTACGGCCCCCGGCACGGGCTCCGGGCGGCGGCGCAAGCTGGCCACGCCCCCGGCGACCGACCCGCAGCCGGCCCCGGCGGCGCCCGCCCCCGTACCGCCCGCCGCGACCCCCGCGGCGGGAACCCCGGCGCCGGTGCCGCACGGCCCCGCGTCCCCCGGTCAGCAGCTGCTGTCCGCCCCGGCCGCCGAGGGCCGCGCGTACGAGATAGGGGCACCGGACGAGGGCGCGGACGAGGGCCCCGAGCCGCTGGACGGGCCGGGCGGCGCCGTGGAGGTGGCCAACGAGCCGCAGCCGCAGCCCGTGGACGACGAGCTGCCGCCGGAGCCGCTGGACAACCCGCGCCGCCTCCTCGTGTGGCCCGCCCCGGACGTCACCACCCAGCAGGCGCTGACCGAGCGGGGCTACCGGCCGGTGATCGTGCACTCCCGCGAGGAGGTCGACGCGCAGATCGCCGCGTTCCCGGCGGCCCTGTTCGTCGACCCGCTGACCGGACCCATCACGCGTACCGCGCTGCAGTCGCTGCGCCAGGCGGCGGTGGCGGCCGAGGTGCCGGTGCTGCTGGCCGCCGGCCTGGGCCAGGCGACGCGGGAGGCGGCGTACGGCGCCGATCCCGCCGTACTCCTCAAGGCGCTGGCGCCGCGCGACAGCGAGCAGCACCCGTCACGGGTCCTGCTGATCGAGGAGCACGACGAGATCGCGCACGCGCTGGCGGCCGCGCTGGAGCGGCGCGGTATGCGGGTGCAGCGGGCGGCGACGGACGGCGAGGCGGTCGCGCTGGCCACACAACTGCCGCCCAACCTGGTCGTCATGGACCTGATGCAGGTGCGGCGCAGGCGGGCCGGGATCATCGACTGGCTGCGCGCCAACGGCCATCTGAACCGGACCCCGCTGGTCGTCTACACGTCGGCGGGGCTGGACGAGGCGGACCTGCCGCAGCTGGCGTCGGGCGAGACGGTGCTGTTCCTGGCGGAGCGGTCCACGAGCCCCGAGGTGCAGTCGCGGATCGTCGACCTGCTCGCGAAGATCGGCACCAACTAGCGGCAGCGCACGAAGAGGGGGAGGGGTGAGCCGGCCGGCTCACCCCTCCCCCTTTCTTCGCGCACTACAGCGGATTCCCCACCGGCTACAGCTTCGTGACGTCCAGCTCGCCGTCCGCGTACTGCTTGCGGATCACCTTCTTGTCGAACTTGCCGACGCTCGTCTTCGGGACCGCAGGGACGACCGCCCAGCGCTCGGGCAGCTGCCAGCGGGCGATGCCGGACTCCGCGAGGAACGCGCGGAGCGTCTCGTAGTCGGCGTCCACGCCGTCCTTGAGGACGACCGTCGCGAGGGGGCGCTCACCCCACCGCTCGTCGGGGACGGCAACGACGGCGGCCTCGACGACGTCGGGGTGGCCCATCAGCGCGTTCTCCAGCTCGACCGAGGAGATCCACTCGCCGCCCGACTTGATGACGTCCTTCGCGCGGTCGGTGAGGGTGAGGTAGCCGTCCGGGCTGATGACGCCCACGTCGCCGGTCCGCAGCCAGCCGTCCTCGCTGAACTTGTCCGAGGGGCGCAGCGGCTCGGCGTCCGCGCCGCCGTAGTACGCCCCCGCGATCCACGGGCCGCGCACCTCCAGCTCGCCGGCGGACTCGCCGTCCCATGGCAGGGTCTCGCCGGTCGGGCTGATCAGCCGCGCCTCGACGCCGGCCGGGAAGCGGCCCTGCGTGATGCGGTACGGCCACGCCTCCTCCTCCGTCAGCCCGGCCGGCGGGAACGCCATGGTGCCGAGCGGGGAGGTCTCCGTCATGCCCCAGGCGTGGCAGAGGCGGACGCCGAGCTTGTCGTACGCCTCCATCAGCGAGGGCGGGCAGGCGGCGCCGCCGATGGTGACGTTGGCCATGGAGGAGATGTCGCGCGGGTTGGCCATCACCTCGGCGAGGAGGCCCTGCCAGATGGTGGGGACGGCGGCGGCGTGCGTCGGCCGCTCCTTCTCGATCATCTCGGCGAGCGGGGCGGGCTGGAGGAAGCGGTCGGGCATCAGCATGTTGACGCCGCTCATGAAGGTGGCGTGCGGCAGGCCCCAGGCGTTCACGTGGAACTGCGGGACGACGACGAGGGTCGTGTCGCGGTCGGTGAGGCCCATGGACTCGCTCATGTTGACCTGCATCGAGTGCAGGTAGAGGGAGCGGTGCGAGTAGACGACGCCCTTGGGGTCGCCGGTGGTGCCGGAGGTGTAGCACATGGCCGCCGCCTGGCGTTCGTCCAGCTCCGGCCAGTCGAAGGTGTCCGGGCGGCCCGCGATCAGCTCCTCGTAGTCGTGGACCTGCGGCGCGGCGTCGTCCAGGACGGAGCGGTCGCCCGCGCCGGCGACGACGACGTGCTCGACGGTCGGCAGGTGCGGGAGGAGCGGCGCTAGGAGGGGGAGGAGGCTGCCGTTGACCAGGATGACGCGGTCGGCGGCGTGGTTGACGATCCAGATGAGCTGCTCGGCGGGGAGCCGCAGGTTGAGCGTGTGGAGGACCGCGCCCATGGAGGGTATGGCGAGGTAGGCCTCGACGTGCTCGGCGTTGTTCCACATGAGGGTGGCGACGCGGTCGTCGCCGGTGATGCCGAGTTCGTCGCGCAGGGCGTTGGCGAGCCGCGTGGCCCTGGCGCCGGCCTCGGCGAAGCTGCGTCGGTGCGGCTCCGGTCCACCGGTCCAGGTGGTGATCTGCGACTTCCCGTGGATCGTCATCCCGTGGTGCAGGATGCGGGTGACGGTCAGCGGTACGTCCTGCATGGTGCTCAGCACGGCGTCCTCCTGGTGGGCGCTCGCTACGGCGGCGATGTGGTGTGCAGATTCTGCGCCCATACCGCGCGGTATGTCACTACCCCGGAGTACGCGGTTTCACGTGAAACATCCTTGCGCACGGCTGGGCCGCCGCGCCTGGTTTCACGTGAAACATCCAGCGCGCACGCACAACCAGGCATCCCCACTTCAGTCCGCTCCGTGTTTCCCGGTCGCCGACGTCACCGCAGAGGCAGTGGCGGCCTCACCGCACCGGCGCCAGCTCCGGGTCGTCCCGCAGCTTGCCGAGCGCACGGGAGACGGCGCTCTTGACCGTCCCCACGGACACGCCGAGCACCGCAGCCGTCTGCGCCTCGCTGAGGTCCTCGTAGTACCGGAGCACGACCATGGCGCGCTGCCGGTCGGGGAGCCGCATGACCGCGCGCCACATCGCGTCGCGCAGGGCCTGCCGCTCGGCCGGGTCCGGCTCCGGCGGCCCGGACGGCTCGGGCAGCTCGTCGCAGGCGAACTCCTCCACCTTGCGCTTGCGCCACTGCGAGGTCCGCGTGTTGACGAGGGCGCGGCGCACATACCCGTCGAGGGCGCGGTGGTCCTCGATGCGCTCCCAGGCCACGTAGGTCTTGGTGAGGGCGGTTTGCAGCAGGTCCTCGGCGTCGCACGGGTTGGCGGTCAGCGAGCGCGCGGTGCGCAGCAGGACGGGCCCCCGGGCCCGTACGTACGAGGAGAAGGACGGGTAGGCGGTGGCGGCCGTGGAGGCTCCGGCACAGACGGGGCCAGTAGTCGCGGTCATACGACCACGCTAGGAGCGGGGCACCCGCACGGGGATCGCCCCCAGGTCCCGAAACGGTGTCCCCCTCAGGTTGTAGGGGTGGTGCAGGCCCCACCTCCTGAAGGTGGAGGGGAGGGGGTCACGTGGTCAGGGTCGCGGCCGGGGCGGAAACGACGCGCGGCCCGCGCCCGGTACCGCCGTACCGGTGCGCGAGCCGCGGATCGTCACTCCACATCGTCCCCTCACCCCTCGGGCCGGGCCGTCCCGTCTGGTGGCGAGCGGGTCGCACACGGAACCGGCGACGGGGACCGCGACAGCCGGGCGACGACGGCGGCTGCGGGGCCGGGGGCGGTGCGGGTGCCTGGCATGTCGTACCTCCGGAAGCGGTGGCGGTGTCCTTCGCGGCTCAAGACTTCCCACGTCCGCCCCGGCGAACCGGACTGGTCGGGCCAATCCCACTGAAGCGTGACAGGACCCCCGATAAACCCCGGCGCTGACGGTTCACGCCGGAGCGTGACCGGCACCGCCCCGCCGCCGCCCCCTCTCGACGAGGACGAAGGTGACACTGATCAGCAGCGCCCACGCCCCGAACTTGGTGAGGGCGACGGGCTGCCAGCCGTCCAGTTGGTGCGGGTAGCTCCAGGCGCCGACGTACGTGGCGGCGTTCTCGGCGACCCACAGGAAGAAGCCGATCAGCGTGAACGACAGTGCCAGAGGCATCCGGTACCGGCGCTCCCCGACGGTGAACCGCACCCACACCCCGGCGGTCGCCACCAGCAGTCCGGCGGCGAGCGGCCAGCGGAGGTCCGGGAGCCAGTGGTGGGTGAAGAAGTTGACGTACACCGCGGCGGCGAGGGCGGCGGTGGCGGTCGCCCGGTAGCCGCTCAGGCGCAGGTCGAACAGCTGCCACGCCCGGCACACATAGCTGCCGACGGCGGCGTACAGGAACCCGCCGTACAAGGGCACCCCGGCGACCTTGGTGACCGCGTCCTCGGGATAACTCCACGACCCGAGCCGCACCTTGACCAGCTCGAACAGCAGCCCGATGACGTGGCAGGCGGCGATCACCCCGGTGTCCCGCGCGCTGTCCCATCCCACCCGCCGCGCCAGCACGGCCAGCAGCACCCCGTACCCGAACACCAGGTCGTACCGCGCCACGGGCAGCTCCGGGAGCAGCGCCGAGACGGCGATCCCGCCGACGAGCGCGAGAGCGAAGGCGCAGCAGCGGAGTTGGAGCACCGCGAACAGCAGGAGCTGCCGCAGGGCGTAGCGGGTTGTGGCCATGGCGGGAAGGACGCACGGGAGGACACAGCGGGTTTCCGCCGCGTGTGGTCCGGTTCCACCGGGAGGGCGTCACCGAGGCGCGGGGTACACGCCGCCGCGCGTAGCGCCGCCGTATCGGGGCGACGGGTGCCTGGGGCCGGTGGTCACCCACCCCCGGAGGCGGCATGTCACGCCTACGCGCGGATCACCGTCACCGCCCTTGCGCCGAAACACACTTGCGCCTCATCTCCTTCGGCCACCGGAGTCTCTGGGCGGAAGAAATTCGTTGATAATTCGACTTTCCACTCAACCTCACGGGAGGCTCAAATACATTGAGCGGCCGCGATGTCTTCGGATAACTTCACGGAGTCATCGCCGCGGGCCGTCGAACATCGACCGGGCGGACCGGCGGCACGACGGAAACGGGAGACAAGTGAAGAACTTCAAGCGAGCCCTCGGTATCGGCGGAGCAGTCCTCGCCTGCGTCATGGCGTCGGCGACGACCGCTCACGCGGCCCCCGTCAAGGGCACCGGCAAGACGTACTACGGCTGCACCAACACGGTCTACGTGTGGAAGTCCGCCGGCAAGGTCCTGGCCTACGCCCAGCAGGACTGCAGGCAGGCGAAGATCAAGATCATGCGGCCCACGATCGCGCTCTCCGGCAACAACGGGAAGCAGTTCGTGACCAAGGGAAAGGCCTGCGTCAAGGTGAACACCTGCCGCACGCCCACCGTCACACTCAAGGCGAACAAGGGCTGGACGTACCGGGCGTCCAATGCGGGGACGGGTACTTTCGCGACGGCAGGAGCGGCTGACTTCTGGTGGCCCACGAACACGGTCGCGCACGCGTCCCTGAAGGGCTGATCCTCACCGAGGACACCGCATGACGAACGGCAGGCTTCCGGAATTTTCTAGATTTCGGAAACCAGCCGCCAGAAGCGGAAAAGCAACTCGCCGGGGAAAAACAATTTCCCGGAGGTATGCGCCGCTTACATGTCGGGACGTCCTGCGCCGGACACGACGAAGGGGTGGCCCGTCCTCGGGCCACCCCTTCTGGCCGGCGCCGGCCGACCACTGCGGTGGGTGTGGGATTTGAACCCACGGTGACTCGCGCCACGACGGTTTTCAAGACCGTTCCCTTAGGCCGCTCGGGCAACCCACCCCGCTCCGACTCGTGTTGCGCGGAGCGGGCTACAGACTACCGGCTGGGGCGGGCCGGCGGGTGAGGCCGGCCAGGGGCCCGCCCGGCGGCGTCGGCGGCGCGCAGTCCTCTGGTGCGGCGCGCCGGGCCCGGCGCCTTGCGGGAGGGCTGCGTCGGCTCAGTCGCCCTTGCGTTCGCCGAGGGTGATCTCGACCTGCTTCTCCTGGCCGCCGCGCTTGTACGTCAGAGTGATCGTGTCACCGGGCTGGTGGGTCCAGATCTCGCTGATCAGCGTGGGGCCGCTGTCGATGATCCGGTTGCCGAAACGGGTGATCACATCGCCCGGGCGCAGTCCGGCCTTGGCGGCGGGGCCGTCGGGGGTGATGGACGGCGTGCCGCCCGTGCCCTCCTCGACGATGGTGGCGCCTTCACCCTCCTCCGACATGTTCACCGTGGCGCCGATCATCGGGTAGACGGGCTCGCCCGTCTTGATCAGCTGCTCGGCGACGTTCTTCGCCTGGTTGATCGGGATCGCGAAGCCCAGGCCGACCGAACCCGCCTGGGACTGGCCGATGCCGCCGGAACCGGGGGACTGGATCGCGGAGTTGATGCCGATCACCGCGCCGCGGCCGTCGAGCAGGGGGCCGCCGGAGTTGCCCGGGTTGATCGACGCGTCCGTCTGGAGGGCGCTCATGTACGAGTTCTTGCCGCCCGAGCCGTCGCTGGAGGCGACCGGGCGGTTCTTGGCGCTGATGATGCCGGTCGTCACCGTGTTGGACAGGCCGAAGGGCGCGCCGATCGCGATGGTCGAGTCGCCCACGAGCACCTTGTCGGAGTTGCCCAGCGGCAGCGGGGCCAGGCCCGACGGGGCGTTGCGGAGCTTCAGTACGGCCACGTCGTACCCCTGGGCGCGGCCGACGACCTCGGCGTCGAACTTCCGCCCGTCCGAGAAGGTCGCCGTCACCGTGCCGCCCTCGGCGGCCGACGCGACCACGTGGTTGTTGGTGAGGATGTGGCCTTCCTTGTCGTACACGAAGCCCGTGCCCGTGCCGCCCTCACTCTCGGCGCCGCCGGCCTTCGCCTCGATCGTGACGACGCTCGGCAGGGCCTTGGCGGCGACCGCCGCGACCGTGCCCGGGTCGCGCTTGAAGTCGGCGGGCGTGTCGCCGACGGAGACCGTGGTGGAGGTGGTGGCGCTGTCGTTGCGCTCCGCCGCCCAGTAGCCGATGCCGCCGCCGACTCCCCCGGCCGCGAGGGCCGCGACCAGGACCGCCGCGACGAGTCCGCCCGAGCGCCGCTTGCGCGGGGCCGCCGGTGCCGCGGGGTGCGTGCCCCAGACGTCGCCGGACGCCGGCGGGTGGGCGTACGCCTGGGTGGCGTGCGTGGCGTGGGGGTCGCCCGGCGCACCGTACGCCGGGTAGGCGGGCGGCACGGACGGCGGGGCCGCCGGGGGCGGGGGCGGCGCGGGGTGGGCGGCGGTCGGCGCCTCGGGGGCGGGAGCCGCCCCGTCGGGCGCGTGGGCGTCCGGCGCGTGTGGTGGGCGTCCCGCCTCGCCGGCCGGGGGCGTGGACGCCGTGGGGTGCGCCGGGGTGCCCTCCGGAGCGGACGCGGACGGGGCGTCGGGGGCGGACGGAACCGCGGTGCCCTCGTTCTCGGTGCTCACAGCTCGATCTCCTCGGTATCAATCCACGTCGTATGTCCACGAGCCCGCCGTGCACTCTGACGCACTCAGCTTTTCCTACCGCCCGTCAGGCCACTGTAAGCGCGACCCGCCCGGCCGCCACCGCTCCTTTATCTCCGACAATCCGGACAGCCCTCGATGCGGCCGAAGTGCACCGGACGGGCTCCGTCCACCGGGCGAACGGTGGCACCATGACGCGGTGACCCACGCACGCCAGCACACCATCCAAGTCGTCGCCCACCGGGGTGCCTCCGAGGACGCGCCCGAGCACACCCTCGCCGCCTACGTGAAGGCCATCGAGGACGGGGCGGACGCCCTGGAGTGCGACGTACGGCTCACTGCGGACGGCCATCTCGTCTGCGTGCACGACCGCCGCGTGAACCGCACCTCAAACGGCCGGGGCGCCGTCTCCGCGCTGGAGCTCGCCGACCTGGCCGCCCTCGACTTCGGCTCGTGGCGGGACTGGAAGGACAGCCCCGAGAGCCCGGACTGGGACGACCCGGGATACACCTCCGTCCTCACGCTGGAGCGGCTGCTGGAGCTCGTCGCCGACGCGGGCCGCCGCGTCGAGCTGGCCATCGAGACCAAGCACCCGACCCGCTGGCGGGGCCAGGTGGAGGAGCGGCTGGTCCTGCTGCTGCGCCGGTTCGGCCTCGCCGACCCGCCGGCGCCCGCCGAGTCGGCCGTACGGATCATGAGCTTCTCGCCCCGGTCGCTGCACCGGATCGCGGCGGCCGTGCCGACCGTCCCGACCGTCTACCTCACGCAGTTCGTCGCGCCCCGGGTGCGCGAGGGCCGCCTGCCCGCCGGCGCGCGGATCGCCGGGCCGTCCATCCGGATCATCCGCAACCACCCGACGTACGTCGAACGCCTCCACGAGGCCGGGCTCCAGGTCCACGTGTGGACCGTCGACGCGCCGGAGGACGTGGACCTCTGCGCCCGCATCGGAGTGGACGCCATCATCACGAACCGCCCCAAACAGGTCCTGTCCCAGCTGGGCCGCACGTCCCAGTAGTCACACCGAGTGCTCCGGCGCGTTCGCTCCGTGGCGGCCCGTGTCGAATGCGTCACTGTATGTGGACTGGCCGGTTTCCGGTCCAGGCCATGAGGGCATTCACACCGTGGCGTGGGGCGAAGGAGGTCTCGGGGGTGGCGTTGGTGGTGGCACAGGAAGTGCCCACGTCGTCGAGCATGGCCGTACCCCATGGCCCTGCGGGCGTGGGCGAGGCGCGGACCCGGATGCGGGAGCAGCTGCGGCGCAGCGGCGTCCCGGAAGCGGTCATCGACGACGCCGTACTGATCCTTTCGGAACTGCTCAGCAACTCCTGCCGGCACGGCAGGCCGCTGGACTCCGCCGAGATCGGCGAGGGAGCCGTGCGGGCGGCCTGGCGGGTCGACGCCCACGGCGCCCTGACCGTGGAGGTGACCGACGGGGGCGGTCCCACCCGTCCGGTTCCGTCCAAGCCCTCGGTCACCGCGCGAGGCGGTCGGGGGCTCAACATCATCAATGCGCTCGCCCAGGACTGGGGCGTACGGGACGGCGCGTCCGGCGAGGTCACGGTGTGGGTCCTCGTCACGGGGGCGCCGACGCGCCACGACGGTGTGGCTACGCGCGTCACCGGGCATCGCGACGGCCTGGCCGGAGCCGCCCTCCCCCGGCTGAACGGCACCCGTCCCGCGCGGGTGGCCGGTGCGGGCGCGGCGCCGCTGGTGGGCGATCTGGGGTTCCTGGACGCCTACGACGACCTGGCCTGAGGCTCGCGGCCCTCCCGTACGGCTAGGCTCGCGGCCGACAGACGACCGCGTTCCAACGGGAGACCCACCCATGGCCAAGAAGCGCCCCCAGAAGAAGGCCGCCGGCGCACCGCAGGTGACGAACGGGGAGGTGCCGGTCGTCGGCGCCCGTGAGCCCTGCCCGTGCGGTTCGGGCCGCCGCTACAAGGCCTGCCACGGCCGGGCCGCAGCGCACGCGGTGACCGAGCTCGTCCAGCGCCCCTTCGAGGGCCTGCCCGGCGAGTGCGACTGGGTCGCCCTGCGCGAGCTGGTGCCGGCCGCGACCGCGCCGCTGCACCTGAGGGGCGGGCTGCCCGACGGCGTGCCGTCCGTCACGCTGGCGACGGTGCTGCCGATGGCGTGGCCGGCGCTGCGCCGCGACGACGGCTCGGTGCTGCTGGCGCTGCAGAACGACACGTCCTCCGGCGACCTGAGCCGCGACCTGGCGGACACGCTGCAGCGCGCTCTGGAGGCCGAGCCGGGTACGCCGGTCGCCGCGCGGCGGGTGCCGGCGGAGGGGCCGCGGCTGCAGGACCTGCTCGATCTGGAGGCGGGTTTCGCGCCGGTCGTCCACACGGGCTTCGAGTTCTGGGTGCCGGAGTCGGCGGACGGCGCGTCGCCCGAGGTGGCCGCGTCCCTGGAGCGGGCCAACGAGGCCGCGATCCCGACGGTGAAGCTGCCGGGCGTGGAGGCCGCGTACTGGTGCGAGACGCCGGACAAGAACCACCTGCGCTGGGTCATGCCGCACGCGGAGGAGAAGCTCCTCGACGCGCTCGCCCGGCTGCACGCCGCGGGGACGTCGTCGCTGGGTGAGGACACGCGCCTGGTCGGATCGTTCCGGGCGCACGGCCTGGTCGTCCCGGTGTGGGACCTGCCGAGCTCCATGTCGGCGGACGACTGCGAGAAGCCCGCGGCCGAGTTCGCGCAGCGGCTCGCGGACGCGCTGGCGTCGGACGCTCCGCTCACGGCGGACGAGCGGCGGGCGCGCGGCGGCCTGACCAACCGTCAGGTCACGCTCAGCTGACGACGGCCGCGGACGGCGGGACGGCGGTGCGCGGAGCTGTCGCCGGGGCGCGGCCGACCGCCCCCGTCGGAGCGCGGCGGCGGCGCGCGGGGGCGGCCGAGGGCGCTCGGCGGGACCCGGTTGCGGGGCCACCGGGTGTCGGCGGCCGAGTCGGCCGGTTCTTTATCGATTCCTTACCCGCTGGTAAGTCGCTGTCCGAATAAGAGAGATCGAATTTGCGAACCGCCGATCTCTTGTTACCGTTCTAGAAGCCCGGTCGCTGGTGCATCCCCCGTCGCCAGCGACCGGGTTCTTCCATTTCCGCGGAATCGGATCTTCCGGCGCCGCGATGCCCCGCCCGCAGGCCCTTCACCACCGCGGACGCGCCCCGATCGCCGCCCGGCAGGTGTGGCTCCCCTTGCGCCGGACGGGTGAGAGTACGACTCCGCGTCTGCCGGTGCGCCGCTCGCCGCGCCGCGACGGCCCTCGCCTCCGGGCCCTCCGAGCGCGCTGGAGGCGGCATCCGACGGGTCGTCAGTTTCGGCCATAAGCACGTGCAGCGCGGATTTCCGGCCGGAGGTGAGGATTCCGACCGGGTCCGCGCCGCAGTACGCCTTCGCGTGGTGCCGTACGGCGGCCCGCCGACCAGGGCGGCGGGCCGTGAACAGCAACTGCCGGGCCGGGCCCTTTCAGTACCGCAGCCGGCTGCCGCCGCCGGGCGCGCCCGTGCTCGCCTCGACCAGCGCGTCCAGAACCGCCTCCACATCGGGCAGCCACGGGGTGGCGCCCGGTGTCGGCGGGCGCTCCCACCGCACCCCGCCCGTGCCGGTCTCCGACGGCGGCAGCACCAGATAGCCGCCGTCCCCGTGGAAGCGGAGCGAGCTGGGCACGCAGTCCTTCACGTACAGCAGTTCGCCGAGCCGCTCCAGGGAGTACGGGGCGACCAGCAGCGACCAGCGCGTCGGCGTGGCCACCACGGGGCCGAGGCGCAGACCTCGCCGGTCCAGCACGGCCAGGGCGCGCGCCGCGGCGACGGCCGGGAGGCTCACCGCGCACGGGGCGCGGCCGCCGGTGGCGAGCAGCACGGGGGCGTCCGGCCTGTTCGTCCACCACCAGCGCACCATGCGCGCGTCGGTGGTGGCCGCGAGCAGGCCGGGGTCGAAGGGATGCGCGCCGGGGACGACGCACTCGGGGTCGGGGCAGGCGCAGGCGCGCACCCGGTCGTCCGGGCCGCCCGGCGCACCGCCGGTCTTCGCCGCCTTGGCGGCCTTGCCGGTCCTGGCGGCCTTCGCCGACCGGGTCGTCTTCGCCGCCTTCGTCGACTTGGCCGCCTTGGTCGCCTTGAGCCCCACGCCGGGGAGTACGGGCCAGTGCCACTCGGTGGCGCAGCGCAGCGCCGCGTCGAGGAGGGCGGGCTCCTTCTTGCGCCCGAGCCGGAGCCTGCGTCGCATTCCGAGGATCTCGCGCATGAGCGCTCGTTCCTTTCCGTTGAACGCCGAGGTCCACATCACAACACGTGTGCGTTACTTCACTGTGCGTACGGGGCGGCGAACCGCCGCCCGAGGCCGCCGGCGGGGATGCCGGGCGGTGGGACAACACCGGTGGGGGCTGGCGTCGGCTGAGTCCGTCGAACGCGTGGCGAGGAGTGGCGCGCGCAGGGCGCTATCCGCACCGTCGAGACGGGCGCGCCCTCGATGGAAAGGACGTCCGGGCTTCCCGCAGGGTTCCGGGCCTGCCCCAACTTCCCCTGGTCTCCACCGAATGACGTACCCCGCCCGCTCGGATTGACGCAGCCCCCCGAGTCCGCTTGGTGTCGCCTCGGGCGGTGCCCCTTGTCGAACGCGCTCAGTCGACCGCAAAACCTCCCCATCGGGGCCATTTTTTGGCCAAGTTCAGCATCGCACAGACACCACGCGTCCCGCTGGACAATGCTGGACATCCCCTCACGTGTACGTGTACATGTGGATGACTGATAGCGGCGCAGCATGACATGCGGATTGACATGGGGGTTTGCGATGCTATTGAGCGACGGGAAGCAGCCGGAAAGCCGGCTGCCATGAGCGCCCCTCACGTGCCGAAAGTGGCCGGAATCGATCCTACGGTTCCTGCTCCTGCCCACACTGCGACGCCCGGTCCGGGTATCCCCGCCGCGGCGTCCGAAACCGGAACGCCGATCCAGGACCGGCTGGCGGGCTGGGTCTCCGATCTGACGACCCTCCACGAACTCACCGAACGCCTCGCCCGTACGGGCACCCTCGACGAGGCACTGCGCGAGCTGCTGCGCGCCGGCGCCTCCCTGGTCGGGGCCCGCCGCGGGATGGCCGTACTCGAACCGGCCGACGGCCACGGCCCCACCGCCACCATCGGGCTCGGCCTCGCCCACGCCGACCTCGGCACCATCGAGACCGTCCCGCGCAGCGCCACCTCCTACGGCCGCCTCCTCGACGGCCTGCCGGGCGGGCCCCTCCCCGAGCCCCGCCCGTCGCTCGCCGACCGGCGCACCCCGCACGACCACGGCGCCGAAGGCGCGGCCGACACCCCCACCGCCGCGCCCGGCGCCGTCGCCGTCCCCGACCTCCTCGGCGACGAGCACCTGGACCCCCGCCACCGCGAGGTGGCCGCCCGCCTCGGCTTCGCCGCCAGCTACGCCGTGCCGCTCACCACCGAGGGGGACGGCCGCCTCGGCGCCGCCGTCTGGCTGTACGACGAGCCCGCCGAACCGGACGGCAGGCGCCGCCATCTCGTCGGCCTGTACGGGCAGTTCGCCTCCGGGCACCTGGCCCGGCTGCTGGAGCTGGAGCGCGGCCGGGCCGAGATCGCCGCCCTCACCGAGGAGCTGCTGCCCACACGGCTGCCGCGCGTCCCCGGCGTGCGGATGGCCGCCCGCCAGGTCGCGGGGACGCTGGGCGGCGGCGACTGGTACGACGCCCTGCCCCTGCCGGAGGGCGCGCTCGGCCTCGCGGTGGGCTCGGTGTGCGGGACGGGACCGGGCGCCGTCGCCGCGATGGGGCGGCTGCGGGCCTCCCTGCGCGCGTACGCCGTCATGGAGGGCGAGGACCCGGTCGCCGTCCTGTCCGACCTGGAGCTGCTGCTGCGGCTCACCGAGCCGGCGCGCTCGGCGACGGCGCTGTTCGCGTACGCCGAACCTGCGCGGCGGCGGATCGTCCTGGCCGGGGCGGGGCACGCGCCGCCGCTCGTGGTCGGCGACCGGCGCACCGAGTACGTCGAGACCTCGCTGTCGGCACCGCTGAACATGCTCGCCTGCTGGGAGGCGCCGAGCGTCGACCTCGACGTGGAGCCGGGAGAAACGGTGCTGCTCTACACGGACGGCCTGCTGCGCCGGATGGGCGGATCCGTGGACAGCGCCTTCACCCGGCTGCACGCGGCGGCGGCGACCGTCCCGAAGGCCGACCGGGACGACCCCGCGTCCGTCGTGGACCACGTGCTGCGCCGTGTGCTCGCCGCCGGGGAGGACGCCGCGGACCGGGACGACGACGAGGACGTGGTCATGCTGGCCGCCCGGTTCGACTAGGCGGACGGGGCCGTCCGGCCGCCGCGGGGCCCGCCGTGCGCGGCGGGCCCTTTCGGTCACGTGCGGACGGACAGGAGCTTTCCCTCTGGGCGTCCTTACGTACGCCCGTACGATGGTGGACGTACCCGGGTCCCGACCCGGGTCAGGGGTTCAGTGTCGTACCTGAAGGAGGCGGACCCGTGGCCGAAGAGCTCACTCCGGAAACCCCGGAAAGCGACGAAGAGCCGATCAAGCAGCGCAAGAACGGCCTGTACCCGGGCGTCTCCGACGAGCTCGCCGAGAACATGAAGTCGGGCTGGGCCGACACCGAGCTGCGCGACCTGCAGCCGATCGCCCAGGCCGGCCACACGGCCGCGCGCCGCGCCGCCCTCTCGGCCCGCTTCCCCGGCGAGCGCCTGGTGATCCCCGCGGGCAATCTGAAGACGCGGGCGAACGACACCGAATACAGCTTCCGCGCCGCGACCGAGTACGCGTACCTCACCGGCAACCAGACCGAGGACGGTGTCCTGGTCCTGGAGCCCCGGAAGGACGGCGAGGGCCACGACGCGACGCTCTACCTGCTGCCCCGCTCCAACCGTGAGAACGGCGAGTTCTGGCTCTCCGGCCAGGGCGAGCTGTGGGTGGGCCGCCGCCACTCGCTGAGCGAGGCCGCCGTGCTGTACGGCATCCCCACCGACGACGTGCGCGAACTGCCCGGCAAGCTGTCCGAGGCCACCGGCCCGGTGCGGGTCGTGCGCGGCTACGACGCGGGCATCGAGAAGGCGCTCACCGACAAGGTCACCGCCGAGCGGGACGAGGAGCTGCGGGTCTACCTCTCCGAGGCGCGCCTCATCAAGGACGAGTTCGAGATCGCCGAGCTGGAGAAGGCGTGCGCGTCCACCGCGCGCGGCTTCGAGGACGTCGTCAAGGTCCTCGACAAGGCCGAGGCGACCTCGGAGCGCTACATCGAGGGCACGTTCTTCCTGCGCGCCCGCGTCGAGGGCAACGACGTCGGCTACGGCTCCATCTGCGCCGCCGGCCCGCACGCCTGCACCCTCCACTGGGTGCGCAACGACGGCCCGGTCCGCCCCGGCGACCTGCTCCTGCTGGACGCGGGCGTCGAGACGAACGAGCTGTACACCGCCGACGTCACCCGGACGCTGCCGATCTCCGGCACGTTCACCGACCTCCAGCGGAAGATCTACGACGCCGTGTACGAGGCGCAGGAGGCCGGCATCGCGGCGGTCAAGCCGGGTGCCGCGTTCCGCGACTTCCACGACGCCGCGCAGCGCGTCCTCGCCGAGAAGCTGGTCGAGTGGGGCCTGCTGGAGGGGCCGGTCGAGCGCGTTCTCGAGCTGGGCCTGCAGCGCCGCTGGACCCTGCACGGCACGGGCCACATGCTCGGCATGGACGTCCACGACTGCGCCGCGGCGCGCACCGAGGCGTACGTGGGCGGCACGCTCGAGCCGGGCATGTGCCTGACGGTGGAGCCGGGCCTGTACTTCCAGGCGGACGACCTGACCGTGCCGGAGGAGTACCGGGGCATCGGCGTCCGGATCGAGGACGACATCCTGGTCACCGAGGACGGCAACCGGAACCTGTCGGACGCGCTGCCCCGCCGGTCCGACGAGGTCGAGGCGTGGATGGCGAGCCTGAAGGGCTGACCTGCCTGTCGGCGACGACCATGGACATCCCCTGCCGGAGCTGCTCCGGCAGGGGATGTTTCACGTGAAACCGGCCTCGCGGGCCCCTGACCGTCGGATGTCACAGGGGAACCGGCCTGCCGGGCGCCCGTGACCGGATGTTTCACGTGAAACACGCCCCATGCGGCCCCGCGCCCGGAGGGGTGATGTTTCACGTGAAACCGGACGCGGGGAGCCGCCGGTTCAGGTGGTGAGTGCGACAGGCGCGTCGGGCCGCCACTTCACGATCTTGTCGAAGGCGACCACCGCGCCACCACGCCCCGCCCGGTTGCCGAAGTGGACGTGGTCGGCCAGCTCCTCGATCAGCCGGAGCCCGCGGCCGCTCTCCGCGTCGACGGGCACGGTGCTCGTGGTGAAGGCGCACACCGGCTCCTGCGGGAAGCCGGGCCCGGAGTCGGCCACCTCGATGCGGCACTTCTCGCCGTCCAGGTAGGCGGTCACCCGGAACTCCGCGGAACCCTCACCGGCGTGCTCGACCGCGTTGGCGCAGGCCTCGCCCAGCGCCAGGGACAGGTCGTAGGAGGTGTCGGGGTCGACACCCGCGGTCTCCATGGTCCCGAGGAGGAGACGTCGGGCGAGCGGGACGCTCGCAGCTTCGCGCCGCAAATGGAGGGACCACCAGATGCTCATGCCTCAGCCTCCTGGCCGCGCTCGACGTACCGTTACGTATTGCCCCATATCCGGCGCGTAAGCATGGGGTTGACGCGCGATCCCTCGATCAGCGGATGCGCTTGCCCCGGACGCCGGGGTATGAGCGCGCACGGGGCGCTTTCGGGATTCCGCCGCCAAAGGCGACGTACCGGACCTGCCGTGGGGGCCGTGCGGGCGTGGTGGGATGATGGCCCGGCCATGTCTGTCCCCCTTGGTCCACGGCTGCTCAGGGCCGCGGTGTTCGCCGCGGTCTGCGTCGTGCTGTCCGCGCTGGGGCACTCCCTCGCCGCCGGCCAGGCGGTTCCGTGGTGGACGCTGACCGTCGGCTTCGCCGGTCTTGTCGTCCTGGCCCTGCCCTTCACCGGGCGGGAGCGCTCGCTGCCGTCGATCACGGCGGCCCTCGCGGGTGGACAGCTGGCCCTCCACACCGTCTTCGGGATCGGGCAGGAGCACGCCGCCCCGGCCGGCACCGGAGGCCCCGCGAGTGACGCGCTGATCCGGACCGCCGCCCGGTTCGTGTGCGGCGGCGGGGCGGTCAAGCCGATCACCGCCGACGAGGCGCACCGGATCGTCACGGCCGCGGGTCTCGACCCGGCGACCGCCGCCGGTACGGCCCCGATCGCCACGGGCCCCGTCGACCAGCTGGTCCTTCCCAGCCTGTCGATGGTGCTGGCCCACCTTCTGGCCGCGCTTCCCGCCGGCTGGCTGCTGCGTCGCGGTGACCTCGCCCTGCTGCGCCTGTCGCGGCTGGCCGGGCTCACGGCGCGGGGCGCCCTCGCGGCCGCCGAGGAGGCGCTCGTACGGGCGCTGCGGGCGGCTCTCGTCCTTGTAGGGCTTCTGCTGGCGGGGGCGCGGTCGCTGCTCGCGGCCGGGCCCCGGGCGGCGCGCGCACGGGAGGACGGCCCGCGGGCCCTGGCAGCCGGGGCGCTCCAGCACACGGTGATCAGGCGCGGCCCGCCGGCCCCCGTCGCCCTCGCGGCCTGAGCCCGCCCCGCTTCCCCGGCCCGGCCGGCCCCGACGCGGCCTGATCCGCCTCGGCCGGACCCGGACCACACGGCCCGGACGGCCGTCGGGCCGGCGCGACCCGGTTCAGGGCTTCCGCCCGGGCCGGTCCGTCCTCGGTCCGGCCGACACGGCACGACCGCCGCCCCCGACCGACACGGCCCGCCGTCCCGCCCGCGCCCTCGACGACCCGACGCGCCCGCGTACGCGGCGTACCCGGAAGTGCCCGGCGCGCCCGCGTGCCGGCGCCCCCGGTCCTCGGACGTGCGCGGACGGTGCCTGCGTCGTGGCGTGGACGGCGCCCCTGAGCGGAACGGCGGTGCCGGCCCGTACTGACCCGCGAGTCCGCGCGCCCGTGTCCCCCCTGCTTCTCCGTACCTGTGGAGTCCTCCGACATGAACACCACCCGTCTGTCCTCGCGTCTCGCCCTCGTCGGCGGGACCGCCGTCTCCTCCGTCCTGCTGCTGTCCTCGGCCGCGTACGCCCATGTGACCGTGCAGCCGCAGGGTGAGGCCGCCAAGGGCGGCTACGCCACGGTCAACTTCAAGGTGCCCAACGAGCGCGACAACGCCTCCACCGTGAAGCTCGAGGTCACGCTGCCCATGGACCACCCCGTGGCGTCCGTGATGCCGCAGCCCGTGCCCGGCTGGACCGTCACGGTCGAGAAGGCGAAGCTCGCCAAGCCGCTGGACCTGCACGGCAAGAAGATCACCGAAGCCCCCTCCAAGATCACCTGGACGGCGAGCGGCTCGAAGATCGGACCCGGCCAGTTCCAGCAGTTCCCGGTGTCGCTCGGCCGCCTGCCCGAGGACGCCGACCAGCTCGTCTTCAAGGCCCTCCAGACGTACGACAACAAGGAGGTCGTGCGCTGGATCGAGGTGCCCGAGGAAGGCGCGGCGGAGCCGGACTCCCCCGCGCCCGTGCTGAAGCTCACCGCCGCCGGGGACAGCGCCCACGGCGCCAAGCCCGCGGCCGCCGGGACCCGGCCCGCCGACGGGAACGCGTCGAAGACCGAGGCGGCCCCGGCCGATGTGAGCGACCCCACCGCCCGGGTCCTCGGTGTCGTCGGCATCCTGGTCGGAGCCGTCGGCATCGCCTACGGCGTGCTGGCCGGCCGCCGCCGCTCCGCCTGAGCCGCCACGCCCCTCTCCCGCCCCCTACTGATTCGAGAGAACACGTGATGCGCACTGTCCTCCACGCCACGCGGTCCCTCCGGCCGGCCCGGCGCACGCGGATGATCGCCGCGGCGCTCGCCGCCGCGTCCGCCCTGGCCCTTTCCGCGTGCGGCCCCCAGTCGGACTCGGGCAGCAGCCCCGTCGCCGATGTGTCGGTGGCGCCCGACGCCGGCAAGCCCGGCACCGTCCTGGACCGCCCCTTCGACAAGCCGGACCTCGTGCTGACCGACACCACCGGCAAGCCGTACGACCTGCGGGCCCGTACCAAGGGCAAGCCGACCCTGGTCTACTTCGGCTACACGCACTGCCCCGACGTCTGCCCGCTGACGATGAGCAACCTCGCCGAGGCGATGAAGCAGCTGCCGAAGGCCGACCGGGACAAGCTCGAAGTCGTCTTCGTCACCACCGACCCGGAGCGCGACACGCCCGCCGAGCTCGCCAAGTGGCTGCCGTCCGCGGGCGACCCGAGCTTCGTCGGCCTCAGCGGCGAGTTCGCGAAGATCCAGGCCGGCGCCCGCCAGCTCGGCATCGGCATCGACCCGCCGTCCAAGGACAAGGACGGCAAGATCGTCTCGATGCACGGCGCCCAGGTCATGGCGTTCTCGCCGAAGACCGACCGCGGCTATGTCGTCTACGGCGAGAACACCACCGTCGAGGAGTACGCCAAGGACCTGCCCAAGCTCATCCGTGGGGAGAACCCGTGACCCGCAGCACCACCTCCGCCGTCCTGGCCGCCGCGCTCGCGCTCACCGCGGGCCTGGCGCTGGGCGGCTGCTCGTCCGCCGACCCGGCGGACGGCGCACCGCGGCTGAAGGTCAGCGGGGCCTTCATCCCGGAGCCGGTCAACGCCGGCATGGCGGGCGGCTTCCTCACCGTCACCAACACCGGCGGCACCGGTGACACGCTCACCTCCGTCACCAGCGACCTGTCCGACGACGTGCAGCTGCACGAGACGAAGGACCAGAAGATGCGGCAGGTCGAGTCGTTCGACGTGCCGGCGCACGGCGAGCTGCGGCTGGAGCGCGGCGGCAGCCATCTGATGTTCATGGAGCTGAAGCGCACCCCGAAGAAGGGCGACAAGGTCAGGATCGAGCTGCGCTTCAAGGAGTCCGGCCCGATCGCGGTCGAGGTCCCGGTCGAGGCCAGGACCCACAACCCGCAGCGGTCCGGCGGCTCCGGGGAGCACACGCAGCACGGCGGGGCGAGCCCCCACCAGCACCAGCCGCCGGGGCACGAGCAACACGCCACACGGCACTGAGCGCAGAGGAACGACCATGACGGCCATCGCCCCCCGCCCGGGAGCCCCCACGCGCCCGCCGCGCCCCGTACCGGCCCGCCCCGCTTCGCCGCACGGCGTATCGGCGCGCGGCGCGTCGGCGCGCCGGGGCATCGCGCCCCGGCTCCTGGCGCTGCTGCTGCTCACCGCGGCTCTGCTCGGCACCGCGCTCTCCGGCGCGGCGTCCGCGCACTCCGCGCTGACCGGCAGCGACCCGGCGGACGGGGCGGTGGTCGCCACCGCGCCGCAGCGCGTCACGCTCACCTTCTCCGAGCAGGTCGCGCTCGGCGACGACAGCATCCGCGTCCTGGAGCCCAGCGGGAAGCGCGCCGACTCCGGGGAGCTGCGGGACCTGTGCAGCGGCTCGGTCGTCAAGTACGGCGTGGACCTGCGCGACGGGCTGCCGGACGGCACGTACACCGTGGCCTGGCAGGCCGTCTCGGCGGACAGCCACCCGATCTCCGGGGCGTTCAGCTTCTCCATCGGGAAGCCTTCCGCGACGAAGGTGGTCCTGCCGAAGGAGGAACCGGGCGGCGGCCTCGTCGGGCGGCTCTACGACATCGGGCGGTACGTGTCGTACGCGGGCTTCACCGTCCTCGTCGGCGGCTGCGCGTTCGTACTGGTCTGCTGGCCGCGCGGCGCTTCCGTCCGGCCGGTGCAGCGGCTCGTCGCCTACGGCTGGGTGACGTTCACCGCGGCCACGCTGGCGCTGCTGATGCTGCGCGGCCCGTACACCGGGTCGGGGGAGCTGGGCGACGCCTTCGACCTGGGCGTGCTCCAGGGTGTGCTGGACACCAAGACGGGCGCCGCGCTGACCTCGCGGCTGCTGCTCGCCGGTGCGTCGGCGCTGTTCGTGGCGGTGCTGTTCGGACCGTACGCGCGGCGCGAGGGGCCGGGCGACCGGCGGGACCTCGTGTACGGGCTGGCGGTCGGCGGGACGATCGTGGCGGCCGGGATCGCCGGGACCTGGGCGCTGTCGGAGCACGCGTCGACGGGGGTGCAGACCGCGCTCGCCATGCCGCTGGACGTGGTGCACCTGCTCGCCGTCGCCGTCTGGCTCGGCGGACTGGCGGCGCTCGTCGTCGCGCTGTACCGGGAGCCGTCCATCGAGCGGGACGCCGTCGAGCGGTACTCGCGGCTGGCGTTCGGCGCGGTCGCGGTGCTGGCGGTGACGGGGCTGTACCAGTCGTGGCGGCAGGTCGGCACCTGGACGGCGCTGACCGGGACGGCGTACGGGCGGCTGCTGCTGGTGAAGCTGGGGCTCGTCGCCGTCCTGCTGGGCGTCGGCTGGATCTCGCGCCGCTGGACGCGGCAGCTCGCCGAGACGGTGCGCGTCCCCTCGGACGAACAGCGGCCCGGCGAGGCCCCGGAGGCCACGGACGGCCCGGGTCCGGAGGGTACGGACGGCGAGGGGGCCGATCCGGCGGCCACCGCCGACCCCGCGGCCACCGCCGACCCCGCGGCCACCGCCGACCCCGCGGCCGCCGCCGACCCGGTGCGCGCCGCGCAGCTCGCCCGGCAGCGGGCCGCCGTCGCCGTCGCCCGCAAGCGGCGGGTACGGGACGCCGACCCCGCGCGGGCGGGACTGCGCAGGTCGGTGCTGGCCGAGACGGCGGTCGTGGTGGTGGTGCTCGCGGTGACCACCGCGCTCACCGCGACCGAGCCGGCCCGCACCCAGGAGCAGACCGACCGGATGCGGGCCGCCACCGCGACCGCCGTCCCGGACCGGCCCGTCGACGTGAGCCTCCCGTTCGACACGGGCGGCCCCGGCGGCACGGGCACCGTCCGGCTGAACCTCGACCCCGGCCGGTCCGGGGGCAACACGCTGCGGGTCGCCGTCGACGGGGCGGACGGCAAGCCGCGCGACGTGGCCGAGCTGAAGGTGTCGTTCACGCTCGACGCCCAGGAGATCGGACCGCTGCCGGTCCCGCTCGAACGGGACGCCGCAGGCCGTTGGACGGCGCGCTCGGCGCAGCTGCCCATGCCCGGCGACTGGCGTCTCCGGGTGACGGTGCGCACGTCCGACATCGACCAGACCACCATCGACAAGAACGTGAAGATCGGTTGACCTGACTATGAGCGACAGCGGGAACCTGGAGATCTCGAGGCGCCGGCTTCTCGGCACCGTGGGCGCCGCCGGTGCGGCGGGCCTCGCGCTCGGCGGGGCGGGCGGTGCGGCCGGGTACGCGGCGCTCGGCGGCGACGGCGACGGCGGGCCGGCGCTCACGGCGGTGGGCTCGGCGCGGGTGCCGTTCCGCGGCACCCACCAGGCGGGCATCCTGCAGCCCTCGCAGGCGCGCGGCCACCTGGTGGCGTTCGACCTGGCGCCGGGCGCGGGCCGCAAGGAGGCCGTGGCGCTGATGCGGCGCTGGTCGGCGGTGGCCGAGCGGCTGATGGCCGGCGAGCCGGCGGGTGACTCGGACGGCGGGGTGGCGCGGGACGCCGGTCCGTGCTCGCTGACGGTCACCTTCGGCTTCGGCGCGTCCTTCTTCGACCGTACGGGCCTGGTGGCGCGGCGTCCGGAGCAGTTGGAGCCGCTGCCGGTGTTCTCGTCCGACCGGCTCGACCCGAAGCGGTCCGGCGGCGACCTGTGGGTGCAGATCGGCGCCGACGACGCGCTGGTCGCGTTCCACGCGCTGCGGACCGTGCAGCGGGAGGCGGGCGCGGCGGCGAAGGTGCGCTGGCAGATGAACGGCTTCAACCGCTCGCCCGGCGCGACCGCGCACCCCATGACGGCCCGCAACCTGATGGGCCAGGTCGACGGCACGGGCAACCCGAAGCCGACCGACCCCGGTTTCGACGGGCATGTCTTCGTCGCGCCGGGCGGCGCCCAGCCGTGGATGGCGGGCGGCTCGTACGCGGTGGTGCGGCGCATCCGGATGCTGCTGGACGACTGGGAGAAGCTGCCGCTCAAGGACCAGGAGGCGGTGATCGGCCGGCGGAAGTCCGACGGCGCCCCGCTGACGGGCGGTACGGAGACGACGGAGCCCGACCTCGACAAGCTCGGCCCGGACGGCAAGCCGGTGATCCCGGCGGACGCGCACGCGCGGATCTCGGCGCCGGAGCAGAACGGCGGCGCGACGATGCTGCGCCGCCCGTTCTCGTACCACGACGGGATCGGCCCGGACGGCACCCCGGACGCGGGGCTGCTGTTCATCTGCTGGCAGGCGGATCCGCGCAAGGGATTCGTGCCGGTGCAGCGGAAGCTGGACCGGGGCGACGCGCTGTCGCGGTTCATCCGGCACGAGTCGAGCGCCCTGTTCGCGGTGCCGGGCGGACCGGCGGAGGGCGAGTACGTGGGGCAGCGGCTGCTGGAGGCATGAGGCCCGCGCGGGCGCCGGGCCTGCTCCGGGTGGGTAGAGGCGTCGGGCCCCGGGCGGCGGAGACGCGCGGGCGGCGCCGCTCGGGGCCGTACGGCGGCGTGGCGGCGGCCCGGCGCGCGGCCCCCGCGGGGGCGGGCCAGGGGGGCCGGGCGGGGGTCCGGTGCCGCGGTGCCGGGGCGGCGTCCACGGGCTGGGCGGCGGGCGCCCGGCGGGTGCCGGGCGCACTAGGCTGACCGGTATGTCGGCCACGCGATTCACCTACCTCGGCCCCGAGGGCACCTTCACCGAGGCGGCCCTGCGGACGCTGCCGGAAGCCGCGACGCGCGAGCTGGTGCCGATGGTGTCGGTACCCGCCGCCCTGGACGCCGTACGGAACGGGGAGGCCGCGGCCGCGCTCGTACCGATCGAGAACTCGGTGGAGGGCGGGGTGACCGCGACGCTCGACGAGCTGGCGTCCGGCAGACCGCTGATGATCTACCGCGAGGTGCTGCTGCCGATCGCGTTCGCGCTGCTGGTGCGGCCGGGCACGCAGCTGTCCGACATCAAGACGGTGACCGGGCACCCGGTGGCGCAGCCGCAGGTGCGCAACTGGCTGCGCGCCCATCTGCCGGAGGCGGTCTGGGAGTCGGCCGCGTCCAACGCGGACGGGGCGCGGCTGGTGCAGGAGGGCCGGTACGACGCGGCGTTCGCGGGGGAGTTCGCGGCGGCGACGTACGGTCTGGAGGCGCTGGTCACGGAGATCCACGACGCGGAGAACGCCGAGACGCGGTTCGTGCTGGTGGGACGGCCTGCGCGGCCGGCGGCGCCGACGGGCGCGGACAAGACGTCGATGGTGATCTGGCTGCGGGACGACCATCCGGGCGCGCTGCTGGAACTCCTCCAGGAGTTCGCGGTGCGCGGCGTCAACCTGATGCTGATCCAGTCGCGTCCCACGGGCGCCGGAATCGGCAACTACTGCTTCGCGGTGGACGCCGAGGGCCATGTCTCGGACCGGCGGGTGGGTGAGGCGCTGATGGGACTGAAGCGGATCTGTCCGAAGGTGCGTTTCCTCGGTTCGTATCCGCGGGCCGGTGTCTCGGCCGAAGAGGTGCGGGGGCCGCGGCCCGGCACGTCGGACGCGGACTTCACGGCGGCGGCCGACTGGCTGGCGCGCTGCCAGGACGGCCGCGGCGCCTGAGATCCGTACGGCCGGGACGGCGGAGGTCGTACGGCCGGGACGGCCGCGGTCCCGTACGGCCGGGACGGCCGCGGTCCCGTACGGCCGGGACGGCCGCGGGGCCCGAGGTCGCGTACTGCCGCGTGGAGGCGGGTGGCCGGCGGCGTCGACGCGGCCGCCCAGGCCACGGAGTTATCCACAGATCTCTGGGTGAGCCTGGGGACAAGTCGACATCCCGGCCCCCCTCAACCCCCAGCGGAACCGGACAAGGTCGATAAATCGGCGAAGTGACCACACCTGCGTCCACAGCCCGCTTTGTCCGTCGCGTCATCCTCATTCCTCCGATCGACCCTTTGGAGCGAGGAATTCCCACCCGAATGAGTGTCCGCAAGAGGTTTGAACGAGGAAACAGACTGCGGGGCGACTTCTTTCGGTTCGGCCAATTCCGGAGTCCACACCTCTTCCACACAGCCTGTGGATAACATTCCACAGTCTGGCACGTCTGTGGAAAGGTGACGCGCGTGGACCGCCCTTTACCCAAGAATGATGGATCTTTCGCCGCCATCATCAATAAGTCCGGCAATTGGGGCAAAGGGACACGCTGGGGCGTCGGCCATATACGGTGGGGAGCGGCCCGGACGCACCGGTAGCCTGGAGGGGTGATTGACCTTCGCCTGCTCCGTGAGGACCCCGACCGTGTTCGCGCCTCCCAGCGCGCCCGTGGAGAGGACGTCGAGCTCGTCGACGCCCTGCTCTCCGCCGATGAGCGGCGCAGGTCGTCCGGCGCCCGCTTCGACGAGCTGCGCTCCGAGCAGAAGTCGCTCGGCAAGCTGATCCCCAAGGCGTCCCCCGAGGAGCGGGCCGAGCTGCTCAAGCGCGCCGAGCAGCTCAAGGCCGACGTCAAGGCCGCCGACGCCGAGCAGCACGAGGCCGACGAGGAGGCCCGCCGCCTGCTGCTCCAGCTGGGCAACCTCGTCCACCCGGACGTGCCCGTCGGCGGCGAGGAGGACTTCGTCGTCCTGGAGACGCACGGCACGATCCGCGACTTCGCCGCCGAGGGCTTCGAGCCCAAGGACCACCTGGAGCTCGGTGAGGCGCTCGGCGCCATCGACGTGGAGCGCGGCGCGAAGGTGTCCGGCTCCCGCTTCTACTACCTGACGGGCGTCGGCGCGCTCCTGGAGCTCGCGCTCGTCAACGCCGCCATCGCGCAGGCCACCGAGGCCGGGTTCATCCCCATGCTGACGCCGACCCTGGTGCGCCCGCGCGCCATGGAGGGCACCGGCTTCCTCGGCCAGGCCGCCGAGAACGTCTACCACCTGGAGAAGGACGACTACTACCTGGTGGGCACGTCCGAGGTGCCGCTCGCCGCGTACCACATGGACGAGATCCTCGACGCGGACAAGCTGCCGCTGCGGTACGCCGGCTTCTCCCCCTGCTACCGCCGCGAGGCCGGTACGTACGGCAAGGACACCCGCGGCATCTTCCGCGTCCACCAGTTCGACAAGGTCGAGATGTTCTCGTACGTCGCGCCGGAGGACGCCGAGGCCGAGCACAAGCGGCTGCTGGAGTGGGAGAAGCAGTGGCTGACCGCGCTGGAGCTGCCGTTCCAGGTGATCGACGTGGCCAGCGGTGACCTGGGCGCCTCCGCGTCCCGCAAGTACGACTGCGAGGCGTGGATCCCGACGCAGGGCAAGTACCGCGAGCTGACCTCCGCCTCCAACTGCGACAGCTTCCAGGCGCGCCGCCTGTCCGTCCGCATGCGCGACGGCAAGACGGTCCAGCCGCTCGCGACGCTGAACGGCACCCTGTGCGCCGTGCCGCGCACCATCGTGGCGATCCTGGAGAACCACCAGCTGGCCGACGGCTCCGTCCGCGTGCCCGAGATCCTGCGGCCGTACCTGGGCGGGCGGGAGCTGCTGGAGCCCGTGGCCAAGTGAGCCCCTTCCCCTACCGGCTCGTCGCGACCGACCTCGACGGGACGCTGCTGCGCCCCGACGGAAGCGTGTCGCAGCGCACGCGTGACGCCCTCGCCGCCGCCACGGCGGCCGGCGCCGCGCACATCGTGGTCACCGGCCGGTCCGTGCCCTGGACCCGCGCGATCCTCGACGACCTCGCCTACGAGGGCCTCGCGGTCTGCGGGCAGGGCGCGCAGGTCTACCACGCGGGCGAACACCGGCTGCTGACGTCGGTGACGCTGGACCGGCAGCTCGCGGGGCTCGCCCTGGCGAAGCTGGAGGCCGAGGTGGGCCCGCTGGCCCTGGCCGCCAGCCGGGACGGCCTGGACGGCGAGGTGCTGGTCGGCTCCGGCTACGCGGTGCAGGACGGCCCGCTGCCGTACCTGCCGCTGGAGGACCCGGCGGAGCTGTGGTCGGCCCCGCTGAACAAGCTGTACATCCAGCACCCGGAGCTGGACGACGACGCGCTGACGGCCACCGCCCGCCGGGTGGTGGGCGGACTCGTGGACGTCGTGATGGCCGGCGCGGGCATAGTGGAGATCCTGCCGCTGGGCCTCACCAAGGCGACGGGTCTGTCGCTAGCGGCGCGCCGCCTGGGTGTGAAGGCGGCCGAGACGATCGCCTTCGGCGACATGCCCAACGACATCCCCATGTTCGCGTGGGCGCGGCACGGCGTGGCCATGGCCGACGCCCATGACGAGCTGAAGGCCGTGGCCGACGAGATCACGGCCGCCAGCGACGAGGACGGCATCGCCGTGACCCTGGAGCGACTGCTCGGGCAGTGAGCCCCGCGCCCCGGTCCCGGTGAGGGGCGGCGGCACCGCGCACCCGCGGGCCGCCGCCCCTTCGCCGTGTGAAGACCTCCTACGGCGGATCCGCCGAGGGACGCACGGGGCCCGTACCGCACGGGCCCCGTCCGGCCATCAGAAGTTGATCATGTGGCCCGCGAGGCCGTGCACGGCCTCCTTGACCGCCTCGCCCAGCGTCGGGTGGGCGTGCACATTGCGCGCGACCTCGTGGACCGTGAGGTCCCACTGCTGGGCCAGGGTCAGCTCGGGCAGCAGCTCCGTGACATCGGGACCGATCAGGTGGGCGCCGATGATCTCGCCGTACTTGGCGTCGCTGATCAGCTTCACGAAGCCCGTCGAGTCGCCCAGGCCGTGCGCCTTGCCGTTCGCCGTGAACGGGAACTTGGCGACCTTGACGTCGAAGCCCTTCTCGCGCGCCTGCTCCTCCGTCCAGCCGAAGCTGGCGATCTGCGGCTGGCAGTACGTCGCGCGCGGGATCATCGGGTAGTCGAGCTCCATCGTCTCGGCGCCCGCGATGGTCTCGGCGGCCACGACGCCCATGGACTCGGCCGTGTGCGCCAGCATCAGCTTCGCGGTCACGTCGCCGATGGCGTAGATGTGCGGCACCGACGTGCGGCAGCGGCCGTCCACGTCGATGGCGCCGCGCTCGGTGAGCCGTACGCCCGTCGCCTCCAGGCCGTAGCCCGTGACGTTCGGCGCGAAGCCGATCGCCTGGAGGACCTTGTCGGCCTCCAGCACCTGCTGCGCGCCGTCCTTGCCGGTGACCGTGACACGGACCTGCGGGCCGGACTCGTCGATGCTCTCCACGCGCGTGGAGGTCAGCACGTCGATGCCGAGCTTGCGGTACTGCTTGGCCAGCTCCGCCGAGACGTCCTTGTCCTCCAGCGGTGCGACGCGGTCGAGGAACTCGACGATCGTGACCTTCACGCCGTAGTTGTGCAGGACGTACGCGAACTCGATGCCGATGGCGCCGGCGCCCGCGATCACGATGGAGCGCGGCAGGTCCTCGGCGAGGATCTGCTCCTCGTAGGTGACGACGCGGTCGCTGCGGCGCGTGCCGGGCAGCAGACGGGGGGTGGCGCCGGTCGCGATGATGCAGTTGTCGAACGAGATCGTGGTGGTCGAGCCGTCGGCCTGGGCCACTTGGAGGGTGTTCGCGTCGAGGAACGTGCCCCGGCCCGTGAACTCCGTGATCTTGTTCTTCTTCATCAGGAAGTGGACGCCCTTGACCCGGCCGTCCGCGACGCGGCGGCTGCGGCGGAACGCCTCGCCGTAGTCGAAGGAGACCTCGCCGTCGACCTTGATGCCGAACGTCTTCGCCTCGTGGGTGAAGATGTGGGCCAGCTCGGCGTTGCGCAGCAGCGCCTTGGTCGGGATGCAGCCGACGTTCAGGCAGACGCCGCCCCAGTACTTCTCCTCCACCACCGCGACGCGCTTGCCCAGCTGGGCCGCGCGGATCGCCGCGACGTAACCGCCCGGGCCGGCTCCGAGCACGACGACATCGAAGCGGTCTGACATGGCTTGCTCCCCAGAGTGTGAGTTCGGGTCGTACGGGCCGTGTGGGTCGCGCCCGGGCCCACAGTAATCCCGTGGGGCCCGGGCCGCTGCGACGGCCGTCTCCCTGTGGAAAACCCCGGAGGGGAAGAGCTCCCGGGGCGTTCTGGGCAGCGCCCGGCGGACTGCTACTCCTCGCCCGCCAGGGTCAGCGTGCGCAGCTTCCAGCCGGCGAACCAGGTGGCGGCCGCCGTCACCACGGCCAGCAGGACCGCGGCGACCGGCAGCGACACCTCGGAGGAGATCAGTCCCTCGCCCCGCGTCACCTTCTCCGCGACCGCCAGGGCCCACTGCTGGACGCTCAGTGTCCGCGCCCCGGACATGACGCTGCCGAAGAGGCTCTCCCAGACCAGCGCGTAGACGAGGCCGAAGACGACCGCGTGCCGGCTGACCGTGCCGAGGAGGAGGAAGAGCGCGCTGTAGGCGATCGACGCGACGAGCGCGGCGACCGTGTACGCGATGGCGACCTGCTGGCCGTTGCCGTTGAGGATCAGGCCCGCGATGAGCGTGGGCACCGCCGAGAAGACCATGGTCACGGCGATGGCGACGATCAGCTTGGTGAAGATGATCGTGGAGCGCTTCACCGGCTTGGCGAGGAGGTACACGATCGAGCCGTCGTCGATCTCCGGGCCGATCGCGCCCGTACCGGCGATGACGCCGATCAGCGGGACCATCGTGGCGAGCCCGAACCCGGCGAGGAGATCGGCGGCGACCTGGTCGTCGGCCCCCTGGAAGAGGCGGACGGCGGCCGAGATGGTGATCAGCAGGCCGGGCAGGATGAACAGGATGGCGGCGCGGCGGCGGCCGAGGAGGCCCCGGTAGGTGAGCCGGGCGACTGTGGGGTGGTACATGGTCGAGGGCTCCCTTCAGGCCGCGACGAGGTAGGAGAAGACCGACTCGAGGGACTCGTCCGACGGGGAGACCGTCAGCAGCCGGATCGAGTGCTCGCGGGCTACGCGCGGCAGCAGTTCGGTGAAACGGCCGAAGTCGACCGCCTGCACCCGCAGTACGCCTTCGCGGACGTCCACTTCGATCCCCGCGGTCGACGGGTCGGCGATCAGCGCGGCCGCCAGGGCCCGGTCGTCGCTGGAGCGCACCAGGTAGCGGTGCGGACGGTCGGTCATCAGGCGGCGGATGCGGCGGAAGTCGCCGCTGGCCGCGTGCCGGCCCGCGACGATGACCTCGATGTGGGAGGCGAGCTGCTCGACCTCCTCCAGGATGTGCGAGGAGAACAGGACCGTACGGCCGTCCGCGCCCATGCGCCGCAGCAGGTCCATCAGCTGCATCCGCTGGCGCGGGTCCATGCCGTTGAACGGCTCGTCGAGGAGCAGCACGGACGGGTCGTGGACGAGGGCGGACGCCATCTTCACGCGCTGCCGCATGCCCTTGCTGTACGTGCCGATCCTGCGGTCCTGCGCGTACTCCATCTCGACGGTGGCGAGCGCCCGCTGCGCCTCCCGGTCGCCGAGGCCGTGCAGTTCGGCGTTGGCGACGACGAACTCGCGGCCGGTGAGGAAGTCGTACATCGCCTCCCTCTCCGGCACGACGCCGATGTGGCGGTACACGGTCTCGTTGCGCCAGATCGCCTGGCCGTCGAGGGTCACGGTGCCGGTGGAGGGGGCGAGGAAGCCGCCCATCATGTTGATGAGGGTGGACTTGCCGGCGCCGTTCGGGCCGAGGAGGCCGGTCACGCCGGGGCCGATGGTCATGGTGACGTCGTTGACGGCGACGACATTGCCGAACCAGCGGGACACGTGGTCGATGGAGAGGACGCTCATGGGCGCGGCCCCTTCTCGGGGAGGGTGGTGGGCGACGGGAGGAGGGTCACAGCCCGGCCTTTCGGTAGCGGCGCATCAGCGCGGCGTACGAGCCGGCGATCAGCGCGAGGACGACCAGCAGGTAGACCGCGCCGGTGGCGCCGTCGGGTCCCGCCTCGCCGGGGAAGGACGTGGTGGCGCCGAGGAACGCGGTCTGCACGCCGTCGATGAGGGTGGTCGGCGAGAACAGGCCGAGCCAGGTCACGGCGGACAGGTTGTCGGTGGCCCAGGCGATGCCCTGCAGGGTGAGGACGGCGCCGTACGTGACGAACAGCGCGCCGATGACGGCGGCGACGCCGAAACCGCGGCGGGGCGTCAGCGCGGCCAGCAGCAGGGCGATCCCGCTGAACAGCAGCGACAGCAGCGCCACGGAGACCAGGCCCTGCGCGAAGCCCTTCGTCTGGTCGGTGAAGTCCATCTTCGCCAGCAGCGAGCCCGCGTAGAGGATCAGCAGCGGCAGCGCGGTCAGGATGAACAGGGCGGACGCCATCGCGCCGTACTTGGCGAGCACGTAGTCGGACCGCTCGATAGGCCGCGAGAAGTACAGCGGGACGCTCCGGAACCGCAGGTCGCGCGAGACCGACTGCGGCGCCTGCGAGGCCACGTAGAGGTAGATCACCAGCTGCATGAAGATGGCGTAGCCGGTGTAGTCCAGCATCAGCGTCTTCGACTTGGTGACCACGGCCACCGCCACGACGATCAGCGCCGGTGCGCACATGACGCCGAGGAGGATCATCGGCAGCACCTTCGACTTGGCGCTGCGGCCGAGGCCGTAGGCGCCGCGGAGGGACTGGACGTACAGGGACCGGCGCGCGTAGGCGCGACCGAGGCGGGGCCCGTCGTACTTGCGGTACCCGATGTTGTGGATCTGCGTCTCGGTACTCATCGGGACCGCACCTCCTGGGACGTGGCGGCCGGGGCGTCGGGGCGGAACACCTCGGCGATGTGGTGGCGGCGCTGCTCCATGCGGACGAGGCCGAGGCCCAGGTCGGCGACGGTGTCGCGCACGAGGTCGTACGTCTCCTCGCCGGTGGCCTCCAGGAGCAGGATGTGCCCGGCGCCCGGCAGGCCCTCCTCCACGCCCGCGTGGAGGGTCACCCCGGCGGCGGTGAGCGCGGCGCGGAGGGCGGCGGCGCCGTCGGGGTACGCGTCGGAGTCGGTGACCTCGACGGCGACGGTGGTGGTGGTCTGCGTGAACTCGCTGGTGGAGCTGGAGCGCAGGAGGCGGCCGCCGTCGATGACGACGACGTGGTCGCAGGTCCGCTCCAGCTCGCCCAGCAGGTGCGAGGTGACCAGCACGGAGATCCCGAAGTCGGTCCACACGCGGCGGATGAGGCCCAGCATCTCGTCGCGGCCGACCGGGTCCAGGCCGTTCGTCGGCTCGTCGAGGAGGACCAGCTGCGGGTCGTGGACCAGCGCCTGGGCGAGCTTCACGCGCTGCTTCATGCCGGTCGAGTAGCCGCCCATGGGGCGGTACCGCTCCTCGTAGAGGCCGACGTGGCGCAGTGTGTCGGCGGTCCGCTCGCGGGCGGCGGTCGGCGGGAGCCCCGACATGCGCGCCATGTGGACGACGAACTCGGTGGCCGAGACGTCCGGCGGCAGGCAGTCGTGCTCCGGCATGTAGCCGACGCGTTCGCGGATGGCCGGGCCCTCCGTCGCCACGTCGAGGCCGAGGACGGCGGCACGGCCCTCGGTGGCGGGGGACAGACCCAGCAGGATCTTGATCATTGTCGACTTGCCGGCTCCGTTGGCACCCACAAGTCCGGTCACACCGGGCCCGATGTCCAGGGAGAGCCGGTCGAGAGCGGTCACCCGGGGGAACCGCTTGCTGAGGCTTTCGGTGGCGATCACAGTCACGCCTCGACCGTAGTGGCGCGGGCCACAGGCCACGTCAGCCCTGACGGCTGGATCGTTGTCCGACTCCAGGCGTACGGGACCCGTACGGGAGGGGTAGGCGGAAGGTGCGCGTCCGGGGCGCGGTGCCGGGCCGGACGGCTCGCCGGAGCCCGGGGCACCGGTAGCGCCCGGCCTGGGTGCGGGTCGGTCGGGCGCCGGGCTCGGGGCCGGGTCGGTGGTGCGCCGGGCTCGGGGCCGGGTCGGTCGTGCGCCGGGCTCGGGGCCGGGTCGGTCGTGCGCCGGGCTCGGGGCCGGGTCGGTCGTGCGCCGGGCTCGGGGCCGGGTCGGTCGTGCGCCGGGCTCGGGGCCGGGTCGGTCGTGCGCCGGGCTCGGGGCCGGGTCGGTCGTGCGCCGGGCTCGGGGCCGGGTCGGTCGTGCGCCGGGCTCGGGTGCGCCCGGTTTTCCACAGAGCCGGGTGGGCACGGTCCGCGGTCCGGACTTTTCCACAGGTTGAGGAGGCACCCTTGACCACGCCGCCGGGCATTGTCACATTCGTGGATGTCAACGTGCTGACGGAGGCGGACCGCTGTGCGGACGCCCACGGGACGGGGGTTGTGGCATGAGTCTGCTCAGGGGCGCCCGCGAGCGCCGGATCCGTACGGGCGGGATCGAGCTGTGCGTGGCGGAGCTGGGCGATCCGGGCCGGCCGACGGTGGTGCTGGTGCACGGCTACCCGGACTCCAAGGAGGTCTGGTCCGAGGTCGCGGGCCGGCTGTCCGACCGGTTCCACGTCGTCCTGTACGACGTGCGGGGGCACGGCCGCTCCACGGCGCCGGTGCCGCTGCGGGGCGGTTTCACGCTGGAGAAGCTGACGGACGACTTCCTGGCGGTCGCCGACGCGGTGAGCCCGGACCGGCCGGTCCACGTGGTGGGGCACGACTGGGGTTCGGTGCAGGGCTGGGAGTTCGCCACCGTGGGGCGCACCAAGGGCCGGATCGCGTCGTTCACGTCGATGTCGGGGCCGTCGCTGGACCACTTCGGCCACTGGATGAAGGAGCGGGTGGGCCGGCCGACGCCCCGCCGGGTCGGCCAGGTGCTGGGGCAGGGCGCGCGCTCCTGGTACGTGTATCTGCTGCACACGCCGCTGCTGCCCGAGCTGGCCTGGCGGGGTCCGCTCGGCAAGCGCTGGCCGGGACTGCTGCGGCGGGTGGAGAAGATGCCCGAGGACGGCTATCCGACCGGGTCGCTGCCCCGCGACGCGGCGCACGGCGCGTGGCTGTACCGGGACAACGTCAGGTCCCGGATGCTCCGCCCCCGCCCGGACGCGTACGCGCATGTGCCGGTGCAGCTGATCACGCCGACCGGGGACGTGTTCCTGTCGGACCGGCTGTACGACGACCTGGCCAGGTGGGCGCCCCGGCTGGTGCGGCGCACGCTGCCGGCCGGGCACTGGGTCCCGCGCACCCGGCCGGACCAGCTCGCCGCGTGGATCGCCGAATTCGTGACCGCGCACGAGGAGGAGGGCGCCGCCCTGCCGGCCCCCGTCGTGTCGGGGCGGCGGCACGCGGACCGGTTCGGCGGGCAGCTGGTGCTGGTGACGGGCGCGGCGGGCGGCATAGGGCGGGCCACCGCCCTGGCGTTCGCGGAGGCCGGGGCCCGGGTGGTGGCCGTCGACCGGGACGCGGAGGGCGCGGCCCGCACGGCGGACCAGGCGCTGCGGGTCGGAGCGCCGGGCGCCTGGCCCGAGGTGGTGGACGTGAGCGACGAGCAGGCGATGGAGAAGCTGGCCGCGCGGGTCGCCGCCGAGTACGGCACGGTCGACGTGCTGGTCAACAACGCGGGGATCGGCCTGTCGGGGTCGTTCTTCGACACGACGGCCGAGGACTGGCGGAAGGTCCTGGACGTCAACCTGTGGGGCGTCATCCACGGCTGCCGCCTCTTCGGCAAGCAGATGGTGGAGCGCGGCCAGGGCGGCCACATCGTGAACACGGCGTCCGCCGCCGCGTTCCAGCCCACCCGGCTGCTGCCCGCGTACGGCGCCTCGAAGGCGGCCGTGCTGATGCTCAGCGAGTCGCTGCGGGCCGAGCTGGCCGGGCGGGGCATCGGCGTGACGGCAGTCTGCCCCGGCTTCGTGAACACGGGCATCACGTCCACGGCACGGTTCACCGGAGTGCCGGAGGCGGAGGAGCGGCGGCTGCGGCAGCGCACGGCGCGGCTGTACGCGCGCAGGAACTACCCGCCGGAGAAGGTCGCCGCCGCGATCCTGCGGGCAGTGGTCGAGAACCGCCCGATGGTGCCGGTCACCCCGGAGGCGCGCGCCGCGCACCTGCTGTCCCGCTTCGCGCCGGGCGCGCTGAGGGCCCTGGCGAGGGTGGCGCCACCGCTGTGACCCGGCAGGGCGGACGGCGGGCGGCGGCCGGGCCCGCTCTGAGCCGGCGGGGTGGGTCCCTGGCGGGCGCAGCGTCGCGGGGGCCTCTCCCGGTGGTTCGGCCGCTGCGAGGGCGCCCCGCGTGCGGTCGTACGATCCCTGGCAGGACGGCCCGGGGCAGTAGGGAGCGAGTGTGTCCGAGCAGCCGGCCGGCCCGAGCCCGGCGGTCGAGTACCGGATCGAGGACCTGGCACATCTCAGCGGCGCCACGGTCCGCACAATCCGCGCCTACCAGGACCGCGGTCTGCTGCCGCGGCCCGAGCGGCGCGGCCGGTCCAATGTGTACGGAGAAGCCCACCTGGCGCGGCTGCGGCAGATCGCGGACCTGCTCGACCGCGGGTACGGACTGGCGTCCATCAAGGAGCTGCTGGACGCGTGGGACACGGGGAGGGGCCTCGGCGGGGTGCTGGGCCTGGTCGCCGAGGTGGACGGGCCGTGGACCGACGAGCAGGCCGACCGCATCACGCGCGCGGAGCTGGAGGCCGCGTTCGGCGGCGCCCCCGACGAGCGTGCCGTGGAGGAGGCCGTCGAGCTGGGTGTGCTGGAGCGGGTGCCGGGCCGGGACGACGAGTTCCTGGTGCCGAGCCCGCAGGAGCTGGCGGTGGCGGCGGAGCTGCACGCCGCCGGGGTCCCGCTGCTCGCCGTCGCCGGGCACCTGCGGGAACTGCGGGCCGAGGTCGAGCACATCGCGCTGCGGTTCCTGGAGTTCACCACGGAGCACGTCTTCGCCCGGTACCTCGGCCAGCACCCGCCGTCGGACGCCGACGCGGCCCGTGCGGCGGCCCTCGTCCGGCGGCTTCGCCCGCTGGCCCGGCAGACGGTGGACGCCGAACTGGCCCGCGCGATGCGCACCTTCGCCAACCGCCACCTCCGCCACCACCTCGCTCCCGGCGGCCCGCCGGAGCAGGACGAGGAGCCCCGCGCGGTCGTCCTGCCCGCCGCCACCGTGCGGGCCGTGCGGGAGCTGGTCGGGGCGGAGAACGCGTCGGAGTTCATCGCCGTGGCGGCCGAACGGGAGGTGCGGTCACGGACGTTGGACCGTCTCGTGGCCCGGAACCGGGACGCGGGCGGGGACGGGGACGGCCGGGACGGCAGGGCGACGAAGAGCGGCGAGGCGATGAAGGACGGCGGGGTGGCGAAAGGCGGCGCGGGCCGCTGATGAGGCCTGGTTGTCCACAGAAACGCCAATAAGCCTGTGGATAACTGGAGTTGGCTGTGGACCAAACCTGTCCCGCCACTTTTCTGTGGCGAAAGAGACGTGATCCCTGCCACGCTGGCGTCATGGACGAACAACGCGCCGTGAAGGTGTCGAAGTACCTCTCACGGCATCTGCGCCACCAGCCCGAGCGGATCGGGCTCGTCCTCGACCCTCAGGGCTGGGTCGCCGTCGACGACCTGCTGCGCGCCCTCGCACGCCATCGCATGCCGGTCAGCCGCGCCGAGCTGGAGCACGTCGTCGCCACGAACGACAAGCGGCGCTTCGCCCTGGAGGGCGACCGCATCCGGGCCAGCCAGGGCCACACCGTCGACGTGGACCTGGGCCTGCCGCCCGCCGTCCCGCCCGCGTACGTCTACCACGGCACCGTCCCCGCCGCCCTGGACGCGATCCGCGCCGAGGGCCTGCGGCCCATGCGCCGCCACCACGTCCACCTCTCACCCGACCGGGAGACCGCGACCAGGGTCGGCGCGCGGCGCGGCCGGCCGGTCGTCCTCTCCGTGGACTCGGGCGCCATGCACCGCGACGGGCACGTCTTCCACGTCAGCGCCAACGGCGTCTGGCTGACGGACGCCGTACCCCCGTGGTATCTGCGCTTCGGCGAGTGAACACCACCCGCCGGACACGGCCCGGCGCGGCCGCGGCGGGCCGGACCGGCCCCTCGGCCGACACGGCAGCGGAGCGCGCCCCGGGCGTAGGGTTCTGGCCATGCGACTGAGCACGGTGATCCTCCCCATCCACCGGTGGGCCGAAGGGCAGAAGATCTGGCGTCGGGCGGAAGCACTCGGCTTCCATGCCGCGTACACCTACGACCACCTGTCGTGGCGGTCGTTCCGGGACGGGCCGTGGTTCGGCGCGATCCCCACGCTCACGGCCGCCGCGACGGCGACCGGCCGGATGCGCCTGGGGACCCTCGTGACGTCGCCGAACTTCCGCCACCCGGTGACCCTCGCCAAGGAACTGATCTCCCTGGACGACATCTCCGGCGGCCGGATCACCCTCGGCATCGGCGCGGGCGGCAACGGCTTCGACGCGACGGCGCTCGGGCAGGAGGCGTGGACGCCGCGGGAGCGGGCGGACCGGTTCGCCGAGTTCGTACCGCTCCTCGACCGGCTCCTCACCGAGGGCGCCGTCACCCACGAGGGCACGCACTATTCGGCGCACGAGGCGCGCAATGTGCCCGGCTGCGTGCAGCGGCCTCGGCTGCCGTTCGCGGTCGCGGCGACCGGGCCGCGCGGGATGCGCCTCGCCGCCCGGCACGGCCAGGCGTGGGTCACCACCGGGGACCCGAAGCTGTTCGAGACGGGTACGCCCGAGCAGTCCCGCGCCGCGCTCCGCGGACAGCTGGAGAAGCTGGACAAAGCGTGCGCCGACGCAGGTCGGGACGCGGCGGAACTGGACAAGATCCTGCTGACCGGATTCACCCCGGAGGCGAACGGCGTCCTCGATTCGGTCGACGCCTTCGTGGACTTCGCCGGGCGCCACGCGGAGCTCGGGTTCGACGAGATCGTGGTGCACACCCCCATCCCGGACTCGATGTTCGCCGCCGACCCGGTGGTCTTCGAGCGGATCGCCACCGACGGGATCGCGCAGCTGAACAGCTGAGCGACGCCATGTGAACGGCGGGGGAGGACCGATCCGACGGGCCGGAACCCGCCCCTTCGCCCCATTTCGCCCGCCTCGGGGTTCGCGGCTCAAATGCGCGCGCTCTCGCACGTCCGTGCGCCCGGAGGCGGGTTCATACGGGACAATGGGTGCGTGACCTCACCCACGACGTTCTCCAGCAGCCGCCCGATGTCGCAGGGCCGGCCGCGACTGATCGCCACCGATCTTGACGGAACGCTTCTGCGCGACGACAAGACCGTGTCGGACCGGACGGTCGCGGCCCTGGCCGCCGCCGAGGAGGCCGGCATCGAGGTCTTCTTCGTCACCGGGCGGCCCGCCCGGTGGATGGACGTCGTCAGCGAGCACGTCCACGGCCACGGCTTGGCGATCTGCTCCAACGGCGCGGCCGTCGTGGACCTGCACGCCGGACGGAAGATCATCGAGGTGCGGGCGCTGGAACGGCGCATCGCGTACGACGTCGTGGAGACCCTGCGCCGCGAGGCCCCCGGCACGGCCTTCGCCATGGAGTTCGCCGACGGCATCCGCCACGAGCCGGACTACCCGCCCCTCCACCTGGACGCCGCCGTCGCCGTCGGCCCCGCCGAAAAGCTCCTCCACGAGGACGTACCGGGAACCGGCACACCGCTGCTCAAGCTCCTGGCCCTCCATCGCGAGCTCCCGCCCGACGGGTTCCTCACCCTCGCCCGTACGGCCGCCGGACACCTCGCCGAGATCACCCGCTCCAGCCCGACCGCGCTGCTGGAGGTCAGCGGGCTCGGTGTGTCCAAGGCCAGCACGCTCGCCCTGTGCTGTGCCGAGCGCGGCATCTCGGCGGACGAGGTCGTCGCGTTCGGGGACATGCCCAACGACATCGAGATGCTCACCTGGGCCGGCACCTCGTACGCGATGGGCAACGCCCACCCCGACGTGGTCGCCGCCGCGTCCGGACGGACGGTCGCCAACGAGGAGGACGGCGTCGCGGCCGTGATCGAGGAGATCCTCGCCCGGTACTGAGCCGCCCGGTACTGAGCCGCCTGGCACGGCCCGCCAGAGCCTCACGGCCGCCCCGCAGGCACGGCCCGCCAGAGGCTCATGGCCGCCGTGCGCCCAGCTCCACCCCGTGGTCCCGCAGCCAGGCCAGCGGGTCCACCCCGGAGCCGAGGTACGGGGTCACGCGCACCTCGAAGTGCAGGTGCGGTCCCGTCGAGTTGCCGGTCGTGCCCGCCTGGCCGACCCACTGGCCGGCGGCCACCCGCTGCCCTGGCTCCACGGCGGCCGACGCCAGGTGCGCGTACTGCGAGTACCAGCCGTTGTCATGGCGTACGAGCACCTCGATGCCGAAGGCGCCGCCGCACGACACGGCGTGGACGCGCCCTGCCCCGATGGACCGCACGGGCGTACCGATGTCCAGCGCGAAGTCCTGCCCCGTGTGCCGCCGCGCCCAGTGCCGTCCCGCGCTGTCGAAGCCGGCCGACAACGCGTACCCGTCCGCCTCCGACACCGGCGCCACCCACGCGCGCCCCCGCTCGCCCCGCGCGAGGGCGCCACCCGCCGGCTGCCCCAGCCGCACCGCGCCGCGGCAGCTGCCGGCCGCCACGCTCCGGTCCGCCTCCGCCTGGAGCCGCCACCGCGCCCGTTCCAGCCGCGCCTCCAGGTCACGCCTCACCGCCGCCAGCCGCGCCTGCCGCGCCTCCAGGTCCCGCCACGCGGCGCTCGCCCGGGCCGCAGCGGCGTCCAGCAGCCGCCGGGCCCGGTCCGTGTGGTGCACCAGCCGGTTGACGGCCCGGCCCGCCTGCCGTGCCGCCCGCTCCGTGCGCAGCGCGTCCTCCGGGTCGTCGGCCAGCAGCAGCCGCGCGGTCACCGACAGGGGACCGCCCGTCCGGTACTGGGCGCGGGCCACCTCGCCCGCGCGGCCGTGCAGCTCCACCAGTTCGCGCCGCTTCTCCTCCAGCTCCGCCTGGAGCCGCCGGGCAGTGGCCCGCTGCACGGCCGCCGCGCGCCTGTCCCGCTCGTACGCCTCCGTCACCCGTGACGCCTCGGCGAACAGCCGTGCCACCTCGGCGCTGACCTCCGGGCCGTCCCGCCCGGCGACGGCAGCGGGCACCGCGACGGCCGGCCCGGCGGAGGGCCGTGCGGCGGCAGCCGGCACGGCGGCGGTGGGCACGGCCGTCTGTGCCGCGGCGCAGGCCGGAGGCGCGAGGGCGAGCAGGGCGGCCAGCGCGGACAGCGCCGGCCAGGGCAGTGACCGTCGGCCGTGGTGGGGGCGCATCCTGGGATGGTGGCCCCTCCGCCCCGGCTTGCCCGGCATCTCGCGGCCCCGGCCGCCGCCATACCGCCGTCCGGTCTACGGCCGTACCGCCGACCGGCCCACCCGGCCCGCTGCCGCCGCGCACCAGCCCCGGCGGCAGCGCCCCGCCCGCCGCGTCCTACGCGCTGAGGGTGTCCGCCGCCTCCTCGCGCCGCATCATCCGCCGCAGCGGGCCGTCCGCGGCGACCAGTTCCGCGTACGGGCCCCGCTGCACGACCCGGCCCTCCGCCAGGACGATCACCTCGTCGACCGTGTCGAGCCCGCGCAGCCGGTGGGTGATGAGCACCGTCGTGCGCCCGCGCGTGGCGCGCAGCAGGTCCTCGGTGAGCGCGTCGGCCGTGGCCAGGTCGAGGTGCTCGGCGGGCTCGTCGAGCACGAGCACCGGGAAGTCCGCGAGCAGCGCCCGGGCCAGGGCGAGCCGCTGGCGCTGTCCGCCCGAGAGCCGTGCCCCGTGCTCGCCGACCAGCGTGTCCAGGCCGTCCGGAAGGCCGTCGACCCACTCCAGGAGCCGCGCCTCGGCGAGCGCGGCGCGCAGTTCCTCGTCCCCGGCCCCGGTCCTGGCGAGCCGCAGGTTCTCGCGGATGGTGCTGTCGAAGAGGTGGGCGTCCTGGGCGCACAGTCCGATGAACCGCCGTACGTCGTCCCCGTCGAGCCGCGTCGCGTCCGTGCCGCCGATCCGGTACGCGCCCGAGCCGACCTCCACGAACCGCAGCAGCACCTGCGCGAGCGTCGTCTTGCCGGCGCCGGACTCGCCGACGACGGCCACCCGCCGGCCCCGGTCCAGACGCAGGTCGAACGAGGCGAGGGCGTCCCGGTCCTGTCCGGGGTGCCGCGCGGTGACCCCGCGCAGCTCCAGCGGGAACGGGCTCCCGGGGGCGGGCTCGGGCCGCTCCGGCTCGGTGACGGGGGCGGGGGCGTCGAGCACCTCGAAGACCCGCTCGGCACTGCGCCGCACCCGCTGCCGGTACTGCACGGCCAGCGGCATCCCCGCGACCGCCTCGAACGCGGCGAGCGGGGTCAGCGCGACCACCGCGAGGGCCACCCCGTCGAGCCTGCCGTCCCGCACGGCCTGGACGCCGACCAGGGCGGCCGCCGCCACCGTCAGTCCGGTGGCCAGCGCGATGAGCCCGCCGCCCAGGGCCGTCGCGGCGGACTGGCGGGCGGCGATCCGGGTGAGCGCCCCGTCCGCCTCCTTCACCTGTGCGATACGACTCCGCAGCGCACCGGCCACCGTCAGCTCGGCGCAGCCGCGCAGCAGGTCGACCACACGGGACGCGAGGACGCCCCGCGCCGGGGCCAGCCGCTGCTCGGCGCGCCGGGCGACGGCACCGCCGAGCACCGGGACGGCCACGCCCGCCACGAGGAGCCCGACCGCGAGGACGGCCCCCGCCTCGGGGAGCAGCCACGCCGTGAACCCCGCGGCACCCGCACCGACCAGCAGGGCCGTACCGGCGGGCAGCAGCCAGCGGAGCCAGTAGTCCTGGAGGGCGTCCACGTCGGAGACGAGCCGGGACAGCAGGTCCCCGCGGCGGGTGCGGCGCAGCCCGGCCGGGGCGATGCGCTCCAGGCGCCGGTAGGCGGCGACCCGCAGATCGGCGAGCATCCGCAGCACGGCGTCGTGCGACACGAGCCGCTCGGCGTACCGGAACACCGCCCGCCCGATACCGAAGGCGCGGGTGGCGGTCACGGCGACCATCAGATGGAGGATCGGCGGCTGCTCCGAGGCCCGCGAGATCAGCCAGCCGGACACGGCCATCAGTCCGACCGCGGAGGCGAGGGCCAGGCTGCCGAGCAGCAGCGCCAGGGCGAGCCGCCCGCGCAGCTCCCCGGCCATGCCGCGGACCCTCGCCAGCACGTCGCGCCCGGCGCCGGCGGCGACGGGGCCGGCCCGGTCCGGGCGGGCGGCGGACCGGCCTCCGTACAGGCCGCCCACCACGCCGAAGGCGTCGTCGACCATGTCGGTGCCGACATCGATCACCGCGGGAGCCCCCGTGCCGACTGGGCCTCCGCCTGCCGTCCGCCCACCGGGCGCCGTCTCGCCGGTATCTCCACGAGAAGCCCGCGCGGAAGCCCCGGCCCCCGCATCCGCGTCGTCCCGCGCCACACCGGCCGCCCCGGCCCCGCCCACGGCCGCGCCGGGCGAGCCCGCCACGCCGGTCGGGGCCTCGGCGGGGGCCGCCCCCACGCCGGGCGCCCCGGCCGCGCCGGACACCCCGGGCGTCAGCGCGACGACGCGGTCCGCCACGGCGAGCAGCGCCGGCCGGTGCACCACCAGCAGCACCGTGCGTCCGGCGGCGAGCCTGCGCACCGCCTCCACGACGGCCGCCTCGGTCTCCCCGTCCAGCGCGGCCGTCGGCTCGTCGAGCAGCACCACGGGCCGGTCGGCGAGGAAGGCCCTTGCCAGCGCGAGCCGCTGCCGCTGACCGGCCGACAGTCCGCCGCCGTCCTCGCCGAGCACCGTGCCGGCCCCTTCGGGCAGCGCCGCGACGAAGTCGGCGCCCGCCTCCCGCAGCGCCGCCCGTACGGCGTCGTCGTCCGCGTCCGGCCTGGCCAGGCGCACGTTCTCGGCGATCGTCCCGGCGAAGAGGTACGGCCGCTGCGGCACCCAGGCCACGCGCTCCCGCCACCGCTCCGGGTCCAGCGCCGCGACGTCCACACCACCCGCCCGTACGGTGCCCTCGTCGGGCGCGGTGAAGCCCAGCACCACGTCCAGGAGCGTGGACTTGCCGACGCCGCTCGGCCCCACCAGGGCGACCGTCTCGCCGGGCTCGACCACCAGGGAGGCCCGGTCCAGCGACGGTTCGGCGCGGCCTTCGTGCCGTACGGTCACCCCGTCCAGTTCGATGCGCACCGGCCCCTCGGGCAGTACCTCCGACCCGGCCTCCCGTACGGGCGACTCCAGGACGGCGAAGACCTCCTCGGCGGCCGACAGCCCCTCCGCCGCCGCGTGGTACTGCGTGCCGACCTGGCGCAGCGGCAGATACGCCTCGGGCGCGAGGATCAGAATGACGAGACCGGTGTACAGGTCGAGGGTGCCGTGCACGAGGCGCATGCCGATGCCGACGGCCACCAGCGCCACCGACAGGGTCGACAGCAGTTCCAGCGCGAACGACGAGAGGAACGCGACCCGCAGGGTGCGCAGCGTCGCCCGCCGGTACTGCGCCGTGATGGAGCGGATCGACTCCGCCTGCGCCTTGGCGCGGCCGAACACCTTGAGGGTCGGCAGCCCGGCGACCACGTCGAGGAAGTGGCCGGACAGCCGGGACAGCAGCTTCCACTGGCGGTCCATGCGGGCCTGGGTGGCCCAGCCGATGAGGACCATGAAGACGGGGATCAGCGGCAGGGTGACGACGATGATGGCCGCCGACACCCAGTCCTCGGTGACGATCCGCGCGAGGACGGCCACGGGGACGACGACGGCGAGGCCGAGCTGCGGCAGATAGCGGGCGAAGTAGTCGTCCAGCGCGTCGACGCCGCGCGTGGCGAGCGCCACGAGGGAGCCCGTCCGCTGGCCGCTCAGCCAGCCGGGGCCGAGCGCGGTCGCCCGCTCCAGCAACCGTCCGCGCAGTTCCGACTTGACCGCCGCGCTGGCGCGGTGGGCGGCCAGTTCGGTCAGCCAGGACACCAGCCCGCGGCCCACCGCCACCACGGCGAGCAGGATCAGCGGCAGGGTGAGGTCGTCGACGGCCATGCCGCGCTGGAAGGCGCCGACGACGACCTCGGCGACGAGCATCGCCTGAGCGACCACCAGCGCCGCCCCCACCAGGCCCAGCAAGACCACCGCCAGCAGGAAGAGGCGTGTGGCGCGGGCGTACCTGAGAAGCCGCGGATCGATCGGTTTCACGTGAAACATCCCCTGCCGGTGGTGCCTGGGCCCGGTGGCCTGGCGGCGGGCGATGTTTCACGTGAAACACGTCCAGGTGAAACAGGGGCGCCCGCCTCGGGCCCCGGTGACTTAGTGGGTTTCGGCGATGTGCTGGGTGCCGATGCGCTTGCGGAACACCCAGTAGGTCCAGCCCTGGTAGAGCAGGACGACCGGTGTGGCGACGGCCGCACACCAGGTCATGATCTTCAGGGTGTACGGGCTGGACGACGCGTTGGTCACGGTCAGACTCCAGTCCGGGTTCAGCGACGACGGCATGACGTTCGGGAAGAGCGTCAGGAACAGCATGGCAACCGCCGCTGCGATCGTGACGCCGGACAGCGCGAAAGACCAGCCTTCGCGTCCCGCCTTGATCGCGCCGACCGCCCCGACGAGCGCCACCACGGCGATGCCCATCGCGACCAGGCTCGTCCCGTCGCCGCGCGTCGCCTGCGTCCAGGTGAGGAAGGCGAGCGCCACGACAGCGGTCAGCAGACCCAGCCCCCAGGCGAGCTTCCGCGCCCGCGCCCGGATGTCACCGACGGTCTTGAGCGCGGTGAACACCGCTCCGTGGAAGGTGAAGAGCGTCAGCGTGACCAGCCCGCCGAGCAGCGCGTACGGGTTGAACAGGTCGAAGACGGTACCGACGTACTCCTTGGACGCGTCGATCTCCACCCCGCGTACGAGGTTGCCGAACGCCACGCCCCACAGGGCGGCCGGGATGAGGGAGCACCAGAAGATGGCCTGCTCCCAGTTGCGCTGCCAGCGGTCCTCGGGCCGCTTGGCCCGGTACTCGAAGGCGACTCCGCGCACGATCAGGCAGAGCAGGATGACCAGCAGCGGCAGGTAGAAGCCGGAGAAGAGGGTGGCGTACCAGTCCGGGAAGGCCGCGAAGGTGGCGCCGCCCGCGGTGAGCAGCCACACCTCGTTGCCGTCCCAGACGGGCCCGATGGTGTTGATCAGTACGCGCTTCTCGACCCGGTTACGGGCGAGGAGCCTGGTGAGGACGCCGACGCCGAAGTCGAAGCCCTCCAGGAAGAAGTAGCCGGTCCACAGGACGGCTATCAGGACGAACCAGACGGTGTGGAGTTCCATGCCTCGCTCCCCTTCCTCAGTACGAGAAGGCCATGGGGCGGTCGGCGTCGCGGTCGTGGCCGCCGATCCGGGTGGGCGGGTTGAGATCGGCCTCGGTGAGCTCGGGAGGCCCGGCCTTGACGTACTTCACGAGCAACCTGAACTCGATCACGGCGAGCACCGCGTAGAGCAGCGTGAAGGCGGTCATCGAGATGAGGACCTCGGCCTGCGAGACACCGGGGGAGACGGCGTCGCTGGTGCGGAACACGCCGTACACGACCCAGGGCTGGCGGCCGGTTTCGGTGAAGATCCAGCCCCAGGAGTTGGCGATCAGCGGGAAGGCCAGGGTCCACAGGGCGACGAACCAGTACATCCGGGTCAGGCGGTGTCCGAGGGGCTTGCGGAACAGGACCAGGTGCGGCACCTCGTCGTCGCCGACGCGCAGCGCCTTCGGCAGGAGGAACTTCTTGCGGGTGAGCCACAGCCCGAGCAGGCCGAGCCCGAAGGAGGCCATGCCGAAGCCGATCATCCAGCGGAACGACCAGTAGGCGACGGGGATGTTGGGCCGGTAGTCGCCGGGCCCGTACTTCTCCTGCTCGGCCTTGTTCGTGTCGTTGATGCCGGGGACGTGCGAGGTGAAGTCGCCGTTGGCGAGGAAGGACAGCAGGCCGGGGATCTCGATGGCGACCTTGTTGTGGCCCTCGTCGACGTCGCCGTAGGCGAAGACGGAGAACGGGGCGGGCGCCTCGCCGTCCCAGAGCGCCTCGGCGGCGGCCATCTTCATGGGCTGCTGCTTGTACATGACCTTGCCGAGCAGATCACCGCTGACGGCGGTCAGCATGCCGGCGGCGACCACGGTGACCAGACCGAGCCGCAGCGAGGTCTTCATCACCGGGATGTGCTTGCGGCGGGCCAGGTGGAAGGCGGCGATGCCGACCATGAACGCGCCACCGGTCAGGAAGGCGGCGGTGAAGGTGTGGAAGACCTGGGTGAGGGTGGTGTTCTGGCTCAGCACGGCCCAGAAGTCGGTCAGCTCGGCGCGGCCCGACTCCTTGTTGATCCTGTAGCCGACCGGGTGCTGCATCCAGGAGTTGGCGGCCAGGATGAAGTACGCGGAGAGGATGGTGCCGATCGACACCATCCATATGCAGGCGAGGTGGATGCGCTTGGGCAGCTTGTCCCAGCCGAAGATCCACAGGCCGATGAAGGTCGACTCGAAGAAGAACGCGATCAGCGCCTCGAAGGCGAGCGGCGCGCCGAAGACGTCACCGACGAACCGTGAGTAGTCCGACCAGTTCATACCGAACTGGAACTCCTGCACGATGCCGGTGACGACACCCATCGCGATGTTGATCAGGAAGAGCTTGCCCCAGAACTTGGTGGCCCGGAGGTACTTCTCCTTGTCGGTGCGCACCCACGCGGTCTGCAGACCGGCGGTGAGCGCGGCGAGTGAGATGGTCAGAGGGACGAAGAGGAAGTGGTAGACGGTGGTGATACCGAACTGCCACCGCGCCAGCGTCTCTGGCGCCAGAGCCAGGTCCACGACGATCTTCTCCTTACGGCCTAGCCGCCCTGCGGCCTCGCAGCCGCACGGCATGTCGTCCGCCCGCCGATTCCGGTCGATCTTGGAAGGAAACAGGCGCGCTTGTGAATGCGTTCACAATCACAAGCAATTATGACTCACACGAAATCCGCAGCTCGACGCGGGGGTCCCTATGAGCGGGGGCTCTACATTCCGTTGAAACGCCGGAGCCCCCGTGAGCACGGGGCTCACGGGGGCTCTCAAGGCCGCGGCGGCGGGGCACCGGACGAGCCGGCTGCCCTGGCCTGGGCCGCGGGCCCGGGCGGGACCTGGATCAGGGCTGGATCAGAACTTCTCCTTGCGGAACGCCTCGGCGGTCCGCAGGAAGATGTCGTTCGCCTCGACCTCGCCGATCGTCACGCGGACACCGTCCGGCGGGAAGGGGCGCACGACGACCCCGGCCTCCTCGCAAGCGGCGGTGAACTCGCCGGACAGCTCCCCCAGCGGCAGCCACACGAAGTTGGCCTGCGTCACCGGCAGCTCCCAGCCCTGGGCCGCCAGGCCCTCGACCACCCGCGTGCGCTCGTTCACCAGCGCGCCGACGCGGCCCAGCAGCTCGTCCTCTGCGCGCAGGGAGGCCACCGCCGCGTCCTGCGCGACCTGGGTGACGCCGAACGGCACGGCGGTCTTCCGCAGCGCGGCCGCCACCGGCTCGTGGGCGATGGCGAAGCCGACGCGCATGCCCGCGAGGCCGTACGCCTTGGAGAAGGTGCGCAGCACCGCCACGTTCGGGCGGTTGCGGTAGAGGTCGATGCCGTTGGGCACCTCGTTGTCCCGGATGAACTCGATGTACGCCTCGTCGAGGACGACCAGGATGTCCGAGGGCACCCGGTCCAGGAACCGCTCCAGCTCCGCGCGGTGCACCACGGTGCCGGTGGGGTTGTTCGGGTTGCAGACGAAGATCAGGCGGGTCCGCTCGGTGATCGCCTCCGCCATCGCGTCGAGGTCGTGGGTACCGTCCTCGGTCAGCGGGACCATCACGGGCGTGGCACCGGCGATCTGGGTGACGATCGGGTACGCCTCGAACGAGCGCCAGGCGAACATCACCTCGTCACCCGGGCCGGCCGTGGACTGCACCAGCGACTGGGCGATCCCGACGGAGCCCGTACCGGTCGCCAGGTGCGTCACAGGCACCCCGAAGCGCTCGGCCAGCTCGTTCATCAGCTCCGTGCAGGCGAGGTCGGGGTAGCGGTTGAGGTTCGCCGCCGCGGCCAGCGCCTTCTCCATGACGCCCGGCAGCGGCGGGTACGGGTTCTCGTTGGAGGACAGCTTGTACGCAACGCGGCCTTCGGCGGCGGCGGCCGGCTTCCCCGGCTTGTAGGTGGGGATGTTGTCCAGCACGGCGCGCAGCTTGGGGCTTGTCTCGCTCACTGTGGTCCTCCTCGACCGTATGTCCCACGGATACTGCACACCTTATGAGGATTCGGCTCTCATGCGAATGGCCGAATGAACCCAATGCGCGGAAGGCGCCGGCTCAGCGGCCGGATCCAGCCGCCGCCCCCGTGGCCCACCCGGTCTCCGCCCCCGCCCCGGACGATCCGGGCGCCGGCGGACCGGTCGATCCGGCCGCGTTCGCCCGGCCCATCCCCCACCGGTCATCCGGCCGATGCAGCCGCCTGCCGTCCAGGCCGGTCCATCCGCCCCGCCGGCCACTCCTCCGGCGGTCCGGCCGCGAGCCGTAGGACGTCCCGGCCCGCCGGCCGGCGCGGGTATCCCGGCCCGGCCGTCCGTCCATCCGGCCCGCCGGGTTCCATGGGGCCAGCCGCCCCAGGGGGGCGCGCGCCGCCCTGGCGCGCGCGGGTGGCTCGCGCCGTGGCGCGCGTCCCCCGTAGAGGTGAGTTGAAAGCTTCCCCTCCCGCCGCCCAGCCACCCGGACTATGCGCGTGGACAACCGCCAGCCCATCGCGAAACCGGCCAACTCCCTTGGCTTTCCCTACCGTTGGCCACCCTTGACCTTGCAGAAACGTGCCTGTCAACGCCGGATTATGCGGCCGTCGCATTCCGTCGCCGTCCGCCTACTATCGGCACGCCATGACAGCAGCAGGGAAGCACCAGGTGAGCCGGGCACAGACCCGGGGGAGCCGGCAGGGGCGCGCGGGCATCCGGGATGTGGCCGCCGCGGCCGGCGTCTCCATCACGACTGTCTCCGACGCGCTCAACGGCAAGGGCCGGCTCCCGGACGCCACCCGCCGCCACGTCCGCGAGGTGGCCGATCGGCTGGGCTACCGGCCCTCCGCAGCCGCCCGCACGCTCCGTACCGGCAAGTCGGGCCTCATCGGCCTGACCGTGACGACCTACGGGGATGAACCTTTCACCTTCACCGAGTTCGCCTACTTCGCCGAGATGGCGCGGGCGGCCACCTCCGCGGCGCTCGCCCGCGGCTACGCCCTCGTCATCCTGCCCGCCACCTCACGCCGCAGTCCGGCGGACGTCTGGTCGAACGTGGCCCTCGACGGCACCGTCGTCATCGACCCGTCCGACCACGACCCGGTCGTCACCGAGCTCGTCCGCCAGGGCCTGCCCGTCGTCTCCGACGGCCGCCCCGCCGGTTCGCTGCCGGTCACGGCCTGGGTCGACAACGACCATGAGGCGGCCGTCCTCGGCATCCTCGACCACCTCGCCGAGGCCGGCGCCCGCCGGATCGGCCTCCTCACCGGCACCACCACGGACACGTACACGCGCCTCTCCACCACCGCGTACCTCAACTGGTGCGCCCGCGTGGGCCAGGACCCCGTGTACGAGGCGTACCCGGCCCACGACCCGTGCGCCGGCGCCGTCGCCGCGGACCGGCTGCTGGCCCGCCCCGACCGCCCGGACGCCGTGTACGGGCTGTTCGATCCGAACGGCACGGACCTGCTGGCCGCGGCGCGCCGGTACGGGCTGCGCGTCCCCGACGACCTGCTGCTCGTCTGCTGCAGCGAGTCGACCGTGTACGCCACGACCGAGCCGCCGATCACCACCCTGTCGCTGAAGCCGCGCCGTATCGGCACCGCCGTGGTGCAGCTGCTGATCGACGCGATCGAGGGCATCGAACACCACCGGCCCGTCGAGCAGGTGATACCGACGGAGCTGATCGTCCGTACGTCCTCGCAGCGCCGGCCGCCGCGCACGACCGTGAGTCCGCCGCGCCAGCCACGCCAGGATTAGGACGTCTCGGGCCAGTCCCGGACCAACCGGGTCGGATGCCCACGACGAGTCGGTGGGGTTCCCTGGCAGGGCGCGCCGGGAACCCCGCCTTCCTCTTTCCAGACCTTCGCAATTGGGGCGAAACATCCGGCGAACCGCGGGTGCTTCCGGATTCACCACCCCTGGTGCGTCACACAGCACAAGCCTCATTCCTATGATGGGCGCACGACAGCGCGGGCCGCTCCGACCAGGCCGGTCCGCGATGTGAGGGCGTCGCGACGGTGGTGGAGGGGTCGATGACTCAGGGGGCCGGTCAGGGACCCGTGGTGCGGACGGCGACGTTGCGCGACTTCCGCGTACCGCCGTACGCCCAGGTGCCCGTACAGGGTCATTCCGAACATCCGCAGCCGCCGCAGCCTGCCCCGCAGCAGCCGGCCGAGCAGCCGCAGCGGGCACCGCACCCCTCCGAGCAGCGTGTTCCCCCGCAGCCGCACCAGCCCCAGGCCCCGCAGGCCCCGGCGCCGCAGCCCCAGGCCCCGCAGGCCCCGGCCGCGCCCCCTCACCAGCCGCCCCAGCCTCCGGCCGCCCAGCCGCAGGCACAGCCCCAGCCCCCGGCACCGCAGCCGCAGCCGCAGCCGCAACAGTCGCAGGAGCACGTCCAGCCGCCGCAGGCGCCACAGTTCCAGGCGCCGCCGCACCCGGGCAACGCCTTCCCCGACGACGACTACCCCGACGGCTACACGCCCACCGAGCGAGACCTGCCGGTGATCAACCGGGGTGACACACTCCAGGTCACCGTCAGCGCGCCGCCCGCCCCCGCCGCCGCCCCGGCGCCGGTGGTCGGCCAGGGCCCAGGCCCCGGCCCGCTGTACGTCGTGGGCGACGTCCACGGCTACCTGGACGAGCTCCTCGCCGCGCTGCGCGAGCAGGGCCTCATCGACGGCGACGGCCACTGGGCGGCGGGCAACACCCGCCTGTGGTTCCTCGGTGACTTCACCGACCGCGGTCCCGACGGCATCGGCGTCATCGACCTGGTTATGCGCCTCTCCGCCGAGGCCGCCGCCGCCGGCGGCTACTGCAAGGCGCTGATGGGCAACCACGAGCTGCTGCTGCTCGGCGCGAAGCGCTTCGGCGACACGCCCGTGAACTCCGGGGCCGGCACGGCCACCTTCCAGGCCGCCTGGCTCCTCAACGGCGGCCAGAAGAGCGACATGGACCGCCTCCAGGACGTGCACCTGCAGTGGATGTCCCGCCTCGACGCGATCGTCGAGCAGGACGGCCATCTGCTGCTGCACTCCGACACGACCGCTTACCTGGAGTACGGCGACACCATCGAGGACGTCAACGACACGATCCACGAGATCCTCACCCGCAACGACGCCGACGAGTGCTGGGACCTGTTCCGCAAGTTCACCAAGCGGTTCGCGTTCCGCGACGAGGGCGGCGCCAACGCCGTACGCGAACTCCTCGCGGCGTACGGTGGGGAGCGCGTCGTCCACGGCCACAGCCCGATCCCGTACCTGCTGGGAGAGGTCGGCACCGAGGACGCCGACGGCGAGAGCACGGGACCCGTGGTCGAGGGCCCGCATGTGTACGCGGACGGCCTCGCGATCGCCATGGACGGCGGCGTGACCATGGCCGGAAAGCTCCTCGTCCAGCAGCTGCCGCTTCCTCACTGAGCGCATCCGGAAACAGGCGAATTCCGGAAACCCCTGTCACCGCTCGGGGTGACCGCTCTACCATCGCGTTCCCAACTGCCCTTTCTCCGCGGGCCGTCACGCCCCACGGGAGTATCGGGGGACGCACATGAAGTGGGCTCCGCACCTGCTGCCCGAGGACCGCGCCGAGTACGAGCGCCTCCTCGACGAGGCGCTGCGCACCGCGCACGACCGTCCGGAGCTGGCCGCCATCGGCCGCCGGCTCGACAGAGGCCAGCTCCGCGCGATGGCGCTGGGCGCGGTGGCCCTCATCAGCGCGGCCGCCGCCACCGAGTACGCGGTCTATGTGCGCGTACGGGACGAGCACCGCAGACCGTCGGGCGCGTCGGTCGTGGCCTCCGTGCTCGGCGGCCATGACGACGGGGCTGCGCCGGGCGCCGGGTTCGGTGTCGTCGTCACCGTCCTCACCCCGATCCTCGCCGGCACCGCCGCCCTCGTCCTGCTGCTCCTGGGGTACGTGCTGAAGATGCTCGACCCGCCGCCGCAGGTGGCCGGTCCGCTGCTCACCGCCGGCTGGTTCTTCGCCGCCGTCACGGCCGCCGGACTGCTGGTGGCCGCCATCGGCCTGCTGGTCACCGCCCTGCGCAACCAGCCCGCCGAAACCGCCGTACCGGGCGCCCGGAGCGACGAACTGTCGCTCGCCCGCGACGCGTGGCGCCACGCCCTGGTGGAACGGGGCATCGTGCCCTTCCTCCGCGAAGCCCTTGCCGAGCGGGACCAGGTCACCGACCAGGGCGGTCTCCTCTCCACCGAGAGGCCCCGCCCGCTCCCCCGCCCGTCGGGCACCGGCTTCACAGGACCGGGACTCGCGGCGCCGGAAACGAGCGCGGAATGACCGGGTTGCCCGCGGCGGCGAACTCCTTGGACTTCTCCGCCATCCCGGCCTCGATCTCGTCCTGCTTGAGATCGCCGCCGTGCTCGCGCCGGATGTCCTGCGAGATCTTCATCGACTGAAGGACTCCGGCGGAGACGTACACGAAGCCGGCTGCGGAAGCGCGATGATCGCGATTCCATCCGTCTGGGCCACCGCCAGACGGCTGCCGTCCGGATGAAGAGCGGCCACGGGAGTCGGTACGTGCTTCACCCCGTAGCTGCCGACACGCCGCGGGACCTTGACCTCCGGCCACTCGGCGAGAACAGCTCCAGAGGCAACGTCGATCAGCCGCGGGTGCTCGTACAGCGCGACGACCCCCTCACCGTGCCCGATGAGGGTGCCCGCCGGACCTTCAAGCCGGTGCCTGTGCAACCACCTCTGCTCCGACAGCGACCACACGCCCAACTGCCTGGGCCCCAGCGTCGCCGGGTCGTCCTCGTCGTCATCGCCGGCCTCGTCCTCACCGGTCGCCACCGCCAGGCGATCGCCGTCGAGCCAACCGGCGGCCTCGATCTCGGCGTCGACCCAGCTCCACGACGGCAGGAGGCCTTCACCGTCGAGCACGGCCGGCTCGGCCAGCGCCCGTTCGAGTTCGTACACGCGGGCAATCCCGAACGGACTCCACAGCCAGCCGGCCGAGAGGAGGTGTTTGCCGTCGGGGCTCACGGCAAGCCTGGAGTGGAAGACGTCACTCGGCGTCCGCTCGCCATGAGTGAGCCGCTCACCCGTCGCCACGTCCTCGATCTCGATGACTTCATAGCTGTCGGGACAGTGCACCAGCACCTCCCGGCCGTCGGTGAGCGCGCCCAACGCCATCGGGTAGTCGAAGTCCTTGGCGTGGTAGTAGCTCCGGTTGAGCTCACGGACAATCCGCTGTCCGTCGAGGAGCAGTGCCTTGGTCCCCCGCTCGGTGTACGCGACGGTGTACCGGCCGGACGGCGAGACGACGGCCCGGTCGAAGGGGTACGCGTACAGGCGTCCCGACAGGTGCTCGACGCCGTCCGACGTCCAGCGCCGTCCTCCGTCCACTCTGTCGACGAGGTCCTCCCCGTCCCAGACCAACGACCGCACCTTGCCGGTCGCCTTCCACCGCACCACCCCGGTGCCGCCCATCGATCCCCCGCCGGGCGTGTCGCTGTACGTCATCCACGCATCATGGCGGATCGACCACGTCGCGCCGTCCCCGGTTCCGCGACCCGAGGCCGGCCCGCGACTCCCCCCGTGAGTCGCGGACCCGCCTCGTGCTTCCGGTAGCCGGCTCAGTCCGCCAGCGGCAGGTAGACCCGGTTGCCCGCGGCGGCGAACTCCTTGGACTTCTCCGCCATCCCGGCCTCGATCTCGTCCTGCTTGAGATCGCCGCCGTGCTCACGCCGGATGTCCTGCGAGATCTTCATCGAGCAGAACTTCGGTCCGCACATGGAGCAGAAGTGCGCGGTCTTCGCGGGCTCGGCCGGCAGCGTCTCGTCGTGGAACTCCCGCGCGGTGTCCGGGTCGAGGGCCAGGTTGAACTGGTCCTCCCAGCGGAACTCGAACCGCGCGTCCGACAGCGCGTCGTCCCACTCCTGGGCGCCCGGGTGGCCCTTGGCGAGGTCCGCCGCGTGCGCCGCGATCTTGTACGTGATGACACCGGTCTTCACGTCGTCGCGGTTCGGCAGGCCCAGGTGCTCCTTGGGCGTGACATAGCAGAGCATCGCGGTGCCCCACCAGGCGATCATCGCCGCGCCGATACCGGAGGTGATGTGGTCGTACGCCGGGGCGATGTCCGTGGTCAGCGGGCCGAGCGTGTAGAACGGCGCCTCCTCGCAGATCTCCTGCTGGAGGTCGATGTTCTCCTTGATCTTGTGCATCGGGACATGGCCCGGGCCCTCGATCATCGTCTGGACGTTGTGCGCCTTGGCGATGCGGTTGAGCTCGCCGAGCGTCCGCAGCTCCGCGAACTGCGCCTCGTCGTTGGCGTCGGCGATCGAGCCGGGCCGCAGACCGTCACCGAGCGAGAACGTCACGTCGTACGCGGCGAGGATCTCGCAGAGCTCCTCGAAGTTCTCGTACAGGAACGACTCCTTGTGGTGCGCCAGGCACCACGCGGCCATGATCGAGCCGCCGCGCGAGACGATGCCCGTCTTGCGGCGCGCGGTCAGCGGCACGTACCGCAGCAGCACACCGGCGTGGACCGTCATGTAGTCGACGCCCTGCTCGGCCTGCTCGATGACGGTGTCCTTGTAGATCTCCCAGGTCAGCTCCTCGGCCTTGCCGTCGACCTTCTCCAGCGCCTGGTAGAGCGGCACGGTGCCGATCGGCACGGGGGAGTTGCGCAGCACCCACTCGCGCGTGGTGTGGATGTTGCGGCCCGTGGAGAGGTCCATGACCGTGTCGGCGCCCCAGCGGGTCGCCCAGGTCATCTTCTCCACCTCCTCCTCGATGGAGGAGGTGACCGCCGAGTTGCCGATGTTCGCGTTGACCTTCACCAGGAACCGCTTGCCGATGATCATCGGCTCGATCTCCGGGTGGTTGACGTTCGCGGGCAGCACGGCGCGGCCCGCAGCGATCTCCTCGCGTACGACCTCCGGGGAGACGTTCTCGCGGACCGCGACGTACTCCATCTCCGGCGTGATCTCGCCCCTCCGGGCGTACGCCAGCTGCGTCACGGCCTGGCCGCCGCGTCCTCGCCGGGGCTGGCGCGGACGGCCGGGGAAGACGGCGTCGAGGTTGCGCAGCCCGCCGCGCGGCGAGGTGTGCTTGATGCCGTCGTCCTCGGGCCGCACGGGGCGGCCCGCGTACTCCTCGGTGTCGCCGCGCGCGATGATCCAATTCTCCCGGAGCGCCGGGAGTCCGCGGCGTACGTCGGTCTCGACATGCGGATCGGTGTACGGCCCTGACGTGTCGTAGAGGGTCACGTCCTTGCCGTTGGTGAGGTGCACCTTGCGGACCGGCACACGGATGTCGGGGCGCGAGCCCTCGATGTAGTCCTTGTGCCAGCCGATGGACTTCCCGCTCTCCTCGGTGCTGGAGGCAGGCGTGCGTGCGTCCTGAACGGTCATCCTGACCTACTCCCTACGCCGGCATTACCCGGTAACAGGTTCGGCGGTCGACGCAGCGGCTTCCGTCGGCGATGTTTCACGTGAAACAGCGCAAGGACGGAGGTCAGCGCCCTCTCAGCCCGGTGCTCCGAGCTCCCGCGTGTGCAAAGGTGTCACCACGCTAGCGTCATTCCGGCCACGCTGAACAGAGGGCCCCTGTCGTTCTTGCGATGATCGGTCGGTGACTTCCTCGCATCAGCACCCGGAAAACGGGTCGGGACACGGCCCCGAGCACGGTCCTGGGCACCACCCGGACCCCGAAGCGCTCGCGCACGTCCACGCACATGCCCATGGGCCGGCCGCGCCCGTCTCCAAGCATCTGCGCAAGGTCATCGCCGCAGTGCTGATCCCCTTCGCCACGGCGGTACTCGTCGGCCTGGCCGTCCTGTGGCCGGGCGGCGCGCCGGCGCACGAGCGCACCGGTGTCGGCTTCGACCGGCAGACCGAGTCGGGCGAGGTGGTGCGCGTCGAGCAGGTCGACTGCAAGGACGTGAACGCCGCGCAGGTCCCGCCGACCGGCGACACGAGCACCCCGCAGGGCAGGGAGGCTGTCAACGCCCAGCAGGGGGAGTGCAAGCGCGCGACCATCGAGGTGACCAGCGGTCAGGACAAGGGCCGCAGGTTCACCGAGATCGTGCAGCCCGACGCCCCCCGGCAGTTGAAGCAGGGCCAGGGGGTGGTGGTGGCGTACGCGCCCGACGCCCCGGAGGACCTCCAGTACTCGGTGACGGACGTCAACCGGAAGTTCCCGCTGCTGCTGCTCTCGGTGATCTTCGCCTTGGCGGTGGTCGCCGTGGGGCGGCTGCGCGGTCTGATGGCGCTGATCGCCCTGGGGACCAGCTTCGTCTTCCTGACGTTCTTCATCCTCCCGGCGATCCTGCAGGGCTCCAACCCTCTGATCGTGGCCGTGGTGGGGTCGAGCGCGATCATGCTCATCGCCCTGTATCTGAGTCACGGGCTGAGTGCCCGCACCTCCGTGGCGGTCCTGGGCACGCTGATCTCGCTGCTGATCATCGGCCTGCTGGGCTCGCTGTTCATCGGCTGGGCCATGCTCAGCGGCAACACCGACGACTACACGGGCCTGATCCACGGGCTGTACCCGAACATCGACATGTCCGGTCTGCTGCTGGCCGGCGTGATCATCGGCTCCCTCGGTGTGCTCGACGATGTGACGGTCACCCAGACCTCGGCGGTCTGGGAACTGCACCAGGCCGACCCGAAGATGGGGCCGCGCGCCCTGTACCGGGCGGGTATCCGGATCGGCCGCGACCACATCGCCTCGGTGGTGAACACCCTGGTCCTCGCCTACGCGGGTGCCGCGCTGCCCCTGCTGCTGCTGTTCTCGATCGCGCAGAGCAGCGTGGGGACGGTGGCCAACAGCGAGCTGGTGGCGCAGGAGATCGTCCGTACGCTGGTCGGCTCGATCGGTCTGGTGGCGTCGGTGCCGGTGACCACGGGGCTGGCGGCGCTCGTCGTGTCGGCGGACCGGCCATCGGGGTCGGCGGCGGCTGCGGCTCCGGCACGTACGGGCCGGGGGCGGCGCCGCAAGAAGTGACGGGGGACCGTCCCCGGCGGGAAGGGCCCGGGTGGACGGTCGCGTACACGCGGACAGGCCCGGTGCCCCTGTCAGGGGTGCCGGGCCTGTCCGTGCCGGTGAGGCCGTGCCGCTGACGCCGCCTCAGCCGGTGCTTTCGTCGGCGAGAATGCGGCCGAGTACCTCGTCCAGCCCCTCGTCGAAGTCGCCGAGCGAGCACTCCTGGCCCAGCGGCACCAGCTTGTCCGTGCGGTCGAGGAAGGCCACCAGGGGCGGCGCACTGGCTCGGAACAGGGCCTGATCAGCACCGACGCGCAGCCGGATGTGGACATCGGAGAGCTCCTCGGCCTCGGTCGGTTCGATCCGCACATCACCGTCACCGGTGGCGCTGTTGATCCCGTCGACGAGCAGCTCCCGCCCGAAGGTCCAGGTCACCGGCGCGTCCCCTGGCAGGTGGAAGGTCATCCGGACCGCGAAGGGGTCCCTGGTCTCGTACCCGAGCTCGACCGGAATCCTGAAGGAGAGCTCCTCAGAGACGATGAAGCTCATCAGGACCTCGGCCTGAACCGACTCGCGCATCATGTACCCCGCTGTAGATGAATGTCTCGATGCAGTTCTGAAATCAGTAGCCACGACAAAACTGGCCAGGATTGATACCTCCTGGCCCTCTTGACGTAATGGTCCTGCACGCGCTAGCGGATCACAAGGAGTGAGTTTTCAGATACTGATAGAGACGGCGAGTAACCGTAGAAGCTCCCCGATCTCGCTGCGGAGTCTCTGCATCTCGGGATGGGCGCGTTCGCCCCTCATCAGGGGTACGGAAATGGCCAACTCGTCTCCGGCCTGTCGCCGCTCGGCCCAGTCGTCCATACCGGGGGCGGCCGTCGTGGCAGGGTGATCGGAGACGGCGACGAGCTCGATCGCGCCGTCCCGGTAGACGGCGAAGCAGACGGGGACGCCGATCGTGTCCCGCCAGTGCGCCAGGGAATCCTCGATCTTGCTGCGACGATTCTGCATCGAGCCGGCCGCGGCCAGTCGCCGGGCCGCCTCCCCCAGCGTGAACAGCCCTTTGTCGCGCACGAGATAGCCCTCATGGGTGAGGGTCCGCAGCAGGTGGTAGGCCGTGGGAAGGGGCAGCCCGGTCTCGCGGGCGAGCTGCTTGGCGGGGGCCCCGCCCTCATGGGACCCGACGGCCTCCAGCAGCCTGAGCGCCCGCTGCACCGAGCCGATCAGCGTTGGGGCAGTGGAAGTCGAAGCCATGACCGAAGGTCACCCCCAGGCATGTTGCCCACGAGCGATCGCCGCTGGCACCGCCGTACGCCTCCGCGTGTACTGCACATCACGCGGCATACAGTCGCAACAGTCGTACAAACCGCTGGTAAGGCGTTCATCAGCCCCTGCAGAGAAGGGCCGCGGAAGCTCTGCCACTCTAATGGCAGACCCCGTTCGGGGGTGGCTTCCAGCAGGGGCGTTCCCCCGGCCGGGCTAACGGCCGGGCGCGCTCACCAGCGGTCGTCCGCTGACGACGACGATCCCTTGAACTTCCGTACGACGTACAGCAGTCCGCCGACGAGGGCGACGATGATGAGCGCCTTGAACAGCAGGCTGACCACGATGAAGGCGGCGCTCGCGATCACGCCTCCGAAGAGGACGACGGCGACCACCGGTATCGCCACCCACTTGACCCACCACGGCAGCCCCCTGAGAAGTCCCTTTACCGCCATCGCCCTGCCTCGTCTCTCTGGGTCGTCTCTCCACGTCGCCACGTCGCGCCGCCGCGTTCCCGTCACCACGTGCCCGTCGCCACGGGTGAACGCCTTCGATGCTAGGCGCGCGAGGGTGTCCGGCGGGGGGCCCGCGTCCCCTGTTCTTCCCCGAACCGTCCCCTAGGGGACGGGCGGCGCGTCAGCTCTCCGGCGGAGAGAACACCACCATGATCCGCAGGTCCTCGGTGATGTGGTTGAACTTGTGCGGCACCCCGGCCGGCACGTACACGACGCTGCCGCGCCCCACCTGGGTGGTCTCCGTCCCGACGGTGATCGAGCCGCGGCCGCTGACGACGAAGTAGACCTCGTCCTCCTTGTGCGGCCGCTGCGGGTCGAGCTGGCCCGCGTCGAGCGCGTACAGCCCCACGGACATGTTCCGCTCCCGCAGGAACTGCAGGTACGCGCCGTCGTTGGCGATCCGCTCCGCCTCGAGCTCGTCCAGTCGGAATGCCTTCATCGCCCGTTCGCCCCTGCCTCGGTCCGATCACGTCTGCCACGATCAGACACATGATGAATTTCGTAGTCAAGACGCTCGCGAACGCGGGGGCCCTGGCGGTGGCCATCTGGCTGCTCCAGGACATCACGCTCACCGGTGAGGACACCGGCCGCAAGGCGCTCACCCTCATCCTCGTGGCTCTGGTCTTCGGCGTGGTCAACTTCCTCGTCAAGCCGCTGGTGAAGCTGCTCACGCTGCCGCTGTTCATCCTCACCCTCGGCCTGTTCACCCTGGTCGTGAACGCCCTGATGCTGCTGCTGACCTCCTGGCTCGCCGACGAGCTGGAGCTCGGCTTCCATGTCGAGGGGTTCTGGACCGCCGTCCTGGGCGGCCTGATCATCTCGGTCGTCTCCTGGGCCCTCAACGTCGTCCTCCCCGACGGGCGGGACTGATGGCGGCGGCTCCCGAGCACGGGGGCGGCGCCCGCCACCACGGGGACGGCACCCGTGCCGTGCGGGCCGGCCTGCCCGAGCCCCACCCCTACGAGCCGACGCTGCCGGGCCCGGTGTTCGCCGCGCACTTCCATCTGCCGGGCGAGCCGACGGGCCCGTACACGTACGGGCGTGACGAGAACCCGACCTGGACGCTGCTGGAGCGGGCCGTCGCGGAGCTGGAGGCGCCCGGGGACAGCACGGCGGAGACCGTGGTCTTCGCCTCCGGCATGGCCGCGATCTCCTCCGTGCTGTTCTCGCAGCTCAAGAGCGGTGACGCGGTGGTCCTCCCGGCGGACGGCTATCAGGCCCTGCCGCTGGTGCGCGAGCAGCTGGAGGCGTACGGGATCGAGGTCCGCACCGCGCCGACCGGCGGCGACGCGCAGCTGGCCGTGCTGGACGGCGCGAAGCTGCTGTGGCTGGAGACCCCGTCGAACCCCGGTCTCGACGTGTGCGACATCCGGCGCATGGTGGACGCCGCGCATGCCGCCGGTGCCCTGGTCGCGGTGGACAACACGCTCGCCACGCCGCTGGGGCAGCGGCCCCTGGAGCTGGGCGCGGACTTCTCGGTGGCCAGCGACACCAAGGGCATGACCGGGCACGGCGACATCCTGCTCGGCCATGTCGCCTGCCGCGACGCGGAACTGCTCGCCGGTGTGCGCAGGTGGCGGAAGATCGTCGGGGCGATCCCCGGCCCGATGGAGGCATGGCTCGCCCACCGCTCCCTCGCCACGCTCCAGCTGCGCGTCGACCGGCAGTGCGCCAACGCCCTGGCCCTGGCCGAGGCGCTGGCCACGCGCGACGACGTGACGGGTCTGCGCTACCCGGGCCTTCCCGGCGACCCGTCGCACGCCGTGGCGGCCCGGCAGATGCGCCGCTTCGGGACGGTCGTGTCGTTCGTCCTCGCCGGCCGGGAGCAGGCCGAGCGGTTCCTCGGGGCGCTGCGGCTGGTCGACGACGCGACGAGCTTCGGTGGTGTGCGCTCGACGGCTGAGCGGCGGGGCCGATGGGGCGGCGACGCGGTGCCGCCCGGCTTCATCCGCTTCTCGGTCGGCGCCGAGGACCCTGACGATCTGATCACGGACGTGCTGCGGGCCCTGGACGAGGCGGCCCGTCACAGCTGACGGGCGCTGAGCGGAACGGACGGTCCGAGCCTCCCCCCTCGTGGCTCGGACCGTCCTGCTTGTGTGCCCGAACCCGGTCTGAACCAGGCTAGTTGACTGTACGTCAGTGTCCAATCACGCTAGCGACAGCGACCTATCGACATATTTATAGTTGTACGGCTCCCGGGGGCGCTGCCCGGGAAGAGGGAGGGGCATGGATCTGGGCCTGCTGCGGACCTTCGTCACGGTGCACCGCGCCGGCTCCTTCACCCGCGCCGCGGCCCTCCTCGGTCTCTCCCAGCCGGCCGTGACCAGCCAGATCCGCACGCTGGAGCGGCAGCTCGGACGGCCGCTGTTCCTGCGCCAGGCCCGTGGAGTCACCCCCACGACGGTCGGGGACGAGCTCGCCCACCGGGCCGCCCCGCACCTGGACGCCCTCGTCGCGATCACCGAGACCGGGCGGCACGGGCGGGTCGGGGGCCGCACCCTTCATCTCGCCGGACCGCCGGAGCTGCTCGCGCTGCGGGCGTTACCCGCGCTGACGCCCCTCGTGGCGGAGGGGCTGACGCTGCGCACGTCGCTGTTCCCCGCCGCCGAGGAGAGCCTGGACGGGCTGGCCGCGGGCCGCCACGACCTGGCCCTCTCCACGGCGCGGCCGCGTGGCGGACTGCTGACGGCGACGCCCCTGTGCGACGAGGAGCACGTCCTGGTGGCGGCGCCGCGCTGGGCCGCCCGGCTGGCGCCGGAGGTACTCCTGAGCAAGGGCTCCGTGGTGCTCGACCAGCTCCCGGTGATCGAGGTCCACGAGTCGCTGCCGTTCGTCACCCGGTACTGGTCGGCGGTCTTCGAGTCCAAGCCTGCCGCTTCGGCGACGGTCGTCGTCCCTGATCTGCGCGCCGTCCTGGAAGTCGCCGCCTCGGGCGCCGGCCTCGCCGTCCTGCCGCGCTACCTGTGCGAGGAGGCGCTGGAGAGCGGCCGCCTCGTGGCGCTGCTGGAGCCGCAGGTGCCTCCCCTGCGGACGTACTTCCTGGTGGTGCGCGCCGGCACGCTGGCTCTGGCGCACATCACCCGGGCGCACGAGACGCTGTTGCGCGCAGCGGTCGACTGGTGACGGTCGGGGGTCGCGGCCCTGCGGGCGTTTCAAGCGGAACGCGGCGGGCCATTTTCATGCCATGACCGAACGTCCAGTGGTCAAGCGCACCGCCCGGGCCATCCTCCTCGACGGCGACGACCTCATCCTGATCAAACGGACCAAGCCCGGAGTGGACCCGTACTGGGTGACGCCGGGCGGCGGCGTCGAGCCGGGTGACGCGACGGTCGTCGACGCCCTGCACCGTGAGGTGCACGAGGAGCTCGGCGCGAAGATCACGGACGTGGTGCCCTGCTTCGTGGACACCGTCGAGCACATCGAGGACGGCGGTGTCTCGGGGGTGAAGGTGCAGCACTTCTTCGTCTGCCGTCTGGAGTCCATGGACCTGAGCCGTCGGCACGGCCCCGAGGTGGAGGAGCCGGTCGGCGAGTACGAGGTCGTCCGCGTCCCGTTCAGTCGGGTCGGTATCGCCGCCGTGCACCTCGTCCCGCTGTCGCTGCGCCACTACCTGGACGGCAACATCGAGGGCGTACGCGCCATGCACGCCCCCGACCTGGGCTGACCGCGGCGGAGCGTCCGTACGCCGACGCGAGTAGCCGCGGTTACTCCCCCGGTCAGACGCGGTCGGCGGGCGTGCGGCGGGACCGTGTTTCACGTGAAACCTCTCAAGCGTCCCGTACGCAGGATCCTGCTCGTCGTGCATGTCGCCGTGTCCGTCAGCTGGCTGGGGCTCTCGCTCGGTCTGCTGGCGCTCGGCCTCACCGCCTACACCACCGCGGACCCCTCGTTGACGTCGGCCGCCTACCGGGCGATGGGGGTGTTCGCCGACTGGCTGCTTCTTCCGGTCGCGGCAATCACCCTGGTCAGCGGCCTCGTCTTGTCCCTCGGCACATCCTGGGGGCTGGCCCGCCACTACTGGGTGTGGACCAAGTTCTGGCTGACGCTCGTCACGGCGGCGGCCACCGTCTTCGCCTTGCGTCCGGAGATCGCCAACGCCGCCGCGGCCGGGGTGCCGGACAGCAGTCTGGTGGCCGCGCCGCTCGTCTCCACCAGCGCCTATCTCTTCATGACGGCCATCTCCGTGCTCAAGCCCTGGGGCCTGACCCGGCGCGGACGCCGACTGCGGGAGAGGCGGGGACGGCGCGCGGGCGGCGCGCGGGCACGGACGGGCCCGCCCGCCTGATCGCGGCGCAGCGACGGAACCTGCGAGCCGTCGCGGTGCCGCGACGGACAGCCCGGCGTTCGTTCCTTGCCTTCGGCGTGCCGCGCGCCACGGATCACGGCGGATCCGCTCACGTCTCCACGATCAGGGCGGTACTGTCCGCCCCATGAGCGATCTTGAGATCAGGCGCGCGACCTCTGCGGACATCCCCGCCATCGTGGCCATGCTGGCCGACGACCCGCTCGGTGCCCAGCGGGAGTCTCCCGACGACCTCTCCCCCTACCAGGCCGCCTTCGAGCGGGTGGCTGCCGACCCCAACCAGCATCTGGTCGTGGCCGTGCGAGAGGGCCAGGTCATCGGCACGCTCCATCTGACCGTGATTCCGGGACTGTCCCGGCGCGGGGCCACTCGCGCACTGATCGAGGCGGTGCGGATACACGCCGACGCGCGCGGCACCGGGCTCGGGACCCAGCTCTTCGAGTGGGCCATCGCGGAGTCACGCCGCCAGAACTGCGTCCTGGTCCAGCTGACCTCGGACGTGACCCGCACCGATGCCCACCGCTTCTATGAGCGCCTGGGCTTCACCGCCTCACACGTCGGTTTCAAGCTGGCGCTCTGAGCGATGTTTCACGTGAAACGTCAGCGGCCGCCCCGCCAGCCGTCCACGTCGACCCCGCCCGGGACGGCGTCGGCCGGCCCGTACGGCTCGCGTGTGAAGACGAACGAGCCCAGGTCCAGATGGCTCACCGAGCCGTCCTGGCGGCGGACGACCCGAAGCACCTCCCCGTCGTAGTAGCCGTCGAGTCCGAGCCAGGTGCCGTCGGGGAGCGGCCGGAAGCGGGACCCGCGCCCGACACCGCGCAGGGGCTGCAGTTCCACTCGGCCGTCCCCGAGCAGCTTCAGCCCGTACGGTGACGTCCCCCAGTACCAGGTGCCGGTCAGCGCGAGCAGTGCGCTGTCGGCCTCCGGCAGGGGGCGCCACGGCTCCGGGAGGCGCGGCTCGGCCTCGGCGACGATCTGTACGAGATCGGCGGCCACCGTCCAGGGCTCCGGACCGGACGTCGCGTTGGCCAGCACGACGGCGGCCACGTCGTCGTCGGGACTGAACCACAGCCCGGCGACGAACCCGGGCAGCGAACCGGAGTGACCGACGAGCGTACGGCCGTCGCGCCGCAGCAGGCGTACGCCGAGCCCGTAGCCGCCCTCCCAGTCGCCTGCCACGGGCGGCGCCGCGGCCGTGCGCATCTCGCGTACCGACTCCGCTGACAGCACCCGCTCGTCGCCCTCGGCGAGGAACGAGGCGAAGCGGCACAGGTCGGCGGCGGTCGACCACAGCTGCCCGGCCGGGGCCATGAGCCCCAGGTCCTCAGCGGGCTCGGAGAGCAGCACGTCCGCCCAGGGGTGGACCGCCCACCCCGGGGCGTACGGCGCGACCGGCTGCGATGTCGTCCGTCCCATGCCGAGCGGCTCGAGGATCCCCGTCCGCAGCGCCTCCTCCCACGAAACGCCCCGCACGGCGGAGACCAGTGAACCGAGCAGCGTGTAACCGGTGTTGGAGTAGTGGAACCGCCGCCCCGGCACATGGACGAGCGGGTCCTTCCCGAGCACGTCGGCCAGAGCGGGACGCAGCTCGCCCGGTGTGCGCTCCCACCAGGGGCTCGGCGACTCTGCCGCCAGACCGCCGGCATGGCAGAGCAGCTGGGCGATCGTCACGTCCCCCACGCCCGTATCGGGCAGGTGCTTCTCCAGCGGGTCGTCCAGGCTCAGCAGGCCCTCGTCACGAAGCCGCAGCACCAGAACGGCGGTGAACGTCTTGGTGATGGAGCCGATCCGGTACTGGGTGTCGGCGGCGGAGCGGACATCGCCCCGCGCGCCGGACCACACGAGACGGCCGCCGCGGGCGACCGCCCCGATGAGCGAGGGGGCACGGCCCTCGGCCTGGCCGACGGCGATCCGGTGGAGCAGCGCGCGCTCCGTGGTGGGCAGCAGCGGTACGGAAGATGAGGTCATGGGCCCAGATGTACCGCACGGCGCGGAACCCCCGCCCTCCGCCGGGCGTCGTCCTCAGTGACCACTGGACCGAGGGGAGCCCCATATGTCCGTATCGCTGGGCGAGGAAGTCATGCTGCTGTCACTGGACGACGAGTCCGGTGTGGCGAAGGACCGCGCCTCGGCGGGCTGGGCCGTGGCGGGCGGCACACTGCTCGAGCTGGTCGTACGGGACCGGGTGCGGGTCGCGTCCGGCAAGGTGAGCGTCACCGACACCACGCCGACCGGGGACGCGCTGCTGGACGAGCGGCTGGACCGGCTCGGCGAATGGGTCCGGCGCCACCGCTCCGCGAAGGTCACCGACTGGCTGGCGAAGGACCAGCCGACCGTCGTCCGGGCGACGGTGCGCCGCCTGTGTGAACGCGGCCTCGTCGTCGAGGAGAAGCACCGCACGCTGGGACTGTTCCCGGTACGGCGCTACCCGGAGGCCGACGGCACCGTGGAGCGGGAGCTCCGCGACCGGCTGCACCGGGTCGTCGTCCAGGGCGCCCGCCCCGACAACCGCACATCGGCGCTGATCGCGCTCCTGCACGGCGCCCGGCTGTACGGCATCGCCTTCCCGGACGTCCCCCGCAAGGAGATCGAGCCGCGGATGGCGGTGATCGCGGAGGGGGAGTGGGCGGCGGACAGTGTGCGCCGGGCGATCCGCGACATGCAGGCGACGATGGCGGCGGTCACCGCCGCGACCATCCTCGCCGTCACCTGAGGCGGCGCTCAGGCCCCGGCCACGAGCAGGTGGAGGGCGAGACCGGCGATGAGGGCGCTGGACACCAGAGCGGTGGCCAGCCTGCCCCGTTCGCCGGTCAGCGCCCGCCCGAGCAGCGCACCGCCGCCGGCGAGGAACAGCTGCCAGCCCGCGGACGCGGCGAACGCGGCGACCACGAAGAGGGCACGCTCCGACGCGCTCCCCAGCCCGGCGGAGCCGCCACCGATCACCAGGGCGGCGAAGTACACGATCGTCATCGGGTTCAGCAGGGTGATCCCGAGGAACGCCAGGTAGGCCCGCCCGGGCCCGAAGTCCCCGCGGTCCGGTCCGGCCCCGGATCCCGGCCCCGCCCGGTACCGCCCGACCGCGCTCAGGGTGCCCTTCACCGCCAGCCCGACCAGCACGAGGACCGAGACCCAGCGCAGCGGCCCCATGACGGGCTCCAGCAGTGGTACGAGCACGGAGCCGCCCAGCGTCGCGGCCAGCGCGTACACCCCGTCGGCGGTGGCCACCCCCAGCGCGGCGCAGGCACCGGTCCTCCACGAGGTCCGCGCGCTCACGGCCACGAGGTACGCCCCGACGGCCCCCACCGGCACGGCGATCCCCAGCCCGGCGACGGCCCCGGCGACCAGCGCCCCGATCACCCGCCCACGCCCCCGACCGGGCCAGGGCCCCCGCACAGCCTCAGCATCCCCGCATCCTGAGCGAAGACAGCCCACCCGGGCAACGGATTTCCCCACGCGCAACGGCCCCCCGGTTCTCGCACAGCAGCGGCACCCTCCCGCTACGGGGCGCGAACCGGCGTGCCCGACTCCAAGAAGGACCACATCCACTGGCAGGACGGCGTCTTCTGCCCAATGGTGAAGGTGTGGCGCATCGTCCAACCTCCTCCACCGTCAGGGCCCGTCGCCTCCAAGCACGACGCAGCCGTCCGGCTACCGGCGCATCGCCGAGGGCGGCACGACAGACCCGCAGCCTCGGCGAGGCCCTGGTCCCCTGGGCCACCGCCTTGTCGGCCCTCGCGGCCGCGATCGGCCTGTTCTTCAGTGCCACGGTGGCGTCGTCGAGCGTGGAGGCCACGCGCAGGCAGTTGGAGCAGGACGAGCGCCAGCAGGCCGGAAGGGTCGGCTACTGGACCGAGCCGGCCGGCGAGCTCTCCGAGACGATCGTCCTGGTGAACCGCTCGCTGGACCCGGTGACCAACATCGAGCTGTGGTGGCACGCACCGGACGCGAACATCGACCCGACCGAGCACGACGATGTCTTCATGGCCTTCTCGACCATCCCGCCCTGTACCCGAATGGTCTTCGATCACCGCGCCGTCGACCGATACCTTCAGAACAGTTTCGGGATCGAGCAGGGCGGGGCCCCGCTCCGGGCCGTCCAGTTCATCGACAGCGACGGGCGGCAGTGGTTGCGCGATCCGGACGGGCTCCGCGCGGCGGAGCACGAAAGGGCGGACGGCGAGGACCTCGGTGACGAGGTGCCCGCCCGCAAGGAGCCCGCCGAGCACTGTGACAAATGAGCATGCCCCGGCCCCGCCCCGGGAGGATCAGGTCTGGGCCATGTCCACGAAGCGGGAGTAGTGGCCCTGGAAGGCGACCGTGATGGTGGCCGTGGGGCCGTTTCGGTGCTTGGCGACGATGAGGTCGGCTTCGCCCGCGCGCGGGGACTCCTTCTCGTACGCGTCCTCGCGGTGCAGCAGGATCACCATGTCGGCGTCCTGCTCGATCGAGCCGGACTCGCGGAGGTCGGACACCATGGGCTTCTTGTCCGTGCGCTGCTCCGGACCTCGGTTCAGCTGCGACAGGGCGATGACCGGGATCTCCAGCTCCTTCGCGAGGAGCTTGAGGTTACGGGACATGTCCGAGACCTCCTGCTGGCGGCTCTCGGCGCGGCGGGAGCCGCCGGACTGCATCAGCTGGAGGTAGTCGATCACGACGAGCTTGAGGTTGTTCCGCTGCTTCAGGCGGCGGCACTTGGCGCGGATCTCCATCATCGACAGGTTCGGGGAGTCGTCGATGTACAGCGGGGCCTGGGAGACGTCCGGCATGCGCCGGGCCAGGCGAGTCCAGTCCTCGTCCGTCATCGTCCCGGACCGCATGTGGTGGAGCGCCACCCGCGCCTCGGCGGACAGCAGACGCATCGCGATCTCGTTGCGGCCCATCTCCAGGGAGAAGATGACGCTCGGCAGGTTGTGCTTGATCGAGCAGGCGCGGGCGAAGTCCAGCGCCAGGGTGGACTTGCCCATGGCGGGACGGGCCGCGATGACGATCATCTGCCCGGGGTGGAGGCCGTTGGTCAGCGAGTCGAAGTCGGTGAAGCCGGTGGGCACACCGGTCATCTCACCGCTGCGGGAGCCGATCGCCTCGATCTCGTCGAGGGCGCCCTCCATGATGTCGCTCAGCGGGAGGTAGTCCTCGCTGGTGCGCTGTTCGGTGACCGCGTAGATCTCCGCCTGGGCCTGGTTGACGATCTCGTCGACGTCGCCGTCGGCCGCGTATCCCATCTGCGTGATCTTGGTGCCGGCCTCCACGAGCCGGCGCAGGACCGCGCGCTCGTGGACGATCTCCGCGTAGTACGAGGCGTTGGCCGCCGTGGGGACGGACTGCACCAGGGTGTGGAGGTACGACGCGCCGCCCACCCTCGTGATCTCGCCGCGCTTGGTGAGTTCGGCGCCCACGGTGATGGGGTCGGCCGGCTCGCCCTTGGCGTACAGGTCCAGGATGGCCTGGTAGATCGTCTCGTGGGCCGGACGGTAGAAGTCGTGGCCCTTGAGGATCTCCACGACGTCGGCGATGGCGTCCTTGGAGAGGAGCATGCCGCCGAGCACGGACTGCTCGGCGTCCAGGTCCTGCGGAGGCACGCGCTCGAAGCCGCCGGCGCCGCTGTCCCACGGGCCGCTCTCGCTGCCCCGCTCGTGCTGGTCCTCGCGGCCCCGTCCGCGGCCCCCGCCCCGGCCGCCGCCCACAGGGGCTTCGGCGCCGCGCTGGCGGGATACGGGCAGACGGTCGCTCGGGCCGCTGTCGGTCCAGGGATCGTCCAAGGGCTCCGGAATGGTCACCGGCCCACCTCCTCCCGTCCGCACCGCGGACCTCGCCGTGTCACATGTCTACGCCACGGCTCTGACAATCAAGAGGCACCAACTCCACCTCGCGGCACGTCGGGCGCCGGACCACGGTAGGCCCGCGGGCACCGTCAGCCAATCTGGTTATCCACAGGGCCTGTGGGTGAACGGCCCGATGCTGTGGAGAACTCCCCGGAACCTGTGCACGGAGCGGGGGACAGTCGTGTGGACAAACTCATAGCCTCGGCAGAAGAGCTTCGCTGACCTGCGGTTTTTCCATCCACGGGCTGTGGGGGAGAAAAAGTTTCCCCACAGATTCAAGATCCGCACAAACAGCGCAGGGAGCAGCCGCCACCCTCTCCACAAGTAAGGATCACTATGCTGTTGCATCTCTTACCTGTGGACGATTAGATTGCCCGCATGACCCAGGCTGACCCGGCACCCTCCCACCCCGGCCGCTCACACGACCGCGAGATCCTCGCCCTCGCCGTACCGGCGTTCGGCGCTCTGGTCGCCGAGCCCCTCTTCGTCCTCGTGGACAGCGCTGTGGTCGGTCACCTCGGCACCTCCCAGCTGGCCGGTCTGGGCGTCGCCGCGGCCCTGCTGTCCACCGCGGTCAGCGTCTTCGTCTTCCTCGCCTATGCCACGACAGCGGCCGTCGCCCGGCGGGTGGGCGCCGGAGACCTGCCCGCCGCCATCCGCCAGGGCATGGACGGCATCTGGCTCGCCCTCTTCCTCGGCCTGGCCGTCGTCGCGGTGACCCTGCCGACCGCCCCCTGGGTGGTCGACGCCTTCGGGGCGTCCGGCACCGCTGCTCCGCACGCCACCACGTATCTGCGGATCTCCAGCTTCGGCATCCCCGCGATGCTCATCGTGCTCGCCGCCACCGGGGTACTGCGCGGCCTCCAGGACACGAGGACGCCGCTGTACGTGGCGATCGCCGGGTTCAGCGCGAACGCCGCCCTCAACGTGGCGCTCGTCTACGGCGCCGGACTCGGCATCGCCGGCTCCGCCTGGGGCACCGTCATCGCCCAGTGCGGCATGGCTCTCGCGTACCTCGTCGTGGTCGTCCGCGGCGCCCGCCGCCACGGCGCGTCGCTCCGCCCGGATGTCGCCGGCATCCGCGCCAGCGCCCAGGCCGGCGTGCCCCTGCTGATCCGCACGCTGTCCCTGCGGGCCGTACTGATGATCGCGACAGCCATCGCCGCCCGTCTCGGTGACGTACCGGTGGCCGCACACCAGATCATCCTGTCGCTGTGGAGCCTGATGGCCTTCGCCCTGGACGCCATCGCCATCGCGGGCCAGGCCATCATCGGCCGCTACCTGGGCGCGGGCGACACGGACGGCGCCCGCGCCGTCTGCCGCCGAATGGTGCAGTGGGGCGTCGCCTCGGGTGTCGTACTGGGCGTCCTGGTGGTCGCGGCCCGGCCGCTGTTCATCCCGCTCTTCACGGGCGACCAGGCCGTACGGGACACGCTGCTGCCCGCTCTGCTGGTCGTTGCGCTCTCCCAACCGATCGCCGGGGTGGTCTTCGTCCTGGACGGGGTCCTCATGGGCGCGGGCGACGGGCCGTACCTGGCGGGCGCGATGGTGGTCACCCTGGCGGTGTTCGCCCCGGTGGCCCTGCTCGTCCCCGTCCTCGGGGGAGGTCTCACGGCCCTGTGGTGGGCGATGACGCTGATGATGACCACCCGGATGGTGACGCTCTGGCTGCGGATGCGCTCCGGTCGCTGGCTCGTCACCGGCGCCACCCGCTGACGGACGCGGACCCGGCTGGACCCGCCGTGGAGGTCGTGATGTCTCACGTGGAACATCACGGCCCGAGACCTTCGCCCCGCCACCGTTTCACGTGAAACATGACGAAGGGCCGCACCCCAGCGGGTGCGGCCCTTCAGCGCTCAGCTCTGCGAAGGCAGTGCTCAGGCAGCGACGACCTCGACACCGAGGTTCGCGGCGACCTCGGGGTGCAGACGCACGGACACCTGGTGCGAGCCCAGGGTCTTGATCGGCGCACCGAGCTCGACACGGCGCTTGTCGACCTCCGGGCCACCGGCGGACTTGATCGCCGAGGCGATGTCAGCCGGGGTGACGGAGCCGAACAGACGGCCGGCGTCGCCGGAGCGAACGGCCAGGCGCACCTTGACGGACTCGAGCTGGGCCTTGATCTGGTTGGCCTGCTCGATCGTCGCGATCTCGTGGATCTTGCGGGCGCGGCGGATCTGCGCCACGTCCTTCTCGCCACCCTTGGTCCAGCGGATCGCGAAACCACGCGGGACCAGGTAGTTGCGAGCGTAGCCGTCCTTGACGTCGACGACGTCGCCGGCCGCACCGAGGCCGGAGACCTCGTGGGTAAGGATGATCTTCATTAGTAGGTCACCCTTCCTTATCGCGCGGTGGACGTGTAGGGCAGCAGCGCCATCTCACGGCTGTTCTTGACGGCCGTGGCGACGTCACGCTGGTGCTGCGTGCAGTTGCCGGTCACGCGACGGGCACGGATCTTGCCGCGGTCGGAAATGAACTTCCGCAGCATGTTCGTGTCCTTGTAGTCCACGTACGCGGTCTTGTCCTTGCAGAACGCGCAGACCTTCTTCTTAGGCTTGCGCACAGGCGGCTTCGCCATGGTGTTTCTCCTGTGTGATCAAGAAGTGGGGTACGAGCCCGGCCCTAGAAGGGGGGCTCGTCCGAGTAGCCGCCGCCGGAGCTGCCGCCCCAGCCGCCCTGGCCGCCGCCCTGCTGGCCGCCGGCCGGCGCGCTGGAGGCCCAGGGGTCGTCGGCGGGAGCGCCGCCGCCCTGCTGGCCGCCCGGGGCACCGCCCCAGCCGCCCTGGCCGCCCTGGCCGCCCTGCGGACCGCCGCCGTAGCCGCCCTGACCACCGCGGCCGGCGGTCTTGGTGACCTTGGCCGTGGCGTTCTTGAGGCTCGGACCGACTTCCTCGACGTCCAGCTCGAAGACCGTGCGCTTGACGCCCTCGCGGTCCTCGTAGGACCGCTGCTTCAGCCGGCCCTGCACGATGACGCGCATGCCCCGCTGGAGCGACTCGGCGACGTTCTCCGCCGCCTGGCGCCAGACCGAGCAGGTCAGGAACAGGCTCTCGCCGTCCTTCCACTCATTGGTCTGGCGATCGAAGGTGCGGGGGGTGGACGCGACACGGAACTTCGCGACCGCCGCACCGGAAGGGGTGAAGCGCAGCTCGGGGTCGTCGACAAGATTGCCGACGACCGTGATGACGGTCTCGCCTGCCATGGGGAACCTCTCGGCGGGTTTGCTTCTGGCTGCTTGCTGCTGCTACTCGGACCCGATGACCAGTGAGCGGGAAGCTCAGTGGGTGTCGGGGCGGAGGACCTTGGTCCGGAGGACCGACTCGTTCAGGTTCATCTGGCGGTCGAGCTCCTTGACGACCGCAGGCTCGGCCTGCAGGTCGATGACCGAGTAGATGCCCTCGGGCTTCTTCTTGATCTCGTAAGCGAGACGACGACGGCCCCAGGTGTCGACCTTCTCCACCTTTCCGTTGCCCTCACGGACGACGGAGAGGAAGTTCTCGATCAGCGGGGAGACAGCGCGCTCCTCGAGATCGGGGTCGAGGATGACCATCACCTCGTAGTGACGCATGTGGAACCCACCTCCTTTGGACTCAGCGGCCACGGTCGTTCCGTGGCAGGAGGGTCGTGATGCGTACGCAACGGTAGCCGTGCCCACTGACAAACGGCCCCGGACAGCGGACCGGCGACTGGCGCGAACCAGGGGCTGGTGCGTTTCCGGGCATGGGCAGACACCGGTGCAGACCGTACAGAGTACCCGCACGGCGGCTTCCGGTTGAAATCCGGTGGTCAGCGGACGCAATCTGTACACATCGGGTCCGGGCGGCGCCGCAGTGCGCCGCCCTCCGGCAAGCCAGGAGGTGCCTCATGGCCCAGGCATTCCAGCGTCATCCCTCCTCTTCCCTCTTCGCCACGGACGGCAAGCCGCATCCGCTCCAGGACACCCTGATGGCCGTGACCCTGGGCCTCGGTGTGCTCGCCTTCGTCACGGCGCAGTTCCACAGCCTCCACCTGGTCGCCTCGTGGGCGGGGCTCATCGGCATACTCACGGGCGCCTACGGCCAGTACATCTCCGTGACCACCCGGGAGAGGACCTTCCTGATCATCGGGCTCGGCGCCGCGGCGGTCGGTTTCTTCCTCGGGATGGCCCGCGGTGGCCTGTTCGGCGGAGTGATCGGCTAGCCCCGCGGTACCAGGCCCGGCCGGGGCGCTCCGCGTGCCAGTAGGCTTCGGCGCGAGAGCTGGAACCCCTGTACCGATGGGGGACACACCTGCCGAGGAGCGCCCCGCATGAGCCTGACCCTGAGGACCATCAGCCGAGAACAGCATCTGGCCTACATCCAGAGCCTCCCGGCGGCGAGTCACTGCCAGGTTCCGGCGTGGGCCGACGTCAAGACCGAGTGGCGCTCGGAGAACCTGGGCTGGTTCGACCGGAACGACCAGCTCGTGGGCGTGGGCCTAGTGCTGTACCGGCAGCTGCCGAAGATCAAGCGGTACCTCGCCTACCTGCCCGAGGGCCCGGTGATCAACTGGTACGCGCCGAACCTGGACGACTGGCTGCAGCCGATGCTCCAGCACCTGAAGAACCAGGGCGCGTTCTCGGTCAAGATGGGCCCCCCGGTCGTGATCCGCCGCTGGGACGCCCCCGCGATCAAGTCCGGCATCCAGGACCCCGAGGTCAAGCGCCTGCGCGACATCGAGGCGACGCACATCGAGCCGCGCGCCTTCGAGGTGTCCGACCGGCTGCGCAAGATGGGCTGGCAGCAGGGCGAGGACGGCGGCGCCGGCTTCGGCGACGTGCAGCCCCGCTACGTCTTCCAGGTCCCGCTGGCCAACCGCTCCCTGGACGACGTCCTCAAGGGCTTCAACCAGCTGTGGCGGCGGAACATCAAGAAGGCCGAGAAGGCCGGTGTCGAGGTCGTCCAGGGCGGCTACGACGACCTGCCGGAGTGGCAGCGGCTGTACGAGATCACGGCTGTCCGCGACCGCTTCCGGCCGCGTCCGCTGTCGTACTTCCAGCGCATGTGGACCGTCCTCAACAACGAGGACCCCAACCGGATGCGCCTCTACTTCGCGCGCCACAACGGCGTGAACCTCTCCGCCGCGACGATGCTCGTGGTCGGCGGGCACGTCTGGTACTCGTACGGCGCGTCGGACAACATCGGCCGCGAGGTCCGCCCCTCGAACGCCATGCAGTGGCGCATGCTGCGCGACGCCTACGCCATGGGCGCGACCGTGTACGACCTGCGCGGCATCTCCGACTCGCTCGACGAGAGCGACCACCTCTTCGGTCTGATCCAGTTCAAGGTGGGCACGGGCGGCGAGGCCGTCGAGTACATCGGCGAGTGGGACTTCCCGCTCAACAAGCTGCTGCACAAGGCGCTGGACATCTACATGTCGCGCCGCTGAGCCGCGGCGGTTCCGTACGCTCGTACACCTCCCACCCCACTCACCCACCCCGACACCCACAGCCACAGAAAGGGTCCGGACCGGCCATGGCGCTCACCCTGTACGTCGACACCGCTCGTTGGCGGGCGCATCAGAAGTCCGTGATCGACCAGTTCCCCGGGATCATCCCGGTCTGCAAGGGCAATGGCTACGGTTTCGGCCACGAGCGCCTCGCGGAAGAGGTGAACCGCTTCGGCGCCGACATGCTCGCCGTCGGCACCACCTACGAGGCGGCCCGGATGAAGGACTGGTTCGGCGGAGACCTGCTGGTGCTGACGCCGTTCCGGCGGGGTGAGGAGCCGGTGCCGCTGCCGGACCGGGTCATCCGGTCCGTGTCGTCCGTCGACGGCGTGCACGCCCTGGTGGGCGCGCGCGTGGTCATCGAGTGCATGAGCTCGATGAAGCGGCACGGCATCGGGGAGCACGAGCTGGCGCAGCTGCACTCCGCGATCGAGGACGTGCGGCTGGAGGGCTTCGCCCTGCACCTGCCGCTGGACCGCACCGACGGCTCGGACGCCGTCGAGGAGGTCATCGGCTGGATGGACCGGCTGCGGGCCGCCCGGCTGCCGCTGCACACGATGTTCGTCAGCCACATGCGGGCGGAGGAGCTGGCGCGTCTCCAGCAGCAGTTCCCGCAGACCCGCTTCCGCGCGCGCATCGGTACGCGGCTGTGGCTGGGCGACCACGAGGCGACGCAGTACCGGGGCGCGGTCCTCGACGTCACCCGCGTCTCCAAGGGCGACCGCTTCGGCTACCGGCAGCAGCGGGCGGCGTCCGACGGCTGGCTGGTCGTCGTCGCGGGCGGCACCTCGCACGGGGTGGGCCTGGAGGCGCCGAAGGCCATGCACGGCGTGATGCCGCGCGCCAAGGGCGTGGCCCGCGCCGGCCTGGCCACGGTCAACCGGAACCTTTCTCCGTTCGTGTGGGCGGGCAAGCAGCGCTGGTTCGCCGAGCCGCCGCACATGCAGGTGTCCATCCTGTTCGTCCCCGCGGACGCGCAGGAGCCGCAGGTCGGCGACGAACTGGTCGCGCACCTGCGGCACACGACGACGCAGTACGACCGGCTCGTCGACCGCTAGAGCCGCTGTACGCCGAGGGGCCCCGCGCCGTCATGGCGCGGGGCCCCTCGGTGTCCGCCCTGCCGGGCGTCCGGATCTCCCGCTACCCGGCCGCGTCCGCGCGCTGTCCGGCCGCCGGTGCGTCCGCGGGCCCGTCCCACCGCTCCGCCCGCGCCGCCCGGCCCACCGTGAAGACGTCCTCGGCGCCGTCCAGTACGCCGCCTGAAGGGTCGTCCGAGCCGTCGAGCCGTACGGTGTCCCGCTCGGGCCGCAGGACGTCCCGGACGATCATGGCGCACAGGTACAGCGTGCCTGCGAGGTGCAGGGCGATCGCGAAGTGGTAGCCCTCCTGCGGCAGGCCGTGCTTGTGCTCGGTGGTGACGTACACCAGGTACATCCAGATGCCCAGGAAGTAGGCCACCTCGCAGGCCTGCCACACCAGGAAGCTCCGCCAGCGCGGCCGGGCCAGCGCGGCGAGCGGGATCAGCCACAGCACGTACTGCGGCGAGTAGACCTTGTTGGTGAGGATGAACGCCGCCACCACGAGGAACGCCAGCTGCGCGAAGCGCGGGCGGCGCGGGGCGGCGAGCGCCAGCGCGGCGATCCCGGCGCACGCCAGGAGCATCAGCGCGCTCGCGGTCGTGTTGACCGTCTCGATCCGCACGTCCAGGCCGAAGCGCTGCGTGAGGATCAGCCAGAAGGAGCCGAAGTCGACGCTGCGCTCCTGGCTGAAGACGTAGAACCGCTTCCAGCCCTCCGGGGCGAGCACCATGACGGGCAGGTTCACCACCAGCCACGCGCCCGCGGTGCCGAGCAGGGCGGCCGCGAACTCGCGCCACTTCCCGGTCCGCCAGCACAGCACCAGCAGCGGCCCGAGCAGCAGGAACGGATAGAGCTTCGCGGCCGTGGCGAGGCCCAGCAGCACCCCGAACGCCAGGGCGCGGCCCCGGCTCCACATCAGCATCGCCGCGGCGGTCAGGGCGATGGCCAACAGGTCCCAGTTGATGGTGGCGGTCAGCGCGAACGCCGGCGCGAGCGCGACGAGCAGGGCGTCCCACGGGCGCCGCCGGTGGGTCCGGGCGACGCACACGGCGATGACGGCCGTGCAGACGAGCAGCATGCCCGCGTTGACCATCCAGTACATCTGCTCCCGCTGCTGGAGGTCTCCGAAGCCCGGCGTCAGCCACGCCGCGACCTGCATGAACAGGCCGGTGAGCACGGGGTACTCCAGGTACTGCATGTCGCCGGCGATCCGGTCGAAGTACGGGGTGAGGCCCTCGGAGAAGCCGCGCGCGACGAACAGGTGCGGGATGTCCGAGTAGCAGGCGTGGGTGTACTGGGACGCGGCGCCGCGGAACCAGGCCCAGTTGTAGCAGGGCAGCTTCTGCACCATGCCGAGCGCGAACATGCCGAGCGCGACCAGTACGACGACCCGTACGGGCGTGAGCACGTCGGCGCCGAGCCGGGCGCGCCGGCCGACCGGGCCGCCGATCAGCTCGCTGCCCGCGGCGGCGACCTCGTCCTGGCGGGTGGGGCACACGACGGGCCGCCGGTCGTGGGGGACGCTCGTGTTCGCTGGCGTCTGCTGTGGGCTCGGCATGGGGGACATCCTGCCGTACGGGCCGGAGGGGCGGCGCGGACCGGCGGCGGCACGTGCCGGGAGGGCGGCCGCCCAGCGGCGGTCGTGCGTACCGGGACGGCGGCCGCCCAGCAGCGGTCGTGCGTGCCGGGACGGCGGCGCACACCGGCGGTCCTGCGGCCGGAACGGCGGCGCCCAGCCGCGGTGGCACGCGCTGGAACAAGGGCCGCCGCGCAGCGGTCCTGCGTCCGCGAAACGCGGCGAGGGCCGCCGCACCCGTGTACGCGCGCGTGGTGCGCGTACGGGGTGCGACGACCCTCGCATCCGGCCTCTACGGGAGCGCCGGCGGCTCCTTCGGGAACCGGGACGGGTAGGCGGCGCTAGCCGTCCGTGCCGCCCCACCAGCCGCCTGTGCCGCTGTCGCCTCCGCCACCGTTGTTCCCGCCGTTGCCGTTGCCGCCGGTCTCCGGTGACGGACTGGTCTCGCCGCCCGTCGTGGTACCGCCCTCGGTGAGACCGCCGTCGCCGCCGGTGGTCGTCCCTCCGGTGTCGGTGCCGTCCGTCGTGCCGCCGTCGGCCGTGCCGCCCGTGGCGGTCGCGCAGTCCCAGTCGAACGGGTCGCAGGACTTGTCCGGCTTGCCTGGCTTCTCCTCTTCCTTGGACTTGCTGGGCGAGGGCGACGGGGAGGTGGACGGCGAAGCGGAGGGCGACGGCTGCTCGCTCGGCGTCGGCTCCGGGCTCTTCGCGCCACCGCCGTACACGGGCTCGGCGTCCAGCTTCTCCGGCGCGGGGAACTGCTTGACCGGCTCGCCCTTGTGGGCCTCGGTCATGTACGCCTTCCAGATCTCGGACGGGAAGGACGAACCGTGGACCTTCTCACGGCCACCCGTGCCGAACATCTCCTCGAACTTGCGGTTCTTGTTCGCGGCGTTGTCGTCGAGGCGGTACATGTCGATCGCCGTCACGAGCTGCGGGGTGTACCCCACGAACCAGGCCGACTTGTTGCCGTCCGTGGTGCCGGTCTTGCCCGCGGCGGGGCGGCCGTCCAGGCGGGCCTTCTTACCGGTGCCCTTCTCCACGACGTCGACGAGCACGTCGGTGATGTTGCTGCTGACGGCGGTCGAGAACGCGCGCTCGGCCTTGTCCTCGTGCTTGTAGATGACGACGCCGTTCTTCTTCACCTCGGTGACGGAGAACGGGTCCCGCTGCTCGCCGTTGGACGCGAAGGTCCCGTAGGCGGCGGCCATGCGGATGGCGCTCGGGTCGGAGATGCCGATGGAGAACGACGGCACGTTGCCCTTGGCGAGGCTGCTCTCCAGGAGGCCCGCCTTGACGGCCGTCTGCCGGACCTGCTCGATGCCGATGTCCATGCCGAGCTGCACGAATGGCGAGTTGGCGGAGTGGATCATCGCCTCGCGAAGGTCGATGTCCGGGTAGTCCTTGTCGTCGTCGTTGACCTGCAGCCACTCCTTGCCGTTCTCGTCGTGCCAGATGCTGCGGTCGTACTTCCTGATCTTCAGCTTGTTCTTGCCGCTGTAGATGGCCGTGTCGGGGTCGATGATCGTGCGGCTCTCGGGTCCCTGATCAGGCCCCTTGTTCGGGTCCCTGACACCGTGCGTCATGCCCGCGGCGAGCACGAAGGGCTTGAACGTCGAACCGACCTGCGCACCCGTCTGGTCGGCGTTGTTCGTGAAGTGCTTCGTCGCGTCCTGACCGCCGTAGATGGCGACGATCGCACCGGTCGCCGGGTCGACGGACGCGCCGCCGAACTGGACATGGGTGTCGGTCTTGGGACGCTTCTCCGGGTCGATGTGCTTCTCGTAGACGTTCTTGATGGTCTTCTCGAGAGCCTCGACCCGCTCCTTGTCGAAGGTCGTCCTGATCTCGTAGCCGCCCTGGGACAAGTCCTCGGCGGTGATCCCCTGGTCGTTGTTGTTGATGAAGTAGGCCTTGGCGAGGTCGACCAGGTAGCCGATCTGCCCGCCCAGCTTCGCCTGCTTCTGCGGCGGATCGGGGTCCGGGAAGTCCTTGAGCCCGGCCCGCTTGGCGGCGTCGAGCTTCCCGTCCTTCACCATCTCGTCGAGGATCCAGTTCCAGCGCTTCGTCGCCCGTTCGAGATTCGCCTGGGCAGTCGCCTCGGGGTCGATCTCCGGAGCGCCGGCGGGGTCGTAGTACGTGGAGCCCTTGAGCAGGGAGGCGAGGAACGCGCACTCCTCCACCTTGAGGTCCTTGGCGTCCACGCCGTAGTACGTGCGCGCCGCCGCCTGGATGCCGTACGCGCCCCGCCCGAAGTACGAGGTGTTCAGGTAGCCGGCCATGATCTCCTTCTTGGACAACTCGGAGTTGACCTTGATGGAGATGAACAGCTCCTTGAACTTCCGGTCCAGGGTCTGCGACTGGTTGTTGAGCCGGTTGTTCTTGACGTACTGCTGGGTGATGGTCGAGCCGCCCTGGGTCTCACCGCCCGTCGCCATGTTGAACAGGGCGCGGCCGATGCCCATCGGGTCGATGCCGGAGTCCGTCCAGAAGGTCTTGTTCTCGGCGGAGACCACGGCGTCCTGCATGGCCTGGGGGATCTCGCTGTAGGCGATGATCTGCCGGTTGACCTCACCACCGGTCGCGGCCATCTGCGAGCCGTCGTCCCAGTAGTAGACGTTGTTCTGCGCCGTGGCGGCCTTGTCCGGGTCCGGCAGTCCCACCATGCCGTAGGCGAGCGTCGCACCGCCCAGCATCAGGGCGAGGAAGGAGAGGCAGAGCCCGCTCACGAGCTTCCAGGACGGCACCCAGCGGCGCCAGCCGTACTTGTCGTGCCGCGGGTAGTCGATCAGCCGCTTCTTGCCGGGCCGGCCACCGCCGGGACCGCGACCGCCGGGTCCCCGGCCGCCGCCACCGGTGCCTCGGCGGCCGCCGCCGTAGCCCCCGGCGCCACCCGCGCCCTCGGCGCCGCGCCGCCGGCTGCCGCGCTGGGCCGCCCGCCGCGCCTCGGCGCGACCGCCGTAGGGCCGCGCCTCGCCGTACGGGTCGGAAGGCGATCCTGTACTGACATCCCGCGCCGGGGCCGACCGGCGGCCAGGCTGCTGGGCAGCGCGCCGGGCCGCGGCGCGGCCGCCACCCTGCGGCTGCGGCGGTTTACGACGGTGCTCGCTCATCGAACGACTACTCCTCGGGCAGGCGATTCACGCCTGGAAGCGGCAGCTGAGTTCCGGTCCCCCCGAAATGGATCGGACGAGCCCTCCGGGCCCGCCCGCCATGCACCCACGACGATGACGTTCCCCCGTCGTCCCGTGGTTCCCGGTGGTATGCATGCCGCACAGACTACGCACGGCCAAAACCCCCCTTGCGCCGAAGTTCCGCCCAAACCAGGCAACTCGCCTACGGCTAATTGACGATGTGACGCCGTTCACGATCGCCCTACTTGTCGACACAGAGGCACCGCTCTATCGTCGTGATGTATCGAGCCGATACATCAGGGCGGCATAACGAGCGACATGGAGGAGGAGGCGGCTGATGAGCAGGCGCTCCGGCATCCTGGAGTTCGCCGTCCTCGGTCTGCTCCGAGAAGCCCCCATGCACGGCTACGAGCTGCGCAAGCGGCTCAACACCTCGCTGGGCATCTTCCGCGCCTTCAGCTACGGCACCCTCTACCCCTGCCTCAAGACGCTCGTCGCAAACGGCTGGCTGATCGAGGAGCCTGGCAGCGCCCCCGAGGACGCTCTCGCCGCCTCCCTCTCAGGACGACGCGCGAAGATCGTCTACCGGTTGACCGCCGAAGGTAAGGAGCACTTCGAGGAGCTTCTGTCCCACACGGGGCCGGACTCCTGGGAGGACGAGCACTTCGCCGCGCGTTTCGCCTTCTTCGGGCAGACGGAGCGTGAGGTGCGGATGCGGGTGCTGGAGGGCCGCCGCAGCCGGCTGGAGGAGCGGCTGGAGAAGATGCGCGCCTCACTCGCGCGCACCCGCGAGCGCCTGGACGACTACACGCTCGAACTCCAGCGGCACGGCATGGAGTCCGTGGAGCGCGAGGTGCGCTGGCTGAACGAGCTCATCGAGAGCGAGCGGGCGGGCCGGGACCAGCGGCGGTCCGGATCCGACGCGTCGGCGGACCGCGCGGAGCAGCACAAGACATCCGGAGAAACGGGCGGCCTGCCCCGGCGCGGGGGCAGTACCCGGCCGGACCCGTCCGACGACACCACCAAGTGAACCCCCGCGCACCGCAGGGGTTCGTCGAGAACAAACAGGGAGCAACCGGAATGGGTTCGGTTCGCGTAGCCATCGTCGGCGTGGGCAACTGCGCCGCCTCGCTGGTGCAGGGCGTCGAGTACTACAAGGACGCCGACCCGGCGGGCAAGGTGCCGGGGCTGATGCACGTCCAGTTCGGCGACTACCACGTGCGGGACGTCGAGTTCGTCGCCGCCTTCGACGTCGACGCGAAGAAGGTGGGTCTGGACCTCGCGGACGCCATCGGCGCCAGCGAGAACAACACCATCAAGATCTGCGACGTGCCGACCACCGGTGTGACGGTCCAGCGCGGCCACACCCTGGACGGTCTCGGCAAGTACTACCTCCAGACCATCGAGGAGTCCTCCGAGGAGCCCGTCGACGTCGTCCAGGTCCTCAAGGACAAGCAGGTGGACGTCCTCGTCTGCTACCTGCCGGTCGGTTCCGAGGAGGCGGCGAAGTTCTACGCGCAGTGCGCCATCGACGCCAAGGTCGCCTTCGTCAACGCCCTCCCGGTGTTCATCGCCGGCACCAAGGAGTGGGCGGACAAGTTCACCGAGGCCGGTGTGCCGATCGTCGGTGACGACATCAAGTCGCAGGTCGGCGCCACCATCACGCACCGCGTCATGGCGAAGCTGTTCGAGGACCGGGGCGTCGTCCTGGACCGCACGATGCAGCTGAACGTCGGCGGCAACATGGACTTCAAGAACATGCTCGAGCGTGAGCGCCTGGAGTCCAAGAAGATCTCCAAGACGCAGGCCGTCACCTCCCAGATCCCCGACCGGGACATGGGCGAGCGCAATGTCCACATCGGTCCGTCGGACTACGTGGCCTGGCTCGACGACCGCAAGTGGGCGTACGTCCGCCTCGAGGGCCGTGCCTTCGGTGACGTTCCGCTGAGCCTGGAGTACAAGCTCGAGGTGTGGGACTCCCCGAACTCGGCGGGTGTCATCATCGACGCCCTGCGCGCCGCGAAGATCGCCAAGGACCGCGGCATCGGCGGCCCGATCCTCTCCGCGTCCTCGTACTTCATGAAGTCCCCGCCGGTCCAGTACTTCGACGACGAGGCCCGCGAGAACGTCGAGAAGTTCATCAAGGGCGAGGTCGAGCGCTAGGACCCGTCCGGAGCGGGCGCCGATCCGCTCCGAACGGAGGCCCGTCCTCCAGGTGTCGAGGCCCCCGTGGCGCATGCCCGGGGGCCTCACCCGTGTGTGAGGCTTGCTGCCATGTCTGTCGTACGGGATCTGCGCGTACTCCTGCGCCTGACGCACTTCCGCCACCTGCTCGCCGTACGACTCCTCTCCCAGGGCGCCGACGGCGTCTACCAGGTCGCGCTGGCCGCGTACGTCGTCTTCTCACCGGAACGGCAGGCGTCCCCGGCCGCCATCGCCTCCGCCATGGCGGTGCTCCTGCTCCCGTACTCGCTCGTCGGCCCGTTCGCGGGCGTGCTCCTCGACCGCTGGAGGCGCCGTCAGGTCCTGCTGTACGGCAACCTCCTGCGGACCGTCCTCGCGGCGGGTACCGCGCTGCTGATGGTCGCCTCGGTGCCCGACTGGCTCTTCTACGCCTCCGCTCTCTCGGTGACCGCCGTCAACCGCTTCGTCCTGGCGGGCCTCTCGGCCGCCCTGCCCCGCGTGGTGGACGCCGACCGGCTGGTGGTCGCCAACTCCCTGTCCCCGACAGCCGGCACCCTCGCCGCGACGACCGGCGGCGGCCTGGCCTTCCTGGTACGCCTGGTGGCCGCCGACTCCGACGCCGCCGTCGTCCTGCTGGGCGCGGCGCTCTACCTCGCGTCGGCGCTCGCCTCGCTGCGCATGGGGCGCGAACTGCTCGGCCCCGACCCGGACGTCACCGTGCCGCGGCTCGGTGCGGCGCTCGCCTCGACCGCCCGGGGGCTCTGGAGCGGCCTGCGCCATCTGGCGCGACGGCGCCCCGCCGCCCGGGCGCTGGCCGCGATGACCCTGGCGCGCTTCTGCTACGGGGCCCTGACCGTGATGGTGCTGATGCTCAGCCGGTACGCCTGGACGGCGACCGAGTCCGAGGGGCTGGCCCTGCTGGGCCTCGCGGTGGCCGTGTCCGGTGCGGGGTTCTTCACCGCCGCCGTGGTCACCCCGTGGGCGGCCGCCCGGTTCGGCACCTTCGGCTGGATGGCCGGGTGCGCCGGGGCGGCGGCCGTGCTGGAGCCGGCCCTGGGTCTGCCGTTCGCCCCGCAGACCACGATGATCGCCGCGTTCGTCCTGGGCTTCACCACGCAGGCGACCAAGATCGCGACGGACACGGTGGTCCAGAAGTCCGTCGACGACACGTACCGGGGGCGGATCTTCTCCCTCTACGACATGCTCTTCAACGTCGCCTTCGTGGCCGCGGCCGGGGTGGCCGCGCTGATACTGCCCCCGGACGGCCGCTCCCCGCTGCTCATCTTCGTCGTCGCGGGGCTCTACGCGCTCTCGGCCGCGGCGCTCGCGCGCTGGCGGCGGGTATGACGGAGGGGCGGTGTTTCACGTGAAACACCGCCCCTCCATGACGGCTGGAGCGAGGTCATGTTTCACGTGAAACATGACGCCCGCCGGTTCAGTCCTGCTGCTCGGCCCACCACTCCTTGAGCGCGGCGACGGCCGCGTCATGCTCCATCGGGCCGTTCTCCAGCCGCAGCTCCAGCAGGAACTTGTACGCGCGGCCCACGGCGGGTCCCGGTCGGATGCCGAGGACCTCCTGGATCTGGTTGCCGTCCAGATCCGGGCGGATGGCGTCCAGCTCCTCCCGCTGCTGGAGCTGGGCGATGCGCTGCTCCAGCCCGTCGTACGCGCGGGACAGCGCGCTCGCCTTCCGCTTGTTGCGGGTGGTGCAGTCCGAGCGGGTCAGCTTGTGCAGCCGTGTCAGCAGTGGGCCGGCATCCCGGACGTAGCGCCGCACGGCGGAGTCGGTCCACTCCCCGGTGCCGTAGCCGTGGAACCGCAGATGCAGCTCCACCAGCCGCGAGACGTCCTTGACCATGTCGTTGGAGTACTTCAGCGCGGTCAGCCGCTTCTTGGTCATCTTCGCGCCGACCACCTCGTGGTGGTGGAAGGAGACCCGGCCGTCCGGCTCGAAGCGCCGGGTGCGCGGCTTGCCGATGTCGTGCAGGAGCGCGGCGAGCCGCAGCACGAGGTCGGGGCCGTCCTCCTCCAGGTCGATGGCCTGCTCCAGCACGGTCAGGGAGTGCTCGTACACGTCCTTGTGCCGGTGGTGCTCGTCGCTCTCCAGGCGCAGCGCGGGCAGCTCGGGCAGCACCCGGTCGGCGAGACCGGTGTCCACGAGCAGGCTGAGGCCCTTGCGGGGGTGCGCGGAGAGGATGAGCTTGTTCAGCTCGTCCCGGACCCGCTCGGCGGAGACGATGTCGAGCCGCTCGGCCATCTCCGTCATGGCGGCCACGACCTCGGGGGCCACCTCGAAGTCCAGCTGGGCGGCGAAGCGGGCGGCGCGCATCATCCGCAGCGGGTCGTCGGAGAAGGAGTCCTCCGGGGTGCCCGGCGTGCGCAGCACCCGGGCGGCGAGGTCGTCCAGGCCCCCGTGCGGGTCGATGAACTCCTTCTCCGGCAGCGCGACGGCCATGGCGTTGACGGTGAAGTCACGGCGTACGAGGTCTTCCTCGATGGAGTCGCCGTAGGAGACCTCCGGCTTGCGCGAGGTGCGGTCGTACGCCTCGGAGCGGTACGTCGTCACCTCGATCTGGTAGCCGCCCTTCTGGGCCCCCACCGTGCCGAACGCGATCCCGACCTCCCAGACCGCCTCGGCCCACGGGCGGACGATCTTCAGCACGTCCTCGGGACGGGCGTCGGTGGTGAAGTCGAGGTCGTTGCCGAGCCTCCCGAGCAGAGCGTCCCGTACGGACCCGCCGACCAGGGCGAGGCGGAAGCCGGCCTCCTGGAAACGGCGGGCGAGATCGTCGGCGACCGGTGACACGCGCAGCAGCTCGCTGACCGCGCGGCGCTGCACCTGGCTCAGGGCGTTGGGGTTGTCTTCGTTGGCGTTCGGCACAACAGAACAGGGTACGGGTCCCGGCCACGGGCGGCCTCCCCGATTTCCCCCCGCTCCGGCCGCTCCCGCCGGTGATCTCGTGGGCCACTCCGCAGCACTTCGGGGTGGCGCGTCTCGTTACCATGCCTGGACGCGGGAACCGGCAGGGACCGACGGCACCAGACGACGAGGGACGGACGAGCGCGTGGCCGAGGCGGCAGACTTCCAGGGCATCGATCCCTCCCCTGCCCGCCGCTGGCTGCGGCGGGCCGCCGCAGTCGTCGCCGCAGTGCCCCTCGTCGCCGGGCTCCTCCAGCTGCCCGCCAGCTCCTCGGCCGCCGCGCTGGCACCGGCCGCGTCCGTGGCCGCCGCGGCGACCGGCTCCCGTACCGTCGCTGTGTCTCTGGACACATTCGCACCCAGTGCCCCCGTGAAGGGCGACACCCTCACACTGAGCGGCACGGTGACCAACAGGGGCAAGGAGACGGTGAGCCAGGCGCAGGTCGACGTACGCCTGGGCGACCGGCTCTCCAGCCGCGGCGCCATCGAGGACGCCGCACGCCGCACCGGCTTCTCCGAGGGCCGGGACGGCAAGCCGCTGGGTGGCGCGTACGTGGTGAAGGTCCCCGAGCTGCCGTCCGGCGCCACCCGCGACTTCACGATCACCGTGCCGGTCGACAAGCTGGGCGTGGACGACGCCGGCGTGTACCAGCTGGGCGTGTCCCTGTCCGGCCGCACCCCGAGCGAGCCCTACGACCAGGTGCTGGGCGTCGACCGGACGTTCCTGCCCTGGCAGCCGGCCGCTCCCAAGAGCAAGACGCAGCTGACGGTCCTGTGGCCGCTGATCTCCTCCGCGTACCTGTCGGCCCAGACGGGCTCCGACGACCAGCAGACGCCGGTGTTCGAGAGCGACGCCCTCGCCGCCGAGCTCGCGCCCGGAGGCCGGCTGGAGCGCATGGTCACGCTCGGCGCCGAGCTGCCCGTCACCTGGGTCGTGGACCCGGACCTGCTGGCCACCGTCGAGGCGATGAGCGGCGATTACCAGGTCAGGGCCGGCGACACCACGCTGCCGGGGAAGAACCAGGTGGTCGCGAAGCAGTGGCTGAACGCCCTCGGCAAGGCGGTGCAGGGCGACAAGGTCATCGCGCTGCCCTACGGGGACCCCGACCTGGCGTCGCTCGCGCACCGGGGCAAGCGGGTCTCCGGCTCGCTCAGCCACCTGCGGCCCGCCACCGAGCTCGCCGAGTCGACGGTCGAGACGATCCTCCACGTGAAACCGTCCGTGGAGTACGCCTGGCCCGTGAACGGGGCCGTGGACCCGTCGATCGTCGATGTGGCGACCTCCGCCGGCGCGGACAAGGTGATCACCCGCAGCGACAGCATGCGGGAGCGCCTCTCCTACACGCCGAACGCGGCCCGGCCGATCGGCGGCGGGACGACGGCCGTCGTGTCGGACGCCGTCCTGTCCACCGCCTTCGAAGGCGACATGACGCGGGCCGGGGACTCCACGGCCGCGGTCCAGAAGTTCCTCGCGCACACCCTCGCCGTCACCCACGAGCGGCCGGGCACGGGCCGCAGCGTCGTCGTCGCCCCGCAGCGGATGCCGACGGCCTCCCAGGCGGAGTCCCTGGCGACCGCCCTGCGCGCCCTGGGCTCGGAGCGCTGGTCGCAGTCCTCCGACCTGATCACCGCCACCACGGCCAAGCCCGACCCGAAGGCGACGACGGGCGTGCCGTCCGCCAGGCGCTACCCGAAGCCGCTCAGCCGCCAGGAGCTGCCCGAGGCGGTGTTCCAGCAGATGCGCACCACGCAGGACCGCCTCGACAACTTCAAGGTGATCCTCACCGCCGCGCACCGCGTCGTGACGCCGTTCGGCAACGCGATCAAGCGGGAGATGTCCACGTCGTGGCGGGGCCGGCCCGAGCAGGCGGCTGAGTACGGGCGCGGCGTGCAGGCCCATCTGGAGAGCCTCAGCGGCGAGGTGAAGCTGATCGACAAGTCGGACCTGACGCTCTCGGGGCGCAGCGCCACGATCCCGGTCACCGTGCAGAACCAGCTCGTGCAGGGCGTCGACCACCTCGTGCTGCGCCTGACGTCCAAGAAGCCGACCCGTCTGAAGCTCAACGACGGCAACGTCGTCGCCGAGCTGCCGGTGCGGGTCGACGGCGGGCACAGCCAGTCGGTGAAGTTCACGGCGTCCGCCAACGCGAACGGTCCCGTCCCGATCGAGGCGCAGCTGTTCACCGAGGACGGCCGGCCCTACGGCCAGCCGATGCAGTTCACCGTGAAGGTCTCCGAGATCACCTCGACCGTGATGCTCGTCATCGCCGGGGGTGTGCTGCTTCTGGTCCTCGCCGGTGTCAGGATGTACAGCCAGCGCAAGCGCGCCGCGGCGGCGCGGGAGGCCGGCGCCGAGGCGGAAACCGACGCGGAGGACGACGCCGAGGCGGCGGAGACCGTCGGAACACAGCCCTCGGACGAGGCCGGTCCCGCCCTCCCGGTCGCGCAGAGCGACGATCCGGTGCAGCCGAGTGACCCCGCGACGGACACCGGACCGCAAAGCACCGACCCGTCGGGCCCGGGTGAGAAAGTGGAGCATTGAGCGATGTCGTGGCCGGCCGGCCGGGGACGATGAGGTGGGGTAACCATGAACGCGCCGTACGACGGTGACCGCGGCCAGGGCGCGGGCGGCGGCAGTGTGCCGCCGGACGGGCCCCCGCCCGCCCCGCTGCCCGGACAGGTCCCGCCCGCCGACGCGTCGGCCCCCCAGCACCCCTACGCGCAGGACCCGTACGTCCAGGACGCCTACACCCACGACCCGTACCGCTCCCACGACCTGTCCTCGCAGGACCCGGTCGGCGAGGCCCTGTACGACCGGGCCGCGCACCCGCCGCCCCCGCCGGGCACCTACGAGGAGCCGCGCCCGCTCTACGAGCAGCCGGCCGCCCCGCAGTACGCGCCCGACCCGCGGGTGTGGGCCCAGACCCCGCCGCCCGAGCCCGCGGGACCGTCCCGCCACCTCCCGTACGGCGAGGACGCGAGGACCGTCCAGTTCACCGGGGTCGACGACCTGGTGACCCACGCCGCCGACGAGCGGCCGGCGCCCGACGCCTTCGCGCACCTGTACCGCGACCAGCAGGTCCAGGCCGGCCAGGCGACGGCGGTACCGGTACCCGAGCCGGTGGAGCCCGAGGTGCCCGCGGAGCCGGTGGCGCCCCCGCCGCCGAAGAAGGCGGGCGGAAAGGCGTCCGGACTGCTGAAGTCCAGTGCCGTGATGGCGGCCGGCACCCTGGTGTCGCGGCTCACCGGCTTCCTCCGCAGCCTGGTGATCACCGGCGCCCTGGGTGCGGCGACGCTCGGTGACGCGTTCACCGTGGCGTACACGCTGCCCACGATGATCTACATCCTCACCGTGGGCGGCGGGCTCAACTCGGTCTTCGTCCCGCAGCTCGTCCGCTCCATGAAGAACGACGAGGACGGCGGCGAGGCGTACGCCAACCGCCTGCTGACCCTGGTGATGGTCGCCCTCGCCGTGATCGTCGGCGTCGTCGTGTTCCTCGCGCCGCTCCTGGTCCACGCGATGTCTCCGACCATCGCCAACGACCCGGACGCCAACAGCGTCGCCGTCACCTTCGCCCGGTTCTGCCTGCCCACCATCTTCTTCATGGGCGTGCACGTGGTGATGGGTCAGATCCTCAACGCCCGCGGCAAGTTCGGCGCGATGATGTGGACGCCGGTCCTCAACAACATCGTCGTCATCTTCACCTTCGGCATGTTCATCTGGGTCTACGGCTCGTACTCCGAGACCAAGATGGGCGTCGACGTCATCCCCGACGAGGGCGTGCGGCTGCTCGGAGTCGGCGTCCTGCTGGGCCTCGTCGTCCAGGCACTGGCGATGATCCCGTATCTGCGCGAGGCGGGCTTCCGCTTCCGTCCGCGCTTCGACTGGAAGGGCCAGGGCCTCGGCAAGACGGTCAGGCTGGCCAAGTGGACGGTCCTGTTCGTCCTCGCCAACCAGGCCGGTGTCGTCGTCGTCACGCAGCTGGCCACCGCGGCCGGAAAGGCGTCCGGCACGGACGGCGCGGGCATCCTCGCCTACTCCAACGCCCAGCTGATCTGGGGCATGCCGCAGGCCATCATCACGGTCTCCGTCATGGCCGCGCTGCTGCCGCGCATCTCCCGCGCCGCGCACGACAACGACCCGGGTGCCGTCCGCGACGACATCTCGCACGGTCTGCGCAACTCGGCCGTCGCGATCGTGCCCGTCTCCTTCGGCTTCCTCGCCCTCGGCGTGCCGCTGTGCACGCTGCTCTACGCCTCCAGCGGCCAGGAAGCGGCCACCGGCATGGGCTTCATGCTGATGGCGTTCGGCCTCGGCCTGATCCCCTACTCCGTCCAGTACGTCGTCCTGCGCGGCTTCTACGCTTACGAGGACACCCGGACGCCCTTCTACAACACGGTCATCGTGGCGGCCGTCAACGCCGCCGCGTCCGTGGTCTGCTACCTGGTGCTGCCGGCCCGCTGGGCGGTGGTCGGCATGGCCGCCAGCTACGGCCTGGCCTACATGGTGGGCGTGGGCATCGCCTGGCGGCGGCTGCGCAACCGCCTGGGCGGCGACCTCGACGGCGCCCATGTCGTCCGGACGTACGCACGTCTCTCCATGGCGTCCGTGCCCGCCGCGCTGGCCGCGGGCGCCGTCGCCTGGGGACTGCTCGGCCTGCTCGGCATGGGGGCGCTCGGCTCTCTGGTGGCGCTCGTGGCGGGCGGAGCCGTACTGATCGGCGTCTTCTACGTGGCCGCCCGCAAGATGCGCATCGAGGAGCTGAACGCCATGGTCGGCATGGTCAGGGGCCGCCTCGGCCGCTAGAAGAGGGGGCAGTCGCACAACCATCGCCGCCCACCGCGTGTCGTGCATAGCGGTGGACTGTGGGCACAATTGGCATGGCTGCTGGATATGGCGCATCGGATGGGGAGGCAGGAACGACGGTGGCGGAACGTAGCACGGCTGCCGTCGACGTGGCCGACAACAGCGGTGACGACCCGCTGGCCGCCAAGGCGGACACGACCACGGCCGACGGGGCGGAAGCGCAGGGCGCGACGGACATGTCTTCCCGGAACACGAGCGGCGCACAGGAGGCCGCGGACGAACCCGCCATCAAGTCCCCCGAACTGCACAGCGGGCACAAACTCGCCCGCCGCTACCGGCTCGAGGAGTGCGTCACCCGTCTGGACGGTTTCAGCAGCTGGCGGGCCGTCGACGAGAAGCTGCGCCGCGCCGTCGGCGTCCACGTCCTGCCGGCCGACCATCCGAGAGCCCGTTCCGTCCTGGCAGCCGCCCGTTCCTCCGCCCTGCTCGGCGACCCGAGGTTCGTGCAGGTCCTCGACGCCGTCGAGGAGAACGACCTCGTCTATGTGGTGCACGAGTGGCTGCCGGACGCCACGGAGCTGACGACTCTCCTGGCCTCGGGCCCCCTTGAGCCCTATGACGCCTACCAGCTCGTCAGCCAGGTCTCCCAGGCGATGGCCGCCGCACACCGCGAGGGCCTCGCCCATCTGCGGCTCACGCCGAGCGCCGTCCTGCGCACCTCCACCGGCCAGTACCGGATCCGCGGCCTCGCCGTGAACGCCGCCCTGCGCGGCATCACCGTCGACCGCCCCCAGCGCACCGACACGGAGGCCATCGGCGCGCTCCTCTACGCGGCCCTCACCCAGCGCTGGCCGTACGAGAACGACGCCCACGGCCTGACCGGCCTGCCCAAGGGCATGGGCCTGCTCCCGCCCGACCAGGTGCGGGCGGGAGTCCACCGGGGCCTGTCCGACCTGGCCATGCGCGCGCTCGTCAACGACGGCGCGACCGCCTCCCGCCAGGACCCGCCCTGCACGACGCCCGACGAGCTGGCCAAGGCCGTCGCGGCCATGCCCCGCATCCGCCCGCCGGAGCCCGAGTTCCCGCCCGCGCCCGAGTACCAGCGCACGACCTACCAGCAGGGCACCTACGGCCGGCCCCAGCCGCACCCCGGCGCCGCCGTCACGCAGCCGGTGCTCACGCCGCCCGCGCCCCTGGAGAGCCGCACCGGCAAGGTGCTGAAGTGGGCCGTCTCCGCGCTGCTGATCGCCGCGCTGGGGCTCGGCAGCTGGCAGATCGCCGACCGCCTCCTCGACCAGAGCGGCACCAACGACGACCCGGGCACCACCCAGCCGTCCCCCAGTCCGTCCCTCGACGACAAGGCCGCGCCCCAGCTCCGGCCGCTGAGGATCGTCGAGGCGCGGGAGTACACGCCCGGAGGGTCCGGCATACAACTCCGGCAGGTCGGAAACGCGATCGATGGCGACCCGGAGTCGGCGTGGATCACCCCCGAGTACCACGGCTACGCCAACTTCGGGAATCTGCCCAACCGCCAGGGCGGCAGCGGCATCGTGGTGGACCTCGGCAGCGAACAGAACGTCTCCGCCATTCGCGTCAGCCAGTACCGGACCGGGCAGACCCTGCAGCTCCGGGCCGGCGGCGAGGCTGCCATGGGCTCCAGCTCCCTCACGGACTTCCCCCAGGAGCTGACCCCGCTGAAGCGGGCGGACGGCGATGTCGACGTCAAGCTCGACAAGCCGGTCCGCGCCCGCTACGTGCTCGTCCACATCACCGAGCTGCCGCCGGACGGCTCGCCCGACAGGTTCCGCGGAGGCATTTCCGAAGTCCAGGTCCTGGGCTGACCGCCGCCTCGCACCGAGGCCGCGAAGGCGCCCGAGCACATCGGAGGTAAGCCGCATGGGAGCGGGGACAGGGCAGCCGCCCGATGACGCGGACCTGCTGGCCCGGCATGTCGCGGGGGACCCCGACGCCTTCGGCGAGCTGGTACGGCGCCATCGCGACCGGCTCTGGGCCGTCGCCATCCGTACGCTCGGCGACCGCGAGGAGGCGGCGGACGCCGTGCAGGACGCCCTCGTCTCGGCGTTCCGGGCCGCCCACACCTTCCGGGGCCAGTCCGCCGTGACGACCTGGCTGCACCGCATCACCGTCAACGCCTGCCTGGACCGGGCCCGCAAGACCGCCTCCCGCAGGACCGCGCCCACGGACGACACGCAGCGGCTGGAGCAGCTCCTGGAGCCGCACGAGTCGGCCGAGGCGCCGGCCGAGCGCCACGATCTGCACCGCCAGCTCCTCGCCGCGCTCGCCAGGCTTCCGGCGGACCAGCGCGCCGCCCTCGTCCTCGTCGACATGCAGGGCTACCCCGTGGCCGAGGCGGCCGAGATCCTGGGCGTGCCCACCGGGACGATCAAGAGCCGCTGCGCCCGCGGCCGCGCCCGGCTCGTCCCCCTGCTCACCCATCTACGCCCCGCCCCCGTGGATAACCCCGGTACCGACGGGGGAAGGAACCGGACGCCGGGGACATCCGTCCCATCGGCGTCGGGACCAAGGGACCCGGGACCGAATGATCCTGCTGCTGTGAAGGGCGGAGGTGGACGCGCGTGACATCCACGGCCGACACGACTCAGCACCCGGACGTCTCGGAGATCTCCGACCTCACCGAAGGCATCCTCCCGCCGTCCCGCACGGCGGACGTACGGCGCCATCTGGACCGCTGCGAGCTCTGCGCCGACGTCCGCGACTCCCTGGAGGAGATCCGCGGCCTGCTCGGGACCCTGCCCGGTCCGTCGCGCATGCCCGTCGATGTGGCCGAGCGCATCGATGCCGCGCTGGCCGCCGAGGCTCTCCTCGACGCGACCGCCCCGGACGGCAGCGGCGATGTTTCACGTGAAACCACGTCGGAACCCGCCACGACCGCCACACCCGCCGTCGGAAGGCCCGGCTCACGGCCGGTGGACCGGCCCGCCGCCGCGCCGACGGGGCGGCCTTCCGGCTCCAGCGGTCCTGGACGTGCCCCGGCCGGGCGCCGCCGCCGGCACAGGGTGCTCAGCGCCGTCTGCGGCCTGGCCGCGGTCGGTCTCGGCGTGCTGTTCTTCCAGGGGACGGACCCGACCGGCGAGGCCCCTCCCGCCACCCACGTAGAAGGCGCACGGGAGCCGGGGGACGCCCGCTTCTCGGGGGCCGCGCTCCCGGACAAGGTGCGCTCCCTGCTCAGCACGCCCGGGCAGCCGGAGAAGGACGCACCCGCGCGGGTCCAGTCGGAGGGCGTCACCGCGGACACCCCCGACCCGATGATGAAGCGGGCCGCCCCTCCGCTGCCGGAGTGCGTACGGGAGGGGATCGCCCGGAGCGAGGAACCGCTCGGCGCGGAGCGCGGCGAGTACCGGGGACGAGACGCCTACCTGGTGGTCCTCCCGCACCCGCGTGCCTCCACCCGTGTCGACGTCTACATCGTGGACGCCGCGTGTACGACGGCCAAGACGCCGGCCGGTCCCGCGGACGTGCTGCTCAGGCACTCGCAGCCCCGTCCCTGACAGCCCTGCCGGATGCCGCACGGGTCCTACGGGAATGCGCGCCCCGTAGTATCCGTTGGGTGGGTTGAGAGTCCCGAACCAGCCCCCCGTAGGCAGTAGGCAGTCTGCAGAGACGAGGAAGAAACCCGTGAGCGACGTCCGAAACGTGATCATCATCGGCTCCGGGCCCGCCGGCTACACGGCGGCGCTCTACACCGCACGCGCGTCGCTGAAGCCGCTGGTCTTCGAGGGCGCCGTCACCTCCGGTGGCGCCCTGATGAACACCACCGACGTGGAGAACTTCCCCGGGTTCCGGGACGGCATCATGGGCCCCGAGCTCATGGACAACATGCGTGCCCAGGCCGAGCGCTTCGGCGCCGAGCTCATCCCGGACGACATCGTCGCCGTCGACCTGACCGGTGACATCAAGACCGTGACGGACACGGCCGGCACGATCCACCGCGCCAAGGCCGTCATCGTCGCCACCGGCTCCCAGCACCGCAAGCTCGGCCTGCCGAACGAAGACGCGCTCTCCGGCCGCGGCGTCTCCTGGTGCGCCACGTGCGACGGGTTCTTCTTCAAGGACCACGACATCGCCGTCGTCGGCGGTGGTGACACGGCGATGGAGGAGGCGACCTTCCTCTCCCGCTTCGCCAAATCGGTCACCGTCGTCCACCGCCGGGACACGCTGCGCGCCTCCAAGGCGATGCAGGAGCGCGCCTTCGCCGACCCGAAGATCAAGTTCGCCTGGGACAGCGAGGTCGCCGAGATCCACGGCGACCAGAAGCTCAGCGGGCTCACCCTGCGCAACACCAAGTCGGGCGAGACGTCCGAACTGCCCGTCACCGGCCTCTTCATCGCCGTCGGCCACGACCCGCGCACCGAGCTGTTCAAGGGCCAGCTGGAGCTGGACGACGAGGGTTACCTGAAGGTGGACGCCCCCTCCACGCGCACCAACGTAAAGGGCGTCTTCGCCGCCGGCGACGTCGTGGACCACACCTACCGCCAGGCCATCACGGCCGCGGGCACGGGCTGCTCCGCCGCCCTGGACGCCGAGCGCTTCCTCGCCGCCCTCGCCGACACGGAGAAGGTGGCCGAGCCGGAGAAGACCCCCGCAGTCTGACCCTCGATTCCCCACACCCACACCACCACACCCCGCACAGTGAAGGAGGCCGTTGTGGCCGACCTCAAGGCAGTGACCGACGACTCGTTCGAGGACACCGTCCTCAAGAGCGACAAGCCCGTGCTGGTGGACTTCTGGGCCGAATGGTGCGGCCCGTGCCGCCAGATCGCCCCGTCGCTCCAGGCGATCGCCGATGAGTACGGCGACCAGATCGAGATCGTCAAGCTCAACATCGACCAGAACCCGGGCACGGCTGCGAAGTACGGCGTCATGTCGATCCCGACCCTGAACGTCTACCAGGGCGGCGAGGTCGTCAAGACGATCGTCGGGGCCAAGCCGAAGGCGGCGATCGTCCGCGACCTGGCCGACTTCATCAGCGACGAGGCCAAGGCCTGACCTCCGTTTCACGGAAAACCATGTTTCACGTGAAACACGAACGGCCCATCCCTGCGGGGATGGGCCGTTCGTCGTCCGTGGCTCAGAGCGGACGCAGTGCGGGCTCCTTCTGAACGGCGCCGAGCAGGCGGTCCAGCGCCAGCTCCACGTCCTCCTTCCACGACAGCGTGCTCCGCAGTTCCAGCCGGAGCCGCGGATAGACGGGATGGGGACGCACGGTCTTGAAGCCGACCGAGAGCAGATGGTCTGCGGGCAGGACACAGGCCGGCTCTTTCCAGCGGGCGTCCCCGAAGGCCTCGATGGCCTTGAAACCGCGCCGCAGCAGGTCCTTCGCGACCGTCTGCACCATCACCCGCCCGAGGCCCTGCCCCTGGTACCCCGGTGTGATCCAGGCCGTCATCAGCTGCACCGCGTCGGGGGACACGGGGCTGGTGGGGAAGGCCGTGGAGCGGGGCACATACGCGGGCGGCGCGTACATCACGTATCCGACCGGGACCTCGTCCACATAGACGACACGGCCGCAGGATCCCCAGTCGAGGAGGACGGCGGAGATCCACGCCTCCTTCTCCAGCTCCGGCGTCCCGGCCTTGATCGCGGCCTCGCCGCTGACGGGGTCGAGCTCCCAGAAGACGCAGGTGCGGCAGCGCTTGGGCAGGTCCGGGAGGTTGTCCAAAGTGAGCGGTACGAGCCGACGCCCCATGAAGGTGATCCCTCCCTTCCTTCGCCTGCCGCACCACGGCGGTGGATGCGCATACCCGAACGCATCGTATCGATCGGGCGATGACGCGCATACGGGAAAAGGCCAAAGGGCGGACCTCGCCCCGGTGAACTCCGGGGAGGGTCCGCCCTATCGTGCCGGGCGCCCGAAAAAGGGTCAGCCTTCGCCGGCGGAGGCGTCCGCCTCCTCGGCCGTTCCCCTGTCCAGGACGCGCTTCTCGCCGAGGGTGCCGAGAATCCGGTTCAGGTCCTCCATCGAGGCGAACTCAACGACGATCTTCCCCTTCTTCTGGCCGAGGTCGACCTTCACACGGGTCTCGAAGCGGTCCGAGAGCCGGGTGGCCAGCTCGCTCAGCTCCGGGGCGACCCGCGCGCCGGCACGCGGCTTCTTCGGCTTGGCCGCCTTGGCGGGCTCGGAGCCCATCAGCTGGACGATCTCCTCCACCGTGCGGACGGAGAGCCCCTCCTCCACGATGCGGCCCGCGAGCCTGTCCTGCTCCTCCGGGTCCTCCACCTTCAGGAGCGCCCGTGCGTGACCGGCGGACAGCACCCCGGCCGCCACACGGTTCCGGACCGGGAGGGAGAGGCGGAGCAGCCGCAGGGTGTTGGTGATCTGCGAACGCGAGCGGCCGATCCGGTCCGCCAGCTGGTCATGCGTGCAGTTGAAGTCCTTCAGCAGCTGGTCGTAGGCGGCTGCCTCCTCCAGCGGGTTGAGCTGGGCCCGGTGGAGGTTCTCCAGCAGCGCGTCCAGCAGGAGCTTCTCGTCCTCGGTGTCGCGGACGATCGCCGCCACCCGCTCCAGACCGGCTTCGCGGCAGGCGCGCCAGCGGCGCTCGCCCATGATCAGCTCGTATCGGTCCGGGCCGACCGAGCGGACGACGACGGGCTGGAGGAGGCCCACCTCCTTGATGGAGGTCACCAGCTCGTTGAGCGCGTCCTCGTCGAAGACCTCCCGGGGCTGGCGCGGGTTGGGCGTGATGGAGTCCAGCGGCAGCTCGGCGAAGTGGACGCCCGCGGGCATCCCGGCCCCGTGGCCCTCGGACTGCTCCGGCAGCGTGACCTCCGAGCGCGCGGGCACCGCCGGCGGAAGCGTCGCCACCTTGGAGGCGGCGATGCCCCGCTCGGAGCCCAGGGCCGGGATGGCCGTGGGCGACGTGGACGCCGTCCCGACCGTAGCGGTCTGCCTCTCCTGGGGGGCACCGGGAATCAGGGCGCCGAGCCCACGTCCCAGCCCCCTGCGTCGCTCACTCACTGGTTCCCCTCCGACATGCTGTGCTGACTGTGCTGGTACTGCTGCTGCGTGCCCGTGTGGGCGTGCTGGGCGTCGTAATGGATGCCCACCCCCCGGAACGCGATCTCACGGGCGGCCTCCAGATAGGAGAGCGCACCGCTGGAGCCCGGATCGTAGGTGAGGACCGTCTGCCCATAGCTCGGCGCCTCCGAAATGCGGACCGATCGCGGGATGCTGGTCCTCAGCACCTCCTCGCCGAAGTGGTTGCGCACTTCCTCGGCGACCTGCGAGGCGAGCCTGGTCCGACCGTCGTACATGGTCAGCAGGATCGTCGACACATGCAGGTCCGGGTTGAGGTGGCCCCGCACCAGGTCGACATTGCGCAGGAGCTGACCCAGGCCCTCCAGCGCGTAGTACTCGCACTGGATGGGGATCAGGACTTCCGCGCCGGCCACCATGGCGTTGACCGTCAGCAGGCCGAGCGACGGCGGGCAGTCGATCAGGATGTAGTCCAGCGGCTGCTCGTAGGCGCGGATGGCCCGCTGAAGCCGACTCTCCCGCGCCACCAGCGACACCAGTTCGATCTCCGCACCGGCGAGATCGATGGTGGCGGGGGCGCAGAAGAGGCCTTCGACGTCCAGGACAGGCTGCACCACATCGGAGAGCGGCTTGCTGTCCACGAGGACGTCATAGATCGAGGGGACTTCCGCGTGATGGTCGATCCCCAGGGCAGTGGAGGCGTTGCCCTGCGGGTCGAGGTCGATCACCAGGACGCGGGCGCCGTGGAGAGCCAGGGAGGCGGCGAGATTGACCGTCGTGGTGGTCTTCCCCACGCCGCCCTTCTGGTTGGCGACGACCATGATGCGGGTCTGCTCGGGCCGGGGAAGCCCCTGGCCGGCCCGGCCCAGTGCCTGAACGGCCAGCGGGGCCGCAGAACCCATGGAGGTGTCATCCAGCGGGGGATGTGTTTCACGTGAAACATCGTCCCCGAGCGATTCGGTACGGGGACCGGGGACCGGGTCGGTCATCGGTCCCGCGATGTTGGCGTCGGACCGCAAGGATTCACTCTCCTCGGCTTCAGGCTCGCGATGAACAGAGCCTGCCATGCTTCCGGTGTCGCGAACCAGCGAGGCCCCTTGTTCTGTGGAGGAATCCACTTCTGTGGACAACTCCGTCGCCTCATCGGGGGACGGGCGGCGTCCCGGCGCGGCGGCCGCACGGCCGCGGCTGATGATTCCCTGCAGCAGTGAGCGACGTTTCACGTGAAACACGATGCACGCGCCGCAGGGTCACATCCTCTCGACACTCCGTAACGCGGATGCGGGGATTCGACGCCGGGCTCACCGGCGGCGGCGCGATGTCCTCGCTGCCTTGGCCCGCTTGGCGGCGAACCGCACCCCGCCGGGGCTCTCCCCGACCTCGACGCGGACCACGGTGGACATCGGGTCGACGATGCCCTCTCCCACGTGCAGCACGGAGGTGCGCACGACGCCCAGCTTGCTCAGCGCGGCACGGGCTCCCTGGATCTCCTCCTCGGCCGTGTCGCCCTTCAGCGCGAGCATCTCGCCGTAGGGGCGGAGCAGGGGAACACCCCAGCCGGCGAGCCGGTCCAGCGGCGCGACGGCGCGGGCCGTGACCACATGCACCGGGGGAAGCTTGCCGAGCATCTCCTCGGCGCGGCCGCGGACCACGGTCACATGGTCCAGCCCGAGCAGTTCGACGACCTCCTGGAGGAAGTTCGTCCTGCGGAGCAGGGGCTCCAGCAACGTGATCTTCAGGTCGGGGCGCACCAGCGCGAGCGGGATACCCGGCAGTCCGGCCCCGGAGCCGACGTCGCACACGGTGACGCCTTCCGGTACGACCTCGGAGAGGACGGCGCAGTTCAGCAGGTGCCTCTCCCACAGCCGCGGCACTTCACGGGGTCCGATGAGGCCGCGCCTGACGCCCGCGTCCGCGAGCAACTCCGCGTACCGGACCGCTTCCGGGAAGAACTCACCGAAGACCGTGTGGGCCTCCTGGGGCGCAGGGGGAAGTTCCTCTGCCTCGGACACGGGAACCGTCCTTCCGTACCGCACTACCGCACTGGGTGGCTGACTATCAGGCTGACAAAGATCGGCCCCGCCTGCGAACAGACGGGGCCGACACGACGAGGGGGTCAGGCGGGGAGCACGACGACGAAGCGCTGCGGCTCCTCGCCCTCGGACTCGCTGCGCAGGCCGGCGGCGGCGACCGCGTCGTGCACGACCTTGCGCTCGAAGGGGGTCATCGGATGGAGCTTCACGGGCTGGCCCGTGCTCTTGGCCTCGTCCGCGGCCTTGGCGCCGAGCTCGGTCAGCTCGGCGCGCTTCTTGGCGCGGAATCCGCCGATGTCCAGCATGAGCCGGCTGCGGTCGCCGGTCTCGCGGTGCACCGCGAGACGCGTGAGCTCCTGCAGCGCCTCCAGCACCTCACCGTCGCGTCCCACGAGCTTCTGCAGGTCGCGGCTGCCCGTGTCGCTGATGATGGAGACCGCGGCGCGGTCGCCCTCGACGTCCATGTCGATGTCGCCGTCGAGGTCGGCGATGTCGAGCAGACCCTCGAGGTAGTCAGCCGCGATCTCGCCCTCCTGCTCCAGGCGGGTCAGGGTGTCGCCACCCTGGGCGGCGGACGTGGTGCCTTCCGTCACGGATGGTCTCCTTCTTACTTCTTCGACGACGGGTGCTTGGGCCGCTGCGGGCCCTTGCGCTGTCCGGACTTGGTCTGGCGGGTGGAGCCGGTCTTGCCCGACGGGGACTGCTCGGGCTTCGTCAGGTCCGCCTTCTTCTCCAGCGAGGGCTTGGCGGCGGGCTGCGCGGCGGCGGCCTGGCGCTTGGCCTTCGGCTGGCGCTTGGGCTGCTGGCGGCGCACGGCCGCGGCCTCCGCCTCGGCCTCGGCCGGGTCGACCTTCCGCACGGTGCCGTCGGCCTGGGCGGCGAAGCCGGCCTTGCTGAGGCTGCCGATGAAGCGGCGCTCGTTGTCGTTGCGGTCCGGGCCCTTGGCGACGATCGTCTGGACGACGTTGCGCTTGCGGCGGCCGCGCACCTCGCCGTGGTGCGTGATGCTCTTCAGCAGCCGGTCGAGGTAGTGCTCCTGGGCCTTGCTGCCGGGCGTCGGGTTCTGGTTGATGACGTACATCTGCTGGCCCATGGTCCACACGTTGGTGGTCAGCCAGTAGACGAGGACGCCGACGGGGAAGTTGATGCCCATCACGGCGAAGATGACCGGGAAGATGTACATCAGCATCTTCTGCTGCTGCATGTACGGGGTCTTCACCGTCAGGTCGACGTTCTTCTGCATCAGCTGGCGCTGGGTGAAGAACTGCGACGCCGACATCATCACGATCATGATCGCGGTGACGATACGGACGTCGCCCAGGGAGGCGTTGAGCGCCTCGACCGTGCCGGGCTCGTCCATGAACTTGGCGGCGATCGGGGCACCGAAGATGTGCGCCTCGCGGGCGCTGTCGACCAGCTGCTGGTTGAGGCTGCCGATCGTGTCACCCGACGCGATCTTGCTGAGCACGTGGTACAGCGCGAAGAAGAACGGTGACTGCAGAAGGATGGGGAGGCACGAGGAGAGCGGGTTGGTACCCGTCTCCTTGTACAGCTTCATCATCTCTTCCGACTGGCGCTGCCGGTCGTTCTTGTAGCGCTCCTGGATCGCCTTCATCTTCGGCTGGAGCGCCTGCATGTTCCGCATCGACTTGATCTGCTTCACGAAGAGCGGGATCAGGCAGATGCGGATGACGATCACCAGGGACACGATGGACAGACCCCAGGCCCAGCCCGTGTCAGGCCCGAAGATCGCACCGTACAGCTTGTGGAACTGGACGATGATCCACGAGACAGGTCCGGTGATGAAGCTGAACAGATTTCCAATCGTGTCCACTAATCAGGCTCCTTGAGCATTGGGCGAGGTCTCTGCGGCCGGGCTCGCCCCGTCGGAGCGCCCGCCCTTGTCACCGCGCAGGCGTGCGCGCAGCAGTTCGTGCCAGCGGGGGCGCTTGCGCGGCGGCACGTGGTCCACTCCGCCGGGCGACCAGGGGTTGCAGCGCAGGATGCGCCAGGCGGTGAGGGCCGTGCCCTTGAGGGCGCCGTGCCGGTCGATCGCGGTGTATCCGTAATGGGAGCACGACGGGTAGTACCTGCAGACGGGGCCCAGGAGTGGGCTGATCGTCCACTGGTAGAGCTTGATCAGGGCCAGCAGCGGGTACTTCATCGCGCGCCCCCTCCCAGGAGCCGCTGGAGGGCGGCATCCAGGTCTCGGGCCAGCTGTGCATGGTCGGCGTCGCCCGCGCCGGGCAGCGCTCGTACTACCACCAGGCTACCGGGGGGCAGTACGGCGAGCCGCTCCCGCATCAGGTGCCGCAGTCTGCGCTTCACCTGGTTGCGGACGACGGCGCCGCCGACGGCCTTGCTGACGACGAAACCCGCACGCGTCGGGGGAGCGCTCTCCCCAGGCGCGTGCGGGTCCGTTGCACCGCTGCGTAGATGGACGACGAGGCTCGGGCGGCCTGCCCGGCGTCCTCGCCGTACCGCGGTCGCGAAGTCCTCGCGCCGCCTCAGCCGATTCTCGGAAGGCAGCACGTCATGACCTGGCCGCGATCAGGCGGACAGGCGGGCGCGACCCTTGCTGCGGCGGGACGCGAGGATCGCGCGGCCGGCACGCGTACGCATCCGCAGGCGGAAGCCGTGGGTCTTGGCGCGACGACGGTTGTTCGGCTGGAAGGTGCGCTTGCTCACTCGGGGGCTCCAGGATGAATTCGTGGGGTGGCGGGGCATCGCTTGGCTGTCACCGTGCGCCCACGAGTAGCTCGCAATACGCCCGAGTGCACCGCTACACGATCACATGAATGCGATCTTTGCCCATCGGAGGCAGGCGGCAGCAGCCATCGACAACTCGACCTGGTTACGGTACGCGCGGCTGCGCCATCCGGTCAAACCGGCAGGACAGCGGCCCCCGCTATGCACAGCCTGTGGACAACAACTTGAACCGCGCGAGCAGGCACGACTACCGTGACTGAACTCGGATTCCTTTCCTGCCTGTCCTTCCCATCCCGTCCCAAGAAGCGCACATTCGCGGGACCTGTGAGAGAGCGTGCCCCGTGGCTGACGTACCTGCTGATCTTGCCGCAGTGTGGCCACGAGTGCTGGATCAGCTCCTCGGCGAAGGCCAGCAGGGCATCGAGCCCAAGGACAAGCAGTGGATCGAGCGGTGCCAACCGCTCGCGCTGGTGGCCGACACCGCGCTGCTCGCCGTCCCCAACGAATGGGGCAAGCGGGTCCTCGAGGGCCGGCTGGCCCCGCTGATCAGCGACACCCTCAGCCGCGAGTGCGGCCGGCCCATCCGGATCGCGATCACCGTCGACGACTCGGCGGGCGACCAGTCCCCGCCGCCGGCCGCGTCCGAGCGGCACCAGCAGGACCGCCCCCGCTACGACGACCGCGGCGGCCAGGGCTACGACGACCGCGGCCAGGGCGAGGCGTACGACGCGTACGGGCGGCCCATGGCCGACGACGGGCTGCCGACCGTGCGCCCCGCCTACCCCGACTACCAGCAGCAGCGCCCGGAGCCCGGCGCCTGGCCGCGCAGCCAGGAGGACCTGTCCTGGCAGCAGCCGCGCCTCGGCGGGTTCCAGGACCGCGACCCGTACGCGACGGCGCGGCCGCAGCAGCCGCACCGCGACTACGGCGCACCGCAGGGCCCCGACCACGGCGGCTACGACTCCCAGCGCGCCGAGCGTCGCGAGCTTCCCGACGAGCGGGACCGGCACCGGCCGGGCGGCCCGGGCACCGGCGGAGCCGGTCCGATGAGCGGTCCCGGTGGACCAGGCGGCCCCGGCGGTCCCGGCTCCATGACGGGGCCGGGCTCCATGGGCGGCGCGGGCGGCACGGGCCAGGGCGGCTCCGGCGGTCCGGGCGCCCCGGGGGAGCAGCACGCGCGGCTGAACCCGAAGTACCTCTTCGACACGTTCGTCATCGGCTCGTCCAACCGCTTCGCCCACGCGGCGGCGGTCGCGGTCGCCGAGGCGCCGGCTAAGGCGTACAACCCCCTCTTCATCTACGGGGAGTCGGGGCTCGGCAAGACGCATCTGCTGCACGCCATCGGGCACTACGCGCGCAACCTCTATCCGGGGACGCGGGTGCGGTACGTGAGCTCGGAGGAGTTCACCAACGAGTTCATCAACTCCATCCGCGACGGCAAGGGCGACACGTTCCGCAAGCGCTACCGCGACGTGGACATCCTGCTCGTGGACGACATCCAGTTCCTGGCGAGCAAGGAGTCGACGCAGGAGGAGTTCTTCCACACCTTCAACACCCTCCACAACGCCAACAAGCAGATCGTGCTGTCGTCCGACCGGCCGCCGAAGCAGCTGATGACGCTGGAGGACCGGCTGCGCAACCGCTTCGAGTGGGGTCTCACCACGGACGTCCAGCCGCCGGAGCTGGAGACCCGTATCGCGATCCTGCGGAAGAAGGCCGTGCAGGAGCAGCTCAACGCCCCGCCGGAGGTGCTGGAGTTCATCGCCTCGCGGATCTCGCGGAACATCCGCGAACTGGAGGGCGCGCTGATCCGGGTGACGGCGTTCGCGAGCCTCAACCGGCAGCCGGTGGACCTGGTGCTCACCGAGAGCGTGCTGAAGGACCTGATCCCCGGTGGGGAGGACACAGCACCGGAGATCACCGCGGGCGCCATCATGGCGGCCACGGCCGACTACTTCGGGCTGAGCGTCGAGGACCTGTGCGGATCGTCGCGCAGCCGGGTGCTGGTGACGGCCCGGCAGATCGCGATGTACCTGTGCCGCGAGCTGACCGACCTGTCGCTGCCGAAGATCGGCGCGCAGTTCGGCGGCCGGGACCACACGACGGTCATGCACGCCGACCGCAAGATCCGCGCTCTGATGGCGGAGCGGCGCTCCATCTACAACCAGGTGACGGAGCTGACGAACCGCATCAAGAACGGCTGACGGTAGCGTACGGCGCTTCGAGGGCGTCCCGGAACGGCTTCCGGGGCGCCCTTCGCCGTCTCCGGTGGATCCGGGGCGTGGACGCCGGCTCAGAGGGGGAGCGGGAGTCGGGCGCAGGCGCTCAGCGGGACTGGAACGCGGCGCCGGAGCCGGGTGCCGGCCCGGAGCCGGGCACAGGTCCGGAGCCAGGCACAGGTCCGGAGCCAGGCGCAGGCGCGGGGCCGGGCGCAGGCGCGGGGCCGGGCGCAGGCGCGGAGTGGGAGCCGGACGAAGCCATGGCCGGGTACCTGCCTCGCCCCGGAAGGACGCCCCCCGCCCCGCCGTGGGGAGTCTGTTTCAGGGCCGGATGGAGCAGTCCACCGGTGTGGATACGGCCGACGCCCGCGCCGGGGCTGTTCGAATAGCTGTGCCGGTCACGCCGTTCTCCACAGATCGGGGACTGATCCACCGTCCACAGGCTGGGGACTGGGAAGTTATCCGAACCCCGTCCACAGACACCCTGGGTGCGAGACGATCTTCCCAGGTCACCGTCTTGTGGAATTGTGGCCGAACGATCTCCACAGGCTGTGGACAGTCTCGTTGTCCACAGCCTGTGATCAACGTTGTCCACCGGCGGCCCACAGGCACGGGCCGGTGATCCACAGCTTCTCCACACCGCTGTCCACTGTTCGGCAACGGAACGGCGCCTGTCACCTGGACGAGTGAAAGCCGTCACACAAAGATGCCGGGTTGGGCTGTGGGGAACGTGGGTAAAACTGGGGACAGCGCTGGGGAGAAGTGCGCCCTGCCTGTGCATGGGGTGTGTGTAACTTCGCGGCGTCCACAGCGGACCCCGGTTATCCACTGTCGCCACCCACAGGGCCGGTGGACAAAATTCGGGCTGTGACCTGCGTGGACGGGGTTATCCACGGTTTCCACAAGCCCTACTACTACCCCCACACAGAGTTAGCTCGGAATCCGCTTCGAAGCAGGGCCTGTGCACAACTCGGCGCCGGAGCTCCGGCCGCGGGCCGTCCCGACTTGACCCCGAGCCGCACCGAGTGTCGGCGGCGTACGTCAGACTGGTCACCGGCATCCGCTGCGAGCCGCTGCGGCGGTGGACGCACCGGATGCCGGACGAGGAAGGCCAGCAGGGCGAGCCAGCAACAGCAGGAGGCGGCTTACGGTGAAGATCCGGGTGGAGCGCGATGTACTCGCGGAGGCGGTGGCCTGGGTGGCCCGCAGCCTCCCGGCCCGTCCGCCCGCGCCCGTGCTCGCGGGCCTTCTGCTGAAGGCCGAGGACGGCGCGCTGAGCTTCTCCAGCTTCGACTACGAGGTCTCCGCGCGGGTCTCGGTCGAGGCCGAGGTCGAGGAGGACGGCACGGTCCTGGTGTCCGGGCGGCTGCTCGCCGACATCTGCCGCGCCCTCCCCAACCGGCCGGTGGAGATTTCCACAGACGGTGTACGGGCGACGGTGGTCTGCGGCTCGTCCCGCTTCACGCTGCACACCCTGCCTGTGGAGGAGTACCCGGCGCTGCCGCAGATGCCGACCGCGACGGGCACGGTCTCCGGCGAGGTCTTCGCCTCCGCCGCCGCGCAGGTCGCCATCGCCGCGGGCCGCGACGACACGCTGCCGGTCCTGACCGGTGTGCGCATCGAAATCGAGGGCGACCGGGTCACGCTCGCCTCCACCGACCGCTACCGCTTCGCGGTCCGCGAGTTCCTGTGGAAGCCGGAGTCCCCCGACGCCCAGGCCGTCGCCCTGGTGCCGGCCAAGACGCTGCTGGACACCGCCAAGGCGCTCACCAGCGGTGACACGGTCACCCTGGCGCTGGCCGGCTCCGGTGCCGGCGAGGGCCTGATCGGTTTCGAGGGCGCCGGCCGCCGCACCACGACGCGGCTGCTCGAAGGCGACCTGCCGAAGTACCGCACGCTCTTCCCGACGGAGTTCAACTCGGTCGCCACGATCGAGACGGCCCCGTTCGTCGAGGCCGTGAAGCGCGTCGCCCTGGTCGCCGAGCGGAACACGCCGGTGCGCCTCAGCTTCGAGCAGGGCGTGCTCATCCTGGAGGCCGGTTCCAGCGACGACGCACAGGCTGTGGAGCGCGTCGACGCGCACCTGGAGGGCGACGACATCTCGATCGCCTTCAACCCGACCTTCCTGCTCGACGGCCTCAGCGCCATCGACGCGCCGGTCGCCCAGCTGTCCTTCACCACGTCCACCAAGCCCGCGCTGCTGAACGGCAAGCCGGCCGTGGACGCGGAGGCGGACGAGGCCTACAAGTACCTGATCATGCCGGTTCGTCTCAGCGGCTGAGCGGGTGCCGACTGAGCGGCCGACCCCACAGGTGTGCACCCGTGTCCGGGCGTAGTCTCGGACGCGGGTACGAACCGCACACAACGCGTAAGGAAGATCTGATGGAGCTCGGTCTCATCGGCCTCGGCAAGATGGGCGGCAACATGCGCGAGCGCATCCGCCGCGCGGGCCACACCGTCGTCGGGTACGACCGCAACCCGGACCTCGCCGATGTCCACAGCCTCGAGGAGCTTGTGGACAGCCTGAAGGGCCCGCGCGTGGTGTGGGTCATGGTCCCGGCCGGTGAAGCCACCCAGTCGACCATCGACCAGCTCGCCGAGCTGCTCTCCCCCGGCGATGTCGTCGTGGACGGCGGGAACTCGCGCTGGACGGACGACGAGAGGCACGCCGAGGAGCTGGCCGCCAAGGGCATCGGCTTCGTCGACTGCGGCGTCTCGGGTGGCGTGTGGGGCCTGGAGAACGGCTACGCCCTCATGTACGGCGGCGACGCCGAGAACGTCGCCAAGGTGCAGCCGATCTTCGACGCGCTGAAGCCGGAGGGCGAGTTCGGCTCCGTCCACGCGGGCAAGGTCGGCGCGGGCCACTTCGCGAAGATGGTCCACAACGGCATCGAGTACGCGATGATGCAGGCTTTCGCCGAGGGCTGGGAGCTGCTGGAGGCCGTGGACTCCGTCACGGACGTCCGCGAGGTCTTCCGCTCCTGGCAGGAGGGCACGGTCATCCGCTCCTGGCTGCTCGACCTCGCCGTCCGCGCGCTGGACGACGACGAGCACCTGGAGAAGCTGCGCGGGTACGCCGCGGACTCCGGTGAGGGCCGCTGGACGGTCGAGGCCGCCATCGACAACGCCGTCCCGCTGCCCGCGATCACCGCGTCGCTGTTCGCGCGGTTCGCGTCCCGCCAGGACGACTCGCCGCAGATGAAGATGATCGCCGCCCTGCGCAACCAGTTCGGCGGACACGCGGTCGAGAACAAGTAACACGCTCAGCCGGGAGAGGTCGGCGCACACCCATGCACGTCACGCATCTGTCGCTGGCCGACTTCCGCTCATACGCCCGGGCCGAGGTCCCGCTCGACCCGGGCGTCAGCGTGTTCGTGGGCGCCAACGGCCAGGGCAAGACCAACCTGGTCGAGGCGGTCGGCTATCTCGCGACGCTCGGCAGCCACCGGGTGTCCTCCGACGCGCCCCTCGTCCGGATCGGCGCCCAGCGGGCCGTGATCCGGGCGGCCGTGCGGCAGGGCGAGCGGCAGCAGCTCGTGGAGCTCGAACTCAACCCGGGCCGTGCCAACCGGGCCAGGATCAACAGGTCCTCGCAGGTCAGGCCCCGCGACGTGCTGGGGATCATACGGACCGTGCTGTTCGCGCCCGAGGACCTCGCCCTGGTGAAGGGCGACCCCGGCGAGCGGCGCAGGTTCCTCGACGAGCTGATCACCGCCCGTTCACCGCGCATGGCGGGCGTGCGCTCCGACTACGACCGCGTCCTCAAACAGCGCAACACCCTGCTGAAGAGCGCCGCCATGGCCCGGCGCCACGGCGGCCGCTCCATGGACCTGTCCACCCTGGACGTGTGGGACCAGCACCTCGCGCGGGTCGGCGCCGAACTGCTCGCCCAGCGCCTCGACCTCGTCGCCACCCTGCAGCCGCTGGCCGTGAAGGCGTACGAGCAGCTCGCCCCCGGCGGCGGCCCGGTCGCCCTGGAGTACCGCGGCTCGGCGGGCGGCGACCCGAAGGAGGCGCGGGGACCGGCCGGCCGGGAGGAGCTGTACGAACGGCTGCTCGCCGCGCTCGCCGACGTGCGCAAGCAGGAGATCGAGCGGGGCGTCACCCTCGTCGGGCCGCACCGCGACGACCTCGGCCTGATGCTGGGGCAGATGCCGGCGAAGGGGTACGCGAGCCACGGCGAGTCCTGGTCGTACGCGCTGGCGCTGCGGCTCGCCTCGTACGACCTGCTGCGCGCGGAGGGCAACGAACCGGTGCTGGTGCTGGACGACGTGTTCGCCGAGCTGGACGCCCGGCGGCGGGAGCGGCTGGCGGAGCTGGTCGCGCCGGGAGAGCAGGTGCTGGTCACGGCGGCGGTGGACGACGATGTGCCCGGCGTGCTGTCGGGGACGCGGTACGCGGTGTCGGAAGGGGCGGTGGAGCGCGTATGAGCACGTATCAGCCAGGTTTCCCGTCGCACCCCTATGCGCACTCGCCCGCGCAGCCCGCCCCGCAGCCGCACTCCCCGTCGCCCGCGGCGGCCCCTCGGCAGCCGGGTCCCGTCGCCGCCCCGGCACCCGAGCCGTCGGGCGTCGACCTCGCGCGCGTGGCGCTGCGCGCCGCCAAGGAGCAGGCGAAGGCGAAGGGCGCCGCCGCCCAGCAGAAGAAGCAGGCGCGGCGCGGCGGAGGGCTGCGTTCCGGTGCCCGCGCGGACGGGCGCGACCCGCTGCCGCTGGGCGCGGCGATCACCCGGCTGATCACCGAGCGCGGCTGGGAGACCCCGGCGGCGGTCGGCGGCGTCATGGGGCGGTGGCCGCAGATCGTCGGCGAGGACCTGGCCAAGCACTGCGTACCGCTGCGGTACGACGAGGACCCCGACGAGCGCGTCCTCACCGTCCAGTGCGACTCCACGGCGTGGGCGACCCAGCTGCGGCTGCTCGCGCCCCGGCTGGTGGCCCGGCTCAACGAGGACCTGGGGCACGGAACCGTACGGCACATCCGGGTGCTCGGGCCCGGCGGGCCGCGTCGCGGGTACGGTCCGCTGCGCGCGCCCGGCAGCACCGGAGCCGGCGACACCTACGGCTGACGCCCGGGCCGGTCCGCCCGCCCCGGCCGCGCCCCGACGGCTGTCCGGCCGTCGGCCGCACCCTCCGCTCACCCCGCGCCGCCCCCCGGAATGCGCTCCTCCGCATGCCGTCAACAGAGGCGGAGCCTGACATCCGCAGGGGCGGAACCAGCCATACCGCGGGGCCCGTGCCGCCCCGGAACGGCGCGGATCCGACCGTACGGCGGCGTCCCCGCGCGCGCCCCCGGCGGCCGCCGGGGTTTCCACAGGTCGCCCGAACGCTGTGAACACCGCTGTGACCTGCTGCGTAGTGAAGGACAGGGGTGCGGCGCGAGGGTCGCGGAAGGGCCGGGTCCGCGGCCGTCGGGAGTGGTAGCGGGTGGTTGACAGCCCGAAGCGCTGAGTGCCCGCGTGAGGCTCTTGGAGCCCCGTCCCGAATATGGGGAGTGGGCGGGCCCCGGTTCAGCTCGGCACATGCGCACTCAGGTACCGGCAAACCCCCATGAGTGTCAGCGCTACCGGTAGACTGGTAGGTAATCCCGCCCACTGCGGAACATGTCGAACGACGCAGCCACTCCGGGGCGGCCCGGAGGTGGCTCGCGCTGTGCCAGAAAGGGCGCTTCGTGGCCGATTCCGGCAACCCCAACGAGAACATTCCGTCCACTCCTGCCGGCGAGAACGGCGAGGGCCCGGCGCCGGGCTCCTCGGCGTACGACGCCAGCGCGATCACCGTCCTCGAGGGTTTGGACGCGGTCCGCAAGCGGCCTGGCATGTACATCGGCTCGACCGGTGAGCGTGGACTCCACCACATGGTCCAGGAGGTCGTCGACAACTCCGTCGACGAGGCCCTCGCCGGGTACGCGGACAAGATCGACGTGACGATCCTGGCCGACGGCGGCGTGCGCGTCGTGGACAACGGCCGAGGCATCCCCGTGGGCATCGTCCCCTCCGAGGGCAAGCCCGCCGTCGAGGTCGTCCTCACCGTCCTGCACGCGGGCGGCAAGTTCGGCGGCGGCGGCTACGCGGTCTCCGGCGGTCTGCACGGCGTGGGCGTCTCCGTGGTCAACGCGCTGTCGACGCGGGTCGCCGTCGAGGTGAAGACCGACGGCTACCGCTGGACGCAGGACTACAAGCTCGGTGTCCCCACCGCCCCCCTCGCCCGGCACGAGGCGACCGAGGAGACAGGGACGTCGGTCACCTTCTGGGCCGACCCGGACATCTTCGAGACCACCGACTACTCCTTCGAGACGCTGTCGCGGCGCTTCCAGGAGATGGCGTTCCTCAACAAGGGCCTGACGATCAGGCTCACCGACGAGCGCGAGTCGGCCAAGGCCACGATGAACGCCGACGACGCCGACGCCTCCGCCGAGGCCGTCGAGGAGCAGCCGGCCCGCTCGGTGACGTACCACTACGAAGGCGGCATCGTCGACTTCGTCACGTACCTCAACTCCCGCAAGGGCGAGCTGATCCACCCGACGGTCATCGCCGTCGAGGCCGAGGACAAGGAGCGGATGCTCTCGGTCGAGATCGCGATGCAGTGGAACTCGCAGTACACCGAGGGCGTGTACTCCTTCGCGAACACGATCCACACCCACGAGGGCGGTACGCACGAGGAGGGCTTCCGCGCGGCGCTGACCGGTCTCGTCAACCGCTACGCGCGCGACAAGAAGCTGCTGCGCGAGAAGGACGACAACCTCACGGGCGAGGACATCCGCGAGGGTCTGACCGCGATCATCTCTGTCAAGCTCAGCGAGCCCCAGTTCGAGGGCCAGACGAAGACCAAGCTGGGCAACACGGAGGCGAAGACCTTCGTGCAGAAGGTCGTCCACGAGCACCTGTCCGACTGGTTCGACCGCAACCCGAACGAGGCGGCGGACATCGTCCGCAAGGCCATCCAGGCCGCCACCGCGCGCGTCGCCGCCCGCAAGGCGCGCGACCTGACGCGCCGCAAGGGCCTGCTGGAGTCGGCGTCCCTGCCGGGCAAGCTGTCCGACTGCCAGTCGAACGACCCCACCAAGTGCGAGATCTTCATCGTCGAGGGTGACTCCGCCGGCGGTTCCGCCAAGTCCGGCCGCAACCCGATGTACCAGGCCATCCTGCCGATCCGCGGCAAGATCCTGAACGTCGAGAAGGCGCGGATCGACAAGATCCTGCAGAACACCGAGGTCCAGGCGCTGATCTCCGCCTTCGGCACTGGTGTCCACGAGGACTTCGACATCGAGAAGCTCCGCTATCACAAGATCATCCTGATGGCGGACGCCGACGTCGACGGCCAGCACATCAACACGCTGCTGCTGACGTTCCTCTTCCGCTTCATGCGCCCGCTCGTCGAGGCCGGCCACGTCTACCTGTCGCGCCCCCCGCTGTACAAGATCAAGTGGGGCCGGGACGACTTCGAGTACGCCTACTCGGACCGCGAGCGCGACGCGCTGGTCGAGCTCGGCAAGCAGAACGGCAAGCGCATCCGCGAGGACTCCATCCAGCGCTTCAAGGGCCTCGGCGAGATGAACGCCGAGGAGCTGCGCATCACCACCATGGACCAGGACCACCGGGTGCTCGGCCAGGTCACGCTGGACGACGCGGCCCAGGCCGACGACCTGTTCTCCGTGCTGATGGGTGAGGACGTGGAGGCGCGGCGCTCGTTCATCCAGCGCAACGCCAAGGACGTCCGCTTCCTCGACATCTGAGTCGGTCTCAGCTGACCGCACGAAAGGACTGAAGACCAGCAATGGCCGACGAGAACACTCCCGCCGCCGTCACGCCCGAAGAGGAGCCCGCCGTCCCCGGCGTGGGCCTGCGCGTCGAGCCCGTCGGGCTCGAGACGGAGATGCAGCGCTCGTACCTCGACTACGCGATGTCCGTCATCGTGTCGCGTGCGCTGCCCGACGTGCGGGACGGCCTCAAGCCCGTCCACCGGCGCGTCCTGTACGCCATGTACGACGGCGGCTACCGCCCCGAGAAGGGCTTCTACAAGTGCGCCCGCGTCGTCGGCGACGTCATGGGCACGTACCACCCGCACGGTGACACCTCCATCTACGACGCCCTGGTCCGCCTGGCCCAGCCGTGGTCGATGCGCATGCCGCTGGTGGACTCCAACGGCAACTTCGGCTCCCCGGGCAACGACCCGGCCGCCGCCATGCGGTACACCGAGTGCAAGATGGCGCCGCTGTCCATGGAGATGCTCCGGGACATCGACGAGGAGACCGTCGACTTCCAGGACAACTACGACGGCCGCAACCAGGAGCCGACGGTCCTCCCGTCGCGCTTTCCGAACCTGCTGGTCAACGGCTCGGCCGGCATCGCGGTCGGCATGGCGACCAACATCCCGCCGCACAACCTGCGCGAGGTTGCCGCCGGCGCCCAGTGGGCCCTGGAGCACCCCGAGGCCACCCACGAGGAGCTGCTCGACGCGCTCATCGAGCGCATCAAGGGCCCCGACTTCCCGACCGGCGCCCTCGTCGTCGGCCGCAAGGGCATCGAGGAGGCGTACCGCACGGGCCGCGGCTCGATCACGATGCGCGCGGTCGTCGAGGTCGAGGAGATCCAGAACCGGCAGTGCCTGGTCGTCACGGAGCTGCCCTACCAGGTCAACCCGGACAACCTCGCCCAGAAGATCGCCGACCTGGTGAAGGACGGCAAGATCGGCGGCATCGCCGACGTCCGCGACGAGACCAGCTCCCGTACGGGCCAGCGCCTGGTCATCGTCCTCAAGCGGGACGCGGTCGCGAAGGTCGTCCTCAACAACCTCTACAAGCACACCGACCTCCAGACCAACTTCGGCGCGAACATGCTCGCGCTGGTCGACGGCGTGCCGCGCACCCTCTCCCTCGACGCGTTCATCCGCCACTGGGTGACGCACCAGATCGAGGTCATCGTCCGCCGTACGCGCTTCCGCCTGCGCAAGGCCGAGGAGCGGGCCCACATCCTGCGCGGTCTGCTCAAGGCGCTCGACGCGATCGACGAGGTCATCGCCCTGATCCGGCGCAGCGACACGGTCGAGGTGGCGCGCGAGGGCCTGATGGGCCTGCTGGAGATCGACGAGATCCAGGCCAACGCCATCCTCGAGATGCAGCTGCGCCGCCTGGCCGCCCTGGAGCGCCAGAAGATCGTCGCCGAGCACGACGAGCTCCAGGCGAAGATCGACGACTACAACTCCATCCTCGCCTCCGAGTCCCGCCAGCGGCAGATCGTCAGCGAGGAGCTGGCGCAGCTGGTGGAGAAGTTCGGCGACGACCGGCGCACCCAGCTCGTCCCCTTCGACGGCGACATGTCCATGGAGGACCTGATCGCCGAGGAGGACATCGTCGTCACCATCACGCGCGGCGGCTATGTGAAGCGGACGAAGACCGACGACTACCGCTCGCAGAAGCGCGGCGGCAAGGGCGTGCGGGGCGCGAAGCTGAAGGAAGACGACATCGTCGACCACTTCTTCGTCTCCACCACCCACCACTGGCTGCTGTTCTTCACCAACAAGGGCCGGGTCTACCGGGCCAAGGCGTACGAGCTGCCCGACGCCGGCCGCGACGCCCGCGGCCAGCACGTGGCCAACCTGCTCGCCTTCCAGCCGGACGAGCAGATCGCCGAGATCCTGGCGATCCGCGACTACGAGGCGGCCCCGTACCTGATCCTGGCGACCAAGGCGGGTCTGGTGAAGAAGACCCCGCTGAAGGACTACGACTCGCCCCGCTCCGGCGGCGTCATCGCCATCAACCTGCGCGAGCGGGAGGACGGCAGCGACGACGAGCTGATCGGTGCCGAGCTGGCGTCCGCCGAGGACGACCTGCTGCTCATCAGCAAGAAGGCCCAGTCCATCCGCTTCACCGCGACGGACGAGGCGCTGCGCCCGATGGGCCGGGCCACGTCCGGTGTGAAGGGCATGAGCTTCCGCGAGGGCGACGAGCTGCTCTCGATGAACGTGGTCCGCCCGGGTACGTTCGTCTTCACGGCGACGGACGGCGGATACGCCAAGCGGACGGCTGTGGACGAGTACCGCGTGCAGGGTCGTGGCGGTCTCGGCATCAAGGCTGCGAAGATCGTGGAGGATCGCGGTTCGCTCGTCGGCGCGCTGGTGGTCGAGGAGGGTGACGAGATCCTCGCCATCACACTGTCCGGCGGTGTGATCCGCACGCGCGTCAGCGAAGTCAGGGAGACCGGCCGTGACACCATGGGCGTCCAGCTGATCAACCTGGGCAAGCGCGATGCCGTCGTGGGGATCGCGCGGAACGCCGAGGCGGGCGCCGAAGCCGAAGAGGTCCAGGAGACCGACGGGGCCGAGGGCACCGCCGCGGACGCGGAAGGGACCGAGGCCGCCGCCGGTACCGGCGCCGCGGTCGAGGCAGCCGAGGGCACGGAGCCCTCGGCCGGGGAGCACGAGGAGTAAAGCGTGAGCGGAGCCACGGGCGCCGGTTCGGCCGGCTCGGCCGCTTCGGGAAAGAACGGTGCCCGTGGCCCTGCCACGGACTCCCAGGGGGTTGCGGTGACCGACAGCCGGGGGGCTCGACCCCCGTACGAGACGTACGACGACGGCCCGCTCCCCCGTGAGCGGTCGGCCGCCCAGGCGGCCCAGCCGTACCACCCGCCGCAGGCGTACGCGGCCCAGGGCGCCCCCGGCGGCACCCAGGGCGGCGCCGCCGTGCGGCGGCCCCGCACGGGCGCCAAGACGACCCCGCGGACGCGCAAGGCGCGGCTGCGGGTCGCCAAGGCCGACCCGTGGTCCGTGATGAAGGTGAGCTTCCTGCTCTCCATCGCACTGGGCATCTGCACGGTCGTCGCGGCGGCCGTGCTGTGGATGGTCATGGACGCCATGGGCGTCTTCTCGACGGTCGGCGCGACGATCAGCGACGCGACCGGCTCGACGGAGAGCAACGGGTTCGACCTCCAGGCGTTCCTGTCGCTGCCGCGCGTCCTCATCTTCACGTCGGTGATCGCCGTGATTGACGTCGTGCTGGCCACCGCTCTGGCCACGCTGGGCGCCTTCATCTACAACCTGGCGGCCGGTTTCGTGGGCGGCGTGGAGCTCACCCTCGCCGAGGACGAGTAGCGATTTTGGCTGGAGCCGTCCTGTGCGCTAATCTTCAGAGGTCAGCGCGCAGCGCGGAGGGGCTATAGCTCAGTTGGTTAGAGCGCATCCCTGATAAGGATGAGGCCACAGGTTCAAATCCTGTTAGCCCCACAGAATCGAAGGCCCCGGTCGGAAGACCGGGGCCTTCGGCGTTTTCCGTGTCGCGGTCCGTCCGGGACACGCACGGACCGTCGCGGGTGTCCGGCGAGGGCACCCGCAACCGCGTCGGCGTCGCGTGGTCGCCTTGGCCCCGGTGCCCGCTCGTGGGCCCGTGCCGGCGCCGGGCCGGTGCGTCGGGGGGCCTGCGGGGGGCGTCGGGACGGTGGCGTAGGGACGGTGTCGTATTGTCGTAGGGAGATAGGTCACCGATTGATATCGGTCGGTGTGTATAGTCGGGCGCCATAAGGTCTCCTACGTCAACGAAAGACGAGGTCGCGCGGTGAAGAAGCTTCTCCTGGTCGCACTGGCCGCCATCGGCGGGCTCCTCGTGTACCGCCAGATCCAGGCGGATCGCGCCGAGCAGGATCTGTGGACGGAGGCGACCGACTCCGTGCCCGCAGGTTCGTGAGCGCGCCACTCGCATGAAGGGCCCCGCCGCTGGGAAGCGGCCGGGGCCCTTCTCCGTTTGCGGGGGCCGTTCCGGGCGACGGGACCGCCACCGTGCCGGGTGGCACGGGGCAAGGCGGGCCAATCGGGCGCCGTCGCAGACAGTTGTGGGGCGCGCGGGGCAGGATGGTGCGGCCAGGCAGACGACGAGGGGAAGCGCGTGAACGGGCGGGGCTGGGGCCGCGGCGCGGCGGGCTACGGAACGGCACAGGCCGACGGGACGGCGGCGGGGCGCGCGGGCCGACTGGCGGCGCCCCGAAACACGGGCGCTGGCGGGCGTTTGGGCGGGCGGAGGCGGCTCGGCGGGCCGCGGGCCGGTGCCGCCGCCGCGGTGGCCGGAGCGCTGGTCCTCGCATCCGGGGCGTACGCACCGCAGGCCCTCGCGGCCGGGGAGCCCGCGCCGTACGCGTTCGCCCGGGACGCGCAGCCCGTCAAGGGCGCCTCGACCACGAGCGACGCGCCGCGGCTGGCCGCCGGCGCCGTCTACAGGGACGCCGTGGCGAAGGACGGCAAGCTGATCTACCGCGTCGACCTGGACGCCGCCAGCCACGCGTACGTCTCCGCCGTCGCGGTACCGCCGCGCGGCGCGAAGCTGACGTACCAGGACGAGCTGAAGGTGGCGCTGCAGGACCGGGACGGCTCGGACTGCGGGAGCACCACGCTGCGGTTCGGGTCAGCCGAGTTCGCCCGCCCCGTCGCCGGATACGTGGACCGGACGGTCGACCCCGAAAAGACGCTGTGCCAGGAGGCCGGCTCGTACTACGTCGTCGTCGAGCGGGAGGGCAAGGAGTCGTCGTCGGGGGAGCCCTGGGGGCTTGAGCTCCGGCATGTGCTGGAGCCGAAGCTCAAGGCCGCCGGGCCGACCGAGGCGCCGGAGAACTGGCCCAGCGCCTCGCCCCAGCCGCCCGCCGGCGGCCCCCGCGAGCGGGCCGGCGGGGCGGGCTTCGCGGACGCGCCCGGCCTGACCGAGGGCGAGTGGAAGGACCGCATCGAGCCCGGCCAGAGCCGCTTCTACCGGATCCCCGTCGACTGGGGGCAGCAGCTGTTCGTCAGCGCGGACCTGGGCAGCTCGGCCGGTGACGGCTTTGTGAGCGGCGCCCTGCCGGTGGCGCTGTACAACCCGGCGCTCGGCCTGGTCGACAGCGACGAGTCCATGTCGTACGACGGCAAGCAGAAGTCGGAGGCGTTCGACCCGCTGCCGCCCGTGGCGTACGAGAACCGTTTCACCTCGGACACGGAGACCAGCGGACTGCGCTTCGCGGGCTGGTACTACCTGCGGGTCAGCCTCAACCCGGAGGTCGGCGAGAAGTTCGGCAAGAAGCCGTACGGGCTGACGCTGCGGGTGAACGTCGAGGGCGAGCCCGAGGCGGCGCCGCCGTACGCCGGCCCGGCCGGGATCTTCACGGTCACCGAGGACGACCGGGAGGCGGCGGCCGAGGGCGAGAGCGGCACCGCCGCCGGGGACTCCGGCACGATGCGCCTCGTCGCGGCGGGCGGGATCGGCACCGGCACCGTGCTGCTCGGCGGACTCGGGCTGTGGACGGTGCTGGCGCGGCGGCGCGCGGACGCGGTGGCCGGTGCCGGCGGGGCCACCGGGGGGCGCGTGCCGCCGTCGCCGGACGCGCCCGCCGGGTTCGGACCCCCTCAGGGGCCGGGCTGGTAGCTCAGAGCCGGGTGAGCGCCCAGATGCCGACGGCGTAGCAGGCCAGGGCCAGCAGGACGACCGGGACGGCCACCGCGCGCGGAGGGCCCGGCCGCCGGCGCGCAGCCGGTACGGGGGAGGCGGCGGTGGCGGCGACGGGGTTGCCGGGGGCCGGGGCGGGCACGGCTGCCGGCGCCGTGGGCGCGTACGGCGACGCGGACGGCGCGGCCGGGTACGCCCCGTACGGCTGCGGCACCATGGCGGGCTGCGGCTGCGGCTGCGGCTGGTGCTGGTGCTGGGGCTGGTGGGATGGCGGGGGCAGGTGGAAGCTGCCCGTCTCCGACGGGGCCGGTGCCGCCTGGGACGGTACGGACGGCACGGACGGTACGGACGGTACGGACGGTACGGAGGGCGCGGGCTGCGCCGCGGGTGCGGCCGACTGCTCCGGTACGGGCGTCGGGGCGGGTACGGGTGCCGAGGCCGGTGCGGGCGCAGGGGCCTGGGCGGGGCCTTCGGGGCCGTATCCCGGCGGCAGCGGGCCCAATTGGTCGAAGACCTCGACCGGCTCCTCCTCGCCCGTCGGCTCGGGCAGCAGCTCCACGGCGGAACCGAGCGCCTTGCGCGCACCGTTCGCCGTACGGAACCGGGCCTGCGGGTCCGGCTGGAGCAGGCCCGCGAGGACCTGCCACAGCGGCTCCGGGATGCCTTCGGGCGCGCTCGGCGTGCCGTGCGCCATGAAGTGCGCCACCAGCGCCTGGGAGTCGGGCCTGCGGCCCTGGAGCAGATACAGGGCGACCAGCCCGACGGCGAACAGGTCGGCCGGGAAGTCCGGCTCGGCGCCCAGGAGTTGCTCGGGCGCGAAGTAACCGGGCGTGCCGATCACCAGATTGGTCTCCGTCAGGCGCGGCTCGCCCTTGCGCATGGAGATGCCGAAGTCGGACAGCCGCAGATGCGGCCGCCCCCTGCCGGTCGCCTCCAGCAGGATGTTCGCCGGCTTGATGTCGCGGTGCACGACCCCCTCGGCGTGCACCGCGGCGAGCCCGGACAGCAGCTGGTCGAGCAGCGTGCAGACGAAGCGCGGCGGCAGCGGGCCGTAGTCCCCGATGACGTGCGCCAGCGAACCCCCGCTGACCAGGTCCATGGTGAACAGGACCTTGTCGTCGTCGGCGGCCCAGCTCGCCGGGGCCAGGACGTGCGGGTGGTCGATGCGCAGGGCCTGCTCGCGGACGAAGCGAAGCAGCGTGTGCGCGTCGCTCTGCTGGAGCACCTTCGCCGCCACGTACCGGCGGCGCCGCTGGTCCCAGGCGCGCCAGACGGCGCCCATGCCGCCCCGCCCGATCGGGTCGATGAGTTCGTACCGCCCCGCGAAGACCTCGCCCATCGCGCTGTGTCGCTCCCCGTGCCGCTGTCGTTCGGTCGCTCGCTGCCGGCCCGGTGCCGTCAGCTCTGGTGGGACTCGTAGTGCGCGACCGCGTCGGCCGTGCGCCCGGCGCCGTACACCCGCAGGAACTCTGCCAGTTCGGGGTGGGTCGGGGCGAGCGTGTCGGCGGCGTCGATGATGTCTCCGGCCGCCGCGACCGAGCGCAGCAACGACTGGATCTCCCGCACCACGCGGCGCACGGTGGGCGCGCCCGTGCCGGGGGTGGACTGGCCGGAGGGCGTCAGGACGGAGCCGCCCTGCGACTTCTTGATCTCCTCCATCCGGTCCGTCGCCTCGACGGCGCTGACGCTGCCGTCGGCGACCTGGCCGGCGAGCTCCTGGAGGGCCTGGACGCGCTGCACGACGGCCGGATTGCCGATCTTCGCGCGCTGACCGCTCATCAGCTGCGACAGCATGGGGGCGGAGAGCCCGAGTATGGCGGCGAGCCGCGCCTGGTTGAGGCCGAGGTCGTCGATCAGCCGGCGGAACAGCGCCCCCAGCGGTTCGCCGTACCAACTGCGCTGGAGCTCTCTGGCTCTGGCGGTCGCTTCCTGCTGTGCAGCATCCATTGCGTCTCCCCATCGCTTCGGTTCGCTGCTGCGAACCTCGCGGAGCATCTTACGGAGAGTGGTCGCCCACGGGGAGTCCCAATCCTTTTGCGGCCCACCCCCCGTCACCCGGTACTCTGGTCTGCGACCACCGCGCGCCGGTGGTCTCCGGGGCCTTAGCTCAGTTGGTAGAGCGCTGTCTTTGCATGGCAGATGTCAGGGGTTCGACTCCCCTAGGCTCCACCCTTCCGCGCCCCCTCGCCCTCTGCATACGAGGTCGAGGGGGTGTTTCGCGTCCGGCGCCGCGCACCGCCGGGTGCGCTCCGGGGCGCCGGGGCTTAGCTGCCGTGTGCGTGCAAACACCAACCAGATGGCGCCCCTCCGCACCCGGGTACGCCGACGGGCCCGCCGACGCCCCCCCGGTACGCCGACGGACCTCCTCGCGCCTCCCGGGTACGCCGACGTGTCTGCTCGCGCCTACCGGATACGCCGACGGGCCTCCGGCCGCGTCCCGGATACGTCGACGGGGCCCGGCGGCAGGCTGCCGGACCGGACCCCGGCTTCCGCGCGGCGGCACGGTCACACGCCGGCTCCCGCGGGAGCGGCGGACGCGGTACGGCGTGCGCGCAGCGGGCCGACCAGGCACAACAGCGCACCGAGCGCGAACCAGGCGCACAGCACGACGACGGACCGGGTGGCGCCGTGCCCGTCGAAGAAGGCCGTGGAGCGCAGCAGCCAGCCGCCCGCACCCGGCGGCATCAGCTGGCCGAGCGCGCCGGACCAGCCGGGCAGCATCTCGGTCGCCGTCGCCGTACCGGACAGGGGGTTGCCGACGAGCATCATGGCGGCGGCGCCCAGGCCGAAGCCCGCGTACCCGAGCAGCGAGCCCAGTCCGAGCACGGTCAGGGAGATCGCCGCGATGGACAGGGCGACGGCGCCGGCGTTGGCCGCGTACGAGCCGCCCAGCGAACCGAACCAGAACTGCAGGACCGCGGTCACGGCCAGGCCGCCTGTCACCGCGAAGGCCAGCGCGCCCGCGATCCGGCGGGACGTTCCGCGCACCAGGCGGGTCAGCAGCACCGCGGCGAGCAGTCCGCCCATGACCAGGGGCAGGGCACCGGCGGACAGACCGGCTCCGCGCGGATCACCGTCGGGCAGCGGGACGAGGTCGCGCACGGGCACCGGAGCGCCCGCTCCCTTGGCTCCGGCCTGGCCCAGCCCGGCGGCGATGCCCTGCAGGGTCTGGGCGACCGACGTGCCGGCGGCCGAGGCGATGATGATCTGCGGCTTGCCGGAGGTGACGTCGACCGCCCCGTACACCTCCCTCTCGCGGATCAGCCGCTCGGCGGCCGCGGTGTCGGCGACCTCGGTGATCTCGAAGGCGCCCGGCCGGCCGCGCTCCAGGGCCGCGCCGACCCCGCGGACCGCTTTGGCCGGTCCGGCAACGGCGATCGGCACGTCGTGCACCGAAGACCGTACGGACGGCCAGGCGAAGGCGGTGAGCAGCACACCGACGGCGACGGTGAGCAGAAGGACCGCCCTGGCCACCGCGGACCAGGGGGACGAGGCCGTGCCGGATTCCGGCGGGGCCTGAGCAGCCATTGCCTACTCCTTGGACAGGACGTGCGGGGTACGCGCGGATGAGGGGGCCGGGCGCCGCCGACCGAGGGGGGGGGTACGGCCGACGGGCGCCCGGAGCTGACGCGGATGCGGGGTGCGCCGATGCGGTCGGCGCGGGGTGTCACGGGCGCGGGGTGCGGGCGCGTCCGACGGTGCGGGCGCGTACGGCGGCGCGGTGCGGTGCGGGTGCGGGCGCGTCCGGCGGTGTGGCCCGGACGGGCTCAGGCGACCTGGTCGGCGGGCGCCGGCTGCCGCACGCCCTTCGCCTCCAGCGTCCGGCGGCGCAGCGGCCCCTTGGGCCAGCTGTGCGAACCGGGCTTCTCCGCCTCCTTCACCAGGTGCTTGACGCTCGCCTCGCAGGCGATCTCCTTCAGCTTCGCGCCCGGACGGCCGCTCACGTAGAGCCCCATCGCGGTCTCGTCCTCGTGGCCGAGCTGGAAGACGGCGGTGTGGCGCCCGAGGCTGATGCACATGGCGCGGAACGACATGTCGACGGGCGCGGGCCGCTCCCCCGCGATCCGGTGCAGCACCGTGTCGGCGGCGTGCGCGCCCAGGCAGCCGGCGGTGTAGGCGCTCATCCGGAACGGCATGTCCGACGGCGCCGACGCGTCCCCGGCGGCAACGATGCGCTCGTCGTCGACGCTGGTCAGCGTCTCGTCCGTAAGCAGACGGCCCACGGCGTCGACGCTCAGTCCGCTCCGCGCCGCCAGGTCGGGCACCCCGAAGCCGACGGTCCACACGGTGACCTCGCTGGGCAGTTCCCGGCCGTCCGCGAGCCGTACGGCGTTCCGCGTCACCGCGGCGACCTTCGAGCCGGGACCGTCGAGCACGGTCACCCCGAGCGCGGCGAGCCGCTTGGCGGCCATACGCCGGGCCCTCGGGTGCAGGTAGGCGCCGAGCACGCCACCGCAGACCAGGGTCACCGGACGCCCCTGCTCCGCCAGCTCGGCCGCCGTTTCGATGCCGGTCGGCCCGGCGCCGACCACCGTCACCGCCGCCGTGCCGGCCGTCGCGTCCACCACGGACCGCAGCCGCTGCGCCGCCTCCAGGGTGGCGACCGGGTACGCGAACTCGGCCGCGCCCGGCACGGACGGCTCCGCGCTGTGGCTGCCCACCGCGTACACCAGGTAGTCGTAGGTGAGCGTCTCCCCGCTCGCCAGCACCACGCCGCGCCGGGCGGCGTCGATGCGCTCCACCGTGTCGAGCCGCAGGCGGACGCCCTTGGCCAGGACCTTCCCGTAGTCGACGACGGCGTCGTGGGAGCCGCCGACCAGCTGGTGCAGCCGGAGCCGGGCGACGAACGCCGGGCGCGGGTTGATCACGGTCACGGTCACGTCTGCGCGCTGCGTCAGGCGGTTGGCCGCCATGACGCCCGCGTATCCACCGCCGATGACGACGACTTCGGTGTGCTCAGTCATGGTGTCTCCTCCGCTTCAAGGGGTTCGCCCTCAAGACACCGCGACCCCGAAGCCTGTGACACGACGTGAGCCGGATCACCTCACCGGCGCCGGACCGCTCCTGGACGTCCTGGCGCGGCCCCTCGCCTGCCGCTGCGGAAACCCACTCCCACCTGCGCCGACGCACGGTGCGACGGACGGGCGGCGGCCCCGGCGGGAGACGAGAACGGGAGGGACGGTACGGCGGAGCGCCACTCGGGATGGTCCAGACGGGTGGTGTTCATCGGAAGATCTGCGCGCGGACGGCGTCGCTCCGCCGCTTCCCGAGATGCGTACACATCATGAGAAAGGTATGTAGATCGCCCACACCGCAACGCGATGGGAAAGCGAGGGGCCATGGCCGCCGACAAGGTCAAGCAGTTCTGGACCGCGATCGTCTCCTTCTTCTGCGGGGTTCTCGCCGCTCTCCGGCCCGCGGTTCCCGTACGGGTCCGCCGCGCCGGTACCGGTTTCGACGCCGCGCCGCACGCCACCGCCACGGCACCCGCGACGGGTACGACCCGTGGACTTGCCCGTGCTGTCGGGCTTCCGGCGCAGCGGAGCGCCACGGCGGCGGAGCCCGCCGCAGGGCGGTGCGGGTCCGGGTGGGGGCGGAGGACGCCGCGTGAGCGCGCGCTGCCGCCGACGATCAAGCAGCGCATCCACGCCGAGGCCCATGGCGCCTCTCCGGCCGTACGGCGCCTGACCACCGCCGGCGTCCTGGCGGCGGACCACCGCCCGGCCGAGCGCGCGACGGACGACGAGGACGCCGACGCGGGCGTCCCCGTGGGCGCGGCGTCCGCGCACTGATGACGGGCCGGCGCGCATCTGCCGCTCGCCGACCCGTCGTACCGGAAGGTCCCGAAGGCTCCGAGCCCCACCGGCCCCACCGCATCTCGCCGGCCCCGCCGTACCCACCGGCGCATCCGCACCACCGGCATCCGTCCACCGGCATCCGTCCCACCGGCGCATCCGCACCACCGGCATCCGTCCCACCGGCGCATCCGCAGCTCGCCGGCGCATCCGCCCGAGGCGCGCGCGGTCAGCACGACCCGTCAGCGGACGGACGGGGAACCCGTCAGCGGCCAGTGAGACCCGTCAGCGCACCGCACCGGCCGGACCCGGCCCTCAGCGGAGCCCGTCGCCGTTGTCCGGCCGCTCCGTCTCGATCGTCTCCGCCCCGGCTTCCGGCCGGACCGTCATCGGCCCGCTGCCGTCGACCGAGGTGAGCGTGGCGCCCTCGGAGACCTCCGTGGGCGGTTCGACCAGCCAGTCCGGGTTGGCCTGCTTGTCCCACCACTTCCACACCGCCACGGCACCGCCGAAGACCACTCCCACCAGGGCGAGCCCCTTCATCGCCCGCCGGGTGCGGGCGCGGCGCTCGTGCCGGCGGACCAGCTTCCTGACTTCCTTCGCCGTGACCTGGCCGCGCAGCGCGGCGAGAGCGGCCGTCGAGCGGGACATGGCCTCCTCCCGTACGGGACCGGCCGCGGCCATCGCCTGCTCCAGCCGGGGCGCCGTGTAGTAGGCGGCCTGACGAGCGGCCCTGCGGGTCTGGTACACGGCGCGGTGCGCGGCCGTGTCGAGCTTCGGCGGTACGTGCGGCGCGACGTACACGCCGTACCCGACGCGTGCCTGCTGCGCGGCTTTGGAGACCTTCGGCGCCACCTTGACGCGCGCCTCACGCGCGTAGTGCGCGGCCTGCTCCCGGGCCGCGCCGGCGTAGGGCGCCACCACGTCCGCGGCGTGCAGCACGCTCTCCTTCGCCGAATCGGTGGCGGCGCGCACGCTGTCCATGCGGGTCACGAGATCCTCCTCCTCGGTGGCGGTTCGATTACCTCACCTTTCCGCCGTTTTGGAAATCATGCCCCGGTGCTTCCCGGTCGGCATGCGATGCGGGCATCCGGGGCATTCCCGTGTGACCGCGCCGCCTTTTGCTCCCGGCGAAGCCTTCCGTGCGAGGATCGGTCGCGTAAGAGAAGACCTAAGGAAGGCACATCGTGGCCGAGCAGCTTTACGCCACCCTGAAGACGAACCACGGCGACATCGAGATCCGGCTCTTCCCGGACCACGCGCCCGCCACGGTCCGGAACTTCGTCGAGCTCGCCAAGGGTGAGCGCGAGTGGACGAACCCGGCGACCGGCCAGAAGACCACCGCCCCGCTGTACAACGGCACGATCTTCCACCGGGTGATCAGCGGCTTCATGATCCAGGGCGGCGACCCGCTGGGCAACGGCACGGGCGGCCCGGGGTACGAGTTCAAGGACGAGTTCCACCCCGACCTGTCGTTCAACAAGCCGTACCTGCTGGCCATGGCCAACGCCGGCCCGGGCACCAACGGTTCGCAGTTCTTCATCACCGTCGCGCCGACGGCCTGGCTGACCGGCAAGCACACCATCTTCGGCGAGGTCGTCGGCGAGTCCGGCAAGAAGGTCGTCGACTCGATCGCCGGCACCCAGACGAACCCGCGCACGGACCGTCCGGTCAAGGACGTGGTCATCGAGTCGGTCGTCGTCGAGAAGCGCTGAGCGCTCCCTCCGGCCCGGCGGCGAGCGGGCTTCCCGCACCCCCGGGGCGTGTCCCCGACGCGTCCGCCGCGATGTGCGACGCGTCCGCGGCGATGTGCGGTGGAAGCCCGGTGGTGTCCGACGCGTCCGCGGCGGTGTCCGGTGGAACCCCCGGCCATGTCCGGGTGATGTCAGGGTGGCCTCCGGGGCCATCGGGGAACCTTTCCGCCCCGTCCGTCCGTAAGGATGGGCGGGGCGTTGGTACGCGACGACGACGAGGGGAAGCCCATGGAGCAGAGCCAGGCGCCGAACGGGCTGTCGAGCTGCTACCGACACCCCGGCGTGGAGACCGGTGTCCGCTGCACCCGCTGCGAGCGCCCGATCTGCCCGGACTGCATGGTCGCGGCGTCGGTGGGGTTCCAGTGCCCCGAGTGCGTGCGTGGCGGATCGGGCACGGGACACGCGCCCGGAGTGGCCCGGCCGCGGAACATCGCGGGCGGCGCCATCGCCTCCGGTGACCAGCAGCTGGTCACCAAGATCCTCATCGGGATCAATGTGCTGGTGTTCCTGGCCGGGCTGTTCTCGGCGGGGCTCGTCGACGAGCTGGTGCTGATCGGGCTGGCCTTCGACCCGGAGCTGTTCCGGGTGGTCGGCGTGGCCGACGGCGAGTGGTACCGGCTGCTGACGGCGGCGTTCCTGCACCAGGAGGTGTGGCACATCGCCTTCAACATGTTCGGCCTGTGGATGCTGGGCGGGCCGCTGGAGGCCGCCCTCGGCCGGCTCCGCTATCTCGCGCTGTATCTGCTGTCCGGGCTCGCGGGCAGCGCGCTCACCTATGTGATCGTGGCGCCGAACCAGCCGTCGCTGGGCGCGTCCGGCGCGGTGTTCGGGCTGATGGGCGCGACGTTCGTGCTGTACCGGCGGCTCCGGTACGACCTGCGGCCGGTGCTCGGCCTGATCGCGCTGAACGTGCTGATCACGGTGGTCTTCCGGGAGACGATCGCCTGGCAGGCGCACCTCGGCGGCCTGGTGGCCGGGGCGATCGTCGCGTACGGCATGGTGGGAGGGCCGCGTGCGATGCGGCCGCTGCTCCAGTGGGGCTCCTGTGCGCTGGTCCTCGGCGCGACCGTCGCGATGACCGTCCTGAGAACGGCCGCGCTCACCTGAGCGGCAGCTTTCCCCAGAGTTGTCCACAGCCCGTGACGGCCGTGCCGCGCGCTGTCGGGAACACCTGTGCCCCTCGTCGCTGACCTGGGCGTTTCCCATGCGGCGAGGGGCTGGTGCGGTGCATGTCAGAGGGTGGACGCAGTCACATCGGCGTCAACAGGATGCAGGTTATCCACAGATCGTCTGAACTTTTCCACTGCTGTGCACAACGCTGTGGATAACCCTTGCGAGGGCTTGACGCGGCACAGGGCCGTCCGCTACCCGGCGGCTACTTCCACTGGGTCGACACGGCGAAGCCGGCGGCGATGAAGCCGAAGCCGACGGCGACGTTCCAGTTCCTCAGGGACTCCATGGGGAGCGTGCCGTCGGTGACGAAGAAGACCACGATCCAGGCCAGCCCGATCGCGAACAGCGCCAGCATGACCGGAGCGACCCAGCTGCGGTTGGTCAGCTTGATGGCGGTCGCCTGCTTCGCGGCGGGGGGCGGCGTGAAGTCGGCCTTCTTGCGGATACGTGACTTCGGCACGAGGAACTCTCCTGTCGATGCGCTGCGTGACCGCGCGGAAACGGTGACTTGTGCTGGTTACGGGCTGAGAACGAGGTGGCCCGTCTCCTCGCCCAGGCGTCCGTTAGCGTAGTGCTTCCTCGACGCCTAAGGAGATAAGGGTACGTTGAGCAATTCCGCCGACTCTCCCACGGAGCCGGCCCGGCGCGGTACGTGGCGGCCGGTGCGGCTGCTGACCGCCGCCGTCTTCGCCCTCGCCGGCCTGATCTTCGTCACGAGCTTCAACACCGCCAAGGGCACCAACATCCGCACGGACGACTCCCTGCTGCGCCTCTCGGACCTCGTGCGCCAGCGCAGCGACAAGAACGCCGAGCTCGAGGAGTCCACCGCGGCCGTGCGCGAGGACGTCGACGCCCTCGCCCGCCGCGACGACGGTTCGAGCGAGGCGGAGGACGCGCGGCTCGGCGCCCTGGAGAAGGCCGCGGGCACCACGGAGGTCTCCGGCGACGGCCTCACCGTCACCCTGAACGACGCCCCGCCCGACGCCCAGGCCGCCCCCGGCTATCCCGAGCCGCAAGCCAACGACCTCGTCATCCACCAGCAGGACCTCCAGGCCGTCGTCAACGCCCTCTGGCAGGGCGGAGCCGAGGGCATCCAGGTCATGGACCAGCGGCTGATCTCCACCAGCGCCGTGCGCTGCGTCGGCAACACCCTGATCCTCCAGGGCCGCGTCTACTCACCGCCCTACAAGGTCACGGCCGTCGGCGACACCGGCAAGCTCCGCAAGGCCCTCGCCGACTCCCCCGCCATCCAGAACTACCAGCTGTACGTGAAGGCCTACGGCCTGGGCTGGAAGGTCCAGGAGCGCGGCGCGATGACCCTGCCCGGCTACACGGGCACCGTGGACCTGCGCTACGCGCAACCGGCCACCGGGTCCTGAGCGTCCACGTTTTCCACAGGGCGCCCACCGGGAGGGCATCGCCCCGTACTCTGGTGCGGTAACGAAGGAAGGGACGCGGACGTCATGTACGGCTGGATCTGGCGGCATCTCCCGGGCAACGCATGGGTGCGGGGCCTGATCTCCCTCGTGCTGGTCCTCGGCGTCGTCTACCTGCTCTTCCAGTACGTGTTCCCCTGGGCGGAGCCGCTGCTTCCGTTCAATGATGTGACGGTGGACGGACAGTGAGCGCGCGCATCCTCGTCGTCGACAACTACGACAGCTTCGTCTTCAACCTCGTCCAGTACCTGTACCAGCTCGGCGCCGAGTGCGAGGTCGTCCGCAACGACGAGGTCGCGCCGGCCCACGCGCAGGACGGCTTCGACGGCGTGCTGCTCTCGCCCGGCCCCGGCACGCCCGAAGAGGCCGGCGTCTGCGTGGACATGGTCCGCCACTGCGCCGCCACGGGCGTCCCCGTCTTCGGCGTCTGCCTCGGCATGCAGTCGATGGCCGTGGCCTACGGCGGGGTCGTCGGCCGCGCGCCCGAGCTGCTGCACGGCAAGACCTCCCTCGTCGTCCACGAGGGCCGGGGCGTCTTCGCCGGCGTCCCGTCGCCGTTCACGGCCACCCGCTACCACTCGCTGGCCGCCGAGCCCGCCGACCTGCCGGACGTCCTGGAGGTCACCGCGCGCACCGAGGACGGCATCATCATGGGCCTGCGCCACCGGGAGCACGCGGTGGAAGGCGTGCAGTTCCACCCCGAGTCGGTGCTGACCGAGCACGGCCACCTGATGCTCGCCAACTGGCTGGAGCGGTGCGGCGACACCGGTGCGGTCGGCCGCTCCGTGGGCCTCGCGCCGGTGGTGGGCAAGGCCGTCGCGTGACCGACGTGCGCCCGGAGCACGACGCGGCCGGGGGCGGCGGGGAGGGCTCGCCCTGGTTCCGGGCCGAGGAGCCCCCGCGGCAGCAGGCCGCCCCCGGAGCCGTACCCGAGCCGCAGGAGTGGCGGCCGGAGCCGTACGGGACGCCCGCCGCGCCGGTCGCGGAGCCGTACACGGCGCCCTACGGGGCGTACGGGACGCAGGAGGCGTACGGCGGCCAGAGCGCCCCGCAGGACCCGTACGCGGCGCCGCAGTCGCCCTACCAGGCCGCACCCGCCCCGCACCCTGCCGCTCCCGGTGCCGCGCCTGTCCCGCACCCGGCCGCGCCCGGGCCGCAGCCGTACGAGGCCGCCCCGAGGCCGTACGAGACCGCGCAGTCCTACCCGGCCGGTTCCGACGCGTACGCGGCGCCGCAGCCCTACGCCGAGCCCGGCCCGTACGAGCGGCCCTACGCCGTCGATGACACCCCCGCTCCGGCCCCCGCCGACACCCCGGCGCCCGGCGCCGGCTCGACGGCGGTGCTGCCCGTCATCGACCCGGCCACCCCGGCCCCCGGCGGCGCCGGCGGCCCCACCACCGGCCGGCCCGGCGACGCCACCGCCCCCGAGGCCGCCGACGGGCAGACGCCCGGAGGCCGCGCCGAGCGGCGGCGGGCGGCCAAGGGCCGGGGCGGCCGCCGCCGAGCCCCCGGTGCCCCGCCCCCCGCCGCTCCCGCCACGGGCTCCCCGTCCGGCGCCCCGCTGTCCCGTGTCGAGGCCCGCCGCGCGGCTCGCGCCGCCAAGGAAAGCTTCGGCGTGATCGTCAGCCGGGTCATGGGGGAGATCTTCATCACCTTCGGCGTGGTCATGCTGCTGTTCGTCGCCTACCAGCTGTGGTGGACGAATGTGCAGGCCGGCCTGGAGGTCGACAAGGCCAAGGACCGGATCGCGCAGGACTGGGCGAAGGACGACGCCGACCGGAAGCCCGGCGTCTTCGAGGCCGGCGAGGGCTTCGCGATACTGCACATCCCGAAGCTCGACGTCGTCGTGCCCGTCGCCGAGGGCATAGACAAGGAGAAGGTCCTCGACAAGGGCATGGCCGGCCACTACGCGGAGGGCGCCCTCAAGACCGCCATGCCGTCCGACAAGCAGGGCAACTTCGCGGTCGCCGGCCACCGCAACACCCACGGCGAGCCCTTCCGGTACATCAACCAGCTCAAGCCCGGCGACCCCATCGTCGTGGAGACCCGCGAGGCGTACTACACGTACGAGATGGCCAGTATCCTGCCGCAGACCCCGCCGTCGAACGTGTCGGTCCTCAAGCCCATCCCCGACGGCTCCGGGTTCACCGAGCCCGGCCGGTACATCACGCTCACCACCTGCACCCCCGAGTTCACCAGTACCTACCGCATGATCGTGTGGGGCAAGATGGTCGAAGAACGGCCGCGCAGCAAGGGCGTACCGGACGCGCTCGCGGGCTGACACCTCAAGACGGGACAGATGTAGTGGCACGTGCGCGGAACCGGATCGCCGGCGTCATCGGAGTCTTCGGCGAACTGCTCATCACCGCAGGCGTGCTGATGGGGCTGTTCGTCGTCTACTCGCTGTGGTGGACGAACGTCCTGGCCGACCGCGAGGCCGACAAGCAGGGCGACGCCGTCCGGAACAGCTGGACCGACACCAGCCCCGGAGCCCTCGACACGAGGGGCGGCGTCGGCTTCCTCCACGTCCCGGCGATGGGCGGCGACGAGGTCCTGGTCAAGGAGGGCACCAGCCCCGAGGTCCTCAACCACGGTGTCGCCGGCTACTACACCGAGCCGATCAAGTCGGCCCTCCCCGCGGACAGGACCGGCAACTTCACGCTCGCCGCGCACCGCGACGGGCACGGCGCCAAGTTCCACAACATCCACAAGCTGAAGACCGGCGACCCGATCGTCTTCGAGACGAAGGACACCTGGTACGTCTACAAGGTCTTCAACACCCTCCCGAAGACCTCCCGGTTCAACGTGGACGTGCTCCAGCCCGTCCCGAAGGACTCCGGAAAGACCAAGCCGGGCCGGTACATCACGCTCACCACCTGCACGCCGATCCTCACCTCCGACTTCCGGTACATCGTCTGGGGCGAGCTGGTCCGCACCGAGAAGGTCGACCACGCCCGCACCAAGCCGGCCGAACTGCGCTGAGCCCCGCGTCGCGAGGACGCTCCGCGTACGCCGAAGGCCCGGCACCTCGAGGGTGCCGGGCCTTCGCCATGCGGTGGGGGCGCGTGCCCCGGCGGGATGCCTCCCGCTCACTGCTCCGGGCGGAAGACCACGCCGTTCACGCCGCCGAACCAGCCCGAGTCGTTGTTGTCGCCGTCACCGTCGCCGCCCGGGTTGCCGCCGTTCCCGCCGTTGCCGCCGTTGCCGCCGCCGTTCCCGCCGAGGCCCTGCGTCTTCACGGTGACCGGGGTGTTCGGGTCGACCTTCTTGCCCGGCTTCGGGTCCTGGTCGACGACGAACACCGCGTCGTTGTCCGGGCCCTCGCCGACGGTCAGCTGCAGGCCCCGCTGGGCGAGCACCTGCTTCGCCTGGCCCAGCAACATGCCCGTCACCTGCGGGACCTCGACCTGCTGCTGCTGAGGACCCTTCGACACGCGCAGCGTGATGTCGGAGCCCTCGGAGACCCGCTCGTCCGGCTTCGGGTTCTGGTCCACGACCGTGCCCGCCGGCTTGTCCGAATCGACGTCCTCCCGCAGCACGCGGAACTTCAGCGTCTCCAGCTGCGCCTTCGCGTTGTCGAAGTTGCTGTCGATGACCCTCGGCACCGACACCTTGTTCTTCGCGGCGATGGTGATGGTGACCTCGGTGCCCTTCTCCTGCTCCGTGCCGCCCTCGGGGTCCTGGCGGATGACGGTGCCCTCGGGCTTGTCCGACTCCTCGGTCTCGACCTTGACCTTGAACCCCTCGGACTCGAGGGTGGTCGTGGCCAGGTCCCTGGACTGCTCCAGGACCGTCGGCACCTTCACCTTCTCGGCGCCCTCGGACACCCAGACGTCGATCGTGCCGTTCTCCGCCATCTGCCGCACGCCGTCGGCGGCCGGCTCCTGGCGGCACACCGACCCCTTCGGCTGGTCGCAGCGCGCCGCGCCCGCGTTGGTGACCTGCACCCCTGAGGTCTCGGCCGTCTGCTGGGCGTCCGCCAGCGTCTTGCCGACCAGGTTGGGGACGGTCACCTGGCGGGGGTCGTCCTCGCTGAAGACGGCCTTGCCGATGAGGATCGCGCCGACCAGCACGAGGATGCCCGCGAGGACCAGCAGGATCGTCGAGAGGTTGGACTTCTTCTGCGGCGGGCGCCGCCGGCCGGCACCCCGGTCGTCGTAGCCGTACGCGCCGTCGTCCGGGTTCATCGGGGGCAGCATCGACGTCTGCGCGCCCGGGTCCGCCGGGTGGTGCATGGCCGCGGTGTGCTGGTCCGGGTGCGGGTAGCCGTAGCCGCCCGGGGCGCCCATGGCACCCATCGCGGCCGCCGCGGCGACCGGCTGGCCGTCCAGGCACGCCTCGATGTCGGCGCGCATCTCGTCGGCCGACTGGTAGCGGTAGTCCGGGTCCTTGACCAGCGCCTTGAGGACGATCGCGTCCATCTCGGGCGTGATCTCGGGGTCGAAGACGCTCGGCGGCTGCGGCTCCTCCCGTACGTGCTGGTAGGCGACCGCCACCGGGGAGTCCCCGATGAACGGCGGGCGCACGGTCAGCAGCTCGTACAGCAGGCAGCCGGTGGAGTACAGGTCGGAACGGGCGTCGACGGTCTCGCCCTTCGCCTGCTCCGGCGACAGGTACTGCGCGGTGCCGATCACGGCGGCCGTCTGCGTCATCGTCATGCCGGCGTCACCCATCGCACGGGCGATGCCGAAGTCCATGACCTTGACCTGACCGGTACGCGTCAGCATGACGTTCGCCGGCTTGATGTCGCGGTGGACGATGCCGGCGCGGTGCGAGTACTCCAGGGCCTGGAGGATGCCGACGGTCATCTCCAGCGTGCGCTCGGGCAGCAGCTTGCGCCCGGAGTGCAGCAGCTCACGCAGGGTGGACCCGTCGACGTACTCCATGACGATGTACGGGATGGACACGCCGTCGACGTAGTCCTCGCCGGTGTCGTACACGGCGACGATCGCCGGATGGTTGAGCGAGGCGGCCGACTGGGCCTCACGGCGGAACCGGGCCTGGAAGGACGGGTCGCGCGCCAGATCGGCCCGCAGCGTCTTCACGGCGACGGTGCGGCCGAGCCGGGTGTCGTGGGCGAGGTAGACCTCGGCCATGCCACCACGGCCGAGCACCGAGCCCAGCTCGTACCGGCCGCCGAGGCGACGCGGCTCATCCATAACTGTTCCAGCCCTCTCCGTCAGTCCCGGCCGCAACCGTGGTGTGGTCCGGCGGTGTGCTGTCCGCGCAAAGGCTACCGGCCACGACGAGCCGATCCGGCCGGGACCGGAAGCTGATACGGGACCGGTACACAGGCACCGCCCTCACTTCCGGCTGTCCAGCACCGCCTTCATCACGTCGCGCGCGATCGGCGCGGCCAGGCCGCCGCCGCTGATGTCGTCGCGGGTCGCGTTGGAGTCCTCCACGACCACGGCGACGGCGACGGGGGAGCCGCTGTCCGTCTTGGCGTACGAGATGAACCACGCGTACGGGCGGGCCTTGTTCTTCTCGCCGTGCTGCGCCGTACCCGTCTTGCCGCCGACGGTCACGCCGTCGATCCGCGCCTTGGTGCCGGTGCCCTTCTCGACGACGTTCTCCATCATCTTCTGGACGAGCTGCGCGGTCTCCGCGGACATCGGGCGGCTCATCTCCTCGGGCTCGTGCTTCTCGATCACGTCGAGGTTCGGAGCGACGAGGTGGTCCACCATGTACGGCTTCATCAGCTTGCCGTCGTTGGCGATCGCGGCGGTGACCATCGCCATCTGGAGCGGGGTGGTCGCGGTGTTGAACTGGCCGATGGACGACAGGGCGTTGCCGCCCCGGTCCATCTTCTTGTCGTAGACGGAGGCGGCGGCGCGGACCGGGGTGTCGACCTCCGGGTTGTTGAAGCCGAACTTCTCCGCCATCTCGACCATCTTGTCGCGGCCGACCTCGTCGCCGAGCTTCGCGAAGACGGAGTTGCAGGAGACCTCCATCGCGTAGTTCAGCGTCGCGTTCTCGCAGCCGCTCGCGTGGTTCTTCATCGGCACCGTGGACAGCGGCAGCTTGTACGGCTCCGGGGTGTCCGTCGGGGCGTTGATGTCCTTGACGATGCCGTTCTCGATCGCGGCGGCGGCCGTGACGACCTTGAACGTCGAGCCGGGCGGGTAGATCTCGCGCAGCGCGCGGTTCTGCTTCGGCTTGTCCTTGTCCTTCTCCAGCGCGATCCAGGCCTTCTCGTCCTTGCCGGAGTAGCCGGCGAAGCTGCCCGGGTCGTACGAGGGGGTGGAGGCCAGCGCGAGGATCTTGCCGGTCTGCGGGTCGATCGCCGCGACGGCGCCCTTCTTGTCGCCGAGGCCCTCGTAGGCGGCCTTCTGCGCGGCGCCGCTGAGGGTGGTGACGACATTGCCGCCCTTCTTCTGCTCGCCCGTGAACATCGAGAGCGTGCGGTCGAAGAACAGCCGGTCGTCGTTGCCGGTGAGGATCGAGTCGTTCAGCTTCTCCAGCTGCGTGGAGCCGTACGCCTGCGACGCGAAGCCGGTGACCGGGGCCCACATGGGGCCGTCCACGTAGGTCCGCTTGTACCGGAAGTACGGGTCCTTCGAGTCGACGGAGCCGGTGATCGGCTTGCCGTCCACGATGATGTTGCCGCGGACGGAGGCGTACCGCTCGATCGTCACGCGCCTGTTGCGCTCGTGGGAGTTCAGCTCGTCGGCGCGGACGAACTGCAGCCAGTTGTCCCGGATGAGCAGCGCGAACACCAACAGGCCGCAGAAGATCGCGATATGGCGCAGGGGCTTGTTCACGGGCGGACCACCTGGGTCATCTCGGCGTCGGGGCTGGGAGCGGGGGCGGGCGCGGGGCGGCGCGCGGTGTCGCTGATCCGCAGCAGGATGGCGATCAGCGCCCAGTTGGCGATCACCGACGAACCGCCGTACGCGAGGAACGGCATCGTCATACCGGTGAGCGGGATGAGGCCCATCACACCGCCGGCGACGACGAAGACCTGGAGCGCGAAGGCCCCGGAGAGGCCGCAGGCGAGCAGCTTGCCGAACGGGTCGCGGGCCGCGAGGGCGGTACGCAGACCGCGCTCGACGATCAGCCCGTACAGGAGGATGAACGCCATGGCGCCGGCCAGGCCCAGCTCCTCGCCGACGGAGGCGAAGATGAAGTCGGAGTTGACGGCGAACTTGATCAGGTCGGAGTTGCCCTGACCGAGACCGGTGCCGATGGTGCCGCCCGAGCCGAACGACATGAGGACCTGGGTCATCTGGTCGCAGGCCCACGCCATGTTGCTGTTCTCGGGCGCGGTCTTCAGGCACTCGAACGGGTCGAGCCAGGCCGCCACACGGGACTGCACATGGGTCGCGAACGAGCCGACGACCACCGCGCCGCCCACGGCCATCAGCAGACCCATGACGATCCAGCTGGTGCGCTCGGTCGCCACGTAGAGCAGGACGACGAACATGCCGAAGAACAGCAGCGACGTGCCGAGGTCGTTCTCGAAGACCAGGATCGCGAGGCTGAGCGCCCAGATGGTGAGGATCGGGCCGAGGTCGCGGCCGCGGGGCAGGTAGAGGCCCATGAAGCGGCGGCTGGCCAGCGCGAGCGCGTCGCGCTTCACCATCAGGTACCCGGCGAAGAACACCGCCAGGACGATCTTGGCGAACTCACCGGGCTGGATGGAGAACGGGCCGACCCGGATCCAGATCTTGGCGCCGAAGCTGTCCGTGCCGAGCCCGGGGACGAGCGGCAGCAGCAGCAGCACGATCGCCGCGACCATGGAGATGTACGTGTAGCGCTGGAGCACCCGGTGGTCCTTGAGGAACACCAGCACCAGCAGGAACAGCGCCACGCCGATCGCCGAGTACATCAGCTGCTTCGGGGCGTCGCCGCTGTGGCTGCCGTACAGCCGCATCGAGTCGGCGATCAGCCGGGGCGACTGGTCGAGGCGCCAGATCAGCACCAGGCCCAGTCCGTTGAGGAGGGTCGCCAGCGGCAGCAGCAGCGGGTCCGCGTAGGTGGCGAAGCGGCGCACCAGCAGGTGCGCGATGCCGGCGAGGAGGCCCAGGCCCAGCCCGTAGCCGAGCATGCCGGCCGGGACCTCGCCGTCGAGGGCGAGCCCGACGTTCAGATACGCGAAGACGGGGATCGCCACGGCGAAGCCGAGCAGCATCAGCTCGGTGTTGCGGCGGCTCGGTGCGTCGATCGCGCCGATCGTGGTCGTGTTGGTGACAACGCTCATGGTGGTGGAAAGGCCCCCCTACGGGTGCTTACTGCTTGCCGCAGTTCGAGGCCAGCCTCTGCTCGTCCTCCGTGAGCGTGGGGCCCGGGGAGGGGTTGGCTGTGGTGGGCGTGGGCTTGGGCTTGGTGGTGTCGGCGGAGCCCGTGGTGCCGCCGGCCTGCTCCTCGCTCGGCGGTGCCGACGGCTGGGCGGCGGCGGCCGCGCGGGCCTGCTCGCGCTTGCGGCAGGCCGAGGCCTGCGCGCCCAGCTCCTTGATCTTGGCTTCCGCCTTGGCGAGGCTGCTGCCGGGGATGGTCTCCTCGACCTGCTTCTGCTGATAGGCGGGGAGGTACTTGAGTTCGATGTCGGGGTGGTCCTTCTCGACCTTCGACAGCGAGATCCACGCCAGGTCCTGGCTGATGCCGCGGTACAGCGCGACATGGCCGTCGTTCGCACCGACGTAGTACTGCGTCTGCGTCCAGCGCCAGCCGCCGTAGGCGCCGCCGCCGATGAGCGCGAGCACCAGCAGCGTGAAGAAGATCCGCTTGAACCACTTGCGGCCCTTGCCGCGCGGCTTGCTGAGGTCGGCCTGGCTGTACGTGCCGTAGCCGCCGTCCTCGGGCGGCATGCCGCCGTAGCCGATGTCGTCGCCGCTGCCGGGGGGGCCGAAGCCGCCCGCCGGGGGCGGCCCGGACCGGCCCAGGCCGGACGCGCGGCCCGCCGGGGTCTGCATGGCGCCGCCGTCGTTGAGCTGCGGCTGGTTCTCGGCGACCGCGCCCACGACGACGGGGGTGTCGCTGAGCCGGCCGGCGAGGGTGTCGCCGCCGTCGACGTCGAGGACGTCCGCGACGATCACGGTGATGTTGTCCGGGCCGCCGCCGCGCAGGGCGAGCTGGATCAGCTCCTGGACGGTCTGCTGCGGGTCCTGGTAGCCGGCGAGGGTCTCCTCCATCGTCTGGTGGGAGACGACGCCGGACAGGCCGTCGGAGCAGATCAGATACCGGTCGCCGGCGCGGACCTCGCGGATCGACAGGTCGGGCTCGACGTGGTCGCCGCTGCCCAGCGCGCGCATCAGCAGGGAGCGCTGCGGGTGGGTGGTGGCCTCCTCCTCGGTGATCCGGCCCTCGTCGACGAGCCGCTGGACCCAGGTGTGGTCCTGGGTGATCTGCGTGAGGACGCCGTCGCGCAGGAGGTACGCGCGGGAGTCGCCGACGTGGACGAGGCCCAGGCGCTGACCGGTCCACAGCAGGGCGGTCAGGGTGGTCCCCATGCCTTCGAGCTGGGGGTCCTCCTCGACCATCATCCGCAGCTGGTCGTTGGCGCGCTGCACCGCCGTGCCGAGCGAGGTGAGGATGTCCGAGCCGGGGACGTCGTCGTCGAGCGTGACGAGCGCGGAGATGACCTCGGAGGACGCGACCTCGCCCGCGGCCTGGCCGCCCATGCCGTCGGCGATGGCGAGCAGCCGGGGGCCGGCGTAACCGGAGTCCTCGTTGCCCTCGCGGATCATGCCCTTGTGCGACCCGGCGGCGAAGCGCAGTGACAGACTCATGCGCACCTCACCTGTCGGCTCGGGGTAAAGCCGGTCTCGAGCCACACTGCCCACCCTCCGGTCGGGAGCCCCCTCCGGTCCCCTGGGACCGCTGCGGCTCGCTCGCTCCGCTCGCTCATTGTCGTACTACTTCCGCAGCTCGATGACGGTCTTGCCGATGCGGATCGGCGCGCCCAGCGGAATCGGGGTCGGCGTGGTGAGTCGGGTCCGGTCGAGGTAGGTGCCGTTCGTGGACCCGAGATCCTCGACGATCCACTGGCCGTCACGGTCCGGGTAGATCCTGGCATGCCGGCTGGAGGCGTAGTCATCGTCCAGCACGATGGTGGAGTCGTGGGCCCGGCCCAGCGTGATGGTCTGCCCCTGGAGGGCGACCGTCGTACCGGTGAGGGTGCCCTCGGACACGACCAGCTTGGTCGGGGCGCCGCGGCGCTGCCGCTGCTGCGGCGGTGCCGCGCCCTGGCGTCCGCCCTGCTGCGGGCGCGCGGAGTCGCGGCGCGAACCGCGCTGCGTGACCCGCGTGCCGAACAGGTCGCTGCGGATGACCTGGACGGCCACGATGACGAACAGCCACAGTACGGCGAGGAAACCCAACCGCATGACCGTGAGGGTCAGCTCTGACATTGCCCCCGCTTCACCCTTCGGCTTGCCGGTAAACGATGGTGGTACTGCCCACGAGGATCCGCGAGCCGTCGCGGAGCGTAGCGCGGGTGGTGTGCTGCCCGTCCACCACGATGCCGTTGGTGGACCCGAGATCCTGGATCGTCGAGGGCGTTCCGGTCCGGATCTCGCAGTGGCGGCGCGATACGCCGGGGTCGTCGATCCGCACGTCGGCGTCCGTGCTGCGGCCGAGCACGAGGGTGGGGCGGGAGATCTGGTGGCGGGTGCCGTTGATCTCGATCCAGCGGCGCACCTGGCCGGCGCCCGGCAGATGGCCGGAGGCGCCCGGCGGGCGGTGCGCGGCGGGACCGGGGCGCGCGGCGCCGGGGCCGCCCGGCGGCGGCGCGGCGGGCATCGGCGGGACGCCGGCCGGCGGGTAGCCGTACCCGCCGGGGCGGCCGCCCGCGCCGGGCGGCGGACCCGCGGGGTGCGGGCTGTCGACGGGCTGCGCCGACTGCGAGGAGCTGGACGCCAGCGTGCGGCTGCGGACCCGGTACAGGCCGGTGTCGAGGTCGTCGGCCTTCTCCAGGTGGACCTTGATGGGGCCCATGAACGTGTACCGCTGCTGCTTGGCGTAGTCCCTGACCAGGCCGGCGAGCTCGTCGCCGAGCTGCCCCGAGTACGGGCTGAGGCGCTCGAAGTCCGGGGCGCTCAGCTCGACGATGAAGTCGTTGGGGACGACGGTCCGCTCGCGGTTCCAGATCGTCGCGTTGTTGTCGCACTCGCGCTGGAGGGCCCCGGCGATCTCGACGGGCTGCACCTCGGACTTGAAGACTTTGGCGAAGGTGCCGTTGACCAGGCCTTCGAGTCGCTGCTCGAACCGCTTCAGGACTCCCATGGGGCACCTCCTCCGTCGTTGCCGTCCTGGTACTGCTTACTGATCGTATCCACGCGTCGGGAAATCGGCTGGTTCCCCTTCTCTGCCCTGTGGACGAGTGTCACCTCTCACATCTCCTGTACGGATCGTAGAGGCGGCCTGTGGACAGTGTCCCGCACCGGGGGCGCGGCCGGGAGGAGAGGGGGCGAGGACGTCCGCTCCGGCCGGGACGGTGCGCTGCGGGGGCGGTGCCCGCGCGGGGCCGGCGCGCACTGCGGGGAGGGTGCGGACTGCGGGGGCGGTGCGGACAGCGGGGAGGGTGCGGACCGCGGGGGCGGTGTCCTGTGGGCGGGCGGTGTGCGCTGTGGGGACGGTGCCATGTGCGGGGACGGTGCGGGCTGCGGGGCGGGGTGTTGTGCCGGGCCGGGGCGGGCCGCGCTGCGGGGGGCGTCCGCGCGGCCGGTGAGGGGGCGGTCCGCGCTGCCAGGACGGCGGGGTCCTGCGGGGGCGGTGCGCACGGCGGCCGCGCGGTGGTCCGTTCTGCCGGGGAAGGGGCGCGCGGCGGATCGGCGGTGCGCTGCCGGTGGCGGGAGGGCCTCGGTCCGTGCCGGGCCGCGCCGGTCGTCCGGTGCCGGGGTGTCCATATGTACGTCTCCGTCGCGATGTACGTCCCCCGGCGCGTGCTCGACGTCGCCGCGGTGGGGCCTTCCCCCTCCTCCCTTGTTCGTCCGGAGGGCCCGCGAAACAACGGATGTGAATCCACCCCGTGCGACGTGCTAATCTTCAGATGTCGCCAGGCGGTCGCACCGAACAAGGTGGGGCCCGAGGTGACAACACCCAAATGCGCGGGTGGCGGAATAGGCAGACGCGCTGGATTCAGGTTCCAGTGCCCGCAAGGGCGTGGGGGTTCAACTCCCCCTCGCGCACCGACGAAACGGTCGGCATCATCACGATGCCGACCGTTTCTCTTTGCCCGCCCTCTCCTTGGCCGCCGCGCCTTCCGTGCCGGCCCACGCCCGCCGCTCCTCCCGCGCCTCTCGCGTGCTCTCGTCCTCCTGTGCTCCGCGTGTGTTCTCGGGGCTCGCATGCCGGTCTGCCGTTCCGCCGGTCTGCTGTTCCGGCGTTCTGCCGTTCCGCCGGTCCGCTGTTCCGGCGTTCTGTCGTTCCGCCGGTCCGCTGTTCCGGCGTTCTGTCGGTCTCCGGGTCGGCGGTCCGGATGTGAACCGGGTCACAGCAGTGGTGGTCGTCGCGGGTCTCGGCCGCTTCGAGGCGGCAGCGGCCCCGGGCCCCGTTCGCCGGGGCCGCGCAGGCGGGGCCTGGGGTGGTCACCGGCATTCAACGGGCCGTGAAGATTGCCGGAAGGCGGCAATGTGGACCGGCGGATCTCCCTGCCAGCATGGGGCCACCGGGGAACAGCGCGTGGGAACCATGCCGTAGCCCGGAAACGCGGCATGCCGCGCCGACGACGCGAAGGGGGACCGGTCATGGCGGAGCTCTGGCAGGCCGTGACGGCCTTCCCCACCCTGCCGCTCACGGCGGCCCTCGCGGTGGTCGTCGTCTTCTGGCTGCTGGTGGCGGTCGGCGTGGCCGACGTGGACGGCTTCGACGCGGACGTGGACGCCGCCGCGCTGCGCCTGGGCGGCGTACCGGTCGCGGTGGCGGCCTCGCTGCTGGTCGTACTGGCCTGGTTCCTCAGCCTCGCCGGGACGTTGCTCCTCTCCCGTACGGGCTGGTCCGAGGCCGTGGTGTGGACGGGCGGGGTGGTGCTGCTGCCGGTGTCCGTGGCGGTCTCCTGGCGGGTGACCCGCGTGCTCGTACGCCCGCTCGCCAAGCTCCTGCCCGATGAACCCGGGCCGTCCCTGCGGGACTTCGTCGGCCTGACCTGCACCATCCGTACGGGGCGGGTGGACGCGGAGTTCGGGCAGGCCGAGGTCGCGGCGCGGGACGGCTCCACCGCCGTCGTACAGGTCCGCCAGTACGAAGGGGAACGGCTGGCCCTCGGCAGTACGGGGCTGCTGTACGCGTACGACGACACCGGCGGGTTCTTCTGGGTCGCGCCCTTCGACGGGGCGCTCGACCCGCGCGGCTGACCCCGCCCTCCGCCCACGCCGGCCCTCCGCCCACGCCGGCCCTCCGGCCCACGTCGGACGCTCGCTCACGTCGGGCCACCTCCACCTCAACCCCGCCCACCCAGCTCCCACCATCGATCCGGGGAACGCTCATGGATGCCTTCACCTGGGGTATCGGCGTGCTCGTCGCCGTTGTCCTGCTCGTCGCCGTCGCCATGCTGTTCGTGATCAGCCGGCTGTTCCGCAAGGTGGAACAGGGCAAGGCGCTGATCGTCTCGAAGATGCGGAAGGTCGACGTCACCTTCACCGGACAGGTCGTCCTGCCCGTGCTGCACAAGGCCGAGGTCATGGACATCTCGGTCAAGACCATCGAGATCAGCCGGACCGGCCGCGACGGCCTGATCTGCCGGGACAACATCCGCGCCGACATCCGCATCTCGTTCTTCGTCCGCGTCAACAAGACCGTCGAGGACGTCATCAAGGTCGCCCAGGCCATCGGCACGGCCCGCGCCAGCGACCAGGCCACGCTGCAGGAGCTGTTCAACGCCAAGTTCTCCGAGGCGCTGAAGACGGTCGGCAAGCAGCTGGACTTCACCGACCTGTACACCAAGCGCGACGAGTTCCGGGACCGGATCATCCAGGTCATCGGCACCGACCTCAACGGCTACAGCCTGGAGGACGCGGCGATCGACTACCTGGAGCAGACGCCGCTCGCGCAGCTGGACGCCTCCAACATCCTCGACGCCCAGGGCATCCGGAAGATCACGGAGCTGACCGCCGTCGAGCACGTGCGCACCAACGAGTTCCGGCGCACGGAGGAGAAGGAGATCACCCGGCAGGACGTCGACGCCCGCGAGGCCATCCTGGAGCTCGAACGCCGCCAGGCCGACGCCGAGATCAAGCAGAAGCGGGAGATCGAGACCGTACGGGCGCGTGAGGAGGCCGAGACCGCCCGCGTGGTGGAGGAGGAGCGGCTGCGGGCGCAGAGCGCCTTCCTCAAGACCGAGGAGCAGCTCGGCGTCCAGCGTGAGAACCAGGCCCGCGAGGTGGCCGTCGCGCAGAAGAACCGCGAGCGGGTCATCGCCATCGAGAACGAGCGCATCGAGAAGGACCGCCTGCTGGAGGTCATCGCCCGCGAGCGGGAGACCGAACTGACCCGGATCTCCGCCGAGAAGGAGGTCGAGGCGGAGCGCCGCGAGATCGCCGAGGTGATCCGCGAGCGGGTCGCGGTGGACCGTACGGTCGCCGAGCAGGAGGAGTCCATCAAGCGGCTGCGCGCCGTCGAGGAGGCCGAGCGCAAGCGGCAGGCCCTCGTCATCGCCGCCGAGGCGGAGGCCCAGGAGCGGCTGGTCAAGGACATCAAGGCCGCGGAGGCCGCGGAGCAGGCCGCCGTGCACCGGGCCGCCGAGGAACTGACGCTCGCCGAGGCGCGCCACAAGGCCGCCGACATGGACGCCCGCGCGAAGGTCCGCCTCGCGGAGGGCATCCAGGCCGAGGCCGCGGCCGAGGGACTGGCCGCCGTGCAGGTGCGCGAGAAGGAGGCCGACGCCATCGAGAAGGCCGGCTGCGCCGAGGCGGAGGCCACGGAGGCCCGGCTGCGCGCCGAGGCGGTCGGTACGCGGGAGAAGGCGCTCGCCGAGGCGGTCGGTACCCGCGAGAAGGCGCTCGCCGAGGCCACCGCTATCGGGGAGCGGCTCAAGGCGGAGGCCGCGGGCCTGACGGAGAAGGCCGCTGCCATGGCGGCGCTGGACGAGGCGTCGCGCGGCCACGAGGAGTTCCGGCTCCGCCTGGAGGCCGAGAAGGACATCAGGCTCGCCGGGCTCGATGTGCAGCGGCAGGTCGCGGAGGCGCAGGCGACGGTGCTCGCCACCGGGCTGGAGAGCGCCGACATCAGCATCGTCGGCGGCGAGTCGGCCTTCTTCGACCGGATCGTGCAGTCGATGGCGCTCGGCAAGGCCGTGGACGGGTTCGTGGACAGCTCGCACACCGCCCGGGCGCTCGCCGGGCCGTGGCTGGACGGCTCCGGGTCGTTCACCGACGACCTGGCCAGGATGGTCGGCTCGGTGTCCACCGCCGACGTGCGGAACCTGACGGTGTCCGCGCTGCTGATGAAGCTCATGCCGGCCGGGTCGGGGCAGCTGGACGAACTGCTGGGCAAGGCACGGCAGCTGGGCCTCGCCGACGTGCCGGTCTCGGAACTCGCCGGGCTGGGCGGACCGGCGGTCAAGGCGGGCTGAGGGGCCCGCGTGGCCCAACGGGGCGGCGGTGAGGGCGAGATGGGCCCGTCAACGGCCCAGGGAGGCCTGTGGGGGGCCCAGGGAGGCCTGGGGAGGGTCCACGGCCTCTGGAGGGCCACAGGAGCCCTCTGGAGGGCCTTGGAGCCTCAAGTGGGCGGCTGGGGGCCGTGGTTCGCCTCGGAGCCGCCACAGGCCCCTCGAGGAGACCGGGGAGCTGCCGCGCGGGGGGCGGCGGCTCCCCTCGCCCCCTCCCCGTATCCGCCATCCATCACGTACACGAGGAGCTGGACAGTGACAGGGACCGGGACGGCGAGCGGTCTGGACGCCGGTACGTACGAGCTGCTGCGCGGCCGGCTGGACGCCCGCGCCGGCGAACTGGCCCGCCGCGCCGAGGCGCTGAACACCGCGCGGGTCGAGGTGTTCGGCACCACCGGGATGGCCCTCGCCGCCACCGGCCACCTCCGCACGGAACGCGATCTGCGGGCCCGCGACATCGTGGCGGTCGGCGACGTGCTGCTCGTCGGGTACGAGGCGGCCTCGCCCGACGGGGTCTTCGCGCTCTACGACCGGGAGCTGCGGCGGCTGCCGGACGACGCCGTGCCGGGACTGCTCGACGACCCGGCGTTCACCGCCGAGTTCGACGCGCTGCACCGCTACTTCCGGGGGGCGCGGCTGCTGCGGCTGCGCCGGGTGGACGACAGGCTGCTGGCGGTGTTCCGCACCGGGGCGCAGGCCGACGACGTGCGCGTGCTGCGCTGGGCGGTCGAGCCGTCGGGAGCAGTGCGGTTCCTCGACGCGCGCGGGGAGCGGGACCACGTGCTGCCCGCGCCGTACGACTTCGCGTGGACGCAGACCGGCCGGGACGACCATGTCCCCGGGCGGCATCCGCACATCGCCGTCGCGGACGGCGCGCTGTTCGTCTCGACGGTCGGCGGCACGCTCACCGTGAAGACCGCCGACGACACCGAGACCGCCGAGGGCGTCCACAGCGAACCGGTGGACGAGCCCCTGCAGTCCCTGGCGGACGCGGAGGTCGCGTACGCCGTCGTCGGCGCTCTGGTCCTGCTGCGGGTGCGGCCCTACAAGGAGGAGAACCCGCGCCACCTCGTCTTCCACACGCTCACCGGGACCGTGCGGCGGCTCGACGGCGTCGGACGGTCCTGCCGCCGCCTGCCCGACGACCAGGGCGTCGTCTTCCCCGGCGGCTACTGCCTGGCCACGGGCGGTGTGAAGGCGTTCGACACCGACACGGCGGGGCTGGAGTTCGAAGGGGCTGTCCGGTCGCCCAACGGCGAGGACGTGCTGTACGTGTTCCACTCCTCCGCCGACGGCCGTTCGCTGCTGCTGCCGTACAACGTCATCCGCAAGGAGGTCGCCGCCCCGGTGACCGGACGCGGCCACGCGCTGCTGGACGACGGCACCCTCGCCGTGCTGCGCGCCGACTCCGGGGAGCCCGGGCGTGTCCACCCGCTGCAGATGTGGCGTACGCCGTTCGCGGCCGGGGCCGTGCCCGAGGGCGAGGGGCCGCTCGCCCGCATCGGCAACGCCGACCTGGTCCGCGGCGTCTCCACGTGCCTCGCCATCGCCCGGCAGGTCGCGGAGACCACCGCGACGGGCGAGATGTACGCCGCGCTGGTCGCCGCCTGCACCCGCACCGCCGACCGCTTCCCCTGGCTGGGCGACGCGGACGCGGGGGATCTGCGCACCCCGCTGGACGAGGTCAGGGACACCGCCGAGCAGGTGTTGCGCGAGTTCGCCGCCGTACAGCAGCTCACCGACCGGGCCGCCGAGGCCGTCGACGCCGCGGCACAGGACTTCCGGCGGCTGGTGCGGCGGGTGCGCGGCGAGGCCCCGGCCACCGCGGAGGAGTGGATCGAGCGGATCACCGCGCTGCGCCGCGCCCAGGGGCGCCTGACGACGCTGAAGGAGACGCGGTACGCGGACACCGCCGCCGTCGACGCGCTCGTCGACGAGGCAGGCACCCAGATCGCGGCTACCGCGCAGCGGGCGGTCGCCTTCCTCGGGCGCGACGACGCGTTCACCGCCCAGCACGCCGAGGTCGAACGGCTCGCCGCCGACGCGGACGCCGTCGGCACGACCGCCGAGGCGGCGGCTGTCGCCGGACGGCTCGACGCGCGGGTCCACGGGCTGCAGACGCTCACCGAGGTCGTGGCCGGCCTCGACATCGGCGACCCGACGGTCCGCACGGCCATCCTGGAGCGGATCGCCGAGGTGCTGGGCGGACTGAACCGCGTCCGCGCACTGCTCGCCGCCCGGCGCCGCGAGCTCGTCGACCAGGAGGGGCGGGCCGCGTTCGCCGCCGAGTTCGCCCTGCTGGGCCAGGCGGTCACCGGCGCGCTGGCCGCCGCCGGAACCCCGGAGGCCTGCGACGAGCAGCTCGCCCGGCTGCTGCTCCAGCTGGACAACCTGGAGTCGCGGTTCGCTGACCACGACGGCTTCCTCGCCCGGATCGCCGACAAGCGGGCCGAGGTGCACGACGCGTTCGCCGGGCGCCGGCAGACGCTGCAGGACACCCGGGCCCGGCGCGCCGAGCGGCTCGCCGCGGCGGCCGTACGCGTCCTGGAGACCGTCGCGCGCCGCGCGGCAGCACTGGACGGCCTGGACGCGGTCAACACGTACTTCGCCTCCGACCCCATGGTCGCCAAGGTCCGCCGCACCGCTGGTGAACTGCGCGGACTCGGTGACCAGGTGCGCGCCGAGGAACTGGAGGGCCGCCTCAAGGCCGCCCGCCAGGAGGCCGCACGGGCGCTGCGGGACCGCGCCGAGCTGTACGCGGACGGCGGCGGCACGATCCGGCTGGGTGCCCACCGCTTCGCCGTCACCACCCGCCCGCCGGAGCTGACCCTCGTCCCGCACACCGGCGCCGGTCCCGCCGCCTCGGGCCTTGTCTCCGCCGGGCCCGCGGCCTCGGATCCTGCCTCCGCCCGACCTGCTGCTTCGGGTCTTGCCTCCGCGGGTCCCGCCGCTTCGGGCCTTGCCTCCGCGGGTCCCGCCGCTTCGGGGCCCGCCTCCGCCGGTCTCGCGTTCGCGCTGACCGGCACCGACTACCGGCGTCCCGTCACCGACCCCGCCTTCGCGGACACCCGCCCCTACTGGGACCAGCTGCTGCCGTCCGAGAACGCGGACGTGTACCGGGGCGAGTACCTGGCCTCCCGCCTGCTGCGCGAGCACGGCGCGCAGGCCCTCGCCGCCGCGGACCTTGCCCGGCTGGCCCGGGAGACCGCCGAGGCGGCCTACGACGAGGGGTACGAGCGCGGCGTCCACGACCACGACGCCGCCGCGATCCTCGCCGCGCTGCTGCCGCTGTACGAGCGGGCCGGGCTGCTGCGCCACCGGGCCGCCGACCGGGCCGCCGCCCAGCTGTTCTGGGCCCACGGGACGACGCCCGAGGAGCGGGACACGTGGACGCGCGCGGCCGTCTCGCTGGTCCGCGCGCGGGAGGCGTTCGGGGCGGCGGCGCCGGGCCTCGACGCGCTGCGCGCCGAACTGGCCGGGGCGGGCCGGCTGCCGGACCCGGCCGCCGCGTACCTGGTGGAGGAGCTGGCGGCGGGCGGGTCGTTCGCCACGGGCCCGGCGGCCCGGACCCTGCTGGCGAAGTTCCACCACGCGGTGGGGGCGGTGCCGGAGGACCGGGACGGGGCGTGGGCGGGCTCCGGGGTGCCGTACGGCGCCGATGTGCGGCGCCTGCTCGCGCACGGCGACGCGGCGGGCGCCCGGCGGCTCGTGGAGGGCTGGCTCCACTCGTACGCGGCCTCCTGCGGCGAGGACGTGGACCCCGGCGACCTCGCGGAGGCCGTCGCGATCGAGGTGTGCCCCGGTCTGCCGCGCCGCGACGGGGAAGGGGGCCTTTCCGCGCGCGTGGAGGGGCTGCTCGGCACCCACCCGAGGATCGAGCGGGGCGTGCTGCGGCTGCGGCTCGACGAGTTCCTGGCGAGGACCGGGGACTTCGCCCGCCGCGTGGTGCCCGGTTTCCGCGCCTACCAGCGGGTGCGCAACGACCTGCTGGCCGCCGAGCGGAAGCGGCTGCGCCTGGACGACTACCGGCCGCGCGTCATGTCCTCCTTCGTGCGGAGCAGGCTCGTGGACGAGGTGTACCTGCCGCTCGTCGGCGACAACCTCGCGCGGCAGATCGGCGTCGCGGGCGAGGCCAAGCGGGCCGACACGAACGGCCTGCTGCTGCTCCTGTCGCCGCCGGGCTACGGCAAGACGACCCTGGTGGAGTACGTCGCCGACCGGCTCGGCCTGCTGCTGGTGAAGGTCGACGGACCCGCTCTCGGGCACGGCACGGTCTCGCTCGACCCGGCGGAGGCGCCCGACGCGGCCGCGCGCCGGGAGCTGGAGAAGGTCGAGTTCGCGCTGTCGGCCGGGAACAACGTCCTGCTGTACCTCGACGACATCCAGCACACCTCCCCCGAACTGCTGCAGAAGTTCGTGCCGCTGTGCGACGCGACCCGCACGCTGAACGGCCACGACCTGCGGGGCAAGCGCTTCGCCGTCTGCATGGCCGGCAACCCGTACACCGAGTCCGGGCAGCGTTTCCGCGTCCCCGACATGCTGGCCAACCGCGCCGACGTGTGGAACCTCGGTGACGTGCTGACCGGCAAGGAGGACGTCTTCGCGCTGAGTTTCGTGGAGAACGCGCTCACCTCCCACCCGCTGCTCGCGCCCCTCGCGGGACGGGAGCGCGCCGATCTGGAGGTGCTGCTGCGGCTCGCCGCCGGGGACGGCGCGGCCCGCCCGGACCAGCTGGCCCACCCGTACGCTCCCGCCGAGCTGGATCCCGTGCTGGCGGTGCTGCGCCATCTGCTGGCCGCCCGCGAGACGGTACTGGCGGTCAACGCCGCGTACATCGCCTCCGCCGGGCAGGCCGACGCGGGCCGGACGGAGCCGCCGTTCCGGCTGCAGGGCTCGTACCGCGACATGAACAAGATCGTCGCGCGTATCTCGCCCGCCATGGACGACGCCGAGCTGGCCGCCTTGGTCGACGACCACTACAGGGCCGAGGCGCAGACGCTCACCTCCGGGGCCGAGGCGAACCTGCTGAAGTTCGCCGCCCTGCGCGGCACGCTCACCGGGGAGCGGCGTGAGCGGTGGGACGCCGTGTCGGCGGCGTACGTCCGCGAGCGGGCGCTGGGCGGCGCCGGGGACGACGCGCTCGGCCGCGCGGTGGCGGCGCTGGGGCTGCTCGCCGACCGGGTCGCGGCGGTGGAGGCCGCGATCAACCGGGCGGCGACCGCGTCCGCGGAGGGGGCGGACGCGGGGGCGGGTGGTGGGCGCCGCTGAGCTCTGCTGAGGGGTCCGGCCGGGGGTCCGGCCGGGGGTCCGGACGGGAGCCCGGCCGTGCGTCCGGACGGAGGTCCGGCCGTGTCGTCCGGCCGGTCGTCGTGGAGCCGCCGGGGGCGGGGAGGCGGCTCTGTGGACGAGTTATCCACAGGGGGAGACGGGTGGGTGGCTGAGGGGTACGGTCGTCGCACGTTCGGTCGAGAGCACGTAAGAGCACGTAATGGGGGGCGTATGGACGAGATCCGGGCCACGGTGCCCACGCAGCGGACCGGCGGCGCCGCGGCCGGCGCGGGTTCGGCGGGTGGCGCAGCCGACGGCGGCGCCGGCGGGGGCGGCGCGGGGCGCATTCCGTACGTGCCGGGGTTCGCGCGGCATCCGGCCGAGGGGTTCGGGCCGTGCGGGGACGAGGGGCCGAAGGCGTACGGCAAGGCGCTGCGGAAGCGGGTACCGAGGTCCGCGCACGACGTGCTGGCGCTGCGGGCGGGGCGCCCCGACGCGGTGCGCGCCGTCGAGGAGTCCAGCCGGGGCCGGGTGCCCGGCCTGGCGCCGATACGGGTGGGGCGCATGGCCGCGACGCCGTTCGCGTTCCTGCGGGGCGCCGCCGGTCTGATGGCGTACGACCTGGCGGGCACGCCTGTGACGGGCGTGGGCGCGCAGATCTGCGGGGACGCCCACGCGGCGAACTTCGGGCTGTACGGCGACGCGAGCGGCCGGCTGGTCATCGACCTGAACGACTTCGACGAGACCGTGGTCGGCCCCTGGGAGTGGGACGTCAAGCGGCTCGCCGCGTCCCTGGTGCTGGCCGGGCGGGAGGCCGGGGCCGACGAGGACCTGTGCCGGGCGGCCGCGTACGACGCGGTGGGCGCCTACCGGCGGACCATGCGGCTGCTGGCGCGGATGCCGGTGCTGGACGCGTGGAACGCCATCGCGGACGAGGAACTCGTCTCCCACACGGACGCGCGGGACCTGCTCGGCACGCTGGAGCGGGTCTCGGAGAAGGCGCGGCGGAACACGAGCGCCCGGTTCGCCGCGAGGGCGACGGAGACCTGTGAGGACGGTTCGCGGCGGTTCGTGGACGCCCCGCCGGTGCTGTCGCGCGTGCCGGACGCGGAGGCCGCCGCTGTCGCCTCGGCCCTGGGCCCGTATCTGGCGACGCTGCCTCCGGACCGGCTGCCGCTGCTCGCGCGGTACGCGATCCAGGACGTGGCGTTCCGGGTGGTCGGCACGGGCAGCGTGGGCACCCGCTCGTATGTGGTGCTGCTCCTCGACCACCGGGGGGAGGCGCTGGTGCTCCAGGTCAAGGAGGCCCGGCCCTCCGCGCTGGTGCCGCACCTGCCCGATGCCGGGTTCGAGGTGGAGGACACCGGGCACGAGGGGCGGCGGGTCGTGCTGGGCCAGAAGCGGATGCAGGTCGTGAGCGACAGCCTGCTCGGTTGGACGAGCGTGGAGGGGCGGCCGTACCAGGTGCGGCAGTTCCGCAACCGGAAGGGCAGCGTGGACCCGGCGGCGCTGCCCGCCGACCAGGTCGACGACTACGCGCGGATGACGGGCGCGCTCCTGGCGCGGGCGCACGCGCACAGCGCCGACCCCCGGCTCATCGCGGCGTACTGCGGCAAGGGCGACGAGCTGGACCAAGCCGTGGCGGCCTTCGCCGTGGCCTACGCGGACCGCACGGAGGCCGACCACGCCGAACTGGTCGCGGCCGTCCGCGCCGGGCGGATCGCTGCGGAGCTGGGCGTGTGACGCGGCGGGCGCCCGGCCGGGGGGGGATCGGCGTGTGACGCGGCCGGGTCGCGGCTGGGCGTGTGAAGGGTTGCTGCGCGGGGGCGGCCGGGCGTGGGACGGGGTGCGCGGTAGCGGACCGGCGTGTGACGTGGCCGGGGTGCGGCCGGTGTGCGACGGGGTGTGCGGGGGGCGGCCGGGCATGTGAGGGGTACGGGGCCGGTCGCCCGTAGTCTGGTCGGGTGACGACCCCGAGCGACGACCTGACCGGCGCCCCCGCGCACGAGGCGGCTGCCGACCGGCGGCCCCCGCAGCACGAGCGGCAGGGCCCTCCGCCCGCCGAGCCCGGCGACGCCGCGGGCGCTCCCGGCACGGCCGGATACGCCGGGCCGGACGAGGCCCAGGAGGCGGAGGCGCCGGAAGCGCGGCTCGCCCGTGCCGTGCGGGCGGCCGAGCAGGCGCTCATCGAGTTCGAGATCGCGGTGGAGACCTTCCGGGTGGAGGTGGAGAACTTCTCCCGGCTGCACCACCAGAAGCTCGGCCCGATGTACGCGCGTCTGGACGAGCTGGACGCCCTGATCGCCGAGGCGCGGGCGGCCCGCACCGGCGACCCGGAGGACCTGCGCCGCGCGCAGGAGGCGCGCGCCCTGGTGATGCCGATGCCGGGGGTGGACGAGCTGTTCCACGACTGGATCGACTCCGACGGACTGTCGCCCGAGGCCGCGGCGATGCTGAACGAGCAGCCCGTGCAGGCACCCAAGCGGGTACGGCCCAGCGACGAGGCGCGCAAGCTCTACCGGGACCTGGTCCGCAAGGCCCACCCCGACCTGGCCGCCGAGGAGGCGGAGCGGCAGCGGCGCGACGCGTTCATCACCCGTGTGAACGCCGCGTACGCCCGCGGCGACGAGGAGCAGCTGCGTCGGCTCGCCGACGAGTGGGAGGCGGGTCCCGCGCCCGCCGAACCGGCGCTGAGCGAGACCGAGGAGCTGTACGCGCGTCTGGAGTGGCTGGCGCAGCGCAAGGAGCTGCTGACGGTCGTGGCGCGGGAGCTGGAGGAGAGCGCCATCGGTGCGATGCTGCGGATGGCGCCGGACGACCCCGACCGGCTGCTCGACGAGGTCGCCGAGCAGCTGCTGGCCCAGGTGTCCGAGCGTGAGGCGGAGCTCGCGGCGCTGACGACGACGGCGCCGTAACCGCCCGAGAGCCCCAAGCGGCCTCCGGAGCCCCGAGCGGCGCCCCGGAGGCCCGGAGAAGAAGGAAAGACCCATGAACTTCGCACCGCTGCCCACCGTGGACGCCGCTTCCGTACCGGGCGACGCACTGGTCCTGGATGTCCGCGAGGACGACGAGTGGGCCGCCGGGCATGTCGAGGGCGCCCTGCACGTGCCGATGAGCGAGTTCGTCGCCCGGTTCGGCGAGGTGACCGAGGCGGTGGCCGACGGGCGGCGCGCCTATGTGATGTGCCGGGTCGGCGGCCGGTCCGCGCAGGTGACGCAGTACCTGGTGCAGCAGGGCATCGACGCGGTGAACGTCGACGGCGGCATGCTCGCCTGGGCGAGCGCCGGCCGTCCGATGGTCAGCGAGCACGGCGGCCCCGCGGCCGTCGCGTAACGACGCCCACGGGGCCCACGGGGTCTGCTGCCTCGCCCACCGGTCGGAACCCGGCCGGTACGACCGGCGGGCACACCCTGACCGCGTGGCGGTGGCCGCATGACGGTGACCGGTGGGCGGGCGCCGGTCCCGCGGGCCCCGCGACGCTCGGCCCGGTCGCTGGCCGAGAGGGCATCGGCACCTGTCCGCCGCCGTCGCGCGCTGTCGGTCCGGCCGACCGCCCCCGACCGGATCCACCCGCCCCCGTCCGCGGCGGACATACCCGCGCCGGCGGGGGCGGGCGGCCACCGCTCAGCGGTCGAAGTCGAGCTCGACTTCCGGGGTCATCGCGTGTGACTGGCACGCCAGGACGTAGCCGGCGTCCGTCTCCTCGGCCTCCAGCGCGTAGTTGCGGTCCATCCGCACCTCGCCGGAGACCAGGAACGCCCGGCAGGTGCCGCACACGCCGCCCTTGCAGGCGTACGGGGCGTCCGACCGGCCGCGCAGCACCGTCTCCAGGAGGGACTCGCCGTCCTGGACGGGCCACGTGCCGGAACGGCCGTCCAGCGTCGCCGTCAGCGTGGCCGCCGCGACCTCGCCGGGAGCGGGCGGGCGCACCGCCGACGAACCGTCGTCCACATGGAAGATCTCCTGGTGCACGCGGCTCTTGGGGACACCCAGGCCGCGCAGCGCACGCTCGGCGCCCTGGACGAGTCCGAACGGGCCGCACAGGAACCAGCCGTCCACATCGGCCACCGGCAGCAGCGCCGGCAGGAGGCCGGACAGCCGCTCCTCGTCCAGCCGCCCGGACGGCAGCCCCGCCTGCTGCTCCTCACGGGAGAGCACCGTGACCAGCTGGAACCGGTCCGGGTAGCGGTCCTTGAGGTCCGCGACCTCGTCCAGGAACATCGTGGAGGCCGCCGTCCGGTCGCTCCGGATCAGGCAGAAGCGGGCCTCCGGCTCACGCGCCAGCAGCGTCGAGGCGATCGACAGCACGGGCGTGATGCCGCTGCCGCCGACGACCGCCGCGAAGTGGCCCGGCCGGGGCGGCAGGACGAACCGGCCCATCGGCTCCATGACCTCGACAGTGTCGCCTGGGGAGAGCTCCTTCAGCGCGTACGTGGAGAACTCGCCGCCCTCGACCAGGCGGATGCCGACGCGCAGCACCGGCTCCTCACCGGGCGCGGCCGCGGCTGAGCAGATCGAGTACGTGCGGCGGATCTCCTCGCCGGCCGTGGACGTCCGGCGCATCGTCAGATGCTGGCCGGGGGTGTGGCGGAACGCCTCGCGCAGCTCGGGCGGCACGGCGAAGGTGACGGCCACCGAGTCGTCCGTGAGCCGCTCGACCTCGCTCACCCGGAGCGGATGGAACATCTACAACTCCTTGAAGTGGTCGAAGGGTTCGCGGCAGGTGGCGCAGCGGCGCAGCGACTTGCACGCGGTCGAGGAGAACCTGCTCAGCAGCTCTGTGTCGGTGGAGCCGCAGTGCGGGCAGCGGATGGCGAGCGTCAGGGGCACCGGCCCGTCGGGCGACTGCTGCCGCCGGGGCGGTGCGATGCCGTACTCGGCGAGCTTGCGGCGGCCCTCGTCGCTGATGTCGTCGGTGGACCAGGCGGGGGAGAGGACCGTGACGACGGAGACGTCCTCGACGCCCCGGTCGTGGAGGACCCGCTCGATGTCCGACGACATCGCCTCGATGGCGGGGCAGCCGGTGTAGGTCGGGGTCAGCTCGACCGTCACCTTGCCCGGGCCCTCGACCCGCACGCCCCGGAGCACTCCCAGCTCCTCCAGGGTGAGCACGGGCATCTCGGGGTCGGGGACCGAACCGGCGAGCCGGCTCAGCTCCTCCTCGAGCGGCGTCATGGTCACCACGACGCCCCCGGGTGGCTGCGGTGCAGGTGCTGCATCTCGGCGAGCATCCGCCCGAACGGCTCGGTGTGGATGCCCTGCCGGCCGGCTCCCGCGCTCCACGCGGTCGTCCGGGGCCCCTCGGGGACGGTGAGGGTCGCCCGCTCCAGGACGGCGGAGACCGAGGTCAGCCAGTCGGCCTCCATCTCCGTCCAGTCCACGTCGACGCCCTCGACGGGCTGGAACAGCTCGCCGGTGAAGCGCCACAGCGCGTCGACGGCCGTCTGCATCCGGGTGTGGCTCTCGGGGGTGCCGTCGCCGAGCCGGAGCGTCCACTGCTCGGCGTGGTCCTGGTGGTAGGCGACCTCCTTGACCGCCTTCGCGGCCAGGCCCCGGAGGGCTTCGCGGCCCTCGTCGCCGGGGTGCGGCCCGGCGGCCGCGAGGCGCCCGTACAGCAGGCGCTGGTAGGTGGAGAAGTACAGCTGGCGGGCGATGGTGTGGGCGAAGTCGCCGTTGGGCTGCTCGACGAGCTGGGCGTTGCGGAAGGCGCGCTCCTCGCGGAGGTAGGCGAGCTCGTCCTCGTCGCCCACGAAGGAGAGCAGGACGCGGGCCTGGCCGAGCAGGTCGAGCGCGATGTTCGCGAGGGCGACCTCCTCCTCCAGGACGGGCGCGTGTCCGGCCCACTCCCCCAGGCGGTGGGACAGCACCAGCGCGTCGTCGCCGAGGGCGAGGGCCGCCGTGTTCAGCGAGGTCGTCACAGGTGCTGCACTCCCTCGGGGATCTCGTAGAAGGTCGGGTGGCGGTAGGGCTTGTCGGCGGACGGCTCGAAGAAGGGGTCCTTCTCGTCCGGCGACGACGCGGTGATCGCGGTGGCGGGGACCACCCAGATGGAGACGCCTTCGTTGCGCCGCGTGTAGAGGTCGCGGGCGTTGCGCAGGGCCATCTCGGCGTCGGGGGCGTGCAGGCTTCCCGCGTGGGTGTGGGACAGCCCGCGGCGCGAGCGCACGAACACCTCCCACAGCGGCCAGTCGCTGGTCGTCATGCCGTCGCCTCCCCGGTGGTGCCGGGCTCGTCGCCCGTGATCCGATCGCTGTGCTTGGCGGCGTACGCGGCCGCCGCCTCCCTGACCCACGCGCCTTCCTCGTGGGCGCGGCGGCGCTGGGTGATCCGCTGGTCGTTGCACGGGCCGTTGCCCTTGAGGACCTCGCGGAACTCGGACCAGTCGATCGCGCCGAAGTCGTAGTGGCCCCGCTCCTCGTTCCACCGGAGGTCCGGGTCGGGGAGGGTCAGGCCGAGGGACTCGGCCTGCGGGACGCAGATGTCGACGAAGCGCTGGCGCAGCTCGTCGTTGGAGTGGCGCTTGATCTTCCACGCCATGGACTGCGCGGAGTGCGCCGACTCGTCGTCAGGGGGGCCGAACATCATCAGCGACGGCCACCACCAGCGGTTGACGGCGTCCTGCGCCATCTCGTGCTGCGCCGGCGTGCCCTTCGAGAGGGCGAGGAGCGCCTCGTAGCCCTGCCGCTGGTGGAAGGACTCCTCCTTGCAGACGCGGATCATCGCGCGGGCGTAGGGGCCGTAGGAGCAGCGGCACAGCGGTACCTGGTTGGTGATCGCGGCGCCGTCCACGAGCCAGCCGATCGCGCCGACGTCGGCCCAGGTCAGCGTGGGGTAATTGAAGATCGAGGAGTACTTCTGGCGGCCCGAGTGCAGCTTGTCGAGCAGCTCGTCGCGGCTGACGCCGAGGGTCTCGGCGGCGCTGTACAGATACAGGCCGTGGCCGGCCTCGTCCTGCACCTTCGCCATCAGGATCGCCTTGCGGCGCAGCGAGGGCGCGCGGGTGATCCAGTTCGCCTCCGGCTGCATGCCGATGATCTCGGAGTGCGCGTGCTGGGCGATCTGGCGGATGAGCGTGGCGCGATACGCCTCGGGCATCCAGTCGCGCGGTTCGATGCGCTCGTCGGCGGCCACGGCGGCGTTGAACACCGCCTCGTACGCCTCCTGCGAGTCCGCAGTCACTGCCGTCATCGGGCCCCCTACCGACCGATCGTTCGGTTGAATGACTTCAATGGTGAGTCGGCGGCCCGTATGGTGTCAACCCTGTGGATAACCGGGGTGGGCCAGACGCGGAACGGGGCGGGATGGAGTCGTACGACGAGCAGCGCGGACGCGCCGGACACGCGGACGGAGCCGGGGATCCCGAGCGCACCGGACTGGCCGCCCTGACCCTGCCCTACCAGGTGGTAGGAGCCGTCGCCCTCGCCGTGATCGGCCTGGTCGCCTGCTTCCACGTGGGCATGGTCTTCCTCCATGTGGCGCCCTCGAACACGCTGAGCAAGCAGCACGGCGAGACGGTCGACGCGTGGGTCATGCCCGAGTTCGAGCAGAACTGGAAGCTGTTCGCGCCCAATCCGCTCCAGCAGAACATCGCCGTCCAGGTCCGCGCCGAGGTCACCGGCGACGGCACGCGCCGGGTCACCCCCTGGATCGACCTGACCGCCGAGGACGCCGCCGCCATCCGGGGCAACCCCTTCCCGAGCCACGCGCAGCAGAACGAGCTGCGCCGCGCCTGGGACTTCTACGCCAACCAGCACGGCGACGACGACCGGGCCAACACGCTGCGCGCCGGCCTGTCCGAGCGGTACATACGCCGCATCGCCATGCTGCGCCTGGACCAGCACGAGCTGGGCGGCCGGATCGAGCGGATACAGGTGCGCTCGGCGACCACGAACGTCGCCGCGCCGCCGTGGAGCCGCGAGAAGACCGACACCCGGCCGTACTACCGGCTCCTGCCCTGGTGGACCGTGACCGCCGCCGATCTGCCGCTCGGCGCGACCGGCGGCCGCACCGCGGAGGAGTCCCGATGAGCCCCGCCGGCGCAGCGCCCCACCGCGAGAGCGCCCACGCGCGCCTCGCCCGCGCCGTCCAGCGGGTCACCGGAACCGTCCTCGGCCCGTACCAGAGCGCCGTCATACGGATCGGCTTCGCCGCGACCTGGCTGCTCTTCCTCCTCCGCGAGTTCCCGCACCGCCACGAGCTGTACGGGCCGCACGGCCCGTGGGGCTGGGACATGGCGCGGCAGCTGGTCGCGGACAACCGGTCCTTCACCGTCCTGATGTGGTCGGACTCCGTCCTGTGGTTCGAGGCCGTCTACGCGCTCGCCGTGCTCTCCAGCGCGCTGCTGCTGGTCGGCTGGCGGACCCGCGCCACATCCGCGCTGTTCATGGTGGGCGTCCTGTCGCTGCAGAACCGCTCCGTCTTCATGGGCGACGGCGGCGACAACGTCCTGCACCTCATGGCGATCTACCTGGTCCTCACCCGCTGCGGGCAGGTCTGGTCGCTGGACGCCCGCCGCCGGGCCCGACGCCCCGGGGGCCGGGGCGCCGACGCGGCCGGGGTGGCGCTGTGGGCCGTGCTGGGGCTGGGCCCCGTCGCGGTCCTGGTGTTCCAGGACAGGAGCGGCGAACCGTGGGTCGTGGTGCTGCTGTGGCTGCTGTGGCTCGCCCAGGGCGCCTGGTGGCTGGTGAGCCGCTACGCGCCGGGCCAGCCGCGCGTCCTGCTCGATGTGCTCGCCAACCTCCTGCACAACGCCACACTGGCGGTGATCATGGCCGAGGTGTGCCTGATCTACGCGACGGCCGGCTGGTACAAGATCCAGGGTTCGCGCTGGCAGGACGGCACGGCGCTGTACTACCCGCTGAACCTCGACTACTTCAACCCCTGGCCCGCCGTCTCCGACCTGCTCGCCGGGGCGAGCGTGGTCGTCATGCTCATCACCTACGGCACGGTGATCGTGCAGGTGGCGTTCCCGTTCACCCTGTTCAACCGCCGCGTCAAGAACGTGCTGCTCGCGGTGATGATGATGGAGCACGCCGGGATCGCGGTGCTGCTGGGCCTGCCGGCCTTCTCACTCGCCATGATCACCGCGGACGCGGTGTTCCTGCCGACGGTGTTCCTGCTGTGGGTGGAGGGCCGGGCGCGCCTGGCCGGGCGGCGGCTGCGCCCCCGCCGGGCGGCGGAGGAGCGGGAGCAGGGCCAGGCGCCCGATGTGCCCGCTCCCCGTACCCTCGTCGGGTGAGCAGCGAGACCCGGGCGGACACCCCCCTCCAGTACGACGACGGCTACGGCACCGAGGTCGGTGTCGGGCCGCACCCCCTGCCCTGGCCGCAGGACGAGCGGTACGACCCCGAGCTGCTGGAGCGTGGTGACCGCCGCAACGTCGTGGACCGCTACCGCTACTGGACGCGCGAGGCGATCGTCGCGGACCTGGACACCCGCCGCCACGACTTCCATGTGGCCGTGGAGAACTGGGGGCACGACTTCAACATCGGGTCGGTCGTCCGCACGGCCAACGCCTTCCTGGCGAAGGAGGTCCACATCGTGGGCCGTCGCCGCTGGAACCGGCGCGGCGCGATGGTCACCGACCGGTACCAGCATGTGCGCCACCACCCCGACACCGAGTCGCTGACGGCCTGGGCCGAGGCGGAGGGGCTGCCGATCATCGGTATCGACAATCTGCCGGGCGCGGTGCCGCTGGAGCGCACGGAGCTGCCGCGCCGCTGTGTGCTGCTGTTCGGGCAGGAGGGGCCGGGCCTCACCGAGGAGGCGCGGAAGCACGCGCGGATGGTGTGCTCGATCGCCCAGTTCGGCTCGACCCGGTCCATCAACGCGGGGGCCGCCGCAGCGATCGCCATGCACGCCTGGATCCAGCGGTACGCGCAGATCGACGGCTCCCCCGCCTGAGCTGCGGGGGAGCCGGGGAACGCGGTGCTCGGGCGCCGGGCCACACCGGGCGCCTGTGGGTGCGGGCCGGGACGCGCGGGCCCCAGCCGGGCGCCCGCGCGTCGAGATCGGCCCGCGCCGGGGGTCAGGCCGGGCGGCGGACCTCCACCACCCGGAAGCGGTTCGCCACGAAGGCGGCGTCGCACAGGGCGGCGTTCGCGGCCGGGTTGCCACCGGAGCCGTGGAAGTCGGAGAACGCGGCCGTCTGGTTGACGTAGACCCCGCCGGTCAGGTTCAGCGACAGCTGCGCCGACTCCTCCAGGCAGACCTCCTCGACCGCGCGCTCCACGTCCGGGGAGGTCGTGTAGGCGCCGACCGTCATGGCGCCCTTCTCGCGGACCGTGCGGCGCAGCAGCTCCAGCGCGTCGGCGGTGGAGTCCACCGCCACGGCGAAGGAGACCGGGCCGAAGCACTCCGACATGTAGGCGGCCTCGTCGTCCGGCTTGGCGCCGTCCAGCTTGACCATCAGCGGCGTGCGCACGACGGCGTCGGGGAAGTCGGGGTTGGCGACCTCGCGGGAGGTCAGGGCGACCTCGCCCAGACCGGCGGCCGCCTCCAGGCGGGCCTTCACGTCCGGGTTGACCAGCGCGCCCAGCAGGCCGTTCGCACGGGCGTCGTCGCCCAGCAGGCCGTCCACGGCGGCGGCGATGTCGGTGACCACCTCGTCGTACGACTTGTGGCCGGCGTCGGTGGCGATGCCGTCGCGGGGGATCAGCAGGTTCTGCGGGGTGGTGCACATCTGGCCGCTGTACAGGGACAGCGAGAAGGCCAGATTGGCCAGCATGCCCTTGTAGTCGTCCGTGGAGTCCACGACGACCGTGTTCACGCCGGCCTTCTCCGTGTACACCTGGGCCTGGCGGGCGTTGGTCTCCAGCCAGTCGCCGAACTCCGTCGAGCCCGTGTAGTCGATGATCCGGATCTCGGGGCGGACGGCCAGCGTCTTGGCGATGCCCTCGCCCGGGCGCTCGGCGGCCAGCGCCACCAGATTCGGGTCGAAACCGGCCTCGGCGAGCACGTCGCGCGCGATCCGCACGGTCAGGGCGAGCGGCAGCACCGCGCGCGGGTGCGGCTTGACCAGCACGGCATTGCCCGTCGCCAGGGAGGCGAACAGGCCCGGGTAGCCGTTCCACGTCGGGAACGTGTTGCAGCCGATCATGAGGGCGATGCCCCGGCCGACCGGGGTGAACGTCTTGCGCAGCTCCAGCGGGTCGCGCTTGCCCTGCGGCTTGGACCACTCGGCGTCCTGCGGCGTGCGGGTCTGCTCCGCATACGCGTACGCCACCGCCTCCAGGCCGCGGTCCTGCGCGTGCGGGCCGCCCGCCTGGAACGCCATCATGAACGCCTGCCCGCTGGTGTGCATCACCGCGTGCGCGAACTCGTGCGTCCGGGCGCTGATGCGGGCCAGGATCTCCAGGCAGACCAGGGCGCGCGTCTCCGCGCCCGCGTCCCGCCAGGCGCCCAGGCCTGCGCGCATCGCCGGGAGCAGCACGTCGATGTCCGCGTGCGGGTACTCGACGCCGAGCGCCGGGCCGTACGGGGAGACCTCGCCGCCCGTCCAGCCGTCCGTGCCGGGCTGGTCCAGCTCGAAGCGGGAGCCGAGGGCCGCCTGGTGCGCGGCGAGGCCGTCGGCCGCGCTCAGCGAGCCGTTCTCCCCGTACGCCTTCGGGTGCTCCGGGTGCGGCGACCAGTAGGCGCGGGTGCGGATCGCCTCCAGCGCCTGGTCGAGCGTGGGCCGGTGCCTCTCGGACAGGTGGGCGGGGGTCAGCTGCGCGGCGGCCATGGCGGACCAACTCCTCGGTGAGCTGGGCAGGAACAGGCGGACAGAGCTAGAGTAACCGAACGATCGGTCGGGACAAGGGGGTCTCTCGAACCTGTGGAAAACGCATCGGGGAGGATCACTGACATGACCGACACAGGCGCCACCTCACGGGCGGCCGGGACCGCCGTCGAACGAGACCGCACCGTCGCCGTCGTCGGCGCGGGGACCATGGGCCAGGGCATCGCGCAGGTCGCGCTCGTCGCCGGCCACCCCGTACGCCTCTACGACGCCGCCCCCGGCCGGGCCGCGCAGGCCGCCGAATCGCTGCTCGGCCGGCTGGACCGGCTGGTCGCCAAGGGCCGCCTCGCCCAGGAGGACCGGGACGCGGCCGCGGCCCGCCTCCACCCGGCCGCGGGCCTGGACGAGCTGGCCGACGCCGCGCTCGTCGTGGAGGCGATCGTGGAGCGCCTCGACGTCAAGCAGGAGCTGTTCACCGCCCTGGAGAAGGTCGTGGACGACGACTGCCTCCTCGCCACCAACACCTCCTCGCTGTCCATCACGGCCATCGGCGGGGCGCTGCGCCTCCCCGGCCGCTTCGTCGGCATGCACTTCTTCAACCCGGCGCCGCTGCTGCCGCTCGTCGAGGTCGTCAGCGGCTTCGCGACGGACATCGCCTCCGCCACGCGCGCGTACGAGACGGCCCGCGCCTGGGGCAAGACCCCGGTCGCCTGCGCCGACACCCCGGGCTTCATCGTCAACCGCATCGCCCGCCCCTTCTACGCCGAGGCGTTCGCGGTCTACGAGGAGCAGGCCGCGGACCCGGCCACGATCGACGCGGTCCTGCGCGAGTGCGGCGGCTTCCGCATGGGCGCCTTCGAGCTGACCGACCTCATCGGCCACGACGTCAACGAGGCGGTGACCCGGTCGGTCTGGGAGGCGTTCTTCCAGGACCCGCGGTTCCGCCCCTCGCTCGCGCAGCGGCGCCTGGTGGAGGCCGGGATGCTGGGCCGCAAGTCCGGGCGCGGCTGGTACGCGTACGACGAGCAGGGCGCCGTCCAGCGCCCGGAGCCGCACACGGCGGAGCCCGCCGAGCCGCCCGCGTACGTCGTCGTCGAGGGCGACCTCGCCCCCTTCGGCGAGCTGCTGGACATGATCCGCGAGGCCGGGATCGCCCTCCGCGAGGAGGACGAGGACGACGGCACGCGGCTGGAGCTGCCCAGCGGCGGCCAGCTCGCCCCCGCCGACGGGCAGACGTCGGTGGAGTTCCGCGACGTCGTCTACTTCGACCTCGCCCTCGACTACCGCAAGGCCACCCGCATCGCCCTCGCCGCCGGCCCCGACACCTCCCCCGAGACACTCGACCAGGCGATCGGGCTGTTCCAGGCGCTCGGCAAGAAGGTCAGCGTCATCGGCGACGTGCCGGGGATGATCGTCGCCCGCACCGTGGCGCGGCTCATCGACCTCGCGTACGAGGCGGTCGCCAAGGGCGTCGCCACGGAGGAGGACATCGACACGGCGATGCGGCTCGGCGTCAACTACCCGCTGGGACCCGTCGAGTGGAGCCGCAAGCTCGGCCGCGGCTGGGCGTACGGCGTCCTGCAGGAGATGCACGAGCGCGACCCCTCCGGCCGCTACGCCCCCTCGCTGGCGCACTACCGCCACTCCTACGCCGACAAGCAGTGGGAGAACGAGCGATGACCACCGTCAGGCGCGACACGTACACGCCCGAGACGCTGCTGTCGGTCGCCGTGCGCGTCTTCAACGAGCGCGGCTACGACGGCACGTCCATGGAGCATCTGTCCAAGGCCGCCGGGATCTCCAAGTCCTCGATCTACCACCACGTCTCGGGCAAGGAGGAACTGCTGCGCCGCGCGGTCAGCCGCGCGCTGGACGGGCTGTTCGCCGTCCTGGACGAGGGCCCCGCCACCCGCGGCAGGGCCGTGGAGCGGGTCGAGTACGTCACGCGGCGCACGGTCGAGGTGCTGGTCGACGAACTGCCCTACGTCACGCTGCTGCTGAGGGTCCGGGGCAACACGCGGACCGAGCGCTGGGCGCTGGAGCGGCGCCGCGAGTTCGACCACCGGATCGCCGAGCTGATGAAGGCGGCGGCGGCCGAGGGCGACCTGCGCTCCGACGTGGACATAAAGATCGCGACCAGGCTGCTGTTCGGCATGGTCAACTCGCTGGTGGAGTGGTACCGCCCGCAGCCCGGCGACGGTGCCGACGGCCGCCAGATCGCGGAGACGGTGGCCCGCCTGGCCTTCGACGGGCTGCGCACCACCCACTGACCCCGCCCGGCGCCCCGCCGGCATCCCGCAGCCCGCCCCGCGCTCCCGGCCGGTCGCCGCCTCCGCCGCCCGTGCCGGCGGAGGCGGTCGGACCCGCCCGCGGGTGCCGGCCGGACCGGGAGCCGCGGGTGCGGCAGGGCCCGGTACCGCTGGGTGCGGCTGGACCGGGCGCCTCTGGTGTGGCCGGACCCGGAGCCGTGGGTGCGGCTGGATCCGAGCCGCTTGTGTGGCCGGACCCGGAGCCGTGGATGAGGCTGGATCGGGAGCCGCTGGTGCGGTCGGATCCGGAGCGTGCGGCTGGATCCGGAGCCGTTGGTGCGGGCGGACGTCAGAGCTCGTCGGCCGCCGGCGGCCGGTCGAGGTCCGTCTCCTCGAAGACCAGCAGCGTGCGCGTGGACAGGACCTCCGGGATCGACTGGAGCTTCGTCAGCACCAGCTCCCGCAGCGTGCGGTTGTCCGGTGTGTGCACCAGCAGCAGGACATCGAAGTCCCCGCTGACCAGGGCGATGTGCGCGGCGCCCGGCAGCGCCCTGAGCTGCTCGCGGACCGTGCGCCACGAGTTCTGGACGATCTTGAGCGTGATGTACGCCGACGCGCCCTGCCCCGCCCGTTCGTGGTTGACGCGCGCGCTGAACCCGCGGATCACCCCGTCGTCGATGAGACGGTTGATCCGGGCGTAGGCGTTCGCGCGCGACACATGGACCCGCTCGGCCACCGACCGTATGGACGCCCGGCCGTCCGTCTGGAGAATCCGGAGGATGTCGCGGTCGATGGAGTCGAGCGGCCGGGGCGGCGTCACGAGCTCGTCACGCGCCTGCTCCCGGCCGTCGGCCATTTGTTCAGCTTCCATGTCCCCCCACCTCTCTGTTGTGGACGACCTGCCCCTATCCCAGGCTGTGCAAAACCGTTTGTCCACAGGCTCGGGGTGCCTGTAGCCAAATTGGCGCCACGACCGAACAATCGGTAGGTGAGGCGCGCCACACTCGCGCCGCCCCCCAGGGTCTTATGCCCACTCCCATGAGGAGGTGCTGTCATGACGGTCCAAGAGCTGCCCGGCGCGGCCTCTTACCGGCCCACCCCGCCGCCGGCGTGGAAACCGCGCACGGACCCCGCGCCGCTGCTCCCGGACCCCGAGCCGTACCGGGTGCTGGGCACGGACGCGGCCGCCGACTTCGCGCCCGACGTCCTGCGCCGGCTGTACGCCGAGCTGGTGCGCGGCCGCCGGTACAACACGCAGGCGACCGCGCTCACCAAGCAGGGCCGGCTCGCCGTGTACCCGTCCAGCACGGGCCAGGAGGCCTGTGAGGTGGCGGCGGCGCTCGTCCTGGAGGACCGGGACTGGCTCTTCCCGTCGTACCGGGACACCCTGGCCGCCGTGGCGCGCGGACTGGACCCCGTCGAGGCACTGACCCTGCTCCGGGGCGACTGGCACACCGGCTACGACCCGCGCGAGCACCGCGTCGCCCCCCTGTGCACCCCGCTCGCGACGCAGCTCCCCCACGCCGTGGGCCTGGCCCACGCCGCCCGCCTCAAGGGTGACGACGTCGTGGCGCTCGCCATGGTCGGCGACGGCGGCACCAGCGAGGGCGACTTCCACGAGGCGCTGAACTTCGCCGCGGTGTGGCAGGCCCCCGTCGTCTTCCTCGTGCAGAACAACGGCTTCGCGATCTCCGTGCCCCTCCACAAGCAGACCGCCGCCCCGTCGCTCGCCCACAAGGCCGTCGGCTACGGCATGCCGGGCCGGCTGGTCGACGGGAACGACGCCGCGGCCGTCCACCAGGTGCTCTCCGAGGCGGTGGCCCGCGCCCGGCGCGGCGGCGGCCCCACTCTCGTGGAGGCCGTGACGTACCGCATCGACGCCCACACCAACGCCGACGACGCGACCCGCTACCGCGGCGACTCCGAGGTGGAGGCGTGGCGGCAGCACGACCCGGTGAAGCTGCTGGAGCGCGAGCTGACGGAGCGTGGCCTCATCGACGAGGACGGCATCCAGGAGGCGGCCGACCGGGCCGAGGAGATGGCGGCGCGGCTGCGCGAGCGCATGAACGCCGACGCCGTGCTCAACCCGATGGACCTGTTCACCCATGTGTACGCGGAGCAGACCGCGCAGCTCAGGGAGCAGGCCGCACAGCTGCGGGCCGAGCTGGACGCCGAAGCGGAAGGTGACGACCGATGACCACCGTGGCAGCCAAGACGGCAGCCAAGCCCGCCACGATGGCGCAGGCCCTCCAGCGGGCCATGCGCGACGCGATGGCCGACGACCCGGACGTCATCGTCATGGGCGAGGACGTCGGCACGCTCGGCGGGGTCTTCCGCGTCACCGACGGGCTCGCCAAGGAGTTCGGCGAGGACCGCTGCACGGACACCCCGCTCGCTGAGGCGGGCATCCTCGGCACGGCCGTCGGCATGGCGATGTACGGCATGCGGCCCGTCGTCGAGATGCAGTTCGACGCGTTCGCCTACCCGGCCTTCGAGCAGTTGCTCAGCCATGTCGCCAAGATGCGCAACCGCACGCGCGGCGCCATGCCGATGCCGCTGGTCATCCGCGTGCCGTACGGCGGCGGCATCGGCGGTGTCGAGCACCACAGCGACTCCTCCGAGGCGTACTACATGGCGACGCCCGGTCTCCACGTCGTCACCCCCGCGACCGTCGAGGACGCCTACGGGCTGCTGCGCGCCGCCATCGCCTCCGACGACCCGGTCGTCTTCCTGGAGCCGAAGCGGCTGTACTGGTCGAAGTCCGACTGGTCGCCCGAGCGCCCTGCCGTGGTGGAGCCGATCGGCCGGGCCGTGGTCCGCCGCACCGGCCGCAGCGCCACGCTGATCACGTACGGCCCGTCCGTGCCGGTCTGCATGGAGGCCGCCGAGGCGGCGCAGGCGGAGGGCTGGGACCTGGAGGTCGTGGACCTGCGCTCGCTGGTGCCGTTCGACGACGAGACCGTCTGCGCGTCGGTGCGGCGCACGGGACGGGCGGTCGTCGTCCACGAGGCCACCGGCTTCGCCGGGCCGGGCGCGGAGATCGCCGCCCGGGTCAGCGAGCGGTGCTTCCACCACCTGGAGGCGCCGGTGCTGCGGGTGACCGGGTTCGACATCCCCTACCCGCCGCCGATGCTGGAGCGGCACCATCTGCCGGGTGTCGACCGCGTCCTCGACGCCGTCGCCCGGCTCCAGTGGGAGGCGCAGAGCTGATGGCGCAGGTGCTGGAGTTCAAGCTGCCGGACCTCGGCGAGGGGCTCACCGAGGCCGAGATCGTGCGCTGGCTCGTCTCGGTCGGCGACGTCGTCGCCATCGACCAGCCGGTCGTGGAGGTCGAGACCGCCAAGGCGATGGTGGAGGTGCCCTGCCCGTACGGCGGTGTCGTCACCGCCCGCTTCGGCGAGGAGGGCGAGGAGCTGCCCGTCGGCGCCCCGCTGCTGACCGTCGCCGTCGGCGCCCAGGAGGCCCCGGCGTCCCCGTCGGGCGGCCAGTCCGAGGCCGCCCGCCCGGCGGGCGCTTCCGACGGTGGGAAGCCCGCCGACGAGGGCTCGGGCAATGTGCTGGTCGGGTACGGCACGAGCACGTCGACCACCCGCAGGCGGCGCGTCCGCCCCGCGGCGCCGGTCGCCGCGTCCGCGCCGACGGCCCCCGCCCTGGCCGCCCCGGCGCCGGCCGCCGCGCAGGAGCCCGCCGCTCCCGTGGACGGGCCGGTCCCGGTGATCTCGCCGCTCGTGCGGAGGCTCGCCCGGGAACGCGGCATCGATCTGCGGCAGCTGCGCGGCTCCGGCCCCGACGGCCTGATCCTCCGGGCCGACGTCGAGCGCGCCTCGGCCGCGGCGCAGGCCCCCGCGGACACCGCCCAGGCCCGGCCCGTGCCGGCCGCGGCACCGGCGGGGACCGCCGTCGCCGAGCGGGTGCCGCTGCGCGGGGTGCGCGGCGCCGTCGCCGACAAGCTGACCCGCAGCCGCCAGGAGATCCCGGACGCCACGTGCTGGGTCGACGCCGACGCGACGGAGCTCATGGCGGCACGCGCCGCGATGAACGCCGCCGGCGGGCCGAAGATCTCCCTGCTGGCGCTGCTCGCCCGGATCTGCACGGCCGCGCTCGCCCGCTTCCCGGAGCTGAACTCCCGCGTGGACCTGGAGGCCCGCGAGATCGTCCGGCTCTCCGAGGTGCACCTGGGCTTCGCCGCCCAGACCGACCGCGGCCTGGTCGTGCCCGTCGTCCGCGACGCGCACACCCGTTCCGCCGAGGACCTGACGGCCGAGTTCGGCCGCCTCACCGAGGTGGCGCGCGCCGGGCAGCTGACCCCGGCGGACCTGACGGGCGGCACGTTCACGCTGAACAATTACGGCGTGTTCGGCGTCGACGGCTCCACGCCGATCATCAACCATCCCGAGGCGGCGATGCTCGGTGTCGGCCGGATCATCCCGAAGCCGTGGGTCCACAACGGGGAGCTGGCGGTCCGCCAGGTCGTCCAGCTGTCCCTGACGTTCGACCACCGGGTGTGCGACGGCGGCACGGCGGGCGGCTTCCTGCGGTACGTCGCCGACTGCGTGGAGCATCCGGCGGTGCTGCTGCGCACCCTCTAGGAGGAGCGCGAAGCCGGCCGCTCTCGGGACCCCGGCGCGGCGGGGTGCGGAAGCCGCGCCCTCCCGCCCCGGCGGGCCGTGCCCCTCGCTGAGCGGGGCGCTCAAGCGGCGCCGCCCCGGCGGGTTAAGGAAGCGGTGTGTCCCGCCTGGTGGGGCCCGAGGCGGCGCCCTCCCGCCGCGGCGGGTGGCCGAAGCAGCGCCCTTCCGACGCCGACTGGGGTGCCAGTGCGGGGCCTTCCGGCCCGGCGGTGGGTGACGCCGAGGGCGACCTGTGCCGTCGGCAGGGCACGGCCCGGCGGGCTTCGTGGGCGCCCTCCGAACTCGGGTCCGGCCTCCCTTCCCCCCCCCGTGGCCGGACCCGGCCGGGACACCGCCGCGTGTGGCGGTGTCCCGGTTTGGCCGCGGCCCCCGGCTGGAGCGCCGGGCCGGGCACCGCCGTGGCGGGACCGGGGCAGGGCACCGCCGTGGTGCCGGGGCGGTGTCGGCTTCCGTGGGGCGGCGACCATACTGGGCGGGTGACCCGATTTGACGCCGTCGTGCTGGCAGGGGGCGCCGCCAGGCGCCTCGGTGGGGCGGACAAGCCCGGCCTGAGCGTCGGTGGGCGCACCCTGCTCGACCGGGTGCTGCACGCCTGCCGTGACGCCGGCCGGGCCGTGGTGGTCGGCGGTCGCCGGCCGACCGTCCGGCCCGTCGTCTGGGCGCGGGAGGAACCGCCCGGAGGCGGCCCCGTCGCCGCACTCGCCGCAGGCGTGCGGCACGTCGAGGCGGACACGGTGGTCGTCCTCGGCGGCGACCTGCCGTTCCTGGACCGGGCGGCCGTACGGCACCTCGTCGACACGCTCGACGCGTCGCCCGCCGAGGCCGTCCTCGCCGTCGACGCCGACGGCCGCGACCAGCCGCTCGTCGCCGCGTACCGCACCGAACCGCTGCGCCGCGAGATCGCTCTCCTCGCCACCGAGCACGGCCCTCTCTCCGGGTTGCCCCTGCGTCTGCTGACCCAGGAACTCGACCTCGCCCGGGTCCCCGCCCAGCCGCTCGCCTCCTTCGACTGCGACACCTGGGAAGACCTCGCCGCGGCCCGGGCCCGCATCAGGGAGCATGGGAACGTGCTGGACGAATGGATCACCGCGGTCAAGGCCGAACTCGGCATCGAACTCGACGTCGACACCGGTCTGCTGCTCGACCTGGCCCGCGACGCCGCCCACGGGGTCGCCCGGCCCGCCGCGCCGCTCACCACGTTCCTCGTGGGGTACGCGGCGGCCAAGGCGGAGGGCGAGGGACCGCAGGCGGTGGCCGAGGCGGCCCGCAAGGCCGCCGCGCTCGCCAACCGCTGGGCGGACGAGGGCGCGGCGGGATGACCGAGCCGGACGTCGACGGCGTCGACGAAGCCCTCGCCCTGGTCGGCAGAGCCCCGACCGGACCCTCCGCACCCCGGCCGCCCGGCCAGCAAGGCACCCGGGACGGGCAGGGCGCGTCCGGTCACCGGGACGCACAGCGCCACCGGGACACCGCCTGGGACCGGGCCCGTGCCCTCGCCGCCCGTGCCGGACGATGCGCCGCCCCCCGCAGCCGCACCGTCCCGCTCGACCAGGCGCTCGGCCGGGTCCTCGCAGAGCCGCTGACCGCCCTCACCGACCTGCCGCCGTTCGACACCTCCGCGATGGACGGCTGGGCCGTCGCGGGCCCCGGCCCCTGGGAGATCCGCGCCGAGGAGTCCCTGCTCGCCGGACGCGGTGAGGCCACCGCCCTGCCCGACGGCATCGCCGTACGCATCGCGACGGGGGCCCGCGTCCCCGCCGACACGACCGCCGTCATCCGCACCGAGCACGCCCGCGCCACACCCGGCCGCGCCGACCGGGCCGGTACGGGCGGAGGCGGCGGCCATCTGCACGCCCGGCACGAGGTGGTGCCCGGCCAGGACATCCGCCCCCGGGGCCAGGAGTGCCGCACCGGCGACGAGCTGCTGCCCGCCGCCACCATCGTCACCCCCGCCGTCCTGGGCCTCGCGGCCGCCGCCGGGTACGACCGGCTGGTCACCGCCGAGCCGCCCCGCGTCGACGTCCTCGTCCTCGGCGACGAGCTGCTCACCTCCGGCATTCCGTACGACGGCCTCATCCGCGACGCGCTCGGCCCGATGCTCGGCCCCTGGCTGCGCACCCTGGGCGCCGAGCCCACCGTGCGACGGATCGGGGACGACGCCGACGCCCTGTACGAGGCCGTCACCGGCACCGACGCCGACCTGGTCGTCACCACGGGCGGCACCGCCGCCGGGCCCGTCGACCACGTCCACCCGGTCCTGCGCAAGGCGGGCGCCGAACTGCTGGTCGACGGCGTGCGGGTACGGCCCGGCCACCCCATGCTGCTCGCCCGGCTCACCGCCAACCGCCACCTCGTCGGACTGCCCGGCAACCCCCTGGCGGCCGTCTCCGGGCTGCTGACCCTCGCCGAGCCGCTGCTGCGCGGCCTCGCCGGACGCCGCGCCCCCGAGCCGTACCGGCTGCCCGTACGGGGTGACGTCCACGGCCACCCCCGCGACACCCGCCTCGTGCCCGTCGCCCACCGCGACGGGCGGGCGGTCCCGCTCCACTACGCCGGTCCCGCCATGCTGCGCGGGCTGGCAGCCGCCGACGGGCTCGCCGTCGTCCCGCCCGGCGGCGCCCGTACCGGCGATGTCCTCGAAATCCTCGACCTGCCGTGGACGGCGTCCACCTCGGCGCCCGCCCCGGCCCCGGCCCAAGGCGGATGTTTCACGTGAAACCTGTGCGTCGCCCCTCCCGACCCGGCGAGGAGGAGGACCATCTCGCCACCGGCCGGGTCAGCCTGCCCCGGCCGATCGTCGAGCACCCGCTGCGGCAGGTCGGCCAGCGGCTGGCCCTCGCCCTGTTCGTGATGGTTCTGACGGTGGTCATCGTCATGGCCGACCGCGAGGGCTACAAGGACGGGGCCGACGGGCACCTCAGCCTGCTCGACGCCGTCTACTACGCGACGGTCACGCTCTCCACGACCGGATACGGCGACATCGTGCCGGCCAGCGACACCGCCCGGCTCGTCAACGTCCTGATCGTGACCCCGCTGCGCGTCCTGTTCCTGATCATCCTGGTCGGCACCACCCTGGAGGTGCTCGCCGAGCGCACCCGCGAGGAGTGGCGCCAGAAGCGTTGGAGGTTGGCCTTGCGAGACCACACCGTCGTCGTCGGCTTCGGCACGAAGGGGCGCTCCGCGCTGGAGACCCTGATGGCCACGGGGCTGAAGAAGCAGCAGGTCGTGGTCGTCGACCCGAGCAGCAAGGTGATCGAGATGGTCAACGCGGAGGGCCTGACCGGCGTCGTCGGCGACGGCACCCGCAGCGACGTCCTCCTGCGCGCCGAGGCCCAGCGCGCCCGGCAGATCATCGTCGCCACCCAGCGGGACGACACCGCCGTCCTCGTCACCCTCACCGCCCGCCAGCTCAACAAGAACGTCAAAATCATCGCCGCGGTGCGCGAGGAGGAGAACGCCCCGCTGCTGCGCCAGTCCGGGGCTGACGCCGTCATCACCAGCGCCAGCGCCGCCGGCCGGCTGCTCGGCCTGTCCGTGCTCAGTCCCAGCGCCGGCACGGTCCTGGAGGACCTGATCCACCAGGGCACCGGCCTCGACATCGTGGAACGGCCGGTGACCAAGGCCGAGGCGGGCCGCAGCGTCCGCGACACCGAGGACCTGGTGGTGAGCGTGCTGCGCGGGCACCGGCTGATCGGCTACGACGATCCCGAGGCCAGCCCGCTCCAGCTGACCGACCGGGTCATCACCATCAAGCGCGCCCCCGGCCGGACCGCTCCGGCGCACCCGCCGAGGGGCGCGGGCTGGAACGGCTCCTCCGCGGGCGTACCGGCGGAGTAGCCTCGCGGCCATGCGTGCGATCACGATTCCCGAACCCGGTGGCCCCGAGGCGCTCGTCTGGTCCGAGGTACCCGATCCCGTACCCGGCGAGGGCGAGGTGCTCGTCGACGTGGCGGCGGGCGCCGTCAACCGGGCCGACCTGCTCCAGCGGCGCGGCTTCTACGACCCGCCGCCCGGCTCCTCCCCGTACCCCGGCCTGGAATGCTCGGGCCGGATCGCCGCCGTGGGCCCCGGCGTCTCCGGATGGGCCGTCGGCGACGAGGTGTGCGCGCTGCTCGCGGGCGGCGGGTACGCCGAGAAGGTGGCCGTCCCCGCCGGGCAGCTGCTGCCCGTGCCGAAGGGCCTGGACCTGGTGACGGCGGCGGCGCTGCCGGAGGTCACCGCCACGGTCTGGTCGAACGTCTTCATGGTGGCCCATCTGCGGCCCGGCGAGACGCTGCTGGTGCACGGCGGCGCCAGCGGCATCGGGACGATGGCGATCCAGCTCGGCAAGGCGGTCGGCGCCCGCGTCGCCGTGACCGCCGGCGGCCCCGAGAAGCTCGCCCGGTGCGCTGAGCTCGGCGCGGACGTGCTGATCGACTACCGTACGCAGGACTTCGTGGACGAGGTGCGCGCGGCGACGGGCGGGGCGGGCGCGGACGTCATCCTCGACATCATGGGCGCCAAGTACCTGGAGCGGAACGTCAAGGCGCTCGCCGTGAACGGCCGGCTCGCCGTCATCGGCCTCCAGGGCGGGGTGAAGGCCGAACTGAACCTCGGCGAGCTGCTGAGCAAGCGGGCCGCCGTGACCGCGACCTCGCTGCGGCAGCGCCCGCTGGAGGAGAAGGCCGCCATCGTCGCCGCCGTACGCGAACACGTCTGGCCGCTGGTCGAGGCGGGCACGGTACGCCCGGTCGTGCACCGCGCGTTCCCCATGGAGCGGGCCTCGGAGGCCCACCGGGTCCTGGAGGACAGCGCCCACGTCGGCAAGGTGCTGCTCACCACCGGTACGGCCACCGGGGACTGACGGCCACTCACCGGAACGGCGACGCGTCACCGCAACGGCTACGTCACCGGAACGGCGACGCGAACGGCCCGGCACACGCGCGGTGTGCCGGGCCGTTCACGCATCCTCATCGAGTGGCCCACGACGGCCCAGCGGCTACCGGCCCGCCATGGCCCACAGCGGCTTACAGGTACGGGCCGCCCGTCCGGGCGCGGCCGCGCCCCTGGTCGTCGTCGTCCTGCGAGGCCATCCCCGGCGGGAGGGCCCGCCGCATCTGCTCCAGCTGGGCACGGGCCGCCATCTGCTGGGCGAACAGCGCCGTCTGGATGCCGTGGAAGAGGCCCTCCAGCCATCCGACCAACTGCGCCTGCGCGATCCGCAGTTCCGCCTCGGACGGGATCGCCTCGTCGGTGAACGGGAGCGACAGCCGCTCCAGTTCCTCCACGAGCTCGGGCGCCAGGCCCTCTTCCAGCTCCTTGACCGAGCTGTGGTGGATCTCCTTCAGCCGGACACGGCTCGCCTCGTCCAGAGGTGCCGCGCGCACCTCCTCCAGCAGCTGCTTGATCATGCTGCCGATCCGCATCACCTTGGCCGGCTGCTCGACCATCTCCGTCACCGGGATCTCACGCGGCTCGTCGTCACCGTCGCCGCCGCCGAGCGCCATCCCGTCCTGCCCGACGATGAGGACCTGCGGGGTCTCCTGCGACCGTTCATTCCTCGGCATCTCCATGCCGCCATTCTCTCGTACGGACGCGTCAGAGAAGGGTGTGCCCCTGTACGAAGATGATCCACCTTCGTGCAGGGGCACAGGACCGCCCGCGGCGCGTTACGCGGCCGCCCGGCGGGCCAGGGCGGTGCGGGAGCGGGTCAGCAGGGCGGCGAGCACGGCCGCGCCCAGCGGGACAACGACCAGCAGGGCCCCGTACGTCTCCCACGGGATGACGATCGGGACGTGCGGCAGGTCGGCGGCGGTGGACCAGCCGGCGTCGCGGCCCTCCTCCCACTGCGCCATCTGCTGGCGGCGCTCGGTCAGCCGCAGCCCGATCGCGGGCAGCACGCCCGCCGCCGTGCCGAGCACCACACCCATCACGGCGACCACCCCGCACTGGAAGCCGCTGAGGGTGCGGCGCACCCGCGGCGGCGCCCCGACGGCGGCGAGGGTCTTCAGGTCCGCCTCGGCGTCCGCCTGGGACAGGCCGGTGGCGATGCCCGCGGCGCCGATGGTGATCAGGCCGGCGAACACGGTCAGCGCGAGGAGCGTGATGTTGTTCTCGCTGCTGTAGCCCTGCTCGATGTGCAGCTGGACGCCGCCGCCGATCCGGGCGAGATCGGCTTCGAGGCGCTGCTGCTGCTCGCTGCTCGGCTGCCGGTCGGTGCTGAAGTACGAGCCCACCGGCACCGCGCGGAGGCCGAGCGCCTCGACGGTGGCCGGGCTGATCACGCCCGCGACCCCGTACGAGGGCACGCCGTCGGCCACCTGGTACGCCGGGAGGGCCTTCACCGCGCCGGGCAGCGGCTTGTTCCGCTCGGCCGCCTCGTCGTACGCCTTCGCGTCGGTGATCAGCCGCAGGGAGATCCGGCCGGACGGGTCGACCTGCGGCTTGCGGAAGGAGACGACCCGCCCCTCGGCGAGCGCCCGCTCGGCGGCCGGGTCGTCGACGCCGAGCACCTTCAGCAGCGCCGCGTCGGCGACCAGCAGTCCGTCCTCCGAGGGGACGTAGCCGCCGCCCTCGTCGATGGCGCAGCGCCAGTCCTCGGCCAGCTTGCGGCGCTCCTGCGGGGAGAACCGCGCCGCGGGGTCCTCGCCGTCGCCGGAGGGACTCACCCACAGCGGGCACTGGTGGGCCTGCGGGACGACGATCTCGAGGCGCCCGCAGCCCTCTTCACCGGAGTACGGTTCGCAGGCGCGCCGGCCGACGCTGACGCGGGAGACGTCGGCCCGCACCTCGACGGGCAGCTGGCGCTGCACGGCCTCGCGGACCGCCGGCACGTCCCGGCCGCCGTCCTCCGTCAGGAAGGCGGACACCGCGCCGTGCGGCAGCTGGGCCCGGTACTGGGCGCGCTGCTCGGCGTCCTCGCTCGTCGCGTACGTGGCGACGGCGACCGTACCGGCGACGGCGGCCAGGACCGCGGCCACGGCCGGAGCCGTACGGCCCCGGTTGCGGACCGAGTCGCGCAGCGCCAGGCGCGGGGAGAGCGGCAGCAGGCGGCCGGCGCGGCCGAACAGGCCCACCAGGGCCGGGGTCATCGCGACGACGCCCAGCTCCGCGAGGGCGCTGCCGCCGGCGACGACGACCATGTGGTCCGAGTACACCGACCCGTACAGGGCGATGGCGCCGCCCAGCAGCGCGGCGGCGAGGCCGGCCATCGGCAGGACGCGGCTGCTCCTGCGCACCCCTCGGCGGCCCGTCAGGGACGCCAGGACCGTCTCGCGCGAGGCGGTCACGGCGGGCACGATCGCGGCGAGCAGACCGGTCAGCACGGCCAGCGCGCCGATGCCGAGCAGTTCCAGCGGGCGCACGTCGAAGGCGCCGAAGCGCTGCCCGAAGGACTCCTCCAGAACGGGCTGGAGCAGGAACGTCAGGGCCAGACCGAGCACCGTGCCGACGACGGCCGCGGCGAGACCGATGACCAGACCGCCGGCCAGGACGATGGCGCGGATGTGGCGGCGGTCGCCTCCGTTGGCCCCGACGAGGCCCAGCTGGCGGCGCGAGCGGCGGGCGCCGACGGCGAACGCGGGGCCGGCCAGCAGGCAGATCTCCAGCATCGCGAGGCCGACGACGGTGGCCGCGGCGATCAGGGCGGACGTGTCGCCCGCGCCGGTGGTCACGCCGTGGTTGCGGTAGCCCTCGCGCTGGAACAGCGGCACCTCGGAGTCCGGGGGCGGGGCCATGAGGACCGCGCGGGAGACGACGGTCACGCCCTTGGCGTTGGACTCCTTGACCATGTTCCACGTGAAACCGGGGCCGCTGTCCGCCGGAAGCCTCAGCAGGTGGGTCGTGGAGTGGTCCGGCACGGCCAGGCCGGCCCCTTCGAGGGCCTTGCGCAGCGGCTCCAGGAGCGCTCCGGGCAGGGCGTTGACCTGCTGCGCGTTCAGGTCGTCTGGCACCTCGTACGAGCCGACGATCCGGAACTCCCGCTCCAGGCCGCGCGCGGCGAGCGTGCCGCCGATGCTCAGACCGCTGTCCTCCAGGAAGCGGGAGGTGACGGCGACCTCGTCGGGCCGCTCGGGGAAGCGGCCGTCCAGCGGCGTCAGGATGCCCTTGGCGAGCGGGTCGGTCGCCTTCAGCTCGCGGATCTCCGAGTGGAGCAGGCCGTGCGCGGTGCGGATCTTCGCCGATCCGGCGCTGTCCGGCAGCAGGGTCACCCCGGGCGGGAGCGCCTTCGCCAGGTCCGCCGGGCCGGTCGGCGTCGGCTCGTCGTCGTACTTCGGGTCCGCCGCGGTGGTGATGTCGCCCTTCGGGTCCTGCTGGACGGCGATGCCGGCGTATCCGGGATCCGAGACGCGGGCGTCCGCGGCGCCCAGGACGCGGGTGGCGTGCTCGGCCGGGGACAGTTCGGCGGTGCGCAGCGTCAGATCGGCCGCGCTCACCCCGAGGATCGGCAGGGCGATCATCGCGAGGACGAGGGAGCTGCGGCCCTTGGAGCGCCAGGCGTCGCGGCGGGCGATCCGCACCGCGGCACGCCAGGAGTTGAGCCTGCCGTTCACCGCTCGCCCGCCTGCCCCGTCAGCAGGGACTCCGCGCCGGACCGCACCGTCTGGTCGACGACCGCGCCGTCACGGAGGAACACCACGCGGTCGGCCCAGGCGGCGAAGCGGGGCTCGTGGGTGACGAGCACCCCGGCGGCTCCGGCGTCGCAGCGGGAGCGCAGCAGGGCGAGGACGGACTCGCCGGTCTCGGAGTCCAGGGCGCCGGTCGGCTCGTCGGCCAGGACCAGGCGGCGCTCGCCGACCAGGGCGCGGGCGATGGCGACGCGCTGCTGCTGGCCGCCGGACATCTCGTCGGGGAACCGGTCCGCGAGGTGGGCCAGGCCCATCTCCTCCAGCGCGGCGATGGCCTCGCCGCGCGCCTTGCGGGCCGACACGCCGTCCAGCTCGCGCGGGAGGGCGACGTTCTCGGCGGCCGTGAGGGCCGGGATGAGGTTGTAGTCCTGGAAGACGTAGCCGATGCTGCGGCGGCGCAGCGCGGCGAGGGTCTTGCGGTCGGCCTCGGTGATGTCGGTGCCCTCGACGACGACCCGCCCGGAGGTGGGCATGTCCAGGCCGCCGGCGATGGTGAGGAGCGTGGACTTGCCGGAGCCGGAGGGGCCCATGACGGCGATCAGCTCGCCCGGGTACACGTCGAGGTCGATGCCGCGCAGGGCGTGGACCTCGGTGGGGCCGCTGCCGTGGACGCGGGTCAGCTGCTGGAGCCGGAGCACGGGCTGCTGGGACACGTGGGGCTGGTGGGGCGTGTGTGGCGTGGGTGATGACATGAAGGGTCCCCCCTCGGGCGTACGGCGGGACGCGGGGGTCCCTCCGTACGCGGTGGTGGTCGGTGTGTCCGCGGTCAGCGGCGGCGGCCGGCGCGGGCCGTGGCGCGGGGCGCCGGGGTGCCCGGCGCCGGGGCGGCGTCGGGCGGCGGCGGGTCCTGCGGGGCGGCGGCGGCCGACAGGCGGATCAGCCGGGACTCGCAGTGGTCCAGCCAGCGGGCCTCGGCCTCCGTCTGGAAGATCAGCTGCTCCAGTACGAGGAGCCAGGCCACGTCGTCGCGCCGCTGCCCGGCGCCGCTCTCCAGGGCGCTGACCGCCTGCGCCTTGAGCCGGGTGTAGTCCTGCATGGCCTTCACCGTGTGGTGGCGCTGGGCCTGGATCACGGCGCGGACGTCCACGCCGGGCGCGCCGACGGCCATGGCGAGCTTGATGGCCAGCTCGTCACGGGCGGGGCTGGTGCGGTCGACGGGCCGTTCGAACCAGGTGCGCAGCTCCTCGCGGCCGGCGTCGGTGATGACGTAGAGCGGGTGGCCGGCCTCGTCCTCGCCATCCTGGGCGACCATGCCGTCGCGCTCCAGGCGGCTGAGGGTCGTGTAGACCTGGCCGACGTTGAGCGGCCAGGTGGAGCCGGTGCGGGACTCGAACTCCGTGCGGAGCTGGGAGCCGTAGCGAGGGCCGCGTTCGAGGAGGGCGAGGAGCCCGTGGCGGATCGACATACCGAGTATGTATACCGGGTATGCCGTCGGCGGCCAACCGTCCTCCGAAGGAACCGGAAGGTCCCTCTCAAGGAGGACGCGGCCGGTCAGACGCGGCGGACGCGGACCCCGAGGAAGCCGAGGCCGAGCCCCATGAGGGTGAGCCCGACCCCCAGGGTCAGTACGGGAACGCGCCGGTCGACGCCGGTTTCGGCGGCCCTTCCGCGCGGTTCCCAGGCGGTGTGGGACGGGTCGGCCGCCGGGGGTACGGCACCGTGGGAGTCCCCCTCGGGTACGACGTCCGGCACGGCCCCCTGGCCGTGGTACCGGCCGTCGCGGCGGCGTTCGTCTGTTGCCGTTCTGCTACGTACGGGCTCCTCGGCGGCGTCCGACGCGGACGGGGCCGGGGTCGCGGAGTCGCTCGCCGTCGGCGGTGTGGCGCGTCCGGGCCGCTTGACGCCCGCGCCGGCGGGCCGCCCGGCGAGCGAGGGCCGGGCGCTGCCGGTGACGCCCGGCGCGGCGGACGGCCCCGCCACAGGGCCACCGGGGCCGCCGGGACCGCCGGGACCGCTCGGACCGGCGGGGCCTGTGGGGCCGCCGCTCCCCGAGCCGCCGGGGGCTTCCGTGCCGCCGGGGCCGCCCGGCCCCGGGGAGGCGGGCGACGGGTCCGCCGGGGATCCTGACGCACCGGTCGGGGTGCCGCCCCGCGACGGGGAGGAGGCGGGCTGGGAGGCCGGGGGCGCCGGAGCCGTGGCGCCGCTGCCGGAGCCGCCGTCACCGGCGGCGCCGGGGACGATCATCCCCAGGGAACCGCCCACCCCCGTCAGCCACCCCAGCGGCGCGCGGGGCGGCGGGCTGATGTCGGCGCGCGCGTGCGCGACGGGGGCGGCGAGACCGGCGCACAGCAGAAGGGAGCCCAGCGCGACCGCCCAGCGGGCCTGAGGTCGTGGAGTCATGGGGCGACTCCCTTTCGCGCGGCGGTTGCTCGTTCCCGCCCACGATCACACAGACCACCCCGCCCCGGCCTCCCGGAGCAGCCGAATGGCGCAGTGCCGGGGGATGACGGGGGGACGTCCACCGGATGACCACCCCCGCGGGACCGGCTCCGCGCCGAGCGGAACGCCTGGCTAGGCAGCCGCCCCGCCCTTAGCGGAACGCCCGGCCACGCAGTCGCCCGCGCCGAGCGGGACGCCCGGCCACGCAGTCGCCCGCGCGCGGGGAGCGGCCCCGCCCGGCGGAACCGAACCGCACAGCGGAACGCCCGGCCAGGCAACCGCCCGCGCGCCGGGAGCGGCCCCGCGCCCGGCGGGGTGCCCCGGTCCGGGCAGCCCGGAGGCGTTACTGCTGGGGGCGGCCCGTGGAGATCTCCAGGGTGAAGTCGGCCTCGTCCTTGCTGATCTCCGTGCCCTTCGTCGGGAACTGGGTCAGCACCGTGCCGTCGCCGTAGACGTTCTCGTTGACCGCGATCTCCTTCGCGATCGTCCACCCGGCCGCCTGGATGCACTGCTTGACCGAGGTGATGTTCTTGTACCGGAAGTCCGGCACCTCGAACTTCTCCGGGTCGTCGCCCTCGCGCGGCTCCGTGCAGTCCTTGGTGTCCATCGTCCGGCTCAGGTCCGGGCCCTTGTAGTCGCCGCCGGTCGCGGACTGGCTCGCCTGCGCGCCGCCGCCCGCCACGGGGCCCGCCGGGTCGTCCTCCTTGTTGACGACGACGGCCGTGATGACACCCGCGACGGCGATCAGCGCGACGACGATCGCGCCCACCAGCAGCGGCATGTTCCGCCCGCCACCGCCACCGCCGCCACCGCCGCCGCTCGTGGCGGGCTGGTACGGGGCCGGCGTCTGGTACGCGGGCGGCTGCGCCTGCTGGTGCGGGTAGCCGTACGCCGCCGGAGCGGGGGTCGGCATCGGCGCGGGAGCCGGGGCGGGGGTCGGCGGCCCGTACGGGCTCGGCGTCGGCGCCTGGTACGGCGTGTGGACGCCCTGCGGCGGGTGCCCCGCATTCGCCTGCGACTGGTCCAGCGGCGGGAACACCGCGGAGCCGACACCCGCGCCGCTGTTGGAGGGGGCGCCCTGCACGATCACCGGCGCGCCCGTCTGCCCGGCCGACAGCACCCGCAGGCACTCGTCACGCATGGCGGCGGCGCTGGGGAACCGCTCGTTGGGGTTCTTCCGCAGCGCCCGCGCCACCAGGGCGTCCATCGCGGGCGTGATCGACCGGTTGATGGAAGAGGGCGCGACCGGCTCCTCCTGGACGTGCGCGTACGCGATGGCCAGCGGCGAGTCCGCGTCGAACGGCAGCCGCCCCGTCAGCAGCTGGAAGAGCATGATGCCGACCGAGTACAGGTCGGAGCGGGCGTCGACCCCGCGGCCGAGCGCCTGCTCGGGCGAGAGGTACTGGGGCGTGCCGACGACCATGCCGGTCTGCGTCATCGACGTGACCCCGGACTGCATGGCGCGCGCGATGCCGAAGTCCATGACCTTGACCACACCGCGCTTGGTCATCATCACGTTGCCCGGCTTGATGTCGCGGTGGACCAGGCCCATCTCGTGGCTGGTCTCCAGCGCGGCGAGCACGTCGGCGGTGACCTTCAGGGCCTTGTCGGCCGGCATCGCGCCGTACTGCTGGATGTCGGCGGCCAGCACCGAGCCGAGCGGCTGGCCCTCCACGTACTCCATGACGATGTACGGCATGACGCCGCCCTCGCCCATCGAGGGGTCGCTGAAGACGACCGTGTCCTCACCGGTGTCGAAGACCGACACGATGTTGGTGTGCTGGAGCTTCGCGACGGCCTGCGCCTCGCGCCGGAACCGCTCGCGGAACGACTGTTCCCGGCCGAGTTCCGTGTGCAGGGTCTTGATGGCGACCTGGCGGTCCAGGGCACTGTCGTACGCCAGGTACACCGAGGCCATGCCGCCCTCGCCGAGCAGGTCGCGCAGCTGGTACCGGCCGTTCGCCACCGAACCGCCCGCATAGCGGCCCTGTGCGCCGTCCTGGCTCATCGTGCTTCCCCCTACGCGCGCGCGTGCCGCCGCGGTGATCCGGATTTACGGGCCAAGTCTGCCCCAGGCCACCGACACGTCAAGCCGCGCGCCCGTTCCGTGACCGTACGCGCCGGAAGCGTCTCGGAAGTGTTACGTGACCCGGATCGGATTTGCACAGGTGTACGGGGAACCGATTGGATGGCCGGTCCAGCCCGAACCGGCGCGTCGCGCGGAGGCTGTAGCGTGACGTGGCGAAGTACCCCTGGAAAGACGGCGGCACACCGCTCGCGGGCACAGCGCGCGGACAGCAACGGAAATGACGGCGAGGACGATGGCACCCGGATCCGAAGCAGGTGGCGGCGGAGTGTCGGATGACGGAGCGTCGGGGCGCGGGGACGCCGTCGAGTTCGGCGTCGGCGGCCTGGTCGGCGACGGACGCTACCGGCTGACGCACCGCCTCGGCCGCGGCGGCATGGCCGAGGTCTTCGCGGCGGAGGACGTACGGCTCGGCCGCACCGTCGCCGTGAAGCTGCTCCGCGCGGACCTGGCGGAGGACCCGGTCTCCAAGGCCCGCTTCACACGTGAGGCGCAGTCCGTCGCGGGCCTGAACCACCACGCGATCGTGGCGGTCTACGACTCCGGCGAGGACGAGGTCAACGGCCAGGCCGTGCCGTACATCGTCATGGAGCTGGTCGAGGGCCGCACCATCCGCGAGCTGCTGGTCAGCGCGGAGGCTCCGCCGCCCGAGCAGGCCCTGATCATCGTGTCGGGCGTGCTGGAGGCGCTGGCCTACTCGCACCAGCACGGCATCGTGCACCGCGACATCAAGCCCGCGAACGTGATCATCACGCACGGCGGCGCGGTCAAGGTGATGGACTTCGGCATCGCGCGCGCCCTGCACGGGGCGTCCACGACGATGACGCAGACCGGCATGGTCATGGGCACGCCCCAGTACCTGTCGCCGGAGCAGGCGCTCGGCAAGGCCGTCGACCACCGCTCCGACCTGTACGCTACGGGCTGCCTGCTGTACGAACTGCTCGCGCAGCGGCCGCCGTTCGTCGGCGAGACGCCGCTGTCGGTCGTCTACCAGCATGTGCAGGACATCCCGGTCCCGCCGTCGCAGGTGTCCGACGGCGCCCCGCCGGAGCTGGACGGGCTGGCGATGCGGGCGCTGGCGAAGGACCCGGACGACCGGTTCCAGAGCGCCGAGGAGATGCGCGGGCTGATCCAGTACGGGCTGCGCATGCTCCAGGAGCAGGGCGGCCACACCGGCACGTGGAACACCGGCCCGGTCGGCCCGCACGACGGCGGCCACACCCCGCACGGCGGTGTCGCCAAGACCGCCATGATGGGCGCGGTGCCGGGCGCCGGCCAGGGCCCGTCGACGCCGCCCCGCCCCGTGCCGCTGCACGGCGACACCTCGCAGGGCCCGATCCTGCCGCCGATGAACCCCGACGACGGCGCCTACGCGGTGCCGTACGACAGCGGGCAGGGCGGCGGCCGCGGCAAGGTGCTGCTGTTCGTCGCGTTCGCGCTCATCGCGATCGTGGCGGGTGTCGTGTACGCGGTGAAGATGAGCGAGACGCCGACCGGCACCGACCCCAAGCCGAGCACCAGCCCCTCGCCGTCCGTGTCGCAGAGCAGCAGCCCCTCGCCCTCCCCGTCGAAGTCCGAGGAGGAGCAGGAGCAGCCCGACCCGACCACCGGCGGTGGCGGCGGCTGGGAGCGCCCGTCGTGGAACCCGCAGCCGCCCACGTACAGCCAGGACCCGGCGCCCACCACGAGCGGTGACACGGGCGACACCGGGACGACGGACGGCTCGACCGACCAGGGCACGACCGACGGCACCACGGACGGCGGCCAGGACGGCGGCACCGACCAGGGCACCACCGACGGCTCCACCGGCACCACCGACTCCGGCGGCACCGACCAGGGCACGACGGACGGCTCCACCGGCACCACCGACTCCGGCGGCACCGAGACGTCGGGCGGCGCCGGCACCGGCGGGCAGCAGGGCGGTACGACCGCCGGCGCCGGCACCGGCGGCTCCACGACCGGCTGAGCCGCCTGCACGAGAGGCCGGGCCCCCGCCCGGCCGGGGGCTCACCCCGTGAACGCGTCGCACACGGCGTCGTACTCGCGGGTCCACCACACCGCCAGGGCCGACACCGCGGGGAACTGCGGGTCGGCCCTGCTGTCGTGCAGCTGGTAGCGCCACCGCAGTATCCAGAAGTCGTTGAGCCGCTCCCACCACACGCGGTGCACGGCGGCGCCCAGCTCCGCCGCGTCCACCCCGGCGGCGCGCCGGTACGCGCGCGCGTAGGCCCGCACCTTCGCCAGGTCCAGGCGGCCCGAAGGCTGTACGTAGAAGATCATCGCGGCCCGTACGGCCTCCTCGGCGCGCGGCTGGACGCCCAGCCGGTCCCAGTCCACGATCGCGGCGGGCTCGGCGCCCCGGTAGAGCACGTTCAGGGGGTGGAAGTCCCCGTGCACCCAGCCGCCCGCCGAGGGCGACGCGGCCGCCGGGCGCCGGTGCGCGTGCGCGGCCAGCAGGCGGCGGCGCTCCAGCAGCCGGTGCTCGGCCAGCTCGTCGAAGGCGACGCGGCGGCGCCGCGACCTGGCCAGCGCCAGCAGCTCGTCGATCAGCCGGAACGTGTCCTCGGGGTCGGCGCTCCCGTACGAGCGGGCCGCCGGGTGCGCGCCGGCCGCGCCGAGCACCCGCTCCAGGCAGGTGTGGACGAACCCGAGGAGGGCGCCCAGCCGCCGGGAGCCGGTCGCGGTGAGCTGGGCGCCGTCCCGGTGGCGGCCCTCCACCCACGGGTGCAGCGCGTAGCAGTGGCCGTCCAGCTCCGCGACCGTGAGGCCCTCGGCGTCCGGGAGGGCGGGCGCCACCGGGACGCCCAGCGCGTGCAGCCGCTCGGTCGCGCGGTGCTGGCGGGCGATGGTGGCGTGGTGCGAGGTGGAGGCGTCGAGGTGCTGCTTGAGGAAGAACGTGCCGTGCGTGGTGGTGAGCCGGTAGCCGCGGTTCAGCAGGCCCTGGGTGACCGGGACGCACGAGAGCGGTTCGCCGTACGCGGGATAGCGGCGCAGCAGCGCGGCGACGGGCGGCGCGGGCGGGCCGTCGCAGGCGGGTGCGGGCGGGCCGTCGGGGGGTAAGGGGGCGCCTGGGGCCCGCGATGCGGTGGTGTGGCCGGGGCGGGGCCGGGGGACGTGGAGCCCGTCGGAACGGGCGGGCGGAGCGGCGGGCGCAGCCGTTACAGATGAGCGCGGCACTTGTCAGATGTTAGATCACTATGAGATGACCCGCGTCACATCCTTGTCCTGTGAACTCTTCCCGACGGCGGGGTGCGCGGGATAACGTGCCCGTGTTCCGGCGGCCTGCGAGGCTGTTATCCGTGTGTTATCCGAGCCGCGCCAGCGGTGTGACCAGGCGTTGTCCCCGTGGTTCTCGATTTACTTGGAAATCCAAGCAAAATCGCAGGTCAGAGGGGTTTCGCAGGAATGCTGCGCACTGGGTAACGTGCCTGTCACAGGGCACTCGCCGGGGCACCTGTCACGCCTGTCTCCGGCCGAGGGCACCCACCCCGTGCATCGCGTACGGACCAGGCGAGCCGCTTCCCCCAGCTCCAGCGGAGCGCGGGGAACCCCAGGCGACCCGGCGGACCCCGGGAGCCCGGACAGACGGAGGAGCACGCACGTGACCGTGGACAGCACTGCCGCGCGCCAGCCGCGACGCAGCGGCGGCACCAGCAGTGGCACCAAAGCCGCCGGTGCCACCAAGCGCGCCGCGCGCGCCAAGAAGCCGCGGAGTTCCGACTCCGAGCCGCAGCTCGTACAGCTGCTGACGCCCGAGGGCGAGCGCGTCCAGCACCCCGAGTACGACGTCGACCTGACCCCCGAGGACCTGCGCGGCCTGTACCGCGACATGGTCATGACCCGCCGCTTCGACGGCGAGGCGACCGCGCTCCAGCGCCAGGGCGAGCTGGGCCTGTGGGCCTCGCTGCTCGGCCAGGAGGCGGCGCAGATCGGCTCGGGCCGCGCCCTGCGCGACGACGACTACGTCTTCCCGACCTACCGCGAGCACGGCGTCGCCTGGTGCCGCGGGGTCGACCCGACCAACCTGCTCGGGATGTTCCGCGGCGTGAACAACGGCGGGTGGGATCCCAACAGCAACAATTTCCACCTGTACACGATCGTCCTCGGCTCGCAGACCCTGCACGCCACCGGCTACGCCATGGGCGTGACCAGGGACGGCGCGGACTCCGCCGTGCTCGCGTACTTCGGCGACGGCGCCTCCAGCCAGGGCGACGTCAACGAGTCGTTCGTCTTCTCCTCGGTCTACAACGCCCCGGTCGTGTTCTTCTGCCAGAACAACCAGTGGGCCATCTCCGAGCCCACCGAGAAGCAGACCCGCGTCCCGCTCTACCAGCGCGCGCAGGGCTTCGGCTTCCCCGGTGTCCGCGTCGACGGCAACGACGTCCTCGCCTGCCTGGCCGTGACCCGCTGGGCGCTGGAGCGCGCCCGCAGCGGCGAGGGCCCGACGCTCATCGAGGCGTTCACCTACCGCATGGCCGCCCACACCACCTCCGACGACCCGACCCGCTACCGGCACGACGACGAGCGGGCCGCCTGGGAGGCGAAGGACCCGATCCTGCGCCTGCGCCGCCACCTGGAGGCGCAGGGCCACGCCGACGCGGCCTGGTTCGAGGAGCTGGAGGCGGAGAGCGAGGCCCTCGGCAGGCACGTCCGCGAGGTCGTCCGCGCCATGCCCGTGCCGGAGCACATGGCGATGTTCGACAACGTGTACGCGGACGGGCACGCGCTCGTCGACGAGGAGCGCGCGCAGTTCGCCGCCTACCAGGCGTCCTTCGCGAACGGAGAGGGCGAGTAACCATGGCAGTCCAGAAGCTTCCCCTCGCGAAGGCGCTCAACGAGTCGCTTCGCAAGGCCCTGGAGACCGACCCCAAGGTCGTCGTCATGGGCCTGGACGTCGGCAAGCTCGGCGGCGTCTTCCGGATCACCGACGGTCTGCAGAAGGACTTCGGCGAGGACCGGGTCGTCGACACCCCGCTCGCCGAGTCCGGCATCGTGGGCACCGCGATCGGCCTCGCGCTGCGCGGCTACCGCCCCGTGGTGGAGATCCAGTTCGACGGCTTCGTCTTCCCGGCGTACGACCAGATCGTCACGCAGCTGGCGAAGATGCGGGCCCGCTCGCTCGGCGCGGTGAAGGTGCCGGTGGTCATCCGCATCCCGTACGGCGGCGGCATCGGTGCCGTCGAGCACCACTCCGAGTCGCCCGAGGCGCTCTTCGCGCACGTCGCGGGCCTCAAGGTCGTCACCCCGGCGACCCCGTCCGACGGCTACTGGATGCTCCAGCAGGCCATCCAGAGCGACGACCCGGTGATCTTCTTCGAGCCGAAGCGCCGCTACTGGGACAAGGGCGAGGTCGACACCGAGGCGTTCCCCGGCGAGCTACACAAGGCCCGGGTCGCCCGTGAGGGCACGGACCTGACCCTCGTCGCCTACGGCCCGATGGTGAAGACCTGCCTGGAGGCGGCCGCGGCCGCCGCCGAGGAGGGCCGCTCGATCGAGGTCGTGGACCTGCGGTCGATCTCCCCGATCGACTTCGACACGGTCCAGACGTCGGTGGAGAAGACCCGCCGCCTGGTCGTCGTGCACGAGGCGCCGGTGTTCTTCGGCTCGGGCGCGGAGATCGCCGCCCGGATCACCGAGCGGTGCTTCTACCACCTGGAGGCCCCGGTGCTGCGGGTGGGCGGATACCACGCGCCGTACCCGCCGGCCAGGCTGGAGGAGGAGTACCTGCCGGGTCTGGACCGGGTGCTCGACTCCGTCGACCGCGCGCTTGCGTACTAGGAGGAACACCCGTGATCCGCGAGTTCAAGATGCCGGACGTCGGTGAGGGTCTCACCGAGGCCGAGATCCTCAAGTGGTACGTCCAGCCCGGCGACACCGTCACGGACGGCCAGGTCGTCTGCGAGGTCGAGACGGCGAAGGCGGCCGTGGAGCTGCCCTGCCCGTTCGACGGAGTGGTGCACGAGCTGCGCTTCCCCGAGGGCACCACGGTCGACGTCGGCGAGGTCATCATCTCGGTGAACACGGGCGGCGACGAGCCGCCCGCCGCCGAGGCCCCCGCCGCTGCCGCCGCCCCGGCCGCCGAGCCGGAGGCGGAGGAGGAGCCGCAGGGCCGCCAGCCGGTCCTGGTCGGCTACGGCGTCGCCGCGTCCTCCACCAAGCGCCGCCCGCGCAGGGACGCCACCGCCACCGACCCGGCCCCGGTCGCCCGCGCGGCCGTCCAGGGCGAGCTGAACGGCCACGCCCCCGCCCCCGTGGCGCCCGCGCCGCAGGGGCGCCCGCTGGCCAAGCCGCCCGTGCGGAAGCTGGCCAAGGACCTCGGCGTGGACCTGGCGACGGTCGTCCCGACCGGCCCGGACGGGATCATCACCCGCGAGGACGTCCACAAGGCGGCCGCGCCCGCCGAGGCCCCCGCGGCCGTACCGGCGCAGCCCCAGGCCCCGGCGGCCCCCGCCGCCGCGCCGCAGGCCGCACCGGCCGCCCGTCCCGCGCCGTCCGCCGCCCCGGCCGCCGAGCCGTTCGCGTCGGGCGCCCGCGAGACCCGCGTCCCGATCAAGGGCGTGCGGAAGGCCACGGCGCAGGCCATGGTCGGCTCGGCGTTCACCGCGCCGCACGTCACCGAGTTCATCACCGTCGACGTGACCCGCACCATGCGGCTCGTCGAGGAGCTGAAGGCGGACAAGGACATGGCCGGGCTGCGGGTCAACCCGCTGCTGCTCGTCGCCAAGGCCCTGCTCGTCGCGATCCGCCGCAACCCGGAGATCAACGCCTCCTGGGACGAGGCGGCCCAGGAGATCGTGCTCAAGCACTACGTCAACCTGGGCATCGCGGCCGCCACCCCGCGCGGCCTGATCGTGCCGAACATCAAAGACGCCCACGCCAAGACCCTCCCGGAGCTGGCGGCGGCGCTCGGCGAGCTGGTCGCCACCGCCCGCGAGGGCAAGACGACCCCGGCGGCCATGCAGGGCGGCACGGTCACGATCACCAACGTCGGCGTCTTCGGCGTCGACACCGGCACGCCGATCCTGAACCCCGGCGAGTCCGCGATCCTGGCGGTCGGCGCGATCAAGCTCCAGCCGTGGGTCCACAAGGGCAAGGTCAAGCCGCGCCACGTCACGACGCTGGCGCTCTCCTTCGACCACCGGCTGGTCGACGGCGAGCTGGGCTCGAAGGTGCTGGCCGACATCGCGGCGGTACTGGAGCAGCCCAAGCGCCTGATCACCTGGGCGTGAGGCACGGGGCCGGTGTGACCGCCCGGCCGTCGTGTGGCGGCCGGTGTGACCGCCCCGGTGTGATCCACCGGCCCGTGTGAGCCGCGTCTCGCGCGGCTCCAGGTGCCCAAGGGCCCGGACACCCAACGGTGTTCGGGCCCTTCGCCGTGCCGGCGCCCGCGCGGCCCGTCCACATCCTGGACGGGCCCCTAAATGCACCTCTGTTGTATCTATCCTGTGCGCATGCCATCCGCCGCGCCTCCGTCCCCTGAGCCCGCCCCCGCCCCGACACCCGCCCCGCCCGCCGCCGAGCGGGTCTACGCCCACGTCAAGGAGGCGGTCCTCGACCGCCGCATCGAGGGCGGAACACTCCTGACGGAAGGCGAGTTGGCGGAAGCCGTCGGGGTCTCCCGGACCCCGGTGCGCGAGGCGCTGCTGAAGCTGGAGATGGAGGGGCTGCTCAAGCTGTACCCCAAGAAGGGCGCGCTCGTCCTCGCCGTCTCCGCTCAGGAGATCGCGGACGTGGTGGAAACCCGGCTGCTGGTAGAGGAGTTCGCGGTCCGCAAGGCCGTACCGCTGCCTGCGCCGCTGCTGGAGCGGCTGGAGGAGCTGCTCGCCGAGCAGCGCGAGCACGCCCGCGCGAACGACCTGCGCGCGGTCGCCGTGTCCGACCGCTGCTTCCACGCCGAGATCGTCCGGCACGCCGGAAACCAGATCCTGTCCAAGCTGTACGACCAGCTGAGGGACCGTCAACTGCGGATGGGCGTCGCCGTGATGGAGGCCCACCCCGACCGCATCGCGAAGAACATCGCCGAGCACTCCGAGATCCTGGACGCGCTGCGCGCCGGTGACGCGGAGCGCGCGGCCCGCTGCGTCCGCGCCCACGTCAGCCGCGTGAAGGTGCTGGTCCGGGGGGAGGACCGATGAGCTCGCCCTCCTCCGCCCGGCCCGCCCTCCCCCTCGATCCGCCCGGTGGCCGCCGGGCGGCTCTCGTGTGGGGCGTCGGCGTCTGCGTGTACCTCGTCGCCGTCGTCTTCCGTACGTCGCTCGGCGTGGCCGGGCTCGACGCGGCCGACCGCTTCCACGTCAACGCCTCCGCGCTGTCCGCCTTCTCGATCCTCCAGCTCCTCGTCTACGCGGGCATGCAGATACCCGTCGGCCTGCTCGTGGACCGGCTCGGCACGCGCAAGGTCCTGACGCTCGGGATCGTGCTGTTCACCGTCGGGCAGCTGGGCTTCGCGCTGTCCCCGTCGTACGGGATGGCGCTCGCCGCCCGCGCGCTGCTCGGCTGCGGCGACGCCATGACGTTCATCTCCGTGCTGCGGCTGGGCAGCCGCTGGTTCCCGGCGCGGCGCGGACCGATGGTCGTGCAGATCGCGGGCCTGTTCGGGGTCGTCGGCAACCTCCTGTCCACGATCGTGCTCGCGCGGACCCTGGACTCGCTGGGCTGGACCGCGACGTTCGCCGGCAGCTCCCTGGCCGGTCTCGTGGTCTTCGTCCTGGTCGTCGCGTTCCTGAAGGACCACCCCGAGGGCTTCGAACCGGAGCCGGTACCGCACGCGGGCGTGGCGTACGTACGCCACCAGATCGTCCGCGCCTGGCGGGAGCCCGGCACCCGCCTCGGCATGTGGGTCCACTTCACGACGCAGTTCCCCGCCATGGTGTTCCTGCTGCTGTGGGGCATGCCGTTCCTGGTGGAGGCGCAGGGCCTGTCGCGGGGGCGGGCCGGCGAGCTGCTGACCGTGGTGGTGCTCTCCAACATGGTCGTGGGCCTCGTGTACGGGCAGCTGATCGCCCGCCATCACGCGGCGCGGGCACCGCTGGCGCTGGGCACCATAGGCGCGACCGCCCTGGTGTGGGCCGCCACCGTGACGTATCCCGGGGCGCACGCCCCGATGTGGCTGCTGGTCACCCTGTGCGCGGTGCTCGGCGCGTGCGGGCCCGCCTCGATGATCGGCTTCGACTTCGCGCGGCCGGCCAACCCGCCGGAGCGGCAGGGCACGGCGTCCGGGATCGTCAACATCGGCGGGTTCACCGCGTCGATGACGACCCTGTTCGCCATCGGTGTCCTGCTGGACGCGACCGGGGGCAGCTACCGGGTGGCGTTCTCGTCGGTGTTCGTCCTCCAGGTCCTGGGCGTCGCCCAGATCCTGCGCCTGCGCGCCCGCACGGCCCGCCTGGAGCGCGAGCGGCTGGTGGCCAGCCGCGTGGAGACCGTCCACGTCCCGGTGTGAGACGGCCCGACGTGGGCGTACCGGCCGGGGTGCGCCGACGGGGCGTACCGGCCCGCGGTGGGCACCGGCGGGGGGTACCGGCCCGCGGTGGGCACCGGCGGGGCGTACCGGCTCACGGTGTACCGGCGTACTCGGCCCGCGGGTTACGGCGTGACGGCGAAGTGGGCGAGGATCGCGCCGGCCAGCTCCTCGTCGCCCTCGACCTTCACCCGGTCGGCGACGGCGGCGGGCCGCACCCGGCCGCAGGCGAGGCGCACGTACGTCTCCCAGTCCATCGCCAGCGTCGCGGCCGGGCCCAGCGACGGGGCGCCGTCGACGGTGCCGCGCCCGTCCGCGTCGACCCGGACGGTCCGCAGGAACTCCACGGGGCCGCTCACGTCGAACACCACAGCCGTGTTCGGTGGGGCGCCCGCGTCCTTCGCGACGATCTTCGGCAGGACGGCCAGCAGGACGTCCCGCGTCACGTACGCGCCGGGCGAGTCGAGGTTGCCCGGCTGGTCGAGCGCGGTGCGCAGGTCCTGCTCGTGCACCCACACGTCGAAGGCGCGCATCCGGTAGGCCACTTCGAGGCTCTGCTCGGCGCCGAGCGGGGCGCGCACGAGGGTGTCGGGGGAGCGGTTCTCGTTGCGCAGCATGCGGGCGCGGCGGATCATGACGTACTCCAGCTCGGCCGTCATCTCCGGTGCCGTGTGGTGCCGCCGCACATCGACCTGCATCTCCATGTAGCGCGCGAAATCACTGCGCACGTGGTAGAGGTCGCGGGGGAGGGAGTGAATCGGCCGCGGGTCGCCCAGCATCTCGCACTCCATGCCGATGACATGGGAGACGATGTCCCGGACCGACCAGCCGGGGCACGGGGTTGCGCGGTTCCACTCACCCTCGACGAGCGGCTGCACCAGCTCGGATATGGCCTCGATGGAGTGGGTCCAGGCGTCGGCGTAGGTCTGGAGGCTGGGATGGACGGTCACGGGACCCCTCGTGCGGTTGGTACGCGGGCTGGGTGCAGTGGCGGCTGCCGGGGAGCCCCGGGGGTCCCCCCTGGACGCGGTCCTCGGGGGAAAGATCCCCCCAGGGGAGAACAGTACGCTCCCCCCAAGGCCCTCGGCAGTGCTTTCGTGTGACGATCGTAGGCCCGTATCGACGGCTTCAACGCCAGGACGGTGGTAGTGTGCGCGCCTCTCTGATCCAGATTGCGGTCAACCCGGACGAATCGGTGGACGCCCGGCGGCGGCGCGCCGCCGCGCTCGTACGCGACGAGTCGGCGTCCGACCTGGTGGTGCTGCCGGAGCTGTGGCCGGTCGGCGCGTTCGCGTACGAGGCGTTCGCGACGGACGCGGAGCCGCTGCGCGGACCGACGTACGAGGCGATGGCCGCGGCGGCCGCGGACGCGGGGGTGTGGCTGCACGCCGGGTCGTTCGTGGAGCGCGACGGGGACGCCCTGTACAACACGTCGCTGGTCTTCTCCCCGGACGGGGAGCTGGCGTCCTCGTACCGGAAGATCCACCGGTTCGGCTTCGACCAGGGCGAGGCGGTGCTGATGTCGGCCGGCTCCGATCTGGTCGTGGCCCCGCACCCGGAGCTGCCCTTCGGCCTGGCGACCTGCTACGACCTGCGGTTCCCCGAGCTGTTCCGGGGGCTGGTGGACGCGGGCGCGGCGGCGTTCGTGATCCCGGCGGGCTGGCCGGAGCGGCGGCGCGGGCACTGGTCGCTGCTGGCGCGGGCGCGGGCGGTGGAGAACCAGGCGTACGTGCTGGCGTGCGGGACGGCGGGGGCGCACGCGGGGGTGGAGCAGGCGGGGCACAGTGTGGTCGTGGACCCGTGGGGCGAGGTGCTCGCCGAGGCGGGGCGTGCGGAGGAGGTTCTGACGGTGGACCTCGATCCCGGGCGCGTCCCCGAGACCCGCGAGGTCTTCCCCGCCCTCAAGGACCGGGTCCTGGGCCTGAAGGCCCCCCGCTAGGCCCTGGACCGGCACCCTCCCCCGCTGCGTGCCGCGACCACGGCCGCACGGGGCCGGGCCACGCGGGGGCGGAGAGTGAGGTGCGGGGGGTGGGGCGGCAAGTGGGGGCGGGGTGGCAAGCTTGAAGGATGAACGATGCCGCTCCCGCGCCCCGCCGCGCCCGCGTCCGTGCCCCCGAGCTGGTAGGCGAAGGAGGCTGGCTCAACACGGGCGGAGCCTCGTACACCCTCGCCGACCTGCGGGGACGTATCGTCATCCTGGACTTCTGGACCTTCTGCTGCATCAACTGCCTGCACGTCCTCGACGAGCTGCGCGAGCTGGAGGAGAAGCACCGCGACACCGTCGTGATCATCGGCGTCCACTCGCCGAAGTTCGTGCACGAGGCCGACCACCAGGCCGTCGTGGACGCCGTCGAGCGGTACGGCGTGGAGCACCCGGTCCTGGACGACCCGAAGCTCGCCACCTGGAAGCAGTACGCCGTGCGGGCCTGGCCGACGCTCGTCGTGATCGACCCGGAGGGGTACGTCGTCGCCCAGCACGCCGGCGAGGGCCACGCGAAGGCCATCGAGACCCTGGTCGAGGAGCTGGAGGCCGAGCACGAGGCGAAGGGCACCCTGCGGCGCGGCGACGGCCCGTACGTACCGCCGGAGCCGGTCGCCACCCACCTGCGCTTCCCCGGCAAGGCGATCGCCCTGGAGTCCGGCAACCTCCTGGTGTCCGACACCACCCGCCACCAGCTGGTCGAGCTGGCCGCCGACGGGGAGACCGTGGTGCGCCGGTACGGCGACGGGCAGCGCGGACTGGCCGACGGGCCGGCCGCGTCCGCGAGGTTCAACGAGCCGCAGGGCATGTGCGTCCTCCCCGACGGCCGGATCGTCGTCGCGGACACCGTCAACCACGCGCTGCGCGCCCTGGACCCGGCGACCGGCGAGGTCGTGACGCTCGCCGGCACGGGCGCCCAGTGGATGCAGGGCTCCCCCACCTCGGGGCCCGCCCGCGAGGTCGCGCTGTCGTCGCCGTGGGACGTGGCGTGGTGGCAGGACCGCGTGTGGATCGCCATGGCCGGCGTGCACCAGCTGTGGGCGTACGACCCGGAGGCCGGCACGGTCCAGGTCGCCGCGGGCACCACCAACGAGGGCCTGGTCGACGGACCGGCCGCCGAGGCGTGGTTCGCGCAGCCGTCGGGGCTCGCGGCCACCGAGGACCGCCTGTGGATCGCCGACTCGGAGACGAGCGCCGTTCGCTGGGTGGACCCGCAGGGCCTCGTCCACACGGCCGTCGGCACCGGCCTGTTCGACTTCGGGCACCGCGACGGCGCCGCCGAGCAGGCCCTGTTCCAGCACCCGCTGGGCGTGACGGCCCTCCCGGACGGCTCAGTCGCGGTGTGCGACACGTACAACCACGCCCTGCGCCGCTACGACCCCGCGACCGGCGAGGTCACCACCCTGGCGACCGACCTGCGCGAGCCGAGCGACGCGGTCCTCGTCGGCGACGACCTGGTGGTCGTCGAGTCGGCCCGGCACCGGCTGACGCGGCTGCGGCTGCCGGAGGAGGCCGTGCGGGTCGAGGCGGTGGCGCACCGCACGCAGCGGGAGGCGACGCCCATCGCGCCGGGCACGCTCCGCCTGGACGTGGTGTTCCGCGCGCCGACCGGTCAGAAGCTGGACGAACGCTACGGTCCTTCGACCCGCCTGCTGGTGTCGTCCACGCCGCCGGAGCTGCTGGCCGACGGCGCGGGCCAGGGCACGGACCTGTTCCGCGAGCTGAAGCTCGACCCGTCGGTGACGGAGGGCGTCCTGCACGTCTCCGCGATGGCCGCGTCCTGCGACGACGACCCGGAGAACGAGTACCCGGCCTGCCACGTCCACCAGCAGGACTGGGGCGTCCCGGTGCGGATCGAGGACGGCGGCGCCACCCGGCTCCCGCTGATCCTCGCGGGTCTCGACGAGGCGTAGGACCCGGTCTCACGCGCGCGGACGCCCCCGGTACGGCATGCCGTACCGGGGGCGTCCGCGTCCGCCGTGCCACGCCGTACCCCTGTCATGCCGTGCCCGCCGTTCCCGCCGGTGCGCGGCGCGTCAGAGGTGGCGGCCGTCGTCGCGCAGCGGGTCAGGCTCCACGACCGGCGCGACGGGCGGGACGACCGCCCTGCGCCGGCGTGCCAGGCTCGTGTACGCGGCGACGCCGATCAGCCCCACCGCCATCATGATCAGTCCGGCGACGTCCAGATTGAAGCCGCTGACTTCCCAGTCGGTCGCGAACGTGAGGATCGCGCCTCCCGCGATGAGCAGCAGGCATCCGCCCAGGCCCATGGTGTGCCTCCTCGTGTGTGAACTCGTCCCGGAGGCCCTTCGGGTACCCGCTGCGGGGCCCGCGACGCCTCCGGACCGGGAATCACCTGAGGAGGGGTCACTTCAGGAAGGCGACCAGGGCGTTGGCGAGGAGGTACGGGTCGTCCGCGCCGCACAGCTCGCGGGCGCTGTGCATCGACAGGCACGCCACGCCGATGTCGACCGTGCGGATGCCGTGCCGGGCGGCGGTGATGGGGCCGATCGTCGTGCCGCACGGCATGTCGTTGTTGGAGACGAACGACTGCCACGGCACCCCGGCCTCGTCGCACGCGGCGGCGAACACCGCGCGGCCGGAACCGTCCGTGGCGTACCGCTGGTTGACGTTCACCTTCAGGATGGGGCCGCCGTTGGGGCGCGGGTGGTGCGTCGGGTCGTGCCGCTCCGCGTAGTTCGGGTGGACGGCGTGGCCCACGTCGGAGGAGAGGCAGACGGTCCCGGCGAAGGCGCGGGCGCGGTCCTCGTAGGTGCCGCCGCGCGCGTAGACGGACCGTTCCAGCACCGTCCCGAGCAGCGGTCCCTGGGCGCCGGTGTCCGACTCGGAGCCGTTCTCCTCGTGGTCGAAGGCCGCCATGACGGGGATGTACGAGGGCGGGGTGCGGTCGGTGGCGACGGCGGCGAGCGCGGCGGTCGCGGCGTGCACGGACAGCAGGTTGTCCAGGCGCGGCGCGGCGAGCAGTTCGCGGTCGCGGCCCAGGTAGGCGGGGGGTTCCACGGAGTGGACCATGAGGTCCCAGCCCGTGACGTCGTCCGCGTCGAGGTCCGCCTCGTCGGCGAGGAAGCGGATCAGGTCGCCGTCGCGGATGTCGTCGCCCAGGCCCCAGACGGGCTGCATGTGCCGCTGCCGGTCCAGCTTCAGGCCGTCGTTGGCGCCCCGGTCGAGGTGGATGGCCAGCTGCGGGACGCGCAGCAGCGGCCGGTTCACGTCGACGAGCCGGTGGGTGCCGTCGCGGAGGGTGAGCCGGCCGGCGATGCCCAGGTCCCGGTCGAGCCACGAGTTCAGCAGGGGCCCGCCGTAGATCTCGACGGCGATCTGCCGCCAGCCGTGCGCGCCGCTGTCGGGCCGCGGCTTCACCCGGAGGTTCGGCGAGTCGGTGTGGGCGCCCACGATCCGGTACGGGGTGTGGGCGGCGGCGCCCTCCGGCACGTACCACGCGATGATCGCGCCGCCCCGGATCACGTACTTGCCGCCCGTCGTGCCGTCCCACGCGGCGGTCTCCTCGACCTGGCGGAAGCCGGCCTTCTCCAGCCGCCCGGCGGCGGCCGCCACGGCGTGGTACGGGGACGGGGAGGCCGTCAGGAACGTCATGAGGTCGTCGGTGTGGCCGCGGTCGAAGCGGGTGGGAGAGCTGCTCATGCCCACACCATACGGGCGGCCCGCGAGCGGGGCGCAGGGGTTCGGCGGGCGGCGTTGTCAGTGGTGGCTGCGAGTATCGGAGGCAGGGACACACCGTTGACCGACGCGTGACCGGAGGTGCACTGGTGGAGACGACGACTTGGGCCGGACCGCGCGGCGCCGGGCCCGGCCGGGGCGCGGCGGCGCCCGTCTGCGCGGCCTGCGAGGGACCCGGGGCGCAGTGGAGCCTGCCGTTGATGATGCCGCTGTGCGCCGCGTGCACGAAGGCGGGCACGGGTTCGGCGGACCGTGATCCGGTGCGGCTGGGGGACGTGCTGCCGGTGACGGCGGCGGCGCTGCGCGCGTCCGGCCGGGGCCCGGCCCGGGTGCCGTCGCCGCGCACGGGCGCGCCCATGACGTGCCGGTACTGCGGGGGCCGGGCGCGCTGGCACCGCACGACGGGGGACCGGTGGGTGGCCATCGAGCCGGGGGTGCGTCCGGTGGCGGGGGTGCCGCGAGGCCGCCGCTGGTACATAGCGGGTGACGGCACGGCGGTGCATCTGCACGGCGCGGCGCCGGTGGACACCTGCCGGGTGAGCCACTTCGACGTCTGCCCGGGGCGGGGCACGCGGGGCTGAGCGGGACGGGTCACGGGGGCGGCCCGCGGAGCTGAGCGGCGGGCCGGTCGCCGGGGCCTCGCCGGGGCCCTGACAGCGCGGCCCGTCTACCCGGATCCGGCCCGCTCCGAGGACACCCGGCGCCGGGTGCCCGGATACGCGGACGGCCCGCGTCCCCGGACCGGACCATCCGGGGAAGCGGGCCGTCAGGCCGTCGGCGTCGCGCCCTGGGGCGCGGCCGTCAGAAGGCGGCCTCGTCCAGCTCCATCAGGGAGTTGTCGACGCCCTCGGCGATGAGGCGCTCGGTGGCGACGCCCGGCAGGACGTTGGCCGCGAAGAACTTCGCCGCCGCGATCTTGCCCTGGTAGAAGGGGACGTCCTTGGAGGAGGCGCCCGCGGCCAGCTTCTCGGCGGCGACGGCGGCACCGCGCAGCATCAGGTAGCCGACGACGACGTCACCGGACGCCATGAGCAGGCGCGTGGTGTTCAGGCCGACCTTGTAGATGTTCTTGACGTCCTCGCCGGTGGCGGTGAGGTCGGTGAGCATCTTGCCGACGATCCCCTCCAGGTCGACGGCCGCCTTGGCGAGCGCCTCGCGCGCCGGGGCCAGCTCGTCGCCGCCGGTGCCGACCGCGAGGAACTTCTTGATCTCCTCGGAGAGGGTGTTCAGCGCGGCGCCCTGGTCGCGGACGATCTTCCGGAAGAAGTAGTCCTGGCCCTGGATGGCGGTCGTGCCCTCGTAGAGGGTGTCGATCTTGGCGTCCCGGATGTACTGCTCGACCGGGTACTCCTGCAGGTAGCCGGAGCCGCCGAAGGTCTGGAGCGACTGGGCGAGCTGCTCGTAGGACTTCTCGGAGCCGTAGCCCTTCACGATCGGCAGGAGCAGGTCGTTCAGGCCGTGCAGCGCCTTGGCGTCCTCGCCGGCCGCCTCCTTGATCTGGATCTCGTCCTGGATCGCGGCGGTGTACATGACCAGCGCGCGCATGCCCTCGGCGTACGCCTTCTGCGTCATGAGCGAACGGCGCACGTCGGGGTGGTGCGTGATGGTGACCTTCGGCGCGGTCTTGTCCATGAAGTTCGCCAGGTCGGGGCCCTGGACGCGCTCCTTGGCGTACTCCAGCGCGTTGAGGTAGCCCGTCGACAGGGTGGCGATGGCCTTCGTGCCGACCATCATGCGGGCGAACTCGATGATGCGGAACATCTGGCGGATGCCGTCGTGCTTGTCGCCGATGAGCCAGCCCTTGGCGGGGTGCTTGTCGCCGAAGGTCATCTCGCACGTGTTGGACGCCTTGAGGCCCATCTTGTGCTCGACGTTCGTGGCGTAGACGCCGTTGCGCTCGCCCAGCTCGCCGGTCTCCCAGTCGAAGTGGTACTTCGGGACCAGGAAGAGGGACAGGCCCTTGGTGCCCGGACCGGCACCCTCGGGGCGGGCGAGGACGTAGTGGAGGATGTTCTCCGACATGTCGTGCTCACCGGACGTGATGAAGCGCTTCACGCCCTCGATGTGCCACGAGCCGTCCTCCTGCTGGACGGCCTTGGTGCGGCCGGCGCCCACGTCGGAGCCCGCGTCGGGCTCGGTCAGCACCATGGTGGAGCCCCACTGGCGCTCGACGGCGATCTCGGCGATCTTCTTCTGCGCCTCGTTGCCCTCCTCGAAGAGGACACCGGCGAAGGCCGGGCCGGAGGAGTACATCCACACGGCCGGGTTCGAGCCGAGGATCAGCTCCGCGTACGCCCAGATCAGGGAGCGCGGGGAGGTCGTGCCGCCGATCTCCTCCGGCAGGCCGAGCCGCCAGTACTCGGAGTCCATGAACGCCTTGTAGGACTTCTTGAAGGACTCCGGGATGGGAGCGGTGTTGGTCTCCGGGTCGAAGACCGGCGGGTTGCGGTCCGCGTCGGCGAAGGACTCGGCGAACTCGTTCTCCGCGAGGCGGCAGAGCTCGTCCAGGACGCTCTTGGCGGTCTCGACGTCCATCTCCTCGAACGGACCGGTGCCGTACACCTTGTCGCGCCCGAGGACCTCGAAGAGGTTGAACTCGATGTCGCGGAGATTCGACTTGTAGTGCCCCATGGCGACGGCTCCGTAAGGGATCGGGAGGCAGGTTCCTCGTGCATCTACCAGCTAGTAGCTACGATGATGCTACCCACGGGTAATAAGGGCAACCCCTGCCGCCCGAACTGTGACGCGTTACGCCCTTTCACGCCCTGCGCAGTACGTCCACCAGCGCCCTGGCGGTGGCGAGGTTGCAGTTCCCGAGCGTGATCAGCGGCGGGTCCCCGAAGTCCCGCCCGAGCGACGGCAGCTTGATCCCGTGCGACCCGAGGATGATCCGCAGCTCGTCCACCGTGAGGCGGGCCTGCCGGTCGGCGTCCTGGTCGTAGTCGATGTTCATCGTCTTCACCCTTTCCGTGCGTGCTGTGACGAACCAGTCACAGCCTGGCGCGGTGCTGCCTACCGTGGAAGCCGTTTCCGCCCCACGGGGCCAGGTGTGAAAGGGGATCTTCGGTGGCGCGAGGGCAGCGGGTGGAGATCGACGGCTCGGAGAGCGTGCCGAGCTTCTACGGCAAGGAGCTGCGCTTCCAGCGCGAGCGGGCGGGCCTCACCCTGGAGCAGCTGGTGGAGGGCAGCTTCTACGGGGCGACGTACCTGAGCGAGATCGAACGGGGCCAGCGGAGCATCCCGGTGGACCTGGCCCGCCACGTGGACCGCGTTCTGAAGACGGACGGGTACTTCGAGCGGTGTTGTGAGGATGTGCGGCGGGCCCGGCGGAACGGCCACGCCCAGTACTTCGAACGCATCCTGGAGGAAGAGAAGCGTGCGGAGGCGATCGAGCAGTGGGCGCCCGCCGTCATTCCGGGGTTGCTCCAGACCGAGTCGTACATGCGGGCACTCTTCCGCGCTGAGCACGTGCGCTCAGTGGAGGAGGTCGAAAGCAGGGTGCAGGGGAGGCTGGCGCGGGCCGAACTCCTTCAGGGCGACGGCGGGCGGCCCGAATACTGGGTGATCGTTCACGAGTCGGTGCTGAGGCTGCCGGTGCTGCCGCCTCAATCGATGGCGGAGCAGCTGGCGCACATCCTGGCGATGTCTGCGGATCGCCGTGTGACTACACAAGTCGTGCCGTGGAACGCTGGCGCTCATCCTCTGATGCTCAGCAACGCCATGGTGTTGACCTTCGCGGACGCGCCACCGCTGGTCTACACGGAATCGCAGCATCACGGGCTCACTGTTGACGATCCGGCCCTCGTGAAGCAGTACCGGAAGTCCTACGATGTGCTGAGGGCCGTCGCGTTGTCGCCCGAGGCGTCCCTCGCCCTGATCGAGGAAGCGACAGAGGACTACCGCAATGACAAGCAGACAGCTTGGGTTCACCGGCGCCCACTGGCGTAAGAGTTCCTACAGCAACACTTCCGGCGGCGACTGTGTGGAAGTCGCCGCCGACTTCCCCGGCATCGTCCCCGTCCGGGACTCCAAGGTGCCGGATGGGGACGTGCTGGTGGTGTCCGCCCAGGCGTGGGGCCCGTTCATCGCCTCGCTCAAGGGCTGACCGCGCCGGCGGTCTTCTCCGCCTCCGCCAGCCAGTTCAGGTACCACTGCGAGAACGTCACGCCCAGCGGCTCCAGGTCCACGTAGTCGCAGCGGGCGTCGTCCCACATGCGGCCGCGCTCCGGGCCGGACACGACCAGCCACTGCCGCTGGGCGCAGCCCAGGTGGCACAGGCATATCGCGCCGACCGTGTGGTCGTCGGACCACAGGGTCGCGAAGAGCCGCTCCTCCCACGCGTCGTTCGCCGTGTCGTAGTCGTCGATGTCCTCGTACGCCTCCTCGTCGGGCTGGTCCGCCAGCAGGGCGTCCAGCTCCTCCGGGTTCACGTGCTGCCGGAACGGCTCCGCGAGGCGCTTCGGCAGTGTCATGTCGCCGCCGTCGCCGTGCCACTGCCACGCCCCGTCGGCGTCGCGGCGGACCGGGAACACGCCGTATGTCGGGCCCGCGCCGCCCGCGCCGACGTGCAGCAGGAAGTCCCGGTACTCGTCGGGCAGCCGCACCCCGCAGTACCGCTCCAGGTCCGCCAACTCCTCCTCGGTCAGCGGGTCTTCTAGCGGCGTGCCGCCGTAGGGGAAGCCGAACACCTTCTCCACGCCCGGCGACTCGGCCAGTGCGAGGACGCGCTCGCGTACCCCTGTCCAGATCTCTGCGCTCATACGGGTGAGCGTAGGGCGCGCCACTGACAGACTGGGCCGATGCGGAAGTGGCTGGTGGTGGGTGCGGGGTTGAACCTGGGGCTCGGCGTTCCCGGAGTCGTACCGGTGTGGATGGTCTGGTACCTGCTGTCGAACTGGCCGCTGGCGGCGCTGGGTTGGACGCAGCGGGAGCCGACCGAGAACGACGGCGTGTGGCCGTGGTTCGTGGTGTTCGGGCCCGTCGTGCTGCTGTTCGCGCTGGTCTGGTGGCTGGCGAACCGGCCGGTCCGCCGGCGGGCCGAAGGCAGCGGCGCCCTGTACTGGTCGGTAGGCGCGGCGGCGGCCCTCGCGCCGTCGGCGGCGCTGATCGTGGCGAGCGCCCTGCAGGGCCCGTAGGGCCTCCGCTCACTTGCCGGGCGGGCGCACGGGCGGGCCGCGCACTCAGTACCCTTGCGTACATGTACGGCTACGAGCAGAACCCGGGCGCCCAGCAGCAGTACGCCCCGCCCCAGCAGGGGTACGGGCAGCAGCCGCCGCTGTACCCGGAGCCGTCTCCGCCGTCCCTCGCCGACGCGGTGCGCGCGTTCACCACGGGCTCGATGTCCGCCGAGGACTTCCAGCAGATCTTCGCCACGTCCAAGGTGTACTGCCCGCGCGGCGACAATCCCGGCTTCCTCGCGCTGCACAACACGCAGCAGCCGGTCATCCCGATGTTCACGTCGCTGAAGCAGCTGCGCCGGTACGCGGGCAAGGAGTCCAAGTACTTCGTGATCACCGGTGCGGAGGTCCTGGACCTCCTGCCGACCGGGTACGGCTTCGTCCTCGACATGGAGGGCGACCACCGGATCGTGTTCGACGCGAAGGCCGTCGAGGAGATGGTCGACTTCGCGATGCGCCGCATGTACGGCTGACGGGGCGCTTCACACGCCGACGGCCTGGACCCGGTTTCCGCACAGCTTGTCCATGTCGTCCACGTCCGATGTGACGACGATCCGCGGTGCGGCGTACTGCAGGGCGGTCGCGGCGACGACGGCGTCAACGGCGTATTTGTGGCCGTGGAGTCCGGCCTTTCGCAGCAGGTCGATGGCGCGCCATGTGACCGCGTCCGTCACAGGCAGAACGCGCAGGCGGGACACGTGCCAGCGGAACTGGTCCATGCGTACCTTCTCGTGCCAGGCCTCGATGAGCGTCAGGTTGCTGATCGCCACCAGCGTGTCCCGCTCCTGAGCCTTGCGGACCAGATGCACGACGTGCGGGTCGTTCTTGATCAACCGACTGAGTCCTTCACTGCCCAGGAGAAGGACTCCGTGGTTCAGGCCGCCTCGCGACCGTGGCATTCCCCGCCCCCGTCCGCCGTGGTGCCACGCTCCTGTACGGCCTTGGCTTCCGCGTTGCGGAAGACGTCCTCGGCCCACGCCTCGATCTCGGGTGAGGGAGGACCGATCGCGGCCTCCTTCTCCTGCAGCAGTTCTTCCAGGAGGTCTCGCTGCAGCTGCCGCTCCACCGCGGCGCTCACGTAAGCCGAGAAGCCGCGCTTGCCGACGCGGGCGCGTACCGCTGCGATCCGGTCCGCCGGCATGGAGACGCTGACCTTCTGGGCGGACGCCGTGCTCGCGGTGTCGTCGTTCAGTTCTTCCGGGTCCATACCTGCATGGTAGTAAACGAAGTAGCAAAGTTCTCGTCAAAGGATCGGTTCCCCTCCGGTCGGCGGGGGGCCAATCCCCCTTGAGGCGGACGGGAGGGGCCCGACGGGCTGCCTACTGTCGGTCGGGGCGCGGTTCGGTGCCGTGGTGGCGATGTGCCGCGGCGGCGGCGTTCGGGTCGCGGACCCCCGCCCCGTCCTGGACCGCCCTACCGAGGAGCCGAGCGCTCGCATGCTGCTGTTGCTGGAATTCGCCCTGCACACCCTGATGGACCTGGGGGTGCGGCTCGGCGGGAGGGCGCTCGACCGGGCCCGCTCCGCCCGCCGTGTCGCCGCGTACCGGCGGGGTGAGACCGTGCGGCTGCGCTGCCGCTACCGGATGGGCGCGCAGGCCCCGGAGCTGCGGCGCGGCACCCTCGTGATGAGCCGGAGCGGGATCGTGCTCGGCGGGGTTCCCGGGGGGCCGGTGCGGCTGGCCGGGCCCGTGTCGGCGGTGTCCGGCGGCGGGCGGGGCGGGACCTCGCTGTCCTGCACGGCCGTCCCGGCGGGCGGAAGTGGGGCGCCCGCCGAACTGCTGCTGGCCACCTGGGACGTGGAGCTGGTGCGGCTGGTCGCGGGCGGCGTCTCGGGGCGGCGCTGAGGCGCGGGCCCGGGTCAGGGGCGCGGGGGCGTGCCGTCCCGGGCGAGGCGCGGCCGCGGTGCGGGCGCCGTCGCCGGGGCGGTCGGCGCGGGCGCGAGGGGGAGTTCCGCGCGTACCGCGAAGCCGCCGTCGGGCGTCGGACCCGCGCGGAGCGTCCCGTCCACCAGGGCCGTCCGCTCCTTGAGGCCCGTCAGCCCGTACCCGCCGCCCTCGGGGTGCGCGGGCGCGGCCGGGTTGTCCGGCGGGGCCTCGTTGCGCACCTCCACGAGGAGGGTGTCCCCCCGCAGCGACGGCCGCACGGTCACCGCCACGGGGGCGCCCGGCGCGTACTTGCGGGCGTTCGTCAGCGCCTCCTGCACGGTCCGGTACGCGGCCCGCTCCACGGCGGGCGCGCAGGTGCGGCCGTCCGGGAGGGTCGCGTCCAGGTCGAGCACGGCGTCCAGGCGGGCGTCGCGCACCAGGGCCGGGAGGTGGTGCAGGCGCGCGGTGTCGCCGTCGTCGGCCCGGCCCGCCGCCCGGCGCAGGACGCCCACGACCTCGCGCAGCTCGCCCAGCGCGGCGGCGCTGTGGCGGCGTATCGTCTCGGCGTCCTGCCGGACCGTCGCGTCGGGCGCCGTCGCCCACAGCGCGCCGGACTGGGTGGCGATGATCCCCAGGTGGTACGAGACGGTGTCGTGCATCTCGCGGGCCATGCGGGCCCGTTCCCGCGCCACCGCCCGCTCGGCCTCCAGCCGGCGCCCGTGCTCCTGCGACGCGGTCAGCTCCCGCAGCCGGGTGCGCAGCTCGAAGCGCGTACGGGCGAGCAGTCCCAGGCCGGCCGGGCCGACGCTGAACATGAGGGCGACCTCCACCGCGAACAGGTGGTCGCCCCACTCCATGCCGGAGGTGCCTTCGGTGTACCCGGACCACAGGGTCGCGGCGAACAGCGAGGCCGTCGCGCCCAGGACGAGCGGGACGCGCGTGGTGCGGGACGCCACCGTGAACAGCGCGATCATCGGCGCGATCCACAGGTGGCCGGTCGCCATGGACGGCAGCGTGGCCAGGAGGACGGGCACGGGGAAGCGGCGGCGCACCACCAGGGCCAGCAGCGCGGGCGGGCAGACGAGCGCGGAGGTCCGGTCCAGCGCCCCGTACCAGGTGAGCACCTCCAGGGACGCCGCGGCCGCCACCAGCACGTCGAAGACCAGGGACCCGCGGCGGGACCGGGGCCGGGCCCACGACGCGGGCCACGGGCGGTGCCCGGACCGGGACCGCGACGTGGACCCGGACCCGGACGCGGATCCGGACCCGGACGCCGATTTGGATCCGGACCCGGACGCCGATCTGGATCCGGACCCGGACGCGGATCCGGATTCGGACGCGGTCGCCGTGGGCGGTGCGGGTGGTGTGGACGCGGGCATGGGTGTGCGCATGCGGTGGTTCCCCCGATCTCGCAGGCGGGCATGGCGCTGCGGTTACCCCGCAGTATCGCCGAGCGGATCAGGCCACCGGGCGTCCGGTTCAGGCCGTACGCCCGGGGAATGGACCGGCCGCCCCGTGGTTCCACTGGCAAGAAGTTCAGCATTCAACTAATCTGGGTGCACGCCGACCCGCCTCATGGAGGTCACCATGCCTGCCGTCACCGTCGAGAACCCGCTCACCCTGCCCCGCGTCGCCGCCCCGGTCGACACCCAGGCCCGCAAGGTCCTCACGGTGGTCACCGCGCCCAGCGGCTTCGAAGGGGAGGGCTTCCCGGTCCGCCGCGCGTTCGCCGGGATCAACTACCGCTACCTCGACCCGTTCATCATGATGGACCAGATGGGCGAGGTGGAGTACGCGCCGGGCGAGCCCAAGGGCACGCCGTGGCACCCGCACCGCGGCTTCGAGACCGTCACCTACCTGATCGACGGAACGTTCGTCCACCAGGACTCCAACGGCGGCGGCGGCACGATCACCAACGGCGACACCCAGTGGATGACCGCCGGCAGCGGCCTCCTCCACATCGAGGCCCCGCCGGAGTCCCTCGTCATGTCGGGCGGCCTCTTCCACGGCCTCCAGCTGTGGGTGAACCTCCCCGCCAAGGACAAGATGAAGGACCCGCGCTACCAGGACATCCGCGGCGGCTCGGTCAAGCTCCTCACCTCGCCCGACGGCGGCGCGCTGCTCCGCGTCATCGCCGGCGAGCTGGACGGCCACGAGGGTCCGGGCATCACCCACACGCCCATCACCATGGTCCACGCCACCCTGCGCCCCGGCTCCGAGATCACCCTGCCCTGGCGCTCCGACTTCAACAGCCTCGCCTACGTGCTGGCCGGGCGCGGCACGGTCGGCGCCGAGCGGCGGCCCGTACAGACCGGGCAGACCGCCGTCTTCGGCGACGGAGGCTCGGTCACCGTACGGGCCGACGAGAAGCAGGACGGCAACACGCCCGACCTGGAGGTCGTCCTCCTCGGCGGGCAGCCCATCCGCGAGCCCATGGCGCACTACGGGCCGTTCGTCATGAACACCCGCGACGAACTGCTCCAGGCGTTCGAGGACTTCCAGGCCGGCCGGCTCGGCCGCGTCCCCGCCGTCCACGGCATGGGCGAGGGGCTGGTGTAACGGCCTCGACGGCCTCGACAGCCCGGCCCGCCCCCGCGGGCGGGCCGGGCTTCTCTCGCGCTGCGCGCGGTCCACACGGCCTGACGGCCGAGGGGCCGGGCCGGTGACTCTCCGGGGATCTTCCCCGCCGGTCACCGGCCCGGCCCCTTTCACGTGCGGCGGCCCCGACCGCGCGGCTCACGGCACCCGTACGGCTCCGGAATACCCCCCTGGGTATCCCCTGTTAGGGTGGGTGACCGGGATACCCCCCGGGGTACAACTTCCGAGAGGAGTCGTGAGCCGTGTTCTTCGTCGACACGCTGGAGTCGGAGGGCCTGGGCAACCGCAGCTACCTGGCCGGCGGCCCCACCACCGCACTGGTCGTGGACCCGCCGCGGGACATCGACCGGGTCATCGCCGCGGCCGCCGCCCGCAAGGTCCGCATCGCCTTCGTGGCCGAGACCCATGTCCACAACGACTACGTCACCGGCGGTCTGGAGCTGGCCCGCCTCACCGGTGCCCGCTACCTGGTTCCGGCCGACGCGCACGTGTCCTTCCCCCGGACCCCGGTGGCGGACGGGGACACCGTGACGATCGACAAGGGGCTGGTGCTGCGCGCCATCGCCACCCCCGGACACACCCCGCACCACACCTCCTACGCCCTGGCCGAGGACGGGCGCGGTGTGGCCGTGTTCACCGGCGGGTCGCTGCTGATCGGCACCGTCGGCCGCCCCGACCTGGTCGAGCCGAGGCTGACCGAGCGGCTGGCGCGTGCCCAGCACGCCTCCGCCCACCGGCTGGCCGACGAGCTGGACGACGAGGTGCCGGTGCTGCCCACCCACGGGTTCGGCAGCTTCTGCTCCTCCTCCCAGGCCGAGGGCGACGCCACCACGATCGGGAAGGAGCGCGCGACCAACGACGCGCTCACCCTCGACGTGGAGGCCTTCGTCGCCCGGACGCTCGCCGGACTGGACGACGTACCCGCGTACTACACGCACATGGGCCCGGCCAACGCCGCGGGACCCGCGCCCGTCGACCTCACCCCGCCCCGCCGCGCCGACGCCGGGGAGATCGCCGCCCGGCTCGCCGCGGGCGAGTGGGTGGTGGACCTGCGCAACCGCGTCGCCTTCGCCGAGGGACACGTCGCCGGGTCGTTCAACTTCGAGGGCGAGGGCAAGCTCGCCACCTACCTGGCGTGGCTGATCCCCTGGGGCAGGCCCGTCACGCTGCTCGCCGACACCCCGGAGCGGGTCGCCGACGCGCAGCGCGAGCTGGCGCGGGTGGGCATCGACCGCCCGGCCGCGGCCGCCACCGGCGACCCGGCCGGCTGGGTACGCGAGGGCGAACGGCTCGCCTCCTTCCCCCGCGCCCGCTTCGCCGACCTGGCCGACGCCCGCCGGCGCGGCGAGGACCTCGTCGTCCTGGACGTGCGCCGGGACTCCGAGCGCGCGGGCGGGTTCATCGACGGCTCCGTGCCCATCCCGCTCCACCAACTGCACGGACGCCTCGGGGAGGTGCCGCCCGGGACGGTCTGGGTGCACTGCGCCGGCGGGATGCGGGCGGCGATCGCCGCCTCCCTGCTGGACGCCGCCGGGCGTGCCGTGGTCGCCGTCGACGACGGCTTCGACGCGGCGGCCGAGGCCGGACTGACCGTCGTCCGCCACCACGGCGACACCGACTGACGGACCCCGCGCACCGACGGCCCGCCCGGGGCGCGGCCCAGCCCCAGAGGCCGCCACGCCCGCGCGGCGCGGCACCCGCCTCCACGCCCCGCGCCCGCCCGCGCCCCGCGCCCGGACGACGCCCCACGCCCCCCGTCGCGCCCGGACGACGCCCCGCGCCCCGTCGCGTACAGGCGCCTGTCGCGCACCGCCCCCTCCCGTACGAGAGCCCTACGCAACCCCGCACGAAAGCGATTCCACGATGTTCCCGCTCTTCCGCAGCGGCCCCGGTCGCCTCACTCCCCGGCAGGCCCACCAGCAGACCGGCGCCCAGGCCGCCGTCCTGGTGGACGTCCGCGAGACACCCGAGTGGGACGCCGGGCACGCCGTCGGCGCGCTGCACCTCCCGCTGTCCCGCCTGGAGGCGGGGGCGCCACTCCCGGCAGCCGTGCGCGACACGCCCGTGATCGCGATATGCCGCTCCGGTCACCGCTCCCTGCGGGCCGTGAGGCTGCTGGCGCGGCGCGGGGTCCGGGCCACCGACGTCGCCGGCGGCATGACCGCCTGGGCGCGCGACGGGCTGCCGGTCACCGGGCCGGGCGGCAGCGGCGGAGCCACGGCGTGAGCCCGCTGGTCCTGGCCCTGCTCGCGGGAGCCGCGGTCGGCCTCGCGCTCGGCGCGCTCGGCGGGGGCGGCAGCGTCCTGGCCGTGCCCGCGCTGGTCTACCTGCTCGATTTCACCCCGGCCGCCGCGACCACCGCCGCGCTGATCATCGTCGCCCTCACCTCGTCCACCGCCCTGTACGCGCACGCCCGTGCGGGGGACGTCCGCTGGAAGGCGGGCGCCCTCGTCGCGGCGGCCGGGCTCCTGCCCGCCGCCGCGGCCGGAGCCGCCGCGAGCCGACTGCCGCAGCCCCTGCTGACCGCGGCGTTCGCCGTCGTCGCCGCGTCCGCCGCCGTCACCATGCTGCGCCCCGGCCGCGCGGCCGCCGACGCGGCGGCGGCCGGCGGGGCGGCGGCGGCCGGCGGGGCGGCGGCGGCCGGCGGGGCGGCGGCGGCCGGCGGGGCGGGGCCCGCCAGGGCCGTCGGCGCGGGCGCGGGGCTGGGCGCGCTGACCGGGCTGCTCGGCGTCGGCGGCGGCTTCCTCGCCGTCCCGGCCCTGGTCACCGTCGTGGGCCTCGGGATGCGGGCCGCCGTCGGGACCAGCCTGCTGGTCATCTCGGCGAACGCGGTGGCCTCCCTGGCCACCCGGGGCGCGACCACCGCCGGCATCGACTGGGCGGTCGTCGGACCGTTCACCGCCGCCGCGATCCTCGGCGCCTGGGACGGCCGACGCCTGGCCGCGAAGGCCGACGGCACCCTGCTGCGGCGGGCGTTCGCCGTCGCGCTGCTGGCGGTGGCGGCGTTCATGCTCGCCGACGCCCTCACCTGACGTGCGGGACGGACCGATGCGCGCGGCCGCTCAGGCCAGGGACAGGAACAGCTTCTCCAGACGGGCGCGCATCTGCTCCCGGTCGCCGGACGCGGCCATGTCGGCATCCGTCAGGCAGTGCTGGAGACCGGTCGCGATGATCGCGAAACCGGCCTTGTCCAGCGCGCGGGACGCCGCCGCGAGCTGGGTGACCACATCCTCGCAGTCCCGTCCCTCCTCGATCATCTTGATCACTCCGGCGATCTGGCCCTGCGCCCGGCGCAGCCGGTTGACCACCGTCTTCAGTTCCTCAGCCGCCATGGCCAGTTCCACGACCAACACCCCTTCCGGATACCCCCGCGGGTATCCTACCGAAGGGGTAACCACACCCGAGCAAAGGAAAGTCCCCGTGGCACCCTCCGCCCTCACCCCCGAGCAGGCCCACGCCCGTCTGCACGAGCTGACCGTCATCGACGTGCGCACCCCCGGCGAATTCGCCTCCGGCCACCTGCCCGGCGCCCACAACATCCCCCTCGACCACCTCGACACCGCCCTGCCGGCCCTGAGGTCCGCCGCGGACCGCGGTGACCTCCTCGTCGTGTGCGCCTCCGGTGCCCGCTCCGCCGAAGCCTCCCGGCGCCTGGCCGACCGCGGCATCGCGACCGCCACCCTCAGCGGCGGCACCGCCGCCTGGACGCGCCTCGGCCACGAGACCCACCGTCCCGCCGGGGCACGCACCCCCTGGGCGATGGACCGGCAGGTCCGCCTCGCCGCCGGCTCCCTCGTCCTGACCGGGCTGATCGCCGGACAGCGCTGGAGCGCGGCCCGCCTGCTCTCCGCGGGCGTCGCCGGAGGCCTGGTCTTCTCCGCCCTCACCGACACCTGCGCCATGGCCAAACTCCTCGCCAGGCTCCCCCACAACCAGCCCCGGCCCGCGGACCTGGACGCCACCCTCGCCCGTCTCGCCGCCTGACGCCCCCTCACCCGCGCGGGCCCCGCGAAGCTGCGGGGTCCGCACGGGCATGGTCGGCTGGTGGCGTGCCGCCGCCCCCGCTGCCCGAACCCGTACGCCGCCTCGCCGCCTGGTGCGCCGTACTGCTGCTGGTCACAGGTGTGGCGGCGGTCGCGGTCTGGCTGTGCGTCACCTTCCGGACCGCCGTCACCCCGGCGCTCCTCGCCCTGCTCGGCACGGCGCTCCTGGGCCCCCTCCACCGGCGCCTCGTCGCGATGCGCGTGCACCGGTCGCTGGCCGCCGGGCTCACCTGCGCCGCGATCGTCGCCGTCTTCGGCGGCGCCGCGTACATCGTCGTCACCGCGCTCATCGACACGGGCGACCAGATCGTCGGCTCCCTGCGCCGTGCCGCCGAGGACCTCGCCGAGCGGTTCGGCGCCGCCGGGACGACCCTCGACGACCTCGCCGCCAACGCGCGGGGCCTCCTCGGCCGGTTCGGCTCCACCGCCGCCTCCGGGGTGATCACCGGGCTCAGCGCGGCCGCCGAGGTGGCCGCCATGGCCCTGCTCGCCCTGTTCCTCGTCTTCTTCTTCCTGCGCGACTCCGGGCGGGCCGTCGGCGCGCTGCGGTCGCTCACCCCCGCCTCCACCGGCGACATGGTGGAGGCCATGGCGCGGCGGGCGTACGAGGCGGTCGAGGGGTTCATGCGGGGCACCACCCTGATCGCCCTGATCGACGCCGTCCTCATCACGGCGGGGCTGCTCGTGCTGCGCGTGCCGGGCGCCGTCGGGCTCGGCGCGCTCGTCTTCGTCGGGGCCTACATCCCGTACCTGGGCGCGTTCCTCTCCGGGGCCGTCGCCGTGCTCGTCGCCTTCGCCGACCGGGGGCTCGCCATCGCCCTGTGGGCGCTCGGCGTGGTCCTGGCCGTGCAGGTGCTGGAGGGCAACGTCCTCCAGCCGATCATCCAGAGCCGCACCGTCCAGATGCACCCGGCGGCCGTGCTGCTCGCCCTCACCGCCGGGGCGTCCGTCGCCGGGATCCTCGGCATGCTGCTCGCCGTGCCCCTCGCCGCCGCCGCGTTCGGCGTCTTCGAGGAGCTGCGGCGGCACTACGCCCGGCCGGCGTCCGGCGTCCCGCCCTCGTAGAGCTCGAACCAGATCGACTTGCCCTCGCCGCGCGGGTCCACGCCCCACGCGTGCGCCAGCATCTCCATCAGCACCAGGCCGCGCCCCGACGACGCCATCTCGCCGGGCCTCCTGCGGTGCGGCAGCTCGTCGCTCGCGTCCGCGACCTCCACCCGCAGCCGCCGCGCGCCCCGCTCGCCGCGCGCCTCCGCCACCAGCAGGGCGTCCCCGTCGGTGTGGACCAGCACATTGGTGACCATCTCCGACACCATCAGCACCGCCGAGTCGACCTGATCCTCGTCCGCCCAGTCGTGCAGCAGCTCCCGCAGCTGCCGCCGGGCGCCCGCGATCCGCTCGGGCTCCGCCTGCGCGACGGTCAGCACCGTACGGCGCGGAGCCAGGCGCACGGTGGGATCACCCGTGCGGGACAGCAGCAGGACCGCGATGTCGTCCTCCCGCCGGTCCGCGAGCGGACCCACCGTGTGGTGCGACTCCGGTCCGTGCACCGCCTGCACCAGCGCGTCCGCCAGCACCTCCAGCGACTCCCGGCGCGGGTCGTACTCCTCCAGCAGCTTGCGCACCCGCAGCCAGCCGGTCTCCATGTCGTGCCCGCCGGTCTCCAGCAGCCCGTCCGTGCACAGCATCAGCGTCTCGCCCGGCTCCAGGACCATCCGCGTCGTCGGATAGTCCGTGTCCGGGACGATGCCCAGCGGCAGGCCGCCGTCCGTCGGCCGCATCATCACCGTGCCGTCCGCCATCAGCACGGCCGGGTCCGGATGCCCGGCCCGCGCGATGTCGAGGGTGCCCGACGCCGGGTCCACCTCCAGGTACAGGCACGTCGCGAACCGGGCCCCGTCCGTGTCCGAGGCGGCCGGCCCCGCCCCGTGGCCGTCCACCCCGTGCGCGCCCTCCGTGATCCCGTACAGGAACCGCGACGCCCGCGACAGCACCGCGTCCGGGCGGTGCCCCTCCGACGCGTACGCCCGCAGCGCGATCCGCAGCTGGCCCATCAGCCCCGCCGCCCGCACGTCGTGCCCCTGCACGTCGCCGATCACGAACGCGACCCGCCCGCCCGGCAGCTGGATCATGTCGTACCAGTCGCCGCCCACCTGGAGCCCGCCGCCCGTCGGGACGTACCGCGCGGCCACCTCCATGCCGGGGATCGCCGGGCCCAGCACGGGCAGCATCGTCCGCTGGAGGCCCAGCGACAGCTCCCGCTCCGACTCCGCGACCCCCGCCCTGGCCAGCGCCTGCGCCAGCATCCGCGCCACCGTCGTCAGCACCGACCGCTCGTCCGGTGTGAACCCCACCCGGTACGTGAACGCCGCCAGCCACGCGCCCATCGTGCGGCCCGCCACGATCAGCGGCAGGAACGCCCACGACTCGCGCCCGAACCGCTGCGCCAGCGGCCAGGTCGCCGGGAACCGCTTCCGGTACTCCTCCGGCGTGGAGAGGTAGATCGCCCGGCCCGTGCGGACCACCTCGGCCGCCGGATAGTCGGTGTCCAGCGGCATGTCCGCGAACGGCCCCTCGTCACCCGGGCTGTGCCCGTGCTGTCCGATGATCGTCAGGCGGTCGCCCGCCACCCCGAACACCGCGAGCCCGTCCGGTGAGAAGCCCGGCATCGACAGCGACGCCGCGACCCGCAGCACCTCCGCCGTGGACCGCGCCTCCGCCAGCGCCCGCCCCGCGTCCAGCAGGAACGCCTCCCGCGACCGCCGCCAGTCGCCCGTCACCGGCTGCCGCGCGGCCCGCCCCGGACCGGGCTCGGGCTCGGCGACCTCCTGGAGGGTGCCCACCAGCCGCAGGCCGGCCCCGGAGTCGTACGCCATCGGCTTGGCCCGCGACCGCACCGCGCGGATCACCCGGCCGCTGTCGTCCATCACCCGCAGGCGCGACTCGGCGAGGGTGCCCTCGGCGAGCGCCAGACTGACGATCCCGTCGATCTCGTTCCAGTCCACGGGATGGAAACGGGAGCGCACGGCGCCCTCCGTCAGCTCGACGGGCTCGGCCGGCAGCCCGAGAAGCCGGGCCGCCTCGGCGTCGAGCTCCACGGTCCCGGTCCCGCTGTCCCACCGCCACAGACCGGTCAGGATCGCGGCCAGGACCTCCTCGGTGCGCATTGCCCCACTTTAAGAAGATGGACGGAAGAGGCGCCACCGTGCCGGAGTAACTCCTTCGCGCGGGAGCGGTGGCATCGCCCGGTCCTGTGTGCGCCCTGCGCGCGCGGTCGCGCGCAGTGCGCGGTGGCGCGCGGCCTCCGCCCGGTACCCTGGTCGGTGTTTCACGTGAAACACGGTTCGACGTGACACACAGGCCCCGATCCGCGAAGACTGGATGAACCACGATGCATCGGTACAGGTCCCACACCTGCGGCGAGCTCCGCGCCTCTGACGTCGGCACCGACGTCCGGCTGAGCGGCTGGCTGCACAATCGGCGCGACCTGGGCGGCATCCTCTTCATCGATCTGCGCGACCACTACGGCATCACGCAGCTCGTCGCCCGGCCCGGCACCCCCGCGTACGAGGCCCTCGACAAGCAGACGAAGGAGTCCGTCGTCCGCGTCGACGGCAAGGTCGTCTCGCGTGGCGCCGAGAACGTCAACGCCGACCTGCCGACCGGCGAGATCGAGGTCGAGGTCGCCGAGGTCGAGGTGCTCGGCGCCGCCGGACCGCTGCCGTTCACCATCAACACGGACGACGGGGTCAACGAGGAGCGCCGCCTGGAGTACCGCTTCCTCGACCTGCGCCGCGAGCGCATGCACCGCAACATCATGCTGCGCACGGCCGTGATCTCCGCGATCCGGCAGAAGATGGTCGCCCTCGGCTTCAACGAGATGGCCACGCCGATCCTCACCGCGACCTCCCCCGAGGGCGCCCGCGACTTCGTCGTGCCGTCCCGCCTCAACCCGGGCAAGTTCTACGCGCTGCCGCAGGCGCCGCAGCAGTTCAAGCAGCTGCTGATGGTCTCCGGCTTCGACCGCTACTTCCAGATCGCGCCCTGCTTCCGCGACGAGGACGCCCGCGCCGACCGCTCGCCGGGCGAGTTCTACCAGCTCGACGTCGAGATGTCCTTCGTCGAGCAGGAGGACGTCTTCCAGCCGATCGAGAAGCTCATGACCGAGCTGTTCGAGGAGTTCGGCGGCGGCCGCCACGTCACCTCGCCGTTCCCGCGCATCCCGTTCCGCGAGGCGATGCTGAAGTACGGCTCCGACAAGCCCGACCTGCGCGCGCAGCTGGAGCTCGTCGACATCACGGACGTCTTCGCCGACTCCGAGTTCAAGGCGTTCGCCGGCAAGCACGTCCGCGCCCTGCCGGTCCCGGCCGTGCAGGACCAGCCGCGCAAGTTCTTCGACTCGATGGGCGAGTTCGCCGTCGAGCACGGCGCGAAGGGCCTGGCCTGGATCCGCGTCGGCGAGGACATGGCGTTCAGCGGCCCCATCGCGAAGTTCCTCACCGAGGACAACGTGAAGACCCTGGTCGACCGCCTCGGCCTGAAGCCCGGCCACGCCGTCTTCTTCGGCGCGGGCGACTTCGACGAGGTCTCCAAGATCATGGGCGCCGTCCGCGTCGAGGCCGCCAAGCGCGCCGGCCACTTCGAGGAGAACGTCTTCCGCTTCTGCTGGATCGTCGACTTCCCGATGTACGAGAAGGACGAGGAGACCGGCAAGATCGACTTCTCCCACAACCCCTTCTCGATGCCCCAGGGCGGCATGAAGGACCTGGAGGAGAAGGACCCGCTCGACATCCTGGCCTGGCAGTACGACATCGTCTGCAACGGCGTCGAGCTGTCCTCCGGCGCGATCCGGAACCACGAGCCCGAGATCATGATCAAGGCGTTCGAGATCGCCGGCTACGACCGGGACACCGTCGAGCAGGAGTTCGCGGGCATGCTCCGCGCGTTCCGCTTCGGTGCCCCGCCGCACGGCGGCATCGCGCCGGGCGTCGACCGCATCGTCATGCTGCTGGCCGACGAGCCGAACATCCGCGAGACGATCGCCTTCCCGCTCAACGGCAACGCCCAGGACCTGATGATGGGCGCCCCGACGGAGCTGGACGAGGCCCGCCTGCGCGAGCTGCACATCTCGGTGCGCAAGCCCGCCACGGAGAAGTAAGCCGCTGCCGAAGGCCCCGGAACCCGCTGGTTCCGGGGCCTTCGCCATGCCGGAGGGGCCCCCGACCGGACCCGCGCCGGCCGTGCGCGCCCGGTGCCGCGCCGGTGCGCGGGCGGGCCGGGGTCGTGCGTACGGGGGCGTTCCGGGGGGTGGGGCGTTCCGCGCGGGGCCTGCCGTGGGACGCCTGTAGGGAAGAGCGCCGCGACTCCGCCGCCACCGGGGCCGCCGCGCCGAAGCCGCCCCAGTGAAAGGCCCCCCATGCTGCCCGTCCTGCGACGCCCCCGCCGCCTCCTCGCCGCGACGCTGCTGCTCGCGCTGCTGCCGCTGACCGCCTGCGCGGGAGGGCCGGGCGGCGGACCGGGAGGCGGGTCCGGTGCCGGGCAGGGCGCCGCGGCCCCGTCCGCGTCCGGGTCCCGTACCGCTCCCGGAGAGCGCGGTGCCGACGGCGGCGAGGCCCGGCAGGGCGGCGCCCCCGTCCCGGAGGCCGCCGCGTCCCGGAAGGGCGTACCGGGGCCGCCGGCCACGTCCGCGCAGATCCCGGGCCTCGGCCCGGCCACCCGTGCCGCGATCCCGCCCGACAGCCGCCAGGCCGTCGTCGTCCAGGGCCACGGCCGGGACCTCAACACCGGCACCGCCACCCTCTACGAGCGCCGCCCCACCACCGGCTGGACCGCCGTGTCCGACGCGTGGCCCACGCACAACGCCGTCAAGGGCTGGACCGACCACCACGTCCGCGACGACCTGCGCTCCCCGATCGGCGTGTTCGGGCTCACCGACGCGGGCGGCCTCCTCCCCGATCCCGGGGCGAAACTCCCGTACGACCAGGACCCCGGCTTCGTCGCGACCGGCAGCGGCTCCCTGGGCGAACCGCTGGAGGGCTCCTTCGACTACGTCGTCGCCATCAACTACAACCGGGTCCCCGGCCGGACGCCCCTGGACCTGACCCGGCCCCTGGGCGAGGAGCGCGGCGGCGGCATCTGGCTCCACGTGGACCACGACGGGCCCACGCAGGGCTGCGTGTCCCTCCTCCGCGACCACATGCGGGAGCTGCTGCGCCGTCTGGACCCGGCGCTCAAGCCGGTCGTGGTGATGGGCGACGTGCGGAGCTTGGCCCGCTGATCAGGAGGCCGGCGCGCGGTCCGGTACGGCGGCGCCCGCCCCGCCGGCAGGGTCCTGCCCCTGGGCCGGGTCCCGCTCCGGATCCGGGGCACTCTCCGGGGCCGGGTCCCGCTCCGGGGCCTGGCCCCGCTCCCCGTCCAGGCCCCGCTCCCCGTCCAGGTCCCGGTCCGCGGCCCTGCGGCCCCACGCCGTACCGCCCAGGACCAGCGCGACGCCCGCGAACCCCAGCCACCCCGGCCGGTCGCCCGCCAGGACGATGCCGACGACGGCCGCCCAGACCGGTTCCGTACCGAGCAGCAGGCTCACCCGCGACGGGGACGTGCGCCGTACCGCCCACATCTGCACGAAGAACGCGAACAGCGTGCAGAAGACCGACAGGTACAGCAGCCCCAGCCAGTCGCCCGCCCCGAACCCGGCCGCCACCGCCCACGGCGTACCCCCGCCGCCCGCGCCGCCGCCCGCCAGCAGCGCGAACACCAGTACCGCCCCGCCCAGCTGCACGGTCGTCAGCGACAGCGCGTCCGCGCCCCGCACCGACTCCATCCGCGCCATCGCCAGGACGTGCACCGTACGGGCCACCGCCGCGCCGAGCATCAGCAGGTCACCGCCCGACGGGGCGCTGAACCCGCTGCCCTGCGTCAGCAGCACCACGCCCAGCACCGACATCCCGGCCGCCGCCATGAACGCCCCGGACAGCCGCGTCCCGCGCACCAGGCTCTCCGCGACCGGGGTGAGGATCATGGTGAGGCTGATGATGAGCCCCGCGTTCGTCGCCGACGTGTGGACCAGCCCGTACGTCTCGATGAGGAAGATCCCCGCGAGGATCAGCCCCAGCACCCCGGCGCCGCCCAGCTGAGCCGCGCTCATCCGCCGCAGCCCCCGCCATCCGGCGATCACCAGCACGGGCATGACGACCGCGAACCGCAGCACGAGCACCGCGACGACCGTCTGCGCGGTGGTGACCTCCTTGGCGGCGAGATAGCTGGACCCCCACACGACGGCGACCGCGAGCACGGGCAGGTCGGTCAGCCAGGCCCGGCGGGCGACGGCGGCAGCGGACACGGGGGCTCCTGGAGGAGGGAGGCGGGGCGCGCGGCGTGCGCGGATGCCGGGCCAGTACACACGAGGCCGCTGCCCGGCCATGCGGTGGGGCGCGGTACGGATGAGGCCGCTGCCCGGCCCAGCGGTGGGGCGCGGTACGCATGAGACCGCCGCCCCGGCCTTGCGGCGGGGCGGCGGTCTCGTGAAGGGGTCACGGGTGCGGACGAGGCGGCCCGGCGGGCGCCGGGGCTCGTCGGACCGGTCAGGCGTCCTTCTTGGGCTCCTCCAGGCGCGGGAACAGCACCGCGCCCTTCGTCACGGTGGCGCCCACCGGCAGCTGGCCCCAGCGGCCGGCGTCGGCCAGCCGCTGGTCGGCCAGGGCGCCGAGACCCGCCTCGGCGCCGAGCGACTCCCACAGCTTCTGGGACGTCTCCGGCATGACCGGGTTCAGCAGCACCGCGACGGCGCGCAGCGACTCGGCGGCCGTGTACAGGATCGTCGCCAGGCGGGCGCGGCCCTCCGGCGAGTCGTCCTTGGCGACCTTCCAGGGCTCCTGCTCCGTGATGTAGCCGTTGACCTGCTTCACGAAGTCGAAGACCGCCAGGATGCCGCCCTGGAAGTCCAGCTCCTCGCCGATCTTCCGGTCGGCCTCCGCGACGGCCTTCGCGAGGCCGTCGTGGATGGCCTGCTCGGCGTCGCCGGCGGCGGTGGCCTCCGGCAGGGCGCCGTCGAAGTACTTGCCGACCATGGCCGCGACGCGCGAGGCGAGGTTGCCGTAGTCGTTGGCCAGCTCGGAGGTGTACCGGGCGGTGAAGTCCTCCCAGGAGAACGAGCCGTCGCTGCCGAAGGCGATGGCCCGCAGGAAATACCAGCGGTAGGCGTCCACACCGAAGTGCGAGGTCAGGTCCTGCGGCTTGATGCCGGTCAGGTTCGACTTCGACATCTTCTCGCCGCCGACCATCAGCCAGCCGTTCGCGGCGACCTTCCCCGGCACGGGCAGGCCCTGCGCCATCAGCATGGCGGGCCAGATCACCGCGTGGAAGCGGAGGATGTCCTTGCCGACGAGGTGCACGTTCGCGGGGAACGTCGCCTCGAACTTCGCCTGGTCGGCGCCGTAGCCGACGGCCGTCGCGTAGTTCAGCAGGGCGTCGACCCACACGTAGATGACGTGCTTGTCGTCCCACGGGATCGGGATGCCCCAGTCGAAGGTGGAGCGCGAGATGGACAGGTCCTGCAGGCCCTGCTTGACGAAGTTCACGACTTCGTTGCGCGCCGACTCGGGCTGGATGAAGTCCGGGTTCGCCTCGTAGAACTCCAGGAGCTTCGGGCCGTAGGCGGAGAGCTTGAAGAAGTAGTTCTCCTCCTTGAGGATCTCCACCGGCTTCTTGTGGATCGGGCAGAGCTTCACGCCCTGCTCGTCCTCGATGAGGTCGCCGGGGAGCTTGTACTCCTCGCAGCCCACGCAGTACGGGCCCTCGTAGCCGCCCTTGTAGATGTCGCCCTTGTCGTACAGGTCCTGCACGAACTCCTGGACGCGGTCCGTGTGGCGCTTCTCCGTGGTGCGGATGAAGTCGTCGTTCGCGATGTTCAGGTGCTCCCAGAGGGGCTTCCACGCCTCCTCGACGAGCTTGTCGCACCACTCCTGCGGGGTGACGCTGTTCGCCTCCGCGGTGCGCATGATCTTCTGACCGTGCTCGTCCGTGCCGGTGAGGTACCACACCTTCTCGCCGCGCTGACGGTGCCAGCGCGTGAGCACGTCGCCTGCGACGGTCGTGTAGGCGTGGCCCAGGTGAGGAGCGTCGTTGACGTAGTAGATGGGGGTCGATACGTAGAAAGCCTTCACGCTCTCGTCCCCCTGCTTCTCGGTTCCAGTGGCCGCCATGGTCGAAATCCTATCCGTCGGCCGAAGCGCCCCTCACCTCCGTTTGCCGCGGTACGCCGCCGGGGTGCGGTGGGGGGGGAGCGGCCCGGGGCCCGGCGGGGCGGCCGCCCCGGCCCCGCGCGGGTCGCGGGACCGGGGCGCCGGGGCCGCCGGCCGGGGCGCCGGGCAGGCCTGGGGCTCAGGCGGGCCGGGGCCTCGGGCGGGCCGGGGCCTGGGGCGGGCTGGGGGCTCAGGCGGGCCAGGCGGCGAGGAGCTCGCGGTAGAACCGGGCGTGCGGGATGTCGGCCGGGGTGGGCCCGGCGTGGAAGAACGCGGCGTTGTCGACGTCCAGCCTGCGCAGGTAGTCGAAGGCCTTGCCGTCCTCCTCGCCGAACGCGACGAACTGCCAGAACACCGGCCGTCCCGTCGCCGCGGCCTCCGCGAGCGCCTGCGTCGCGGCGGTCTTCGACTCGGGCGCGCCGTCCGTCTGGAAGATCACCAGGGCGGGGCGGTCCGGGTGGGCCTTCCCGTGGTGGGCGAGGACCTCGTGGATGGCGCGGTCGTAGTTGGTGCGGCCCATGCGGCCGAGGCCGGCGTGCAGGGCGTCGATGCGGCCCTCGGCGTCGGCGAGGGTCAGATCGCCGGTGCCGTCGACCTCGGTGGAGAAGAAGACGACGGGCACGGTGGCGTCCTCGTCCAGGTGCGCGGCGAGGGCCAGCGCCTGCTCGCCCAGGCGCTGGGCGCTGCCGTCCTTGTAGTACGGGCGCATGGACCCGGAGCGGTCGAGCACCAGGTACACCGCGGCCCGCGCTCCCTGGAGGCCGCGCTTGCGCAGCGCCGCCCCGGCGGCCTTGTACGCCTCGACGACGCTGTCCGGCGCGGTCCGCTTGACGTCCCGCAGCGCGACCGCGGGCGCGCCGTCCCCGAGGGGGGCGCCGTCCTGCCGCTCCTCGGCGTGTACGGGCTCCGCACCGCCACCCGCACCCTCCGCGCCGTCGACGCCCTCGGCCCCGGCGTCCCGCGGCGCGGGCTCACCGGCGGCGGACGCGTCGACCAGGACCTCGGCGTCCCGCGGGTCGGCGCCCGGTGCCTCGACGCCCTGGCCGGGCGCGGGCTCCGCCTGAGCGGCGGGCTCCTGCGGCTCGGCGTCCTTGTCCGGCTCGGGCTCCTGGGCCTTCACGTCCTGCGGGGTGACGTCCTGGTCCGGCGCGGGCTCGTGGGCCTCGGCGGCCTGGGGCTCGGCGTCCTGGACGGGGGCGGGCTCCTGCGGGTCGGCGTCCTTGTCCGGCGCGGGCTCGTGGGCCTCGGCGGCCTGGGGCTCGGCGTCCTGGGCCGGTTCGGCGTCCTGGGGCTCGGCGCTAGTAGCGACCGGCGCAGCGTTCTGGTCCGGCTCGGGCTCCTGCGCCTTCGCGTCCTGCGGCTCGGCGTCCTGGCCCGGCTCGGGCTCCTGGGCCTTCGCGCCCTGGGGCTCGGTGCTGGTGGTGGCGGGCTCGGCCTGGGCCTCGGGCTCCGCCGGGGCGGGGGTGTCGGTGCTGTCTGCGCCGGTGGCGTCCTGGAGGTCGTCGCCCTGGGGCGCGGTGCTGGTGGTGACCGGCTCCGCGGGCTCGGCGTCCTGGGCCTTCGCGTCCTGCGGCTCGGCGTCCTGGCCCGGCTCGGGCTCCTGGGCCTTCGCGTCCTGCGGCTCGGCGTCCTTGGTCGGCTCGGGCTCCTGGGCCTTCGCGCGCTGGGACTCGGCGTCCTCGGCCGGTTCGGCGTCCTGGGCCGGTTCGGCGGCCTTGTCCGGGGTGGTGTCCTGGGCGGGCGCGGGCTCGGACTTCTCGGGCCGGGGCGTCGTCGGGGAGTCGGTGCGGGCCGGGGGGATCGTGGGCTTGGGGTGGTCGAACGACGCGGCCACCAGTTCCGCCGCGACCTCCTCCGGCGTGGGCGCCGCCGACGGTTCGTCCTGGGGCACCGTGCGTTCCGCCTGGGGCGGGACGGAGGGGGTGGACGGGACCGCGTCGTGCTCCGCCTCGCGGTCGCGTCCGAACACCTTGCGCAGCAAGCTCCGAATGCCCATGGGCCATGGCCTTTCGCATATTGGGTGCCGTATATGTCCGTACTGCTGGGAATACTCAGAATCATCCCTGGCCAGGGCGGACACGTAAGGTTAGCCGCCCGGAGTGGCGCGGAACGCTGCCGTCCATTCGCGTCAACCCCGCCCTTGACGCCCCCCATTCATCGCACGTTCACCTCCTTGCCGCCGCCCTGCTCAGGGGCCCGCTTAACGTCGCGGCCGGACGATCACGACACCACGTCGGCGCGGTGCGCGCCGAAGGAGGAACACCGTGCGCAAGCTGCTGCCGCTGCTCACCACGAACCCGCACGCGGGCGGCCGTTCGGCCCTCACCTGCCGCTACCGCTGCGGCGACGCCTGCTTCCACGAGGTGCCCAACACCAGCGGCAACGAGTACGTCGGCGACGTCATAGCCGACGCCCTCTCGCGCCGCTCCCTGATGCGCGCCGCCGCCGTGGTGACCGTCGCGACCGCCGCCGGCGGCGCCGTCGTCGGCGCGGGCGCCCCGGAGGCCCACGCGGCGCAGGCGCAGTCGGCCGCGCTCAAGCACGGCGCGGGCAAGGCGCAGGGGGCGCGCGGCCTGCGCTTCGCGCCGGTCGCGCCGAACACCGCCGACCAGGTCACCGTCCCGCGCGGCTACACCCAGAACGTGGTCATCCGCTGGGGCGACCCGATCCTGCGCGGCGCGCCCGCCTTCGACCCGGACCGGCAGACCGCCAAGGCGCAGGCGGGCCAGTTCGGTTACAACAACGACTTCCTGTCGCTGCTGCCGCTGCGCGGTGAGCCGGGCCGCCAGATCCTCGTCGCGAACCACGAGTACACCGACGAGGTCCTGATGTTCCGCGGCTACGACCCGGAGAACCCGACCCGCGAGCAGGTGGAGATCGCCTGGGCGGCGCACGGCCTGTCGGTCGTCGTCGTGCAGGAGGAGCACCGCACCGGCAAGCTCACCCCGGTCACCCGCCACCCGCTGAACCGCCGCCTCACCGCGACGAGCGTCTTCGAGATGACCGGCCCCGCCGCCGGGAGCGTCCTGCTGAAGACGTCCGCCGACCCGTCGGGCCGCAAGGTCCTCGGCACGCTGAACAACTGCGCGGGCGGCACCACCCCGTGGGGCACCACCCTCCACGGCGAGGAGAACTTCAACCAGTACTTCGCCAACGGCTCCTCCGCCACCGACAAGCGCTACGGCCTCGGCTCCGGCCCGACCGAGCGCAAGTGGGAGCGGTTCGACAAGCGGTTCGACGCCGCCCAGGAGCCCAACGAGTCGCACCGCTTCGGCTGGGTCGTCGAACTCGACCCGTACGACCCGGACTCGACGCCCCGCAAGCGCACCGCGCTCGGCCGGTTCAAGCACGAGGCGGCGCAGCCCCGGCTCACCGACGACGGCCGCCCGGTGGTGTACATGGGCGACGACGAGCGCTTCGACTACTTCTACAAGTTCGTCTCCAGCAAGCGGATGATGAAGGGCACCTCGCGCGCCGCCCGCGAGCACAACCTGACGCTGCTGGACGAGGGCACCCTGTACGTGGCGAAGCTGACCGGCGACTCGCCGGCCGCCGAGCTCGACGGCACCGGCAAGCTCCCGGACGACGGCGAGTTCGACGGCTCCGGCGTGTGGATCCCGCTGGCCACGGGCGACGTGTCGCACGTGCCGGGGATGACCGCCGAGGAGGTGTACGTCTTCACGCGCCTCGCCGCGGACAAGGTCGGCGCCACGAAGATGGACCGCCCCGAGGACGTCGAGCCGTCGCCCCGTACGGGTCGCGTGTATGTGGCCCTGACGAACAACTCGCAGCGCGGCACGGCCGGGAAGCCCGGCGTGGACGAGGCGAACCCGCGCGCCAAGAACAAGCACGGCCAGATCCTGGAGCTGGCCGAGCACTGGGACGACCCGGCGGCGGACGGCTTCGCGTGGCGGCTGTTCCTGGTGGCGGGCGACCCGAACGACCCGGCCACGTACTTCGCCGGGTACCCGAAGGAGAAGGTGTCGCCGATCTCCTGCCCGGACAACGTCGCCTTCGACCCGTACGGCAACCTCTGGATCTCCACGGACGGCAACGCGCTCGGCACCCACGACGGCCTGTTCGGCGTGGCCACGCACGGGGAGCGGCGCGGTGAGCTGAAGCAGTTCCTCACCGTCCCGGTCGGTGCCGAGACCTGCGGGCCGATCATCCAGAACCGCCGGGTCCTGGTGGCCGTGCAGCACCCGGGCGAGGTGGACGGCGCGTCCGTCGAGAAGCCCGCGTCGGCGTGGCCCGACGGCCCGGGCAAGCTGGTCCGCCCCTCGGTCGTCGCCGTCTACCGCGAGGACGGCCGGCCGATCGGCGTCTGACCGCGGCGGACCGGGCGGGCGCCCACCGGAGCCCGGGGCGCCCGCCCTCCCGCCCGGCCACGACCGGCCGGCCAGCTACCACCCGGCCAGCGGCCAGCCGGTCACGACCGCCCAGCCACGACCGCCCGGTCACGGCCGGGCGTACCGCACCAGGCAGTACCAGGCAGTACCAGGCAGTACCAGGCAGTACCAGGCCGCCCCGGGCCGGCCCGCACGGCAGCCGGACCGGTCCGGGGAAGGGGCTTCACGGGGTGGCGCGGGCCTGTGCGCGCCACCTCGTGAACTGCTCCGCCGGATCACCCGTGTACGACCACGGCACCCGGGACACCCGCGGCCCGAGCAGCCCGAACAGGTACTCCGCCATCTCCAGCCGCCCCGCGTAACAGGCGGCGTGCGTGAGGTAGTTGAGCAGCTCCACCTCCTCGGGCCGGACCGGCCCCGGCGCGCGCTCGGCGATCCAGCGCTCCCAGGTCCGCCGGACCTCCGTCACCGCCAGCTCGTGCTTCCAGTGCTGGTCGAAGCCGCGCACCGAGCCGGGCCCCCGGCCGCGCCCGAGCGCCCCGTCCACCACGTACCGGTACTCCTCGACGCGGGCGATCTGCACCAGTACCGGCAGCGGGCAGCCGGGCGGCGCCGCGCCCGCCGCGTCCCGCGCGAAGTCGTACATCGAGCCGTGCGTGCCGTGCCACCGCGCCGACCAGTAGCGCAGGAGCTGCACATGGCCCTCGGAGTTGTGCGGGTCGCGCCGCCGCAGCTCGTCCCACCACCGGCGCAGCTCCGCCCGGCTGACCCCGCCCTCGTACAGCCGGGCCACCGTCAGCAGCGACACCCACGGCATCGGGTCGGCGGGCCGGGCGTCCGCGGCGGACAGGCACGCCAGGACGGTCGAGTCGAGCCGGGCCGCGTCCACGGCGGCGCCCCGGCCGGCCGCGATGGCCGCGTCGAAGACCCGTACCACCTCCGTCGCGGCCCGCAGCACCGCCGCGTCCGGGTTGTCCGGTTCGGCGGCCCGCCAGGACTCCACGGCGGACGTGCCGGCCGCGATGTGGGCGAGGAGCCGGATGCGGTGGGTCCGGCGGGGCCAGTCGTCCCCGGTGTCCCGCAGCAGGTCCCGTACGCCCTGCCAGCGGCCGATGGCGATGTCGTGGCGTACGTCTCCGAGCGCCTCGTCCCCGAAGTACGGGTCCAGATCGGGGATGAAGCGGTCCTCCCGCGCGGAGCGGCCCGCGCGGCCGATGAAGGCGCGTCTCGTGCCGCGCCCGTGACGCGGCTTCCCGGTGCCGCCGGTGCGTTCCGGGCGTCCCCCTCCGGTGGCGCGGTGGCGTGCGGCCATGCCTTCTCCCCCCGATCGCGTGGTCAGTCGCGTGGTCAGAAGTCGGTCGCCAGGGTCTCGTCGGCGGCCGGCCGGTGCTGCCGCGGTACGTCGCCGTACGGCACGTCCGCCTCCGCCGCCAGCGTCCGTACCGCGTCCAGCTTTGCCGGACGGTAGTACGAACTGCCCCTCCGCCAGTACCAGGTCATCGGAATGAGACCTGCGGCGAGACCTCCGAGGCCGATAGCGACCGACGCGGTGGACAGTTCGGCCAGCGACTCGTAGAAGATCCACAGCATGAACGCGGCCCCCGCCAGCGGCCACACCCCGCCCAGCAGGAACTCCCGCACCGACGACAGCAGCATCCGGCGGTACGCGACGACGGCGGCGATCCCGGCGAGGCCGTAGTAGAACGCGATCTGCAGGCCCATCGCGCCGACCGCGCCCTCGAGGATGTCCCCGACGGAGCCCAGCGCGTTCGACGCGACGAACAGGGCCAGCGCGACCGCGCCGACCACCGTCACCGCCACCCACGGGGTGTTCCAGCGGCGGTGCACCCGGCCGAAGGCCGCAGGCACGGTCCGGTCCCGGCCCATCGCGAACAGCGTCCGCGTCACCTGGATCAGCGTCGTCTCCAGCGTCGCCACCGTCGACAGCAGCACCGCCACGATCAGCAGCTTCCCGCCGGGCCCCGGCCAGACCGCGTCACCGAGCAGCGCGAGGGTGTTCGCCCCGCCGCCCGCGGTGATCTCCTCCTTGGTCAGCAGCACGTTGACGGCGATGGTGAACGCCTCGAACAGCAGGAACACCACGCCGACGCCGAGCAGCGCCGAGAGGCCGGCCGTGCGGCGGCTGTCGCGGGTCTCCTCGCTGAGGTTGCTCGTGATGTCCCAGCCCCAGTAGGAGAACGCCGCGATCAGAGCGCCCGAGGCGAAGCCCGACACCCCGTCGAAGTGCGTGAAGCCCAGCCACGACCAGTCGAACGCCGCCGCCGCGCCGCCGTGCACCACCGCGCCCAGCACGAAAAGCACCAGGAGCAGCAGCTCGACCCCGGAGATGATCAGCTGCGCCCGTACGGTCAGCCGCACCCCGCCCAGCACGATCAGCAGCATCGCCGTGAACCACGCGGCCCCGACCGCCGTCGCCTGCCAGGTGTCGCCCGCCAGCTCCGGGGCGAACAGCGACAGCGTCAGCGCCCCCGCCGGCAGCGAACCCGCCACCATGAACAGCGTCGCCGCCACCACGAGCGCCCACCCGCACAGGAACCCGAGGAACGGGTGGAGGGTGCGGCCCACCCACGAGTAGGCGGCGCCCGCGTTCACGTCGATCCGCCCGAGCCGCCCGTACGCGAGCACGATGCCCAGCATGGGCAGGGCGCAGTACAGCAGCGCGGCCGGCGCCGCGAACCCGACGGCCCCGACGAGCACGGCCGTCGTCGCGGCCAGCGAATAGGCCGGGGCACTGCCCGCGACCGCCATGACGACGGTGTCGAACGTGCCCAGCGCATTGGGCCGGAGCCCTCTGCCCGATGGGTTGCGCATGCCGAACGTCCTTGACTGGCGGGGGAAGTGGCGCGAGACAGCCGCATCGTAGTGCCGTCGCCGGAACCGTTCGGTCCGGGGCGGATCACCCGCGCCGCCCGCACCGCGCGCCGCCGGCCACCCACTGATCCACTTGCCGGTTCACCCGGGCGGGTGTGCCCTGGGAGGACAGCCGTCGGAGGGCCGCGCACGGCGGGGCACGCCGGACGCTCCCGCACGGCGGGGCCGCGTCGCGCTGCCCCGTGCGGAGGGGCGTGCCGGACCGCCCCGCACGCGCGGCCACGTCGTCAAGGAGCAGCCATGGGCGCCCACGCAGCCCCGGCCCGGCACCGCCGCAGCCGCCGCCCCCGCCCGGGGACGGACCACGGCGCGACCGCGGCCACCACCGCCCACAGGCGCGGCACCACCACCCTGAGCTGGGCACTTCCCGCCGCGCTCGCCCTCGTGTACGCCCTGTACGCCGGGTTCCTGCACCGCGGCGAGGGCCCGACGGACTGGGGCGACGTCCTCTTCGGCCTCGTCGCGGGAGCGGTCTTCGGCGCCCTCTGCCACACCCTGGGCCGCAGGCAGCGCGCCCTGCCCAGGGAGACGCGGGCCTTCGCGTACGGGGCGCTCGGCGGCGTCGCGATCGGCCTGCTGCGCAGCCTCGCCGGAGGCAGCCTCCTCACCAGCGCCGTGATCGGCCTGATCGTCGGCGCGGCGATCGGCGTGGCGGCGTTCTACGTCTTCTACACGCACGAGTGAACCGGGCCGGTGCGAGGCCCCCGGCCCGCCCCGCGCCCGTCATCCCCCGGCCGACCACAGGCCACCCGTACGCCACCCGCAGACCACCGCGCCGGCGACGACCGGGCCGACGGCCACCGCGCCGTCGACGACCGGCAGGGACCGAAAGGCACCGACAGGGACCGGAAGCACCGACAGGGACCCGAAGCACCGACAGGGACCGAAAGGCACCGACAGGACCCGTGACATGACCCCGCAGCCCCCCGCGTCCGCCCTCGCCGTGGAGACCCGCGGCCTGGTCAAGGTCTTCGGCGCCACCCGCGCCGTCGACGGCGTCGACCTGCGCGTCCCCGCCGGAACGGTGTACGGGGTGCTCGGCCCGAACGGCGCGGGCAAGACGACCGCCGTGAAGGTGCTCGCCACACTGCTGCGCCCGGACGGCGGCGAGGCCCGCGTCTTCGGCCGGGACGTCGTGCGCGACGCCGACGAGGTACGCGGCCGGGTCAGCCTGACCGGGCAGTACGCGTCGGTCGACGAGGACCTGACCGGCACCGAGAACCTGGTCCTCCTCGGCCGGCTGCTCGGCCACTCCCGCGCCGCCGCCCGCGACCGCTCGGCGCAGCTGCTGGAGGCGTTCGGCCTCTCGGGCGCCGCGGGCAGGCAGGTCAAGCACTACTCGGGCGGGATGCGGCGCCGCATCGACATCGCCGCGTCCATCCTGAACACCCCGGACCTGCTGTTCCTGGACGAACCGACCACGGGCCTCGACCCGCGCTCGCGCAACCAGGTGTGGGACATCGTCCGCGCGGTCGTCGCGCAGGGCACGACGGTGCTGCTCACCACGCAGTACCTGGACGAGGCCGACCAGCTGGCGTCCCGGATCGCGGTCATCGACAAGGGCCGGGTCATCGCCGAGGGCACCAAGGGCGAGCTGAAGGCGTCCGTCGGCTCCGGCTCCGTGCACGTACGGCTCCGGGAACCGGGCCAGCGGGAGCGCGCCGTGCGGGTGCTGACCGAGGCGCTCGGGGCGACCGTGCAGCTCGACGCGGACCCGGTCGCGCTCACCGCGACGGTCGACGGGCACCGTACCGAGCTGGGCGCGGCCGAGCAGGCGGCGCGGGCCCTGGCGGAGCTGGCCCGCGCGGGGGTCACGGTCGACAACTTCGCGCTGGGGCAGCCCAGCCTCGACGAGGTGTTCCTGGCGCTGACGGGCAAGGAGGGCCCGGTATGAGCACCACGGCGTCCCAGTCGCAGCAGCCTCCCGCCGGGGCCCGCCCGGCCGACGAGAACGCCTTCGCCGCGCCGCGCGCCGACGAACTGGCGGCCCTGCTCGTCACGGGCGCGGACCGGCGCCCGCCCCGCCCGTCCGCGCTGTCGGCTTCGCTGACGTTCGGCTGGCGGGCGATGCTGAAGATCAAGCACGTGCCGGAGCAGCTCTTCGACGTGACGGCCTTCCCGATCATGATGGTGCTGATGTACGCGTACCTCTTCGGCGGGGCGCTCGCCGGCTCGGTGTCGTCGTACATCCAGTTCCTGCTGCCGGGCATCCTCACGATGAGCGTCGTGATGATCACCATGTACACCGGCGTCTCGGTCAACACGGACATCGAGAAGGGCGTCTTCGACCGGTTCCGCACCCTGCCGATCTGGCGGCCCGCGCCGATGGTCGGCTACCTGCTGGGCGATGTGGTCCGCTATCTGATCGCCTCCGCCGTGATGCTGACCGTGGGCCTCCTGATCGGCTACCGGCCCGACGGCGGGGTCGCGGGGGTGCTGGCCGGGGTGGCGCTGCTGATGGTCTTCTCGTTCGCGTTCTCGTGGATCTGGACGATGTTCGGCCTGCTGCTGCGCAGTGAGAAATCCGTGATGGGCGTCAGCATGATGGTGATCTTCCCGCTGACGTTCCTGAGCAATGTCTTCGTGGACCCGCGCACCATGCCGGGCTGGCTCCAGGCGTTCGTCAACAACAGCCCGATGACCCATCTCGCCACCTCCGTGCGCGAGCTGATGGCGGGCGCCCGCCCGATGGCCGACATCGCCTGGACCCTGGGCTGGTCGGCGGTGTTCGTGCTGGTCTTCGGGGCGGTCACGATGCGGCTGTACAACCGGAGGTGAGCCCGCCGGTGACAAGCGCTTGACCTTCCCCGTGCGGGAAGCCGGAGCGTGGTGCGTGCCGGGCGGGGAGCCCGGCGGGGGAGGAGACGGGACGTGGCCCTGCTGACCATCGGCGCGTTCGCGCGTGCCGCCCGGCTGTCCGCGAAGGCACTGCGCCGGTACGACGAGCTGGGCCTGCTGCGGCCGGTCCGCGTCGACCCGTGCAGCGGCTACCGCTACTACGCGCCGGAGCAGCTGGAGCGGGCGCGGCTGGTGGCGTGGCTGCGGCGGATCGGGATGCCGCTGGCGCGGATCGGCGCGGTGTGCGACCTGTACGACGCGTCCGACCCGGCCGGTGCGGCGCGGGAGGTCCGCGCGTACTGGGCCCGCGTCGAGGCCGACACGGCGGCCCGCCGCGACCTCGCCTCCTTCCTCGTGGACCACCTGTCAGGACACCTTCCGGGAAACGGGGAGCAGACGATGACCACCACGAGGGAACCGACCATCCGCTACGCCGCCGTCACGGACCGCGGACTGGTGCGGGAGACCAACCAGGACGCCGCGTACGCCGGTGAGCGGCTGCTCGCGGTCGCCGACGGGTACGGCGCGTCCGGCGCCGACGCGGGCGCCGCCGCGATCGAGGCGCTCCGCCCGCTGGAGGCCTCGGCGACCGGCCGGGCCGGCGACCTGCTGAACGCCCTGGAGGACGCGGTGCTGCGGGCCAACGAGGCGGTACGCGGCTACGCCGGGTCCGGTACGACCCTGACGGCCATGCTGTGGACGGGCTCGCGGCTGGCGCTGGTCCACGTCGGGGACAGCCGCGCCTACCTGCTGCGCGACGGGCGGCTGTACCGCGTCACGCACGACCACACCGTGGTGCAGGCCATGGTCGACGAGGGGCGCCTGACCCCTGAGGAGGCGGCGTCGCATCCGCAGCGGGCGCTGCTGCTGCGGGCGCTGGACGGTGCGGAGGAGTCGGGGCGCGCGCCGGAGGTGCGGCTGCAGGAGGCGCGGGCGGGGGACCGGTACCTGCTGTGCTCGGACGGGCTGTCGGCGGTGGTGCCGGAGGAGCGGATCCTGGACGTCCTGGCCTCGGCGGCCACCCCCGAGGACGCCGCCCGCCGGCTCGTGGCCGCCGCGCACGAGCACGGCGCCCCCGACAACACCACCTGCGCGGTAGCCCACGTAACGGGGTAACCCCCTGGGGCCGTGGCCCCGTGCGGCCGAGCTCTGCCTGGGCCCTGGCTCCATGGCCCCGAGTCCGTCCAGGGCGTGGCGCCCTGGACGGCAACGCCCTGCGGGCCGCTGCGTCCGCTCCGCTGTGGGCATGCGTTCCGCCTGGGGCGGAACGGGTGGGCACAGCGGACCTGGCGGGTGCCGCTTCCAGTGCCTGACGCACAAGGAGGCACCCTCCCGGCAGCGGGGCGGCGACCCGGCACCGTGCGGGGCGCTGGACCCCACAAGGGGCGAACCCCGTGGTGGGGTCCAGCGCCGGGGAGGCGGGCCGAGTGCGGGACCCGCAGGCTCGGAGCAAGCCCTGGGCAGCCCCGCCACGCACCCGCCCCGCACCCGGCCGGTAGGGTTCCGGCCCGTGAGCAGGCCACCCAGCAGCCAGGACGCCCCCGGCACCGGCACCGCAACCGCCGAAGGCACCGGCATCGCCCCCGGCACCGGCACCACCCCCGCCGAAGGCACCGGCACCGCCCCTGGTGTCGAGGGCACCGCCCTCGCCCAGGGCCAGGTGGTGACCGTCGTGGGGATCGGGGCCGACGGGTGGCCCGGCCTCCCCGAACCCTCCCGCACCGCCCTCCGCACCGCCGACGTCATCCTCGGCGGCGGCACCCGCCAACTGGACCTCCTCCCCCCCGAGGTCACCGCCGAGCGCGTCCCCTGGCCCACCCCCCTCCGCCCCGCCGTCCCCGCTCTCCTCGCCGCGCACGCCGGCAGGTCCATCGCCGTCCTGGCGAGCGGCGACCCCATGTTCCACGGCATCGGCCGCGCCCTCGCGGAGACGGTCGGCCCGCACCGGCTGCGCGTCCTGCCGCACCCGTCCTCCGTCGCGTACGCCTGCGCCCGCATGGGCTGGCCGCAGGAGGACACCGAGACGGTCACCCTCGTCGGGCGTCCCCTCGACACCCTGTCCGCCGCCCTCCACGACGGCCGCCGCCTCATCGTGCTCAGCGCGGGCGCGTCCACCCCCGCCGAGGTGGCCGCCCTGCTGCGCGCCCGCGGCTACGGCCCGAGCCGCCTGAGCGTGCTGGAGCAGCTCGGCCACCCGGAGAGCGAGCGGTCCCTGCACGGCACCGCCGACGACTGGCCCCACCCGCCGGGCGACCCCCTGAACCTCGTCGCCGTGGAGTGCGTCCGCGCCCCCGGCGCGCCGCGCCTCGGAGCCGTACCGGGCCTTCCGGACGACGCGTACGAACACGACGGGCAGCTCACCAAGCGCCACGTCCGCGCCGCCACCCTCGCCGCGCTGGCGCCCGCGCCGGGCGAACTGCTGTGGGACATCGGCGGAGGCTCCGGTTCCATCGGCATCGAGTGGATGCGCGTCCACCGGACCTGCCGTGCCGTCAGCGTCGAACGCGACCCGGTGCGCGCCGCGCGCATCGCCCGCAACGCCGCCGCGCTCGGCGTGCCGGGCCTGCGCGTGGTCACCGCGGCCGCACCCGCAGGGCTCGCCGAACTGGAAGCGCCCGACGCGGTGTTCATCGGCGGCGGCCTCACCGCGCCCGGCCTGCTCGACGCCTGCTGGGAGGCGCTGCGCCCCGGCGGGCGCCTGGTCGCCAACACCGTGACGCTGGAGTCGGAGGCGCTGCTCGCCGAGCGGTACCGGCGGCACGGCGGCGAGCTCGTACGGCTGGCGGTCGCGCACGCCGTGCCGGTGGGCGGTTTCACCGGCTGGCGGCAGGCGATGCCGGTCACGCAGTGGTCCGTAACGAAGGCGGGAGCAGAGGAACAGCAATGACGGTCTACTTCATCGGAGCGGGCCCCGGCGCCGCCGACCTGATCACGGTGCGGGGCGCCCGGACCCTCGCGTCCTGCCGGGTGTGCCTGTACGCGGGCTCCCTCGTGCCCCGGGAACTGCTGGCCGAGTGCCCGCCGGACGCGCGGCTCGTCGACACGGCCCGCATGGACCTGGACGCCATCACGGCGGAGCTGGTCGCCGCGCACGAGGCGGGACACGACGTGGCGCGGCTGCACTCCGGCGACCCGTCCGTGTTCAGCGCGGTCGCGGAGCAGATGCGCCGCCTGGACGCGGCGGGCGTCCCGTACGAGGTGGTGCCGGGCGTACCGGCGTTCGCGGCGGCCGCGGCGGCTCTCAAGCGGGAGCTGACCGTGCCGACGGTCGGCCAGACCGTCATCCTGACGCGCATCGCGGAGCAGGCCACGCCGATGCCGGAGGGCGAGGACCTGGCGACCCTCGGCCGCAGCGGCGCCCTCCTGGTGCTGCACCTCGCGGCCCGGTACGTGGACCGTGTCGTCGCCGAACTCGTCCCGCACTACGGCGAGGACTGCCCGGCCGCCGTCGTCGCGATGGCCAGCCGCCCCGACGAGGTGGTGCTGCGCGGCACGCTCGCGGACATCGCCGGGCAGACGAAGGCCGCGGGGATCACGCGTACGGCGGTGATCCTCGTCGGCCGGACGCTCGCGGCGACGCAGTTCCGCGACAGCCACCTGTACTCGCCCGAGCGCGACCGGCACGTCTGCGACTGACGCGGGCCGGCCGGCACCGCGGCGGTGCGCTCCGGGCGGCACCGCGTCGGGCCGGGCCGGGCCGCCGTGGGCCGGCGGCCGCCCGGGCGCCGATGAGAATCCCCACACAGAAAACCGGGGGTGCGTGGGCAACTGCGTCGATTGCCCGCAATGCCCGGTGGTGGAGTGCGCCATTCCGCGACCGGGCGGTCCGGGCCGCGCCCAACTCCCGCCTGCGCGAGGACGTTTCCTCCGTACGATCGTACGATCACCGACGTGCACCGTCGCGTTCACGACGCCCGCTCCCGAGAAAGAGCATCCGTGAAGACCACACGTACTCTCGCAACGGCCGTCGCCGCTGCCGTCACCGCGCCCGTCCTCCTCCTCGCCGCCGTCGCCCCGGCGCACGCGACCACGGTGACCCCGCCGCCCGCGCCCCCGGCCGTGGCCGAGCCGTCCGCCTTCGCGAAGGGCCCGTCGATCGCGGACCTGGAGAAGGCCGTGGCCAAGGCCCGCAAGGCGCACGAGGAGGCGGTGGCCGCCAAGGAGGCCGCCTACGAGGTCCTCGTCAAGGAGCTGAGGAAGGACTACAAGGAGAGCGACTGGCCGGAGGCGATCGCGCTCGTCGCCGCCGAGAAGGCCGCCACCGAGGCCGCCGCCGCGCACACCGCCGCGGTGAAGGCCCTGGACGAGGCGAAGGCGAAGCTCGCGGCCCTGCCCGGCACGGCCACGGACGAGGAGCGCAAGGCCGCGGAGAAGGCCGTCGCAGACGCGCAGACGGCCGCCGACACCGCCGCGGCCGCGAAGACCCTCGCCGACCAGAAGCGCGCCGACGCCCGCACCGCGTTCGACGACCGGCGCGTCGCCATGGCACGGCAGTACAGCGTGCTGACGGAAGCCGTGAAGAAGGCCGCCGCCGACCTGGCCGCCGCCGAGAAGGCGCTCGCCGACGCGAAGAAGGACCAGGACGACGACGGCATGTGCGCCGGGGACGACGCGCTCGTCGCCGAACTGACCGGCCTGCCCGAGAAGGTCACCGCCGGCACCACCGTCGACCTCACGGTCCGGGTCACGAACAACACCGGCAAGGCGGTGGACCGCGCGTACGGGCGGGTCACCCTGGAGCCGGGCGGCGCGAAGCTCGTCCCCCTCTTCAAGCCCCAGTACCTCGCTGCCACGTCCGACAAGTGGCGCGACTGGAACTCGTGGGGCATCGCCCTGAACGTCGGCAAGCTGGAGCCCGGCGCCCACGCCGACCTGAAGCTGCGGCTCAACCCCGCCGCCTCGCTGAAGGACTGGTCGGGCTCGCTGGAGGTGAACGGCTGGTACGAGCGCGGCGACGACTGCGGCGCGAACACGACGCTGAAGTCCCACAAGTTCCAGGTCGTGGCGCCCGCCGCGACGCCCGCGCCCACCACGACGCCCAACACGCCGGCGCCGCAGGGCGGTACGACCACCACGCCGCTGACCGGCGGTACGACCACCACGACGGCCACGTCCGGCACGCTCGCCAAGACCGGTTCGTCCGACGCCCTGGGCGGCCTCGCCGCCGCGAGCGGCGCGGCGGTGGCGCTGGGCGCGGCCGCCGTCTTCGCGACGCGCCGCCGCCGCACGACGGACGCCTGACGCCTGACGCCGGACGGACGTCTGACGCCTGACGCCTGACGCCCGACGGGCCCGGCCACCTGAATGGCGCCCGCGTCCGGACGACCCGTACGAAGGCCCCGACCGCCCCCGCGCGGCCGGGGCCTTCGGCGTACCGGCGGACGACCCCTGCCCGCCCGCCCAGACGCCCCGGCCCTGTTCAAGCCGCCCCGGCCCGGAGCCCGGCGGCCCCGGCCCCGTACCGGGTGATCAGCCCCCGGCCGCGCCCCGGGTCCCGTACGCGCCGAGGAACATGTCCACCCCGCTGGTGAGCAGCCGCTCCGCCAACTCCTCGTCCAGGTCGGCGCCGTACTGCCCGAAGACCATGTGCGGGAACACCAGCAGCGCGTACAGCTGGATGACGGCGACCTCCAGGTCCGGTACGCGCAGGCGGCCCTGGTCGGCGAGGGCGCGCAGGGCGTCGGCCACGGCCGGGTGGTGGCCGGCGGGCCCGTGCTCCCGCCAGGCGCCGGCGAGCTGTGGGAAGCGGTGGAGCTCGGTGGCCACCAGGGACCGCAGGGCGGCCACGTCCTGGTTGGCCCGTACGGCGCCGACCCAGGTGCGGGCGGCCTCCAGGAGGGCGGCGCGCAGATCGTCTGCGTCCGCGAGCCGGTCCAGTGCCGCGGACGAGTCGTCGCCCCCCAGCGCGTCGTCCAGCGCGCCGGTCACCACGGCCGTGAACAGGGCTTCCTTGCTGCCGAAGTGGTTGTAGACCGTCACCTTCGACACCCCGGCCTCGGCGGCGATGGCGTCCATGCCGACGCCGAAGCCCTCTCGCAGGAACAGGGTGCGGGCCGCCTCCACGATGGCCCGGCGCTTGCGGGCGGCGCGGGGCCCGGACGGCGCGGGCTTGCTGTCGGTACCGCTCATGTCCCGAGGCTAGCGCAGAACTGAACACTTGAGTTCACATGAACTGAACCGTACAGTTCAGTTCATGGACTCCATCGAGCACTCCACCTCCCCCGGCCACCCGTCCCCCCACCACGCCTCCGCCCACCACGCCTCCGCCACGGACCCGCCGCCCCGCCGCTGGTGGGCGCTGGCACTGGTCTGCGTGGCGCAGTTCATGCTGGTCCTGGACGTGACCGTGGTGAATGTCGCGCTCCCCGACATGGCCGCCGACCTGCGTCTCGACCGGGAGACGCTGACCTGGACGGTCACCGCGTACACCCTGTGCTTCGGCGGCCTGATGCTCCTCGGCGGCCGACTCGCCGACACGTACGGCGCGCGGCGCGTCCTGCTCGCCGGGCTCGCGCTGTTCACGGCCGCCTCCCTGGCCGCGGGCCTCGCCGGTGACGCCACGACGCTGCTGGCCGGCCGGGTGGCGCAGGGCGTGGGCGCCGCGCTGCTCTCGCCGGCCGCGCTGTCGCTGGTCACGACCACCTTCCACGGGCCCGAGCGGAACAAGGCGCTCGGCGTGTGGGCGGCCCTGGGCGGTACGGGCGCGGCGGCGGGCGTCCTGGTGGGCGGCGCACTGACGGCGGGCCCCGGCTGGCCCTGGATCTTCCATGTGAACGTCCCGGTGGGCGTCGCCCTGCTCGTGGCGCTCCCCTCGGTCCTGCCCGCCCGGCGGTCCCCGGCGGCCGACGGGGCGCCCGTCCGCCTGGACCTGCCCGGCGCCCTGCTGGTGACGGCCGCGACCGGGGCGCTGATCTACGGCCTGGTGCGGGCCGGCGAGTCGGGTTGGACCGGCACGGGCACACTGCTGCCGCTGGCCGCCGCCGTGGCGCTGTACGCGGCGTTCGCGGCCGTGGAGCGGTCGGTGCGAGCGCCGCTGATGGACGTGCGGATGCTGACCCGCCGCCCGGTGGTGACGGGCGCGTTCCTGATGCTGGTCGCGACGGCACTGCTGATCGCGTTCTTCTTCCTGGGCTCGGTCTACCTCCAGCACGTACGCGGCTACAGCGCCCTGCGCACCGGCCTGGTCTTCCTGCCGGTCGCCGTGGCGACGGGGATCGGCGCGCACCTGGGCGCCCGGCTCGTCGGCCGCCTCGGCAGCCGTACGGTCGCGGTGGCGGGCCTGGCGGTCGCGGCGCTCGGATGCGTACCGCTGGCCGGTCTGGACGGCGAGCCGGGCGTGTTCACGACGGTCGCGCCCGCCCTGTCGGTGGCGGCGCTGGGGCTGGGCGCGGTCTTCGTGACGGCGACGACGACGGCCCTGGCGCTGGTGCGCCACGACGAGGCGGGGCTGGCGTCCGGGGTGGTCAACACGTTCCACGAGGTGGGCGGGTCGGTCGGGGTTGCCGTCGTGTCGACGGTGGCGGCCGCGGGCATCGAGCGCGGCGCGGTCACGGCGTTCGGCGACGCGTTCACCCTGTGCGCCGCGGTGGCGGGGGCGGCCGCGCTGGTGTGCGCGGCGCTGGTCCCGGCGGTACGCCCGGAGCGCCCGGCGGTCCCGCACGCCCACTGAGGACCGTACGGGGCGTGGGCGCCTGGACGGGGGTGCGCCCGGCCGTCGCCGTCCGGACGGGGAGGCACCGCCGAGCCGGGCGCACCATCCCGCGTCCCCCACACAACCACGCGGCGCGCCCGCCCCCGCAGAGCCGCAAGTCCCGGCGCCGGGGGCCCAAGGTCCCCGCCGCGCACCCGGCGGGGACCCGATGCGCCCTTCCGCTCGACGCGTCCGCTGTGTTCACTAGCGGACGCGAACGACGGACGAACGGGAGGCGCCATGGCCGGAAAGCGAGCCGCGAGGTGATCGCGATGGTCGGGCACACCGACCTGACCCCGGAGACGCTGACCCTGGTCGAGGCGGAGCTGCGCACCCGCCTGCGCCGCCAGGAGGAGGGAGCGAAGGGCGTCGTACGGGTCGGTCCCGGCCTCCCGGTGGCGGCGGGCCGCGCCGCGCGGGAGGTGGGCAGGCCCCTGGTGGTGCTGGTCCCGGCACAGGGCTCCGTACCGGCGGTCCTCCCGCACCGCGACCGCCACGCGGCGGGCGAACTGCTCCGGCTGGCCGAGCAGATGCGGCTGATGCCCTACGACCCGGAGGGCCGCGACGCGTGCGTGGCCGCCGACGAACGCATGATCACCACTAGCCGCCGCCTCCTGGCCGTCTGGGACGGCTCCCCGACGGACGGCCGCGACGCCACCGCCCACCTGGTCGCCTTCGCCCGAGCCCGGGGCATCCCGGTGGAGGTCATCTGGCCCCGGGGCGCCGCCCGTACACGCGCGTGAAGGCGGCGGATCAGCCGAGGATGCCCCGGTCGTAGGCGGTGGCCACGGCCGCCGCGCGGTCCTTCACACCGAGCTTGGCGTACAGATGGGTCAGATGCGTCTTGACCGTCGCCTCGCTGATGAACAGCTCGCGGGCGATCTCGCGGTTGGACCGGCCCTTCGCGACGAGTTCCAGCACCTCGCGTTCGCGCGCCGACAGGGCCCCGCCCGCCGGTTCGGCCGGCTTGCGGACGGCGGAGACCAGCCGGGAGGCGACGGCGGGCGACAGGACGGTCCGCCCCTCGGCCGCCGCGCGGACCGCCGCGAACAGCTCCTCGCGGGGCGCGTCCTTGAGCAGATAGCCGGTGGCGCCCGCCTCGATGGCGGGGATCGTGTCGGAGTCGGTGTCGTACGTGGTGAGGACCAGCACCTTCGAGCGGACGCCGAGCCGGGACAGCTCCGCGATGGCCTCGACGCCGCTCCCGGCGGGCATGCGCAGATCCATCAGCACGACGTCCGGGTCGAGGCTCCGGGCGAGCGCGACGCCCTCGACACCGCCGGAGGCCTCGCCCAGCACGTGGAAGCCCGGGTCGGCGGCGAACATGCCGCGCAGACCGTCCCGTACGACGGGGTGGTCGTCGACGATCAGCAGCGTCACGGCCCGCCCGGCACCGGCCGACTCCGCCAACTCTCCTTTGGCCTGCGGGCTTTGCCGCGTCCCGGCTTCCGTGCTCACGTCCTCGCTGGTCACGTTCCCCCCGGTCGCGGCGTCGCGTTCAGTCATGGCGCACCAACGGTACGCGGGCGCTGATCGCCGTGCCCTGGCCGGGCTCCGACTCGACGGCGACCGTGCCCGCGATGCGCTCCGCGCGGGCCCGCATGCCGTCGAGACCGAAGCCGCCGGTGCCGGTGCGCGGCGGCACGGCGAGCGGGTCGAAGCCGCGGCCGTCGTCCCGTATGTCCAGGGTGACCTCGTCGCCCATGTACGAGAGGGTGACGCCCGCACGTTCGGCGCCGGCGTGCCGGGCCGCGTTGGACAGGGCCTCCTGGGCGATCCGCAGGAGGGTCGCGGCGACCTCGTCGTGCAGCGGCTCCTCGGTGCCGGTGACGGTGAACCGGGCGTCCACGCCGGTGCGTTCGGCCCACTCCGCGACGGTCTTCGCGAGCGCGTCGGGCAGGGTGTCGTGCTCCAGCGCGGCGGGCGAGAGGTTGTGCACGGAGCGGCGGGCCTCGCCCAGGGAACTGCGGGCCAGCGCCTGCGCGCGGGCCAGGTGCCGGCGCGCGACCTCCGGGTCGGTGGTGGTGGAGACGGCCTGGAGCTGGGCGATGACCCCGGTCAGGCCCTGCGCGATGGTGTCGTGGATCTCGGCGGCGAGGCGGCGGCGCTCGTCGGCGACGCCCGCCTCCCGCGCCTGGACGACGAGTTGGGCGTGGAGCGCGGCGTTCTCGGCGAGGGCGGCCTCCAGGGCGGTGATGGTCGCGGCCCGCTCGGCCGCCTTCTCCCCCTCCTTGCCCTCCATGTGGTCCATGACGACGGCGAGCGCGGAGTTGAAGAGGAACAGCGCGGCGAAGGCGGCCCAGCCCATCGGGGAGGCGGGCGGCAGACCGCCGGACTGGGAGCCGGCCATGGTGACGGCGGTGACCAGGAGCCCGGCGCGGACGGCACGCGGAGGGAGCACGCGCCGGGACTCGAAGTAGCCGAGCGAGGCGTAGATCGCGAAGAACGGGTTGAGCCAGGTGAGGGCGAACGCCAGGACGGTACGGACGACGAAGTACACCGGCCCGGCGACACCATCCACCCGCACGCCGCCCCGCCCGTCCACCTCGCGGTCCGTGCCGGTGCTGGGCGTCGTGCGGGCCGTGCCGGTCGCGGGCACCGGGCGGGCCGTGCCGGTGCTGGGCGTCGCGCGGGCCGTGCTGGTCGCGCTGGCCGTGCCGGCCGTGCTGGTCGCGCCGGCCGTGCGGGTCCACCACACGTGGAGGGCGAGCGACACGAGGAGCAGGGCCCCGGCCGCGTACATCTCACGCCGGGTCATCAGCAGATCGGCGGTGGCGGCGGAGACGAGCGTCGAGAGACCGAGCGCGATGTACGGGCCGTACCGGTAGAACTGCGCCCACCGCTCCTCGAGCGTCGTCCTCATCCCCGCCCTACTCCCAGGTGAACCAGCGCCGTGCCGCGGCGATCAGCGCGACCGTCCAGAGGGCCATGATCCCCAGGTGCGTCCAGGAGGGCCAGCCCCCCGCGGCGGCCTGGTCGAGGGCCCGTGCGGCGGCGCCGAGGGGCGTGAGGTGCACGATCCGCTGCAGGGTGTCGGGCATCGCCGAGACCGGCAGCCACACCCCGGCGCTGAACATCGCCGGGAAGAACACCGCCGAACCCACCGCCTGCGTGATCTTGGTGGTGCGGCTGACGGCGGAGACGGTGCTGCCGAGCGCCAGGGTGGCCAGCGCGGCGAGGACGAACGCCACCAGGTAGCCGGGCAGATGGCCGGGCAGGGCGACGCCGAACACGACCCGGCCGACGGCGAGGGCGAGCAGCGCCGAGACCACCACGGCCGCGCCGTGCAGGACGATCTGCGCGCCGACGAGCGCACCGGGCCGCACGGGCGTGGTGGACATGCGGCGCAGGATCCCGCGCTCGCGGTAGCCGGTGAGGACGGGCGGCATGGACTGGATCGCCGACGTGATCATCGCCAGCAGGACGGTGATGGGCACGTACAGGTCGATGACGCGCAGCCCGTCCAGGTCGGGCGACGGCTCCCGGAAGGCGGGGATCGCGCCGAGCACGCACAGCAGCGCGGTCGGGAAGACCAGGATCCAGAAGAGGGCGGCGGGGTCCCGCAGGAAGAGGCGTGCCTCCGCCGCGAGGACGGCGGTCGCGCTGCCCTTGACGGCGGCGGGGCGGGGGCGTGCGAGGGCGGTCATGCGTCCGGTCCCGTCAGGTTGAGGTAGGCGTCGTCCAAGGTGGCCTCGGTGACGCGGAGGTGGAGGGCGGTGGTGCCGAGCCGGGCGAGCAGGGACAGCACGGCGTGGACGGTGTCGTCGGTGCCGTGGACGACGATCCGGCCGCCGTCCCGCTCGGCGACCGAGGCGACGGACGGCAGCTCGGCCAGGAGCCTCGTGTCCAGCGGGGCGGACGGGACGAACGAGATCTCCGTGCCGCGCGCGGTGCGCCCGATGAGCCCGGAGGGGGTGTCCAGAGCGGTGACCCGGCCCTTGTCGATCAGGGCGATCCGGTCGCACAGCCGCTGGGCCTCCTCCATGAAGTGGGTGACGAGGAGGACGGTGACGCCGCTGTCCCGCACGTCCTCGATCAGCTGCCAGGTGTCGCGGCGGGCGCGCGGGTCGAGCCCGGTGGTCAGCTCGTCCAGGACGACGACACGGGGGTTGCCGATCAGGGCGAGGGCGATGAACAGGCGCTGCTTCTGGCCGCCGGACAGCTTCGCGAACCGGGTGTCGAGCCGGTCGGTGAGCCCGAGGCGCTCGGCGAGGGCGGACCAGTCGGCGGGCTCCGGGTAGCAGGCGGCGTACAGCCGGAGCGCCTCCCGCACGGTGATCTTCGGCTGGAGGTCGCTCTCCTGGAGCTGCGCCCCCAGCAGCCGCGTGACGGCGTCGCGGTCGGCGGCGGGGTCGTACCCGGCGACGCGCACGGTGCCGCCGTCGGGCCGCCGCAGCCCCTCGACGCACTCGACGGTGGTGGTCTTGCCCGCGCCGTTGGGCCCGAGGATGCCGAAGACCTCCCCCTCCTCGACGTCGAACGACACACCGTCGACGGCGGTCTTCTCCCCGTAGACCTTCCGCAGGTCCCTGACCTCGATGATTCCCATGCCCGAGAGCCTCCCGCCCCCGGGCGCCGCGCGGTATCCACCACCCCGCCCGACCGGCATCATCCGATCGGCTGATGCCCGGGTACGACTCCGGGCCGCCCGGCCGGCGGCCGCCCGGCCAGTCCTGAGGGCTTGCCCCGTCAGTCGGAGGGGCGCACCGTCAGTCGGAGGGGCGGGCGGTGTGGTCGGGGTGGCCCGGGGTGCGGCGGGCCTCCTTCATCTCGGCCTCGTACAGGTGGCGGCGCCCTCCGGCCAGCTCGTCCACGGCGGCGCCTTCGAGGGCGCGGAACGGCCCGTAGTACGTGTCGTCGTACGCCTCGACGATCTGGAACGTCCAGTGGCCGGGGATGACGTTGCGGCCCAGGATCTCCGTGGCCACCCGCTCCGCCCACTCCGGGTGGCCCGCCTCGCGCAGCAGGGCGACGGCCCGGTCCAGCTCCAGGTCGGCCGTGCCGGTGAGCTGGTGGAACGCGTAGAGGTGCCCGCGTGCCCGCTCCGTCGTCTCGCGCGCCTTGGAGAGCGACCCCAGGGCCTCCACGAGTACGTCGTCGAGCCCCTCGGGGCGCTGGTGGGCCCGGTCGGGGCCGTCCTGGTGGGTTTCCATGTCCGCCGCTTCGCCGTTCTGCCGTTCCGCTGCCGTCCGCGCGGTCGGGTGCCCCGGAACGGCCGCGGGAATCCCGTACGCCCCCGAACCGCGCACACCCACCCCCGCACCGAGGACGCTCACACCCGGCGTAGGCCCGGCGCGACGCGGGCCGGGCCAGTGTGGGCCCGCACCCGGCGTAGGCCCGGCGACGTGGGCCCGCACCCGCGTGACCCCGCACCCGGCCCGGCCCGCACCCGCGTGACCCCGCCCCCGGCCCGGCCCGCACCCGCGTGACCCCGCCCCCGGCGTGGGCCGGGCGCGGCGTGGTACCCGCGCGGCATCCGCGCACGCCGTACGAGGGGCGACCGATGCAGACCTTCCTGCCGTACCCGGACTTCCGGGACTCCGCGCGGGCCCTGGACCGCCGCAGGCTCGGCAAGCAGCGGGTGGAGGCGCTCCAGGTCCTGCGGGGCCTGACCGTCCCCGGCTACGGGTGGCGCCGGCACCCGGCGGTCCGCATGTGGGCCGGCTACGAGGAGGCGCTGGTCCGGTACGGCCTGGAGGTGTGCCGCGTCTGGCGCGACCTCGGCCACCAGGACAGCTGCGCGGCGTCCCTCGTCTCCGGGTACGCCGCCCTGCGCCCGCACACCCCCGTACGCGCCCAGGAGGACCTGGCGGCCGCCGGGGAACTCCCGCCGTGGCTGGGCGACGCCGCCTTCCACCGCAGCCACAGATCGGCGCTGATCCGCAAGGAGCCCGAGCTCTACGCCCGGGTCTTCCCGGGCGTCCCCGGCGACCTCCCCTACATCTGGCCCGCCTCCGACCGCCAGACCCCCCTCCACCCCACCTGAACTCCGCGAGCGGGGCGCATGCGTGGGGACAACGCCGAAGGGCCCCACCGCAAGCGGTGGGGCCCTTCGACAAAGTGCCCGGTGAGGCACTGGCGGAGGATACGAGATTCGAACTCGTGAGGGGTTGCCCCCAACACGCTTTCCAAATGTTCGTACGGGGGTCCGGAGCGGGCCGCACCCGTCCTGACCTGTGGCGGAGCGTTCGAGGTGGACCCATCCGGACGGAGCCGGACGGGGGTGAATGCAACCAGAACTGCAACCACGATGGCCTCGGCATGGGTGGGCAGGACGATGGCGACGGGGCGGCCGGTGCCCGGCGGAACGGTGCACGTCACGCCCCACTTGGTACGTCCGGGCCGGCCGACCAACGACCTGCCCGCCTGTATACTCATCGCTCGAAAGTGCTTGCCCCTGGGCGTGCGCGTAGTTTTTCGGTGACCATAGCGGTGGGGAAACGCCCGGCAACATTCCGAACCCGGAAGCTAAGACTGCCAGCGCCGATGGTACTGCGAGGGGGACCTCGTGGGAGAGTAGGTCGTCGCCGATATCTGCTTGAGGGCCGCTCCGCCTCGCGGGGCGGCCCTCGTTGTTTATTCGTGAGTTTCGCCGTAGGGGCCGAGGAAGCGCTCGCCGTTGAAGTGCACCATGTGCGTCTCCTCTTCCGCGACCCAGACTTCCGTTTCCCACGCGATGTCGGCTGCGAACTGTCGGAACTTCTTCTTCGTCTGGAAGGCAGTGACGAAGACCAGCCCCGGGCGCGCTCCCTCGAAGAGCTTCTTGAGCTGCGCGACCCGTAGACCGTTGACCGGCCCGGTGGAGGTGACTGCCTCCACGAGCACCAGCCAGTCCCTGTCCGTGTAGTGGATGACCACGTCGGGCATCTTGCCGTGGGCATCCACGACCACGCCGAGCTCCGCGAGGTACTCGGGCTTGTTGACGATCCACTTGGAGCCCGTGTCGCCCAGGTATACGACCGTGCCTCCGGGGGTGAACTGCGATGCGAAGCGTTCGACGACAGCCCCGATGAGTTCGCTGTGCTCGCCAGGGCTCAGCTTGACCTCCGTTCCGTCAGGAAGTTTGACGGGCACTCGGTGAACCGACCTCTCAGCGGCCCAGAGCTCGATCAGCTTCTTCCATTCGGCGTGGAATTCGTCGAGCGAGTCTTGCCATGCCGAGGTCCCGTAGGTCGTCAGCGCCTTTATGGCCAGCTGGCTCGGGTGGTATCGATTGTTCTTGTCGTTCGTGGCTCGTCCTGGGGCGTCAGAATTCTTGACGAGGACGCCGGCATCGATGAGCTGGTGGACGGATTCCTTGCGCACGGACTCGCGGCTGTTCGGTGCGTACCTGCTCGGGTCCTTCGTCCCTTTCGGGATGTCGGGATAGTGGACGGCCATCCAATCCATGCACTCGGTGATGCCGAGGGTGTTGGAGCTCGCCTCCGCCCATTCCTGATCCGGGCGAAGGTCCAACATCGCAAGCAGGACCAGTGCGGTCCGGGTGTTCTGCTGCTTCGCGGGCATCCCTATAGAGGCGAGAATTTCCTTCGCCTCTTTGAGCTTCTTTTCTTGCTGTGCCTTGGTCACTCGCTGGCCCTCCCCAGCCACATCGATACAGTGAGTGCGGCTCAGGCTACAGGGCCTCTGGGGGTGCGCTGACAGGTGATGGGGACACACCTTGAGGGGCGGTAAGATTCCGCCATGCCCGACGTTAATAAGCCATTCTGTGGCCGTGCTCGCGGACGCTACGCTTCGCCGGACGAGACGGTCTCATCCAGCTCTAGGTGACGTTCGACGAGATCGTCGAGCTTCTCTTGATCGGGCCACCCATCCTCTATCCACTCGCCACCAATGGCCTGCAGCTGAGCTTCGCTTGGGTAGCGGAGGTTCCGTAGGTCGGTCGCGTTCACCTGTGTGTGGCCGCTGAATCGACGAATGAGCCGGTCTAGCAGGGTGGAGTTGAGCCAGAAGCAGAGACCGCGTGCGACGTCCCGGGGGAGTCCGGCCCCTGCCCTGTGGAACACATTTACGTGGTTTTCGAATCCAATCCGGGCGTGTGGTGTCACTTCGGGATCGAAAACGGTAGCGACCACACGGCGCTTCTCCTCCTTAGAAGAAAGCCGCTTCACTACGACGTAATAACCAGACGGGAAAGTCATCTTTTCGGTGTCTGGGGTGAGCATGATCGCATTATTTTTCTTGGCACCCGGTACAGGCCAATGGATTCCGCCGTTACGCATGTGAAGCGGGTAGATGAGGGGAACCGCTCCCTCCTCTGGGTTGGCTCGCAGGTGCTCCTTGGAACGAAAGTCCACCACGCGCCCCGTCGAAACCTGACAGTCGATTTGTGTGAGGGTGGCGGGAAGGTTGGCGTGAGTAGCCGCGAGCTGCGCGTCTTCCTCGTCTGCGCTGATGTGGATGAAGTGCTCGCCATCATCTGGATGCACCATCTCGCTGTACTCCACCGAGCGGCTACGGATTTCGCCGTCGTAGCTGCGGCTTGAGGAGACGATGATGGGGCCTCGGTCAGGCTTGTCGGTGCGTGTCGCCGAGAAGATCACGTTCTCCTGGAGCACGTCTGTATCGGCGAATACTTTGTTTCGCGATTCAAACAGGTGCACGCGGTCAATGTGCATGCGGTCCAGAAGATATTTGCGGAATGGCCGGAAGTAAGGGCCATTCGCAAAGCTTCGTGGCGTGATGGCGACGAGCTGGCCGCTTGGAGCGAGGAGGTGGATCCCCAGTGCCATGAATGCCGAATAGAGGTTCGAGGTCTCTGTGCAGGCCGCAGCGACTGCCCTCCGCTCACGTGAGTTGGCGGCCAGCTTCTTGTACGGGGGGTTCATGACTACGAGGTCGAACGGACCCCGATCCTCACCGAACAGCCCTGCATCCTCGGTCGCCCAGGTGATGAAGTCGTCCTTCACCAGGGTGGTCTCTACCCATCCGCCGGCCGCTCGGGCCGTGTTCGCGCAGTCTTCCAACGTTGCAGAGAGCGGCTCGTGAAGCTGTGGGTCGTTCTCGCACGCGGTCACGGTGATCTGGGCTCGTGGCTGCTCCCGGAGGATGCGCGATACGACCGAGGCGGTCAGAGACCCCGCCCCGGCACCGGGGTCGAGGAGCCGAATCGGGGCTGCGCCGTCCAGCCTCGCCAGCGAGGCAATGAAGTCCGCAGCGGGGGCGGGCGTGAAGTACTGACCGCGCTTCGCACGCTCCTTGGGGTCAAGAGCCGAAGATGACTCCTGCCTCCTCGCTTCCGTGCGGGCCACAAGATCCGTTTCCGCTGCTGCTACCTCTGTTGCCATGGGCACAGCGTAGCCAGATCGCGCGGGATCCGATGAGCCTGTGGAAAACCCATTGTGTGATCACTTCTGCGGGAAACACGGCTGCTCTCCGAGGGCTGCAAGGTGGAGTGCGAAGCTGTCGCTCTGACCTGCTGACACGGCTTTCCCTTGGCCGGGTAGCGAGGTGCGGCATCCAATAGTCGTGGATTCGGTGTAGACCCTCTTTCCCCGCCAGAGGAGAAGTGGCACGGCCTGCCGCCGTGTCCCGATTACAGCTCGCGCAGGCCGGTCAGGACTCGCCCGATGAGCATCGGGGCCGCCTGCCGGCCGCCGAAGCCTGGCTCACCCAGGGCCCTGCTGGGACGAGCGGGAACCTCTGCCCAGACGATCTTCCCGGGGTGTGGCTGCGTGGGGGAGTAGCCCCAACGGTTGGCCATGGTCTGGATGAGGACCAGTCCGCGGCCCCTGGTGGCGCTGGCGTCACTGGCGCGAGGTGCCGGCGGTCGCGGGTCGGGGTCACTGACCGCGAGGATGATGCCGCCGTCGGTGGGCCAGAGCATGAGCACGATCGTGCCGATGCCGACGGAATGAGTGGCCGCTTCAGACGTCCTTGTGGGGCGTGCGTGCTGGATCGCGTTGGTAGCCAGCTCCGAGACGACGAGCCGGGCGACTTCGATCCCCTCGTCGGGGAAGCGCCAGCGCTGGAGGATGTCGACCGTGTGACGTCGGGCCCACGCGACGGCGTTGGGGGTGGCGGCGAGGGTGAGTTCGCTGATGGAAGGGGGGACCTGGTTCATGCGGGTGGCTCCCTCGGCGGCGTGGCCGGGCGGATGCGGGGCGCCGTGGCGTGGGTGGTGCCCGCGGGGCCAGGCCGGCTAGGGACGGTGCGTCCCGGACCCGCGGGCTGCTTGAGGGGCTACTTCGTGGCGAAGACGTAGACGCTGCCCCAGCGGCGCTTCGGATTGGCCATAGTGGGGTCGAAGGTCCAGGGTTCGACGGTGGTGAAGCCGGCCTCGGCGAAGATCTGGACGAGCTTCTCGTGGTCGTAGGCCCACAGGTGCGGGGTATAGGTGGGGTCGTCGTCCTGGTCGCGGAAGACGAGGTTGACGAGGTCGAGCTGCGTGCTGATGTCGCCGCGGCAGTCGCGCTTGGCGTACCAGCGCTCGATCGTCTCGTCGGTGGCGTCCAGGGGGCCGGGTACTGGCTCAGGGCGAAGGCGGCGTCGGGGACGCCGGTGATGACACAGCCGCCCGGGACGAGGACGCGGTGGGCCTCGCGGACGTAGTGCTTGGCCGAGCGCGGGTAGTCGATGTGCTCCAGGAAGTGCTCGGAGAAGATCTCGTCGGTGCTGTCGTCCTGGAGGGGGATGCCTTCGCGGATGTCCCAGAGGAGGTCGGCCGGAGGGACGAGGTCGATGTTGAAGAAGCCGTCGATGCGGTGGGCCCCGCCGCCGATCTGCACTTTGGCGGGAGGCCGAGGTCAGCCTCCGCCGGGGTCGGCGCCGCACAACCCCATCCCTGAACGATCAACCGGCCAGCACGGGATTCGCCGTCCCACGCCTGGCCAGAGAAGGACCTCTCCTCGCCCGGAAACGATCTTCCGCTCGCCCAGATAGCCCCGGCTCCTGGACGTTCCCGAGGGGACCCTGCGCACCCTCGTGGCCCAGCGCCGCCCCGCCGACGGTGACGCCACGCTCGTCGCACTCACGGTTGAGGAGGCTGCCCGCCGCCTCGGCATCGGCCGCACCAAGCTGTACGAATACGTCTCCGCTGGAGAGATCGCCTCGGTCAAGATCGGGAGCCTCCGGCGCATCCCAGCGGAGGCGGTGAACGACTTCCTGACCCGCCAGCTCGGCGCGTCGGACTTCGGGACGGCCGCGTGACCAAGTCCCTTCCCGCCAAGACCCGCCAGCCCAACGGTGCCTCCTCGATCTTCCGGGGCAAGGACGGTCGTTGGCACGGCTACGTCACCGTCGGCGTCAAAGACGACGGCACCCCGGACCGGCGCCACGTCAGCCGCAAGACCCGCCCCGAGGTCACCAAGGTCGTCCGCGACCTGGAGCGCCAGCGCGACCAGGGGGCCGTCCGCAAGGCTGGCCAGTCGTGGACCGTGAAGACGTGGCTCACCCACTGGGTCGAGAACATCGCTGCCGCGCACGTCTCGGAGAACACGATCGACGGATATCGGGTGGCGGTCTACCACCACCTCATTCCCGGCCTCGGCGCCCACCGCCTGGAGAAGCTCGACCCCGAGCATCTGGAGCGGTTCTACAAGAAGATGCAGGACAACGGCAGCGCCGCCGGCACCGCCCACCAGGCCCACCGCACGGTCCGCGCCGCTCTCAACGAGGCCGTGCGTCGCCAGCACCTCACCTCGAACCCGGGGTCCATTGCCAAGGCTCCCAAGGTCGAAGAGGAGGAGGTCGAGCCGTACACCGTCGAAGAGGTCCAGCGCCTCCTCGCCGAAGCGGGCAAGCACCGCAACACCGCCCGCTGGGTCATCGCGCTCGCCCTAGGCGTGCGCCAGGGGAGGTCCTCGGCATGCAGTGGGACGACGTCGACTTCGAGCTCGGCGTCATCCGTGTACGGCGTGGCCGGCTGCGGCCCCGCTACAAGCACGGCTGCGGCGACCGCTGCGGACGCAAGCCCGGCTTCTGCCCCCAGAAGATCAACACCCGACGCGAGACGAAGAACGCCAAGTCCCGCGCCGGCCAGCGCCCCATCGGTGTCCCCGACGAGCTCCTCCAGCTCCTGCGCCAGCACAAGGAGGAGCAGGCCCGCGAGCGAGCCCGGGCCCGCGACCTCTGGACGGAGAAGGGTTACGTGTTCACCTCGCCTACCGGCGAGCCCCTGAACCCGAACACGGACTACGACAAGTGGAAGGAGCTGCTGAAGGCCGCCGGCGTCCGCGATGCCCGCCTTCACGACGCCCGCCACACCGCGGCGACGGTCCTGCTGATCCTCGGGGTTCCCGACGCGGTCGTCGACGCCATCATGGGCTGGGAGCCCGGCAAGTCCGCCCGGATGCGCCGCCGCTATCAGCACCTGACCAGCCGCGTCCTCAAGGACACCGCGGCCAAGGTGGGCGGCCTCCTGTGGGGCACGAACCAGTCTGCGGGTAGCGCCGCGCCGGAGGCCGGCCAGAGCCCCGTCCCCGCCGAGCTGGTGGTCCACGTCGCCCGCCTCGGCGAGCGGCGCGTTCCCTTCCTCCACCGCGAGCACGCTGACGAGGTCGTCGCACGGTGGAGCGAGGACTGGCCCGATCACTCTGCCGAGGTCGAGGAATGGGACCGCTGGCGCTGGGAACAGCAGGGCCCGGGCGGTGCGAGCGCCATCCGCGACCGGGCGCCTGAGCGGGCCGTGGTCTTCCACGCCCGAGCTCTGTTCCTTCCCGGCGGGGAACGCGCGGCGACCGAACTCCCGGAGCAGTGGTCGGTGCCGGCCTGGGACTTCGAGACCGACCGCTACACCGACCGCGCCTCGGCCTGGCGCACTGGCACGGGCCTGGAGGTCGCGGCCCAGGTGCGAGGCACGGACAAGGACGCTGTAGAGGCGGCCTTTGTCGAGGCATGTTCACAGGCTGTGGACCGCGCTCAGAACCCGGGAAAGTACGGTGACACGGACGAGTGGTAGAGCCTCCCCGGCGCTCCCCAGAGGTGTTCGCTTGGGGCCGGTGTTGGCGTCGGTCTTAAGCGAACCTGCGGCGGCGAGATCTTGGCGGCCAAGGGAAGGAGGAGCCTTTCAGACATCGTCCGGCGTGCGGCTCATGCAGCAGGCAGGGACGGGGCATGATCAAAGGTGGGTGGTCTGTTAGGGGGGACGGTGCTCGGTTACGCGCGGGATTGGATATTCCCGAAGGCGGAGAACTTCAAATCAGAACGAGACCTCAGTTCCCACGTACTGGGTGCGCTAGATAAGTGGTTCCACATTGAGGAGCAGGTCACCGGCCTGCATCACGGGGGCGACCCCGTGAGAATCGATGCGATTCTGGTTCCACGTGACCCGGAGCCTTGGTTTGATGATGAACCGGCGTTCGGGATCGAGTTCAAGCGTCCAGTCCAGGATGGAAATCTCAGTTCGTACTATGCGTGGGCTGGGCAAGCGGCAGATTACACGCAATCCGAGTTCGGGCGGTTTGGGCGGGTACAGGTCTTTCTCTGCCCATCGCCGATGGTTGGCTTCCTGTCTAGCGAGGAGCACCTTGCTGTGCTGCGGAAGCGCCGGGCGAACGGGCCGGAATTTGCAAAGGAGCGTGAGATTCGGCTCGCTGCCATGCTGCCTCTCCGAGGTGACACGCCGGAGCGTGTCGTGGCACGCGCGGACAAGGCGAAGCGAGACTGGCAAGCCCGGCTTGACGCGGAGGACGCGTCGGCACGCAGCCTGGGCTTCGAAGATGACGTGCACAGGGAGCATGAGCAGCGTCGCGCGACGGCTCTGGAACTCATTCGTCTCCTCGGCCACTTCAACGTGGGCGAATTAATGCCAAGCCGACATTACGGTTGGACGCTGCTGCGCACCGGAGTACCGCTGTGGTCGGAGAAAAGGGGCGTCCACCGTAAGTTCAGTCTTAAGCCACGTACCGCTACCCGCGGTCGATGATCTCGCCGTGCTCTCGCCCAGGCAGGCGACAGTCGACCACGAATGCAGAGACTGCGGATCCTGTTTTTGCGTGTTGCTGCCGGGCCTGTTCTTGCTGGTATTCATGGATCTGCTTAGAGGTGTGGCCGTGCGCGGGGCATTGCCGCTTGTGGATGCCCCATCGCTCGCAGTCGAAGTAGCCCACGAGGAAGATGCCTGCGGTCCTGGGGGTATGCAGGTAGTCCGTGACGAGCTGGTCGGCCAGAGCAGTGGGCAGGGACGAGTTCCAGCAGCCCTTGCACTCGATCACGACCTTGATCGGGTCTTCGCCGCCGCCTGGGGCGCCGGGCGCCTCGATCTGGATGTCCGTGCGAAGGCCGGGCAGACCTGGCCGGCGCAGCTGCACTTCTCGATTGATCACTACGCGATGCCCGCCGATGTCCTGGAGCAGGAAGGCGGCGACGATGTCGCTGAAATCCTCCTCCCAGCATGGCCACCATCGGTCGTGATTCACACCGGGCCGGTCCCGGTTCCATAGAGCGATGACGAGTCCGTTGGGGCGGTGGAGGGCTTGCTCGAAACGGTGGAGGGACTCCACGACGATGTCGTGGAGCTGACGTTCGTCGGTGACGCGCCGCAGTTGGACGTTGTCAGCGAGCCGAAGGAGTTCTGCTGGGGGCAGAGGCGTTGCATGACGGGCCGCTGCCGCCCGGGCCGTGGAGCGCGCATCGCGGCGGAGGAACCAGGCTTCGGGGTGGAGATCGGCCAGCTGATGCAGTTCAGCGGCTGCTTGAGGGGTCTCCTGGCTGGCGATGAGGCTGGGCAGGGAGCGGACCAAGTCGTGGAGCCGGTGCTGGGGGCCGATGATGCCGACCCGGTGGTAGGGCGACTTCAGGACGCCTGCCCCCAAGTGGCCCAGGATCAGGGTGTACAGGTCGCCGAGCTGTCGCGCCGTCAGGGTACCGGTCCCATCTGGCCAGTTGCTGGAGGTGCTGGAGAGGCGGTTGAGGAGCTGGGTGAGGATCTCGGGATTTGACAGGTGCGGGCGAACAGCGGGCCACACATCCGGGAGCACGGTCGCGAGGTGGTTGTCTCGGTACATCAGCGCGTGAGCAGCTACGAGCCACCGTGCGCGGCTGGGGCTGTCAGGGGCATGGGAAGCCGGGTCCTCGGCGAGCTCGGCCCGTAGCACCTCCCTGGCCTTCGAATCCTGGTTGGCGGCGAGCTCGTGGAGCGTGCGGCCCCATTGTTCGGGTGTGCGCTCGGGGGCGATGGCCCAGGCCAGGAGGGCAGAGCGGCTCTGTTCGAGGGCGTGGGCTGCGAGTCCCCCGACCATGCCCTGGACGGTGGTCGCTGTTGCGGTACATAGGACTTCGGTGAGGAGCGCGCCGAGGGCGCTCCCTGCTCGTGCGGCGAAGTGGGGAAGTAGTTGGTCGCGCAGCTGTACGTCGGCGTTGTCGTAGATCGATGCGGATGCGATTGCGATGGTCCAGCCCGCCGCGTGTTCCGCGGTGGCGGTCAAGGCCAGGGTCTCGTTAGCCCCCAGGACGGCGAATGCCGTGATCTCTGGCATCGCGTGCCACGCGACGGAACCATGGGGAGTCAAGTCGGCGGCGGTGAGCGGCGGCACGTGCGCCAAAACGTACATGGCCGCCTGTTGGAGCTCGTGGGCCAGTTCGCTGCCGGCCGACGGGTACGACGGCGCCTGGCGTGCGATGGACAGCGGCGTGTGCTGGTGAGCGGGGGATCCATCCGCGGTCTTGCGAATCTCGCGCAGTACGTTGAGCCACGCGCTGCGTAGGTCGTCCGTTTGGGCTTGGTGAACGAGGCTGATCGCCTGCCGGAGTGCTGTTTCGCTGTAGGAATCTCGCCGGAGCTGCGCGGCTCTGTCGTTGCCCGGACGTGCGGGTGGGGGCATGTCCCAGTGGGCTGTGGCTTCACGCAGGCTGGGATGTGCGGCCCGCGCCGATTGCGCTGTCTGCAGTTCGGCCGGGTCTTCAGGCTTGGCGATGCGGACCGCGTACACGGCCAGCCTCTGCTCTGAGGGGGAGAGCGCTCCCCACTGCGTCATCCAGTACAGCGCGTCCTCGTAGGGCAGGAGGTTGCGGGCTCCTATGGCGACATCGATGGTCAGCAGCTGGTGCTCGGTTGCCCTTTGAAAGAGCTTACGGACGATCAGCCGACGTGTCGGAAGACGCTGCGAAAACGCTTGGCCCAGTTTGCTCAGTGCGTCGTGCGTTTCAGTGGAGTAGAGGAAGCCGTCGCCGCACTCTGAGAGGGCCAGCATGGCGGCCACGATGTCGTCGGCCAGGTCCCCGGCCCCGGTGTGATCTGGCTCCATGTTCAGTACGGCCTGAGTGATCAGAGCCATGGCCAGGGTCCGGCTGCCGGTGCTGTCCTGGTCGCTCAGGGTTCGCAGTGCCCAGGCGAGTGCGGACCGAAGGTCTTTTCGGTCGAGTGCGGTCGGCAGCTGTTCGTGCAGCGCATAAGCGGTGCCGAGGTAGGCAGGGTCGGGTTCTGGAACCAGGTCGAGGTACTGGTCCAGGCCGACGTGGTCTGGCCAGAGACGCTCCAAGGCGCCAGCCACTACGTCCGGCGACGAGTCGGTTGTAAGAGCCTTGATTCGGATGACGGCCTCTGCCGGCGTCCGGATTGCGCTGATTGCCCGGACGCGGATTTCACTAGGCAGGCTCTGGTTCTCCGCAATCGTCAGCAGTTCGCTGTCCAGGCCGCCTGTGTGGCAGGCATCGGCGAGTGCCACCGCGGTGTACAGCAGGTTTGTTTGGGTGGGGTCGTGCAGGAGCCGCCGTATCTGGCCTGCAAGGCCGGGGTGCGCGAACCGTGGCAGGGCATCCCACTGGAATGAGGCGGTTTCGTCGTCCTCGAAGTGGGCCAGGAACGCCGCAACTGCTTCGGCGCGTCTGGCGTCGGGCAGTGCCTGCAGGTCAGCCGCCTGCAGCACGAGGGGGTCGTCCTGCAGTAGCTCCTCGAAGAGCTCACGGTCGTTCACGCAGCGCCAGGCCGCGACTTCCTGGTGCGCCGAGAGGACGTGGCGCGCCGGGCCAGCGCCGATCCACAGCAGTTCTCGCTGTACTTCCGGATGGATTTGCCGGTTGGCGAGGAACTGCGCGGCGAGGAACTCCTGGTAGCTGCGATGAGCAAACTTCCAGCGCTGCTCCCCGACGGGGACGAAAAGGCCGGACTCGAGAACCTGACGCAGCTCACGCAGAGTGCAGTCGACACCAACCCCCAGGGGGCCCGGTTCGCTGCCACCGGACAGCAGCGTCACGGACAGATCACCTGTGGCCGGCTGCGGGTGGTCGGAGATCGCAGCGTGACCGCCGAACTGAGCTGACGCAGCGATACGCGTCGCGACCGACATCAGGTCTCCAGCAGGCACCTGTCGGTCCAAGATGACCGGGTCATTGGGCCGTTTGCTCTCCGTGCATAGATGGCGGCACGCGTCCAGGTAAGCCTCGTGAGCTGTCCGGGGCAGGCTGCCGCTCTCACCGTAGGTGATGACCATTTGTCTGAGCGTGACAGGATGCACTGCCAGAGCGACCAGCCTTCGCTCCTGAACTGCGCCCATGAACGACTCGGTACTCTGGATCCCGCTGATGCTGGCGGCAAGCGCGACATCACTGCGGGACAGTGGCGCGAGCCCCCTCATATCGACATCGTCACGGCTCCACAAGCGGGCGAGGTCCTCGTACAGGGTCTGCGGCCATCTCCCGCTCCTGCACGAAATCCGTATCCGCAGCCGCCGCCATGCCGCCTCTGGAACAGCCCCGAGACGAGCGGCAATGTGTTGGGCGAGAGCGGGAACGGCGTTGAGGCCCTCATCCAGGCCGTCGAGCAGGACGAACCACTCACCTTCGCCCTTGGGCGGAGAAAAGGCGGCTTGTAGTGAGTCCCTGGCAATCAGTGCATCCTGGCAGCGCCCCAGGTCCACCCACATGGAGGGCAGGCCAGCGGCACGCAGGGTGTCGTGCTCCTGTCGGAAAGCCTCAGACTTTCCCGCACCGCGCTCAGCCCTGAGGACCACGACCGGTCTGTGCCTCAGATCCTTCAGAGCCACGCCCGCACGTGCCCCGAACGCTCCGTCTAGTCCCCAGCCGTAGTCGGTGTGAGTCTGGGGCCCCATCACGACCAGCTTGCGCTCCCACGGGACCAGCGAAGGCCACTCGATCCGCCCGGCCATGCTGATCCCCCTTCATCGCACCCTTGCTCACGCGCCGGCTGTCACCACCCACGGTAGGGCTTGCCTGTGACGTCCGACCCTTTCTGTCGGAAGGAGCGACCTGGCCTCGTGCTCCGACACCTGGGGACCGTTCCAGGCGGCCGAAGGCCGCACCGGGGGCAACTGCAACCAAAACTGCAACCAGCGAACGACGAAGGCTCCGACCGCTGTGCGGTCGGAGCCTTCGTTTCGGCTGGTCAGCCGTGGCGGAGGATACGAGATTCGAACTCGTGAGGGGTTGCCCCCAACACGCTTTCCAAGCGTGCGCCCTAGGCCTCTAGGCGAATCCTCCGCCGGGAACATTACATGACTCCGGGGGGTGCTCGCGAACTCGTTCGTCCGGCGACGGATCGGGTACGCTGGGGCCCAGCCCCTCACGTGGCGCTATCTGACTGAACTCCCCCAGGGCCGGAAGGCAGCAAGGGTAGGTCGGCTCTGGCGGGTGCGTGAGGGGCGCTTGCGTTCACGGGCGTGCGCGGGGGTTCGCGGGGGTGCGCGGCCGCCGGGTGGAGCGGTTCCCGGGCGGGGCGGGCCCGGCGCGGTGGGGATCTTCGCGGTGGCGGCCGCGGGCAGGGCCCGTCGATCTTGGGGCGGTCCGGTTGTCGGTGCGGCCCGATATCGTCGTAAGCGTGTCGTCCCTCGCGCTGTACCGCCGCTATCGACCCGAGACCTTCGCCGAGGTCATCGGGCAGGAGCATGTCACCGACCCGCTGCAGCAGGCGCTGCGGAACAACAGGGTCAATCACGCGTACCTGTTCAGCGGGCCGCGTGGCTGTGGCAAGACGACCAGTGCCCGCATCCTCGCGCGGTGCCTGAACTGCGAGCAGGGCCCCACGCCGACCCCGTGCGGCGAGTGCCAGTCCTGCCGGGACCTCGCGCGCAACGGGCCCGGCTCCATCGACGTGATCGAGATCGACGCCGCGTCGCACGGCGGTGTGGACGACGCCCGCGACCTGCGCGAGAAGGCGTTCTTCGGCCCCGCGAGCAGCCGGTACAAGATCTACATCATCGACGAGGCGCACATGGTCACGTCGGCGGGGTTCAACGCCCTGCTGAAGGTGGTCGAGGAGCCGCCGGAGCACCTCAAGTTCATCTTCGCGACGACCGAGCCCGAGAAGGTCATCGGCACGATCCGGTCGCGCACCCACCACTACCCGTTCCGGCTTGTCCCGCCCGGCACGCTGCGCGAGTACCTCGCCCAGGTGTGCGGGCAGGAGGGCATCCCCGTCGAGGACGGCGTCCTGCCGCTCGTCGTGCGGGCCGGCGCCGGTTCCGTGCGTGACTCGATGTCCGTCATGGACCAGCTCCTCGCCGGCGCGGGCGAGGAGGGTGTGACGTACGCCATGGCCACCTCCCTGCTGGGCTACACCGACGGCTCGCTGCTCGACGCCGTGGTGGAGGCGTTCGCCACCGGTGACGGCGCCGCCGCGTTCGAGGTGGTCGACCGGGTCGTCGAGGGCGGCAACGACCCTCGCCGGTTCGTCGCCGACCTGCTGGAGCGGCTGCGCGACCTGGTGATCCTCGCCGCCGTGCCGGACGCCGCCGACAAGGGGCTCATCGACGGCCCCGCCGACGTCATGGAGCGCATGCAGGCCCAGGCGTCCACCTTCGGCGCGGCCGAGCTGAGCCGCGCCGCCGACATCGTGAACACCGGCCTCACGGAGATGCGCGGCGCCACCTCCCCGCGCCTCCAGCTGGAGCTGATCTGCGCGCGCGTGCTGCTGCCCGCCGCGTTCGACGACGAGCGCTCCGTCCAGGCACGCCTGGAGCGGCTGGAGCGCGGAATGCACGTCCAGCCCGCCGGACCCGGCCCCGCCATGGGGTACGTGCCGGGGCCCGGCGCCCATGTGCCCGACGGAGGCGCCGCCGCCGCGCGTGCCGCCGTCCGCGGCGGCGAGGCGCAGCCGGGGATGCCCCCCGCGGCCCCCGGCGCGGCCCCCGCGGCCCCCGTCGCGCCTGTGCCGCCCGTGGCTCCGCCCGCCCCGGCGCCCGCCGCTCCCGCCGAGCCCGCAGCCCCTGCCGCCGCGGCCCCCGCCGCACCGCCCGCCGCCCCCGCGTCCCGCGCCCCGGGCGCCTGGCCCACCGCCGCCGCACCAGGAGCCCCCGCGCCGGGAGCCCCCGCACCCGGTGCCGCCGCGCCTGGCGCCAGTCCCGGCGCCGGTCCCGCCGCCGGCGGGGGCGTACGGCAGCCGGGGGCCTGGCCCACCGCCGCCGCGCCCGGCCAGGGCCGCCCCGCCGAGCCGCAGCCCCAGCCGCACCAGGCACCGCCGCACCAGCAGCCCCAGGCGCCCGCCCCCGCCGCGCCCCCCGCTCCGGCCGCCTCCGCCCCCGGCGTCTCCGCCGACATGGCGCAGGGCGCCGTACAGGCGCGCAACATGTGGCCCGGCATCCTCGAGGCCGTCAAGAACCGGCGCCGCTTCACCTGGATCCTCCTCAGCCAGAACGCCCAGGTCGCCGGGTTCGACGGCACGACCCTCCAGCTCGGCTTCCTCAACGCCGGCGCCCGCGACAACTTCGCGAGCAGCGGCAGCGAGGAGGTCCTCAAGCAGGCCCTCGCCGAGCAGTTCCACGTGAACTGGAAGATCGAGGCCATCGTCGACCCGTCGGGAGGCGCCGGCCAGGCCCCCGGCCAGGGCGGATACGGCCGCCCCGCGTCCGGCGGCCCCCTCGGGTCCGCCGCGCAGGCGCCGTACGCGGCCCCCCAGGCCCCGCACAGCCCGCAGGGCGCCCCCCGCCCCGCACAGCAGCCGCAGTCCGCCCCCGCGCCCCACCAGCAGGGCGCCACGGGCCCCGGCGGACGGCCCGGCCCCGCCGCCCACGGCGCGAGCCCCGCTCCGGGCCCCGCGGGGTCCACCACGCAGGGACCCGGCCAGGGCGCTGGCCAGGGCCCGGGAGCCGCCGGTTACGACACCCACCGCCCCGCCGCGCCGCAGCAGGTCGCCCCCGAGGACGACGTACCGGAGGAGGACGACCCGGACCTGGTCGACTCCGCGCTCTCCGGCCACGAGCTGATCGTCCGGGAGCTCGGCGCGACCGTGGTGGAGGAATATACGAACGAGTAGGGACCGTCCGCTCAGTGGCCCGCACAAAGGGCGGACCGCCCGCCGGGCTACCCTGGCTGGCGTGAAGGTCCTCGTCATCGGCGGCGGCGCCCGCGAACACGCCCTGTGCCGCTCCCTCTCCCTCGATCCCGACGTCACCGCTCTGCACTGCGCGCCCGGCAACGCCGGAATCGCGGAGGTCGCCGAGCTCCACCAGGTCGACGCCCTCGACGGCGCGGCCGTGGCCCGCCTCGCCGGCGACCTGGCCGCCGACCTCGTCGTCATCGGCCCGGAGGCCCCGCTCGTCGCGGGTGTCGCCGACGCCGTGCGCGCGGCCGGCATCCCCTGCTTCGGCCCCTCCAAGGAGGCCGCGCAGCTGGAGGGCTCCAAGGCGTTCGCCAAGGACGTGATGGCCGCCGCCGGTGTGCCCACGGCCCGCAGCTACGTCTGCACCACTCCCGCCGAGATCGACGCCGCCCTCGACGCGTTCGGCGCCCCGTACGTGGTGAAGGACGACGGCCTCGCCGCCGGCAAGGGCGTCGTCGTCACCAGCGACGTGGAGCAGGCCCGCGCCCACGCCCTGTCCTGCGACCGCGTCGTCATCGAGGAGTACCTCGACGGCCCCGAGGTCTCCCTCTTCGCGATCACCGACGGCACCACCGTCCTCCCCCTCACGCCCGCCCAGGACTTCAAGCGCGCCCTGGACGGCGACGAGGGCCCCAACACGGGCGGCATGGGCGCCTACTCGCCGCTGCCGTGGGCCGACCCCAAGCTGGTCGACGAGGTCATGGCCTCCGTCCTCCAGCCGACCGTCGACGAACTCCGCCGCCGCGGCACGCCGTTCTCCGGACTGCTGTACGCGGGGCTCGCCATCACCTCGCGCGGCGTGCGGGTCATCGAGTTCAACGCCCGCTTCGGCGACCCCGAGACGCAGGTCGTCCTCGCCCGCCTGCGCACGCCCCTCGCCGGGGTGCTGCTGCACGCGGCGAACGGCACGCTCGACTCCGAGCCGCCGCTCACCTGGCGCGACGAGGCGGCCGTCACCGTGGTCGTCGCCGCGCACAACTACCCCGGCACGCCCCGCACGGGCGACCCGATCACCGGCCTGGACGAGGTCGCGGAGCTGGACGCCCCGCACGCGTACGTCCTCCACGCCGGTACGAAGCGGGACGGCGACGCGGTCGTGAGCGCCGGCGGGCGGGTCCTGTCGGTCACCGCGACCGGCGACGACCTGGCGCAGGCCCGCGAGCGGGCGTACGCGGCGGTCGGGCGCATCCGGCTGGACGGCTCCCAGCACCGTACGGACATCGCCCGCGCGGCGGCCGAGCAGAGCTGAACCGGCCGGAGAGCCGGCCGGAGGAGAACCCGGCCGGTATCCCGGTCAGCGGGCAGGGCCCGGGTGGCGATGCGCACCCGGGCCCTCACTACACCCACCCGCACCCCGAACCGTCCCGAGCCCTGCCCAAGCCATTCCATCGAGTGACGGCTCACCCATCCGACTGACGGCCGCCGACGCCCCAACTAGGGTGCCGCGCAGGCGTTCCGGCACTTGGCCCACCGGCATTGCGATGTCAGTGGCGGGTGTCACAGTGGGGGAGTGAGCAAAACCGCCGCGGGGGTGGAGGGGGTGACGTACGGCTGTGTTCGGTCCCGGTTCCGACAGCGCCGACAGGGGCGCGACGAGCACCTTGGGCGCCATGGGTGAGGAGCGGGGCGCGCGGGCCGCGCGCGCCCGCGCCCGGGCCGTGCTGCGCGTGCGCGGCAGAGCCCTGGCGCTCGCCGTGCTCCCCGCCGCGCTGGCGGTCGTCCTGCTGGCAGGAGCGGTGACCGGGCAGCTGGAGGGCCCCGCCTGGGACGCCGCCCGCTGGGTGGTGTCCGGGGCCGCGTCGGCCGTGCTGCTGGGCGCGGTGGCGGTCGGCGCGGTGGTCGCGCGGGCCCGCCCGGCGCTCACGCCGACGGTGGAGATCGCCGAGTCGTCCGCGCCGGACCTGTACGGGATGGTGCGGGACCTCGCGGCCCGCCTCGCGGTGCCCGAGCCGTCCGCGATAGCGCTCACGCCCGACTGCGACAGCTGGCTGGAGGACCGTACGCACCGTGCGCACCGGATATCCGGCGGCGGGGTGCACGGGACGGCGGGCGCCGCTCCGGTGCTGGTCATAGGGTCGCCGTTCCTGTGGTGGATGCGGGTCGGCGAGCTGCGGGCGGTGCTGGCGCCGGTCGTCGCCGGTACGGGCCCCTCCGCCCACCCGGACATAGCCGCCGCGCGGCGGTTCGTCCGCGGTCTCGACGCGGCGGTCGCGCTGCCCGCGCGGCCCGGCACGGGTCCGGTGCGGCGCCTGGGCGCGCGTGCCGTGGCCGTGGTGGCCCGGCTGATGCTCCGGGCCGTCAGGGAGCACGCCGCGGAGATGGAGCGCGGGGTGGCCGCGGCGGCGTCGGAGCGGGCGCAGGCGGTGGACTACGGGCTGAGGATCGTCGCCCAGGAGCAGGTCGGCCTCGCGTACGCGGGCTGGGACCGGCTGCTGACGCGGGTGGCGCTGCCCGCCTGGCGCATGGGCCGCTGGCCGTCCCGGCTGGACGCCGGTGTCGTCTCGGCGCTCACGGAGCTGTCCCGGCGCGACCGGCTCGCGGAGGGGTTCGCGTCGCGGCTGGGCGAGCGCCCGGCGTGCGACCTGCTGGAGGAGCCCGGCCTGGTGGACGAGGCCACGTCGCTGCTGGCCGCCCGCCTCTTCCACGGCGGGCCCGCCGAGCCCGGGCCGGACTGGGCGCCGGTGGACTGGCAGCGGTATCCGGAGGAGGTCGTGGACCGGAAGTGGCGCACGGAGGCCGCGCGCCTGCACCGCGTGCTGGACCGGCTGGGCACCGGGCCCGCACCGGAGGGGCCGACCCTGACGCGCGTCCTCGACCACTTCGCCACGGCGGAGGACGGGGAGACGGTGGCGGCCGCGCTGAGCGCGGAGCTGTCCCGCGAGGAGCACGCCCCGCGAGGCCCCGCCCAGCCCGACGGCACGACGGACACCACCGGCACGGCAGCCGCGACGGGCCCCCGGACAGGCCGCTCCGGGCCGGACCACTCCCAGGCGGACCGCGCCCCGGCGGACCGCTCCGGCGCGAACGGCTCCAGGGCAGGCCGCTCCGGCGCCGGGCCGGTCGTGCCGACGGCCGCGTTCGAGCCGGCCGCCGGGCCCCTGCCCGCTCCCGGCGCGGACCCGGCGCCGGAGACATCGGGAGGGCCCGCCATCTGGGGCGCCGACGACCTGCCGCTGCTCCCGCTCCAGCCGCCGCGCACCGGCCGTGAGCTGCTGGCCGACCATGTGCTGGCCGTCGTCTGCTGCGCCGCCGTCGACACGGCGGGTGCGGCCCCCGGCCTGGACTGGCTGGACGGCCCCGTCCTGCTGATCGGCGACGGTGACGCGGACGGCTCCGGACGGCGGCGGGCCGATGTCGCCCCCGGCGTGCTGGCGCTGATCGAGGACGCCGACCCGGAGCCGCTGCGCGACTGGCTCGCCTCCGTGGGCGCCCGCCCCGAACAACCCGTGCGCCTCGGCTGACGGCACGCCACCCCCGCTCCCGCGGGCTCCGCGCGCCCCCGCGCACCGCACCGGGAACGCTCCGTTCCGTTCGCGTCATTTCACGACGACGGGTGACGGACCGCGTGCGTTATGTGATGTGCTGTGGGCCGACGCCGAGCGCGTCGGATTCGCCGGACACCGGGGGAGTCGAGGGAGGGGCGCAGCATGGGGGCGGAGCAGGTTCGGCGGTGGGAGTCCGGGGCGCTGGCCCATGCCGTGAACGACCCGTACGGACAGGGGCCGCTCCCCTGGCTGCGCGGCACCGAGCAGTACGTGGGCGAGGACGGCCGGATCACCCCCTGGTACGCGCGGCCGGCCCGCCGCCCGGGCGACGACCGGGGGAACGGGCCGCGCGCCGCCGACGACGTGGGCCTCCAGATCAAGGGCTTCGCGTCGACCGGGGCCGTCGCCCCCGGCGAGGCGATCGACTTCCACATCACCGTGAACCCGCCGCAGCAGTTCTCGGCCGACGTCTACCGCGTGGGCCACTACGGCGGCGACGGCGCCGCCAAGGTCACCACGAGCCCCCGGCTCTCCGGCATCGTCCAGCCTCCGCCGCTGACCGCCGACCGCACGGTCTCCTGCCACCACTGGTGGCTGTCCTGGCGGCTGCAGATCCCCTCGTACTGGTCGACCGGCGCGTACGTCGCCGTCCTGACGACCGCCGACGGCTACCGCTCCCACATCCCCTTCACGGTCCGCGACGGTCACCCCGCCGACCTGCTGCTGGTCCTGCCGGACATGACGTGGCAGGCGTACAACCTGTATCCGGAGGATGGCCGTACGGGCGCGAGCCTGTACCACGCGTGGGACGAGGAGGGCCGCCTCCTGGGCGAGGCCGACGCGGCCGTCACGCTCTCCTTCGACCGCCCGTACGCCGGCCAGGGCCTGCCCCTGCACATCGGGCACGCGTACGACGTGATCCGCTGGGCCGAGCGCTACGGCTACGACCTCGCCTACGCCAACGCCACCGACCTGCACTCGGGCCTGGTCGACCCGACCCGCTACCGGGGCCTGGTCTTCCCCGGCCACGACGAGTACTGGTCGGTGCCGCTGCGCCGCGCCGTGGAGGCGGCCCGCGACAGTGGCACGTCCCTGGTGTTCCTCTCCGCCAACACCCTGTACTGGCAGGTCGAGCTGGCCCCGTCCCCGTCGGGTGTGCCGGACCGCCTGCTGACGTGCCGCAAACGCCGGGGGCCGGGCCGTTCGGCGCTGTGGCGGGAGGCGGACCGGCCGGAGCAGCAGCTGCTCGGCATCCAGTACGCGGGCCGGGTCCCCGAGCCGTACCCGCTGGTCGTGCGGAACGCCGGCCACTGGCTGTGGGAGGCGTCGGGCGCCGGTGAGGGCGACGAGCTGCCGGGCCTGGTCGCGGGCGAGGCCGACCGGTACTTCCCGCGCACGGCGCTCCCCGACCACCAGGAGCGCATCCTGCTCGCCCACTCCCCGTACCTGGACGCGGCCGGGGCCCGGCGCCACCAGGAGACGTCCCTTTACCGGGCGCCGTCCGGGGCACTCGTCTTCGCGTCCGGCACGTTCGGCTGGTCCCCGGCTCTGGACCGGCCGGGTCATGTCGACCCGGCCGTCCAGCGCGCCACGGCGAACCTGCTGGACCGCATCTGCAAACGGGACTAGAACCGTTCCCTGCACCCCTGGCCACGGCCTCTCCCCCCGCGTGCGGGAGAATCGGAACCGATTGGTCAGATCCACGGGGAGGAACCGTGTCCGGATTCGTAGAAAAGCCCGAGCCCCTTCAGGTGCCGGGCCTGGTGCATCTGCACACCGGGAAGGTGCGCGAGCTGTACCAGAACGAGGCGGGCGACCTCGTGATGGTCGCCAGTGACCGCATGTCCGCCTATGACTGGGTGCTCCCCACGGAGATCCCGGACAAGGGCCGCGTCCTCACCCAGCTCTCGCTGTGGTGGTTCGACCAGCTCGCGGACCTCATCCCCAACCACGTGATCTCGACGGAGCTGCCCGAGGGCGCCCCCGCCGACTGGGCGGGCCGCACGCTGGTCTGCAAGTCCCTGCGGATGATCCCGGTCGAGTGCGTGGCGCGCGGCTATCTGACCGGCTCCGGCCTGGTCGAGTACAACGAGTCGCGCACCGTCTGCGGGCTCGCCCTCCCGGAGGGCCTCACCGACGGTTCGGAGCTCCCCGCCCCGATCTTCACGCCCGCGACGAAAGCCGCCGTCGGCGAGCACGACGAGAACGTCTCGTACGAGGAGGTCGCCCGCCAGGTCGGCGCGGAGACCGCCGCGCAGCTGCGCCAGTCGACGCTCGCCGTGTACAGCCGCGCGCGGGATGTGGCGCGGGACCGGGGGATCATCCTGGCGGACACCAAGTTCGAGTTCGGCTACGACGAGAACGGCGGCCTGGTCCTGGCGGACGAGGTGCTGACGCCGGACTCGTCGCGGTTCTGGCCGGCCGCCGAGTGGCAGCCGGGCCGTGCGCAGCCCTCGTACGACAAGCAGTTCGTCCGGGACTGGCTGACCTCCCCGGACTCCGGCTGGGACCGGCACGGCGAGCAGCCGCCCCCGCCGCTTCCCCAGGAGGTCGTGGACGCGACGCGCGCCAAGTACATCGAGGCGTACGAGCTGCTGACCGGCACGTCCTGGTCGTAGCGCGTGGTCGTGGCGCGCAGGGCGCCGGACGACCGCCCGGCCACTCCGCCCCGTCGAGCACCCGCTCGGCGGGGCGGTTGCACTGCCTCGCGCGCGTGTTTCACGTGAAACACCGGAGCCCGCGCGAGGGCGCGCAAGGACCCGCGTGGGGAAACGTCGAAGGCCCCGGTCTGATGACCGGGGCCTTCGCTCTGGAGCGGACGACGAGATTCGAACTCGCGACCCTCACCTTGGCAAGGTGATGCTCTACCAACTGAGCCACGTCCGCCTGCGCCGTAGCGCGAGACCTACTATACCCAACCTCGCTCGCGCGCGAGACGCACTGCCGTATGACGGTTCTCCGCACCGAGCTTCGAGACGGCGGACGAGAGGTAGTTGCGAACCGTTCCAGGGGAGAGGGAGGCGCGCCGGGCGATCTCCGCCACGGGGGCGCCGTCGCCCGCGAGTTCCAGTACCTCGGTCTCGCGGGCGGTCAGCGGGGAGTCGCCCGCGGAGATGGCGTCGGCGGCCAACTCCGGGTCCACGTAACGGTTTCCGGCGTGGATGCTGCGGATGATCTCGGCGAGCCGCTGGGCGCTGACGGTCTTGGGGACGAAGCCCCGCACCCCTGCCGCGAGGGCCCGCTTGAGGTGGCCGGGCCGGCCGTGGCCGGTCACGATCATGGTCTGGCAGCCGGGGAGTTCGGCCCGCAGGGATGTGGCGACTCTCACACCGTCGGCACCCGGCATCTGGAGGTCGAGGACGGCCACGTCGGGGCGGTGGACGCGGGCCATGGCGATCGCCTCCGGCCCGGACGCCGCCTCCGCGACCACCTCCAGGTCCTCTTCGAGTCCGAGGAGCGCGGCGAGCGCGCCCCGGATGAGGTGCTCGTCGTCGGCGAGCAGCACGCGTACGGTCATCACAGCCCCTTCCCGGCGGGCGCGCCCGCGGCGGGCCGGAGCTCCGCGCCGTCGAGCGGCACCCGGGCGGTCACCCGGAACCGCCCGCCGTCGCCCACGGGCCCGGCGTCGAGCACGCCGCCCAGCACGGCGAGCCGTTCGCGCAGCCCCGCGAGCCCGGATCCCCCGGTCCCGGTGGCCCGCGCCCCGTCGTTCTCGATCACCAGCACCACCTGTCCTCCGTCCGCCATCGTGTCCGCCGCCACGCCGCTTCCGGCGACCGGGCCGCCGGAAACCTCCCGGCCTTCCCCATGGGCCCGGCCTTCCCCATGGGCCGGGCCCGCCACACCGGCCCGGCTCTCGGCACCAGCCCGGCCTTCGGCACCGGCCCTGCCCGTCACACCGGCCCGGGCTTCGGCACCGGCCCGGTCGCCCGATTCGGCCGTCACGGTCACGTGGCAGTGGCGGGCGTCGCTGTGGCGCAGGACGTTCGTCGTGGCCTCGCGGACGACCCACGCCAGGGCGGACTGGGCGGCGGCGGGCAGTTCGGCGGCGTCCCGCAGGTCGATGCGGCACCGTATGCCCGCGGCCTGGAGGACGCCCCGGGCGCCGTCGAGCTCGGTGTGCAGGTCGGCCTCCCGGTAGCCCCGCACGACCTCCCGTACCTCCCGCTGCGATTCGCGGGCGATCCGCTGCACCTCGCCCATCTCCGCCACGGCCCGGTCGGCGGCCCCGCGCCGGGCGAGCTGCACGGCGAGCTCGCTCTTGAGGGCGATGACCGACAGATTGCGCCCCATCACGTCGTGGAGGTCCCGTGCGAACCGCAGCCGCTCCTCGGCGACGGCCAGCCGCGCCTGGAGCCGGTGGGCGGCGTCCAGCTCCCACACGGCGCGCAGCAGCCATCCGGAGAAGCCGCTGGTGGTGGCGAAGACGACCGTGCCGAAGGCGATCGTGAACGTGAACGCGACGGTGCTGGTCAGCGGCAGCCCCAGCAGGACGGCGCTCGCCGCGGGCCCTGCCACGGCGACCACCGTGAGCCCCAGGATGTGGCGTACCCGGACCGTGCACAGGGCGAGCGCGCCGACGCCCCAGCTGACCAGCCCGCCCGCCACGTACATGGTCATCTGGAGGTCCGCGCCGGGCAGCCAGCGCTGCAGGGCGAGCACGGCGAGGCAGCCCGCCGAGGTGAGCACGGCGATGACGGCGGCGAGCCGGCCGGGGCGCTCGCGCCGGCCCAGCTGCCAGCTGAGCGCCCGCGACGACAGCACGGCGACGAGCACGATGTGCACCAGCACGGTGAGGAACAGCCACCCGCCGACCGGTCCCACCTCACGGTTCACCGCCAACGCCGGCATCCCGCCGATGAAGACGGCCACGCAGGCCAGCCCGTGGTACGTCCACCGCGTGTAGAGCTCGACCTTCTCCGGGTTGCTCCTGCGGGTCCACCAGCCGGTCAGCCTGGCCATGCGCCCGTCCCCCTCCCGTCGTTCTTGCCGTCCCCGCCCGTCCCGCCGACGTCGCGCGTCAGTGGCGCGGCTCCCAGCGGAACCGCCGCCGTACAGCGAACACCGCGACGGCCGTCCAGACCAGGGCGGTCGCCCCGGCCCGCAGCAGCTCCCCGGTCTCCGCGCCGCCGAGCCACCCGGCCCGCAGCAGCGTCACGACACCGGTCACCGGCAGCAGCGCGCACACCGCCTCGACCCGCTCGGGGAACGCCTCCAGCGGCACGAACAGCCCGGAGCCCATCGCCGAGACGAGGAACAGCGGCATCGTCGTCAGCTGCGCGCTCTCCACGGTCCTGGTCAGGGTGGCGGTGTACGCGGCGAGCGCGCCGAGCAGCACGATGCCGACGGCCACGCCGGCGACGAGCAGCTCCGGCCGCTGCGGCGCCCGCACGTCGAGGAACGCCACCGCGGCCACCACCATGATCACGCACTGGGCGAGGGTGAGCGCCACCGAGGGCAGGGCCGTCCCGGTGAGGATCTCCGTGTCGGACGCCTCGCCGGTGCGCAGCCGCTTCAGCACGAGCTCCTCGCGGCGGGCGACGTAGGCGGGGACGAGGTTGAGGTAGACGACGATGACGAGGACCATGCCGAGGCCGCCGGTCATGGCCGCCTCGACGAGGGTCATCCCGGTCCCGTCCAGGCCGACGCGGTCGAGGCCCGCCCGGATGGAGCCGATCATCAGCAGCGGCATGAGGAGGGTGACGAACAGCGCGGTCCTGTTGCGGACGAGGAGGACCATTTCGGCGCGGGCGAGCGCGGCGAGCCGCCCGGCCGGTGTGGTGCGGCCCGCGGGCGCCGTCGTCGCGCCGGTGGTGGTGTCCGCCATGTCATACCTCTGCGGGTCGGGTCTGCGTGCCGGTGCGGGCGATGTCGAGGAACGCCTCTTCCAGGGAGGCGGACCGCGCGTCGAGCGCTTCGAGCCGTACGCCGTGTTCGCCGGCCCACCGCAGCAGCTCGGTGAGCGCGCCCTGGAGGTCGTGGGTCCGGATCTCGACGCGCCGCCCGTCGGGCTGGGCGGCCCGAAGCTGGAGCGGGAGCCGGGCGGCGGGCACCCCGGCGGGCAGCTCGAACCGGATGCGGGCGGGCCGGGACGCGGTGACCTCGGCGGGGGTGCCGGAGGCGACGATCCGCCCGCCATGCATGATCGCCAGCTGGTCGGCGAGGGCTTCGGCCTCCTCCAGGTAGTGCGTGGTGAGCAGCACGGTCGTACCGGTGTCGCGCAGATGCCGTACGAGGTCCCAGGTGTCGCGGCGGCCCTCGGCGTCCAGTCCGGTGGTCGGCTCGTCGAGGAACAGCACCTCGGGGCGGCCGAGGAGGGCGAGCGCCAGGTCGAGGCGCCGGCGTTCGCCGCCGGACAGCTGCTTGACGCGGACCCGGGCTCGGGCGGCGAGGCCGACCATGTCGAGGGCCTCGCCGGTGGGGCGGGCGCCGCTGGTGCAGCCGGCCCACATGCGGACGGTCTCGGCGACGGTCAGGTCGGAGGGGAAGCCGCCTTCCTGGAGCATCACGCCGATGCGCGGCCGGACGGCGGCGCGTTCCGCGTACGGGTCGTGGCCGAGGACGCGGACCCGGCCGCCGCTCACGGGGGCGAGCCCTTCGAGGAGCTCGACGGTGGAGGTCTTGCCCGCCCCGTTGGTGCCGAGCAGGGCGAAGACCTCGCCGTACGGGACGGTGAAGGTGATGCCGCTCACGGCTTCGAAGCCCTCGGAGTACCGGCGCCGCAGGTCCCGTGCCTCGATGGCGTCGCCGTGTCCGGGCCGGGCGGGGCCCGGGTGGTGGTCGTCGCTGGTCATGGCTCCAGCGTCGGGGCGGAGCGGGCGGTACGGCAGTACGCCGTGTCATCGGGGACCGCTGACAAATGTCACGCCGGCGCCGCCCGGCCGGAAGTCCCGCCGGAAAGCCCGGCGCACAGGTCCGGGCCGACTGCCACCGGCAGGTGGTAAACGACGAGGACCCCGGTCGATTGACCGGGGCCCTCATTCACGAGCGGACGACGAGATTCGAACTCGCGACCCTCACCTTGGCAAGGTGATGCTCTACCAACTGAGCCACGTCCGCATTGCTCCCGACCGGCTTTCACCGGGCGGTGCGAACACCACTGTACCTGATCCACCGGAGTGGTTGGTATGTGATGTGGAGCGGGTGACAGGAATCGCACACTGCGCCTTCCCCCTGGAAGGGGGATGTTCTACTACTGAACTACACCCGCACGCTCCGTGAGGCGCTTGGCTTTTCGGCCTCGCCCCTCGGCGTGCTCCAGACTTTAGCCGATCAAGGGGGGTGCCGCGCAACTCGGTGCCGGAAGGCCCCGTTCCGCCCCTGCGGACCGGCGCCGCCCCGGCGGCGACCAGGCGCGGTACGACTCGACGGCGGCGGCCACGGCTGTGGAGCCCGCAGGGCCCTGCGGGCCCGGCTCGGCGAAGGCGCCCGCAGCCCGGCCCGTCCTGTCCCGTCCGGCAGGGCGTCCGGCAGGGCATCCGTCAGTACGTCCTGGACGGCGCCGGGGGGCCGCACCGCCCAGGCCCCGGGCGCTTGAGCCCTGCCCCGTACCGCCCGCGGTACCGCCCGGGCGCATCCGGCAGGGCCCCGCCCGGTCCCGCCCCGCGCCCTGGCCCCGCCCGTACCGCCCCGAGCCAGCGGTCGCCCCGAGCCGCGCGACCCACCCCCTCGGCGGATCAGACGACGGCCCGTGCGCGCTCCGGCCCCGTGCGTATCGCCGGACGAGGGCGCGGGCGCCGTGCCGCGCGGGGGCGGACAGGGGTCGGGCCGGATCAGTTCGCCTCGTGGAACGCGTCGTAGACGCGCTTCGGGATGCGCCCCCGCGCCGGCACGTCCATCTTGTTGGACTGCGCCCAGGCGCGTACCGCCGCCGGATCGGGGTCGACCGAGGTGTGCTGGAACGCCTTGCGGGCCTTCTCCGTGCCGGACTTCTTTCGTCCGGCCTCCATGTACGGGGCGAGAGCCTTGCGCAGTTTCTCTGCATTGGCTTCATTGAGGTCGATCTCGTACCACTTACCGTCGAGGCCGAACCTGACCGTTTCCGCCGCTTCCCCGCCCTCGATGTCGTCGGTGAGCGTGACTACTACGCGCTGCGCCACGGATATCGGTCCTTTCCCGTGGTAAGCCGCCGTTCCGGGTGTGTTGTGTGACACGTTTGACGTGCGGCGATACCTGATTTAGATGGGTGTATTCCTTTGTACAGCGCGGAGTGCCGCGCTGGGAAGACCCGGCAATTGTGCCCGCGTGTCCGCGCGCATTGGTGAAGCCGCGATTCTTTTCCGGGATTTTTCCGCGCGGTTCTCGACGCGCGGTGCCGCGCATGCTCCCCGCCCCCTTCCGGTCCCTCCGGCGAGCCGCGCGGCCGGCGCGCACGTCTCTTCCGCCCAAGATCGTTTCATGCGTTTGTGCGTTCCTCCGGAAATCTACTCGCGTAGAATTTGTAGGCAGGTACGCTGGGTGAACCGCCCACGCAACACACCACCGGGAGTGCCAGTGGCACGCGTCGTAGTCGACGTCATGCTCAAGCCCGAGATCCTCGACCCGCAGGGACAGGCGGTGCAGCGCGCACTGCCCCGTCTCGGCTTCGAGGGGATCGCGGACGTCCGCCAGGGGAAGCGCTTCGAGCTGGATGTGGAGGGCCCGGTCGATGACGCCGCCCTCGCCCGCATCCACGAGATGGCCGAAACCTTCCTTGCCAACACCGTCATCGAGGACTTCGTCGTCAAGGTGGAGGAGGCGTGACGTCTCGCATCGGAGTCGTCACCTTCCCCGGGACGCTCGACGACCAGGACGCCCTGCGCGCCGCCCGGCTCGCCGGCGCGGAGCCGGTCTCGCTCTGGCACCGTGACAAGGACCTCAAGCAGGTAGACGCGGTCGTCCTCGCGGGCGGCTTCAGCTACGGCGACTACCTGCGGGCCGGGGCGATCTCCCGGTTCTCGCCGGTCATGGAGTCGGTCATCGAGCAGGCGAAGGCCGGCATGCCGGTCCTCGGCATCTGCAACGGCTTCCAGATCCTCACCGAGGCGCACCTGCTGCCCGGCGCCATGCTGCGCAACAACCACCTGCACTTCATCTGCCGCGACCAGAAGCTGCGGGTGGAGAACGCGAACACCGCCTGGACCTCCGACTACGAGCAGGGCCAGGAGATCTCCGTACCGCTGAAGAACATGGACGGCCGGTACGTCGCCGACGAGCGCACGCTCGACGAGCTGGAGGCCGAGGGGCGGGTGGCCTTCCGCTACCTGGACGTGAACCCCAACGGCTCGCTGCGCGACATCGCGGGCATCACCAACGCCGCGGGCAACGTGGTCGGCCTCATGCCCCACCCCGAGCACGCCGTCGAGCCGCTGGTCGGCACCGGCAGGACCGACGGCCTCGGTTTCTTCACCTCGATCCTCAAGAAGCTGGTCAACGCCTGATGAGCCTCGACACCGTCAAGCACGCCACCGAGACCCCGGACGTCGAGCAGCCGTGGGCCGAGCTGGGCCTGAAGAAGGACGAGTACGAGCGCATCCGCGAGATCCTCGGCCGCCGCCCGACCGGCGCCGAGCTGGCGATGTACTCGGTCATGTGGTCCGAGCACTGCTCGTACAAGAGCAGCAAGGTCCACCTGAAGCAGTTCAGCGAGAAGAAGCCCGAGTCCGACGCGATGCTCGTCGGCATCGGCGAGAACGCCGGCGTCGTGGACGTCGGCCAGGGCTACGCGGTCACCTTCAAGGTCGAGTCGCACAACCACCCGTCGTACATCGAGCCCTACCAGGGCGCGGCCACCGGCGTGGGCGGCATCGTCCGCGACATCCTCGCCATGGGCGCCCGCCCGGTCGCCGTGGTGGACCCGCTGCGCTTCGGCGCCGCCGACCACCCCGACACCAAGCGCGTCCTGCCGGGCGTCGTCGCCGGCATCGGCGGCTACGGCAACTGCCTGGGCCTGCCCAACATCGGCGGCGAGGTCGTCTTCGACTCCTGCTACCAGGGCAACCCGCTGGTCAACGCCGGCTGCATCGGCGTGATGAAGCACGAGGACATCCACCTCGCCAAGGCGTCCGGCCCCGGCAACAAGGTCATCCTGTACGGCGCCCGCACCGGCGGCGACGGCATCGGCGGCGTCTCGGTCCTCGCGTCCGAGACCTTCGACGACACTAAGCCCACCAAGCGCCCCGCCGTCCAGGTCGGCGACCCGTTCCAGGAGAAGCTCCTCATCGAGTGCACCCTGGAGGTCTTCCAGGAGAAGCTCGTCGCGGGCATCCAGGACCTCGGCGGCGCCGGCCTGTCCTGCGCGACCTCCGAGCTGGCGTCCGCCGGCACCGGCGGCATGCGCATCGAGCTCGACACCGTCCCGCTGCGCGACGCGACGCTCTCGCCCGAGGAGATCCTCATGAGCGAGTCGCAGGAGCGCATGTGCGCGATCGTCGAGCCGCAGCACGTCGACCGGTTCATGGAGATCTGCGAGAAGTGGGACGTCATCGCCACCGTCATCGGTGAGGTGACCGACGGCGACCGCCTGGAGATCTTCTGGCACGGCGAGCAGATCGTTGACGTGCCGCCCGGCACCGTCGCCCACGAGGGCCCGACCTACCACCGGCCGTACGCGCGCCCGGACTGGCAGGACGCCCTCCAGGCCGACGACGCGAACAAGCTGCCCCGGCCGCAGACCTCCGAGGAGCTGCGCGAGCAGGTCCTGAAGCTCGTCGCGTCGCCGAACCAGGCGTCCAAGGCGTGGGTGACGGACCAGTACGACCGGTTCGTGCAGGGCAACACCGTCCTCGCCCAGCCCGAGGACGCCGGCATGGTCCGGATCGACGAGGAGACCAACCTCGGCGTCGCCATCGCCACGGACGGCAACGGCCGCTACGCCAAGCTCGACCCGTACACGGGCGCGCAGCTCGCCCTGGCGGAGGCGTACCGCAACGTCGCCGCGTCCGGCGCGAAGCCGCTGGCCGTCTCCGACTGCCTGAACTTCGGCTCGCCCGAGGACCCGGCGGTCATGTGGCAGTTCGCCGAGGCCACGCGCGGTCTCGCGGACGCCTGCCTGGAGCTGGGCACGCCCGTCACGGGCGGCAATGTCTCGCTGTACAACCAGACCGGTGACACCGCGATCCACCCGACGCCCGTCGTCGCCGTCCTCGGCGTGATCGACGACGTGACGCGGCGCACGCCGATCGCCTTCGCGGAGGAGGGCCAGCTCCTCTACCTGCTGGGCGACACGCGCGAGGAGTTCGGCGGCTCGGCCTGGTCGCAGGTCGTCCACGACCACCTCGGCGGCCTGCCGCCCAAGGTGGACCTGGAGCGCGAGCGGCTGCTCGGCGAGATCCTGATCGCCGCCTCCCGCGACGGCATGGTCGACGCGGCGCACGACCTGTCCGACGGCGGCCTCATCCAGGCCGTGGTCGAGTCCTGCCTGCGCGGCGGGAACGGCGCGCGGCTGATCGTCCCGGACGGTCTGGACGCGTTCACCTTCCTGTTCAGCGAGTCCGCCGGCCGCGCCGTCGTGGCCGTGCCGCGCAGCGAGGAGCTCCGCTTCACCGACATGTGCGGCGCCCGGGGCCTGCCCGCCACCCGCATCGGTGTCGTGGACGGCGACACGATCGACGTGCAGGGCGAGTTCAGCGTGCCGCTGGCCGAGCTGCGCGAGGCGCACGAGGCGACGATCCCGGGCCTGCTGGCCTGACGGCCGGTACGCCCGAGCCGAGCACCGAGCGGACGGAGGGCCGGCCCCCGGAGGACACCGGGGGCCGGCCCTCCGCGCTGCTGCGGTAGCCTCGGCGAACTGGCCTACGCACAGGGCGTTTCGGGGGATTCGGGTGTCAGACCAGCGGCCGTCGCCATCGTCTTCGTCGTCTTCTGCCCCGTACGAGGGGTACTCCGGGCACCTGGGCCACGAGGCCGTGCTGCGGGAGGCGGGTGCGGCGCCGCTGCGGCCGTCCGACCCGCCGCGCATCGGCCCCTATGTGCCGCTCGGCGTGCTCGGCAGCGGCGGGATGGGCCGGGTGTACCTGGCGCTGCCGCCGGCCGGCGGAGGCACGGGCACGGGAGCCGCGCCGGGGCCCGGAGCGGGCGGCGGACTCGCGGCGGTGAAGGTGATCCGGCCCGAGTACGCGGAGGACCCCGAGTTCCGGCGCCGCTTCGAGCGGGAGGCCGCCGTGCAGGCGAGCGTCCACACCCCGCACGCGCCGCGCTTCCAGGGCACCGGCTTCCACGACGAACTGCTGTGGCTGGCCGCCGACTTCGTACCCGGGTACAGCCTGAGCGACGCGGTGCGCGAGTACGGGGCGCTCGGCCCGGCAGCCGCGTGGCGGATCGTCGCCGACCTGGGGCGGGCGCTGATGGCGCTCGGCGCGGCGGGCGTCGTCCACCGGGACCTGAAGCCGTCGAACGTGCTGCTCTCCGTGCGGGGGGCCCACGTCATCGACTTCGGCATCTCCAAGTCGTCGGGCGCCAGCATGCTGACGGCGACCGACAGCCGGGTCGGCACGCCCGCGTTCATGGCGCCCGAGTACCTGCGGACCGGGCACACCGATGCCGCGTCGGACGTGTTCTCGCTGGGCGGCACGCTCGTCTACGCCGTGTCCGGGCGGGGCCCCTTCGGCCTCGGGACCGGCATGGACGTGATGCACCGGGTCGTGTACGAGGAGCCGGACCCGCAGGTCATCGGGGCGGTCGCGGCGGCCGACCCCGCGCTGGGCGCGCTGCTGGCGGCCTGCCTCGCGAAGGACCCGGCGCACCGCCCGACCCCGGCGCAGCTCGTGACGGCGGCACCGGCGGCGTCGGGCCCCGCGTGGCCGGACGCGCTGCGGGCGCGGGTGACGGCGAGGAAGGCCGCGTACGACGCCCTGACCCGCCTCCCGGCCCCGGTGCCCGCCCCGGCGCCTTCGCGGCCGCAGCCCCCGACGGCGCCCTACGGGTACCCGCACCCGGCCCACGCCCCGGACGGCCACACCCCCGCGGGCCCCGTCCCCACCCCTGCGCGGGCCCCGCACACGCCTCCGTACCCCTCCGGGATCACCCCGACGCCGCCCCTGACGACCCCGCCCCCCTACGGGGAGACGCCCCCGGCCCGGTCCGGTGGCCGTACCCGTACGAGGGCGTACCTCGCGGTGGCGGCCGCGCTGACGGTGTGCGCCGTCGCGGTGTCCGCGTACCTGTTCACGCGGCCGGAGGGCCCCGCCGCGCCCCCGGCCGCCGCCGGCGCGCCCTCGGCACCGGCGGCCGCCCCCGTGGCGGAGGGCGGCGCCCCGGACGACGCGGCCGCCTCGCCCCTCGCCTCCCCTACGGGCGACCCCTCCCCGTCGACCGCCCCGACCCCGCCGCCGGGCAGCGCCGCCCCGTCCCCGTCGCGCGCCGAACCCCGCCCGACGGTCACGGTCACCGCCCCGCCCGCGCGCCCCACCCCGACCCCGGCACCGGCCACGTCCCCGACACCGGCCCCGAAGCCCGCGTGGATCACCGGCTGCACCTTCTACGACGGCACGCAGACCACCAGGTACGGCGACAAGAACGTCCGCGTGACGCAGGTCCAGTGCATGCTGACCAAGCGCGGCTACGGCGTGGGCGAGGCGGGCGTGGATGGCGACTTCGGCACGGCGACCAAGGACGCCGTACTGGCCTTCCAGCGCGCCAAGGGCCTGGAGGCGGACGGGATCGTCGGCCCGAGGACCTGGGCGGCGCTCCGCTCCACCACCTGACGGGGCGGCGGTAGCCTCGGGGCATGCCACAGCCGAGGAAGCGCGCCGCCCGCAGGTACGACCCCGCGAAGACCCGCGCGGCGGTCACGGCGCAGTTCGCGCACGTACGGGAGGGCGTCGAGCGGCTGACGCCCGAGCAGCTGGCGCTGCCGACGCGCCTGGGGGAGTGGACAGTACGGGAGCTGGCCGCGCACATCGCGATGGTGCTGCGGTCCGTGGTGCGGGGCGTGGAGGCGCCCGAGCCGGCCGTACGGGACGTGGGACTGGCCGACTGGCCCGCGGCGACGCGCGGGTTCGCGGGGGCGGTGGACGCGGACACCCGGGAACTGGCGGAGTGGGCCGAGGAGTCCGGCGGGCTCGCGGAGCTGTACGCCCGTACGGAGCGGGACTTCGCGGCGGCGCTGGCCGCGGCGCCGGACGAGCGGCTGATCGTGACGCGCTTCGGGGGGATGCCGCTCGGCGACTTCCTGGTGACGCGGACGGTGGAGCTGACCGTCCACACCGACGACCTGAACGCGGCGACGGGCCTGGCGGTGCCGCACGACCGGCAGGCGCTCGCGGCGTGCGCGCGGGTCCTGGCGGACGCGCTCGCCGCCAAGGCGCCGGGCGGCTCGGTGGAGCTGCGGGTGCCGCCGTACGCCGTCGTCCAGTGCGTGGAGGGTCCGCGGCACACGCGCGGTACGCCGCCGAACGTCGTGGAGACCGACCCGCTGACCTGGGCCCGGCTCGCGACGGGCCGCGTCGCGTGGGACGAGGCGCTGTCGGACGCCCACGTCCACGCGAGCGGCGACCGTGCCGACCTCACCCCCTGGCTCCCGGTCCTGGGCTGACGGGCGGCGCCGGGGCGCCGCACCACGAGCCCCCGCACCCCCTCCGGCCGCGCGCCCCCGAGGCCCGATCCGCGCACGGCGCGCCCGCCGCACGATCTTCCTGCGCCCGCCGCACAAGGGGGCACCCTCCCGGGCGGGGCACCCCGTTGCGCGGCGGTCCGGCCGGGGGAACCGGATCGGGGGGTCGGGCGTCAGAGCGGCATGCGGATCACCAAGTGCCTGCTCCCCGTCCTCGCGGTCACCGCGACCGCCACCACCCTCGCCGGCTGCTCCAAGGGCCCCACCCCCGGCGACCGCCCCGACCTCCCCCTCACCGGCACCCACTGGACCGTGGACGCCCTCACGGTCGAGGGCGCCAGGAAGACCGCCCCCCGGCCCGCGTACGTCGAGTTCAAGCCAGACGGCACCGCCACCGGCAACGCCGGGTGCAACCGCTTCACCGCCAAGGCGGCCGTCACCGGCGACACGGTGACCGTCGGCGAGGTCACCAGGACCGAGATGGCCTGCGACAAGGCCGTGCAGGACTTCGAGGACGCCTTCCTCAAGGCGTTCACCGGCAAGCTCCAGGCCGAGCTCGGCGACCGCGACGGCACCAGCAACACCGACATCGGGCTCGACCGCCTCACCCTCACCACCCCCGGCGGCGACACCCTCGCCCTCTCCGAGCGGCCCCCCGCGCCCCTCAAGGGCACCAAGTGGAGCGTCGACACCCTCCTGGACGGCAAGACCGCAAGTTCCCTGCCCACCGGGGTCAGGAGCGGCCCCCACCTGACCATCGCCGCCGACGGCTCCGCCACCGGCAACCTCGGCTGCAACAACTTCACCGCCACCGTGAAGGTGGAGGGCGACAAGATGACGTTCGACGCCCTCGCGATCACCCGCCGTATGTGCACGACCCTCCAGAACGGCCTGGAGCAGAAGCTGTACGGCACGCTCAGCAGCGGTCCGGTGACGTACCGGGTCCAGGGCCATCAACTGACGGTCACCGCTCAGGACGGCTCCGGGTTCGGCGCCCAGGCTGAACTGGCCCGAAAAGACCGGTAAAGGTGCGAGCTCCGTCACACCGCACGCGGCCGGAAAGGGTTCCCGCGAGCGCGGAAAGGGCGCCTGGGCAGGGACCCCTTCCCGCCGCGGGCCCTCCCGGGCGGCCCCGTCCCCAATTCGGACCAGTGGTCGATCTCGCCTACACTCGGTGGCGTGCCACGTGGTGACGGTCGACTCAATCACGATCTGCTTCCCGGCGAGAAGGGCCCCCAGGACGCTTGTGGCGTCTTCGGTGTCTGGGCGCCGGGTGAAGAGGTCGCAAAGCTCACGTACTTCGGGCTCTACGCCCTCCAACACCGGGGTCAGGAATCCGCTGGAATAGCGGTCAGCAACGGCTCCCAGATCCTCGTCTTCAAGGACATGGGCCTCGTGTCCCAGGTCTTCGACGAGACCTCTCTCAGCTCCCTCCAAGGTCATATCGCGGTCGGTCACGCCCGCTACTCGACCACCGGCGCGTCCGTCTGGGAGAACGCCCAGCCGACGTTCCGGGCCACGGCCAACGGCTCCATCGCCCTCGGCCACAACGGCAACCTCGTCAACACGGCGCGCCTCGCCGAGATGGTCGCCGACCTTCCCCGGAAGGACGGCCGCGCCACCCAGGTCGCCGCCACCAACGACACGGACCTCGTCACCGCGCTGCTCGCCGGGCAGACCGACGAGGACGGCAAGCCGCTCACCATCGAGCAGGCCGCCGCCAAGGTGCTCCCCGAGGTCCGGGGCGCCTTCTCCCTCGTCTTCATGGACGAGAACACGCTGTACGCCGCCCGCGACCCGCAGGGCATCCGCCCGCTGGTCCTCGGCCGGCTGGAGCGCGGCTGGGTCGCCGCGTCGGAGACCGCCGCCCTCGACATCGTCGGCGCCAGCTTCGTCCGCGAGATCGAGCCGGGCGAGCTCATCGCCATCGACGAGAACGGCGTGCGCACCTCCCGATTCGCGGATGCGAAGCCCAAGGGCTGCGTCTTCGAGTACGTGTACCTGGCCCGCCCCGACACCAACATCGCCGGGCGGAACGTCCACCTCTCCCGTGTGGAGATGGGTCGGAAACTGGCCAAGGAAGCCCCCGTCGACGCCGACCTCGTCATAGCGACGCCCGAGTCCGGCACCCCCGCCGCGATCGGTTACGCCGAGGCGAGCGGCATCCCGTTCGGCGCGGGCCTCGTGAAGAACGCCTACGTCGGCCGGACCTTCATCCAGCCGTCCCAGACCATCCGCCAGCTGGGCATCCGCCTCAAGCTGAACCCGCTCAAGGAAGTCATCAAGGGCAAGCGCCTGGTCGTCGTCGACGACTCGATCGTGCGGGGCAACACCCAGCGCGCGCTCGTCCGGATGCTCCGCGAGGCCGGCGCCGCCGAGGTCCACATCCGGATCTCCTCGCCGCCCGTGAAGTGGCCGTGCTTCTTCGGCATCGACTTCGCCACCCGCGCCGAGCTGATCGCCAACGGCATGTCGGTCGAGGAGATCGGCACGTCCCTCGGCGCCGACTCCCTCTCCTACATCTCGCTCGACGGCATGATCGAGGCGACCACGATCGCCAAGCCGAACCTCTGCCGCGCCTGCTTCGACGGCGAATACCCCATGGAGCTCCCCGACCCCGAGCTGCTCGGCAAGCAGCTGCTGGAGACGGAGCTCGCCGCGGGCCCCGCCGCCACGGCCGCCACCGACGCGCTCCGCCGCCCGTAGGCCCCCGCAAGGCCCGTAGGCACCTCCCTCCCCCGCTGTACGACAGGAAGTTCCGTAGCCATGTCTCAGGCCACCAGTGCCAATGGCGGCGCCAGCTATGCCGCCGCGGGCGTCGACATCGAGGCGGGCGACCGCGCCGTCGAGCTGATGAAGGAGTGGGTGAAGAAGACGCAGCGCCCCGAGGTCCTCGGCGGCCTCGGCGGCTTCGCCGGCCTCTTCGACGCCTCCGCCCTCAAGCGCTACGAGCGCCCGCTCCTCGCCTCCGCCACCGACGGTGTGGGCACGAAGGTCGACATCGCCCGCCGCATGGGCGTGTACGACACCATCGGGCACGACCTGGTCGCCATGGTCATGGACGACATCGTGGTGTGCGGCGCCGAGCCGCTGTTCATGACCGACTACATCTGCGTCGGCAAGGTCCACCCCGAGCGGGTCGCCGGGATCGTCAAGGGCATCGCCGAGGGCTGCGTCCTCGCCGGCTGCGCCCTCGTCGGCGGCGAGACCGCCGAGCACCCCGGCCTGCTCGGCCCGGACGACTTCGACGTCGCCGGTGCCGGCACGGGCGTCGTGGAGGCCGACCGCCTGCTGGGCGCCGATCGCATCCGTACGGGTGACGTCGTCGTCGCGATGGCGTCGTCCGGCCTTCACTCCAACGGGTACTCGCTCGTCCGCCACGTGCTGTTCGACCGGGCCGGCATGGAGCTGGAGCAGCAGGTCGACGAGCTCGGCCGCACCCTCGGCGAGGAGCTGCTGGAGCCGACCAAGATCTACTCGCTGGACTGCCTGGCGCTCACCCGGACCACCGATGTGCACGCCTTCAGCCACATCACCGGCGGTGGGCTCGCCGCCAACCTGGCGCGGGTCATCCCCGACCACCTCCACGCCACGGTCGACCGCTCGACCTGGGCGCCCGGCGCGATCTTCGACCTGGTCGGCAAGGCCGGCCAGGTGGAGCGGCTGGAGCTGGAGAAGACCCTGAACATGGGGGTCGGCATGATGGCCGTCGTGCCCGCCGACTCGGTGGACGTCGCCCTCGCGACCCTCGCCGACCGGGGCGTCGACGCCTGGGTCGCCGGTGAGATCACCGAGCGCGGGGACCACTCGACCGGAGCCGCCCTGACGGGTGACTACGCGAGCTGAACAGCACTAAACCCGGTCCGGGGCGAGCCCCGGACCGGGTTGGAAGAGTGCGGGCGTCAAGCGCCGCGACGCCGGGATGACGGACCGGACTCCTCGTCCTCGTCATCGTCGTCGTTGTACAGCTCCGCGTAGCGGGCGTACGGGTCGTCTTCCTCGTCGTCGTCCTCGAACGGCTCTCCGTTCGGAGGCTGACTCGAAGTCGATGCGCCCAGCTCGCTGGCCAGCCGTGCGAGGTCCGTCCCACCGCTGTTGTACTTCAGCTGGCGGGCGACCTTCGTCTGCTTGGCCTTGGCCCGGCCGCGCCCCATGGCTCGACCCCCTCGGTGACGGGGCTCGACGGCCCCAGAGTCTTGACACGCGTTCATGATGTGGAACGGACTCTCCGTGGAGAGACCGGCCCGTGGGCTTCAACGGTACCTGCTTCCGGGGCCATACGGTACGCCGCCCGCATGACGCGCCTCGGAGCCGGACCGGCGGGGCGCCCCGTCCTCGCTGGTCAGCTGCGATTTTAACCTCAAATCGGGGCCGACCCGCCGACCGGCGTGAGTCATCTCTCTCTGAGGGCGAACGCATGTCTGTGCGAACACACCAATGCGGAGAGTGTCTGGAAGGTACCTGTGGGCACGCACGGTCCCGCCCGCCCCGCACCCTGTCAAGGGCGCCGGACGGGCGGACGCACGTTCCGTGACCGAAAACAGCCGGTGCGGGGCCGGTGCGCGACCGGCCCGCGCGACCCGTGCGCGCCTTACGCGCGTCGGGCCTCGGCCATCCGCTGCTCGGCGATCCGGTCGGCCGCCGCGGCCGGCGGGATGCCGTCCTCCTTCGCACGTGCGAAGATCGCCGACGTGGTGTCGAAGATCTTCGTCGCCTTCACCTTGCACCGGTCGAAGTCGAAGCCGTGCAGCTCGTCGGCGACCTGGATGACACCGCCGGCGTTGACGACGTAGTCGGGCGCGTAGAGGATGCCGCGCTCCTCCAGGTCCTTCTCGACCCCGGGGTGCGCGAGCTGGTTGTTGGCCGCGCCGCACACGATCCGCGCCGTCAGCACGGGCACCGTGTCGTCGTTGAGGGCGCCGCCGAGCGCGCACGGCGCGTAGACGTCCAGGCCCTCGGTGCGGATCAGCGCGTCCGTGTCCGCGGCCACCCTGACCTGCGGGAACTTGTCGGTGATGCGGCGTACCGACTCCTCGCGCACATCGGTGATCACGACGTCGGCGCCGTCCTGCAGCAGGTGCTCGACCAGGTAGTGGCCGACCTTGCCGACACCGGCGACACCGACCGTGCGGCCGCGCAGCGTGGGGTCGCCCCACACGTGCTGGGCGGAGGCCCGCATGCCCTGGAAGACACCGAACGCGGTGAGGACCGACGAGTCGCCGGCGCCGCCGTTCTCGGGGGAGCGGCCGGTCGTCCAGCGGCACTCGCGGGCGACGACGTCCATGTCGGCGACGTACGTGCCGACGTCGCAGGCCGTGACGTACCGGCCGCCGAGGGAGGCCACCATCCGGCCGTAGGCCAGCAGCAGTTCCTCGGTCTTGATCAGCTCCGGGTCACCGATGATCACGGCCTTGCCGCCGCCGTGCTCCAGACCGGCCAGGGCGTTCTTGTACGACATCCCCCGCGACAGGTTGAGCGCGTCGAGGACGGCCTCCTCCTCGGAGGCGTACGGGTAGAAGCGGGTGCCGCCGAGGGCGGGGCCCAGGGCGGTCGAGTGGATGGCGATGACGGCCTTCAGGCCGGAGGCGCGGTCCTGGCACAGCACGACTTGCTCGTGGCCCCCCTGCTCCGAACGGAACAGGGTGTGCAGGACGCCGTCGGTCACATCGGTCACGGTGGTGACTCCCAAGTACGAAGCGGCGATGTCGGCCCCCCTAGGGGTGGGGAGGGACCTGTTCGGCAAGAGAGTAAGTCCTACCTGGGCGTAGGTCCGACGCAGTGCTCAGGATCACCCTCAGGGGTGTGGTCGCGTGGAAGGATGCGGCGCATGCCGGCTGTCTCATCGGTTCTCGTCCCGTACGCCTCCTATCTGCGCGTGTACGAGCCCCTGGCCGCCTTCCCGGAGCCCGAGCGCGCCCACTGGGCCCGCTATGCGGAGCGCGCGTTGCGCGGCGGGGCGCCCACCGCGCAGGACGAGCTCCGGCGCGCGCTCGCGGACCTGGTGCCGACGCCCCCCGTGCCCGTGCCGGTGCACGAGAGCGGCGACGCGTTCGTGGTGGAGGCGGGCGGGTCGGTGTGCGTCTGCCCGTGGCGTACGCGGCTGCGGGCCTGGCTGGCGCTGGAGGAGCTGGACCAGCTGCTGCCCCGGCCGGTGCTGGACGCGGCGCTGCCGCCGGTGGTGCGGGGGCAGGCCGAGGCCGACCGCGAGCGGTGGCGGGCCCGCAACCCGGACGCGCGGCCGTGGATCAGGAGCGCGGTGTGGCAGGTGCCGGTGCGGTGGTTCGTGCTGTTCGCCGACGGGGAGCGCGAGTACGTCCCCGCCGGCGCGCCCTCCGGGAAGGGGCCGCTGCTGCGGTACCGGACGCCGATGGTCGAGGCGCGGCGGCGGGTGGCGCGGACGCTGCGGACCCTGCGCGAGTCGGTCGACGAGGGGCCGCTCACCGAGGGCCTGGTGGACGTGGGGCGGTGGCTGGAGGAGTTCCATCCGCGTTCGCTGGTGGAGCTGGACTACGGCGGCCTGGTGCACGCCCTGCCCGCCGAGCTGCTCGCCGGTGACCGGTCCGTGGCGGATGTCACTGCCGGGATCGCCGCGCTGCGCGACGGCGACGAGGCGGCGGCGGAGAAGGCGTACGGGCGGCTCGCGGAGCGGTGGCGCGCGGTCCGGGACCGGCAGTTCGCCAACTGAACCGAAAATTGCCCAGTTGAGGCCATTGCGCCGGAGGCTGTTGCACCTGAGTCTTGTGTGACGTCAGAGAACGAAGCGGCGGGTCCCGAACCGGTCCTTTGTCTCAAGGGTGATGGATCGCACTAACAGCGGCTCTTGCGCCCATCGCCCAACCTCATGCCAAAATAGGACAAGGAGTCCGGGGAGGGCTCCTTCCGCCCAAGTTTGGGTGGAAGGCTCAGCATTGCACGCTATGGGGGGTCTGGTGGCTCCTGATCGCTCTGTGACTGATCGTCACTGTGACGTGACTGTCCGCTATGGCATGGTCCATCGGCTTCCGCCGCTGATGGACACCTGAGAGGGCAATTCCATCGGTTTGGCCGAACGTGGCTGGACAGATGGTGTAGTTGTAGTGCCGAGGACAAGCCGTTCGTCCTATAACCGACTCGGCCCGCGTCCGCCATTTCGGGCAACGCGGGTCAAGGTGCAGAATTTAGAGGAAAGAACCGAGAACGTCGGTTCTCCCGAGGAGGCCGCTCATGACCGCTCGCACCCCTGATGCTGAGCCGCTGCTGACCCCCGCTGAGGTTGCCACGATGTTCCGCGTGGACCCGAAGACGGTGACCCGCTGGGCGAAGGCCGGCAAGCTCACGTCCATTCGCACCCTGGGTGGACACCGCCGGTACCGCGAGGCAGAGGTCCGTGCGCTGCTCGCGGGTATCCCGCAGCAGCGTAGCGAGGCCTGAACACCCCTGTAGACCGGGCATTTCCGGGCCCCCCAACCCGGACCGCCCACCCCGAGCACCACTGACGGCATCCCGCCCCAACGGGCTGACGTCTCCGATCGCGCTGGACTCCGCCGGGTCCGGCGCGGTCTTTTTTTATGCCCAGGGGGGTGGGGTTTGCGGATGGCGGTATGGCGGTGCAATTGCACGTATTAAATGGGGCGGGTGTAGGGATGGGATAAGTGAAGCGGTTTCTCCAGTGAGTTCCGTGACTCGCGTCACACGGACGCGGCGCTTTCTGGGGTATCGTGCCCCGCTTCACCAGGCCGTCCGGCCCCTGCCCCGCGACCCCGGCCGCCGACGCCCCGTCAGAAACGGTCCCTCCGTGCGGCTCTGGCGGCCCCTCGCGAGCCGAGCCCCGCTGGGCGCCGCCGGCCCCGTCCGCGGGCCGGTACGGAGGCCCCCGCGCCTTCCGGCCGCTCTTGCCCGAGCCGGCACCCCACGCGTCTTCGGATCACCCCGTCGCCCTTGCGGCTGCCGACCCTGTGGTGCGTGTGCTTCCCCCGCCCGCGGCGGCCCCCCGTGCGCCTTCCCGTCCGCTCCCCGGGGGAGTTGGGGCGGCAGGCGCCGGCGGTCCCGGCGCGTGGCAGCATGCCGACGTGAGTGCACCTGACACGTACCCCTCTGACACCACCCTCCACTTCCTGCGCACCGCCTTCCCCGAGGAGTGGCGCGAGTCCCCGCTCGGGGAGGCGGCCGTCGCGGCGTGGGAGGAGGAGAACGGCGTGAGGCTCCCGGAGCCGTACCGGACCTTCGTCGCCGAGATCAGCAACGGCTCCGCTCTCGGCCCCGCGGGAGACGGCGGGTTGCAGCCGCTCGGCGTGCTGCCCGACGGCTGGCCCGATCTCGGGCCGCGCAGGCCCGGCGCACCGTTCCCGCTGGACGCCGCGTGGAACTGGGAGGACGACGAGACCGTCGACCCGGACGGCGATCCGCGGACCGACGCCGCGTACAACGACGGCTCCGTGGTGCTCGGCTCCGAGGACGGGGCGACGTACTGGCTTCTGGTGACCGCCGGGCCGCGCCGCGGCGAGGTGTGGATGGCCGGCGACGTCGGCGCGGCCCCGGCGCCCGGCGACGTCGCGTGGGGCTTCGAGGAGTGGGTGCGGCACTGGCACGCCGGCCATGAGTGGTGGGACTGATCCACGCACAACGAGCGAGGCCCGCACCAACCGGTGCGGGCCTCGATTACTGCGGTCCTGACGGGATTTGAACCCGCGGCCTCCACCTTGACAGGGTGGCGAGCACTCCAAACTGCTCCACAGGACCAGGTTTCGCAGCCGCTTGCTCCGTGGCTGCGAGTAAGACTCTACAGCAGCTCAGACCGTGCGGTCGAACTCACCCACGGCGACCGCGTGATCACGGCGCCGCCGCGTCGATCGCCTTCACGATCCGCTTGTCGGAGACCGGGTACGCCGTGCCCAGCGCGTGCGCGAAGTAGCTGACCCGCAGCTCCTCGATCATCCACCGGATGTCCAGGACCTCCTGCGGCACCGGGCGGCCCTTCGGGAACTGCTCCAGCAGCCACGCGTACTCGTCCTGCATCTCGTGGACCTTCTCCATGCGGGTCGTGTCCCGCTGCACGGACGTCGGCATCTGCTGGAGCCGGCGGTCCACCGCCACCAGGTACCGCATCAGGTCCGGCAGCCGCCGCAGGCCCGTCGCGGTGACGAAGCCGGGCGGCACGAGGGCCGCCAGCTGCTCCCGCACGTCCTGGACGTTGGCGGCCAGCGCCAGGCTGTTCGTGGCCTTCAGCCGGCGCTCGCAGGCCTGCCAGGCGGCCAGGATCTGCTGCACCCGGTCCACCGTCCGCACGGTCAGCTCGACCAGGTCGGCGCGGACGTCGTCGTACAGCTTCCGGTACGACTCCTCGTCCCACGCCGGGCCGCCGTGGTCGGCGATCAGCTGGTCGGCCGCCGCCGTCGCGCAGTCCTCGAACAGGGCCTGCACCGATCCGTGCGGATTGCGGGACAACGCCAGCTTCTGCTGGTTCGTCAGCCGGTCGGAGGCGAACTTCGCCGGGTTCACCGGGATGTTCAGCATGATCAGCTTCCGGGTGCCCCGCCACATCGCGCGGGCCTGCTCGGCCTCCGTGTCGAAGAGGCGCACGGCGACGCTCTCGCCCTGGTCGACCAGCGCCGGATACGCCTTCACGGGCTGGCCCGCCCTGCGGGTCTCGAAGACGCGCGTCAGCGTGCCGATCGTCCAGTCCTTCAGGCCCGTGCGCTCCAGCGACTGGCCCTGCCCCGAGGGGCCCGCCGTGGCCGCCGCGGCGGCCTTCGACAGGGCCTGACGGGCCTTCGGGCGAAGCCTCAGCTTCAGCGCCTCCAGGTCCTTGTCCTCGGCGAGCTTCCGCCGCCGCTCGTCCACGATCCGGAACGTGATCTTCAGATGGTCGGGGACCTGCCCAGTCGAAGTCGTCCGCGCTCACCGGGACGCCGACCATGCGCTTCAGTTCCCGCGCCAGGACGGACGCCAGCGGCTCCGCGCTCGGCGCCGCCGTCTCCAGGAAGCGCTTGGCGAAGTTCGGCGCCGGTACGTAGTTGCGGCGGATCGGCTTCGGCAGGGAGCGGATCAGCTCCGTCACGACCTCCTCGCGCAGGCCGGGGATCTGCCAGTCGAAGCCCTCGTCGGTGACCTGGTTCAGCACCTGGAGCGGGATGTGGACGGTGACGCCGTCCGCGTCGGCGCCCGGCTCGAACTGGTACGTCACCCGGAACTTCAGCGGGCCCTGCCGCCACGAGTCGGGGTAGTCGGCCTTGGTGACCGCGCCCGCCTTCTCGTTGATGAGCATCTCCCGCTCGAAGTCGAGCAGTTCCGGCTCGTCGCGCCGCTTGTGCTTCCACCACGAGTCGAAGTGCGCGCCCGACACGACGTGCTCGGGGACCCGCTGGTCGTAGAAGTCGAACAGCGTCTCGTCGTCCACGAGGATGTCGCGGCGCCGCGCCCGGTGCTCCAGCTCCTCGACCTCGGTGAGCAGCTTCCGGTTGTCGGCGAAGAACTTGTGGTGGGTGCGCCAGTCGCCCTCCACCAGGGCGTGCCGGATGAACAGCTCGCGGGACACCTCGGGGTCGATGCGCCCGTAGTGCACCTTGCGCTGGGCGACGATCGGCACGCCGTACAGCGTCACCTTCTCGTACGCCATGACGGCCGCCTGGTCCTTCTCCCAGTGCGGCTCGGAGTACGTGCGCTTCAGCAGGTGCCCGGCGAGCGGTTCGATCCACTCGGGCTCGATCTTCGCGTTGACCCGCGCCCAGAGCCGGGACGTCTCCACCAGCTCGGCCGACATCACGAACCGCGGCGGCTTCCTGAACAGCGCCGAGCCGGGGAAGATCGCGAACTTGGCGTTCCGCGCGCCCAGGTACTCGTTCTTCGCCGAGCCCTTCCCGGTCTCGCCCCCGGTGGTCTTGACGTCCTTCATCCCCACGTGGGACAGGAGTCCGGCGAGGAGCGAGACATGGACCTGCTGGTCGCCGGCGTCGTCCTCGTTGAGGTGGAGGCCCATCTGCTTGGCGACCGTGCGCAGCTGGCTGTAGATGTCCTGCCACTCGCGGATGCGCAGGTAGTTCAGGTACTCCGACTTGCACATGCGGCGGAACGCCGACGACGACAGGGCCTTCTGCTGCTCGCGGATGTACCGCCACAGATTGAGGAAGGCGAGGAAGTCGGACGTCTCGTCCTTGAACCGGGCGTGCATCTGGTCGGCCTGCGCCTGCTTCTCCGCGGGCCGCTCGCGCGGGTCCTGGATGGACAGGGCCGCCGCGATGACCATGACCTCGCGGACGCAGCCGTTCCTGTCGGCCTCCAGCACCATGCGCGCCAGGCGGGGGTCGACGGGCAGCTGGGCGAGCTTCCGGCCGAGCGGGGTGAGGCGCTTCTTCGGGTCCTTCTGCGCCGGGTCGAGCGCGCCGAGCTCCTGGAGGAGCTGCACGCCGTCGCGGATGTTGCGGTGGTCCGGCGGGTCGATGAAGGGGAACTTCTCGATGTCGCCGAGCCCGGCCGCGGTCATCTGGAGGATGACGGAGGCGAGGTTCGTCCGGAGGATCTCCGCGTCGGTGAACTCCGGGCGGGCGAGGAAGTCGTCCTCGGAGTACAGGCGGACGCAGATGCCGTCGCTGGTGCGGCCGCAGCGGCCCTTGCGCTGGTTGGCGCTGGCCTGGCTGACCGGTTCGATCGGCAGCCGCTGCACCTTCGTGCGGTGGCTGTAGCGGGAGATCCGGGCCGTGCCGGGGTCGATGACGTACTTGATGCCGGGAACCGTCAGGGACGTCTCGGCCACGTTGGTCGCGAGGACGATGCGGCGGCCGGAGTGCTGCTGGAACACCCGGTGCTGCTCGGCGTGCGACAGGCGGGCGTACAGCGGCAGGACCTCGGTGTTCCGCAGCTTCTTCTTCAGCAGCGCGTCCGCCGTGTCGCGGATCTCCCGCTCGCCGGAGAGGAAGACCAGGATGTCGCCGGGGCCCTCCGCCTGGAGCTCGTCCACGGCGTCGCAGATCGCGGTGATCTGGTCGCGGTCCGGCTCCTCGGAGTCCTCCTCCAGCAGCGGCCTGTAGCGCACCTCCACCGGGTACGTCCGGCCGCTGACCTCCACGATCGGCGCGTCCCCGAAGTGCCGCGAGAACCGCTCCGGGTCGATGGTCGCGGAGGTGATCACGACCTTGAGGTCCGGGCGCTTCGGCAGCAGCTGCGCGAGGTAGCCGAGCAGGAAGTCGATGTTGAGGCTGCGCTCGTGCGCCTCGTCGATGATGATCGTGTCGTAGGCGCGCAGCTCGCGGTCGGTCTGGATCTCCGCGAGGAGGATGCCGTCCGTCATCAGCTTCACGAACGTGTCGGAGCCGACCTGGTCGGTGAACCGCACCTTCCAGCCGACCGCCTCGCCGAGCGGGGTGCCCAGCTCGTCGGCGACCCGCTCCGCGACCGTGCGGGCCGCGATCCGGCGGGGCTGCGTGTGGCCGATCATGCCGCGCACGCCCCGGCCCAGCTCCAGGCAGATCTTGGGGATCTGCGTGGTCTTGCCGGAGCCCGTCTCACCGGCGACGATCACGACCTGGTGGTCGCGTATCGCCTCCAGGATCTCGTCCTTCTTCTGGCTGACGGGCAGCTGCTCGGGGTAGGTGACCTCGGGCACGCGGGACGCCCGCTCGGCGGTGCGGGCCGCCGCCTTCGCCGCCTCGGCGGCGATCTCGTCCAGCACGGCCTGCCTGGCCTCGGGCTTACGGATGCGGCGGGCGCCTTCGAGACGGCGGCCGAGCCGGTGGGCGTCGCGCAGCGAGACCTCGGTCAGCAGGGTCTGGAGGTCGGCGAAGGAAGTAGACATACCGTGTCCCAGGATCTCACCCGCGGCTCGGGAGTGGCGAACCCATTTCGCCGTACCATTTCGGGCGAGCCGATCAGCTGATCACCCGGCCCCGACCAGGAAGGCACCCGCCCGATGCCCCGTACCGATGCCCGGCGGGGCGCGTGGGCCCTGGTGCTGGTGGTACTGGTGCTCTGCGTGTGCCCCGGTGCGGCCGGGACACCGACGTACGGGGAGCGGGGCCACGGCGACCGTACGCCGGCCGCGCACGCCTCCGATGCCGGGCGAGGCTCCGATGCCGCGCACGCCTCCGATACCGGGCGGGTCTCCGATGCCGGGTGGGTCTCCGGGGCCGCGTACGCCTTCGGCGGTGCGCGCGCCGCCGACCGTCCCGCGCGGATCACCGAGGCCGCCGCGAGCCGTCCGCACCCGGTCGCCGCGCCGGCCCGCGAGGGGCGTCCGCCCGGCTGCCGCGGCGACTCCCGCGCCGACGACGGGGGGCTCGCCCCCGCGGCGCCGCCGCGTGGTCTGACGGCCGGCGACCTCCTCCCGGCCCCGCACGACGCGCGCGGCGCCTCCGGCTGCGCCGGCTGGACGCCCCGGGAGCCCGGGGCCACCGGCCCCGGGCGGGCCCCGCCACCGCTCGCACCGCCGTCCCCGATGGACCTGTCGATCCTGCGCGTGTAGCGGCGCCGCCGTGGCGGCCTCACGCCACACCGCCGCGACCCCGCACCCCTCTTCCACCACCACACCGCAGGAGCACACGCGTGTCCACCAAGCCCTCTCCGTCCTCCACCTCCTCCGTGAAGCCGTACCTGATCGGCGCCGGCGTCGCGGTCGCCGCCGGGCTGCTGGCGTTCGGCTCGTACACGGCCACCAAGCCCGCCGAGCGGGACGCCACCGAGGCCGCCCCCGCCGCGTCGGCGTCCGCGCCCGCCTCCGCCGCCCCGTCCGACCCGGCCGCCGCCGCGCCGGGCGGCCAGGAGGGCCTCTACGCCGAGGCGGAGAAGCTGGCGCGCCGCGACGCGAAGGACGCCCTCGCGGCGGGCCGCGCCGACGCCCCGGTCGTCCTGATCGAGTACGCCGACTTCCAGTGCGGGTACTGCGGCAAGTTCGCCCGCGACACGGAGCCCGCGCTGATGGAGAAGTACGTCGAGGCGGGCGTGCTGCGCATCGAGTGGCGGAACTTCCCGATCTTCGGCGAGGAGTCGGAGCGGGTCGCCCGGGCCGCGTGGGCGGCGGGGCAGCAGGGCCGGTTCTGGGAGTTCCACCGGGCCGCGTACGCCGAGGACGCCAAGGAGAAAGGCTTCGGCAAGGACCAGCTGACCGTCCTCGCGCGCGAGGCGGGCGTGAAGGACATCGCCCGGTTCGCCCGCGACCTGGACGGCGCGGCGGCCCGCCAGGCGGTGAAGCGCGACCAGGACGAGGGCTTCGCGCTGGGCGTGGCGTCCACGCCGTCGTTCCTCGTCAACGGGCGGCCCCTCTCGGGCGCCCAGCCGCTGGAGACGTTCACGGCCGCGATCGACGAGGCGGCGGCGAAGGCGAAGGCCGGCCGGTGACCCAGGTCGGCTATCTGGCCGCGTTCCTGGGCGGCCTGCTGGCGCTGGTCAGTCCGTGCAGCGCGCTGCTGCTGCCGGCGTTCTTCGCGTACTCGATCGACTCCGCGGCCCGGCTCCTCGCCCGTACCGGCATCTTCTACGCGGGCCTGGCGACGACGCTGGTGCCGCTGGGCGCGGCCGGTTCGCTGGCGGGGCGCTTCTTCTACGGCAACCGGGACCTGCTCGTCACGGCGGGCGGCTGGCTGATCATCGCGCTGGGCGCGGCGCAGGTGCTGGGTCTCGGCTTCGCCCCGCGCCGGCTGGCCGAGGCGAGCGGGCGCATCCGCCCCACGACGGCGGTGTCCGTGTACGCGCTGGGCCTGGTGTACGGGCTGGCCGGGTTCTGTGCGGGCCCGATCCTGGGCGGCGTGCTGACGGTGGCCGCGCTGGGCGGCAGCGCCGTGTACGGCGGGCTGCTGCTGGCGGTGTACGCGCTGGGCATGGCGGTGCCGCTGTTCGTCCTGGCGCTGCTGTGGGAGCGGTACGACCTGGGGCGCCGCGCATGGCTGCGCGGACGGGTGGTGCGGCTGGGCCGACGGCGCCCCTCGGACGGGCCGGGCCGGCCCGGGGGGTGGGAACTGCACACGACGTCGTTGCTGTCGGGTGGCTTCTTCGTCCTGCTCGGCGTGCTGTTCCTGGCCTTCGACGGTACGAGCGCCCTGCCCTCCCCGCTGCCCGTGGACGCCTCGTTCGAGGTGGAGCGGTGGGCGTCGCGGGTGGGCGGCGCGGTGCCCGACTGGATGCTGCTGCTGGCCGTGGTCGCGGTCGCCGCCGTGGTCCTGGGCGTGCGGGGCTGGCGCGGACGCGCCTGAGCCGAGGGTCAGGCGCCGCCGCCGAGGACATCGCCGACGATCTCCGTGACGCGGTGCTTCCACTTGTGCCAGCGGCCGCAGTACTGCTTCGCGAACCAGCGGCGGTTCTGCACCACCGGCTTGTTGCACCACTTGCACGGGACGACGACCGGTCCCCGACGCGCGAACTCCCCCATGGGGCCCGATGCTAGCGGCCCCGGCGCGCACGACGTACGGCCCGGCCGGCGAGCGGTCGGGCCGTACGTACTGACACGGCGCGGCGGGTGGCCGGGCCGGGGGGAACGGGTCCCGTCGGATGCGCTTCGTCGGACGCGGTCCGTCGGACGTGGTCCGTCAGATGCGGTCCGTCGGGTGGGCGCCGCTTCCGGTGCCGGGGGTACCGCGGTGGGTGGTGCCGCCGCCCTTGGACTTGCGGGGGATCAGCCCCAGCAGGCCCAGCAGTCCGAGCAGACCCCACAGGCCCCAGCCGCCTCCGCCGTCGTCATCGTCGCGGGCGCTGTCCGCGGCGAGCGCGGCTCCCTGCGCCGGTGCCGCCGTGACGGCGGCGGTCTGGGCCGCGGGCAGCGGCTGGGCCGCGGCGGTCGCCGTCGCGGGGCCCGCGAGCAGTGCGGCGGCCAGAAGGGCGCCGGCAGTGGTGCGTCGCATGGCTCCTCCTTCGCCGGTCAGCGGTTCGGTCCCTGCTTGGGGCCGCGCCCGCGCTCGGTCCGGCCGTCGTCGTACTCGATCTTCTCCTTGCGGACCTGGCCGGTGACGTCCTGCTGTTCGGTGACCTTCTCGGTCTCCAGGCGGACGCGCTCGACCGGGACGTTCTTCTTGCTCACCGTCGGCCGCTCGGCGTGCAGGGTGACCTCCTGCTCGGCCTCCTCGATGCGGGTCTCGCGCTCACCGGGGCGGATGGGCTCGCGCACCACGCGGACCTCCTCGTGGGTCACCGGCACGCTGGTGGTCACGTCCTCCGTGACGACGTACTTGCGCAGCCGGGCGCGCCCGGACTCGTACTGCTCCATGCCGACCTGGAGCTGCTCCTCCGAACGGGTCATGCCCTCGTCCTCGCGGCCGCGCATGGCGGTGGCGGGCTCGCGGTGCTCGCGGGCGTGGCGGCCGCGGGTGCCCTCCGCGCCGGCCATGCCGCCCGCCGCGACGCCGCCGGCTGCCGTGCCCGTCCGGCCCTGGGTGCCGGTGGCCGCGCCGCCGGGGGTGAGCTGGTAGTGGCGGTAGAGCCGCTGCTCCTCGGAGGAGTCGAGGTGTTCGTCGGCGTCGAGGCGAGGGGCGTCCTTCACCATGTCCTTGGTGTACGGCACATGGAGGTCGCTGCCCTGCCGGCGGGCGCCGGCGAGGGGCACGAAGGTCTCCTTGGTGCCGAACAGGCCGGTCTTGACGGTGACCCACTCCGGGGTGCCGAGCCGGTCGTCGACGTACACCTGGCCGATCGTGCCGATCTTCTCGCCGTTCGAGTCGTAGGCCGTCGCGCCCTGGAGTCCTTCCACGGGGAACGCCTTCTCGTTCTGGGCCATGCTGGATTCCTCCCTAGCTGGGGGCCCGGCCTCCGAGACAGCGCGAGTGAGGGCGCGTGTGATGGGCCGGACCCTGGGTCCATTGCCGGTGACCCCGCGACGCCCTGCAACTCGGGCACCGCCCGGCGGGACCGCGCCCCGGGCCCGCCGGAGCCCCGTGCCCCGGCCACACGGCAACCGGCACGGCATTGCGCCGAACGGGTGAGCACCGGGGGTCGGGGGGCCACCTCCGTGCCGCGTCAGCCGGCGGGTGTACCGGCCAGGCGGAGCGTCCATCGGCGTGAGGGGTCGGTGTCGCAGCTGAACTGGACGAGCCCGACGTTGTTGTCCGTGGACCGGCCACCGGCGACGGTGGCGCACTTGCCCGTCTGCACGTTGACGAGCTGGTACGAGTTGCCGTTCCAGTTGGTGACGCGCCAGCGGCGTGAGGGGTCGGTGTCGCAGGTGAACTGGACGAGCCCGACGTTGTTGTCCGTGGACCGGCCGCCCGCGACGGTGGCGCACTTGCGGGTCTGGACGTTGACGAGCTGGTAGGAGCTGCCGTCCCAGTTGGTGACGCGCCAGCGCCGCGACGGGTCGGTGTCGCAGGAGAACTGCAGCAGTTCGACGTTGTTCTCGACGGAGCGGCCGCCCGCGAGGGTCGCGCACTTGCCGGTCTGCAGGTTCCTTATCTGGAAGCTGCCCCCCGAGATCTGCGGCGCGGCGCTGTCGGCGGCGACCGCACGGGCGGACGCGGGCGAGGGCAGCAGCAGGACACCGCCGGCGAGTAGGGCGGTCGATGCGGTCACGACACGGCGCGACCGGGTGTTCTTGCGCATGGGAGTGCTTCTCTCTTGATCGGAGTGACCCGGGGGAGAGGCCGGAAGCACCGGTCGGGCGGGCGCGCCCGAAGGCGGCGCGCCCGAAGGCGGCGCGGCGAGCGCGGGACGGGAGCGGGAGATCGGCCCGGCGGCCAGGCGGCCGGCTCGACGGCCGTACGGCCCGGAAGGGGGGGGGCTCGGCCCGCCGCGGCAGGGGCCGCACCTCCACTATCGGCGCCCGCCCGGTGCCCTGCAACCGGGTGAAAGGCGCGGCGGACGCGGGTCCGCGCGGCGCCTTCGGGGACCGCCGGCGTACCGGTGGGCGCACACGCGAAAGGCCCCGTCCGGAGACGGGGCCTTTCGGCTGGTGGCTGGGGCCGGGGTCGAACCGGCGACCTTCCGCTTTTCAGGCGGACGCTCGTACCAACTGAGCTACCCAGCCACGTGACTCTTGCGAGTCACAGCGGTCCTGACGGGATTTGAACCCGCGGCCTCCACCTTGACAGGGTGGCGAGCACTCCAAACTGCTCCACAGGACCAAGCTTCGCGCGATCACTAGTCTCGCACAAGGTAAAGCGTGCCCCCAACGGGATTCGAACCCGTGCTACCGCCTTGAAAGGGCGGCGTCCTGGGCCACTAGACGATGAGGGCTAAAGGCCCGCCTGGGCGCTTCGTCAGCGCGTCGGGGACGTGAGAAGCATATGGGATGGGGGGACGGTTCGCCAAAACGGTTTACGGGGGCCTTGCCGGCGGCCCGCGGGACCGCCGCACGTCCGTGCCCGGCGGCCCTACGGTCGGGGCGCCGGCGCGGACGTGCGGGGCGGCTGCGCGGGAGCCGTGGGCGGGGACGGGGCGGGACCCGAGGGACTGCCCGAGGGGGGCGCGGGGGACACGGGGCCGGTGGGGGAGCCGGTGGGGGCCGGGGTGGTGCCCGGCAGGACCTCGTCGGGGACGCGGCGCGCCACCTCCGCCGTGGTCAGGCCGAGACCGCCCAGCGTGATCTCGTCCCACGCCTGGAGCCGCCGCGAGTCCCGGTCCAGGTACAGCACGGAGGCGTGGACCTTCTCCGGCTCCTCCTTCTCGACCGCCCGCAGCCCCCCGCCACCCGTCGAGCCCTCGATCTTCAGCCGCGTGCCGTTCGGCAGCACCTCGTTGACCCGCCGGTGGACGTGGCCGGACAGGACGAGCGGCACCGCCCCGTCCGTCTGGTGGGCGGCGACCGGGTTGTGGGCGACCGCGATGTCCACGGGCGTGCCCGCCCGGGCCTGCGCCCGCAGCGACTCGGCCAGCTGCCGGCCCGCGGCCCGCTCGGCGTCGTCCCCGGCCGCCACGACCGACCGGTCCGGGGTGAACTGCGGGTCCCCGATGCCGGCCACCCGCACTCCGGCGACCGTGACGGCACGCCCCCCGTCCAGGACGTGGACGTTGCGCAGCCCCTCGAGGTACTTCTGCGTGACGGGCGAGTCGTGGTTGCCGCGCACCCACACGTAGGGGGCGCCGAGGGTCGGGATCGGGTTCAGGAAGACGTTCTCGGCGGCGCTGCCGTGGTCCATCGTGTCGCCCGAGTCGATGATCAGGTCGATCTCGTACTGCTCCACGAGCGACGCCACGATGTGCCACGCGGCCGGGTTCAGATGGATGTCCGACACGTGCAGGACGCGGATCGTCGCGGGGTCGGGCTGGTAGGTGGGGAGCGTCGACGTGGCGTCGTACAGCTTCGTCACATTGGTGACGAGCCGCGCCAGTTCCTTCTGGTACACGTCGAATTCGGTGACGATCGACCGCGCGCTGCCGACCACCGAAGGGGCGCTGCTCAGCAGCCCCGAGAAGCGCGGCTCCAGCACGGACTTCGGGTTCCAGGTCGCGTACGCCGAGACGCCCGAGACCGCGAGCAGCGCCAGCGCCAGCCCGCCTGCGGCGAGGGCGCGGCGCGGGCGGCGGTACACGACCAGGCCCAGCGCCGTGGCGCCGGAGACGACGGCGACGAGGGAGCGCACGGCCAGCTCGCGGGTGCCGTCCTCCACGTCGGCGGCGATCTCCTCCTGGAGTCCGGAGATCCGTTCCGGGTGCTGCACCAGGGCCTGGGAGCGGTCCGGGTCCAGCTGGTCGACGTCCACGTCGAGGCGGATCGGCGCGGTGTGGGAGTCCAGTTCCAGGGCGCCGAGCGGCGAGACGTTGATCTTCGTGCCGCCGGTCAGGGACGGGCGCAGCGTCATGCTCGTGTCCATCGGCCCCACGGGCGCGCGCACGCTGCCGACCACCAGCAGCCCGAGCCACGCCCCGGCGACCACCACGGCGAACAGCCCCAGGGCCCGGACCAGGCGGCGGGGGGCCGGGGCGTGACCTCCGGGGAGCGCGAAGGAGCCGGTACGGCCGGGGAGGCGGGTGCGGCGGCGGGGGGTGCCGGACGGGGCACCGCCCCCCGGTCGGCCCCTCGTGCGGCGCAGGGCTCGGGCGATGCGGACGTACGTCGTACGGGCGACTGCTCGGGCCATTGGGGCCGTATGCCCGCGGGGGCGCGCGGCTATGCCGGTACGCGCCCGTACGCGCCCCTCATCCACGACAATGGCCGAGTGCTGGAGATGACGCGCGAGGAGTTCGAGGAACTGGTGGCCGAGGCGCTCGACCGGATCCCGCCCGAACTCACCCGGCTGATGGACAACGTCGCCGTGTTCGTCGAGGACGAGCCGTCCGCCGACGACCCCGACCTGCTCGGGCTGTACGAGGGGACGCCGCTGACCGACCGGGGCGAGTGGTACGCGGGTGTGCTGCCCGACCGGATCACCATCTACCGGGGGCCGACGCTGCGGATGTGCGACTCCCGCGAGGACGTCGTCGCCGAGACGGAGATCACCGTCGTGCACGAGATCGCCCACCACTTCGGCATCGACGACGCGCGGCTGCACGAACTGGGATACGGCTGACCGGTACGCCGTCCGGGCGTGTCCCCCACGGGGCGCGGGGAGTTGGTCAGGGAAACCCCGTCCGCCTGGAGGTGCCCCCGTGCGCCAGCTGCCCGCACCCGTCCGATGGGCCGTCACCGCGGTGGCGGTCGTGGCCTCCGCAGGTTCCGTCAGCGGGTGCATGAGCGTGTCCGACGACAGCGCCAGGCCCCTGCCGACCGAGGCGGTGGACCCTTCCGGGGCGGCGGCGGCCGAGCGTGACGCGGGGGTGGCCACGACCGGCGGCGGCCACGAACCGCGCGGCGCGGGCCGCCCGCGCGGCGCGGCGGACGGCGGCCACGCGGACGGTTCGCGGCCGTCCCCGGCGCCCTCCGGCCCGGCGTCCCCGTCCCCCGCTCCCGGCCGGGGCGGCGACCCCGGCGGCGGTACGGGCCACTCCGGCGGGCCCGCGCCCGGTGCCGGCCCCGGTGCGGGGCACGGCGGCGCCACCGGGGGCGCGGGCGGCACGGGCAGCACGGCGGGACAGGGCGGCGGTACGGGCGGGGGCGCGGGCGGCCACGACGGCGGTGCGGGCACGGGCGGCGGGCCGGCCCCGACGCCCTCCGAGCCCGCGAACCCGCCCGAGCCGACGCCCACGGGGCAGCCGCAGCCGACCGAACCGCCCGCGACGGGGCCGACGGAGCCGCCCAGCGAGTCACCGTCCGCCGACTCCCGCACCGAGGCGCTGCGCGCCCCCTACCCGCCGGCCGACTGGCTGGAGCCCGCCGCCTCCCCCCAGGCCGCCCCCGCGTGAGGCCGGCCGGAGCCGGGGGCGCGTGACGTAGATCTCGTCCGCCCGCCACGGGGCGGCTTGCGCTGAGTGGGGGAAGGTGCGTATGGTGGTAGATCGTTTGATCCCATTTGCCCGGCGCCGTGAACCGAAGCGCGCCGTGTGGCGCGTTCTCTCCCTTGCCGTGGCTGACCGCATCGAGGCGGTCGATTTGCTAAGCAGCGAAACACGGAGTTGACGGGCGCGTGCCGAGACTCCGGAAGGTTTCGCATTTCGCATGTCCATTTCCAGCACTGACGCCGTTCTGAACGAGAACGCCGAGATCACCCAGATCACCGAGTCCACCGACGAGCAGGCCGCCGTCGCCGCCGCGGAGCAGGCGATCGAGGAGACCGCCGCCGCCGAGGCCGCCCCGGCCGCCGACGCCGCCGACGAGGGCGACGACGAGAACACCGTCACCTTCGCCGACCTCGGCCTCCCCGAGGGCGTCGTCCGCAAGCTCGCCCAGAACGGCGTCACCGTCCCGTTCCCGATCCAGGCCGCGACCATCCCGGACGCCCTGGCCGGCAAGGACATCCTGGGCCGCGGCCGCACCGGCTCCGGCAAGACGCTCTCCTTCGGTCTGCCGCTGCTCGCCACCCTGGCGACCGGCCGCACCGAGAAGAAGAAGCCCCGCGGCGTCATCCTCACCCCGACCCGCGAGCTCGCGATGCAGGTCGCGGACGCCCTCCAGCCGTACGGCGACGTGCTCGGCCTGAAGATGAAGGTCGTCTGCGGCGGCACGTCGATGGGCAACCAGATCTACGCCCTGGAGCGCGGCGTCGACGTCCTCGTCGCCACGCCGGGCCGTCTGCGCGACATCATCAACCGCGGCGCCTGCTCCCTGGAGCAGGTCCAGGTCGCCGTACTGGACGAGGCCGACCAGATGTCCGACCTGGGCTTCCTGCCCGAGGTCACCGAGCTGCTCGACCAGGTCCCGGCGGGCGGCCAGCGCATGCTGTTCTCCGCCACCATGGAGAACGAGATCGCGACCCTGGTCAAGCGCTACCTGAACGACCCGGTCAACCACGAGGTCGACAGCGCCCAGGGCAACGTCACGACCATGACCCACCACGTCCTCGTCGTGAAGCCGAAGGACAAGGCGCCGGTCACCGCCGCGATCGCCGCCCGCAAGGGCCGCACGATCATCTTCGTCCGCACCCAGCTGGGCGCCGACCGCGTCGCCGAGCAGCTGCGCGACGCCGGTGTGAAGGCCGACGCGCTGCACGGCGGCATGACGCAGGGCGCCCGTACGCGGACGCTCGCCGACTTCAAGGACGGGTACGTCAACGTCCTCGTCGCCACCGACGTCGCCGCGCGGGGCATCCACGTGGACGGCATCGACCTGGTCCTGAACGTGGACCCGGCCGGCGACCACAAGGACTACCTGCACCGCTCGGGCCGTACGGCGCGCGCCGGCCGCTCCGGTGTCGTCGTCTCCCTGGCGCTGCCGCACCAGCGCCGCCAGATCTTCCGCCTCATGGAGGACGCCGGCGTCGACGCCTCGCGCCACATCATCGGCCAGGGCGGCGCCTTCGACCCGGAGGTCGCGGAGATCACCGGCGCCCGGTCGCTGACCGAGGTGCAGGCCGACTCGGCGAACAACGCCGCCAAGCAGGCCGAGCGCGAGGTCGCCGACCTGGCGAAGCAGCTGGAGCGCATGCAGCGCCGCGCGGCCGAGCTGCGCGAGGAGGCCGACCGCCTGGTGGCGCGCGCGGCGCGCGAGCGGGGCGAGGACCCGGAGAAGGCCGTCGCCGAGGCCGCCGAGGCGGCTGCCGCCCCCGTCGTGGCCGAGGCCGACGAGACGGTGTCCGTGCCGGCGCAGCGCGAGGAGCGCCCGTCGTCGTACGAGCGCCGTGACGACCGCCCCTCGTACAACAACCGCGACCGCGACGACCGCGGCGGCGACCGTGGCGGCTTCCGCCGCGACGACCGCCCGTCCTACGGCAACCGCGACCGCCGGGACGACCGTCCCTCGTACAACAACCGCGACCGTCGTGACGACCGCGGTGGCGACCGTGGCGGCTTCCGCCGTGACGACCGCCCGTCGTACAACAACCGCGACCGCGACGAGCGCGGTGGCGAGCGTGGCGGGTTCCGCCGCGACGACCGTCCGGCGTTCAACCGGGACCGCCGGGACGAGCGTCCGTCGTTCAACCGCGACCGCCGTGACGACCGCGGCGGTGACCGTGGCGGCTTCCGCCGTGACGACCGCCCGTCGTACAACAACCGCGACCGCGGCGACGAGCGCCCCTCGTTCAACCGCGACCGCCGTGACGACCGCGGTGGCGACCGCGGCGGCTTCCGCCGCCCGGACCGCCCGTTCAACCGCGACCGCCGCGACGACCGCCCGGCGGGCGGCCACCGCGCCGGCGGCCACGACCGCCCGTTCGGCCGCCGCGACGACCGTCGTGACGACCACCGGGGCTCCGGCTCCTCGTCCTCGTTCGGCCGCCGCGACGACAAGCCGCGCTGGAAGCGCAACGGCTGACGCCCCGTAGGACCCCGGACGGGCCCGCGCCCGGCACCCCAGGTGCCGCGTGCGGGCCCGTCCCCCGTCCGGGACGCGCCGGAAGCGGTGTTGTGCCGATACCCGATCGGCTCACGCCCCCCGGCGGGCTATGCTCGGGGATGACCCGTCACGGGCCCTTAGCTCAATTGGCAGAGCAGTGGACTTTTAATCCATTGGTTGTGGGTTCGAGTCCCACAGGGCCTACCGGAAGGACCCCGTCTCGCGCTGCGGCGAGCCGGGGTCCTCGTCGTTTCGGCCGCCTGGACGAGCGTTCGCCGGCCCGGTGCGGGACCGGTCGCGGCCCCGTCCGGGACCGGAGGCCCGTCCGGTGCGCCGACCGGCCGGGGCGGGCACGCCCGCTCGTGTGGCGGGGCGGGGAGCGGCGGGGCAGGCTGGGGAAGAGGCAGGGCGGGCGCGCCGTCGCGCCGTCGGCGTCCCGTGGAGCGGCACTGCCGGAGCGTGGCCCGACCAGGGGAGCAGACCGCATGATCCATCCAGCAGACATCCGCGAGTGGCGCAACCAGGACGTCGTGGACCCCAAGGGGCACAAGATCGGCGTCCTGGAGGCGGTCTACGTCCACACCGCGACGGACGAGCCGGCCATGGCGACCGTCCGCACGGGACTGCCCACCCGTCAGCGCCTGGTGTTCGTCCCGCTGGACGACGCGACGGTCGGTCCGGGGTACGTCAGGGTCCCGTACGACAAGGGCACGGTCCGCAAGGCCCCGGCGATCGGGCTGGACGACGTGCTGGCCGCCGAGGACGAGGCGGTCGTCTTCCACCACTACGGCCTGGCCTACCAGCCCGGTCCCGCGGGCGAGCGGGTCCTCGCCCGCCGCTGAGCCCCCGTGGGCCCGCTCCCGCAGGCCCGCTCTCGGGGCCCGGCTCCACAGGTCCGCTTCCCGGGGCCCCGCCCCACAGGTCCGTCACCGGCCCGTCGCACGGAGGAGTACCAGCATGGCGATCTTCCTGTTCCTGATCCTCGTGGCCATCGTGCTCGGCCTCATCGGCGTCGCGGTCGAGGGGCTGATGTACCTGCTGGTCATCGGCGCCGTCCTGCTGGTCGCCGACCTGATCTTCTTCGGCGCCTTCCTGTCCCGGCGGCGCGGCCGCGGGCGCGCCGCCCGGTAGGGCCCGGCGCGCCGGCACGCGCTGCCCGGCGCCGCGCACGCGAGGGCCCGGCGCCCTGGCACGCGGCCAGCGGGCGTCCGGCGGCTCAGACCTGCGCGCTGCTCCCGGTGCCCGTGTCGATGAGGATCTGCCCGGCCTGCGCGGTGTTGCCGGGCTGCACGGCCCGCGCCATCGCGGCCCGCGCGGCCTCGGGCGTCGCGTGCGGGGGCACCACGAGCAGCGAGAAGTGGTCCCGGTCGCCGCGGGTGATCAGTACCGTGTCGTCGCCGACCGGGAACGAGGCGATGTGGACCACCCGGTCGTCCACGATCAGCCGCACCGGGAGCTCGTCCCACGCGGCGGCGTCCAGGCCGACGCGGGTCACCGGGCCCAGGTGCTCGCTCAGCGCGCGTACCAGCGCGGGCAGCTCCTCCCCGATGTCACGGGAGCGCGGCCACCACGCCCCGTCCAGCACTCCCTCGCGGGAGCCCGTGGTCTCCAGCCGGAGCAGCGCCGTGCCCGGCCGCACCGCCTCGTGGACGGCGTCCGGGAGGCGGCCGGGGGCGGAAGGGGTGTCGAAGTCGGCCATGGTGGTGTTCGCCTGTCTGCGCGGGGTCCGGTCGCTGCGGCGAACCGGACGTTCACCCTCTTCCACGGTACTCCGCGACAAGGGGCCCGCCGCGCCACTCGCGCCCCACGGGGACGGCACGTACCCGGGTCGGAGGACCGCCCTCGGCCCGGCCGGACGGAGCCGTACGGGCGGACCGCCTCCGCCCGGCCCGGCGGGGCCGCGGCCTCGAGGCCGTCGCGCGCACGCTGGGGAGGTGGCGCCCGCGTCTCCGGGCCCGCGGTCTCGGGGCCGTCGCGCACGCCCAGGGCGCTCGGCCGGACGCTCAGCCGGCCGATTCGACCAGGTTTTCGGAGCCTGGGCCGGTAATTGGTAAACGACCCCCTCCGGGATGGCGTAAGGTGGTGTTCACCGACGCGGGGTGGAGCAGCTCGGTAGCTCGCTGGGCTCATAACCCAGAGGTCGCAGGTTCAAATCCTGTCCCCGCTACTGAAACCGAAGGCCGGATCTCTCGAGATCCGGCCTTCGGCGTGTCCGGGCCCCTCTGGGCCCCCGACGACCGGTCCCCACGCTCCGTGAACGCCGGGGCGCGTTCCGCTAGGGCAGTTGACAGGCAGTCAGAAACTCGATTAAGGCGTTCCGGTCCCGCAGCGGCCTGATTCGGGGTCAGTTCGCTCTGGCTTGTCCCTTTATGGGGTCTTGCGCCGCCGGTACGTGGGCGGGGCATCCAAGGGAACGGCTTGGAATACGGGCCCCGCTTCTATTAACGTTCGATAACGCAGCGCGGTCGTCCCAGTCGTCGCAAGAGGCGGCACCGTGCGCATGCGCCGAATCCCGCAAGGGAACCGGGGAACCACACACTTGGGGTGAATCGGGCCCTCACCGGCCCGTAGGAGACCTTCCTGCTCCGAACCCGTCAGCTAACCCGGTAGGCGGTGAAGGAAGGAAAGGAGTACGCCTCCGTGGCGTCCAACAGGCCTGCCCCCGAAGCCCCCTTCGGCTCGTACGACCCGATCGGCCACCCCACGGCTTCGGGAATCCCGGACGCCGCCGCCCCCGCGGCCACCGTCGAGTGGAACCCCACCGAGGACACCGTCCGCCCCGTCCGGGGCCGGCACCGTGTCGTCAAGCAGCGCGGCGGCCTCGCCCGCAGCTCCACCGTCCTCGGGGTCGGCGTCATCGCCGCCGTCGGAGCGGGCGGCATGGCCACCGCGCACGACAAGCCGCGCGTCGCCATATCCCTCCCCGACGTGAACCTCCCCGACGCCTCCTCACTTCCCGGCGTGGGCACGCTCATCGGCGACGACGCGCAGGACACGGCCGAGGAGGCGCCCGCCGCCGCCCCCGCCAACCTCGCCACGCTGACCCTCTCCTCCGACCAGGCCGCGACCGACGCCCAGGGCGCCGAGGCCGACGCGGGCGAGGCGCTGCGGGCGCGCATCCTCCAGCAGGTCGAGCAGCAGCAGGCGTCCGCCGAGGCCGCGGCGCAGGAGGCCGCGGAGAAGGCGGCGGCCGAGAAGGCCGCGCAGGAGGCCGCCGCCCAGCAGGCCACCGCCGAGGCCGCCGCGAAGGCCGCCGAGGCGGAGCGCAAGCGCGCGGAGGCCGAAGCCGCGGCGAAGGCCGAGGCCGAGCGCCTGGCCAAGCTCGCCGCGAGCTACGCCCTGCCGACCTCCTCGTACACGATCACCTCGACGTACGGCCAGGCCGGCTCCATGTGGTCCTCCGGCTACCACACCGGCCTGGACCTGGCCGCCCCCACGGGCACCCCGGCCAACGCCGTCCACGGCGGCACCATCAAGTCGGCGGGCTGGTCCGGCGCGTACGGGTACCGCATCGTGCTCGAACTCCCGGACGGCACCGAGGTCTGGTACTGCCACCTCTCCTCCATGACCGTCAGCGCCGGCCAGACGGTCGGCACGGGCGAGACGATCGGCCGCGTCGGCGCGACCGGCAACGTCACGGGCCCGCACCTCCACATGGAGGTCCACACCCCGTCCGGCGGCGGCATCGACCCGCTGGCCTGGATGCGGGGCAAGGGCCTCACCGTCTGACCCGGTTCACCGGCCGGGCCTTCTCACCCGGCCGTCGGTCCTGGCCGCCATCGGAGCCGGTGCCGCACGGTCCCCTCGTGCGGCACGGGCCCGACCCGACGGCCGGCCCACCCCGTACGCCGCCTCACCGCGGCGCCGGTGCGAGCCCGTCGCGCTCCACCCCCTGTACCCCGGCAGCCCTGGCGCACACCCCCCACGCCAGGGCTGCCGGTCCGCGTTGCGGGCCCGCACGCCGGGCCCGTGGCCGTCGCGCGGCCCGTACGGCGGTCAGTACCGGTACGGGTTGTAGCCCGCGTAGTCCCGGTGGGGCGGCGGGGTCCAGACGCGGCCGGTGGCCCGCGCGGCGAACGTCAGGGACGGGGCCGCCACCGCCTTGCGCTGCCACAGGTGGTGCAGCAGCTCCTGCTCCCGCGCCGTGAAGTCCCGGTCCGTCACGCCCTTGCGCGCCCGGTACCGCAGGAAGGCCAGGGACGTGGCGAACGCCTCGTACTCGCCCACCGTCCGCGCCGCCGCCGGGCCGAACGCCCGCGCCGCGTACGACCGGGCGAGGCTCCGCGCCCGCATGGACGACAGGGCGAGCGGCTCGTCGGCGGAGAGCCAGCCGGCCGCCGCGTACGCCGGAAGCTCACCGGATATCGTCCGCAGCTCCCGCTGCCGCGTCCATATCGCCAGCCACGTCAGCAGGCCCAGCGCCGGCAGCATGAACGCCCCGTACACGAGGATGAACCCCCACGGCCCGAACGTCGTCGAGCCGTTCCACAGCGCGTGCACACCCATCGCGAGGACCAGGCCCAGCAGCGGCAGCAGTGTCCGCACCACCCTGCGGCGGCGGGCCGTCATCGCGGCGATGCCGAAGCCGATGCCCGTCAGCACCGTGAACAGGGGATGCGCGAACGGCGACATCACCACGCGTACGAAGAACGTCGCCGCCGTCACCGACTCCAGGCCCGATGTGCCGATCTCCTGGTCCTCGCCGAACGCGCTGCCCAGGTACAGGATGTTCTCGGTGAACGCGAAGCCCGTCGCTGTGAACCCGGCGACGACCACCCCGTCCACCAGGCCCGTGAAGTCCCGCCTCCGGAACAGGAAGATCAGCAGGATCGCCGCCGCCTTGGCGCTCTCCTCCACCACGGGGGCGACGACGGTCGCGCCGAGCGTGTCCGCCGACGTCGGGTCCGCCGTCGCCGTGGCTATCCAGCGGGTCGCGAGGGTGTTGGCCAGGATCGCGACGAGCGCCGCCGCGAACGCCCCCCAGGAGAAGGCGAACAGCAGGTTCTTCCACGGGCCGGGCTCCACCCGGTCGAGCCAGCGGAACGCCGCCATCAGCAGCGGCACCGGCAGCAGCGCGAGGCCGAGCCCCACCAGGAAGCCGGTCGTGCCCGTCTGCTCCCGCACCAGCGCCAGGATCACCAGGGCGCACAGCGCGAGGACCAGGCAGACGGCCGACAGCCGCACCACCCGGCTCCGCCAGAACCGGCCCCTCGGCTTGTACCGCCAGCGGGCCCGCTCCGGCACGGCGTCGAACGACGGCCGCGGATCGTAGGCCGGGATGGCCGGCTGGGCATGCCCGGCCGGCCGCTCGGCGTCGGCGGGCCGGGGCCGCCCGGCCTGACCCGGCAGCGGGGCGTGGTCCGCCGCCCGGGGGCGGTCCGCCGGACGCGCCTGGCCCGCCGGACGGGCGTGGCGGGCGGGCGAGCCCGGTGCGGGGGTCCGTGGATCGAGGCGGGGTGCGTGCGAATCTGACACCCCATCGACCCTAGACGGCCGGACTGACACCGCGCGAGGGCGTTGCGGAGGGTTACGGCGAGGCTGTTACGCGCGGGCGAAGAGCAGGTCGCGGACGACGTGCCCCTTCCGCAGGCCCTGCTGCTCGAACCGGGTGAGCGGCCGGAAGCCGGGCCGTGGCGCGAACCCGCCGTCCGGCACCGTGTTCACGAAGTCCGGGTGCGCGGTCAGCACCTCCAGCATCTGCTCGGCGTACGGCTCCCAGTCCGTGGCGCAGTGCAGGACGGCGCCCGGCTTCAGCCGCGTCGCGAGGAGGCTGAGGAACTCGGGCTGGATCAGCCGCCGCTTGTGGTGCCGCTGCTTCGGCCACGGGTCCGGGAAGTAGACGCGGGCGCCGGCGAGCGCGGCGGGCGGCAGCATCTCGCGGAGCAGGATGATCGCGTCGCCGTTGGCCACGCGCACGTTGGTCAGGCCGTTGCGCTCGGCGAGGCCCAGCAGGTTGCCCTGGCCGGGCGTGTGGACGTCCACGGCGAGGATGCCGGTCGAAGGGTCGGCGGCGGCCATGGCCGCGGTCGCCTCGCCCATGCCGAAGCCGATCTCCAGGACGACGGGCAGCCCGCCGAACATCTCGTCCAGGTCGAGGACGCGCCGCCCGTCGATGTCCAGGCCCCAGACCGGCCACAGGCGGCGCAGGGCCTCGCCCTGGCCGGTGGTGACCCGGCTGCGGCGCGGCTGGAAGCTGCGGATGCGGCGCTCGAAGTGCGACCCGGCCGGGTCGGGCGAGGGCCCGGTCCCGTCGGGGAACATCCGGCTCCCGCGCCGCGAGGCCGGTACGGTCCCGGACGCGGACGACCGGGCGGCGGACCCGGACGCGCCGGTGCCGGGCGCGCCGGACCCGGGGGCGGACCCGTGCGCGGCGGACGCGGGCGCGGCCGGCTCGGGGGCGGGCCCGGACGCGGCGGACGCGGGCGCGGCCGGCTGGGGGGCGGGGGGCGTGGGGGGCGTGCTCGACGCGGTCTTCTCGGACACAGTGCTTTCGATTCTACGAACCCGGCCCGCGTTCCCCCCGGGCCCGCGCTCCCGGCCCGTGGGCGGGTGCGCTCCGGGCCCGCAGGCACGGGGGCCGCGCCCGCAGACAACCGGGGGCCGCGCTCCGGGCCGTGTTCCCAACCGGCGCGCGCTCCCGGCCCCTCGACGGGCCCGCGCTCCCGGCCCACCGGCGGCCCGCGCCGCCCCTACCCGCTCAGGTGCGCCAGCGCCCTCCGCGCCACCTCGCGCCCGATCGGCAGGGAGGCCGTCGCCGCCGGGGACGGGGCGTTCAGCACGTGCACCGTGCGCGGCGCCTCGCGGATCAGGAAGTCGTCCACCAGCGTCCCGTCCCGCAGCACCGCCTGCGCCCGCACCCCCGCCGGGGCCGGCCGCAGGTCCTCGGCCCGCACCTCCGGCAGCAGTCGCCGCACCGCCTCCGTGAACGCCGCCTTCGACAGCGACCGGCGCAGCTCGCCCGCCCCGTACCGCCAGTGCCGGCGCGCGATCGCCCACGCGCCGGGCCACGCCAGCGTCCCGGCCAGCTCGCCGGGCCGTACCGTGAGCCGGCCGTACCCCTCCCTGGCCAGCGCGGGCACCGCGTTCGGTCCGACGTGGACGCCCCCGTCGACGCCCCGCGTCAGATGCACGCCCAGGAACGGGAACGCCGGGTCCGGCACCGGATACACCAGCCCCCGCACCAGCCCGGGCCTGGCCAGCTCGTAGTACTCACCCCGGAACGGCACGATCCGCATGCCCGGCTCGTCGCCCGCGAGCCGCGCCACCGCGTCGCAGTGCAGCCCGGCGCAGTTCACCAGCGCCCGCGCGCGCACCACCGCGCCGTCCGCCGTGCGCACCGCCACGCCCCAGGGGCGCCGGTCCACGGAGGTGACCCGCGCCCCGTAGCGCACCTCGGCGCCGGACGCCTCCGCGAGCCGCGCCGCGACCGCGCCGTAGTCGCAGATCCCGGTCGTGCCCACATGGATGGCCGCGATGCCGCCGACGTGCGGCTCGTACGCGCTGATCTGCGCCGGGCCCAGCTCGCGCACGGGGATGCCGTTCTCGCGGCCGCGCTGGACGAGGGCGTGCAGGCGGGGGAGCTCGGCGCGGTCGGTGGCGACGATCAGCTTGCCGGTCACCTCGTGCGGCAGCCCGTACTCGGCGCAGAACTTCACCATCTCGGCGGCGCCCCGCACCGCGAACCGGGCCTTCAGGGAGCCGGGGCGGTAGTAGATGCCGCTGTGGATGACGCCGCTGTTGCGCCCCGTCTGGTGGCGGGCGGGGCCGGGCTCCTTCTCCAGGACGGTCACGCGGGTGCCGGGCGCGGCCCGCGACAGCGCGTACGCCGTCGACAGTCCGATGATCCCGCCGCCGACCACCAGGACGTCGCAGTCGAACATGCCGCCGCCGAACCCGGACACCTGTGCCACCTCCCACCCCGATAGTGCACTGGCCCGCTGACAACGCCGTTAAACCAGGCGCGTACGGCGGTGGGAGATGGATCACGCCAGGTGGCACGCCCTTCGGCGGCGTGTCCCCGGCCGGGCCGGGACGTGCGGGGCCGGAGCCGTCACACCGGGGCGGTCAGCAGCGGGCGGGCGCGCTCGCGCAGCTCGGCGACGCGCGGCTCGTCCCCGTACGGCTCCAGGCGGTGCAGCAGGTCCCGTACGTACTCGGTCGTACGCGCCGACGAGATCCGCCCGGCCACCTCCACCGCGCGCGTGCCGGCCGCGCACGCCGCGTCGAGGTTGCCCGACTCCAGCTCGGCGACGGCGCTGACGACGAGCCGCAGCCCGTGCGAGCGCACGTACTCCTCCGTCGGGCGGGAGAGCGCCTGCTCGGTGAACCGGCGGACCTGGCGCGGCGCCTTCAGGTCGCGGTAGCACTCGGCGGCGTCGGCGGCGAACCGGTCGTACGAGTAGAAGCCCAGCCACGACGGGTCGGCGTCGCCGTCGCGGGAGCGCTCCAGCCACCCCTCGGCGGCCTTCAGCGCGGCCCCGGCCGCCGCCGCGTCCCCGGCCTTGGCGTGGGCGCGGGCCTCCACGAGGCGGAAGAACGACATCGTGCGCGCCGTGGCCAGTCCCCGGTTGCGCTCCACGGCGGCCTGCGCCAGGTCCACGCCCTCGTCGGCGAAGCCCCGGTAGGTGGCCTGGAGCGACATCGACGCCAGCACGTACCCGCCGAGCGGCACGTCCGCCGCCGCGCGCGCGAGGCGCAGCGCCTGGATGTAGTACCGCTGGGCGGCCTCCTGCTGGCCGGTGTCGAAGGCCATCCAGCCGGCCAGCCGGGTCAGCTCGGCGGTCGCGCCGAACAGGGCCCTGCCCACCTCGTCCGAGTACGAGCCGAGCAGCAGCGGCGCCGCGTCCACGCGCAGGCACTCGGGCACCATCGACGAACGCCAGTCTCCTCCGCCGTACTTGGAGTCCCAGCGGCGGGCGTCCTCGGCGGCCTCCCGCAGCTTCGCCACGTCGCTGTGGCCCACGCGCGCGTGGGCGCCCTCCGGCGGCGGCTCGTCGACCGTCGCCACGGGCACGGCGGCCTGCTGCGCCCCGGCCCCCGCGCCGGCCCCGGCTCCCGTGGCGGTGCCCGCACCGGAGCCCGCCGCGCCCGGACCGGCCGCGCCCGTCGCGCCGCCCTCCGCGCGCGTGAGGCGCCGCTCCACCGACGGGTCGGCCGGGGTGATCAGCCACCGGGAGGCGGGCACCGCGTACGCGCTCACCGCGAACGAGCCGGCCAGCGACTGCCATATGCCGCCCGCACCCGCCCGGCGCCCCGCGAGGTCCAGCCGGTACAGCTCCGTCGCCGACTTCACCGCCTCGCCCACGTCGCGCGGGAACGCCAGGCCCACCTCGGGCGCCGGGTCGGCGTCCGCGAGGCCGATCTCGTGAAGCGGCACCGGACGGCCGAGCTTCTGGCCGATCGCGGCGGCGATCAGATGCGGCGCGGCACCCTGCGGGATCATGCCCTTCGACACCCAGCGGGCCACCGACGTCTTGTCGTAGCGCAGGGTCAGGCCCCGCTGCGCCCCCAGGTCGTTGACGCGCCGCGCCAGGCCGGCGTTGCTGATCCCGGCGAGGGCGAGAACGGTGCCGAGCTTCTCGTTCGGTCCGCGTAGCTCCCTGGACATGCGCCACCCCTCGACACCCAGACGGCCGCCGCGCTGCCAGGCATAGGCGCGCGGCATTCGTAAACCCAGCGTAGTTCGCCGCATCCCTACCGTTAAGGGGTGGTGTTCCCTATGGCGGGATTGTTGTGCGTAAGGGAAGTTGGCGTGCGCCCGGCCCCGTCCCACCGTGCTCCCGGGCGTGTGGCCGTGCGCCCGTCCGTGCGCTCTGGCTCGCGGCGTGCGGGGAGCGCTTCCATGGTGCCGCGTGGGTCGGCCCGCTGGCGGGAACCAGCGGGCTGGGGGACACCGCCGCCTCATTCCCCGCGGGCGGCGGACGGGTCCGGAGGGCGAGCAGCGCCCTCCGGACCGCGCGTATGGATCACCGTGGAGGGGGGAGTGGCCGACAAACGTTCCGGTTGGTTGGGTTCCTGAGAATGGCTGAATGATGCCCATGGTTCGGCCGGGCGAACCCCTGTGTACCGATGCGGAGTTGGGGCGACGGGTCGCTGTGCGTACGGGGCTGGGTCCGCTGTGCGTACGAGTCCAAGGGCCCGTGTGAGGGGCCGCCCGCCGGATCGGGCGGAGAAGAGGCCTTCGCGGCGGGGGAGTTGAGCCTGCGCCTCGCGGACACCCGCCCTGCCCGCTCCGAGGCCCGCCGCACCTCGTACGCGGTCGCCTTCCCGGACGCCCGCCGCGTCCGGCGCTTGGGCGTTGCTCCCGCCCCACTCCGAGGCCCGCCGCGCCTCGTACCCGGTCGCCTTCCCGACAGCCCGGACACCCGCCGCGCCCGGCGCGTGGACACCGCCCCGCCCCGCTCCGAGGCCCGCCGTGCGCCCGCCGCCCGCGCGTGGGCGCCGCCCCGTCCACGGCCGCGCCCGGCCCCCGCCGCGCCGCCCGCTCACGGACGCGGCCGCCCCGCGGGCCTCGGCGCCAATTGCCAGGGGCGCGTACCCGTTTACCGGCCCGCCGCCCCGACGCCCTCCCGTGCGCCCCTTGTCGTGGCAGCATGTCCCCGTCGGCACCCCCGTCGCACCAGCCGCCCCAGTGGCCCGTGCCGGGCGTGCCGCGAGTGGCTGAAGATGTCCACAGGCTGTGGAGGCGGCGATGCGCTGGCTGGTGGGGTGGAGCAGTATCGCCGCGAGCTTCGGCACCGCGGGCGCGGTCGGCCCCACCGACGACGGCGCGACCATCCAGCCCGTCGGCGGCCAGCTCCTGTGGGGCGACCCCGATCCGCTGTGGGCCGTCGGGGACTGGCGCCCCGACGAGATCCGCGTGGTCGGCGTCGCCCCCGACGTGCGCCTCGCCGTCCTCGGCTGCTGCGCGGCGTCCGACGAGGAACTGAAGGTCGGCCTGTTCGCCGCGCGCGGCGGGGCCCTGCGCCACCTCACCGCCTGGCCCGGCAGCTACACCGCCGTCGTCCAGACCGGCCGCCGCATCACCGTCACCTCCGACCTCGCCGGCGCCCGCCCCGTCTTCCACACCCCCTGGGCCAACGGCACCGCCTACGCCACCGCCGCGCTGCCGCTCGCCGACCTCATCGAGGCACAGCTCGACATCGGCCACCTCGCCGCGCTCCTCGCCTGCCCCGAGACCCCTGAGGCGCTGCGCGACTCCACCCCGTACGCCGGCGTCAAACGCGTACCGCCCGGCCACGCCCTCGTCCTGCGCGAGGGCTCCCGCGAGATCACCGGGTACGAACCCGTCGCCTCCCTCGCCGTCGCCGCGCCCCAGGTCGACCCCGACCGCGCCGTCGAAGGCGTCCGGGACGCCCTCGTCGAAGCCGTACGGGCCCGCCTCACCGCCCCCCGCCACGCCCCCGCCGGCCTGCCGCCCGACCCCGGCCCCGTCCCCGGCATGGGGCCCGCCGACCGGCGCGCCGCCCGCGGCGAGGCGCCCGCGCCGGGCATCGGCGCCGACCTGTCCGGCGGCAGCGCCTCCAGCACCCTCGCCCTCCTCGCGGCCGGCCTGCCCGGCGTACCCGGCACCATCACCGGGCAGGGCGGCGCGGGCGCCGGCGAACGCCTCCTCGCCGTCACCTTCAACGACCTCACCGCCGCGGCCCGCGAACCGGCCCACACGGCCGAACTGGAACGCGCCCACGCCCTCGCCGAGGACCCGCGCCTCCACCACGTCGTCGTCGCCGCGACCGAGGAGGCCCTGCCGTACGCCGACCTCGACGTGCCGCTCACCGACGAGCCGGGACCCGCCCTCGTCACCGCCGCCCGCCACCGCCGCCGCCTCGCCGCGGGCAGCGCCGACCACTTCACCGGGCACGGCGCCCGCCAGGTCCTCGACGCCCACCCCGCCCGCCTCGCCGACCTGCTGATGGACCGCAGGCGCCGCCACCTGCTGCGCCCCGTCACCGCCCTGGCCCGCGCGACCGGCACCACGGCGGGCTCGCTGCTGGTGCCGATCACCGTCTACCGGGCCGCCCGCCGCCTCGCCCGCACCCCGTACCGCGCCGGTCTGGAGGCCGCCGCCGGGCGCCTCCTCGAAGCCAACCGGGGCCTCGCCACCGGCGCGACCGCGCCCGGCCCGCTCGACGCGTCCCTCGCCGCGCTCGCCTGGTCGCGGCCCGGCCCCGCCGCCCGCTGGCTCACCGGCGAGGCGCTCGCGGAAGTATCGGTTCGCCTCCACCAGGCCGCCACCCGCCCGACCTCGGTGCAGCGCCCCGGCGAGGCCCGCGCCCGCGCCGCCCTGGCCCGCCACGCCGCCGACCACCGCGTCCTGGAGCAGGCCGCCGAGGTCCGCAGCCAGCGCCTGCACGCCCCGTTCTTCGACAACCAGGTCGTACGGGCCTGCCGGGACCTCCCGGAATCGCTGCGGGTACGGCCCGGCGCGCGCGCCGACATCCTGCGCGCCGTCCTCGCCGGCAGCGGCATCCACGACCTGCCGCCCGGCTGGGGCGCCCCCACCCTCACGCCGTCGCAGGCGGCCGTCCAGGCCGGGCTGCGCGTCGCCCTGCCGCAGCTGCTCCGCCTGTTCGAGGCGCCGCTCCTCGCGGACGCCGGGCTGATCGAGGCGCGGGTCGTCCGCACCGCCCTGCGCGCCGCCGCCGACGGCGAACCGGTCCCCCTGGACGGCATCGCGGACCTGGTCTCCACCGAACTGTGGCTGCACCGCCTCGTGGCCCGCCGCGGCACCTGCTGGACCGGCACGGCCGCGCCCCGCCGCCGCGCCGTCGCCGGGGGCGTACCGTCCCGGCCGACCCTCCGCTCGTAAGCCCGCGGCCCCGGGAAGATTCGAAAGACAGGCCCTAACCGGGCAGCAGGTCCCCGAGCGCCTCCAGCACCAGCATCCACATGGGCAGCGCCCCGGTGCCGAACGCCGCGGCCAGGGCGTAGCCGAGCGCCGCCTCCACGGCCCGCACCCGCGCGTCGTCCTGCCACTCGGCCAGCACGACACCGTCGCCGTCCGACGAGAACCGCCCGATCGGCTTGCCGTCCCGCAGCAGCCGGCTCTCCGACAGCGCGTCGGGCACCAGCCGGTAGGCGACCCCCTCGTACGTCACGTCCACCCGGAAGGAGCGCCTGGTCAGCCGCCCCTTGCCCGGCCGGACCGGCACGGCCTCGCCGTCGACGACCAGCGACAGCAGCGCCCCGTCGCGGGTGCCGACGGGTATGTGCTCGTCCACGTCGGCCACTCCGTCGGCGCGGCGCACGACGACGCCCGGCACCGTGTCGCCGCGGACGTCCACGACTCCGGCGGCGGTGTCCAGCGCGACCGCCACCGACCCGAACAGCGTGTCCTCGGTCTCCCGCACCGTCACGGGCGCCTCACACGGCAGGTCCATCGACTTCCTCACCCTCCTGTACAGCTGATGCCGGCGTCCGCCCAGTCCGCGAGCGCCATCGCTCCCGACGGCCGGGACGGCTCCGTCACCAGCCGGATCGTTTCGCGGCCCGCGATGCCGACGCTCACCGGCACCGCCGGATCACCCCCGTCGACCACGGGCGACTGCCACAGCCGCACCCCGTCCGCCCACACGGAGAACCGGACGGAGCCGAGCCCCTTCGACATGTCGTCCACCCCGACGAACGCCTGGTAGGTGGAGCACTCCGCGTTGAGGTCCACGATCACCGACGAGCGGGGGTGCACGGTGATGCCGTGCCCGTACGTCGTGCCGCCGATCGACAGACCAGACCGCTGCCACACCCAGCCGGACCCGCCGAGCCGCAGCTCGGGCCCGGTGTGGTCGCCGAACACGTCGTACTTCAGGTGCCCCACCCGGTAGGTGGCCGGCGCGGGCGCCGGGGTCGGCGTGGGGCTCGGCTTCGGCTTCGGCGTCGGGGTGGGGGACGGCGTGGGCGTCGGGGACGGCGAGGGCTTCGGCGGCGCCGGCTTCGGCGTCGGCGTGGGGCTCGGTTCCGGAGCGGGGGTGGGCGTGGGCGTCGGCGTGGGCTCAGGGGCGGGCTTCGGCGCCGACACGGGCACCATCCGCGGCGGTGGCGGCTGCGGCGCGGGCGCCGGCGGCTCCACCACGGGCGGTACGACGGGCTGGGCGACCGGCGGCCGCGCCACCGCCTTCGGCGCGGGACCGGGGTCGCCCGACAGCGCCCAGACGAGCCCCGCGGTCGCCGCGACGGCCAGCGTCGCCGCGATGCCCGCCTTCGCGGGAGCGCCCAGCCCCTCGGCCGCCGCGCCCCCGGCGGCGGCACCCGAGGCACCCCCGGTCGCCGCGGCCGCCGCACCGGCGCCCGCCGCACCCGCCGCGCCCCCGGCGACGACCCCCGCAGCCTTGAGCGAGAACCCGGTGGCGAACCAGCCGATGACCGCGACCGGCAGCAGCGCCGGGATTCCGGCGTTGACCTGCTCCAGCTCACCGGCGGCCAGGCGGCACTTCGCGCACTCCTCCAGGTGCTTGCGCAGCCCCCGCTCGGCCCGCATCCGCAGCCCGCCGCGCGCGTAGGCGCCGAGCCGGTCCGCGTACCTGGCGCAGTCGCCGCCCGCCGTCAGGGACTGGCTGACGTGCGCCTGGAGGTACGCCTGCTTCAGCCCCTCGCGGGCACGGCTCGCCAGGACCGCCGTGGCGTTCGCGGTCAGCCCGAACAGCGGCGCCACCGCGCTCGGCGGCTCCTCCTCGACGGTCGTGTGCCACAGCACCGCCTGCCACCGCTCCGGCAGCGACCGGAACGCCTGCAGGGCCAGCGACTGCTCGGCCTCCTGCATGGCCCGCACATCGGCGCCCAGCTCCACCGTGTCCTCGTCGGTGAGCTCGGAGGCCCGAGCGGCCTCCGCGGCGAACACCCCGAAGTCCTCGACCAGCTGCTCGCGCTTGGCCGTCTTCGTCCAGGCCGCCGCGACGTGCCGCACGGTGGTCAGCAGATACGCCCGCACGGCCTGCTCGGGACCGGCGCCGCGCCGCACCGCCTGGAGGGTCCGGGCGAACACCTCGGCGGTCAGGTCGTCGGCGGTGTGCCGGTCGCGGCAGCAGGTGCGCGCGTACCGCAGCACCGCGCCCGAGTGGCGCCGGAACAGCTCCTCGTACGCGGAGTCGTCACCGCCCCGCATCCGCTGGACCAGCTCCGCGTCGGACGGCGGCAGCTCCACCGGCGGCGGCAGCACCGATTCGGCGCGCTGCGGAGGGATGCCCGGCTCGTCCGGGCGGGGCCCGCCCCGCACCGGTCCGCGGCCGCCCTGGGCCGGAACCTGCGCCGAGTGCCGTCCTCCGGCCGACCCGACCGCGTCGGTGCCGCCGAGCTGCTCGTCGCCACCGTCACCGTTCAACGCGACCGCCCCCCGTACCCAACCTCAGACCGGAACACCGGCCAAGGTTCCCACAGCGCCCCGAACGGCCGCGGGCACGGGCCCGCCAACCACCCGTCCGGGGCGGAACTTTCCCACGCGCCCGCCGGCGGGCACATGTTCGGAGTAGGCTCCCCCGACACGGCCCCGCCACAGGCACCTCGGCCAAGGCGCGCCGCCAAGGCCGCCGCGCCACGGGCCCGCACCGTGAGGCACGCGAACAGGCCACAGCGGGGACTCCGCACACGGACCCGCAGCGGGGCGTGCGCCACAGGCCGCAGCGGGGACTCCGCACACGGACCCCGTGGGCGCCGGGTCACGGACGCCCCGCCACGGGCTCCCCTCACGGACGCCCCGCCACGGGCTCCCCTCACGGACGCCCCGCGGCCCGCACCTCACACGCGTACCGTCACGGGCGCGAGCGGAGCCCCTCCAGCAGGATCTCCAGCAGCCGCGCCGACGCCGCGCTCTGCTGCGCCGCGTCCGGCAGGGAAGGCGCCGCCGTCGCGATGACCAGCAGCACGTCCGCGACCGTCACGTCCCGCCGCAGCTCCCCGGCCTCCCGGGCGCGGCTGACCAGCCGGCCCACCACGTCCAGCAGCTCCGACGCACCCGCGTCGTCCAGCTCCGCCGCGGGCACCGCACGCGGCGTCACCACCCGCAGCGCGCCCGACGCGCCCGCGCCCCGCTGGTGCGGCACCCGCACGTCGTCGGCCGCGCCCGTCTCCTCCACGTCCACGCCGACCCGCAGCACCTGCGGCGGCAGCAGCCGTCCGGCACCCGACTCGACGGACGTGCGCAGGAACCTGGCCAGCGCCGACCAGGGCTCGTCCTCCTGCCCCAGGGCGGCCCGCGCCTGCTCGGTCAGCCGCGCGGTCTCCTCCTGGGCTATGCGCCGGACCAGCACGTCCTTGCTCGGGAAGCGGCGATAGACCGTGCCCACACCGACCCGGGCCCGGCGCGCCACGTCCTCCATCGGCGCCCCGTACCCCAGCTCCCCGAACACCTCGCGCGCCGCCCTCAGGACGTGCTCGAGGTTGCGCTGGGCGTCCACGCGGAGCGGCGCGGGACGCGCGGCCCCGGCCACACCGGCCCCCGCCACCGTGCCGACCGCGCCCTGCGCCGGCATCCCGCCGACGGTCTGCGCGGCCCGCGCCTGCCCATGCGAATCCTGAATGTGCATGTGTTTCCCCCGGTTGCTTCGACGTCTCCCCCCGGAGACTCCCCGCCCTGACGTCCGGGTTGCCCGGCCTGCCGACGATCAGGTCACACGCGTCGGCCCCGGCACCCCGGTGAGATACGAACATAGTTGAGAGGCAGTCAATTCAGAAGGGGTAGTTCCGTCCGGTGCGCCCCCCGATCGGAGCAAGGCCCGGAAGACTCCTGTTTCCCCACCCGCACGGACCCCTCCAAACCCCCTCCGACCTGCGGAATCCCCTCTTCCCGCAGCCCTGTCTGCACCCCGCTCCCGCCCGCACTTCCAGTCACACAATCCGGTCGGGCCTGTGGACAAACCACCGGGGCCGTTGCGTCATGGGATGGTGACGGCTGCAATCCCGAGGGGAACCGACGAATCCCCGGCACGCGTGCGCGTTCTCGTCGTCGGCGGTGGCTACGTCGGCATGTACACCGCCCTGCACCTCCAGCGGCAGCTCAGAGCCGAGATGAGGAGCGGCGCGGTCGAAGTGGTCGTGGTCACCCCCGACCCCTACATGACGTACCAGCCGTTCCTGCCCGAGGCGGCGGCCGGGAACATCTCCCCCCGCCACGTCGTCGTACCACTGCGGCGCGTCCTGGACCACTGCCGGATCGTCATCGGCGAGGTCACCTCCATCGACCACGCCAAGCGCACCGCCGTGGTCGCCACCCTCGCCACCGAGGAGGAGGGCGCGGGCCCGCTGGAACTCGGCTACGACGAGCTGGTCCTCGCCCCCGGCTCCATCTCGCGCACCCTGCCCGTCCCCGGCCTCGCCGACCACGGCATCGGCTTCAAGACGGTCGAGGAGGCCATCGGGCTGCGCAACCACGTCATCGAGCAGATGGACATCGCCTCCTCCACCCGCGACCCCGCCATCCGCGACGCCGCGCTCACCTTCGTCTTCGTCGGCGGCGGATACGCCGGCGTCGAGGCGCTGGGCGAGCTGGAGGACATGGCCCGCTACACGTCGCGCTACTACCACAACATCAAGCCGGAGGACCTGAAGTGGGTCCTCGTCGAGGCCAGCGACCGCATCCTGCCCGAGGTGGGCGAGGAGATGGGCCGCTACACCGTGCGGGAACTGCGCGCCCGGAACATCGACGTACGCCTGGAGACCCGCCTGGAGTCCTGCGTGGACCGGGTCGCCGTCCTCAGCGACGGCAGCCGCTTCCCCACCCGCACGGTCGTGTGGACGGCCGGCGTCAAACCGGCGCCCCTCCTCGCCGCGACCGACCTGCCGCTCAACGAACGCGGCCGCCTCCGCTGCACCCCCCACCTCACCGTGGAGGGCGTCGAACACGCCTGGGCGGCCGGCGACGCCGCCGCCGTCCCGGACGTCACCGCCCCGGAACCCGGCCGCGAGTGCGCCCCCAACGCCCAGCACGCCGTACGGCAGGCGAAGGTCCTCGCCGACAACCTCGTGGAGTCCCTGCGGGGACGCCCGCCGCGGCGGTACGCGCACAAGTACGCCGGGTCCGTCGCCTCGCTCGGCCTCCACAAGGGCGTCGCCCACGTCTACGGACGCAAGCTCAAGGGCTACCCGGCCTGGTTCATGCACCGCACGTACCACCTCAGCCGGATCCCCACCTTCAACCGCAAGGCACGCGTGATGGCCGAGTGGACGCTCGCCGGACTGTTCAAGCGGGAGATCGTCTCCCTCGGCTCGCTGGAGCACCCCCGCGCCGAGTTCGCGCAGGCGGCGAGCCCCCCGCCGGACACGGCCGTCACCGCCGACTCGTCGCCGGGCGCCCACGACACGACCGACGACGCGGCGGCGGACCGCGCGGCGGACACCGGCAGAACCGGGGACACGCGCAGCGGCGGCGTCGAAGGCGAGACCCCGGGACGCGGGGACACCGGCCGCGCGGCCGATTGACGCCCCCGCTGTCAGTGCGCTCCGTCACACTGGGCGTGTGACCATAGGTGGGCCCACACCTGCACAGAGTGACCCCCACGGCAACGACACCACGAGGCAAAGAGATCCGTGAACTTCACGCGTTGGAGCGCCCGCTTCCCCGGTACGCAGCGCCGCGCCGCCGCGCGCCGCACCGACCACGCGGGTGCGCCGGCGCAGCGCGGTGACGGCTCCGTCCCGGCCGCCCGCGGCGCCTACGGGGAGCGCCCGGCGCCCGGCTCCGACGACGAACCGGCGGAGCCACCCGGCGCGCCCGCCGACCCGTGCGCGCCCGGCGCACACCCCGCGCCCCCCGCGCTGGAGGACTTCTCCGTACGGGAGCTCCTGGGGCACCTGCCGGGACTCGTCGCGCTCACGTACGGCACGGACCACCGCGTCGCCTACGTCAACGACGCCTACGCCGCCGCCTTCGGGCCCCGCGCACCCGGCCACACCGTCGCCGACAGCTGCCCCGAGCTGGACGAGCTGGGCCTCCTCCCGCTGATGGACCAGGTCCTGCGCAGCGGCAAGTCCCGGACGGTCAAATCCCGCCGCACCAGGAGCGGCGGCTCGTACACGGTCTCCTGCCTCCCCGTCGACGTCCCCGCGCACCACGGCCGCCCCGGGCAGCCGGGCGGCGGCGTCCTGGTCCACGCCGCCGACGTCACCGACCACGCCGAGGCGGCCGAGCGGCTCCGCGCCAGCGAGCGCCGCCACCGCGAGACCGCCGTCACCCTCCAGCGCTCCCTCCTCCCGCAGAAGCTGGAGCAGCCCGACGACCTGCGGGTCGCCGCCACCTACCAGCCGGGCGGCGCGGACGCCGCGGTCGGCGGCGACTGGTACGACGTCATCACCCTCGGCGCCGGCCGCACGGCGCTCGTCATCGGCGACGTCATGGGCCGCGGCGTCCGCGCCGCCGCCGTCATGGGCCAGCTCCGCACCGCCGTCCGCGCCTATGCCCGCCTCGACCTCCCGCCCCACGAGGTGCTCCAGCTGCTGGACGGCCTGGCCGCCGAGATCGACGCCAGCCAGATCGCCACCTGCGTGTACGCGGTCCACGACCCCAACGAGGGCCGCCTCGTCTACGCCTCCGCCGGCCACCTGCCGATCCTCGTACGCGACGAGGACGGCACGGTCCGCCGCGCCGAGGACCCCACGGGCCCGCCGCTCGGCACCGGCGGCTGGCTCCACACGTCCGGCACGATCGACCTCCCACCCGGCTCCACCGCCGTCCTCTACACCGACGGCCTGGTCGAGCGGCGCGGCGAGGACATCGACGAGGGCGTCGCCGCCCTGGAGCGCGCCCTGTCCGGCGCGACCGGCGCCCCGCACGTCGTCTGCGACCGCCTGCTGCGCTCCCTGGGCGTGGCCGCCGACCACGACGACGACGTGGCCGTCCTCGTCCTCCAGCACCCCTCGCGCACGGGCGCCGACGCGGAGCTGTTCCACAACGCCGCGCTCGACCTGCTCGGCGGCGTGGAAGCGGCGCCACGCGCGCGTGCCTTCGCCTCCGGGGTGCTCTCCAGCTGGCGCTTCCCCGTGGAGCTGCGCGACCTGGGAGTCCTCGCCACCAGCGAACTGGTCGCGAACTCCCTGCAGCACGGCACCCCGCCGATGCGGCTGCGCCTGCGCCGCACCGACCGGCGGCTGATCATCGAGGTCACGGACGGCGACGACCATCTGCCGCGCCGCCGCCGCGCCGAAACGGAGGACGAGGCGGGTCGCGGCATCTCGATCATCGCCACGATCGCCTCGTCCTGGGGCTGCCGCCGCACTCCGGGCGGTGGCAAGGCCGTGTGGTGCGAGTTCGCCCTCCCGGGCTGACCCGCCGGGGTCAGGCCGCCGTCTCCACGGCCCGCTCGCCCGGCGCGTGCCGGACGACGACCCTCGACCGGGCCACCGCGTACGGGTGGTCCTGCGCGGCGGTGAGCCCCCGGCCGAGCCGCACCGCGAGCACGCTGATGCCCAGCGAGAACAGCACGAAGGTCACGATGTACGGCCCGTGCAGCGACGCGCCCATGGGCCCGCCCACGGCGGGGCCGACGGCTAGCGCCAGCTGCTTCACCAGGGCGAAGGCCGAGTTGTACTGCCCGACGGCCGACTCCGGGGCCAGATCCGCCACCAGCGGCGCCACGGTCGGCGACAGCATCGCCTCGCCCAGGCCGAACAGCCCGTACGTGGTGATGAACGCCGCCGTCGCCATGGCCTGGCTGCCGTGCCCCAGCCCCGCGTACCCGGCGATCAGCCACGCGAAGGCCCAGATCAGGCCCACGGCGGCGATGACCCGCGTACGACGCGCCCGCTCCACGTACCGCAGCACCACGAACTGCGCGACGACGATGACGGCCGTGTTGGCGGCCAGCGCCATGCCGAGCGTCGACGGCTCGATCCCGGCGGCCTCCGTGCCGTACGCGGCGAGGCCCGACTCGAACTGCCCGTAGCAGGCGAAGAACAGCACGAAGCCCAGCACGCACAGCTGGACCATCGCCCGGTGGCCGAGCAGCGCCCGCAGCCCGCCCGCGCCCTTGCCGCCCGCCTCGGCGGGACGGGCGCCCGCGATGGCCGGCGTACGGGGCATGCGCACGGTCGCGGCGATGACCGCCAGCACCAGGAACATGGCCGCCTCGATGGAGAAGAGCAGCAGGAAGCTGCCGGGACGGCTCTCGTCGACCAGCTGGCCGCCGATCAGCCCGCCGAGGCCCAGGCCGAGGTTCTGCAGGAAGAACTGGAGGGCGAACGCGCGCGTACGGGCGTCCGGCGCGGAGCTCCAGACGATCATCGTGGCCAGCGCCGGCTGCATCACCGCCGTACCGGCTCCGAGCAGCGCGGCGGCCCCGACCACGGTGGCGACGCTGCCGGCCACGCCCATGGCGAGCGCGCCGACCGCGGCCAGCAGCGCCGCGCCGACCAGGACGGGCAGCGGGCCGCGGCGGTCGATGGCCCTGCCGGTGAACGGCAGCACGACGAGAGCGGCCATGGCGAACACCGCCAGCACGGCACCGGCCGCGCCCGCGCCCAGCTCCCGCACCTGGGCCACGTACACGTACAGATACGGCACGGTGAACCCGAGCCCGAACGCGCTCAGCGCGTTGCCCGCCTGTACCCGGCGCATCGCGGCGCCCCTCGCCTTGGACACACTCACCCACTTCATGTTCGTAGGACTGAAGTCTGAAGACTTCAACACTAAAGTTCGATGCTTAACTGTACACATTGAAGGACTTTGAAGCCAAGCGGGCCGTGGGATACTCCTCGGCATGCCCGAAGCCCACGAGCCGACCGTCGAGCCGAGCCTCGACGAGCAGATCGCCGCCTACCAGCGCGAGTACCGCGACCTCGACCCCCAGGTCGAGCAGGTCGTCTCGGCACTCGGCCGGCTGAACCGCCGCATGAACGTGGCGTACGGGCGCCAGCTCGCCGAGCTGGGCATCAGCAACGCCGAGTGGGAGGTCCTCAAGACCCTCGTCCTGGCGGGCGCCCCCTATCGGATGGGGCCGAGCGAGCTGGCCAAGCGCCTGGGCCTCACCCCGGCCGCGATGACCCACCGCATCGACCGCATGGCCGGCGAGGGCCTGGTCACCCGCGACCGCGACGAGAACAACCGGGTGCGGGTCATCGTGGAGCTGACCGACGAGGGCCGCGCGAAGTGGCTGGAGGCCATGCGCATGGCCACGGCCTTCGAGGGCGACCTGCTCCAGGACCTCTCCGGCGACGAGCGGCGCGTCCTCGGCGAGCTGCTCACGCGCCTGCTGCGCAGGGTGGAGCACGCCCAGCCGGACGCGGGCGGCCGGCTCACGGACCTGGACGGCTGAGCGACAGCCCGGCCGCCGCCGGAGGGGGGTTGACACGACCCTCCCCGGTCCGTAAAGTTCTTCGGGTTGTCGCGGAGCCGGACGGTTCCGGGGCAGCCACTCCGCCGCGAATAGCGGCACCCAAACCCAAGCACGATCTCCTCACGGGGTGGATTTCGGCATGCCGTAATTCATTCCAGCGGCTCGATTATGAGCGGCCGGGGAAATCAGCTAGAGTTTGAAACGTCGGAACGGCCCAACGGTCGGGAAGGCAAAGCCCGCTGACTGGGAGTCAGGCCCGAAAGGATCTGATAGAGTCGGAACCGCCGGAAAGGAAAACGCGAAAGCGGAGAACAGCCCGGCAGCCCGCTCCAGCGGGTGGCAGAAACGGAAAAGGGATCTGCTAAGCTGGAAACACCGAAGGGAAGCGCCCGGAGGAAAGCCCGCAGGGAACTGAGGGTGAGTACAAAGGAAGCGTCCGTTCCTTGAGAACTCAACAGCGTGCCAAAAGTCAACGCCAGATATGTTGATAACCCCGTCTCTCTGAGACGAGGTTCCTTTGAAAAACACAGCGAGGACGCTGAGAACCGGAAGGACTATTCCTCCTTCGGGTTCCGCTCAACGCGAGTGTTCACCGGGATAACCCGGAAGCATTCACGGAGAGTTTGATCCTGGCTCAGGACGAACGCTGGCGGCGTGCTTAACACATGCAAGTCGAACGATGAACCCACTTCGGTGGGGGATTAGTGGCGAACGGGTGAGTAACACGTGGGCAATCTGCCCTGCACTCTGGGACAAGCCCTGGAAACGGGGTCTAATACCGGATACGACCACTTCAGGCATCTGATGGTGGTGGAAAGCTCCGGCGGTGCAGGATGAGCCCGCGGCCTATCAGCTTGTTGGTGAGGTAACGGCTCACCAAGGCGACGACGGGTAGCCGGCCTGAGAGGGCGACCGGCCACACTGGGACTGAGACACGGCCCAGACTCCTACGGGAGGCAGCAGTGGGGAATATTGCACAATGGGCGAAAGCCTGATGCAGCGACGCCGCGTGAGGGATGACGGCCTTCGGGTTGTAAACCTCTTTCAGCAGGGAAGAAGCGAAAGTGACGGTACCTGCAGAAGAAGCGCCGGCTAACTACGTGCCAGCAGCCGCGGTAATACGTAGGGCGCAAGCGTTGTCCGGAATTATTGGGCGTAAAGAGCTCGTAGGCGGCTTGTCGCGTCGGATGTGAAAGCCCGGGGCTTAACCCCGGGTCTGCATTCGATACGGGCAGGCTAGAGTTCGGTAGGGGAGATCGGAATTCCTGGTGTAGCGGTGAAATGCGCAGATATCAGGAGGAACACCGGTGGCGAAGGCGGATCTCTGGGCCGATACTGACGCTGAGGAGCGAAAGCGTGGGGAGCGAACAGGATTAGATACCCTGGTAGTCCACGCCGTAAACGTTGGGAACTAGGTGTGGGCGACATTCCACGTCGTCCGTGCCGCAGCTAACGCATTAAGTTCCCCGCCTGGGGAGTACGGCCGCAAGGCTAAAACTCAAAGGAATTGACGGGGGCCCGCACAAGCGGCGGAGCATGTGGCTTAATTCGACGCAACGCGAAGAACCTTACCAAGGCTTGACATACACCGGAAACACCCAGAGATGGGTGCCCCCTTGTGGTCGGTGTACAGGTGGTGCATGGCTGTCGTCAGCTCGTGTCGTGAGATGTTGGGTTAAGTCCCGCAACGAGCGCAACCCTTGTCCCGTGTTGCCAGCAGGCCCTTGTGGTGCTGGGGACTCACGGGAGACCGCCGGGGTCAACTCGGAGGAAGGTGGGGACGACGTCAAGTCATCATGCCCCTTATGTCTTGGGCTGCACACGTGCTACAATGGCCGGTACAAAGAGCTGCGATACCGTGAGGTGGAGCGAATCTCAAAAAGCCGGTCTCAGTTCGGATTGGGGTCTGCAACTCGACCCCATGAAGTCGGAGTCGCTAGTAATCGCAGATCAGCATTGCTGCGGTGAATACGTTCCCGGGCCTTGTACACACCGCCCGTCACGTCACGAAAGTCGGTAACACCCGAAGCCGGTGGCCCAACCCCTTGTGGGAGGGAGCTGTCGAAGGTGGGACTGGCGATTGGGACGAAGTCGTAACAAGGTAGCCGTACCGGAAGGTGCGGCTGGATCACCTCCTTTCTAAGGAGCACATAGCCGACTGCGAGCGAATGACTCGCACGGTTGCTCATGGGTGGAACGTTGACTATTCGGCGCGATTCTTCAAAGCCTTCTGTTAGTACTGCTTCGGCGTGGAACACAGTAAGAGTGGCGGAGATCGTGCCGGGCACGCTGTTGGGTGTCTGAGGGTGCGAGCGTTGCTCGCCCTTCGAACGCCGGCCCCAGTGAACTCGCCGCGATAGCGGTGGGGTGATGGGTGGCTGGTCGTTGCTTGAGAACTGCACAGTGGACGCGAGCATCTGTGGCCAAGTTTTTAAGGGCGCACGGTGGATGCCTTGGCACCAGGAACCGATGAAGGACGTGGGAGGCCGCGATAGGCCCCGGGGAGCTGTCAACCGAGCTTTGATCCGGGGGTGTCCGAATGGGGAAACCCGGCAGTCGTCATGGGCTGTCACCCTTACCTGAACACATAGGGTAAGTGGAGGGAACGAGGGGAAGTGAAACATCTCAGTACCCTCAGGAAGAGAAAACAACCGTGATTCCGGGAGTAGTGGCGAGCGAAACCGGATGAGGCCAAACCGTATGCGTGTGATACCCGGCAGGGGTTGCGCATGCGGGGTTGTGGGATCTCTCTTTCACGGTCTGCCGGCCGTGAGACGAGTCAGAAACCGTTGATGTAGGCGAAGGACATGCGAAAGGTCCGGCGTAGAGGGTAAGACCCCCGTAGCTGAAACATTGACGGCTCGTTTGAGAGACACCCAAGTAGCACGGGGCCCGAGAAATCCCGTGTGAATCTGGCGGGACCACCCGCTAAGCCTAAATATTCCCTGGTGACCGATAGCGGATAGTACCGTGAGGGAATGGTGAAAAGTACCGCGGGAGCGGAGTGAAATAGTACCTGAAACCGTGTGCCTACAAGCCGTGGGAGCGTCGCTCACATCTTCGGATGTGGGTCGTGACTGCGTGCCTTTTGAAGAATGAGCCTGCGAGTTTGCGGTGCGTTGCGAGGTTAACCCGTGTGGGGAAGCCGTAGCGAAAGCGAGTCCGAATAGGGCGATTTTAGTAGCGCGCTCAAGACCCGAAGCGGAGTGATCTAGCCATGGGCAGGTTGAAGCGGAGGTAAGACTTCGTGGAGGACCGAACCCACCAGGGTTGAAAACCTGGGGGATGACCTGTGGTTAGGGGTGAAAGGCCAATCAAACTCCGTGATAGCTGGTTCTCCCCGAAATGCATTTAGGTGCAGCGTCGTGTGTTTCTTGCCGGAGGTAGAGCACTGGATAGGCGATGGGCCCTACCGGGTTACTGACCTTAGCCAAACTCCGAATGCCGGTAAGTGAGAGCGCGGCAGTGAGACTGTGGGGGATAAGCTCCATGGTCGAGAGGGAAACAGCCCAGAGCATCGACTAAGGCCCCTAAGCGTACGCTAAGTGGGAAAGGATGTGGAGTCGCAGAGACAACCAGGAGGTTGGCTTAGAAGCAGCCACCCTTGAAAGAGTGCGTAATAGCTCACTGGTCAAGTGATTCCGCGCCGACAATGTAGCGGGGCTCAAGCGTACCGCCGAAGTCGTGTCATTGCAGCATGAGGGCCAACGCCCGCTGTGATGGGTAGGGGAGCGTCGTGTGCCGGGTGAAGCAGCCGTGGAAGCGAGTTGTGGACGGTTCACGAGTGAGAATGCAGGCATGAGTAGCGATACACACGTGAGAAACGTGTGCGCCGATTGACTAAGGGTTCCTGGGTCAAGCTGATCTGCCCAGGGTAAGTCGGGACCTAAGGCGAGGCCGACAGGCGTAGTCGATGGACAACCGGTTGATATTCCGGTACCCGCTTTGAAGCGCCAGCGCTGAACCCAGCGATGCTAAGCCCGTGAAACCGCCGTGTGCGTCTTCGGACAAGCACGGAGTGGTGGAGCCGGTGGCCCAGACTGGTAGTAGGTGAGCGATGGGGTGACGCAGGAAGGTAGTCCAGCCCGGGCGGTGGTTGTCCCGGGGTAAGGGTGTAGGACGTCACGTAGGCAAATCCGCGTGACACATAGTCTGAGACCTGATGCCGAGCCGATTGTGGTGAAGTGGATGATCCTATGCTGTCGAGAAAAGCCTCTAGCGAGTTTCATGGCGGCCCGTACCCTAAACCGACTCAGGTGGTCAGGTAGAGAATACCGAGGCGTTCGGGTGAACTATGGTTAAGGAACTCGGCAAAATGCCCCCGTAACTTCGGGAGAAGGGGGGCCACGCCTGGTGATGAGTCTTGCACTCGGAGCTGGGGGTGGCCGCAGAGACCAGCGAGAAGCGACTGTTTACTAAAAACACAGGTCCGTGCGAAGCCGTAAGGCGATGTATACGGACTGACGCCTGCCCGGTGCTGGAACGTTAAGGGGACCGGTTAGCTTGGATTCGTCCAGGCGAAGCTGAGAACTTAAGCGCCAGTAAACGGCGGTGGTAACTATAACCATCCTAAGGTAGCGAAATTCCTTGTCGGGTAAGTTCCGACCTGCACGAATGGCGTAACGACTTCTCGACTGTCTCAACCATAGGCCCGGTGAAATTGCACTACGAGTAAAGATGCTCGTTTCGCGCAGCAGGACGGAAAGACCCCGGGACCTTTACTACAGTTTGATATTGGTGTTCGGTTCGGCTTGTGTAGGATAGGTGGGAGACTGTGAAGCTTGGACGCCAGTTCAGGTGGAGTCGCCGTTGAAATACCACTCTGGTCGTGCTGGATGTCTAACCTGGGTCCGTGATCCGGATCAGGGACAGTGTCTGATGGGTAGTTTAACTGGGGCGGTTGCCTCCTAAAGGGTAACGGAGGCGCCCAAAGGTTCCCTCAGCCTGGTTGGCAATCAGGTGTTGAGTGTAAGTGCACAAGGGAGCTTGACTGTGAGACCGACGGGTCGAGCAGGGACGAAAGTCGGGACTAGTGATCCGGCGGTGGCTTGTGGAAGCGCCGTCGCTCAACGGATAAAAGGTACCCCGGGGATAACAGGCTGATCTTCCCCAAGAGTCCATATCGACGGGATGGTTTGGCACCTCGATGTCGGCTCGTCGCATCCTGGGGCTGGAGTCGGTCCCAAGGGTTGGGCTGTTCGCCCATTAAAGCGGTACGCGAGCTGGGTTTAGAACGTCGTGAGACAGTTCGGTCCCTATCCGCTGTGCGCGTAGGAATATTGAGAAGGGCTGTCCCTAGTACGAGAGGACCGGGACGGACGAACCTCTGGTGTGCCAGTTGTTCTGCCAAGGGCATGGCTGGTTGGCTACGTTCGGGAGGGATAACCGCTGAAAGCATCTAAGCGGGAAGCCTGCTTCGAGATGAGTATTCCCACCTCCTTGAGAGGGTAAGGCTCCCAGTAGACGACTGGGTTGATAGGCCGGATATGGAAGCCCAGTGATGGGTGGAGTTGACCGGTACTAATAGGCCGAGGGCTTGTCCTCAGTTGCTCGCGTCCACTGTGTTAGTTCTGAAGTAACGAACTCCCATTTGGCTGGTTGAGTTCATATCTTCATAGTGTTTCGGTGGTCATAGCGTTAGGGAAACGCCCGGTTACATTCCGAACCCGGAAGCTAAGCCTTTCAGCGCCGATGGTACTGCAGGGGGGACCCTGTGGGAGAGTAGGACGCCGCCGAACAATTTTTGACGGGGAGCCCCGTGCCTGATGGCACGGGGCTTTCCGCATTTCCAGGGTCAATTCGATGGGTGAAGGGCCCAGGCAGGCCCCGATCCCTACCCCTCCGGGTGCACCAGGCGGGCGTCGTACGCCAGGATCACCGCCTGCACCCGGTCGCGGGAGCCCGTCTTCGCGAGGATGCGGCCCACATGGGTCTTCACCGTCGACTCCGCCAGATGGAAACGCTCGGCGATCTCCGTGTTCGTCCAGCCCCGGCCGATCACCGTCAGGATCTCCCGCTCCCGCTCCGTCAGCGACGCCAGCCGCGGGTCCGGCGCCGGCGCGGCACCCGGCACCGGAGGCAGATGCTGCACATACGCGTCCAGGAGCCGGCGCGTCAGGCGCGGCGCCACCACCGCGTCGCCCGACGCGACCGCCCGTATGCCCGACAGGACCTCCTCCGGCTGCGCGTCCTTCAGCAGGAACCCGCTCGCACCCGCCCGCAGCCCCGCGTACGCGTACTCGTCCAGATCGAACGTCGTCAGGATCAGCACCCGCGTCCGGCCGCCCGACGCCACGATCCGACGCGTCGCCTCGATCCCGTCCATGCCCGGCATGCGGATGTCCATCAAGGCCACGTCCGGCCGCAGCTCCGCCGCGAGACGCACCGCCTCCGCGCCCGTCCCGGCCTCCCCGGCCACCACCATGTCGTCCTGGCTCTCCAGGAGCATGCGGAAACCGAACCGCTGCAAGGGCTGGTCGTCCACGATGAGTACGGTCGTCACGTCACGGAATCCTTCGGCAGGGACAGATGGACACGCCAGCCCCCCGACGGGGCGGGCAGCGGGCCGGCCTCCAACGTGCCGTCGTACAGGGCGGCCCGCTCGCGCATGCCCGTCAGACCCCGGCCCCCGGCACGCTCGCCGGACACCGGGCGGGGAGCACCCGCGGCGGGGCCCGTGTCGGTGACCGTGACGGCGACGCCGGCACCGGAGCCGTACGACACCTCCACCGTCGCCGTCGCGCCGGGCCCGGCGTGCTTCAGCGTATTGGTGAGCGCCTCCTGCACCACCCGGTACACCGTCAACTGCCGGCCCGGCGGCAGCGCGGCCGGCTCGCCGCGGACCGTGAAGCGCACCGGCAGGCCCGCCGCCCGCACGCCCTCCAGCAGCTGGTCCAGATCGGCGAGCGCGGGCTGCGGCGACAGCTCCGGCGGCGCGGTGCCCGCGGGCGGCTCGTCGCGCAGGACCCCCAGCAGCCGGCGCAGCTCCGTCAGGGCCTGGCGGCTCGTCGACGCGATCCCGTCCAGCGCCTGCGCCGCCCGCTCCGGCGACTTCGCCGCCGCATACCGGCCGCCGTCCGCGAGGCCGGTGATCACCGACAGGTTGTGGCCGATGATGTCGTGCATCTCCCGCGCGATACGGGCCCGTTCCGCCGCCGCGGCCAGCCGGGCCTGCTGGTCGCGCTCCACCTCCAGCTGGCGTGCCCGCTCCAGCAGCGACGCCGTGTACTCCTGCCGGGTCCGCACGACCACCGCCCCCAGCGCCACCAGCACATACGCCCACAGCGGCGCCACGATCAACTGATCCCACGAGCCCCGCGGGAAGCGCACGGCACCCACCACCAGCGGCGGCAGCACCAGCGCCATCGCCCACCACAACCGGCGCAGCGGCAGCCGCAGGGCGATGTTGAACACCACGACCAGCTGGATCAGCGCCGCCTGCAGCAACGCCCCCGTCCACTGGCTGACCAGCGCCCCCGCGGCCATCACCGCCAGCACCGCCAGGGGCCTTCGGCGGCGCCACAGCAGCGGCAGCGACAACACCAGGCTCACCGCCGCCACCAGCTCCGGCGCCACGTCCGGGTTCGCGGCGATGTTCCGCCACCCGCCGCGGGCGTCGGTCATCGCGGCCACCACGAAGAAGCCCGTCAGCAGCGCGTCCCACACCAGCGGGCGGCGCCGGTCGAACACCCGCACCCGGTGCAGCACCGACTGCACCCGCGCCGTCAACGCCCCGACGCCTTCCGCGCGTTCCTCCATGCCGCCATCCTCGTACGGGACGCCGTCACACGTCGCGGCGTTTCAGCAGCACACCCGCGAGGGCCAGGGTGCCGCCCGCCCACAGCAGCAGCGCCAGGAGCGCCCCGCCCGGCGCGGCCGCGCTTGGCAGCGGGGTCGACGAGCCGAGCGCGTTCGCCGCCTGCGTGGGGAAGTACCGCAGGACGTCGTCGGTGAACCCGTACGGGAGGGCGCCGAGGATCTCCGGGACGATCACGACGCCGCCGATGAACGCGCCCAGCGCGCCCGGCACCGAGCGGAGCAGCGCGCCCAGGCCGAGGGCGATGAGCGCGACCAGCGTGACGCCCAGGGAGTTCCCGGCGAGCGCGGCCACCACCCCGTCGTCGCCCAGCGAACCGGCCTTGTCCGTGTCGGCGAGCAGCAGCTGCGCCGACGGGTAGGCGATCAGGGCCGTGACGAAGCTGAGGGTGAACGCCGTGGCGGTGAACACGGCCGCCTTCGCCCACAGCACGGGCAGCCGGGCCGGGACGGCGGTCAGGGTGGCGCGGACGGCGCCCGTCGCGTACTCGCCGGCCGTGACGAGGATGCCGAGGACGGCGAGGCAGATCTGCGACAGCAGCGTGCCCTGGAGGACCAGGACGACCGGGTCGATGTCGCCGTCGCCGCCCCCCGACTCGTAGGTGCCGCCCATCAGGAGGGCGACACCGACGACGGCGAGGACCGCGGTCGCGGCCGTGACACGGGTGGAGCGCAGCGAGCGGAGCTTGAACCACTCCGAGCGCACGACGCGGACCGGTGTGACCCCGTAGGGGCCGGCCGCCCGCGCGTCGGGGGCGCTCGGGGGCGTGGTGCCGGGGACGGTGGTGGTCATGCGGCTGCTCCCTGGTATTCGACGGTGTCGCGGGTGAGGTCCATGAACGCCTCCTCGAGGGACGCCTCGCGGGGCGTCAGCTCGTACAGCGGGATCGCCTGCGCGGCGGCGGCGCGGCCGATGTCCGGTGCTTCCACGCCCCGTACGTCGAGGGCTTCGGGGCCGTCCGCGGTGACCTCCGCGTCCGGGTGGGCGGCGAGGAGCGCGCGGCGCAGATCGGCGGCGTGCGGGGTGACGACGTGGACGGTGCGGCCGCTGGAGCGCCGTACGAGGTCGGCCACCGTCGTGTCGGCGAGGAGCCGGCCCCGGCCGATGACGATCAGGTGGTCGGCGGTGAGGGCCATCTCCGACATGAGGTGGGAGGAGATCAGCACGGCGCGGCCCTCGTCGGCGAGGGAGCGCAGGAGGGTGCGCATCCACAGGACGCCCTCCGGGTCGAGGCCGTTGACCGGCTCGTCCAGGATGAGCGTCGCCGGGTCGCCGAGCAGGGCGGAGGCGATGCCGAGGCGCTGGCCCATGCCGAGGCTGAAGCCCTTTACGCGCCGGTCGGCGACGGCCGTCAGGCCGGTCAGCTCCAGGACCTCGGTGACGCGGCGGCGCGGCAGGCCGTGGGTGAGGGCGAGGGAGTGGAGGTGGGCGCGGGCGGTGCGGCCGGGGTGGACGGCGCGGGCCTCCAGCAGGGCGCCGACCTCGGTGAGGGGCGCGCGGTGGGCGGCGTAGGCGCGGCCGTTGACCGTGGCGCGGCCGCGGGTCGGCGCGTCCAGGCCGCAGAGCATGCGCAGGGTGGTGGACTTGCCGGCGCCGTTGGGGCCGAGGAAGCCGGTGACGGTGCCGGGGCGGACGGTGAAGGTGAGGTCCTGGACGGCCGTTCTCGTGCCGTACGTCTTGGTGAGGTCATGTGCCCGGATCATGCTGTCGACGCTAGGGAGCGGAGCGCCCCGGGGCGTCGGACCGGGGGCGGGAGCGCGGGCGGCGGAGTGGTACCGGGGTATGACGGCGGTTAAGGGGTTGCCCCGGGGGCGGGCTGGTCTGAACGATCGGGGGATGACGATGGACTACGAGGTGAGGCCCGTACGGGCCGATGAGTGGGCCGCGGTGCGGGAGCTGCGGCTGGCGGCGTTGCGGGACCCGGACGCGCCGCTCGCGTTCCTGGAGTCGTACGAGGACGCGGCGGCCAGGCCGGAGGCGTACTGGCGGGAGCGGACCGAGCGGGCGGCGGAGGGCAGCGGCTCGGCGCGGCAGTTCGTGGCGGTCGCGCCGGACGGGCGGTGGGTCGGTTCGGTGACCGCTCTGGTGGAGCGGCGGGGCGCCGGCGTGGTGTTCGGCGAGACGCCGGAGGAGGACCAGACGCACCTGGTGGGCGTGTATCTGCGGCCCGAGGCGCGCGGGGCGGGCGTGGCGCAGAAGCTGATGTGGGCGGCGGTGGTCGTGGTCGCTGACCGACCCGGTGGTGCGGCGGGTGCGGCTGTACGTCCACGAGCGCAACGGGCGGGCGGCGGCGCTGTACCGGAAGGTCGCGTTCCGGCCGACGGGGCGGACGGTTCCGGTGGAGGGCGAGCCGGGCGCGCTGGAGCTGGAGTACGAGATGCGGCGGCCGGTCGTGTGCGCGGGGGACTTCGGGCCGCTGGGGCTGTAGGCGCTGGGGGCTGCCGGGGCGCTCAGGGGGCCACGAGCGTGGCTCCAGGGGCTCAGGGGGCCGGTGTGGCCAGGGGGGTCTGCCAGCGGGCGCGGGCCTGTTCCGGTGAGCGGAGCAGTACGAGCGTGGGGAGGCCCTGGTCGTGGCCGGTCGCGAGGAGCTCCGGCACCCCGGGGAGCGGGGCGACGGCGGCCGCGTCGTCGAGCACCAGGGTCATTGGTGGGTCGAGCCGACCGTCGGATGACCGTGCGGCCATGCGGCGGCCGTGCTCGACCACGTGCGAGGCGAGGGCGGTGAGGAGGGGCATCGCCCCGGCGTCGGTCCGGGGGTCCTCGATCGGTTCGCCCACCACATAAAGGGTTCCCCCTTCGGCGGCGAATGATTCCAAGGTCAGGGTGTCGGTCCGGTTCGGGGTGCACGCCTCGCGGATGTGGACCAGCGAGAGGGCGGCCAGCGCACGGCCCGTCAGGGCGCGCGCGGCGTCCCGGCGTTCGGGATACGCGGTGAGCGCGGACTCCAGGAGACCGGCGTGGCTGTTGGTGGCCTTGGGGTGGGTGCGCAGGATACGCACCGGCTCGTGGGCGGCGCCGCCGTGCTGCGCCCAGCGGTGGACCTGCTTGAACGGCCGCCCGTCGACCGCCGCCGCGTGCAGCCAGCAGCGCAGCAGCGTCTCGGCGGTGTCGGCGATCGCGGCGTCCACGCGGGCGCGGGGGCGCACCGGGGCGAGGAGCGCGGCGGCGCGGGCGGCGGCCGTGGCGGTGTCCTCGCAGCCGTCGGCCGGCGACCAGTGGAGGCGGGCGGGGCTGTCGCAGAGGTGACCGGGGTCGTAGAGGAGGACGGGGCCCAGCTTGGCGCGCGCGTCCTTGGTGTCGGCCCACAGGCTGGGGTCGGACGTGACGACGAGGGCGGGGCCTTCCGCGTCCAGTACGGCCTGCAGGGCGCGGGGGCGGCGCGCGGCGCGGTCGCCGTAGACGAGGCACGGCGCGGCGGTGCGGGGGCCGGGGAAGGCGGCGGCCGGGGGGTGCGCCGCGAGGACCGTACGGGGCTCTCGTACCGGCTCGCGCAGCCCGTCCCGTACCGGCTCCTGCACCGGTTGCCGTACCGGCTCAGGCACCGCGTCCCGTACGGGTTGCCGTACCGGCTCCGGTACCTCGTCCCGTACGGGCTCCTCTTCCGGCGCGCCTACGGGTGCGGGGTCCCGTGCCGTCAGGGGCGCCGCCGTCGGCGCGGGCGCCTCGGACGCCGTACGCACGGCGACCGCCTTGCCGGGGTGGCCGTGCCGGGCGGCGCGGGCGGCCGCCCGTACCGCGCGCCAGCGGGCCACCGTACCGATCACGAACACGGCCAGGACCGCCGCGACCATCAGTTCGCCGATCAGCAGCCCCCAGAACACCCCGTACCCGGGGAGCTGATCGGCCGGCGTCAGCGGCCAGGCGCCCGCCAGGTCGCGCGGGTCGGCGATCAGATGGCGCAGCGCCAGCGGAGTGCGGGTGAAGGTGACCCCGCGCGGCCACGCGCCGTGCGCGAACAGCCCCGCCAGGCCGGTCGCCGTCCACACCACCAGCGTCATGCCGAGCAGGAACCCCAGCAGCCCCACGAGCAGCCCGTCGGGGATGCCGCCCCGCTGCGCCCCGGGCCCCGCCGCGCCGCCCCCGTCCCGTACGTCCCGCGTGCCGTGCACGGTCAGGCCACCGTCGACTCGGGCGAGCCGTTCATCTGGCGCTCCATCAGGGCCGCACGCTGCTCCGCCTCCCACTCGGCGGCCTTCAGGTCGTCGGGCAGCTCGGGCGGGGCCGACTCGGTCATGGCGCGGTCGGTGTAGACGAGCGGCCGTTCCGCCTCGGTGATCAGGTGCTTGACGACCTGGACGTTGCCGTTGACGTCCCAGACGGCGATGCCGGGCGTCAGCGTCGGGATGATCTCCACGGCCCAGCGCGGCAGGCCCAGTACCCGCCCGGTGGCCCGCGCCTCGTCGGCCTTCTGGGCGTAGATGGTGCGGGTGGAGGCCATCTTGAGGATCGCCGCCGCTTCCCGCGCCGCAGCCCCGTCGACCACGTCGCTGAGGTGGTGGACGACGGCGACGAAGGACAGGCCGAGGCGCCGGCCGAACTTCAGCAGCCGCTGGAACAGCTGCGCGACGAACGGGCTGTTGATGATGTGCCAGGCCTCCTCGACCAGGAAGATGCGCTTCTTCCGGTCGGGGCGGATCCAGGTGTGCTCCAGCCAGACGCCGACGATCGCCATGAGGATGGGCATGGCGATGGAGTTGCGGTCGATGTGCGACAGGTCGAAGACGATCAGCGGCGCGTCGAGGTCGATGCCGACGGTGGTCGGCCCGTCGAACATGCCGCGCAGGTCGCCGTCGACCAGCCGGTCGAGGACCAGCGCCACGTCGAGGCCCCAGGCGCGCACATCGTCTATGTCGACGTTCATCGCGTGCGCCGACTCCGGTTCCGGGTGGCGCAGTTGCTCGACGATGTCGGTGAGGACGGGCTGCCGGTCGGTGATCGTCTCGTTGACGTACGCGTGGGCGACCTTCAGCGCGAAGCCGGCCCGCTCGTCCAGCCCGTGGCCCATCGCGACCTCGATGATGGTGCGCAGCAGGGCGAGCTGGCCCGTCGTGGTGATGGACGGGTCGAGCGGGTTGAGGCGGATGCCGTCGTCGAGGGCGGCCATCGGGTCCAGGCGGATGGGCGTGATGCCCAGCTGCTCGGCGATGAGGTTCCACTCGCCGACGCCGTCCTCGCCCTGCGCGTCGAGCACGACGACCTGGCGGTCGCGGAACCGGAGCTGGCGCAGCACGTACGTCTTCTCCAGCGCCGACTTGCCGTTGCCGGACTCGCCGAGGACCAGCCAGTGCGGGGCGGGCAGCTGCTGGCCGTACAGCTGGAACGGGTCGTAGATGTAGCCCTTGCCGCTGTACACCTCGCGGCCGATGATCACGCCGGAGTCGCCCAGGCCGGGCGCGGCGGTCGGCAGGTAGACGGCCTGGGCCTGGCCGGTGGAGGTGCGGACGGGCAGGCGGGTGGTCTCCACCTTCCCGAAGAGGAAGGAGGTGAAGGCGTCGGTGAGGACGGACAGCGGATCGCGCATCATCAGGCCCCTATCGTCCTATCGTCGTCTCGTCCTGTGTCCCGTTCGCGGGCGGCCGGCCGGGCCCGCGGGCGACCGCCGCGGCGGCCGGTCCACCGCCGGCGGCCGGCTCACCGGCGGATGCCGGTCGCGAACGGCAGCGTGTTCACGAACGCCCGGTGGTGCTCGCGGTCGCACCACTCCAGCTTGAGGTACGACTTGCCGGCGGACGCCCTGATCGTCCGCTTGTCACGGGCGAGTGCCTCGGGGGAGCGGGACGACACCGTGATGTACCCCACGAGGTTGACGCCGGCGGCGCCGCTGGCGAGGTCCTCGCCCCGCTGGTCGAGGCGGCCGTGGGCGGCGATGTCGCGGGGGTCGACGGTGCGGTTCATCTTGGCGGCGCGGCTCGCCTCCGCCTCGTCGTTGGTCTTCTCGGTGAGCATCCGCTCGATGGCGACCTCGGTCGGCTCCAGGTCCATGGTGACGGCGACCGTGCGGATCACGTCGGGGGTGTGGACCAGGAGCGGGGCGAGGAAGTTCACCCCGACGGGCGTCATCGGCCACTCCTTGATCCAGGCCGTGGCGTGGCACCAGGGCGCGCGGGTCGCCGACTCGCGGGTCTTCGCCTGAAGGTACGTCGGCTCTACGGCGTCCAGCTCGGCCGGCCAGGCGTTGCGCTTCGACATGGCCTGGATGTGGTCGATCGGGTGGTCGGGGTCGTACATGGAGTGGATGAGCGACGCGAGCCGGGACTGGCCGAGGGGCTGGCGGACGCGGATGTCGGCCTCGGCGAGGCGGGCGCAGATGTCCGTCAGCTCGCGGGCCATGACGACGGCGAGCCCGGCGTCCTTGTCGAGCCGCTGCCGCCTGCCGCCCGCGGCGTGGCGGGCGGCGCGGGCGATGGCGTGGGCCTCGGCGGCCAGTTCCCGCGTGTAGTGCATGCACGCGACGAGGTACGCGCGGTGCTGCTCGCTGGAGGTCGACACCATGGAGAGCAGCTGGTCGTACGAGTCGAGGAGCCAGCGCGGGGCGTTCGGGTCGCCGCGCTGGGCGACGTCCTTGGCGTGGGCGTCGGGGTCGGCGGGCAGGGTGCGCGCCAGCATCTGGATGCGGGTGACGAAGCCGTCCCCGTTGGCGACGTGCTTGAGGAGGGTGCCGAAACGGTCCACCAGGGCTTCCTGGTCCTCGCTGTCGCGCAGCCCGACGCCGGGGCCCTCGATCTCGATGGCCGCGGTGACGGTGCGGCGGTCGGCGTGGAGGAGTACGGCGATCTCGTCGGGGCCGAAGGGGGCGGAGAGCCAGTTGATGCGCCCGATGCCGGGCGGGGGGCCGATCTCGACCTCGCTGCCGTCGAGGCGGGTGCCGGCCTCCATGGCGGCGGAGCGGTACGTGGTGCCCTGGCGGAGGACCCGCTTGTAGCTGCGGTTCACCTCGTACCAGCGGTAGAACGTGCGGCCGCGGTAGGGCACGTACACGGCGGCGAGGGCGAGCATCGGGAACCCGGCGAGCAGCACGATGCGCAGCGAGAGGACCGGGACGAGGAGGCCGCACATCATGCCGAGGAACGCGCCGGCGATGATCAGGGCGATCTCGCCGGTCTCGCGGTTCTTGCCGATGATCGCGTTCGGCCGGGCGCGGCCGATGAGATACGTGCGGCGGGGCGTGATCGGATGGGTCTGGGTCGTCACCGCCCTCCACCTCCTGAGCTGTTGTTGTTACCGGTGTTGCTGGTGCCGCGGCTGGTGTGCGGGCTGCTGGTGGTCGCCGGGGCGCTGGGAGCGCTGCGGGGCGGGGGCGCGGCGGCTCCGGTGCCTCCCGCGCCGGCCGTGCCGCCTCGGCTGCTGTGGGCGGCGACGCCGCCGGAGACGGTGTTGGCGCTGACGGGGGCGCTCGCCTGCTGCTGGTGGTTGCGGGAGCTGTGGGTCTTGATGCCCTGCGAGACCAGCGCGGCGGGGGAGGAGATGACGGCGGCGGCCTGGGCGCCGTCGGTGGCCTGCTTGCGGTTCGTACGGGCGGTGGCGATCTCGTCGCCGAAGCCCGGTACGAAGCGGTAGATCGCGGCGGACGCGAAGATGGCCAGCAGGATGATGGCGAGGCCGGACACGACGGCGGAGAACGCGTCGGGGCCGTCACCGGAGGACAGCGCCCCGGCCAGCCCGAGGACGATCACGATCACGGGCTTGACCAGGATGATCGCGATCATGATGCCGGCCCAGCGGCGGACGTGGCCCCACATGTTCTTGTCGACGAGCCCCGCGTACACGACCGTCCCGAGCAGCGCGCCCACGTAGAGCAGGGCGGCGCGGATGACGAGCTCCAGCCACAGGATGCCGGCGGCGAGGATCGACACGAGCGCGACGACGATCAGCATGATCGGCCCGCCGCCGATGTCGTCGCCCTTCTTCAGCGCGGCGGAGAACGAACCGAAGAACGCGTCGGTCTGCCCGCCGGTGCCGGACGCGATGACCTCGGTGACGCCGTCGGTCGCGGAGACGACCGTGTGCAGGATCAGCGGCGTGAACGCCGAGGCCAGCACCGTCAGCCACAGGAACCCGACGGCCTCGGAGATCGCCGTGCTCAGCGCCACGCCCCGGATGGCCCGCTTGGCGACGGCCAGCAGCCACAGGACCAGCGTCAGGATGGTGGAGGCCGCGAAGACGACGGCGTACTGCTTGAGGAACTGCGGGTTCGTGAAGTCGACGGCGGCGGTGCTGTCGACGGCGGCGCTCAGCTTGTCGACGGTCCACGCGGCGGCGTCGGCGCAGCCGCGGGCGAGGGAGGAGAGGGGGTCGACCGCGTCACCGGGCTCCAGGGGGTTGACGGAGCGGGAGCTGCTGCCGGGGTTGTCGCTTTCGCAGTAATCACGGGCGAGCCCCGAGACGAGGTCGCAGGGGTCGTTGCTCCCACTGGGCGACGGGGACGGACTGGGCGTCGGAGTCGGCGCGGCGCTCGCCCGCGTGGGGAGAGCGAGGAGGAGCGCATGGGCCGCACCGGTCACGCCAAGCGCGGTGATGAGCGAGCGGCGGTGCTGCCGGGCCTTACCGGGCATAGGTGAAGCCTCCGTATCCCGCGACCGCCTCGGCGATCTCGTCCGCGGTGGAGGCGCGGTCGTCACCGTTCACCGGCGTCGGCCCCTCCTCCTGGGTCGAAGACTGGATCTTCCAGTCGCCGCCCACCCACTTGAGCTTCTGGGTGATGGTGAACCAGTTCTGCGTCACGGGCTTCGTCGACGTCTCGCCGGCCATGCCGACCAGCCCCGTGCACCAGACCTCGACGGTGGCCGTGGAACCGTTCATCTCGATCAGCTGGGTGCCGACGGGCATGGTGCGGGAGACGAAGGTCAGGCCCGGAGGGGTGGTGCCGTCCTCGTTGAGACCGACCTTCTTGAGGAAGGCGGGGGAGTACGCCTTGTCCAGATCCGCCAGCAGGCCGTCGGCCACGGCCGGGTCGTGTACGGCGCGGACGATGGCGTGCCGGGACTCCTGCTGGAACATGCCGGCGGAGCCGAGCGCCACCGCGTAGTTCGCCGCGGCGCTCTGCGCGCCCTGCTCGTCCTGGGCGAAGCCCGCCGGGATCGTGCCGTTCTTGCCGGTGATGGGTTTCGTGCCGGTGGCGGCCGTGGGCGCGGCGCCCTCGCGGGGGGCCTTCGCGGTGCCGTCGCTGTCGCCGTCGCCCTGCCGGTTCGCGAAGGCGATCGCGGCGATCAGCAGGACGACCACCCCGACGACGGTCACCAGCGAGCGGGAGGTGCGCGGTGGGCGCCGCGCCGGGCCGCCGAAGCCGTCACCGAACCCGTCGCCGTACGTGTCCGCGGCCTCGTTCTCCGGGAGGCGGGTACGGGTCCGGCCCGTGCCGCCCCGGCCGCCCCTGCCCCGGCCGCTCCCGCCCTCGTACTCGTCGCCGAAGCTCATGACGGGTACGCCTCCTCGAACGACGACTGCTGCCGCTGCCGTACTGCTGTCCGCGCCGGGTGCGCGGTGGGGTGAGTGGACATCAGGAGACGCATCCTCTGCGGGCGCCGGAGCTGGAGGCGGGACGGGCGGGACGGCGGGCTAGACGGCCATCCCGTACACGATGGTGAACAGCGTGCCGAGCGATCCGATGATGAAGACGCCGGTCAGGCCGGCCACGATCAGGCCCTTGCCCTGCTCGGCGCTGAACGTGTCCCGCATGGCCGTCGCGCCGATGCGCTGCTTGGCCGCACCCCAGATGGCGATGCCGAGACACAGAAGGATGGCCACGGCCATCACGATCTCGATCATCACACGGGCCTGGTTCCCCAGGCTCCCGAAGGGGCCCCAGTTCGGGGCGATTCCGCCAATGATGGTGGTGATGTCGCCCTTTTCGGCCGCCAGGTACATGTAACTCACCGCCCCTGTTCGGTAGTTTGACGCCCCGCCGGATGGCATGGGTCGTCAACTATCTTCGCTGATCGAACCGTCGGCGTACGACGACTTGGCTGGTCTCTTTACCCGATCCCCGCACGTTTGACCGAGCCGATGCCTCTGACCTGCGCGGTCGGGTGCCCGGCTCGTACGGATACGCGTGCGGTCACTCTGTGTATCACGGTGCGTGACTGCGGGCAATGACCGTCGTTGTCCCTTGATTGGGGATTTGCCCGGTGAACGGCGACGCCGCCACCGGAAGGCTTCCGGCGGCGGCGTGGGCGCGGTGCGCGTGGCTGGGCGAGGTCGATCGCCCGTCAGACCCCTGCGAGGGTCCCCCGGAGGGGGCCGTCGGGGGTCCCCGTCAGGGTCAGGACTGCCCCGTCTGGCTGAAGAGGAAGTAACCCAGAACCACGATGGCGACGGCGGTCAGTGCGATGACGGCGATCGCGGCGGCCGTTCCCCCGGAGTCTCCGAGCCGGCTCACCTTGTTCCCCATGGTGCTCTCCTGTGGTGCTGACCCCGGCTGGTCGTGGTGCCGGGGTGTGAACACAGCCGTTTGCGGCTGCGTGGCCCAGCGTAGCGCGAGTGGTCCAGACCAGTTGGAGGGGGTCGGGTGGAGGGTGGTGGCGGGGGTCGGAGGGGTCGACTGGCGTTCGGCCCGAGGCGGGCCCCGGGGCCGACCGCCCGCGCGGCCGGGCTCCGGGCGCCACTCGGGTTTGCGGCTTGGCGGCATCCGGGCACGTCAGAGCCTGTCTGTCGCCGGATCGCCCACCGCGACGCACGCTGACAAACCGTCGGCTCAAGGGTAGACGTGGGATGGGGCGGTGCGGTTGCTTCCGGGGTGTGTGATGTCTGCGGTAGTGATGGATGCCGTACGGGCGGGCGTACTTTCGGCCGAGGAGGAGCGCATGTGTTCGCCAGATGTTCACATGCGTACACCGTTTGTTCGCCGCCCCCAAGGCGGTCGGTACCCGACGAAGCCGTGCGCTCGTCCCAACCGCGGCTCGCGGCCCGCGCTATTGCGGTCGGCTCGCGGAGGGTCGGTGGCTCGCTTCGGTCGTGATGGCTGGAACCGAGCGTTGCAGTTGCGGATTCAACTTCCTGGGCCTGGGGTGCGCGGTGAGGTCGACCGGCTGGGTGTCGAGGGACGCCAGGCGGGATGACCTGCGTTGTCGTGTCGCTGGGTCGCCGGACGGGTGACCCTTCCCCCATGTGGCCATGTGTCGGATCATCACATGTGCGGGTTTTCGGATGCAATGGGCTTCCGCGCCTGCTCGGGCGGGCGGCCCGCGCCTAGACTGGATGCGGCGTGGACGAGAGGCCCTACTGCCGACGGGGGTTGACGGTGCGTAAGACGTGGCTGGTGGGCGGGGTCGTCTTCGGCGCCTGCCTGAGTTTCGTCGCGCTGCTCGTCGTCGGCACCTACGTCGCCGCCGCCCACCTCGGCGGCGCCGGCGGGGGCGTCCGCGGGGTCGTCGGCCTCGCCAAGGGCGCCGTGCCGGCCGCGTACCAGCCGCTCGTCCAGCGGTGGGGCAATCTGTGCCCGGCCGTCAACCCCGCGCTGCTCGCCGCCCAGCTGTACCAGGAGAGCGGCTGGAACCCGCGTGCCCAGAGCCACGCCCAGGCCCAGGGCATCGCCCAGTTCATCCCCGGCACCTGGGCCGCGCACGGCGTCGACGGCGACAAGGACGGCGACCGCGACGTGTGGGACCCCAACGACGCCATCCCGTCCGCGGCCTCCTACGACTGCTCCCTCGCCCAGTACGTGAAGAACGTCCCCGGCGACCCGACCGACAACATGCTCGCCGCCTACAACGCCGGCGCCTACGCGGTCATCAAGTACGGCGGCGTCCCCCCGTACAAGGAGACCCAGAACTACGTCCGGATCATCCGCTCCCTGGAGAAGAGCTTCGCCCGCCCCGTCGGCCCCGTCGAACCGTCCCGGCAGGCCGCCGGCGCCATCTACTTCGCCCAGAAGCAGCTCGGCAAGCCCTACCTGTGGGGTGGCGAGGGCACCGCGGCCGACGGCGGCCGCTTCGACTGCTCCGGGCTCACCCAGGCCGCGTACGCCACCGTCGGCATCGAGCTCCCGCGCGTCGCCAACGACCAGTACAACGCTGGACCCCACCCCTCGCGCGACGAGCTCCTCCCCGGCGACCTGGTCTTCTTCTCCGACGACCTCACGGACTCCCGAGCCATCCGGCACGTCGGCATCTACGTCGGCGGCGGATACATGATCAACGCCCCCTACACCGGGGCCGTCATCCGCTTCGACAAGATCGACACACCCGACTACTTCGGCGCCACCCGCGTCACCCAGGACGGCGCAGCCGCCTTGCCCCGGCACGGAACTGACGCCTGATCGGACGGGCCCGGCCGAAGCCGTGTGATCTCTCTTCGATAACGTCGTGTGAGCGTTTCGTGGAGCGTGGAACGTACCCCTCACACAGGACGTTCCCCCGACTGACCGCACCCACCTCACCGCAGCACAAGGCAAGGGGCCGCAGCGCATGGCCGGACTCGCATCGGACGGTACGAACCCCGATGTCAGCCTGCTCTACGACATCAACGGGCTGGCCAAGGCCGCCCCGGGCTGGCTGGACCGCGTCATGGGGTTCGTCGGCGAGTACGGGATCATGCTCGGTCTCGTCCTCGTCGCCCTCTGGTGCTGGTGGAGCGTCCGACGGCGCGGCACCCTGGAGGACTCCGTCTCCGCCGCCGCGTCCATCGTCTGGGCGCCGCTCGCCGGCGCGGTCGCCGTCCTGGTCAACATCCCCATCCGCGGGTTCGTCGAACGGCCCCGGCCCTTCCGGGACCACCAGAACCTGGAGGTCCTCGTCCAGGGCAAGACGGACTACTCGTTCGTCAGCGACCACGCCACCATGGCCATGGCCATCGCCGTCGGCCTCTTCATCGCCAACAAGCGCTTCGGCCTCGCCGCCATCGCCCTCGCCCTCGCGGAGGGCTTCTGCCGCGTCTACATGGGCGTCCACTACCCGACCGACGTCGTCGGCGGCTTCGCCCTCGGCACCGCCGTCGCCCTCCTCCTCGCGCCCGTCGCCCTCGCCCTGCTGACCCCGCTCACCGCCGCCGTCGCCCGCTCCCCGCGCGTCGGCCGGCTCGTGCGCTCCCCGAAGGCGCCCCCGGGGGGTGGGACCCGAGGCGCGCACGGCACGGTGGAACTCACGGACCCTCGGCGCGAGACGGGCGGGGGAGGTGAGCGCGACCTCGCCGCGTAGCGCGGCCGCCCGAGCCCGCGCGGGCCACCGGCTCACAGCGACTGCGCGTACGTGAACAGGCCCTCCGGGTCGTACCGCCCCCGCAGCTCCGCCAGGCGCGGTGCCGCCGCGCCGTAGTAGGCCCGCCGCCAGTCGGGCAGATCCGGGTCCGGGTAGTTCTGGTACGCCGCCCCCGACGCGTACCGGCGCATCCCCGCCCGCGCCTCCCGCAGCCACCGCCGCTGCGCCGCGCCCGGCGTGCCCGGCTGCCAGGACGCGACGTACTGCGCCAGCATCCGCGAGCCCCGGTGGACGAACGCCGTCGCCGCGGGGTCCACCCGGTTCACCGCCCCGCCGAGCGCCGTCAGCGCCACCGAACCACCGCCCCCGCCCTCCGCGACCGCCGTACGGGTGAACGCCTCGACCGCCGTGGTCAGCGCCGCCCGCCCCGCGTCCGGCAGCGGACGGTCGAAGAAGTCCGACGACGCCGCGTACGTCTCCCGGCCCAGCGCCCCGCGCGGGCTGCGCCCCGGCAGCTCACCGGGCAGCCGGCACTGCTCCTCCGAGAGCCCCGCGCACCCCCCGAAGACCAGCATCGACTCCAGGAACCCCCGCTCCCGCAGCGCAACCCGCGGCGCCGGCGCGCCCGACCGGTCCGCCAGCCGGTCCACCGCGTCCTCCAGACCGCCGCGCCCGCCCAGCGTCATCGCCGTCACCGTCACCGACGGCGTACCGCCACCCGCCCCCGCCGACAGGTGCAGCTGCGACCACACCTCGTCCGGCAGCCCCGGCGCCCACTCCTGCCAGGCGGCCAGCACCGCGCGCGCTCGCGTCCACGGCCAGTTCAGATACGCGGTCACCGTCGGCGGCGCCGCGTGCGTACGGAACCGCAGCTCCGTCACCACCCCGAACCCGGCCAGACCGCCGCCCCGCAGCGCCCACAGCAGCTCCGCGTCCTCGTCCGCCGACGCCCGCACGGTGCGGCCGTCCGCCGTCACGACCGTCGCCGCCTCCAGGCTGTCGCAGGTCAGGCCGTACGCGCGGGACATCACCCCGTGCCCGCCGCCCAGCGTCAGGCCGGTCACCCCGACCGTCGGGCACGACCCCGCGGGCACGGTACGGCCCCGCGCCGCCAGCGCCCGGTACACCTCCACCAGCCGCGCCCCCGCCCCCACCACGGCGCCCGTGCCGCCGTCCGCCTCCGCCCCCGCCAGCCGCGACACGTCCACCACGAGGCGGCCGTCGCCGCTGGACCAGCCGCCGTACGAGTGGCCGCCGCCCCGCGCCGACACCCGCAGGCCGTGGCGGCGGGCGAACGCCAGGCACTCCCGTACGTCCTCCTCGCCCGCCACGTACGCGACCGCCGCCGGACGCAGCCGGTCGAAGCGGCGGTTGTAGAGCTGACGGGCCGTCGCGTACGCCGCGTCGCCGGGCAGCACGAGGAGCCCCTCCAGCCCCGCGGCAAGCGCCTTCCAGGACGGCGCCCGGCCGGAGGAAGGGGAGGGGGAGGAGGAAGAGGTGGGTGCCGTCGCGGAGGACGGACCGGCGGAGGGCGTGCCGGCGGGGGGTGGGCCGTCGCAGCCCGACGTCGCGGCCATCGCCGCCGTCAGCCCCGTCGCCAGCCCGGTCGTCAGTCCCGTGGTCAGCAGTGCGCGCCGGTCCATGGCGTCACTGTCGCACGGGCAGCCCCTCTTCCGACATGTGCGCGACGGCGTCCGTACGGGCCCTGTCGCGGGAGCGGCGGGCCGGCCCCGACCAGCCGCAGCTGCAGCGCGCGAGGGCGAAGGCCCCGCGCTCGGTGGTGGTCGCCTGGTGCGGGACCCGGGGCGGTGTGTCGTGCGGGGCGCCGCTGTCGAGAGGCGGCGACGAAGGCGCGTCATGCGGGTGCACACGTCCACGGTACCGGGCCCCGGTCGGAGGGCGTGACGGGCGGCGGAAGCGGTCGTTATGCGAGTGGGTCGTCCCCCGGTCGTCGAGGCCGCGGGCCGAAGGGGCGGGGGTTTCGGCAGGCAGCGGCAGGCGTTGGGGGTAGGCAGGCGATGGTGGTGCACAAGCTCAGGCGGGCGGGCGGCGCGGACGCCGTCACCGCCACCGCGGCGGTCGTGGCGGCGGTGGCGACGGGGCTGGCCGGGTGCTCGCCGGGCACGGGCGCCGGTGCCGCGCCGCCCGCGGGCGCCGTGGTCGGCGAGGCCGCGGGCACGGGCCCGGACGGGGCGGCCGCCGGCGGGGCGAAGGCCGGTGACGCGGGCGGGCCGCTCCACGCGGTGCGCGCCGCTCCCGACCTGCTGGCGCGGGCCGGTACGTCGAAGGCCAGGACGGCACTGGAGATGGCGACCGGCGGCACGCGGCTGACCATCGAGGGCGAGGGCGGCTACGACTTCCGGGCCGGGCACGGCCGGGTACGGGTGCTGCTCCCCGAGGACGGCGACCGGCCGCGCCGCAGGATCACCGAGCTGTTCACGCCGGGCGCCCTCTACATGAAGAACCGGGGCGCCGGCGTGCCCGCCGACAAGTGGGTGCGGATCGACACGACGGGGCTCGCCGACGGCAACCTCGTCACGGGCGGCGCCACCGACCCGGGCGCCGCGGCCGAGCTGCTGCGGGCGGCCCGGCGGGTCACCTACGTCGGCGCCGTGCGGATGGGCGGGGTGCGGGTCGCGCACTACCGGGGCACGACCGACATCGGTGCTGCCGCGAAGGTCGCGTCGCCGCGCGTGCGGGATGTGCTGGAGGCGGCGGCGAAAGGGTTCACCACCGACACGGTGCCGTTCGACGCGTACCTGGACGGCGAGGGGCGGCTGCGGAAGGTGCGCCACCGGTTCAGCTTCGCGAACGGCGAGCGGGAGGTGGAGGTCGCGTCGACGACGGAGCTGTACGGGTTCGGCGCGCCCGTCGACGTACGGCTGCCGCCGCGCCGCGACATCTACACGGGGCGGATCGCCGGCTGAGCCCGAGGCCCCGGCCCGGCCGTCGCGCCTCCCGGACCTCGGGTCCGTGACGGGGGCCGGGTGCCGGACGCGGGCCGGTATCCGCCGCCGCCCGGCCTGACCGGGTGGTGCGGAGGCGCCGGGGGAGGGCCCTCTGGGTGACTCCCGAATGGTCCGGACGTGTCATGCGCGGTCCGTGTCGCACTCCCTACGCTGGGACACCGATACCGGCACCGTGGGAAGCCGATACCGGCTGGAAGAGGTGAACGCGCGTGGTCCCGCTCCCGCTCCTCAGTGCGAAGACCTTCCAGGACCACGTGGCCCTCGCCGAGATAGAACTGTGCGGGGAGCTGATGATCGCCGCCTCCACCGCGGACGGCGAGCGGCTCAGCGCGGACCGGATCGACGAGGTGCTGAAGGTGTCCTCCGGTACGCAGTCCCCGTACGTCCCCGAGCCGCGCCCCGCACCGGGCACCTGGACGCCACGCGCCTGAGACACCCCGCCGTCCGGGGCCCGGACGCCACGCGCCGGACCCGTCGGCTGGGGGCCGCTTGGAGCCGTCCGGGTCCGGTCGCGGCCGGGGGGCCGTGATGGCTCCGAGGGCGCCGCTCGGGTACGTGCCGAGCCCCGTCCTGCCGATGACTTCGACGGCCGGCGGCAGTCTCTCCTCGCACATCCACCCGTGACAGGAGAGCCGCCGTATGACTGTTCCCGAAGCGACCGCCGACCGCCGTGCGAAGGCGTGGGCCTGGGCCGCGATCCACGCCGAGCGCGCGGCGCTGGCCGCCGATCTCGCCGGGCTGCCCGAGCGGGAGTGGGCGACGCCGTCGCTGTGCGCCGGGCTGACGGTCCGCGAGGTGCTGGCGCACCTCACCGCGGGGGCGAGCCTCGACGCGGTGCGCTGGATGGCGGGCGTGATCCGCTGCCGGTTCGACTTCGACCGGCAGGTCGCCATGCGGCTGGCCGAGCAGCTGGGTGCGGGCCCGGCGGAGACGCTGGAGCGGTTCCGGCGCGTGGCAGCCAGTACGACGAAACCGCCCCTTCCCGTGGTGGCCATGCTCGGCGAGACGCTCGTCCACGCGGAGGACATCCGCAGGCCCCTGGGCATCCGGCGGGCGTACCCGGTCGACGTCGTGACGCTCGTGGCGGAGTACTACCGGGGGTCGGACCTCGTGGTCCCGGCCAAGGGGCGGGTCGGCGGGCTGAGGCTCGTCGCGGAGGACGGGGCGTTCGCCGCGGGGGCCGGGGCGCTGGTGTCGGGGCCGACCGTCGCGCTGGTGATGGCGATGACGGGGCGGGGGGTGTACTGCGACGACCTGGTGGGCGACGGCGTCGAGCTTCTCCGCAGCCGCTGCCCCACGCCCTGACGGCCGCGCTCAGCGGGTGGGCGCCCACCGGCGCGTGGGGCGCCCATCCGCGAGGGTGGCCGGGCGGGAGCGGGGCGCCGACGGGGCGGTGCGATTCGGACAGGGGCGGGAGGCTAGGTGCGCAGCATGCGGGCGATCGCTTTTGTCGCTTCCTCGACCTTCGCGTCGATCTCGTCGCCGCCCTTCACCGCCGCGTCCGCGACGCAGTGGCGCAGGTGCTCCTCCAGCAGCTGGAGCGCGAAGGACTGCAGGGCCTTCGTGGACGCCGAGACCTGGGTGAGTATGTCGATGCAGTAGACGTCCTCGTCGACCATCCGCTGCAGGCCCCTGATCTGGCCTTCGATCCGGCGCAGCCGCTTGAGGTGCTCGGGCTTCTGGTCGTGGTACCCGTGCACCGCGTGATCGTGGTCACCGTGCGCCTCGACGGGCTCCGCGACCGGAAGGCCGGCCGGCTCGGTGGTCGTCATGGGTCCTCCCGTTGTCCGCAAAGGGTGGGTATACCCCTCGCGGGTATATGGTACCGATCCTCGCGGGATTGTGCGGGGTCGGTTCTGTTCACTGTGCCCGATGGGCGACACTGAGGAACGCCGGTTCGCCGTGGCCGGATGATGCGCCTAGCATCAGCCTGACCGACCTCCATGCACCGAAGGACCCCACGTGCGCTTTCGTCTGACCCCCCGGGAGACGAGCTTCTACGACATGTTCTCCGCGTCGGCGGACAACATCGTCACCGGCTCGAAGCTCCTGATGGAACTGCTGGGAGCGGAGGCGTCCGCGAGGGCCGACATCGCGGAGCGGATGCGGGCGGCCGAACACGCCGGGGACGACGCCACCCACGCGATCTTCCACCAGCTGAACTCCTCCTTCATCACGCCGTTCGACCGCGAGGACATCTACGCCCTGGCCTCGTCGCTCGACGACATCATGGACTTCATGGAGGAGGCCGTCGACCTCGTCGTCCTCTACAACATCGAGGAGCTGCCGAAGGGCGTCGAGCAGCAGATCGAGGTGCTGGCCCGGGCCGCCGAGCTGACCGCCGAGGCGATGCCGCACCTGCGGACGATGGACAACCTCACCGAGTACTGGATCGAGGTCAACCGCCTGGAGAACCAGGCCGACCAGATCCACCGCAAGCTGCTCGCCCACCTCTTCAACGGCAAGTACGACGCCATCGAGGTGCTGAAGCTGAAGCAGATCGTGGACGTGCTGGAAGAAGCGGCCGACGCCTTCGAGCACGTGGCGAACACGGTGGAGACCATCGCCGTCAAGGAGTCCTGAGGTCCCGTGGACACCTTCGCACTGGTCGTGACCATCGGGGTCGCGCTCTTCTTCACCTATACGAACGGCTTCCACGACTCGGCGAACGCCATCGCCACGTCCGTGTCCACGCGGGCGCTCACCCCGCGCGCCGCGCTGCTGATGGCGGCGGTCATGAACCTCGCCGGCGCCTTCATGGGCAGCGGCGTCGCCAAGACGGTCAGCGAGGGCATCATCGCCACGCCGACCGGCGACAAGGGCATGGGCATCCTCTTCGCCGCGCTCGTCGGGGCGATCGTCTGGAACCTGATCACCTGGTACTTCGGGCTGCCCTCGTCCTCGTCCCATGCCCTGTTCGGCGGCATGGTCGGCGCGGCGCTCGCGGGCGGCACGGAGGTGATCTGGGGCGGCGTCCTCGAGAAGATCGTCATTCCGATGTTCATCTCGCCGTTCGTCGGTCTGATCATCGGCTATCTGGTGATGGCCGCGATCATGTGGATCTTCCGCAGGTCGGGCCCGCACAAGACCAAGCGCGGCTTCCGCATCGCGCAGACCGTGTCCGCCGCCGGCATGGCGCTGGGCCACGGCCTCCAGGACGCCCAGAAGACGATGGGCATCGTGGTGATGGCGCTGGTCATCGCCGACGTCGAGCAGGCCGGGGACCCGATCCCGCTGTGGGTGAAGGTCGCGAGCGCGCTGATGCTGTCGCTCGGCACGTACGCGGGCGGCTGGCGGATCATGCGGACGCTGGGCCGGCGGATCATCGAGCTCGACCCGCCGCAGGGCTTCGCCGCGGAGACGACGGCGGCGTCGGTCATGTACTCGGCGTCGTTCATGTTCCACGCGCCGATCTCCACCACCCATGTCATCACCTCCGCGATCATGGGCGTGGGCGCGACCAAGCGGGTCAACGCGGTCCGCTGGGGCGTCGCGAAGAACATCATCCTCGGGTGGTTCATCACCATGCCGGCCGCCGCGGCGGTGGCGGCGGTGAGCTTCTTCGCCGTACGGATCTTCTTCGGCTGAGCCGTCGGTCCCGCCGGCCGCGCTGACCGGCCGGGGCGGTGATCCGGCGGCAGGGCGCCGAACGCGAGCGGGCCCGCCCTCTCCGGGAGTGAGAGGGCGGGCCCTTCGTCCTGCGGTGGCACCGCCATGCAGCACCGCAGGACGTCTGTGGGGCGGGGAGGATCAGCCGAAGCGGCCGGAGATGTAGTCCTCGGTGGCCTGGACCGACGGGTTGGAGAAGATCCGGTCCGTGTCGTCGATCTCGATCAGCTTGCCGGGCTGGCCGACCGCCGCGAGGTTGAAGAACGCGGTGCGGTCGGAGACGCGGGCCGCCTGCTGCATGTTGTGCGTCACGATGACGATCGTGAACTGCTCCTTCAGCTCGCCGATCAGGTCCTCGATCGCCAGCGTGGAGATCGGGTCCAGGGCGGAGCAGGGCTCGTCCATCAGCAGGACGTCCGGCTCGACCGCGATGGCGCGGGCGATGCACAGGCGCTGCTGCTGGCCGCCGGAGAGTCCGGCGCCCGGCTTGTTCAGGCGGTCCTTGACCTCGTTCCAGAGGTTGGCGCCCTTGAGGGAGCGCTCGACGATGTCGCCCAGCTCGGACTTGCGGTAGTTGCCGTTGAGGCGCAGGCCCGCCGCCACGTTGTCGAAGATCGACATGGTGGGGAAGGGGTTGGGCCGCTGGAAGACCATGCCGACCGTGCGGCGGACGGCGACCGGGTCGACGTCCTTGCCGTACAGGTTCTGGTCGTCCAGCATCACCTTGCCCTCGACGCGGCCGCCGGGGGTGACCTCGTGCATCCGGTTCAGGGTGCGCAGAAAGGTGGACTTTCCGCAGCCGGACGGGCCGATGAAGGCCGTGACGGAGCGGGGCTCGACGGTCATCGAGATGTCGTCGATCGCCTTGTGGTTGCCGTAGTACGCGGAGAGGCCGCTGACGTCGATTCGCTTGGCCATCTTCAATCACTTCCAAGTGTGCGCCGGTCCGGCGGGGTGCGCCGGGCGGAGCCGAATGTCGAGGCCTTAGCGGCCGGTCTTCGGGGCCTTCCAGCGGGCGATGCCGCGGGCCACCAGGTTGAGGATCATGACGAAGGCGATCAGGACGAGCGCGGCGGCCCAGGCGCGGGCCACGGCGGCGTCCGTGCCGACGGCGTACTGCTCGTACACGTAGAGGGGCAGCGACGCCTGGGCGCCTTCGAACGGGTTCGGGTTGATCAGCTTCGTACCGAAGACGAGGAGCAGCACGGGGGCCGTCTCGCCGGTGATACGGGCGATCGCGAGCATGACGCCCGTGGTGATGCCGCCGATCGCGGTCGGCAGGACGACCTTGAGGATCGTCTTCCACTTGGGGACGCCCAGTGCGAGGGACGCCTCGCGCAGCTCGTTCGGGACGAGCTTGAGCATCTCCTCCGTGGAGCGGACGACGACCGGCATCATCAGGATGGCCAGCGCCATGGAGCCGGCGAAGCCGGAGGGCCCGAAGCCGAGGATCAGGTTCCAGGTGGCGAGGATGAAGAGGCCCGCGACGATGGACGGGACACCCGTCATGACGTCGACGAAGAAGGTGACGGCCTGGGCGAGCTTGCCCCTGCCGTACTCGACCAGGTAGATCGCGGTGAGCATGCCGATCGGGGCGGCGATGACCGCGGCGATGGCGACCTGCTCGATGGTGCCGAGCAGCGCGTGGTAGACGCCGCCGCCCATCTCGGCGTCGAGGACGCCGTTCATCGAGTGGGTGAGGAAGTACCCGTCGAGGACTCCATGCCCTTGGTCACCGTCACCCAGGAGAGCGAGGCGAGCGGGACGATGGCGAGGACGAAGCAGACCCAGACGAGGCTGGTCGCGACGCGGTCCTTGGCCTGGCGGGCGTTCTCCACCTTGGCGGTGATGACGTAGGTGGCGAGGACGAACAGCAGGGCGGCGATCATGCCCCACTGGACGCGGCTCTCCCAGCCGGCGGCGAGGCCGATGCCGACGCCCGCGGCGATGGAGCCGACGGCTATCGCGGCCGGGGCCCAGCGCGGCATGCGGGCATGGGCGAGCGGGGCGGGGCGGCGCGTGGGGGCGACGGCCGGGCGCTTGTCCTGGATGGCGTGGCTCATGCGTTGGCCCCCGAGTACTCCTTGCGGCGCGCGATGATCCACCGCGCGGCGCCGTTGACCAGCAGCGTGATGAGGAAGAGGACGAGGCCGGAGGCGATCAGGGCGTCGCGGCCGTACTCGTTCGCCTCGTTGAACTTGGCGGCGATGTTCTGCGCGAACGTGCCGCCGCCCGGGTCGAGGAGCCGCCCGGAGATGATGAAGCTGGGCGACAGGACGACGGCGACGGCCATCGTCTCGCCGAGCGCGCGGCCCAGGCCCAGCATGGAGGCGCTGATGATGCCGGAGCGGCCGAACGGCAGGACCGACATGCGGATGGTCTCCCAGCGCGTCGCGCCGAGGGCCAGTGCGGCCTCCTCGTGCATGCGCGGCACCTGGAGGAAGACCTCGCGGGTGACGTTGGTGATGATCGGCAGGATCATGATCGCCAGCAGGATGCCGACGGTGAACATGTTCCGCGCGACGCCCTCGCCGGACTTGTCGAAGATGTACGTCCAGCCCATGTACTGGTCGAGCCACTTGTTGAGGCCGTCCAGGTACGGGACGAGGAAGATCGCGCCCCACAGGCCGTAGATGATGCTGGGGACGGCGGCGAGCAGGTCGACGACGTAGGCGAGGGGCCCGGCGAGCTTGCGCGGCGCGTAGTGCGAGATGAACAGCGCGATGCCGATGGCGACCGGCACGGCGATGACCATGGCGATGACCGAGCTGACGATCGTGCCGAAGGCCAGGACGGCGATGCCGAAGACGGGCGGGTTGCCCGCCGGGTTCCACTCGGACGTGGTGAGGAAGTTGCCCTCGTTGTCGGCGATGGCGAGGATCGCGCGGTACGTGAGGAAGACGGCGATCGCGGCCATGATCACCAGCAGGGTGATGCCGGAGCCGCGGGACAGCCCGCGGAATATCCGGTCACCCGCCTGGGACGGGGCGGTGGCCTTCGGGGGCGCGCTCTCGCGCGGCCCGGAGGGCGGTGGTGTGTGCGTGGTGGCTGTGGCCATCGTGAGTTCTCCGGTCTGCGGAGCCGGGGCGGCTCCTGGCGGCGGTGCACCGGATGCCGGGGCCGGCCGGGCCCAGGGGTGAGTGGGCCGGCCCCGGCGGGGACGTCAGGAGAGCGTCGGGACGATCTCGCGGACCTTGGTCGCGATCTCGGCCGGCAGCGGGGCGTAGCCGGCGTCGGAGAGGACCTTCTGGCCCTCCTCGCTGGCCGTGTAGTTGAGGAACGCCTTGAGGGTCTTCAGCGTCTCGGGCTTGTTGCCCTTGTCGCAGGCGATCTCGTAGGTGACGAGGATGATCGGGTAGGCGCCCTCGGCCTTGGTCTTGTAGTCGAGGGAGAGGGCCAGGTCGTTGCCCGTGCCCTTGATCTTGGCGGCGGCGATGGCCTTGGAGGCGTTCTCCGTGGTGGCCTCGACCGGCTGGGCGGCGCCCGTGTTCAGCTTGACCGTGCTGATGTTGCTGGCCTCGGCGTAGGAGAGCTCGAAGTAGCCGATCGCGCCGTTGGTGTCCTTGACGGCGGCGGCGACACCGGAGGAGCCGTTCGCGGCCTGGCCGCCGGGGGCGGGCCACGACTTGGTCTTCGGGTCGTGCTTCCAGTCGGCGGCGGCGGCCTCGCTGAGGTACTTGCCGAGGTTCTGCGTGGTGCCGGACTCGTCGGAGCGGTGGAAGGCCTGGATCGCCAGGTCGGGCAGCTTGACGCCCGGGTTCAGCTTGGCGATGGCGGGGTCGTTCCACTTCTTGATCTTCGAGTCGAAGATCTTGGCGAGGGTGGGGGCGTCGAGGACCAGGTTGTCCACGCCGTCCAGCTTGTAGCCGATGGCGACCGGGCCGCCGACCATCGGGAGGTTGATGCCCTTGCCGCCCTTGCAGATCTTCTGCGACTCGGCGACCTCCTCCTCCTTGAGCGCGGAGTCGGAGCCGGCGAAGGCCACCTGGCCCTGGTTGAACTTGGTGATGCCGCCGCCGGAGCCGATGGCCTGGTAGTTCACCTCGACGCCGGAGCAGGCGGCCTGGAAGTTCTTGACCCAGAGGTCCATGGCGTTCTTCTGGGCGGTCGAGCCCGCGGCGAGGAGCTGGCCGGTGGCGCCGTCGCACTTCACGTTCGACGCGGCCGTGGGCTTCTTCTCCCCGCTCGGGTTCGTGTTGTCGTCCGAGCCACACGCCGTGAGAACCAGGGCGCCGGAGACGGCGAGGGCGCCGAGCGCGGTGGCGCGAAGCCCGGTCTTGCGATGAAGCTTCACTTTCGGGTGTTCCTTCCAGTAACCGCCGAGCTGGTGGCCGTAAAGGGCTGGTCGTGGTGATCCATGTCCATGGCCGGTTGTACGACGGCGTGTGTCGGGGTGGGTGGTGGTGGCGTCTGTCGGTCACCTTGTACGGCCGAAATTAGGCAGATCAGGTGAAGCCGCCGACGGGGGCGAGTGAACGCGAGGTGAACCATGTCGTAAGTGCCGGTGAGAGGCTCTGTCGCCGTTCGCCACGGAGCGTGTACACCCCTGGTGCCCCGCTGCCCGGCCCGCTCACCTACAGCGCCGCGAGGAACCAGGAGACGAGGGTCCGGTCCTGCGGGTGGGACAGCAGCTCGCGCGCCTCTTCGGGCGGCAGCCAGCGCACGGCGTCCACCTCTTTGCCGGGCGTGAAGGCGCCGGGGCCCGCCTCGGCGGACCAGTAGTCGACCTCCTTCTGCCGCCCGCGCGCCCGGTACCGGACGGTGCCCAGGTGGGCGCCGGGCCGGCAGGTGTGGCCGGTCTCCTCGCGTACCTCCCGCACGGCGGCCGCGAGCGGGTCCTCGCCGGGCTTCAGCTTGCCCTTGGGGAAGGACCAGTCGTCGTACTTGGGGCGGTGGATCAGGCACAGCTCGACGCCGGCGGCCGCGCCCGCGCCGGGCGGGGGGCCGGGGTGCGCGCCGGGCGGGGCGGCCTGCTGTGCGGCGGGCGCGGGGCGCGGGTGTGCGGCGGGCGCGGGGCGCCACAGGACGCAGCCGGCCGCCCGTACGACTCCGGGGCGGCCGTCCGCGCCGTCGCGGCCGCCCCGCGCGCCGCCGGTCACGGCGCGGCCACCACCGTGCGGCGCCAGGCGCGGTGGAAGGCGAGCCGGGCCGCCTCCACCTCGTGCCGCTGGTCGGCGTGGAGGACGCCCAGCGTGTACGCGGTCGCGGGCGCGATGCGCGGGGTGCGGGCGGCGCTCGCGGCCGCGGCGGCGGCGTCGGCGGCGTCCCGGTGCCGGTCCAGCGCGGTCGCCGCCTCGTACAGCTCGGGCACCGGGGCGCTCCGCACCTCCAAGGAGTACCGGTGCAGCCGCAGCAGCAGCCGCACCTGGTGCCAGGGGCCGTCCTGGTGCTCGCCGCCCACGGCGGGGCTCATGGGCAGGGCGGCGACCGCGTCCAGGAGGCGCCGCTCCACCGCCTCGGCGGGGACCGGCAGGATCTCCTCGGCGGGCGACTTCGCGGCGGGCCCGAACGGCACCTCCGACGCCAGCAGGGCCACGGCGTCGGCCACCGCGTGGAAGCGGGACGAGCCCAGCGCCTCCAGGGCGGCCGAGTGGGCGCGGGTCCGGGCGAGGGTGATCTGCCGTTCCAGCAGGGCGCCCGCGCGGGCGGCGCCCATCGCGATGGTCTCGCCCGCGCCGCGCGCCCCCGAGCCGCCCGTACGGGAGCCCCTGGGGGCGGGCACGGGGCCGCCGGTCAGCCGGGACAGGGCGTCGACGAGCCGGACGAGCCGGGAGGTGCAGGCGTGTTCCTGGGCGAGCGTGCCGGACAGCCAGGCCAGCTCCGAGCGCAGCCCGTCCGCCCACGCCCCGTCGAGGAGCGGGCGGAAGGTGTGCAGCGTTCCGCTGATGCGCCGGGCCGCGGCCCGCAGGGCGCGGGTGGCCTCCTCCGCGCCGGCGGTGTCCGTGCCGCTGCTCTCCGCGTGGGTGCGCAGCGCCCGCAGGAAGTCGTTCGCGCGGGCGTGGAGGTACGGCGCCAGGACCTCACCGGCGGTCGCCTGGTGGGGGTCAGGGTTGTGCACGTCGGCGCCTCCGGGCGTCTATGAGCATCTCTTGGACGTGCCGCAGGGGCTGGCCGTCCGCGTCGGTCGCGTGCCGCGTCCAGTCGCCGTCGGGGCCGAGGTGCCACGACGAGGTCGTGTCGGACATGCCGGTCTCGAAGAGCCGGGTGAGGGCCGCGCGGTGGGCGGGGTCGGCGACCCGTACCAGTGCCTCGATGCGGCGGTCGAGGTTGCGGTGCATCATGTCGGCGCTGCCGAGCCACACCTCGGGTTCGCCGCCGTTGCAGAAGGCGAAGACCCGCGAGTGCTCCAGGAAGCGGCCGAGGATGGAGCGGACCCGGATGTTCTCCGACAGTCCGGTGACGCCGGGGCGCAGCGCGCAGATGCCGCGCACCCACACGTCGACGGGGACGCCGGCCTGCGAGGCGCGGTAGCAGGCGTCGATGACCGCCTCGTCCACCATGGAGTTGACCTTGATCCGGACGTACGCGGGGCGGCCCGCCCGGTGGTGGACGATCTCGTTGTGGATGCGCGAGACGAGGCCGTCGCGCAGCGACTTGGGCGCGACGAGCAGACGGCGGTAGGTCTCGCGGCGGGAGTAGCCGGACAGCCGGTTGAACAGGTCCGACAGGTCGGCGCCGACCTGCGGGTCGGCGGTGAGCAGACCGAGGTCCTCGTAGAGGCGGGCCGTCTTGGGGTGGTAGTTGCCGGTGCCGACGTGGGAGTACCGGCGCAGCAGCTCGCCCTCCTGGCGGACGACCAGCGACAGCTTGCAGTGGGTCTTGAGGCCGACCAGGCCGTACACGACGTGGCAGCCGGCCTCCTCCAGTTTGCGCGCCCACTTGATGTTGGCCTGCTCGTCGAAGCGGGCCTTGATCTCGACCAGGACGAGGACCTGCTTGCCGGACTCGGCGGCGTCGATCAGGGCGTCCACGATGGGGGAGTCGCCGGAGGTGCGGTACAGCGTCTGCTTGATGGCGAGGACGTCCGGGTCGGCGGCGGCCTGCTCCAGGAACGCCTGCACGGACGTGGAGAAGCTGTCGTACGGGTGGTGCAGCAGCACGTCCCGCTCGCGCAGCGCGGCGAAGATGTCGGGCGCGGACGCCGACTCGACCTCGGACAGGTCGCGGTGCGTCCCGGGCACGAACTTGGGGTACTTCAGCTCGGGCCGGTCCTGCCCGGCTATCCCGAACAGGCCGGTCAGGTCGAGCGGCCCCGGCAGCGGGTACACCTCCGCGTCGGAGACCTTCAGCTCCCGTACGAGCAGGTCGAGGACGTACGGGTCGATGGACTCCTCCACCTCCAGGCGCACGGGCGGGCCGAAGCGGCGCCGCATGAGCTCCTTCTCCAGCGCCTGGAGGAGGTTCTCGGTGTCGTCCTCCTCGACCTCCAGGTCCTCGTTGCGGGTCACCCGGAACATGTGGTGCGCCAGCACCTCCATGCCGGGGAACAGCTCCTCCAGGTGCGCGGCGATGACGTCCTCCAGCGGCACGTACCGCTGCGGGGAGGCCTCCAGGAACCGCGACAGCAGCGGCGGCACCTTGACGCGCGCGAAGTGGCGGTGGCCGCTGACCGGGTTGCGGACGACGACGGCCAGGTTGAGGGAGAGGCCGGAGATGTACGGGAAGGGGTGCGCGGGGTCGACGGCGAGCGGCGTCAGCACCGGGAAGATCTGCTGGCGGAACAGGGTGAACAGCCGCGCCTGCTCCTTCTCCGTCAGATCGGGCCAGCGGATCAGGTGGATGCCCTCGTCGGCCAGCGCGGGGGCGACGTCCTGCTGGAAGCAGGCGGCGTGGCGGGCCATCAGCTCCCGGGAGCGGGTCCAGATCAGGTCGAGGACCTCGCGCGGCTGGAGCCCGGACGCGGAGCGGGTGGCGACGCCGGTGGCGATGCGGCGCTTCAGGCCGGCGACCCGGACCATGAAGAACTCGTCCAGGTTGGAGGCGAAGATGGCGAGGAAGTTCGCCCGCTCCAGGAGGGGCGTGGTGGGGTCCTCGGCCAGTTCGAGCACGCGCTCGTTGAAGGCGAGCCAGCTGCGCTCGCGGTCGAGGAACCGCCCCTCGGGCAGCTCGGCGCGCGCGCCGTCCACGCCGTACGCGTCGAGGTCGGAGTCGATGTCCGGCGCGAGATCGGCGGCGGGCACGCCACCCGTCCGCCGCGCGGCTGTGGGAGCCCCGGACGGCTGCTGCGCGTGCGGGGCGGACGGCTTTACCTGCTGGACCGGGACCTCTGCGGGCTGCTGGCTCATGACACCATTCTTCCGCGCCAGAGGCTGGTCAGGCGCGTCGGAGCGGGCCGTGAAGGCGGACACGGCGGGCTTCATTGCGCGAGCTTCGCAAGCGTGTCTGAATGATCGGTAACGAGGACGTGACGTCCCGGGTGCGGCGCGGTGCGGGCGGAGTGTGTACGCGCAGTGCCCGCAACACACGCAGCGTCGCGGATCCGGCCGGTACCGGCGGGGGCTGTCCCGGCGGGGCGCGGGGGCGGGGCCGGCGGGGGCGCGGGGCGCGCGGGGCGTTCGCGGGCCGGGGGTCCCGTGCCGGTGATCCGGGAAGGGGCGCCGGCCCGTCGGCGGCGCCCCTTGTGGCGGGTCGGGTCAGGTCTCCGTGCGGTACATCAGGTCCACCTCGTGGGTGGTGAAGCCCATGCCCTCGTACACGCGCAGGGCCGCCGGGTTGTCGGCGTCCACGTAGAGCATCGCCGTCGGCAGGCCCTGGGCGGCCAGGTGGCGCAGGCCGATCGCGGTGAGCGCCTTGCCGAGGCCGCCGCCCTGCGCGTCGGGGGAGATGCCGAGCACGTACACCTCGCCGAGCTGCTCCTCGGCGTGCGTCTTCGTCCAGTGGAAGCCGACCAGGGCGCCGTCCGACTCGCGCTCGGCGAGGAAGAAGCCCTTCGGGTCGAACCACGGCTCGTTCTTCCGGTCGTCCAGGTCCCGCTGGGTCAGCGCGCCCTGCTCCGGGTGGTGGGCGAACGCGGCGGCGTTGACCGCGAGCCACGCGGCGTCGTCCTGGCCGGGCACGAACGTGCGGACCGCGATCCCGGGCGGCAGGACCGGCTCGGGGATGTCGAGCGGGACCAGCGGGCGGCGCAGCTGGCGCAGCTCGCGGAAGAGCGTGAGGCCCAGCACCTGCGCCAGGTGGCGGGCGGCCGACTTGCCGCCGTGCGCCCACACCCGCAGCCGCTTGCCGGACTCGGCGAGCAGCGCGGAGCCGAGCGCCCGCCCGTGGCCGCGGCCGCGCATCGCGGGGTCGACGACCAGTTCGGCGGCGGGGGCCTCGACCGGGTCGGTGTCCTCCAGCTGGGCGTAGCCGGCGAGCCGGTCGGAGACGGTGAGCAGCAGATGCCGCACGCCCTCGCGCCGGCCGCCGCTCCCCTCGGAGTCGCCGCGCGCCGCGATGAAGGCCTTCAGCTGCAGCCTGCCCTGCTCGGACACCGCCTGCATGCCGTCGACGCGCGCGGCGTCGGCGAGCAGGTCGAGGACGCTGCGGGCCTGATCGGGGGTGAGCTCGTCGAGGATCTCGATGCGGCGTCCCGCCTCGGGGGCTGTTGCGCGAACGTCAGTGGTCATGGATACGAGCCTAGGCCCTGACCCCGGGCAGGACCCGAACTGCGCGGCACAGCCCGGGCGGAACGGTCGCCGCGGCTTGCGCGGGGGCGGTCGCCGGGGCCTGTACGGGACGGTCGCCGGGGCCTGTACGGGGCGGTCGCCGTTGCCGGGTGCGGGGCGGTCGCCGTTGCCGGGTCGGACCCGAGGGGTGGTCGCCGCGGTGCGTACGTACGGGATGGTCGCCACCCCGCCGCCGCCCGCCCCGCCGTCGCCCGCCCCGCCCACCGCCGCCGTCCCCGCCGTGACGCCCGTACCGGTCGCCGGTGCCGGTCACGCACGGTGAGTTCCGGCCATCGGTCCCAGGCCTCGCCCCTCGTACGGAAGGGGGATGGCAACCAGGTCGTAACCCGTTCCCCCCTGTTCCGCTACGCGCGTTGACCTTAGGCTGCGCACGGCAGACCAGGGACCATGGCCACGGCGTCACCTGACGGCACATAAGGTCATGTGGTGTCAAAGGGGAAAATCAGACAAATGGCAGCGACACGACACAAGAAGCGGACGGGGCGGCGGATACTCGCCACCGCGGCCGGTATCGCCACCCTCGGCGCGCTCGTCGCGGCCCTCCCGGCCGGCGCGGCCGAGGAGAGCGGCAAGGGCGACTGGACGTACGGCAAGCAGGCGACCGGCCGCACCGTGGACGTGCAGCTGCTCTCCTTCAACGACCTGCACGGCAACCTGGAGCCCCCGGCCGGCTCCTCCGGCGAGGTCGTCCACCGCCACGCGGACGGCACCACCGAGAAGATCAAGGCGGGCGGCGTCGAGTACCTCGCCACCCACCTGCGCGAGGCCCGCAAGAACCACCCGTACTCCATCACCGCGGCCGCCGGCGACATGATCGGCGCCTCGCCCCTGGTCTCGGGCCTGTTCCACGACGAGCCGACCATCGACGCGCTCAACAAGCTGAAGCTCGACGTCAGCTCCGTCGGCAACCACGAGTTCGACGAGGGCGCGGCCGAGCTGGCCCGCATCCAGAACGGCGGCTGCCACCCGGTCGACGGCTGCGCCGAGGGCACCACGTACGAGGGCGCCCGGTTCCCCTACCTGGCCGCGAACGTCACGGACGAGAAGACCGGCAAGCCGATCCTCGACCCGTACTTCATCTGGGAGAAGGACGGCGTCCGCGTCGGCTTCATCGGCGTGACCCTGGAGGGCACCCCGAACATCGTCAACGCCGAGGGCATCAAGGGCCTGAAGTTCGGCGACGAGGTCGAGACGATCAACAAGTACACGAGGATGCTGGAGCGCCGGGGCGTCAAGTCCATCGTCGCCCTGATCCACGAGGGCGGCGCGCCGGCCTCCACCGCGTACAACTACGACTGCGACAGCCCCGGCCCGGGCGACGGCGTCTCCGGCCCCGTCGTGGACATCGCCAAGAAGCTCAGCCCGCAGGTCGACGCGCTGGTGACCGGCCACACCCACCAGGCGTACGCGTGCACCATCCCGGACCCGGCGGGCAAGCCGCGCACGGTCACCTCGGCGGCGTCGTTCGGCAAGCTGTACACCGACACGACCCTCACCTACGACCGCGCCACCAAGGACATCGTCCGCACGGCCGTCGCCTCCGCGAACCACGTCGTGACGCGCGACGTCCCGAAGGCCGCGGACATGACCGACCTGATCACCAAGTGGAACGGTCTCGCCGCGCCGATCGCGAACCGCCCGGTGGGCCACATCTCGGCCAACATCGACGGCCGCGGCTCCACCGCGTACGAGAAGCCGCTCGGCAACCTGATCGCCGACGCGCAGCTGGAGGGCCTCGCCCCGGCCGACAAGGGCGGCGCGCAGATTGCCTTCATGAACCCGGGCGGCATCCGCGCCGACCTGGTCCACGCCAAGTCGGGCACGGAGGCGGCGGACGGCATCGTCACGTACGGCGAGGCGTACACCGTCCAGCCGTTCACCAACATGATGACCACCGTCGACCTGACCGGCGCGCAGATCGTCACCGCGCTCCAGCAGCAGGTCAGCGGCTCCAACGAGGCCTCCCCGAAGATCCTCCAGGTCTCCCGGGGCTTCACCTACACGCTGGACATGACCAAGACCGGCGCCGCCCGCGTCGACGTCTCCTCGGTGAAGCTGAACGGCCAGCCGCTGGACCCGGCCAAGACCTACCGCGTCGCGATGAACGAGTTCCTCGCGGGCGGCGGTGACGGCTTCGCCGCGCTCGGCCAGGGCGCGAACAAGCTGGTCGGCGCCTCCGACCTGGACGTGTTCATCGCCTACCTCGGCGCGCACTCCTCGCCGCAGGCCCCGCTGGCGCCGCCGGCGACCGACCGGATCACGGTCGTCAAGTAACACGCCGTACGGAAGGAAGCGGGGGCGGGTCCGGTGGGCCCGCCCCCGCTTCCGCGTCTCCCGGCGCGCGGCCCGTCCACCCTGCGCCTCCGGCCTTCCCGCCTCCGGCCTTCCCGCCTCCGGCCTTCCCGCCTACGTCCGCCCACGCGCCTCCGGCCGTCCTCGCACCTTCAGTCATTGACGTGTGCGCGCCATAATCCCGCGCATGGCCCTCACCCGACGCGGCTTCCTCACGGCCGCCACCGGCACCGCCCTCGCCCTCGGCGCCTTACCCGCCGCCCCCGCGCGCGCCCGCGCCGCCGGCCTCCAGGACTGGATGGGCGGCCACCCCGACACCACCCCGCTGCGCGCCCTCACCATCCCCGGCACCCACAACTCCGCCGCCCCGGCCGGCGGCCTCTGGGTGGCCTGCCAGGACACGACCGTCGCCCAGCAGCTGGACAGCGGCGTCCGCTACCTCGACATCCGCTGCCGCGTCACCGGCGACTCCTTCGCCATCCACCACGGCGCCTACTACCAGAACCAGATGTTCGGCGACGTCCTCGCCGCCTGCCGCGACTTCCTCGCCGCGCACCCGTCGGAGACCGTCCTCATGCGGGTCAAGCAGGAGTACTCGCAGGAGAGCGACACGGTCTTCCGGCAGGTCTTCGACCGCTACCTCGACGTGAAGGGCTGGCGGCCCCTCTTCCGCATCGGCGACGGACTGCCCCTCCTCGGCGAGGCCCGCGGCCGGGTCGTGCTCCTCGCCGACAACGGCGGGCTGCCCGGTGTCCGCTGGGGCGACGGCGCGCTGTTCGACATCCAGGACGACTACATGGCCGAGCCCACCGCGAAGTGGCCGAAGATCGAGGCCCACTTCCGCAAGGCCGCCACACAGCCCGGCAGGCTGTACGTCAACCACGTCTCCACCGCCGCGCTCCTCCCACCCCGCTGGAACGCCGACCGCCTCAACCCCCGCGTCCACACCCTCCTCGACAGCGCGCAGGCCACCACCTGGCGCGGCCTGGGCATCGTCCCCATGGACTTCCCCGACACCCGCCCCGGCCTGGTCGCCTCACTCCTGCGGCACAACTGACCCCGGCGGCGGCGTCGGGGCGCCCGGGAGGCGGATCTCCGCGCGGGTGCCGCCGCCCTCCGCGCGGGTCAGGGCCACCGTGCCGCCCGCCTGGCCGACCGTGCGGGCCACGATCGACAGGCCCAGGCCCGAGCCCGGCAGCGAGCGGGCGGACGGTGAGCGCCAGAACCGGTCGAAGACGTACGGGAGTTCGTCCTCCGCGACGCCCGGCCCGTGGTCCCGCACCGTCAGGACGCCGTCCACCAGGCGGACCTCCACGGCGCCGCCCGGCGGGGAGAACTTCACGGCGTTGTCCAGCACGTTCACCAGCGCCCGTTCCAGCGCCGCCGGCTCCGCCCGCACGAACCACGGCCACACGTCCCGGTCGAACTCCAGCTCCGGGCCCCGCAGCCGGGCCCGGCCCAGCGCCTGGTCCAGCACCTCGTGCAGCGCGACGACCTCCAGGCGGCCCTGCGCCACCGCGTCCGGCCGCGCCAGCTCCTGGAGGTCGCCGATCAGCGCCGCGAGCTCCGTCATCTGCGCCTTCACCGACGCCATCAGCGCCCGCCGGTCCTCCGCCGGGATCGCCCGGCCGGACTCCTCGATCCGGGCCAGCAGCTCCACGTTGGTCCGCAGCGACGTCAGCGGCGTCCGCAGCTCGTGTCCGGCGTCCGCGATGAGCTGCGCCTGCCGGTCGCGGGACGACGCCAGCGCGGCCGTCATCGCGTTGAACGACCGCGACAGCCGGGCGATCTCGTCCTCGCCCTCCACCGGGATGCGCACCGTCAGGTCCTCGGTGCGCGCCACGTGCTCCACCGCGCCCGTCAGCCGGTCCACCGGCCGCAGCCCGGCCCGCGCCACCCACAGCCCCGCCGCGCCCGCGCCGACCACGCCGATCCCCGCCAGCGCGGTCAGCAGCAGCGCCAGCCGGCTCAGCGCCGCGTCGACCTCCGTCAGCGGGCGCGCCAGCGACACGGCGACGGACACCCGCCGCGCCGTCCCCGGCACGGTCACCGTCTCGCGCACGGTGTGCACCCGCACCGTCTCGCCGCTGTCCGTCGCGGAGGTGTGCAGCGCCTCCTCGGCCCGGCCCGCCGCGACGTCCACGTCCCGCGCCGTCACCCGCACCGCCCGTGAGTACCGGGCGACGCACCGCTCGCCGTCCGCCCCGACCAGCTGCGTGTACGCGAACCCGGCCTGCCCGGGCGCGGGCGGCTCCGGCGACACCCCGGCCTGGCACCGCACCAGCGCGTCCACCACCTGCTCGCGCGGCGCCGCCGTGTTCTCCAGCGACCGGTCCAGCTCGTCGCGCAGCTGCGCCCGGGTGAGCAGCCAGGCCGCCACCGACACCGCGGCCACCGCCACGGCCACCGCCAGCGACGTCAGCAGGGCCAGCCGGGAGCGCAGCGGCAGCGCGCGGAAGCGCCGTACGGCTCCGGGAGTCACTCGGCGCCGCCCTCCCGCAGCACGTACCCCACCCCGCGCACCGTCTGCACGAGCCGGGGCTCGCCGCCCGCCTCGGTCTTGCGCCGCAGATACATCACGTACACGTCCAGGGAGTTGGAGGTCGGCTCGTAGTCGAAGCCCCACACGGCCTTGAGGATCTGCTCGCGGGTGAGGACCTGGCGCGGGTGCGCGAGGAACATCTCCAGCAGCGTGAACTCGGTCCGCGTCAGCTCCACCCGCCGTCCGCCGCGCGCCACCTCGCGGGTGGTGAGGTTCATCCGCAGGTCCCCGAAGGCCAGCACCTCGTCCCCGCCGCCCGGCCCGGCGCCGCCCCCGGCCGCGTACGAGCTGCGCCGCAGCAGCGCGCGGATACGGGCGAACAGCTCGTCCAGTTCGAACGGCTTGACCAGGTAGTCGTCGGCGCCCGCGTCGAGCCCCGTCACCCGGTCGCCGACCGTGTCGCGGGCGGTGAGCATCAGGATCGGCACGGTGGAGCCGGACGCCCGGATGCGGCGGGCGGCCGTCAGCCCGTCCATGCGGGGCATCTGGATGTCGAGGACGACCAGGTCCGGCGCGTACGCGTCGATCTTCTCCAGCGCGTCCGCGCCGTCGGCGGCGGCGAGCGTGCCGTACCCCTCGAAGGCCAGGCTGCGCAGCAGCGCTTCGCGGACGGCGGGCTCGTCGTCGACGACGAGGATGCGGTCGGGCTCGGCGGTGGTGTTCATGCGGATCAGCGTCGCACGCGGGTCAGGAGCCGCGGAGGGAGTCCAGAGCGGCCTTCAGGGTGTTCACGGGGATCGCGAAGCCCAGCCCCACACTGCCCGCGCCGGACCCCGTGCTCGGCGCGTACATCGCGGAGTTGACACCGACGACCCGGCCCCGCAGATCGATCAGGGCGCCGCCGGAGTTGCCCGGATTGAGGGACGCGTCGGTCTGGATCGCCTTGTACGTCGTCTTCGACGCGCCCGTGCCGTCCCCGAAGCCCTGGCCGCCGTACGGCCCGCCCCGGCCCCCGTCGCCGCCGACCGTCACGTCCCGGTCGAGCGCGGACACGATGCCGCTGGTCACCGTGCCGGTGAGGCCCGCGGGGGAGCCGATCGCGACGACCTGGTCGCCCACGCGGAGCCGGGAGGAGTCGCCGAGCGGCGCCGCCTTGAGGCCCTTCGCGCCGCGCAGCCGCAGCAGCGCCAGGTCCTTGCCGGGGTCGCTGCCGACGACGTCGGCGGTGTACGCGGTGCCGTCCGCGAGCCGGACCCGCACCTCGGAGGCGCCGGCGACCACGTGGTGGTTGGTGACGACCTCGCCGTCCGCCGTGATCACCACGCCGGAACCGGTGGACTGCCCCGAACCGGTGGACCCGCCGTAGCCGGCCGGCTGCCCCGAGCCGGTGTCCTGGCCGGTGACGGCCTTGATCTCCACGATGCTCGGCGCCACGGCCGCCGCGGCCGCGGCGACCGTGCCCGCTCCGGAGCGCTGCCCGATGGCCGTCCCCGTGGCCGCCGCCGGCGCGGCGGCCGGGGCGTCCGCGGCGAGGTGCTGTGCGAGGGCGCCCGTCCCGCCGCCGCCGGCCGCGGCCACGAGCGCGGCGGCGGCGATCAGCAGCGCGGGCCGCCGGGCCCGCCGTCGCGGCGGCGCCTCGCCGGTGGCGGCGGACGGAGGGGGCACGGGGGGATACGCGGGCGGCGGAGGGCAGAGGGCTCCGACGCGGCCGGCCAGGGCGGCCGTGTCGGCCGGGGCGGCCGGGTGGGCGGAGGCGGCCGGGGCCCCGGCGTACGGGTGCGGTCCTCCGGTCGTCCCCTGCGGGGTGGCGCTGCGGTCCGTCATGCCACGACTGTGGCCCGCGCGGATGAGAGATTCCTGAAGGCGCCGTGAGAGACGCCGAAGAACCGCGGCCTACGCGCCGTTGCAGCCGCAGCTGCGGCGGATCACCAGCGCCGAGGGGAACGACTTCACCCGCTCCCGGCGCGAAGCCGACACCTTCAGCCCGTCGTCGAGGACCAGGTCCACCGCCGCGCGGGCCATCGCCGGGCGGTCCGACGAGATCGTCGTCAGCGGCGGGTCGGTCAGCGCCGCCTCCTTCACGTCGTCGAACCCGGCCACCGCCAGATCCCCCGGCACGTCGATGCGCAGCTCCCGCGCCGCGCGGAGCACACCGATCGCCTGGTCGTCCGTGGCGCAGAAGATCGCGGGCGGCCGGTCCGGGCCCGAAAGGATCTTCAGGGCGGTCTCGTAGGCGTCGTACCGGTTGTACTCGGCCTGGTACAGCCGCCCCTCGATGGAGCGGCCCGCCTCGCGCATGGCGCGGCGCCAGCCCTCGATGTGGTCGGCCACCGGGTCGCCGACGGACGGCGTCGCCTCGGTGCCGCCCAGACACGCGACGTACGCGTGGCCGTGCTCCAGCAGATGGCGGGTGGCGAGCTGGGCGCCGCCGATGTCGTCGGTCACCACGGCCACGTCGTCCAGCGCCTCGGGGCGCTCGTGGAGCAGCACGACCCGCGCGTCCCACGCCTCGATCTCCTGGGCGGCGCGCTCGCTCATGCCCTGGCTCACGAGGATCAGACCGGCGACCCGCATTCCGAGGAACGCCCGCAGGTAGTGGATCTCCCGCTCGTCGCGGTAGTCCGAATTGCCGACCAGGACCATTTTCCCCCGGTCGGCGGCGGCTCTTTCCACGGCGTGCGCCATCTCCGCGAAGAACGGCTGCCGCGCGTCCGGGACGATCATGCCTATGAGGTCGGTCCGCCGCGAAGCCATCGCCTGGGCCACCCGGTCGGGCCGGTAGCCCAGCTCCTGGATGGCGGCGAGGACACGCTCGCGCGTGGCCGGGGCGACCGGCCGGGGTCCGTTGTTGATGACATAGCTCACGACCGCGGTGGAAGTACCCGCCAGTCGTGCCACGTCGTCCCGCGTCACCTTGGCCACGCGCGGCAGTCTACGCGGGGTGACCTCCCTCTGGGCAGGTCGTGCGGCCGCTTGCCGCGGATCTTATCCGTCCGCCATCCGGATGACTTCCGGTGCCGCCTCCTTGCCGCGGGCCTCCGTACGTGCTCCGGTACGGGCTCCCGCACGCGGTTCGGCGCGCGTGGTGCCCCGCGCCTCGTCGGCGGCGCGCTCGGCCTTCTCGGGCGCCACGAACCGGTACCCCACGTTGCGCACGGTGCCGATCAGCGACTCGTGCTCGGGGCCCAGTTTGGCGCGCAGCCGCCGCACGTGGACGTCGACCGTGCGGGTGCCGCCGAAGTAGTCGTACCCCCACACCTCCTGGAGGAGCTGCGCCCGCGTGAAGACCCGGCCCGGGTGCTGCGCGAGGTACTTGAGCAGCTCGAACTCCTTGAAGGTGAGGTCCAGGACCCGGCCCTTCAGCTTGGCGCTGTACGTCGCCTCGTCCACCGACAGGTCGCCGTTGCGGATCTCCATCGGGGAGTCGTCGGCGGTGATCTGCTGGCGGCCCATGGCGAGCCGCAGCCGCGCCTCGACCTCGGCGGGGCCCGCCGTGTCGAGCAGCACGTCGTCGATGCCCCAGTCGGCCGTGACGGCCGCGAGGCCGCCCTCGGTGACGACCAGGATCAGGGGGCAGCCGGGGCCCGTGGAGCGCAGCAGCTGGCACAGCGACCGCACCTGCGGCAGGTCGCGGCGGCCGTCCACGAGGATCACGTCGGCGCCGGGGGTCTCCACCAGCGCGGGGCCCTCGGCGGGGGCCACCCGCACCTGGTGCAGCAGCAGTCCGAGGGCGGGAAGCACCTCGGTCGACGGCTGGAGGGCATTGGTCAGCAGCAGCAGAGAGCTCATCGTGTCCCACCCGCCCGGGTCGCCTGCGTGGCCTTCGTCGCCTGGCTTTCCCGGCCTGTCCGGGTCGTCGTCCTGCGGGTCGTCGTCCGGTCGTGCACGGTCGGCTCGCCCATAACGTCGGTTCCTCCTCGGTCCGTGCGAGGACGTTGCGGCACTGCTTCCTTCTGGTCCTGCGGCGGCCCTTGTGCCTTCGAGAGCTTTTGTTCACCCGTCCGTAACAAAGGCGGGAAAACACAAAAGGACCCGGGGGCTGCTTTGCCGGGTCCTCTCCCAGCAACAATAGCCCACATGAGATCCGGGACAGAGGGCCTATTTCACAGTGTGGATGTTTCCTCGCTCACGTGCGTCCCTCCGGATGAAACCTTGCGTATGTCTTTGCGTACTCCTGACGGAGTCCTTCTCGAGGCGCGCTACGACCCCTGCTCGGCGGGTCCGGCGGACACGGCGATCGTCGTGGCGCACGGCTTCACCGGGTCGGTGGACCGCCCGGCCCTGCGCCGCGCCGCGGCCGTGCTGGCCCGGCACGCGGCGGTCGTGACCTTCTCCTTCCGGGGCCACGGCCGCTCCGGCGGGCGCTCCACGGTGGGCGACCGGGAGGTGCTGGACCTGGCGGCGGCGGTGGCCTGGGCCCGGCGGCGGGGGCACGCGCGAGTGGTGACGGTCGGCTTCTCCATGGGCGGCTCGGTGGTGCTGCGGCACGCGGCGCTGTACGGGGAGGCGGCCGGGGATTCCCCGGAGCCGGCTGGTCCGTCGGAGTGGCGGGGCACGGCGGGGCCCTCGGGGCGTGAAGGCGGCCGGGACGGTGGTGCGCAGCGCGCGCAGGGGCGTACGGACGCGGTGGCCGCGGTGAGCGCGCCGGCGCGCTGGTACTACCGGGGCACGGCACCGATGCGGCGCGTGCACTGGCTGATCACCCGCCCGGCGGGGCGCCTCGTGGGCCGGTACGGGCTGCGCACCCGCATCCACGACCGGGACTGGGACCCCGTGCCGCTGTCGCCGGTGGAGGCGGTGCCGCTGATCGCGCCGACGCCGCTGCTGGTCGTGCACGGGGACCGGGACCCGTACTTCCCGGTCGACCACCCCCGGTCGCTGGCCGCGGCCTCGGGCGGGCACGCCGAGCTGTGGCTGGAGCCGGGCATGGGGCACGCCGAGAACGCCGCGGGCGAGGAGCTGCTCACCCGGATCGCCCGGTGGCTGACGGCCGCGCCGGGGGCGTGAGGGGGACGGGGGGCGTGAGGGGGACGGGGGGCGTGAGGGCGGGGGCGTGCGGGGCGTGGGTGACGGGCGCGCAGGGGGCGTGACGGCGGGCGCGTCGGGGGCGTGAGGGGCGTGGCCCATCATGGAGGTCTGACGAAAGGAGCCCTCCATGGCAGCGGGAACGATCCGCTACTGGGCCGCGGCCAAGGCCGCCGCCGGTACCGCCGAGGAGCCGTACGCCGCCGAGACCCTCGCCGAGGCGCTGGACGCCGTACGCGAACGGCACCCGGGGGAGCTGGTCCGGGTGCTGCAGAGGTGCTCGTTCCTGGTGGACGGCGACCCCGTGGGGACGCGCGGGCATGAGACGGTACGGCTGGCGGAGGGCGGCACGGTAGAGGTGCTCCCGCCGTTCGCAGGAGGGTGAGCCGCACAGCATGAGCAGCGATCAGCAGTACCCGCACGACCCGGGCGTCGCGCAGACCTGGGAGGGCCAGACCTGGGACACCCATTACCAGCCGGCCGTCCCGTCGGACCCCGACCCGCTGCCGCCGGCGGCGAACGGCACGGGATGGCCGCCGCAGCAGGGCCCGGGCGCCCACCCACTGCCCCCGGAGGCCCCGCGGGCCGAGGCGTACGACGCGCCGACCGCGTACCTGCCGCCGGTCACGGACCAGGGCCCCGCCCCGTACGGGCAGCCCGCCGCGCAGGGGTTCGACGCGCCGACCGCGTACCTGCCGCCGGTCACGGACCAGGGCCCCGCCCCGTACGGGCAGCCGCCCGCGCAGGGGTTCGACGCGCCGACCGCGTACCTGCCGCCCGTCACCGGCCAGGGCCCGGCCCCGTACGGGCAGCCGGCCCCCGCGCCGCACGCCCCCGCGCCGCACGCCCCCGCGCCGGCGGCCCCGGCACCGAGCGCCCCCGCGCCCGCCGCGCACGCCCCCGCGCACACCGGCGCCGTGCCCGCGGCCGTCGGAGCGCCCGCAGCGGCGGACCACGGCGGGCACGCCCCGGCCGGCGCCGCGCACGAGCCGGAGTACAGCGCCCCCACGACCCTCGGCAACACCCGCATCACCGACGCCCAGCGCGCCCGCGCCGAGGGCCGGTCGCCGATCATCGATCCGGGCATCCAGCCCGCCGGGCTCACCGCCCTGTTCGGCCTCCTGCTCGCCGGGGGCGCCGCGCTCGGCCCGTACGCGCTGCTCGTCCCGCTGGTGCTGCTCCAGGCGGTCACCGCCGCCGGATGGTTCCGGCTCAACGGCATGTGGCCCGCCCGGCAGGGCATCGCCCTGGCGTTCCTCGGCGGCCTCGTCGCGGACGCCGCGCTGCTCGCCACGGGACGGGAGCACGGGCCCGCCGCGATCCTCGGCACCCTCGGCGTCTGGGTCCTGCTGGTCCTCGTCCTGCAACTGCGCAGCCACGCGGCGGCCGAGGAGCGGCTGTACGGGTTGATGGCGACCGTCGTGTCCTCGGCGCTCGCCGTCGTGGCCACCGCGTTCCTGGCCGCCGAGCCGGACGCGGTCGTGGCCGGCGCCCTGGCCGCGGCCGCCGCCACGGTCGTCCGCGCGCTGCCGCTGCCCGGACCCGCGTCCCTGGTGGCCGCGCTGGCCGCGGGCGCGGGCGCGGGACTCGCGGCCGGTGCGGTGACCGGCCTGGGCGCGGTGGCCGCCGTACTGGGCCTGGCCGCGGGCGTGTGCGCGGTGACCGGACTGCGGGTGGCCGCGTACGACTACCCGTCGCGGTTCGTGCACATGACCGCCGGTGTCGCGCTGCCGCTCGCGCTGGCCGCGCCCGCCGTGTACCTGCTGGGGCGCGTGCTGGTCTGACCCCCGCCGCCGCCCCCCTCCGCCCGGCCCGGCCCACCGCCGGATGGGACGGGTGTGACCGCTGTGACGGGTGTGCCGGCCGGGGCGTCGGGGAACCATTGTCCGGCCCCCGGACGTCGATCATTGAGTCGTCGGGGGCCGGGCACCAACAGGGCGGGGGAAACACCGAGCCATGCGAGCACTGCGCACACTGCTGATCATCGCCGTCGTTCTCGGCGGACTGTTCACCATCGCGGACCGGCTGGCGGTCGCCGCCGCCGAGTCCGAGGCCGCCGACCGGATTCAGGCCAGACAGGGCCTGTCCGCCACGCCCGACGTGTCGATCCGCGGCTTCCCCTTCCTCACCCAGGTCATGGGCGGGGAGCTGGACCAGGTGGACGTGGCCATGACCGGCGTCGAGGCGACGGCCGGCAGCCGCACGGTCCGGCTCGGCGAGCTGACGGCCGAACTGCGCGGCGTACGGCTGGAGAACGGCTACGCGCGCGCGGTCGCCGCGTCCGCGACGGGCACGGCCCGCATCTCGTACGAGGAGCTGCGCAAGGCCTCCGACCACGACGTCACCCTCGGCTACGGCGGCAACGGCAAGCTCAAGGTCACGGGCGGCATCGAGCTGCTGGGCCGGACGGTGACGCGCAGCGTGCTGTCCACGGTGAGCGTCGTCGACGGCGACACGCTCCGGGTGCGGGCGGACAAGGTGCCCGGCGAGGGCATCCCCGGCGTCGAGGAGCTGGTCCGCGAGCGGACCGACTTCGACCGCCAGGTGAAGGGCTTCCCCGCCGGGCTGAGGATCCAGAAGGTGGAGGCCGCCCCCGACGGCCTCCAGATCTCGGTGACCGGGCAGAACGTGGTCCTGGCCGGCTGACCCGCCTCCCCGTCCGGGCCATCGGCGGGCCTCGCACCACGCACTTCCCACATGGCGAGACGGACCCGTCCGCCCCATAGACGAACTGCGGGAACGCCCCCGGAGCGACCGGCCGCGAGCCGGTGCCGGGGGCCTTCTCGTCCCGCCATGCGGATGTTCTCGTCTCACCATGCGACACGCCGGTGACACGGCCGCCTGTCCGTCCCTACGATCGGACCCATGATGAAGCGACAGGCGGACCTCACGAAGCGGCGGGCAGTAGACCTGTGCCGCGTCGCCGCCATGCTCTGTCGCACTGTCTGAGCGGGCTCTCCCACCCCGCGTTTTTCGGCCCTTCCGCCCTGGGGGGCCTTCCCCGCGCCGTAGCCGCGCCGCACCCTCGTACGCGTAGAGCGCTCGGCGCGACGTGTCGCATCCGCATCATCCCGCCGCACACTGCCCCGGAGGAGAAGACAGCATGAGCCGCAGCGACGTCCTGGTAGACGCCGACTGGGTCGAGGCCCACATCGACGACCCGAAGGTCGTCATCGTCGAGGTCGACGAGGACACCTCGGCCTACGACAAGAACCACATCAAGAACGCCGTCCGGATCGACTGGAAGAGCGACCTCCAGGACCCGGTCCGCCGCGACTTCGTGGATCAGGAGGGCTTCGAGAAGCTCCTCTCCGCGAAGGGCATCGCCAACGACGACACCGTCGTCCTCTACGGCGGCAACAACAACTGGTTCGCCGCGTACGCCTACTGGTACTTCAAGCTGTACGGCCACGAGAGCGTCAAGCTCCTCGACGGCGGCCGCAAGAAGTGGGAGCTCGACTCCCGTGACCTGGTCGACGGCTCCGAGGTTCCCAGCCGCCCGGCCACCGAGTACAAGGCCAAGCCGCAGGACACCTCGATCCGCGCCTTCCGCGACGACGTCGTGGCCGCCATCGGCAGCCTGAACCTGGTCGACGTCCGCTCGCCCGACGAGTTCAGCGGCAAGCTGCTCGCCCCGGCGCACCTCCCGCAGGAGCAGTCGCAGCGCCCCGGCCACGTGCCGACCGCCCGCAACATCCCGTGGTCGAAGAACGCCAACGACGACGGCACGTTCAAGTCGGACGAGGAGCTGCGCTCCCTCTACGCCGACGAGCAGGTGGACCTGTCCAAGGACACCATCGCGTACTGCCGCATCGGCGAGCGCTCCGCGCTGACCTGGTTCGTCCTGCACGAGCTGCTCGGCCAGGAGAACGTCAAGAACTACGACGGCTCGTGGACCGAGTACGGCTCCCTCGTCGGCGTGCCGATCGAGCTCGGCCCCGCCAAGTAATCCGCCCCACCCGCGACGCGTAAGGACAGGTACGACATGTGTGGAGCCCAGGCCGGCGGCCCCGACGCCTCCGCGATCAAGCCCGGTGAGACCACGATCCAGGGTCAGGTGACCCGCGACGGCGAGCCCGTGACCGGCTACGTCCGGCTGCTGGACTCGACCGGCGAGTTCACCGCCGAGGTCCCGACCTCCGCGACCGGCCAGTTCCGGTTCTACGCCGCGGAGGGCACCTGGACCGTCCGCGCGCTCGTGCCGGGCGGCACGGCGGACCGGCAGGTCGTCGTCCAGACGGGCGGCCTCGCCGAGGTCGCGATCGCCGTCTGACCGGCGGTACCCGAACGGCCGAAGGGCCGCACCTCCTGGGGGTTGGACGCTTTCCGGGACTTGAGGTGCGGCCCTTCGGTCATGCCCGCCGGCGTGACGGTGCGGGACATACCCTGAAGGTGTGTACGCACGGCGCCGGCGCACCTATTTCGTGCTGATGGGCACGTGCCTGGCCCTCTTCGTCAGCGCGTGGTCCTTCGTGCGGCTGTGGTCCGTGGAGGCCGCCGCCGGGATGGCGTTCGCCGCGATGCTCCTGCCGCCGCTCGCCTCCTGGGCGGCGAACCGGCGCGGCCCCGACGACCGCTGGTGGGACGACCCCAGCGGGGACCCGCAGTCCGACGAGTGGTGGGACGAACTGGACGGCAAGAGGAAGCCGGGCCCGTAGGCCCGGCCCGGCTCAGTAGACGAGGGCCTGGACCCCGTCCTCCATGATCTCGCTCAGGAACACCTGGGCGCCCGCGATCCGCACGCCCTCGATCAGGTCCTCCTCCGTGATCTCCCGGCGGGCCGCGCACTGCGTGCACAGGGTGATCCGGCCGGCCGCCTGGACCGACGCGATCAGGTCGGGGAGCGGCGCGGCGTGCGGCAGCTCGAACTCGGCCGCCCTGCCCGGCAGGGCGAACCACGAGGACTCGCCGGTCAGCCAGAGCGACACCTCGACGCCGCTGGCCGCGGCCACCGCCGCCACCGTGAACGCCTGCGAGCACCGCTCGGGGGCGTCGGCCCCGGCGGTCACCTTGATCACGAGCTTTTTCGCCATGTTCCGAACTGTAATGCGCGGGCGTACGACCCGGTCCGCTTGTGCGTGTCAGTGGAGGCGGGGCCCCGGGCGCGTTCCACCGGACGGTGCCGCCGCGCAGCGTGCCGCACCTCGCAGGAAAGGGCCGGGTCGCACCCATTAGGCTGGGACCCGGCCCCTATACCGAACCGCCGCTCACCCGAGGAGCACCCCGTGCTTGAGGCTTTCTTCTCCGCCCTGCTGGTCCTGGTCTGCGTCGGCGTCCTCGCCTTCGCCGGTCTGACCGTGAAGAAGCTGTACCAGGGCCAGCGCTGACCCCCCGCACCCCCATAGAACGCCAGGCAGCCTGACATCATGATCCAGATCCCGTCCGACCTGCACCCGGACCTCGTCCCCCTCGCGTTCCTGCTCGGCACGTGGGAGGGCGCGGGCGTCTCCGACTTCCCCGGCGCCGAGAAGTGCAACTTCGGCCAGTCCGTGACGTTCAGCCACGACGGCCGGGACTTCATCGAGTACACCTCCCGCACCTGGGTCCTGGACGCCGAGGGGAACAAGGTCCGCCCGCTGGAGAGCGAGAGCGGCTACTGGCGCGTCGACAAGGACCGCAAGGTCGAGGTGGTCATGGTCCGCGACCAGGGCATCGTCGAGGTCTGGTACGGCGAGCTCGCCGACAAGAAGCCGCAGATCGACCTGGCGACCGACGCCGTCGCCCGCACCGCCGCGTCCGGCCCGTACAGCGGCGGCAAGCGGCTGTACGGGTACGTCAAGAGCGACCTGATGTGGGTCGGCGAGAAGGCCACCCCCGAGGTGCCGCTCCGCCCGTACATGTCGGCGCACCTGAAGAAGGTCGTCACGCCCGAGGAGGTCGAGGCCATGGCGAAGAGCCTGGGCGACCTGCCGGACGACGGCATCGCCTTCTTCAAGTAGGCCGATTTTCCCGGCAGCCCCGGCCCGGCCGGTCGGTGCTCCTACACTGGAGCGCGTGGTGAGCACCGACTGGCAGAGCGATCTTCGGCAGCGCGGTTACCGGCTGACGCCCCAGCGCCAGCTCGTCCTGGAGGCGGTGGACGCGCTGGAGCACGCCACGCCCGACGACATCCTGACCGAGGTGCGCAAGACCGCGTCCGGGGTGAACATCTCCACCGTCTACCGGACGCTGGAACTCCTGGAGGAGCTGGGCCTGGTCTCCCACGCCCACCTCGGGCACGGGGCGCCGACCTACCACCTCGCCGACCGCCACCACCATCTGCACCTGGTGTGCCGGGACTGCGGGGACGTCATCGAGGCGGACGTGGCGGTCGCCGCGGACTTCACCCGCACGCTCCTCGACTCCTTCGGCTTCGACACCGACATGAAGCACTTCGCGATCTACGGCCGCTGCCGCACCTGCACCGGGAAGGCGCAGGCGGAGGCGTCGCACGGCGAGTCGTAGGCGTCGAACGGCGAGTCGTAGGCTGGACGCCATGCAGCGACCTTCACCGACCAGCCCCCTGCTGTCCCTGCCCGGCGCCGTCCCCGCCGAGGGCCGCGACGAGGGTGTCGCCGCGCACTACGGCGACCCGTTCCGCGAGCAGCGGGCCCTCGCCGGCGGCAGCGGTTTCGTGGACCTCTCGCACCGGGGCGTCGTCACCGTCAGCGGCGACGACCGGCTGAGCTGGCTGCACCTGCTGCTCACCCAGCACGTCAGCGAGCTGCCCGCGGGCCGCGCCACGGACGCGCTGATCCTCTCCGCGAACGGCCACATCGAGCACGCCCTGTACCTGGTGGACGACGGCGCCACCGTGTGGGCGCACGTCGAGCCGGGCACGCGCGAGGCGCTCATCGCGTACCTGGAGTCGATGAAGTTCTTCTACCGGGTCGAGGTGGCCGACCGCACCGACGAGTACGCCGTCGTGCACCTGCCCGCCGGGTCGATCGCCGAGGTCCCGGACGGCGCCGTCGTCCGGGAGGTCGCGCACGGCCGCGAGGTGTTCCTGCCGCGCGCGGAGCTGGAGGCGTACGCCGAGCGGCACGGCCCCGCCGCCGGGCTGCTGGCGTACGAGGCGCTGCGCGTGGAGGCGCACCGGCCGCGGCTCGGCTTCGAGACCGACCACCGCACGATCCCGCACGAGATCGGCCTCATCGGGCAGGCCGTCCACCTCCAGAAGGGCTGCTACCGGGGCCAGGAGACCGTCGCGCGCGTCCACAACCTGGGGAAGCCGCCGCGCCGCCTGGTCTTCCTGCACCTGGACGGCAGCGAGGTGCACCTGCCGCCGCACGGCGCGCCGGTCCGGCTCGCGTCCGACGGCCCGGAGGGGCGGCAGCTCGGCTTCGTCACCACGGCGGTACGCCACTACGAGCTGGGCCCCATCGCGCTCGCCCTGGTGAAGCGGAACGTTCCGGTGGACGCGCCGCTGGTGGTCGGCGACGGCACGGCCGCCGCGCAGGAGACCGTCGTCGAGCCGTAGGGCCGGGGTTCTCAGACCTCCAGCAGCACCGTGAACGGGCCGTCGTTGGTGAGGGAGACCCGCATCTGCGCGCCGAAGCGGCCCGTCGCCACGGTCGCGCCCGCCTCCCGCAGCCGCGCCACGACCTCGTCGACCAGCGGCTCGGCCACCGGGCCGGGCGCCGCCGCGTTCCAGGTGGGCCGGCGGCCCTTGCGGGCGTCCCCGTACAGCGTGAACTGGGAGATCACCAGCAGCGGCGCGTTCACGTCGGAGCAGGACTTCTCGCCGTCCAGCACGCGCAGGCTCCACAGCTTCCGCGCCAGCTGCGCCGCCTTCTCGGGGGTGTCGTCGTGGGTGACGCCGACGAGGACGCACAGCCCCTCGCCGGTGATCTCACCGACCGTCTCGCCCGCTACCTCGACCCGTGCCCCGTCGACCCTCTGTACCACTGCTCGCATGGCCCCCAACTTACCGAGGGCCGAACGGGTGCACACGACTGCGCATCGCATGGCGGAGTGGCACCATGCCTTGCAGGCGGTGCGCGTGAAGCACCGGTCGAGGGGACGGAACACCATGAGCACAACTGGCGCCGGGCACCAGCCCGGCCCCGCGTCGACCACCTGTGCCGGGCCGGAGTCCGAGCGGTCCCGCCCGCCGATACAGCGTCCCGCGGCCGAACCCCCCGCCGCCGCCCGCGCGTCGGCGGGGACGGCGGGGACGGCGACGAGGGTCGCGGCGGGCACCACACGGGCCGTCGGCTTCGCCGCGCTGGAGGCCGTACGCCCCCCGGAGGCCGTCATGGCGCCCGATCTGAGGTCCCTGCGCCTGGACGAACTGCGGGCGCTGCGGCGGGACTCGCACACCGACGAGGCCGATCTCAGCTATGTGCGGCGGCTGTTGCAGGGGCGGATCGACATCCTGCGCGCGGAGCTGGCCCGCCGGGCCGCGCCCGAGGTGCCGGTCATGCACCGGCTCTCGGAGATCCTCGCGGACGCGCCGTCGGGCCGCCGCCCCAGCTCGGCGCGGCACGTCACGCTGTCCACGCCGCGCAGCGAGGAGTACCGGATGCTGGCCGCCGAGATGCTCGCCGAGGTGGAGCTGTCCGACCTGGCGGCCCGCACGGACGAGGAACTGGGCGAGGCGATGGGCCGGCTGGCCGGGTACGAGCAGGTCGTGTCGCGGCTCCGCCAGGAGCTGCAGCGCACGGCGGACGACTGCAGCGCGGAGATCGCCCGCCGCTACCGGGACGGCGAGGCGCAGGTGGACGACCTGCTGGTCTGAGCGGCCCGGCCGCCCCGTGGCCGTGAGGGGCCGGCGGGGGAGGGGTGCGGGGAAACCCTGATGCGGGTGGGACGGGCCGCTGTCTAGCGTGGCGGCATGACGTTCGACCCCGCCCTTCCCGGCGCCCCCTCGCTGCCCGCCGGCCTCGTCCAGCGCACCCTCACCGAAGAGGACGCGGCGGACTGGATCCGCGCGCTGCACACCGGTTTCGTCCGCCCGCCGACGCCCTCCCCGGAGGAGGTGGCGGTGCGGCTGCCGCACTTCGACCTGGCGCGCACGCGCGGGGTGTTCGACGCGGGGCGGTGCGTGGCGACGTTCCGGTCGTTCGCGCAGGAGGTGACGGCGGTCGGCGGCGCGCCCGTGACGGCCACGGCGGTCACGAACGTCTCCGTGTCGGCGACGCACCGCCGCCGGGGCCTGCTGAGCCGGATGATGGAGGCCGAGTTCGCCGAGGCGAGGGAGCGCGGGGACGTGCTCGCGACGCTGATCGCCGCCGAGTACCCGATCTACGGCAGGTTCGGGTTCGGGCCGGCCGCCTGGTACACCCAGTGGAAGGTGGACCTGCGCCGCGCCGCGCTCGACCCGCGCTGGTCCGGCCCGGAGGACGGCGGCCGGATCGACCTCGTGGACGGCGAGGCGCTGCGCAAGCTCGGCCCCGAGGTGTACGAGGCGGCGCGGGCGGCGCGGCACGGGATGGTGAGCCGCTGCACCCGCGACTGGGAGCGCCGCACCGGCTGGAACCTGGTGCCCGACGACACCTGGCGGGAGCCGTTCCACGCCACGTACCGCGCCGCGTCCGGGGCGGTGGAGGGGTACGTCACGTACGCCGCCGACGAGGGGTGGGACGACGGCAACCAGCCGCTGCTCACGCTGACCGTGCGGGACCTGGTGGCGGCGACTCCGGCGGCCGAGCGGGCACTGTGGCGGTACGTGTGCGCGATCGACTGGGTGACGTTCGTCAAGAGCGGCCACCGCGCGCCGGACGACCTGCTCCCGATGCTCCTGCCGGACCCGAGGGCCGCGCGGGTGGTGACGCACTCGGACATGCTGTGGGTGCGGGTGCTGGACGTCATACGGGCGCTGGAGGCGCGGACGTACGGGACGGCCGGCTCGCTGGTGCTGGACGTGCGGGACGCCGGGGGTATCGCGGGCGGCCGGTACCGGCTGGACGCCGCGCCCGAGGGCGCCTCCTGCGCGCGGACCGCTCAGGCTGCCGACCTGACGCTGGACGTGGCCGAACTGGGCGCGCTGTACCTGGGCGACGAGTCGGTGGAGCGGCTGGTGGCGCTGGGCCGGGTGGAGGAGTCCGCGCCGGGGGCCGCCGCGCGGGCGGACGCGCTGTTCCGGGCGGCGCGCCGGGCGTGGTGCCCCGACATCTTCTGACGCGCGGCGCCTTCCGGGCGGCCGGGTGGAGCAGCGTCGCGGCGACCATGTGGGCGGCCCGGCGGTGGCGCGCCCCGCTGCGGCCGGGCGCGTGAGCGGGGCGGCCCTGTGGACGGGGGCCGCCCCGGTGCGTCGCCTCCCGGCCGTACGGTCAGCGGGTACGGGCCCGGAACAGCGCGCCCGACAGGGCCAGTGCCACCACCAGCATCCCGCCGCACCAGGCCAGCGCGGTCCACGGGGCGTCAGCGACCGGCTGATCGAGCAGGAGCCCGCGCAGGGACTCGATGACCGGGGTGACGGGCTGGTGCTCGGCGAAGCCGTGCAGCCAGTCGGGCATCGTGTCGATCGGGACGAACGCGCTGCTGGGGTACGGCAGGAACATCATGAAGAAGGTGAACCCGCTGGCCGCCTCCGGGGTGCGCGCCAGCAGTCCGGCCGCCGCCGACAGCCACGACACGGCCAGGACGAACGCGAGCAGGAGCCCCAGCGCCGCCGCCCAGCCCGCGAACCCCGCCTGCGGGCGGAAGCCGATCAGGAACGCGACGGCGATGACGAGCGCCGTCGACAGGACGTTCCTCAGGATGCTGGCCCCGACGTGCCCGGCCAGGATCGGCGTCGCGCCCACGTCCAGCGACCGGAACCGGTCCACGATGCCCGCCCGCATGTCCTCGCTGACCCGCACGGCGGTGGTGGACGCGCCGAACCCGGCGCACAGCAGCAGCACCCCCGGCACGACGTAGGTGACGTACGAGGTGCGGGTGCCGGTGTCGATGGCGCCGCCGAAGAAGTAGACGAAGACGAGCATCAGCATCACCGGGAGCACCATGGCGGTGATGAGCGCGTCGACGTTGCGGCGGCTGAGCCGGATGCCCCGGCCGACGAGGGTGAGTGCGGCGTCAGACACGGCTGGTCTCCTCGGTGGGGGTGGTCGCGGCCGACGCGGTGGCCGGGGTGCCGGTCAGCGCGAGGAACACGTCGTCGAGCGTGGCGGTGTGCAGCGCGAAGCGGGCGATGTCCGCGCCGGAGGGGTCGAGCGAGCAGCAGCGCCCTGACCTGCGGGGCGGTGCCGTCGGTTGGCAGGCTCAGCGCGAGCTCGTCGGGGGAGTGGCGCAGGGCCGGTTCGGCAGGGGCCGCGCCGTGGCCGGTGAGCGTCGTCCCGGAGACGAGGGCCCCGGCCTGTGCCGCGAGGCGGCCGTACGCCTCCGCGCCGGTGGCCACCAGGTCCAGCCGGTGCCCGGCCACGCGCGACTTCAGCGCATCGGCGGTGCCCTCGGCGACGACCCGCCCGCCGTCCATCACGGCGATCCGGTCGGCCAGCTGGTCGGCCTCCTCCAGGTACTGGGTGGTCAGGAACACCGCGGCCCCGCCCGCCGCCAGGTCGCGCACCACCTGCCAGAGCTCCTGGCGGCTGCGGGGGTCCAGGCCGGTCGTCGGCTCGTCCAGGAAGACCACCTCGGGCCGCCCGACGAGCCCGGCCGCCAGGTCGAGCCTGCGCCGCATGCCGCCCGAGTAGGTGCCGGCCCGGCGGCCGCCGGCGTCGACGAGGTCGAAGCGCTCCAGCAGCTCGGCGGCGCGGCGGCGCGCGGCCCTGCGGGAGAGCCCCGAGAGCCGGGCCATCATGCGCAGGTTCTCGGTGCCGGTCTGGAGGTCGTCGACGGCGGCGTACTGCCCGGTCAGGCTGATCGCCCGGCGCGCTCGGGCCCGGTCGGCGACCACGTCGTGCCCGGCGACCCGCGCGCTGCCGCCGTCCGGCGGGGTGAGCGTCGCCAGGACGCGGACGGTGGTGGTCTTGCCCGCGCCGTTCGGGCCGAGCAGGGCGAAGACGGTGCCGCGCTCCACGCGCAGGTCCAGCCCGTCCAGGACGCGCCGGTCCTTGTACGACTTGCGGAGGCCCGCGGCCTCGACGGCGGCGCCGCCGGTGCCCTCGCGGCGGCGGATGGTGCTCGATGTACTGCCGGGCATGGTGATCCCCTCTACTGCGTATGGCATACGCGTTACTGTGTAAGCCTTACGCATTACTAGGATGGGCGTCAAGCGGCCCGGCGCGCGGGCCGGATACCAGGAGGGGTGAGCCGGTGGCGGAGAGCGGCGACACGGGGCTCACGCCCGGCCTTGAGGCCGCCTGGGGCCTGCGTGAACGCCCCGCCAAGGGGCCGAGGCCCGGACTGAGCGTCCACCGGATCGTGGAGGCGGCGGTCGCGGTGGCCGCCTCGGAGGGGCTCCCCGCGGTCTCCATGGGCCGGGTCGCCAAGGAGCTCGGCGCCTCCACCATGTCGCTGTACCGGTACGTCGCCTCCAAGGACGAGCTGTACGTCCTGATGCAGGACGCCGCGATCGGCTCGCCCCCCGACCCGCCGCCGCCCGGCACCGGCTGGCGCGAGGCCCTGGCCCGCTGGACGTGGGCGCAGCGCGAGATGTTCCGGCGCAACCTGTGGGTGCTGCACGTCCCCGTCTCCGGCCCGCCGGTCACGCCCAACTCGGTGGCCTGGTGGGAGGCCGGCATGGCGGCGATGGAGGACACGCCGCTGGACGAGGGCGCCAAGATCTCGGTGGTGCTGCTGCTCGGCGGGTTCGTGCGCAACGAGACCCGCATCATGGCCGACATCCTGGCGGCCGCCGCGGCCACGGGCGACGCGCCCGAGCAGGTCATGGGCCGCTACGCCCGCGCGCTGCGGCTGCTGGCGGATCCGGAGCGGTACCCGTCCGTCGCGCGGGCGGTGGCGGCCGGGATCATGGACGGCCCCGACGATCCGGACCACGAGTTCCGCTTCGGCCTGGAACGGCTGCTGGACGGTGTCCAGGTGCTGGTGGAGCGGCTCGATGGCTGAGGCGCGCGAGGGCGGTGCCGCGGGGCCGGGGCTGCGGGAGCGGAAGAAGGCGCGGACGTACCGGGCCATCTCCGACGCGGCCGTCGCGCTCTTCCTGGAGCGCGGCTTCGACCGGGTGTCCGTCGCCGAGGTGGCGGCGGCCGCCGAGGTGTCGAAGCCGACGCTGTTCCGGTACTTCCCGGCCAAGGAGGACCTGGTCGTCCACCGGTTCGCGGACCACCGCGACGAGGCCGCGCGGGTGGTCGCCGCCCGCGGCGGGGGCGTCGGCCCGCTGGAGGCCCTGCGCCGGCACCACCTCGACGGGCTCGCCCGCCGCGACCCGGTCACCGGCCTGAACGACGAGCCGTCCGTACTCGCCTTCCACCGGCTGGTGTACGGCACGCCGAGCCTCCTGGCGCGGCTGTACGCCTACCAGGGCGAGTCCGAGCGCGCCCTCGCGGAGGCGCTCGGCGCGCCGGGCGAACCGGACGTCGGCGCGCGGCTCGCGGCGGGGCAGATCATCGCCGTGCTGCGGGTGCTCGCGGAGGAGAACTGGCGGCGGATCGCGTCCGGGGAGAGCGCGGACGCGGTGCATCCGGACGCGGTCGCGGCGGCGGAGGCGGCGTTCCGGCAGCTCGCGGAGGGGCTGGCGGACCACGGCCAGTAAAGCGTTACTCGGTTAAAGAAGTTACTCAGTTGCGTTATTCTCGGGGGAATGACGCCACTCGACCATGACCTGCACCGGGAACGGGCCTTCCACGACCTCTGCCGCGCCACGCTCGACCGCATGGCGGACGGCGCCGACGAACGCGTCATCACCTGCGAGGACGTCTCCGCGTCCGGCGCCGACGCCGAGGTCCTCGGCCACCGACTGCGCAGCCACGCCAAGGAGTTGCGCGAGGAGGCGCCCGGCCCGCTGTTCTTCGGCCGCCTCGACCGCACCGACGGGCGCAGCCACCACATCGGCCGCCGCCGGATCAGCGCCCACCCGGCCGAACCGCCGCTCGTCGTGGACTGGCGGGCGCCCGTGGCCCGCGCGTTCTACCAGGCGCGCCCCGACGACCCGCAGGGCGTGCGGGTCCGGCGGCGCTTCGGCTGGGCGCCGTACAGCAAGGGCGACTCCGCCGACCTGACCGGCCTGGAGGACGAACACCTCGACGGCGCCCCCGACATGAGCGCGGCCGCCGACGGCGCCGGGCGGGGCGGGCTGCTCGCCGCCGAGATCGAACGGCCGCGCGTCGGGCCCATGCGGGACATCGCGGCGACCATCCGGCCCGAGCAGGACGACCTCGTACGCGCCCCCCTCGGCACGTCCCTGTGCGTGCAGGGCGCCCCGGGCACCGGCAAGACCGCCGTCGGCCTGCACCGGGCCGCGTACCTCCTCTACGCCCACCCGCGGCGGGTCCAGGCCGGCGGGCTGCTCATCCTGGGGCCCAACCGGGCGTTCCTCGCGTACGTCTCCGAGGTGCTGCCCGCGCTCGGCGAGCGGGACGTCCGCCAGACCACCGTGGACGAGGAGATCGCCCGCGCCGTCGGCCACCGGCCGCGCGCCGAGGACGGCGAAGCGGCGGCGGCCGTCAAGCACGACGCCCGCATGGCCGGTGTCCTGCGCCGCGCCCTCCACGCGCGCGTGGCCGCCCCCTCCGAGGAGCTGACCGTCCCGGACGGCGCCTACCGGTGGCGCGTCCCCGCGGGTGAACTCGCCGCGCTCGTCGCGGACGTGCGGGCGGAGGCCCCGCCGTACCTGGTGGGCCGCGAACGCCTGCGCAGCCGGGTCGTACGGGCCGTGCGCGCGCGTGCCGAGCGGCGCGCCGGACCGGTGGGCGCCGCCTGGGAGCGCAGGGTCGGCCGGTCCCGCCCGGTGGCCTCCCTGCTCGACGCGTGCTGGCCCAGGGCCGTCCCCGAGCAGGTGCTCGCCGAGGTGCTGGCCGACCCGCGCGACCCGGCGCTCACCGGGGCCGAGCGCGCCGCGATCCGCTGGCCGAGGCCCCCGCGCTCGTACCGCTCCGCCCGCTGGACCGCCGCCGACCTGGTCCTCCTGGACGAACTGGCCGGACAGCTCGAACGGCCCGCCGGGTACGGGCACATCGTGGTGGACGAGGCACAGGACCTGTCGCCCATGCAGTGCCGGGCGGTCGCGCGCCGCACCGCCGCCTCGGGCTCGCTGACCGTCCTCGGCGACCTGGCGCAGGGCACCGCGCCCTGGGCGGCCGCCGACTGGCGGGAGCAACTGGCGCACCTGGGCCGGCCGGACGCGCGGGTCACCGCCCTGACGGCCGGGTACCGCGTGCCGCGCGCCGTCGTGGAGCTGGCCAACCGGCTGCTCGCCGCCCTGCCCGCGGACGTGCCGCCCGCCCGGTCGGTGCGGCGGGACGGCGAGGTGGCCGTACGCGCGGTGACCGACCTGGAGGCGGCGGTGGTGGACGCCGTACGGGCGGCGCTCGGCCGGGAGGGCTCGGTCGGCGTGGTCGTGGCGGACGCGGCGTACGAGCGGCTGCGGGACGTGCTGGCATGCGCGGGCATACCGGCCGGGCACCCCGGCGAGGTGGCCGCCGGAGCGCCGCGCGTCACGCTGGTGCCGGACGGCCTCGCGAAGGGCCTGGAGTACGACCACGTCGTCCTGGTCGAGCCCGCCGCCATCGCGGAGGCCGGCCCGCGGGGCCTGAACCGCCTGTACGTGGCGCTGACCCGCGCGGTGACCCGCCTGGACGTCCTGCACGCCCGGCCGCTGCCGCCGGAGCTGGGGCCGGCGCCGGGGCGGTAGGGCGCGGGCGGGGCGTCGCGCGGGGGCGGGGCGTCGCGCGGTGGGCGACCGGGCCTGGGCGGGGGCGGGGCGCGGCGCGGGGGCGGCACGGGCCCGGATCCGGCGCGTGGCGGGCGACCGGGCGGAGGCGGAGGCGGCGGCGGGGGTTCTCCCCCTTCGCCCTCCGGGGGGCCGCTCCATGTCCCGGGGGAGCGCCCGACGGGCATGCTTCCGCCCATGACCTCATATCGAACACGCATCCGGACCGTAGCCGGCACGGCGGTCCTCGGCACCCTCACCGCCCTGGTGGCGCCGGTCCCCGCGGCGGCGGACGCCCCCGCCGAGCGGTTACCTGGCGGGGCGCTGCTTACCGCCGAGCCGGTGGCCGACCTCTCGGCGGCGGAGGTGGCCGAACAGCTCCACGGAAAGATCGACACGTCCCGGGTCCGCTACGGCGTGACCGCCTACCGGGTCACCTACCGCACCACCGACAGCGCGGGCGCCCCCACGACGGCGAGCCAGCTCGTCGTCCTGCCCAAGCGCCGGGCGCGCCACCTGACCGCCGTCTCCTGGCTGCACGGCACGACCGTCTACCGCAAGGACGTGGCCTCGCTCAACCCGAAGTCCAACGACCGGCTCGTCGCGCTGCTGTTCGCCTCGACCGGGCGGGCCGTGTCGGCACCCGACTACGTGGGTCTCGGCCTGGGCGAGGGCTTCCACCCCTACGGCGACCCCGCGGCCACCGTCGCGGCCTCGGTGGACGGCCTGCGCGCGGCCCGGGCCCTCGCACACCGCACGGGCCGGGAGCTGAAGGGGAAGGTCCAGGTCAGCGGGTTCTCCCAGGGCGGCCCCGCGACCATGCTGGTGGGCCGGGCGCTCCAGCGGGAGGGGGCCGACCGGTACTTCCGGCCGGGGGCGCTCGCCCCGGTCGGCGGCCCTTTCGACGCGTCGGCGTTCGAGGCCGCCGCGGCCGACGACAGGATCGCCAACTCCGGCATCTACCTCGCCTACTTCGCCACCGCCTGGAACCGGATGTACGGCCTCTACGCGACACCCGGCGACGCCTTCCGCTCGCCCTACGACACCAGGGTCGAGGGCCTCTTCGACGGCCACCACACCGCCCGGCAGATCGTCGCCGAGCTCCCGGCGGCCTCCCGGGACCTGTTCACCGAGGACTTCCTGAACAAGATCCGCAAGCCCGAGGGCGTCCTGAAGGAGAGGCTGCGCCCGATGGACCACACCTGCGACTGGCGGCCGGACGTACCGGTGGAGATCTTCCACAGCCGGGGCGACAAGGACGTCGACTTCGGCCACGCCGCGCACTGCGCCCGCCAGTTGACCCGGAATGGCGCAGCCCACCGGCTGACCGACGTCGGCGACCACGACCACAACACGTCGGTGCGCCAGGCCCTGCCCCGGATCCTCGCCTTCTTCGACGCGTCGGCCGAAGAGCACTGAACCACCCCGCCGACGACGGCCGGGCCCCGCCCCGGCGAGGGCCGGCCGCGACCGGCCGGCCCGCAACCGGCCGACCGCAACCAATCCGGTCCCCCACCGGCCCGGTTGAGCCGGGCATATGCCCCCTGCGGCGGTAAGCCGGCGGCTACGATCGGCCGTGTGGAGTGGGGGTACGGCCACCGCGCCGGTCGTGGGCGCGCCCCGGAGCGGGCGCCGTGACGCTCGTGGTCCTCGGCGCCGACGCGGCGGTCGCCCGGGCGGCGGCCACGCTGCCCGTCGACGTCGTCCACGTACGCCTGCCGGGCGCCGCGCCCCTCGGCGTACCGGCCGCCGCGCACCACACCGCCGACTACCAGCACGGTCCGACGTTCCGCGCGTTCACCGACGAGGTGCTGCGCCCGCTGGCCCCGGCCGCCGTCGTCTCGCTCACCGAACTCGGCCTGGAGCCGGCCGCGTCGGCCGCGCGGCGCCTCGGCGCGGCGGGCACGCCCCCGGAGGTCGTACGGGCGACGCGCGACAAGCTGGAGATGCGGCGCGTACTGGAGCGGGCGGCCCCGCACCTAAACCCGCCGTTCGCCGCGGCGGACGACGCCGAGGCGGTGGCGCGGCTGTTCGACACCTCCCGCGCGGGCGCCCCGGTGGTCGCCAAGCCGGTGGCGGGCACGGGCAGCAACGCCGTCACGCTCCTGCGCACGCCCGACGACCTGCCCGAGGAGCGCAGGCACAGCGCCACGCTGCTCGAACAGTACGTCGGGGGGCGGGAGTTCAGCGTCGAGACGTTCTCTGCGGGCGGGCGCCACACCTGCCTCGGGATCGCGGAGAAGCACACCGAGGGCGGGGCGTTCGTGGAGGTCGCCCATCTGATGCCGCCGCCGTCGCTGGACGCGGCCGGGCGGCGGCGCGTGGAGCGGGCCGTCGCGGACCTCCTCGACGCCATCGGCCTCACGGACGGCCCCGCGCACACCGAGGTCAAGGTCGACGGGGACCGGGTCACCGTGATCGAGACCCACAACCGCCCCGGCGGCGACGGCATCCCCGACCTCGTGCGCTTCACCCGGGGCGTCGACTGGCGGCGCGCCGCGCTGGGCTGGGCGGTCGGCGAGGGGCCGCGCGAGGAGCCCGCGCGTGCGGTGGCGGCGGCGACCGTCTTCGTCACCGCGCCGCCCGGCCGCGTCACGTCGGTCGCCCCGCCGCCCGCCCCGGCCGCGTGGCGGCTGGAGCACTGGGACGTACCCGTCGAACCGGGCGACCCGGTGACCCCGCTCCGGTCGTCGGCGGACCGGCTTGGCATGGCGCTGCTGACGGCGGACAGCACGGACGCCTGCGCGGCGGCCGTCGAGGAGCTGAGGTCGCGCGCGACCGTCACCACCCGCACCCACGAGGAAGCAGGCACATGAACCCCCGCGAACCCCTCCCCGGCCCGCTCGTCCCGCCGCGTTGGCTGCGGGAGCGGCTCGGGACGCCCAGCCTGGTCGTCCTGGACGCGTCGGTGGGCGCCCACCGCGACGCCGCACGCCGTGTGCCGGGCGCGCTGCGCTTCGACATCGACGGCGCCCTGTCGGACCCGGACGCGCCGCTGCCGCACACGATGCCGGACGCCGCGCGGTTCACGCGGGAGGTGCGAAAGCTGGGCGTGGACGACACCGGCACGGTCGTCGTGTACGACACGGCCGGGATCTACTCGGCGGCCCGCGCCCGCTGGATGCTCCGCGCCTCGGGCTTCGACCGGGTGGCCGTACTGGATGGCGGACTGCCCGGCTGGGAGGCGGCCGGGCTGCCGGTGGAGGACGGGCCGCCGGCCGCGGAGGCCCCGGTGCCGGGCGGCTTCACGGCCCGGCCGCGCGACGGCTGGTTCGTCGGGAGCGGAGAGGTCGCGCGGGCCCTCGCCGACCCGGACGCCGTCGTGCTGGACGCCAGGACGCGCGGCCGCTTCGCCGGTACGGAGCCCGAGCCCCGCGGCGGGCTGCGCGGCGGCCACATGCCCGGCGCGGTGAACCTGCCGTTCGGGGAGCTGCTGGACGCGGAGGGGCGGATGCGCCCGGTGGCGGAGCTGCGCGGGCTGTTCGCGCCGCTGGTGGGGGAGCGGCCGGGGCGGCTGGTGTTCAGCTGCGGCTCGGGCGTGACGGCGTGCGTCCTGGCCCTGGGCGCGGAACTCGCCGGGTACGGGAACCTCGCGGTGTACGACGGTTCGTGGAGCGACTGGGGGCGTCCGTCGGACCTGCCGGTGGCGCGGGGCCAGGCGGGCGTCACCCGGTGATCTCCCGGACCAGCGCGTCGCTCTCGTCGTACAGCTCCAGCCCGAACCGGAGGCCGAACGCCCGTAGCAGCACCGCCAGTTCGTCGAGGCGCATCGGGTCGGTGACCCCGTTCAGCAGGACGCCGTCCCGGTCGCCGAGCGGCGGCCAACGCCGTTCCGCCCGCCGGGGGCCGCCCGGGTGCCGGGTCAGCGCCGTTCCGCCCGCCGGGCCGTCCGCCCGCCGGTGAGTCCGCCCGCCGGGCCGTCCGCCCGCCGGTGAGTCCGCCCGCCGGGGGCTCAGCGCCGTTCCACCCGCCCGGTGCCCGGGTGCTGGCGGGGGACCGCCGGCCGTCCCTCGGCCCGCAGCACCGCGTCGGAGACCCGGGCCCGGTCCGTCGCGCCGGGAGGCGGGGCGAGGGTGATCCCCGCGCCGGTGAGGATGCCGAGGTCGAGCTTCCAGGCGATCCGCGAACGCCGCTCCCACACCTCGAACGCCGCCGCGATGTGCTCCCGCGCCCGCGCCGGCGGCATGCGTGTGACCTTCATCAGATGCGCGAAGGCCTGCGCCTCGACGCCGCGCACCTGCGCGTAGCCGTAGTGGGTGACCGTGTGGCAGTCGGTGCACAGGCAGATGAGCCGCTTCAGCGTCTGCACGCGCGCGGCGTCGTCGTACGTCCACCGCTCGTGGGCCTCCAGCCAGCGCCGCCGCTCGCGGTCCTCGCCCGCCCCGCACGCCTCGCAGCGCCGCCCGGCCCGCCGTGTGAGCATCCGGCGGAGCCGCTCCCAGTCCTTCTGGTCCACGCAGGACCGGACGTTGGTGAACCAGCAGGTCCGCGGCACCAGGTCCACGAACAGCCCGCTGCCCAGGCTCCGGTCCTCGCCCGGCAGCAGATCGGGCACCTCGTCGGCGGCGGCCCACCGCGCGAGCCCCTCCATCCCCGGCCGCGGCGCGTACCACCGCTTGGCCGCCGGGTCCCACCGCGCCCCGCACTTCTTCGCCTCGTCCTTCTCGGCGAACGGTACGTCCAGCCACACCCGCTCAACTGCCATGGCCCGCCTCCCCGTTACCACGCGTCTCACCCATGCTGACACGGGCACCGACCCCGCCGCAGGGCCAACGGCGCGTCCGCACGGGGCCCTTGTGTCTCCTCCCGCCCGGAGCGCCCTCCGTGGGGTCCGGCGGGCAACCGGCAAGGGCGATGCGCGACGGCGCCCTGTGTCCGGACTGTGTAACTGCCGCAAGCGTCCGCTTGCAATTGTTAGCGAAGTTGAGGCAGCATCAGGGCATGGCATCACTGAACGTCGGCAACCTCGGTGAGTATCTGCGCGAGCAGCGGCGCACGGCGCAGCTGTCGTTGCGGCAGCTCGCGGAGGCGGCCGGGGTGTCGAATCCGTATCTGAGCCAGATCGAGCGCGGGCTCCGCAAGCCGAGCGCGGAGGTGCTCCAGCAGGTCGCGAAGGCGCTGCGGATCTCCGCCGAGACGCTGTACGTGCGGGCCGGGATCCTCGACGAGCGGGACCGTGAGGAGCTGGAGACGCGGGCCGCCATCCTCGCCGACCCGTCGATCAACGAGCGGCAGAAGCAGGTGCTGCTCCAGATCTACGACTCCTTCCGCAAGGAGAACGCGCTCGAATCGGCCGACGGCACCGGTGATGCCGGAGCAGGCACAGGATCCACCGAACTCTGACTCCGACGACGCTCGCGCGCACCGCCGCGCGACGAACCCGCGACACGGGAGGACCACCAGACCATGGCCATCATCGACGAGCTGCGTACGCCCCTCTACTTCGCCGCCGGTACCGCCGACCTCGCCGTGCAGCAGGCCCGCAAGATCGCCGCCGAGGCCCCGTCCAAGCTGGACGCGGTGCGCAACGCGGACCCGAAGGCCGTCCAGGAGAAGGTCGCCGCCCAGGCCAAGGAGGCCCAGGCGACCCTCCAGGCCAAGTTCGCCGAGCTGGTCGGCGGGCTCGACACGGACCTCAAAAAGCTCGGCGAGACCGCGCAGGGCCTGGCCCTGCGGGGCGTCGGCGTGGCCGCGGAGTACGCGGTGAAGGCCCGCGAGACGTACGAGAAGGTCGCCGAGCACGGCGAGCAGACCGTCAAGGCGTGGCGCGGCGAGGCCGCCGAGGAGATCACCGAGATCGCCATCGCCGTCGAGCCCGACTCCGCCCCGGCCGCGAAGACGTCCACGTCCAAGCCGGCCGCCGAGCCCACCTCCGGCGACCGCGAGCCGGCGGCGGCCGAGCCCGGGACCGCCGCGGCCGACGCCGAACCGGCCGACGCCAAGCCGGCCGGGGGCCCCGCCCGCAACAGCGCCGCCCGCAGGGCCGCCGCCCGCAAGGCCGCCGCCTCGGGTACCGCCGACGAGAAGTGAGCCCGACCGCCCGCCCCGGGCCGCCGCCGGATCGGTGTGCGGCCCGGCCGGGCACATTCACGCTTGTCGGAGCGTTGTACGGGTACCTTGGCGGCGAGGCGCTCCATCCACCTACCAGGCGGTGCTCACCATGCTGATGATCGGTTTCAACTCGATGGTCGAGTTGGTCTTCTCCATCGCGACGCTCGGGTTCGCGTTCGTCGCGCTGGTCTTCGCCGCCCTGGCGCGCGAGGACGCCTACCGCGCGGCGGACAAGCAGACCAAGTCGTTCTGGCTGATCATCCTGGGCGTCACGGTCGCCGTGGACCTCTTCATCAACTTCCTGGTCCTCCAGCTGGCCGGGCTCATCGCGAGCATCGTCTTCCTCGTGGACGTCCGCCCCGCACTCCGCCAGGTCTCGGGCGGCGGCCGCCGGGGCTCCAGCAGCGACGGCCCCTACGGCCCCTACAACGGCGGCCGCTGACCCCGCCCGGACCGCCCCGCCCGTACCGGCCCCCCGGACCGACCCGCACGGCCGGACGGCCGGACCCTGCGCCGCCCTCTCACCGCGACCCCGCCCGCCCGCGACCGGGCCGGCCACCGCGCACGTCCGAACGCCCCCGGGCTCCCGGACCCCCGCTCAGCGGGCGGCGCGGTCCAGGAGCAGGACCGCCACGTCGTCCGTCAGCTCACCGTCGTTCAGATGGCGGACCTCCGCCACGGCAGCCTCCAGCAGCTCCTCGCCCGCGAGGCCGCGGGCCAGCTGGCGGTTGACCATCTCGACCATCCCCTCCTGGCCGAGGCGCGGCGAACCAGGGCCCGCCGAGCGGCCCTCGATCAGCCCGTCCGTGTACATCATCAGGCTCCACACCCCGCCCAGCTCCACCTGCCGCCGCGGCCAGCGGGCGTTCGGCAGCACCCCGAGCGCCGGGCCGCCGTCCTCGTACGGGAGCAGCTGCGCGCCCTGCGCGGGGCGGGCCACCAGCGGCGCCGGGTGCCCGGCCAGGCACAGCCCGGCGCTGCGCCCGTCGGGCGCGATGTCCACGGTGCACAGGGTCGCGAAGATCTCCTCGCTCTCCCGCTCGTGCTCCAGCACCTGCTGCAGCGTCGACAGCAGTTCGTCGCCGCACAGCCCGGCGAACGTCAGCGCCCGCCACGCGATGCGCAGCTCCACACCGAGCGCGGCCTCGTCCGGGCCGTGGCCGCACACGTCGCCGATCATGGCGTGCACCGTGCCGTCCGGGGTGCGCACCGTGTCGTAGAAGTCACCGCCCAGCAGGGCCCGTGAGCGGCCCGGCCGGTAACGCGCGGCGAACCTCAGATCGGAGCCCTGCAGCAGCGGCGTCGGCAGCAGGCCACGCTCCAGCCGGGCGTTCTCCTGGGCCCGCAGCCGCGACTCGGCCAGCTTCACCTGCACCGAGTCGGCGCGCTTGCGCTCCACCGCGTACCGGATGGCCCGGCTCAGCAGCGGCCCGTCCAGCTCCTCGCGGAACAGCCGGTCCTGCGCGCCCGCCCGTACCGCCTCCGCCGCCAGCTCCGCGTCCTCCGATGTCGCCAGGGCCAGCACGGCGTGGCGCGGGGCGACCCGCAGCACATGGCGCAGCGCCGACAGCGGGTCGTCGCCGCCGCGCCGCGCGTCCGCCGGCAGGTCGAGATCGACGAGCACGCAGTGCACATCGTCGGTGAGCAGCCGCTCCGCCTCCGTGAGGTTCCGCGCGGTGCGTATGCGGACGCGCGCCCCGGCGGCGTCGATCAGCTCCGGGACGGTGAAGGTGCCCGCCGGGTCGTCCGCGATCACCAGCAGGGTGAGGTCACCGCTCGACACGTCGAGGGTGCTCAGCCTCTGGCGCTGTGCGGGCAGGGGCGCGGGTACGGGCATCGGTTCGGTTTCCTTCCCTCCCCCCGAGGGTGCGGTGGAGCGCCGGACGACGCCCCGCCGACGGGGACCATAGCGGCACCCGGCGCCCGAACGGAATGGCGATCAACGAAGAGCCCCCGGCATATGCCGCGCAAGGGGAGGTAGTTGGCCACCGTCCCATGAGAAACATCACGCGAGCGGTGTGATCCGCACGACGCGCACGGCACACGGCCGGGCAGCGGCCCGACGCGCCGGGAATGACACCACTTGTCCGGGCGCGCGCTCCCTTACTTGTCCGGCCGCACGACTCCCAGGATGGGCATCGAACCGGCGCCCGCCACCGTGATGTGCCGGCCGGGGCGCGGGGCGTGGACCATCTGCCCGTCCCCGATGTACATCCCCACGTGGCTGGCGTCACCGAAGTAGATGATCAGGTCGCCGGGTCGCATGTCCCCCACGGCCACCCGCGGCAGCAGCCGCCACTGCTCCTGCGACGTGCGCGGGATGCCGCGCCCGGCCGCGCCCCAGGCCCGCTGCGTCAGCCCCGAGCAGTCGTACGAGTCCGGGCCCTCGGCGCCCCACACGTACGGCTTGCCGATCTGCGCCATGGCGAACCCGATGGCCGCCCTGCCCTGGCCGCTCGCGCTGCGGTTGGCCTCCTTCAGGGCGCCCGACGCCAGCCACTCGGTCTGCGCGTCGAGCTGGGCCTGCCGCTCCAGGCGCCGCAGCCGCTCCCGCTCGGCGGCCTCCAGCTGCGACTCCAGCTTCTCCGCCGCGGCGATCTTCTCCGTTATCAGCTTCTTCGTCCGGGCCTGGCGCGCCCGGTTGGCCTCCAGGCGGGTGTACTCGACGCTGGCGTCCCTGGTGTACGCCTCCAGTTCCTCCTGGCCCCGCTGGAGCTCCGACAGCAGGTCCCGGGTGGCCTTCTGGCCCTGCGCGAGCCGGTTGGCGCCCTCCAGGAACACCCGCGGGTCGTCGGCGAGGGCGAACTTCGCCTCCTCCGGGATGCCGCCGTTGCGGTACTGGGCGCGGGCGGCCGCACCGGCGCGCCGCTTCAGCTCGTCGATCCTCGCCTGGCCGTCCACGATCCTCCTGGACAGCTTCACGATCTCGGCCGACTGCTTCTTCGCCTGCTCCTCCGCGAGGTTGTACGCGTCGGTGGCGGACGCGGCCTGCCGGTACAGCGCCTCGATCTCGGCGCGGACCTCCTCCAGGCTCTTCTTCGGCTGCTGCGCGCCCGCACCCGCCGGCGGCGGCGTGGGCGCGGGGACGGGCGCGGCGTGGGCCGGCGCCGCGAGAACGGTCAGGGCGCACACCGCGGTGATCGCGATGATGACGCGACGGCGTCGATTCACAGGCTTCCCCCTCCGGACGTCGACCGACCAGGCGGCACCGCACCCCGTCTGATTTACCGTCAGTAACTTCCGGTGCCGCTGGCGATCGTGCCATGTCATCCGCGAAAGTAACAGGGTCGCGAAGGGCGCCGGACCGGCTGTCCACAGGCCGGGGACGATCGGCGCCACCACGCCGGTTTTCCACAGGGCGCGGTTGCGCGGGAGGGGCGGCCGTGCTCCACGCGACCCGACCGGTACAGGACCGACAGCCGGCCCGTACGACCGGTAGCGAGCCCGACAGCCGGCCCGTACGACCGGTACCGAGCCCGACGTCCGGCCCGTACGACTCCCCGGCCCTCGCGGGCGCGTGTGTCAGCCGCCCGCCGCCCAGCCCCGGGGGGCCAGCGCGTCCCAGCGGACCGTGAGCTCGCCCTGCCGCCAGCGACGCCGCCCGTCGCTCAGCGGCCAGTCCGCCGCCAGGGCCGAGGCCGTCGCGATCCACCGCTGCCGGGCCCCCAGCGAGGCGTACGGGGAGGCCGCCGCCCAGGCCCGGTCGAAGTCCCGCAGGAAGGCGTGCACCGGCTCACCCGGCACGTTCCGGTGGATCAGCGCCTTGGGGAGCCGCTCCGCCAGATCGGACGGGCGGTCCAGGGAGCCCAGGCGCGTGGCGAACGTCACCGTGCGGGGCCCCTCCGACCCGAGCGCCACCCACACATGGCGGCGCCCGATCTCGTCGCAGGTGCCCTCCACGAGGAGGCCGCCCTCCGGGGCCAGCCGCCCGCACAGGCGGCCCCACACGTCGGGGACCTGGTCCTCGTCGTACTGGCGCAGGACGTTCGCCGCGCGGATCAGGTCCACGGGGCCGTCGACGGGCACCTCGAAGCCGCCGTGCGCGAACGACAGGCCCTCGCGCGCGTAGGGCTGCGCGGCGGCCACGCGCGCGGGGTCGATCTCCACGCCCACCACCCGGGCGCGCGGGTCGGCGTCCCGGCGGAGGCGGTCCAGCAGCTCGACGGCGGTCCAGGGAGCGGCGCCGTACCCCAGGTCGACGGCGACCGGCGGGACGGCGGCGCGCCGCAGCGCGGGGCCGTGCGCGTCGGCGATCCAGCGGTCCATGCGGCGCAGGCGGTTGGGGTTGGTGGTCCCGCGCGTGGGACTCCCGACAGGGCGTGTCATACGCGGAGCCATGCCACCGAGCGTAAACGCTCCCCGGACCCCCCTCCCGCCCCCGGACCCCCCTCCCGCCCCCGGACCCCCCTCCCGCCCCGCCCACCGCCCACCGCTCACCCCGTGGCGAACCCGCCACCTCCCGCCCCCGTAATGAATTGGCAAAGCGGGAAATGAAACCGCGCCCCCCCGCTGTTGTGCCCGGCGGAGAGGAGCATCGGGCCTCTCCTTCGCCATGCGCGCCCTGCCCGTCCCCGACGCGACCGACCGACCCGAAGCACCCCTGAGCGGAAGGACCGACGACGTGAGCCAGTACGTGTCCCGGTTCGCCGGCACCCTGGTACCGCCGCCACGGCTCCGGCTGCCCGGGCGGCACCGTCGCGGGCCGCGGCGGGTCGCCATGCTGAGCGTCCACACCTCCCCCCTGCACCAGCCCGGCACGGGCGACGCGGGCGGTATGAACGTCTACATCGTCGAGCTGGCGAAACGTCTCGCCGCCATCGACGTCGAGGTCGAGATCTTCACCCGCGCCACCTCCGGCGGCCTGCCCCGGTCGGTCGAGCTGGCGCCCGGCGTCCTCGTACGGCACGTGGAGGCCGGCCCGTACGAGGGGCTCAACAAGGAAGACCTCCCCGCCCAGCTGTGCGCCTTCACCCACGGCGTCATGCGCGCCTGGGCCCGCAACCGGCCCGGCCACTACGACCTGGTCCACTCCCACTACTGGCTCAGCGGCCATGTCGGCTGGCTGGCCGCCGAGCGGTGGGGCGCCCCGCTGGTCCACGCGATGCACACCATGGCCAAGGTCAAGAACGCCGCGCTCGCCGAGGGCGACACGCCGGAGCCCGCCGCGCGGGTGATCGGCGAGACGCAGATCGTACGGGCCTCCGACCGGCTCATCGCCAACACGTCCGGCGAGGCCGACGAGCTGATCCACCACTACGACGCCGACCCCGCGAAGGTCGCCGTCGTCCACCCCGGCGTCAATCTGGACCGGTTCCGCCCCGCCGACGGCCGCGCCGCCGCGCGCGCCCGCCTCGGCCTGCCGCAGGACGCGTTCGTACCGCTCTTCGCCGGCCGCATACAGCCGCTGAAGGCCCCCGACGTGCTGCTGCACGCCGCGGCCCGCCTCCTGGAGACCGACCCGGCGCTCCGCTCCCGCATGGTCGTCCCCGTCGTCGGCGGGCCCAGCGGCAGCGGCCTGGCCAAACCGGAGGGCCTGCAGAAACTCGCCGCCAAGCTGGGCATCGCCGACGTGGTGCGCTTCCACCCGCCGGTCGCCCAGCAGGAGCTGGCCGACTGGTTCCGCGCGGCGAGCGTGCTGGTCATGCCGTCGCACAGCGAGTCCTTCGGGCTCGTCGCGATCGAGGCCCAGGCGACCGGCACGCCCGTCGTGGCCGCGGCTGTCGGGGGCCTGCCGGTGGCCGTACGGGACGGCGAGACCGGCTTCCTGGTCGAGGGGCACGATCCGGGCGACTACGCGCGCGTGCTGGCCCGGTTCGCCGCCGACCCGTACCTCACGAGCCGCCTCGGCGACGCCGCCGCCCGCCACGCCCGGTCGTTCGGCTGGGACCGGGCCGCGTCGGCCACGGCGGAGGTGTACGCGGCTGCCATGCACGAGCACCGCCGTCGCGTACGCTCGCCCCATGGCTGACGCACAGCAGATCATCGAGTCCGCACTGCGCGACGCCGACCTGGCCTGGGAGTCACCGGAGCCCGGCTCGTACGTCGTCACGCTCCCCGGCACCAAGAAGCTGTCCACCACGCTCTCGCTGCGCCTGGGCAACCACTCGCTGTCCCTCAACGCCTTCGTCATCCGCCACCCGGAGGAGAACGAGGCGGCCGTCCACCGCTGGCTGCTGGAGCGGAACCTGAAGCTGTACGGCGTCGGCTACGCCGTGGACCCGCTCGGCGACATCTACATCACCGGCAAGCTCCCGCTGTCCGCCGTCACGGCCGACGAGCTGGACCGCCTGATGGGCTCGGTCCTGGAGGCGGCGGACGGGGCGTTCAACACGCTGCTGGAGATGGGCTTCGCGACGGCGATCCGCAGGGAGTACGAGTGGCGGGTCTCGCGCGGCGAGTCCACCCGCAACCTCGAGGCGTTCAGCCACCTCACGCAGCCCTCGAAGTAACGCCCCGCCAGAAGGGCGGCCCTCCCGCGAACCCGCCCCTCGACCCCGGCGGTTGACACTCCGCCAGTCTCCTTCCGGGGGCGGGACAGCGGGCGGAGGGTCCCGGATCCGGCCGCCGACGGCCTGGGGGCGTACGGCACCCCCGTGTCCGTACGCCCCCAGAGTCTCAACCGCGCGAGGTGCCCGTCATACGGCGCTGACCTCGCCCTTCGTGCCGCCGCCCGCCGCCGCCCCGGACCCCTCGCGGGCACCGGCCGAAGCCGCCTCCGGAGCGGTCGCCGGACCGGTCTGCGACGGCACGGCCACCGGGGGAACCTGCGACGCGGCCGCCGCCGGCGCCTTCCCCGCGTCCCGCGGGACCACGGCCCGAGCCGCCTCGGAAGCCCCGCTCCCCGAAGTCCCGGAGCCGGAGGCCGCCACCCCGCCGGCGACCGGCTCCCCCGCCGGCTCCTCCCCGCTCAGGGCGCGCCGCAGCAGCAGCGCGTACCCGGCGGCGGCGACCATCGCGACGGCGGCGCAGCCGAACCACAGCGCCTCGGGGCCGGGGCCCTCGACGACCCACCCGGCCGTGACCGGGGCGATGAACCCGCCGATCGACCACGCCATGCCCATCACGCCCTGGTACCGGCCGCGGGCGTGGACCGGCGCCAGGCGGGCGGTCGCGGCGGCGTTCACCGGGACGTACACCATCTCGCCGATCGTCCAGACGACCACGGTCACGGCGAACATCAGCTGCGTGCCCACCAGCGCGGTGGCGCCCGTGCCGACGGCGAACAGCAGCGAGGAGGTGACGAGCAGCGCGACGGGGGAGCGCTTCTCGGTGATCCGGTTGACCAGCAGCTGGAAGCCGACGATGACGACACCGTTCACCGCGATCACCACGCCGTACGACTCCGCGGAGAGACCCTGGTGGGTCATGGTCAGCGGGAGGCCGACCCACGGGGTGCTGAAGACGGTGCACACGAGCAGGCTCAGCAGCACGAGCGTCCGGAACGGCCCGTCGCGCAGCACGTCCAGGGTGGTCAGCCGGGGGCCGGCCTCCCGCTTGCCGTCGGCGTCCAGCGGTACCTCGGGGCGGGTCTCCGGGAGCCGTACGAACACGATCAGCGCGCACAGCGTGGTCGCGACGGCCTCCAGCAGGAACAGCGTCCGGTAGCCGAGGAACAGCGCGGCGCCGCCGCCGATCGCGGCGATGGCGAAGCCCAGGTTGAGGGCCCAGTAGTTGAGCGCGTACGCGCGGCGCCGGTCGTGCTCGGGCACCTGGTCGGCGATGGTGGCGCCGATGGCGGGCCGTACGGACTGCATGGCGACGCCCATCAGCAGGACCACCGCGGCGACCGCCCAGGGGCTGGTGACCACCGCGAGGGACGCCGCGCAGGCGGCGGCGGCGAGGTGCCCGGTCACCATGGTGGGGCGGCGGCCCCACCGGTCGCTGAGCATGCCGCCCAGCGGCGAACCGGCGATGCCGCCGAGCCCGTGCAGGGCGACCACGAGGCCGGCGTACCAGCCGGAGAAGCCGAGCTCCTGGGTGAGGAACAGCGACAGGAAGGTCAGGACGAACGCGCCCGTGCGGTTCACGAGCGTCGACAGCCACAGCCACCAGAAACCGCCGGGAAGCCCGGACACGGTGCGCCGGGCTGATCGTATGAGCGGAACGATGGACACGTGGGCTCCCCCTGTAAGCGGCTGGCTGCTTACCCGGAACTTACGAGCCCGTGCGGCCCGACGGCCAGTGAATTGACGGGGACCGTCAAGCGTCCGGGCGTCGGAGGCGTCCATTAATCTCGTACGCATGGCCGACGCACCGTACAAGCTGATCCTCCTCCGCCACGGCGAGAGCGAGTGGAACGCGAAGAACCTGTTCACCGGCTGGGTGGACGTCAACCTCACCGAGAAGGGCGAGAAGGAGGCGGTCCGGGGCGGTGAGCTGCTGAAGGACGCCGGTCTGCTCCCCGACGTACTCCACACGTCCCTCCAGAAGCGCGCCATCCGCACCGCGCAGCTCGCCCTGGAGGCGGCCGACCGCCACTGGATCCCGGTCCACCGCTCCTGGCGGCTGAACGAGCGGCACTACGGCGCGCTGCAGGGCAAGGACAAGGCGCAGACCCTGGCCGAGTTCGGCGAGGAGCAGTTCATGCTGTGGCGCCGCTCGTACGACACGCCGCCGCCGGCCCTCGCCGACGACAGCGAGTTCTCGCAGGCGAACGACGCCCGCTACGCCACGATCCCGCCGGAGCTGCGCCCCCGCACGGAGTGCCTGAAGGACGTCGTGGCCCGCATGCTGCCGTACTGGTACGACGGCATCGTCCCGGACCTGCTCGCCGGCCGCACGGTCCTGGTCGCCGCCCACGGCAACAGCCTGCGCGCCCTGGTCAAGCACCTGGACGGCATCTCGGACGCGGACATCGCGGGCCTGAACATCCCGACGGGCATCCCGCTCGCCTACGAGCTGGACGCCGACTTCAAGCCGGTCACCCCGGGCGGCAAGTACCTCGACCCGGAGGCCGCGGCGGCGGCGATCGAAGCCGTGAAGAACCAGGGCAAGAAGAAGTAACCAGCCCCTGGCCCGCAGGCCCTCTGCTCGTGGTGTTGTCGCCGCGGCAGGGGGCCTCGCCGCTCGCCGCGGGCCGCTCGCCGCGGGCCGCTCGCCGCGGGCCGCTCGCGGTGGTGGGGCTGTGCCGAAGGCGACAGGGGCGGGCGCAGCGCGGGGAAGGGTCGCGCGCGCATACTGGGGACGATGACAAAGCCTCCTGCCGTGAAGCGGCATCTGCCGACCAGCCCCTTCAAAGCCCGCGTCGTGCCGGCTCCCAAGGTCCTCGCCGTGGGCGACCAGGTCACGCACGACGTGTACGGCCTCGGCCGGGTGCTCGGCGTCGAGGAGGGGATCGCCGCGCTCGTGGACTTCGGCTCCACGCGGCGGCGGATCCTGAGCCCGTACGCCAAGATGACCAAACTCTGAAGGGCCCGCGCGTTCCGTCACGGCACGCCGCGGCCCCTCCGTACCCCGACAGGGAGACCTCCCATCGACTCGACCCCGCTTTTCTCCGCGCTGGAAGGGGCACCCCGCTCCTCCGCCGCGACCGTGCCGCCTCCGGCGACGAACCCCTTCCAGGCCCCCGACTTCGGGGAGGACGAGGACACCGGATACGAGGAGCCGCACGGACACGTCCCGGCCTGAGCGCGGCCCGAGCCGTGGCCCGTGCCGTGGCCGCCCGGCGTAGCCGCACGCGGTCGCGGCCCGAGCTCAGGAACCCGGCCGGCTCCCGGCCGGGGTACCGAGGCGCCTGCGGGCCCTGAGGCCGGACACCAGCAGCGCCAGCCCCGTCAGGGCCATGGCACAGCCCGACACCGCGGCCAGCAGGGCGATCGACGTCTCGCCGTCCGGGTCGCCCACACCGCCCGGCGCCGGTTCCGTGGCCAGCCACGCCAGGACCGCCCGCGCCGGGGGCACCACCGCCACGCCCGCGCCCAGGAGCAGCGCGCCCAGGGGGACGTCGTACGCACGGGACGCCCCGCCCTTCCGGGTGCAGGCGCGGACGGCTCCGGTCAGCAGGGCCGGCGGGACCGTGAGGAACTGCCCGACCAGCAGGCCCGTCAGCAGGGCCAGGCGCACATGGTCCGCGCCCGCGCCCCTCGGGTCGGGGAACAGGGCGCCCACCGCCCCGACGAGGAGGCCGACGGCGAGCGCGCGGAGCAAGGTCATGGCGCCAGAGCATGCCCCACGCGCACCCGCTCGCGCGACGCGCCCCCGCTACGGGCCGACGGCCGCGACCCAGCGCTCCAGTGCCGTGAAGTCCGCGGACGTCAGGCCCCGTTGCGCGGCCACCCGGTGCAGCAGCGCCCGGCCCCCGTGCCGGCCCTCCACCCACAGGCGGTCGAGCTCCCCGATCTCGTCGTCCACCCACACGAACGGGCGGCCCGCCGCCCACGCCACCACGTGCGGGGTCTTCACGTGCAGGCCGCGCGGAACGCCGTACGCAGGGCCGTCCGGCAGCTCCAGCACCGGCAGGCGCGGCAGACCGATCCTCGGCGCGACGGTCTCGTTCGCCTCCTGCCCCCACGTCGTCGCCCACACCAGCTCGCAGCCCAGACCCAGCAGGCGCGGGCCCACCGCGGGGTCGAGGCGGCCCAGCAGGGGGTTGCCGCCGGGCCCGGCGGGCGCGTCGCCCAAGGCGGGGGCGCCCGCGCCGAACGGGATCAGCGGCCCGTCGACGTCCAGGAAGAGCAGCGGGCGATCCGGCGGCACGGCGGTCATGGCGCCACCATAGAGGGGTGGACGCGGTCTGGTACGTGGCCTACGGGTCGAACACCGACACCGCGCGGCTGCGGTGCTACCTGCGCGGCGGGCGGCCGGCCGGCGCGCTGCGGGCGTACCGCGGGTGCCGCGACCGCGCCGCGCCCCGGGACTCGCGAGCCGTCGTGGTGCCCGGGTCCGTGTACTTCGCCACCGAGTCGCCCGTGTGGGGCGGCGGGCGGGCCTTCCACGACCCCGACGCCGCCGGGCGGACCCTGGCGCGGGCCCATCTGATCTCCGCCGGGCAGTTCCGCGACCTCGCCGCGCAGGAGATGTACCTGGACGCGGGGCGGGACGTCGACCTCGGCGCCGCCGTGCGGGACGGGCGGCTGGCGCTGGGCGGCGGGCGGTACGAGACCGTGGTGTGCCTCGGGTCCCTGGGCGGCAGGCCGATGCTGACGCTCACCGCGCCCTGGCGGATGGACGCCGTCGCCTGGCGGGCGCCGTCCGCCGCGTACCTGCGGTGCCTGGCGCGCGGGCTGACCGGGGCCGGGTGCTGGGACGCCACCGTCGTCGCGGCCTACCTGGCGGCCCGCCCCGGAGCCGCAGGGCACTGGACCCCCGGCGCGGTGCGGGACCTTCTCGTACGTCCCTGAGCGCGCGACCGGGGTGGCGGTCGCCTCCTCCGCCACCCCGGCCGCGCTCGTGATCCGGAACCGTCAGCCGCAGCTGCCGCTGCACGCGCAGGGGCCGCCCGACTGGCACCCGCAGCTGCAGCCGGAGCCGCAGCCGCAGGCGCCGACGAGCGGCAGACGGGTCGGGTGGGCCGGGGTCTCCTGCTCGGTCCGGGTGGTGGGGGAATCTGCCATGGCTTCCTCCTCAGCGGGGGGCCTGTGTCGCCTCGCCCCCATTGCACGCCCACCGGGGAGGGCGCATCAACGGCGCATGGGGGTGAGACGGCGTTCACCCGAACGGCCGAGCACGCCGACCCCGCCGGGCCTGACCGCCCGGCGCGGCAGCCGCCGCCGGCCGGCCAGGCAGCCCGCCCCCCGGCCGGACCCCCCGGCCCGGCAGCCGCCGCCGGCCGGGGCCTACGCCCCCTCCACCGGCGCCTCCGGCTGCTGGAGCTCGTCCGCGTGCTCGCCCGTCACCAGGTACACCACGCGCTTCGCCACCGACACCGCGTGGTCCGCGAACCGCTCGTAGTACCGGCCCAGCAGCGTCACGTCCACGGCCGTCTCGATGCCGTGCTTCCAGCGGTCGTCCATCAGGTGCTGGAACAGCGTCCGGTGCAGCAGGTCCATCTCGTCGTCGTCCTGCTCCAGCTGGAGCGCCAGGTCGACGTCCTTGGTGATGATGACCTCCGCCGCCTTGGCCATCAGGCGCTGGGCGAGCTGGCCCATCTCCAGGATCGTGGCGTGCAGGTCGCCCGGGACCGCCCGGTCCGGGAACCGCAGCCGGGCCAGCTTCGCCACGTGCTGCGCCAGGTCGCCGGAGCGCTCCAGGTCGGCGCTCATGCGCAGCGAGGTCACGACGATGCGCAGGTCCGTCGCCACCGGCTGCTGGCGGGCCAGCAGGGCTATCGCCCGGGCCTCCAGGTCGTGCTGGAGGTCGTCGATCTTCTGGTCGGCGGCGATCACCGCCTCCGCCAGCTTCAGGTCGGCGTCGAGCATCGCCGTCGTGGCGCGCCCGATCGCCGACCCGACCAGCCGGGCCATCTCGACGAGGCCTTCGCCGATCGAGTCCAGTTCCTCGTGGTACGCGTCCCGCATGGATGTCCCTCTCTCACTACGCTCGGGGTCCCGGTGGGGCTGGTTCGTGCTCTGGTGGTGCCAGGACCCCACGTTCCCACGGTCCGGCGGGGACAAGTCGGGTGCCTCCCTCACAAGTGAACCGTCACCGTCCCCTCGGTGAACTCTGGGCGACGACTGTTCGAGCAGCCACTCGGACGGCTGGGAGCGCACCGTTGACCATGCCTAACCTGGATGCATGGACGTGAACGCGGCGGTCGCCGCAGTGGCAGCGATCGCCGGGTTGCTCACCGGTGTCATCGCCATGCTCGCGTTCCGCTGGAGCGAGCGCGACCAGGCGAGGCCCACCCGGACCTCCCTGCACACCGACGCCGTACTGCCGCCCGGCGTGGACACGGTCCTCTCCGTGCTGCGCTCCTCCGCCGTCGTGCTGGACGAGAGCGACTCCGTGGTGAAGGCCAGCTCGGCGGCGTACGCGCTGGGCCTGGTGCGGGGCGGGAAGCTGGCCGTCGAGCCGATGCTCCAGATGGCGCGCGACACCCGCCGCGACGGTGAGATACGCCAGGTCGAGCTCGACCTGCCCCGGCGCGGCACGGGACGCGGCGAGGCCCTGGCGGTCTCCGCGCGGGTGGCGCCGCTCGGCTCCCGGCTGGTGCTGCTGCTGGTCGAGGACCTGACGGAGGCCCGCCGCATCGAGGCCGTACGGCGCGACTTCGTCGCGAACGTCAGCCACGAGCTGAAGACGCCCGTCGGCGCGCTGTCCCTGCTGTCCGAGGCGGTCATGGACGCCGCCGACGACCCGGAGGCGGTGACCCGGTTCGCCGGGCGCATGCAGATCGAGGCGACCCGGCTGACCAACCTGGTGCAGGAGCTGATCGACCTCTCCCGCGTGCAGAACGACGACCCGCTGGAGGACGCCGAGCCGGTCCGCGTGGACGAGCTGGTCGCCGAGGCCATCGACCGCTCCCGGCACACGGCCACCACCAAGAACATCACCATGGCCGCCGGCGGCGCCACCGACCTGCGGGTCTGGGGCCACCGGGGCCAGCTGGCCGCGGCCCTCGGCAACCTCGTCGAGAACGCCGTCAACTACTCCCCGGCCCACACCCGCGTCGGCATCGCCGCCCGGCGGGTCACCGCGCCCGGCGGGGACCTCGTCGAGATCGCCGTCACCGACCAGGGCATCGGCATCCCCGACAAGGACAAGGAGCGCATCTTCGAGCGCTTCTACCGCGTCGACCCGGCCCGCTCCCGCGCCACCGGCGGTACGGGCCTGGGCCTGGCCATCGTCAAGCACGTGGCCGCCTCGCACGGCGGCGAGGTGACCGTATGGTCCACCGAGGGCCAGGGTTCCACCTTCACCCTTCGTCTTCCCGAAGCGGCCGCCGGCCGTGATCGGGACCGCCGTACCACCGGCTCCGAGATCGCCAACGAACCTTTCACCGCCCCGGAGGTCCTTCCGTGACCCGAGTGCTTGTCGTCGAGGACGAGGAGTCCTTCAGCGACGCCCTGTCGTACATGCTCCGCAAGGAGGGATTCGAGGTAGCAGTCGCGACCACCGGGCCGGACGGCCTCGACGAGTTCGAGCGCAACGGCGCCGACCTCGTCCTGCTGGACCTGATGCTCCCCGGGCTGCCGGGCACGGAGGTGTGCCGCCAGCTCCGCGGCCGGTCGAACGTGCCGGTCATCATGGTCACCGCCAAGGACAGCGAGATCGACAAGGTCGTCGGCCTGGAGATAGGCGCCGACGACTACGTGACGAAGCCGTTCTCGTCGCGGGAGCTGGTCGCCCGCATCCGCGCGGTGCTGCGCCGCCGCGGGGAGCCGGAGGAGACCGCCCCGGCGGCCCTGGAGGCGGGCCCGGTCCGGATGGACGTCGACCGGCACGTGGTGACGGTGGACGGCAGCAAGGTGGACCTGCCGCTGAAGGAGTTCGACCTGCTGGAGATGCTGCTGCGCAACGCGGGCCGCGTGCTGACGCGGATGCAGCTCATCGACCGGGTGTGGGGCGCGGACTACGTGGGCGACACCAAGACCCTCGACGTGCACGTCAAGCGGCTGCGCGCCAAGATCGAGCCGGACCCGGGCGCCCCGCGCTACCTGGTCACGGTCCGCGGCCTCGGCTACAAGTTCGAGCCGTAGAGCGGCGCCGAGGGGCGCTGCCGGACCCGCCGCGCGCATCGCCCCCGTACACGAAGGGCGCCCCACCGGTCGTACGGACCGGTGGGGCGCCCTTCGTGGTGCTCGCGCCCCGCGCGTACGCCGGGGCGGGGGCGTCAGTGGCTGTCGCCGCCCTCGCCGTGGGCCGGCTGCGAGGCCGGGGCCGAACCGGCCGGCGACGCGCCCGGCGTACCGGCGGGGGAGCCGGTCGGGGCCGGGGAGCCGGACGGCGAGCCCGAGGGGGCGGGGGAGCCGGTCGGGGACGCGGCGGGGGAGGACGGGGCGCCGGTCGGGCCGAAGCCCTCGTAGTAGCCCTCCGAGGCGAAGACGAGCGCCTTGAGCTTGACGTCGCCCGTCTCGCTGAGCTGGAAGACGACCTCCTGGACGCCGCCCTTGGCGGAGCCCTTCAGGCCCTCGACCACGACGGAGGCGTTGCCCTCGCCGCCCAGGATCAGGGAGCCGCCCGCCGGGATGGTGAGCGGGCCGGAGCCCTTGGCGGGCTTCAGCTCGGCCTTGGCGCCGGAGCCCGGCAGCTGGACGCCCTCGAGCGTCTCGGCCTTGGAGCCGTCGTTGAAGAGGGTCGCGGAGACGGCCGCCGGGCCTTCGCCCTCGACCGGGGTGATCATCAGGGCGTTCTGGACCTTGATGTCGCCCACCGTGGTGGTGGCGTTGTCCGGCCTGATCTGGAGGGTCTGTGCGTCGTTGCCCGCGCCGCAAGCGGTGAGCGAGGCGAGGGAGATCACGAGGGCGGTGGCGGCGATGGCGCCGCGTCGAAGGCTGCGGCTCACGGCGGCGGCAACTCCTAGACGTACGGACTAGAGGACGGGCACGGTCGGTGCGACTGCCACCTCCCCGTGCCGGACCGGCGGGACCGGACCGGATCAAGGAGCGGTCAGCGGGCTCAGGTTACCGACCCCGTGTCCCCGCCCCGCACCCGACCCGCCCTGTACGGCCACCGGGCCGCGCCCGCGCCCCCGGCGGGCCGCGCGCCGGGGGCGCGGCGGGCGGCGGCCGCCCCGGGGCGCCGGCGGCGTTCTCGGCGCGTTCGCATAAGTGGCTTGATCAATTCTGCGGCGCTCACACATTCCCCACGGAAAAGCCACCTGTGATCAATTCGGGAAAGTGCCCGGCAACCGTCCGTACGGGTGACCGACAACCGAACGGAGTACCGGAACTGGACGCCATCGAACCCGACAAAACCGGATGTTCCACCCCTCCGTCGACCCTCCGGGTGTCCGTGATCGAGGCGTTTCGGACCGCGTCCACAGCCGCTCCGACCTGCGGATACCCGCCCGCGCGGGCCCGCCGCAGCACGTCCGCGCAGCTGTTGTCAAGCCCTGAGATATGCCCTGACCTGCGAAAACGCCATTCAGAAGAAGCCGTATCCGTGTTACTCTGGATAGCCACGGAAGGGGTACCTGTCACATGACGTTCAAGGTTGGCGACACCGTGGTCTATCCCCATCACGGGGCCGCGCTGATCGAGGCCATCGAAACTCGCCAGATCAAAGGCGTGGACAAGACCTACTTGGTGCTCAAGGTCGCCCAGGGTGACTTGACGGTACGTGTCCCGGCGGACAATGCGGAGTTCGTCGGTGTGCGCGATGTGGTCGGCCAGGACGGGCTGGACCGGGTCTTCGAGGTGCTGCGCGCGCCGTACGCCGAGGAGCCCACGAACTGGTCCCGTCGCTACAAGGCGAACCTCGAGAAGCTCGCCTCCGGCGATGTCATCAAGGTCGCGGAAGTAGTGCGCGACCTGTGGCGCCGCGAGCGTGAGCGCGGTCTCTCCGCCGGAGAGAAGCGGATGCTCGCGAAGGCGCGCCAGATCCTCGTCAGCGAGCTCGCGCTCGCGGAGAACACCAACGAAGACAAGGCCGAGGCCCTGCTCGACGAGGTCCTCGCGTCCTGACGCGCGGCCTTCCGGCCCGCGGCACCACCGCCTCCCCCGCCGCACCGGCGGGAAGCGGCCGGACCGCGAGTCCCGAGCGCTGATTGCCCGAGTGGGTCGCCGCCTGAGCGGTTCCCCCTGTGCGGTACGCCTCAGATGGCCCATGCAGCGACACTGCCGCGGTGCCCGATGACATGCTGTGATCCCACAGCTCCGTCGCCGGGCGCTGCGGCATGTTCGTACCCGTACGAAATCCCCGTACCAGGCGGCCCGCTCGACCGGCGTCACGGAAGGGTCCGGTCAGGGCGTCGCGCCCGCGCTGTGGCCATACCCATGTCGGCCGAGTAAACAAACCTGCCGGAGTGCAACCGATGTCAGACGCAGCACCTCCTGCCCGTACCGCGGCGGTCATCCCCGCCGCGGGCCGAGGCGTACGGCTCGGACCGGGCGCCCCCAAGGCGCTCCGCACCCTGGGCGGCACCCCCATGCTGGTCCACGCCGTGCGGGCCATGTCCGCGTCGCGCGCCGTGTCCCTGGTCGTCGTCGTGGCGCCGCCGGACGACGTGGCCGGCGTACGGGCGCTGCTCGACGAGTACCCTGCGCCCGAGCGCACCGAGGTCGTCGTCGTCCCCGGCGGCGCGACGCGCCAGGAGTCCGTACGCCACGGACTGGACGCGCTGCCCGAATCGGTCACCACCGTCCTGGTCCACGACGCCGCCCGCCCCCTCGTCCCGGTCGACACCGTCGACGCGGTCATCGAGGCCGTACGGGACGGGGGCGCGCCCGCCGTCGTGCCCGCAGTGCCGCTCGCGGACACCGTCAAGGAGGTCGAACCGGCCGCCGGCGGCGCGCCCGAGCCGGTCCTCGGCACGCCCGAGCGGGCCCGGCTGCGCGCCGTGCAGACCCCGCAGGGCTTCGACCGGGCCACGCTCGTGCGCGCCCACCGGGAGGTCACCGGCGAGGTCACCGACGACGCGAGCATGGTGGAGCGGCTCGGCGTCCCGGTCGTCGCCGTGCCCGGCCACGAGGAGGCGTTCAAGGTGACGCGCCCGCTCGACCTCGTCCTCGCGGAGGCGGTCCTGGCGCGCAGGAGGGTCAACGATGGCTTCTGAGAACGGCTTCGCGTTGCCGCTGGTCGGCATCGGCACGGACGTCCACGCCTTCGAGCGCGGCCGGGAGCTGTGGTGCGCCGGACTGCTCTGGGAGGGCGAGGAGTTCGGGCTCGCCGGGCACTCCGACGGCGACGTGGCCGCGCACGCGGCGTGCGACGCGCTGTTCTCCGCCGCCGGGCTCGGCGACCTCGGCGCGCACTTCGGCACCGGCCGCCCCGAGTGGTCCGGCGCCTCCGGCGTCACGCTCCTCGCGGAGGCGGCCCGGATCGTCCGCGCGGAGGGGTACGAGATCGGGAACGTCGCCGTGCAGGTCATCGGCGTCCGCCCCAAGGTCGGCAAGCGGCGCGCCGAGGCCCAGGCGGCGCTGAGCGCGGCGGTCGGCGCGCCCGTCGCCGTGTCCGGCACGACCACCGACGGGCTCGGGCTCACCGGGCGCGCCGAGGGCCTGGCCGCCATCGCCACCGCCCTGGTCGTCCGCCGCCCTTAGCACCGCGTCCGGCCGCGCCCCCCGCACCGCCGGACGCACGGCCCCGTCCCCCGCGGCCCGCCGCGAGGGACGGGCGTGGGCACAGGCGGCCGCCCACTACCCTGGAGTGGTGACTATTCGGCTGTACGACACCAGCGCCCGGCAGATCCGCGACTTCGCCCCCCTCGAACCGGGCTGTGTCTCGATCTACCTGTGTGGCGCCACCGTGCAGGCGGCCCCGCACATCGGGCACATCAGGTCCGGGCTGAACTTCGACATCATGCGCCGCTGGTTCGCCTACCGCGGCTACGACGTGACGTTCGTCCGCAACGTCACCGACATCGACGACAAGATCATCGCCAAGGCCGCCGAGCAGGGCCGCCCGTGGTGGTCGATCGGGTACGAGAACGAGCTCGCCTTCAACGACGGCTACCGGGCCCTCGGCTGCCTGCCGCCCACGTACGAGCCGCGAGCCACCGGGCACGTCACCGAGATGGTCGAGATGATGCGCGGCCTCATCGAGCGGGGCCACGCCTACGAGGCGGACGGCAACGTCTACTTCGACGTGCGCTCCTTCCCCGGCTACCTGGAGCTGTCCCGGCAGGACCTGGACGACCTCCGCCAGCCGTCGGGCGAGGGCGAGACCGGCAAGCGCGACCCGCGGGACTTCGCCATGTGGAAGGCCGCCAAGCCCGGCGAGCCGACCTGGGAGACCCCGTGGGGCCGCGGCCGCCCCGGCTGGCACCTGGAGTGCTCGGCCATGGCCCACAAGTACCTGGGCGGGTCGTTCGACATCCACGGCGGCGGCCTCGACCTGGTCTTCCCGCACCACGAGAACGAGATCGCCCAGGCCAAGGCGTACGGCGACGGGTTCGCGCGGTACTGGGTGCACAACGCCTGGGTCACCATGAGCGGCGAGAAGATGTCGAAGTCGCTCGGCAACTCGGTGCTCGTCTCCGAGATGGTCAAGCAGTGGCGCCCCGTCGTCCTGCGCTACTACCTGGGCACCCCGCACTACCGGTCGATGATCGAGTACAGCGAGGAGGCCCTGCGCGAGGCGGACGCCGCGTACGCGCGGATCGAGGGCTTCGTCCAGCGCGTCGTCGAGAAGGCCGGCCGGACCGTGGAGCCCGCCGCCGAGGTGCCGCCCGCGTTCGCCGAGGCCATGGACGACGACCTGGGCGTCCCGCAAGCGCTGGCCGTCATCCACAACACGGTCCGGCAGGGCAACAGCGCGCTGGCCGCCGACGACAAGGACGGGGCCGTCGCCCGGCTCGCCGAGGTCCGGGCGATGCTCGGCGTCCTCGGGCTCGACCCGCTCGACCCGCACTGGGCGGGTGAGGCCGGAGCGGGCCAGGACCTGCACGGCGTCGTGGACAGCCTCGTACGGATGGTCCTCGACCAGCGGGAGGCGGCCCGCGCCCGCAAGGACTGGGCCACCGCGGACGCCATCCGCGACCAGCTCGGGCAGTCCGGGCTCGTCATCGAGGACGGCCCGGACGGGCCTCGCTGGACGCTCGGCGCCCGCTGACGCACTCTTGAGGTGCCGCCCGGTCCGGCCGGGCGGCACCCCGCACACGCACGCACGACTTGACGTTTGACGACAGACAGGTAGGTCATGGCCGGAAACAGCCAGCGCAGGAACCGCCGCACCAGCAACAAGAAGGGCGCGACGGTAGGCAGCGGTGGCAACCGGCGCCGCTCCCTCGAGGGCAAGGGCCCGACGCCGCCCGCGCACATGCGCAAGGGCCATGTGAAGAACCGCGTCGCCAACGCCAAGGCCAAGCAGGCCGCGCGCCGCCCGGTCGCCCGGCGCGGCGGCAAGGGCCAGTCCGAGATGGTCGTCGGGCGCAACCCGGTCTTCGAGGCGCTGCGCGACGGCGTGCCCGCGACGACCCTGTACGTCCAGCAGTTCATCGACAACGACGAGCGGGTGCGCGACGCGCTGAAGCTCGCCGCCGACCGGGGCGGCATCCACCTGATGGAGGCCCCGCGCGCCGAGCTCGACCGGATGACGAACGGCCTGAACCACCAGGGCCTCGTCCTCCAGGTCCCGCCCTACGAGTACGCCCACCCGGAGGACCTGGCCGCCGCCGCGTACGACGAGGGCGAGGAGCCGCTGATCGTCGCCCTCGACGGCGTCACCGACCCGCGCAACCTCGGCGCGATCGTCCGTTCCGTGTCGGCCTTCGGCGGTCACGGTGTGGTCGTCCCGGAGCGCCGCGCGGCCGGCATGACGGCGGGCGCCTGGAAGACGTCCGCCGGTACGGCCGCCCGTACGCCGGTCGCGCGCGCCACCAATCTGACGCGCGCCCTGGAGGCGTACCAGAAGGCCGGCCTCACCGTCGTCGGCCTCGCCGCCGAGGGCGAGACGGAGGTCGGCGACCTGGAGGCGCTGGCCGGTCCGGTCGTCATCGTGGTCGGCAGCGAGGGCAAGGGCCTGTCCCGCCTCGTCGGCGAGACCTGCGACTACCTGGTGCGCATCCCCATGCCGGGCGGCGCCGAGTCGCTGAACGCCGGCGTCGCGGCCGGGGTCGTGCTGTACGAGGCGGCGCGCCGCCGCGCCTGACCGCACCGCGCCGCGGGGAACGCCCCGGCACGCGGAGTTCCGGGACCCGTCACGATGTTGACGGGTCTCGGACATTTGGGGGCCGTCAAGGCAGTGTCCTAACCCGCCGTCACTCGGTTAGATGAGTGTGGACACCAGAACGCCCCGGCCCGGCTTCGATGATCAGCCCGCGCTGAGCATGGTCAAGGTGAACAGCGACCCCGCGCAGGTCATCGTGAACCACGCCAGTTTCCGGGTACAGCTCGCCCCGGTCAGGAAGCCCCGGTTCGCCGACCCCGCCCGCGTCCCCGCCATGAGCGGCGCGGCACCCGGCGGGGTCCGGCGGCGGGCGCCGCTCGTGTGGACCGGCAAGTCCTCGCCCGGCGACCCCGGAGCGACCGGACTCCTCCAGGCCGTGCGCGACTCGGCGGCCCTCGACACCTACGACCGCACGGCGGCCGTGCCGCGCGTGGAGCTCGGCGCCGACGCGGGAGCGGGCACCACCCAGACCCTCCCGCGCGTCGGCTACGGCGACGACACGCTGCCGACGCCGGTCGTCGGCGGGCAGCGCGCCCCCGCGCCCCTCCCCGACGCCCCGCTGCTGCCGCCCATGCGGCGCGCCGAGGGCGCCTACGACCGCCCCGACGACACCGCGGACACGGGCGCACGCGGGTACGGCTCCCGCTACGAGCCCGCGTACGGCTCCGGCCACGGCGGCGCGTACGGCACCGGCGGCTACGGCGAGCGGTACGAGGACGGGTACGACACCGCCGACGACCGGCTCGACGAGGACGAGCGGTACGGGACCGACGGCCACCGCACGTACAGCGAGGGCTCCGCCGCGCACCAGCGGCACGCCTACTACCCCGGCCGCCGGATGAACCTCGGGGTGGTGCTGCTGCCCCTGCGCGTCTTCCTCGGCCTCATCTCCGTGTACGCCGGGATGGGCAAGCTCTGCGACCCGGTCTACTTCGACGGCGGCGAGCGCGGCTCGATGGTCCGCTGGCTGACCTCGCTGGACCCGTGGCCGCTCGCCGAGCCGCTGCGGGACTTCGCGCTGGCCCATCCGGTCGGATCGGGTCTCACCGTGGCGTTCGCCCAGGTCATCGTGGGTGTCCTGACGATCCTCGGCCTGTGGCAGCGGGTCGCCGCCGTGTTCGGCGCGCTGCTGTCGGCGGCGCTGCTGCTGACCGTGAGCTGGCGGGCCGTGCCCGTGTACGACGCGCCCGACATCATCTACCTGGCCGCCTGGTCGCCGCTGATCATCGCCGGGGCGCCGGTGTACTCCGTGGACGGCCGCCTCGCCGGCGAGGCGTGGCGGACGCTCGGCCCGCGCGCCGCGCTGTGGGCGCTGCGCCGCCGGGTGCTGCGGCGGGGCGCGGTCGTCGCGGCCGTCGTAGTGGGCCTGACGCTGCTGGTCGGTTCGGTCCTCGGCGGGGCCGTACGGTCGTCCGACCTGATCACCGTGCCGGGTCCGAACGACGACCCGACCAACCACCTGCCGGGCCAGCCGCTCCCCGAGGAGCCCGCGCAGAGCGAGTCCGCGAGCACGTCGGCCGAGGAGCCGGAGCCGTCCGAGTCGGCGTCCCCGTCCGAGTCGGCCGCGCCTAGCGAGAGCCCGACGGCCGGCCTGCAGTCCGAGGAGGACCCGGTGTCCGAGTCCGGGTCCGTCCGGGAGGAGCAGCCCACGGCCACCCAGGGCGTCGGCGAGGCACCGCAGGAGCCCCGCCCCGAGCCGCCCCCGGTGACCAGCGCCGGCCCCACCTCCAGCGGCGGCTCCGACAGCGGGGGCGGCGGCGACGAGGGCTCGGGGACGGGCGGCACGGACGACGGCGGCGGCTCGTCGGGCGGCACCTCGGGCGGCGGCTCGGGAGGCAACCGCAATCCGCTGGGCGGCCTCCTCGGCTGACCTCCACCAGCCGCACGAGGGCGGTCATCCGGCACGGACAGGTGCCGGGTGGCCGCCCTCCGGCGTGTCCGGGGTCTCGCGGTCGCGGCGGCTTTCCCGGAAACGGCAACAGCTGTTGCCGGTGCGGGAACGGGCGGGGTGCAATGACCGGCATGCGGCAGCACGACACCAAGGACCACGCCCGGCGGCCCTCCGAGGAGGGGCCCGCAGGCCTGGAGCGGGCGCTCGCCGGGGTGGGGCCCCGGCTGCGGGAGCTGCGCAGGCGGCGCGGGGTGACCCTCGCCGCGCTGTCCGAGGCGACCGGGATCTCCCGCAGCACCCTGTCCCGCCTGGAGACCGGTCAGCGCCGCCCCACGCTGGAGCTGCTGCTGCCCCTCTCGCAGGCCCACCAGGTGCCGCTGGACGAACTGGTCGGCGCGCCCGACGTGGGCGATCCGCGGGTACGGCTCAAGCCGCGCACCGTGCACGGCTCGACCGTGGTGCCGCTCACCCGGCAGCCCGGCCCGCTCCAGACGTACAAGATGGTCATCCCGGCCGACCGGTCCACGCCCGACCCGCGGGTGCACGAGGGACACGAATGGCTGTACGTGCTGGCGGGCCGGCTGCGGCTGGTGCTCGGCGACCACGACGTGGTGCTGGGGCCCGGCGAGGCCGCCGAGTTCGACACCCGCGTGCCGCACTGGTTCGGCAGCGCGGGGAGCGGCCCGGTGGAGATCCTGTCGATCTTCGGCCGCCAGGGCGAGCGCATGCACGTCCGCGCCCGCACCCGCCGCGACGAGCGGGCCTAGGCGTCCGGTACGGGGGTGTGGGCGGCCAGTTCCCTGGCGGCCTCCGTCAGGTCCTTCGCCGTGTCGATGGCCCTCCAGTACGCGCCCTGCGGCAGCGGGAAGCCGGCGAGGCGGCGCTCACGGGCGAGGCGGGGGAACGTGGTGCGCTCGTGGTCGCCCCGCTCGGGCAGCAGGTCGCGGAAGGCGGCGGAGAAGACGTATACGCCCGCGTTGATCAGATACGGCGACGGCGGCGCCTCGATGAAGTCGGTGATGTGGCCGAACGCGTCGGTCTCGACGGCGCCCCACGGGATGCGGGGGCGGGCCAGGGCGAGGGTGGCGGTCGCGTCGCGCTCGGCGTGGAAGCCGGCCATCTCGCGCAGCGAGAACCGGGTCCAGATGTCGCCGTTCGTCGCGTACCAGGGCTCGTCGGGGTGCGGCAGGTGCGCCGCCGCGTACTTGAGGCCGCCGCCGCGGCCCAGCGGCTCGTCCTCCACGACGGTGGTGACGTGCAGCGGCAGGTCGGCGCCGTCGAGCCACTGGCGCAGGACGTCGGCGAGGTGCCCGCAGGAGACGACGGCGTGGGACACGCCCTCGGCGGCGAGCCAGGACAGCTGATGGCCGATGATCGGGGTCCCGGTACCCGGGATCTCGACCATCGGCTTGGGGCGGTCGTCGGTGTAGGGGCGCAGTCGCGAGCCCTGGCCGCCCGCCAGGACCACGGCCTGCGTCGGAGTGGTGTGCATACCGGGCACGATAGGCGTACGGCGCCGGTCCGCGGACGGCTGGCCGCCCGGTGCGGGCCGGGCCCGGAGCCCGCGTGCGGGACGCGGCACCCGGCGGTCGCCGTGCGGGCCGTGCGCGGGTCGCGTGCTCAGCTCGCGGAGGCGACGCCACCGGCGAACGACGTGTCGCACACAGGCCGCGAGTAGGACTGCGCCTTCGTCGGGCCGTAGACGCGCACGGCGGCGGCGCCGAGGTCGCGGGCGATCGCCATGCAGTGCGGGGCGAGGGAGGGGCTGTTCTCCACGGCGCGCTGGAGGGCGGTGAGGGCGACGCCGGGGTCCTTGCGCTCCAGCTCGCTCACGAGGCGGTCGCGGAGCACGTCCTGCGGGGCGCGCGGCGTGTCCTTGGCCGGCGGCACCGAGACGTTCTCCGCGGACGCGGTGAGGAGCTGGTCCGAACGCTGCTGGCCCGCCCAGGGCACGCTGGAGACCGCGAGCGTGCCGGAGAGGACCAGGACGACGGGCAGGACGAGGGCGAGGGAGCGGCCGATGCGGCGGGCTGTCTGGTTCACGGAGGCGAGCGTAGCGCTCGGTGAAGTTTCGGGGACGCTTAGTCACTCTCACGAGGGAGGTTTCGTTACCTCCGCCGCGCCTCGATGTTGACGGCGTCACCCGGAATGGGCGAAGTGCCGGGGTTTTTCGGTACGTGTTGTTTTGCAAGATCCCCAAACGCGTACGGCTCCGCGTGGAGCACGCGGAGCCGTACGGCGGTCGGTGCGCGCCCCTCGGGGCGCGGCCGGTCGGGCGTCAGTCGCTGAGGCGCTCGCCGGTGGAGGTGGAGAAGACGTGCAGCTCGCCCGGGCGCGGGACGACGTGCAGCTCGGAGCCCTTCGCCGGGATGGAGCGGCCGCCGACGCGGACGACGAGGTCCTTCTGGGCGCCGCCGACGTGGGCGGAGCCGTAGACGTAGCCGTCGGCGCCGAGCTCCTCGACCACGTTGACCAGGACGGCCAGGCCGGCCGGGGCGCCGGAGTCCTTGGCGAGGCTCTGCGCGGCGTCGGCGCCGCCGTGCTCGACGACGTCGAAGTGCTCGGGGCGGATGCCGACCGTGACGGTCGTGTCGCCCTTGGCGGTGGCCGCGGAGAGGGCCTCGCGCGAGACGGGCACGACGCTGTTGCCGAACTTCACGCCGCCGTCGGTGATCGGGACCTCGACCAGGTTCATGGCGGGGGAGCCGATGAAGCCGGCGACGAAGAGGTTCGCGGGGCGGTCGTACATGTTGCGCGGGGTGTCGACCTGCTGGAGGAGGCCGTCCTTGAGGACCGCGACCCGGTCGCCCATGGTGAGGGCCTCGACCTGGTCGTGCGTGACGTACACGGTGGTGATGCCCAGGCGGCGCTGCAGCGAGGCGATCTGCGTACGGGTCGAGACGCGGAGCTTGGCGTCGAGGTTCGACAGCGGCTCGTCCATGAGGAAGACCTGCGGCTCGCGGACGATGGCGCGGCCCATCGCGACGCGCTGGCGCTGACCGCCGGAGAGCGCCTTCGGCTTGCGGTCGAGGTACTCGGTCAGGTCGAGGATCTTCGCGGCCTCCTCGACCTTCTTGCGGATCTCCGCCTTGTTCACGCCGGCGATCTTCAGGGCGAAGCCCATGTTGTCGGCGACGGTCATGTGCGGGTAGAGCGCGTAGTTCTGGAACACCATGGCGATGTCCCGGTCCTTCGGCGGCAGGTGGGTGACGTCGCGGTCACCGATGCGGATCGCGCCGCTGTTGACGTCCTCCAGGCCGGCGAGCATGCGCAGCGAGGTGGACTTGCCGCAGCCGGAGGGACCGACGAGGACGAGGAACTCGCCGTCCGCGATCTCGATGTCGAGCTGGTCGACGGCGGGCTTGGTGCCGCCCGGGTAGAGCCGGGTGGCCTTGTCGAACGTGACAGACGCCATGGTGATGGGTCCCTTCACCGGCAGGAACGTGCCGGACGATCCGAGTAAAGGAAGGATGTGTGTCTCGTCCACCTAGGTGAACTTCCCGGTGACGGTACCTGGCGGGACGGGTTGTGTCAGCAGTTCGGGGCGGCCGAAATTTTCGCCTTCGGCGCTGCTGGGGTTGGTTACACTGGCCGGGCTGCCGCCTTAGCTCAGTTGGCTAGAGCGCTTGACTTGTAATCTTGAGGTCGTCGGTTCGATTCCGACAGGCGGCTCCGAAGACTCCCGGCACACCCGGGAGTCTTTCTTCTTTCCGCACCCGCTGCCTTCGGGGCCTGCGCCCCCCGCCCCGTTACCGCGCCTCACGCCCAGGTGGGCCCTCTCCCGGGCGGGGCACCCCGTTGTGCCCACCCGTTCCGCCACAGCGGAACGACTGCCCACAACGGGGGCGGGTGCGGCCCGCTGCGGTAGCGGGTCCGGAGGGGGTCAGGTGCAGAGGGGGTAGGCGTCGGGGGAGGCGCAGGGGGTGTGGCCGTGCGTGCGGATGACCTCCTGGCCAGGGCCCCGCAGCAGGTAGTGGAGGAAGCTCGAGGCCAGGGAGTCCGCGGGCGGCCGCCCGTACGTGTACGCGTACTCGATCTCCCGGTACGGGTACCCGCTCTCCGCCGTGTCGTCCACCGACGGCTCCCGCCCGTCGAGGGCGAGCCGCCGCACCCCCGGCACGTCCTGCCCGGACCGCACCTCGCTGTAGCCCAGCGCCCCCGGCACCTGCGCCACCGTCGCCATCACCTGCGCCGTCGAGTCGACCTCGCAGCGCAGCACCCGCGCCGAGGGATCGGCCTTCTCGCGGCAGTCCACGGACGAGGGTGCCGGTTCGTAGCCGCCGAGCACGCGCCGCTGGAACACCTCGCGCGTGCCCGAGTTGGTGTTGCGGCTGACCAGGGCGATGGGCAGGTCGGGGCCGCCCAGTTCGGACCAGCGCCGCACCTCGCCCCGGTAGACGCGCCGCACCTGCGCCGTGGTCAGCCCGCGCAGCCGCACCCGGTCGTTGACGACCATGGCGAACACGGACACCGCGACCCGGTTGCCCCGCAGCGCCTCGTACCCGCGTCCGGGCTTCGGGCCGTCGGACAGGGCGATCACGGCCGGCGCGCCGCTCCTGTCGCGGGCGCCGGCCTCGGCGAGGGCGCGGATGCCGGTGGTGGAGCCGCGCGTGTCGACGGTGACCTTCGAGCCGGGGCAGTCCTTCTCGTACTTCCGCGCCGCCTCCTGCGCGACCGGGGCGAACGCGGTGGAGCCGACGAGGGTGAGGCTGCCGGTGGCGCAGCCGATGGGCGGGCGGGTGTCGTCGCCGACGACGAGTCCGGCCAGGGTGATCACGCACACGGTGAGCAGCACGGTGATCAGCCGGGCCGTGCGGCTGAACAGGGGCGGTTTGTCGTCGGCGGGGATCGCGGTGTTGGGCCGCACCTCCCCGTCGAGCAGTCCGCCGGTGACGCGGACGGGGCTGCCGACCGGGCCGCCGGTCAGCAGGAACAGCAGTTTGAAGTGCTCACCCGTGTTGAGCGGGATGCGCGGCAGGTGCAGCTTGCCGTCCTCGCGGCGCATCCCGGCGTCGGGCGTGAAGTACTCCATCAGGTGGTCGGCGTCTCCGGGCTGGGTGACGGCGACGCCCCGGATCACCCGGCCGGTGAACTCGACGGTCAGCCCGTGCGGCGGGCGGCCCGTGTAGTCGTTGTCGCCGACGCTCTGCGGGCCGTCGTTCTCGATGCGCAGCAGGACCAGGGTGGCGTCGGACAGGTCGACGCCCGGCCCCTCGCCGAAGAGGCCGAGCCGTACGTTGGCGCGGGCGCCGTCCTGGACGTTGCTGCCGATCGGGGTGTCCATCTGGACCCGGTAGCCGAGGCGTTTGCGGCGCGGGACCCGGCGCTCGTACCAGAGCGCGGCGATGGACGCGAGCACGCCGAGGACGGCGGTCAGGACGGCGATGACGTTCTCTGCGCTGAACCACTCCACGGGCGCTCCCCCTCGCTCGCACAGCTGTCCGGCGGGACATGTGGGGTCACGGTAGGGCGTGCGGGGGAGTGGGGCGGGTGAGGGCGCCGTACGTTCATGGGACGTTCAACTCCGTACGTCTCCGGGGCGGGCGGCGGTGCGCGGTGCCGTGCCGTCCGCTTATGGTCGGCAGCGAGGCGTCAGCCCCGGGCGCCGGGGAAGGCGGGACTGGAAGCTCCGGGGCGCGATCCGGGGCAGGGGCGGGAGGCGAGGAGCGATGACGGCGAGCCAGGCGGCTGACCCGTCCGGGCAGGAGTCACCGGACGGGGCTCCCGGCGCGTCCGCGGGCCCGTCCCCGGACCGGGCCGGGGAGGCTCCGAGACCGGTCGCCGCGGCGGCGCTGCGCGTGCTGGGAGCGGCGGCGTACCTCGTGGACGAGGGCGGCCGGGTCCTGGCGGTGAACGGCCACGCGGAGGCGCTGCTGCGCAGGTCGGCGGCGGAGCTCGTCGGCCGGGACGCCCACGACGTGCTGCACCGCGACCGGCACGGCGAGGTGACGCCCCGCGCCAGCTGCCCGGTGCGGCAGGCGATCCTCTCGGGACGGCCGCGGCAGGGTGAGGAGCAGTGGCTGGAGCGGGGCGACGGTTCGCTGCTGCCCGTGTCGTGGCTGGCGGTGCCGTGCGCGCCGGGCGACGGTGCGGCGTCGACGCTGGTGGTGGTCCACGCCGAGGAGGGCGCCGCCGTACAGGCGCCGGCCGAGAACCCGGAGCCGGCCGCGTCCCTGAGCGAGCTGGAGCGGCTGGCCCTGCTGGCCGAGACGACCACGACGCTGACCTCCACGCTCGACGTGGACGAGGCGCTGCGGCGGCTGGTCGCGCTGGTGGTGCCCCGGCTCGCGGACTGGGCGGTCGTCGACCTGATCACCGAGAACGACGAGGTGTGGCGTACGGCGGTGGTGCACGCCAAGGGCGACGCGCTGGTGCACCGGGAGGACCTGGAGGGCCCGATGCCGCCGGTTCCCGAGGAGTCGCCGATGCCGCTGTCGCGCGCGCTGCGCGGGGAGTCGTCGGCGCTGGCCGGCCCCGAGACGTATCAGGGGCCGCCGGATTCGGGTGTGGCCCTGGAGCAGCGGCGGCTGTTCGAGGCGACGGGGATGCACTCGGCGGTGATCTCGCCGATCCGCGGCCTGCGGGAGATCCTCGGGGCGCTGACGCTGGGCCGGTCGCAGCGGCCGGAGGCGTTCACGGCGGCGGACGTGGCGCTGCTGGAGGACATCACGCGCCGGGCCGGGCTCGCGCTGGCCAACGCCCGGCTGTACCAGCGGCAGCGGATGGTCGCGGAGACGATGCAGCGGCATCTGCTGCCGCAGCTGCCGAGGGTGCCGGGCCTGGGCATCACGGCCCGGTACCTGGCCGCGCCGGACGCGTCGCACGTGGGCGGCGACTGGTACGACGCGTTCGCGCTCAGCGACGGGGTGCTGGCCCTGGCCATCGGTGACGTGGTGGGCCACGACCTGGACGCGGCGGCGGGGATGGCGCAGCTGCGGAACATGCTGCGGGCGTACGCCTGGTCGCAGAAGGAGCCGCCCAGCAAGATCGTGGACTGGCTGGACCACGCGTCGCTGCACATCGCCGAGGTGTCCATGGCGACGATGACGTTCGGACGGCTGACCGTGTCGGACGAGGGGCGGTGCGAGCTGTCGTGGACGAACGCCGGCCATCCGCCGCCGCTGCTGGTGACGCGTGACGGGGTGGCGCGGTATCTGACCGATGGGCACGGGGTGCTGCTGGGCCTGGGCGCGCACCGGGTGCGGGTGAGCCGTACGGACGCGTCGGCCGAACTGCCGCCGGGCTCGACGCTGCTGCTGTACACGGACGGCCTGATCGAGGCTCCGGGCCGTTCGCTGGACGAGGGCCTGGACCGGCTGCGGCGGCACGCGGCGTCGCTGGCGCACCGGCCGCTGGAGTCGTTCACGGACGAGCTGCTCCAGCGGGCGCGGCCTCCGCAGAACGAGGACGACGTGGCCCTGCTGGCCCTGCGCGTGCCGAGCTGACGGGGGCGCGGGTCCCCGGTGGCGTACGGGGCGCCCGGCCGACGTGGCCGGACGCCCCTTCGCGTACGCGGGCGGGTGCGGGGTGCGGGCGGGGCGGGGGGCGTGCCCGTCGTGCGCATGGACCTTTGGCGGTTTTTGGTCTGGACCTATTGACAGGTCCAGACCAATGCGGTGGAGTGACCGGCACCCCCACACCCGTCGAAGGAGTGTTGACGTGTCACGACGCTTCGGTGCCCTGCTCGCCGCGTTCGCCACGGCCGCGGGCCTCACGGTCCTCCTCCCCGCCTCCACCGCGTCCGCCGCCGACTGCGCCGCCCCGTGGAGCTCGTCCTCCGTGTACGTGGGCGGCAACACCGCCTCGTACAACGGCCGCAACTGGCAGGCCAAGTGGTGGACGCAGAACGAGCGTCCGGGCGCCTCCGACGTCTGGTCCGACCAGGGTGCCTGCGGCTCCGGCACGCCCGGCCCCGGCCCGACCGACCCCGCGCCGTCCGGATTCGTCGTCTCCGAGGCGCAGTTCAACCAGATGTTCCCGAACAGGAACCCCTTCTACACGTACAGCGGCCTCAAGGCGGCGCTCAGCGCCTACCCGGCCTTCGCGACGACCGGCGGCGCCACCGTCAGCAAGCAGGAGGCGGCGGCCTTCCTGGCGAACGTCAGCCACGAGACGGGCGGCCTCGTCCACATCGTCGAGCAGAACACCGCCAACTACCCGCACTACTGCGACGCGACGCAGCCGTACGGCTGTCCGGCCGGCCAGGCCGCGTACTACGGCCGCGGACCGATCCAGCTCAGCTGGAACTTCAACTACAAGGCGGCCGGCGACGCCCTCGGCATCGACCTGCTGAACAACCCGCACCGCGTGGAGCGCGAGGCGGCCGTCGCGTGGAAGACCGCCCTCTGGTACTGGAACACCCAGAACGGCCCCGGCACGATGACCGCGCACAACGCCATGGTGACCGGCGCCGGCTTCGGCCAGACGATCCGCTCCATCAACGGCGCCCTGGAGTGCGACGGCCGCAACCCGGCCCAGGTGCAGAGCCGGGTGACGAAGTACCAGCAGTTCACCCAGATCCTGGGCGTCGCGCCCGGCGCGAACCTGTACTGCTGAGGCCTGGGGGCGGGCCCGTACGGACGTCCTCCGGTACGGGCCCGCCCCTTCCGGTGCCCCCCTCGCGCGCGTGGACGCGCGCGCGAGGATCCCCGTGCCCGCGGCTCACGCCGCCGTGTGGGACAGGATCGCCTTCGCCAGCGGCTCCAGCACCGGGGCCGGGAGGGCGTGCCCCATGCCGGGGATCTCCGCCAGGCGGGCGCCCCGGATGACCTGCGCCAGGTGCTGCGGGTGCGGCGGCGGGAACACGGGCTCGGCGGTGGCCGACACGACCAGCGTCGGCACCTCCGTCGCCGCCAGCTCTTCGGTGCGGAGCATCCCCGAGTGCTCGGCGCGCGCGTGGGCGGTGCTGACCCGCGCGTGACCGGTGTGGTCCAGCACGCGCCGCTCCAGCGCCCGCGCCTCCGCCGCGTCGAACGGGACCCCGTCGCCGTTCAGCAGCCGCCAGTGCTCGACCCGCCAGTCCAGTTCGGCCTCCGTGTCGAGGTCCTCGGGCCGGCCGGCCCACATCTCCAGGATGCGCGGGTCGATGGACGGCAGCTCCTCCACGGGCGTGACGGTCCCGTCGGGCGCGGTGTACGGGGTGGTGCTGAGCGCGCTCGTGCCGATGAGCGTGGCGCTGTGGAGCCGTTCCGGGCGGTCGGCGATGAGCAGCTGGGCCAGCATCCCGCCCAGCGACATGCCGACCACGTGCGCCCGGTCCACGCCGAGGGCGTCGAGCACGGCGACCGCGTCCCGCGCCAGGTCGGTCACGGCGTACGGCTCCGTGTCGTAGGACCAGGTGGACCGGCCGGTGTCGCGGTGGTCGTAGCGGATGACCCGGTGACGGGCGGCCAGCGCGTCCACCAGCGCGTCGGGCCAGGCGATCCCGGACGCCTGGGCGCCCATGATCAGCAGCAGCGGCGGGGCGTCGGCCGCGCCCCGCTCCTCGGCCCACAGGGTGACGCCGGGTGCGGCGGTGACGAGGTGTTCACGGTGCATGAGCGGCCCCTTGTCTGCTTCGGTAGTGCGAGACGAGACGTCTCGTCTCGTTCGATGGGTACACCGTAGCGCATGACCGGGCCCGCCCCCCAGGGTTTTTCCCGGCGGGCGGGCCCGGGCGGCTGTTTCACGCCAGCCGCAGGTCTATCCACGGGATGGTGTCGCCCTCCAGGAGGTACCGCTCGATCTCCACGAAGCCGTTCCGCAGGGCGAAGCGCAGCCCCGACTCGTTCGAGGACAACACCACCGTCTCGATCCGCGCGGCGCCCAGCTCGCGGGCCTGCCCCAGCGCCCGCGCGTACAGCTCGCGCCCGTGGCCCCGGCCCCGGTGGTCGGGCAGGACGCGCGCGATCACCGTCGCCGTGTCCGGCGCGTCGCCGCCCGGCGGCCGTACGGTGGTGCACCCCGCGACGGTGTCACCGAGGTAGGCGACCTCCAGGACGTTCCGCCCGGACCGCTCGCGGACGTCGTCCAGGGAGAGCAGATGCGTGGGGATGACGGTGTTGTGGACGAACTGCCAGTCCTCGACGCCGCGCTCGCCGTCGACCCGTTCGATGCGAAGTTCTTCACTCATCCCGGCAGCCAACCGCCCGCCTGAAGGCGCGTCAATCGACTTCCGCGGACGCCGGGTCCGGCTGGGCCCCCCGGCGGGTGCACCCGCCGGGGCGACCTGACCGTCCGACCGCGCTGTCCGCCGTCCCGGGGACGGCCGGCGCCCTGCCGGCCCCGGCCGCCGCCGGCGGGGGCGTCCGCGGCCGGGGCGCGCGCCGGTTCCTCAGACGTACACGACGCGTACCACCGTCACCGTCGCCACGCCGCGGCTGACGTAGTACCGGATCACCACACCCGACACCGTGGCCTCCCGCCGGTCCTCGTCCGGGCCTATCGGCACCGAGCCGGATCCGTACGGGTCCGGCACCAGCAGCGTCCGCATCCCCGCGTCGAAGCGCGTGCGCAGCGCCGCGTCCATCGAGTCGAGCGCCAGGTCGGCCGGGGGCGCGTACTGGAGGCGGTAGCAGTTCACCCCCGTACGTCCTCGCCCCGCGACAGGCGCTCGAACAGCTCGGCGTCCTCCCGGTCCGCGTCCGTCGTGGACAGCGCCCACCGCGCCAGCGCGAGCGGCAGCTCGGCCACCGGAACGTGCGGGATCTCCGCGTCGAACACCTTCACCCGGTCCTCGTCCAGCGCGGCCCTGATCGCCGCGATGGTGCCGGGCAGTTCGACCAGCCGCCCGGCGATCACGGTTCTCACGGAGCGGTGGCGCCCACGGGGAACGCCGCCCTGGTCGCGGGGGTGACGGCGGACGAACCGCCGTCGGGGGTCCCGGAGTCGCGGCCGTGGACGGCCTGCGAGCAGGCCGCGGCCTCGTCGCACGCGCCGCCACCGGAGTCACCGCGGCCGGACGTGGACCACCGGAGTGTGTCGCTCATGGCTGCCCTCCTGCCAACTGCTCGATGCGGCCCGGCGTTTCACGGGGGGTCCAGGGCCTGTGCCCGCATCCTCGCATACCGCCGCGCGTACGCACCTGCCTTCGCCGGGCCGCCGGGCAGCGGGCCCCGCCCGGCGCGGAACGCGCACGCCGAGCCCGGTGCGCCGCCCCGGCAGGCAGGGAGCGGGCCCTACTCCTCCGCCCGGTCGTCCGCGCGCGGCGGCGCGCCGGGCAGGACCAGGGCCGTCAGCCACAGTACGGCGGCGATGACCAGGGCGGACGGCGTGGCGGCGTTCTCGATGGACCAGGCCCACCACTCCGGGGTGTTGTCCTCGCCCACGCCCAGCAGCAGCGTCGGCCCGAACGTGCCGAGCGGCAGCAGCCACGCCAGGCCGCTGCCGAGGAAGCGGGCGCTGATCACCGCGAGGCCCAGGTATCCGGCCGCGTTGCGGGCCGAGGCCGCGAAGACCTCGAAGGGCAGGCCCGCCGCCATGGGCAGCGCCGACAGGGCGACGGCCAGCAGCGTGAGGGCGCACAGGTGCGCGCGGCGGTACGCCTCCAGGGGTTGCGCCGCCGTGTGCTCCAGCAGCGCCATGGGGGAGTGCAGGGTGGTGCCCAGGACCACCGCGTACGCCACCGGGGCCACGGCGGCGATCGGGACGCTGAAGTCCACCAGGTACCGGAAGTCCGGGAAGTCCAGCCGGGCGCCGGTGAACACGGTCGCGGCCAGGGCGACGAGCAGCGCCCCGGCGGCGGCGCGCGGCACGTTGCGGCTGCGGGCGAGCGCGAGGACGGGGTTCACCGGCCGGTCCGGGGGAGCGGCGGTACGGGGCGGCAGGCGGCGATCTCGCGGGCGGCGGCGCTCAGCCAGGCGTCCTGCTCGGCGGCCGGTGCCTTGAGGACCCGCTCGACGGCGGCGCCGAACCGGTCGCCGTAGTACGGGGCCGGGAAGCCGGCGCGCGAGTGGATCACGGCCTGGACCAGGAACGTGTCGGGGTAGCCGCCCGACTCGTCGAGCACGCGCGGTTCGCAGTCGGCGGGCGGCTGCGGGAGCGCGGCGTCGAGCATCGTCCCGGCCATGGACCGCTCGTCCACCACGGGGCGGTTGACGGGCAGTTCGGCGGCGCCCGGACCGCCGGGGCCCGCGCCGCCGGGGCCGTTCGCCGCTCCCGCGGGCGGGGTGAGGCCGGTCTCGTAGAAGGAGCGGTGGAAGCCGGTGAGCGTGCCCAGCGCGCGGTCCACCGTGCGGGCCGCCGCCGTCACCTCCGGCAGCAGATGCCGGTCGGCGGGCCACAGGCACGCCTTCGTACGGCCTTCCGTGACGCAGAGCGGCCGCGCGGGCTGCTCCGCCGGCACCGCCCAGTACGAATGGGACTCCGGCGTGCGGAAGGCGAGCAGCGCGCCCCCGGCCACCACGGCGACCAGCGCGGGCACCACGACGAGCGGGCCCGGCGACAGCGTCGCGCGGCGCACCAGCGCGGGCACGGCGAGCAGCGTGAGCGCGGCGGCGGCGCACCAGGCGGTCGCGACGAGCAGGCGGGCCGTGTGCGGCTCGTACGCCGTGTCGAGATGCTCGTCGATGGCCGGGAAGAGGTGCGCGAGGGGCAGCTCGGGCACGAACGCGAAGACGACGAACAGCGCGTACCAGAACAGGCCCATGACGGGCGCGGTGATCCGCGTCGGCAGCAGTGTGCCCGCGGCGACCCCGGCGGCGATCTGGAGGCCGGTCATCGCGGCGCCCAGCAGCAGCGGCGACCAGACCGGCTCGGTGACGTCGCTGACGGCCGCGGTGCGCTGGAAGGCGATGGCGGTCATCACGGCGTAGGCGACCAGCGACCACAGCCACGCCGCCGCCCACAGCAGCAGGGCCTGCGGCCAGCCGCCCCGGGGTGTCGTGTCCGCCCACAGGGCGGTGCGGGTGCGCCGGGAGCGGCTCGCGCTCCACGCGGCGGCGGCGCTCATCAGGGAGCCCATCACGATGACGCCGAAGACCTGCACCTTGATGGACGCCTGGTTCCACCAGCCGATCCAGTCGCTGGACGCGGGGTCGGCGGACGCCAGGTACCAGGCGCCGGCGACGGCCGACAGGAGGGCCACCTTGCCGGCCTCTCCCCGCCGCATCTCGTGGAGGAGGACACGCGTCACGACCCGGCCCCGTTCCCGCCGGGCCCGACCACGGCCAGGTAACCGGCCTCCACGGCCGGGCCGCTGATCTCCTCGCCGGGCGCGTCGCCGGGGGCCCGCGCGCACAGCTCGCCGATGGAGCCGGTGAAGCGGACCCGCCCGTCGAGCAGGACGTGGACGCGGTCGCAGACGTGCGCCACGTCCTCCGCGAGGTGGGTGCTCATCACCACGGCGGCACGCTCCCCGAGGTTCTGGATCAGGCCGCGGAAGCCGACCCGCTGGGCCGGGTCCAGGCCGACCGTCGGCTCGTCCAGCAGGACGAGCGCGGGCTCGTTCACCACGGCCTGGGCGATCCCGGCGCGGCGCAGCATGCCGCCCGACAGCTCGCCCATCCGCCGGTCGGCGTACTTCTCCAGCTCGACCAGGCGCAGCGCCTCCCGGGTCCGCTCGGCCCGCCGGGCGCGCGGCACCTTGCGCAGCCAGGCCGCGTACTCGACGAACTCGCGGACGGTGAAGCGCGGGTAGTAGCCGAACGACTGGGGCAGCACGCCGACGCGCTCGCGGACCCGGCGCACCCGGGCCCGCCCGCCGACCGGCTCGCCCAGCAGCGAGACGGTCCCCTCGTCGGGGCGGCGGGCGGTGCTCAGCAGCGAGAGCAGCGTCGTCTTGCCCGCGCCGTTCGGGCCGAGCAGCGCGGTGGTGCCGGGGCGGAACTCCGCTCGCACGGCGTCGAGGGCGACCACGGTCTTGTAGCGGACCGTGGCGCCCTCGACCGCCGCGACCGGCGTGGTGCCGGCCGCGGCGATGTCACTTTCTACGGACACGACTTCCCTGGTGGGTGAGGGGCGTCAGTTGTGGGCGGAGACGAAGCCGACGGCACGGCTTCCGGGGACGCCCGCCCAGGTCGCCTTCGTGTAGTAATTACCATTCCGGGTCGTCGTGCCCGCGGAGCCGCAGCCGAAGGCGTCCTTGTAGTTCCGCGACGTCGACGCGATCTTCGGGTCCGGCATCAGCGACTTGTCCTGGTAGACGTACGCGCTGAACGTCTTCAGGTCGCTGGTCGGGACGTCACCGCACGCCTTGGCGCGGTTGGTGCTCGTGCCCTTCCAGCGGTCGCCGTCCTCCTTCGACCCCGCGGTGGCGATCGAGAAGGGCAGGCGGCTGTTGTTGATCTCGCCGGCGACGGCGACGCCGGCCGGAAGGGCCAGCGCGGCGGTCAGACCGACGGCGACTATGCGCGCACGGGTACGCGTCATGATGTTCCCCCTGTTTCGGTTTTTCGGTTGTGTGGTGGTCAGCCGCTGTTGACGCTAGTCCGGTACGGATCATGGCGAAGTGAGCGCGGTCACAAAGCGGCATGGACGGCTGGAAAGCGCCGTACCGCCGGTGAGCCGACCCCTTGCGACCCGCGGTGATGTCGGGTGGGGCTGGTGTGGTTGACGGGAAACCGCCGCTGGGCGATCAGTCCCGGGGGCCGCGGGGCGCGATGCCGCCGCGGGCCGGGCGGTCGCCGCGGGGCGTGCGGCCGGGGCGCGGGTGCCGGGTGGCGATGACGACCGTCGCGTACCGGTCCTCGCACGACGCGATCCGGGCGCCGAGCACCCCGGACGCCTCCGCGATCCGGGCGGCGGCGGGCGCCTGCGCGGCGCTCGTCTCGAACAGCAGGCTGCCGCCCGGCGCGAGCCAGTCGCCCGCGTCGGCGGCGACCCTGCGCAGCACCTCCAGCCCGTCCGCGCCCCCGTCGAGGGCGACCAGCGCCTCGTGGACGCGCGCCTCGGCGGGGAGCAGGGGCACCTCGGCGGTCGGGACGTACGGGACGTTCGCCAGCAGCACGTCGACCCGGCCGCGCAGGTCGGGCGGCAGCGCCGCGAACAGGTCGCCCTCGTGGACGCGGCCGCCCAGCGGCGCGATGTTGCGGCGGGCGCAGCGCACGGCCGCCGGGTCGATGTCGGCCGCGTGCAGGTCGGCCGCGCCGCCCAGGGCCGCGACGAGCGCGGCGCCCAGCGCGCCCGTACCGCAGCACAGGTCCACGACGAGCGGGCGGGCGCGGCCGCGCACGAGGGCGGTCGCCCGCTCCACCAGGAACTCGGTGCGGCGGCGCGGTACGAAGACGCCCTCGTCCACCGCCACGCGCAGGCCTCCGAACTCGGCCCAGCCGACGATGTGTTCCAGCGGCCGGCCGGCGGCCCGTGCGGCGACCATCGCCGCCAGCTCGCCGCTGTCGCGGGCGGCGGCCAGCAGCAGCCGCGCCTCCTCCTCCGCGAACACGCACCCGGCGGCACGCAGCGCCGCGACGACGGGCGCGAGGTGGCCGGACGGCTCCGGTGCGGGGGCGTGGGAGGCGGAGGTGTGCGGGGGCGAAGGGGTGGGCGGGGGCGCCGGGGTGTGACCGGACGCGGGGGTGTGCCGGGGGTGTGCTTCGGGGGTCGTGGACACGTGGAAGCCTTTCGGGGCCGCGTACGCGATGCGCGCGGTGCTCCCGGCGGATCCGCTACGGCCGCGGCGTGACCGCCGTACCGCCCGTCGAGGGGAGCACCCTGCCTTGCCTGGCGTTGATGGGTCCCACCTCCTCGGTGCCGTATGTGCCGGTGACGTCCCGGGCACCTTACCCGACGTGCCCGCCTCGGGCGTTGACCGCGTCGAGGGCGCGCGACAGGCGCTCCAGCACCAGGGCGGTCTCCGCGAACGCCTCGTCGCCCAGCTCGGCGGCGAGCCGCGCCGCGAGGTCCGCGTGGCCCGGCGCGATCCGGGCCACCGCCGCGCGGCCCTCCTCGGTCGGCGCGAGCAGCTTGGCGCGGCGGTGCGCCGGATTCGGGGCGTACGCGGCGAGGCCCCGCTCCACCAGGAGGTCCGCGATCCGCTGGACGCTCTGCCGGGTGATGCCCATGGCGCGGGCGATCCCGGCGACCGGCAGCGGCTCGCGCAGGACGGCGCCCAGCACCTGCCACCAGGCGGCCGTCAGACCGGCCGGGCGTGCCAACTCCTCGGACACGGCGAGCAGCTGGCCGTTCAGCCGGAACACGCCCAGCGCCGTGCGCGACAGCAGTTCCTGCCGGGCCCGGCCCCCGGCGGCGTCCTCGCGGTGCCCGCCGTCGCGGCCGCCCGGGTCCTCGGTGCGGGAGCTCACGCGTCCTCCGGCTCCTCGGCGGCGAGCAGCTCGTACGCGGCCGGGTCCGAGTGGTGGAACAGCCGGTACCAGGCGTCCAGCCGCTCGCCCTCGAACACGCCGAGGCGGCCCAGCACCTCGCGGGCGAAGGCGACCGGCTCCGTCGAACCGGCGGTGATGAGGTCCTCGGCCGTCACGGCGTCGGCCTCCACGTAGTGCTTGCCGCCCTTGTAGCCGGTGGCCTCCAGATAGGGGGCGGCGGAGCTGGTGTGCGGCCGGTCGTCGAGCAGCCCCGCGCGGGCCAGCCCGGCGGTCGCCCCGCAGATCGCCGCGACGGGCACGCCCGCGTCGAGGAACGCGCGGGCCTTCGCGGCGAACGGCGCCAGGTCGTCGGTCTCGTCCCACAGGTCGGCGCCGGTGAGGATCAGCATGGCGCTGTCGTCCGCGTACAGCTCCGCGAGCGCCAGGTCGGGGGTGATGCGCAGACCGCCGATGGTGGTGACCGGGTCGGTCGTCGGGCCGACCGTGCGGATCTCGTACCCGCCGCGTGCCAGCCAGGCGGTCGCGTGGCCCGTCTCCCAGTCGGCGAACGTGTCGTACACGGCCAGATGGACGGTCTTGCGGGGGGTGGTGGTGTGCGTGGTGCCGGTGGTGCTGGTCATGGCGGCCTCCTGGGCGCTGCGCCCGTATCCGTACCTGCGAACCTTCACGCTGTGATGACAGCAGTCTGTCAAAAAGACAGAATGCTGTCAACGAGGACCGCAGTGGCCGGACACCCTGCCGACCCCGGCGGCCACGGCCATACAACCTGGCCCTGTCCGCGCCCTGCCAACGCTTTTACGCTCGCCCCCATGACCCCTGACCGGATACCGTCCCCCGCCGTTCCCGACCCGGCCCGCGGTGCCGCCGTGAAGGCCGCCGACCGGGCGCACGTCTTCCACTCCTGGTCCGCCCAGGCGCTCATCGACCCGCCGGCCGTCGCCGGCGCGGAGGGCGCGTACTTCTGGGACCACGACGGCAACCGCTACCTCGACTTCACCAGCGGACTCGTCTTCACCAACATCGGCTACCAGCACCCGAGGGTCGTCGCCGCGATCCAGGAGCAGGCCGCCCGGCTCGTCACCTTCGCACCCGGCTTCGCCGTGGAGGCGCGGTCGGAGGCCGCCCGGCTCATCGCCGAGCGCACCCCCGGCGACCTGGACAAGATCTTCTTCACCAACGGCGGCGCCGAGGCCGTCGAGAACGCCGTACGGATGGCCCGGCTGCACACCGGCCGCCACAAGGTGCTCAGCGCGTACCGCTCGTACCACGGCGCCACCTCCACGGCCATCCACCTGACCGGCGACCCGAGGCGCTGGCCGTCCGACACGGGCGCGGCCGGGGTGGTCCACTTCTGGGGGCCGTTCCTCTACCGCTCGCCGTTCCACTCCGACAGCGAGGCGCAGGAGTGCGAGCGGGCGCTCGCGCACCTGGAGGACACCCTGGTCTTCGAAGGCCCCGCCACCGTCGCCGCGATCGTGCTGGAGACGGTCCCCGGCACGGCCGGGATCATGCCGCCGCCGCCCGGCTACCTGCGGGGCGTACGGGAACTGTGCGACCGGCACGGCATCGTCCTCGTCCTGGACGAGGTCATGGCCGGCTTCGGGCGGACCGGCCGCTGGTTCGCGGCCGAGCACCACGACGTGGTGCCCGACCTGCTGACCTTCGCCAAGGGCGTGAACTCCGGGTACGTCCCCCTGGGCGGTGTCGCCCTGTCCGGGGAGATCGCCGCGACCTTCGACCGGCGCCCCTACCCGGGCGGGCTCACCTACTCGGGCCACCCCCTGGCCTGCGCGGCCGCCGTCGCGACGATCCGCGCCATGGACGAGGAGCGCGTCGTGGAGGCCGCCGACCGGCTGGGCGCCGAGGTCCTCGGGCCGGGCCTGCGCGCGCTCGCCGAGCGGCACCCGTCGGTGGGCGAGGTGCGAGGGCTCGGCGCCTTCTGGGCGCTCGAGCTCGTACGGAACCGGGAGACGCGGGAGCCGCTCGTCCCCTACGGGGCGTCGGGGGAGGCCAACGCCCCGATGGCCGCGTTCGCGGCGGCCTGCCGGTCGCGCGGACTGTGGCCGTTCGTCAACATGAACCGCACCCACGTCGTACCGGCGTGCAACCTGACGGACGCCGAGGCGAAGGAGGGCCTCGCGGCGCTGGACGAAGCGCTCTCGGTGGTGGACGAGTACACCGCGTAACCCTCCGGTGTGATCCGCGCCTCGCCCGACCCCTACGGGTGACCCCCTCCGACTGGCTTAAGGTGTCCGAAACCGGACGGAGGGGACCTGCCACATGCCCGCGAGCGGACCTGTCACCCGCAGTACTCTGCGCCAGCAGATCGCGGACGCGCTGCGTGACGAGGTGCTCGCGGGGCGTCTCCAGCCGGGGCGGGAATTCACGGTCAAGCAGATCGCGGAGCAGTACGGGGTGTCCGCGACGCCGGTGCGCGAGGCGCTGGTCGACCTGTCCGCGCAGGGCCTGCTCGACTCCGACCAGCACAAGGGCTTCCGCGTCCACCAGTTCACGGTGGAGGACTACCGGGGGATGGTGGAGGCCCGCTCGCTGATCGTCGACGGCATCCTGCGCAGCCGGCGCGGCGCGGCCGGCGAGGCGCTGTCCGCCGACCCCCGCCCGTGCGTCGCGCCCGAGCCGCCGTCCGCCGGCGCCCGCCCGTGCTCCCCGCCCGAGCCCGGCGCTGCCGCCCCCCGCTCCTGCGTGCCGGTCGAGGCGCTGGTGTCGGTGCGGCGCCGTGCGGAGGCGGCGGCGCGGGCCGCGCGGGCCGGGGACCTCGACATCCTGATCGGCTACGACCTGAGGTTCTGGCGGGAGTTGGCGGGCCTGGTGGCCAACCACTACATCGCCGAGTTCCTGCACCGGCTGCGCGTCCAGGCGTGGGTGTTCGCCGTGCCGTACCTGCGGGGCGACCGGCGGGTGCGGGACTGGCTGTGGAGCGGCCACGAGGAACTGGTGGACGCCGTCGAGGCGGGCGACGCCCGGCGGGTCGTGGCCCTGCTGGACGCGTACCAGGCCCACTCCCTGGACTGGGCGGCCCACCTGGAGCGCCTCCCGGCTCCGCGCACCGCGCCCGAACGCCCGGAGTAGGGGCGGTACGCGGCGCGTTCGGGCTCCGGGCGCCGCGGCGCGGGTGCCCGCGGGCGTCAGGGGGTGCCGGGGCGCTGCGGGTGCCAGGACCCGGGGGCTTCGGGCGCGGGACCCGGGGCTTCGGGCGCCAGGACCCGGGGGCTTCGGGCGCGGGACCCGGGGGTATCACTCACTGACCCGACGTACCCTGTGCCGACCGGCGGACACCCGCATCCCGACTCGAGAGCGAGCCCACCTTGGCCTGTGACCTGTGGCTGGTCCCCCTGGTCGACGTGCTGTGCCACAGCCCTGACAACCCGTTCGCCGAGGAGATCGCGGCGTACGACCGGGCGCTGACCGAGTCGGGGCTGCCGACGGTGCCGGTCTTCGCGTACATGCCGGGCCTGTCGGGCGACGTGGCGCCGGTCGCCGGATTCGACTACGACGCCCTGCACTTCCTGCGCCGCGCGTACCTGCTCCAGGTGTGCGGCCTCGCCGTCACCCCGGTCGACGAACTGGGCGGCGACTACGAGCAGTTGCTGGAGATGTTCGAGGCGACCGCGCAGCGGTCGCACCTGGTGTGGCACTACGACCACGCGGGCGCGTACGTCCCGGTGGACTTCCCCGCGCCGCTGTCGACCGAGGAACTCCTCGCGGGCGGCGGCCCTTTGGGCTCGGCGCAGGGGCTGCTGCGGGAGCTGGAGTACGTGGCGCCGTCGATCGGCATCGACCCGGCGAACCCCCCGGCGGCGCCCGAGCCGCCCCGGCACCCGACCTCGCTGGAGGAGCCGGCGGCCCCGATCCCGTACGACGACAGCCCGTTCGCGCGGGAGCGGCACGTCTGGCTGGGCCTGCACGCGGCGGCCACCCGGAGCCTGGGCCAGGGCTCGATGATCATCTTCAGCTGACCGGGCGGCCCGCCGCGCCCGCGCGCGTCAGCCCTCCGCCGGGCTTGGCGGTGCGATCGCCGCGAGGGCCTCGGGAAGCGACGTCACCCCGTCGGACGCGAGGAAATGGCCGGCTCCGGGAACGACCTGTGCCGACGTCCCCAGGAGCCCGGCGAGGCGGTCGGTGTGGCCCGGTGGTACGAAGGGGTCCGCGTCCGACCGGATCACGGTGAGCCGGTCGACGTGGTCGCCTATCCCCGCCAGGTCCAGCGGCCCGCGGACGTGGGGGTCCAGCGCCGGAAGGGCCGGCAGCGGGTCGACGAACCCCGAGACGAGCACCAGCGCGCCGAGGCGCCAGGGACCCCGCAGCGAGCGCAGATGGCGCAGGGCCGTGACGCAGCCGAGGCTGTGCGCCACCAGGGCCGAGCCCTCGTCCGGCGTACCGACACGGGCCGCCACGGCCGCCGACCAGCGGTCGGGGTCGGGAGCCTCGGCGTCCGGAAGGGCGGGAACGGCCGTGGTGATGCCACGGGCTTCGAGCCGCGCGGCGAGCCATCCGAACCAGTGATCCTCGGGTGTCGCGGCGTAGCCGTGGATGATCGTGGCCCGCCGCGGGGTTGTCTTCAATGTCATGGCGCTGGACGGTAAGGCTTCACGCCGGCGTGAAGGTCAAATCACGGGAGGGGCCCATGCGTATCAGTCAGCTCGCCGCGCTGACCGGGGTGTCGGCGCGAGCGCTGCGCCACTACGAGGACCGCGGGCTCCTCGTCCCCGAGCGCGACCGCAGCGGCTACAGGGTCTACACCGAGTCCGACATCGCGCGTGTGGCGCAGATCAGGGCGATGATCGCCGCGGGTCTCGGGACCGGGACCATCCGCCGCTACCTCGACTGCGCCCGTTCGGGTGAGCACGGTATCTCCCTGGAGATGTGCCCCGACCTGCGGGCCGAGCTCGATGCCCTGGCGCGACGCCTCGACGCCGAGGTGGCCTCGCTCAGGGAGACGCGGCAGCGGCTTTCGGCGCTCGCCTCCGCCCGCTAGGGACGGAAGCGCGCCGCCGCTCCACGCGCGCCCCGGCCGTCGGTGGCGAGGGCACGGCCGGCGGCGGCTAGCGGGGCTCCGGGGGCCGCTGGCGCGGCATGTTCGGACGGGTGGGCGGGGACAGGAGCCTGCTGCCCGAGTGGCCGGGCGCCGCGTCGGAACGGACCGGCGCGCTGCCCAGCGCTTGCGTGGCCAGCGGCGCGGGGCCCGCCCGGAACTCCACCATCCAGTCGGCCGTCTCCGCCCGCACCAGCTCCGTCACATCCTCCGAGAACCGCCGCAGCACCCCCAGGCACCGCTCGGCGGCCTCCGCGGACGTGCCCTCGGCCGGGCCCAGCACCTCCCGCACGCTCTCCGACGCCCAGTCGAACTGCAGCGCCTGCAGCCGCCGCTGCACCGCCTGCGCCGTCGCGACGTCCCGCATCCAGCCGGACGTCACCCCGAAGTACCGGTCGCAGGCCAGGCAGGCCGCCGCGAGCAGCAGCGACAGGTACCCCCACCCCGCCGCCCCGTCCAGCGCGTCCGTCAGGTCCAGCAGCGGCAGCGCGGCCCCCAGGACGCCCCCCAGCGCCGTGCCGGTGCGCAGCGCGCGGGCTCCGCGCCGCTTCCACACCCGGTCGGCGAGGTACCAGTCGGCGGTGCGCAGCGCGTTCCCCTCGACCCACCGGTACAGCTCGTGCAGCCGCTCGGCCGGCTCGCCCCAGTCGCCGAGCGGGAACGGCCGTCCCGTCAGGTCCTCCCCCCGGGCTGGCCCCCCGGGCTGCATCTCCGGCTGGCTCACCGGGGCACTCCTCTGCGCTCTGCGTGACTCTGCGTGACGTTCCGTAGGGATTCACGGGTGGGTGTGGTCGTGCGGAGCCCTTCCTACCGCCGAATGGTGGTCCCCGGAGACGTAATCGCGGGATTTCCGCACGGAAGAGGGCCGTGATCAGGTAGAGGGCGCGCCCGTCGTTCACCCGAAAGAGTGGATACCTGTGCGTGGGGCGCGCCGCGCGGCGACCACGTAGGCTCGGCGTAACCGAAGAATCGTCGTCGACGCGCAGGAGTGACCGTGATCCCCGGTGGTGGTCAGCCCAACATGCAGCAGCTGCTCCAGCAGGCCCAGAAGATGCAGCAGGACCTCGCGCGGGCCCAGGAGGAGCTGGCCCGCACGGAGGTCGAGGGCCAGGCGGGCGGCGGCCTCGTGAAGGCCACGGTCACCGGCTCCGGGGAGCTGCGGGCCCTGGTCATCGACCCCAAGGCGGTCGACCCGGAGGACACGGAGACGCTGGCCGACCTGGTCGTCGCGGCCGTGCAGGCGGCGAACGAGAACGCGCAGCAGCTCCAGCAGCAGAAGCTCGGCCCGCTGGCGCAGGGGCTGGGCGGAATGCCGGGCCTGCCCTTCTGAGGCCGGGCCGCCCTTCGGGGCGGGCTGCCCTGGCGGGGCGCCTGTCCTGCGGGGGGCTGTCCTCGCGGGGCGGGGCCCCGTCCCTCGGGGCCGGGCCTGCCCGTCCGGCCCGAGTCGGCCGCCCGCCGCACCTGCGCCGATCATCCGGCGGACGCGGCGGGTTCACGCCGAGTCTTCTGCGGCGCACCCCGCAGCAACTACCGTAACCATCAAGACTGCACTCCCGGAGAGGCGTTCCGTTGTACGAAGGCGTGGTCCAGGACCTCATCGACGAGCTGGGCAGGCTGCCAGGCGTCGGTCCCAAGAGCGCGCAGCGGATCGCCTTCCACATCCTCCAGGCCGAGCCGACGGACGTCCGCCGGCTGGCGCACGCGCTCCTGGAGGTCAAGGAGAAGGTCCGGTTCTGCGCGGTCTGCGGGAACGTCGCCCAGGAGGAGCGGTGCGGCATCTGCCGCGACCCGCGCCGGGACGACGCGGTCATCTGCGTGGTCGAGGAGCCCAAGGACGTCGTCGCCATCGAGCGGACGCGCGAGTTCCGGGGGCGGTACCACGTGCTCGGCGGCGCGATCAGCCCGATCGAGGGCGTGGGCCCCGACGACCTGCGGATCAGGGAACTGCTGGCCCGCCTCGCGGACGGCACGGTCACCGAGCTGATCCTGGCGACCGACCCCAACCTGGAAGGGGAGGCCACCGCGACGTACCTCGCGCGGATGGTCAAGCCCATGGGCCTGAAGGTCACGCGCCTCGCCAGCGGGCTCCCCGTTGGCGGCGACCTGGAATACGCCGACGAGGTCACGCTCGGTCGCGCGTTCGAAGGGAGACGACTCCTCGATGTCTGACGCCACTCTCCACGCCCACTCGCTGGACCCCGACAGCTTCGCGGTCCAGATCGCCGACTCCATCGAGTCCTTCATCGTGGCCACCACGGAAGTGGCCAAGGGCGACGAGCCCGACAGCGCGATCCCGTTCCTGCTGCTGGAGGTGTCGCAGCTGCTGCTCGCCGGCGGCCGGCTCGGGGCGCACGAGGACATCGTCCCCGAGGAGCGGTACGAACCGGACACGGGTCCCGACATGGACGTCGACGACCTGCGGGAACGGTTCGCCGCCATGCTGGACCCGGTGGACGTCTTCTCGGAGGTCTTCGACCCGTACGAGCCCCGCAAGGCACCCGTCCCGTCCCGGATCTCCGACAGCCTGGCCGACATCATCATGGACCTCCGGCACGGGCTGGCCCACTACCGGGCGGGGCGCACGACCGAGGCGCTGTGGTGGTGGCAGTTCTCGTACTTCTCCAACTGGGGCCCGACCGCCTCCGCGACCTTGAGGGCCCTGCAGTCGCTGGTCTCCCACGTACGGCTGGACCAGCCGCTGGAGGCGCTGGACGGCCTCGACACGGACGAGGACCTGGCCGACGAGGCGCTGGCCGAGGAGGCGGGGCGCGTGATGATCCAGGAGATCGCCGCGCCGCTCGGCATCCGCACCCGCAAGTAGGCCCCAGGCCCGGCGCACGGGGTTCCGCCGGGGACCCGTACGTGAGCCGGGACACATTCCGCGTGGGGGCGTCGGCGCTGGGCAGGGGCCCGGCGTGGCCGGGTGACGCCCCCGAGCTGATCACGTAATGAGCGGGACATCTCAGGATGTGACATCCCGGGGGCGTTTCCCGGTCGCTCGTTAGACTGAGCCGACCGCAAACGGACTGAGCGAGGAGCGCACGTGGGCCTTGTCGTGCAGAAGTACGGAGGCTCCTCCGTTGCCGATGCCGAGGGCATCAAGCGCGTCGCCAAGCGAATCGTGGAAGCGAAGAAGAACGGCCACCAGGTGGTCGTCGTCGTTTCCGCGATGGGCGACACGACGGACGAGCTGATCGATCTCGCCGAGCAGGTATCCCCGATGCCCGCCGGACGTGAGTTCGACATGCTGCTGACGGCCGGAGAGCGAATCTCCATGGCGCTGCTGGCCATGGCGATCAAAAACCTGGGCCACGAGGCCCAGTCGTTCACGGGCAGCCAGGCAGGCGTCATCACCGACTCGGTCCACAACAAAGCGCGCATCATCGATGTCACGCCGGGCCGTATCCGCACCGCGCTGGACGAGGGCAACATCGCCATCGTCGCCGGCTTCCAGGGCGTGTCCCAGGACAAGAAGGACATCACCACCCTCGGCCGGGGCGGCTCGGACACCACCGCCGTGGCCCTCGCCGCGGCGCTGGACGCCGAGGTCTGCGAGATCTACACCGACGTCGACGGCGTCTTCACCGCCGACCCCCGGGTCGTGAAGAAGGCGAAGAAGATCGACTGGATCTCCTTCGAGGACATGCTGGAGCTCGCCAGCTCCGGCTCCAAGGTGCTTCTGCACCGCTGCGTCGAGTACGCGCGCCGATACAACATCCCGATCCACGTCCGCTCCTCCTTCTCGGGGCTCCAGGGCACGTGGGTCAGCAACGAACCGCGAGGGGACCGCAAGGTGGAGCAGGCCATCATCTCCGGTGTCGCCCACGACACCTCCGAGGCGAAGATCACCGTCGTCGGCGTGCCCGACAAGCCGGGCGAGGCCGCCGCGATCTTCCGCACCATCGCGGACGCGGAGATCAACCTCGACATGGTGGTGCAGAACGTCTCCGCCGCGTCCACGGGCCTGACGGACATCTCCTTCACGCTGCCCAAGACCGAGGGCCGCAAGGCCATCGACGCCCTGGAGAGGCAGAAGGAGTCCATCGGCTTCGAGTCCCTGCGCTACGACGACCAGATCGGCAAGATCTCCCTGGTCGGCGCGGGCATGAAGACCAACCCGGGCGTCACCGCCTCGTTCTTCGAGGCGCTGTCCAACGCGGGCGTCAACATCGAGCTGATCTCCACCTCGGAGATCCGCATCTCGGTCGTCACCCGCGCCGACGACGTCAACGAGGCCGTACGCGCCGTCCACACCGCCTTCGGCCTGGACAGCGACACGGCCGAGGCCGTCGTCTACGGCGGCACGGGCCGCTGACCCCCACCGGGCCCCGCCCCGCGACCCCCCGACGGACCCGGTGAGGAACTGGCAGTCGCCGCCCCGGACCCCGCCCGAGCAGCCGCCGGGCGGGGCCCTGCGCGAAATCCCGCCGCAGCCCGGCCCGACCCGCCCGCACGGCGGGAAACCGGCGCTGGCCGTCGTCGGGGCGACCGGGGCCGCCGGGGCCGTCATGCTCCAGATCCTGTCGCAGCGCGCCGACGTCTGGGGCGAGATACGCCTGCTCGCGTCGCCCCGCTCCGCCGGCCGCGAGCTCACCGTGCGCGGCGCCCCCACCGAGGTCCTGGCCCTGGACGAGGACGCGCTGCGGGGCGTCGACGTCGCGGTGTTCCTGGTGCCGCGGGAGGTCGCCGCCCGCTGGGCGCCGACAGCCGTCGCCCTGGGCGCCGTAGCCGTGGACGCGTCCCCCGCGTTCCGCGACGACCCGGACGTCCCGCTGGTCGTCCCCGAGGTCAACCCGCACGCCGCCCGCCTCCGGCCGCGCGGCATCGTCGCCGGACCCGGCTGCGCCACCCTCACCCTGATCGTCGCCCTCGGGGCGCTGCACGCCGAGTTCGGCCTCGAGGAACTGGTCGTCTCCACCTACCAGGCCGCGTCCGGCGCCGGACAGGCCGGCGCCGACGCGCTGCGCGCCCAGCTCGCGACCGTCGCCGGCACCGGCCTGGGCGCCGCCCCCGGAGACGTACGCAGGGCGCTCGGCGACGACGGGACGGCGCCGTTCGCCGCGCCCCTCGCCCTGAACGTCGTCCCCTGGTCGGGCACGCCCGAGGACGGCGGCTGGTCGTCGGAGGAGCTGCGGATACGGGCCGAGACCCGCCGGGTGCTCGGGCTGCCGGGGCTGCGGGTCGCCGCCACCTGCGTACGCGTACCCGTCCTCACCACCCACTCCGTCGCCGTCCACGCCCGGTTCGGACAGCCCGTCACCGTGGCGCGCGCCCATGAGATCCTCGCCACCTCGCCCGGGGTCGTCCTCTACGACGACCCCGTCGCGGGCGACTTCCCCACCCCCGCCGACGTCGTCGGCACCGACCCCACGTGGGTCGGCCGGGTCCGCCGCGACCTCGACGACGCACACGCCCTCGACTTCTTCGCGTGCGGCGACAACCTGCGCAAGGGCGCCGCGCTCAACACCGCGCAGATCGCCGAACTCGTCGCCGCGCAACTCGCCGCGGGCGACCCGTCCCGCGTCTGAGGCGGCGACCCGGCGCCGGCTGCCGCGCCGAGGCTCCGAATACCTGGTGGACGGGGCCCGGCACCTTTGTAGGATCTGTGAACGCCCTGTGGGAAAGACCTCGGCCTGCGCCGCTTGAACTGGGGCGATGGCATGTTCGACGATGCTCCTGCCCCCCTGCCGCAACCGGTGGCCGGCGGACGGGCGTCTCCGGGGTCGCTCCACGCGCTCCGCGCGAACGGGGCAATGGGAGAGCGGATACGCATGAGGGCGAACGACGCACCGTCAGATCAGGTGGCGTGCGCGTACAACCCTGACGGGGGGCGACGTGTCCAACAGACGTGCCAGAGGTACTCGACATCACAGCAGCGGCCCCTCTTCGCGGCGGCGCGGCGGTCCTCCCGCTCCTGCGGCCGCCCCAGCGGGCCCCGCGCGAACGGCGCCGCGGCGGCGGCATGCCGGTGATCGCGCCCATGCCCGCCACGCGCCGCGCAGGCGTCCCGTACCCGCGTGACAAGGCCGACGAGACGATGACGTCGGGCACCACCGTCGACCACCTCACCGAGACCTACCGCGCCCACTACCGGTCGCTGCTCGGTCTCGCCGCGCTGCTCCTCGACGACACGGCCTCCTGCGAGGACGTCGTCCAGGAGGCGTTCATCCGCGTCCACTCCGCCCGCAAGCGGGTCCGCGACCCCGAGAAGACCCTGGCGTACCTGCGCCAGACGGTCGTCAACCTCTCCCGGTCCGCCCTGCGCCGCCGCATACTCGGGCTGAAGCTCCTCTCGAAGCCGATGCCCGACATGGCGAGCGCGGAGGAGGGCGCGTACGACCAGCTGGAGCGCGACGCGCTGATCAAGGCGATGCGCGGGCTGCAGCGCCGCCAGCGCGAGGTCCTCGTCCTGCGGTACTTCGCGGACATGACCGAGGCGCAGGTCGCCGAGACGCTGGGCATATCGCTCGGGTCGGTGAAGGCGTACGGCTCCCGCGGCATAGCCGCCCTGCGCGTCGCCATGGGAGCGAAGGCATGACCGAGCACAACGGGCCGGACGGGCCGTCGAACCATCGGACTGGAAACGACGCAGTGAACACCCCAGAACCTTCCGCCTCCCGGCCCGCCCCCGGCGAGGAACCGGGAACGCAGGCCGAGCAGGGCGCAGCGTCCGAGACCACCCCGGCCGCCCCGTCCCCTGCCGACCCATCCCCCGCGGGCCCGGCACCTGCGGGCGACGCGCAGCGGGACGACGAGCCCGCGCTGGACGACGCACAGCCGGACGCCGCGCCCCAGCCGGACGAACCGCAGCCGGACGCCACGGGGTCGGACTCCACGCAGCCGGACTCCACGCCGTCGGACTCCACGCAGTCGGACGCCGTGCCGCAGACGGACGCGGCGCGGTCGGAGGCCGCGCGATCGGACTCCGCGCAGCCGGACGCCGTTCGTTCGGAGGCCGGCCCGCGGCAGGAATCCGCCGCGTCCGCGCAGCCGGACTCCACCCCGCACGGCCACTCCACGCCCCCCTCCGGCTTCTCCACCCCTGCCTCCTCCGCTCCCGCCTTCTCAGGCTCCGCCTCCTCCGACGGTCCCGACGTGTTCGACCTCGGGTCCGGCCTCGGGGCCGACGGCCTCGGCGGGGACGAGCTGGCGCTGCGACGGCTGCTCCAGGGCGCCGTGGAAGACCTCGAACCCTCACCGGGCGCGCTCGACCACCTCCGGCGGGCCGTACCCGCGCGGCGGGCCCGCAAGCGGCAGGCGCTCGTCGGCGCGGCGGCCGCGGTGATCCTGCTGGGCACGGGCGTCCCCGCGTTCGTGCATGTCGCGGCGTCCGACACGGCGGCCGAGGCCAACCCGGTCAACGCCGGGCACGGCGAACAGGTCCAGGGCGGCACCGGCGACGCCCAGGGCCCCGCCGGCGAGGAGGCCGCGGGCAGCCCCTCCGGCGAGCTGAACGGCTCCGGCAAGGACGGCGCCAACCCGAGCGGGACGCCGACCAGCGCGGGCACCAGCGCCTCCGACGGCGCGGACGGCGCCCCCGACAGGGCCACGTCCGCCCCCGCGACCGTGCCGCTGTGCGAGGCCGGCCAGCTCGGTGTGAGCCTCGCGGAGACGAGCGGCCCCACCGGGGACGGCACGGTCTACGGAACGTTCCGCATCGCCAACGTCTCCAGCAGCGACTGCGCGGTCACCGCGTCCGGCACGGTCGGCTTCGGCACGAGCGGCGCGGCCGACCCGGGCCGCATCAGCGTCGTCCGGCACACGGCGGGCGACGCCGCGTCGGGCCTGCCCGACCCGTCCGCGACGGTCGGCAGCCTGGTGCTGAAGCCGTCGGGCGCGTACGACGTGAAGTTCGCGTGGGTGCCGAGCGAGACCTGCCCGGCGAACGGCGGAGGCGGCAGCGGCGATGGCGGCAGCGGCGGCGGCAGCGGAGGCGGCGGCGAGCAGTCCCCGACGCCCACCGCCCCGTCGACCCCCACCGAGGAACCGCCGCCGCCCACGGCGGGCGCGACCACCGGCACGGCCGAGGGCGGCACGGACACGGACGCGGGCACGGCGGTGGAACCGCAGATGCTGCCCGCCGAGGACACGGCGGACGGCAGCGTGACGGTCACCCATACCCCGGGCGCGGGCGGCCCGCAGGCGGCCGTCACCATCCCCAACGCCTGCGCGGGAACCATCTACCGCACCGGTCTCCTCCCCGCCTGACCCGCCCGGCCGCCTCGTCTGCGCACAGGCGCCCACCCGGCCCGCGGCCCGACCAGGCCCGCGGGCCCGGGCGGTGGGCGCCCGCTCAGCCCGTTGGGGCAGGCCAGGCACCCGCGGTCCGGCCGGCCGGGGGCACCGCAGGCCAAGGCAGGCGTCTGGCTCCCGGCCGGACCCGGCGTACCGAGGGCCGAACTCGGAGCACGGGATCCCGGGCCCGGCACGGCGCTACCGAAACCCGTCCGGGATCGCTGGAGCGACAGCCGAGAACGGGAGCCGGAAGGCGGCGCGCCGCGTCACCCTCCCCGCCATCCACCGCCCCCCCCGCCGGTCCAGCCCATCGCCCGGGTCGGTCCACCGCCCGGGTCGGCCCACCGCCCAGGCCGCCCCATCACCCGGCCGACCCACCGCCACAGGCTGGCCGGACGAGCGGGGGAACCCCGGCAGGGGCCAGCCCGCCACCAGGGCTCGCCCGATGAGGCGGGGAGCCCAGCACCGCCGCCCCGGCACCGGCCCCAGCACCAGTCACCGCCCCCGCACCGGCCATCGCCCCGGCACCAGTCACCGCCCCCGCACCGGCCATCGCCCCGGCAGCGGTCACCGCCCCGTCGGCTCTACCGGTGGCTCAGGTCAGGGGGGACTCGGGCTCCAGGCCCAGGGCGCGGTCGCGTTCCGCCTCCGCCTCGCGGCGCACCAGCCGGAACCACATGAACAACACGAACCCGGCGAACACGAACCACTCGCCCGTGTAGCCCAGGTTCTGGAACGCCTTCAGGTCCAGCCCCGTGCCCACCGCCGCCGCGGCCGGCACCGGCTTCAGCCCGGCGGGCGACTCCGTGAGCGTCACCCACGCGTCGTACACGTCGTCCGGCACCAGGTTCACCAGCGACGCCGCGCTGATGACGCCCAGCTGCCCGGCGGGGAGCCCGCCGGCGGCGCGGACGCCCCCGCTGCCGGCGTGCTCCGACGCCTGGAGCGCCCCCGTCACGGTCACCTCGCCGGACGGCGGGGCCGGGGCGGCGGCGCCCTTCGGGAGCCAGCCCCGCACCACCGGCAGGGCCTTGCCCTCCGGGGTGTGCAGCAGCGTCAGCACGTACGACCCGGTCTCGCCGTCCAGCTCGCGGCCGGGCACCAGGAACTGCTTCCCGTACCGGCCGCTCGCCGTCGCCTGGCGGCCCGACGTCTCCTTGTCGACCGGCAGCAGCTCGGCCAGCGGCACCGCCGGCTGCTCGGCCTGGGCGGCGGGCCGCTGCTCCGCCTCCCGGTGCGACTCGACGCGGTCCTCGAACCTGCCCAGCTGCCAGGTCCCCATGTAGAGGCAGAACGGGATCGCCAGCAGCACGAAGACGTTGATCCCCCACCAGCGGGGTGTCGTCAGGAACCGGTACACCCCTCCACGGTACGGAACGCCGTCACCTTCCCTCCGGTCGGGTCCCGGTCGCGGCGGGCAGGTGCCGCAGCGCGAACTCCAGTTCCTGCCGCACCTGCTTGATCCGTTCCTCCACCACCAGGGAGCCGTGCCCGGCGTCGTACCGGTACAGCTCGTGCACCGCGCCGCGTGCCGCGAGCCGCTCCACGTAGTTCTCCACCTGCCGGATGGGGCAGCGCGGGTCATTGACGCCCGCCGCGATGTACACCGGCGCCCGCACGTCGTCCACGTACGTGATCGGGGACGAGGCCCGGAACCGCTCCGGCACCTCCTCCGGGGAGCCTCCGAACAGCGTCCGGTCCAGCGGCCGCAGCGCCTCCATCTGGTCCTGGTAGGCGGTGACGTAGTCGGCGACCGGGACGTCGGCGATGCCCACCGCCCATATGTCAGGCTGCGTGCCCAGGCCCAGCAGCGTGAGGTAGCCGCCCCACGAGCCGCCGGTGAGGACCAGGCGCTCCGGGTCGGCCAGGCCCGACGAGACGGCCCACTCGCGCACCGCCGCCACGTCCTCCAGCTCGATCAGGCCGACCCGGTGCCGCAGCGCGTCCGTCCACTCCCGGCCGTACCCGGTGGAGCCCCGGTAGTTCACCCGCACCACCGCGAACCCGTGGTCCAGCCACACGGCGGGACCGGCCGCGAAGGTGTCGCTGTAGTGCCAGGCGGGGCCGCCGTGCAGGTCGAACACGGTCGGCAGCGGGCCCGTCGCCCCCGCCGGACGCTGCACCAGCGCGTGGATCCGCCCGCCGGGCCCCTCCACCCACACGTCCTCCACCGGCACCGAGGGCGGGGCCTGCGGGCCGGGCGGGTCCAGGACGACCGCGCCGCTCGTCGAACGCACCACGGGGGGCACGGCCGCCGACGACCACAGGTACTCCACCGTCCCGTCCGGGCGGGCCGTCGCGGCCGACACGGAACCGGCCGGCGTGTCCACCCGCGTCAGCCGCGCCGAGGCGATGTCGTACCGCCACAGCTCCGTACGCGCCTCGAAGTCATGGGTGATCAGCAGCCCCGAACCGTCCGGATACCACTCCGCGCCCACGTCGCCCGGCAGGTCCAGGCCCAGCTCGGTCTCCCGGCCCGACTCGACGTCCCAGATCATCGGCTCCCACCGGCCGCGCCGCTGGTGCCCCACGAGCAGCCGCGCGTCACCGGCCACCGGGGCGAAGCCCATCACGGCCAGGCCCAGGGCCTTCGTCCCGCCCTTCGTGTCGTCCAGCTCGGCCACCAGCGCGCCGTCGAGCCGCACCACGCGCAGGGCCGCGTGCATGGCGTCACCGTGCTCGGTGTGCTCGATCGCCACGAGCGACCCGTCGTACGACAGGTCCCCGACGCCGGCCGACTCGCGGTGCCGGTAGATCTCCACCGGCTCGCCGCCCGGCCGGACCACATGGACGGACGAGCCCTCGTCGTCCAGGGACCGGCCCACGACCGCCGTGCCGTCGCGGCCTATCGCCAGGCCCGCCGGGTACGACGCGGCGAGCCCGGGCACCGCCGGCTCGTCGGCGCCGCCCGCGAAGGGCTGCCTCATCCACACCCCGAACTCGTCGCCGTCCGTGTCCGCGAACCACCAGATCCACTCGCCGTCCGGCGACAGCACCCCGTCGGTTGTGCCGTTCGGCCGGTCCGTGACCTGGCGCTGCTCGCCCGTGTCCCGGTCCCAGGCGTACAGCTCGTACGTCCCGGTCGCGTTCGACACGAACAGCGCGCGGCTCGGGGCGTCCTCCGCCCAGTCGGGCAGCGACACCCTCGGGGCCCGGAACCGCTTCTCCCAGTCGGGCAGAGCGGACCACGCGTCGGCGGAGGAGGCAGAGGCGGACGAGGTCGTGGCGGCAGGGGAAGCACCCGCGGACGTGATCGGCTCGGGCGTGGAAGCGGTGTCGGTCGGCTCAGTCATGCCGTCCATCATGCTCCGCCCCACCGACATCCCGCCGAGCCTGTGGACAAGTACTCCCGGCTTTGTCCACAGGCGGCCCGCTCACCGGTGGCGGGGCTGGTCAGCGGGGCGCGGGCGGGGTGTCGACGGTGCACAGGGCCCAGATGACGAAGACGCCGATCGCGATCGAGACGAAGCCCCACACCGGCTGGTACGGCAGCCAGACGAAGTTGGCGATCACCGCGAGGGAGGCCAGCGCCACACCGCCCGCCTTCGCCCAGGACGCCCCACGCAGGATGCCCCAACCGATCACGGCGAGGACCAGGCCGAGGACGAGATGGATCCAGCCCCACGCGGTGACGCTGAACTCGAAGACGTAGTCGCCGAGGATGCCGTACACCTCGTCCTCGGCGATGCCCACGACGCCCTGGACCATGCCCAGCACGCCCTGCACCAGCAGCAGGACCCCCGCCAGCATCGCCCCGGCCGACGAGGCCCACCCCGGCCCGCCCGCCGCGCCGCCTCCGCGCACGGGGGCGGCGCTCCGGGTGGCCCCCTCGCCTTCGTGGTGCGCGCGGGCGTGCCCCGGCGCCCGGTCGTGGCCGTGCCCCGCCGTATCGCTCATCGCCGTGCCCTCTCGCCGCCGCCCACCGCCCCGAAGGGCGGCCGGGCCGGGAACGCCAACCCATGTGTACGAGCAGCCTGCGGCGCCCCCGCCCGCGCGGCGACCCGGCAGACCCCGTACGGGCGACGGCGACCGCATCTCACCCCTCACCCCCCTTTCGGCCACTGGCCGACCCGCGCCCTTCCCCGCCCCGGCCGGCCCTCCCGAGACTGCTGACAGCTGATCCGAACGGGGGAGAGGGGCCATGGCGGCGGCACGGAGACCACGACGGACGGCGGCGCGTAAGCGGCGCGAGCAGCGGGTGAAGGCGGCGGCGACGGCCGGGGCGGTGGCCCTGTTCGTACTGGTGGCGTACTGGTCGGTGATCTGGCCCTACCTGCTCGCCGCGCTGGTCCTCGGCGGCGCCTGCGCGGGCGGCTGGTGGCTGTGGCGCACGGACCGGCTGCTGAGGGGCGGCGACCGGAGGTGGCGCCGGGAGGAGGCGGTACGGGCGGGGCACCGGACCCTGGCCGAGGTGGACGCCATGACCGGCACCGAGTTCGAGGACTTCGTCGTGGGGCTGTGCCGACGGGACGGCTGCACGGAGGTACGGCGGGTCGGCGGCTCCCACGACAACGGCGCCGACGTGCTGGGCCGCCTCCCGGACGGGCGCAGCATGGTGATCCAGTGCAAGCGGTACACGCCCAGGAACAAGATCCCGAGCCGTGAGGTCCGCGACCTCCTGGGCGCGAAGGTCCACTTCAGGGCGGACGTGGCGGTCTTCGTGGCCACGACGTACTTCACCGCCCCCGCCGAGCGGTTCGCGACGCACAACGAGATCGTCGCCGTCCACAGAGACCACCTGGGCCTCTGGAACAGCGGCGCGTCCCTCCCGTCCCTCACCGCGGTGAACGGCGCGGGCCAGGGCACCCGCCCCCACGAGCGGCGCCGCCGGGAGACCTACGGCTGAGGCGGGGGCATCCGCCTGCCGCCCCGTCGGCCGGCCACCACGACCGCGCCGGGGGAACGGTTCGGCGGGACGCGGCGTCTCCCTTCTCCGGGGCACACGATCGTGCCGCCGGAGAGGGGGACCTGGTGCGGACGGGCGGCGCCTTCGCCACATGGACACGGCGGTTCGAGGACGAGCGCGAACGCCGGCGCGCCCAGGGGGACCCGGACTGGGAGCGCGGCGCGACGCTGCACCCGGCGGTGTGGGCGAGTATCCAGCGCTTCCAGGTCGGCGAGGACGGGGACGGCGCGAATTTGGTCGGGAAGGCGGACAAGGCCGGGGACGGCGACTACGCGCGGGCGGTCCGGCTCTTCGTCGCCGAGGAGCAGAACCACGCCCGCCTCCTCGCCCGGCTGCTGGCGGCGGGCGGCGTGCCACCCCTGGCCGGTCACTGGAGCGACACGGCCTTCGTACGGCTGCGGCGCGTGCTGGGCCTCCGCACGGAACTGCTCGTGCTGATGATCGCGGAAGTGGTGGCGGTACGCTATTACCGCGCCCTGTACGAGGGCGCCGACGACGCGCTCGCCACGGACGTGGCGGGACGCATCCTGGCCGACGAGCGGCGCCACATCCCGTTCCACTGCGAGCGACTGCGCGCGTCCCTGACCGAGTTGCCCCGCGCTCTACGACGCCCGGTGATGGCCCTGTGGCGACTCCCCCTGTACGCGGCGGCCGTCCTCGTCGCCACGGACCACGGCCCGGCCCTGCGCCGACTCGGCGTCGGACGCCTGCGGTTCGTGGCGGACGTAGCGGCCACGACCGGCAAGGTCGTCACCGCGGTCCTGGCCCCCGCACAGAACACGGCGACCCCCGAGAACTGACCCCGGTGCCACACGCCCGCACGGACGACCGCTGGCCCGACGCCCCGTCACACCGCCGCGGAGCGGCACCGCCGGGAGGGACCGCCCTGCTCCCGCTCACCACGGCGGCCGAAGCCCTCCTCACGCCGACAGCGCCGGCCCCCGCCCGACTCCTGGCGCTGCGCTGCCGGCACTCCTGACGATCGCCGCGACGCAGCAGGCGGCAGCACGCAAAACAGGTGAGGCACCTACAGATATCTGTAGGTGCCTCACCTGCTGTTTCGGCTGTCGGGGTGGCGGGATTTGAACCCACGACCTCTTCGTCCCGAACGAAGCGCGCTGCCAAGCTGCGCTACACCCCGATGTCGCCGTTGTTGTCCTGGCGACGACGTTTACTTTAGCCCACCGGCGGCCGGAGACGAAATCCGGTTTCGCGGGGGCTCACGCGCGGGGGGTCAGCGTGAGCAGGGTGGCCTCCGGGGGGCAGGCGAAGCGGACCGGGGTGTAGCGGTTGGTGCCGCAGCCGGCGGAGACGTGGAGGTAAGCCGTGTGGCCGCCCGCGCGGTGGGTGGAGAGGCCCTTCGCGCGGTCCGTGTCCAGGTCGCAGTTGGTGACCAGCGCGCCGTAGAAGGGGACGCACAGCTGCCCGCCGTGGGTGTGGCCGGCCAGGATGAGCGGGTAGCCGTCGGCGGTGAACGCGTCGAGGGAGCGCAGGTACGGGGCGTGGACGACGCCCACCGAGAGGTCGGCGTCCCGCTCCGGGCCGCCCGCGACCTTCTCGTACCGGTCCCGCTTGATGTGCGGGTCGTCGAGGCCCGTGAAGGCCAGCTCCAGGCCCTCCACCTTGAGGCGGCCCCGCGTGTTGGTGAGGTCCACCCAGCCGGCCGCGTCGAAGGCGTCCCGGATCTTCTCCCACGGGTTGTGGACGACGCCGACGGCCGGGGGGTTGCCGTTCAGGCCGTGGCGGCCCTGCATCTTCTCGAAGAGGTAGCGGGCCGGGTTGCGGAGCTTCGGGCCGTAGTAGTCGTTGGAGCCGAAGACGTACACGCCCGGGTAGTCGAGGAGGGGGCCGAGCGCGTCCAGCAGCTCCGGTACGCCCTCCGGGTCGGAGAGGTTGTCGCCGGTGTTCACCACGAAGTCGGGGCGCAGGCCGGCCAGGGTCTGGAGCCATCGCTGCTTCTTGCGCTGGCCGCTCACCATGTGGATGTCGGAGACCTGGAGCACCCGCAGCGGACGCATGCCGCGCGGCAGGACCGGGACGGTCACCCGGCGGAGCCGGAAGGAGCGGGCTTCGAAACCGGCGGCGTAGGCCAGACCGGCCGCGCCCAGTGCAGTGATGCCGAGGGGTACTCCGTATCGCGCGCGCATGACGACCATGGTCGCAGACGGGGGAGGCAGCGGCAGAACCGCGGGCGGGAGCGGCAGAACCGCGGGCGGGGGCGCGGGCACCCCGCGGGCGGGAGCGGCAGAACCGCGGGTGGGGGCGCGGGCGCCCCGGGGGTCCGGGTGCGGGAAATGGGCGGGCGGGGGCGGTCGGCCACCTGTCATGCTGGTGCGCATGACCACGCTCAAGTCCAAGTTGCAGGAAGACCTCACGGAGGCGATCAGGGCGCGTGACGAGCTCCGCTCCTCGACCCTTCGGCTGACCCTCGCCGCCGTCACCAAGGAGGAGGTCTCGGGCAAGCAGGCCCGTGAGCTCTCCGACGACGAGGTGCAGAAGGTGATCGCCAAGGAGGCGAAGAAGCGCCGTGAGGCGGCCGAGGCGTTCGCCCAGGGCGGTCGCGCCGAGCAGGCCGAGCGGGAGCGCGCGGAGGGCGAGATCCTCGACGCGTACCTGCCGAAGCAGCTGACCGACGACGAGCTGAGCGGGATCGTGGCCGAGGCGGTCGAGGAGGCCCGGGCGGCCGGCGCCGAGGGGCCGCGTGCCATGGGCGCCGTGATGAAGATCGTGAACCCGAAGGTGGCCGGCCGCGCCGAGGGCGGCCGCGTCGCCGCCGTGGTCAAGCAGCTGCTGGCCGGCTAGCCGGCGGACCGGTGACGCGAGGAGGGCGTCCCCCGGCCGGGGGACGCCCTCCTGCTGTTCGCGGCTCCTGCTAGCGGTCCCGGCCTCCGTTGCCGTTCCCGTTGCCGTTTCCGCCGCCGATCAGGTCCGTCGGGAACGAGAAGCCCGGGCGCGGCTGGTTTCCGCCGTTTCCGCCGCCCGGCCGGTTGTCACCGCCCGGGGCGGCCGGGGGCTGCGGCTTCGGGGCGTCCGGGATCGGCACGGTGGCGAAGTCGGGCGCCGGGTGGCCCTCCAGGGCGCCCGACACGGCGTCCTTCCAGATGGGGCCGGGCACCTGCCCGCCGAAGACCTTGTCGTGGTAGCGCCCGCCGATGGTGATGTACTCCATCTTCACCTGCTGGGTCGGGCTGCCCACCCAGACCGCGCCCGACAGGTTCGGGGTGTAGCCGACGAACCAGGCGTTGCGGCGGCTGTCGGTCGTACCCGTCTTGCCGGCGCTGTCGCGGGACTGCAGGCCGGCGGCCTTGCCCGTACCGGAGTCGATCACGCCGCGCAGCAGCGTGTTGATCGTGTCCGCCGTCTGCTCGCTCATCGCGCGCTCGCACGTCGAGCGCGGCACCTTCAGGCTGCGGCCGTCGCTCGTCTTGATCGACTCGATGGCGGTCGGCGTGCAGTACGTGCCCCGGTTGGCGAAGGCCGCGTAAGCGGACGCCATGGTCAGCGGCGACATGCCCTGCGAGCCGAGGGTCAGCGCGGACGGCTTCTCGGGCAGCTTCTTGTCGTCGCCCATGGTGACGCCGAGCTTGTCGGTCATCTCCACGACCGGGCACATGCCGATCTCGCCGAGCATCTGCACGAAGTACGTGTTGACCGACATGGCCATGGCGTCCTTGAGGTCGTACGGGCCGACCTCCGACTCGTTCTCGTTCTCGACCGTGTCGTTGCCCCAGTTGCGCCAGGGCTTGCCGCTGCAGGACTGGACCGAGTCCGGGTACGGCATCTTGTACGGCGACGGGTAGATCTGCGTCGCCGGCTTGCCCCGCTCGATGGCGGCCGCGGCGACGAACGGCTTGAACGTCGAACCGGTCGGGAAGCCGAAGTTCGACCCGCCCATGCCCCGGTTGACCGAGTAGTTGATCTGCGTCTCGTTCTTGCCGAAGCCGTACGGCTTGGACTGGCCCATCGCGAGGATCTTGCCCGTGCCGGGCTGGACCATCGTGATCGCGGCGGCGACCTTGTCGGACTGGTAGACGTGGTCCTTCAGCGAGTCCTGCGCGGCCTTCTGCGCCTGCGGGTCGAGCGTCGTCTTGATCGTCAGGCCGCCGCGGTTCCAGACCTTGGCGCGCTCCTCGCGGGACTTGCCGAAGACCGGGTCGGAGAGGAAGACCTCGCGCACGTAGTCGCAGAAGAAGCCGGCGCCGTCGCGCGCGGTGATGCAGCCGTTCTTGGGCCGGGTCACCTTCAGCTTGATCGGCTCGGCCTTCGCCTTGTCGGCCTCGGCCTGGCTGATGTCGCCGACGGCGACCATCCGCTGGAGGACGATGTTGCGGCGGTTGGTGGCCTCCTCCACGTCGTTGACCGGGTCGTACCGGCTGGGCGACTGGACGAGCCCGGCGAGCATCGCGGCCTCGCCGAGTTCCAGGTCCTTGGCGTGCTTGGAGAAGTACCGCTGCGACGCCGCCTCGATGCCGTACGCCTGCTGGCCGAAGAAGGTGATGTTGAGGTAGTTCTCGAGGATCGTCTTCTTCCCGAGTTCCTTCTCGACCTGGATCGCGTACTTCAGCTCCTGGATCTTGCGGCCCAGGGTCTTCTGAGTGGCCTGCGCGACCTTGTCGCGGTCGTCGCCTGCCTCCTCGACGAAGACGTTCTTCACGTACTGCTGCGTCAGCGTGGAGGCGCCCTGGGTGGCGCCGCCCTCCTGCGCGTTGCGGTTGACCGCGCGCAGGATGCCCTTGAGGTCGACCGCGCCGTGCTCGTAGTAGCGGGAGTCCTCGATCGCGATGATCGCCTTCTGCATGTACGGCGAGATGTCCTCCAGCGGGACCACCGTGCGGTCGCGGGAGTAGACCGTCGCGATCAGACCGCCGTCGGCGTCCAGAATCTGGGTGCGCTGACTCAGCGGGGGCCTCTTCATGTTGGCCGGGATCTCGTCGAACCCCTGGACCGTCCCCTTCGCGGCGAGGCCGAGGGCTCCCGCCGCGGGCATCGCGATGCCGGCGAGTACGACTCCGGAGAGCACGCTGACACCGAGGAACTTGGCGGCCTGCTGGGTCGCGGTCAGACCCCCGCCCGAGCGGTTCTTTGGCATGGGGGAAGCCTAATCCGTACTTATGAGCGTTCCGTGTGAGCGGGTGCTTCTCGGAGAGTTCGAGTACCAGACCGTGACATCCGGCTGCCTCCGGACCGCCGAAGAGGCCGCCGGTGGCCGCGTGGACGGCCGCCGTCACCGCGGCCGAGCCGGTCAGCGGGGGGTGAGGCAGGCTTCGAGGGCGGCTCGCCGGTGCGGCGGCAGGTGGTCGCCGAGCGGCACCTTGCGGGGGCTGTGGTCGCCCTCGCAGAGCCAGCTCCGTTCGTCCTCGTCGAACCACCAGTGCCCGGCGCCCCACAGGGGGTGCCCCCGGAGCAGGCGCGCGGCCAGCGCCTCGCACGGCTCGGGCGCGCCCTGAGCGGCCAGTGCCGCCGCCACGGTCGTCACGGCCTCCTCCGGGACGTCCGCGTCGCCGAGGACCGGAAGGAGAAGGAGGAGGCGGGCGTGGGGGTCCGTGACGCCCGCCGCGCCGGGCGGTGCCTCCAGCAGGGCGGCGAGCTCGGGCCAGCACAGCCCGGGGCCGACGCGGTCCTGATCGTCACTGGCGAGGACGAGGTCGATGCCCCATTTGGGGTGGGTGAGGAAGCAGTCCGCGGTCGGGAACTCCTCGCCGTTGCAGAAGTGCACGACGATCGCGAAGCCGTCGGTCAGCGGCACGGTGAACACGGGCCACGCCGACGGGTCCCGGAGCGTGTCCAGCATGGCGTCCGCGTCGCCCGCGTCCGATCCGAACGCCTCGGGCGCGAACCCCTCGGCCAGGTCCGCCAGATAGGCGGGCCAGAAGCCGGGTTCGTCCAGCAGCGGGCGCCCGTCCACGACGGGCGCCGAGGCGTACAAGTGCCGTGCCATCACCATGCCCGGATTCTCTCCCGGCCGGGTCGGCCCCGGACCGCGTGGGCCGGCCGGCGGGGCCTCACGGCGCGCTCGGGCGCGTACGTGCGCATTCCCCGGACACGCGTACAGGCCTTGGCCTAAGCTGTTCACAACTGTCACAGCGGTCGCACCCGCGCGCCGTCGTGGTCAGGGCACCGTCCCCGCCCGCTCTCCCGAACGGCACCACGGCGCCGCCCACCCCGGTACTACGTCCCACCCCCCACCTCGCGTTCAACGACGGCGCGACGCACCGCCGGTGTCCCGGTGTGCGCGGATATGGCCCGTCCGACCCGGTAGGGAATGGCCCGCTGTGGGTCTTTCGTCCGGTGTGTCCTGGGGTCACTCCCCTGGGTGATCTGCCGCGCACGCATAGTCCGTTCGGGCCATTCAAGATTGGGCCCGTCGGGGGTGTTGCGCTGTGTCGACCTTCCGTAACGTCCTCAACTGGCAGCGGTGAATATGCCGCTGTCGCCGTGGGGGAGCCTCGATTCGGGAGAGGACGGCGCCGGCATGGGCTGGGTAGCTGACTGGAGTGCGCAGGCGGCCTGCCGCACTACCGATCCGGATGAACTGTTCGTACAAGGAGCGGCGCAGAACAGGGCCAAGGCGGTGTGCACCGGATGCCCGGTGCGGACCGAGTGCCTGGCCGACGCGCTGGACAACCGCGTCGAGTTCGGCGTGTGGGGTGGGATGACGGAACGCGAACGGCGCGCCCTGCTGCGGCGGCGGCCGACCGTGACCTCCTGGCGGCGCCTCCTGGAGACGGCGCGTACGGAATACGAGCGCAGCGCGGGCATCCTGCCGGTCGCGCTCGACGACGACGAGACGTACGAGACGTACGCGGCGGCCGGCTGAGCCGTCGGCACCCCGCCGACGCGCACCCACAGCGGCGCGTGTGCGGGACCGGTGTGTCCGCGGGTCCGTCGTGCCCGCAGGGCGGGTGGTCCGCGGCCGGTGTGACGGTGCGTCCGCCGGTGCGGCCTGGCCCGCGGTCCGCGCGCCCCGGGATCGTCGCGCCGTCGAGGTGCGCCGATCGGTGCCGTGGCGCGCCCCGGGAGCGGTGCGTCCGCCGGCCCGGTGGGTCCGCAGGCCGGTGTGGTGGTGCACATGCGCCGTCCCGGCGCGCCGTGCTGCGGTACGCCTCCGTGCCCGGCCGCCGCGTGTCTGCCTACGGTCGGCCGGTGGCCGTGCGGAGCCCCGCGCGGGGCTTCAGCGGGCCTGTCGCGGCGCCGCCAAATGCGTGCCGATGGCGCGCAGGGCCTTCAGGTCGTGGACGTCCTCGGCGAGCGCCGGAACCTCCGTCACGGGGACGTCCGGGTGCAGTTCGGAGAACCGGTCACGTGTGCGCCGCTCACGGTCGAGCACCTGCATCCGCTCCGCGTGGAGCCGCAGGAGCCCCGCCGTCAACGCGGCGACAGCGGGCGGGACCTCGGTCGTGGAATCGGGTGCGGGAGCCTCGGGGGAGGTGGCCGCCGGGCCACCCACACCAGTTTGCCCGCCCGCCCGATCCGCCATGCCGGACCCGTCAAGATTTTCCGCCGCCGCGAGCGCGCGCTCCGCCGACAGCTCCCCGGCACCGCTCCCGTGCACCCGGTTCAGCACCAGGCCCTGCAGCGGCATGTCCTCCGCGGCCAGCCGCTCCACGAAGTACGCGGCCTCCCGCAGCGCGTCCCGCTCCGGCGCGGCCACCACCAGGAAGGCCGTACCGGGCGCCTGCAGCAGCCGGTACGTGGCGTCGGCCCGGGTACGGAAGCCGCCGAACATCGTGTCCATCGCCGCGACGAACGTCTGCACGTCCCGCAGCAGCTGACCCCCCAGCAGCTTCCCCAGGGTGCCGGTCATCATCGACATGCCGGCGTTCAGGAACCTCATCCCCGCCCGGCCGCCCACCTTCGCCGGGGCCATCAGCGCCCGGATGAGCCGGCCGTCCAGGAACGACCCCAGCCGCTTCGGCGCGTCCAGGAAGTCCAGCGCCGACCGCGACGGCGGCGTGTCCACGACGATCAGGTCCCACTCGTCGCGCGCCCGCAGCTGGCCCAGCTTCTCCATCGCCATGTACTCCTGCGTGCCCGCGAAGCCGGCCGACAGCGACTGGTAGAAGGGGTTGGCCAGGATCGCGCGGGCCCGCTCCGGATCCGCGTGCGCCTCGACGATCTCGTCGAACGTGCGCTTCATGTCGAGCATCATGGCGTGCAGCTCACCACCGGCCGACGCGTCGATGCCCGGCACCCGGCGCGGGGTGTTGTCCAGCTCCTCGATGCCCATCGACTGCGCCAGCCGGCGGGCCGGGTCGATGGTCAGGACGACCACCTTCCGGCCCCGCTCCGCCGCCCGCAGCCCCAGCGCGGCGGCCGTCGTCGTCTTGCCCACCCCGCCCGAACCGCAGCACACCACGATCCGGGTCCCCGGGTCGTCCAGCAGCGGGTCCACCTCCAGCGCGCCCACCGCGCCGGGTGCCGGTACCGCCTCCACGGCCGTCATGCGTCGCTCACCCCGAGGTTCCCCCGCAGTTCCCTGGCCAGCCGGTACAGCCCGGCGAGGTCCACGCCCCCGCCCAGCAGCGGCAGTTCGTACGTCGGCACCTGGAGCTTCGCCAGCGCCTCCCGCTGCTCCCGCTCCAGCTCCACGCGCCGCGCGTGCTCGGCGGCCTGCGCGAGCAGCGGGTCCACCAGCAGGTCCGCGCCCTCCACCCCGGCCGCCGCCAGGGCCCGGGCCACGTCCGCGCGCCGGTCGCCGGCGGCGGCCCGTACCGCGTCCTCGTCGAGGAGGCGCGGGCGGACCATGTTCACCAGGACGTTGCCCACCGGCAGCTCCGCGGCGCGCAGCTCGGCGATGCCGTCCGCGGTCTCCTGGACCGGCATCTCCTCCAGCAGGGTCACCAGGTGCACGGCCGTCTCCGGCGACTTGATGACCCGCATCACCGCCTGCGCCTGGTGGTGGACCGGGCCCATCCGGGCCAGTCCCGCGACCTCGTCGTTGACGTTCAGGAAGCGGGTGACGCGGCCCGTCGGCGGGGCGTCCATCACGACGTGGTCGTAGACGAACCGGCCCGACCTGTCCTTGCGGCGGACCGCCTCGCACGCCTTGCCGGTGAGGAGCACGTCCCGTACGCCCGGTGCGATCGTCGTCGCGAAGTCGACCGCGCCGAGCTTCTTCAGCGCCCGGCCCGCAGCACCCAGCTTGTAGAACATCTGGAGGTAGTCGAGCAGGGCCTGTTCGGCGTCGATCGCGAGGGCGTACACCTCCCCGCCGCCCGGCGCCACGGCGATCTTGCGTTCCTCGTAGGGAAGCGGCCGCGTCCCGAAGAGCTGTGCGATGCCCTGTCTGCCTTCGACCTCCACGAGGAGGGTCCGACTGCCCTCCGTCGCGAGGGCGAGCGCGAGGGCGGCGGCGACCGTCGTCTTACCGGTACCGCCCTTGCCGCTGACGACCTGGAGCCTGCTCACAGGGCGAGCGTAACCAGTGGCGCGTCGGCCCACGCAGGAGGCTGCCCCGGGGCCGTGCGCGGCAGCGGCTACAGTCGGCCCATGACCAAGTGGGAATACGCGACTGTGCCGCTTCTCGTGCACGCGACCAAGCAGATTCTGGACACCTGGGGCGAGGACGGCTGGGAGCTGGTCCAGGTCGTCCCCGGCCCGAACAACCCCGAGCAGCTCGTGGCCTACCTGAAGCGGGAGAAGGCGTGACCGGGCGCGTCGAGGCCGCACTCGCCGAGCGCGGCCTGACGCTGCCGCAGGTCGTGCCGCCGCTGGCCGCGTACCAGCCGGCCGTCCGCAGCGGTGTGTACGTGTACACGGCGGGCCAGCTGCCCATGGTGGACGGCAAGCTGCCGGTCACCGGCAAGGTGGGCGCCGAGGTCACGCCGGAGGAGGCCCACGACCTGGCCCGCGTCTGCGCGCTCAACGCGCTGGCCGCGGTGAAGTCCGTGGCGGGCGACCTGGACCGGATCGCGCGCGTCGTGAAGGTCGTCGGCTTCGTCGCGTCCGCGCCCGACTTCACCGGCCAGCCGGCCGTGCTGAACGGCGCGAGCGAGCTGCTGGGCGAGATCCTCGGCGAGGCCGGTGTCCACGCCCGCAGCGCCGTCGGCGTCTCGGTGCTGCCGCTGGACTCGCCCGTCGAGGTGGAGATCCAGGTGGAGCTGCGCCCGGAGGCCTGAGCCCCCGGCGCGACGTCCGTTCCGCGGTTCCACGCGCGCGTAGGCGGTGCCTGCGCGCGCGTGGAGCCGCGTTCCGTATCCACGCGCGCGTGGAGCCGCGTTTCGCGTCCGCGCGGGCGCGTGGACGCCCCGCGCGGCGGCCGCCCGGACGCTCTCGAACATCCGGTCCGATCGGCATAGGCTCCGGCCATGTCCAATGGTCAGTGGTACCCACCGGAATGGCCCGACCGCATCCGCGCCCTCGCGGCCGGTGAGCTGACGGCCGTGGCGCCCCGGCGCGCCGCCACCGTGATGTTGCTGCGCGGCGCCGGCGAGGCGACCGAGGTGCACATGCTGCGCCGCCGCACCTCCATGGCCTTCGCCGGCGGCGCCTACGCCTACCCCGGCGGCGGTGTCGACCCGCGCGACGAGCAGCCGGTGCGCTGGGCGGGCCCCGCGCCCGCCGAGTGGGCCGGGCGCCTCGGCGTGGCCACGCCGCAGGAGGCGCAGGCCATCGTGTGCGCGGCGGTCCGCGAGACGTACGAAGAGGCCGGTGTCCTGCTCGCCGGTCCCACCCCGGACACGGTGGTCGGGGACACGACGGGCGGCGACTGGGAGAAGGCCCGCGCCGCGCTCGTGGCGCGCGAGCTGTCCTTCGCGGAGTTCCTCGACGAGCGCGACCTCGTCCTGCGCTCCGACCTGCTGGGCGCCTGGGCCCGCTGGATCACCCCGGAGTTCGAGCCGCGCCGCTACGACACCTGGTTCTTCGTCGCCGCGCTCCCGGCGGGCCAGCGCGCCTCCAACGCCTCCACGGAGGCCGACCGCACCGTGTGGACGCGCCCCGCCGACGCCGCCGCCGGCTACGACCGGGGCGAGCTGCTGATGATGCCGCCCACCATCGCGACGCTGCGCGCCCTGACCGCCTACGACTCCCCGGAGGCCGTCCTCGCCGCGGCCCGGCACCAGGACCTCACGCCCGTGCTCGCGCAGGCCCGCCTCGACGGGGACCGGGTGGTGCTGACCTGGCCCGGCCACGACGAGTTCACCAAGCACGTGCCCGGCTCGCCCGGCGGCCCCGAAGCCCCCACCGCGCCCGGCGCCGCCGGGGCCGCGCGCACCGGAGGCGCCGTATGACCGACGCCGCCGCCCTGCCCGGCCAGCCCCGCGGCGCCGTCGTGTCCGGACCCGCCACCGAGCGGGCCGTGAACGTCCTGGCGCCCAACCCGTCCGCCATGACCCTGGACGGCACCAACACCTGGGTGCTGGCCGAGCCCGACTCGCCGCTCGCCGTCGTCGTGGACCCCGGCCCCCTCGACGAGGGACATCTGGCGCGCGTACGGGACACCACCGAGCGCCTCGGCAAGCGGGTCGCCCTCACGCTGCTCACGCACGGCCACCCCGACCACGCGGAGGGCGCCGCCCGGTTCGCCGAGCTGACCGGGACGCCCGTACGGGCCCTGGACCCGGCGCTGCGGCTGGGCGACGAGGGTCTGTCGGCGGGCCAGGTCATCGAGGTCGGCGGGCTGGAACTGCGGGTCGTGCCGACGCCCGGCCACACCGCGGACTCGCTCAGCTTCCACCTGCCGGCCGACCGCGCCGTGCTGACCGGCGACACGGTCCTCGGGCGCGGCACGACGATGGTCGCGCACCCGGACGGGCGGCTCGGGGACTACCTGGACTCGCTGCGCCGGCTGCGGTCCCTGACCGTGGACGACGGGGTGCACACCGTCCTGCCGGGCCACGGGCCCGTCCTGGACGACGCGCAGGGCGCCGTGGAGTTCTATCTCGCGCACCGCGCGAACCGGCTCGCCCAGGTGGAGACCGCCGTGGAGGACGGCTACACCACGCCCGCCGAGGTCGTGGCGCACGTGTACGCGGACGTGGACCGGTCCCTGTGGCCGGCCGCCGAGCTCTCCGTACGGGCGCAGCTGGAATACCTCTCGGAGCACGGTCTGATCTGACGCGCCACCGCCCTGACGGTGTGTGGGGCGGTGCGGCGCGCGCTGACGCCGGGTCGTGGCGAAGTCGGTACGCGATCGCGACAGCGGCGGGATCCCCGGCGGGGAAGCATGCTTTACGCTCCGCTTACATCTGTCGTCGGGCCACATGCCGTATCTCGGGGGGATCTTCGTGTTTGTCCTGTCCATCCTGCTGCTCATAGCCGCGGTGGTGCTGTTCGTCGTCGGGCGCGGCGAGGGCCGCGGCCCCTTCCGGCTCGGCGCGGTGGGCGCCCTGCTCGCGGGCCTGCTGGCGGGCGTGGTGAGCTGCGTGCACGTCGTCGGCGCGTACGAGGTCGGTGTACCGGTGACGTTCGGCAAGGTCGGTACGCCGATGAAGCCGGGCATGAACCTCATCTCGCCGTTCACCACCGTCACCACCTTCTCCACCCGCCCCGTCGACCTCAACCTCTCCGACAAGGACGTGGTGGAGGTCCGCTCCTCTCAGGGCGGGGTGATGTACGCGGAGCTGACCGTGAAGTGGGCGGTCACGCCGACGAAGGCGGTCGAGCTGTACCGGCTCGCGGGCAACGAGTCGGCCATCCAGCAGCGGCTGGTCTTCCCGGACAGCCGGGAGATCGTCCGCAACGTCTTCGCGCGCCACACGAGCGAGGAGGGCTACACCTCCGCCCGCGAGAAGATCAACGCCGAGATCGGTGAGCTGATCAAGGAGCGCCTGGCGCCGCGCGGCATCGACGTGACGACCGTGAACCTGCGGAACGTCAAGCCGTCCGAGCAGCTCCAGGACCAGATCGACCGCAAGATCCAGCAGCAGCAGGCCACCGAGCGCGCCCAGGAGGCCGCCCGTACGGCCACCGCGGAGGCCGAGCGGCGCCGGATCGAGGCGGAGGGCATCGCCCGCGCCAACAAGATCCTCACCAGCTCCCTGAGCGACAAGGTCCTGCTCAACCAGTGCATCGAGGCCTTCAAGGAGGCCGCCGCGCAGAACCCGGTCTACGCGGTGCCCTGCGGCAGCGGCGGCGGCACGCCGGTGATCGTGGACGGCAAGAAGAACTGACGCGGGCACCCCGCGCCGTACGCGCACGCCGAAGGGCCGCCCCGCAGTGACTGCGGGGCGGCCCTTCGGCGTGCGTAACGCGCGTGAGGCGGTCAGCGGGAGCGCTTCGCCAGGCGCTCGACGTCCAGCAGGATCACGGCGCGCGCCTCCAGGCGCAGCCAGCCGCGGCCGGCGAAGTCCGCGAGGGCCTTGTTGACCGTCTCGCGGGACGCGCCGACGAGCTGGGCCAGCTCCTCCTGGGTGAGGTCGTGCACCACGTGGATGCCCTCCTCCGACTGCACGCCGAAGCGGCGCGACAGGTCGAGGAGCGCACGGGCGACACGGCCGGGCACGTCGGAGAAGACCAGGTCGGACATCTGGTCGTTGGTCTTGCGGAGCCGGCGGGCGACGGCGCGCAGCAGGGCCGAGGCCACCTCGGGGCGGGCGTTCAGCCAGGGCTGGAGGTCGCCGTGGCCCAGGCCGAGCAGCTTGACCTCGGTCAGGGCGGTCGCCGTGGCCGTACGCGGACCCGGGTCGAACAGGGACAGCTCGCCGATCAGCTCGCCCGGGCCGAGGACGGCGAGCATGTTCTCGCGGCCGTCGGGGGACGTGCGGTGGAGCTTGACCTTGCCTTCGGTGACCACGTAGAGCCGGTCGCCCGGGTCGCCTTCGTGGAAGAGGGCGTCGCCGCGGGCGAGCGTCACCTCACTCATCGAGGCGCGGAGCTCCGCGGCCTGCTCGTCATCGAGCGCCGCGAAGAGCGGGGCGCGCCGCAGAACGTCGTCCACGAGTTCACTCCTATGTCGACCTGCTCAGGGACGTTGGTCCCCATGATGCCGGACTGTGCGGTGCTCTTCCGGAGGACGCTGTGGGACGCGGCCCCCCGGGGGGTCCGGCCCCCGCAGGTTATGTGCCGTGCGATCAATCACAACAAGTTTGACGTACTGGTACGCGTGTCCGTACGCCAGGGGCCCGATTGGGTCCACATCGCCCGTGCCCAGGGCGGATGTCGGTGGCTCCGCTTAGGCTGGCCGGGTGTCCAATTCGCCGGTGAGAGCGCACGCCGAGGGGGCCGGGAGAGTGTCCGGGAAAGAGTCCGGGGAGCAGAATTCCGCTGTGGGCGAACACGCCCCGGCCGCGTCCGGGAAATCCGTACGAAAGCGGGCAAAGGCGACAAAGAAGGCGAGCGTGCCGGAATCCCGCCTCGCCCTGGTCCGCCGGGCGCGCCGGATCAACCGCGAGCTCGCGGAGGTCTACCCGTACGCCCACCCGGAGCTGGACTTCCGCAACCCCTTCGAGCTGCTCGTGGCGACCGTCCTGTCCGCCCAGACCACCGACCTGCGGGTGAACCAGACGACACCGGCCCTCTTCGCGAGGTATCCCACGCCCGAGGACATGGCGGCGGCCGTACCGGAGGAGCTGGAGGAGATCATCCGGCCCACCGGCTTCTTCCGCGCCAAGGCCCGCTCCCTGATCGGCCTGTCCACGGCCCTGCGCGACCGGTTCGACGGAGAGGTCCCCGGCCGCCTGGAGGACCTGGTCACGCTCCCCGGCGTCGGCCGCAAGACGGCCAACGTGGTCCTCGGCAACGCCTTCGGAGTCCCCGGCATCACCGTCGACACCCACTTCGGCCGGCTGGTCCGCCGCTGGAAGTGGACCGACGAGGAGGACCCGGAGAAGGTGGAGGTGGTCGTCGCCGGCCTCTTCCCGAAGTCCGAGTGGACGATGCTCTCCCACCGGGTGATCTTCCACGGCCGGCGCATCTGCCACGCCCGCAAGCCCGCGTGCGGCGCCTGCCCGATCGCGCCGCTCTGCCCCGCCTACGGAGAGGGCGAGACCGACCCGGAGAAGGCGAAGAAGCTGCTGAAGTACGAGATGGGCGGGTATCCGGGGCAGCGTCTCGCCCCGCCGCCCGACTTTCCGGGCCGTCCGGCCGCCCCGCTGGGCACGGGCGACGCGGACGCGGCCGAGGAGGCGGTCTGAGCGGGCGGAACGATCTCGGGGCCGGGACGCGTTGGGTGAGGTGGGGGTGCCGATGACGCGTGCGAGGGAAGACGCCGGGGGCGTCGGCGGGCTGCCGTCCGTCGACGTCAGCGTGGAAGGGCTGCCCGCCTGGCTGGAGCCCGTGGCGAAGGCTGCCCGCACGATCGAGCCCGAGCAGCTCAGCCGGTTCCTGCCGCCGCCGGAGGGGGGCCGCCAGGCCGCCGTGCTGATCCTCTTCGGTGAGGGCGAGCGCGGCCCCGAGCTGCTGCTGATGGAGCGCTCCGGGACGCTGCGCTCACACGCCGGGCAGCCGTCCTTCCCCGGCGGCGCCCTCGACCCCGAGGACGGCGACCCGGCCACGCTCGGCCCGCTGCGCGCCGCGCTGCGGGAGGCCGAGGAGGAGACCGGCCTCGACCCGTCGGGCGTCCAGGTCTTCTCCGTGCTGCCCCGCCTGTACATCCCGGTGAGCGGCTTCGTCGTCACGCCCGTACTCGGGTGGTGGAGACAGCCGAGCCCGGTCGGCGCCGTGGACCCGGCCGAGACCGCGCGGGTCTTCACGGTGCCCGTGGCGGACCTCGCGGACCCCGCCAACCGCTCCACGGCCGTCCACCCCAGCGGCTACAAGGGCCCCGCCTTCCTGGTCGAGTCCGCCCTCGTGTGGGGGTTCACGGCCGGGCTGATCGACCGGCTCCTGCACTTCGCCGGGTGGGAGGAGCCCTGGGACCGGGGGCGGCAGGTCCCGCTCGACTGGCGTGCATGACAGGCTGACTGCTGGGCTCCGCGGCCGTACGGGGCCACCGGAGACGAATCTGCGAGGCTAATGACGGTGAACGTGCTGGACATCCTGCTGCTGGTCGCCGCCGTGTGGTTCGCGATCGTCGGGTACCGACAGGGGTTCGTGGTCGGCATCCTGTCCGTGATCGGATTCCTCGGCGGCGGCCTCGTCGCCGTCTATCTGCTGCCGCTCGTGTGGGGCCCGCTCACGGGTGACGCCGAGGTCTCCACGGCCGCGGCCATCGTCGCGATCGCCGTCGTGCTGATCCTCGCCTCCATCGGGCAGACCCTCACCACGCACCTGGGTAACAAACTGCGCCGCCACATCACCTGGTCGCCCGCCCGCGCCCTCGACGCCACGGGCGGCGCGCTGGTCAACGTGGTGGCGATGCTCCTCGTCGCCTGGCTCCTCGGCAGCGCCCTCGCGAAGACGGTGGTGCCGGCGGTCGGCAAGGAGGCCCGCGACTCGCGGGTGCTGCTGGGCGTGAGCGAGGTGATGCCCTTCAAGGCCGACACGCTGTTCACGGACTTCACGTCGATGCTGGCGCAGAACGGCTTCCCGCCGGTCTTCAGCCCCTTCGCGAACGAGCCCATCACCGAGGTCCGCCCGCCGGACCCGGCGCTCGCGGACAGCCCGGTCGCCGCCCGCGCCCAGCAGTCCATCGTCAAGGTCGTGGGCACGGCGAGCGGCTGCGGCAAGGTCCTGGAGGGCACCGGTTTCGTCTTCGGCGAGCGCCGCGTCATGACCAACGCGCACGTGGTGGGCGGGGTCAACGAACCGACCGTCCAGATAGGCGGCCAGGGACGGCTGTACGACGCGAAGGTCGTCCTCTACGACTGGCAGCGCGACATCGCCGTACTGGACGTGCCGGAGCTGAAGGCCAGGCCGCTGGAGTTCACCGAGACCGACGCGCGCAGCGGCGACAGCGCCATCGTCGCCGGCTTCCCGGAGAACGGCGCGTACGACGTCCGCTCGGCGCGCGTCCGGGGCCGGATCAACGCCAGCGGCCCGGACATCTACCAGCGCGGCGAGGTCCGCCGCGACGTGTACTCGCTGTTCGCGACGGTCCGCCAGGGCAACTCCGGCGGCCCGCTCCTCACCGCGGACGGCAAGGTGTACGGCGTGATCTTCGCGCGGTCCCTGGACGACGCGAACACCGGATACGCGCTGACGGTGGACGAGATCCGCGAGGACATCGCCCTCGGCCTGAGCGCCAATCAGCAGGTGGACAGCCAGAGCTGCGCGCTCTGACGCCCCACCGGGGCCTGGCGCCTGGCGCTGGGGCTTGGCACCTACCGGGCCTCGTGCTGGGGCCTGGCGCTCACCGGGCCTCGTGCTGGGGCCTGGCGCTCACCGGGCCTCGTGCTGGGGCCTGGCGCTCACCGGGGCCTGGCGCGCCGTTCGCGGCGGTCGGGTTCCGGGGCGTCCGGCCGGCCTTGGCGGTGCGGTCGGGTGCCGGGGCGCGGGGCGGCCCGTACGGCGGGACGCCAGGACGCGTGGACTCGTACAGCCGTGCGGCGCGCGCCGTCAGTCGCGCTGGTGCCGCAGGCGGGCGGAGACCCAGCGGGCCCTTCGGCGCAGGATGCGCGGGATGCCGAGGCGGGCGTCCAGCTCCGGGTCGCGCGGGCTGCCGCTCCTCTCGGGAGGCGGCACCGCGGCGGTGCGGCGGTTGCGTGCGGCGTCAACTTGGTCGTGCGTCCAGCCCATACCCGGACGTGTGCCCGGGCCCCAAGGTCGGTAACCGCCCGGGGGACGGCCAATTGGCCTATGCGTCGGGCATTTGGCCGATCGTAGGACAGCGGTTCCCGCCGGTTCACGTGCCTTCGGCCGACCGGCGGCCCGGCGGCGCGCGGCCTCAGCGGTCCGGCTCGGGGTCCTTCAGCCAGTTGACGAGCTCCGCGGAGAACGCCAACGGGTCCTCCTCGTGCGGGTAGTGGCCAAGTCCGTCGAACAGCCGCCAGCGGTACGGGGCTTCGACGTACTGGCCGGAACCCGCGGCGCTGCGGGTGCGCATCACCGGGTCGGCGGAGCCGTGCAGATGGAGCGTCGGCACCCGCACCGGCCGCTTCATGCGCCGGTTGAACTGGATGCCGTCGGGGCGCGCCAGCGAGCGGACCATCCACCGGTACGGCTCGATGGAGCAGTGCGCGGTCGAGGGGATCGCCATCGCCCGCCGGTACACGTCGAGGGTCTCGTCGTCCGGCTCGCACGGCCCGGACCACTCGCGGATCAGCCGTCCCACGAGCGCCGCGTCGTCCGCGACCAGCCGCCGCTCGGGCAGCCACGGGCGCTGGAAGCCCCACACATAGGAGCCGGCGCGGGTCTGCGCGAAGTCCGAGAGCATCGCCGACCGCCACCGCCGCGGGTGCGGCATCGACGAGACAGCCAGGCGCCGGACCAGCTTGGGCCGCATCACCGCGGCCGTCCACGCCAGGTACCCGCCCAGGTCGTGGCCGACCAGCGCCGCGTCGGGCTCGCCCAGGGACCGTACGACCCCGGTGATGTCGAGGGCCAGGTTGGCCGGGTCGTAGCCGCGCGGGGTGCGGTCGCTGCCGCCCACGCCGCGCAGGTCCATCGCGACGGCACGGAACCCGGCCTCGGCGAGCGCCGGCAGCTGGTGCCGCCACGTCCACCAGAACTGCGGGAAACCGTGCAGCAGCAGGACCAGCGGACCGTCGCCCATCTCCGCGATGTGGAACCGCGCCCCGTTGGCCGCCACGTCGCGGTGCGTCCACGGGCCGTCGATCCGGACGGGGCCGCCGGGGGCGCCGGTACTGCTCTCTGGGACGGTCATACGGACGAGCGTGCCACAACCGCGGCCTTCTCCTGGACGGCGGAGCTGTCGGGGCGGGGGTGCGGCTTGACGTTCTGCAGCACCGCGGCGGTCTGCTTCACGGACGCGGCGGTCTTCTGCGGGCCCTTGCCGCGCTTCGCCTTCTTCGCGAACACCGCGCCGACGAGGCCCAGCAGGCCCGCCACCACGACGTTCACGGCGAAGGAGAGCAGGAAGCAGACCGACATGTGCCAGCCGGTCCACGCCCGGAACCCGTACGCGAGCGCGAAGCTCAGCATCGGCAGCGAGAAGAGCAGCACCATGCCGGCCGCCGCGAAGCCCATGCCGCTGATGGCGCCCCGCTTGACGTCCTGCCGGAGCTGGGCCTTGGCCAGGGCGATCTCGTCGTGCACCAGCGCGGACATCTCGGCGGTCGCGGAGGCGACCAGCTGACCGAGACTGGCCTCTGCACCGTTCCCGGCGATACCGGTCCTCCCGGCGGGGTGGCTCATCGTCTCGCTCCCTCTCTCGTCAACGGTCCGACCTCAGATCATGCCGGACCGTCGCCGTTCCCGCGCGCTGCCCCCGCTTCTTCGGCCCGGCGGCGGTGCTCGGCGGCCTTCCGCTCGTAGATCGCGGCGAGGCGCCGGTGGTGCTCGGGGTCGTCGACCTCGTAGATGTCGGGGACGCCGCTCATGTCCTCGTCGCGCTCCTCCGCCTCGACCATGGCCCGGTACTTGCGGACGCGGAGCTTCAGCAGGACGGTGGCGAGCAGCGCGGCGATCAGCGAGCCGGTGAGGACGGCGGCCTTCACCTCGTCGGTGAGCTGGGCGTTGCCCTCGAAGGCGAGCTCGCCGATCAGCAGGGAGACGGTGAAGCCGATGCCGGCGAGGGTGGCGACGGCGAACAGGTCCGCCCAGGCGAGGTCCTCGTTCAGCTTGGCGCGGGTGAAGCGGGCGGTCAGCCATGTGCCGCCGAAGATGCCGACGGCCTTGCCGACGACCAGGCCGAGGACGACGCCCAGCGTCTCCGGCTGGGTGAACACGTCCCGCATCGCGCCGCCGGAGACGGCCACACCCGCCGAGAACAGGGCGAACATCGGCACCGCGAAGCCGGCGGACAGCGGGCGCACCATGTGCTCGATGTGCTCGCCGGGGGAGTGGTCCTCGCCCTCGCGGCGGGAGCAGCGGAGCATCAGGCCCATGGCGACGCCGGCGATGGTGGCGTGGACCCCGCTGTTGTACATCAGGCCCCAGATCGCCACGGCGAGCGGCACGTACACGTACCAGCCGCGCACGCCCTTGCGGAGCAGGAACCAGAAGAGGGCCAGTCCGGCGGCGGCGCCTCCGAGCGCGGCGAAGTTCAGGTCGCTGGTGAAGAACACCGCGATGATCAGGATGGCGAACAGGTCGTCGACGACGGCCAGCGTGAGCAGGAAGGCCCGGAGCGCGGAGGGCAGCGAGGTGCCGATGACGGCCAGCACGGCGAGCGCGAAGGCGATGTCGGTGGCGGTCGGGACGGCCCAGCCGTCGAGCGAACCGCCGCCGGTCGTGTTGACCACCACATAGACGAGGGCGGGGGCGATCATGCCGCAGAGCGCGGCGACGACCGGCAGCGCGGCGGCCTTCGGGTCGCGCAGCTCGCCCGCGACCATCTCGCGCTTGAGCTCGATACCGGCGACGAAGAAGAAGATCGCGAGGAGCCCGTCGGCCGCCCAGTGCTGGATCGAGAGGTCGAGCCCGATCGCGGAGGGCCCGATGTGGAACTCGCGGACCGCCTCGTAGCTGTCGCTCAGCGGTGTGTTCGCCCAGATCAGGGCGGCGACGGCGGCGACGAGGAGCAGGACGCCGCCGACAGTCTCGGCGCGCAGGGCGTCGAGCACGAAGGTCCGCTCGGGCAGCGACAAGCGTGCGAGGAGCCTGCGCTCGGCGGCGGTGGCGGTGCTGCTGCTGCCCGTGCTGCTGGTGCCGTCGGGGCTGTTGGTGTCAGGCGACTTGGGCGCCTTGGACGCGGCCACGGTACGGGGACCTCCGGTGGTGTCGGTGGACATGGCGATTCACATGCCGACCAGACTTCCCGGCGCCCCTTTGGACTTTTATCGCTTTGTAGATGCGCGGCACACCATACAGGCAGGGCGCGAGGACGCAAGGGCTTATCCGACAATTCTCACTTTAAAGCCAAAATGGACCCGCGGCACGGCGTCACCGCCCCCTCCCCCCTGCCCAGCACCCGTCCCCCCACGCCTCCGGACGTGGGCCCGCCGCCGTCCTGACGCCGAATCCCGGTGCTGCTGCACGTCGCGGATCCACGCCGGGCGCCAGGGACGCGCGCGTCCGCTTCCCGCTGTGGGCATGCGTGCCTGCCCCGAGGACTTCGTCCAGGGGGGCGGGGCGATGGGGGTGGCCTGCTCGAGCGAAGCCGAGGGTGGGGGAGGTGGGCACACAGCGGACCTGGCGGGTGCCTGTCCAACGCGTCACGCACTCGGGCACGGGGCACGTTCAGCGGTGGCGGGCGCGGGCCCGTTCTGCCACGCATCCAGAGCTGTCCGGAGGCCAGGCTCGCTGGCGCGGGTCGCACCCAGGCGGGTGCGCGGCGACCTCGGTGGGCGCAGCGCACCTCCAGGGGGCACCAGGCCCGTCCGTCGGCGGAGCGCGGTCCATCAGCCGGGCCCCCGGCACAGCACACCGCCGGGCAAGGCCCGCACAGGCCCGGCCTCAGTCGCCGTACCGGACCCCTACGGGGCGCTGGGCTCAGCGCGCCGCGAAGCGTACCCACCGGGGTGCCAGGCTCGGTGCGCTGCGAAGCGCACCGCCCGAGCCCGGCCCCCGTCGGCCTCGCCCCGCCGGAGGCGTCGTCGCTCAGTCCTCGCTCGGCGCGGCCGGCAGCTTGGCCTGGATCAGGTCCATCACGGACGAGTCCGTCAGCGTCGTGACATCGCCGAGCTGCCGGTTCTCGGCCACATCGCGCAGCAGCCGCCGCATGATCTTGCCGGAGCGCGTCTTGGGCAGCTCCGCGACAGGCAGGATCCGCTTGGGCTTGGCGATCGGCCCGAGCGTCGCGCCGACATGGTCACGCAGCTCCGCGACGAGCGCGTCGGGCTCCGCCTCCGCCGCCTGGGTCGCACTGCCGCGCAGGATCACGAACGCCACGATGGCCTGACCGGTCGTCTCGTCGGCGGCGCCGACGACGGCGGCCTCCGCGACCTTGGGGTGCGAGACGAGAGCCGACTCGACCTCCGTGGTGGAGATGTTGTGGCCCGACACGAGCATCACGTCGTCCACCCGGCCGAGCAGCCAGATGTCGCCGTCCTCGTCCTTCTTGGCCCCGTCGCCCGCGAAGTACTTGCCCTCGAAGCGGGACCAGTAGGTGTCGATGAACCGCTGGTCGTCAGCCCAGATGGTGCGCAGCATCGACGGCCACGGCTCGGTGAGCACCAGATAGCCGCCCCCGCCGTTGGGCACCTCGTTCGCCTCGTCGTCGACGACGGTCGCGGAGATGCCGGGCAGCGGCCGCTGCGCCGAACCGGGCTTGGCCTCGGTCACGCCGGGCAGCGGCGAGATCATCATCGCGCCGGTCTCGGTCTGCCACCAGGTGTCCACGATCGGGCAGCGCCCGCCGCCGATGTGCTCCCGGTACCAGATCCACGCCTCCGGGTTGATCGGCTCGCCGACGGAGCCCAGTACGCGCAGGCTCGACAGGTCGAACTTCGCGGGGATGTCATCGCCCCACTTCATGAACGTCCGGATCGCGGTCGGCGCCGTGTAGAGGATCGTGACGCCGTACTTCTGCACGATCTCCCAGAAGCGGCCCTGGTGCGGCGTGTCCGGCGTGCCCTCGTACATGACCTGCGTCGCGCCGTTGGCCAGCGGCCCGTACACGATGTACGAGTGGCCGGTGACCCAGCCGATGTCGGCCGTGCACCAGTAGACGTCCGTCTCCGGCTTCAGGTCGAAGACGGCGTGGTGGGTGTACGCGGCCTGCGTGAGGTAGCCGCCGGAGGTGTGCAGGATGCCCTTCGGCTTACCGGTGGTGCCGGAGGTGTAGAGGATGAACAGCGGGTGCTCGGCCTCGAACGCCTCGGGTGTGTGCTCGGCGCTCTGACGGTCGACGATCTCGTGCCACCAGACGTCCCGGCCCTCGGTCCAGGCCACGTCCTGCCCGGTGCGGCGCACCACGAGCACCCGCTCGACGCCGTCGACCCGGCCCAGGGCCTCGTCGACGGCCGGCTTCAGCGCGGACGGCTTGCCGCGCCGGTAGCCGCCGTCGGCGGTGATGACCACCTTGGCGTCGGCGTCCTGGATGCGGGCCGCGATGGCGTCCGCCGAGAAGCCGCCGAACACCACGGAGTGCGCCGCGCCGATCCGCGCGCACGCCAGCATGGCCACGGCCGCCTCGGGGATCATCGGCATGTAGACCGCGACCCGGTCGCCCTTGCGGACGCCGAGCTCCGTCAGCGCGTGCGCGGCGCGGCTGACCTCGTCCTTGAGCTGCGCGTAGGTGATGGTGCGGCTGTCGCCCGGCTCGCCCTCGAAGTGGATGGCGACCCGGTCGCCGAGCCCGGCCTCCACATGCCGGTCCACGCAGTTGTACGCCACATTGAGCGTGCCGTCGGCGAACCACTTGGCGAACGGCGGATTCGACCAGTCGAGCGTCTCGGTGGGCTCGGTGGCCCAGGTGAGACGGCGCGCCTGCTCGGCCCAGAAGCCGAGCCTGTCCGCCGCCGCCCGCTCGTACGCGGCCGCCGTCACATTGGCCCGCGCGGCCAGCTCGGCGGGCGGGGCGAATCGGCGATCCTCCCGCAGCAGATTGGCCAGGCTCTCATTGCTCACGACATCTCCCATTCCCAGGGCGTCCGATGTGTCCCGGCCCATAGCTCACCAGCCGGATGCGCGGGTGACAAGGGTTTCCAGCGCATTGGTTTAGACCTCTCAGGCGGATGGCTGCAGCCGGGCGCTCCGGACGGCACGTACGGTCGGGCGGGCCTCCCGGGTCGCCGCCGGGCGCGTGGACGAGGAAGGCCACCCACCCCCACCACGTCCCCGCCCCGCCGCCGGTTCACCCCACGCCCACTCCAACGCCCGGTCGCGACGGCCCGTGCCCGGTTCGAGGCCATGACCCGGCGATTCACCCGAGTTGGTGATTAATCCTTCTATACGGCTCGTCATACCGGCTCTGTGCGGCTTCCGGTGCGACGTTGGCGACGCTCGCACACGAACCCGGCAAAACGGAAGGGTGGGCCGATGAGGGCTGTCAGGAAGAGGATCGTGATCGGCACCGTCGCGGTGGCGCTGATCACCGGGCTGGCGGGATGCGGAGGCTCCGACGAGCCTCCCGGAGCCGGTGCCCGGGGCCCCGAGAAGGGAGCCGTTCCACCGAAGAGCCGCGTCAAGCTGATCGGCGACGGCTCCACCGCCTACACCGGCCTCCAGCCGGGTCTGGAGAAGCCGACGCGTCTGGCGCCGGGTCAGCGCCCCCCGCAGTTCGTCGTCTTCTCCTGGGACGGCGCCGGCGAGGACAGCCAGAAGCTGTTCTCCCACTTCCGCCGTGTCGGCAAGCAGTACAACGCGAAGATGACGTACTTCCTCAGCGGCGTCTACCTGCTGCCGGAGGAGAAGGCCGCGCTCTACAGCCCGCCCGGCCACGCCCCCGGCCGCTCCGACATCGGCTTCAACGACACCGAGGGCATCCGCGACACCGTGCGCGAACTGCGCGGCGCCTGGCTCGAGGGCAACGAGATCGGCACACACTTCAACGGGCACTTCTGCGGCCCCAACGGCGGGGTCGGCACCTGGTCCGTCGAGGACTGGAAGAGCGAGATCGCCCAGGCCAAGTCCTTCGTGAAGAACTGGAAGACCAACTCCGGCCTGGTGAAGGAGGAGCCGCTCCCCTTCGACTACGACAAGGAGCTCGTCGGCGCCCGCACCCCCTGCCTGGAAGGCCGCGACAACTTCGTGCGCGCCGCGAGCGAACTGGGCTTCCGCTACGACACGAGCGGCGTCAACAACCAGGTCTGGCCCAAGAAGAACGGCTCCCTGTGGGACCTGTCGATGCACCTCGTCCCCGTCCCCGGCCGGGCCTTCGAGACGCTGTCGATGGACTACAACTTCATGGTCAACCAGTCCGGCACCACCAAGGGCGACCCGGCGATGCACCGGTTCTGGGGCAACCAGATGCGCGACGGCCTGATCCAGGCCTTCAACCGCTCCTACCAGGGCAACCGCGCACCCGTGATCATCGGGAACCACTTCGAGTCCTGGAACGGCGGCACGTACATGCGCGCCATTGAGGAAACGATTGCTCACGTCTGTGTGAAGCCCGAGGTCCGCTGCGTGTCGTTCCGTCAGCTCGCCGACTGGCTCGACGCCCAGGACCCCGCCGTACTCGCCAAGCTGCGGACGCTCAAGGTCGGCCAGACCCCCGCGGAGGGCTGGAAGCGCTTCCTCACCGCCCCCGCGGTGAACACCTCGCCGACGGCCGGCGGCAAGCCCGCGGGCCAGGTGGCCGCCCGTGCGACGGCGCCCACCGGTGCCCGCCGGGACGGTTAGACCGACAGGCGCGTCACCGCCTCCCCGAGCACGAAGGCGGGGTCGACCTGCGCGGCCAGGTCGGCGCCCGTCTTCGCGTTGCCCCAGCTCTCCGCGTTCTTCAGATGGAAGTGCACCATCTGGCGCGTGTACCGCTCCCAGTCCCGCGTCGCGTACGTCGCGTCGACCGCGTCGCGCAGTACGCGCAGCGCCTCCCGGTTCTCCGGCTCCAGTGCCCCGAACGGGCCCGGCCGGCCCCTCTCCATGGACCGCACCCAGTCCGACTGCCCGACCGTCACCAGCAGGTCGTCCCCGACCTCGTCCCGTAGGAACTCCAGGTCCTCCCGGCTCTGCACCTTGTTGCCGACCACCTTCAGCGCGACCCCGAAGTCCCGCGCGTACTCGGTGTACTGGCGGTAGACGGAGACCCCCTTCCGGGTGGGCTCCGCGACCAGGAACGTCATGTCGAAGCGGGTGAACAGCCCCGAGGCGAACGAGTCCGAGCCGGCCGTCATGTCGACGACGACGTACTCGTCGGGACCGTCGACCAGGTGGTTGAGGAACAGCTCCACCGCGCCGACCTTGGAGTGGTAGCAGGCCACCCCCAGGTCGTCCTCGGTGAACAGGCCCGTCGCCATCAGCCGGATCACCCCGCCGTCCAGCCGCAGCGGGCGGGCGCACGCCTCGTAGACAGGATTCTCCTCGCGGACGCGGAGCAGCCGTGAGCCCTCACCCGGCGGAGTCGTCTTGATCATCGTGTCGACGGAGCTGATCCGGGGGTTGCTCCCGCGCAGGTACTGCTTGATCAGCGGCAGATGCGCGCCCATCGAGGGCAGCGCCGCCGCCTCGTCCTCGCCGAGGCCGAGCGCGGGCCCGAGGTGCTGGTTGATGTCGGCGTCCACCGCGACCACGGGGGCCTCGGTGCTCGCCAGATGGCGGATGAAGAGGGAGGACAGCGTCGTCTTGCCGCTGCCGCCCTTCCCGACGAAAGCGATCTTCATGTTCACCTACCGTAGTGGCTCGATCGCGGCTCGTTGCCGCTCCTTATGAGGAACACCACTCGGGCTGGGTCGGTGTCGCGCGGGCGCGTAGCCTCGCTACTTATGAGTACGCATGCCGCCGACCCCCTGGCCGCCCTCGCCGCTCTGCCGGGTGTCCCCGACGCCGTGGACTCCGTGCGCAAGGCCGTCGACCGGGTCTACGGGCACCGTGTGATGCGGCGCCGCAGCAACGAGATCTCCTCCGAGGCCGCCCTTCGTGGCGCGCGCGCCTCGGCGGCGCTGTCCGGTGCCGACTGGGCGCTGGAGGAGGTCCGCAGGCGGACCGACTTCAGCGCGGACGCGGAGGCGCGGACGGTCGGCGCCGCCCTGCGGCTCGGCGTCGAGGTCGGCCAGCTGCTCTCCATCTGGCGGCAGTCGCCCCTGCGGGTGCTGGCCCGGCTCCACCTGGTGGCGGCCGGCGACGACGCGGACTCCGTGGGCCGTCCGCGCCAGGTCGGCGAGGCGGTGGACGAGCCGCTCATCGAGGCGCCGCTGCCGGACGCCGCCGAGGTCGCCGCCCGTCTGGACGGGCTCGCCGGGCTCATCGTGGCGGGATCTTCGGCCCCGGCGCTGGTCACGGCGTCGGTGGTGCACGGCGAGCTGCTGGCGCTGCGGCCCTTCACCTCGTACAGCGGGCTGGTGGCGCGGGCCGCCGAACGGCTGGTGCTGATCGGCAGCGGCCTCGATCCCAAGGCGATCTGCCCGGCCGAGGTGGGCCACGCCGAACTGGGGCGTGCCGCCTACGCCGCCGCCTTCGACGGCTACCTCTCCGGGACCCCGGAGGGCATGGCCCAGTGGATCACTCACTGCGGCCGTGCCGTCGAACTCGGCGTCCGCGAGTCGACCGCCGTCTGCGAGGCTCTCCAGCGCGGCGCGGCCTGATCCGCAGGCACGTGATCCGGCGCGACACGGGGTGCCCGCGCCGGGTCGGCTGCTCGGCGGGCCGGGCGACAGCTCGGGAGGAGGGCCTGTGCCCGGAGGGCCTGACGCGGCCGGTATTCGCCCGGAGCCGCGGAAGCGGGAGGATCCGGCTCGGGTCTTCCCCGGAGATCCCGCCCGGATACGGCGAGGTGCCGGAACTCCTCAGCCGCCCGGCGCGATCCCCGGCCGGCCAGCGGTGAACCAACCCTCAACAGGGTTGCGGCGGTACCGATTTCGGTACCGCCGCTGGCACTTCCGCCGAGTTACCATGCGTCCTCGATATGTGCCCATCAGGCGGGGAACTTCGCCCTACGCCTGGTGCGGCTGGCCCGTAATCGACGGGTCGACGTCGCGTGGGTGCTCAGCTTCCGTGCTGTTCGGTCCGTGGGGCCTTCTTGCTCAACAGGTGATCCTCTCGGATGTCCTCGGTCTCGCGGGCCGTAACTCCTTTGTACTACCACGACCCGTGATGCGAAAGTCCTGCCGTTAGTTCTTTACTTGCTCCTTCACGTACCGATAAGTCCGGTTCGTTGCTCAGGCGGCCGGTACGGGCCCCGGCAGCGCCGACTGCCGCCGCCGGCTCGCGTACCAGACGAGTCCCGCCGTCGCGGCCGCCGCACCGATCGCCGCGGCCGCCACCAGGGCGGGGCGCGGCGGCATCCGGAACGACGGCACCCGCTGCTTCAGCCGTACCGGCCGGTTGAAGGCGAGAATCGGCCACTCCCGTGCGACCGCCTCCCGGCGCAGCGCCCGGTCGGGGTTCACCGCGTACGGGTGTCCGACCGCCTCCAGCATCGGCAGGTCCGTCGCCGAGTCGCTGTACGCGTAGCAGCGCGACAGGTCGTACCCCTCGGAAGCGGCGAGCTCCCGGACCGCTTCGGCCTTGGTGGGCCCGTACGCGTAGTACTCCACCTCTCCGGTGAAGCAGCCGTCGTCGCCGACGACCATCCGCGTCGCGACGACACGGTCGGCGCCCAGCATCTCGCCGATCGGCTCCACGACCTCGGCGCCGGACGTGGAGACGATCACCACGTCCCGGCCGGCGGCGTGGTGCTCCTCGATGAGGGAGGCGGCCTCGTCGTAGATGATCGGGTCGATCAGCTCGTGCAGCGTCTCCGCGACCAGCTCCTTGACCTGCTGGACGTTCCAGCCCTTGCAGAGCCGGGAGAGGTAGGCGCGCATCCGCTCCATCTGGTCGTGGTCGGCGCCGCCCACGAGGAAGACGAACTGCGTGTACGCGGTGCGCAGCGCGTCACGGCGGTTGATCAGGCCGCCTTGGTAGAAGGACTTGCTGAAGGTCAGCGTCGATGACTTCGCAATGACCGTCTTGTCCAGGTCAAAGAACGCTGCTGTCCGAGGCGAGGAGTGGTTTTCCACAAGCCAGAGCATAGGTGCCCGCCATTCGGCGTACGCTGGGGCGTGTGGGTTTGCCTGAGAAGGCTCTCGGGTACACCATGGAAGTCACGGATCGTTCGCGACCGTGCTAACCCGGACCGGCTCCTCCCCCCCCGAGTCGGCCGGAGAGACGACCCCCGCTCTCCCCCCCGGCGGGGGTCGTCGCATGTCCGGAGGGGTTTTCGCCCGCCGCTCCCGCTTCGGTCCGCGCATCTCGCCTCCTTGGCGCTTCCGTGCCGCCCGCGTCGGGCATGCCGCTTGCCATCACTCACAGTAGCCGAAGCGATGCGTTGGGGAAGTCGCTGGTTTGGGTGATCGAGATATTCACAAGCGGTGGGTTGTCCACAGTTTTTCAGCAAGATCCACTTTATTTCCGGAACGCCGTCACTGTGATTCCACCGCGAAGACGTGACGCCGGAATCCCTGATCTCCCGTCACGCCGACGCGGCGCGACTCGGTGCCCGCGCACCGAATGACGCACGCGGTGCACGCCGTCGGCAGACGCCGACGCATCCGTGCGCGACTCGCGACAACCAGCGCGACCCGGCGGCGGAACAGGCGCCGGGAGGAAGCGGAGAAGGGGGCGGAGACATGACGGAATCCAAGACGGACGACCCCGCGTCGTCCCCCGGGAGCCGGCGGGCGGTGCCGCTGATCATCACCGAGGACGCCGCACTGCTGGACGACCTGCTGAGACTCTGCGCGGCCGTCGGCTGCCGGCCCGTGGTGCACCACGCGCCACCGGACCGCAGGGCCGAGTGGGACGCCGCGCCGCTCGTCATCGTCGGGGACGACGCGGCGGCACGCTGCCGAGGAGTCCCGCGCAGACCCGGTGTCCTGCTCGTCGGCCGCGACCAGGACGACGCCGATGTGTGGCGGCGGGCCGTGGAGATCGGAGCGGACTGCGTCCTGCGGCTGCCGGACGCCGAAGGCTGGCTCGTCGACCGGATCGCCGATGTCGTCGAAGGCGTGGGCCGCCAGGCCCTGACCGTCGGGGTGCTGGGCGGCAGAGGCGGGGCGGGAGCGTCGACCCTGGCGTGCGCCCTGGCCGTCACGGCCGCCCGGAGCGGGCACCGCACGATGCTCGTCGACGGCGATCCGCTCGGCGGCGGATTCGACGTGCTCCTCGGCGCCGAGCGGGAGGAGGGGCTGAGATGGCCGGATCTCGCCGCTTCGAAAGGACGGGTCGCCGGCGCCGCGCTGGAGGACTCCCTGCCCGCGCTGAGCGGGCTGCGGGTGCTGAGTTGGGACCGGGGGGACATGACGGTGGTCCCTCCCGAAGCGATGAGGTCGGTGCTCGCGGCGGCCCGCAGGCGGGGCGGTGTCGTCGTGGTGGACCTGCCGCGCCGCGTCGACGACGCCACCGTGGAGGCGCTCGCCCAGGTCGATCTGGGCCTGCTCGTCGTACCGGCCGAGCTGAGGGCGATCGCCGCGGCGAAGCGCGTGGCCTCGCTTGCCGGCATGGTCCTGGACGACCTGCGTGCCGTGGTGCGAGGCCCGTACGCCGCCGGGATGGACGACACATGGGTCGCCCGGGTCCTGGGGCTGCCGCTCGCCGGGGAACTCCCCGATGAGCCACGGCTCCTGGCGTCACTGGACGACGGGACGGCTCCCGGCGCCGACGCGTCCGGGCCGCTCGGGCGGTTCTGCACGGCGTTCTGGGAGCGGGTGCTCACCCCGGAGGCCGCGTCATGAGCACCCCGTATCTCGAATCCGTACGCCAGAGCCTCGCCGAGAGCGGCGCCGAGCCGACACCGGCCGGCGTGGCGGCGGCCCTGCGGGCGCAGGGAAGGCTGCTGGGTGACACGCAGGTCCTCGGGGCCGCCGAGAGCCTCCGGCGCGAACTCGTGGGCACAGGCCTGCTGGAGCCGCTGCTCACCGACCCGGACGTCACCGATGTGCTGGTGTCCGCTCCGGACCAGGTGTGGGTGGACCGCGGTCGCGGGCTCGAACGCTCCGGTGTCGCGTTCCCCGACGCCGAGGCGGTGCGCCGGCTCGCACAGCGCCTCGCCGCCGTGGCCGGGCGGCGCCTCGACGACGCGCGCCCCTGGGTCGACGCCAGGCTCCCGGACGGTACGCGGATGCATGCCGTGCTGCCGCCCGTCGCCGTCGGCTCGACGTGCCTGTCGCTGCGGGTGGTGCGTCCGCGCGCCTTCAGCCTCGCCGAGCTCGTCGAGGCCGGGACGGTGCCGCCCGGTGGGGGACACATCCTGCGGGCCCTGGTCGAGAACCGCGTGTCATACCTGGTCAGCGGCGGCACGGGCACCGGGAAGACCACCCTGCTCTCGAGCCTGCTCGGACTCGTCGGGGAAGGGGAGCGGATCGTCCTCGCCGAGGACTCCGCCGAGCTGCGGCCCCACCATCCGCACGTGGTGCGCCTGGAGGCCCGCCCGCCCAACCAGGAGGGCGCCGGCCAGGTGACCCTGCGCGATCTGGTGCGACAGGCGCTGCGGATGCGGCCTGACCGCCTCGTCGTCGGCGAGGTGCGCGGCGCGGAGGTCGCGGACCTGCTCGCCGCCCTGAACACCGGCCACGACGGCGGCTGCGGAACCGTCCACGCCAACACCGCCGCGGACGTCCCCGCCCGCCTGGAAGCGCTCGGATCGGCCGCCGGGCTCGACCGAGCCGCTCTGCACAGCCAGTTGGCCGCGGGCCTCTCCGCCGTGATCCACCTCGTACGGGGACCGGACGGCGTGCGGCGGGTCGCCCAGGTGCATGTGCTCGAACGCGGGCCCGACGGGCTCGTGGTCACGGTGCCCGCGCTGCGGTGGTCCCCGACCGGCTTCGCCCGGGAGCGCGGCTGGCAGCGGCTCAGCGACCTGATCGGAGGTGCGCGATGGTGACGGACCCGGCGTACGCGGCCGCGCTGTGCCTGGGCGCGGCGGCCTGGCTGCACGCGGAACGGGGCAGAGCACGGCGCCGTGGACGGCTGCTGTTCGCGGGCGATTCCGCCGTTCCCCTCGATTCGCCGGTCCGCCTCGACGCGTCGCTGATCGGGCGGCGAATCGGCCGGCCCGGTTGGAGGACGGTTCGGTTGCGGAAGGAATGGCTGTGCCCAGTGGCCGCGCTCGTACCGGTCCTGCTGGGTGAGTCCCTGCTGCCGTTGCTCGCGGGGGCGGCCGCTGTGCCTCTCGTCGCGAGGCGGCTGCGGGCCCGCGCCCGGGCCGGGGAGCGCGAACGGCGGGCCGACGCCGTGATCGAACTGTGCGCCGCCGTCGCGGCGGAACTGCGCGCCGGCAGCCAGCCGGTCCAGGCGCTGAGGTTCGCCGCCCGCAGTACCGGCGCGCTGGGTCGCGATGAGGCCGCCGTGGTGGCGGCAGCGCGGTTCGGCGGTGATGTGCCGGAGGCGCTGCGGGGCGCGGCGCGGGCGGACGGTGCCGAGGGGCTGGCGGGCCTCGGGGCGTGCTGGCAGGTCGCCGTGGACGGCGGTGCGGGACTGGCCGCCGGACTCGATCGCCTGGAGGCGGCGCTCCGGGAGCGGCGGGAGCAGCGGGAACGGCTCCGCGCCCAGCTGTCCGGGGCATGGTCGACCGTCGTCCTGCTGGCTCTCCTGCCCATCGCGGGCCTCGCCATGGGGGCCGCCCTCGGCGCCGATCCGCTCCGGGTCCTCTTCCACACCCCGGCAGGTGTGGCCTGCCTCGTGGTCGGCGCGGGTCTGGAGGCGGCGGGTCTCTGGTGGGCCGGGAGGATCGTCCGGGCGGGGGAGGAGCCGTGACCTGGGACGCCGACGAGGTTGTCCACCGCCTGTGGACAGTGCTGACGGTTCTCGTGGCCGTGTTGTGGACGGCACGCGCGGCGGCTCGCGCACGACGGGTTAGAAGGACCCGCGGGCGGCTCGTGGTGCTGATCCCGGCCCACCGTCCGCGCCGGCCCCGAAGCCGCGGGGTGGCGCCGCTCGCCGTGGCGCTGACCCGCCGGTGGGGCGCCCTGGCCGCGGCCGTGCTCACCGGGTGGGTGCTGTTCGGCGGGGCCGTCGGCTGCGCGGTCGGCGTCGCCGCCGCGTACGGGCTGCGCCGGTGGCAGCGCCGCCCCCGTCCGGCGGCCGGCGACACCGAGGCCGCCGCCCGGCTCCCGCTCGCGGCGGAGCTGCTGGCCGCCTGTCTGTCGGCCGGTGCGGGACCGCGCGAGGCGGCGGAGGCCGTCGGCCGGTCGCTGGGCGGCCCCCTGGGCGAGCGGCTCAGACGGACCGCGGCGGAACTGGCGCTGGGCGGTGACCCGGGCGAGGCGTGGGGCCGGTTCGGGGAGCTGCAGGGCGCCCGCCAGCTGGCGCGCTGCCTGGAGCGGGCGGCCGCGTCCGGTGCCCCGGCGGCGGGACCCGTGTCCCGGCTGGCGGCGGGACTGCGCGCCGACCGGGCGAGAGCCGCCGCCGCGCGGGCCCAGCGGGCCCAGGTGCTGATCACCGCGCCCGTCGGGCTGTGCTTCCTGCCCGCCTTCCTCGCGGTCGGCGTGGCGCCGGTCGTGATCGGACTCGCCGGCCGGCTGCTGTAAGGAACCACCGGCCGCACAAGCCGGTGACAGAGACAACGCGCACATCGGACAAGGAGGTTGCCGTGTGGCACCGAATGGTGGAGTGGACAAGGCGACGTTGGACGTACCCCCGGACGGGCCTGCGCCGGGACGCGGGCATGAACACGGCGGAGTACGCGATGGGCACGATCGCGGCATGCGCCTTCGCGGCCGTGCTGTACAAGGTCGTCACCAGCGACGCCGTGTCGTCGGGGCTGCGGTCCACGATCGAAAGGGCGCTCGATGCGCCGTTCTGAGAAGGGGCCGCCGCTTGCGGACACGCGGGGACCGGGGGTCGGTGACGGCGGAGGCGGCCGTGGCCATGCCGGCGCTGGTGGTCTTCACGATGACGCTGGTGTGGGGGCTGATCGCGGCGGCGGCACAGATCCAGTGCGTGGACGCGGCCCGCGCCGGAGCCAGGGCGGTGGCCCGGTCGGAGCCGGAGGCGTCGACCGTGGAAGCGGCGCGGGCGGCCGCCCCGGAGGGTGCGCGGGTGGCGGTGGAGCGCGCGGGCGACCTGTGGCGGGTACGGGTCGAGGCGCCCGCGCCGGGGCCCGCCTCGTGGCGGCTGACCCTCCGCGCCGAGGCGGCGGCCCTCGCGGAGGACACGGTGGGCGACACCGGGCCGACGGGCTCCTGAGGCGCCGCGCCGGGCGGTGCCTCCGGCCCCTGGGCCCCGCTCCCGGCACGTCGGCAGGCGGCCCCCGGCGCCTGGGGACCCGGGGGCTCCCGACCTGCGGGGCGGTGAGTGGTGGTCGGCGGGCCGCCACGCGCGTCGCCGACCGGGGCTCGGCGACCGTGTGGTCGGCGATGGCGGCGGGCGCGCTGTGCGTGGTGTTCTCCGCCGTACTCGCCCTCGGCCAGGCCGTCGCCGCCCGCCACCGGGCCGGCGGGGCGGCCGACCTGGCGGCCCTCGCCGCGGCCGACCTGGCACTGCGGGGCCAGGAGGACGCGTGCGACACCGCCCGCCGCGTGGCCCGGGCACAGCACGCCGAACTGGTCGGGTGCAGCGTGCGCGGTGAGATCGCGGAGGTGACGGCACGGGCGCGGTTCGGCCCGTACGCCCCGGCTGTCAGGTCCCGGGCGGGCCCTCCGGGGGCCTGGCCGCCCCCGGACCGGCCACCGGGGGAGTAGCGGGGCCGCCGGGGGCCTGCTCCGGGCGGGTAGCCGGGTTGCCGGGACCGTCCCCCGGGCGCGTAGCCGGGCCACCAGCGCCCTCCGCGTTCGGAGCGGAAGCAGCGTGGTCCGGCCGGCGCTCGGCCCGGCCCCCCGTGGTCGCCGCCGGCTCCCGCGCGGAGCCGTGAGGCGGCGCGTCCTGGTCCCGCGGGGTGTCCGGGCCTGGCGTGGCCGGCTCCGGTGGGGCGGCTCGGAGGAGCTCGGTGAGGAGGCGTACGGCGGCACGCTTGTGCAGCGGGTCGTTGCCGTTGCCGCACTTGGGCGACTGGATGCAGGACGGGCAGCCCGCGTCGCACTCGCACGAAGCGATCGCCTCGCAGGTCGCGCTCAACCAGGCGCGCGCCGTGTGGAACGCCCGCTCGGCGAACCCGGCACCACCCGGATGGCCGTCGTAGACGAACACCGTCGGCAGCAGCGTGTCGGGGTGGAGCGGCACCGACACCCCGCCGATGTCCCAGCGGTCGCAGGTGGCGAACAGCGGCAGCAGCCCGATCGAGGCGTGCTCGGCGGCGTGCAGCGCCCCGCCCAGCTGCTCCGGGTTCACCCGGGCGGCGTCCAGCTGGTCCTCGGTGACCGTCCACCACACCGCCCGCGTGCGCAGGGTGCGAGGCGGCAGGTCGAGCTTGGTCTCACCCAGGACCTCGCCGGTGATCAGACGGCGGCGCAGGAAGGAGACGACCTGGTTGGTGACCTCGACCGAGCCGTAGCAGAGGCGGCCGTCGCCCCAGGGGACCTCGGTGTCGGTCTCCAGGACGGAGATGGAGGTGGTGTCGCGGGCGGTGGTGGAGTACGGCGGGCTGGCCTCCTCGACGAGGGCGACGGACTCCTTCAGGTCGAGGTGCCGCACCAGGTACGTACGGCCCTGGTGGAGGTGGACGGCGCCCTCGTGCACGGTGGTGTGGGCGGCCGACGCGTCCACGGTGCCGAGCAGCCGCCCCGTGCCCTCCTCCACGACCTGGACCGGGCTTCCGCCCTCGCCGCGGATGTCGGTGAGGTCGGCGGCACGCTCCCGGCGGGTCCAGTACCAGCCGGACGCCCGCCGCCGCAGCAGTCCCGCGGCCTCCAGCTGAGGCAGCAACTCGGCCGCGGACGGCCCGAACAGCGGAAGGTCGCCGTCGGTGAGGGGCGACTCGGCCGCCGCGGCGCACAGATGCGGAGCCAGCACGTACGGGTTGTCGGGGTCCAGGACGGTCGACTCCACCGGCCGGCGGAACAGCGCCTCCGGGTGGTGGACCAGATAAGTGTCCAGGGGGTCGTCCCGCGCGACCAGCACCGCGAGGGCGCCCTCCCCGGACCGTCCGGCGCGCCCCGCCTGCTGCCACAGCGACGCCCGGGTGCCCGGATAGCCGGCGATCAGCACCGCGTCCAGGCCCGACACGTCGATGCCCAGTTCAAGGGCGGTGGTCGCCGCGAGGCCGAGGAGCTCCCCGGAGTGCAGCGCACGCTCCAGCGCGCGGCGCTCCTCCGGCAGGTAGCCGCCCCGGTAGGCGGCGACCCTGCGGGCGAGGGACCGGTCCACCTCGGCGAGCCGCTCCTGCGCGATCACCGAGATCAGCTCGGCGCCCCGCCGGGACCGGACGAAGGCGACCGAGCGCACGCCTTGCACCGTCAGATCGGTGAGGAGTTCGGCGGTCTCCGCCGTCGCGGTCCGGCGAACGGGCGCGCCGTTCTCGCCCTCCAGTTCGGTGAGCGGCGGCTCCCACAGGGCGAAGACGAGTTCCCCGCGCGGCGACGCGTCGTCCGCCACCTCGTGGACCGGCAGGCCGGTGAGCCGGCTCGCGGCGACGGCGGGCTCGGCGGCCGTGGCCGAGGCGAGCAGGAACACCGGTTCGGAGCCGTACCGGGCGCACAGGCGGCGGAGGCGGCGCAGCACCTGTGCCACGTGCGAGCCGAACACGCCCCGGTAGGTGTGGCACTCATCGATCACGACATAGCGCAGGGCGCGCAGGAAGGAGGCCCACCGGGGGTGGGAGGGGAGTATGCCGCGGTGGAGCATGTCCGGGTTGGTCAGCACGTAGTTCGCGTACTGGCGGACCCACTCCCGCTCCTCGAACGGGGTGTCGCCGTCGTACACGGCGGGGCGGACCCGGTTGCCGAGCGGGGCGGACAGGGCCCGTACGGCGCGCCGCTGGTCGGCGGCGAGCGCCTTGGTGGGGGAGAGGTACAGGGCGGTGGTGCCGCGGCCGTTCGGGGCCTCCGATCCGTCCAGGAGCGCCGAGAGGACGGGCGCGAGGTAGGCGAGGGACTTGCCGGACGCCGTGCCGGTGGCGATCACCACCGACTCGCCGTCCAGGGCGTGCTCGGCGGCGGCCGCCTGGTGGGCCCACGGATGGTCGACCCCGGCCTGGTGAATCGCACGAACCACTTCCGGCCGGATGCGATCCGGCCAGACGGCATGGCGCCCCTCTCTCGGGGGCAGGTGCTCCGTATGAGTGATGCGCGCAGCCCGGTTCGCCCTCGCGGTGAGGCGGTCGAGGACCGTACCGGGGGAGGGGCGGGCGTCCCCGTTCTCGGGGGGACGACTGGGGCGGTGATTCCTGGCCATCGACACCGAGTGTGTCACCGGCGTGACGGACAATGCTCCCAAGGCGTCGTGCATGGCTGCTGGTAAGTGATTGAATGCCATCGCGGCTGGCGATCCGTCCCCTGACTCCGTCGGGGAGACCCGGGGGCGACCGCTCGATAGCAAGGTGCTGGAGGATCCGTGGACCTGTCCCTGTCGACTCGCAATGTGTCCGGCCCTGGTGGCGACCGTACGGTCGTCGAGGTCGGTGGCGAGATTGATGTGTATACCGCGCCCAAGCTGCGCGAGCAGTTGGTCGAGTTGGTGAACGACGGCAGCTATCACCTGGTCGTCGACATGGAGGGCGTGGACTTCCTGGACTCGACCGGCCTCGGCGTCCTGGTCGGCGGGCTGAAGCGCGTGCGCGCCCACGAGGGTTCGCTGCGTCTGGTCTGCAACCAGGAGCGCATCCTGAAGATCTTCCGGATCACGGGCCTGACCAAGGTGTTCCCGATTCACACCACGGTCGACGAGGCCGTCGCCGCCACCGACTGAGCCCGCACGACGACGCCCGGCCCGTCCCGTGCGGGCCGGACGCCGCACCCCGCCCGGCCGGAGCCCCCGCAGCGTGGGCGCCGGTCGTGAGCCGGGGCCTGCGCCGCCGGCCGATGCCGTGCGTCGGCCTTCGTGCGCCGGTCTCGTACGCCCCGTCGTCCGGGCACCCGCCCTCCTGGTCAGGTCGTCGCGACGTCCTCGCCCGGGCGCCGCGGGCCGGACCCGCACGCCTTCCGCGGGCGGGGCTCCGCAAACGGTTCCGGCCGCCGGGGCCCCGTGCGACAGCGGTGAGGTCAGCCGCCGCGCCGGGTTCCCGTCGCGACCGGTGCCTGCCTAGCGGCGCCCCGCGCGGGCCGCACAGCCGTGCGGTGCGGCGGTCGGCCTCGGTGCGGGGAGCGGCAAAGGGCCCGTGAAGCCGTCCGGAAGGGGCGTGAACGCCCGCCCGCAGGGCATACGCCCCGTTGGGCGGCCTCCGGCCCGTACGGCTCCATGGCGCGCTGGGGGCGGTACCGCCGCCGGTGGCGGCACGCCACGGCGGTGTGGATGCGCCGGACGGAATCCGGGGCATCACGTGGAACGGCGGAGGTGCCGGGCAGCCGGCCCGGACCTCCGAGATGCACGCTCGTACGCCCGAGGGGGACCGCATGGCCACCGTTGAACTCCGCTTCAGCGCCCAGCCCGAACACGTCAGGACCGCCCGTCTGGTGGCGGCCGCCGTCGCACGCCGGGCAGGGGTGGACGAAGCCGTGCTGGACGAGGTCAGGCTCGCCGTGGGCGAGGCGTGCTCCCGCGCCGTGGGGCTGCACCGCAGCAACGGCGTCACCGCACCCGTCCGGGTGATGCTGACCGAGGAGGAGAAGGCGTTCTCCATCGAGGTCGGCGACGAGGTGCCCGGCGCCGGGGTCGCGGCCGCCGACGCGGCGGGAGTGCCCGGATCGCGCAGTGGCGCGCCGGCCAGGGACTTCGACGACGCGGAGGGCGAGGACCAGATGGGGCTCGCGGTGATCAGCGGGCTCGTGGACGACGTCGAGGTGTCGGCGGGCGAGCGCGGCGGGCTCATTCGGATGAGCTGGCCCCGGTCGGGTTTCGCGGAAGTCGTCTGAGCGCCCCCGCACCGGTCCCCAGCCCCCTCACTGCCTGGCCAAGGCCCCGCCCAGCGGGGCCTTTCGCGTTTCCCAGGGGGCCTCCCCGGCCCGTGCGCCGGTCGGTCGGATTCCCCGCCCTGTTACGTCGTCCGGGTGGATTTCCCGAATAGAGCATTTGCCGACCGGTAAAAGCCGGTCGATTCTGGTCTTTCGGCGGCCATTTCCGATCGGATTCCGCTCCTGTAGCCGTCCGTGTCCTGAGCTCTGCCGTCAAGGAGGACGAATGGTGCGGCTCTCCGGCCCGCAGTGGCCCCACGACCCGTCCCCGCAGGCCGCCGCGGTCCTCACCGGCGAGAACCGGATCATCGTGATCGTCATCGCCCTCGTGGCGCTGCTCGCGCTGGTCGTCGCCCAGCTGCTCGTCCGGCAGGTGCTGGCCGCCGGTGAGGGCACCGCGTCCATGAAGCGGATCGCCGCCGCCATCCAGGAGGGCGCCAACGCCTATCTCGCGCGGCAGTTGAGGACCGTGGCGGTCTTCGCGGCCGTCGTGTTCTTCCTCCTCATGCTGCTCCCCGCCGACAACTGGTCGCAGCGCGCAGGGCGGTCGCTGTTCTTCCTCGTCGGCGCGCTCTTCTCCGCCGTCACCGGATACCTCGGCATGCGGCTCGCCGTACGCAGCAACGTGCGGGTCGCGGCGGCCGCCCGCGAGGCCACCCCGGCGCCGGGGGAGCCGGAGAAGGACCTGACGGCCGTCTCGCACCGCGCCATGAAGATCGCCTTCCGTACGGGCGGTGTGGTCGGCATGTTCACGGTCGGCCTCGGTCTGCTCGGCGTTTGCTGCGTCGTCCTCGTCTACGCGGCCGACGCGCCCAAGGTCCTGGAGGGCTTCGGCCTGGGCGCCGCCCTCATCGCCATGTTCATGCGCGTCGGCGGCGGCATCTTCACCAAGGCCGCGGACGTCGGCGCCGACCTGGTCGGCAAGGTCGAGCAGGGCATCCCCGAGGACGACCCGCGCAACGCCGCCACCATCGCCGACAACGTCGGGGACAACGTCGGCGACTGCGCGGGCATGGCCGCCGACCTCTTCGAGTCGTACGCCGTCACGCTCGTCGCCGCGCTGATCCTCGGCAAGGCCGTCTTCGGCGACCTCGGTCTCGCCTTCCCGCTGATCGTCCCGGCGATCGGGGTAGTCACAGCCATGATCGGCATCTTCGCCGTCGCGCCGCGCCGGGCCGACCGCAGCGGCATGTCCGCGATCAACCGGGGCTTCTTCCTCTCCGCGGTGATCTCGCTCGTCCTCGTGGCGGCCGCCTCGTTCGCCTATCTTCCGTCGTCGTTCGCGCAGCTGGAAGGCGTCACCGACCCGGCCGTACGCGCGCACGGCGGCGATCCGCGTGTGCTGGCGCTCGTCGCGGTCGCGCTGGGCATCGTCCTCGCCGCGCTGATCCAGCAGTTGACCGGGTACTTCACCGAGCCGAGCCGCCGGCCCGTGCGGGACGTCGGCAAGTCGTCGCTCACCGGCCCCGCCACGGTCGTGCTCGCCGGCGTGTCGCTGGGGCTGGAGTCCGCCGTGTACACGGCCCTGCTGATCGGGCTCACCGTCTACGGCGCGTTCCTGGTCGGCGGCGCGTCCATCATGGTCGCGCTGTTCGCCGTCGCCCTCGCCGGCACCGGGCTGCTCACCACCGTCGGCGTGATCGTCGCGATGGACACGTTCGGGCCCGTCTCCGACAACGCGCAGGGCATCGCGGAGATGTCCGGCGACGTGCGGGGCGCCGGGGCGCAGGTCCTCACCGACCTCGACGCCGTGGGCAACACCACCAAGGCCATCACCAAGGGCATCGCCATCGCCACGGCGGTCCTCGCCGCCTCGGCGCTGTTCGGCTCGTACCGGGACGCCATCGCCACCGCCGTCGCGGACGTGGGCGCGCGGGCCGGCGAGACGACGCTGAGCATGGACATCTCGCGGCCCGACAACCTCGTCGGGCTGATCCTCGGCGCCGCCGTCGTCTTCCTCTTCTCCGGACTGGCCATCAACGCCGTGTCCCGTTCGGCGGGGTCGGTGGTCTACGAGGTGCGCCGACAGTTCCGCGACCATCCGGGGATCATGGACCACACGGAGAAACCGGAGTACGGGCGCGTCGTCGACATCTGCACCAAGGACGCCCTGCGGGAACTCGCCACCCCCGGCCTGCTGGCCGTGATGGCGCCCATCGCGGTCGGCTTCGCCCTCGGCGTGGGACCGCTCGGCGCGTATCTCGCGGGCGCGATCGGCACTGGCATCCTGATGGCGGTCTTCCTGGCCAACTCGGGCGGCGCCTGGGACAACGCCAAGAAGCTGGTCGAGGACGGCCACCACGGGGGCAAGGGCAGCGAGGCGCACGCCGCCACGGTGATCGGCGACACGGTCGGCGACCCGTTCAAGGACACCGCCGGTCCGGCGATCAACCCGCTGCTCAAGGTGATGAACCTGGTGGCGCTGCTGATCGCCCCCGCCGTCGTCCGCTTCGGCCACGGCGCCGACGCCAGCCCGGGCGTGCGGGCGGTGGTGGCGGCCGTCGCGATCGCCGTGATCGTCGCGGCGGTGTACGCCTCCAAGCGACGCACCGTGGCCGGGGACGACGAGGACACGCCCGGGCGTTTCACGGGCTCCCCGGACGCCGCCGCGCCCGTCAAGTGACCGCCGCCCGCGGCACGGCATGACACCTGGTCAGCCCCGGTCGTCGGCCGTGCCGCCCGTGCCCCGGATCGGCGCGGCGCCGTTTCGGTGAGCCTTCTCTCCCTTGGTGCAAACGGTCCAAAAGCGTACGAAATGGTTGCACGACACGCGGATGTCGCCCACTTGGCGTGTATGTTCCGGGGCCGAGAGCCTTGGAAGGGACCAAACCGGTGAACAAGAAGCTTGCAGCCGCGCTGTCCGGCGGTGCGGTGCTGGTACTCGCGCTGTCGGGCTGCAGCGGGGACGAAGTCGAAGACGAGGGCAAGAAGGTGGAGGCCTGGGCGAAGACCTTCTGCGAACAGGCCAGGACCCCGCTGCAGAAGCGGGCCGGCGCCCAGCAGACCATCATCTCGACCGCGGCGGACAGCAAGCCCGCCGACGTCCAGGCGGCGGACTCGAAGGCGTTCCAGGACATCGCCGACTCGAACAGGGCGCTCGCCAAGGCGGTCCAGGGCGCCGGCGTCCCGCCCGTCGACAGCGGCGAGAAGCTCCACCAGGACGCCGTCAAGGAGCTCAACTCCACCGCGACCGCCTACGAGGGCCTCCGCAAGCAGGTCGACGCCCTCGACACCAAGGACCAGCAGAAGTTCGCCGACGGCCTCAAGGGCGTCGCGGACAGCCTCAAGCGCATCGAGAAGATGGACCAGGACGCGCTGGGCAAGCTCCAGACCGGCGAACTCGGCGGCGCCATGGCCCGCCAGCCCGGTTGCCAGAAGGCCAAGCCGTCCGCCGCGCCCACCACGACCAGCGGCCCCGCCGCCAAGCCCGGCGGCTCCGCCGCGCCGTCCGCGGCGGCCTCCGGCGGTGCGTCGGCGAAGCCCGCGGCCTCCGCGAAGCCGTCCGCCCCGGCGAGCGGCGCCGCCGAGTAGCGGTACGTGCCACACCCGTTCGGCCCGGTTGTCCACAGGGACGCCGGGCCGTTCGTCATTGCCGGTGGCGCCGGTCACAATGAGTGGGTGAGTACGACCAGCCCGGCCACCGGCCTTCCCGCACCCCACCACGCCGACCGCCTGCGCTCCGCCTTCCTGGCCGCCGGCTTCACCGCCGACGGGCTGCTCGACCGGCTCGGCGCGACCGCCTACGCCGCGCTCGCCCGCAGCGAGACGGTGCCCGCCCTGCGCGCCACCCGCGGGGACGGGACGCTGGACACCCTCGTCCGGCTGTTCCTGCTCCAGCAGCCCGTCCCGTACGAGCGGGCCGGCAAGGCCCTCCCGCTGGACGAGGCGCTGGCCGGCGGCTGGGTCGTACGGGACGGCGACGACGTCAGGGCCGTGGTCGACGTGCGCCCGTACGGCGGCCCCGACGGCGAGGACTGGTACATCGTGTCCGACCTCGGGTGCGCCGTGGGCGGTGCGGGCGGGGCCGGCGGCCGGGGCGAGGGCGTCGTCCTCGGTGTCGGCGGCGCGTCCACCACGCTCGCCGGGCTCACGGTGAGGACCCCCGTCGCCTCCGCGCTGGACGTCGGCACCGGCTCGGGCATCCAGGCGCTGCACGCCACGCGCCACGCCACCCGCGTGACCGCGACGGACCTCAACCCGCGGGCGCTGGAGTTCACGCGGCTGACGCTCGCGCTGTCCGGCGCGCCCGAGGCCGATCTGCGGGCCGGTTCGCTGTTCGAGCCGGTGGCCTCGGAGACGTACGACCTGATCGTGTCGAATCCGCCGTTCGTCATCTCGCCCGGCGCCCGGCTGACGTACCGGGACGGCGGGATGGGCGGCGACGACCTGTGCCGCACCCTCGTCCAGCAGTCGGGCGACCGGCTCAACGACGGGGGATACGCCCAGTTCCTGGCCAACTGGCAGCACGTCGAGGGCGAGGACTGGAAGGACCGCGTCCGCTCGTGGGTGCCGCGCGGCTGCGACGCGTGGATCATCCAGCGCGAGGTCCAGGACATCACGCAGTACGCGGAGTTGTGGCTGCGGGACGCCGGCGACCACCGGGCCGGCCCGGAGGAGTACCGGGCGCGGTACGAGGCGTGGCTCGACGAGTTCGAGGCGCGCCGGACCAAGGCGGTCGGCTTCGGCTGGATCACCCTGCGCAAGTCCGGCGCCGACGAGCCGTCGATCGTGGTCGAGGAGTGGCCGCACCCGGTGGAGCAGCCGCTCGGCGAGACCGTGCGGGCCCACTTCGCCCGCCAGGACTACCTCCGCTCGCGCGACGACGCGGCCCTGCTCACCGACCACTTCAGGCTCGCGCCCGAGGTGGTGCAGGAGCAGGTCGGGCTGCCCGGCGCGGAGGACCCCGAGCACGTCATCCTGCGGCAGAACCGGGGGATGCGGCGCGCGACCAAGGTCGACACGGTCGGCGCCGGGTTCGCCGGGGTGTGCGACGGCACGCTCAGCGCGGGCCGCATCCTGGACGCCATCGCCCAGTTGATGGGCGAGGACCCGGTCGTCCTGCGGGACCGCACGCCCCAGGCCATCCGCCTGCTGGTGGAGGAGGGCTTCCTGGAGCCGGTCGGACCGGAGGGGCGCGGCTGACGGCTGGGGCGGCAGTCCGAACGCTGCGTCCGGGCGCGGCGGGCGCTTCGGCTGCGGCCCGGGCTTGGGTCTGGGCCTGGGCGCGGCGAGGCGGTCCGGCTGCGACGTCGGCTCAGCGCGGTGGTCCCGGCTTGAGCCCGCACGGCGCCGGGGCCTGCTCCTGGGCCCGGCGGGGTGGCGGCTTCGGCGTCCGGGTGGGTGAACGGCCCCGCCGGGCCCCGCGTCGTTCACCCGCAATTCGCGCTCCCGACGCCCGGAGGTGCCAGCCTCCCCCCAGGGACACCCGCAGCGCGGCCCCGCCCCGGCCAGACACCCGGTCCCGGCCCCGGCTCCGCGCGGGGCGCACACCACCGGGCCGCGCACCCGGCCCGTGCGCGACCGGCGGGCTCCCCCGGGGACTGGTACGACGGAACGGGGTACGGGCATGGAGAGCGGACCGGCCATCTTCGCGGGCGCGGCGTTCACGATCTTCGGCGCGGGGCTGCTGGTGTGGACGGCGGCGCGTGTGACGCACCGCGCTCCGGTGGCGCACGGGGTGAGCCCGGCCACAGCGCTCGCCTTCGCCGTGGGCTCCGGGGCCGTCTTCCTGGCGCTCGGCGTGTGGTGCTTCAGCCGGATCTGACCGGTTTCACCGCAGGCCGCTCCCACGCCCGGCGCACCCGGGCCCGCACCCGCCCGGGACGTACGCCCTGAGCAGCCCGAACCCGGCAGGAACCGGGCCGGAACGGGCGCCCCGGACGGCCCGGGGCAGCGCTCGGCGCACAGGCCGGGCGGCCCGCCGCCGGAACCGGGCCCTCCGCGCCATGAGGGGAGTCCGGGCGGCAGGAATGCCCGAAGTCGGGTTACCGTTCGAGTGGCCGTTGCGGGCTTTCGCCGTTTGACACGGGGGCGGGTTGTACCGTCACACTCCGCAGCGACAGCAGCGTCACAGCCGTGGCGCAGTGCCCGCAGTGCCCGAGGCGCGCCCCAGCGGGGCCGCGTCGCGCCGCACATGCACCGAGCGCCGACCGGAGAGAAGAGCGAAGAGTTGTCCCCGACACGCGAGACCGCACAGGGCGGCCGCCGACTCGTCATCGTCGAGTCGCCTGCCAAGGCGAAGACGATCAAGGGCTACCTCGGCCCCGGCTACGTCGTCGAGGCGAGTGTCGGGCACATCCGCGACCTCCCGAACGGCGCCGCGGAGGTGCCCGAGAAGTACACCGGCGAGGTGCGCCGCCTCGGCGTGGACGTCGAACACGACTTCCAGCCGATCTACGTCGTCAACGCCGATAAAAAAGCCCAGGTCAGGAAGTTGAAGGAGCAGCTCGCCGAGTCCGACGAGCTCTACCTGGCCACCGATGAGGACCGCGAGGGCGAGGCCATCGCCTGGCACCTCCTGGAGGTCCTCAAGCCCAAGGTCCCCGTCCACCGGATGGTCTTCCACGAGATCACCAAGGACGCGATCCAGCAGGCCGTCGCCAACCCGCGCGAGCTGAACAAGCGGATGGTCGACGCGCAGGAGACCCGCCGCATCCTGGACCGGCTCTACGGCTACGAGGTCTCGCCGGTCCTGTGGAAGAAGGTCATGCCCCGGCTGTCCGCCGGCCGCGTGCAGTCCGTCGCCACCCGGCTCGTCGTCGAGCGGGAGCGCGAGCGCATCGCGTTCCGCTCCGCCGAGTACTGGGACCTCACCGGCACCTTCGGCACCGGCCGCGCCGGCGACCCGTCCGACCCGTCGACCCTGACGGCCCGCCTGGCCTCGGTCGACGGCCGCCGCGTCGCCCAGGGCCGCGACTTCGGCCCGGACGGCCGCCTCAAGAGCGACCAGGTGCTCCACCTGGACGAGGCGAACGCCCGCTCCCTGGCCGCCGCGCTCGCCGACACGGGCTTCAGCGTCCGCTCGGTCGAGTCCAAGCCGTACCGCCGCTCCCCGTACGCGCCGTTCCGCACCACCACCCTCCAGCAGGAGGCGAGCCGCAAGCTCGGCTTCGGCGCGAAGGCGACGATGCAGATCGCGCAGAAGCTGTACGAGAACGGCTTCATCACCTACATGCGTACGGACTCCACGACGCTGTCCGACACGGCCATCGCCGCCGCCCGCGCGCAGGTCACGCAGCTGTACGGCGCCGACTACCTGCCCGACGCGCCGCGCACGTACGCCGGCAAGGTCAAGAACGCGCAGGAGGCGCACGAGGCGATCCGCCCCTCCGGCGACCGCTTCCGCACGCCCGCCGAGACCGGGCTCACCGGTGACCAGTTCCGGCTGTACGAGCTGATCTGGAAGCGGACTGTCGCCTCCCAGATGAAGGACGCCGTCGGCAACTCCGTCACCGTCCGGATCGGTGGCCGTGCCGCCGACGGCCGTGACGCCGAGTTCAGCGCGTCCGGCAAGACGATCACCTTCCACGGCTTCATGAAGGCGTACGTGGAGGGGGCCGACGACCCGAACGCCGAGCTGGACGACCGCGAGCGCCGCCTCCCGCAGGTCGCGGAGGGCGACGCGCTGACCGCTGAGGAGATCACGGCGGACGGCCACGCCACCAAGCCGCCGGCCCGCTACACCGAGGCGTCGCTGGTCAAGGAGCTGGAGGAGCGCGAGATCGGCCGCCCGTCGACGTACGCGTCGATCCTCGGCACGATCCTGGAGCGCGGCTACGTCTTCAAGAAGGGCACGGCGCTCGTCCCGTCGTTCCTCTCCTTCGCCGTCGTCAACCTGCTGGAGAAGCACTTCGGCCGGCTCGTCGACTACGACTTCACCGCGAAGATGGAGGACGACCTCGACCGCATCGCGCGCGGTGAGGCGCAGGCCGTGCCGTGGCTGAAGCGGTTCTACTTCGGCGAGGGCGCGGGCGCTGCCACGGGCACCGGCGCCGCCGACGCGGGCAACGGCGACGGCGACCACCTCGGCGGACTGAAGGAGCTGGTCACGGACCTTGGCGCGATCGACGCCCGGGAGATCTCCTCCTTCCCCGTCGGCAACGGCATCGTGCTGCGCGTCGGCCGCTACGGCCCGTACATCGAGCGCGGCGTGAAGGACGAGGAGGGGCACCAGCGCGCGGACGTCCCCGCCGACCTGGCGCCCGACGAGCTGACCGTGGAGTACGCGGAGGAACTGCTCGCCAAGCCGAGCGGCGACTTCGAGCTGGGCACCGACCCGGCGACCGGTCACACGATCGTCGCCAAGGACGGCCGCTACGGCCCGTACGTCACGGAGATCCTCCCCGAGGGCACCCCGAAGACCGGCAAGAACGCGGTGAAGCCGCGCACGGCCTCCCTCTTCAAGTCGATGTCCATCGACACGGTGACCCTGGAGGACGCGCTCAAGCTGATGTCGCTGCCGCGCGTCGTCGGCAAGGACCCCGAGGGCGTCGAGATCACCGCGCAGAACGGCCGCTACGGCCCGTATCTGAAGAAGGGCACCGACTCGCGGTCGCTGGAGAGCGAGGAGCAGCTCTTCACGATCACGCTGGACGAAGCCCTCGCCATCTACGCCCAGCCCAAGCAGCGCGGCCGCGCCGCCGCCAAGCCGCCGCTGAAGGAGCTGGGCAACGACCCGGTGAGCGAGCGTCCCGTCGTCGTCAAGGACGGCCGTTTCGGCCCGTACGTGACGGACGGCGAGACGAACGCGACCCTGCGCAGCGGCGACAGCGTGGAGACCATCACGCCGGAGCGCGGCTTCGAGCTGCTCGCCGAGAAGCGGGCGAAGGCACCGGCGAAGAAGACCGCCAAGAAGACCGCCACCAAGAAGACGGCCGCGAAGAAGACGACGGCGGCGAAGACGACGGCTGCCAAGAAGACCGCCGCGAAGAAGACGACGACCAAGTCGGCGGCCAAGAAGACGACGGCGAAGAAGACGGCAGCGGCGGGTGCCAAGGCCGCGGCCTCGGACTCGTCGACGTCCTCCGACGAGTAGGGCGTCCTCGACCGGTAGGACGTCCTCGACCGGTAGGGCGTCCTCCGGGGAGGACCTTCTCCGACCAGTAGACGGAACGGCCCGCCCGGCCGTATGAGCGCCGGGCGGGTTTTTCCGTCCGGGCGTCGTCCTGGGCGGCCGCCGCGTGGATGAGGTGCGGGCCGACCCCCGTTCGGAGGACACGCCCGGGCCCGGCGCGGGGTGTGTGACGGGCCTCACCGCCCCGTTCCCCTCCGCTGCCGCGGCGCTGCGCCCGCGGGTGTGGCGCCGCGCGTCCGCGGATGCGCTCGCGCGTTCGGTCGGGGCGTATGAGTGTCAGCCCGGGCGGATAGGCTGAGGGGATGACGCGAGCCGAGCAGCCAACGGCCCTGGGCCCCACCTCAGACCCCGAAGTCTCCGACGCCGCACTCGCCGCGGACTCCCGCGAGCGCGCCGTACGGGCGCTGCTGCGCAACCCGCCGCTTCGCAGGCTGTGGAGCGCGTCGCTCATCGGTGGCGTCGCGGACGCGCTCGCCCTGCTCACCCTGGTCATCCTCACCGTACGGGCCGCCGTCACGGCGGAGACGTTCGGCGGAGGCGTGCGCGGGGCGGCCTTCGCGGTCGCCGCCGTCCTCGGCGCACGCGCGCTGTCCACGCTGCTGCTCGGTGCCGTGCTGCTCGGCCCGATGAGCGGACTCGTCGCCTCCAGCGGCCCCCTCGACCGCCGCTGGACGATGATCGCTGCCGACGGCGTACGGATCGCACTGCTGGTCGTCGCCCCGCTGTGGATCGTGTGGACACCCCGGCACGCCGTCCTGCTGCTGCTGATCTCGGTCTTCCTGGCGGGCGCCGCCGAGCGGTTCTGGACCATCGCCAAGGAGAGCGCCGCGCCCGCCCTGCTGCCCGCCCCGCCGCTGGAGGGCGCCGCCGTACGGCCGCTGCCCGACCACCTGGGGGCGCTGCGGCGGCTCTCGCTGCGCACCGGTTTCGCCGCCGTGCCGCTGGCCGCCGTCGCCCTGCTCGTCACGGCCCTGCTCGCCGGGCTGCTGGCGCTCGGCGTCGACTGGTTTGGCAGGCACCAGGCGGCACTCGGCTCGTACGCGGCGGCCGGACTGTTCGCCGGCTCCCTGTCGATCCTGTACTTCCTGCAGCTGCCCGACACGCAGACGCCCCGCCCCCGCTCCCCGCTGGAGGGCCTGCGCCGCCCGTCCAACGGCGCGGGCCCGGAGAAGGGCCGGACGGGTGCCATACCGCTGCTCGTCCTCGCCTGCGCCGCGGTCGCCGGGGCGGTGGCCGCCGCCGCGGCCGTCGCCGTGCTGCACGCCGGTGAGCTGCGCGGCGGCCCCGTCACGTACGCGCTGCTCGTCCTCGCCCTGACCGGCGGTACGGCCCTGGGCATCCGCGGCGCGCGCTCCGTGCTGCCCGCCCTGTCCCGCCGCCGCCTCCTCGCCCTGGCGACCGCGCTGACCGGGGTGCTGCTGCTCGTGATGGGCCTCGTGCTCGACACGGCCACCGTCCTGTTCCTGGCGCTCGCCGCCGGACTGTCGGCCGGTGTCGCCGCGAACGTCGGGCACACGCTGATCGACCAGGAGACCGAGGAGTTCCGCAGGCCCCGCCTGACCGAGCACCTCCAGGCCGTCGTCCGCGTCGCCATCGCGCTCGGCGCGCTCGCCGCTCCGCTGTTCGCCGCCGCCATCGGCCCGCACCGCCTCGCCGTCGGGGACCACGTCTTCGCGCACGCCGGCGCCGCGTTCACGCTGATGCTCGTCGGCGCGCTGCTGCTGCCCGTCGCCGCGCTCGTCCTCGCCAAGACCGACGACCGGTCGGGCGTACCGCTGCGCCGCGATCTGCGCGACGCCCTGCGCGGCGCCGACCCGGCCCAGGCCCCCGCCCCCACCGGCTTCTTCATCGCCCTGGAGGGCGGCGACGGCGCCGGCAAGTCCACGCAGGTCACCGCGCTCGCCGAGTGGATCCGCGCGAAGGGCCACGAAGTGGTCGTCACCCGCGAGCCGGGTGCCACGCCCATCGGCAAGCGGCTCCGCTCGATCCTGCTCGACGTGTCCTCCGCCGGGCTCTCCCACCGCGCCGAGGCACTGCTGTACGCCGCCGACCGAGCCGAGCACGTCGACTCGCTGGTCCGCCCCGCCCTGGAGCGCGGCGCCGTCGTCATCTCCGACCGGTACATCGACTCGTCCGTCGCCTACCAGGGCGCGGGCCGCGACCTGTCCCCGACGGAGATCGCCCGGATCTCCCGCTGGGCCACCGGCGGGCTCGTCCCGCACCTGACCGTCCTGCTCGACGTGTCGCCGGAGACGGCGCGCGAGCGGTTCACGGAGGCGCCGGACCGGCTGGAGTCGGAGCCGGCCGAGTTCCACGCGCGCGTACGGGCCGGTTTCCTCGCCCTCGCGGCGGCGGACCCCGCCCGGTACCTCGTCGTGGACGCCGGCCAGGAGCCCGAGGCCGTCACCACCGTCGTACGCCACCGCCTCGACCAGATGCTGCCGCTGTCCGACGCCGAGGTGAAGGCGCTGGAGGAGGCGCGGAAGGCCGCCGAGGAGGAGGCACGCCGCAAGGCCGAGGAAGAGGCCCGGCGGAAGGCCGAGGCCGAACGCCTGGAGCGCGAGCGCCAGGAGCAGCTGGCCCGGCTGCGCGCCGAGGAGGAGGAGCGCAAGCGGCGCGAGGAGGAGGAAGCCCGCCGCCGCGAGGCCGAGCGGCAGGCCGAGGAGGCCCGCCAGCGGGCGGCCGAGGCGCGGCGGCTCGCCGAGGAGGAGCGCCGGCGGCGCGAGGCCGAGGAGAAGGCCCGCCGCGAGGAGCAGGAGCGGCTTCGCAAGCGCGCCGAGGAGGAGGCCCGGCTGCGCGCCGAGGCCGAGGAGCGGCGCCGGGAGAAGCAGCGCAAGGCCGAGGAGGCCCTGCTGCGCGCGGAGGAGGCCCGCCGTCAGGCGGCGGCCGAGGCCGAGGCAGCCGCTGCGGCCGCCGCGGCAGCGGCGGCGGCGAGGGCGGCGTCCGTGTCGCCGCACGACGTGACCGTGCCCACCCCCGTCGTACGGCCCGACGAGATCACGCAGCCCCTGCCCGCGGCCCGCATCGACCTGACCAAGGACGACCGGCCCCGCGCGGAGGACGAGACGCAGCGCATCGACATGCGCAAGCCGGAGCCCGCGGCCGGGTCGGCCGAGCCCGCTGTCCGGCCGGACGAGGACACGCAGCGCATCAGCATGCGCAAGGACGACCCCGCCCCGGACGTCGCGGAGACGGCGGTGCTGCCGCCCGTACGGGACGAGCGGCCCGACGACCGGGTGCCGCCCGGCTTCTTCCGCGACGAGATCCGGCCGGGCGCCGCGGCCGAGCCGGACGGCGGGAACGAGCGGACGCGCGAGCTGCCGCAGGTCGACGAGCGGGGCAGGCCGCGGCGTGAGCGGCCCGACTGGGCGGAGGAGACTCCGCTCGACGACCTGCCGTCCCTCGCCGACGAACTGCTCGGCGGCCACGACGACGAGGGCGGGGACGACGACGGCGGTAGGCGCGGCCGCCGCCGCTGACGCTCGCGCAGGCCGGGCCGTGCTTCGCCGCAGAAGCACGGCCCGGACCGGTTCCGGCGCGGCGGGCGTTGTCAGAGGGCTCCGTCACAATGGGTGGCGCCGGTGGAGATGCCGCGGCGTGAGATGAAGGTGGTGACCCGTGCCCGTATGGGATGACCTGGTGGGCCAGGATCGTGTGCAGGCGCAGCTCGCCGCCGCCGCGCGGGACGCCGACGCGCTCGTCACGGCCGAGGCGCAGGGCACGGCGCCGCCCGACGCCTCGAAGTCCAAGATGACGCACGCCTGGCTGTTCACCGGCCCGCCCGGCGCGGGGCGCGACACCGCCGCCCGCTGCTTCGCCGCCGCCCTCCAGTGCGTCAGCCCCGACCGGGCGCTCGGCGGGGAGCCCGGCTGCGGCTTCTGCGACGGCTGCCACACCGCCCTCATCGGCACGCACGCCGACGTGGAGGTGATCCGGACGGACCTGCTGTCCATCGGCGTCAAGGAGACCCGCGAGCTGGTCCGCCGCGCGCAGCTCTCCCCGGCCGGCGGGCGCTGGCAGGTCATCGTCCTGGAGGACGCCGACCGCCTCACCGAGGGCGCGGGGAACGTCCTGCTGAAGGCCGTCGAGGAGCCCGCGCCCCGCACGGTCTGGCTGCTGTGCGCCCCCTCCCTGGAAGACGTGCTGCCCACGATCCGCTCCCGATGCCGGCACCTCACGCTGCGCACGCCTCCGGTGGAGGCCGTTGCCGACGTGCTCGTACGGCGCGACGGCATCGATCCGGAGACGGCTGCCGCCGCCGCCCGAGCCACGCAGGGCCACATCGACCGGGCCCGGCGCCTCGCCACCGACGAGCGCGCCCGCGCCCGCCGCGCCGCCGTCCTGAAGCTGCCCCTGCGCGTCCACGACGTGGGTGCCTGCCTCAAGGCGGCCCAGGAGCTGATCGACGCGGCGGGGGAGGACGCCAAGCAGCTGGCCGAGGAGACCGACGTCAAGGAGACGGAGGACCTGAAGGCCGCGCTCGGCGCCGCGCAGGGCGGGCGCATGCCGCGCGGCACGGCGGGGGTGATGAAGGAGCTGGAGGACAAGCAGAAGCGCCGGAGGACCCGTACGCAGCGCGACAGCCTGGACCTGGCCCTCAGCGACCTGACCGGCTTCTACCGGGACGTGCTCGCCCTCCAGCTCGGCACCCGCACCGCGATCGCCAACGAGGACGTGCAGGACGCCCTCGACCGGATCGCCCGCGAGAGCACCCCGGAGGCGACCCTGCGGCGGATAGAGGCGGTCCTCGCCTGCCGCGAGGCCCTCGACCGGAACGTCGCCCCGCTCCTCGCGGTGGAGGCCATGGCCATGGCCCTGCGCGCGGGCTGACCCGCGGGAGCACGGACGCACGGTGGCGGCAGCCCCGCGCCCCCGCTCGAACAAGGGCGTGCAAGAGCACCCCGTTCACCTGTGTAGACTTGTCCTCGCTGCTGCACCCCCCAGGGGGAAAGCGCGGTGTGCCGCCTTAGCTCAGTTGGCCAGAGCAACGCACTCGTAATGCGTAGGTCTCGGGTTCGAATCCCGAAGGCGGCTCAGTCGAAAGCCCCGGTCAGATCCTTCTGACCGGGGCTTTCTCGTGCTGCCTGGGCTTTACCGGATGGGCAGACGGCCGTTCCGGGTGAGGGTTTCCCGGTGTAGCGCCCTTCGTCGATGCCGAGGCGGGAAGGGTGCGCTCCATGACCGTGGTCGGCCGCCCGCAGCCCGCTGCCCGCAGCCCGCAGTCGCAGCCGCAGTCGGCCCTGCCGCTCCGTGGGCCCGGTCAGTCGGGGGTGGTGGTCTCCTTGAGGAAGTGGGTCAGCAGGGCCGTCGTCTCCTCGGGGCGTTCCAGGGACGGCAGGTGGCCGGCCCAGGGTAGTTCCAGATGGCGGGCGGCGGGGGCCTGGGCCGCGATGGTCGCGGCCATCGCGCGGAAGTCCGGCAGGTCGTGTCCGCCCGAGACGGCCAGGCACGGAACGGTGATGCGGCGGAGGTCCACCTCGGGCCGCGGCGAGGGGAAGCCCTCCGCGGTCCACTGCAGTTCGAACGCCCGGCGCTGCATGGCGCGGACCTGCTCCCGCACCTCGTCGGTGGCGTCGGGACCCAGCCAGGTCGCCACGTTCAGCTCCACGGCGCCCGGCAGGTCGTCGGCCTCGAAGAGGGCCTCCTCCCGCTCGTCGAAGGCCCGCAGTCCGGCTCCCGGGGCGTGGCCGGGCAGCGCCGAGCAGAGGAGGGCCAGGGCGGTGACGGCCTCGGGCCGGGAGGCCGCCAGTTCGAGGGCGACCCTGCCGCCGTAGGAGGAGCCGACGAGCGCGGCCCGTCCGATGCCCACGTGCTCCATGAGCTCGGCGACGTCGGCCGCGTCGCTGTGCGGGCCGTCCGGTACCGGTGAATCGCCGTGCCCCCGGAAGTCGCACCGCACCACCCGGTAGCCCGCAGCGGCCAGATCAGACCACTGCGGGTCCCACATGCGGCGGTCGCACACAGAGGAGTGGAGCAGCACCACGGCGGGACCGGTGCCCGATACGTCGTAAGCGAGAGTCATTCGCGCGACGCTACCCACCGGAGCGGGCCCGGCGACACCCAATTCAGCGGATGCTCTCGATGATCCGGGGGAACGCCTCCTTGCCGTGGCCCGCGTCGATCTGGCGCCGGATCAGCGTCTGCACCATGTCGACCACCTCGGTGCTGATGCCCTGCGCCGAACTGGCGGCGAGGATGTCGTCCAGGCTGGAGAACTCCAGGCTCTGCTGCCCCTCCACCGTGTAGTCTCCGCCGTCGATGACCTGGGCGTACCCGTCGAGCGTCCCCGTCATGGCGCTCAGCCACGGCGCGGCCAAGCCGGCGAACTGCCGTGCCGTCACACCGGCGGGGGCCACCATCGCGGCACCGTGCATGAAGCCGGCGAACATCACGTACATGCCGGCGAGCAGCGCCAGGTCGTACAGGGACGCGAGACCCGCGTCGTCACCGAAGTATGTGCTCGCGCCCCACAGGTCGAGCACCTGCCTGTACTCCTCGAACACCTCGGCGGACCCGCTGTAGAGGATCGACGACCCGGACTTCCCGATCATCTGCGGTACGGCCATGATGCCGCCGTCCAGGTAGGCGATGCCCGCCGCGGCGGCCCACTCGGCCAGCTCCCGCGACTGGGCCGGGGATGTCGTGGTCACGTTGACCAGCGTCCGACCCGCCAGGTCGCCCGTGAGCGGGTCGAGCACCTCGTGGACCGAGGCGTGGTCCAGCAGGCACGCGATGACCAGCGGGGCCGCGCGCACTGCGTCACCCGCGGTGGCGGCGGCCGTCGCTCCCCGCGCGGCGAGGGCCTCCGCCTTCGCCGGAGTCCGGTTCCACACCGTGGTGTCGTGGCCCGCCTGGACCAGGGCCTCCGCCAGGGCGCTGCCCATCGCTCCCAGCCCGAGAACGCTCACCTGGACACGCTTGTCAGCAGTCATTTCGGTTACTCCCCCTTCGGTTCGTCCTTGGTTTCGATCCTCTCCGCCGCCGGTACTGTTGACCAGTACGGACTAATTAGTGGGGTACTCACCAAAAGGTAAGTACCCCTGGTGGACGAGTGCTTGGAGGGTCTGATGGCCGGATCGGCTCGACGCGGTCCCTACTTCTGCGGTATCGACGCGGCGATGGACGTCGTCGCGGGCAAGTGGAAGTCGCTCATCCTGTGGGAGCTGCACCACCACGGCACACGCAGGTTCGCGGAGCTGCGGCGCGGACTGCCCGGGGTCAGCGAGAAGATGCTGATCCAGCACCTGCGGGAGATGGAGGAGGACGGGCTCGTCCACCGCGAGGTGTACCGCCAGGTGCCGCCGAAGGTCGAGTACTCCCTGACGGAGCACGGCGTGTCCCTCAACGCCGCCCTGGGGGCGCTGGGGCAGTGGGGCACCGAGCGGATGCGGCGGATCGGGGCCGAGAAGATCGAGGTGGCCGACCCGGCCGCCGCGTGAAGGGACGCCGTCCCGTCAGGCCGGTATCCCGGCGTCCGGGGGCGAGGCCGCCACACTCGCCAGGGTCCGCAGCGCCCAGGTGAGCGTTTCCGGATCCGGTGACGCCAGCCCGAGGCGTACGGCGTTGGGCGCCCGCTGAGGGTCCGCCGTGAACGCCGACGCCGGGGTCACCGCTATGCCATGCCGTGCGGCAGCCGCCACGAACATGTCGGCCCGCCATGCCGGCGGCAGCTCCCACCAGCAGAAGCAGGAACGCGGGTCGGTACGCACGGCGAAACCCGCCAGGTGGCGGGCCGCAAGGTCCTGGCGCCGCTGGACCTCCCGGCGCTTCGCCCGGACGAGCGCCTCGACGGTGCCGGACGCCTCCCAGCGCGTGGCGGCCTCCAGGGCGAAGCCCGACGGGACCCATCCGCCGGAGCGGACCGCCGCCTCGACGGCCGCCGCCGACGCGTCCGGTACGACGGCGAAGCCGACGGTCAGACCGGGGGCGAGGCGCTTCGACAGGCTGTCGACCAGGACGGTCCGCTCCGGTGCCAGTGCCGCGAGCGGCGGCAGGTCGTCGTGCAGGAACGCCCAGATCGCGTCCTCGATCAGCGGCACGTCCAGCCGCCGTACGGTGGCGGCGAGTTCGGCCCGCCGCGCGGGCGGCATGGTGAGCGACAGCGGATTGTGCAGCGCCGGCTGTACGTAGACGGCGTGCAGCGGGGCCGTGCGGTGCGCGGCGGCGAGGGCGTCCGGCCGTACGCCGTCCCCGTCCATGGCCAGCGGTACGACGCTCACGCCCAGGCGCCCCGCGATGGACTTCAGCACCGGGTACGTCAGTTCCTCGGCGCCCAGCCGCCCGCCCGGCGGGACCAGTGCGGCGACGGCGGCGGAGATCGCCTGGCGGCCGTTGCCGGTGAACAGCAACTGCTCGGGGCGGGGGTGCCAATCGGCGCGGGCCAGCAGGCGGGCCGCGGCCGTACGGGCCTCGGGCGTGCCCGTGGGGCCGACCGGGCGCAGCGCGGCCTCCAGCGCGTCGGGCCTCAGCAGCCCGCCCAGCGGATCGGACAGGAGGGCGGCCTGCTCGGGGACCACGGGGTAGTTCAGTTCCAGGTTCACCGGCTGCTGCGGCGGGGCGCTCAGCGCGGGGCCGGCCGGGCGGCTCTCCGCGGCCCGTACGAACGTGCCCCGGCCCACCTCACCAACCGTCAGGCCGCGCCGCGCCAGCTCCCGGTAGACGCGGGCCGCCGTGGACGGTGCGATGCCCCGGTCGCGGGCGAACCGCCTCTGCGGCGGCAGCCGGTCGCCCGGCCTGAGCCGTCCGGCCGCGATGTCCGCCGCGACCGCCTCCGCCACCTTCTGGTAGTCCCTCATCCGCCCGCCCCCTGTCCGCACGCGTCACATTGCACCGAGTGCAATGTTTTTATTGCACTGAGTTATTCGCAGTCAATATGCTCGATTTCACGATGTCGCACGGGACTTGAGGGGGCACGACCGTGGTGGACAGCAGCGCCCTGCTGGGCGTCCTGGTGATCGGGCTGGGCATGGTGCTCACCCCCGGACCGAACATGATCTACCTCGTCTCCCGCTCCCTCACCCAGGGACGCCGCGCCGGCGTCGTCTCGCTCGGCGGGGTCGCCACGGGGTTCCTCATCTACCTGCTGGCGACGAACCTCGGTCTGTCCGTCCTGTTCGTCGCCGTGCCGCAGCTCTACCTCGCCGTGAAGCTGGCCGGCGCCGCCTACCTGGGCTGGCTCGCGTGGTGCGCCCTCCGGCCCGGAGGGGTGTCCGTCTTCACCCCGCAGGAGTTGTCGCCGGACTCACCGCGCCGGCTGTACACCATGGGGCTGATGACCAGCCTGCTCAACCCCAAGATCGCCATCATGTATCTGTCGCTCATCCCGCAGTTCATCGATGTCGACGAGGGTCACGTCCTCGCGCAGGGGCTCTTGCTCGGCGCCGTGCAGATCGTCGTCAGCGTCGGGGTGAACCTGGCCATCGTCGTCGCCGCGGGCGGCATCGCCGTCTTCCTCGCCCGCCGCCCGGCCTGGCTGCGGACCCAGCGGTACGCCATGGGGGCCGTCCTCGGAGCGCTCGCCGTCAGCCTGGCCGTCGACACCTCCACACCGCGCGCCGCCGCCCACTGACCCGAGTCTGCCCGGCCTCTGACCGGCGGGCTATCGGGGAAGGCCCTGAGAGGACCCCGAGAAAGCCCGGAGGAGGCCCTGAGGGGACCCGGGGAAGGCCCCGAGACGGCCTTGGGGCGCACCCACCGCGAGGCGCGAGGCGCGCACCCGCGCCGAGGCGCCCCGGCGGGGCGTCAGCTGGTCCAGAAGTCCCACCAGCGGGTCAGAACGAGCGTTCCGATGATGCCGAGGTGCAGAACGGGCGCCACCCACGGCATGTCGTCCAGGAAGCGCCGTACGCCCACCGGGACGGGCAGTCGGCCGTGCCGGGCGTTCTCGGCGGTGACGTGCCAGAACATCGTGATCGTCGCCGCCCAGGCGAGGCAGCACCACAGGCACAGGGCGTTGATCTCGTACAGCGACTGCCACATCAGCCAGGTGCAGAAACCGACGCCGAACAGCGTGCCCGCGTTGAGGCCGAGCCAGAACCAGTCCCGGTAACGGGCGCCCGCCAGCAGCCCGGCGCCGATCGCCACGACCATGCCGTACGTGACGAGGCCGAGCATCGGGTTGGGGAAGCCGAACACCGCCGCCTGCTCGCTCTTCATGACGCTGCCGCAGGACACGACCGGATTGAGGCTGCACCCCGGTGTGAAGTGCGGGTCCTCCAGGAGCCGGAACTTGTCCAGCGTGATGACCCACGACGCCAGCACCCCGGCCGCGCCGGTCACCACCAGCAGCCAGGCGAGGACGCGTCCGCCGCCGGCGGCGTGCCGGCCCGCGGGCGGCTGCGCGGCGGAGCGGGCGTGGGCGGGGGCGGGCCGCACATGGGCGCCGCGGGTCATCGTCATGGCTTGGGGCGGTCCTCTCGGGTCAGGTGCGCACGCGCAGGACGGGAACCAGGCAGTGCGCGCTGCCCTCCAGGAACCCCTCGCCCGACACGAAGGCGCGCAGCTCCTCCGGCGGGACCGCCCGGCCCGGCACGGCCTGAGGCCACGGGCGGACCGCGAGGATCAGGTACACCTGCCCCTTGGCGTGCGCGGCGCGCTGCCACTCCGGCGGTACGGGGCACTGGGCGCGCATGAACGGAAGCGTCAGCACCGCCCGCTCGGCCTCCACCAGCAGCGAGGCGGAGAAGCGGTGGTCGCTGCCGAGGTCCACCAGGTGCGTGCCGATGGACAGGCCCAGCTGCTCCAGCTGGGCGCGCATCGCCAGCTGGCCGGCCTCCGGGCCGTCCCGGCCGTCGCCGAGCGAGTAGACCATCAGCAGCGGGTCGCCGGGGTCGTCGGCGGTCGGCTCACTGCACCAGGGGATGACGGTGAGCGTGCCCAGCGGGGAGCGCCGGCTGTCCGCGTATACGGCGGTGGAAGAGGTCATGGGGTCGGAGCCTAATGGTGTGAAAGGGGCCTACCCGGCGGTTTTTCACCCGTTCGGGTGCTACCCGTTCGGCTCGATTCACCTTGACGCGTACGGGATTCGGCCTCACGCGCCGGAACGGTTCGCCGGCCGGGTCGTTGGGCCCGCAAGGGGAGGGGAGTCCACCGCCCGCACGACCCGTACGGGAGATCACGTCATGACCGTCACCAGACCGCAGATGCCGCCCACCGGCCGGTACCGCCGCCGGGGCCTGCTCCGCCGCGGTGTGCTGCGCACGCTGTTCACGGCCGCCGTCGCGGCGCTGACCGGCGGCGCGCTCGCCCGCGTCGCCACCGCTCCGCCCGACGGCGCATCCGGGCCCTCGGCGGGCGCCCCCGTCGGCGGTGGGCACCCCCCGGCACCCGGAGGCGGGTCCCACGCGCGCGCGGAGGGGGCGTTCGACGAGATGTACCGGGGGCGGCGCATCAAGGGCCGCCCTGCGGCGGCGTCGGCCGGCGGGTTCGAGGTGCTGGTCGACGGACGGGAGCTGCACCTCATGCGGTGCGCCGACGGCGGCTTTCTGACGCTGGTGAACCACTACGAGGCGTATCCGACGCCGCTCGCCGCGACCCGCGCCGCCGTCGACGAGCTGGGCGGCGCCCGGCTGGCGGCGCACGGCGTGGAGCACGGCTCCGCTGTCCGGCGGGAGGAGGGCCACCGTGGCGTACACGCGTAAGGACCAGCGGGACCTGACGAAGGCGGAGCGGCGGCGGTTCGTCGCCGCCGTGCTGGAGCTGAAGCGCAGCGGCCGGTACGACGAGTACGTCCGCACGCATGTGAAGTACTACAACGCCGACGGGGAGACGGGCCTGCGGACCGCCCATATGGCGCCGTCCTTCCTGCCGTGGCACCGGCAGTACCTGCTGGACTTCGAAAGGGACCTGCGGCAGATCGACCGGACGATCACCGTGCCGTACTGGGACTGGACGCGGGACCGCAGTCCCGCCGGGCCGCTGTGGGGCGAGGACTTCATGGGCGGCAACGGGCGGCGCGGCGACCTGCAGGTGACCACCGGGCCCTTCGCGTACCGCACGGGCAACTGGCCGATCACCGTGGGCGTCACCGAGAACCGCTTCCTGACCCGCGACTTCGGGCACCCCAAGGACCCCGTCGAGCTGCCGACCCGGTCCGAGCTGGCGTGGGCGACGGGGGAGACGGTCTACGACGTGTCGCCCTGGAACTCCACCAGCGGCGGCGGCTTCCGCAACCGCCTGGAGGGCTGGACGCGCGGCACGGGAAGCGCCCGGCTCCGCACCCACAACAAGGTGCACCGCTGGGTGGGCGGCCTGATGCTCGGCGCCGCCTCGGTCAACGATCCGGTGTTCTGGCTGCACCACGCCTTCGTGGACGCGGTCTGGTCCCGCTGGCAGGCCCGCAACCCGAAGGCCCGCTACCTGCCGGCGACGCCCCCGCTGCCCGGCACGGCGCAGTTCGGCCGCGTGGTCTCGCGCGACGAGCCGATGCCGCCGTGGACGGTGACGCCCGCGCAGCTGGAGGACCACGGCCACGTGTACCGGTACGCCTGACCGCCCCGCCCGGGCGAGGCGCCACGCGCGCGTGGAGGGGCGGTACACACGAGAGTGGCCCCCCGGTCGCGGACCGGGGGGCCACCGTCGTGACGGGCGGGGTCAGCTGCCGTAGCCGTGCTCGCCGTGGTGGTCCTTGTGGTCGCCGCCGATGTTGGCGCACGTGTTGCCGAAGGTCGGGTTCAGCAGGCCGACGAGGTTGAGCGTGTTGCCGCAGACGTTGACCGGGATGTGGACCGGGACCTGCAGGATGTTGCCCGAGGCGACACCGGGGGAGTTGGCAGCGACGGCGCCGGCCCCCGCGTCGGCGACGGCGAGGCCGGCCCCGCTCAGGACGACAGCGCTCGTGCCGGCGAGGACGACGGCAGCCTTCGCGATGCGCGACATTGAGGATCTCCTTGTACGTGGAAAACATGACCGCGGACCAGCGGTCGTCACCCGGCTACAACGCCGCTCCTCACGGCCGGTAACGGGTGGACCGCCCCGCTCACACCAAGAGCCCAACGGCCGGGCCCGTCCCTGCGCGCGCGTGGGCGGCAACGAAGAAGCCCGCGGGACCCGCCCGGAGACGACGCTGGATGCGCCGGCGCCGGGCGGGGCACCGCGGGCGGTGACCATGCGACAAGCCGCCGGGTGTAACGAGCGTTCGCGCGGCGGGTGGCGGGAGGAATGCTTTCTTCACTCCCCCTTCACTCCCGCGCGCTCCCGTTCATCCGCGGGGCGGCGGCCCGGCTCAGGAGCCGGACGGGAGGAGGGCCAGCCCGGGGGCGACGACGCCGGACAGGGTCGGGCCGAGGAGCGCCGCCCGGGGGGTGCCGAGATCCGGCAGAGCGGCCAGTACGCCGGTCTCCGGCAGGCCGACGGGGTCACCGAGAGTGGCGCCCGGAGTGCTGGACTCCACGTCGCTGCGGGGCGACGCGAGCATCGCCGTGCCGAGCGGGCGGCCGCCGAGGAGGCCGGGCAGCGGGGCGGTGACGTTCGTCGACGGCAGCACCGCGGTGACGGGCGTGCGCGGCACCAGCACTTCGGGAAGGCCGCCCTCGCCGACGCGGCCGGCGCCCTCCGGCATGCCGGGCGCCGCGGCGGGCACGCCGGTGGTGACGGTGGGCGCCTCCAGGGGCAGCACCTGGCTCAGCGGGCTCAGCGGGACCTCCAGGGGCACGTCGGACGCCGCGGTGGGCTCCGGGGCCGCAGGGCGTGCCTGCGAGGCCGTGGCGGGGGCGGCGAGGGCCGTGGCCGCCGCCGAAGCGAGGCAGGCGGCCAGGAGCGCCGTACCGGCCGGGGACTTCACGTTCATGTCTGCGTACGCCTTCCCGGGCATGTGGACTGGGGCGACCGGCGGTGCCGTTCGCTGCCCCGATGAACGAGCGGCGCGGGCGGACGACGCGGAACTCACCCGATCGCGGGAGGCGCACACGGACTGGAGCGCGCCGGGGGCGGGGCACACGACGGCGGGGCGGCCGGGTGCGGGGGCGCGGACGGTGAGGGGTGGGACGGAGGCGGAGGGGCCCGCGGCACCACGAGGGCCGTCGCGGGTGTGGTGCCGGGCCGTCATACTGCGAGGCGGGGCGGGACCCGATCCGGTCCCGCCCCGCCTCCGTGCGTGCGGCTTCAGCCGCCGAGCGGCAGTCCGCCCAGCAGCGGCTTGGCCTTCTGGGTCGCGCCGAGGCCGGTCTTCGCGACCTTGCCGACCAGCTTGTTGTCGGTGATCTCGCCGATGCGGTCGGCGGGAACCGCCTCGGGCAGGCCCCGCTTGCCCAGCGTGTCGACCGCTCCGTTGAGGCTGGAGGGGGTGAGGGTGTCGGCGAAGGCCGGTGCCGCCACGCCCATCGCCATCACAGAGCCGGCGAGGACCGCGGCAACCTTCGTGGGCTTCATCGGGGGAGTCCTTCCTGGAAAGGGCATCGTGCGGAACCACACGCTTCCCGGCCCGGTGCTCGACCGGCCGGGCGGCGGGTGTCTGCCCTCTGTAACGAGCCCCGCGTGCGCGGGAAACCCCGTCCCGCCGGATTTCCCGCCACGGCACCCGAACGAGGCGCGGTGGTCCGATCGTCGGACCAGTGCGACAAAACGACGGCGCCACGCCCGGGGGGAGGCCCGGGGCGCGGCGCCGTCGCGTGGGGGAGGACCGGCGAGGCGTCAGTCGTTGATGCAGACGTTGCCGAAGGCCGGGTTCAGCAGGCCGATGATGTCGATGGTGTTGCCGCACAGGTTGATCGGGATGTGGACCGGGACCTGCACGACGTTGCCGGAGAGAACGCCCGGGGAGCCAACGGCAGCGCCGTGCGCGCCGGCGTCGGCGTTCGCGACGCCGGCGGCGCCCGCCACGGACGCGGCTACGGCGGTGGTCAGGACGGCAGCCTTCGCGATACGGGACATGGTGGAGCACTCCTAGGTGTCAGGTGGGGCGTTGCGGCCGGGTGAGGCCGACTGCAACAAGAACGCGTGAGGTCCTCGCTGGTTGCGCTACCGAACGGGTGAACCGCGTGGCGTCGAGCTGCCAACGCCCGGTGTGGTGGCCCGTGGTGGGGGCGGCGCGGCTCTACGCGCGTGATGCGCCACGAATGTCCATAATGCTTCGAATTTGACGTATCTGGTTATAACGTGCACTTGTTGTGCCGGTACATCCCGGTAGGAGCCGTTTCGTCACTCCTCAATGCGGAGAACCCCTATGCGGATTCCTGTGGTTCCAGCCGTGCGGCGCGGGCTCGTCTGCGTCCTGTCCTGCGCCGCCGTCTCAGCCGCGCTTCCCGCCTCCGCAGCACCCCAGGTGAAGGAGCGGCCGCGCATCCCGTTCACCGAGCGCTACCACGCCGTCCAGCGCGGCGGCCTGGTCCGCGCCGCCAACTCGGCCGTCACCTGCCGCCGTTCCGCGGCGAACGCCCGCACGGCGGCCGTCTCGTGCCTCTCCGCGCGAGCGGGGCGGGGCGCGGCGGCCAACCACCAGTACGAGATGTTCTACACGGACGTGGACGACGACCCGAACACGTTCAACTCCAGCCGCGCCGAACTGGCCCTCCCCAAGGACGCCCGCGTCACCTACGCCCGGCTGTACTGGGGCGGCAATCTCCGCGTCGGCGAGCAGAAGCCGCCGAAGGACAACGGGCGCGTCCTCATCGCCGAACCGGGCGGCGCCTACAAGGAGGTGCTCGCCGACTCCGTCGTCGGGCACCGCACGGCGAACGGCGCCGACGCCTTCCACGCCACCGCCGACGTCACCAAGCTCGTCGCGAGCAGCGGGCCCGGCATGTACACCGTCGCCCAGATCAACGTCGCCATGGGCCGCAGCGCCGTCGGCGCCTGGGGCGGCTGGACGCTGGTCGTCGCGTACGCGCGCAAGGGCGCCCCGCTGCGCCACCTCTCCCTCTGGGACGGTTTCGAGACCCTCGCCGAGGGGCGCCGCTCGTTCCGCGTCGAGCTCGGCAGGAAGCGCGTCCCCGTCGGCGGGTCCGGACGGCTGGGACTGGTCACGTACGACGGCGACCGGGGCATCACCGGGGACTCCGTCGCCTTCGAGCCCCACCCCCGCCGCAGTGTGCCGCTCAGCGCGTCGGCGAGCGACGGCGGTTCCGACAACAGCAGTCCCACCGGCGGCGGTTCCGCGGCCGGCGGCGGCGACGCCTTCGACTCGACCATCACGGACCCCGGCGCGGCGCGGCACCTCCGCGAACCGGCCCACAGCAACACCCTCGGATACGACTCCGACGTCATCGACCTTTCCCCGGCCCTGCTGCACGGCGCGAGCGACACCGCCGTACGCCTCGGCGCGGCGCGCGACTACCTGTGGATCGGCGCCCTGTTCCTGGAGGCCGACGCCCGCGGCTGACCGGCACCCGACCACCCCGCCACCGCTTCGTCAGAAAGGGGCACGCGTGCGTCCTCCCCTCACCGCACTGCATGTCGTCCAGCCGGGGGACGGCGGGGTGGCCCGGGTGGTCACCGATGTGGTCGGCGCCCATGTGGCGCAGGGCATGCGTGTTGCCGTCGCCTGCCCGCCCGGTACGCCGCTGGCCGCCGCCGTCCGCGCCCGGGGCGCCGAGGTGCACCCGTGGGACGCCCGCCGCGAACCGGGCCGGGACGTCCTCGCGGAGAGCCGCGCCGTCGCCGAACTCGTCGCCCTCGTACGCCCCCATCTGGTCCACGCGCACAGCGCCAAGGCCGGGCTCGCCGCGCGCCTCGCGGTCCGCGGCGCCGTCCCCACCGTCTACCAGCCGCACGCCTGGTCGTTCGAGGCCGTGGAGGGGTCCACCGCGGTCCTGGCGCGCCGCTGGGAGCGGTGGGCGGCCCGCTGGACCGACCGGGTCATCTGCGTCAGCGAGGCCGAACGCCGGCGCGGCGAGGAGGCCGGTGTGCGCGCCTCCTGGACGGTCGTTCACAACGGCGTCGACACCGGCCGGTTCGGCCCGTACCCGGCCGCCGCCGAGCGGACCGCCGCCCGCGCCCGGCTCCTCGCCGGGACGCCCGCCGCCGCGCCCGTCGTCGTGTGCGTGGGCAGGCTCTGCCGGCAGAAGGGCCAGGACCTGCTGCTGCGCGCCTGGGGCACCGTCCACGCGCGCGTGCCGGACGCGCGGCTCATCCTCGTCGGCGACGGCCCCGCCGCCGCTCGACTCCGCGCCGCGGCGCACCCGTCGGTCGTCCTCGCCGGGGCCGTCGCCGACCCGCTGCCCTGGTACCGGGCCGCCGACCTCGCCGTCCTGCCGTCCCGCTGGGAGGGCATGGCCCTCGCGCCCCTGGAGGCCATGGCGGCCGGGCGGCCGGTCCTCCTCACCGACGTGGACGGCGCCCGCGAGAGCCTGCCGCCCGGGCACGCCGCGCACTGCCTCGTACCCCCCGGTGACCCCGACGCGCTGGCCGAGGCGCTCGTCCGGCTCCTGCGGCGGCCCATCCTCCGGCAGACCCTGGGCCGCCAGGCGCACCAGCACGTCCACGCCCGCTTCGACGTACGCCACGCGGGCGCCGCCATCGCCGACGTGTACCGCGAGGTGGCCGGAGCCCCGCGCCACCGCCCGCTCAGAGAGCCGATCGCCCAGTGACCACGGAAAGCACCAGCACGTCCGGACCCCACACCGCCCGCCCGGCCGCCCTCGCCCCGCAGCGGGGCGGCGCCGCGCGGACCGCCGCACCGCGCACCCGGGCCGCCGCCCGCGCGCCGTTCGCCGCCTCGCTGGTCGCCGCGGACTGCGTCGCCGTACTGCCCGCCGCTGCCGCCCTCGCCCCCGGGCAGCGGTCCGCCGAGCTGCTGCTCCAGCTGACCGCCGCAGCCGTCGCCCTCCACGCGCGCGCCGGGCTCTACCGGCCCGCTGCGCTCGGCGCCGTACGCGCCGGGGCGTATCCGAACCTTCTGGACGAGCTGCCCGCCGTCGCCGCCCGCCTGGCGTTCCTGTGGTGCGCCGCCGCAGCGCTGCTCGCCGCCCGTTCGCCGGACCTCGCCCTCGCGCCCGGCGCGCTCGCCGCCGCGTACGCCCTGCACCTCTCGGCGACGCTGGTCCTCCGCGGCGCCGTCCACCGGCGCCGCCGCCGCGCCGCGCGTGACGAGCCGCGCGCCGCGCTCGTCGTCGGGCCCGCGCCCGCGGCGCAGCGCCTCGCCGCGCTGCTGCACCAGCACCCGGAGTACGGCGTCCGCCCGGTCGGGCTCGTCACCCCGGCCGAGCGGGACATCCCGCAGCCCGCCGGCGCGGCGCCGCCGGGGCCCGCGCTGCCGGTGCTCGGCTCGCCCGAGGACATCCAGCGGGCGGTCATCCAGAATGGCGTCCAGGACGCGCTGCTGGCGGCCGCGGAGGACGGCGCGCCCCGGCCCGACCACACCGCCCTGCTGCGCCGGCACGGCTGCGCGCTGTGGCTCGTCGGCGCCCCCGCCCGGGCGGGAGCCGGCCAGGCGCCGATGGGGCGGCACCTGTGGGGCTACGAGTTCCGGCTCCTGGAGCCGCCCGAAGCGCGGCCCGGCAGATCGGCGAAGCGGGCCCTCGACATCGTCGGCGCGGGGGTGCTGCTGCTGGCCGCCGCGCCCGTACTGCTGCTGTGCGCCGCCGCCGTGCGGCTCGCCGACGGGCCGGGCGTCCTGTTCCGGCAGGAGCGGGTCGGGGAGAACGGGCGGCTGTTCACGCTGCTGAAGTTCCGCACGCTGCGCCCCGAGGACGAGCGGGAGGCCGCGACCCGCTGGAGCGTCGCCCACGACGAACGGCTGAGCGCGGTCGGGTCGTTCCTGCGCCGCACCTCCCTGGACGAGCTGCCGCAGCTGTGGAACGTCCTGCGCGGCGACATGAGCCTCGTCGGTCCGCGCCCCGAACGGCCCTACTTCGTCGAGCGGTTCAGCCTCCTGCACGCCGACTACGCGGCACGCCACCGCATGCCCGCCGGGCTGACCGGGCTGGCGCAGGTGCACGGGCTGCGCGGGGACACCTCCATCGAGGACCGCTGCCGCTTCGACAACCACTACATCGACCACTGGACCCTCTGGCAGGACGTGCGGATCCTGCTGCGCACCGCCGCCACGCTGATCCGTCCGGCGGGCAGCTGATGGCCGTACCCGCCGCGCCCGCCGCGCCCGCCGCGCCCGCCGCCCCTGCCACCGCCGTCCGCCGGCCGCGCGTCCCCGAGGCGTGGGCCGCCGCAGCGGCAGGCCGGGCGCACCTCCTGCCGCTGCTCGCCGTCGTGGCGCTCCTCGCCGTGCCGCCGGGCGGCGGCCCCGGCTCCGGCGGCGCCACCGTCGCGGACGCCGCGTCCGGGCTGCTGGTCGTGTGGTGCCTCGTACGCCTCGCCCGCGCGCGCGTGCGGCCCCTGTCCCGCCTGGCGGCGGTGGTCATCGGCCTGCCGGTGGCCGGGCTCTGCGCCGCCGCCGCCACCGCGCACGACCCGGCCGCCGCCCTCCCGGGCCTCGTCCGCCACCTGCAGGTCTTCGTCCTGGTCCCGGCCGCCGTCGTGCTGACCGTGCGCGACCGGCGGGACCTCGCCGTCGTCGCCTGGGCGCTCATCGGCCTCGCCCTCGTCCAGGGCGGCGTCGGCGTCGTCCAGTACGCCACGGGGACGGGCGCCTCCTACCAGGGCGAGGACATCCGGGCGGTCGGCACGTTCGGTCCGACCGACGTGATGGGCATGGCGACCGTCGTCGCGTACGGGATCGTCGCCGCCGTCGGGCTCGCACTCGGAGCGCCCGCCCGCAGCCGCGCCCGCACCGCCGCGCTCGTGTGCGCGGCGCTCCTGGCCGTGCCGCTGGTGCTGTCGTTCAGCCGGGGCGCGTGGATCGCCACGCTGCTGGCCTGCGCGGCGCAGCTCGTGGTGACGGGCCCGCTGCGCGCCCTCAAGGCGGCCCTCGCGGCGGGCGCCCTGGCCGTCGTCCTCGTCGGCGGCCTGGGCGTCGGCTCCGCCGTGGTCCAGGAACGGGTCGCCAGCATCACGCAGGTCACCGCCGCGCCCGACCGGTCGGTGACCGACCGGTACACGATGTGGGCCGCCGCGGCGGGGATGTGGCGCGACGAACCGCTGACCGGCGTCGGACTGAAGGGCTTCCCGGCGTACCGGGACAGCCACGCGTCGCTCGCCCTGTCGTCCGCCGGCGACACCGCGGGCGCGGGCATGGCGTTCCGGCGGCAGCCGCTGCTGTCGCCGCACAACATGTACCTGCTGGTCCTCGCGGAACAGGGCCTGCTCGGACTGCTGGCCCTCGCGGGCGGCTGGCTGGCGCTGCTGCTGTGCGGCTGCCGCCGCCTGCGCGCCGCGCGCCGCGACGGCCGGCCGCTGGACGCCGCGCTCGTCGCGCTGGGGCTGCTGGGATGGCAGCTGACGGACTTCCTGTACGCCGACATCGGCGGCCCCTCCACGGTCCTCACCGCCGTCGTGCTGGGCGTCGCCGCCTGGTGGGCGCTCGCGGGCCGCGACGCCCCCGCCGGGGCGCCGGGGGTCCGGGCGTGAGCCGGGGCGCCGCCGCGCCGGTGGAGGACAAGCGGCGCGGCGGAACGGCGTGGGCGCCGTCCAACCGGTTCCTCGCCCGCGCCGCGCTGCTGACGGCCGCGCTCACCGCCGCGGGCGCCCTCCTGGGCCTGCTGCGCGACCAGCTGCTGGCGCACACCTTCGGCGCGGGGCCCGACACCGACGCGTTCCTCGTCGCCTGGACGGTGCCCGAGTTCGCGTCCACGCTGCTCATCGAGGACGCGATGGCGCTGGTCCTCGTCCCCGCCTTCAGCCGGGCCCTCGCCCTGCGCGCCGAGGCGGCGGCGGGCCCCGACCCGGTGCTGGGCCTCGTACGGTCCACGCTGCCCCGCACCGCCGCCGTCACCGCCGCGGCGGCCGCGCTCGTCGCCGCCGCCGCGCCCCTCCTCGTACCGCTGCTCGCGCCCGGCCTGCCGGAGCAGCGGCTCGCGGTGGACTGCACGCGGCTCACCGCCACCTGCGTCCTGTCGTTCGCGCTCGCCGGGTACTTCAGCGCCGCGCTGCGGGCCCACGGCCGCTACCTCGCGCCGGCCGCCATCTACGTCGCCTACAACACCGGCATCATCACCGCGGTCGTCCTCCTCGGCCCCGCGTGGGGCGTGCGGGCGGCCGCCGCGGGCGTCGCGGCGGGCGGGGCGCTGATGGCGCTCGTCCAGGCCCCCTCGCTCCTGCGGCGGCTGCGCCGGCGCCACGCCTCCCGCGCCGCGCGCCCGGCCGGGCCCGCGGCGGCCACGGGCGTCGTCCTCGCGCTCGTCGCACCCGTCATCGTCTTCGCCGTGGGCCGCCAGTCGCAGGTCCTCGTCGAGCGGTTCCTCGCCGCGCCGCTGCCCGGCGGGGCGATCTCGCACCTCAACTACGCCCAGAAGGTCGCCCAGCTGCCGATGGTGCTGTCGCTGATGCTGTGCACCGTCAGCTTCCCCGTCATCGCGCGGGCCGTCGCCGCGGGCGACCGGGACGCCGCCCGCCGCCGCGCGGAACGGGATCTGCTGCTCGCCGGAGTCGTCGTCCTCGTCGGCGCCGCCACCGTGATCGCCGCCGCCCCGCAGATCGTCGGACTCCTCTTCCAGCGCGGCGCGTTCGACGCCGCCGACACCGAGGCCACCGCGTCCGTCATGCGCGTGTACGCCGTCGGGCTGCTCGGGCACGCCCTGGTCAGCGCGCTCGGCAGGTGCTACTTCTCCGCCTCCCGCCCGCTGTGGTTCCCCGCCGCGGCCATGGGCGCCGGTGTCGCCGCGAACGCCGCGCTGGGCGCCCTGTGGGTGGGCCCCTGGGGCTCCGCCGGGATCGCCCTCGCCAATGCCGCCGGGATCACCCTCACCGCCGCACTGCTGCTCGCCGGAACCGGCCGCCAGCAGGTGCCGCTCTCCGCCCGCACCATCGCCTCCGGCCTCGCCCGGCTCACCGCCGCTGCCGCCGCCGCGACCGCCGCCGGCCGGCTGTGCGCCGCCCAGGCCGCCCACCCGCTGCTCGGCACCGCCCTCGCCGCGGCCGCCGTCACCGCCGTCTTCGTCCTCGCCGCACACGCGCTGCGGGCGCCCCTCGTGCCCCACCTCACCCGCGTGGCGCTGCGCACCGCCCTCCCGCGCCGCCCCCTCCCGCGAAAGCCCCGCCATGCTCCGACGCACCCCGCCCCCCTGGATCGCGATGTACCACTCCGTCGACACCGACAGGGATGACCCGTACCGCGTCACCGTCACCCCCGGCCGGCTCGACGCCCAGCTGCGCTGGCTGCGCGCGCGAGGGCTGCGCGGCGTCGCCGTGCGGGAACTCCTCGCCGCCCGCGCGCGCGGCACCGCCGCCGGCCTCGTCGGGCTGACCTTCGACGACGGGTACGCCGACTTCCTCCACCACGCCGTCCCGCTGCTGCGCCGCCACGGCTGCACCGCCACCGTCTTCGCCCTGCCCGGCCGGCTCGGCGGCGACAACGCCTGGGACCCGCTGGGCCCCCGCAAACCGCTGCTCACCGCCGAAGGGCTCCGCCGCTGCGCCGAAGCCGGGATGGAGGTCGCCTCGCACGGACTGCGGCACATCCCCCTGCCGCCCGCCGACGACGCGACGCTCCACGGTGAACTGCGCGGCAGCCGCGACCTGCTGCACGCCCTGACCGGCGAGCCGCCCGCCGGCTTCTGCTACCCGTACGGGCACGTCGACGCGCGCGTGGTGGCCGCCGCGCGGGACGCCGGGTACGCGTACGCCTGCGCCATCGACCCCGGCCCGCTGAGCGGCGTCCACGCCCTGCCGCGCGTCCACGTCGGGCAGCGCGACACGGCTCTGCGGCTCCACGCCAAGCGGCGCCTGCACGCCCTGCGCCGCCGCACCCCCGCCGACCTGCCCGCGGCACAGGCGTACGCGTCATGAGGGTCCTGCACGTCATCACCGGGCTCGGCATCGGCGGCGCCGAGCAGCAACTGCGGCTCCTGCTGCGCCACCTGCCGGTCCGCAGCGCCGTCGTCACCCTCACCAACCCAGGACCCGTCGCCGAGGCCCTGCGCGCCGACGGCGTCCCCGTCACCCACCTCGGCATGCGCGGCAACCGCGACCTGACCGCCCTGCCCCGCCTCGCGCGGCTCATCCGCCGCGGCCGGTACGACATCGTCCACACCCACCTGTACCGCGCCTGCGTGTACGGCAGGATCGCCGCCCGCATCGCCGGGGTCCGGCACGTCGTGGCGACCGAGCACTCGCTGGGCGCCGCCCAGATCGAGGGCCGCCCCCTCACCGCCGGGGCGCGCGCCCTGTACCTGGCGACGGAACGCCTCGGCAGCGCCACCGTCGCCGTCTCGGACACGGTCGCCCACCGCCTGACCGACTGGGGCGTGCGCCCGCACCGGATCAGCGTCGTCCCCAACGGCATCGACGCGGCCGGCCTCGCCCACGACCGGGTCGCGCGGAGCACGGCGCGCCGGCGGCTCGGCATCCCCGCCGACGCCTACGTGGTCGGCGGCGTCGGCCGGCTGGTGCCCGGCAAGCGGTTCGGCACGCTCGTCCGCGCCCTCGCAGAGCTGCCGCCGGACGTACGGCTCCTCCTCGTCGGCGAAGGCCCCGAGCTGCCGCGGCTGCGGCGCCTCGCCGCGGCGGAGGGCGTGGACGGCCGCGTCGTGTGGGCGGGCGCCGTGACGCGCGGCCTTCCCGCCCTGCTGTCCGCGATGGACGTGTTCGTGTCCCCGTCCGCCGACGAGGCGTTCGGGCTCGCCGTCGTCGAGGCGCTGGCCGCCGGGCTGCCCGTCCGCTACGTCGCCTGCCCCGCCCTGGACGACCTGCCGCCGCAGGACGCTCCCGCGGCGCGGCGGATCGGCGGCACCGTCGCCGACGTGGCGTCGGCGGTGCGCGAGACGCGCGCCCACCACGCGGCGGGCCACAGCAGATGGCCGGTGCCTCCGGCGGCGCACCGCTACGACATCGCGCGCAGCGCGCGGCAGCTGACGACCCTCTACCGGACCCTCTACCGAGGAGCGAGTGACCGATGACCCCGCGATTCCTTCCGCTGCGGCGCCTGCCCGCCGGGCTCGCCCGACGTGTCGCCCACGTGAGGCGCCCCGGCCGCGCCTGGACGGTCCCGGCGGCCGCTCTGGCCGGCGCCCTCGCCGGCGGCCTCTACGGGCTGCTGAGCCCGCCCGAGTACGCCGCGACCAGCTATGTCGTGGTCGTCCCCGAGGAGGGCTCCGACCCGGCGGGGGCGATGGGCCTGGCGCAGGCGTACGGGCGGGTCGCCACGGACGTCGCCCTCGCCGGGGACGCCGCCGTGTGGGCCCGCGTGTCGCCCGCGGCGCTCAAGGCGGGGGTGTCGGCCGCGACCTCCCCGGACGCGCCGATGATCTCCATCACGGCCCGCTCCGGTCGCCCCGCCACGGCCGCCGCCATGGCGGACGGCGTGGCCCGCGCCCTGGTGCAGAAGGGCACCCACGCGGAGGACAGCACCCATGTGAGGGTCGTGCAGTTCTCCCGCGCGACGACACCGACGAGCCCCACGTCGCCGTCGGCTCCGCTGGCGGCGCTGGTGGGCGCGGCCGGGGGCGGCCTGCTGGGCGGGCTCGCCCTGCTGGTCCGGCCCAAGCACCCCACCGCCGAGACGGCCCGCGGCGCGGCGGACGAGCCGTCGGGCGCCGCCGCGGGACGGGGCGCCGCCGTACCCGGGCCCGCTGTCGGGGACGCGGCGCAGACGGAGGCCGTATGAGCGGCCTCGGCACCCGCGCCAGGACCGCCGGCGCCCGAAGGTCCGGCGGCCTCGCCGTCACCGTCTGCCGGGACGAGCCGCAGTTCGCCGCGCTCGCCGCCGACTGGGCGGATCTGTACGGGCGCTGCGCCTCCGTCACCCCGTTCCAGACCCACGCCTGGCTGCACTCCTGGTGGCTGTCGTACGGCAGCCCCGACCGCCTGCGCCTGGTCCTCGTACGCCGGGCGGGCGACGGCCGGCTCGTCGCCGCCGCCCCGCTGTGGCGCACCCACGCGCGCGTGCCCACCCTGGAGTTCCTCGGCGGAGCCCTGACCGACTACGGCGACGTGCTCGCCGACGACGGCTGCCCCGAGGCGGTGCCCGCCCTCGCGGAGGCCCTCGCCCGGCTCGCCCGCGGCGCCGTGCTCGACCTGCGGGAGATCCGCCGCGGCGCCGCCGCCGAGCGGCTCCTCGCCTTCTGGACGGGCCCACGCACGCGCCTGCCGGACTCGCTGTGCCTGGAACTGCCGTCCGTGCCCGTCGAGGAGCTCGTACGGCGGCTGCCCGCCGCGCGGGCGCAGCGGGCCAGGGCGAAGCTCCGCAGAATCGACCGGGAGGGCGTCGAGGCCAGGCAGGTCCCCGCCGACGAGGTGCCCCGCGCGCTGCGGCGCCTCCTCGACCTGCACCGCCGCCAGTGGGCCGGGCGCGGGGTGACGGCGGAGCACCTCACCGACCGGTTCGCCGAGCACCTCGGCAGGGCCGTGCGGGCGATGGCGGACAGCGGGCACGCGCGCGTGACGGAGTTCCTGATCGACGGCGAGGCGGTGGCGGCGGACCTGACGCTGCTGTCGCCCCGCCTGTCGGGCGGCTACCTCTACGGCGCCGACCCGCTGCTGCGGTCGCTCAAGGTCGACATGGCGGCGCTGCTGCTGCGCAACGGCGCGCGGATCGCCGGGGAGGCCGGCTGCGGGACGCTGAGCCTGCTGCGCGGCGACGAGCCGTACAAGCACCACTGGCGCCCGCACGCCGCCCGGAACCAGCGTCTGCTGCTGGCGAGCCGCCGTACGGCCCCGCTGCTGTGGCTGCGGGCGGCGTACGCGGGCGGGCGGCGGTGGGCGGCGGACCGGTTGCGCGACCGGCCCTGGGCCAGGCGGCTGCGGCGCGGGACCCCCTAACCGCCGGGCCGCGTCCCGGTACCGGCCTCCTGCTGCCCGGGTCCGGTGCCCGGCTCTCCGGTACCGGCCTCCTGCTGCCCGGGTCCGGTGCCCTGCTGCGGCTCGCCGACCGCGGGGGGCTGTCCGGCTACGGGCGGCTCGCCGGCCACGGGAGGCTGCGGCGCCGTACCGGGCTCGCCCGGCTGCTCCGGTCCGGGCGGCGCACCCGGGTCCGACGGGACGGGCGCGCCCGGGTCCGTCGGGGCGGGAGTGCCGGTCGGGGTGCCGGTCGGGGCGGGGGCCGGCGGGACCAGACCGTACAGCGACGACCGGAACACGTCCGACGACCTCGGATTGCTCCGGCACTGCCACACGCCGTGCGGGCAGTAGTCGCTGATCGAGTGGTACAGCGGTTTGTGCTCCTTCACCCATTCGAGCATCCGCCGCATGTACTCGGGATTGTCGCCGTTTCGGAACAGGCCCCACTCGGGATAGGAGATAGGCTTTCCGCGGGCGGCGGCGAATTCCACATGGTCGCGCAGTCCGTACGGTTCGTTCGCCTGCTCGTCGAATGTCCGGCCCGGCGGCTGGTCGTAGGAATCCATTCCCACGATGTCCACGACGTCGTCACCCGGATAGCACTCGGTCCACGGAATGGCGTCCCGGCCCCGATTGGGCGCGAAGTCGAACCGGAATTTCTGGCCGGGCACCTCACGCATGGTGGTGACGATGCGTTTCCAGTACCTCTTCCACGCCTCCGGGTCCGGTCCGCACCGGTGGGTGTACGTCGATCCGTTCATCTCCCAGCCGAGCACGAGGACCGTGTCCGGCACGCCCAGCCCGACCAGCCGCTCCGCCAGCGCCCGGAAGTGCTGGTCGAACCGCCCCTCGGCGCCCGCCCGCAGCATCCGCGCGACCAGGAAGTCCGGCAGCCGGCTCTCGTTGAGCTCCAGCATCGGCACGTTGAGGACGAACATCCGGTCCGCGCGCTCCTGCCGCCACCTGGCCCAGTCCTCCAGGAAGCCGACCTGCCCGGCGATGTTCGACCAGCGGTCGCCCGGCAGGTAGGTGTGGCCGACCCGCAATTCGGTGCCGCCCAGCCAGGACTGGAGTTCCGCCATGCGCTGGATTCCGGCCGGCCCGTAGTGCAGATAGGCGCCGAGCGCCGTCTCGCCGGTCGCCACCGGGTCGGGGCCGTCCCGGAAACCGATGGCGCGCGCGGCCTGCGCCGTCAGTACGGAACCCGAGATCAGCAGGCCGGCCGCACACGCCCCCAGCCAGGCTTTCGTCCGCTTTCCGTACCGCATCGCCATCGCCACTCCTCCGTCGCCCGCCGCGTCGCACCACGCCGTCCGGCAATCGTCATCGAGTCGTCTTGACTGAACGTATTCCTTGACCGGCGGGCGGGAACCCGTCCCGGCTTTTCCCTAGCCCATCAGTGAAATTCATCGCCCAATCGGGGCATCGAGACGAGGACATGCCGTGCCGCTTTTTGACACCCGCGTCGCCGCAGTGCTGCTGCGGCTCGACCGGAACCCGTTCCACCACGGCACGCTCGGCGCCGCCCGCTCCCTCGGCCGCGCGGGCGTCCCCGTCCATGTCGTGGCGGGGGACCCGGCGGAGCCCGTGGCCCGCTCCCGGTACGTACGGCGGTGCCACGCGCGGCCCGCCGGCGAGGGCCTCGCCGCCGTCCGCGAGGCCCTGGTAGGGGTCGCCGGCGCGCTCGGCGGCGAACCCGCCGTCTTGCTGCCCCTCGACGACGCGACCGCCGTCGCCCTCGACGAGCTGCGCCGCGAACCGGGCGGCCCCGCCCGCCGGTTCCTGCTGCCCGATCAGCCGCCGGGGCTCGCCGCGCTCGTCGCCGACAAGGCCGCGCTCGCCGCCACCTGCCGCCGCCTCGGCGTCCCCCATCCGCGCACCCTCGTCCCCGCCGACGCCGACGAGGCCGCCTCCATGGCCGCCGACCTGGGCCTGCCCGTCGTCGCCAAGTGGAGCCGCCCCTGGCTGCTGCCGCCCGGCACCGGACTGCGCAGCACCGTCCTCGCCCGCTCCGTCCGGCAGGTACGGGACCTCTACGCGCGCGTGGCGCAGGCCGGCAGTCCGCTGCTGCTCCAGCGGTACCTGCCCGCCAGCAGGGACGGCGACTGGTTCTTCCACGCGTACTGCGACAGCGCCGGGGCTTGCGGGGTCGCGGCGACCGGCCGCAAGGTCCGCTCCTGGCCGGACGGCGCGGGACTGACCGCCGTCGGGGCGTGGGCGCCGAACCCGGACGTCGAGCGGCCGGCCAGGGACCTGGTGGCCGCGCTCGGCTACCGGGGCATCGCCGACCTGGACTTCCGCCGCGACCCGGAGACCGGCACGTACCACCTGCTGGACTTCAACCCCCGGCCCGGCGCCCAGTTCCGGCTGTTCGCCGATCCGTGGGGCCTCGACGTGGTGCGCGCGCTGCACCTGGACCTGACGGGCCGCGCGGTGCCCGACCTCGTGCGCTCGTACGGGCGCCGTTTCGCCGTGGAGAACTACGCCGCGCTCTCCCTGCTGGCCTCGCCCCGTCCCCGCACCCGCCGCCACGGGGCGTCAGGCGTCCTGGAGACGGCCTGGTACGCGGCGGACGACCCCGCGCCCGCCTTCGCCATGGCGCGCGCCTGGGCGGGCCACCTGGCGCGCCGCGCCTGGACGGCCCCGCAGCGCGCCTGGCGGTCCCAGGAGGGGGCCCGCACCCCGATCCCCGCCCAGCCCGCGATCCGCACGGCGGAGTCCCGCCGCGACCCCGCGCCGGGCCGCCACCACGACGCCCAGGCCCCGGCGGCGGGCCACCGCCGCCCCGGGCTCCCCCCGCACGCGGCGCGTCCGCCGGGCCCCGCGAGCCCGCAGAACCCCTCCGCTCCCACCCCCCGACGATGACGAAAGCGGTGCGATCGATGCACGACGACGATCTGCTGATCGTGGGCGCCGGCCCGTACGGACTGTCGGTGGCCGCCCACGCGGCGGCGCGCGGCCTCCGGGTGCGCGTCCACGGGCGGCTGATGAGCTCCTGGCACGACATGCCGCCCGGCATGCTCCTGAAGTCCGAGCCGTGGGCGTCCGACCTGTCCGACCCGACCGGCGCGTACCGCCTGACCGCGTACGCCGCCACGCGCGGGGTGCGCGCCGAGCACGGCGTACCGCTGCCGGTGGCGTTCTTCACCGCGTACGGCGAGTGGTTCGCGCGGCATGCCGTGCCCGCCGTCGACCCGCGCGCCGTCACCGCCGTCCGCCCCCGGCCCGACGGCGGCTTCGCCGTCACGACCGAGGACGGCGAGACGACCGGCGCCCGTACGGTCGCGCTCGCGCTGGGCGTCATGCCGTTCACCGACGTACCGGCGGTGCTGCGGCCCCTGATGCCGGGTCTGGTGACCCACAGCAGCGACCACACGGACCTGACGGCCTTCGCGGGCAGGGACGTGACCGTGCTGGGCGCCGGCCAGGCCGCCCTGGAGACGGCGGTGCTGCTCACCGAGTTCGGCGCCCGCGCGCGCGTGGTGGCCCGCTCCCGGCACCTCGTGTGGAACACCGTTCCGCCGTCCCTGCGCCGCGACCCCTGGGAGGCCGCCCGCGCCCCGCACACCGGGCTCGGCTGCGGCTGGCGGAACCTGCTGTACGCCCGTACGCCGGGCCTCTTCCGGCGCCTGCCCGACACGACCCGCGAGCGCGTCTTCGACACCGCCCTGGGCCCGGCCGGCGCCTGGTGGCTGCGGCCGCGCTTCGAGGCCGTGGCGGATGTGCGGCTCGGCAAGACCGTGGTGGCGGCCGCACCGGCCGGGGACCGCGTACGGCTCACCCTCGCCGACACCGGCGGGCCCGGCGCGGCGGCGACGGAGGTGGAGACCGACCACGTCATCGCGGCCACCGGGTTCAGACCGCGCCTCGACCGCGTGGACGTGCTGCCGCGGGACGTCCGTGCCGCGCTGCGCACGGTGGGCGCGAGCGGCGCCCCCGAGGTGAGCGGCCGCTTCGAGTCGTCCCACCCCGGCCTGTTCCTCGCCGGGCTGCTGACGGCCCCGTCGTACGGCCCGGCGATGCGCTTCGTGTACGGCGCCTCCTACACCGCGCAGCGGCTCGTCCGGGGCGTGGAGCGGCGGCTCGGCGCCGCCCGGCGGCCGGCGGCGGTGCCGGGCGCCCGTACCCGCGCCGCCGACCGGACCGGCACCCGCGCCGAGGGCGTGCGCGCCCCCGGCTGACCGGTCAGGACAGCGGAAAGCCGGCCCCGAAGACGCTCCGGGGCCGGCTTTCGCTGTGCGGTGCCGCTGCGTCAGTCGTTGATGCAGACGTTGCCGAACGCCGGGTTCAGCAGACCGATGATGTTCACGGTGTTGCCGCAGATGTTGATCGGGATGTGGATCGGCACCTGGACGACGTTGCCGGACAGGACGCCCGGGGAACCCACCGCCGCACCGCTGGCGCCCGCGTCGGCGAGCGCCGGAGCAGCGGCACCCACGGCGAGGAACATACCGGCGACCGCCACGACGGCCTTCTTGCACTTCATTTATTCGGCTCCCTTTCCGCGGCGGAGACATGCCACGGATTTCGTGACCCACGGGCCCGCGGGCCCGGCTGCCGCCGCAAACAACCACAACGAATAGGGCACCGAAAGGACACCGGCGAAACAGCGGCCGCACGCGATTCACTCGAACGCCAACCGGCTTTTCTCCCAAGGGAGTAGAGGCGCCGCGCGAACACCCCATCAGGCACGGGCGCTCGCTGACGGGTGATCAGCGTCCCGGCCACGCCGGGCGGCCGACGAGGAGCTCCCACTCGTGGTCCCGCGCCCCCGGCACCACGCGGCCCTTGGAGCGCCACTCCCTGGCGAGCGCCGCGAACAGCGGTGCCGCGTCGGCGCCCATGTGCCGGGCCGGGGCGGCGGCGCCCGCGTGGCCGGGGCGCGGCGGGGCGAGAGGCACGCGCTCCCACTTTCCGGTGCCTGAGGTCATGACAACCCTTCCGTTCACAGCGCGTGTCGGGGCCATCGCATCATGTCACAGCGGTTCGGCGTGCACCGGAACTCCCGGTAACCCGCCGCAGCGACGCAGGTCAGCGGTTCGGCAGGACCGCGAACCGCAGCCCGAAGTGGTCGAGCGTGCGCGGCAGCGGCCGGTCGGGACGCAGCCGCCCGGGGCGGTCCGGCAGGTAGGCGTGCCGCTCCGCCAGCGCGGCGAGCAGCGTCGACGTCAGGAAGAGCACCAGGTCCTCGCCCGGACAGGCGCCGGGGCCCGCGCTGAACGGGAACAGGCCGGCGGTGTCCTGCGCGGTCCCGTCGAGCCAGATCTCGGGCGTGAACCGGTCGGCGTACGGCAGCGCGTCGTCGCGGTGGAACAGCGGCGCGTAGATCAGGAACTCGGTGCCCGCCGGGAGGGTGCCGCCGCCCCATTCGGTGTCCGTCACGGCCTCGCGCAGCAGGAACGGCGTGGTCGGCCACAGCCGCACCGATTCCAGGACGCACGCGCGCGTGTAGGGCATCGGACGGGGCTCGGTCAGGTCGGTGACGGCCATCTCGTCGCGCACCTGCCGGTCCTGCTGCGAGTGGGTCGCCAGCAGAGCCAGGGTGCGGAACGCGGCGATGCCGGCCGCGTCGAACGCGAACAGCCAGTGCGGCACCTGGCCGGCCGGGTCGAGGTCCGGCGGCGCGGGGGCCGCGTTCAGCGCGGCGGCGAGGGAGCCCGGCTCGGCGCGTCCGACGTGTGCGCGCAGCCGCTGCTCGAAGCGCTCCCGCAGACCGCTGCGGCGCGGTGCGGCGACGGACCAGTTGGCGGCGGCCCGCAGGCGGCCGAGCATGGCCGTGAGCGCCGTGTCGTCGCGCGCGGCCTCGCCGAGGACGATCCGCCGTACGGTGCGGTCCCACGCGGCGGCGAAGTCGTCCCAGCCGAGCTCGCCCGCGTCCGCGGCGACGTCCCGCAGCAGCAGCCCGGCCTCCTCGCGCACCACACGCACCAGGCGCGGGGCGAGGCTGTGCAGCTGGTTGCCGGTCTCCAGGACGGATTCGTTGAGCGCCCGCCGCGCGGTCCGCTCGGGCCCCCGCGAGATCAGCACGCCATGGGGCTGGAACTGCTCCAGCGCGGCCCGCTTCTCGCGGGTGGCGGGCGTGTACGGGTCGGGGGTGCCGTCCAGGACGCGCACGGCGTCCTCGGGGCGGAGCACCAGCGCGAAGTGGCGGCCGGCCACGTCGGCGCGGAGGGGGCCTGGGCCGTAGCGGCGCCGCAGCTCGGCCAGCAGGCCGATGGCCCGGCGGTCCGCCGCGTACCGCTCGGCCAGTGCCATCCCGCCGCGGCGGCGCAGGATCACGCCCGCGGCGAGGGTGGGTGCGACGACCACGGCGGCGACGCGGGCCGCGTCTCGTGCGGAGACCCGCGTGGGCCCCGTCGTCTCCATCATCACCATGCCCCCTCGGGTGCCCTGGTTCCCCCCGCCCATGCGCGCCCGCGGCGGGCCCGCGAGGGCCGTTGCGGCGCCCGCGCCCTCCGGGCCGGCGCCGCGACGGCGAGAGGCCCCCGACGGGGCCTCGGAGGGCCGTCGGGGGCCGGTGTCTTCCCGTGCGGGCGTGTCCCGCCGCGTGGCCGCGGGCTCAGGTCCACGTCCGGCGCAGAACCTGCCGGATGCCGGGGCGGGCGTGTCCGCGCGGCCCGCGGTGGTGCGGGCAGGGCGGGAGCGTCCGCCCGCGCGGCCCGCGGGGGTACGGGACGGGTGGTCAGCCGCCCGTGGTGGGGCCGCCGCTGCCGAAGCCGCCGCTGGGCGCCCCGCGCCACTTCCGGTCGTCGTCCGACATGGGGGAGGTGTCCGGCTCGGTGTTCTCGTGCCGCAGCTCGTACGGCATCAGCCGCCGCTCACCCTTTGGCACCTCGGCGGGCCTGCGGTGGCCTTCCACCTCGCCCGGAAGCCCGGCGTCCGGCGGGCGGTGCGGCTGCTCGTCCGGGGTCGGCGGTGCGGGCTCCTTGGTCCAGATCCGACGGCCCAGCCAGAACGCGCCGATGAGGAAGCCGACGAGGAGGATGCCGGCCACCAGCGGCCCGATCCCGACGACGTGATCTTTCGCGGCGAATTCCGCGCTGTGCGTGATGAGAGCGTTCATAAAATATGAGTACCCCGGCGATGGCGAACCATCCACGCGTATACGCGACGCCCGGGGAGCCCGCCTTCCCGGCCCTATCGTCATTCAAATTCTGGACCTTTATTCGTCGATTGAGCCCTTCGGGTGACCTGGCGCAACCTAAACAGCGCCGCACTGTTGGGCAGGGCGACCCGAGACCGGGTCTCTCGACGAGAAGGATCACTTAAATGATCAAGAAGGCTCTGGCTACGGCCGGCGTCGCCGCGGCCGTCCTCGGCGCCGGCGCGCCGATGGCCGCCGCCGTCGGCGACCACGGCGTGGAGACGCAGAACGGCAACTTCGCCACGCAGTCCTACGGCAACACCTACACGGGCGGGTACATGAGCCCGCAGATCGGGCTGATCCAGGGCTCGTTCAACAAGCCGTGCCTGGGTCTGCCGGTCCAGGCCGACGTCCAGAACGTCGTGGGCCTGCTGAACATCGGCGTCCAGGACATCCTGAACGACACGCAGAACCAGCAGTGCGCCGAGAACTCCACCGCGGTCAAGGGCGACAGCGCCCTGTCGCACATCCTGGAGAACGTCCTCTCCGAGAACGGCGCCATCGCCGTCGACTGACGACGGGCCGCGGCCGGTCCGCGCGGGCGAAACGTCCCGCGGGCCGCGCCTCCCGTGGCCGTGCGGCCACTGCTCCACCTTTCGACCATGCGCCCACCAGGGGTGCGGCAGGACGACCCGGACGCCGGGTCTCTCGACGAGAAGGATCAACCATGATCAAGAAGGTTCTGGCTGGCGCCGGTATCGCCGCGGCCGTCCTGGGTGCGGGTGCCCCGATGGCCGCCGCCGTGGGCGACCACAACGTGGAGACGCAGAACGGCAACTTCTCCAAGCAGGCCTACGGCAACACCGTCACGGGCGGCCACATGAGCCCGCAGATGGGCCTCATCCAGGGCACGCTGAACAAGCCGTGCCTCGGTGTGCCGATCCAGGCCGACGTCCAGAACGTCGTGGGCCTGATCAACATCGGTGTCCAGGACCTGCTGAACGACACGCAGAACCAGCAGTGCGTGGAGAACTCCACCGCGGTCAAGGGCGACGCCGCCCTGTCGCACATCCTGGAGAACGTCATCTCCGAGAACGGTGCCGCCGCCATCGGCTGACGCCTCATGTGACCGGTGAGTGTCCGGGCGGGCCCCGCATCCGTAGCCACGGAAGCGGGGCCCGCCCGCGTGCGTGGCGCTCCCGGCGCGCCATGTACGCCCAGGAGGCCGGTCACGCGCACGCGGGCGGCCGGTCCATACGTGTGGAGCGCCCCTCCGGTCGCCGCGCGTCTGCGCCCGCCCCTGCCGAAACGATTCCGTACGAGGGTGAAACATTCCCCCGTGTCCACCGCGTCAGTGGGGTGACGACGACAGCGGTGCGAAGGGGAGGGCATGAGACGGTCCCGTACGGACGAGTTCCTGGAGTTCGCCGCCGGGCGGTCCGGGCATCTGTTCCGCTCGGCCTGCCTGCTCACCAGCGGGGACACCCACCTCGCCGAGGACCTGGTGCAGGAGACGCTGGGCCGGATGTACGCCCTGTGGGGGCGCACCGGCCTGATCGGCCGCGCCGCGCGGATCGACAACCCGGCCGCGTACGCCCAGACCGTCCTCGTACGGGCCTTCCTCAGCCACCGGCGGCGCCGCTCCGCCGACGAGCGCCCGCTCGGAGAACTGCCCGACAGCGCGCACACCCGCACGGCCGGGGACGACCCGGCGCTCCGGGTCGCGCTGCTGGACGCCCTCGCCGAGCTGGCACCCAAGGACCGGGCGGTCGTCGTGCTGCGGTACTGGGAGGACCGCAGCATCGAGGAGACCGCCCGCGCCATGCAGGTCAGCTCCGCCGCCGTCCGCACACGGTCCGTACGCGCCCTGGCCCGGCTCAGGGAACGGCTCGGCGGCGGCATCGCCGAGTACGCCGCCCGCTGACCCGTACACGCCCGTCGACCGGTTCACCCACCACCTCGCACCCCTTCGGACAGGAGTCGGTGATTCACGCATGCCCGCAGACGAGAACGACACGAACTTCGAGCACGACCTCTCCTTCGCCCTGCGCCGCGCGGGTGACGGCTTCACCGCCGACGACCGGGACGACCTGGTCGCCGGCGGGCTGGCGCGCGGCCGCCGGCGGGTCGTGCGCCGCCGGGCCGGCGCGGTCACCGGCAGCGTCCTGGCCCTCGCCCTCGCCGGTGTCGGCGGCGCGTACGCGACGGGCGCGCTCGGCGGCGGGGACCGGCAGGCATCGGTGGCGGCGGCGCCGCGGCCCGTCCTGGGCAACCCCGAGGCGCCCCCCGTGGACGCGGACGTCCTCCTGGAGACGTTCCGCCGGGTCCTCCCGCAGGACGGGCGGCTGACCGACACCGTGGCGCGGGGCACCCACGACGAGCCGGGGCCCATGGTGAGCGGCGTCTACGACGACGGCGGGGGCAAGGCCGCCGTGGGGATCGGCTTCTTCCAGGCGCCCCCCGGTGAGAACGGCTTCTCCGAGTGCCCCGACAAGGTCTTCACCGCGTACGACGCCTGCACCGCCGAGGACGTGCCCGGTGGCCGGCTCGTGGTCTTCCAGGGGTACGAGTACCCGGACCGGCGTGTGGACACGAAGCACTGGCGGGCCACCCTCCAGACCGAGGACGGCCTGATCGTCGACCTCGGCACCTGGAACGCGCCCACCCAGAAGGACTCCGCCGTCTCCCGTACCGACCCGCCCTTCGGTCCCGCCGAGATGAAGCGCATCGTCACCCACACGGCGTGGGCGCCCGTCCTGCAGGCCCTGCGCGCCCCGGCGGCCACGCCGTCGCCCGGTGCGTCCGTCCCGGCGAAGCCCGCCAAGCCCGTGAGGCCGGACCCCGGCGGTGCCGCACAGAGCGCCTTCAACGGCGCCGCCGTGCGGCCCACGCTGCTGTCGCTGCTGCCCGAGGAGCTGTCGGTGTCCGCCAAGGGCGGGGAGGACGGGTACGGGTACGCCGTCGTCGACGACGGCAAGGGCAAGAGCCTCATCCAGGTCAACGCCCAGCCCGACATGACGGATGTCGAGGGTGAGCTGTTCCCCGACGGCACGTACGAGGCGCTGCCGGACGGCACCAAGGTCGTCGTACGGCAGCAGCCCGGCGAGAAGGGCGGCGAGGGCGTCGTCATGTGGACGGTCGACACGATCCGCCCCGGCGGCTACCGGGTCGTCGTGTCCGCGTTCAACACCGGGGCGCAGCACGAACCGGCCACGCGCGCGGAGCCGGCGTTCTCCATCGACCAGCTGAGGGAGATCGCCACCAGCGAGCGGTGGCTCAGGCTCAAGAAGTAGCGCCCGGCGCGGACCCGGCGGCGGTGCACCCCTGCGGCGAATCGGGGGCCGACAGTGGTGCACCCCGCATGGGCCCGCCGTCGCTCCGGCCGCCGCACGGCCTCCGCAGGCCGCCGCACGGCGTTCGCAGGCCGGGGCGCGGCCTTCACCGGCCGCCGCACCGCGTTCGTCGGCCGGTCCGTCCGCGGGGGCGCCGTCACTTCGCGTCCGAGTAGCGCTCCACCACCGCCGTCGTGAAGGGGAAGCGCACCGGCGTGTCGCCGAAGGCGATCCGCCCGGCCAGGTCGCCCGCCGCGCGGATCGCCTCGACGACCGCCTCCGCCTCCTGCGCCGGGCAGTGCACGATCACCTCGTCGTGCTGGAAGAACACCAGCTCGGCCCGCATCCCGGCGGTCGCCCGCCGCAGCGCGGCCAGCATCAGCAGCGCCCAGTCGGCGGCGCTGCCCTGCACCACGAAGTTCCGTGTGAACCGGCCCCGCGCGCGGGCGTCCGCGCCCGTACCGGCCGGGACCCGCTCCTCGTCCTGCGGGATGCCCGCCTCCTCCGCCTCGCCCGCGCCCACCGCGCGCGGGCTGGTCCGGCCCAGCCAGGTCCGGACGAGCCGGCCCTCCTCGCCCGCGCGCGCCGCGTCGTCCACGTACGCCACCGCGCGCGGGAACCGACGCCGCAGCGCCGCCAGGTTCTTCAGACCGTCCCCGCTGGTCTGCCCGTAGATCGCGCCCAGCAGCGCCAGCTTGGCGTGGTCGCGGCTGCCCGAGAACGCCCGGTCCGACAACCGCGTGTACAGATCACCGTCGTGTCCCGCCACCTCCATGAGGCCCGGATCGCGGGAGATCGCCGCCAGGACGCGCGGCTCCAGCTGGTCGGCGTCGGCGACGACCAGCCGCCAGCCGTCGTCGGCGACGACCGCCCGCCGGATGACCTTCGGGATCTGCAGCGCCCCGCCGCCGTTGGTCGTCCAGCGTCCGCTGACCGTGCCGCCCGGCACGTACTCGGGGCGGAACCTGCCGTCGCGGACCCAGTCCTGCAGCCAGCTCCAGCCGTGCGCCGTCCAGATCCGGTACAGCGTCTTGTACGCGAGGAGCGGCTCGACCGCCGGGTGGTCCACCTCCGCCAGCTCCCAGCGGCGCGTCGACCTGATCCTGATCCCGGCCTCGGCGAACGCCCGCACCACGTCCGCTGGCAGGTCGGGGCGCACGGGCCGCCCGAACGCCGCGGAAACGCGCGCCGCGAGCTCCGCCAGCCGCCGCGGCTCGCCGCCGCCCGCGTACCGCTCGCCCAGCAGTTCGTGCAGCACCGCGCGGTGCACGTCCGCGCGCCACGGCACGCCCGCCCGATGCATCTCGGCGGAGACCAGCATCCCCGCGGACTCGGCGGCCGTCAGCAGCCGCATCCGGTCCGGGTGCTCGGCCGCCGCGTGCCGGCGCTGCTGCTCGGCGTACACCTCCAGCAGGCCGTCGAACGGCACCTCAGGGCCACCGGGCGCCGTGTCGAACAGCGGCGACTGGGCGCCCGGCTCGGCCGCCCGCTGCGGAAGGTCGGGGGGTACGGGACGGTCGTGCAGCCGCGCCCAGGCGGCCGCGGCGGACCGGGGCTCACCGAGCCGCCCCTCGTGGCCGAGGAGGAGCTGCTCGGCGGCCTCGATGTCGTAGCACCGCTCCACGGGCACCCCCGCGGCGAGGAGCCGCGGATAGAGGCCGGCCGTGGACCGCCACACCCACCGGCCGACCTCCGGGCGCGAACGCACCGCCGCCACCAGGTCGGGCTCGGTGACGACGGGCCCGGCGGGCATGCCGTCGCGGCCGAGGGGGACCAGCCTCGCCCCGCCCCCCTCGACCTCGTCCAGCAGCCACCGCTCGCTCACCTTCGCGAGTCTCGCACCCGCCACTGACAGTCCCCCGGAACCGGGGCGGTACGGGCCGGGGGCCGCGCCCGGCAGAGGGTGCCGGGACGGGGCCGGGGCCGCGACGGGGCCGGGGCGCGGGGACGTCAGGCCGCGGCGTGGAAGAGGGCCGCCGCCTCGCCGCGGGAGGCGACGCCCAGCTTCGTGAGGATGTTCGCGACATGGAACTTCACCGTCGACTCGCTGATGTGCAGCTCCTGCGCGATCACGCGGTTGCGGTGCCCGCGCGCGAGGTGCTCCAGCACCTGGAGTTCCCGCTCGCCGAGGGCCGTCAGCGGATCGGCCGCGGGCTCGGCCGGCGTCGCCCGGAGCGGGAGCACCGCCGTCACCGTGGTGCCCCAGCCGGGCACGGCGTCCACGTCGAGGCGGCCCCGCAGGACCTCCAACCGCTCCGCCACGCGGGCGCCCGCCAGCTCCCGCTCCGTCAGCGTGCCCGGCCCGTCGTCCCGTACCGCCGCGTGCAGTTCGTCGCCCGCGAGGCGCCAGCCCACGTGCACCCGGCTCAGCCGCTCCTGCTCCAGCACGGCCGGGAGCACGGCCCGCACCACCGCCCTCGCCGTGTGCGCCACATCGGCGGGCACCGTGCGGCTCACACCCGGGCCGCCGAACACGAGCCGCACCGGACTGTGCCGTACGAGCGGGCGCAGCGAATCGGCGAGCCGGTCGAACGCCTGGTCCGCCGGCTCCTCCGCGATCTCCCGGTCCCGCTCCGCGCGGGCCCGCAGCTCCACCAGCGCGTCCACCGCCAGCTCCGTCGCGGCGGCCCGCGCCGCGGCGTCGTCCAGTGCGCGGCCGCGCAGCACGCCCAGGATGCCGGTCAGCGTCGCGGAGTGGGCCTCGCCCAGCTCGGCGAGCAGCCGCGCGCGGGTGCCGGCGGCGGCGCGGGACCGGGCCAGGGCGCCCGGCAGCGCCTCCTTCGCGAACCGGTCGAAGTGGCAGGTGACCAGGTCCCACAGGGCCTGCGCCACGGCGAGCACGTCGTCGCCGAGGGGCGCGGCGTCGTGCCGTACGAGCAGCAGCACCGCGCCGCGGGGCGTGGCGTGGCTGGTGACGGCGAGGACGGGCCACCGGGCGCCGTCGAGGGTCAGGGTGCCCTGCCAGGGGCGGCCGGGGACACCGGCGGCGAGGAGCGGGGCCAGATCGGCGTCGGTGATGCGCGGTCCGAGGTCACCGTGGGTCTTGAGCGGCGAGTGGGCGCAGTGCGTGGACAGTTCGGCGGCCGCCCGGTGCGGCACCAGGTCGGCCAGCGCGGCGGACAGCCGGGGCAGGACGCGTCCCAGCGGCCGGCGGATCACCTCGTACGCGGTGGTGAGGGCGGGCACGGCTTCCATGCGGTTCAGCCTAGGCACGCGCGCGTGCCGGGGCGCCCGTCCTTTCGGACAGGTCCGACCGGCCGTCGGACGGGGGCACGGCGGGCGGGGCGCGGCGGAGGGTGGCATCGCGAACACCGCACAGCAGAGGGGGAGTACGGGATGAGCAGCGCGCACACCGGGCCCGCGGCGGGGAAGGCCGTCATGCGGGCCGTCGTGTACCGGGAGTTCGGCGGGCCCGAGGTGCTGACGTGGGGGACGGCCGCGGTGCCCGAGCCGGGGCCGGGGGAGATCCGCGTCCGGGTGCGGGCCGCCGGGGTCAACCCGGTGGACTACAAGCGGCGTTACGGCTGGGTGGAGCAGTACTACCCGACGACGTTCCCCGCCGTGCCGGGGCTGGAGTTCTCCGGGGTCGTGGACGCGCTGGGCGAGGGCGCGGAGGGGTTCGCGCCGGGCGACGAGGTGATGGGCTGGACCCGCACCGGAGCGTATGCCGAGTACGCCATCGCGGGGGACGTGGTCGCCAAGCCGGCCGCGCTCTCCTTCGAGCAGGCGGCCGCTGTCCCGGTCGCGGCCGAGACGGCCCGCCGCGTCCTGACGGAACTGGGCCTGACCGCCGGTGAGACGCTGCTGCTGCACGGCGCCGCCGGTGCGGTCGGGCAGGTCGCCGTCCAGCTGGCCGCGGCACTCGGGGCGACCGTCGTCGGCACGGCGTCCCCCGCCAACCACGCGTTCCTGCGGCGCCTGGGCGCGGTGCCCGTCGCGTACGGCGAGGGGCTCGCCGACCGCGTCAGGGCCGCCGCCCCGCAGGGCGTGGACGCCGTGTTCGACGCGGCCGGGCACGGGACGCTGCGGCCCTCCGTGGAGCTGCGGGGCGGCACCGCCGACCGGATCGTCACGATCGCCGCGACGGACGCCGCCGAGTACGGCGTGCCCTTCTCGGCGGCCGGCACGCCGTCCGAGGTGGTGCGCGCCTGGACCGCCGAGCACGCCCGGCTGGTCGCCGACGGCCGCCTCGCCCTGCCGGTGGTGGCGACGTTCCCGCTCGCCGACGCCGCCGAGGCGCAGCGGCTCAGCGAGGGCGGGCACGTGCGCGGCAAGCTCGTCCTCACGCTCTGAGGGAGCGGACCACCCGCGCCGGGTTGCCGACCGCGAGCACACCCGGCGGGAGGTCGCGGGTGACGACGGAACCGGCGCCGACCACCGTGTCGGCGCCGATCGTCACACCGGGGCAGACGATCACGCCGCCGCCGAGCCAGACGTTGTCGCCGATCGTGACCGGCGCGGCCCGCTCCCAGCCCGCCCTCCGCCGTCCGGCGTCCAGCTCGTGGAGGGGCGTCAGCAGCTGGACGTTCGGGCCGATCTGCGTGTCGGCGCCGATCGTGATGGGGGCGCAGTCCAGGAACACCGCGTTGAAGTTGACGAACACGCGGTCGCCGACGCTGACGTGGTACCCGAAGTCGCAGTGGAACGGCGGCCTGATCCGCACGCCCTCGCCGACGGCGCCCAGCAGCTCCCGCAGGACGCGGTCCCGCTCCTCAGGCGGGGCGGGCGGCAGCGCGTTGTAGGCGGCACACAGCGCCACCCGCCGCTCGGTGTCGGCGGCGAGCTCCGGGTCGTCCGGCAGGTACCACTCCCCGGCCAGCATCCGTCGCTTGTTCTCACCCACGGGCCGCTCCCTCCGCGCGCGTGGCACCCGATGTCGGGGGAGCCCTACCCCACCGCGCGCGCGTACACCTCCGGCGCGGGCAGCGGATCCCGGCCGAGGAGCCGGCGCAGATGGCCGCGCGGCACACCGGTGCCGTCCATGAAGCCGTGGGCGATCGCCGAGTACGTGCCGGTGAGCATCGGCACCTGGAACGGCGCCGCCCCCGATGCGGCGATCGCCGCCCGCACCGCGCCGAGCCCGCTCTCCGGCTCGTAGCTGCCCGACACGGCGGCCGCCAGGTCGGCGCCGCCCAGGGGGACCTCGCCGACCAGCTCGTACACGCGGCCCGCGTGCGGCGCCGGGTCTGCGGCCACCCGGAACGCCGCCTCCGCCAGGTCGGCCCGGGCCACCGCCGCCACGGCGCCCGTGCCGAGCGGTGCCGTGATCCGGCCGCGGGCGTCCGGCGGGGCGAGCGCCGCCATCAGCTCGGCGTACAGGCCGTTGCGCAGGACGGTCCAGGCCGCCGTGGAAGCGCGCAACCGCCGCTCGGTCCAGCGGTGCGGGAGGGCGTACGGCAGGTGGTCGCCGTCGCCCGAGAGGCTCGTGTAGACGATGTGCCGCACCCCGGCGGCCTCCGCCGCGCCGATCGCCGCCTCGTGGCGGGCGGTGACGACGTCGTCCTCGCCGTACCCGGCGGAGACCAGCAGCAGGGTCCTCACGCCCGCGAACGCGCCGGGCAGCGAAGCGGGATCGTCGAAGTCCACCCGGCGGGTGCCGGGCCGGCCGTCCGGCGAGCGGGTGCCGAGCAGGACGTCGGACCGGCCCGCCGCGTGCCCGGCGGCGAGCCCGCCGAGTCCGCCCGAGACACCGGTGATCAGCAGCATGGGAATGCCCCCCGTTCCTTGGTCGTGTGCGCTGCGACCATGGTGGGTGTGGTGGCGGAGCGGCGTAAGGAGGCACTTTGATGTCCGTGGCGCACACGGAGGTAACCGGCGGGTCGCCGCCAGCGGATCTGAGCTGCGCGGAGGACTGCGGCGTACGCGACGTACAGGACCGGCTCGGCGACAAGTGGACCGTCCACGTCGTCGTGGAGCTCGCGGGAGGCGTCCGGCGCTACAGGGAGCTGCAGCGCCTCGTCCCGGGCATCTCGCAGCGCATGCTCACCGTGACCCTGCGCCGCCTGGAGCGGGACGGCCTCGTCACGCGGACCGTGCACCCCACCGTGCCGCCGCAGGTCGAGTACGAGCTGACGCCGACGGGCCGCGACCTGACCGGTCTGGTCAAGGCGCTCGTCGACTGGTCCCTCGAGCACCGGGCGGCCATCGCCGAGGCCCGCAGCGCCTACGACGCCCGGCGGCAGCCGTGAGCGACCGCCGCGACGCGGACGGCGCCGGCACCGTGGAGCGGGCCCTCGGCACGGCCCTGTACGCGGACGGGACCGCGGCCCTGGACACCGCCGCCTCGCTGCTCGCCGCCGACCCCTCCGCCGACGCGGAGCTGGCCCGGCGGGGCGAGGAGCTGCTGCGGCGGGCCTGGGCGCGCGGCTGGCAGCCCGCCGACGTGGTACGGCTCGTCCGCCGGGACCTGGAGGCCCACCATGTGCGGCTCGCGTCCGCGCTGATCGCCGCCGAGTCCGCCGGGTACGCCCACCTGCCGCCGCGCTGGCGGGACCAGCTCGCCGCGCTGGACGCCGGGCCGTGGCGCGCCGACCGGTTCTCGTACGCGACGGCCGTGCTGGAGCTGTACCGGCTCCTCGTCCGGCTGCCCGCCCTGGAGCCGGTCGCGCCGCCGCCGGGCGCCGCCGTGACGACCGCCCCGGTCGAGGGCGAGCCGCGCATGCTGGCCCGGATCCGCGCCTTGCTGGCCAAGGCGGAGGCGACCGACTACCCGGAGGAGGCGGAGGCCCTCACGGCGAAGGCCCAGGAGCTGATGGCCCGCCACAGCCTGGACGAGGCGGCCCTCGCCGCCCGCGCGCACGGCGGGCCCGCCCCGGACGAGCCCTCGGCGGCGCGGATCGGTGTGGAGCCGCCGTACGAGACGGCGAAGGCGATCCTGCTGGACGCGGTCGCCGGCGCGAACCGCTGCCGGGCGGTGTGGAACGAGGAGTTCGCCTTCTCGACGGTCGTCGGCTACGAGGCGGACCTGGAGGCGGTGGAGCTGCTGTACACCTCCCTGCTGGTGCAGGGGCAGACCGCGATGGCCGGGGCGGAGGCGGCGCAGCGGGCGGGCGGCCGCAAGCGCACGAAGACGTTCCGCCAGTCGTTCCTGCTGGCGTACGCGCAGCGGCTCGGCGACCGCCTGGCGGCCACCTCACGGCGGGTCGCCGCCGAGGAGCCGACCCTGCTGCCGGTCCTGGCGGCGCGGGACGTGGCGGTGACGGCCCGTACAGACCGGATGTTCCCCGGCGCCACGACGACCCGGGTGCGGGGCGCCACCGACCGGGAGGGCTGGGACCACGGCAGGGCGGCCGCCGACCGCGCCGACACGGGCCGCTCGGCGCACCGCGCCGTACGGGGCCGCGACGCGGGCGGACGGACGGCGTAACCGCCCGCGCGGGCGCGTCCCACGGCGTCAAGGGCCTCAGCGGTGCCGCGTCAGGGCCTCAGCGGTGGCGCGTCCGCGCGGCGGCGCGCCCCGGTCCGCCCGGCGGTCCGTACGGGGGCGCAGCGGTGCCGTCGCGCACAGCGGCGCCCCGGCGCCGCGCGGCACCGGGGCGGTGGCCAGGGCCGTACGACCGCACAGCGGCACCCGGTCCCGTACGGCCGCACAGCGGAGCGGTACCGCCGTACGGCCGTGCAGCAAGGCCGTACCGCCGTACGGCCGCACAGCGGCAGTGGCCACCCGTGCGGCCGTGCAGCGAGGCGGTACGGCCGTACGCCGTGCGGCAGAGCGGTGCTACGACTGCGGCGGCAGCGAGGGGAGCGACGGGATGGAGGGCATGTTCGTCGGCAGGCCGCTGACGTCCAGCTTGGTCAGCGTGTCCGTCCTGCCGGACTCCCAGGCCACGACCAGCTGCTTGCCGTCCGCCGAGGTGACCTTGCCCGAGGAGCGGTCGGTGTTGCCGTCCTTGCAGGTGAGGGCGAGGGTCAGGGCGTCGCCCTCCTTCGCCGTGCCCTGGCAGACGTGGGCGTCGCTGATGACCACGGTCTGACCGCCCTTGCTGATGGTCAGGGTCACCGACTTGTCGTCCGCCTTGCCGAGCCAGGTGCCCACGGCGTCGGCGAGCGCCACGGCTTCGGCGGGCTGCGGGTCGGCCGCGGACGGCGTGGCGCCGCCCTTGTGCTGCGGCTTCGCGCTCTTGTCGTCCGAGCCGCAGGCGCTCAGCGCGACGGCCGCGACCAGCACGGCGGTGACCGCCGCGCCCTTCCGTACCAGCTTCCGCACGATCAAGTCCCCCTTGTCGGTTGATCAGACCGCGCCAAGCTACCAGGACGGCCGCACCCGGCTACCAGGACGACTTGCGCACGCCGGGCAGGAAGCCGGCGTGCGCCTGCTCCCTCAGCCGCACCCGCGAGATGCCGAACTTCCGCAGGTGGCCGCGGGGTCGGCCGTCCACGGCGTCCCGGTTGCGGACGCGCGTCGCGCTCGCGTCGCGCGGCTGGCGGCGCAACTCCGCCTGCGCGGCGAGCCGTTCCGCCTCCGGCGTGGAAGGGCGGCGGATCAGCTCCTTGAGCTCGGCGCGGCGGGCGGCGTACCGCTCCACGACCGTCCGGCGCTGCTCGTTGCGCGCGATCTTGCTCTTCTTCGCCATCAGACCTTCCCTCCCCGCGCGCGGATGCGGGCCACGGCCGCCTCGACGCCGATCACGTCGACCGTCTTGATGGCGCGGGCGCTCAGGGTGAGCCGCACGTAGCGGCCTTCGCTGGGCAGCCAGTAGCGCTTGCGCTGGATGTTCGGGTCGAAGCGGCGGGAGGTGCGCCGGTGGGAGTGCGAGATGCGGTTGCCGAAGCCCGGCTGGGCGCCGGTCAGCTGGCAGTGGGCGGACAAGGGTGACCTGCCTCTCATGGGGCGAGCTTGGTAATGGAAACCATTTTCACCTACTGTACCCGGCATGGCCCGTGACGAACTACGCCCGATCATCAAGCTCCGGTCCACCGCCGGCACCGGCTACACCTACGTGACCCGCAAGAACCGCCGGAACGACCCCGACCGCCTCACCCTGCGCAAGTACGACCCGGTCGTCGGCCGGCACGTCGACTTCCGAGAGGAGCGCTGACCGCCGTGCAGCCCGGAATCCACCCCGCGTACGAACCCGTCGTCTTCCGCGACAAGGCCGGCGGCTTCGCCTTCCTCACCCGCTCCACGATGACCAGCGACAAGACGGTCGAGTGGGAGGACGGCAACACCTACCCCGTCGTCGACGTCGAGATCTCCTCGGCGAGCCACCCCTTCTACACCGGTCAGGCGCGCGTCCTCGACACGGCGGGGCGCGTGGAGCGCTTCGAGCGCCGCTACGGCGGCGCGAAGGGCGCCGCCGCACGCGGGGCCACCGCGGCCCGTGAGGCCACCGGGGCTTCCGGGACCGCGGCCGCGGGCGGTGCCGAGAGCGCCGCGGGTGCCGCCGGGCGGCGCGGGGTGCGCTGATGCCGTCCGTCCCGCTCTCCGTCGCGATCGTCGGCGGGCTGCACTCCGACGCCCGGCGCGCCGCCGTCGACCGGCTTCTCGCGTCCGTGCCGGGCAGCGTGGCGCTCCACCACGACCTGTCCACCGCCGCCGGGCGGGGAACGGTCGTCCGGACGGTCCGCGACGCGACCGGCGTCCTGTCCACCGGTGAGACCCCGCTCGTCAACGACTGCGCCTGCTGCGCGCTGCGCGAGGACCTCGTGCCCGAGCTGGAGCGGCTGGCGGACGCCGGCCTGACCCGGCTCGCCGTCGTGGAGCTGTGGGACTCGGTCGAACCCAAGGCCATGGCCGAGGTGGTGGCCGCCGCCGGGCTCGACCTGACCGGTGTCGTCACCGCCGTGGACCCGGCGCTGGTCCTGCCGTACCTGGGCAACGGCGACGACCTCGCCGAGGCCGGACTCGCGGCCGCCGCCACCGACCAGCGCACCATCGCCGACACGTGGGCCCGCCAGCTGGAGTACGCGCCCGTGCTCGCGGTCGTGGACAGCCCGGAGGCCGACGACGAGGACCGGGCGCTGCTCGCCCAGCTCCACCCCACCGCCCGCCACGTCCCCGTACCGGACGGGGACCTGGCCGCGGCCGTACTGGAGGGGTTCGACGTGGAGGCCGCGGCCGCCGCCCAGCACCCGGCCTGCGCGCTGCTGCCGCAGGACGCCGACGCGGCCGGCGTGGGCACGTACGTCTGGCGCGCCCGGCGCCCCTTCCACCCGGGGCGGCTGTACGCGGCGCTGGAGGACCTGACCTGCGCCGCCGCCCGCAGCCGCGGCCGCTTCTGGCTCGCCGACCGGCCCGACACGCTGCTGGCGTGGGACGCGGCGGGCGGCGCGCTGTGCGTCGAGAGCGCCGGCCCGTGGCTGGCGTCGCTGCCCGACGCGGCCTGGGAGATGGTCCCGCCGGTACGCCGGGCCGCCGCCGCGCTGGACTGGGACCCGGAGCTCGGCGACCGGTGCCAGCACCTGGTCTTCACCTCGCCCGGACTGGACCGCGAGGGCCTCGCCGAGCTGCTCGGCTCCTGCCTGCTGACCGACGCCGAGTACGCGGCGGGCCGTACGGCCTGGCAGCGGCTCGCTTCCGACTTCGACACCCTCCTGGAGGTCTGACCCCATGTCCCCGCGCCGCGCCGCCGACCGCAAGCCCCCGAAGGCCCGCCCCAACCCGCTGGACCGGGCCGGGATCACGTACATCGACTACAAGGACACCGACCTGCTGCGGAAGTTCATCTCCGACCGGGGCAAGATCCGCAGCCGCAGGGTGACCCGCGTCTCCGCCCAGCAGCAGCGGCAGCTGGCCCGCGCGGTGAAGAACGCCCGCGAGATGGCGCTGCTGCCGTACGCGTCCTCCTCCCGCTGAGGCCGCGGCCCCGCCCGCAGGGGGCTCTCCCGCGCCGCGCGCGCGTGGGGAGCCCTCTTTTTTCGTATTCCCGCCGGCGAAAGGGAGCCTCGGACGTCCGGCGCGCGTCTCAGTAGTCGAAGGGACACCCCCCGTGCACGTGCATCTGCTCATGCATCCGCAGGTGAACGCAGCTATGATCCGGGATAGTTGACACCGGCAACATCACTCACTCATGCAACTCATGTGACTCGGGGAGCGTCCTGTGCACCACGTGTTGAACGTGTACAACGGCATGGCGGCCACGGAGCTTCACGGGGTCGTCTGGCAGAAGAGCCGGCACAGCAACTCGCAGGGCTCCTGCGTGGAGTTCGCCAAGCTGCCCGGGGGAGAGGTGGCGGTGCGCAACTCGCGCTTCCCGGACGGGCCCGCCCTGGTCTACACGCGCGCGGAGATCGAGGCGATGCTGCTGGGCGTGAAGGACGGGGAATTCGACCACCTCGTCGGCGGCTGAACGGCACGGCCGGCGCCGGGCGGGAACACGAAGGCCGACGCCGCGCCCGTCCGGCGGCGCGGGTCCACGGCTCCGCGCGCGCCCGCGGGCGCGGTGTGCCGCCCCGCCGCACGGAAAAAGGGGCTCCGCGAACGGAGCCCCTTTTCATCGGCGGCGAGTCCCCCGTGGCCTCGGGCCGACGTCTCTTCCGGTACGCGCGTACCGGCCTACGGATGGTCCGCGAGCCGGAACAGCGCCCACACGACCTTCCCGTGCAGCGCGCCGGCGAGCGGGTGCCACCCCCAGCTGTCGCTGAACGACTCCACCAGGAATAGCCCGCGCCCCGACTCGGCGGCGAAGTCCTCGCCGGACGTACGGGCCGCCGGCGTCTCCGGGCTGGGGTCGCGCACCGCGCACACGAGCCGTCCCGCCCAGCGCATCAGGTGCAGCCGGACGGGCGGGTCGAGCGGGTGGTCGCGCGGGGTGTCCGCGGGCAGCGCGTGCCGCAGCGCGTTGGTGACCAGCTCGGAGACGACGAGTGCCACGTCGTCGAACCGGTCGCTGAGGTTCCACTGGGAGAGGGTGGTGCTGGTGAACTGGCGGGCCCCGCGCACCGCCTCGTACCGGGCGGGCAGAGCGCACGAGGCCGAACTCGACACGGACGCGGCGTCGATCGGAGGAAGCCCCTGCCTTAACGGCTCGAGCATGGTCGATCCATTCGTCCCCATGCGAGGCACTCCCCGGATTCGCGGCTGTGGTGCTACAACACGAACGACTACGCAGGTGCGCGGGGACCATGGTTCCGAAAGGCAGGGGCAGATGCAAGGGCAGATGCACGTGCACGCGCCCGAGCTGTCCCGCCCCGTGATGGTTCTTGGCCATATCTTCCCCGGGTGGTTCGGGTGGCGGTGGCCGAAGTGTTCGCCGTTCTGTAATCGTTCGCGTACGGGGTGAAGCGTTTTGGTGGCAGAATCCGCAACTCGGGGCTTGGGGGCGCTCCGTCGTACACATCAGCGATGGGGAGGGTTGGAGACGTGACCGCGACTGAAGCGGGCGGTTCCGTGGTGCGGCGCATCCTGCTGGGCTCACAGCTGAGGCGGCTGCGCGAATCGCGCGGCATCACCCGGGAGGCCGCCGGCTACTCGATCCGGGCGTCCGAATCCAAGATCAGCCGGCTGGAGTTGGGAAGGGTGAGCTTCAAGGCACGGGACGTGGAGGATCTGCTCACGCTCTACGGAGTCACCGACGAAAAGGAGCGGGAGGCGCTGCTGGGCCTCGTCCGGGAGGCCAACCTGGCGGGCTGGTGGCACAGTTACGGCGATGTGCTGCCCGGATGGTTCCAGACGTACATCGGGCTGGAGGGCGCCGCCTCGCTCATCCGCATCTACGAGGTGCAGTTCGTGCACGGGCTGCTCCAGACCGAGGCGTACGCGCACGCGGTCGTCGCCCGCGGGGCGTGCCCCACGGCGTCGTCCGCCGAGATCGACCGCCGCGTGGCCCTGCGCCTGGAACGGCAGAAGGTCCTCGTCTCCGAGCGCGCCCCGCGATTTCACGCCGTTCTCGACGAGGCGGCGCTGCGCCGCCCGTACGGCGACCGCGCCGTCATGCGGGAACAGCTGAAGCACCTGATCGAGATGTCGGAGCGGCCCAACATCACGCTGCAGGTGATGCCGTTCAGCTTCGGTGGCCACTCCGGGGAGAGCGGCGCCTTCACCATGCTGCGCTTTCCCGAGTCGGACCTCTCCGACATCGTCTACCTGGAGCAGCTGACGGGCGCGCTGTACATCGACAAGCGCGACGAGGTGACCCAGTACGAGCGGGCCATGGAGCGGCTCCAGGAGGAGAGCCCGGGGCCGGAGGAGAGTCGGGATCTGCTCAGAGGACTCCTCCAACTTATCTAGTGCGTAAGTAGGATGACGTCCCGTCAGTGACTGCCCGTGCGTGGCTCTGCGGGGCCACACGGCCTTCCGAAGGGATGCCATGTCCTACTTCAGAGATCTGGCCCTGCAGTACATCGATGGTGAGTGGCGGGCCGGCGGCGGCTCGTGGGACATCATCGACTTCAACCCGTACAACGACGAGAAGCTGGCCTCCATAACGGTGGCGACCGTCGACGAGGTGGACCAGGCGTATCGCGCCGCCGAGCGGGCGCAGCCTGGCTGGGCCGCGACCAACCCGTACACGCGGCGCGGCGTCTTCGAGCGGGCCCTGCGGATCATCGAGGACCGCGAGCCCGAACTGATCGAGGCGATCGTCGCGGAGCTCGGCGGCACGCGCGGCAAGGCGGCCTTCGAGCTCCACCTCGCGCGCGAGTTCATGCGCGAGGCGATCCACCTGTCGCTGCGGCCCGAGGGGCGGATCCTCCCGTCGCCCATCAACGGCAAGGAGAACCGGCTGTACCGGCTGCCGGTCGGCGTCGTCGGGGTGATCAGCCCGTTCAACTTCCCGTTCCTGCTCTCGCTGAAGTCCGTCGCCCCGGCGCTGGCGCTCGGCAACGCCGTGGTGCTCAAGCCGCACCAGAACACCCCGATCCTCGGCGGCACCATGGTCGCCAAGGTCTTCGAGGACGCCGGTCTGCCGCCGGGCGTGCTCAACGTCGTCGTCACCGACATCGCCGAGATCGGCGACGCGCTCCTGGAGCACCCCGTCCCGCGGGTCATCTCCTTCACCGGCTCCGACCGCGTCGGCCGGCACGTCGCCACGGTGTGCGCCAAGCACTTCAAGCGGGCCGTTCTGGAGTGCGGCGGCAACAGCGCGCTCGTCGTCCTGGACGACGCTGACATCGACTACGCCGTCGACGCGGCCGTGTTCAGCCGCTTCATCCACCAGGGCCAGGCGTGCATGGCGGCCAACCGCCTGCTGGTCGACCGGTCCGTGGTGGAGGAGTTCACGGAGAAGTTCGTCGCGAAGGTGCGGACGCTGAAGACGGGCGACCCGTCCCAGCCCGAGACCCATGTGGGCCCGCTGATCAACTCCTCGCAGGTCGAGTCCGTCATGGCGGCCGTCCAGCAGACGGTGGAGGCCGGCGCCAGGGTGCTGACCGGCGGCACGTCCGAGGGCAATGTCGTCGCCCCGACCGTCCTCACGGACATCCCGGCCGACGCCCCGGTCCTCGGCCAGGAGATCTTCGGGCCCGTCGCGCTGATCATCCCGGTCGACGGCGAGGAGGAGGCGATCCGCATCGCCAACGACACCCCGTACGGCCTGAGCGGCGGCGTCCACACCCGCGACATCGAGCGCGGCGTGCGGTTCGCCCAGCGCGTCCACACGGGCATGATCCACGTCAACGACGGCATCATCCACGACGAGCCGATCGTGCCCTTCGGCGGCGAGAAGCAGTCCGGTGTGGGGCGGCTCAACGGCGACGCGACCGTCGACGCGTTCACCACCCAGAAGTGGATCTCCGTCCAGCACGGGCGGAGCACCTTCCCGATCTGACCGGCCGGCGGCCTCGCGGACGGAAGCCGACCGCGAGGGTCCGTAGCGTGGGGGCGTCAGATCGGAGCACACCCCACCGGAAGGCGGACCCGACATGGTCGCTCTCGTTCCCCCGGAGGCACACGGCGATGAGCGCGGCGCGCTGCTCAACTTCATCGAGGCGCAGCGCGCCGCTCTGCGCCGCACCGTCCTCGGACTGACCGAGGAACAGGCGGCGAGCCGCCCCACCGCCGGCGAACTGTCGCTGTCCGGGCTGCTCAAGCACGCGGCGCGGGCCGAGCTCACCTGGCTCCGCTACGCCCGGCAGGGCGCCCTGAAGGAGGAGTACCTCCGCGACTCCTCCTATGCCGACGGCTTCCGCCTGACCGGCGACGAGACCATCGTGAGCGTGCTCGCCGCCTGGGACGGCATCGTCAAGGAGACGGAGGAACTCATCCGTACGGTGCCGAGCCTGGACGACACGTTCCCGCTGCCGGAGGCGCCGTGGTTCCCCAAGGACGGCCGGGTCTCCATGCGGTGGCTGGCCCTCCACCTGGTCCAGGAGTTCGCCCGGCACGCCGGGCACGCCGACATCATCCGCGAGACCCTGGACGGCAAGACCTCGTACGAGCTGATCGCGATGGAGGCCGAGGGGGAGGGGTAGCGCGGGGCGCCGGAATGTGCCCTCCCTGCTGCCCGTACCCTAGTCAAAATTGACGTCATGGTACGGAGGGCGGGAAGCGGATGTCAGCGATCCGGTTGCTGGTGCTCGGCGCGGTCCGTCAGCACGGGCGGGCACACGGCTACCAGGTGCGCAACGACCTGGAGTACTGGGGCGCCCACGAGTGGTCCAACGCCAAGCCCGGCTCGATCTACCACGCCCTGAAGCAGATGGCGAAGCAGGGCCTGCTGCGGGCCCACGAGACCGCGCCCAGCACCGCCGGCGGGCCGCCCCGCACCGAGTACGAGATCACCGAGCGCGGCACCGAGGAGTACTTCGCCCTGCTGCGCGAGGCCCTCACGGCGCACGACCAGAAGCCCGACAGCCTCAGCGCCGCGCTCGGCTTCATCGTGGACCTGCCGCGCGACGAGGCCGCCCGGCTGCTCCGCGAGCGCGTCGCGGGCCTGGAGCACTGGCGGGCGACCGTCACCGGGCACTACACGCCCGAGGACGGCCCCGGGCAGCTCGGCCACATCGGGGAGATCATGAACCTGTGGATCCACCAGGCCGACGCGGGCGCCGCCTGGACCCGCGGCCTGATCGAGCGGATCGAGGCCGGGGCGTACACCTTCGCGGGCGAGGGCGAGCCCTTCGTCGGCGTCCTCGCGGAGGGCCAGGAGAACCCGTACGCGACCGGCACGCCGCACCCGGGCGACCGGGGCTGACGCCTTCGCGAAAAACCCCGGGGAAAAGCGGCTTGCACCTCACGTCGCGTGAGGACCCAGGCTGAGGGGCGTACCGAAGGAAGGAGCGGTGAGCCACATGGGCTACTCCGTCGGACAGGTCGCCCGCCTCGCCGGGATCACGGTGCGCACCCTGCACCACTACGACGAGATCGGGCTGCTCAGCCCGAGCGGCCGCAGCCACGCCGGACACCGGCGCTACGGGGACGACGACCTCGACCGGCTGCAGCAGATCCTGTTCTACCGGGAGCTCGGCTTCCCGCTCGACGAGGTCGCGGTCCTGCTCGACGACCCGGACACGGACCCGCAGGAGCACCTGCGGCGCCAGCACCACCTGCTGACCACCCGGATCGCCGAACTGCAGAAGATGGCCGAGGCCGTCGAACACGCCATGGAGGCCAAGAAGATGGGTATCAACCTCACCCCCGAGGAGAAGTTCGAGGTCTTCGGGGACGACCCGGAGAAGTACAACGACGAGGTCGAGCAGCGGTGGGGCGACACCGACGCCTACCGCGAGTCCCAGCGCCGCACCGCCCGCTACACCAAGGCGGACTGGCAGCGCATCCAGGACGAGGCGAAGGAGTGGGGCGTCCGCTACCAGGCGCTCATGGAGGACGGCGAGGAGCCCTCCGGCGAGCGGGCCATGGACATGGCGGAGGAGCACCGGCAGCACATCTGCCGCTGGTTCTACGAGTGCCCCTACGAGATGCACCGCTGCCTGGGCGCCATGTACGTCGACGACGAGCGCTTCAAGGCGTTCTACGACGCCATGCGCCCCGGTCTCGCGGAGCACCTGCGGGACGCGATCCACGCGAACGCCGCCCGCCACGAGGCGTAGGGCCTCCGGCCCGCGCACAAGGCCGGCCGCACCGCCCCGGGACGCACAGGGGACGCCCCGGGGCGGCGCGGCCGGCGGGCCGGGACCGCGGGGGCGTACCAGCGCCTCCGACCCGGCCGGCCCCCGTCACGGTGGCGGCCGCCCGGCGCCCCACCGGGCCCGTGCGGCTCCCCGGCCCCGCGCGGGGGTGACCCGCTGTGACGGACGGGGGCGGAAACCGGTCGTCCGGTTCACGGCACCCGCCGGCCGGACCGTCCGCGCACGTGCATCCGGGTGCCCGGGTGCGCGTGCGCCTCCCGCCCCTCCGCCCACCCGTGCCGCGTACGCCGCTCCACGCGCGCGTGCACCCGTACGCCGCCCTACGCGCGCGTGCCGACGTGCGTACACCCGTACGCCGCCCTACGCGCGCGTGCACCCGTACGCCGCTCCACGCGCGCATGCCGGCGTACGTACACCCGTACGCCGCCCTACGCGCGGGAGACGACCACCGCCGTGCCGTACGCGCACACCTCCGTGCCCACGTCCGCCGCCTCCGTCACGTCGAAGCGGAAGGCGAGCACGGCGTTGGCACCGCGTGCGCGGGCCTGCTCCACGAGCCGCTCCATCGCCTGGTTCCGCGTCTCCACCAGCGTCTTCGTCAGGCCCCGCAGTTCACCGCCGACCAGGGACTTCAGACCCGCGCCGATCTGGCTGCCCAGGTGCCGGGAGCGCACGGTCAGGCCGAACACCTCGCCCACGACCTGCCGCACCACGTGCCCGGGGACGTCGTTCGTGGTGACCACCAGCACATCGGAGTGCGGCGCCTGGCCGCCTCCGTACTCCTCGATGCCCATGGCCCCAGCTTCACGGCGGAGCGGGCCGTCCGCACCCGGAAAGCCCGGTGGAACCGAGGAGGCGTCGGCGGCGTTGATACTTTTGGGCAGCCTCCCCGCCCATCGACCCAGGAGCCCGGAACCCGTGATGACCCTTGCGCTTGGCCCGGAGTGGCTCAGCCCGGACTACCTGATCTCCGAGTACGGCCTGCCCGGCATCCTTCTGATCGTCTTCGCCGAATCGGGCTTCTTCGCCTTCCTTCCGGGTGACTCGCTGCTGTTCACAGCGGGTCTGCTGGTCGCGGAGGGCAATTACATCGATCAGCCGCTGTGGCTGGTCTGCACGTTGATCGTGATCGCCGCCATCACCGGAGACCAGGTCGGTTACGCCATAGGCCGGTTCTTCGGCCCGAAGCTGTTCAACCGGCCGAACTCCAAGGTCTTCAAGCAGGAGAACCTGGACAAGGCGCACGACTTCGTCGAGAAGTACGGCCCGAAGGCCATCGTGCTGGCCCGCTTCGTGCCGATCGTGCGGACGTTCGCGCCGATCGTCGCGGGCGCCGGCCGGATGAAGTACCGGACGTTCATCGCGTACAACATCGTCGGCGGTGTGCTGTGGGGCGCCGGCATCACGGTCGCCGGGTACTTCCTCGGCCAGATCGGCTTCATCAAGGAGAACATCGAGGCGATCCTCGTCCTGATCGTCGTGCTCTCGGTGGTCCCGATCATCATCGAGTTCGTGCGCGGCCGCTCGCAGGCGAAGAAGGAGGCCGCGCTCAACGCCGCCGCCCCGTTCGACCCGGCCGCCCCCGTCGACCCGGCCGCGCCGGTCCAGCGCGGCCGCCACGCCAGGCGCTGAGCCCCCGGCGCCCACGCGGGCGCCGTACGACGGCACCACGACGGCCGGCCGGGACTCCCCGGCCGGCCGCAGCCGTTTTCCGGGCCCCAAAGGGCCGCGTCGCAGAGCCCGCCGGAGCCCCGGAGCCCCGGAGACCTCGCGAAGGACCGTCGCGCAGAGCGCTTCGGACAGCCCCTCAGAAGCCCCGGGTCCGCTTGGCCGCGCGGCGGGTCGCCGCCGTCGCCGGGGCGCGCAGGAACATCCGGGCCAGCTCGCCGCCCAGGTTCACCCCGATCGCGATGGCCAGCGCCAGCGCCGCCGCCCGCGCCAGGGACGCGAAACCGGCGTCCATGTTGTTCTGCGCGATGTTCAGGACGCCGTAGTACATGGCGGAACCGGGCAGCAGCGGCCCGATCGCCGCCGTCACGTACGGCAGCGACGTCGACCGCTCGTACCGGGCCATCAGCTGCCCGAACAGGCCGACCAGGCCGGCCGCCAGGGCCGTCGCCAGCACCGCCGAACCCTCCGCGGTCACCGCGACCGCCCCGAAGACCACCCAGGCCACGGCGCCGTTCAGCATCACGAACACCACCGTGGAACGTTCCTGCTGGAGCAGTACGCCGAAGGTCAGCGACAGCGCCATCGCCGCCAGGATCGACACGACCGGCCGCTCCACCGGCACGGCCGTCCCCTCCGGGCTCAGTTCGGCGCCCAGCTGCACGCCCACGTACAGCGTCGTCAGCACGCCCACCACGATCGCGACGAAGAAGTACACGACCTCCAGCAGCCGCGCCGACGCGGTGATGTAGAAACCCGTCAGGCCGTCCTGCACCGCCGCGACCAGCGCCCGCCCCGGGATCAGCGCGAACAGCCCACCGGTGATCACCGCCGACGGCCGCAGCCCCGCGTGCAGCAGGCTCACCGCGACGCCCAGCGCCGCGGGCGGCACCGCGGCCACGGCGAACTGGTAGAACTCCGGCAGTCCGCGCCCCGCCGCCAGCCACGCCAGCCGGTCGCCGAGCATCGCCCCGGCGGCCGCGATCAGGAAGACCGCCCAGCCGCCGCCCAGCAGCACCGACGCGGCCCCGGCGAGACCGCCCGCCGCGAGGGTGAGCGCCCATCCGGGGTACGGGTGCCGGTTGCGCCGTATCAGCGCGAGACGCCGGTACGCCTCCTCCAGGGTGACGTCGACGCCCTCGGTGTTGATGTCGGTGACCAGCTGGTACACGGCCGTCAGCCGCGTGTAGTCCGTGCCGCGCCGCCGCACGATCCGGCTCGCCGTCACCGGGTCGTCGACCAGCGAGGGCTGGTAGGTGACAGACAGGAGGGTGAAGGTGACCGTCGGCTCGCAGCGGTCCATCCCGTACGACCGGCAGATCGCGAACATGGCCGCCTCGACGTCCTCGGCGCCCTCGCCGCCCGCCAGCAGCAGCTCCCCGATGCGCAGCGTCAGGTCGAGGACGCGCGGGACGGCCGGGCCGCCGCCCTCCTCGTGCCGCTGCGCCGGCTCGGTCAGCGGCCGTTCGCTGACCGGCATCCGCAGCATGGTCCGCATCCGGTCCTGCCACGGCGCGTCCTTCGACAGCCGGACCGCGGGGACGCCCGGCGCGGGCGTGTACGCCGGATGCGCCAGCCGCGCGTCGAACGTGGAGGGCCGCGCGAACGCGGAGCCCTCGGGCTCCTCCGACGGCTCCGTCGCCAGTCCCTCCGGGATGGCGAACTCCGAGCTGGGGTGGTCGTCCTCCGGCGGGGCCGGCGGCTCCACACCGGCAGGCGGGGTGAAGGCGCTGTGCGCCTCGTCCGACTGCGGTTTGCGGTCCTCTTCCGGACCGTGCGGCTCCGCCACCACTTGCTGCCCACTCCTGACTGGTCGTCGCGTCGCGTCGTGTCCGCCTGCCCGGCGCGCCGCCCCGTACTCCCGGACCGCGCACCACCGCGGGCCCGGCTTCCGGCCGTACGCCCCTACGCGCGCGTGCGCGCCCGTCCCGCCCAGTATGGGCACGCGGCGCGGTCCGCACAGCACGGCGGGCGGCGCACCCCGGAGAGATCCGGGTGCGCCGCCCGCCGGCGGAACGCGGTGAGGGGCTGCCTCAGTGGGCGCCGCCCTGGTCCTTCAGGCGCTTGATGGACGCCTCGATCTCGGCCTCGGCCTCGGCGCGGCCGACCCAGTCGGCGCCCTCGACGGACTTGCCGGGCTCCAGGTCCTTGTAGACCTCGAAGAAGTGCTGGATCTCCAGGCGGTCGAACTCGGAGACGTGGTGGATGTCGCGCAGGTGCTCCATGCGCGGGTCCGACGCCGGGACGCACAGCAGCTTGTCGTCGCCGCCGGCCTCGTCGGTCATGCGGAACATGCCGATGGCGCGGCACTTGACCAGGACACCGGGGAAGGTCGGCTCGTCCAGGATGACCAGCGCGTCCAGCGGGTCGCCGTCCTCACCCAGGGTGCCCTCGACGAAGCCGTAGTCCGCCGGGTACACGGTCGAGGTGAACAGGTGGCGGTCGAGCCGGATGCGACCGGTCTCGTGGTCCACCTCGTACTTGTTCCGCGAACCCTTCGGAATCTCGATGCAGACGTCGAACTCCACGGGTGGCTCCTCCAAGATCAATCACAATGTCGGGTCACTGGACCGCCGTGATCACCGGGGTGCCGTGCTCGTGGCCCAGCTCAGTGGTTAAGTGTCCCTCACGCAACCGAGTGCTCGCGAAAGGGGCTGGTCAGCCGTGCTGGAGCCGAACGTGCTGCGGCTGGCCGCGGGCTCCGCCGTCGCCGGTCTCGCCCTGGCCGCCACGGCGGCGGGTCTCGCCGGTCCCTGGGACGGGGGCCAGCGTACGGCCGAACGCCGCCACGCCGCTGCCCCGGCGGCGACAGGTGGCGCACATCACGGCCGCGGCCCCGCTCCGGGCGCCCCCGCGCCCCGCCCGGCCGCCCCGGCGCCCGCGCCGAGCGCCCCCGCCGTCCTCGCGCCCCTGGCGGCGCCCGCCCGCGCCCAGGCCGCCGCCGCGCCCGCGCTCGCCGGGGCGCTGGATCCGCTGCTGCGCGCCCCCGGCCTCGGCAGCGCGCGTACCGCCTCCGTCGTGGACGTGGCCACCGGACGCCCGCTGTACGGCCACGGTGCCGCCACCCCCATGGCGCCCGCCTCCACCGTCAAGATCGCCACCGCGGCGGCCGCCCTCTCGGCCCTCGGCCCCGACCACCGCCTCGCCACCACCGTCGTCGCCACCCCCGACGGCAGGACGCTCACCCTCGTCGGCGGCGGCGACCCGACGCTGGACCCGACGCGCCTCAAGGCGCTGGCGGCGGACACCGCGAAGGCCCTGCGCGCGCGAGGCGCCGCCCCCACGGCCCTGAGGTACGACACGAGCCTCTACAAGGGGCCCGTACGGCACCGCATCGGCGTCAACGACAACATCGCCCCCGTCACGTCCCTCATGACCGCGGCGGGCCGCCTCGACGGCTCCACGCGCGGCCCCGCCCCCCGCGCGCTCGACCCGGCCGCCGAGACGGCGCGGACCTTCGCGCGGCTGCTCGCCGGCCAGGGCGTGAAGCTCGCGGCGGCCCCCGCGCCCGGCCGCGCCCCGAAGGGGGGCCCGCACCTCGCCACGACACGCTCCGCCCCGCTGTCCTCGCTGGTCGAGCGCACCCTGACGGACAGCGACAACGACCTCGCGGAGGCCCTGGCCCGCGCCACCGCCCGCGCCACCGGGCACCCGGCCTCCTTCGACGGCGCCGGCGCGGCGGTGCGGGAGCGGCTGCGGAAGCTCGGCGTACCGCTCGACGGGGCCGCCCTGCGCGACGGCAGCGGCCTGGACCGCCGCGCACGCGTCTCCGCGCGCCTCCTCACCGCCCTGCTGGCCCGCGCCGCCGACCCCGCCCACCCGGAGCTGCGGCCCGTCCTGACCGGGCTGCCCGTCGGCGGCTTCAGCGGCACCCTGGAGGACCGCTACGCGGACGGCTCCCCGGCGGCCGGGCTCGTCCGCGCCAAGACGGGCACCCTGACCGGCGTGAACGCCCTGGCCGGCACGGCGGTGACCCGCGACGGCCGCCTCCTGGCGTTCGCCTTCCTGGCGTCCGGCACCCCGTCCCCGTACGAGGCGCAGCCGGCCCTCGACGCGCTGGCGACCGCCCTCACCGCGAAGTGACGGGCCACCGGGTCCGCAGGGAGCCCGCCGTCCGCGGGGTCTCCCTTGTGGCGTGGAGCACGTACGGTTGACGCATGACGAGCATCGGTGGTGCGGAGATGGTCGACTGGAACCTCGCGGTGGCGACCGCGACGCGGTTCGTGCGGCCGGGGCCGGAGGTCAGCCGCGACGAGGCGCGGGAGGTCGTCGCCGAGCTGCGGCGGCACGCCAAGGCGTCCGAGGAGCACGTCCGCGGGTTCACCCGGATGGTCCCGGAGGGCCATGAGCCGGAGGACACCCCGGTCCTCGTCGTCGACCGGGCCGGCTGGATCAAGGCGAACGTGGCGGGCTTCCGCGAGCTGCTGGGGCCGCTGCTGGACAAGATGGCCGAGCGCCGCTCCGGGGGCCCCGGCGGCGCGGTCCTGGGCGCGGTCGGCGGCAAGGTGACCGGCGTGGAGCTGGGCATGCTGCTGTCCTTCCTGGCCTCCCGCGTCCTCGGCCAGTACGAGACCTTCGCCCCCGCCACCCGCGAGCTGCCCGCGGGGGAGAACGGCGGCGGCCGGCTCCTCCTCGTCGCGCCGAACATCGTCCACGTCGAGCGGGAGCTCGCCGTCGACCCGCACGACTTCCGGCTGTGGGTGAGCCTCCACGAGGAGACCCACCGCACCCAGTTCACCGCCGTCCCCTGGCTGCGCGACCACCTCCGGGGCGAGATCCAGGCGTTCCTCGGCGCGACCGACATGGACCCGATGACCGTGCTGGAACGTCTCCGCGACGCCGTCCAGACCTTCACCGGCGCCCGCCCGGAGGCCGAGGAGGACGAGGGCGGCCGCTCCCTGGTGGAACTGGTCCAGACGCCGGAGCAGCGGGAGATCCTCGGCCGCCTCACGGCCGTCATGTCGCTGCTGGAAGGCCACGCCGACTACGTCATGGACGGCGTGGGCCCGCAGGTCGTGCCGTCCGTCGCGGAGATCCGCGAGAAGTTCCAGCAGCGCCGCGCCCGCGGGGCGTCCCGCCTCGACATGGCGCTGCGCAGGCTGCTCGGGCTCGACGCCAAGCTGCGCCAGTACCGCGACGGCGAGCGGTTCGTCCGCGCCGTGGTCGAGCAGGTCGGCATGGACGGCTTCAACCGGGTGTGGACCTCGCCGAACACCCTGCCCACCAAGGCCGAGATCGCCAAGCCCGCCGACTGGGTGGGGAGGGTGCACCGCAAGGCAGACTGAGGATTCGGAGCTTCCGGTTCCGAACGGCGTCGCCTATTCACCCATCCGAGGGACCGTGGGCGAGGGATAGGCGTGCGATGCTCGGGTAGCGGCCGTGTTCTGTCACCATCGACGCACTCTGAGTGACGACCCGAGTGGGCGGCCTCAGTGACGGCCTGAGTGACCGAACCCCCCGTTCCGACCGTTAAGACTCCGACCGAGGCACCCCCAACTTCCACGAAGGGCACCGGACATGGGTCCCCATCCTGCGGTCGCGGCGATACGCCTGGCGGTTCGCCGCGTACTCCACGACGTACTCAACGAGGTCTCCCGCACCACCACCGCCCACCCGGCGGGCGCCCCCCACGACGGCCCGGAGGGCCCCGCCCGCGCGGGCGAGCCCCCGCTCGTGCTGGTCGCCTGCTCCGGCGGCGCCGACTCCATGGCGCTCGCCTCCGCCCTCGCCTTCGAGGCGCGCAAGCTGCCCGTCCGCGCCGGCGCCGTCACCGTCGACCACGGCCTCCAGGCCGGCTCCGACCTGCGCGCCGCCGAGGTCGCCGCCCGGCTCACCGCCCTGCGGCTCGACCCCGTCGAGGCCATCGCCGTGACCGTCGGCCGCGAGGGCGGACCCGAGGCCGCCGCCCGCGACGCCCGGTACGCCGCCCTGGACGAGGCGGCCGAGCGCCTCGGCGCCGCCGCCGTCCTGCTCGGCCACACCCGCGACGACCAGGCCGAGACCGTGCTGCTGGGCCTCGCCCGCGGCTCCGGCATCCGGTCCCTGTCCGGCATGGCCGCCGTCTCCGGCGCCGCCGGCCGCTACCGCCGCCCCTTCCTGCACCTCGACCGGCAGACCGCCCGCAAGGCGTGCCTGGTCCAGTCCCTGCCCGTCTGGGACGACCCGATGAACGCCGACCCGGCCTACACCCGGTCCCGGCTGCGCCACGAGGGCCTGCCCGCGCTGGAGAAGTCGCTCGGCAAGGGCGTCGTCGAGGCCCTCGCCCGTACCGCCCAGCTGTGCCGCGACGACGCCGACGCCCTGGACCGCTGGGCCGCCGACGCCGACGCCACCGTCCGCGACGAGGCCGGCCTGCTGGACTGCGCCAAGCTGTACGCGCTGCCGCCCGCCGTGCGCCGCCGCGTCCTGCGCCGGGCGGCCATCGCCGAGGGCGCCCCGGCCGGCTCGCTGTTCGCCCGGCACATCGAGGAAGTCGACCGGCTGATCACCGGCTGGCGGGGCCAGGGCGCCATCAATCTGCCCGGCCGCGTTGTCGCCCGGCGCCAGGGTGGCAGACTGGTCATCCGGCAAGGCTGACCGAAACCGGCCGAAGCGTCGGTCAGGAGGCCGTCCAGGCCGTATCCAGGCTGACGCAGGCTGCAACGAAAGTGACCCGGGTGAACCAGAACGACATGGGTGCCGACCTCAAGTCGGTGCTCATCACCAAGGAAGAGATCGACGCCAAGCTGGCCGAGCTGGCGTCGAAGATCGACGCGGAGTACGCGGGCAAGGACCTGCTCATCGTCGGGGTCCTCAAGGGCGCCGTGATGGTGATGGCGGACCTGGCGCGCGCCCTGTCCACCCCCGTCACCATGGACTGGATGGCCGTCTCCTCGTACGGGGCCGGCACCCAGTCCTCGGGCGTCGTCCGGATCCTCAAGGACCTGGACACCGACATCAAGGGCAAGCACGTCCTGATCGTCGAGGACATCATCGACTCCGGGCTGACCCTGTCCTGGCTGCTGTCCAACCTCGGCTCGCGCGAGCCGGCCTCCCTGGAGGTCTGCACGCTGCTGCGCAAGCCCGAGGCGGCCAAGGTGGCGATCGACGTGAAGTGGATCGGCTTCGACATCCCCAACGAGTTCGTCGTGGGATACGGGCTGGACTACGCCGAGAAGTACCGGAACCTGCCGTTCGTCGGGACGCTCGCACCCCACGTCTACGGCGGCTGACGCACCGGACCGGAGCGGTCCGGGAACCCTGGCCGCCTTCTTCGCGTTGGACGTGGGGAAGGCGGCCACCGGCGGCATTGCTGGGGTACCGTCCGAAGAACAGCTTTTCTCACACCCGTGCTGACCCAGAAGCCAGCACGTAGTCTCACACTCTCACAGCAGCATTTACCTACGGGCAGGAGGGACGGGGCGGCATCGCTCCGTATGGATGGACGTGAAGCGATACTTCCGTGGGCCGGTCATGTGGATCGTGCTGGCCGTCCTCGCCGTGGTCGTGTTGATGAAGGTCGTCGGCTCGTCGGGCGGCTACAAGACGGTGGACACCGGCAAGGTCGTCAAGGCGATCGCCCAGAACCAGGTCGACCAGGTCAAGCTGACCACCGGCGACGAACAGATGATCAAGGTCGACCTCAAGGGCGGCCAGAAGATCGACGGCAGCGACAAGGTGCAGGCGAGCTACATCGGGACCCAGGGTGCCGACCTCGCCACGACGCTGCAGCAGAAGTACGAGGCCGGTGAGATCGACAAGGGCTACACGGTCTCCCCGACGAAGCAGAGCGCCTTCGTCTCCGTGCTGCTCTCGCTGCTGCCCTTCGTCCTGATCGTCCTGGTCTTCCTCTTCCTGATGAACCAGATGCAGGGCGGCGGCTCCCGCGTCATGAACTTCGGGAAGTCCAAGGCCAAGCTGATCACCAAGGACACCCCCAAGACGACGTTCGCCGACGTCGCCGGGTCCGACGAGGCCGTCGAGGAGCTCCACGAGATCAAGGAGTTCCTGCAGGAGCCGGCCAAGTTCCAGGCCGTCGGCGCCAAGATCCCCAAGGGTGTGCTGCTCTACGGCCCGCCCGGCACGGGCAAGACCCTCCTCGCGCGCGCCGTCGCCGGCGAGGCGGGGGTGCCGTTCTACTCGATCTCCGGTTCCGACTTCGTGGAGATGTTCGTCGGTGTCGGCGCGTCCCGCGTCCGCGACCTCTTCGAGCAGGCCAAGGCGAACGCCCCGGCGATCGTCTTCGTCGACGAGATCGACGCCGTCGGCCGGCACCGCGGCGCGGGCCTCGGCGGCGGCCACGACGAGCGCGAGCAGACCCTCAACCAGCTGCTGGTCGAGATGGACGGCTTCGACGTGAAGGGCGGCGTCATCCTGATCGCCGCCACGAACCGCCCCGACATCCTCGACCCGGCCCTGCTGCGCCCCGGTCGCTTCGACCGCCAGATCGCCGTCGACCGCCCCGACATGCAGGGCCGTCTGGAGATCCTCAAGGTCCACCAGAAGGGCAAGCCGGTCGCGCCCGACGTCGACCTGGCCGCCGTCGCCCGCCGCACGCCGGGCTTCACCGGCGCCGACCTGTCGAACGTGCTGAACGAAGCGGCGCTCCTCACGGCGCGCAGCGACAAGAAGCTCATCGACAACGAGATGCTGGACGAGGCGATCGACCGCGTGGTCGCGGGCCCGCAGAAGCGGACCCGGATCATGTCGGACAAGGAGAAGAAGATCACCGCGTACCACGAGGCCGGTCACGCCCTCGTCGCCGCGGCGTCCCCCAACTCCGACCCCGTCCACAAGATCACCATCCTGTCCCGCGGCCGCGCCCTGGGCTACACGATGGTCCTGCCGGACGAGGACAAGTACTCGACCACGCGCAACGAGATGCTCGACCAGCTCGCCTACATGCTGGGCGGACGCGCCGCCGAGGAACTGGTCTTCCACGACCCGACCACGGGCGCGGCCAACGACATCGAGAAGGCCACCGCCACGGCCCGCGCGATGGTCACCCAGTACGGCATGACCGAGCGCCTCGGCGCGATCAAGTTCGGCGGCGACAACACCGAGCCCTTCCTCGGCCGTGAGATGGCGCACCAGCGCGACTACTCCGAGGAGGTCGCCGCGCTGGTCGACGAGGAGGTCAAGAAGCTCATCGAGACGGCGCACAACGAGGCCTGGGAGATCCTGGTCGAGAACCGCGACGTCCTCGACAACCTCGTCCTGCAGCTCCTGGAGAAGGAGACGCTCGGCAAGGAGGAGATCGCGGAGATCTTCGCCCCGATCGTCAAGCGCCCGCCGCGCCCGGCGTGGACCGGCTCCTCGCGGCGCACGCCGTCGACGCGGCCGCCGGTGCTCTCCCCGAAGGAGCTGGCGCTGACCAACGGCGCCACCCCGTCGACGGCGACCACGGTCACCTCGGTGGAGACCACGAAGACCGCCGAGGCGGTCCCGGAGGATCGTCCGGAGTCCTGACGCGGGACCCCACCCGGAATGGATGCCGCGCCCCCCAGGTTCTAGCCTGTGGGGGCGCGGCATTCGCGTATCCCCGGCATTCGCGCATCTCAGGGCAGGCGCGCACCCAGGCAAGACGGAACGAGGCACACATGACCGACGCGGTGACGCTGGACGGCGAGGGCACGATCGGCGAGTTCGACGAGAAGCGCGCCGAGAACGCCGTGCGCGAACTCCTCATCGCCGTCGGTGAGGACCCGGACCGAGAGGGCCTGCGGGAGACCCCGGCGCGGGTGGCGCGGGCCTACAAGGAGATATTCGCCGGCCTGTGGCAGGAGCCGGAGGACGTCCTGACGACGACCTTCGACCTCGGCCACGACGAGATGGTGCTGGTCAAGGACATCGAGGTGTTCTCCACCTGCGAGCACCACCTGGTGCCGTTCCGCGGCGTCGCCCACGTCGGCTACATCCCCTCGACGACCGGCAAGATCACCGGCCTGTCGAAGCTGGCCCGCCTGGTGGACGTGTACGCCCGCCGCCCGCAGGTGCAGGAGCGGCTGACCACCCAGATCGCGGACTCGCTGATGAAGATCCTCGAACCGCGCGGCGTGATCGTGGTCATCGAGTGCGAGCACATGTGCATGTCGATGCGCGGCATCCGCAAGCCCGGCGCGAAGACCATCACCTCCGCCGTCCGCGGACAGCTGCGGGACATGGCGACCCGCGCCGAGGCGATGAGCCTCATCATGGCGAACTGACCCGCCCGACAGCTCCGGTACGGGCACGTGGGCCGCGGTGCGGCCCCCGTGCCCGTATTCGTCCATCAGCCGCCGGCCGGGCGGCGCGAGGGCTACGCGGTCGTGGGGGAGGCGCCCGGCGGCTCGTCGTCCTCCGGGAGGCGGCAGACCCGCTCCAGGAACAGCGCCGCCGCGATCACCGCGAAGCCCGCCAGCACGGCGAAGCCCGCGTAGATCGCCTGGTCACGGCGGGCCGGCACATCCAGCGAGCCCAGCAGGAACACGCCCGTACCGGCGTACATCCCGCTCACCGCGGCCGTGACCAGCGCACTGGCCTGGCCGAACACCACCGCGCGGGCCGCCATCAGCGGCTCCACGCCCTTGGCGCCGGGGCGGCGCTCCCGCTGCGCCTTCAGCCGCGCGCGCAGGGACAGCGCCGTCGCCGCCAGGACCGCAGCGATGGCGCCCAGCACGATCGGCGCGGCCAGCGGGACGCTCGGCAGCGTGCCCAGCGCGTTCCACAGCTGCGCGCCGCCCCAGGACAGGACGCCGGCCACCACGAAGATTCCGGCCAGTACCTTGACCCTCAGTTGCTTCACCGGTGTCCTTCGCGTCTGTCGGTGCCGTCGCTTGCCGTGCCCGTAGGGGCAACGGTCAGTCGGGCAGGCGGAGTTCCAGGTCGTGGCGGACGGAGACGCCCTCCTGGCCGACGCCCGCCAGCAGGTCCGCGACCCGCCCGGTGCCCGGAAGCTGCGCCTCCGGATCCACGTCCAGCCACGGGCGCAGCACGAAGGCCCGCTCGCGGGCGCGCGGGTGCGGCAGGGTGAGGACGGGGTCGTCGGAGATCTCGTCGGCGTACGTCACGATGTCGACGTCGACCGTGCGGGCGCCCCACCGCTCCGTACGGACGCGGTCGAAGGCCTCCTCGACGGCGTGCGCCCGCTCCAGCAGCGACGCGGGCGGCAGCGTGGTCTTCACCACCACCACGGCGTTCAGATACGACGGCTGGGTGTCCGGGTCCACGCCCCACGGCTCGGTCTCGTAGACCGGCGACACGGCCTTGACGCGGACACCGGGCGTGTCCTCCAGGGCGTCGATGGCGCCCTGCAGGTTCTCCAGACGGTTGCCGAGGTTGCCGCCGAGGGAGAGGACGGCCAGCTTCGGATTGGACAGGGTCGTGTCGGCGGCGTCGACCTGCTCCGTCACGGAGGCGGGCACCGGCTGTACCGTCGGGTCGCTGGGCGTGCGGTTCATACGCGGCTCCGGGTGATCGTGATGGTCACGTCGTCGAACGGGACGGTGATCGGGGCGTCCGGCTTGTGCACGCACACCTCGACCTCCTGGACACCCTCGTGCTTGAGGCAGCTCTGCGCGATGCGCTCGGCCAGCGTCTCGATCAGGTCGACCGGCTCTCCGCGCACCACGTCGACGACCTCCTCGGCGACGATGCCGTAGTGGACGGTCTTCGCGAGGTCGTCCTCCGCGGCGGCGGGCCGGGTGTCGAGGCCCAGCACGACGTCCACGATGAACGTCTGGCCCTCCTCCCGCTCCTTGGGGAAGACGCCATGGTGCCCGCGGGCCTTGAGGCCGCGCAGCGCGACACGATCCACGCGAATCACTCCTGCTTTCGTAGGTCTGGGCGGCTCCCGGCCGGGTGCGGTCGGTCCGGACGCCACCCCCCGAATCTACCCGCGCCCTCTGACACGGCCGCGCACGGTCCCTCCGGCGGTCTCCCCACCGCTCGTCTACCCACTCACGGCGATCACACCGCGCCGTCGTCGCCCTCGTCGTCGTCGGATTCCGCCAGGACGGGTGAACCGTGGTGGGACCACACCTTCCAGCCGTCCGGGGTGCGGCGGAACACGTTCGTCGCGACGACCAGCTGCCCGACCAGTGGGCCCAGCTCGGCGCCGTCCTCGGCGGGGCCGCCGCTGAGGATGTTCTCCGTGCAGGTCACCAGCGCCGTGTCCCCGGCGACCGCCACCTTCACATCGGTCAGGAAGAACTGGATGTACTCGGTGTTCGCCATGATCAGCGCGTACGAGCGGAGCACCTCGCCCCGCCCCGACAGCACCGGCCAGCCCGGATGGACGCAGGAGACGGCGCCGTCCCGCTCGTCCAGCCACAGGTCGGCGACCGCCTCGAAGTCGCCGCGCTCCACCGCCTCGTAGAAGGCCGTGTTGGCCAGCTCCACCGCCTCGGTGTCCGTGCCCGCCCCGCTCACGAGGCGGCGCCCTCGACGGCACGGGCCACCCGGACCGCGTCCGCCGTCGCCCGCACCTCGTGGACGCGCACCGCCCAGGCGCCCTCGTGCGCGGCGATCGCGGAGACCGCGGCGGTCGCGGCGTCCCGCTCCCGCGCCGGCGGCGGGGCATGGCCCTCACCCGCCAGTACGCGGCCCAGGAACCGCTTGCGCGACGCGGCGACCAGCAGGGGCCGCCCCAGGGCCCGCAGCGCGTCCAGGCGCGCCACCAGGGCCAGGTCGTGCTCGGCCTGCTTGGCGAAGCCCAGCCCCGGGTCCACGACCAGCCGCTCCGGGGCCACACCGCCCTCGACGACGGCCTCCACGCGCGCGCGCAGCTCCGCCACCACCTCGGCGACCACGTCGTCGTACACGGCGAGGCTGTTCATGTCCGCGCTGAAGCCGCGCCAGTGCATCACGACGAACGGCACCTCGGCCGCGGCCACGGACGGCACCATCTCCGGGTCGGCGAGTCCGCCGCTGACGTCGTTGACGAGTACCGCGCCCGCCTCCACGGCCCTGCGCGCCACCGAGGCGCGCATCGTGTCCACGGACACCACGACACCCTCGGACGCCAGGCCCCGCACGACCGGGACGACCCGCCGCAGCTCCTCGTCCTCGTCCACCCGCGTCGCGCCCGGCCGCGTCGACTCGCCGCCGACGTCCACCAGGTCGGCGCCCTGGGCGACCAGCTCCAGGCCGTGCTTGACGGCGGCGGTGGTGTCGAACCAGCGCCCGCCGTCGGAGAAGGAGTCGGGCGTCACATTGACGACCCCCATGACCGCACAGCGGTCCCACTCCGGCAGCCCCTGGACCGTGCCCCGCCCGCGCAACGTACTCATGCCCCCAGCCTAGGCCCGTACGTGCGAGGGGGCGCCGACCGGGCCGGACGGGCGGGTCCGGCCGGGTGGCGCCCCAGGACCGAGGTCGGCGGGCTCAGGCCGCGCGCATGCCCTGCTCCGGCGCGGCCGGCGGCGGGGTGATGTGGGCGCACGGCCGGGCCGGGCGCTCCTTGCGGCGGAACGGGCGGGGCGGCGCCACGTTCACGAAGCCCTCCGCCTGCATCGCGGCGAACCCGATGCGCGGCAGGTCGCGCGCGTTGCGGTACACGACGAAACGCGGCTCCCAGCGCGGCTGGAACTTCGCGTTGAACTTGTACAGCGACTCGATCTGGAACCAGCGGGAGAGGAACACCAGCAGCCCGCGCCACACCCGCAGGACCGGGCCCGCGCCCAGCTTCTCGCCGCGCGCCAGCGCCGAGCGGAACATCGCGAAGTTCAGCGACACCCGCGCCACGCCCAGCTTCGGGGACGCCTGGAGCGCGGCGACGATCAGCAGCTCGTTCATACCGGGGTCGGCGGACCGGTCGCGCCGCATCAGCTCCAGCGACATGCCGTCCGTCCCCCACGGCACGAAGTGGATGATCGCCTTCAGGTCGCCGTACGGGGACGAGTCCGCCGACTCGTCGGCCTTGTGGGCGGTCGCGATGACCGCGTCGCCGTCCGCCGGGTCCCCGATGCGGCCCAGCGCCATGGAGAAGCCCCGCTCCGTGTCGGTGCCCCGCCAGTCCGCCGCGGCCCGCCGGATGCGCTCCAGCTCGCCGTCCGACAGGTCACGGGCGCGCCGCACCCGGGTCTCGTAGCCGTTGCGCTCGATGCGCTTCACCATCTGGCGCACGTTGCGCATGGCGCGCCCGGACAGCGAGAAATCCGCGACGTCCACCACCGCCTCGTCGCCCAGCTCCAGCGCGTCCAGCCCGGTCTCGCGGGTCCACACCTGGCCGCCGGTCTCCGAGCAGCCCATGACGGCCGGCGTCCAGGAGTGCGCCTTGGCCTCGTCCATGAACCGCTCGATGGCCCCCGGCCACGCCTCGACGTCGCCGATCGGGTCGCCGCTGGCCAGCATGACCCCGGAGACGACCCGGTAGGTGACCGCCGCCTTGCCGCTCGGCGAGAACACGACGGCCTTGTCGCGGCGCAGCGCGAAGTGGCCCAGCGAGTCCCGCCCGCCGTGCCTGGCGAGCAGCTCCCGCAGCCGCGCCTCGTCGTCCTCGGTGAGCCGGGCCACCGGGTGCTCGGGACGGAACGCCAGGTAGACGGTGGTGACCGCGGTGAGCAGGCCCAGCGCGCCGAGCGAGTAGCCGACCGTCCAGGACACGCTGCCGCCGTACGCGACGGGCCCCTCCACGCCGACCAGGCCCAGCAGCACGTGCTCCAGGCGGTCGCTGAGGCTCGGGTCGCCGACGACCTTGCCGGGGTGGGCGTTCACGATGACCAGACCGAGGCCCAGCGACCCGGCGCCCATGAGGACGAAGTTGGCCAGCGCCCGCCAGCGGCTGCGCGGGTCCGGCAGGGCGGCGAACTCCTTGCGGTGCCGCAGCAGCAGCGCCAGCAGGGCAAGCGACAGCAGTACCCCGACGACCGAGTGGCGGTACAGGAACTGCGCCACCGCGCCGGCGGGCAGCAGCACCACCGCGGCCCGCCAGGCGCGGCGCTTGTGGCGCTTCAGCCCGTGCGCGAGCAGCAGCAGCAGGACGCCGGCGCTGAGGGACAGCGCGGCGGACAGCGGTCCGAGCGTGCCCGGCAGCACCTCCACGAAGTCGTGGAACCGGCTCGCCCGGAAGCGGGGGAACACCCCGGCCGCGATGTCGACGAGTCCGATGAACGTGCAGGCGGCGCCGACGAGCGAGGGCACCTTCTCGGGCCGCGGCCCGCGCAGGATCCGGCGCACCCGAGTCGGAACCGATGCCGACTTATCCCCATCTACCGTGACAGACATGGCTTCCCGTGGCTTCGCGAACGATTGACGCGTCCCTTCGGCCCTCAGGGTCGGGGCCGGACAGGCGGACGATGTGCGCCCTCTAGGACGACACGTCCGCGCGGCGGGTTCATTCGCGGCCCGGAAATTCTCGGCGCACCGACATCGAAGAAGGCTTGGACGACGCATGGGTCTCACCAGCAACAAGGTCCTCGCGCTGGCGGTCCTCGCGGCCGTCGCGCTGTTCGCGGTCACGGTCTGGCTGTGGCCGCGGCTCGCCCGGCGGTCCTGGCGCGCCGTCCTGGGACGCGTCGGCCTGCTGCTGGCGACCCAGCTGTCGCTGTTCTCGGCGGTCGGCCTGGCCGCGAACAACTACTTCCTCTTCTACGGCTCCTGGGCGGACCTCCTGGGCCAGGAGCAGGAGCTCGGCGTGGTGGTCGACCACTCGGCGGGCGGCCAGCACGTGAAGGTGGTGGAGAAGCGCCCGATGGACGTGCCGGGCGGCCACCACCCGCACATCGGCGGGCAGATCCAGAAGGTCGTCATCTCCGGCGAGAAGTCCGGCATCGACAGCCCCGCCTACGTCTACCTGCCCCCGGAGTACTTCCAGCCCGCCCACGCGCGCCGCACCTTCCCCGCCGCCGTCGTCCTCACCGGCTACCCGGGCACCGCCGAGAACCTGCTGAAGGGCCTGCGCTACCCGCGCACCGCGTACGAGCAGGCCAAGGCCGGCAGGATGCAGCCGATGGTCCTCGTGATGCTCCGCCCGACGGTCGCGCCGCCCCGCGACACGGAGTGCGTGGACGTGCCGGGCGGTCCGCGCACGGAGACGTACTTCGCCGAGGACCTGCCGAAGGCCGTCTCGGAGACGTACCGCGTGGGCGGTGCCGCGCGGAACTGGGGCTTCATCGGCAACTCGACCGGCGGCTACTGCGCGCTGAAGATCGCCCTGCACCACCCGGACCGGTTCGCGGCGGGCGCGGGCCTCTCGGCGTACTACAAGGCGGCGGAGGACGTGACGACCGGAGACCTGTTCCGCGGCGACGCGAAGCTGCGCAACCGCGCCGACCTGCTGTGGAGCCTGGACCACCTGCCGCAGGGCCGTACGTCGTTCCTGGTGACCACGTCCCGGCAGGGCGAGGGGAACCTGAAGGGGACGCGGGAGTTCATCGCCAAGGTGAAGGCCCCCGCGCGCGTGTCGTCCATCACGCTCGACAGCGGGGGCCACAACTTCGGCACCTGGAACCGCGAGATACCGCCCGCCCTGGTGTGGCTGGGCGCCCGCCTCAGCGCGGCGTGACCCCGCCCCCGCCGCCCAGGGAGCGTCGCAGCGCCTCGTGCAGCCGCTCGGGCGTGAGGACGCCCAGGTAGCGGCCGCCGTCCGCCGGGTCCACGACGGCGACCCATCCCGCGTCGTACCGCAGCATCGCCGAGAACGCGTCCTTCAGCGACCCGCCGAGCTCCACCCGCGCCTCCATCGGCCGCGCCCGCTCCCGCACGGCTCCGGGGCCCGGCGGCTCCTCCCGTACGGCCCCGGGACCGCCGCCCGGCTCACCGGCGGCCGGCAGCCAGCCGTAGGGGCGCCCGTCGGCGTCGAGGACCACCGCCCGGGCCCCGTCCCACGCGCGGGGGAGCGGGTCGTCCAGCCGGAGGACCGGCGGGCGGTCGAGGTGGCCCTCCTCGACGGGGGTGACCGACAGCCGCCGCAGCGCCCGGTCGGCGCCCACGAAGTCCGCGACGTACGGGGTGGCCGGGGCGCCCAGGACCGTGGCCGGCGTGTCCAGCTGCTCGATCGTCCCCTGCCCGTACACGGCCATCCGGTCGCCGAGGCGGACCGCCTCCTCCAGGTCGTGCGTGACGAACAGGACCGTCTTGCGCATCCGCGCCTGGAGCTTCAGGAACTCGCTCTGCAGGCGCTCCCGCACGACCGGGTCGACCGCGCCGAACGGCTCGTCCATCAGCAGGACCGGCGGATCGGCGGCGAGGGCGCGGGCGACGCCCACCCGCTGCCGCTGGCCGCCCGACAGCTGGTCCGGGTACCGGTCGCCGAAGACCCGCGGGTCGAGGCCCACCAGGTCGAGCAGCTCCGCCGCGCGCGCGTCGGCAGCGGCCCGGCGGGTGCCCAGGAGGCGCGGCACGGTCGCGGTGTTCTCCAGCACCGTGCGGTGCGGGAAGAGGCCGACCTGCTGGATCACGTACCCGATGCCCCGGCGCAGCTCGACCGGGTCGGCCTCCGCGACGTCCCGGCCGTCCACCAGGACCCGGCCCGAGGTGGGCTCCACCAGCCGGTTGACCATCTTCATGGTCGTCGTCTTGCCGCAGCCGGACGGGCCGACGAGGGTGACCAGCTCGCCCCTCGCCACATCGAACGACAGATCGTCGACGGCCGCCCGGCCGTCCGCGTACCGCTTGGTGACGTGTTCGAAGCGGATCACTGCTCCCCCTTGTGGCGCGTGGTGGCGTTGGGGCCCATGGTGCCGGGCCGGAGCGTCCTCCGGGCGATTGTCGGTGCCGGGCGTTAGGGTCGATTCCATCGAACACCACAGCGACGGCAGGGGACTGACGCCCCGTCCGGCAAGCGGGGGAGGTGGGGAGCGATGAGCGGTTGCCTGGCGGCCAACGACTGGGTCTGCCCCGAGTACGTGCGCTCCCGCGCCCAGGAGCTCGTGGACGCGACCGTGCAGCATGTGTGGATCACGGGCGTCTCGGTGCTCATCGGGATCGCCGTCGCCCTGCCGCTGGCCCTCCTCGTCCGGGCCCGGCCGGCGTGGTCGGGACCGGTGCTGGGGCTGACCACCGTGCTCTACGCGATCCCGTCACTGGCGATGTTCTCGCTGCTGCTCCCGCTCTTCGGGCTGTCGGCGGCGCTGGTGGTGACGGGGCTGGTGCTGTACTCGCTGACGATCCTCGTGCGGAACATCCTGGCCGGGCTCGCCGCCGTGCCCGCCGAGACGCGGGAGGCCGCGCTGGGGATGGGATACGGGCCGGGGCGGCTGCTGTGGGAGGTCGAGCTGCCGCTGGCGCTGCCCGCCCTGCTCGCCGGGGTGCGGATGGCGACGGTCTCGACGGTCGCCCTGACGACGGTCGGCGCGCTCGTCGACTACGGCGGTCTGGGCACGCTGATCACCAGCGGCCTCAAGAGCTTCTTCAAGGCCCAGGTGCTGACCGCCTCGGTGCTGTGCGTGCTGCTCGCGGTGACCGCCGATGTGCTGCTGCTGGGCCTCCAGCGGCTGCTGACGCCGTGGACGCGCGCCTCGCGCGGGCGCGTGCCGCCGCCGGTGTCGGAGCAGCAGCCGGTGCCCGCCGGCGTGGGGCCGGGCGCTGCGAGGGCGGGCGGGACGGGCGCTGCCGGCGGCGGGGCGCCGGGTGGCGGGAGCCGGGGTGACGGGGCGCCGGGTGGCGGGGGCCCGGGCGGCGGGGCGCCGGGTGGCGTCGGGAAGGCGGGCTGAGCGATGGGCGTGGTGGGCGACGCCTGGGCGTGGCTGACGACCGGGGCCAACTGGCAGGGCGAGGCGGGGGTGTGGCACCGGCTCGGCGAGCACCTGTGGTTCAGCGGCGTCTCGCTGCTGCTCTCCTGCTTGATCGCGCTGCCCCTGGCCTTCTGGCTGGGGCACATCGGCCGGGGCGGCGCCCTCGCGGTGAACGTGTCGAACGTCGGGCGGGCCGTTCCCACACTGGCGGTGCTGGTGCTGCTGACGCTCACCCCGCTGGGCCGGCACGGCGGCATACCGACGGTGGTCGCGCTGGTCCTGTTCGCCGTGCCGCCGCTGCTCACCAACACGTATCTGGGGATGCGGGAAGTGGACCGGGCGGTGGTGGAGGCGGCGCGCGGCATGGGGATGTCGGGCGGGCAGCTGTTCCGCACGGTCGAACTGCCCCTGGCGTTCCCGATGGTGATGACCGGCCTGCGGCTGGCCGCGGTGCAGGTGATCGCGACGGCCACGCTCGCCGCGATGGCCGGCGAGGGCGGCCTCGGACGGATCATCACCGCCGGTTTCCACACCTACGACACGGCGCAGGTGTTCGCGGGGGCGCTGCTCGTCGGCGCGCTCGCCCTGCTGGTCGAGGGCGTACTGGTGGCGGCGGGCAGGGTGCTCGCGGGCCATGGACCGAACGGACGGAGACCTCAATCGTGATGAGCACAAGCACCCGCCTGGCCGGGGCGGTCCTGGGCGCGCTCGCCCTGACCGGCGGCCTCACCGCATGCGGCGGCAGCAGCCTGGAGGAGCGCGGCGGGTCCACGGGCGACCCGTCCGGCGCGGCCGGCAAGGGCGCGCTGGTCGTCGGCTCGGCCGGCTTCACCGAGTCGCAGGTCCTCGCGGAGCTGTACGCGGGCGTCCTCACCGACGCCGGATACCGCACCTCCATCCGGACGGTGGAGAACCGCGAACTGTACGAACCGTCCCTGGAGAAGGGCGAGATCGACGTCGTACCGGAATACGCCGCTACGCTTGCCGAATTCCTCAACGCGAAGGCGAACGGCCCCAAGGCCCCCGAGGAGAAGCCCGTCGCGTCCAGCGATGTGAACGCCACCGTGGCCGCCCTGGAGAAGCTCGCGGCGCCGCGCGGACTGAAGGTCCTTCCGGCCGGTGAGGCCGTCGACCAGAACGCATTCGCGGTCACCGAGGAATTCGCCGCCCGGCACAAGCTGAAGACCCTTTCGGATCTGGGCCGTTCGAAGGTGAGGGTGAAGATCGCGGCGGGCGACGAGTGCACCGTGCGGCCGTTCTGCGCACCCGGTCTGAAGTCCGTCTACGGAATCGACGTGGCGGGTGTCGATCCCAAGGGCGTGGGCACGCCGCAGGCCAAGCAGGCCGTGAAGGACGGCGTCGACCAGCTCGTCCTCACCACGACCACGGACGCCACCCTCGACGCGTTCGGACTGGTGCTGCTGAAGGACGACAAAAAGCTCCAGAACGCCGACAACGTCCTGCCCGTCGTCAATGCGAAGGACGCCGGTTCACCCGAGATCGCCGCCGCCCTCGGCAAGATCACCAAGGTGCTGTCGACCGCAGATCTGGTCGAGTTGAACCGGAAGGTCGACGCCGAGCGCGCAAAGCCCGCCGACGTGGCCAAGGCTTACCTGCGGGAGAAGGGACTGATCGGCGGCTGACGTTCCGCCGGTACGGTAAGTGGAGCGGCCGGCCCGGCGATCCGGTGGTCAAAACATTGCCGGGCCGACACCCCAAAGTTCCCGTACGCACGGTAAATTTCAGGCCATGCCACGTGGACGCCACCGCCATTCCCCACCCCTGCACCGGCTGCTGCCGCCCTCCGCGGTGGCCGGCGCGTCCATCCTCTGCGCCGCGGGCGCCTGGCTCCTGGCCGATCCGCTCGGACTGCGCCTGCTCGTCGCCGCGGCGGCGGCCGCCGCCGTCACGGGCGCGGTCCTCATGCGCGCCTGGGACCGCACGGCGGGCCGCCGCGTCGCCGAACTCACCCGCGCCCGCGCCAGCGACCAGTGGAAGACCGAGGAGCGCATAGCCGAGCTGGAGGCCGACCTGGAGGAGGCCCGCGAACTGCGCGCCAAGCTCGACGCGAAGCTGCGCGCCAAGCGGGTCGAGCTGGCCGGCCTCCGCAACGAGCACGCCGAGCTGCTGCGCCGGTACGCCACCGCCGAGACCGAGCGCGCCAGCGCCCTGGAGGGCCGCCGCCGGCTCGCCCTCGGCACCAACGCCCCGGCGCACGCCGAGGGCAAGGGCGCCCCGGCGGGCGGCGGCAGGGAACTGGCGACCACGTCCACCGCGCCCACCCGCGCCGACTACCTCCGCGCCGCGCAGGCCCTGGCCGGCCTCACCCGCAACGCCGCCGCCCAGGAGGCCCGCCGCGCCGCCGGGGCCGCGGCCCGCCCCTCCGGCGCCACCGCCGGCGGAACCGGCACGTCCGCCCTGGCGATGCGGCCCGTCCCCGCCGCGGCGACCATCGTCCCGTACGCCGCCCGGCGCCGCCCCGTCCCGCGCCCGGCGGGCAGCTTCGACTTCTTCGGCACGCAGAAGGGCACCCGCGCGCAGGGCACCGGCAAGAAGCCCGCGGCGATCGAGGCGGCCGTGCAGGACGAGGACCTGGCGGACGTCGTCGGCGAGGAGGCGCTCGCCGAGGCCCGCCCGGCGACGGCCGGGAGCGACGGCCAGCAGGCCGTCGGCGAGGTCATCGACCTCACCGCGCACGACGAGACCGAGCAGCTCGACGTGGCGCAACTGCGCGACGCCGTCAGCTCGTAGGACGACCCGTCACCCGCAGGACGGCCCCACAGGGCGCAGGGCGCCCCGGCAGGTCGCGGGACGGGGCGACGGGAGGCGGACGACACGTGAAACGGCGGCCGGGAGCACATCCCGGCCGCCGTTTCGCCGTACCGCCACCGCTTCGCCGTACCGCCGCCTCGCCGTACGCCGCCTCGCCGTACCGACGTACCGCCGTCTCCCCGGCGCGGACGTACCGGCGCCGCGGGCGGGCGCCCGTGTGCCGACGGCGTGGCGCCTACTTGTCGATGTCGCCCACGACGAAGAAGAACGACCCCAGGATCGCGACCATGTCGGCGACCAGCGTCCCCGGCAGCAGCTCCGACAGCACCTGGATGTTGTTGTACGAGGCGGAGCGCAGCTTCAGCCGGTACGGGGTCTTGTCGCCCTTGGACACCAGGTAGTAGCCGTTGACGCCGAGTGGGTTCTCCGTCCAGGCGTACGTGTGGCCCTCCGGGGCCTTGAGGACCTTCGGCAGCCGCTGGTTGATCGGGCCGGGCGGCAGCTCCGCGATCCGGTCCAGGCACGCGTCGGCCAGGTCCAGCGCGTTGTGGGTCTGCTCCAGCAGGCACTCGAACCGCGCGAGGCAGTCGCCCTCCTGCCGGGTGACGACCTTCAGCGTGTCCTGGAGCTCCCCGTACGCGAGGTACGGCTCGTCCCGGCGCAGGTCGAAGTCGACGCCGGACGCGCGGGCGATCGGGCCGCTCACCCCGTACGCGTGCACGGCCTCGGGGGACAGGACGCCGACGCCGCGGGTCCGGCCGCGGAAGATCTCGTTGCCGAGGACCAGCCGGTCGTACACGTCCATCCGCGAACGGACGGCCGCGACGGCCTCGCGGGTGCGGCCCAGCCACCCCGCCGGCAGGTCCTCCTTCAGCCCGCCGACCCGGTTGAACATGTAGTGGATGCGGCCGCCGGAGACCTCCTCCAGGATGTGCTGGAGGTCCTCCCGCTCCCGGAACGCGTGGAAGATCGGCGTGATCCCGCCCAGCTCCAGCGGGTACGAGCCGAGGAACATCAGATGGTTCAGCACCCGGTTCAGCTCCGCGAGCAGGGTCCGGGTCCACACGGCCCGCTCCGGGACCTCCATGCCCAGCATCCGCTCGACGGCGAGGACGACGCCCAGCTCGTTCGAGAACGCCGACAGCCAGTCATGGCGGTTGGCCAGCATGATGATCTGCCGGTAGTCACGGGCCTCGAACAGCTTCTCCGCGCCGCGGTGCATGTACCCGATCACCGGCTCGGCGTGCTGGATCACCTCGCCGTCCAGGACCAGGCGCAGGCGGAGCACACCGTGGGTGGAGGGGTGCTGGGGGCCGATGTTCAGCACCATGTCGGTGCTCTCGGCGGCACCGCCGATGCCGACCGTGGTCTCCCTGGACTGGGTGGTCTCCGTCATGCCGCTCAGTATCCCCCGCCGGGCCGCCGCTGCAGGAGCCAGGTGAAGTCGCCGAGCCCGCCCCGGGCGGTCAGCTCGGCGGCCTCCCCGGCGGCGGCGAGGCCCCGCACGTACGCCGCCGGATCGCTGGAGGCCAGCGCGAGCGGCGGGCGCTCCCCGGACACCCCGAGCCCCCGCAGCGCGTCCCGCTGGGACAGCAGCTCCGCCGCCCCCGGCGCGGCGGCCGCGCACGCGTCCAGCGCCACGTGCGCCGTGATGTCGCAGGTCCCGTCGGGCACGGGCGGCACCTCCCGGCCCGCGCGGAAACCGGTGAGCGTACCGAACGGGGGCCGCGCCCCCGCCGAGTGCGCGTAGTCCACCGCGACGGCCAGCCCCGCCTCCACGGTGCCGGCCGCCGCCGCCCACGCCTCGTCCCGCGGACGGCCGATCTCGGCGCGCCCACCCGGCTCGCGCAGCGGCCACCAGCGGTCCAGCCACCGCGCGTCCGCCCCGGTCACCGGAGTGCCGAGCCGCTCGGCGCCGTCCCGCCGCACCTCCACATACCGGGGCGTCCCCTCCTCGTCGGCCTGGGCGACGTCCACCGGGACGTTGTCCAGCCACTCGTTCGCGAACAGCAGGCCCCGCACCCCGGCGGGCGGCTCGGCGACCCACTCCACGCGCGGGTCCAGACCGGCGGGACGGGGCGCTCGCTCCACGGCGTACGCCCGTACGCGCACGCCCGGCGGCAGCCCCTCGGACCCGCCCGCGCCCCGCGCGTCCAGCGCGTCGAGCACACCGGTCACCAGCTCGCCCCGGCCGGCGCCCATGTCGACGAACGCGACCTCGACGCCGTCCGCCCCCGCCTCGGCGCCGTCCGCCGCGCGCAGTTCGGCGGCGACCCGCACCAGAAGCCGGGCGACGGCGGCGGCGTACAGGCGGGAGGCGTGCACGGAGGTACGGAAGTGACCCGCGGGACCCTCGGGACGGAGGTAGAACCCGCCGCCCGGCCCGTACAGCGCCTCCTCCGCGGCCACCCGCCAGCGCCGCCACTCCCCGCCGCCGCCCCGCCCCGCGTCCGCCTCCCGGGCGCCGCCCGCCACCGGCCTGTCGGCTGCGCGCGTCCTGGCCGGGGCCCCGCCCGTCACCGCCCTGTCGGCCGCGCTCGCCCCGGAGGCCCCGCCCGTCACCGGCCTGTCGGCCGCGCCTTCCGCGCGCGTCCCGGAGGTCCCGTCCGTCGTCTCATCCGCCACGGGCACAGTCTCCCCCGCGGGGGTCCACCCTGCGGAGTAGGAGGTCGGCGCCCGGATCGCACTCCTGGTTGACCCGTGCACCTATCGGATTTCCCTACGCTTGCTACGTGCAGCGCCTCTACGACTTCCTCCGCAGGCACCCGACGGGCGTCGACAGCTTCTGGGCGGTGATGCTGTTCGGGTTCTCCTCCCTGTGGGTGGCGACGGTCCCGCACGGCGGGCCGAACGACCTGATCGGCGTCGCGGTCGTCGGGCTGCTCGCGCTGGCCGTGGCGCTGCGCCGACGCCGGCCCGGGGCGATGCTGCTGCTGGCCGTCGCCCTCGGCCTGGCCCAACTGCTGATCGGCCTGCAGCCCAACCCGGCCGACTTCGCGATGCTCGTCGTCATCTACACCGTCGCCGCGCACGACGGGCCGCGCTGGGCGTCGCGGCTCGCGCTGGTCGGCGGGGCGTGCGCGGCCCCGATAGCGCAGCTCAGGTGGCCGCTGGAGGGCGTCTCCACCGCCGGGCGGGTCTTCTTCACCGTCGTGATGTCCGTGCCGTTCGTCCTCGCCTGGGTGCTCGGCGACTCGATGCGCACCCGCCGCGCCTACCTGGCCCAGCTGGAGGAGCGCGCCGACCGGCTGGAACGGGAGCGGGAGGCGCAGGCGAAGGTCGCGGTCGCCGCCGAGCGGGCCCGTATCGCGCGGGAACTCCACGACGTCGTCGCGCACAACGTGTCCGTCATGGTCGTCCAGGCCGACGGCGCCGCCTACGTCCTGGACGGCTCGCCGGACCAGGCACGGCAGGCGCTGGAGACCATCTCCTCCACCGGGCGCCAGGCCCTCGCCGAAATGCGGCGGCTGCTCGGCATCCTGCGCACCGGCGAGCCGGAGGAGGCCGGCGAGTACGTCCCGCAGCCGGACGTGCAGCAGATCGAGGACCTCGTCGAACAGGTCCGCACCGCCGGACTGCCCGTCGACTTCAAGATCGAGGGCACCCCGAGGCCCCTGCCCAGCGGCGTCGAGCTCACCGCGTACCGCATCGTGCAGGAGGCCCTCACCAACACCCGCAAGCACGGCGGCCCCGACGTGGGCGCCTGCGTCCGGCTCACGTACTTCGACGACGGCCTCGGCCTGCTGGTCGAGGACGACGGCCGGGGCGCCGCCCAGGAGATGTACGTGGACGGCGGCGCCGACGGCAGGGGACACGGCCTGATCGGCATGCGCGAGCGCGTCGGCATGGTCGGAGGCACCCTGGACGCGGGCCCGCGCCCCGGCGGCGGCTTCCGGATCAGCGCGCTGCTCCCCCTGAAACCCGCCCACTAGCCTCAGCCCCCCGCCCCCACGCCCCGCTTCCCCCGTCTCACCCCTCCCCGCCCCTTCTCGCTTCGCCCCTCACGCCTCGCCCCTCCCGCCTCGCCAGGAACAGGACCCCGGATATGACCATCCGTCTGATGCTCGTCGACGACCAGGTGCTGCTGCGCACCGGTTTCCGCATGGTGCTGGCCGCCCAGCCGGACATGGAGGTCGTCGCCGAGGCGGGCGACGGCGTGGAGGCCCTCCAGGTGCTGGCCTCGACCCAGGTCGACGTCGTGCTGATGGATGTGCGCATGCCGAAGCTGGACGGTGTGGAGGCGACCCGCCGCATCTGCTCGCAGCCGGGCGCGCCCCGCGTCCTCATCCTCACCACGTTCGACCTGGACGAGTACGCCTTCTCCGGGCTGAAGGCCGGCGCCAGCGGCTTCATGCTCAAGGACGTGCCCCCCGGCGAGCTGCTCGCCGCGATCCGCGCCGTCCACAGCGGCGACGCGGTGGTCGCCCCGTCCACGACCCGCCGCCTGCTCGACCGGTTCTCCCCGATGCTGCCCAGCAGCACCGGCCGGGAGCCCGAGCACAAGGCCCTGGCCCGGCTCACCGAGCGGGAGCGCGAGGTGATGCTGCTCGTCGCCCAGGGCCTGTCGAACGGCGAGATCGCCGCCCGGCTGGTCCTCTCGGAGGCCACGGTGAAGACCCATGTCGGCCGCATCCTGACCAAACTGGAGCTCCGCGACCGCGTCCAGGTCGTCGTCCTCGCGTACGAGACGGGCCTGGTCCGCGCGGGCGGAGGCTCCCTGTCCTGAGACGGGTGCCGTGGTGTCGTGAGGCCGGCGGCGCGGCCGCTCACGGCACTCGACCGGCGCGGGTGCCCTGCCGCCGCCCCTGCCACGTACGGAGCGGGTGGTCCGCAGACGGGGACCTCAGTGCCCGTCGCCTCACCAGAGCAGCGTCAGCGCCGCCACCAGCAGGAAGCCGGCCCCCGCCAGGAATCTCGCGGCCCTGGGGCGCCGCCGCGGGTCCGAGAGGACCGAGAGGAGCAGGAGGGGGACGGACGGGAAGAATACGAACATCCCGAACCAGGAGCCGATCAGCGACCACGGCAGCAGCACCGCCGCGATGACCCCGGCGGCCCACCGGAAGGCGGCGGGCCGGGCGTGGAGCAACAGCGGTACGCCGGTCAGCGCCGTGGTCGCGGCCACGAGGGGCAGCGCGAAGAACGACGGGTAGCCGGAGCCGATGACGGGAGGCAGCGGGACGACCACGGCGCACACGGCCAGGCCGATCTGCCACGGATGAACACTCTCGCGCGCGGTGTCCCGCATGGCCGCCCCCGGAACTCGTTCTTGAACGCGTTCAAGATACTCCCGGTCGGCGGCAGACCCGGACGCGGGGTTCGACGGAAGCCCCGCAGAGCCGCCCCCCGTCGCCCACCCTCGCGATCCCGCCGCCCCGCTCCGGAGGAAAGGCCGTCTCCGCCCAGCAACAGCAGCGCAACCGGATGCCCGGCTTCCCGATCACCGCCCTAACGCAGCACCGTCTCCAGGAAGTCGCTGCCGATCCTGGCCACCGCCGCCACGTCCAGCTGATGCAGCACGTACCGGCCCCGGCGGCGGACCGACACCAGCTCCGCCTTCTTCAGCACCGACAGATGCCGCGAGACCTCGGGCGCGGTGATCCCGTACGTGTCGGCCAGCTCGCTCGTCGTGTACGAACCGCGCGCCAGCTGCCGGCACAGGCGCATCCGCATGGGGTGGGCCAGCGCCTCCATGCGCCGCTGGAGCAAGTCCACCGACGCCGGACCCGCCACGGTGGGGCCGCCCACCGGGTACTGCACCACGGGCCGCCAGCCCGGCGCGTGCAGCACCAGCAGGTGCGGCCAGCCGAAGCTGGTCGGCACGAACGTCACACCGGGCCCGACCTCCGGGTCCACCGCCGTGGTCCCGCCGTGCGCCATCTTGTCCACGCTGAGGCGCCGCCGCGCCCCGTCCTCCTCGACGGCGACGGCCGGGGACACCGCGCGCACCGCCTCGGCGAGCCCCTTGCGGCGCAGCAGCTCGCTCTTCTCCCGCGCGTCCACCACCAGCCCCGGCCCGACCCGCCGCCAGGTGTCCGCGAAGAACGCCTCCTCGCAGTCCTCGAACAGGCGCCGCAGCCACGCCCGCGCCCCGCTCGGGTCGTCCAGCAGCCGGCGTGTGAAGTCCAGCTGCCGGGGCCCCCGGTTCGCGGCCCACTCCAGCGCCCGGTCGGGTACCACCGGCGCGCCCGTCGTGTACGTGGAGCAGTTGAACTCCAGCGCCGCCCGCAGGAACCGCTCCTCGTCCAGCCGGTCCAGCAGGTCCAGCTCCTCCGCGAGCGTCCCGCCGGGCCGCCCGTCCCCGCCCGGCAGCCCCGCGTACGGCAGGAACACATCGGACATGGTCGCCGTCCACAGGAAGTCCGCCTCATGGAGCCGGTCGGCCAGGTCGGGCTTGAGGCCCGCGGCGGTGGCCGTCGCCCACCCGTGCAGCCCCGGATGGTGCGCCGGCTCGGCCAGCGCGTGCAGGGCCACGCCCAGTTCCGCGAGGGGCGAGATCGCGAAGGTGATCCGCTCGGGCGGCAGGCCGGTGATGTCTATCGTCACGCTCACGCCCCTATGGTGCGGTGCGCCGCGACCCCCGGACCGTCGCTTGACGACCCTCGTCAATCGACGCACGGACCGAAGGACGTCCACCGCAGCCTGGTCCCATGAACGCGACCCAGCAACACCTCCTCGACTCCTACCGCGCCGCCCAGCACGGCGTCCCGCTCCCCCCGGCCCCGGGCACCCCACCCCGCCGGACCCCCACCCCGCCCCACGACACCCTGCCGAACCCGACCCCGGCCCCGCCCCCGCCCCGAGGACGGGCACGGCGATGAGGGAGGGGCCGGCGACGGCGGGCGGCGACTGGCGGGCGGTGACCAGCCAGGTTGGCGGAGGGGGCGGCGCCTACGGACCGGCGACCGGCGACCGGCGGGGCGGCGACCGGCGAGGTTGCGGAGGGAGCGGCGTCTACGGGGCGGCGACCGGCGAGGTTGGCGGAGGGGCCGGCAGCCTACGGGCGGCGACCGGCGGGGCCGGGACCAGCGGGGGGCGGTCCGGCCGGGCGATGTGCGTAAGGGCATGGTCCGGCCGGGCGGTGACGGAGGGGCAGGCGACCGGCGGGGCGCTGACTGGCGAGACGGTACCGGCGGGGTGAGGTGCGGCCCGGGCGAGAACCACACCCCTGGGCGCTCGCGCCGCGCCGACCGTCCCTCGGGGGCCCCTCCCCCCCCCGCCCCCGCCCCTCCCCGCCCCCATCCACCCCCCACCCCGTCCACCCCTGCCCCACCCACCCCACCCGCTCAGCCTTCGTTGGCGACCTGCCGCACCAGGTCCATGAAGCGCCGCACCGCCTCCTTCACGTCGTCGGCCGTCCACTCGAGCCCCGGTCCCGTGACCGTCACCTCGGTCATCGCGACACCGGGCGGGCCGCCCGCGCTGCCCTCGAACCAGCGGCGGAACAGGAGCGTCCCCGACTCGGCCAGGCGGACCGCGGCCTCCGTCAGGACGTCGGGCCCGTACGGGAGCCACACCTGGAACTCATGGGTGTGCGGCTCCTCCGGGTGCACCCGGTACCACGGCACGCCCGCCGCCTCGAAGCCGTCCCGCAGCGCGCCCGCCACCATCCGCGCGTGCGCCACGTACGACGGCAGCCTCGGCAGCTCCCGCTCCAGGCCCAGCAGGGCGGCCAGCGCCGCGGGGTGCTGCTGGAACACGTTGCCCCCGTACCGGTGGCGCCACGCCCGTGCCTCCTCCACGAATGGCTCCGGCCCCACGAGCGCCGCCCCCGACAGGCCGTTCAGCGACTTGTAGAAGGACACGTACACGCTGTCCGCCAGGCCCGCGATCTCCGGCAGGTCCCGCCCGAAGTGGGCGGTCGTCTCCCACAGCCGCGCCCCGTCGAAGTGCACCACCGCGTCGCGCTCGCGCGCGGCCTCCACCACCTCCTCCAGTTCCTCCCAGGCCGGCAGCACGAACCCCGCGTCGCGCAGCGGCAGCTCCAGCATCAGCGTCCCGAACGGCTCCGCCACCTCCCGTACCTCGTCCGCTGTCGGCAGCCGGGCCGCGTGGGTCGGGTGCACCGTCCGCAGCCCGCTCACCACCGACAGCGCGTCCCGCTCGTGTACTTCGGGATGGGCGAGCGGGTGCAGCGCCACGACCGGGTTGCCGGTCCGTCCCGCCCAGCACCGCAGCGCGACCTGCTGCGCCATCGTCCCCGTGGGGAAGAACGCCGCCGCCGGGAACCCGAGCAGCTGCGCCACCCGCCGCTCCAGGTGTTCGACGACGCCGTTCCCGTATGTGTCGACGCTGTCGTCCAGGTCGTACACCGACGGTCCCTCGCCGGTCAGCCGCGCCAGCCATTCGGCGGGTGTCGCCTCCGCCGACGTCCGGTGCAGCAGCCGTCCCGCCGCCCGCCATGCCGCGATCCGCCGTCTCCGCCCGGCGTCGTCATCGCCGCTTGCGCCGCCCGCCCCGGTTTCCCGTTCCTCTTCTCCTCCCCCTTCTCGCCCTTCTCCCGGTGTCCCTTCCTCCGCCGGCTCCTCCACCGTGTCATCGTCCGGGCTCTCTGCCCGAGCCCTCATCGAGCCCTCCCCGCCGACGCCGCCCGCGCCGCACGCGCCGCCCGCTTCGCCCACGCCGCCCGCGCGCCCCTCTACCCCCTTCTCCGCTGCCTTCGCGGGGCGCGGTCCGGCTCCCGTTCCGGCCATTTCCCGGTCGTCCGTCACGGTCTCGTCCCGTCGGCCGACGGGCTTGCCGTCGTCGTCCATCGCACCAGTCATGCCGCGATCATGCACGGGCGTTATCCACAGGCGCGTGTGATTATCGGACTGAGCGTGGGTGGCTGTGGACGGTGCGGAAGCGGCGGCGAAACGCTGGCGTAGCATGACCAGAAATCGTCCGGTACCCGCCGAGGACTGGAACGGAAGGCCGTCGCCACGTGAACCCATCACCAGAACCCCGCCCCGCCCGGCTCACCGTCGGCGTCGTGGGCGCCGGCCGGGTCGGACCCGCCCTGGCCGCGTCCCTGCAGCTCGCCGGACACCGCCCGGTCGCCGTTTCCGGTGTGTCCGACGCGTCCCTGAAGCGCGCGGCCGAGCTGCTGCCCGGTGTGCCCGTGGTTCCGCCCGCCCAGGTGATGGAGCGCGCCGAGCTGGTCCTGCTGACCGTGCCCGACGACGCCCTGCCCGGACTGGTCCAGGGCCTCGCCGACACCGGGGCCGTACGCCCGGGGCAGCTCCTCGTCCACACGTCCGGCCGGTACGGCGTCGGCGTGCTCGACCCGGCCCGCAGGGCCGGCGCGCTGCCGCTCGCCCTGCACCCCGCCATGACGTTCACCGGTACGAGCGTCGACGTGCAGCGGCTCGCCGGGTGCTCCTTCGGGGTGACCGCGCCCGAGGAGCTGCGCCTGGCCGCCGAGGCGCTCGTGATCGAGATGGGCGGCGAGCCCGAGTGGATCGCCGAGGAGTCCCGCCCCCTCTACCACGCGGCCCTCGCCCTGGGCGCCAACCACCTCGTCACCCTGGTGGCCCAGTCGATGGAGCTGCTCCGCCGGGCCGGAGTGGGCGCGCCCGACCGGATGCTCGGCCCGCTGCTCGGCGCCGCGCTGGACAACGCGCTGCGTTCCGGTGACGCCGCCCTCACCGGCCCCGTCGCGCGCGGCGACGCCGGCACGGTCGCCGCGCACGTCGCCGAGCTGCGCAAGCACGCCCCGGCCACGGTCGCCGGCTACCTGGCGATGGCCCGCTCCACGGCCGACCGGGCTCTCGCGCACGGTCTGCTCAAGCCCGAGCTCGCGGAGGACCTCCTCGGGGTACTCGCCGCGGGCCCGGCAGGCGAAGGAAGCCCCGAGACCGAGGGCCCGGAAGGAGACACCAGCCGATGAGCCCGACGTCGCACGCCCCCCGGACGTCCGACGGCACCACCGGCGCACGCCCTGGTGTCACGCTCGTCCACACCCGCGAGGCCCTCGACCGGCTCGTGGACCGGGTCCGCACCCGCACGCCCCACCCCACGGCCCCGGCCACCACCCCCGAAGCCCCCGCGACCGCCGAAGCCCCCGCGGCAGCCGAGGCCCCCGCCACCGCCGAAGCCCCCGCGACCGCCGCCCCGCAGCTCGCCGTCGTCATGACCATGGGCGCGCTCCACGAGGGGCACGCCACGCTCGTGCGGACCGCGCGGGAGCGGGTCGGGCGGGACGGCTTCGTCGTCGTCACCGTCTTCGTCAACCCGCTGCAGTTCGGCGCGGGCGAGGACCTCGACCGCTACCCCCGCACCCTGGACGCCGACGTGCGGGTCGCCGGGGAGGCGGGCGCCGACGCGGTGTTCGCGCCCTCCGTGGACGAGGTGTACCCGGGCGGCGAGCCACAGGTCCGGATCTCCGCGGGCCCCATGGGGCAGCGGCTGGAAGGCGCCTCACGCCCCGGCCACTTCGACGGCATGCTGACGGTCGTGGCCAAGCTGCTGCACCTCACCCGCCCCGATGTGGCGTTCTTCGGCCAGAAGGACGCCCAGCAGCTGGCGCTGATCCGGCGCATGGTGCACGACCTGGCGTTCCGCGTGGAGATCGTCGGCGTGCCGACCGTCCGCGAGCCCGACGGCCTGGCCCTGTCCAGCCGCAACCGCTACCTGTCGCCGCAGGAGCGCCGCACCGCGCTCGCCCTGTCCGCCGCGCTGTTCGCCGCGCGCGACCGGCTCGCCGCGCAGCAGGCGCTCCGCGCGCGTGCCGAGACCCTGCCCGCTTCGCCCAGCCGCGCCGAGGCCCTGTCCAGGCTCGGCGAGTCCCGGGCGGCCGCCGACGCGCACGCCGTCGCCCAGGTGGCCCAGCACGGGCCCGCCGGGGGCGCCGACGCCGTACGGGCGGCCGCGCGTGCCGTGCTGGACGAGGCCGCCAAGGCGGAGCCGCCGCTCGTACTCGACTACCTCGCCCTCGTGGACCCGGCCGACTTCACGGAGGTGCCCGACGACCACACCGGCGACGCGGTGCTGCTCGTCGCCGCGAAGGTCGGCACGACCCGGCTGATCGACAATCTGCCCCTCACCTTCGGAGCCCCCGCATGACCGGCATACGACTGCATGCCCCGGCGCCCGGCTGGGCCATCGACGCCGACGTGGTCGTCGTGGGCTCCGGCGTCGCGGGCCTCACCGCCGCCCTGCGCTGCACGGCGGCCGGGCTCCGTACGGTCGTCGTCACCAAGGCACGCCTGGACGACGGCTCCACCCGCTGGGCGCAGGGCGGGATCGCCGCGGCGCTCGGCGAGGGCGACACCCCCGAGCAGCACATGGACGACACGCTCGTCGCGGGCGCCGGCCTGTGCGACGAGACCGCGGTGCGCGCGCTGGTCACGGAGGGCCCCGACGCCGTACGGCGGCTCATCGAGACGGGTGCCCGGTTCGACAAGGACGCCTCCGGCACGATCGAGCTGACCCGCGAGGGCGGCCACCACCGCCGCCGCATCGCGCACGCGGGCGGCGACGCGACGGGTGCCGAGATCTCCCGCGCCCTGGTGGACGCGGTCCGCGAGCGCGCCGTCCGCACCATCGAGAACGCGCTCGTCCTGGACCTCCTGACCGACGCCGAGGGCCGCACGGCCGGTGTCACCCTCCACGTCATGGGCGAGGGCCAGCACGACGGTGTGGGCGCCGTCCACGCCCCGGCGGTCGTCCTCGCCACCGGCGGCATGGGCCAGGTGTTCTCCGCGACCACCAACCCGGCCGTCTCCACCGGTGACGGTGTCGCGCTCGCGCTGCGCGCGGGCGCGGAGGTGAGCGACCTGGAGTTCGTCCAGTTCCACCCGACCGTCCTGTTCCTCGGCCCCGAGGCGGAGGGCCAGCAGCCGCTGGTGTCCGAGGCGGTACGGGGCGAGGGCGCCCACCTGGTCGACGCGGACGGCGTCCGGTTCATGGTCGGGCAGCACGAGCTGGCCGAGCTGGCCCCGCGCGACATCGTCGCCAAGGGCATCATGCGGCGGATGCGCGAGCAGGGCGCCGCCCACATGTACCTCGACGCGCGCCACTTCGGCGCCGAGATGTGGGAGTCCCGCTTCCCGACGATCCTCGCCGCGTGCCGCACCCACGGCTTCGACCCGGTGACCGAGCCGATCCCGGTCGCCCCTGCCGCGCACTACGCCTCCGGCGGCGTCCGCACCGACCTGCGGGGCCGCACCACCGTGCCGGGCCTCTACGCGTGCGGGGAGGTCGCCTGCACCGGCGTCCACGGGGCGAACCGGCTCGCGTCGAACTCCCTCCTGGAGGGCCTGGTCTTCGCCGAGCGCATCGCCGACGACATCGCGGCGGAGCTCGGCGCCGGCTCGGCCGTACGGGAGCCCCGCACGGTCACGCCGGTGCCGCACCCCTCCCCGCGCGTCCTGCCGCTGCTGGACCCGGCCGCCCGCGCGCGGGTGCAGCAGGTGATGACCCTCGGCGCGGGTGTCCTGCGCTCCGCCCGGAGCCTCGCGGAGGCGGCCGGGCAGCTGGACGCCATCCACGCGGCCGCGCTCGGCGAGGGGGAGGGCGGCCACAAGACGGCCGAGCCGGGCGTGGAGTCCTGGGAGACCACGAACCTCCTGTGCGTCGCCCGCGTCCTGGTCGCCGCCGCCCGGCGCCGCGAGGAGACCCGCGGCTGCCACTGGCGCGAGGACCACCCCGACCGGGACGACACCGCCTGGCGCCGCCACCTCGTCGTACGGCTCCGCCCGGACCGGAGTCTGGACGTCCGTACGACCGAGACCCACGACTTCCCCCCGACCGTCCGGCCCGCAGGTCCTTCCACCGCCCGGCCCGCCGACGGGACCGGCCCTTCCAGCGGCCGGCCCGCCGAGGACACCGGCCGGCCCGCCGAGGAGACCGGTCCTTCCACCGCACAGCCCGCCGATCACACCGCCGCCGCCGCACAGGCCGCCGCCCGCAGGGAGCAGCAAGCATGACCACGCCCGAAGAACGCCCGCAGCCCGTGGACGTCCCCCTGATCCAGATCGGCGCCCCCGCGCCCGCCCAGGACGCGGCGGAGGCGGGCGGCTGCGGTGACGGCTGCGGCTGCGCGGCCGGCCCGGACGGCGACGAGGTGTACGAGTGCGGGCTCGACCCGGCGCTCGCCGAGCTCCTCGCCCAGCTGGGCCTCGACCCGGTGCTGGTCGAGGACGTCGCGTACCGCGCGATCGAGGAGGACCTGGACGGCGGCGTGGACGTCACCACCGTCGCGACCGTCCCGGAGGACGCCGTCGCCACCGCCGACTTCACCGCCCGCGAGGCCGGCACGGTCTCCGGCATCCACGTCGCGGAGGCGGTGCTGTCCATCGTCTGCACCGACGAGTTCGAGGTGGAGCGGCACGTCCTGGACGGCGACCGCGTCGAGGCGGGGCAGAAGCTGCTGTCCGTCACGGCCCGCACCCGCGACCTGCTGACCGGTGAGCGCAGCGCCCTCAACATCATGTGCCGCCTCTCCGGCATCGCCACCGCCACGCGCGCGTGGGCGGACGCCCTGGAGGGCTACAAGGCGAAGGTCCGCGACACCCGCAAGACCACGCCGGGCCTGCGCGCCCTGGAGAAGTACGCCGTGCGCTGCGGCGGCGGCGTCAACCACCGGATGTCGCTGTCCGACGCGGCGCTGGTCAAGGACAACCACGTGGTCGCGGCGGGCGGGGTCGCCCAGGCGTTCAAGGCCGTGCGGGAGCAGTTCCCCGACGTGCCGATCGAGGTCGAGGTGGACACGCTGCACCAGGTCCGCGAGGTCCTCGACGCGGGCGCCGACCTGATCCTGCTGGACAACTTCACGCCCGCCGAGACCGAGGAGGCCGTCGCGCTCGTCGCGGGCCGCGCCGTCCTGGAGTCGTCGGGCCGGCTCACCCTGGAGAACGCCGCCGCGTACGCCGCGACCGGCGTCGACTACCTCGCGGTGGGCGCGCTCACCCACTCGTCGCCGATCCTCGACATCGGCCTCGACCTGCGAGAGGCCCGGGGCTGACCGATGCTGCTCACCATCGACGTCGGCAACACCCACACCGTCCTCGGCCTCTTCGACGGCGAGGAGATCGTCGAGCACTGGCGGATCTCCACGGACGCCCGGCGCACCGCGGACGAGCTGGCGGTGGTCCTCCAGGGCCTGATGGGCATGCACCCGCTGCTCGGCGACGAGCTGGGCGACGGCATCGAGGGCATCGCGATCTGCTCCACGGTCCCGTCCGTGCTGCACGAGCTGCGCGAGGTGACCCGCCGGTACTACGGCGACGTGCCGGCCGTCCTGGTGGAGCCGGGCATCAAGACGGGCGTGCCGGTGCTGACCGACCACCCCAAGGAGGTCGGCGCCGACCGGATCATCAACTCGGCGGCGGCGGTCGAGCTGTACGGCGGCCCGGCGATCGTCGTGGACTTCGGCACGGCGACGACGTTCGACGCGGTCAGCGCGCGCGGCGAGTACGTCGGCGGGGTCATCGCGCCCGGCATCGAGATCTCCGTCGAGGCGCTCGGCGTCCGGGGCGCGCAGCTCCGCAAGATCGAGGTGACCCGGCCGCGCGGCGTGATCGGCAAGAACACCGTGGAGGCCATGCAGTCCGGCATCGTCTACGGGTTCGCCGGCCAGGTCGACGGGGTCGTCCACCGCATGCGGCAGGAGCTGGTCGGACCCGGCGGCGACCCGTCCGACGTGACGGTCATCGCGACGGGCGGGCTGGCGCCGATGGTGCTCGGCGAGGCGAAGCTGATCGACGAGCACGAGCCGTGGCTGACCCTGATCGGGCTGCGCCTCGTGTACGAGCGGAACGTCGGCCGCATGTGACCCGGACCCGGTGGGCGCGACCCGCCGGGACAGGCCGGAGCGGGGCCGTGTCGGAGCGTGATGCGAGCGGGGCCGGGGGCTGAACGCGCCCGGCCCCGCACCTGCGCCAACTTTGTCCGAAGTGCCCGTATTGTCGGAACTATGCCCACGCCATACGGACCCCGAGGCGGCCTGGCGTTCAGCGCAGACGAACTGCGAGTGCTGCGACGCGCCCTGGGCCACGCCCTGCACCCGACCCCGCTCGCCGACGAGGACGTACGGGACTGTCTGCGCCTCGCCCGGGCCGTGGACGAAGCGGCCCGCGAGAGCGGCAGGATGAGGTCCTTCCTCCTCGCCGACCTGGCCCGCTACCGCGCCGCCCTGCCCGGCGCCGCCCCCGGCTACCTGGACCTCCTCCAAGGCGCCCTCGCCGCCGGATACGACCCCGCGCCCGACGACCTGGCGGCGCTGCGCGCACTGCACGGCAACCCCGCGGCCGCCGCGCTCCTGGCGCGCTGCGAGCGCCTGGCCGAGCGCGCGGTGCGGGCCCGCCTCGCCGGCCGCCACGCCGCGCCCGAGCCCGCCGCCCCGGCCGCCCCTGCGGCCGCCGTCCCCACGGCCCCGGCCGCACTGGCCATCCCGGCCCCGGCAAGTCCCCGCACCCGGCTCCTGGTGCTCCAGGGCGGGCGCGCCGGGGAGGGGGCCGACGAGCCGAAGCGGCCGCAGCCGCCCAAGCCCTCCGCCCCCTCGCCCGCGGGCCGCCCGGTGCCCAAACCGTCCGAGGTCTTCCCGCCCCGCCGCCGCCCCGCGCCGCCCCCGGCGGAGAAACGGGCCGCCGGGTAGCTACGCTGGATGCCATGGACTACGTATCCGCGCTCCTTCCGCCCGTGGTGATGGCCATCTTCTTCACCGCGGTGGTGAGGACGATCATCAAGAGCCAGGGCGGCCCGAACAAGTCCAAGGAGGACGCCGCCGTCGACGCGGCGTTCGCCCGCGCGGAGGCCGCCCGCCAGTCCGACGGCTCCCCGGAGCCCGGCAAGGCGTGACCCTCTGAAGGGCGCCGAGAGGACGTACGACGTGATTCGCGTCGTACGTCCTTTTTGTTACGTCAATAGCTGTTCATTCAGGGAACGCCCACTATGGTGGCCGTGTGCCCCGTCAATTGGGAGAGCTTGAAGACGCCGTCATGACGCGCGTCTGGCAATGGAACCGTCCGGTCACCGTCCGGGAAGTCCTGGAGGATCTCCAGCGGGAACGGTCCATCGCCTACACCACGGTCATGACCGTGCTGGACAATCTCCACCAGAAGGGCTGGGTACGGCGGGAAGTCGTCGGCCGGGCCTATCGATATACGGCGGTCTCCACGCGCGCCGCCTACTCGGCCGCACTGATGAACGAAGCGTGGTCGCAGAGCGACAACCCGGCCGCCGCACTCGTCGCCTTCTTCGGCATGATGTCGCCCGGGCAGCGCGAAGCGCTCAACGACGCGATCCGCATCGTCCAGCGCGACACCCCGGAAACAGCCGAGACCCCGGAAGGCGCCGCACGGCCGGAACGTGAAACTCCCGGAAAAGGCGCGCCGTTCACGCCGGGAGAAGCACCGAATGCGCCCGCGGAAGGCACTGCTCCGGGCGACAGCGCTCCGCACGCGGACGAAAGCGGAGTGCGAGGCGAGGGCCAAGGCCGCCCCTTGCGCGCCGCGCCCCCCGCCGCCCCGCAAAGCGGCGCCGAACGCCCCCCGGAAAGCCCCGCTGACGGATTCCCGCCCGAAGAGTCCCCACAGCCCGTACGCCCCGCCCGGCCGCCGAGGTCCGCCGAGCGCGAAGAACACCCCCTTACGGAGCCGGAGAACCCCGAGCCGGAGAACCGCGAGCCCGGAAACCCCGAGCGGGAGAACCCGGAGCCCGGGAACGCGGAGCCGGAGAACCCCGAGTCGGAGAACCCCGCCGGCGCCGGGACGCCCGCCCCGCCCGTGGACCCCGCCGAGCCCGCCCCGCCCGCCGCTCCGGCAGGGCCCGAGGCCGCGCCCGCCCACCCCCACGACGGCCCCGCGCACGAGGGCGGCGCCGGGCGGGGCGGCGCGGAACGGTAGCGTTCCCGGCCATGTCGTCCACGTCATCCGCCCCGTCCCCCGAAGGCGCCGCGTCCGGCCCCGGCACCGCCCCCGGCTCCCCCTCCGCCGCACCGGCGCCGGCCGCCGCCCCGCCCGCCGGGAGCCCCGCAGAAACCGGCCACACCCGTGACACCGGCCAAACCGGCACCACCGGGAACGCCCACAACACCGGCAACGCCGGGAACACCGCCGGCGACGCGGGGAACGCGCGGGGGAAAGCCGTCACCGTCCGCCGCGCGCGCACCTCGGACGTACCCGCCGTCCGCCGCCTCGTCGATCCCTACGTCGCCCGCGGCATCCTCCTCGACAAAGCGACCGTGACGCTTTACGAGGACATCCAGGAGTTCTGGGTCGCCGAACGCGACGAGGACGCCACCGTCGTGGGTTGCGGCGCACTCCATGTGATGTGGGAAGATCTCGCCGAAGTCCGCACTCTCGCCGTCGACCCCGACTTCAAGGGCGCAGGCGTCGGCCATCAGGTGCTGGACAAGTTGCTGCACACCGCACGCTGGCTCGGGGTGCGCCGGGTATTCTGTCTCACCTTCGAAGTGGACTTCTTCGCCAAGCACGGCTTCGTGGAGATCGGCGAGACGCCGGTCGACGGAGATGTCTACAGCGAGCTCCTGCGTTCCTATGACGAGGGCGTCGCGGAGTTCCTCGGTCTCGAACGGGTGAAGCCGAACACCTTGGGCAACAGCCGGATGCTTCTGCACCTGTGACGGGCCCCCGGAAGCGAGCCCTATGTCCGAATCGCGTATGTTTCCCGCGTTCTCGCGGTTCTGAACCCGTCCCAAGGGTTTGTGTTTTTCCGGGAAAAGCGGTTTCCTTTCCGCGTACTGCATTTTCGATGAAAGGAAATCCGGTGGCGCAGAAGGTTCAGGTCCTTCTTGTCGACGACCTCGACGGCGGCGAGGCGGACGAGACGGTGACGTTCGCTCTGGACGGCAAGACCTACGAGATCGACCTCACCACCGCCAACGCGGACAAGCTGCGTTCCCTGCTCGAGCCGTACACCAAGAGCGGCCGGCGCACCGGCGGCCGCACCGCGGGCGGCCGCGGCAAGGGCCGCGCCTCCGCGAGCGGCAGCCCGGACACCGCGAAGATCCGCGCGTGGGCGAAGGAGAACGGCTACCCGGTCAACGACCGCGGCCGCGTCCCGGCCGAGGTGCGCCAGGCGTACGAGGACGCCAACCGCTGACCGGCGGCCTCCCGGCACCAGGCCGCACCCGCGGCCCGAGCCGGACCCGTCAGGCCGGGCCGGACGCACCGGACGCCCGGCCCGCGCCCCGAGGCGGGCCCGCGGGTCCCCGTGTGACCGATGCCGTACGGGAGGCCGGCGCGCCCCGCGCGCACCGGCGCCGTCACCGCCGGGGAACGCCCCGGCCGCGGCCGGGGCGAGCGCGGGCGGCCAGCAGCCGGGCCCGGTGGCACTCCGCCGCGGCCACGGCCACCAGCCGCACCAGCCCGGAGCCGTCCGAAGGCCCCGCGGCGCCGATCCCCGGAAGCCCCGCGAGGGTGGCCTCCACCTCGCGCCCCGGCTCCGGCGGACGCAGCCACACGGAGGCACCGGGCGCGCCCGACGCCTCCCAGCCCGGGGGAGTGGGGGCGGTCATCCGCCCGCCCGCTCCCCACACGGCCAGGTCCAGGGGTACCCCGCCCCACTCCAGCCAGTCCAGGAGACCGGGAAGCTCGTCGGCGCTCCCCGGGGCCACCAGGACGCGCATCCGGCGCCCGGCCACCGCGACCGGCCACTCGCCCGGCACCCGCCGCAGCACGGCGAGTCCGGCTGCGGACGGCAGGTCCAGGACGTCGAAGCGCACCCCGGTCAGCAGCCGCGCCGGCGGCCCTCCGGCGGTCGCCCAGCCCAGCCGGTCCTCGTACCAGCGCGCGACGGACGGCCATCCCGGACGCGAGGGGCGCCCGCCGAGCGGCGGACGGGGAGCGGGAACGGGGACGATGGGCGCCATGCCGGGGGAACTTCCGACGACCGCCGGAAGTTACGGAAAGTGCGGCGGTGATCGCGCTGCGTGCGCGTTCCGGAGGTGTGCGGGGGCGGACCGCCACGCAAGGATGTTCGCCCGTAGCTGAGGCCCCGGGGGTGCGCCGCATGGACTGTCACTGCTTGCGGGTAAGACATGCCTAGTGGGGAGGGGCGACACGCAGGCGCGGACGTCTCACGTTCGCCATCGGCGTACTGCCGGTACGGGTATCTGCCTGGCCTGCGGGAACATCGTCTCGCACCATCGGGTTGGAGCATTTGTCGGCGTTCGGGGTCAGGAGGCCATCGACGGGTGTCGGCAGTTGGAATGAGCGGTCCCCGCTTGCGGGACTAAGCTGCGGAAGGACAGGGAGGGGACCGACCCCTTACTGCCTGACCGCTCTGAGGAGCGATTAACGATGTTCGAGAGGTTCACCGACCGCGCGCGGCGGGTTGTCGTCCTGGCTCAGGAAGAAGCCCGGATGCTCAACCACAACTACATCGGCACCGAGCACATCCTCCTGGGCCTGATCCACGAGGGTGAGGGTGTCGCCGCTAAGGCCCTGGAGAGCCTCGGGATTTCGCTCGAGGCGGTCCGCCAGCAGGTGGAGGAGATCATCGGCCAGGGCCAGCAGGCCCCGTCCGGGCACATCCCCTTCACGCCCCGTGCCAAGAAGGTGCTGGAGCTGTCGCTCCGCGAGGCCCTTCAGCTCGGCCACAACTACATCGGCACCGAGCACATCCTGCTCGGCCTGATCCGCGAGGGCGAGGGCGTCGCCGCCCAGGTCCTCGTGAAGCTGGGCGCCGATCTCAACCGGGTGCGGCAGCAGGTCATCCAGCTGCTCTCCGGCTACTCCACGGGCAAGGAGGCGGCCACCGCCGGCGGACCCGCCGAGGGCACGCCGTCCACGTCCCTGGTCCTCGACCAGTTCGGCCGCAACCTCACCCAGGCCGCCCGCGAATCCAAGCTCGACCCGGTCATCGGGCGCGAGAAGGAGATCGAGCGGGTCATGCAGGTGCTGTCCCGCCGTACGAAGAACAACCCGGTCCTCATCGGCGAGCCCGGCGTCGGCAAGACCGCCGTCGTCGAGGGCCTGGCGCAGGCCATCGTCAAGGGCGAGGTGCCCGAGACCCTCAAGGACAAGCACCTCTACACCCTGGACCTCGGCGCGCTGGTCGCCGGCTCCCGGTACCGCGGTGACTTCGAGGAGCGCCTGAAGAAGGTCCTCAAGGAGATCCGCACGCGCGGCGACATCATCCTCTTCATCGACGAGCTCCACACCCTCGTGGGTGCGGGCGCCGCCGAGGGTGCCATCGACGCCGCGTCGATCCTGAAGCCGATGCTGGCCCGCGGTGAGCTCCAGACCATCGGCGCCACCACGCTCGACGAGTACCGCAAGTACCTGGAGAAGGACGCCGCGCTGGAGCGCCGCTTCCAGCCCATCCAGGTCGCCGAGCCGTCGCTGCCGCACACGATCGAGATCCTCAAGGGTCTGCGCGACCGGTACGAGGCGCACCACCGTGTGTCCATCACGGACGAGGCGCTCGTCCAGGCCGCCACGCTGGCCGACCGGTACATCTCCGACCGCTTCCTGCCGGACAAGGCGATCGACCTGATCGACGAGGCCGGTTCCCGGATGCGCATCCGCCGGATGACCGCGCCGCCGGACCTCCGCGAGTTCGACGAGAAGATCGCCTCCGTCCGCCGGGACAAGGAGTCCGCGATCGACGCGCAGGACTTCGAGAAGGCCGCGTCGCTGCGCGACAAGGAGAAGCAGCTCCTGGCCGCCAAGGCCAAGCGGGAGAAGGAGTGGAAGGCCGGCGACATGGACGTCGTCGCCGAGGTCGACGGCGAGCTGATCGCCGAGGTCCTCGCGACCGCCACCGGCATCCCGGTCTTCAAGCTGACGGAGGAGGAGTCCTCCCGTCTGCTCCGCATGGAGGACGAGCTCCACAAGCGCGTCATCGGCCAGAAGGACGCCATCAAGGCCCTGTCGCAGGCCATCCGCCGTACGCGGGCCGGCCTCAAGGACCCGAAGCGCCCCGGTGGCTCGTTCATCTTCGCCGGCCCGTCCGGTGTCGGTAAGACCGAGCTGTCCAAGACGCTCGCCGAGTTCCTCTTCGGCGACGAGGACGCGATGATCTCGCTCGACATGTCGGAGTTCAGCGAGAAGCACACCGTGTCCCGCCTCTTCGGCTCCCCGCCCGGATACGTGGGCTACGAGGAGGGCGGCCAGCTCACCGAGAAGGTGCGCCGCAAGCCGTTCTCCGTCGTCCTCTTCGACGAGGTCGAGAAGGCCCACCCCGACATCTTCAACTCCCTGCTCCAGATCCTGGAGGACGGTCGCCTGACCGACTCCCAGGGCCGGGTCGTGGACTTCAAGAACACGGTCATCATCATGACGACCAACCTCGGGACCCGGGACATCTCCAAGGGCTTCAACCTGGGCTTCGCCGCCCAGGGCGACGTCAAGACCGGCTACGACCGGATGAAGGCGAAGGTCAACGAGGAGCTGAAGCAGCACTTCCGCCCCGAGTTCCTGAACCGTGTCGACGACACGGTCGTCTTCCACCAGCTCAGCCAGGACGACATCATCCAGATCGTCGACCTCATGATCGCCAAGGTGGACGAGCGTCTGAAGGACCGCGACATGGGCATCGAGCTCAGCGGTGACGCCAAGATCCTCCTGGCGAAGAAGGGCTACGACCCCGTGCTGGGTGCCCGTCCGCTGCGCCGGACGATCCAGCGCGAGATCGAGGACATCCTGTCGGAGAAGATCCTCTTCGGCGAGCTGCGCCCCGGTCACATCGTGGTCGTGGACACCGAGGGCGAGGGTGAGGAGAAGAAGTTCACCTTCCGCGGCGAGGAGAAGTCGGCTCTGCCGGACGCCCCGCCGATCGAGGCGGCCGGCGGCGCCGGACCGAACCTGTCCAAGGACGCCTGACGCGCGACGCGCATCGAGGCTGAAGCCTGAAGGGGCCCGCCCCGGACCGTGCACCACGGTCCGGGGCGGGCCCTTTTCACGCCTCGCGGGAGGCGGGAGGCCCGGCGGCCGGGAGGGGCGTCAGCAGCCGGTCCGCGGCTTGAGCCAGGTGCACTCCAGGGACGGGGCCGGGGGCGCGGTGCGCCGTTCGGGGCGGGGGGACGCCTGGGCGATGTCGCCCGCCGCCGTGTCGGACGAGGCGAGGGTGACCACGATCGCGTCCTCGATGTCCTTCACGGAGGACGCCAGGTGGTTGTTGAGGACCACGCTGTAGACGAGCCGGCGGCCGGCCGCGTCCGTGACGTAGCCGGAGAGCGCCGACGCTCCGGTCAGGGTGCCGGTCTTGCCGCGGGCGTTCAGCGCGGCCGGGGTGTCGCACATCCGGCGCCGCAGCGTGCCGCCGACGGCCCGGTCCGGGTCGCAGGCGACCGGCAGGGAGGCGTACCAGTCGGCGTACCAGGGGGCGTCCCGCACGGCGAGGAGCAGATCGGCGAGCTGCCGGGCCGGGAAGAGGTTCATCCGGGACAGGCCCGAGCCGTCGGCCTGCCGGACCACCGACGTGTCGACGCCCTCCTTCGCGAGGTAGTCGTCGATGGCGGCGAGCCCCGCGCTCCAGGTGCCGCTGCCGGACACCTCGTGGCCGACGGCCTTGGTGAGGGCCTCGGCGTGCATGTTGTTCGAGAGCTTCATGAACGGGTGCATCAGCTGCCTGAGCGGCATCGACTGGTGCACCGCGACGGGCCTCGCCGACGAGGGCGCGGCCAGGCCGAGCCGGGTCGGGCCCTCCACGCGGACGCCGTGGGCGGCCAGCGCGTCCGCGAAGACGGCGGTCGCGTACCCGGTCGGCTCGTCGACGGTGATCCACTCCTTGGTGGGGGAGGCGCCCACCGGGATCTCGCCGCGGATCACCAGCGTGTTGGTGCCGTGGGCGCGCTCGATGGTGAGGGTGTCGGGGCGGCCGCTGCCCACGGTGGTCGCCCGGTTGTCCACGCGGACGTAGTCGGTGCGGGGGGTGAGGGTGACGGCGGGGCGCTGCCCGCCGGCGGTGGGGGCCGCCTCGACGATGACGGTGCCGGCGTCGTAGTCGGTGTCGGGGGCGAGGGTGAGTGCGGAGATCTGCGCGGAGTAGTACGAGGACTCGTCGTCCGCCGCCCAGGAGCGGCCCAGCCGGTTGGCGTCGAAGCGGGTGTCGTCGGCGACGAGGCGGCCGGTGACCCGGCGGATCCCGGCGGCGGCGACGCGCGCGGCGAGCCGGTCGTAGTCGGCGGCCAGGGTGGTGGGGTCGCCGGTGCCGCGCAGGTAGAGGTCGCCGTGGAGGGCGCCGGCGTACTGGCGGCCGGTGGCCAGCACCTCCGTGCGGAAGCGGTGGTCGGGGCCGAGGAGGGCCATGGCGGCCACCGACGTGGGGATCTTGGTGTTGGAGGCGGGCATCAGACGGTCGCCGCTGTCCCGCTGGTAGAGGGTCGCGCCGGTGTCGGCGTCGGCGACGACGACCCCCGCCGCGGCGCCGTCGAGGCGCGGATCGGTGAGGATCTCGTCGATGGCGCCCTTGAGGCCGGTGTCGGACGGGCCGGCGCCGGCGGGTGCGCCGGTCGCGCCCTGGACGGTCCAGGCGAGGAGCGCGGCGAGGCCGAGCGCGGTGGCGCGGGCGGTCAGGGACGTACGTGCCGGCTTGCGTGTCTGCGTGGTGCGCGTCACGGGTCTCATGGCGAAAGGGTCCCGGAGCGAGGGCCGCTCAGGAAGGAGGCGGGGCCCTTCCTGGTGACGATGCGCACAGGGCAATCCGGATGTACTAGGCGGAATAGTGCGCTGTTGCCCCGTTGCATCTTTTCCGCGGGTGCGCTTCCCGGAGGTGATCAAGCGCTCGGGCGGGGCCGCCGGCCGGGCGGGGGGCGCGTTGCGGGGTGACGGGGCCCGTCAGCCTTGGAGATGCGGGGAGAATGTCCTCTTTGGGGTGATATCTCAAGGGTGGTGAGGGGATCGCGCCGGGCGTCAAGTGTTCGCGTCACACACGGGGCACTACGACTGTATGTCGTAGAAACGGCGTTTGGGACATGCCGGGAGAAGCCGGTACCAAGGATGACCGAAGCCCGGTACGCCGCTCGTGCCGACGGCTCGGTCCCATCCCCCCACCCGGAGGTTCACCTCGTATGTCGCAGCGCGCCAAGCACCCCACCCGTAACGCCGTCGTCGCCCTCGCTGCCGCCGGCATGGGAGTCGCCACGGTGTTCGGAGCAGGTGCGTCGGCCGTCGCGGCCGAGGCCAAGGCTCCGCTCGCCATGGACACCGCCGGCGCCGTCGCCGCCCAGGCCCAGGCCCAGGCGCACGCCGCCCAGCAGGCCGCCAAGGCGAAGGCCGTCAAGGCCGCCGCGGTCAAGGCCGCCACCCAGAAGGCCGTCGCCGCCAAGAAGGCGAAGAAGAAGGCCCTCGGCTGGGTCAAGCCCGTCAACGGCTACACGCTGACCGCCAGCTACAACCAGGGCGGCGCCATGTGGGCGAGCAAGCACTCGGGCCAGGACTTCGCCGTCCCGGTCGGCACCCCCGTGAAGGCCACCCACAGCGGCATCGTCGTCAAGGCCGGCCCCAACGGCGGCGGCGACGGCCCGGCCTACGGCAACGCCATCGTCATCAAGCACTCCAACGGCACGTACTCCCAGTACGCGCACCTCTCGAAGATCAACGTGAAGATCGGCTCGAAGGTGAAGACCGGCCAGAACATCGCCCGGTCCGGCAACACCGGCAACTCCTCCGGCCCGCACCTGCACTTCGAGATCCGCACGACGCCGAACTACGGCTCGGCCGTCAACCCGGCGAAGTTCCTGCGCGCCGAGGGCGTCGTCCTCTAAGGACACCCCCGGCCGCGCGGACGCCCCCGCCCGTTCCCGTGAGGCTCAGTCCTCGTCCGGGAACGGGATCATCGGGAAGCTCCCCGTGTTCGTCGGAGCGTGCTCCGGCAGCCACAGCACAGCGATGGCACCGCCCGCCCCAGGGCCGGTGCCATCGGGCGTCTGCGGGCCGGGCCCCTCCGGCACCGCGGCGTTGCGGAAGGTGAGCCGGGCGCCCAGCACCCGCGCCTGGCCCGCCGCGATGGTCAGGCCCAGCCCGTGCCCGGCGCCCGCCCGGCCCCGGTCGCTGGCGCCCGTACGGAACCGGCTCGGCCCCTCGCGCAGCAGCGCCTCGGGGAACCCGGGCCCGTGGTCCCGTACCCGCAGGACCCGGCCCTCCACGGTCACCTCGACCGGCGGCCTGCCGTACTTGGCGGCGTTGGTCAGCAGATTGCCGAGAATGCGCTCCAGCCGGCGCGGGTCCGTGCTCACCCACGACTCGTGCACCACCCGCACCACCGCGTCCGGGTTCAGCAACGCCACCCGGCGGCTGACGAACTCGCCGAGCGCGATCTCCTGGAGCTCGGCCCGCTCCGACGCGCTGTCCAGCCGGGCCACCTCCAGCACGTCCTCCACCAGCGTGCGCATCGCCCGCGCCCGGTCCCGCACCAGCTCCGTCGGGCGGCCCGGCGGCAGCAGCTCGGCCGCCGTCAGCAGGCCCGTGACGGGGGTGCGCAGCTCGTGCGCGATGTCCGCCGTGACCCGCCGCTCCGCCTCGATCCGCTCGTGCAGGGCGTCCGTCAGGGCGTCCACCGCCCGCGCCAGCTCGTCCGTCTCATCGCGTACGACACCGCCGATCGCGTCCCGCACCCGCACGTCCGTGTTGCCCTGCGCGACCTTCCCGGCGGCCGCCGCGGCCTTCCGCAGCCGCCGCGACAGCTGCCCGCCGATCAGCACCCCGAGAGCCGACCCGGCGAACACCACCGACACCGAGCCGACGATCAGCGCCTCGTCCAGCCGCCGCATCACCGTCGCGCTGCGGTCCGCGAACGGCGTGTGCAGCGACAGCACGTCGCCGTTGCCCAGCGGCACCGCCGCCCACACGTCCGGCGCGCCGTCCGCGTGCTCCTCCACATACGTGCCCCGGTGCTTGCGCGCCATCAGCCGGTCCAGCTCGCGCGGCAGGTTCGGGTCGTTGAGCTTGGTGCCGAAGCGGGGCTCCTTCGGCTTGGACGCCTCGTACACGCGCTGTGCGAAGACGAGCCGCTCCATCTGCACCTCGCGGGCGTTGTCGAGCATCGACACCCGGGCGGCGTTGTGGACGACGAGGCTCAGCGCCATCGCGATCAGGGCGCCCACGCCGGCGATCGCGACGGAGATCTTCCACCGCACGCCCGTCCGCAGTGCAGGCTGCTTCATCCGTCGTCAGGCCTTGAGCTTGTATCCGAAGCCGCGGACGGTCTCGATCCGGTCCTGGCCGATCTTGGCGCGCAGCCGCTGCACATGGACGTCCACCACCCGCGTGTCACCGCCCCAGCCGTAGTCCCAGACCCGCTCCAGCAGCTTGTCCCGCGACAGCACGGTGCCCGGCGCGGACGAGAACTCCAGCAGCAGCCGCATCTCCGTCGGCGTGAGCGCGACCGGCTCCCCGCCCCGGCGCACCTCCATGCCCTCCGTGTCGACCTCCAGGTCCCCGAAGGCGAGCAGCCCGTGCTCGGCGCGCCCGCCCCGCCCGTCCGCGTCCGCGCCCGCGGCGCCGCCCGCGTTCTCGAAGCGGCGCAGCACGGCCCTGATCCGCGCCATCAGCACGGCCCCGTCGAACGGCTTGGTGACGTAGTCGTCGGCGCCCGCCTCCAGGCCCAGCACGACGTCGATCGAGTCAGCCCGCGCCGACAGCATGATCACCGGCACGGTCGACTCGTCCCGGATGCGGCGGCACAGGCTCACCCCGTCCATGCCGGGCAGCATCACGTCCAGCAGGGCGATGTCCGGCTGGCGCGCCCGGAACGCGTCAAGCCCGGACAGCCCGTCCGGCATCGCCGTGACCGTGAAGCCGTCCCGCTCCAGGGCCAGCTGCGTGGCCTCCCGGATGACGTCGTCGTCCTCCACGAACAGGACGTGCGTCTCCGCCATACCGCGCCCTCCCGCGCCCGTCGCCTCTGCTTCAGTTCTCACTCGGCCCGGTCGGCGCGGGACCGGTGATGTCCCCGCCCTCGACCGCCTTGCTGTACTCGTTGTGCACCACGTAGTGCTCGGTGAACCGGTCCGACGACCAGCGGTAGGTGATCACGTCCTCGCCGGACGGATAGGCGATCGGGTCGCCCTTCGCGTACACCTGCTTGGTCACGACCAGATCGCCCCGGTCGATCTCCGAGTAGACCGCCGGCTCCTCCAGCGCGAACACGTTCTCATACGACTTGTCCCGCAGCCGGTACACATAGGTGCCGACGCCCACCGCGTCGCCGCACGTCATGACGTTGACGACGACGTCGGCGACGCCCGTGCCGGTGAGGTTCCCGTACGAGGTGTCCACCGGGTAGGCGTCGGCCGCGCACGGCTTGAGGTCCCGCTTCACCTGCTCGCCGACCTTGGGGTCGGCCTTCAGCAGCGCGATCACGTCGACCCGCCGGAACGGCGAAGCGGCCGACGCGGACGCGCTGGGCCGGCCGGACGGGGCCGCCTGCTCCGCCGGGGCTGCGCCCTCGTCGCGTGTGCCGGTGCCCCCGGTGGAGCAGGCGGCCGTGAGCAGGCCGAGCACGCCTGCGGCGGCGAGCCCGGCCACCGCCGCTCTCCCCGCCGCTCTGCCGCCGCCGGGCTCCGGCGGGCGTGCGCCGCCGTTCCCGTGTGTGCCGCTCAGGCTGCTGCCGCTCAGGCCGCGCACCGCTCCTGCTCCTGTCCGTGACGCCGCTGCTCCACCACCCGCGCGCCGTGCCGCGGACGCCGGGCCCCGCCGCCGCGCCGGGCGCCCTCGACGGCGTGTCCGGCGCCCTCGGCGGCACGGTCGGTCCGCTCCAGGGCGCGGGCGTCGAGGTCCCGGCTCTCCAGCTCCTGGCGGAGCCGGGCGAGCGCGCGGTGCAGTGTGCTCTTCACCGTACCGGTCGACATGCCGAGCGCGGCGGCGGTCTCCTCGGTGCTCATCTGCTCCCAGTGGCGCAGCACGACGACGCTGCGCTGCTTCGGCGCGAGCACCTTCAGCACGTCCATCAGCAGCGCCCGGTCCGCGTGCTGCTCGGTGGCGTCGTCCACGGACGCGTCGGGCAGCTGCTCGGTGGGCACCTCCTCCAGCTTGCGGGCGCGCCACCACTCGGTCCGGGTGTTGATCATGACGCGGCGCAGGTAGGCGTCGGCGAGGGACTTGTCGGCTATGCCGTCCCAGCGGCCGAAGGTGCGGGCCAGCGCGGTCTGGAGGAGGTCCTGCGCGTCGACCGGGTCCGGTACCAGCCGCCGGGCGCTGCGCAGGAGGGCGTCCTGCCGCGTGCGTACGTACTCCTCGAATCCGAGCACCTCGCCGTGCGCCATCCGAACCGCCTCCGTTTCCCCGTGACAAGCCGTGGTCCCCGCAGCGCTCCCCGGCCCCTTCGGCCGGTGTCCCGCGCTGACATCACGAGAAGTTACGGAGCGCTTGTCACGGCACTGTGCGGTCCACCCTTCGGCGGGCGCACGGCTGTCCATCGGTTGTGTAACAGCGGCGTTGTCACAGCGGTGCGTGAGGGCGGGGACGCGGAGCGAGACGGTTGGCGCGGGAGGGGACACCGGGGCGGGAGCGGTGCGGTGAGGCACGCGGTGCGGGCGCGCCGTGGCGCGGGGCGGGCCCCATCGCGCGGCGGGCGGGGGCCGTGGCGCGGTCCCGGCCCGGTGCCTCGCCGGTGGCGCGGGGCGGGCCCGGTGGGGGCCGGGCTCGCAGCGGCGAGGGTGCGGTCCGGGGGGCCGGGGCCGGTCAGGCCGACGGGAGCCGGTAGCGGCCGCCGTCCAGCGGCTCCACCAGGCCGTCCGCGACCAGGCCGTCCAGGGCCCGCGCGCGCTGCACCGCGTCGTGCCACACGGCGTCCAGCGCGGACTGCGGCACCGGGCCGGTCGCCTCGCGCAGTACGGCGAGCAGCTTGCCCCGCACCTGCCGGTCGGTGCCCGCGTACGTCTGGCCGCGCCGGGGCGGGCCGTCGTGGGCGGGCTTCCCGGCCAGGCGCCAGGCGCACGCCCGCGCGATGGGGCAGCGCCCGCAGTCCTCGCCGCGCGCCGTGCACACCAGGGCGCCCAGCTCCATGGAGGCCGCCGCCCAGCGGGCCGCCGTCGCCTCGTCGTCGGGCAGGAGGGCGCGGGCGAGGCGGCGCTCGGCGGCGGTCGTGGCGTTCGGCGGGTACTGGACGCCGGTCACCGCGCGGGCGAAGACGCGGCGCACGTTGGTGTCCAGCACCGGATGCCGCCTGCCGTACGCGAACGACGCCACCGCCGCCGCCGTGTACTCCCCGATGCCGGGCAGCGCCAGCAGCTGGGCGTGGTCGTGGGGCACGTCGCCGCCGTGCCGTTCCGTTATGGCGACGGCCGCGCCGTGCAGCCGCAGCGCGCGGCGCGGGTAGCCGAGGCGGCCCCAGGCGCGGACCGCCTCGCCGGGCGCCTCGGCCGCCAGCGCGGCGGGGCGCGGCCAGCGGGCCATCCACTGCTCGTACACCGGCAGGACCCGGTTCACGGGCGTCTGCTGGAGCATGAACTCGCTGACCATCACACCCCAGGCGCCCGCCTCGGGGCGCCGCCAGGGCAGATCGCGCGCGTGCTGCTCGAACCAGGCGAGGACGGGCGTGTGGAGCCGCTCCGCCGCGCCCGGCACGACCGGCGCGGCGGGGGCGGACGCGGGGGACGGGGCGGCGGGGGCGGGGGAGGCCGGGGCCGGGGGGAGCGGGGCCGCTTCAGGAGTCTCGGTCGCAGTCATGACCCTCCGATCCTGACACGGCCGGTCCGGTTTTCCGCGCTCCCGCCCGCCGCGCCCCCCGGGAAGCCCCCGCCGCGGCCCCTCCCGGGGACCGGGCGGCGCCTCCTCCCGGAGACGGGCGGCGCCCCGGAGGCCTGGTGGCGCCCCGGAGGGCCGGCCGCGGTGGTCAGGACACCCGGCGGCGGCCCGACTCGCGGCGCGGGGCGGCACGCCGGCCGCGGGTGCGCTGCCGGGGCACCGCCGTCGCCAGGTCCACGTCGGGCCCGGGCCCGGCCAGCCACCGCGCGGCGCCCGAGCGGCTCGTCCGCATCGTCTCCACCAGCCGCTGGGCCGGGCCGGTCAGCAGCCGGACGAACAGGACGACCGCCAGCGCGCCCACGATCAGGCCCGCGGCGACGTCGTGCGGGTAGTGGACGCCCACGAACACCCGCGAGAACGCCATCACCACGGCCAGCGGCATCGTCAGCCACGCGATGCGCCGCCACGCCAGCGCCAGCGCCATCGCGGACGCGCCGGCGATGGCCGAGTGGTTGCTCGGGAACGACCAGTCCCCGTACGGCGGGCACTCGGCGATCGAGGCGACGGCGCCCACCACGGCCCGGCACGGCCTCTCCTCGTCCACCAGCGACTTCAGCGTCTCGCTGACGACGTAGCCGAAGGCGGTGGCGACCGGCGCGAGCGCGGCGACGGCCACCGCCCGCCCGTCGGCGGGGCGCACCCGCCACCAGGCGACGACGAACAGCACGCCGAATATCAGCAGTCCGGCGTCGGTGCCGATCTCGGCGGTGACGTGCACCCAGGCCGGTGTGTCCCGGGCGAAGTCGGTGACGGTGCGATAGAGGTCCTCACTCATGAGGACGGACGGTACCCGGCCCCCGGAACCACCCGTTCGGCGCCATCCACCGAAGACGCGCGCGGCGGGTGCTCGCAAACCGGCCACGGAGATGTGATCATCGGCAAAATCTGGCGTACCAGCGGCGGGTGGGGCGGGAGTTGGCGCCGATCTCTCGTACAGTTTTCGCCGTGGGATCTCTGCGCAATCCGGTCGGGCCGCTTCCCTCCTCCATCTACTGGCGGCGGAGGGCGGTCGTCGCGGCCGTGATCGCGCTGCTCGCCGTGCTGATCGTATGGTTCGTCAGCTCGCGTGACGGCGGCTCCCGGCCGGGTGCCGACGGCGCCAACGCCGGCTCGCCCGCCCCGTCCATCACGCCGGGCCCCTCGCCCTCCGGTTCCGCCATCAGCGCGCAGCCCGGTGGCCGCGACGAGGCCGGCGCCTCCGAGAGCCCCGGCGCCACGGGCGGTTCCGGTTCGAGCGGTTCCGGTACGGGGCCGGGCACGGGCGGTTCCGGCACGGGTGCCGTCGGCGGCTCCGCGGGCTCCGGCACGGGCGGCGGCGCGGGCTCCGGTTCCGGCGGCGCGGGCACGGGCGGCGCGGGCGGCGCGGGCGGCTCCGGTACGGGCTCGGCCCAGCGGGTCCCGGCCGACTCGCCGCTGCCGAACTGCGCGCCGGGCGCCCTGCAGCTGACGCTGAGCAGCACCCAGGTCTCGTACGCGCCGGGGGAGAAGCCGCGGTTCCGGCTGACCGCGCGGAACAGCTCCGGCGCCGGCTGCAAGACCGACCTGGGCCCCGCGACGGCCGTCCTGACGATCAGTGACGAGGCGGGCGACGAGATCTGGTCGTCCAAGGACTGCCCCAAGGGCCCCGGCAGCGTGTACGTCGCCGTGCCGGGCGGGGGCACCGCCACGTACGTGATCGAGTGGGACCGCCGCCACAGCGCGCCCCGCTGCGCCACGCCGCCGGTGAAGACGGCGGGCCCCGGCACCTATCTGGCGGAGGCCACCGTGCCGGGCGTCAAGGGCGTGCTGCGGTCGTCCATCACGCTGGCGAAGGACTGAGCGGCCCGGTCCGGGGGCCTTCGGGGCCGTTGGGGTCCGTCGCCCGTTGGGGCGGTCCGCCGCCCCTGCGGGCGGGTCCGCGGGCCCGACCTGGGGTCCCGGGTCGGCGAGGTCCTCGGGTGTCCGTCGGAGCCCGTCGGTTCCTTCCGGGCCGCCCGGTCCCATCGGGACGCCCGGACCTGCCGGGTCGTCCGGTCCTATCGGGTCGTCCGGACCTGCCGGGCCGCCCGGTCCTATCGGGACGCCCGGACCTGCCGGAGCGTCAGTCCGGGCGAGCCGTCGGGATCCCGGGTGTGGGTGCCCGAGGGCCTGGAGGGCTCAGACGTACCGTTCGAGGATCGACGACTCGGCCAGCCGCGACAGGCCCTCGCGGACGCTGCGGGCGCGGGCCTCGCCGACGCCGTCCACGGTCTGCAGGTCGTCCACGCTCGCGGCGAGCAGCTTCTGCAGCCCGCCGAAGTGCTCCACGAGCCGCTCGATGATCGCGCCGGGCAGGCGCGGGACCTTCGCCAGCAGGCGGTAGCCGCGCGGCGACACGGCCGAGTCGAGGGTCTCGGGCGAACCGCTGTAGCCGAGCGCGCGGGCCACCGTCGGCAGCTCCAGCAGCTCCGCGTGGGACAGCGCGTCCAGCTCGGTCAGCGCCTCCGCGACCGTACGGGACCGCTTCGCGGTCGGCTCGGGCACGTAGTCCCGTACGACCAGCTCGCGCTCGGGCTCCACGCCCGCGATCAGCTCGTCCAGCTGGAGCGCCAGGAGGCGGCCGTCGGTGCCGAGCTCGACCACGTACTCCGCGATCTCCGTGGCGATCCGGCGGACCATCTCCAGGCGCTGCGCGACGGCGGTGACGTCCCGGACGGTGACCAGGTCCTCGATCTCCAGCGCGGAGAGCGTGCCCGCCACCTCGTCCAGGCGCAGCTTGTACCGCTCCAGCGTGGCCAGGGCCTGGTTCGCGCGCGACAGGATCGCGGCGGATTCCTCCAGGACGCGGCGCTCGCCGTCCACGTACAGGGCGATCAGCCGCATCGACTGCGACACGGAGATCACCGGGAAGCCGCACTGCTTGGAGACCCGGTCCGCCGTGCGGTGCCGGGTGCCGGTCTCCTCGGTCGGGATGGACGCGTCCGGGACCAGCTGGACGCCGGCACGGAGGATCTTGGTGATGTCCTTGTCGAGGATGAGCGCGCCGTCGAGCTTGCACAGCTCGCGCAGACGGGTCGCGGTGAACTCGACGTTCAGCACGAAACCGCCGGTGCACATGGACTCGACCGTCTTGTCCATGCCGAGGACGATCAGACCGCCCGTGTTGCCGCGGAGGATGCGCTCCAGACCGTCCCGGAGCGCCGTGCCGGGGGCGACCGCGCTGAGGGACGCGCGCATCAGCGCTTCGTTGCCGGAGCCTCCGCCCGACTTTCCGGGTGTTGCCCGGTCGTTGGCTGCCACTGCACTCCTCCGGCTCGTACGGGTGGGCGAGACCAGCCCAAAGTCTAGCGACCCGCACCGCGGCAGTGGCTCGGCCGAGGAATCCCCCCTGCCCCGGACCGGCCCTTAGCCCGCCCGGCGCCGGCCCCTAGCCCTCCGCCGCGGCCGCCTTGCCCGCCCCCGCGGAGGCGCCCTGGCCGCGGCGCGTGCGGGGGAGGACCCGCAGGGCGTCGCCCACGTCGGCGACCTCGATGACCCGCATCCCGGCGGGCACCTTCCCCGGGTCCGTCGGGACCAGCGCGTGGGTGAAGCCCAGCCGGTGCGCCTCGGCCAGGCGCCGCTGCACGCCCGTCACGCGCCGCACCTCCCCGGCGAGCCCGACCTCGCCGATGGCCACCAGGTTCTTCGGCAGCGGTGTGTCGGACGCCGCGGACGCCAGCGCCAGCGCGATCGCCAGGTCCGCCGCCGGCTCGGACAGCCGTACGCCGCCGACCGTCGCGCTGTAGATGTCCCGCTTGCCCAGCGCGCTGATCCGCCCGCGCTGCTCCAGCACCGCCAGCATCATCGACACCCGGGACGTCTCCAGACCGGAGGTCGTGCGCCGCGGAGAGGGGATCTGCGAGTCGACCGTCAGCGCCTGGACCTCCGCGACCAGCGGCCGCCGCCCCTCCAGCGTCACCGTCAGGCAGGTGCCCGGCACGGGCTCGGCGCGGCGGGTCAGGAACAGGCCGCTGGGGTCGGCCAGGCCCACGATGCCCTCGTCGTGCAGCTCGAAGCAGCCCACCTCGTCGGTCGCCCCGTACCGGTTCTTCACGCCCCGCACCAGCCGCAGGCGCGCGTGCCGGTCGCCCTCGAAGTGCAGCACCACGTCCACCAGGTGCTCCAGCAGGCGGGGCCCCGCGATGGCGCCGTCCTTCGTGACGTGGCCGACCAGCAGCGTGGCCATGCCCCGCTCCTTGGACGCCCGGATCAGCGCACCGGCCACCTCCCTCACCTGCGCCATGCCGCCCGGCGCCCCGTCGATCTCCGGGGACGCCACGGTCTGCACCGAGTCGAGGATCAGCAGGGACGGCTTCACCGCGTCCAGGTGGCCCAGCACCGCCGACAGGTCCGTCTCCGCCGCCAGGTACAGATGGTCGTGGAGCGCCCCGATCCGGTCGGCCCGCAGCCGCACCTGGCTCGCCGACTCCTCACCCGTCACATACAGCGTCGGGTGCTCGGAGCTCGCCGCCTTCGCCGCCACGTCCAGCAGCAGCGTCGACTTGCCGACGCCGGGCTCGCCCGCGAGCAGCACCACCGCGCCGGGCACGAGCCCCCCGCCCAGCACCCGGTCCAGCTCGTCCACGCCCGTCGAGCGGGCCGTGGCCTGCCGCCCGTCGACCTGCCCGATCGGCACGGCCGCCGTCGACACCGGCCCCGCGGCCGTGGTCCGGACGGCGGGCGCGCCGCCGTACTCCTCCACCGTCCCCCACGCCTGGCACTCGGGGCAGCGGCCGAGCCACTTGGCGGTCGTCCAGCCGCACTCGGTGCAGCGGTAGGACGGCCGGTCCTTGGAGGATTTCGTACGGGCAGCCATGCGGCCCACCGTAGCGGCCGCCACTGACAGCGGGCCCTGCGCACCCGGGCGCCCTCCCGCGGGCCGCCCCTGTAGGACCGACACAGGACATTGGCAAATCCCGCTGTCCTCTTTTGAGGGATACGTTCACCCATAAGGCTTAAAAGCGCGCGGGGAGTACGGGGGGTGTGCCTCGGTCGGCCTACGGTCGTCCGGGTGACGAGCAGCAGGCTGGAGCACCCCACGAACACCACCGGCGCACACCGGACGCGGCGCCGCGCGCCCCGGAGCGGGCCCCGGAGCGGGCACCGCTCGGTCGCGCAGCGTCCCCCCGCCCGGTACGAGCCCTACCTGGACGGCCTGTTCACCTACTGCCTGTCCGTGCTGTGCGACCACGACGCGGCGACCGCCGTCCTCGGTGAGGCCCTGGCCGTCGCGGAGCGCCAGCACGGGCGCTGTCCGGCCGACCCGTCGCTGCGCAAGGCGTGGCTGTACGCGCTCGCCCGCTGGGCCTGCCTGCGCGAGCTGGCCCGGCGGCGGCGCGCCCGGCACAGCGGCGCGCCCTCCCGGAGCCCCGCGCCGCCGGACGCCCCGCACGCCCCTTGGCCCGCGCCCGCGCCCCTTTCCGCGCCGCCCGCGCCCCGCCCGTCCGAGTCCGCCGGCCCCCAGGTGCTTCCGCACGCCCCCCTCCCCCCGGAGGAGTCCGAGCGGCGCCGCGCCGAGCTGGCCCGCCTGGCCTGGCCGGAGGCCGCGGGCACCACCCCGGAGCAGCGCGAGGCCCTGGAGCTGGCGGTACGGCACCAGATGGGCGCCGCCGAGGTCGGCGCCGTGCTCGGCATGGCCCCGCAGGCCGCCCGGGAGCTGCTGTCCGCCGCCGCGTGCGAGGTGGAGCGCACCCGCGCCGCCCTGGCCGTCGTCGAGACCGGCACGTGCCCCGCCGTGGCCCGGCTGACCGGCGACCACCGGGTGCTGCTCTCCGCGGCGCTGCGCCGGGAACTGGTGCGCCATGTGGACGACTGCCCGCAGTGCCGCCGCAGCGCCGAACGCGCCGAGGCCGCCGGGCCCTGGCCCGGCTCCACGGTCACCCCCGCCACCCTCCCGCTGGTGCCGGCGCCCCGCCAGGCGGTGCGCGCCGCGATGCTCCACGCCCCCCGCACGCGCGGCGCGGGACCGCGTTTCGGGCGGGACGGGTTCCCCCTCGACCCCAAGGACCAGGCCGCGCGCCGCGACCGGATGCGCGCCCGCGCGGTGACCACCACCGTCGTCGCCACCGTCGTCGCGGCGCCCGTACTCGCGCTGTGGGCGGCGTACCGGGGCGACGCGGAGCTCGGCGACGGGCGCGGCGACCCGGCGTTCAGCGCCACCGACGAGGCGGCCGGCAGGTCCGCGAGCGGCCACTACGCGAACGCGGGCAGCGCCCACGCCGACCCCCGGTTCCGTACGCCCCGGCAGGCGCCGGACGTCTCCGTCGAGGTGATCGGCGGCGGCTCGGCCCCCTCGCCCGCGCTCTCCGGCCGCACCGGCCCCGGCCGCGTCACGGTGGCCGCCCGGCCGTACGGCGACGCCACGATGCTCACGCTCACCGCGAGCGGCGAGGGGCCGGTCGACTGGTCCCTGTGGACCGACGCCCCCTGGCTGTACGCGACCCGCACGTCCGGCACGCTGGAGCCGGGCCGCTCCGTCACGGTGTACGTCTCCGTCGACCGCGCCCGCGAACCGCTCGGCCCCTGGAGCGCCCGCATCCACGTCAGCCCCTCCGGCGCGGTCGTCTCGCTCACCGGGTACGGCACGGGGGAGCGCCCCGGCGCCCCGGACCGCCCGAGGCCGCCCAGCCGGCCCACGGCGCCGCCCAGCGGCCCGCCGGTCACCGACCCGGGCCCGGCGCCCACCGGACCGCCCGCCACGAGCGAACCGCCCCCGGCGACGGAGCCGCCGCCGCCCTCCGCACCGCCGACGCCGACGGACACCCCGCCCCCGGCGTCGGAACCGCCCGCCTCGGAACCCCCCGCGTCGGACCCGCAGCCGCAGTGACCCGGCTCGCGGGCGGCGGTGCCCCGGCCCCGGCCGACCATCCGACGCGCCCGCCCACGGGCCGCCGGGATCCGTCAGCCGCCGGGGCGCACCTGGCCGCCCGCCGCTGCGCCGCGCTAGCCGGCCGCCGGGCCCGCCGGGTGCCGCACCGGGTCGGCCGGGTGCGGGGCCACCAGCGGCAGCGACGACGCCAGCCGCGCCTCGCACAGCTCGACCAGCACGTCGTACGCCGCCTTGCCCATCAGCTCGGTCAGCTCCGGCCGGTAGGTGACGTACACGGGCTCGCCCGCGCCGTGCGCCGAGGTCGCGGACGTGCACCACCAGTGCAGGTCGTGCCCGCCGGGACCCCAGCCCCGGCGGTCGTACTCGCCGATCGACACCTGGAGGACCTTCGTGTCGTCGGGCCGCTCGATCCAGTCGTACGTCCGCCGCACCGGCAGCTGCCAGCACACGTCCGGCTTCGTCTCCAGTGGCTCGCGGCCCTCCCGCAGGGCCAGGATGTGCAGGGCGCACCCGGCGCCGCCGGCGAAACCGGGCCGGTTCTGGAAGATGCAGGAGCCCTGCCAGCGGCGCGTCTGCCGCTCGCCGTCCTCGTCGAGCTGCACCCAGCCCGACCGCGTCCCCTCGCCGTGGAACTCCCACAGCTCCGGCGTCAGCCGGTCCACGTACCCCGCGACCCGCTTCTCGTCGTCCTCGTCGGAGAAGTGCGCGCCCAGCGTGCAGCAGCCGTCGGAGGCGCGGCCCGCCTGGATGCCCTGGCAGCCGCTGCCGAAGACACACGTCCAGCGGGACGTCAGCCAGGTCAGGTCGCAGCGGAAGACCTGCTCCTCGTCGGCCGGGTCGGGGAACTCCACCCAGGCGCGCGGGAAGTCCAGGCCCTTCTCGTCGTCCTCGGGGACCGCGGGCACCGCCGCGGGCACCGCCTCGGGGGCGGCGGCCCCGGCCGTCAGATCGTCGCGCTTCGTGCCGGGTCCCGTTTTGCCCGGCTTGGCCTTCTTCGTCTTTGGCACCCTCCCAGCGTAGGCGCAGCCCGGCGCACCGGAGCAGTAGCGTGCTGGCATGAGACTCGGAGTCCTCGACGTCGGTTCGAACACGGTGCACCTGCTGGTCATGGACGCCCACCCGGGCGCCCGCCCGCTCCCGGCCCACTCGCACAAGGTGGAGCTGCGCCTCGCCGAACTGCTCGACCCGGACGGTTCGATCGGCGCCGCCGGCGTCGACCGGCTGGTCACCATCGTCGGGGACGCCGTCCACACCGCCGAGGAGAAGGGCTGCGAGGCCGTCCTGCCGTTCGCGACCTCCGCCGTCCGCGACGCCGCCAACGCCGACGCCGTCCTCGCCCGCGTGAGGGCCGAGACGGGGGTCGACCTCCAGGTCCTCACCGGCGAGGACGAGGCGCGGCTCACCTTCCTCGCGGCCCGCCGCTGGTTCGGCTGGTCGGCCGGGAAGCTGCTGCTGCTCGACATCGGCGGCGGCTCGCTGGAGATCGCGTACGGCATCGACGAGGAGCCCGACGCGGCCGTGTCCCTGCCGCTGGGCGCCGGCCGGCTGACCGCCGGATGGCTGCCGGGCGACCCGCCGGCCCCGGCCGACGTGAAGGCGCTGCGCCGCCATGTGCGGGCGGAGATAGCGCGGACGGTCGGCGAGTTCGCCCGCTTCGGCCGCCCCGACCACGTCGTCGCCACCTCCAAGACCTTCAAGCAGCTGGCCCGGATCGCCGGGGCGCCCGGCTCCGCCGAGGGCCAGTACGTCCAGCGCCTGCTGAGTCGTTCGTCACTGGAGACGTGGGTGCCGAAGCTGGCCGCCATGACCGTCGAGCAGCGCTGCGGACTGCCCGGCGTATCGGCGGCCCGGGCCGCTCAGCTGCTGGCCGGGGCCCTGGTGGCGGAGGCGGCGATGGACCTGTTCGGCGTCGAGGCGGTGGAGATCTGCCCCTGGGCGCTGCGCGAGGGCGTCATCCTGCGGCGCCTGGACCACCTCCCCGCGTGACCGGCCGGGCCCGTACCCTTTCCCTCGTGGCAGACGTGGCAGAGCAAGCGGACCGGGCGGCGGCGCGCGCGCCCCGCGCGAAGGTCGCCCTCTCGACGGCCTCGGTCTACCCGGAGTCGACGGCGACGGCCTTCGAGGTCGCCGCGCGCCTCGGCTACGACGGGGTCGAGGTCATGGTGTGGACGGACCCGGTCAGCCAGGACCTGGAGGCCCTGCGCCGCCTCTCCGACTACCACCAGGTGCCCGTGCTGGCCGTGCACGCCCCCTGCCTGCTGATCACCCAGCGCGTCTGGTCGACCGACCCGTGGGTCAAGCTCCAGCGCGCCCGGGCGGCGGCGGAGAAGCTCGGTGCCTCGACGGTGGTCGTCCACCCCCCGTTCCGCTGGCAGCGGCAGTACGCGCGCGACTTCGTCTCCGGCATCTGGCGGATGGCGAACGAGACGGACGTGCGCTTCGCCGTGGAGAACATGTACCCGTGGCGCTACCGCGACCGGGAGATGCTGGCGTACGCCCCGGAGTGGGACGTCACCAAGGACGACTACCGCCACTACACGGTGGACCTCTCCCACACGGCGACCGCCCGCACCGACGCGATGGCGATGGTCTCCCGCATGGGCGACCGGCTGGGCCACGTCCACCTCGCGGACGGGCGCGGCTCCGCGAAGGACGAGCACCTCGTACCGGGCCGGGGCACGCAGCCCTGCGCCGAACTGCTGGAGCACCTGACCCGTACCGGCTTCGACGGGCACGTCGTCATCGAGGTCAACACGCGGCGGGCCATGTCCGCCGCCGAGCGGGAGGCCGACCTCGCCGAGGCGCTGGCCTTCACCCGGCAGCACCTGGCCTCGTCGGCCCGCGTCCCGTGACCGGCGCGGGACCGGCGGCGGACGGACCGCCACCGGCCGGCGACGGGGAAGCGGCGGCCGGACGTTCCGCGCCGGGTCCGCGCCGGGGCAGGGGCAGGCCGCCCGCGTCCGAGCGCGCCGACGGGCCGGGAGCCCGTGAGCGCATCCTGGAGGCGGCCCGCTCCGAGTTCGCCGAGCGCGGCTACGACAAGACCTCGGTGCGCGGCATCGCCAAGGCCGCCGGGGTCGACGCCGCCCTCGTCCACCACTACTTCGGCACGAAGGACGAGGTGTTCGCCGCCGCCGTCGAGGTGTCCTTCGAGCCCGCGCTGATCGTCCCGGCCGTGATCGGCCCCGGCCCGCGGGGCGTGGGGGAGCGGCTGGCCAGGTACTTCCTCGCCGTGTGGGAGGACCCGGCGACGCGCGCCCCGCTGCTGGCGGTCATCCGCTCGGCGCTCACCCACGAGGCGGCGGCGAAGGTGCTGCGCGGCTTCGTCCTGCGGCGGCTGCTGGAGCGGGTCGCGCGGGAGTTGGACGTACCCGACCCGCGGTTCCGCGCCGAGCTGGCCGCGTCGCACATGATCGGCATCGCGATCCTGCGGTACGTGATCCGGGTCGAGCCGCTCGCGTCGGCGGAACCGGACGCGATCGTTGAGATGGTCGCGCCGACGCTGCAGCGGTACCTGACGGAGGCGTGAGCGGCGGCCCGGTGGCCCTGGGGGCGTCCCGGCGGTCCCGGTGGAGGCCCGGTGGAGGCCCAGCGGCCCCGGTGGAGGCCCGGCCGCGGGCGTGGGGCGGTGACCGGCAGGCGACCCGTACGTCCCGCTATCCGGACAAGTTGTCCACTTCCTGGAGGGGCGGCGTACGCTCGAAGGAGCCAGTCTCTCTGATGAGGAGCGAGCGACGATGCCCCAGCTGAGGTCCCGCACAGTCACCCACGGCCGCAACATGGCGGGCGCCCGCGCCCTTATGCGCGCGTCCGGGGTACCGGGCGAGGACATCGGCCGCAAGCCGATCATCGCCGTCGCGAACTCCTTCACCGAGTTCGTCCCCGGCCACACCCACCTCCAGCCGGTCGGCCGGATCGTCAGCGACGCCATCCGCGAGGCGGGCGCGATCCCCCGCGAGTTCAACACGATCGCCGTGGACGACGGCATCGCCATGGGCCACGGCGGCATGCTCTACTCGCTGCCCTCGCGCGACCTGATCGCCGACTCCGTCGAGTACATGGTCGAGGCGCACTGCGCCGACGCCCTGATCTGCATCTCCAACTGCGACAAGATCACCCCCGGCATGCTGATGGCCGCCCTGCGGCTCAACATCCCGACGGTCTTCGTCTCGGGCGGCCCCATGGAGTCCGGCCGCGCCACCCTCGTCGACGGCACGGTCCGCACGCTCGACCTGGTCGACGCGATCTCCGACGCGGTCAACGACAAGATCTCCGACGAGGACATCCGCCGCATCGAGGAGAACGCCTGCCCGACCTGCGGCTCCTGCTCCGGCATGTTCACCGCCAACTCGATGAACTGCCTGACGGAGGCCATCGGCCTGTCGCTGCCCGGCAACGGCTCCGTCCTCGCCACCCACACCGCCCGCCGCGCCCTGTACGAGAACGCCGCCCGCACGGTGGTCGAGGCGACGAAGCGGTACTACGAGCAGGACGACGAGTCGGTGCTGCCGCGCAGCATCGCCACGTTCGCCGCGTTCGAGAACGCCATGGCCCTGGACATCGCCATGGGCGGCTCCACCAACACGATCCTGCACCTGCTGGCCGCGGCGCAGGAGGCGGAGGTGCCGTTCGGCCTGGAGGAGATCGACGCGGTGTCGCGCCGGGTGCCGTGCCTGGCGAAGGTCGCGCCGAACGTCGCGAAGGACCGCACGTACTACATGGAGGACGTGCACCGCGCGGGCGGCATCCCCGCCCTGCTGGGCGAGCTGCACCGGGCCGGGCTGCTCAACGAGGACGTGCACGCCGTGCACAGCCCGTCCCTCTCCGACTGGCTGAAGACCTGGGACGTGCGCGGCGGCTCCCCGTCGCCCGAGGCCGTCGAGATGTGGCACGCGGCGCCCGGCTGCGTCCGCTCGGCCGAGGCGTTCTCCCAGTCGGAGCGGTGGGACGCGCTGGACCTGGACACGGAGAACGGCTGCATCCGCTCGGTGGAGCACGCCTACTCCAAGGACGGCGGCCTCGCGGTCCTGCGGGGGAACCTGGCGGTCGACGGCTGTGTCGTGAAGACGGCCGGCGTGGACGAGTCGATCTGGACGTTCGAGGGCCCGGCGGTCGTCTGCGAGTCGCAGGAGGAGGCCGTCGAGAAGATCCTCGACAAGCGGGTGAAGGACGGCGACGTGGTCGTCATCCGCTACGAGGGCCCCAAGGGCGGTCCGGGCATGCAGGAGATGCTGTACCCGACGTCGTTCCTGAAGGGCCGGGGCCTGGGCAAGACCTGCGCGCTGATCACCGACGGCCGCTTCTCGGGCGGCACGTCCGGCCTGTCCATCGGCCACGCGTCCCCGGAGGCGGCGTCGGGCGGCACGATCGCCCTGGTGGAGGACGGCGACCGCATCCGCATCGACATCCCGAACCGCTCGATCGAACTGCTGGTGGACGAGCCGACCCTGGCGGCCCGCCGCGAGGCCCTGGCCGGCACGTACGCCCCGAAGTCCCGCACCCGCAAGGTGTCCGCGGCCCTGCGCGCGTACGCGGCGATGGCGACCAGCGCGGACAAGGGCGCGGTCCGCGACGTGACGAAGCTGCCGTAACCGGGCCCGGAAGCCCCGGCCCTCGGCCCCGGGCCCGTCCGTCCACTCCGGGCGGCCGGGCCGGGCCTGGCGGCCCGGGGGCCGCTCGGACGGGGGCCGTCACCGCTGTGGGCGGCTGGTGGGGGTTCCCTTGGTCGGGCGCGTCCTCGGGGACGGCGGGCACAGCGGAGCTGCGGGGCGCCGGTCCCTGGACCTGCCGCACAGGTGCGCACCGGCCCCGGCTGGGCCCCGTACGAGCACCGCGCCGCACCGCACCGCAGGCCCCGCACGAGCGCCGCGTGGCGCCGCACCGCGCCGCGCCCCCCGACGAGCACCCCCGCACCGCGCCGCGGAAGGCGCGGGGTCACCACCCCGCGGGGTCCACCCCGAACACCACCCCGTCCGGCGCCCCGCCATACACCTTGCCCCCCGCCACCACCGGCGCCGCCAGTAACGGCACAAGCCCCCCGGCCATGCGCGGCCCGCTCTGCCCCACGAGCACCCCCCGCCCCGCGTCGACCCCCAGCAGCCGCCCGTCCCCGGCCATCAGGAACACCCGCCCCTGGGCCACCGCGGGCCGGGACACCCGCGCCGCCCCGGTCTCCAGCCGCCACAGCTCCCGCCCCCGCCCGGGCCCGGCGCCCAGGTCCACCGCGGCCAGCGCCCCGCCGGACCCGACGACGTACGCGGTGTCCCCGTCCACCACGGCCTGCGCCTGGTCGGCGGCGCCCGACAGCGGGACCCGCCGCACGTCCCGGTCGCGCAGGCCCAGTCGTACGACCGCGTCCGCGTACAGCTCCTTGTCCGCGGACAGCAGCACGAGCGCGTCCTCCGTCGCCTGAACCGGCGTCAGCGAACCCGGCACCCGCTTGCGCCACAGCACCCCGCCACCCACCGGGTCCACGGCGCTGACCAGCGTCGACGCCCCGTCCTCAGCGACAGCGGCGGCGAACAGCGGCCCGCCCCCCGCCGCCCCGCTCCCCACGGCCCCGCCCGCAACAGCCCCGGCCACCCACTGGGCGCCGCGCCCCGCGGGTCGGCCCGTCCACCGCTCGGCGCCCGTCGCGGCGTCCAGCGCCCGCACCCGCCCGTCCCCGTGCACGGCCAGTACGACGTCCGGCCCGTGCACGACCTGCGCGTACGCACCGAGGTCGGCGCCCCAGCGCACCGCGCCCGTCGCCGGGTCCAGCGCCTCCAGCCGGGCGCCGCCACCGGCAGCGGCCGACCGGGCGCTCATCACCCGCACCAGCCCCCCGGCCGCCACGACGGCGTCGCCCTCACCCGGCGCCGCCGATCCGCCGGCCGGCACCGACCAGGCGACCGTCCCGTCCGCCGCGTCCAGCCGCGCGGCCTTCACGCCGGGCGCCGCGCAGTACAGCGCGCCGTCCGAGGCGGCGCACACCGGCGGCCGTCCCGCGTCACCGCCCGTACCGAGCGGCACCGCCCAGGCCCGGAAACTCCGCGCGGCGGCGGCCGACCCGGCGTCCCGTACGCCGCCGCCCGCCTCGCCCACGCCCCGCACGGCGATCAGCCCACCCACGAGAGCCCCGGCCAGCGCGACCCCGGCGGCCACCCAGACCAGCCGGGGCAACCCCACCCGCCGGGCCCCGCGCCCACCGGCCGCCACCCCACCCGCACGCGACACCCCACCCGCACCGGGCTCACCGGCACCGGACCCACCCGCACCGGAGCCACCCGCACCGGACCCACCTACACCGGACCCACCCGCACCGGACCCACCGGCACCGGACCCAACCGCCCCGGCCTCGGACCACCCCCGCGCACCCGGCAACGCACCGCCCCGAGCCGCCCCACCCGCAGCAGCCCCTTCGCCCCGGACAGCCCCAGCCCTCGACCCCCCGTCAGCCCCGGCCGCATCCCGCGCACCCGCACGCCCCCGCTGGCGCGGCACACGCCCGCCCGGTGCCCCGCAGCCGTCCGCCGCTGCGGAATCCACCTCCCCACCCGGCACCCGCAGGGCCGCCATGACCTCCTCCGGCAGCGGCCGCTCCGCCGGGTCCTTGGCCAGGCACCGCAGCAGCAGCGGCGCCAGCTCCTCCGGCACCCCGGCGAGATCCGGCTCGTTGTGCACCACCTGGTACGCCACGATGTACGGGCTGTTGGAGTCGAACGGCCCCCGCCCGGTCGCCGCGTGCACCAGCACCGCGCCCATCGCGAACACATCCGCCGCCGGCCCCACGTCCCTGGGCCGCTGGAACTGCTCGGGGGCCATGAACGGCGGCGTGCCGATCAGCTTCCCCGTCTCGGTCCGCACATCGCTGTCGCTCGGCCGCGAGATCCCGAAGTCGATGACCTTGGGCCCGTCGGAGGCGAGCAGCACGTTGCTGGGCTTCAGATCCCGGTGGACGACCCCCGCCCGGTGGATGTCGCGCAGCGCCTCCGCCAGCCCGGCGCCCAGCCTGCGCAGCTCCGCCGCGTCCAGCGGCCCGTTCCGCTTGACCCGGTCCGACAGCGTCGGCCCGTCGATGAACAGCGTCGCCATCCACGGCCGCGCGGCGTCCGGGTCGGCGTCCACGACCGGCGCGGTGAACGCCCCGCTGACCCGCCGCGCAGCGTCGACCTCCTGCCGGAAACGCGCCCTGAACTCGGGGTCCGCCGCATGCTCGGCATGGATGACCTTCACGGCGAGGCGCAGCCCGGAGTCGGAGGTGGCGAGCCGGACGACGCCCATGCCGCCCGAGCCAAGCCAGTCCTCGAGCCGGTACCTGCCGGCGTACTCCGGATGCTCCGCTTCCGGTACGGGACCGGGGCTGCGCAGCGGCGGCATCGTCCACCCCCGTGTGTGCTCGCTCGGACGCGCGGCGCACGACCGGCGCGCGCGACGCACGGAGCCTAGTCGATGATGCGTGCGATGTCGGTGGGGCTTGTTAGCCTCCCCCTCACAGACGCACCCGCACCAGGCGGGCGCCTCGGGGGGAGGCACACATGAGCACGAACTCGGTCAAGCGGTACCCGGTCGCACCCGGCGTGCGGCTCAACGTCCGCAGCGGTCCCGGCACGCAGTACGGCGTCATCCGCGCCCTGCCGGAGGGCGTGAGCGTCCCGATCAACTGCCAGACGCCCGGCACCTGGGTCACGGGCACGTACGGCACGTCGAACATCTGGGACAACATCGCCAACGGCGAGTGGGTGGCGGACGCGTACGTGCGGACCGGCAGCGACGGCTATGTGACGGTGCGCTGCGCCTGACGCGCACGGACGCCGCCACGGCGGCGGATCCGGCCGGCGGGGGATAATCGGGCCCGTGAGCGACACCGCGGATCCGACCGCCCCGAAGGCCCCGACCGGCCCCGCCGCCCCGTCCGGCGACGCGACCCGCGCCACCGGCACGCCGGCCGGCCCGCGGCCCGAACCGCTGCGCTTCTTCGGTACGACGTGGGTCCGCCACGACGGGGGATACGGGGTGCGGCGCGCCGGGGTGGCCGCCGGGTCGCTGGCGGCGGCGGTCGTGGGCGCGCTCGCCCTGCGGTTCGCGTACGAGGGCCTGTCCATCGCGCGGGTCGGAGGCTTCGTGAACGGCCTGCTGGTCGTGATGTTCGCGGTGTGTACGGCGCTCGCGTTCCAGCGGACATGGGAGGGCTTCGTACGCCGCCCCGCCGACCCGGCCCGCGAGGAAGCCCTGCGCAGCCTGAAGGCGGTCGGTTTCCTGGGCGCGCTCCTCGCCTACTTCGTACGGTCGCTGTTCGAGGCGCCCGGCGAGAAGCTCGTCCGCGCCGAGTACGAGACGGCCCGCGCCCAGTACGAGAAGCGCCGCACGACCCGCACGGGCAACCCGGCCACCCGCAAGAAGCGCCCCCGCCGCTGAGTCGCTGAGCCACTGCCCGGACCCGGACACCGGCGAGGCCGCCGCACCACCACGCGCCGCACCCGGCCGCCCGGCCGGGTGCGCCACGGCCCCCGAGCCGCGACCAAGCCCCGCGCACCGCCCCGCGCGCCACCGCACCCGGTTCCCCACCATCCCGGCCGCCCCGCCCGCCACACGGCCCGCGCCCCGGCAACGCACCACGCACGCCTCGGCCCCCGGTCCGCACCCCGGCCAACGCACGCGCACGCCCCCGCCCCGGCCCCGCGCCCCGCCCCCGGCGCGCACCCCCGCGCACGCACCGCCCCAAGGCCCACCCGACATCCGGCGCGCGCCCGGCGCGCCCCCCGCCACCCTTGACGCCCCAACCCCCCATGCCCACTATTCATCACATGATGAATTCCCCAGGTCCCGCCATCGAGGCGCGGGGCCTCACCGTCGTCCGGGGACCCCGCACCGTCCTGCGCGGACTCGACTTCTCCGTGCCGCCCGGCCGGGTCACCGGCCTCCTCGGTCCCTCCGGCTGCGGCAAGTCCACCCTCATGCGGGCCATCACCGGCACGCAGGCCAAGGTCACCGGCACCCTGAACGTCCTCGGCCGCCCCGCGGGCGACCCCGCCCTCCGCCCCCGCATCGGCTACGTCACCCAGGCCCCGTCCGTCTACGACGACCTGACCGTCCGCCAGAACCTCGCCTACTTCGCCGAAGTCCTCCGCCCCGGCCGCCGCCACCGCGACGAGCGCGCCGCTTCCGTCAGCCGCGCCCTCGCCGACGTGGACCTCACCGACCACGCCGACGCGCTCGCGGGCCGGCTCTCCGGCGGCCAGCGCAGCCGCGTCTCCCTCGCCGTCGCCCTCCTGGGCACCCCCGACCTCCTCGTCCTCGACGAGCCGACGGTCGGCCTCGACCCCGTCCTCCGCCGCGACCTGTGGGACCTCTTCCACCGCATCGCCGCCGACCGGGGCACCACCCTCCTCGTCTCCTCCCACGTCATGGACGAGGCCGAGCGCTGCCACCGCCTCCTCCTGCTCCGCGAGGGCCTGCTCCTCGCCGACGACACCCCGGAGGCCCTCCGCCGCCGCAACGGCACCGCCACCGTCGAGGAGGCGTTCCTCCACCTGGTCGACACCGCCGCCACCGCCACCACGGCCACCGCCACCCCCGCCCCGCACGCCGCCCGGCCCACCCCCGAGGACCCGTCATGAACGGCTACCGCACCCTGGCCACCGCCCGCCGCGTCCTGACCCAGCTGCGCCACGACCCGCGCACCATCGCCCTGATGCTGCTCGTCCCGATGCTGATGATCACGCTGCTCCGGTACGTGTTCGACGGCAGCCCGCACGTCTTCGACACCATCGGCGCGTCCCTGCTCGGCATCTTCCCGCTGATCACGATGTTCCTGGTGACCTCCATCGCCACCCTCCGCGAACGCACCTCCGGCACCCTCGAACGGCTCCTCGCCATGCCGCTCGGCAAAGGCGACCTGATCGCCGGGTACGCCCTCGCCTTCGGACTGCTCGCGGTCGTCCAGTCGGCCCTCGCCACCGCCGTCGCCGTCTGGGCCCTCGGCCTCGACGTGGCCGGCTCGCCGTGGCTGCTGCTCGTCGTGGCCCTGCTCGACGCGCTCCTCGGCACCGCGCTCGGCCTGTTCGTATCGGCGTTCGCCGCGTCCGAGTTCCAGGCCGTCCAGTTCATGCCGGCCGTGATCTTCCCGCAGCTCCTGCTGTGCGGCCTGTTCACCCCGCGCGACCGCATGCAGCCCGTACTCGAAGCGGTCTCCGACGCGCTCCCCATGTCGTACGCGGTCGACGGCATGAACCAGGTCCTGCGCCACCCCGACGTCACCGGCGACTTCGTCCGCGACGCGCTGGTCGTCGCAGGCTGCGCCCTCCTCGTCCTCGCCCTCGGCGCCGCCACGCTCCGCCGCCGCACCCCCTGACACCCGCACCTGCTGCCACCCGCACTACGGACACCCGCCGCCGACCACCCGCAGCGACCGGACACCCGGCGCACTCCCACCCCGACGCGCCCCGTACCGCCCCTCGGACACCCCCGCCGCCGCCCCGGCCCCGGTGGAAAGATGACCCCAGGCACGTACACCGCACGGCGAGGTGAGCAGAGCAATGACCCAGACAGTCGCGGTCCTCGGCACCGGCAAGATCGGCGAGGCCCTCCTCAGCGGCATGATCCGGGCCGGCTGGCCCACCGCCCACCTCCTGGTCACGGCCCGCCGCCCCGAGCGCGCCGAGGAACTCCGCACCCGCTACGGCGTCGAGGCGGTCGGCAACGCCGAGGCGGCCAAGCGCGCCGACACCCTCATCCTCGCCGTGAAGCCGCAGGACATGGGCCGCCTCCTGGACGAGCTGGCGCACCACATCACCCCCGGCCACCTCGTCATCAGCGCCGCGGCCGGCATCCCCACCGCGTTCATCGAGGAGCGGCTCGCCCCCGACACCCCCGTCGTCCGCGTCATGCCGAACACCCCCGTCCTCGTGGACGAGGGCATGTCCGTCATCTCCGCCGGCACCCACGCCACCGGCGCGCACCTCGCCCACACGGAGGAGATCTTCGGCGGCGTCGGCAAGACCCTGCGCGTCCCCGAGTCCCAGCAGGACGCCGCGACGGCCCTGTCCGGATCGGGACCGGCGTACTTCTACTTCCTCGTCGAGGCGATGACCGACGCCGGCATCCTCCTCGGCCTGCCCCGCGCCCAGGCCCACGACCTGATCGTCCAGGCCGCCATCGGTGCCGCCGTGATGCTCCGCGACAGCGGCGAGCACCCGGTCAAGCTCCGCGAGGCCGTCACCTCGCCCGCCGGCACGACGATCAGCGCCATCCGGGAGCTGGAGAACCACGGCGTACGGGCCGCCCTCATCGCCGCCCTCGAAGCGGCCCGCGACCGCAGCCGCGAACTCGCCTCCGGCAACGGCTGACCCCGGCACCGCCCCACACAAGGCACCGGCCCCGCAACCCGGCACCGCCCCGCCACCGCCTCACGCTCCGGGCTACAGCCCCCGCAGCACGTCCGCCGTCCACACCACGCGCGCGAACCGGTCCGCGTGCAGCGACACCGCCGTGGCCCGGGCCAGCTCGTCCGCCGTCAGCGTCCACCCGAACGGCCCGGTCGTGTCGAACGTGTGCGTGGCGTCCAGCGGGAACAGCACGTCGTACCCGAGGTTCCCGCCCATCCGGGCCGTCGTCTCGGCGCACATGTTCGTCTGGATGCCGACCACCACGATCTGCCGCACCCCCGCGCCCCGCAGCCACGCGTCGAGATCGGGCTCGCCGTAGAAAGCGGAGTTCACCGACTTCACCACCAGCAGCTCCGGCCCCGCGCCCTTCCCCCGCCGCTCCTCCACCGCGTCCTGGAAGCCGTTCCCCGGCTGCCCGGGCCGCAGCGGCGACCGCGGCGACACCGAGTCGTGCCGTACGAACACCACGGGACGCCCCGACGCCTGCCACGCGTCGATCAACGCGACGATGTTCCCCTCGGCCCCCGGATTGTTCCGCCGCCCCCAGTACGGCTCCGCGAACCCCTTCTGCACATCGACCACGACCAGCGCGGCGTCGGCCGCCACCTCGACCCCGGCCCCGTACCCGTCCTCGGCCGCACCGGCCACGACACTCTCGTTCCGTTCCATGCCGCTCATCCTCCGGCCGCCGCCCCACCCCCACCAGTGGCCGAAATGCCACGCATCGATGACATACGGCCACCACCCCTGGCATCCTCGCCCCATGACCCCCTACCGCGTGGCGATGCTCGCCTTCCCCGGCATCCGCGCCTTCGACGTCTCCGTCATCACCGAGGTCTGGGGCGTCGACCGCGCCGACCGCGGCGTCCCGCCGTTCGAACTGCGCCGCGCCGCCGCCGACCCCACCGCGCCCGTCCCCATCCCCGGCGGCCTCGCCCTCACCCCCGACCGGCCGCTCACCTGGCTCGACCACGCCGACCTGGTGATCGTCCCCGGCCTCACCGACCCCGACACGGACATCGCCGCCCCCGTACTCGACGCCCTGCGCCGCGCCCACCAGGCCGGCACACCCGTCGCCGCGCTCTGCGCGGGAGCCTTCGTCCTCGCCCGCGCCGGCCTCCTCGACGGCCGCCGCGCCGTCACCCACTGGTACGTCGCCGACCGCCTCCGCGCCCGCCACCCCGCCGTCACCGTCGAGCCGAACGCCCTGTTCGTCGAGGACGGCGGCGTGTGGACGTCCGCCGGCACCGCGGCCGGCGTCGACCTGTGCCTCCACCTGGTGCGCACCGTCCACGGCGCGGAGACCGCCGCGACCATCGCCCGCGCCATGGTCACCGCCCCGTTCCGCACCGGCACGCAGGCCCAGTTCATCGAGCACCCCACTCCCCGCGCCGACCGCGACGCCGACGCCCTCGCCGCCGTACGGGCCCACGCCCTCGCCCACCTCCACGAACCGCACACCGTCGCCTCGCTCGCCGCCCGCGCCGGCATGTCCGCCCGCACCTTCGCCCGCCACTTCCAGGCCACCACCGGCACCACCCCCCTCCGCTGGCTCACCGCCCAGCGCGTCGCCGCCGCGCAGAAACTCCTCGAACGCACCGACCACCCCCTCCCCGAGGTGGCCCGCCGCGCGGGCTTCGGCAGCGAGGTCACCATGCGCCAGCACTTCGCGACGCACCTCGCCACCAGCCCGCGCGACTACCGCGCCGCGTTCCGTCAGACCGCCGGCAGCAGCCCCACCGCCCGGTAGGCCCGGTCCACCACCGGACGCGCCATGGCCCGGGCCCGCTCCGCCCCGGCCCGCAGCACCCCGTCCACATACGCCGGGTCGGCCACCAGCTCGGCGTGCCGCTCCCGAAGCGGCCGCAGCAGCTCCACCACCGCGTCCGCCGCGTCCCGCTTCAACGCCCCGTACGACGTGTAGCCCCCGGCCAGCTCCGCCGGGTCACCGGCCCCCGTGCACGCGGCGAGCACCTCCAGCAGGTTCGCGAGCCCCGGCCGGCCCTCCCGGTCGTACACGACGTCCCGCCCGCTGTCGGTGACGGCCCGCATCACCTTCCGCCGCACCACCTCGGGCTCGTCCAGCAGATAGACGATGCCCGGCCCGCTGTCGTCGGACTTCCCCATCTTCGAGGTGGGGTCCTGGAGGTTCATGACCCGCGCCCCGACCGCCGGGTGCGTCGCCTTCGGCACGGTGAAGGTGTGCCCGTACCGCTGGTTGAACCGCACCGCCAGGTCCCGTGTCAGCTCCACGTGCTGCGCCTGGTCGTCGCCCACGGGCACCTCGTCCGTCTCGTACGCGAGGATGTCCGCCGCCATCAGCACCGGGTAGGTCAGCAGCGACAGCCGTACGCTCCCGCCCCGCTCCCGCTCCCGCGCCGCCTTCTCCTTGTACTGGATCATGCGCCGCATCTCGCCGTCGGTCGCCGTGCACTCCAGCAGGTACGACAGCCGCGCGTGCTCGTCCACATGACTCTGTACGAAGAGGACGCACCGCTCCGGGTCGAGCCCGGCCGCCAGCAGCAGCGTCGCCGCCTGCCGGCTGAGCCGCCGCACCCGCGCGGGGTCGTGCTCCACGGTCAGGGCGTGCAGGTCCACGATGCTGAACAGGGCCTCCGCCCGGTGCTGGTCCTCCTGGACCCACTTCCGGACGGCCCCGATGTAGTTGCCCAGCGTCAGATGCCCCGTGGGCTTGACCCCGCTGAAGATCCGCGTCATGTCGCTGTCCCTCTCACTCCTGGTCGGGACCGCCGCTCCCCACGGCCGCCCCGCCCTGAGGGGGAAACGCGAACGGCCGCCGAGGCGGCGGCCGTTGTCTGCACGCGTCAGTGCGGGGCCGCCGTCAGGCGGCCCACCACAGAAGACAGTGCGCGTGCGTGGTCATACCGGCACTCTACCGGGGTAGGGGCGTGGGTTGACAGTGGTGCGGGCGGTGCGTAGTGTTCTCCGAGTTGTCCGACGTGAGCGCCGACTCCGGTCGGTCCCCGGACAGCCATTCCGCAGGAAACACCTTCAGCGAGCGACTCACCGTCGCCCCGCTTTTCGTGCGCTTTTGCGGAATAGAGGAATCCACGTTCGAGAGAGCGGGACCCGATTAGCGTCGGGGCCACGGATTCGCTAAGGTTCACGACGTCGGAACGGCCCAACAGCCGCGAAGACAAAACCCGCTGACTGGGAATCAGGCCCGAAAGGATCTGATAGAGTCGGAACCGCCGGAAAGGGAAACGCGAAAGCGGAGAACAGCCCGGCAGCCCGCTCCAGCGGGTGGCAGAAACGGAAAACGGATCTGCTAAGCTGGAAACACCGAAGGGAAGCGCCCGGAGGAAAGCCCGCAGGGAACTGAGGGTGAGTACAAAGGAAGCGTCCGTTCCTTGAGAACTCAACAGCGTGCCAAAAGTCAACGCCAGATATGTTGATAACCCCGTCTCTCTGAGACGAGGTTCCTTTGAAAAACACAGCGAGGACGCTGAGAACCGGAAGGACTATTCCTCCTTCGGGTTCCGCTCAACGCGAGTGTTCACCGGGATAACCCGGAAGCATTCACGGAGAGTTTGATCCTGGCTCAGGACGAACGCTGGCGGCGTGCTTAACACATGCAAGTCGAACGATGAACCCACTTCGGTGGGGGATTAGTGGCGAACGGGTGAGTAACACGTGGGCAATCTGCCCTGCACTCTGGGACAAGCCCTGGAAACGGGGTCTAATACCGGATACGACCACTTCAGGCATCTGATGGTGGTGGAAAGCTCCGGCGGTGCAGGATGAGCCCGCGGCCTATCAGCTTGTTGGTGAGGTAACGGCTCACCAAGGCGACGACGGGTAGCCGGCCTGAGAGGGCGACCGGCCACACTGGGACTGAGACACGGCCCAGACTCCTACGGGAGGCAGCAGTGGGGAATATTGCACAATGGGCGAAAGCCTGATGCAGCGACGCCGCGTGAGGGATGACGGCCTTCGGGTTGTAAACCTCTTTCAGCAGGGAAGAAGCGAAAGTGACGGTACCTGCAGAAGAAGCGCCGGCTAACTACGTGCCAGCAGCCGCGGTAATACGTAGGGCGCAAGCGTTGTCCGGAATTATTGGGCGTAAAGAGCTCGTAGGCGGCTTGTCGCGTCGGATGTGAAAGCCCGGGGCTTAACCCCGGGTCTGCATTCGATACGGGCAGGCTAGAGTTCGGTAGGGGAGATCGGAATTCCTGGTGTAGCGGTGAAATGCGCAGATATCAGGAGGAACACCGGTGGCGAAGGCGGATCTCTGGGCCGATACTGACGCTGAGGAGCGAAAGCGTGGGGAGCGAACAGGATTAGATACCCTGGTAGTCCACGCCGTAAACGTTGGGAACTAGGTGTGGGCGACATTCCACGTCGTCCGTGCCGCAGCTAACGCATTAAGTTCCCCGCCTGGGGAGTACGGCCGCAAGGCTAAAACTCAAAGGAATTGACGGGGGCCCGCACAAGCGGCGGAGCATGTGGCTTAATTCGACGCAACGCGAAGAACCTTACCAAGGCTTGACATACACCGGAAACACCCAGAGATGGGTGCCCCCTTGTGGTCGGTGTACAGGTGGTGCATGGCTGTCGTCAGCTCGTGTCGTGAGATGTTGGGTTAAGTCCCGCAACGAGCGCAACCCTTGTCCCGTGTTGCCAGCAGGCCCTTGTGGTGCTGGGGACTCACGGGAGACCGCCGGGGTCAACTCGGAGGAAGGTGGGGACGACGTCAAGTCATCATGCCCCTTATGTCTTGGGCTGCACACGTGCTACAATGGCCGGTACAAAGAGCTGCGATACCGCGAGGTGGAGCGAATCTCAAAAAGCCGGTCTCAGTTCGGATTGGGGTCTGCAACTCGACCCCATGAAGTCGGAGTCGCTAGTAATCGCAGATCAGCATTGCTGCGGTGAATACGTTCCCGGGCCTTGTACACACCGCCCGTCACGTCACGAAAGTCGGTAACACCCGAAGCCGGTGGCCCAACCCCTTGTGGGAGGGAGCTGTCGAAGGTGGGACTGGCGATTGGGACGAAGTCGTAACAAGGTAGCCGTACCGGAAGGTGCGGCTGGATCACCTCCTTTCTAAGGAGCACATAGCCGACTGCGAGCGAATGACTCGCACGGTTGCTCATGGGTGGAACGTTGACTATTCGGCGCGATTCTTCAAAGCCTTCTGTTAGTACTGCTTCGGCGTGGAACACAGTAAGAGCGGCGGAGATCGTGCCGGGCACGCTGTTGGGTGTCTGAGGGTGCGAGCGTTGCTCGCCCTTCGAACGCCGGCCCCAGTGAACTCCGGATCTTGTGTCCGGGGGTGATGGGTGGCTGGTCGTTGCTTGAGAACTGCACAGTGGACGCGAGCATCTGTGGCCAAGTTTTTAAGGGCGCACGGTGGATGCCTTGGCACCAGGAACCGATGAAGGACGTGGGAGGCCGCGATAGGCCCCGGGGAGCTGTCAACCGAGCTTTGATCCGGGGGTGTCCGAATGGGGAAACCCGGCAGTCGTCATGGGCTGTCACCCTTACCTGAACACATAGGGTAAGTGGAGGGAACGAGGGGAAGTGAAACATCTCAGTACCCTCAGGAAGAGAAAACAACCGTGATTCCGGGAGTAGTGGCGAGCGAAACCGGATGAGGCCAAACCGTATGCGTGTGATACCCGGCAGGGGTTGCGCATGCGGGGTTGTGGGATCTCTCTTTCACGGTCTGCCGGCCGTGAGACGAGTCAGAAACCGTTGATGTAGGCGAAGGACATGCGAAAGGTCCGGCGTAGAGGGTAAGACCCCCGTAGCTGAAACATTGACGGCTCGTTTGAGAGACACCCAAGTAGCACGGGGCCCGAGAAATCCCGTGTGAATCTGGCGGGACCACCCGCTAAGCCTAAATATTCCCTGGTGACCGATAGCGGATAGTACCGTGAGGGAATGGTGAAAAGTACCGCGGGAGCGGAGTGAAATAGTACCTGAAACCGTGTGCCTACAAGCCGTGGGAGCGTCGCTCACATCTTCGGATGTGGGTCGTGACTGCGTGCCTTTTGAAGAATGAGCCTGCGAGTTTGCGGTGCGTTGCGAGGTTAACCCGTGTGGGGAAGCCGTAGCGAAAGCGAGTCCGAATAGGGCGATTTTAGTAGCGCGCTCAAGACCCGAAGCGGAGTGATCTAGCCATGGGCAGGTTGAAGCGGAGGTAAGACTTCGTGGAGGACCGAACCCACCAGGGTTGAAAACCTGGGGGATGACCTGTGGTTAGGGGTGAAAGGCCAATCAAACTCCGTGATAGCTGGTTCTCCCCGAAATGCATTTAGGTGCAGCGTCGTGTGTTTCTTGCCGGAGGTAGAGCACTGGATAGGCGATGGGCCCTACCGGGTTACTGACCTTAGCCAAACTCCGAATGCCGGTAAGTGAGAGCGCGGCAGTGAGACTGTGGGGGATAAGCTCCATGGTCGAGAGGGAAACAGCCCAGAGCATCGACTAAGGCCCCTAAGCGTACGCTAAGTGGGAAAGGATGTGGAGTCGCAGAGACAACCAGGAGGTTGGCTTAGAAGCAGCCACCCTTGAAAGAGTGCGTAATAGCTCACTGGTCAAGTGATTCCGCGCCGACAATGTAGCGGGGCTCAAGCGTACCGCCGAAGTCGTGTCATTGCAGCATGAGGGCCAACGCCCGCTGTGATGGGTAGGGGAGCGTCGTGTGCCGGGTGAAGCAGCCGCGGAAGCGAGTTGTGGACGGTTCACGAGTGAGAATGCAGGCATGAGTAGCGATACACACGTGAGAAACGTGTGCGCCGATTGACTAAGGGTTCCTGGGTCAAGCTGATCTGCCCAGGGTAAGTCGGGACCTAAGGCGAGGCCGACAGGCGTAGTCGATGGACAACCGGTTGATATTCCGGTACCCGCTTTGAAGCGCCAGCGCTGAACCCAGCGATGCTAAGCCCGTGAAACCGCCGTGTGCGTCTTCGGACAAGCACGGAGTGGTGGAGCCGGTGGCCCAGACTGGTAGTAGGTGAGCGATGGGGTGACGCAGGAAGGTAGTCCAGCCCGGGCGGTGGTTGTCCCGGGGTAAGGGTGTAGGCCGTGTGGTAGGCAAATCCGTCACACGTTAAGGCTGAGACCTGATGCCGAGCCGATTGTGGTGAAGTGGATGATCCTATGCTGTCGAGAAAAGCCTCTAGCGAGTTTCATGGCGGCCCGTACCCTAAACCGACTCAGGTGGTCAGGTAGAGAATACCGAGGCGTTCGGGTGAACTATGGTTAAGGAACTCGGCAAAATGCCCCCGTAACTTCGGGAGAAGGGGGGCCACGCCTGGTGATGAGTCTTGCACTCGGAGCTGGGGGTGGCCGCAGAGACCAGCGAGAAGCGACTGTTTACTAAAAACACAGGTCCGTGCGAAGCCGTAAGGCGATGTATACGGACTGACGCCTGCCCGGTGCTGGAACGTTAAGGGGACCGGTTAGCTTGGATTCGTCCAGGCGAAGCTGAGAACTTAAGCGCCAGTAAACGGCGGTGGTAACTATAACCATCCTAAGGTAGCGAAATTCCTTGTCGGGTAAGTTCCGACCTGCACGAATGGCGTAACGACTTCTCGACTGTCTCAACCATAGGCCCGGTGAAATTGCACTACGAGTAAAGATGCTCGTTTCGCGCAGCAGGACGGAAAGACCCCGGGACCTTTACTACAGTTTGATATTGGTGTTCGGTTCGGCTTGTGTAGGATAGGTGGGAGACTGTGAAGCTTGGACGCCAGTTCAGGTGGAGTCGCCGTTGAAATACCACTCTGGTCGTGCTGGATGTCTAACCTGGGTCCGTGATCCGGATCAGGGACAGTGTCTGATGGGTAGTTTAACTGGGGCGGTTGCCTCCTAAAGGGTAACGGAGGCGCCCAAAGGTTCCCTCAGCCTGGTTGGCAATCAGGTGTTGAGTGTAAGTGCACAAGGGAGCTTGACTGTGAGACCGACGGGTCGAGCAGGGACGAAAGTCGGGACTAGTGATCCGGCGGTGGCTTGTGGAAGCGCCGTCGCTCAACGGATAAAAGGTACCCCGGGGATAACAGGCTGATCTTCCCCAAGAGTCCATATCGACGGGATGGTTTGGCACCTCGATGTCGGCTCGTCGCATCCTGGGGCTGGAGTCGGTCCCAAGGGTTGGGCTGTTCGCCCATTAAAGCGGTACGCGAGCTGGGTTTAGAACGTCGTGAGACAGTTCGGTCCCTATCCGCTGTGCGCGTAGGAATATTGAGAAGGGCTGTCCCTAGTACGAGAGGACCGGGACGGACGAACCTCTGGTGTGCCAGTTGTTCTGCCAAGGGCATGGCTGGTTGGCTACGTTCGGGAGGGATAACCGCTGAAAGCATCTAAGCGGGAAGCCTGCTTCGAGATGAGTATTCCCACCTCCTTGAGAGGGTAAGGCTCCCAGTAGACGACTGGGTTGATAGGCCGGATATGGAAGCCCAGTGATGGGTGGAGTTGACCGGTACTAATAGGCCGAGGGCTTGTCCTCAGTTGCTCGCGTCCACTGTGTTAGTTCTGAAGTAACGAACTCCCATTTGGCTGGTTGAGTTCATATCTTCATAGTGTTTCGGTGGTCATAGCGTTAGGGAAACGCCCGGTTACATTCCGAACCCGGAAGCTAAGCCTTTCAGCGCCGATGGTACTGCAGGGGGGACCCTGTGGGAGAGTAGGACGCCGCCGAACAAATATTGGGCCCCGGCCCCGAGAAACCTCGTTTCTCGGGGCCGGGGCTTTTTTGCGTTTAGGGTGGCCCCATGCGCTACGACCTGGTCATATTCGACAACGACGGCGTCCTCGTGGACAGCGAGCCGCTGTCCAACGCCATCCTGGCCGGCTACCTCACCGAGCTCGGGCACCCCACCACGTATGAGGACTCCCTCCGCGACTACATGGGCGGGGCCACGCACCGCATCCACGACACCATCCTCGAACGGACCGGGCAGCGCCTCCCCGAGGACTTCGACGCGACGTTCCACGCCCGTGTCTTCGCCGCCTTCGAACGCGACCTCACCGCCGTCCGCGGAGTCACCGACGTCCTCGGCAAGCTCACCGCCGAGGGCGTGCCCTACTGCGTCGCCTCATCCGGCAGCCACGAACGCATCCGCGTCGGGCACCGCAAGACCGGACTCGACCGGTGGTTCACCCCCGGCACCGTGTTCAGCGCCCAGGACGTCGGCCGCGGCAAGCCCGCACCCGACCTGTTTCTCCACGCCGCCGCGCAGATGGGCATCGCCCCCGAGCGGTGCGCGGTCATCGAGGACAGCCCCCTCGGCGTCCAGGCCGCCCACGCCGCCGGCATGGACGTGTACGCCTTCACCGCCATGAGCGACGCCGGCAAACTCCCCGGTGCCCACGGCTACTTCGACGACATGGCGCAGCTGCCGCAGCTCCTGCTGTGACACCCCTGTCCAGCCGCTGAACACCGCCGTACCCTTTCCGGCCATGACCGACGCGCGGCTGCGGCGCGGGCGCCGCGCACTCACCCTCACCTTCCTCGTCCAGGGGGCCGCGTTCGCGCTCCTCGTCACCCGCATCCCCGCCATCCAGCGGCAGTACGGCATCCCCGACGCGCACCTGCCCGCCTACCTCGCCGCGGTGCCCGTACTCGCCGGGCTCGGCAGCGCCGCCGCCGGCGCCCTCGCCGCCCGCGTCGCCCCCACCACCCTCCTGCGATGGGCCCAGCCCGTCGTGCTCCTCGCCCTCGCGGGCGTCGGCCTCGGCGGGCAGGGCTGGCAGCTCGGCGCCGTCCTGGGCGTGTTCGGGCTCGCCGTCGGCGCCCTCGACGCGTCCATGAACATGCGGGGCGTCCGCCTCCAACAGGCGTACGGGCGGAGCATCATGCTCGGCTTCCACGCCGCGTACAGCCTCGGCGGCATCGCGGGCGCCACCCTCGCCTGGGGCGGCGCCCGGCTCGGCTTGCCGCTCGCCCACTTCCACCCGCCGCTCGCCCTGGTGCTCCTCGCCGCCGTGCTCCTCTCCGGCCACGCCCACGGCGACCGCCCGGACCGGCCCGAGGGGGCGGCGCCGCGAGGACGCGACGGTGAACGGGCGCCCTGGGCTGGCCTCCTGCCGCTGTGCCTCGTCATGGCGTTCGCGTACATCGGCGACGCCACCGTCTCCAACTGGAGCGCCGCCTACGTCCAGGACGTCCTCGGCGGCAGCGAGGCGCTCGCCACCCTCCCGTACAACGCCTACATGGCGACCACCCTCCTCGGCCGGGCCGCCGGCGACCGCGCCGTCCAGCGGTACGGGCCCGCCGCCGTCGTCCGGGGCGGCGCCCTCCTCGCGGCCGGCGGGTTCGCCGGGGTGGCCGCCGCACCCGGGCCGTGGACCGGCATCACCGCGTTCACCGTCCTCGGGCTCGGACTGAGCGTGATCGTCCCGCAGACCTTCGCCGCCGCCGGGAAGCGCGCCCGCGCCGACACCGCAGTGGCACGGCTCAACGTGTTCACGTACGCCGGGTACCTCGTCGGGGCGCCGCTCGTCGGGGCGCTCGGCGCGGCGTGGAGCCCGCGCTGGGCCATGGCCGTGCCGCTCGCCCTGCTGCTGGTGACACTCCCGTACGCCGGGTCGGTCGCCGGACGGGGCGACCGATACGGTGGCGGTCATGAGCGGCCGCGCACTGTTGATGTGGGATGACGCAGTCACCGGGTACGACTTCGGTCCCGGCCATCCGATGGACCCCGTACGCCTCGGGCTGACCATGGAGCTGATCCGGGCCCTGGAGGTCGACCGGGCCGTCGAGATCCGGTCCGCGCAGCCCGCGGGCGACTCCACGCTGCGGCTCGTCCACCGCGAGGACTACCTCGACGCCGTGCGGGCCGCGTCCGCCGACCCCCGCGGCGCCGACCAGGGCTACGGGCTCGGCACCCCCGACGATCCGGCGTTCCCCGGCATGCACGAGGCGTCCGCGCGGATCGCCGGACTGTCCGTCGGCGCCGCCGAAGCCGTCTGGCGCGGCGACACGAACCGGGCCGTCAACTTCACCGGCGGCCTCCACCACGCCATGCCCGGGGCCGCCGCGGGGTTCTGCGTCTACAACGACGCGGCGCTCGCCATCGCCCGGCTCCTCGAACTCGGCGCCGAACGCGTCGCCTACCTCGACGTGGACGTCCACCACGGCGACGGCGTGCAGGCCGTCTTCCAGGACGACCCGCGCGTCCTGACCATCTCCCTGCACGAGCACCCCCGCACCCTCTTCCCCGGCACCGGCTGGCCCGAGGAGACCGGCGGCGGCGCGGGCGCCGGCAGCGCCGTCAACGTCGCCCTGCCCGCCGGCACCGGCGACGCCGGGTGGCTGCGCGCCTTCCACGCCGTCGTACCCGAACTGCTCGCCGACTTCCGGCCGCAGGTGCTCGTCACCCAGCACGGCGCCGACACCCACTTCGAAGACCCCCTCGCCCACCTCACCGTGTCCCTCGACGCGCAGCGGGCCGTCCAACTGGCCTGCCGCGGCCTCGCCGACGAACACGTCGAAGGCGGCCGGTGGATCGCGCTCGGCGGCGGCGGGTACGCCGTCGTCGACGTCGTGCCCCGCTCCTGGACGCACCTCGTCGCCATCGTCGCCGGGGCCGACGTGCCGCCCGAGACGGTGATCCCCGAGGAATGGCGGAGCGTCGTGTACGCGCGGACCCGGACACCGGGGCCGCGGCGCATGACCGACGGCCGGTGGCCCGTCACCTGGCGCGCCTGGGAGGACGGCTACGACCCGGAGGACCGGCTCGACCAGGCCGTCCTGGCGACCCGCAAGGCGGTGTTCCCCCTGCGGGGGCTGCTCGTCCACCCGTAGCGGCCGCACACGGGCCCGTGCGGCCGCGGCGGGCGTTACGCCAACCGTGCGGTGCCCGGCCGTTCGCGGCGTGGGCGGCGGGCTCGTACGGCAGCATCGGCGGCGTGCTGAGTACCGGGGCGCTGCGCGCGCATCTGCTGGCGGCCGGGCTGGCCGGGCCCGTCGCCACCACGCGTGAGAAGAGCCTGCGCAACTACCGGCTGTTCGCCGCCCGCGACCCGCGGGTCACACTCGGCCTCGACCCCGAACGGCGGTGGGACGAAAGGGACCTGCTGCGGCTCATGGCCGAACGGTGCGGGGTGTCCGACGACCCCGGCCACCGCACCGGGCGGGACGTCATCGACCCCGAGCGGACCCTGAGCGCGCTCGACGCGTTCGCGCGGAGGCTCGCCGCGGCCGCCCGGCGCCGTGCCCCCGTACTGTTCGGGACCGGGCACCCGCACCGGCTGCTGGGGTTCTACGCCGCGCTGGCAGACGCCATGTCGGCGGCGGGCTGTCCCGTCCTCACCCCCGCGCAGGGGAGATGTGTCGACATAACGACCCGATTTGGCGTACGTACGCATCGTCTCGGCTACGCACGCGGAGTCGCGCTCGTCCGGCGTGCCCAGGGCGAAGGCGCCGGTTGTGAGCCCGGCGCGCACACCCACTCGCCCCTCCCCGTCCGGGTGGTCCTGGGGGCCGCCGCCGAGTCCGGCGGGCCCCTTCCGGAACTGGTGGTGGGGGACCACGGATGGGTCTGCGGGGCAGGTCAGCTGGGCATCGAGGCCATCGGCCTGGCCGACACGGACGACCCGGCGCTGTTCGTCGGGGAGGCCGAGGGGCAGGTGGCGGTCGCGGTGCCGCTGGACGACGCCGTACGGTCCGCGTCGTACCGCCCGCTCACTCGCTATGTACTCAATCGGGCGTGTCTGTCACAGTAGGCGGCGGATGGCTGCTCCTCTTCCCCACCCGTATCAACCGCCCCTAGTCTGGGGAGTGAGCGCACAGCGACGAAGAGTCACCGGAGGGGAAGCCGGTGGCGTCATGTGCGGAAGGTACAGGTGGGTCATGGTTGCTGCTGGCGAGACACCTCTCAACGAGGTCAAGTTCCTGACCGTGGCGGAAGTTGCCTCGGTGATGCGTGTGTCCAAGATGACCGTGTACCGGCTGGTGCACAGCGGTCATCTGCCGGCGATCCGGGTGGGGAGGTCCTTCCGGGTGCCGGAGCAGGCGGTTCACGAGTACCTCCGCGAGTCCTTCGTGGGGGTGGAGACCGCGTAGTCCGGAGTCCTTTCACCACCCTCGGATTACGAGCTCGGCGCTTCGGCGGGTAGGCTAGGCCGACGTAGGTCGTGTGGGCCCAGACGCCCCGCACCGAGATCCCCGCTTGTGCGGGGGTGTTCCGAGAAGTGAGCGAGGGTAGTCGTGGGCTCTGTTATCAAGAAGCGGCGCAAGCGGATGGCGAAGAAGAAGCACCGCAAGCTTCTGAAGCGCACCCGTGTTCAGCGCCGTAACAAGAAGTAAGCGGCGGCTTTACGTGCGCCTCGCGGCCCTCCCACCGGTTCCGGTGGGAGGGCCGCGGTCATGTCCGGCCGGGTCCGGGGCGCGGCCGGTTCGGGGCCCCGTGACCGCCGCGGGGTGACACCGACCCGCTACGGTGGCAGCCACACGCGTCGCGGGGAATCGAACGGGAAGGCGCTGAACGTGGGCAGGGTCGTGCTCGTCACCGGAGTGGCCAGGCAGCTCGCCGGCCGTTTCGTACGGCGCGTCCTGCGCGATCCGGGGGTCGACCGGGTCGTCGGGGTGGACGCCGTACCGCCCGAGCACCCGCTGGACGGCGCCCTGTTCGTCCGCGCGGACATCCGTCAGCCCGCCATCGGCCGGGTGCTGGCCGAGCACGGTGTGGACACCGTGGTCCACCTGGACATCTCCGCGACCGCCCCGGCGGGGGGCGGCGGCCGTACGGCGGCCAAGGAGACCAACGTCATCGGCACGATGCAGCTGCTCGGCGCCTGCCAGAAGTGCCCCACCGTCAGCCGGGTCGTCGTCCGCTCCAGCACCACCGTCTACGGCTCCGCGCCCCGCGACCCGGCGGTGTTCACCGAGACGACCCCGCCCAAGTCGCTGCCGGGCGGCGGCTTCGCGAAGGACGTCGCCGAGGTGGAGGGGTATGTCCGCGGCTTCGCCCGGCGCCGCCCGGACGTCGCCGTGTGCGTGCTGCGCTTCGCCAACATCCTCGGCCCCGACGCGGTGTCCCCGCTGGCCCAGTACTTCTCGCTGCCGGTGCTGCCGACGGTCCTCGGATACGACCCGCGGCTCCAGTTCGTCCACGAGGACGACGTGCTGGACGTGCTGAGCATCGCGTCGGCCGAGCCGCGCCGGGGCACCCTCAACAGCGGCACGTTCAATGTGGCCGGGGACGGGGTGCTGACCCTGTCGCAGTGCGCCCGGCGCCTCGGCCGGCCGACGCTGCCGCTGCTGCCGCCCGCCGTGACCTGGGCGGGCACGGCGCTGCGGACGCTCGGCGTGAGCGACTTCTCGCCGGAGGAGATCCGGCTCCTCACGCACGGCCGGGTCGTCAGCACGGTGCTGACGCGCGAGGCCCTCGGTTTCGAGCCCGCCCACACGACGGCGGAGACCTTCGCGGACTTCGTACGGCACCGGGGCCCCGGCCTGTTGCCGCCGGACGCGCTGGCGGCGGCCGTCGACGGGGTGGCGGACCGGCTGGGCGACCGGGTGGCGGCGCTGACCCGGAGCGCGGCGCGGACGGCGAGGCGGCGGGGAACCGCCGGGACAAGGAGCGCGGGCTAACGATGGCGGACGCCAAGGTCATCCCCTTCGACGAGGACCGCCCGCGCGGCGGCAGCACACGGGCAGGCGGTGCGCGAGGCGGTGCGCCGCGCTCCGGCCGCCGCGGGGCGGCCCCGCCGAGCCCGGTGACGCCCCTGCCGGGGCAGGCGGGGCAGGCGGGGCAGGCGGGGCACGAGAGCCCCGTACCGGCGTCGTCCGCGCCGGCGGACGGCTCCGCGGCCTCTCCGCCGCCGGAGCCGGCCGACGTGCCGGAGCCGGCCGACGTGTCCGAGCGCGCGGACGGCTGGGAGCGGCGGATCGCGGGCGGGCTCGCCTTCCTGCGGCGGCGGATCACGGGGGAGTACGAGGTCGACGAGTTCGGCTTCGACGAGGAGCTGACCGACCAGGTCCTGATGTCGCTGCTGCGGCCCCTGTACGAGAAGTACTTCCGGGTGGAGGTGCGGGGCGTCGAGAACATCCCGGCGGAGGGCGGCGCGCTGGTCGTGGCCAACCACTCGGGCACGCTGCCGCTGGACGGCCTGATGATGCAGGTCGCCGTGCACGACCACCATCCGGCGGGCCGTCACCTCCGGCTGCTCGCCGCCGACCTGGTGTTCATGCTGCCCGTCGTGAGCGAGCTGGCCCGGAAGGCGGGGCACACGCTGGCGTGCGCGGAGGACGCGGAGCGGCTGTTGCGGCGCGGCGAGGTCGTCGGGGTGATGCCGGAGGGCTTCAAGGGCATCGGGAAGCCGTTCAGCGAGCGGTACAAGCTGCAGCGGTTCGGACGGGGCGGGTTCGTGTCGACGGCGCTGCGCGCGGGGGTGCCGATCGTGCCGTGTTCGATCGTCGGGGCGGAGGAGATCTACCCGATGGTCGGCAACTCCAGGACGCTGGCGCGGCTGCTGGGCCTGCCGTACTTCCCGATCACGCCGACGTTCCCGTGGCTGGGCCCGCTGGGTGCGGTGCCGCTGCCGACGAAGTGGACGATCCAGCTCGGCGAGCCGATCCCGACGGACGGGTACGCGCCGGAGGCGGCGGAGGACCCGATGCTGATGTTCAACCTGACGGACCAGGTGCGCGAGCAGATCCAGCACACCCTGTACAAGCTGCTGGTCCGCCGCAGGTCGGTGTTCTTCTGAGGGGTGTTCCTCTGACGGGGCGTCTCCCACGGGGCGCCGCCGGGGGACGCCTGTCGCGTGGCGGCGTACGCGTACGAGGCCGGGCGCCGCTCCTGGGGGAACGGCGCCCGGCCTCGTACCGTGCGGACTGCTAGCGGGCGTCCTCGCCGTCGATGCCGAGGCCCGGCAGGATGCCGGGGAGCAGCGGCGGGAGGGTCACGTCGGGCCGGGGTGCCGGGGACTCCGCCGGGGCGTCCTGCGCGGGCGGCGCCGAGGTGGCGGGCCCGTCGGGGTCGAGGAGGCCGCCCGTGCCGCCGCCGAGGAGGCCCTGGTCGGTGTCCGCGCTGGAACCGCCGGACGGGCCGGGGCTGGTGTCCGTGCCGCCCGCGCCGCCGGGTGCCTGGCCGTGCGGGCCGGACGGGACTTCGCGGGACGGGGCGGGACCGGTCGAGCCGTCGGGCGCCGTGGACTCGCCCGGCCCGTCGCCGCGGCCGTCCTCCTGACGGGACGTCGGCAGCTGCGACTTGAGCGGGGCGACCTGCTGGTCTATGGCGTCGAAGACGGACGTCACCTGGTCGCGGACGTCGGTCAGCTGGGGCGGGAGCTTGGCGCGCAGGCCGTCCCAGGTGCCGCGGTGGCTGCGGGCGAAGCTGTCGAGGGTCGCCATGGGGCCGATGCGGCCGTCCCGCTCGTAGGCGAGGCGGAGCAGGCGGTGCCCCTCGGACACGTCGTGCTGCATGCCGCTGAGCGTGCGGCGGATCTCGGCCAGCGACTCGTGGTCCAGCTCGCCGGAGCGGCCGCGCTCCAGCAGGCGGCGGGCCTCGCTGAGGCGGGTGGAGGCGTGGTCGAGGTGGATCTCGCCGCGGTCGGCGTCGTCGTCGGCGAGGCCGAGCTTCAGATCCTCCATGCCGCGCTTCAGCCCGTACAGGGAGTCACCGGGGAGGGCGTCGGAACTGGCAGCGGCCACTCCGCTGAACGCCCCCGCCGCCACGCCCACGGTGAGGCCGCCGGCGGCCAGGCCCTTCGACCAGCGGCTGCGGGGCCGCAATTTCCGGAGGGCGGTGGCGCGGTGCGCGCCGCGGCCGCTCGCTGTCCGCTGCTCCGGAACCGTAGGGTCCGCGGACGCACCGCCCGCCGCCGTGCCCTCCTGGAGCATCGCTTCCATGGCGGCGACGAGCTGGGCTCGCTGCACCACCTTCACTTCGGGGTCCATCGTCGGCTTCGGCAGCTCGCCGAGTCCGTTCGCCAGGGCCAGGAGCCTGTCGTGCTCGCTGGGTTCGGCCGACGCCTCGGGCTGCTGGGCCGCCTGATCTTCCAGGGCCTGGGCGAAGGCGTTCGCCCGCCGGTGCGCCGATACGTTCGCGATCACTGGCGGCACCTCCTCTCGTCATGACGGTCGACTCCCCAGGGGGTCCGGAAGGTTGCACATGCCGAGCACATCCACACGTACGAGTGAGTGGCTGTGGACAGGGCGCGACCAGAGGGAGCCTGCATTCCGGACAACGAGTGTCGCGGCACCTGGGTTACGGACGGAAGATGATCGGACCAGCGCGTCATGAGGCGGTCACCAGGGGTGAGTTGGCGGGGAGGGGGGCCGGCTGGGGCGGCGGCGGGCTCGGGACGGGCTCGGGGCGAGTGCGAGGGGACTGAAGGGGACCGGGTGGGACCGGGTGGGACTGGGGACGGGGTGGGGACGGGTGGTGCGGGGACCGGGGCTCGGGGCGGGACTGCGGGCCGGTCCCGGGCGGGGCCTGGCGGGTCCGGCGAGGACCCGGTGGGGCGGGGTGGAGCTGTCAGCGGGCGTCTTCGGGGAGGAGCCGGGCGAGGGTGCGGACGGCGCGGTACTGGAGGGTCTTGATCGCGCCCTCGTTCTTGCCCATCACGCGTGCGGTCTCGGCGACGGAGAGCCCCTGGAGGAAGCGGAGCGTGACGCACTCCTGCTGCTGGGGGTTGAGCTTGCGGACGGCTTCGAGCAGGGCGGCGTTGGAGAGGGACTCCAGGACGGAGTCCTCGGGGCTGCGCTCGACCTCGTTGGCGTCGAGCATTTCACCTGTGGTCACTTCGAGCCGGAACCTGCTCGACTTGAAGTGGTCGGCGACCAGGTTCCGCGCGATCGTGACCAGCCAGGCGCCGAAGTCGCGGCCCTGCCAGGTGAAGGTGGAGATCCGGCGCAGGGCGCGCAGGAAGGTCTCGCTGGTCAGGTCCTCGGCGGTCGCCTTGCCGCCGACGCGGTAGTAGATGTAGCGGTAGACGGTGTCGCTGTACTGGTCGTAGAGACGGCCGAAGGCCTCGGCCTCGCCGGCCTGGGCGCGCTCGACCAGCTCCATCATGCGGCCGCCGTCGCTGTCGGCGGTGGGGCGGCGGGCGGTGGTCGAGGTGCCCGTGCCGCCCCGTCCGGTCCTTCTTCCGACGGCCGCGGCACCACCGTCGGCCAGGGCGTAGCTGGGTCCGGCGGGTGCCGGTACGGCGAAAGCGGGGACGGCGTACGCGGTGGGGACGAAGCCGCGCAAGTGGTCGAGGACCGTTGCGCGCAGCGTAGCCAGGCCCGAGGCGTCAACCCCGACGTGTGGGTACACGGGACTCCCAGAGGCAGAGCTTCCATCACGTGCAGTGCGGGACCGTTCACTCGTCGTGGCGACGTGTGGGGGGTTCCGTATGCGTCTGAGGAGAATAACGCTTCGTGCAGGGAGCGCTACACCGAGTTGCTCAAATCATCGATTCAGTCGCTTCTCTTTCGACTGAGCGGCGGTTCAAGTCGCAATTGGTGACCGTTTTTTGATCGGATTAGTTCGCCTTCTGTCTGCCCGCACGCTCTGTTGTGGCCGAGTGCGCCGGGCGCGACTGGTGCCCGCACCCGGCGGGTAGGACTGGTGAATGGCCTGGACGCGCTTCCGTGCGCCCCCGGGCATGCCGGCGGATCACCCGTACGGCCCTCGCGGGCGGGTGAAAGGCGGTTTTCGTGTGGCGGGGGTCAGCGGTTGCCGTGTGGCGGGGGTCAGCGGCGGCGGCGGTGCAGGGCCACCGCGGCGGCCGTACCGCCGGCCAGGGCGCCGACGCCCGCGGCGGCGGGGATGCCGACCTTCGCGGCCTTGCGGCCGGTCCGGTAGTCGCGCAGCCGCCACTCCCGCTCCTTGGCGTACCGGCGGAGCTTCGCGTCGGGGTTGATCGCGTACGGGTGGCCGACCAGCGACAGCATCGGGATGTCGTTGTGCGAGTCGCTGTACGCCGCGCAGCGGTCCAGGTCCAGGCCCTCGGCGGCGGCCAGCGCCCGTACGGCCTCCGCCTTGGCCGGGCCGTGCAGCGGCTCGCCGACCAGGCGGCCCGTGTACACGCCGTCGACCGACTCGGCGACCGTGCCGAGCGCGCCGGTCAGGCCGAGCCGGCGGGCGATGATCGTCGCCGTCTCCACGGGCGCCGCCGTGACCAGCCACACCTTCTGCCCGGCGTCCAGGTGCGCCTGGGCGAGGGCGCGGGTGCCGGGCCAGATCCGGTCGGCCATGTACTCGTCGTAGATCTCCTCGCCGATGGTCATCAGCTCGGAGACGCGGTGGCCCTTCACGATGGACAGGGCGCTCTCGCGGGCGTCCTGCATGTGCTCCGGGTCCTCGACGCCGGCCAGCCGGAACCAGGTCTGCTGCCAGGCGAAACGGGCCAGCTCGCGGCGCTGGAAGAACTTCCGCTTGTACAGTCCGCGGCCGAAGTGGAAGATCGCTGCGCCCTGCATGACCGTGTTGTCCAGGTCGAAGAAGGCGGCCGCGCGGGCGTCGCCACGTACCGGAAACTCGAATTCCGGTTCCGCTTCCTTCTCCGCCCGGTCCAGGAGCTCCAGCTGGCGGGAGGTCTTGCGCGCCGCCTCCGCCGCGGCCTCGCCGGCGAGCACGCTGCGTGCCGTGGCGGGGCGCCTGCGGGGGGTGAGCCATCCGAGTGCGGCCATGACGTGAGCATAGCCAGTGTGTTCACCTCCGCCCGACCGGTGGGACGCCAACGCGTGAACGCGGGGCGGCGGGGGTGTGAAACGGCATGTCGCGGCGGGGTTCAATGGCTGCATGTTCGGACGTGCGAAGAAGAGGGCCGACGGGCCGCGGACCGTGACGCTCATCGGCAAGCCCGGGTGCCATCTGTGCGATGACGCGCGCGTGGTGATCGAGCGGGTGTGCGCCGAGACGGGGGCCGTGTGGGAGGAGAAGGACATCACGCGGGACGAGGAGTTGTACCGGGCGTACTGGGAGCAGATTCCCGTGGTGCTGGTGGACGGGGAGCAGCACACGTTCTGGCGGGTGGACGAGGCGCGCCTCCGCCGGGCCGTACAGCCCTGACCCTCCCGGGGCCTCGGCCCCGTGAACCCCGTGCGCTCCGGCGCCCGGGCACCCTGTGGACCTGCCCGCGCTGACGCCTGGCCCCTGCGGGCCGCTTGCGCTCCGCTGTGGGCAGCTGGTCCGGCCGGGGGCGGAACGGGTGGGCACGGCGGGCCCGACGGGTGTCCGTTCCAGCGCCCGCGCCTGGACGGAGTCCTTGGGGCTGGGCGAAGTCCTTGGGGGAGGAACGACTGCCCACAACGGGTGGGCGCGCTCGCACGGGTGCATGGCGTCGGCTTGGGCGTGAAGCGACTGTCCGCAGCGGGGAGGGCGGCCCGCAACGGGGGCGGGGCGTTCGCCCCGGGTAGCTCCTCGCGGCGGGGCGCAGGGGGGTCACGTGCCCGGTCTGGGGCTTGGGTGGTTTTGGTGGGGGAGCGGGGCGGTTACCATCGGGTGCTTTTTGTTCGGTTTCGGGGGCGTGATCGTAGGGAGTGTGTACGGCTTTGCCCTATCCGGAGATCGAACGCGCTGAGGCTCCCGTTGGTTCCGCGATGGCGCGAACGAGTTGCGTGACCCCGGTCACTTTGCGCGGACAAACCGGACATCATCTTTGTGCACGCGTTCACAAAGACATAGCCTGCTGTCGACGGGGCGGTCTCGGGACAGGCCGCCCGCAGCCCCGCTCATCCCGCAGGAGCACCGTGGCAACTGGCCGAACTCACCGACCGGCGACCCGTAGCCGAGGCATCCCCGAGGCCACCGTCGCCCGGCTTCCGCTGTATCTGCGGGCGCTCACCGCCCTGTCGGAGCGCTCCGTTCCCACGGTCTCGTCCGAGGAGCTCGCCGCCGCGGCGGGGGTCAACTCCGCCAAGCTGCGCAAGGACTTCAGCTACCTCGGCTCCTACGGCACGCGCGGTGTCGGTTACGACGTCGAGTACCTCGTCTACCAGATCTCCCGCGAGCTGGGCCTGACCCAGGACTGGCCGATCGTCATGGTCGGTATCGGAAACCTGGGCGCCGCCCTCGCGAACTACGGCGGTTTCGCGTCCCGCGGCTTCCGCGTCGCGGCGCTGATCGACGCCGATCCGTCCATGGTGGGCAAGCCCGTCGCCGGCATCCCCGTCCAGCACATCGACGACCTCGAGCGGATCATCGAGGACAACGGCGTCTCCATCGGCGTCATCGCCACGCCCGCCGGCGCCGCCCAGCAGGTGTGCGACCGGCTCGTCGCCGCCGGGGTGACGTCCATCCTGAACTTCGCGCCGACCGTCCTGTCCGTCCCGGACGGCGTCGACGTGCGCAAGGTCGACCTGTCGATCGAGCTCCAGATCCTGGCCTTCCACGAGCAGCGCAAGGCCGGCGAGGACGGCGAGGCCGCTCTCGCGACCCCGGCCGCCGTCCGCGCCGCCGCCGCCGAGGCCGCCGCCACCGCCGCCGCCGAGGCGGCCGCCGCCGAGCCCGCCGCCGCGGGCCGCAAGGGACCCGACGGGGACGTCCCCGCGGTGATGCCGGCATGAGCCTCCTCGTCGTCGGCCTCAGCCACCGCAGCGCACCCGTCAGCGTGCTGGAGCGGGCCTCCCTCGACGCCGACACGCAGGCGAAGCTGCTCCAGGACGTCCTCGCCGCCGAGCCGGCCGTCGAGGCCGCGGCCCTGGCCACCTGCAACCGCATCGAGCTCTACGCCGACGTCGACAAGTTCCACGCCGGTGTCGCCGAGCTGTCTACGCTGCTCGCCCAGCACAGCGGCGTCGGCCTGGAGGAGCTCACCCCCTACCTGTACGTGCACTACGAGGACCGCGCCGTCCACCACCTCTTCTCGGTGGCCTGCGGCCTGGACTCCATGGTCGTCGGCGAGGGCCAGATCCTCGGCCAGATCAAGGACTCCCTCGCCCGCGCCCAGGAGCTGCACACCGCGGGGCGGCTGCTGAACGACCTGTTCCAGCAGGCCCTGCGGGTGGGCAAGCGCGCTCACAGCGAGACCGGCATCGACCGGGCCGGGCAGTCCCTGGTCACCTTCGGCCTGGAGCAGCTCGCCGTCGGCCACGCGGACGTGCCGGCCTGGGCGAAGGGCAAGCGCGCCCTCGTCATCGGCGCCGGGTCCATGTCGTCGCTCGCCGCGGCGACCCTCGCCCGCGCCGGTGTCGACGAGGTCGTCATCGCCAACCGCACCGCCGAGCGCGCCGAGCGCCTGGTCCAGATCCTCACCGAGCCCGGCGGCACGGGGGTCGCGGCCCGCGCCGTGCGCATGGCCGAGGTCGGCGACGAGCTGGCCCGCGCCGACGTGGTCGTCTCCTGCACCGGAGCGACCGGCCTCGTCCTGACCGCGGTGGCCGTCGAGACCGCGCTGGCCGGGCGCAAGGCCCCGCTGGCGCTGCTCGACCTGGCCATGCCCCGCGACATCGACGCCGCCGTGCACCGCATGGTGAATGTCCGGCTCGTGGACATCGAGTCCCTCGCCGAGGCGTCCGCGGACGCGCCGATGGCCGCCGACGTCGACCAGGTCCGCGGCATCGTCGCCGACGAGGTCGCCGCGTTCGGCGCCGCCCAGCGCGCCGCGCACATCACCCCGACCGTCGTCGCCCTGCGCACGATGGCCGCGGATGTCGTCGCCGGCGAGATGGCCCGCCTGGAAGGCCGGCTGCCCGGCCTCGACGAGAAGCAGCGCGCCGAGATCACCCAGACGGTCCGCCGCGTCGTGGACAAGCTGCTGCACGCGCCGACCGTGCGGGTGAAGCAGCTGGCCAGCGAGCCCGGCGGCGCCGGGTACGCCGACGCGCTGCGCACCCTCTTCGACCTCGACCCGGAGGCGGTCGCCGCCGTCTCGCGGGCCGACCTGAATGACGCCGACGTGAAGAACCGAGGGCGAGTATGACCGAGTGGGCCCAGAGCACCCAGAGGGCACTGAGGCTGGGAACCAGGCGCAGCAAGCTCGCCATGGCCCAGTCCGGGCACGTCGCGGACGCCGTCCGGCGACTGACCGGCCGCCCTGTGGAGCTCGTCGAGATCACCACGTACGGGGACACCTCCCGCGAGCATCTCGCGCAGATCGGCGGCACGGGCGTCTTCGTGACCGCCCTGCGCGACGCGCTGTTCGCCCGCGAGGTCGACTTCGCCGTGCACTCCCTCAAGGACCTGCCGACCGCGCAGCACGACGACCTCGTGCTCGCCGCGATCCCGGTCCGCGAGGACCCGCGCGATGTGCTCGTCGCCCGCGACGGGCTGCCGCTGGCCGAGCTGGCCGCGTCCGCGCCGGACGGCGTCGTACGGATCGGCACCGGCGCCCCTCGCCGCATGGCGCAGCTCAACGCGTACGCCCGCGACCACGGGCTGCGCATCGAGACGGTCGCCATCCGGGGCAACGTCGACACCCGCATCGGGTACGTCCGCGACGGCGAGCTCGACGCGGTCGTCCTGGCCGCCGCCGGGCTGAACCGGCTCGGCCGGATCGGCGAGGTCACCGAGTTCCTGCCGTTCGACGCCGTACTGCCCGCACCGGGCCAGGGCGCCCTCGCGGTCGAGTGCCTGTCCGCCGACACCGACCTGGTGGCGGCACTCGCCCAGCTCGACGACGCGCACACCCGCGCCGCCGTGACCGCCGAGCGGTCCCTGCTCGCCGCCCTCGAGGCAGGCTGCTCCGCCCCCGTGGGCGCGCTCGCCGACCTGGTGGCCGGCGATCAGGATGTTCATGAGTTGCGCCTGCGCGGCGTCGTCGGCACGACCGACGGCTCCACGCTGGTGCAGTTGTCCACCACCGGTCCCGTACCCACGTCGCACGACGACGCGGTGGCCCTCGGTCGCGAACTCGCGGACGAGATGCTCGCCAAGGGCGCGGCCGGTCTTATGGGGGAGCGAGCACTTTGAGCCCCACCACTGCATCCAAGGCTGCCTCGGCGTTCTCCGCGTGCGGGCACGTCACCTTCCTCGGCGCCGGACCCGGGGATCCGGGGCTGCTGACTCTGCGCGCCGTCGAGGCGCTGGCGGGCGCGGACGTACTGATCGCCGAGCCCGAGGTGCTCGACGTCGTACGCGGCCACGCGAGGGCGGGCGTGAGCACGCCCGAGCTGACGGTTGTTGACGATGCGTCAATGACCGCCGGTGTCCCGGTGTTGAGGGACGCCGCCAATCTTGTCATGGAGGCCGCGCGGGGCGGCAAGCGGGTGGTGCGTGCGCTGAGCGGCGACCCGGGGCTCGACGGCAACGCGGGCGCCGAGATGCTCGCCTGCGCCGCCGCGGGCATCCCCTTCGAGGTCGTGCCCGGTGTCGCGGCCGCCGTCGGCGTGCCCGCGTACGCCGGTGTCCCGCTGCGGGACTCCGAAGGCGCGGACGTGCGGTTCGTGGACGCCCGTACCGCCAGCGACCGGTGCTGGACCGAGGTCGGCGCGTCCGACGGGACGGTCGTCGTGTCCACGACGCTGGACTCGGTGGCCGCGGCCGCCGGCGAGCTGGTCGCCGCGGGCCGCAAGCCCGACACCCCCATGACGGTCACCATCGCCGGTACGACAACCCGGCAGCGGACGTGGACGGCGACGCTCGGCTCGATCGCGCAGACGCTGAAGCAGGCGAAGGTGCTGCCGTCCCCGGACGGCCACCAGTCGGTCATAGCCGTGGTCGGTGAGCGCAGCGCCGCCGCCCAGCGCGACCAGCTCGCGTGGTTCGAGTCCAAGCCGCTGTTCGGCTGGAAGGTCCTCGTGCCGCGCACCAAGGAGCAGGCGGCGTCGCTCTCCGACCAGCTCAGGTCGTACGGCGCCGTGCCCAGCGAGGTCCCGACCATCGCGGTCGAGCCGCCGCGCACCCCGCAGCAGATGGAGCGCGCGGTCAAGGGCCTGGTCACCGGCCGGTACGAGTGGATCGCGTTCACGTCGGTCAACGCCGTGAAGGCCGTCCGCGAGAAGTTCGAGGAGTACGGGCTCGACGCCCGCGCCTTCGCCGGGATCAAGGTCGCGGCGGTCGGCGAGCAGACCGCCAAGGCGCTGATCGACTTCGGTGTGAAGCCGGACCTGGTGCCCAGCGGCGAGCAGTCCGCGGCGGGCCTCCTGGAGGACTGGCCGCCGTACGACCCGGTCTTCGACCCGATCGACCGGGTGTTCCTGCCGCGCGCGGACATCGCCACCGAGACCCTGGTCGCGGGGCTGATCGAGCTGGGATGGGAGGTCGATGACGTCACGGCCTACCGGACCGTGCGCGCGTCGCCGCCGCCGGCGGAGACCCGCGAGGCGATCAAGGGCGGCGGTTTCGACGCGGTGCTGTTCACCTCGTCGTCCACCGTGCGCAACCTCGTCGGCATCGCGGGCAAGCCGCACAACGTGACGGTCATCGCCTGCATCGGCCCGGCCACCGCCAAGACGGCGGAGGAGCACGGCCTGCGCGTGGACGTGCTGTCGCCGGAACCGTCGGTGACGAAGCTGGCGGAGGCGCTGGCGGAGTTCGGCGCGAAGCGCCGCGCGGCGGCGCTGGAGGCGGGCGACCCGGTCACCCGGCCGAGCGAGCGCCGTCCGGGGGCGCGTCGGCGACGTACGACGACCTGAGGTTCACCGTCTGCGGGGCGGAAGGGCACGGAACGGTGCCCTTCCGCCCCGTCGGCGTGTGCGGGGACTTCGAGGGCGGTCGGGGCGGGCGGCCTCCGGGGAGGCTGCGGTGCCGTCCCCTGCCGGCCCCGTGAGGTGGAGCCCGCTCACGCAGCGCGATGCCGACCGGTCGGCGCGCGTCCGGCGGGTCGTGCCTCTCCGGGGGGCGTCGCGCCCGGCCGAGTGCCGGCGCCTCCGCGCGGCGTCACAGCGCGGCGGTGCGTGTTTCCCGTGTGCGCGTGCGGCCCGAGGGTCAGGGCGTCGTGATCGCTTTCGCCAGGAGGGCGCTGAGGTCGGCGATCTCGCGCGCGGTCAGCGCCGATGTGGGCGTTTCCTCGCTGAGCGCGGCGAGGACGTTGCGCCGGCAGGACGCCCCCGCGTCGGTCAGCGTGATGAGTTTGGCGCGGCGGTCGGTCGGGTGCGGCCGGCGGGTGATCAGCCCCTGCTGCGCCATCCGGTCGACCACGTATCCGGCGTTGGACGCCTCGCAGCACATCCGTCCGGCGAGGTCGGTCAGCGTGAGCGGCTCGGACAGCTCCCGCAGCGCGATCACCTGCGAGCTGGTGATGCCGAGCCGGTCGGCGACCTTGCGCGCGTGGGCGTCGATGCGCTGATTGAACCGGGCGACGAGCCCGCACAGTGCGGCTGAGTCGGTCTGAGGCTCGGCTGGTGCGTTCACAAGAGCACTTTACCAAGAGATCATCCGAACTGCTAAAGTCCGAACTCGGACCTTCCGAGTTTGGAGTATCGTGACGTCTGCATACCAGGGCACCTCACCCGCCCGTCCCGCCACGGGCCCGACCGCTCGTCATGCCGCGGCGCTGCTCGCCGCGGTGGCGCTCGCCCAGATGCTGGTCGGCATCGACTACAACATCGTCTTCGTCGCACTGCCGCAGATCGCCGGGCTCGGCTTCGGGCCGGGCGGCCTGCCCTGGGTGATCAGCGCCTACGCGGTCGCCTTCGGGGGGCTCCTGCTGCTCTGCGGGCGCCTGGTCGACCGGTACGGGAAACGGCGCCTGTTCATGGCCGGATTGGCGCTCTTCGCGCTCGGCTCGGTCCTCGGGGGTGCGGCCACCTCGCCCGCGATGCTGGTTATCGGGCGAGCGGTGCAGGGCGCGGGCGGGGCGGCGCTGGCTCCGGCGATCCTGGCGCTGCTCAGCGCCGGCTTCGCGGAGGGGCCCGCGAGGAACCGGGCGTTCGGGATCTGGGGTGCCGCCGGCTCGGCCGGCATGGTTCTCGGCTCGATCCTGGGCGGCGTACTGACACAGGCGCTGGGGTGGCGGGCCGTCTTCTTCGTCAACATCCCCCTCGTGGCGCTGGTCGTCGCTCTCGCGTGGGGCAGCGTGCCTTCCGACCGCCCCGAGGCGCCCTCCGGACGCCTCGATCTCACCGGTGGCCTCCTCGCGACCGCCGCTGCCGGACTCACCGTCATGGGGTTCACCTTCGCCACCGAAGACGGATGGTCCGCGCGGGCCACGTGGGGGTGCCTGGGGCTGGCGGCACTCGTGGCGGCCGCTCTCGTGACGGTGGAGTCGCGTGCGGCCGAGCCGCTGTTCCGGAAGAAGGACATCAAGAACCGCCACCTGGTGGTCGGTACGGTTTCGACGTTCCTCTTCATGGCCGGGTTCGGCGCGCTCGCCTACTTCGTCACCACCTACCTGCAGGACACCCGCGGGCTTTCCGCCCTGTCGACAGGGCTCATCTTCGTCGTCCCCTGCGCGGGCGTCCTGATCGGAACCCATGTGGGCGGGCGTCTGGCCACGCGGAGCCTGCGCGTCGCGCTCGTCGGCGGAAACCTGACCGGAGCAGCGGGACTGGCGGTCCTCTCGCTCACCATCGGCGCGGGGACGGGCTGGGTCACGCTCCTGTCCACCCTGCTCCTTCTCAGCATCGGCCAGGGCATCGTGTTCACCAGCATGTTCGCCACCGCGGCCACCGGGTCCGCCGACGACGAGCAGGGCACCGTCGGAGGTATCGCCACGACCGGGCAGCAACTCGGTGGTGCGGTCGGCCTCGCGGTCCTCGTCACCCTCACGGCCGGCAGCGGCGACACCACCCGCGCCGCAGTCGGCTGGATCGCGGCGATCGTCGCCGCGAGCGCCGCCGCGGCGCTCCTCGTGCCCCGGACGCGGCGGGCCCCGGCGGAGCTTTGACGTACCCGTCCGGTCGGCCGGCTCTCGTGGCGTGAGCGCGTGCGCCCGGATGGTGCGAAAGCGATGCCGTCGGCCCGCTGTGCGCCTCCCCCCCCCGCACCGGTTCTCCGTACCGCTCTCCGCCACCCGGCGTGGTGCCCGACTGGCCCGGTTGCTCGCGGCCGGTCGGCTGCGGGAGTGGGAAGTGCCCGACGATCCCGCGCTGTTGCTCGTGGCGGAGCCACGTCCGGGTACGGCTGCTGCTTGCCGGGAACCGGCGGACCGCCGGGGCGTCCGGCACGGGCCGGTGCCGTGCAAGACGGCGCGGGCCGAACTGGACCCCGCTCCCGGCAGCGGTCCGTGAGGGGTGGCGTGCGGACCCTCCCCGGACCGCCCCGGCCGCTCGCCGGGACGCCCGCTCCGTACAACCTCCGATCGTCCCGGTGAGTCCCACCAGGCGATGCCCGGGCGCGCTCGACGGCGCTCGGGGGACGCCCGCAGGGACCTCAAGGGGGACTACCGCATGACTCGCCGGACCATAGGACGGGGCGGCGCGCTCGCCGCCGTCGTCAGCGCCGCGCTGCTCGTACCCGCTCTCACTCCGACCACCGCCGTCGCCGCCACTCCGACCGTGAGCTGCACGTCGGCCAAGGACGGCCTCGCCGCCAAGCTGAAGAAGGACATCACGGCCGCCCTCGCGGGCCGCAAGGGCACCGTCGCCGTCGGCCTCTACGACCGCAGCACCAAGACCAGCTGCACCCTGCGGGCCACCACCTCCTACGACTCGGCCAGCACCGTCAAGGTCACCGTGCTCGCCGCACTGCTGTGGGACGCCAAGAAGCACAACAGGTACCTGACGAGCACCGAGCAGTCGCTCGCCACCGCCATGATCACCAAGTCCGACAACGCCGCGACCAGCACGCTCTGGAAGCAGCTCGGCACGACTAAGATCAAGGGCTTCCTGGCGGCCGCCAACATGACCGCGACCGTGCCGGGCAGCGGCGGCTACTGGGGCCTGACCCAGGTGAACGCCAGGGACGAGCAGAGGCTGCTGGCGCTCATCACCGCCGGCAACAGCGTGCTGAGCGACAACGCCCGCGCCTACATACGCAAGCTCATGGGCCAGGTCGTCCCCTCGCAGCGCTGGGGCACCCCGGCCGGCGCCCCGTCCTCCGTCACCGTGGGGGTCAAGAACGGCTGGCTGCAGCGCTCCACGCACGGCTGGCGCGTGCACAGCCTGGGCACCTTCCAGGGCGCCGGCCACGACTACGCGATCACCGTGCTGACGCACGGCAACAGCACCATGGGCTACGGCGTGACCACCATCCAGAACGTCTCCCAGGCCATCCACAAGGCCCTGGTGCCGACAGGGCCCGGAGTCACCCGCTTCACCCCGACCAGCCGGCCGAGCGAGGCGATCGTCCCCGTACCGCCGCAGGGCTGACGTTCCACGAGGGCTTCGCGTGCGCCACCGGCCGGTGGCGTGCGAGACGGTGGGGGCGGACCGGGACCCCGCTCCTGTCGAAGGCACGCGAGCGGCGGCGGACCCGGCCAGGCGCCTTGCGGCCCACGGATCCGGGACGCAGAAGGGCGAGCCCCGCCGCAGGGCGGTGGTACGCGGCTCCCGGTCCGCGCTCCGTCCGGATGGCGCCGGCGGAGGTCCCCGGTGGTGCGTGGCCGGGCCATCCGGTTGGTTTCCACTGCGCTCTTCGAGACGCACGGCGAATGGACCGCCTTACCCCGCCGCCACCTTCCCGAAGGTGGTATGGGGGATATCTACCGTAAGCCCTCTTTCAGTCACTCCGTGCGGCCCGGCGCGCCGCAATGCAACAGCCATTCGGCTCCCGGCGCCGCGATGCGGGGCATGCTCCGGCGAATGCGTGTGCCCGGCCGAGTGGCACGCGCTCCGAAGCCCTCCCGAGGAGGTCGCCGGAGGTCAATACCCCAGGGTTTGCGAGGCAGTTGACCTCGCTGTTTCGTGGTAGCGTCCTCGCTCGGAGGGACAGTGCGACCTGAAAGGGAAATCGTGAACACGGAGAAGACCGCCGCTCGCCGCCTCTCGCTGGAAGAGGTGACGAAGCTCGGCGTGAAGGACAAGATCCTGGTTTCCGCCGACACGGCAGAACTCAAACTCCCCGGCTGCTATGTCCCTGCTTTTCTGACCAAGCCCGGTGAGGAATTCGAGGGCGGCTCGATCACGGCGAGGACCGTATTCCAGGAAGAGGTCTCCTGCCTTCCCGACGACGAGAACGAAGCCGGGGTCTACGTGGCCGACGAGAACGGCTCGGAGACCGTCGAGGTCCTCCAGTCGGCCGGCGTCGTGCTCGACCTGGCGCTGTTCGTCCCGGGTGGGGACAGGGGCTCCCTCACGGCCCTCTACGCCGCGGCCCGGCAGGCGTTCGGCGCCGACGTCGTGCAGATCTGGCGCCAGGGCCTCAAGGAGGTCCCCGACGTGAAGGTCGACATCTTCGAGGAGCAGATTCCCCGGGGGCGCAAGGCGAGCGACAGCCCGAAGCGGGACCGCCGCGCGATCGACACCTACCCCACCCGTGCGGAATTCATCGAGTTCTCCGCGGGCTGGAAGCCGGTCGTCGAGATCCACAAGCCGATCGTCGACGACACCCCGACCATCTGAGGCCGTGTCACCTCTCGTCCCGGCGTGCGACCGCGCCGGGCGGGCGGTGCGAAGGGGCGCCCGCCTTCCTCGGGCCCGCGCCGCGCGGACGGGCGCCTCACCCTGCCCCCGCGACGTGCGGGGGCCGGGCCCGGGGCCGCCGACGAGTGTCGGGGCCGGGCCCGGGTGCCGCCGACCGGTTCACGCGGGGCGCCGCCCCGGCCGCCGTATTGCGACCGGGTGCTGCCGGGGGGCCGGGCGGACCGGTCAGCCCATGGTCTTGGCACCGTCCAGGGACTCGCGGATGATGTCGGCGTGCCCGGCGTGCTGCGCGGTCTCGGCGATCACGTGCAGCAGCACCCGGCGGGCCGACCACCGGACCCCGGGCTTGAACCACGGCGCGTCCGGCAGCGGGTGGTCCACATCCAGGTCGGGCAGGGTGGCGACCACCTCGTCGGTGCGGCGGGCCACCGCCTCGTACTCGGCCAGCACCCCGGCCAGCGTCTCGTCGGGCAGCAGCCGGAACTCGTCCTCCCGCTCGGCGGAGTCGGTCTCGGCCATGGCGTTGAAATCCGGCATGGCCGACGGGCCCTCCAGGATGAAGTCCACCCAGAGGCGCTCCATCGCGGACACGTGCTTGATCAGGCCGCCCAGGCACAGGGCGCTGACGGTGGTCCGCAGCCGGGCCTGCTCGTCGGTGAGGCCCTGGGTGGTGACGCGCAGGAAGTTCCGGTGCATGGCCAGCGTCTGCAGCAGGTCGGCGTGCTCGCGGGAGAGGGTGGCCGCCGCGTCCGTGCTGGGGGTCTCGGTCATGGTTCCGCCTCCGGTGGGTTGAGGTGTTCCTCCGTCTACGACGACGGTAGGGGTCATAGCGGCCACTTTCCGGCCTGAATTGCCGGGAGGATGGCGGGCATGGCGAACACCAGCACCCGGACGCTGCGACTGCTGTCCCTCCTGCAGACCCACCGCTACTGGCCGGGCACCGAACTGGCCGACCGGCTGGGCGTCTCCGTCCGCACACTGCGCCGGGACGTCGACCGGCTGCGCGAGCTCGGCTACCCCGTGGAGGCCCAGCGCGGCGTCGACGGCGGCTACCAGCTCGCCGCGGGCGCCGCGCTGCCGCCCCTGGTGATCGACGACGACGAGGCGGTCGCCCTGGCCGTCGGGCTGCACACCGCCGCGGAGGGCGCGGTGGAGGGCATCGCCGAGGCCTCGATCCGGGTGCTGGCCAAGGTGACGCAGGTGATGCCCGCCCGGCTGCGCCACCGGGTCGAGGCGCTGCGCGCGATGACCGTGCCCGCCGGCTGGGGCAGCCCGGACCCGGCGGGCGTCGACCCGGGCGTGCTCACCACGCTGGCGCTGGCCTGCCGGGACAGCGAACGGCTGCGCTTCGGCTACACCGCCGCCGACGGCCGTCGCACCGGCCGGGAGGTCGAGCCCCACCGGCTGGTCCGCCTCGCGCGCCGCTGGTACCTGGTCGCGTACGACCTGACGCGGCAGGACTGGCGCAGCTTCCGGGTCGACCGGCTCACCGCGCCGGAGGGCACCGGCACGCCGTTCCGCCCGCGCGCTCTGCCCGCGGCCGACGCCGCCGAGTTCGTACGCGCCGGGATCGGCGGCCTGCCCCGCCCGTACCGGGTGACGGCCCTGGTGGACGCCCCGGCCGCGGCCGTACGGGAACGGATCGGGCGGTGGGGCACGGTCGAGGAGGTGGACGCCGGGCGCTGCCGGGTCCGCATGACCAGTGACTCGCTGGACTGGCCGACCCTCGCCCTGGGCTCCCTGGGCGCCGAGTTCCGCGTGCTGGAGCCGGCCGAACTGGTCGACCGGCTCCGCGACTGGGCAGCCCGGTTCGACCGCGCGGTACGGGACTGACGGCCCGCCCGGCCGGGCCTCAGCGGCACAGTTCGTCGAGGTCCTCGGTGAACGTGGGGAACTCCGCGCGAGCCTCGGCGATGATGTCGCGGGCCGGGCGGCGGGGGGTGGTCGCGTGGCGTTCGGCGAGCGCGGTGTACTCGCTGCGCGGCGCGTCCGGTCGGGGCTCGGGCGCCTCGTACAGGACGGACTCCAGCGGGCCCACTCCGTCGGCCACCACCCACAGGAAGTCGGACAGGTTCCCGGCGACCACGCCGCTCTCGCCCTCCGAGCCCAGGAACACCACGGGCTGCTCGGCCAGGGGCCGGCCGGGGCGCGCGAGCCAGACCGCCGCGAGACCGCCCGAGCCGTCCTGGCCGAAGACGCGGTAGGGGACGTCGTCCAGCTCGTGGTTGCCCGTCCAGTGGCGGAACCAGTCGGTGGTCTCGTCGGCGGAGTCGAAGGCGTCGTACGGCTCGAAGTCGATGCCGTCGCCCCCGTCGTAGTCGAAGCCCAGGCGGGCCAGTTCGGCGAGGGCGGGCGGGAGGCGGCGGTCGTCGCCGGGCGGCTGCGTCATCCGCGCAGGCTAACCGCCGGCACCGACAGCCGCCTCAGCCGGCCAGCGCCCCCGCCACGGCGCGGGCGAACGCCTCGGGGTTGTCCAGCATGATGTTGTGGCCGCAGTCCGGGACCGCCTCCACCACCACCCCGGACGCCGTCAGCTCCGCCGCGCCGGGCAGCGGGGCGTCCGCCTCGGGCAGCAGGTACGTCCGGGGGACCGCCAGCCCCAGCAGCAGCTCCCGCATCGTCGGGGTCGTGCCCCGCACCAGGTGGACCGCGCTGCGGTGCAGCGCCTCCAGACCCGCCAGGCGCATCGTCGACCACCAGTGCGCACCCGCACGGTCGCGGAACTCGCGCCAGCCGGCGGTCACGAACTCCTCCTCCGAGTACGCCGCGATGCCGCTGCTCCCCACCGCGCCGGGCTCCGGCCGCAGCGGGTCCAGGTTCGCGTCCACCAGCACGAGGCGCGACACCAGGTCCGGGTGGCGGGCCGCCAGCACGATCGCGACCGAGCCGCCCATGCTGTGCGCGACCAGCTCGGCGTCCGCGACCCCCGCCGCGCGCAGGGCCGTCGCCAGGGCGTCGGCGTGGTCCTCCAGCGTGTAGGCGAACGAGACCGGGCGGTCGCTGTGGCCGTGGCCGAGCAGGTCGACGAGGAGCGAGCGGTGACCGGCGAGGAGCGGGTGGGCGGCGGTCGCGGCGAAGTACGCGGGCGCTGTGGCGCCCAGGCCGTGGACGTACACGCGGACCGGGTCGCGGCCCGGCAGCTCCACCCAGCGGATGCGGTCCCCGTCGGCCGTCACGGCGGCACTGCGCACGGTCTGTTCCCCCTGTCGGCGGCATGGTCGGTCGCGGACGCACACGGTACCGGGGCGCGGGCGGGCGGCAGGCGGCGCAGGGCGGCCCGTACGTGACGCACGGGGACGTCTTCTCGACGCGGGGCGGCCCGTACACGACGCACGGCGAGCCGCTGGGGCCGCGGGGCGACGCATACGTCGTCCAGGGGCCCTACATCGGCGGCTGAGCCCCGGCCGCGGAGGCCGCCCGCCGGCGGGCGGCCCGTGTGACGGGGCGCGGCGGGCGGCCCCGCGCCGACTGGGCGTCGGCAAAGGCACGGGTGGGGCGGGCGTAGCGTGAAGGCATGACTGTCTACGGTTCCTTCCCCGGGGCGCGCCCGCGGCGGCTGCGTACCACGCCCGCGATGCGGCGGATGGTCGCGGAGACCCGCCTGCACCCCGCCGACCTGATCCTCCCCGCCTTCGTCCGCGAGGGGGTGTCCGAGCCGGTGCCGATCCAGGCCATGCCGGGCGTCGTGCAGCACTCGCGGGACACGCTGCGCAAGGCGGCGGTGGAGGCGGTCGAGGCCGGCGTTTCGGGGATCATGCTCTTCGGCGTGCCCGAGGAGTCGAAGAAGGACGCGGCCGGTACGGCCGGGACCGACCCGGACGGCATCCTCCAGGTCGCCATCCGGGACGTGCGCGCCGAGGTCGGCGACGACCTGGTCATCATGTCCGACCTGTGCCTGGACGAGTACACCGACCACGGCCACTGCGGCGTGCTCGACGCGGACGGCCGGGTGGACAACGACGCCACGCTGGAGCGGTACGCCGAGATGGCGCAGGTCCAGGCCGACGCGGGCGTCCACGTCGTGGGCCCCAGCGGCATGATGGACGGTCAGGTCGGCGTGGTCCGGGACGCCCTGGACACGATCGGCAAGGAGGACGTGGCGATCCTGGCGTACACCGTCAAGTACGCCTCCGCCTTCTACGGGCCGTTCCGCGAGGCCGTCGGCTCGTCGCTGCGCGGCGACCGCAAGACGTACCAGCAGGACGCCGCCAACGTCCGCGAGTCGCTGCGCGAACTGGCGCTCGACCTCGACGAGGGCGCCGACATGGTGATGGTGAAGCCCGCGGGCCCCTACCTGGACGTCGTCGCGCGGGTCGCCGACGCCGTGGACGTGCCGGTCGCGGCGTACCAGATCAGCGGCGAGTACGCGATGGTCGAGGCCGCCGCGGAGAAGGGCTGGATCGACCGGGACGCGGCGATCATGGAGTCCCTGACGGGCATCCGCCGGGCCGGCGCGCAGCTGATCCTCACCTACTGGGCCACCGAGGTCGCCCAGCGCCTGAACCGGGGCTGACCGACGGGCCGGGGCCGAACGACGCGCCGGGGGCCGGGCCCTAGCCGGGCGGGTAGCTGGTGATCAGGGCGCCCGCCCCGTCGTAGAGGGACAGCCGCTCGCTCCCGCTGCCGCCGCCGGGCGGGGTCGTCGCGTACCAGACGCCCCAGCCCGGCCTGCCGGGGAGTTCCAGGAGGGTCGCGGTGGTCCTGGTGCCCTTGTCGTCGGTGATGTCGAGGCGGGCGGCGGTCTTCGTGCCGTAGTAGAGGCCCGAGTGGAAGGTGCGCTTCGCGTCGCCTTCCGACTGGTGGCTGATGCCGGGGGCCGCCAGGTCGATGTTGCCGTCGGTGACGCTGCGGACGTTCTCGTACCCGTCCGGGCCCTTCCAGTGCTTGCCCGCCGCCGTCAGCCAGACCGTCCAGCCGCCGCCCGCGTCCACCCGCTCGCCCGGCTCCACGATCCGCGGCGCGCCCACGGGGTTCGACACGGCGGAGGCGCTCGGGCGGGGCGCGGTGGTGGGGGTGTGGACCGGTGACGGGGGCGTCGCCGCGTCGGGGGCGGCCGGGCGCGACATCAGCTGCGTCAGGGTGAGCGTCACCGTCGTCACCGCCAGGACGCACCCCGTCGCCAGGGCCGTCGCGCGGCGGCGGCGACGGGCGCGGCCCGCGCGTTCGATGGCCGCCAGGGGGATGGGCGGCGGGGTGGTGGCGTAGGCCGCTTCGGAGAGCGCCGCGCGCAGCACCCGGGCGGTGTCGGCCGCCTCGGGTTCCGTACGCGTCGGGGGTTCGGGGGTCATCGCTTGGCTCCGGGGGATGCGGGGGACGCGGGGAGGCCGGCGGCGAGCACGGGGTGGGCGCGCAGGGCCTCCAGGCCGCGCCGGGCATGGGTCTTGACCGTGCCGAGCGAGCAGTCGAGGACCTCCGCGATGTCCTGCTCGCTCAGGTCCTCCCAGTACCGCAGCACCATCACGGCGCGCTGGCGCGGGGACAGGTCGGCGAGCGCCGCCATGAGCGTGGCGCGCTGGTCGATCGTGTCGGCGTGCCCCTCGTGGGCGTGGCGGGCGGTGTCCGGCAGTAACGGCGTCAGCAGATGGACGACGCGTCTGCGACGGAGCCTGCTGAGGTTGTTGTTGACCAGGGCGCGGCGCACATAGAGGTCGATCTCGTCGCGGGGAACCTTCGCCCAGCGGCTGTACACCTTGGCCAGCGTCGTCTGCACCAGGTCCTCCGCCTCGTGGTGGTCGCCGGTGAGGAGCCGGGCCGTGCGGACCAGGCGGGGCCAGGCCGCCGTGGCGAAGTCGGCGAAGTCGGTGGCCTCGGAGTCGGACTCGGGCGGCACGGTGCGGAACCTCGCGTTCGTACGGCGGCGGGGGCGGTGCTGTGGCAGGGCCCGCCCCCCGTGTCGGGCCCTGCCACAGGTCGGGTGGGTCAGAAGGGCCGGGCGGGGAGTTCGGCGAGGAGCCTGCCCGTACGGTCGTACAGCGCCACGCCGATGCCGCCCGGGTCCGTCGCGGGCGGCGTGCTCACGTACCAGGCGCCCCAGCCGGGCTTGCCGGGCAGCTCCACCAGCGCGGCGCGGGTACGGGTGCCGTCGGCGGCGACCAGTTCGACGCGGGCGGCCTTCTTGGTGCCGTAGTACACGCCGGAGTGGAACACGCCCGTCGCGTCGCCCTCCGACTGGTGGCTGACGCCGGGGCGGCCGAGGTCGATGTTGCCGTCGGTGACACTGCGGAAGTTCTCGTAGCCGTCGGGGCCCGCCCAGTGCTTGCCGTCGCGCGTCAGCCACAGCGTCCAGCCGCCGCCGGCGTCGACCCGCTCACCCGGCCGGACGACGGTGGGGCGCTGGGTGGAGGGACGCTCGGCGGCGGGGCCTTCCGCGGCGGTGCTGTTCGGGGTGGTGGGGGTGGTGCTTGTCGCGGCGGTGGGGGCGGGGGCGGACGGGGCGGTGGCGTGGGTGGCGTACGCCCCGGTCGGTATTCCCACCAGTACGGCGGCCACGGCGGCGGCCGCGGCGTACTTCTTGGTCCGGGTCATGTTGCGGGTCTCCTGGGGACTGCGGGTGGATGGACCGGAGGGGCGCCTCTCCACCCGTACAAACTCCCGCCACCGGCCGCCCGGATGACACCGCGACAGGAATTCCTCAGTCGGCCGGCCGCTCCTCCGCCAGAGACCTGACCCCTTCCAGGGTGGCCGTCATGTTCGCGCGCAGCTCCTCCAGCCGGATGGCGACGATGGCCTCCTCGCGCTCGGGGGCTCGGTCGATGGCGAGGCTGACACCGGAGCGAGCCGGACCCAGGCGGACGGTGTGGCGCAGGAGCGTGGCGCCGCCGGGCGCGGGGGACAGGTCGAAGCGCCAGGTCGCCAGGGGGCGGTCCGGGTCGGGGGCGTCGTCGCCGAAGCGGCCGTCCGGGTCGGTGACGACCCAGGCGAAGGAGCGGTGCTCGACCAGTTCGCGCACATGGGAGTGGGTGCGCCAGGTGCCGAGCAGGGGGTGGTTGTTGCGGCCTTCGAAGCGGGCGCCGGGCGCGGGCACCGTGGCGCCGTCCAGCCACACGGCGCTCTGCAGTTCGGGGCTCAGACGGGCGGGGAGCCCGATGTCCGTCACCAGCTCCCAGACGCGGGGGAGCGGGGCTGATATCGACGTCTCGGTGGTCACGGCGGGGCCGTCCGCGTAGCGCATGAGCGCAGTGTAGGGCGGACCCCCTTGCACGGCAGGCCGGTTGGCGTGCCTTCCGAGGGCGTGCGGCTAGCGTTCCGACAGCTCCGCGGGGACCTCCTGGACCACCCAGCCGTTGCCGTCCGGGTCCTCGAAGGACATGAACGTGCTCCAGGTGTCGCCCTTGCCCTCCTGCCAGCCCTCCGGGCCGAGGTGCATCACCGGCGAGACCTCCAGCCCCCGCTCGACGAACCCGGCGCGGGCCGCCTCGATGTCCGTGACGCACAGCTGGAGGCCGTGCAGCGCGCCGGGTTCCGTCCTCCTCGTGCCCGGCATCGGAGGCATCCCGCCCAGCAGGGCGATCGAGCAGCGCGAGCCCGGCGGAGTCGCCTGGACGACGCGGATGCCCGGAGCGACCTCGTTGTCCACGTCGATCCTGAAGCCGCACTTCTCGCCGTAGAACTCCTTCGCCCGGTCCAGGTCCGTCACCGGGACCGGGACGACTTCGAGGGTCATGTTCACGTGGGCCTCCTCACGGCAGGGGCGCGCCCGCGGGCAGCGGGGCGGTACCACCGTCGCGCATGGACCACCCGCCCGCACGCCGGACCCGCCCGGCCGGGGCCGCCACGGGGCCGGCGGGGGCCGGCGGGGCGGAGGTCCGGAGGGCGGCCGGAGGGGCGGAGCACCGGGAAGCGGAGCACCCTGGAAGGGAGCCACTGGAGGTGTTCCGTATGCACACGCTAGTCGGATGGCACGTCGACATGGAGTTCCAGGAGGACGGCAACCGCACCAAGGCCGCCGCGCTCGTGCGGCTCGGGGACGGGTCCGAGGTGCGGGGGCACGGGCAGGCGCAGCGCCACCCGTCCGACTCGGGGCAGCTGCGGGTCGGCGAGGAGATCGCGGGCGCACGCGCGCTGATGGACATCGCCACGCAACTGCTCCAGAAGGCGCATGTGGAGATCGACGAGGCGAAGGGCAAGCCGTCGCACCCGCTGATCTGAGACGGCCGGGGCGGCTGTGGGGCCGCCCCGGCTTCCGTCGTGTGTCCGTCCGTCCCGCGTCTGTCCGCCGCGTGTCCGTGCGTCCTGTGTCCGTCCGCGGCGTGTCCGTCGGTCGCGTGTCCGCCCGTACGTGAGGGCCGGTACGTCCAGGACAGGACGGGGTCAGTACATGAGGGCGTCCGCCAGGTCGTCCTGCCAGTACGTGACGGCCGCGTCGTCCGTCTTGTACGTGTCCGCCGGCAGTGTCACCGTGGTCGGCGCGCCGACGGAACCGGACTCGTCACGCGAGTTGAACAGGACGCTGAGCCGCTCCGTGACCCGGCCGTTCGCCTCCTCCGGGGCGCGCTCGCCGCTCAGGATGACGCCCGCGTAGGCCGACTCGCCGGGGGCCAGGGTCACCACGGCCTGCGGGCGGCTGCTCTCGACGAGCCGGGGCGTGGACTGCTCGTCGTCGAAGCGGAGCAGCGGGGCCGCGTACGCCAGGCAGGTGCGGGTGCCGGTGTTCGTGGCGGTGATCAGCAGGTGGTTGATCGGGCGGGACGGCCTGCTGACGGTCACCTTGGTGTTCGCGCTGGTGCAGGTGGTGAACGAGGCCGGGTCGGACGTGCCGCCGCCCGCGGCGGGGGAGGCCGGCTTGGGCTTCGCGCTGCCCGCGCCGTCCTTGCCGGTGGAGCCGTTGCCGCCGGTGGAGCCCTTGCCGGTGCCGCCGGCCGGGGTGGCGGCGGTGCCTGCCTGGTCGCCGCTCGTGCCGGGCCGGGCCGCGCCCACCGGGGTGGCGGCGCCCGCCGGGGCGGGGGCGGCGGTGGACGTGGCGCCCGGGGCCGCCGCGCCGGTGTCGGAGCCGCCGTTCTGGCAGGCCGTGAGCGAGAGCGCGGCCAGGAGGGCGGTCGCGGCGGCGGTGGTGGTGCGGGTGCGGAAGGTGCGCATGGTGGTCGTACTCCCCGTTTCGTATGGCTCAGTGACGGTTGATCAATGCGATGACGATCGCCGTGCAGACGATCAGCACGCCGACGGCACAGGCGTCGACGAGGTCGAGGCGGCGGTCTGTCCGCATCGGGCCTCCCGTGTCGGGTGGTGCTGGACACACCGTGCCGAGCCGCGTGATCCAGGGGCAATGGCCACGGGACAATGAGGGACGCTGGAACGCTGGAACGGCCCTGACCTGCACGGTTGTCGGGTGCCTGGAACGCGTGCCTGGAACGGCGCGGTGGAGGGAAGGCACGGGTGGGGAGCGGGATGGAAGGCTTCGCGGAGGCGTTGCGGGGGCTCAAGGAGCGCTCCGGGCTCAGTTACGGCGCCCTCGCCAAGCGCGCGCACATGAGTACGTCGACCCTGCACCGCTACTGCAACGGCGACGCCGTGCCGACGGAGTTCGCCCCCGTCGAGCGGCTCGCGCGGCTGTGCGGGGCGTCGCGGGACGAGATGGTGGCCCTGCACCGGCGCTGGATCGTCGCCGACGAGGCCCGGCGCAGGAGCCGTACGACTCCGGCGGAACCGCCCGCCGGACCACCGGCGGGACCGTCCGCATCTCCGGCCGCGGAAGCACCGGCGGAAACGCCCGCCGGACCGGAGGCCGGACCGCCTGCCGGACCGCCTGCCGGATCGGAGGCCGGACCGCCTGCCGGACCGGAGGCCGCCTCGGGCGCCGCCGCGCCACCGGCCACTGCCGCTCCCACCCCTGCCGGCCCGGCGCCCGGCGCACCCGCCCCTGAACCCGAGTCGCCTGCGGCGGCGGAGCCGGCTCCCCGTACCGAAGTCCCGGCCGCCGCCGCGGCCGAGCCCGCTCCCCGTACGGAGCCCGCGCCCGGTACGGAGCCCGCGCCCGGTACGGAGCCCGCGCCCGGTACCGATGACGCGGACGCCGCCGCGGCCGAGCCCGTCGCCGTGATGGGGCCCGGCGGGCCGAGGTCGTCCGGCGGCGGGCGGGGGCGGTGGCGGCGGGCGCGGCTGGCCGCCGCCGTGGCCGCCGTCCTCGCGGTGACCGCCTCGGCCGGGCTCGCCATGACCCTGTACTCGGACAAGTCCAAGGGCACCGTCCAGGTGAGCGGCGCCGAGCACACCGCGGACGCCCCGCCCGTCGACGGCCCCGCCCAGCCCTCCCGTACCGGCCCGTCCGCCTCCCCGACGCCCTCCGCGTCACCGTCCCGCACCCTCCGCCCCTCCACCACCGCGGGCCCCACCGGGCCCACCGGCCCCGTGCCGACCGTGACCGCGCGGCCGCGCGGCGCCGCTCCGGAACGGCGGGAGAGCGGCGTGCCGCTGACCGTCGACGTGCGCCCGTACGTCTGGCGTGACCCGTGCAGCCAGGTGTACGTGGTGGACCGGCCGCCCTCGCGGATGCCGCCGCCGCCCTCGGAGCAGGGCGCGCGCGGCTGGGTCACCGGGCTCGGCGGGGTGCCGGGCGGGGACATGCTGATGGAGCTGACCGTCCAGGGCACGGGCGAGGAGACGGTGGTCCTGCACGCCCTGCGCGTACGGGTGGTGGAGAAGGGCGCGCCGCTGCCGTGGAACGGATACACGATGGGCGTGGGCTGCGGGGGCGAGATGACGCCCATGAGCCTCGACATCAACCTGGACGCGGCGCGTCCCCGCCCGGTGCCGGTCGCGGGGCAGCAGGGCGACAGGGAGATCCCGGCGACCGACTTCCCGTACAAGGTGTCGGCGGGCGACCCGCAGATGCTGCGGGTGACGGCGCACACGGCCGGGCACGCGGTGCGCTGGTACCTGGAACTGGAGTGGAGCAGCGGGGACCGGCGGGGCACGCTGCTGATCGACGACCGGGGGCGGCCCTTCGCGACGAGCGCGGTCGAGGGGCGGCCCCTGTTCGACCACCCGCTGGGCGGCAGCGGATGGATTCCGCACGTCGCGGGCTAAGAGGCCGGTCTTCCGGCCCTGGGCCATCCGGAAGGCAGGCCCCGGGCCGGGCCGCGTCCCGGCGTACGGGACGTGGCAGGGGTGCCGGGCCCGCTCCGGTCGCCGCGCTGTGCGGGCGCGGCGACCGGAGCGGGGGACACCGGCGGCCGTACGGCCCGGGTCAGAGCCGCTCGGGCGTCCGGATGCCCAGGAGGCCCATGCCCTTGCTGAGGGTCCGCCCCGTCAGGTCGCAGAGGAACAGCCTGTTCTCCACCTGCTCCGGCGTCGGGGCCTTCAGGACCGGGCACTCGGCGTAGAACGTCGTCAGCAGCGACGCCAGCTGGTACAGGTACGCGGCGAGCTTGTGCGGCTCGTACGACGCGGCCACCTCGGCGAGCGTCTCCGCGAACTGGTCCAGGTGCAGGCCGAGCGCGCGCTCCGCCGGGGCCAGCTCCAGCTCCGGGTGCGCGGCCGGCTTCGCGTCGCCGGCCTTGCGGGCGATGGACCGGGTCCGGGCGTAGGCGTACTGGAGGTACACCGACGTGTCGCCGTTCAGCGACACCATCTGGTCCAGGTCGAACTTGTAGTCGCGGGAGGCGGACGTGGACAGGTCGGCGTACTTGATCGCGCCGATGCCGACCTGGGCGCCGCGCTCCGCGATCTCCTCCTCGGTGAGCCGCTGGTCCTCGGGCAGGCTCTCGGCCTTCTCCCGGACGACCGCCGAGGCGCGCTCGATCGCCTCGTCCAGCAGGTCCACGAGCCGGACCGTCTCGCCCTCACGGGTCTTGAACGGCTTGCCGTCCTTGCCGAGGACCGTGCCGAACGCCAGCTGGACGGCCTTCACGTCGTCGCCCAGCCAGCCCGCCCGGCGGGCCGTCTCGAAGACCATCTTGAAGTGCAGCGACTGCCGGGCGTCCACCACGTACAGCAGGGTGTTCGCGCCGAGCTTCTGGACGCGGTCGCGGATCGCGGACAGGTCCGTCGCCGCGTAGCCGTAGCCGCCGTTGGACTTGCGGACGATCAGCGGGACCGGCTGGCCGTCGGGCCCCTTCACATCGTCGAAGAACACGCACAGCGCGCCCTCCGAGCGGACGGCGACACCCGACTCCTCCAGGAGGCGGCAGGTCTCCTCCAGCATGTCGTTGTACCCGGACTCGCCGACCACGTCGGGGTCGCGGATCTCCATGTCGAGCTTGTTGAAGACCGAGTAGAAGTAGATCTTCGACTCGTCCACGAAGCGCTGCCACAGCCGCAGCGTCTCCGGGTCGCCGGACTGGAGCAGGACGACCCGGTCGCGGGAGCGTGCCTTGAACTCCTCGTCCGAGTCGAACAGCGCGCGGGACGCCTTGTAGAGCCGGTTCAGATTCGACATGGCCTCCTCGCCGGAGGCCTGCGTGTCGTCCGTGTCCGCCTTGTGGTCCAGCTCGTGCGGGTGCTCGATCAGGTACTGGATGAGCATGCCGAACTGGGTGCCCCAGTCGCCGATGTGGTGGCGCCGGATCACCTTCTCGCCGGCGAACTCCAGGATCTGCACCATCGCGTCACCGATGACGGCCGACCGCAGATGGCCGACGTGCATCTCCTTGGCCACATTCGGCTGGGCGTAGTCGATCACCGTCGTGCCCGGCTCCGGGGCGAGCGGCACGCCGAGGCGGTCGTCGGCGGCGCGGGCCGCCAGCGTCTCGACGATGGCCCGGTCGCCGACCGTGATGTTGAGGAAGCCGGGTCCGGAGACCTCGACGTCCTTGAGCACGTCGTCCGCCGGGAGGGCGTCGACGACCTTCGTCGCCAGCTCCCGCGGATTGCCCTTGAGCTTCTTCGCGAGCGCCAGGATGCCGTTGGCCTGGAAGTCGGCCCGGTCGCTACGTCGCAGCAGCGGGTCGGCGGAACCGGCCTCCGGCAGGGCTGCCGAGAGGGCGTCCGCGAGGCGCTGCTGCACGGTCGAAGCGAGGGAAGGGACCGAGGCCATGAGCTTCCGTTCCTGTGTCGGGGTCTTGGGCGTGTCCGGAGGCGGCCGGACGCGGATTCCAGGGGTCCGGACAGCCGGGTGCTCGGGGTCCCGAGCTCCGGGTGTCCGGTGGCCGTCCGCGTGGCGCTTTTCCGGTTGTCAAGTCTCCCATGGTCGAGCAACCTCTTGCCCACGCCTTTCCCAGCCTGTGGACAACTCCGGTCGGTGACGGGCGCCGCCTGTGGACAACCTCCGGTCCGGTTGTTCCGTCTGGGAGAATGGCCGAGGGGCGTCAGCGCCTCGGGGGCAGCCCCCTCCCAACCCCTTCCAACCCGCAGAGAACACACACCAAGGACGTGCCGATCGTGGCTCAGAGCAGCACCGAGACCGACTGGGTCTCCCGTTTCGCGGACGAGGTCATCGCCGAGTCGGAGCGACGTGCGCCTGGCAAACCGGTCGTCGTCGCCTCCGGCCTCTCCCCGTCCGGCCCCATCCACCTCGGCAATCTCCGCGAGGTCATGACCCCGCACCTGGTGGCCGACGAGATCCGCCGCCGCGGGCACGAGGTCCGGCACCTGATCTCCTGGGACGACTACGACCGCTACCGCAAGGTGCCGGCCGGCGTCCCCGGTGTCGACGACTCCTGGGCCGAGCACATCGGCAAGCCGCTGACGTCCGTCCCCGCCCCGGCCGGCTCGTCGTACCCGAACTGGGCGGAGCACTTCAAGGCCGCCATGGTCGAGGCGCTCGCCGAGCTGGGCGTCGAGTTCGACGGCATCAGCCAGACCGAGCAGTACACGAGCGGTGCCTACCGCGCGCAGATCCTGCACGCGATGAAGCACCGCGCGGAGATCGACGCGATCCTCGACCGGTACCGGACGAAGGACAAGGCCACCGGCCAGCCCAAGGGGCAGAAGCAGCAGAAGCAGCAGAAGCCGGTCGACGAGGCCGAGCTGGAGGCCGCCGAGGGCTCCGGCGCGGCCAGCGAGGACGACGGCTCGGGCGGCGCCGGCGGCTACTACCCGTACAAGCCGTACTGCGGGAACTGCGAGCGCGACCTCACCACCGTCACGTCCTACGACGACGACACGACCGAGCTGACGTACGGCTGCGTGTGCGGCTTCTCCGAGACCGTGCTGCTCAGCGAGTTCGACCGGGGCAAGCTCGTCTGGAAGGTCGACTGGCCGATGCGCTGGGCGTACGAAGGCGTGATCTTCGAGCCCAGCGGCGTGGACCACTCCTCGCCCGGCTCGTCGTTCGTCGTCGGCGGCCAGATCGTCCGCGAGGTCTTCGACGGCGTCCAGCCGATCGGCCCGATGTACGCGTTCGTCGGCATCTCCGGCATGGCGAAGATGTCCTCCTCGAAGGGCGGCGTGCCCACCCCGGCCGACGCGCTGAAGATCATGGAGGCGCCGCTGCTGCGCTGGCTCTACGCGCGCCGCAAGCCGAACCAGTCCTTCAAGATCGCCTTCGACCAGGAGATCCAGCGGCTCTACGACGAGTGGGACAAGCTGGAGGCCAAGGTCGCGGACGGCACGGCCCTGCCCGCCGACGCCGCGGCCCACTCGCGGGCGGTGCGCACGGCCGCCGGTGAGCTGCCGCGCACGCCGCGCCCGCTGCCGTACCGGACGCTCGCCTCGGTCGTCGACATCACGGCCGGACACGACGAGCAGACGCTGCGCATCCTGAGCGAGCTCGACCCGGAGAACCCGCTGTCGTCGCTGGACGAGGTGCGGCCGCGGCTGGACCGCGCGGAGAACTGGATCACCACGCAGGTCCCGGCCGACGCCCGCACCATCGTGCGCGACGAGCCGGACACGGAGCTGCTGGGCTCCCTCGACGACCAGGGCCGCGAGTCGCTGCGGCTGCTGCTGGAGGGCCTGGACAGCCACTGGTCGCTGGACGGACTGACGACGCTGGTCTACGGCGTGCCGAAGGTCATGGCCGGTCTCGACCCGGAGGCCAAGCCGACGCCGGAGCTGAAGGTCGCCCAGCGGGACTTCTTCGCCCTGCTGTACCGCCTGCTCGTCAGCCGTGACACGGGCCCGCGCCTCCCGACGCTGCTGCTGGCGGTCGGCGCGGACCGCGTGCGCAAGCTGCTGGCCGCGTGACGCGCGGCGCGGCGCCCCGCGTGTGACGTCGAGTGCGTGACGCGCGGCGCCCTGCGTGTGACGTCGAGGCGCCCGGTGCCCTGCCGGTCAGGGCGTAAGGTGCCCCGACGATGGATGAAGGGCCCCGCCTGGTGGTGGGGCCCTTCATCCATGTGCCGCGCCGCGCGGGCGGGTCCGGGGGCAGACGGCGTGTCGCCCCGGCCCCCGTTCGCCCGCACGCGTCAGGCGATGTGGTTCTCCGTCAGCTCGGCCTGGTAGCGGGCCGCGAAGTCGGGGAGCACGCGGCGGAGCATCGGAACGGCGCGGGAGTGCCGGAGGCCGTACGCGTCGGCGAGGTGCTGGACCAGGGCGTCGACGGCCGGCTCGGCACGGTACTCGTCCACGTACGCGCCGAACGCCTCGTACGCCGCGTGGAGGTACTCGGCGTCGTTCACCTCGGGGAGGTCGTCGGCCGCCGCGTCGGCGTACGGCGTTTCCTCCAGGCGGGCGGCGCCTTCGGCGCGGGCCGTCTCCCCGGTGTGGTGCTGACCGGCGGGCGCCGCCGGGCCGTACGTGCCCGCGTAGGCGGTCTCCTGGGGCGGCTTGGGCGCCGCGAACCAGGGGCTGACGTGGCTGGCGGGGCCGGGAGCGGGCTCCGGCCGGGTCTCCGCCGGCGCGGGGTGCTGCTGGGCAGGCTCGGGAGCCGTGACCGTGGCCGGGTCCGGTTCGGGGCCCTCCGGGCGGGACGCCTGGGCCGGGTGCGGCTGGGGGTGCTGCTGCGGGTGCTGCTCCGGCGCGGCCGGCTGCGGCTGGACCATGCCCTGGACGGGACCCTGCGACTGCGCCTGGAGCTGCTGCGGGGGCTGGGGCTGCCCTTGGTGCTGCTGAGGGGGCTGGGCCTGGGACTGGGCTTGGACGTGGGCCTGCGCCTGCTGCGGTGTCTGGGCCTGCGCCTGGGCTTGGGCCTGCGTCTGGACTGGCTCGTGGGCCTGCGCCTGGACCTGCTGCGGGGCCTGGGCCGCGGTCTGCTGCGCGGCCTGGGTCTGGACCTGCTGCGGGGCGACGGCCACCTCCCGTACCGCCTGCCCCTCGGGTACCGCGGTCGCGGCCACGGGGCCCGCGGCCTCGGCGGCAGATGACGCCTGAGGCAGCTCCGCCACCGCTACCGGCGCCAGGGCCGCGGGCGCCCCGGCCGCCGCCACCGGGGCCTCGTGGGCCACCGGGTTCGGGGGCAGCAGTACCGGTTCGATGCCGGCCGCCGCCAGGCCCGCCGGTGCGGTGTCCGCCAGCGGCACGCCGTACTTCGCCAGCCGCAGCGGCATCAGCGCCTCCACGGGCGCCTTGCGCCGCCACGCGCGGCCGAACCGGGCCTGCAGCCGCGCCTGGTAGATCAGCCGGTCCTGCTCCAGCTTGATCACCTGGTCGTACGAGCGCAGCTCCCACAGCTTCATCCGCCGCCACAGCCGGAACGTCGGCACCGGCGACAGCAGCCAGCGGGTGAGCCGTACGCCCTCCATGTGCTTGTCGGCCGTGATGTCCGCGATCCGGCCGACCGCGTGCCGGGCCGCCTCGACGGCCACGACGAACAGCATCGGGATGACCGCGTGCATGCCCACGCCGAGCGGGTCCGGCCACGCGGCCGCGCCGTTGAAGGCGATCGTGGCGGCGGTGAGCAGCCACGCCGTCTGCCGCAGCAGCGGGAAGGGGATGCGCAGCCAGGTCAGCAGCAGGTCCAGCGCGAGCAGGACGCAGATACCGGCGTCGATGCCGATGGGGAAGACCAGGGAGAAATCGCCGAAACCTTTCTTCTCCGCCAGCTCCCGCACCGCCGCGTACGAGCCCGCGAAGCCGATTCCGGCGATGACCAGGGCACCGGCGACGACGACACCGATCAAAACGCGGTGCATCCGTGTCAGTTGCATCGCGGCCACCCGCGGTCTCCTCCCCTGGTGCGCATGTGCTGTTCGCGGGCACAGCCTGGCACATGTGTGCGAGATCCGGCCGCGCGGGGGCGGCCGGATCTCGTCGTCTCCCGCGCTACGGGCGGTTACTTGTTGGCGGCGGCCACGGCCGCGACGGCGTCCTTGACGGCCTTGACCGTGCCCTCCATCAGCTCGCCGGCGGCCGGGGGCTTGGCGCCCGCGTAGCCGGTGCCGTTGTAGGAGACGGTGATGACCACGTTCTCCGAGCGGACCACGATCACGCCGTAGCGGAAGGTCTCGCCGGTCTTCTTCATGGAGTAGCTGACGGCACGGGCCTCGTTGCCGACGCCCGGCACCGACGAGGTGACCACGTCCATGGCGCCCTCGGTCGCCTTCACCTCGGCGACCTTGCCCACGTACTTGTCCTGGGCGCGCTTCTCGCCCGCGCCGAGCGTCTGGTCCGAGTCGAAGCGGAGCAGCGAGACGTCCAGCCAGCGGTAGTCGGAGCCCTTGACGCCCTTGTCCTCCAGGCCGTTCCACGAGCAGTTGCCGCGGTCGTTGAGGTCGGAGGACTTGCCGGGCGTGCCCGCCTTCTTCTTCACCTCGGGCACGAGGTCCTCGACCGTCTTGGCGGTGATGGACTTGCAGGCGTCCGGCAGCTTGGCGAACTTCGCCGGGGCGACGCTCGGCGCGGGCGCCGCCGAGGTGGCGGGCGCGGCGGAGGCACCGCCCGCGGCGGACGCGGAGGGCGACGCGGACGCGCCGGGGCCGGAGTCGTCCGACGAGCAGCCGGCGGCGACGAGCATCACCGGGACGGCGGCGCAGGCGAGTATGCGGGTGAGACGCGGGGCTGATCGGTGCATGGTTCCTTCAGTCGCTCTGTCGCTTGTCGTACGAGTCGCTCGTACCGGCCTGTCTTACGGTCCGGTCGTACGGTCCGGGCGATCCGGCCCGGCCACGGTAGCCCGTCCGGGCGCCCGGACGGGGGCCGTCGGCCGTACCGGACCGGGCAGCGGGCGCGCGTCGGCGGGGCCCGCGGTACGGGTCACTCGTCGAGCCGCTCGGCCAGACGGGCCGCCAGCCCGCGGGCCTTTTCCTGCAGTTCCTCACTGTCCGGAACCTCGCCGACACGCGTGGGCTGGGCCGCGTACCGCACGGTCACGATCACGTTCGATGTGCGGAAGACCACGCTGACGACGCGCTGCTGGGCGGCCGAACCGGCCGGGGCGAGGACGTCGTCGAGGAACGCCGCGTCGCCGAGGTCGGTGAGCGTGCGGGACTCCAGGCCCTCGGGCGGCGCGGAGGCCGCGGGGGAGGGGGCGGCGGGCGAGACGGTCTGGGCCTGCTGGCCCGCCGCGGGAAGGGCGGCACCGACTCCGGCGCCCGGATGGCCCGCCTTCGCGGGGGGCTTGGCGGTGGTGCCGGGGGCGGGCGTGGCCGCGCCGGTGCCGGGGGGCGTGTCAGGGGTGGTCGCGGGCGGCGAGGCGGGGGCCAGGCCGGCGGCGGACTCCTTGGTGGTGTACACCTCCTGGGCCCGCGTCTCGTCGCTGACGGCCGGGTCGTAGGACACGACGCGTTCGAAGTCGAGGGTGAGGTGGTGGATCGCGTCCGGGCCGTCGGCCTTCCAGGCGCAGCCGACGCGGCGGTCCGTGTCGTAGGTGACGGCGGCGGTGCCGCGCAGGACGCGGTCGCGCTGCTCGGCGGGGAGCGCGGTGACGGCGGGCAGCATGTTCTGCAGGGTGGCGCGGGAGACGGAACCGCACGGCTCCAGGAGGGTGCGGTAGCGGCCGGGCTGGGCGACGGCGCCGGTGGCGGTGCCGGCCTTGGCGTCGATGTCCGAACCTGTCGTTCCCGGACCGGACGTGCATCCGGCGAGGGCGCTCGCGCTGAGTGCCGCGAGGAGCGCGGCCATGCCGGTTGCGTACGCCCTTCGCTGCACGGTCCCGGGCTCCCTTCCCTGCGGTCACGGTGAAAACAGCTTGCCGGTGGTCGGCGGCCGGTGAACACAATGTGTATCGCACGCGCGCCGTTGCTGCCGGTCTGCTGTCACTTATGTCAGTTCTGGCACCGGATTTTGCGCTTTCTGGACTTTATGGGGGATCGAGGGAGTATGTCGTACGTCGAGGTGCCGGGGGAGCAGGTCCCCATCCGGATGTGGACGGACCCGGCCGGGGTGGAGGACGTCGCCCTCCAGCAGCTGCGGAACACGGCGACCCTGCCGTGGATCAAGGGCCTCGCCGTCATGCCGGACGTCCACTACGGCAAGGGCGCCACCGTCGGCTCCGTCATCGCCATGCGCGGCGCGGTGTGCCCGGCGGCGGTGGGCGTGGACATCGGCTGCGGCATGTCCGCGGTGAAGACCTCCCTGACCGCGAACGACCTGCCGGGCGACCTGTCCGGGCTGCGGTCGCGGATCGAGCAGGCCATTCCGGTGGGCCGCGGCATGCACGACGAGATGGTGGACCCGGCCCGGTTCGACGGCTTCGCGGCGAGCGGCTGGGACGATCTGTGGGCGCGGTTCGACGGTATCGCGGAGGCGGTCAAGTTCCGTCAGGACCGTGCGGCGAAGCAGATGGGAACGCTCGGAAGCGGTAACCACTTCGTCGAAGTCTGCCTGGATTCGACCGGTTCGGTGTGGCTGATGCTGCACTCCGGCTCGCGGAACATCGGCAACGTGCTGGCCGAGCACCACATCGGCGTCGCCCGGCAGCTGCCGCACAACCAGGACCTGATCGACCGGGACCTCGCCGTGTTCGTCGCGGACACCCCGGAGATGGCCGCGTACCGCAACGACCTGTTCTGGGCGCAGGAGTACGCCAAGTACAACCGCTCCGTCATGATGGCGCTCCTGAAGGACGTCGTCCGCAAGGAGTTCAAGAAGGCCAAGGTGTCCTTCGAGCGGGAGATCTCCTGCCACCACAACTACGTGGCGGAGGAGCGGTACGACGGGATGGACCTGCTCGTCACCCGCAAGGGAGCGATCCGCGCCGGCAGCGGCGAGTACGGGATCATCCCGGGCTCCATGGGCACCGGCTCGTACATCGTGAAGGGCCTCGGCAACGAGAAGTCCTTCAACTCCGCCTCCCACGGCGCCGGTCGCCGGATGAGCCGGAACGCCGCCAAGCGCCGCTTCTCCACGCGGGACCTGGAGGAGCAGACGCGGGGCGTGGAGTGCCGCAAGGACTCCGGCGTCGTGGACGAGATCCCCGCCGCGTACAAGCCGATCGAGAAGGTCATCGACCAGCAGCGCGACCTGGTGGAGGTCGTGGCGAAGCTGAAGCAGGTCGTCTGCGTGAAGGGCTGACGACCGGCTGCCGCTCTGGCACCGGTGCGGGCCCGTGCCCGGTGCGGGCCGGTGTCCGGTGTCGGGTGGCGCCCGGTGCGGGCCGGTGTCCGGTGCGGCTCGGGCGCTGGTCCGGCCCCGCGCCCGGTCCTGTCCGGCTCGGGCGCGGGGCCGGCTCCGACTTGCCGGCTGAGCGTCAGTTCTGCCGGTACACCTTGTAGTTCGACGCCTGGGCGCGGGGGCGGACCACCAGCAGGTCGATGTTGACGTGCGGGGGGCGGGTCACGGCCCAGGCGATCGTGTCGGCCACGTCGTCGGCCGACAGCGGGTCGGGAACGCCCTCGTACACCTTCGCCGCCCGCTCCGTGTCGCCCCGGAACCGGGTCGTGGCGAACTCCTCCGTCTTCACCATGCCGGGCGCCACCTCGATCACCCGGACCGGAGTGCCGACGATCTCCAGGCGCAGCGTCTCCGCGAGGACCCGTGCGCCGTTCTTCGCGGCGACATAGCCCGCGCCGCCCTCGTAGGTGGCGTGCCCGGCGGTGGAGGACACCACGACGACCGTGCCGGCGCCGCTCTCGGTGAGCGCGGGCAGCAGCGCCTGCGTCATGTGCAGCGTGCCCAGGACGTTCACGTCGTACATGCGGCGCCAGTCCTCGGGGTCGCCGGTCGCCACCGGGTCGGCGCCGAGCGCGCCGCCCGCGTTGTTCACCAGCACGTCGCAGCGGTCCAGCGAGGCCGCGAACGCGTCGACGGCCGGGCGGTCGGTGACGTCGAGCGCGTACGCCGTCGCCTGGTGACCGGCCTCGGTCAGCTCGGCGGCCAGCGCCTCGATGCGGTCCTTGCGGCGGGCGGTCAGTACGACGTGGTGCCCGGCCTCGGCCAGGTGCCGCGCGGTGGCGGCCCCGATGCCGCTGCTGGCTCCTGTGACGACGGCGACGGGCAGGGCGGCGGCGGTCATGGTGGGTGTGCTCCTCGGGGCGGCGGTGAGCGGTACGCCGCCAGCATAGGGGCGTGCGCCCCGGCGCGTGAGGCGTACATGATCATTGCTTCCCTGTAGGGCCTGATGTGCGTACGGGGCCCGCTGTACGTGCCGTCCCCGCCGCCGTGTCGTGCGTCCGGCCGGGCCTGCGGGCCGCCGTGTGCGCGGCGCCGTGTGCGCGGCTCCCGCCGTGGGGCGCCGCGCGGCGGGGTGCCGGCTGTGCGCCCCGCAGGTTCCGCTGTGCCCACCCTCCCCCAAGCTCTCGGCTTCGCTCGAGCAGGGGGGACCCCCATCGCCCCTGCGGAACGTCTGCCCACAGCGGGAGCGACTGTCGCAGGGCTGCCGCTCGCCGGCCCCTGCGGAACGGCTGCCCACAGCGGGGGAGGTGAGGGGTCAGTCCTGGGCCCAGGCTATGTGGGCGTCGGGGCGGATCAGGAGGGCCGTGCGGCGGGCCGGGTTCGTCCACGTCGTGCGGATGACCTTGCCCGGCGCGGTGGCGATCTCCGGGGCGGCCGGCTCCGTGCCCCGCGGGGCCACCAGGACGAACGCCCCTTCGCGCAGCAGCTCGTACAGCCGCCCCTCGGCCAGCGCCAGGTCCGGTGCGCGCCGGCCGGTCAGCCGGTGGGCGCCGCGCCGGGCCCCGTACGCGATGCCGATGCCGGTCAGCCTGCCGATCACCCGGGCGGAGACCGGGCCCGTGGACACCAGGCGGGCGGCCGCCGTGCGGGCGGCGCGGCCCAGGGGCGTGCGGACCATCGCGAGGCGGACGATCAGCCCGCTGCTGCGGACGGCGGCCTTGCCGACCGGGTGCCGCTCGGCCTGGTAGCTGTCGAGCAGCGCCTCCGGGTCGTCGGCGTCACCGCGCACCACCGCGGCGAGCTTCCAGGAGAGGTTGGCGGCGTCCTGGAGGCCGGTGTTCATGCCCTGGCCGCCGGCGGGGGAGTGGACGTGCGCGGCGTCCCCGGCGAGCAGCACCCGGCCCACCCGGTAGGCGGGAGCCTGGCGCTCGTCGCTGTGGAAGCGGGAGAGCCAGCGGGCGTCGTGCATCCCGAAGTCCGAGCCGAGCGCGCGGCGGGTGATGTCGCGGATCTCGTCCAGCTCGACGGGCGCGTCGTCCGGCAGCCGGCGGTGCCGGTCCCAGCCGATCATCCGGTACCAGCCGTCGCCGAACGGGGCGAGGAAGGCGAACGCGTCGCCCGTGCCGTCCGCCATCGGCACCTCGCGGGGCGGCTCGGAGAGGCGGACGTCCGCGAGAACGAGTGAGCGGATCACCGAACGCCCCGGGAAGGGCAGGCCCACCTGCTGCCGGACGGTGCTGCGCACGCCGTCCGTGCCGACCAGGTATCTCGCGCGGAGGCGCAGGACGCCGCCGTCCCCCGGGGCCAGCTCGGCAGTGACGCCGTCGGCGTCCTGGCGCAGGGCGCGCAGCGCCGTCTCGTGGCGGAACTCCACGCCGGCCGCGCGGGCGCGCCGCTCCAGCAGGGCCTCCACCTCGTACTGCGGGGTGATGAGCAGGCAGGGGAAACGGCTGCGCAGCCCCGAGAGCCGCAGTGAGGCGCTGCCGAACAGCCTCTGCCGGGTCACGGTGGTGCCCGTCCGTATCAGCTCGTCCGCGAGGTCCCTGGCGTCGAGCACCTCCAGCGTCCGCGCGTGGACGGCGAAGGCGCGCGTCAGATTGGTGATCGCGCGGGGGCGCCGCTCGACGAGGGTGACGCGGACCCCCGCCTCGGCGAGGTCCCCCGCGAGCAGCAGCCCGGTGGGGCCGGCGCCCACGACGGCGACATCCGTGTCGATGGTCGGCGCTCCGGCGCCCGTGCTCGGTCCGTCAGTCATGCCGGTGCTGGTCATGCCTGCCTCCTCAAGCCGACCCCACGGGGGGCCAACGACCGTTGGTCAACACCTGTTGGTCAACGCTTGTTGGCAAACGTAGAGTCGACGGGGCTGGTATGTCAACACCTGTTGGCCTACATTTGTTGGCATGGAGAAGGAAGCCGTCACCTCGCCGAGCCGCGCCCCGCGCCGCTCCGACGCCACCCGCGCCGCGATCCTCGGAGCGGCACGCGAGCGGTTCGCCGCGGACGGCTACGAGCGCGCCACGATCCGGGCCATCGCCCGGGACGCGGGCATCGACCCGTCGATGGTGATGCGCTACTACGGCAACAAGGAGCGGCTGTTCGTGGCCGCGTCCGAGATCGACCTGCGGATGCCGGACCTGGCCGCCGTGCCGGCCAAGCACATCGGCGTCGTCCTCGTCAGCCACTTCCTCGACCGCTGGGAGTCGGACGAGACGCTGCAGGCCATGCTCCGCGTCGGCGCCACGAACGAGGCGGGCGCCGAGCGCCTGCGCGAGGTCTTCAAAGCCAACGTCGGGAAGCTGGCGGCCGGGATATGCCCCCGCCCGGAGGAGGTGCCGAAGCGGGCCGCGCTCGTCAGCGCGCAGATGCTCGGCATGGCCCTCGCCCGGTACGTGCTGCGCTTCCCGCCCGCCGTCGCGATGGAGCGCGAGGAGATCGTCGCCTGGCTCGCCCCGACGATCCAGCGGTACCTGACGGCCGAGCGGCCGTAAACGGCACGGCGGCCACCGTGGTCGGACGGTGCGGCCGTGAGACGGTGCGGCCGTCAGGCCGCCATGGACGGCCGGAGGCCGGGGCGACGGACGGCGGGGGCCGTCGCAGTACGGCGCCGTCCGGCATCCGGCACCCTCCGGGCGCCCGGCGGCAGACCGCCCGGTGTCCGGACCTCAGGCCGCCGCGCCGCCGAACTCGCGCAGCGCCGTGCGGACGATGTCGTCCAGCCGGGCGTGGTGCGCGCCGCGCCAGTACACCCGGTCGCAGGCCGTGCAGCGGGCGAACACGTCGTACGTGCGCCGCGTGCCGTGCTCCAGACGCTCGCGCACCTCGTCCTTGTCCGCCTCGGTCAGCACGCCGTTGCAGGCCGTGCACCGGGTCCACGGGGCCAGCCGGGGAGCGAAGCGCTCCAGTACGTCCCGCAGCTGCTCGTCCGGCCGGTGGCTGTAGACGAAGGCGCCCGCCCACAGCTCGCGGCGGCGCAGCAGCCCCCGGTCGCGCGAGAGCATCACCCGCCGCTCCCGCGCCGACTGGGCGGCCAGCGCGGCGTCGCCGATGTCCTCGCTCTCGTACGCCGCATCGACCCCCAGCAGCCGCAGTCGCCGCGCGAGCGTGCCCAGATGGACGTCGAGGAGGAACCGCAGCGGCGCGCCCGGCACCTCCTGCGGGCGCCGCACGTCCCGCACCTCGACCTCCTCGCCGGCCGCCGGGACGTGCGAGACGGGCACCGCCTCACCGTTCACCAGCAGGGCCCCCACCTCGGTGAGCGGTACGCCGAGCGACTCGACGACGTGCCCGAGCGTCGACACGCCGTCCGTCGACAGGGCCGTACGGCCCGCTCGGCGGGGCGCCGCCACGAACACGCCCAGGCCGGGCGCGAAGCTGATGTGGATCTCCGGTCCCTTCACGCGGCCAGAATGCCACCGGGCGCCCGCCGCCAGCCAGGCCATTTCCCGGCGCAGGCCGCCTTCACCGCAGCCCCGGCCACCGGAACCCGCACCCCGTGCCCCGCACCGCAGCCACGCCCACCGGAACCCGCGCCCCGCCCGTCGCCCCACCAGGACCGCACGCCCGGCCGCGCGCACGCGCACCAGGACCCCGCGCCCCTACGCCTCCCCGCGCCCCCGCAGGTCGTACCGCCAGTCGTTGCTCACCATCAGGTGCCCCACCGGGTACTCGAAGAGCCGCTCGCCCCGCAGTTCGAAGCCCGCCTTCCGGCACACGGCGTTCGACGCGGCGTTCCGCACGGACGGGTAGGCGTGCAGGTACCGGTAGGCGCCGGCCGCGCGGGCGAGCTCCACCACGGCGCGCGCCGCCGCCGTCGCCACGCCACGGCCCTGAAAGCCGGGCAGGATGCTCCACCCGGTCTCGTAGACGTGCTCGCCGTCCCCGGTGTGCGGCCAGAAGCCGATCGTCCCGGCCGGCACCCCGTCCGGCACCACGACGATCCGGAACATCCGGCCGGCCTCCGCGGGCCCGTCGAGCATCGCCAGATACCGCTGGTGCCGCCGGACCACCTGCTCCTCGGTCTCGGGACCGCCCAGGTGCTCCGTCATCTCAGGGGCGTTGACGGCCCGCAGCAGCGGCAGGCACTCCGGAGACCAGGGATCGAGCCGCACGGGCGAGGGCGCGGCGGCGTCCGTCACGGCCAGACCAGGCAGTAGGGCTGGTGGCCGGCCTCGTGGAGCCGTACGGAGAAGTCCTGCCACTCGTGCAGCAGCTGGTACACGTCGAACGCGTCGCGCGGACCGCCCCGGTCGGGGACCGTCGACCAGATGAAGGCGGCGGCGCCCACGGACTCCTCGCCGACGCCGCGCAGCGGGTCGACCACCGTCGTGGGCAGCTTCACGACCGCGTAGTCCGGGTGCAGCACCACCAGCTCCAGCGGCGGCACCTTGTGCAGGGGCATGCCCTGGAGGCCGGTCAGCACCATGGCGGCTATGGTCTCCGGCTTGATCTTGGTGAACATCCCGCCCATGCCGAGCTCGTCACCGCCGAGCTCCTCGGGGCGCATCGAGATCGGCACGCGCGCGGCCGTGGCGCCGTTGGGCGCGCCGAAGTACTTGTAGGTCACCCCCATGCGGCCACCCCTGCTTCCCAGCTGGTCCGGCCCCAGGGGCTCGCCTCCGGTAAAGCCCGCCAGGCCGCCGAACTCGGGTCCGCTCCCGGACTCCGCCCGGTCACCGGAACCGGCCGGGCGCTCGAAATCCGCCGGGCCGCCGAAGCCCGCCGCGCTCCCGAAACCCGCCGGACCCGTGGGGCCCGCCGGGCCGGGAAAGCCCGCGGGGCCCTCCCGCTGCGGGGCGTCGTCCCGTCGTACCGGCTCCCGAGGGGGGTCGTCCCGCTGTCGCCGGTGCCTTCCCCGACGGGCACGCTCGGGACCCAGATCGCCGGTCCCCTCGCCCAGTCCGCCACCGCGATGCATATCTCCACCCGACTGCTTGCAGGGGTGACACGGCCCCCGCCGCGCGACCCGATCATCGTGTCAGTGACCTCCCCTGCGAACCAGTGGTGAAACACCTGTCCGCGAGAACGTCCCGGCCTCTGACACCATGGTTTCCGTGAGCTCTCCCTATGACGCCCCAGTTTCGCAGACGCGGAGGGCTGACGCCGTGCCTGAATACAAGGTCAGGAAACTCCGTGATCTCTCGGCTCCGCCCGAGCAGGGGAACACCCTTGTGAAACAAGATCGTGGGGGAAGGCGTCACGCCGAAGCAAGGCCGCCCGGCCGATTGTCGTGAAACCGGATGCCGTGAAAAGGAACACGGCTCGCCCCGCGCCCCGCTGGACCGCCCCGCCGCCGCGCCGGCGGCAGCTCCCGCACCAGCCGTCCGTCCACTCGTTCTCGCAGGTCAGGACCCAAGTGTCGTACTCATACGAAGCCCCAGCCTCACAGTCGCTCTTCGACCGCGCCTCCCAGGTGACGCCCGGCGGCGTGAACTCCCCCGTCCGGGCCTTCCGGGCCGTGGGCGGCACGCCCCGCTTCATGGTGTCGGGCACGGGCCCGTACCTCACCGACGCGGACGGGCGCGAGTACGTCGACCTCGTCTGCTCCTGGGGCCCGATGATCCTCGGCCACGCGCACCCCGAGGTCATCGCCGCCGTGCAGGAGGCCGTCGCGCGCGGCACCTCCTTCGGCACGCCGGGTGAGGGCGAGGTCGCGCTCGCGGAGGAGATCGTGGCTCGGGTCGCCCCGGTCGAGCAGGTCCGGCTGGTGTCCAGCGGCACCGAGGCGACCATGTCCGCGATCCGCCTGGCGCGCGGCTTCACCGGCCGCAGCAAGGTCGTCAAGTTCGCGGGCTGCTACCACGGGCACGTGGACGCGCTGCTGGCCGCCGCGGGCTCCGGCGTCGCCACCTTCGGCCTGCCCGACACCCCCGGCGTCACGGGGGCGCAGGCGGGCGACACGATCGTGCTGCCGTACAACGACCTGGAGGCCGTGCAGGAGGCGTTCCACCGGCACCCGGGCGAGATCGCCTGCGTGATCACCGAGGCGTCCCCCGGCAACATGGGCGTCGTCCCGCCCCGCCCCGGCTTCAACCAGGGGCTGAAGGACGCGTGCGCGAAGAACGGCGCGCTGTACATCTCCGACGAGGTCATGACCGGTTTCCGCACGTCGAAGGCGGGCTGGTACGGCGTGGACGGCGTCGTCCCGGACCTGATGACGTTCGGCAAGGTCATGGGCGGCGGCTTCCCGGCGGCGGCCTTCGGCGGCCGCGCCGACGTGATGGCCCACCTCGCGCCGGCCGGCCCGGTCTACCAGGCGGGCACGCTCTCCGGTAACCCGGTCGCCACCGCCGCCGGCCTCGCGCAGCTGCGGCTGCTCGACGACGCCGCGTACGAGAAGGTCGACGCCGTCTCGCGGGAGATCCAGGGCCTGGTGACGGACGCGCTGGCCAAGGAGGGCGTGGCGCACCGGCTGCAGACCGCGTCCAACATGTTCTCGGTGTTCTTCACCGACCGGGAGGTCCGGGACTACGAGGACGCCAAGCGCCAGGAGTCGTTCCGCTTCACCGCGTTCTTCCACTCGATGCTGGCGCAGGGCGTCTACCTGCCGCCGTCGGCGTTCGAGTCGTGGTTCGTGTCGACCGCCCACGACGAGCGCGCCGTGGAGCGGATCGCCGCCGCGCTGCCCGCCGCCGCCCGCGCCGCCGCGGAGGCCACGGAGGCCGCGGCATGACGGAGGTGCGGGACGCGCTGCGGGACAAGCGGGAGCGCGACGCGGACGGCGACGTGACCGTCGTGCACCTGATGCGCCACGGCGAGGTGCACAACCCGGACGGCATCCTGTACGGCCGCCGCGCCGGGTACCACCTCTCCGAGCTGGGGCGGCGGATGGCCGACCGGGTCGCCGAGCACCTGGCCGACCGGGACATCGCCCATGTCGTGGCGTCTCCGCTGGAGCGGGCGCAGGAGACGGCCGAGCCGATCGCGCGCTCCCACGGCCTGGAGCTGGCCACGGACGAGCGGCTGATCGAGGCGGCCAACGTCTTCGAGGGCAAGACCTTCGGTGTCGGCGACGGCGCGCTGCGCAAGCCGGGCAACTGGCGGCATCTGACCAACCCGTTCCGGCCGTCGTGGGGCGAGCCCTACATCGACCAGGTCGTCCGGATGATGGGCGCCCTGGCCGCCGCGCGGGACGCGGCGCGCGGGCACGAGGCGGTGTGCGTCAGCCACCAGCTGCCCATCTGGATCGTGCGGAGCTTCGTGGAGCGGCGCCGGCTGTGGCACGACCCGCGCCGGCGGCAGTGCACGCTCGCGTCGCTGACGACCTTCACGTACCACGGCGACACGATCGTCTCGGTGGGGTACAGCGAACCGGCGCGCGATCTCGTCCCGGCGCACCTCCTCGCGGGCGCGAAGCCGGTGAAGGGAAAGTCGAAGGCATTCGGCGCCTGACGATCTTCAGCGCGGTCTTCAGCCCGGTCTTCAGCCCGGTCCGCGGCCCGCACTTCGGCCGGAACTCGGGCCGGGACTTCGGTCCGGACTTCGGCCGGGACTCGGGTCCGCTCTTCGGCCCGGACTTCCGCCGGCACTTCCGCCCGGCCGGGCCGGACTTCGGGCGGCACTTCCGCTCCGCCTTCGGGCCGTACTCCGGGCGACTCCGGGGCGGTCCTCCGGTGCCCGGGGACGGGCTTCCGGCGGCCGTCCCCGGCCGTTCCGACGTGATCTCCGTTACGGGGTATCCGTTTCGTCACGCCGGTAATCCTGTGATTATCGGTGGAACCCAACGTCCACTTTCCGCCATCTCAACGGATACCGGCCGGAAATCCGGCCGCCCGGTCCGGGAGTGGAATGGGGGACGGTATGCCTGCCATGAGCCGAAGGGCATTGCTGGGAACGGGAGTTGGCGCCGCGCTCGCACTCGGTACGAGTGCCTGCGGCGCCCTCGGGGAGATCGGCGACCAGGGCCCGGCCGGCCGCCCCGGCGCGGCCGGCGGTACGGGATCCGGTACGGCCGGCGGTACGGAACCCGGTACGGGCGCGGGCGGGGACGGCAAGGGCGGCGGGCGGCGGGTGCGCCCCCTCGGGGACGGCTCCACCGCCGACACCGGCCCGCAGCCCCGCCAGCCGGCCCGCCCCGCACCGCTCGAACCGGGCCAGACCCCGCCGCAGTTCGTCGTCTTCTCCTGGGACGGCGCCGGGGAGGTCGGCAACGGCCTCTTCCCGCGCTTCCTCGACCTCGCGCGGGAACACGGCGCCGCGATGACGTTCTTCCTCTCCGGGATCTACCTCCTCCCGGAATCGCGGAAAAGCCTCTACCGCCCGCCCCGCAACAACCCCGGCGCCTCCGACATCGGATACCTCACCGACGCCCACATCAAGGACACCCTGGAGAACCTCCGCCGCGCCTGGCTCGACGGACACGAGATAGGCACCCACTTCAACGGCCATTTCTGCGGCGGCTCCGGATCGGTCGCGCACTGGACCCCCGACGACTGGCGCGCCGAAATCGACCAGGCGGTGAAATTCGTCACCGAATGGAAGACCAACAGCGGCTGGATCGGACTCGACCCGCTCCCCTTCGACTACCGCGGGGAACTGATCGGCGGCCGCACCCCCTGCCTCCTGGGCCGGGACAACCTCCTGCCCACCGCCCGGAAACTCGGCTGGCGCTACGACGCCTCGTCCCCCGGCGGCCTCCAGGTCTGGCCCGCCAGGCGCCAGGGGCTGTGGGACCTTCCGCTCCAGGCCGTTCCGTTCCCCGGCCACTCCTTCGAAGTCCTCTCCATGGACTACAACATCCTCGCCAACCAGTCCGGGAACACCACCCGCGGCGTCCCCTCCCGCTACCCGGGCTGGAAGAAGCAGGCCACCGAGGCGTATCTGGCCGGATTCACCCGCGCGTACGAGACGAATCGCGCCCCCCTCTTCATCGGAAACCACTTCGAACAGTGGAACGGCGGAATCTATATGGACGCCGTCGAGGACGCGCTCAAGGAAATGGCCGGAAAGAAGGACGTGCGACTGGTCTCCTTCCGGCAACTCGTCGACTGGCTCGACGCACAGGACCCCGGGATCCTCCGGAAGCTCCGCTCGCTCTCCGTCGGAGAATCCCCGGCAGGCGGCTGGAACTCCTTCCTGCGCGCTTAGCCGGTCATAGCCGGAACCCGGCCAAGGCTTAGCCCGGCTTCACAAGGGGCTTTACGGGCACTCAGGGGGGCGGGCAAGATCGGCGAAACGGCCATGCGAAACTTTTCACATGAGCCACAGTCGAGCCCCCCGAGGCCTCCTGCTCACCGCCGGCGCCCTGGCGGCCGCGCTCGCGCTGACCGCGTGCAGCGGCAGCCCCACGGGCACCTCCGGGGGCGGCGGCAACACCAACTTCGTCACCAACGTCGACGGCGTCGCCACCATCCCCAAGGGTGAGCGGCCCACGCCGAAGCTGGCCGGCGAGACCCTCGACGGCGGCCGCCTCGACGTCGCCGACCTCAAGGGCAAGGTCGTCGTGATCAACCTGTGGGGCGACTGGTGCAACCCGTGCCGCGCCGAGGCCCCGCACTTCGCGAAGGTCGCGGGCGAGCTGAAGTCCCGCGGCGTCGAGTTCGTCGGGATCAACACCCGCAGCGAGAAGCTCTCCTCGATCAAGTTCGAGAAGGACTTCAAGGTCCCGTACCCGAGCCTGTACGACCCGTACGGCAAGCTCGTGCTCAACGGCTTCCCCAAGGGCGCGGTCCAGCCGCAGGCCATCCCCTCGACGCTCGTCCTCGACCGGGAGGGCAAGATCGCCGCGCGCACCCTCAAGGCGGTCTCCGAGAAGGAGCTGCGCGCCATGATCGACCCGGTCCTCGCCGAGAAGGCCGACGGGCAGTAGTCCATGAACGAGACGGTCTTCAGCGGGGCCCTCCTGCTGGCCCTGCCCGTCGCCGTCCTCGGCGGCCTGGTCTCCTTCTTCTCGCCCTGCGTGCTGCCCCTCGTCCCCGGCTACCTCTCCTACGTGACCGGCGTCACCGGCACCGACCTGGCCGAAGCCCGGCGCGGCCGGATGGTGCTCGGCGCCGCCCTGTTCGTCCTCGGCTTCACCGCCGTCTTCGTCTCCGGCGGCGCGCTGTTCGGCTACTCCGGCCAGACGCTCCTGGAGCACCGCGAGGTCCTGAACCGGGTCCTCGGCGTCGTGATGATCCTCATGGGCGTCTTCTTCATGGGGCTCATGCCCTGGCTCACCCAGCGCGAGTTCCGGTTCCACAAGCGGCCGGCCGCCGGCCTCGTCGGCGCGCCGGTCATCGGCGTGCTGTTCGGCATCGGCTGGACGCCCTGCGTCGGCCCGACCCTCACGGCCGTCAACGCGCTCGCCCTCTCCGAGGCCAGCGCCGGGCGCGGCGCCCTGCTCACCTTCGCGTACTGTCTCGGGCTCGGCGTGCCGTTCATCGTCGCCGCCGTCGCGTTCCGCAAGGCGCTCGGCGCGTTCGGCTGGGTCAAGCGGCACTACGCGTGGGTGATGCGGGTCGGCGGCGGCATGATGATCCTGACCGGTCTGCTGCTGCTGACGGGTGTGTGGGACACGCTCGTCCAGACCACGCAGAGCTGGTCCAGCGGCTTCCAGGTGGGGATCTGAGGTTCACCATGAGCAACACCGAACACACCGGCGGGGCCCGCCGCCCCGCAACGGACGCACCCGCCGGCAAGACCGCCGGCGAGCGCCCCTCCTCCCAGGGGACGTCCGCCGAGCAGTCGCTCGGCGCCGCCGGGGAGCAGCTGTCCACCGCCCCCGCGCAGGAGTCCGAATCCGCCGGACTGCCCGCCCTCGGCTTCACCGGCTGGGTCCGCTGGTTCTGGCGTCAGCTGACGTCCATGCGGGTCGCCCTCATCCTGCTCTTCCTGCTGTCCCTCGCGGCGATCCCGGGCTCCCTCATCCCGCAGAACGGCGTGGACGAGATGAAGGTCAACGCCTTCAAGGAGTCCCACAAGACGCTCACACCGATCTACGAGAAGCTCCAGCTGTTCGACGTCTACACGTCGGTGTGGTTCTCGGCGATCTACATCCTGCTCTTCGTCTCGCTCATCGGCTGCATCGTCCCGCGCACCGCGCAGTTCGTCGGTCAGCTGCGCAGCCGCCCGCCGGGCGCGCCGAAGCGGCTGACCCGCCTGCCGGCGTACACGACCTGGCGCACCGAGGTCGACCCCGAGGGGGTGCGCGAGGCGGCGGCGAAGGTGCTGCGGAAGCGGCGCTTCCGGGTCCACGCGTCCGGTGACGCGGTCGCGGCCGAGAAGGGCTACCTCCGCGAGGCCGGCAACCTGGCCTTCCACATCGCGCTGATCGTCATGCTGCTCGCCTTCGCCGCGGGCCAGCTGTTCCGCTCCGAGGGCGGCAAGCTGATCGTCGAGGGCGACGGCTTCGCCAACACCCTCAGCCAGTACGACGACTTCCGCTCCGGCTCCCTGTTCGCCCTGGACGACCTCGGGCACTTCAGCTTCGAACTGAAGGAGTTCACCGGCACGTACGAGCCGACCGGCCCGCAGCGCGGCACGCCCCGCACGTTCGAGGCGGCCGTCACGTACTCCGAGAAGGGCGGCCCGGACAAGGACGCCGTCATCCGGGTCAACGAGCCGCTGCACGTGGACGGCGCGAAGGTGTACCTGATCGAGCACGGGTACGCCCCCGTCGTCACCGTCCGGGACGGCAAGGGCGAGATCGTCAGCCGGGGCCCCGTGCCGCTGCTGCCGCTCGACGCCAACGTCACCTCGCAGGGCGTCCTCAAGGTGAAGGACGGCTACAAGGACAAGAACGGCAAGCGGGACCAGCTGGGCATTCCGATGTTCTTCGTGCCGACGTTCGCGGGCGAGGGGCAGGGGCAGATGTTCTCCGTCTTCCCGGCGCTCGTGGACCCGCGGCTGAGCGTCTCCGCCTACCGCGGCGACCTGCGCGCCGACTCGGGCGTGCCGCAGAACGTGTACCAGCTCGACACGTCCAAGATGAAGCCGTTCAAGGACGCGCGCGGCGACATCCTGAAGAAGCAGCTCAAGCCCGGTGAGACCTTCACGCTGCCCGACGGGGCCGGCTCGATCACCTTCGAGCGCGAGGTCAAGGAGTGGGCGAGCTTCCAGATCAGCCAGCAGCCGGGCAACGGCTGGGCGCTGGCCGGCGCCGTCGCCGCGATCCTCGGCCTGATGGCCTCGCTGTTCATCCAGCGGCGCCGGGTGTGGGTGCGGGCCGTCGCGGGTCCGGACGGGGTGACGGTCGTGGAGATGGCGGGTCTGGGACGCAGCGAGTCGTCGAAGCTCCCGGAGGAGCTGGCCGAGCTGGCGGACCTGGTCCACTTCGTCTCCCCGAGCGTGCCGGCCGACGCCGACGCCGACGCCGACACCGCCTCCGACGCCTCCGGCACCGCCGATCCGGCCGGCACCGCGGGCCCGGACGACACCGCGGACGCGGACGGAGCACACCGTGCCGACCCCGCACCCGCCGGCGGCTCCGCGCACGCGGGCCGCGCCGTGAACCGTGACGCCGGAGGCCACGACCCCGTGGACGACGGCGCCGAACCCGCCGAAGAGGCTGTTCCCGCCGAAGGGGCATCGCAGTGATCATCGCCGCCGCCAACGAAGACCTGGCGAACATCAGCAACACCCTCGTCTACTCGGCCATGGCCGTGTACACGCTGGCGTTCCTCGCGCACATCGCCGAGTGGGTGCTCGGCAGCCGCAGCAAGGTCGGCCGCACCGCCGCCGCGCTCACCGCGACGGCGGGCGCGCGGACCGGGGCGCCGGCCGTCCGGGTGCGCGGCAAGCAGGCCGAAGGGTCCGCGTCCGGCACCGCCGTGCTGGACAAGCCCGCGATCGTCACGCGCGGCGCGGCCGGCGCCCGCGAGGTGCCCGACGGGCCCGGCGCGGCAGCCGGGGACGAGAAGGGCGACCTGTACGGGCGCATCGCCGTATCGCTCACCACCCTCGCGTTCCTGCTGGAGGCCGGCGGCGTGGTCGCCCGCGCCCTCTCCGTGGAGCGGGCGCCGTGGGGCAACATGTACGAGTTCTCGCTGACGTTCTCGACCGTCGCGGCCGGCGCGTACCTCGCGTTCCTCCTCGCCGGGAAGAACGTCCGCTGGCTGGGCCTGCCGCTCGTCACGACCGTCCTGCTCGACCTCGGCCTCGCCACCACCTGGCTGTACACCGAGAGCGACCAGCTCGTCCCGGCCCTCGACTCGTACTGGCTGTGGATCCACGTCTCCACCGCGATCTTCTGCGGCGCGGTCTTCTACATCGGCGCGGTCACCACCCTGCTGTACCTGCTGCGCGACGGCTACGAGGCCAAGGTCGCGGGCGGCGGCAAGCCGTCCGCGTTCACCCGCTCGATCATGGAGCGGCTGCCGTCCGCCGCGTCCTTCGACAAGTTCGCGTACCGGGTCAACGCCGCCGTCTTCCCGCTGTGGACGTTCACGATCATCGCGGGCGCCATCTGGGCCGGCGACGCCTGGGGCCGCTACTGGGGCTGGGACGCCAAGGAGGTCTGGTCCTTCATCACCTGGGTCGCCTACGCCGCGTACCTGCACGCCCGCGCGACCGTCGGCTGGAAGGGCCGCAAGGCGTCGTACATCGCCCTGATCGCCTTCGCCTGCTGGCTGTTCAACTACTACGGCGTGAACCTCTTCGTGAACAGCCTCCACTCGTACGCGGGCGTCTGACGCCCCCGCCGCAGAGGCGCCCGCAGCGGTAGCGGGCGCCGGTCCGGCGCGCGACGCTGGAGGCATGGACGGGAACGCCGCAGCCGAGACGGCCCGGTCCGCCGCCACCGGGGCGGACCGGCACGTCCTGCGCTTCACCGTCCCGCTCGGTCACCCCGAGGAGGCCGTCTGGCCGGCCGTCGCGAGCGCCGCCGGGCTCGGCTCCTGGCTGGCCGCCGTCGAGGTGCTGGAACCCCGGCTCGGCGGGGCGGTCGTGCTGCGCGGTTTGGACGAGCCGGGCGGTCCCGCCGCGGCCGGGACGGTCACCGCCTGGGACGTGGAGCGGGTCGCCGAGTACACCCTGGACGGGGACGCGGGACGGCTCCGCTTCCACCTGGAGCCGGGCGAGCACGGCGACCGGGGCGCGACCGTGCTGCGCGTCACCCACACCTTCGAGGGCCCCGTCCCGCTGCGCCGGGCCCGCGCCGCCGCCTGGCCGGCCCGCTTCCACCACCTGGCGGCGGCGCTGTAGCGGGCGCGCGGGCCGGCCGGTGCGCTCACGGGCGGCGCAGGCGCATGCACTCGGTGCCCGGCGGCTCGCCCTCCGGCCACGCCATCCTCACGAACCGGGGAGCGCCCCGCGTCAGCTGCACCACGGGCACGGCCTTGTTGTACGGGTTGCCGTAGTTGTCCAGGCATATCCAGCCGCTCGCGCCCTCGACCCTCAGCGAGCCCTTGATGTGCGGCCACTGCTTCGCCACCTGGTCCAGCGGCGGAACGGTCTCACTGGGGGGTGTCGCCTCCCGGATCGCCTCCACGGCCATCGCCATGGCGTCGTACGCGATGATGGCCTGCCCGTCCCAGAGGGTCGTCGGCCCGAGCGGCCCCGCCGGCGCACGGGTCACCTCGGCCAGCGCCCGCGTGAACTCCTCGTACGCCTGAGCCGATCCGCCCGTCTTCGGCGGCTCGTACCCGGGCCTGGGCCGCCACGCGTCCGGGTGCGCGAGCGCCGCGTACTGCACCGTGAGCCCCTGCTCCAGCGCCCCGCGGTCGAGCTGCGGGTCCGTGCCCAGGTACGAGCCCTCGTCGCCGGTCAGCACCCGGAACTTCCGGTCCTTGCAGCCGCGGGCGCCCAGCGCGTTGACGAACTGCCGCAGCTGCGTGTGGCGCCCGGCGAAGAACAGCGTCTCCGCGCGGGTGTCGCACACCAGGTGGGTGATCCGCCGGAACGCGAGGGCGGTCGTCCCCTCGGCGTTCGGGTCCGTGTCGGACGTGAACAGCTGCGGCTCGTACGGGGAGCGGTCCAGGAGGCCGGAGAACGCCTTCCTGAGCGTGTCCGTGTAGTGGTCCCCGGTCCGCGTGTCGTGCACCAGCAGGGCCTTCGCCGGGTCCACCGGGCCGAGGTGGGTCAGCGCCCGCGCCTCGTCGCCGTTGGTGGGGGAGACCCGCGCCAGCCCGGGGAAGGGCTGCCCGGCGGGCCCGTTGGCGATGTCGTCGGCGGTGATGGTGGTGCCGACGACGGCGATGCCCGCGCCGGTCAGCTCGGCGACCGCGCCGCGCACCTGCGCGCTGCTGGTCGCGATGCCGGACACGGCCCGCAGGTGGTGCGGGGCGCCGGTCATGGTCTTGAGCTGGTCGACGGCGGTCTTCCAGTGGAGGTTGTCCTTGCCGGTGTTGGCGAGGACCAGGCGGATCTTCGGGACCTCGTTGTTCCGCCGGTTGGCCCGGTACTGCTGGGCGAACGCGCCGTGCAGCTCGTTGAGCATCTTCTCGCGCAGGCCCGTACTGGTGGAGGTGAGCGGCAGCAGCAGGGCGACCGTGGCGTACTGGCCCTCCTTCAGCGTGGCGTTCTCCCGGCCGATGGCGTCCGCGACCTGCTTGAGCCGCGACTCGCCGAAGTCGTAGCCGTTCCCGGCCGTGGCGACGCCGACGCACTCCTCGCTGCCGGTGGGGCGGGCCACGCCCGGCGCGCACGAGCGGTCCTCGGGAGTGGTGACGCGCTGGACGACGGCGACCGTGCCCCACGCCAGCAGGGCGAGGACGACCGCGCTGGTGACGATCTTCTGGCGGACGGTGTAGAAGAGGCGGTACCGGAAGGGGTTGTCCATGCTCGTCAGGCTCCGTCCTCGCTGCCCGGCGGCGACGACGGCGCACGCCAGGCCCGAATGTCCCTCGGCCAGTGGGTGGCCGCGTCCCACAGCGGAAGGCTGCCGGTCAGATGGCGGCCCGAGAGCTGGCGCAGCTCGTACGCCATCCGCTCGATCACGTCGTCGTCGGGCAGCGCGAGCGGATCGGTGAGCAGCCACACCGCGTGCAGCAGCCGCCGCACCGACTGGTGCAGGGCCTTGGCCGCCTCGTCCAGACCGGCGAGCGCCTCGACGGGGCCGGGGTCCCGGCCGAGCGCGACGGCCCGCCGCGGGTCGGGCCCGGGACGGCGAGGGTCGCGCGGGTACGGCGCGGTCGTGATGAACAGCAGCCGGTCCAGCCAGGCGCCCACGTCCGGGTCGGCGAAGCCGTCGCGCAGCGCGGTCACCGCGCCGTCCACGCGCCCGAGCGCCAGCTCCTGGCGCAGCCGGTACGCGGCGGGGCGCGGTCCGTAGTGGGCGAGCAGCGTCTCGTGGACGGCCCGCCACGCGGCGTACTCCGGGGCGTCGCCGTCCTGGAAGCGGAGCCGGTGCAGCAGCAGGGCGCGCAGCAGCGGATCGGCCACGAAGTACGAGGGCACGGCGCCCGTCCGCCCCCCGGCACCGCCCGCACCCCCCGCGCCCGCACCGCCTGCCGGACCAGCGCCCGCACCGCCTGCCGGGCCACCGCCCGCCGGGCCGTGTGCCGTCCCCGCCGGCCAGCCGTCGCCGCGCAGCGCGTCCCGCAGCCGCAGCGTCACGTCGCCGTCGACGGACGCGGCCCGCAGCCGGGTGCGGGCCAGCGCCCGCGCCGACTCCTCGTCGTACGCGGCCGCCAGTACGGTCAGCGCGGCCGCCTCGTCACGGCGCAGCTCCGGCAGCAGTTCGGCCAGCAGCGTCTCGGCGACCGGGACTTCGGGCGCGTCCTCCCGCAGCTCGACGTCCAGGTCCAGCAGGGCGCCCGGTGTGAGCGCGCCGCGCTCCCCGGCCGGCACCCCGCCCGCGGCCCGCCCCAGCAGCGCCACGGCCAGCGGCCGGCCGCCGGTCAACCGGTGCACCGCGCCGGGCAGTCCGGGCGGGGTGCGGCCCGCCGGGTCGTACCGGTCGAACAGGCTCCGCGTCTGCGCCGGGCTCAGCGGGGTCAGCTCCACCGCGAGGATGCCCGAGGTGATGTCCGTGCCCCGGGGGCAGGGCGCCCGGTGCGCGACCTCCGGCAACCGCAGCCGCGTCGCGCGGCGCAGCCCCTCGTGGCTCCCGTCGCGGGAGGCCGCGATCAGTACGGTCTGGTCGCGGCGGCCGTCCGCGCGGTCCCGCAGGACCGGCTCGACCAGGCGGCGGCCGAGCGGCAGATGGGCGTTGTCGAGCAGGATCACCGGGCGCCCGCGCCGGGTTCCGCGCCGGGTCAGCCCGACGTACGCGCGGCGCAGGTCCTCGACGAGGGCGCCCACGAGGAAGTCCTCCGCGTCGGCCCTGCGCGGCCCGCCCTGCGCGAAGTCCGCGGCGAGCTGGCGCAGGCCCAACGTGCCGTTGCCGCCCGCGCTGCGGTAGGCGCCGTACCAGGTCTCGGTGCGGCGCTGGGAACGGCCGAAGACGTCCTCCAGGAGGGTCTCCACCGTCGCCTCCGCGAGGACCCCGGCCATCGGCACGACCCCGTCGGCGACCTTCGCGGCGAGCTTGGAGAGGACCCGGCCCACCCAGACGCTGGCCATGGCGCGCGACTCGTCCACCGTCGCCAGGACGGGCCCGAGGCGCTGCAGGTCGCGGCGGACCCGCTCGTCGTCCTCCTGGGACCAGCTGATGCTCGCCACGGCCGCGAGCCCCAGCGCCAGGCGCGGGAACTCCACCGGACGCGCCGACAGCACGCGCGGCGACAGCTGCACGGCCAGGTCGGCGAGGGCGCCGGTGACCGGGGTCCAGCCGGGTCCGTGCTCGGCGGGCTCCTCGATGTGCGCGCAGTCCAGGAAGGCGAGCGGGGTGCCGCGGCGGTAGGCGTTGCGGATCTGCTTCAGCAGCGCGGTCTTCCCCATGCCGCGGCCGCCGGTGAAGACGGTGACCGGCGGGTCGTCGCCGTGCTCGTAGCGGACGCCGGCGAAGCCGTACGGGGCGAGGCCGGTCAGGCGCGCGGCGAGACCGGATGGATCCAACACCGCCTCACGGCCGTACAACTCTCTGTCCACCCGCCACCCCCCGGTGCAGCGTCAGCGCCACAAGACAGGTCCTGTCACACTTTCGACCGCACAATAGCCTTGTGTGCGCGGGGTGTCGCGCAGAGTTGTCCAACTGATGCCATACCGAAGCCGCGTGGCGCGCGGGTCACCGCGCGGGGCGCGGACCGGCCGGCACGGCGACGCGCGTGGCGCGCGGACCGGGAGGTACGGCGAGGGGCGGGCGCCTCAGGGCTGCTTCGGGTCCTCGTCGCCCTGGCCCGCGCCGCCGCCGTCGCCCTGCTCGCGGCGCTTCAGCTCCTCCTCGCGGCGGCGGAGGTCGGCCTCCCAGTCCTTCAGGAGCGCCTCGTCCTTCTTGTTCTCCTCGCTGAGGGACTTCAGGAACTCGGGGTTGTCGTCGGGCGCCACCCACTGCGTGCGGTGGTTGCGGTGCCACTCGCTGGGCGTACGGCCCCCGGCCGGGGCGCGCCGGGTCTTGCCCGCGGCCAGCCACACGATGGGCCCGACGATCCAGAAGAGCAGGATGATGAAGACCCACGCCACCTTGGGCAGGTGCTTGGCCTCGTCCTCGGGGGTGTTCAGGCAGTCGATGAACGCGTAGATCGTCAGCGCGATCGGCAGGATGTACATCAGTGCCCTGAGCATGTGGGACAGCCCCCTGGTTCCGCTGATGGGCCGCGCGCGCGAGCCCCGGTGACGCCTCCAGGGTATCGGCACGGTCCGACACGCCCCCCGGCCCGCGTGGTGCGGGGGGCGAAACGGGCGGGCCGGGCGCGGGGCGGAGGGGCGCCTCCGGGATACTGGGGGGCATGGCTTACGACGATCTTCGCTCGTTGCTCCGGGCCCTGGAGCGAGACGGCGACCTCAAGCGCATCAAAGCCGAAGTCGACCCGCACCTGGAGATCGGGGAGATCGTCGACCGGGTCCAGAAGGCCGGCGGCCCCGCCCTGCTGTTCGAGAACGTCAAGGGCTCGTCGATGCCCCTGGCGATGAACGTGTACGGCACCGACCGCCGCCTCCTCAAGGCCCTCGGCCTCTCCTCGTACGACGAGATCAGCGAGAAGATCGGCGGGCTGCTCAAGCCGGAGCTGCCCAGCGGGTTCGTCGGGGTGCGCGAGGCGTTCGGGAAGCTCGGCGCCATGACCCACGTCCCCCCGCGCAAGGTCAAGGACGCCCCCGTGCAGGAGGTCGTGCTGCGCGGCGACGAGGTGGACCTCGACAAGCTGCCCGCGCTCTTCACCTGGCCCAAGGACGGCGGGTCCTTCTTCAACCTGGGCCTCACCCACACCAAGCACCCCGAGACCGGCGTGCGCAACCTCGGCCTCTACCGCCTCCAGCGCCACGACCGCCGCACCATCGGCATGCACTGGCAGATCCACAAGGACAGCCGCAACCATTACCAGGTCGCCGCCCGGCGCGGCGAGCGGCTGCCCGTCGCCATCGCGTTCGGCACCTCGCCCGCCGTGACGTACGCGTCGACCGCGCCGCTGCCGGAGGACATCGACGAGTACCTGTTCGCCGGGTTCCTCCAGGGCAAGCGCATCGACATGGTGGACTGCAAGACCGTCCCGCTCCAGGTCCCCGCGAACGCGGAGGTCGTCCTGGAGGGCTGGCTGGAGCCCGGCAAGATGCTGCCGGAGGGGCCCTTCGGCGACCACACGGGCTTCTACACGCCGCAGGAGGAGTTCCCCGCCCTCACCATCGACTGCGTCACCATGCGCCGCCGCCCGCTGCTCCAGTCCATCGTCGTCGGCCGCCCGCCGACCGAGGACGGGCCGCTGGGCCGCGCGACGGAGCGGTTCTTCCTGCCCCTGCTGAAGATCATCGTCCCGGACATCGTGGACTACCACCTGCCGGAGTCCGGCGGCTTCCACAACTGCGCGATCATCTCGATCGACAAGAAGTACCCCAAGCACGCCCAGAAGGTGATGCACGCCGTCTGGGGCGCCCACATGATGTCGCTGACCAAGCTGGTGGTGATCGTGGACGCCGACTGCGACGTCCACGACCTGCACGAGGTCTCCTGGCGCGCGCTGGGCAACGTCGACTACTCCCGCGACCTGACCGTCGTCGAGGGCCCCGTCGACCACCTCGACCACGCCTCCTACCAGAAGTTCTGGGGCGGCAAGGCCGGCATCGACGCCACCCGCAAGTGGCCCGAGGAGGGCTACGTCCGCGACGGCGGCTGGCCCGAGATGGTCGAGTCCGACCCCGCCGTCGCCGCGAAGGTGACCCGGCGCTGGAAGGAGTACGGACTGTGAGCCCCGTGCCCGTGGGCGGCCCCGCCCTCTTCATCGGCACCGACACCGCGTACGTCGCCCTCGTCCGCCCCGAACTGGACCCGGACGACCCGGGGGTGCGGCACGCCGCCGAGCAGGCGGGCGTCGACCCGGCCGAGTTCGCCGGCCCCGGAGGCGTGTGGGCCGTCATGACGGAAACCGAGGGCGAGGGCGGCGGCTTCGAGCTTCCCGGCGTCCGGGACGCCGAACCGGCCCGCTTCGCCGAGCTGCTGCGCGCCGAACTGGCCGCCGCCTCCGCGCCCGGCGCCACCCCCGGCCCGTTCACCGTCGACGGCGGAGCCGTGCTGCGCCTGGACGCCCGCCCGGCCGGCGAGGCCGCGTACACGTACACCGCGCACGTCACCCCGCCCGACGCCGACGCCCCCGACACCTACGGGCCGCGCACGGTGGAGACGGGTCCCGTGCCCACCGCCGAGCTGCTGGCCGACCTCGACGCGTTCCTGGGGAGCCTCGACTCATGACGGCCACCGACGGCGTGACCGGCCCGGCCGGTCCCCTGCCGGGGGCGCCCGCCGCCCCCGGCAGGGTCAAGACCTTCCTGCGGCTGGTCATGATCGAGCACTCGGTCTTCGCGCTGCCCTTCGCGTACATCGCCTCCCTGACGGCCATGTACCGGGACGGCGGCCGGGTGGACTGGTGGACGCTGCTGCTCGTCACCGTCGCCATGGTGGGGCTGCGCACGTTCGCCATGGCGTGCAACCGGATCATCGACCGGGAGATCGACGCCCGGAACCCGCGCACCGCAGGTCGCGAGCTGGTCACCGGCGCGATGTCGGTGCGCTCCGCGTGGACCGGCGCGCTCGTCGCCCTCGCCGTCTTCCTGGGCGCGGCGGCGCTGCTGAACCCGCTGTGCCTGATGCTCGCGCCGGTCGCGGTCGTCCCGATGGTCGTCTATCCGTACGGCAAGCGGTTCACGAACTTCCCGCACGCGATCCTCGGGATCGCCCAGGCCATGGGCCCCGTCGGCGCCTGGCTCGCGGTGACCGGCGCGTGGTCCTGGGACGCGGTGGTGCTGGGCCTCGCCGTCGGCGTGTGGATCGGCGGCTTCGACCTGATCTTCGCCTGCCAGGACGTGGACGCGGACCGGGCGCACGGCGTCATGTCCGTGCCGGCCCGCTTCGGCATCCCGGCCGCCCTGTACGGGGCGCGCGGGGCGCACGTCGTGACGACGGGCCTCTTCGTCTGGTACGCGCTGCTGACCGGCGCGGGGCCGTGGTTCTGGGTGGGCCTGGCGATCGTCGCGGGGGCCTTCCTGTACGAGCACTCGATCGTGCGGCCGGGCGACCTGTCCCGCCTGAACAGGGCGTTCTTCACGGTCAACGGCTTCATCGGGATAGCCCTTTTCGGGTTCTCCCTGATCGATCTCGTGGCGCGTGGTCTGACCGTCTGAATACCGTCTGGCCCACCATCGGGGGCAGGACAGGGAGGCTGACGTGACCACCTCGCAGACCGAACACCTGCACTCGCGGCTCAGCCGGTTCGAGGACATGTTCCCCGGCCATCGGACCGAGATCGTCGAGGGCAACATCATGGTGAGTCCGCTTCGCCCGTTCCACAACGAGACCATCCTGATGGTCTGGGCCCAGCTGAACCAGCAGCTGGCCCCCGAGTGGGGGTTGGTGAGCGATGTGGCCTTCCCGTTCAGCGGGGAGTTCGAGTTCTGCCCCGACCTCGCCCTCATCCCGGCCGCGGAGAAGAACCGCAACCGCAGCGCCTACTCGCCCGATCTCATCGAACTGGTCATCGAGGTCGTCTCGCCGAGCAGCGTGCGCAACGACTACGAGGTCAAGGACCGGCAGTACGCGGCCCGCGGCATCGGCCACTACCTGATCCTCGACCCGTGCAAGGGCCACATCGCCACCCGCTGGAATCCGGGCCCCGAGGGCTACCGGGGCCGGGACCTCCTGCCGTACGGCGGCAAGGTCGTCGTGGACACGGGGATCGGCCGGCTGACGATCGACACCAGCGGCCTGCCGGTGGACCCGGACGCCTGACGCCCCGCTCCCCGCACGCCTGCGCCCCCGCCCGTTCCGGGGGCGTTCACCGTCCGTACCGGGGGCCGGGGTGGCCACCGCGCGCGGTGACCCGCGGGGGCGGGCGGATAGGCTCGTCGGCGTGGAGCCGGTAGAGGAGCAGCGTCGTCGTCCGTGGGTCGTCGGAGTGTCCGGGGCGTCCGGGACGCCGTACGCGGCAGCAGTGCTGCGCGGACTGATCGCGGCGGGGGAGAGCGTCGATCTGGTGGTGTCCCGCGCGTCGCGGCTGACCCTGCTGGACGAGACGGGGATCTCCTTCCGGGACGCGCACTGGCGCGAGGACCTGGAGGAATGGCTGGCGCGCGGCGCGGACGGCAAGCCGCGCACCTTCGACGTGGACGTGGCGGGGGCGGACCTGCGGCACTGGGCGGCGGGCGATCTCGCGGCCGGTCCCTCGTCCGGGTCGTACCCGGCGAAGGGGATGCTGATCGTGCCCGCGTCGACGGCCTGTGTGGCCGGGGTCGCGCTGGGCCTGTCGAAGGACCTGCTGCAAAGGGCGGCGAGCGTGGTGCTGAAGGAGCGCCGCCCACTGGTCGTGGCCGTGCGGGAAACCCCGCTGAACGGGCAGACGCTCAAGCACCTGGTGGCGCTGGACGAGGCGGGCGCCGTGGTGCTGCCCGCCTCTCCGGCGTTCTACGCGGGGGCGACGCACATCCAGGACCTGGTGGACTTCGTCGCCGGGCGGGTGCTGGACGCGGCAGGGGTGCCGCACCGGCTGTACCGCCGCTGGAAGGGAGAGCTCGGTGGCTCCCGGAAGGACTGACGGTCCTAGGGCCTGTCTTTCGGATCAGCCCGACTCCGTGGCGCGGTGTCTTTGCCTGCGGGTGAGCGGGGCATGGTGCGTGCGGATGCAAGGCGGAGGAGGGAGCCATTGCGGAGCACTGGCGACCGACGACAACGCCGCAGACGTGCGTGCCAGGCCCCGCGGCCCCGGGAAGATCCGAAAGACAGGCCCTAGGCCGCCGCTGCCCGGCCGCGCGCCGGGGGCGGCGGGAGGGCCGGCGGGAGGGCCGGCCGGGAGGTCAGCGCTTCTTCGTGCGGATCGTGGTGGTGCGCCGGTCGGCGGCCGCCTCCTGGCGGGCCGCGACGGCTGCCTTGCGGACACGCGAGCGATGGGCCTGCTCCTGCATGGAACGCATGTGGGCGTAGGCCATCTCGATCGTGTACACGGTGAGTGTCATCTCCTGAAGGATCGTCGTTGATCGATTGAGTGAATCGCAGGGAAACAGCCCCTGCGTGCCTTAGATTCTACACCTGTACTTGCTGGATTGCTGATTAATGGAAGGCTTCAGGCATATGGACGCCGTGGATAGGCAGCTCATCCAGGCTCTGCGGGAGAACGGCAGGGCCTCGTACGCCGAGCTCGGCCGCCTCGTGGGGCTCTCCGGGCCCTCCGTCACCGACCGCATCAACCGCCTGGAGGCGGCCGGCGTCATCACCGGCTACCGCGCGACCGTCGACGCCGCGTCGCTGGGCCTCGGCGTGACCGCCCTGATCGGCATCTCCCTGTCGGACGCCGCCGACCACGAGGACGTGGCGCGCCGGCTGAAGGACCTGCCGGAGATCGAGGACTGCTGGTTCATCGCGGGCGACGACTCGTACATGCTCAAGGTCCGCGCCAGCGACGTGGACGGCCTGGAGAAGATCATCCGCCGGCTCTCCGGCACCAAGGGCGTCTCCCGCACCCGCACCACGATCGTGCTCTCCACCAAGTGGGAGAACCGGGTCGGCGACCTGCCCGGCGAGGAGTAGACCGCCCGACGGTGGCGGGTGCCGCCGTCGCCGTCGGAGCGGGGGAGTACGGTGGGTGGGGCCCGTTGGGCCGCAGGTGACGTTGGGTCGAGGCAGTGGGAGGCAGTGCCGTATGGACGCGGGGCTCAAGCGCGAGCTGGAGGAGAAGGTCCGGTCCGGGGAGCGGCTGACCCGCGAGGACGGCATCGCCCTGTACGAGTCGGACGACCTCGCCTGGCTCGGCGGCCTCGCCCACGAGGTGCGCACGCGCAAGAACGGCGACGTGGTGCACTTCAACGTCAACCGCCACCTCAACATGACGAACGTGTGCACGGCCTCGTGCGCGTACTGCTCGTTCCAGCGCAAGCCGGGCGAGAAGGACGCGTACACGATGCGCATCGAGGAGGCCGTCCGCCTCGCCAAGGCGATGGAGTCGGAGAACCTCACGGAGCTCCACATCGTCAACGGCCTCCACCCCAACCTGCCGTGGCGCTACTACCCGCGGTCGCTGAGCGAGCTGAAGAAGGCCCTGCCGAACGTCTCCCTGAAGGCGTTCACGGCGACGGAGATCCACCACTTCGAGAAGATCTCCGGCATGCCCGCGTCCGAGATCCTCGACGAGCTGATCGACGCCGGCCTGGAGTCGCTGACCGGCGGCGGCGCGGAGATCTTCGACTGGGAGGTCCGGCAGCACATCGTCGACCACGACACCCACTGGGAGGACTGGTCGCGCATCCACCGGCTCGCGCACTCCAAGGGCCTGAAGACCCCGAGCACCATGCTCTACGGGCACATCGAGGAGCCCCGCCACCGCGTCGACCACGTGCTGCGGCTGCGTGAGCTGCAGGACGAGACCGGCGGCTTCCAGGTCTTCATCCCGCTGCGGTACCAGCACGACTTCGTGGACATGAAGGACGGCAAGATCCGCAACCGGCTCCAGGCGCGGACCACGATGGCGACGGGCGCCGAGGCGCTGAAGACCTTCGCGGTCTCCCGGCTGCTGTTCGACAACGTCCCGCACGTGAAGGTCTTCTGGGTCATGCACGGCCTCCAGACCGCGCAGCTCGCGCTGCAGCACGGCGCGGACGACATGGACGGGTCGGTGGTCGAGTACAAGATCACGCACGACGCGGACAACTACGGGACGCCGAACAAGCTGACGCGGGACGACCTGCTGGAGCTGATCCGCGACGCGGGCTTCCGGCCGGTGGAGCGGAACACGCGGTACGAGATCATCCGGGAGTACCCGGGCCCCGACGAGTCCCGCCGCGAGTCCCCCCAGCCGATGCGCCTCTGACCTCCCGGGCGGCCCGTCGACAGGTGTGGGGCCTGGCGCCCCGCCACGTCGCGGGCAGTCGTTCCGCCGGGGCGAAACGACCGCCCGCGACGGGACGGACGCGGCCGCAGGCCCAGGGGCGTGCCGGCAGGGGCGTGAGGGGCCCGGGGGAGGGGGTACCCGGCGGGCATGGCCAGGAGCAGCAGCCCCGAGGAGGCGTACGACGCCACCCCCTTCGTGCCGGACGACGCCCAAGACCTCGACGCCCTGCGCACAGCCGCCGCGGCCTGCGAGGGCTGCCCCCTGCACGCCCCCGCCACCCGCACCGTCTTCGGCGAGGGCAACCCCCACGCCCGCGTCCTCCTCATCGGCGAGCAGCCGGGCGACCAGGAGGACCGCCAGGGCAAGCCGTTCGTCGGCCCGGCCGGCCGGCTCCTCGACCGGGCCCTCGAAGACGCCGGCATCGACCCGGACGACACGTACACCACCAACGCCGTCAAGCACTTCAAGTTCACCCAGGTCCCCGAGCGCGGCAAGCGCCGCATCCACAAGTCGCCCACGCTCCGCGAGATGACCGCCTGCAAGCCCTGGCTCGACGCGGAGCTGCGCCTCCTGGACCCGGACGTCCTCGTCGCCCTCGGCGCGACCGCCGGAAAGGCCCTGCTCGGATCCCGGTTCCGGGTGACGGAGCAGCGCGGCGTGCTCCTGCCGTACGAGGAGCGCGGAGAGTGCCTCGTCGCCACCATCCACCCCTCCGCCGTCCTCCGCGCCGACGACCGCGACGCCCTGTACGACGGCCTCGTCACGGACCTCCGGGTCGCCGCCCGCGTCCTCGGCTGAACCGCCCGCGCCCCCGGGACCGCCGCCCGCGTCCGCCGCCGGGCCGCAGGCGCCCTATCGTCGGAGGCATGGCGCTCACCTTCGTACTGGACCCGCCCGTCGACCGGCACCTCCGCGACGGCGTCCTCGGCTTGTGGACGGACGTCACCAACGCCGGTGGCGCCGTCGGCTTCGTACCGCCCGTCACCCCCGACGACATCCGCCCGCAGTGGCGCGAGCACCAGGCCGCGCTGGAGGCGGGCCGCATGCGGCTGCTCGCGGGCTTCGAGCCGGACGGCACCGTCGCCGCCACCGCGTTCATCACCTTCAACACCCACCGCCTCATGACCCACTGGGTGTGGCTGTACACGGTCATGGTCCACCCCCGCCACCACGGCAAGGGGTACGGCCGCGCCCTGCTCGCCGCCTGCGAGGACGCCGTACGGGGCCTGGACAACGGCGAGGGCGGCCGGATCGAGGCGATCCGGCTCACCTGCCGCGGCGGCCTCGGCCTGGAGCGGTTCTACGCCTCGTGCGGCTACAAGGAGATCGGCCGCGCCCCGGACGCCATCCGGCTCGGCGAGGGCGAGTACCGGGACGACATCCTCATGCTGCTCCCCTTGAACTGATCCATTCCGGCCCGTGCTTCACTAGTCGGGCAGAACACGCGGTACGGAGTACGGAGAAGGAAGAAGGCCCATCGTGACCGCCACCACCAGGTCGAGCGCCACCCTCAAGTACACGCTCATGCGCCTCGGCGTCTTCGCCGGCTGCTTCGTCGTCCTCTACGCGCTGGTGTACTTCGGCCTCATCCCGCGCGGGCTCGGCGACTCCAACGCGCTGTGGGTGCTCCTGCTCTCCATCGTCGTGTCGGCGCCCCTCAGCTTCGTCCTGCTGCGGCGGCAGCGCGACGCCATGTCGGAGCAGATCGTCGAGAAGGTCGGCACCGCCAAGGCCCGCCTGGAGGCCAACCGCACGCGGGAGGACGGCGTGTGACGACGCCACCGGCCCCGCCGCCCCCGCGGCGGCCTGTCGCGTACGTCACAACACCCCGCACCACCGCCACCACCCCGGACCGGAACACTCGTTCCCGGCCGGGGTGTTGTCTTTCGCAGGCATCCGCCCGCGCCCGCCTGTCAAAGAATGCCTTTGAGGTTCTCAAAGTTCAGGTGTTAACGTTTCTCCCATGAAGACCGCAGTGCGCCACCGCCACACGACCGCGAGCGTCCCGCTCGTGGCGCGCCTGCACGTCGATCTGTGCCTCTGCGCGTCCGCGGCCTGTCGCCGCCGCGAGGTCTGAGCCTCCGCCCGCTCAGCCCCCTGGGCCCGCCCGGCCGCGCCGCCGCCCCCCGCGTGGGGCGGGCGCCGTGCGCCGGCGCCGTAAGCCGCGCCCCGTCCGGGTAGGCCCCAGCGAGAAGCCCGCAATCCGTACCCCCTCACGCCCTCCAGGAGTGTGTCCGTGTCCGCGCCCGCGTCCGCGTCCCCGCGCCGCATACCCAAGGTGCCCTTCTGGGCCCAGATCGTCGCCGGCCTCGTCCTCGGCGTGATCCTCGGCTGGATCACCCGCAGCTACGACGTCCAGTGGCTGTACACCACGCTCGACAAGGTCGGCCACATCTTCGTCCAGCTGCTGAAGCTGGCCGTCGCCCCGCTGGTCTTCTTCGCGATCCTGGTGTCCATCACCAATCTGCGGAAGGTCAACAACGCCGCCCGGCTGGCCTCCCGCACCCTCCTCTGGTTCATGATCACGTCGCTGATCGCGGTCGTCATCGGCCTGGTCCTCGGCCTGCTCACCGACCCGGGCGCCGGCACCGGCCTCACCCCGAAGGACGGCAAGAAGCCGGAGAACGCCGGTTCCTGGCTGGACTTCCTGACGGGCATCATCCCGACGGACGTCATCACGCCGTTCACCGAGCTGAACGTCCTGCAGATCGTCTTCATGGCGGCCGTCGCCGGCATCGCCGCGCTGAAGCTGGGCGAGAAGGCCCAGCCGATCCTCACCTTCGCCGAGGCCGTCCTGGAGCTGCTGCAGAAGGCCCTGTGGTGGGTCATCCGCCTCGCCCCGATCGGCACCGTCGGCCTCATCGGCTACGCCATCGCCGAGTACGGCTGGCACCTCATCGGCAAGTACGCCACGTTCACCGCCGACGTCTACATCGGCTGCGCGCTCGTGATCTTCGGTGTGTACCCGCTGCTGCTGGCCACCGTCGCCAAGGTCAACCCGCTCCAGTTCTTCAAGGGCGCCTGGCCCGCGATCCAGCTGGCCTTCGTCTCCCGCTCGTCCGTCGGCACCATGCCGGTCACCGTCAAGGTCACCGAGCGGCTCGGCGTGCCGAAGGAGTACACGTCGTTCGCCGTCCCGTTCGGCGCGACGACCAAGATGGACGGCTGCGCCGCGATCTACCCGGCCCTCGCCGCGATCTTCATCGCGCAGATCTTCGACGTGCAGCTCGGCGTCAAGGAGTACCTGCTCATCGCCCTGGTGTCGGTGATCGGCTCGGCCGCCACGGCGGGCCTGACCGGCGCGACGGTCATGCTGACGCTGACCCTGTCCACGCTGGGCCTGCCCCTGGAGGGCGTCGGCCTGCTCATGGCGATCGACCCGGTCCTCGACATGATGCGCACGGCCACGAACGTCGCCGGCCAGGCGCTCGTCCCGGTGATCGTCGCCGCGCGTGAGAAGATCCTCGACCTCGACGCGTACAACTCGGCGTCGGCCTCTCCGGTCGACGGGTACGAGACGCGGGAGGCGTCCCCGGCCAAGGCCACGGCCACCGCCGCGGCCTGACGCAGGCCGCCCTCCCCGCGTCGCCCGTGCCCCCGCCGGATCCCGGCGGGGGCACGGGCGTCCGGTCGTTGATCAGCGGCGCCGCGGGAGCGCGGCGCCGCGTACGGGAAGGGCGGGGGCTTGAACAAGGCGAGCGACGGCACGGGATACGGCCACGGGCGCGGAGCGGGGACGGCGGCCTCACCACGAGCGGGCACGGCGACCCCGCCGCCACCCGCGCCGAAGCGGCTGCCGAGGGCGATCCGGGAGCGGCAGATGCTGGACGCGGCCGTGCGGGTCTTCGGCCGGCGCGGCTACCGGGCGGCGTCCATGGAGGAGATAGCCGAACTGGCGGGCGTGTCCAAGCCGCTGGTGTACCTCTACCTGAACTCCAAGGAGTACCTGTTCACGGTGTGCCTGCGCCGGGAGGCCGCCGCGCTGAAGGCCGCCGTCCTGTCCGGCGCGGCCGACGCGGAACCGGGCGGTCCGGTGGAGCGGCGGATCTGGTCGGTGCTGATGGCGTTCTTCACCCACACGACCGGCAACCCCGACGGCTGGGCGCTGCTGCACCGCCAGGCCCGCACCCACGGCGAGCCGTTCGCCGCGGAGGTGGCGGCGCTGCGGGCGGAACTCACGCGGTACGTCACGTCCCTGATCACCACGGCGTCCACCGGGCCCCGCACGCCCCGCGCGGCGACGGCCCTGGCCCACGCCCTGGTGGGCGCGGCGGAGTCGCTGGCGGACTGGGCCAACACCACCCCGGACGCCACAGCCCACGAAGCCGCCCGAACCCTCCTCCGCCTCACCCACCCGTCCCTGCCCCCGCACGACTGACCCCCGGCGGCCCTACGCGCGGGCCCGCCCGGCCCAGCTGAACGGGGCCGCGCGGGCCGCGAGGTCAGCCGCCGTGTAGCCGGACGGGGCCGGGCTCGCACCTGTGGCGCTCATCGGGTGACAGCGGGGAAAGCCGGTCAGGATCCCGCGTCGCGGGACGCGCGCCAGTCGGTGAGGAGGGCTTCCACGTCGAAGGGGGTTAGGTTCAGGGGCGGGCCCGGGGGCGGGCGGCGGATGGCCGCGTCGATCTTCTCGTTGATCTCCGCGACGATGCGGCGCACCTGGGACTCGGACACCGCGCGGCCGACCGCCTCCAGGGCGTCCTCGGCCTCCTTGCGGAGCGCCAGGGTGGGCGGGAGGGCGGACAGGCCCTCGCGGTTCATCTTGCCCTTCACCCACCACAGCTCGTCGTACGGCGCCGTGTCGTCGGGGAGGGGCTTGCCCAGGCCCGAGAGCCGGGCGAACTCGCCGCGTTCGGTCGCCTCGCGGATCTGCTTGTCGACCCAGGACTCGAAGGACACCCCGGGGGGTTTGCGGTCCGTCATACGGCCAGGGTAGGCCGACCGGGGCGCAGCGCGAGGGGACATTCTTGGAAACAAAGGCAGAGGTCCGCCTTCCGCATCGAAATGCGGAAGGCGGACCCCTTAGGTACTGCTAAGTCGTGCGCGATCGCCGACCCTGCCCAATCAGGCCGGGGTGACGTTCTCCGCCTGCGGGCCCTTCGGGCCCTGCGTGACGTCGAAGTTCACGACCTGGTTCTCCTCGAGGGAGCGGAAGCCAGACGCGTTGATCGCGGAGTAGTGGACGAAGACATCCGGGCCGCCGCCGTCCTGGGCGATGAAGCCAAAGCCCTTTTCAGCGTTGAACCACTTGACGGTTCCGGTAGCCATAAGCCCTCCTTGGGCCAAAGGGTTGCCCTGCTCCAGAACCTGCAAAGAAGTCTGAAAACTACAAAAGCCTGCGGGTCACATGCTCCGCAGGCTCTGTACTGCAAGGGAAACCAAACTGCAACTTGCGTCGAGCCTAGCACGCTGTCTCGGCGGATGGGTAGAGGTAAAGATCACCCCATCGAGAAGTCGTCAGGATGTTTGAAGTCGGCGGAAGTGGGTCCGGGTCGGCGGAAGCGGGTCCGGGCCCCCGGCATGTCCACCCGGTGAGACGGCGCGGGCCGGGCGGGGACTAGCCTCGCGATGTGGACAAATCTCGGCGGACCCGGCCGCGCGTCGGGCACATCCAGTTCCTGAACTGCCTGCCCCTCTACTGGGGACTGGCCCGCACCGGCACGCTGCTCGACCTGGAGCTGACCAAGGACACGCCCGAGCGGCTCAGCGAGCAGCTCGTCGACGGGGACCTCGACATCGGGCCGATCACCCTCGTGGAGTACCTCCGCCACGCCGACCGGCTGGTGGCCTTCCCCGACCTCGCCGTCGGCTGCGACGGGCCCGTCATGTCGTGCGTGATCGTCTCCCAGCTGCCCCTGGAGCGGCTGGACGGCGCCCGGGTCGCGCTCGGCTCCACCTCCCGCACCTCCGTGCGCCTCGCGCAGCTGCTGCTCGCCGAGCGGTACGGCGTCGCCCCCGACTACTACACCTGCCCGCCCGACCTGGGCGTGATGATGCAGGAGGCCGAGGCGGCCGTGCTGATCGGCGACGCCGCGCTGCGCGCCTCCCTGCACGACGCGCCGCGGCTCGGCCTCCAGGTCCACGACCTGGGGCTGATGTGGAAGGAGTGGACCGGACTGCCGTTCGTGTTCGCCGTGTGGGCCGTGCGCCGCGACTACCTGGAGCGGGAGCCCGCCGTCGTACGGAAGGTCCACGAGGCGTTCCTGGCGTCGCGGGACCTGTCGCTGGAGGAGGTCGGCAAGGTCGCCGAGCAGGCCGCGCGCTGGGAGGCGTTCGACGCCGAACTGCTGGAACGGTACTTCACCACGCTCGACTTCCGGTTCGGCACCGACCAGCTGGCCGGCGTGCGGGAGTTCGCCCGCAGGACCGGACCGACGACCGGGTTCCCCGCCGACGTGCGGGTGGAGCTGCTCGGCGGCGGGGAGGGGTGACGCGGGGGCGGTCAGGAGGACGGGACGGGGCCCTGCATGTGCTCGCTGATCCACTGGACGGAGCCGTCGCCCATGCCCTTCACATACGTCCGCGCGTTGTGGCCGCCGCCCTCGATGATCTCCAGCCGGGTCTTCACCGGGCCCTTGCCGTAGTTCCGGATGAACGACCGCAGGTTCGCCAGGCCCGACTCCTCCGTGCCGATCTGGAACGCCAGATACACGTCCTTGTCGGGTGACGAGGGCCGCGCGGCGAGGGCCGCGGCCAGCTTTTCCGGGTTGTTCGCGGCCTTTTCCGCCTCGTGCCCGGCCCACAGCGGCGAGTCCGGCACCGTGTCCGGCCCCGAGGCGATCACCGCCTTGAACTTCTCCGGATGCTTCAGCACCGACTTCAGCCCCACGAACGCGCCGGACGACGAGCCCATGAACGCCCAGCCGTCACGTGAGTCGAAGGTACGGAAATTCGCCCTGACGAAATCGGGAACGTCCTCCGTCATCCAGGTGCCCATCTTCTCGTGGCCCGGGATGTCGCTGCCGTCGTAGTAGTGCTTGTCGTCCGGGTTGAGCACGGGCATCACGACGATGAACGGCAGGCTCTTTCCCTCCCTGGACCACCTGCTGATGCTGCTCTGCAGCTTCAGGTCGGTGCCCATCCAGTAATTCTTCGGGTAGCCGTTGCCGCCGGGCAGGGCGATCAGCACGGGGAAGCCGCTGTTCGCGTACCGCGGCTCGAAATACTGCGGCGGCGCCCACACCCACACCTTGCCGGTGAAGCCGGACTTGCGGCCCTCCAGGGTCGTCACACCGATCTTCGTGCCGTCGTCGACGGTGTTCTCGGTCGTGAACTCGGCCTTCGGGCCCGTCGGCATCAGCGTCGCCGGGACTGGGGGCTGCCCCGGCCGCGCGGACGGCCCGGCCGGCGGGGCGCCGTCCGCCCGCGCGGGCGCCGAGGCGCCCGCGGGCGGGGTGTCGAACGAGACGGGTTCCCCCGAGCAGCCCGCGGTCAGCGCGAGGGAGCCGAGGACGGCGGCGGCGACGAGGGGCGTGAGCGGACGTTTCATGGTGGTGCACTCCGGGTTCGGGTGGGCGGTGCTTGCGGTCTCCGGCAGGTGCGGGGGCTCTTCCGGACTACGGCCGGATAGATGGCGCCGCGGGCGGACCGGTTGGCCCGGCGGCGCGGCCAATCCCCGTGATCCCGCCCACCGGGGGCTCTACGCTGCTGTCCGGCACGCGGTACGGGCGGGCGGCCGCGGTACGCGCGGGTGGTGCGGCACGGGCCGCCGTACGTGCGGGTGTTGCGGCACGGGCCGCCGTACGGGCGTGGCGCCGCGCGCCGTCGTGCGGGCGTGGCGCCGCGGGCCGTCGTGCGGGCGTGGCGCCGCGGGCCGTCGTGCGGGCGTGGCGGTACGGGGACGAGTACGGGCACCGGAGCGGGGGGAGCGGGCGGATGCGACCGCTGGAGGCGGACGAGCCGCGGGCGATCGGCCCGTACCGGCTGCTGGGCAGGCTGGGTTCGGGCGGCATGGGCCGCGTCTACCTGGCCCGCAGCGAGGGCGGCCGCACGGTGGCCGTGAAGGCCGTGCACCCGCACTTCGCGCTGGACGAGGAGTTCCGCGCCCGGTTCCGCCGCGAGGTCGACTCCGCCCGGCGGGTCGGCGGCCGGTGGACCGCGCCCGTGCTGGACGCCGACCCGGACGCTCCGGTGCCCTGGATCGCCACCGGGTACGTCGCCGGGCCCTCCCTCACCCAGGCCGTGACCGCCCACGGGCCGCTGCCCGAACGGTCCGTGCGGGTGCTGGGCGCCGGTCTCGCCGAGGCCCTCGCCGCCGTCCACGCGCACGGCCTGGTCCACCGGGACGTCAAGCCCTCCAACGTGCTGCTCGCCCTCGACGGCCCCCGGCTCATCGACTTCGGCATCGCCCGCGCCCTGGACGGCACCGCGTCGCTCACCTCCACGGGGGTGTCCGTCGGCTCGCCCGGCTACATGTCGCCGGAGCAGATCCTCGGCAAGGCCGGCGGGACCGGGGTGACCGGCGCGTCCGACGTCTTCTCGCTGGGCGCGGTCCTCGCGTACGCGGCGACGGGCACCGCGCCGTTCTCGGGCGACTCGTCGGCGGCGCTGCTGTACAAGGTCGTCCACGAGGAACCCGAGCTCGACCCGGCGCTGACCGGACCGCTGCGGGACACCGTCGCCGCGTGCCTCGCCAAGGACCCGGCGGCGCGCCCCGCCCCGGCCGAGCTGGCCGCGCGCCTGGCCCCGCGCCCGGACGCCGGCGGGGCGGAGCCGGGCGGGACCCCGGGCGGCGGATGGCTGCCGGCGGTGGTGGTGGAGGAGGTCAGCCGCGCGGCCGTACGGCTCCTCGACCTGGAGCCGGCGCGGGAGGCGGTGGACGGGGGCGCGTCGGGCCCCGTGCCGTTCAGCAGCGCCGCCGTGGCCCCGCCCGCGCCCACCGCCCGGCCCGCGCCCACCGCCCCGGCCGCGGCCCCCGACCCGGCCGCGGCCCCCGACCCGGCCGTCCCGGCCCCTGCGGCCGCAGCGGCACCGCCCGTCCCCGGCACCCCGCCCGTCCCCGGCAACCCGCCCGCCCCCGCCGGGCAGCCCGCAGCCGGGCGGGCCCCAGCCGGGCGGGCCGACGACGCCTCCGTGCCGACCATGGACGCCGTCCCGCCGCCCCGCAGGCACCCCGTCTCGGTGTCCGTCACCGCCGGTTCCGAGCCCGCCGGGCCCCGCGGCGGGCGGCGGCTGAGCTGCACCGTCGCCCTCGCCGTGGCGGGCGCGCTGGCCGCCGTGACCGTGGGCGCCGCCGTCCTGTTCGACCTCCTGCCGGGCGGCGGCACCGACGACACCGCCCAGCAGCCGCCCGCCGCCGGCGGCGGGACGACCGCCGCCTCCACCGCCCCCGCGGGCGCCGGCGTCCCCAGGGCGTTCCTCGGCACGTGGAAGGGCCGGGCCACCGCCGGGACCGGCGCCATCGGGGACATCCCGGCCGGCACCTTCACCGTGACGCTCAAGGGCGGCCGGGCCGGGCAGGAGGTCGGCCGCGTCCGCCAGCACGACATCCTCGGCAACTTCATCTGCGAGGACACCCTCGTCCTGCGCACCGCCACCGCCGACACCCTCGTCACCAAGGGCTCCGCGAGCGACGCCTCGACGGGCGTGTGCACCGGCGGCACCCACACCGTGACCCTGCGGCTGGAGGACGGCAAGCTCCACTACGTGTCCGACGACGCCGCCGCCGGGCGGCCCCGCGCCACCCTGGACCGCGCGGAATAGCCGTCAGGGCGCTGGCGTAGGCTGGTCCGGTCCGTCCGCAAGCAGGCGAAAGGTACGCAACCGGTGACCGAGAAGGCCGACCTCCAGTCCGTTCTCGACCGCGCCGCCGCCGGGGGGCGGATCACACCGGAGGAGGCGCTCGACCTCTACCGCTCCGCGCCGCTGCACGCCCTCGGCGCGGCCGCCGACGCCGCCCGGCGCCGCCGCTACGCCGGTACGGAGCACATCGCGACGTACATCATCGAGCGCAACATCAACTACACCAACGTCTGCGTGACGGCCTGCAAGTTCTGCGCCTTCTACGCCCCGCCCAAGGACACCGCCAAGGGCTGGACCCGCGACCTCGACGACATCCTGCGCCGCTGCGCCGAGACGGTCGAGCTGGGCGGCACGCAGATCATGTTCCAGGGCGGCCACCACCCGGACTACGGCGTGGAGTACTACGAGAAGCACTTCGCCGCCATCAAGGAGGCGTTCCCGCAGCTCGTCATCCACAGCCTGGGCGCGTCCGAGGTCGAGCACATGGCGCGGATCTCCGGCGTGAGCGTCGAGGAGGCCATCCGCCGCATCCACGCCGCGGGCCTCGACTCGTTCGCGGGCGCGGGCGCCGAGCTGCTGCCGGAGCGGCCGCGCAAGGCGATCGCCCCGCTCAAGGAGTCCGGCGAGCGCTGGCTGGAGATCATGGAGATCGCCCACAACCTGGGCGTCGAGTCCACCTCCACGATGCTGATGGGCACCGGCGAGACGAACGCCGAGCGCATCGAGCACCTGCGCATGATCCGCGACGTGCAGGACCGGACGGGCGGCTTCCGCGCGTTCATCCCGTACACGTACCAGCCGGAGAACAACCATCTGAAGGGCCGCACGCAGGCCACGCTCTTCGAGTACCTGCGCATGATCGCCATCGCGCGGCTGTTCCTCGACAACGTCGCCCACATCCAGGGCTCCTGGCTCACCACGGGCAAGGAGGTCGGCCAGCTGTCGCTGCACTACGGCGCCGACGACCTCGGCTCGATCATGCTGGAGGAGAACGTCGTCTCCTCCGCCGGCGCCCGGCACCAATCCAACCGGCTGGAGATCATCGACCTGATCCGCAAGGCCGGCCGCGTCCCGGCGCAGCGGACGACGACGTACGAGCACATCGTCGTCCACGACGACCCGGCGAACGACCCGGTGGACGACCGCGTCGTCTCGCACATCTCGTCCACGGCCATCGAGGGCGGCACGGCCCACCCCGAGCTGAAGCTCCTCGACGCCAACTGATCCGCGCGTGCTGACGATCCACACGGCGGGTGGGCGGGGCGTCGCCGTCGACGGCGCCCTGATCGCCGCCGTCGGCCCGTACGAGGAGCTGATCGCCGCCCGTCCGGGCGCCCGCGTCCGGCGCTGGCCCGGTGTGCTCACCCCCGGCCTGATCAACCCGTACGGCCCCGAGCTGCTCGAAGAGGCGTACCACCCGGACCCGCGCGAGGCGGACGAGCTGGGCACCGAGCCGATCACCGGGGCCGCCCTCGCGGCGCTCGCCCCGGCCGAGGCGCGCAGGGGCGGCAGCGCCCGGCGCGGCGTGCAGCGGCTCCTCGCCCACGGCACGGTCGCCGTCGCGGGCGAGCCCCGCACCCCTGCCGTACGGGACGCGGTGCGCCGCGCCGGTCTCGGCGTCGTCCCGCGCGACGGGCGGCCGGAGGGGGTGCCGTCGCCGGACCCGTTCGCCTCGGGCGGGCCCGTCGTGTGGGCGGGGCCGCTGCGGGCGGGCGGACCGGCCCGGTTCGCCGTCTTCGACGTACCGGACCTCGCGGAGCTGCCCGCGCGGGGGGCCTCCGCCTGCGTGGCCACCGTCCTGGACGGGCGGCTGGTCTACCGCGCGGCGTGAACGGCGGCCCCGGCGCCGCCCTTTCGGCCCCCGCGCCCCGGTCCGCCGCCCGGCCCGCGCCCCGGCCTGCCGCCCGGCCCCGCGCCCCGGCCCGCGCCCCGGTCCGCCGCCCGGCCCTAGGACCGGACCAGGCGGCCCGTACCGAAACCCACCAAGGCCCCCCACCAAGGCCCGTACCGCGTCCCCGACGCGCGGCCGACCGGGCGCCGGCCGTGCCGGGCCGCCTGCTTGAATGGGGCGCGTGACCCGAGCAACGCTGGACAAGCAGCCGCACGAAGTCGCCACGATGTTCGACCACGTCGCGGCGAACTACGACCTCACCAACGACGTGCTCTCCCTCTTCCAGGACCGGCGCTGGCGCCGCGAGGTGGCGCGGGCCGTCGAGGCCCGGCCGGGCCAGCGGGTCCTCGACCTGGCGGCCGGCACCGGCACCTCCTCGCTGCCGTTCGTGGAGGAGGGCGCGTACGTCGTGCCGTGCGACTTCTCCCTCGGCATGCTCCGCGAGGGCAAGAAGCGCCACCCCTGGCTGCCGCTCACGGCCGGCGACGCGATGCGGCTGCCGTTCCGCGACGGCGCCTTCGACGCGGTGACCATCTCCTTCGGGCTGCGCAACGTCCAGGACACGGACGCGGCGCTGCGCGAGCTGTACCGGGTGACCCGGCCGGGCGGACGCGTCGTGATCTGCGAGTTCTCGCACGCGACCTGGGCGCCGTTCCGCAAGGTGTACGAGGAGTACCTGATGCGGGCGCTGCCGCCGGTCGCGCGCGCCGTGTCGTCCAACCCGGACGCGTACGTGTACCTCGCCGAGTCCATCCAGAGCTGGCCCGGACAGCGGGAGCTGGCCGGGCTGCTCCAGAAGGCCGGCTGGTCCAAGGTGGCCTGGCGGAACCTGTCGGGCGGCATCGTCGCCCTGCACCGGGGCTACAAGCCGCTGGACGGGTAAGGGATTTGACGGGGCGTCGCCAGCGGGGAGGATAGGGGCCCGACCCCGTCTCCCGGCATCCGGAGCAGCCCATGGCGTCGCCCTGCCCTCACTGCGGGACCTCCTCCCCGGAGGAGGCCCGCTTCTGCATGAACTGCGGCCGGGAGCGCGGCGCCCCGGCGTCCGGGCCCGCCGCACCGCCGGATGCCCCCGCCGCACCCGCCGCCCCGCCCCCGCCCGCCGGCCCGCCGCCCACCGGTGGCCCCGCCGGCCCTCCGCCCGCCGGTGCGCCCGCCCCGCCCGCGTACGGCCCCGGACAGGCCCCCGCGTACGCGCCGGGCGGCCCCGCGCCCGCGTACGCGCCGGGCCAGGTGCCCGTCCCTCCGCCCGGCGGACCGGCCGGGCCGCCTCCCGGATACGCCCCCGGACCCGTACCGCCCTCGCCCGCCGCCGTGTTCCTGCGCCGCGCGTTCCGGGGCGCCTGGGCGCCCGCCCTGCGGGCCGCCGCCTGGCCGACCGGGCTGCTCCTCGCGCTCGCGGTCGCCCTGGCGGTCCCCTCGTACGGCCAGGACCCGGGCGACGACGTCTTCGTCGGATGGAGCGCCCGGTTGCGGATCGCGCTGGCGCTGCTGCTCCAGGCGTTCGGCGGCGGCTTCGCGCTCGAGGCGGCCACGCCCGGCTTCCGGTACGACGACGGCGACGGGTCCGGCTTCCACGACGGCGGCTACGGGTACGGCTCCGACGCCGCGCTCGCGCGGGGCGGCGCCGAACTGTCCCTCGTCCCGCTGACGGTGACCTTCCTGTGGATCGGCGCGCTGTACCTCGCCGCCCGGAGGCTGCGCGCGCGGGGCGCCGGGGCGGACGCGGCCGTGCGGGTCGCGCTGCCCGCGGCGGGCGCCGTCCTGCTGCTCGGGCTGTTCGCCCAGCCGGAGATCGCCGGGGTCGCGGTGTCGGCCTCGCCCGTGACGGCCGCCCTGGTGGCCCTCGCCCTGGCCCTGGCGGTGACGGCCGGGGTGCTCCAGCGCGACGACCTGGCCCGCCGGCTGGCCGTACGGCCCGGAGCCCTCGCGGCGGTACGCGCCCTGGGGGCGGCGACCCGCGCCCTCGGCGTCGTGCTGGCGCTGTGCGCGCTGGTCGGCTTCGTCGTGTACGCCAACACCGACGGCGTCGACGGCACCGCGCTCCTGCTGGCCCTGACGATCCTGCCGAACCTCGGCGCCACCGTCCTGGCCATCGCCTGGGGCGCGCCGGTCGAGTACGACCTGCGGGGCCGGTTCGGGCTGCTCGGCTCGGGCGCGGAGCACGGCACGGTCGGCCTCGGCGAGGTCGGCGACGAATGGGGTGGCGGCGCGGTGGCCGGGCTGCTCGCCCTGGGCGCCGTCTGCGCGCTGACGGCCGGGCTGTGGGCCGCTCGCCGGGTCGCGGGGCGGGGCGGGCAGGCGCTGGCCGGCGGACTGTTCCTCGCGCTGTACCTGCTCGTCACGGGGGCGAGCGGGATCGGCATCCGACTGGCGGGCGAGTACGACGACTTCGGCGCCGACGGGTACTTCGAGGTGGCCCCGAGCGTCCCGGACGCGCTGCTGTTCGGGCTGCTGTGGGTGGCGGGCGCGGTCCTCGCGGCGCCGTACCTGCTGCGCCTGACGGGCGGTACGGGCGGCCCCGGCGGGCCGGGCCGGGGCGGGACGGTGCCGCCCCGGGTGCCGCCGCAGCCGGGCGCTCCGACGACGCCCCCGTTCCCCGCACCGGGCGGCCCCGCGCCGGCAGGTCCCGCGCCCACGGGCCCCGCACCGGGCGGCCCGGCGCCCGCAGGTCCCGCGCCGGCAGGCCCGGCGCCCGCAGGTCCCGCGCCCACGGGCCCCGCACCGGGCGGGCCCACCGCCGACGTGCCACACCCGGACGCACAGGAGCCGGTACGGCACCCGGACGCACAGCGGCCCGGCGCGCCGCACCCCGGCGCCCCGGAGGCCGCCCGCGCTCCCCGGCGCGGGCGGGGGGTGCTGCTCTGGGGCGGGGCGCTCGTCGTGGCGTTCGCCGTGGGTGGCGGGGTCACCACCGGCATCCTGATGCTCAAGGACAAGACGCGGCCCGGCATCACGGTCCACCCGCGCCCCGGCGCCGAACCGGTCGCCGACCCCGCCGCCGGCGCCGCCACCCCCCGCACGACCCCCGCCCCGCAGACGCCCACCGCGCCGGAGTCGGCACCGGTCCCGGAGGCCACGCCCGCGCCCGGCGGAGCCGCCGCCGGCGCGCCCACCACCGCGCCGACCGTGCCGGAGGGGTACGAAATGGCCGTGGACACGGCCGGGTTCGCGTTCGCGGTGCCCGCCGGGTGGGAGCGCGTCTCCGAGAAGCAGGGCCAGATCACCTACGCGGGGCCGACCGGAATGAGCCACTTCCTGGTCGGCGTCGTCCACGACGCCCCCTACACGCCGCTGGAGAACCTCACCTCCCTGGAGGCCAACTCCCGCAAGAACCGGGCCGACTACCAGCGGGTGCGGCTGGAGGCGAACACCTTCCAGGGGCGGCCCGGAGCGATCTGGGAGTACACGTACACGGACGAGGCGGGCGAGACGGTCCACGCCGCCGACCAGTCGTACATCGCCGACGACGGCACCGAGTACGCCGTCTACTTCACCGCCCGCGAGCGCGACTGGTCCGAGGCCCGCGAGGCGTTCGACACCGCGCTCGCCACCTGGACGCTGAACGACGTGGACTGACCGCGCTCAGGCCCGCAGCTCCAGCCCGAAGCGGTGGCCCAGCTCGTCCGCGCGGCCCGGGAGGGGGCTCGTGTCCTGAAGGGCCATGCCGAGGCGGCGGGTGACGGCGATGGAGCGCTCGTTGCGCGCGTTCACCATGGCGACGACGCGCTCCACGCCCGCCGCCCGCACCCGCTCCAGCGTCTCGCGGGCGGCGGCCGTCGCGTACCCCCGGCCCCAGGCGCGGCGGGCCAGCCGCCAGCCGATCTCGATCTCCCCGACCGGGCCCCACGGGTGCGGCCACGGCTGGGCACCGGTGAAGCCGACGACCTCGCCCTCGTCGTCCAGCAGCGTCCACAGGCAGAAGCCCAGTTCGGCGTCGTGGCGCCGCTGCCGGGCCGTGAACTCCTGGTAGACCGAGAGCTCGGCGGACCGGCCGCCGTGGAACTCCATCACCTCCGGGTCGTCGAACACGCGGTGCCACGCGTACGCGTCCTCCTCCGTCGGCACGCGCAGGCGGAAGGCCGGCCCCTCGGCGGGCCGGGTGTCGGCGGCGTGGAGCAGGTCGGTCATCGAGGGTGCCCTTCGGCTCGGGGAACGGCGGGTGACCATAGACTGCCCATGTCCCGTGCTTTCGGCACGCCATTTCGAGCTCCGGGAGAAGCCGCCGTGACCGAGACCCCCTCCGAGCACACCGCAGATGTGATCGTCGTCGGGGCGGGCCCGGCGGGCTCCACCACCGCGTACTACCTCGCGAAGGCGGGGCTCGACGTGCTGCTGCTGGAGAAGACCGCGTTCCCGCGCGAGAAGGTGTGCGGCGACGGCCTCACCCCGCGCGCCACCAAGCAGCTCGTCGCCATGGGCATCGACATCTCCGAGGAAGCCGGCTGGCTGCGCAACAAGGGCCTGCGGATCATCGGCGGCGGCGTCCGCCTCCAGCTGGACTGGCCGGAGCTCGCCTCGTACCCGGACTACGGACTGGTCCGCAAGCGCGACGACTTCGACGAGCAGCTCGCCCGGCAGGCGCAGAAGGCCGGGGCGCGGCTGTACGAGCGGTGCAACGTCGGCGAGCCGGTCACCGACCCCCGCACGGGCCGGATCACGGGCGTCCACGCCAAGCTGGGCGAGGAGAAGAGGCCCGTCACCTTCCACGCGCCGCTGGTCGTCGCCGCCGACGGCAACTCCAGCCGGCTGTCCCTCGCGATGGGGCTGCACCGGCGCGAGGACCGGCCGATGGGCGTCGCCGTCCGCACGTACTTCACGACGCCCCGCCACGACGACGACTACCTGGAGTCCTGGCTGGAGCTGTGGGACCGGCGCGGTCCCGGCCCGGACCGGCTGTTGCCCGGCTACGGCTGGATCTTCGGCATGGGCGACGGCACGTCCAACGTGGGCCTCGGCATCCTCAACTCCTCCTCCGCGTTCCGGGAGCTGGACTGGCGGGAGGTCCTCAAGGCCTGGTGCGCGTCCATGCCGGAGGACTGGGGCTTCACGCCGGACAACATGACGATGCCGATCCGCGGGGCCGCCCTGCCGATGGCGTTCAACCGGCAGCCGCACTACACACGGGGGCTGCTGCTCGTCGGCGACGCGGGCGGCCTGGTCAACCCGTTCAACGGCGAGGGCATCGCCTACGCCATGGAGTCCGGGCAGCTGGCCGCCGACGTGATCGTCCAGGCGCACGCCCGCGCGACGGACGCCCAGCGCGAGCGCGCCCTGCACGCCTACCCGCAGGCCCTGAAGGACACCTACGGCGGCTACTACACGCTGGGCCGCGCGTTCGTGAAGCTCATCGGCAACCCGAAGGTCATGCGGATCGCCACCCAGCGCGGCCTGACGCACCCGATGCTGATGCGCTTCACGCTGAAGATGCTGGCCAATCTGACGGACCCGACGGGCGGCGACGCGATGGACCGCATCATCAACGGCCTGTCGAAGGTGGCCCCGAAGGCCTGACGGCCCGGCCGTCCCCTCCCGCGCGCCGCCCGACGGCCGGCGTCCCGTGGCCGGCCGTCCAGTCACCGCCCCTCGCGTCAGCGCACCGCCGTCCCCGCGCCGCCCGCCGGGGCCCCGGCCTTCGCGGCAGGGGCCTGGGGCGTCGGGAACGAGCGGCGGTACGCGGTGGGGGAGACGCCGACCGCGCGGGTGAAGTGGCGGCGCAGGTTCGCCGCCGTGCCCAGACCGCTGCGTTCGCCGATCCGCTCCACCGGCAGGTCCGTGGACTCCAGCAGCATCTGCGCGCGGGCGATGCGCTGCTGGAGCAGCCACCGCATCGGCGTGGTGCCGGTGGCCTCCAGGAGGCGGCGGTGGAAGGTGCGCGGGCTCATCCGGGCGCGGCGGGCCAGGTCGTTGACGGTGAGCGGCTCCGCCAGGTGCTCGACCGCCCACTGGAGGACCGGGCCGAGGCCCTCGTCGCCGGCCGGGGGGAGCGGGGCCTCGATGAACTGCGCCTGCCCGCCCGCGCGGTGGGCGTGCACGACGAGCCGCCGCGCCAGCTGGTTGGCGACGTGCGCCCCGAGGTCGCGGCGCACCAGGTGCAGGCACAGGTCCAGGGCGGCGGTGGCGCCCGCGCTGGTCAGGACGGAGCCGTCGTCGGTGTAGAGCACCGAGTCGTCCACGGTCACCGACGGGTGGCGGGCTGCCAGTTCCGCGGTGTGCTGCCAGTGGGCCGTCGCCCGGCGCCCGTCCAGCAGCCCGGCCTCCGCCAGCGCGAACGCCCCCGTGCACAGCGACACCATGCGGGACCCCGAGGCCGCCGCCTCCCGCAGCGCCTCCACCAGGGCGGCGGGTATCTCCCGTCCGCCGTCGACGCACTCCTCCGGCACGGACGGCACGATGACCGTGTCCGCGCCCACGAGCGCGTCCAGGCCGTGCGCCGTACGCAGGGAGAAGCCCGGCCCGTACGGCTCCCCGGCGTCCCGGCCCGACGCGCCCCGGGGCTCGTCGGTGCACAGGCGCAGGCGGTACCAGGGGTTCGCGAGGTCCTCGTGCGGGATGCCGAACACGGCGAGCGCGATGGACAGTTCGTACATCTCCCACGGTGATATCCCGGCGTCCTGGAGGACGGCCACGGCGACGGTTCCGGCGCTCATGCACCGGAGCGTACGGCAGGAATCGTGCGCAGGCGGGCAGTCCTGCCCCTGTCCCCGCCCGGCGCCCGCTGCGAGGGTGGACAGCGCACAGGCAATCCGTACGCAGAGGGAGAAACAAGGCGATGAGCCGTGAAAGCGTCACCGTGCTCGGACTGGGGCAGATGGGAACGGCCCTGGCCGAGGCGTTCCTGGCGGCCGGTCACCCGACGACCGTCTGGAACCGCACCGCCGCCAAGGCGGACGCCCTGGCCGGGCGGGGCGCGTGCCGGGCCGCGACGGTCGCGGAGGCGGTCGAGGCGAGCGAGCTGGTCCTGGTGTGCGTGCTGGACTACGCGGCGGTGCGCGAGCTGCTCGACCCGGTGGCCGGCGGCCTGGCGGGCCGGACGCTGGTCAATGTGACGTCGGGCTCGCCGGAGCAGGCGCGGGAGACCGCCGCGTGGGCGGCCGGGCTCGGGGCGCGGTACCTGGACGGCGGGATCATGACGACGCCGCCGGGGGTCGGCAGCCGGGACAGCATGTTCCTGTACAGCGGTTCGCCCGAGGCGTTCGCGGCGCACCGGGAGACGCTCGCGGTGCTGGGCGACCCGATCGACCTCGGTGAGGACGCGGGGCTCGCCTCGCTGTACGACACGGGGCTGCTGGGGCTGATGTGGTCGGTGTTCGGCGGCTGGCTGCACGCCACCGCGCTGGCGGGCGCGGACGGCGTGGCGGCGCGGGCGTTCACGCCGGTGGCGGTGCGCTGGCTGTCGACGGTCGGGCTGTTCATGGAGCGGTACGCGGGCCAGATCGACGAGGGCGAGTACCCGGGCGACGACGCCACCATCGACGTGCAGCTGGCGGCGATCGAGCACCTGCTGCACGCGGGCCGCGCGCGGGGCGTCGACGGGCGGCTGCCCGAACTGCACCGGGAGCTGATGGCGAAGGCCGCCGCCGACGGGCACGGCGGCGACAGCTACGGGCGGCTCATCGAGGCGTTCCGCGGCCCGGAGCGGCCGTAGCGCCCGGCGGGTCCGGTGAGCCAAAGGCGCCCAAAGCGCCCGTAGCGCCCGGCTGCCGTAGCGCCCGGCTGCCGTTGCGGCGGACGGCCGGGCGCGGCCGTACGACCGGGCCCGGGCGCGGTCCGTACGACGGGGGACGCACCGGTACGGCGCCGCTCCGCGTGACCGGTGTACGCCGAGGGCCGTCGCTCCACCCCGAGCGGGGGAGCGACGGCCCTTCAGGCGTGTTGCGGTGCTGCCGCGTCAGAGGATGCGGACGGCGCCGGACGGCCGGTCCCAGTCGAGGGACTGCTCGACGACGCCCTTGCTGGGGTTCTGCGCGCCCACGAAGTTGCCGCCGCCGACGTAGATGGCGACGTGGTACGAGCCGCTGCGGCTGCCCCAGTAGAGGATGTCGCCCGGCTGGAGGTTGTCCAGCGAGACGGAGGTGCCCATGCTCGACTGCGCGCTGGAGACGCGCGGCAGGTCGATGCCGGCCTGGCGGTAGGCGGCCTGGACGAGGCCGGAGCAGTCCCAGGCGTTGGGGCCCGTGGCGCCCATGACGTACGCGTCGCCGACCTGGGCGCGCGCGAACGCCACGATGGCGGCGGCCGAACCGCTCGCGGGGGCGCTGTAGGAGGAGTCGCTGTCGCCGCCGCCGTCGCTGTCGGACGAGGCGGAGAGCGTGGTGCGCTCGGAGGTGCGCGAGGCGCGCTCCGCCTCGGCGCGGGCCTTCTCCTCGGCCTCCTTGGCCTTGCGCTCGGCCTCGGCCTTGCGCTCCGCCTCCGCCTTGGCCTTCTTGGCGTCCTTCGCCGCCTTGGCGGCCGCCGCGTCCTCCTGGGCCCGCAGGTCCTGGGCGAGCGCGTGCTGCTCGGTCGCCTCGGCGGAGGCGGCGACGGCGTTGGACAGCGCGCCGGACAGGTCCACGTTGGTGAGCGTGGGCATCTCGATGGTCTCGGTCACCGGCTCGGCCTGAGCGGGCGACGCGGCCACCGCGATGGTGCTGAGGACGCCACCGGCAACTCCGGCGCGCAGCGCGAGCTTCGACGAGCTGCGGCGGGGCTTCCGGTGGCTGGGTATGGGAGCGGTGTGGGACATGAGAACAACCGGTATCAGGGCTCCACGGTTCCCTTCAAGAAACGTGTGGTGCGCCACAGTTGCGTGCGGAGGCGCTGAATCCGCCCGGCGAGGGCCTTTATTGACGCCGTAACGGACATTTCAGGCCGAGGTGATCACGCCCGTGATCATGGGTTTTCCGCGAAACGTCCGAATTGCCGCCCGCCTACCACTGGTTGGCGCAGATGGCCAACCCCGCTTTTCTGGCCGCTCGGGGGAAGTGATGCAGGTCACTTTTGACGCCGCGTCGCTTGCGCCCGCCGTTCGTGAACCGGCGCACGCGTCCACCTCCGTCCCGCCGGGCCCCCCGCACGAGTGGGGTGACCTCCTTTATCACCCGGATGCGTCCAACTCGAATTTGCGTGTACGTGCCAGGGTTTGATAGTGCAGGGCCCCTCCGACCAGCGCTGATCGGCCAGAATGTCACGTATCGTCGCCACTCGGTCACGTCTGGTGTGAAGATCGGCGTTCATCCGAGTTCATGATCGTTCGACAGGTGGCAGAGATCACAAAGTCCTTGGCAACCCCCGTGTCGCAGATCACAGATCGACGGGCATAGGATGCGTTGCAGTCGGGCTTGTGAACTGCCTCACATGGAAGCGATCTTCCGGGGGTCACCGATCACCCGGAGACCCTTCGAGACGGTGCGACGGAAGCCCGCTGCGGTCCAACGGTCAAGGACGACTGGAAGGAGCGAGGAGCGTGAATGCGTACACGCCCATCCTCGTGCTCGGCGCCCTCGGGGCAGCGTTTGCGATCTTCTCCGTGGTCATGGCCACGCTCATCGGCCCGAGGAAGTACAACCGGGCGAAGCTCGAGGCGTACGAGTGCGGCATCGAGCCGACCCCGACGCCGGCCGGAGGTGGCCGCTTCCCGATCAAGTACTACCTGACGGCGATGCTCTTCATCGTCTTCGACATCGAGATCGTCTTCCTCTACCCCTGGGCCGTCACCTTCGACGCCCTGGGGCTTTTCGGGCTCGTGGAGATGCTCCTCTTCGTGCTCACGGTCTTCGTCGCCTACGCGTACGTATGGCGGCGCGGCGGCCTGGAATGGGACTGAGGGGCTGAAGGGCACACTCATGGGACTCGAAGAGAAGCTGCCGAGCGGATTTCTGCTGACGACGGTCGAACAGGCCGCGGGATGGGTGCGCAAGGCGTCCGTCTTCCCCGCGACCTTCGGCCTCGCCTGCTGCGCCATCGAGATGATGACCACCGGCGCCGGCCGGTACGACCTGGCCCGGTTCGGGATGGAGGTCTTCCGCGGCTCGCCGCGCCAGGCCGACCTGATGATCGTGGCCGGCCGGGTCAGCCAGAAGATGGCGCCGGTGCTGCGCCAGGTCTACGACCAGATGCCCGACCCGAAGTGGGTGATCTCCATGGGCGTCTGCGCCTCCTCCGGAGGCATGTTCAACAACTACGCGATCGTGCAGGGCGTCGACCACGTCGTACCGGTCGACATCTACCTGCCCGGCTGCCCGCCCCGTCCCGAGATGCTGCTGGACGCGATCCTCAAGCTCCACCAGAAGATCCAGTCGTCCAAGCTCGGCGTCAACGCGCGCGAAGCGGCCCGCGAGGCGGAGGAGGCGGCGCTCAAGGCCCTCCCGACGATCGAGATGAAGGGGCTGCTCCGGTGACCGACCAGTCCAGCCAGCCGAACCCCGAGAAGGACCTCGGCGCGCAGAACCTCCCCGGCCAGCGCGGCGACCTCGGGGAGGAGATCCGCGTCCAGCGCGGCATGTTCGGCGCCGCGAGCGGCGGGGACACCTCCGGCTACGGCGGCCTCGTCCGCTCCATCCGCCTCCCCGGACCGTCCACCCGGCCCTACGGCGGCTACTTCGACGAGGTCGCCGACGAGCTGGAGGGCGCCCTGGAGGAGCAGGGCCTCGTCCCTTCGAACGCGATCGAGAAGACCGTCGTCGACCGGGGCGAGCTCACCTTCCACATCGCGCGCGAGCACCTCGTCCGCGTCGCCCGCACCCTGCGCGACGACCCCGCCCTGCGCTTCGAGCTGTGCACGGGCGTCAGCGGCGTCCACTACCCCGGCGACACCGGCCGCGAGCTGCACGCGGTCTACCACCTGCGCTCGCTCACCCACGGGCGCCGCCTGCGCCTGGAGGTCAGCGCCCCCGACAGCGACCCGCACGTCCCGTCGCTCGTCGCCGTCTACCCGACCAACGACTGGCACGAGCGCGAGACGTACGACTTCTTCGGGCTGGTCTTCGACGGGCACCCCGCCCTGACCCGGATCATGATGCCGGACGACTGGCAGGGCCACCCGCAGCGCAAGGACTACCCCCTCGGCGGCATCCCCGTCGAGTACAAGGGCGCCCAGATCCCGGCTCCGGACCAGCGGAGGTCGTACTCGTGACCACTCCCAAGGCAACCCCCCAGGCCGAGCCCCGGGAGACGACCGAGGGCACCGTCTACACCGTCACCGGCGGCGACTGGGACGAGGTCGTCCAGTCCGCGGCGAAGGCCGACGACGAGCGGATCGTCGTCAACATGGGCCCCCAGCACCCGTCCACCCACGGCGTGCTCCGGCTCATCCTGGAGATCGACGGCGAGACCGTCACCGAGGCCCGCTGCGGCATCGGCTACCTCCACACCGGCATCGAGAAGAACCTCGAGTACCGGACGTGGACCCAGGGCACCACGTTCGTGACGCGCATGGACTACCTGACGTCGTTCTTCAACGAGACGGCGTACTGCCTCGGCGTGGAGAAGCTCCTCGGCATCGAGGACCAGATCCCCGACCGGGCCACCGTCGTCCGCGTCCTGCTCATGGAGCTCAACCGGCTCTCCTCGCACCTGGTGTGCATCGCCACCGGCGGCATGGAGCTGGGCGCCACCACGATCATGATCTACGGGTTCCGGGACCGCGAGATGATCCTGGACCTCTACGAGCTGATCACCGGCCTGCGCATGAACCACGCGTTCATCCGCCCCGGCGGCCTCGCCCAGGACCTGCCGCCCGGCGCCGTCGAGCAGATCCGCGAGTTCGTGCGGACCATGCGGAAGAACCTGCCGGAGTACGACAAGCTCGCCACCGGCAACCCCATCTTCAAGGCCCGCATGCAGGACATCGGCTACCTGGACCTCGCCGGCTGCATGGCCCTCGGCGCGACCGGGCCCATCCTGCGCTCGGCCGGCCTGCCGCACGACCTGCGCCGCGCCGAGCCGTACTGCGGCTACGAGACGTACGAGTTCGACGTGCCGACCGCGGACACCTGCGACGCCTACGGCCGGTTCCTGATCCGGCTGGAGGAGATGCGCCAGTCGCTGCGGATCATCGAGCAGTGCCTCGACCGGCTCGCCCCCGGCCCGGTCATGGTCGCCGACAAGAAGATCGCCTGGCCGGCGCAGCTGGCCCTCGGCCCCGACGGCCTGGGCAACTCCCTCGACCACATCAAGAAGATCATGGGCACCTCCATGGAGGCCCTGATCCACCACTTCAAGCTGGTCACCGAGGGCTTCCGGGTCCCGCCCGGCCAGGCGTACGCCGCCGTCGAGTCCCCCAAGGGCGAGCTGGGCGCGCACGTCGTCTCCGACGGCGGCACCCGCCCGTACCGGGTCCACTTCCGCGACCCGTCCTTCACCAACCTCCAGGCCATGGCGGCGATGTGCGAAGGCGGCCAGGTCGCCGACGTCATCGTCGCCGTCGCGTCCATCGACCCCGTGATGGGAGGCGTCGACCGGTGACCGACGTCCAGCTGGGGATGCCCGAACTCCCCGCCCCCGACTACCCCGCCGACGTACGCGCCCGGCTCGAAGCGGACGCCCGGGAGGTGATCGCCCGCTACCCGGACTCGCGCTCCGCGCTGCTGCCGCTGCTGCACCTCGTCCAGTCCGAGGAAGGGCACGTCACCCGCACGGGAATGCGCTTCTGCGCCGAGGTGCTGGGGCTGACCACCGCCGAGGTCACCGCCGTCGCCACCTTCTACTCGATGTACCGGCGCAAGCCCAGCGGCGACTACCAGGTCGGGGTCTGCACCAACACCCTGTGCGCCGTCATGGGCGGCGACGCCATCTTCGAGGAGCTCAAGCAGCACCTCGGCGTCGGCAACCAGGAGACCACCGAGGACGGCAAGGTCACCCTCGAACACATCGAGTGCAACGCCGCCTGCGACTTCGCCCCCGTGGTGATGGTCAACTGGGAGTTCTTCGACAACCAGACGCCCGAGAGCGCCAAGCGCCTCGTCGACGACCTGCGCGCCGGCCGCCCCGTCACCCCGACCCGCGGCGCGCCCCTGTGCACCTTCAAGGAGACCGCCCGCATCCTCGCCGGCTTCCCCGACGAGCGGCCCGGCGCGGTCGAGGCCGGCGGCGGCGCGGGGCCGGCCTCCCTCGTCGGCCTGAAGCTCGCCAAGGGCGAGGCGCTCCCGCCGCGCGTCGTCCACCCGCGCGGCGGGGCGGCCGGCAGCGACCAGCGCGGCTCTGCGCCGCAGGACGCCCCCACGCCGGGCGCCCGCCACCTCAGCTCGCACGACGCACCGCAACAGACCTCCGCGTCCGACCCGAAGCACCCGGCGGGCCCGGTCAGCGAGGAGGGGGAGTGATGACCTTGGCACCCGAAATCGGGGAGACCAGCCCCGAGAAGCTGCTCGCGCCGGTCCTGTCCGCCTTCTGGGACGAGCCCCGCTCCTGGACGCTGGACACCTACCGGCGCCACGACGGGTACGAGGGGCTGCGCAAGGCCCTCGCCATGTCGCCCGACGACGTCATCGCGTACGTCAAGGACTCCGGGCTGCGCGGCCGCGGCGGCGCCGGCTTCCCGACCGGGATGAAGTGGCAGTTCATCCCGCAGGGCGACGGCAAGCCCCACTACCTCGTCGTCAACGCCGACGAGTCCGAGCCGGGCACCTGCAAGGACATCCCCCTCCTCTTCGCCAACCCGCACTCCCTCATCGAGGGCATCGTGATCGCCTGCTACGCGATCCGCTCCTCGCACGCCTTCGTCTACCTGCGCGGCGAGGTCGTCCCCGTGCTGCGCCGCCTCCACGAGGCGGTCCGCGAGGCGTACGCCGCCGGCTACCTCGGGCGGAATGTCCTCGGCAGCGGACTCGACGTCGACCTCACCGTGCACGCCGGAGCCGGGGCGTACATCTGCGGCGAGGAGACCGCCCTGCTCGACTCGCTGGAGGGCCGCCGCGGCCAGCCCCGGCTGCGGCCCCCCTTCCCCGCGGTCGCCGGCCTGTACGCGTGCCCCACCGTCGTGAACAACGTCGAGTCCATCGCGTCGGTTCCCGCCATCCTCCACCGGGGCAAGGAGTGGTTCCGCTCCATGGGCAGCGAGAAGTCCCCCGGCTTCACGCTGTACTCGCTCAGCGGCCACGTCGCCGCCCCCGGCCAGTACGAGGCGCCGCTCGGCATCACCCTGCGCCAGCTGCTCGACATGAGCGGCGGGATGCGGCCCGGGCACCGCCTCAAGTTCTGGACGCCCGGCGGCTCCTCCACGCCGATGTTCACCGACGAGCACCTCGACGTGCCCCTCGACTACGAGGGCGTCGGCGCCGCCGGGTCCATGCTCGGCACCAAGGCGCTCCAGTGCTTCGACGAGACCACCTGCGTGGTGCGCGCCGTGACCCGCTGGACCGAGTTCTACGCCCACGAGTCGTGCGGCAAGTGCACCCCCTGCCGCGAGGGCACCTACTGGCTGGTCCAGCTGCTGCGCGACATCGAGGCGGGCAAGGGCAAGCCGTCCGACCTCGACAAGCTCGCCGACATCGCGGACAACATCAACGGCAAGTCCTTCTGCGCCCTCGGCGACGGCGCCGCCTCCCCGATCTTCTCCTCCCTGAAGTACTTCCGCGAGGAGTACGAGGAGCACATCACCGGCAGGGGCTGCCCCTTCGACCCGGCCAAGTCGACCGCCTGGGCGGACAACCACGTGGAGGTGACGGCATGACCGTCATGGCATCGAACCCCGCCGGCGGCGGGGCCGCCCCGGTGCCGCCGGAGGACCTGGTCACGCTGACCATCGACGGCATCGAGGTGTCCGTCCCCAAGGGGACGCTGGTCATCCGCGCCGCCGAGCAGCTCGGCATCGAGATCCCCCGGTTCTGCGACCACCCCCTCCTCGACCCGGCCGGCGCCTGCCGGCAGTGCATCGTCGAGGTCGAGGGCCAGCGCAAGCCCATGGCCTCCTGCACGATCACCTGTACGGACGGGATGGTGGTGAGGACTCAACTCACCTCCAAGGTCGCCGAGAAGGCCCAGGTCGGCGTGATGGAGCTGCTGCTCATCAACCACCCCCTGGACTGCCCCGTCTGCGACAAGGGCGGCGAGTGCCCCCTGCAGAACCAGGCCGTCTCGCACGGGCAGGCCGAATCCCGCTTCGAGGGCCGCAAGCGCACCTACGAGAAGCCCGTCCCCCTCTCCACGCAGGTCCTCCTCGACCGCGAGCGGTGCGTGCTGTGCGCCCGCTGCACCCGCTTCTCCACGCAGATCGCCGGCGACCCGATGATCGAACTGGTCGAGCGGGGCGCCCTCCAGCAGGTCGGCACCGGCGAGGGCGACCCCTTCGAGTCGTACTTCTCCGGGAACACCATCCAGATCTGCCCGGTCGGGGCGCTCACCTCCGCCGCGTACCGGTTCCGCTCCCGCCCCTTCGACCTGGTCTCCAGCCCGTCGGTGTGCGAGCACTGCGCCGGCGGCTGCGCCACCCGCACCGACCACCGGCGCGGCAAGGTCATGCGCCGCCTCGCCGCCAACGACCCGGAGGTCAACGAGGAGTGGCTGTGCGACAAGGGGCGCTTCGCGTTCCGGTACGCACAGGCCCGCGACCGGCTCGCCACGCCCCTGGTGCGCGGCGACGACGGGGCGCTGCATGCCGCGTCCTGGCCCGAGGCGCTGGAGGCGGCGGCGCGCGGGCTGGCCCGCGGCCGCACCGGTGTGCTGACCGGCGGGCGGCTCACCGTGGAGGACGCCTACGCGTACGCCAAGTTCGCGCGCGTGGCCCTCGCCACGAACGACATCGACTTCCGCGCGCGCCTCCACAGCGCCGAGGAGGCCGACTTCCTGGCCGCCCGCGTCGCCGGGCGCGGCCGGGACCTGGACGGTACGGGCGTCACGTACACGTCCCTGGAGCAGGCGCCCGCCGTGCTGCTCGCCGGATTCGAGGCCGAGGAGGAGGCGCCCGGCGTCTTCCTGCGGCTGCGCAAGGCCTGGCGCAAGCACGGGCAGCGCACGTACGCCATCGCCCCGTACGCCACGCGCGGCCTGGAGAAGGCGGGCGGCACGCTGCTGCCCGCCGCGCCCGGCACGGAGACCGAGTGGCTGGACGCGCTCGCCGCGGGCGCCGGGCTCGACGGGCCGGGAGCCGCGGCCGCTGAGGCCCTGCGCGCCGAGGGCGCGGTCATCGTCGTCGGCGAGCGCCTGGCCGCCGTGCCGGGCGCGCTGACCGCCGCCGTGCGCGCCGCCACGGCGACCGGCGCCCTCCTGGTGTGGGTGCCGCGCAGGGCCGGTGAGCCGGGCGCCGTCTGGGCGGGCGCGCTGCCGTCGCTGCTGCCCGGCGGGCGCCCCGCCACCGACCCGCGCGCCCGCGACGAGGTCGCCACCGTGTGGGGCGTACGGGAACTGCCGCACCGCTACGGGCGCGACACCGGCCGGATCGTGGAGGACGCCGCGACCGGCGAGCTGACCGCGCTGCTGGTCGGCGGCGTGGACGTGGCGGACCTCCCGGACCCCGCGCGGGCCCGCGAGGCGCTGGACACGGCGTTCGTCGTGTCGCTGGAGCTGCGCCCCGGCGAGGTCACCGAGCGGGCCGACGTGGTCCTCCCGGTCGCCGCGGTCGCCGAGAAGGCGGGCACGTTCCTCAACTGGGAGGGGCGGGTCCGGATGTTCGAGGCGGCGCTGAAGCCGCAGCACATGACCAGTGCCCTGCCGCCGTCCGACGCGCGGGTGCTGCACATGCTCGCCGACGCGATGGACGTGCACTTCGGGCTGCCGGACGTACGGGCCGTGCGGCGCGAGATGGACCGGCTCGGCGCGTGGGACGGCGAGCGGGCCGACGACCCGGCCGAGGCGCGGCTGCCGCTGCCCCGGGCCGGCGAGGGCGAGGCCGTGCTGGCCGGTCACCGGATGCTGCTCGACCTGGGCCGGCTGCAGGAGGGCGACGAGGCGCTGGCCGGGACCCGGCACGCCGCCGTGGCCCGCCTCTCGCCCGCGACGGCCGCCGAGGCGGGCGTCAAGGAAGGCGACCCGCTGCGGGTGACCGGACCGGCCGGGTCCGTGACGCTGCCGCTGCGGGTGACCGCGATGCCGGACCGCGTGGTGTGGCTGCCGCTGCGGTCCACCGGCGACGGCGTCCTGTCCGACCTGGGCACCGTGCCCGGCCGCCTGGTCCGCATCGCCCCGGCCGCTTCCCCCCATTCGACGGACTCGACGGACTCGTCGGAGGTGCGCGCATGAACACGGCCCTCCTCGCGGCCGAGGACCTCTCGCTGTTCGGCCGCGACCCCTGGTGGCTCGTGCTGATCAAGGCGGTCTTCTGCTTCGCCTTCCTCATGGTCACCGTGCTGATCTCCATCGTCATGGAGCGCAAGGTCGTCGCGTGGATGCAGCTGCGCATCGGCCCCAACCGGCACGGCCCCTGGGGCCTCCTGCAGTCCCTCGCGGACGGCGTCAAGCTGATGCTGAAGGAGGACGTCGTCGTCAAGCGGGCCGACAAGGTCGTCTACGTCCTGGCCCCGATCGTCGCCGCCGTCCCCGCGTTCATGGCCATCGCCGTGATCCCCTTCGGCCCCGCGGGCAACGAGATCTCGATCTTCGGCCAGCGGACCACGATGCAGCTGACCGACCTGCCGATCGCGATGCTCTACATCCTCGCGGTCGCCTCGGTCGGCATCTACGGCATCGTCCTCGCCGGCTGGTCGTCCGGCTCCACCTACCCGCTCCTGGGCGGCCTGCGCGCCTGCGCGCAGATGATCTCGTACGAGATCGCCATGGGCGCGGCCTTCGCCTCGGTCTTCCTCTACTCCGGGTCCATGTCGACCTCGGCGATCGTGGACGCGCAGGCGGACCGCTGGTTCGTGGTGCTGCTCCCGGTGTCGTTCCTGATCTACATGGTGACGATGGTCGGCGAGACCAACCGGGCCCCGTTCGACATGCCGGAGTCCGAGGGCGACCTGGTCGGCGGCTTCAACACCGAGTACAGCTCGATCAAGTTCGCGATGTTCATGCTGGCCGAGTACGTCAACATGGTCACCGTCTCGGTCGTCTCCGTCACGCTGTTCCTCGGCGGCTGGCGCGCCCCGTACCCGGTCTCGGCGTTCTGGGAGGGCGCGAACCACGGCTGGTGGCCGATGCTCTGGTTCATCGGCAAGGTCGTCGCCCTGCTGTTCCTCTTCGTCTGGCTGCGCGGCACGCTGCCCCGCGTCCGCTACGACCAGCTGATGAAGCTCGGCTGGAAGGTCCTCATCCCCGTCTCGGTCGTGTGGCTGATGCTCGTCGCCACCGTGCGCGCGCTGCGCAACGAGAACGTGGAGTTCCAGTCGATCGTCCTGTACGTCGCCGGTGCCGTCCTCGCGGTGCTGCTGCTCTCCTTCGTCGCCGACATGTTCCGCGACCGGAAGGCGAAGGAGGCCGCGGCCGCGCCCCCGGAGAGCGCGGGGACCGGCGAGTTCGACCCGATGGCCGGCGGGTTCCCGGTGCCGCCGCTGCCCGGACAGACCCTGCCCCCGGTGCCCAGGCGGCGGCCGCGCGGCGAGCGCGAGCTGATCGCCAGCGGCCCCGGGGACGCGGCGAGTGAAGGAAAGGAGACGGACGGTGTCTACTGAGTCATCCCGGGGGGACACCCCACGGACCCCCTTCCAGAACCCGGTGGCCGGCTTCGGCGTGACCTTCAAGGCCATGTTCAAGAAGCGGCTGACGGAGCAGTACCCGGAGCAGCGCAAGACGACGGCGCCCCGCTTCCACGGCAGGCACCAGCTCAACCGCCACCCGGACGGGCTGGAGAAGTGCGTCGGCTGCGAGCTGTGCGCCTGGGCCTGCCCCGCCGACGCCATCTACGTGGAGGGCGCGGACAACACCGACGAGGAGCGCTACTCGCCCGGCGAGCGGTACGGCCGCGTCTACCAGATCAACTACGCCCGCTGCATCCTGTGCGGGCTGTGCATCGAGGCGTGCCCGACGCGGGCGCTGACGATGACGAACGAGTTCGAGCTCGCCGACAGCTCCCGCGAGAACCTGATCTACACCAAGGAGCAGCTCCTCGCGGGCCTGACGGAGGGCATGGTCGACACGCCCCACGCCATCCACCCGGGCATGGACGAGCAGGACTACTACCGGGGCCTGGTCCACGAGGCGGCGCCCGGGACGGTCCGGCAGACCGCGGTCAGCAAGGGCGAGCAGCCCCCGCAGGAGGCCGCGTCGGACTTCGGGGAGAGCGAACCCGCGTCCGGGAAGGTGGTCGGGGCATGACCGCGAGCACACTGGCCGCCGCCTACACCACGTCGACCGGCGAGGCCGTGCAATTCTGGCTGCTCGGCACGGTCGCGGTGATCGGCGCGCTGTGCACCGTACTGATGCGCAAGGCCGTGCACAGCGCGCTGTGCCTGGCCGGGACGATGGTCATCCTGGCGATCTTCTACCTCGCCAACGGCGCCTACTTCCTGGGCATCGTGCAGGTCGTCGTCTACACGGGCGCGATCATGATGCTGTTCCTCTTCGTCGTGATGCTCGTCGGCGTCACCGCCGCCGACTCGCTGAAGGAGACCATCAAGGGCCAGCGGTGGCTGGCCCTGCTGTGCGGGCTCGGGTTCGGCGCGCTGCTGATCGCCGGGATCGGCCGGGCCTCGCTGGACACGTTCAACGGGCTCGGCGCGGCGAACGCCGGGGGCAACGTCCAGGGCATCGCGACGCTGCTGTTCACCAAGTACGTCTTCGCGTTCGAGATCACCGGCGCGCTGCTCATCACGGCGGCGGTCGGCGCGATGGTGCTCACCCACCGGGAGCGCACCGAACGCGCCCGCACCCAGCGGGAGCTGGCGGAGCAGCGGGTGCGCGAGGGCAAGCAGATCCCGCCGCTGCCCGCACCCGGTGTGTACGCCCGGCACAACGCCGTGGACATCCCCGGCCTGCTGCCGGACGGCACCCCGTCCGAGCTGACCGTGAACCGCACGCTGCGGGCGCGCGGCCAGATCCGTGATGTGTCGGCGCGGGCCCTGGAGGACCTGCGGGCGCTGGAGCAGCGCGCCGACGAGCGGCTGGGCCGCCCGCGGGACGGAGAGGAGGCGGCCAAGTGAATCCCGTCAACTACCTGTATCTCGCCGCCCTGTTGTTCACCATCGGCGCCGCCGGGGTGCTGATCAGGCGCAACGCGATCATCCTGTTCATGTGCGTGGAGCTGATGCTCAACGCCTGCAATCTGGCGCTGGTCGCGTTCTCCCGGATGCACGGGAACCTGGACGGCCAGATCATCGCCTTCTTCACGATGGTCGTCGCCGCGGCGGAGGTCGTGGTCGGACTGGCGATCATCGTGTCCCTCTTCCGTGCCCGCCATTCGGCCTCGGTCGACGACGCCAGCCTGATGAAGCTGTAGGGGGTCGGGAGAATCGTGGAGAATCTGATCGCGCTGCTCGTCGCGGCGCCTCTGCTCGGAGCGGCCGTCCTGCTGTGCGGCGGCCGGCGGCTGGACCGGGCCGGGCACTGGCTCGGCACGCTGCTCGCCGCCGTCTCCTTCGCCGTCGGCGCGGTGCTCTTCGCCGACATGCTGGGCAAGGGCGCGGAGGACCGGGCCCTGCACCAGCACCTGTTCAGCTGGGTGCCCGTCGAGGGCTTCCAGGCGGACGTCGCCTTCCAGCTGGACCAGTTGTCGATGACGTTCGTCCTGCTCATCACCGGTGTCGGCACGCTCATCCACGTCTACTCCATCGGGTACATGGAGCACGACGAGCGCCGCCGCCGCTTCTTCGGCTATCTCAATCTGTTCCTCGCGGCCATGCTGCTGCTGGTCCTCGCCGACAACTACCTGCTGCTGTACTTCGGCTGGGAGGGCGTGGGCCTCGCCTCGTACCTGCTGATCGGGTTCTGGCAGCACAAGCCGAGCGCGGCGACGGCCGCGAAGAAGGCGTTCCTGGTCAACCGGGTCGGCGACATCGGCCTGTCCGTCGCGATCATGCTGATGTTCACCACGTTCGGGACGTTCGCCTTCGGGCCGGTCCTCGGCTCCGCCGGGGAGACCTCGGAGGGCATGCTGACGGCGATCGGGCTGATGCTGCTGCTCGCCGCGTGCGGCAAGTCCGCCCAGGTGCCGCTGCAGTCCTGGCTCGGCGACGCGATGGAGGGCCCGACCCCGGTGTCGGCGCTCATCCACGCGGCGACCATGGTGACCGCGGGCGTGTACCTGATCACCCGCTCCGGCGCCATCTTCAACGGCGCGCCGGACGCGCAGCTCGCCGTCGTGGTGGTCGGCGCCGTCACGCTCCTGTTCGGTGCGATCGTCGGTTGCGCCAAGGACGACATCAAGAAGGCCCTCGCCGGCTCGACGATGTCGCAGATCGGCTACATGATCCTCGCCGCCGGCCTCGGCCCGGTCGGGTACGTGTTCGCGATCATGCACCTGGTGACCCACGGCTTCTTCAAGGCCGGGCTGTTCCTCGGCGCCGGGTCCGTGATGCACGGCATGAACGACGAGGTCGACATGCGCAAGTACGGCGGCCTGCGGAAGTACATGCCGGTCACCTTCGTGACGTTCGGCCTCGGCTATCTGGCGATCATCGGCTTCCCCGGCCTGTCGGGCTTCTGGTCCAAGGACCGGATCATCGAGGCGGCCTTCGCGAAGGGCGGCACCGAGGGCTGGATCCTCGGCGCGGTCACGCTGCTGGGCGCCGGGATCACCGCGTACTACATGACCCGCGTGATGATCATGACGTTCTTCGGGGAGAAGCGCTGGCAGCCCGCCCCGGACCCGGACAAGGCGGCGAGCGTCGAGCCCGGCGCCGAGGCGGCGCCCGGTGCGATGCCGCATCCGCACGAGTCCCCGAAGTCCATGACCGTCCCGATGATCCTGCTGGCCTTCGGCTCCGTCTTCGCGGGCGGCCTGTTCTCCCTGAACAGCGCGTTCGTCAACTGGCTGAAGCCCGTCACGGACTTCGAGCACGGCCACCCGCCGATCAGCGCCGGGGTCGTCACCGCCGCGACCGTCGTCGTCCTGCTGACCGGCGTCGGCATCGCGTACGCGCAGTACGGCCGCAGGCCCGTGCCGGTGGTCGCGCCGCGCGGCTCGCTGCTCACCCGCGCCGCCCGCCGCGACCTCCTCCAGGACGACTTCAACCACGTCGTGCTGGTGCGCGGCGGCGAGCACCTGACCCGCTCGCTGGTCTACGTCGACCACTCCCTGGTGGACGGGGTCGTCAACGGCACGGCGGCGGCGATGGGCGGCCTCTCCGGCCGGATGCGCAAGCTGCAGAACGGCTTTGCCCGCTCCTATGCGGTCTCGATGTTCGGAGGTGCTGCGGTGCTGATCGCCGCGACCCTGCTGATGAGGGCGGTGTGACCGCGATGTCCTTTCCCCTCCTGACCGCCACGGCGGCGCTCCCGGCGATCGGCGCCATCGCCACCGCCGCCGTGCCCGCCGCCCGGCGCACCGCCGCCAAGTGGCTGGCCCTGCTGTTCTCGCTCGGCACGCTCGGCCTCGCCGTGGCCGTCCTGGTCCGCTTCGACCCGGGCGGCGAGCGCTACCAGCTCACCGAGTCGCACGCCTGGATCGAGGACTTCGGCGTGCGGTACGAGCTGGGCGTGGACGGCATCGGTGTGGCGCTGCTCGCGCTGACCGCCCTGCTCGTGCCGTTCGTCATCCTCGCCGGCTGGCACGACGCCGACCCCCTGGAGACCGCGTCGAAGCGCTGGCGGCCCACGCAGGGCTTCTTCGCGCTGATCCTCATGGTCGAGGCGATGGTGATCCTCTCCTTCGAGGCCACCGACGTCTTCCTCTTCTACATCCTCTTCGAAGCCATGCTGATCCCGATGTACTTCCTCATCGGCGGCTTCGGGGACCGCGCCCACGCGGGCGACGACACCAAGGCGGCCGCGCAGCGGTCGTACGCCGCGGTGAAGTTCCTGCTCTACAACCTGGCCGGCGGGCTGATCATGCTCGCCGCCGTGGTCGGGCTGTATGTCGTCGCGGGGAACTTCTCGCTCCCCGACATCGCCGCGGCCCGCGCGAGCGGCGAGCTGGACATGGCCACCCAAACCGAGCGGCTGCTGTTCCTCGGCTTCTTCTTCGCCTTCGCGGTGAAGGCCCCGCTGTGGCCGCTGCACACCTGGCTGCCCAACGCCATGGGGGAGTCGACGGCTCCCGTCGCGGTGCTCATCACGGCCGTCGTCGACAAGGTCGGCACGTTCGCGATGCTCCGCTTCTGCCTCGGCCTCTTCCCGGAGGCGTCGCGGTGGGCCACGCCCGCGATCATCGTCCTCGCCCTGGTCAGCATCGTCTACGGTGCGCTGCTCGCGGTCGGCCAGCGGGACATCAAGCGCCTGATCGCGTACGCGTCGATCTCCCACTTCGGCTTCATCATCCTCGGCATCTTCGCGATGACCAGCCAGGGCCAGAGCGGCGCCACGCTCTACATGGTCAACCACGGCATCTCGACGGCCGCGCTGATGCTGGTCGCCGGGTTCCTGATCACCCGGCGCGGCTCGCGCCTCATCGCGGACTACGGCGGCGTGCAGAAGGTCGCCCCGGTCCTCGCCGGCACGTTCCTCGTCGGCGGCCTGGCCACGCTGTCGCTGCCCGGACTCGCCCCGTTCGTCAGCGAGTTCCTGGTCCTGGTCGGCACCTTCGCCCGCTACCCGGCCGCCGGCATCGTCGCCACCACCGGCATCGTCCTGGCCGCGCTGTACACGCTGGTGCTGTACCAGCGGACGATGACCGGCCCGGTCAAGGAGGAGGTCCGGTCCATGCCCGACCTCCGGCCGCGTGAACTGGCCGTGATCACCCCGCTGATCGCGCTCCTCCTGTTCCTCGGCGTCTACCCGAAGCCGCTCACCGACATCGTCAACCCCGCGGTGCGGCACACCATGTCCGACGTCCAGCAGAAGGACCCCCGGCCCGATGTGGAGGCGGCCAAGTGAGCACTACGGACTTCCACAGCCTGTGGACGACGGCGGCCGAGCCGCTCGGCAGGATCCCCGCGCCGAAGATCGAGTATGTCCAGCTGGCCCCGGTCCTCATCGTGGTCGGCGCGGCGGTCCTCGGCGTCCTCGTCGAGGCCGTCGTCCCGCGCCGCGCCCGCTACGCCACCCAGCTGTTCCTCAGCGTCGTGGCGCTGGCCTGCGCGTTCGCCGCGGTCGTGGGCCTGGCGCTGACCGGGCACGGCACGACCAAGGCGCAGATCGCGGCGATGGGCGCCATCGCCGTCGACGGACCGGCGCTGTTCCTCCAGGGGACGATCCTGCTGACCTCGCTCGTCGCGGTGTTCACCTTCGCCGAGCGGCGCCTCGACCCCGCCCACCACGGCCACCGCGTCGACTCGTTCGCCGCCGAGGCCGCGGCCGTGCCCGGCAGCGACCACGAGAAGGCCGCCGTGAAGGCCGGGTTCACCACGACCGAGGTCTTCCCGCTGGTGCTGTTCGCCATCACCGGCATGCTGGTCTTCCCGGCCGCCAACGACCTGCTGACGCTGTTCATCGCCCTGGAGGTCTTCTCGCTGCCGCTGTACCTGCTGTGCGCCGTCGCCCGCCGCAAGCGGATGCTGTCGCAGGAGGCCGCGGTCAAGTACTTCCTGCTGGGCGCGTTCGCCTCCGCGTTCCTGCTGTTCGGCATCGCCCTGCTGTACGGCTACGCGGGCTCCGTCTCGTACGCCCGGATCGCGGACGTCGTGGACGGCGCGGTCGCCTCGGTCGACCCGGCGCTCGCCGCGACCATGGGCAATGACGTGCTGCTGCTCATCGGCTTCGCGATGCTGCTGATGGGGCTGCTGTTCAAGGTCGGCGCCGTCCCGTTCCACATGTGGACGCCCGACGTGTACCAGGGCGCCCCGACACCGGTCACCGGCTTCATGGCGGCGGCCACGAAGGTCGCGGCGTTCGGCGCGATGCTCCGGCTGCTGTACGTCGTCCTGCCGGGGCTGCGCTGGGACTGGCGGCCCGTCATGTGGGGCGTCGCGATCCTGACGATGCTGGCCGGCGCGATCGTCGCGATCACGCAGACCGACATCAAGCGGCTCCTCGCCTACTCGTCCATCGCGCACGCGGGCTTCATCCTGGCCGGTGTGATCGCCGCGACCCCGTCCGGCGTCTCGTCCACGCTGTTCTACCTGGCGGCGTACTCCTTCGTGACGGTCGGCGCGTTCGCCGTGGTCACGCTGGTGCGGGACGCGGGCGGCGAGGCCACGCACCTGTCCAAGTGGGCGGGCCTGGGGCGGCGGTCGCCGCTGGTCGCCGCGGTCTTCGCGGTGTTCCTGCTGGCCTTCGCCGGCATCCCCCTGACCTCCGGGTTCTCCGGCAAGTTCGCCGTGTTCAAGGCGGCGGCCGAGGGCGGGGCGGGCGCGCTGGTCGTGGTCGGTGTGATCGCCTCCGCCATCGCCGCGTTCTTCTACGTCCGGGTGATCGTGCTGATGTTCTTCAGCGAGCCGCACCCGGAGGGCCCGACGGTGGCCGTGCCGTCGCCGCTGACGATGACGGCGATCGGCGTGGGGGTCGCGGTGACCCTGGTCCTGGGCCTCGCCCCGCAGTACTTCCTGGACCTCGCGGGCCAGGCGGGGGTGTTCGTCCGGTAGGGCGCCGTCCCCGCCGGCCGTCCCCGGGACGGGCGGCGGGGCGCGGGCCGTACGGCCGGGCGGGGCGCGACGCGCGCCCCGCCCGGCCGCGCCATGTCCGGCTCCGGGGCGGTCAGTCCTCCGAGGGGCAGCGGACGTCCGGGTTCCACTCGTGGAACATGCCCTTCGGGTTGGGCTTGTGCAGCCAGGCGTGCAGGTCGTAGTGGGTCTTCATACCCGCCTCCGCGCCCGGCGAGGGGCCGAGGAACGGCTGCCCGAACATGGTCGGCCGGTCCTCGTCGGTCGCCAGGTCCTGGTCGGCGTCCTCGACGAACCACTCCACCCCCACCAGCCGCATCGACCCGTCGTCGGCCTTCTCGTACATGAGGGCGGCGGGCTTCGCGGGGTCGGTGAGGTTGTAGTGCGCCGTGTTGACGTAGTGGTAGCCCATCGCGCCCTCGCCGGCGAGGGCGACACAGCCGCGCATCGGCAGATAGCCGTCCTCCAGGGCCTCTTCGAGCCGGTGGTACTTGAGCGTGGCGGCGTACGCGGTCATCAGGTCCGCGCGGACGGCCGTGTCGTCGCGGGTGCCGGCCGCGGCCGGGGCCGCGGGTCCGGCCAGCAGGGCCAGCGGGACGAGGGCGGCGAAGGCGACGGCGGATACGGGCCCTTTCAATGTCATGCGGTGCTCCTCGGGAGGCGGTGGGCCCCCGCCGGCCGGACAGCCGACGGGGCCGGGCACGCGGTCGGGCACCCGGTGGGACCGGGGACGCGCCGTGCGCCCGGTGGGACGGGGGCCGCCGGGCGCGCGGGGCGCCGGCGGATACGGGCGGGCGCTCCCCTCGTGCCGCCCCCAGCAGCTTCCGCCGCCGGACCGGGGCCCGCACCCGGAGTCGGCCATCGGGCGGAAAGCGCACTGTCCTCCCGCACGCGCCCGTGGCACCGTACGTAACCGGTACGGACCAGCCGGAGGACCGCACCACGCCGGCCCGTACGGCCGGACCGGAGACGGGCCGGGCCGACCCGGCCGACCGGGGCGGTCCCCGGGGCGGGACCGCCGGGCGGGTACCGGCGGCAGGACGGCGGCGGAGCGAGGAAGGGCGCGGGCGACCATGCGCGGCACGACGGTGTTACCCGGGGAGGACGAGGCGGCGGGACGGCCGGGGGCGCTGCCGATGCACCGCCTGGAGATCCCCATGCCCGGCGCGGTGCCGTTCGCGATCGGCACGTTCGACACGATCGGCCCCATGGCCCGCGCGGCCTTCCCGCACCGCCACACCTTCTACGAGATCGTGCACGTCACCCACGGGTGCGGCACCCATGTCACCGACCTCGCCCACTGGCCGCTGCGCCCGCCCCACCTGGGGTTCCTCGCCCCCGGCCAGGTCCACCACTGGGAGGACGCGGCCGGGGTGGACGGCTTCGTCGTGCTGTTCACCGAGGACTTCCTGATCGACCACCCCGGCGACCGCGCCGTGCTGAGGCTGCTCGCCGAACGCCCCTGGCCCACCCTCGACCCGCCGGCCGCCGCCCAGGCCGGGCGGCTCGTCGCCGACCTCCACGACGAGTACCGGCGCGGCCCCGACGCCTGCCCGTCCGTGCTCCGCGCGCTGCTGCACGTCCTCGTCGTCCGCGCGGCCCGCCTCTACGGCATCGGGCCGGGAGCGCACACCCGGCCGCCGGGAGCCCGGCCCGGCGCCGTCGCGGAGGAGTTCACCCGGCTCATCGGCCGCGGCGACCCGGCCCTGTGGTCCGTGCGGGCGTGCGCGGCGCGCATCGGGGTCACCCCGGGCCATCTGACCGACGCCGTCAAGGCCGCGACCGGCCGAACTCCGGGCCAGCTGGTCCGCGAGGCCCGCGCGCACGAGGCGAAACGCCTCCTGGCCCGCACCGACCTGACCGTACGGCAGGTGGCGGGCCGGGTCGGCTTCGAGGACGCGGCGTACTTCTGCCGCTTCTTCCGCCGCGAGACCGGGGTGAGCCCCGGCGACTTCCGGCGCGGCGGGGCCGCCTGACCACACGCGCGGCGCGCGGACGCGCGGGCCCGCCCGGCGGCGCGTGCCGGCGCGCGGGCGCGCGCGGCCGGGGGAGGGGCATGAGGCGTCCGGGATATTCACCACGACGACCGGGTCCAGTCCATCGCCCGGCCGTCGCGGGGTGCGTAGGTTCGGTGGCGTTCCCCTGACCCCCCTCTCCCCACGAGGAGCAGGCATGGACGACCACGACGAGCCCCGTACCGCCCACCCGTCGCGCAAGACCGTGCTGCGGGCGGCCCTCGCGGCCGGCGCCGCCGCCCCCGCGGTGCTGCTGGGCGTACCGGCGCTGGCCCGCACCCGCGCCGCGTCCCCCGGCGCGGTCCCGGAGCTGACGCCCACCTGCGACGACGGAGACGACCCGACGCCGCCGCAGATGGAGGGCCCGTACTTCAAGCCCAACTCCCCGCGCCGCACCTCGCTGCTGGAGGGAAGCACGCCCGGGGTGCGCCTGACCGTCTCCGGGTACGTCTTCGGGCTCGGCTGCCAGCCGATGTCCGGGGTGCTGCTCGACTTCTGGCAGGCCGACAACAACGGCGCGTACGACAACACGGGGTTCCGCTTCCGCGGCCACCAGTTCACCGACGCGCGCGGCGCCTTCCAGCTCACCACGATCGTGCCCGGGCTCTACCCGGGGCGCACCCGCCACATCCACGTCAAGGCGCAGGCGCCCGGCCGCCCGGTGCTGACCACGCAGCTGTACTTCCCGAACGAGCCGCGCAACGCGACGGACGCCCTGTTCGACCCGCGCCTGCTGATGACCGTCCAGGACGCGGGCGGCGCGCGGACGGCCTCGTTCGACTTCGTGCTGAACGTGCCGCAGTCGCCCGGCCCCAGCCCCACCCCGACGACCCCGCCGCCGGGCGGCGGCACCTGGACCGTCGGCACGGCCTACCGGGCGGGCGACCGGGCCACGTACGGCGGCCGCGGCTACGTGTGCCTCCAGGCGCACACCGCGCAGCCCGGCTGGGAGCCCCCGAACGCGCCCGCCCTGTGGCGCGCCGAGTGACCGCGCCGCCCCGGGCGCGCTGACCTGAGCCCGCCCGCCGGCGGGCCCGAAGACCACCGTGTGGTGCGGCCGACCCGAAGGGGGAGCCGCACGGGCCCGGCACCCGGAGCCGGGGTGCCGGGCCCCCGACTTCCGCCGCCGCGCGCCGGCCGGCCCCGCCCGTGAGCCACGGGCGGGGCCGGCCGGCGCCTGCCGTACGGGAGGAGGGCGTCAGACCGCCGGGACGATCCGGCCCGTGACCTCGCCCAGGCCGACCTTGACGCCGTCCGGGCCCGGCGCCCACGCGGTCAGCGTGACCTCGTCGCCGTCCTCCAGGAACGTCCGCTTGCCGGTCGACAGGTCGAGCGCGTCCCGCCCGTTCCACGTCAGCTCCAGCAGCGAGCCGCGCTGGTGCACCTCGGGGCCGCTGACCGTGCCGGAGCCGTACAGGTCGCCGGTGCGCAGGGACGCGCCGTTGACGGTCATGTGCGCCAGCTGCTGCGCGGCCGTCCAGTACATGGTGGAGAACGGCGGCTCGGCCACCACCTCGCCGTTGATCCTCACGGTGATGTGCAGCTCGTACCCGCCGGGCTCGTCCTCGCCCGAGTCGTCCAGGTACGGCAGCAGCGGGAAGTCGCGGGCCGGCGGGGCCACGCGCGCCGCGTCCAGCGCCTCCAGCGGGGTCACCCACGCCGAGACGGAGGTCGCGAAGGACTTGCCGAGGAACGGGCCCAGCGGCACGTACTCCCACGCCTGGATGTCGCGCGCCGACCAGTCGTTGAGGAGCGTCAGGCCGAAGACGTGCTCGCGGTAGTCGCCGAGCGCGACCGGACGGCCGTGCTCGGAGGGCGTGCCGACGACGAAGCCGACCTCCGCCTCGATGTCCAGCTTCGTCGAGGGGCCGAAGACCGGAGCCGGGTCGGCCGGGGCCTTGCGCTGCCCGGAGGGGCGCACCACGTCCGTGCCCGACACCACGACGGTGCCGGAGCGGCCGTGGTAACCGATGGGCAGGTGCTTCCAGTTGGGCGTGAGCGGCTCGCCGTCCGGGCGGAACATCCGGCCCACGTTGGACGCGTGGTGCTCGCTCGCGTAGAAGTCGACGTAGTCGGCCACCTCGTACGGCAGGTGCAGCGTCACCGCGTCCAGCGGGTGCAGCAGCGGCTCCACGTCCGCGCGGTGCGCGGGCGACGTCAGCCACGCCGTGAGGGCCCGGCGCACATCGCGCCACACCGTACGGCCCGCCGCCATCAGCGGGTTGAGCGACGGCTGGGCGAGCAGGCTCGCGTACGGAGAGCCGAGCGCGTGCGCGGCCGCCCCGGCGTCCAGGACGTGGCCGCCGATCCGGACGCCGACCCTGCGGCGGTCCGGTTCGCCGGCGGTGGAGAACACGCCGTACGGGAGGTTGTGCGGGCCGAAGGGGTCCCCCTCGGCCAGGTCGAGCGGGCTCGGTTCGGGCTGCTCGGGCATCGGTGCTTGCCTCGCTTTCCACGTGTGTGGGGGACACGTTACGACCGAGGCGCGCCCTTCTCCCAGGTGCGGTCGGCGAGGGGGCCGCCCGCGGCCCGGCGGACGGGGCCGGACGCCCCGGCGAGCGGCGCCCCGGAGGCGCGGCCGCGGCCGCGGGGGGCGGGGTCGTCCGGGGACGGGCCCGTGTGATCCCGGTCATACGCGCAGGGGTCCCGGCCGTCCGGAGCGGGCCCTTCCGAGGGGCGCGTTCCGGCCGGACACGCCGACCGTGAACATCGCCGGGTGGCGGGAAGGTGCCCACGGCGATCGAAAGGGGACCGGATACGCTGACGTGAGTGAATCCAGCGACACATCGACAATCCGTGTGATCGTCCGCAGACAGGAGACCCCCTCGTGACCGCAGTCGGGCCGTTCGGGCTGAGCGTGCGGGACCAGGCTCTCGAAGCCGATGTCCAGACCGGACTGGCGGCCGTCGAGGCCGGGCTGCTCGACGCCACCAAGAGCGACGTGCCGTTCATCACGGAGGCGGCGCAGCACCTGGTGCGGGCGGGCGGCAAGCGGTTCCGGCCGCTCCTCGTGATGCTCGCGGCGCAGTTCGGCGACCCGCACGCGCCCGGCGTCGTCCCGGCGGCCGTGGTGGTCGAGCTGACTCATCTGGCCACGCTGTACCACGACGACGTGATGGACGAGGCGCTGGTGCGGCGCGGCGTGGACAGCGCCAACACGCGCTGGGGCAACTCGGTCGCCGTCCTCACGGGCGACTTCCTCTTCGCGCGCGCCTCCCACATCCTGGCCGACCTCGGCCCCGAGGCGGTGCGGATCCAGGCGGAGGCGTTCGAGCGGCTGGTCACCGGGCAGATCCTGGAGACGGCGGGCCCCCGCGACGGGAACGACCCGGTCGAGCACTACCTGGACGTCATCGCCGGCAAGACCGGCTCGCTGGTCGCCGTCTCCGGCCGCTTCGGCGCGATGATGGCGGGCGCGGGAGAGCGGTTCACCGAGGTGCTCACCCAGTACGGGGAGCGGCTGGGCGTCGCGTTCCAGCTGGCCGACGACGTGCTGGACATCGCCTCCGACTCGCACGAGTCCGGCAAGACGCCGGGCACGGATCTGCGCGAGGGCATCGCCACCCTCCCGGTCCTGCACCTGCGGGCCCTGGCGGAGCAGCACGGCCGCGCCGAGGACGTGGAGCTGGTCGAGCTGCTGGAGGGCGACCTCGCGGACGACGCCCGCCACGCCGAGGTGCTGCGGCGGCTGCGCGTCCACCCGGCGCTGGAGCTGGCCCGCCGCGACACGGTGCGGTACGCGCAGGAGGCGCGGGCGATGCTGGACCCGCTGCCGGACGGGTACGCGAAGTCGGCGCTGGCCGAGCTGTGCGACCTCGTGGTGCACCGGGCGGGCTGACCGGCCGCCTCCGCATGGGGGAAGCCCCTGATGCCGGGTCATACCAGAGAGGTACGGCCGGTTGATTCCGCGGGCTGACGCTTTTCCGGCTCCGTGCGGGTGGAATGGGACCACCAGACCACGGAGGTAGAGCGGACATGGCACCGAACGACAGCGACGCACAGACCCCGCGGCCCGCGCGCCGGACCCTCGCGCGGTACGCGGTCCCGGTCGCGGTGGCGGGGGTGGCGGCGGCGACCATCGGGCTCGTCCCGGCCCTCGCGGCGGCCGGCGACCCGGACCTGCCGAAGATCACCGCCCAGGAGCTCGTCGAGAAGATCGCCGCGTCGGACGTGCAGCAGCTGTCCGGCACGGTCAAGGTCACCACGGACCTGGGCCTGCCGTCGATCGCGGGCCTCGGCGACCTGATGGGCGGCGACGCCGCCGCGAAGTCCGCCGACGCGCAGCTGATGCGGCTCGCGTCCGGCACGCACACGCTGAAGGTCGCGGCGGACGGCCCGGACCGGCAGCGGCTGACCGTCCAGGACGGCGACGGCGAGTACACCCTGGTACGCAACGGCGACCAGGCCTGGGCCTACGACTCCGCGTCCGGCGAGGTCCACCACGAGAAGGGCCTCGGCACGGCCCCGGAGGACCGCGACGGGCACGGCCGCGGCACCGGCGGCGACGACCTGCCGGTCACCCCCAAGGAGCTGGCGGCGCAGGCGCTGGCCGCGGTGGACGGGACCACGTCGGTCACCGTCGAGGGCTCCGCGCGGGTCGCCGGGCGCGACGCGTACCAGCTGGTCGTGCGGCCCGAGCAGAGCGGTTCCACCATCGGCGCGGTGAAGGTCGCCGTGGACGCGGAGAACGGCGTGCCGTTGAAGTTCACCCTCACCCCGAGCGCCGGGGGAGCGGCGGCGGTCGACGTCGGCTTCACCAAGGTCGACTTCGGCAAGCCGGCCGCCTCGGAGTTCACCTTCACCCCGCCGAAGGGCGCCAAGGTCGTCGAGGGTGAGGGCGCCGGGGACGAAGGACCGGCCGCCGGGCTGAAGGAGAAGGACCGCAAGGCGCTGGAGCAGGAGCTCGGCGGCCTGGAGGACCTGGCCGGCGGAGCCGGCGGGCAGGGCGTGAACGTCATCGGCGAGGGCTGGACCACCGTGGTCGAGCTGGCCGGACCGGGCGCCCCGGCGGACGCGCCCAAGGGCAAGCCGCAGGGCGCGAAGCCGGAGGCCGGCGCCACGCCGGAGGAGCTGCCGAAGGAGGCCCAGCAGTTCCTGGACGGCCTGGGCACGCGGGTCAGCGGCGAGTTCGGCTCGGGCATGGTCTTCAAGACCCGCCTGGTCAACGCCCTGATGACCGACGACGGCCGGGTCTACGTCGGCGCGGTGACCGAGAAGGCGCTGGTCGCGGCCGCGAACGACGCGTCGGAGTAGCGGGACGCGCGTCGGGGCCCACCGCCGTACAGGGCGGTGGGCCCCGACGCGTACCTCCGACGCGTACTTCCGACGTGTGCCTCCGTCCCGGGGCGCCCCGCGCGGGCGCCGCGCGGAGGGCGGCCCCGTCGGGGGCCGGTGCCTCGTTCGGGCCTGCGGGTCAGCCGGGCCGGTGCCTCAGAAGGTCAGCGAGACGCTGTTGATGTAGCCCGTGTCGTACCGCGCCACGTCCTGGACCCGCAGCAGCCAGGTGCCGTTCGCGGGCTCGCTCGACGCGTCCACGGTGTACGTCTCGCGGACGTTGTCCGCCGAGTCGCTGCCGCTGGAGTTCTTCAGCCGGTACGCGGTCCCGTCGGGCGCGACCAGGTCCACGACGAGGTCGCCGCGCCAGGTGTGGACGATGTCGACGGCGACGCGCAGGGCTGCCGGGGCGTTGCCGGTGCGGCCGGTGACCGCGACGGGCGAGGTGACGGCGGCTCCGCCGTCGGGGATCGGCACGTCGGCGGTGTTCTCGTACGTGTCGCCAGCCGGCGGCTCGGTCGTCCCGGCGGACAGGGTCCACACGGCGTGTGCCAGGGCGTCGCTGTTGCGGTCCAGCGCCGTGTCGTTGATGTTGGACGTCGTGTCGCACGACGAGTGGTAGCAGCGGTCGAAGGACTGCCCGGCCGTGCCGCCCCACTTCTGCGCCTGCGCGCTGGTCTTCGTACGGCTGGCGCCGGTGAACAGTCCGCCGACGGGGACGCCGGCGTTCTTGAACGACGCGTGGTCGGAGCGTCCGTCGCCCTCGGTCTCGATCTCGGTGGGGACGCCGATGCCGGCGAAGTAGTCCTTGAAGGTCTTCTCGATGACCGGGTCGTCGTCGTAGACGAAGTAGCCCGCGTTGGGGGAGCCGATCATGTCGAAGTTCATGTACCCGTCGAGCTTGGCGCGCTCGGTGGCCGGCAAGTTCGCCACGTAGTACTTGGAGCCGACGAGCCCCAGCTCCTCGGCGCCCCACCAGGCGAACCGCAGGTGCTTGGCGGGCTTGTACGCGGCCCGGGACACGGCGAGGGCGGTCTCCAGGACGGCGGCCGAGCCGGAGCCGTTGTCGTTGATGCCGGGCCCGGAGGAGACGGAGTCCAGGTGGGCGCCGGCCATGAGGACCTGGTCGGGGTCGCCGCCGGGCCAGTCGGCGATCAGGTTGTAGCCGACGGCGCTGTTGGAGGTGAACTGCTGGACGGTCGTGGTGAAGCCGGCGGCGTCGAGCTTGGCCTTCACGTAGTCGATGGACGCCTTGTAGCCGGGGCGGCCGTGGGCCCGGTTGCCGCCGTTGGCCGTCGCGATCGACTGGAGCTGGGTGAGGTGCGCCTTGACGCTCGCCAGGGGGATGTCGGGCGCGGCGGCCGCGGTGGCGGGCGCCATGTGGGCCGCGGCGGGTGCGGCGGCCGGGCCGGCGGTCGCGGGCGCGGCGGTGGCGAGCAGGCCGGTGAGGGCGAGCAGGGCGGCCGCGGCGGTGCGTCTGGGTATGCGGGACACGGAGTGTGTCATGTGGGGGCTCCGGATTCCGTACGGGGATGGGACGGAACGTGCGAGACGCCCCGCGAGGGCTGGTCGCGGGGCGCTGGAGCTGTGGTGCGTCGGACGGTCCGGAGTCATCGGACGTCCGCCTGTGCGGGATTGAATGTACAGCGACAATTCATTCGCGCGTCAAGGGCGCCTTCCGGTCACCGGGGTCCGCATATCGGACGCGATGTGGCTACTGCACGCAGAACTCGTTCCCCTCGGGATCGGCCATGACGGTCCACCGGCCACCCGGTTCGTCCACGTCGCGCAGGACGGACGCGCCCAGGGAGCGGAGCCGGGCGACCTCCTCCGCCCGGTCCCGGTCCGGGCCCGCGTGGACGTCGATGTGGAGCCGGTTCTTGGCCGTCTTGGCCTCCGGCACGCGCTGGAACAGCAGGCGGCGGCCGTGCCCGATGCCCGTGGCCTCGTCGAAGGGGTCGTCCGGATGCCGGACGGCGGCCAGATCCCGCCAGGCCCGCCGGCCGCGCACCTCGACGGTCAGTCCGGCCGGCGCCCGGCCCGCGTCGACGAGCCGGTCGATGAAGGCGCTGTTGTCCTCGACCGTGTAGCCCAGGGCCGCGGCCCAGAAGTCGGCCTGGGCGTGCGGGTCGGACGCGTCGATCACGAGTTTCCAGTGGAGTGCGGTCATGTAACTGTTCATAGTGGTTACATGACGGAGTCCGCAACGGGTCTCACCCTGTACACGCCGGAGGGCCGCCCCTACCGCTTCGATCCGGGGGCGCTCTGCCTGGAGCTGCTGCCGACCGGGGGTCCGGGCCCGCTGGCCCGGTACGAGGTGCTGGACACCCCCGACGGGCTGTACGCCTGGGTCGCCGCGAGCCGTCTCGCCCCCGGGCTGCCGCTCGCCGTCGAGGAGGACGACCTCCCCGCCGTACGGCGGCTGCGCGACGCGCTGCACGGGCTCGCGGCCGCCCGCGCGCACACGAGGCCGCTGCCGGCCGGGGACGTCGCCGTCGTGAACGAGGCCGCGGCCGCGGCCCCGCTCGTCGAGCTGCTGACGGCGCAGGGCGGCCGCGCGTGGGCGCCGGGCGCGACGGTGGCGGGCCTGTTGTCCACCGTGGCGCGGGACGCGACAGCCCTGTTCACCGGCCCGTACGGGCACCGCGTGCGCGAGTGCGGCGCCCACGACTGCCACCTGCTGTTCGTCGACACCTCCCGGCCGGGCCGCCGCCGCTGGTGCTCCATGGAGCGGTGCGGCAACCGCGAGAAGGTCCGGGCGCACCGGGGCCGTACGGCCTCCTGACGGCGGGCGCCGGAGCCGTACGGCCTCGTGGTGGCCGGGCCGGCGGCCGGTGGCTCACCGGTGGCCGGTGGCTCAGGGGCGGGGCTTTTCCGCCGGGGACGCGGGGCCCGCCTCCGCCGCGACCGGGCCCGGAACGGCCGTCTCGGCGGCCACGGCCCCGGGGGCGGCCGTCTCGGCCGCGACCGTCTCGGGGGCCTTCGAAGCGGCCACGGCCGCCAGCCTCAGCGCCTCCGCGCGGGTCCGCCGCGCCGTGCGCAGGGCGTCCCACGTCAGCAGCGTCAGCGCCAGCCAGACGAGCGCGAAGCCGGCCCAGCGCTCCGGCGGCATGGCCTCCCGGAAGTACAGCACGCCCACCAGGAACTGGAAGACCGGCGCCAGGTACTGCAGCAGCCCCAGCGTCGACAGCGGCACCCGGATCGCCGCCGCCCCGAAGCAGACCAGCGGCACGGCCGTGACCAGGCCCGTCGAGGCGAGCAGCGCCATGTGCCCCACCCCCGCCGTGCCGAACGCGGCCTTGCCGGTGAAGCCCAGCCACACCAGGTAGCCCACGGCCGGCAGGAACAGCATGGCCGTCTCGGCGCCGAGCGACTCCAGCCCGCCGAGGTTGACCTTCTTCTTCACCAGCCCGTACGTCGCGAACGAGAACGCCAGCACCAGCGAGATCCACGGCGGCCTGCCGTATCCGACCGCCAGCACCACCACCGCGGCGAACGCGATGCCCACCGCCGCCCACTGCGCGGGCCGCAGCCGCTCCTTCAGCAGGACGACGCCCATGGCGATGGTGACCAGCGGATTGATGAAGTAGCCGAGCGACGACTCGACCACGTGCCCGGCGTTCACGGCCCAGATGTAGACGCCCCAGTTCAGCGTGATCACCGAGGCGGCGAGCGCGATCAGCCCCAGCTTCCGCGGCTGCCGCAGCAGCGCCGGTATCCACGCCCAGCGCCGCACCACGACCAGCGCGAGCGCCACGGCCACCAGCGACCACGCCATGCGGTGGGCGAGGATCTCCACCGCGCCCGCCGGTTCCAGCAGGGGCCAGTACAGGGGGAACAGCCCCCAGATGCCGTAGGCGCCGATCCCGTAGAGAAGTCCCGTCTTCTGGTCGCCCGTGCCGCCGCTCCTCGTCGCCACCCGCAGCTCCACTTCCTACTCTCCGGGACGCCGGCGCCCCGTGCCGCCCTGTCCGATCGACGGTAACGCCGGGCGGGCGGCATGTCATGCGCGTATCGCCATACGGTCATGACGCGTCCGTCACGGGAGCCACCCGGCGGCAAAAGGCCCGGTCCCGGACCCGCGCGGGGTTCCGGGACCGGGCCTCGCCGGGAGGGCCGCGTACGGGTCAGCCGACGACCGTCCAGGTGTCGCCGCCCGCGAGCAGGGCCGCCAGGTCGCCCTTGCCGCGCTGCTCCACGGCCGTGTCGAGCTGCTCGGACATGAGCGTGTCGTAGACGGGCCGCTCCACGCTGCGGAAGACGCCGATCGGCGTGTGGTGCAGCGTGTCCGGGTCGGCCAGCCGGGACAGCGCGAACGCCGTCGTCGGCGAGGCGGCGTGCGCGTCGTGCACCAGCACCCGCGCCTCGTTCTCCGGGGTCACGGCGACCACCTGGAGGTCGCCCGTCGCCGGGTCGCGCACGACGCCCTTCGAGCCGTCGGCGCCGAAGCGGATCGGCGCGCCGTGCTCCAGCCGGATCACCGCGCTCTCCGCCTGCTCCTTGTCCTTCAGGATGTCGAAGGCGCCGTCGTTGAAGATGTTGCAGTTCTGGTAGATCTCCACCAGCGCCGTACCGGGGTGGTCGGCGGCCTGGCGCAGCACCTCGGTGAGGTGCTTGCGGTCCGAGTCCACGGTCCGCGCGACGAAGCTCGCCTCGGCACCCAGCGCCAGCGACACCGGGTTGAACGGGGCGTCCAGCGACCCCATCGGCGTCGACTTGGTGATCTTGCCGACTTCGGAGGTGGGGGAGTACTGGCCCTTCGTCAGCCCGTAGATCCGGTTGTTGAACAGCAGGATCTTCAGGTTCACATTGCGCCGCAGCGCGTGGATCAGGTGGTTGCCGCCGATGGACAGCGCGTCGCCGTCACCGGTGACCACCCACACCGACAGATCGCGCCGGGACGCGGCGAGACCCGTCGCGATGGCCGGGGCGCGGCCGTGGATGGAGTGCATCCCGTAGGTGTTCATGTAGTACGGGAAGCGCGAGGAGCAGCCGATGCCGGAGACGAAGACGATGTTCTCCTTCGCCAGGCCGAGCTCGGGCATGAAGCCCTGCACGGCGGCGAGGATCGCGTAGTCGCCGCAGCCCGGGCACCAGCGGACCTCCTGGTCCGACTTGAAGTCCTTCATGGACTGCTTGCCCTCGGCCTTGGGCACCAGGGTCAGGGCTTCACCGGGCATCGATGGCCTCCTTGAGAGCCGCGGCCAGCCGCTCCGCCTTGAACGGCATGCCGTTGACCTGCGTGTGGCTGCGCGCGTCGACGAGGTACTTCGCGCGGATCATCAGGGCGAGCTGCCCCAGGTTCATCTCCGGGACGACGACGGTCTCGTACCGCCTCAGGACCTCGCCCAGGTTCGCCGGGAACGGGTTCAGATGCCGCAGATGGGCCTGCGCGATCGCGTCGCCGCCCGCGCGCAGCCGGCGTACGGCGGCGGTGATCGGCCCGTAGGTGGAGCCCCAGCCCAGCACCAGCGTGCGCGCCGAGCCGCTCGGGTCGTCCACCTCCAGGTCCGGGACGTCGATCCCGTCGACCTTGGCCTGCCGGGTGCGGACCATGAAGTCGTGGTTGGCCGGGTCGTACGAGATGTTGCCCGTGCCGTCCTGCTTCTCGATGCCACCGATCCGGTGCTCCAGGCCGGGCGTGCCGGGCACCGCCCAGGGCCGCGCCAGGGTCCGCGGGTCGCGCTTGTACGGCCAGAAGACCTCCGTGCCGTCCTCCAGCGTGTGGTTCGGGCCCGTCGCGAAGGTGACGCCCAGGTCGGGCAGGTCCTCCAGGTCCGGGATCCGCCACGGCTCGGAGCCGTTCGCCAGGTACCCGTCCGACAGCAGGAACACCGGCGTCCGGTAGGCGAGCGCGATCCGCGCGGCCTCCAGGGCGGCGTCGAAGCAGTCCGCCGGGGTGCGCGGCGCGACGACCGGCACCGGCGCCTCGCCGTTGCGCCCGTACATCGCCTGGAGCAGGTCGGCCTGCTCCGTCTTGGTCGGCAGGCCCGTGGAGGGGCCGCCGCGCTGGATGTCCACGATCAGCAGCGGCAGCTCCAGGGAGACCGCGAGGCCGATCGTCTCGGACTTCAGCGCCACACCGGGACCCGAGGTGGTCGTCACCGCCAGCGCGCCGCCGAACGCCGCGCCCAGCGCCGCGCCGATCCCCGCGATCTCGTCCTCCGCCTGGAAGGTCCGCACCCCGAAGTTCTTGTGCTTCGACAGCTCGTGCAGGATGTCCGACGCCGGCGTGATCGGGTACGAGCCGAGGAACAGCGGCAGGTCCGCCTGGTGCGCGGCCGCGATCAGCCCGTACGACAGGGCCAGGTTCCCGGAGATGTTCCGGTACGTGCCGGGCGGGAACGCGGCGGTGGCCGGGGCGACCTCGTACGAGACCGCGAAGTCCTCCGTCGTCTCGCCGAAGTTCCAGCCCGCGCGGAACGCGGCGACATTGGCCTCCGCGATCTCCGGCTTCCTGGCGAACTTGCGCCGCAGGAACTGCTCGGTGCCCTCGGTCGGCCGGTGGTACATCCACGACAGCAGGCCGAGCGCGAACATGTTCTTCGACCGCTCCGCCTCCTTGCGGGACAGGCCGAAGTCCTTCAGCGCCTCGATGGTGAGGGTGGTCAGCGGCACGCGGTGGACGCGGTAGCCGTCCAGCGAGCCGTCCTCCAGCGGCGACGTCTCGTAGCCGACCTTCGCCATGGCGCGCTTGGCGAACTCGTCCGTGTTGACGATGATCTCGCCGCCGCGCGGTACGTCCCCGATGTTCGCCTTCAGGGCGGCCGGGTTCATCGCGACCAGCACGTTCGGCGCGTCGCCCGGGGTGAGGATGTCGTGGTCCGCGAAATGCAGCTGGAACGACGACACACCCGGCAGGGTCCCGGCGGGCGCCCGGATCTCCGCGGGGAAGTTCGGCAGCGTCGACAGATCGTTGCCGAACGACGCCGTCTCCGACGTGAAGCGGTCGCCCGTGAGCTGCATGCCGTCACCCGAGTCACCCGCGAAGCGGATGATCACCCGGTCCAGACGGCGGATCTCCTTCTCGGGGACGCGCTGCGCGGGGGCGCCGTGCGGCCCGGCGGCCTCCGCCGCCCCGGCCTCCGGCACCGACGCGTGCCTCTCCCCGTCGCGCTGTTCTCCGACGGCGGCCTCGTCGGCCCCCGGGGCCTCCACGGCCCCACGGGTCCCGCGCGCCGCCTCGCCTGTCTGCTCGGCCGGGCTACTGACCTGGCTGGTCACTGAACTGGACCTCCCTCGAGACAAGGGGTCTCCCCGCCGTCGGCGGGAGAACGCTCGGTAGACAGCCGGACGACCGGCCGTCCCAAGGCCCACCCTACGTCGGTAAGGGTTCCCTTCCTTGGACAGCTCGCATATTGGACGCCCTGATGAGACGCCCCGTTGTCCTGGATCATCATGCTTCGTCCCCCTGTGTTCCACCGGAACGGCACTCCCCGAGCCCGGTCTTTGGTCCTAGGCCCTCCCGGGGGCGGCACACCGGCACCGGCCTTCCCGTGAGCCCGCGGCGGCGGGGGCGGCCGGCCGCGGGGACGCCGGCGGATCAGGAGTTCAGGTACGTCAGCACGGCGAGCACCCGGCGGTGGTCGCCCTCGCTCGGGGACAGCCCCAGCTTCAGGAAGATGTTGCTGACGTGCTTCTCCACCGCCCCGTCGCTCACCACCAGCTGCCGCGCGATCGCCGAGTTCGTCCTGCCCTCCGCCATCAGACCGAGGACCTCCCGCTCGCGCGGCGTCAGCCCCGCCAGCACGTCCTGGCGGCGGCTGCGCCCCAGCAGCTGCGCCACCACCTCGGGGTCCAGCGCCGTCCCGCCCCGCGCGACCCGCACGACGGCGTCCACGAAGTCCCGCACGTCCGCGACGCGGTCCTTCAGCAGGTAGCCGACGCCCCGGCTGCTGCCGGCCAGCAGCTCCGTCGCGTACCGCTCCTCGACGTACTGCGACAGCACCAGCACCCCGACGCCCGGATGGTCCCTGCGCAGCCGCACGGCGGCCCTGACGCCCTCGTCCGTGTGGGTGGGCGGCATCCGCACGTCCGCCACGACCACGTCCGGCGGGGCGGCGTCGGCGGCGAGCACGTCCACCGTCTTCAGCAGGGCGTCCGCGTCCCCCACCCCGGCGACGACCTCGTGCCCGCGGTCGGTCAGCAGCCGGGTCAGCCCCTCCCTGAGCAGTACGGAATCCTCCGCGATGACCACCCGCACCCTGTCGTCCACGGCCCTGCGACCCCCCATGTCCCGATCCGGCTCGGACGGCGGAGCCCCGCCGTCGCCACCAGCATCCCAGCATCGCGGGCCGCGCGGGCGGACACGGGCCAAGTGTGATCAGGCCCGCCAGGGCAGCTCGGCGGCGACCGTCGTCGGCCCGCCGTCGGGGGAGTGGACGGCGAGGACCCCGTCGACGGCGTCGAGGCGTTCGGCCAGACCGGCGAGGCCCGTGCCGCGCGCGGGGTCCGCGCCGCCGTGTCCGTCGTCGGCGACCTGGATGAGGAGGCGGTCGCCGGTGCGCCACACGTCGACGGTGGCGCGGGTGGCGCGGGCGTGCTTGGAGACGTTCTGCAGCAGCTCCGAGACGGTGAAGTACGCGATGCCCTCGATCGCGGCGGCCGGCCGCGACGGCAGGTCCACGCTCACCGCGACCGGCACGGCGCACCGCGACGCGACGGCGGACAGCGCCGCGTCCAGGCCCCGGTCCGTGAGGATCGCCGGGTGGATGCCGCGCGCGAGGTCGCGCAGCTCCTGCAGGGCGAGCTTCACCTCGTCGTGGGCCTCCTCCACCATCCGCGCGGCGGCGTCCGGGTCCTCGGCGGCCTTCTCCTTGGCCAAGCCCAGGTCCATGGCGAGGGCGACCAGCCGGGCCTGCGCCCCGTCGTGCAGGTCCCGCTCGATGCGGCGCAGGTCCGCCGCGGCCGCGTCCACCACGACGCCCCGGTCCGACTCCAGCTCCACCACCCGCGTGGCCAGCCGCGAGGGGCCCAGCAGGCCCCGCACCATGGCCCGGTCCACGGCCGCGAGGCCCCGCACCAGCGCCGCCGCCGGGTACAGCAGCAGCACCCCCGCCAGCGCGGTCAGCGCCAGCTCGCCGGCCGAGTCCAGCACGTAGCTGTGCGCCCCGTCCCCGTACAGCTGGATGCCGTGCACACCGGCGTGCACGGGCAGCGCCCACTGCCACAGCGGATACGTGGCCAGGCCCCACGCCAGGCTCCAGAACGTCACCGCCAGCGAGAACGCCAGCACCGCCCACGGCATGTGCAGCAGCGCGTACAGCAGGTGCCGCCAGGACGCGCCGCTCTTGAGGAGCGCCCACATCGCGCCCGTCAGCCCGGAGCCCGGCTCGGCGCGCGCCGGATCGGGCGCCCCGACCCGCACGCCCAGGAAGGCCCGCGCCCTGGCCCGTTCGACGGTGCCGATCCCCCGGCACATCGCCAGCCCCAGGGCCAGGACGGGGATGCCGACGAACGTGACGACGAGGCCGGCGCCGACCGAGAGGGCCGTCACCGACAGCACGAAGTACACGACGCTCAGCGGCATGCCGAGGACCAGATGGCCGAACTCCCGCCATGTCCGCCCGGCCAGCGGGACGGCCAGCCGGGCGAGGGGGCGCGGGACACGACGCGGACGGCCGGAGTCGAGGCCGTGGGTCAGGGCCATGGCAGGGTTTCCGTTTCTGCTCGGTGAGGCGCGCGGCCCCGGAGGGTCCGGGGGCGGCCGGGGCGTCGGGTGGCGTACGGGGCGGCGGGGCGTAGGGGGTGTCGGGCGGCGTACGGGGACGGCGGGGCGTCGGGGGGTGTCCGGCGGCGTACGGGGGCTCAGCGCGCCGGACCGGGGGCTTCAGCGCCGTACCCGGGGGCTTTCAGCGCCGTACCGGGGTGCGGCTGCGCCAGGGCAGTTCGGCGGTCGCCGTCGTCGGGCCGCCGGGCGGCGAGTACACGTCGAACAACCCGTCCACGGCGTCGAGGCGCTCCGCCAGCCCGGCGAGGCCCGTGCCGTGCGCCGGGTCGGCGCCGCCGCACCCGTCGTCGGTGACCTGGATGAGCAGCCGGTCGCCGTTGCGCCACACGTCGACCGTGGCGCGGGTGGCGCGGGCGTGCTTCGAGACGTTCTGCAGCAGCTCCGAGACGGTGAAGTACGCGATGCCCTCCGTCGCCTCGGCCGGCCGCTCCGGGAGGTCCACCGTCACCGTCACCGGGACCGTGCAGCGCGACGCGACGGCGGACAGCGCCGCGTCCAGGCCCCGGTCCGTGAGCACGGCCGGGTGGATGCCGCGCGCCAGGTTCCGCAGCTCCTGCAGGGCGAGCTTCACCTCCCCGTGGGCCTCCTCCACCATCCGCGCGGCGGCGTCCGGGTCCTCGGCCGCCTTCTCCTTCGCGAGGCCGAGCCCCATCGCCAGCGCCACCAGCCGGGCCTGCGCCCCGTCGTGCAGGTCCCGCTCGATGCGGCGCAGGTCCGCCGCCGCCGCGTCCACCACGACGCCCCGGTCCGACTCCAGCTCGGCGACCCGCCGCTCCAGCTCGTCCGAGGGACCCAGCAGCCCCCGCACCATGGCCCGGTCGGCGTTGGCCATCGCCCGGACCAGGTACGGCAGCGCCGGCCACAGCGCCACCAGCGCGACCAGCGTCACCGCGAACGTCAGCACCCCCCACGGCAGCCGCACGAACCCGTACAGCACCGTCCGCCACGCCACCGGGTCCCGCAGCGCCGTCCACACCGCGCCCACCGCGCCGCCGCCCGGCCGGTGCGGCAGCCGGCTCGGCTCGTCGACCCGCACGCCCAGCAGCCCGCGCGCCCGCGCCCGCTCCGCCCGCCCCACCAGCCGCGCCCCCGCCAGCCCGGCCGCCAGCAGCGGCAGTCCGACGACCGTCACGGAGAGGGCGACACCGACGGCCACCGCGACCGTCACATAGACGAACGCGAGGAGGGACAATGGCAGGTTCGCCAGCAGATGGGCGACCTCCTTCCACATGGCCGCCCCGAACCCGACGCGGCCCGCGGACGCCGCCGTGCGGGAGGAGGAGGCCGGGCCCGGCCGGTCGCTGTACGTGGTCATGGCGCCAAGCCTGCCGGTCCGTGACCCGGCGGCGCCATGGGGTACATGGGTGGCGCCCGGTGGGGATAACCCCACCCCCGGGCCGGGCACGGCTGATTACCCGGCCTTTGCCAGGGCCTAGACTCCCGTGCGTACAGATCGCCGGATCGCCGGACCGGCGCCCGCGGGGGCAGGAAGAGAGAGGGACGGACGTGCCGGAACAGACCGGACTCGCGGCCGACTACTTCCAGAGCTACTCGGCCGTCGGACTCCTCGCCGTGCTCGGCGTGCTCTTCGTCGCGGTCGCGTTCGCCGCCGGGCGGCTGCTGCGGCCCGTCGTGCCGACGCCGGAGAAGCTCCTGACGTACGAGTGCGGCGTCGACCCGGTGGGGGAGGGCTGGGCCCACACCCAGGTCCGCTACTACGTCTACGCCTTCCTCTACGTCATCTTCGCGGTCGACTCGATCTTCCTCTTCCCGTGGGCGACCGTCTTCGCCGAGGCGGGGTACGGGGCGACCACGCTGGTCGAGATGTTCATCTTCCTCGGCTTCCTGGCCGTGGGACTGCTCTACGCGTACAAGAAGGGCGTCCTGACATGGACGTGACTCCGTCCCAGCCGGTGCCGCTGCCCGATCCGGTACGGCCGTCCGAGCAGGCGCCGGTACCGGTGCCGCTGCCCGAGCCGCAGAAGCTGGGCCTCCTGTCCCGGCTCGCGCCCGAGCCGATGAAGGTGGTCCTCAACTGGGGCCGCCGCTACAGCCTGTGGGTCTTCAACTTCGGGCTCGCCTGCTGCGCCATCGAGTTCATCGCCGCGTCGATGGCCCGCCACGACTTCATCCGGCTCGGCGTGATCCCCTTCGCGCCCGGCCCGCGCCAGGCCGACCTGATGGTCGTGTCCGGCACGGTCACCGACAAGATGGCGCCCGCGGTGAAGCGGCTGTACGAGCAGATGCCCGAACCGAAGTACGTGATCTCCTTCGGCGCCTGCTCCAACTGCGGCGGGCCCTACTGGGACTCGTACTCCGTCACCAAGGGCGTCGACCAGATCATCCCCGTCGACGTGTACGTCCCGGGCTGCCCGCCCCGGCCCGAGGCGCTCCTCCAGGGCATCCTGAAGCTCCAGGAGAAGATCGCCCGCGAGTCCCTGCACGAGCGGTACGGGAACGGCGCCACGTCCAGGCCCTCCGCCACCGCGCTGCGCAGCGGCCTCGTCACCCCGCCGCCCGCTCCGGGAGGCGATCCACGGTGACCACCCGCGACACCCACGCGCGCACGAGCGCGTACGACCCGGAGGCGTTCGACCGCCTCCCCGACGGGGCCGCCGACCTCTTCGGCGCCGACGCCACCGCCGGGCACGCGTACGACCTCCTGACCGTCGACGTGCCCGCCGCCTCCTGGATCACCGCGCTGGAGACCGCGCGCGACACCCTGGGCTGCACCTACTTCGACTGGCTGAGCGCCGTGGACGAGCCCGGCACGGGCTTCCACGTCTGCGCCCATGTCGCGTCCCTGGAGGGCGGCCGTGTGCGCCGCCTCCTGCTGCGGACGACGGTCCCGCACGACACCGCCGTCCTGCCGACGGCCGTGGGCGTGTACGCGGGCGCCGCCTGGCACGAGCGGGAGACCGCCGAGATGTTCGGCGTGGTCTTCGAGGGCCACCCCAACCCGGCGCACCTGCTGCTCCCCGACAACTTCGAGGGCCACCCGCTGCGCAAGGACTTCGTGCTGGCCGCCCGCGTCGCCAAGGCGTGGCCGGGCGCCAAGGAGCCGGGCGAGTCGGAGCACGGCGGCCCGAAGCGGCGCCAGATGCTGCCGCCCGGCGTGCCCGACCCGAACGACTGGGGCCCGCTGAAGGGCCAGCTCCCGCCCGCCCCGGCCCGCCCGGCGCGTGCGGGACGCGCGGGTGCGGCGGGTGCCGGTGGCGCCGGTGGTGCAGTCGAGCGCCCGCGCCGGACCCGTACGGCGAGCCAGGGCTCGGCCAGCCAGACGGCGCCCGCCCCCACCGAGCCCCCGGCCACCGGTACGGCTCCCGCCGCCGGTACGGCCGCCGCCGGTGCGGCTCCGGAGGCTCCCGCCGCCGGGGCGGCGGCTGCCGGGACCCCGGACACCGGGGCGGCTCCGGGTGCGGGGACGCCGCGCCCGCGCCGTACCCGTACGGCGGGCGAGGGTTCGGCCACCCAGCGCCGCAGCCGTTCCGCGGGCGAGGGCTCGGCCTCCCAGCGCGAGGCCGCCGCCCCGCCGGAGGCACCGGCACCCGGGCGGCCCGCCCCGGCGGCGCCTCCGCGCACCCGCAGCGCGGACGCCCCGTGGAACAACCCGCGCCCGGCCTTCGACGACCCCGCCGAGCCCACGGAGCCCGCCGAGCCCGCAGGGCCTTCGGAGCCCGCCGCGCCTGCGGAGGCCGCCGCGCCTTCGGAGCCCGCAGGGCCTTCGGAGCCCGCCGCGCCTGCGGAGCCCGCGGAGCCCGCCGCGCCTGCGGAACCCGCAGGGCCCGCCGGCCCCCGGGCCCGGAAGCCCCGAGACGCCCAAGGCCCCGAAGGAACCCGAGGCCCCGAAGGAACCGAAGGAACCGAAGGAACCGAAGGAGACGACGCGTGAACGACGTACTCGACGTCGCCCTCCGCCTGGTCGTCGTCTTCGCCGTGTTCCTGGTCCTGCCCCTCGTCGTGGGCCAGACCGAGCACAAGGTGATGGCGCACATGCAGGGCCGCCTGGGCCCCATGTACGCGGGCGGCTTCCACGGCTGGGCGCAGCTCGTCGCGGACGGCGTGAAGTTCGCGCAGAAGGAGGACGTGGTCCCGGCCAACGCCGACCGCCGCATCTTCCAGCTCGCCCCGGCCGTCGCCCTCCTCCCGTACCTCCTCGTCCTCGTCGCCATCCCGATCGGCCCCGGTGAGGGCGCGGTCGGCGTGGTGGTCGACGCGGGCATCTTCTTCGTCCTCGCCGTCATGGGCGTGGGCGTGCTCGGCTCGCTGATGGCGGGCTGGGCGTCCGCGAACAAGTTCTCCCTGCTGGGCGGCCTGCGCACCGCCGCGCAGCTGCTCGCGTACGAGCTGCCGATGCTGCTGGCCGCCGCGTCCGTCGCGATGGCGGCCGGCACCGTGTCGCTGCCGGGCATCCTCGACGCGTTCGAGTGGTGGTGGCTGCCCTGGCAGATCGTCGGCGCGCTGGTGTTCTTCGTCGCGGGCCTCGCCGAGCTGCAGCGCCCGCCGTTCGACATGCCGGTCGCCGACTCGGAGATCATCTTCGGCGCGTACACCGAGTACACCGGACTGCGCTTCGCCCTGTTCCTGCTTGCCGAGTACGCGGGCATCGTCGTGCTGTGCGGTCTGACCACCGTCCTGTTCCTGGGCGGCTGGCACGGCCCGTTCGGCGCCGACGGCCTGGGCTGGGTGTGGACGCTGCTGAAGACGGCCGTGCTCGCCTTCGTCGTGATCTGGCTGCGCGTGAGCTACCCGCGGCTGCGCGAGGACCAGCTGCAGAAGCTCGCCTGGACCACGCTCGTGCCGCTCGCCCTCGCCCAGATCGCCCTCACCGGCTTCGTCAAGGTGGTGATCCAGTAATGCCTCCGATCCCCGGCTCCGGTCTCGCCAAGGGCCTGGCCGTCACGCTGCGGACGATGACGAAGCGGAGCCACACCGCGCAGTACCCCGACGTGCAGCCCGAGCTCCCGCCCCGCACCCGAGGCGTGATCGGCCTGTTCGAGGAGAACTGCACGGTCTGCATGCTCTGCGCCCGCGAGTGCCCCGACTGGTGCATCTACATCGACTCCCACAAGGAGACGGTGCCGCCCGCCGCGCCCGGCGGCCGCGAGCGCAGCCGCAACGTCCTCGACCGCTTCGCCATCGACTTCGCCCTCTGCATGTACTGCGGTATCTGCATCGAGGTGTGCCCCTTCGACGCGCTGTTCTGGTCGCCGGAGTTCGAGTACGCGGAGACCGACATCCGCGACCTCACGCACGAGCGGGACAAGCTCCGCGAGTGGATGTGGACCGTCCCGGAGCCGCCCGCCCTGGACCCGGGCGCGGAGGAGCCGAAGGAACTGGCCGCCGCCCGCAAGACGGCCGACAAGCTCGCCGCCCAGCGCGCCGCCGAACAGGCAGCCGCCGAGCAAGCCGCCGCCGAGCAGTCCGCCCCCGAGCAGTCCGCCCCCGGAGAGGCGGCGCCCGGACAGTCCGCCCCCGGAGAGGCGGCGTCCGGCCGGCCCGCCAACCCGCCCGCCGACAGCGAGGGAGACACCGCATGACGCCCGCCACGGCGCCCGCCCTGTCGCACCTCGCCGCACCCGGCTTCCTCTCGCCCACCGGCACGGAGATCGCGTTCCTCCTCGTCGGCGTCGTCACCCTCGCCGCCGCCGTCGTCACCGTGACCACCCGCCAGCTGGTCCACGCCGCCCTCTGGCTGGTCGTCGCCCTCGGCGGGATCGCCGTCGAGTACCTGCTGCTCACCGCCGAGTTCATCGCCTGGGTGCAGGTCCTCATCTACGTCGGCTCCGTCGTCGTCCTCCTCCTCTTCGGCCTCATGCTCACCAAGGCGCCCATCGGCCGCTCCCCGGACGCGGACTCGGGCAACCGGCCCGCCGCGCTCGTCGTGGCCGTCGCCGCCGCGGCCGCCCTCGTGTGGGTCGTCGTGGACGCCTTCCGCACGACCTGGATCGACCTCGACGGTCCCGCCCAGGGCACCACCCGCGTCTCCGGCGAGATGCTCTTCCGGAACTGGGTCCTCCCCTTCGAGGCGCTCTCCGTCCTCCTCCTCGCCGCGCTCGTCGGCGCGATCGTCCTGTCCCGCAAGGCCGACCCGGCCGACGAGGCCGACACGCCCGGCAGGGCCGGCGCCGCCGCCACGGGCAACGGGGCCGGCGGCGGCAAGAAGGCCGGCACGGACACGGAGGGCACCCGCTGATGCACCTCGCCTACCCGGCGGTCCTCGCCGTGCTCCTCTTCTGCACCGGCCTGTACGGCGTCCTCGCCCGCCGCAACGCCATCCTCGTCCTGATGTCCGTCGAGCTGATGCTCAACGCCGTCAACCTCAACCTCGTCGCCTTCGACGTCTGGCTCCGCGACACCCTCCACGCCGGCCAGGCGCTGACCCTCTTCACCATCGCCATCGCCGCCGCCGAGATCGGCATCGGCCTCGCGATCGTGCTGATGGTGTACCGGAACCGGGGCACCGCCGACATCGACCGGCTCCGCGACAACACCGAGCCCCCCGGCGGCGGCCCGGACCCCGACACCGACGAGGCCCCCGACGACCGGGCGGACGACCGGGCCGCCCACGAGCAGACGACCGGCAAGAAGGCTGAGGCCACCGCGTGACCACCACGACCCTCGCCGTCCTCGTCCCCCTCCTCCCGTTCCTGGGCGCCGCCGCCGGCCTCCTCACCGGCCGCACCGCGCCCGGCTTCGTGCGCCCCCTCGCCGTCCTGCCGACGCTCGCCGCGCTCGTCCTCGCCGTCCTCGTCGCCGTACGGCAGGGCGGCGGGAAGGCCGTCGACGCCGCGACCCAGCTCACCCCGACCGGCTCCGTCCCGATCGAGCTGGCCCTCCACATCGACGGGTTCGCCGCCCTCACCGCCGTACTCGTCGGCGTCGTCGCCACCTGCGTGCAGATCTACTCCACCGGCTATCTGCGCGACGACCCCCGCTACCCCTCGTACGCGGCGCTCGTCTCCCTCTTCACCTCCGCGATGCTGCTCGTCGTCTACTCCGGCGACCTGATGGTGCTGCTGGTCGGCTGGGAGGTCATGGGCATCTGCTCGTACTTCCTCGTCGGCCACTACTGGGAGACCCCCGAGGCGCGGGCCGCCTCCCTGAAGGCGTTCCTCGTCACCAAGCTCGGCGACGTCCCGTTCCTCATCGGCCTGTTCGCGCTGGCCGCCGACGCCGGCACCTTCCGGATCACCGGTGTCCTCGGCTCCGTCGCGGCGGGCGGCCTCGACCACCCGACCGTCGTGGCGCTGCTGCTCCTCGCCGGGGTCGCGGGCAAGTCCGCCCAGTTCCCGCTGCACACCTGGCTCCCCGACGCGATGGCCGGCCCCACGCCGGTCTCCGCGCTCATCCACGCCGCGACGATGGTCGCCGCCGGTGTCTACTTCATCGCGCGCCTCCTCCCCGTCTTCGCCGCCTCCGCCGCGGCGATGACCGTCCTCGCCGTGATGGCCGCGCTCACCATGGTCGGCTCGGCCCTCGCCGCGCTCGCCCAGGACGACATCAAGCGCGTCCTCGCCTACTCGACCATCGGCCAGCTCGGCTACATGTCCGGCGCTCTCGCCGTCGGCGACCGCGGCGCCGCCGTCTTCCACCTCCTGTCGCACGGCGCGTTCAAGGCGCTGCTGTTCCTCGCCGCCGGCGTGATCATCCACGCCGCCGGCACCAACTCGCTCGCCGCCATGTCCCGTATGAGCGGCCTCGCCCGGCGCATCCCCGACGCGTACTGGACGATGACGGTCGCCCTCCTCGCGCTCGCCGCCATCCCCCCGTTCGCCGGCTTCTTCTCCAAGGAAGCCGTCCTCGTCGCCGCCGAGCACACCGCCCTCGGCGACCGGGACGTCGCCCCGGCCGGCGCCGGCTGGATCGTCCTCGCCGCCGGACTGGCCACGGCCCTCCTCACCGCCGCCTACGCGGCCCGCCTGTGGCTGCTCGCCTTCCACGGCAAGGGCGCCGAGGCCCCCGACCACGGCCGGCAGCCCGCCGCCATGAACGCCGTCCTGTGGGTGCTCGCCGTGCCCTCCCTCGCGTTCGGCCTGACCGTCACCTCCCTCGACGACTGGTTCGACGGCAACGCCCTCACCCCGACCACCACCACCGCGGTCCTCGGCACGGGCCTCGCCCTCATCGGCGGCCTGGTCACCTACGCCGCCTGGCGCCGGGCCACCGCCCGCGCCGCGCACGTACCGATCGGTGCCGTCGCCGCCCACCCCGAAGCCGAACCGGCCGTCTCCGAGGCCGAGGCCATCGCCACCCACACCCCGGCGTACGGCTCCATCGCCTCCGCGCCCGACCCGGCCGACCCGGGACGGCTCCTCCTCGGCCCGCTCCACCGGCACGCCGCCACCGGCTTCCACCTGGACGCCGTCTACACCGCCCTGTTCGTCCGCCCGGTCCGCGCCGCGGCCTCACTGGTCCGGTTCCTCGACCGGGAGGTCGTCGAGACGTACGTCCGCGGGGCGGGCACCACGACCGGCCTGCTCGGCGCCGCCGTGCGCCGCGCCCAGACCGGCAATGTGCAGACCTACCTCAGCGTCCTGCTCGCCGGTTCCGTCGTCCTGGCGGTCGCCGCCGTCCTCGTCGCCGCCGGAGCGTGAGCCGTGATCGATATCAGCGAATCCGTGATGCAGTTCCTTCTCGCGTTCATCGTCGCCGGCCCGCTCATCGGCGCCGCGGCGGCCCTCCTGCCCGCCCCGCCCGGGCTGAAGGGGAAGTCGCCCGACCAGGCCGTGCTCCGCCACGGCATGACCGTGACCGGCGCGGTCCTCGCCGCCGCCATCGCGCTCACCCTGGGCTTCGACCACGACCAGCCGTCGAGGATGCAGGCCACGACGGACATCAGCTGGATCCCCGCACTCGACGTGCGCATCCACCTCGGTGTCGACGGCATCTCACTCCCCCTCCTGGTCCTGACCGCGCTGCTGACCTTCCTCTGCGCGCTGTACAGCTACTTCAAGCGGCCCGCCGGCCCCTCCGCCAAGGGCTTCGTCGCGCTGCTCCTCGTCCTCGAGTCCGGCACGCTCGCGACCTTCGCCGTCCTCGACCTGCTGCTGTTCTTCCTGGCCTTCGAGATGGTGCTCATCCCGATGTACTTCCTGATCGCCCGGTGGGGCGGCGAGGGGCGGCAGGCCGCCGCCTGGAAGTTCATCCTCTTCACCCTCCTCGGCTCGGTCGTGATGCTGCTCGGCCTCCTCCTCGTCGGGCTGAAGGCCGGCACCTTCGACATGGTGGCACTCGCCACTGACAACGGCCGTGACCTCAGCACATCACTGCAGGTCATCGCGGTTCTGGCGATCGGGATCGGGTTGGCCGTGAAGACCCCGATGTGGCCGCTGCACAGCTGGCTGCCCGACGCCCACACGGCCGCCCCGACCGTCGGCTCGGTGCTCCTCGCCGGCGTCCTGCTCAAGATGGGCACGTATGGATTCGTCCGGATCGTCCTGCCGATCGCCCCCGAGGGCATGCACGTCTTCGCCCCGTACCTCGCCGCCTTCGCGGTCGCCGGGATCATCTACGGCTCCCTGGCCTGCCTCGCCCTCGCCCGGTCCGGCGCCAGGGGCGACCTGAAGCGCCTGATCGCCTACTCCTCCGTCGGCCACATGGGCTTCGTCCTCCTCGGCATCGCCTCCATGACCCCGACCGGAGTCAACGGCGCCCTCTTCGCCAACATCGCCCACGGCCTGATCACCGGCCTCCTCTTCTTCCTCGTCGGCGCGATCAAGGACCGGTACGGGACGGCCGACCTCGACACCCTCGCCGGCGCGACCGGCGCGGCCCTGTACGGCCGCGCCCCCCGCCTCGGCGGCCTCCTCGCCTTCGGCGCCGTCGCCTCCCTCGGCCTGCCGGGGCTGGCCGGGTTCTGGGGCGAGATGCTCGCCATGTTCGGCGCGTTCCAGCCCGCCGAGGGCCTCAGCCGCCCCGCGTTCCTCACCTACACGGCCGTCGCCTGCTTCGGCACGCTGCTCACCGCCGCGTACCTCCTGGTCGTCGTCCGCCGCGTCTGCATGGGCGCCAGGCCCGCCGCCGGCGAGCCGCCGATCGCCGACGTCCAGGCGTACGAGTTCGCCGCCTGGACCCCGCTCGCCGCCCTCACCGTCCTCGCCGGACTCTGGCCCGCGGTCCTCCTCGGCCTCACCGACCCGGCCGTGCAGCAGCTCCTCGCAGGAGGCAAGTCGTGACCGCCCCCGCCGTGACCGCCCCCACCGCCCTGGCAGCGGCGCCCGCCGACGGAGCCGCCCTGGCAGCGGCGCCCGCCGGCGGCGACCTCGTGCAGGCCGTCGACTGGGCCGCCGTCGCCCCGCCGACCATCGCCGCCGTCGTCGCCCTCGCCGTCCTCGTCGCCGACCTGTTCCTGCCCCCGGCCCGCAAGGCGCTGCTCGCCTGGACGGCCACGGCAGGCCTCGCCGCCGCGCTCCTGGCGCTGCTGCCGCTCCGCGCCGGGGACCGCGCCACGTTCTGCCTCACGCAGGACCCCGACGCCTGCAGCTACACCGCCGACCACTTCACCCTCGCCATCCAGCTCCTGGTCCTCGGCGGCGCCCTCCTCACCGCCCTGCTGTCCGTCACGGACACCAGGAAGGAGCTCCCGGCGGGCGAGTTCTGGTTCCTGCTGCTGTCCTCCGCCGCGGGCGCCGCCCTGCTGCCCGCCTCCCGCGACCTCGCCACCCTCGTCGTCGCCCTGGAGGTCGCGTCGCTGCCCGCCTTCGCGCTGGTCGGCCTCAAGCGCGGCGACCGCATGTCGGGCGAGGCGGCGCTGAAGTTCTTCCTGTCCTCCGTCACCGCGACCGCCGTCACCCTGCTCGGCGTCAGCTTCGTCTACGCCGCCACGGGCACCCTCCACCTCACGGAGATCGCCCAGCAGCTCGACGACGTCCCGGCCCAGCTCGGCACCCTCGCGAAGGCCGGCGTCGCCCTGACCCTCGTCGGCTTCGCCTTCAAGACGGCCGCCGCGCCCTTCCACTTCTGGGTGCCCGACACCTACGTCGGCGCGCCGCTGCCCGTCGCCGCGTACCTGTCCGTCGTCGGCAAGGCCGTGGGCTTCACCGGCCTGATCCTCGTGACCGTCGTCGCGTTCCCGTCGTACGCCGACGTGTGGGGCCCGGCCCTCGCCGTGCTCGCCGCGCTCACCATGACCGTCGGCAATGTCGCGGCCCTGCGGCAGGTCTCCACGCGCGCGCGAAGCGCCGTCCGCCTCCTGGCCTGGTCCTCCGTCGGCCAGGCGGGGTACCTGCTGGTGCCGGTCGCCGCCGCCGCGTACTCCAGCGACCTGCAGATCGGCGCCACCGTCGCGTACGCGCTGATGTACGCCGTGGTGAACCTGGGCGCCTTCGCCGTCGCCGCGCTCGTCGCCCGTACGCACCCGGAGAACCGGATCGCCGACTACCGGGGCCTGTACGCGACCCGGCCGGTCACCGCGCTCGCCATGGCGTTCTTCTTGCTGTGCCTGGCCGGCCTGCCGCCGGGCGTCATCGGCCTGTTCGCCAAGGTCGTCGTCTTCGCCTCCGCCGTCGACGCCGGTCTCGGCTGGCTCGCCGTCGTCATGGGCGTGAACGTGGTCGTCGCCCTGTACTACTACCTGCGCTGGACGGCCGTCCTCTTCCGCGCCCCTGCGGGCGCCCCGGCGAAGCATGCGGCGGAGAGCGCCGAGGGCGCGCCCGGAGGCGCTCCCGCGAGGGCCGCCGCACGCCGCCGGGCGCCCACCCCCGTGACGGTGGCCATCGCGGCGACCGCCGCCGTCGGCGTCCTGCTGTCGGGCTACCCGCAGTGGGTCCTCCGCTTCGCGGCGGCCACCCTCTTCTGACGGGCCGCCGCCGGACCCGCCTGCCGGTCCGGGCTCCCCGCCGGGGCCCGGACCGGCTTGCCGCGGCCTCGCCCGCCTTCCCTGCGCCTCACCCGTACGGCCCCGCGGCGCCCCGCGGCCCGGCGGGGAACCCGCCACTCCCGCCTGGCGTTGACCAGTACGGGAGGGTCCACTGGAGAGTGGAGCAACATCAGCGAAGGGTTCCCCTGCCGCACCACTTGGAGGGCGTACCGTGCACCGCCGGCACAACGGGCTCAGGACCGCCGTACTCCTCGGAGGACTGTCCGCGCTGATCATCCTGATCGGCGGCTTCTTCGGGCGCACAGGCCTGGTCGTCGCCGTCCTGGTCGCCCTCGGGACCAACGCGTACGCGTACTGGAACAGCGACAAGCTGGCGCTGCGCGCGATGCGGGCCCGCCCGGTCAGCGAGTTCGAGGCGCCGCAGCTGTACCGGATGGTCCGCGAACTGTCCACGCAGGCCCGGCAGCCGATGCCGCGCCTGTACATCTCGCCCACCCAGGCCCCCAACGCGTTCGCGACCGGCCGCAATCCGCGCAACGCCGCCGTGTGCTGCACGGAGGGCATCCTGCGGCTGCTCGACGAGCGGGAGCTGCGCGGCGTCATCGGACACGAGCTGAGCCATGTCTACAACCGGGACATCCTCATCTCGTCGGTCGCCGGCGCCCTCGCGTCCGTGATCGTGTTCCTGGTGAACTTCGCCTGGCTCATCCCGGTCGGCCGCTCGGACGACGAAGAGGGCCCCGGCCTCCTCGGCATGCTGCTGATCATGATCCTCGGCCCGATCGCCGCCTCCGTCATCCAGCTGTCGATCAGCCGCGCCCGCGAGTACGAGGCGGACGCCTCCGGCGCGCGGCTCACCGGCGATCCGCTGGCCCTCGCGAGCGCCCTGCGCAAGCTGGAGGCGGGCACCCGGCAGTTGCCGCTGCCGCCCGAGCCGCGCATCGAGACGGCCAGCCACATGATGATCGCCAACCCGTTCCGGCCGGGCCAGGGCATGGCCCGGATGTTCTCCACCCACCCGCCGATGGCGGAACGGATCGCCCGGCTCGAACAGATGGCAGGTCACCGCCCGTGAAGACGATCCTCAACATCATCTGGCTGATACTCGCCGGCCTGTGGCTGTTCCTCGGCTACCTGGTCGCCGGCGTCCTGCTCTGCGTGACCGTCATCGGCATCCCGTTCGGCCTGGCCGCCTTCCGCATCGGCGGCTACGCCCTCTGGCCCTTCGGCCGCAGGGTCGTGGACCGCCGCGGCGCGGGCGGCGCGTCCTTCGTCGGCAATGTGCTGTGGCTGCTCCTCGCCGGCTGGTGGCTGGCGCTCGGCCATGTCGTCACGGGCATCGCCCAGTGCCTCACGATCATCGGCATCCCGCTCGGCATCGCCAACTTCAAGCTGATCCCGGTGTCCCTGCTCCCGCTGGGCAAGGAGATCGTCCCCACCGACCAGCCCTTCACCAGCCGCTGGTAGTTGTCCACAGGCCCGGCCGGTTGTCGGTGGCGTGGCCCATGATGGACACATGACCGACTACGCAGAGCTACTTAGCCGTGTCGGGAAGGCCGCGTCCGCCACCCGCACCCGTCCCCTGGCCGGCAGGCCGCGCGGCGTCCCGCCGCCCGTCGCCCCGGCCGACGTCGAAGCCGCCGAGACCGCCCTGGGCTTCCGCCTGCCCCCACTGCTCGCGGCCGTCCACACGACGATCGGGGACGGTGACTTCGGCCCCGACTACGGCCTGTTCCCCCTGCGCGGCGCCGTCTCGCGGTACGAGGCGTTCCGGGCCCGCGGCGCGGGGGAGGAGCCGGATGACTGGCCGTGGCCGGAGGGCGTCCTGCCGGTCGCGGACCTGGGCTGCGCGATGCTCGCCTGCGTCGACTGCCGCTCGCCGGACGGCACGGTGCTGCTGTTCGAGCCCAACCCGGGCGATGCCGACCGCGCCTGGTACGTCCTGGCGCCGAGCCTCGCCGCGTGGCTCACGGCGTGGCTGGAGGGCACGGGCTGGTTCGCCGAGGACGAGGAGGACTTCACCGGGGGCGACCTGCCCCCGTGGCCGGACCACCGCGCGCGCTCGGCGGCCGTACGCATATGAGGGTGGCGGGACGACGCGGCCGCACGCCGCGCCCCCCCGCCCGCGACAGCCCGGCCGAACCGGCCCTGAGGACGGCCCCGACCCCTCGTACCGCTGCCCCAGGCCGGCCAGGAGAGCTCCGCTGCAGCGACCGCCACCCCGCTGCCGCAGGCCGGACGGGAGAGCACCGCGCACCGACCGCCACCCCGCTACCGCTCCAGCCCGTCTCCGTTCCCGGACCCGGCGCGCACGGCGTACAGCACGGCGCCCGCGGCGAGCACGCCCGCGCCCGCCAGGACCGACGACAGCGGCAGCGCGAAGGCCAGCGCCAGGCAGCCGGCCAGCCCGCAGGCCGCCAGGACCCGCACCGACGACAGCCGCGAGTCGAGCGTCCACGCCGAGGCGTTGGCGATCGCGTAGTACACCAGCACACCGAACGACGAGAAGCCGATCGCACCCCGCAGGTCGGCGGTGGCCGCCACCACCGCGACGACCAGCCCCACCACCAGCTCCGCGTGGTGCGGCACCCGGAAACGCGGGTGGACGGCGGCGAGCGTACGAGGCAGATGGCCGTCCCGCGCCATCGCGAGCGTCGTCCGCGACACGCCCAGGATCAGCGCCAGCAGCGAACCGAGCGCCGCCACCGCGGCACCCGCCCGCACCACCGGGACCATCCCGTCGGCCCCGGCCGCCCGCATCGCCTCGGCGAGCGGCGCCGCGGCCCCGCCCAGCCGCCCGGAGCCCAGCACCGACAGAACGGAGACCGCCACGCACACGTACACGACCAGCGCGATACCCAGCGCCAGCGGAATCGCCCGCGGGATCGTCCGCTCCGGGTCCCGGACCTCCTCGCCGAGCGTGGCGATCCGGGCGTACCCGGCGAACGCGAAGAACAGCAGCCCCGCCGCCTGCAGCACCCCGCCCGGCGAGGCGTCACCGCCGAGCCCCAGCCGCCCGGCGTCCGCCGCACCCGACCCGAGGGAGGACACCACCACGGCCGCCAGCACCGCCAGGACCACCGCCACGATCGACCGCGTCACCAGCGCCGACTTCTGCACCCCGCCGTAGTTCACCGCCGTCAGCGCCACCACGGCGGCCACCGCCACCGCGTGCGCCTGCTCCGGCCACACGTACACGCCCACGGTCAGCGCCATCGCCGCGCACGAAGCGGTCTTGCCGACGACGAACGCCCAGCCCGCCAGATACCCCCAGAAGGGACCCAGCCGCTCACGCCCGTACACATAGGTGCCGCCCGACGCCGGATAGCGCGCGGCCAGCCGCGCCGACGCCATCGCGTTGCAGTACGCGACGCCGCCCGCCAGCGCCAGCCCCACCAGGAGCCAGCTCCCGGCGGCCGCGGCGGCGGGACCGAGCGCCGCGAAGATGCCGGCGCCCACCATCGAGCCCAGCCCGATCACGACCGCGTCGAACAGCCCGAGCGACCGCCGCAAAGTCTCTGCCATGCGCGGCACCCTACTCAGCCCCGCGGCCCCCACCCGCACCACGAGCCCCGCGCCGCCTGCACGCCCACGCCACCCCGACAGGAGTCACCCCGTGACCGACCCGCCCCCACCGAGCCCGGTCTCCCGCAGCGTGATGTTCAGCCGCCCGGCGCGCAGCCCCACCGCGGGATCGCCGGTGTCCGGATACACCTTCGGCACACCGTGGTAGGCGAAGCGCGACGGCCCGCCGAAGACGAACAGGTCACCCGACTCCAGCCGCACGTCCGTGTACGGCCGGCCCCGCCCCTCGGTGTTGCCGAAGCGGAAGAGGCAGGCGTCCCCGATGCTCAGCGACACCACGGGAGCGCCCGACCGCTCCTCGCGGTCCTGGTGCATGCCCATGCGGGCGTCCCCGTCGTAGAAGTTGACCAGCGCCGCGTCGGGCCGGTAGCCGCCGTCCTGCCCGTACGCGGCGGTGACGGCCTCCCGGCCGAGGTTGCCGAGCCAGTCGGGGAAGGGCGCGACGGGCGCCCCGTTCACATCGTCGGCGGTCCGCGAGTACCGGTACGGCAGCCAGTGCCAGCCCAGGCACACGGTCCGCACCGACATCACCCCGCCGCCCGGCAGCACCGTGCGGCGGATCGGCACCGGCCCGCGCGCCCACGCCCGGCACGCCTCGACCAGCTCCCGCTGCCGCTCCAGGCCCAGCCAGCCCGGCACGTGCACCGCCCCGGGCGCGACCTCGGCCCGCCCGCGGCCCAGCGGGAACAGCGCGTCCGTCACCGTACGAGCGCACCCTCCAGGCCGAGCAGCAGCTCCTTGCGCTCCGGCCCCGCCGCGTACCCCCGCAGCGTCCCGTCCGCCCCGATCACCCGATGGCACGGCCGCACGACCAGCAGAGGGTTGCGTCCGATGGCGGTCCCCACGGCCCGCACGCCCGCGCCGGACACCCCGACGCGCGCCGCGATCTCCCCGTACGTGGCGGTGGCGCCGTATGGGATCTCCTCCAGCGCCTGCCACACCCGCCGCTGGAACGGCGTCCCCGCGCCCTGCGCCAGCGGCAGGTCGAATGCCCGCAGACGCCCGGCGAAGTAGCCGTCCAGCTGCTCGGCGACGCGGGTGAACGCCCCGGGCGCGTGCCGCCATCCGTCCCGCACGGCGACCGCGCCCTTCTGCCCGGGCAGCGAAAGCGACGCCAACGCCGCGGACCCGTCCGGGGTCTCCTCGCCCACCACCAACATGCTGCCCAGCGGCCCGTCGAGCCGCGCGTACACCGTCATGCCCCCAGTCTGGCCCCGTCGCCCACCCACCGCTGGCGGAAATCCGACACGAGGGCACCGACGGACAAAGCGGGGGCGGGCCGGTCCCCGGACCGCCCCGCCCCCGCCAAGTTCGCCGACCGGCCAGGTCAGCGGTAGTTCACGAACTGCAGCGCGAAGTCGAAGTCCTTGCCCTTCAGCAGCGCGATCACGGCCTGCAGGTCGTCCCGGCTCTTGGAGCTGACCCGCAGCTCCTCGCCCTGCACCTGCGCCTTGACACCCTTCGGGCCCTCATCGCGGATGATCTTGGCGACCTTCTTGGCGTTCTCCTGGGAGATGCCCTCCTGGATCGTCGCGAAGATCTTGTACTCCTTGCCGGACAGCTGCGGCTCGCCGGCGTCCAGCGCCTTCAGCGAGATGCCGCGCTTCACCAGCTTGGACTGGAAGACGTCGAGGATCGCGTTGACCCGCTCCTCGGAGTTCGCCTGCATCAGGATCTTGTCGCCGGACCAGGAGATCGACGCCCCGACGTTCTTGAAGTCGTAGCGCTGGGAGATCTCCTTCGCCGCCTGGTTGAGGGCGTTGTCGACCTCCTGCCGCTCGACCTTCGAGACGATGTCGAAACTGGAGTCGGCCATGTCCTGTGGCTCCTTGCCTCGGGTGGTGGGTGAGCGGCGGCCCAGCGCCGACCGCCACCCCAAGCCTAGCCACCCCCGCCTACCCCCAGGGCTGATCAAATCCGGTGGCGAACCACCCCCTGGGATCAGGTATTGTTTACGTCGTTGCCAGCGAGCACCGCCGAAAGGAGGCGCTCAAGGTGACATCCCATGGCGGTGTGCCCGAGTGGCCAATGGGAGCGGACTGTAAATCCGTCGGCTTAGCCTACCCAGGTTCGAATCCTGGCGCCGCCACGCGATGCGAACGGCCCCTGAACTGCGGAAACGCAGGACAGGGGCCGTTCCGCTGCGTCAGCAGGGCAGGCCTGGCCCGGCTCGCCAGGGCGTCTGGGCGAGATGAGCGCGCGGACTCCCGGCCCGCCCCTGCCGGCCACGGCAGGGACACCGCTACGGTGCTGCCCCAACCAAGCGAAGCCCGTCACGACGCCGCCACCCCCTGAGGAACCACCGCGCACCCGGCCGCCAATCCGCGACCCCACCCCGGACCTCAGCCGCCCTGAGCGGCACGTGACGAAGGTCATACACCCCTCGCCTGGCTCGGCCCTCCGGGCCTCACCTGAACCGACAGTCCCTCAGGCGCCCCCGCCCAACCCTGGCCGGCACCTGCCGGGCGGCCGAGCCCTCTCCGCTCAACCGCCCGGGTCTGACAGCCCCTACCTCAGGAACTCCTTGTGGCGGCGGAGGGCCTCGGCCAGCAGTACCTGCTGGAGCTCACGACGGCCCCTGCCGCGAGTTTTCAGGGCGTGACAGTTCGGGCAGAGGGCGATCATCGACTCGGGGATGTCCGGCCCACCCCGCGCAAGGTCCTTCACGTGATCCACCTCCAGCAGCGGGGCGTCCGCGTCCGTGCGCTCCAGAGGGTGCCCAAGGCAGGTCGGGTTTTCGCAGCGGCCATCACTGCGCAGCAGCACCGCCTCCCGGGCGGTGGTTGACCGAAGGAAGCGTTCAACCGTCGTGAGCGAGGACCGCCGGGTGCGGCTTTCCTCCCGTACCCGGGCCGCCTTCGCCAGGCGCCTGTATCGCTCACGGTTGTCGAGTTGGAGGTTTCCGGAATCGACGCCGGCGGCGAGCGTGGCATGGAGCGTCTCGTCGTGCAGCCGCCCGTCATCCTCCGCGAGCGCCTGAAGTACCGCGCTGGGCCAGGTTTCCCGGAGCGGGGAGAGGACCGGGGCCAGGACCCAGACGTACTCCTTCCGCTTCCGGCCGTCTTCCCCAGTGCCCCAGCGCAGCCACCGCTGCACGATGACCGCCCACGTCTCGAACGCCCACTCGCCCCCATACGGCCGGTGCCAGTACCTCAGCGCCCTCTGCTGCTCCTGGTACACAGCCATGGACTTGTTGCCACCGACCAGCTGCTGGTCACCCGACAGCCCGTCACCGGTGTAGGCGATCCAGTTCGTCTCCGGTATGCGCCCGTCCGCGTACGGCCCCTTCTCGTCTGAAAAGACCGTCAGAATGCCGTCGCCCAACGGGGTGATGCCGCGGACTCGGTTTCCGCCGTAAGTATCGGCAATCGCCCTGCGGTCGGGAAAGGTCTCACCCATCAGCGGACGCAGCGCCGTCGCCTCGCGCCCTGCCATCAGACCCGTCAAGCCCAGGTCCTCCAACAAGCCGGCAGGCGCCGGTGTGAAGAACCGCAGCAACAAGGTGCCCACCGCCCAGGGCGCCAACTCCGGGTCCTTGACCAGGCGCTCGTAGACCGGCTCGGGGAGGCCGGCAAGGGGGTTCAGCGAGTCGAGAGACGACAGACGCGGTCGGCGACCCTCACTCGTCAAACTCAGCTCTTCCGCGCCCTCGACTTCCCAGAGGTCATTTCCTCGAAGGGCCCAGAAGGGGTGCAGGGCCGCCTCACGGTAGTTACTGCCGCCCCCATACCGCGCGATCAGAGGCCCCACCGCCGCGCTGACGTCCGACCAGCGCTGCAAACGCGGCATTCCCCGCACGGCCTGACCGATGGCCCACAGCACCAGGAGCGGGCGGTGTAGCGCCTGACCTGTGCTCCGATTGCCGGGCTCCAGCTTGCCGAGCAGGCCCATCACATCGCGTCTATCCATCTCGCGTCCTCCCCGAGTACGAGCACCTCCATCACATCAGACGCCACTGACAATCCATCGGCTTCTGTCGCCGGCCGACGGCGGAAGCATGCGGGGCAACGGGACGGCCGGTCGCCGGGGCCCGTGGCTCAGTTCCCCGCCACCCCCCGTACCGCGACCGGGATCGGGGTGTTGCCCGAGACGAGTTCCAGGGTGAGGCCCGCGGTCGCCGGGGTCTCCAGGAGCTCGGCCAGGACAGCCGCCACGTCGTCGCGGGGGATCGGGCCGCGGCCCGTCGACGCCTCCAGGCGGACCAGGCCCGTGCCCGCGTCGTCCGTCAGCATGCCGGGGCGCAGGATCGTCCAGTCCAGCGAGTCCTTGCCGCGCACGTGCGCGTCCGCCGCGCCCTTCGCGCGCAGGTACGCGTCGAACACCTCGTCGCCCCGGTGCGCCGGGTCCGCGCCCATCGACGACACCACCAGGTGCCGCCGCACGCCCGCCCGTTCCGCCGCGTCGGCGAACAGGATCGCCGCGTCGCGGTCCACCGTGTCCTTCCGGGCCGCCCCGCTCCCCGGTCCCGCGCCCGCCGCGAAGACCGCCGCGTCCGCGCCCTGCAGCACCGCCGCGACCATCTCCAGCGACGCCGACTCCATGTCCAGCACCACCGGTTCGGCGCCCGCCTCCCGTACCGCGGCCGACTGCTCCAGCTTCCGGATGATGCCCGCGACCTCGTGCCCGGCCGCCGCCAGCAGGCGCTCCAGGCGCCGCGCGATCCGACCGTGTCCTCCAGCGATGACAATGCGCATGCTCACGACCGTACGGCCCGCGCGCCCGCGGCGCCCACGACGCGCGCCCGGCCGGGCCCGCGACACCCCACGGATGCCTCAGGGGCGCGCGTCGGGCCGGGCCTGCCGGGGCAGTTCCAGCGCCGCCGCCGAGTCGCAGTACTCCCGCACCGCGCTCGTCCGCGCCACCACCCGCCCCCGGTGCACCACGATCCTGCTGTACGCCAGCGACAGCACCCCCGCCAGCCGCTCCCCGCGCACCGCCAGCAGCTCCGCCGGGAAGCCCGCCTCCACCCGCACCGGCGGCAGCCCCATCACCTCCCGCGCCGTCTCGCTCACCGCCCCGTACGCGTCCGCCGGCCGCAGCCCGCCCTGCGACACCAGCAGGTACGCCGCCTCCAGCGGATCGCCGCGCCCCACCGGGTTCGCCACGTCCCGCAGGGCGCCGCTGCCCGCCGCGATCCGCACCCCCGCCGACCGCAGCAGCCGCACCGGCGCCACCCCCCGCACCTCCGTACCCGCGCAACCGCCCTGCGGCAGGCACGTCACCGTCACGCCGGCCGCCGCCAGCCGGTCCGCCACCCGCGTCCGCGCCTCCGCCGGCAGCCGCCCCAGCGCCCCGCACGGCCCGATCGCCACCCCCGTCCGCAGCCCGCCCGCCATCGCCGCCAGCCGCGCCAGCCGCGCCGGGTCGTCTCCGTCGGTGTGCAGGTCCACGGCGCAGCCGTACTCCGCCGCCACCTCCAGCACCGCCTCCGCGTACCCCGCAGGGTCCGGGTCCAGATCCGGACGGCCGCCCACCACCGACGCGCCCATCCGCACCGCGTCCCGCAGCATCGCGAGCCCGTCCGCCCCCGCCACACCCGTCAGCAGCCGCGGCACCGCCACCGTCGTCAGGTCCACCAGCCCCCGCAGCGAACGCCGCGCCTGCAGTACGGCCTCCAGTACCGCCAGCCCCTGTACGTCCCCGATCCGCACGTGCGCCCGCAGCGCCGTCGCCCCGTGCCCCAGCTGCAGCAGCGCCGCCTCCGTGGCGCGCCGCTGGACGTCCTCCGCGGCGTACGAGACCGGCCCGGGCGCGTCGGCGCCGAGGGCCGTGTCGGCGTGGGCGTGCGGCTCTGCGGGCGCCGGCAGCAGCAGGTACCCGGCGAGGTCCACGCGGGCGCCGTGCGCCCCCAGGCTGCCGGGGGTGCCGACGGCCTCGACGCGCCCGCCGCTGAGCCGTACGTCGACGGTCCGTCCGTCCGCGAGGCGGGCGCCGCACAGCAGCAGGGCCGTGGTGTCGGTGGTGGCGCCCTCGGGCGGCCGCGGCTGCTGGCTGTCGGACGACATCGGGCTCCCGGGGCGAGGAGGGAGGAACGGGGAGGGGCGCCGGTCCGCGGGCAAGATCGCGCGGCGCGAGGGCGAGCCTAGGACGCCGTCGTCCCGGCTTCGAGGAGGAGCGCATTAGTCGTACCGGGCGTGGGACGCGCGGCGTCCGCGCCGTGCCCGCCGGCCGCCGGTCAGCGCCATGAGCGGGGCCTCCGGGGGGCCCGCTCAGGGCCGGTCCGCGACCCCTCGGGAACGGATTTGGGTGAACGGCCGCAGACCGTGTAATGTCTTCATCGCTCGCCCCAATAGCTCAGTCGGCAGAGCGTCTCCATGGTAAGGAGAAGGTCTACGGTTCGATTCCGTATTGGGGCTCTGGTGTGGGGAGATCCTCACCTTCGGGTGAGGTGATCCATACATCAAAGCGGTGTAGCTCAGTCGGTAGAGCAAGCGGCTCATAATCGCTGTGTCACCGGTTCAAGTCCGGTCACCGCTACTCCCAGTAGCCGATTGTGGGGTCGGTCCTTCGATCGGCTACTCTTTTCTGCGTTCCATCCGTCCATCCGTCCGTCAAGGAGCACTCACGTGGCTGCCACCGACGTCCGCCCGAAGATCACGCTGGCCTGCGTGGAGTGCAAGGAGCGGAACTACATCACCAAGAAGAACCGGCGCAACAACCCGGACCGTCTTGAGATGAAGAAGCACTGCCCGCGTTGCAACGCGCACACCGCGCACCGCGAAACGCGCTGAAACAGGCTCGTACACGAGGCCGTCCCCACCGGGGGCGGCCTCGTGTCGTTTCCGCAGGCCACCGGGGCAGGCGTCCGCGGGCAGGCGTCCGCGGGCCGGCGGACCCGGCCCCGGCGCACCGGGGCCCGGCGGGCCGTGGTCCGGCGGACCGGGCCCGGTGACTGCCGCACCCCGGCACGCACCGCCGGCCCCCGGCGCGTACCGCCGCACCACGGCGCGTACCGTCGCCCCACGGCACGCACAGCACCACCCAGCAGCAGAGCCAGGACAGCAGGAGGTACCGGGTACATGGCGCTCGACCAGTCCTTCGTCGGGCGGACCTATCCGCCCACCGCACCGTACGAGGTCGGCCGGGAGAAGATCCGCGAGTTCGCCGAGGCGATCGGCGATGCGAATCCCGTCTTCACCGACACGGAGGCCGCCAAAGCGCTCGGATACCCCGATGTGATCGCCCCGCCGACTTTTGTGTTCGCCATCACGTTCAAGGCGGCCGGCGAGGTGGTCGCCGACCCGCAGCTCGGGCTCGACTACAGCCGCGTCGTGCACGGCGACCAGAAATTCGCGTACAGCAGGCCCGTACGGGCGGGGGACCGGCTGACGGTCACCTCCACCATCGAGGCGGTCAAGTCGCTCGCCGGCAACGACATCCTCGACATCCGGGGCGAGGTCCACGACGAGGCGGGCGAGCACGTCGTCACCGCGTGGACGAAGCTCGTGGCGCGTGCGGCAGAGGAGGCGTGAGAAACACCATGACCGCGAAGGTCTCTTTCGACGAGGTCGAGGTCGGCACGGAACTCCCGGCCGGCGCGTTCCCCGTGACCCGCGCCACCCTCGTGCAGTACGCGGGCGCGTCCGGCGACTTCAACCCCATCCACTGGAACGAGAAGTTCGCCCGCGAGGTCGGCCTGCCCGACGTCATCGCGCACGGCATGTTCACCATGGCCGAGGCCGCGCGCGTCGTCACCGACTGGGTGGGCGACCCGGGCGCCCTGGTCGAGTACGGCGTCCGCTTCACCAAGCCGGTCGTCGTGCCGAACGACGACAAGGGCGCGCTGATCCAGGTCACCGGCAAGGTCGCCGCCAAGCTCGACGACCGCCGCGTCCGCGTCGACCTGACGGCCACGAGCGACGGGCAGAAGGTCCTCGGCATGTCCCGCGCCGTGGTCCAGCTGGCCTGAGCCCCCGCCCGGCGGACCCGGGCCCGGCGGCACCCCGCCGCCGGGCCCCTGCGGCCCGGGGCGCCCGCGGGTGGCCCCGCTCAGGGGCGCGTCGCCGCCGGCCCCTGCTGCCGCGACCGGCGTCCGCGCCCCACCCCGCGCCCGCCCCGATGGTGTCGTCGGCGCACCGTAGGCTGGGCGGGTGCAGGTTACTCATGACGCTCCGCTCGCCCCGCTGACCACGTTCCGGCTCGGGGGCCCCGCCCGGCGGCTGATCACGGCCCGTACCGACGACGAGGTCGTCGCCGCCGTGCGCGAGGCCGACCGGACCGGTACGCCGCTGCTGATCATCGGCGGCGGGTCCAATCTGGTCATCGGCGACAAGGGCTTCGACGGCACCGCCCTGCGCATCGCCACCAGCGGCTTCACCCTCGACGGGACGCGGCTGGAGCTCGCCGCCGGCGAGGTGTGGAGCGACGCCGTCGCCCGCACGGTCGAGGCCGGGCTCGCCGGCGTCGAGTGCCTGGCCGGGATCCCCGGCTCGGCCGGCGCCACCCCGATCCAGAACGTCGGCGCGTACGGCCAGGAGGTCGCCACCACGCTCACCGAGGTCGTCGCGTACGACCGCCGCGCCGAGGAGACCGTCACCCTCACCGGCGCCGAGTGCGACTTCTCGTACCGGCACAGCCGCTTCAAGGCCGACCCCGACCGCTTCGTCGTGCTGCGCGTCCGCTTCGAGCTGGAGGACGCCGCGGGGATGAGCGCCCCCATCCGGTACGCCGAGACCGCCCGCGCCCTCGGCGTGGAGCCCGGCGACCGCGTCCCCGTGGCCGCCGCCCGCGAGACCGTCCTCGCCCTGCGCGCGGGCAAGGGCATGGTCCTCGACCCCGACGACCACGACACCTGGTCCGCCGGCTCGTTCTTCACCAACCCGATCCTCGACGCCGCCGAGTACGCCGCCTTCCTCGACCGCGTACGCGACCGCCTCGGCCCCGACGCCGCCCCGCCCGCCTACCCGGCCGGAGACGGCAGGACCAAGACGTCGGCCGCCTGGCTGATCGACAAGGCGGGGTTCACCAAGGGGTACGGCAGCGGGCCCGCCCGCATCTCCACCAAGCACACCCTCGCCCTCACCAACCGCGGCGAGGCCACCACCGAGGACCTGCTCGCCCTCGCCCGCGAGGTCGTCGCCGGGGTCCGGGACGCGTTCGGGGTCACGCTGGTCAACGAGCCGGTGACGGTCGGCGTCAGCCTCTGACACCCGCCCCACGAGCACGGCGGCCCCGGGGAGACCCCCGGGGCCGCCGCGCGTCGGAGCCGTGAAAAAGACGGAACCCGTCCGGTCCCCCAGGTTGTCGAGTGGGTGACAGGGTCCCTCCGAGCAGACACCGGGACCGCCACACGCTGGTCGAGGGGATCACCGGTGACGACGCGCAGGGACACGGCGCACGAACAGGACTTCACGGAGTTCACCGAGGCGTCCTACGCGTCGCTGCTCCGCACCGCCCGCCTCCTGACCGGCGACCGGCACGCCGCCGAGGACCTCGTACAGGCCGCGCTGGTCAAGGTGTACCTGCGCTGGGGCAGGTCCGGCAGCTGGGCGTCCCCGCAGGCGTACGCGCGCAAGGTCGTCGTCAACCTGTACGCGACCTGGCGGCGCCGCCGCTGGCACACCGAGACGGCCCACCCCGGCGGCGAGGGCGCGGCCGTGGCGGACCGCCGGGACATGGCGGACGGCGCCGAGACGCGGCTGGAGCTGGCCCGCGCGCTGGGCGCCCTGCCGCGCGCCCAGCGCGCCGTGGTGGTGCTCCGCTTCTACGAGGACCTGTCGGTGGAGGAGACGGCCGAGCTGCTCGGCTGTTCGCCCGGGACGGTCAAGAGCCGGACCAACAGGGCCTTGGAGCGGCTGCGGGCCACCGGCGCCCTCGCCGTCTACGCGGGAAGGGGCACACGATGAACCACCACGACGAGGACGGGCTGCGGCGTGCGCTGCGGGCGCTCGCGGAGCAGGACGGCACGGTCGACGCGGCGCCGCCGACCGGCGCGCTGGTCGCCCGGGGCCGCCGCACCCGCCACCGGCGCCGCGCCCTCGCCGCGGGGGCCGCGACGGCACTGGTGGCGGTCGGATCGGCGCTGGGCGTGCGCGGCACCGGCGCGGCGCCCGCCGAGACCCCGACGGCGGCGAGGCAGAGTCCGACGGCCTCGCCCGCAGACGACGCGGACGGCCACTTCTCCCGGCTCGTGAAGGGCGGGGTCCACCTGCCGCAGCCGCCGTCCGCGGACCGCGCGGCCCTGGACTCCGGGCCCAGGCGCGCCCCCGTGGAGCTCGTCCGCTACCGCTACGACCTGTCGACGGTCTGCGACCTGCGGTACGCCGTCTTCGGCGGCCGCGTGTGGGAGGCGCCGCCCCACGCCTGGACGGCCTCCTGGGTCTCGGACCGCGTCCGCGGCCTGATGCGGCTCCAGGGGCGCGGCGGGTCGGCCACCGCCGTCTTCGAAATCGACGGGCCCCTGTCCGGCCCCGGCGCCCCCGCCTGGGGCGGGGAGATCGTCTTCCGGCCCCTCGCGGGCGGGACGCCGACGTGCCTCGCGCAGGAGCCCCCGCGCCGGTACTCCGACAGCCCCGCGGCGTCCGCCGGTCCCGCGAGGCCCGTGGAGGGCGCCGTGTACGCCTTCGACTGGCCGACGGCCTGCGACAAGTGGTACGTCGCGTTCGGCGGGCGGCTGTGGAAGGCCGGTGGCCGGGTCGCGCCGGGGGCGCTCGACTGCCTGGTCGACGACCTGCCGGTCGCCGCGTACGCCCGCATCGTCGACGGGCGCCTCCAGCTGTCGAAGGCCGACCCGCTGCGCGCTCCCGGGACCAAGGTGTGGACGTACCACCCGGTCGACCGGCCCGACGGCGCCCACCCGGCCCCGTGCCCCGACACCCTCGCCGTCCTGGAGCGCATCGCCCGGGGCACGACCGGCTAGCCCGATCCGCCGGTACGGCCCCGGCCCGAGCCGCCCCCACACCCGGCCCGAGCCCCCCACGCCCGGCCCGAGCCCCCGTCCCGTACGGGCCTCGCACCCCCGCTAGTACGCCACCCCCACCGCCCGTCGCACCGTCGCCGGGTCCGGTGCCAGGGCCAGCATCGCGTGGGCCACGTCCGCCCGCGCGATCTTGGCGCCGCCGCGCGGGTTGCCGTCCAGCACCGTCCGGTACCGCCCCGTCAGCGGCGTGTCCACCAGCCGCGGCGGGCGCACCGCCGTCCAGTCCGTGCCGCTCTCGCGCATCGCGGCCTCCATCACCCGCAGGTCGTCGTAGTGGGCCCGCAGGACCCGCGACACGATCGGCGTCATCAGCCGCAGGGCCAGCGTCTCGTCCTCCGGTACGGGCCCCAGCGGCGCCGCGCTCACGGCGAGGAACCGCCGCGCCCCCTCGGCCTCCATCGCCCGCAGGATCGCCCTGGTCAGGGACGAGGCGATGCCCACCTGCGCGCGGCTGCGCGGCCCGAGCCCCGACAGCACCGCGTCCCGCCCGGCCACCGCGGGCCGCAGCGCCTCCGGGTCGTCCATGCGCGCCGCCGTGACCACCTCCAGCCGGCCGCCGTGGTGCTCGCTCTGCGCCGGCAGGCGTGACGAGTCGCGGACCACCGCCGTGACGTGGTGGCCCGCGTCCAGGCCCTGGCGGACGATCTCCCGGCCGATGCCGCCCGTCGCGCCGAACACGGTGATCCTCATGGCGTCCTCCCAGAAGCGGGTGGTGAAAGTGGTGGGTAAGTGTTCACTCACCACTAGAGTGGGTGAGTACACACTCACCGTCAAGCGCACGCCCGGAGACCGCCCATGAAGCCCGCACGGGAACGGATCCTCGACGCCGCCCACGACCTGTGGCGCACGGTCGGCCTCGCCCGCACCACCACCAAGGAGATAGCGAGGGCGGCCCAGTGCTCCGAGGCGGCGCTCTACAAGTACTACGCGAGCAAGGAGGAGCTGTTCGCGGCCGTCCTGCACGAACGGCTCCCCACGCTCGGCCCGCTGATCAACCGCCTCGCCGACTCACCCGCGGCCGACGACCGCAGCGTCGAGCGGAACCTCACCGAGATCGCCCGCCAGGCCGCCCTCTTCTACGCCGAGAGCTTCCCGATCGCCGCGTCCCTCTACGCCGAGACCAGGCTCAAGGCCCGCCACGACCAGGCCATGCGCGACCTCGGCACCGGCCCCCACACCCCCATCGAGGCCCTCGACGCCTACCTCCGCGTCGAACGCGACGCCGGCCGCATCCGTCCGGACGCCGACACCTTCGCCGCCGCGTCCCTGCTCCTCGGCGCCTGCGCCCAGCGGGCCTTCGCCTACGACGCGACCGTCGGCAAGGAGCCGCCGCAGGACGTGGACACCTTCGCCGCCGCGCTGGCCCGCACCCTGCTCACCGGCCTCGCCTGACCGCCCGGTCCCGGCGCCGTACGCCCCCGACCGCCCCCGTCCCGTACGGCGCCGGGGCCACCGCCCCGCGACCCGACCCGGCCCGACCCGCACGCACCGCGGACGCTCACTGTGCCAGCCACGCGTCGATCCCGGCCAGCAGCTTCGCCCGCGTGTCCTCCGGAGCCACCGAGGCCCGCACCGACTGCCGCGCCAGCTCCGCCAGCTCGGCGTCCGTGAAGCCGTGGTGGCGCCGCGCGATCTCGTACTGGTCCGCCAGCCGCGCCCCGAACAGCAGCGGGTCGTCCGCCCCCAGCGCCATCGGCACCCCCGCCTCGAACAGCGTCCGCAGCGGTACGTGCTCGGGCTTCTCGTACACGCCGAGCGCCACGTTCGACGCGGGGCACACCTCGCACGCGACGCCCTTGTCGGCGAGCCGCCGCAGCAGCCGCGGGTCCTCCACCGCCCGTACGCCGTGCCCGATGCGCGAGGCCCGCAGATCGTCCAGGCAGTCCCGCACCGACGCCGGGCCCGTCAGCTCACCGCCGTGCGGCGCCGCCAGCAGCCCGCCCTCCCGCGCGATCGCGAACGCCCGGTCGAAGTCCCGCGCCATCCCGCGCCGCTCGTCGTTCGACAGCCCGAACCCCACGACCCCCCGGTCCGCGTACCGCACCGCCAGCCGGGCCAGGGTGCGCGCGTCCAGCGGATGCTTCATGCGGTTCGCCGCGACCACCACCCGGATCCCGAGCCCCGTGTCGCGCGAGGCCGCCGCGACCGCGTCCAGGATGATCTCCAGCGCCGGGATCAGCCCGCCCAGCCTCGGCGCGTACGAGGTGGGGTCCACCTGGATCTCCAGCCACCCCGACCCGTCCCGCACGTCCTCCTCGGCGGCCTCCAGCACCAGCCGCCGGATGTCGGCCGGCTCCCGCAGGCACGAGCGGGCGATGTCGTACAGCCGCTGGAAGCGGAACCAGCCGCGCTCGTCGGTGGCCCGCAACCGCGGCGGCTCCCCGCCGGTCAGCGCGTCGGGCAGGTGGACGCCGTACTTGTCGGCCAGCTCCAGCAGCGTGGAGGGCCGCATCGAGCCCGTGAAGTGCAGGTGCAGATGGGCCTTCGGCAGCAGTTTCAGATCGCGGACGTGCTCCATCCGGGGATACTGCCGCAGTCCGGCGCCCCGAAACAGCCCCTTTCTCCGAACGGGTACCACCGGGAACGAAAGAGCGGGCCCGGCCGAAGGGAATCGGCCGGGCCCGCACGGGTCACTCGGGGCGGCGGGTCAGTCGCGCGCCTCGGCGAGCAGCTTCTGCATCCGCGACACGCCCTCGACCAGGTCCTCGTCGCCCAGCGCGTACGAGAGCCGGAGATAGCCCGGCGTGCCGAACGCCTCACCCGGCACGACCGCGACCTCGACCTCGTCCAGGATCAGCGCCGCCAGCTCCACGGACGTCTGCGGGCGCTTGCCCCGGATCTCCTTGCCCAGCAGCGCCTTCACCGACGGGTACGCGTAGAACGCGCCCTCCGGCGTCGGGCAGACCACGCCGTCGATCTCGTTGAGCATCCGCACGATCGTCTGGCGGCGCCGGTCGAACGCCGTGCGCATCTCGGCGACCGCGTCCAGGTTCCCCGAGACGGCGGCGAGCGCGGCGACCTGGGCGACGTTGGAGACGTTCGACGTGGCGTGCGACTGCAGGTTCGTCGCGGCCTTCACGATGTCCTTCGGGCCCACGATCCACCCGACGCGCCAGCCCGTCATCGCGTACGTCTTGGCCACGCCGTTCACGACGACGCACTTGTCGCGCAGCTCGGGCACGAGCGCCGGCAGCGAGGTGAAGGCCGCGTCGCCGTACACCAGGTGCTCGTAGATCTCGTCCGTCAGGACCCACAGCCCGTGCTCGACCGCCCAGCGGCCGATCGCCTCGGCGTCCTCGCGCGCGTAGACGGCGCCCGTCGGGTTGGAGGGGGAGACGAACAGGACGACCTTGGTCCGCTCTGTGCGGGCCGCCTCCAGCTGCTCCACGGAGACGCGGTACCCGGTCGTCTCGTCGGCGACGACCTCCACCGGCACGCCGCCCGCGAGGCGGATCGACTCCGGGTACGTCGTCCAGTACGGGGCCGGGACGATGACCTCGTCGCCCGGGTCCAGGATCGCGGCGAACGCCTCGTAGATCGCCTGCTTGCCGCCGTTGGTGACGAGGATCTGGGAGGGGTCCACCTCGTAGCCGGAGTCCCGCAGCGTCTTCGCGGCGATCGCGGCCTTCAGCTCGGGCAGGCCGCCGGCCGGCGTGTAGCGGTGGTACTTCGGGTTGCGGCAGGCCTCCACGGCGGCCTCGACGATGTAGTCGGGCGTCGGGAAGTCGGGCTCGCCCGCGCCGAAGCCGATCACCGGGCGACCGGCGGCCTTGAGGGCCTTGGCCTTGGCGTCGACGGCGAGGGTCGCGGACTCGGAGATCGCACCGATGCGGGCGGAGACCCGGCGCTCGGTCGGAGGAGTTGCAGCGCTCATACGGCCCATCGTCCCAGACCGCGCGGGGCCGCCGTACGCGGGTTTCGCCCAGCGGACACGGGCCCGGACACCTGTTCCCGTCGCGGCCGCGGGAAGGGCGGCGGACGGCCGGGGGGACCGCCCGCGGACGGCCCGGGACACCGTTCCCGCGCGGTGCGGAACGCCGGCCTCCGGGTGCGGCGCGAAGTCCGCGGGGGCTATCTGTTCGACGCGGCGGCCCTGACCACGTACACTCTCTGCTCGTTGGCCCTCACCGACCACGCCGATGAGCACCACGTCGGATGCGGTAGGTTGGGGGAGAACGACAAAGGGTCGTAGCTCAATTGGTAGAGCACTGGTCTCCAAAACCAGCGGTTGGGGGTTCAAGTCCCTCCGGCCCTGCTACACACACCGCCAGGATGTGTGCGCAGGTATGTACTTCATTGCACCGCCGTGCGGCTCCACCCGGGCGCGGCACGGCCGACCCGGAATCAGGTGAGAGACGTGACGGACGCCGTAGGCTCCATCGACATGCCTGATGCTGAGGACGAAGCGCCGGAGTCGAAGAAGAAGAGCCGCAAGGGCGGCAAGCGCGCCAAGAAGGGCCCGCTGGGCCGTCTCGCGATCTTCTACCGTCAGATCGTCGCCGAACTGCGCAAGGTCGTCTGGCCCACGCGCAACCAGCTGACCACGTACACGACTGTCGTGATCATCTTCGTCGTCATCATGATCGCCATGGTGACGGGCATCGACTACGGCTTCAAGGAAGCAGTCAAGTACGTCTTCGGCTGATTCCTGCGGAGGGCGCCCACCCCGGCGCCCCTTTTCGCATGTTCCACCCCATCTGTATCCAGGAAGAAGCAGCCACCGTGTCTGACCCGAACCTGAACGAGTCCGCCCCGGACGAGCTCGACGTCGTCGAGGCGGCCGACGAGGACCAGGCGGAAGCTGCGGACGCCGCTGTCGGCGAGGCGACCGAGGACGTCGAGACCGTCCGGGACGAGGACGACGAGACCGCCGAGGACGCGGACGCCGAGGACGACGCCCAGGACGCCGAGGCCGACGAGACCGCCGGTGAGGACGAGGTCGAGGCCGACGAGACCGAGGACGACGAGGAGGCCGAGCCGGCCGTGCCCGTCGACCCCGTCGCCGCGCTCCGCGAGGAGCTGCGCGGCCTGCCCGGCGAGTGGTACGTGATCCACACCTACGCGGGCTACGAGAAGCGCGTGAAGGCCAACCTGGAGCAGCGCGCCGTCTCGCTGAACGTCGAGGACTTCATTTACCAGGCCGAGGTCCCCGAGGAAGAGATCGTCCAGATCAAGAACGGCGAGCGCAAGAACGTCCGGCAGAACAAGCTGCCCGGCTATGTGCTCGTCCGCATGGACCTGACGAACGAGTCCTGGGGCGTCGTGCGCAACACCCCCGGTGTCACCGGCTTCGTGGGCAACGCCTACGACCCCTACCCGCTGACGCTGGACGAGATCGTCAAGATGCTCGCCCCGGAGGCCGAGGAGAAGGCCGCCCGCGAGGCCGCCGAGGCCGAGGGCAAGCCGGCGCCCGCCCGCAAGGTCGAGGTCCAGGTCCTGGACTTCGAGGTGGGCGACTCCGTCACCGTCACCGACGGCCCGTTCGCGACGCTGCAGGCCACGATCAACGAGATCAACGCCGACTCGAAGAAGGTCAAGGGCCTCGTCGAGATCTTCGGCCGCGAGACCCCGGTCGAGCTCAGCTTCGACCAGATCCAGAAGAACTGACACCGGTCTGACACCGGTCGGTTCTCCGCAGTCCTCGGGCAGGTCAGAGTGGCGTCTTCCGCCCTCTGACCTGCTCGGTTTTTGGACGCACAGCCATACCCGTTATCGTTGTGCGGTATGCCTCCATCCGGATGACGTCGTACGGCATCGGATGGTGGCCGAACACTCTCACTAGGACCCGGAGAGAGCTATGCCTCCCAAGAAGAAGAAGGTCACGGGGCTTATCAAGCTCCAGATCCAGGCCGGCGCCGCCAACCCGGCCCCGCCGGTCGGCCCCGCGCTGGGTCAGCACGGCGTCAACATCATGGAGTTCTGCAAGGCCTACAACGCCGCGACCGAGTCGCAGCGTGGCTGGGTCATCCCGGTGGAGATCACGGTCTACGAGGACCGCTCCTTCACCTTCATCACCAAGACGCCCCCGGCGTCGCGGATGATCCTGAAGGCCGCGGGTGTGGAGAAGGGCTCCGGCGAGCCGCACAAGACCAAGGTCGCGAAGCTGACGAGCGCCCAGGTCCGCGAGATCGCCACCACCAAGATGCCCGACCTCAACGCGAACGACCTGGACGCCGCCGAGAAGATCATCGCCGGCACCGCCCGTTCCATGGGCATCACGATCGAGGGCTGAACAGCCCCCGTCAGTCCCTCATGTGGGAGGGCCACGCGCTGGCCCGGACCACGACTCCACACCCGAATTCAGGAGAAGAAGTGAAGCGCAGCAAGGCTCTCCGCGGCGCGGACGCCAAGGTCGACCGGGAGCGTAACTACGCCCCCCTCGAGGCCGTCCGTCTCGCCAAGGAAACCGCCACCACCAAGTTCGACGGCACCGTCGAGGTCGCCTTCCGCCTGGGTGTCGACCCGCGCAAGGCCGACCAGATGGTCCGTGGCACCGTGAACCTTCCGCACGGCACCGGCAAGACCGCCCGGGTCCTGGTCTTCGCGACCGGTGACCGTGCTGCGGCCGCGGAAGCCGCGGGCGCCGACATCGTCGGCTCCGACGAACTGATCGACGAGGTTGCGAAGGGCCGTCTGGACTTCGACGCCGTCGTCGCCACCCCGGACCTCATGGGCAAGGTCGGCCGCCTCGGCCGCGTCCTCGGCCCCCGTGGTCTGATGCCGAACCCGAAGACCGGCACGGTCACGATGGACGTCGCCAAGGCCGTGACGGACATCAAGGGCGGCAAGATCGAGTTCCGTGTCGACAAGCACGCGAACCTGCACTTCATCATCGGCAAGGTCTCCTTCGACGAGACCAAGCTGGTGGAGAACTACGCCGCGGCGCTGGAGGAGATCCTCCGCCTGAAGCCGTCCGCCGCGAAGGGCCGCTACATCAAGAAGGCGACCCTGACCACGACCATGGGCCCCGGCATCCCGCTGGACGCCAACCGCACCCGCAACCTCCTCGTCGAGGAGGACCCGGCCGCGGTCTGAGCCTGACGGCTCGCACGGTTGTCTGAAACCGGCCCCCGCACCTCTCCGGAGGAGCGGGGGCCGGTTCATTTTCACCGCACGGGTGTCAGTGCGGTGGGTTAGCGTTTCGGTGAACTGAAGATCGCACGTATTTTCACGTGGGGGTGGGGCATGAAGGTCTCCGTACGCCGGCGCCTGGGCGTCTCGACGGCCGCGGTGGCCGTGCTGGCGGCCCTGGCGGGCTGCCAGGGCGGCGACGGCGGGAGCGACGGCAAGGACGGCGGGAAGAAGGCCGCCGACGCGCCTGCCGCCGCGCCGCAGTGGTCCTCGGCGCTCCAGGTCATCCAGACCGCGTACGAGAAGACGGCCGCGGCCAAGTCCGCCAAGGTGCGGATGACCATGAGCGTGCCCATGGGCGGCGCGGGCGCGGGCGCGCTCGGCGAGGACGCCGGGACCATGGAGATGAACGGCGTCGTGGGCTGGGAGCCCGGCGTGATGGACATCACCATGACGGGCAAGGGCCTGATGGGCGGCTCGGGCGAGGGCTCCGGCGCCATGCGCATGGTCATGGTCGACGAGGTCATGTACATGCACATGGGCAAGGACACCCCCGCCTCGCTGGACGGCAAGGAGTGGCTGAAGCTCGACTTCAAGGAGCTGGCGGCCAAGTCGGGCGACGCGGCGGCCGAGAAGCAGCTCATGGGCGGCCTGGAGAACATGAACCAGGACCCGGCCGAGCAGCTCGCCCTGCTGCTCGACTCGCCGAACCTGAAGCACGTCGGCCCCGAGAAGGTCGACGGCGTCGAGGCGCAGCACTACAAGGGCTCGCTGACCGTCGAGGAGATGCTCGCCGCCAACAAGTCGCTGGCCGTGCTCTCCCAGAAGGAGCGCGACGAGCTGGTCGAGAAGATGAAGCAGACCGGCCTGACGTCGTACGACACGGAGGTCTGGGTCAACCAGGACGGCTACCCGGTGAAGGTGGACGTCGGCATGGAGACGCCCCTCGGGAAGATCGCGATGTCCGCGACGTACTCCGACTACGGCACCAAGGCCACCGTCCAGGCCCCGCCGCCGGCGAAGACCTTCGACTTCACGGAGATGATGGAGAAGAGCGTCGAGGCGATGAAGGACGCCGAGGGCACCGTCGCCTGACGGGCCCCGCCCCCGCCGCGGGCGCCTCCAGGAGGCTCCGGGGCCGGGTCGGGCCCCCAGCACCGCGCCACCGCCCGACGGCGCCGTCGCCGTGAGCGCGCCGCCGCCGGAGGGCGGCCGGGGCTGCAACGGGCCGGGCGGCCCCGGCGGGCGGCGCCTGCGGCCGGCGGGCGTGAGCGGCCGCTGCCCGCGGCGCCTCACGGCCCTGCACGGAGCCTGGCCACCCCTGCGGGGCCGCCGTGCCGGCGGGCTCGGCCTCGCTCATGCGGGCCGGTGCCCGGCGGGCGCCGGCTCCGTCGTGGGCGGGGCCTCCGGGGTGAGGCCCGTCCATGGCGACGGGGTGGGTCTGATCTCGTGGTTTGGGCGATTTGCTTGACGGGTGTCCGGTCCCGTACTCTTCCACAGAAGCCAAAGACCGCTGGTCGTAGTTGTGCCCGAAGGGGTTCAGCCGCCGAAGGATTCCGCTAGCTGCGGACGGCCCGCGTAGGTGACAGTGGATGTACTCCCGGACTGCCGTCCGGTCGAGTCACGCCCCGTGCGCCTGCGCCGGGGCGTTTCGTTTTGCCCAGTCTCCTTCCTTCAGCCATCGCGGTCCGAATCACCCGGAAGGAGGCCGAGGCTCATGGCGAGGCCCGACAAGTCTGCTGCGGTTGCCGAGCTGACGGACAAGTTCCGCAGCTCGAACGCCGCCGTGCTGACCGAGTACCGCGGTCTCACCGTGGCACAGCTCAAGCAGCTGCGCCGTTCGCTCGGTGAGAACGCCCAGTACGCCGTGGTGAAGAACACGCTGACCAAGATTGCGGCCAACGAGGCCGGGATCACGTCGCTGGACGACCAGTTCACTGGTCCGACGGCGGTTGCCTTCATCACCGGTGACCCGGTGGAGTCGGCGAAGGGTCTTCGTGACTTCGCCAAGGACAACCCGAACCTGATCATCAAGGGCGGTGTCCTTGACGGCAAGGCGCTGTCCGCCGATGAGATCAAGAAGCTTGCGGACCTCGAGTCCCGCGAGGTTCTGCTCGCCAAGCTGGCGGGCGCCATGAAGGGCAAGCAGTCCCAGACTGCCGCGCTCTTCCAGGCGCTTCCCTCGAAGTTCGTCCGCACCGCGGAGGCGCTTCGTGCCAAGCAGGCCGAGCAGGGCGGTGCCGAGTAATTCGGCTCGCGCATTGACCGCCGCCTGACCGGCGTCGGTCGCAGCGGGCCCAACGTACGCCCGCCTCACATGTACACCCGGCACCAGCCGATTTAGTGGAAGGACCGCCATCATGGCGAAGCTGTCTCAGGAAGACCTGCTCGCGCAGTTCGAGGAGATGACCCTCATCGAGCTCTCCGAGTTCGTGAAGGCGTTCGAGGAGAAGTTCGACGTCACCGCCGCCGCCCCGGTCGCCGTGGCCGCCGGTGTCCCGGGTGCCCCGGCCGCCGAGGCCGTCGAGGAGAAGGACGAGTTCGACGTCATCCTCACCGGCGCCGGCGACAAGAAGATCCAGGTCATCAAGGTCGTCCGTGAGCTGACCTCCCTGGGCCTGAAGGAGGCCAAGGACCTCGTCGACGGCACCCCGAAGCCGGTCCTCGAGAAGGTCAACAAGGAGACCGCCGACAAGGCTGCCGAGGCCCTCAAGGGCGCCGGCGCGGCCGTCGAGGTCAAGTGACCTCCTGCGGGTCTCCTGACTCGCGCTGACGCCCCCTGAGGGCGTCCCCAAGGGCGATCACCCAATCGGGTGGTCGCCCTTCGGCGTACACGCAGCGCCTGTCGTCCACCCGTACGGGGACGGAGTATGGTGATCTTCGCCGTGCGCCCCGCGAGGCCGGGGGCCTTGACGAACCGCACGCCGCGCGCAATTCTCAGGACGCGTCGTCACACGATCCGTATCCGAGGCATGGATCGACGACCGAACGGGCAGTATCGATGTGCGCCGAGGCGCGAGGTGCCGCGGAGATGAGAACAACGAGGGTCGCGAATTACTCGCCCTGGACATCAGTGGGCCAAGTGGCTACACTGACCCTTTGCGCTGCCTGTTAGCTGCTCCCTGCCCGTCACCAGGGGCATCCCCTTGCGAGAGCACCGTTGACCGAATGCCCTGACCTGGGATTTCGGGTCTCCTTGCTCGGCTTGGGACCGGTACGCGCGTAGTGAGTCCGAGCCCTCGGAAGGACCCCCTCTTGGCCGCCTCGCGCAACGCCTCGACCGCGAATACGAACAACGGCGCAAGCACCGCCCCGCTGCGCATCTCCTTTGCAAAGATCAAGGAGCCCCTCGAGGTTCCGAACCTCCTCGCGCTGCAGACCGAGAGCTTTGACTGGCTGCTCGGCAATGCCGCGTGGAAGGCTCGTGTCGAGGCGGCTCTCGAGAACGGACAGGACGTCCCCACCAAGTCCGGTCTGGAAGAGATCTTCGAGGAGATCTCGCCGATCGAGGACTTCTCCGGGTCGATGTCGCTGACCTTCCGCGACCACCGCTTCGAGCCCCCGAAGAACTCCATCGACGAGTGCAAGGAGCGCGACTTCACGTACGCCGCGCCGCTCTTCGTCACGGCCGAGTTCACCAACAACGAGACCGGCGAGATCAAGTCCCAGACCGTCTTCATGGGCGACTTCCCGCTCATGACGAACAAGGGCACCTTCGTCATCAACGGCACCGAGCGTGTCGTGGTGTCGCAGCTCGTCCGCTCGCCGGGTGTGTACTTCGACTCGTCCATCGACAAGACGTCCGACAAGGACATCTTCTCCGCCAAGATCATCCCCTCCCGGGGTGCCTGGCTGGAGATGGAGATCGACAAGCGCGACATGGTCGGTGTCCGCATCGACCGCAAGCGCAAGCAGTCCGTGACCGTCCTCCTCAAGGCGCTCGGCTGGACCACCGAGCAGATCCTGCAGGAGTTCGGCGAGTACGAGTCCATGCGCGCCACCCTGGAGAAGGACCACACCCAGGGCCAGGACGACGCGCTGCTCGACATCTACCGCAAGCTCCGTCCGGGCGAGCCCCCGACGCGTGAGGCCGCGCAGACGCTGCTTGAGAACCTCTACTTCAACCCCAAGCGCTACGACCTGGCCAAGGTCGGCCGCTACAAGGTCAACAAGAAGCTCGGTGCCGACGAGCCGCTCGACGCCGGCGTCCTGACCGTCGACGACATCATCGCGACGATCAAGTACCTGGTGAAGCTGCACGCCGGCGAGACCGAGACCGTCGGGGAGAACGGCTCGACCATCGTGGTCGAGACGGACGACATCGACCACTTCGGCAACCGCCGTCTGCGCAACGTCGGCGAGCTCATCCAGAACCAGGTCCGCACGGGTCTGGCCCGGATGGAGCGCGTCGTGCGCGAGCGCATGACGACCCAGGACGTCGAGGCGATCACGCCGCAGACCCTGATCAACATCCGGCCGGTCGTCGCCTCCATCAAGGAGTTCTTCGGCACCAGCCAGCTGTCGCAGTTCATGGACCAGAACAACCCGCTGTCCGGGCTGACGCACAAGCGTCGTCTGTCCGCGCTCGGCCCGGGTGGTCTGTCCCGTGAGCGGGCCGGCTTCGAGGTCCGAGACGTGCACCCGTCCCACTACGGACGCATGTGCCCGATCGAGACCCCCGAAGGCCCGAACATCGGTCTGATCGGTTCGCTCGCCTCGTACGGCCGCGTCAACGCGTTCGGCTTCGTCGAGACGCCGTACCGCAAGGTCGTCGACGGCCAGGTCACCGACGAGGTGCACTACCTGACCGCCGACGAGGAGGACCGCTTCGTCATCGCCCAGGCCAACGCCGGCCTGACCGAGGACATGCGCTTCGCCGAGAACCGCGTCCTCGTGCGCCGCCGCGGCGGCGAGGTCGACTACGTCGCCGGTGACGACGTGGACTACATGGACGTCTCGCCGCGCCAGATGGTGTCGGTCGCGACCGCCATGATCCCGTTCCTCGAGCACGACGACGCCAACCGCGCCCTCATGGGCGCGAACATGATGCGCCAGGCCGTGCCCCTGATTAAGTCCGAGGCCCCGCTCGTCGGCACCGGCATGGAGTACCGCTCCGCCGTCGACGCCGGTGACGTGGTCAAGGCCGAGAAGGACGGTGTGGTCCAGGAGCTCTCCGCGGACTACATCACCGTCGCCAACGACGACGGCACGTACATCACGTACCGCCTGGCCAAGTTCGCCCGCTCCAACCAGGGCACCTCGGTCAACCAGAAGGTCGTCGTCGCCGAGGGCGACCGGGTCATCGAGGGCCAGGTCCTGGCCGACGGCCCGGCCACCGAGAACGGCGAGATGGCGCTCGGCAAGAACCTCCTCGTGGCGTTCATGCCGTGGGAGGGCCACAACTACGAGGACGCGATCATCCTGTCGCAGCGCCTCGTCCAGGACGACGTCCTCTCCTCGATCCACATCGAGGAGCACGAGGTCGACGCCCGTGACACCAAGCTGGGCCCCGAGGAGATCACCCGGGACATCCCGAACGTCTCCGAGGAGGTCCTCGCCGACCTCGACGAGCGCGGCATCATCCGCATCGGTGCCGAGGTCGTCGCCGGCGACATCCTGGTCGGCAAGGTCACCCCGAAGGGTGAGACCGAGCTGACGCCGGAGGAGCGCCTGCTCCGCGCGATCTTCGGTGAGAAGGCCCGTGAGGTCCGTGACACCTCGCTGAAGGTGCCGCACGGCGAGACCGGCAAGGTCATCGGCGTGCGCGTCTTCGACCGCGAGGAGGGCGACGAGCTGCCCCCGGGCGTGAACCAGCTGGTCCGCGTCTACGTGGCGCAGAAGCGCAAGATCACCGACGGTGACAAGCTCGCCGGCCGCCACGGCAACAAGGGTGTCATCTCCAAGATCCTGCCGATCGAGGACATGCCGTTCCTGGAGGACGGCACCCCGGTCGACATCATTCTCAACCCGCTCGGTGTGCCGTCCCGAATGAACCCGGGACAGGTCCTGGAGATCCACCTCGGCTGGCTCGCCAGCCAGGGCTGGGACGTCTCCGGGCTCGCCGACGACTGGGCCAAGCGGCTCCAGTCCATCGGCGCCGACCGTGTCGAGCCCCGCACCAACGTCGCGACCCCGGTCTTCGACGGTGCCCGCGAGGACGAGCTGGCCGGCCTGCTGGAGCACACCCTCCCCAACCGCGACGGCGACCGCCTGATGCTGCCGTCCGGCAAGGCGCGCCTGTTCGACGGCCGCTCCGGCGAGCCGTTCCCGGACCCGATCTCGGTCGGGTACATGTACATCCTCAAGCTCCACCACCTGGTCGACGACAAGCTGCACGCCCGCTCGACCGGTCCGTACTCGATGATCACCCAGCAGCCGCTGGGTGGTAAGGCTCAGTTCGGTGGCCAGCGCTTCGGTGAGATGGAGGTGTGGGCGCTGGAGGCTTACGGCGCCGCGTACGCCCTCCAGGAGCTCCTGACCATCAAGTCCGACGATGTCACCGGCCGCGTGAAGGTCTACGAGGCCATCGTCAAGGGCGAGAACATCCCGGAGCCCGGCATCCCGGAGTCCTTCAAGGTGCTCATCAAGGAGATGCAGTCCCTGTGCCTCAACGTGGAGGTGCTGTCCTCGGACGGCATGTCCATCGAGATGCGCGACACCGACGAGGACGTCTTCCGCGCTGCGGAGGAGCTCGGCATCGACCTGTCCCGGCGCGAGCCGAGCAGCGTCGAAGAGGTCTGACGGGTCGGCCGGCCGGACCCCGCGAGGTCCGGCCGGCCTCCCAGCGACCCGTACAGACCATTGATTGACACGAACCCTGAGAGGGATTGACGCATAGTGCTCGACGTCAACTTCTTCGACGAGCTGCGGATCGGCCTGGCCACCGCGGACGACATCCGGCAGTGGTCCCACGGCGAGGTCAAGAAGCCGGAGACCATCAACTACCGCACCCTGAAGCCCGAAAAGGACGGACTCTTCTGCGAGAAGATCTTCGGTCCGACGCGGGACTGGGAGTGCTACTGCGGCAAGTACAAGCGCGTCCGCTTCAAGGGCATCATCTGTGAGCGGTGTGGCGTCGAGGTCACCCGCGCCAAGGTGCGCCGCGAGCGGATGGGCCACATCGAGCTCGCCGCCCCCGTCACCCACATCTGGTACTTCAAGGGCGTCCCGTCCCGGCTCGGCTACCTGCTGGACCTCGCCCCGAAGGACCTGGAGAAGGTCATCTACTTCGCGGCGTACATGATCACGTACGTCGACGAGGAGCGCCGCCAGCGCGACCTGCCGTCGCTGGAGGCCCACGTCTCCGTCGAGCGCCAGCAGATCGAGCAGCGCCGCGACGCCGACCTGGAGGCCCGCGCCAAGAAGCTCGAGACCGACCTGGCCGAGCTGGAGGCCGAGGGCGCCAAGGCCGACGTGCGCCGCAAGGTCCGCGAGGGCGCCGAGCGCGAGATGAAGCAGCTGCGCGACCGCGCCCAGCGCGAGATCGACCGCCTCGACGAGGTGTGGAGCCGCTTCAAGAACCTCAAGGTCCAGGACCTCGAGGGCGACGAGCTGCTCTACCGCGAGCTGCGCGACCGCTTCGGCACGTACTTCGACGGCTCGATGGGCGCCGCCGCGCTGCAGAAGCGCCTGGAGTCCTTCGACCTGGAGGAGGAGGCCGAGAAGCTCCGCGAGATCATCCGCACGGGCAAGGGCCAGAAGAAGACCCGCGCGCTCAAGCGCCTCAAGGTCGTCTCCGCCTTCCTCCAGACCAGCAACAGCCCCAAGGGCATGGTGCTGGACTGCGTCCCGGTGATCCCGCCGGACCTGCGTCCGATGGTGCAGCTGGACGGTGGCCGCTTCGCGACCTCCGACCTGAACGACCTGTACCGCCGCGTCATCAACCGCAACAACCGCCTGAAGCGGCTTCTCGACCTCGGCGCGCCCGAGATCATCGTGAACAACGAGAAGCGCATGCTCCAGGAGGCCGTCGACGCGCTCTTCGACAACGGCCGCCGCGGCCGCCCGGTCACGGGTCCCGGCAACCGTCCGCTGAAGTCCCTCAGCGACATGCTGAAGGGCAAGCAGGGTCGATTCCGTCAGAACCTGCTCGGCAAGCGCGTGGACTACTCCGCGCGTTCCGTGATCGTCGTCGGTCCGCAGCTCAAGCTGCACCAGTGCGGTCTGCCCAAGGCCATGGCGCTGGAGCTCTTCAAGCCGTTCGTGATGAAGCGCCTGGTCGACCTGAACCACGCGCAGAACATCAAGTCGGCCAAGCGCATGGTCGAGCGCGGCCGCACGGTCGTGTACGACGTGCTGGAAGAGGTCATCGCCGAGCACCCGGTTCTGCTGAACCGCGCGCCCACGCTGCACCGCCTCGGCATCCAGGCCTTCGAGCCGCAGCTGGTCGAGGGCAAGGCCATCCAGATCCACCCGCTCGTCTGCACCGCGTTCAACGCGGACTTCGACGGTGACCAGATGGCCGTCCACCTGCCGCTCTCCGCGGAGGCGCAGGCCGAGGCGCGCATCCTGATGCTCTCCTCGAACAACATCCTCAAGCCGGCCGACGGCCGTCCGGTCACCATGCCGACCCAGGACATGGTGCTCGGCCTCTTCTTCCTCACCACGGACGAGGAGGAGCGCGAGGTCAAGGGTGAGGGCCGCGCCTTCAACTCCACCGCCGAGGCGATCATGGCCTTCGACGCCCGGGAGCTCTCGCTCCAGGCGAAGGTCGATATCCGCTTCCCGATCGGTTCCGTCCCGCCCCGCGGCTGGACCCCGCCGGTCAACGAGGACGGCGAGACCGACTGGCAGCCGGGCGACAGCTTCCGCCTGCGGACGACCCTGGGCCGCGCGCTCTTCAACGAGCTGCTGCCCGAGGACTACCCGTTCGTGGACTACACGGTCGGCAAGAAGCAGCTCTCCGAGATCGTCAACGACCTCGCCGAGCGCTACCCGAAGGTCATCGTGGCGGCGACGCTCGACAACCTGAAGGCGGCCGGCTTCTACTGGGCCACCCGCTCCGGCGTCACCGTCGCCATCTCGGACGTCGTCGTCCCGGAGGCGAAGAAGGAGATCGTCCGCGGCTACGAGGCCCAGGACGAGAAGGTCCAGAAGCAGTACGAGCGCGGTCTGATCACCAAGGACGAGCGCACCCAGGAGCTCATCGCGATCTGGACCAAGGCGACCAACGAGGTCGCCGAGGCCATGAACGAGAACTTCCCGAAGACCAACCCCATCTTCATGATGGTGAACTCGGGTGCCCGAGGAAACATGATGCAGATGCGCCAGATCGCGGGTATGCGCGGTCTGGTGTCGAACGCCAAGAACGAGACGATCCCGCGTCCCATCAAGGCGTCCTTCCGTGAGGGTCTGTCCGTGCTGGAGTACTTCATCTCCACGCACGGTGCCCGTAAGGGTCTGGCCGACACCGCCCTGCGTACCGCCGACTCGGGTTACCTGACCCGTCGTCTGGTGGACGTCTCGCAGGACGTGATCATCCGCGAGGAGGACTGCGGCACCGACCGCGGTCTGAAGCTGCGGATCGGCGTGCGCGACGAGGCCGGTGTCCTGCGCAAGGCGGACGACGTCGAGACGTCCGTGTACGCGCGGATGCTCGCCGAGGACGTCGTGGTGGACGGCAAGGTCATCGCGCCGGCCAACGTCGACCTGGGCGACGTGCTCATCGACCAGCTCATCGCGGCGGGTGTCGAGCAGGTCAAGACCCGCTCGGTCCTCACCTGCGAGTCCGCGGTCGGCACGTGTGCGTACTGCTACGGCCGTTCGCTCGCCACCGGCAAGCTGGTCGACATCGGTGAGGCGGTCGGCATCATCGCCGCCCAGTCCATCGGTGAGCCCGGTACCCAGCTGACGATGCGTACCTTCCACACCGGTGGTGTGGCCGGTGACGACATCACCCAGGGTCTGCCGCGTGTCGTCGAGCTCTTCGAGGCCCGTTCCCCGAAGGGTATGGCGCCGATCGCCGAGGCCTCCGGCCGCGTGCGGATCGAGGAGACCGAGAAGACCAAGAAGATCGTCATCACGCCGGACGACGGCAGCGACGAGACGGCGTACCCGATCTCGAAGCGCGCCCGTGTCCTGGTCGGCGAGGGCGACCACGTCGAGGTGGGCCAGAAGCTCACCGTGGGTACCGAGAACCCGCACGACGTGCTGCGCATCCTCGGCCAGCGGGCCGTTCAGGTCCACCTGGTCGGCGAGGTGCAGAAGGTCTACAACTCGCAGGGTGTGTCGATCCACGACAAGCACATCGAGATCATCATCCGGCAGATGCTGCGCCGTGTGACGATCATCGAGTCCGGTGACGCCGAGCTGCTGCCGGGCGAGCTCGTGGAGCGCTCGCGCTTCGAGCAGGAGAACCGTCGCGTGGTCCAGGAAGGCGGCCACCCGGCCTCCGGCCGTCCGCAGCTGATGGGTATCACCAAGGCGTCGCTGGCGACGGAGTCGTGGCTGTCCGCGGCCTCCTTCCAGGAGACGACCAGGGTCCTGACGGACGCGGCGATCAACGCCAAGTCCGACTCCCTGATCGGCCTCAAGGAGAACGTCATCATCGGTAAGCTCATCCCGGCCGGTACGGGTCTGTCCCGCTACCGCAACATCCGGGTCGAGCCGACCGAGGAGGCCAAGGCCGCGATGTACTCGGCCGTCGGCTACGACGACATCGACTACTCGCCGTTCGGCACGGGCTCCGGCCAGGCCGTTCCGCTGGAGGACTACGACTACGGTCCGTACAACCAGTAAGCGAGTCGCCTGAACCGAAGGGCGGCCACCCCCGTGCGGGGTGGCCGCCCTTCGGCGTATCCGGGGGGCCGGCACCGGGCCGGTCAGCGGGCGGCGAGCTGCCAGAGGGTGGCCAGCAGCCCGGCGCTGGCGGTGAGCGCGGCGATGCTGGTCAGCGGCCAGCGGGCGCGCTCCAGGGCGTCGATGCGGGACTCCATGTCGGCGAGCTGCTTGTCGGTCTGGTCGCTGCGCTGGACCAGCAGCGCGAGCGACCCGTCGACGCGGGCGAACCCGGCCTCCAGCGTGCCGCGCATCCGCTCCAGCTCGACCGCGACCGTGACCGGGTCGCTCGGCTGGTCAGAATCGATCATCGGCACCCCCCGGAGTGGTGCGCAGCCAGGCCGGGAGGAGCCGCTGGACGGCGTCCAGGGCCATGACCCGGGTGAGGCCGCCCGCGACGGCCAGCGCCGCGGCGACCCAGGGCAGGGTGGCCGGGACGCCGGCGGCATCGGTGATCGCGGGCAGCACGACGGCGATGCCGACTGCGGTCTGGAGGACGGTACGGGCCGTGCGCTTGGCGGCGTCGGACATGGGTGGTGCTCCTAACAGGGTGCGTGCGGTACGCGGCGCGTGCGGGACGCGGTGCGCGGGTTACGCGGTGTACGGGACCTTCAGCACGTTCCAGGAGGCGGCGCCCGGCCAGCCGTCGGCGTCGGAGCCGGTGAAGCCGAGCTTGCGCTGCCAGGCCGCGTACGACTTCCGGTCGGCCTCCGACCAGCGGGGGCCGGGGCCCACCTGGTAGCGGCCGCAGCCCTCGGCGACCAGCCGGCGGCCCATCGCGGTGATGATCGGCGAGCTGGGGTGGGACCGGAAGAACGCCGTGCCGGGGAAGGGCTGGTAGCGGGGCGTGGCGGGCTTCGGGGCGGCGGGCTTCGCGCCGGAGGGCGGCGCGCCGAGCCGGCGCCCGATCCGCTCGCGCATCCCGGACATCGCGAAGCCGCGCGGGTCGCTCTTGTGGTCGGACCACTCCAGGTGGCCGATCACGGACTTGGCGCCCCAGCCGTGCGCCCGGCACAGCGCGGCGCCGGCGCGTTCGATCGCGTCGAGCTGGGCGGCCGGCCACGGGTCGGATCCGTTGCCCAGGTTGACGCACTCGAAGCCGTAGAAGCGGGCGTTGCCGTCGACGGCGCCCGGGCTGCCCTGGTGGACGCGCGGGACGGGCGGCCGTGCCCCGTACGTCTCGGTGACCACGGCCTGCAGTACGGACGGGTCGCCGCCGCCCGCGTGGTTGGCGCGGCCGCCGCCGACGAGGTGGACGGTGCCGTCCTTGGCGATGACGCCGTGGCAGAGCGGTCCGGGGAGGCCGTCGTAGCCGTTGAAGCACAGCTCGACGGAGGCGGCGGTGCCGCTGGTGACGGTGTGGTGGATCATCACGCCGCTGACCGGGCCCCAGGCGCCGGCGTGGTTGCGGTGGTGGGTGCGCCAGCCCGGGTGTTCGACGACGCGTACTCCCTCGGCGCGCAGGGCGGCGAGGAGCCGGTCGGGGGAGAGGGGGACAGCCATCGGTGGGTCTCCTCGTCGTGGGGTGGGTGCGCCCGGCCCGCCGCGCGGAGGGGAGGGGTGCGCGGACGGGCCGGGCGCGGGGGAGGGCGGCCTCGCGGGACCCCGGGGCGAAGGGGGGCGGGTCCCGCAGGGCGGCCGGGGTCACATGACCGGGTCGATGCGGATGTAGCGGGTGTCGAAGTTGGCCGTGTTGGTGGTGGCGCCCGAGCGGTAGGCGGGGGTCGCCGTGTGGGTGGTGCCCACGGCCAGGCCGCTGACCAGGAACTGCGTCGACACCGACGCCCGGTTCGGGGTGTTGACCAGCGCGGCCCGGTCGTCGTGCGCGGCGACGACGACGGTGCCGGACGCGTTGCGGATGTTCGCCGACATGTAGCTGCCGACGGTGGCCGAGGAGTGCATGTAGCAGCCGACGCTGATGATGACCTGCCCGGAGGCCGGCACGGTGAACGTGGCGTTCATCGGGTCGCCGCCCGCGTCGGTGAGGGTCTCCACGTACGTCGTGCTGGTGGTGCTGCCGCCGTCGACGTTGACCCGGAACACCGGGACGGGGCCGACCGGCGCCCACGCGGAGCCCGTGTAGTACATCAGCCGCCCGGGCGAGGCGATCCACGCGACCATCCCGGCGACCGGGGTGGGGAGCTTGGAGTCGCGTTCGGCGGTGGTGGCGAAGCGCAGCACGGTCCGCCCGTCGAGGGTCTGGGCGAGGGACTGCAGATGCGCCGGCAGGTCGGCCGGGTCGCTCGGCTGCGGGTAGGGCAGCCCGCTCAGGGGCGTGTACTGGGTGGTCATGCGATCTCCTCCTGTCCGCCGCCGGACACGGGCACGACGGGGGCGGTGTCGGGCACCGGGACGTCCGGCGCGGGCGGTTCGGGTGCGGGGTCCGGGTCGGGCGGCGGGGTGGCGGAGTGGTCCTCCACCACGACCTCCACCGGATGCGCGGGGTCCGTGACCAGCTCGATGGGTTCCTCGACCGGTACGGGTTCGGTGACGGGCTCGCTCACAGTCCGCTCTCCTTGATCTCGCGCCAGGTCAGGCGGCTCGCCGTCAGGTCGCCGAGCGTCGGGTAGTCGGCCTGGACGTCCGCGTAGTCGGCGCCCGTCGGCAGCGGGGTCCGGTCGGACGGGGTGTCCGGGGTGAGGCCGCTGTCGGCGGGCACCCCGTTGGTGCGGGTGCCGCGCAGGGTGAGGGTCTGCTGGACGGTGCCGGGACCGCTGGACTGCGTCTTGATGCCGACGACCCAGGCGTATGTGTCGAGCGCGGCGCCGCTGGAGTCCACGACCCGTACGACGTCGCCGAGCTGGATGCGCGGGTCGTACAGCACCTCGACCTCGCCCAGCACGGGCACCGGGTACTGCCCGGCCGACCGCATGGCGCTCGCGAGGTCCTGCGCGGCCCGGTAGTCCTGGACCCAGTCGGACGCCTCGGCGTGGTACTCCTGCCGTCCGTAGTACTTCTCGCTGGTGCTGCCCGACGCCCAGGAGGTGGCCTGCCGCTCGACGGGGTCCTTCGACGGCTTCAGCGTCTGGATGTGCACCGACGGCTTGCCGTCCTCGCTGACCGTGTACAGCCGCTGCGAGGTGCGGTTGGTGAACCGCAGGACCAGATGGCCCTCCTCGCGGCGGGCGAGGATGTCCACCGCGCCCTTCACCGCGGCGGCGCCGGCCGCGTTGACGGCGGCGAAGCGCACCGAGAAGCCGGGCGCCACGCTCTGGTCGTCGTCCACGTTGGGCGGGCCGACGTCGAACTCCTCGTCGGCGAGGACGTACTTGAGGGTCACCGACGAGTTGCCGGGGACCTCCCGCACGACGGTGTCGTTGTACGTCGTACCGCCGGCGACCGCCACCGACGACCAGTCCTTGTAGGGCTGCACGCAGTAGTTGCGGCAGGCATCGATCTCCTCCGTGACGGTCAGCGACGCGATGTCGCGCACGGACGTCAGGGTGAGATCGGGCGCGGTGGGCACCTTCGCGAAGCGGGTGTAGTTCCGCCACTGGAAGACGCCGCGCTCGTCGAACTCGGCGGTGGACATACTCGCCTTGGCGATCTGCGTGATCACCTCCCACTGGGAGCCGCTCACCCGCGGAATGGTGTGGAGCGGCAGGATCGCGTCGTCCAGCCGCGCCTCCTTCGTCCAGCGGCCCCGCTGGTCGAACTCGTCGAGCGTCGGCAGGGCGGGCAGTCCGCTGGTGAGCTGCACGGCCTCGGTGGCGAGCTGGGTGACCAGCCGCAGCTGGTACAGCTCGGAGGACGGCTGCTGGGCGGAGGCGTCCACGAAGGTCGTCGCCGTGCCGTGGTAGCGGGTGCCGTCCGGGGCGACGAGGTACGGCTTGACCGTCGGCAGGACGGACGTGCCGGTCGACACCGTGTCGAAGACCCCGCCGATGTGGAAGACCCCGCGCTGCTCCTTGAGCGCGGTGAACGTCCAGGAGAAGTACCAGCCGCCGCCCTCGCGGGTGCCGGAGTGCATGTACACCTTGCCGGCCGCGAAGTCGAAGGCGAGCCGCAGCCGGCCCGTGCTGGTGCCGGTGCGGTTGAGGTCCATCTCCAGGGCGACGGTCGAGCCGAAGCCGACCGCGTTGTTCACCCACGCCTCGGCGAGCAGGCGGCTGCCGGGCACGGTGACCCGGCTGCGCGGGAACCAGCTGGCCGTCATCGCGGCCGTGTCCGGAGCGGCGGCGTGCGGCACGAGCGCCATCTCGTGCGGGGCGCCGTCGCGCGTCCAGCTGTAGTGCCGCGGGTCCGGGACGATCTCCGGCTGCCCGTACGTGGCGGCGAAACCGCCGTGCAGGGAGGCGTACACGAGGGTGAGCGGCTCGGTCGGGCTGAACTCCGGGTACCGGGGCGGCGGGCAGGAGTGCAGTCCGGCCTGGCGCAGCAGCTCGTCCACGCACCAGGTGGCGGTGGCCACCGGGCGGCGCCAGTAGAACCCGGCGTACGGCTTGGGCAGCTCCGCCGGGCCGTGCAGCCGCTCCGCCCCGTCGAGGGCGGTGAGCTGCACGGTGTCCGTGCCGGACGAGGCGGACCTGTTGCGCACGCTGCCCCGGAACGCCGGCAGGGTGCCCGCGTCCGTGCCGTACGAGTGGACCACGGACTGGCCCGGCCGGGCGGCGTCGCCGGTGGAGCGCGGCGCCCACGGGGAGTACAGCGCGGGCGCGGACGTGCCGCCGGTGCCGGACAGCTGGAGCTGGAGCTGCGCCGCCGAGCTGCCGGAGAACGCGCGCATGGCGTCGGGCAGGTCGGTGCTGTAGCTGCGCTCCAGCTGCCAGGACTGGACCTGCTCGGTGACGTCCTGGCCGCCGACGCGGGTGGTGTGCGCGGTGACGCGGGAGCCCGCTTCGAGCGACTCGGTGAGCTTCTGGTCAGACGCTCGCACTGGTCACCTCCGCCAGTTCGATGGAGATGTTCCGGTACGGCAGGGGCCGGCCGGGCGTGTCCGTGTACGAGACGACGGACATCACCGGGCAGCCGTCGCCGGGCAGTTCGCGGACCGCCGGGTTGATGTGGAGCAGCTTCGCCGGGCCGATCCGCGACTGGAACGCGGTGGTGGCCGAGGCGAAGGCCACGCTCGCCGACACATGGGTCGCGCCGGCCGGCACGGCCGCCGGGGCCCAGCCGGTGACCGCCGCGAGCTGCGCGCCCGCCGCGTCGTGGAAGGTGAGCGTGCAGCTCTCGGCGCGGGTGCGCACGGCGGACGGCAGGACGATGCCGACCTGTCCGGTGCCCGGGGGCAGGGCGTGGCCCTTCTCCGTACCGTTCAGGAAGGTCAGCGTGCCCGCGGTGGACGCGGCGAGCGCCAGCACGGCGTACCCGGACGTGTCGGTGGACAGGGTGGCGCCGGTCGCCGCCCACTGGGTGAGCGGGCCCTTGCCGGCGGCCTGGTCGGCGCCCAGCAGGTTCGCCGGGGCGGTCGGCACGTGGTCGTCGTCGATGGTCAGGACGGCGCCGTCCAGCCCGTACGTGCCGACCTCGCCGGCGACGCCCGAGGGGGTGACCAGCGCGGCGCCGGCCGGGACGGTCGCGACGAGCGTGTGCCCGTTGTCGGCGGCCGACGACAGGTACGTGCCGTTGGCGTCCCGCCAGTGCAGGCGGGTCGCGCACGGGCCGGTACGCCACGAGGTGGGCAGCGTGAAGCGGACGCGCATGCCCGGTGCGACGGGGAAGCCGGTGCGGGGCCTGCGGTGCCAGCTGAGCTGGGCGGTCGTCTGCGTCGGCTTCCACACGTAGGTGTGCGGGAGGGCGCCCGGCGCGGTGGACGGCTCCAGCTTGCCGCTGCCGCTGACGGAGGTGTACCAGGAGTTGTACGGGCTGCCGGCCGGGATGCGGCCCTCCGCCTGGAGCGGGTCGAGCAGGTTGCGGCTCACCGGGTCGAGCACGTCGACGGGGCCCGGGCCGTCGATGCGGCGGGCCAGGCGGTCGAAGTGCGCGGCGTCCTCCCGGCTGAGCCGGTCGAAGGTGAGCTTGATCCTGCGGGGCGCGCGGCGGGGCGCGATGGTGGTGATCTGGCCGCCGAGCGAGGTGAACTGGGTGACGCCCAGGTCCGCGCCGCGTTCGAAGGCGGTGGCGGCCTGGCTGATCTCCCGGAGCTGACCGGGCAGGCCGACCCAGAGGTTGCGGGTCATCGGGGGGCTCCTTCCTTGGTGCCGGCTCTCACCGGCGGGCGAGCTGCCGGTGACCGGCGATCACGGCGCGGGCGATGGTCTGGCCGTCGACCTGGACGTGGACGGGCCGCTCGGCGAGGCGCTCGACGGCTTCGGCGAGCCGGGCCATCTGGGCGCGGCCGCCGCCGGGGCCGATCATGCGCTCGAGCTTGCTGAGCGGGATGACGGCCTCGTGCTCGCCGGCCTCGCCGATGAGGGCGAGGGTGCCGCCGTCGCGGGGCTGGACGATGCCGCCCTTGGCGAGTGCCGGGACGGGGATCTGCGGCAGGTTGATCGAGAAGCTCCTGCCGCCGAACTTCGGCACCCAGCCCGGGATCGACACCTTGAACCGGTTGAGGGCGCCGATGATGGTGTTGACCGCTCCGGCGAAGCCGCGGAACGGGGCGAGCATGATGTTGCCGATGCCGCGGAGGATCGGGGTGATGACCCTGATCGCGGTGGACACGGCGTTCTGGATGGCCTTCATGCCGGACTTGAAGCCGCGGGAGACGACGGAGACGATCTTGTCGACGTTGACGAACTTGGCGATGAGCGGCGCCAGCAGGGTCATGATGAGGCCGAACGGGCTGGCCGCCATGGCCAGGTTGAGCCCCTTCTGCGCGAGGCTCGCGCCCTTGAGGCCCTTGGACAGTCCGCCGCCCATCGTCTTGCCGGTCTTGTCGGCGTTCTTGCCGGCCTTGCCGACGGACTTCTCGACGGCGTCCGCCTGCCGCTTGACGTCGCGCAGGGCGTTCTTCGCCTTGTCGGCGGAGCCCTTGAGCTTGTCGAGGGAGATCTTGAACTTGTCGGTGCCGCTCTTGGCCCTGCCGAACGAGGTGTTGGCGTTGTTGAGGCCGGTGCGCAGCCGGCCGAGTGCGCTGTTGCCGTTGGTGGCGGAGGTCCGCAGCTTGCCGACGGCCGAACCGGCCTTGTCGGCGCCGCTCTTGACCTTGCCCATGGCGGTGCTCGTGCGGTCCGCGGACGACTTGATGGCGCCGACGGCACTGGACGCGGTGCTGGACGACTGCCGCAGACGGCCCAGGGAGGCATGTGCCTGGTCCATGGTCGAGCGGAATCGCCCCGCCCCTCCAGCGGCTTTGGTGAATGCGCTGTTCAGGCTCACTTCTTCTCCTCATCGACCGCCTTGGTGGGGTGGTCTTCGGCGTGGGTCATCCGGCGAGCTGCCGTTCGAGGCCGGCCAGCTGCTGCCGGGTTTCCTTGAGGCTGGTCCGTACCGTGTGGAGGGATTTGACCGCGACCTCCTTCGACTTCTCCGCGTCCTTTTCCTCGTGTCGGGTCTTCTGGGCGGTCTGCAGCGTCTTGACGTAATGCCGCCGTGCCTTCTGCAGCATTTTCTCGGCGTCCTTGGTCGCCTGCTCCGCCTGCCTTCGCGCGGACTGCACCAAGGGGTTCTCGGCGACTCGGCCCTGGGCGTCGGCCGGTGTGTTGGCCCTGACGCGGGCGGTCAGCCGCTCGGCCTCTTCCTTGAGCCGGGCCGCGCGGTCACTGGCCCGCTCGGCTCGGTCGGCGAGCCGGGCCAGCTTCTTGTCCTGGCGCTCTGCCTCGTCCTTGGCCCACGGGAAGGTGACCAGCTGCCGCCCGAGAAAGACGATTCCCTTTTCGTCGCCCTTGAGTACGGACGCGTCGAACTTGAACGGGGTGAAACCGAGTCCGACGACACCGACGGCGATTTTCAGGCCCTCGACCGTGGTGCTCAATCCGTTGAGTTTGTGCTTGACCTTGTCTGCTTCGGACTTCGTCCAGTAGTGCAGAACCGTGTCGTTGTTTCCTGATGAATTGCTGGGGGTGTTGTTCGCTGCCAACTCGGGTCACCTTCCTGGAGCCGGCGACTCTTGTGGTCCCGCTCCGCCACGTGCGACCATCTGCGCGTGACGAGCCTGATGTGGGTCGCCGTGGTGTGGGTGCTCGTGCCGCTGCCGTTCCTGCTGTGGTTCGGTGTCTATCCGCTGTGGCTGAGGCGGCGTCTGCTCCGGCGGGGCGTCGAGGCCGTGGGGGAATGCCGGTACGTATCGGTGTCGGAGGGCCGGCGCAGCACCAGCTTCCGATTCGCCACCGCCACCGGTGAGACCGTCTACTACCGCTCCCGGCTGAGCGGGCGGAGCTGGGGAACGCCGGGTGAAGAGGCCGTCCTGGTGTACGACCCGGCCTTTCCGCGGGTCTTCGTGCGCAGCCGACGTGAGCTGACGGCCCGCCAGGAGGCCTGGCTGATCCTCTGGTGGATGCTGGGGATGGAGGCCCTGATGGTCGTGGGCTTCGTCCTGGTCGTGCTCTACGAGGCGGACGTGATCCACTGACGGGCGCGCCCGACGGCCCGGGCCTCAGGGGGGAACCGTGTCCTTCGGACCGTGGTTCGGCCGGCTCCTGGTGCTGGGGCCCGCTGTCGTCGTGCCCCCCCGTGTCCGCGGCGCCTCTTCGTGCACCCTGGTGTGCGGCGTGATCACGTGGGCGCTCCGGGCCGGCTGGGCGGCCGGGCGCTGACCGTGACCTGGCCGCGTGTGCCGGTCAGGCGAAGAAGAGGCCGAGTTCCTCGGGGCCCGGATTGGCGACCGCCGGGGCGTCACCGTCTTCGGAGGCGTCGGTGCCCTCGGGGTGCCCCGACGGGCGGGGCAGCGGCTTCGGGTACTCCAGGGGCTCGGCGTCCTCGTCCTGGTGCACGGTGGCGAACATCCAGTTGGCCTCGGCCAGTTGGTCCACCGCGGTGGCCAGCAGGTAGTCCGTCGCCGTCCAGTCCGCCGCCTCGCCGTGCACCTCGCGCGCGAGCGCGCTGTCGCGCGGCAGGTGCCGGACCAGCACCGCGAGCCGGCGCGACGAGAGCCGGCCGCGGTGCCAGTCGAGCAGGTCCACGCCGTAGTGGCGCAGCAGGTCGGCCTCCAGGGCCTCGGCGTGCTCCTCGACGAGCACGCCGAGGCTCAGCCTTCCCCCAGGCCCAGCCCCGTCTCCTTGCCGTACGCCTCCAGGATGGCCGCGATGTCCTGCATCGTGACCTCCAGCTCGTCGAAGCGCGCGTACTGCCGCTCGCCCAGCAGCAGCCGCAGGAGCCCGTCGACGTCGTTGTCGTCCAGGTCGCGCAGCTTGCGGGCGGTGGCGCGGGTCAGCTCGGTCGGCAGCTCGAAGGTCTGGCCGTCGAGCTCGAAGCTCCAGGCGCGGCCGAGTGCTTCGAGGCGCTGGGCGCGGGCCGCGTTGACGTTGAAGGAGGACATGCGGGCTCCTGTCGGTGAGAAGCGGGAAAAGGGGTGACGGAAGAAGGGGCCGGTGCCCGGCGCGGCGGCCACGAGGACCGCGCGCCGGGCACCGGCGGGGGAGGGGCGGGCGCCGCGTGGGCGTCCGCCCCCTGAGCGCACGCCTGAAGGGCGACGATGCCCTCACGCGTACGCCCGGACGGGCGCCGAGGCCCTTACGCGTACGACTTGTCCTTCATCAGCCAGGTCGCGAGCGTCGAGCTGCCCTCGGCGGCCAGCGCGGTGAAGGTGACACCGAGCTTCAGCGCGCCCGTGCGGGTCAGCGAGATCTCCTCGGTCTCGGTGACCTGACCGCGCGGGATGACGAACCGGTACACGACGTCGGCGCCGTCCTTGAACTCGATGCCGAGCTGGCGCTCGTCCTTCTGCGGCTCGGCGCTCATCGCGTACGAGTACGTGTCGGTGACGCCGGTGATCGCGACCGGGCTGACCGAGCCGCCGCCCATGAAGAACGGCAGCGTGTCCTTGTTGAACTGCATCAGCTGGAACTTCACGGTCAGGTCGCGGTCGGAGTAGATGAACCGCGCCGGGCTCACCGACTGCCAGGTGTCGACCGGGTCGATCTTGTCCTTCTTGTTGAACTTGATGCCGTCCGTGCTGGTGTAGCCCAGCTCCGTCCAGCCGGCCGGCCACTCGTCGCCGGTGTGCTTCGGCGCGGCCGGGCTGGTGGTCAGCCCGGAGGTGGCGACGAGGATGCGGCCGGTGCCGGCGACGCGGATCTGGTTGCCGTTGTTGGCGGGCATGGGGACTCCTTCGTGGAGAGCGATGAGGTGAGAGGTGGTGCGGTGGTGCTTCGCCGTATGGCGAAGGCCCCGCTCGCGGGTGCGGCGGGGCCTGTTCGAGGGGCGCGGCGGGGCCGCGCGTCGGGGTGGTGCGGGGGCGGCGCTGCTACGCCGGGCGGATCGACAGCCGGACCGTCGACAGGTAGCGGTTGGCCGCCGGCCGGTTGTAGTCGGGCAGCCAGCGCGGCCCGTCCGCCTCGGCCACCTCGGTGACGGAAGCGCCGCCGTAGACCGTGCCGGTGGCGGCGAGCAGCGCGGCGCGGGCGGTCAGGGCGACCGTGTGCGCGGTCGTCTTGTCCGGCCCGTAGACCTCCAGGTCGACCAGCGGCTGGTCGAGGTGGAGGTCGTCCACCCAGGCGCCGCCGACGCGGGAGACGAGGACCGCCTGCTGGGTGCCGTCGAAACCGGCGGGCGGCCGGTTGTCGACCACGACCCCGGTCAGCTCCGGCCGGTTCCTGAGGTGGTCGACGACGAGTCGTTCCACGTCGGGGAAGGCGAGAGGGCTCACATGGACGCTCCCTTCGAGAGACGTACGCGAGGCGTACGGGAGGGGCGCACGGGACGCGTGACACGCCCGGCGTACGCGGGGGAGAAACACGAAGCGGCAGGTCCGCCGCCCTGGTTGAGGGCGCAGCTCTGCCGCTGCTCCAAGTGTGATCGAGCGTCCCGGCGGTCGCAACCAACTTCGGTACGCCCTCCGGTACGCGCCCGGCGGCGCCGTACACGTCCTCGTCCGCGCGTCTGCGCTACGCTCGCTAGTCCGAACATGTATTCGAATACATCGGATGGGGCACGGACGGGTCTTCGAGGCGCAGCGCGGAAGGTACGGAAACACCCCAGCGGGGCGTAAGGAGTGTGGGGCGTGGAGACGAGCACGAGGAGCGGACGGACCGCGGGCGGTGAGGGCCGATGACGACCAGCCCGCAGGAGCGACTGGCCGATGTCGCGGCCGCCGCGGTCGAGGTGGCGGCGGAGAGCGCCGAGGCCGGGACGTACACCGGAGGGGTGGGGCGCGCGCTGAGCGCCGTCATCGCCAAGGTCGGCGCCCGGCTCACGCGCGACGCCGAACTGCGCGGCTTCTCCAGCGGCTGGCAGGAGGCCGTGGCCGCGATGACCGGTGAACAGCCCGCGCCCGCCTCCGTACCCGCGCCCGTTCTCCCGCTGCATGCCAGGCCCGACCCCGCGGACCGCGCCTGACGGGCGCGCGAACGCCGAAACGCCGGGGCGGCCACTCCTCGTGGAGGAGGGCCGCCCCGGCGTTCTGCCGGGCGGGCGGGGTGTGGGGCGGTGTGTGCGGGGTGGGGTGTCGGGGCGCCGGATGGCCGCGCGGGGCGCCCTGCGGGACCGGCGGTGGGCCGGCGGCCGAGGGGTGGCGGCCGGCGGGTCGAACCGGCGGTGCCCCGGGGGCCCGTGGGCCCCCGGGTCGCGTGCCGGGACCGGGTCAGGACCTGCCGCGTGCCGAGCGTTCCGCCGCGAAGACGTCCTCCAGCCGGTACAGCTGCGCGCGGCCCTGCCGGCCGGCCGGCGACAGCCGCCCGAGCTGCACCCACTTGCGGATGGTGGCCGGCAGGACCCCGGCCTCCTGCGCGGCCAGGTGCCCGGTGACGAGCGCCGGGCCGACGGGGGCGGTCGTGCGGTTCATCGTGCGTCCTCCCTCTTCTGACGGGCCGTCGCGCCGGCGGCGTCGCCCGGCGTGGCCTCCTCCATCCGTACGGCGATCTCGGCGAGCCCGCCGGCCGCGTCGGCCAGCTCCCGCCAGGCGTCCTCCGCCCACACGTGCCGGAACGCCGGGTCGGTCGCGCAGTCGCAGCCCGCGACCCCGCAGCGGCAACCGGGGTTGACGCACACGACGGTCCGGCTCGCCGGGAAGGCCCGCAGCGACACCGAGTCGCAGGCCGGGCAGCGTCCCGGCAGCCGCACCATCGTCTCCACCTCGCCGAGCGCCCGCGCGCAGCGCCGCGCCATCCGGCGCACCTCGTCCCGCACGTGCCGGGCCAGGGTCGTGTCGGCGGCGACCCGGTCGAGCAGTCCGGTCAGGCGCATCAGCCGCCGCGGCACGTCGGCCCTGCGCGGCCGTCCGAGGCCGAGCCGGTCGTACACGGCCTCCTCCAGCTCCGTGACGCCGTCGGTGATGTCCCGGATCGTGTCGGACACGTGCAGGCGGATGGGGGCCGCGGTGTGGCCGGGCACGGTCAGGCCGTGCCGCTGCTCGTTCAGCAGGGCCTCCTCCCGCTCGGCGCGCAGCCGGGCGGCGCGGGCGGCCTGCTCGGCCGGGCCCGGGACGGGGGCGGAGCGGCCGGCGGACCGCGCGGCGCCGCCCGCGGCCGGGGCGAGCTCGGTGAGCAGCTCCGGGAACTGGCGGATCAGCATCGCCGTCCACAGCGCGGCGTCCCGTACGGCTCCGACGGCGTCGGGCTCGGCGTTCGCGGAGGCGGCGGTGCTCACCGAGGCGGTGGTCACCGAGGCGGCGGCGTCGGGCGCGGCGGCGTGGGCGACGGCGTTCGCGCGCTCGGCGTTCGCGGTCGTGGCGTCGGGGCTCGCGGTCCCGGTGGTGCCGGTCCCGGTGGTGGCGGTCCCGGGCGCGGCGGGGCCGGCGGCGCGGGCGGCGCGGTTCGCGTGGTTCGTGCGGGGGGACTGGGTGGCGGACATGAGGGGCTCCCCTCCGGTGCGGTGGGCGGGACGGTTCAGGCGGCCGGTCGGGGGGCGGGGCGGGACGCGGCGGCGGCCAGGTCCTCGCGGGCCTCGCGCTCCCCGGCCCGGCGGCGCCGGCCCCGGCCGCGGCTCAGGTCGACCGGCCGGCCGTTGCGCCACAGCCGCCCGGCGCTGACGCCGTCGAACCAGGTGTTCGCCGGGTCCACGATCTCCTCGCACTGCCGGGTGAAGGGGCAGCGGGCACAGGCGAGCAGGGCGGGGGCGGCGTCGGCGGCCCGCCGGGCGAACACCACATGGGGCGGCAACCCGGCGCACGCGGGGGCGCGGGTCGCGTCGGCTGAGGCGGATTCCTGATCGGCTGGCGATGCGGTCATGGTCGTACCCCCTGGTGCACATACGAACGGATGAGCGATACGAGTGTTGCGAGTCCGCACACTGACATGTTGCGAGCGTGCACGCAACCAAGATCGGACCTCGTTGTGACCGTCCTGTGGGGCAACTTTCACAATTGGGGGCCAGCGGGGCGGTAATTCCTTGCGCGCAAGCGCGATAGCCTGGGGCCTGCCTCGGAGGGAGAGTGTTGCCGATGTCGGCCAGCGAGTTGGAGCAGTTCACCGCCTGGATCGAGGGGGTGATCCGCCGGCAGGGCTACGACATCGACAGCCCGCGCGGCGGCGGCAAGTCCCGGCTCGCCGACGAGGCCGGGGTGCACCGGGCCGCCATCACCCGCCTCCTCCAGGGCCAGAGCATGCCCGACCTGGAGACCATGCGCCGACTGGCCCATGTGCTGCGCATCCCGGTGCGCGACATGCTGATCAAGTCGGGCCGCCTCACCGAGGACGACCTGCCGCTGCCCGGCCTGCCGGACGACGTCCCGGCCGCCGACGACCCTCCGACACCCCGGCTCACCCTGGAGGAGGCGGCGGCGGGGCTCGGCATCCCGGCCGACCAGCGCGACATGTTCATCCGCGTCGCCGGGCAGTTCCTCCCCGACGGCCCGTCGGTCCGCCCGGGCCGCGAGCGCGCCGCCGCGGCCGCCGAGCCCGAGGCGAAGGGTGCCCGACGGGGCTGAACTCCCCTTTCTCGTAAGCTGTTGTGGCCTGTTACCCCCACATGCAGGCCGAACGCCCCGGCCGCCTCCCGGCACCGGGGCCTCCGTCGCGGGCGCGACCCGTGCGCGGACGTTCCGGCGTCCCCGGCGGAAACGACAGCGTCTGGTTGGGAAAGAGAGCGGGGCATGGGAGAGGGTGAGGGGTGCTCCCGGCCGCCGCGCGTTCCGCGCGACGACGACGTGCGGCCACCAGGCGTTCCGCGCGACGACGACACCCGGACACCGCGCGCCCGGCGCGAGGACGACACCCGGACACCGCGCGGTCCACGTGACGACGACGCGCGGCCACCCAGGGCGCGCGGACCGGTCCCGGGACTCCCCGAGCCGGCCGAGGACCTTCCCGACCTGCTCGCCACGCTCGGGCGCTACCTGGAGACCCACCCGCCCGGCGAGGTCGCCGTCGTACTGCGCGAGGAGATGGCGCGCCGCGAGTTCCAGGCGTACGCCAGCGGCTGGCGCGACGCCGCCGACCAGTACGAACCCGTGCTGGAGGAGGCCCGCCGCATCGCCCAGACCCGCCGGCTCCGGCTGGTCGGCCGCACCCCCGGCCAGGCGGCGGTCATCCCGTTCCCCCGCGACGAGGTGCGGCTCCAGGGCGGCACCGACGCCGAGGGGGCGCCCGCCCGGAGCCGTACGCCCCGCGACCCCGCGTCCCCGCGCCGCCCCGGAGTCCGCCGCCCGCCCGCGCCCGCGCCCGACCGCCCGCGCGACGGCGCCGGGCAGGGCGATGCCCCCGTGGAAGACCCCGTCGCCGACCGCGCCTCCACCGACCGCGCCTCCACCGACCGCGCCCCCGCCGAGCCCGGCCGGACGCCGCGCCAGGGCCGTACCGCGCGCCCGGACCGGCAGGGCGGCACTCCCGACCAGCCGGGCCGCACCGGCCGGGAGGACCGCACCGGCACGCAGGCCCCCGCCCCGGACCGGCCGGGACGCGCCGCGGGCCCTGAGCACGCTGCCGCCTACCCGTCGTACGGCCGTCCCGCCGGCCCGCCCGGCCCCGCCGCACCGGAGGACACCCCCCGCGCCCGCGCCGACGAGCCGCACCCCGGCACCGGCGAGGCCCGCCCGCGCCCCGGCGAGAACCCTCCCCGTACGGGCGGCGACGCCCCGCGCGCGGGGGAGGCCGGAGCGCGCGAGCGCGTGAGCGGCCGGGCCCCCGAGACCGAGGCCCCGCACGCCGAAGCGGGCCGCCCCGAAGCCGACCGTGCGCAGGCGGGCCGCCCCGCAGCCGACCGAAGCCCGGCAGGCCGCCCCGAAGGCTCCCGCACCCGTGCCGACGCGAGGCCCGGTGGCGCGCCCTCCGGGCTCGTCGCGAAGTCCCCCGGCTCGCGGGTGCCGACCATCCCGCCCCTGACCACCCGCCGCCGCGACCCGGCCGACCGCGGCCCGTCCCGCGCGCCCGACCGGGCACCGGACCCCGCCCCCGGGCCCGCCGAGGGGCACGCGTCCGACCCCGCACCCGGCCGGCCGCAGGGCCACCCCGGTCATCGCGGCGGCGAACACCCCGGGAGGAACCGCCAGGAGCTCCCTGAGGCCGACCCGCACGGCCACCCCGCCGACCACCCGGCCGGACCCCCGCCGGACCGCGCCCGCGACCGTCCCTGAGACAGCCCCGCCACCCGCCTCACGACCCGCCCCGCGGCGGTCCCGTCGACCGGCCCCGGGCGCGGGGCGCCGGGGCCGCTCGGGGCGAGGCCATTTGTTTTGACCCAGGTCCGTACGGTAGGTACGCTCAGACCTTGTGCCTGGGGTGTGCCTGGGCTCCTGTGCGTGTCCTCAACCGCATGGCGAGTCGCGAACGGCCACCGCAATCTGCGCCCTTTTCCGCCCTGCGGCGGAGGTGCGCGGTATTCGACACACCCGACCGCGTGGGTCGGCAACGTTCCAGGTTAGCTTCACTACACGGCACACAGAAACCGGAGAAGTAGTGCCTACGATCCAGCAGCTGGTCCGGAAGGGCCGGCAGGACAAGGTCGAGAAGAACAAGACGCCCGCACTCGAGGGTTCCCCTCAGCGCCGCGGCGTCTGCACGCGTGTGTTCACGACCACCCCGAAGAAGCCGAACTCGGCCCTCCGTAAGGTCGCGCGTGTGCGTCTGACCTCCGGGATCGAGGTCACGGCTTACATTCCGGGTGAGGGACACAACCTGCAGGAGCACTCCATCGTGCTCGTGCGTGGTGGCCGTGTGAAGGACCTGCCGGGTGTTCGCTACAAGATCATCCGCGGTTCCCTCGACACCCAGGGTGTCAAGAACCGCAAGCAGGCCCGCAGCCGCTACGGCGCCAAGAAGGAGAAGTAAGAATGCCTCGTAAGGGCCCCGCCCCGAAGCGCCCGGTCATCATCGACCCGGTTTACGGTTCTCCTCTGGTGACCTCGCTCATCAACAAGATCCTGCTCAACGGCAAGCGCTCCACCGCCGAGCGCATCGTCTACGGCGCGATGGAGGGTCTGCGCGAGAAGACCGGCCAGGACCCGGTCATCACGCTGAAGCGCGCCCTCGAGAACGTCAAGCCGGCTCTCGAGGTCAAGTCCCGCCGCGTCGGTGGCGCCACCTACCAGGTGCCGATCGAGGTCAAGCCCGGTCGCGCCTCCACCCTCGCTCTGCGCTGGCTCGTGGGTTACTCGCGCGCCCGTCGCGAGAAGACCATGACCGAGCGCCTGATGAACGAGCTGCTGGACGCCTCCAACGGCCTCGGCGCCTCGGTCAAGAAGCGCGAGGACACGCACAAGATGGCCGAGTCCAACAAGGCCTTCGCGCACTACCGCTGGTAGTCGCACCCACATCGAGACCGAGAGAAGACTGAAGCCTTATGGCTACCACTTCGCTTGACCTGGCCAGGGTCCGCAACATCGGGATCATGGCCCACATCGACGCGGGCAAGACGACCACCACCGAGCGCATCCTCTTCTACACCGGTGTTTCGTACAAGATCGGTGAGGTCCACGACGGCGCTGCCACGATGGACTGGATGGAGCAGGAGCAGGAGCGCGGCATCACGATCACGTCCGCCGCGACGACCTGCCACTGGTCGCTCGAGGACGTCGATCACACCGTCAACATCATCGACACCCCCGGTCACGTGGACTTCACCGTCGAGGTGGAGCGTTCGCTCCGCGTCCTCGACGGCGCCGTGACCGTGTTCGACGGTGTGGCCGGTGTGGAGCCGCAGTCCGAGACCGTGTGGCGTCAGGCGGACCGCTACGGCGTTCCGCGTATCTGCTTCGTGAACAAGCTCGACCGTACGGGCGCCGACTTCTTCCGCTGTGTCGGCATGATCTCGGACCGTCTGGGCGCGCAGCCGATCGTCATGCAGCTGCCGATCGGTGCCGAGGCCGACTTCCAGGGTGTCGTGGACCTCGTCCGCATGAAGGCCCTGGTCTGGTCCGCCGAGGCCGCCAAGGGCGAGATGTACGACGTCGTCGACATCCCGGAGAACCTCGCGGAGCTGGCCGAGGAGTACCGCGGCAAGCTCATCGAGGCCGTCGCCGAGAACGACGAAGAGATCATGGAGCTGTACCTGGAGGGCGAGGAGCTCTCCGAGGAGCAGCTGTACGCCGCGATCCGTCGTATCACCATCGCCTCGGGCAAGGGCACCGGCACCACGGTCACCCCCGTGTTCTGCGGCACCGCGTTCAAGAACAAGGGCGTCCAGCCCCTGCTCGACGCCGTCGTGCGCTACCTGCCCTCCCCGGTCGACATCGAGGCCATCGAGGGCCAGGACCCGAAGGACGCGGAGACCGTCGTCCGGCGCAAGCCGTCCGACGACGAGCCGCTGTCGGCGCTGGCGTTCAAGATCATGAGTGACCCGCACCTGGGCAAGCTCACCTTCGTCCGGATCTACTCCGGCCGCCTGGAGTCCGGCACCGCCGTGCTGAACTCCGTCAAGGGCAAGAAGGAGCGCATCGGCAAGATCTACCGCATGCACGCGAACAAGCGTGAGGAGATCGAGTCGGTGGGCGCCGGCGACATCATCGCCGTCATGGGTCTGAAGCAGACCACGACCGGTGAGACGCTGTGCGACGAGAAGGCCCCGGTGATCCTGGAGTCCATGGACTTCCCGGCGCCGGTCATCGAGGTCGCCATCGAGCCCAAGTCCAAGGGTGACCAGGAGAAGCTGGGTGTCGCCATCCAGCGTCTCGCGGAGGAGGACCCCTCCTTCCAGGTGCACACCAACGAGGAGACCGGCCAGACCGTCATCGGCGGTATGGGCGAGCTTCACCTCGAGGTGCTCGTCGACCGCATGAAGCGCGAGTTCAAGGTCGAGGCCAACGTCGGCAAGCCGCAGGTCGCGTACCGTGAGACGATCCGCAAGTCGGTCGAGCGCGTGGACTACACCCACAAGAAGCAGACCGGTGGTACCGGTCAGTTCGCCAAGGTGCAGATCGCGATCGAGCCGATCGAGGGCGGCGACGCCTCGTACGAGTTCGTCAACAAGGTCACCGGTGGCCGCATCCCGAAGGAATACATTCCTTCCGTGGACGCCGGCTGCCAGGAGGCCATGCAGTTCGGCATCCTCGCGGGCTACGAGATGACCGGCGTGCGCGTCACCCTGCTCGACGGTGCCTACCACGAGGTCGACTCCTCCGAGCTCGCCTTCAAGATCGCCGGTTCGCAGGCCTTCAAGGAGGCCGCGCGCAAGGCGTCCCCCGTGCTCCTCGAGCCGATGATGGCCGTTGAGGTCACCACGCCCGAGGACTACATGGGCGATGTCATCGGTGACATCAACTCCCGCCGTGGCCAGATCCAGGCCATGGAGGAGCGTGCCGGTGCCCGCGTCGTCAAGGGCCTGGTGCCGCTGTCGGAGATGTTCGGCTACGTCGGCGACCTCCGCAGCAAGACCTCGGGTCGCGCAAGCTACTCGATGCAGTTCGACTCCTACGCCGAGGTTCCGCGGAACGTCGCCGAGGAGATCATCGCGAAGGCCAAGGGCGAGTAACTCAACCGAGTTCACGCTTTAGGCTTGTCACCGGATACACGGGGCGTTTCGGCGCACACCGCGCGAGCGGAGAGTCGGAACGCCCCGGGGCCGGCATCCCAGCAAAGATCACCTGGCGCCGATGAGTAAGGCGTACAGAACCACTCCACAGGAGGACCCCAGTGGCGAAGGCGAAGTTCGAGCGGACTAAGCCGCACGTCAACATCGGCACCATCGGTCACATCGACCACGGTAAGACGACCCTCACGGCCGCCATTACCAAGGTGCTGCACGACAAGTACCCGGACCTGAACGAGGCTTCGGCCTTCGACCAGATCGACAAGGCTCCTGAGGAGCGTCAGCGCGGTATCACCATCTCCATCGCGCACGTCGAGTACCAGACCGAGTCGCGTCACTACGCGCACGTGGACTGCCCGGGTCACGCGGACTACATCAAGAACATGATCACGGGTGCGGCGCAGATGGACGGCGCCATCCTCGTGGTCGCCGCCACCGACGGCCCGATGCCGCAGACCAAGGAGCACGTGCTCCTGGCCCGCCAGGTCGGCGTTCCGTACATCGTTGTCGCCCTGAACAAGGCCGACATGGTGGACGACGAGGAGATCCTGGAGCTCGTCGAGCTCGAGGTCCGTGAGCTCCTCTCCGAGTACGAGTTCCCGGGCGACGACGTTCCGGTCGTCAAGGTCTCCGCTCTGAAGGCGCTCGAGGGCGACCCGGAGTGGGCCCAGTCCGTGCTCAACCTCATGGACGCGGTCGACGAGGCCATCCCGCAGCCGGAGCGCGACGTCGACAAGCCGTTCCTCATGCCGATCGAGGACGTCTTCACGATCACCGGTCGCGGTACGGTCGTCACCGGCCGTATCGAGCGTGGTGTCCTGAAGGTCAACGAGACCGTCGACATCATCGGCATCAAGACCGAGAAGACCACCACCACGGTCACCGGCATCGAGATGTTCCGCAAGCTGCTCGACGAGGGCCAGGCCGGTGAGAACGTCGGTCTGCTCCTCCGTGGCATCAAGCGCGAGGACGTCGAGCGCGGCCAGGTCATCATCAAGCCGGGCTCGGTCACCCCGCACACCGAGTTCGAGGCGCAGGCCTACATCCTCTCCAAGGACGAGGGTGGCCGCCACACGCCGTTCTTCAACAACTACCGCCCGCAGTTCTACTTCCGTACCACGGACGTGACCGGCGTCGTGACCCTCCCCGAGGGCACCGAGATGGTCATGCCGGGCGACAACACCACCATGTCCGTCCAGCTGATCCAGCCGGTCGCCATGGAGGAGGGCCTCAAGTTCGCCATCCGTGAGGGTGGCCGGACCGTCGGCGCCGGCCAGGTCACCAAGATCGTCAAGTAAGTTCCTTGACGGCCTGAACGGCTGACCTGGTTGCTCCCCGGAGCACCAGAAGGGCCCCGCACCGAGAGGTGCGGGGCCTTTCGCTTTCTCTGCCGGCCGGTTCTTCGCGCTTCTCGTGCCCGGCCGGTTCTTCCCGTCTTCTCCCGCCGGGGGGCGGGGTGCCGCGGGTGCGGGCGTTCTGCGCCGGCCTGCGGCGTTCACGCGTGCGGGCGTTCCCCGGGCGGGGTGGCCGTCGTGGTTCGCCGTGGGGCCTGCCGGAGGGGTACGGCGGGTCAGGCGGCGTCCGTGTGGGACACCCAGGACCACGGGTAGGCGTCCGCCCCGATGCCCACCGCCATCGCGCCCTTCGGGCCCAGGTGCGGGGTCGCCGGGCCCAGCGCGACCACGCCCTGGGCGCGTACCGCGCGGCGCCCCCCGACGTACAGCTGGATCCGCCCGCGCAGGTCGCGGCCGAGCAGCACCGGGCCCTTGGGCGTACCGGCCGCGTTGACCGTGCCGTACCCGTCGAACGCGGGCGCCTGGAGCGGGGCGCCGTCCACCCGTACCGCCGTCAGCTCCTTCGCGGCCGGCCGCCGGTAGTACAGCGCCAGACCGCCGTCGGCTGTGCCCGCCACGTCGACGGGACCGCCCGGCGCGGGCAGCACGGCACCGCCCGGCTGGAAGGCGACCTGTCCGCCCCGCGCCGACTGCGCCCAGTGGTGGACGCGCTCGCGGCCCGCGGCGAAGACATGGACGCGGCCGCGCCCGTCGACCGCCGCCGACAGTCCGTCCTGCACCTCGGCGCCGCCCAGGTCCCGCCACGGGCCCCAGGTCCCGTCGGCCTCCCGGACGCGCGAGCTGACGCCCTTGTCCGCGTTCCGCACGAACAGGTGGACGCGGCCGTCCGGGGCGGTCACCGCGACCGGAACGCCGATCCGCCGGCCCCGGTCGTCGTCCCGCTCCGGGTTGCCGAGCCCGGACCAGGCGAGGAACGGGCCGCCGGGGGAGCGCTGCTCCAGCACCACGACCTCCCGCTTGTTGGCGCCGCCGTGCCCGCCGAGCGCCGCGAACCGCAGCCCGAACAGCAGCTGCCGCCCGTCGAGCAGGGCCGTCCCACCCAGACCGGGCGCGAGCGGGCCGCCGCCGAGGTCGTCCGGCTCGGCCCACTGGCCGCTGCCGGGGTCCGTCTCGCGCCAGCGCACCGCGCGCAGGCCCAGCACCCCGTACACGGACAGCCGGCCGTCCGGGCCGGACCCGACGACCGGGCCGGGGCCGGGGTAGCGGTGGTGGGTGGCGCGGACCCAGCCCTTCTTGTTGGTGAGCGGGCGGCTGCCGCCGACCATGTAGTCGCCGCAGCCGGCGGCGTTGCCGCACTGCCAGGACGGGTCGCCGCCGTACGGGACGAGGTGGGCGGCCTTCTCACGGAGCACCGGCTCGGGGAGGTTCTTGGGCCAGTGGCGGTTGTAGTAGCCGCGGAACGAGGTGGTGACGAAGCCCGGTATGGAACCGCCGTCCGCGGTGGCCTCGGCGACCCAGCGGACCATCGCCGCCCAGCTGAAGCAGGCGACGGCGGTGTGGTCGCCGTGGTCCGAGTAGCCGGGCTGCTCGGAGTCCTTCTTGCGGGTCGCCTCGTCGCTGTGCTGGATGTCCGGGTCCGGGTCGAGGGTGTGGACCACCGTGGGCCGGTAGCGGTCCATCAGGCCCACGAGGACGTCGACCAGGCCGTCGTAGTCGTAGTCCGAGGCGCGGCGCACCGGGGAGTCGGTCGCGATGACCGTGCGCAGGCCGAGCGCGCGGTCCTCCCACAGGCTGGGGAGGGCCATCCAGCGGCGGGGCGTGTGCATCGGGAGGTTGAGGAAGACCAGCTCGACGCGGCGGTTGCCGTGGGTGAGGGTGTTGATCTCGGCCTGGCGGTCGCCGCGGAGGGTCGCGACGCCCTTGTGCCAGGGCGTGAACTTGTCCAGGCCGATCATCTCCGCGTACGCCTGGCGCAGCCCCTGGTGGCGGGCGGAGGAGTAGTCCTCCCGGTCCGCCACGGTCTCGCCGGTGCGGCCGGGGATGTGGTTTTTGCCGGTGTGCTCCCCCGCGGTGACGTACACGCAGAGGAGGGGGACGCCCGCGTCGACCATCCGCTGGCAGTCGGGGTTCATGAAGTACAGGTCGTCGTCCGGGTGCGCCATGATCTGCATCAGCTGCGCGCGGCGCGAGCTGGTGATCGGCATGCCGGGCGCGGGATCGGCGGTGGGGCCGCCGCGGCGCGGCGCGGGCACGGAGCAGCCGGCCAGACCCCCCGCCAGGGCGGAGGTCCCGGCGAGCGCGAGCGCGGCGGTCACGACGCGGCGCCGGGTGAGGCGCAGGGCGGTGCGCAGGCCGGGGGCGGCGGCCGCGGCACCGGCGTCCTCGGGGGCGGTGCCGGAGTCTTCGACCGTACGGAAAACGGCAGCGTGAGGCCGGCCCCCCGGTATCTCGTTCACTTGTGCCCCCGTACTGGTGCTGCTGTGGGTGATCCGTTGACGGCGGCGGAAGCGCTGGTCGACGCCTTGGCCCGCGCGGTCATCTAGACGGATTATCGACACCTCGGGTTGCCCTGGATGCGGCGGGGTGTTCGGAGCGGGGCGGCTTCTCCTCGAACGGCCTTGACCTCAAGCCGACTTGAGGTCCTAGCGTCGAGGTCATGACTTCCACCACAATCACCCCCGCCACCACTCCCGTCGCGGTCGCCCCGGCCGCCGCCGACCCCGACGCCCCCGACGAGAACCTCGCCGCCCAGCCCATCGGCTACTGGAGCGGCGTCGTCCACAAGGCCGTCATCCGCCATCTGCGCGACGCCATGGCGGACCTCGACATCACCCAGCCCCTCTGGTGGACCCTGAACCGGCTGGCCGCCGCCGGACCGGACGGCGCCTCCCGCGAAGCCCTCGCCGCGGGGCTCGCCCCCCTGGCCGACGACCCGGACGAGATCCCGCGCCTCCCGGCCCGGATGGCGTACCGGGGCTGGGTCACCGAGGACGACCGCGGCGTCCTGCGCCTCACCGGTAAGGGCCTCGCCGCGCACGCGCGGATGAAGGAGCTGGCCGCCGAGGTGCGGACGAGGCTGCACGAGGGCGTGCCCGACGAGGAGTACGCGGCCGCCCTGCGCGTGCTGCGGCGGATCGCCCGGAACGCCGAGGCGGGCGGCGCGTCGCAGGCGGGCTGACGCCCACCGCCCGGCCCGGCGCTCACCGCAGGGTCGGTACGTCTCCGCCGGCCGCCCAGGTCAGCGCCGTACCGGGCAGGCCGCGCAGCCAGTGCTCGGCCACGGCCGCGAGCGCGGCGCGGTCCGGCGGCTCGGCGCCCAGACCGATGGCGTACGACACGGTGTCGCCGGTCCGCTCGAACGGGCGCGGCCACGCGTGGGCGTCCGGTGCGCCCGCCTCCGCGAGGGCGGTGAGCAGGGCGCGCGTACGGCCCCGCACCCGCCCCTCGGCGGGGCCGCGCGGCACGGTCACGACCGCCCAGGCGGCATGGCGCCGGTGCAGGGGCGGCGGGTCCAGGAGCCGCGCCTCCGGGTCCGGCCCGGCGCCGGACTCCAGCAGCTCCCACGCCCGGTACAGCTCCTGCACCAGCAGGTCCCGGCCGCCGGACGTGACCTGGTCGCCGCAGGAGCGGCGCGGGTACGTGGGGGTGGTCACCGTGACCGGTGGGGTGGCCGCGCCCGGGCTGACCGCCGGGTCGGCCGAGGCACCGGGGGACGCCGCGCCTGCCGGGGCCTGGGTGCCGGAGGTGGCCGTGCCTGCCGGGGCCGGGGCCGTGGGGGCGTCCAGCTCCACCGGGTCCCGCCAGTCCCACGCGGCCCAGGTCGCGAAGAACCTGCGCAGCAGCGGGCGCGGGCCCGGCTCGCCGGTGCCCTCCGCCTCCCGGACGGTACGGGCGGCCAGCAGCGCCCACGCCAGGCCCGGCAGCCCGCCGAACGGTGCCGCGTCCAGGCCGCGCGCCCGCGCCCACGCCTTCACGTCCCGCGCGAGCCGGGCGAACTCCGCCTGGCGGGCGCCCACATGGGCCCGTACGGCGTCCGCGTCGGTGACCGCGCTGAGGGCGACGGCGGCCGCCGGGCCCAGTTCGGCGCGGCGCGCCACGGCCTCGCCGGGCGGCACCGCCCCGGTCGGTACGACGACCAGGTCGACGCCCAGGCCGTACGCGTCGAAGCGCAGCCCCGGGACGCGCGCCCCGACGACCTCCCGCACACCGGTCGCCCCGGGCAGCGCGGCGACCACCCGGGCCCGCACCTGCGCGAGGTCCGGGTCGCCGGGGACGGCCGCCACGAGGTCCAGGTCCGCGCCGGGCAGGGCACATCCCATGCGCCGCGACCCGACCACCTGCACCTCGGCGTCCGGAAGGGCCCGGGCGACCTCCCGTACGACGTGCTCGGCGGCTTCCGCGTCGGAAGCGTCGGAAGCGTCGGACGCGCCGGACTCGCCGGGTTCCCGGTCACGGGCGTGCGGCCGCTCCCGCACGGCGGCCGGAGCGTCGTCGTACGCCGGGCCCGTGTGTGTGCCGTCGTACCAGGTCGCCTCGGCCGACTGTGTGTCGTCGTACCAGCGCACCTCGCCCGTGCCGAGGGAGACCACCGCCCGTACGCGCATCGGTTCAGCGCCGCGCCGGGACAGCAGCGCGACCTCGGTCACGCGCGCCGTGAGCGGGCCGCCCAGTGCCTCCTCCGCCTCCCGCGCCACGCCGTGCGGGTCCGGTGCGCGGCCCAGGCTCAGGTGCGGGGTGAAGCCCCGGTGGCGGCTGCGGCAGCGGGGGAAGCGCCGCTCCAGGGCGCGCCGCAGCTCCCGCCAGGGCGCCTCGCCGCCGGCCGCCGGGTCCAGCCACACCGTGGCGTCGTCGCGGTGCCCGAAGCTGTGCACGCCCTGGAGCCGGGCGTCGAACGGCGGCACGCCCCGCAGGGCCTCGGCGACCAGTTCCGCGGCGCGCTCGAACCGGGCCTCCGGCACGAAGCCGAACAGCAGGTTCACATGCGGCGGCCACCGCCGGATCTGCGGATCGTGGGCGCGGCGCACCTGCTGCAGGGGCGGCCACAGCTCGTCGGGCGGCAGCCACGCGAGCGCCGTCCTCGGGGTGGGCGGCTCGTCGAGGGCGCCGGGCGCGCCTGCCCCGTCCAGGGCCAGGTCGGCCAGTACGCCGTAGTGGTCGGAGACGTACAGCCCGTCCGGGGACGGTTCGCGGCCGGTCAGCTCCGCCGCGTCGACCCGTACGCGCTCGGCGCGCAGCAGCACCCGGTCGAGCCGGGAGGCCCGACCGGACAGGGACGACACGGCGGCCAGCGGGTTGCCGCCCGGGTCGAACGTGGGCGTCCGGTCGTTCGGGCCGTGCGCCTCCGTCCAGGCGTCGCGCATGCCCAGCGCGGTCTCCGGCAGGTCGCCGCCGTCGTTGAAGTCGCCGACCAGCACGACATCGCCGTCGATCCCGGCGAACCCCTCGGCGAGCCGCGCCAGTTCGGCGTCGCGCCGCGCGGCGCCGTCCTGCGAGTGGTCGCTGCTCAGATGGGTCGCGGCGACGACCAGCGGCCGCCCCGCGCCGGTGTCCAGCACCACGGCGGTCACCGCCTTGTGTGGCCCCAGCACATGCACCCCCGCTTCCCGCACGGGCACGCGGCTGAGCAGCAGGAGCCCGCAGTCGGCGACGTCCGGCCCGTCCGGATCGGCGCCCAGCGTGTACGCCTCCCGCACCCACGGCGCGGCCAGCAGCAGCCGCAGCAGCGCGGGCTCGACCTCCTGGAGGGCGATCACGTCCGCGTCGGCGCCGCGCAGGGCGTCCAGCAGGAGGGGGCGGCGGCGGGCGGTGTCGATGAGGTCGCTGTCGTACCGGTCCCACAGGGTGTTCCACGTCAGCACCCGCAGACCGCCGTCCCCCCGGCCGGAAGCCGCACCGGACAGCGGGCCGCCACCGGAAGCCGCACCGGACACCGCGCCGCCGCCGGAGGCCGCCGGCGCCCACCGTCCCGCCGCCGCGTCCCACGCGTGCGGCTGCCGTGCCGTGAAGAACGGCGCCCGCAGCAGCCTCGGGTCCCGCACCCGGCCCGCCTCGGTCGCGTCGATCCGGTCCACCCCGGCGGCCCGGTCCCACACCACCTCGCCGTCGGCCTCGAAGAACAGCACCCGGTGCCACGGGATGTCGCCGCCCGGCGTGAACGCGGGCAGCGGCACCCGCTTCGGCTCGGCCCCGCGCTGCATGACCCCGATCACGAAGCGCGCCGGGTCGAACCGGGAGTCCCACCGGACCCGGTGGTAGATCTCGTCGCTCGTACGCACTACGCCTCCTCCTCCACGGTGCCACCCGCGCCGATGTACCAGGTGCGGTGCGCCTGGCCCGGGTACGGCGGCACGAACCGGCGCAGCTGCGCCTCCAGGACGCCTGGCGGGACCGGGTGCTCGCGCACCGCGTTGCGCCGCGCCAGCTCGGCGTCGTCCACCAGCGCCACCGCGTGCGTGACCAGCGCGTCCCGGCGCCGCGCCACCGCGTGGACGTGGTGCCGCTGGTGCGGGTTGAGGGAGGTCGCGTCCCACACGACGGTGCCGCCGCGCGCCAGCGCCGCGTCGAGCCGTTCCAGGCCGGAGCGCAGGACCGCGCCGCCGTCCCGCTGGTCGGCCCGGTCGCCGCGCGCCTCGCGCAGGGCGTCCAGCGACACGTGCGCGTCCACGCCGGGCAGGCCCCGCGCGAAGGTGCTCTTGCCGCTGCCGGACGGCCCGACCAGGTGCACCAGCCGGGGGAAGGCGCCGTCGCGCAGCCGCCAGGTGGCGGCGACGGCCTCCTCCGGGGTGCCGATCCGCCCCAGCGCGTACAGCTCGCGCGCCTCGGCCAGGCACCGGGCGGCGGCGTCCGCGCCGAGGTCCCCGAACGCCTTCCGGAACGCCCGGTCGACCGTCTCGGCGTCCTCCAGTTCCGCGGCGTGCAGCGCGGACCACTCCACCTGCTCCCGCGCCGCCGCGTCGGGTGCCAGAGCCGCGGCCAGCGGGTGCAGGACGCCCAGGTCGGCGGCGTACGACAGCCGTACGAGCCCGGTCCTGCGCTCCTCGTCCGGGTACGGGCGCTGCAGCCCGCCGTACAGGCCCACCAGATCCGCGACGCGCCGGGCGAGCGGCAGTCCCAGGGCGGTGGCGAGCCGCCCGGCCAGCACGCCCCGGGGCTCCCGGTGCAGCAGCGCGGCCAGCACCCCGGCGAGCCGCCGGTCCCCGAGCCCCCCGACCCGGGCGGCCACCTCGTGCGCGGCGTCCCGGTCGCCGCCGTCCGCGCCGCGGCCCAGGGCCTCCAGCAGCACCGCCGTGTCCGGCTCGGCCCCGGAGCGCACGTCCCACAGCGCGGCGCGCGGCGACAGCCCGTTCGGCGTGACGGCGCTGTGCATCCAGTGCGTGCCGGTCTGCACATGCCCGGGGCGCACCCACTTGGCCACGCGGCGCCCGAACTCGTGCGCCATGAACCCGTCGGCGGTCCGTACGACGTACCCCTCCTGGCGCTGGGTGTCGACCCGCAGCCGCCGCAGCGCCCGCTCGTCGAACACCCCGCGCCACAGCACGCGCGGCGTCGGCACGCCCAGACCGCGCAGGAAGGCGACGGTCCAGTCCCAGCCGGGACACCACCCCAGCTCGTCCCACACACAGAAGCCGTAGAAGTAGCTCTCCAGCCCGTCATACGGGATCGAGTGCCGGGCGTACATGTTCTCGCCGCACACCCGGTACCCCTCCGGTATGGCGTGCCCGATACGCGCCTGGAGCGCCTTCACCCAGGCCCGCGACGGATGGTGGCCGGAGTCCAGCGACCGGGCGTGCAGCCCGTCGGCGTACAGGGTGGTGTTCTCGCCGTCGAGCTTCTCCGTCACCACCACCTCGCGTCCGGCCAGGCCGGACAGGTCGAAGGCGCGCACGTCGTCCCGTCCGACCCCCGGTGACCAGGGCAGATGCGGTGTACGCGGATACTGCTGGCGCATGGCGGAACGGCCCCCCGGTTGACGCTGACGTGCCGGGCCACTGTAGGTGCGGGCCGGACGGGGATCGACCGAATAACACCCCCGGACGGCCGGGAGCCGCACACCCCCGAGCCCCCTCCCTCCTCACCGCCTGCTGTCACCGACCGCTGCCCACCACCCGCTGGTCACCGCCCGCTGCCCACCGCCCGCTGGTCACCGACCGCTGCCCACCGCCCGCTGGTCACCGACCGCTCCTCACCGCCCGCTGGTCACCGCTCCTCGTCCAGCACGAGGGCGTTCTTGGCGCGCGCGACGGACTCCTCGGAGGCGGGGGCGCCCGGGTTCTCGGTCGCCAGGGCCTGGTTCGCCTCGACGTACGGCCGCAACCGCCGCTCGTAGGCCGCGAAACCGGCCGTGTGGTCGCCGCCGGCCGCGCGCAGGGCGCCCGCCAGGACGTACGCGCCGCACAGGGCGAGGCTGGTGCCCTGCCCGGACAGGGGCGAGGCGCAGTACCCGGCGTCGCCCAGCAGCGCGACGCGCCCGCGCGACCACCGGTCCATGCGGACCTGCGCCATGGCGTCGCAGAAGAAGTCCGGCGCGGTCCGCGCCGCCTCGGCCATCCGGGGCGCGCCCGGCCAGCGCAGCGCCTCGATCCGCTCCACGATGAGCCCGCGCAGCCACTCGGTGTCCCGGTGGTCGCCGTCCAGCGGCCCGGACGCGAACCCGAACGCGACGCGCAGCTCGTGGTTGCCGGGCACCGACATGGCGGCGAAGCCGGACTCGCCGTCGCGCAGCCACACCTGCCAGTCGTCGAGGCCGAGGAAGTTCGGGGCGGTGAAGACGGACAGGTACTGCCCGAGGTGCGCGGTGAAGCGCTCCTCGGGCCCGAAGGCGAGCCGCCGCACCCCCGAGTGGAGTCCGTCGGCGCCCACGACCAGGTCGAAGTCCCGTACCGCCCCGGACGCGAAGCGCACCCGCACCGGCCCACCGCCGCGCTCCTCCAGCGCGGTGACGGCGTCCCCGTACACCCACTCGACCCCGTCGCCGGCCCGCTCCCGCAGCAGCCGCACGAGATCGTCGCGCATCAGCTCGACGTCGTCGCCGTCGAGCCGCCCGCTGCTGGCGGCGTACTCGGTGCTGCGGTGGACCTCGTCGCCGTCGGCGTCCAGCACGGACATGCCGCGCATCCGCGTCCGCACGGCACGGGCCGGTCCGAGCAGGTCCATGCGGTCGAGCACGCCGAGGGCGACGCCCCGCACGTCGACGGCCTGGCCGCCGCGCCGGGGAGCGGCGGCCCGCTCGACGACGGTGGGTGCGAAGCCGTACCGGCGCAGCCAGTGGGCGAGCGCGGAACCGGCGATGCCGCCGCCGGAGACGAGCACGTTCAGCATGGAGACCCCCTTGGGTGTACGCGGTAAGCGAGCTGAACGTACGGCGTAAACGCCCCCCGCCGCCCGCCTGCGCTAGCACAGGTGCCATCCCCCCGACCCGGACGCCCAGCTAGGCTCTGTACTAGTACAGATGATCCGTACATCCAGCAGCGGCCCGCCCGGCGGCGCTTCCGGCGGAACAGCGCGACGAGGCGGGGGGAGAGGGAGCCGACGTGCCGACGACACCACCGGAGCCGCCGTACCGGCGTATCGCGGCGGACATCCGCCAGAGGATCACCGAGGGGGAGCTGGCGCCCGGCGACCGGGTCCCCTCGACCCGCAGGCTGGCACAGCAGTGGGGCGTCGCCCTGGCCACGGCCACGAAGGCCCTGACGGAACTGCGCCTGGAGGGATACGTGGAGACCCGCCCCCGCGCGGGCACCGTCGTGGCCGCGACCGCCCGCCGCGCCGGCGACCCCCCGGCGGCCCCCACGCCGGCTCCCGCGCCCGCCCCCGAAGCGGAGCTCACCCGCGAACGGGTCGTCCGCGCGGCCATGGAGATCGCCGACGCGGAGGGCCTGGCGGCGCTGTCCATGCGCGGAGTCGCGGCCAGGCTGGGCGTGGCGGCGATGTCCCCGTACCGGTACGTCGGCGGGAAGAACCGGCTCGTGTCGCTGATGGCCGACGCGGCGTACGGGGAGCTTGGCTACCCGGACCCGCCCCCGCCCGGCCCGCGCGCCTGCCTGGAACTGGGCGCCCGCACGCTCTGGCGCCTCCACCGCCGCCACCCGTGGCTGGCCCAGCTGACCCCGCTGACCAGGCCCTTGATGCTCCCGAACATGCTCGTCCACGGCGAATGGCTGCTCAGCGCCCTGGACGGCACGGGCCTGGACGCGACGACGAAGATGGACGTCCAGCTCCTGGTGTTCACCCACGTCCAGGGCGTGGCGGCCAACCTGGAGCGCGAGGCCCAGGCGGAAGCCGCCACCGGCAAGACCGACGACGAGTGGATGGCGGCCCAGCAGCCGGCCCTCACGGCCCTGGCGGCGTCGGGCCGCTACCCCGCCTTCACCCGCACCCTGGGCGCGCTGGGGGACGGCGGCTACGACATGGACCTCGACGCCCTCTTCGAGCTGGGGCTCACCACCCTCCTCAACGGCCTCACGCCCCTGCTGGAACGCCGTCCGTCAACCCCCGGCACGCCACGTGAGGGTGTTCCTGCGCCCCCTCCCACCCGCCACACCCCCAGGTAGACACCCACTCCACCCCCACGGCCGCCCCCACCGCCACCCGCAAGCCCCCATAACGTGACCAGCCGACACCAACCGCCACACACCACCGGCGCGGCCAGGGGGACGAACGATGGCATGGGACGAATGGGAACAACTCAAATCCGCGGCCGCCGGACACCGCACCGCGGCGGCACCCCCCGCCCAGCGCCCGCCCGGCACACACGCCGGCGCGGACCCTGAGCGGCTCAGGTCGCAGAAGAGGGCGTGGACCGGCGCCGGCCAGGCGGTCAAGCGGCTCAGGACCGACATCACCAGGGCCATGGTCCGCCTGGAGAGCGGCCAGACGGGCCTCACACCCCTGCCCGGATGCCGGTCGGGCGTCGCCCAGCAGGAGCTGCACGCCTCCTGGACGCGGTACCTCGCGGACGTACGGACCCGCTGCGGCGAACTGGGCGCCCTCCTGGAGCAGGCGGGCCGCGACCTGTCGATGACCGACGCGGCGTTGCGCGACGAGCTCGGCCGCATCCAGGTGCGGTACGCGGACACCGCCGCGCCCGGCGGCCGGGCGAAGACCGGGTGACCGGCGGACATGGACCTCACGACGCTGAAGACGTTCAGACCCGCCGAGTACGAGGACGCCGCGGACGCCTACCGGGCCACCGGGGACATCGCCGGCACGGCGAAGGACACGATCGACCAGCAGGTCGCGGCCGCCCTCCGCGACCGGCTCGAAGGCGAGGCCGCGACGGCCGCCCTCGTCCAGCTCAAGCACCTGTCCCGGAACTTCCACTACGCCCAGACCGGATGCGGCCTGGTGAGCACCGCCCTCAACGGCTTCGCCCACGACATGGGCGCGGCGCGGCGGAAGCTGATGGCCGCCCTGGAGGACGCCCGCGCGGCCGGGTGCACGGTCGGCGCGGACGGCTCGGTCACCTACCCGGCGGGCGGCGACGCGCCCGAGGGCGGCACCGTACGCGGGACGGACGGCCCCGCGTCCCCGATGGCGGCGGCGCTGTACCGCCAGTCCGCGGAGGCACACCCGAACCCGCACCACGGCAGGGCCCTGGAGCTGGCCCAGCGGATCGCCGACGCGCTCGCCGAGGCGGCGGAGGCGGACGCCAGGTGGGCACCGAGACTGCGTGCCCTGCGGGCCGACGACGACCTGACCGTGTCGCACGCCGACTGGAAGGACGCGCACACGGACAGGTCCGGACTGCGCGCGGCCGCCGGCGACTACCTGGCCTCTCTGCCGCAGCCCCCGCGGGGCGGCACCCCGCAGGACAACGCGGCCTGGTGGCAGGGCCTCACCGCGGAGCAGCGGTCGGCCTGGCTGTCCCTCCACCCCGCCCTGGTGGGCGCCATGGACGGCCTGCCCGCCGCCGTACGGGACGAGGCCAACCGCGTCGTCCTCAACGAGCACCTGGCCCGCACCCGCCTCGCACTGGACGCCGTCCCCGAACCGCCCGCCGACCGATGGACGTGGACCACCACGGGCCTGACCCCCACGAGCACCCCCACCCCCGAGTACCTGGCCTGGCAGCGCGAGCACGGCGAGCGGTACCTCGCGCTCCAGAACGCGCTCAAGGGCATGGAGAGCATCCAGCGGCGCTTCGACCAGACCGGCGAGAGGGGCCTGCCCGAGGCCTACCTCCTGGGCTTCGACCCCGAAGGCAACGGCCGCGCGATCATCGCCACCGGCAACCCGGACACAGCCCACCACCAGGCCGTCTACGTCCCCGGCACCACCTCGAACCTGAGCAACATCGGGCAGGGGATCGACCGGATGGAGAACGTCTGGCGGGTCGCCCAAGTCGAGGCGCGCGGGGAATCGGTCTCCACCATCGCCTGGTACGGCTACGACGCTCCGCAGGACGTCACGAGGGACGCGCCCTTCAGGCACTACGCGAACGACGGTGCGCCGGCGTTCAGGCGCTTCCTCGACGGGATGGAAGCCTCTCGCATGGACGGCTCGCCGACCCATCGCACCGTGATCGGCCATTCGTACGGAACGACCCTGGTCGGCGCTGCCGCTGACAGGGGCAAGCTGGACACGGACGACGTGATCACAGTGGGAAGCCCCGGTGTGACGGTTCCCAAGGCCGAGCAGTTGGACGCGCCGACGGGGCATGTCTGGAACCAGGAGGCGCGGGGCGACATCGTCCCGGACCTCGGCCGCTTCGGGCATGGCGGACACGACCGGGATGGCCTCTGGACAGTGCCGAGCGATGAACGGTTCGGCGCGCACCAGATGACCACGGACACGAAAGGCCACAGTGGCTACTGGGATGAAGACACGGAGAGCCTTCGGAACCAGGCAAAGGTGGTGGCAGGCCGGTACGGGAGTGTGCGCCTGGAAGCCTAGGTCTGGCGAAGAAGCAAGAAATGAGGTCCCTCGACCTTGACGATCAAGTCGAGCGTCTACGCGCTCCTTGTGTCCGTTGCCCTGATCACGACGACCGGATGTGGCATGAACGACAGCTCCGATGAGGTGCCCTTCGCAGGGGCAAGCACGTCACGCGACGCTGCCGACAGGGCAGAGAAGGTGTCCAGCGAGATCTACGACCTCATCGGCCTCAAAGGCAGGGCTTCGGAGACCCGGCCCGGGGTGATGGGATGTTCGGAGAAGGACCGGGCCAAGTACTTCCGCGTCTTCCATCCCTGGACGTTCACTCCGGCTGCGGGTGGAGACCTGCGCGGAGTAATGGAGCGGCTCAAAGGCGACTTGACCAGGCATGGGTGGACGGTCGTCCGGTACGGCCCGGACAGCAGCCGGGACAGGAACCTCACCCTCACGGCGGACCACGATGAAAAGAAGGTAAGCGTCGAAATCACCTACAACGCGAAAGAGGACCCTGCGGACCTCAGCATCTTTCTGGTCTCCGGCTGCTACCAGACCCCGGACGGGGAAGAGGTCCAGCGCTTCTGACCCGCCGACCGGCCCCCGCTACGTCCCCGCCACCGGATACACGTGCTGGATGTACGCCCAGCGGCCGGCCCCCAGGGCCAGATACAGGAGCGGGGGCGCCAGCCACCAGGGGCGGAAGCGGGCACGCAGTACCGGCGCGGCCGTGAACGCCAAGGCCAGCGCACCGGAGACGATCATCAGGGCGCAGCCCGTCTCGATGCCCGTCAGGTTGTCCTCGTCCCACGGCCCGTCCGGCGGGATCGCCAGAGCCCCGTACGCGACGAAGCCCGTGGCCGCGTGGAGGGCCAGGAGCGACAGGCCCCGCAGGGTCAGCACCTCGCGCTTCAGGATGTCGGTCACGCCCCCGGCGACGCCGTACAGACCCGGCGGGGTTCCCGCCCCGCCCCCACCCGGCGCCCAGCGCGCCGCGTGCCCCGCACCGCGCCCCGCGGTCCCCCCGCCGTCCAGAAGTGCCCCGCCCCGGGGGCGTACCGTCCACGTGGTCGCGCCCGGCTTCCCGGCCGTACCCGCGTGCCCCGGTTTGATCGATACCGCTCGCGGGGTATTCTCTTCGGCTCGATTGGCGTACGCATGGCCGCGTGTGGCAGACTGTCCGGGTTGCTCGGTTGAGTGCCGATGCTGCGCGCCTCCCGCCGGGAGGACCGGAAGCGAGTCCCACAGTACTCGTCGCTCCTGATCAGGGGCGGACGTACGGGAATCTTCCGGGAAGCGTCAGCGGGGCGCCTACCAGGCACCCGGTGGGTGTCTTCCCCCGGACCGCGGTCCCAGGCCCGCACCCCCTTGGTTGGGAAATCCTTCGGGAGATCTACGTAGAGGGAGCGCGACACGCCCGACCGCGTGGGTCGGAGAAGACGACAGCTCACCAGGTTCCAGAGCGTTACGAGAGACAGGACTACTGAGTAGCCATGGCGGGACAGAAGATCCGCATCCGGCTCAAGGCCTACGACCACGAGGTCATCGACTCCTCGGCGAAGAAGATCGTCGAGACGGTGACCCGCACTGGTGCGTCGGTCGCGGGCCCGGTGCCGCTGCCCACTGAGAAGAACGTGTACTGCGTCATCAAGTCGCCGCACAAGTACAAGGACTCGCGCGAGCACTTCGAGATGCGCACGCACAAGCGCCTCATCGACATCCTCGACCCCACGCCGAAGACGGTTGACTCGCTCATGCGTCTCGACCTGCCGGCCGGCGTCGACATCGAGATCAAGCTCTGAGGTGACGCGCGAGATGGCTAAGAACATTAAGGGCGTCCTGGGCGAGAAGCTCGGCATGACCCAGGTCTGGGACGAGAACAACCGGGTTGTCCCGGTGACCGTCGTCAAGGCCGGTCCCTGCGTCGTCACCCAGGTCCGCACCAACGACATCGACGGCTACGAGTCGGTCCAGATCGCCTTCGGCGAGATCGACCCGCGCAAGGTGAACAAGCCCCTCAAGGGTCACTTCGCCAAGGCCGACGTCACCCCGCGCCGCCACCTGGTGGAGATCCGCACCGCTGACGCCTCCGAGTACACCCTCGGCCAGGAGATCACCGCTGCGGTCTTCGAGGCGGGCGTCAAGGTCGACGTCACCGGCAAGAGCAAGGGCAAGGGCTTCGCCGGTGTCATGAAGCGCCACAACTTCCGTGGCCTGGGCGCCGGACACGGCACCCAGCGCAAGCACCGCTCGCCCGGTTCCATCGGTGGCTGCGCCACCCCGGGCCGCGTGTTCAAGGGCCTCCGCATGGCGGGCCGCATGGGCAACGAGCGGGTCACCACCCAGAACCTGACCGTCCACGCCGTTGACGCGGAGAAGGGCCTGCTGCTCATCAAGGGCGCGGTTCCTGGTCCGAACGGCGGCCTCGTCCTGGTCCGTACCGCGGCCAAGGGGGCCTGAGGTAACCGATGAGCACCATTGACATCCTTTCGCCGGCAGGCGACAAGGCCGGGACCGTCGAGCTCCCCTCGGAGATCTTCGACGCGAAGACCAGCGTTCCGCTGATCCACCAGGTCGTCGTCGCCCAGCTGGCCGCTGCCCGACAGGGCACGCACAAGACCAAGACCCGTGGCGAAGTCCGCGGCGGTGGCAAGAAGCCGTACCGCCAGAAGGGCACCGGCCGCGCCCGTCAGGGCTCGACCCGCGCCCCGCAGTTCGCCGGTGGTGGCGTCGTCCACGGCCCCGTGCCGCGTGACTACTCCCAGCGGACCCCCAAGAAGATGAAGGCCGCCGCCCTGCGCGGTGCCCTCTCCGACCGGGCCCGCCACTCCCGTATCCACGTCGTGACCGGCGTGGTCGAGGGTGAGATCTCCACCAAGGCCGCCAAGACGCTGTTCGGCAAGATCTCGGAGCGCAAGAACCTGCTCCTGGTCGCCGAGCGCTCCGACGAGGCCGCGTGGCTCTCCGCCCGCAACCTGCCCCAGGTGCACATCCTGGAGCCGGGCCAGCTGAACACGTACGACGTGCTCGTCTCCGACGACGTGGTCTTCACCAAGGCCGCCTTCGAGTCCTTCGTGTCTGGCCCCAAGGCCGTTGAGACCGAAGGGAGCGACGCCTGATGACTGAGGCCGTCGTCACCAGCAAGACCTTCACGGACCCGCGCGACATTCTCGTCAAGCCGGTTGTCTCCGAGAAGAGCTACGCGCTGCTGGACGAGAACAAGTACACGTTCGTCGTCGACCCGCGCGCCAACAAGACCCAGATCAAGCAGGCCGTCGAGGCGGTCTTCTCGGTCAAGGTCACCGGGGTCAACACGATCAACCGGCAGGGCAAGCGCAAGCGCACCCGCACCGGTTACGGCAAGCGCGCCAACACGAAGCGCGCCATCGTGACCCTTGCCGAGGGCAACCGTATCGACATCTTCGGCGGTCCGACCGCCTAAGGGCGGTCTGGATCGTCCGAATATCGGACGAGGACTGAGAAATGGGTATCCGCAAGTACAAGCCGACGACTCCGGGCCGTCGTGGCTCCAGCGTCGCCGACTTTGTCGAGATCACGCGGTCCACGCCGGAGAAGTCGCTGGTCCGCCCCCTGCACAGCAAGGGCGGCCGTAACAACACCGGTCGTGTGACCGTCCGCCACCAGGGCGGTGGCCACAAGCGCGCCTACCGAGTGATCGACTTCCGTCGTCACGACAAGGACGGCGTGCCGGCGAAGGTCGCTCACATCGAGTACGACCCCAACCGCACCGCGCGCATCGCGCTCCTGCACTACGCGGACGGCGAGAAGCGCTACATCATCGCCCCGCGTGGCCTGAACCAGGGCGACAGGATCGAGAACGGTCCCGGCGCCGACATCAAGCCCGGCAACAACCTGGCCCTGCGCAACATCCCGGTCGGTACCACGATCCACGCGATCGAGCTCCGTCCCGGTGGCGGTGCCAAGTTCGCCCGCTCCGCCGGTGCCTCCGTGCAGCTGCTCGCGAAGGAGGGCTCGATGGCCCACCTCCGCATGCCGTCCGGTGAGATCCGCCTGGTCGACGTCCGCTGCCGCGCCACGATCGGCGAGGTCGGCAACGCCGAGCAGTCGAACATCAACTGGGGCAAGGCCGGCCGTAAGCGCTGGCTGGGCGTTCGCCCGACCGTCCGCGGTGTGGCGATGAACCCGGTTGACCACCCGCACGGTGGTGGTGAGGGCAAGACCTCCGGTGGTCGCCACCCGGTCTCCCCGTGGGGTCAGAAGGAAGGTCGTACTCGTTCTCCCAAGAAGGCGAGCAACAAGTACATCGTCCGCCGCCGCAAGACGAACAAGAAGCGCTAGGAGCGGGTTTAGATGCCGCGCAGTCTCAAGAAGGGGCCCTTCGTCGACGACCACCTGATCAAGAAGGTGGACGCCCAGAACGAAGCCGGCACCAAGAACGTCATCAAGACCTGGTCCCGTCGCTCGATGATCGTCCCGGCCATGCTCGGCCACACGATCGCGGTGCACAACGGCAAGACCCACATCCCGGTGTTCGTCACCGAGTCGATGGTCGGCCACAAGCTCGGCGAGTTCTCGCCGACGCGCACCTTCCGGGGTCACGTCAAGGAAGACCGGAAGTCGAAGCGCCGCTAACCAGCGGGGTGAAAGACCATGACGAACGTGTCAGACACTGAAGGGACAACCATGGAAGCCAGGGCCCAGGCGCGGTACATCCGCGTCACGCCCATGAAGGCCCGCCGCGTGGTGGACCTCATCCGTGGCATGGACGCCACGGAGGCTCAGGCGGTCCTGCGTTTCGCCCCGCAGGCCGCGAGCGTGCCGGTCAAGAAGGTGCTGGACAGCGCCATCGCGAACGCCGCGCACAACTACGACCACACGGACGCCTCTTCGCTGTACATCAGCGAGGCGTACGTGGATGAGGGCCCGACCCTGAAGCGGTTCCGTCCGCGCGCCCAGGGCCGCGCCTACCGGATCCGTAAGCGGACCAGCCACATCACCGTGGTCGTCAGCAGCAAGGAAGGAACCCGGTAATGGGCCAGAAGGTAAACCCGCACGGGTTCCGGCTCGGCATCACCACCGACTTCAAGTCGCGCTGGTACGCCGACAAGCTGTACAAGGACTACGTCAAGGAAGACGTCGCCATCCGTCGGATGATGACGTCCGGCATGGAGCGCGCCGGCATCTCCAAGGTCGAGATCGAGCGCACCCGTGACCGTGTCCGCGTGGACATCCACACCGCGCGTCCGGGCATCGTCATCGGCCGCCGTGGCGCCGAGGCCGACCGCATCCGCGGCGACCTCGAGAAGCTCACGGGCAAGCAGGTCCAGCTGAACATCCTCGAGGTCAAGAACCCCGAGGTCGACGCTCAGCTCGTGGCCCAGGCCGTTGCCGAGCAGCTGTCCTCCCGCGTCTCCTTCCGCCGCGCCATGCGCAAGAGCATGCAGTCGGCCATGAAGGCGGGTGCCAAGGGCATCAAGATCCAGTGTGGTGGCCGTCTCGGCGGCGCCGAGATGTCCCGCTCGGAGTTCTACCGCGAGGGCCGTGTGCCGCTGCACACGCTGCGCGCGAACGTCGAGTACGGCTTCTTCGAGGCCAAGACCACCTTCGGCCGCATCGGCGTGAAGGTCTGGATCTACAAGGGCGACGTCAAGAACATCGCCGAGGTTCGCGCCGAGAACGCCGCTGCCCGCGCCGGCAACCGCCCGGCCCGTGGCGGCGCCGACCGCCCGGCCCGCGGTGGCCGTGGTGGCGAGCGTGGCGGCCGCGGCCGCAAGCCGCAGCAGAACGCCGCTGCCGAGGCCCCCAAGGCCGAGGCCGCTGCCGCTGCTCCGGCTGAGAGCACCGGAACGGAGGCCTGACCGAAATGCTGATCCCCCGTAGGGTCAAGCACCGCAAGCAGCACCACCCCAAGCGCAACGGCATGTCCAAGGGTGGCACGCAGGTTGCGTTCGGCGAGTACGGCATCCAGGCGCTGACCCCGGCGTACGTCACGAACCGCCAGATCGAGGCGGCTCGTATCGCCATGACCCGCCACATCAAGCGTGGCGGCAAGGTCTGGATCAACATCTACCCGGACCGTCCGCTCACCAAGAAGCCCGCCGAGACCCGCATGGGTTCCGGTAAGGGTTCTCCGGAGTGGTGGATCGCCAACGTCAAGCCCGGACGCGTCATGTTCGAGCTGTCGTACCCCAACGAGAAGATCGCCCGTGAGGCGCTGACCCGCGCGGCCCACAAGCTGCCGATGAAGTGCCGGATCGTCAAGCGCGAGGCAGGTGAAGCGTGATGTCGGCCGGTACCAAGGCGTCCGAGCTGCGCGAGCTGGGCAACGAGGAGCTTCTGGCGAAGCTCCGCGAGGCCAAGGAAGAGCTGTTCAACCTCCGCTTCCAGGCGGCGACCGGGCAGCTCGAGAACCACGGCCGTCTGAAGGCGGTCCGCAAGGACATCGCGCGGATCTACACCCTGATGCGCGAGCGTGAGCTGGGCATCGAAACGGTGGAGAACGCCTGATGAGCGAGAACAACGTGACTGAGACGAACACTGAGGCTCGGGGCTTCCGCAAGACCCGTGAGGGCATCGTCGTCAGCGACAAGATGGACAAGACCGTCGTCGTCGCCGTCGAGGACCGCAAGAAGCACGCGCTGTACGGCAAGGTCATCCGTAGCACGAGCAAGCTCAAGGCCCACGACGAGCAGAACGCTGCCGGCGTCGGCGACCGCGTCCTCCTGATGGAGACCCGGCCGCTGTCCGCGACGAAGCACTGGCGCGTCGTCGAGATCCTCGAGAAGGCCAAGTAATTACTTGAAGGGGTAACCCTTCAGGTTCGTTCCGCCAGGCTCGGCGTCCCGTGGGTTCGCCCACGGGCGCCGGGAACCGGCAGACAATCAGGAGATAGACGTGATCCAGCAGGAGTCGCGACTGCGTGTCGCCGACAACACTGGTGCGAAGGAAATCCTTTGCATCCGTGTGCTCGGTGGCTCCGGTCGCCGCTACGCGGGCATCGGTGACGTCATCGTCGCCACCGTCAAGGACGCGATCCCCGGTGGCAACGTGAAGAAGGGTGACGTCGTCAAGGCGGTCATCGTTCGCACCGTCAAGGAGCGCCGCCGCCAGGACGGCTCGTACATCCGCTTCGACGAGAACGCCGCCGTCATTCTGAAGAACGACGGCGACCCTCGCGGCACCCGTATCTTCGGCCCGGTCGGCCGTGAGCTGCGCGAGAAGAAGTTCATGAAGATCATCTCGCTCGCGCCGGAGGTGCTGTAAGCATGAAGATCAAGAAGGGTGACCTGGTCCAGGTCATCACCGGCAAGGACAAGGGCAAGCAGGGCAAGGTCATCGCGGCCTTCCCCCGTGAGGACCGCGTCCTGGTCGAGGGTGTCAACCGGGTCAAGAAGCACACCAAGGCGAACCAGCCGGGCCGCGCCTCGCAGGCCGGCGGCATCGTCACGGTCGAAGCCCCCATCCACGTGAGCAACGTTCAGCTCGTCGTGGAGAAGGACGGCAAGAAGGTCGTGACCCGCGTCGGTTACCGCTTCGACGAGAACGGCAACAAGATCCGCGTTGCCAAGCGGACGGGTGAGGACATCTGATGGCTACCACCACGACCCCGCGTCTCAAGACGAAGTACCGCGAGGAGATCGTCGGCAAGCTGCGTGACGAGTTCAAGTACGAGAACGTCATGCAGGTTCCGGGCCTCGTCAAGATCGTGGTCAACATGGGTGTGGGCGACGCCGCCCGCGACTCCAAGCTGATCGAGGGCGCCATCCGCGACCTCACCACGATCACCGGTCAGAAGCCGGCCGTCACCAAGGCCCGCAAGTCCATCGCGCAGTTCAAGCTGCGTGAGGGTCAGCCGATCGGTGCCCACGTCACGCTCCGTGGCGACCGCATGTGGGAGTTCCTCGACCGCACCCTGTCGCTCGCGCTGCCGCGCATCCGCGACTTCCGCGGTCTGTCCCCGAAGCAGTTCGACGGCCGTGGCAACTACACCTTCGGTCTCACGGAGCAGGTCATGTTCCACGAGATCGACCAGGACAAGATCGACCGGGTCCGGGGCATGGACATCACCGTGGTCACCACGGCGACCAACGACGACGAGGGTCGTGCCCTCCTCCGTCACCTCGGCTTCCCGTTCAAGGAGAACTGACCGTGGCGAAGAAGGCTCTGATCGCTAAGGCCGCCCGCAAGCCGAAGTTCGGTGTGCGCGCGTACACCCGCTGCCAGCGCTGCGGCCGGCCCCACTCCGTCTACCGCAAGTTCGGCCTGTGCCGCGTGTGCCTCCGTGAGATGGCTCACCGTGGCGAGCTGCCGGGCGTGACCAAGAGCTCCTGGTAATCAGCCCAGTTGGGTTGATGCCAGGCTCTCGGTAAGCAGACCGGTCGGCAGGGGCCCCTCCCCACATGACGTAGGCTTGTGGGGTTGGGCGCCTGCCGCCCGGACGCCCGCGGGCCGAGCCCCGCTAGATAACGCTTACTACGCCGTAGGTCCCCGCACCGCACCCGTCCCGCCCATGAGTGGGGAGAGGGATGGCGCATACAGGAAACCCCGGCGAGAGAGGCCGAAGGCCAATTCATGACCATGACTGATCCGATCGCAGACATGCTTACGCGTCTGCGGAACGCGAACTCGGCGTACCACGACACCGTGACGATGCCGCACAGCAAGATCAAGTCTCACATCGCGGAGATCCTCAAGCAGGAGGGCTTCATCACGGGCTGGAAGGTCGAGGACGCCGAGGTCGGCAAGAACCTCGTCCTCGAGCTGAAGTTCGGCCCGAACCGCGAGCGCTCCATCGCGGGCATCAAGCGGATCTCGAAGCCCGGTCTCCGGGTCTACGCGAAGTCCACCAACCTGCCGAAGGTTCTCGGCGGCCTGGGCGTGGCGATCATCTCCACGTCCCACGGTCTCCTGACCGGCCAGCAGGCGCAGAAGAAGGGCGTGGGTGGGGAAGTCCTCGCCTACGTCTGGTAGTCGGGAACGGAGGAAAAGCCAATGTCGCGTATCGGCAAGCTCCCCATCACGGTTCCCGCCGGCGTGGACGTCACCATCGATGGCCGTACGGTCGAGGTGAAGGGCCCCAAGGGCACCCTGACCCACACCGTCGCCGCGCCGATCGAGATCGTCAAGGGTGAGGACGGCGTTCTGAACGTCACCCGCCCCAACGATGAGCGTCAGAACAAGGCCCTTCACGGCCTGTCCCGCACGCTGGTGGCCAACATGATCACCGGTGTGACCCAGGGGTACACGAAGGCGCTCGAGATCAGCGGTGTCGGTTACCGCGTTGCCGCGAAGGGCTCCGACCTGGAGTTCCAGCTCGGCTACAGCCACCCGATCCTCGTCGAGGCGCCCGAGGGCATCTCGTTCAAGGTCGAGTCGCCGACCAAGTTCTCGGTCGAGGGCATCGACAAGCAGAAGGTCGGCGAGGTCGCCGCGAACATCCGCAAGCTGCGCAAGCCCGACCCGTACAAGGCCAAGGGCGTGAAGTACGCGGGCGAGGTCATCCGCCGCAAGGTCGGAAAGGCTGGTAAGTAAGCCATGGCATACGGCGTGAAGATTGCCAAGGGCAAGGCCTACAAGGGCGCTGCTCTGAAGCGTCGCCACATCCGCATCCGGAAGAAGGTCTCGGGTACCGCTGAGCGTCCGCGCCTGGTCGTCACCCGGTCCAACCGTGGGATCACCGCCCAGGTCATCGACGACATCGCGGGTCACACCGTGGCGTCGGCGTCGACCCTGGACGCGTCCATCCGCGGCGGCGAAGGCGACAAGTCGGCGAAGGCCCAGCAGGTCGGCAAGCTCGTCGCCGAGCGTGCCAAGGCCGCCGGTGTCGAGGCTGTCGTGTTCGACCGTGGCGGCAACAGGTACGCCGGGCGCATCGCCGCCCTGGCGGACGCCGCCCGCGAAGCCGGCCTGAAGTTCTGAGCCGGTTCCGTAGCTAGCGGATACAGAGAGAGGTAATTCCAATGGCTGGACCCCAGCGCCGCGGAAGCGGTGCCGGTGGCGGCGAGCGGCGGGACCGGAAGGGCCGTGACGGCGGCGCTGCTGCCGCCGAGAAGACCGCGTACGTTGAGCGCGTTGTCGCGATCAACCGCGTCGCCAAGGTTGTGAAGGGTGGTCGTCGCTTCAGCTTCACCGCGCTGGTCGTGGTGGGCGACGGTGACGGCACCGTGGGTGTCGGTTACGGCAAGGCCAAGGAGGTGCCGGCCGCCATCGCCAAGGGTGTGGAGGAGGCCAAGAAGCACTTCTTCAAGGTCCCCCGTATCCAGGGCACCATCCCGCACCCGATCCAGGGCGAGAAGGCCGCGGGCGTCGTCCTGCTCAAGCCGGCTTCCCCCGGTACCGGTGTTATCGCCGGTGGCCCGGTGCGTGCCGTGCTCGAGTGCGCCGGCGTTCACGACATCCTGTCGAAGTCGCTCGGCTCCGACAACGCGATCAACATCGTGCACGCGACCGTGGAGGCCCTGAAGGGCCTGCAGCGTCCCGAGGAGATCGCGGCCCGCCGCGGTCTGCCGCTCGAGGACGTCGCCCCCGCGGCTCTGCTGCGTGCGCGTGCCGGGGTGGGTGCGTAATGGCTCGCCTCAAGATCACGCAGACGAAGTCGTACATCGGCAGCAAGCAGAACCACCGCGACACGCTGCGTACCCTGGGCCTCAAGCGCCTGGGTGACGTGGTCGTCAAGGAGGACCGCCCCGAGTTCCGCGGCATGGTGCACACCGTCCGCCACCTCGTGACGGTCGAGGAGGTCGACTGATCATGGCGGAGAACAACCCGCTGAAGATCCACAACCTCCGTCCCGCCCCGGGCGCCAAGACTGCCAAGACCCGTGTGGGTCGTGGTGAGGCGTCGAAGGGTAAGACGGCCGGTCGTGGTACCAAGGGCACGAAGGCCCGCTACCAGGTTCCGGAGCGCTTCGAGGGCGGCCAGATGCCGCTGCACATGCGCCTCCCGAAGCTGAAGGGCTTCAAGAACCCGTTCAAGACCGAGTACCAGGTCGTGAACCTGGACAAGCTCGCTGCCCTCTACCCCGAGGGTGGCGAGGTGACGGTCGCCGACCTGGTCGCCAAGGGCGCGGTTCGCAAGAACCAGCTCGTCAAGGTGCTGGGTCAGGGCGAGGTCTCCGTGGCGCTGCAGGTGACGGTCGACGCCGTCTCCGGCTCCGCCAAGGAGAAGATCACCGCCGCCGGCGGTACGGTCACCGAGCTCGTCTGAGCCCCGGAAAAGGCCTGGTAAGACGCCGCAAGGCGCCTTACCAGGCCTTTCCCATACCCGGACGCGGTCCGGCCCCTTGAGGGCGCCCTCAGTGGGGCCGACCGCGCCCTGTCGGCCTTGAGAGGCGCCCTCACGCCCGGGCGCCGCCCCCTGCGGGCTCGGGCTCCGCATCATGGACCCGGAACGCCTCTACGGGCGGTTGCGCTCTGTGGGCCGTGTCCGCCGCCGCTGTGGGCATGCGTTCTCCCCCCAAGGACTTCGTCCAGGGGGGACCCCCAGGGCGATGGGGGTCCCCCCTGCTCGAGCGAAGCCGAGAGCTTGGGGGAGGGTGGGCACAGCGGACCTGGCGGGTGCCCGTTCCCGCGCGCACCGCACAAGGGGGCACCCTCCCGGGCGGGGCACCCCGTTGTGCCCACCCGTTCCGCCCTGGGGGTCCCCCCTGGACGAAGTCCTTGGGGGAGGAACGACTGCCCACAACGGGGGCGGGCGGGTCCGTCGTGGGGTGGGTGAGCTCGGTCGCTGCGGGGGAGGCCGGCTGGGGCCCGGGGGCACGGGTGTGCGGGGTGTGGGTCCCGCTTGGGGGTGAATGTCGTGGCGGGGCACGGGGTTCGGGCCCGTGGGTTCGGGCCGTGGGCCGCTACAGATGTTTCCCGTGTGCCACCTGGCCGGGTAGGGTGGCGCCATTAATCTTCGGGCGGACTGTGCCAGCACAGTCCGCCCAGCCAAGTAACCGATGATTCTTCAAACCCGTCGCCTCTGACGCGCTAGCTCGGGGGTCGCAGGAGGCACCGTGCTCACCGCGTTCGCCCGGGCGTTCAAGACGCCCGACCTGCGTAAGAAGCTGCTCTTCACGTTCGGCATCATCGTGCTCTACCGGCTCGGTGCGCACATCCCCGTTCCCGGTGTGGACTACGAGAACGTCCAGCAATGTGTCAAGCAGGCCCAGCAGGGCAACAACAACCTGCTCGGCCTGATGGACATGTTCAGCGGTGGTGCCCTGCTGCAGATCACCATCTTCGCGCTCGGCATCATGCCGTACATCACGGCGAGCATCATCCTTCAGCTGCTGACCGTGGTCATCCCGCGCCTCGAGGCCCTGAAGAAGGAGGGCCAGTCGGGGCAGGCGAAGATCACGCAGTACACGCGCTACCTGACCGTCGCCCTGGCCATCCTGCAGGGCACCGGCCTGGTCGCCACCGCGAAGAGCGGTGCGCTGTTCACCGGATGCAGCGTCGCCAGCCAGATCGTTCCTGACCAGTCGATCTTCACCATCATCGTCATGGTCATCACCATGACCGCCGGTACCGCCCTCGTCATGTGGCTCGGTGAGCTGATCACCGACCGCGGCGTCGGCAACGGCATGTCGATCCTGATGTTCATCTCGATCGCCGCCGGCTTCCCCGGCTCCCTGTGGGCCATCAAGGAGAGCGGCAAGCTCGCCAAGGGCTGGATCGAGTTCGGCACGGTCATCCTGATCGGCTTCGTGATGGTCGCCCTGGTGGTCTTCGTCGAGCAGGCCCAGCGCCGCATCCCGGTCCAGTACGCGAAGCGCATGATCGGCCGCCGCTCGTACGGCGGGACCTCGACGTACATCCCGCTCAAGGTGAACCAGGCGGGTGTGATTCCCGTCATCTTCGCCTCGTCGCTGCTCTACATCCCGATCCTGATCGTCCAGTTCGCCGGCAGCAGCACGTCGGGGTGGTCTGCCTGGATTCAGCAGCATTTGGTGGACGGCAAGCCCATCCACACGGTGATCTACTTCTTCCTCATCGTGTTCTTCGCCTTCTTCTATGTGGCCATCTCCTTCAACCCCGAGGAAGTGGCCGACAACATGAAGAAGTATGGTGGCTTCATCCCGGGTATCCGGGCCGGTCGACCTACTGCTGAGTACTTGAGCTACGTGCTCAACCGGATCACTTGGCCCGGCTCGCTGTATCTGGGTCTGATCGCTCTTGTGCCGACGATGGCGTTGGCGGGCTTCGGCGGTGCGAACGCCAACTTCCCGTTCGGCGGGACGAGCATCCTCATCATCGTGGGTGTGGGGCTGGAGACCGTGAAGCAGATCGAGAGCCAGCTCCAGCAGCGCAATTACGAAGGGTTCCTCCGCTGATGCGAATCGTCCTCGTCGGACCACCCGGAGCCGGCAAGGGTACGCAGGCCGCGTTCCTTGCCCGGAATCTCTCGATTCCGCACATCTCCACGGGTGACCTGTTCCGGGCAAACATCAGTCAGGGCACGGAGCTGGGCAAGCAGGCCAAGGCGTACATGGACGCCGGCAACCTGGTGCCCGACGAGGTCACGATCGGGATGGCCAAGGACCGCATGGAGCAGCCGGACGCCGAGAACGGCTTCCTGCTGGACGGCTTCCCGCGCAACGTCGCCCAGGCCAAGGCGCTCGACGCGATGCTCGAGGCCGCCGACATGAAGCTCGACGCCGTCCTGGACCTGGAGGTCCCCGAGGACGAGGTCGTCAAGCGGATCGCCGGCCGCCGGATCTGCCGCAACGACAGCGCGCACGTCTTCCACGTGACGTACTCCCCGCCGAAGCAGGACGGCGTCTGCGACGTCTGCGGCGGCGAGCTGTACCAGCGCGACGACGACTCCGAGGAGACCGTCCGCACGCGGCTGGAGGTCTACCACACGCAGACCGAGCCGATCATCGACCACTACCGGGCCCAGGGCCTCGTGGTCACGATCTCCGCGCTCGGCAAGGTCAACGAGGTCACCGACCGGGCCATGGCCGCGCTGCGCGGCGAGCCGGTCGCGTAACAACCGCCACGCACGATCCGCGCTTCGGCCGCGGCGCCCACCCGGGCGCCGCGGCCGAAGCCGTTGGGCGGCGCCCGCCCGTATCGTGGTACCGAGAACACCCCCCCGACCGTCGAGCAGTCCGAGAAAGGCGTTTGCCGTCATGGTGCAGATCAAGACCCCGGAGCAGATCGCGAAGATGCGCGAGGCGGGGCTGGTCGTCGCGGCCATCCACGCGGCGACGCGCGAGGTGGCCGTGCCCGGCGCCACCACCAAGGACCTCGACGAGGCCGCCCGCAAGGTCATCGCCGAGCACGGCGCGAAGTCGAACTTCCTCGGGTACGGCGGCTTCCCCGCGACCATCTGCACCTCGGTCAACGAGGTCGTCGTCCACGGCATCCCCAGTGACGACGTCGTCCTCAAGGACGGCGACATCATCTCCATCGACGCGGGCGCCATCGTCGACGGCTGGCACGGCGACGCCGCCTACACGGCGTTCGTCGGCTCCGGGCACGCCCCGGAGCTGCTGGAGCTGTCGCGGGTCACCGAGGAATCCATGTGGGCCGGCATCGCCGCCATGAAGAACGGCAACCGGCTGGTGGACATCTCCCGCGCCATCGAGACGTACATCCGCCGCCAGCCCAAGCCGGGCGGCGGCAAGTACGGGATCATCGAGGACTACGGCGGCCACGGCATCGGCAGCGAGATGCACATGGACCCGCACCTGCTGAACTACGTCTCCCGCAAGCGCGGCAAGGGCCCCAAGCTGGTGCCGGGCTTCTGCCTCGCCATCGAGCCGATGGTCTCCCTGGGCACGCCCCGCACGGAGGTCCTGGAGGACGACTGGACCGTCATCACGACGGACGGCACCTGGTCCTCGCACTGGGAGCACTCGGTCGCCCTCACCGAGGAGGGCCCGCTGGTCCTCACCGCCCCCGACGGCGGCAAGGCGAAGCTCGCCGAGCTCGGCGTCAAGGCCGCCCCCGACCCCCTCGCCTGACCGCCCCGGCGAGCCCGGCCCCGACCGGCCCGATGCCGCCCTCCCGGGAAGGCCGCCCGGCCCTGCGCCGCCGGCCCCCGGGGCGGCCCGCACGAGCGCTTTCTGCGGCTTGCCGACGGCATCCCCCGACCAGCCCCTCCGGCGTTCCCGCGCCAGGCCCGCACTGGGCCGGCTTAGGGATCTCCGGGAGTGGGCAGGCTGGGGGATTCGTCTTTTCTCGGGGCCTCGCGTAGACTGATGCGTCGGCTCTCGTGTACCAGCGTGCCCGCACGCGGCAGCGAAAGTCGATCAAGGTAGCCGATTCGAAGGGCGAAGCGTGGCCAAGAAGCAAGGTGCCATCGAGATTGAGGGCACCGTGATCGAGTCCCTGCCGAACGCCATGTTCAAGGTGGAGCTCCAGAACGGTCACAAGGTCCTCGCGCACATCAGCGGCAAGATGCGGATGCACTACATCCGCATCCTCCCGGATGACCGGGTCGTCGTGGAGCTGTCTCCCTACGACCTGACGCGTGGCCGGATCGTCTACCGCTACAAGTAGATCTTGTCCGTACCCCTCCTACGGGGTGCTGGCACTGACCCGGAGAACCTCACATCCCATGAAGGTCAAGCCGAGCGTCAAGAAGATCTGCGACAAGTGCAAGGTGATCCGCCGCCACGGCCGGGTCATGGTCATCTGCGACAACCTGCGCCACAAGCAGCGCCAGGGCTGACGCACGCCGACCTACACCTACCTGCACCTCGCAGCTCACGCGCGACGCAAGTAATTCGTACATACGCAGCGCCCGCCGGGCCGTTTTGGCTGGCGACACCTCCGGCGGGGGCCGGGGACCTGGTCCGTACCTCGTACGGCGGCCAGAGAACGGCGTTGCGGAAGACCCCCGATCACACAGGAGCCAGTGAATGGCACGCGTTTCCGGTGTTGACATCCCGCGCGACAAGCGCGTGGAGGTCGCACTCACCTACGTCTTCGGCATCGGCCGCACCCTGGCGAAGGAGACCCTCGCCGCCACCGGTGTGAACCCGAACACCCGCGTTCGTGACCTGTCCGAGGAGGACCTGGTCAAGATCCGCGAGTACGTGGACAACAACATCAAGACCGAGGGTGACCTCCGTCGCGAGATCCAGGCCGACATCCGCCGCAAGGTGGAGATCGGCACGTACCAGGGTCTGCGCCACCGCCGTGGCCTGCCGGTCCGCGGTCAGCGCACCAGCACGAACGCCCGCACCCGCAAGGGCCCGCGTCGCGCCATCGCCGGTAAGAAGAAGCCGGGCAAGAAGTAGTCCACAGCGGACACTGCGGCTTTCGGGGGGCGACCCCCGGACCCCCGCATTTCCCACGGTCTTCGCTGTAGGACCGACCACCTCCCGTAGGAGTAAGAGATGCCCCCCAAGGGACGTCAGGGCGCCGTCAAGAAGGTGCGCCGCAAGGAAAAGAAGAACGTCGCTCACGGCCACGCGCACATCAAGAGCACGTTCAACAACACCATCGTTTCGATCACGGACCCGTCCGGCAACGTGATCTCCTGGGCCTCCGCCGGCCACGTCGGCTTCAAGGGCTCCCGCAAGTCGACTCCGTTCGCCGCGCAGATGGCCGCCGAGTCGGCCGCCCGCCGCGCGCAGGAGCACGGCATGCGCAAGGTCGACGTCTTCGTCAAGGGCCCGGGCTCCGGTCGTGAGACCGCGATCCGCTCCCTGCAGGCGACCGGCCTCGAGGTCGGCTCCATCCAGGACGTCACGCCGACCCCGCACAACGGCTGCCGCCCGCCGAAGCGCCGCCGCGTCTGACGCACGGCTGCTGCCTGTAGCAGGGTTTCCGGGCGGTACGGCCCTTCGGGGGCGTACCGCCCGTACCCTTGCATCATCCGAGGACGTCAAATAGCGGGCGTCCACGACTGAAGGAACACACCATGCTGATCGCTCAGCGTCCCTCGCTGACCGAAGAGGTTGTCGACGAGTACCGCTCGCGGTTCGTCATCGAGCCGCTGGAGCCGGGCTTCGGCTACACGCTCGGCAACAGCCTCCGCCGTACGCTCCTCTCCTCGATCCCGGGTGCGGCCGTCACGTCCATCCGCATCGACGGTGTCCTGCACGAGTTCACCACCGTGCCGGGCGTCAAGGAGGACGTCACCGACCTCATCCTCAACATCAAGCAGCTGGTCGTCTCCTCGGAGCACGACGAGCCGGTCGTGATGTACCTGCGCAAGCAGGGCCCGGGTCTGGTCACCGCCGCCGACATCGCCCCGCCGGCCGGTGTCGAGGTCCACAACCCCGACCTGGTCCTCGCCACGCTCAACAGCAAGGGCAAGCTGGAGATGGAGCTGACCGTCGAGCGCGGTCGCGGCTACGTCTCCGCCGTGCAGAACAAGCAGGCGGGCCAGGAGATCGGCCGCATCCCGGTCGACTCCATCTACTCGCCGGTCCTCAAGGTCACCTACAAGGTCGAGGCGACCCGAGTCGAGCAGCGCACCGACTTCGACAAGCTCATCGTCGACGTCGAGACCAAGCAGGCCATGCGCCCGCGCGACGCCATGGCGTCCGCCGGCAAGACCCTGGTCGAGCTGTTCGGTCTCGCCCGCGAGCTGAACATCGACGCCGAGGGCATCGACATGGGCCCGTCCCCCACGGACGCCGCCCTGGCCGCCGACCTGGCGCTGCCGATCGAGGAGCTGGAGCTGACGGTCCGCTCCTACAACTGCCTCAAGCGCGAGGGCATCCACTCCGTGGGTGAGCTCGTCGCCCGCTCCGAGGCCGACCTGCTCGACATCCGCAACTTCGGTGCGAAGTCGATCGACGAGGTCAAGGCGAAGCTGGCCGGCATGGGCTTGGCCCTCAAGGACAGCCCGCCCGGATTCGACCCGACCGCCGCCGCGGACGCCTTCGGCGCCGACGACGACGCGGACGCGGGCTTCGTCGAGACCGAGCAGTACTGATCACTGCCCGCGGGCGCCCGCCCGCGGGGCCCTGACACCGGTACCTGATACGGCCGGTGCAGATCACAAGGAGAAACACCATGCCGAAGCCCGCCAAGGGTGCCCGTCTGGGCGGCAGCGCCGCGCACGAGAAGCTGCTCCTCGCGAACCTCGCGAAGTCGCTCTTCGAGCACGGCCGCATCACCACGACCGAGGCCAAGGCCCGCCGCCTGCGTCCGGTCGCCGAGCGCCTGATCACCAAGGCGAAGAAGGGCGACATCCACAACCGTCGCCTGGTTCTCCAGACGATCACGGACAAGAGCATCGTCCACACGCTCTTCACCGAGATCGCCCCGCGCTACGCCGAGCGCCCGGGTGGCTACACCCGCATCACCAAGATCGGCAACCGTCGTGGCGACAACGCCCCGATGGCGGTCATCGAGCTGGTCGAGGGCGAGATCGCCAAGAAGGCGACCGTCGCCGAGGCCGAGGCCGCGACCAAGCGCGCGGTGAAGGAGGCCGACGAGGCCGCCGCCACCGAGGCTCCGGCCGAGGAGTCGAAGGAGGCCTGAGTCTCCGCCGTCCCCGCGTGAGCGGGGGTGACCCGGAGGCGTGAGCCCCTTGTCCCCGCGTGAGCGGGGACGATGGCCGAGCCTTACGGCCAAGGCCGAACGGGCGGGCCCGTACCCAAGGGGTACGGGCCCGTTCCGCGTGTGCAGGACTTTGAGAGGATCGTCTCCGTGAGCGATGAGGTGGAGCCCGGCTTCGTACGGGTACGGCTGGACCTGTCGTACGACGGCAAGGACTTCCACGGGTGGGCCAAGCAGGCCGGCGGGCGGCGCACCGTCCAGGGCGAGATCGAGGACGCCCTGCGGACCGTCACGCGGTCCACGCGGACGTACGAGCTGACCGTCGCCGGGCGGACCGACGCCGGGGTGCACGCCCGCGGCCAGGTCGCCCATGTCGACCTGCCCGAGGAGCTGTGGGCCGAGCACCGGGACAAGCTGCTGCGGCGGCTGGCCGGGCGGCTCGCCCACGATGTGCGGATCTGGCGCGTCGAGGAGGCGCCGCCCGGCTTCAACGCGCGGTTCTCGGCGATCTGGCGCCGCTACGCCTACCGGGTCACCGACAACCCCGGCGGCGTCGACCCGCTGCTGCGCGGGCACGTGCTGTGGCACGACTGGCCGCTGGACGTGGACGCCATGAACGCCGCCGCCGAGCGGCTGCTGGGCGAGCACGACTTCGCCGCGTACTGCAAGAAGCGCGACGGGGCGACGACCATCCGCACGCTGCAGGAGCTGCGCTGGGAGCGGCTGCCGAGCGGGGTGCTGGAGGCGACCGTGCGGGCGGACGCGTTCTGCCACAACATGGTGCGCTCGCTGGTCGGCGCGATGCTGTTCGTCGGTGACGGGCACCGGCCGGTGGACTGGCCGGGCAAGGTGCTCGCCGCCGGGGTGCGGGACTCCGCCGTGCACGTCGTACGGCCCCACGGGCTCACGCTGGAGGAGGTCGGCTACCCGGCGGACGAGCTGCTGGCCGCCCGCAACCGGGAGGCCCGCAACAAGCGGTCACTGCCCGCCGGCGGGCGCGGTGGCTGCTGCTGACGCCTGGGCGCGGCCGCGGGCGTAGATCTGGTTGAAGGTGAAGGACGCAAGGTCGTCGCTGGTCTTGAAGACGACCGTGTCCGACTGGGTGACCTTCCTGCCGTCGGTGAAGCCGGCCTGCGTGAAGTAGGCGTACCGGCCCAGGGAGTTGGAGCGGCGCAGGCAGACGGTGGCGCGGCAGAAGTCGCCGACGCCGCTGCCGGCGAGCGGGGCGACGCCGCCGCGGGCGCCCTCCTTCGCCTTGAGGGCCTTGCCCTGGTCGGCGAAGAGGGCGACGCCGACGGTGATCGCGACGCCGTCGCGGGTGTACGTGGCGCGGATGACGCGGGTGCAGCCGTTGCTCTCCAGGACGGAGCCGAGGCCGCCCTTGCCGGCGGAGGCGCAGTTCGTGGTGGAGCTGGTGGCGCCCTTGGTGTAGACGCGGTCGCCGAAGGTGAGCTTCTTGCCGGGGAAGAGGCCCTCGGGGGTGAGCGGGGCCTTGTCCTTGGCCGCGGTGGAGATGAAGTCCATCGGGTTGGGCGGGGGCGGCGGGGCGACCGAGGAGAACGAGGGCTGCGGGCCGGTTTGGCCGGTCGGCAGTTCGGCGCCGCCGGGGACGGTGGCGGCGGAGCTGCCGGTGGCGCCGCCGGCCGTCGCGGGGCCGTCCTCGTCGGAGGAGACGACCGCGACGGCGACCAGCGTGGCGATGGCGGCCGTGGCGAGGACGCCGCCGCCCGCGATGAGCCAGCGCTTGCGGCGCTGCCGGGCCTCCGACGCCTCGGCGAGCGCGCTCCAGTCGGGGGTGCCGTCGTTCTGGCCGCCGCCGAAGGGGGGCTCGTGGCCCGGCGCGGGCTGCTGCTGCCCATACGGCGACTGCGGGTGGGGGTAGCCGTAGCCGGGTCCGCTCGTGGCGTGCGGGTAGCCGTAGCCGGGTCCGCCCGTGCCCTGGGGGTAGCCGTACGCGGGCTGGTCCTGGCCCTGGGGGTAGCCGTAGCCGGGGCGTCCCTGCGGTGTGCCGTCCGGCTGTCCCGTTCCGTACTGCTGCTGCCCCCCGTACGGGTCGTGGCCGGAGCCGCCGTCCGGCTGGTGCGGGCCCTGCGGCCACTGCGGTCCCCCATAGCTCATGCCGCGCATCCTAAACCGGTTGGGCACGGCCCCCGCGGGCGGCCAGAATGCGGGCATGGGACATGTCGAGGTCGCGCATCTGGAGTACTACCTGCCGGACGGGCGGGCGCTGCTCGGTGATGTGTCGTTCCGGGTCGGGGAGGGGGCCGTCGTCGCGCTCGTCGGGCCGAACGGCGCGGGGAAGACGACGCTGCTCCGGCTGATCGCGGGGGAGGCGCAGCCGCACGGCGGGACGGTCGCCGTGAGCGGCGGTCTCGGCGTGATGCCGCAGTTCGTGGGGTCCGTACGGGACGAGCGGACGGTGCGGGACCTGCTGGTGTCTGTGGCGCCGCCGCGCATCCGGGAGGCGGCCGCGGCGGTCGACGAGGCCGAGCACCTGATCATGACGGTGGACGACGAGGCCGCGCAGATGCGGTACGCGCAGGCGCTGAGCGACTGGGCGGAGGCGCGCGGCTACGAGGCGGAGACGCTGTGGGACATGTGCACCACGGCGGCGCTGGGCGTCCCGTACGAGCGTGCGCAGTTCCGCGAGGTGCGGACGCTGAGCGGCGGCGAGCAGAAGCGGCTGGTCCTGGAGGCGCTGCTGCGCGGTCCCGAGGAGGTGCTGCTGCTGGACGAGCCGGACAACTACCTCGACGTGCCGGGCAAGCGGTGGCTGGAGGAGCGGCTGGGCGAGACCCGCAAGGCGGTGCTGTTCGTGTCGCACGACCGGGAGCTGCTGGCGCGGGCCGCGCAGAAGATCGTCGCGGTGGAGCCGGGCCCGGCCGGGGCGGACGTGTGGGTGCACGGCGGGGGCTTCGCCACCTTCCACGAGGCGCGGCGGGAGCGTTTCGCGCGGTTCGAGGAGCTGAAGCGGCGCTGGGAGGAGAAGCACGCGCAGCTCAAGCGGCTGGTGGTCAACCTGCGGCAGGCGGCGTCGGTCAGCCATGAGATGGCGTCGCGGTACGCGGCGGCGCAGACCCGGCTGCGGAAGTTCGAGGAGGCCGGTCCGCCGCCGGAGCCGCCGCGCGAGCAGGACATCCGCATGCGGCTGCGCGGCGGGCGGACCGGGGTGCGGGCGGTGGAGTGCCGCGGTCTGGAGCTGACCGGGCTGATGAAGCCGTTCGACCTGGAGGTCTTCTACGGGGAGCGGGTCGCCGTCCTGGGGTCGAACGGCTCCGGGAAGTCGCACTTCCTGCGGCTGCTCGCGGGTGATCCGTCGGTCGCGCACACGGGTGCGTGGAAGCTGGGCGCGCGGGTCGTGCCGGGCCACTTCGCGCAGACCCACGCCCATCCGGAGCTGGAGGGCAGGACCCTGGTCGACATCCTGTGGACCGAGCACTCCAAGGACCGCGGCGGGGCGATGTCGGTGCTGCGGCGGTACGAGCTGGAGAAGCAGGGCGACCAGGTGTTCGGGCGGCTGTCGGGCGGGCAGCAGGCGCGGTTCCAGATCCTGCTGCTGGAGCTGTCGGGCGCCACGGCGCTGCTGCTGGACGAGCCGACGGACAACCTGGACCTGGAGTCCGCGGAGGCGCTCCAGGCGGGTCTCGAGGCGTTCGACGGGACGGTGCTGGCGGTGACGCACGACCGGTGGTTCGCGCGTTCCTTCGACCGGTTCCTGGTGTTCGGGTCGGACGGTGTCGTACGGGAGACGGCCGAGCCGGTGTGGGACGAGCGGCGCGTGGTACGCGACCGGTAGCGGCCGGGAGGGCCGGGCGGTCGTTTTGACCCGGGTGGGGGACGGCGCGTATTCTTCTGGTTCGTTATGCGTACTGGCTTGCTCGATCTCACGTGAGGAGCCGCTACGCCGGCTCACCGGGCCGATGACCAGCGACCTGCACTCGGTTTGCGTCACCGACGTGTGGTCATGGCTGTCGTGATCGTCCGTGGTGGCCTTGACAGGACCCACTCACTGAAGAAGCGAAGGCTACGACCGTGCGTACGTACAGCCCCAAGCCCGGCGATATCACTCGCCAGTGGCACGTCATTGACGCCCAGGACGTCGTCCTGGGTCGCCTGGCCTCCACCGCCGCCACGCTCCTCCGGGGCAAGCACAAGCCGATCTACGCGCCGCACGTCGACGCTGGTGACTTCGTCATCATCATCAACGCCGACAAGGTGCACCTGTCCGGCAACAAGCGGACCCAGAAGATGGCGTACCGCCACTCCGGTTACCCGGGTGGTCTGCGTTCCGTCCGCTACGACGACCTCCTGGCGAACAACCCGGAGAAGGCCGTCGAGAAGGCCGTCAAGGGCATGCTCCCGAAGAACTCCCTCGGCCGTCAGATGCTCTCGAAGCTGAAGGTCTACGCGGGCGAGAACCACCCCCACGCTGCCCAGCAGCCGGTTCCGTTCGAGATCACCCAGGTCGCGCAGTAAGTCCGGCCACCCCCTAAGACGAAGAGAATCTGAGGAGCATCGTGGCCGAGACCACTGTTGAGAACCCCATCGAGGGCGAGGAGACCTACGCCGAGGTCACCACCTTCGAGTCCGAGGTCCCCGTCGAGGGCGAGTACACCTCGGAGTCCCTGGCTTCCCGCTTCGGTGAGCCGCAGCCGGCCGCCGGCCTGGGCCGCCGCAAGAACGCCATCGCCCGCGTCCGGATCGTCCCGGGCACCGGCAAGTGGAAGATCAACGGTCGCACCCTCGAGGACTACTTCCCGAACAAGGTGCACCAGCAGGAAGTCAACGAGCCCTTCAAGGTGCTCGAGCTCGAGGGCCGCTACGACGTCATCGCCCGCATCTCGGGTGGCGGCGTCTCCGGCCAGGCCGGTGCCCTGCGCCTCGGCGTGGCCCGCGCCCTGAACGAGGCGGACGTGGACAACAACCGCGGCCCGCTGAAGAAGGCCGGCTTCCTCAGCCGCGACGACCGCGCGGTCGAGCGGAAGAAGGCCGGTCTGAAGAAGGCCCGCAAGGCGCCGCAGTACAGCAAGCGCTAATCACCGCGCCTGCTCGGCTGCTCGTACGTACGCCCCGGCGGCACTCCCGTGCTGCCGGGGCGTACGTTTCTCCTTGTTCATCAGGCAAGTCTTTCGGAGGACGGTTGTGGGACGACTCTTCGGCACGGACGGCGTGCGCGGTGTCGCCAACGCGGATCTGACGGCGGAGCTGGCGCTCGGCCTGTCCGTGGCGGCGGCCCACGTGCTCGCCGAGGCGGGAACCTTCGAGGGCCACCGGCCCACCGCGGTGGTCGGCCGGGACCCGCGCGCGTCGGGGGAGTTCCTGGAGGCCGCCGTCGTGGCGGGCCTCGCCAGCGCCGGGGTCGACGTACTGCGGGTGGGCGTCCTGCCGACGCCCGCCGTCGCCTATCTGACCGGCTCCCTCGGCGCCGACCTGGGCGTCATGCTGTCCGCGTCGCACAACGCCATGCCCGACAACGGCATCAAGTTCTTCGCGCGCGGCGGGCACAAGCTGGCGGACGAGCTGGAGGACCGCATCGAGGCGGTGTACCAGCAGCACCGCACCGGCGAGCCCTGGGACCGGCCGACGGGTGCCGGTGTGGGCCGGGTGAAGGACTACGGCCAGGGCGCCGACGACTACATCGCCCACCTGCTGTCCGTGCTGCCCAACCGGCTCGACGGGCTGAAGATCGTCCTGGACGAGGCGCACGGCGCCGCCTCGCACGTGTCGCCGGAGGCGTTCACGCGGGCGGGCGCCGAGGTCGTCACGATCGGCGCGACCCCGGACGGCCTCAACATCAACGACGGCTGCGGCTCGACGCACCTCGACATGCTGAAGGCCGCCGTCCTGGAGCACGGTGCCGACCTGGGCATCGCCCACGACGGCGACGCCGACCGCTGCCTGGCCGTGGACCACACGGGCACGGAGGTCGACGGCGACCAGATCCTCGCCGTCCTGGCGCTGGCCATGCGCGAGGCGGGCACGCTGCGCGGGGACACCGTCGTGGCGACCGTCATGTCGAACCTGGGCTTCAAGCTCGCCATGGAGCGCGAGGGCCTGCGCCTCGTCCAGACCGCGGTCGGCGACCGCTATGTGCTGGAGGAGATGAAGGAGCGGGGGTACGCGCTGGGCGGCGAGCAGTCCGGGCACGTCATCGTCCTGGACCACGCCACCACCGGCGACGGCACCCTGACCGGTCTGCTGCTCGCGGCGCGCGTCGCGGCGACCGGGCGGCGGCTCGCCGACCTGGCCGGTGTGATGGAGCGCCTCCCGCAGGTCCTGATCAACGTCAAGGACGTCGACAAGAGCCGCGTGAAGACCTCCGCGGAGCTGGGCATCGCCGTCGCGGACGCCGAGCGGGCGCTGGGCACCACCGGCCGCGTCCTGCTCCGCCCGTCCGGTACGGAGCCCCTCGTACGGGTCATGGTCGAGGCCGCCGACATCGAGCAGGCCCGGACCGTGGCGGGCCAGCTGGCCGACGTGGTGAAGGCGACGCTGGGCTGACCGCCCCGCCGCACGTGAGGGCGCCCCGTACGGGTTCCGGTTCCGGACCCGTACGGGGCGCTTTCGCGTGGGCGGGCGTACGCGTCCCTCCGCGCCGCCGCGTTTCAGAGCTTGCGCAGGGAGAGCCGCTGGACCTTGTGGTCGGGGCCCTTGCGGACGACGAGGTTGGCGCGGCCGCGGGTGGGGGCGACGTTCTCCAGGAGGTTCACCTTGTTGATCGTCCGCCACATGGTGCGGGCGTACTCCAGCGCCTCCTCCTCGCTGACCTGCGTGTACTTGCGGAAGTACGACGAGGGGTCCTGGAACGCCGTCTCGCGCAGCTTGCGGAAGCGGTTCAGGTACCAGCGCTCGATGTCCTCGGGGCGTGCGTCCACGTACACGGAGAAGTCGAAGTAGTCGGCGAGGCCCACACGGGTGCGGCCGTCCTTGCCGGGGAGGGCCGGCTGGAGGACGTTGAGGCCCTCCACGATGAGGATGTCGGGGCGCCGCACCGTCAGGCGCCGGCCCGGCACGATGTCGTAGATCAGGTGCGAGTAGACCGGCGCGGTGACCTCGTCCTTGCCGGCCTTGATGTCCGCGACGAACCGGGTCAGCGCGCGGCGGTCGTACGACTCGGGGAAGCCCTTGCGGGACATCAGCCCGCGCGCCTGCAGCTCCTTCATCGGCAGCAGGAAGCCGTCGGTCGTGACCAGCTCGACGCGCGGGTGCTCCGGCCAGCGGGCCAGCAGCGCCTGGAGGAGGCGGGCGACGGTCGACTTGCCGACGGCGACGGACCCGGCCACCCCTATGACGAACGGGGTGCCGCGCTGGGCGCCCTTCTCGCCGAGGAACGTGTTGAGCGCCCCGCGGAGGTTCGCGGTGGCGCCCACGTAGAGGTTGAGGAGCCGGGAGAGCGGCAGATAGATGTCGCGGACCTCGTCCAGGTCGATGACGTCGCCGAGGCCGCGCAGCCGCTCCACCTCGTCGGCGGTGAGCGGCAGCGGCGTCTTGTCGCGCAGCGCGCTCCACTCGGCCCGGGTCAGGTCGACGTACGGCGTCGACTCGGCACGCCGGGACGCGCCCGGTCCGGCGCCGGGCGGGGGTGTGCTGCTTCGTGGCGGCGAAGTGATCACCCCGCCATTGTCGTGCGTACGGGACGCGCGTGGGGGGTGTGCTCGGTCACGTGGGTGGCGACGATGGGGGCCGCGGCGGGGCTGGAGGCAGCCGTGGTCCCGTACGGGTGATGCTCCTCGGAGACGGGGCGCGGGGCCGACGCGTCCGGCACAGTCGACGCGGATGCGCAATCGGTACGAGTCGAGGAGCGAATCGGCCTTGGAACAGTGCGGCGACGGCGACGAGCATCGCGGCTGGCAGGAGACCGCCTACCTGCTTCGCTCGCCCACGAACGCCCGTGCGCTGATGGACTCCATCGCGGAACTGGACGCCGGAGGGGGACGGGCGCGGCGGCTGATCGGTGCAGATGAGGGGGAGTGAAGGGTCGTTCTCCTGTGCGCCCTCGCGCAGGCCGGGGCGGGCTCGTGGTGCGGAGGATCACGGGTGGGTCACGGTGTGGGGGTGGGGGAGCGGGTGTGATCGGGTTGTCACACCTTGCGCTTATCGTGTGCACACCAATCACACAGAAAGTGGTGCCATGCGCTCCTCCCTCATTCGCCGTACCGCCGTCGCCGCGTCCGCGGTGTCCCTCGCCCTGCTCGTCTCCGCGTGCGGCGGCGACAAGGCGGCCGACGGCGGCAAGGGCGGTGGCGACAAGGGCGCCGCCGCGGCTCCCGCCAAGGTGCTGACCGCCGCCGAGCTGGAGCAGGCCATGCTCACCCAGGGCGATGTGCCGGGCCACAAGATCAGCCCGGCCAAGGCGGGCGACGTCGGCAAGCCCGGTGACGTCACCGTCGACAAGCAGGAGTGCCTGCCGCTCGCCCACGCCGCCTCCAGCATCGCCCTCGGCAAGCCCGCCGCGGACGCGACCCGCAAGGTGCTGGAGGAGGCGCAGAAGCCGTCTCCCGGCAAGTCCCTCGCGGACATGACGGACAAGGAGATGGAGGAGGCCCTCACCTCCGCGTTCGCCGTCACCGTCACGGTGGACAAGCTCGCCGCGTACGAGGGCAAGGGCGCGGAGGAGGCCGTCGCGTCGCTGCGCACCGCCGGTGCGGCCTGCGCGGGCGGCTTCACCGTGACGCAGGACGGCGAGCAGACCAAGGTCCTCAAGGTGGAGGAGGCCAAGGTGTCCGGCGGCGACGAGTCCGGCGCCTGGGTGATCACCACCGCCGGCGAGGAGGGCAAGACCCTCCCGTTCAAGGTCGCCGCCGTCCGGCAGGGCACCACGGTTGCCACGTTCATGGCCATGAACATCGGGGCCTCGATGGGCGGCACGGACTTCCCGCTGCCGACCGCCGTCATCGACGCGCAGGTCGCCAAGGTGGCCAAGGCGTCGTAGCCGGACCGGGCTGCCACGGCGGCGTCGAGGGCCCGGGGCCCCAGGCCCCGGCGCCCCCGCCGTGCGCAGGTCGCGCAGGCCCCGCGCGTCGGTGTCCGCCCGGCGCGCCCCGCCCCACGACCGGGGCGGGGCGTCGTTGCGCCACGTGGGCTGGTCGTGGCGGGTCGGGTGGGCGTCGGGGTCGTAGGCTGCCGTGCATGTGCGGAATCGTGGGATACGTCGGCGGGCAGTCGGCGCTTGATGTGGTCATCGCGGGGCTGAGGCGCCTGGAGTACCGGGGCTACGACTCCGCCGGGGTCGCCGTGCTCGCCGACGGGGGGCTCGCCGCCGCCAAGAAGGCCGGCAAGCTCGTCAACCTGGACAAGGAGCTGGTCACCCGGCCGCTGCCGACCGGTTCCACCGGCATCGGGCACACCCGGTGGGCCACCCACGGCGGTCCCACCGACTCCAACGCCCACCCGCACCTCGACAACGCGGGCCGCGTCGCCGTCGTCCACAACGGCATCATCGAGAACTTCGCCGTCCTGCGCGCCGAGCTGGCCGAGCGCGGCCACGACCTGGCGTCCGAGACCGACACCGAGGTCGTCGCGCACCTCCTGGCCGAGGCCCACTCGTCCACCGCCGACCTCGCGGAGGCGATGCGCCAGGTGTGCCGCCGCCTCGAAGGGGCGTTCACCCTCGTGGCGGTCCACGCCGACGAACCGGACGTCGTCGTCGGCGCCCGCCGCAACTCCCCGCTCGTCGTGGGCATCGGCGAGGGCGAGTCGTTCCTCGCCTCCGACGTGGCCGCGTTCATCGACCACACCCGCTCCGCGATCGAGCTGGGCCAGGACCAGGTCGTCGAGCTGCGCCGGGACGGTGCCGTCATCACCGACTTCGACGGGGCGCCCGCCGACGTCCGCTCGTACCACGTCGACTGGGACGCGTCCGCCGCCGAGAAGGGCGGCTACGCCTCCTTCATGCTCAAGGAGATCGCCGAGCAGCCGAAGGCCGTCGCGGACACCCTGCTCGGCCGGATCGACGCCGAGGGCTCGCTGACCCTGGACGAGGTGCGCATCCCCGCCGCCGTGCTGCGCGAGGCCACCAAGGTCGTCATCGTCGCGTGCGGCACCGCCTTCCACGCGGGTCTGATCGCCAAGTACGCCATCGAGCACTGGACCCGCATCCCCTGCGAGGTGGAGCTGGCCAGCGAGTTCCGCTACCGCGACCCGATCCTGGACCAGCGGACCCTGGTCGTGGCGATCTCCCAGTCCGGTGAGACGATGGACACCCTCATGGCGCTGCGGCACGCCCGCGAGCAGGGCGCCCGGGTGCTGGCCATCTGCAACACCAACGGCTCCACCATCCCCCGCGAGTCCGACGCCGTGCTGTACACCCACGCCGGGCCGGAGGTCGCCGTGGCGTCCACCAAGGCGTTCCTGACGCAGCTCGTCGCCTGCTACCTGCTCGCCCTGTACCTCGGCCAGGTCCGCGGCACCCAGTGGGGCGACGAGATCCGCGCCGTCATCCGGGACCTCGCCCGCATCGCGGAGGACGTGGAGCGGGTCCTGGAGACCATGGAGCCGGTACGGGAGCTGGCGCGCTCCCTCGCCGGCCACGACACGGTGCTGTTCCTCGGCCGGCACGTCGGCTACCCGGTGGCCCTCGAAGGGGCGCTGAAGCTGAAGGAACTGGCGTACATGCACGCCGAGGGCTTCGCCGCGGGCGAGTTGAAGCACGGGCCGATCGCGCTCATCGAGCAGGGCCTGCCCGTCGTCGTGGTGGTGCCGTCGCCGCGCGGCCGGTCCGTACTCCACGGCAAGATCGTCTCCAACATCCAGGAGATCCGCGCGCGCGGCGCCCGCACGATCGTCATCGCGGAGGAGGGCGACGAGGCCGTCGTGCCGTACGCGGACCACCTGATCCGCGTCCCCGCCACGCCGACGCTTCTCCAGCCGCTCGTGGCGACCGTGCCGTTGCAGGTCTTCGCCTGCGAACTGGCCACCGTCCGCGGCAACGAGGTCGACCAGCCGCGCAACCTCGCGAAGTCGGTCACCGTCGAATGATCATCGGGGTGGGGATCGACGTGGCCGAGATCGACCGGTTCGCGGAGGCGCTGGAGCGCACTCCGCAGCTGGCCGACAGGCTGTTCGTGGAGCGGGAGCTGTACCTGCCCAGCGGCGAGCGGCGGGGGGTCGCCTCGCTCGCCGCGCGGTTCGCCGCGAAGGAGGCGGTCGCCAAGGCGCTCGGCGCGCCCGGCGGGCTGCACTGGACGGACGCCGAGGTGTACGTGGAGGAGAGCGGGCAGCCCCGGCTGCGGGTGCGCGGCACGGTCGAGGCGTGCGCGGCCCGACTGGGCGTGCGGCACTGGCATGTGTCGCTCAGTCATGACGCGGGGGTGGCGTCCGCCGTGGTGATCGCGGAGGGTTGAGCGCATGCGTACCGCTTATCGCGTGCAGGACGTACGGGCGGCCGAGGCCGCGCTGATGGCCCGGCTCCCCGAGGGGGCGCTGATGCGGCGGGCGGCGGCCGGTCTCGCCGGAGCCTGCGCGGGGCTGCTCGGGCGGGTGTACGGGGCGCGGGTCGTCCTCCTCGTCGGCAGCGGCGACAACGGCGGTGACGCCCTGTACGCCGGGGCGCTGCTCGCGCGGCGCGGGGCCGGGGTGTCGGCGGTGCCGCTGGGGCGGCGCGTCCACGAGGGCGGGCTCGACGCGCTCGTACGGGCCGGGGGCCGCGTCGCTGACGACCCGTACGCCGTGCTGGCCCGCGCCGACCTGGTGGTGGACGGCATCACCGGGATCGGCGGGCGCGGCGGGCTGCGCCCGGAGGCGGTGCCGGTGGTGCGGGCGGCGCGGGAGTCGGGCGCGGCGGTGGTGGCCGTGGACCTGCCGAGCGGCGTCGACGCGGACACGGGCGCCGTCGAGGGCGAGGCGGTGCGGGCGGACGCGACGGTGACGTTCGGCGCGTACAAGCCGGGGCTGCTCGTGGACCCGGCGCGGGAGTACGCGGGCGCGGTGCGGCTGGTGGACATCGGCATCGGGGAGCTGCTGCCGGAGGTGCCGGAGCTCCAGGCGCTCCAGCACGCGGACGTAGCGCGGCTGCTGCCGGTGCCGGCCGCGGAGAGCGACAAGTACCGGCGCGGGGTCGTCGGGGTCGTCGCCGGGTCGGCGCGCTATCCGGGCGCCGCCGTGCTGGCCGTGGCGGGCGCGCTGCGCGGCGGTGCGGGGGCGGTGCGGTACGTGGGCCCTGCGGGGGACGTGGTGCTGGCGCGCTACCCGGAGACGCTGGTGCATCCGGGGCCGCCCGGGAAGGCGGGGCGGGTCCAGGCGTGGGTGCTCGGGCCGGGCCTCGCGGACACGCCGGGCGCGCAGGACGTCCTGGCGTCGGACGTGCCGGTGCTGGTCGACGCCGACGGGCTGCGGGCGCTGGACCCGGCGGCGGTACGGGCGCGGCGGGCGCCGACCCTGCTGACCCCGCACGCGGGCGAGGCGGCGGCCCTGCTGGGCACGGTACGGGAGGACGTGGAGGCGCGGCGGCTGGAGGCCGTGCGGGAGCTGGCGGGGCGGTACGGGGCGACGGTGCTGCTGAAGGGCTCCACCACGCTGGTCGCCGACCCGTCGCCGGGGGTGCCGGTGCGGGTGAACGCGACGGGCACGCCGTGGCTGGCGACCGCCGGCAGCGGTGACGTCCTGTCGGGCCTCGCGGGTTCGCTGCTGGCGGCGGGCCTGGCGGCGCGGGACGCGGGCTCGGTGGGCGCGTACCTGCACGGCCTGGCGGCGCGGCGGGTGGCGTCGGGGGCGTACGGGGCGGGGGGCGCCCCTGTCGCCGGGGGCGCGCCGCTGACGGCCCACGAGGTGGCGGAGGCGCTGCCGGGCGCGTGGCGGGACGTGGTCGCGGCGGCGCCCGGGGCGTGAGGGCGGCCCGGCCGCGCGCCCCGGGGCTCCGGCGCGCCGGCGGGCTCCGGACCGGGGGGTGGGGCGCGGCGGGCGGGGGCGGCCGGGCTGCGTAGGATTTGCTCGTTTTCCAGGGGTGGGAGGGATCGTGGGGGAGCACCCGCACGTCGCCGCGCTGGCGCGCATCATGCCGTCGGACCACGGGGCGGACGAACGGATCGACTGGGCGGCCGCCGAGGCGCGGTGGGGCGTCCGGTTCCCCGCCGACTACCGGGACTTCATGGCCCGCTACGGCGGCGGGTCCATCAACGGCGAGGCCACGGTGCTGCTCCCGCTGCCGCAGGAGGGCCTGCAGTGGCCGCCCGGCGACCTGGCGGAGGAGACCGCGAACGTCCGGTACGCCTGGCGGACCCTCGGCGGCCGCGACGCGCTGGACGCGGACCCGGAGCACCTGCTGGCGTGGGGTGTCACGGCGGGCCCCGACATCCTGTGCTGGCTCACCACCGACCCGGACCCCGACCGCTGGCCGGTCGTCGTGTGCGGGCGGCACACCTCGCCGACGTTCGCCGTGCACCCGTACGGCATGGCGGAGTTCCTGCACCGGCTGCTGGCCGACGAGTACGACGACCCGCCGGTCAGCCTGGTCTTCTGGCACGGCACGCCGGTCCGCTTCGTGCACTGGCGGGAGGAGCAGCGCCGCTACCTGGCCGGCCTCGACCGCGTCACCGGCGACCCGGACCCGTACGCGCAGCCGTAGGGGCGGAACGGGGCCTGTCGGGGACGAGCGGCTGCGCGGCCGGGGCGGTCAGAGCTCGCCGCGGCGTGCGAGCTGCTTCAGCGCGTTCTCGCGGATGATCTCGTTCTCGGCGTCGCGCAGGTCCTCGAGGGCCTGCCGGGCCTCCGGGCCGGGGATGGCGCCGAGCGCCCAGATCGCCTTCACCGCGAGCGCCCTGGCCTCGTCGAAGTCCAGGTACTCGGGGACCCAGCGAGTCGCCAGGACCATCGTCGGCACCGTCCTGGGCGAGCGGAACCTGCCGAGCGCGGACACGATGTCCTCATGGTCCCTGTGCCAGTCGGCGGGGAACAGTTCGATCAGCGGTTCCAGGAACTCCTCGCCCGAGGCACGGGCGGCAGCCTTGACGACCAGCGCGAACTCGACGTCGTCGGAGTCCCGCCGCTCCATGGCGTCCCGGAGCAGCCGGAGCGCCAGGGCCCCGCCGTCGGACTCGCCGAAGTGGGCGAGCACCTCGTCGATCGTGCGCGTCGGGGGCGAGCCCGGCGCGATCACCAGGCCCATGATCAGTTCCTGCTCCTCAGGCGTCATCGCCTGCCCCCTCCCGTGCGGTGATGTCCTCGTCGAAGAGGCCGAGGAGCTTCGAGCGCGACACGGACGCCGGGCCGATACCGACACGGGATCCCGCGCAACGCCCCCAGTTCCCGGGCGAACCCTAACAAGACCCTCCGCGCCGGGGTCCCGGTACTCCCTTGCGGCTCTCGCGAACAGAGCCACTCACGGGCTCACACCAGGGAAGGCAGGGTGCCGTACGGCCATCGCCCCAGCCAGAACGCCACGGCGGACGGCCTGTCCGCGCCCTCGGTCGCGCCGTCGTGCAGCAGGTACTCCGTAGGGGCGATGTAGCCCTCGCCGTCGCTGGGAGTGGTGCGCGTCAGTAAGCGGGCTGGATGTTGTCGGCCGCGGTGCTCCACTCGACGCCGCTCGCGGGCCGGATGTGGGCGACACGGACCACGCGGCCGTCGTGGTGGAGTTCGTGGGTGACGGCTGTCAGCACGCCCACCCCGCGCGACGCGACGTCGCGGACGGCTCTGTTCAGGAGCGGGTGCTTCTCGTAGCCGTCGGCGCCGACCGGGTTCACGTTCCGCGCTCCCGCCGGTCCTCGGCTTCGGCGCGGCGCATGAACCGCTCCCAGCCATCGGCCGCCCGCAGCCGCAGGGCCCGGCTGGGAGCGCCAGGCCGGGGCTCGGGGGAGGGGTGAGGAGGGCCGTCTGCATCCTGGGTGCGGTGAGGAGGCGAAGAGGTGGTCATGGCCGTTCTCCTTCCGGTAAGGGGGCGGGCCGACTCGGGCACGGAAGCGTGCACAGGCCCGTCTGAGAGGGAGTGCTTCCCGGATGCCGCTCCGGGGTGCGGTGACCACCTTGGCGAGTGGTGGATGTCCCGATCCACTGCCGCGTCCTATAGGGCCGCCCTATATTCCAGGGGTGGCTGCGGAGTTGCATGTGTGGGCGCATCCCGGGCTGCGGGCCGCGGTGGCGGGGGAGGACTGGGCCGCCGTGATGCGGACGTGGCGGGCGCTGACCCGCAGCAGCCAGAGCGTCCTCGGGGCCCGTGTCGGGTTGGCGCAGTCGGACGTGTCCGCGATCGAGAACCGGCGCCGGGCGGTGACCTCCGTCGAGGTGCGGCAGCGGATCATCGACGGCTTGGGCGTCCCGCTCGAACTCCTCGGTGGTCCCGAAGCGGAGATGCCGCTGCCCTCGCTCGTGCTGCCCGGCGTGGTCAGCGAAGCCGGCGCGGACCGGCTGGCCCGGATCGCCTCCGGCGGGCTGCGCCTCGACGCGGTGTCCCTGGACGAGATGGACCGCTTACTGGCCGCGCATCGGCGGGCCGAGGACACCTTGGGGTCGCGGCTGATGGACGGCGTGGTCCTCGCCCAGTTCCGGGCCGTGGCCGGGCTGTACGACCAGGCGCGCGGGCCGCTCGCGGACCGGCTCGTGAAGCTGATGGCGGAGTACGCCCAGTTCCTCGCGTGGATGGCCCAGGACCAGGACGACACCGCCGTGGCGCTCGGCTGGTTCGACCGCTCGTACGACTGGGCGCTCGAGTCCGGATACGGGGACATGGCCGCCACCACCATGAGCATGAAGGCCCACCTCGCCTGGTCCCGGGGCCGGGGACGGCAGTGCGTCCGGCTCGGGGAGGCCGCGGCTGCGACAGCGGGTGCGAGCGCTGCGACCAGGGCCATGGCCGTCCAGATGGCCGGACGTGGGCACGCCCTCGCGGGTGAGGCCGATCGCGCGTACCGGCGGCTCGACGAGGCGCAGCAGATCATCGCCGACGCCGACGACGCGCCCCCGTGGCTGTACTTCTACGGCGAATCCTGGTTCACGGCCCAGCGCGGCATGGCGGAACTGCAACTGAGGGAGTGGGCGCGCGCGGCCGAGCACCTGAAGGCGGGACTCGCTGGTTTCGCCCCGGCCTACCGCCGCGACCGGGCCTGGTACGGGGCGTGTCTGGCCCGTGCGTACGCGGGTGCCGGGGAGGCCGAGGCCGCGCTGGAGACCGCGCTGGGCGTCATCGCCGACGCCTCGGAGATCGGACGCCCCCACGCCTGGGAGGAGTTGCACCGGGTTGCCGCGACGCTGCTGCGGCGCCGCGCCCACCAGGGGCGCGCGCTGTCCGACGCGCTGGCCGCGCTCGACTGAGCGTGGGCGCCGACGTGCTCGGCGTTGTTCCGCATGAGGGTGGCGACTCTCGTCGCCGTCGGGGAGCGAACCCAGGTCAGCGGGGTGGCCCGGAAGGGCGTGAGGTGGGTGACAGGGCGTGGAGCCCGGGGTTCCTGGGGGTACCTGAGACACTGGGCGCGATGAGTACGACACCGCAGCCCCGCGCCACCCGTGAGCCCGAGCGCCCCGACACCCGCGCCCGCGCCGAGATCGACCTCGCCGCGCTGCGCGCGAACGTCCGCGCGCTACGGGCGCGGGTCGCGCCGAGCGGCGCCCGGCTCATGGCGGTCGTGAAGGCCGACGCGTACGGGCACGGCGCCGTCCCGTGCGCCCGCGCCGCGCTCGACGCGGGGGCCGCCTGGCTCGGCACGGCCACGCCGTACGAGGCGCTCGCGCTGCGCGCCGCCGGGATCGACGCGCCGGTCCTGTGCTGGCTGTGGACGCCCGGCGGGCCGTTCCGCGCCGCCGTGGACGCCGGGATCGACATCGGCGTCAGCGGGCTGTGGGCCCTCCACGAGGCCGCCGAAGCCGGCCGCGCCGCCGGCCGGCCCGCGCGCGTCCAGCTGAAGGCCGACACGGGCCTCGGCCGCAACGGCTGCCTGGCCGCCGACTGGCCGGACCTCGTCGGCGAGGCGCTGAAGGCGCAGGCCGACGGGCATGTGCGGGTCACCGGCCTGTGGTCGCACTTCGCGTGCGCCGACGAGCCGGGCCACCCCTCCATCGGCGCCCAGCTGGCCCGCTTCCACGACATGCTGGAGTACGCGGAGAAGGCCGGCGTCGAGCCCGAGGTGCGCCACATGGCGAACTCGCCCGCCACCCTGACGCTGCCGGAGACCCACTTCGACCTGGTCCGCACGGGCGTCGCGATGTACGGGATCTCGCCCAGCCCCGAGCTGGGCACCCCCGCCGACTTCGGGCTGCGGCCCGTGATGCGGCTGAGCGCCAGCGTGGCGTCCGTGAAGCAGGCCCCTCCCGGCCTCGGCATCAGCTACGGCCACCACTACGTCACCGAACGCGAGACGCACCTCGCCCTGGTGCCGCTCGGCTACGCGGACGGCGTCCCCCGCCACGCCTCGGGCCGCGGCCCCGTGCTGCTGGGCGGGGCCGTGCGGACCGTGGCCGGACGTGTGGCGATGGACCAGTTCGTGGTGGACCTGGGCGACGACACGGTCGAGCCGGGCGCCCGCGCGGTGCTGTTCGGGCCCGGCGACGACGGCGAGCCCACGGCCGAGGACTGGGCGCGGGCGGCGGACACCATCGCGTACGAGATCGTCACCCGCGTCGGTTCCCGCGTCCCGCGCGTCCACCTCCACGAGCGGGGGTAGTGGGGGAGCCGTGACGCAGACCGGTACGGGGACGGGTACGGGCGCGGCGGCCTCCGCCGCCCCGGCGGTCGGCGCGGCCTGCGCGGTCGGCGCCGCGCTCGCCGAGGCGGCCGAGGGCGCGGCGGGCACCGGGACGGCCTGGCGGCGCCGCGCCGGGTTCGCGGGCGCGGCCATCGGCGTCGTCGCGGCGGGCGCGGCCGCCGGGGTCGCCCTGGAGCGGCTCACCGTCGGCAGGGGCGTGCGCCGCAAGGCCCGCCTCGCCCTGGACGCCTCCGCCCCCTACGGCGCCCTGCGCGGCGCCCCCGGCACGGCCACCGCCGACGACGGCACGGCCCTGCACTACGAGATCGAGGAGCCGGACGCCCCGGGCGGCCCCACCGTCGTCTTCAGCCACGGCTACTGCCTCAGCCAGGACTCCTGGCACTTCCAGCGCGCCGCGCTGCGCGGCCGGGTCCGGGCCGTCTACTGGGACCAGCGCAGCCACGGCCGCTCCGCGCGCGGCACGGGGCCCGTCTCCATCGACCGCCTCGGACGCGACCTGAAGGCGGTCGTCGACGCCGCCGCCCCCGAGGGGCCCCTGGTGCTGGTGGGGCACTCCATGGGCGGGATGACCGTCATGGCGCTGGCCGACCAGTACCCGGAGCTGGTGCGCGACCGGGTCGCCGGCGTCGCCTTCGTCGGTACGTCGTCGGGACGGCTCGCCGAGCTGACGTACGGCCTCCCGGCGGCCCCCGCCCAGGCCGTACGGCGTGTCCTGCCGGGTGTGCTGCGGGCCCTCGGGGCGCGCGCCGAGCTGGTGGAGCGCGGCCGGCGCGCGACGGCCGACCTGTTCGCGGGCCTGGTCAAGCGGTACAGCTTCGGGTCGCGGGACGTGGACCCGGTCGTCGCCCGGTTCGCCGAGCGCATGATCGAGGCGACGCCGATCGACGTGGTCGCGGAGTTCTACCCGGCGTTCGCCGAGCACGACAAGGCCGACGCGCTGGCCGTCCTGTCCGGCGCGGGGATCCCCGTCCTGGCCCTGGCGGGCGAGAAGGACCTGGTCACCCCGCTGTCCCACACGGAGGCCATCGCCGCTCTGCTGCCGGGCGCCGAACTGGTCGTCGTGCCCGACGGCGGGCACCTGGTGATGCTGGAGCACCCGGAGGCGGTCACCGCGCGGCTGGTGGAGCTGCTGGCGCGGGCGGGCGCGCTCGCACCGGACGACGCGGGGACGGCCGGCGGCAGCGGTTAGGTTTGCAGGTATGGAAGCTGCGCACACCGACACGACCGGGGCCGCCGGGACCCCGACCCCCGCACCCGCCGGGACGCCCGCCACCGCCACCGCCCGCCTCACGGTCCACTCGCCCGACGAGATGCAGGACCTCGGCCGCGCCCTCTCCCGACTGCTGCGCCCCGGCGACCTCGTGATGCTCACCGGCGAGCTGGGCGCCGGCAAGACGACCCTGACGCGCGGCCTCGGCGAGGGCCTCGGGGTGCGCGGCGCGGTGACGTCCCCGACGTTCGTCATCGCCCGCGTCCACCCGTCCCTGACCGGCGGACCCGCGCTGGTGCACGTGGACGCGTACCGGCTGGGCGGCGGCCTGGACGAGATGGAGGACCTGGACCTCGACGTCTCGCTGCCCGAGTCCGTGGTGGTCGTCGAGTGGGGCGACGGCAAGGTCGAGGACCTGACGGACGACCGGCTGCACGTGGTGATCGACCGGGTCGTCGGCGCGACGGACGACGACCGGCGCGAGGTGACGCTGACCGGCGTGGGGGCACGCTGGGAGGGCGTGGACCTTCGGCTGCGCTGAGCGGCGCGTATCGGTGCGCCGCCGGTTTCACGGGATGCGCCGGTGCTCGACCAGGGGGACGCCCATCGCTCCGGGGCCCCCTGGGCGAAGTCCTCGGGGGAGGAGCCCTGCCCGCAACCGGTTGCGCCGGATCGCCCGCTGAACGCCTGCCCAACCGGTTGCGCCGGATCGCTCGCTGAACGCCTGCCGTACGTTCCGACAAGACGTCGGTAAATTGTTGCGCCGCACCTCCGAGGCGTGGTCACATGGATACCAGTCGGTGGTTAGGTTTACCTAACTCGCTCGTCCGCCAGCGGAGCCAGGAGGCAACCATGCCGCAGCAGCAGCCGGAATCGCGGCAGCCGTCGGAGGTGTCCATGCGCGATCTGCTGGCGTCCTGCGCGGCGGCCAACGCCGTGTCCACCCCGCCCCGCCCCGCGGCGCCCGGCCCCGCGACGCCCCAGGCGGAGACCTCCGGGCCCGACCGGGACGAGGACGGGCAGTCGGGACGGGAAGGCCGGGACAGCGAGACGCCCCGCGCCGCCTGAAGCGGCCGCGGGGCGCCGGTCACGCCTCACCCGCGCGGCGAGGCCGCGCGTACAGGGGCTCAGGGGACGACCACGACCTTCGCGTTGACCGTCGCGAACGTCCACAGCGCGTCGCCGTCCGCCCGCGCCATCCGCACCCCGCCCGTACGGCGGCTCGGGTCCGGGCTGGACATGGAGCCGTCCACGGCGGCGCTGAAGCCGACCGTCACCCCGTCCACCGTCGCGAACCGCACCACGTGCTCCACCTGCACCCCGTCGGAGCCGCGCACCACACCGGAGCGGGACGTCACCGCGTACGTGCCGGGCGCCGGGCTGACCGTGCTGGGCATCACCGGGAACGTCCGGGTGACCTTGCCGTTCTCGTCGACCAGCCACACCCGCCGGTCGGCCAGCGCGTACACGACCCGCTCGCCCGAACCGGACTGCGGCGGCAGCGCCAGCGGGTCCTTCGCGACCTGCCCCGGCGCGCCCGGCGCGGACGGGGCGGGGGAGGCGGGCGGCGACGCGGAGGCGGTCGCCTTCGCGCCCGGCCGCAGATCGGCGGGGGCGGCGGCCGACGCCTGGTAGGCGAGGAAGCCGACCGCCGCGAGCGCCGCCGCCGTGAGCCCGGCCACGAATCCCGAGCTGCTCCTTGCCACGCTGCTCCACCTCTCATACGACGTATCGATGTGACCGTAGCACCAGCGCCCGGCCGGTACGGGGGCGCCGTGCCCGGCCCGCGGGCGCCGTAGGCTGTTCGCGTGCTGTTGCTCGCCATGGATACCGCCACCCCCGCCGTCACCGTCGCCCTCCACGACGGGCAGTCGGTCATCGCCCAGTCCAGCCAGGTCGACGCCCGGCGCCACGGGGAGCTGCTGCTCCCCGCCGTCCACCGCGTCCTCGGCGAGGCCGGGCTGAAGCTCGGCGCCGTCACGGGCGTCGTCGTCGGCGTCGGACCCGGCCCGTACACGGGGCTGAGGGTCGGCCTGGTCACGGCCGCCACGTTCGCCTCCGCGCTGGGCGTCCCCGTCCACGGGCTGTGCACGCTCGACGGCCTCGCGTACGCCTCCGGGATCGACGAGCCGTTCGTCGTGGCGACCGACGCGCGCCGCAAGGAGGTGTACTGGGCGCGGTACGACGACCACCGCACCCGCGCCACCGAGCCCTCCGTCGACCGGCCCGCCGACATCGCGGAGCAGGTCGCGGGCCTCCCGGCGGTCGGCGCGGGCGCGCGGCTGTACGGCGAGGTCTTCCCCGACGCCCGCGACCCCGAGCACCAGTCCGCCGCCGCGCTCGCCGCGCTGGCCGCCGAACGGCTCGCGGCGGGCGAGGAGCTGCTGGAGCCGCGCCCGATGTACCTGCGCCGCCCCGACGCGCAGGTCCCCAAGAACTACAAGGTGGTCACGCCGAAGTGACCGGGCCCGTACTGCGTGAGATGCGCTGGTGGGACATCGCGCCGGTGCTGGAACTCGAACGGGAGCTGTTCCCCGACGACGCGTGGTCGGAGGGGATGTTCTGGTCCGAGCTGGCCCACGCGCGCGGCCCCCGCTCGACCCGCCGGTACATCGTCGCGGAGGAACTCCCCGGGGACGGCCCGGACGAGCGCCCCGACACCCTCCCGCAGGACGGCCCCGACGTCCTCCCGCGGACGCGCGCCGAGGCCCGCCCGCAGACCGGCCCCGCGCTGCCCGGCGCGCGCCCGCACCAGCGTTCCGGCGAGCGCGGCCCCGCGGACGCCGGGCGTCCCGCCCGTATCGTCGGGTACGCGGGCCTCGCGGCGGCCGGCGGCCTCGGCGACGTCCAGACCATCGCCGTCGCCCGCGACCAGTGGGGCACCGGCCTCGGCGCCCGCCTGCTGACCGAACTCCTCCACCACGCCACCGCCTTCGAGTGCGAGGAGGTCCTCCTGGAGGTGCGGGTGGACAACACCCGCGCCCAGCGGCTGTACGAGCGGTTCGGCTTCGAGCCCATCGGCTTCCGCCGCGGCTACTACCAGCCGGGCAACGTCGACGCGCTCGTGATGCGGCTGACCGTCCAGGACCCGGCCTCCCCCGGCCCGGAGCCGGAAACCACCGACGACCCGAACCACCCCACCGACCTGACGACCCCTGAGAGCGCTGAGACCCATGGCTGACGAACCCCTCGTCCTCGGCATCGAGACCTCCTGCGACGAGACCGGCGTCGGCATCGTCCGCGGCACCACCCTGCTGGCGAACGCCGTCGCGTCGAGCGTGGACGCGCACGCCCGGTTCGGCGGCGTCGTCCCCGAGATCGCCTCCCGGGCCCACCTGGAGGCCATGGTCCCGACCATCGAGCGGGCCCTGAAGGACGCCGGGGTCTCGGCGCGCGACCTCGACGGCATCGCCGTCACCGCGGGCCCCGGCCTCGCGGGCGCCCTGCTCGTCGGCGTCTCGGCGGCGAAGGCGTACGCGTACGCCCTGGACAAGCCGCTGTACGGGGTGAACCACCTGGCCTCGCACATCTGCGTCGACCAGCTGGAGCACGGCCCGCTGCCGGAGCCGACCATGGCGCTGCTGGTCAGCGGCGGCCACTCCTCGCTGCTGCTCGCACCCGACATCACCTCCGACGTGCGGCCCATGGGCTCCACCATCGACGACGCGGCCGGCGAGGCGTTCGACAAGATCGCCCGCGTGCTGAACCTGGGCTTCCCCGGCGGGCCCGTCATCGACCGGCTGGCCAAGGAGGGCGACCCGGACGCCATCGCGTTCCCGCGCGGACTGAGCGGGCCGCGCGACCCCGCGTACGACTTCTCCTTCTCCGGCCTCAAGACCGCCGTCGCCCGCTGGGTCGAGGCGAAGCGCAACGCCGGCGAGGACGTGCCCGTCCGGGACGTGGCCGCGTCCTTCCAGGAGGCCGTCGTGGACGTGCTGACCCGCAAGGCCGTGCGGGCCTGCAAGGACCAGGGCGTCGACCATCTGATGATCGGCGGCGGCGTCGCGGCCAACTCCCGGCTGCGGGCCCTCGCCGAGGAGCGCTGCGAGCGGGCCGGCATCCGGCTGCGCGTGCCGCGCCCCGGCCTGTGCACCGACAACGGCGCCATGGTCGCCGCGCTCGGCGCCGAGATGGTCGCCCGCAACCGGCCCGCCTCCGACCTGGAGCTGTCCGCCGACTCGTCGCTGCCGGTCACCGACCCGCACGTGCCGGGCGGCCACGACCACGACCACGACCACCTGCACGAGATCAGCAAGGAGAACCTGTACTCGTGACGGTCACGCTCATGTGGGAGGCCCGCGCCGTGCCCGGCCGGGGCGCCGAGCTGCTGGAGTGGGCGCGGGCCCAGGAGCTTCAGGCCCTACCGCTGCGCCGCGAGACCTTCACGGCCGCGCAGGACCGGGTCCTCGTCCTGACCTGGTGGGACGCCCCGGACGAGGACGCGGAGCTGCCGGAGCTGCCCGAGCCGCCGGCCGGGCTGCTGACGCGCCCGGTGCACCGCTGGCGGTTCGTGTCGCGGGACGTGGCCGGATAGCACCCGCCCCGGGCGGCGCGCGGGCGGCTGGCTAGGCTCGCCCCGTGCCCTCCCTCCGTGCCCTGCCGCCGCCCCCGCCGCCCGAGCACCTGCGGAGCTGGCCCGACCGGGAGGCGATGCTCGCCGACCGGGACCGCGCCATGGGCGAGCTGGGGCGGACGGCGCTCGGCGGCGGCCGCCTGGCGGTGTTCCTGGTGTGGCTGCTGGTGCTGGAGGCCGGCTGGGGACTGATCGGCGCCGCGCTGCGGATCGCCGACGACGCCCTGGCCCCGTTCGGGGTCCTCGTGGCCGTGGTCCCCGCCGCTCTGGGTGTCGGGGCGCTCATTCCGGCCGCCTACTTCCAGGTCGCCGGCCTGCGCCGGGACGCGGCCGCCCGGCGGCTGTTCGTCCGGTGGGCCGCGCTCGCGCCCGTGCCCGCGCGCGACGCCCGGCACCGGGCGCCGGGGCGGAGCCTCGCGTGGCTGCTCGTGTCGTTCGCGCTGGGCGCGGCCGGGCTGTGGCTCTGCCTGGCGGTGCCGTACACCGCGCGGCCCGGCTCCTCCTCGTACACCGGGGTGGCCTACGGGGTCGGCGCCGGGCTGCTGCTGTGGGTGCACGGGCTGGCGGGCGCCGCGAAGGCGGTCGCCCACTACCGGCTGGCCCTGCGGCTCGTCAGCCCCGGCCCGCCGGCTGCCCGATCAGCATCGTCGGAGCGCCCGCCACACGCGTGAGGAACACCGTCGCCGCGTGGGGGCCCTTGGGCTTCACCCGGCGGCGGACCTCCTCCGGCTCCACGGCCGAGCCGCGCTTCTTCACCGTCAGGGTGCCCACCTCGCGCTCCCGCAGCAGCGCCTTGAGCCGCTTCAGGTTGAACGGCAGCTCGTCGGTGATCTCGTACGCGGCCGCGTAGGGCGTCGGGCGCAGCTCGTCGGCCGTGACGTACGCGATGGTCTCGTCCACCAGGCCGCCGTCCAGCCGCGCGGCGACCTCCGCGACCAGGTGCGCGCGGATGACGGCGCCGTCCGGCTCGTACAGATAGCGGCCGACCTTCCGCACCGGCGGCGCGGGTGGCGTACCGCGCACGGCGAGCGACGCGCCGGACGGCAGCAGCGTGGCCCGCACCGAACCGGGCGCCGTGCCGAACCACAGCACGGCCTCCTTCACATCGCCGCCGTCCGAGATCCACTCGGCCTCGGCCTCCTCGGGCATCACCTCGTGTGGGATGCCCGGCGCGACCTTCAGCGCCGCGTGCGGGGCCCGGCGCGCCGCGTCCACCGCCCACGACAGGGGCGGCGAGTACGCCTCCGGGTCGAAGATCCGGCCCCGTCCGCCGCGCCGCGCCGGGTCGACGAACACGGCGTCGTACGGGGAGGTGTCGATCTCCGTCACATCGGCGCAGCGCACCTCGATCAGGTCGGCCAGGCCCAGCGCCGCGGCGTTGGCGCGGGCGACCGCCGCGGTCAGCGGGTCGCGGTCCACCGCCAGGACGGCGATGCCGGCCCGTGCCAGCGCGATCGCGTCGCCGCCGACGCCGCAGCACAGGTCCGCGACGCTGCGCACCCCGAGCCGCGTGAAGGCCGCCGCCCGGTGCCGGGCGACGGAGGCGCGCGTGGACTGCTCGACGCCGTGGGGCGTGAAGAACATCGCGTACGCGTCGTCGGCGCCGAACTTCGCCACCGCCCGCTGCCGCAGCCGGGCCTGCCCGAGCGCCGCCGACACGAGCTCCGCGGGGTGGTCGCGGCGCAGCCGGGAGGCGACGGCCAGCTCCTGTGCGGGGTCGTAGTGGCGCAGGTCGGCGAGGAGGCCCCGGCCCTCGTCGGTGAGGAGGGCTTCGAAGGCGGCGAGATCGGTCACCCGTCCCATTCTGGCCGAGTGTGGGCCGGCCGGGGGATGGGCGCCGGCCCGGCGGCGGTGTCGCCGGGGTGCGGCGGTGCCGCGCTGACAGGATGCGGCGCCATGCAGCTTGTACGACAAAAGCCTCCATCATCGGTAAATCGGACCAAGGCTCGTGTGCGTACGGGGATGGTCACGGGCCTGCTCGTCGCCGCCCTGGGGACGGCCTGCGCCGCGGAGGGGACCCGCCCGCCCGGCGCGGCGGCGGCCCCGCCCGGTCAGCACGGCCGCGAGGCACAGGCCGGCCAGGGGCCGGGCCGGGCGCAGGGCCCGCAGGCGCGGCCGGACACCGCCTCCGGGGCGCTGACCGCGTACGTCGAGCGGTTCCGCAAGGCCCAGGCGCGCCGCGCGGCCGTCGCCCGCCGCTGGGGGCTGAAGCAGACCCCGCTCCTGCCCCCCGACCCGCCCAGGACGAAACCGGAGATCACCTTCCGCAAGGGCTTCGGGGTCGGCGACCCCAGCCTCCCGCCGGTCTTCACCACCGTCCCGACCAAGGACCGCGTCGTCTTCCTCACCATCGACGACGGCTCCGACAAGGACCCGGAGCTGCTGCGGATGATGTCCGAGCTGGACATCCCGTACAGCGCCTTCCTCAGCGACTACCTGGTCAAGGAGGACTACGGCTACTTCAAGCGCATGCAGGGCCTCGGCGTCGCCCTGCACAACCACACGCTGACCCACCCGTACATGCCCGCGCTGTCGTACGAGGAGCAGAAGCGCGAGATCTGCGGCCAGCAGGACGTCATCGAGCGGCAGTACGGCAAGCGGCCCACCCTCTTCCGCCCGCCGTACGGCAACTACGACGCCGACACGCTGCGCGCCGCCCGCGACTGCGGCATCAAGGCGGTGCCGCTGTGGTCCGCCGAGGCGTTCCCCGACCGCATGGAGTGGCGCGAATGGGACCGCGACCTCCACCCCGGCGACATCGTCCTCACCCACTTCCGGGGGCGCGGCGAGTGGAAGGGGTCGATGGCCGACATGATCCGCCGCGCCATGGACACCATCACCGCGCGCGGATACGCGGTGGCCCGCCTGGAGGACTACGTCTAGCCGGCGCCCTGGCGCTCCGGTCGGGCGCACCCGCCGCCGGGCGCGGCGCGCGCCATGGAGTGCCGGAGCGGGCGTGCAGCGCCGGGCCGCCATGGAGTGCCGGACCGGGCGTGGAGTGCCGGGCCGGGCGTGCAGTGCCGGACGGGGCGTGGAGTACCGGGCCGCCATGGAGTGCCGGACCCAGCGTGGAGTACCGGCCCGGCGTGGCGTGCCGGGGCCCGCCTCGCCGCGGCGGGGACGCGGTCTGCCTCGCACGTCAGTGCGGGTGGGAGCGCGGCGCGCGGCCGTGACTGGCACTCCGCTTGACCGAGTGCTAATCGCGGTCATAGTCTCGGCCCTGGCACTCCCCACAGGAGAGTGCCAACACAGCGACGGGCAGGTCCGGCACCCGCGACGACGGATCGACCTGGTCGCCACCTCAGACAGTTGACCCCGTGAGATCTCCGAAGGGGGAGGTCGGATCGTGACGACCACCAGCTCCAAGGTTGCCATCAAGCCGCTCGAGGACCGCATCGTGGTCCAGCCGCTCGACGCCGAGCAGACCACGGCCTCTGGCCTGGTCATTCCGGACACCGCCAAGGAGAAGCCCCAGGAGGGCGTCGTCCTGGCCGTCGGCCCGGGCCGCTTCGAGAACGGCGAGCGCCTGCCGCTCGACGTGAAGACCGGCGACATCGTGCTCTACAGCAAGTACGGCGGCACCGAGGTGAAGTACAGCGGCGAGGAGTACCTCGTCCTCTCGGCCCGCGACGTGCTCGCCATCGTCGAGAAGTAATCCACCACGTGCCGTGAACCGCGCCCCTGGCCCCCGCTGCTGTGCTGCCGCACGTGCGCCGGGCGGCGAGGGGCGCCGTTCTTTCTCCACCCAGTACCGAGAGGGCTGAATCGCTCCCATGGCGAAGATCCTGAAGTTCGACGAGGACGCCCGTCGCGCCCTTGAGCGCGGCGTCAACAAGCTTGCCGACACCGTCAAGGTGACGATCGGCCCCAAGGGTCGCAACGTCGTCATCGACAAGAAGTTCGGTGCGCCCACCATCACCAACGACGGTGTCACCATCGCCCGCGAGGTCGAGGTCGAGGACCCGTACGAGAACCTCGGCGCCCAGCTGGTGAAGGAGGTGGCGACCAAGACCAACGACATCGCGGGTGACGGCACCACCACCGCCACCGTCCTGGCCCAGGCGCTGGTCCGCGAGGGTCTGCGCAACGTCGCCGCGGGCGCCTCCCCGGCCGCCCTGAAGAAGGGCATCGACGCCGCGGTCAAGGCCGTCTCCGACGAGCTGCTCGCCACGGCCCGCCCGATCGACGAGAAGTCCGACATCGCCGCGGTCGCCGCGCTGTCCGCCCAGGACCAGCAGGTCGGCGAGCTGATCGCCGAGGCCATGGACAAGGTCGGCAAGGACGGCGTCATCACCGTCGAGGAGTCCAACACCTTCGGCCTGGAGCTCGACTTCACCGAGGGCATGGCGTTCGACAAGGGCTACCTGTCGCCGTACATGGTCACCGACCAGGAGCGTATGGAGGCCGTCCTCGACGACCCGTACATCCTGATCCACCAGGGCAAGATCGCCGCCATCGCGGACCTGCTGCCGCTGCTGGAGAAGATCATCCAGTCCGGTGGCTCCAAGCCGCTGCTGATCATCGCCGAGGACGTCGAGGGCGAGGCCCTCTCCACGCTGGTCGTCAACAAGATCCGCGGCACGTTCAACGCCGTCGCGGTCAAGGCGCCCGGCTTCGGCGACCGCCGCAAGGCGATGCTCGGCGACATGGCCGCCCTCACCGGCGCCACCGTCGTCGCGGAGGAGGTCGGCCTCAAGCTCGACCAGGTCGGCCTGGACGTGCTGGGCACCGCCCGCCGCGTCACCGTCACCAAGGACGACACCACCATCGTCGACGGCGGCGGCAAGTCCGAGGACGTCGCCGGCCGCGTCGCGCAGATCAAGGCCGAGATCGAGACGACCGACTCCGACTGGGACCGCGAGAAGCTGCAGGAGCGCCTCGCGAAGCTCGCCGGCGGCGTGTGCGTCATCAAGGTCGGCGCCGCCACCGAGGTGGAGCTGAAGGAGAAGAAGCACCGTCTGGAGGACGCCATCTCCGCGACCCGCGCCGCGGTCGAGGAGGGCATCGTCTCCGGTGGTGGCTCCGCGCTCGTCCACGCCGTGAAGGTGCTGGAGGACAACCTCGGCAAGACCGGCGACGAGGCCACCGGTGTCGCGGTCGTCCGCCGCGCCGCCGTCGAGCCGCTGCGCTGGATCGCCGAGAACGCCGGCCTCGAGGGCTACGTCATCACCTCGAAGGTCGCCGAGCTCGACAAGGGCCAGGGCTTCAACGCCGCCACCGGCGAGTACGGCGACCTGGTCAAGGCCGGCGTCATCGACCCGGTGAAGGTCACCCGCTCGGCGCTGGAGAACGCCGCGTCGATCGCCTCCCTCCTCCTCACCACCGAGACCCTCGTGGTGGAGAAGAAGGAAGAGGAGCCGGCGGACGCGGGTCACGGCCACGGCCACGGCCACTCCCACTGACCCACGGTCATCCGTGCGAGACGGCCCCGGCCGGCCCGCATACGACGAGGCCCGGTACCCCCGCGAGGGGGGCCGGGCCTCGCCCGTTCCCGGATCGGCCGCGCGGCCTCAGTCGCGCGGCCGGGTGAACTCCGGCTGGTCCAGCACCCGGAGCCAGCTCCCGTCCGGCTGGCGCCGCGCCACCTGCGCCCGCGCCCCCGCCCCGTCCTTCGGCGGCGTCGAGGTGAGCGCGAGGTCGCCGCAGACCAGCGTCGGCAGCGGCGGCTCCGGCTCGAAGCGGGGCCGGTCCGCCAGCACCCGCTCCCACAGCGCCCGGATGGCCTCCCGGCCCACCGTCCGCTGCCCCGGCGGGTACGCCATCACGGCGTCCTCCTCGTAGAGCGCGGCGACCCCGGCCGCGTCGCCCGCGTTCGACCGCTCCACGAACAGGCGGGTGAGGTCCTCGGGCCGCATGGCCTTCTCGTACTGCTCCGGCATGGCTTCCTCCTGGCATGTGCGGGCTTGCGCCTCCCAGCCTCGCCAGCCCGCGATCAGAAGTCCAACAGATGGTTCTGCTCGCGACTAGAATCCGGGCTCATGGATCTGAGGCAGCTGGAGTACTTCGTCGCGGTCGCCGAGGAGCGCAATTTCACCCGCGCCGCCGAGCGCGTCCACATCAGCCAGTCGGGGGTGAGCGCGCGCGTCCGCGGCCTGGAGAAGGAGCTGGGCGCCGAACTGTTCGACCGGTCGGCGCGCACGGTCACGCTCACCGCCGCCGGGGAGGCCGCCCTCGCGCACGCCCGCGCCGCGCTCGCCGCCGCCGACGCGCTCGGGCGGGCGGTGGGGGAGGTGACGGGCCTGGTCCGGGGCCGGCTCGCGCTCGGCATGGTCGTCGGCTGCACCCTCACCCCGCTGTTCGACGCCCTCGCCGCCTTCCACGAGGCCCACCCCGGCGTGGAGGTCCTGCTGCGGGAGGACGACTCGGACCGGCTCGTCGAAGCGGTCCGCGCCGGCACCCTCGACCTGGCGCTCGTCGGCACCCCCGCCCCGCCGCCCGAGGGGCTGGAGGCGCTGGCCCTCCTCAGCGAACGGCTCGTCGCGGCCGTCCCGCCCGGCCACCCCCTGGCGGCGCTGCCCCGGGTCACCCTGCGCGACCTCGCCGCCCACCCGGTCGTCTGCATGCCGCCCGGCACCGGACTGCGCGCCGTCTTCGACCGGGCGTGCGCCGACGCGGACGTACGGCCCGCCATCACCCTGCAGGCGGGCGCCGGGGACGCCATCGCCGACCTGGCCGCGCGCGGGCTCGCCGTCGCCGTGCTCAGCGAGTCGATGGCGGCGCCGCACGGCGGGCGCCTGACGGCCCGTCTCATCGAGGACGCGCGCGATCCGGCGCTGCTGGCCCTGGTCTGGAAGAACACCCGCGACCCGGCGGTCCGCGCGTTCCTCGCCCACAGCCGCCGGGCGTTCGACACGCAGGCGCCCACCCCGTAGGCCCGCGTCCCGGGGCGACGTGCCGACGGCCGCCCTCCGCCGGCCGCCCAGCGCCGCGCGCCCCGACGGGGCGTGACGCGACACGGCCCGCGTCCGGTGCGTCGCCGCGCACCGGACGCGGGCCGCCCGCACCCGCCCGGAACCCCGCTACCGCGGCCCGTACTTGCGGCCCGCGCGGGAGGTGAAGCCGCCCAGCAGACCGCGCGGGGCCAGCTTCACCACGCCCATCAGCGCCTTGTACCGCGGGTCCGGGATCGACAGGGTGCGCCCGCGCGCCAGGTCCGCGAGCGCGTCCGACACCACCTTGTCGGCGTCCAGCCACATCCAGCCCGGGATGTTGTCCGTGCCCATCCCGGCCCGCTGGTGGAACTCCGTCCGTACGAATCCGGGGCACAGCGCCATCAGCCGCACCCCGCTCCCCGCCAGGTCCCGCGCGGCGCCCTGGGTGAACTGCACGACCCACGCCTTCGACGCGCCGTACGTGCCGCGCGGTACGAAAGCGGCGACGGACGCGACGTTCACCACGCCGCCCCGCCGCCGCTCCCGCATCGACGACGTCGCCGCGGCCGTCAGCCGCAGCACCGCCTCGCAGTGCACCTTCAGCATCCGCAGCTCGTCGGCCATGTCCACTTCGAGGAACCGGCCCTTGTTGCCGAAGCCCGCGTTGTTGACCAGCAGGTCCACCGGGCGCTTCGGGTCGGCGAGCCGCGCCTCGACGGCCGCGATGCCCGCGTCGTCGGCGAGGTCCGCCGGCAGCACCTCCGCCTCCACGCCGTGCCGGTCGTGCAGTTCGGTCGCCTGCTCCCTGAGCCGCTCCGCGTCGCGGGCGACCAGGATCACGTCATGGCCGTCGGCCGCCAGCCGCCGCGCGAACGCGGCCCCGATACCCGCGGTCGCGCCAGTAATCAGTGCACTCGTCATACGCGGCACGTTAGTGCCCCGCCCGCCCGTCGCGGCACGCGCCCGGAAGGGCCCCGGTTCGTCCCGTACGGGGCACACGACCCGTACGGAACAGCTCACCCCGTGGTACGCCGGCGTTCAGGAAGCGGACACCCCGGCCGTGCTCGCCGCGTACGTCCGGGCGCTCTCCAGCAGTTCGGGATGGGCGGCCCCGCCCGCCGCGAGCACCAGCGGCAGCAGCTCCCGCCGCGTCGTCTGCGCGCGGAACGCCAGCGCCACCGTCACCTCGTGATCGGGCCGGTACACCACCTCCACCGGGTCGCCCGCCCGGATCTCGCCCGGCTCCACCACCCGCAGATACGCCCCCGGCGCCCCCCGCTCCGTGAACCGCCTGACCCACCCCGGCTCACCCATCCGGCCCGCGAACGTACGGCAGGGGATCCGCGCGTCCGTCACCTCCAGCACCAGCGAGGCCCCGATCCGCCACCGCTCCCCGAGCAGCGCCCCGTCCACGTCGACGCCCAGCGTGGTCAGGTTCTCCCCGAACAGGCCGTTCGCCAGCGGCCGGCCCAGCTCCCGCTCCCAGCGGTCCAGCTCCTCGCGCGCGAAGGCGTACACCGCCTGGTGCGTACCCCCGTGGTGGCGCAGGTCGCACACCGCGTCCCCGGCCACGCCGCCGCCCGCGAGCCCCTTGGGGCCCGGGTCCTCCACCCGTACGGCCCCCACCACCGGCACCTTCCCGATACCGGTCTCGCCGCTCGGCGCGCTGGTGTAGTCCACCTTCCGCGCGCGCCCCGCGTTCACCGTCAGCACCCGCATGCTCGTCGTCTCGGTCATGGCGGCACGCTAACCGCCCAGACTCAAAGAATCCATGCGATATCGCGCATCCGCCTAAAGCTGCCCTTATATTCAAAGGGTGATCGAAGCCCGTCACCTCCGAGTCCTCCGCGCCGTCGCCGCCACTGGCTCCTTCTCCGCCGCGGCGCGCGAGCTGGGCTGCACCCAGCCCGCCGTCAGCCAGCAGATGAAGGCCCTGGAGTCGTCCGCCGGTACGCCGCTGCTCATCCGCACCGGCCGCGAGATGCGCCTGACCCAGGCCGGCGAGGCGCTGGTCCGGCACGCGGCGGGCATCCTCGCCGGGCTCACCGCCGCCGAGGAGGAGGTCGCCGCCATCGCGGGCCTGCGCGCCGGCCGGGTCCGCCTCGTCTCCTTCCCGAGCGGCAGCTCCAGCCTGGTCCCCACCGCGCTCGCCGCCCTGCGCGCCGCGCACCCCGGCACCCGCGTCTCCCTCGTGGAGGCCGAGCCGCCCCGCTCGGTCGAGATGCTCCGGGAGGGCGACTGCGACATCGCGCTGGCCTTCCGGTACGCGGGCGGCGGCACCGAGTGGGACGACCTGGTCGTACGGCCGCTGCTCACCGACCGGCTCGTCGGCCTGGTCCCGGAGGGGCACCGGCTGGCGGGCGCGCGGGCCGTCTCGATCGGCGAACTGGCCGACGAGCCGTGGATCGCCGGCTGCCCCCGCTGCCGCCGCCAGCTGGTCGAGGTGTGCGAGGACGCCGGCTTCACGCCCCGCATCGACTTCGCGACCGACGACTACCCGGCGGTGGTGGGCCTCGTCGGCGCGGGCCTGGGCGTGGCCGTCCTGCCGGAGCTCGCCGTCGAGTCCGTACGGCCCCGGGGCGCGCGCACCGTGGCGGTGGAGCCGCCGGTGGAGCGGGAGATCGTCGCCCTCACCCTGCCGGACCTGGCGCAGGTCCCGGCCGTCGCCGCCACCCTGGACCGCCTGGCCGACGCCGCCACGCGCGCGTAGCGCCCCGCCCGCGGGCCACCCGGCCCCGCCGGGGCCCGTACGGGTGCCTGCTGAAACGTTCCTTCAGATCATCGGGGCCGACGCGGCGTCAGTTGTTCCCCGCCGTCGCCGCCGACGTGGAGACCAGCCGGGTCCGCGCCCGGCCCATCAGCTCCTCGCGCTCGTCCTCGGTGAGGCCGCCCCATACGCCGTAGGGCTCGCGCACGGCCAGTGCGTGGGCCGCGCACTCGGCGCGCACCGGGCAGCGCATGCAGACCTCCTTCGCCGAGTTCTCACGCGCGCTCCGTGCCGCGCCACGCTCTCCCTCGGGGTGGAAGAACAGCGAACTGTCGACCCCTCGGCAGGCCGCGAGCAGCTGCCAGTCCCACAGGTCGGCGTTGGGTCCGGGAAGGCGGGAGAAATCTGCCATGGCGCATGTCCCCTTGATGCCGGTACTGAGCTTACTGAGCGGACTACTTGTCGCAGTAGATGTAAATATGACTCATTGCGAATCTAGCTACAGACACCGCCAAAGGGAAGGAAAAGCCGCTAAATGGGGCATAGCTCTGAGTGGAGCGGCGGTGACCTGCGGTGCTCTGCTCCGTACGCGCCTCCTCACGCTCTGTGTTGAAGAGGTGCTCCTACCCGTAACTCTTTCGAGTGACCGTCGTTGAGAGTGCGGAGGCGGTTGAAAGAACAAGCGCTCGGGCAGCCGTCCGAGGGCGTCAACCGCACAGGTGACGATTCGTAACCAGCCTGGAGGCCCAAGGTGACGCGCATCAGCTGCGGAGGACGGCCATGACTTCCGTCCTCGTCTGCGACGACTCCCCGCTTGCCCGAGAAGCGCTCCGCCGCGCCGTCGCCACCGTGCCCGGCGTCGAGCGCGTCACGACGGCGGCCAACGGCGAGGAAGTCCTCCGCCGCTGGGGCGCCGACCGCTCGGACCTGATTCTGATGGACGTGCGCATGCCCGGCCTGGGCGGTGTGGAAACCGTCCGCCGACTGCTCTCCGCCGACCCCGGTGCCCGGATCATCATGCTCACGGTCGCCGAGGACCTCGACGGCGTCGCCCTCGCCGTCGCCGCCGGCGCCCGCGGCTACCTGCACAAGGACGCCTCGCGCGCCGAGCTGCGGGCCACGGTCACCCAGGCCCTCGCCGACCCGACCTGGCGGCTCGCCCCGCGCCGGCTGCGCTCCGCCGAGATGGGCGCCGCGCCGACGCTGACCGCCCGCGAGATCCAGGTGCTGGAGGGCATGAGCCACGGCCGGTCCAACGCCGAGATCGGCCGCGAGCTGTTCCTCTCCGAGGACACGGTCAAGACCCACGCCCGCCGGCTGTTCAAGAAGCTCGGCGCCTCCGACCGCGCCCACGCCGTGGCGCTCGGCTTCCGCTGGGGCCTGGTCCGGTAGCAGCCCGGCCCCTGACGAGGCCGTTTCGGTCCCCGTCCGCCGGGTGGCGGGCGGGGCGGCGCAGGCCCGATGTCTGTTTCCTGCGCGATGCCGCATCCTTGAGGGGTGGAGTTCCTCGGGGACGAGTCGATCGAGCGGGAGGGGAGGGCGCAGGGGATGACTTCCGGCGCACCTGCTCATAACGCTTCGGTGCACAAGGCTGGACGCGGTGCCTCGGAGCGGACGCGGTCAAGGCACCATGGACCGATGCGCGACGACCAGACGCCGGCCACCCCGACGCCCCCCGCCGGGCCGGGGACGATCGGAGCACTCGTGCACCGCGCGGTGGAGGGCGACGAACAGGCGACGCACGACCTCCTCGCCCATGTCCACCCCCTGGCCCTGCGCTACTGCCGTACCCGGCTGAACCGGCTGCCCGGTGACGCCCGCCACTTCGTCGAGGACCTGGCGCAGGAGGTCTGCGTCGCCGTCCTCATGGCCCTGCCCCGCTACAAGGACACGGGCCGCCCCTTCGAGGCGTTCGTCTTCGCCATCGCCGGACACAAGGTCGCCGACCTCCAGCGGGCCGCCATGCGGCACCCCGGCTCGACCGCCGTGCCCTCCGACGAGATGCCCGAGCGCCCCGACGACTCCCTCGGCCCCGAGGAGCGCGCCCTCCTCAGCGACGACGCCGAATGGGCCAGGCGCCTGCTCGCCAACCTCCCGGAGAACCAGCGGGAGCTGCTGGTCCTGCGTGTCGCCGTCGGACTGACCGCCGAGGAGACCGGCCAGATGCTCGGCATGTCCCCGGGGGCCGTACGGGTTGCCCAGCACCGCGCCCTCAGCCGCCTGCGCGCCCTCGCGGAGCAGTAGGCCCACGCCGGGCCGTACGCGGCTGGGCGGCCGTACCGCCTACCGGAGCGGGGTGGCGCGGAGCCGTATGGCGGATGTCATACGTGTGAACGTACAAAGCTGCCGGGTGATCTTGCTCGTGGAATGAGACACGCCCGCAGCCCGTTAGCATGGACATCCGCACCGATCAAGGCCATTGGGGAAGGTGTCATGACTGCCAACGTCGACGGAGTGCCCGAGAAATTCGCCGCGCTCGGGCTGACCTACGACGACGTGCTGCTGCTGCCGGGCGCGTCGGGCATGGCTCCCGACCAGATCGACACCTCCTCGCAGCTGTCGCGCAACGTCCGGGTCAACATCCCGCTGCTGTCCGCCGCGATGGACAAGGTGACGGAGTCCCGGATGGCCATTGCCATGGCCCGCCAGGGCGGCGTCGGCGTCCTCCACCGGAACCTGTCGATCGCCGACCAGGCGAACCAGGTCGACCTGGTGAAGCGCTCCGAGTCGGGCATGGTCACCGACCCGATCACGATCCACCCCGACGCCACGCTCGCCGAGGCCGACGCGATCTGCGCCAAGTTCCGCATCAGCGGCGTCCCGGTCACCGACCCGGCGGGCAAGCTGCTCGGCATCGTCACCAACCGCGACATGGCCTTCGAGACCGACCGCGCCCGCCGGGTGCGCGAGGTCATGACCCCGATGCCGCTGGTCACCGGCAAGGTCGGCATCTCCGGTGTGGACGCCATGGAGCTGCTGCGCCGCCACAAGATCGAGAAGCTGCCGCTCGTCGACGACGACGGCATCCTCAAGGGCCTCATCACCGTCAAGGACTTCGTCAAGGCGGAGAAGTACCCGAACGCCGCGAAGGACAAGGAGGGCCGCCTCATCGTCGGCGCGGCCGTCGGTGTCGCCGGCGACGCGTTCGAGCGCGCCCAGGCCCTGATCGAGGCCGGTGTCGACTTCATCGTGGTCGACACGGCCCACGGCCACTCCAAGCTGGTCGGCGACATGATCGCCAAGATCAAGTCGAACTCCGCCGTCGACGTCATCGGCGGCAACGTCGCCACCCGCGACGGCGCCCAGGCGCTCGTCGACGCGGGCGCCGACGCGATCAAGGTCGGCGTCGGCCCCGGCTCCATCTGCACCACCCGCGTCGTCGCTGGCATCGGCGTCCCGCAGGTCACCGCCATCTACGAGGCGTCCCTCGCCGCCAAGGCGGCCGGCATCCCGGTCATCGGCGACGGCGGCCTGCAGTACTCGGGCGACATCGCCAAGGCCCTCGTCGCGGGCGCCGACACGGTGATGCTCGGCTCGCTCCTGGCGGGCTGCGAGGAGTCCCCGGGCGAGCTGCTCTTCATCAACGGCAAGCAGTTCAAGTCGTACCGCGGCATGGGCTCCCTGGGCGCCATGCAGTCCCGCGGCGACCGCAAGTCCTTCTCCAAGGACCGCTACTTCCAGGAGGGCGTCGCCTCCGACGAGAAGCTGGTCCCCGAGGGCATCGAGGGCCAGGTGCCCTACCGCGGCCCGCTCTCCGCGGTCGTCCACCAGCTGGTCGGCGGTCTGCGCCAGTCGATGTTCTACGTCGGCGGGCGCACCGTGCCCGAGCTCCAGGAGCGCGGCCGGTTCGTCCGCATCACGTCGGCGGGCCTCAAGGAGAGCCACCCGCACGACATCCAGATGACCGTCGAGGCGCCGAACTACAGCAGCAAGCGCTGAGCGCCCTCCCGACACCGCCGAAGGGGCGGCCCGGCACTGCCCGGGCCGCCCCTTCGCGCGCGCGTCGGGGATACTGGTAGGCGCAGACGCAGAGGGAAAGGCCACACATCGTGACTGAGATCGAGATCGGGCGCGGCAAGCGCGGCCGCAGGGCGTACGCCTTCGACGACATCGCCGTCGTACCGAGCCGGCGCACGCGGGACCCGAAGGAGGTCTCGATTGCGTGGCAGATCGACGCCTACCGCTTCGAGCTGCCCTTCCTGGCCGCCCCCATGGACTCCGTCGTCTCCCCGCAGACGGCGATCGCCATCGGCCGCCTCGGCGGTCTCGGCGTGCTCAACCTCGAGGGCCTGTGGACCCGCTACGAGGACCCGCAGCCGCTCCTGGACGAGATCACCGAGCTCGACGAGGAGACCGCGACCCGCCGTCTGCAGGAGATCTACTCCGCCCCCATCAAGGAGGAGCTGATCGGGCAGCGTCTGAAGGAGGTCCGCGACGCCGGTGTCGTCACCGCCGCCGCGCTCTCCCCGCAGCGCACGGCCCAGTTCTCCAAGGCCGTGGTCGACGCGGGCGTCGACATCTTCGTCATCCGCGGGACGACGGTCTCCGCCGAGCACGTCTCCGGCGCCGCCGAGCCGCTGAACCTGAAGCAGTTCATCTACGAGCTCGACGTCCCCGTCATCGTCGGCGGCTGCGCCACGTACACGGCGGCCCTGCACCTGATGCGGACCGGCGCGGCCGGCGTGCTCGTCGGCTTCGGCGGCGGCGCCGCCCACACCACCCGCAACGTCCTGGGCATCCAGGTCCCGATGGCCACCGCCGTCGCCGACGTGGCCGCGGCCCGCCGCGACTACATGGACGAGTCCGGCGGCCGGTACGTCCACGTCATCGCCGACGGCGGCGTGGGCTGGTCCGGCGACCTGCCGAAGGCGATCGCGTGCGGTGCCGACGCCGTGATGATGGGCTCCCCGCTGGCCCGCGCCACGGACGCGCCCGGCAAGGGCCACCACTGGGGCATGGAGGCCGTCCACGAGGACGTGCCGCGCGGCAAGCTGGTCGACCTCGGTGTCGCCGGGACGACCGAGGAGATCCTCACCGGTCCGTCCCACTCGCCCGACGGGTCGATGAACTTCTTCGGCGCGCTGCGCCGCGCCATGGCGACGACGGGCTACAGCGAGCTCAAGGAGTTCCAGCGCGTCGAGGTCACCGTCGCGGACTCGCAGCACCGCCGCTGACCTGCCGCTTCACGGCTACGGGGAGGGGCCCGCACCAGTCGGGTGCGGGCCCCTCCCCGTGGCGTCGCGGCCTGAGGAGGCGCCGGTTACGCGGCGCCCTTCCTGGCGCCCGCGAAGGCCGCCACCGCGCCGATGGCGATGAAGACGTACGTCATGCCGTCGGCCGCCAGCTTCCACAGCTCCATCACGCCGCCGAAGTTCTGGAAGAAGATCTCGGCGAACGAGCCCTCGCCCAGCTTGTCCAGCAGGACCGCGATGGTGACCAGCTGGCCCAGGTAGACCGCGCCGGCCGCGATGACCGCCGCGACGAACGGCAGGACCGGGTTGCGGCCGCCGACCTTGCCGGCGAGGAAGCCGACGAGCAGGCCGACACCGACCGCCGCGTAGCCGACCTCCCGGTCGATGGCGCCGGCGATGCCGCCGTACGCGCCGGCGGCGACCAGGGCGGCGCCGAACGCGGCGAGCAGGCCGAGGACCAGGTTGTTCCGCGCGGGCGCCGGGGGCTGCACCGGGTACTGGGGGAAGGGCTGCGGCTGTCCCGCCGGGTCGGTGCCGGGACCGGCGGCGAACGGGTTGCCGGACTTCGGCGGCGGCGGAACGGACTGGCTCATGCTGGGAATCCCCCCTGAACGGAGCGAGGCGGCCGGCACCTGACGTGTGCACGGCCGCGCGCGAATCAGAGGCGGACACTAGCAGCCCCCTGTGACAGCGGCCCCGGCGATTTCCGACCGTGACCGGCCCGGAAGCAAGCCGAGACCGGCGGGGCCCCGGCTCAGAGGCGGTGGGCGGCGCCGACCGGCGTGGCGCCGCGCGTGTCCAGCAGCAGCTGGGCCTTCACGGCGAGGCCCTGCAGGTCGTACGTGCGGTGGTGCTGGAGCAGGATCGTCAGATCGGCGCCCGCCGCGGCCTCGTACAGCGAGTCGGCGCGCGGCACCGGCAGGTCGCGCACCCGCCAGACCGGGACGTACGGGTCGTGGTAGCTGACCGCCGCGCCCATGTCCATCAGCCGCTGGGCGATCTCCGGCGCGGGGGAGCCCTCCCGGTCGGCGAGGTCGGGCTTGTACGTGATGCCCAGCAGCAGCACCCGCGCGCCGCGCACCGACTTGCCGTGCTCGTTGAGGAGCGTGGCGCAGCGCTGGGTGACGTACTGCGGCATGCGCTCGTTGATCCGGCTCGCCGTCTCCACCAGCCGCAGCGGGCGGTACGCGCCGATCGTGTCGACGGGCGCGCCGTGGCCGCCGACCCCGGGGCCGGGCCGGAAGGCCTGGAAGCCGAAGGGCTTGGTCTCGGCGCAGCGGATGACGTCCCACAGGTCGACGCCCAGGTCGTGGCAGAGCACCGCCATCTCGTTGACCAGGGCGATGTTGACGTGCCGGTAGTTGGTCTCCAGCAGCTTGACCGTCTCGGCCTCCCGGGGGCCGCGCGCCCGGACGACCTTGTCGGTGAGGCGTCCGTAGAAGGCGGCGGCGGACTCGGTGCAGGCGGGGGTGAGGCCGCCGATGACCTTCGGCGTATGGGCGTGGCCGTGGGCGCGGTCGCCCGGATCGAGGCGGGCGGGGGAGTACGCGAGGTGGAAGTCCCGGCCGGCGCGCAGCCCGGAGCCCTCCTCGAGGAGGGGGCGCAGCACGTCCTCGGTGGTCCCGGGCGGTACGGGCGACTCCAGCAGGACGGTCGTGTGGGGGCGCAGCCGGGCGGCGAGCGCGCGGGCCGCGGCCGTGACGGCGGTCAGGTCCAGGGTGCCGTGTGCGGTGCCGGGCGGGGTGGGCGCGCAGATGACGGCGGTGCGGACGCGGCCCAGCTCCGCCGGGTTGGTGAGGGGCCGGAAACCCGACGAGAGCATGCGCCGGATCTCGGACGGGGTGAGGGAGCCGTCGACCGGCGGCCTTCCGGCGGCCAGTTCGGCGGCCGGCCGCGGGTCGGTGTCGTAGCCGATCGTGGCGATACCCGCGGCGGTGGCGGCCTGGGCGAGGGGCAGTCCGAGGTGGCCGAGGCCGATGACGGCGAGGTCTGCGGGCATGGGCGTGAGCCGTCCTTCCCAGTAGCCGGAGGGGGCGAGACGCGCAAGTCCTGTGGACAGAACGAGCGGACGCAATGTCAGACTAGGCGTAAATATGACCGTTATGCGGTATTGCGTGGTCGTGGGTCGCCCGAGTGTTGTCCACAGGGTGGCGCCGGGCCGGTGGCCGATGTCGGTGTGCGGGGACAGAATCGAGTCTGTGAGCCCGAGCACACAGGGGGACGGCGGCGACGGGAGGCAGCGGTGAGGACAGCGAGACTGGGACCCGCGGAGCGGGCCTCGGCCCTGGCGGCCATGGCCGAGCGTGAGCTGGACGTGCTGGTCGTGGGCGGCGGTGTGGTCGGGGCCGGTACGGCGCTCGACGCGGCGACCCGCGGCCTCGCCACCGGCCTGGTGGAAGCCCGCGACTGGGCCTCGGGCACGTCCAGCAGATCCAGCAAGCTCATCCACGGCGGCCTGCGCTATCTGGAGATGCTGGACTTCGCGCTGGTCAGGGAGGCTCTCAAGGAGCGCGGTCTGCTGCTGGAGCGGCTGGCGCCGCACCTCGTCAAGCCCGTGCCGTTCCTCTATCCGCTCCAGCACAAGGGCTGGGAGCGGCTGTACGCCGGTTCGGGCGTCGCCCTGTACGACGCGATGTCCGTCTCGTCCGGCCACGGGCGCGGCCTGCCCGTGCACCGCCACCTCTCGCGCCGCCGCGCCCTGCGCGTCGCCCCCGCCCTGCGCAAGGACGCCCTGGTCGGCGCCCTCCAGTACTACGACGCCCAGATGGACGACGCCCGGTTCGTCGCCACGCTGGTGCGGACCGCCGCGGCGTACGGGGCGCACGCGGCGAGCCGGGCCCGTGTCATCGGCTTCCTCCGGGAGGGCGAGCGGGTCGTCGGCGCGCGCGTGTCGGACGTGGAGGCGGGCGGCGAGTACGAGATCCGCGCCAAGCAGATCGTCAACGCCACCGGTGTCTGGACGGACGACACGCAGGCGCTCATCGGGGAGCGCGGCCAGTTCCACGTCCGCGCCTCCAAGGGCATCCACCTGGTCGTCCCCAAGGACCGCATCCACTCCACGACCGGCCTCATCCTGCGCACCGAGAAGAGCGTCCTGTTCGTCATCCCGTGGGGCCGCCACTGGATCATCGGCACCACCGACACGGACTGGGACCTCGACAAGGCCCACCCGGCCGCGTCCAGCGCCGACATCGACTATCTCCTCGACCATGTCAACAGCGTCCTGGCCACCCCGCTGACCAGGGACGACGTGGAGGGCGTCTACGCGGGCCTACGGCCGCTGCTGGCCGGCGAGTCCGACGCCACCAGCAAGCTGTCCCGCGAGCACACGGTCGCCCACCCCGTGCCGGGACTCGTCGTGGTCGCGGGCGGCAAGTACACGACGTACCGCGTCATGGCGAAGGACGCCGTCGACGAGGCCGTCCACGGCCTGGACATGCGCGTCGCCCCCTGCGTCACGGAGGAGGTGCCGCTGCTCGGCGCCGAGGGATACCGGGCGCTGTGGAACGCGCGGGCCCGCATCGCCGCCCGGACCGGCCTGCACGTCGTGCGCGTCGAGCACCTGCTCAACCGGTACGGCACCCTGGCGGAGGAGCTGCTCGACCTGATCGCCGAGGACCCGGCGCTCGGCGAACCCCTGACCGGCGCCGACGACTATCTGCGCGCCGAGATCCAGTACGCCGCCTCCCACGAGGGCGCCCGGCACCTGGACGACGTCCTCACCCGCCGCACCCGCATCTCCATCGAGACCTTCGACCGGGGCACCGGCTGCGCCCGCGAGTGCGCCGGACTGATGGCGCGGGTGCTCGGCTGGGGCGAGGACCAGGTCGCCAGGGAGGTGGAGCACTACGAGAAGCGGGTGGAGGCCGAGCGGGAGTCGCAGCGCCAGCCCGACGACCAGACGGCGGACGCCGCGCGGCTGGGCGCACCGGACATCGTGCCGCTGTAGGGGGCGGCGCAAGGGCGCTGACCGGAGGCCCTGGTGTCCCGGCCCCGCACGTCCGGGACGCCGGGCCGGGTCCCGGGCGGCGCCTCGGACCGGGCCCGGGGCCGGGCGTCCGCCGGGGCTTGGGCGTGGGTCGTGGGCGGGGCCTGGGGCCGGGCGTGGGTCGTGGGCGGTGCGTCGGACCGGGCCTGGGGCCGGGCGTCCGCCGGGGGCGTGGTGCCGTCCTTGGGCGGGCAGAACTCGGCTTCCAGAAGGGCGCGTTCCAGGGGTGGGCCGGGGGAGAGGGTGTCCGTGTTGGCGCGGAAGGTGAGGAGGTGGCGGCCGTCGCGGGTGGCCGCCGTGCGGACGTAGCTGCCCGGGATGCGGCCGTTGTGACCCCAGACCGTGACGCCGCAGGACAGCAGCGTGGGGAACAGGCCCATGCCGTAGCGGCCCTGTGCGGCCGAGGTGTCGAGGAGCGCGGCCCGCTGGGGCGGGGCGAGGAGGCGGCCGTCGAGGAGCGCGGAGTAAAAGCGGTTCAGGTCGGCGAGGGTGCTGACCAGTTCGCCGGCCGCGCCCGCGACCCGCGGGTCCAGGTCGGTCACATCGCGCCCCGCGGAGTCGTAGCCCCGGCCGTGCGGGGCGGGCAGGTCCGTACGGGCGCCGGGGAAGGAGGTGCCGTCCAGGCCGAGCGGGACGATGACGCGGCGGCGCACCTCGGAGGCGTAGGAGCGGCCCGTGAGGTGTTCGACGATCCGTCCGAGGACGACGTAGTTGGTGTTGGCGTAGGCGAAGGCGCCGGGGGGCTTCGCGGTACGGGACCCGAGGGCGGCGCGCAGCCCCTCCGGGGGGACGGCCGGCGAGGAGGGGCGGGTGAGGTCGGGCAGGCCGCTCGTGTGGGTGAGCAGGCGGCGCGCGGTGACCCGCCGGTCCAGCGGGGGAGGGAGCAGACCGGGGGCGACGGCGGCCACCGGGGCGTCCAGGTCCAGCCGCCGTTCCGCCGCCAGCTGGAGGACCACGGTCGCGACGAACGTCTTGGTGAGGCTGCCCGCGCGGAAGTGGTCGGCGCGTCCGATGGCCGGTCCCGTCGTCTCGAACCGCGCGGTGCCCGAGGACCCGTACGTCTCCGACAGGAGCGCCGCGGCCGGGGCCCCGCCCGCTGTGACCAGCCGCGTCAGGGCCGAGGGCGGTGTGGCCGGGGGGTCACTGACAGTCAGTCCGCAGATGGCCAGAACCAACGGCACCACGAGTCTCGTCCTGAACTTCGACATCGCGCGGCACCCTCCCTCACCGTCATCCTCGCGGACGCCGGACCCGGCACCACCACCGGTCCCGGAGTGAGGGACAATGAAGGCTCCACCAGGGCGGGTTACCGCATCGCGCGGACGCGGCAGGCGCGGGCGAGGAACAGGATCGCAGAGGGGACGCATGTCGGGAGCGGAGCAGTCGCGGGACGCGGCGCGGCAACCTCAGCGGGGCGCCGACGGCGAGGGCACGACCTCGAAGGGTGCGACGGTGAAGGGTGACGAGGCCGGTCAGGCCGCGGCTTCCACGGACGACGCGGGGGCGAACGCCGGCAAGGGCGGCGGCGAGGACGCCGCCGCGGACGGCGGTAAGGACGCCGGTGGCGCGGGGGTTGACGCCGTGAAGGGTGACGCCGTGAAGGACGCTCCGGTGAAGGGCGCTCCGGCCGAAGGCGTTTCGGCGGAGGGTGCTCCGGTGAAGGGCGCCGACGTCACGGGCGGGGCGCCGGAAGGCGCGTCCCCGTCCGGCGCCGCGCCGACGCGCGAGGGCCGCGAGGACGCCGCGACGCGGGAGGCGCCCGCTGCGGCGGACCCCGCGCCGGCGGAGCCGTCCGCACGGGACACGACCGCCGGGCCCGCGCCGGCCGAGGCCCCCGCGGCGTCCACGGCGTCCACCGGCAAGGCGGCCGGGGACGGCAAGGCGGGCGCGGCCTCCCGGGCCGACCTGGTGAAGAAGCCCGTGGCCCCCCATGTGACCACCGAGGGCCGGCTGCTGGCCGGGCGCTACCGGCTCGGCGCCGTCCTCGGGCGCGGCGGCATGGGCACCGTGTGGCGCGCCGTCGACGAGACCCTCAGCCGTACCGTCGCGGTGAAGGAACTGCGCTTCCCCAACGCCATCGACGAGGACGAGAAGCGACGCCTCATCACCCGGACGCTGCGCGAGGCCAAGGCCATCGCCCGCATCCGCAACAACAGCGCCGTGACGGTCTACGACGTGGTCGACGAGGACGACCGCCCCTGGATCGTCATGGAGCTCATCGAGGGCCGGTCCCTCGCCGACGTCATCCGCGAGGACGGCACGCTCACCCCGCGCCGCGCCGCCGAGGTCGGCCTCGCCATCCTCGACGTGCTCCGCGCCGCGCACCGCCAGGGCATCCTGCACCGCGACGTGAAGCCGTCGAACGTCCTCATCTCCGACGACGGCCGCGTCGTCCTCACCGACTTCGGCATCGCCCAGGTCGAGGGCGACCCGTCCATCACCTCGACCGGCATGCTCGTCGGCGCGCCCTCCTACATCTCGCCCGAGCGCGCCCGGGGCCAGCGCCCCGGCCCCGCCGCCGACATGTGGTCGCTCGGCGGCCTCCTCTACGCCTGCGTGGAGGGCCACCCGCCGTACGACAAGGGCTCCGCCATAGCGACGCTCACCGCCGTGATGACCGAGCAGCTGGACCCGCCGAGGAACGCCGGGCCGCTCGACACGGTCATCTACGGGCTGCTCGCCAAGGACCCCGCGCAGCGCCTGGACGACGCCGGAGCGCGCAAGCTGCTCAACGACGTCCTGGCGGTGACCGCGGCCTCCGCGGCGGCGCCCGAGCCGTCCCCCGAGGCCACGCGCGTGGTGCCGCTCCCGCCGGTTCCGCCGCCGGGCCCGGCCGCCACGCCCACCGCGACCCCGGCCGCCACGACCGCGGCCGGCACCGGCGCCGGCGCCTCGGCTCCCGGCGACGCCACCGCCGAACGGCTGCGCGGAGCCCTGCGCTCCGTGCGGAACGCCGCCGCGGCGGCCGCCGCCTCCCGGCAGGCCAAGCCGGAGCGCTCCGGTCCGCCCGCGCCCGTGCGGGCGCCGATCACCGACGTGGTGCCCCGCCGCACGCTGGTCACCATCGCGCTGGTGGCCGTCCTCGCGGTCATCGCCACCATCCTGGCGGTCACCCTCGGCGGCGACGACGGCACCACCGCCAAGGGCGGCGGCACCCAGGGCGGCGACAAGGCCGCATCGGCGGGCGCCACCACCGGCGGCGGCTCCAACGGGAGCACCGGCGGCAGCGGCACGGGCCCCGACGGGGAGACCGGCAAGGAGCAGGACGGCGGCCAGACCGCGGGCGGCGCCGGCGACCCGGGCGGCACGGCGGGCACAGCCGGGACCGGCACCAAGCCGACCGCGTCGCCCGGCACGGGCACGGGCGGCAAGCCCGCGCTTCCCGCCGGGTACAAGACGGTCACCGACAAGCGGTTCCACTTCTCCATGGCGATGCCCGCGGACTTCCGCATGACCGGTGTCGCGGGCCGGGGCTCCGGCGGCATCTTCAGCGCGTCGGGCGGCTTCCCGCGCGTGCAGGTCGACTACACCGACAGCCCCGGCGGCGACGCGGCCGCCGCGTGGACCGCCGCCATGGGCGCCGTCGCCGCCAGCAGCAACGGCTACAAGCACCACGGCATCAAGCCGGTCTCGTACAACGGCTATCCGACCGTCGCCGACTGGCAGTTCGAGCGGAACCAGGGCGGCATGCGCGTGTGGGTCCTCAACCGGGGCTTCAAGGTGGACGCCGAGCACGGCTACGCGATCATGATCTCGTGCAAGTCCTCGGAGTGGAACGGCCCCGAGTGCACCACCCTGCGGAACACCGCGTTCGCGACGTTCCGGCCCACGGACTGAGCCTCGGCACGTATCGTGAGAGCGCGCGGACCGTACGAAGCTGAAGCGAACGGGTAACTGCACAGGCAAGGACCAGGATCGACGGCTCCGCACCACGTGCGTGCGAACGGCGGAGCCGGGGGGACAGCGCGCTGCTGGGGAGGCGTCGTGGACGACTACGCGGGAAGGGTGCTCGCCGACCGCTATCGCCTGCCCGTCCTCCCCGACGACGAGGACGGGGACGGCTACGGCTACGGCGACGGGACGGGGTACGCCGGCGCGTACGGGCCGGTCGAGACCCGTGCCTTCGACACGTACAGCGGCCAGGAGGTCATGGTCCGGCAGCTGCCCCTGCCGGAGACCGTGGACGCCGAGGTCCTCGACGCCGACGACTACGGCCGCCCCTACGGGCACGCGCCGAGGCGCGCCGCGGCGCGTGCCGCCGCGGACCCGGCCGTGCGGCGCGCCGTCGAGGCCGTCCAGGCCGTCGCCCGCATCCCCGACCACCCGCGCCTCGACCAGGTCTTCGACGTCTTCACCGAGGACGGTTCGCTCTGGATCGTCAGCGAACTGATCGCCGCCCGGCCGCTGGCCGCCCTCGTCCGCGACGAGCCGCTCACCCCCTACCGGGCCGCCGAGATCGCCAACGACGTGGTCACGGCGCTGCGCGCGCTGCACGCCCACGGCTGGACGCACCGCAACATCACCGCCCGCACGGTCCTCGTCTGCGACGACGGCCGGGTGGTCCTCAGCGGCCTCGCCACCGGCGCCGCCGAGGAGGCCCTGTGCGGCTACGCGCCCGTGCCCCTGCCGGACGAGGCGGAGACCCCGTACGCCGAGCCGGACGGCGACCCCTACGCGGAGGACGGCCCCTACGCGGAGGACGGCCCCTACGAGGAGGACGGCCCCTACGAGGACGGCGACGCGTACGGAGACGGCGACCCCTACGGGGACGATCGCGCCCGTCCCGCCGAGCACCACGAGGAGGCCGGGGACCACGAGGACGACGACGCGTACGACGGCTCCGGGGGCCGGATCCTCAGCGGGCGTGTGCGGGCGTACGACGAGGACCGGGACGAGGACGACGCGTACGACGACGTGTACGAGGACCCCTACGGGGCGCCGCGCGCCATGGCCCCCGCGCCGCTCCCGCCCGGCCCGCCGGCGCTGCCCAGCGGCTACGAGCCCCAGTACGTCGCCCAGGCGGCCGACCGGTTCGCCGAGGACGGGGACGACACCGACGACTACGGCGACCACGAGGCGTACGGCGACCACGAGGCGTACGGCGACCGGGACTCCGGCCGCGCCCACGGCCCGGCGCGCCACGGGGCGTACACCGCGTACGACCCCCACAGCCCCTACGGGCCCGACGACGCCCACGGGGACGAGGACGACGAGGACGACGGCGAGGTCCGGCCGCCGCGCGCGCTGCTCACCGGCACGTGGCGGGACGGCCCCGTCCCGGCGGGCGGCGGCGCGTCCCCGTACGGAGACGTCGCCCCGTACGGCGGCGCCCGCGCCGGCCTGCGCGCCGACGCGCGGCGCGGGACCCCGCAGCACCCCGGAGCGCCGGTCGGCCGCCCCCCGCGCCCCCGCGACGAGCCCGGCACCGCCCCCGCCGGGGACGCCGACGAGGTCTACCGGGGCCCCACCACGCCGCTCGCCGCCGAGCGCGCCCGCCAGACGCGCATCGCCCTCGTCGGCGCGGTCACCGAGCGCTGGGCTCCCGAGCAGGCGGGCCCCGTGTACGGCACCTGGCGGCTCGCCCCGCCCATCGGGCCGGCGACCGACCTGTGGGCGCTCGGCGCGCTGCTGTTCCGGGTCCTCGAAGGACACGCCCCGTACCCCGAGGACAATGCCGCCGAGCTGGTCCAGATGGTGTGCTCCGAGCCGCCCGCGTACGCCGAGGAGTGCGGCCCGCTGCGCCCCGTCGTCGAGTCGCTGCTGCGCCAGGACCCCACCGAGCGGCCCGACTTCGAGGAGCTGCGCGGCTGGCTGCGCTCCCTCGTCCGGTCGGCGCCCGAGCCCGACGCGGGCGCCCACGTCGTGCCGATGCCCTCCGCCGACGCGGCCCGCCTGCCCATCCTGCGCCGCCGCGGCGACCTGGTCCGCAGGCGCCGCACCCGCACCCGCACCGCCGGGCGCACCCGCGCCTCCGCCCGCGCCGCGGCCCCCGTCCCCGAGGCGGTCCCGGCCGCGCCCGCCCGGCACCGCCACAAGCGGGACCGGCATCCCGGGGGCGGCAGCCCCCGCGCGCTCGGCCGCACCCTCCTGCTGCTGATACTGCTCGGCCTCGCCGGCGCCATCGCGTACGCCGTGCTGTTCATGCCCGAGGCCGGTACGCAGGACCGGTCGCAGCGTCCCACCGGCACCGCACGCCCCACCGCCACCACCCCGCACGACCCGACCCCGACCGGCGCCGGGGCGCCCGCCCCGCGGAGCCCGTCGCCCACCGGCCAGGCGCCGTCCACCAACGCCGGGACGCCCACCGCGCCCGCCGTGCCGGAGGGGTACGTCGTGCGCACCGACCCGGAGGGCTTCCGCGTCGCCGTCGACAGCACCTGGCGCCGCAGCCCCATCAACGACATCGGGCAGGTCCGCTACTCGGACGGCGACTACACGCTGATCATCGTCCCCGGCCGCGACACCGTCCGCACGGCCGGCGCCGACCCGCTGGAGTACCAGCGCAGCAAGGAGCGCGAGCTCCAGCCGTGGCGGGACTCGACCTGGGCGACCGCGACCGGACTGCGGCGCGTGGACATCGGCCGGCAGGCCATGGCGGAGGGTCAGTTCACCTGGCAGGACGCCAACGGACGCCAGGTGTACGTGCGCAACCGCGCGCTGCTGATCGGCGACCGCTACCACGTCGTCCAGGTCATCGGCCCCGAGGCCGAGCGGGACAAGGTCACGGAGGTCTTCGAACAGGCCACCAAGGCCTACCACGCCACCCGCTGACGGGGCCTCGCCGCGCCGGACGGCGCGGCCACCTCGACCGCGGTCGGGCGGAGGAGGGGTCACGGAGCGCTGCGAACAGGCCACAGCAGCTCGCGAGTCGGTGGACTGACGGGGCGTCTGTTCACTCGTTCAGATCACCCACAGTGGCGAAATCGCGCCAATCAGCGGGACCCGTATCACGTTGCGGTCTCCGTGGCCGCCCCGAGGTTCCGCGCGTCGCACACCCTCCGTAACCTTGCTCCGAAGCAGCGGGGCGGGGCTGAGCGGAGACACGTGGAACAGACTCAGGGCATGGGCGGGGGCTTGGTGCTCGCGGGGCGCTACCGGCTGGGCGAGACCATCGGCCGGGGCGGGATGGGCAAGGTGTGGCGGGCCCACGACGAGGTGCTCCACCGTACCGTCGCCGTCAAGGAGCTGACGGCCGGACAGTTCGTCTCCGAGGCGGACCGGGTCGTCCTGCACGCCCGTACGCAGAAGGAGGCCCGGGCCGCCGCGCGGATCACCCACCCCGCTGTCGTCACCGTCCACGACGTGCTGGAACACGACGACCGGCCGTGGATCGTCATGCAGTACGTGGACGGCTCCTCCCTCGCCGACACGGTCAAGTCCGCGCCGGATGGCCGGATATCACCCCGGGAGGCCGCGCGGATCGGACTGCACGTGCTCGGCGCGCTGAGCGCCGCGCACGCCGCCGGGGTGCTCCACCGGGACGTCAAGCCGGGCAATGTGCTGCTCGCCCGCGACGGGCGCGTCCTCCTCACCGACTTCGGCATCGCCGCCATCGAGGGCGACTCGACCATCACCCGGACCGGTGAACTGGTCGGCTCCATCGACTATCTGGCGCCGGAACGGGTGCGCGGCTCCGACCCGGGCCCGGCCTCCGACCTGTGGGCGCTGGGCGCCACGCTGTACACGGCCGTCCAGGGCGAGTCGCCGTTCCGCCGCTCATCGCCGATCAGCACCATGCAGGCCGTGGTGACCGAGGAGGCCGGGGACGCCGCGCACGCGGGCCCGCTCGCCCCGGTGATCACGGCGCTGCTCCGCAAGGACCCGGCCGACCGGCCCACCGCCGGTGAGCTGGAGCGGATGCTGATCGAGGCGATGGAGGGCCGCACGCCCAGCGCCGCGCAGGCGTTCGTACCGACCCGGTCGGTGTCACCGGAGGAGCTGCGGGAGGTGGCGGACGGCATCGCGCGCCGGCCCGAAGGGGCCGCCGGGGACACCGCCACCGCCACCGCGCCGCCCGCCGCGCCGCACGGTCCGGCCACCACCGTCCGGGCGGGCGCGGCCCGTTGGCGTCGCGCCGCCATGGTGGTGCTGCTCGCGGCGGCCGTCGGCGCGGGCGCCGGGTTCGCCGTCATGCGGTACGCCGACAGGGGCGGCCCGGCCACCACGAACATCGCCGCCGAACCGACGCCCTCCGGAGACGCCACGGCCGCGCCGATACCCGGCGGGCTCCCGGAGGGGTGGCAGCGCGTCCAGGACCCGCTGGGCTTCAGCCTGGCCGTACCGGTCGGCTGGAAAAGGCAGATGGACGGCGACCAGATCGACTACACGCCGGACAACGGCAGGCATCGCATTCGCGTCAGCGTCGACGACACGCCGGATTTCGAGAACCCGTATATGCACATGCTCGATGTGGAGAAGTCCCTGCGGGAGAGGCTGCCGGAATACCGCCGTGTGAAGCTCGACCAGAATACGTTCCGTGATCAGCTGGAATCCTGTCTCTGGGAGTTCACCTGGTACGAGAAAAGGACACACCCCGGTAAGCGCCACGCGATTGATCAGGTGTACTACACGGACGACGGAACCGAGTACGCGCTGTACATGTCGTCTCCCGAGGAAGACTGGGCGACCACACGGGAGCAGTTCGACATCGTGCTGCGCCACTGGCGACCCGCCGGGGGGTGACCTCCTCGGCGCGAGCGGAGGAGATGGGCCGTGTCGGTCGGAGGGTGGAGAGCGGGGGAGCAGGGGGACCAGGGGGAACAGGGCGAGGCGGGGGAGCGCGGGGCGGGGCGGCACCAGCCGCCCGGGCCGGCGTCGCGCGAGATGCGCCGCATCATGGGCCGCTACCGGCTGGAGGCCCGCCTCGGGCGCGGCGGCATGGGCACCGTGTGGCGCGCCCACGACGAGCTGCTGGGCCGTCAGGTGGCCGTCAAGGAACTGCACGTGGACGCGGGGGGCAGCGGCGGCGCGCCGGGCGGGGCGGGTGCGGGCGGCGGGGCTGACGCGGCCGTGGACGCCACGCTGCGGGAGGCGCGGGCGGTGGCCCGGGTGCACCACCCGCACATCGTGTGCGTCCACGACGTGGTGGAGGAGGACGGCGTCCCGTACATCGTGATGGAGCTCGTCGAGGGCGTGTCGCTCGCCGAGCGGATCGCCGTACGGGGCCCGGTGGACGCGCGGGAGGCGGCCGGGATCGGTCTGGCCCTGCTGTCCGCGCTGCGCGCCGCGCACGCGATCGGGGTGCTGCACCGGGATCTGAAACCGGCCAACGTCCTGGTCGAGGAGGCCACCGGGCGGGTCGTCCTCACCGACTTCGGGATCGCCCAGCTGGCCGGGGCGACCACGCTGACCGAGGCGGGCATGTTCGTCGGCTCGCCCGAGTACACCGCGCCGGAGCGGATGCAGGGCCACCGGGCGGGGCCGGCGGCGGACCTGTGGTCGCTGGGCGTCCTGCTGTGCGCGGTGATGACGGGCCGCTCGCCGTTCCACCGCGACTCGCTGGGCGGGGTGCTGCACGCCGTCGTGGAGGCCGAGATCCGGCCGCCCGCCGTGGTGGGGCCGCTGCTGCCGGTCGTACGGGGGCTGCTGGAACGCGACCCGGCGCGCAGGCTCGACGGCGCGGAGGCGGAACGGCTGCTGCGGGCGTACGCGACGGGCGCGGGCGGCGCCGTCCTCGGCGCGGCCGGGATGGGCGCGGCGGCGGTGGCGGCTCCGGGCGGGGCGCTGCCCGGTGACCCGCCGGCCGCCCACGACCGGCCCGACGAGGCCCGGCCGGGCGCCCAGGTGGGGCAGGGGGACGCGCCGACCGGGGCCCGCTCGCACGCCGTACCGCCCGCGCGGGCCCGGGACCGGGTGCGGCACCGGGCCAGGGTGCTGCCCGGCCGGTCGTCGCCCGCCCCTCGCGACGCGCCCGCCGTACCGGAGGTGCCCCTGGTGCCAGAGGTGCCGGACGTCCCCGAGGCGGCCGACCTGCCCGGCGTGTCGCCGCTCGGGCCGGTGGGCGGCGCGCCGGACCGGGGTCCCGCCGCGCCCGCCCTGCCCGTGGCGCCGCCTGCGGGCGTCGAGCCCCAGGACGCCGTGCTCCCCGACGCCGTCGCCACCGAGGACCGCCCGGGGCAGGGCGCCGAACGGCCGTACGCGGCCCCGGCCCCCGCTCCGTCCTCCATCCCGGCCCCGTCGCCGTCCCCGCCCGCATCCGCCACGCCGCCCGGCGGGCTCCCACGGGAGGGCGCCCCACCGCGGATCCCGCCCCCCGCCGCCTCCCCCTACGGGACCCCGGACGCCTCCCCCTACGGATCCCCCGACGCCTCCCCGTACGGGGTCCCCGGCGCGTCCCCCTACGGGTCCCCGCCCTCCGACGCGGCGCCCTACGGAACCCCGCCCTCCGACGGCGCGGCGCCCGACCGCGTACCGCCGCACGACGGGGCCCGCGAGGCGCGCCGCGCGGGTGGGCCCGCCACCGGGCCGCTGGTCGCCGCCCTGGTCGCGGCGATCGCCGTCGCGGTCACTCTCGGAGTCGTCCTGCTGCTGACAACGCGCTGATCAGGGCTTATTTGCCAGTGAACGCTGGCGTGATGTGGACGCACGGTGAAAAGACGTTACCGCCGGGTACCCAAACGGCCCGTACCCCGCATACCCTCGCCCCCATGACGGACACGCAGGCCTCCGCCCACGCCAACGGACCCACGCCCCCCGCCGCGTCCACGCCGGCCGCCCCGGCGTCGGCGGTGCCCGCCCCGCGACGGGGGCACCCCGCGTCTCCCACCAACCCCGTGGCCCCCGCCCCCGCCGGGGCCCGCACCGCCGCCGATGTCGTGACGCCCGACCTGGTCGCCCGGCTCACCAAGGGCGTCGTCGGCTCCGGGCGCACCGCGAACCACACCCCGTTCACCGGGAAGCGGCTCGCGGAGCTGCCCGAGTCCACTCCCGAGGACGTGGCCGAGGCGTTCGCCCGCGCCCGCGCCGCCCAGACCGCGTGGGCTGCCTGGCCCGTCCGCCGCCGCGCCGCCGTGCTGCTCCGCTTCCACGACCTGGTGCTGGAGCGCCAGGCGGAGGTCCTCGACCTGATCCAGCTGGAGACCGGCAAGGCCCGGCTGCACGCCCACGAGGAGATCCAGGCGGTCGCCATCGCCGCCCGCCACTACGGCGTCAAGGCCTCCGCGTACCTGGGCCCGAAGCGCCGCACCGGAGCCGTTCCGGTGCTCACAAAGGTGACCGAGCTGCGCCAGCCGCGCGGGGTGGTCGGCCAGATCGCTCCGTGGAACTACCCGCTGGAGCTGTCCGTCGGCGACGCCCTGCCCGCCTTCGCCGCCGGCAACGCCGTCGTCATGAAGCCCGACACGGAGACCGCGCTGACCGCCCTGTGGGCGCGCGACCTGCTGGTCGAGGCGGGACTGCCGCCCGAGGTGTTCCAGGTCGTGCTGGGCGAGGGCCCGGTCGTCGGCCCGGAGGTCGTCCAGCACGCCGACTACGTGTCGTTCACCGGCTCGACCCGCACCGGCCGCGAGGTCGCCCGCGGCGCGGCGGCCCGGCTCGTCGGGGTCTCCCTGGAGCTGGGCGGCAAGAACCCGATGCTCGTGCTGCGCGACGCCGATGTGGAGAAGGCCGCCGCGGGCGCCGTCCGCGCCTGCTTCTCCTCCGCCGGGCAGCTGTGCATCTCCATCGAGCGGCTGTACGTCCACGAGTCGATCGCCGACGCCTTCCTGGAGCGGTTCGTCGCCCGGACGAAGGCGATGCGCCTGGGCACGTCCCTCGCGTACGGCGCCGACATGGGCTCCCTGGTCGGGGAGCGGCAGCTGGAGGCCGTCACGCGGCATGTCGACGAGGCCGTCGCCAAGGGCGCCGCGGTCCTCGCCGGCGGTGTCGCCCGCCCCGACATCGGCCCCCTCTTCTACGAGCCGACCATCCTCGAAGGCGTCGACGACTCCATGGCGGTGTGCGCGGAGGAGACCTTCGGCCCGGTCGTCTCCGTGTACCGGTTCACCGACGAGGACGAGGTGATCGCGCGGGCCAACGACACCGCGTACGGCCTCAACGCCAGCGTCTGGACGAAGGACGCCCGCCGGGGCCTCGCCGTCGCCGCCCGCCTGCGCGCCGGGACGGTGAACGTCAACGAGGGCTACGGCGCCGCGTACGGCAGCGTCCAGGCCCCCATGGGCGGGATGAAGGACTCGGGGCTGGGGCGCCGGCACGGCTCGGACGGCATCCTCAAGTACACGGAGGCCCAGACGGTCGCCCAGCAGCGTCTGATGCCGCTGGCGCCCGCGTTCGGGATGGACGACGAGAAGTACGCGGCGTTCATGAGCCGCAGCCTGAAGGTGATGAAGGCCCTGCGCCTGCGCTGACGACGGACGGGGCGCCACACGTCCGCCCGCGCCGGGACGGGGCGGCACACGTCCGCCGCGCCGCGCCCCGCCGCGACGGGGCGGGCGGCCGCCGCCCCGCCCTTCCCTCCCTCTTTCGGTCCTTCTGTACGAGGAGAGCCATGCCCGAGGTCCCCCCTGCCCAGAACCAGCCGGAATCCGCCCCGGACGCCCGCGGCCCCCGCGCGTACGACTACGACGTCATCGTCATCGGCTCCGGGTTCGGAGGCTCCGTCTCGGCGCTCCGCCTCACCGAGAAGGGGTACCGCGTCGGCGTGCTGGAGGCCGGCCGCCGCTTCACCCCGGCCACCCTGCCGAAGACCTCCTGGGACCTGCGCAACTACCTGTGGGCCCCGGCCCTCGGCCTGTACGGCCTCCAGCGCGTGCACCTGCTGGGCAACGTGATGGTCCTCGCGGGCGCCGGCGTCGGCGGCGGCTCCCTCAACTACGCCAACACCCTCTACGTACCGCCGCCCGCGTTCTTCCAGGACCGGCAGTGGGCCGGCATCACCGACTGGCAGGCCGAGCTCGCCCCGTACTACGACCAGGCCAAGCGGATGCTGGGCGTCCGACTCAATCCGACCATGACCCCCTCCGACGTCCACCTCAAGGCGGCGGCGCGGGCCATGGGCGTCGGCGACACCTTCCACCTGGCGCCCGTCGGGGTGTTCTTCGGCGACGGCAAGGACGCCGACGGCACCGCCGAGGCCGCCCCCGGCGAAGAGGTGCCCGACCCCTACTTCGGTGGCGCCGGGCCCGCGCGGCGGGCCTGCACCGAGTGCGGCGAGTGCATGACCGGCTGCCGGCACGGCGCGAAGAACAACCTCACGCAGAACTACCTCCACCTCGCGGAACGGGCCGGCGCCGTCATCCACCCGATGACCACCGTCACCGCCGTGACCGAGGACCGCGACGGCGGCCACCTCGTCCGCGCCGTCCCCACCGACCGCCGCCGCACGGGCACCCCGCGCACCTACCGCGCCCGGTACGTGGTCGTCGCGGCCGGCACGTACGGCACCCAGACGCTGCTGCACCGCATGAAGGACCAGGGGCTGCTGCCGCGGATCTCCGACCGGCTCGGGGAGCTGACCCGCACCAACTCCGAGGCCCTCGTCGGCTCCCTCACCACCGACCGCCGCTACCGCAAGCGGCACGGCGCGCCCCTGGACTTCACCCGCGGCGTCGCCATCACCTCGTCCATCCACCCCGACGAGAACACCCACATCGAGCCCGTCCGCTACGGCAAGGGCTCCAACGCCATGGGGTCCCTGTCGATCCTCCAGGTGCCCTACGCGAAGAACCGCGTCGCCGCCTGGCTCGGCAACAGCGTCCGCCACCCGCTCCAGACCCTGCGGTCGCTGTCCAACCGCCGCTGGTCGGAGCGGACCATCATCGGGCTCGTCATGCAGTCGCTCGACAACTCCCTGACGACCCACCTGAAGCGCGGCGGCATCGGCAAGGGCCTGCTCACCGCCCGCCAGGGGCACGGCGCCCCGAACCCGAAGCAGATCCCCGAGGCGACCCGCGCCGCCACCCTGATCGCCGAGGAGATCAACGGCTTCGCCGGCTCCAACATCGGCGAGCTGATGGGCACCCCGCTCACGGCGCACTTCCTCGGCGGCTGCCCCATCGGCGCCACCGCGCGGGACGGCGTCATCGACCCGTACCACCGGCTGTACGGGCACCCGGGGATCTCCGTCGTCGACGGCGCGGCGGTCTCCGCCAACCTGGGCGTGAACCCGTCCCTGACGATCACGGCCCAGGCGGAACGCGCCATGTCGCTGTGGCCCAACAAGGGCGAACCCGACCCGCGCCCCGCCCAGGACGCCCCGTACCGGCGCCTGGCCCCCGTGCCACCCGTCTCCCCGGCGGTCCCGCCCCACGCCTACGGCGCCCTCCGCCTGCCCTTCCTGGGGATGCCGAAGGTCCCGCCGAGGAAGACGGACGCGTAGCGCCCGCGGAAGCCCCCACGACGTGCCAGAGGCGGCACGGCCCGGAGCCGGCACGACGCCGGAAGCCGTGGAGGCGGCACGCCCCGGAGCCGGCACGACCGGAAGCCGCGGAGGCGGCACGGTCCCGGAGAACGAGGTGGGGCCGCCCCCGGAGGACGAGGCGTGGCGCCCCCCGGAAAACACAGAGAGGCGCTGCGCCCCCCTCCGAGCGCAGCGCCTCCCCAGTCCTCAGACGGTGCCGTTACGCGGCGGCACCGTTCTGGCGGCGCTTCAGCGCGAAGACGACACCGGCGCCGGCGACGATGGCGATGCCGCCCGCGATGCCGATGGTCGGCAGCATGGAGCTGGAGCCGGTCTCGGCGAGCGTGCCGGTGACGGGCAGCTCGGCCAGCTCGCCCTGCGGCTTGGTGTCGGGCTTCTTGTCGCCCTTGCCCGGCTTGCCCTCGGCGTCGTCCACGTCGCCCGCGTCCGTGCCGGCGGCGAGGATCTCGAACTCGTACTCCATCTCCTCGCCGAACTCGCAGAGCCCGTCCTGGGTGAAGCTGACACCGGAGGCGAAGGCGAAGCCGTAGCCGGCGGGGGCCTTGGCGTCGACCTTCAGACGCATCTGCGCCTCGGTGAACTCGTTCTCCTTGAGGGCGTTGGAGGTGCCGAAGTAGCCGTCCTCGTCCGCGATGTTCACCCAGGTGCCGCCGATGTGGGCCTGGACGGTGAGGTACTGCGCCATGGAGTCGAAGTCCTCGCCGTCGATGGCGTCGGCGTACAGGTAGGCGTCGACGCCCTCGACGTCGTGGCCCGTCTTGTTCTCCACGCGGAAGGAGAAGTTCTGCCAGCCGGAACCGGCGACGACCTTCGACGGCAGGCCGACCAGCGAGGTGCGCAGGCCCTCGTTGTCCTCGAACTTCTCGCACTCCATCGCCGGCTCGGACGGCGACGCGGAGCCGCTCGGCGTGGTGGACGGGGCCGGGGCGGACGCGCTGCCGGAGGGCGCCGGGGTGGTGGCGCCGGCCGCCGGGGCCTCCGTCTTCGGCTCCTCGGTCTTCGACAGCTCCTCGGGCGTGCCCGTCTCCTGGGACTTCTCGTCCTCGGCGGGGGACGTCGTCTCGGACGTCGCCGCGTCCTGCGAGGGGGTCGCGGCCGGCGCGGAGGACTCCGTCGCGGACGGCGTGGAGTCCGTCGCGTACGCGGCCGGGGCCATCAGGAAGGCGGCGGGCGTGATGACGGCGGTCGCGGCGGCGACGGCCATGGCGCGGCGAAGCTTCAAGTCAGACCTCGTGGTCGGGGCGTACCACCGGATGCGGCACGGGAGCGTGGTGGGCCCCGCGCTGTCCGTGGGACAGGCGAGGCCGTGGTTTCGCATGCATGACCTGCGACGAGGGGGGATGGTTGCCCGCGAACTGACAGATTCTTTATGTGTGCTGCGTCACGTGTCGCGTGTCGGTCCGCCCGCGGGGCGGTCACAGGTGTACGGGACGGCGCGCGGACACATGGAGGGGGCGGCCGGCACCGGGCGTCCCCGGGCCGACCGCCCCTCTGGGGTGACCGGGCTGCTGTCCCCTGCCGTCCGGTCACACACGCCGGAGCGCGGTCCCACGGCGCACACGCGATGCGCCACACGCTCCGGCGAAGTCACGCGCTGGCGCGGACACCGGGACCAACGACCCGGTGTGGCCCGGGTCACGCTCCGTACGGGTGAGAGTTGCGGGAGCGCGCACGGGCGGGACGCGCACCCCCGTCAGACGCACCCCCGTCAGACGCGGCCCCGGCACAGCTCCAGCATCGTCATCGCCAGCGCCGTACCGGGCTTGCCGAGGGCGGTCCTGTAGTGGTCCAGGACCTCCATCTCGCGGGCGAGGTTCACCCGGCGCCCGCCGGAGGAGACGCGGGCCTCCTGGATGACGGCCGACACGGCCATGCGCTCCTGGATGAGGCCGATGATCCGGTCGTCCAGCGCGTCGATGCGTTCACGGGCGCCGGTGATCAGCTCGGCGGCGGCGTCCGTCCGCGCGCCGGTGACGTCGGCGGCGGACCTGGCGGCGGCCCGGTCGGGGGCGCGGCCGGTGCCGCGGTCCTCGGTGCGGGTGCCCGCGGGGGCGGCGGGGGTGGTGGTCGTCGGGGTCATCGCTGGGGGCTCCTCGTTCTCGGACGGGGCCCCGGGACGCGTACGGCCCGGCGGAGACGGCAGACGCCCCGGGCCTTTTCGGCCCGGGGCGCCTGGTGAAGTCGTCAGTTGCTCAAGCAGCACGACCACGGCAGCCGGACCAGCCGGTGCCATAGGTAAAGACGAAGGTCGCGTGCGTGTGCATGGCCGCCAGTATGGACCCGCGGACGGCGCCGGGGCCAGCCGCGCCCCCGCACGGTTCGGATGGTGAGACGAAAGGACTGTCGGCCACGCCGGTAGAATTGACTGATACCGACCCCCTCCCACCGCCGGAAGGCCGCCGTAGTGTCATCAGCGACCCCCGCTGCCGCCTCGCTCGACACCAACCCGGACGTAGTCCTCGTTGTCGACTTCGGCGCGCAGTACGCCCAGCTCATCGCCCGTCGCGTCCGTGAGGCCCGGGTCTACAGCGAGATCGTCCCGTCCACCATGCCGGTGGAGGAGATGCTCGCCAGGAACCCGAAGGCGATCATCCTTTCCGGCGGCCCGTCCTCCGTGTACGAGGAGGGCGCTCCCCGCCTCGACCGCGCCCTCTTCGAGGCCGGTGTCCCCGTCTTCGGCATGTGCTACGGCTTCCAGCTGATGGCCACCACCCTCGGCGGCACGGTCGACAACACCGGCGCCCGCGAGTACGGCCGTACGCCGCTGCACGTCAGCAAGAGCGGCTCCACCCTCTTCGAGGGCACGCCCGCCGAGCAGTCGGTGTGGATGTCGCACGGCGACGCCTGCTCCGCCGCCCCCGAGGGCTTCACCGTCACCGCGTCCACGGACGTCGTGCCGGTCGCCGCCTTCGAGAACGACGAGAAGAAGCTGTACGGCGTGCAGTACCACCCCGAGGTGATGCACTCCACGCACGGCCAGCAGATCCTGGAGCACTTCCTCTACCGGGGCGCCGGCATCCAGCCGTCCTGGACCACGGGGAACGTCATCGAGGAGCAGGTCGCCGCGATCCGCGAGCAGGTCGGCGACAAGCGCGCCATCTGCGGCCTGTCCGGCGGCGTCGACTCCGCCGTGGCCGCCGCCCTCGTCCAGCGCGCCATCGGCGACCAGCTGACCTGCGTGTACGTCGACCACGGCCTGATGCGCAAGGGCGAGACCGAGCAGGTCGAGAAGGACTTCGTGGCCGCGACGGGCGTCCAGCTGAAGGTCGTCGACGCGCAGGAGCGCTTCCTCAACGCGCTCGCCGGGGTCACCGACCCCGAGGAGAAGCGCAAGATCATCGGCCGGGAGTTTATCCGCGTCTTCGAGCAGGCGCAGGCCGAGATCATCGCGGAGGCGTCCGGCGACCAGCCCGTCGAGTTCCTGGTGCAGGGCACCCTCTACCCGGACGTGGTGGAGTCCGGCGGCGGCACCGGCACGGCCAACATCAAGTCCCACCACAATGTGGGCGGCCTCCCCGAGGACCTCGAGTTCAAGCTGATCGAGCCGCTGCGGAAGCTGTTCAAGGACGAGGTCCGCATGGTCGGCCAGGAGCTCGGCCTGCCGGAGGAGATCGTCCAGCGCCAGCCGTTCCCCGGGCCCGGCCTCGGCATCCGCATCGTCGGCGAGGTCACCAAGGAGCGCCTGGACCTGCTGCGCGAGGCCGACGCCATCGCCCGCGAGGAGCTGACGGCGGCCGGTCTGGACCGCGACATCTGGCAGTGCCCCGTCGTGCTGCTCGCCGACGTCCGCTCCGTGGGCGTCCAGGGCGACGGCCGCACCTACGGCCACCCGATCGTGCTGCGCCCCGTGTCCTCCGAGGACGCCATGACGGCGGACTGGACGCGCATGCCGTACGACGTGCTGGCCCGCATCTCGACGCGGATCACCAACGAGGTCAAGGACGTCAACCGCGTCGTCCTCGACGTCACCAGCAAGCCGCCGGGCACCATCGAGTGGGAGTGACCTCCGGGTGACCCCAGCCGTCCGCCGAGCCGCCGTCCACAGCCGTGGGCGGCGGCTCGCCGCTTTCCGCGGGCACGCTGGTGGTGTCGGGGTGAACCGGCGCGGCCCCCGCCCCGTACTGGCGGACACGGCACGCGCGCGTCGCGCGGTGGCGAAACGAGGGTGAGGACCATGGCACACACACCGAACGGCCCCGGCCGGGACGGCCGCGGGCAGCGGGGAGGGGCATTCCCCGGCCCGGGGCGGGACGGCCTGGGGCGGGACGGCCTGGCGCGGTACGGGAGCGGGGAGGCCGGCCAGGACCGGGACGACGACCGGGTGTCGGACGACCGGGGCGAGCGGCCCGGTGGCGGCGCGGGCGGCCGGGGCGAGCGGCCCGGTGGCGGCGCGGGCGGCCGCAGGGGGCGCCCTGCGGGCGGGAGCGGCGGGGCCGGTCCGGGCACGCGGGGCGGGCCCGGGGGCCCGGGTGCCCTGCGGGCGGCCGCCTCCCGGTACGCGCTGCTGCCGCTGCGGGTGTTCCTCGGTGTGACGTTCGTCTACGCGGGGCTCGACAAGCTGACGGACCCCGGCTTCCTGGCCGCCTCCGGCACCGGCTCCCTCGGTGAGCTGATGCGGTCCGTACGGGACGGCTCGGCCGTGCCCTGGCTGGTGGACACGGCGCTGCGCGACCCCGTCCTGTTCGGCTACGCGATCGGCGTCGGCGAGGTCGCCGTGGGGCTCGGCACGCTCGCCGGGCTGTGGGCACGGGTCGCCGCGGCCGGCGGTGCGCTGATCTCGCTGAGCCTGTGGCTGACGGTCAGCTGGCAGAGCGACCCCTACTACTACGGCAACGACCTCGCCTATCTGATGGCGTGGCTGCCGCTCGTCCTCGCCGGGGCGTCCGCGCCGTCCGTCGACGCGGCCCTCGCGGCGCGCCGCCGCCGCAGCCGGTAGCCGGCCCAGCCCGCCAGCGCGGCCGACGCCATCCCGCCGCCCAGGATCGGCAGCGCCGCGTACCACTCGGCGTCCCAGCGGCCCGCCGCGTCACCGCCGTACACGACCGCGACGGCCAGGCCCGTCACCCCGGCGACCAGCCGGCCCGGGCGGAACTCATGACGCAGCACGTGCCACCTCCAACTGACCGACGACGATCCGCAGATCCAGCTCCACCGTGCCGCCCGCCCGGACACCCGGAGGCGGCGGCACGGTCCGGGTGACGTCCCGGTCGGCGGCCACCCCCAGGTCCCCGCCTGCCGAGGAACCCGTACCGCCACTGTCCGCGGCCGGCACGGGGGGCAGCCGTACGTCCCCGAGGGCGGCCCGCGCGCGGACCTTGACGGTCACGTCGGAGGGCACGGTCACGACGATCCGTCCCGCGCCCGCGTCGGCGGCCACCTTCACCGTCCGGCCGCGCGGCACGTCCAAGGCGGCCAGGTCGAGCGTCCCGACACCCGAGTCCACCGTGTAGCGCGGCCGTATGTCCGCCACCGAGGCGGGGGACCACTCCGTGCGGGTCCACACCGTGCCGATCTGCCGCGGCACGGCCGACACGGCGGCCAGCAGCACCGCCGTCACGACCGTCATGAGCACCGTCCCGAACCCGGTGCGGCCCAGCAGGGAGCTGACGACCAGACCCGCGGCGAACACCGCGAGCGCCGACACCAGCCCGAACTGGAGGCTCACGCCCAGCGGATGCCCGCCCCAGGCGGCCGTGGTGCCTATGCAGCCGGCCACCGACGCGAGGAACAGGACGAGACCGCCGATGGACCGGGGCCCGCGCGGCGCGGCGGGCGCCTGCGGAGCGGGGGCGGCGGGCGGCGCGAGGCCCCAGGGCACGTGCCGGTGCCCCGCGCCGGGCGCCGCCCCGTCGGCGGGACCCCACAGATAACCGACCGGGAACGGCCCGGTCGAGCCGTCCTTGACGATGCGGTCGCGCCACCAGGACGGGGAGTCCGGCGGGGGCGGCGCCTGCGTCTCCGGCGGAGCGTCCGGGCCCGCCGGGTGCGCGTCCGCCTCCGTCCGCTCCGCGGGCGCCGCGTGCCGCCGCCGCTCCGACCAGACGGCCGCGCCGCTCACCGCGCACACCAGCAGCACCGCGAAGCCGATCATGCCGCTGTTGGCCGCGGCCATCGACAGGAACAGACCGCAGCCGGCCACCGCCATCAGCAGGGCGATCAGGGACGCGCCGTCGACACGGCCCGTCAGCAGCCGCCGCGCCTCGTTCTCCTCCTCGCCGTCCGCGGGGACGAACAGCCAGGCGAAGCCGTAGAAGATGAGGCCGATGCCCCCGGCCGCGGCGAGCACGCCGGTCGCCACGCGGAACACCACCGGATCCAGGTCGAAGTGGCGCCCGAGCCCACCGCACACCCCGGCGACCATCCTCTGCCGCGGGGTGCGCCGCAGCGGCGGCTGGTGGGGCGGGGCCTCGGGCGCCTCCGGTGCAGTGGGCGTCGCGCTCGTCATACGACCATGGTGACCGGCCGCGGCCCGCGGCGGCATCCGGCACGACCCTGGCCCGTCCCTGATATTCCGCCACCGGACCCCGAGGCTCCGCCGGGCGTGGCCGCGCCGCTCAGACCGTGTCCGGCGCGGCAGAGGCATGACGCGCCGGGCCTTCCCCCGACCCGGTCACCACGGCGGAGCGGCAACCGGTCGGCGGCCTCCCGGCTCGTCGCCCCGGCTCGGCGCCCACGGCCGGTGGCCGCCGGCCAGGGGCGGGCCTCAGGGTCGATCAGGGCATTCTCAGGGCTGGTTCAGGGATCGACCCTGATGTCCCGGTGCCCGGGGCGTGTGACGATCGGTCCATGCCCGTCACCGCTCGCATGCCCGAGACGACCGACGATCCGCCCGTGCGCAGGCTGTACCGCAGCGCCGACGGGCGGATACTCGGCGGTGTCGCGCGCGGTCTGGCCGGCCACCTGGGCCTGCCGGTCGTATGGGTGCGCCTGGCGTTCCTCGGGCTGCTGCTCGCGCACGGCCCGCTCGGCGTGCTGCTGTACGCGACGTTCTGGATCGCCGTCCCGCTCGGTGTCGGCGGGCGCTCCCATGAGCCGAGGACGCTGTTCGAGACGACCCCGGACGGGCGGCGGCGCCTGCGCAAGCCCGACCGGGGACAGGTCGTCGCACTGGTCGTGCTGCTCGTCGGCGCGGCCGTGTTCGTCGGCACCGTCGACCTCGGCGGCGAGGCCGGACGGTATGTGTGGCCCGCCCTCCTCGTCGGCGTCGGCGTCGTCCTCGTGTGGCGGCAGGCCGACAACGCCCGCCGCGCCCAGTGGGCCGACTCGGACCGCCGCAAGCGGCTGTTCCACCTGGCGCGCGGGCTGGCCGGGGTGGCGCTCGTCGGCATGGGCCTCACCGTGTTCCTGCTCGTGCGCGGCTCCGTCGCCCAGCTCGGCACGGCGCTGACGGCCGCCATGGCGGTACTGGCGGGCATGGCGCTGCTGGCGGGACCGTGGCTCATACGGATGTCGCAGGACCTGTCGGAGGAGCGGACCATGCGCATCCGGGCGCAGGAGCGCGCCGAGGTCGCCGCGCACGTCCACGACTCGGTGCTGCACACGCTGACGCTGATACAGCGCAACGCCGACGACGCCGCCGAGGTCCGCCGGCTCGCCCGCGCCCAGGAGCGCGAGTTGCGGAACTGGCTGTACCGGCCGGAGGGCACCGGCAAGGACGAGGCCGACGAGCCGGACACGCTCGCCGCCGCCGTCCGCAGGACCGCCGCCGAGGTCGAGGACGCCCACGGCGTGCCGCTGGAGGTCGTGGTCGTCGGCGACTGCCCGGTCGACGAAGGGGTGGCCGCGCTGATGCAGGCCGCGCGCGAGGCGATGGTCAACGCCGCCAAGTACGGTGGCGGGGGCGGCGCCGTGACGGTGTACGCGGAGGCCGAGGGCACCAGGGTCTTCGTCTCCGTGCGGGACCGGGGGCCGGGCTTCGACCTGGACGCGGTGCCCGAGGACCGGATGGGCGTGCGGGAGTCGGTCGTCGGCCGGATGCGGCGCAACGGCGGCACGGCGCGCGTGCGCACCGCGCCGGGCGAGGGCACGGAGGTCGAGCTGGAGATGGACAGGGTGCAGGAGGCGGACGGATGACGACGGTGGACGGACAGCCGGACGGGGACCCGGCCGGGGGCACGGGGCGGCGGCCGCGGCCGGTCGGCCCGGCGGCGGACCGCGGGCCGGCGGGTCCGGCGGCGGACCCGGTGCCGGGCGGGGAGGAGCGCGAGCGCCGGGCGCGGGTGGTGCTCGTCGACGACCACCGCATGTTCCGGGCGGGCGTGCGGGCGGAGATCGGGCGCACCGAGGAGACCGGTGTGGAGGTCGTCGGCGAGGCCGCCGACGTGGACGAGGCCGTGGCAGTCATCCGCGCGGCCCGGCCCGAGGTGGTCCTCCTCGACGTGCACCTGCCGGGCGGCGGCGGGGTGGAGGTGCTGCGCCGCTGCGCGGCCCTGGCGTCGGCGGCGGAGCGTCCGGTGCGTTTCCTCGCGCTGTCCGTGTCGGACGCGGCGGAGGACGTCATCGGCGTCATCCGGGGCGGTGCCCGGGGATATGTCACCAAGACCATCACGGGCCGGGACCTGATCGACTCGATCTTCCGGGTCCAGGAGGGCGACGCGGTGTTCTCGCCCCGGCTGGCCGGGTTCGTGCTCGACGCGTTCGCGTCCACGGACGCGCCGCCCGTGGACGAGGACCTGGACCGGCTCACCCAGCGGGAGCGGGAGGTGCTGCGGCTCATCGCGCGCGGCTACGCGTACAAGGAGATCGGGAAGCAGCTGTTCATCTCCGTGAAGACGGTGGAGACGCATGTGTCGGCGGTGCTGCGCAAGCTGCAGCTGTCGAACCGGCACGAGCTGACCCGCTGGGCCACGGCCCGCCGCCTGGTGTGACCGCGGGCCACGGCCGCCGCCAGGTGTGACCGCGGGCCGCCGGTCCGTCGCCTTTGTGGGGCAACCGGCGCAAAAGCGCGGCAACCAGCGAGGCCGCCACGCCCTCCTACTGGCCGTGATGAGCCTGACGGGTACTCCCTTTCTCGTGACGGTGATCGTGCTCGCCGTCCTGGCGGTCGTGCTGCCGCTCGCGCTGTGGGGCCGGGTGCGCGGGCCGCTTCTCGTCCGGGGCCTGGCGCGGCTGGCCATGGTGGGCTTCGCCCAGGTCACCGCGGTCCTGGTGGTCTTCGTCGCGGTGAACAACACCAACGGCCTGTTCAGCGACTGGGACGACCTCCTGGGCGGCGGGGACCATGTCGCCGCCGCCCCCGACCTGGGCCGGGACGGGCTCGGCGGGCGACGGATCGCCGATCTGCCGAAGACCGCCCAGACGTTCCGCCCCGCCGCCGCCGTCCCCGACGGGCGCGTGCGCACCACGCTCCTGAGGGGCCAGGTCTCCGGTGTCACCGCCGAGGTGTACGTGTGGCTGCCGCCGCAGTACGACGACCCGGCCTACCGGAACGTCCGGTTCCCGGTGGTGGAGCTGTTCTCCGGCTACCCGGGCACCCCGGCGTCCTGGTTCGCCGGACTGCGCGTCACCGAGCGGCTGGAGCCGCTCATGCGGAACGGGACGGTGGCGCCGTTCATCCTCGTGGCGCCCCGGACCAAGCTGCTCGGCGACGCCGACGCGGGCTGCGCCAACGTGCCGGGCGTCGTCAACGCCGAGAGCTGGGTCAGCGTCGACGTACGGAAGATGGTCACCGACCACTTCCGCGCCGTCCCCACCGCCGACGGCTGGGCGGTCGCCGGCTTCTCGGCGGGCGGCCACTGCGCGGCGAAGATCGCCCTGGCGCACCCCGACCGCTACCGGTACGCCGTCACCATGTCCGGCTACAACGACCCGGCGGCCGAACCCGACTCGATCACCGCGAAGGACCCGGCCCTGCGCCACGCCAACAACCCGCTGACGCTCCTGCGCGAGGCCCCCGCCCCGCCCCGGCTGTCGCTACTGGTCACGGGCGACGGCGACGACGGCTACCGCCAGGGCCTGGACCTGCGGGCTGCGGCCGAGCCCCCGACCCGTATCGAGGTCCGCCGCGTCACCGGCGGCCACCGCACCTCCACCTGGGCCGACCAGGTCCCCTCGGTCTTCACCTGGCTCACCGGCCGCCTGGAGGGCGCGGGCGCGACGGCGTCCTCCCTCCGCCGCTGAGCGTCCCCCGGCGAACGGGCCGCCGCTGACCGGGGCCCCGCCGCACGCACCCCGCTGAGCGCCCGTCGGCGAGCGGGCCGCGCGGGCAGGCCGTCAGGCGACGCGGGTCGCGCCCGCCCAGGGCATCTCGTCGATGGAGGCCACGCGGACCGTCGAGCCCGTGCGGGGCGCGTGGATCATCTTGCCGCCGCCGATGTACAGGCCGACATGGCTGACGCCCGGATAGAAGAACACCAGGTCGCCCGGGGCCAGTTCGGAGCGGGCGACCCGCTGCCCGGCGTTGATCTGCGAGTACGTCGTGCGGGGCAGTGACACCCCGGCCGCCCGCCACGCGGCCTGCGTCAGCCCCGAGCAGTCGTAGCCGGACGGGCCGGTCGCGCCCCAGACGTACGGCTTGCCGATCGCCCCGTACGCGTACGACACGGCCCGCGCCGCGCGCGACGTGGGCGCCTGGACGCCGCCCGGCGCCGACGCCGTACGGGTCTCCCCGCCGGCGCGGGCGGCGCGGTCCTGGTCCGAGCCGTCGGGGCGGCCGGAGGCGGCGGGGCCGGACTTGGCGCGCTCGGCGGCCTCGTACGCGGCGCGCTCGGCGGCGGTCAGGCGGGCCAGCAGCTTCTCGGCGGCGGCCAGCCGGTTCCGCACGGCCGCCTTGTGCCGCCGCAGCTCCGCCTCGTGCCCGCGCAGCTCCCGTACGTGCCCGTCCGCCTCCGACCGCAGCCGGTCGATGCCCACGAGCTGGGCCCGCAGCGCCGCCATCGTGTCGGCCTGCCGGGCGCCGATCCGCTCGGCGAGCGCCGCGCCCCGCAGATACCGCGCGGGGTCGGAGGAGAGCGCCAGCTGGAGGGCGGGGCTCAGGCCGCCCGCGCGGTACTGGGCGGCGGCGGTGGAGCCGAGGGCGTCGCGCGTGGCGTTGACGCGTTCGGTGCGCCGGGCGGCCTCGTCGCGCAGCGCGTCGAGCCTGGCCCGCGCCGTGTCCGCCTTCTCCTTGGCGCCGTTGTACTTCTCGGTGGCGGCCTCGGCCTCCCGGTGCAGCCGGTCGACCTGGGCCTTGACCTGGGCGGCGGTGAGGCGCGGGTCGGCGTGCGCCGGGCCCTCGAAGGCGGTGGCGGTCGCCGCCCCGGCCAGGGCCAGGGTGGCGGCCGTGCGCCCGGCCTGTCCGCCGAACGCGCGCTGCCTGGGCTTCCGATGCGCTGCCACGGGGGTGGTCACTTCCCTTCGGTGCTGTACTGCGGCGCGTCCGGCGAGGGCCGGGCCGCTGGGGGAGGACGCTAGGGGCGCGGCCGGGGGAGAGGTGACGGGGTGACCGGAATTGGCGGTAGCTGGCGGTTCCGGGACGCCTTGCGATCGCACTCCGACGATCGGAACCATGCATTCCGTATCGCGTGTGATCGTTGTGGCGAAAGAGGTGGCCCTGGCTGACGGGCGGTGGTATGGCCGGGACTAGGCTCCGGCCCATGAACGTCCTCATCAACGTCTTCGTCGCCCTGCACGTCATCGGCATCGCCGCCCTCCTCGGCGGCTTCCTGACCCAGATGAAGGCGATCGGACCGGGCACGGCCCGCATGGTTCCGGCCATGCTGCACGGCGCCCTGACCATGCTCGTCACCGGCATGGTCCTGGTCGGCCTCAACCAGGCCGAGGGCGCCGCCGTCGACAACGTCAAGATCGGCGTGAAGCTGGCGCTGCTGGTGGTGATCCTCGGCCTGGTCTACGTGAAGCGGGACGACGAGCGCGCGGGCAAGGGCCCGTTCCTCGCCGTGGGCGCCCTGACGACGGCGAACATCTTCATCGCCACCCTCTGGACCTGACCGCCCCGGCGGACCGGAGCATCCGGCCCCGCAGCCGGTCGGCAGCAGGGCCCCGGTCCGGCGCCCAGGCCCCGGCCCCGCAGCCGGTCCGGTCCCGCGCCAGGCAGACGGCCCCGGCCCTGTGCGAGGCCGGGGCCGCACCCGGCCGTCAGGCGGGACGGACGGCGGACCGGAAGGGCAGGGAGGCGACCGGCTCCTCGCGGACGGCGGCGCCGGGCTCCGGAGCGTGGATCACGCGCCCGTCGCCGAGGTGGATCCCGACGTGGCGCAGCCCGTCGCCGAAGAACAGCAGGTCACCGGGGAGCAGCTCGTCCGCGTCGACCCGCCGGCCCGCCTCCGCCTGGTCCGGCGCGGTGCGCGGCAGCTCCACACCCGCCGCCTTCCACGCCGCCTGCGTCAGCCCCGAGCAGTCGTACGAGGACGGGCCCGCCGCCCCGCGGACGTACGGTTTGCCGAGCTGCGCGCGGGCGAACGCCAGCACCTTCTCGGCCTTGGCGGCATAGGAGCCGCCGCCCGTACCCGCCGCGCCGCCGCAGAGCCGCGTCGCGCCCTCCGCACCCTCCGGTGCGGGAGCGCTCGCGTCCGGACCGGCCACCGCCCCGGACGCGCCCCCCGGCAGGGCCTCCGTGCCGGAACCCGCACCCGTGCGCTCCCACGCCGGCCCCGGCGGCAACTGCTCCCGGTCGCCGGCCGTCACCCGGTGCAGCACGGCCCGCGCCTCCGCGAGCTTCGCGCGCGTGGTCCGCTTCGCCGCCCGGAGCGACGCCTGCGCGTCGGCCGGCTGCCGCTCCGGCGCCGCCTCCGCCCGCCCGGCCGGGTACTCGCCCGCCCGCCCCCGCGGCTCCGCGGGCAGGTCCAGCGGCCGGGCCCGGTCCCCGGCCGCCGTCGAAGCGTCCGGGAGCGGCAGCGACGCCCTCGGGCCGAGCGCCCCCGGACGGGTGCGCGGCGCCCCGGCCGGCGCCGCGTCGACCGCGCGCGGCTGCGCGCCCGCGGCGTCCCCGGGCCGGTGGTTCCTGCCGGCCGCCGTACCGGCCTGCCGGTACAGGTCGTCGACCTTCCGCTGGACCTCCTCGACGCTCGGTTTGCCGGCCGGAGCCGTACCGGCCGCCGGAGCGGCGGCCGCGCTCTGCGCCGACAGCAGGGTCACGGACGCCACGGCGGCCGTGGTGAAACCGACAGCGGGGGACTGGGCACCGATGATGCGTGCGGTGCTCCGGCTGCGCGGCTTGCGATGCGATGCCAAGGCTCGGCATCTCCTTCCATGGACCGCCTACCGGGTTAGCTGACGGGTTCGGGCGCGAACGGAAGGTGCCCTACGGCCCCGCCGCGGCAGCGGCGTGAGCCGATTCACCCCGGTGGTACTGGGTGGGTCCCCGGCTCCGGAGGGTGCGCGCGCCTGCCGTGGGCGGGCAGGCGGCGGCGCGCCGGATTCGGCGGGGGCGGCCCGGTCGGCGCGGGTCGCCGAAACGGGGGACGGGCCGCTCGTGCGAGCACGCTAGCCAACCCGCGGCGGGGCTGTGAAGGACGTCGCGCGATATGCCCGATACGTTTCCGTGTCCTGGCCGTAACCGGCGTCCTCACCCGTACGCGGCCGCTGCCGGCACCCGTGCGCCCGCGCACCGTCGCTTCCGCGTCGCTGAGCGTGAGGGTCCGCGTTCCGGCCCGGCCTGTCAGTGGGGCCGCCTAGACTCGGTAGGCGATGAGCAGCCTCTTTGACGACAGCTTCCTGGCGGATCTCCGCAACCACCCCGCGGAGGAGCCCCCGCCGCCCGAGGACTCCGAGGTCCCCCCGGCCGCGGAGGAGGTCCCGTACGACCTCTTCGAGGGGAAGTTCGACGTGCCCCCGGCCCGCGACCCGTACTACCGGGACGGCTCGCCCCGCCCCGTCGTGAGCCCGGAGGCCCTGCTCGACGGGTTGAACGAGCAGCAGCGCGCCGCCGTCGTCCACCACGGCACGCCGCTGCTGATCGTCGCCGGCGCGGGCTCCGGCAAGACGCGGGTGCTCACCCACCGCATCGCCCATCTCCTCGCCACGCGCCATGTGCACCCCGGCCAGATACTGGCGATCACGTTCACCAACAAGGCCGCGGGCGAGATGAAGGAGCGCGTCGAGCAGCTCGTCGGCCCGCGGGCGAACGCCATGTGGGTCATGACGTTCCACAGCGCGTGCGTGCGCATCCTGCGCCGCGAGTCGAAGAAGCTCGGCTTCACCTCGTCGTTCTCGATCTACGACGCCGCCGACTCCAAGCGCCTGATGGCCCTGGTCTGCCGCGATCTGGACCTCGACCCGAAGCGGTATCCGCCGAAGTCGTTCAGCGCCAAGGTCTCCAACCTCAAGAACGAGCTCATCGACGAGGAGACCTTCGCCGACCAGGCGGCCGACGGCTTCGAGAAGACCCTCGCCGAGGCGTACCGGATGTACCAGGCGCGGCTGCGCGAGGCCAACGCCCTGGACTTCGACGACATCATCATGACGACGGTCCACCTGCTCCAGGCGTTCCCCGACGTCGCCGAGCACTACCGCCGCCGCTTCCGCCACGTCCTCGTCGACGAGTACCAGGACACCAACCACGCGCAGTACACGCTGGTGCGCGAGCTGGTCGGCCAGCCGGGCGGCGACGACGACCCGGTCCCCGCCGAGCTGTGCGTCGTCGGCGACGCCGACCAGTCGATCTACGCCTTCCGCGGCGCGACGATCCGCAACATCCTCCAGTTCGAGGAGGACTACCCGGACGCGACGACGATCCTGCTGGAGCAGAACTACCGCTCCACGCAGACGATCCTCTCCGCGGCGAACGCCGTGATCGAGCGCAATGAGAGCCGCCGCCCCAAGAACCTGTGGACCAACGCCGGCGAGGGCGCCCGCATCACCGGCTATGTCGCGGACACCGAGCACGACGAGGCGCAGTTCGTCGCCGAGGAGATCGACCGGCTCACCGACGCGGGCGAGGCGAAGGCCGGCGACGTCGCCGTCTTCTACCGGACCAACGCCCAGTCACGTGTCTTCGAAGAGGTCTTCATCCGCGTCGGCCTGCCCTACAAGGTCGTCGGCGGCGTCCGCTTCTACGAGCGCAAGGAGGTCCGCGACATCCTCGCGTACCTGCGCGTCCTGGCGAACCCGGAGGACGCCGTCCCGCTGCGCCGCATCCTCAATGTGCCCAAGCGCGGCATCGGCGAGCGGGCCGAGGCCATGATCGAGGCGCTCGCGCTGCGCGAGAAGATCACCTTCCCGCAGGCCCTGAAGCGGGTGGACGAGGCGTACGGCATGGCGGCCCGCTCGGCGAACGCCGTGAAGCGGTTCAACACGCTGATGGAGGAGCTGCGCACGATCGTCGAGTCCGGCGCGGGCCCCGCCGTCGTCCTGGAGGCCGTCCTGGAGCGCACCGGCTACCTCGCGGAGCTCCAGGCGTCGACGGACCCGCAGGACGAGACCCGCGTGGAGAACCTCCAGGAGCTCGCCGCCGTCGCCCTGGAGTTCGAGCAGGAGCGCGGCGAGGGCGAGGGGACGGGCACGCTCGCGGAGTTCCTGGAGCAGGTCGCGCTCGTCGCGGACTCGGACCAGATCCCCGACGGCGACGAGGAGGGCGACGGCGTCATCACGCTGATGACCCTGCACACGGCCAAGGGCCTGGAGTTCCCCGTCGTGTTCCTGACCGGCATGGAGGACGGCGTCTTCCCGCACATGCGGGCCCTCGGCCAGACCAAGGAGCTGGAGGAGGAGCGCCGCCTCGCCTATGTGGGCATCACCCGCGCGCGGGAGCGGCTCTATCTGACGCGGTCCGCGATGCGCAGCGCGTGGGGCCAGCCGTCGTACAACCCGCCGTCGCGGTTCCTGGAGGAGATTCCGCCGCAGTACCTGGAGTGGAAGCGCACCGGCAGGACGGCCGCCGCCTCGTCCGGCCCGTCGGGCCCCGCGTCGGGTGTCGCCGCGTCCCTGTCGGCGTCGCGCGCCCGCTCGGGCCCGTCCGGTTTCGCCACGCGGCGGGCGGGCGACAAGCCGGTGGTCTCCCTGGCGGTCGGCGACCGGGTCACGCACGACCAGTTCGGGCTGGGCACGGTGATGGAGGTGACGGGTTCGGGCGACCGGGCCCAGGCCACCATCGACTTCGGCGACGCCAAGCCGAAGCGGCTGGTGCTGCGGTTCGCGCCGGTCGAGAAGCTGTAGCCGTACGGGCGGAGGCGGGGCGGCCTGGCCGGGCACCGGCCGGCCGCCGCCTCGCCCGACGCGTGGTGCCGTCGCGGGATGCCCGTCGCGCGCGGCACGGGGGCGGGTGTCCGGCCACCTGACGTGGGGTGCCCGCGCGGGCCTGGGGTGGCGCGCGGTGAGGGGACCGGCGCGGTGAGGCGGGTCAGCCCGTCGGGTCGAGTCCGTGGCTGCGGAGCCAGGCCTCGGGGTCGATCGCGGCGCCGCCGCCCGGCCGGACCTCGAAGTGCAGGTGCGGGCCGGTGGAGTTGCCGGAGTTGCCCGAGTACGCGATGACCTCGCCGGCCTTGACGGAACCGGAGCGGATCTTGGCCGTGCTCAGATGGCAGTACCAGGTCTCGGTGCCGTCCTTGGCGGTGACGATCACCATGTTGCCGTACGCGCTGTTCCACTGCGTCCGCACGGTGCCGTCCGTCGCCGCCATCACGGGCGTGCCGTACTGGACGGGGAAGTCGATGCCCGTGTGCAGGGACATCCAGTTGACGCCGGCCTGTCCGTAGCCGGCGCTCAGCTGGCGCAGCGCCACGGGGAGCGCGAACTTGGGGCGCATGGCCTCGCGGCGCTTCGCCTCCTCCTCGCGCTTCTTGCGCTCGGCCTCCTGGCGGGCCTTGAGGTCGATGCGCTCCTGCGTGCGGCTGGCGCGGTCGCTGAAGTCGAGGGCCTCGGCGTCGAGCGCGGCGAGCTGCGTGTCGAGGGCGCTGTTGGCGACGGCCGGTTTCACGGAGGCCGCGTCGGCGGCGGTGACCGCCGTGCCGTCGTCCTTCTGCTCGGTGCCGGTGAGCCCGCTGACGGACGCGGCGGCGATCCCGGCGACGCCCATGACGCACGCCGACGGCACGGCGACGGTCAGCAGCGCGGAGCGCCTGGCGGGGGTGCGCCGCCTGCCCCGGCCGCCGGCGCGGCGCCCCGGACGGGCGGCGGCAGCGGCGGCACCGACGGCGACGGTCTCGTCCAGCGCCTCCAGCGTCTCGGTGGACGGGCCGTCCTCGTCCGCGAGGTCGTCGGCGTCGGAGCCGTCGTAGCGGGCGAAGGCCTCGAAGTCCTGGAAGTCGTCGTAGCCCTCGGCGTCCGTGAACGCGTCGAAGTCCGCCTGGCCGTCGGCACTCGGCTCGCCGTCGCCGGGCTCGTCGGCCGGGGCGGCGTGGTGGCCGGCGTCGTGCGTGTCCGCCTCCGACCGGGGGCCGTCGTCGGCGGCGGAGTAGTCGTACTGCTCGGGGACGAACGCCGCGGTCCCGCCCTGCTCGCCGTCCTCGGACGCGTAGTTCCACGCGGTGGCGTCGTAGGCGCCGGTCTCGTAGGAGGCGGTGTCGTAGCCCGCGTCGAAGGCCGCCGTGTCGTACGTCCCGGTGCCGTAGGCGTCGCCGCCCTGGGCGTCGGGGTCGAGCCCGTACCACTGGCCGGTCGTCTCGTACGTGGGAGCCGTCGCGGCGTACTGCTGCTCGTCCTGCGGCTGGGTCCAGGCGGACGCGTCCCACTGGCCGGTCTGGTCGGTGTACGCGGTGTACGGGGCGGTGGCCGACGTATCGGGCCACTGCGCGGCGTCGTACTGGCCGCCGAGCCCGCTGTCGTAGGAGGCGTAGAGGGGGTCGGCCGACTGGTAGGCGCCCGTGTCGTAGGACCCGGTGTCGTACGCGGCCTGGTAGCCGCCGTTGCCGTAGCCGTTCTCACTGGTCGTGAAGCTGCCCGTGGCGTACACGTCGTCTCCGACATAGCCGGCGTGGGGGTGCTGGTCGTTCACCAACTTCTCTCTCGCCTCGGCAGCAGGACCAGTTCCGGGCCGGCCGCGAGGGGGACCCGGAGGGGAAGCAGTGGGCGCGACTGTACCCGGCGGTATGCGCAACCGACAATCTTCGGCGGGGTTTACGGGCGGCGGAACGGGGCATTCGGTCGCCTTTCGGCGGAGCGCACACCGAGCCTTGGCCGTACGTTCGAAATTCGTTCGACCTGTGGTGGCGACTTCACGCCGGGGACACGCGGTGGGCAACCCGGCCTCGCGGGCCCCTTCCCGTTGACCGGCGCGACGTGGCCGGGCCGTGGGCCGGATCCGTTGGGCCCGCGCGTCTTGGCCGTGGCCGGACCCGTTGACCCCGGGGGACTTGGACGCGGGGGCCGGTCGAGGGTGGGGCGGCCGGCGGAGGGCCGGTGCGGGTGCGGGTGCGGCGGGGGTGTGCTGCCGGGGGGTGCTGCCGGGCCGGGGGTGAGCGGCATACGGAGCGGCGGCTCCTCCCCGTATGCCCTCAGGCGGCGCCGCGAACGAGGGTGGGGATGCGCCGCACCTCCGTGCCGCGCGGCTGACGGCGCGGGGGTGCGGCGACCTCGTCGCGGCTTCGGAACGTGTCCGCCCCGGCCGGCCGACGGCCCGTGCGGCGCGGGGGTGACACCTGGAGAACATGTCCCACGTGTGATTTCCCCCTCGGTCTTGACCGTGAAACGGCTGGTTGCGGGATGCTGGCGATAACGTTCGTTCACCTCCCCGGCATACAGGTACGGGGGACGCATGTGGAGGCAGTGATGGGTGTGACCGGTCCGATCCGCGTGGTGGTGGCCAAGCCGGGTCTCGACGGCCACGATCGCGGCGCGAAGGTGATCGCGCGGGCGCTGCGTGACGCCGGTATGGAGGTCATCTACACCGGCCTGCACCAGACGCCGGAGCAGATCGTGGACACCGCGATCCAGGAGGACGCCGACGCGATCGGTCTGTCGATCCTGTCCGGCGCGCACAACACGCTGTTCGCGCGTGTCCTGGAGCTGCTGAAGGAGCGCGACGCGGAGGACATCAAGGTCTTCGGCGGCGGCATCATCCCGGAGGACGACATCCCGCCGCTCAAGGAGAAGGGCGTGGCGGCGATCTTCACGCCCGGCGCCACGACGGCGTCCATCGTGGACTGGGTGAACGCCAACGTCCGCCAGCCGAGCGACGCCTGAGCCACGAGCGACGCCTGAGCCCTGAGCCCTGAGCCCGAGTGGGGCTGGGCCGAGGCGAGGACTGAGCCCGACAGGGGGCGCCCGGATGTGGGCGCCCCCTGTCTTGTGCCCCGCGCCCCCGAGGCCCCCTACCCCCGAGGCCCCCCTGCCCCCTGCGGGCTTCCCCCCCCCCCGCGGGTCCCCCCCCCGGAGGCCTGCCCCCGCACCCACCGGTCAAGGCCCGCCCCTCGTCGCCCCCGCCCCCGAGGGTCGCCCTTCCACGTGGGGCCGCCCCGAGGCGGCGGTCAGGTGGACGGCGGGGCCAGTTCCGCGTGCATGGCGGCGCGCAGGCGCAGCGTGGCGACCAGGCGCTGGAACGCCTCAGCCCAGTACCCGCCCGCCCCCGGCGCCGCGTCCTCCCCCTCCTCGTACGCCGCCGTCAGCACCTCCAGACGGTCAGCCTCGGCCGGGTCGAGACACCGCTCCGCCAGCCCCATCACGCCGCTGAAGCTCCACGGATAGCTGCCGGCCTCCCGCGCGATGTCCAGGGCGTCGACCACGGCCCGCCCCAACGCGCCCGACCACGGCACCGTGCACACCCCGAGCAGCTGGAACGCCTCCGACAGCCCGTGCGCCGCGATGAACGCCGCGACCCACTCCGCCCGCTCCCCGTCCGGCAGCGTGGCCAGCAGCGCCGCCGCCGACGACGAGCCGGGGCCGTCCGCGGGCGGCGCCGACGCGGGGCCGAGCAGCGCCCGCGACCACGCCGCGTCCCGCTGCCGCACCGCCGCCCTGCACCACGCGGCGTGCAGTTCGCCCTGCCAGTCGTCGGCCACCGGCAGGGCGACGACCTCCTCGGGCGTCCGCCCGCCGAACCGCTCACGCCACAGGCCGAGCGGCGCCGCCTCCACCAGCTGGCCCAGCCACCAGGACCGCTTGCCGCGGCCGGACGGCGGCTGCGGCAGGACGCCGTCGCGCTGCATCTCCGCGTCGCACTCGTGCGGCGCCTCCACCGTGATCGTCGCCCCCCGCCCGGTGTGGTCCAGGCCCACGCACGACGCCGCCCGCGCCGCCATCCGCGCGGCGAACGCCGAGCCGGGCAGCGCCGACAGCAGCTCCGCCGCCGTGGACCGCACATTGCGGCTGCGGTCCGACAGGGCCCGCTCCAGGAACTCCTCGTCCGCGGCGGACAGTCCCGTACGCAGCGAGTCCAGGAACATCAGCCGGTCCTCGGCCCGCTCCGACGCCCAGGTCGACGCCAGCAGGCCGAGCGCCGCCGCCGGGTCGTGCGCCCGCACGGCCTCCAGCAGCGCGACCCGCTCCGCGAACAGGCCCTCCTCCCACAGCCGCCTCACCCCTTCGGCGTCGTCGGGCGCCGGCAGCGCCGTCCCGCCGGACGCGCCGCGCAGGGCGAACCTCCACTCCGGGTTGAACGCCGCCAGCCACAGGGCGCGCGGCCCGCCGAACGCCAGGGCCTGCGGCCGCAGATCCGTACGGGCCCGCGCCGCGTCGAGCAGGGCGGGAAGCGCCGCGGCGGGCGCCCGGTAGCCGTACGCGTTGGCGGCGGCCAGCCACTGCGGCAGCAGCTCCGTCAGGTCCGGAGCCGAGCCCCGGCGGCCGCCGGAGCCCGCCGACGGGCGGTCGGCGAGCAGCTGCGTGAGGCGCCGCGCCGCCGCGTCGGGCAGCGGCGCCCGGCCGTCGTCCGGCGCGGGCCGCGGCAGGGGCGCCGCGGCGGCCGGTACGAGCCCGGCCCGCCGCCGCACGGTCTCCACGGCCGCCGCGTCCAGCAGCGCGGCCGGCGCGTCCACAGCGCCCCCGCCCTCGGGCGTCCGGGCGGGCAGGGGGCGGCGGTCCGTGCCCAGGAGGGCCGAGGTGACGAGGTCTTCCCAGGCCCAGGTCATCGTGGTCATGTCGTCTCCTCCAAGCCGTCAGGTGAGCGGGACCGTGCCCGGCGCGTCCGGGGACCAGGCGGCCAGCGGACTGAAGCCCCGGTGCCCGCACTCGCCGAAGACCGTCACCGGTGCCCCGCCCGACACCGCCGCCAGCCGCCACAGCCCCGGCCTGGGCGTCGCCGAGCCGGTCACCGGCAGCGCCGCGCCGCCGTCCGCGTCCGCCAGCTGCCAGCCCTCCGCCGCCGGTACGGGCACCACGTCCCGCAGCGTCACCGGCCAGGAGTCCAGCCACGGGTCGTCGCGCAGCGCCAGCCCGTACGCCTCCAGGGCCTCGCCGACGCTGCCGCCCGGCGGCGGCCCGTCCCCCGGCACGGGCGCGGCGAACCGCTCGACCAGCTCGGCCCGCAACTGCCTCGCCCCCGGGTGCCGTACGAGCTCGGCGTCGATGACCACGCCCACGGCCAAGGCCAGTTCCGGTGCCCGTCCGGCGGCCCCGAACGACAGCAGCAGCGCCGTACGCCCCGACTCCCGCCCGTGCAGCCAGACGCGGCGGGTCGTCAGCTTGCCGTCGGACGTGTCGTACTGGGCGAGGACGAGCCAGCGGTCCCGCACCGCCGGGCCCCGCTCGGGCACGGGCAGCCCGACCCGGCCGCGCACCGTCGCGGCCAGCGGACCGGGCAGCCGGTCCACGCCCAGCCACGCCCGGTCCAGCAGATGCGTCAGCGCGCTCTCCTCCAGCAGCCGCACCGGCCAGCCGGGCCCCGAGCCGGGTATCGCCCCCAGCTCCCGCACCCGTCCCGCGAGGCCCGGCGCCTGCGCGTCGACCATGCGGCGCGCGGTCTCCTCCCACAGGCCGTAGCCGGCGTGCTCCGCGGCGGCCATCCCGCCCCGCACCAGGTCCGCGAGGCGCTGCTCCAGCTCCTCCGCGCCCGCCGTGACCCGCGCCGCCCTGGCCTCCGCCCGGCGCCGCGCGGCCTCCTCGTCGGCCGGCCCGCCCGCGTCCTTCCGCTTCCGCGCCGCATCGGCGCGGGCGCCCCGGCCCTCCAGCCACTTCTCCGCCCAGTCCGGGACATCCGCCCCCGCCGGCACGGCGGCCGCGTCCGCCGCCCAGAGCAGCAGCAGCCCCAGCGCGTGCTTGCACGGGAACTTCCGGCTCGGGCAACTGCACTGGTACGCCGGGCCCGCGATGTCCACGACCGTCTGATACGGCTTGCTGCCGCTGCCCTTGCACAGTCCCCACACCGCGCCCGTGCCGCTGCAGCCCGTCGCGGACCACGGCCCGGCCGTGCCCAGCCTGCTTCCCGCCTTGCGCGAGGCGGCGTCAGGAGCCAGAGCCAGCACCTGTTCCGCCGTCCAGCGCACCCCCTGCTCAGTCATGCCTCCGACCGTAGGACCCGCCACTGACAATCGGCCGGGCCCGCGGTGGAGGGCCCCGCCCTGGGACGCGTCGGCCGGCACTCGTACGGTTGTCCCACCATCACTCGAATCACCGGGGGAGCACATGAACCGCACGAGCCGGTCCGTCGTCGCCGTCCTGACCGCCGCGGGCCTCGCCTTCGGCCTGGGCGCGTGCTCGCAGGCCGCCGACGAGGCCGCCAAGCAGGTCGACAGCGCCGTCAACGAGACGTACGAGGTGACGTACGAGGTCACCGGCGCCCAGGTCGACTCGATCACCTACAACGGCGGCGGCGGCGACGCGATGAACCCGAAGCTGGAGACCGTCGAGAAGCCCACCCTGCCGTGGAGCAAGACGGTGACGCTGAAGGGCGTCGAGGCGCCGCTCGTCACGCCGGTGGCCCTCCAGGCCGGGGCCCAGGCCACCTGCAAGATCACCCACGAGGGCAAGGTCCTGAAGGAGGCGTCCGGCAAGGGCGCGAGCGCGACCCTGAGCTGCGTCGCGATCTCCCCGGTCGCCACGAAGTGACCCGGCGCGGCGCCCGGTGAACCACCGGGCGCCCGTGGGCCGACGGCGCGTCACGGCGCCGTCGGACCGGGCCCGTTGGCCGTCCGGCCTGCGGAAACGGTCGATTGTCAGTGGCGTGGTGCACGGTTGTTCCCAGACCCGGTCGAACGATTCGAACGATCTGGAGGGGGACCCCATGACCGCGCCCGCAACCACCGAGAAGGACCGCGCCGAAGCCGGTGCGGGCACCGGCGCAGGGCCGGCCGCCCAGGCCCTGCGGCCACACGCCGAGGACGCCTTCGCCCACGAGCTGAAGGCGCTGGCCGCGGCCGACGACCGGCCGCGGCCCGAGCGCTGGCGGCTCTCGCCGTGGGCCGTGGCCACCTATCTGCTCGGCGGCACGCTCCCCGACGGCACGGTGATCACACCGAAGTACGTCGGCCCGCGCCGCATCGTCGAGGTCGCCGTCACCACCCTCGCCACCGACCGCGCCCTGCTCCTCCTCGGCGTCCCCGGCACGGCCAAGACCTGGGTGTCCGAGCACCTCGCGGCGGCCGTCAGCGGCGACTCCACCCTCCTCGTCCAGGGCACGGCCGGCACCCCCGAGGAGGCCATCCGGTACGGGTGGAACTACGCGCGCCTCCTCGCCCACGGGCCCAGCCGCGACGCGCTGGTGCCGAGCCCCGTCATGCGCGCCATGGCCGAGGGCATGACCGCCCGCGTCGAGGAGCTCACCCGCATCCCCGCCGACGTGCAGGACACGCTCATCACCATCCTGTCCGAGAAGACCCTGCCCATCCCGGAGCTGGGCCAGGAGGTCCAGGCCGTCCGCGGGTTCAACCTGATCGCCACCGCCAACGACCGCGACCGCGGCGTCAACGACCTGTCCAGCGCCCTGCGCCGCCGCTTCAACACGGTCGTGCTGCCCCTGCCCGAGACGCCGGAGGCGGAGGTCGACATCGTCTCCCGCCGCGTCGAGCAGATCGGCCGCTCCCTCGACCTGCCGGGCGCGCCCGACGGCATCGACGAGATCCGCCGCGTGGTCACCGTCTTCCGCGAGCTGCGCGACGGCGTCACCACCGACGGCCGCACCAAGCTCAAGACCCCGTCCGGGACCCTCTCCACCGCCGAGGCCATCTCCGTCGTCACCAACGGGCTCGCTCTCGCCGCCCACTTCGGTGACGGCGTGCTCCGCCCGGCCGACGTGGCCGCCGGCATCCTCGGCGCCGTCGTCCGCGACCCGGGCGCCGACCGGGTCGTCTGGCAGGAGTACCTGGAGACCGTCGTCCGCGAGCGGGACGGCTGGAAGGACTTCTACCGCGCCTGCCGGGAGGTGTCGGCGTGACCGGTCCGCTGCTGCTCGGGGTGCGCCACCACGGGCCCGGCTCCGCCCGTGCCGTGCGCGCCGCCCTCGACGCGGCCCGCCCCCGGGCCGTGCTGATCGAGGGCCCGCCCGAGGCGGACGCGCTGCTGCCGCTCGCCGCCGACGAGCGGATGAGCCCGCCGGTCGCCCTGCTGGCGCACGCCGTGGACGACCCCGCCCGGGCCGCGTTCTGGCCGTTCGCCGTCTTCTCGCCCGAGTGGGTCGCCCTCCGCTGGGCGCTCGACCACGGGGCCGCCGTCCGCTTCTGCGACCTGCCCGCCGCGCACTCCTTCGCCATGATGGGCGACCCCACGTGGAGCGACGAGGAGGAGGACGACACCGACGGCGACGACTCCGGCGAGCCGTCGGCCGCAGCCCACAGCCGGGGCCTGCGCCTGGACCCCCTGGCGGTACTGGCCGAGACCGCCGGGTACGACGACCCCGAGCGCTGGTGGGAGGACGTCGTCGAGCACCGCGCGGCCGGCACGGGCGACCCGCTCGCCCCGTTCGCCGCCGTCGCGGAGGCCATGGCGGCGCTCCGGGAGGCGTACGGGCACGGCGGCCACGCCCGCGACCCCGTCCGCGAGGCGTACATGCGGCTCCAGCTGCGCGCCGCCCGCAAGGAGCACGGCGACGCCGTCGCCGTCGTCTGCGGCGCCTGGCACGTCCCGGCCCTCGCCGGGAAGCACACCGCCACCGCCGACCGGGCCCTCCTCAAGGGCCTGCCCAAGGTCAGGACGGAGACGACCTGGGTGCCCTGGACCCACCGCAGGCTCGCCCACCGCTCCGGATACGGCGCCGGGATCGCGTCGCCCGGGTGGTACGGGCACCTGTTCGCCGCCCCGGACCGGCCGGTCGAGAGGTGGCTGACGAAGGTCGCGGGGCTCCTCCGCGACGAGGACCACCCCGTGTCGTCCGCCCATGTCATCGAGGCCGTACGGCTCGCCGGGACGCTCGCCGCCATGCGCGGCCGCCCGCTGGCCGGCCTCACGGAGACGACCGACGCCGTACGGGCCGTGATGTGCGACGGCTCCGACGTGCCGCTCGCCCTCATCCGGGACCGGCTCGTCGTCGGCGACGTCCTGGGCGAGGTCCCCGACGGGGCGCCCGCCGTACCGCTCCAGCGCGACCTGAACCGCCTCCAGCGCACCCTGCGCCTCAAGCCCGAGGCCGCCGAGCGGGAGCTCGACCTGGACCTGCGCAAGGACACCGACGCCGCCCGCAGCCGCCTCCTGCACCGGCTGCGCCTCCTCGGCGTCGAGTGGGGCACGCCCGAGCGGGCCCGCGGCACGGGCACGTTCCGGGAGAGCTGGCGGCTGCGGTGGGAGCCCGAGCTGCACGTGCGGGTCGCGGAGGCCGGCGTCTGGGGCACCACGGTCCTGTCCGCGGCCACCGCCAGGGCCGAGTCGGAGGCCGTCGCCGCCACGGCCCTCACCGAGATCACCGCCCTCGCCGAGCGGTGCCTCCTCGCCGACCTGCCCGACGCGCTGCCGCTCGTCATGAAGGCCCTCGCCGACCGGGCCGCGCTCGACACCGACGTGAGCCGCCTGGCCCGCGCCCTGCCCGCCCTCGCCCGCGCCCTGCGCTACGGGGACGTGCGCGGCACGGACACGGCCGCCCTCGCGGAGGTCGCCGCCGGGCTGGCCCTGCGCATCTGCGTCGGCCTCCCGGCCGCCTGCGCCGGTCTCGACGCGGACGGCGCCGCCGAGATGCGCGGCCACGTCGACACCGTGCACACGGCGATACGGCTCCTCCCGCCCCGGACCGCGACCACGACCGGGCAGACGGCTGCCGCCGACCACGCGACGGCAGCCGGGCACGCGACGGCGGCCGACCACGCGACGGCGGCCGGGCACGCGACAACGGACACGGACGCCGCCCCGGCCACCACGGCCACCGGCGCGGCGGGCGTCGGCACCGACGAGATCACCGCCCGCTGGACGGCCGTCCTGGAGCGGCTCGCCCGCCGGGACACGATCCCCGGCGTGCTGCGCGGCCGCGCCGCCCGCCTCCTCCTGGACGACGGGCGGCTGCCCGAGGACGAGGCGGCCCGGCTGATGGGCCTCGCCCTGTCACCCGGCACACCGCCCGCCGACGCCGCCGCCTGGATCGAGGGGTTCGTCGGGGCGGGCGGCCCCGGCGGGGACGGCTCCGGCGGCATGCTCCTCGTCCACGACGAGCGGCTCCTCGCCCTGGTCGACGCGTGGCTCACCGCCGTGCCCGACGAGGCGTTCACGGACGTGCTGCCGCTGCTGCGCCGCACCTTCTCCGCGTACGAGCCGGGGGTGCGGCGCACGCTCGGCGAACTCGTCCGGCGCGGCCCCGCACAGGGCGGCGGCGCCGTGCTCACCGAGGCGGGCGCGCCCGGCTTCGGCCCCGGCCTCGACGAGGCCCGCGCCGACGGGGTGCTGCCCGTGCTGGAACTGCTGCTGGGCCACCGGCAGACCGACGACGACACACTGGTGGGGGTGGGGCGGTGACCGGGGACGAGGAGCGGCTGCGGCGCTGGCGCATGGTGCTCGGCGGGGGAGCGGCGGACGGTACGGGCTGCGCGCTCACCGGCACCGACGCCGCCATGGACGACGCGCTCGGCGCGCTGTACGGGGCGGCCGGCGGCGACGCCGACCGGCGGGGGCGGCGCGACCGCTCGGCGGGGCTCGGCGGTTCGGCGCCGTCCGTGGCGCGCTGGCTCGGCGACATCCGCACGTACTTCCCCAGCTCCGTCGTGCAGGTGATGCAGCGCGACGCCATCGACCGGCTCGGCCTGTCCGCGCTGCTGATGGAGCCGGAGATGCTGGAGGCCGTCGAGGCGGACGTCCACCTGGTCGGCACGCTGCTCTCCCTCAACAAGGCCATGCCCGAGACCACCAAGGAGACCGCGCGGGCCGTCGTCCGCAAGGTCGTGGAGGACCTGGAGAAGCGCCTCGCCACCCGCACCCGCGCCACCCTCACCGGCGCGCTGGACCGCAGCGCCCGCGTCAGCCGGCCCCGCCACCGGGACATCGACTGGGACCGCACGATCCGCGCCAACCTGAAGAACTACCTCCCCGAGTACGGCACCGTCGTCCCCGAGCGGCTGATCGGCTACGGGCGCGCCTCGCAGGCGGTGAAGAAGGAGGTCGTGCTCTGCATCGACCAGTCCGGTTCGATGGCGGCGTCCGTCGTGTACGCGTCGGTGTTCGGGGCGGTGCTGGCGTCGATGCGGTCCATCGCGACGCGGCTCGTCGTCTTCGACACCGCCGTCGTGGACCTGACCGACCAGCTCGACGACCCGGTCGACGTGCTGTTCGGCACCCAGCTCGGCGGCGGCACGGACATCAACCGGGCGCTCGCCTACTGCCAGTCGCAGATCACCCGGCCCGCCGACACGGTGGTGGTGCTGATCAGCGACCTGTACGAGGGCGGCATCCGCGACGGGATGCTGAAGCGGGTGGCGGCGATGAAGGCGGCCGGGGTGCAGTTCGTGGCGCTGCTCGCGCTGTCCGACGAGGGCGCGCCCGCCTACGACCGGGAGCACGCGGCCGCGCTGGCCGCGCTCGGCGCCCCGGCGTTCGCCTGCACCCCGGACCTGTTCCCCGAGGTGATGGCGGCGGCCCTGGAGAAGCGCCCGATACCGGTGCCGGACCTGGTCTGACGGGCACGCCCGGCGGACTCCACGGGTCCCGGCACCGGTCCAGCCGGGCGGTCCCGGCCCCGGTCCAGCCGGGCGGTCCCGGCCCCGGTCCAGCCGGGCGGCCCCGGCACGTCCGGCGCGCCCGGCAGCACCGGACCCCGCGCCGGGGAACGGGCAGCCGCGTGTGACCCCCGTCGCGCGAGGCCGGCCGCGGCGGGCGCCCGTGCGGGCCCCGCCGGGGCGGCGCGCCGTACCGCCCGCCGGGCGAACTGCGCCTGGTCTGCGACGAAATCCGCAGGCACGGGCGGTCTCACAGGCGGTGGGGGCGGCCCCCGGGAGGTCGCCGTCTGTGACAGGTATCACCGTTCGGGTGTGATCTGCGATTTAGGGTGGCACCCGCTCCGGGGATAACCTGCGAGACGGACATGCCGCGTCCACGGACACCGTGTACGCCTCCCTTGTGACAGAGCAGTCACGTTGCCCTCCGCCCGCATGACGGGCGCGCGGCACGCCCACGCATGACAACGAACCGCGATCACCAGAAAAGGGACGGACGCGCGTGGACCTGTTCGAGTACCAGGCGAGGGACCTCTTCGCCAAGCACGGTGTACCGGTGCTGGCCGGTGAAGTCATCGACACGCCTGAGGCGGCGCGCGAGGCGACGGAGCGGCTGGGCGGCAAGTCGGTCGTCAAGGCGCAGGTCAAGGTCGGCGGCCGCGGCAAGGCCGGTGGCGTCAAGCTGGCCTCGGACCCGCAGGACGCGGTCGAGAAGGCCCAGCAGATCCTCGGCATGGACATCAAGGGCCACACGGTCCACAAGGTCATGATCGCCGAGACGGCGCCGGAGATCGTCGAGGAGTACTACGTCTCGTACCTCCTCGACCGTGCGAACCGCACCTTCCTGGCCATGGCGTCCGTCGAGGGCGGCATGGACATCGAGGAGGTCGCGGCCACCAAGCCCGAGGCCCTCGCGAAGGTCCCGGTCGACGCCAACGAGGGCGTGACGATCGAGAAGGCCCGCGAGATCGTCGCCCAGGCGAAGTTCCCGGCCGAGGTCGCCGAGAAGGTCGCCGAGGTCCTCGTGACCCTGTGGAAGACCTTCGTCGCCGAGGACGCCCTCCTCGTCGAGGTCAACCCGCTCGCCAAGGTCGCCTCCGGTGACATCCTCGCCCTCGACGGCAAGGTCTCCCTGGACGCCAACGCCGACTTCCGCCAGCCCGGGCACGAGGCGCTGGAGGACAAGGCCGCCGCCAACCCGCTCGAGGCCGCCGCCAAGGCGAAGGGCCTCAACTACGTCAAGCTCGACGGCGAGGTCGGCATCATCGGCAACGGCGCGGGCCTGGTCATGTCCACCCTGGACGTCGTCGCGTACGCCGGTGAGGCGCACGGCGGCGTCAAGCCGGCCAACTTCCTGGACATCGGCGGCGGCGCCTCCGCCGAGGTCATGGCGAACGGCCTGGAGATCATCCTCGGCGACCCGGACGTCAAGTCCGTGTTCGTCAACGTCTTCGGCGGCATCACCGCCTGCGACGAGGTCGCCAACGGCATCGTCCAGGCCCTGGAGCTCCTCAAGTCCAAGGGCGAGGAAGTCACCAAGCCGCTGGTCGTGCGCCTCGACGGCAACAACGCGGAGCTGGGTCGCAAGATCCTGTCGGACGCCAACCACCCGCTGGTGCAGCGCGTGGACACCATGGACGGCGCGGCCGACAAGGCCGCCGAGCTCGCGGCTGCGAAGTAAAAGGGACGAGGTCACAGACACACCATGGCTATCTTCCTCACCAAGGACAGCAAGGTCATCGTCCAGGGCATGACCGGCGCCACGGGCATGAAGCACACCAAGCTCATGCTCGGTGACGGCACCAACATCGTCGGTGGCGTGAACCCCCGCAAGGCCGGCACGACCGTCGACTTCGACGGCACCGAGGTCCCGGTCTTCGGCTCGGTCGCCGAGGCGATGGAGAAGACGGGCGCCGACGTCTCCGTCCTCTTCGTCCCGCCGGCCTTCGCCAAGGCCGCCGTCGTCGAGGCCATCGACGCGGAGATCCCCCTCGCGGTCGTCATCACCGAGGGCATCGCCGTCCACGACTCCGCCGCCTTCTGGGCGTACGCGAAGTCGAAGGGCAACAAGACCCGCATCATCGGCCCCAACTGCCCCGGCCTGATCACGCCGGGCCAGTCCAACGCGGGCATCATCCCCGGCGACATCACCAAGCCGGGCAAGATCGGTCTCGTGTCGAAGTCCGGCACGCTGACCTACCAGATGATGTACGAGCTGCGCGACATCGGCTTCTCGTCCTGCGTCGGCATCGGTGGCGACCCGGTCATCGGCACCACCCACATCGACGCCCTGGCGGCCTTCGAGGCCGACCCGGAGACCGAGCTGATCGTCATGATCGGTGAGATCGGCGGCGACGCGGAGGAGCGCGCGGCCGACTTCATCAAGGCGAACGTGACGAAGCCGGTCGTCGGCTACGTCGCCGGCTTCACCGCGCCGGAGGGCAAGACCATGGGCCACGCCGGCGCCATCGTGTCCGGCTCGTCCGGTACGGCGCAGGCGAAGAAGGAGGCCCTCGAGGCCGCCGGCGTCAAGGTCGGCAAGACGCCGACTGAGACGGCGAAGCTCGCCCGCGAGATCCTGAACGCCCAGGCGTAACGGTCCCTGAAGCAGCCCGCCCCCGGCCCGAGCCGGGAGGCGGGCTTCTTCATGCCCGGCGAGGCGCGATCCGCAGGCTGCTCGGGCGCGGGCGGCCAGGCGCGCGCGGTCAGTGCGGGGACGGGAGCAGGCGGTGCGGACCGGTCACCGGCTGGCGGTCCAGATGGGCGCGGAGCCATCCGTCCTCCGGGGTGCGGTGCTCCGGGCCGCTGAGGACCGGGACGCCCGCCACCGCCTCGCCGGGCGCCAGCGGCGGCTCGTACCGGGTGGGCGCCGTCGCGAGCGTGAAGGCCGTCGCCGCGACGATGAGCGCCGACAGCGCCGCCGTACCGCGCGTCCACAGCCAGACGCGCCGCTCGCCACCGGCCCGTACCGCCTTCGGGGTGGCCAGGACCGTGGCCGCGCCCTGCTCCAGCAGCTCGCCCAGCCGCAGCCGTAGCACGTCCGGGTCGGCGAGGGCCGGGACCCGCTCGGCGACCGCGTCCCGCGCGTGGACCAGCCGGTGCGCGGCGGCCGGGCTGCTGGCCTCCGTCTCGGCGGCCACCTCCGGCAGGCCGACGCCCAGCCCGTCGTACAGCAGCAGCGTGCGGCGGTACGAGGGCGGCAGCTCCAGCATCGCGTCGCGCACCGCCCGTACGGGGCCGGGGCCGGACGGCGGGTCGGGGTACCGGTGAGCGCGGCGCAGCCGGTGCCAGGGCGAGAGGGCGTAGTCGTGCGCGACGGCCCGCACCCAGCCGGCCGGGTCCCGGTCGACGGCGACTTCCGGCCATCGGTCCCACGCCTGGTGGAAGGCGTACTCGACGGCCTCCCGCGCCAGGTGCCGCCGCCCGCACAGGGCGTACGCCTGCCGTACGAGCGCGGGCGCGGCGTAGGTGTACAGCGCGTCGAACGCCTCGACGGGCGTCGTCGGCACGGCCACCGTTCCCGGTCCGGGCGCCGGGTCACCGGGCGGCGGGTCCAGTGTGGCCGTCCCGGGCGTCCCGCCGTCGATCGTGCCCTGCGTCATCGCGAGCCTCCGCGAACACCGTCCGTAGCGGAAAAGTACATAAACGTATATTGAGCGACACAGCGGGCATCTGCCTGTTGCGCGACTACAGCGCGTGTCGTTGGCAGCATGATTCCGTGACCGCTTCCGTGTCCGATTCCGCACCCCTCGCCACGCCCGCATCCGAGACGGCACAGCCCCTCGCCGAGTCGCCGCCCGTCGTGTACGGCGGCCGTCCCGCCGCCGCGGCGGCGGTCGCGTTCGTGCGCGGCGCGACCGCGGCGGGGCTGGGCCTGTGCGCGTTCACCGTCCTCGTGATCGCCGCGTGGATCGCCTCGCCCTACCCCGACAGCGGCCCCGCCGGCGCGCTGCACGTCGCGGCGGGCCTGTGGCTGCTGGCGCACGGGGTGGAGCTCGTACGCCCCGAGACGCTGGGTGGCGGGCCGCCGGCGCCGGTCGGTGTGGTGCCGCTGCTGACGGCGGCGCTGCCGGTGTGGCTGGCGTACCGGGCGGCCCGCGATGTGCTGGAGCCGGGCGGTACACGGCCGAGGCCGGCACCCGTCGGGGCGGTGTGCGCGGTGTCGGCCGGGTACCTGGCGGTCGCCGGGGCCGCCGCCCTGTACGCGCTGGGCGGGCCGCTTGAGGCGCATCCGCCGAGCGCGGCCGGGCATGTGCCGCTGGTCGTGGTGCTGGCGGCGGCGGGCGGGGCGTGGAGCGCGTACGGGCGTCCGCTCGGGCCGCTCCCGGAGTGGCTGCCCGCCTGGGTGCGGCGGGCCCCCGCGCGGTCCCGGTCCCTGGCGGCGGCGCGCGCCGCGGGCGGGGCGGTGCTGATGCTGCTCGGGGGCGGGGCGCTGCTGGTGGCCGGGTCGCTGGTGTGGCACTGGGACGCGGCCTACACGTCGCTGACCGGGCTCTCGGTGGACTGGGCCGGGCGGGTGGCGGTGCTGGTGCTGGCCCTGGCGCTGCTGCCGAACGCGGCGGTGTGGGGCGCGGCGTACGGCCTGGGGCCCGGGTTCGCGCTCGGAGTGGGCGTGGTGGTGACGCCGCTGGGCGTGGTGGGGGCGCCCGCGGTGCCGGACTTCCCGCTGCTGGCCGCGGTGCCGGAGGGCGTACGGGGCGGCTGGGTGACGTGGGCGGCGGCGGTGGTGCCGGTGGCGGCTGGCGCGGTGGCGGGGTGGCGTACGGCGGAGGAGGCCGCGCCGCCGCTGGCCCGCCGGGACGAGACGTGGAGCGCGGGGCGTACGGCCGGGGCGGCGGCCCTGGCGGCGGTGGTGTGCGGCGCGGTGACGGCGGCGCTCGCGGCGGCGGCGTCGGGGCCGCTGGGGGCGGGGCGGCTGGCGGAGTTCGGGCCGGTGTGGTGGCAGGCGGGCGCGGCGGCGCTGGCGTGGACCGCGGTGGTGGCGGTGCCGGTGGCGCTGACGCTGCGGCTCTGGCGCAGCCGGGAGCGGGCCGCGCGGGTGGACGACGCGGCGCGGGCCGCTCGGGAGGCCCCGGTGGGCCCGGAGACCCCGAAGCCCGCGCGCGGGGCCCGCCACCGCAAGCCGTCGAAGGACGCGAGGGCCGCGGGGCGGGTGCGCGCGGCGGCGTCCGACGGCGGGACCCCGGCGCCGCCCGGCCGCCCGCGCGTTCCCGCCTGGAGCCCCGCCGTCTGGCTCGGCCTCTCGTGGCCCGACCCCGACGGCTCCGCGCCGGAGGACCCTCAGGCACCGGAGGACCCGGCGCCCCAGCCCCCGCCGACGGAGCCCCCGGAGCCGGAGGCGCCGTACGACGTGGAGCAGGACCCGCTCACCGCCCCCGAAGCGGGCGAGCCGGACTGAGGAGCGGCGACGCCCGTACGGGGCGCGGGGGCCCTGTCGTCCGCGCCACCCGCACGGGGCGCGGCGCCCCTGCCGTCCACGGCTCGGCGCGGACGGACCGCCCGCGCCGCCAGCGCGATCGGTCGTCAGCGCCTCAGGCCATGTGCAGCCGGTGGCCGAGGCCCGCCGCGCGGAAGGCCGTCGCCACCTCCTCGTGGCCCTCGGTGAAGTGGGTCCAGCTGTCCATGTGGGCCGGGACCACCCTGCGGGCGCCGAGAATCCGGGCGGCCTCCACGGCCATCGCGCTGTCGAGGGTGATCAGGGCCCCGTCCCAGAAGACCGAGCGGGCCGCCCCGAGGAACAGCACCGCCGTGTCCAGGGGGCCGAACCGGTCGGCCACCTCGCGGACCACGTCCAGGGACGCGTTGTCGCCGCTCACGTACACCGTCGGCAGGCCGGCGCCGGTCAGGACGAAGCCGATCACCTGGCCCATGATCTCCTCGGCCCCCTCGGGGCCGTGGAGCGCGGGCGTGGCCGTGACCGTGACCGTGCCGCCGTCCGGGCGGGGCAGCTCCACCGACTGCCACGGGGCCAGCCCGCGCGCGCCGCCGCCCAGGCGGGTGGCGCCGCCGGTGGTGGTCAGGACGAGCGGCGCGGCCTCGGTGAACTCGCGTCCGGAGCGGTCCAGGTTGTCCGGGTGCTCGTCGTGGGACAGCAGCACGGCGTCGATCCGCCCCAGCTCGGCGGCGGTCGCGCGGGGCGGCGCGGTCTTCTGGAGGACCGCGACCCCCATGACCGGGTACTCGCCCGGCTCGTCGAACGTCGGGTCGGTCAGGAGGCGCAGTCCGCCGTACTCGATGAGCGCCGTCGGGCCGCCCAGGACCCTGATCGGCACCCGCTCCGGCGGGGTCGGCTGGGACGGTATCCGCCCCGCGGTGGATATGTGCCCGGTGCTGGACGTGTGCGGTGCGGGGCTGGGCGTGCTGTCGGTCGCCATGGGAAACCTCACGGATGAGAAGCGTCTTGTCCGTGAGATCGTAGTACCTGCTCTCACGGAAAGAAACGGCCCGTACCATGAGAGGCGTGAAAGAGATCCTGTCGGCCGGGCCCCCGCCGCCCGCTCCGGGCGCGGAGCGGTACCCCGCCCTCGACCTGGCCAACAGCGCCTTCAACCTCCCCGGAGGGCGGCGCGTCGACCTCGTCGGGGAGCCGGCCGGCGCCGACCAGTGGCTGTTCGAGCGCGGCCTGGCCCCCGCGGGCGCCGGGCTCCGGGAGGAGTGCGCCGCTCAGCTCCGGGCGCTGCGGGAGCACGTGCGCGCCCTGTTCGCGGCGCGCGTGGCCGAGGCCCCCGCACCCGCGCCGGCGCTCGCCGCGGTCAACGAGGCCCTCATGCGGGTGCCCGCCCCCTCGCTGCTGCGCTGGGACCCCGAGCGCGGGCTCCACCGCGAGACCGCGCACCCCGTCACCCGGATCGTGGAGCACGCCCTCGCCGTGCTGGCCGCCGACGCCGCCGACCTGCTGACCGGCGAGGACGCGGGGCGGCTCATGGCGTGCGGGTCGCCGCCGTGCGACCGGTACCTGCTGCGCAACGGACGCCGCACCTGGTGCACCACCCGCTGCGGCGACCGCGCCCGCGCCGCCCGCGCCTACGCCCGCCGCACGCGCGCGACCGGCTGAGCCGCCGGCCGGCCGCGCGGGCGTACGGCTCGGGCCGGGGCGTGCCGCGCGAGCGCCGGGCCCCGGACCCACGAGCACCGGACCCGGCTGCGAGCACCGGGGCGTGCCGCGCGAGCGCCGGAACCTGGACCTACGAGCGCCGGGCCCCGGACCCACGAGCACCGGGCCCCGGACCTGTGAGCGCTGGACCTGCGAGCGCGCGTCAGCGCCCCGGCGTACCCGCGCACAACGACGAACCGCCCGGCCCGACGCCGCGCGGGCGGGTCGGGACGGGCGGCTCGGGGGCGCGCCGGGACGGGCGAGGGGCTACGGCTTGACGCCGATCAGCTCCCGCAGCGGCTCGGGCAGCTGCTGATTGCACGCCACCTGGCCGTCCTTCGTCAGCGCGTCCTGCGCGCAGGTGTAGAAGTCGCGGTACACCAGCTGGAAGGTGAACATCGTCGCCACGATGGCCAGCGCCAGCGTGCCCGTGATCAGGCCGCTGACCGCCGCCGTCGTCTGGGACTTCACCGCGGCCGCCGCCGCGGCCTCGCCCCGGCCGCGCGCCCGCAGGGAGCTGATGCCCCAGTACAGCGCGAGCGCGCCCAGCAGCAGCGCCAGCTCCGGGAAGTCGAACACCGCGAAGAAGAAGCCCCACATGCCCGACAGCAGGGCGTACCGCGCACGCCGCTGCGAGGGGTCCGTCGGGTCCCAGCGCAGCTGCGGGCCCTCCTGCTGCGGGCGCCCCTGCCGGGACGGTTCGCCGCCGAAGCCGTCCGAGGAGCGGCCCGGCTGCCGCGGGCTCCAGCGGCCGCCCCAGCGCCCGTCCCGCCCCTCGCGGCCGCCCTCGTCGCCGTCGTCGTCGGACGTGCCGGAGCTCCCCGGGCCGTCGGCACTCTCCGCGGGGCGGCGCGGCTGCCAGGGCTGGTCGGGGCTCCCCTCCGGCGGGGGCGCGAAGGGGTTGCTGTCGTCGGTGGGCTGGCGGCCTCGGTCCGGCATGTGGTGAACGTCTTCCCCTGTTGTCGTGATCCGTCCGTCCCCCGCCTGTCTGCTGCCAGGCGTCGGCGCCTTCCGGCCGGCCGTCGAAGGCTGCGCGCCCTGCCGGTCGTCCGCGCCGCCGCGCGTCACGGGGAACGGTTCTGCACCAGACGCTACCGCCCGCCCCGGCCCCCGTCCCGTGGGGGAGGTGCGGTGTGCCGGTATCGTTGCTGACGGTCGGCGCGTTCGTAGAGTTCCCCGTATCGGAGCACACGACGCGTTCGTACGACCCTACAAAGCCGCACATCGAAGCCCGCACAGCAACCCCGCACGTCGTACCGCTCACGCGAAAAGAGTCCCCCCGTGGCCCCCGCCGCCCCCGCCGCCACCCGCGTCGTCGTCCTGGTCTCCGGCTCCGGAACGAACCTCCAGGCGCTGCTCGACGCCATCGCCGCCGACCCCGAGGGGTACGGCTCCCTCGTCCGGATCGTCGCCGTCGGCGCCGACCGCACCGGCATCGCGGGTCTGGAGCGGGCCGAGCGGGCCGGGGTGCCGACGTTCGTGCGCCGGGTGAAGGACTACGCGACGCGTGACGAGTGGGACCGCGCGCTCGCCGAGGCCACCGCCGCGTACGAGCCGGACCTCGTCGTCTCGGCCGGCTTCATGAAGATCGTCGGGAAGGAGTTCCTGGCGCGCTTCGGCGGGCGCACGGTCAACACCCACCCCGCCCTGCTGCCCAGTTTTCCCGGTGCCCACGGAGTGCGGGACGCGCTCGCGTACGGCGCGAAGGTCACCGGATGCACCGTCCACTTCGTCGACGACGGCGTCGACACCGGCCCGATCATCGCCCAGGGCGTGGTCGAGGTGCGGGACACGGACGACGAAGACGCTCTCCACGAGCGCATCAAGGAAGTCGAGCGCACGCTGCTCGTCGAGGTCGTGGGGCGTCTCGCCCGGCACGGCTACCGCATTGAGGGACGAAAGGTTCATGTCGGTGAATAAGCCCATCCGTCGCGCGTTGATCAGTGTCTACGACAAGACGGGGCTGGAGGACCTGGCCCGCGGCCTGCACGAGGCGGGCGTCGAGCTGGTCTCCACGGGGTCCACGGCCGCGAAGATCGCCGCCGCGGGCGTCCCGGTCACCAAGGTCGAGGAGCTGACCGGCTTCCCCGAGTGCCTGGACGGCCGCGTCAAGACCCTGCACCCGCGCGTCCACGCCGGCATCCTCGCCGACCTGCGCCTGGACGCCCACCGCGAGCAGCTCGCCGAGCTGGGCGTGGAGCCGTTCGACCTGGTCGTCGTGAACCTGTACCCGTTCGAGGCGACCGTCGCGTCCGGCGCGGCCCCCGACGAGTGCGTCGAGCAGATCGACATCGGCGGCCCGTCCATGGTCCGCGCCGCCGCCAAGAACCACCCGTCCGTGGCGGTCGTCACCTCCCCGGCCCGGTACGGCGACGTCCTCGCCGCCGTCGCCGCGGGCGGCTTCGACCTGGCGGCCCGCAAGCGGCTCGCCGCCGAGGCGTTCCAGCACACCGCCGCGTACGACGTGGCCGTCGCCTCCTGGTTCGCGTCCTCGTACGCCCCGGCCGACGACTCGGCGTTCCCCGACTTCACCGGCGCCACCTACGCCCGCCGCGACGTCCTGCGCTACGGCGAGAACCCGCACCAGGGCGCCGCGCTCTACGTCGACGGCAAGGGCGGCCTCGCCGAGGCGGAGCAGCTGCACGGCAAGGAGATGTCCTTCAACAACTACACGGACACCGACGCCGCCCGCCGCGCCGCGTACGACCACGCCGACCCGTGCGTCGCGATCATCAAGCACGCCAACCCGTGCGGCATCGCCGTCGGCGCCGACGTGGCCGAGGCGCACCGCAAGGCCCACGCCTGCGACCCGCTCTCCGCGTTCGGCGGCGTCATCGCCGTGAACCGCCCGGTGTCCGTCGCCATGGCCGAGCAGGTCGCGGAGATCTTCACCGAGGTCATCGTCGCCCCCGACTACGAGGACGGCGCGGTCGAGATCCTCGCCCGCAAGAAGAACATCCGCGTCCTGCGCTGCCCCGGTGCGCCGGCCGCGCCGGTCGAGGTCAAGCCCATCGACGGCGGTGCGCTGCTCCAGGTCACCGACCGCCTCCAGGCCGAGGGCGACGACCCGTCGACGTGGACGCTCGCCACGGGTGACGCCCTGCCGGAGGCCGAACTGGCCGAGCTGGCCTTCGCCTGGCGCGCCTGCCGCGCCGTCAAGTCCAACGCGATCCTCCTCGCCAAGGACGGCGCCAGCGTGGGCGTCGGCATGGGCCAGGTCAACCGCGTCGACTCCGCGAAGCTCGCCGTCGAGCGCGCCGGCGAGGAGCGGGCGCGCGGCTCCTACGCCGCGTCCGACGCGTTCTTCCCGTTCCCCGACGGCCTGGAGATCCTGACGGCCGCCGGTGTCAAGGCGGTCGTCCAGCCCGGCGGTTCCGTCCGCGACGAGCTGGTGGTCGAGGCCGCGAAGAAGGCGGGCGTGACCATGTACTTCACGGGCACGCGCCACTTCTTCCACTGAGCGCGCGGCGCGGATACGCGCACGAGGGCCGTCCGGCGACCTGCCGGGCGGCCCTCGTGGCGTCCGGGCAGCGGGGCGGGGGTCTCCCGGCCGGGGCGCGTGTCCGGGCCACGGGCCGGGGGCTGCTTGTACGGAGGCTCGTGGAGCCGTCCAGGGGCCGCGCTCGGGGCGTCCGGGGGCCGCGCTCCGGGCGTCCAGGGACCGCTCCCGGGCGTCCAGGGGCGGCGCTCCGGCGGGCCCGGTGCTGCGCGTGCGGTCCGGGGCCGTCCGGGCCGTCAGGGGCCTTCGGGGGCTCTCGTGCGTCCGGTGCCCGCGAAGGGCGACCGCGGCGGCGCTGGTGCCGGGGTACGGCGAAGGCCGTGACCCCGGGCGGGGGTCACGGCCTTCGGGTGAAGCGCGCTGTCAGTGGCGCGGACGGTTGAACCACGCCGTGGCGCTGCTGTTCACCATCGACGCGAGGATGATGCCGCCGATGGCGAGACCGATGACACCGCCGACGGCCGAAGTGGCCTCGCCGGACGCGAAGTTGGTCAGGCTGAGCAGGATGAACAGCGCAGCGTAGACGATCGTCGTGATGCGCACGCCGTTGCCGCCCTTGCCGAACTTCACGCCGAGCACGAGGGCCCACGCGGCGAACGCCAGCACGATGAACACGACGATGAAGCCCAGGCCCGCGAGGGCGTTCGTGCTGTCGCCGCTGGCGCCGTAGGAGTCCGCGACGTCCTTGGCGGCGGCGATGGCGATCGCCAGGACGACACCGGCGAGGATCTGCAGACCCGAGACGATGAAGAGCAGGACGCGCGCGGTCGTGATCAGACCGGGCATCTTCATCGGCGCGGCCGGGTAACCGCCGTCGTACGCCGGGGCCTGCGGGTAGCCGTAACCGGGCTGCGCGGGCTGGCCGTAACCGGGCTGGGCGGGCTGGCCGTAGCCGGGCTGCGCCGGCTGCTGGCCGTAAGGGTTGTTCGGGTCGCCGAAACTCATGGCGGTGTTCCTCCGTGGGATGTGCGGGGACGCGCGGCCCGCGCGGAGGAACTGCCTGCACCCTAAGTACGCGCCGCATACGTCCCCCCGGCACTGCCCGCGGCATTGCGCCGTCATGGTCGTATTACCATGCGCTTTTTGTCCAGTCGGTATGTGGGAACGTTGTGCAGACGCAACCTCTCCCGCGTGCCCCCGGCGCCCGGAATTGGAAGAGGGCGGGGGTCATCCGCGAGTATGGGCACATGAGCGCCCAGATTCTCGACGGCAAGGCCACGGCCGCAGCGATCAAGTCCGATCTGACCGCCCGCGTGGCGGACCTGAAGGCCAGGGGCATCACGCCGGGGCTCGGGACACTGCTGGTCGGCGATGACGTCGGCAGCCAGAAGTACGTGGCCGGCAAGCACCGCGACTGCGCCCAGGTGGGCATCGCGTCGATCCAGCGGGAGCTGCCCGCGACGGCGACGCAGGAGGAGATCGAGGCGGTCGTCCGCGAGCTGAACGAGGACCCGGCGTGCACCGGGTACATCGTCCAGCTCCCGCTGCCGAAGGGCGTGGACACCAACCGGGTGCTGGAGCTGATGGACCCGGCCAAGGACGCGGACGGCCTGCACCCGATGAACCTGGGCCGGCTGGTGCTCGGCGAGCCCGCGCCGCTGCCCTGCACGCCCGCGGGCATCGTGACGCTGCTGCGCCGCCACGGCGTGGAGATCGCCGGGGCGCACGTGGTGGTCGTGGGGCGCGGCGTGACGATCGGGCGCCCGATGCCGCTGCTGCTGACGCGGCGCTCCGAGAACGCGACGGTGACCCAGTGCCACACCGGTACGCGGGACCTGTCCGCGCACCTGCGCCAGGCCGACATCGTGGTCGCCGCCGCCGGCGTGCCGCACCTGATCAAGCCCGAGGACATCAAGCCGGGCGCGGCGGTGCTGGACGTGGGCGTGAGCCGCGACGAGAGCGGCAAGATCATGGGCGATGTGCACCCGGGCGTGCGCGAGGTGGCCGGCTGGGTCGCCCCCAACCCGGGCGGCGTCGGCCCGATGACGCGCGCGCAGCTGCTGGTCAACGTCGTCGAGGCCGCCGAGCGCGCGGCGCTCTGACCCCGAAAGAGGCCCACTCCATGCCGAACGACGGACCCGCGACGGCGGACTCCGCCCAGCCGGGTACGACCCCGGCCGCGCCCGGCGGGCAGGCGGCCCCCGCGGCCGGTCCGGCGCCCGCCGGCGGAGCCGGTTCCGGCGCCGACCCGGCCGACGGCCCCGACGCGGGCGCCGACGGCGGTTCCGACACGGGCGCCGACGGCGGTGCCGGCGCGGGGACGGGCGGCGCCTCGCGGGAGGACGGTGAGGGCAGCCGTACGGACGCCGGCGCCGCCGGTGACGAGGACGCCGCTGTCGGGGCGGAGACGGTCGTGGGGCCGGGCGCCGGCGCCGGGGCGCTCGCGGCGGCCGGCGCCGCCGTGGCCGGGGCGGTCGCCGTGTCCGGGCACCCGGGCGGCAGGGCGGCCGCGCACGGGGACGAGGACGACGAGGACGAGGGCCCGGACGGCGCGGAGGCCCCGCCGGTGCGGGCCCGCGCCGCCTCGCGTACCGCCGGTGACGCGGACGCCGTACAGGACGCCGGTGCCGCGCAGGGCGACGGCCAGGCACCGGGGGGCTCCCGGCGCCCGCCCGCCGTGACCGAGGGCACCGTACGGCCCGAGGGAGGCGGCAGGGCCGCGCCCGGCGACGCGCCCGCGCCCGCCCGCCAGTGGCCGCTGCTCACCGTCCTGGGGCTCACCGCGCTCGGACTGGTGATCATCGGGATCGACCCGTTCCCGCACGCGCCGAGGATCGGGGCGCTGCTGATCGGCGCCGCGCTGCTGACAGGCGCCGGGATACGGCGTGTGCTGCCGTCCGTCGGGATGCTCGCCGTACGGTCCCGGTTCACCGACATGATCACGTACGGGGTGCTGGGCGGCGGCATCGTGCTGTTCGCCCTGATGACCCAGCCGAACCCGTGGCTGGAGATCCCGTTCCTGAAGGACCTGGTCCGTTTCACCGTCCGGTAGCCGGAGCCGCCCGGCGGGGCAGGGCCCGGCGCGGAACCGTCCGGTGCCGGACGGCCCGGTGCGGAGCGCCCGCTACGGAACGGCCCGGCGCGCGACCGCGCGTCGCGGGGCCGCCCCCGCGACGAGCGGGCGCGCTGGACGGCGGCGCCCATCCCCTCCCCCGAGTACAGGACGGGCGCCGCACGCAGGAACAGCGTCATGCACCCGCCAAACTCCGATCAAGGTATGTCCGGGGCCTGTGGCACGGAAGTGACCATTCCGGAACTGTGTGAGCGCTGGGGCACAACTGGGAAACCGGCTGCCGGAACTGCCATCCTGGGCGCGCGCGTTCGCACGGGCGTGCCGGGCGGCCGGGGGGTCCGGAGGCCCGATGACAAGAGGGGGGCGCTGAGCGATGCCTCGCTGGAAGGCGCTGCCGGAGGAACTGGACCCGGAGGTACGGGAGTTCGCCGGCACGCTGCGCAGGCTGGTGGACCGCGGCGGGCTGGGACTCGGCGCGCTCGCGGACCGCACCGGGTACGGCAGGACGTCCTGGGAGCGGTATCTGAACGGGCGGCTGCTCGCGCCCAAGGACGCCGTCCTGGCCCTGGCCGAGGCGACCGGTACGGACCCGGTGCACCTGGTCACCCTGTGGGAGCTGGCCGAACGCGCCTGGAGCCGCGCCGAGCAGCGCCGCGACCAGACCCTGGAGGACATCCGCCTCGCCCAGGCCCGTGCCGCCCTCGACGCGCCCGCGCGGCCCGCGCCGTCCGCCGGCGCCTCCCCGGGTGCTGCCGCGAGCGCCTCCGGGGGCGCCACCCGAGGCGGGTCCGGGGGCGGGCCCGGCGCCGGCACGCCGTACGCGCGCCCCGGTGAGCCCGCCGGCGGCGCCCCGTACGCCCCGTCAGCCCACCGGCATCGCCCGCGTCCTGACCGGCCCGCAGCCGCCCGGCCCGCGGCCCCCCGCCCCGCGGTCCCGCGAGGCGCGGCCACCCGCGGCGACGGCGAGCGCCATGGCCGGACCGTGCTGATGTTCTTCGCCGGGGCGCTGGGCACCCTCCTCGTGTTCGGGGCGGTCATGCTCCTGTCCGGGCTCGGCGACCCGCGCGGACCGCGGCCCGCCGCCCGCCCCGCCGACGCGAAACCCGCGGCCCCGGCCGACGGCGCCACGCCCAGCCTGCCCGTCGGTGTGGGCTGCTACCGGGGCGCCTGCGACGGGCAGGACCCGCACACCATGGGCTGCGGCGGCGCCCACGCCTCCACGGTCGCGTCCACCATCGTCGACACCGCCCTCGTGGAGGTGCGCTACAGCCGCGCCTGCCGGGCCTCCTGGGCCCGCGTCAGCCGCGCGGCGCCCGGTGACACCGTCCAGGTCACCGCGGCCGGCGGCGCCACCCGCAGCGCCACGGCCGACGCGGACGGCGACGCGTACACCCCGATGGTCGTCGTCCCGGCGGGTACCGACGCGAGCGCCTGCGCCACGCTGCGCAGCGGCGCCACGGGCTGTACGGAGGCCCCCTGACCGTGCGGAGGCCCGGCGCGGACCGCCCGGGCGTCCCCCGACCGGGTGAGCTGGACCACAAGGGGGCGGGGGTTCAAGGGGTACCGGGTCGGATAGCCTGACCGCTGGATATCTCCACGTCGAGAGAGTGCGCGGCGACACCGGGCATCCTCGGCGCGGAAGACGTCCGCCACCCGGGGCAGGGACCCCCACCGCCAGCTGTCTTACGGAGATCGCACATGACCCGCACTCCCGTGAATGTCACCGTCACCGGCGCGGCCGGCCAGATCGGCTACGCGCTGCTCTTCCGCATCGCCTCCGGTCACCTGCTCGGCGCCGACGTGCCGGTCAAGCTGCGCCTCCTGGAGATCCCGCAGGGCCTGAAGGCCGCCGAGGGCACCGCCATGGAGCTCGACGACTGCGCCTTCCCGCTGCTGCGCGGCATCGACATCACCGACGACCCGAACGTCGCCTTCGACGGCGCGAACATCGCCCTCCTCGTCGGCGCCCGCCCCCGCACCAAGGGCATGGAGCGCGGTGACCTGCTGGAGGCCAACGGCGGCATCTTCAAGCCGCAGGGCAAGGCCATCAACGACAACGCCGCGGACGACATCAAGGTCCTCGTCGTCGGCAACCCGGCCAACACCAACGCCCTCATCGCCCAGGCCGCCGCGCCGGACGTGCCGGCCGAGCGCTTCACCGCGATGACCCGCCTCGACCACAACCGCGCGATCTCGCAGCTCGCCGCGAAGACCGGCGCCGCCGTCTCCGACATCAAGCGGCTGACGATCTGGGGCAACCACTCCGCCACGCAGTACCCGGACATCTTCCACGCCACCATCGGCGGGAAGAACGCCGCCGAGGTCGTCAACGACGAGCAGTGGCTGGCCGAGGAGTTCATCCCGACCGTCGCCAAGCGCGGCGCGGCCATCATCGAGGCCCGCGGCGCGTCCTCCGCCGCGTCCGCCGCCAACGCCGCCATCGACCACGTCCACACCTGGGTCAACGGCACCGCCGAGGGCGACTGGACCTCCATGGGCATCCCGTCCGACGGCTCGTACGGCGTCCCGGAGGGCCTCATCTCCTCCTTCCCGGTCACCTGCAAGGACGGCACGTACGAGATCGTCCAGGGCCTGGACATCAACGAGTTCTCCCGCACCCGCATCGACGCCTCGGTGCAGGAGCTGGCGGAGGAGCGCGACGCGGTGCGCGGCCTCGGCCTCATCTGAACCACCCGCTCCACCCCGTAGTACCGGACTGCCCCCGGACGGCCTCGCGCCGCCGGGGGCTTTCTGTTGCACACCTAAGATCAGATGTAGTACTTCTTATACATGAGCGAGCAGGTGCACAACAGGCTGGCCGTCGTGAGGGCCGAACGGAAGGTGTCCCGGCAGGCACTGGCAGAGGCGGTGGGCGTCCACTACCAGACCATCGGCTACATCGAGCGCGGGCAGTACAACCCCAGCCTCGACCTGGCCCTGAAGCTGGCCGCCCACTTCCGGCTCCCCGTGGAGGCGCTGTTCTCCCTGGAGCCGTTCCAGCCGCTCACACAGGAGATCTACGGGGAAAACGGGAGGACCACCGCATGAGGACCGCGACACGCTTCGACCGGCGGATGTACGCGATCATGAACCGGCGCGAGGCCGCGCCGCTGTTCGCCACGGCGGGCCGCAGGCGGGCGCTGGTCGCCGCGCACGTCGTGCTGACCGCCGGCGCGGCCGCCGCGTGGCTGGCCCTGGTCGTCGGGGACGCGCGGTGGGCGCTGTTCGCGATGCTCGGCCTGCTGCTGCCGTGGGTGGTCGCGACGGGCGCCATCAACGGTGCCACGCGCGGCCTGCTCGAACTGCGCGCCCGGATGCTCGACGAGCGGCAGCGCGCCGAGCGCGACCGGGTCCGCGCCATCGCCCACCGGATCACCACGGCGCTGCTCCTGGCCGGCACGGCCGGGTTCGGCGCGCTGCTGTGGGCGACGGAGGTGCGGGCGGACGGCCGCACCCTCTTCGCCGCGCTGTTCGCCGCGCTCGTCACGCACTGGCTGACCCCGCTGTGGGTCGCCGGACTGCGCGCCGACGACGACGTGCGGGGGGACGCCGACGACCTCGCGTGAGTGACGCCCGCCACTTTGGCGCATGCTTTCCGGTCTCTCGGGCAGGGGCCCCGGTCGCCGGTCACGGACGGTCCTGACCGCACCGGGTACGGAAGGCAAAACGCGAAGTGTCGGAGCACCAGGAGAACAGCATCTATGTGGCGGGGGAGTGGCGGACGGCCGCTTCCGGAGCCACCCGGGAGGTCCTCGACCCCGCCGACGCGACGATCCTCGCGGTCGTCGCGGAAGGCGGGGCGCGGGACGCCGACGCCGCGATCGCCGCAGCACACCGGGCATTCGGCGAAGGCCGCGGGCCGTGGCCGTCCACCCCGGTCGCGGAACGGGCCGCGCTGCTGCGGCGCGTGGCGGACCTCCTCCAGCGCGACCGCGAGGAACTGGGCCTGCTGGAGAGCCTCGACGCGGGCAAGACCCTCGAAGAGGGCCGCGTCGACGTGGACTGCGTCACCGACGCCTTCCGCTACTTCGCGGACCTCGTCGTCAACGAGACCGGCCGCGTGGTCGACGCCGGGTCACCCGACGTGCACAGCGTCGTCGTCCACGAGCCGGTCGGCGTGTGCGCGCTCATCACGCCGTGGAACTACCCGCTGCTCCAGGCCAGCTGGAAGATCGCGCCCGCGCTCGCCGCGGGCAACACCGTCGTCGTCAAGCCGAGCGAGATCACCCCGCTGACGACCATCGCCCTGATGCGGCTGCTGGACGAGGCGGGCCTGCCCGCCGGCGCCGCCAACCTCGTCACCGGCCCCGGCGACCCGGTCGGCGCCCGGATGGCCGAACACCCCGACGTGGACCTGGTGTCCTTCACCGGCGGCCTCGCCAGCGGCACGAAGGTGATGCGCGCCGCCGCCGACTCGGTCAAGAAGGTCGCCCTCGAACTCGGCGGCAAGAACCCGAACGTCGTCTTCGCCGACGCCTGCACCACCGCCGAGGGCTTCGACACCGCCGTCGACCAGGCCCTGAACGCCGCGTTCATCCACAGCGGCCAGGTCTGCTCGGCCGGCTCCCGGCTCATCGTCGAGGAGTCCCTGAGGGAACGTTTCGTCGCGGAGTTGGCGCGCCGCGCCGACCGCATCCGCATCGGCCGCGGCACCGACCCCGGCGTCGAGTGCGGCCCCCTCGTCTCGGCCGCCCAGCTCGCCCGTACCGAGGACTTCGTCGCCTCCGCGCTCGCCGAGGGCGCCGTGCTGCGCGCCGGCGGCGGACGCCCCGCCGAACCCCACCTCCAGGACGGCTGGTTCTACCGGCCGACCGTCCTCGACCGCTGCCACCGCGGCATGCGGATCGTCCGCGAGGAGGTCTTCGGGCCGGTCCTCACCGTCGAGACGTTCCGCACGGAGGACGAGGCCGTCGCCCTCGCCAACGACACCGAGTACGGCCTCGCCGGAGGCGTCTGGTCCGCCGACGCGGGCCGCGCCCGCCGGGTCGCCGCACGGCTGCGCCACGGCACCGTCTGGATCAACGACTTCCACCCCTACCTCCCCCAGGCCGAGTGGGGCGGCTTCGGCAAGAGCGGCATCGGCCGCGAACTCGGCCCCGCGGGACTCGCCGAGTACCGCGAGAGCAAGCACGTCTACCAGAACCTCGCCCGCGCCCCGTGCGCTGGTTCAAGGGCTGAGCAGCAGACACCCACGACCGCACGGGACGCAGGAAGCACACCCACACATGAACAGCACCCCTGAACACACCATCGAACAGACCACGGCCGAGTACGACTACGTCATCGTCGGCGGCGGCACCGCGGGGTCCGTCATCGCCCACCGCCTGAGCGCCGACCCGGCCGTCACCGTCGCCGTCGTCGAGGGCGGCCCCGACGACCGCGACCGGCCCGACGTCCTCACCCTGCGCCGCTGGCTGGGCCTCCTCGGCGGCGACCTGGACTACGACTACCCCACCGTCGAGCAGCCACGCGGCAACAGCCACATCCGGCACAGCCGCGCCCGCGTACTGGGCGGCTGCTCCTCGCACAACACGCTCATCTCGTTCAAGCCGCTCCCGTCCGACTGGGACGAGTGGTCCGACGCGGGCGCCGACGGCTGGCACGCCGCCGCCATGGACCCGTACTACGACCGGCTCCTGAACAACATCGTCCCGGTCGACGAGAAGGACCGGAACCCGATCGCCCGCGACTTCGTGGACGCCGCGCAGCAGGCGCTCGGCGTCCCGCGCGTGGAGGGCTTCAACCGCAAGCCGTTCCACGAGGGCGTCGGCTTCTTCGACCTCGCCTACCACCCGGAGGACAACAAGCGCTCCTCCGCCTCCGTCGCCTACCTCCACCCCGTGATGGACGAGCGTCCGAACCTCCGCATCCTGCTGGAGACCTGGGCGTACCGCCTGGAGCTCGAAGGCGGCCGGGCGCGCGGCGTCCACGTCCGCGCCAAGGACGGCACCGAGACGCTGCTGACCGCCCGCCGCGAGGTGGTCCTGTGCGCGGGCGCCGTCGACACGCCCCGGCTGCTCATGCACTCCGGCATCGGCCCGAAGCGGGACCTGGAGGCGCTCGGCATCCCCGTCACCCACGACCTGCCGGGCGTCGGCGAGAACCTGCTCGACCACCCCGAGTCCGTGATCGTCTGGGAGACCCACGGGCCCATCCCCGACAACTCCGCGATGGACAGCGACGCCGGGCTGTTCGTCCGCCGCGACCCCGAAGCGCCCGGCCCGGACCTGATGTTCCACTTCTACCAGATCCCCTTCACCGACAACCCCGAGCGCCTCGGCTACGAGAAGCCCGCGCACGGCGTGTCGATGACCCCGAACATCCCCAAGCCGCGCAGCCGCGGCCGCCTCTACCTGACCAGCGCCGACCCCCGGGTGAAACCCGCCCTGGACTTCCGGTACTTCACCGACGAGGACGACTACGACGCGCGCACCCTCGTGGACGGCATCCGCCTGGCCCGCGAGATCGCCCGCACCGAGCCGCTCGCCGGCTGGCTGAAGCGCGAGGTGTGCCCCGGACCGGAGATCACCGGTGACGAGGAGCTGTCCGAGTACGCCCGCAAGGCCGCCCACACCGTCTACCACCCCGCCGGCACCTGCCGGATGGGCGCCGCCGACGACGACATGGCCGTGGTGGACCCGCGACTGCGGGTGCGCGGCGTCGAAGGGCTGCGCGTCGCCGACGCGTCGGTCTTCCCGACCATGACCGCCGTCAACCCGATGGTGGCGGTGCTCATGGTCGGGGAGAAGGCCGCCGACCTGCTGCGAGGTGAGACCCGATGAACGCCACCGCCACCGCCACCGCCGTGGAGACGGCCGCCGGCACCGGTACGCCCGTGTTCGCCGTCCGCGACCTGTGGAAGGTCTTCGGACCCAAGGCCGACCGCGTCCCCGGCGACCCCGCCCTGGCCGGTCTGAGCCAGGCCGAGCTGCGCGCCCGCACCGGCTGCACCGCCGCCGTACGGGACGTGTCCTTCGACGTCCGCAAGGGCGAGTCCTTCGTCGTCATGGGCCTGTCCGGCTCCGGCAAGTCCACCCTCGTGCGCTGCCTGACCCGGCTCATCGAACCGACCTCCGGCACCCTGGAGATCGACGGCGACGACGTGCTCGCCATGGACGGCCGCAGCCTGCGCGAACTGCGCCGCCGCCGCGCCGCCATGGTCTTCCAGCACTTCGGGCTGCTCCCGCACCGCTCCGTCCTCGACAACGTCGCCTACGGCCTGGAGATCCAGGGCGTCGGCCGCGCCGAACGGCGGGAGCGCGCGGCGCGGTTCGTCGCCAAGGTCGGCCTCGCCGGGCTGGAGCACCGCAAGCCGGGCCAGCTCTCCGGCGGCCAGCAGCAGCGTGTGGGGCTCGCCCGCGCGCTCGCCGTCGACCCCGAGGTGCTGCTGTTCGACGAGCCGTTCAGCGCGCTCGACCCGCTGATCCGCCGCGACATGCAGGAGGAGGTCGTACGGCTCCACCGCGAGGAGGGCCGCACGATGGTGTTCATCACCCACGACCTCGGCGAGGCGCTGCGCGTCGGCGACCGGATCGCCCTGATGCGCGACGGGCGGATCGTCCAGCTGGGCACGCCCGAGGAGATCGTCGGCGCGCCCGCCGACGACTACGTACGGGACTTCGTCCGGGACGTGCCGCGCGAGCAGGTCGTGACCGTCCGGACCGCGATGCGCCCGGCCCGCGCCGACGACGCCCAGCACGGGCCCGCGGTGCCGCCCGGCGCGACCGTCTCCGAGGCCATCACGGCGGCCGCGCACGGCGGCGGCGCCCCGGTGCGCGTCGTCGAGAACGGCCGCTGCCTGGGCGTCGTGGACCCGCAGACCCTGCTGGGGGTCGTCGCGGGGGTCGCGGCCCCGGCCGGAAAGGCGGCGGCATGAGTCCCACGACCGCCCGCAAACAGGACCCGGGTGAGAAGCGGCCCCCCGCGACCCGCGCCATACCCCGGCAGCCCGGCGCCCCCGCCCAGCACGGGACGGCGGTGAACGACGGGCCCCCCACGACCGTCGACCACACGCCGTCCCCGACCCCGCCGTCCCCGGCCTCCGGTGCTGCGGCCACGGGCGGCGACCCCGCGCAGGGCGCCACGGCCTCCGGAGCGACGCCCGCCACCGGCGCGACGCCCGCCACCGGCACGGCGACCCGCCCCGACGCGGCGACCGCGGCCGGCACCGGCACCGCGGCCGCCACGGCCTCCGGCGCGGGAGGAACGGGCGACGGTACCGGTACGCCCGGCCCCGGTCGCGCCCGGCGAACGGCGCGGAAGCTCCGGGGAGCCGGCGCGGTCCTGCTGGTCGCCGTGCTCGCGGTCGCGGGCGCCCTGCTCCTCGGGGGCGGCGGGTGGCCCGCCGGGTTGACCGTGGACATCTCCGGGCCGCTGGACGACGCCAACCGCTGGGTGCTCGACAACCGGGACACCCACCCCCTCTTCCTGTACTTCCTGCTCCACCTGTCCAACACCGCCACCGACGCCGTGGACGCCGTCTACCAGGGGCTCGCCGCCATGGGCTGGGCGGGCGTACTCGCCGCCGGGGTGCTGCTGGCCTGGCGCGCGGCCGGGTTCGACCGGCGCGGGGCGCGGGTCGCGGCCGTGGCGTTCGGCGCGTTCGCCGCGTGCGGGCTGCTCGGCATGTGGGACGCCACGCTGCTCACCCTCGCCCTGATGGTCGTCGCCGTGGCCGTCGCCGCGCTGCTCGGCGTGCTCATCGGCCTGGCCGCGGGCCTCTCGGACCGGGTGGACCGCGTGCTCCGGCCGGTCCTGGACACCATGCAGGTGCTGCCCGCTTTCGCGTACCTGCTGCCGTTCGTGCTGGTCTTCGGCACCGGCACGCCCGCCGCGCTGTTCTGCACGGTCATCTACGCGGCCCCGCCCATGGCCCGGCTCACCGCGCTCGGCCTGCGCTCCGCCGACCCCGGCGTGCTGGAGGCCGCCGTGTCGCTCGGCGCCAACGGCCGCCAGCGGCTGTGGACCGCGCGCCTCCCGCTGGCCCGCCGCCAGATGCTCCTCGGCCTCAACCAGACGATCATGATGGCGCTGTCCATGGTGGTCATCGCCGCGCTCGTCGGCGCGGGCGGCCTGGGCGAGGAGGTCTACTCGGCGCTCTCCACCGTCGACGTGGGCAAGGCCCTCGCCGCGGGCATCCCGATCGTGCTGATCGCCGTGTGGCTGGACCGCACGACCGCCGCCGCCGGCGACCGGCTGGGCGAGGCCGCCGCGCCGCGCCGCGGCGTGCTGCACGGCCGGTCCGCCTGGGGGCTCGCCCTCGGCGGCACCCTGGCGGCCACGCTCGCGGGGCTCGCGCTGGGCACCGCCTGGCCGCGCGGCTGGACGTACGACATCTCCACCCCCGTCAACCGGGCGCAGGACTGGGTCGTCGACCACCTGTCCACGGGCGTGCCGCTCGTCGGCGGCACCCAGGTCTGGTCGGACGCGTTCACGCTGGGGCTGCTCAACCCGCTGCGCGACGGCCTCCAGTGGCTGCCCTGGTGGGCGATGCTGCTGCTCGTCGCCGTGCTGGCGCGGCTGGTCGGCACGTGGCTGACCGCGCTGACGGCGACGGCCGCGCTCGCCGCGACCGGGGTGCTCGGCGTGTGGACGAAGTCCCTCGACACCCTGTCGCAGGTCGTCGCCGCGCTCGCCGTCACGCTCGTCGTGGGCGTCCTCACCGGTGTGGCGTGCGCCCGCGTCCGCCTCGTGGAGCGCTGGCTGCGGCCGGTCCTGGACACGCTCCAGACGATGCCGCAGTTCGTGTACCTGATCCCGGTGGTCGCCCTGTTCGGCGTCAGCCGCGCCGCGGCGATCATCGCGGCGGTCGTGTACGCGCTGCCGGCCGTCATCCGCATCACCACCCAGGGCGTACGGGAGGTCGACCCGGCGGCGCTCGAGGCGGCCCGCTCCATGGGCGCCTCCACCCGGCAGCAGCTCTTCCAGGTGCAGCTGCCGCTGGCCCGCCCGGCGCTGAAGCTCGCCGTCAACCAGGGCGTCGTCCTGGTCCTCGCCGTGGTCGTCGTGGGCGGCCTCGTCGGCGGCGGCGCGCTCGGCTACGACGTGGTGAAGGGACTGTCGCGCGGCGAGATGGGCCTCGGGATGACCGCCGGACTGGCGATCGTCTGCCTCGGCCTGGTCCTCGACCGCGTCACCCAGCCCACGGCCCGCAAGCAGCCCACGCGCTGACCTCCCGCCTTCCCGCCCCTCCCGTCCGTCCCGCCCAAGGAACACCCTCCGAAGGAACACCTCCATGCCCAGTGCCAGTACCACCCGCCCCACCAGCCCCGCCCGCACCACCCGCACCGCCCACGCGGTCCGTACCGCCACCGCGGTCGCCGCCGCGCTCGGGGTGCTCACGCTCAGCGCGTGCGGGGCCGCCGAGACCGGCAAGTCCCAGCAGGCGGGCTCCGACGGCAAGACCGTCACGCTGACCGTCCCCTCCTGGGTCGGCGCCCAGGCCAACACGGCCGTCGCCGCGTACCTCCTGGAGAACGAGCTCGGCTACAAGGTCAGGACGCAGCAGCTGGGCGAGGTCCTCGCCTGGGACGCGCTGTCCAAGGGCGACGTGGACGCGATCCTGGAGGACTGGGGCCACCCCAAGGAGGAGAAGAACTACGTCGAGGAGAAGAAGACCGTCGTCAGGGGCGGGGACCTCGGCGTGACCGGGCACATCGGCTGGTACGTGCCCAAGTACTTCGCCGACGCCCACCCGGACGTGACGGACTGGAAGAACCTCGACAAGTACGCCAAGCACTTCGCGACCGCCGAGAGCGGCGGCAAGGGCCAGATCCTGGAGGGCTCGCCCGACTACGTCACCCACGACGACGCGATCATCAAGAACCTGAAGCTGAACCTGAAGACCAAGTACGCGGGTTCCGAGGCGGCGCAGATCACCGCGATCAAGAAGTACGCCGAGGAGAAGAAGCCGTTCCTCACCTACTGGTGGACCCCGCAGTGGCTGAACGCGCAGGTCGACCTGGTCGAGGTGAAGCTGCCCCCGCACAAGGAGGGCTGCGACGCCGACCCGGAGAAGGTCGCCTGCGGCTACCCGAACACACCGCTGCAGAAGTACCTCAACGCGGACTTCGCGAAGAACGGCGGTGAGGCGGCCGAGTTCCTGAAGAACTTCACGTGGACGACCGAGCAGCAGAACGAGGTCGCCCTGATGATCGCCGACCGGAAGATGTCCCCGAAGGCCGCGGCCGAGAAGTGGGTCAAGGCCAACGAGGCCACCTGGAAGACCTGGCTCCCCAAGTGACCGCCCGGCGGCCCGGCACACCGCCGGGCCGCCGCGCGCGGGGGCTACTCCCGCCACTCCTCCGCCAGCAGCCCGAGGACCACCTCGTCGGCGAAACCGCCGTACACCCACGCCGAGCTACGCAGGGTGCCCTCCAGGGTGAAGCCGGCGCGCCGGGCGGTGGCGATCATCGGGGCGTTGTCGGCGAGCGTCTCGATCTGGAGCCGCCGCAGCCCGCGCACGGCGAACCCGTACGCGCACAGCACCCGCACCACGTCCGTGGCCAGGCCCCGGCCCCGGAACGCCGGGCGCAGTGAGATGCCCAGGTGGGCGAGGCGGTTGTGGGTGTCGATGCCCCACAGCCCGGCCTCGCCCGCCAGTTCGCCCGTCTCCAGCTCGACCACGGAGAACGGCGTCGCGCTCTCCACCTGCGCGCCGGCCGCGTTCGGCGTCTTCTCCGTGCCCTGCGGCACGGGCACCCAGGGCCGCGAGTCGACACGGGTCCGGGTCACCACGTCGTTGTACAACTCCGCCTGGAAGACCGGGATGTCCTCGCTGTGCCGGGCCCGCAGCCCGACCTTCTCTCCGCGCATCACCCGGCCTTGCTATCCCACCGGCGCGCGCCGCCTCAACCGATTTGCGGCCCGTCCCGCAGCTCCCGCGCGAGGTCCCGCAGGGACTGGACCGCCCGGCGCTGGAGGTGGGGCCCGTACGTGATCCGGGAGGCGCCCCGCCGGCCCAGCTCGGCCGGCGGGGGGCCGTCCGGCGAGGCGAGCACGTTGAGCGGCACGCCCGTCTCGGCGCGCAGGACCGGCAGCAGCTCCGGCGGCGCCAGCAGCGGGTACAGCCCGTCCGCCCCGGCCGCCACGTACAGCCGGGCCCGCCGCACCGTCTCCTCGGGGTCCGGGACACCCCGTGCGTAGGTGTCCACGCGCGCGTTCAGGAACACCGCGCCGCCCACCGCCGACCGGAACTCCGCCAGCCACTCGGCGTGCGCCTCCGGGTCCTTCAGTTCGTGCCCGTGGCTGTCCTCCAGGTTCACCCCGGCCACGCCCGTGTCCAGCACCCGCGCGGCCAGCTCCTTCGGCGCCAGCCCGTAGCCGCCCTCCAGGTCGGCCGAGACGGGCACGTCCACGGCCCGGACGATCCGGGCCACCGCGGCGAACATCTCGTCCGCCGGGGTGTGCCCGTCCTCGTACCCGAGCGACGCCGCCACCCCCGCGGACGGCGTCGCCAGCGCGGGGAACCCCGCCTCGGCGAAGACCCGGGCGCTCGCCGCGTCCCACGGGCCGGGCAGGACCAGCGGGTCCTGCGGAGCCCGGCCGTGGTGCAGCGCCCGGAACGCCTCGGCGGGGTCCGCCGCGCGCTCTGCCGTCACGCGGTGTGGCCCTTGAACTGCCCCGGCGTGTAGTGGCCCGGCACCGAGCGGCACGTCACGGCGAACCGGTTCCACGCGTTGATCACGATGATCGAGGAGATGAGCCGGGCCAGCTCAGCCTCGTCGAAGTGCTTCGCCGCCCGCTCGTACACCTCGTCCGGGACGAAGCCGTCGGTCAGGACCGTGACGGCCTCGGCCAGTTCGAGCGCCGCGGCCTCCTTCTCCGTGTAGAAGTGCCGCGACTCCCGCCAGGCGCTGAGCTGCACGATCCGCTCGACGCTCTCCCCGGCCGCCAGCGCGTCCTTGGTGTGCATGTCGAGGCAGAAGGCGCAGTGGTTGACCTGCGAGCAGCGGATCTTCACCAGCTCGACCAGCACCGGGTCGAGGCCCTGGTTCGCGGCGGCGTCCAGCCGGACCATCGCTTTGTACACATCCGGGACGAGCGCCGCCGGGTTGAGGCGGGCCGGGTGCTCGGGGGCGTACGAGCCGGTCGCGGGGGCGGCGTCCGCGTGGCTGTCCTCAGTGGTCTGCGTCTGCTGCGTGTTCGTCGTCATGTCCTCGACCGTACGCCCGCGTTGGCGCCCCGGTATGGTCCACTTCCATGACGGAATCACGGGCCATTTCCGCCGCGTTCGGCGCCGACCTGCACCTGGAGATCCGGGGCCCCGCCCTGCGCGCCGGGCTGATGGACGCCCTGCGCGACGCGGTCAGGACCGGCCGTCTCGCCCCCGGCACCCGCCTGCCGTCGTCCCGTACGCTCGCCGCCGACCTGGGCGTCGCCCGCAACACCGTCGCCGACGCCTACGCCGAGCTCGTCGCCGAGGGCTGGCTCACCGCCCGGCAGGGCTCCGGCACCCGCGTCGCCCCGCGCGCCGCCGCCGCGCCCGCCCGACGCCCGGCGTCCCCGCCCCAGCTGCCGTGGCAGCGCACCCGCTCCCGCACCGGCAAGCCCCTGCACACCCTGCACCCCGGCACACCGGACCTCGCGTCCTTCCCGCGCGCCGAATGGCTGAAGGCGGCCCGCCGCGCCCTGACGAACGCCCCGCACGAGGCGTTCGGGTACGCCGACCCGCGCGGCAGGCCCGAGCTGCGCGCCGCCCTCGCCGAGTACCTGGCCCGCTCGCGGGGCGTGCGCGCGGAGCCGGACCGGATCGTCGTCTGCTCCGGCTTCGCCCAGGGGCTGCTGCTGCTCGCCGCCGTCCTGCGGGGCCGCCGCGTCCGGGACGTCGCCGTCGAGTCGTACGGCCTCGACGTGCACTGGGCCGCCCTCCACGCCGCCGGGCTGCGCACCCCCGCGCTGCCGCTCGACGCGGACGGCACCCGCGTCGACGCCCTGACCGGGGACGGCGGGCCCCGCCCAGGCGCCGTGCTCATCACGCCGGCCCACCAGTTCCCGCTCGGCGGCGCCCTCGCCCCCGGGCGGCGCACCGCCCTGATCGACTGGGCGCGGAGCACCGGCGGGCTGGTCCTGGAGGACGACTACGACGGCGAGTTCCGGTACGACCGGCAGCCCGTCGGCGCCCTGCAGAGCCTCGACCCCGAACGGGTGGTCTACCTCGGGACCGCCAGCAAGTCCCTCGCGCCCGGGCTGCGCCTCGGCTGGATGGTCCCGCCCCGGCACCTGATGGAGGAGGTGCTGGCCGCGAAGGGCGACATCGAATGGGCGTCGAGCAGCCTGGAGCAGCTCACCCTGGCCGAGTTCCTCACCTCGGGCGCGTACGACCGGCACGTGCGCGGTGTACGGCTCCGCTACCGGCGCCGCCGCGACCAGCTCGTGGCCGCGCTCGCCGAACGCTCGCCCCACATCCGCGTCACCGGCATCGCCGCCGGACTGCACGCCGTGCTGGAACTGCCGCCCGGCAGCGAGCGGGCCGTCCTGCGCGCCGCCGCCCTCCAGGGCCTCGCGCTGCAGGGCCTGGACGCCTTCCGCCACCCGGACACCCCGCCCGGCCGCGACGCCCTCGTCGTCGGCTACGCCACCCCCACCGACAGCGCCTGGCCGGGCGCGCTGGAAGCACTGTGCCGCGTACTGCCGTGACCAGCCGGGACGACCGCGGGGGCCCCGGCGGGCAGGCCGGCCCCGCCGGGCGAAGGGGTACGAGCGGGCGGCCGCCTGCCCGGACTCCCTGGCCGCGCATCCCGCTGTGCGTGAAGCGGCGGCGACCGGAGATCAGGACGTCGTCTTCGACGAAGCCTGCAACGTCGTGCCGGCCCCGGCGTATGAGCGATTGACCGAAGTCTCAGTTTTAGCTCAACTCCCGTGAGAAACACGCCACTTGGCCGCTATACATGAGGTCGTTCCGGGAGCGCGTCTGACCAGCCCGCTCCCCTCCGGCTTTTTCTCCCAGGGGGATGTTCGCTCCATGAATCTCAGGACCAAGGCCGCCGCCACCGCCGTGACCTCCGTGCTCGCGCTCGGAATGACCGTCGCCGGACCCGTGTCGACCGCACAGGCGAAGGGGACGGGGTCCTTCTACCTCGTCAACAAGGCGACCGGCACCTGCCTCAAGGGCAACGGCTTCAACAGGAACCTCACCCTCGGCGACTGCCGTGCCTCGATGGCGTTCCAGTGGAAGACCCACGCGCCCGGCAAGTACGCCAGCCGCAGCATCGGCACGCTGCCCGGCGCGGTGTGCATGGCCGCCAACCCCAAGGGCGGCCTCGTCTCCCTCCGGTCCTGCAAGGACGGGAAGGGCACCGCGGGATGGCGCATCCCCGCCCTGCGGGACGGCGCGCGGACGACCATCCAGAACCCGGCCTGCGGCTACCTCCAGTCGGTCGGCGACAAGGTGGCCAAGTGCGGCAAGCTCACGACGGACCGGAACGCCATCACGTGGGTGGTGAAGTACGCGCTCTGACCCGCCCGGCACCGGGCCGCGCACGCCGCCCGGTGCCGCCGCCGGCGCCCCGCGCGCCGGCGGCGGCGCGCGGATCGGCGGGCGCCGGTCGGCAAGCGCCCCCGCGCCCCCGCGTTCCGGGCGCCCGACGGCAGGGCTAAGGTGTGCGCGTTCCACGCGTCAACGGGGGAGAACCACATGCGCAGACTGCGATCGAGCCACGTCGTCCTGGGAGGGATGGGCGCCCTCGCGCTGACCCTCACCTCCTGCGGCAGCTCCGAGCCCGACCGGCGGTGCGTCGACCCGATCACCCGCGAGGTCCTGCCCGACTACAAGTGCCGCGACGACAACCGCGGCAGCGGAAGCAGCGGCAGCGGAGGCGGCGGGTCGTACTACTACGGCGGCTCGTCCAGCAACGGCCGCGTCGAGGGCGGCAGCTTCGACAAGTCCGCCGTGCAGCGCGGCGGCTTCGGCTGCTCCGGCAGCGGCGGCGGCTGAGCCGGAAGCCGTACGCAGCCATGGAACGCCACACCATCGAACCCCGCCCCGACTGGCAGCGCATCGTCGAGGAGCAGGGCTGCGTCTATCCGCTGACCCGCCACCCCGACGGCACCCTGCGCCCCTACTGGGACGAGAGCGCCTACTACTCCTTCACCCTCCCCGAGGTCGAGACCCTGGAGGAGGTCGTCGAGGAACTGCACGGCATGTGCCTGGAGGCCGCCGCGCACATCGTGGAGCGGGAACGTTTCGCCGATCTCGGCATCACCGACCGGCGGCTCGCCGCGCTGGTCGCCGAGTCCTGGCGGCGCCGCGCCGAACTGCCGTCCGTGTACGGCCGGTTCGACCTGCGCTACGACGGCCGGGGCCCCGCCAAACTGCTGGAGTACAACGCGGACACGCCGACCTCGCTGGTCGAGGCCGCGAGCCCGCAGTGGTTCTGGATGGAGGAGCGGTTCCCCGGCGCCGACCAGTGGAACTCGCTCCACGAGCGCCTGGTCGACGCCTGGCGGCGCCAGGCGCGCCTCCTGCCGCCCGGCCCGCTGCACTTCGTCCACTCCGACGGCGACGAGATCGGCGAGGACCTGATGACGGTCGCGTATCTGCGCGAGACCGCCGAGCAGGCCGGGATCGAGACCGAGGCGCTGTCGGTGGAGCAGATCGGCTGGGACCGCCTCTCGGGCCGCTTCGTCGACGACCGGCTCCGCTTCATCCGCAGCTGCTTCAAGCTGTACCCGTGGGAGTGGCTGGTCACCGACCCGTTCGGCCCGTACGTCCTCGACACCCTCGACAACGGCGGCGGCACCGGCACCACCTGCTGGATCGAACCGGCGTGGAAGATGCTCCTGTCCAACAAGGCGCTCCTCGCCGTCCTGTGGGAGCTGTACCCCGGCCACCCCAACCTGCTGCCCGCCTACCTCGACGGCCCGCGCGAACTGGCCGCCGACGGCGGGTACGTCGTCAAGCCGCTGCTGGGCCGCGAGGGCGCCGGGGTCACCGTCCACGAGCGGGGCGCCGCACCCGTCGTACGGGACGAGCCCAGCTGCTACCAGGCCCTCGCCCCGCTGCCCGACTTCGACGGCAACCGCGTCGTGCTCGGCGCGTGGGTCGTGGAGGACGAGGCGGCCGGGCTCGGGATCCGCGAGTCGTCCGGCCTGGTGACCGACGGATACGCCCGCTTCCTGCCGCACGTCATCCGGTGAGCCGCGCCGTGCCGTACCGGCAGGCCCCGGTACGGCACGGCGCGCACGGCCCGGCTCAGTCCGCCAGGACCTCCCGCAGCCGCTCCAGGCCCCAGTCCAGGTCCTCCTTGGAGATCATCAGCGGCGGGGCGAGCCGGATCGTCGAGCCGTGGGTGTCCTTCACCAGCACGCCCCGCTCCATCAGCCGCTCCGACACCTGGCGGCCCGAGCCCTTCGACGGGTCGACGTCCACCCCGGCCCACAGCCCGCGCCCGCGCACCTCGCGCACCGCGCCCCCCACCAGCAGCCCCAGCTCCCGGTGCAGATGGTCGCCCAGCTCCGCCGCCCGCTCCTGGTACTCGCCGGTCCGCAGCATCGCCAGCACCTCCAGCGCCACCGCGCACGCCAGCGGGTTGCCCCCGAACGTCGAACCGTGCTCGCCCGGCCGGTGCACCCCCAGCACGGCCGCGCTCGACACGACCGCCGACACCGGCACGACCCCGCCGCCCAGCGCCTTGCCGAGCACGTACATGTCCGGCACGACGCCCTCGTGCTCGCAGGCGAAGGTCTTCCCGGTACGGCCCAGGCCCGACTGGATCTCGTCCGCGATGAACAGCACGTCCCGCTCGCGCGTCAGCCGCCGCACGCCCTCCAGATAGCCCGGCGGCGGCACCAGCACGCCCGCCTCGCCCTGGATCGGCTCCAGCAGCACGGCCACCGTGTCGTCGGTGACCGCCGCGTCGAGCGCCGCCAGGTCGCCGTACGGGACGATCTCGAAGCCCGGCGTGTACGGGCCGTACCCGTCGCGGGCCTCCGGGTCCGTGGAGAAGCTGACGATCGTCGTCGTACGGCCGTGGAAGTTGTCCGCCGCCACCACGATCTTCGCCGTGCCGTCCGGGACGCCCTTGATCCGGTAGCCCCACTTGCGGGCCGTCTTCACGGCCGTCTCGACCGCCTCCGCGCCGGTGTTCATCGGCAGCACCATCTCCATGCCGCAGAACTCCGCGAGCTGCGCGCAGAAGTCCGCGAACCGGTCGTGGTGGAAGGCGCGCGACGTCAGCGTCACCCGCTCCAGCTGCGCCTTGGCCGCGTCGATCAGACGGCGGTTGCCGTGCCCGAAGTTGAGCGCCGAGTATCCGGCGAGCATGTCGAGGTAGCGGCGCCCCTCGACATCGGTCATCCAGGCGCCCTCCGCCGTCGCCACGACGACGGGCAGCGGGTGGTAGTTGTGCGCGCTGTGCGCCTCGGCGGCAGCGATCGCGTCCTGCGTTGTCGACACGGGGTCTCCGTTCGTCTTCGTACGGCCGGTCGTCTCTATCGTCGCTCGTGATGCTCACGGGGAAACGTCGCTCGCGATACGGACGGGGAAACGTCCGGCCCGCGGCGGCGGTTAGGGTGGACGGTACGCGCGGCGACTGGCGTACGGGGAAGCGACCCCGGGGGAGCCGTGCGCGGCAGACCGCACGGGGCGCCGCCCGCCTGGGCCCCCGGGGAGACAAGACGAGCTGTCCACCCCGGAGGAACGCCATGACGACACCCCTCACGCCCGCCGCCACCGGCCCCGCGCCCCAGGCCCCCACGCACGCCACGCACCCCGCGCTCGCCGCCGCCGACCCGGAGCTGGCCCGCCTGGTCACCGCCGAGGAGCGCCTCCAGGCCGAGACCCTCCGCCTCATCCCGAGCGAGAACTACGTCTCCGCCGCCGTCCTGGAAGCCTCCGGCACCGTCCTGCAGAACAAGTACAGCGAGGGCTACGCCGGCCGCCGCTACTACGAGGGCCAGCAGGTCATCGACCAGGTCGAGCGGCTCGCCACGGACCGCGCCAAGGCCGTGTTCGGCGTCGACCACGCCAACGTCCAGCCGTACTCCGGCTCGCCCGCCAACCTCGCCGTGTACCTGGCGTTCGCCGAGCCCGGCGACACCGTCATGGGCATGGCGCTGCCGATGGGCGGCCACCTCACCCACGGCTGGGGCGTCTCCGCGACCGGCAGCTGGTTCCGGGGCGTCCAGTACGGCGTACGCCGCGACACCGGGCTCATCGACTTCGACGAGGTCCGCGACCTCGCCCTCAAGGAGCGCCCGAAGGTCATCTTCTGCGGCGGCACGGCGCTGCCCCGCACGATCGACTTCGCGGCGTTCGCGGAGATCGCCCGCGAGGCTGGCGCGGTCCTCGTCGCGGACATCGCCCACATCGCGGGCCTGGTCGCGGGCGGCGCCCACCCCTCGCCGGTGCCGCACGTCGACGTGGTGTCCACCACCACCCACAAGACGCTGCGCGGCCCGCGCGGCGCGATGCTGATGTGCCGCGAGGAGCACGCCAGGGCGCTCGACAAGGCCGTCTTCCCCGGCCTCCAGGGGGGCCCGCACAACCAGACCACCGCCGCCATCGCCGTCGCCCTCCACGAGGCGGCCCAGCCGGCCTTCCGCGACTACGCCCACCAGGTCGTCGCCAACGCCCGCGCGCTGGCCGCCGCCCTCCTCGACCGCGGCTTCGACCTGGTCTCCGGCGGCACCGACAACCACCTGGTCCTCATCGACCTCACCACCAAGGACGTCCCCGGCAAGACCGCCGCGAAGGCCCTCGACCGGGCGGGCGTCGTCGTGAACTACAACACCGTGCCGTACGACCCGAGGAAGCCGTTCGACCCGTCCGGCATCCGCATCGGCACCCCGTCCCTCACCTCCCGCGGCCTGGGTACGGAGCACATGGCCGCCGTCGCGGACTGGATCGACCGGGGCGTCACCGCCGCGCACCGGGGCGACGAGGACGCCCTCGCGGCGATCCGCGCCGAGGTCGCCGACCTCATGGCCCTCCACCCCGCCCCCGGCATCCCCGTCTGACGCCGGACCCGCCCGCGCGGGGCCCGGCGGACACCGGCACCGCCTGGCGCCGGGCCCGTCGGGCAGCCGCACCGCCTGGCGCCGGGACCCGCCCGGCGTCAGGCCCCGGCCGCATCCGGCCGGTTGTCCACAGCAGTGCCGAGCTGCCCGCCGGACCTGAGAGAATGAGGGACATGGCCTCTGCTGACCCTCGTGTGCTCTCCGGAATCCAGCCCACCGCAGGCTCCTTCCACCTCGGCAACTACCTCGGCGCGGTCCGCCAGTGGGTCGCGCTGCAGGAGTCGCACGACGCCTTCTACATGGTCGTCGACCTGCACGCGATCACCGTGCCGCAGGACCCGGCCGAGCTTCGCGCCAACACCCGCCTGGCGGTCGCCCAGCTGCTCGCGGCCGGACTCGACCCGGAGCGGTGCACCCTCTTCGTCCAGAGCCACGTCCCGGAGCACGCCCAGCTCGCCTGGGTGATGAACTGCCTGACCGGCTTCGGCGAGGCGTCCCGGATGACGCAGTTCAAGGACAAGTCCGCCAAGCAGGGCGCCGACCGCGCCACGGTCGGCCTCTTCACGTACCCGATCCTCCAGGTCGCGGACATCCTGCTCTACCAGGCCGACCAGGTCCCGGTCGGCGAGGACCAGCGCCAGCACATCGAGCTGACCCGCGACATCGCGGACCGGTTCAACACCCGCTTCGGCGACACCTTCACCATGCCCGCGCCGTACATCCTCAAGGAGACGGCGAAGATCTACGACCTCCAGGACCCGACGGCGAAGATGTCGAAGTCCGCCGCCACGCCCAAGGGCCTGATCAACCTCCTGGACGACCCCAAGGTCACCGCGAAGAAGGTCAAGAGCGCCGTCACCGACACCGACACGGTGATCCGCTTCGACCCGGAGCACAAGCCCGGCGTCAGCAACCTCCTCACGATCATGTCGACGCTCACCGGCACCCCGGTCGACGAGCTGGTCACGGGCTACGAGGGCAAGATGTACGGCGCCCTGAAGACCGACCTCGCCGAGGTCGTGGTGGACTTCGTCACGCCGTTCCGCGCGCGCACCCAGGAATATCTGGACGACCCGGAGACGCTGGACTCGATCCTGGCCAAGGGCGCCGAGAAGGCCCGCGCCGTCGCCGCCGAGACCCTCGCCCAGACCTACGACAGGGTGGGCTTCCTGCCCGCCAAGCACTGAGCCCCACCCGCACGGACGGCGCACGGAGGCACCGGGGCCGGAGCGCGGAGGCACCGAAGCCGAGCGGCTCTGGCCACGGGACCGGTCGAAGCGCCACACTGGCGAGCGACTCGCGGACCGCGCCCCCCGGCGCGCCCGCACGGCACGATCGAAGGATGAGGAGAACGACGTGGGGACCGTAACGCTCGGCGTTTCGATCGCGGTCCCGGAGCCCTACGGCAGCCTGCTCCAGCAGCGGCGCGCGGGCTTCGGCGACGCCGCGGCCCACGGCATCCCCACGCACGTCACGCTCCTCCCGCCGACGGAGGTCGACGCCGGGCGGCTGCCGGAGATCCGGGCCCACCTGGCGTCGGTCGCCGCGGCCGGGCGCGCCTTCCCGATGCGGCTGAGCGGCACGGGCACCTTCCGGCCGCTCTCCCCGGTCGTCTACGTGCGGGTCGTGGAGGGCGGCGAGGAGTGCGCCCGCCTCCAGCAGCACATCCGCGACGCGTCCGGGCCGCTGGTGCGCGAGCTGCAGTTCCCGTACCACCCGCACGTCACGGTCGCCCACGGCATCGCCGACGAGGCCATGGACCGGGCCTTCGAGGAGCTGGCCTCCTTCGAGGCGGCGTGGACGGTGTGCTCCTTCGCCCTGTACGAGCAGGGCGCCGACCTCGTGTGGCGCAAGCTCCACACGTACGAGTTCGGCGGCTGCGGCTCGTCCCGGACGGTGCCCGCGCAGGGCTCACCGCTCGACAGCCCCACCCCCGCCTCGTAGGACAGCCCGCCCCGCCCCGTCGCCTATCCGGGCCCGCCACCGCCGTGCCGGGTCCGTGTCGGCCCGCACCGCATCCGCCGTGCCCGGTCCGCACCGTGCCCGGCGCGTCCGCCGGGCGAGCCGGGGGCGGTGCGCGGGGCTTCCGGTGGTAGGCGTACCGGCATGGACTGGCTGACCAAGATCCCCGTCATCGGCCCGTGGGCCGCCCGGCTGATGCGCACCCACGCCTGGCACGCCTACGAGACGCTGGACCGCGCCCACTGGACGCGGCTCGCCGCCGCGATCACCTTCATCAGCTTCCTGTCCCTCTTCCCGCTGATCACCCTGGCCGCCGCCGTCGGCGCCTCCCTCCTGGACGACGCGCAGCTGCGCGCCGCCCAGGACAAGATCAGCGAGCAGGTGCCGGGCATCTCCGACCAGCTCGACCTGGGCTCGCTGGTCGCCAACGCGGGCACGGTCGGCCTCGTCGCGGGCGCCGTCCTGCTCTTCACCGGCATCGGCTGGGTCGGCTCGCTGCGCGACTGCCTGCGCGCCGTGTGGCGGCTGGACGACACCGACGACGGCAACCCGGTCGTCAGGAAGGGCAAGGACGCCCTGCTCCTGCTGGGCCTCGGCGGCACCGCGCTCGTCTCGCTCGCCGGGTCCGCGCTCGGTGCCGTCGCCGTCGGCTGGACCGCGGAACGGATCGGTGTCCCCGAGGGCGGCGCCGGCGGCGTGCTGCTCCAGACCGCCGCGCTCGCCGTCGCCGTGCTCGCCGACTTCCTGCTCCTGCTGTACCTGCTGACGCTGCTGCCCGGCGTGGAGCCGCCGCGCCGCGACCTGATCACCGCCGCCCTGATCGGCGCGGTCGGCTTCGAACTGCTGAAGCTGCTGCTCGGCGGCTATATGCGGGGCGTGGCCGGCAAATCGATGTACGGGGCGTTCGGCGTGCCCGTCGCCCTGCTGCTGTGGATCAGCTTCACCGCCAGACTGCTGCTGTTCTGCGCCGCCTGGACCGCGACGGGCGGCCGCCGCGAAGGCGCTACTGGCCCTTCTTCGCCGGCCACCGCCGATTGATCAGGAACGCGGCCGCCGCCAGCACCACCGCCAGACCGCCCACGAGGCCGAGGGCCGTGCCCGCGCCGCCGGAACCGGCCTTCGCGGTCCCCGTGACGGCCGCCTCCGCCGCCTCGCCCGTGACGTTCGGCCGCTGCTCGCCCGGCCGGCTCGGGGCGGTGCTCGGCGCCGTACCGGTCTTCGCGGACTTCGGCGGCACCAGCTCGCCCACCGGCCGCACCTTGCCCGCCGCCGCGAACCCCCAGTCCAGCAGCCGCGCGGCCTCCTTGTAGACGGCGTACGGCTCCTTCGACGACGGGTTCATCACGGTCACCAGCAGCACCCGCCCGTTCCGCTCGGCGACGCCCGTGAAGGTGGAGCCGGCGTGGGTGGTCGTGCCGTTCTTGACGCCGGCGATGCCCTTGTACGGCGCGACGCCGTCGGCGCCGGTCAGCAGCCGGTTGGTGTTCTGGATCTCGAAGGTCGGACGCTTCTTGCCCGGCTTCTCCTCCCCGGGGAACTGCGTCCGCACGGTGGAGCAGTACTCCCGGAAGTCCGCGTTCTGCATACCGCTGCGGGCGATCAGCGTCAGGTCGTACGCCGACGACACCTGGCCCGGCGCGTCGTACCCGTCCGGGGACACGACCTCCGTGTCCAGCGCCTGCAGCTCGTCGGCCCGGGCGTTCATCTCGCCCACCGTCTTCTCCACGCCGCCGTTCATCTCCGCCAGCGCGTGGACGGCGTCGTTGCCGGAGCGCAGGAACACCCCGAGCCACAGGTCGTGGACGGTGTAGTACTGCTTCTCCTTTATGCCCACGAGGCTGGAGCCCTCGCCCAGACGGCCCAGCTCACCGGTGCTGACCAGGTGCCTCTGCGTCTTGGGGAACTTCGGCAGCAGCGTGTCCGCGAACAGCATCTTCAGCGTCGACGCCGGGGCGAGCCGCCAGTGCGCGTTGTGCGCGGCCAGCACATCGCCGCTCTCCGCGTCCGCGACGATCCAGGACCGGCCGCTCAGCTCCTTCGGCAGCACCGGAGCCCCGCCCGCGAGGTCCACCTGTGTGCCCGGCAGCCCGAGCCGCGCCCCGCCGACCGTCGACATGCGCGCGGGCGGCTTCGGCGACGGCGAGGGGTTCGGCGACGGCGCGGCGAGCGCGGGGCCGACGGCGACGAGGGGGAGCAGCACGGCGGTGGCCGCGGCGACGGCGGCCTTCTTGAGAGCATGCACGTTCGAGAAAGTACCGGCACCCGGCGCGGGGGCCGACACCGGTGCACCCGATACTGGATCCATGAAACTGAGCCGTTCCATCTCCTGGTTCCTGCTGGCGTTCGGAGTCTGGAGCTGGTTCATCTGGATCACCTTCGTCAAGAACCTGTGGAACGACGCGAGCGGCCTCGCCTTCGATGACGCGGGTGACCCCACCGGATACTTCTGGGTTCATCTTCTGCTGGCCATCACGTCCTTTCTCCTGGGGACGGCCATTGGCGTGATCGGGTTGCGCGGACTGAGGGCGCTGCGGCGCGCCGACGACGAGAAGTAGAAGGGCGCCGAGCTCGTGGTACTGCTGGTCATCCCCCTGATCCTGGCCCTGCTGGGGGCCGCGCACTGGTACGTGTGGCGCCGCCTGGTCCGCGACGTCACCCGCCCCGGCGGCCTGCCCCGCCGCGCGGGCACGGTGGCGCTGGTGGTGCTGCCCCTGTTCTCGGTGGCCGCGATGACGGCCGGGCGCGCGGACGCCCCCTTCCGCCTGCAGCAGGTGGTGTCGTGGCCGGGCTTCCTCTGGCTGGCCCTGCTCCTCTACCTGGTCCTCACCCTGCTGGCCACGGAGCTGCTCCGCCCCCTCCTCACCCGCTGGCCCCGCCCCCGCGCTCCACGCGTCACCACGGGCCCGCGGCCCGCGGAGGGCCCGCGCCCCGCGGAGGTCGCGGCCGGGCCCGCGCACGCCGTCGGCGCCGCATCCGCTGTGGGCGTGCGTTCCGCCGAGGACTCCGTCCAGGGCGCCGCCCCGGGCCGACCGGGGGATGTGGGGCACGGCGGACCCGTAGGGTGCCCCCCTGCCGCCCCTGCCGCCCCTGCCGCCCCTGCCGCCCCTGCCGCCCCTGCCGGTACGGCCCTGGCGACGGCCGCGCCCGAGGAGGCCCCGGCGGCCGAGGCGCCGGATCAGCCGCCCGGCCCGCAGGACGTCCCGGCCGCCGAGCCGCGGGACGAGGGGTCCGACCGGCAGGACGCCCCGGAGGCGGACGCCCCGGGAATGGGGCGGCGGCAATTCGTGGCGCGGGTGCTCGCGGGCACCGCGGTCGCCGTGGCGACCGGCACGGTGGCCAACGGCGCCCACACCGTCCTGCGCGGCCCCACCACCAAGCGCGTCACGGTCCCCCTCGCCAAGCTGCCCCGCTCCGCCCACGGCTACCGCATCGCCGTCGTGAGCGACATCCACCTCGGCCCCACCCTCGGCCGCGCCCACGCCCAGCGCATCGTGGACGCCGTCAACGCCACCCAGCCCGACCTGATCGCCGTCGTCGGCGACCTCGTGGACGGCTCGGTGGAGAACCTGGGCCCGGCCGCCGAGCCGCTGGCCCGCCTCAGTGCCCGCCACGGCAGCTTCTTCGTGACCGGCAACCACGAGTACTTCTCCGGCGCCGAGCAGTGGGTGGACGAGGTCCGCGACCTGGGCATGCGCCCGCTGCGCAACGAGCGCGTCGAGATCGCCGCCGGGTTCGACCTGGCGGGCGTCAACGACGTGGCCGGCGCCAACTACGGCGACGGCCCCGACTTCGTACGCGCCCTCGGCGACCGCGACCGGTCCCGCACCGCCGTGCTCCTCGCGCACCAGCCGGTGATGATCCACGACGCGGTGCGGCACGGGGTGGACCTCCAGCTGTCCGGCCACACCCACGGTGGCCAGATGTGGCCGGGAAACTTCCTCGCGGAGCTGGCCAACCCGACCGTCGAGGGCCTGGAGCGGTACGGGGACACGCAGCTGTACGTGTCCCGGGGCGCGGGCGCCTGGGGCCCGCCGGTGCGGGTCGGCGCCCCCTCCGACTTCACGGTCGTGCACCTGGCCTCGCGCGACGCCTGACCAGGGCCCCAGCCGGGGCCTTTCAGGGAAACCCCTTGCCCCCACCCCTGTTCCTCAGGCGGTGGGGGCAATGTGCTTGAGAAGTGAAGGTTTACCCTTCCAGACGTGAACAGTCTGTGATTGAGTTTGCGCCATCGCACAGGGGAGGGCGTGAAAGGAATCACGGCTATGCGATCGGTCCGTGTACGGATCATCATCATGTGTGCTGCCCTGGTGGCGGCCGGGGTAGGGGCCTGGCTGCTGCTCTCGACAGACAAGGGGAACGATCGGCCCATCTCCGTCGGCACGACCGACGAAGTCACCACACTCGACCCGGCCGGCGCGTACGACGCGGGTTCCTGGGCCGTGTACAGCAACGTCTACCAGTCGCTGCTGACCTTCAAGCCGGGCTCGACGACCCCGGTGCCCGACGCGGCCGACGCCTGCGGCTTCACCGGCACCTCGCTCACCACGTACGAGTGCACCCTCCGCGACGGCCTGGTCTTCGCCAACGGGCGCGAGATGACCGCGCACGACGTGAAGTACTCGTTCGACCGGATGCTCGGCATCGCGGCCGACATCGGCCCGGCGGCGCTGTTCCCCACACTGGAGAGCGTCACCGCGCAGGACCGCAAGGTCGTCTTCCGGCTGAGCGCCCGTGACGCCACGTTCCCGCTGAAGCTCGCCACGGGCGCGGGCGCCATCGTGGACAGCACCCGCTACCCGGAGGACAAGCTCCGCGACGGCACCACCGCCGACGGCTCGGGGCCCTATGTGCTCGACGAGTACCAGCCGGGCGTCCGCGCGCTGCTGAAGCCCAACCCACACTACAAGGGGGCCATGTCACGGCCCGCCACACCGGTCGAGGTGCGCTACTACGCCGAGGCCGAGCAGCTCGCGAACGCCTGGCGCAACGGCGACGTCCACGTGACCCACCGCCAGCTGCCGCCGCAGATGATCTCCACGTACGACCCCGGCAAGGAGGGCGTGCAGATGACGGAGGCCACATCGGCGGAGATCCGCAGCATCGTCTTCAACGTCCGCAAGGGCTCGCCCATGGCGGAGCGCGCGGTGCGGCAGGCCGTGGCGTCCCTGGTGGACCGCAACCGGATCGCGAGCGGCCCGCACCACTCGACGGTGGAGCCGCTGTACTCGCTGATCCCGCGCGGCTTCGTCGGGCACAGCACGCCGTTCTTCGACAACTACCCCGACGGCGAGGAGGCCGTCGACAACGCGCGGAAACTGCTGCGGGACGCGGACGTCGACACGCCCGTCAGCTTCACCTACGGGCACCGCGCGGGCGAGACCTCGGCGGCGGAGGCGGTCGAGCTGCGCCGCCAGCTGGAGGCGACCGGACTGTTCCGGGTGAAGATCGTCGCCGCGGAGTGGAAGGACTTCCAGAAGGGATACGCGGAGGGCCGGTACGACGCGTACGGGCTCGGCTGGCTGCCGGACTTCCCCGACTCCGACAGCTTCACCCAGCCCCTCGTCGGCCGGGACAACGCCCTGCAGAACGCCTACGCCAGCAAGACGATCGACCGGCTGATCGCCGCCACCCAGCAGTACGACGACCGGGCCGGGGCCGTGGACGACTTCAAGGCGATCCAGGCCGAGGTGGCGCGGGACGTCCCGCTCGTACCGCTGTGGCAGAAGAAGGACTACGTGCTGAGCAGCCCCGACGTCACGGGCTCCCAGTACCTGTCCGACGGCACGGGCATCTGGCGGCTCTGGCAGCTCAGCTGGCTGTAGCCGCCCCCCGCGAAGGCCCCTTCGACGGTTCGTCCCCGCCGGGCGCCCGGGTCGCGCCATCCGCGACCGCGTCCTTCTCCAGCGCCTCCCCGGCGCCCGGCAGGAACTCCGTGATGACGTCCTGCGCCTGACGCACCAGCGGGCGCAGCACCCGGAAGCGGGAGAGCGCGATGCCCCGCGCGACGAGCGGGGCCGTCCGCTCCACGAGCCGGCGGCTGCGCTCGGCACCCTCGCTCCGGTCGTACACCCAGAACAGCACCAGCCCCATCTGCATCAGCCACAGCATCTCCGGGAGCTGGCCGGCCAGTTCGGGCGCGGTCTTCGTGTCGGAGCCGCGCAGCACCCGCTCGTGGATGGAGATCGCCGCCCGGCGCGCGTCGGCCGACTCGGGCGAGAAGGGGCTGAGCGGGCTCTCCGGGTCGGCAGCGTTCTTGAAGAACTGCGCCGCGAACCGGTGGTACGGCTCCGCCACGTCCAGCCAGGTCAGCAGGGTGCCCCGGATGCGCGCCGCGAGGTCGGCGTCGCCGGCCAGGACCGGCTGGACCGCCGCCTCGTGCTCGGCGGCGATCCGGTCGTAGAAGCCCTGGACGAGGTGTTCCTTGGAGGCGAAGTAGTAGTAGGCGTTGCCCACGGAGACGCCCGCCTCCTGGGCGATGGCGCGCATGGTCGTCTTGTCGTAGCCGCGCTCCTCGAAGAGCCTGAGCGCGGTCTCCAGGATGAGGGTGCGCGTCTGCTCGCTCTTGGGCGCCTTGGCGGCCGGCTTCCGGTCCTTCACAGCACCCGAGCCTAACCGGGCGGCGGCGCCGTGCCGCACCGCCCGTCGTGGCAGCCCGCGCCGGTGGAGGCGGCCCGCCACCGGGCGGCGGCCAGCACGGTCATCCGGGCCAGCGGCCGCCCGGCGGGGCTCGCCAGCCAGTGCGCCCGGGGGCGGTGCTCCGCCAGCGCCCAGAGGCAGACGATCCAGGCGTCCTCGGCGCGGTAGACCTGGCCGCCGTCGCCGACGACGGTGATCTCCTCCAGGGTGGCCGCGTGGTCCAGGGCGGGGAAGCGCCGCCGCGCCTCCCCGGACCCGGCCGGTACGAGGTCGAGCGGGACGAGCTGCGCCTGGCGGGCCAGCCAGTCGCGCAGGTGCGTGCAGAGCGCGCACCCCGCGTCGTACAGGACCGTCAGCCGTGTCACCGGCCCGCCGCGGCCGTCGAGGGCGGTCACCCGGTCACGCCCCGGCGGGCGGGGTCCACGCCCGGGGCGGGACGGGCGGCAGCTGCTCGCGCTCCAGGGAGCCGCGGCGGCGGATCTTGTTGAGGACGAAGACATTGCCCAGGTGCATCGCGCCCAGGACGAGCAGCACGATGCCGATCTTCATCGACAGCCCCTCGAAGAGGTGGCGGGTGGTGCCGATGGCGGAGTCCTGGCGCAGGTAGAGCGCGATGAAGCCGAAGTTGACGAGGTAGAAGCCGACGACCAGCAGATGGTTGACGGCTTCCGCCAGCTTCTCGTCGCCCTTGAGGACGTCGGCGAGGAAGATCCGCCCGTTCCGGCTCAGCGTGCGGGCGACCCACACGGTGAGCACCACACTGATCAGCAGGTAGATGACGTAGCCGAGCACCGTGAGGTCCATGCCCCACCCTCCTTGAACGCGTTCAAACGCAGTGTCGGGACGACTCTAGACCTGCTTTTGAACATGTTCAAGGCCGGGGTGGTGCCGGGTGGGGGCGTCAGGCCTCCCGTACGGTGATGGCCCGGACCGGGCAGGCGCGGGCGGCCTCACGGACCATGGGGTCGGCCGGGTCGTGCCCGGGCAGCAGGGTGCTGTAGCCGTCGTCGTCCTGGGTGAAGACGCGGGGGGCGGCGAGGGTGCACTGGGCCGCGCCGACGCAGCGGGTGTGGTCGATGGAGATGCTCATGTCTCCAGCCTTCTCGCGGACGACCGGCAACTCCGCCACCCCGCACCCGATGTCCCCCATTTGCCCCTGAGGGACGCCGAGCGAGCGGGGCCTCCCGCCCTTGGCGCCGGCACCCCCGTGGGGTGGCCCCGCGCCCCGCACCGGGGCGGGGGCCGCCCGTAGCGGTGGGGTCGGGTGGGGTGGGGGAAACGGGGACGGCCCGTCCTCGTACGTCGTACGGGGACGGGCCGTCGGGGCCCGGGCGGGACGCCCGGGTCAGGGAATCAGTAGCGGCGCGTGATCAGCGCCCGCTTGACCTCCGCGATCGCCTTCGTGACCTCGATACCACGCGGACAGGCGTCCGTGCAGTTGAACGTGGTGCGGCAGCGCCACACACCGTCCTTGTCGTTGAGGATCTCCAGCCGCTGCTCCCCGGCCTCGTCACGCGAGTCGAAGATGAAGCGGTGCGCGTTCACGATCGCGGCCGGACCGAAGTACTGGCCGTCGTTCCAGAACACCGGGCAGGAGGAGGTGCAGGCGGCGCACAGGATGCACTTCGTCGTGTCGTCGAAGCGCTCCCGGTCCTCCGCCGACTGCAGGCGCTCCCGCGTCGGCTCGTTCCCGGACGTGATCAGGAACGGCATCACGTCCCGGTACGCCTGGAAGAACGGCTCCATGTCGACCACGAGGTCCTTGAGGACCGTCATGCCCTTGATGGGCTCGACCGTGATCGGCTTCTCCGGGTTGATGTCCTTGATCAGCGTCTTGCAGGCCAGCCGGTTCTTGCCGTTGATCCGCATGGCGTCGGAGCCGCAGATGCCGTGCGCGCAGGAGCGCCGGAAGGTGAGCGAGCCGTCGACGTCCCACTTGATCTTGTGGAGACCGTCGAGCACGCGCTCCTTCGGGTCGATCTCGATCTGGAAGTCCTGCCACTGCGCCTCGTCCGAGATCTCGGGGTTGAAGCGGCGGACCCGGAACGTGACCGTGATGTAGGGGGAGACGTCGGACGTGGCGCCCGTCTTCTCCAGGATCGGGGTAGCCATCAGTACTTACGCTCCATCGGCTGGTAGCGGGTCTGGACGACCGGCTTGTAGTCGAGGCGGACGGTCTCGGTGCCGTCGTCGCCGACCTCGCGGTACGCCATGGTGTGACGCATGAAGTTGACGTCGTCGCGGTTGGGGTAGTCCTCGCGGTAGTGACCGCCGCGGGACTCCTTGCGGGCCAGCGCCGAGACGGCCATGACCTCGGCCAGGTCCAGCAGGTTGCCCAGCTCGATGGCCTCCAGCAGGTCCGTGTTGAACCGCTTGCCCTTGTCCTGGATGCCGACGTTCTTGTACCGCTCGCGCAGCTCGGCGATCTTCTCGACCGCGGTCTTGATCGTCTGCTCGGTGCGGAACACCATGACGTTGGCGTCCATGGTCTCCTGCAGCTCGCGGCGCAGCTCCGCGACCCGCTCGGTGCCCGTGGAGTTGCGCAGGCGCTCGACCTGCTCCTGCACGAAGGACGCCGGGTCCTCGGGGAGCTCCACGTAGTCGTGCTTCGCGGAGTACTCGGCGGCGGCGATGCCGGCGCGGCGCCCGAAGACGTTGATGTCGAGCAGCGAGTTGGTGCCCAGGCGGTTGGCGCCGTGCACCGACACGCAGGCGACCTCGCCGGCGGCGTACAGGCCCGGCACGACGGTGGTGTTGTCCGCCAGGACCTCGCCCTCGACGTTGGTCGGGATGCCGCCCATGGCGTAGTGCGCGGTCGGCTGGATCGGGATCGGGTCCGTGTACGGCTCGATGCCCAGGTACGTCCGCGCGAACTCGGTGATGTCCGGGAGCTTGGCGTCGAGCTGCTCCGGCGGGAGGTGCGTCAGGTCCAGGTAGACGTGGTCGCCCTCGGGACCGCAGCCGCGGCCCTCGCGGATCTCCGTGTAGATGGAGCGGGAGACGACGTCACGGGACGCGAGGTCCTTCATGACCGGCGCGTACTTCTCCATGAAGCGCTCGCCGTCCTTGTTGCGGAGGATGCCGCCCTCACCGCGGGCGCCCTCCGTCAGCAGGATGCCCATGCGCCAGATGCCCGTCGGGTGGAACTGGAAGAACTCCATGTCCTCCAGCGGGATGCCCCGCCGGTACACGGCGGCCTGGCCGTCACCGGTCAGGGTGTGGGCGTTCGACGTCACCTTGAAGAACTTGCCGCAGCCGCCGGAGGCGTAGATGACGGCCTTCGCCTGGAAGATGTGGATCTCGCCGGTGGCCAGCTCGTACGCGACCACGCCGGCGGACTTCTTGACGCCGTCGACCTCGGTGATCAGCTGGTCCAGGACGTAGAACTCGTTGAAGAACTCCACGCCCTCCTTGACGCAGTTCTGGTACAGCGTCTGGAGGATCATGTGGCCGGTGCGGTCCGCGGCGTAGCAGGACCGGCGGACCGGGGCCTCGCCGTGGTTGCGGGAGTGGCCGCCGAAGCGGCGCTGGTCGATGGTGCCGTCCGGGGTCCGGTTGAACGGCAGGCCCATCTTCTCCAGGTCGAGGACGGCGTCGATGGCCTCCTTCGCCAGGATCTCGGCGGCGTCCTGGTCGCACCGCCCTTGACCGTGTCGAAGGTGTGCCACTCCCAGTTGTCCTCCTCCACGTTGGCCAGCGCGGCGGCCATGCCGCCCTGCGCGGCGCCCGTGTGGGAGCGGGTGGGGTAGAGCTTCGTCAGCACGGCGGTGCGGCTGCGCTTCGTCGCCTCGATGGCGGCGCGCATGCCGGCGCCGCCGGCGCCGACGATGACGGTGTCGTACTTGTGGATCTTCATGGCGTGGATTACCTCAGCCCGTGCCTAGCGGATGTTCGGGTCGAAGGTGAAGATCACCAGCGTGCCCAGAAGGATGGTGAACACCGTCGCGGTGTACAGCAGGCCCTTGAGCCACAGGCGCGTGTTCGGGCGCTCGGCGTAGTCGTTGATGACGGTACGCAGGCCGTTCGCGCCGTGCAGCATCGCGAGCCACAGCATCAGCAGGTCCCAGACCTGCCAGAACGGGGACGCCCAGCGGCCCGCAACGAAGGCGAAGCCGATCTTGGAGACGCCGCCGTCCAGCACGAGCTGGATCAGCAGGTGGCCGATGACGAGGACGACGAGGACCACGCCGGACAGGCGCATGAACAGCCAGGCGGCCAGTTCGAAGTTGCCGCGCGTCGACTTCGGGGTCCGCTTGGTCCGCTTGCGGGGCGGCTCGATCAGCGGGGCCGGGTTGTCGACGTCGTACAGGCTCACGCCTTCGACGGGGCCGACGGAGGTCTTGGTGAGGTCAGCGGACATGTGGCGTCAGCTCCCGAACAGTTCACGTGCGGCGTGGCCGAGGACGGGGTAGACGGCGCCCGCCATCAGCACGATCCAGATGCCCACGACGGTCCAGAGCATCTGCTTCTGGTAGCGGGCGCCCTTGGCCCAGAAGTCCACGGCGATGACGCGCAGACCGTTCAGCGCGTGGAAGAGGATGGCGGCCACGAGGCCGTACTCCAGCAGCGCGACGATCGGCGTCTTGTAGGTCGCCACGACCTCGTCGTAGGCCTCGGGCGAGACGCGGACGAGAGCGGTGTCCAATACGTGTACGAACAGGAAGAAGAAGATGAGGACGCCGGTGACTCGATGAGCCACCCACGACCACATGCCTTCCCGGCCGCGGTACAGCGTTCCAGCCGGCACGGAAAAACCCTCCGGGAGCGGGGATCAGGGTCGGCCGGCTTCTCTGTCGGTCAGACCCGGCCGGGTACGGTCCACCGGCCCCGGTCATGGTAGCGACGACTTGTCGGTTCCCTCGCGCGGGGTCCGTATGTGTGATCAAACAGGCAATCAAACAGGCACGGACGGCCTACTGTGGCCGGTCGAACCGCCTTTTTCCGTAACAAGTCGGGCAAGGCGTGTCCGGGTGAGGCGGCGGAGCTCGTCGGCCGACACCACCCGCTCCTCCTCCGCTTCGTTGTTCAGTCGTGACCGGATCCCGCCCAGCACCCGGTCCAGGTGCTCCTCGGGGCGGTCCGGGTCGAGGCAGACGATGTACGCGTGGCCGAAGCGCGCCAGGTACGCGTCGTGGGCGTGGCGCAGCGCCGTGTGCGCCGACGCGGGCGTGCCCGGCGGCAGGACGGGGGCGGTCTCGTCGCCGAGCGCCTCGTCCAGATCGGCGCGCGACAGGTCGTAGGCGGCCTCGTCGGCCGCGGCGAGCAGCGCCTCGACCGTGGGGTACGGGCGGTGGGCGGCCACCCGGTGCGCCCAGCGGCGGCTCCCGCAGCACGCCAGGAGGGCCGCCTCGGCGGCGGGGCGGGGCGCGTCGTTGAACAGCGCCAGGAGGTCCGCGGGGCGGGCGGCGGCGCGGGCGGCCTGGCCCGGTATGGCCGCGGTGGCCCCGGAGGTGTGCGGGGCGCCGGCGGTCTGCGGGGCGCCGGAGAGGGGATCGCGGGACAGCGTGGGCTCCTCGAACGGAACGAAGCGGGCTGGGGCGGCGGGGTGCGGAAGTGGTGCGAAACCTGTGAGGGAAGGGTCACGACGTTACCGAGGGTGAGCAACAGTGGTCCGAAGCCTTTCCGTATTTCACTCGGAAGGCAGAGTTTCAACGCAAGGAATGGACGCACTCGGCGCGTCGGTACCGGGACTCTGGGGTCCCGGGGGAGGAGGCCCACCCGTGACCGCCCACAAGAAGCCCGCAGACGACGCCCCGTCGGCCCCGCGCCGCTTCGGCGGGCGGGCCGTGGCCGCTGGGATGGCGCTCGCGGTGACCCTCGGGCTCGCCGGCTGCGGCGGGGGCGGCGGCGAGAGCGGGGCCGCCAGCCCCGGCGCGGCGACCACCGCGCCGTCCGCCGCCCGTACGTCCGCCGCCCCCTCGCCGTCGCCGACGCCCAGCCCCACGCGGACCTACCCCCTGTCCACCGCGCCCCGCACCATCCCCGCCGTGCGGGAGCACGAGCCGGCGCGCGGGCCCGGGTGGCGGCCGGGCGCCGGAAGCGGCGTGGTCGTCGCGCGCGGCAGCGGCGTGCTGAGCGACGAGGCGCGGCTCCTCGCGCGCGAACTGGGCATCGCGCACCGGGGCGAGGCGCCCGCCCGCGCCGGGGACATCGAGCTGGCGCTGAGCGGCGGCGGGTCGGGCGCCCCGGAGTCGTACACGCTGACCGCCCGGAACGGCCGGGTCCGCATCACCGGGCCCGACGAGGCGGGCGTCTTCTACGGGACGCGGACCGTCAAGCAGGCGCTGCGCTCCGGCGGGGCCGTACCGGAGGGCGTCATACGCGACCGCCCGGACCGCCCGCAGCGCGGGCTGATGGTCGACATCGCCCGCAAGCACTTCACCGCCGCCTGGCTGGAGGCCCGCGTGCGGGAGATGGCCGATCTGAAGCTGAACCAGCTGGGTCTGCACTTCTCCGACGACCAGGCGTTCCGCATCGCGTCGGACAGTCACCCCGAGGTGGTGTCCCGGCCGCACCTGACGAAGGCGGAGATACGCCGGCTCGTCGCCCTCGCGACGAGCCTGCACATCACCGTGATCCCCGAGATCGACTCGCCCGGCCACCTCGGGGCGGTCCTCGCCGCGCACCCCTCCCTGCGGCTGCGCAACGCGAACGGCACGGTCGCGCGCGGCGCCATCGACATCGCGAACCCCGAGTCGGCGCGGATCGTCGACGAGCTGCTGCGCGAGTACGCGCGGCTGTTCCCCGGCCGGTACTTCCACATCGGCGCCGACGAGTACCGGGCGCTCGCCGTGTCGGACCCGGAGGCGTCGTACCCGGCGCTCGCCGCCGAGGCCCGCCGCCGGTACGGCCCCGGGGGGCGCGTCCAGGACCTGGCGACGGCGTGGCTCAACGACCGGGCGAAGACGGTGCGGGCGGCCGGCAAGCAGCCGAAGGCGTGGAACGACGGGTTCTTCCGGGGCGGTGTGGTCGCCGCCGACAAGGGCGTCGAGGTCGAGTACTGGACGGGCCGCGAGATCGGCGCCCGTCCTCCGGCGGAGTATCTGCGCGAGGGCCGTCGGGTCGTCAACGTCAACGACCGGTACCTCTACTACGTGCTGGGCGAGCCGAACGAGTTCACGTACCCGACCGGCCGGGAGATCTACGCGTCGTGGACGCCGCTGGTGCTGCGCGGCACGCAGGCGGTGCCGTCGCGGTACTCGGGGCAGATCCTGGGCGGCCGGTTCGCCGTGTGGTGCGACCTCGCGAACGCCCAGACCCAGGACCAGGTCGCCGCGGGCATCCGGATGCCGCTGCGGGCGCTGGCGCAGAAGGTCTGGGACCCGCGCCCGCCGGCCCTGGGCTGGGGGGAGTTCTCGGCACTCGCCGGACGCCTGTCGGGCGCGGGCTCCGGGACGTGACGGCGTCCCGGGGTCTGCGGGCGTGCGGCCGTCCAAGGCGTGCGGGGCGTGACGGCGTCCGGGGTGTGCGGGCTCCGGGACGTGACGCTTTCCCGTGGGGCGGCGCTGTAAGGGGAAGGAGCGCGTCCGCGACGGGAGACGTCATGAGTCCGAGCACGAGCACGACCCCGAGCCTGGTGGAGCTGATCGCGCGGGCCGACGAGCGGGGGCTGGCCGCCGCCGCGCTGGCCTGCCTCGACCGCTGTCTGCCGCTGCTCGACCCGCAGGCCGCCGACCAGCTCCGCCCGCTGTGGCTCGGCGTCGCGCGGGCGGGCGACGGCTGGCCGGACCGGCTCGCCGAGGCGCGGGCCGCGGTGGAGGCCGGTGCCGCCCCGGCGGACGCGGAGGAGGCCGCGCTCGTCCGGCGCATGCTCGACACCGCCCCGGACGCCTGGGCGCGCGAGCCGCTGCGGGAGTGGGCCGACGTGTGCTCGCTGGCCGCCCTGGAGCTGCACCACCGGCTGTGCGCCGCCCCGTCGCCGGGCCTCGCGGAGGTGCTGGAACGCTGCCGCACGGGCCGGTCCGAGGGCGTCGGCCCGCTGGCGGACGGCGAACTGCGCCGCCAGGTGCGGGTCCTGGAGGTCCTCGCGGACGGCGCCGCGGGCGGCCTGCGCCGCGCCCTGGACCTCTCCGCCGAGGGCCGCCGCGTCCTCCAGGCCGTCCTGTCCCGCCGCTCCCGCACGGTGTAGCGGGGGCCGTACTCAGAACAGCAGCAGTACCGCCGCCCCCCACAGGACGGAGGCCACCGCCAGGAGCGGGCCGGCCGGCATGCCCTGCTGGGCGGCGGTGGCGGGCTGCTCCGGGCGCAGGGCGGGCCTGCGCAGCAGGGCGTGGGCCTCGTCGGCGGCGCGCGGCCCGTACGGCTCGCGCCCCAGGCGCCGCTCCAGCCAGGGCCAGCCGACGGGGGAGAGGGTCACCTCCGTGTCCGCCTCCCGTACGACGACGAGGTCGCCGCCCCGGTTGTGGCGTACGGCCGCCACCTCGTCCCACAGGACGCGCCGCACCCGCCACGGCCCGGCGATCCACAGGCCGTCGCGGTCGGCGGTGAGCCGCCAGTTGAGCGCGGTCGACGCGGACGTGACCACGAAGAGCAGGCCGATCAGCGGGAACACCGAGAGCCACGACACCTCGCCGTCCAGCAGCGACCACACACCGCCGCCCTGGACGAGCAGCAGGAACACGCCGACGCCCCGCGACACACCGGTCGCGCCCCAGGTCCGCGGCGCGGGGGAGGGTGCCAGGGTCGCGGCGACCTCGTCCACCGGCCGCCGCCGGGGCCGCGCGCCGTCCGGGTGCCCGGGCCGCCCCGGCGCGGGGGTCGGCAGCCCGCCGCCGAAGAGGCCCGGCACGGCCGGCTTCACGGCGGTGACGCTGCACTCGACGGCCACCTCGCCGGGGTCCTCGTCGTCGGGCGCGATGAACGCCAGCTCGGCACCGGTGTACGGCAGGCCGTACAGGACGGCCTCGCGCAGCGGCGGCGGCGGGTCCTCGCCCTTCAGGATGGCGCCGACCTTGCGCAGTCCCTCCGCCAGCTCGTCGTCGTCCTCGTCGTCCTCGTCGTCGTCCTCGTCGTGCGGATCGCCCGGCCCGTCGGGGTCCTCCTCGAAGGAGTGGAGGGAGTGGAAGTGGAGGAGGGGCCGTTCGGCGGCCGGGTCGTCCGCCGCGTACACCCACGTCTTGCCGTCGTCGTGGCCCTCGCGGACCAGCACCCGCAGCACCGGCAGGGGGCCGCGGTGGAGCTGCCGCGAGCGGGTCCGTCCGTCGACCGCGTTGGCGAGGAACGCCAGCCCGCCGACGAGCCCGGCGAGCACCAGCAGCTCCCACCCGAAGACGTCGTACGGCTCCGCCGCCAGCCGCGCCCAGTCGCCGTCCACCAGCAGATCGGCCCGGCTGTCGACGGGGTAGCGCTCGGAGAACGCGGTCTCCACGCGGTGGACCCGCTCGCCGACGGCGACGTCGATCACCAGCTCGTCCGCGTCGGACCTGGTGACCGTGCCGGTCACGGGCGTCAGCGCGGCGGCCCGCCGCTCGAAGTCGTCGACGACCCGCTGCGCCTGCCAGAAGCCGAACACGGCGGCGGCCAGCAGCAGGCCGGCCAGCGCGAACGAGAGCCTCCCGCGCCGGAACGTCAGCGCCGCCGCCGGCACGGGGTGGACGGCCGGCCCGGCCGCCTCCCGCGCCAGGGCCCGCTGCCGGGCGGCCGCGCCGATGCGGTGCAGCAGGCCGGCCGCGGTGAAGGCCGACGCGGCGACGAACCCCAGCATCGACGGCTCGCCCAGCGACGCGACGGACCCGCTCACCACCACGTCGCCGAGGACGAGGACGGCGAGGCCGGGCAGGGCGAGCCGCGGCTGCCGCACCACCCAGTACAGGGTGAGCGGCAGCGCCGCGGCCACGCACAGGCCCGGCCAGTCCGTCCCGCAAGGTTCGGCGGGGGTGCAGACCGTGTCGGGCGCCGCCGCGATCACCCACAGGGCCGCGAGCACCAGGGCCAATACGGCCCACAGCGGATGCGCCCAGGCGGCGGGCACGGCGTCCAGCCAGCGCCGGGCGTCGGCGGACCGCCAGTCGGCGGTGCCGGGCGGTATGCGGTCGGCGGGCAGGGGGAGGGGCGACGTGGTGTCCACCCGCGCATTATCGCGACACGGGCGGCGCCGCCCGGGGGCGTATTAGAGGTTGTCGCCCCAGCCGCCCTGGATCATCGTCTGGAACGCCCAGCTCCCGCCGCGCTTGATGAGGATGTCGGCGTACCGCAGCTGCCGCTTCTCGCCGCCTGCGGTCATGGTCGAGTCGGTGAAGACGACGGCCATGGAGGGCGACAGGAAGACGGGCGTGCGCGTCGACTCGAAGGTGATGTCGTCGGCGCCGTCGCCCATCACGCCGGTCATGACGGCGGTGAACCGCTCGCGGTCCCACTGCGCGGACCGTCCGTCGCCGGCCTCGTCGTCGCTGACGAGGTTCAGCGGGAAGACGGCCATGTCGGCCATCCCCTCCACGTCGCGCCGCGCGCTGCGGGCGTCGTACTCGGCGAACCAGGCGTCCAGGCCGGCGCGGTCCTCGGCGGTGGGGACGTATCCGGTCTCGGGCAGGAAGGTCACACAGTCTCCTCGTGGTCTGGTGGTCAAGTTTGACCACTCGAAGGAAGGTATCTCCGCCGAGCGCTGTAGTCAAACTTGATTAGCGTCAACCGAGCAGTGATGTAGGTCACCCTTCCTGTGACACTTCCGGGCGCCCGCACGCAGGCTGTGGTGTGGGGGCAGACGACGGTGGAGAGCTGGGGGAGGCCGTCCTGCGGGCGCGGGGCGGCGACGAGCGGGCCTTCGCGCAGGTCTACCGGGCGGTGCAGCCGGGGCTGCTCGCCTATCTGCGCACCCTCGCCGGCGACGACGCCGAGGACGTGGCGGAGGAGGCGTGGCGCGAGATCGCGCGGGACCTGGGCCGGTTCCGGGGCGGCGGCGCCGACTTCCGCGCCTGGGCGGCGGCCGTCGCCCGCCGCCGGGCACTCGCCCGTGTGCGCGACCACGACCGAGGGCGCCGTACGGCCCCGCGGCGCGGCGCCCACGAGGCCGGCGCCGCGCAGCCCGGCACCGCGCAGGGCCCCGGCCCGTCGGATGCGCCGGACCCGACCGCACCAGCCGCATCTGCCGCACCGGCCGCATCTGCCGCACCGGACGTCCCGGACGTCCCGTCGGCGGACGCGGCCCTCGACGTGATCACCGCTCTGCCGCGTGACGAGGCGGAGGCGGTCCTGCTGCGGCTGCTGCTCGGCCTCGACGCGGGAGCGGCGGCACGGGTGCTCGGCAGGCCCCGCAGGGCGGTACGCGCGGCGACGTGCAGGGCTCTGAGGAACCTGTCGCGGCGGCTGGAAGGGCCGGTCGGGCCTCCCTGAAGGGCCCGAGGGGTCTCGGGGCGCGCTTCCGGGCCCGGATCGGCGGGGGAGAGGTGTGCCGCCGCGCTCACGGGGAAACAGGGGCGGCGGGGTCGGAGCGACGACCGGGGCCGCCACCCCCCACAGGAGAGGCCCCGGTCGCCGTCCGCGGGTCCGCAGGACGGCCCCGTACTCCATACAGCGCCAGGGGTGCGTTTTCTGTCACACCCGCCCGCAGACCCAGGCCGTTGCATGTTGTACAAACATGGACGAGATACGGCAGCAGCACGTAGCGTGCTGCTGCGCGCTGGGCGGACCGGCCTGATGTGCCTGCCGCGATGACGAACGGGTTGTGGGAGTGCTGGGGGACGACGCGGAGCTGACCGCCGCGGTGCTCGCGGCACAGGACGGGAACGAAGACGCCTTCCGGACTGTGTACCGCGCCGTGCACCCGCGGCTGCTCGGATACGAGGCCCTCGCCACCGGCCACACGATGGACCTGATCGCGCAGCTCCCGCAGGATCAGGCCGAGGCGGTGATCCTCCGGGTCGTCGTCGGCCTCGATGCGAAGAGCGCCGCAGAGGCCCTCGGCAAACGCCCCGGAGCCGTACGCACGGCGGCCCACCGCGGCCTGAAGCGGCTCGCGGAACTCCTCGGCGCGGGCGACCCCGACGGCGCCGCCCTGAGCGCCGTACCCCCGCAGCCGGGCCCCCGTGCCGGGTCCGGCGCGCAGACCCCCGCCGCGCGCCGCGCTGTGACGCAATCGCGCTCGCGGACGCAGAAGGACATGTGATGGCCGACGAGCGGAATGAGTGGCTCGACCACGAGGCGGCGGAGCGACTGCTGCGTGGTGAGCCGGTCGACGCCGACGACGATTACACACGGTGGCAGGTCGAACGCCTGGCGAAGGCGCTGGACAGCGCGCGCGGCGCGGCCGCCCCGCACCCCGCAGCACCCTCCGGTGAACTGCCCGGCGAGGCCGCCGCCCTCGCCGCCTTCCGCGCCGCCCACTCGGCGCGCCGCGAAACCGCAGGTGGCGGCCGGTTCCGACCTCGGGTCCGTACGGATCGGCGCCGCGCTGCGCCCGCGCTGGGCCCGCCCGGGCGGCTGGCTGCGCCCCGCCCGCTGGGGCCTGGCCGCGTCGGTCGCCGGGCTCGCGGTGGGCGGTGTCGCCGTCGCCGCCGGTACGGGCGTCATCCCCGCGTTCGGCGGCCACGACGCGCCCGCGCCCGCCGTGTCGGCCGCCGCCCCCGGCGATCCGGAGGCGCCGCACGAACCGGAGGTCACCCCGCGCGGCTCCCACGGCCACCGGACGCCCGCCGATCCGGCGAGCCCGCCGCCGCTCGTGTCGCCGGGCCCGTCCAAGGGCGCGGGCGACACCGGCACCGCCGCCCCGGGCGGCACCCCGGACGGCGACGCCCCCTCCCCGGGCCGTACGGAACCGGACTGGGGCCGCACGGTCACCATGGCGCCCGACGGCACCTGGCCGGCCCGCACCACCCAGGCGTGCCGCGACCTGCGCGACGGCCGCCTCGACGCGGCGCGCCGGCAGCAGCTGGAGCTCGCGGCGAAGGGCAGCGGCGTCCAGAGGTTCTGCGACCAGGTCCTCTCCGGAGGCGCCCGCCAGCCCGGCGGCACCTCCACCGGAACCGGCACGGGCGGCGGCCTGCCCGACACCGGTACGAGCACGGGCGGCGGCAGCACGGGCGGCGGTACGAGCGCCGGCGGCTCCACCGGGGGCGGCGACCGCGACAGCGGCGACCCCGACTCCGACCGCGGCGGCAAGGGCGGCGGCACGGGCGGCAAGGGCCGCACCGACGGCAAGGGCGACACGGGCGGCAAGGGCGCGTCCGGTACCCAGAAGGCCCCGCACGAGAAGTCCCCGGGCAAGCCGTCCTCCGGCAAGTCCGCCTGACGCCGCGGCACCCCACGCCCCGGACCGGCCCCTTCACACGACCGCGTCCCTCGGCGGGCGGCCTGGCTCCGCCTTGCCCCGGTGACCTGGCCACCCGGCCGCGCCACGCCCGTACATCCGCCGCGCCCGCGTGCCCCAGCCGCCCGGCCGCGCCACGCCCGTACGGCCGCCCCGCCCCGCGAAACCCAGCCACCCGGCCGCGCCACGCCCGTACGGCCGCCCCGCCCCCCCGTGACCCAGCCGCCCGGCCCCGTACACCCGCCCCGCCAGGCCCTGCCGCCGCGCCCCACCGCCCCCGCGCGCCCCGCGAGCCTTCCCCGCCACGAATCGGCCCCCGGTCGCGCGTGGCCGGGCGCCCGCCTGAGTGGGTCGCCGTACGTCCCTGACCTGCGGTTTCGTGGTTTTTTCGAGCAGGTGTGACACTTTTCGAGCCCGTGACGCAGTACTGAGTGAGCCGACTGGTCATCGGCGGCGCGAAGAGCCGGGGTTCCCCCCGTACCTACGGCTCAGCGCATATGGCGCGGGCGGGACACGTTCCCCCGGTCCCGCCCGCGCCCTTCTCTCCCGGCCCCGCCGGTCACCCCCGCGTCACCAGTGGACGACCACCTTGTCGCCCACCCGCACCTGCTCGAAGACCTGTGCCAGACGCGCCTTGTCCCGGACGTTCACGCAGCCGTGCGAGCCGCCGTTGTAGCCGCGCGCCGCGAAGTCCGCCGAGTAGTGCACCGCCTGGCCCCGGCTGAAGAACATCGAGTACGGCATCTCGGAGTGGTACAGCGTCGACGTCCACGTCCGCTCCTTGCGGTCCACCTTGAAGGTGCCCTCGCGGGTCGGCGTGTTGACGGAGCCGAAACGCACGTCCATCGCCGTAACGACCTTGCCGTCGATCATCCAGGCGAGCGTCCGGCTCTCCTTGCTGATGCACAGCACCCGGCCCTTCATACAGCGCGGGTCCGGGGTGTCCAGCTCGTTGGTGGTCTGCGGCCGCAGCTCGTTCGCCGTCGGCTGCCGCGTCATCCCGACGAGCTTCGCCCACGTCGTCTCGTCCACCGAGCCCGTCGCCGGCAGCTGCCGCTTCGTCTGGAACTCCGCGACCGCCTCGGCCGTCAGGGCGCCGTAGAAGGCGGTCGGGCTGCGGTGGAAGTAGCCGATCTGCCGCAGCCGCGCCTGGAGCTCCCGCACCTGCTCGTTCTCGGTGCCCTTCGCCATCAGCACCTTCCCGCCGGGCGCCGCCGGAGCGGACGGCTTGCCGTCGCCGCTCTCCGACGCGGACGGCGACGGCGACGAGGAGCCGTCCGGGGCCGGGGCGGACGGCGAGGCCGACGAGGCGGCCGGCGAGGGCGACTGCGCCGGTGACGCCCCGCCGGGCGACGGCGCCGAGGACGCGGCGGCCGCCGGGGACGCGTCCGCCCCGGCCGCCCCCACGGCCTGGGCCGAGCAGCCGGTGGCCAGGGCGAGCGCGGCGGCGGCCAGCGCGCCTCTGCGTATGGCGGTGAGACGACGGTTCATGTGAGCCCCCCGGGGTTCGATCCTGTGTAGGTAGGGATACTTCCCCGCCGCGCACGGTTGCCCGACTCCGGGGTGGTGTGACGATGCTGTGACGCCAGGGCGGGGCACACGGCCGGGCGGGGGCTGTGAGGAAGGTCCCAGCGTGCGGCTCTCCACCGGCCGCACGCCCGCCGCTACAGTCCGTCGCGAGGGTCGGTACCTGCGAGTAGGTCTATCGGGAAGGCACAGCACATGGCGCGCGAGTCGGAGTCGGGACTGCCCATCGAGCCGGTGTACGGGCCGGACGCCCTGTCGGGCTGGGACCCGGCGGAGAAGCTGGGCGAGCCGGGCTCGTACCCCTTCACCCGAGGCGTCTACCCGACGATGTACACGGGCCGCCCCTGGACCATGCGCCAGTACGCCGGCTTCGGCACGGCCGTCGAGTCCAACGCCCGCTACAAGCAGCTCATCGCCAACGGCACCATGGGCCTGTCGGTCGCCTTCGACCTGCCCACGCAGATGGGCCACGACTCCGACGCCCCCATCGCGCACGGCGAGGTCGGCAAGGTCGGCGTGGCCATCGACTCCATCGACGACATGCGCGTCCTGTTCGACGGCATCCCGCTCGACAAGGTCTCCACGTCGATGACGATCAACGCGCCCGCCGCGCTGCTCCTCCTGCTGTACCAACTCGTCGCCGAGGAGCAGGGCGTCCCCGCCGACAAGCTGACCGGCACCATCCAGAACGACGTGCTGAAGGAGTACATCGCCCGCGGCACGTACATCTTCCCGCCGAAGCCGTCGCTGCGCCTGATCGCGGACATCTTCAAGTACTGCAAGGCCGAGATCCCGAAGTGGAACACGATCTCGATCTCCGGCTACCACATGGCCGAGGCCGGGGCGTCGCCCGCGCAGGAGATCGCGTTCACCCTCGCCGACGGCATCGAGTACGTCCGCACGGCCGTCGCCGCCGGCATGGACGTGGACGACTTCGCCCCGCGCCTGTCGTTCTTCTTCGTCGCCCGTACGACGATCCTGGAGGAGGTCGCCAAGTTCCGCGCCGCCCGCCGGATCTGGGCGCGGGTCATGCGCGAGGAGTTCGGCGCGAAGAACCCCAAGTCGTGGATGCTGCGCTTCCACACGCAGACCGCCGGCGTCCAGCTGACCGCGCAGCAGCCGGAGGTCAACCTGGTCCGCGTCGCCGTCCAGGGCCTCGCGGCCGTGCTCGGCGGCACCCAGTCGCTGCACACCAACTCCTTCGACGAGGCCATCGCGCTGCCCACCGACAAGAGCGCCCGCCTCGCCCTGCGCACCCAGCAGGTCCTCGCGTACGAGACGGACGTGACGGCGACCGTCGACCCGTTCGCGGGCTCGTACGTCGTCGAGAGGATGACCGACGAGGTGGAGGCCCTCGCCCTGGAGCTGATGGGCAAGGTCGAGGAGCTGGGCGGCGCCGTCAGCGCCATCGAGCGCGGCTTCCAGAAGAGCGAGATCGAGCGGTCCGCGTACCGCATCGCCCAGGAGACCGACAGCGGCGAGCGGGTCGTCGTCGGCGTCAACCGCTTCACGCTCGACGAGGAGGAGCCGTACGAGCCGCTCCGCGTCGACCCGGCCATCGAGGCGCAGCAGGCCGAGCGCCTCGCCAAGCTGCGCGCCGAGCGGGACCAGGCGGCCGTCGACGCGGCCCTCGCCGAGCTGCGGAAGGCGGCGGAGGGCACGGCCAACGTCCTCTACCCGATGAAGGACGCGCTCCGGGCCCGCGCCACCGTCGGCGAGGTCTGCAACGCGCTGCGCGAGGTGTGGGGCACCTACGTCCCGACCGACGCGTTCTGATCCCGGCGCACCCGAGCTGACCTGCGTCGTTCCACGAATCGGAACCCGGAGGCGGAGTGCCGCACAGCTGTGCGACACTCCGCCTCATGCTGGGTGTCACCGATCTGCCGACCTATCTGGCCGGCCTCCTCGTCATCGTCCTCCTGCCGGGCCCGAACTCGCTGTACGTGCTCTCCGTCGCCGCCCGCAGCGGCATCCGGAAGGGCTATGTCGCCGCGTCCGGCGTGTGGTGCGGCGACACGGTCCTCATGACCCTGTCCGCCGCCGGCGTGGCCTCGCTGCTCCAGGCGAACGCCGTGCTGTTCGGCATCGTGAAGTACGCCGGGGCGGGCTATCTGACGTGGCTGGCCGTGGGGATGCTGCGGTCGGCGTGGGCGATGTGGCGCGGCCGCGTCGACCCGGCCGACGCCGAGCCGGCCGCGGCGGGCCCGGAGCCGGCGGGGGAGCGGCCGTTCCGCCGCGCCTTCGTGATCAGCCTGCTCAACCCGAAGGCGATCCTGTTCTTCGTGGCGTTCTTCGTGCAGTTCGTGGACCCGGCGTACCCCTACCCGGCGCTGTCGTTCATCGTCCTGGGCACCCTCGCGCAGGTGGCGAGCGTCCTCTACCTGTCCCTGCTGATCTTCGCCGGTACGCATCTGGCCGCCGCGTTCCGCAGCCGCAGGCGGCTGTCGGCGACGGCGACGTCGGCGGCTGGCGCCCTGTTCCTCGGCTTCGCCGCGAAGCTGTCGACCGGCGGCGCCTGAGCCGGGACGGCGGGGCGCGGCGGGGGCGGCTTGACCCTGACACCGTGTGAGGCCGTGTCGTAGGAGGCGTCATGTTCACCATCGGAGACTTCGCCCGGCACGGCCGCGTGTCCGTCCGCATGCTGCGCCACTACGACGCCATCGGACTGCTGCGGCCCGCCCACGTCGACCCGCACAGCGGCTACCGGTTCTACGAGGCCGGCCAGCTGGCCCGGCTCAACCGGGTCCTCGCGCTGAAGGACCTCGGCTTCACGCTCGACCAGGTGCGGTCGATCGTGGACGACGAGGTCGGCGCGGACGAGCTGCGCGGGATGCTGCGGCTGCGGCGGGCCGAGCTGGAGGCGGCGGTCGCCGAGGCCAACGCCCGGCTCGGGCAGGTCGCGGCGAGGCTCCGGGCCATCGAGAGCGAGGGACACATGTCCGACCAGGACGTCGTCGTCAAGAGCCTGCCCGCCGTGCGGCTGGCCGAGCTGAGCGGTGTCGCCGCCAGCTACGAGCCCGCCGACATCGGCCCCGTCGTCAGCTCCCTGTACGAGCGGCTGTGCGCCCGCCTGGAGGACGCCGGCGTCACCGGCTTCGGTCCGGGCCTCGCGTACTACGAGGAGGCGCCCGGCGGCGACGGCGCGATCCTCGCCCACGCGGGCATGATCGTCCCGCCGGGCACCACCGTCCCGGACGTCGACTTCGTGGAGCTGCCGCCCGTCGAGCGCGCCGCGACCGTCATCCACCACGGGCTGATCGACGAGGTGGTCTCCACGTACCAGACCCTCGCCGGCTGGGCCGCCGCCCACGGCCACCGCCTCACGGGCTACGCCCGCGAGCTGTACCTGGAGTGTCCGGAGGACCGCACCCAGTGGGTCACGGAACTCCAGGAGCCGCTGGTCGACTGAGCCCGCGCGGCCCTCCCGCCCGGTGGCCCGGGCCCCCCGCCCCTTCCCGGTACGCCACGGGACCGGCGCCGGAGCCCGGCCCCCGGGACGCCAGGCGGTGGGGCCCGCCCTCAGCGCCGGGCCCGGCCCTCAGGACGCCAGGCGGCGGCGGAGGCGGCGCAGCCCGCGCAGGCGCAGCGCCCGGCGGGCCAGCCGGCGGGCGGCCGGGCCGGCGGTGACCGGCAGGCCGCCCGGCAGGCCCAGGGCGGTGAGCCTGCGGCGGCGGAAGTACCGGGCCACGTCCGCCGGGTCCGCCGCCGCCAGGTACCGCTCGGCCGACGGGCGCAGGTCGGGGCGCACCCGGGGGCGCATCGCGTACCCCACCGCCTCCACCAGGCCCGTCACCTCCGCGTCCACCGCGCGCGGCGCCCCGGCGGCGCCCCCGTCCAGGTCCGGCAGGAGTACGTCGGCGAGGGTCACCGGCACCCGGTTGCTGTTCTCGTACGGGGCCAGCCGCTCCAGCAGCAGCCCGGTGCCGGTCCGCGCCACGGGGATGGCGTGGAACCGGGCCGCCGTGAACAGCGCCGTCGAGAAGCAGCCCGCCACCAGGTCGGGCCGCATCCGCCGGAACACCACCTCCGCCAGGACCGGGCGTTCCAGCACCGTCAGCTCCGCGCCCAGCGCCTCCGCCTCCCGCTCCAGCGTCCGCGCCCACGAGGGCGGCGCCACCGGGTGCGGTTTGAACACCAGCCGCCGGTGCCCGAGCGCGACCGCGCCCCGCACCAGCCGCGTGTGCAGCGCCTCCTCCTCGGCGGGCGTCAGGATGTCCAGCGCGGCCAGGTACTGCCCCAGCAGCAGCGCGCCGCCCTCGTCGGGGACCTCCGGCAGCGTCTCGTGCCCGGCCAGCTCGTCCAGCACTTTCGTGAACGCGTCCTCCGGCACCACCACCGGCTCCGCCCCGAACTCCGCCAGCAGCAGCGGCCGCAGACCCGGCACCAGCTCCGGGTGCAGCACGCGGCGCACCCGCTCCCCGACCAGCGGGTCGAGCCGGTCCCGCGTCGGGCCGTAGCTCATCAGCCCGTCCGCGTACACGTCCAGCGGCGCGTCCGGGAACAGCCGCGCCAGCGCCAGCGCGGGCGCCACCTGCAGCGACTCCACCACCAGCTCCACCGGCTCCGCGCCGAGCCCCCACAGCAGCCGCAGATGCCGCTCCCACAGCGGGACGTCGTCGGCGCGGGGCATCCAGCCGGCCGGGTGCAGCGGCGCGACCGCCTCGTTCCACGACCGCACCGCGTCGAACCGGTCGCGCAGCCGCTCGAACCCGGGCATCCGGTCGAGCGGCGCCGTCGCCTCGGGCACCGCCGCGTTGTTCGCGACCACCAGCACCCGCCGCCCGTCGGCGGGCAGCAGCCCCGCGTCCAGCGCGGCGGCGAGCGTGGCCGCGCCGTACAGGCTGGAGGCGTACAGCAGCCGGACCGTCATGCCGGCACCCCCGAGCCCACCAGGGCGGGCCGCCGCCGCAGCCGGCGCAGCACCACCGCCCGGGCGGGGTCCATCCCGTCCAGCGCCTCCGCGAGCACGTCCTGCGGCATCCGGCGCAGCGCGGCCGCGCTCCAGGCCCGCAGTTTCCTCCGGACGACCGGTTCGAAACGCTCCGCCGAACCGACATGGTGGGCGATGATCGCGCAGTACGTGCGCACCGCTTTCGGCATCAGCCGGTCCGCCTCCGGATCATTCGCGGTTTCTTCGAGTACCTGGTCGAAAGCCCGGATGAAATCCAGTTGGCGAATGTCCCCGATTTGTGTGAGCGACGAGGCCACACCGCGCCGGTAGAAGATTCCCGGCGCCCCCGGGACGACCGCGAAGGAATCCGCCTCGCGGTGCAGCCGCCAGATCCACGGCCGGTCCTCCGCCGTGCGCAGCCCGTCCGTGAAACGCAGCAGCCCGCGCTCCGCGAGCCGCCGGTGGTACATCCCCGCCCAGGCGTACGGATAGTCCACCGACGTCGACCGGTCGGCCGGCAGGATCGCGTCGCGCGGCCGCAGCACCTCGCCCCGCCGCCCCACCGGCACCCGCTGCAGCGACCGCTCGCGGCCGGTGCACCTGACATGGTCCGTACGGACGAAGTCACATCCCAACTGCTCTATCACCGACAGGACTTGGGCGTAGTGGCCCGGTGCCGTCCAGTCGTCGCCGTCGAGGAACGCGAGGTACTCGCCGCGCGCCGCGTCCAGCCCCGTGTTGCGGGCCGTCGCCAGCCCCTGGTTGCGTTCGTGCCGCAGCAGCCGCGCGCCCGGCACCTCCCGCACGGCCCGCCGCAGGATCTCCGGCGTGCCGTCCGTGGAACAGTCGTCCACCAGCAGGAATTCGAAATCCTCACGGGCGTTGGCGCGCAGGCTTCTGAGGGCGTCGGGCGCGTAGCGCTGCACATTGAAGAACGGCACGACGACGGAGAGCTTGACCACGCACCGGACGTTAGGGCGTCGCCCCCGCATTTCCCGCGACACGGGAAGGGATGCGCGGTGAACACTGGGCGGCGCGCCGCTGAACCCGGTGTCCGCCGGACTCTGTTCACCGTTTGTTGCGGTCGAGTTGGGCCGCGTACCGAAATGCATTCCTAACGTCCTCGGCGTGCCTTCGCCCACACCTCGGATCGCCGTGCTGGCGGATTCCGACACCCGCTGGAAATGGGGCGCGCTCACCGCGCGCCGGATCGCCCCGCCCGCACCGGGAGCCCCCGACATCACCGGCTACGCGCTGCGCGGCCGGGCCACCCCGACCGCCCGGCAGCTCGCCGAGGCCGGGCTCGGCACGCCCCGCGAGGTGACGGGCGCCGAGTTCCTCCGGGCCGTACGGGACGAGGCGTACGACGTGGTCGTCCTCGCCCTCGTCGGCGGCACCGTGCAGGCGCTGCTCCACGGGCTGGCCGCGCGGGCCGGGGCCCGCCGCCCGGTCGTCGTCACCGGCTATGTGGGCGTCGTCTACGAGAAGCTCGCCGACGGGCTGCTGCTGCGGCACGGCGCCGACGTGGTGCTGGCCAACTCCCCGTACGACGCGCGCCGGTTCCGGGCCGTGTACGAGGGCGTGGGCGCGGACCCGTCGGCCGTGGTGGAGGCCCGGCTGCCGTTCCTCGGCGGCGCCCCGCACCGGCCCGTGCCGGGGCGGCACACCGTCGTCTTCGCCGCGCAGCCGTCCGTACCCGCGGCGCGCGCCGACCGGCTGTACCTGCTGCGCCGGCTGGCCGGGCACGCGCGGCTGCACCCGGAGCGCGAGGTGCTGCTGAAGCTGCGCTCCAGGCCGGGCGAGCACACCACGCACATCGAGGAGCTCCCGTACCAGAAGCTCGCCCGCGCCCTGCCCCTGCCGCCCAACCTGCGCCTGGTGTACGGGCACATGGGCGCCGTCCTGGACCGTACGGACCTGCTGGTCACCGTCTCGTCGACGGCCGCGCTGGAGGCCCTGCACCGGGGCGTGCCGACGGCGGTGCTCACCGACCTGGGCGTGCGCGAGGCGCTCGGCAACCACCACTTCATCGGCTCCGGGCTGCTCACCTCCTGGGACCGCCTGGACGCCGGCGAGGAGCCGGTACCGGACGGGGCGTGGCTCGCCGACCAGGGCGTCGACCCCGCGGGCGCCCCGCACGCGGGCGGGGACGCCGCCTTCGCGCAGGCCCGGCGGCGGGTGGCCGAGCTGCTGGAGCGCGGCTCCCTGCCGCCCATCGCGCCGTACTACACGCGGACCTCCGCCCCCGGCTACCTCCCCGGCATCCTGGCCCGCCACCGCCTGGACGAGGCCGACGCGACGGCGCCGCCCGGCGGGCGCGGGGCGCGCGGGGTGCGCCGGGTGCTGCGCGACGCGGCGCGCGGGGCGGCGAGGGGCGCGTACCGGCACGGCGTCCAGCACGTGGCGCCCGTCATCCGCCGCCTGGGGGAGCTGTGAGCGCCCCGCGCACCGTACTGGCGGTGATCCCGGCCCGGGGCGGCTCCAAGGGCGTCCCCGGCAAGAACCTCGCCCCGGTGGGCGGCGTCCCCCTGGTCGCCCGCGCCGTCCGGGCGTGCCGGGCCGCGCGCCGCGTGACGCACGTCGCGGTGTCGACGGACGACCCGGACATCGCGGCGGTCGCCGCGGGCGCCGGGGCCGAGGTGGTCCACCGCCCGGCCGCCCTGGCCGACGACACGGCCACCAGCGAGGCGGCCCTGCTGCACGCCCTGGACGTCCACGAGGCCCGGCACGGCCGCCCCGCCGACGTGGTGCTCCTGGTCCAGTGCACCAGCCCGTTCCTCACGCCCGGCGACGTGGACGGCGTCGCGGCGGAGGTCCTCGACGGCGGCGCCGACACGGCCCTGACGGCCGCCCCGACGCACGGCTTCCTCTGGCGCCACACCCTCCCGGCCCCGCACACGTCCCCGGCCGCGCCCGCCGCCGGGCCGTCGTACGCCGCCCGGCCCGCGCCCGCCCTCCAGGCCCCGCACGCCGCCCCCGCCCCGCACGCCGAGGGCGTCAACCACGACAAGGCCCACCGCCCCCGCCGCCAGGAGCGGACGCCCGAGTACCTGGAGACGGGCGCCGCGTACGCCATGGACGCCGCCGGCCTCCGCGCCCACGGGCACCGGTTCTTCGGCCGCACCGCCCTCGTCCCGACCGACCCGGCCCGCGTCCTGGAGATCGACGACCCCCACGACCTCGCCCGCGCCCGCGCGCTGGCGCCGCTGCTCGACCCGCCGGACCTGCCGACCCGCGCCGACGTGGACGCCGTGGTCCTGGACTTCGACGGCACCCAGACCGACGACCGGGTCCTGATCGACGCCGACGGCCGCGAACTGGTCGCCGTCCACCGGGGCGACGGCCTCGGCGTGGCCGCGCTGCGCCGCGCCGGGCTGCACCTGCTGATCCTCTCCACCGAGAAGAACCCGGTCGTCGCCGCACGCGCCCGCAAGCTCCACGTGCCGGTGCTGCACGGCGTCGACCGCAAGGACGCCGCCCTCAAGCACTGGTGCGAGGAGTACGGCGTCGACCCGCAGCGGGTCCTCTACGCCGGCAACGACGTCAACGACCTGCCCTGCCTCGCCCTCGTCGGCTGGCCCGTCGCGGTGGCCGACGCCCACGCCGCCGTACGGGCCGCCGCCCGCGCCGTCACGACCACGCGCGGCGGCGCGGGAGCCGTACGCGAGATCGCCGCCTGGCTCCTCGGCCCGGACCTGAGCCCCACCACACCCCGTACCCCCGGCCCCACCACACCCCGCACCGGCCCCACCCACCGCATCCCGCGAGGAAAGTGACCATGAACGACCTGCGCACGCGCACCCTCGGCACCCGCCCCGTCGGCCCCGGCCACCCCGTCTACGTCACCGGCGAGATCGGCATCAACCACAACGGCGACCTCGACAAGGCCCTCGCGCTCGTCGACGCGGCCGCCGACGCGGGCTGCGACGCCGTGAAGTTCCAGAAGCGCACCCCCGAGATCTGCACCCCCCGCGACCAGTGGGACATCGAGCGCGACACCCCCTGGGGCCGGATGACGTACATCGACTACCGGCACCGCGTCGAGTTCGGCGAGACCGAGTACCGCGCCATCGACGAGCACTGCCGGGCGCGCGGCATCGCCTGGTTCGCCTCCCCGTGGGACACCGAGGCCGTCGCGTTCCTGGAGAAGTTCGACGTACCGGCCCACAAGATCGCCTCCGCGTCCCTGACCGACGACGAGCTGCTGCGCGCCGTCCGCGCCACCGGCCGCACGGTCGTCCTCTCCACCGGCATGTCCACGCCCAAGCAGATCCGGCACGCCGTCGAGGTCCTGGGCTCCGACAACATCCTGCTCTGCCACGCCACCTCCACCTACCCGGCGAAGGCCGAGGAGCTGAACCTCCGCGTCATCGAGTCCCTGCGCCGCGACTACCCGAACATCCCCATCGGCTACAGCGGCCACGAGACCGGCCTGCAGACCACCCTCGCCGCCGTCGCGCTGGGCGCCGTCTTCGTGGAGCGCCACATCACCCTCGACCGCGCGATGTGGGGCTCCGACCAGGCCGCCTCCGTCGAACCGCAGGGCCTCACCCGTCTCGTACGCGACATCCGCACCATCGAGACCGCGCTCGGCGACGGCGTGAAGCGGGTGTACGACTCCGAGCTCGCGCCCATGAAGAAGCTCCGCAGGGTGTTGGCCCCGGCATGAACCGCCGCCCCCGCGACCCCGCGCACCCCGCCCCGGTCGTCGCCCTGGCCGAAAGCCCCGTCCAGGTCCTGAACGTCCTGGAGTGGCGGCACGCGCGCCCCGAGGACGACGGCGGCGACCCCCTGACCCTCGTCGTCCTGCCGCCGACCGACCCCATGTCGCGCGGCCAGCTGCGCCGCATGGCCGCCATGGCCCGCGACGAGGGCGTCACCGTCCGCTGGCAGGAGGCGCGGGGCGCCACCGCGCGGCGCGGCGGCCCGGTCCGCACCCTCCGCGACCTCGCGCCCCTGCTGCGAGGCGCCCACCGGGTCGTGGTGGGCGACCCGTTCTCGCGGTACGTGCAGCTGCTGCTCGGGGTGTTCCCGCCGCGCCGCGTGACCGTCGTCGACGACGGCACGGCCACCATGGAGTACGCCGCCCAGCTGGCGCGCGGCGAGCGCCTCGTGCGCTGGCACCGGCGCGGCAGCCGGGACCCGCGCGAACTGGCCCTCGCGCCGGTCACCGCCCTGGCCCGCCGCCGGCTGGCACCCGGCAGGCGCCGCACCGTCGAGGTCTTCACCGCCCTGCCCGTCGAGGCGCCCGAGGGTACGGTGGTGAGCGGGAACCGTTTCGGCTGGACCCGCGCCCGGTTCGGGCCGCCCCGGCTCACCGCGGGCGCGGACCTGGTCGGCACGTCCCTGGTGGAGACCGGCGTGGTCGACCCCGACCGGTACGTGGAGGCGGTCGCCGCCCTCGCCTCGGCGCACGGCGTGACCCGCTACTTCGCGCACCGCCGGGAGAGCGTGACGAAGCTGCACCGCATCGCCACCACGACCGGTCTGGAGATCGTCCGCCCGGAGCTGCCGCTGGAGCTGATCGCGCGACGCGGCCCGATCGGCCGCACGGTGCTCAGCTTCCCGTCCACCGTCGTGCACACCCTCCCGGCGGCCCTCGCCGGAACGGGCGTGACGATCACGGTCTGCGACGTGGCCCCCGAGTGGCTTCGGGCCACGGCCCCGCCCCGGGCGCGCGGCTTCCTCGCGGCGGTGACCGAGACGGCCCGCACCGCGCACGGACTGTCGCTGACCGGAACGTAAACGATTGTTAACCGAGTGTCCCGACGAAGATCGATCAAGCCTCGAAACGCGTGAGCTTACCCACTGCGGAACCCCCTCAAGCCCACTCGGCCGGGTTTCTTTCCCCGAACGGGCGGAAGTTTTGTAGATCACACGTAAGTTGAAGGGTAAAGCCGCCTACCCTGTGATGGGTGAACACGTTGATGTCCCGCGAGACCGAAGCCGACGTTCCCGACGAAACGCCCCTCCTCGGCACGCTGCCGGAGTCACTCCGCGCCGAGCTGATCGCCTTCCGCCGGGATTTGCACATGCACCCCGAGCTCGGCAACCAGGAGTTTCGCACCACGGCCGCCCTCAAGGCCCGGCTGGAGGCCGCCGGTCTCCACCCGCGGGTCCTCCCCGGCGGCACGGGACTCACCTGCGACATCGGCACCTGGGACGGCCACCGCCCCATGCTCGCCCTGCGCGCGGACATCGACGCCCTGCCCATCCCGGACACCAAGGTCGACTGCCCGTACCGCTCGACGGTCCCGGACCGGGCGCACGCCTGCGGGCACGACGTCCACACGACCACCGTCCTCGGCGCCGGGCTCGTCCTCGCGGACCTGCACCGCCAGGGCCTCCTGCCGCGACCCGTACGGCTCCTCTTCCAGCCCGCCGAGGAGGTCCTGCCCGGCGGCGCGGTCGACGCCATCGAGGCCGGCGTCCTGGACGGCGTCGGACGGATCATCGCCGTCCACTGCGACCCGCGCGTCGACGCCGGCAAGATCGGCCTGCGCGTCGGCCCCATCACCTCGGCCTGCGACCGCCTGGAGGTCACCCTCGACGGCCCCGGCGGCCACACGGCGCGCCCGCACCTGACCACCGACATGGTCACCGCGGCCGCCCGCGTCGCCACGGACGTCCCGGCGCTCCTCGCCCGCCGCATCGACGCCCGCTCCGGCCTGGTCCTCACCTGGGGCCGCATCGAGTCCGGCCACGCCCCGAACGTCATCCCGCAGCACGCCGAACTGGGCGGCACCGTCCGCTGCCTGGACATCGACGCCTGGCGCGGCGCACCCGACCAGGTGTACGCGGCGATCGACGAGGTCGCGACCCTGCACGGCGCGAAGACCCAGATCGACTACGTGCGCGGCGTGCCGCCGGTGGTCAACGACCCGGTGATCACCGAGCTCCTCCGCGAGGCCATGGAGCGCCGCCGGGGCCCGTACTCGGTGGAGGACACCGAGCAGTCCCTGGGCGGCGAGGACTTCTCCTGGTACCTGGAGCACGTCCCCGGCGCGATGGCCCGCCTCGGCGTCCGCCGCCCCACCGACACCACCCACCTGGACCTCCACCGGGGCAACTTCGACGTGGACGAGTCCGCGATCAAGGTGGGCGTCGAGCTCTTCACCGCGGCGGCCCTGATCGACGCGGGCGCCGCGTAACCCGGAAGAGCGGGGCCCACCCGGGCCCCGCTCTTCCGGTCAGGCGACGGGGTGCCGCGTGAGCGGCCGCTCCCGCCGGGTCTCCGCGAGCCGGTACGCGCGGATTCCGGCCCTCAGCCTCTCCATGTCGGCCTGCTTCTCCTCAGCCGACCGAACCGGCAGCCCCGCGGCCTCCCGGCGCGCGCGCATGGCGCGCTTCGTCTCCTCCAGCCGACGGTGCTCATGCGTACCCCCTGGTGTCGATTTCGGCGAGGCGTTGCCGGTAGCGCTGTACGACACCGACATCCCACTCGCTGGGAAGCGCTACCCGGTTTCCGGCCTCGCCGCCCGCGACCGGCGGCACTGCTCGTCGCACCGGGTCGAAGGCGGACAGGACGCGGGCCCCGCTCCACGCCTCAGCGGTGCCGCATCCAGATGTTCGGCTCCTGGTACACGCCCTCGTCGGCCGACCGGTCGATCCGCAGCAGGGAGAGCCCGTCGGGGATGACGTACGCGCCGGACTCGGGGAACGCGAGCCCCGTCCACCGCTCCCACTCGGCGACCGTGCCCGTCATGGTCTGCGACGCGGGGGCCGCGCACAGGATGTCCGCGCCGAGCCGCTGGTGGGTCCTGACCCATGGGTCGAGCGCCGACCCGTCGGGGCGGCTCCACCGCATGAAGCTCTCGATCGGCGTCAGCGGGTACCGCGCCTTCGTCGTCGGCCGCACCGGCGCGACGACCCGTTCGAGCCCGGCCTCGCCCGCCTCGTCCCGCAAGGCCGTGAGGACCTGCCCGGCGAGCCCGCGCCCCTTCAGCGACGGGGTGACGACCGCGCCGCAGATGACCAGCGTGTCGGCCCGCAGACCCCGCTCACGGCCTTCCACGGCCCGTACGAGCGCGTCGGTGTACCCGCCCGGCAGCGTCTTTGGCCGCCCGTCCCAATGGACCGGCACGCCCCACCCGGACGCGACGGGGGCGCCCCGCTCGTCCACGAGCGTCAGATCCAGCTCCCCGAACCACTCCCGGACCCGGCCGATGTACTTCTTCACCAGCCGGTCAGCCGAAATGAACTCGGGGAACCCCTCACTGAACAACTCCGCCAACTGCTCCCCGGTCCACTCACCCTCACCGGTCCGCACCACGCGCATAGTCACCGCGTGATCATCACACGCCCGCCCCGCGGACCGGAGGGGAAGCCCCGCGAACTCCCGCTGCCCGCGCAGGGCGGGCTTCGCTCGCCGCCGCACCCGCGCACCCCGCCCCGGCCGACGTACTTACTCGCGCACGCACCCCCACCCGCGTATGCCGCCTTCGCGCCCCGCACCACCGCGGCACCCCCGCGCGCCGCACCCGCCTCCCACCCCTCACCCCTTGGCCGAAACCGTGTTGCTCCGGTAGGGCGGAACCCTCACCCACCCCCCGCACGTCGCGTCGACAACCCGTGGTCGGCGGGACACGCTGGGTGACCCCGTACCCGGTGGAGGCTGCCGGAAGGGGGCTGGTGGGCGGCCTGTTCGCGACGAATCGATAACGGCTTCCGTACAGGGCTTTATCTGACATCTACGCGCGTTACGATCGCCCGCGAAACCAGCGCCGGAAGAGGCGCTTCGGTCAGGTCGAAGGAGCCCCCCTTGCGCCGGATCACCAGGATCGCCACCGCGGGTATCGCGTCCGCGGCGCTCGCGCTCAGCGTCACCGCCTGTGGAGGTGACAAGAAGTCGGACGCCGGTTCCGACTCGAAGGACGGCAAGGCCGCCATCGCGTACGACATCGGCGGCCGCGGCGACCAGTCGTTCAACGACGCCGCCTACGCCGGCCTGTCGAAGGCCGAGAAGGAGTTCGGCATCTCCGGCACGGAGGCCGAGCCCAGCGAGGGTGAGGGTGACCCGGACAAGGTCCAGCGCCTCACCTCGCTCGCGCGCGCCGGCAACAACCCGGTCATCGGCGTCGGCTTCGCGTACGCCCCGGCCATCGCCGAGGTCGCCCCGAAGTTCCCGAACACCACGTTCGGTCTGATCGACGACACGTCGAAGACCGGCAAGAACATCGCCAACCTGGTCTTCAACGAGGAGCAGGGCTCCTACCTGGCCGGCGTCGCCGCCGCCAAGGTGACCAAGTCGAACACCGTCGGCTTCATCGGCGGCGTGGAGACTCCGCTGATCAAGAAGTTCGAGGCGGGCTTCGTCCAGGGCGTCAAGGACACCAACAAGAACGTCAACGTCAAGGTCCAGTACCTGACGCAGCCGCCGGACTTCGGTGGCTTCTCCAAGCCCGACCTGGGCAAGGCCGCCGCGCAGGGCCAGATCGACGCGGGCGCCGACGTGATCTACGCCGCCGCCGGCCTCGCGGGCTCCGGCTCCATCGAGGCCGCCGCCAAGGCCAAGAAGTGGGCCATCGGCGTCGACTCGGACCAGTACAACCAGTCCGGTCTCGCCGCGTACAAGGAGTACATCCTCACCTCGGTGACCAAGGACGTCTCCGGCGCGGTCTACAACCTGATCAAGTCGGTCAAGGACGGCAAGCCGCAGAGCGGTGAGGTCCGCTACGGCCTCGACGCCAACGGCGTGGGCCTGGCCACCTCCAACCCGGCCTTCACCAAGATGACCGAGGTCACCGCCGCGGTCGACAAGGCCAAGGCGGACATCGCGTCCGGCAAGGTCAAGGTCAAGACCGCTCCGTAACGGTCACGGGCCAGGACTCGGCCCAGGGGTCCGGAAGGACGGTGTCCACCGCCTTCCGGACCCCGGGTCACGTCCTGGCCATGGGTTTTGGCATTAAGGATCGCTACGCGCGTAGAACCTTCTCCGGCGCGATAACTTCGGCCACCGAAGAGTCCCTCGGCCACCGAAGACGACAAACGACCAGCCACGAAGTCCCACCGTGCCCAGCGTGCCCCGCCCGTCCCCCCGCCCCGCTTCTTCGCTCCTTTCTCGCCAAGGAGAGTGCGTCATCAACGCGTCCAGCCCCCCCGCCGTGGAACTGCGCGGCATCACCAAGCGCTTCCCCGGCGTCGTCGCCAACCACGACATCGACATCACCATCCGCAAGGGCACCGTCCACGCCCTGGTCGGTGAGAACGGTGCCGGCAAGTCGACCCTGATGAAGATCCTCTACGGCATGCAGAAGCCGGACGAGGGCACCATCACCATCGACGGCAAGCAGGTCTCCTTCCACAGCCCCGCCGACGCCATCGCCACCGGCATCGGCATGGTCCACCAGCACTTCATGCTGGCGGACAACCTGACGGTGCTGGAGAACGTCGTCCTCGGCAGCGAGAAGCTGTACGGCATCGGCTCCCGCGCCCGCGACAAGATCAAGGAGATCTCCGACGCGTACGGGCTGAACATCCGCCCCGACGCGCTCGTCGAGCACCTCGGCGTCGCCGACCGCCAGCGCGTGGAGATCCTCAAGGTCCTCTACCGCGGCGCTCGCACGCTCATCCTGGACGAGCCCACCGCGGTCCTCGTCCCGCAGGAGGTCGACGCGCTCTTCGACAACCTGCGCGAGCTCAAGGCCGAGGGCCTCACCGTCATCTTCATCTCCCACAAGCTGGGCGAGGTGCTGTCCGTCGCCGACGACATCACCGTCATCCGGCGCGGTACGACGGTGGGCACGGCCGACCCGAAGACCACCACCCCCAAGCAGCTCGCCGAGCTGATGGTCGGCAGCGAGCTCCCCTCGCCCGAGACCCGCGAGTCCACGGTCACCGATGTGCCGATGCTGCAGGTCCAGGACCTGCGCCTGGCGCAGACCGACCCGGACGGCGTGGTCCGCGAGGTGCTCGGCGGCATCACGTTCACCATCCACAAGGGCGAGGTCCTCGGCATCGCCGGTGTGGAGGGCAACGGCCAGACCGAGCTGATCGAGGCCCTGATCGGCATGCGCGTCCCGGACGGCGGCGTGATCACCCTCGACGGCACGGACATCTCCCGCGCCCCCACCCGCAAGCGGCGCGAGGGCGGCATCGGCTACATCCCCGAGGACCGCCACCGGCACGGCCTGCTGCTGGAGTCCCCGCTCTGGGAGAACCGCATCCTCGGCCACGTCACCGAGGCGCCCAACAGCAGGCGCGGCGTCCTCGACCCCAAGGCGGCCCGCCAGGACACGGAGCGGATCGTGCGCGAGTACGACGTCCGCACCCCCGGCATCGAGGTCACCGCGGCGTCCCTCTCCGGCGGCAACCAGCAGAAGCTGATCGTCGGCCGCGAGATGAGCCACAACCCGAAGTTCCTGATCGCCGCCCACCCCACCCGCGGTGTGGACGTCGGCGCGCAGGCGCAGATCTGGGACCAGATCCGGGAGGCCCGCCGCGAGGGCCTCGCCGTACTGCTGATCTCCGCCGACCTGGACGAGCTGATCGGGCTCTCCGACACCCTGCGGGTGATGTACCGGGGCCGTCTCGTCGCGGACGCCGACCCCGCCACGATCACCCCCGAGGAGCTGGGCTCGGCCATGACGGGCGCCGCCACCGGTCACCTCGAGCACAACAACGACGCGGACGGTGAGGGCCGATGAAGAAGTTCGACAAGGACAAGGTGCTGCTGGGCATCGCGGGCCCGGCGCTCGCCCTGGCCGTGGCCTTCGTCCTGACCACACTCGTGCTGCTCGCGTCGGGCCGTGACCCGATCGAGCCGTACGTCCTGATGATGGAGACCGTCGAGTTCCCCGACGTCCAGGTCCTCATCATCAACCAGACCGGCGCCTACTACCTGGCGGCCCTCGCCGTCGCCGTGGGCTTCCGGATGAACCTGTTCAACATCGGCGTGGACGGCCAGTACCGCCTCGCGGCGATGCTCGCCGCCGTCGTCGGCGCGTCCGTCGAGCTGCCCGGCCCGCTGCACGTCCTGCTGATCGTGCTCGTCGCGGTCCTCGTCGGTGCCTTCTGGGCCGGTATCGCCGGCTTCCTGAAGACCACCCGCGGCGTCAGCGAGGTCGTCTCCACGATCATGCTGAACGCCATCGCGACCAGCCTGATCGCCTGGATGATCCTGCCCGCCAACCTCGGCGAGCAGCTGAAGGGCTCCAACGACCTCACCACCGGCGAGATCCCCGAGTCCGGCTGGATGACCGGCCTCGCCGTCGAGGGCGGCAACATCTACGGCTTCACCCTCGTCGCGTTCGCGCTCGGTGTCGTCTACTGGTTCGTCCTCAACCGCACCCGGTTCGGCTTCGACCTGCGCGCCACCGGCGCCAGCGAGTCCGCCGCCCAGGCCAGCGGCGTCGACGCCAAGAAGATGGTCCTCACCGCCATGCTGATCTCCGGCGGTGTCGCGGGCCTCACCGGCCTGCCCCTGCTGCTCGGCCAGACCCACACCTACAGCCTGAGCTTCCCCACGGGCGTCGGCTTCATGGGCATCACCGTCGCCCTGCTCGGCCGCAACAACCCGATCGGGATCTTCTTCGCCGCGCTGCTCATGTCCTTCCTGGAGAAGGCCTCGGGTTCGGTCATCGCGCCGAACTTCGAGAAGGAGATCGCCATGATCATGCAGGGCCTGATCGTGATCGCGGTGGTCGTGTCGTACGAGCTCGTCCGGCAGTACGGGCTCCGCCGGCAGCAGCAGAAGGTGGGCGAGGAGCTCGCCGCCCAGGCCCGCAAGAACAAGGAGGACGTGGCGGCATGAGCGAGTCCACGAGCACGGTTACCCCCGCGGCCACCGCGCCGCGGAAGGGCGGCGGGCGCCGCAGGATGTCCCTGCCCGTCATCCTGCTGATCATCGCGGGCGGTCTCGCGCTGTTCTCGCTGGTCCGCGTCATCAGCGGCGCCGACGACCTGACGTCGGTCGGCCAGGTGTCCGGCGCGCTCCAGCTGGCCGTGCCGATCGGCCTCGCGGGCCTCGGCGGCCTGTGGGCCGAGCGGGCCGGCGTGGTCAACATCGGCCTCGAGGGCATGATGATCCTCGGCACCTGGTTCGGCGCCTGGGCGGGCTACCAGTGGGGCCCGTGGACCGGCGTCCTGGTCGGTCTGCTCGGCGGCGCGCTCGGCGGCCTGCTCCACGCGGTCATGACGGTCACGTTCAACGTCAACCACATCGTGTCCGGCGTGGCGATCAACATCCTCGCCGTGGGCGCCACCCGCTACCTGTCGAACTTCACGTTCGCCGAGGCGCCCGGGGGCTCCTCCAAGCAGTCCCCGCGCGTCGAGGCCATCGACCGCATCACGGTTCCGGGGCTCTCCGACTGGCTGGCCGAACTCCAGGCGAAGCACTGGTTCTTCGTGTCCGACCTCGCCGGCGTCCTCGGCGGCCTGGTCACCAACCTGTCGCTGCTGACCGTCCTGGCGCTGCTGCTGATCCCGGCCACCTGGTGGATCCTGTGGCGCACCGCCTTCGGCCTGCGGCTGCGCTCCTGCGGTGAGAACCCGATCGCCGCCGAGTCGCTGGGCGTCAACGTCTACAAGTACAAGTACATCGCCGTCCTCGTCTCCGGCGCCCTCGCGGGCCTCGGCGGCGCGTTCCTCGCGATCGTGTCGACCGGCATCTACCAGGAGGGCCAGACCGGCGGCCGGGGCTTCATCGGCCTCGCCGCGATGATCTTCGGCAACTGGATGCCGGGCGGCCTCGCCCTCGGCGCGGGCCTGTTCGGCTTCACCGACAGCCTCAAGCTGCGCGGCGGCGCCGAGAACGTCCACGCCATGCTGCTCCTGCTGGCGATCCTGCTGGTCATCGCGGTCGTGTGGACGCTGTACAAGAAGAAGTACGTGGCCGCCGCCGTCTCGGCCGTCGCCTCCGCCGTGCTGTTCGCCTGGTACGCCATGACGGACTCGCTGCCCAGCCAGTTCGTCGACGCCGCGCCGTACGTGACGACGCTGCTGGTGCTGGCCCTGTCGGCGCAGCGGCTGCGGATGCCGAAGGCGGACGGCATGCCGTACAAGAGGGGCCAGGGCAAGTGACCGGCGCCCCCGGGCAGCCCTTCGACTGGGACGCCCTGTACGCCGCGGCGCGGGACGCCATGTCCCACGCGTACGCGCCGTACTCGGGCTACCCGGTCGGGGCGGCGGCCACCGTGGACGACGGCCGGGTCGTGACCGGCTGCAACGTGGAGAACGCCTCGTACGGCATCGGCCTGTGCGCCGAGTGCGGGCTCGTCTCCCAGCTCCAGGCCACGGGCGGCGGCCGGCTCACGCACTTCGTGTGCGTGGACGGCCGCGGCGAGACGCTCGTGCCCTGCGGGCGCTGCCGGCAGCTGCTGTTCGAGTTCGGCGGCGGCGAGCTGCTGCTGGACACCCCGGACGGCGTACGGACGCTGGACGAGATGCTGCCGCAGGCCTTCGGCCCCAAGCACCTCGCCTAGCCGTACCGCGACCCGGCCGCTCGACGGCCGGACGCGGCCCCACTGGGCCCGTCCGGCCATCCGGCCGGGGCCGCCGCACCGGCCCCGGCCCCCGGCGGACGCGGCACCCTCCCCTGTCGAGAGGCGGGGGAGGGCCGCGCCGCCCACCCTCTCTATGCGCGTAGACACTCCGCGGCAGCCCGCTGGAAGGAACACTGATCCCATGGACGCGATTTCCGTCATCCGCACGAAGCGGGACCGGGGCGAACTGACCCCGGAGCAGATCGACTGGGTCATCGACGCGTACACGCGCGGCGAGGTCGCCGACGAGCAGATGTCCGCGCTCGCGATGGCGATCCTGCTCAACGGCATGAACCGGGCGGAGATCGCCCGCTGGACCGCCGCGATGATCGCCTCGGGCGAGCGCATGGACTTCTCCTCGCTCTCCCGCCCCACCGCCGACAAGCACTCCACCGGCGGCGTCGGCGACAAGATCACGCTGCCGCTCGCCCCGCTGGTCGCCGCGTGCGGCGCCGCCGTGCCGCAGCTCAGCGGCCGGGGCCTCGGCCACACCGGCGGCACCCTCGACAAGCTGGAGTCCATCCCCGGCTGGCGGGCGCTGCTCTCCAACGAGGAGATGCTCCACGTCCTCGACACCACCGGCGCCGTCATCTGCGCCGCGGGCGACGGCCTCGCCCCCGCCGACAAGAAGCTGTACGCGCTGCGCGATGTGACCGGCACGGTCGAGGCGATCCCGCTGATCGCCTCCTCGATCATGTCGAAGAAGATCGCCGAGGGCACCGGCTCGCTCGTCCTGGACGTGAAGGTCGGCTCCGGCGCCTTCATGAAGAACATCGAGGACGCCCGCGAGCTGGCCTCCACCATGGTCGGCCTCGGCACCGACCACGGCGTCCGCACGGTCGCCCTGCTCACCGACATGTCGACCCCGCTCGGCCTGACCGCGGGCAACGCCCTGGAGGTCCGCGAGTCCGTCGAGGTCCTCGCCGGCGGCGGCCCCGCCGACGTGGTGGAGCTGACCATCGCGCTCGCCCGCGAGATGCTCGACGCCGCCGGCCTGAAGGACGCCGACCCGGCGAAGGCCCTCGCGGACGGCTCCGCGATGGACGTGTGGCGCCGCATGATCGCCGCGCAGGGCGGCGACCCGGACGCCGCGCTGCCGGTCGCGCGCGAGCAGCACGTCGTCACCGCCCCCGAGTCGGGCGTCCTGACCCGCCTCGACGCGTACGGCGTGGGCGTCGCCGCCTGGCGCCTCGGCGCGGGCCGCGCCCGCAAGGAGGACCCGGTGCAGGCCGGCGCCGGTGTGGAACTGCACGCCAAGCCGGGTGACGCGGTCACGGCCGGGCAGCCGCTGATGACGCTCCACACGGACACGCCGGAGAAGTTCGCGTACGCGCTGAAGTCCCTGGAGGGCGCCTGGGACATCGCCCCGGCGGGCACGGCGTTCACCCCGCAGCCGATCGTCCTCGACCGCATCGCCTGACCCGTCGCAGTCCAGGGAGACCCTGGGGACGCCTGCCCACGGCGGTTGTCACCCCCGTCGCGGCCGATTAGTTCCGGGCGCGGCGGGGGTCTTCGTCTGTGTGGAGGACACCGAACCGATCGTTCTGCGGGTCGGCGGGCTGGTCGAGCCCGCCGACGCCGCACGCCTGTGCGGCGAGCTGACCGCGCTGCTCGACGGCGCCCCGCCGGGCGCGCCCGCCGCCGTGGACGCGGACGCCCTGATACGGCCCGGTCTCGCCGCCGTCGACGCGCTCGCCCGGCTGCACCTGACCGCCCGCCGCCTGGGCCACCCCCTGACCGTGCGGAACGCGGGGCCCGACCTGCGGGCGCTGCTGGCGCTGGTCGGGCTCGCGGACCGGCTGCTCAGCCCTCCAGGCGCTCCGGGAGGTCGAACAGCGGGAACCAGCGCTTCACGTCCAGGAACGACGTGATCCCGGAGACCTTGCCGTCCTCGATCTCGATGACCATGAGCGCCCACGGGCTGAAGCCGCCCTCGGGGTCCGGGTGGTAGTGGGCGAACGCCGGCGTGCCGTTCGCCACGGTCGGCACCAGGCGCGAGCCCCGGCAGACCTCGCCGACGCCCAGCATCCAGCCCACGATGTCGTCGTGGCCGCGCAGCCACAGGTCGAAGGGCGGCATGGAGAGCGTGGCGTCCTCGTGGAGCAGCGCCGTCAGCGCCGCCATGTCGTACGCCTCGAACGCCGCCACGTACCGGTTCAGCAGGTCCCGCTGCTCCTCGTCCAGCGGATTCGCCGCGTCCGTCTTCGCCGGCTCCGACGCCGCCAGGGTCGCGCGGGCCCGCTGGAGGGCGCTGTTCACCGAGGCGACGGAGGTCTCCAGCAGTTCGGCGACCTCGCTCGCCTTCCAGGCCAGCACCTCCCGCAGGATCAGCACGGCCCGCTGCTTGGCCGGCAGGTGCTGGAGGGCGGCGACGAACGCCAGGCGCACCGACTCGCGGGCCAGCGCGGCCTCCGCCGGGTCGGAGGTCTGCGGCAGCACCCGCCCGTCGGGCACCGGCTCCAGCCAGGTGACCTCGGGGCGGGCGGTGAGCTGCGCCTGCGCGACGGGCGTCGGCGCCGTCAGGTCCATGGGGCGGGCGCGGCGGTTGCCGGCGTTCAGCGCGTCCATGCAGACGTTCGTCGCGATCCGGTAGAGCCAGGAGCGCAGCGAGGAGCGGCCCTCGAAGCGGTCGATGGCCCGCCAGGCGCGCACCATCGTGTCCTGTACGGCGTCCTCCGCCTCGAAGGCGGAACCGAGCATCCGGTAGCAGTAGCCGGTCAGCTCCGTCCGGTACTCCTCCAGCCGGTCCTCGAGACCTTCCGGAGCCATCACGTCCGCCATCGCGTCCACCCCTGTCGCGCTGTGACTGCCTTCTCCTGAGGAAGCTACCGGAGGGCACTGACAACGCGGGCCGGAACGGCCCGTCAGGTGCCGGGCTTGCGCCCGTAGACGAACACGTCGTCGCCGTTCCTCAGCATGTTCCAGTATGCCTTCGCGTCGTTCGGGCGCATGTTCACGCAGCCCCCGGAACCCGGCGGGTTGTACATGGACTTGTTCGTCGCGTGGAACGCCTGCCCGCCGTCGAAGAACTGCGAGTGCGGCATCCACACCTTGTAGATCGTCGACCAGTGGTTGAGGCTGCGGTGATAGATCTTCTTCGCGCCGGTGCGGGTCTCCGCGCCGTCGCGGCCGGTGCGGACCGGCACCGGCCCGTACACGAGCTTCCTGCCGTCCTGGATCCAGCTGAGCTGCCGGGTCAGGTCGACGCAGGCGATGCGGCCCTTGTTGACCGGGCAGGCACCCGCCTTGTTCGGGTTCTTCCCGGCGGCCCGCTGCTTGAGGATCGTGTCCATCGTGCGCCAGGTCAGCGGCCCGGCGTAGCCGGCGGCCGGCGTGATGCCGTGCGCCTGCTGGAAGGAGCGGATCGCCTTGCAGTCCGCCGTGGACTGCTTGCCGTCGACCGGCCGGCCGAGGAACTTCTCCACCTGCTTCTGGTACGGCCCGGTCTGCGCCGTGCACGACGCGGCCGCCTGCGCGGTGCCCGCGCCGACCGCCATCGTCAGCGGCACCACCATGCCGGTCACACCCAGCGCGACGCCGGTGCGCCGCCGCCATGCCCCGCCCTTGAACCCCATGCCCCTGTTCCCCTCCCGCGTACGCCGCGCTGTGGTCGTCCCGTAGGACGTTCAGGGCAGCGGGCCGGTTACGTCAAGAGCCGACTCTTTTCCGTTATCGAGGGCGTACCGGGAGCAGAAGGGGCGGTACGGCGCACGACGGGCGCGTCCACCGGCGTGCACCGGCCCGTCCGTCAGCGGGGGCCGCCCGCCGCCACGACCAGCGTCCGCCGCCCCTGCCCGGCGCGGCCCCCGTCCCGCTCCCGCGCCCGCCGCTCGTCGACGCGCGCCCGGTGCGTGCCGTACAGGGTGAGCGAGACGACGCCCAGCACCGCGGCCAGGCCCAGCAGGACCGTGCCCGCCCAGCCGCCCGCGTGGTACGCGACCGCGCCGAGCGTGCCGCCCGCGCTGCTGCCCAGGTAGTACGCCGACTGGTACAGCGCCGACGCCTGCGCCCGGCCGGTCGTCGCCGCGCGGCTCACCGACGACGAGGCGACCGCGTGGCCGGCGAAGAACCCGGCCGTGATGAGCACCAGGCCCGCGAGCACCCCGGCCAGCGAACCGGACAGCGACACCAGCAGCCCCGCCGCGGTGGTCGCCACCGCCAGGTACAGCGCCCCGCGCCGCCCCATGCGCCCGACCAGCCGCCCGGCCGCCGCCGACGAGGCCGTACCGACCAGGTACACCAGGAACACCGACCCGACGACGCCCTGCGGCAGCGAGAACGGCGCCTCCACCAGCCGGTAGCCGATCACCGTGTACACCGCGCCGAAGACCGTCATGAACAGCGCGCCGATCGCGTACAGCCGCAGCAGCAACGGGTCCGACAGGTGCCCGCGCACCGTCCGCCCGATCGCGCGCGGGTCCAGCGGCGACGGCGTGAAGTGCCGCGCGGCCGGCAGCAGCAGCCGGTACGCGACCGCGCACACGACCGCCAGCAGCCCCACGGCGGCGAGTCCCGCCCGCCACCCCCACAGCTGCGCCGCCCAGCCGGTGACGATCCGTCCGCTCATCCCGCCGACGCTGTTGCCCGCGACGAACAGCCCGATCGCGCCGACCAGCGCCTTCGGCCGGACCTCCTCCGCCAGGTACGCCATCGCCGACGCGGGCACACCGGCGAGCGCGGCGCCCTGCACGGCGCGCAGCACGACGAGCCACTCCAGGCTCGGCGCGAACGGCACCAGCAGGCCCACGGCGGAGGCCGTCACCAGCGAGCCGGTCATCATGGCCCGCCGGCCCAGCCGCTCCGAGAGGGCGCTCAGCGGCAGTACGCACAGCGCGAGCGCGCCGGTCGCGGCGGAGACGGTCCAGCTGGCGGCCGAAGCGGTCACGCCGAAGTCGGCGGAGACGGCGGGCAGCAGGGCCTGGGTCGAGTAGAGGAGGGCGAACGTCGCGACGCCGGCGGCGAAGAGGGCGAGGCTCATGCGGCGGTGGCCGGGGCGTCCGGGGGCGAGGCGCGTGTCGGCGTCCACGGCTGCCGTGGACGCCTTGGTACTGGCGGGAGACATGCCTCGACCGTACGGAGGGGCCGGATCATGCGTCCAATGCATGGAACGGCTTTAATCGTTCCCATGGTGCATGAGTACAGGTCGCAGCCTCGGCTGTCACTGAACAGTAACGAAGAAGAAATGGGCCTGCTGCTCGCTCCTCGCCTGGCGTACTTCGCGGCGGTGGCCCGCCACGAGCACGTGACGCGCGCCGCGCACGAGACGGGCGTCCCGCAGTCCACGCTGTCGCGGGCCGTGGCACGCCTGGAGGACGACCTCGGGGTCACCCTGTTCGCCCGCAAGGGCCGCGCCCTGGCACTGACCCCTGCGGGCCGCACGTTCCTGCTGGCCGTCGAGCGGGCGCTCGGCGAGGTGGAGCGGGCCGCCGAGGCGGTGCGCGCCGACGTGGACCCGACGGCCGGACGCGTCGCGTTCGGGTTTCTGCACACCATGGGCTCGGAGACCGTGCCCGCGCTGCTGCGGGCGTTCCGCGTCGACCATCCGAAGGTCCGCTTCACGCTCGTCCAGAACTACGGCGAGGCCATGATCGAGCGGCTGCGGGCGGGCGAGCTGGACCTGTGCCTGACCTCGCCGGTGCCCGACGCCCCGGACCTGGTCGGGCGGCGCCTGGACGAGCAGCGGCTGCGGCTGGTCGTGCCGGACGACCACCGGCTGGCGGGCCGCAAGCGGATCCGGCTCGCGGAGGCGGCCGACGAGGCGTTCGTGACCCTGGAGCCGGGGTACGGGCTGCGCCGCATCACCGACGACCTGTGCGCCGAGGCGGGCTTCCGGCCGCGCGTCGCGTTCGAGGGCGAGGAGGCCGAGACGCTGCGGGGCCTGGTCGCCGCGGGCCTCGGCGTCGCCCTGCTGCCGCCGCCCGCCGTGCCCCGGCCGGGCGTGGTGGAGCTGACGGTGACCGCGCCGCGCGCGGTACGGGAGATCGGCGTCGCCTGGCAGGCGGGCCGCCCCGACACACCCCCGGTCGCGGCGTTCAAGAAGTTCCTGCTGTCCCGCCGCGGCCGCCTCCTGGGCGTCGCCGAACAGTAGCCGCGCCCGCCACGCGCCCCGTACACCCGCCCGGCCCCCGCGCCGCGCGCCCGATGTTCCGCGCACCCGGCGCGCCCACCGCGCGAGGGGGCGGCGGCATCGGTCGGCGCGGTCCGGGTACCCGGCGGACATGACCAGCAACGACGACCAGCACCCCGTACGACGGGACAGCACCGGGCCGCACGGCGCACAGGAGCGGGACACCGGGCGCCGCCCGGTCGACCAGCGCGCCGGCCACGAGGCGGAGGCCGCCGAGGCGGCGCGCCGCGCCGAGGAGGAACGCGCCGGGTCCCGGCCCTTCAGCTATCCGCACGGCGAGCGCCGCGCCGGCGTCCGCGCCACTCGGCACGTCACCCGCGAGGAGGCCGACGCGGACAGCGTGCCCGGCATCCCCGGCGGGTACGGCACCACCGGCGGCGGACAGCCCGGCGGCAGCCCCGGCATCAACCCGGACCGCGAGGGCACCATCGACCCGTCCGAGTACGCCGACACCATCGCCGGGGGAGAGCCCGACCCGCGCCGCCGCCGCGACGACGACCGGTGACCGCCACGCGCCCGGCGGCTCAGGGCCGCAGCGACCGCCCGAACCCGGCCGCCAGCGGCATCCGCAGCCCCAGCGGCGGCGGCGCCGCGAACGCGTCGGTGACCGGCCGGGTGTACGGGCGGCCGAAGAGCGAACCGAGCACGAAGTCGGCGGCCAGCGACAGTACTTCCTCGTGGTGCTGGCGCAGCGCGTGCCCGTCCGAGTGGACCTCGAAGCGGCACGTCGACCGGTTCGCCTTCTTCGCGCGTACGGCCAGCCGGTACGACAGGTCCGGATGGGCCACCGCGTCGGTCGTGCCGTGCACGATCAGCACCTGACGGCCCACCAACTGCCGTACCGGCTCCGGCTCCGCCGCCACGTCGTCCTCCGGCAGCCACGGCGCCAGCGCCAGCACCGAGGCGACCGCCGCGTGCCCCGCCGCCCGCAGCGCCGCCCGGCCGCCCATGCCGTGCCCCACCAGGCACACCGGTACGTCGCCGTGGCGGCGCACCACCTCGGCGACCGCCCACTGCGCGTCCGCCGCCAGCCGGGCGTCCGTGCCGTTCCAGCCGCGCCCCCGGTACCGCACCACATGCGCGGTCACCCCGTCGTCGCGGCCCGCCCGGACCAGGCGCCGCGCCAGCGGCAGCAGCGCGGCCCGGTGCAACGGCGAAGCCCTGCGCGCCGACTCGGCCGCGCCGTCCGGCAGGAGGAGCACCACCCCTCCGACCGCCGTCGCGTCCGACCCCCCGACGGCCCGCCCCAGGCGCGGCTGCCGAGCACGGCCCGGCCCTACGAGTGCGTGGTGTGCCATGGCAGAACAGTCTCAGAAGAGGAGGTGTACGCCACCCGTACACGCGGTCACTGTTCCGTATCGAGTGAAGGGCTACAGTGCGCGAATGACGAGCCAGAACCTCAACCTCCCCACCGCGGACCAGATCCGCCGAGCCCCGAAGGTCCTGCTCCACGACCACCTCGACGGAGGGCTGCGCCCCGGCACGGTCGTCGACCTGGCCCGCGCGTGCGGCTACGACGCCCTCCCCGAGACCGACCCCGAGCGGCTCGGCCGGTGGTTCCGCGAGGCCGCCGACTCCGGCTCGCTGGAGCGGTATCTGGAGACCTTCGCCCACACCTGCGCCGTCATGCAGACCCGCGACGCCCTCTTCCGCGTCGCCGCCGAGTGCGCGGAGGACCTCGCCGACGACGGCGTCGTGTACGCGGAGGTGCGCTACGCCCCCGAGCAGCACCTGGAGGGCGGCCTCACCCTCGACGAGGTCGTCGCCGCCGTCAACGACGGCTTCCGCGAGGGCGAGCGCCGAGCCCGCGAACGCGGCCACCGCATCCGCGTCGGCGCCCTCCTCACGGCCATGCGGCACGCCGCCCGGTCCCTGGAGATCGCCGAACTCGCCAACGCCCACCGCGACGCGGGCGTCGTCGGCTTCGACATCGCGGGCGCCGAGGCGGGCTTCCCGCCCACCCGCCACCTCGACGCCTTCGAATACCTGAAGCGGGAGAACAACCACTTCACCATCCACGCCGGCGAGGCGTTCGGCCTGCCCTCCATCTGGCAGGCCATCCAGTGGTGCGGCGCCGACCGCCTCGGCCACGGCGTCCGCATCATCGACGACATCGAGGTCGCCGACGACGGCACCGTCACCCTCGGCCGCCTCGCCGCCTACGTACGGGACAAGCGCATCCCCCTGGAGATGTGCCCCACCTCCAATCTGCAGACCGGCGCCGCCGCGTCCTACGCCGAGCACCCCATCGGCCTGCTCCGCCGCCTCCACTTCCGCACCACCGTCAACACCGACAACCGGCTGATGTCCGGCACCAGCATGAGCCGGGAATTCGAGCTGCTGAGCGAGACATTCGGCTACACGCTCGACGACATGCAGTGGTTCACGGTCAATGGAATGAAGTCGGCGTTCATTCCTTTCGATGAACGACTCGCCATGATCAACGATGTGATCAAGCCCGGATACGCCGAGCTGAAATCCGAATGGCTGTTCACTCAGACCGTCACCACCAGGGCTTCTTCCAGCGAAACCGCCTGAGACGACACGACGCGCGAGGCAGCGGGAACGGCCGGGAAAACCACGACCCGGCCGTTCGGCGGTGTTTGCGGGCCGCATCACGCGATCGCTAGGTTGCAGAGCCGCTCATGCCCCCGAATACCCCCAAGGACGAATTTCGATGAAGCAGTCCGCTGCCAAGACCCTCGGTGTCGCCGCGCTGGGTGCCGCTTTCGCCGTCTCCGCCGCCGGCAGCGCCTCCGCGCTCACCGCCGTCCCGACCGGTCCCGTCCTGGAGACCGCCACCAAGGCCCTCCCGGTCGCGCAGGCCGTCTCCGCCCTCCCCGGCGGCGCCGGCGAGACCGCCGCCATCGCGGAAGGCGCCCTCGGCGCCGTCACCCAGGCCGCCCCCGCCGTCCCCGTCGACACCCCGGTCGACCCCGTCGTGGGCCTCCTCGGCGGCCTCCCCGTCGGCGGCAGCCTCCCGGCCGCCGGCCTCGGCTGACCCGGCACGGCACACGAAGACGGCGGGCGCGCACCCGGAAAAGGGGCGCGCCCGCCGTCGTGCGGTCGCCGTCAGGCCTGGCGCGAACGCCGCGGCCGCTACCAGGCCGGGTTCGCGGACTTCTCCGACGGCAGCAGCATCCACAGCGCCAGGTACAGCAGGAACTGCGGTCCCGGCAGCAGACACGACGCGACGAATATGACCCGCATCGTCGTCACCGAGGTGCCGAAACGCCGGGCCAGCGCCGCGCACACTCCACCGATCATGCGTCCGTCGCGCGGGCGGGCAAGTGCGGCCATGGTGGGCTCCTTCGTCAGGGCTTCACGGAAGCCGCCGACCGGCCTCCGATACGTCCATCCTCCCCGCCTACCCCGGACAAAGCATCGGACTACGGGGCGATCCCGACCCTGGGAATCCTCGGGGTCGCCCCCTGGGAAACGTCCTCCCGGCGCAGGGCACCGCCCCGCCGCCGGCTCCTCCCCGCGACGGACCCCGCAGGACGCCCCGCACCGGCCCCCGCGCGCGGCCCCCCGGCACCGCCCCCCGGACCGGCCGCCAGCCTGCGCCGCAGCCGCGTCCGCCACGCCGGAACGACCGCCAGATGCGCCAGCGCCACACCCGTCGTGTTCAACAGCACCGCGTCCACGTCCACGACCCGGCCCGGCACCGCCGTCTGCAGCAGCTCGATCCCCAGGGACACCAGCGCCCCCGCCGACACCGTCCGTACGAGAGACGCCCACCGCGCCACGTCCAGCCGCGCGTCCGCCAGCGGCAGCAGCACACCCAGCGGCGCCAGCAGCAGCAGGCCCTCACCGATCCGCCGCGCGGCCTCCGCCGGACCCAGGGCCAGATCGGCCTTTATCCCCGCCAGGGGCTCCAGATTCGCCGCCGTCACCCACATCACATCCAGCGGCCGCAGCGTCAGCCACCCCACGAGCCCCAGATGGACGACGAGAAGAGCGAGCCCCGCCACGCGGTAGCGGATGGCGGCCATGCCGCCCTGACCTTGACGCTGCACGCCCCCCAAGACGCGCACCCCGGCAGGATCGGTTCCCCTTTCTTCTTGGCTCGCTTCGCCTCCGGGGCGCTTTGTGCGGGTGCCGAGAGGACGTCCGTGCTCGGCCCTCGTTCCTCGGGCGCTGCGCGCGGCCGTCCTCTCGGCACCCGCGCGCCCCTTCGGCTCCGCTCGCGGTCCCGGTGCTCAGCCGTCAGGCTCCCGCTCGCCGTGCAGGCGTAGTGCGGCCTTCGGGCTCCCGCTCGCCGTGCAGGCAGAGTGCGGCCTTCGGGCTCCCGCTCGCCGTGCAGGCAGAGTGCGGCCGTCAGGCTCCCGCGCACCGCACAGGCACAGTGCGGGTCAGGGGGCCGGTCGGCGTGCGGGGGTCAGGGGGCCCTCGTCGGCAGGGGGCTCTCCGGGCGGGCCTTCACCGACTCGTCGCACACGTACCGGCGCACCGGGTACTTCCCCGGGCCGCCCAGGAGCACCGTGCCGCTCACGGACGTGGCGTCCGACTCGGCGTACGTGCACACGATCTGCGCCAGTGCCGCCGGCGGCAGGTCCTCGGGCTGGCGGCTCAGCCGCAACGCGCCCTCCGGGTCGCCCGCGCGGCCCGCCGCCACCTTCAGCGGCTCGTCCAGGTACGTCGTGAAGCCCGCCTGCCGCTCACGCTCCGACGGCCGCTCCCGCATCGCCTCCAGCAGGGCCTGCGCCGTCGCCACCCGCGCCGAGTCACCCGGCCCGGCGCCCTCGGGCCGTACGGTCCGGTGCACCGGCTCCAGGCCCGACGCGCACACCAGGTACACCCGCGTCGGCACGCCCGCGTCCGGCGCCGCCGTCAGCGCCGCCTCCGACAGGCTGCACGGCACCCGCGACGGCGCGCCGCCCGCGTCGACCGGCACCGACGTCGTACGGATGCCGCAACCGGCCGTCACCGCGGCCAGCACGGCCGCGGCGGCCAGCACCCGCAGGCCGCGAGCCGCCCGCGGGGCCCCGGCCGACCGGCGGCGGGCCGTTCGTACGTCCGCGTCAGGCACGCGCATCCCGCTTGCCACTGTGCTGTTCCTCATCCCCTGGACCGTCGTTCCGTCGGCCGTCGCGGCCGTCCCCACTCCGCCCGGAGCCGCCCTCCCCGGCGTCCCCGTCGCGGGCCGCGACCTCCGAACCGTCGCGGGGCAGCCGCAGCGTGAACACCGCGCCGTCCCCGTCGGGCGAGTTGGCCGCGGTGATGTCACCACCGTGGATCAGCGCGTTCTCCATGGCGATCGACAGCCCGAGCCCACTGCCCTCCGAACGTGGCCGGGACGCGCTCGCCTTGTAGAACCGGTCGAAGACGTGCGGCAGTACCTCCTCCGGGATGCCGGGCCCGTGGTCCCGCACCCGCACGAGCAGGTCGTCGCCCGCCGTCCGCACCGACACCCGCACCGGCGAACCGCCGTGCTTCAGCGCGTTGCCGATCAGGTTGGCGAGTATGACGTCCAGCCGGCGCGGGTCCAGCCGCGCCACGATGCCCCGCTCGGCGTCCAGCTCCACCGCGTCCAGCCACGCCCGCGCGTCGATGCACGCCGTCACCTGGTCGGCCACGTCCACGTCGTCCAGGACCAGCTTCGCCGTACCGGCGTCGAACCGCGTGACCTCCATCAGGTTCTCCACCAGCGTGTTCAGCCGCCGCGTCTCGCTGATCACCAGCGACACCGCCGGCGCGACCATCGGGTCGAGGCTGTCCTGCTCCTCCTCCAGGACCTCCGTCACCGCGGTCAGCGCCGTCATCGGTGTGCGCAGCTCGTGCGACATGTCCGCCACGAACCGGCGGCTGGACTCCTCGCGGGCGCTCATGTCGGCGACCTTCTTCTGCAGGCTCTCCGCGGCGCTGTTGAACGTCCGAGCCAGCTCGGCCAGTTCGTCCGTGCCGGACACCCGCAGCCGCGTGTCGAGCTTGCCCTCGCCGAGCCGCCGCGCGGCCTCGCCCAGCCGGTGCACCGGCTTCAGCACCGTGGTCGCCGCGACCTGCGCCAGCAGCGCCGAGCCCAGCAGCGCCAGCAGCGTCGCCACACCCAGCGACCAGCCCAGCGAGTTGAGGTCCTGCCGCTCCGGCTCCAGCGACTTCAGCATGTAGCCGGTCGGCCCGCCGCCGATGATCCGCGTCCCGCCCACCAGGTACGGCGTGCCGCGCAGATTCGTCCGCAGCCAGAACACGTGGTACGAGTGCTGGTTGCCGGCGCCGAGCTCCTGCTCCTCGTCCACCGCCGCCCGCAGCGACGCGGGCACGTCGCGCAGCGTGAACCGGTCCGGGTCCGAGACGCCCACGATGGGCTTGCCCTCGTCACGCTCGCCGAGCAGCACCACGCTGTACCCGCCGCCGCCCTGCGCCATCTGCTCGGCGGTCCGCCGCAGCTCCTCGGGCGTCGGCCGCAGCGGCAGCGCGGCCGCCCGGTTCTGCATCTCCTGCTTGAAGTCGCCGAGCGCCGCGTCCTGCGTACGCGTCAGCACCGCCTCGCGGTTCAGCCAGTACGCGATCCCCGACGCCGAGACGGCCGCCGTCAACGCGACAAGACCGAACACGACGATCAGCCGCACCCGCAGACTCGTCCACCGCTTGCCCGCGCTCAGCGCTCTCCGCCCGCCCTTCGCGGCACCGCCCGACGTGCCGTCCTGTTCCTCACACATGCTCACGCGGGCGAATCGAGCCGGTAGCCGACGCCGCGCACCGTACGGATCAGGGTCGGCGACGACGGAACGTCCTCCACCTTCGCCCTCAGCCGCTGCACACACGCGTCCACCAGACGCGAGTCGCCCAGGTAGTCGTGCTCCCACACCAGCCGCAGCAGCTGCTGCCGCGACAGCGCCTGACCCGGCCGGCGGCTCAGCTCCAGGAGCAGCCGCAGCTCGGTCGGCGTCAGCTGCAGCTCCTCGCCGTTCTTCGTCACCGTCATCGCGGACCGGTCGATGACCAGCGAACCGAACGTCGCCGAATCCGTCGTCTCCCGCTCACCGCGCCGCAGCACGGCCCGGATCCGCGCGTCCAGCACCCGTCCCTGCACCGGCTTGACGACATAGTCGTCCGCGCCCGACTCCAGGCCGACGACCACGTCGATGTCGTCGCTGCGGGCCGTCAGCAGGATGATCGGCAGCTGGTCCGTGCGCCGGATGCGGCGGCACACCTCGAAACCGTCGATGCCGGGCAGCATCACGTCCAGGACGATCAGGTCCGGACGCTGTTCCCTGAGCAGCTTCAGGCCGTCCTCACCCGTCGCCGCGGTGGCCACACGGTGGCCCTGGCGGGACAGCGAGAGTTCGAGGGCCGTGCGGATGGCGTCGTCGTCCTCGATCAGCAACAGGAAAGGCACGGCGTCATTCTGTCCCATGGGAGGAGACGAGTTCGACCCGTGGAGCGCTCCCAGGGCCCGTCCGGTACCAGACCGGTATGTCACCGGCCCCTGTGACACGCCTGTGACAGTCGGCGGACACCGTCATGAACTCCCCTCGGCAGTCTTTTTTCCACACGGATGAACGGACCGGCCGACTCCACGACGACAGGGGGGCGTGATGAACGCAGTGCAGCACAGCACCACCTCGAACGCAGTTGTCACGCGTCTCCACGACGTCGCGCGGAGCGGTGAGAAGTCCGGCACCGCGACCATGCGGGGGTGCGGCCGCGGTGTCGGACGTCAGCACAAGGCGCCCCGAGTGGTCGCCCTGTCTGACGGGGGAAGGGCGTACGGGGAGGTCACGGGAGAGCGGAAGGCCCCGGCGGGGAGGGCGAGCGCGGAAGCCGCGTTCACCGCCTACGTCCAGGAGCGCCGCGCCTCCCTGTACGCCACCGCCTACCACCTGACCGGCGACCGGCACGAGGCCGAGGACCTGCTGCAGAGCGCGCTGTTCTCGACGTACCGCGCCTGGGACCGGATCAGCGACAAGGCGGCCGTGGGCGGCTATCTCCGCCGCACGATGACGAACCTGCACATCAGCGCCTGGCGCAGGCGCAAGCTCAACGAGTACCCGACGGAGGAACTGCCGGAGACGGTGGGCGACTCCGACGCGATGCGCGGCACGGAACTGCGCGCGGTGCTCTGGCAGGCGCTCGCCCGGCTGCCCGAACTGCAGCGCACCATGCTGGTCCTGCGCTACTACGAGGGCCGCACCGACCCGGAGATCGCGGACATACTGGACATCAGCGTCGGCACGGTGAAGTCGAGCATCTGGCGGTCGCTCCGCCGGCTGCGCGAGGACGAGGTCCTCAGCTTCGGCCGTGACCAGGAGGAGTCCTTCGGCCAGCTCGTGGCCTGAGGGACGGGGGGAACGGGGCCCACGGGGGACGTGGGGCCCGGCAAGGGATCCACGGGGGACGTGGGATCCCGCACGGGGGGACACGGGGGAGGAAGCGGGGACCGGGAGTCCCGGGGATCACGGGGGGATCCTCGCGCCCCGGAACCCGCTCCCGCCGGCCGCGGAGGGCAGCCTCCACGGCCGCGGGGAAGCAAGGGGGTACCCACGGGGGAAACGGGGGGTATCACGGGGGAAACACCGCGCCGGGCAAGCTGGGGGGCTTGTCCGGCGCACTCCTGTGTCCGGGCCGCGCCCCGGCTGTCGGGCCGTGTCCGGACGCCGGCTGTCCGTACCGTGCGGGCCGTGTCCCGGCGTCCGGACCGTACGGACCGTGTTCCGGCGCGTGCGGCAGTCCGCTCGCGCCGGGGGCGTGTGCCGCGTCCGTTACGCCGGTTCCGGGGCCCTCGGCGTGCGGTGGCGGCCCGCCGCCGCGGCCGCCAGCCGGCCCAGCGCCTCGTCCTTGCCGCACGGATGCGCGCCGAGCGCCGTCTGCCGCGCCACGATCGACCGCTCCGCGCGCATCAGCCGCCACCCGCGCCGCAGCAGGAACGGCACCGACTTGCGGCCCTCCCGCAGATCCCGCAGCAGCCTGCGGCGGAACGTGGTGGACGGCCGGCCCCGCAGGCACAGCGCGTCCGCCAGCACGCCCAGGTCCTCGCAGCGGCGCACGATGTCGGCGGCGAAGATGCCCTCCGCGATGAACAGCGGCGTACGGGCGATGTCCAGGGGCTCGCTGCCGACGCGGGAGCTCGTGGAGATGTCGTACACCGGGACCGTCGTGCGGCCCGTGGCGCACAGCTCCGTGATGGCGGCGACCGCCGCGTCCGCGTCCCACGACGCGGGGGAGTCCCAGTCGATGTCCGTGCTGCCCGGCACGAGCGGCAGGGTCGGGTCGCCGGCCTCCTTGTAGAAGTCGTCGAGCCGGAGCACGGGAAGGCCGGCGCGGGCGGCGAGGGACGACTTGCCGGAGCCTGAGGGGCCCGCGAGCAGCACGACGCGGGTCGGGATCGGTTGGGAACTCACGGGACACCAGTGTGAACCATTGACCCGGTAGGGGGACCCCGCCGGGGACCCGTTGGTATCGAGCATCACACCTCGCCTACGGTGTGTGTCCGACCGCTCACCCCCTCCAGGCAGGAACTCCCATGAACCGCTTGCTGAAGGCCGGACTGACCGTGTCGGCCCTGGGCGCCGCGCTCGGCGCCGCCGGCGGCCAGGCCCAGGCGGCCGACCTGCGGGACGTCGACCCCGCGGCGGCCGTGCAGGCCGTCACGGACACGGTCCCGCACGTCGCGGCCCCGGTGAAGCACCTGAAGATCAACCCGCTGGCGGGCACGGGCGTGGACCCGCTCGACAACGGGGTCGGCACGCAGGTCTCGGACTTCCGGCCCGTCGACACGACATCCGTGACCGGCTCGCTGACCAGCGCGCCCGACCTGCCCGTCGCCGGTCCCCTGCTGGGCGGTCTCATCCCCGGCTGAAGCGGCGGCGGAGCCCCGCACGCGGGCGCCCGCACGCGACACGGCCCCGCCTCCCCGGACACGGGAAGGCGGGGCCGTCCGCGCGGCCGGCGGTCAGTACGCCGAGCCGGACACGCCCAGGGAGCCCGTCGGGTGCCAGACCGTCTTGGTCTCCAGGAACGCCGTGAGGCGGCCCGTACCCGGGTCGGCGGTCCAGTCCGCGCCGCCGTCCACAGCCTGTGGACGCAGTACGCGCTTGAGGTTGTCCGCCGCCGCGACCTCCAGATCGCGGGCCAGCTCGGCGCCCGCGCCCGTCAGGTCGATGGCGTTGACGTCCTGGTGCGCGGCGAGCGGCGCGGCGATCTCCGCCGTACGGCCCGACAGGATGTTCACGACACCGCCCGGCACGTCCGACGTGGCCACCACCTCGGCCAGCGACAGCGCCGGCAGCGGGGCCTTCTCACTGGCCACGACGACCGCGGTGTTGCCCGTGGCGATCACCGGGGCGAGCACCGAGACCAGGCCCAGCAGCGACGACTCCTGCGGGGCGACGACCGCGACGACACCGGTCGGCTCGGGCGTGGACAGGTTGAAGTACGGCCCCGACACCGGGTTCGCGCCGCCGAGCACCTGGGCCACCTTGTCGGTCCAGCCCGCGTACCAGACCCAGCGGTCCACGGCGGCCTCGACGACCTCGGCGGCCTTCGACTTCGACAGGCCCTCCGCGTCCGCCACCTCGCGCACGAACTGGCCCCGGCGGCCCTCCATCATCTCCGCGACCCGGTACAGGATCTGGCCGCGCAGATACGCCGTGGAACCCGACCAGCCGGGGAACGCCTTGCGCGCGGCGACGACCGCGTCACGCGCGTCCTTGCGGGAGGAGAGCGGCGCGTTCGCCAGCCACTTGCCCCTGCTGTCTGTCACCTCGTACACCCGGCCGCTCTCGCTGCGGGGGAACTTGCCCCCGACGTACAGCTTGTAGGTCTTGAAGACGCTCAGACGGTTGTGCTCATCGGTGCTGCTCATCAGCGCTCACCCTCCCGGCTCGACAGGGCGAGGTACGCCTCCAGGCCGTGCCTGCCGCCCTCGCGGCCGAAGCCCGACTCCTTGTAGCCGCCGAACGGCGACGCCGGGTCCAGCTTGTTGAATGTGTTGGCCCAGACGACACCCGCGCGGAGCTTGTCGGCGACCGCGAGCATGCGGGAGCCCTTCTCCGTCCAGATGCCCGCCGACAGGCCGTACTGGCTGTTGTTCGCCTTGGCGACCGCCTCCGCGGGCGTACGGAACGTCAGCACCGACAGGACCGGGCCGAAGATCTCGTCGCGGGCGACCGTGTGGGCCTGCGTGACGCCGGTGAACAGCGTCGGCGCGAACCAGTAGCCCTGGGACGGCAGCTCGCAGGCGGGCGACCAGCGCTCGGCGCCCTCCGCCTCGCCGGTGTCCGCCAGCGCCTTGATCCGGGCCAGCTGCTCGGCCGAGTTGATCGCGCCGATGTCGGTGTTCTTGTCCAGCGGGTCGCCCAGGCGCAGCGTGGACAGGCGGCGCTTGAGGGCGTCCAGGAACTCGTCCTGCACCGACTCCTGCACCAGCAGGCGCGAGCCCGCGCAGCAGACCTGGCCCTGGTTGAAGAAGATGCCCGTGACGATGCCCTCGACGGCCTGGTCGATCGGGGCGTCGTCGAAGACGATGTTCGCGCCCTTGCCGCCCAGCTCCAGCGTGAGCTTCTTGCGGGTGCCCGCGACCTGCCGGGCGATGGCCTTGCCGACCGCGGTGGAGCCGGTGAACGCGACCTTGTCGACGTCCGGGTGCTCGACCAGCGCGGCGCCCGCGTCCCCGTAGCCGGGGAGGATGTTGACGACGCCCTTGGGCAGGCCCGCCTGGCGGCACACGTCCGCGAAGAACAGCGCCGACAGCGGGGTCGTCTCGGCCGGCTTCAGCACGACCGTGTTGCCCGCGGCCAGCGCCGGGGCGATCTTCCACGCGAGCATCAGCAGCGGGAAGTTCCACGGGATGACCTGGCCGGCCACGCCCAGCGGCCTCGGGTCCGGGCCGAAGCCCGCGTGGCTCAGCTTGTCGGCCCAGCCCGCGTAGTAGAAGAAGTGCCCGGCGACCAGCGGCAGGTCGTGGTCGCGGGTCTCCTTGATCGGCTTGCCGTTGTCCAGGGTCTCCAGGACCGCCAGCTCGCGGGAGCGCTCCTGGATGATCCGCGCGATGCGGAACAGGTACTTGGCGCGCTCGGAGCCGGGCAGCGCCGACCACTTGGCGAACGCCTTGCGGGCGGCCCTCACGGCCCGGTCCACGTCCTCGGCGCCGGCCTGGGCGACCTCGGAGAGGACCTCCTCGGTGGCCGGGGCGACCGTCTTGAAGACCTTGCCGTCGGCGGCCTCGGTGAACTCGCCGTCGATGAACAGGCCGTACGAGGGGGCGATGTCGACGACCGAGCGGGACTCGGGAGCGGGTGCGTACTCGAATGCAGATGCCATGGTGATCAGTCCACCGTCACGTAGTCGGGACCGGAGTACCGTCCGGTGGCCAGCTTCTGACGCTGCATCAGCAGGTCGTTCAGCAGGCTCGACGCGCCGAAGCGGAACCAGTGGTTGTCCAGCCAGTCCTCGCCCGCGGTCTCGTTGACCAGGACCAGGAACTTGATCGCGTCCTTGGAGGTGCGGATGCCGCCCGCGGGCTTCACACCCACCTGGATACCCGTCTGGGCGCGGAAGTCGCGCACCGCCTCCAGCATCAGGAGCGTGTTCGCGGGGGTGGCGTTCACCGCGACCTTGCCGGTCGAGGTCTTGATGAAGTCCGCGCCCGCGAGCATGCCGAGCCAGGAGGCGCGGCGGATGTTGTCGTACGTGGAGAGTTCGCCGGTCTCGAAGATGACCTTCAGGCGGGCGGCGCCGCTGGCCTCCTTCACGGCGCGGATCTCCTCGTACACCTTCATGTAGTTCCCGGCGAGGAACGCGCCCCGGTCGATCACCATGTCGATCTCGTCCGCCCCGGCGGCGACGGCGTCACGGGTGTCCGCGAGCTTCACGTCGAGCGCGGCGCGGCCGGCGGGGAACGCGGTGGCGACGGAGGCGACCTTCACCTCGGTCGCGCCCGCGGCGGCCAGCGCGGCCTTCGCGGTCGCCACCATGTCGGGGTAGACGCAGACCGCCGCCGTGTGCGGGGTGGTCCGGTCGGTCGGGTCGGGACGTACGGCCTTGGCGGCGAGCGCCCGGACCTTGCCCGGGGTGTCCGCGCCTTCGAGCGTCGTCAGGTCGATCATCGAGATGGCCAGATCGAGGGCGTACGCCTTGGCCGTGGTCTTGATCGAGCGCGTACCGAGCGCGGCGGCACGCGCCTCGAGGCCGACGGCATCCACACCGGGCAGCCCGTGAAGGAAGCGGCGCAGAGTGCTGTCGGACGCGGTCACGTCAGCAAGTGCATTGGTGGGCATGGTCACCAGGGGAGCATATCTACGCGCGTAGCGGCCTGTACAGCCCCGGGGGTCGGCGGAGGCCATCCGAGGGGCGGAAGCGGCAGGTGAGCGGGGCGCGGGTGAGGCGGGTCACAGGGGGTGCGGTGATGGTGGTGGGCCTGGCTTGGTGGTGCCGCTGGTGGCGGTGGCGGGGGCGGCTCGGGGCCTGAGGGCGGGTGCCCGGGTTGTGCCGCCGACCCCTGCGGGGGCGACCCTGCGCGGCCCCCTTCCGCCGGAGCGCGGGTTCGCCCATGCAGGGGGCGGTGACGTCACCTCGCCGTGGTCAGCGCCGTGGCGCGCCCTGCGGCCTGGCGGTTGAGGACGGTGAAATCGAGAGCCTCGGCATGGTGTTCCCTCACCCACTGGAGGGTCTGCCGCCGGAACAGCTCGCGATGGGTACGCGACCGCCCGGTCTGCCGGTCGCACACGGCAGACGACACCGCCAGCCGTACCGCCGCCGGTCCGTTCCCGGTGGCGCCCGCGGACCGGGCGGCCGCGCCGGGATCGGCGAAGTGGTGGCCGTTCGCGCGCATGCAGGCGCTCCACCGCTGCGTGGCCCGGACGTAGGCGGGCTGCTTCCGTACCGCCTCGTTCACGGGCAGGTAGCGGGAGGTGACGAACGCGTCCGCGCGCACCCACTTCTCGTAGTCGCCGTACAGTCCGGTCCTGGCGGAGGCGAAGCACCCGTCCGTGGGGGCCCGCAGCGTCCCCACGCCCGGAACCTCGACCTCGACCATCCGCTGTGCGGGGTCTCCGTGGAGCGCCCGGACCCACGCGTCGCGCCGGGCCGGGGACAGCGTGGCCAGGTAGGCCGCTTCCCGGCGTCCGGTGTCGGTGGCCCGCGTCTGCGGGCGGTCGGCGCCGAAGGCTTCCCGGCGTGCCCGGTCCACGTCGTCCCCGCTCAGCTCCCTCGTCCGGTTCTCCTCCGTGGCCCTGGCCGCTTCCAGGGACAGCGGTTCGTGGAAGGACGCGAACCCCTTCTCCGCCATGCACTCCCGGACCAGGGCGGACTCGGCCTCGTGCAGCACCTGCCGGGTGCGCGGCGCGAGGTCCAGGCCGTCCGCCAGACGCCGGAGCTCCGCCGGGCCGGGCTGAGGGGTGCCCGTACGCGTCGAGGCCGGCGGAGGCGAACCGGCGGTGGGGGCGGAGCAGGCGGCGACGGACAGCGCGAGGACCGCGGCGGTGAGAAGCGGCGGACGGACGAGTGCACCACGGCGGATCATGACGGCCTTCCTCGGGTCGGCGACGGACGGTACGGGGGGCCGGCGCGCGGCTCCCCGTACCGGCCCCCGCGCGCGGCGGCGTGTCAGCAGCTCGACACCTTGTAGACGGACTCGGTGTCCAGCGCCGGGCTGTGGTGCGTCCAGATCGACCCCGGCCTGGAGCAGGCGATGTATCCGACGTAGCCGGTCTGCCGGTAGAGCTCCATCCCGGCCTGCGACATCCGGTTGTACGACGAACGGTCCCGGTTCTTGAAGGAACCGAGGTCGCTCTTGTGCCAGCTGTACTTCTGCGGCGTGCCCCGGTGCTCGTACTCGGGCCACATGCAGAAATAGCCCGTCGGGCAGTCCGAAGGGGCGGCCTGCGCGGCGGAGGCGCCCACGAGCCCTCCGGCGACGAGTCCTGCGGCCACGAGAACGGATGACACGGTCTTCCTGATCAATGCACTCTCCTTAGTCGGCGTTCCGGTGCCACGGAGGCGCGGAACGGTGACGGATGCCCCGCGATCCCACGTTCGTCGGCCGGGCAGGGCACAGGCTGCTGGCCGCCGGCGGGCCGCGGCAACGGCAACCGGCTGTCCCGGACGGGCCCCGGCTGTCCGGGCTGGTCAGGGCCTGGCACGGGCGGTGTCCCGGACACGGGCCCTGCGGGCGGGGCGAGAGAGCGGGTCGCGGTGGCCGAGGGGCGCCGGCCGAAGCGGGGCGTCGGAGGCCTCCGCTGCGGGGTCGGGGAGCCCGGGTTCCGCCGCCGGCCGCTGCGGGGGCCCTTCCACCGGGCGGCACCTCGCGAAGGGGCGGGAAGAAACGCGTGTGGGGGCGTTGGGCCGGACGGGGAGCTGCCGGCCGGGTGCTCCGGGTGGGCGCCCCGCGGCGCGTGGCGCGCGGCCTGGGCAGCAAAAAAGGCGGGAGCCGCGCTCCTCGCCACTCTCAACGTATAGCGCACCGGGGGGCTTGCGGCAAGGCCCCCTTCGTGGCGCACAATCGCAGGCCTGTTGCCGGAACCTGCGGGATTGCGAGATTCACCAGATATGAGCGCATTCGTCCATGGCGAGGCTCGCCCTGCCGGGAAGCCCCGTGCCACCAGCGCGTTCGACTTGTCCGAGCGGCTCGCCGCCAAGGCCGCCCCCGCGCTGATCGCCCGCGACGAGGAGCACTTCGCGGCCATCGCGCACTGCCTGGAGCAGACGATCGCCGAACTGTCCGACCGCCTCGACGCCGAGCGCCGCGCCCCCGGCGGCGCCGGCCGGGAGGCGATGGAGCGCGACATCGAGATCCACCGGCTGACCGCCCGCCTGCGCACCCTGCGCCGCTTCGGGCTCGACCTGTGCCTCGGCCACATGGTCGGGGCCGACGGCGGGGAGCCGGTGTACGTGGGGCGCCTCGGCCTCACCGACAGCGCGGGCCGCCGCCTGCTGGTGGACTGGCGTTCACCGGCGGCCGAGCCGTTCTTCGCGGCGACCCACGCCAACCCCATGGGCCTCGCCAGCCGCCGCCGGTACCGCTGGACCCGCGGCCGGATCAGCGACTACTGGGACGAGGTGTTCACCGCCGACGGGCTGGAGGGAAACGCCGCGCTGGACGACCAGTCCGCGTTCATCGCCAGTCTGGGCACCAACCGCTCGGCGCGCATGCGGGACGTGCTCGCCACCATCCAGGCCGACCAGGACGCCATCATCCGGGCGGGCTCGCGCGGCGCCCTCGTCGTGGACGGCGGCCCCGGCACGGGCAAGACCGTCGTCGCGCTGCACCGTTCCGCGTACCTGCTGTACTCCGACCCGCGCCTGGGCCACCGGCGCGGCGGCGTGCTGTTCGTCGGCCCGCACGAGCCGTACCTCGCGTACGTGGAGGACGTACTGCCCAGCCTCGGCGAGGAGGGCGTGCGTACGTGCACCCTGCGCGACCTGGTCCCGGAGGGCGCGCGGGCGGGCGTGGAGGCCGACCCGGAGGTGGCGCGGCTGAAGGCGTCCGCCGACCTGGTGAAGGCCGTCGAGAAGGCCGTCCGGTTCTACGAGTCGCCGCCCACCGAGGGCATGACGGTGACGACGCCGTGGGGCCCGGTGCCGCTGAGCGCCGACGACTGGGCGGAGGCGTTCGACGCGGCCGAACCGGGCGTGCCGCACAACGAGGCGCGTGAGCTGATCTGGGACGAGCTGGTCGCGATCCTGCTGGACAAGTACGAGGAGGACGTACCGGTCGGGCTGTTCCGCCGGGCACTGGCGGCCGACCGCGAGCTGACGGGCGCGCTCGGCGCCGCGTGGCCGCTGATCGACGCCGCGGACCTGGTCGGGGACCTGTGGACCGTACCGGCGTACCTGCGGATGTGCGCGCCGTGGCTGAGCCGTGACGACGTGACGAGGCTCCAGCGGGCGGACGCGCGGGCGTGGACCGTGTCCGACCTGCCGCTGCTGGACGCGGCGCGGCAGCGGCTCGGCGACCCGAAGGAGGCGCTGCGCAAGCGCCGCCACAAGGCGTCGGTCGCCGCCGAACGGGAGCGGATGGCGGGGGTCATCGACAACGTGATCGCCGCCGACGACGACGGCGAGGGCGCGGTGACGATGCTGCACGGGCAGGACCTGCGGGACACCCTGATCGACGAGTCCGCGCTGCCCGCCGCCGAGGTGGAGCCGCTGGCCGGGCCGTTCGCGCACGTCGTCGTGGACGAGGCGCAGGAACTGACCGACGCGGAGTGGCAGATGCTGCTGCTGCGCTGCCCGTCGCGGAGCTTCACCGTGGTCGGCGACCGGGCGCAGGCCCGGCACGGCTTCACGGAGTCGTGGGAGGAGCGGCTGGCGCGGGTCGGCCTCGACCGGGTGGAGGTGGCGTCGCTGAGCGTCAACTACCGGACCCCGGAGGAGGTCATGGCGGAGGCGGAGCCGGTCATCCGGGCCGCGCTGCCGGACGCCAACGTGCCGACGTCGATCCGCCGCAGCGGCGTCCCCGTCCGGTACGGGTCGGTCGCGGAGCTGGACGCGGTCCTGGACGGCTGGCTGGGCGAGCACGCGGACGGAGTCGCGTGTGTGATCGGCGCCCCGGACTTCCGCGAGCGGCCCCGGGTCCGGTCGCTGACCCCGCAGCTGGCGAAGGGCCTGGAGTTCGACCTCGTCGTCCTGGTGGACCCGGAGCGGTTCGGCGGGGGCGTGGCGGGCGCGGTGGACCGGTACGTGGCGATGACGCGGGCGACGCAGCGGCTGGTGGTGCTGACCAGCGACTGAGGGGCCCCGGCGCGCGGTTCCGGAGCGCCCCCTCCGACGCGGAGGCGCGGGGTGGTCCGGGGCCCGTTGCGTGTTCACGCCATTCCGCCGCGGACGCGACCGCTCGGCTGCCGCCGCGGGCTACTTTGAAGCCGCCGAGTGAACGCGCGGAACGGCTCGCGGCGTCGACGCGTGCTTGGTGCCACCCCGCTGTGCCTTCACCCGGCAGGACATGTCGACTTACGGGAGGCAAGATGTCCGTCATGCGCAAGATCATGGTCACGGCCGCGGCCCTGGCCGGCGTCATCGTCACCGCCCATCCGTCCTCCGCCGGACCGCTCACCCCCTCGTCCCCCGCCGCCCCCGCCGGTGCGCTGGCGGGCAGCTTCCACGCGTACGCCTCGACCGGCTTCTCCGGCCTCGACCGGTGGTTCTCCGGGAACACCGGGGAGTGCAAGTACGTCGGCGACAACTGGAACGACCGCATCCGATCCGCCCGCACGGAGAGCGCCACGCGGGTGGAGCTGTGGGACCACCACAACTGCACGGGCGGTGCGATCGTCATCGACCGCACCGGCTACGGCAGCATCGGCGCCTGGGTCAGCGCCTACCGCGTGGCCAACTAGCCTCACGGCGCGTGGCCTTGCCGACGCTCCGGCCCCCGGCGCCCCGGCGCCCCGTGTCGCCGGACACGCCGGGGCCTGGAGCGGTGGACCGCGGTGCGTCACGCGGTTCACCGCGCTCGCGGGGAGGCGGTGACCGCGCCTCCCCGCGCCCGTGCCGTGCGGGCGACGAGGAGGAGCGTCACCCCGCAGACGGCGACCAGGATCCAGCCCGCGCGGGACGCGTGCGCCAGGTCCGCCGGGTGGGCGGCCGCGACGAGGCCGCCGGCGAGAGCGATACCGAGGGCGGCGCCGAGTTGCCGCGCGGTGGAGGTGATCGCCCCGACCACACCGGCACGGGCGGGTGGCAGCCCGTTCACCGCCGTGTTCGTGATCGGGGCGTTGGCGAAGCCGAACCCCATGCCGATCAGCGCGTACGCGGCCGACAGCAGGAGCACGCTCGTGTGCGGCGTGAGCCGAACCAGGCAGAGAGCGCCGGCCGTGATGAACCCGCCGGCCAGGAGCAGCGGCAGCCGCGGTCCCGTGCGGCCGACCATGCGGCCGGACCAGGGGGCGCAGACGGTGGCCCCGACGGCCAGCGGCAAGGTCACCACCCCGGCCGCCAGCGGCGTCCATCCCCGCGTGTGCTGCAGGTAGAAGGTGTTCAGCAGCAGCGTCACGTTCAGGGCGACGAAGACCGTCACCGCGCCCAGGACCGCACCGCTGAAGGCCGGGCGCCTGAAGAGACGCAGATCCATGAGCGGTTCACGCCGCCGCGACTCGACCCACACGAATGCGGCTGCCGCCGCCGCGGCCCACGCGTATCCCGCGAGCGCGGCAGGCGACGTCCAGCCGATGTGCGGCCCTTCGATCAGGACGCCGACCGCTACGGCGAGGACCATGGTCAGCAGGACCTGGCCGGGCAGGTCGAGCCGCCGGGCCCGCGGCGCCCTGGACTCCGGTACGAACGCCGCGCTCAGCAGCAGGACGACCCCGACGACCGGGGCGTTGATCCAGAACAGCGCCCGCCAGTCGAGCCCGGCGAGCAGCGCGCCGCCCGTCACGGGTCCCGCGGCCATGCTCAGCCCGAACACCGACGCCCAGATACCGATGGCCTGCGCCCGTTCCCTCGGGTCGGGCATCGCGTTCACCACGATCGCGAGCGCCACCGGGCTGAGCATCGACGCGCCGATCCCCTGCAGGGCGCGGGCCGCGACGAGCACGCCTACCGACGGGGCGAGCGCACAGAGCAGTGAGGCGGCGCCGAACACGGCCAGCCCGTACTGGAACACGCGGCGGCGTCCGAAGCGATCCGCCAGCGCCCCCGAGGAGACCAGGCAGCTCGCCAGGACGAGGGTGTAGGCGTCCACGATCCATTCGAGACCGCGCGTGCCGACGTCCAGGCCGCGCCCGATGGCCGGCAGACCCACATGGACGATGGTGGTGTCCAGGCCCACCAGGAACATGCTCAGGCAGCAGACGGCCAGGACCGTCCAACGCCGACGCGCACTGAGCAGGGGTGGAACAGGGTGTGTCGTCGCGGTCACGGCTACCTCTGATGTCGGGGAACAATGCCCGGCAAGGCTCGGGCCGCACCCCGGCCGCGGCCCAGGGATTTTGCGAAGACTGCAAAACTGGGCCCATGGACACGGAATCCGGGGACCCGGAGCTGGAGCAGATCCTCGACGCCATCGGGCCCCGGCTGCGCAGGCTGCGCCGCGAACGGGGGTTCACGCTGGAGGCGCTCGCCGCCACGACGGGGATCTCCGTCAGCACGCTGTCGCGGGTGGAGTCGGGCAGGCGGCGCCCCACGCTCGACCTGCTCATCCCGCTGGCGCGGGCGCACCGTGTCGCGCTCGACCAGCTGGTGGCGGCGCCGGCCAGCGGTGACCCCCGGGTGCACCTGAGGCCCCTGCGGAAGGGCCGGGGCAGCGTCCTCGTGCCCCTGACGCAGTATCCGGGCCGCGTGCAGGTCTTCAAGCAGGTACTGGCACCCCGCCCGCCCGAACTGGTCACCCACGAGGGCTACGAATGGCTCTACGTCCTGGCCGGTCGGCTGCGCCTCGTCCTCGGGGCGCGGGACTTCACGCTGCGGCCCGGCGAAGTGGCCGAGTTCGACACCACCGAGCCGCACTGGTTCGGCCCCGCCGACACGAACGCCGTGGAGATCCTGCACCTGTTCGGCCCCCGAGGCGACCAGGCCGTCGTCCGCGCCCGCCCGTCCACCACCGCTCCCGCCCCGGACGCGCCGCCCACGACGCCCTGACCCGCGACGACCGGACCGGCACGGCGCCGGGCGCTGCCTGGGGCGGGCGGGCCGTGCGGCGGGTGTCGCAGCCTCTGCCCGGTGGACGGGTCGGGGCGGGCCGGTGTCCCTCGGGGCCGGCGGCCTCGGGCCCGTATGAAGGGAACCCGACCGAAGCCGCCAACCCCTGCGGGGGCACCTTGCACGGCCCCTCCCGCCGGACGGCGCCCCACCCACCGCTCACCCGACCGGATCGGGCTCCCGGAGCGGTGCGGCGGCATCCCGTACGAGGTCCAGCTCGGCCCATACGGTCTTGCGCGGCACCGGGCCCTCCGCCACGCCCCACCGGTCGGCCAGCCCCGCGACGATCAGCAGACCGCGCCCGCTCTCACTGTCGGGCGGCGGAGCCTGCGGCGTGGACGTGGGCACGGCATCGGCGCGTGTGTCGGTCACCTCGACGCGCAGGACACGGCCGGCGTCGGCCAGGCGCACGGTCAGGAGAAAACTCCGGCCGGGCACGCGCCCGTGCAGCGCGGCGTTCGCGGCCAGTTCGGCGACGAGCTGGAGGGCGTCATCGGCGAGCTCCCGTACGACGCCCTGGTCGCGCAGCCACACGGCGGCAAGCTCCCGCCCGAGCCGCGCCCCGGCGCGGGAAGGGTGCAGCTTCATGCTCAAGTCGCCCGCGCAGGCGGGAAGATGAGGGGGCTTGTGGTTCATGTCACAGATCCTGGGGTTGCCTGCTGTGTGGCTGCCAGTGATTCACCGGGTGCGTACAGTCACTGTCGGGTGCTTGTCGGCGCCTGTCCGGCCTGTCCGCAGGGACGCGTGGGCAGGGCGTGAACGGTTGTGGCGGTACGTCGGAGGTGACGCGTTGACGGCGGAAGCGAACGGGGCGCAGGAGCCCAAGGGGGACGCGGACGAACCGGGTTGGGAGGTGGATCCGGACGACGAGTCGGGAGCGGCCGTCGTCGCGACGGTGGGACGGCAGCTACGGCTGCGCCGGGAGGCGGCGGGGCTGAAGGCGGCCGAGTTCGGGCGGCTCATCGGATACGGCGAGGACCTCGTCTACAAGGTCGAGAGCGGCAAGCGGATTCCTCGCCCGGAATACCTGGACAGGGCCGACAGCGTCCTGAAGGCGGACGGCTTGATCGCGGCGATGAAGAAGGATGTGGAGGGCGTCCGCTATCCCAAGGAGGTCCGCGATCTGGCGAAGCTGGAGGCTCGGGCGGTGGAGATCGGGGCGTACGTGAGCCACGGCATCCACGGTCTGTTGCAGACGGAGGGTCACGCTCGGGCGCTGCTGGAGACGCGGCAGCCGCCGTACTCGCAGGATGAGGTGGAGCGAGGGGTGGCAGCCCGTATGGCCAGGCGTTCCGTCTTTGATCGCTCGCCCCTGCCGTCTCTCAGCTTCGTCTTGGAAGAGGTGGCGCTGCATCGGCCCATCGGAGGCACAATGGAGTGGCGTCGTCAGCTTGAACGCCTCCTGGAAGTAGGGAGCATGCGCAGCGTCTCGCTCCAGGTAATGCCAACGGACGTCGAGACCCACCCTGGGCTGGATGGTGGCATTGAGGTGCTGAAGTTTCCGAACGGCACTGCGATCGGGCGGTCTGAGGGAGTGTTCGGGGGCCGTGCCGTGTCAACCCCGAAGCAGCTCCGAATCCTTGAGCTGCGCTATGGCATGATCCGGGCCCAGGCTCTCACCCCACGGGAGTCACTGGCCCTCATCGAAGAAGTGCTGGGAGAGAGATGATGCGCAAGGCCTCTGCCGCGGATAGCTGGTCGCTGGAGTGGTTCAAGAGCAGCTACAGCAGCAACGGCAATGAAGCGACGTGCGTCGAGGTCGCGACCACCCCCGGCACAGTCCATGTCCGCGATTCCAAGAACATCGACGGTCCTTTCCTGGCCGTCACTCCGCACAGTTGGTCCAGCTTCGTGGCGTACGCCTCCGAGCGCTGACCGGTTGACCAAGCCACGCGGCCGGTCACCCGTTGCGGGGCACGTGTTGATCACGCCTTGTCCGGTACGCATTGGGAGGGCAGGATGCGCGAGGTTCCTGATCGCGGGCCGTCGCTGGAATGGTTCAAGAGCAGCTACAGCGACACCAGCAACCCCAACGACTGCGTCGAGGTCGCCATGGTGTCCGGGGCGGTGTACGTGCGGGACTCCAAGGACTGTGACGGTCCCCGTCTCGCCGTGGCGCCGTGTGCCTGGGGTGAGTTTCTGGGGTACCTCGTCTCTGGCGGGTGACAGGCGGTGGCCGGTACCGCTCGGCCGGTGAAGGGGGACGGTTCGGTGCTGCGCAGGGGGTTCCTCGTCGGGTTGGGCGCCGCCGCCACCGGGGCGGTTCTCCCGGGGTCCGTACAACGCGGGCTTGGCGCCCTGGACCCGAGTCCCTCCGCCGTCGCCGCAGTGGTGGAGGCGTCCCGGCGGGACTTCGGGGCCTGCCGGTACGACGCCCTCGCCCGCGCGCTGCCACGCCGGATCGAGTTCGCGCAGGCCCTCGACGGCCGTCCCGAACAGTCGGCGGACGCGGTTGCCGCGCTCCACATCATCGCCACCCGGTTGTGCATCAAGCGCGGTGACGACCACGTCGCCGCCCTCACCGCCGACCGGGCGCTCGCCGCCGCGCTCCGTGGCGCCGATGCCGTCACCGTCGCCGAAGCGCACCGGATGGTGTCGTCCGTGTGGCGCCGGCAGGGGCACTACGCGGACGCCACCGACATCGCCGTCGCCGCAGCCCAGGGGCTGGCCCGCCACCGGGACACCGGCCTCACCGAACGGCTCTCCGTGCAAGGCAATCTGTATGCCACCGCCGCGTACACCGCCGCCAAGCAGGGCGACCGGCATGCCGCGTCCGCGCTCATCGGTGAGGCCGAGGCGACCGCCGGGCGGCTCGGGCGGGACGCGGAGCTGCGGGGGAGCGTCTTCGGCCCCGGTCAGGTCCTGCTGCACCGGATCTCCATCAGCCATCTGCTCGGGGACGCCGGGCAGGCCGTCGAGTACGCCCGGCGCGTCGACCCCGCCGCGCTGCCCACCGCCGAGCGCCGGGCCCGGTACTGGATCGACGTGGCGCGCGCCTTCGACCAGTGGGGCAAGCCCGACCGCTGCTACCAGGCCCTCCTGGCCGCCGAGCGGGCCGCGCCGCAGGAAGTCCGGCGCGGTGCCGTGCGGGCCATGGCCGCCGGGCTGCTGCGCCATGACCGGGCCCTGCCCGGCGTACGGGGCTTCGCCCAGCGCATCGGGGCGGTCGCCGGGCCCAGGGACTGATCCGGGGGCGTCAGCGGGTCGGGGTCGGCTGGGTGAGGTTCAGCGCGTTGCCGTCGGGGTCCCGGATGTGGGCGACGCGCTGTCCCCACGGCATGTCCCGGGGCCCGTCGCCGACCGAACCGCCCAGCGCCTCCACGCGGGCGAGCGTCTCGTCGACGTCGTCGACCGCGATGCTCAGCAGCACCCGCGACGGCACCCCGGTCGGCGCGTCCTGCCGGGACACCAGCCCGAGGTCGGTGTCGCCGATGCGCAGGCCGAGGTAGAAGACCGGGCCTTCCGGCGGCACCCGGAAGATCTCCTCGGCGGCGAACAGCTTCGTGTAGAAGTCCGCCAGGGCGACGTGGTCGGCCGTGACGATCACCGGCTGGATCGTGGACATGGCACTCCTGTCGTGAACGGTCGTGTCGCCGGATAGACCGTCCGTGGCGGGCCCACTCATCGGTGCGCGCGGGCGGAGGCCCTGGCGCGGTGTCCAGGGCCTCCGGGTGGTGCGGGGAGAGCCGTGTCCCCTTGGGCACGGGCCGGTGCGTCAGTCGGCGATGTCGATGCTGTCCCAGACGCGGACCGGGTTCGCGAAGGCCGCTCCCGTGCCGGCGAACCTCCACAGAGCGGTGCGGTACGAGCCGTCCGTCTGCTGGCCGTTGTTGTACAGGACGGTGACATCGGTGGTGCCGTCGCCGTTGAAGTCGCCGGTGAGGGGCTTGGAGCGGTCCCAGTTCCAGGAGATCGTGCCGGCGGTCCACTTCACGGCCGGGGCGTCGAAGCCGGTGGCGTTGGCGGTGAACGTCCACAGCGTGGTGCGGTAGCTGCCGTCGGTCTGCTGGCCGTTGTTGTAGAGGACGGCGAGGTCGGTCCTGCCGTCGCCGTTGAAGTCGCCGGTGACGGGCTTGGAGCGGTCCCAGTTCCACGAGCCGGTGCCCGAGTTCCACTTGACGGTGGGCGCGTCGAAGCCGGTGGCGTTGGCCGTGAACGTCCACAGCGTGGTGCGGTAGCTGCCGTCGGTCTGCTGGCCGTTGTTGTAGAGGACCGCGAGGTCGGTCCTGCCGTCGCCGTTGAAGTCGCCGGTCACGGGCTTGGAGCGGTCCCACGTCCAGGACATGGCGCCCGAGCTCCACTTGACGGTGGGCGCGTCGAAGCCGGTGGCGTTGGCCGTGAACGTCCACAGGGTGGTCCCGTAGCCGCCGTCCGCCTGCTGGCCGTTGTTGTAGAGGACGGCGACGTCGGTCCTGCCGTCGCCGTTGAAGTCGCCCGCGACGGGCTTGGAGCGGTCCCAGTTCCACGAGCCGGTACCGGAGCTCCACTTCATCACCGGCGCGTTGAATCCCGTGCCGTTGCTGGTGAACGTCCACAGGGTGCTGCGGTACGAGCCGTCGGTCTGGCGGCCGTTGTCGTACAGCACCGCGACGTCCGTCCTGCCGTCGCCGTTGAAGTCGCCGGCGACCGACTTGGACGCGTCCCAGTTCCACGACGTCGGGCTGCTGGCGAGGTTGTCCCAGGCCCGGACCGGGTTGTACGTCCCCGACGCGGTGCTGGTGAACTTCCACAGCGCGGTGTGGTTGGCGCCGCTCGCGGCCGGCGCGTACTTGTGCAGCACCGCCGTGTCGGTCTTGCCGTCGCCGTCGAAGTCGCCCGACAGCTCCTGGGAGGCGTCGGCGTTCTCGCCCGCCTGGCCCCAGCGCGCCCCGGTCACCAGCGCGGTCCACGCGCCGAGGCCGTCGACCCTGGTGTCGATCGCGTTCGTGCGGGTCTCGGCGGCGTCCGTACCGAAGCAGCCGCCCTGGGTCGAGCGGCTGTTCACGCCGACCAGCTCCAGGCGGCCGTTCAGCATGCGCAGCAGCGGGCCGCCGGCGTCGCCCATGCAGATGGAGTCGTCCGGCGTCTTGCCGCTGATGTCGATCGACGTGTCCGACACCGCGTCCACACCGAACGTGGCGGTGTGCAGCTTCAGCGGCGCCCACTCGGTCTTCGTACGGCCGAATCCGGCCGTGGTGACCGTGTCGCCGACGGCGGCGGGAGTGGCGGAGACGGGCACGGGCGTGACACCGGTCGCGGGCGCCGCCAGACGGGCCAGCAGCAGATCGCGGCCGACGCGGGGGACGATCTCGACGATCTCGCTGACGTGCCCGGTGGCCGTGGCGAGGTCCGTACGGCCGACCGTGGCGACGGTCTTCAGCGGCGGCTTGCCCGGGGCGACCTCGGCGGCGCCGTTGCCGAAGCAGGACGCGGCCGTCATGATCCACCGGCTGTCGATCAGCGCGCCGGAGCAGGCGCGCATGCTCTCGCCCTCACCGATCACCAGCCGCGCGGTGAACGCGTACGAGGTGTCGGCGGCCACGGGGCCGGTGACCGCGTGGCCGGGGGACGTGGACAGCGCCAGGGGCGCTGCGAGGGCCACCGCCGCCAGGGCGGTCAGCCGTCTGGAGCGGACGGGACGTCGACGCGACATGGGCATGCCTGCTTTCGAACCATGAGAGGGAACGTTTGTGCGGGAAGTGATCATATAAAGCAGGGGAATTGACGGGTCGTCGGTCCGTCGGCGGAGGTGGGGGAGGCGGGCGCGGGGGATCGTCGCGGGCTTCGGGCCCCGCGCGACGTACCGGCGGGCGCCTGCCGCGGGACGGGCGGCGCCCCCCCCGGCGCGGCTCGGCGGGCCCGGCGCGTGGCGGAGGGCGTGCGGGACCCGCACGTCGCGACGCCGTGGCGCCGGCTCCCGCCGGAGCGGTGTCGCCGCGCCCGCGGAGGGGCGGCTGGTCCGGGACCCGGTGCTCGGGGCCGGTGGGGGGCGTGAGGCACAATCGGGCTCATGACGAGCCCTGAGCAGCCCGGAAAGTCCGGGAACCCTTCCCCGTCCGCCTCCGCCGACCGCGTCTACCGGTCGCCGATGGCCATGGCGGGTGGTGTGCTCCTGCTCGGCATCGGACTGTGGATGGGCGGCGACGCCCTCCTGCGCGGGGACGGGCTCACCCCGTGGACCGCGCTCGCCGCGCTGCTGCTCGGCGTGCCGCTCGTCTACGCCTTCACCCTGCGGCCCGCCGTGTACGCCGACGACGACCGGATGCTCATCCGCAACCCGTTCCGCACCGTCCGCGTGCCCTGGGCCGCCGTCGCCGAGCTGAAGGCCACGTACTCGACCGAGGTCCTCACCCGGGGCGGCGCCAAGTACCAGCTCTGGGCCGTGCCCGTCTCCATGCGGCAGCGCAAGCTCAACGTGCGCAGCGGCGGCAAGCACCTCGTCGGCGCCGAGGCCACCGTCCAGGAGCTGCGCACCCTCGCCCAGCAGAACGCCGTCCGGCCCACCGCCAAGGGTGAGCCGCAGGTCCGCTGGGCGTACGAGGTCATCGCGCCCGCCGCGGCCGGGCTGGTCGCCCTGGCCGTGCTCCTCGCCCTGGGCTGAGACGCGCGAAGGGGTGCCGGGACAGGTCCCGGCACCCCTTCTCCGCTGGCCCGTACGGGTCAGATGCCCGCCGCCGCCCCCAGGTCACGCTTCAGGTCCTGGAGCGTCCGCGCCGCCCGTGACCGCGCGTCCGCCAGCGACGCGGCGTCCGCGACCGGGACGATGACCTCCAGGTAGCACTTCAGCTTCGGCTCCGTACCGCTCGGCCGGACGATGATCCGCGCCTCGTACTCGCCCTCCAGGTAGTAGCGCAGCCCGTCCGTCGGCGGCAGGTCGCCGGCGCCCCGCGCCAGGTCCTCCGCGCGCGCCACCCGCAGGCCCGCCAGCTCCGTCGGCGGCACCTCCCGCAGCCGGCGCATCGCGTCGGCGATCACGCCCAGGTCCTGGACGCGGACCGACAGCTGGTCGGTGGCGTGCAGGCCGTGCGCGACCGCCAGCTCGTCCAGCAGGTCCGTCAGCGTGCGGCCCCGCTCCTTCAGCTCCGACGCCAGCTCCGCCACCATCAGTGCCGCCGTGATGCCGTCCTTGTCGCGTACGCCCTCGGGGTCGACGCAGTAGCCGAGCGCCTCCTCGTAGCCGTACCGCAGGCCCTCGACGCGGGCGATCCACTTGAAGCCCGTCAGCGTCTCCGCGTGGCCCACGCCCGCCGCCGCGGCGATCCGGCCCAGCAGCGACGACGACACGATCGACTCGGCGAACACGCCCTTCGCGCCCTTGCGCACCAGGTGCTCCGCCAGCAGCGCGCCCACCTCGTCGCCGCGCAGCATCCGCCAGCCGCCCTCGGCCGACGCGTCCGGCACGGCCACCGCGCAGCGGTCCGCGTCCGGGTCGTTGGCGATCACGATGTCGGGGGCCGCCTCCCGCGCCTTCGCGAACGCCAGGTCCATCGCCCCCGGCTCCTCCGGGTTCGGGAACGCGACCGTCGGGAACGCCGGGTCCGGCTCCGCCTGCTCCTCGACCAGCACCGGGGCGGGGAAGCCCGCCCGCGCGAACGCCGCCAGCACCACGTCCTTGCCGACGCCGTGCATGGCCGTGTACACGACCCGCGCGGTACGCGGCGTGCCCGGCGTCAGCACCTTGTCCGTACGGGCCAGATACGCGTCCAGCACCTCGTCGCCCAGGGTCTCCCAGCCGCTGTCCGCGCGCTCCACGTCGGCCAGCGACCGCACGGCGGCGATCTCCGCGGCGATCTCCGCGTCCGCCGGCGGCACGATCTGCGAACCGTCGCCCAGGTACACCTTGTACCCGTTGTCGCGCGGCGGGTTGTGGCTCGCGGTCACCTCGACACCCGCGACCGCGCCCAGGTGCCTTATGGCGTACGCGAGGACCGGCGTCGGCAGCGGGCGCGGCAGCAGCGCCGCCCGCAGACCGGCGGCCACCATCACGGCGGCCGTGTCACGGGCGAAGTCCACCGACTTGTACCGGGCGTCGTAACCGATCACCACGAGGCCGTCCGACCGGCCCTTGGCCTTCAGGTACGCGGCCAGGCCGGCCGCCGCGCGGATGACGACCGAGCGGTTCATCCGCATGGGCCCCGCGCCCAGCTCGCCGCGCAGCCCGGCCGTACCGAACTGCAGCGTGCCGGCGAAACGGGCGGCGAGCTCGTCGAGGTCCCGGTCCGCGATGAGCCGCGCCAGTTCGCCGCGCGTCTCCTCGTCCGGGTCCTCGGCCAGCCACGCCTCCGCCTGCGCGATGAGGTCCTGCTGGTCCTGCTGCAGGTTCTGCTGCACGGGGTCTGCCTCTCTGGTGTCGTCGTACGCGGATGCCGTGCCGCCGGATGCCCGGCGGTGCCGGCGCGTGTCCGGCCGCCGGCGCGCCGTCCGGGCCGGGGGTGCCGGCGCCCCGGTGGGTGCCGGGTGGTGCCGACAGGTGTCCGACGGGTGTCCGGGGCGGACGCCGTCCGGCCGTCGGACGGGTGCGGGCGGTTCGCGCGGTCACGCCGTGCGGCCGGCCGCGTCAGGGGTGTGCGGGGGACTCGTACCCCGTGTCCGCCGGGGCGTGACATCTCCGCCGGCACGGCGGGCGCCGGGCCCGGCGGGGGCCTCGTCCCCACGGGGCGGCGGCAGCCGAGGGCCCCGCGCCCCGGGGAGCGCGGCGGGCCCCGGGTGCGGGGCCCGCCGCACCGGCGTGCGTCAGATGCGCTCCAGCACGCGGGTGAGCAGCTCGCCCATCCGCGCGGCCGAGTCGCGGCCCGCCTGGAGGACCTCCTCGTGGTTCAGCGGCTCACCCGAAAGGCCCGCCGCCAGATTGGTGACGAGGGAGATGCCCAGGACCTCCGCGCCCGCCTCGCGCGCCGCGATCGCCTCCAGGACCGTGGACATGCCGACCAGGTCGCCGCCGAGGACGCGGACCATGTTGATCTCGGCCGGGGTCTCGTAGTGCGGGCCGGGGAACTGGACGTAGACGCCCTCCTCCAGGGACGGGTCCACCTCCTTGCACATGGCGCGCAGACGCGGCGAGTACAGGTCCGTCAGGTCGACGAAGTTCGCGCCCTCGATCGGGGAGGCCGCGGTGAGGTTGATGTGGTCGCTGATCAGGACCGGCTGGCCGGGGCGCATGCCCTCGCGCAGGCCGCCGCAGCCGTTGGTGAGGACGACGGTCCGGCAGCCGGCCGCGACGGCGGTGCGCACACCGTGGGCGACGGCGGCGACACCGCGGCCCTCGTAGAAGTGCGTACGGCCGAGGAACACCAGCGCGCGCTTCTCGCCCACGCGGTACGAGCGGATGCGGCCGCCGTGGCCCTCCACGGCCGGCGGCGGGAAGCCCGGCAGCTCGGTGACCGGGAACTCGGCCTCGGGGGCCCCGAGCGCGTCGGCGGCCGGCGCCCAGCCGGAGCCCATCACGAGGGCGACGTCGTGGTTCTCGGCACCCGTCAGCTCGCGGAGGCGCGCGGCGGCGGCCTGGGCGGCGGTGCGGGGGTCGTCCTGGCGGTGGTCCGGGGTAACAGATGCGTTCACGCGGATGAGGGTAACCCGTCTGGGCCTACGCGCGTAGATGACAGGGCCTACGGTGTTCGTATCGTTGTCTTGTCGCTTTCCACGAACGGCTCGGGCGCCCTGCGGGGCCCCGGCGGCGCGCCCGGTCAGCAGGGGCGTTTGCGCAGCTCCATGACGTAGTCGTGGGGGGCGCCGGCGGATTCGGCGGCGTCGGCGATCTCGCCGAGGTAGCGCGCGGAGGGCAGGCCGCCCTCGTAGCCGTTGAGGACGTACACCCAGGCGGGCTCCTCGCCGTCCAGGGTGTGCACGCGCACCCGCATGCGGCGGTAGATGTCGAGGCCGACGCCCTCCCAGCGGTCCATGGAGTCCTCGTCCATGGGAGCGACGTCGTACAGGGCGACGAAGACCTGCGAGCGCGGGGCCTCCACGATGGTGGCGAGCGCTCCCTCCCAGCCCATCTGCTCCCCGCCGAAGGTCAGCCGCCAGCCGTTCAGCCAGCCCGTGCCGCGCAGGGGGGAGTGGGGGGCGCGGCGGGTCATCAGCCGCGCGTCGAGGTTGCCGGCGTACGCGGCGTAGAGCGACATGGGATCGAGGGTACGGGAGGCTCCGCCCCCCGTGCCTCCCTTCCCGTGCACGGGGCTCCGCCCCCTGGCGCCCTGGTACGCCGCCGGGGCGGGGGGCGCGGCCTGCGGGTTCGCCTCTGGCGGGGTGGTGCGGCCGCGGGTTGTGCGGCTTGCGCGCGGGCGCGCGGGGCGCGCTGCGGTACGGGGCATGCGTACTGGTGCTCGGCCCCCTGGGCGGGGGTGCGCTGCGGTACGGGGCCCTACGTGCTGGTGCTGGACCACGTGGGCGGGGCGCCCCGCTGTACGGGCCTACATGCCGGTGCGCGGCCACCTGGGCGGGGCGCCCCGCTGTGCCCACCCGTTCCGCCCCGGCGGAACGACTGCCCACAGCGTGGTGCGGGGCCCGGCCCGCTGCGGGTCGCGGCGGCCTGCCCCGGCGGAAGGGCTGCCCACAGCGTGTTGCGGTGCCCTGCCCCGGCGGAACGGCTGCCCCCAGCGTGTTGCGGTGCCTGGCCCGCAGCGGGTCGCGGCGGCCCGCCCCGGCGAAACGAATGGCCACAGCGCGTTGCGGCGCCCTGCCACAGCGGGTCACGCCGTTCCGCCCCCGGCGGAACGGCTGCCCACCGCGTTGCGGGAAAAGGGGGACAGGTGGGGCGGCGGCGGGGAGACTGGTGGGGTTTGCGGGGGAGGGGGAACGGGTGGGGCTGGCGGGGGACATGGTGCTGTTGGCGTTCGGCGCGCGCGGGGACCGGCTGCCTGACCGGCAGGTGCTGGCTCCGGCGGTGCGCGGCGCGCTGCTGGCGGAGCTGCTCGACGGCGGGCGCCTGGTCGACGGCGGCGGGGCGGTGCGGGCCGCCGGGGGCGGCGCGCCGGAGGACGCCGCGCTCCGGCAGGTGTGGGAGGCGGTCGCCGCCGAGCCCGGCAGGACGTGGCTGCACTGGGTCCGTGCGGACGGCCGCGCCTCGGTCCACGCGGTGCTGCGCGGCCTGGAGAAGGACGGGCTGCTGGAGCGCGGTACCAGCAGGGTCTTCGGTGTCTTCCCGCTGCACCGCGCGGTCCTCACCGCGGACGGCCGCACCGCGGCCGAGGGGGTGCGGGCCGCCGTGGCCGCCGTCGTGGAGGACCCCGCGGCGGGCGGCCGCGCCGCGCTGCTCGCCGGGCTCGCGCACGCGGGCGGACGGCTGGGGACCGCCCTGTCCGCCGAGCGGCGGCGCGCGCTCAAGGAGCGTCTGGCCGTCCTGTCCGAGGGCGCCGCCCCGGTGTCGGCGGCGGTGCGGCGGGCCGTGCGCGACCTGCGGGGCGCCGCCGCGTCGTAGGGGGCGCGGGGCCGCCGGGGGCGTACCCCCGGGGTGAGCGGGGGGTGGGGGTGCGCGAGAATGTCGCTGGATCGAAACAGTGCGGGACAATGACGTACGTACTCCCATCCCATGAGGAAAATCCCGACCCCTGCCGGGCCCACCCGTCCGCGGGGTCGCCGTGACGAGAGCGCGAGGCGTGACCCCAGTGACCCGGATCGTGATCATCGGTGGCGGACCCGGCGGATACGAGGCGGCCCTGGTGGGCGCCCAGCTCGGCGCGGAGGTGACCGTCGTCGACTGCGACGGCCTCGGCGGCGCCTCCGTCCTGACCGACTGCGTCCCTTCCAAGACCCTCATCGCGACCGCCGAGGTCATGACGACCTTCGACTCCTCCTACGAGGAGCTGGGCATCATCGTCGCGGACGACACCCCGCACGTGGAGCAGGCCGCCCGCGTCGTCGGCGTCGACCTCGGCAAGGTGAACCGCCGGGTCAAGCGCCTCGCGCTCGCCCAGTCGCACGACATCACCGCCTCCGTCACCCGCGCCGGCGCCCGCGTCATGCGCGGCCGGGGCCGGCTCGACGGGGCGCAGGACCTCGACGGCTCCCGCCGCGTCGTCGTCACCGCCGCCGACGGCACGGAGGAGACGCTGACGGCCGACGCGGTGCTCATCGCGACCGGCGGCCACCCCCGGGAGATCCCCGACGCCCAGCCCGACGGCGAGCGCATCCTCAACTGGACGCAGGTGTACGACCTCGACGAGCTGCCCGAGGAGCTCATCGTGGTCGGCTCCGGTGTGACCGGCGCGGAGTTCGCGGGCGCCTACCAGGCGCTGGGCTCGCGGGTCACGCTGGTCTCCTCCCGCGACCGCGTGCTGCCTGGCGAGGACCCGGACGCCGCGGCCGTGCTGGAGGACGTGTTCCGGCGGCGCGGCATGAACGTCATGGCCCGCTCCCGCGCCCAGTCCGCCAAGCGGGTCGGTGACCGGGTGGAGGTGACCCTCGCCGACGGCCGCGTGATCTCCGGTACGCACTGCCTGATGGCGGTCGGCGCCATCCCGAACACCGCGGGCATGGGCCTGGAGGAGGCGGGCGTGCGCCTGAAGGACTCCGGGCACATCTGGACCGACAAGGTGTCCCGCACCTCCGCCCCCGGCGTGTACGCGGCCGGTGACGTGACCGGCGTGTTCGCCCTCGCGTCGGTCGCCGCCCAGCAGGGCCGCATCGCGATGTACCACTTCCTCGGCGAGACCGTCGCCCCGCTCGACCTGAAGACCGTCTCCTCGAACGTCTTCACCGACCCCGAGATCGCCACCGTCGGCTACACGCAGGCCGACGTGGACGCGGGGAAGATCGACGCGCGCGTCGTGAAGCTGCCGCTGCTGCGCAACCCGCGCGCCAAGATGCAGGGCATCCGGGACGGCTTCGTCAAGATCTTCTGCCGTCCGGGCACGGGGATCGTCGTCGGCGGCTGTGTCGTCGCCCCGCGCGCGAGCGAGCTGATCCACCCCATCTCGATCGCGGTCGACAACAATCTGACGGTCGAGCAGATCGCGAACGCCTTCACCGTGTACCCCTCGCTTTCGGGCTCGATCGCCGAAGTGGCCCGGCAGTTGCACACGCGGAAGACCACCGCCGAGGCGTGAGCCCCCGCAGGGCGGGCCCGCCGGGGGACAACCCCCGGCAACCCCCGGCAAGTCGGGACATCGAACGGTCAGGGATCGCTCACAGACGGGGCCGCCTATAGCACTTGGCGGCCCCGTCTGTTCGTAAAATCTCGGAATCGACCCATACACCTGCAAAGTGTCGACGGGTGGCGTTACTGTCAGTTTCGTGTTCGCTGCAGAACGTCGTCAGTTGATCCTTGAAATGGTGCGCGCCAACGGGGCGGTATCGCTCCGGGAGCTCGCCCGCGTCGTCCAGACCTCCGAAGTGACCGTGCGGCGTGACGTGCGGGCGCTGGAGGCCGAGGGACTCCTCGACCGCCGCCACGGCGGTGCGGTGCTGCCGGGCGGCTTCACCCGCGAGCCCGGCTATCCGCACAAATCCCATCTCGCCACGGCGGAGAAGACCGCCATCGCCGACGTCGCCGCCGGTCTCGTCCAGGAGGGCGAGGCGATCGTCGTCGGCGCCGGCACGACCACACAGGAGCTGGCCCGCAGGCTCGCCCGGGTCCCCGGACTGACCGTGGTGACCAACTCGCTGCTGGTCGCCCAGGCGCTGGCGCACGCGAACCGCGTCGAGGTCGTCATGACCGGCGGCACCCTGCGCGGCTCCAACTACGCGCTGGTCGGCAGCGGCGCCGAGCAGTCCCTGCACGGGCTGCGCGTGTCGCGGGCGTTCCTGTCCGGCGCGGGCCTCACCGCCGAGCGCGGCCTGTCCACGTCCAACATGCTGTCCGCCAGCGTGGACCGGGCGCTGGTGCAGGCGGCGGCGGAGGTCGTGGTCGTCGCCGACCACAACAAGCTGGGCACGGACACGATGTTCCAGACCGTGCCCACCCACATGATCACCCGCCTGGTGACGGACGAGCCGCCCGCCCACGACGACCGGGCCGCGATGGAGCTCCAGGCCCTCGCCGACCAGGGCGTCCAGATCACCGTCGCGGGCGGCGGCCCCGGCACGTCCGCCGCCTCGGGCAGCCGTCAGGCCCGCCACCAGCGGCGCGACGTCCCGCTGCCCGGCCAGCGCGGCACCCGCCACCCCGGCGGCCCCCAGCTCCGCAGCGCCCCGCTGCCGCCGGACGCCCAGGCCCAGGAGCGCCAGGCCCGCGTCGCGGACCTCCGCCGGCGCTGAGGCCCGGAGGGTCCCGTACGGCCCCGCCTCACGGGACTCCCGGAGGGTCCCGTACGGCCCCCGCCTCAGGGAACTCCCCGCTCGGCGCCCCGCGAGGTCAGGGCTTCACACCGCGCAGGGTCAGGGTCAGGAGGCGGTCCGCCAGGGCCTCGTCGTCCGGGTTCTGCTCGGCGGCCAGGGCTATCGCGTTGGTCAGCTGCAGCAGGTCGCCGATCGACACGTCACGCCGTACCGCCCCGGCCTCCTGCGCGCGGGTCAGCAGCCGGGCGCCCGCCTCGCGCAGCGGGTCGTTGCACTGCGACAGGGCCGAACTCGGGTCGTACGACGCCGACATCAGCGCACGCGCCAGGCCCCGGTACTCGCCGGCGTGGGTGACGATCGCCCGCAGCCACTCCACCAGCGCCGTACAGGGCTCGTCCGCCGCCGCGAGCTCCCGCGAACGGGCCAGCAGGGCGGTCACGGCGTCCTGGAAGACGGCGTTCATCAGCGCGTGCCGGTTGGGGAAGTGGCGGTACAGCGTGCCGATGCCCACGCCCGCGCGCCGCGCGATGTCCTCCAGCGCCGCGTCCGTACCGTGCTCCGCGAACGCCGCCCGCGCGACACGCAGCAGCCGCTCGTGGTTGCGGCGGGCGTCGGCACGCATGGGCCTGGTCGTCGTCATCCGGCGCTCCTCCCTCGTCCCTCCAGCATGCCATTCGCGTACGGACCGCCTTTCGTCCTCCACCGGCTCCCCCGGGGGCGGGCCGGGGCGGGACGCACACGCCCGAGGGCCCCGCCGGCAGCCGGCGGGGCCCTCGGGACACTGCGGGGGGAGGCGTCAGTCCTTGATCTCGCAGATGGCGGCGCCCGACGTGATGGACGCGCCGACCTCCGCGTTCAGCCCCTTCACCGTGCCCGCGCGGTGCGCGTTCAGCGGCTGCTCCATCTTCATGGCCTCCAGGACGACGATCAGGTCGCCCTCCTTGACCTCCTGGCCCTCCTCGACGGCCACCTTCACGATGGTGCCCTGCATCGGGGAGGTCAGCGTGTCGCCGGACGCGGCCGACGCGGCCTTCTTCTTCGCGCGGCGCTTCGGGCGGGCGCCCGCCGCCAGACCCGTACGGGCCAGGCTCATGCCGAGCGACGACGGCAGCGACACCTCCAGGCGCTTGCCGCCCACCTCGACGACGACGGTCTCGCGGCCCGTCTCCTCGTCCTCCGCCTCGGCGTCGGCCGGAGCGGCGAACGGCTTGATCTCGTTGACGAACTCCGTCTCGATCCAGCGGGTGTGGATCTTGAACGGGCCCTCCGCCGGGGCGAACGCCGGGTCGGCGACGACCGCGCGGTGGAACGGGATGGCCGTGGCCATGCCCTCCACGCGGAACTCCGCCAGCGCGCGCCGCGCCCGCTCCAGCGCCTGCTGCCGGGTCGCACCCGTGATGATCAGCTTCGCCAGCAGCGAGTCCCACGCGGGGCCGATGACGCTGCCCGACTCGACGCCGGCGTCCAGGCGGACACCCGGACCGGACGGCGGCTCGAACGTGGTGACCGTGCCCGGCGCGGGCAGGAAGTTGCGGCCGGGGTCCTCGCCGTTGATACGGAACTCGAACGAGTGACCCCGGATCTCCGGGTCGCCGTAGCCGAGCTCCTCGCCGTCGGCGATGCGGAACATCTCGCGTACGAGGTCGATGCCCGTGACCTCCTCGGTCACCGGGTGCTCGACCTGGAGGCGGGTGTTGACCTCCAGGAAGGAGATCGTGCCGTCGTTGCCCACGAGGAACTCGACGGTGCCCGCGCCGACGTAGCCGGCCTCCTTCAGGATGGCCTTCGACGCCCGGTACAGCTCGGCGTTCTGCTCCTCGGTGAGGAACGGCGCCGGGGCCTCCTCCACCAGCTTCTGGTGGCGGCGCTGCAGGGAGCAGTCACGGGTCGACACGACGACGACGTTGCCGTGCTTGTCGGCCAGGCACTGCGTCTCCACGTGGCGCGGCCGGTCCAGGTAGCGCTCCACGAAGCACTCGCCCCGGCCGAACGCGGCGACGGCCTCGCGGACCGCCGAGTCGTACAGCTCCGGCACCTCTTCCAGGGTGCGGGCGACCTTCAGACCGCGGCCGCCACCGCCGAACGCCGCCTTGATCGCGATCGGCAGGCCGTGCTCGCGGGCGAACGCCACGACCTCGTCGGCCCCGGACACCGGGTCCGGCGTGCCGGCCACCAGCGGAGCGCCGGCGCGCTGCGCGATGTGACGGGCCGCCACCTTGTCGCCGAGGTCGCGGATGGCCTGCGGCGGCGGGCCGATCCAGATGAGCCCGGCGTCGATGACGGCCTGGGCGAACTCCGCGTTCTCCGACAGGAAGCCGTAACCCGGGTGGACCGCGTCGGCCCCCGAGTCCTTGGCCGCCTGAAGCACCTTCGCGATGTCCAGATAGCTGGCCGCCGGGGTGTCACCGCCCAGAGCGAACGCCTCGTCCGCCGCACGGACGTGCAGGGCGTCCCGGTCCGGATCGGCGTAGACGGCTACGCTCGCGATCCCGGCGTCCCGGCAGGCACGGGCGACACGGACAGCGATTTCGCCACGGTTGGCGATGAGCACCTTGCGCACGATGGCTCCCTCCATTCCCAAAACACGCTGAGTTTAGGGACTGCCGACACGACGTTTCGACTGTTCCCCAGTCGTGAGGTTGCCCACACGGAGCGTGAAACGAGGGCCGCTCAGATCCCGAAACCCCTTGTCCTGCCTCGATACGCAGGGCTTCTTGACTGCACAGTAGTCCTGCGGTGTGGTCAAGGTCTCTGTTCCCGCGGCCAGCGGGGCGTCCTGTTTCTTTGTGGAGTCCCTACGAATGGGCGAATGATTCTTTGCCGTGTCGTCCTCCACCCTTGCCCGAGGGTTTACTCGTGAGTAGCCTGCGCGGTGTCGTCCGTACCGCTGGTAACCGGGGCAGGGGGTGTCTGTGGTGACCCGCAGACCGATAGCACTGACGGCGGGCGCCGTACTGCTCGCCGAGGCGGTGGGCGCGGTGCTGCTGCACGGTGTGCTCGCCACCATCCTGTCCGGTCAGCGCATGTCCCTCGCGGGCCTCGACCCCGACCTGATGGTCACCGGCACGTGGGCGGCGGGCGGTGCCCTCGGCCTGTACCTCGCCGTGTGCGGGGCGGTGCTCCTGCGCGCCGGCTTCCGGCGCGCCGCGCCCGGCCGCTGGGGCCGCGTCCTGCTCGTCACCTGCGCGGTCACCCACGCGGTCCTCGGCGCGGTGGCCGTCGGGCTCGTCGGATGGGCGGCGTTCGCCTGGCTCATGGCCGTCATGGGGCTGGTGGTGCTGAGCCTCGTCGCGTACGGGCCCGGGGCCGCCGCCCCGGCCGGCGCGGGCGCCGAGGGTGCCGGGGAGGCCCCGCAGGCCGTCTGAGCGCCTGGGCGCTACGCCCACAAGTCGGTGACCGCCACGTCCAGTTGGCGCAGCAGGCGGCGCAGCAGCGGCAGGGACAGGCCGATGACGTTGCCCGGGTCGCCGTCGATGCCGTCGATGAACGGGGCCGAACGGCCGTCGAGCGTGAACGCGCCCGCCACGTGCAGCGGCTCGCCGCTCGCGACGTACGCGGCGATCTCCTCGTCCGTCGGCTCGCCGAACCGCACCAGCGTGGACGCCGTCGCGGAGGCGTACCGCTTCGCCGCCGTGTCGTGGACGCAGTGCCCCGTCTGGAGGACGCCGACCCGGCCCCGCATGGACTTCCAGCGGGCGACGGCCTCCTCGGCGTCGGCGGGCTTGCCCAGCGCCTGCCCGTCCAGCTCCAGCACCGAGTCGCAGCCGATCACCAGCGCGCCGGACACCTCCGGGCGGGCGGCCACCAGCGAGGCCTTGGCCTCCGCCAGCGCGAGGGCCAGCTCGGCGGGGGTCGGGGCGGTCACCTTGCTCTCGTCGAAGCCGCTGACGACGACCTCGGGGGAGAGGCCGGCCTGGCACAGGAGGCCGAGGCGGGCGGGGGAGGCGGAGGCGAGGACGAGGCGACGCTGAGGACTCATGAACCCATCGTAAGCACCCCCCTACCCCGCCCTGCGGGCCGCGCCGCTGTGAGTTCGCCCGGTGCGGGGCGGCGACATCCGCCACAACGGGGCGGGCGGCGGGTCCGGCGGGACGACTGCCCGCAACGGGGTGGCGGCGGTCCCGGCGGGAGGGACGGCCGCGGTGGGGGCTCGGGTCAGCGGAGGGTGGTGGTGAGGATGCTGATCAGCATTGCGAGGGCCAGCAGCGTGCCGGCCCGCCGCAGCATGGCCTGCATGGCCCGCATCTCCTCGGGCGGTTCGTTCTCGGGGTCGGACCACAGCATCCTTCGATCCTGCGGACCGCGGGCGGGTCCCGCCTGAGTACGCGTACTCAAGCGGGACCCGCCCGTCCGTCACCACGCCGCTACGCCGGCCAGTAGCTCCGCGTCCAGGAGCGCGGACCCGGGGACGGGGGCAGCCCCCGGGTGATGCGCGTGGGCGCGGACCAGGCCTCCGGGGTGCGGGGGGACGCGCTGGCCGCACCGGCCGCCGCCGCCGTCGCCGCGGCGGCGCGCGCCCGGACCACCGCCAGTGCGGCGGCCAGCTCCTCGGGGGTCGGGTTGCCCCGTACGACCTTGATCATCGAGGCTCCTCACAGGGGGATGTTGCCGTGCTTCTTCGGGGGCAGGTTTTCCCGCTTCGTACGCAGCTGACGCAGCCCGCGCACGATCTGCGCCCGCGTCTCGGACGGCATGATCACCGCGTCGATGTAGCCGCGCTCCGCCGCCGTGTACGGGTTGAGCAGCGTGTCCTCGTACTCCTGGATCAGCTGGGCGCGCAGCGCCTCGCGCTCGTCGTCGGGGGCGGCGGCGATGGCGCGGCGGTGCAGGATGTTCACCGCGCCCTGCGCGCCCATGACGGCGATCTGCGCGGTCGGCCAGGCCAGGTTCAGGTCCGCGCCCAAGTGCTTGGAGCCCATCACGTCGTACGCGCCGCCGAACGCCTTGCGGGTGATGACCGTGATCAGCGGGACGGTCGCCTCCGCGTAGGCGTAGATGAGCTTCGCGCCGCGCCGGATGATGCCGCCGTACTCCTGGTCCACGCCGGGCAGGAAGCCCGGCACGTCCACGAAGGTCAGGACCGGGATGTTGAACGCGTCGCAGGTGCGCACGAAGCGCGCCGCCTTCTCGCTGGCGTTGATGTCGAGGCAGCCCGCGAACTGCATCGGCTGGTTGGCGACGATGCCCACCGGGAAGCCCTCGACGCGGCCGAAGCCGGTGACGATGTTCGGCGCGAACATGCCCTGCGTCTCCAGGAACTCGCCGTCGTCCAGCACGTGTTCGATGACCGTGTGGATGTCGTACGGCTGGTTCGCGGAGTCCGGGACGAGCGTGTCGAGCTCGCGGTCGTCGTCGGTGAGGGCGAGGTCCGCCTCCTCCGGGAACGCCGGCGGCTCCGAGAGGTTGTTGGACGGCAGGTAGGACAGCAGCGACTTCACGTAGTCGATGGCGTCCTTCTCGTCCGCGGCCATGTGGTGCGCCACGCCCGAGGTGGTGTTGTGGGTGCGGGCGCCGCCCAGCTCCTCGAAGCCGACGTCCTCGCCGGTCACCGTCTTGATGACGTCGGGCCCGGTGATGAACATGTGGGACGTCTGGTCCACCATCACCGTGAAGTCGGTGATCGCGGGGGAGTACACCGCGCCGCCCGCGCAGGGGCCGACGACCAGGCTGATCTGCGGGATCACACCCGACGCGTGGGTGTTGCGGCGGAAGATCTCGCCGTACATGCCGAGCGCGCTGACGCCCTCCTGGATGCGGGCGCCGCCGGAGTCGTTGATGCCGATCACCGGGCAGCCGGTCTTCAGCGCGAAGTCCATCACCTTGATGATCTTCTGGCCGAAGGTCTCGCCCAGCGCCCCGCCGAAGACGGTGAAGTCCTGCGAGAACACCGCGACCGGGCGGCCGTCGACCGTGCCGTAGCCGGTGACGACGCCGTCGCCGTACGGGCGGTTCTTCTCCAGGCCGAAGTTGGTGGACCGGTGCCTCGCGAACTCGTCCAGTTCGACGAAGGAGTCCTCGTCCAGCAGGAGGGCGATCCGCTCGCGGGCCGTGAGCTTGCCCTTGGCGTGCTGCTTCTCGACGGCACGCTCGGAACCCGCGTGCGTCGCCTCCTCGATACGGCGCTGCAGATCCGCGAGCTTCCCCGCGGTCGTGTGAATGTCGATCTCTTGACGCTCGGACATCGGGATGCGGCTCCCTGCCTGGTCAGGTGTGGTCACGGGCTCGTTGGCTACTGGCCCGTAGCGTATCGGCGGCGATGCCGTTCGGCAGTGCGGTGTTTGCCACACCTAGGCTGGGTTGCATGACGCCCTCTCATGGTCAAGGAACCGGCCCGGCGAGCCGCTGGAGCGACCTCGAACGGCCCCCGCTGGCCGCCCCCGCGCTGCGCCGCGCGCTGCTGCGGCCGGGTGCGCTGTGGACGTCCATCGATGTCGTGCCCCGTACCGGCTCCACCAACACCGACCTGGCCGCCCGCGCCGCCGAACTCCCCGAGGGCGCCGTCCTGGTGGCCGAGGAGCAGACCGCGGGGCGGGGCCGGCTGGACCGCGCCTGGTCGGCGCCCGCGCGGTCGGGGCTGTTCTTCTCGGTGCTCCTCAAGCCGGACGTGCCGGCGCAGCGCCTGGCGTGGCTGCCGCTGCTGACCGGCGTCGCCGTCGCGACCGGCCTGGCGAGGTCGGCGGGCGTCGACACGGCGCTGAAGTGGCCGAACGACCTGCTCGTGACGGTCGGCGGGGAGGAGCGCAAGGCCGGCGGCATCCTCGCCGAGCGGGCCGGGGACCACGGGATCGTCGTCGGCGTCGGCCTCAACGTCACGCTCCGCGCCGACGAGCTCCCCGTGCCGACGGCCGGGTCGCTGGCCCTCGCCGACGCGGTGTGCACCGACCGCGACCCGCTGCTGCGGGCCGTGCTCCGGTCGGTCGAGGAGTGGTACGGCCGCTGGACCGCCGCGGCGGGCGACCCGGCCGCCTCCGGGCTTCAGGAGGCGTACGCGGCCGGGTGCGCCACGCTCGGCAGGACCGTACGGGCGGAGCTGCCGGGCGACCGGACGCTCACCGGGCGGGCCGCCGCCGTCGACGGGGACGGGCGGCTCGTCGTGGCCCTCCCGGACGGCGGGCGCGAGGCGGTCGGCGCGGGCGACATCGTCCATCTGCGTCCGGTGGACTGAACGCTCCGGCTCTCCGGGACGTGAGCTAGGGCACACCTGCCGTATCGTTGAGGCGATCCGCCGGCCGGGTTCGCCGAGGTGGTCGACAAGGGGGTCGACGCGGCGGGTCAGCGACAGAACGGCAGGCAGGGCAGTGCGTACGGATCGGGCAGGAGGCGGCCGGTGACCGTCGACGGCGAGAACGCGGGCGAACCGGAATACCCCACCCCCCACCATGTCGTCGATCACACGGCGGAACCGACCGACAACCCCCTCGCCATCCGCCTGGAGCAGCTGATCCTGGGCGCCGAGCGGCGCTACACCCCCTTCCAGGCGGCCCGCACGGCCGGGGTCTCGATGGACCTCGCCGCCCGCTTCTGGCGGGCCATGGGCTTCCCGGACATCGGGCAGGCCAAGGCGCTGACCGAGGCGGACGTGCTGGCGCTGCGCCGGCTGGCCGGTCTGGTCGAGGCGGGGCTGCTGAGCGAGCCGATGGCCGTGCAGGTCGCCCGGTCCACGGGGCAGACGACGGCGCGGCTCGCGGAGTGGCAGATCGACTCGTTCCTGGAGGGCCTGACCGAGCCGCCCGAGCCGGGCATGACCCGCACCGAGGTCACGTATCCGCTGGTGGAGCTGCTGCTGCCGGAGCTCCAGGAGTTCCTGGTGTACGTGTGGCGCAGGCAGCTGGCCGCGGCGACCGGGCGGGTCGTGCAGGCCGGGGACGACGAGGAGATGGTGGACCGGCGGCTGGCCGTGGGCTTCGCGGACCTGGTCGGCTTCACCCGGCTCACCCGGCGCCTGGAGGAGGAGGAGCTCGGCGAGCTGGTCGAGACCTTCGAGACGACCTGCGCCGACCTGGTCGCCGCGCACGGCGGGCGGCTGATCAAGACGCTGGGCGACGAGGTGCTGTTCGCCGCCGACGACGCCGGGACGGCCGCGGAGATCTCGCTGCGCCTCATCGAGACGCTGAAGGAGGACGCGACGATGCCCGCGCTGCGCGTCGGCATCGCCTTCGGCACGGTCACCACCCGGATGGGTGATGTGTTCGGTACGACGGTGAACCTGGCGAGCCGGCTCACCTCGATAGCGCCCAAGAACGCGGTCCTGGTGGACGGGGCCTTCGCCGAGGACCTGACCCGCACGGGCGAGGCGCCCGTGTCGGAGGCGCAGGCGGCGGAGGAGGCGGCCCGCGCGGAGAAGGAGGGCGCGACCCCGCCCTCGTACCGCTTCGCGCTGCAGCCGATGTGGCAGCGGCCCGTGCGCGGCCTCGGCGTCATCGAGCCCTGGATGCTGTCGCGGCGGGAGCCTAAGATCCCCGGGTAGACGAATGAACGGTCGTTAACCGGGAGGGTGGGCGCCATGTCCGAGCAGCAGACTCAGGAGCGGTCCGAGGAGCGGTACGGGGAGTTCGTCGCCGTACGCCGGCACGGGTACGTGGCGGAACTGGTCCTCGACCGCCCCAAGGCGATGAACGCCGTGTCCACGGAGATGGCCCGCTCCATCGCGGCCGCCTGCGACGCGCTGGCCGCCGACCGCGACGCCCGCGTCACCGTCCTGACCTCCTCGAACGACCGCGCATTCTGCGTGGGCGCCGACCTGAAGGAGCGCAACTCCTTCACGGACGCCGACCTGATGCGCCAGCGCCCCACCGCACGCGCCGCGTACACGGGCGTGCTGGAGCTGCCGATGCCGACCATCGCGGCCGTGCGCGGCTTCGCCCTGGGCGGCGGCTTCGAGCTGGCCCTCTCCTGCGACCTGATCGTCGCCGACGCGACGGCGGTCGTCGGGCTGCCCGAGGTGTCCGTGGGGGTCATCCCCGGCGGCGGCGGTACGCAGCTGCTGCCGCGCCGGGTCGGGGCGGCGCGCGCGGCGGAGCTGGTGTTCACCGCCCGCCGGGTGCCGGCGGCGGAGGCGGCCGGGCTGGGCCTGGTGGACGAGCTCGTGGAGGACGACGCGCGCGGTGCCGCGCTGGAGCTGGCCGGGCGCATCGCGGCGAACTCGCCGGTGGGCCTGCGCGCCGCGAAGCGGGCCATGCGGCTGGGCCACGGCCTCGACCTGCGGGCGGGCCTGGAGGTGGAGGACGGCGCGTGGCGGTCCGTCGCGTTCTCCGGGGACCGGCGCGAGGGCGTCGCGGCGTTCAACGAGAAGCGCGCGCCGCGCTGGCCGGGCGAGTAGGCGCCGTACACACGTGCGGTCACCTGGCGTAACGATTCGCCGCAGGTGGGTTGAAAGTGCCGATTCCTTCCTAAGCTAAGGGAATGGGTGAGGATGTCCGGCTGCGGGCCGTGGTGGCGCTGGCGCAGGGGATGGCCGCGGCGCACACTCCGCGGGAGTGCTGGCGGGCCGCGGCCCTCGGCGCGTGCGAGGCGCTCGGCGGCACGTTCGCCGCGCTCTCGGTCTGGGAGCGGGACCTCGGCCGGCTGAGGGTGCTGGTCAACGCGGGGGAGCGGGCGCCGGCGAGGAGGAGTTCCCCGAGGCCGAGGCGTACCCGGTGCACCAGTTCTCGGAGATCACCGAGTTCCTGCACGAGCGGTGGGCGGGCGGCGGGGAGCCCGACGCGTGGGTGGAGACGGCCGACGGTTGGCCCGTCGAACCGGGGCGCGGGTACCACCAGGCGGGTGCCCCTCCCGGCCGGGCGGAGCCGGGCTCCTGGGGGAGGGTGGCCGCGCTGCGGCGGCGAGGGCGCGGCTGCTGTGTGATCGCGCCGATCGTGCTGCACGGCCGGGCGTGGGGCGAGCTGTACGTCGCCCGCCCGGTCGGGGCGCCCGTCTTCGACCGGGCCGACGCCGACTTCGCGACGGTCCTCGCCTCGGTCGTCGCGGCGGGGCTGGCGCAGACCGAGCGCCTGGAGGAGGTCCGCAAGCTGGCCTTCACCGACCCGCTGACCGGGCTCGCCAACCGCAGGGCCGTCGACACCCGGCTGGACGAGGCGGTGGACCGCTTCCTCACCGACGGCTCGGTGGTGAGCCTGGTCGTCTGCGACCTGAACGGGCTCAAGGACGTCAACGACACCCACGGGCACGCCGTCGGCGACCGGCTCCTGGAGCGGTTCGGCTCGGTGCTGTCGTGCGCCGGGGCGCGGCTGCCGGGTGCGCTGGCGGCCCGGCTGGGCGGTGACGAGTTCTGCCTCGTGTCGGTCGGGCCCGAGGCGGACGAGGTGGTCGCGGTCGCCGACGAACTGTGCGTACGCGCCGGTGAGCTGGAGTTCGGGGAGGGCGTCGCCTGCGGAGTGGCGTCGACGGGGGACCCGATCGGGCCGGTGCGCTCGGCGCGGCGGCTGTTCCGGCTCGCGGACGCGGCGCAGTACCGGGCGAAGGCGGCGCGCTCGCCGAAGCCGGTCGTGGCGGGCCGGGACGGCGCGGTCGTACGGCTCGCGGACGCGCCGCCGACCGCCTCGCGCGACCGGCGCAGGTTCCGCGACGCCCCTCCGGAGGCGTGAGTTCCGGCGGTGCGGGGCGCCGCCCGCGGCCGTCACGCACGGTAAGGGTCGGTGGCGCGATGGGGTAGTGACATGTTGCGATTCAATCCGTAGGCTGCTGAATATGGATATGCACACTGTCGTGGTGGGGACGTCCGGTACCACCGCCGCCGACGTCATCGCCGTCGCCCGCGGCAACGCCCGCGTCGAGCTCTCCCAGGAGGCCCTCGACGCCCTCGCCCGCGCCCGGGAGACCGTGGACGCCCTCGCCGCCAAGCCCGAGCCGGTGTACGGCGTGTCGACCGGGTTCGGGGCGCTCGCCACGCGGCACATCGGTACGGAGCTGCGCGCCCAGCTCCAGCGCAACATCGTCCGCTCGCACGCCGCCGGCATGGGCCCGCGCGTCGAGCGCGAGGTGGTCCGCGCCCTGATGTTCCTGCGCCTGAAGACCGTCGCGTCCGGCCACACCGGTGTCCGCCCGCACGTCGCGCAGACCATGGCCGACCTCCTCAACGCGGGCATCACCCCCGTCGTCCACGAGTACGGCTCGCTCGGCTGCTCCGGCGACCTCGCGCCGCTCTCCCACTGCGCGCTCGCCCTCATGGGCGAAGGCGAGGCGGAGGGCCCCGACGGCACGGTGCGCCCCGCCGGCGAACTGCTCGCCGAGTACGGCATCGCCCCCGTCGAACTGCGCGAGAAGGAGGGCCTGGCGCTCCTCAACGGCACCGACGGCATGCTCGGCATGCTGATCATGGCCCTCGCCGACCTGGAGCAGCTGTACAAGACCGCCGACGTCACCGCGGCCCTCACCCTGGAGGCGCTGCTCGGCACGGACAAGGTCCTGCGGCCCGAACTGCACGCCATCCGCCCGCACCCCGGCCAGGGCGCCGCCGCCGCGAACATGCTCGCCGTCCTGGAGGGCTCCGGGCTGGTCGGCCACTTCCAGGCCGACGAGGCCCCGCGCGTGCAGGACGCCTACTCGGTGCGCTGCGCCCCGCAGGTCGCGGGCGCCGGACGCGACACGATGGCCCACGCCCGGCTCGTCGCCGAGCGGGAGCTGGCCGCCGCCGTCGACAACCCGGTCGTCCTGCCCGACGGCCGCGTGGAGTCCAACGGCAACTTCCACGGCGCCCCCGTCGCGTACGTGCTGGACTTCCTCGCCGTCGCCGCCGCCGACCTGGCCTCCATCGCCGAGCGCCGCACCGACCGGCTCCTCGACAAGAACCGCAGCCACGGCCTGCCGCCGTTCCTCGCCGACGACGCCGGCGTCGACTCGGGCCTGATGATCGCCCAGTACACGCAGGCCGCGCTGGTCAGCGAGATGAAGCGGCTCGCCGTCCCCGCCTCCGCCGACTCCATCCCGTCGTCCGCCATGCAGGAGGACCACGTCTCCATGGGCTGGTCGGCGGCGCGCAAGCTGCGCACCGCGATCGGCAACCTGAACCGGGTCCTCGCCGTGGAGCTGTACGCGGCGACGCGCGCGATCGAACTGCGCCACGGGCTCACCCCGGCGCCCGCCTCCCGCGCGGTCATCGACGCCCTGCGCGCGGCGGGCGTGCAGGGCCCGGGCCCGGACCGGTTCCTCGCGCCCGACCTGGAGGCGGCGGACGCCTTCGTACGGGACGGCGGGGTCGTCGCGGCCGTCGAGCCCGTGACGGGCCCGCTGGCGTAAGGGGCACGGGCCCGCGGGCTGCGGACCGGCCCGCGGGCCCGTCCGCAGCCGCAGCCCGCGGAGCCGCCCGCGCGGGCGGCATCCCACCGGGGCGTACGCGTCAGAACGGCGCGTGCGCCCCGCGGCGTATCGCGAAGGCCACCAGGCCGATGCCGACGGCGAGGAACGCCGTGCCGCCCAGGACGTACGGCGTGGTGTCGACGCCCGCGCCCGTGTCGGCGAGCCGCAGCTCCTGCCCGGCCCCGTCCCGCGGCAGCGCCCGGCCCTCGCCGCCGGTCCCGGCATGGAGCGCCGTGACGGCCTGGCGGGACCCGCCGGCGGCCGGTTCCTCGACGGTGGCGTTCGCCGAGGGGACGAACCACAGAGCACCGAGCAGCGTCCCGGCGGCGGTGGCGGTCAGCAGAGGTCGGCGTGCGACGGACACAGATTCAGATCCCCTTGCGGAATCGAGAATTGGGTGTTGCGCCGATGCTAGTGAACACAGCGGGTCGCGGAAAAGCCGGGGCCGGAAGCGCCTTACGCTCCGTCATATGAGCGCTTCTGAGACCTCACGGTATGTACGACTTCGGGTGGACCTGGTGCTGGAGGTGACCGAGCGGGACGAGCTGACCGACGCCGCTCTGCGACGGATCGAGGACGACGAGTTCATGCCCGAGGAGGAGCGCGCGCACGCCGCCACCGCCGTCCGCGAGGACGAAGCGGAAGCCCTCGCGTACCTGGTCGAGCCCTTCCAGCTGATCGGCGAGGTGCCCGGCGTCGAACTGGTCCAAGCGTCCTGGAGCAGCGAGCGCGCCGACTACGACCCGGACGTCGACGCGTGGCACCTCGACGACGAGGACCTGGAGGACGAGGCGGAGGACGGGGACGGGGAAGAGGACGCCGGGCGGACGGGCCGGGACGTCTGAGCCGGATATGTGACACCCTTCAGGGCCCCGGGTATGCGCACGGCTGTGCGCGTGTCCGGGGCCGCCCCATACCGGGAACCGGACGCCGCGTCCGTGCGTCGGTCAGTGGTGTTCCCCACACCCTGTACCGATGCGGAACCGGAGGGGGTCTCATGGGTGTTATGGGGAGTGTTGGCAGGGATTCCATGACGATGGAGAAGCGTGTGATGACGGACGGTAAGCGGCGCAGAGGCCTGGTGGCCGCGTCCGCACTGCTCAGCGGTGTGCTGGTGCTCACGGGCTGCAACAGCGGCGACGAGGCCGATGCCGCCAACGGCAGCAGTGAGAGTCCGAACAGCTCGCAGGCCCAGGTCGACGAGGCGGCCGCGGAGAAGACCTCGCAGGCCCGAATAACGATCTCCCCGAAGAACGGCGCGATCAACGCGTCGATCAACAACGACGCCAAGGTCACGGTCGCCGACGGCACGCTGACCTCGGTCACGATGACGTCCGGCGAGGGCGCGGCGGTCGAGGGCAAGATCTCCGCCGACGGCAAGAGCTGGCAGCCGTCCGGACCGCTGAAGCGCGCGACCACCTACAAGATCGCCGTGACGGCGAAGGACTCCGAGGGCCGCGAGGCCCATGAGAACTCGTCGTTCACCACCGTCTCGCAGGCGAACAGCTTCATCGGCAACTTCACGCCCGAGGACGGCTCCACCGTCGGCGTCGGCATGCCGGTGTCGATCAACTTCAACAAGCCGATCACCGACAAGAAGGCCGTCCAGGCCGGCATCGAGGTGTCGTCGTCCAGCGGCCAGGAGGTCGTCGGGCACTGGTTCAACTCCCAGCGCATCGACTTCCGCCCCGAGCAGTACTGGGCCGAGGGCTCCACGGTCACGCTCAAGCTGAAGCTCGACGGCGTCGAGGGCGCGGACGGCGTCTACGGCGTCCAGCAGAAGACCGTCACCTTCAAGATCGGCCGCAACCAGGTCTCCACCGTCGACGTCGCGAAGAAGACCATGACGGTCCAGCGCAACGGCAAGACGGTCAAGACGATCCCGATCTCCGCAGGCTCCCCGGAGACCCCGACCTACAACGGTCAGATGGTGATCTCCGAGAAGTTCAAGGAGACCCGGATGAACGGCGCCACCGTCGGCTTCACGGACGACGACGGCAAGGGCGAGTACGACATCAAGGACGTCCCGCACGCCATGCGGCTCTCCACGTCCGGGACGTTCATCCACGGCAACTACTGGGGCGCCGACTCCGTCTTCGGCAACGTCAACACCAGCCACGGCTGCGTGGGCCTCAACGACGTCAAGGGCGCGGGCGACCCGAACCAGCCGGCCGCCTGGTTCTACAACAACTCGCTGATCGGCGACGTCGTCGTGGTCAAGAACTCCAAGGACAAGACCATCCAGCCCGACAACGGCCTCAACGGCTGGAACATGAGCTGGGCCGACTGGAAGGCCGGCTCGGCCCTCTGATCCGGCCCCCGGTACAGGAAGGCGGCGGCGCCCCCGCGAGGGAGCGCCGCCGCCTTGTGCGTATCCGGCCTTGCGGGGAGTCGGCCGCGCGCGTGCCCGGTCTCGCGGGGGAGTCGGCACCCTGTGCCTGTGCGGCCTCCGCCCACCCGGCCCTGCGCGGGGTCGGCCGCCCGGCGCGCCGGGCCGTCGAAACGCCTCGCGCGCCACGTCCGAATGGGGCAGGCTGGGGGTCAACAGGCCCCGGACCAGGGGCCGTTCACCCTAGGAGGCGCCCCGTGCCCGCGTACGCCATCGCCAATCTGCGGCCCCAGGAGACCCTGCACGACGAGGTCCTCACCTACATCGAACGCGTCCAGTCCACCCTGGACCCGTTCGGTGGCCGCTTCCTGGTGCACGGGGCGCCGGAGCGGGAGGTCCTGGAGGGCGAGTGGCCGGAGTCCCCGGTGATCATCGTCTTCCCGTCCATGGAGCGCGCCCGCCGCTGGTACGAGTCCGAGGACTACCAGGCCCTGCTCCCGCTGCGCACCCGGCACATGCAGGGCGACCTCCTCCTGATCGACGGCGTCGCGGAGGGCTACGACCCGGCGAAGACCGCCGCGGCCATCCGCGCGGCGCAGTCGTCCGGGTCCTGAAGCAGGGCCCGGAGGGTCAGCCGTCGGCCGGGGCCACGCCGATCGGGCAGGAGACGCCCGTGCCGCCGATGCCGCAGTAGCCCGCCGGGTTCTTGTCCAGGTACTGCTGGTGGTACGGCTCCGCCGGGTAGAACGGGCGGTCGGCGGCCGGGAGCAGCTCCGTGGTGATCGTGCCGTACCCCGAGGACGCCAGGACCCGCTGGTACGCCTCGCGGGACGCCCGTGCCGCCGCCTCCTGGGCGGGCGTGTGGGTGTAGACGGCCGAGCGGTACTGGGTGCCCACGTCATTGCCCTGGCGGTAGCCCTGGGTGGGGTCGTGGGCCTCCCAGAAGACCTTCAGCAGCCGCTCGTACGACACCTCCGCCGGGTCGTACACCACCCGCACGACCTCCGTGTGGCCGGTGAGGCCCGAGCAGACCTCCTCGTACGACGGGTTCGGCGTGTACCCGCCCTGGTAGCCGACGAGGGTCGTCCACACGCCCGGCGTCTGCCAGAACTTGCGCTCCGCGCCCCAGAAGCAGCCCAGCCCGAAGTCCGCGACCTCCAGCCCCTCCGGGTACGGGCCCAGCAGCGGGGTGCCCAGGACCGTGTGCCGGTCGGGCAGGGCGAACTCCGGCTCGGGGCGGCCCTTCAGCGCCTGCTCGGGCAGCGGCATCTCGGGCGTACGGCGGTACTGGAACATGACGGGTCTCCTCCGGAAGGGGGGCTCTGGAGGAGAACGCCCCGGGCCCCCCGGAGGATTCCTCAGCGGCCGCGCGCCCCGCGCACCGCCTTGTCCCGCCAGTGGCAGTAGACCGCCGCCGGGTCCCCGTAGTACGTCCACGGGAACGCGGCCACGTACCCGTCCACCAGCCGGAACTGCTCCAGCGCCGCCTCGAAGCGGCCCTGGCGGGTCAGGAAGTACGCCAGGCAGTGCCGCGCGCCCGGCAGGTCGGGGTGGTCGGGCGGGGCCGCCGCCACGTCCGCGAGCGCCGCGTCCACCAGCGCCACCAGCTCCGGCGTCCGGTGGTCACGCGCCTTCGCCTTGTCGCCGTGGTGCTCCCACCAGGCCAGCAGCGGCAGCGTCCGCAGCAGCGTGCCGAGCGGGGCCGAGGCCGCCGCCACCTGGGCGAACCGCGTCGCCAGCTCCTCGGAGCCGTGCCACTTGGCGCACCAGTACTGGAGGGCCGAATGATGCCCGCCGGGGTGGTGCGGCGCCCGGTCGGTGATCTCCTGCCAGACGCGGTGCATCTTCTTGTGCGGGTAGTTCAGCCCGCGTGCGGTGCGCAGCTCGACGACATACGGGGTGGGGTCCTCCGGAGCCAGTTCCGCCGCCCGCGCGATCTGGTCGCGTGAGCGGGGCAGCACGTCGAAGAAGCCCGCGAGCCGCCGCCCGGACGTGTCCGCCGCCCTCCTCGTGCCGCGCAGCAGCCACGCACGGGAGACCGTGGAGGAGGCCCGCACCAGGGCCGCGTCCGGGTCCTGCGGCCGGGCGGCCTCCCACGCGTCGAGCCACCCGCCGACGCGGCGCGCGGCCGCCTCGCCCAGCGCGTGGGTGTGCGCGAAGCGGCGCGGCCAGTCTTGGCGCTCCCGTGTCGCGGCCATCAGCCGGGCCGCCGGCTCCCAGTCGTCCCGCGCCGACGCGGCCACGAGCGCCCGCTCCAGCTCGGGATCCGGGGCGGGCAGCCTCTTGTTCTGCCGCGACGCGGGCAGCAGGCCCAGCGCCCGCGCCGCGCGCTCCGACTTCGTGGCGCGCCGCGGCACCGGGTCGCCCGTACTCGACCGGTACATGGCCACGACCACCGCGACGGCGACGGCGAACACCAGCATCTTGAAGACGTCAGAGCTCACGCGGCGGCCTCCGGGCCGGCGGCGGGACCGGCGTTCACGGCCGACTCGTCGCGCATCCGGCAGAACTCGCCCGCCGGGTCGCCCCGGTACCGCCACGGCAGCGCGCCCACATACCCGTCCACCAGCCGGAACTGCTCCAGCGCGGGCTCCCAGCGCTCCTGGAGGTACAGGTAGTACGCGAGGAGGTGCCGCACCTCCGCGAGGCGCGGGTGGTCCGGGTCGGCGGCGGCCGCGTCGGCCAGCGCCGCGTCCACGGCGGCGTACATCTCCGGGGTGCGGTCCACGTCCGCCGAGTCCGACTCGTCGTGCTCGAAGTGCGCGATCAGCGGGAAGACCTTCATCAGCGTGCCCGGAGGCGCCGAGGCGGCCGCCTTCACCGCGAACGCCCGCGCCAGGTCCTCGGAGCCGCGCCACTTCGAGCACCAGTACTGGAGCGCCGAGAAGTGCGCCTCGTAGTGGTGCGGGGCCCGGTCGGTGATGTCCTTCCAGATCCGGTGCATCTCCTCGTGCGGGTAGCCGAGGCCGATGGCCGTCCAGATCTCGCCCACGTACGGCGACGGGTCGCCCGGCACGGCCAGCTCGGCCGCCCGCGCGTGCTCGTGCCGGGTGCGGGCCAGCGTGCGGTGGAAGCCCTCGAACTGCTCGCTCGTCGTGTACTGGGCGCGCTTCGCGCCGCGCACCTTCCACGCCAGGAACACCGAGCTGCGGGCCCGCAGCAGCGCCGCCCCCGGATCGTCGGGGCGGGCCCCCTCCCAGGCGGTCAGCCACGCGTCGGTCTCGGCGGCCACGTCGGCGAGCTTCTCCACGTAGGCGGTGCGCCGCTCCCAGTCGCGGTCGGCGGCGGTCCGGTCCATCAGCGCGGCGGCCGGCTCCCAGTCGCCCGCACGGGCCGCGGCGACGGCCACGGTCAGGGCCTGCGGCTCGGGCGCGGCCAGCTTGGTGTGCTGCCGCTCGGGCGGGAGCAGGCCGAGCGCGGCGACGCGTTCGGCGGCCTTCGCGGCGGTCTCCTCGGCCTCGGGGTCGGAGCGCCAGCCTTCGATGGCGCCCTCGATGATCGCCTTGAGGAAGTACACACCGGCCACCAGGACGATGAGGGCGACGGGGGTCAGGACGACCCAGAGCAGGATTTTCACAGGTGGGGCCTCGGGGGTGAGTGGAATGGGGGCGTACGAGGGCGGGGCCGGGGCCGCGCCCGTACGTCAGACCGTCGCGAGCAGCTGCCGCAGCGGGGCCGTGTCCGGCCGGTCGGCGACCGCGGCGTCGAGCGCGGCCGGCAGCTCGTCGTCGTAACCGGGCGGCATGCGCAGGCTCGCCGCGTCGGACCAGGACATCTCCCAGCGGGCCGTGCCGCGCGCGATCAGCTCGCCCGCGACCAGCCGGGCCAGGCCACCGCGCAGCACCGGGCGGGCGAACTCGCGGGCCGCGCGGCCCTTCGCTGCCGCGGCCTCCTCCGACTTGGGCAGCCGGTCCGCGATCTCCCAGCCCACGCCCAGGTCCAGGGCGTTCAGCAGCGCGTCGAGCGTCCCGTCGGCGCCGGTCACCTCGGCGGTGGCCCGGCGCAGCGGCTCGGCCTCCCGCGCGAAGAACTCCGTCATCGACAGGTGCACCAGCTCGGGCCAGTCCACGCGGCGCAGCCGCAGCGCGTCCGGGGGGAGCGCCGACTGCTCCACGGCGACCATCGCCGTACCGGGGTCGGCCAGCAGCCCCAGCGCGGGCACCGCGGGCTCGGACGCGCGGCCGTCGTCGGGCAGGGCCTCCAGGCGGGCGACGCGCTCGGCGATCGGCGGGTGCGAGTCGTACGGGGACGCCGGCTCGTCCGGCAGGTTCCGGCGCAGCTCCGCCAGTTCGCCGGCGCGCGCGGCCAGCAGGTGCCGGACGCCGCCGAACACCTCGCCGGGCGGCGGGAGCAGCCCGGCCCCGACGCCGATGGTGGCGTACTCGTCGAGGTAGAAGCCGTGCGCCGAGTCCAGTACGGGGATCTCGCGCAGCGCGGACACGGCCGCGTCCCGGCCCGCGATGCGGGCGGCGGCCAGGTCGGCGGCCAGCTCCTGGCGGCGGGAGCCGGCCAGCGTGGCGCGCAGGTAGAAGTGGCCGTACGCCCGGTACACCTTCGCCATGGCCCGGTAGGTGAGGCCGACGCCGGTCGTGTCGACCTCCTTGGCCTTCTTGCCCTTGGCGAGCTTCTTCCGGTTCTTCTTCTCCTGCCGGGCGCGCTCCTTGGCGACCTTGCTGCCGGCGCGCTCCTCGAAGTGGGCGATGGTCCGGGCGACCTGGACGCGGCCGCGGACGGTGAGCGCGGCGAGGCGGGTGTCGGAGTTGGCGTAGTGACCCATCTCGTGGGCGAGCACGGCGCGGAGCTGCGCCTCCGTCAGCCCGGTCATCAGCGGGAGGCCCAGGTAGAGGCGGCGGGTGCCCCCGATGAGGCCCATGAGGCGGGCGTCCTCGCTGACGGCCGCGTTCATGTCGGCGGTCAGCCGGATCTCGTCGGGCGCGCGGGTGCCGACCTCGGCGGCCAGCTCGCGGACGGCCTGCCACAGGCGCGGTTCCTGCTCGGGCGTGACGAGGACGCCGTGCGCGCCGTCCTCCCGGGGGGTGCGCAGCATGAACATGCCCCGCACGACCGGTATCGCGAGCAGCACGCTCACCACGTACAGCTTCACGGCGACGCCGCTGGGCGCCCAGACGGCGGCGGCCCAGTCGAGACCGGCCAGGACGGCGAGCATGACGACGCCGAGCAGATAGAAGCCGGCGAGCAGGAGCAGGGCGCGCAGCGCGCGCACGGAAGCGCCCATCGGGCAGAGTCCCCCCACGGGTTGGAAAGAGGCATGACAAAGAGGCGTGGGGGGAAGCGGAGTATCACCCACCGGCGGCGCGGGTCGCAACTGTGTTCTAGCGTGACGGCTCACCGCGCCTGAGGCCGCTTACCGCGCCAGGCTGCTCACCGCGCCCGCGGCGGCTCACCGCGCCCGGAGGCGCGATGAGCCGGGAGTCAGCGCGGCAGCGTCGCCGGGCCGCCGGGAATCACCTCGGCAGCGTCGCCGGGCTGCCGCCGTTCGCCTCGTAGCCGGCCACCGCCAGCGCCCGGTAGAGCGCGTACTGCGCCGCCGGGTCCTCGCTCATCGTCCACGGCAGCGCACCGACGTGCCCGTCGACGTGCACGATCTGCGCCATGGCCTCGCTCCAGCGCTCCGCGCCCACCAGGAAGTGGATCAGCAGATGGCGTACGTGCGCCAGCATCGGGTCGTCCGGGCGGGCCGAGTGCACCGCGTACAGCGCGCCCTCCATCGCCCGCGACACGACCTGCGTCCCGTAGAAGTCCCGGACCATCGTCAGGTCGTCGACGTGCTCCCACACGGCGAACAGCGGCAGCGCCGCCAGCAGCGAGCCCTGCGGCGCCCGGGCGGCGGCGGACTGGGCGAACCGGTCGGCGTCCGCGCGGGAGCCGTGCCACTTCTCGCACCAGTAGTGCAGCGCCGCGATGTGCGCCCCCATGTGCTGCGGGTTGCGGTCCATGACCTTCGCCCAGACCTGGTCGAACGCCTCGTGCGAGTAGCCCAGGCCGCGCGCGACGGCCAGCTCCGCGATGTACGGCACGGGGTCGCCCGGAGCCAGCAGCGCGGCCTCCTCGCACACCGCGCGGGCCTCCTCCAGGATGATGCGGAACTCGTCGGTGCCGACCTTCGCCGTCCGCCACGCCTGCTGCACCAGGAACTCGGCGTGCACAGCCGCGCCGCCCGCGTCCTTCGGCGCCTCGGCCCGCCAGGCCCGCAGCCACGCGCCGCCCTCCCCGGGCCGCTGCGCCAGCTCCAGCGACGCGGCGCCCGCGAACGCCTGCACGCGCTGCCAGCGCACCTCGCCCTCCTTGGGCGTGCCGGCCAGCAGCTGCGACGCGGCCCGCCAGTCCTGGGTGCGCTGGACGACGTCGAGCACCTCCATCAGGTCCTCGTCCGGTCCGGGCATGCGCACGTCCAGCAGTTCCTGCCGTACGAAGCCGTAGGCGAGCGGGTCGGCGGCGTCGGGCGCGCCGGGCTCGGCCAGGCGGATACCGCCGGAGCGGCGGCGCAGCAGCCAGGGCGCGACGACCGCGGCGATCAGGCCGACGGCGATCAGGAACCAGAGAAATTCCACCATGGGCCCATTGTCCCGGACCGGACACGCGTCGAAGCCCCCAGGCCCCGCCGCCCCGGTGCGGCCCCCGGACGCGGCGCTCCCCGCCCTTCGTCCGCGCCGGGCGGGGCGGCTGCGCGGCTTCCGTACGCGCCGGGCGCCCGCGCCGCACTACCCTCGCACCATGAGCGACGAGCACACCCACCAGAACTTCGAGACCCGCGCCATCCACGCGGGCAACACCGCCGACCCGCTGACCGGCGCGGTCGTCCCGCCCATCTACCAGGTGTCCACCTACAAGCAGGACGGTGTGGGCGGGCTGCGCGGCGGCTACGAGTACAGCCGCAGCGCCAACCCGACCCGTACGGCGCTGGAGGAGAACCTCGCGGCGCTGGAGGGCGGCCGCCGCGGCCTCGCCTTCGCGTCGGGCCTCGCCGCCGAGGACTGCCTGCTGCGCGCGCTGCTCGTACCCGGCGACCACGTGGTGATCCCGAACGACGCGTACGGCGGCACGTTCCGGCTGTTCGCGAAGGTCGCCTCGCGCTGGGGCGTCGAGTGGTCGGTCGCCGACACCTCCGACCCGGCGGCCGTGCGGGCCGCGCTGACCGACCGTACGAAGGCGATCTGGGTCGAGACGCCGTCGAACCCGCTGCTCGGTATCACCGACATCGCGGCCCTCGCCGACGTGGCCCGCACGGCCGGTGTGAAGCTGGTCGTCGACAACACCTTCGCCTCCCCCTACCTCCAGCAGCCGCTCGCGCTCGGCGCGGACGTCGTCGTGCACTCCCTCACCAAGTACATGGGCGGCCACTCCGACGTGGTCGGCGGCGCGCTGATCACCGCCGACGAGGCGCTCGGCGAGGAGCTGGCGTACCACCAGAACGCCATGGGCGCGGTGGCCGGCCCGTTCGACTCCTGGATCGTGCTGCGCGGCATCAAGACCCTCGCCGTCCGCATGGACCGGCACTGCGCCAACGCCGAGCGCGTCGCGCAGATGCTCACCGAGCACCCGAAGGTGACGCAGGTCCTCTACCCGGGCCTGCCGGAGCACCCGGGCCACGAGGTCGCCGCCAAGCAGATGCGGGGCTTCGGCGGCATGGTGTCGTTCCGCGTCGCGGGCGGCGAGGAGGCGGCCGTCGCCGTGTGCGACCGGGCGAAGCTGTTCACGCTCGGCGAGTCGCTGGGCGGCGTCGAGTCGCTGATCGAGCACCCCGGCCGGATGACCCACGCCAGCGCCGCCGGCTCCGCGCTGGAGGTGCCGGGCGATCTGGTCCGGCTGTCCGTCGGCATCGAGAACGTCGAGGACCTCCTCGCCGACCTGCGCCAGGCGCTCGGCTGACCCGGCGGGCTCACCACGGCTCCAGGGGCGGCGTCGTCCTCATGGGCGGCGCCGCCCACGGCTCCACCGCGTACGCCCACACGGCGAACGCCACGGCCCCCGCGGCCAGCAGCAGCCACAGCGCCCGCCTCCGCCACCGATGCCGCCGCCGGACGCGCGCCCCGTACGCCAGGACGCGGGCCGGCAGGTCCCGCGGCACGCGCGGCCGGGCCGCCCCGGCGAGCAGCCGGACGACCTCCCGCTCCTTGTGGTCGTGCCGGGCGCTCACGCCGCGGCCCCCTCGCGCGGGGCAGGTGCGGTCGCGGGCGCGGGCCCGCTGCGCAGGGCGCCCACGCCCCGCCGGCACAGCTCCCGCACCCGCTCCTCGGACAGGCCCATCAGCGCGGCGGCCTGCTCCTCGTACAGCCCCTCGTACAGCAGCAGCACCACGGCGAGCCGCTCACGCGGGGCGAGCCCGGACAGCGGGCCGCCGCGCCCCCGCCGGAAACGCCGGGCCCCGCGCGCGAACCGCACTGCCAGCTCGCGGCGGGCGTGCACATACGGGTCGTCGCCGCGCAGCCGGTCCCAGTGGGCGTACGTCGCGCCGAGCGCGGCCGTCAGCAGCCGCTCGGCGCGCGGGTTGGCACCGGGCGGCTGCGCGGGCTCGCCCGTCAGGAGCGTCGCGACGTGCAGCAGCCGCCCCGCCGCACCCGCCACGAACGCGGCGAACCCCGAGTCGTCTGCGGCCACGTCCTCATCTGACGGCAGCCGCGCGGCCCGGTCAAGACTCCTGACACAAGCCGGCCGGGCCCGCCCGCCACGGGGCGGCCGAAGGCGCCGGCGCGGTCCCGTCCCGGGGCGCCGGCGCGGTCCTCTCAGGAGCCGTGCGCCGGCTCCGGGTCGACCGGCTGGAGTCCCAACTGCCGGGCGGAGAGCGCCGAGTTGAAGCGGGTGAGCAGCGTGCAGAACGCCTCCCGCTCGTCCGGCGTCCAGCCCTCCGTGACCCGTGCCATCAGATCGCGGCGGGAGCAGCGCACCTCCTCCAGGCGCGCCTGCCCGCGCGGAGACAGCTGGAGGACGACCGCGCGGCCGTCCTCCGGGTGCGAAGTGCGCTTCACCAGACCGGTGTCGACGAGCGGAGCGACCTGGCGGGTCACCGTGGACGAGTCGATGCCCATCCCGGCCGCCAGCGCCTTCACGCCCATCGGCCCTTCCTGGTCGAGCCGGTTGAGCAGCAGGTACGCGGCCCGGTCCATCGAGTTGCGGAGCTGACCGGTCCCGCCGAGGCGGGTCTGCTCGGCCCGCCGGGCGAAGACGGCCACCTGGTGCTGGAGGGCATCGAGGAGACCGGAGTCGAGATCAGTCGTCATGTCCTGGGAAGTGGGCATGGCTGGGGGCTCTCTCGTGCGGTGGTCGGGTTCGGTGGGGGACAGAGTACGCGGAGTGCCGCCCGTCCGTACCGGGGCTGCACGAACCCGTTGCCGACTTCGCGGCCTGCCAGACTGCTGCCATGAGCTTCCGCACCTTTCGCCCCGCTCGATCCGTCATGCTGGACGACATCAGGGGCGCCCAGAAGATGCTGTCAGGCGTCGCGCGGATGACCGCGCTGGAGGGGAGCCGTCACCTCTCCGGGCTGGTCGGCGCCCCCGTCCACCTCAAGTGCGAGAACCTCCAGAGGACCGGATCGTTCAAGCTGCGCGGCGCGTACGTGCGGATCTCCGGGCTGCGCCCCGAGGAGCGGGCGGCCGGGGTGGTCGCCGCGTCGGCCGGCAACCACGCGCAGGGCGTGGCGCTGGCGTCCTCGCTGCTGGGGGTGCGCTCCACGGTGTTCATGCCGGTCGGCGCCCCGCTGCCGAAGGTCGCCGCGACCCGCGAGTACGGCGCCGACGTGCGGCTGCGCGGCCACGTCGTGGACGAGACGCTCGCGGCGGCGCAGACGTACGCGCGGGACACGGGAGCCGTGTTCATCCACCCCTTCGACCACCCCGACGTCATCGCGGGGCAGGGCACGGTCGGCCTGGAGATCCTGGAGCAGTGCCCCGAGGTGCGGACCGTCGTGGTCGGCATGGGCGGCGGCGGCCTGGCGGCGGGCATCGGCGTCGCCGTGAAGGCGCTGCGGCCCGATGTGAAGGTGATCGGCGTGCAGGCGGCGGCGGCCGCCGCGTATCCGAGGTCGCTGGCGGCGGGGCGGCCCGTGGCGGTGGACTGCGGGCCCACCATGGCGGACGGGATCACGGTCGGCAGGCCCGGCGACGTACCGTTCGAGCTCGTCCGGGAGGTCGTGGACGAGGTGCGCACGGTGTCCGAGGACGCCCTGTCGTCGGCGCTGCTGCTGTGCCTGGAGCGGGCCAAGCTGGTGGTCGAGCCGGCGGGCGCGAGCCCGGTCGCCGCGCTGCTGTCGGACCCGGAGTCGTTCGAGGGGCCGGTGGTGGCCGTGCTGTCGGGCGGCAACATCGACCCGCTGGTCCTGCAGCGGGTGCTGCGGCACGGCATGGCGGCGGCCGGCCGGTACCTGAGCCTGCGGCTGCGCCTCACGGACCGGCCGGGGGCGCTGGCGAACCTGCTGGGCGTCCTGACGGTGGTGGACGCCAACGTCCTGGACGTCGGCCATGTCCGGACCGACCCGCGCCTGGGCCTGACGGAGGTCGAGGTGGAACTGCACCTGGAGACCAAGGGCCGCGAGCACTGCGCGGACGTCCTGCGCGCGCTGGCGGAGGCCGGCTACACGGTCCTGGACTGAGCCCGGGGCGCGGCGGGGCCCGGGTCGGGCCGGCTGGTCGGCGGACGGGGCGGGCGGGTCGGTCGGCGGTCGGGGCGGGGCCGGGCGTGCCGTCCGGCGGTCGGCGGGCGGTCGGCCTGGCCGGTTCGGCGCGGGTCCCGGCCCCGGAGCGCCCGCGTGGCGGCCCCGCGCGGCGGCCCGCATGACGGCCCGCGGCGGGGCGCCCGCGCGGACGGCTCCGCTCCGTATCCGGCCACCGCCGAAGTGTGTTGCGGGACGCGATATATCGCGTTACGGTGTGGCGCAGTTCATACGTTCACCGGGCCGCGGGGCTGAGCCGTCCTTAAGCTGTGGTGAGCCAAACCACGCCAAATGTGCCCAAGTCGGGAGCAGATACATGCCAGGCGCCATTCACGCCGAAGGTCTGGTGAAGACCTTCGGCGACGTACGAGCACTGGACGGGGTGGACCTCGACGTCCCCGAAGGCACCGTCCTCGGCCTCCTCGGTCCGAACGGCGCCGGGAAGACGACCACGGTGCGCGTGCTCACCACGCTCCTGCGGCCGGACAGCGGCCGGGCGGTCGTCGCGGGGATCGACGTCCTCAAGCACCCCAACGAGGTGCGCCGCGCCATCGGCCTCTCCGGCCAGTTCGCGGCGGTCGACGAGTACCTCACCGGCCGCGAGAACCTCCAGATGGTCGGCCGGCTCTACCAGATGTCCGCCAAGGCCGCGAAGGCCCGGGCGGCCGAGCTGCTGGAGCGCTTCGGCCTCGCCGACGCCGCCGACCGCCCCGCCAAGACCTACTCGGGCGGTATGCGCCGCCGCCTGGACCTGGCCGCCGCCCTCGTCGTCTCCCCGCCCGTGATGTTCATGGACGAGCCGACGACCGGCCTCGACCCGCGCAACCGCCAGGCCCTGTGGGAGGTCATCCAGGAGCTCGTCGCGGGCGGCACGACGCTGCTGCTCACCACGCAGTACCTGGAGGAGGCCGACCACCTCGCCCACGAGATCTGCGTGGTCGACCACGGCCGGGTCATCGCCCGCGGCACCGCCGACCAGCTCAAGGCCCGCACGGGCGGCGAGCGCGTCGAGGTCGTCGTCCACGCGCACGGCGAGATCGCCACCAGCCGGGAGGTGCTCGCCGGCTTCGGCCGCGGCGGCACCGTCACGGTCGAGGAGCACACCCGCAAGCTGACCGTGCCCGTCACCGGCGGCGCCAAGCTGCTCGCCGAGGTCATCCGCGAACTGGACGCGCGCGGCGTCGAGATCGACGACATCGGACTGCGCCGCCCCACCCTCGACGACGTGTTCATCTCGCTCACCGGCCACGCCGCCGAGCAGCGGGACGACGCGGACGCCGCCGAGGCGTCCGCCGCCCACCCCCGGAAGGAGCCCGTGAAGTGACCGCCGCCACGGAGGCCCCGCGCCTCGCAGCCCCCCGCCCGCGCGGCGGTGTCGTCCAGTCGCTCACCGACTCGCTGGTGATCGCCCGCCGCAATCTGATCCGGATGTCCCGGATCCCCGAGATGGTCATCTTCGGGCTCATCCAGCCCATCATGTTCGTGGTGCTGTTCAGCTATGTCTTCGGCGGGTCCATGAACATCGGCGGCAGCACCGACGCGTCGGTGTACCGCAACTTCCTCATGGCCGGCATCTTCGCCCAGACCGTCACGTTCGCCACCGCGGGCGCCGGCGCGGGCATCGCCGACGACATGCACAAGGGCCTCATCGACCGGTTCCGCTCGCTGCCCATGGCGCGCGGCGCGGTCCTCACCGGACGGACCCTCGCCGACCTGGTGCAGACGGCGCTGACCGTCGTCGTCCTCGCGATCGTCGCCCTGCTCGTCGGCTGGCGGATCAGCGAGGGCGTGCCCAAGGCGCTCGGCGCGTTCGCGCTGCTGCTCCTGCTCGGCTACGCCTTCTCGTGGATCGGCGCCCTGATCGGCCTGTCCGTACGGACCCCGGAGGCCGCCACGTCCGGCGGGCTGATCTGGCTGTTCCCCGTCACGTTCATCTCCAACGCGTTCGTGGACGCCGAGCGGATGACGCCCTGGCTGCGGCACATCGCCGAGTGGAACCCGTTCAGCGCGACCGTGCAGGCCTGCCGTGAGCTGTTCGGCAACCCGGGCGTGTCCCAGTCGGACGCCTGGCCCATGCAGCACCCCGTGCTCGCGTCGATCATCTGGTCGCTACTGATCATCGCGGTCTTCCGCACGCTCGCCGTCCGCAAGTACCGCTCGGCGGCCTGAGCGGACTCGTCCGCCCGGCGGATCGAGGACCGGCACGCGAAAGGGCCGGGCGGCACCGTCGTGGTGCCGCCCGGCCCTCTGTCCGTTCGCCGGCCGGGGTCAGCCCTGGTACGGCTTGGCGTCCAGGATCCGGACGGACGCCTTCTTGCCGTTCGGCAGCTCGTACTCCGCGTCCTCGCCGACCTTCTTGCCGTTCACGCCCGAGCCGAGCGGCGACTGCGGCGAGTACGTCTCGATGTCCGAGCTGGCGTACTCGCGGGAGGCGAGCAGGAACGTCAGCGTGTCGTCCTCGTCGCCGTCGAACGCGATCGTCACGACCATGCCGGGAGCCACCACGCCGGACTCGGCGGGGGCCTCGCCGACCTTCGCGTGCTCGAGGAGCTGGGTGAGCTGGCGTACCCGCAGCTCCTGCTTGCCCTGCTCCTCCTTGGCCGCGTGGTACCCGCCGTTCTCGCGCAGGTCCCCCTCCTCGCGCGCCGCCGCGATCTTCGCAGCGATCTCGGTTCGCGCGGGACCAGACAGGTACTCCAGCTCGGCCTTGAGCTGGTTGTACGCCTCCTGGGTGAGCCAGGTGACGTTGTCGCTGGTCTGGGTCACAGGTGCTCCTCGTCGGTGCTGGGTATACAAAGCATCGCCCTACCAGAAGCATGCGGTCTTCCCGGGAGGGCGAAACCACGAGCCTAACAATTACGTGCCCGCAGGGGGAGGACGAATGTCACGCGAGCCGTGACTCCCCAGGTCGCACGGGCGGCGGCGCGCCGCCGGGGCCCGCGCGGCGGGCCCTGGACCGGGCCCGGGGCCGGGCCGGGGGAGGGGGCGCCGGTCAGTCGGCCGAGCAGCCGAGCAGCTCGGCCGCCGTGGCCAGCTCGGTCGTACGGATGGTGACCACCTCGTCGACGCGCGTCGCGGCCTGGTCGAAGCGGATCTCCTTGCGGCCCACCTCGGCGCCGCTCTCCGCGAGCGCCCGCACCGTGCAGTACCCCTTGGCGCCGTCCGCCTTGCGTACTTCCAGGTGCGCGTCGACGCGGTCCGCCGCCACCACATCGAACTTGATCAGCTCGCCGCTGACCTTCTGACCTGCGATGTAGTCATAGCCGAACCAGCCGATCAGCGCGAGCAGCCCGGCCCCGAGGACCGAGCCGACGATCTTGAGCCCGCGGTCCGTGCGCGCCTCGGCGGCACGGCCGTACCGGCCCTCCGGGAGCCGCTCGCCCGTCACGCCCATGATCGTTCCTCTCGTACGCCGAACGACGGAATATCCCCCGCGCCGATTCCGTCACTATAGAAGCCGAGCGACCTGACCAATCATTGAGGACCAGTCTTGACTGAGCAGCTGCGACTGATGGCAGTGCACGCCCATCCCGACGACGAGTCGAGCAAGGGCGCGGCCACGATGGCCAAGTACGTGTCCGAGGGGGTGGACGTGCTCGTCGTGACGTGCACGGGCGGAGAGCGCGGCTCCATCCTCAATCCCCGGCTCCAGGGTGACACGTACATCGAGGAGAACATCCACGAGGTACGCCGCAAGGAGATGGACGAGGCGCGCGAGATCCTCGGCGTCCAGCAGGAGTGGCTCGGCTTCGTCGACTCCGGCCTGCCCGAGGGCGACCCGCTGCCCCCGCTGCCGCAGGGGTGCTTCGCCCTGGAGGACGTCGACGAGGCGGCCGGGCGCCTGGTCAGGTCCATCCGCGCGTTCCGCCCGCAGGTGATCACCACCTACGACGAGAACGGCGGCTACCCGCACCCCGACCACATCATGACCCACAAGATCACGATGGTGGCCTTCGACGGCGCGAACGACGCGGAGAAGTACCCGGAGGCGGAGTTCGGCCCGCTCTGGCAGCCGCTGAAGCTCTACTACAACCAGGGCTTCAACCGCCCGCGCACCCAGGCGCTGCACGACGCGCTGCTGGAGCGCGGCCTGGAGTCCCCGTACGGGGACTGGCTGAAGCGCTGGGACGAGTTCCAGCGCGAGGAGCGCACCCTCACCACGTTCGTGCCGTGCGCGGAGTTCTTCGAGACCCGCGACAAGGCGCTGATCGCGCACCGCACGCAGATCGACCCGGACGGCGGCTGGTTCCGCGTCCCGATGGAGATCCAGAAGGAGGTCTGGCCGACGGAGGAGTACGAGCTGGCCAGGTCTCTCGTGGACACCGACCTCCCCGAGAGCGACCTCTTCGCGGGCATCCGGGACAATGCCTGACATGAGCGCACACCAGGCACTGACCCAGCTCGTCCCCCTCGCAGCCGAGCTGGACAAGAACAAGGTGACGCCCGGCGTCCTCGGCTTCATCGTGTTCGCCGTCATGGCCCTCGCCGTTTGGGCCCTGATGAAGTCGATGAACCGGCACATGAACCGCGTCGACTTCGAAGAGGCCCCGGAGCAGCCCCGGCCCTCCGCCGGCCAGGCGAAGCCGGCCACCCGCAAGTAGCCGTCCGCGGCGGCGGCCCCGCCCAGGGGACCGCCGCCGCGCGCCCGCTCCCTGTGCGGTGCGCACCGCCTACGACGGGTCCGGGCCGAGCTGGGGACCGCTGCCCACAGGCCCCCGGTTGCGGACATGCCTTCGCCCACAGGACGTCGGAGGCGCCGAGGGCGCGGGCGATTCCTCGTTGCTCACAGGGCCCCAAGGTCGACCGTGACCGGGAAGGGCGCGGTGGCCTTCACGGTGCCGGTGAACACCTCGCCGTCCCGGTAGGCCCTGCTGGCCGGGTCGAGGACGTAGGTGTAGACGATCGGGATGCCGGTGGCGGCCTGTTCGACCCGCCAGTAGAAGGGGATGCCGGCCTTGGCGTACTGGTCCACCTTCACGATCCGGTCGGTGGTCTCCGACCCCGGGGACACGACCTCGACGACCAGGAGTACGTGCTCGGGGCGGGTAGGTGTGAGGTCGATGGTTTCCGCCCGGTAGACGATGACGTCCGGACGGCGGTTGGTGAGCGGGACGTCCTGCAGGCGGACGTCGAAGTCCGTGTCCGCGTTCCAGTCCGGGCCCGCGGCGGCGTCCAGGGCATTGGCCAGGAACCGGGCCAGCCGGTTGTGCCGCTTGGAGGCGCTCGGGCTCACGACGACCATCCCGTCCACGATCTCGATGCCGGCGCACTGCTCCTCGGACCAGGAGTCGTACTGCTCCGCGCTGATCTGCGAATGCATCCACGCGGGCGCCACCATCTCGGCGGTCATCTTGTACCTCCTTCGAGGAGCCTCGGCAGGTCCAAGTCTGCTGCGCCCAGCCTACTGTTCCGGGATGTCGGGTCGCTCGGCCCTGAAGGAGGGGAGTCGCCCACCACGCGATGGCCCACACATGCGATTCGGCCAGGCGAGGCGGGCGCATCAGGGTTTCACCGGTCGCGCCAGGCGCTGTGAGAGGCTGGGTCGTATGAACCGGTTGGCTGGTACGACCTCGCCTTATCTGCTTCAGCACGCCGACAATCCGGTCGACTGGTGGCCGTGGGGACCCGAGGCGTTCCAAGAGGCGGAGCGGCGCGATGTGCCCATCCTGCTGTCGGTCGGTTACTCAGCGTGTCACTGGTGCCACGTCATGGCGCACGAGTCCTTCGAGGACGACGCCACCGCCGCGTATCTGAACGAGCACTTCGTCTCCGTCAAGGTCGACCGCGAGGAGCGGCCCGACGTGGACGCCGTGTACATGGAGGCCGTGCAGGCGGCCACCGGGCACGGCGGCTGGCCGATGACCGTGTTCCTCACCCCGGACGCCGAGCCGTTCTACTTCGGTACGTACTTCCCGCCCGAGCCCCGCCACGGCATGCCGTCGTTCCGGCAGGTGCTGGAGGGCGTCTCGGCCGCCTGGCGGGACCGGCGCGACGAGGTCGGCGAGGTCGCCGGGAACATCGTGCGCGAGCTGTCGGGCCGCTCCCTCGCGCTCGGCGGCGACGGCGGGGCGCCCGGCGAGCAGGAGCTCGCGCAGGCGCTGCTCGCGCTGACCCGCGAGTACGACGAGCGGCACGGCGGCTTCGGCGGGGCGCCCAAGTTCCCGCCCTCGATGGTCGTGGAGTTCCTGCTGCGGCACCACGCCCGCACCGGCTCCGAGGGCGCCCTCCAGATGGCCGCCGACACCTGCGAGGCCATGGCCCGCGGCGGCATCTACGACCAGCTCGGCGGGGGCTTCGCCCGCTACTCCGTCGACCGCGAGTGGGTGGTGCCCCACTTCGAGAAGATGCTGTACGACAACGCGCTCCTGTGCCGCGTGTACACGCATCTGTGGCGGGCCACCGGCTGCGAGGCGGCGCGCCGGGTGGCGCTGGAGACCGCCGACTTCATGGTCCGCGAGCTGCGCACCCCCGAGGGCGGGTTCGCCTCCGCGCTGGACGCCGACTCCGACGACGGCACCGGGCGGCACGTCGAGGGCGCGTACTACGTGTGGACCCCGCGGCAGCTGCGCGAGGTCCTGGGCGAGGACGACGCCGCGTACGCCGCGCACTTCTACGGCGTCACCGAGGAGGGCACCTTCGAGGAGGGCACCTCCGTGCTGCGGCTGCCGGGCGACGCCGGGGTGGCCGACGCCGAGCGGCTCTCCGGCATCCGGCGGCGGCTGCTCGCCGCGCGGGACGAGCGGCCGAGGCCGGGCCGGGACGACAAGGTGGTCGCCGCCTGGAACGGCCTCGCCATCGCCGCGCTCGCCGAGACCGGCGCCTGCTTCGACCGGCCCGACCTGGTCGAGCGCGCCACGGAGGCCGCCGACCTGCTCGTACGGGTCCACCTCGACGAGGGCGCGCGGCTGGCGCGCACCTCCAAGGACGGACGCACGGGCGCGAACGCCGGGGTGCTGGAGGACTACGGGGACGTGGCGGAGGGCTTCCTCGCGCTGGCCGCCGTCACCGGCGAGGGCGTCTGGCTGGAGTTCGCCGGCTTCCTGCTGGACATCGTCCTCGACCAGTTCCGGGGTGAGGACGGCGCGCTGTACGACACCGCGCACGACGCCGAACCGCTGATCCGCCGCCCCCAGGACCCCACCGACAACGCGGCGCCCTCCGGCTGGACCGCCGCCGCCGGGGCGCTGCTGTCGTACGCCGCGCACACCGGCTCGGAGGCGCACCGGACCGCGGCGGAGCGGGCGCTCGGCGTGGTGAAGGCGCTGGGGCCGCGCGCCCCGCGGTTCATCGGCTGGGGCCTCGCGGTGGCGGAGGCGCTGCTCGACGGGCCGCGTGAGGTGGCCGTCGTGGGCCCGGCCGGCGATGGGGAGCGGGCCGCCCTGCACCGGGCGGCGCTGCTGGGCACGGCTCCGGGCGCGGTGGTCGCGGTGGGCGAGCCCGACAGCGACGAGTTCCCGCTGCTGCGGGACCGGCCGCTGGTGGGCGGGCGCCCGGCCGCGTACGTGTGCCGCCACTTCACCTGCGACGCCCCGACGACGGACCCGGCCGCGCTGGCCGGGCAGCTGGGCGGGCGCTGAGGGGCTTCGCTGAGGGGCGGTTTCGCGGCGGACGCAGAACCGGGCCGTCGCGGGGTGGGCGCTCAGCCGGACCGTCCCCGTCCCGGGCCGTCGCGGGCCCGGCGCCGAGGCGGTCTGCCCGGGCCGGCCGCTGATGCCGGCCCTTCCCGTCCGGTTGCCCGTTCGGCGGGCGTACGGGGGCGTGCGGGGCGGGCGTACCGGTGTGCGCGGCGGGTCGCGGGCCGGAGGGGCGCGCCGGGCGCTCGGGAGCGGGACGGGGCGCGGGAGCCGGAAGGGCGCGCGGGGCGCCCCGCCGCGCGCCGCAGGGGTTACGCGTGCTGGTAGGCGACCAGCGAGATGCCCACGTAGTGCGTCACGAACGCCGCCAGCGTCAGGGAGTGGAACACCTCGTGGAAGCCGAACCAGCGGGGCGACGGGTTCGGCTTCTTCAGCCCGTACACCATGCCGCCCACGCTGTAGAGGACGCCGCCGACCACGACCAGGACCAGCACCGCGACGCCGCCCTCGCGCAGGAAGTCCGGCAGGAAGAACACGGCCGCCCAGCCCATGGCGATGTAGCACGGCGTGTACAGCCAGCGGGGCGCGCCGACCCAGAAGACCCGGAACGCTATGCCGGCCAGGGCGGCGGCCCACACCGCCCACAGCAGCACCCGCCCGGTGGAGTCGGGGAGCAGAAGCAGCGTGAGCGGGGTATACGTCCCCGCGATGATCAGGAAGATGTTGGCGTGGTCCAGGCGGCGCAGCACGGCCGTGGCGCGCGGGCCCCAGTTCCCCCGGTGGTACAGGGCGCTCACGCCGAACAGGAGGCAGGCCGTGAGCACATAGATCCCGCAGGCGATCCGGCCGCGTGTCGAGTCGGCCAGGGCGGTCAGGACGAGCCCCGCCACCAGCACGGCGGGGAACATCCCGGCGTGCAGCCAGCCGCGCAGCCGCGGCTTCAGGGGCAGATGCGTCGGGGTGGTGTCGGTGTCGGACTGCTCGATCACGGCGGCGGCGGTCATGCCGGAATGCTACCTACGCCCCCGTAGGACCGGGATACAAGTGGCGATGCTCACGTGAGAGGCCCTCTGGACATATGCGCATTCCCGGCGGATGATCAAATGAGTGCGGTCGGCACCGGATGAGCGCGCACACGCAGCGTCCGGGTCGCAGCCCCCACGGGGCAACAACCTCAAAACCCCTCAACAAGGAGCAACCGTGGCGCGCGAAAACGCGGCTCCCAGCACCGCCCCCACCCAACACAAGGATCTCATCGCCTGGGTCGACGAGATCGCGGAGATCACGCAGCCGGACCGTGTCGTCTGGTGCGACGGCTCCGAGGCAGAGTACGAGCGCCTGTGCGAGGAGCTCGTGGCCAAGGGCACCTTCAAGAAGCTGGACCCGGTCAAGCGCCCCAACTCCTACTACGCCGCGTCCGACCCGACCGACGTCGCGCGCGTCGAGGACCGCACCTTCATCTGCTCCGAGAAGGAGGAGGACGCGGGCCCCACCAACCACTGGAAGGCCCCCGCCGAGATGCGGGAGATCTTCACGGGTGAGCAGGGCGTCTTCCGCGGCTCGATGCGCGGCCGCACCATGTACGTCGTCCCGTTCTGCATGGGCCCCGTCGGCTCCCCGCTCTCCGCGATCGGCGTCGAGATCACCGACTCCGCCTACGTCGCGGTCTCCATGCGCACCATGACCCGCATGGGCCAGGCCGTCTTGGACGAGCTCGGCGACGACGGCTTCTTCGTCAAGGCCGTCCACACCCTGGGCGCCCCGCTGGAGCCCGGCCAGGCCGACGTGCCGTGGCCGTGCAACACGACCAAGTACATCTCGCACTTCCCCGAGAGCCGCGAGATCTGGTCGTACGGCTCCGGCTACGGCGGCAACGCCCTGCTCGGCAAGAAGTGCTACGCGCTGCGCATCGCGTCCGTCATGGCCCGCGACGAGGGCTGGCTCGCCGAGCACATGCTCATTCTGAAGCTGACCCCGCCACAGGGCGAGGCCAAGTACGTCGCCGCGGCGTTCCCGTCCGCCTGCGGCAAGACGAACCTCGCGATGCTGGAGCCCACGATCTCCGGCTGGACCGTCGAGACCATCGGCGACGACATCGCGTGGATGCGGTTCGGTGAGGACGGCCGCCTGTACGCGATCAACCCCGAGGCCGGCTTCTTCGGCGTCGCGCCCGGCACCGGCGAGCACACCAACGCCAACGCCATGAAGACCCTGTGGGGCAACGCCGTCTTCACGAACGTGGCGCTCACCGACGACGGCGACGTGTGGTGGGAGGGCATGACCGAGGACACGCCCGCGCACCTCACCGACTGGAAGGGCAACGACTGGACGCCGGAGTCCGGCACCCCGGCCGCCCACCCGAACGCCCGCTTCACCGTCCCCGCCTCGCAGTGCCCGATCATCGCGCCCGAGTGGGAGGACCCCAAGGGCGTGCCGATCTCCGCGATCCTCTTCGGCGGCCGCCGCGCCTCGGCCGTGCCGCTGGTCACGGAGTCCTTCGACTGGCAGCACGGCGTCTTCCTCGGCGCGAACGTCGCCTCCGAGAAGACCGCCGCCGCCGAGGGCAAGGTCGGCGAGCTGCGCCGCGACCCGTTCGCGATGCTGCCGTTCTGCGGCTACAACATGGGCGACTACATGGCCCACTGGATCAAGGTCGGCAAGAACGCGGACGCGTCGAAGCTGCCGAAGATCTACTACGTGAACTGGTTCCGCAAGAACGACGCGGGCAAGTTCGTGTGGCCGGGCTTCGGTGAGAACAGCCGCGTCCTGAAGTGGATCGTGGAGCGCCTGGAGGGCAAGGCCGAGGGCGTCGAGACGCCGATTGGCATCCTGCCGACGCGCGACGCGCTCGACACGGACGGCCTGGACCTGCCGGAGGAGGACCTCGACTTCCTGCTGAAGGTCGACGCGGACGTGTGGCGCGAGGAGGCGGCGCTCATCCCCGAGCACCTCAACACCTTCGGCGACCACACGCCGAAGGAGCTGTGGGACGAGTACCGCGCGCTCGTCTCCCGCCTGGGCTGAGCGGCCCCCGCAGACCCGCGGCCGGGCCGACCGACAACGCCCTGACCTGTGGAGTCATCCCGGCCGGGCCGCGGCCGGAGAAAACCCCCGGAACGACGCACCGTCGTTCCGGGGGTTTCCCGTACGGGGCCTCAGGCGGTGCCCACCAGACCCGCCGCGTCCAGGGCGGCGGCGTGGGCGTCCATGCGCTCGGCGGCCAGGATGGCGACGGCGGTGTCGGCACGGGACGCCGCGACGACGAGGGCGCGCCCGGCCAGGGCGTGGGCGCGGCGGTGCAGCGCGGGGGTGTCCGCGCCGGACAGTCCCGCGTGCCGGGCCGGCGGGGCGCCGCGCAGCCGGGCCACCTGCCGGGCGATGCGCTCGGCCGCGGCGGCGTCGCCCAGCTCGTCGGTGACGGCCAGCAGCGCCGCCAGATGCCCGGCGAGCTGGATGTCCAGCTCCTCCTCGCGGGAGCGGTGCGGGAACTTGTTCCGGTCGTCGTCGGCCATCCGGTGGACCGACTTGGTGCGGATCGGTTCGTACATGGGGACGGCCTCCTGCTCGCAGACAGGAGTCCATCCTACATTGGAATCAGTCTAAAGTTGAGTCGTGTCCCAGGAGTGGCCGTCCTAGTGCTGGCCGTAGCCGTCCAGGAAGCGGCCGATGCGGGTCACCGCGTCGATCAGGTCCGTCGTGTTGGGCAGCGTCACGAGGCGGAAGTGGTCCGGCTCGTGCCAGTTGAAGCCCGTGCCGTGCACCACCATGATCTTCTCGGCGCGCAGCAGGTCGAGGACCATCTGCCGGTCGTCCTTGATCTTGTAGACGGCCGGGTCGAGGCGCGGGAAGAGGTACAGCGCGCCCTTCGGCTTCACACAGGTCACGCCAGGGATGTCGATGAGCCGCTCGTACGCCGCGTCCCGCTGCTCCAGCAGCCGGCCGCCCGGCGCGACCAGCGCCTCGATGGACTGGCGGCCCTGGAGGGCGGCGGCGATCGCGTGCTGGGCGGGCATGTTGGCGCACAGGCGCATGTTGGCGAGGATCGTCAGGCCCTCGATGTACGACGACGCGTGCGCCTTCGGGCCGCACACCGCGAGCCAGCCGCTGCGGTAGCCGGCCACCCGGTAGTTCTTCGACATGCCGTTGAACGTCAGGCACAGCAGGTCCGGGGCGATGGCCGCGGTCGGGGTGTGGGTGGTGCCGTCGTACAGGATCTTGTCGTAGATCTCGTCCGAGCAGACGACCAGGTTGTGGCGGCGGGCGATCTCGGTGAGGCCGCGCAGCATCTCGTCGTCGTAGACGGCGCCGGTCGGATTGTTCGGGTTGATGACGACGAGCGCCTTGGTGCGGTCGGTGATCTTGCGCTCGATGTCCGCGAGGTCGGGCATCCAGTCGGACTGCTCGTCGCACCGGTAGTGCACCGGCGTACCGCCCGACAGCGCCACCGACGCCGTCCACAGCGGATAGTCCGGGGCGGGCACCAGCACCTCGTCACCGTCGTCCAGCAGCGCCTGCATGGCCATCTGGATCAGCTCGGAGACGCCGTTGCCCAGGTAGATGTCCTCGACGGAGAGCGGGATGCCCTTCGTCTCGTAGTGGCTCATCACCGCGCGCCGCGCCGACAGCAGGCCCTTCGCGTCCCCGTAGCCGTGCGCGTCGGCGAGGTTGCGCAGCACGTCTTCGAGGATGGCGGGCGGGCACTCGAAACCGAATGCCGCCGGATTGCCCGTGTTCAGCTTGAGGATGCGATGGCCTGCCGCCTCCAGCCGCATCGCCTCGTCGAGCACCGGGCCGCGGATTTCGTAGCAGACGTTGGCGAGCTTCGTTGACTGGATGACCTGCATGCTCGCGAGCTTACGGTCGCCGGGCCCACCCCGCCTCGTGTTTTGCGCCACGCCGGTGCCCCCGGGCGCCCGTGACTTCGGGGGCGCGGCTCATCCGACCTTGCGCAGATCGCCGTCGTCGAACACGGCGACCATGACCAGGCTTCCGCCCAGGGCCCGGACGTAGCGGGACACGACGTCGGTGCCGGAGGCCTGGCCGTTCTCGATCTGCGACACGCGGCCCTTGGTGACGCCCATGCGCTGGGCGATCTGCGCCTGCGAGAAACCACGCTCCTCGCGCATCTCGGCCAGCCGCCAGCCACGGGCCTCCGCCAGCATGCGTTCCGCGCCGCGCAGGAACTCGTCCCCGCCCCCGGCGATCTCCTCGGCGCGTTCCCTGTGCCCACTGCTCGACCACTTGATCGGTCCGGTCACTTGTCCAGCTCCTTCTCACGGGCGGTGACGTATGCGGCGTAGAGGCGTTCGGCCAGGGGGATGGCCTTGTCGTACCACTCGGCCCAGCGGCCGGCCTTGTCCCCCGCGACCAGCAGAATGCCGGACCGCCACGGATCGAACATGAAGAGCACGCGGATCTCGCTGTGCCCCGCGGAGGGAGGACGTAATTCCTTCAGATTGTGCAGCCGTGAGCCCCGCACGCGGTCGACCAGCGGGCGCCCCTCGGAGGGGCCGTGGCACGCGAGGACCCAGATCGCCTGATTCACCAGCACGTACGACGCGGCATCGGTCTTCTCCAGGTCGTGGAGCCACTGATCCACCTCGTCCGTCAGGAAGATGTCCCACTGCTCTGACACGTACCCGTCCCTTCCGGTTTAGGAAACGCTAAACACGGCAGCTCCGGGTGCGGGTCGGGAGCGGACGGGATTCACCGGGACGAGGGGGTGTTCGAAGGTGTTTGCGAGGGGATTGGCGCGGGCCGGGTGGGTTCGGGGCGGGGGCGGGTAGGTTGGCTCCTCATGTGGTCCTTGAGGAGCGTCGCCGGATGCAGGCGCCTGGGCGCTGTCGGGTCGGTCGGGGTGGCCCTCGGAGGGTGGGCCGCCGGCACCATGCCGGCCCGCGACCCGTGGGGGCTGTGGTTCCCGCGCGCCCAGGACACCGCGCGGCCGGGCGTGCTCCTGGCCCTGGCCGGGCTGACGCTGCTGGTCGTCGCCTGGTGGCGGTACGGGAGGCTCGTCGCCGACGGCGCCGCCGTCGGGGGCCGCGCCACCGCCGTCACGCTCGGCTGGTGGGCCGCGCCGCTGCTGCTCACGCCGCCCCTGTACAGCGCCGACGTGTACAGCTACCTCGCCCAGGGCGCCATGGTCGTCGAGGGCCACGACGTGTACCGCTTCGGGCCCTCGGTCCTCGCGCCCGATGGGCTCGGCGGGGCCGCCGCCGCGAGCGTCGGCGGGCACTGGACGGACACCCCCGCTCCGTACGGCCCCGTCTTCCTCGTCGTCGCCCAGCTCGTCGCCGTCGCCACCTCCGGGCACCTCGTGCCCGCCGTGCTCGGGATGCGGATCGTCTCCGTCGCCGCGCTCGCCCTGCTGTTCTGGGCGCTGCTCCGGCTCGCCCCCCGCAAGGCCACGTCCGGCGCGCTCTGGCTCGGCGTGCTCAACCCGCTGCTGCTCGTCCACGTCGTCGGAGGGCTCCACAACGACGGGCTGATGGCCGGGCTGCTGCTCGCCGGCACCGCGCTCGCCGTGCGCCGCGGCCGCTGGGTCGCCGGCAGCGTCCTCGTCGCCCTCGCCATGATGATCAAGTCGCCGGCGGCGCTCGCACTGCTGTTCATCGGCGTCGTCGTCGGCCGTGAGACCTCCGGCCCGCTGATACGGCGCGTCGCGAAGGGCGTCCTCGGGCCGGGCGCCGTCGCCGCGGCCGTCGCGGCCGGCGCCACGCTCTGCGCCGGCACCGGCTTCGGCTGGCTGCGCACCCAGAGCGTCGCCGGGACCATCCACACCGCGCTCTCCCTCACCAGCGACCTCGGCGTCGCGCTCGGCGAGTCCATGTACTACCTGTCGGGCGCCGACCCCGACCCGGTGAAGCGGGCCGTCCAGGCGATGGGCCTCACCCTGGCGCTCGCCCTCGTCGCGTACCTCGCCTCCTGCGTGGCGCGCGGCTGGCTCGACCCGCTGCACGCCCTGGGCCTCGCCCTCCTCGCGCTGGTCGCGCTCTCGCCGATGGTGCAGCCCTGGTACCTGCTGTGGGCCGTGCCGCCGCTCGCCGCGACCGCCTGGAACGGCCGCACCGGCCGGGCCGTCACCGTCCTGTCGGCCGGGCTGGTGTACGTCACCGCGCCGGACGGCCGCACCCCCGCGTACGGCTTCGCCCTGGCGGCCGTCGCCTGCGCCATCGGCGCCCAGCTCCTGCTGCGCCGCTCCGACTTCGCGGCCGGGGTGTGGCTGCCGGCGCCGCGCGGCGCCGAGGACCGGGAGCCGTCCCGGGCCTGAGCGGCTCAGAAGAAGGTGCGGACGAAGTCGACGGCCGTCCCGTCGGGCTCCACCACGGGGATCAGCGGCCACTTCTCGAACACCGTGCACGGATGCGCGAGCCCCAGCGCCACCCAGTCGCCCACCTCCAGCGCCGTGCCGCCCGGCTCGGTCCGCAGCCACGCGTGCTGGTCCGACAGCGCCGTCACCGCCAGGCCCTCCGCCGCGCGGACCGCCCCGTCCCGGCCCGACCGCACCAGCCGGGGCACCGGCAGCGCCAGGTCGTACGACACGTCCCGCTTGCCCGCGTTGAGGAACGCCTCCGTCGGCGTGGGCCGCGACACGACCTGGGCCCACAGCCGGAACGCCGGCTCCAGCGCGCCCTCCCCCGGGACGCGGTTGAACGGCGTCAGCCGCTCGTAGTGGCCGTGGTCGTGGGAGACGTACGCCCCCGAACGCAGCAGCTTCAGCACCGGCGCCGACAGCGCCGGCACCCCGGCGAACACGTCGGCCACCGCGTCGAACCACTCGCTGCCGCCCGCGCTGAGCACGATCTCCTCCGCCCCCGCGAACAGCCCCTTCCCGTCCAGCTCCACGGCCAGGCCCACCAGCCGGCGCAGCCACGCCCGTACGGCCTCCGGGGACGCGTCCGGCACCTGGGCCTCGTACCCGGCGACGCCGACCAGCCGCAGCGACCCGGCGGCGGCCGCGGCCTCGGCGACCTCCAGGGCCGCCGCGTCCGTCCGCACCCCGGTCCTGGCGCCCTCGCCCGCCGCCAGCTCCACCACCACGTCCACCGGCCGCGCCGCCCCGGCCAGCGCCTCGTCCATCAGCTCGACGCCGCGCACCGAGTCCACGTAGCAGACGAAGCGGAACTCCGGGTCCTGCGCGAGCTGCCCGGCGACCCAGCGCAGCGCCGCCGCGTCGACCAGCTCGTTCGCGAGGAACACCCGCCCCACCCCGAACGCCCGGCACACCCGCACCTGGTGCGGGACGGCGACCGTGATGCCCCAGGCGCCCAGCTCCAGCTGACGGGCGAACAGCCGCGGCGCCATCGTCGTCTTGCCGTGCGGCGCGAACGCCAGGCCGTGGCGCGCGCAGTAATCGCCGAGCAGCGCCAGATTGTGGTCGAGGGCCGGCGCGGAGAGCGTGAGGAGCGGGGTGGTGAAGCCGCCGGTGAACACGTTCCGCCGCTGGGCGGCCAGCTCACCGACCGCCAGGCCGTCCGCGTCGGGCGGCAGGCCCTTGAAGCGGTGGTCGAGGCGCTCGTCCGCCAGGCGGTCCGCGAGGGCGGTGGGGACGGTGCGGGCGGCGGCCATGGGGCCTCCCTCGGGGTCGCGTGCGGTGCGACAGGCGTCGCGTCGGTGCTCGACGGTGTCTAACACCCGCGCGAACGCCTGGTCAACGCGGTCTCACGACGGTCAGACGACGCGGGCGCAGATGTAGCTGCGGCCGCCGTTCACCTCCCAGGTCCAGTAGCGGGTGTTCTCGTCGCAGCGGGGGCTGCCGCCGGACGGCATCCGGTAGTGGCCGGTGATCTGGAGGATGTGGGTCCGGCCCTTCGGGACGCGGTCGTGGGAGCAGTTCCAGATCTCCATCAGGTTCGCCGACGCCCGGCCCTCGCGGTCGATGCCGGCGGTGAAGCACTGGCCGGTGCGGAACTGGCGGGACAGGCACAGCACCGTGCGCACCCCGTCGTCGCCGTAGTGGGACCAGCGGTCCCGGCCCGCCCCCGTCTCGCAGGTGGCGGCCGGCCCGGCGCGGCCGACGTGGACGTAGGCGCCGGCCGAGTCGCAGTCCACGCGGACCGGGACGGGCCTGCTCCACCTGTCGTACCCGTCGTCGTACACGTCGAGGCAGTCGCCCGCCCGCACCGCGCGGAACGCCAGGTCCTCCGCGCTGGGCGTCGGCCGGCGGGGCGTGTACGCGTACCCGGGGGACGGGCGCGTGACGGAGGCGCCGCCGGCCGTGGACGAGGACGTGGTGGACGAGGTGTCCAGGTTGTTCGCGACGTACAGGATGGCTCCGACGACGAGGAGGACGAACAGCCAGCCGCCGCCCGACGAGTCCTTCCGGGGCGCGGGAGCCGGCGGGGACGGGGCCTTGGGCGCGGGCCGCGGCCTCGCGGCGGGCGCGCCGGTCCGCGCCCCGGCGGCCGCGCGGGCCCGCGCCGCCCGGGCCTCCGCGCGCCGCCGGGCCCGCTCACGCTCGTCCCGCTGCCGTTCCCGCTCCCGCTCTTGTCGCCCGGCCCGTTCGCGGTCCTCCGTGTACATCCGGGTCGGATCGGGCGGGGGTACGGCGCGGGTGCGGGCGTCCACCGTGGGGGCCTCCGGGTCCACCGGGCCCGCCGGGGCCGCCCGCCACGCCTCGGCCTGCCGCTCGTAGGCGGTGATCAGCTCCGTCCAGCGCGGCGGCAGCCAGCGGCTCCCGCCCGCCGACGCCGGCAGGTTCCGCGTCTGCGCCAGGAACCCGTCGAGCACGTCCCCGGGGCCCGGCCGGTCGCCGGGCTCGACCGCCAGGCAGGGGCGGACCAGCGGGACGAGCTCCTTCGGCAGCCCCGTCAGGTCCAGGTCGCCGCGCGACACCCGGGCCAGCAGCCGCAGCGTGTCCTCGCCCTCCGGGTAGGGCGGCCGTCCGACGGCCAGGTGGAAGAGGGTGGCGCCCAGCGAGTACATGTCGGACCGCTCGGTGGACGGCTCGCCGCGCGCCTGCTCGGGCGAGGTGAACGCGATCGTGCCGAGCGTCAGCGTCGTACGGGTGATGTCCTGGGCGTGCGAGATGCCGAAGTCGATCAACCGGGGCCCGTCCAGCGGCAGCAGGACGTTCTGCGGCTTCACGTCCCGGTGGACGATGCCCTGCGCGTGCAGGGCGGCCAGCGCCTGGGCGGTGCCCGCGGCGATCCAGCGGATGGCGGACGCGGGCAGCCGCCCGGCCGTGCGGACCAGCTCGGCCAGGGACGGGGCGGCGATGTACTCGATGGCCATCCACGGTGTGGGCGCGTCCGGGCCGGCGTCCAGCACCCGTGCCGTGTACCGGTTGTCGACGCGCTGCGCGAGCGTCACCTCGCGGGCGAAGCGGCGCCGGTCGTGCGCGCTGACCTCGCCCTCCGCGAGGAGCGTCTTCACCGCGACGAGCGGCCCGTCCGGGCCCGTGCGCGCCAGGTAGATCCGGCCCATGCCGCCCGAGCCGAGCCGTCCGGCGAGCCGGTAGGGGCCCAGCACGTCCGGATCGTCCCCGCCCAGCGGCAGCAGCCGCGTTCCAGCCCCCGTCATACCGCTCCCTCCCGCGGTGTTCCCCGCCAGCAGGGTAGCCGTCGACAGGCCTGCCCAGAACGGGGTTTGGCGCCGGTCGCGGTGGCACGGCCGGGCCGTGCCACCGCGGGTGCGCCCCGGCGGCGGGGGAGCGGGTCAGGAGGTCGCGCAGTACTGCTGCTGCTTGCCGATCGAGCGGTACATGCAGTCGGCGTTCTCCAGCAGCTGGAGCACCGCGTCCCGGTTGCGGGCGGTCTCCCGCTCGATCACCTCGTCGGGCGGGTAGAAGCCGCCGCCGGAGGAGCCGCTCGGGTACATCTCGAAGGTGTAGCCGAAGATGCGCTGGTCGCCCCACAGCCAGTCGTCGATCGACCCGTCGGTGATGTACAGGTCGCTGGACTGCTCGGCGGTGTAGCCGTTGCTGGCCGCCATCTTGCGGCCGACGGCGGCGAAGGCGTCCCGGTCGTCCTGGGTCATGCCGGGCGCGGTGTCGGCGTAGGTCCAGCCGAACGGCCACAGGACGAGCTCGCTGTAGGTGTGGAAGTCGATGGCCGCCCTGATCTGCTGCTTTCCGCCCACGATCCGGGAGCGGACGAAGTCGGCGACGACCTTCACCTCCGGCGCCGACTCGGGCGCCGCGCCCCGGTAGGTGGAGGAGCTCGGCGAGCCGGAGGAGCCGCCGCAGCAGCCCCACTTGTAGTCCCAGTTCCGGTTCATGTCGGTGCCGACGTAGGAGGAGCCGGGGTTGGGCTGCCGGTTCTTGCGCCAGCTGCGGTACGAGCCGGACGCGATGTCGTACTCGCCGCCGTCCGGGTTGAGGTCCGGCACGATCCAGATCTCGCGGCCGTTGACGGCGTTGGTGACGCGGCTGTCGGAGCCGTACCCCGCGCCGAGTTCGCGCAGCAGGTAGAGGGCCATCTCGACGGTGAGGTGCTCGCGGGCGTGCTGGTGGTGGGTGAACAGCACCTCGGGCTCGTTCTCGTCGGTCGCCACATTGTCGCTGATCTTGATGGCGACGATGTCGCGGCCCTGGTACGACTTGCCGATCACGCGCTTGCTCATGATCGTCGGGTACTGGCGGAGCCGCTGGTCGATCTCCGCCGTCATCTCCGCGTAGTTGTGGTAGCGGGAGTCGGCGGACGGGAAGTCCATGGGCGTGACGGGGCCGCCCGCCGTACGGGCCGGGGGCGCGGGCAGCGCCTCCAGGCGGTGGCCGAGCGCGCGCAGGCGGCGGGCCTGCTCGGCGTTGGCGCTGACCACCACCGAGTGCGCCTCCACCTCGTCGAGCGAGACGCCGGTCGCGGCGAGTGCGGCGCGCTCGGCGGGGGTGGACGGGCCGTGGATCTCGTACTGGCGGATGACCTCCTCGGTCTGGGCGGCCGGGGCGGCGGGAGCGGCCGTGCCGGGGGTGCTCGCGGCGGCGGTGAGCGGCGCCACGACGGCGAGGGCGAGTGCGGCCGCGAGGGTGGCGGACCGTCCGCCGGGGATGCGTAGTCGCATGCTGGCTCCTGGAGTGGGGGTCGGGGTGGGTGTCCCCGTGCGCCGCAGAGTGCTGGCATGGCATGACCCCGTCAAGAGTGAAGTCCGGTCATGTGCGTGAAGTCCGGCCGCCGGGGGAAGGTCTGCCGCGTCGCACGCACCCGGCGCGGAGGCGCCGCGGGCGTCCGCGGGCGTGCTGCGCGCGGGGTGCCCGCGGGCTCCCGCGCCCGGCTGTGTGACGTGCGCATGATCGGTCGGCGGGCCGGCCGGAGGGTTTCGGACGGGACGAGGAGAGGGGCGGACACCCATGGCGGAGACGACGGACACCGCGGACGCGCCGGGGGCGGGGAGCGGGGCGGGCACGGCGGCGGCGCCCGCGATGCGCCGGCCGGGCTGGCGGCACATCGGGCCCGGCATCGTGGTCGCCGCGACCGGCGTCGGCGCGGGCGACCTGGTGGCCACGCTCGTCGCGGGCGGCAAGTACGGCTACACGCTGCTGTGGGCGGCCGTGCTCGGCTGCCTCATCAAGATCTCGCTCGCCGAGGCCGCCGGGCGCTGGCACCTCGCCACCGGGCGTACGCTGCTCGACGGCTGGCGGTCGCTGGGCGCGTGGACGACCGTCTACTTCACCGGTTACGTCGCCGTGTGGGGCTTCGTCTACGGCGCCGCCGCCATGTCCTCGACCGCGCTGCCGCTCGCCGCGCTGTTCCCCGGTGTGATGGGCCTGAAGTGGTGGGCGGTCCTGTGCGGGGTGGGCGGGCTGCTGTTCGTCTGGTTCAACCGGTACGCCGTGTTCGAGAAGGTCATGACCGCGCTCGTCGGCGTGATGTTCCTGGTCACCGTGTACCTGGCGGTGCGGGTCGTGCCGAACCTGGCCGACCTCGCGGCGGGGCTCGTCCCCATCCTCCCGGACGGCTCGCTGCTGTACACCCTGGGCCTGGTGGGCGGCGTCGGCGGCACGATCACCCTCGCCGCGTACGGCTACTGGGTGAACGCCAAGGGCTGGCGGGACACCGGCTGGATGCGGGTCATGCGGATGGACAACCGGGTCGCGTACCTGACGACCGGGGTCTTCGTCGTCGCCATGCTGATCGTGGGCGCCGAGCTGCTGCACTCCTCCGGCATCGCCATCGCCAAGGGCGACAAGGGCCTGATCGACCTGGGCGGGGTCCTGGAGGAGCAGTACGGGACCGCCACGGCGAAGCTGTTCCTCGTCGGCTTCTTCGCCGCGTCGGTGACCTCGCTGATCGGCGTGTGGCACGGCGTGAGCCTGCTGTTCGCGGACTTCGTGACCCGGCTGCGGGCCCGGGACGGTGCCTCGGCGGCGCCCGGCGCGGAGGCGGAGACGGGCGCGGGCGCTCCGGCGGGCACGGGCCTGGAGGCGGGGGAGGGCGCTCGGGCGGGCGCGGTGCCGGCGGAGCGGTCGGTGCCGTTCCGCGCGTACCTGCTGTGGCTGACCTTCCCGCCGATGGCGCTGCTCTTCCTGGACCAGCCGTTCGTGCTGGTCGTCGTCTACGGCGTGATCGGCGCCTTCTTCATGCCGTTCCTCGCCGTGACCCTGCTGTGGCTGCTCAACTCCTCCCGCACGCCGCGCGAATGGCGCAACGGGTGGCTCAGCAACGCGGTGCTGGGCGCGGCCGGGCTGCTGTTCCTGGTGCTGTGCGTCCAGCAGGTGCGCGAACTGCCCTGGTGAACGGCGAGGGCGCCGCGCCCCCCGGCGCGGCGCCCCCGGTCCCGTACCGCCTACGGCAGGTTGTGGACGTGCGGGCCGACGGCGTTGGACCAGGCGTTGCCGGCCGTCGCGTCCCAGTTGGTGGACCAGGTCATCGCGCCGCGCAGCGAGGGCCAGGTCTTGGACGGCTTGAACGAGCCGCAGCCGGTGCCGCGGGTCAGGCAGTCCAGGGCGTTCTTCACCACGGACGGGTCGACGTAGCCGCTGCCCGCGCCGCGCGGCGACGCCGGGACGCCGAGGCCGACCTGCGACGGGTCGAGGCCGCCCTCCAGCTGGATGCAGGCGAGCGCGGTGAGGAAGTCCACCGAGCCCTGCGAGTAGACCTTGCCGTCGCAGCCCAGCATGGAACCGCTGTTGTAGTACTGCATGTTGACGATCGTCAGGATGTCCTTCACGGCGAGCGCCAGCTTGAAGTACTCGGTGTTCGTGTTCTGCATGTCGATGGTCTGCGGCGCCATCGTCAGGACCATCCCCGGCCCCGCCTTCGCCGACAGCTGGCGCAGCGCCTTCGTGAGGTACGTGGCGTTGATGCCGTGCTCCAGGTCGATGTCGACGCCGCTGAAGCCGTACTCCTGCATCAACCCGTAGGCGCTGTTCGCGAACGCCGTGGCGGAGGCGTCGCTGTTGATGACGACGTTGCCCTTCTCACCGCCGACCGACAGGACGACCGACTTGCCCGCGGCCTTCTTCGCGGCGATGTCCGCCTTGAAGTCGGCGACCGAGGCGTAGCCGACGGCCGGGTCGAGGTTGAAGGTGATCTGGCCGGGCGTGGCCGTGGAGTCCGCGAACGACACGGCGATGATGTCGTACTGGTCCTGCACCTCGCGCAGCTTCTGCACCTTGGCGCCGTTGTCGAAGTTCTGCCAGTAGCCGGTCAGCGCGTGCTTCGGCACGGACGGGTTCGGGTTGGTCCCGCCGGGCGCGGTGCGGGCGGTGACCGCCGTGGAGCGGGCCGACTCGCCCGCCGCGTTGTACGCGGTGACCTGGAAGGCGTACGACGTGGCGGCGGCCAGGCCCGTCACGGTCGCCGACGTGCCGGAGACCGACTGGACGCGGGTCCCGTCCCGGTACACGTGGTAGCCGGTCGCGCCGCTCACCGGGCTCCAGGTGAGCGCCACGGACGACGAGGTCACCGTCCCGGCCGCCAGCCCGGCCGGGGGCGCGGGCACGACCGGGTCGGGGTCGCCGCTCCCGCCGCCGTCCGGCCCGAAGACCGACACGTCGTCCACGTGGTAGGCGGCCTGGCCGTACCAGCCGTGCGTGTAGACCGTCACCGAGGTGGTGTTCGGGCCGGTGGTGAAGCTGGTGGTCAGCTGCTGCCAGGCGGAGGAGCCGGGCGACCAGGTGGACACGTCGGTCGTGCCGGTGCCGGTCGCGCCCAGGTAGGCGTACCCGCCCTGCGTCCACGCGCTCAGCTTGTACGTGGAGTCGGGCCGGACCTTCACGGTCTGGGAGCAGCGGGCGTTGTCCAGGCCGGCGGGGGTGGCCTTCAGGGCGGCGGCGCCGGTGCGGACCGGCGAGGCGACGGCGGCGCCGCTTCCGCCGGAGCAGGTCCAGTCGGCGAGGCCGGACTCGAACCCGGCGTTCCGGGCGACGTTGCGGTCCTCGGCCTGCGCGGTGGCGGCGCCGCCGGCCAGGACGAGCCCGGACGCGACGGCGAGCGCGAGCGCGCCGCCGACGAGCGATCTGGTGCGGTCCACGTGCTTCCTCCGGTGGGGAGTGGGGGTGGAGTGGGGGAGTGGGGATCGGGAGAAGGCGTACGCGTCGGTGGCCACCGCGCCCATGCCCGACCAAGTTGGTCCAGACCAATGCGGTTGTCAAGGTTCCGGACCGGTAACCGGCGTGCGCGGACGGCGAGAAGGGTGAGGCGCGGGTCAACTTCTGCCCCCTTCGCCCCCCTTCGTGACCCACGCGGCGCGCATGATCCACCACGAGGAGTCCGAAAGCGGTTCTCCAGCCCCGTTCCCGCCGATAAAGTGCGGGTCAGGAGCACCCACGGAGCAACAGGTGTCGCAGCCGACCGCGACCCGCCGAGAACAGCCGGTGGCCGGAGCCGAACGGGGAACCAGCGTGCCGACCGCGATTGCCGTCACCAGCGCCGACCTGGTGCTGCCGCCGACCGACCACCACACCCCCGGCGCCGCCGTCCTGCCGCACCCGGACGACCAGCCGCTGGCCGCCGCGCTCGCCGACACCCAGACCCTGCTCGACCAGTACGGGCACCTCGTCGCGCTCTACCCGGCGTCCACACCCGCCGCCCATGTGCGGCGCCTCCACACCGTGCGCGCCCTCCTGGAGAGCGACCGGATAGCCCTGCTGCCGCTGGACCTTCCGCCGCTCGGCGCCGCCGTGCTCGTCCGCCAGCTGCGCCAGCTCTCCGTCTGCGACTTCGGCCCCGGCGTCCTCGCCACCGCCGCCCGGCTCCTCGCCCACTACGTCCACACCGGCGCCGTGCTCAACTCCGTCGCCCGCCTCGACCGCGTCCCCGTCACGCTCAAGGCGCACGCCAAGTCCTGGATGCCCGGCTCCCAGTTCGCCGTCCTCGCCAACCCGCGCCCGGGCCTCGTCCGGCTCGGCTCCCACACCGGCGACCCGTTCCCCGGCCCGGACTTCGCCACCCGCCTGGCCGTCGCGCGCGGCCCCCTCGCCACCGACTGGGTCACCGGCACCCTCGCCCCCGCCTGGCGGGTCCAGGGCGTCGACGAGGTGCCGCTCCCCGCCGCGTCCGCCGCCTGGTGGGGCACCGGCAAGCTCGTCGAGTTCGCCGCGTACCTGCCCGACCTGCCCGTCCTGCACCAGCTGGTGTCGTCCGTGCGGCGGGAGAGGTGCGGCTGGTGCGGCGCCGAACTGCTCGGCGACCGCTGCGGCTTCTGCGCCGCGCCGCTCGCCCCGCCCGCCGTGCCCGAGCCCCGCGCGCCCGGCGGACCCGTCGCCGCCCTGCCCCCGGGCACACCGATGCGGCACGCGTCGTGACGCCCCGCGCCGGACCGCCGCCCGCCCGCACGCGCCCGTCCCCCGCCCGCCACCTCACGAGGTTCTCCCGCCCATGAACGCACGTCAGCGCCGCGGCGTCATCCTGCTCGTCCTGTCCGCCCTGTGCGCCATCGGCGCGTTCGCCGGCGTCGTCGTCATCGTCGGGGACGTCCAGGCGAAGGTCGGACCGGAGGTCACGGCGTACCGCGTCAAGGCGGACGTACCGGCCTACGCCGCCCTCCAGCCGGGCCAGTTCGAGAAGATCACCATGCCGGAGCGGTGGCTGTCGGCCAACGCCGTACGCAGCCTGTCCGCCGTCCACGGCAAGATCGCCGTCTCCGACCTGAAGAAGGGCTCCCTCCTCCAGAAGGACATGATCGCCGACCGGCCCGCCCTCGCGAGCGGCGAGCAGGAGATCGCCATCATGATCGACGCCTCCACCGGCGTCGCCGGGAAGATCACCGCCGGGGCGCGGGTCAACATCTTCGCCACCTTCGACGACGAGGGCCGCGGCAGGAACGCCGTCGCCGAGTCCCGGCTCATCGTCGCCGGAGCCCGCGTCCTCGACGTCGGCAGGCTCACCCCCATCGACCAGGCCCGCGGCGGCAACCAGAGCGGCTCGGGCACCGGCGCCCGCGAGGCCGTGCCGATCACCTTCGCGCTCACCACCGCCGACGCCCAGCGCGTCGCCTACGCCGAGTCGTTCGCCGAGCACGTACGCCTCGCCCTGCTGCCCAAGGACGGCCAGACCGCCCCGAAGCCCGGTGAGTCCCGGTACACGCTCGACGAAGACAAGGACAAGTGAGGGCCCCGTGACCGTACGCGTCCTCGCGGCCGTCGGCGACCCCGACGCGGCCCGCGCCATCACCACCCTCCTCGCCCAGCTCCCCGACGCCGAACAGGCCGCCCCCGCCCCCGCCGGCGACTCCACCACCCTCGTGGACACCCTCGCCCGGGCCGCCGCCGACTCCCTCGACGGGCTGCCCGAGGTCGTCCTCGTCCACGAGCGGATCGGCCCCGTCCCCGCACTCGACCTGATCCGCGAGGTCGCCCTGCGCTTCCCCGCGGTCGGCGTCGTCCTCGCCACCGCCGACACCAGCCCCGGCCTGTACTCGGCCGCCATGGACTCCGGCGCCCGCGGACTGGTCGGCCTCCCCCTCTCGTACGAGGAACTCGCCCAGCGCGTTCAGTCCGCCGCCGCGTGGGCCGCCGGCGTCCGCCGCCACCTCGGCCAGTCCGGCGGCGCCCCCGCCGGACCCGGCGGCACCGTCGTCACCGTCAGCGGCGCCAAGGGCGGCGTCGGCACCACCGTCACCGCCGTACAGCTCGCCCTCGCCGCCCGCGCCTCCGGACGCAGCGTCGCCCTCGCCGACCTCGACCTGCAGTCCGGCGACGTCGCCTCCTGCCTGGACGTGCAGTTCCGCCGCTCCGCCGCGGACCTCGCCGCCATCCAGGACATCACGCCCCGCGTCCTGCAGGACGCCCTCTACACCCACCCGACCGGGCTGGCCCTGCTCCTCGCACCCGCCGACGGGGAGCGCGGCGAAGAGGTCACCGACCGGTCCGCCCGCCAGATCATCAGCGCCCTGCGCCACGCCTATGAGGTCGTCGTCGTGGACTGCGGCACGAAGATGGACTCCGCGAACGCCGCGGCCGTCGAGATGGCCGACACCGCGCTCCTCGTCGTCACCCCCGACGTCGTCGCCGTCCGCGCCGCCAAGCGCATGGTCCGCCTCTGGGAGCGGCTGCAGATCCGCAAGGGCGAGGACACCACCACCGTCGTCAACCGCCACACCCGCCATACGGAGATCCAGCCCGCCCTCGTCGAGAAGATCACCGGCACCCGCGTCGCCCGCACCGCCGTCCCCGCCGCGTTCAAGGAGCTCCAGCCCTCCCTCGACGCGGGCCGGATGCACGAACTGGAGGCCAAGTCGACCGTGAAGCAGGCCCTGTGGGCGCTCGCCGGCGAACTGGGCCTGGTGAAGGCACCGGAGTCGGCGGGCGACCGGACGGGCAGGCTGCTGAAGGCACGCAGGAAGTAGCGGAGAGGGGAGGGGCGGCCATGGGACGCGTCGCACGGCCCGCCGCGCCACACGGCGCGGCCGGCCACCGGTACGGCGACCGGGGCCAGGTGGCGGTGGAGTTCACCGGCATGGTCCCGCTGGTCCTCGGCGTGCTGCTGGTGCTGTGGCAGGCGGCGCTCATCGGCTACACGTACTCCCTCGCGGGCAACGCCGCGGACGAGGCGGCCCGCGCGGGCGCGGTCGGCGGCGACTGCGCGGCGGCGGCCGGGTCGACGCTGTCGGGCGCCTGGTCGGCGAGTACGTCCTGCGGGGGCGCGGGCGACCTGTTCACCGCGGACGTCAGCATCCGGGTCCCGGCGCTGTTCCCGGGCGCGAACCTGCCCTTCACCGTCCGCGCCCACGCCGCGGCGGCCGACGAACGGGAGCCCCGATGACCCCCGCCGCGGCGCCCGGCCCCCGCGGGCGGCAGCCCCGGCCGCCGGGCGGCCCGCCGGGCGGGCGGGGGCCCGCGCACCCCGTGGGCGACCGGCCGGCCGCCGCGACGGGCGAGGAGCGCCCGGCCGCCGGCCACCGGCATCCGGCGACGGGGCGGGACGGGCATACGGCGCCCGCGTCGCATACGGCGCCCGCGTCGCATACGGCGCCCGCGGCCCACCCGCGCGGAGGCCGGGGCCCGCGTCGGGACGGGGCGGGCGCGGGGCGGGACCGGGGGCAGGCCGCCATCGAGTTCGCGGGCTGGATCGGCTTCCTGCTGATCGCCGCCCTCGCCGCGATCCAGCTCGGCATCGTCGCCTACGCCGCCCAGCAGGCCGGCACGGCGGCTCGCGCCGCCGCCCGTGTCGCCTCCCAGGGCGGCGACGGCGAGGCCGCCGGGCTCGGCGCCATGAGCGGCTGGCTCGCCGACGGCGCCACCGTCAGCGCCCCGCCCGGCGACGAGGAGGTCATCGCGACCGTCACCGTCAGCGTCCCGACCGTCCTGCCGCTCCTCAGCTTCGACCCGGTCACCCGCACCACCACCATGCCCGTCACGACCAGCGAGGGAGGGACCTCATGAGCCTGCGGGCCCGCGTCACCAGCTCCGAACCGGCCGGCGGGAGGGACGGTGAGGAGGACCACCTCGTCGCCGTCTACCGCGCCAAGCTCCTGGAGGAGATCGACCTCGCGGAGATGTCCGCGCTCCCGGCCGCCGACCGGCGCGTACGCCTGGAGCGGGTCCTCGGCCACATCATCAGCCGCGAGGGCCCCGTCCTCTCCTCCACCGAGCGCTCCCACCTGATCCGCCGCGTCGTCGACGAGGCGCTCGGCCTGGGCATCCTCGAACCGCTCCTGGAGGACGCCTCCATCAGCGAGATCATGGTCAACGGACCCGACCAGGTGTACGTCGAGCGGCACGGCCGCCTCGAACGGCTGCCCATGCGCTTCTCGTCCGCCGAGCAGCTGATGCAGACCATCGAGCGGATCGTCTCCACCGTCAACCGCCGCGTCGACGAGTCCAATCCGATGGTGGACGCCCGCCTGCCCTCCGGCGAGCGCGTCAACGTCATCATCCCGCCGCTCTCCCTCAGCGGCCCCGTCCTCACCATCCGCCGCTTCCCGCGCGCCTTCACGCTCCACGAGATGGTCGCCCTCGGCTCGCTGGACGAGCACATGGTGATGCTGCTGTCCGGGCTGGTCCGCGCCAAGTTCAACGTGATCGTGTCCGGCGCCACCGGCACCGGCAAGACCACCCTCCTCAACGCCCTGTCCGGCCTCATCCCCGACGGCGAACGCATCGTCACCATCGAGGACTCCGCCGAACTGCGCCTCCAGCAGTCCCACGTCATCACCCTGGAGGCCCGCCCCGCCAACGTGGAGGGCAAGGGCCGCATCACCATCCGCGACCTCGTCCGCAACTCCCTGCGCATGCGCCCCGACCGCATCATCGTCGGCGAGGTCCGCGGCGGCGAGACCCTCGACATGCTCCAGGCCATGTCCACCGGCCACGACGGATCCCTCGCCACCGTCCACGCCAACAGCGCCGAGGACGCCCTGATGCGCCTCCAGACCCTCGCCTCCATGTCCGAGGTGGAAGTGCCCTTCGCGGCCATCAAGGACCAGATCAACAGCGCCGTCGACGTGATCGTCCAGCTCACCCGGCACGCCGACGGCGCCCGCAGGATCACCGAGATCGCCATCGTGGACTCCCACGGCCGCGAGGAGTACCGCATCGCCACCGTCTGCCGCTTCGACGCCCAGCCGATGACCGCGGACGGCCGAGTGCACGGCCGGTTCACCCACCACCCGCTGCCCCGCCGCGTCGCCGAACGCCTCCACCTGTACAACGAGCCGACCCCCGCCGCGTTCGGCGTCGCCCACAGCGACGCCCAGCTCGCCCTGCGCGGCACCACCGCCGCGTAACGCCCCCCGCACCCCTCCGGACCGGAATCGACGGACAGACGACACGATGGACAACCTCCCGCTCCTGACGCTCGGCGTCACCCTCCTGGCCGGCTTCCTCGCCGTCCTGGGCGTGCACGCCTACGCCGCGGGCAGGGCGCAGCAGAAGGCGCTCGTGGCACGGATGACCCAGACGGGACCCGTCCCCCTCGCCGGGCGCGGCCGCCGGTTCCCCGCACTCGACCGCAGGCTGCGCCGCACCCGGTACGGCCGCCGCGTCGAGCGGAAACTGGCCGTCACCGGCCTGGACCTCACCCCCGCCGAGTACACCGTGTACGCCCTCGGGGGCCTGCTCGCCCTGTACGCCGCGGCCGCCGCCGTGTTCGCGCCGTTCTTCGGGGTCCTCGCCGTCCTCGCCGGGGTGTGGGGCGCCGACGCGTTCCTCAACTGGCAGCGGCAGCGCCGTACCGAGGCGTTCATCAACCAGCTGCCCGAGCTGACCCGCGTCCTCGCCAACGCCACACAGGCCGGACTCGCCCTGCGCACCGCCATCTCCATGGCCGCCGACGAACTCGACGACCCCGCGGGCGAGGAGCTCCGCAAGGTCGCCGACCAGCTCGCCGTCGGCCGCACCCTGGACGACGCGCTCGGCGACCTCGCCGAACGGCTTCCCTCCCGCGAACTGGTCGTCCTCGTCACCACCCTCGTCCTGTCCAACCGGGCCGGCGGCCAGGTCGTCGGCTCGCTGCGCAACCTCACCGGCACCCTCGACGAGCGCAAGGAGACCCGCCGCGAGGTGACCACCCTGCTCTCCCAGGTGAAGGTCACCGCGTTCGCCCTGCCGCTCCTCGGCCTCGGCTTCCTCCTCATGATCAACGGCATGAACCCGGGGGCGCTGGACAAGATGACCGGCTCGTTCGCCGGCCAGGCCGGATCACTCATCGCGTTCGCCCTGTACACGGCCGGTTTCGTGATGATCCGCCGGCTCTCCCGGGTCCGGGTCTGAAGGGGCGGGGGACACCATGGTTCTGCTGTTGGCCGCCCTGACCGGTCTCGCCGTGTACGGCGTCTTCCACGGCGTACGCCTCTACCGCGCCGAGGCGCAGCTCCCCGGCGACCTCGCCGTCGCCCTGGAGGTCGGCGCCACCCGCACCACCGCCGTCGGCTCCGGCGTCGACCGGCTCGGCATGCGCTGGGCGCCGGCCGTGCTGCGCCTGATGGGCCCCCGGCGCGTCGACGCCCTGCGCCGCCGCCTCGACATGGCGGGCAACCCGGGCGGCCTCACCGTCGACCGGTACGCCGCCCGGCGGGCCGTGTACGGCGCCCTCGGCGTGGCCGCCGCGCTGGCGATGCTGCTGCGCGGCCAGCCGGTCGTCGCGGTCGTCGTCCTCGCGTACGGCCTGACGTGGACGGACGTCCTGCTGCGCCTCGCCATCCGGCGCCGCAGGGACGACATCGAACGCACCCTCCCGGACTTCCTGGACGTCCTCGCCGTCGTCGTCTCCGCCGGGCTGGGCTTCCGGCAGGCGCTGGAGCGCGTCGCGGAGAGGTACTCCGGCCCGTGGGCCGACGAACTGCGCATCACCCTGCGCCAGATGGACATGGGCGTCAGCCGCCGCGAGGCCTTCGACCAGCTGCGCCGGCGCAACGCCTCGGAGCAGGTGTCGATGTTCGTCACCGCGCTCCAGCAGGGCGAGGAACTGGGTGCGCCGATCGTGGACACGCTCATCCAGATCGCCAACGACATGCGCCGCACCGACGCCCAGAACGCCCGCCGCGCCGCCGCGAAGGCCGTCCCGAAGACGACCCTCGTCGTGACGCTGGTGATGCTGCCCGCGACGATGATCCTGATCGCGCTGAGCTTCTACTACGGCTCCGGCGTCGACCTGGCCGACCTGCTGGGCGGGTAGCGGTGAACACCGGGACACGCGCGCGGCAGCCGTCTGCAACCGCATACGCCCGGGGCCCGTCCCCCGCTGCGGACACCCCGTCAGATCCCTTGCGCGCCCGAGGGAATCCGCGCGTACCCGACTCGGCCGAATGTGCGGAAGAGGCTTCGCTTCCGCAAGCGGATGTGGGACATTCGTTGCCGAGTCAACGGCGGACCAAGGGAACGACGGGGGGCGCGACAGCCATGGCCGACCACGGATTCGGACCCCAGTTGCCGATTCCCGCCCATGAACGCCCCTTGAGGCCCATCATGAAGGGGGCTCACCCTGAGTACGGCCACGCACCGACCCGCGTGACCGCCGGGGCACCCCCCGCACCACACGCACCCGGCGCCGAAGACCCGTACCATCCCGATCCCGGAGGGGACCGCCATGTCGAACCTCGCACTGAAGGCCCTGACTCAGGCCAAGGTGTACGTGGGCACCTGGGCGAACACCACGACCACCGCCCTGAAACGCCACGGCGACCGCGGGCAGGGGGCGGTGGAGTATGTGGGGGTGATCATTCTGGTGGGGGTGATCATCGTGGCGTTGGTGGGGTCGGGGATCGGCGACACCATCGCCAACGGACTGCGGGCCCAGGTGGCCAAGGTGATCGGTGGCGGCTGACCGGCCCCGAACGCGGCAGAGGTGACCGAGGGCAGGCGTCCCCCCTGTACATCTTCATGGTGGTGAGCCTGCTCTTTCTCGCGCTCGCGTTCTTCGCGGTCGGCCAGGCGGGCGCCACGCGCAACGGAGCGCAGTCGGCGGCCGACGCCGCTGCCCTGGCGGCGGCCAAGGAGTCCAGGGACCGGTTCTCGCTGGACGGACTCGATCCCACCGGCTGGGGCGACCTCTTCGACGGGGTGCTCACGGGCGAGGACGGCTGCGGGGCGAGCCACGCGTACGCCGCGCGCAACGGGGCCAGCGTCACCGGCTGCTCGTCGCTCGGCGACGGCCGGTGGGGTTTCCAGGTGACCGTCCGTTCGACCAAGCCCGTCGGGGACACCATCCTGCCCGGAACGGAGAGTGAGCACGCGACGGCGACGGCGACGGCGGTGGTCGTGCCCCGATGCTCCTTCGAAGCCGCGGAGGAACCGTCCGCAGAGGAACCGGCCACCGATGAACCGCCGGCTGACGACCCCGCCACCGACGAGCCCTCTGACGAGGAGAAGCCGTCCCCCGGGTCCTTGGACTGCGAGGGCACGCAGGTGGATCTCGATCCCGAAGACCTCCCGGACATGTCCGACCTCTTCGAGGTACGACTGGCCGAGGACTGACCGCGAAGGAACGCTGAGAAATGGCATTCAAGGCTAGGCGATGCGGCGCGACAGCGCGCGGTGCGGCCACGGGCGTGACGGCCGCTGTGCTCGTGGCGGTGCTGTCCGCTTGTGGGAGTGACGGCGGCAATGATGCCGCGACGCAGTCGCCCCAGAACGCGGGCAACGCCTCGTCCGCACCCGGCGAGCAGAACAAGCCGACGGGCGGTGCGGCCGACCCTTCTACGCCGGACACGAGCAAGACGCTGGCCACCCTTGACGGCGGCGACGGCTTCCAGTTCGTCGTCCACAGCGCAGTACGCGATCCGGGGGGCTTCCTCACCGTTTCCGCCACTCTCAAGAACACGTCGTCTCAGATGCTCCTCACCAAGTCGCAGTGGAGCGGCAATGAGGTCAACGTGAAGCGGACCGGCCTTTCTTTCGCCGGGATCACCCTCGTGGACAAGACCGAGAAGAAGCGCTACTACGTCCTCCGCGACACGGAGGGATACCCGCTGACGACGACAGGCGTGACGAGCCTCGAAGCCGGCAAGTCGGTCGCCGTCTTCGCCCAGTTCCCGGCGCCGCCCGCGAACGTCACCCAGGTCGACATCCAAGTGCCGCTCATGCCCACCGCGACCATCGAGATCTCGTGATGCGAGCGCCCACCCGACGTCCCGTCACCAGCCTCCTCGGCGCGCTGGTCCTGCTCACCGGTGTCCACCTCACCGCGCCCTCCGCCGCGCGGGCCGATGAGACGCCCGGGGCGGTGCCGCCGGGCAGTGAGGTGTCCGCGCCGGTGCCCGAGATCGACCCGAACGCGCCGGGCCTGAAGATGCGCGAGGGCGCCACGCTCGCCGCCGCCAAGGTGTTGCCGATCGTCTCCATCGTGGAGTCGAGGGCGGTGAGGAGCGCCGCGAGGAGACCAGCACCAATCTGAAGTTCGCGCTCCAGGCCGAGGTGCTGTTCGGTAAGGACAGCGCGAAGCTGACGCCCGAGGCGAACTCCCGCATCGCGGCCATCGCCGAGGAGATCAAGAAGCAGAACGCCACGAAGATCCGGGTGTTCGGCTTCACCGACAACCTCGGGTCCGCCGCGCACGGCGACGTGCTGTCCAAGCAGCGCGCCGACGCCGTGCACGGGGTGCTCTCGCCGCTGCTGGCCGGGCAGAACATCACGTACGAGATCCGCGGCTACGGCGAGCAGTACCCGATCGCGGACAACAGCACGGAGGAGGGCCGCCGCAAGAACCGCCGCGTCGAGGTCTCCTTCCCGACAGGCCCCTAGGCGACGGTCACGCGCGACCCGACGAAACGGCGGGCCGGGGGAGTGGTGAGGCCCCCGTGCCCGCCGTCGTCGTTCCAGCGGCCCCGCATCGACCGCGCTCAGCCACGCCCGCGCTCGGCCGAATATCGATGCGCCCCGTTGCGCAATTCGCCCCGTTCGTGACCGAAAAGAGACCCGACGCTACCTAGCGGTAATAACTCGGCGCGTGCGAAATTCCCGCATGCCACCGGCCGGCGGCCCCACCCTCACCCATGCGCCACAGCGCCATGGGGCGCGCCCCGCGCGTCCCGTCGGCGTGGCCGAACGATGGAGTTCGCCGTGCCCGGATTCCGCTCCGCCCCCCACCGCAGACCCCCCGCGTCCCGCACCGCCTTCCGCACCGCCGGCCGTGCCCGTCGTCTCCTGGGTGGTGCCCTCGCCCTGCTGCTCGGCGCCGCGGCCACCACCGCCACGTCCACCGCGTACGCCGCCGAGGCCGCCGATCCGCTCCCGACCGCCGTGGTCTCCATGGGCGACAGCTATATCTCCGGCGAGGCCGGCCGATGGCGCGGCAACAGCCTCAACGACGCCGGCTCCCGCGACGGCACCGACCGGGCGTGGACCGGCACCACATACGACCCCGCCCGGGTGTATGGCGCCACCGCCGCCAACGGTTGCCATCGCTCCGACTCCGCCGAGGTCAACGGCGCGGCCGGCACCGCTGACGCCCTGTTCAACCTCGCCTGCTCCGGTGCCACCACCCGCAACGTCCTGCGCGCGGCCAGCGGAGGCGTCGCCTTCAAGGGCGAGGCGCCGCAGGCCGACCAGCTCGCCGGCATCGCCGCCCGCCACGACGTGGAGGTGATCGTCCTCTCCGTCGGCGGCAACGACCTCGGTTTCGCGTCGATCATCGAGAAGTGCGCCAAGGACTACATCGTCTGGTACTCGTACTGCCACGACGACCAGCAGGTCCTGGTCGACTCCCGGATCGACGCCGTCATGGCCGACGTGGCCAGGACCGTCGACGACGTCCGCGCCGTGATGTCCGCCGCCGGGCAGGCGCCCTCCTCGTACCGCCTCGTCCTCCAGTCGTACCCCTCGCCCCTCCCGCGCGGCCCCGAGAACCGGTACTCCGAGAGCGGCTGGTCCCGGGTGAACACCGGCGGCTGCCCGTTCTGGAACAAGGACTCCGACTGGGCCCGCGACTCCCTCGTCCCGCAGCTCGCGAACCGGCTGCGCGCCGTCGCCACCGCGAAGGGCGCCCAGTTCCTGGATCTGCGCGACATGCTCCAGGGTCGCGAGGTGTGCGCCACCGCCAGCCGCCTGGTCAGCGCCACCCAGCCGGCGTCCGGGACGACCAGCGAGTGGGCGCGCTGGATCGACAGCGACAGCACCCAGGGCCCCGTCCAGGAGTCCATGCACCCCAACCACTACGGGCAGCTCGGCCAGAGCCGCTGCCTCGGCCTCCTCCTCGCCAAGCCGACCGGGCACCACGGCTGCCGCAACACCCCCGGCTCCGGCCCGACCGGGATGTACCTCACACCGCTGTCCTGACCGATTCGGACCGGCGCCGTCCGGGCGGCGGACATAATCGGCCGATGCCCTTGGACCGAACGGACCGGATGGACGGGACGGACCGGATGGACGGGACGGACCGGATGGACGGGACGGACCGCATGGACGGGACGGACCGCATGGAGCGACCGGCCCCACCCGCCCCGGCGGCCGCTCCCAACGAAGCCGTCATCCCGGCCGCCCGCCGCCCCGCGGACGCCCGCCCGGACGAAGCCGCGATCCCGGCCGCCCGCCGCCCCGCGGACGCCCGCCCGGACGACGCCGCCGCCCCGGACGCCCGTCCGGGCGGCGTCCGACCGGTCGCGCGCCTCGTCCGGTCGGGCGCCGCCCAGGCGCTGCTCGGGTACGCGGCCACCCGCCTCCTCGGCCTCGCCGTGCTCCTGGGGGCCGCCGCGGCGGGCGGCGAGGACGCGTGGCACCGGCTGACGGGCCGCTGGGACGCCGTCTGGTACGCCCGGATCGCCGAGCGCGGGTACGGCCACGAGGTCACCCTCCCCGACGGCGCCGTCCACTCCGACCTGGCGTTCTTCCCGCTGTTCCCCGCCCTGGAGCGGGCCCTGTCCGCCGTGCTGCCCATCGGCGCCGCCCCCGCCGGGCTGGCCGTCTCCTGGATCGCGTCGCTCGCCGCCGCCTGGGGCATCCACGCGGTCGGCGCGCACCTCGCGGGGCGGCGCGCCGGAATCGCCCTGGCCGTGCTGTGGGGCGTGTACCCGACGGCGTTCGTGCAGTCCATGGCGTACACGGAGACCCTGTTCACCGCCTTCGCCGCCTGGTCGCTGTACGCCGTGCTGCGCGGCCGGTGGGTCCTCGCCGGTTCCCTCGCGGTGCTGGCCGGGCTCACCCGGCCGTCCGCCGTCGCCCTGATCGCCGCGCTCGGCGTCACCGCGCTCGCCACCGCCGTCCGCGACCGCCGCGTCACGCCCGGCCTGGTCACCGGGGTGCTGCTCGCGCCGCTGGGCTGGCTGTCGTACGTCGTGTACGTCGCCGTCCGCACCGGCAGCCCCACCGCGTACTTCGACGTCCAGGCCGGCTGGGGGAACAGCATCGACGGGGGCGTCGCCCTCGCCCGGTTCGTCGCGGGCCACCTCACCGGGCCGCAGCCGCTCGCCGGGGCGGGCCTGCTGGCGGCGTTCGCGGTGCTCGGCTGGGCGGTGTGGCTGTGCGTACGGCAGCGGCAGCCGCTCCCGGTCCTCGTCTACACGCTCGCCGTCGTCGCGGTGTCCCTGGTCGGCGCCGCGTACTTCGGCTCCCGGCCGCGCCTGATCATGCCCGCGTTCCCGCTGCTGCTGCCCGCGGCCGTGGCCCTGCTGAGGCTGCGCGTCCGGTACGCCGCGACCGTCCTCGCCGTCCTGGCGTCGGCGTCCGCCGCGTACGGGGCGTTCACGCTGCTCGGCCCGGGCCCCCCGTGACCGGCGCGTCCACCACCAGCCGGACCCCGCGCCGGATGCCCCACCGCTCCATCGCCCCGGCCCCGGCCTCCAGCACATGGCGGGCCCGCGGCCGGGGGAGCCCCAGCCGTCCGGGCCGCATCCCCGGCACGACGGCGAGGACCCGCAGGTCGCGGTCGAGGTAGGCCACGTCGATCGCGAACCGCATCCGGAAGGTGTGGACGCTCGCGCACGGCGTCAGCAGCATCGCCCCGTCGATCCCGTCCCGCCCCAGCAGCCCGCGCGCCCGCGCACGGTACGAGGCCGCGATCTCCACCGGAACGGCCACCCCGCCACCCCCGGCCCCCGGCACCCCGCCACCCCCGACCCCCGGCACCCCGCCACCCCCGGCCCCGGCCGAACCCCCGGCCCCGGCCCCGGGCGCACCCGCGGCCCCCTGCACACCGCTCCCGTCCTCCACCCGCAGCACGCCCGTCCCGTTCCGCCATCCCATACCGGCACGGTAGGCCCACCGACCGCCCCGCCGCCGGGGTTCCGGCGGATGCCCGTACGCCCGTGCCCATAGGCGAGCGGCCCGCGTCCTTCTAGGGTCGGCGTGTGTACGCCACGCTGATCGCCGCCGCCGCCCTGTGGGGCGCCGCCGCGGGGCTGCTCGTACGGCGCGCCGCGCACCGGCTGGCCGTCGAGCCGGACGAGCCCTGGCGCGACGCCTGCCCCGCCGGGCACCCCTACGCCCCCGGACCGCGCGGCTGGCTGGGCCCCGCGCACTGCGCCGCCTGCGCCCGGCCGGAACGCGACCGCGTCCCGCTCCTCGCCGCCGCGCCGCTCGCCGGGGCCGTCGCGTGCGCGCTGCTCGCAGCGGCGACGGGCGCGGGAGCGGTGGGCCCGGGAGCGGCAGGGGCGGGGCCAGCCGCGACCGGGGCGGCCGGTGCGGGGGCGGCCTGGACGCTCGGGGCCTCCGGGTGGCGGCCGGAGCTCGCGGTGTGGCTGCTGCTGGCGCCGTTCGCGCTGCTCCTGGCCGCCGTGGACCGGCGCGTCCACCGGTTGCCCGACCATCTGACCCTGCCGCTCGCCGTCGGCGTCCCGCTTCTGCTGGGCGCCGCGGCGCTGCTGCCCGGCCACGCCGGGTCGTGGCGGCTGTCCCTGCTGGGCGCGCTCGCGCTGGGCGGCGCCTATCTGGTGCTGTTCCTGGTCAACCCCAACGGCATGGGCTTCGGCGATGTGAAGCTCGCCCTGCCGCTGGGCGCGGCGCTCGGCTGGTACGGCTGGCCGGTCCTGCTGCTCGGCGCGTTCGCGGGCTTCGCGCTGGGGGCCGCGTACGGCCTGTTCCTGGTCCTGCGCCGCCGCGCCACCCGCCGGAGCGCCATCCCGTTCGGCCCCTTCATGATCGCCGGGGCCGTCCTGGGCCTCCTCGTCGGCGCGCTCCCGGCGCCGTAGGGCCGCGAGCGTCAACCGGGCGCCCGGCCCGCCGGGTCACCCCTGCGGAGGACAGTGCCGGGCAGTCGGGGGGAGGCCGCGCAGGCGGGGAGCACGCCGCAGCGCAGTCCCGCGTTTCCGGAGCGTAGCGACGGCATGTCTTGGCACCCATCCGCCCTTACGAAGGGTTATGGTGGAAACCCCCCCTCGGGCCGGTCCGTATCCCCCCCCACGGACCGGCCCGTTTTCCTTCCCCGCCGGGGCCTGTCCCGGACCGGTCAGCTGCGGGCGGCCCAGATGTTGACCCCGGCCGTGTCCACGGCGAACGAGTCGATCTCCCGCAGCTCCTCCTCCGTCAGCGGGGGCCCGCTCAGCGCGGCGACGTTCTGCTCCAGCTGCGCCACGCTCGACGCGCCGATGAGCGCCGACGTCATCCGCTCGTCGCGCAGCACCCAGGTCAGGGCCAGCTGCGCCAGCGACTGGCCGCGCCGGCGCGCGATCGCGTCCAGGCCGCGCAGCCGCCGGACGACGTCGTCGGAGATCAGGCCGGGGTCCAGCGACTTGCCCAGCGACGCGCGGGAACCCTCGGGGATGCCGTTCAGGTACTTGTCGGTGAGCATGCCCTGGGCCAGCGGCGCGAAGGCGATGCAGCCCATGCCCTCGGCCTCCAGGGTGTCGAGGAGGCCGTCCTCCTCGGTCCAGCGGTTGATCATCGAGTATGACGGCTGGTGGATCAGGGCCGGGACGCCCATCTCCCGCAGCAGCCGCGCCGCCTCGGCGGTCTGCTCGCTGCTGTACGAGGAGACGCCCACGTACAGCGCCTTGCCCTGCTGGACGGCGGAGGCCAGCGCGCCCATCGTCTCCTCGAGCGGGGTGTTCCGGTCGAAGCGGTGCGAGTAGAAGATGTCGACGTACTCCAGGCCCATCCGCTTCAGCGAGGCGTCGAGCGAGGACAGCAGATACTTGCGGGAGCCCCACTCGCCGTACGGGCCGGGGTGCATGAGGTACCCCGCCTTGGTCGAGATGACCAGCTCGTCCCGGTACGGACGGAAGTCCTGCGTGAGGTGCCGGCCGAAGTTCACCTCGGCGGAGCCGGGCGGCGGACCGTAGTTGTTCGCCAGGTCGAAGTGGGTGACGCCGAGGTCGAACGCCCGGCGCAGGATGGCCCGCTGGGACTCCAGCGTGCGGTCGTCGCCGAAGTTGTGCCAGAGGCCCAGGGAGACGGCGGGGAGCTTGAGGCCGCTGCGGCCGGTCCTGCGGTACTCCATGGAGTCGTACCGGTCGTCGGCTGCGCGGTAGAGAGGGGATGCGGACATGCCTTTCTCCCTATCACGGAGTTGTGACACACCGGGTTGGGCCGTCGCCCGTAGCGCGCAGTAATGTGGCGGGCTCGGGGACGGCCGCTGTGTCCCGTATGCGAGAGGTGAGATCGGTGAACTTGCGCGACCTGGTGTACAGGCTCTACGCGCGCCGGGTGGAGGGCCGCCTCGACCACGCCCAGGTGCCCAAGCACATCGGCGTCATCCTCGACGGCAACCGCCGCTGGGCGAAGGCGTCCGGCGGCACGCCCGAGCAGGGCCACAAGGCCGGCGCCAGCAAGATCATGGAAATGCTCGGCTGGTGCACCGAGACGGACGTCGAGGTCGTCACGCTCTGGATGCTGTCGACCGACAACCTCAACCGCCCCGAGGAGCAGCTCGTCCCGCTCCTCGGCATCATCGAGGACGCGGTGCGCACCATCGCCGCCGACGGCCGCTGGCGCGTCCACCACGTCGGCACGCTCGACCTGCTGCCCGCCCGCACCCAGGCGGTCCTCAAGGAGGCCGAGGAGTCGACGCGGCACATCGACGGGATACTCGTCAACGTCGCCGTCGGCTACGGCGGCCGCCAGGAGATCGCCGACGCGGTCCGCTCGCTGCTCCTGGAGCACGCCGAGAAGGGCACGACGTTCGAGGAGCTCGCCGAGATCGTCGACATCGACCTGATCTCCGAGCACCTCTACACGCGCGGCCAGCCCGACCCCGACCTGGTCATCCGCACCAGCGGCGAGCAGCGGCTGTCCGGCTTCATGCTCTGGCAGTCCGCGCACTCCGAGTACTACTTCTGCGAGGTGCACTGGCCGGCCTTCCGCAAGGTCGACTTCCTGCGGGCGCTGCGCGACTACGCCGCACGCCACCGCCGCTACGGCACCTGACGCACAGGGGCCCCGCCCCGCCACCCGCTCCCGAGCCGGGCCGCCGACGACGCGGCCCGGCTCGCGCGCGTCCGGGGTCCGCCGCGCTCCCCGACGGGCTGTCATATGCCAGTGCCCCGCGGGCATGGCGCGGTGGCAACGGGGGCATATCCCTTGCGAGTGAGCGGTACGGAGCCCGCTCGCCCGGGAGGCCCTTTGCGCCAGGACCACCGCACACCCCAGGTGGGCGGACGAACCGGTGGGCCGGAGTCGCGGCCCGTGCACCGAGGCCCGATCCCGGCCCGCCCCATCGCGGCGCCGCAGTTGCCGCAGCTGTCGCGGCCGCCGCACCCCGACCTCACGCGCCTCTATAAGAGGGGGTCTGTCCTTCCGTGGTGACCAGCACTAAGCGCCGTCCCGACGACCGGCGCACCTATGTACTCGACACCAGCGTCCTGCTGGCCGACCCCAACGCCCTGACCCGCTTCGAGGAGCACGAGGTCGTGCTGCCCGTCGTCGTGGTGACGGAACTGGAGGCCAAGAGGCACCACCCGGAGCTCGGCTACTTCGCCCGACAGGCGCTGCGCCTCCTGGACGACCTGCGCGTCCGCTACGGACGGCTCGACGCGCCCGTCACCGTGGGGGACCTGGGCGGAACCCTGCGCGTGGAGCTCAACCACTCGGACCCGGGCCTCCTCCCGGCCGGCTACCGCCTCGGGGACAACGACTCGCGGATCCTCGCCGTGGCCCGCAACCTCCAGGCGGAGGGGTACGACGTCACGGTCGTCTCCAAGGACCTGCCGCTCCGCATCAAGGCGTCCTCCGTGGGCCTCCTCGCCGAGGAGTACCGCGCCGAGCTGGCCATCACCGACTCCGGCTGGACCGGCATGTGCGAGGTGCAGCTCTCCGCCGAGCAGGTCGACCTCCTCTACACCGAGGAGACCCTGTACGTGCCCGACGCGGCCGACCTGCCCGTGCACACCGGCCTCGTCCTGCAGTCCGAGCGCGGCAAGGCGCTCGGCCGGGTCACCTCCGACGGGTCCGTGCGGCTGGTGCGCGGCGACCGGGAGGCGTTCGGCATCCGGGGCCGCAGCGCCGAGCAGCGCATCGCCCTGGACCTGCTGCTCGACCCGGACGTGGGCATCGTGTCGCTCGGCGGGCGGGCGGGCACCGGCAAGTCGGCGCTCGCGCTGTGCGCCGGCCTCGAAGCCGTGCTGGAGCGCCGCCAGCACCAGAAGGTGATGGTCTTCCGGCCGCTGTACGCGGTGGGCGGGCAGGAGCTGGGCTATCTGCCGGGCACCGAGGCCGAGAAGATGAACCCGTGGGCGCAGGCGGTCTACGACACGCTGTCCGCGGTGACGTCGCGCGAGGTCATCGAGGAGATCACGGCGCGCGACATGCTGGAGGTCCTGCCGCTGACCCACATCCGCGGCCGCTCCCTGCACGACGCGTTCGTGATCGTCGACGAGGCGCAGTCCCTCGAACGGAACGTCCTGCTGACCGTGTTGTCCCGGATCGGGGCCAATTCCCGGGTCGTCCTCACGCATGACGTGGCCCAGCGGGACAACCTCCGGGTGGGCCGGTACGACGGGATCGTCGCCGTCGTCGAGAAGCTGAAGGGGCATCCGCTGTTCGCGCACGTCACGCTCGCCCGGTCCGAGCGGTCCCAGATCGCCGCACTGGTGACCGAAATGCTCGAAGACGTCCACATCTGATCGAGGTATGGGGGAGATCTGACCGGAATGCCCTGGGGTGTGGAGGAAAGTGAAAGTCGGGTGCCGGTCGAACTGACCCAACGCCACCCATAACACCCCCTGCGGAGTTGGACTCCAGGGGCGCCGCCCGGCGAAGCGCGAGAGCTTAGCCGGGCGGCGCCTTTTCGCGCGCCTCTTTCACCGAAACTTCTGGGGCCAACGGGGTGTGAGCTTTCCCACGCGGCGAGGAATTGCCTTGCGTTGACGCCTTCCCGCTAGAGTCTTGCTTCCGTCAGGCCCCGCATACGGCACAGCCACATCCTCACGGACCCGTGGCAGCACAACTCAACAGACGTACGCCGTATGCCGCCCGAGCACCACGCGGCGCTCCCCGAGGGGAGTTGCCCACCGGGCCCGCGTCCCCCGTGACCTGAGCAGTGGGGGACCAGTGCCAGGGGCACGATCGCGCCCGCGAGGTCACCCGTGCGGGCGATGCTGGAAGGAAACCGTGTGAGCCGGATCTCGGTCCGGGGATTCGCGGTGGCGTCGGCCACCGCGGTCACCACTGTCGGCGCCGTCGTCGGTGTCGCCGCGGGCAACCCGCAGGCGGCGCAGCCGGAGAAGTTCGAGGCGACCGCCGCCGACACGACCCTCCTCGCCGACATACCCGCAGGCCAGCAGGCGCAGGTCCAAGTCGCCTCGCTGACGCAGCAGGCCGAGGCGCAGGCCGCCGCGGCCGACACCGCCGCGCAGCAGGCCGCCTGGGAGGACGCGCGCCGCCAGGCCGCCAAGGACGCCGAGGCGAAGAAGGCCGCCGCGGAGGAGAAGGCCGAGAAGGAGCGCGAGGAGCGGGAGGCACGCGAGCGCGCCAGCCGCGACGCCGTCCGCGACGCGTCGAGCTTCGCCGCCCAGTCGTCGTACACCGTCGCCGAAGTGCAGGCCATGGCCCGCCAGATGGTGCCGGGCGACCAGTTCCAGTGCTTCAGCAACATCGTGGACCACGAGTCCAGCTGGAACTACCGGGCGCAGAACCCCTCTTCGGGCGCGTACGGCCTGGTCCAGGCGCTCCCCGGGTCCAAGATGGCCTCCGCGGGCGCCGACTGGCAGACCAACCCGGCCACCCAGATCAAGTGGGGCCTCAACTACATGAACGAGCGCTACGGCAGCCCCTGCGGCGCCTGGTCGTTCTGGCAGGCCAACCACTGGTACTGACAGCGGCGCTCAACTTCGCGGAGCCCCTCGCCGTCCTACGGTGAGGGGCTTCGTGCGTGTACGGTCGGGAAGCCGGAAGTGGGGGCAGGGCGGGGGAGCAGGGAAGGTCATGTCGAGAGTGCCAGGGTGGATCGGCCGGCTGGGCGCCGGACTGAGCCGGATGGGGCAGCGGCTCGAAGAGCGCCGCGCGCAGGCGGAGGCGGAGCCCGACGCCCCGGACGGCGTGCCCCCGGACAAGCCGTCCGCCGCCGTGCCCGGTCCCGCGGGCCCCGACATCGTGCCCGCGCCCCCCGCGTACGCCCCGGCCGTCGCCGCCCGGCCCGACCCCGCGGCCGCCGTCCCCTGGGGGATGCGCGTCGCCGCCGAGGCCGGCTGGCGGCTGCTCGTCCTCGCGGGCACGCTCTGGGTGATCATGAAGATCATCAGCGCGGTGCAGCTGGTCGTGCTGGCCTTCGTCGCCGCGCTGCTCATCACCGCCCTGCTCCAGCCGACCGTCGGCCGGCTCAAGCGGCTCGGACTGCCGCGCGGGCTCGCCACGGCCCTCACCGCCGTCACCGGCTTCGTCATCATGGGCCTCGTCGGCTGGTTCGTCGTCTGGCAGGTGATGGACAACCTCGGCAATGTCTCCGCGCGGGTGCGGGACGGCATCGAGGAGCTGAAGCGCTGGGCGCTCGACAGCCCCTTCCATGTGACCGAGAGCCAGATCAACGACATCGCGAAGAACCTCAGCGACACCATCGGCACCAACACCGAGGAGATCACCTCCGCCGGCCTCACCGGCGTCACCGTCGTGGTCGAGGTGATGACCGGGATACTGCTCGCGATGTTCTCGACCCTCTTCCTGCTCTACGACGGGAAGAAGGTCTGGCAGTGGTTCCTCAAGCTGGTGCCCGCCCAGGCCAGGCCGGGCGTGGCCGGCGCCGGACCGCGCGCCTGGCGCACCCTCACCGCGTATGTGCGGGGCACGGTGATCGTCGCGATGATCGACGCGATCTTCATCGGGCTCGGGATCTACTTCCTCGACGTGCCGCTCGCCGTCCCGCTGGGCGTGTTCATCTTCCTCTTCGCCTTCATCCCGCTGGTCGGCGCGGTCATCTCCGGCGCCCTCGCCGTCGTCGTCGCGCTCGTGACCAACGGGGTGTTCACGGCCCTGATGGTGTTGCTCGTGGTGCTCGCCGTGCAGCAGATCGAGGGGCATGTGCTCCAGCCGTTCATCCTCGGCCGGGCCGTGCGGGTGCACCCGCTGGCCGTCGTGCTGACGGTCGCGGCCGGCGGGCTCGTCGCGGGCATCGGCGGCGCGGTCGTCGCGGTCCCCCTGGTCGCCGTCACCAACACGGTCGTCGGCTACCTCCGCGCGTACAGCGAGGAACAGGTGCTGCGCCGGCTCGCCACGGTGCCGGTGGTCGGCCCCGCCGAGGGCGGCACGGAACCCGGCGGCGAGCCGGGCGGCGGCGGAACCGGACGGCCGGGGACCGCGTGATATCCGAACCCGAACTCCTCGACGACGCCGGCGACCCCCTGCGCCCCGGCGGGCCAGACCCGCACGGGCCGGGCGGCGACGGCACCCCGCACGGCTTCGGCGGCGGCCGCTGCGGGGACGGCCCGTACGGCCCCGAGGGCGGCGCCCCGGCGGGCGGGACGCGCTGGTCGCGCTACCGGCGGCCCTGGATGTGGGCGCTCGGCGGGGCACTGGCCGCGTCCGCGCTGTGGGCGGCCGGCCTCGCCGCGTACCGCACCGGCGACCCGGACCTCGGCGGCTACCGGGCGGCGCCGTCCCTGTGCGCGGAGGCGCCGCTGTCGGCGCTGGTCACCGCGCTCGGCAAGCGCGGCGCCACCATGGACGCGCAGGCGTTCAGCCATCCGGCGCTCGACCGCTCGTACTGCACGGTCCACCTGGGCGAGCCCCCGACCGGGTACGAGGCGAGCCTCCGCTACGAACTGCACCGGAAGACCGACCCGGGGCCCGAGTTCGAGGCGCGGCACCGCGAGGCCGCCATGCCGGACGAGCCGGTCCCGGAGCTGGTGCCGGGGCTGGGCGAGAAGGCGTACTTCAGCGTCAGCGGCGGCACGTACGCCGATCTCTACGTCCTGGACGGGCCGGTCGTGCTCGCGCTGTCGGTCAGCACGGTCGGCGAGTACATCGACGACACGGGGCCCCCGCCCGGCGAGTCGACGCACGCGCCGCTCGACGGGGTGAAGGAGTTCCTGGTCGAGGACGCCCGGGAGCTGCTGGAGCGCCTGAAGGCGGCCCCGCCGCGGGGCCTGCCGACGACCCCCACGTCCGAGTCCCGGTAGCCGCGGGGCGCCCCGGCCGTCCGGGGCGTGTGGAGACGCGACGGGGCCCCACCGGCAGTGGATGCCGGTGGGGCCCCTCGGCGTGTCGTACCGGGCCGGCCGATTACTCGGCGGCGGACAGGACCGCTTCCGCGTCCAGCGTCGCGCCGACCGCCTGGATCACCGCGGCGATCTTGAACGCCTCCTGGATTGTGTCGCGCTCCATGCCGGCCTTGCGCAGCACCTGCTCGTGCGAGTCGAGGCACTGGCCGCAGCCGTTGATCGCGGAGACGGCGAGCGACCACAGCTCGAAGTCGACCTTCTCCACGCCCGGGTTGCCGATGACGTTCATCCGCAGACCGGCGCGCATCGTGCCGTACTCCGGGTCGGAGAGGAGGTGGCGCGTCCGGTAGAAGACGTTGTTCATCGCCATGATGGCGGCGGCCGACTTGGCCGCCTCGTACGCCTCGGGCTTGAGGTTCTCCCTCGCCTCCGGCTCCAGCTCCGCCAGCACCTTCGGGGAGCGCGAGGCGATCGCGCACGCCAGGACGGTGCCCCACAGCTGCTGCTGCGGCAGGTCGCTGTTGCCGATGACCGAGCCGAGGTTCAGCTTCAGGTCCTTCGCGTAGTCCGGGATGGCGGACTTCAGGGCGTCAAGAGACATGGTGATTCACTCGTTCCGGTTGGTTACTCGCCGGCCAGCAGCTTGACCGGGTCGAGGGTGTCCTCGCCCTTGGTCCAGTTGCACGGGCACAGCTCGTCGGTCTGCAGGGCGTCCAGGACCCGCAGGACCTCCTTGGGGTTACGGCCGACGGAGCCGGCGGTCACCATGACGAACTGGATCTCGTTGTTCGGGTCGACGATGAAGACGGCGCGCTGCGCGAAGCCGTCCTCGCCCTCGACGCCGCACGCCCGCATCAGCTCGTGCTTGGAGTCGGCGAGCATCGGGAAGGGCAGGTCACGCAGGTCGGCGTGGTCCTTGCGCCAGGCGTGGTGGACGAACTCCGAGTCGCCCGAGACGCCGAGGATCTGGGCGTCGCGGTCCGCGAACTCGTCGTTCAGCTTGCCGAACGCGGCGATCTCGGTCGGGCACACGAAGGTGAAGTCCTTCGGCCAGAAGAACACCACGCGCCACTTGCCCTCGTAGGACTTGTGGTCGATCTGCGCGAACTCCTTGCCGCTCTCGAGCGACACACAGGCGGTCAGGTCGTACGTGGGGAACTGGTCACCGACAGTGAGCACACGCTCTCCTAGTGGCGGGGATGTCCCTGGTGGGTCATCCGTGGAGGTTGGACGATCGCCAGCATGGCACGCCGTGCATTGATCAGTGAAATAGCTAGACTGGGTCGCGTTGATCGAAGGTGGTTATCAGTGGTCTCGCCCATACCCTCCGTGCACAATTCCGCACAAAAAGGTAAACAGCCCAGCCTGGCGCAGCTCAGAGCGTTCGCGGCCGTCGCCGAGCATCTCCACTTCCGGGACGCGGCCGCCGCGATCGGGATGAGCCAGCCGGCGCTCTCGGGCGCGGTTTCGGCTCTCGAAGAGGCACTCGGTGTCCAGCTCCTTGAGCGTACGACGCGTAAGGTGCTGCTCTCACCGGCGGGGGAGCGCCTGGCCGTCCGCGCCAAGGCGGTGCTGGACGCGGTGGGCGAGCTCCTGGAGGAGGCGGAGGCCGTACGGGCGCCCTTCACCGGGGTGCTGCGCCTCGGGGTGATCCCGACCGTCGCGCCCTATCTGCTGCCGACGGTCCTGCGGCTGGTCCACGACCGCTACCCGGAGCTGGACCTCCAGGTCCACGAGGAGCAGACGTACTCGCTGCTGGAGGGGCTGTCCTCCGGGCGGCTGGACGTGCTGCTGCTCGCCGTGCCGCTGGGCGTGCCGGGAGTGACGGAACTGCCGCTGTTCGACGAGGACTTCGTGCTGGTCACGCCCGACGACCATCCGCTGGGCGGCCGTACGGACATCCCGCGCGACGCGCTGCGGGAGCTGCACCTGCTGCTGCTGGACGAGGGGCACTGCCTGCGCGACCAGGCCCTCGACATCTGCCGCGAGGCAGGGCGCACCGACGGCGCCGCGGTCACCACGACGGCGGCCGGGCTCTCCACGCTGGTGCAGCTGGTCGCGGGCGGGCTGGGCGTGACCCTGCTGCCGCGCACCGCCGTGAAGGTCGAGACCGGGCGGAACCCGAGCCTCGTGACCGGCTACTTCGCGGACCCGGCGCCGTCGCGGCGGGTCGCCCTGGCGATGCGTACGGGCGCGGCCAGGGCGGCGGAGTTCCAGGAGCTGGCGGAGGCGCTGCGCGGCGCGCTCGCGGCGCTCCCGGTACGGGTGCTGCCGGCGGACGCCCGCTAGACGCCCCGCCCCGCCGGGGTCGGTGGAACGGGACCGGTGGACCGGGGCTGGCGGGTCGGGACCGCCGGGTCGGGGGCGGCCCAGGGATCAGTACGTGAGGTGTGCGGCGACCGGCAGATGGTCGGAGCCCGTCCGGGGCAGCGTCCAGAGCCGCACGACCTCGGCGCCCCGCGCGAGGACCTGGTCGATACGGGCCACCGGCGCCGACGCGGGCCAGCTGAACGCGAGCCTCCTGCCGGCCGTGTCGAGGCGGGAGGTCAGCGGGGCGAGCCCCCGGTCGTCCACCGTGCCGTTGAGGTCGCCGAGCAGCACCACCCGGTCCAGCCGCTCGGCGGCGAGGGCGGCCCCGAGCAGCTCGGCGCTCTCGTCCCGCCGGGCCGCGTCGAAACCGCGCCGCGCCGTGAGCCGTACGGACGGCAGGTGCGCCACGTACACGGCCACGTCGCCGCGCGGGGTGGCCGCCGTGACCCGCAGCCCGCGCCGCCACCCGTCGTCCACACCGCGCGGCCGGATGTCCAGCGCCCGCGCGTCCCTCAGGGGGTGCGCCGACCAGAGGCCGACCGTGCCGCGCACCGCGTGGTGCGGGTACCGGGCCGAGAGCGCCGCCCGGTAGGCCGGCAGCGCCTCGGGGGTGACCTCCTGGAGTGCGATGAGGTCCGGGCGTACGGCCGTCAGGGCGCGTGCCGTACCGGCCGGGTCGGGGTTGTCGTCGGCGACGTTGTGCTGGACCACCGTCAGGTCGTGCGGTGCGTCGGGGCCGGGCAGCAGCAGCGGCCCGAAGTGGCCGCCCCACGCCATGACCGGCAGCAGCACGGCCAGCAGGCCGAGGGCCGAGCGCCGCACCAGTGCGGCGACCGCCAGGGCCGGCACGGTCAGCCCGAGCCACGGCAGGAAGGTCTCCAGCAGGCTCGCCGGCCGCCCCGGCAGGTCCGGCACCGTCGCGTGGAACACGATCAGCCAGGCGACCAGCGCGGCCACCCCGGCCACCACCCGCCCCCGCGTCCAGGCCGACCGGCCCCGGGCGTCCCGTCCCCAAACGCCGTCCCGCACCACTCGGCCCCCCGCTCCCCATCCGCGCTACTCCCCGTCCCCGTCCCGCCGGGCGTCCGGCTCCGCGTCCGCCGCGCCCTCGCCCCGGGGCGGAGGTGACGGCGGCGGGGCCTGTTTCGGCGGGCGGCCCCGGCGGGGCAGGGGCGCCGGGCCGGCCGGCAGGCGCCCCGCCTCCGCGAGGGCCCTGCGCAGCAGGAACTCGATCTGCGAGTTCGCGCTGCGCAGCTCGTCCGACGCCCAGCGGGCCAGCGCCTCGTACACCGCCGGGTCGAGGCGGAGGAGGACCTGCTTGCGCTCGCGGCGGGCCGTCACTGGTAGAGCGTGCCCGTGTTGACGATGGGCTGGGCCGAGCGGTCACCGCACAGCACCACCATGAGGTTGGAGACCATGGCCGCCTTCCGCTCCGGGTCCAGTTCCACTATGTCGCGCTCCGCGATCCGGTCCAGGGCGAGCTCGACCATGCCGACCGCGCCCTCCACGATCTTCTGCCGGGCCGCCACCATCGCGCCGGCCTGCTGCCGCTGAAGCATCGCCGAGGCGATCTCCGGAGCGTACGCGAGGTGGGTGAACCGCGACTCGATGACGCGGACACCCGCCGCCTCCACCCGCGCGTGGAGCTCCGCCGCGAGCTTCTCGGTGATCTCCTCGGCGTTGCCGCGCAGCGACAGGCCGTCCTCGTCGTGGGCGTCGTACGGGTACTCGATCGCGATGTGCCGGACGGCCGCCTCCGTCTGCGTGGACACGAACTGCTCGAAGTCGTCGACCTCGAACATGGCCTGCGCGGTGTCCTCGACCCGCCACACCACGACCGCGGCCAGCTCGATCGGATTGCCGTAGGCGTCGTTGACCTTCAGGACGGCCGTCTCGTGGTTCCGTACGCGGGTCGAGATCGCCACCCGGGAGGTCAGCGGGTTCACCCAGCGCAGCCCGTCCGCGCGGACCGTGCCGCGATAGCGGCCGAACAGCTGCACCACGCGGGCCTCGCCGGGCGCCACCATGTTCAGCCCGCACATCGCGAGCAGCGACCCGAGGCCCACCAGGACCCCCAGCGCGATCAGCCCGGCCCGCGCGGCCGCCGAGGTGTCCTCCGCCACCGCGGTCCCCGCGACGACCAGGCACACCCCGGCCGCCAGCCCGACCAGGCCGGCCAGCAGCGCGAAGCCCCCGCCGACGCTGTACGCGGTGAACTCCCGCACCCGCGGCCGCGCCCCCTCGGCCGCCGCCCGGCCCCCGGCCCCCGCCGTCGAGGCCGTGGCCGCACCTGTCGTCCCGCCCGTCGTCCCGGACATGATCCCCCCATTCCCGTGCTCTCATGCGTGAAGCAAAGTGATATCACTTTAACGCTTCTCGCAACCTTGTCCACCCCAGGTGAGTCGGTTCCTGTGGAAACGGGTGCTGATTCTCACGTCCGGAAAAGACGGGACTCGTTGGTCTGCGTCGGCCGTGGCGGGTTAGCTTGCTGAGCTGATCCGGACGTGGGGGCCGACATCGCCGGACGAACCGGCTGGACCGGACGGACCAGGCCAGCCGGACGAACATCGACCAACGGGAGCGACGGAGCCATGGGCCGAGGAGACGCGCGACGGTCCCGGCAGCGCGGGGCGCGCCGGGCACAGGGGAGCCGCGGAGGCATACGCCGCTTCTTCACCTGGCGGAAGCTGCTGGGCACGTTCTTCGTGTTCTGCCTGCTGGCGATGGGCGGCTTCTACGCCGTCTACCTGCTGGTCCCGGTCCCCACCGCCAACGCCGAGGCGGTGCTGCAGAGCAACGTCTACAAGTACGCCGACGGTTCGATCCTCGCCCGCAGCGGCAAGGTCAACCGCTCGATCGTGGGCCTCGACAAGATCCCCGACCCGGTCGAGAAGGCGTTCGTCGCGGCGGAGAACAAGACCTTCTACGAGGACTCCGGCGTCGACTTCAAGGGCACCGCCCGCGGTGTGATCAACACGATCACCGGCCAGGGCAAGCAGGGCGGCTCGACCATCACCCAGCAGTACGTCAAGAACTACTACCTGGACCAGAGCCAGACCGTCACCCGGAAGCTCAAGGAACTGGTGATCTCCCTCAAGGTCGACCAGCGCAAGAGCAAGGAGGAGATCCTCGCCGGGTACCTCAACACCAGCTACTACGGCCGGGGCGCCTACGGCATCCAGGCCGCCGCGCAGGCGTACTACGGCGTCGACGCCGGCGAGCTGACCGTCGAGCAGGGCGCCTACCTCGCCGCGCTGCTCCAGGCGCCCAGCCAGTACGACTGGACGTCGGCGACGCCCACCGGCCGCAAGCTCGTCACCGAGCGCTGGAACTACGTCCTGGACAACATGGTCGAGGAGAACTGGCTCGACCCGGCCAAGCGGGCCGGCATGAAGTTCCCCGTGCCCCAGAAGCCCAAGCCCGCCCCCGGCATGGAGGGCCAGACCGGCTACCTGGTCTCGGCCGCCAACCAGGAGCTGATCCGCCAGGGCGTCTCCGAGGAGGACATCAGCGCGGGCGGCTGGACGATCACCCTCACGATCGACAAGAAGCGCCAGAAGGAGCTCGTCGAGGCGGTCGACGAGCAGCTGGAGAGCAAGCTCGACCGCGAGGGCGACAAGGTCGACTCCACCGTCCAGGCGGGCGCCACCTCCGTCGACCCGAAGACCGGCCACGTCGTCGCCCTGTACGGCGGCGTCGGCGCCACCGAGCACTGGATGTCCAACGCCACCCGGCGCGACTACCAGCCCGCCTCCACCTTCAAGCCGCTCGTCTTCGCCTCCGCGCTGGAGAACGCCTCCACGACGCAGGACGGCCGCCGCATCGGCGTGAACACGGTCTACGACGGCACCAGCCGCCGGCCCGTCGAGGGCAGCGACACCCCGTTCGCCCCGGAGAACGAGGACGACCGCAGCTACGGCCCGGTCACCGTCCAGCGCGCCATGAACAAGTCGATCAACTCGGTCTTCGCCCAGATGATCGTGGACGTCGGCCCCGACAAGGTGAAGAAGACCGCCCTCGACCTCGGCATGCGGGACTCCGAGGGGTTCGTCGAGGCGCCCGCGATGTCGCTGGGCGTCATGGGCGCCTCCACCTGGGACATGGCCGGCGTGTACGCCACGCTCGACAACCACGGCAAGAAGGTTACCCCGACGATCGTGAAGTCCGCCGAGCACAAGGACCGCGCGGTCGAGCCGGCCGACCCGATCGGCGCGCAGGTCATCAGCCGCCAGACCGCCGACACCGTCACCTCCGTCCTGACCGGCGTCGTCAAGAACGGCTCGGGCGCGGCGGCGAACACCTCCGCGTACGAGGCGGCGGGCAAGACCGGTACGTCGGAGAACAACAAGTCCGCCTGGTTCGCCGGCTACACGCCCGAGCTGACCACGGTGGTCGCCCTCTTCGGCGAGGACGCGGAGAAGGGCACCCAGGTCACGCTGACCGGCACGGCCAACTCGGGCCGCGCCAACGGCGGCGGTTTCCCCGCCCGCATCTGGGCCGACTACACGCTGGACGCCCTCGGCGGCGGCTCCGACGCGCGGTTCGACCTGGACGTCCTGGAGGTCGCCGGACCGGAGCCGGAGCCCAGCTCCTCGCCCTCCGAGAGCGCGTCGCCGTCGTCCTCGCCGAGCGACGAGCCGGACGAGCCGACGAGCTCCCCGTCCTCCAGCGCGCCGACGGGCACGCCGTCCTCGCAGAGCCCGACGTCCCAGCAGCCGACGCCGCCCACGCAGTCCCCGTCGTCGTCGGCGCCGGCCAGCCCCGACCCGGGCGACGGCGGCGAGCCCGGCACGGACCCGGGCCCGGACACCGGGTTCGTCAACGACAAGCCCGTCAAGCAGTAGCCGCACCGGAGAGGGGAGGCGGCCGGGACCCGTCAGGGCCCCGGCCGCCTCCCTTTCTCCGTACGCGCCCGTCGCCCCGCCGTACGCGCCCGTCGCCCCGCCGTACGCGCCCGTCGCCCCGCCGTACGTGCCCGACGCCCGCAAGGCGGGCCCGCGCCCGGCACCGGACGCGCCCCGCGGCGGCGTCGGCGGCCGGGGCGACCCGGCGGGCTCAGACCCGCGTCGGCAGCTCGAACCAGACGACCTTCCCGGTGGACAGCCGCGTCGCACCCCACCGGCGCGCCAGCCGGTTGACCAGGAACAGACCGCGCCCGCCCTCGTCGGTGTCCCGCGCCCGGCGCTGCCGCGGCAGCTGCGGCGAGTCGTCGCCGACCTCGCAGCGCAGTACGTCCGTGCGCAGCAGCCGCAGCGTCACCGGCCGCGACGCGTACCGCACCGCGTTGGTGACGACCTCGCTGACCAGCAGCTCCACGGCGTCGTTGAGCTCCTCCAGGCCCCAGCGGGCCAGGGCCCTGCGGGCGAGCCTGCGCGCGCGGCCCGGCGCGGCGTCCTCCGGCTCCAGGAACCAGTACGCCACGTCGCTCGGCGTTATCCCGTCGAAGCGGGCCGCCAGCAGCGCGATGTCGTCGTCCCGGTCGCCGGGCCCGAGCATGTCGAGCACGTCGTCGCAGAGCGCCTCCAGCGGCGGCGGATGGTCCGGGCCCGTCAGCTGTGCGGTCGCCGCAAGCCGCTCCCGCAGCTGCTCGATGCCGGTCCACACGTCCCGCAGCCGCGACTCGACCAGGCCGTCGGTGTACAGCAGCAGCGTCGCGCCCGCGGGGGCGTCCAGCTCGACCGCCTCGAAGTCCACGCCGCCCACGCCGATCGGCGCGCCCGGCGGGACCCGCAGCACCTCGGCGCGGCCGCCCAGGTGGAGGAGTATCGGCGGCGGGTGGCCGGCGTTGGCGATGGTGATGCGGTGCGCGACCGGGTCGTACACCGCGTACAGGCAGGTCGCCATGCGGTTCTCGCCGAGCCGCTGCGCCTGCTCGTCCAGGTGGTGCAGGACCTCCTGCGGCGGCAGGTCGAGCCCGGCGAGGGTCTGCGCGGTCGTCCGCAGCTGCCCCATGATCGCGGCGGAGGTCATGGAGTGGCCCATGACGTCGCCCACCACGAGCGCGACCCGGCTGCCGGGCAGCGGGATCGCGTCGTACCAGTCCCCGCCGACCCGCGCGGTCTCGGCCGCCGGAAGATAGCGGGACGCCAGCCGCACACCGGTGGGCTGCGGGAGGTTCTCCGGGAGCATCGTCCGCTGGAGCTCGTCCGCGATGTACGCCTCACGCCCGTACAGCACGGCCTTGTCGATGCCGAGCGCCGTGTGCGTGGCCAGCTGCGCCGCCACCAGCAGATCGTTCGGCTCGAAGGCGACGCGGTCGGGGCGGCGCAGGAACACGGCCGCGCCGATCACCCGACGCCGGCCCCGCAGCGGCGCGAGGATCGCCCGGTGCCCGGGCGGCACGGAAGGCCCCTCGCCCAGCAGTTCCGGCAGCGCCGCGCGGGCCGCCGCCGAGTCGCCGAACACCGGCCGCACCCCGCGCAGCACCTCAGCCAGGTGCCCGCCGGGGCGGACCTCGCACAGCTCGGCCGCCGGGCTCTGCTCGACGTCCGGCGCCCCGACCTGCCCCACCGGGAACAGGCCCAGGTCACCGGGGTCGTCCGCCGTTAAACGCAGCCGGTCGGCGCGGCGCAGCCGCAGCACGAACGGGTCCACGGGACGCTCGTCGCCGACCGGCAGCGGGTCGCGCAGGTACACCAGGATCGCGTCGGCGAAGGTCGGCACGGTGGCCCGGCACAGGCCCAGCACGATCTCGTCCAGGTCGATGCCGCGCGCGATCCGCCGTGTCGCCGCGCCCACGAACCGCAGCCGGTCGCCCTCCCGCCGCGCGGTCCCCACCGGGTCCTGCGGCACCCCGCCGCCGCTCACCGGCGCGACCCCGCCGGCCGGCGCGCCGTCCCCGGCGCGCACGTCCGGCTGCGCGGGCACATGGCCGGCGGCGGCGTCGCGGGTGGCGGGACGTTCCGGCTCGTCGTCCGCGCGGGCCCGCGCCTGGGCGCCGCCGCGCTCGGTGTCCGCCGCCCTGCGCGCGGCCGACGCCGAACGGGCCGTACGGGAGGCGCCGCGCGCCGCGTTGGCGCCGTCCGGGGCGTCGGGCGCGGCCACGGGACCCGGCTGGGCCGGGACGGGGGCCGTGCCGGGGTGCGGCCTGCCGTGCGCGGGCGCGGCCATGCCCGCCTCACCGGCGGGCTCGGGGGCCTCCTGCCGGGGCCGGGTGCGCTCCTGAGGCCGGGCAGCGAGCGGCTGCCTGCCTTCGTGGGAGGTGGGATGCTCCGTCACGCGTGGGATTCCGTCCGTCCGGGCCGGGTGGGCGATGCAATCGCTCTGTCAGGCGCTATACCCGCTCTGAGCGCGGCGTCGACAAGGGGCGACGGACCCGTGCGCACCTCGGGCACGGCTCCACCCCCTCGTAGGTGACTTACGGTCAGTTCCTGTTCCGTACTCGGTCGTTGCCGGCCGCGGGGCCTGGTGGCCGTCCGGCGGAGGACGATCCTACGGTTACCCCCCAGGGGCGTATCAAGGGTCTCACGGTGCCGTGCGGCACGGGGTGCGATCCCAGTCGGCCGGCAGCTCGGGAACGGGCCAGGAGGGGTCGGGCCGCCAGTTCTCCCAGCCGTCCGCGAACGGCGCGCCCCACGCCCGGATCACCTCCACGGCGGCGTCACCGGCCTCCCGGACCCGGCGCGCCTGGTCGGCGTCCATCAGGCCGGCGCGCTGCGCCTGGGCGAACTCGTCCTCGTCCCGCCACAGCCAGCTGCGGTCGGGGTAGACGGAGATGTCGAGGAAGTGGTCCTCCGAGTCGACGCCCCCGGACCACCGTACGCGCGGCGACTCCAGGTTGACGTACCAGCTGCGGAACTCCCAGCCGTCCTCCCAGAACAGCCACACCGACCACGGCTCGTCCGGGCGGGCCAGCTTGAGCACGCCCATGCCGGCCCAGCGGGTGCGGGCGGTGGTGCGGGGCGCGGTGTAGCGGGTGGCCAGCGGCTCCTCGTGCACGGGGGTGCCGTCCGCGAGGACGGGCCTGACGCACTCGGTGCCGGGCGCCATCCAGACGGCGAGCAGGTCCGGGGTGTCCTGGACGACGGTCACGGGGCGGCAGATGTGGACATGGCCGTCGCCGTTGTCCCGGTAGCGCCACAGGATGCGGTCGCCGGGCGCCCAGCGCCGCACCCGGCCGCCGCCGGCGGCCCCCTCGCCCGTACCTGACCCGGCCGGCGCGGGTACGGGCGCCGCCTGCGCCCCCGGGGCCGGTACGGACTGTGCCCGCGGCGCCGCCCCGGCCTCCGGCGCCGAACCTGTCGTCTCCGCTGTCATGCGCAGATCTTAGGGCCGCGCCGGGCCGCCCGTCCGCGATCCAGGTCACGAATACGGGACGCCGGCATGTTCGACGCCGCAGGTCAGGGGCGGTACGGGCCGGGGGAGCGGCTGGTCAGGGGCGGGTCATCCGCAGGACGTCGAGCGCCTCGTCGAGCTGTTCGAGCGTCAGATCACCGCGCTCCACGTACCCCGACTCCAGCACCACCTCGCGGATCGTCTTGCGCTCGGCGAGCGACCGCTTGGCGACCTTCGCCGCCTCCTCGTACCCGATGTACCGGTTGAGCGGGGTCACCACGGACGGCGACGACTCGGCGTACTCGCGGGCCCGCTCGGCGTTGGCGGTGATCCCGTCGACCGTGCGGTCCGCGAGGAGCCGCGCCGCGTTGGCCAGCAGGCGGATGGACTCCAGCAGGTTCTTCGCCATCACCGGGAGCATCACGTTGAGCTCGAAGTTGCCCGCCGCGCCCGCCGCGGCCACCGTCGCGTCGTTGCCGACGACCTGCGCGGCGACCATCAGGACGGCCTCGGGGACGACCGGGTTCACCTTGCCCGGCATGATGGACGAGCCGGGCTGGAGGTCCGGCAGATTGATCTCGGCCAGGCCCGTGCGCGGCCCCGACGCCATCCACCGCAGATCGTTGGCGATCTTGGTGAGGGAGACCGCGACCGTGCGGAGCTGGCCCGACGTCTCGACCAGGCCGTCCCGCGCGCCCTGCGCCTCGAAGTGGTCGCGCGCCTCGGTCAGCGGCAGCCCGGTCTCCCGCGCCACCTCCGCGATGACCGCCGCGGAGAACCCGGGCGGCGTGTTGATGCCCGTACCGACGGCCGTACCGCCCAGCGGCAGCTCCGCCAGGCGCGGCAGGGCGGCCCGCAGCCGCTCCACGCCGTACCGCACCTGCGCCGCGTACCCGCCGAACTCCTGACCGAGCGTCACGGGCGTCGCGTCCATCAGATGCGTACGGCCGGACTTGACGACCTCCGCGAATTCGGCTGATTTTCGCCCCAGCGCGGCGGCCAGATGGTCGAGGGCCGGGATGAGGTCGCCGGTCACGGCGGCGGTCGCCGCGATGTGGATGGACGAGGGGAAGACGTCGTTCGACGACTGCGAGGCGTTGACGTGGTCGTTGGGGTGGACGGCCCGGCCGCCGAGCCGCTCGGTCGCGAGGGTGGCCAGGACCTCGTTCATGTTCATGTTGGACGAGGTGCCCGAGCCGGTCTGGAACACGTCGACCGGGAAGTGGTCGTCCCACCGGCCCTCCGCGACCTCCGCCGCGGCCTCCCGCACCGCCCGCGCGATCTCCGGGTCCAGGACGCCGAGCTCCGCGTTCACCTTGGCCGCCGCCGCCTTGATCCGGGCGAGGGCCGCGATGTGGGCCCGCTCCAGGCGCTGCCCCGACACGGGGAAGTTCTCCACCGCCCGCTGCGTCTGCGCCCGCCACTTGGCGTGTGCGGGGACCCGCACCTCGCCCATCGAGTCGTGCTCGACCCGGAAGCCGCCGTCGCCGCTCCCGCCGCCCAGGCCGTCGCCCTGCCGCCCGCTGGTGTCCGTCATCGTCCCAACCTCCCGGAAAAGTTGAGCACTTGTCTGGTTCGGTCTATTCCCAAGTGCTTTACCGGCCAGTAAAAACCGTGGGTAACCCCACTTCCAGGAGGCGCAATGGCGCGCACCAGACTGAAACTCGTATGCGCGGCAGCCGCCGCGCTCGCCGCCACCCTCGGCGGCACCGCCGCCGCCCCGCCCGCCGCGGCGGCCGGCGCCCCCGCGGCCGCGACCGCCGAACGGACCGTCAGCTCCGCCCCGCTCCCCGCCGAGCTGGAACGCGTCCGCGCGGCCGAGGCGACCGCCCTGTACGGCAGCCCCGAGGAGCGGCCCCTCGCGGAGCGCAAGACCGCCCTCGTCTCCCTCGGCGACAGCGAGATCTCCGGCGAGGGCGTCGGCGTGTACGAGCCCGGCACCGACGGCCCCGACAACTGGTGCCACCGCTCGCCCGACGCGGCGATCCACCGCACCGGCATCCCCGCCGACGTCACGTACAACGTCTCCTGCTCCGGCGCGGCCACCCCGAACATCCGCGTCGGCGGCACCCGGCAGTACGCCGACGAGCTCGTCCAGAGCGACAACCTCGCCGTCAAGGCCCGCAACACCCGCGTCAAGATGGTCCTCCTCGTCGCCGGGGCCAACGACGACCTCCAGTTCGGCCCCGTCATGACCGACTGCGTCACCCGCTACGTCCTCCTCCAGGGCCCCTGCGCGCCGAAGTACGCGCCGACCTGGCAGAACCGGATCGACGGACTCGTCCCCAAGGTCGAGCAGACCGTCCGCGACCTGCGCACCGTCATGCGCGACGCCGGGTACGCCGACGGGGACTACCGGCTCGTCGTCATGAGCTACCCGAGCCCCATCGGCCCGGACTTCCACGACAACCCCGACTTCCCCGGCAAGCTCGCCTGCGGCGGCCTCGGCTACGACTCCGACACCGCCTGGGGCCGCGACACCGCGGTACCCGCCTTCGAACGCGGCATGCGCACCGCCGCCGCGAACACCGGCGCCGTCTACCTCGACGCCTCCCGCCTCTTCCACGGCCACGAGGTCTGCATGGACCAGGCGTGGGCCCGCGGCCTCTTCGTCGACGTGACCAAGTTCCCCTGGGACGAGAACTCCGTCCGCCAGTCCTTCCACCCCAACAAGGCCGGCCACGCCGCCTTCGCGTCCTGCCTGACCCAGTTGTACGCGGCCGGGCTGCGGGAGGCGAGCTGCGCCGACCCCGCCTCCACCGGCAAGCCGGTCCTCGTGCCCGGCGCCTGGGACGACAAGTTCGCCCCGCTGCGCAACGCCGCCACCGGCACCTGCGTGGACGTCACCGGAGCCACCACCCGCAACGGCACCGCCGTCACCGGCTGGGACTGCCACGGCGGCCGCAACCAGGGCTGGTGGTACGACCCCGACCGCGGCTCCGTCCACACCGAGCTCACCCACGACCGCTGCCTCGACGTGCCGGGGGCCCGCTACACCGCCGGGACGGCCCTGATCGTCTGGAACTGCTCCGGCACCGGCAACCAGAAGTTCGTCCGCGAGGCCGGCACGCTCCGCCCGGCCGCCGCCCCGCACCTGTGCGCCACCCTCGCCTCCGCCAAGGACCCGCTGCGCCTCCAGCCCTGCGCCGCGGGCGCCGCGAACCAGCGCTTCGCCTGACCCCGACCGCGTCCACGTCCCAGCGCACACCACGCCCCCGTCCGGTGCCCGGCACCGGACGGGGGCGTGCCTCCACCCGGCGCGCGGCACGGATGAGACGCGCCCCGCGCTCAGCGCGCGCACGGGCGGAGACGCGCCCGCGCTCAGCGCGCGGCGACCCTGCGCCGCAGCTCCCGCAGCATCGCCTTCCGGATCAGCCCGCTGAACGGCCGGATCATGCCCCAGTAGCGGCGCATCGCCCGCCGGGCCGCCTCGTCGGTGCACAGCACCCGCGTCTCGGTGACCACCCGCGTGCGCCGCCCGTCCGGCGACCCGGTGAGGCGCAGCCCGAACGTCCCCTTGGCGTACCCCGGTTCGGCGAAGGCCAGGAACTGCTCCGCCGTGGCCACGTCCGTACGGTTCGGGGCGCCGCCCAGCCGCCACCACCGGCCCACGATGCCGTGCACCACCTCCCGGCCCGGCTCCTCGGCGAGCGGCGTGAACGCGGAGGGCTCGTCCCGGTACACCCGGCCGCGGTTGACGGCCCGGCCGAGCACGGCGCGGACGGCCATCAGGACGCGGGCGACGCCGATCCCGCGCACACCGCGCTCCAGCTCCATCGCCCGGAACGCGGCCCACACCGCGTCGGCGGGCGCGTCGATGACCGTCTCGTGCCGGCTGGCGAAGTCGGGCCGGGGGACGAACCGGTCGGCGAGCGTGCGCATGTACGCCTCCTCATCGGCCCCGCGCCCGCGGAGCCACCTGGCCGGGACGCTACCGGCGCCGAGGCGGGTCCAGCCCGGCGGGGGGAGACGCGAGAGCCCCCGGCGGGCTCGCCGGGGGCTCTCGCTCATGTCACGCGGGCGGGGTCAGCCGAGACCGGGACCGCGCACCGGGATGGAGGTGAAGGTCGGCGCGGGGGCCGGGTCCTTGAAGAAGTCGTTGCCCTTGTCGTCCACGACGATGAACGCCGGGAAGTCCTCGACCTCGATCTTCCAGACCGCCTCCATGCCGAGCTCCTCGTACTCGACGACCTCGACCTTCTTGATGCAGTCCTGCGCCAGGCGCGCCGCCGGGCCGCCGATGGAGCCCAGGTAGAAGCCGCCGTGCGCGGCGCACGCGTCGGTCACCTGCTGGGAGCGGTTGCCCTTGGCCAGCATGACCTTCGAGCCGCCGGCCGCCTGGAACTGCTCCACGTACGAGTCCATGCGCCCGGCCGTCGTCGGGCCGAACGACCCGGAGGCGTACCCCTCGGGCGTCTTCGCCGGGCCCGCGTAGTACACCGGGTGGTCCTTCAGGTACTGCGGCATCTCCTCGCCCGCGTCGAGCCGCTCCTTGATCTTGGCGTGGGCGATGTCGCGCGCCACGACCAGCGGGCCGGTCAGCGAGAGCCGGGTCTTGACCGGGTACTTGGTCAGCTCGGCCAGGATGTCGTCCATCGGCTGGTTGAGGTCGATCTTCACGACGTCGCCCTCCTCGGCGAGGTGCTCGTCCGTCGTGTCCGGCAGGAAGCGCGCCGGGTCGGTCTCCAGCTGCTCCAGGAAGACGCCCTCGGCGGTGATCTTCGCGACGGCCTGGCGGTCGGCCGAGCAGGAGACGGCGATGGCGACCGGGCAGGACGCGCCGTGCCGGGGCAGCCGCACCACGCGCACGTCGTGGCAGAAGTACTTGCCGCCGAACTGCGCGCCGATGCCGATCCGCTGCGTCAGCTCGAAGACCTTCTCCTCCAGCTCCTTGTCGCGGAAGCCGTGGCCGAGCACCGAGCCCTCCTCGGGCAGCTCGTCCAGGTAGTGCGCGGAGGCGTACTTGGCGGTCTTCAGCGCGTACTCGGCGGACGTGCCGCCGACGACGATCGCCAGGTGGTACGGCGGGCAGGCCGCCGTGCCGAGCGAGCGGATCTTCTCCTCCAGGAACTTCATCATGGAGGCCTCGTTCAGGACGGCCTTCGTCTCCTGGTAGAGGAACGACTTGTTGGCCGAGCCGCCGCCCTTGGCCATGAAGAGGAACTTGTACGCGCCGCCGTCCGTCGCGTACAGCTCGATCTGCGCCGGGAGGTTGGAGCCGGTGTTCTTCTCCTCCCACATGGTCAGCGGCGCCATCTGCGAGTACCGCAGGTTGAGCTTGGTGTACGCGTCGAAGATGCCGCGGGACAGGGCCTCCTCGTCGCGGCCCTCGGTCAGCACGTTCTGCCCGCGCTTGCCCATGACGATCGCCGTGCCCGTGTCCTGGCACATGGGCAGCACGCCGGCCGCGGCGATGTTGGCGTTCTTCAGCAGGTCCAGCGCCACGAACTTGTCGTTCGCCGACGCCTCCGGGTCGTCGATGATCTTCCGGAGCTGCGCGAGGTGCGCGGGGCGCAGATAGTGCTGGATGTCGCGGATGGCCTCCTCGGCCAGCTTGCGCAGCGCCTCCGGCTCCACCTTGAGGAACGTCCGCCCGTCGGCCTCGAAGGTGGACACCCCCTCCGAGGTCACCAGTCGGTACGGCGTGGTGTCCTCTCCCAGCGGGAGCAGATCGGAGTACGCAAACTCTGGCATGACGGCCATTCCTCACTCGGCAGACAGCGGCGCGGCCTCCCTTGGCAACGCGCCCCCAAGCGTAAGACGCGCCGGCCGGGCCGGGCTTGTGAGGTAAGGCTCACCCGGCCCTGGTCGCGATCTATCGCGTTTCGCTAGGCTGAGGAGGTGGATCTCGAGAAGCAGCCCCAGAAGCAGCCCGACCCCCGCGCCCCGCAGTCCGCCGCCCCGCAGTCCGCCGCCCCCGCCCCGGCGCTGCGCGCCTCGGACGCCGACCGCGACCGGGTCGCCGACATCCTCGCGGACGCGCTGGCCGAGGGGCGGCTCGACGCCGAGGAGCACGGCGAGCGCGTCGACGCGGTGTACCGCGCCAAGACCCTCGCCGAGCTGGAGCCCATCGTCAGCGACCTCCCCGCCCCGGCCGCCCCCGCGGGGTCCCGCCCGGCCGCGACCGCGGCCTACGACCCGGCCGGCGCGGCCGGCGACCAGGACCGCGTGGTCGCGGTCTTCTCCAGCAGCACCCTGCGCGGCCGGCGCCGCATCGGGCCGCGCACCACCGCGTTCTCCCTCTTCGGCAACATCGAGATCGACCTCACCGAGGCCACCTTCACCCAGCGCCTCACCACCATCGACGCCACCTCGGTCTTCGGGAACGTCGAGATCCGCGTCCCCGAGAACGTCTCGCTGCGCGGCACCGGCGGCGGCGTCTTCGGCAACTTCGAGGTGCAGACCCTGGAGGCCGACGACCCGGAGGCCCCCGTCGTGGTCGTCAACGGCTACTCGGTCTTCGGCAACGTCGAGGCCCGCCCCAAGCGCGGCAAGCGCATCGCGGACCTCATCCACGACAAGCTCCGCAAGCACCTGGGGCACTGACGCGGGCGGGGCGCGGCGGGCGGAGCTCCCCGGCCGACCGTCGAGTTTCGGCCGTACCGCGTCCCACCACCTGGAAGCCCGTGCGACTCAGTGCATAGGCGTGCGCACAGCGGGTAGGGCTTGCTGCATCGTCTCTCTCGCCCGTGTAGGCCGTCGTCAGGAGTAGACCGTGCTGCCACTGCCGCATCAGCCCCTCCAGGTCGCCGCCGTCCCGTCCCAGCGCGTTCCGGCGCGGGAGGACGAGGCGGGCCCCTGGCACACGGAGGCGGTGTGCCGCCGCGACGAGGCGGGCCTGTTCTTCGCCCCGTCGAAGGAGCCCACGGCCGCCCGGCTCGCCCGCGAGGAAGCCGCCAAGCGGGTCTGCGCCCGCTGCCCCGTCATGGTCGAGTGCCGCGAGCACGCCCTGCTCCAGCCGGAGCCGTACGGCGTGTGGGGCGGCCTGACCGCCGCCGAGCGCCGTGTGGTGCTGGCCCGCCGCCGGCGCCGCGAGGTGGAGCTGAAGAAGGCCGCGTCGGCCGGCCAGCAGATCGCCGCCGCCGGCTGACCGCCCGTCCGGCGGCGCGCACGGGCACCGGCCCGTACGCGGCGGCGGACCCGGTCCGCACGGCCCCAGGGACGGCACGGCACACCGCGGCACGGCCCGCACGGGAAGGGGCGCTCCCACCGCACTGGGAGCGCCCCTTTTCGTATCGCCGTCCCGGTCGGCCCGGCCGGAAACCGCCCGTCCCGAGTCCGCCGTCCGGCGTGGCCCTGCCGCCGGGGCCGCCGGTCTCGCCCGGCGGCCGCGCGGGCTACTTCGCCCGGTCGAAGTCGATCTGGCTGTACGCGCGCAGCTTCGACAGCCGGTGCGTGGAGTCGATCTGCCGGATCGTGCCGGACTTCGAACGCATCACCAGCGACGAGGTCGTGGCCGTCTCGGAGCGGTAGCGGACGCCGCGCAGCAGCTCGCCGTCCGTGATGCCGGTCGCGACGAAGAAGACGTTGTCGCCGCGCACCAGGTCGTCCGTGGACAGCACGCGGTCCAGGTCGTGGCCCGCGTCGATGGCGCGCTGCCGCTCCGCGTCGTCCTTCGGCCACAGCTTGCCCTGGATGACACCGCCCAGGCACTTGATGGCGCAGGCGCTGATGATGCCCTCGGGCGTACCGCCGATGCCCAGCAGCAGGTCGACACCGGTGCCCTCGCGGACCGCCATGATCGAACCGGCCACGTCGCCGTCCGAGATGAACTTGATCCGGGCGCCCGTCTCGCGGATCTCCTTGACGATGCCCTCGTGGCGCGGCCGGTCCAGGATGACGACGGTGACGTCCTCGGGCGCCGTGTTCTTCGCCTTGGCGACGCGGCGGATGTTGACCGACACCGGCGCGTCGATGTCCACGAAGTCGGCCGCCTCCGGGCCGGTGACCAGCTTGTCCATGTAGAAGACGGCCGACGGGTCGAACATCGCGCCACGGTCGGCCGCCGCCAGTACGGCGATCGCGTTGGGCATGCCCTTCGCGGTCAGCGTCGTCCCGTCGATCGGGTCCACGGCGATGTCGCACTCGGCGCCGGTCCCGTCACCGATCCGCTCGCCGTTGAAGAGCATCGGGGCCTCGTCCTTCTCGCCCTCGCCGATGACGACGACACCGTTCATGGAGACGGTGGAGACGAGGGTGCGCATGGCCCGGACGGCCGCGCCGTCGGCGCCGTTCTTGTCGCCGCGGCCGACCCAGCGGCCCGCGGCCATCGCGGCGGCCTCGGTGACCCGGACCAGCTCCAGGGCGAGGTTGCGGTCGGGGGCCTCGGGCGAGACCTCGAGTTCGGACGGCAGAGCGTGCTCGGTCATCGGAGCGCACCTTTCTGTACGGCGACGGCCGGTGGTGAAGAGGGTGCTGCGACTCTATCGGTACGTCGACAAATTGAGCAGAGGGGCCCACGTATGAGCGGGATGCCCTGATGCGACCATAGGGGGGTGGCAGGTATGCGAGGCAAGCAGACAGTGCGCGGGATGTTCCAGTCGATGGCGGTGATCTGCGCCGCCGCCGGGGTGATCTACCTCTTCGTCCCGCACGACGACACGGTGGACCCGATGAAGCCGATCGACTACCGGGTGGAGCTGGTGACGGCCCAGCGCGCCGCCCCCTACCCGGTCGCCGCGCCCGAGGGCCTCGGCAAGGACTGGCGGCCGACCTCCGTCTCGTACGACCGCCGCAACGCCGACGCCTGGCACCTGGGCTTCCTCACGCCGGAGCGGGAGTACGTCGCCGTCGAGCAGTCCACCGAGACGCCCGTCCGCCACATCGTGAAGACCACGCACGACGCCCGCGACACGGGCAGGAAGCAGCAGGTCGCGGGGCGTGCCTGGGAGCGCTGGGAGGGCCCCAAGTACGACGCCCTCGTGCTGCGCGAGAAGGGCGTGACGACGGTCGTCACCGGCACGGCGTCCTTCGAGCGCCTGGGCCAGATGGCCGCGGCGCTCAGGACGCAGAAGCAGGGCTGACCCCGGGCCGCCGAGCACGGCCGGGCGCCCGCGAGAGCGCCGCGCGCGGTGGGGCGGCGCGCGCGGTGGGGCGGCGCGCCCTCGCGGGGCCGCCCGCACGGCGTGGACCCTGCTCGCGCGGGGCGGGCGGCGCCCCCGAGGACCGTCCGACGTCTGGTGCGGCGCTAGCGGCCGGCCGCGGCCATGGCGGCGCCCACGATGCCCGCGTTGTTCTGGAGCCGCGCGGGGACGATCTCGGCGCGCACGTTCTTGATCAGCGGCAGGAACTTCTCCGCCTTGCGGCTCACCCCGCCGCCGACGATGAACAGCTCGGGCGAGAAGAGCATCTCGACGTGCGCCAGGTACTTCCGCACCCGGTGCGCCCACTCCTCCCAGCTGAGGTCCTTGTCCTCCTTGGCCTTGGTCGAGGCGTGCTTCTCCGCCTCCTTGCCGTTCAGCTCCAGGTGGCCCAGCTCGGTGTTGGGCACGAGCCGCCCGTCCACGAACAGGGCGCTGCCGATCCCCGTACCGAACGTCAGCATGATCACCGTGCCGGTACGGCCCCGGCCCGCGCCGTACGTCATCTCCGCGACCCCCGCCGCGTCGGCGTCGTTCAGCACCGTCACCGGCAGGCCGCCGAGCCGCTCCCCGAGCAGCGCCGCCGCGTCCACGTCGATCCAGCCCTTGTCGACATTGGCGGCCGTGCGGACCACCGACCCGGTGACCACGCCGGGGAACGTCACCCCGACCGGCCCCGACCAGCCGAAGTGCGCCACGACCTCCGCGACGCGGTCCGCGACGTCCGAGGGCGTCGCGGGCTGCGGGGTCAGTACCTTGTGGCGGGGCTCGGCCAGATCGCCGCGTTCGAGGTCCACGGGAGCGCCCTTGATCCCCGACCCGCCGATGTCCACTCCGAAGACGTTCATGGACACCACGTTACGGCGGGGGACCGGCGCTCCGGGGGAGGACGGCGAAGGGCCGCCGCCCCCGGCGAGCGGCACCGGCCGCCCGGGCTCAGCCCTCCGAGAGCGCGGCCGCCTCGGCGCGCAGGTCGCGGCGCAGCTCCTTCGGCAGCGAGAAGGTGATCGACTCCTCGGCGGCCTTCACGATCTCCACGTCCTCGAAGCCGCGCTGCGCCAGCCACTCCAGGACGCCCTCGACCAGCACCTCGGGCACCGAGGCGCCGGAGGTGACACCGACCGTCGAGACGCCCTCCAGCCAGGCCTCCTCGATCTCGTCGGCGAAGTCCACCAGGTACGCGGCGCGGGCTCCGGCCAGCTTGGCGACCTCGACCAGCCGCTTGGAGTTGGACGAATTGCGCGAACCGACCACGATGACCAGGTCGGAGTCGGCGCCCATCTGCTTCACGGCGAGCTGGCGGTTCTGCGTGGCGTAGCAGATGTCGTCGCTGGGCGGCGACATGAGCTGCGGGAACTTCTCCTTCAGCGCGTCGACCGTCTCCATCGTCTCGTCCACGGACAGCGTGGTCTGGGACAGCCAGACGACCTTCGACGGGTCGCGCACCTCGACCTTCGCCACGTCCTCGGGGCCGTCGACCAGCTGGATGTGGTCGGGCGCCTCGCCGGACGTGCCGATGACCTCCTCGTGGCCCTCGTGGCCGATGAGCAGGATGTCGTAGTCCTCCTGCGCGAAGCGCACGGCCTCCTTGTGGACCTTGGTGACCAGCGGGCACGTCGCGTCGATGGTCGCGAGCTTCCGCCTCGCGGCCTCCTCGTGGACGATCGGGGCGACGCCGTGCGCGGAGAACATCACGATGGAGCCCTCGGGCACCTCGTGGGTCTCGTCGACGAAGATCGCGCCCTTCTTCTCCAGGGTCTGCACGACGTACTTGTTGTGGACGATCTCGTGCCGGACGTAGATCGGCGCGCCGTACTGCTCCAGCGCCTTCTCGACGGCGATCACGGCGCGGTCCACGCCCGCGCAGTAGCCGCGCGGAGCGGCGAGGAGGACCCGGCGGGCAGGAGGCGTAGGAGTCATGCCCCCCATCGTAAGGGTGGCCGCCCGCGCCGAAGATCCGCGCGGGGCGGACGCGGCGGCCCTGTCGGTGGCGGCGCGTACGCTCGCCGTATGCCTCTGACTACGTCTGCCGAAGCCCCGCTGCCCGTCGGCCAGGTGTCCCGGCTCATCGGGGGATGGATCGACCGGCTCGGCGCCATCTGGGTGGAGGGGCAGATCACGCAGCTGTCGCGGCGGCCCGGCGCGGGCGTGGTCTTCCTGACGCTGCGCGACCCGTCGCACGACATCTCGGTCAGCGTGACGTGTTATCGCCAGGTCTTCGACGCGGTCGCGGACGTCGTGTCCGAGGGCGCCCGCGTCGTCGTGCACGCGAAGCCCGAGTGGTACGCGCCGCGCGGCCAGCTGTCGCTGCGGGCCGCCGAGATACGGCCGGTCGGCATCGGCGAGCTGCTGGCCCGCCTGGAGCAGCTGAAGCGGTCGCTGGCCGCCGAGGGGCTGTTCGCCATGGAGCGCAAGCGGCCGCTGCCGTTCCTGCCGCAGCTGATCGGCCTCGTGTGCGGCCGGGCGTCGGCGGCGGAGCGCGATGTGCTGGAGGTGGCGCGGCGCCGCTGGCCGGCGGTCCGCTTCGAGGTGCGCAATGTCGCGGTGCAGGGCGTCCACGCGGTGCCGCAGGTGGTGCGGGCGGTGCGGGAGCTCGACCGGATGGACGAGGTCGACGTGATCGTCGTCGCGCGGGGCGGCGGCAGCGTCGAGGACCTGCTGCCGTTCTCCGACGAGCAGCTCGTGCGGGCCGTCGCCGAGTGCCGTACGCCGGTGGTGTCGGCGATCGGCCACGAGCCGGACTCGCCGCTGCTGGACCTGGTCGCCGACCTGCGCGCGGCCACGCCGACGGACGCGGCGAAGAAGGTCGTGCCGGACGTGCGCGAGGAGCTGGAGCGGGTGCGCTCGCTGCGGGACCGCGCGCTGCGCTGCGTACGGGCTCTGCTGGAGCGGGAGGAGCGGGGCCTCGCGCACGCCCTGGCCCGGCCCGTGATGGAGCACCCGCAGCGGATGGTCGAGGAGCGGGAGGCGCAGGTCGAGGCGCTGCTGGCGCGCAGCAGGCGGGTGCTGGGGCACCTGCTGGACCGGGCCGAGTCGGAGCTGTCCCACACCCGCGCGCGTGTGGTGGCGCTGTCGCCGGCGGCCACGCTGGAGCGGGGGTATGCCGTCCTGCAGCGGCCGGACGGCTCGGTGGTGCGCTCACCGGACGAGGTGGGCGGGGACGAGGAGCTGCGGGCGCGGGTGGCGGCCGGGGCGTTCACGGTGCGGCGGGTCGACGGCGACGGCGCTGTCGGACCCCGACCGTAGGGTGGAGGGCATGGCGAGGGTGGAGGACATGGCAGCGAACACGACGGACGCGGCGACGGACGCGGGCGCGGCGGATCCGGGGGCGGGTGCCGACCCGGGCGCGACGACGGTGGCGGTGACGGAGAGCGGCGCGGCCATCGGGTACGAGCAGGCGCGCGACGAGCTGATCGACGTGGTCCGCCGGCTGGAGGCGGGCGGGACGACGCTGGAGGAGGCGCTGGCGCTCTGGGAGCGGGGCGAGGAGCTGGCGAAGGTCTGCCGCCACTGGCTGGAGGGCGCGCGGGCCCGGCTGGACGCGTCGCTGGCCCAGGAGCGGGACGGCTCCGACCAGGAGGGATAGCCCTTCCACGCGGTGCCGTGCGGGGTGGCCGGCGCTGTGACGTGGAGCACCGCACCCCCCTTTTAGTTGAAGATTCACCTATCTCGGCGTACGGTGGAGGCATCGCGCGGCGCCCGTTCCGTCGCGCGGCACCCCCTGACTCGTACGTCGGAAGGCACCACCCCATGTCGCTCGTCCTCGACCCCGCCGCGCAGGACCTGCTGTTCCGCGAGGCCCGCACCGCCAACGCGTTCACCGACGAGCCGGTGACCGAGGAGCAGGTCCAGGCGATCTACGACCTGGTCAAGTACGGCCCGACCGCGTTCAACCAGACGCCGCTGCGCATCGTGCTCGTCCGCTCCGCCGAGGCCCGCGAGCGCCTCGTGCCGCTGATGGCCGAGGGCAACCAGGCGAAGACCGCGACCGCCCCGCTGGTCGCCATCCTGGCGGCGGACAACGAGTTCCACGCCGAGCTGCCGAAGCTGTTCCCCGCGTTCCCGCAGGCCAAGGACGCCTTCTTCGCCGAGCGCCCGGTCCGCGAGGCGTCGGCCGGCATGAACGCCGCGCTGCAGGCCGCGTACTTCATCGTCGGCGTCCGCGCCGCCGGCCTGGCCGCCGGCCCGATGACCGGCTTCGACCACGCGGCCGTCCAGAAGGAGTTCCTGGACGACGACCACACGCCGCTGATGATCGTCAACATCGGCAAGCCCGCCGCCGACGCGTGGTACCCGCGCTCCCCGCGCCTGGAGTACGACGAGGTCGTCACCACCGTGTGACCCCGTCGGGGAGCCCCCTCGAGACGACGGCCCCGCGCCACCATCCCCCCTGGTGCCGCGGGGCCGTCTTGCCTGTGCCTCAGGGCCGCCGCTGCGCGGTGGCCGCCGCCCGGGGCGGCGCGGCGGCGGCCGCCCGCTGGCGGCGCCCCATCAGCCGCACCTTCCGTACGCAGGTGATGAGCCCGGCCACGAGCGTCCCGCCGTACAGCCACCCGGCGTGCACGGCGAGCGCGGTCACCAGCGCCATCGCGTGGCCGCCGAACCCGCCCTCGCCGCCGGCGATCGGGACGACCCCGACGGCGAACGCGATCGGCACGCTGATCGGCGCCGTCACCAGGTCGGCGCCCCGCACCCACAGCGCGGTCGCGGCGCTGACGGGCAGGAACAGCAGCCCGTACACGAACGGCGAACCGCCGAACAGCAGCCGGTCGAGGAACCCGACCGCGAGCATGGAGGCGGCGGCGAACAGACCGCCGCCGAGCCCGGTCAGCCGGGGATGCGGCAGGCGCCGTACGGCTCCGACGACCCCGGAGAGGCCCCGCGGGGCACCGGAGCCGCGCCGCAGCCCGTCGTGCCCGCCACCGCGGGCCCCGCCCGGTCCACCAGGGCCTCCGGGCCGCCCCGGACCGCCGAGCCCTCCCGGTCCGCCCCGCCCGCCCCCCGAGCCGGGGGACCGTCCCGCACCGCCCGCGCCCCCGGAAGCCCACCCGCCGCCGGGCGCGCCACCGGGGAACCGGCCGCCGCCCTTGCCGCCACCGCCGGCCCCGGCAGCCGTACCGCCGCGCGGACCCGCCGCCGGGGCGCCGTCGCCGCGGGCCGCGCGGGCGCCGCCTCCAGGGGCGGGCCGGCCGTCGGGCCGCTGCGGCCGCCCGCCGGGCCGACCCCCGCGCGGAACCCCCGCCCGGGCGTCGAGCCGCCCGCCATGCCGTCCACCGGACTGCCCGTCCATGTGCGCACCCTCCTGGCTGTCGCGCTCCTGGCTGTCGCGCCCGCCGTCGCGCGGGCCGGCGCGCCGCGCGTCCGGCCGTACCGCGGGCCGGGCCACCGGCCACCGGCCGGGCCGGCCGCCGGCCGGGGCCCCGTACCGGACCCCCGCGCCCCCGGCGACGGGCGCACCGGCCGCGGCCGCCCGGCTGCCCGCGCGCGCCCCGGCGGTGCCGCGCCCGGTCGGGGCGGCCTGCCACGGCGGCCTGGGGAGGCTGGGGATACCGCTCCGGTGCTGCTCCACGGTGACAAAGTAGGCGGGGGACGACCCGAAAACCGGTACGAGACACACCTTTGGGATGACCTTGGCGTGAAGTCCACCGCCCGGACCCGGACCGCCCGCCCGTCGCCCGGGGCGCCGGCACGCCCGTAAACTGGGGGGTCGGCCCACCATCCACACTTCTAGGGAAGTCGCCAACGTGTCGCTCACGATCGGAATCGTCGGCCTGCCGAATGTCGGCAAGTCGACCCTTTTCAACGCCCTGACCAAGAACGACGTGCTGGCGGCCAACTACCCGTTCGCCACGATCGAGCCGAATGTCGGCGTCGTCGGCGTGCCGGACGCCCGTCTGACCAAGCTGGCCGAGATCTTCAACTCGCAGCGCGTCCTGCCCGCCACGGTCGACTTCGTGGACATCGCGGGCATCGTGCGCGGCGCGAGCGAGGGCGAGGGCCTGGGCAACAAGTTCCTGGCGAACATCCGCGAGTCGGACGCCATCTGCCAGGTCATCCGCGCCTTCAAGGACGAGAACGTCGTCCACGTCGACGGCAAGGTCTCGCCGAAGGACGACATCGAGACGATCAACACCGAGCTGATCCTCGCCGACCTCCAGACCATCGAGAAGGTCCTGCCGCGCCTCCAGAAGGAGTCCCGGATCAAGAAGGACGTGGCGCCGAAGGTCGCCGCGGTCGAGGCGGCCAAGGAGATCCTGGAGCGCGGCGACACCCTCTTCTCGCAGGGCATCGTCCAGGGCTCGGAGAAGGCGGAGCTGCTGCACGACCTCCACCTGCTCACCACCAAGCCGTTCCTCTACGTCTTCAACGTGGACGAGGAGGAGCTGACGGACGAGGCGTTCAAGAACGAGCAGCGCGCGCTGGTCGCCCCGGCCGAGGCGATCTTCCTCAACGCCAAGCTGGAGGCGGACCTCGCCGAGCTGGACGAGGAGGACGCGATGGAGCTCCTCCAGTCCGTCGGCGCCGAGGAGCCGGGCCTGGCCACCCTCGCCCGCGTCGGCTTCGACACGCTGGGCCTCCAGACGTACCTCACGGCCGGCCCGAAGGAGGCCCGCGCCTGGACCATCAAGAAGGGCGCGACGGCCCCGGAGGCGGCCGGTGTGATCCACACCGACTTCCAGAAGGGCTTCATCAAGGCCGAGGTCATCTCCTTCGACGACCTCGTCGCCACCGGCTCGGTCGCCGAGGCCCGGGCGGCGGGCAAGGCCCGCATGGAGGGCAAGGACTATGTGATGCAGGACGGCGACGTGGTGGAGTTCCGCTTCAACGTCTGACGCCACATCGATACCTGTGCCTGGCCCTCCTGCCTGTTGGGGGGGTCGGGCACAGCTGTGTGTCCGCCGTGAGCCCTCGATCCCGCGATGCGGTGACAGCGTTCGGCCGGGCGGCGTGGCGGCGAGGCGGTCTCAGACCTTGACGACCTCCACGGAAGGGCCGCACAGGAGTGTCAGATCCTCGGGGTCGGAGGTGAGGACGGTGACCGGTCGGGGCGCGTTGCGGGCGATGGCGGCGAGAGCGGCATCGATGGCGTACTTGTGGCCGTGAAGGTGATGGGTGCGAAGGAGGATGGCGGCCCGGTCGCTGATCTCCTTGGTGACGTCGTGGACGTCGACGCGGGAGAGGACCCACTTGATGCGGGCCGGGTGAATGCGCTCGTAGTCGGCCTCAAGCGTGGTCATGGCGCTGGTGGCGACTCGGACGCCTTCCTCCGACGCCGCCTGGACCATGGCCACGACGGTGCGGTCCTTGCGGTAGAGCTTCGAGAGTCCTTCGCTGTCGAGCAGGAGGGTGCCGGGCATCAGGCGGCGGCCCCGCCGGCCTGCCGGTGGTCGTGGCGCAGCAGCGCCCGGGCGGCTTCGACCTCCTCGCGGGTGAGGGCTTCGTTGTCGGTCTCGAAGTCGGCGACGATCTCCCGCAGCTTGTCCATGGCGACCCTCTGTTCCAGGGCCTCGGCGACGTAGGCGGAGAAACCGCCGGGCCCGACATGGGCGCGTACGGCCTCGGCGAGATCCTCGGGCAGGCTGATCGAATACTTCCTACTACCGCTCATGGTGCTGATCCTACCAGCGGTAGTAAGGCTGGGGCGAGAATGACTGACGGAGTACGAAGTCCACCCAGGCCGCGATGTCGGGCGAGAGTCCTCGGAGCAGGTCGCTCCGCCGAGTACTACAGCCTGCTCGGCTGAGTGAGGGTGCCCTCCCGTCCGCAGCCAGTCCGCAGGAGACCTGTAAACAGCCGTCGGGAGCCAACGCATGTCAACGAGAAATCCCAGGTCAGGGCCCTGCATGGGGTTCCGCCGCAGGTAAGGATCTGGCCTCACACCTTCCGCTTCGACGCGTGAGCGGACGTCCGACGCAGCAGACATGCAGGTCAGAAGGGGCCGGGCTCGTGGGAGCCCGGCCCCTTCGCCGATCCCGTGCCGGGGTCGGTGCCGGCTTCTCGAACCTGGCGTCAGGAGCGCTCAGGTGCCGTAGACGGTGGAGCGATGCCCGACGTGCACGACCCACACCACCAGCTCGCCGTTGTCGACCGTGTAGATCACGCGGTAGTCGCGCACCCGTAGGCGGCGCCGGTCGGGCTGGGAGGCGAGGGCCGTGGTGTTGAACCCCCGCGGGTCGCTCTCCAGCTCGGTCAGCTTGGCCAGAATGCGGAGGGCCATGTCGCGCGGGGCCTTGCGAGCTCGGCCTGCGCCTCGGGTCGGAAGACGGTGCGATACTCACTCACTGCGCGCCAGCGTCTCCCTCATGATGTCCTCGATCGGGACGCCGGGAGCCGGGTTGGCCATGCGCTCGTCGATGATTCGGTTAATCTCGCGCTCTTCCCACTCCTGGTATTTCCGCAGGTCGTCGCGGTCAGCCCGCTCCACGACCTCGGCCAGGTGCGCCCGGACATCGCGGATGGACTCTATGGGGAGCGGCTGTGTCATGCGCCCAAGGGTGCCGAGTGTCGCATGTGTACACAATGCCTCATTGTCGCGCTGAGGCGCCGCCTGAACCGGCACCGTGCTGATGCGATCGTTGGCGCGCTTGTCTCCGCAGGCAGGGCGCCGGGGTGGACGTTCCGCTTCCACGTCTGACGTTCGCTTTTCGAGGGTCGGAAGCTCCGCGCAACCGTCTGAGCGGTTGCCGCGCCACCACCTCGTTGCGGAGCCGTAACACCGCCAGGGTCCGGCTCTCCGGAACTGGTCCCTCCGCTGTCGTAAGGCAGTCGGGGCAGGAAGGCGTCACAGGCCCGCCGGGAGTCGGCCTGCGCCTCCATGGTGGGTGGCGGCAGTCGGCGGTGCCGAGATGCCGGAACGGACGTTCACTCTCTGCAGAAGGCCTGGTCGTTGTTCTGATAGAACCACCCCACCCAGTCCCGGTATCCACCCCTGCAGCAGTTCGCTGGATGCTGCCAAACCGTTCCGAGGTAGTGCGGCGTCCGGCGGATCGGGTAGCCGCAGTTGTCGTAGTGCACCGCGGCGGTCGCGCCTTGCTTGTGGCCCCACACCCAGTAGGGGCTGCCCGTTGCCAGGCGGTAGAAGTGGTAGTCGTAGCCCGGCCACACGACTGCCGCGATGGTGAGCGACTTAGGCTGGCAATTGTCAGCCCAGCCGTCGGCGTAGAGACCTCCGCGAATCGCGTCGACCGTCATGCTGAACGCCGGCTTCCCGCCCCAGGCGCCCGGGCGTGCGTATCTGCCCCCGTAGAGGTAATTGCAGGCGTACGCGTAGCAGTTTGTCCGGCGGATGAAATCAGGCCGGTTGAATATGTCCGCATTCGAGTAGAGGTACGCGGACGGGCACGGGCGGTGCCAGGTGTACCCTCGCAAATACTCCTCTTCGTCGGCCTCGGGCGAGGTGTCCGGCTCGCCCTTCGCGGTCGGTGGCATCGGCGGGGAGTCGAATCCGCCTTCCGGAGGCGGTGGCTGCACGAGAGCGACTCCTCGGGAGGCGGTCTCGCGCAGTTCGTCGTCGAGCCTGTTGCGTCGCGCCGGCCCCTCGAGCAGGTACCGGGCAATGGAGGCGTCGTCCTCGACCAGCCGGCTGCCCACGCGGAACTCGAAATCATCGGGGAGGCGCTCGGCGAGTCCCGCCCGCAGTCGGTCCCAGGTGTCTCCGCCTTTGGCCACTCGAATGAGGAAGCCCCGGTATCCCAGCCCGAACTTCTCCTCCTCGGTGATCACCGGTGAGGTCTGCTCAGGGTTCGACCGGAGCAACTCCAGTACCTGGTTCTCTTCTTCGTCCGTCAATGTCCAGCTCGGGTTGGGCATGCCGGAAAATATGTCCAGTTCAACTTCCAGCATCGAGTGTCACCTCTGACGACTCCGAAGGGATTTCCCCTTCCCCCAGCCTGACCCTCGCGTGTATGCGCTGCCACTCGGCTCGGAGAGCCGTACCCGGAGTTCCGGAAAGCCGGAACGGGTGCGGGGGCCGGCGCCGCTGGCCGGTGTGAAAAGCCGGCGTGAGGCCGGAGCTGCGGCCTGGCAGGGTGCCGGCGGCTTCGGTGTGCGAGCAGCCGCCCTCGACGCCTACGAGGGCCTGCTGGGGAATCGGCTCCCTTCGGGCCAGGCACCCGGCGGGCACCGTCGCGCGTCCCGCTCAGGGTCAGGGTGGTGGTTGCCCGGCCAGGTGGGCCGCCAGTTGTTCGCGGGTCGTGGACGGGTCGGACACCAGGGCCGACAACGTGTCGTCCGCCAGGGGCGTCGTCGCCACGGCGGGGCAGCGGTGGCAGGCCGAGGTGCCGGTCTGGTGCCACCACTTGCAGTGCGGGCGCAGATGGCAGCGGGGGACCTGGCGGGTGTCCTCGCTGGCCGGCACGGCCAGCATCCGGTCGGCGAGGCCGCAGTCCGGGCCCACCCGGTGGGCGCACTCGCTCACGCAGTGGGACGCGAACCGCAGCACCCGCGTGGGCGGCACCCCCTCCGGCAGGGTCGGTACGACCTCCGCCGCGGCCACCGGCGTGGCCAGGTAGGCGACCTGGCCGTCCGGCCCCGACCGCACGCCCAGCACCACCGCCTCCGGGCGGTCGGGCGCGCCGCTCGGGCACCACCGGACGGCCGGTTCCTCCGCGGCCACCGTCAGCAGGGCCTTACGCCGGTGTCGGACTGGGGCGCGACGAAGCCCACCACGTTGCCCTCCGCCACCGCGCCGCCCTCGCTCAGCTCCCGTTCGACGGCCTGGCGCACGCTGTCCGCCAGCTGCTCCGGGGTCGCGATGCGGGCCGCGGCCGGGCGGTCGGACGTGCGCGGGGCCGCCGACGCCGTGGTCACCGACGCCGCCGCCAGCCCGGTCGCCAGGGCCGCGGCCGCGGCGGCGGAGCGCAGGGTGGACTTCCTCATTCTCAACTCCCAGGGGTGACAACGGGGTTCGAGTGCCGAGTGCGGCCCCAACGGTGCCCCGCACCCCTCCGCCACGGCAAGATCCCTGCTTCGCTCGTCCGCCGTCCGTCCGGATCTGCGCCCTGCCGCGTCCGGATTCCTACCCGGCGGGGGAGTGGCGGGAGCTACGCCTGTGCCGCCAGTCCCGTCTTCGCGCCCGCGCCGCACAGCGGTACGACGCTCTCGCCCCGCGGCGGGTCCGCCGTCACCGCCGCCCAGCACGCCACCCCGGTCGGCTCCACGAACAGGCCCCGTCGCGCCAGGTCGCGCTGCGCGTCGCGGATCTGTTCGTCGGACACCGTCCGGAACGTCCCGCCCGACTCCCGTACCGCCCGCAGGATCCGGCGCGCGCCCGGCGGGCTGGGGATCGCGATGCCCTCCGCCAGGGTCGGCGCGGCCGGTACGGGCTCCGCGTCCGCCGCGCCCGCCGCGAACGCCCGCGCCGGCGGGGCCACCGGCCCGGCCTGCACCGCCACCAGCTCCGGGCGCCGCTCCACCAGGCCGGCCGCCAGCAGCTCGGTCACCGCCAGGTCGGCGCCCAGCAGCAGCGTGCCGTTGCCCACCGGGACGACCAGTGTGTCCGGCAGCCGGCCGCCCAGGTCCTGCCACAGCTCGTACACGTAGGTCTTCGTGCCGTGCGGGAAGTACGGGTTGTACACGTGCGACGCGTAGAAGACGCCCGGTTCGTCCGCCGCCGCGCGCGCCGCCCGCGCCGCCGTGCCCGCGTTGCCGCTGCTGTCCGCGACGGCCCGCGCGACCCGCCTGGGGCCGAGCCGCCGGGCCAGCTCTATCAAAGGCGCCCCGGTCCTCGAAGGACAGCGTCGGCATCAGGTGGTCGAGCTTCGCGGAGACGTTCCCGGTGAGCCGGACGAGCGGGGTGCGGCCCTCGCCGAGCGAGGCGTACGGCTCCGAGAGCGGCAGCGCCTCCTTGTGGCGCCACAGCGAGTCCACCCGGCCCGCCAGCGCCTCCAGCGGTACGGGCGCGGCGGTGAAGTCCAGGTCCCACGGCCCGTCGCAGCGCGGGCAGCACCAGGTCAGCGAAGAAGCGGAAGATCGAGCTCCGCAATCCTCGTGGAGGTGTGAGGCTCTCTCAGGCGTGGCCGTCAGCATGACAGTTGTGTGGCACATCTGTTAACGGCGGTTCGGCACCCTTGTGGGATTCCTATGGATCGGCCAACCTTTCGCCTGGCAGGCCAAGGTGGTTGGCGCCGCGTTCACGTGGCGCGTTCCGTCGTGCATGCATACATCAGGGGTTGTCATGCACCTGCCGCTATTCCCCCACAGCAGCGCACCACCAATGAGGAGGACCCCTCACATGCACGTGATGCGTACCTCGCGGCGCAGAGCAGCCGCCGCCAGCGCGATAACCGTCGCCGCGCTCGCACTGGGCACCCTCGCCGCCTACCCGGCAGCCGCCGCCGGCACGGCCGCGGAAGGCGTCATCCAGTACGCGGACGACCCCAACGCCGTCGAGGGCAGCTACATCGTCACGCTCGACGAGTCCGCCGCCGACTCCGACGCCAAGTCCGGCAAGGCGGTCGCGGCCAAGTACGGCGCGAAGATCAAGAAGACGTACACCGCCGCCCTCAACGGCTACGCGGTGCAGCTCTCCGAGGCCCAGGCGAAGAAGCTCGCGGCGGACCCGGCCGTCGAGTCCGTCGTCCAGGACCGCGTCTTCACCATCAGCGGTACGCAGCCGAACCCGACCTGGGGCCTCGACCGCGTCGACCAGCGCAACCTGCCGCTCAACCAGAGCTACACCTACCCCGACCCGGGCGGCTCGGGCGTCACCGCGTACATCATCGACACCGGTGTCCGCATCACCCACAGCGACTTCGGCGGCCGCGCCTCCTACGGCTACGACGCCGTGGACAACGACAACACCGCCCAGGACGGCAACGGCCACGGCACCCACGTCGCCGCCACCGTCGCGGGCAGCGCCTACGGCGTGGCCAAGAACGCCAAGATCGTCGGCGTCCGCGTCCTCAACAACAGCGGCTCCGGCACGACCGCCGGTGTCGTCGCCGGCATCGACTGGGTCACCCGCAACGCGGTGAAGCCCGCCGTCGCCAACATGAGCCTCGGCGGCGGCGCCGACTCCACGCTGGACGCGGCCGTCCGCAACTCCATCGCGTCCGGCGTCACCTACGCCGTCGCGGCCGGCAACGAGAACACCGACGCCTCGACCAAGTCGCCCGCGCGCGTCACCGAGGCGATCACGGTCGGCTCGACGACCAGCTCCGACGCCCGCTCCAGCTTCTCCAACTACGGCAGCGTCGTGGACATCTTCGCGCCGGGCTCCTCCATCACGTCGGCCTGGCACACCGGCGACACGGCCACCAACACCATCTCCGGTACGTCGATGGCCTCCCCGCACGTCGCGGGCGCGGCCGCCCTGTACCTGGCCAACAACCGCGCCGCCACCCCGGCCCAGGTCGCCACGGCCCTGACCTCCAACGCCACCACCGGCGTGGTCACCAGCCCGGGCACCGGCTCGCCGAACCGCCTGCTGTACGTCGGCGACGGCGGCACCACGCCCCCGCCCACCGGCTCCCGCTTCGAGAACACCGGCGACTACGCGATCAACGACCTCGCCACCGTCGAGTCGCCGGTCACCGTCACGGGTGTCTCGGGCAACGCGCCCTCCGGCCTCAAGGTCGAGGTGAACATCCAGCACACCTACATCGGTGACCTGCGCGTCCAGCTCGTCGCCCCCGACGGCACCGCCTACACGCTGAAGGACTACAGCACGGGCGGCAGCGCCGACAACATCAACACCACGTACACCGTGGACGCCTCCTCCGAGGTCGCCAACGGCACCTGGAAGCTGCGGGTGACCGACAACTACCGCTACGACACGGGCAAGATCGACGCGTGGGCGCTGCAGTTCTGACGCTTCCGCCGATCGGGTCCGATCCGATCGAGCCGGACCTGGTCCGGTCCGATCTGAGCTGATCGGATCCGACCCGAGGGTCCGACAGGGGCGGCCGCCGGTTCCGGCGGCCGCCCTTCCGCGTGCCGGGGCGCGGGAGTGCGCCGAACCCGCCCGCGGCGCAAGCGGGTTGTCCCGCGCGGGCGCCCGCCGGTCCGCGGGGCGGTCGGGTGTCCGGAACGTCCGGTTCGCGGACCGCATTAGGTCCCGCGTCCGGCACGGCGTACGATGCGCGCCGCTCATACGTTTGTTCGCATCCCGCCCCGACAGGAGCACCGTACCCGTGTCATCGTCCCCGCAGGGCTGGCCCGCGCCGCAGCAGCCCTACCCGCCGGTGCCCCCGCCGCCCGGGGCGCCGCAGCCGTCGCCCACCACCAGCGGCCTGGCCATCGCCTCGCTCATCACCGGCATCGTCTGCCTCGTGCCGCCGCTCGGCCTGGTCCTCGGCGCGTTCGCCCTGGCGTCGATCAAGCGCAAGGGCCAGAACGGCAAGGGCCTGGCCATCGCCGGCATGATCCTGTCGCTGATCAGCACCCTACTGGTCGCGGCGGGCTTCGCCACGGGCGCGTTCAAGGACTTCGCGGACGGGGCCCGCAAGGTGCAGGAGGAGGTGGCCAGCACCGACTCGGCCTTCGCCCTGCGCACCGGCGACTGCTTCAACCAGCCCGGCGGCGCGGTCAGCGAGAAGGAGGTCATGACGGTCAAGAGCGTGGACTGCGCCAAGCCGCACGACGCCGAGGTGACCGGCTCCTTCAAGCTCGCCGACGGCGCGTACCCCGGTGTCCCGGCCATCGAGAAGCAGGCCGAGGACCGCTGCCTGACCATCAGCGAGCAGTACTCCCTCGACTCCTGGGCGGTCCCGGAGAACGCGGTCACGTTCTACTACCACCCGACCGAGGACAGCTGGAAGCTGCAGAAGGACCGCACGGTGACCTGCGCGTTCGCCGCCGAGAAGGGCAAGCTGACCGGTTCGCTGCGCGCTGACGCCACCACGCTGGACGCCGACCAGGTCGCGTACCTGAAGGCGATGAACGCGCTGGACGCCGCGCTGTTCGCCGAGCCCGAGGCCGACCCGGAGGAGGACCTGGACGCCAACGTCACCTGGGCCGGTTCGGTCGAGGAGGCCCTCGACGGCACCATCGCGCAGCTGAAGGGCCACACCTTCCCCGGCGCCTCCGCCGCGCCCGTCGCGGAGGTGGTGAAGGAGCTGGAGAAGGCCCGCAAGCACTGGGCGAAGGCCGCCGCCTCGAAGGACTCCGACACCTTCTGGACGCACTACGAGCCCGGCTACGACGCCCTGCCGCTCGACCTCGGCAAGGACGCGCGCGCCGCGCTGAAGCTGTCCACCAAGGCGCCGGTCGAGCCGACCAGCTGACGCCGCCGCACGGCGGGAGACGCACCCGAGGGCGCACGACGGCCATCCGCCGTTGTGCGCCCTTCCCGTGCGGCCTTCCCGTGTGGCCTTCCGCATGCGGCCTTCCGCGTGCGCCGCGCTCGCGCGCCCTCCCCGTGCGCCCGCTCGCGCGCCCCTGCCGCGCGTGGGCCCGTACCGGAGGTAAGCCCCCGGCAGGTCGCCCGCCATCCAGCGGACTTCACCGTCCGTCAGGTTCTGGCCCATGCTTGCGGGGGCCAACGCGCGGTTGTCAGGCTGTCGCTGTCTGTCAACCTGATGGGAGTGGCCTGTGACATTCGGCGAGCAGCCCGCCTATCTGCGCGTTGCGAGCGATCTACGCAAGAAGATCGTCAACGGCTCGCTGCCCCCGCACACCCGCCTCCCCTCCCAGGCCCGCATCCGCGAGGAGTACGGCGTCTCGGACACCGTCGCCCTGGAGGCGCGCAAGGTCCTGATGGCGGAGGGCCTGGTGGAGGGCCGCTCCGGCTCGGGGACGTACGTGCGGGAGCGTCCCGTGCCGCGCCGGATCGCCCGCTCCGGGTACCGCCCGGCGCACGGGACGGTGAACCCGTTCCGGCAGGAGCAGGCCGCCGAGGGCGCGCGCGGGACCTGGGAGTCCAGCAGCGAGCAGGACCGGGCGCCGGCGCCGATCGCCGAGCGGCTGGGCATCGCGGCCGGCGACCCCGTGATGCGCACCCGGTACGTCTTCCGGGACGGGGGCGAGCCGATGATGCTCTCCACCTCCTGGGAGCCGCTCGCCCTCACCGGGCGCACCCCCGTCATGCTGCCCGAGGAGGGCCCGCTGGGCGGCTGCGGGGTGGTCGAGAGGATGGCGGCGATCGACCTCGTCGTGGACAACGTCGTCGAGGAGGTCGGCGCCCGCCCCGGACTCGCGGAGGAGCTGCTGACGCTCGGCGGGGTGCCCGGACACGTGGTGATCGTGGTCGAGCGCACGTACTACGCCTCCGGGCGGGCGGTGGAGACGGCGGACGTCGTCGTCCCCGCCGACCGCTACCGCGTCGCGTACCACCTGCCGGTGCGCTGAGCCGCGCGAGGGGCGGGCGCGGAGCGGGGCGGAGGGCATCGGGCGGGGGAGGGGGGCGTCGGGGTCGAGGGGGCGACAGGAGCGGGCGAAGCGGGAGGGGCGGGAGGGGGCGCGGGGGAAAGTACCCGTTCGTGGTGGTTCATGGGGGCGCATTCGGTCGAGTGCGCCCCCTTTTTCCGTGGGATTCCTGGCCGGAACCGTATCTCTTTGTGCAAATGCGTATCCGCACCGTAAAGGTCAGGCGTAAGCTCGGGCATATGCGGATTGCGGTTTCAGCGGAATCCTTGGACACAGGCGACCGGGCGGGGGGAACGGCGTGATGCCCGACAGCGGTACGACTCTTCTCTGGCAGGTCATCCGGCAGGACGACAACGGCAACCACTACCGGGTCGGCCGGTACGCGACCCGTGACGAGGCGCAGAAGGTCGCCGACAGCCTCGTCTCGCCCGCGAACCGGCAGCTCTACTGGGTCGAGCGGATCGGGGAGCCCGCGCGCTGACCGGCGCGGACCGATACGCTCCGGCGCATGACGGATCGTGTGGTGGTCGCCGGGGCCGTGTACGACCGGGGGCGGCTGCTCGCCGCGCGCCGCAGCGCGCCGCCCGAGCTGGCCGGCCGCTGGGAGCTGCCCGGCGGCAAGGTGGAGCCCGGCGAGTCGCCGCGTGACGCGCTCGTACGCGAGCTGCGTGAGGAGCTCGGCATCGAGGCCGAGACGGAAAGGCGCGTTCCGGGGGCGTGGCCGCTCGGACGCGGACATGTGCTGCACGTGTGGACCGCCCGCGTGCTCGCCGGTGAGCCCCGGCCGCTCCAGGACCACGACGAGGTGCGCTGGCTCGCCCGCGCCGAATGGGACACCGTCGACTGGCTCGAACAGGACGTCCCCGCCGTGGTGGAAGCCCTCCGCCACCTCCCCGGCGGCGACCTCGCCCCGGACGACGCCCCCGGACCGGCCCCCCGCCACGCCTCCGGGCCCACCGCCGGCGGCGCCCCCGAATCCGCCTCCCGCCACGCCTTCCCGCCCGCCGCCGACGATGCCCCCGGGCCGGCCGCGGACGACGACCCCCAGCGCACCGCCGACGATGCCCCCGGTCCGGCCGCGGACGCGGACCGCGGCGGCGGCCCGCCGGGCTCGCGATGAGCTCCCGGACCGTGCCGGGCCGCCGGGCGCGGGTCGCGCGCGGTCGGTCCCGGTGGCCGACAGGGTGACGCCGGGCCCCGCGATACAGCGCGCTCGATATCGGGTATGTCCTTATTAACCCCCACAAGTCGGGCGCGACTCTGTACCTGGTCCGGGAAGTGATCAGCGTGAGCGACAACGGCGACGCGTGCGTCGAGTGGACCCTTCCGGGGCGGCTCGACTCCGCGCGGACCGCCCGCCGCGCCGTCCGGGACACCTTCCGCGACTGGCGGCTCGACCCCGAACTCGCCGAGCTCGCCGCCCTCCTGGTCAGCGAACTCGTGACCAATTCCCTGCGGTACGCCCACGGTCCCGTCGGCCTCCGCCTCACCCGTGTCCCCGAGCCGCACGGCTCCCTCCCGCCCCGCCACGCCCTCCTCGTGGAGGTCTCCGACCCGGTTCCGGACCCGCCGCGCGCCCGCCCCGCCGGGCCCGACGACGAGGGCGGACGCGGACTGCAGTTGGTCGCCTGCGCGGCCCGCCGATGGGGTACGAGGAAGGGTCTGACGGGTAAGACCGTGTGGTTCGAGCTGCCCCTGCCGGGTTAGAAGAGGGAAGGGACGACGATCACCTAGGCTCGGCTCAAAACGAACGAGACCACCCTGTGATCGTGAACGGCGTGCCGACGGGGGCCGTAGTGCTGAATACTGCGGGAATGGCCGGTCCGGTGCGGTGAGCTGGAGGGGACGGTCGCGTGAGCGAGATACCTGGAACGGCGGACGGCGTCGTGTGGCAGAGCAACCCACCTGGCTCGATCTACGACTACATCAGAGTCGCGTCGTTCTCCATCGGCCCCGACGGGCTGGTCGACCAGTGGAGCCTGCGGGCCGCCGAGATGTTCGGCATACCCGCACGGGACATCCGGGGCACGGACCCCGTCGAGGCGTTCATCCCCGCCGAGCTGCGCCCGCGCGGCCACCGCAAGATCGCCGAGATACTCGACGGCAAGGAGTGGACGGGCCTCGTCCCCTTCCGCATACCCGGCGAACGCCACGCGCGCGGCCTGGCCGAGGTCTACGTCATGCCCAGCGAGACCGGGGACGGCCGGCGCGGCGCCGTCTGCATCGCCGTCGACGTACGCGCCTTGCGCCGGATTGAGACCGACTTGGCCTCATCGCAGGCGATATTCGGTCAATCTCCCTTTGGCTTCCTTCTGTTCGGCACCGACCTGACGGTGCAGCGGGCCAACCAGCGCTTCGCCACCGTCTTCGGCGGGACCGCCGAGGACCACCGCGGCCGCACCGTCGAGGACTACCTCACACGCGGCGAGGCCCAGCGGATGACCGCCGCGCTGCGCCGCGTCCTCGACACCGGCGAGGCCGTCACCGACATGGAGGTCACCGGCACCGTCCCCGGCGACACCGACCGCCGCCACTGGTCCGTCAACCTCTACCGGGTGCACAGCGGTTCAGGCCGGCCCATCGGCGTCGCCGGGGTCACCACCGACGTCACCCGCCGCCACAACGCCGCACGCGAGGCCGCCAGCGCCCGCCGCAACCTCGCGCTCCTCAACGAGGCCACCGCGCGCATCGGCACCTCCCTCGACCTGGAGACCACCGCGCGGGAACTCCTCGACGTCGCCGTCCCCGGCTTCTGCGACCTCGCGTCCGTCGACCTCTACCAGGGCCTCCTCACCGGCGACGAGGCCCCGCCCGGCCAGGCCGGCGGGCGCACCGCACAACTGCGCCGCGTCGCCTTCGCCAGCGCCGTGTCCGACGCGCCGCCCCTCGTCGGCCCGCCCACGGGCCCCGGCTGCTGCGAGACCGGCCCCACCCTCGTCGGCGCCGTGCACCGCTACCCGTTCGGCTCGGCCTGCGCGAAGGCGCTGCGCACCGGCCGGCCCGTCCTCGTCCCCGCGGACGACGGCGGGCTCGTCCACTCCACCCTCGCCGTGCCGATGGTCGCCCACGACACGGTCGTCGGCCTCGTCCAGTTCTCCCGCACCAAGGGCAGCGAGACCTTCGGCGAACGCGACCGGGCCCTCGCCGTCGAGCTCGCCGCCCGCGCCGCCGTCTGCATCGACAACGCCCGCCTCTACCGCCGCGAGCACGAGCGCGCCCTCATCCTCCAGCGCAGCCTGCTCCCGCCGGGCGACCCCGAGGCCGCCGGACTCGACATCGCCTGCCGCTACCTCCCCGGCAACGCCGCCACCGAGGTCGGCGGCGACTGGTTCGACGTCATCGAACTGCCCGGCCACCGCACCGCCCTCGTCGTCGGCGACGTCATGGGCCGCGGCCTGCGCGCCGCCGTCGCCATGGGCGAACTGCGCACCGCCGTACGCACCCTGGCGCAGCTGGACCTCGAACCGGCCGAGGTCCTCTCGCATCTGGACGAGATCGCCCGCGGCCTCGGCGCGCCCATCGGCGCCCAGTCCTCGCGCGCCGCCCACAAGCAGCGCGGCCCCGAACTGTCCGAGGTGTACCTCGCCACCTGCGTGTACGCCGTGTACGACGCCGTCACCCGGCGCTGCACCTTCGCCAACGCCGGGCACCTGCCGCCCATGCTGGTCGAACCCGGCAAGGAGGCGCAGCTCCTCGACGTACCGCCGGGGATGCCGCTCGGCGTCGGCGGGGAGCCGTTCGAGGAGGTCGAGGTCGAGCTGCCCGAGGGCTCGCTGCTGTCCCTCTACACCGACGGGCTCGTCGAATCCCGCGACCACCCGCTGGACGAGGGCCTCCAGGCGCTGCGGCGGGTCCTCACCGGGCCCGAGATGGCGCTGGAGGACGCCTGCGACCACGTCCTCAACACCCTGGACACCCGGCACGGCCAGGACGACATCGCCCTGCTGATGGCCCGCGTCCGGGGGCTGCCCGCCGAGGCGGTCGGCGACTGGCGGCTGCCGCGCGAGCCCCGCTCCGTGGGCCGGGCCCGCGAACTGGCCCGCGCCCAGCTCACCGCCTGGGACCTGGACCCGCTGATCGACACGGTCGAACTGCTCGTCAGCGAGCTGGTCACCAACGCCCTGCGCTACGGCGAGGGGGAGATCCGGCTGCGGCTGCTGCGCGACCGGACGCTGGTGTGCGAGGTGTGGGACGCGGGCCTCGTGCAGCCCCGCCGCCGCCGTGCGCGCGACACCGACGAGGGCGGGCGCGGGCTGCAACTCGTCGGGCTGCTCAGCGCCGGATGGGGCTCCCGGCGCACCCCGCGCGGCAAGACGGTCTGGTTCGAACTGGCCCTCCCCGACGGCGAGAGCACCGCCGAACCGACGGTGGACCAGCTGCTGAGCATGTTCTGACCCGGCGCGGCACCCCGCCCGCGGTCCCTGCGACGAGCCGCGGGCGGGAGCGACGCGCGTGGTCCGCACGGCGCCGCGGGCCGGGGATCGCGCGGTGGTTCACGCGGCGGACTTCAGGGCCGCCAGACGCGCCTCGATCTCCGCCGCGTCGCCCGCCGCGTCCAGCTGCTCGAACTGCGCGTCCAGCGACGAAGCGGCCAGCTCCTGCTTGCCCAGCGCCTTCGCCTCCTCGCGGCGCACCTTGTCCTCGAAGCGGCTGATCTCGCTCGTCGGGTCCAGGACGTCGATGCTGCGCACCGCGTCGAGCATCCGGTTGCGGGCCTCCGCCGAGCGGGCGCGGGCCACCAGCTCGTCCCGCCGGTTCCGCAGCTCCGCCAGCTTCTCCCGCATCCGGTCCAGGCCCGTCTTCAGCTGCTCGACCACCTCCGTCTGGGAGGCGATCATCGGCTCGGCCGCCTTCGCCTCCTTCTCCGACTGCAACTGCCGCCCCAGCGCGACCTTCGCCAGGTTGTCGAACTTGTCCGCCAGCTCCGGCCGCCGCGACGCGCGCAGCTCGTCGGCCTTGGCGCTGGCCGCGCGGGCCTTCTCGCCCCACTCGCGCGCCGCCTCCACGTCCTCGCGGTGGTCCTCCTCCAGGAGGCGCAGGTTCCCGATGGTCGCCGCGACCGCCTCCTCGGCCTCGCCGATGTTCTCCGAGTAGTCGCGGATCAACTGGTCGAGCATCAGCTCCGGGTCCTCGGCCTGGTCCAGCAGGGCGTTGACGTTGGCCTTCGCCAGCTGGGCGACGCGGCCGAGGATGGAGTGCTTGGTCATGGCGCCTCTCCTTGCGGGTCGTGCGTGGATCGTGTCGTGTACGCGGGCCTGTGCGGAGTCGTGTACGCGGGCCCCGGTACGGGGGTGCGGCCGGTACGGCGTGTGCGCGGGGCCGGTACGGGGCGTGCGCGTCGCGCGGGTGCGTCGTGCCGTCAGAAGCGCCCCCCTCCGCCGAGCCGCCCCCGCGTCCCCCCGCCGCCGAAGCTCGCCGGGCCGCCCGCGAACCCGCCGGGCATCCCGCCGCTCCTCCCGCCGCCCATGAGTCCGCCCAGCAGGATGCCGCCCAGTACGGCACCCCCCAGGCCGCCCGGGCCGCCGGGTGCGCCCCGCAGGCGTACGTCCTGCTCGGCCAGCGCCTGGGCCTGCCGGGCCAGCGCGTCCGCACGCTGCGCGTCCGCCAGCGCGGCGCGCGGGTCCGCGTCCGCACCGGGTCCCGTACCGCCCGCGCCCGGCCCCGCGCCCGCCTCGGCCGCCGCCAGGTGCCGCCGCGCCTCCGCCAGCCGCGTGCGGGCCACGCTGGCCACCGCGCCCCGGTGCGTCGCCAGGTAGTCCTCCGCCGCGCCCACCGACGACCGGGCCGCCAGGAGCGCCTGGTCCAGGAACGCGCGGGCCCTGCGCAGCCCGCCCTCCCGCTCCAGCGCCTCGTCCAGCGCCGCGTCGGCCTCCTCGGTGCGGCGCAGCGCGTCGACCGGGTCGTACCGCCCGGCCTCCGCCGCGCGCCGCACGTCCCGTACGACGGACTCCAGCCGGGCCGTCCGGCCGCGCAGTCCGGCCGCCGTCCCGCCGGGCGTGCCCTCCAGCACCCCGCGCGCCTCCGCCAGGTCCGCCTCGGCCTCCGCGAGGGCGCCCGGCAGCCGGCCGGCGGCCTCCGCAAGCTCCACGGCCCGCCGGTCCACCGCCTCGACCAGCCGCGCGGCCTGCGCGAGCGCCCCCTCGGCGGCCCGCAGGTACAGCGCCACGGACACCCGCTCACCGCCCCCGCCCGCCGCACCGCCACCGGACCCCGCACCGCCCGTCCCCGCCTCCGCACCGGACCCCGCCGCGCCCGTCCCCGCACCGCCACCGGACCCCGCAGCACCCGCGTCCGCAGCGCCCGCCTCCGCACCGGACCCCGCACCGCCCGCCTCCGCACCGGACCCCGCACCGCCCGCCTCCGCACCGGACCCCGCACCGCCCGCCTCCGCACCGGACCCCGCAGCGCCCGTCCCCGCACCGCCCGCGTCCGTGCCGCCCGCGCCGCCCGCGCCGCCCTCCAGGGCCTCCCCCGCCCGCGACAGGTTCGCCGCCGCGAACGCGAGGCGGGCGCGGGCCTCGGACGGTGCCGTGGCCACCGGCGCGGCCGCCGCGTCCGTGTAGCGGTCCCGCATCGCCGACAGGGCCGCCTCCGCCGTCGTCAGCCGGCCCTCCAGCTCCCGGTGCGCCGCCTCCGCCGCGGCCAGCGCCCCGGGAGCCGTACGCTCCAGGTCCCGCAGCGCGTCGAAGGCCGCCGACTCCTCGTCCAGGCGCCGTCCCGCGTCCGCGCACCGGGCGACGATCTCCTCCAGCATGGCCCGGCGCGTCACCTCGTCCTCCGGCTCCGCGTCGTCCAGCCGCTGGCGCAGCCGGAACGCCGCGGTCAGCTCGCCCTGCGCGTACGCCACGGCCTCCGCGAACGGCTTCGCCGCCGCCTCGCCGAACTGCGCCTGCGCGAAGCCGAGTTCCTCCTGGCTGGTCCGCACCGCGTCGTCCGTCTCCACCAGCGCCCGCCGCGCCCGCTCGTCCAGCTCCGGCGGCGCCGGCACGGACACCCCGCCGTGGGGCGTCGTCCGCGTCCGGGCCCGCCTGCGGCGGCTCGTGTACGCGTACCCGGCCACCGCCAGCGCCCCGGCGACCAGCACCACCGGGACCAGCAGATCCACCGCCGGACTCCCGCCGCCACCGGGGTCGGGCACGCCCGGGGTGAGGGCCGGGACCGGGACGGGCCGCCCGGAGAGCGCCGCGGCGTACCCGTCCGCCGCGCCGATCGCCGCGCCCGCCCAGTCACCTGCGCGCAGCGCGGGCTCCACGGCGGTGCGCGCCACCTCGTCCAGCCGCGCCTGGGTGAGCCGGCCCGCCGCGTCGGCCGTGTAGGCGTACCGGCGCTCCCGCGTGGCCACCGCCAGCAGCACGTCGTCGGTGCCGAGCCCGTTCCGGTCCGCCGTCGCGTCGGCCCACTCCCGCGGGGAGCGGCCGGAGAAGTCCCGTACGTACACGGCGAACAGCTGCAGCCGGTGCTCGTCGTACAGCCGGTCCAGCGCGCGGGCCACCTCGGGGGCGCGCACCCCGAGGGCGTCCACCCGGTCGGTGATCTGGCCCCGGCGGTCCAGCGGCCCCGGCTCCTCCGCGCGCCCGTCGGGGGCGGCGGGCCCGGCCAGCCAGCACACCGCCGCCAACAGCCCGGTCAGGAGGGCCACCAGGGCCCGGGGGGCTCCGCGCGTCACAGAAGCGAGGCTAGGCCGCCCGCCGGCGGGCCGCGACCGGACGGACGTCCCCGGCCGCCCGCCGTCCGGCCCTCGCGGCGGCAGGCACCCGCCACCCCGTGCCGCCCCCGCGCGTTGGGCCGCACGGGTGGGGTTTCGGGTGCCGGCCGACGTGTCGCCGCGGGGGCGCGGGGCCCGTCCCGTTCAGTGGACAGGCCATAGGTGTGATCATCGCGAAATTCAAGAATCCGGACGAAGAGGTACAAGCCATGTCCCACGTCGGCGTCCGCGCACTCCGGTCCGCCGCGCTCCTCACCAGCGGGGCGCTCGCCGTATCCGTACTCGCCGGCTGCAGCTCGGGGGACGACGAGGGCGGCGCGCCGGCCGTGCCCGCCGACATCGCGGCAGCCCCGCGCGCCTCCGTCGCGGACGGCGGCACCCTGCGCTGGGCGGTCGACGCGCTGCCCGCCACCTTCAACGCCTTCCAGGCCGACGCCGACGCCGCCACCGCCCGGGTCGCGGACGCCGTGCTCCCGTCCCTCTTCACCCTCGACGAGCGCGGCCGGCCGCAGCTCAACCGGGACTACCTGGAGTCCGCGGAGATCATCGAACGCGAACCCCGGCAGGTCGTCCGCTACCGGCTGCACCAGCAGGCCGTGTGGAGCGACGGCCGCGAGATCGGCGCTCCCGACTTCGTCGCCCAGTGGCGGGCCCTGCGCGGCCGCGACAGCGCCTACTGGACGGCGCGCAACGCCGGGTACGAGCGCATCGAGAAGATCGAGCGCGGCGCCGACGACCTGGAGGTCCGGGTCACCTTCGCCAAGCCGTACGCCGACTGGAAGTCGCTGTTCACCCCGCTCTACCCGAAGGAGATCACCGGCTCGCCCGCGGCCTTCAACGACGGCGCCCGCACCACCCTGCCCAAGACCGCCGGCCCCTTCCGGCTGAAGACGGTCGACAAGAAGGCCGGCACCCTCACCCTCGTCCGCGACCCGCGCTGGTGGGGCGCGCCCGCGAAGCTCGACAGCCTCGTCCTGCGCGCCGTCCCGCGCGACCGCCGCGCCCAGGCGCTCACCGCGAACACCGTCGACATCGCCGACGTCGACGCGGCCCTCGCCGCGCGCGTCACCCGCGCCGCGCGCGAGGGCAAGGCGGGCGCGCCCGGCAGCCCGGCCCCCGGCAGCCCCGCGCCCCTGTTCGCGCCGGACTCCGGGAAGGCGCCGTCCGCCGCCCTGGAGTCCTGGGCCACCGCGCACGGCTCCGACAAGGCGAAGGCCGCGGCCGAGCGCGCCGCCCGGCTGCGCGAACGGCGCGCGGCAGCCGCGGACGAGGCCGAGCGGCGGGCCCTGCGCGCCTACGTCGTGCGCAAGACCCTGGAGCCCGCGTACACGCAGCTCGCCCTGAACGGCGAGTCCGGGCCGCTCGCCGACGAGCGGGTGCGCCGCGCGGTCGCCCGCGCGCTGGACCGGCGCGAACTGGCCCAGTCCGTGCTGGCCCCGCTGGGGCTGCCCGCGGAGCCGGTCGGCTCGCACCTGGCGCTGGCCGGGCAGGACGCGTACGCCGACAGCAGCGGCGCCCTGGGCAGCCAGGACACGGAGGAGGCCCTCGCCCTGCTCGCCGACGCGGGCTGGACCAAGGACGGCGCGCGGGCGGGCGCCGCGCCGAAGGACGGCACGAAGGCGGGGGCGGAGGCGACCGCGGCCCCGTCGAAGGGCACGGCCTCCAAGGGCGCCGCCCCGAAGGCCGCAGCTTCGGACGACGCGGCCTCCCGGGGCGCCCGGCCCGCGGGCTCCCCGTCGAAGGCGCCGTCGCGGGGCGCGTCGCCCGCCGCCGCACCCGCCGGGACGTCCGGCACCGCGCGGACGGCCGACCTGCCGTCCGACGAGGGGTGGTACGTCGTCGGCGACGAGAAGCCCGCCGCCGACAGCAGGCCCGGCACCCGCGTCCTCGCGCCCGCGCCCGCCCCGGCCGTCCACAGCCGGCTCGTCACCGGCCAGGCCCGCGCCCTCACCGGCGCCCTCACCGCCGACTCCCAGGACGCCCCCGCCCTCCAGCGGCCCAAGGCCCAGGGCGGTGCCCCCGGGGCGTACGCGCCCGCCGGCACCGCCGCGCCCGCCACGCCCGCCACGGGCGCGCCGAGCGCCGCCGCCGGGGCGCCCGCCGGGCCGCTCGGCAAGGACGGGCAGCCGCTCACCCTCCGCTTCGTCCTGCCGTCCGGCCCCGGCTCCGAGTCGCTGCGCGCGGTCGGCGACCGGATCGCGGCCATGCTGGACCGCATCGGCGTCCGCACGGAGATCACCAAGGTCCCGGACGCGAGCTTCTTCAAGGACCACATCGCGTCCGGCGACTACGACCTCGCCCTCTACTCCTGGCCCGGCACGGCCTACCCCGCCACCGACGGCCGGCCGATCTACGCCAAGCCGGAGCCCGCCACGGACGGCTCGCTGCTGGTGGAGCAGAACTACACGCGCGTGGGCACCGACCACATCGACCAGCTCTTCGAGCGGGCCGCCGCCGAGCTGGACGAGAAGGCCGCCCGCGACCTGGTGCGCCAGGCCGACGCCCGCATCTGGGCCGCCGCCGGATCGATCCCCCTCTTCCAGCGGCCCGAGCTGGTCGCGGTACGGAAGAACGTGGTCAACGCGGGTGCCTTCGGCTTCGCGACGCCGGACTACGAGAACATCGGATTCGCGGCGCCGAAGAAGAGGTGAAGCCGTAGCGAACAAGCTCAGAAAGCGCTCAGATCCGTTGCCCGCCGGGCCCCCGGCGGGCACGATCATGCCCGGGAGGCCGAGTGTGCGTCGGCCCCGTACCATGGACAGAGCCGTGGCGCGTCCGCCCGGCGGGCGTACTGAGGAAAAAGAGACGCCGCACCCACGATCCGAGAGAAGCGCCAGCCACCCATGCCCACGCGCCACGACATCCGTAACGTAGCCATCGTCGCCCACGTCGACCACGGCAAGACGACCATCGTCGACGCCATGCTCAAGCAGGCTGGTGCCTTCGCCGCCCACCAGCTCGACTCCGTCGACGACCGCATGATGGACTCGAACGACCTGGAGCGTGAGAAGGGCATCACGATCCTCGCCAAGAACACGGCGGTGAAGTACCACCCCAAGGACGGCGGGTCCCCGATCACCATCAACATCATCGACACCCCCGGCCACGCCGACTTCGGCGGTGAGGTCGAGCGCGGCCTGTCGATGGTGGACGGCGTCGTTCTCCTCGTGGACGCGTCCGAGGGTCCGCTGCCGCAGACCCGCTTCGTGCTCCGCAAGGCCCTGCAGAAGCGGATGCCGGTCATCCTCTGCATCAACAAGACGGACCGCCCCGACTCCCGGATCGACGAGGTCGTCAACGAGACGTACGACCTGTTCCTCGACCTGGACGCCGACGAGGACCAGATCGAGTTCCCGATCGTCTACGCCTGCGGCCGTGACGGCGTCGCCTCGCTGACCAAGCCGGAGGACGGCACGGTCCCGGCGGACTCCACCAACCTGGAGCCGTTCTTCTCCACGATCCTGGAGCACATCCCCGCCCCCGTCTACGACGAGGACGCCCCCCTCCAGGCCCACGTCACCAACCTCGACGCGGACAACTTCCTCGGCCGTATCGCGCTGCTGCGCGTCCAGCAGGGCGAGCTGAAGAAGGGGCAGACCGTCGCCTGGATGAAGCGCGACGGCTCCGTGCAGAACGTCCGCATCTCCGAGCTGATGATGACCGAGGCGCTCACCCGCAAGCCCGCCGAGAAGGCCGGCCCCGGTGACATCTGCGCCGTCGCGGGCATCCCCGACATCATGATCGGCGAGACGCTGGCCGACCCGGAGAACCCGATCGCGCTGCCGCTGATCACGGTGGACGAGCCGGCCATCTCCATGACCATCGGCACGAACACCTCGCCGCTGGTCGGCCGCGGCGGCACGGGCAAGGGCGCCGACGCCAAGTCCGCCGTCAAGGACCGCAAGGTCACCGCCCGCCAGGTCAAGGACCGCCTCGACCGCGAGCTCATCGGCAACGTGTCGCTGCGCGTCCTGGAGACCGAGCGCCCCGACGCCTGGGAGGTGCAGGGCCGCGGCGAGCTGGCGCTGGCCATCCTCGTCGAGACGATGCGCCGGGAGGGCTACGAGCTGACGGTCGGCAAGCCGCAGGTCGTCACCAAGGAGATCGACGGCAAGCTCCACGAGCCGGTCGAGCGCATGACGATCGACGTGCCCGAGGAGCACATGGGCGCCGTGACGCAGCTCATGGGCGTCCGCAAGGGCCGCATGGACAACATGTCGAACCACGGCTCCGGCTGGGTCCGCATGGAGTTCGTCGTCCCGTCGCGCGGCCTCATCGGCTTCCGCACGGAGTTCCTGACGCAGACCCGCGGCACGGGCATCGCGCACTCCATCCACGAGGGCCACGAGCCCTGGTTCGGCACGCTGACGACCCGTAACAACGGTTCGCTCGTCGCCGACCGGGCCGGCGCGGTCACCGCCTTCGCGATGACCAACCTCCAGGAGCGCGGCGTCCTCTTCGTGGAGCCGGGCACCGAGGTGTACGAGGGCATGATCGTCGGTGAGAACTCCCGCGCCGACGACATGGACGTCAACATCACCAAGGAGAAGAAGCTCACCAACATGCGCTCCTCCACGGCCGACGTCGCCGAGTCGATCGTCCCGCCGCGGAAGCTGTCGCTGGAGCAGTCCCTGGAGTTCTGCCGCGACGACGAGTGCGTCGAGGTGACCCCGGAGGCCGTGCGCATCCGCAAGGTCAACCTGGACGCGCGCGAGCGCGCCCGCGCGGCCTCCCGCGCCAAGCACGGCTGACCCCCTCGCGCGTGGGTCCACGCGTACGGCGCGGGCCGCTTCCGCGCCCCTTCGACCGACGGCCGCCGGGCACCCGCCCGGCGGCCGTCGGCCGTTTCCGCTCCCGGGAAGGAGCGGCCGACCGGGCGGGGCACGGGCCGCCCGCATGACGCGCCGGCCCCGACCACCCCGTGGGCACGCTCGGGTCGCGCCGGCCGTACGCACCCGGCGCGGCGAGCACGCTCATATGGGGTGTGACCGACCTCTCGAACGGCACTTTTCAGCCACCGCCCGGACACCCGGAGCGCCCTTCGCGAGGACATGTCCGACGCGTACGCGTCAACGTGTTTTCTCCTGCGAAGCGTCCGGTTATCGATCGTTGCTCTCCGGAACTTGTGTTAACAGTCCGTTTCGCGGGTGTCTGTCTGTGCTCAGTTTGTCTGGATTTCGGTCAGTGACACTTGGGCGATGTTGTCAAAACGAGACCCTTTAAGTGTGGTTTACAGCCCGGTCGTACTTAATAGTTGGCTCCACTGAGCTCGGGTCGATGGGTCACGCGCTGTGGGGAGCGCCGACTCGCGAGCACACGTGGTACAGCACTTCGCCGTCAGGGGTGTCGGCGGAGTGCACCGTACCCAACCATGCAGTGAATACGTGGACTCATGAGGAGGAACCCATGCGCGGTGCCACGAGCGCCAGTGGGGTCGGGTCGTCGCAGCTGGCTCCAACGGCCGGTCACCCGTGTACGTCAACCGGTCAGGCCGCCTGCAGCGGTCGGCGATTCTGAGACCCGGTCAACCGCTCGGCTCGCGCTCCTCGGGGGGTAAACCACCCCTGCTGACCATCCTTCCGGCCCATGCCCGCGGGACGCCTCCCGCCCGGTGTGCGGTGCCGCCGTCGTACCCGGCCACGGGTGCCCGGCATGTCCGGAACGTCCGAGAGGATGTCAGGCAGCGACCGTGACCGACCGGGTGCCCACCACCCGGCCGTCGCCGCCGCACGCGCAGGATCGCGGGTCATCCGACACCCGTGAAATGGACACACCATGACCAGTCCAACTGAGATCGAGGGCTCCGCAGCCTCCGTCACCTTGGACAAAGACACCACGGCCAAGACCGAAGCCGCGGAGGAGAACAAGCAGGGCCACCAGGGCCGTTCGCCCAGCCAGCTGATGTGGATGCGCTTCAAGCGCGACCGCGTCGGCGTGGCCTCCGCCTTCGTGGTCATCTTCTTCTTCGCGATCGGCGCCCTCGCCCCCGTCATCTCCGCGCTCTACGGCAAGGACCCGTACACGCTGTACCCGTCGGTGCCGGGGTACGAGGACCTCCTCGACGACTTCGGCATGCCGTACGGCACCTTCGGCGGCATGTCCGGCGAGTTCTGGTTCGGCGTCGAGCCGAACCTGGGCCGCGACGTGTTCACGATGCTGCTCTACGGCATCCGCACGTCGCTGTACCTGGCCGTGGTCGTGACGGTGCTCTCCGTGGCCACCGGTGTCCTCATCGGCATGGTCGGCGGGTTCTTCGGCGGCAAGGTGGACTACTGGCTCGGCCGGGTCACCGACTTCTTCCTCGCCTTCCCGAGCCAGCTGTTCTTCATCGCCTTCATGCCCGTCGTGACCGCGCTGTTCGTGGACCCGCGGGAGGAGACGCCGACCTACCTCCGGGCGGTTGCGATCGTCCTCGTCATGTGGTTCCTCGGCTGGATGGGCATGGCGCGTCTGGTGCGCAGCTCCGTACTGACCATCCGTGAGCGGGAGTTCGTCGAGGCCGCGCTGGTCTCCGGCGCCTCGCGATGGAGGATCGTCCGCAAGGAGATCCTGCCCAACATCGTGACCCCGATCCTGGTGCAGGGCACGTACATGCTGCCCAGCGCCATCCTGTCGATCGCGTTCCTCTCCTACGTCGGCGTCGGCTTCACCGAGGAGACCCCGGACTGGGGCCGCATGTTCGCCATCGGTGCGGAGATCTACGAGCAGAACCCCGCGTTCATGTTCTTCCCCGGCATCGCGATGGTGCTCTTCATCCTCGCCTTCAACCTGCTGGGCGACTCGGTCCGCGACGCGTTCGACCCCAAGACCGGACGGTGACGTCCAAGTGCGGGGGAGCTGCCGCCCCCGCACCGGGCAACCGGACGGCAGGCAGCACTTTTCTGGACAACAACTCACAGGTAGGTGCAAAGAGCATCATGAAGTCCATCCGATCGCGCTCCGCGCGCGCCATAGTCGTCGCCCTCGCGGCCGGCTCTCTGGTGCTGACCGGTTGCAGCACCAACGAAAAGGGCAAGGACACGGGCAAGGCCGCCCCGGGCGCCAAGGAGGCCCAGGAGCAGTCGAAGCCGGTCGTCTACGGTGACGCCGCTGCCTCCACCGGTCCCGCCGAGGAAGTCAAGGGCGCCAAGTCCGGCGGCTTCATCGAGGTCTACCAGCAGTCCGACCTGAGCCACATGGACCCGGGTCAGATCTACGTCTCCGACGCGGGTCAGTTCGCCAACCTGGTGCACCGCAAGCTGACGAACTACAAGGAGGACGCCAAGGGCAACCTGACCGTCGTCGGTGACATCGCCACCGACTCCGGCCAGACCACCGACGGCGGCAAGACCTGGAAGTACACGCTCAAGGACGGCATCAAGGACGAGGACGGCAACGTCATCACGTCCGCCGACGTCCGCCACTCCATCGAGCGCCTGTACTCGAAGGTCATCTTCGACGGCCCGACGTTCGTCCAGACCTGGCTGTCCGGCAACGAGTACCGCAAGGCGCTTCCTGACGGCCCGTACAAGGGCAAGCACCTGCCGAACACCGTCCTGGAGACCCCGGACGCGAAGACGGTCATCTTCAAGTTCAACCAGCCGCGCCCCGACCTGCCGCAGGCCCTGGCCATGGCCGGCTACGGCATCGTGCCCGCGAAGCAGGACACGAAGGAGAAGTACGACAAGGCGCCGAAGGCCCTTGGCCCGTACAAGATCGCCGAGTACAAGGCCGGCAAGTCCCTCAAGCTGGTCCGCAACACGAACTGGGACCCGAAGACCGACGCGGTCCGCCACCAGTACGTGGACGGCTGGAACTTCACCAACACCATCGACTCGGCCAGCCAGACCAAGCGTCTGATCGCCGACCAGGGTGAGGCGAAGAACGCCATCCAGTTCACCGACTCGGTCGAGACCACGCTCGTCCGCGACGTCGTCACCAAGCCCGAGGTCAACAAGCGCACGGTCAAGGGCTACCAGCCCTACGTGTGGCAGCTGACCTTCAACATGGACCGCGTCAAGGACAAGAAGATCCGCGACGCGATCACCTACGCGATCCCGAACGAGCGCATGGTCCAGGCGGACGGCGGCAAGTTCGGCGGTGAGATCGCCGGCGGTCTGTTCGCCCCGACCCTGCCGGGCCACGACCCGAACTACGACCCGTTCGGCAAGAAGAAGAAGCCGAACGGCGACGTGGAGAAGGCCAAGCAGCTGCTGAAGGAGGCGGGTGTCAAGGAGGGCACCAAGCTGACCTACGCCTACTCCAACACCCCGCGTGGCCAGAAGCAGTCCGTCATCATCAAGGACGCGCTCAAGGCGATCGGCATCGACCTCCAGCTGAAGGAGATCGACCGCGCGAGCTACTACGAGCAGATCGGCAAGGTCAAGAACCCGTACGACCTGTACATGACCGGCTGGGGCCAGGACTGGTCCTCCCCGTCCACGGTCGTCACCCCGGTCTACGACGGCAAGCTGATCGCCGACGGTGCCTCGAACTACTCGCACATCAACGACCCGAAGGTCAACGCCCTCATCGAGGAGGCCCTGAAGCTCCAGCCGGAGCAGGCCGCCAAGAAGTGGGAGGAGGCCCACAAGCGGATCGTCGAGGAGGTCAACCCGGCCGCCCCGGTCTACTACTCGAAGCAGATGCAGCTCTTCGGCTCGAACGTCGGCGGTGCCCGGTACAGCACCAACTCGAGCTACATCAACATCAACGACCTGTACCTGAAGCAGCCGTAATCACGAACATCGGCTGACCCGCGGGGGTGCGCGCCAGGCGGAGCGCACCCCCGCGGGCCCCACCCCTCACCGCCCGCCGCTTCCGAAGAGAGCAGCTGCCCGCCATGCTTCAGTTCCTCATCCGCAGGTTGACCGGCGCCGTCGTGATCATGTTCTTGATCGGCGCCTTCACGTTCTTCCTGTTCTACACAATCCCCCAGGACTTCGCCGCCCTCTCCTGTGGCAAGAACTGCTCGCCGGAGAACCTGGCCGTCATCCGGGAGAACCTCGGTCTCGACAAGCCCATCACCACGCAGTTCTGGACCTTCATGGTGGGTATCGTGGCCGGCCGTGACTTCGCGCAAGGGCACTGCGCGGCGCCGTGCCTGGGCATGTCCTTCGACTCGGGCGACTTCGTGTGGGAATCCATCATGGACCGCTTCCCGCTGACCCTGTCGCTCACCGTCGGCGGCCTCGTCATCTTCCTGGTGCTCGGCCTCGGCTCCGGCATGCTCGCCGCCTGGAAGCGCGGCACCAAGGTGGACAAGTTCGTCAGTGGCGCCTCGATGGTGCTCAGCTCGTTCCAGATCTACTTCCTCGGCGCCATCGTGCTCGGCGTCATGGTCTACTCCACCGGCTGGATGGAGAACCCCAGCTACACGCCGTTCACCGAGGACCCGCTCGCCTGGGCCACCGGCCTGCTGATCCCCTGGGCCGTGATGGCGACCATCTTCACCGCCCAGTACACGCGTATGGCGCGCTCGACCATGATCGAGCAGCTCCAGGAGGAGCACGTCCGCACCGCCCGCGCGAAGGGCATGCCGCAGCGGTACGTATTCTTCCGGTACGCCTGGCGCGGTTCGCTGACGCCGATCGTGACGATCATCGGCATGGACCTGAGCGCGCTGCTCGCCGGCGCGGTCGTCACGGAGCAGACCTTCGACCTGGCCGGCATCGGCCGTCTCGCGGTCGACGCCTCGGTGAGCAAGGACCTGCCGCTGACGATGGGCGTGATGCTGTTCGGTGCGTTCTTCATCCTGCTCCTGAACGTCATCGTGGACCTCGCCTACGCCTACATCGACCCGCGCGTGCGCCTCGCCTAGGAGAACGACCGTGACCACACTGACCAAGACCGAAGACAAGCCGGCCCCGACCGGGCCGGAGGCCTTCCTCTCGGTCCGCGACCTGCGCGTGGCCTTCTCCACCGAGGACGGCGTCGTCCGGGCCGTCGACGGGCTCTCTTTCGACATCGAGCGCGGCAAGACGCTGGGCATCGTCGGCGAGTCGGGCTCCGGCAAGTCCGTCACCAACCTGACGGTCCTGGGCCTGCACAACCGCAAGACGACCGACATCCAGGGCGAGATCAACCTGGACGGCCAGGAGCTCACCACCGCCTCCGAGAAGGAGATGGAGAAGCTCCGCGGCAACAAGGTCGCCATGATCTTCCAGGACCCGCTGACCGCGCTCTCCCCGTACTACACGGTGGGCCGCCAGCTGTCCGAGCCGTTCATGAAGCACCGCGGCGCCTCCAAGAAGGAGGCCAAGGACCGTGCCATCGAGATGCTGACCAAGGTCGGCATCCCGCAGCCGAAGACCCGCTTCGACGACTACCCGCACCAGTTCTCCGGCGGTATGCGCCAGCGCGCCATGATCGCCATGGCCCTGATGTGCGACCCCGAGCTGCTGATCGCCGACGAGCCGACCACCGCGCTCGATGTCACCGTGCAGGCCCAGATCCTGGACCTGCTGCGCGACCTCCAGCAGGAGTTCGGCTCCGCGATCATCTTCATCACCCACGACCTGGGCGTCATCGCCAACATGGCGGACGACCTGCTGGTGATGTACGCCGGCCGGGCCGTGGAGCGCGGCAGCGTCCGCGAGGTGCTGCGGGAGCCCAAGCACCCCTACACCTGGGGCCTGCTCAGCTCGATGCCGCGCCTCGGCGGTGACACGAGCGAGGCGCTCGTGCCGATCCCGGGCACCCCGCCGAGCCTGCTGAACCCGCCGGCCGGCTGCCGGTTCCACCCGCGCTGCCGCTTCGTCGACGAGGTCCCCGGTGGCCTCTGCTCGACCGAGCGCCCGCTGCTGGCGGACGGCCGCGCCGCGGCCTGCCACCTCTCGGCGGAGCAGAAGCAGTCCATCTTCATCGATCAGATCAAGCCCCGGCTGGGCTAGGGAGACGCAGAGACATGAGCGAGAACGTCACTCTGCCGCAGCAGCAGGGAGCGAAGCAGCAGCAGGGAGAACCGCTGCTGAAGGTGGAAGGGCTGGCGAAGCACTTCCCGATCTACGGCGGCTTCCCCTTCAAGCGCAAGGTCGGCGCCGTCAAGGCGGTCGACGGCGTGGACCTCACCATGCACGCCGGCGAGTCGCTGGGCCTGGTCGGTGAGTCCGGCTGCGGCAAGTCCACCACCGGCCGCCTGATCACGCGCCTGCTGGAGCCCACCGGCGGCAAGATCGAGTACGCGGGCCAGGACATCACGCACGCCAAGCGCAAGCAGCTGGCGCCGATCCGGTCCGAGATCCAGATGATCTTCCAGGACCCGTACTCGTCGCTGAACCCGCGCCAGACCGTCGGCACGATCATCAAGAGCCCGATGGAGGTCAACGGGATCAACCCGCCCGGCGGCCGCGAGAAGCGCGTGCGCGAGCTGCTGGAGACCGTCGGCCTGAACCCGGAGCACTACAACCGCTTCCCGCACGAGTTCTCCGGCGGTCAGCGCCAGCGCATCGGCGTCGCCCGCGCGCTGGCCCTGCAGCCGAAGCTGATCGTCGCGGACGAGCCCGTGTCGGCGCTCGACGTGTCGATCCAGGCGCAGGTCGTCAACCTGCTGCAGAAGGTCCAGGAAGAGATGGGCATCGCCTTCCTCTTCATCGCCCACGACCTGGCGGTCGTCCGGCACTTCTCGCAGCGCGTCGCGGTGATGTACCTCGGCAAGGTCATGGAGGTCGCCGACCGCGACTCCCTGTACAACCGGCCCCGCCACCCGTACACCCACGCCCTGCTGTCCGCGGTGCCCGAGGCGACGGTCGACGGCCCGCAGCGCGAGCGCATCCGTCTCGCCGGCGACGTGCCCTCGCCGATCAACCCGCCGTCCGGCTGCCGGTTCCGCACCCGCTGCTGGAAGGCCCAGGAGAAGTGCGCGACCGAGGAGCCGCCGCTGGTGCAGCTCTCCGGCAGCACCGAGGGCCACCTGACCGCGTGCCACTTCCCGGAGGAGCCCACCATCAAGGCGGGCAAGGAAGTCGTCATGGACCCCGCCCTGGCATCCCTGGAGTCCGACTCCGAGTGACCCGCGCCCCCCGCGCGTGATCACGCCCCGAAGGCCCCCCGCCCCCGGCGGGGGGCCTTCGCGCGTCCGGCGCGGCGGCGGGAGGGGCCCGTACACCGTTGGGGGTGCGTGGAGTGCGTGGTGTGCCGTATGCGGTGATATTTGGGCCTAAGTCCTGCTCGTGGCCCGAAAGACCAGGAGGCACCCCATGCGCGGAGCCAGCCACCCCACCACGTGGGCCGCCTGTGCCGTCGCCGTCGTCCTCGCGGCCACCGCGACCGCCTGCGGAGGGGGCGGCGGCAGCGGCGGGGGCGACGGTGTCCTCAGCTCCTCCTGGGGCGACCCGCAGAACCCGCTGGAGCCCGCGAACACCAACGAGGTCCAGGGCGGCAAGGTCCTCGACATGGTCTTCCGCGGCCTCAAGCGGTACGACCCGCGAACCGGCCAGGCGCAGGACATGGTCGCCGAGAAGATCGAGACGACCGACTCGCAGAACTTCACCGTCACCCTCAAGCCCGGCTGGACGTTCAGCAACGGCGAGAAGGTCACCGCCAAGTCCTTCGTGGACGCCTGGAACTACGCCGCGCACGTCGACAACAAGCAGAACAACGCCCCGTTCTTCTCCGACATCGTCGGCTACGACGACGTCCACCCCGAGTCCGGCGCCGCCAAGGCCAGGACCATGCGCGGACTGGTCGTCAAGGACGAGCGGACCTTCACCGTGGCCCTGAAGGACAAGTTCTCCACCTGGCCCGACACCCTCGGTTACAACGCCTTCATGCCGCTGCCGCGCGCCTTCTTCACCGACCACGCCGCCTGGCTGGACAAGCCCGTCGGCAACGGCCCGTACACCGTCGAGTCGTACACCAAGGGCAGCGAGATGCGGCTGCGCCGCTGGGACGGGTACAAGGGCCCCGACAAGGCGCAGAACGCCGGCGTCGACCTGCGGGTCTACACCGACAACAACACCGCCTACCAGGACCTCATCTCCGGCAATCTGGACCTGGTCGACGACGTGCCGGCCCAGCAGCTGAAGAACGTGGAGAGCGACCTCGGCGACCGCTACATCAACCAGCCCGCGCTCATCTTCCAGACGCTGGCCTTCCCCCTCTACCGGCCCGAGTGGTCCAAGCCCGGCATGGAGAAGGTCCGCATCGGCATCTCCAAGGCGATCAACCGGGAGCAGATCACCCAGCAGATCTTCCAGAAGACCCGCACGCCCGCCAAGGACTGGACCTCCCCGGCCCTCGGCGAGAAGGGCGGCTACGCGGACCTGTGCGGCGACGCCTGCACCTACGACGCCGCCGAGGCCAAGCGGCTGATCAACGAGGGCGGCGGGCTGCCCGGCGGCCGGATCACCCTCACCTCCAATGTGGACACCGGCTCGCACCGCCAGTGGATGGACGCCGTCTGCAACAGCATCAACAACGTCCTCGGCCGGGGCCCCGTCTGCACCGTCAACCCGGTCGGCACCTTCGCGGACTTCCGCAACCAGGTCACCAGCGCCCGCCTCACCGGCCCCTTCCGCTCCGGCTGGCAGGCCGACTACCCGCTCATCCAGAACTTCCTGGAGCCGCTCTTCTACACCGGCGCCTCCTCCAACTACGGCAAGTTCAGCAACCAGCGCTTCGACGCCCTCATCGACCGCGCCAACGCCGAGTCGGACCAGGCCGCGGCGGTCAGGCACTTCCAGGACGCGGAGAAGATCCTCGCCGCCCAGATGCCCGCCATCCCCCTCTGGTACCAGAACGGCAACGCCGGCTACTCCGAGCGGCTCTCCGACGTGAAGCTCAACCAGTTCAGCGTCCCCGTGTACGACCAGATCAAGGTCGGCTGAGCCACCGCCCGCACCCCCCGGAGGAGGCCACATGGGGCGTTACGTCATCCGGCGGCTGCTCCAGATGATCCCCGTGTTCATCGGGACCACCCTGCTGATCTTCCTCATGGTGTACGCGCTCGGCGACCCCGTCGCGGCCCTGTTCGGCGACAAGGCGCCGGACCCCGCCACCGTCGCCCGCATCCGGAAGGAGCTCCACCTCGACGAGCCGCTGTGGAAGCAGTACCTCCTCTACATGGGGGCGATCTTCCAGGGCGACTTCGGCACCGCCTTCAACGGCCAGCGGGTCACCGAACTGATGGCCTCCGCCTTCCCGGTGACGCTCCGCCTGACCCTCGTCGCCATCGCCATCGAGATCGTCGTCGGCATCACCCTCGGCGTGGTCAGCGGCCTCAAGCGCGGCCGCCCCCTCGACACGGGCCTGCTGATCCTCACGCTCGTCGTCATCTCCGTCCCCACCTTCGTCTCCGGCTACCTCCTGCAGTTCCTCCTCGGCGTGAAGTGGGGCTGGATCCACCCCTCGGTCTCCTCCGAGGCCCGCTTCGACGAGCTGATCCTCCCCGGCGTCGTCCTCGCCCTCGTCTCCCTCGCCTACGTCACCCGCCTCAGCCGCACCTCCATCGCCGAGAACACCCGCGCCGACTACGTCCGCACCGCCGTCGCCAAGGGCCTCCCGCGCCGCCGTGTCATCACCCGGCACCTGCTGCGCAACTCCCTCATCCCCGTCGTCACCTTCATCGGCGCCGACGTGGGCGCCCTGATGGGCGGGGCGATCGTCACCGAGCGGATCTTCAACATCCACGGCGTCGGCTACCAGCTCTACCAGGGCATCCTCCGCAACAACTCGCCCACCGTCGTCGGCTTCGTGACGATCCTCGTGATCGTCTTCCTGGTGGCGAACCTGCTCGTCGACCTGCTGTACGCGGTCCTGGACCCGAGGATCCGCTATGCCTGACCCGTACGAGAGGGGCCCGTACGAGACGGGCCCGCAGGACAAGGACCCCTACGGGAAGAGCCCCTACGAGAACCCGCGCGAGGCGATCGCCCCGACCGGCGCCGGCGGCGCCATGGACCTGGCCATGAGCGAAGCAGAGACCCTCGACAGGCCGGAGACCGAGCCGACCGGCGAGGAGGGCGCCCCGCCCGGCCCCGGCGGCAGGCCCCGCAGCCTGTGGACCGACGCCTGGCACCAGCTGCGCCGCAACCCCGTCTTCATCGTCTCGTCGCTGCTCATCGTCTTCCTGGTGCTCATCGCGATCTGGCCGCAGCTCCTCACCGACACCGACCCCCTCCGCTGCGACCTCGCCAAGTCCCAGCAGGGCTCCGAGCCCGGCCACCCCTTCGGCTACGACACCCAGGGCTGCGACGTGTACGCCCGCACCGTCCACGGGGCCCGCGCCTCCATCACCGTCGGCATCGCGGCCACCCTCGGCGCCGCCCTGCTCGGCAGCCTCCTCGGCGGGCTCGCCGGCTTCTTCGGCGGCTGGAGCGACGCCCTGCTCTCCCGCACCGCCGACATCTTCTTCGGCATCCCCGTCGTCCTGGGCGGCCTGGTCTTCCTCTCCGTCGTCACCAGCACCACCGTGTGGCCGGTCGTCGGGTTCATCGTCCTGCTCGGCTGGCCCCAGATCGCCCGCATCGCGCGCGGCTCCGTCATCACCGCCAAGCAGCACGACTACGTGCAGGCCGCCCGTTCGCTGGGAGCCGGCAGCGGACGGCTGCTGCTGCGGCACGTCGCCCCCAACGCCGTCGCACCCGTCATCGTCGTCGCGACGATCGCGCTGGGCACCTACATCGCCCTGGAGGCCACCCTGTCGTTCCTCGGCGTCGGACTGCGCCCGCCCACCGTCTCCTGGGGCATCGACATCTCCAACGCCGCGCCCCAGATCCGCAACGCCCCCCACATGCTGCTGTGGCCCGCGGGCGCGCTGAGCCTGACCGTGCTCGCCTTCATCATGCTCGGCGACGCCGTACGCGACGCCCTCGACCCCAAGCTGCGCTGAGGAGCCGCCGCCATGCTGCTCGAAGTACGCGACCTCCACGTCGAGTTCCGCACCCGCGAAGGCGTCGCCAAGGCCGTCAACGGCGTCACCTACTCCGTCGGCGAGGGCGAGACCCTCGCCGTCCTCGGGGAGTCCGGCTCCGGCAAGTCCGTCACCGCCCAGGCCGTGATGGGCATCCTCGACATGCCGCCCGGCCGCATCACCGGCGGGCAGATCCTCTTCCAGGGCCGCGACCTGCTCACCCTCAAGGAGGAGGAGCGGCGCAAGGTGCGCGGCGCGCGGATGGCGATGATCTTCCAGGACGCGCTCTCCGCGCTGAACCCGGTCCTCACCGTCGGCGACCAGCTCGCCGAGATGTACACCGTCCACCGGGGCATGTCGAAGAAGGACGCCCGCGCCAGGGCCGTCGAGCTGATGGACCGCGTCCGCATCCCCGCGGCCCGCGAACGCGTCGGCCAGTACCCCCACCAGTTCAGCGGCGGCATGCGCCAGCGCATCATGATCGCCATGGCGATGGCCCTGGAGCCGGAGCTGATCATCGCGGACGAGCCGACCACCGCCCTCGACGTCACCGTCCAGGCCCAGGTCATGGAGCTCCTCGCCGAGCTCCAGCGGGAACTGCGGATGGGCCTGATCCTCATCACCCACGACCTCGGCGTCGTCGCGGACGTCGCGGACCGCATCGCCGTCATGTACGCCGGCCGCATCGTGGAGACCGCGCCCGTCCACGACCTGTACAAGGCACCCGCCCACCCCTACACCCAGGGCCTGCTCGACTCCATCCCGCGCCTCGACCAGAAGGGGCAGGAGCTGTACGCCATCTCGGGCCTGCCGCCCAGCCTCACGGCCATCCCGCCCGGCTGCCCCTTCCATCCGCGCTGCCCCCGCGCCCGCGATGTGTGCCGCACCGACGTGCCCCCGCTCTACGAGGTCTCCGACGACCGGCGCAGCGCCTGCCACTTCTGGCGCGAGACCCTCCACAAGGAGCCCGTCGATGCCGTCCGCTGAGCCGATCCTCGAGGTGCGGGAGCTGGTCAAGCACTACCCGCTCACCCGCGGCGTGCTGTTCAAGAAGCAGGTCGGCGCCGTCAAGGCGGTCGACGGGGTCTCCTTCGACCTGCGCCCGGGCGAGACCCTCGGCATCGTGGGGGAGTCCGGCTGCGGCAAGTCGACCGTCGCGAAGATGCTGGTCAACCTGGAGCGGCCGACCGCCGGCGCCATCCGCTACCAGGGCGAGGACATCACACGGCTGTCCGGGCGGGCCCTGAGGGCCGTGCGGCGCGACATCCAGATGGTCTTCCAGGACCCGTACACCTCCCTCAACCCCCGGATGACGGTCGGGGACATCGTCGGGGAGCCGTACGAGATCCACCCCGAGGTCGCGCCCAAGGGCGACCGCCGCCGCCGGGTGCGCGAGCTGCTGGAGGTGGTCGGCCTCAACCCCGAGCACATCAACCGCTACCCGCACCAGTTCTCCGGCGGCCAGCGCCAGCGCATCGGCATCGCCCGCGGCCTCGCCCTCCAGCCGCGCGTGATCGTCGCCGACGAGCCGGTCTCCGCGCTCGACGTCTCCGTCCAGGCGCAGGTCGTCAACCTGCTGGAGCGGCTCCAGGACGAGTTCGGCCTGTCGTACGTCTTCATCGCGCACGACCTGTCGATCGTGCGCCACATCTCCGACCGGATCGGCGTCATGTACCTCGGCCGGATCGTGGAGACCGGCACCGACCGGGAGATCTACGACCACCCCACCCACCCGTACACCCAGGCCCTGCTGTCCGCGGTGCCCGTACCGGACCCGGAGGCGCGGGAGCACCGTGAGCGCATCCTGCTCTCCGGCGACGTGCCGTCCCCGGCGAACCCGCCCTCCGGCTGCCGCTTCCGCACCCGCTGCTGGAAGGCGCGCGAGCGGTGCGCCCTGGAGGTGCCGCTGCTGGCCGTGCCGGCGGTGTTCCGGGACGTCGACAGCCCGGCCCGGCACGACTCGGCGTGCCATTTCGCGGAGGAGATCCATGTCGTACCGGGGGAGCAGCCGCCGCCCCCGAGCGGGGCGACGGCGGTGTGACGCGGGCTGCCCGCCGCCCCGGCCCGCCGCCCGGGGGCGCTTAACAAGCAGGACACCGAGCCGACCCCGTCCCGATATACGGACACGCCACCCTGAAGGGCGTACGGCCGTGCGGGTGCCGTGGACCGGCCGGGACCACACGGCCCCGGCCGGTCGCCCCGCTGCGGCTACGCCGCACCGGGTGAGGTGTCCGGGCCCGCACCGGCTGAGGTGTCCGGGCCCGCACCAGGTGAGGTCTCCGGGCCCGCCGACCGCTCCAGGCCCAGGGAGCGCCGCAGGAAGTCGAGCTGAAGCCGCAGCAGGTTTTCCATGACCGCCTCCTGCGTGGGCATATGGGTGGCGCCCGTCAGCGGCAGCACCTCATGGGGGCGGCCCGCCGCCAGCAGCGCCGAGGACAGCCGGAGGGCGTGTGCGACGACCACGTTGTCGTCCATCAGGCCGTGGATGATCATCATGGGCCTGGCCGGCTCCCGCGCCTCCACCAGCCCGTCGTCCCACACCAGCGAGCTCGCCCGGTAGGCGTCGGGCACATCCTGCGGGCGCCCGCCGAAGTACCGCTCGGCCCAGTGCGTGTCGTACAGCCGCTGGTCCGTCACCGGTGCGCCCACCACGGCCGCGTGGAACACGTCGGGGCGCCGCAGCACCGCGAACCCGGCCAGCCAGCCGCCGAACGACCAGCCCCGGATCGCCACCCGCCCCAGGTCCAGCGGGAAGCGTTCGGCGAGCCCCCGGAGCGCCTCGATCTGGTCGTCCAGCACCGGCGCGAGCCCCGCCGCCACGGCCTTCTCCCAGTCGGGCGACCGGCCCGGCGTGCCCCGCCCGTCCGCCACGACCACCGCGAACCCCTGGTCCGCGAACCACTGGGACGTCAGATACGGGTCGTGCGCGGCCACCACCCGCTGCCCGTGCGGGCCGCCGTACGGGTCCATCAGCACCGGAAGCGGCCCGTCCCCCTCCTCGTACCCGCGCGGCAGCAGCACCGCGCACGGCACCCGCCGCGGCCCCGACACGGTGAGCGCGACGCGCGGCGAGAGGACCGGCGTCTCGGCGTACGAGGCGACCTCGGCCACCCGCTTCCCGTCCCGCAGCACCCGCACCCGCGCCCCCGGCCGGTCCGGCACCGCCGACGCCAGCACGGTCACCGGACCGCCGCGCACCGCCGTGTGCACACCGGGCCCCTCGGAGATCCGCTCCACACCCGACCCGCTCACCCGGTACACATGGATCGCGCCAATTTCCGGATCGGTGGCCGCCTCACCCGCCGAGGCCGAAACCAGTACGTCACCGTCCCCCACGTCCAGTACGCCCCGAATGTGCAACGCGCCGTCCGTGAGCGGGCGGTCGCCCACGACCACGACGCGCGCCCCGCCCTCGTCCGAGACGCGCACGAGCCGCCCGTCCGCCGCCCACGCCGGCGCGCCCGGGATCAGTTCGAGCCACCGCCCGTCCTCCTCGGCCCGCACCAGGCGCGTCGCGCCGGACTCCGCGTCCACCGCCAGATAGTGCTGAGTGCGCTGGTCGCGGGCCTGCACCAGCAGCAGCGGCGCACCCGCCGACGACCAGTGCACCCGCGCCAGGTACGGGAACCGCTCCCGGTCCCAGACGACCTCCGTGCGCCCCGCGCCGTCCACGCCGACCAGGAACAGCCGCACGTCCGCGTTCTCCGTCCCGGCCACCGGGTACGCCACCCGCCGCGGCTCCCGGTCGGGGTGCGCCGGGTCGGAGATCCACCACCGCCGCACCGGCCCGTCGTCCACCCGCGCCACCAGCAGCCGGTCCGACTCCGGCGACCACCAGAAGCCCCGCGAGCGGTGCATCGACTCGGCCGCCGCGTGCTCCGCGAGCCCGTACGCCACGTCCTCGCCCTCGGGCTCGGCGACCGCCCGGTCGGCGCCGTCGCCGCCCTCCACGGGCACCACCCGCAGCGCGCCCCGCGCCACGTACGCCACGAGGCGCCCGTCCGGCGAGGGCCGCGGGTCCACCACCGGGCCCGACACCGCCACCTCCTGCGCCGTCCCGGCGCGCAACTCCGCCACGAACAACCGCCCCGAGAGGGCGAAGGCCGCCAACTCGACGGCCGCGTCCGTGGCATAGCCCACGACACCGCCCGCCATCTCGCGGCCGCGCTCCCGCCGCGTGCGCTCCTCGGGCGACAGGTCCTCCTGCGAACCCCCCAGCAGGAGCGCCGGATCGGCGGCGATCCGCTCACGGGCCGGCCCGTCCCCGTCCAGGTCCATCACGTACAGCCGGTTGACCGGGTCGGCCCCCGAGGGGGAGCGCAGGAAGACGAGCCGCGAGCCGTCGGGCGCCACGGTGAACGACCGTGGTGCGCCCAGGGTGAAGCGCCGCGTACGGGCGTACTGGCGGGGGAAGTTGCGCTGCTGTCGCGAGGTCATGTGACCGAAACTAGCGGCTGTGCGCCCCCCAATGCTGCCGTGCACCGATCGATGCGAGGGAACGGAAAGTTATGATCCGTAGCGCAAGGTGGGTATGAACCTCCTGGCACATGCGCGCTGCCCGTTCCCGACCGACATGTATGGAGGTGAACCGCCGTGGCACTCTCGATTTCGGCGGTGGTGCTGCTGGCGATCGTCGTCTTCCTGCTCATCCGGAAAGCGGGGCTGAAGGCCGGGCACGCCATCGTCTGCATGCTCCTGGGCTTCTACATCGCGAGCTCCTCCATCGCCCCCACCGTCAGCCAGCTGACCACCAGCGTGGCGGGCATGATCGGCAACCTGAAGTTCTAGGCCCCCGGTCAGCGGGCCGCCCCGCCGCGGCCGTGGAGAACCGGCTCCGGGAGCGGACCTCGTAGGGTGTCCGTATGACGGATCTCCCCGCCCGTCGTCTGCTCCTGGTGCACGCGCACCCCGACGACGAGTCGATCAACAACGGCGCCACCATGGCCAGGTACGCGGCCGAGGGCGCCCTGGTCACCCTGGTGACCTGCACACGGGGCGAGGAGGGCGAGGTCATCCCGCCCGGCCTCGCCCATCTCGCGCCCGACCGCGAGGACCGGCTCGGACCCCACCGCGTCGGCGAACTCGCCGCCGCCATGCGGGAGCTGGGCGTCACCGACCACCGCTTCCTCGGCGGCCCCGGCCGCTTCCGCGACTCCGGAATGATGGGCCTCCCGCAGAACGACCGCGAGGGGGCCTTCTGGAGCACCCCCGTGGACGCCGCCGCCGCGCACCTGGTGGAGGTCGTCCGGGAGGTCCGCCCCCAGGTCCTGGTGACCTACGACCCCGACGGCGGATACGGCCACCCCGACCACATCCAGGCCCACCGCGTGGCCATGCGCGCCGCCGACCTGGCGGCCGACCCCGCGTACGCGCCCGGCCTGGGCGCCCCGCACACCATCGCGAAGATCTACTGGAACCGGGTGCCCCGCTCGGTTGCCGAGGACGGCTTCGCCGCCCTGCGCGCCGCGACCGACGTCGCCTTCCCCGGCATCGCCGACATCGGGGACGTACCGGGCGTGGTGGACGACGAGCTGGTCACCGCCGAGATCGACGGCACCGCGTACGCCGGCCGCAAGGCAGCGGCCATGCGCGCGCACGCCACCCAGATCGTGGTGCGGGACCGGTTCTTCGCCCTGTCCAACGACCTCGGACAGCCCCTCTTCGAGCGTGAGTTCTACCAGCTGGCGCGCGGTGCGTCGGGCGCTCCGGCGGGGGAGCGGGAGACCGACCTGTTCGCGGGGGTCGCGGTATGAGCACGGTGGTGAAGGCCCTCACCCACGCGGTCCTCGTCGTGCTGGGCGTCCTCGTCGGGCTGGCCGGGGCGCTGTTCCAGGCCGCGTGGCTCCCCGCCGGGCTGCTGCTGGCCCTGCTGGCGACGGCCGCCCTCTTCTACGGGGGCCTGCGCGCCGTCGGAGGGCAGGCGGGCGTCCTGTCGTCCGGAGCGGGCTGGCTGGCCGCCGTCGTGGCGATCGGCTTCGGGCGCGGCGAGGGCGACAAGGTCCTGTGGGGCGGTATGACCGATCTGGTGTTCGTCCTCGGCGGGATGGCGATCGCTGTGATGTGCGCCACCCTCTCGCTGCTGCCGCAACAGCACGGGCGGGGCGGGCCACTTGACGGTGGACGTGCCCGAACTTGAGTCGCATTGCCCGGTGATGTTCCCCTGGCAGGGGGTGGCGCGGTGACCGTGGCCAGTATGGTGGTGCGCGCCGCCGGGCGCCCGTGGGTGTGAGAGCGGGCGGCGGAGCCAACCGGGAGATCCTGCTTTGAGTCGTGAAACTGACACTTCGTCCTCCGGGCCCCAGGGACGTGGCGGAGCCGCGTACCCCTCGGGAACCCCGCCGTACGGGTCGCCCCAGTACCAGGACGCCTCCGGGGCCGGCGCGCCCGCGCAGCCGGAGGAGAAGAAGACCGAGACGACCCTGACCACCCGCATCCGGATCAACATTCCGGGGTCGCGGCCCATCCCGCCGGTCGTCGTGCGCAAGCCGGTGAACGGCGGCGGCCAGGACGCTCCCGCCGACGAGCCGGAGCAGGAGAGCCCCGCCGAGCGGACGGCCCAGACGCCCCGCCCGGACATGGACGACCCGGCGCCGGGCGCCGCCGTACGGGAGAAGCCCACCAGCGACTGGTTCGCACCGCGCAAGGCGCCCACCGCCGCGCCCGCCGATGCCACCGCCGAGGGTCCGGCAGCGCCCGACGCGGGCCCGGCCGCCGGTCCCGGCCCGGCCGCCGCGCCCGGCGCGGGCACCGACGGGTCCCCGGTGACCGGCGCGGCCACCGGCCCTGCCCCGGGCGCGGGCGGCAACGGCGCCGGATACGCCGCGACGTCCGCCGCCTCCGGCGATGGCGCGCCCGGCGGTCCGCAGACCCGGCCCCGGGACGGCGCCGGTGCCCCCGGCATGCCCCACTTCTCCGACGCGCCCGGCGGCCCCGGCGCCTCGGGCTCCCCCGCCACCTCGGGCATCTCCGCCCTGGCCGACCTCACGGGCCCGACCGGCCCCGGCGGCTCCCCCGGCCCCTCGGGTCCCACCGGCCCCACCGGCCCCACGTCGGGACCCGCCTTCGGCACCGCCGCGCTGCGCGCCACCGGAGGTGCCGCCGCCACGGCCCCCCGGACCGGACCGGCGCCCGCGCCGGGCGGCGGCATGTCCGACGACACCGCGATCCTCACCCCGCAGAAGCCCCACCCGGCCCCCGAGCCGCACCCCGGCCCGCCGCCCGGCCAGGTCTCGGGCGACACGCTCACCAGCGGCATCCCCGTCGTCTCGCAGGACGATCTCGACGCGCCCGCGCCGTCGCCGTTCCCGATGTCCGGCCCCGCCCGCGCGGCCGGACGGCCCGACGGGTACGACGACACGTTCGACGCGTACCCGCCGGCGCTGGACGAGCCCGCTCCCGAGGCGCCCGCGCCCACCCCGCCGCCGGCCACCCGCGCCGCGCCGGCCCCCGCCAAGAAGGGCCGCTCCAAGCTGGTCCTCCTCGCCGTCGGCGTGGTCGTCGCCGCCAGCGTCGCCTACGGCGCCGGGCTGCTCCTCAACCAGGCGGACGTCCCCAAGGGCACCACCGTGCTCGGAGTGGACATCGGCGGCTCCACCAAGGAGGAGGCCGTCCAGAAGCTGGACGCCGCGCTGGGCCCCCGCGCCGCGCGGCCGCTCCAGCTGGAGGTCGGCGGGCGCAGCCGCACCCTCGCCCCCGACAAGGCCGGCCTCTCCCTGGACAGCCAGGCGACCGTGCGCGCCGCCGCCGGCAGCGACTACAACCCGGTGACCGTGATCGGCTCCCTGTTCGGCGCCGAGCGGGTCGCCCAGCCGGTGATCCCGGTGGACGAGGAGAAGCTGGGGGTCGCCCTGTCCGGTCTGGGCGGCGGCTCCGGAGCGGTCACCGAGGGCACGGTCAAGTTCGAGCCCGGCAAGGCCGTCCCCGTACCGGGCAAGGCCGGCACGGTGATCGACGTGCGGCGTTCGATGCTCTTCGTCAGGGACGCCTACCGCGCCCAGGTCGAGACCGGCCGGCCGAACGTCGTGGAGCTGCCCGTCGCCACCCGCGAGCCGATGATCCAGCAGGCCGAGATCGACCGGGCCATGCGGGAGTTCGCCGAGCCCGCGATGTCCGGCCTGATCACCATCAAGGCGGGCGGCAAGCAGATCCAGTTCGGCCCGCAGCGGTCCCTGCCGCAGATCCTGTCGATGAAGGCGGTCGGCAACCGCCTGGAGCCGTACTACGACAAGGAGGCCATCAACCGCCTCCTCGACGGCACCTTCGACGGCGTCATGATCACCAAGGGGGACGGCAAGAAGCACCAGCTGTCCGCCGACGACGTGGCGGCGGCGATGCACAAGGCCCTCGTCGGCAAGACGGAGGCCGAGCGCACCGTCACCATCGAACTGGACCCGCAGGGTTGACCGTTCCGCCCCCGGACACGAGGAGGGCCGCCCCCGCCGCGGCGGGAGCGGCCCTCCTCGCGTCGCGCGTCAGTTGAGCCGGGCGCGGGCCGCCCGGGCGCGGGCGCGCAGGGTGGCGGCGGTGGTCGGCTCCACCGCGGCGACCACGTCCGCGTAACGCTCGATCTCCGCGGCCCCCGCCAGGAACTCCCCGCGCTCCACGAGGAGTTGCGCGCGCTCGTAGCACAGCCGCGCCGGGTGGGCGGGCAGCAGCAGCGCCAGCTCCACCGCCCACAGCGCCACGTCGGAGCGCTCGGGCCGGCCGGCCGCCCAGGCGCGGATGTTGTTGAGGATGCGCAGCACCATCTCCAGCGGGTCCGCCGGCAGCAGCATCGAGGGCCGCAGCGGCTCCCCGGTGGCGCCCGCCACCAGCAGCTCCGTGTCCGCCTCGGTCATCGGCCGGCCCCCCGCGAACGGGTCCGCCAGCACCCGCTCGCCCGGGTCCCCGAACCCGACGACGAAGTGCCCCGGCAGCGCCACCCCGTACACCGGCGCGCCCGCCCGCCGCGCCACCTCCATCCACACCACGGACAGCAGGATCGGCAGCCCCCGGCGGCGCCGCAGCACCTGGTGGAGCAGCGACGACTCCAGGCGCCGGTAGTCGCCCGGCGTCCCGTGGAAGTCGTACCGCCCGCCGAGCAGCGAGGCCAGCGCCTCCGCCCAGCCCCGCGGCGTCTTCGGCCCGTACGGCAGGAGGCCGGCCAGCCGGTCCAGCTCGATCTCCGCGGCGTCCATCGCGGCCTGGTCCAGCCCCGGTTCGGCGACGGCGCCGATCAGCAGGCACAGCTCCGCCAGGTCGGGCCGCTCCTCGCGGGCCGCCTCGGCGAACCGGGTCCGCCACGGGTCGGGTGCGGTGTCCTCGTGCATACGCCTCGGGTACCCCTCAGGAGACGCGGAAGTGGTGGTAGCGGTGGTGGACCGCGAAGCCCATGCCCTCGTACAGGGCGCGGGCCGCGTCGTTGTCGGTCTCCACCTGCAGCCAGGCCGCCGACGCGCCCTCCTCCAGCGCGCGGCCGGCCAGCGCGGCCATCACCGCCCGGGCGAGCCCCTGCCGCCGGTGCGCCGGGTCGACCTCCACCGCCATGAACCCCGCCCACCGTGCGTCGACCACACAGCGGCCGATCGCCACCGGCACCTCACCCTCGCCGGCTATCGAGGCGAACCACACCGAGGGCCCCGCGGACAGGACGCTCAGCACATGCGGGCCCGGTTCGCCCACCCGCTGGTACCGCCGCAGCCATGCCTCGTCCGGCGTACGGGACAGCGTCACGCGGCCCGTCCCGGCGGCCAGGTCCGCGACGGCCGCGAGGCCCCCGATCCGCACCTCCGCCGACACCTCGCGCCGCCAGCCCCGCTCCTCCAGCGCCGCGCACAGCGCCTCCTGGGTGCCCTCCGCGCCGGTCGCCGCCTGCACGTACGGGGGAAGGCCGCGCGCGGCGTACCAGTCGCGGACCCGGGCGAGCGCGTCGTCGAGGGGCATGCCGGGGTCGCCGAGCGCCAGGGCGGAGTTGGCCCTCCGGGTGAATCCGTGCGCGGCGCGCAGTGTCCACCCTCCGAGCGGTTCGCTCTCCACCGGCTGCCAGGCCCGCGCCTGGGCCCGCGCCAGCTCCTCGAAGCCCGCCGCGGGGCCGCGCCTGCGGGCCGGGGCGGCCGGGACGACCTTGCCCGCGACCAGCGACGACTCGGCGATCCGCACCGTCTCACCGGTCCGTCGTGTGATCAGCAGCACACCTTCTGCCCAGGATGTGAGAACGCCGACCGTGTCCGTGAACGTCTCCGCCTGGGAACCCGGATCGCCCAGGCGGCGGACAGACACCCGTTTGCCCACGTCAGAGGGTGTGATCTGGACTTCCAGGCGTCCGCCCGCAGTGAACTCCACAGCTCTGTCCGCCCCTCCTGTTCGGTTCGTCTCCAAGAACGGAGATACTAGGTGCGGGCATCGACGACGCCGCGCTCCCGCGCAGAGCCAGCCCTACCAAGGAGGAACGACAGCGTGACCTACGTCATCGCGCAGCCTTGTGTCGACGTGAAGGACAAGGCGTGCATCGAGGAGTGCCCCGTCGACTGCATCTACGAGGGCCAGCGGTCCTTGTACATCCACCCGGACGAATGCGTCGACTGCGGGGCCTGTGAGCCGGTCTGCCCGGTCGAGGCGATCTTCTACGAGGACGACACCCCGGAGGAGTGGAAGGACTACTACAAGGCGAACGTCGAGTTCTTCGACGAGCTCGGCTCGCCGGGTGGGGCCTCCAAGCTCGGTCTGATCGAGCGCGACCACCCCTTCATCGCCGCCCTGCCGCCGCAGAACGGCTGATCGCTTGATCCATCGTCGTCGGTCCCGTACGGCCCTCCAGCCGTACGGGACCGCGTCGTTCGTGCCCGCGGCGGGCCCGTCAGGCGCCGCATCCACGAGAAAGTGAGCACCGTGTCCGCAGTCTCCTCCCGCCTTCCCGTCTTCCCCTGGGACAAGCTGGAGCCCTACAAGAAGACGGCAGCGGCCCACCCCGACGGCATCGTCGACCTGTCGGTCGGCACCCCGGTGGACCCCGTACCCGAGCTGATCCGCCGGGCCCTGGTCGAGGCGGCCGACTCGCCCGGCTACCCCACGGTGTGGGGGACGGCCGCCCTCCGCGACGCCCTCACCGGCTGGTGCGAGCGCCGGCTGGGCGCCCGGGGCATCGCCCATCCGAACGTCCTGCCGGTCGTCGGCTCCAAGGAGCTGGTCGCCTGGCTGCCCACGCAGCTGGGCCTCGGCCCCGGCGACAAGGTCGCCTACCCGCGCCTGGCCTACCCGACGTACGAGGTCGGCGCCCGCCTCGCCGGCGCGACCCCGGTCGTGTACGACGACCCGACGGAGCTGGACCCGGCGGGCCTGCGGCTGCTGTGGCTCAACTCCCCGTCCAACCCGACGGGCCGCGTCCTCGCCAAGGACGAGCTGATCCGGATCGTCGCCTGGGCGCGCGAGCACGGCGTGCTGCTCTTCAGCGACGAGTGCTACCTGGAGCTCGGCTGGGAGGCCGACCCGGTGTCCGTGCTCCACGAGGACGTGTGCGGCGGCTCGTACGACGGGATCGTCGCCGTCCACTCGCTGTCCAAGCGGTCCAACCTGGCGGGCTACCGCGCCGCGTTCATCGCGGGCGACGCGGCCGTGCTGGGCGAGCTGCTCCAGATCCGCAAGCACGGCGGCATGATGACGGCCGCCCCGGTGCAGGCCGCGACGGTCGCCGCGCTGGGCGACGACGCCCATGTGCGCGAGCAGCGCGAGCGGTACGCGCGGCGGCGCGACGCGCTGCGGACGGCACTGGTGGCGCACGGCTTCCGCATCGAGCACAGCGAGGCGAGCCTCTACCTGTGGGCGACCCGCGACGAGCCCTGCTGGGACACCGTCGGGTACCTGGCGGAGCTGGGCGTGCTGGTCGCGCCGGGCGACTTCTACGGGACGGCCGGGGACCGCTTCGTGCGGGTCGCGTTCACCGCGACGGACGAGCGGGTCTCGGCCGCGGTCAAGCGCCTGGGCTGACGGCCGGCCCGGGGCGGGTGCCGCCGCCGGGCACGGGCGCACGGACACGGGAAGGGCCCGGATCGCGCGGTGCGATCCGGGCCCTCGCCGTACCGGGGGAGCGGGGGTCAGCCGAGCGGCGTGGAGACCGGCAGGCCGCCGAGGAGACCGTCGCCGGGCAGGCCCTTCTTGGCGGTGTCGCCGACGGCCTGGCCCGCGCCGCGCGCGACCTCGCCGACGGCCTTCTTGGCGGTCGGCGTGGCCTGGTCGGCCGCGCGGCCGAGGGTCTTGCCGGCGACCGGTACGGCCTTCTCCACGGTCTCGCCGCCCGCACCGCCCGCGAGGCCCGTGGCGTTCTCCGATGCGGCGCCGACCGTGTCCGTGACCTGCGCGGTGTCGAGGGCGGTGACGCCGCCGGCGAGGTCGCTGGTCTGGGGGAGGTCCACGGCGCTCGCGGAGCCGGCCGCACCGACCACGGAGGCCGCTCCCGCTGCGGTGAGCAGCGCGGCACTGGCGATCCGGCGGGTCAGGGGGAGGGACATGATGCTCCTTCGACGGGGAAGTGTCGTGTGGCTGTGATGCCTGTCCGACGATCGGACGCTGTGACAACCGCTGGGAGGCGGGGGGAGGTTGCGGTGACGCCGGGTAAAGAGTTGGCAATGCGCCCAATGATCGGCACCGCCCAAAACCGGGCAAACAAAGTGCCGGGCGAGCGTCCGCAGAATCGTCCCTCCGCAGTCCCCGCCGGGTGATCGCCCGACCCGCCGGTGCCGCGTGGAGCCCCTGGCCGCCGGGGGTTCCGGCGGGGCCCAAGCGGCCCGGTCGGGCGAACGGCCGGACGGCTGAGCGAATGGCGTCCGGGTGCGCCGTGATTACGCTGTGATAAGCGACGGCTACGATGCGCCGTCACGCTCCGGCGGCCCGGGGCGCGGGCGCCCACGCCCGGCGGGCCGGGGGCCGCCCCCGCTCCGGGGCCCGGCGCGCCTACTCCGCGACGCGGATGACGACCTCGGCCGTGTCCGGCCGCCCGCCCGAACCGTCCTCGCGCCAGCCCTCGTCCGCCTCGCGGGCGCTCCACACCCGGCCCGCGTACGCGACCTCGGTGACGCGCAGCGCCTGCGCCTGGGCCACCGCCCACTGCGCCAGCTCCCAGCCGCGCCGCGACCCGCCGTCCGCCGCGCCGCCCTCCGGCCCGGAGGAGTCCACCTGCGCGGGCACCGGCAGCCGCACCGTGCGGGGGTCGCCCCCGCCCTCCGGCCGCGCCGAAGCCGTACCGCCCGCGCCGCCCGGTGCCGTACCGCCGGGCCCCGTGCCGCCGCCCTTGCCGTCCTCGGGCCCGTCCGCCGCGCCGGCCCCGGGCGCCCCGCCCAGCACGGCCGGGCCGAACGCCCGCACCAGCTCGCCGCGCACCCGCTCCGGGTCGCCCGGCTTCGCCCCGCGTATCGGCGCGCAGGTGAGCGACGCCGCCGAGCGGCCCGTCAGCGCCGCCGCCAGCAGCGCCGCGTCCGGCTCGTGCTTCGCGTACGCCTGCGGGAAGCCGCTGCGCTGCACCCGCTGCGCGGCCACCGTCAGCGGCAGCCGCGAGTACCCCGGCACCTCGGCCAGCCGGTCGTAGAAGATGCCGGCCGAGTACACCGGGTCCATGATCTGCTCCGGCGTGCCCCAGCCCTGCGACGGCCGCTGCTGGAACAGGCCCAGCGAGTCGCGGTCGCCGTAGTCGATGTTGCGCAGCGCCGACTCCTGGAGCGCGGTCGCCAGCGCGATCGTCACGGCCCGCTCGGGCATCTTCCGGGTGGTGCCCACGGCGGAGATCGTCGCGGCGTTCGCCGCCTGCTCGGGCGAGAGGGTGTACGTGTGGCTTCCGCTGCCCACCACGCAGGTCGGGGTGCCGCCGCCGCCCGACTCGTACCGCATCGCCACATAACCGGCGACGGCCAGCAGGACGGCGAACGACGCCGCGACCCGGACACGGCGGCCGCGGCGGGGACGGGAAGCAGGAGCGGCGGACTCGGACACGCGGACAACCGTACTAGGGGCCGGGATAGGGTCGTCACATGCCCGACTCCCTGCCCGAAGCGCCCCTCCACACCGCTCTGGACCTGACGCTGGACGGTCCGGCACTGACCGCCGCCCTGGTCGACTTCCCGTCGGTCAGCGGCACCGAGAAGCCCCTCGCGGACGCCATCGAGGAGGCCCTGCGCGCCCTCCCGCACCTCACCGTCGACCGGTACGGCAACAACGTCGTCGCCCGCACCCACCTCGGCCGCGCCGAGCGGGTGGTCCTCGCCGGGCACATCGACACCGTCCCGATCGCCGACAACGTCCCCTCCCGGCTGGACGAGAACGGCGTCCTGTGGGGCTGCGGCACGTCCGACATGAAGTCCGGCGTCGCCGTCCAGCTCCGCATCGCCGCCACCGTGCCGGAGCCCAACCGCGACCTCACGTTCGTCTTCTACGACAACGAGGAGGTCGCCGCACACCTCAACGGTCTCGGACATGTGGCCGCCGCCCACCCCGACTGGCTCGCGGGCGACTTCGCCGTCCTGCTGGAGCCGTCCGACGGCGAGGTCGAGGGCGGCTGCCAGGGCACCCTGCGCGTCAGCCTCACCCTGCGTGGTGAGCGCGCCCACTCCGCCCGCTCCTGGATGGGCTCCAACGCCATTCACGCCGCCGCCCCCGTGCTCGCCCGCCTCGCCTCGTACGAACCGCGCCGCCCCGTCATCGACGGCCTGGAGTACCACGAGGGCCTCAACGCCGTCGGCATCACGGGCGGCGTCGCCACCAACGTCATCCCCGACGAGTGCACCGTCGTCGTGAACTTCCGCTACGCCCCCGACCGCACCCCGGAGGAGGCGGAGAAGCACGTACGGGAGGTGTTCGCCGACTGCGGTGTGGACGAGTTCGTGGTGGACGACCACTCCGGCGGCGCCCTGCCCGGTCTGTCCCACCCGGCCGCGGCGGCGTTCATGGAGGCCGTCGGCGGCACGGCCAAGCCCAAGTTCGGCTGGACCGACGTCTCCCGCTTCAGCGCCCTGGGCGTGCCCGCCGTCAACTACGGGCCCGGCAACCCGATCTTCGCGCACAAGCGGGACGAGCACGTCGTGACCGAGCGGATCACCCACTGCGAGCGGCGCCTGTACGACTGGCTCACTGCCTGACGACCACAATTTCGCCACTCTTCACATTTCCCGCCCTACGCTGACCCTGGCAAACGATGTTCAGCGGAGGGAGCAGATCATGGGGAAGCCCGAGGCCGAGGGACTGCGAGCACTGGCGGAGCAGCGGCTGGGGCCGGTGCTCCGCCGCAGGGATCAGGTCCAGCCCGGCACGGCCGATCAGCGGCTCCTGGACACGGCGGGCGACTCGGACTGGGTCCACACCGACCCCTGGCGGGTCATGCGCATCCAGTCCGAGTTCGTCGAGGGCTTCGGCGCGCTGGCCGAACTGCCCAGCGCGATCAGCGTCTTCGGCTCGGCCCGCACCCCGGCCGGCACCCCCGAGTACGAGGCGGGCGTGAAGCTCGGCCGGGCGCTCGTCGAGGCGGGCTTCGCCGTCATCACGGGCGGCGGGCCGGGCGCCATGGAGGCCGCGAACAAGGGCGCGCGCGAGGCGAAGGGCATCTCCGTCGGCCTCGGCATCGAGCTGCCGTTCGAGCAGGGGATCAACCCGCACGTCGACATCGGCATCAACTTCCGCTACTTCTTCGTGCGGAAGACGATGTTCGTCAAGTACGCGCAGGGCTTCGTCGTCCTGCCCGGCGGCCTCGGGACGCTCGACGAGCTGTTCGAGGCGCTGACCCTCGTCCAGACGCGCAAGGTCACCCGCTTCCCGATCGTCCTGTTCGGCACGGAGTACTGGTCCGGCCTCGTCGACTGGCTGCGCGACACCGTCATCGCGCAGGGCAAGGCCGCCGAGCGGGACCTGATGCTGTTCCACGTCACGGACGACGTGGACGAGGCCGTCGCCCTGGTCAGCAAGGAAGCCGGCCGCTGAACCCCCGCGCCCGCCGGGAGGCGCCCGCCCGGGCTTCCGCCTCCCGGCGGGCGCGGCGGTCAGGGGGCCGACGCGACCGGACCGGTCACCGCCGGCCCCGCGGGCCCCGGCCGGCCGGCTCGCGCCGCGTGGGTCGCGATCCGGACCGGCAGGCGCCGGTGCGCGCGGGCCGTGCGGCGGGACGGCTCACGCCAGCCCGCGCCGGGCCACCGCCGGCTCCCGGTGCCCGGCGATGCTCGCCACCATGTCCAGCACCTGCCGCGTCTCCGCGACCTCGTGCACCCGGTACACCTGGGCGCCCAGCCACGCCGACACCGCCGTCGTCGCCAGCGTCCCGAGGACCCGCTCCTTCACCGGCCGGTCCAGCGTCTCGCCCACGAAGTCCTTGTTCGACAGGGACACCAGCACCGGCCACCCCGTCTCCACCATCTCCCCGAGCCGCCGCGTCGCCTCCAGCGAGTGCCGGGTGTTCTTCCCGAAGTCGTGACCCGGGTCGATCAGCACCGACTCGCGCGGCACGCCCAGCTCCACCGCCCGCTCGGCCAGCCCGACCGTGACGCGCAGGATGTCCGCCATCACGTCGTCGTACGTGACCCGGTGCGGCCGGGTGCGCGGCTCGGCGCCGCCCGCGTGGGTGCACACCAGACCCACCCGGTACCGGGCGGCGACCTCCGCGAGCTTGGGGTCCACACCGCCCCACGCGTCGTTCAGCAGGTCCGCGCCGGCCTCGCACACGGCCTCGCCGACCTCGTGCCGCCAGGTGTCCACGCTGATCACCACGTCGGGGTGGCGGCGCCGCACCTCGGCCACGAAGCCGACCGTGCGCCGCGCCTCCTCGTCGGCGTCGACCTCCTCGCCGGGCCCCGCCTTCACCCCGCCGATGTCGATGATCGCCGCGCCCTCGGCCACGGCCTGCTCCACCCGCTCCAGCGCGGGCTCGTCGCGGAACGTGGCCCCCTGGTCGTAGAAGGAGTCCGGGGTCCTGTTCACGATCGCCATGACCACCGGCTCGTGCGCGTCGAATTCGCGTCGTCCCAGGCGCAGCATCCCGTAAGTCCTCCTCGCGTAACGTCCCTGCGACCCTAACCGCAGCGACCGCATGGCACGATCGGCACCGGACGTTCTACGCTCCATGTTTCCGGCCCCGGGAGAGGCGCACTGTGTTCTGGTTCTTGGCTGTAGCCATGGTCGTCGTCGTGGCCGCGGTGACCCTAGCGGTGGTCGGCGGCCCGGAGAACGAGGTGCTGCCCGAGGCGCCGCCCGAGCACCTGGCCGACCCGCTGCCGCTCACCCGGCCCGTCACCCGCGCCGACGTGGAGACGCTGCGGCTGCCGCTCGCCCCGCGCGGCTACCGGATGACCGACGTCGACGACGTGCTGGACCGGCTGGCCGCCGAACTGGCCGAGCGGGACGCCCGCATCGCGGAGCTGGAGTCCGCGCTGGCCGGCGCCCAGGCCACCGCGTCCGGCCGCACGGACCTCTTCGCCAAGCACCCGGCCCCCGAGCCGCCCGCGTACGACGACGCGACGGCGTACGAGGACACGGCCGCGCCCGGCACCACCGCGTACGACGACACGGCCGCGCCCGGCGACAGCGCCGGTCACGGCGACCGCGGGACGCGCCAGGACGGCGGCGTACGGGACGGCGGCGACGCGCGGGACGGGGAGGGGCACCGGTGACCGGCGGGGCCGTGCCCGGACCGGACGGCGCGCCGCGCTGCCCGTGGGGCGTGTCGACCCCCGACTACTTGCCGTACCACGACGGCGAGTGGGGCCGCCCCGTCCACGGTGACGACGCCCTGTTCGAACGGCTCTGCCTGGAGGCGTTCCAGTCCGGTCTGTCGTGGATCACGATCCTGCGCCGCCGGGAGGGCTTCCGGCGGGCCTTCGCGGACTTCCGGATCGCGGCCGTCGCCGCGTTCACGGACACCGACAGGGAGCGGCTCCTCGCCGACGAGGGCATCATCCGCAACCGGGCCAAGATCGACGCGACGCTCGCCAACGCGCGGGTCCTCGCCGGGTGGGAACCCGGGGAGCTGGACCGGCTGATCTGGTCCCACGCCCCGGACCCGGCGACCCGCCCGGTGCCCCGCACCCTCGCGGACGTCCCCGCGGTCACGCCGGAGTCGACGGCCCTGGCGAAGGCCCTGAAGCAGCGCGGCATCCGCTTCGTCGGCCCCACCACGGCATACGCGCTGATGCAGGCGTGCGGCCTGGTCGACGACCACCTCGCGGACTGCGTCGCCCGCACCACGCGCCCGGCCGTCCCCGCCTCCTAGCGGCCGACGTACTTCGGCTTCTCCTTGGCGAGGAACGCCTCCACCGCGATCCGGTGGTCCTCGGAGGCGCCCGCACGCGTCTGCAGCTCGTCCTCCTTGACCAGCGACTCCTCCAGGGTGTGCCCGGCGCCGTACGCCATGGCCTCCTTGATCGACGCGTACGCCAGCGTCGGCCCCTCCGCCAGGGCTCGCGCGGTCCTCAGCGCCTCGGCGGCCAGGTCGGCGGCCGGTACGAGCTTGTTCACCAGGCCCAGCTCGTACGCCTCGCTAGCCGACAGGGAGCGCGGGAACATCATCAGGTCGGCGGCCCGGCTGGCGCCGATCAGGCGGGGCAGCGTCCAGGAGAGGCCCGAGTCGGCGCTGAGCGCCACCCCGGCGAACGAGGTGTTGAACGACGCCGTGTCCGCGACGACCCGGTAGTCCGCCGCCAGCGCGAAGCCGAAGCCGGCACCCGCCGCGACCCCGTTCACCCCGGCCACCACGGGCTTGGGCATGCCGGTGATCGCCCGGACGATCGGGTTGTAGTGCTCCCGTACGGTCCGCATGGCGTCCTCGCCGGTCAGCGACCGCACATGCTCCTTGAGGTCCTGGCCCACGCAGAAGGCCCGGCCCGTCGCCGTCAGCAGCACCGCGCGCACGGCCGGATCGGCGCCGGCGGCCTGCAGGGCGTCCCGCAGGGCGACCTTCGCCTCGGTGTTCATCGCGTTCATCGCGTCCGGCCGGTTGATGGTGACGGTGGCGAGTCCGTCGTTCACCTCGTACAGCACGGTGTCGGCCATGGCAGGGTCCCCTTTGCGGCTCCGGCGGTCGTGTCCCGCCCAGCATGGCGGAGATCATCGGGCTCCGGCATGTGACCTGCGTCAAACGACGGGCGCCCGCGCGGGACGCGGCAGCGGCGAAGTATGGCAGGAGGATCGCCGAAATGAGGGGTTTTGCGAGATCACGTTGCCCAAGCTGTCCGGCCCGATGTTGGTCATCGGGTGTCGCCATGCGGGATAATGACCTGGAAGCAATGTGTTCGACGCCGGTCCGCGCCCTTTCCCGAGGGCCATCGGCTGAACGATGAGCTGGTTTCAGGAAGGGGAACGAGCATGGCGGCCATGAAGCCGCGGACGGGCGACGGCCCGCTCGAGGTGACCAAGGAGGGGCGGGGCATCGTCATGCGCGTTCCGCTCGAAGGCGGCGGTCGGCTTGTCGTCGAGCTGACCCCGGACGAGGCCGTAGCCCTCGGCGAGGAGCTGAAGAAGGTCACGAGCTGACGCTTACGCCCCACGTTTTCCCGATCGCCCCGGCCGGTGCCCGCACCGCGCCGGGGCTTTCGCTCGCAGGGGCCGTACGTCCCCGAGGGCTCCGGTCCCGGGCGCGGGCGCCGCGGCGGGTGCCCGCCCGGCGGGCGCGCGGCTCCCGACCGGCCTCCCGCACACGCGTGGACCTCCCGGCCCCGTTCGGCCCGCCCCGTCGCGCCTGACGCCCGCGTGGACTCCGCTCCGCGCCACCGGGAGGTTCAGCCCCGGCGTACGGCGCAGAGCAGCCCGTCGCCCACCGGCAGCAGCGACGGCACCAGCGCGTCGCTCTCCCGGACCGTCCGCAGCAGCTCGCGCAGCGTCAGCACCTCCACCGGCTGGACGCCCGAGTCGACCGTCCGGCCGTCCGCGAAGACGCCCTCGAAGCACACCAGGCCGCCCGGCCGCAGCAGCCGCAACGATTCGTCGAGGTACGCCAGGTACTCGGTGCGGTCGCCGTCGCAGAAGACCACGTCGTATCCGCCGTCCGCCAGCCTCGGCAGCACGTCCAGCGCCCGGCCGGGGATGAAGCGGGCCCGGTTCCCGGCGAAGCCCGCCGCGCGGAACGCCTGCTTGGCGAACTGCTGCCGGTCCGGCTCCGGGTCCACGGTGGTGAGCACCCCGTCCGGCCGCATGCCCAGCAGGAGGTAGATCCCGGAGACGCCGGTGCCCGTGCCGATCTCCGCGACGGCCTTGGCGTCCGCCGTGGCGGCGAGCATCCGCAGTGCGGCACCGGTGCCGGGGGACACCGAGGGCACCCCTGCCTCCCGGGCCCGGTCCCGGGCCCAGCGCAGAGCGTCGTCCTCGGCCGCGAAGGCGTCGGCGAAGGCCCAGCTCGTCTGCCGGTTGGCGGTAATGACCCTCTCCTGTTCCCGTAGTTGGCAACGGTGACTGTAGTCGCTCGCGGTCGGGAACCCGCAGATGGGACCAGGCGTTGGGAAGGGGTGGGGGCGGCCGGGCGGACCCAAGACCCGAAGTCGGTCCCAAATTCTCGTAAAGATTCTTATCCGGAGCTAACGGGCGAGGTGGCTATGGTAGGGGCTCCACTGGACACCACCAGAGCCGACAGGGGAGGTGCGGCTGCGCCTGTGGATCGGAGAGGAGCGCGTTTGCGGCGCTTCCTCAGGTCGGCGGGTGAGCCGAAATCCGTGACCGACACCGCTGACAGCACCCATGCCGCCACCGAGACCGCAGCCACGACGGCGACCTTCGCATCGGATGCGGAATCGCAGGCGTGGGCTCCCCCGACCTGGGAGGAGATCGTCAGCACGCACAGCGGCCGCGTGTACCGCCTCGCCTACCGTCTGACGGGCAACCAGCACGACGCCGAGGACCTCACCCAGGAGGTCTTCGTCCGCGTCTTCCGCTCGCTGTCGACCTACACCCCCGGCACGTTCGAGGGCTGGCTGCACCGCATCACCACGAACCTGTTCCTGGACATGGTGCGGCGCAAGCAGCGCATCCGCTTCGACGCGCTCGGCGAGGACGCGGCCGAGCGGCTGCCCAGCCGCGAGCCGTCGCCCCAGCAGGCCTTCCACGACACGCACTTCGACGCGGACGTGCAGCAGGCGCTGGACACGCTGGCGCCGGAGTTCCGCGCCGCCGTCGTGCTCTGCGACATCGAGGGCCTGTCGTACGAGGAGATCGCCGCGACGCTCGGCGTGAAGCTCGGCACGGTCCGCAGCCGCATCCACCGCGGCCGGTCGCATCTGCGCAAGGCGCTCAAGCACCGCTCGCCCGAGGCGCGGGCCGGAGCGCAGCGCGTCATCGCACGGCCCGAGCGCGCGTTCGTCGCCGTGGGGGCGGAGGGCGGAGCCGCGTGAGTGGCACACGTCCGACCCCAGCGGAACAGCATCTGGGGGACCGGCTCGCCGCGCTGGTCGACGGCGAGCTGGGTCATGACGCCCGCGAGCGGGTCCTCGCCCATCTGGCGACGTGCGCCCGCTGCAAAGCCGAGGCGGACGCGCAGCGCCGCCTGAAGAACTACTTCGCCGAAGCCGCCCCGCCCCCGCCCCCCGCGGGGCTGCTGGCGCGTCTGCAGGGTCTGCCCGGCGGCGCCGCATCCGACGGCGGCCCGCCGTTCGGCGGCGGCGGCCTCCCGGGCGGCGCGCTGGGCACCGGCCAGGTGGGGCCCGGGCACGCCCGGGACGGCGGACGTCCCGGTTCCGCGCCCGGTCCGTTCGGGATGCGGCCCGGCGGCTTCGGCTACGTCCCGGCCGACGAGCACGCCCCCGCCGAGCGGGCGGGCTTCCGCATCCACGAGGTCGGCCGCGAAGGCGACCGGTCGCCGTGGCGTGCCCGCAGGTTCGCGTTCGCCGCGGCGAGCGCCGTGTCGTTCGCCGCCATCGCGCTGAGCGGTGCCGTGCCGACCGTCACGACCGTGGACGCGCGCGGCGAGGGCTCGGGGAACAACGTGACGCCGCTGCGGTCCCCGTCCGCCGGGCAGCCGGCCACCGCGGAGAACAGCCGCCGCCGCTCCGCCACGGGCGTCGGCGCGGGCACGGGCACGGGACGGTTCGCGGACCGGCCCGGCATCCTCGCGCCCGGCGCCGTCCAGGTGCGCGCCCAGCACCCGGCCGCCCCGCCGTTCCTCCACACGGCCACACCGCTGATCGGCGCGAACACGCTGCCGCTGATAGGCGCCCCCGTTCCCGTACGGACGGCGCACCCGTCACCCAAGGCGCCCCCGATACCCTGAACGGCGCCCTGGCCCACCTGGTTGAATCCGTGGTCAGGGGCGCCGGAGGGGCGCTGAGTGGCCAGTAGCGGGGAGAACATGGACGACGGGAAGCCCACCCAGCCCAAGCGAACCTGGTGGAGCCGCCCCACCCCGCGTGGGGCGGCCGCCGCGCCGGTCCCGGCGGGCCCCCCGGCCCAGCCGCCCGCCCCCGCCGAGGGCGCGGCGCCCGCTCCGGGCCCGTCCCTGACCAAGAGCGTCCCGCCCCAGCTGGACGCCGCCCCAGCCCCGGCCCAGGCGACACCCGGCACGGCGGACGCGGCGGGCACCCCGGATGCCGCTGCCCCTGCCGCCGCGGAGGTCCCTGCCGTTGCCGAGGCCCCAGCCGTGGCCGCCCCCCGCCGGCCCGAGGCGCCGGCATCCACCGCCCCGCAGCCGGCCACCGCCCCCGAGCCGGCCCCCGCCCAGACCGGAGCGGCACCCGCGCAGGCCCCGGCGGCGGCACCCGCGCAGGTCCCGCCGGCCGCGCCCGAAGCCGCTCCCGGCGCGCACCGCCCCGGCGGCACTCCGCTGCACGCGCCCGACGAGTACCGCACCCCGCCCTACGGCGAGCCCGGACCCTGGGCGCCCGCGCCACCCGTCCAGCGCCCCGTCCTCGGCCACACCCCCGCCTACGGCACCCCGGCCCCCGCCCCCGCCGCGGCCCCGCCGCCCCACGTCCGGCCCCCCGCACCGCACGGCCCCGCGCCCGCCCCCGCCGCCCCGGCTCCCCGGGTGCCCGCGCAGTGGGGCCAGTACGACCCGTGGAACCGGCCCGCCGCCCAGCCGCTCACCGGCGGCAGCGGCCACGGCCCCGGCGGCGGCCACGGCACCGGCGGTGCGCCGCGCAGGCCGCGCAGGGGCCTGGCGCTCGTCGGCGCGCTGGTGTTCGCGCTGCTCACCGGGGTCATCGGCGGCGCCGTCGGCGCGTACGTGGAACGCAACGGCGGCCTCACCACCGTCGAGCTGCCCCAGGCCGGGGCGGGCGGCCAGGACCGCGCGCCGGACAGCGTCGCCGGGATCGCCGCCCGCGCCCTGCCCAGTGTGGTCACCCTCCATGTGAGCGGCGGCGGCGCGCAGGGCACCGGCACCGGCTTCGTCCTCGACAAGCGCGGCCACATCCTCACCAACCACCACGTCGTCGACTCCGGGGAGGACGGCGGCGAGATCACCGTCACCTTCAGCGGCGGGGAGACCGCCCGTGCCACGCTCGTCGGCGGCGACAGCGGCTACGACCTCGCCGTCGTCCGCGTCACCGGTGTGAAGAACCTCGCGCCGCTGCCGCTCGGCAACTCCGACGGCGTCCGCGTCGGCGACCCCGTCGTCGCCATCGGCGCCCCCTTCGACCTCCAGAACACCGTCACCTCCGGCATCATCAGCGCCAAGGGCCGCCCCATCACGGCGGGCGGCGACAAGGGGGACGGCAGCGACATCAGCTATGTCGACGCCCTGCAGACCGACGCCCCGATAAACCCGGGCAACTCCGGCGGCCCCCTCCTCGACGCGCAGGCCCGCGTCATCGGCATCAACAGCGCCATCCGCGCCGCCGACAGCGGCTCCGGCATCGACGACGGCCAGTCCGGCTCCATCGGCCTCGGCTTCGCGATCCCCATCAACCAGGGCAAGCGCGTCGCCGAGGAGCTGATCAACACCGGCAGGGCCACCCACCCGGTCATCGGCGTCAGCCTCGACATGAAGTTCGCCGGCGACGGCGCCCGCGTCGCGGACAAGGCGCAGGACGGCGGCGCGTCCGTCACCCCCGGCGGCCCGGCCGCCAAGGCGGGCATCCGCCCCGGCGACGTGATCACCAAGGTCGACGGCGAGCGCGTCCACAGCGGCGAGGAGCTGATCGTCAAGATCCGCGCCCACCGGCCCGGCGACGCGCTCGTCCTCACCGTGCGGCGCGGCACCCGTGAGGCGTCCCACACGCTGACGCTCGGCTCGTCGGCGGAGGGCTGACGGCCGAACGGCTGAGGGCCCCGCCGGGCCCGGCGGGACCGCCCCGGTGGCAGTCCCGCCGCGGCGGGGAAGCGGGTACCTTGGTGCAGCGGAGACCTGAGGAGGAGCAACAAGGTGTTCAGTGACATAGGCGCACTCGAGGTGGTGGCGCTGGTGATCCTCGCCGTGCTCATCTGGGGTCCCGACAAGCTGCCGCAGCTCATCCAGGACGTCAGCGGATTCATCCGCAAGATCCGGAACTTCTCCGAGAGCGCCAAGCAGGACATCCGCAGCGAGCTCGGCCCCGAGTTCAAGGACTTCGAGTTCGAGGACCTCAACCCGAAGACCTTCATCCGCAAGCAGCTCGCTGAGAACCCGGACCTCAAGGACCTCCACGAGCTGCGCAGCAGCTTCGACCTCCGCAAGGAGATCGACGACCTCGCCGGCGCCGTGAAGGACAACGTCTCCGGCACGGCGGTCACCGGCACGGCCGCGGCCGCGGGCTCCGCCGCCGCGCCCGAGCTGCTGAAGAAGCGCGACACGTCCGGCTCGTACGACCGGCCGCCCTTCGACGCCGACGCCACCTGACCGGACCGGGCGACCGCGGAGTCCTAGGCCACCCGGAGCATCCGGCGGGCCCTCGGGAGCGGGACTTCCCGGACGAGTCCCTCCCCGGTGGCTATCCTCTCCCTCTGTCCGAACGGATCGAGGAGGCGGCCGGGCAGATGGAGACCACGAGTCGGGTGGGGGCACAGGCACAGCCGACGCCCAGCACCACACCCACGTCCGAGGGGGTGCCTCCGGCCCGTCGCACCGTCGACGGGTATCTGCGGGCCCCCTTCCCCTGGTACGGGCTGGACGAGGCGTTCGCCGGCCCGCGCTGGCTGATGCAGGTCGGCACCGCGGCGGACGGCAGCGTCCAGCACGGCTCGACCGGCCACGGCGAGGAGCCGTCGATACGGCCGGAGGCGGCCGGCCAGGACCGCGGCGCGTTCGCCGTGGTCGTCACCGTCGCCGCGCAGCCGACGCGCGGCTCGGGCGACGGCACGGGCGTCCTGGACGCCACCGGCGTGTCCTCCGCGGCCTGGCTCGCCGGGTCGGGGCTGCTCGCGTACACCTGGCCCGCCCAGCTGGACCACGCGCTGCGCGGCGAGTGGCTGGACCAGCAGACGGAGACCGCGTTCGCGCTGGCCGACGACCTGGACGGCGCGGCCTGGACGACGCTGTCGCTCCCCGTGGACGGGGTGCCGCGGCCGTTCCACTACCGCGAGTCCGAGTTCGGCTGGGTCCTGGCCGGCACCACCGGCCGCGTCCACCTCGGCGCGTACGGGCGCGGGATGAGCGCGTACGGCCTCGGTTTCGCCGTCGTCCCGGACATCACGGCCTACGCCTGACCCCCGGGCACGCCCGTGGGCGTACGGCGAAGGGGCGCCGCTCGACGTGAGCGGCGCCCCTTCGCCATGAGGCCGTATCGGCGTCAGAACTTGTTGCGGGGCGTGATGCCCAGGGACATGCCGGACAGGCCGCGCTGACGGCCGCCGAGCTTGCCCGCGATGGCGCGCAGCGCCGCACCGGCCGGCGAGTCCGGGTCGGACAGGACGACGGGCTTGCCCTCGTCGCCGCCCTCCCGCAGCCGCATGTCGATCGGGATGGAGCCGAGCACCGGCACCGTCGCGCCGGTCGTGCGGGTCAGCCCGTCGGCGACCTTCTGGCCGCCGCCCGTGCCGAACACGTCGACCATCTCGTCGCAGTGCGGGCAGGGCAGGCCCGACATGTTCTCCACGACGCCGACGATCTTCTGGTGGGTCTGCACGGCGATCGAACCGGCCCGCTCCGCCACCTCGGCGGCCGCCTGCTGCGGCGTCGTGACGACCAGGATCTCGGCGTTCGGCACCAGCTGCGCCACGGAGATCGCGATGTCGCCGGTGCCCGGCGGGAGGTCGAGCAGCAGCACGTCCAGGTCGCCCCAGTACACGTCCGCGAGGAACTGCTGGAGCGCGCGGTGCAGCATCGGGCCGCGCCACACGACGGGGGTGTTGCCCGGGGTGAACATGCCGATCGAGATGACCTTCACGCCGTGCGCCGACGGCGGCATGATCATGTTCTCGACCTGGGTGGGCTGCCCGTCGGCGCCCAGCATGCGGGGCACGCTGTGGCCGTAGATGTCGGCGTCGACGACACCGACCTTCAGCCCGTCGGCGGCCATCGCGGCGGCCAGGTTCACCGTCACCGACGACTTGCCGACGCCGCCCTTGCCGGACGCGACCGCGTACACACGGGTCAGCGAGCCGGGCTTCGCGAAGGGCACCTCGCGCTCGGCGGTCGTGCCGCGCAGCGCGGCGGCGAGCTCCTTGCGCTGCTCGTCGCTCATCACGTCCAGCGACACGTCGACGCGGGTGACGCCCTCGACGCGGGCGACCGCGTCGTGCACGTTCTTCGTGATGGTCTCGCGCATCGGGCAGCCGGAGACCGTCAGGTACACGGACACGGCCACCGCGCCGTCCGCCCCGATCTCGACTGACTTGACCATGCCGAGATCGGTGATCGGTCGGTTGATCTCGGGGTCGTTCACCGTCGCCAGTGCCTCGCGCACCGCGTCTTCCGTCGTCATACGGACGATGGTACGGCGCCGACCACGGGCCCCGGAAAGCCCGTCAGCGGTCGCCTTCGTCACGTCCGGGCGCCCCGGAGGGCGGCAGTACCGAGCCGCGCTCCTCCAGCTCGCGCACCAGGTCCTCCAGCTCGGAGCGGATCCAGTCGCGGGTGGCGACCTCGCCGAGGCCCATCCGCAGCGCGGCGACCTCCCGCGTCAGGTACTCGGTGTCCGCGATGGACCGCTCGTTCTGCGCCCGGTCCTGCTCCAGGTTGACCCGGTCCCGGTCGTCCTGCCGGTTCTGCGCGAGGAGGATCAGCGGGGCCGCGTACGACGCCTGCAGCGACAGCATCAGCGTGAGGAAGATGAACGGGTACGGGTCGAAGCGCAGCGGGTCCGGCATGGTGACGTTCCAGATCAGCCATGTGATGATCACCACCGTCATCCAGACGATGAACCGGCCCGTGCCCAGGAACCGGGCGATCCGCTCCGACAGCCGCCCGAACGCCTCCGGGTCGTACTCCGGCAGCAGCCTGGGCCGCCGCACCCGCGGCTGGTCCAGCGGCTGGTCGAGCCGGGTGCGCGGCGCCGACCGGTCCCGCCCGCCCGCACGGTCGCGGGCGGCGCGTTCCCGCCCGCCCGCCCGGTCGCGTCCGGGGCCCCGCTCGGGGGCGCGGTCAGGCACCATGCGCGACCTCCCGCTCCGCTTCCGGCCCGAACTCGGTCTCCCGCCAGTCGTCCGGCAGCAGGTGGTCCAGCACGTCGTCCACGGTGACCGCGCCGAGCAGCGACCCGCTGTCGTCCACCACGGGCGCCGCGACCAGGTTGTACGCGGCGAGATGGCTGGTCACGGCCGGCAGCGGGGTGTCGGGGGACAGCGGCTCCAGGTCCGTGTCGACGATCGCGGACACCAGCGTGAAGGGCGGGTCCCGCAGCAGCCGCTGGAAGTGGACCGTGCCCAGGAACTTCCCCGTGGGCGTCTCGTCGGGCGGCCGGCACACGTACACCTGCGCCGCCAGGGCGGGGGAGAGGTCCTGCTGCCGTACGCGCGCGAGGGCGTCGGCGACCGTGGCGTCCGGGCGCAGCACGATCGGCTCCGTCGTCATCAGACCGCCCGCGGTGCGCTCCTCGTACGACATCAGCCGCCGCACGTCCGCCGCGTCGTCCGGGCGCATCAGCCGCAGGAGGCGCTCCTTCTCGTCCTCCGGCAGTTCCGAGAGCAGGTCGGCGGCGTCGTCCGGGTCCATCGCCTCCAGCACGTCGGCGGCCCGCTCCGCCTTCAGCTTGCCGAGGATCTCGATCTGGTCGTCCTCGGGCAGCTCCTCCAGCACGTCCGCCAGCCGGTCGTCGTGGAGGGCCGCGGCGACCTCGGCGCGCCGCTTGGGCGTCAGGTGGTGCAGCGCGTTCGCCAGGTCGGCGGGGCGCATCTGCTCGAAGGTGGCGACCAGGTTCTCCGCGCCCTGCCCGACCTCCTCCAGCGAGAAGCCGGTCACCGCCGACCACTCCACGGTCAGCGTCTCGCCCTTGCGGCGCAGCGCCCCGCCCCCGCCGCGGCGTACGAAGACCCGGTCGATCTCCCAGTCGCGCCGGGCCGGCAGCTGGCGCATCGCCACGTCGAGGACGGTCACCTCGTCACCGCTGTCGACGAGGGTGACGCGCCGGTCGAGCAGTTCGCCGAGGACCAGGCGCTCGGTGGGGCGCTGTTCGAAGCGGCGTACGTTGAGCACCCCCGTCGTGATGACCTGGCCCGACTCGATGCCGGTCACCCGGGTCATCGGCAGGAAGATCCGGCGGCGGCCGATCACCTCCACGACGAGGCCCAGCACGCGCGGCGGCCTGCGTCCCACGCGCAGCATGGCGACGAGGTCCCGCACCCGGCCCACCTGGTCGCCGCTGGGGTCGAAGACCGGCGCCCCGGCGAGGTGCGAGACGAAGATCCGGGCGGCGCCTCCTGCCATCCCCGCGCCTCCTCCCATCCGCGTGACCGTCAACCGACATGCCGCTTATGCCCACAGTCCGGTGATTCAGGCTAGCTTGATCTGCTTCGGGTCGCCCGGGCAGGGCGTCCGTCCGGCTCCGTTCGGAACGCGCGACACGGCCCCGGTACGCTGCGGTGCCGTCCCCCACGTGAAACACGAGAGGCAGCGCTGGTGACCGCTCTCCCCCCGGTTCGGCGTATCCGACGCGTCGCGCTCCCCGTCGCCCTGTGCGTCGGTCTGGCCGCGGCACTGTCCGCCTGCGCGGAGGACCCGGACGAGGGCACCAACGGAGTCGGCAGACTCCCCGCGAACGAGATCGAGAAGAAGGCCCGCGCGGCCGCCGACGGCGCCGTGTCCGTGCGCCTCGCGGGCAACCTGGTCACCAAGTCGGGCACGTACCGGCTGAACATGCGGCTCAAGGCGCACGGCGCGACCGGCTCGGTCACCACCCGCAAGTCCACGTTCGAGCTGCTGCGCGTGGGCGACGCCCTCTTCCTGAAGGCGGGCGCGGCGTTCTGGCGGCACGCGGAGGGCGCCGGCGGCTCCGCGAAGCCGGGCGAGTCGCCGGACTCCTCCGACTCGCCGGACTCCTCAGGGTCCTCCGGGTCGTCCGGGTCGTCCGGGTCGTCCGGGTCGTCCGAGTCGGACATCGATGTCGCGGACAAGCTGGACGGCAAGTACGTGAAGGTCCCCCAGGACGACCCGTCGTACAAGCAGCTGCGGGGCTTCACCGAGATGAACGTCCTGCTGAAGGGGTTGCTCCAGCTGCACGGCGAGGTCCGCAAGGGCGACCGCGACAAGGTCGGCGGGGTGCGCACCATCGAGGTCGCGGGCGGGCAGCACGGCGAGGGCGGCACCCTCGACGTGGCCCTGGAGGGCACGCCGTTCCCGCTCCAGTTCGCCCGGGGAGGCGGCGGGGGAGTGGTGGTCCTGTCCGACTGGAACAAGGACTTCCCGCTGGTGGAGCCGGAGAAGGAGGACATCCTCGACTACGGCCGCCAGCTTCCCCGTACGAGCGACTGAGTCAGCGGCGCTTCCTCCGCTTCAGCAGCAGCCTCGGGAGGGCCGCCGGGACCGGCTGCCGGGTGGTCGCCGGAGTGGGCAGCGGCACCGCCGCCAGGGAGCCCTGCGGCAGGTCGGTGACCGGCTCGCGGGGCGTCAGCCGCAGCAGGCGGCACTCGCGGGCCCACCGCTCCGTCATCGTCTCCGCGTCGGGCGCGTTGAGCCGCTTGCCCTTCAACTCGTCGGCCGCCGCCCGCCATTCGTCCGTGCCCGGCGCCGGCTCGGTGACCGCGGCGGTCCAGGCGACGACCCGGCCGCCCTTGTCCTTGCTGCGCACGGTCACCTCGGCCGCCGCCCCGTCGACGAGACCGGAAGGCAGCGGCTGCTCCATGGGGCCGTCGCCGACGACGTACGCGGCGCCCTCGTGCCACACGTGCCACAGGGCCCGCGCCGGACCGTCGCCCCGTACCCAGATCAGGCCGGACTTCTTGGTGGCCTCCTCGACCAGGGCGAGGGCGAGCAGCGCGTCGTCAGTCATGCCCCGCAGCTTAGCCAGCGCGGGACGGAGGCCCTACAGCCAGCCGTTGCGCTTCAGGGTGCGGTGGATGGCGAAGCAGGTGCCGATGATCGCGGTCAGCACCATCGGGTAGCCGTACTTCCACTGCAGCTCGGGCATGTGCTCGAAGTTCATGCCGTACACCCCGCACACCGCCGTCGGCACGGCGATGATCGCCGCCCAGGAGGTGATCTTGCGCATGTCCTCGTTCTGGGTGACGGTCGCCTGCGCCAGATTGGCCTGGAGGATCGAGTTCAGCAGCTCGTCGAAGCCCACGACCTGCTCCTGCACCCGGGCGAGGTGGTCGGCGACGTCCCGGAAGTACTTCTGGATGTCCGGGTCGACCAGCCGCATCGGCCGCTCGCTGAGCAGCTGCAGCGGCCGCGCCAGCGGGGTCACCGCCCGCTTGAACTCCAGCACCTCGCGCTTCAGCTGGTAGATGCGGCCGGTGTCGGTGCCGCGCGTGCCGCCCTTCGCCGGGGGCGAGAAGACGTCGATCTCGATCTGGTCGATGTCGATCTCGACGGCGTCCGCGACCGCGATGTACCCGTCCACGACGTGGTCCGCGATGGCGTGCAGCACCGCCGACGGGCCCTTGGCGAGCAGCTCCGGGTCCGCCTCCAGGCGGTGCCGCAGATTGCGCAGGGAGCCCTGTCCGCCGTGCCGGACGGTGATCACGAAGTCCCGGCCGGTGAAGCACATCAGCTCACCGGTCTCCACGACCTCGCTGGTCGCGGTCAGCTCCGCGTGCTCCACGTAGTGGATCGTCTTGAAGACCGTGAACAGCGTGTCGTCGTACCGCTCCAGCTTCGGCCGCTGATGGGCGTGGACCGCGTCCTCCACGGCCAGCGGGTGCAGCCCGAACTCCGCTGCGATACCGGCGAATTCGGCCTCCGTCGGCTCGTGCAGGCCGATCCACGCGAAGCCGCCGCCCTCCCGGACCCGCCGCATCGCCTCACGCGGGGTCAGGCAGCCGGCGCCCTCCATCCGCACCCCGTCCCGGTACACCGCGCAGTCCACCACCGCAGTGGACGCGGACGGGTCGCGGGTCGGGTCGTAGGCGTTGTACGGCTGGTACGGCGCGCTGCGCTTGCGCAGCGACGGGCGTACGACGGCGCGCAGGTCACGGATCATCGACATGGCGGGCTCCTTCACGCAAGAAGCCGTCGGCGAGGCGTGGCACAGCCCGGAATGGGGACGTGGCGTTGCGTACGTCCGCAAAGCGGGCGGCACCGCGGATCGCGGGACGGTGTTCGCGGTTCGCGGTTCGCTACAGACAGGCAAGGACGACGTGCTCTTCCGTCGTGCGCGGTGCCCGGCGTGCGGAATACGGGCTACGAACGCCTCAGACGCCCGGACGGGAAGCGGGGCGTACGCGAGGGGTGCGCGGCGGGAGCTGCCCGCGCGGCGCGGAAGAGCGGCTGGTACTGCACGATCGACTTCGATCCACCGCAGCCCCACCTCCTCCGGCCGGTCCCCCGTGGGGGATGACGTGACGTCGGGACCGGAGAGCACATCGCCTGCTCTCACCGGCGGGCGGAGAACCCTCCACCGCGTACTGTCCCGACCAGCGGCCAAGCCTATCAGCCGACTGAGGGTCAATCCCTGTCTTTGCCCGTTCGATACGCGCTTTATGCTCGCCGCATGGAAAAAGTTCTCGCGCTCGTCGAGGCGCGGCTCCGCTCGGCGCTCGGCGAACCGGACGCGCGGGCTTCCGTCACGTTCCTCGGTACGGACCGGATCGAGGTGCTGCGTTTCACCGACACGGAGAACGGCGGTGACCGCCCCGTCGTCCGCTACGCCACGCTCGGCATGTCGGCGCGGCCCATGAGCGACCCGACGGACCTGGTCGCGGACCCGGTGCGGGGCCCGCGCGCGGAGCTGTTCCTCACCGTGCGGGCCGGGCTCGCGGACACCGACAAGGTGCTGCGCCCGCTCGCCGTGCTGGCCGCGTCGCCGCAGGTGGAGGGCGTCGTCGTGGCGCCGGGCGCGTCGCTGGACACGGGCGAGCCGCTGTGGCCGGGCGCGCCGTTCACCTCCGTACTGGTCGGGGAGCCCGGCGGTCTGGTGGCGGATCTGGAGCTGGACGGCGGAATGGACCCGGTGCGGTTCCTGCCGCTGCTGCCGATGACGCCGAACGAGGCCGCGTGGAAGCGGGTGCACGGGGCGCGGGCGCTGGAGGAGCGCTGGCTGGCCGCCGAGACCGACCTGCGGGACCCGCTGCGGCCCTCGGTCCGCCTGGACTGAGCCCGGACCGGGCGCGTGCCGCGGCCACCGGCCGGGCGTGCCGCGTGACTCTGGCGTGCCGCGTGGCCGGGCGTGCCGCGGTCACCGGCCTGGCGTGCCGCGTGGCCGGGACGGCGCGGGGGCTCGGCGTGGCGTCCCGTACGGGTGGGGGGCTCCGGAGGAGCGGTGCGGGCACGCCGCGTGCGGGCGGCACACCGGACGGGTGATCGTCCTTGACGCGGCGGCGGTGTCGGAGGACCGTTGAACGCTATGAGGGGCGAACCCAGTTGCCCGAAGTGCGGAGGCCGGGTCCGGGCGCCCGGTCTCTTCTCCGACCGCTGGCAGTGCGGGGCGCATGGCCCGGTGTTCCCGCTGCAGCCCGTGGTGCCTCCCAGCCTGGAGGCCCTGCACGTCGCGGTGAACCGGGCGAAGGTCCCCGTGTGGATGCCGTGGCCGCTGCCCGTCGGCTGGCTGTACACGGGCGTCGCCTACGCCGGTGACGACCGCAGCGGAGGCCGCGCCACCGCCGTCGCCTGCTCGGGGCCCGGTCCGCTCGGCGGCGTCGGCGAGCTGCTGCTGGTCGCCGAGGAGCTGGGCGTCGGCCTCGGCGCCCGGTACGCCGGCCTCGACGGCCCCGACCCGGGCCCGCACCTGTGCGTGGACAAGGCGCCGCACGCCAAGGTCCTGGCCGGAGGCCGGCTGACCCCGCTGTGGCATGTGGCGGGCGTCCCGGAGGGCCGGGCCGTCTTCGCGGGCGAGGCGCGCGGCCTGTGGCTGTGGGCCATCGCCTGGCCGGAGCACTCGGGCCTGCTGCTCTACGACGAGCTGGTCCTCACCGACCTCCGCGAGGCCGGCCCGGAGGTCGACATGGTCCCCTGCGGAGCGCTGTCCCCCCGCCTCCTCGCGTAGACCGCCGGGACGCCCGCGCGCCGCGGGGGCCGGAGGTGGGGGGTGTTCGTCCGGGACTGGCTGGTTTGGGGGGCGGTTATCCTTGGGTGTCCCCTGTCCGCAGTGAGCCCTGGAGTACGTGACGTGCGCATCGACCTGCACACCCACTCCACGGCGTCGGACGGTACGGACACCCCCGCCGACCTGGTGCGCGGCGCCGCCGCGGCCGGGCTCGACGTGGTCGCGCTGACCGACCACGACACGACGCGGGGCCACGCCGAGGCGCTCGCCGCGCTGCCCGAGGGGCTCACGCTGGTCACGGGCGCCGAGCTGTCGTGCCGTATCGACGGGACCGGCGTCCACATGCTGGCGTACCTCTTCGACCCGGAGGAGCCCGAGCTGGCGCGCGAGCGCGAGCTGGTGCGCGACGACCGGGTGCCGCGCGCCCGCGCCATGGTCGGCAAGCTCCAGGAGCTGGGCGTGCCGGTCACCTGGGAGCGGGTCGCCGCCATCGCGGGCGACGGCTCCGTGGGACGCCCGCACATCGCGGAAGCCCTCGTCGAGCTCGGCGTCGTCCCCGACGTGTCGTCGGCGTTCACGCCCGAGTGGCTGGCCGACGGGGGGCGCGCGTACGTCGAGAAGCACGAGCTCGACCCCTTCAAGGCCATCCGCCTCGTCAAGGAGGCCGGCGGGGTGACCGTCTTCGCGCACCCCGGCGCCGCCAAGCGCGGCCGCACGGTGCCCGAGTCCGTGATCGCCGACCTCGCCGCGTACGGGCTCGACGGCATCGAGGTGGACCACATGGACCACGACGAGGCCACCCGCGCCCGGCTGCGCGGCCTCGCCGGCGAGCTCGGGCTGCTCACCACCGGCTCCAGCGACTACCACGGCAGCCGCAAGACCTGCCGGCTCGGCGACTTCACCACCGACCCGGAGATCTACGGCGAGATCACCCGCCGCGCGACCGGCGCGTTCCCCGTGCCGGGCACGGGCGGACGCCCGTAACCGCGGCACCGCCTCCACCCCCCTCGACACCGTCCCGCGGCCCGCGCCCCCATGCGGCGCCGCCGACGACGCCACGCCCGGCCGCGCCCCCTCGCCGCCGCGCGACCTTCCTTCACACCCCACTCCCCGCAAGGCCACACCGTGTTCGACGTCGCCGTCTTCGGCTCCCTCTTCCTGACCCTCTTCGTGATCATGGACCCGCCGGGGATCACCCCGATCTTCCTCGCCCTGACCTCCGGGCGGGCCACCAAGGCGCAGCGCCGGATGGCCTGGCAGGCCGTCGCCGTCGCGTTCGGCGTGATCACCGTCTTCGGCCTCCTGGGCCAGCAGATCCTGGCGTACCTCCATGTCTCCGTGCCCGCGCTGATGATCGCGGGCGGTCTGCTCCTGCTGCTCATCGCGCTGGACCTGCTCACCGGCAAGACCGACGAGCCCAAGCAGACCAAGGACGTGAACGTCGCCCTGGTCCCGCTGGGCATGCCGCTGCTCGCCGGGCCCGGCGCGATCGTGTCGGTGATCCTCGCCGTGCAGCACGCCGAGGGCGTGAGCGGCCAGGTGTCCGTGTGGGCGGCGATCGTCGCGATGCACGTGGTGCTGTGGCTGACCCTGCGCTACTCGCTGGTGATCATCCGTGTGATCAAGGACGGCGGTGTCGTCCTGGTGACGCGGCTCGCCGGCATGATGCTCTCCGCCATCGCCGTCCAGCAGATCATCAACGGCGTGACGCAGACCATCCAGGCCGCCTGACGCGCCGGCCCGCACAGCACCGCGCCCCCGTACGGATCTTCCGTACGGGGGCGCGGTGGTTCGCGAACGTTACGACGCGGCGGCTTCCGCCGGCCGGATGTAGAGGCGCTGGCCCATGGCCGCGGCCTGCTGCACGATGCGGTTGACGGAGGCGGCGTCCACGACGGTGCTGTCCACGGCGATGCCGTCGACATCGTCGAGTCGCATGATCTCGAAGCGCAAGGCTTCTCCCTTCGTCGAGTGGTGTTGTTACATCTGCAACGATGTACAGCCGTTAAAACATTCCCTACGCTAAGGAAATTTTTTACTGCCTAAAGAACCTGGTGGGGCGGGGTGTGCGGACGCGGCTGGCGGTCCGGTCGTCCGGGGCGGACAATGAGGCCCCTATGAACGACGAGGACATCGCCCAGCGCCTGGAGCGCACCAATGAGCTCCTGCGACGCATGCTGGCCGAGGTGGCGAAGACGCCCTCGACACACGCCATCTTCGTCGACGCCGGTTACGTCTATGCTTCCGCCGGGTTGCTGGTGGCGGGCACCGAGGACCGCCGCTCCTTCGACCTCGACGCCGAGGGCCTGATCGACGCCTTCATCGACACCGCCCGCACGATCTTCGCCGACAGCCGCCTGCTGCGCGTCTACTGGTACGACGGCGCCCGCCGCCGCATCCACACCGCCGAGCAGCAGGCCATCGCCGAACTCCCCGACGTGAAGGTCCGCCTCGGCAACCTCAACGCCAACAACCAGCAGAAGGGCGTCGACTCCCTCATCCGCTCCGACCTGGAGTCACTGGCCCGGCACCGCGCCATCAGCGACGCCGCGCTCGTCGGCGGCGACGAGGACCTGGTGTCGGCCGTGGAGGCCGCCCAGGGGTACGGCGCCCGGGTCCACCTCTGGGGCATCGAGTCCGCCGAGGGCCGCAACCAGGCGGAGGCCCTGCTGTGGGAGGTGGACAGCGCCCGCGTCTTCGACCTGGAGTTCTGCCGCCCGTACATCACGCGGCGCCCCGTGACGACGTACGAGAACGAGGGCGAGCCGCCGCCGTCGCGCGACGAGGTGCGGTTCGTGGGCGCGCAGATCGCCGCGACGTGGATGGCCGAGCGGGGCGCCGACGCGCTCGCCGAGCTGCTGCCCGGACGCCCGTACCTGCCGGGCCCCGTCGACCAGGACCTCCTGGTGGACGCCGAACGGTTGCTGAGCCGCTCCCTGCGCGGCCACGCCGTGCTGCGCCGGGCCCTGCGGGACGGCTTCTGGCAGCACCTGCAGTCGCGGTTCTGAGGCCCTTACCGGGCGCCCGCCGGGTCCGTGTCCACGGGGTGGGCGTCCCAGAAGGCCGCGACCGCCGCCGCCGTCTCCTCCGGCCGGTCGGTGTTGGGGGAGTGCTCGGCGCCGTCGATCCGGGTGCGGTGGGCGCCCAGCCGCTCGGCCATCGCGTCCAGCAGAGGCACCGGCCAGGTGTCGTCCCGCTCCCCGGACAGCACGTGCACCGGAAGCGGCGGCTCCAGCGCGGCCAGCTCGGCGACCCGGTCCGGTTCGGTGCTGAGCTGCCGGCCCGTCGCGAGGAGCTGCGCGGGGTTGTGGCGCAGCCAGCGGCGCCGCAGGTCCTCGCGGTCGCCGCGCCGGGGGTCCCCGGCGTCCTCCGGCGGGTCCAGGGCGCGCATCGCCTGCCACACCTGCTCCATGTCCATCACGCCCAGCGCGTCCCCGAGCAGCTTGATCTTCTGCCGCTGCTCGGCGGTGACCTCCGCGGGGCCGGACGACATCAGGGTGAGCGTACGGAACGGCGCCCGGTCCTCCAGTACGGCCGCCCGCGCGATCTGCCCGCCCAGCGAGTGGCCCAGCAGGTGCACGGGCCGCCCGCCCGCGACGGCCTCCGCCTGCGCCAGCACGTCGAGGGCGAGCTCGCGCCGCGCGTACGACTCCTGGTCGGGCGGCCCGGACGTCTCGTACTGCCCGCGCCCGTCGACGGCGACCACCCGGTACCCGGCCGCCGCCAGCGGCTCCAGCATGGCGATGAAGTCCTCTTTGCTGCCGGTGTAGCCGGGCAGCAGCAGCGCGGTGCCCTTGACCGGCCCGCTGGGAGCGGCGTCGAGCACGGCGAACGGCCCCCGCGCGGTGCGCAGCGGACAGGCGCGGGCGCAGGAGGGCGGCACGAAGGTGGGCGGGCGACTCATGCTCCTGAGGCTAGCGGGCGCGGCGCGCCGCCCGGCATGCGGAAGGCCCCGCCACCGGGGGGTGGCGGGGCCTTCACCGTGCCTCGCGAGCCGGGGACGTACGCCCCGGCCTTGGGCTCACGCGTCGGCGGACGCGGTGGCCTTGGTGGTGCGGCGGCGCCTCGGCTTGGCCTCGGTGGCCTGCTCGGGGACCGCCACGGCGTCGGCGGACGCCGCGGTCTTGCGGGTCCGGCGGCGCGGAGCGGGGGCCTCGACGGCCTCCGCGGCCTCCACCGGAGCGTCGGCGGCCACGGCCTTGCGGGTCCGGCGGCGCGGCTTGGCCTCCGCCTCGGGCGCCGTGCCCTCGGCGGTCGCCACGGCCTCGACGGCCTCGGCGGCCGCGGCCGTCTTGCGCGTGCGGCGGCGCGGCTTGGCCTCCGCCTCGGCGTCCGCGGCCGGCGCCTCGGTGGTCGCGGACGTCTCGACGACCTCGACGGCCTCGGCGGCCTTGCGCGTGCGGCGGCGCGGCTTGGCCTCCGCCTCGGCGGTCGGGGCCTCGGTGGTCGCCGCGGCCTCGACGGTCTCCACGGCTTCCGCGGCCTTGCGCGTACGGCGACGGGGCTTGGCCTCCGCCTCGGGCGCCGTGCCCTCGGCGGTGGTCACGGCCTCGACGGCCCGGGCCTGCTGCTCGGCAGCCGACTCCGGGGTCTGGAAGCCGACGGCCTCCACCGTGGAAGCCGCGCCCGCGCGGGTGCGGCGACGGCGGCGGGGGGTGCGGCGCTCGGCCGGGGCCTCCGCGCCGTCCGCGACCTCGGCGGCGGGCGCCTGCGGGGCGGCGGGCGCCTGCGGGGCGCCGGTGCCGGCCGCCTCGTCCAGCGGCGTGCCACCGCGCGTACGGCGGCGCTGGCGCGGCGTACGGGTGCGCTCGGCGCGCTCCGGCTGCCGCTCGTCCTCGCGGCGGCGGCCGCGCGGCTTGCGCCCGCCCGGCTCGCCCAGGTCCTCCAGCTCCTCCGCGTCGAGCCCGGCACGGGTCCGCTCGGCACGCGGCAGAACGCCCTTGGTGCCCTCGGGGATGTCCAGGTCGGCGAAGAGGTGCGGGGACGTGGAGTACGTCTCGACCGGGTCGTGGAAGTCCAGCTCCAGCGCCTTGTTGATCAGCTGCCAGCGCGGGATGTCGTCCCAGTCGACCAGCGTGATCGCCGTACCGTGCGCCCCGGCGCGGCCGGTGCGGCCCACCCGGTGGAGGTACGTCTTCTCGTCCTCCGGCGACTGGTAGTTGATCACGTGCGTGACGCCCTCGACGTCGATGCCGCGCGCGGCGACGTCGGTGCAGACGAGCACGTCCACCTTGCCGTTGCGGAACGCGCGCAGCGCCTGCTCGCGGGCGCCCTGGCCCAGGTCGCCGTGGACGGCGCCGGACGCGAAGCCGCGCCGCTCCAGCTGCTCGGCGATGTCGGCCGCCGTGCGCTTCGTACGGCAGAAGATCATCGCCAGTCCGCGGCCGCGGGCCTGCAGGATGCGGGCGACCATCTCCGGCTTGTCCATCGAGTGCGCGCGGTACACGTGCTGCTTGATGTTGGCGACGGTCGCGCCCTCGTCGTCCGGCGCGGTGGCGCGGATGTGCGTGGGCTGCGTCATGTAGCGGCGGGCGAGACCGATGACGGCGCCCGGCATGGTCGCCGAGAACAGCATCGTCTGGCGCTTCGCCGGAAGCATGTTGATGATCTTCTCGACGTCGGGCAGGAAGCCCAGGTCGAGCATCTCGTCGGCCTCGTCCAGCACCAGCGTGCGGATGTGGGACAGGTCGAGCTTCTTCTGCCCGGCCAGGTCGAGCAGCCGGCCGGGGGTGCCGACGACCACGTCGACGCCCTTCTGCAGGGCGTCCACCTGGGGCTCGTAGGCGCGGCCGCCGTAGATGGCGAGGACGCGGACGTTGCGCACCTTGCCGGCGGTCAGCAGGTCGTTGGTGACCTGGGTGCACAGCTCGCGCGTCGGGACGACGACGAGGGCCTGCGGGGCGTCCGTCAGCTGGTCGGGGCGGGCCCGGCCGGCCTCGACGTCGGCGGGGACGGTCACGCGGTCGATGAGCGGGAGGCCGAAACCGAGGGTCTTGCCCGTGCCGGTCTTGGCCTGGCCGATGACGTCCGTGCCGGACATGGCGACCGGGAGGGTCATCTCCTGGATCGGGAACGGCGTGACGATGCCGACGGCCTCCAGGGCCTCGGCGGTCTCGGGCAGGATCCCGAGCTCTCGGAAAGTCGTAGGCTGCGTAGTCAGGGTGTTGCCTCTTCTGTGAGACGCGGCATGAGGCGAACGCTGGGGGTCTTACCGCGCCGGAAACTGTCCGGCCGCAGACCGCGAGATCACAGCCGGGTGGCGCGGGACCACTGCCGTCGCTCGAGCGTCATACCGCTGAGGGCCCCTCATGTGCGATGGCGCACCGAGGGCTGTCGGGTCGGAGCCGATCGGGCCACCGACCGGGCATCCTCATTCATGAAACGGCCCCCCGAGTACGTACGAGATGTGTCCGCATACTCGACAGGCGCTTTATCACTGTACCCCGGAATCGCGCAGGTGTGTCGGGTGGATTCACAAGGAGGGGGAGGTCACACTCCTCGGCCGGGCCCTTACCGGGTGCGGGCGGCGGGCTATTGTGCGCTCCATGGAGACGCCTGACAACGCCACTGCCGCCGAAGAACCGACCGGGATCGCCGCCCTCGACTGGGCCGGGGCCTCCGCCGACCCGCAGTACCGCGCGGCCGTCGTGGACCTGCTCGGCGCGCTGGCCTACGGGGAGCTGGCGGCCTTCGAGCGGCTCGCGGAGGACGCGAAGCTCGCGCCGACGCTCGCCGACAAGGCCGAGCTGGCGAAGATGGCGTCCGCCGAGTTCCACCACTTCGAGCGGCTGCGCGACCGGCTGACCGCGATCGACGTGGAGCCGACCGCTGCGATGGAGCCGTTCGCGAAGGCGCTGGACGACTTCCACCGCCAGACGGCCCCGTCGGACTGGCTGGAGGGCCTGGTCAAGGCGTACGTCGGCGACTCGATCGCCAGCGACTTCTACCGGGAGGTCGCCGTGCGCCTGGACTCCGACACACGCGCGCTGGTGCTCGCGGTGCTGGACGACACGGGCCACGGGAACTTCGCCGTGGAGAAGGTGCGCGCCGCCATCGAGGCCGACCCGCGCGTCGGCGGGCGGCTCGCCCTGTGGGCGCGGCGGCTGATGGGCGAGGCCCTGTCGCAGGCGCAGCGGGTGGTCGCCGAGCGCGACGCGCTGTCGACGATGCTGGTGGGCGGGGTCGCGGACGGCTTCGACCTGGCGGCGGTCGGCGAGATGTTTTCGCGGATCACGAAGGCGCACACGAAGCGCATGGCGGCGCTGGGTCTCGCGGCCTAGCAGCGGCCGCCGGGCGGCCTGCCGCCGCGTGGCCCCCGCTCGGCTCCGGGCGTGTCGCCGTCTGCGGGTTGTCCGTCCGCGGCCGGTCCCTCGGCTACTGGCGTTCGTCGGCCTGCGGGCGGTGGCCGCGCCGCTGCCGGTTGTCCGGCTTCGCGGGTCCGCGGGTCTTCGGTCGGGGGTCTGCGGCGGCGTGTGTCACGCCGCCGCTGATCGGCGCAAGCGGCGCGCCGCGGGCCTGATCAGCAGGGACAGCAGTACGGCGCTGACGGCCGCCGCTCCGATGAGCGTGCCCACCGCCAGGCCCGGGCCGAGCGCGGCGTGGGTGATGAGCGCGCCGAACAGGGCGCCGAGCACCCCGGTCACCAGCACCGTGCGACGCGGCGGAAGCCGGTCGGCCAGCCGGTGGAGGGCGGCCCAGGACAGGGCGAGTCCGAGCAGGACGGAGCCGAGAGCTTCCCAGAACACGGCATCACCTCGCGGGTCGGCGGGGCGGGCAGGGCGGTCGTACCCCGTCCTACCCGACCCGTCCGGAGGGCAACCCTCCACGACGGCCCCGCGGCCCGCTCGGAACGGGACGGGACGTACGCGACGGGCGAGAGGCACCGGACATACGACAGGAGGCCCGGCGGGGGAACCACCCCCGCCGGGCCTCCTGCACTGCTGCGCTACGTCGTCACAGCGCGCCGAAGCCGACCCGGCGCACCGTCGGCTCGCCGATCTCCACGTAGGCGAGCCGGTCTGCGGGGACGAGCACCTTGCGGCCCTTGTCGTCCTCCAGGCTGAGCAGCTGCGCCTTGCCGGACAGCGCCTCGGCCACCGCGCGCTCGACGTCCTCGGCGGACTGCCCGCTCTCCAGAACGATCTCCCGGGGCGCGTGCTGCACGCCGATCTTGACCTCCACGGCTATGTCCCTCCGAACGGTCAGCGTTGCGCGATCACCGCGCCGTACGCTGCACACATTAGCCCGGAGAGGCGACCCGCCACGGCCCGGCGCCGCACGCCAGGAGCGAACAGCGCCGCACGCCGGAGCGAACAGCGCCGCATGCCGGGAGCGCGGAGCCATGAGCCGACTGCGCCCGCCGGGGTCCGCCGTCCGGCGGTCAGTGCCCCTCGGCGCCGTGCAGCGGGAATCCGGCGATGCCGCGCCATGCCAGCGACGTCAGCAGCTGTACGGCCTTGTCGCGCGGGACCGGCGAGTCGCTCGCCAGCCAGTACCGCGCCACGACCTGCGAGACACCGCCCAGGCCGACGGCGAGCAGCATCGACTCGTCCCGCGACAGGCCGGTGTCCTCGGCGATCACGTCGGAGATCGCCTCGGCGCACTGCATCGAGACCCGCTCGACGCGCTCGCGCACCGCGGGCTCGTTGGTCAGGTCGGACTCGAAGACGAGCCGGAAGGCACCGCCCTCGTCCTCCACGTACGCGAAGTAGGCGTCCATGGTGGCGGCGACGCGCTGCTTGTTGTCCGTCGTCGAGGCCAGGGCCGTGCGGACGGAGTGGAGCAGCGACTCGCAGTGCTGGTCGAGCAGCGCGAGGTACAGCTCCAGCTTGCCGGGGAAGTGCTGGTACAGGACCGGCTTGCTGACGCCGGCCCGCTCGGCGATGTCGTCCATCGCCGCCGCGTGGTACCCCTGGGCGACGAAGACCTGCTGGGCCGCGCCCAGCAGCTGGTTGCGTCGGGCTCGGCGCGGCAGGCGTGTGCCCCTCGGGCGCGCCGCCTCTGTCTGCTCGATGGCTGTCACGCCGCCTCCCAAAATCGATCCAAGTGCGCTGTGCACCGCGCCCGCCATCGTACTTTCGGGTAACCCGGGCGTGCGGGGTGCGAGCGCAGAATTTCACGTACCGGACGGCGGCGGTAGCCGGAGCTTCAAACGTGAACGATCCGGCCACCGCAAAAACCACCAGACCCCGGAAACCCGTCGAATCCGCTGTACGGGACGAACCGCCCGGCGCCGGAAGCGGGCCCGCTGCGGGCGCTCGTACGGGCTCCCGCTGTCCGGCGCCGGGGCCGCGATCCGCTGTCCGGCACCGGGGCCGACGATCCGCTGTCCGGTGCCGGGATCCGCTGCGCGGTCGTTTCCGCCGCCGCGGAGCCCTGCGGGGCCGCTTCCGCCGCCGGTCCGGGCCCGCGGCCCTCTGCTAGCCGTCGCGGTAGTCGTCCTCGTCGAGCGCGACCACGCGCGCCTGCTCCACCGCGTCCGCCTCGTTCGCCGCGGCCGGGTCGATGCGCGGGAGCGGATCGTCGGACTGCTGCCGGAGCTCGGCGTGCTGCTCGGCGGCGTCCGCCTCCGGGGTCTCCTCGTCCGGCACGGCGGTACCCACCGCGCCGTTCTCCCGTGCCAGCTCCGCCAGCGTCTCCGGGTCCGTGGGGTCGACGGTCATGAGCTCCCCTTTCTCATCGGGCTTCTGCCCTCGCTATGAGCCTAGAAGGTCCCCCAGATCGGCGCTATGCGATCCTGTGACGGCGAACACACCGTTCCGGACGTGATCACCTCGTAACATTGGCGCATGTCTTCGACCGAGCTGCCCGCGTCCCCCACCGCCGCCTCGGCGGCGCCCCGCGTGCATGCCGTACGGGTCGCGGAGGGCGAGCGCCTGCGCTCCGTCGAGCTGCCCGGCCTGACCCTGAACGTGCGTTTCCGCCCGTCGGACGCGACCGGCAGAGCACCCGCGCTGTACGTGCACGGACTCGGCGGCTCGTCGCAGAACTGGTCGGCGCTCATGCCGCTCCTCGAGGACGTCCTCGACGGCGAGGCCGTCGACCTGCCCGGCTTCGGCGACTCGCCGCCGCCCGACGACGGCAACTACTCGGTGACCGGCCACGCCCGCGCCGTCATCCGCCTCCTGGACGCCGGCTCCCGCGGCCCGGTCCACCTCATCGGCAACTCGCTGGGCGGTGCCGTCGCCACCCGCGTCGCCGCCGTCCGCCCCGACCTGGTGCGCACCCTGACGCTGGTCTCGCCCGCGCTGCCCGAGCTGCGCGCCCAGCGCACCGCGTGGCCCACGGGTCTGCTGGCCGTGCCGGGCGTGGCGCGGATGTTCGCCCGCCTGACCAAGGACTGGACGCCCGAGCAGCGCGTACGGGGCGTGCTCGCCCTCTGCTACGGCGACCCCGGCCGGGTCACCGACGAGGGGCTGCGGGCCGCCGTCGAGGAGATGGAGCGGCGGCTGAAGCTTCCGTACTTCTGGGACGCCATGGCCCGCTCGGCACGCGGCATCGTGGACGCGTACACGCTGGGCGGCCAGCACAACCTGTGGCGGCAGGCCGAGCGGGTGCTCGCGCCGACGCTCCTGGTGTACGGCGGGCGCGACCGGCTCGTGTCGTACCGCATGGCCCGCAAGGCCGCCCTGTCGTTCCGGGACGCGCGGCTGCTGACGCTTCCCGACGCCGGGCACGTGGCGATGATGGAGTACCCCGAGGCGGTCGCCCGGGCGGTACGCGAACTCGTCGCCGAGCAGCGCGGCGACGATCGCGGCGACGGCGCGAGGAGCTGATACGGGGCGTGGGACGACATAGCCGCAAAGGCCCCGCGCCCACCGGCCGGGGGGCGGACAGCAGGACGGCGGCCACCGGGGCGCCCGCCGCGAACCCGTCCGGTGCGGGCCGCCGACGCAGGGCGGCACCGGACGCCGGGCCGGGGGCGCCCGAAGCGGGGCGCGGGCCGCTGCACACGGAAGTGCCTCAGGGGTATCAGGGTCCTCAGGCGCCTCAGAGCCATCAGCCCGCTCAGATGCCCCAGGCGCCTCAAGGCCCCCGCAGGCACCAGGCTCCCCAGGCACCGCAGGGCTACCCCGGCGCCCAGGCCCCGCAGGGCCACCAGTCTCCCCAGGCCGGTCCGGCCCAGCAGTCCGGCCGGGCGCCCTGGGACCCGAACGCACCGCACGGCCCGGCCCCGCAGCAGTACGGCTACGGCTACGGCTACGGCTTCGGCACCCCGGCGCAGGACACCCCCGCACACGGAACCCCGCAGGGCATGCCCGCCCACGGCACCCCGGCACAAGGCGCCCCCGCCCACGGCACCCCGGCGCAGGGCGCGCCGGCACAAGGCGCCCCCGCCCACGGCACCCCGGCGCAGGGCGCGCCCGCGCAGGGCGCCCCGGTGTACGAGCAGACCGGCGACGTACGCGGCGGCCACCCCGAGCAGCGGGAGCCGGGCGGCGCCTGGGGCACCGCCCCGTACGCCGCCGCCGGCCCGCCGCAGCAGACCGCCCCGCAGCCGCGCGTCGCCGCGGGGGCGCCGCGCATACCGGGACCGCGCCGGGAGTTCGTCGAGGCGTTCGACGCGCCGGGGGCACAGGCAGCCTCGACCGGCCCGGACGACGCCCGGCAGGAGGGCGACGCCTCCGAGGGCGCGCGGGACGAGCGGGACACCCGGAACGGCCCGCCGAGCGGCCAGGACCGCCCGGGCGACGGCGAGGAGGCCCGCGACGGAGACGTACGGGCCGGGCGCGACGGCACCGGGCGGGGCGGCAAGGGCCGTACCTACACCGGGATCGCGGCGGCCGCCGTGGTCACCGTTCTGGCGGTCGTCGTCGCCGGCCAGGTCGGCGACGCGCACCGGGCCGGCCGGGCCGACCGGGCCGTCGACGCGACCGACCGGGGCGTGGCCGATGACGCCGCCTCACGCTCCGACCAGCGGGCCACCCCGCCGCAGACCGCGCCGTCACCGCCCGCCGCACCCGCCAAGCCGCCGACGTACGAGCAGCTGATGGCCCGGCAGTTCCCGCTGGACCCCGCCCTGAAGGGGTCCGGCGAGTTCGCGGCCGTGCCGGGGGCGGACCCGGCGCCCGGCAAGGGCCAGAAGATCCGGTACCGCGTCGACGTGGAGAAGGGGCTCGGGCTCGACGGCGGGCTCTTCGCCCGCGCCGTGCACGAGACCCTCAACGACGACCGCAGCTGGGCGCACGGCGGCGCCATGACGTTCGAACGCGTCTCGTCGGGCAAGGCGGACTTCGTCATCACGCTCGCCAGCCCGGGGACGACCGGCGTCTGGTGCGCCAAGTCCGGCCTGGACACGACGATCGACAACGTCTCCTGCGACTCCGCGTCCACCGACCGCGTGATGATCAACGCCTACCGGTGGGCGCAGGGCGCCGAGACCTTCGGCCCCAAGGCGATGCTCGCCTACCGGCAGATGCTGATCAACCATGAGGTCGGCCACCGCCTCGGGCACAACCACCGCACCTGTCAGACGCCCGGCGCGCTGGCGCCCGTGATGCAGCAGCAGACCAAGTCCCTGGAGATCGACGGCATCAAGTGCCGCCCGAACCCCTGGGTCTTCCCCGGCGACTGAGCCCCGCCCGCCCCGGTGGCCGTCCCCGGGCGCGCGGGCCTCGCCGCATGGGCCGAAGCCTTACGGAGCGTAACCAGAATATAGCCTAGCGCAACGGAACGCCACCGGTGGGTGAAAGTCACGCGCATTCACCCCTTCCGGTGGCGCGATGGACAACCGTCCGTCGCGCGGCCCGCTCGTCCGCTTACGGTCGTCCCGCCGCGAGTCGCCGGACCAACGGCGGCCGCACACAAGGGAGATCGGGGGTGTACTCGTGCGGATCGGACTGCTCACCCAGGGTGGGTACCCGTACGCGTCGGGTGAGTCCAGGCTCTGGTGCGACCGGCTCGTGCGCGGGCTTCCCCAGCACGAGTTCGACATCTACGCGCTGGGCGGCGGCGCCCACCCGCGGGACACGGGCCGCCCGGCCCGGCTGCCGTCCCACGTGCGGCGGGTGCGCACCGCCCCCGGCGGGGACACCGCCCCGGACGGCACCGGCACCGGGCGGGAACCGGACCGCGCACCCGCCCGCAGGCCCGTCCGCGCATCCGCCCGGACGTCCGTCCGCACGCCGGGGCCCCGCTTGTACGGGCGACGGGACCGCCGACGCTTCGCCGAGCACCTCGAACAGCTCGCCACCGCCCTCTGCCGCACCGCTCCGGACGGCGACAGCGCCTTCGCCGACGGCCTGTACGGCCTCGCGGACCTCGCCGTCCGGCGCGGAGGCCTCGGCGGCGCCCTCCGCTCCGAGTGCGCCGTGCGCGTCCTGGAGGCCGCCTGCCGCGCCCCCGGCGCACGCCGGAGCGCCCACGGGGCCACGGTCGCCGACCACCTGGCCGTGGCGGAACGGCTGGAGCGTGCCCTGCTCCCGCTGTCACTCGACTGGTACGGCCCCGACGCCCTCGGCTCCGCCGACCTCTGCCATGCCGCTTCGGCCGGCGAGGCGGCGCTGCCCGGCCTGTTGGCCAAACGCTTCTTCGGCACTCCGCTGCTGGTCACCGAGTACGGCGTCCAGCTGCGCGCCCACTACCTGGCGGCCGCTGGCAGCCCGCTCGGCGCCCCCGTGCGGTCGCTGCTCGCCGCGTTCCACGGGCGGCTCGCCACCGAGGTGTACCGGCAGGCCGCGCTCGTCACGCCCGGCAACGCCCACACCCGCCGCTGGCAGGAGCGGTGCGGCGCCGACCGCGCGAAGCTGCGGACGGTGTACCCGGGCATGGAAGCGGAACGGTTCGCCGCCGTGGGGGAGGGGGCCGACCCCGGCGACCCGCGCACGCTCGTGTGGGTCGGCAGGGCCGAGCCCGCCAAGGACCTCGTGGGCCTGCTGCACGCCTTCGCCGAGGTGCGCAGGGCGGAGCCCGGCACCCGCCTGCGGATCGTCGCCGCCCCCGTACGGGACGCGCAGGCCGCCGCGTACCTGGCACACTGCCGGGCCCTCGCCGAGCAGCTGTTCCCCGACGAGGCCGCCACCGCCCACGCCGTCGGGGACAACCCGGTCTCCTTCGAGGAGGTCGGCGGCCCCGAGGCGCCCCGGCTCGCGGACGCGTACGCCGCGGGCTGCGTGATCGTCCTGTCCAGCGTGGTCGAGGGCTTCCCGGTCGGCCTGGTCGAGGCGATGCTGTGCGGCCGGGCCACCGTCTCCACGGACGTCGGCGCGGTCGTCGAGGTCATCGGCGGCACGGGCCTCGTCGTACCCCCGCGCAACCCGAGGGCGCTCGCGGAGGCGTGCGTCGCGCTGCTGCGCGACCCGGAGCGCAGGGCCCGGCTGGGCGCCGCCGCGCGCGCCCGCGCGCTGGAGCTGTTCACGGTGGAGCAGAACGTCGCCGCGTTCCGCGCGCTGTACCTGGAAGCGCTGTCGCTGGCCCCGGTGCGCCGGGAGGCGGAGACCCTCGACCCGTACGGCGACCCGCTGCCCTTCGCCCACCCGGCGGAGGCGTACATGCCGGGGCACTGGACCACGGCTGCCCGCCCGTCGCCGGCCCCGCACGGGGCGGCCCGGCGCGCACCGGCGTGGGCGGCGGCCGGGGCGCGGGTGTCCGCGCCGGTTCAGGACCCGTCCCCGCAGGCCACGCTCCCCTCGGCCGCCCCGGTCTCCCCGGCCGCCCCGGCCCAGTCGGACATTCCGGACCCGGCGCCGGTCCTGACGACGGTGCCCGCGGCGACGAGGCCAGCCGCGCCGGCCCGTACGGCGACCGGGCCCGCCGCGGCCACGGAGACGGCGACCGCGTCGGTGGCGAGCGGGGGCGGCCGTGCCTGAGCACCCCGAGTCCCGAGCCCCCCGCACCAGAGCCTCCGGGACCGCCCCCGCCGCCCCCGTACGGCGGGGGACCGGCGATCCCGTCAAGGTGCTGCTGCACCGCCACCGGGAGCTGTGCGAGCGTGCCGTCGACCCCCTGGAGATCGCCGCCGGCCTGGAGGCGCACGGGGTCACCGACCGCACCGCCGCCCGGTTCCGGCACCGCGACGTGTTCTCCCTCGCCGACGAGCTCTACGCGCGCGTGCCCCGTGACGAGGGCCGTGCCCACGACCGTGCTCCGGCCCCGGACACCCCGGCCCCGCACGCGTCGGCGGACGGGGCGGGCGTCCGCCCGGGACGGCGGCGGACCGCCTGGCCGCTGACCGCGCTGCTGCCCGGCGCCGTGTGCGCCCTCCTGCCGGCCGCGCACACCCGCGCCTCCGGGCCGCTGCTCCTCGCGGTGACCGCCGTCGGCGCCACCGCACTGGGCGCCGCCCTCGTCCTCGCCGTACGGCGCGGCCCGCTGCGCGCTCCGGCACGGGCCCCGTTCGCCACGTACGCCGCGACGCTCCTGCTCGTCCTGTACGCCGCGTACGGCGACGGGCTCGTCGACCAGCTGCTGCGCGGCGGCCCCGAAGAGACCTGGCCGCCCGCGACCGCCCCGCTGCTGGGCCTCGCCGCCGCGGTGTTCCCGGCCGCCTGCTGCGCCCGCCTCTTCACCGTGCGGGCCGGGGGCCTGCTGGCGGGCAGCCGCGGCCTGGACGACTTCACCGCGCGGGCCCGGCCCCTGCTGCTCGTGGTCGTCGCCCTGTACCTGCTGGCCCTCACCGGGCTCCTCGCGGCGGCCCCGCTGCTGCCCGGTACGCGACCCGGCCCGCTCGTACCGGCCGCCGCCCTCGGCGCCCTGCTGTTCCTCGCGCGGCTGCTCGCCGTGCACGGCTTCCCGTACGCGGGCGCCGCCGCGCTCGCCGGGGCCGCCGCGGCCGAGGTGCTGGCCTGCCTCACGCTCCTCATCGGCCGGCTCCCCGGCTGCGACCTCGTGGCCCTGCCGGTGCGGCGGACCGTCGAGACCTGGGGCGCCGGGGCCGTACCGGGCGCCGTCTGCGGGGCCGCCGCGCTGGCGCTGCTGGCCCACTCGGCCGTCGTACTCGCGCGGGCCTCCGCGCACGCCCGCACCTGACCGCCCGCGCTCCCCGGCCGCCCCGCCACCCGCCGCCCCGCAGCCGGCGCGGCCCCCACCCGATCCGCTCGACCCACCCACAGCCCCACAGACCACAGCGGCACCCCCACACCCGCCCAGACCCCGCACCCGGACCACACCGCGGGAAACCCCCGCCGGAACGGACCTCGAGACCCGACAGCCCCCGCGGACCACATCCGTCCCGCGAACCCCGCAGGCGCCAGCCGGCGCCGCAGAACCACGTGACACGACCGAGGAGACACACGACATGACCCCCCAAACCCCGACCACGGCCGCACGGCGCGAAGGGGGCGCGCGATGAGGGTGCTGCTGCTCGGCGCCACGGGATTCATCGGCCGCTTCGTCGCCGACCGGCTCCTCGCCGACCCCGCGGTGCACCTGACCGCACTGGGCCGCCGCGACGACTCCGACGTCCGCTTCGACCTCGCCAACGGCAGTCCGGGCGCGCTCACCCGCTTCCTGGACGCCGTCCACCCGGGCGTCGTCATCAACTGCGCCGGCGCCACCCGCGGCGGCGCGCGCGAACTGACCCGGCACAACACCGTCGCGGTCGCCACCGTCTGCGAGGCGCTGCGCCGCAGCCGCTGCGGGGCCCGCATGGTCCAGGTCGGCTGCGCCTCCGAGTACGGGCCCTCGCAGCCCGGCTCCTCCACCGCCGAGGACGCGCTGCCCCGGCCGGGCGGCCCGTACGGGGTGTCGAAGCTCGCCGCCACCGAACTGGTCCTGGGCTCCGGCCTGGACGCCATCGTCCTGCGGGTGTTCTCTCCGGTCGGCCCCGGCACCCCGGCCGGCTCGCCGCTCGGCCGGCTCGCGGAGGCGATGCGCCGCGCCATGCAGTCCGGCGACCCCGAGCTGAAGCTCGGCGGGCTCGGCGTGCAACGGGACTTCGTGGACGTACGGGACGTGGCCCGTGCCGTGCACGCCGCCTCGCTGTCGGCGGCGCAGGGCGTCGTCAACATCGGAACCGGCCGCGCCGTGCGGCTCCGCGACGCCGCGTCGCTCCTCGCGCGCGTGGCCGGGTACACCGGCGCCCTCCACGAACTGGACGGCCCGCCCCCGCGCCCCGTCATCGGAGCCCAGCGGTCCGATTCGCCCGGCGACCACGTGCCCCCCGTCACCGCGCAGCCGTACCCCGACGGGTGCGGTGCCTGGCAGCAGGCGGACGTGCGCACGGCCCGCGACCGGCTCGGCTGGCGGCCCCGCATCAACCTGGAGGAATCCCTCGCCGACATCTGGATGGAGGCGGCATGCCGCATCTGACCAGTACCGGTACCGGACTGTCGGCGACCGGCGCCGAACGGATCGGCTTCGGCGTCCCCGGCTACGCCCATCCGCTGCTCGCCCCCGCCGAGTGGGCCGAGCTGGCCCGGCCCGGCGCGCCCGTCCACTGGGCCGTCCTCAACGTCGCGGACGGCCCGGGCGTGCGGCCCGACCCGCACTGCCTGGAGGCGGCGGGCCGGCTGCGGAACGCCGGAGTGCGGATCCTCGGCCACCTCGCCCTGCGCCGGGGCGCCCACCCCTACGGCGACCTCGTGTCCGAGGCGCACCGGTACGTCGACTGGTACCGGGTGGACGGCTACTTTCTGGACAGCTGTCCCACGGAGTGGGAAGACCTGTCCGAGACGCGCCGGCTCACCGCCACGCTGGAGGCCGTGCTCGACGGGCCCGACGGCGGGTACCTGGTCCTCGGCCACGGCGCCCATCCGCACCCGGGTTACGCGGACATCGCCGACCAGTTGGTCACGTTCAGCGGGCCGTGGGCGGAGTACCGCTGGTCCCAGGCGGCCGAATGGACCGCCGACCACCCGCCGGAACGGTTCGCGCACTTCGTCCACGGTGTGCCGCGCACCCATCTGGAGGAGGCCATGAGGATCGCGCGGTGGCAGGGAGCGGGCACGATCTTCTTCACCGACCGCACGGGACAAACCAACCCATTCGCGGCCCTGCCCGGCTACTGGGACGAAATCGTCTCGCAGATCGGACCAGGTGTCTCGGAATGAGAAGGGCCGTGGCAGTGTTACGGGACATGTAGTCCCCGCCCGCGCGGGGGTAGTCCCGTACTGACATACGACCAACGGAGTCCCCGTGTCGCTGCCACCCCTGGTCGAGCCGGCCGCCGAGCTCACCGTAGACGAGGTCCGCAGGTACTCCCGCCACCTGATCATCCCGGACGTCGGGATGGACGGACAGAAGCGGCTGAAGAACGCCAAGGTGCTGTGCGTGGGCGCCGGCGGGCTCGGCTCGCCGGCCCTGATGTACCTGGCCGCGGCGGGCGTGGGCACGCTCGGCATCGTGGAGTTCGACGAGGTCGACGAGTCGAACCTGCAGCGCCAGATCATCCACAGCCAGTCCGACATCGGCCGTTCCAAGGCGGAGTCCGCCCGCGACTCCGTCAAGGGCATCAACCCGTATGTGAACGTGGTCCTTCACCAGGAGCGGCTCGAGGCCGACAACGTGATGGACATCTTCAGCCAGTACGACCTCATCGTCGACGGCACGGACAACTTCGCCACGCGGTACCTGGTCAACGACGCGTGTGTACTGCTCGGCAAGCCGTACGTGTGGGGTTCCATCTACCGCTTCGACGGCCAGGCGTCGGTCTTCTGGTCCGAGCACGGCCCCTGCTACCGCTGCCTCTACCCGGAGCCCCCGCCGCCGGGCATGGTCCCCTCCTGCGCCGAGGGCGGCGTGCTGGGCGTGCTGTGCGCGTCCGTCGGCTCGATCCAGGTCACCGAGGCGATCAAGCTCCTGGCCGGCGTGGGCGACCCGCTGGTCGGCCGGCTCATGATCTACGACGCCCTGGAGATGCAGTACCGCCAGGTCAAGGTCCGCAAGGACCCCAACTGCGCGGTCTGCGGCGAGACCCCGACCGTCACCGAGCTCATCGACTACGAGGCCTTCTGCGGCGTCGTGTCCGAGGAGGCCCAGGAGGCGGCGGCCGGCTCCACGATCACTCCGAAGCAGCTCAAGGAGTGGATCGACGACGGCGAGAACATCGACATCATCGACGTCCGCGAGGTCAACGAGTACGAGATCGTCTCGATCCCCGGCGCCCGCCTGATCCCGAAGAACGAGTTCCTGATGGGCACCGCCCTCCAGGACCTGCCGCAGGACAAGAAGATCGTCCTGCATTGCAAGACTGGTGTCCGCAGTGCGGAAGTCCTGGCGGTCCTGAAGTCCGCCGGCTTCGCCGACGCGGTCCACGTCGGCGGCGGCGTCATCGGCTGGGTCAACCAGATCGAGCCCCACAAGCCGGTCTACTGACCGCCCTCCCGCCTGTCGGCGGGACCCGAAGGCCCACGGCAGCGCCCGGCGCGCCCGCCGTGGGCCTTCCCCCGGAAGGGGCCGGCCGTGCGCGGCCGGCCCCTTCTCCACGTCACGGGCGCCGCATCACGAGTCCCGGGTCATCAGCCCCGGCCCACGGGCGCCGCTCGCGCGTTCCGGATCACGAGCAGGTCGTGCCGTCCGACGGGACCTTGCCGCGCAGCAGGTAGTCGTTCACCAGGCGTGTGACGCACTGCGAGGTGCCGTACGCGCCGTGGCCCTCGCCCTTGTTGGTGATCAGCACGCCGACGCCCTCGCCCAGGCCGTCCGCCATCTTCTCGGCGCCCTCGTACGGCGTGGCCGGGTCGCCCGTCGTGCCCACCACCAGGATCGGCTTCGCGCCCGGCGCCGACACGTCCTGCGTCGCCGCCTCGCCCTTCACCGGCCAGTTCGCGCACCAGCCCGCCGTGTCCCACGCGAGGAACTCCCCGAACACCGGCGATATCCGCCGGAACTCCGGCAGCAGCGCCTTCGCCTCGGCCGCCGTGGGCCGCTGGTCGGTGTCGGCGCAGGAGATCGCCCGCTGCGAGTGGCTGTCCGTGCCGTAGTGCCCGCTCGGGTCGCGGTCGTTGTACATGTCGGCGAGCTCCAGCAGCGCGTCTCCCCGGCCGTCCTCCGCGTCCTCCAGCGCCTCCGTCAGCATCGGCCAGCTGCTCTCCGAGTACAGCGGGAGGACGATGCCCGTGAGCGCCAGGCCCTCCGTCAGCTTCCGGCCGCCGCTCGTCGGGAGCGGCTGCGCGTCGAGCCGCTCCAGCAGCCGCGCGACCCGCGCCGTGCCCGCCTCGGCGCCCTCGCCGGTGGACTCGAAGTAGTTGTTCAGCGCCCGCTGGAAGCCCGTCGTCTGGTGACGCGCGTGCCCCTTGCTGTCGGCGGTCGGGTCGACCACCGCGTCCAGCACCGTGCGGCCCGTGTGCTTCGGGAACAGGTGCGCGTACGCCGCGCCGAGCTGCGTGCCGTACGAGATGCCGAAGTAGTTCAGCTTCGCGTCGCCCAGGACATGGCGGATGACGTCCATGTCGCGGGCCGTGTTGCTGGTGGTGACATGCGGGATCAGCTTGCCGGAGCGGCGGGCGCAGCCGGCGCCGAAGTCGGAGCCGTCCTTCAGATACGCGGCCTCCTCGGCCGGGGTGTCCGGCGTCAGGTCGATCCGCGCCTCCGTGCTCGCCGTCTCCGCGTCCGACCGGCACACGACCGCCGAGCTGCCGCCCACCCCGCGCGGGTCGAAGGAGACCAGGTCGTAGCGGGCGTTCAGGCCCTCGTACTCCGGTGCGAAGCCCGGCAGCATCTCCACGCCGGACGCGCCCGGCCCGCCGAAGTTGAACAGCAGGGAGCCGAGACGGCCCTTCTTCTCGCGGGCCTCCTTGCGGATCAGCGCCACCGACAGCGTCTCGCCGTCCGGCTTCCGGTAGTCCAGCGGCACCTTCACCGTCGCGCACCGCCACTCCGCGCCGGGCTGCTCACCGCCTTCCGGCGCCTCGCACGACTCCCACCGCGGCTTCTGGCCGGTCAGCGCCGCCGGAAGCGCCGGCATGCCCGCCGTGCTCCCCGGCTTGCCCGGCTGCGCCGAGGCGCTCCCGGCCGGCGGCGCGGCGGCCGTGTCGTCACTTTGGCAACCCGTGGCCAGCCCGGCCACCAGGGCCGCCGCGGCCGTGGCCGCCACGGCCCGCATCCGTACCCGCTTGGACATGTGTCCCCCAGAACTCCCCCGGACGTACCCGGCATTCCGCCGTTGGACAGCCATCGTAGGCGTCGGCGCCCACGACCCTCCGACGCCTGTGGACAACCTCACGGCCCGACCTGTGGAGAAACCGTTCGGTCCCGGCCCGCCCGCGGCCGGCTCACGGGCAGACCGTGCCCGACCTGGGGACCCGCCCGTCGAGCAGGTACGCGTTGACCACGCGCTGCACGCAGGCGTCACCGCTGTTGTACGCGCCGTGCCCCTCGCCCCGGTAGGTCACCTCGACCCCGACGCCCTTGCCCAGCGCCGACGCCATGGCCTTGGCGCCCGCGAACGGTGTGGCCGGGTCACCCGTCGTACCGATCACCAGGATCGGCGGCGCGCCAGGGGCGCTCACGTCCGGGTGGTCCGTCGTGCCCGCGACCGGCCAGTGGCTGCACCAGAGCATGCCCCAGCCGAGGAAGTCACCGAAGACCGGCGACGCCTCGCGGAACTCCGGCAGCTTCTTCTTCACCTGCTCCAGGGTGAAGCGCTGCTTGTCGTCGACGCAGTTGATCGCCGCGTTGGCCGCCTGCAGGTTGCTGTAGTTGCCGTTTTCGTCACGGCCGTTCATCGAGTCGGACAGCGCCAGCAGCAATCCCCCGTTGCCGCCGTCGGCCTCGTCGAGGCCCTGCTCCAGGTACTTCCAGTACTCCTTCGAGTACAGCGCCTGCGCGATGCCGTTGGCGGCCTGCGTCTGCGTCAGTTCGCGGTCGCCGATGCCGCGGATGGGCCGCTTGTCGAGCCGCTCCAGCAGGCCGGTGACGAACCTTTCGATGTCCGCGGGGGTGCTGCCGGGCAGCGCGCACTTGTCGCCGCGCCGCACGCAGTCGGCGGCGAAGTTCCGCAGTGCCAGCTGGAAGCCCTTCGCCTGGCCGATCGAGCCCTGCTCGGGGGTGCCGTTCGGGTCGACCACCGCGTCGAAGACGGCCCGCCCCACCCGCCGGGGGAAGAGGTGCGCGTACACACCGCCGAGCTCCGTGCCGTACGAGATGCCGAAGTAGTGCAGCTTGTCGTCGCCGAGGACCTGCCGCATGAGGTCCATGTCGCGGGCCGCGTTCCGGGTGCCGACGTGCGGCAGCACCTTGCCCGAGTTCTCCTCGCACGCCTCCGCGTACTTCTTCAGCTCCTCCTGGTACTTCTTCTCCTCGGCGGCGTCGTCGGGCGTCGCGTCCTGCGCGAAGAACGCGTCCAGGCCGCGCCGGTCCAGGCACTCCACGCCGTCGCTCTGGCCGACTCCGCGCGGGTCGAAGCTGACCAGGTCGTAGCGGGCGCGCAGCTTCTCGTAGTCCGGCGCGAACGACGGCAGCGCGGTGATCCCGGAGCCGCCGGGACCGCCGAAGTTGAAGACCAGGGAGCCGATCCGCTTCGACCGGTCGCGGGCCTTGGCGCGGATCAGGGCCAGTTCGATCGTGTCGCCGCCGGGTTCGTCGTAGTCCAGCGGCGCGTCCATGAACGCGCACTCCCAGCGGGTCCCGTCCGGCAGCGGGCTCGGCGGGGTCGGCTCGCCCTCCGCCGCTGCCGCCGGCGCGCACGCCTTCCACGACAGCTTCTGCGCCGCCAGCTTCCGCATCGCGTCCTGGCCGGACTGCGCGCCCTTGTCCCCGTCGTCCCCGCACCCGGCGGCGGTGCCGGCGAGGAGGGCGGCGGCGGCGAGCACGGCGGTGCGCCGGCGGGCGGTTCTCCGCCGGGGGGCAGACCGGGAGGGGCGAGTGATCGGCATGCGTCCATCGTCGGCGCGCCCCCGCCTCCGCGCCCGCGACAGTCCCCCATGCGGGTGGCCCGCCCGCCGGGCGTCCCGCCGCCGCGGTACGACACCTCGCACGGCGGCCTTGCGGCCCGCTACAGCGGTACGACGCCTCACACGGCGGCCGGGCGTCCGCTACAGCGGTACGACGGTGATCTCGGTCGCCTTCACGCTCACCCACACCCCGGCGCCCTCCGCGAGGCGCAGCTCCGCCGCTGCCGCCGGGGTGACCTCGGCGACCACGTCAGAAGGCGCGCCCGGGCCGCCCGTCACGAGGACCCGCAGCCGCGCCCCGTGCGCGGTGAGCTCCCGTACGGTGCCCCGCCACACGTTCCGCGGGCTGCCCGACGGCCGGGCGGCGTGCAGCGACACGGCCTCGGGCGCGACCACCGCCAAAGCGGCCGTGCCGTCGGCGGGCGCCGGTTCGGCGGCCGTCACCAGGCGGGCGCCGTCCGGCGTGTCCAGGCCCCCGTCCCGTACGGTGCCCGGCCAGGCGTTGCGGCCCAGCATCCGGGCGACCCACGGCGAACGCGGATGCCGGGCCACCTCCGCGGGCTCCGCGTACTGCACGAGGCGCCCCTCTTCCAGTACGAGGACGCGGTCGGCGAGCGACACGGCCTCGACGGGGTCGTGCGTGACGATCAGGCACACGCCGGGGAACCCGGCCAGGTGCTGCCGCAGCGCGTGCCGCACGCGCGCGCGGGTCGTCTGGTCCAGGGCCGCCAGCGGCTCGTCGAGCAGCAGCAGCCTGGGCCGCGCGGCGAGTGCCCGGGCGAGCGCCACCCGCTGCGCCTGGCCGCCGGACAGCTGCCCCGGCTTGCGGTGCGCCAGGTGGCCCACGCCGAGCCGCTCCAGCCGCCGGCGGGCCTCCACGCGCGCGCGGGCCCGCGGTACGCCCTGCGCGCGCAGCCCGTACGCGGTGTTGGCGAGCGCCGACAGGTGCGGGAACAGCGCCCCGTCCTGCGGCACCCACGCGATGCCGCGCCGGTGCGGCGGCAGCCCGGCCAGCTCGCGCCCGTCCAGCCGCAGGGTCGTCGCCGTGGCGCGCGGCGTGAGGCCCAGCAGGGCGCGCAGCAGGGTGCTCTTGCCCGCCCCGTTCGGCCCGACGACGGCGACCGTCGTCCCGGCGGGCACGTCCAGGGCGAGGGCGGTCGCCCCGCGCACCTCGGCCGACAGCGGCCACGCCGCCTCCGCCGCGTACGCGCCGTCCGGCCCGTCCGCCGTACCGGGCTTCGCCGCGCCCCCGTCCGGCTCCTCCGCCGCACCGGCGTCCCGCGCGGCGCCGTCCCGCTCCTCGCCGGTGACGGGGCCGGCGGCCGGGCGGGCCTCCCGTACCGCCGCGTGCCCCAGCCAGCGGCCCCGCAGGGCGACCAGGACCGCGGCCGCCGTGACGAGCAGCAGCAGCGACACGGCCACGGCGCCGTCCGGGTCGTTCTGGAGCAGCAGGTACACCTGGAGCGGCAGTGTCTGCGTCGTCCCCGGCAGGTTCCCCGCGAAGGTGATCGTCGCGCCGAACTCGCCCAGCGCCCGCGCCCAGCACAGCGCCGCCCCGGCGACCAGCCCGGGTCCCACCATCGGGACGGTCACCGTGAGGAACGCCCGCAGCGGGCCGGCCCCCAGCGACGCGGCGGTCTCCTCGTAGCGCGGGTCCAGCCCCGCCAGCGCGCCCTCCAGGCTGATCACCAGGAACGGCATCGCCACGAACGCCGCCGCCACCACCGCTCCGGCGGTCGAGAACGGCAGCGACACGCCGAACCAGTCGGCGAGGACGCCGCCGAGCAGCCCGCGCCGGCCGAACCCTTGCAGCAGCGCCACACCAGCCACCGTGGGCGGCAGCACCATCGGCAGCATCACCACCACCCGCACCAGCGCCTTGCCGCGGAAGTCGACGCGGGCCAGCACCCACGCCAGCGGCACGCCGAGCAGCAGCGAGAGGGCGAGGGCCCACACGGACACGGTGAGCGAGAGGCCGAGCGCCTCCCGCACGGCGGGCGTGGTCAGCCGCTCCGCGAGCGAGCCCCACGGGGCGTGCGCCAGCACCCCGGCGAGCGGCAGCAGCAGGAACAGCACCGCCAGCAGCGCGGGCAGGGCGAGCGGGACAGGTGCCCGCCGGACGCGGATCACGGTGCCTCGAACCCGGCCGCCGTCAGCAGCGCACGCGCGCGCGGCGACCGCAACCAGTCGACGAAGCCCCGCGCGGCCTCGCCGTCCCGTGCGGAGTCGAGGGGCGCGGCCGGGTAGGAGGCGACGGCGTTCTGGGCGTCCGGCACGGCGACCGTGTCCACGGCGCCGCGGGCGGAGGCCGCGTCGGTGACGTACACGAGCCCGGCGTCCGCCTCGCCGAGCTGGACCTTGCTCAGCACCGAGCGGACGTTCGGCTCCTCGGAGACGGGCCGCACGTCCACACCGGCCTTGTCGAGGATCTGCCGGCTGTAGCGGCCGGCGGGCACCTCCGGGGCCGCGAGCACAACCTTCAGGTCCTTCCGGGCGAGGTCCTTCAGGCCGGTGATCCGCTGAGGGTTGCCCTTCGCGGTGGCGATGGCGAGCCGGTTGCGGGCGATGACGACGGGTTCGCCGGTCTCGCCCGCCAGGCGGTCCATGGTGGGCGTGTCGGCGGTGACCAGCACATCGGCGGGGACGCCCTGGCGCACCTGCGCGGCCAGCTCCTGCGAACCGGCGAAGGAGAACACCACGTCCGTGCCGGTGTGCTGCTGCTCGTACGCGGCACCGATGTCCTCGAACACGTCCGTCAGGGACGCGGCGGCCAGCACGGTCAGCCTCTTGCCGCCGCCCGGTCCCGCCGACCCGCCGGCGGGCGACGCGGAGCCGCCGGAGCCGGGGCCGGAACCGCAGGCCGCCAGCGGCAGCAGCAGGGCCGTGGCGAGCGCGGACGCGATCAGATGGCGACGGGCGGGGCGGCGGCGCACGAGGACCTCCGGGCGGGTCGGGCGGAGCGGCGGACGAGGCGTACACGCGGTGAGGCGTGCGGGCCGTGGGGCAGGTCGTGAAGGGGCGGCCGTGGGGCGGCGACCGTTGAGCTGCGGAGGGGCGTCGGGGAGGGCGTAGGGGTGGTCAGACGCGGTCGATGTGGACGTTGGTCGACTTCACCCGCGCCACCGCCTCGACGCCGACCTCCAAGCCCAGCTCCTCCACGGCCTCGCGGGTCAGCAGCGACACCAGCCGGTGCGGGCCCGCCTGGATCTCCACCTGGGCGGCCACGTCACCGAGCTTCACGGCGGTGACGATGCCGGGGAAGGCGTTGCGCGCGCTCGTGTACGGCACGTCGGCACCCTCGTCGGACTGCGCGGCCAGCCGCACGGCGAACGCCGCCAGGTCGGGCCCGTCGATCAGCCGCCGCCCGGTCTCGTCCCGGCGGGTGGGCAACCGCCCGGCATCCGCCCAGCGGCGGACGGTGTCGGCGCTCACGCCGAGAAGACGCGCCGCCTGCTGTGAGGTATAGGACCGCATGTGCGGCAATGTAGGCACGGGAAACGCGCAGGCGCAAGGAAGATCGGCTGATCGTCCTGGCAGATGCGATACCGCCTATGCGAACCCACGACGCCCTGCGCGCCTCTACGCGCGCGTGGCCCGCCGTATGGCGTACGGATCAGCGGCGGATGAGGCCGAGGTCGGTGGCGGTGGCGACGGCGGCGGTGCGCGAGTCGACGCCGAGCTTGGCGTAGACGCGGGCCAGGTGGGATTTCACGGTGCCCTCGGTCAGGTGGAGGCGCTCGCCGACGGCTTGGTTGGACAGCCCGTCGGCGACCAGCGCGAGGACCTCGGTCTCGCGCCGGGTGAGGGCGGTGCCCGGCATGCGCAGCCGGTTCATCAGCCGGTCCGCGACCGTGGGCGCGAGCGTGGTCCGGCCCGCCGCGGCGGTGCGGACCGCGGCGGCCAGATCCTCCGGCGGGGCGTCCTTGAGGAGGTAGCCGGTGGCGCCGGCCTCGATGGCGGGCAGCGTGTCGGCGTCGGTGTCGTACGTGGTGACGATCAGAACGCGCGGTGCCCGCGGGCGCGCGGTGATGGCGGCTGTGGCCTCCGCGCCGTTCATGCCCTTGCCGAACTGCAGGTCCATGAGGACGACGTCGATGTCGCCCCGGGCGGCGCGGGTGACGGCCTCCTCAGCGGTCGCGGCCTCGGCGACCACGGTGATGCCGTCCTCGGTCTCCAGCACGGCGCGCAGCCCCGCCCGTACGACGGGGTGGTCGTCGGCCAGGAGCAGGCGGATGGGGGTGTCGGTCATGGGCGGGCCTCGCGGTTGTTCCGGGGAGCGTTCTCGGGAGACGGGACCAGGGGGAGCCGGGCGGCCAAGGTGGTGCCGCGGCCCGGGCCGGATGCGACGGTGAGGACGCCGCCGAGGGCGTCCACCCGCGCGCGCATGGCGGCCAGTCCGAACCCGCCGCCCTCCGGGTCCGGGGAGGGAAGCGCGTCCGGGTCGAAACCGCGTCCGTCGTCGGCGATGTCCACGGCGACGTGGTCCCCGAGGTAGCTCAGGGTGACGTCGGCGGTGGCGGCTCCGGCGTGGCGGACCGTGTTGGCCAGCGCCGACTGGGCGACGCGCAGCAGCGCGACCTCCTGCGCGGTCGACAGCGGCACGGGTTCGCCGGTCAGGTGGAAGCGCGCGGTGATCCGGTGGCGGGTGCTGGTGGTGGCGCACAGGCGCTCCAGGGCGCCGGCGAGGGTGGTGCCCTCCAGGGCGGGCGGTGCGAGGGCGGCGACGAAGCGGCGGGCCTCCGCGAGGTTGTCCACGGCTGCCTGGCGCGCCTGGTCGACGTAGCGGGCGGCGTTGTCCGGTGAGCGCGGCAGGGCGCGTTCGGCCGCGCGCAGCAGCAGCTGGATGCTGGACAGGCCCTGCGCGAGCGTGTCGTGGATCTCGCGGGCCAGGCGCTCGCGTTCGGCCAGTACCCCGGCGGCGTGCTGCGCGGCGGCCAGATCGGCGCGGGTGGCGGTGAGCTCCTCGATCAGGCGCCTGCGCTGCTCGCTCTCCCGGTACAGCGCCTCGTAGCCCCACACCACCGCGACCGCCACGGCGGCGCCCAGGGCCGGCCCGATCACCATGGCCGCGCCGAACGAACCCCGGTGCGCGGCGAAGCCGGCGGTGGCCGCCAGCGCCGTCGCCGCCACCGCCGCCAGTCCCGCCCGGCGGGACAGCAGGTGCAGCTGGAGGAAGTACAGCGGGAACGCCACCCACACCCCGTCGGCGGACAGGGCCAGCAGCACCAGCCAGCAGGCGCCCACGGCGGCCAGCCACAGTGCGGCCGCCCGCCGCGAGCGGCGCACCAGCAGAGGACCTGCCGCGTAGAGCCCGGCGCACGCCGCGGCGGCGGCGGTGACCAGCCCGGCTTGCGGCCGTTGGCCGGTCAGGGCACGGGCGGCGGCCAGCGCGAGCAGGCCGACGACCAGCATGTGCAGGCACCAGGCCAGCGCGCGGGTGGTGGAACCCAGCGCGGGGGCGGCGGAGCTCGGCTCCGCTGAGGGCGTGCTCGGGTCGGGGGCGGCGGCGTTCACAGTCCCTCCAGCCTAGGGAGAAGCGCCCCGGGCGGCCTCCGCCGAAAGTTACAAGCCGGGTGCCATCTTCAGGCGCGCCACGTGCTGTCCTGGGCCAGATGCCCGGACGGGGGCCGGGCGGCGACGGTGGAGTCAGAGCGCTTCCACCACCCGGCATCCGTGAAAGGGCAGGCCCACGCCGTGTTCGTCGCCTGGAGAGACCTGAAGTTCGCCAAGGGGCGCTTCGCCCTGATGGGAACCGTCATCGTGCTGATCACCCTGCTGGTCGGGCTGCTGTCCGGGCTGACCGCCGGTCTGGGGCAGCAGAACATCTCCGCGATCACCGGCCTGCCCGCGGACAGGATCGCCTTCGCCGCTCCCGGCGAGGGCGAGGAGCTGTCGTACTCCCACTCCACCGTCACCGAGCGGCAGTGGCGGCAGTGGGCGAAGACGCCCGGGGTCGGCAGCGCCGAACCGCTGGGCATCACCACCACCAAGGCGAGCGCCGGCACCAGGAGCGCCGGGGTGTCGGCCTTCGGCGTGCGGCCGGGCTCCCCGCTGGCCCCCGGCAGCGTGGAGCTCGACGACCGGTCGGCGGTCCTGTCGGCCACCGCCGCCGACGACCTCGGCGTGACGGCGGGCGACACGTTCACCCTGGCCGGGCAGCGGATGACCGTCGCAGCGGTGAGCGGCGACGCCTCTTTCAGCCACACCCCGGTCGTCTGGACCAGCCTCGACACATGGCGGAGGACCGCACCCCCCACGGGCAGGCCGGACGGGCCGACCGCCACCGTCATCGCCCTGGACGCCGCCGCCGGCACCGATATCCGCGCCGCCGACGAGGCGGCGGGCACCGCGACGGTCACCAAGGCCGACTCGCTGTCCGCCATCGGCTCCTACGCCTCCGAGAACGGCTCCCTGCAGCTCATGCGGGGCTTCCTGTTCGCGATCTCCGCGCTGGTCATCGGGGCCTTCTTCACCGTGTGGACCATCCAGCGCAGCGGCGACGTCGCCGTGCTCAAGGCGCTGGGCGCCTCCACCGCGAGCCTGCTCAAGGACGCGCTCGGGCAAGCCGTGATCCTGCTGACCGGCGGCACCCTCGTCGGCACCGGCATCGCCGCCGCCCTGGGCGCGCTCGTGGCCGGATCGGCCGTGCCGTTCCTCCTCACTCCCGCGACCGTCCTGGTCCCGGCCGCCGTGATGATCGCGCTCGGCGCGCTCGGCGCCGCCCTGGCCATCCGCCGCATCACCTCCGTCGACCCGCTGACCGCCCTGGGGAGCGCCCGATGAGCCTCGAACTGACCGGCATCACCCTCACCTACCCCGACGGCGAGAACCGCCTCACAGCCCTGCGGGACGTCACCCTCGACGTCCCCGCGGGCAACCTGACCGCGGTCGTCGGCCCCTCCGGATCCGGCAAGTCCAGCCTCCTCGCGGTCGCGGCCACCCTCATCACCCCCGACAGCGGCACCGTCACCGTCGACGGCCGGTCCACCACCGGCATGACCCGCGCGGAACTCGCCGACCTGCGCCGCCGCAAGATCGGCATCGTCTTCCAGCAGCCCAACCTGCTGCCCTCCCTCACCGCCGTCGAACAGCTCCAGGTCATGGCGCGGATCGACGGCCGCAAGCCCCGCACCGCCCGCGACCGGGCCATGGGCCTGCTCGACGCCGTCGGCCTGGCCGACCAGGCCCACAGACGGCCCCACCAGCTGTCCGGCGGCCAGCGCCAGCGCGTCAACATCGCGCGCGCCCTGATGAACGACCCGACCGTCCTCCTGGTCGACGAGCCCACCAGCGCCCTCGACCACGAGCGCGGCGCCGCCGTCATCGACCTGATCGAGCGCCTCACCCGCCGGCAGGCCACCGCCACGGTCCTGGTCACCCACGACCGCACCCACCTGACCGCCGTCGACCGGATCGCCGAGGTACGCGACGGCCGCCTCCACCTGCCCGCGGCCGCGGCCGCGGCCGCGCGCTGACCGTGCGACGCCCGGGGAGGGCCGCAGGCGGGAGCCCAGAGGAGCGCACAGGTCCGGGCCCACACGTCCGGGCCCACACGTCCGGGCCCCCGCAGGTCCGGGAAGCCCGCCGGCCGGGCGCCCCCGCAGGCGCAGGAGCGTGCCGCCCCGGCCCACCGGGGCGGCACGCCGCCCGACCCCTCGTCCGCAGTTTGAGATGGCTCACCGGGAGGCCGCCGCGTTCTGCCAGCATGCCCCCATGCAGCAGCAGCTGATTATCGGCGGCAGCGTGCCGGCACCGAGCCCGCGGGGGTGACCCTCCCGGCTCACCGCCCGCACGCAGACCTCTCGCGCCTCGCGAGGGGTCTTTTTCGTTCCCGGCCCCCTCACGGCGACAACCCCCACGGACCGCCACGGCCACCGCCGCACGGACCGGCCCCACAAGGCCACCGCAGACCGGCCCCACCACGGCCCGCACAGACAGGACCACCACTCATGGAACTCGCCCGGCTCACCGTCACGCTCCGGCCCGGCCACGGCACGCTCGCGCGCCTCTCCGCCACGCTGAACAACCACCACGTGCTGGCCCTCGCGTACACCGCGGCGTCGGCGGGCTCGGCCACCGCCGTCGTAGGCGTGCCGCGGTCCGACGCCCCGCGCGCGCAGCACAAGCTGCGCCGGCTCGTCGACGTCATCGACGTGTCGCTGGACGTTCCCGCCCCTGTCGGCGGCGGCGAGGCGCCGGAGTCGGCCGCGGTCCGCCGGAACGCCGCGGCCCCGGCCCGCCCGTGAGCGCGTACGACGCCACGTGGACCGGCGCCGGTACGGGGCGCGTACGGCCTCCTACAGCGCGCCATTGCGCGTCAGGTGGTTGAACGACACCCAGCCCGGCAGCACCGGCAGCCACAGCGTCAGCAGCCGGTACAGCAGCACGGCGGGCGCCGCGACCTCCTTGGGCACCCCGGCCAGCACCAGACCGGCCAGCAGCGCGCCCTCGACGGCGCCGACGCCGCCCGGCGTGGGCGCCGCCGAACCGAGCGCGTTGCCCGCCAGGAACACCACGGCGAGGCTCGCGTACGACAGCGGCTGGTGGCCGCCGTTGAACGCCCGGATCGACGCGTCCAGGCACAGCACGAACGTCGCCGTCAGCAGCAGCATGCCGCCGATGCCCGTCAGCAGCTTGCCCGGCCGCTGCAGCACGTCCAGCATGCGCGGCACCACACCGGCGAACAGCGACCGCAGACGGGTCGAGACGAACTTCCGCAGCGCGGGGACCGCCGTGACGACCAGCAGCAGCACCGCGATCGTCAGCAGACCGGCGATGACCGTCCGCGAAGGGGTGAAGTCGTCCTGCGAACGCTCCGTCCCGGTCAGATAGCCGAACGCCAGCAGCAGCAGGATGTGCGCCCCGAGCCCGAACAGCTGCGAGGCGCCGACGCTCGCCACCGCCAGGCCGGGCCGCACACCGGACCGCTGCAGGAACCGCGTGTTCAGCGCGACACCGCCGACCGCCGCCGGCGCGACGATCTTCACGAAGGAACCGGCGACCTGCGCGACCACCGTCCGCAGGAACGACACCCGCTCCGGCACGAAGCCCAGCAGGCTCATCGCCGCCGCCACATAGCTGAGCGCCGAGCACACGACGGCCGCGGTGACCCAGCTCCAGTCGGCGTCGCTGATCGTCGACAGCGGGATGCTGGCGATCTGCGACAGCAGGAAGTACGCGGCGATGGCACCCGCGATGAGGCTGATCAGCGTGCGCGGCCTGATCCGCTCCAGCCGTACGGGCTCCACCGGCGCCTGCGGCCTGATCCGCAGCACCTGGCGGCGGATCTGCGCCAGCAGGTCCTCCTCGCGCGCTTCGTGCAGCGCGTCCTCCAGGGCCCGCTTCTCGGCCTGCTTCTCCGCCCGGACCGCCTTGCGCTCCGCCTTCGAACCGGCTTCCCCCGCCTCGCTGGCCGCCTCCAGACGCGCCTGCTTCGCCGCCTCCGACGCCTGCAGCACCGCCTCGCGCTCCCGCTGCGACCGCTCCCGCGCCAGCCGCCGCAGCGTGGCGCGCGTGGACCGGCTCAGCGCGATCGGCTGCAGCAGCGGCAGGCAGTCGGCCACCTTGTCCGGGCCGAGTACGGCGACAGCGGCGGCGACGGCGCGCTCCGCGCCGACCCGCAGGCCGAGCGTGGTCAGCAGCTGGGCGATGTCCATCCGCAGCACCAGGTCGCCCGCGGCGATCTCGCCGCCCCGCAGATCGGTGATCACCACATTGCCGGAACGATCCACCAGCAGGGCGTCGCCCGTCAGCCTGCGGTGCGCGATGCGCCGCGACTGCAGGGCCCGTACCTGCTCCCAGCAGCCGCGCACCACCTCGTCGGTGATCTCCTCGTCGGCCAGCGCGTCCAGGGAGCGCCCGCCCCGGTGCTCGTAGACGAGCATCACGGCGTCCGGCCCCAGCTCGGAGGTGGCGATCAGCTTCGGCGCGTTCGCCCCGGCGGCGATCGCCGCGTACGCGAGGAGCGCCTCCTGCTCCAGGGCCTGCCGCAGCGACTGGATGGAGCGGCGGGTGGTGATGCCGCGCAGCGTCAGCCGGCGCCACACCCGGTAGAAGAAACCCTGCGCCTGCTGCTCCCGGTCCACCACGGTCACGTCGAGCGGCGAGCCCTCCTCCAGGGTGACCAGGTAGCGGCGGCCGCGGTCGCCTTGCTCGGCGGTCTCCGGCAGGCCCTCCGCGCGCATGGCGGACACGGGGCGGAACCCGACGTGCCGCAGCCCCGCCAGCAGCGTCTGGCCCGTGGGCCGCACGTTCGGCGACCCGACCGTGTAGAGCGTGCCGTATGCGACCGTCCAGCCGATCAGGATCGTCAGCATGATCGACAGCGGGGTCGTGTAGCCGGCCACCAGCATCGTGAACGCGTCGAGCAGCAGCACCACCCACAGCACGACCCGCCAGCGGGGCCGCCGCGCCATGCCGACGGCCGACATGTAGGCGATGACCGGTGCCAGATAGCCGTGCACCGGGTCCGTCAGCCCGCCGCCGCTCTGCGGCTGCGTGAGCGCGTCCTGGATCGCCGCGGGTGCCGCCCGCGCGACCCACAGGTCCGTCGCGAGGGTCACCCCGTGGGCCAGCACGGCGGCGAGCACGCCGTCCGCGATCCGCAGGCCGTCCCGTTTGATCAGCCGCTCGATCGCGAACGCCACCGGCACCAGCAGTACGGCGATGCTGGAGACGAGCCCGGCGACCTTGACGAACACGTCGGGCGCCTGGCCGGTGCCCTTGTTGATGTCCTGTTCGAGACCCGAGGTGGTGCCGCTGGCGAAGGCGGCGATACCGATGACGACGACGATCGCCAGCAGACCGACGAGCAGGCGCAGCAGATCCGACGGGCGGTGCACCCGCGCGGCGAGCAGCGGTTCGTCACCGGAGACGTCGCTGTGCTGCTCCCCGGCGCCGTCGGACGCGGCGGAGCCGTCCGTCAGGCCGGCGTCCGTGTCCGCGCCGGGCGGGCGGTCGGGCCCGGCCGCCGGGCCTTTGCCGGCGGTGTCGGCGGCCGCCCGTCCTCCTCCGGCGTCGGCGGTGTCGGCGGTGTCGCCGCGGGCCGGTCCGCCGCGCGGCCGGCCGCCGCTCCGGGGGGTGGTGTTCGGGCGCGGCTCACCGCCAGGACCGCTCGCCACGTCGGGAGGCCGCACGTCCTGTCCCTTCGCCTTATCTGTCTCTTCTTGATCTCGTATCACCAGTCACCGCCCGGAAGATGGTGGCACGGCGGGGAGGCGGGGCAGGGCATCAGGGTGTAATGCCCGCGTTGTCGTACCCGTGGTGCAGGATGGAGCGGATGACTGCTGAGGAGCACCCCGACCGGCTTCCGGAGTACGCGGAGCGCGTGCTGGAGGTCGCCGAGCTCATCCCGCCCGGCCGGGTGATGACGTACGGGGACGTCGCCGAATGGCTCGGCGAGGGCGGCCCCCGCCAGGTGGGACGGGTCATGGCGCTGTACGGCGGCGCCGCGCCGTGGTGGCGTGTCGTACGGGCCGACGGCCGGCTGCTGCCCGGGCACGAGCGGCGGGCGCTGGCCCATTACCGTGAGGAGGCCACGCCGCTGCGGGAGACCGCGCCGGCGCACGACGCCGCGGCCCCTGTGCCGCGCCTCGACATGAGGCGGGCCCGCTGGGACGGGAACGGCGGCGCCGGCAGCGGTGACGCGGACGACACCGGGCGTGCGATGGCTCACAATTGACAGCTTCCGCCATCCGGCGGGGCCGCGCCCCTTCTCCACCGCACTCTCACCCTCAGCACACCCCCCAGGACCGGCGATCCACGTGAGTTCCTCCTCCACCACCCGGCGCGTGCCGCACCAGGACCCGGCACGGCCCGGGACCCCCGGCGCGTACCGGCTGGTGCGTACCCCGCCGGCCCGGGTGGCCCCTCCTTCCCTGGACGCAGCGCAGCGGGCGGTGGTTGATCACACCGACGGGCCGCTCCTCGTCCTCGCCGGTCCCGGCACCGGCAAGACCACGACGCTCGTCGAGGCGGTCGCCGCGCGGATCGAACGGGGCGCCGACCCCGAGCGGCTGCTCGTCCTCACCTTCAGCCGCAAGGCCGCCGTCGAACTGCGCGACCGCATGGCCGCCCGCCTGCCCGGGGCCCGCGCCCCGCAGGCGACGACCTTCCACTCGTACTGCTACGCCCTCGTACGCGCCCACCAGGACGCCGACCTGTTCGCCGAGCCGCTGCGCCTGCTGTCCGGCCCCGAGCAGGACGTCGCCGTCCGCGAGCTGCTCGCCGGGCAGCTGGACCTGGAGCGGGACGGGCTGGCCCGCATCCACTGGCCCGACGAACTGCGGGCCTGCCTCACCACGCGCGGCTTCGCCGACGAGGTGCGCGCCGTGCTGGCCCGCTCCCGCGAGCTGGGCCTCGGCCCGCGGGCGCTGGACGCGTTCGCCGCGCGCACGGGACGCCGCGACTGGTCGGCGGCGGCGCAGTTCCTCGCGGAGTACCTGGACGTCCTCGACATGCAGGGCGTCCTCGACTACGCCGAGCTGGTGCACCGGGCGGTGCTGCTCGCCGAGCGCGTCGCGCTGCCCGCGTACGACGCCGTCTTCGTCGACGAGTACCAGGACACCGACCCGGCCCAGGTGCGGCTGCTCCAGGCGCTCGCGGGGCGGGGGAGGACGCTGTACGCGTTCGGCGACCCCGACCAGTCGATCTACGCGTTCCGGGGCGCGGACGTCAACGGCATCCTGGACTTCCCGCACACGTTCCGCCGCCCCGACGGTCGCCCCGCGCCGGTCGCCGTGCTGCGGACGGCGCGCCGCTCCGCCGCGGCGGTCCTGGCGGCGAGCCGGCTCCTGACGGCGCGGATGCCGCTGCCGCGGCTGCCCGCCGACACGGTGCGGGCCCACCGCGACCTGACGCCGGTCCGCGAAGGCGGGCGTGTGGAGACGTACACCTTCCCGACCGCCTCCACGGAGCTGGACAACATCGCGGACATCCTGCGCCGCGCGCACCTGGAGGACGGGGTGCCGTGGAGCGACATGGCCGTCCTGGTGCGCGCCGGTGCCCGCTCGCTGCCCTCGCTGCGCCGCGCCCTGACCTCGGCGGGCGTACCGCTGGAGATGGACGGCGCCGACGTGGCGCTGCGCCACGAACCGGCGGTGGCGCCATTGCTGACGGCGCTCCGCGCGACGGCGACGGCGGCCCTGCGAACGACGGCACAGGCGGCGGCCGCCGAGGAGGCGGCGCCAGGGCACGGCCCCGCGGCGGCCGAACCCGCCGGCAGCCCGGCAGCGGCTGCCCCCGCAGCGGCCGAACCCGCCAAAACCCCCGCAGCAGAGACCTCCCCGGCAAGCACCCCTACAGCGGCCGAGCCCGCCGGAGCGCCGGCAGCGGACGACGACGGCACCGCAGGCGGCCCCGCAGCGGACGACGACGCCACCGCGAGCGGCAGCGCAGCGGACGACGAGGGTTCCGCCCCCTGGCTGGACACCGAGACGGCGCTCACCCTGCTCACCTCACCGCTCGGCGGCATGGACGCGGCCGACCTCCGGCGCCTCGGGCGTGCCCTGCGCGACGAGGAGCGGGCGGCGGGCAACAAGGTCCCGCCGCCCTCCGACACGCTGCTCGCCCGCGCCCTCGCCGAACCGGAACGGCTCACCGTCCACGACTCCGCCTACGCGCGCGGAGCGCAGCACCTGGGCAAGCTGCTGCGCGACACCCGTGACCTGCTCACCGCGGGCGGCACCGCCGAAGAGGCTCTCTGGCACCTGTGGAACGGCACCAACTGGCCGAACCGCCTGCACCGCGCCGCCCTGCGCGGCGGCCCCGCGGGCCGCAACGCCGACCGGGACCTGGACGCGGTGTGCGCGCTGTTCGACACGGCCGCCCGCGCCGAGGAGCGCACCGGCGGGCGCGGCGCGCTCAACTTTCTCGCCGAACTCGAGGCGCAGGACATCGCGGCGGACACGCTCTCCAAGCGGCAGGCGCGCCACGACGCCGTACGGCTGATGACGGCGCACCGCTCCAAGGGCCTCGAATGGAGCCTCGTCGTCGTCGCCGGCGTCCAGGAGGGCCTCTGGCCCGACCTGCGGCGGCGCGGTTCGCTGCTGGAGGCCGACCGGATTGGCAGGGACGGCCTCGCCGAGCCGCTCACCCCCGGTGCCCTCCTCGTGGAGGAGCGGCGCCTCTTCTACGTCGCCGCGACGCGCGCGCGGGACCGGCTCGTCGTCACGGCCGTGAAGACGCCCGCCGAGGACGGCGACCAGCCGTCCAGGTTCCTCACCGAGCTCGGCGTCGAACCCAGGGACGTCACCGCCCGCCCGCGCCGCCCCCTCGCCGTGGCCGCGCTCGTCGCGGAGCTGCGGGCCACCACCGTCGACCCGGACGCGTCCCCGGCCCTGCGCGACGCGGCGGCCCGGCGGCTGGCCCGGCTCGCCGCGCTCACGGACGACGACGGCCAGCCCCTCGTCCACGCCGCCCACCCGTACCGCTGGTGGGGCCTGGACGACCCCACGCACGCGCCCGCCCCGCTGCGGGAGCGCGACCGTCCGGTGGCGCTCTCCGGCAGCGCCCTGGACCAGCTGGTCAACACCTGCTCGCTGCAGTGGTTCCTGGGCCGCGAGGTCAAGGCGGACGCCCCCGCGACGGCGGCGCAGGGCTTCGGCAACGTCGTGCACGTCCTCGCCGACGAGGTCGCCTCCGGGCGCACCCCCGCCGACCTGGCGGTCCTCATGGAGCGCCTGGACTCGGTGTGGGACGCCCTGGCGTTCGACGCGCCCTGGAAGTCGTCGCAGGAGAAGGAGCAGGCGCGCCTGGCGCTGGAGCGCTTCCTGAGCTGGCACGTCATGGACCGGGGCGGCCGCACGCCGGTCGCCGCCGAGCACGGCTTCGACGTGACGCTGGAGGCGGGCGAGTACCAGGTGCGCATCCGGGGCTCCATGGACCGCGTCGAACGGGACGAGCGGGGACGCGCCTACGTCGTGGACTTCAAGACCGGCAAGCAGACCCCCACGAAGGACGAGGTCGCCCGCCACGCGCAGCTCGCCGTCTACCAGATCGCCGTCCGCGAGGGCGCCGTGGACGAGGTCTTCGACGGACGCCGCCCCGAACCGGGCGGCGCCGAACTCGTCCACCTGCGCCAGGGCGCCCCCAAGAAGGAGGGCGGCGATGCCCTGCCACGCGTCCAGGCCCAGGAGCCGCCGTCCGAGGACTGGGTGACCGGGCTGCTGGCCACCGCCGCCGGCCGGGTCCTCGACGAGCGCTTCACGCCCAGCACCGGCCAGCACTGCACCACCTGCGCCTTCCGCGCCTCCTGCAGCGCCCTCCCCGAAGGCCGCCACGTCGTGGAGTGACCACGACCCGAGTCCGCCACGTCGTGGTGTCCGGTCCTGAGCCCGTACCGGGGGAAGACCAGGACCCCCGGGGGCCGCCGGAGCCCGCACCGGGGGAAATGAGGGGTTTTCCACAGCCTGCCCGGAGTGTCAGCCCGTCCGGCTAGCCTTCTCCGGGTGACCGCACGCATCAGCGACCCCGAGCAGCTCAAGGAGCTGCTCGGCATCCCGTTCACCCCGGAGCAGACGGCCTGCATCACCGCGCCGCCCGCCCCGCAGGTCATCGTGGCCGGAGCCGGCTCCGGGAAGACGACGGTGATGGCGGCCCGCGTGGTGTGGCTGGTCGGCACGGGGCAGGTCGCCCCCGAGCAGGTCCTCGGGCTGACCTTCACCAACAAGGCGGCGGGCGAGCTCGCCGAGCGGGTCCGCACGGCCCTGGTCCGCGCCGGCGTCACCGACCCCGACGTCATCGACCCGGACGACCCGCCGGGCGAGCCGCGCATCTCGACGTACCACGCGTTCGCCGGCCAGCTGCTCACCGACCACGGCCTGCGCATCGGCCTGGAGCCGACGGCCCGCCTCCTCGCCGACGCCACGCGCTACCAGCTCGCCGCCCGCGTCCTGCGCGAGGCGCCCGGCCCGTATCCGGCGCTCACCCGCTCGTTCCCCACGCTCGTCGGCGACCTCCTCGCCCTCGACGCCGAGCTGTCGGAGCACCTCGTCCGCCCCGAGGACCTCCTTGCGTACGACTCCGCGCTGCTCACCGCCCTCGCCTCGGCCCGCCTCAGCAACGCCGACCTCCGCAAGGTCCCCGAAGCCTCCGCCGCACGCCGCGAGCTGCTCGACCTGGTCGTCCGCTACCGCGCAGCCAAGCGGGAGCGCGACCTGCTGGACTTCGGTGACCAGATCGCCCTCTCCGCCGAGCTGGCCCTCACCCGTCCCGAGGTCGGGGAGCAGCTGCGCGACGAGTTCCGCGTCGTCCTCCTCGACGAGTACCAGGACACCTCCGTCGCCCAGCGCCGCCTGCTGTCCGGGCTGTTCGGCGGCGGCACGGGCCACCCCGTCACCGCCGTCGGCGACCCCTGCCAGGCCATCTACGGCTGGCGCGGCGCCTCCGTCGCCAATCTGGACGACTTCCCCGAGCACTTCCCGTACGCCGACGGGCGCCCCGCCTCCCGGTACGCGCTCAGCGAGAACCGGCGCAGCGGCGGGCGGCTCCTCCAGCTCGCCAACGGCCTCGCGGAGCCGCTGCGGGCCATGCACGAGGGCGTGGAGGCGCTGCGCCCCGCCCCCGGCGCCGAGCGGGACGGCGTCGTCCGGATCGCGCTGCTGCCGACCCAGGCCGAGGAGATCGCCTGGCTCGCCGACTCCATCGCCCACCTGGTCCGCACGGGCAAGGAGCCCGGTGAGATAGCCGTCCTGTGCCGTACGGCGACGGACTTCCCGGAGATCCAGGCCGCCCTCGTCGCGCGCGACGTGCCCGTGGAGGTCGTCGGGCTGTCCGGGCTGCTGCACCTCCCGGAGGTCGCCGACCTGGTCGCCGTGTGCGAGGTCCTCCAGGACCCCGGCGCCAACGCCTCGCTGGTACGGCTTCTCACCGGCCCGCGCTGGCGGATCGGCGCCCGCGACCTGGCGCTGCTGGGCCGCCGCGCCCGCCTGCTGGTGCACCGCCCCGGGGACGGGCCCGCCGACGCCGACGAGCGCCTGGCGGCCGCCGTGGAGGGCGTCGACCCCGCCGAGGTGATCTCCCTCGCGGACGCGCTGGACACGTTCCTGGACAGCGGGGGCCACGACGACGGACTGCCGTTCTCGGCGGAGGCCCGCGTCCGGTTCGCCCGTCTCGCCGCGGAACTGCGCGACCTGCGGCGTTCGCTGGCCGACCCGCTGATGGACGTCCTGCACCGGATACTGGCCACCACCGGCCTGGAGGTGGAGCTCTCCGCGTCCCCGCACGCCCTGGCCGCCCGCCGCCGCGAGACCCTGTCGAACTTCCTGGACATCGCCGCCCGCTTCGCGTCCCTCGACGGCGAGGCCACCCTCCTGGCGTTCCTCGGCTTCCTGCGCACGGCCGCCCAGTACGAGAAGGGCCTCGACAACGCCCTGCCCGGCGGCGAGAACACCGTGAAGGTCCTCACCGCGCACAAGTCGAAGGGCCTGGAGTGGGACGTCGTCGCCGTCCCCGGCCTGGTCACCGGCCAGTTCCCCAGCAGCAGGGCGCGCGAGGCGTGGACGGCGCAGCCGCAGGTGCTGCCGCACGCGCTGCGCGGCGACGCCGACACGCTGCCCGCGATCGGCACCTGGGACGCCGCGTCGCTCAAGGCGTTCAAGGACGCGATGCGCGACCACCAGCACACCGAGGAGCTGCGCCTCGGCTATGTGACGTTCACCCGCCCCCGCTCGGTGCTGCTCGGCTCAGGCCACTGGTGGGGACCCACCCAGAAGCGCCGCCGCGGCCCCTCCGGCTTCCTGCACGCCCTGTACGACCACTGCGCCGCCGGGCACGGGGAGATCGAGGCATGGGCCGACGAGCCCGACGAGGACGCGGAGAACCCGGCGCTCCAGGCCGCCGCCCGGGACCAGGCGTGGCCGCTGCCCCTCGACCCCGAGTCGCTGGAGCGCCGCCGCGCCGCCGCGAAGACCGTCATGGCGTACCTGGAGCAGCCGCCCGCCGGCCCCGCGGCGGACGACCTCCGCGACGAGGAGCCGCAGGCCCCCGAGGACCCGCTGTGGCCGGACGACCTGGACGCCCCCTGGCCGGACGAGGCCCCGCCCGAGCACGCCTTCGACGACCACGACGCCCCCGTGCCGGACGAGGCTCCCGACCCCGCGCCGTACGACGACCCCGCGCACGCCGAGCCCCCGCACGACGACCCCGCGCACGACCCGGCCTCCGACCTCCCGCACGACGACCCCCCGCACGACCCGGCCTCCGACCTCCCGCACGTCGAGCCCCCGCACGACCCGGCCTCCGCGCCGCACGACGAGCCCCCGCACACCGGGGCCGACGCCCCGCCGCAGGCGCCGCACGACACCGTCCCCGGCCGCCCCGCCGACCCGGCGGGACCCGCCCTGCCCCCGCACGCGGTGCCGCACCAGCGCCCCGCGCCCGCCGGCCCGGAGCCGGGGACGACCGGCCGGCTCACCCCCGAGGAGGCCCGTACCGTCGCCTCCTGGGACCGCGACCTCGACGCGCTCACCGGCGAACTGCTGCGCGCCCGCGCCACCACGCGCGACGTGCCCCTGCCGGCCTCCCTCTCGGCGTCCCAGCTGCTGCGTCTCGCCGCCGACCCGGACGGCTTCGCCGCGGAGCTGGCCCGCCCCATGCCGCGTCCGCCGCAGCCCGCCGCCCGCCGCGGCACCCGCTTCCACGCCTGGGTGGAGTCCCGCTTCGAGGCGCTGCCGCTGCCCATGCTCGGCCCCGACGAGCTGCCCGGCGGCGACGAGTACGCCGACGAGCCGGAGATCGCCGACGAGCGGGACCTGGCCGCCCTCAAGGAGGCGTTCGAGAACACCCCGTACGCCCACCGCACCCCGTACCGCGTGGAGGCGCCTTTCCAGATCACGCTCGCCGGCCGGGTCGTCCGCGGCAGGATCGACGCGGTCTACCACGACCCGGAGTCCGGCACGTACGAGATCGTCGACTGGAAGACCAACCGCCACCGCACCGGCGACCCGCTGCAGCTCGCGGTGTACCGGCTCGCCTGGGCGGAGCTGCACGGCCTGCCCCTGGACGCCGTGACCGCCGCGTTCGTCTACGTCCGCACCGGCGAGGTCGTGCGCCCCGACCCGCTGCCGGGCCGCGCGGACATCGAGCGGGTCCTCCTCGGTGAGACGGCCGACAGCGCGGCCGCGTCCGCCGGATAGGCTCGGAAGCATGAGCGACACCCCGGACAGCGCCGTCCAGACCGTACGGAAGTACATAGAGCAGCACCGCGCCGCCTTCCTCGACGACCTCGCCGCATGGCTGCGCATCCCCTCCGTCTCGGCCCAGCCCGAACACGCCCCGGACGTCCGGCGCAGCGCCGAGTGGCTCGCCGCGCAGCTGGCCCGGACCGGCTTCCCCGTCGCGGAGGTCTGGGAGACCGACGGCGCCCCCGCCGTGTACGCGGAGTGGCCCTCCGCCGACCCCGGCGCCCCCACCGTCCTCGTCTACGGCCACCACGACGTGCAGCCGGCCGCCCGCGAGGACGGCTGGCACACCGACCCGTTCGAGCCCGTCGTCCGCGACAACCGGCTCTACGCGCGCGGGGCGGCCGACGACAAGGGCCAGGTGTTCTTCCACACCCTCGGCGTCCGCGCCCACCTCGACCTGACCGGCCGCACCACCCCGGCCGTCACCCTGAAGCTGCTGGTGGAGGGCGAGGAGGAGTCGGGTTCCGCCCACTTCCGCGCCCTCGTCGAGGAGCGCCGCGACCGCCTCGCCGCCGATGTGGTGATCGTCTCCGACACCGGCATGTGGTCCGAGACGACGCCGACGGTCTGCACCGGCATGCGCGGCCTCGCGGACTGCGAGATCGAGCTGTACGGCCCCGACCAGGACATCCACTCCGGCTCGTTCGGCGGCGCCGTGCCCAACCCGGCCACCGTCGCCGCGCGCCTGGTAGCCGCCCTCCACGACGAGGACGAGCGCGTCACCGTCCCCGGCTTCTACGACGGCGTCGCCGAGCTCACCGAGGCCGAGCGGGAGCTCATCGCCGAGCTGCCGTTCGACGAGGCCGCCTGGCTCGCCACCGCCCGCTCCCACGGCACCCTCGGCGAGGCCGGCTACTCCACCCTGGAGCGCGTCTGGGCCCGCCCGACCGCCGAGGTCAACGGCATCGGCGGCGGCTACCAGGGCCCCGGCGGCAAGACGATCATCCCGTCGGCCGCGCAGCTGAAGCTCTCCTTCCGGCTCGTCGCCGGGCAGGACCCGGACCGGATCGAGCAGTCCGTACGGGACTGGGTCGCCGCCCGCGTCCCCGACGGCATCCGCCACAAGATCACGTTCGGTGCGGCCACCCGCCCCTGCCTGACCCCGCTCGACCACCCCGCCCTCCGGGCCGTCGCCCGCTCGATGAGCCTCGCGTTCGACGGCGCGAAGATCCGCTACACCCGCGAGGGCGGCTCGGGACCCGCCGCCGACCTCCAGGACGTGCTGGCCGCGCCGGTGCTGTTCCTCGGCATCTCCGTGCCCTCCGACGGCTGGCACGCGCCGAACGAGAAGGTCGAGCTGGACCTGCTGCTCAAGGGCGTGGAGGCCACCGCCCACCTGTGGGGCGAGCTTGCCGCAGCGCTCCGCTGAACACGACGCCGAACAGACACCCAGACCTCCGGGGGAGTTGGAAGCACCAGTGAGCACCATCAGCAACGAAGCCGGTCCCCGCCCGATCGGCTTCACCGCCCCGAGCGGTATCGACCGCGCCGCCCACCACCGCCTCGACGAGGCGTGGCTCGCGGCGGCGTGGAGCCACCCGACCACGCGCGTCTTCGTCGTGTCCGGGGGCCAGGTGCTCGTCGACGACACCCCCGACGGGCGCACCGAACTGGTCATGACGCCCGCCTTCGAGGCGCCGCCGACCGAGACCCACCGCTACTTCCTCGGCACCGACGGCGAAGGCGTCAGCTACTTCGCCCTCCAGAAGGACTCGCTGCCCGGCCGCATGGACCAGTCCGCGCGCCCCGCCGGGCTCCGCGAGGCGGGGCTGCTGCTCGGCCACCGCGACGCCGCCCTGATGGTCCACGCCGTCGCCCTGGAGAACTGGCAGCGCCTCCACCGCTTCTGCTCGCGCTGCGGCGAGCGCACCGTCATCGCCGCCGCCGGCCACATCCGCCGCTGCCCCGCCTGCGGCGCCGAGCACTACCCGCGCACCGACCCGGCGGTGATCATGCTGGTCACCGACGAGCAGGACCGCGCCCTGCTCGGCCGGCAGGTGCACTGGCCCGAGGGCCGCTTCTCGACCCTCGCCGGGTTCGTCGAGCCGGGCGAGTCCATCGAGCAGGCCGTGGTCCGCGAGGTGTACGAGGAGGCCGGCGTCACGGTCGGTGAGGTGCGGTACATCGCCAGCCAGCCGTGGCCGTTCCCGTCGAGCCTGATGCTGGGCTTCATGGCGCGCGCGACCTGCTCCGACATCGAGGTCGACGGGGACGAGATCGAGGAGGCCCGCTGGTTCTCCCGCGACGAGCTGGCCGCGGCGTTCGACTCCGGCGAGGTCCTCCCGCCGTACGGCATCTCGATCGCCACCCACCTGATCGAGATGTGGTACGGCAGGCCGCTGCCCAAGCCCGGCGGCATCGGCTGACCACCCCGGCACCGCGCGAGACCGAGGGCCGCCCGCCGCCGACCGCCCCGGTGGCGCAGGCCCAAACAGGGCCGGCTGCCCCGCACGCGGCCGCCCGCACGCAGGAGAACGCCCCCGCCGGTGACCGGCGGGGGCGTGCTCACACCGATGCCGCCGCCCGTGCGCCGGGCGGCGGCATCCTCGCGCTCAGCGGTTCAGCTAGCGAGCGCCTGCTGCACCTGCTTCAGGCTCGGGTTGGTCATCACGACGTTCTCGCCGCCGCCGTGCGGCGTGACGAGGACGGTCGGAACGGTCTGGTTGCCGTTGTTGACCTTCTCGACGAAAGCGGCGGACTCCGGGTCCTGCTCGATGTTGATCTCGGTGTACGCGATGCCCTCGCGGTCCAGCATGCTCTTCAGCCGCCGGCAGTATCCGCACCAGGTCGTGCTGTACATCGTCACAGTTCCCTGCATCGTCTCTTCCGCTCCTCGGATGACTGGAGTGTGGCTGGAGTGCCTGATCGCACCCGTGAGAACGTACGCCGACCCCGCCGGCATTCCCCACCCCGGTATGACCGGCGCCGCACCCCTGTGGACAACCGACGCGGGCCCCGCCGCCGACCTGGCAGCATGGCAGGGTGACACCAGCGACGCACTCCACCCTCTTCCCGCAGGTCCCCGACTCGGCGGACGCGGTGCTCGACGGGCTCGACCCGGAGCAGCGCGAGGTGGCGACGTCCCTGCACGGCCCCGTGTGCGTCCTCGCCGGTGCCGGCACCGGCAAGACCAGGGCCATCACCCACCGCATCGCCTACGGGGTCCGCGCCGGCATCCTCCAGCCCGCCAGCGTCCTCGCCGTGACGTTCACCAACCGCGCCGCCGGCGAGATGCGCGGCCGCCTCCGCCAGCTCGGCGCGGGCGGCGTCCAGGCCCGCACCTTCCACTCGGCGGCCCTCCGGCAGCTCCAGTACTTCTGGCCGAAAGCCGTCGGTGGCGACCTGCCCCGCCTGATCGACCGCAAGGCCCAGCTCGTCGCCGACGCGGCCACCCGCTGCCGCATCCGCCTCGACCGCGCCGAGCTGCGCGACGTCACGGCCGAGATCGAGTGGGCCAAGGTCACCCAGACCGTCCCCGCCGACTATCCCGCCGCCGTCGCCAAGGCCCAGCGCGACGCCCCCCGCGACCCGGCGGAAACCAGCCAGATCTACGCCATGTACGAGCAGCTCAAGCGCGAGCGCGACGTCCTCGACTTCGAGGACGTCCTGCTGCTCACCGTCGGCATCCTCCAGGACCGCCACGACATCGCCGAACAGATCCGCCACCAGTACCAGCACTTCGTCGTCGACGAGTACCAGGACGTCTCCCCGCTCCAGCAGCGCCTCCTCGACCTGTGGCTCGGGGACCGCGACAGCCTCTGCGTCGTCGGCGACGCCAGCCAGACGATCTACTCCTTCACCGGCGCCACCCCCGACTACCTCCTGGACTTCCGCACCCGCCACCCCCACGCGACCGTCGTCAAACTGGTCCGCGACTACCGCTCCACCCCGCAGGTCGTCCACCTCGCCAACGGCCTCCTCGCCCAGGCCCGCGGCCGCGCCGCCGACCACCGCCTCGAACTGGTCTCCCAGCGCGACCCCGGCCCCGAGCCGGTCTACACCGAGTACGGCGACGAGCCCACCGAGGCCGAGGGCACGGCCCGCCGCATCCGCGACCTCATCGCCTCCGGCGTCCCCGCGGGCGAGATCGCCGTGCTGTACCGCGTCAACGCCCAGTCCGAGATCTACGAGCAGGCCCTCGCCGACGCCGGCGTCCCCTACCAGCTGCGCGGCGCCGAGCGCTTCTTCGAACGCCAGGAGGTACGGGAAGCCGGCGCCGCCCTGCGCAGCGCCGCCCGCTTCGGCGCGAACGACCCCCTCCTCGACGACGTCGTCGACCTGCCGTCACAGGTGCGCGCCGTGCTCTCCACCAAGGGCTGGACCACCGAACCCCCCACCGGCTCCGGCGCGGCGCGCGACCGCTGGGAGTCCCTCGCCGCGCTCGTCCGCCTCGCCGAGGACCTCGCCCGCGCCCGCCCCGCCGCCACCCTCGCCGACCTCGTCACCGAACTGGACGAGCGCGCCGCCGCCCAGCACGCCCCCACCGTCCAGGGCGTCACCCTCGCCTCGCTGCACGCCGCGAAGGGCCTCGAATGGGACGCGGTGTTCCTCGTCGGCCTCACCGACGGCACCCTGCCCATCACCTACGCCCGCACCGACGAGCAGATAGAGGAGGAGCGGCGGCTCCTGTACGTCGGCGTCACCCGCGCCCGCCGCCACCTCAACCTGTCGTGGTCCCTGTCCCGCTCGCCGGGCGGCCGGCCCCACCGCGAGCCGTCCCGCTTCCTGAAGGGCCTGCGCCCCGGCAGCGGCAGTCCCGCCGCCCGCACCGTCCGCGCGGCCGGCGGCGTCGAGCGCGCGGCGGGGCCGGCCCGCACCCGCCGCGCACGGGGCCCCGTTCGCTGCCGCGTGTGCGGCACGACGCTGACGGTGGCCGGCGAGATGAAGCTGATGCGCTGCGAGGACTGCCCCTCCGAGATGGACGAGGGCCTGTACGGGCGCCTCCTGGAGTGGCGCGCCGGCCAGGCCCGCCGGCTGGGGCAGCCCGACTACTGCGTCTTCACCGAGAAAACCCTCATCGCGATCGCCGAGACCGTCCCGTCCACCGACGCCGAGCTGGCCGCGATCCCCGGCGTCGGCATCCGCAAGCTCAACCGCTTCGGGGCCGATGTCCTCGCCATCTGCGCAGGTGAGGACCCCGGCAGCGGCGACGGCGAAGACTGATCACAACTCGTCGGAAAAATAGTTTGCGCCCGCCCCATCAAGCCCCATAGGTTCTTAACCACGCGAACAGCGGCTTCCTTGAACCGCTGTCGTCGTGCTGTACTTATCCGAATACACGCGGGTCCGGCCCCTGGCCAGTCCCCCCGAGACGCCGAGAGGAGGCGATTCCAGTGATCAGCATCGAGACCAGCTTCGTCAGCACCGCCAAAATGACCGATCGCTCGGTCGTCTCCGCCTGCACGCTCGGCTTCTCCACCTCGGCGCTCCTTGGCAGCGGTCTGTCCGGCTTCCGGGCCTTCGGACTGCCGTCCTCCCTGTCGACCCTCCCCGTCATCGAGGGCATCGAGGGCAATGAGCGACCGACCAAGGCACTGGAAGCAGGAGTAGCAGCGGCGCAGGCCCCGGCCTATGCCTTTGCGGCGACCGGTGCCGACCACAAGACGAAGCAGACGCAGCAGCACCACACGATGTGGGCCTTCCGTGGGCTCGAACCCTGGAGTGATCCAGCCTGATCCAGGATCAGGCCGGCGCCTTCAGGGCCGCGGAACCCCACAGGGGTCCGCGGCCCTTCTGTTTTGCCCGACCGGGCGGAACGGAGCGAAGGGGCCCCGGGACCAGCAGAACCCGGTACCAGCCCACCGGCCGACCAGCCGGACCGACCAGACGAGGAAAACACCACCGTGCAACTCGAAGCGCACGCCCCGTCCGTACCGCCTTCCCAGACGCTCCCCCCGCCCGGTCTCACGGAGGACCACGACGTGACCGCCCTCACCGCGCTCACCGCGCTTGACGACGCCATCGAGAACCTCGGCGTACCCGTTCCCTGCCGCTCCTACGACCCGGAGGTCTTCTTCGCCGAGTCGCCCGCGGACGTCGAGTACGCCAAGTCCCTGTGCCGCACCTGCCCGCTCATGGCCGCCTGCCTCGCCGGCGCCAAGGAGCGGCGTGAGCCGTGGGGCGTCTGGGGCGGGGAGCTCTTCGTCCAGGGCGTGGTCGTCGCCCGGAAGCGGCCCCGCGGCCGCCCGCGCAAGAACCCGGTCACGGCATGAACACCGCCGCCGGAACCATCGACCGCCCCCTCACGCACGACCCCCAGAAGCAGGCCCCGATGACCTCTTCCACCAGCGAGCCCATCGGCTCCGCGAGCACTGACGTCACCACCCTCGGCGCGCACGCCTCGCGCCAGAACAGGACCCGAGAAATGCAACTCATCCCCGAAGCCCTGGCCCGTGCCCATATGCGCGAGCGCCTCCGGGAGGCCGACGAGCAACGCACCGGCACCCGGCTGATCGCCGCCCGCCGGATGCAGCGCCGCGCCGAACGCGCCTCGATGCGCGCCCGCCGCGCCCTGGCCATGGCCGTCATGCAGTAAGGCTGCCGACGCACCACCTGCCCGCGGGGGCCGGTCCACCAGGACCGGCCCCGCGGCGTCTCCCCGCCGCGGCAGGGAAGCGGCGTTATCGTCGCGTGGTGAACGACCGGACTTCCGAACCCGAGGGGCCGCGCCATGACGCCGTGGTGTGCTCCCGCTGCGGCGCGACCGCCGACCACGCCCCCCTGACCTGGACGAGCTCCGTGGAGAACGGCACCAGGTACGACCTCTGCGAGACCTGTGCCCGCGAGCACATCCGCGCCATCGAGAGCAGACTCGACCCCACCTGGTGGTGACCCGCCGTCACACCAGGGCCCTCCGCCCTCAAACCCGGTGCCCCGAAGGGGACTCGCGCGCCGGGTCGCGGCCGGGTCGGCGTGCCGGTGCGGTCAGTCGGAGTTGCACCACAGCAGCACGCCGGGGCCGTCCGGCGTGAGGACGGGAACCCACGCCTCGTCCGCCTCGTCGGCGCGGTCGTCGTCCAGGCGCAGATCGTGCGGCTCCTCCACCTGCCCGTCGCACGCCCAGTAGGGGATGGTCCCGACGATCTGACGGAGCCGCTCCCATTCGTTCTTCGCCCAGGTGCGGTTGCGGGTGCCGGCGCCGCGGAAGTCGTGCTCGAACAGGCGGCGCAGCGCCGCCAGGGCGTCATCGGCCGCCACCGGGACGAGGAAGCCCTCCACCTCGCCCTGCCTGCACGCCGTCCCACCGTACTGCTGCTGGTAGTACACGCCGGTGGCCGCCTCCACCACCACGTACAACCAGGTGTCGCCGCCACTGCCGTCGGGATCGAGGAAGACGTACCGCCGAGCGCTCATGCGGCCAGTCTTCCGGCCGGCCGGCCCCAGCTCAACGGCATTTGCGCGGGCCCGGGCTCCACCGGAGGGCGGGGGCGGGCCGTGCCACGGGTCGGTAGGGTCCCGGCATGACGCGCTTGAAGATCGAGATATCGGTGCCCGAGAGCCATGCGCAGGCCGTGATCGAAACTCTCCACGCGGCCGGCGCGGGACGCGTGGGCGACTACGCGCGCTGCTCCAGCGTCTGGAAGGTGACCGGCACCTGGCAGGCCCTGCCGGGCGCCCGGCCGTACGACGGTGAGGTCGGCGCCGTACAGCACAGCGAGGAGTGCCGGATCGAATCGGTCTGCGACGAGGCGCAGGCCGCCGCCGTCCTGCGGGCAGTCCGCGAGGCCCACCCCTACGAGGAGGCGGTCATCCACTTCCTGCCGCTGTACGAGCCGTAGGCCGGCCCGCGCGGCCCGCCGCCGCGCGCCCGTGCGGCGGCCAGCCGGAGGGACCGGTCCGCGGACCGGCGGAGCTCCCGCCCCGGCAGGGCGGTGGGAGGCCGGCCCGGGTTCAGGCCGGCTCCTCCTCGCGGTGCTCGTCGGGCAGGAACCCCGGCAGCCACTCCTCCAGTTCGTCCCGGAGGCGAACCGACGCGTTCAACTGGCACAGCACGCCGATCGTGCTGAGCGTCACCCGGTGGATCAGCAGGTACGCGGGCGGGAGGTTCATCCGCTTGCCGAGCTGGTGGGCGGGGGAGCGGGGGTCGGCGATCCGGGCCGCCTGGGTGCGGATCCACTCGCGGGTGAACAGGAACTCGTCCACCTCGGCCGGCTCGATGATCGGCAGCAGATAGTCCAGCACCGCGTCCGGGTCCAGCTCTATGGAGTCCTTCACGAACCCCTCGTCGCGCAGCAGCTCGTAGACCGTCTCCGCCTCGCCCACGATGGCCATCCGCAGGCAGACGCCGATCGTCTCCGGCAGCCCGCCGGGGAGCCGGTCGACCGTGCCGAAGTCCAGCACGCCGAGCCGTGCCTCGCCGCCGTCCTCTCCGGGCAGCAGCCGGAAGTTCCCCGGGTGCGGATCGGCGTGCAGCAGCCCCGTCCGGGCCGGGCCCGAGAACAGGAACCGCGCCAGCAACTGGCCCGCCCGGTCCCGCTCCTCGGGCGTCCCGCCGGATATGACCTCCGACAGCGGCACCCCGTCGATCCACTCCGTGACCAGCACCTGGTCCGACTGGTGCACCACGTCCGGGACCACCACGTCCGGGTCGTCGGCGAACTCCGCGGCGTGCTCGCGCTGGGCCTGCGCCTCCAGCCCGTAGTCCAGCTCCTCCGAGACCCGCTCGCGCATCTCGGCGATCAGCGGCTTGATGTCCATCCCCGGCACCAGCGGCCCCAGCAGCCGGGCGAACCGGCTCAGCTGCGCGAGGTCCGACAGCAGCGCCTCACCCGCCCCCGGATACTGCACCTTCACCGCGACCGGGCGCCCGTCGTGCCACACCGCCCGGTGCACCTGCCCGATCGACGCCGCGGCGGACGGCTTGTCGTCGAACTCCAGGAAGAGATCCCGCCATTCGGCACCCAGGCGCTCCGCGAGCACCCCGTGCACCGTGCGCGTCGGCATCGGCGGGGCCGCCTCCTGAAGTTTCGTCAGCGCCGCCCGGTAGGGGCCCGCCACCTCCTCGGGGAGCGCCGACTCGAAGACGGACAGGGCCTGGCCGAGCTTCATCGCGCCGCCCTTCAGCTCGCCCAGGACCTTGAACAGCTGGTCCGCCGTGCGCTGTTGCAGCTCCCGCGCGACGATCTCCGCCGACTTGCCCCCGATCCGCTTGCCGAGGCCCCAAGTGGCCCGCCCCGCGAAGCCCAGCGGCAGCGCGGCCAACTTGGCGGTACGGGTGACCGCCTTCCGGGGAAGATCAGACATACGCCCCTCCAAAACCCAGACTGGCGTGCCGCGTTCCCTGACACGCGCCGCCGACGGCGGTTACCCCGCCATTGTGTCCTGCCCGTCCCGGGCGCCCGAGGGCCGCTCCCGATCCGCCTCCCGCTCGTCCCGCCGGGCGCGGCCCGCCGCCCCGCACGGGCACGCCTCGTGCGGCCTCAGCCGACGCGCGCGCCACTCCAGCAGCGGCGACGACGCCTCCCACCGGGCGCCCGCGCTCGCCGGGGCGCCCCCGTCGAGGAACGCCAGCGCGTGCGCCGCGGCCAGCCCCGCCACCGCCGCCACCAGCCCCACGTCCCCGGTCGGCGCCGCACCGCCCCGCCGCCCCGAACGCCACTGCGCGAGCAGACGCGGCCACGCCGGATCGGCGTCCGCCCGGCCCGACTCCACGCACCGCGCGCACGCCGTCTCACCCGGCACGACCAGCGGCCCGACCACGCCCGTGGCCTCCAGCACCCCCGCGAAGAGATGCGGCGTCCCCGTCTCCACCCACGCGTCGGCCACCGCGGGATCGGGCGCGTACGCCGCGAGACCGTCCCGCGGCGCGACGACCACCAGCGACAACGCCGGCTCGTGCCCGCGCCCCGCCGGGCCGTCCGGCGAGGCATCCCGATCCCCGCCCCCGGCCCTCCGCGGGGCCGACCGCGCCACCAGCCGCCGGGCCGCCGCGTCCCGCCGCTCGCCGACCGACTCGGGCGGCAGCCCGCCCGGCGCCACGTCCCACGGCCGCACCCGGCCACCGTCGAGGACGTCCACGCACCCCACGCCCGCCGCCGACAGCAGCGCCGCGACGGCCGCGCCCACCCGGCCCGCGCCGCGCACCTGCACCCGCATCGCCCCGCGCGCCTCAAGACGCCGCAGCGGCTCACCCGGCCCCCGGTGCACCACCGACAGCGACCCCAGATCGGCGCGCAACCGCTCCGGCACCACCGCCTGCCGCGCCCGCACGCGTCCCGCGGGCTCCGCACCGGTCCCCGCGCCCGACGCCGTGTCCTCCAGCAGCCCCGCCCCCGCCAGCCGGTCCAACAGGCCCTCCAGCCAGTCGTCCGGCACCCCGAGCCCGCGGGCCTCCTCGCGCAGCAGCGGGACACCGCGCGTCCCGTCGAGCAGCTCCAGCAGGCTTCCGGTCGCCGTGTCGAGCGGCCCGACCACCACCGCGTGCGCGGGCGCCACCCCGAACTGCGCATACCGCAGATCACGCCAGGCCCGCCGCAGCGCGGGCCGCACCATCGGACGCATACCGCCACCCCCGAGCCGTACCCCGTCATCGGTCACGCCGACAGCATCGCGCCCCGGCCGCCCTCCCCGCCGGGCGTCGTCCACAGAGCCGGTCGTCTCGTCGTACGAATAGCTCGGCCTGTGGACAAGCGGTGTACGTCACCCCTCGGGACGCGGGCTCGACGCGGCCCGCCCGGTACGGTCGTGGGGTGCCCGCCGACCCGCAGACCAGCCAGGCCACCGATCCGTCCCGCGCCCCCGGCACCCCGGCCGTCGAGGTGCGCAGAAGCTCCCGGCGCCGCCGCACCGTCTCCGCGTACCGCGAGGGCGACCGGACCATCGTCCTGATCCCCGCCCGGATGTCCGAGGCGGAGGAGCGCCGCTGGGTCGGCGTCATGCTCGACAAGCTCGCCGCCCAGGAGAGCAGACGGCGCCCCGGGGACTCGGAGCTGGCCGAGCGCGCCGAGCGGCTGTCCGGCCAGTACCTCGGCGGCCGGGCCAAGCCCGCGTCCGTGCGCTGGGTCACCAACCAGAACACCCGCTGGGGCTCCTGCACCCCGGCCGAGGGCAGCATCCGGCTCTCGCACCGGCTCCAGGGCATGCCCGAGTACGTCGTCGACTACGTCCTCCTCCACGAGCTGGCCCATCTGCTCGTGCCCGGCCACGGCCCGGACTTCTGGCGGCTCCTGGAGGCGTACCCGAGGACGGAGCGGGCGCGGGGATACCTGGAGGGCGTGGTCGCCGCCGACCGTCTGCCGCACCCGCCGCGCACGTCCGGCGACTGACGATCACCGGTCCTGTACCGAGTCCGTACCGAGCCTGTCGCCGACGTGTCCCGTGTCGAAGCAAGCCGTTAGCCTGGCGCGACGCAACCAATCCGGGATGGGGGACGGTCGTAACGCATGTCCAGGGAATTCCAACGGGGCCACAAGGCCCGGATCAGTGATCTGACAGCCGGGACGGATCTGTACGTCGGCGTGCAGATCGCGGGCCCCGGGCTGTCCTTCGACATCAGCTGCTTCGGCCTCGACGCCGACGAGCGGCTCTCCGACGACCGCTACTTCGTCTTCTTCAACCAGCCGAAGTCGCCCGAGGAGTCCATTCAGCTGCTGGGCGCCCAGGCCGGTGACACCGAGTCGTTCCGCGTCACGCTGGACCGGGTGCCCGACGCGGTCCACAAGCTGTCGTTCACGGCGACGATCGACGGCGCCGGCCAGATGTCGCAGGTCGGACCGGGGTACATCCGGATCGTCGCGGGCGGTGAGGAGGTCGCGCGGTACGCGTTCAGCGGCGCCGAGTTCTCCACCGAGCGCGCCGTCATGCTGGGGGACTTCTACCGCAAGGACGGCTGGCGCTTCGCCGCCGTCGGCCAGGGCTTCGACGGCGGCCTGGAGGCGCTGCTGAAGAACTTCGGCGGCGAGGTCCTGGAGGAGGAGCAGCCCCAGCAGGCGCCGCAGGCCCCGGCCCCGTCGCAGGCGGCGCCCGGCTTCGCCCCGCCGCCCGGCGGTGCGGTACCGGCCCAGCCCGCTCCCGGCTTCGCCGCCCCGGCGGCACCGGCCCCCGCGCCCGCCCCGGCCCCCGCGCCCGCCCCGGCTCCCGCGCCCGCCCCGGCCCCCGCGCCGTCGCACACGCCGCCCCCGTCGCAGCCGCACCAGCCGCTGCACGCGCAGCCCACCATGGTCGGCCCCGTGACCCCGCAGGCCCCGACGCCGCCCCACGCCCCGGCCGCCCCGCACACCCCGGCCCCGCCGCAGGCTCCGACGCCGCCCCCGGCCCCGTACGGCCACCCGCAGCAGCCGCACCAGCCCCAGCAGCCGGCGCCCTACGGCCAGGTCCCCGGGCAGACCCCGCCGCACGGCGCCCCGCTCCACCACGGCGCCCCGGCCCCGCACGGCGCACCCGCCCCGCACGCCGCTCCCGCCCCGCACGGCGTACCCGCCCCGTACGGACAGCCCGCCCCGTACGGACAGCCGGTCCCCGGCCCGTACGCCCAGCAGCCGCACATCGGCATGCCGCAGGGCGGTGTGCCGCACGGCGTGCCGCAGCAGCCGCAGGGCGCCGGGCTCGCGGCGGCGCTGCAGAAGTACCGAGAGACGCCCACCGGCCAGCGCTGGACCCCGCAGAACGCCCAGCTCATGCGCGTCGACCTGGCCATGGGCCAGACCCCCGTGCTCGCCCGCCAGGGCAGCATGGTCATGTACCAGGGCAAGGTCGACTTCAGCTACAAGGGCGCCGGGTTCGCCGGGCGCATCGTCGGCAACGCCACCGGCCAGGAGATGCAGCTGATGCGCTGCACCGGGCGCGGCCAGGTGTTCCTCGCCGAGAACAACGCCCATCTGCACCCCATCGAGCTCCAGGGCGACGGCATCTGCGTCTCCGCCGAGAACGTCCTGGCGTTCGACGAGTCGCTGCACCACGAGGTCCGCCGTATCGAGGGCCACGGCATCCCCGGCGGCGCCCTGTTCACCATGCTCTTCCAGGGCACCGGGACCGTCGTCGTGAAGACCCAGGGCATCCCGGTCGTCCTGCCCGTCACACCCACCACGTTCGCCGACTGCAACGCCGTCGTGGCCTGGTCGGCCGCATCGCAGGTGGTCCTCTCCAGCCAGGTCCGGCTGCGCCGCAACGCCTATCCGGGGCACAGCGGCGAGACCGTGAACCTCCAGTTCCGGGGCGCCCCCGGCAACTTCATCGTCGTCCAGCCGTACGAGGTCTGAGGGAGCCCGAAGAATGAACCAGCAGCTCGCGGGCTACGCCCCCACCGCGGCGGCCGCCCGCATGGAGAACCACGGCAACGCCATGCTGAAGGTCGCCATGGCGACCGGCCAGGACCTGTTCGCCCGCACCGGCTCCGTCGTCGCGTACGAGGGTTTCATCCAGTACGAGCCGAACCCGCCCGCCGTGCGGCAGATCGCCTCCGCGTGGGTCACCGGCGAGGGCGCGCCCCTGATGAAGTGCTCCGGCGACGGACTGCTCTACCTCGCCGACTACGGCGCCGACGTGGTCGTCATCCACCTGGACAACGACGCGCTGTCCGTGAACGGCACCAATGTGCTGGCCTTCGACGCGCACCTGCAGTGGGGCGTCGAGCGGGTCAAGGGCATGGCCAAGTTCGCCGGCCAGGGCCTGTGGAACGTGCAGATCTCCGGCACGGGCTGGGTCGCGCTCACCTCGCGCGGCACCCCGGTCGTCGTCGACTGCGGCCGCGGCGACGACGAGACGTACGTCGACCCCGACGCGCTCGTCGCCTGGTCGCCCGGCCTGAAGGTGAAGGGCAAGCGCAGCTTCAAGGCGTCCTCCCTGATCGGGCGGGGCAGCGGCGAGGCGTACCAGATGGCCTTCTCGGGCCAGGGCATCGTCGTCGTACAGCCGAGCGAGGACAGTACCGACCGCCTGCGGATCCGGCACTGAGCCAGGGGGAGCGAAACAGATCATGCAGAGCCCGCTTTTCAGCCACACCGAACAGCAGAGCCAGGACCGGTACACCGTGCAGAACCCGCAGCTGCTGCGGGTCGCCCTCACCGGACACGACGACGTCCTCGCCCGCAAGGGCGCCATGGTGGCCTACCAGGGCCTGATGGACTTCGACGGCGAGTACCAGAACCAGAACCAAGCCACCGCCCGGGCCCGCACCGGCGAGGGCCTGGACCTGATGCGCTGCTCCGGGCAGGGCACCGTCTACCTCGCCAACCTGGCGCAGCACATCCACGTCGTGGACGTCGACCAGGACGGCCTGACCGTGGACAGCGCCTATGTGCTGGCGCTCGACTCGACGCTGCACACCGAGGTCATCGCCGTGGACAGCCAGTACGGCATCTCCGGCTCCGGGAAGTACCAGCTGAACATCTCCGGCCGCGGCCAGGTCGCCCTCATGACGTCCGGGCAGCCGCTGATGCTCCAGGTCACCCCGGAGAAGTACGTCAACGTCGACGCGGACGCCATCGTCGCCTGGTCGTCGGCGCTGCGGGTCCAGATGCAGGCCCAGACGCACTCGTCGAACATCCGCAGGCGCCGCGGCAACACGGGCGAGGGCTGGGAGCTGAACTTCCTCGGCCACGGCTTCGCGCTCGTCCAGCCCAGCGAGGTCATGCCGCCGCAGAACGCGCAGATCGGCCAGGGCGTCGCCGCGCAGTTCGGCGTCGGCCAGCACGGCGCCCACGGCCAGAACCAGAACAACGCCTGGAACTGACCGAAGCCGGCAGATGTAAGGGGCGGCCTCCAGGGAGGCCGCCCCTTACGTACGTCCGGCGGGCGGGCCCGGGCGCACCGGGAACGGCCCGAGCGGCCGGACGCTTCCGCTACAGGCGCGCCCGCGCCCGCTCCACCAGCCGGACCACCGACGCGTCGGCGACCGAGCCCACCTCGTCGTACGGGAACCAGCGCAGGTCCAGCGACTCGTCGCTGATCGCCTCCACCGCGCCGGGCGGAGCCACCGCCGCGTACTGCACGTCCAGGTGCCAGGCGCACGGCGTCGCGTGCCGGTCCAGCCGCACCGGGCCGCCGGGCAGCAGCGCCAGACCGGGGACACCGGACTCCTCGGTGGCCTCGCGCAGCGCCGCCTCGGCCATCGTGCGGTCCTGCGGCTCGCAGTGGCCGCCCATCTGGAGCCACATGCGCAGCTTCCGGTGCAGGGTCAGCAGCACCCGCCCGCGCTCCGGGTCCACGACGAGCGCGCTCGCCGTCAGATGCCCGGCCGCGCAGGGCTTCCACATCGCGTCGTCGCCGTGCTCCGCGAGATGGTCCAGATACAGGTCGCGCAGCTCCGCCTGGTCCTCGTACCCCTTCAGGACGAGGACCGCGTCGTCGTAGAGGCTCACTCGCCGCTGCCGCCGTCCTTGCCGCCCCGGCCGCCCTCGCCGTCCTCGTCGGGTCGGGGGGCGGCCTCGCCGAGCATCTTGTCCAGCTCGGAGAAGTCCAGGTGCTCCCGGTGCACGAAGCCGTCCGGGTCGTCCAGGTCCGTGGCGGTCGGCAGCATGTCGGGGTGCGCCCACAGGGCGTCCCGGCCGTCCATGCCGCGCGCGTCGGTCAGCGACGCCCACAGCCGTGAGGCGTCCCGCAGGCGGCGCGGACGCAGCTGCAGCCCGATCAGCGTCGCGAAGGTCTGCTCGGCGGGGCCGCCCGAGGCCCGGCGGCGGCGCAGCGTCTCCCGCAGCGCGTCCGCCGACGACAGCCGGGAGCCGGCCGCGGCGTGGACCACCGCGTCCACCCAGCCCTCGACCAGCGCGAGCGCCGTCTCCAGACGGGCCAGGGCCGCCTTCTGCTCGGCCGTGTCCTCCGGCTGGAACATGCCCTGCTGCAGCGCCTCCTGGAGCTGCTCCGGGTTCGACGGGTCGAGCTGCGCGACCGCGTCCTCCAGCTTCGACGTGTCGACCTTGATCCCGCGCGCGTACCCCTCGACCGCGCCGAACAGATGCGAGCGCAGCCACGGCACATGGGCGAAAAGCCGCTGGTGGGCGGCCTCGCGCAGGGCCAGGTACAGCCGCACCTCGTCCAGCGGGACGCTCAGGTCGCGGCCGAACGCCGTCACGTTCAGCGGGAGCAGCGCGGCCTTCCCGGACGGGCCGAGCGGCAGGCCGATGTCGGTGGAACCGACCACCTCGCCGGCGAGCACGCCCACCGCCTGGCCGATCTGCTGGCCGAACATGGCGCCGCCCATGGAGCGCATCATGCCGATCAGCGGGCCCGCCATGGCCTGCATCTCCTGCGGCAGCACATCGCCCATGGCCGTGCCGACACGCTCGGCGACCGGGTCGACCAGCTGCTGCCAGGCGGGCAGCGTCGCCTCGACCCACTCCGCGCGCGACCACGCGACGGCGGTGGCCGACCCGGACGGCAGGGAGGTCACCCCGTCCAGCCACAGGTCGGCGAGGCGCACGGCCTCCTCGACGGCCTTCCGCTCGGCGGGGCCCACACTGGCGTCCTTGGTGCCGTCGGGGGTGCCCTGCGCCACGGCCTGGCGGGCGATCTGCTTGGCCATGTCCCAGTTCACGGGGCCGCCCTCGTAGCTGAGCATCTGGCCCAGCTGCTGGAAGGCCGCGCCCAGGTCCGCCGGGTTGAAGGACCCGAACATCGCGGCGAACGGGTTGTCCCCGCCGCCCTGGCCTCCGGGCAGCCCGCCGAACCCGAAGGGGTTGGCACCACCCTCGGGCTTCTTCTTGCCCTCGTCGCCGTCGTCCGGCTCCTCCGGCGGAAGGCCGAATCCGAATGGGGTGTCGCTCACGGGTTTCCTCGGCTCGTAGGGCCGCCGGCCTTGTGCCGACGGCGGTGGCCCGACATCACACCCAGCGTAGACATCCCCGCCGGGTGTGGGGCTCGGTGCTCCGTCCGGGCACCGCCTGCGGCAGGATGGACGCACCTGGTACGTGCGCGTTGTCCGCGTACGTACTGAAGACAACCGCTGGAGACGCCTGGTGAGTTCCCCAGATCCGCAGGTTCGCGCAGCGCGAAACCGCTCAACCCCGTCCGGCGCCCGGGGCCCCGTGGTCGCGGTCACCGGCGCCGCTTCCGGCGTCGGCGAACTGCTGACCCGGCGCCTCGCCGCGTCCGAGGAGATCAGGCAGGTCGTCGCCATCGACGAGCGGCGCGGCGACGTCTCCGAGGCCCTGTGGCACATCCTCGACGTGCGGGACCCGGCCATCGCCGAGAAGCTGCGCGGCGCCGACGTCGTCGTGCACCTGGCGCTCGACCTCGACCTGGAGACCGACCCGGCCGCACGCACCGCGTACAACGTGCGGGGTACGCAGACGGTGCTCACGGCCGCCGCGGCGGCGGGGGTCCGCCGCGTCGTGCTGTGCACCTCCGCCATGGTGTACGGCGCCCTGCCCGACAACGACATCCCGCTCTCCGAGGACGCCGAGCTGCGGGCCACCGCCGAGGCGACCGGCGTCGGCGACCTGCTGGAGATCGAGCGCCTCGCGCGCCGGGCGCCCCGCGCGCACCCGGGGCTCAACATCACGGTCGTGCGCCCCGCCATCCTCGTCGGCGGCACCGACACGGCCCTGACCCGCTACTTCGAGTCGCCCCGGCTGCTGGTCGTCGCCGGATCGCGGCCCGCCTGGCAGTTCTGCCACGTCGAGGACCTGGTCAGCGCGCTGGAGTACGCGGCGCTGGAGAAGGTCGACGGGGAGTTCGCGGTCGGCTGCGACGGCTGGCTGGAGCAGGAGGAGGTCGAGGAGCTCAGCGGCATCCGGCGCATGGAGCTGCCCTCGGCGGTCGCCCTGGGCGCGGCGGCCCGGCTGCACCGCATCGGCCTGACCCCGTCGCCCGCCGGGGACCTCGCGTACACGATGCACCCGTGGGTGGTGAGCGTCGGCCGGCTGCACGACGCGGGCTGGCGGCCGGCCTGGACCAACGAGGAGGTGCTGGCCGCCCTGCTGGAGGAGGTCGCCGGACGGCACACCGTCGCGGGCCGCCGGCTGGGCCGCAAGGACGCCACGGCTGCGGGCGCGGCGGGCGCCACGGTGGCGCTGCTCGGCACGGCCGCGCTGGTACGCCGGGCGAGGCGCCGCAGGGGCCTGTGACCCCCCGCCCCGGACCTCGCCGCCCCGGACCGGCGCCTGCCCGGACCTCGCCGCCCCGGACCGGACCGGCCCGGACCGGTCGCCGCCGCAGCGCGTGCCCGGTGTTGTGCCAGACCGACCCCCGCCCCCGACCGGCCGCCGCGGCGACCGGTCGGGGGCGGGCACGGGGTCGCCGTACGCGGGCGGCCGGCCGTCGCGGGCGCCGGCCTGTAGGAGGCTCCAAGGCGGGGGCCGTGTCCGCCGGGTGAACGGGCAATTCCGTGCGGCGGGGGCGTGCGGCACGATGGGGGCATGGCTGCCCTCTACGACCACCCCGGCGAGCTCGCCGCCGACGAGCCGATCCGGCTGCTGGCGATCCGCGACACGCCGCTCTCCCTCGACGAGGTGTTCCGGGCCGTCGGCGACGACGCCGCCGGAGGCACCGCGCTGTTCGTCGGGACCGTCCGCAACCACGACGGCGGCGCCGACGTGGACGCCCTCGGCTACTCCAGCCACCCCACCGCCGAGGCGGAACTGCGGCGCGTGGCGGAGAAGGTCGTCGCGGACTTCCCCGTACGCGCCCTCGCCGCCGTCCACCGGGTGGGCGACCTCGCCGTGGGGGACGTCGCGGTCGTCGTCGCCGTGTCGTGCCCGCACCGCGCCGAGGCGTTCGCCGCGTGCCGGAAGCTGATCGACGACCTCAAGCACGAGGTGCCCATCTGGAAGCACCAGCGCTTCTCCGACGGCACCGAGGAGTGGGTCGGCTCCTGCTGACCCTCCCGTCCCGCCGACCGCCCCGATTTGCGTAACCGCCTCCCCGGCAGCAGCGTTGAGACGACAGCTGGTTAATCTGCTGATCAGCCAGTCGCTTTCACTACGGGGAGGTTGTGATGGCAGCACTCGCCTGGTTGCTGATTCCGCTGTCCGCTGCCGTCGGCGCCGCGATATGGGGCGGCTGGGCCGCGCGGAGCCGTACCACCGAGGACATAGCCGAGCTGGACGGCTACGCGCGTTTCCGCGACGCGATGGACCGGGCCCACGCCCGCCGCGAATCCGTCTGACGATCACCCCGGACGGCGGCCCCGAGGGTGCACGGACGGACCGGTCCCGTACTGTCGTTCCATGCCACGCCGCACCGCGACGCTGCTCGCCGCCACCCTCTCCCTCATCGCGCTGCTCTGCGCGGGAGTGCTCATCCCGGTGCCCTATTCCGAGATGAGCCCCGGGCCGACGGTCAACACGCTCGGCGACTCGGGCGGCGAGCCCGTGCTGCGGATCTCCGGCCACGAGACGTACCCGACGTCCGGCCATCTCAACATGACCACCGTCAGGGTCACCGGTGCGGAGTACCGGATGAACATCGTCGAGGCGGTCGCCGGCTGGCTCGCCCACGACCGCGTCGTCGTCCCGCACGACACGCTCTACCCGGACGGCAAGACCGAGGAGCAGTCCACGCAGGAGAACGCCGAGGAGTTCAGCCAGTCGCAGGAGAGCGCCCGGGTGGCCGCCCTGCGGCAGCTGCGCCTCCCCGTGGCGAGCCGCGTGATCGTCTCCTCCGTCCAGAAGGACAGCCCCGCGGAGGGCCGGCTGCACGCCGGTGACGTGATCAAGGCGGTCGACGGCGTGCCCGTCCGGGAGCCCAAGGACGTGGCGGGCGTCGTCACCAAGCGGAAGCCGGGCGCGCCCGTGGAATTCACCATCGTCCCCGCCAAGGACGCCGCCGCGGCGGAGAAGGCCGGCCGGGAGCCGACCACCACCGAGGAGATCACCGTCAGGACCAAGCGGGCCGGCGACGCGAACCGCGCGATCGTCGGCATCCAGGCCGGCACGGACCACACGTTCCCGTTCCAGATCGACATCAAGCTCGACGACGTCGGCGGGCCGAGCGCCGGGCTGATGTTCGCCCTCGGCATCGTGGACAAGCTGACGCCCGGCCCGATGACGGGCGGCCGCTTCGTCGCCGGCACGGGCACCATCGACGAGAACGGCAAGGTCGGCCCGATCGGCGGCATCCAGATGAAGCTGGTGGGCGCGCGCCAGGCCGGGGCCTCGTACTTCCTGACCCCCGCCGCCAACTGCCCGACGGCCGCGGCGGACACCCCCGACGGGCTGACGCTGATCAAGGTCGACACGATCGCGGACGCGGTGACGTCGCTGGAGAAGGTCAGCAAGGGCGACACGGCCGGCCTCCCCAGCTGCTCCCGGGGCTGAGCCCCGCGGCCCGTACGGAAACACGGCAGCGGCCCCCCCGGACGCCGGCATGCCCGCGGCGCCCGTACGGAAGCACGGCGGCGGACCCCGGACGCCGGCACGGCAGCGGCCCCCGCACGCCGGCACGCCCGCGGCCGCCGTACGGCAGCGCGGCCCCGCACCGGGGCCGCCCCGCCGCCCGTCAGACCCGAAGCCTCCGCTCCGTCAGGCCTCGAACGTCGCGGAGAGGGCCTCCGCGAGCCCCGGCACCAGGTCGGAGCCGGTCAGGACCTCCGTCGGGGAGTCCTTCGCCCGCAGCCGGATCGCCGACTCGCGCGCGCCGTCCCGCAGCACGGCGACGGTCATCCGCACCTCCTGCCGGTCCGGGTGCGCGGCGACCCACCGGGCGAGCCCGGCCTCGTCCAGGCCGTCGGGCACCGAGCCCTCGGCGGACGGCGGGAGCATCAGCCGTTCCACGGTCAGGGCGCAGCCGGTGACCGCGTCGGGCCAGGCGACCGTGGCGAGGAACTCGTCCAGCGGGGCGCCGGACGGCAGCTCGTCCTGCTCGATCGGGGTCAGGGGGGCGGCCGCCTCGTCGGAGTCGAGCCCCAGCTGGGCGGCCAGCTCCGGCTCGTCGGCGCGCAGCCGCGCCGTGTCGACCAGGGCGAACAGGCGGGCCGGCTGGTCCCAGCCGAGCCCCGAGGCGTACTCGTCGATTTCGAGGACCGCGCGGGTGAGCGGACTGGCGGCCATCGGAGGGCCGGAGGGGGAAACATTGGACATGGTCAATATCCTGCCTCTTCTCGACCCGGAGACGGGAACCAGGTAAAGCCTTAGTAAGTTGCATCAGTGGGGCCCCGCGCACATCGGGGGCCACCGCACCACACAGGCAGCACACACGTTTCCGAACTCGAGGGGCGCACGTTGGCTTTCCAGATGCCGGACCGCGGCGGAGGCCCGACCGGGCCACGGATCAGAGTCGGCCGGCCGTCCCGGCGGGCCCGCACCCTGCTCATGACGCTGGGGGTGCTGGCCGTCCTGGCCATGCTCTTCGTCATGTTCGCCGGGTTCTGGACGGACTGGCTCTGGTACAGGTCCGTCGAGTACTCGTCGGTGTTCACCACCACGCTGTGGACCAAGGTCGGCATGTTCGCCGTCTTCGGTCTGCTGATGGGCCTGGCCGTCGGGCTGAACATCTGGCTCGCCCACCGGCTGCGCCCCCCGCTGAGCGCGATGTCGCTGGAGCAGCAGAGCCTCGACCGGTACCGCATGGGCGTGGCCCCGTACAAGAAGTGGGTGCTCCTCGCGATCACGGCGCTGGTCGGCCTGATCGCCGGGGCGTCCGCCTCGGGGCAGTGGCGCACCTGGCTGATGTGGATCAACGGGGTCGCCTTCGGCGAGAAGGACCCGCAGTTCGGGATGGACGTCTCGTTCTACGCGTTCGACCTGCCCTGGTACCGCTTCCTCCTCGGCTTCGGCTTCGCGGCCACGGTGCTGTCGCTGATCGCGGCGGCGCTCACCCACTACCTGTACGGCGGGCTGCGGATCACCAGCCCGGGCGCGCGCGCCACGGCCGCGGCCACCGGCCACCTGTCGGTGCTGCTCGGCGTGTTCGTGTCGCTGAAGGCGATCGCGTACTGGCTCGACCGGTACGGCCTCGCGGTGAAGTCCAGCGACTTCAAGGCGGCGGGCAACTGGACGGGCCTGCGGTTCGTCGACGCCAACGCCTATCTGCCGGCGAAGACGATCCTCTTCTGCATCGCGGTCATCTGCGCGCTGCTGTTCTTCGCGACGCTGTGGCGCCGCACCTGGCAGCTGCCGGTGATCGGCTTCGGCCTGATGGTCCTCTCGGCGATCCTGATCGGCGGGCTGTACCCGGCGATCGTGCAGAAGTTCCAGGTCCAGCCGAACGAGCAGGCCAAGGAAGCGCCGTACATCAAGAAGAACATCGAGGCCACGCGCAAGGCGTACGCCATCGACGGGACCGTCCCGGAGAACTACTCGGGCAAGGCGACCGTCAAGTCGAAGGACCAGCTGCGCAAGGACTCCGACGCGGCGGCCAGCTACCGGCTCGTGGACCCGAACATCGTGTCGCCCACGTTCCAGCAGCTGGAGCAGAAGCGGAAGTACTACCAGTTCCCCGTCACGCTCGACGTCGACCGGTACCAGGGCAAGGACACCGTCATCGGCCTGCGCGAGCTGAACATCAAGGGCATCCCGAAGCGGAACTGGATCAACGACCACTTCACCTACACCCACGGCTTCGGCGCGATCATGGCCACGGGCACGGCGACGGACTCGACGGGCGCCCCGATCTTCACCGAGAGCGGCCTGCCGACCACCGGCCAGATGCCCAAGTACGAGCAGCGGATCTACTACGGCGAGAAGACCGAGCAGTACTCGATCGTCGGCGGCCCGCAGAAGGAGCTCGACTACGAGGCGAACGGCGAGCGGACCACCAGCTACCGCGGCGACAGCGGCGTGAGCCTGTCCAACGCCTTCAACCGCGCCGCGTACGCCGTGGCGTTCAGCGAGCCGCAGATCCTGTACTCGGGGGCCATCGGCGACGGTTCGCGGATCCTCTACAACCGCACGCCGAAGCAGCGCGTCGAGGCGGTCGCCCCGTGGCTGACCATCGACGGCGACGCCTACCCGGCGGTCGTGGGCGGCCGCATCCAGTGGATCGTCGACGCCTACACCACGACGAACGGCTACCCGTACGCCTCCCGCACCACCCTCGGTGACAGCACCGCGGACTCGCTGACCGCCGGCAACCAGACCCGCACGGTCGTCGCCCAGCAGAACCAGGTCAACTACATCCGCAACTCGGTGAAGGCCACCGTCGACGCGTACGACGGCACGGTGAAGCTGTACCAGTGGGACACCAAGGACCCGGTCCTCAAGACCTGGATGAAGGCGTTCCCCGGCACGGTCGAGCCCAAGAGCGCCATCAGCGACGAGCTGAAGTCCCACCTGCGCTACCCGCAGGACATGTTCAAGGTCCAGCGCGAGCTGCTGACCCGCTACCACGTGCGCGACGCCGCCCAGTTCTACAGCGGCTCCGACGCGTGGCAGGTGCCCGCGGACCCGACGAAGAAGGACGGCAACGCGGTCCCGCCGTACTACCTGAGCATGAAGATGCCCGGGGACACCCAGCAGCGGTTCTCGCTGACGACGACGTTCACGCCCAACGGGCGCCCCAACCTGGGGGCGTTCATGGCCGTCGACGCCGACGCGACCAGCAAAGACTACGGCCGCATAAGGCTGCTGAGGGTCACCTCCGAGGTGCCGGGGCCCGCCCAGGTGCAGAGCAAGCTCAACAGCCTCCCGGACGTGGCGACGTTCGTCCGCGACATGAAGGGCGCCGACTCGGAGATCGAGTACGGCAATCTGCTCACCGTGCCGATGGACGGCGGCTTCCTGTACGTGGAACCGGTCTACGCCCAGGGCCGCAGCGCGCTCTACCCGCTGCTGAAGAAGGTCGCCGTGTCGTACATCGACGCGAGCAAGCCCGAGGGCGACGCCACGAAGGACACGACGCGGTTCGAGAACAGCCTCGCGGAGGCGCTCAACGCGGTGTTCGGCGTGGAGGGCGAGACGCCCACGACCCCGCCGTCGGACACTCCGCAGCAGCCGAGGCCCCCGGTCACCGGCGAGGCGGCGCTCAAGCAGGCCATCGCGGACGCCCAGAAGGCGTTCGACGACGGTGAGGCGGCGCTGAAGAAGGGCGACTGGGAGGCGTACGGCAAGGCGCAGGCGGAGCTCGCGAAGGCGCTCCAGCGGGCCGCCGAGGCCGACGCCGAGCGCAAGGCGCCGGCCCAGACGCCCGCTCCGGGCGGCACACCGGCGCCCGGCCGGACACCGGCCGCGGGCCAGACGCCCGCCCCGGACCAGAAGCCGGCGCCGACACCGTCCGCGCCGGCCGCCGGGGGCGGCACGGGCTGACCGGCCGACCGCCCGCGGATCCCCGCCGGGGTCACCCGTACGAGGGTCGCCCCGGCCGGGGTCACCCCCGCGAGGGTCATCCCGACGGGGGGCCGCGGAGCTCCTCCCGCACCGTGATACAGTGGACAACACAACGGCGCGGGGTGGAGCAGCTCGGTAGCTCGCTGGGCTCATAACCCAGAGGTCGCAGGTTCAAATCCTGTCCCCGCTACTGAAACCAGGGCCCGGATCTCCTTCATGGAGATCCGGGCCCTGGTCATGTGCCGGGCCGTCCGCCCACGGTCCCAAAGTCGTGTCCGGGGCGCGGAGTTGACGCGCGACGTGTTTGACTTGTCTCTCTGTGGGCATGTCGACAAAACGCTGAAGTGACCTCACTGGCTGCGGTATACCAGGTGTACGCGGGTTGCGGGTGGTGCAACGATGGAATGCATGGGGGACAGGGCGACGCTGTTGGAGACTGGGCGGTTCGAGCGACAGCACGCCGGAGGGGCCGCGGAGGCGATCGACCACGCCGACGCCGCACCGGACACCACGGGGGGATGGAACGCCGCCGCGATGGACGCCGCGATGGACTTCGCGGAGGCCGCCGCCGACACCGTCGAGACCGAAGCGCGGCACCGCAGCGCGGCCGACGACGGGGACACCGCGTCGATGAGCGTCCTCGGCGCCATGCTGCTGCGCCGCGGCGACCTGGACGGCGCCGAGCCCTATCTGCGTGCCGCCACAGCGGCCGGCGACCGGGCCGCCGCCAACAACCTGGGCGTCCTCCTGCACCAGCGGGGCTACCCCGACGAGGCCGCCGGCTGGTGGCGGGTCGCCGCCGTCGCGGGATCGGCCGCCGCCGCCCACGCGCTGGGCCGCCACCACCGCGAGCGCGGCGACGAGCCGGCCGCCGAGTACTGGCTGCGCCAGTCCGCCGAACAGGGCCACGCCCTGGGCGCGTACGCCCTCGCCGACCTGATGGAGCACCGGGGCGACAGCGGCGCCGAGCGCTGGCTGCGGGTCGCCGCCGAGCAGGGCCACCGCGAGGCCGCGTACCGCCTCGCCCGCGCCCTGGAGCGCCGCTCCGCCAGGAAGGAGCCGGTGGACACCCTCACCGGGGTCGCCATCACCGGCGACGCCCCGCCGCCGGACGCCGCGGGCGACGGCGACGACACGGACGACAGCGTCGAGCAGTGGTACCGGCAGGCCGCCGCGCGCGGCCACCGCCGGGCCGCCCTCCACCTGGGCGCCATCCTGGAGAAGCGCGGCGAGGTCAAGGAGGCCGGCCGCTGGTACCTGATGGCCGCCAAGGACGGCGAGCCGCGCGCCGCCTGTGCCCTCGGCTTCCTGCTGCGCGACGCGGGCGACGAGGAGAGCGCCGCCGTGTGGTGGCTGCGCGCCGCCCAGGACGGCGACGGCAACGCCGCCAACGCGCTCGGCGCCCTGCACGCCGCGCGCGGCGAGTACCAGACCGCCGAGCGCTGGTACCGGGCCGCGACCGACGCCGGGGACGTCAACGGCGCCTACAACCTGGGCCTGCTGTTCGCCGCGCAGGGCCGCACCGCCCAGGCCGAGCAGTGGTACCGCCGCGCCGCGTACGCCGGCCACCGCGAGGCGGCCAACGCCCTGGCGATCCTCCTGCTCCAGGCGGGCGACCCGCACGGGGCGGAGCCCTGGTTCTCCAAGGCCGCCGAGGCGGGCAGCGTCGACGCCGCGTTCAACCTCGGCATCCTCTACGCGGGCCGCGACGACGACCGCACCGCCCTGAGCTGGTACGAGCGGGCCGCCGCGGCCGGACACACGGAGGCCGCCCTCCAGGTCGGCATGGCCCGGCTCCGCGACGGCGACGAGCAGGAGGCCGAGCGCCACCTGCGGTGCGCGGCGTCCAGCGGCAGCGCGGAGGCGGCCTTCCGGCTGGCCACCGTCCTCGACGCGCGCCAGCCGCCACCCGAGCCGCACACGCTCGGGCAGCCGCAGCTGCCGAAGACCGAGTGCGAGGAGTGGTACGAGCGCGCCGCCGAGCAGGGCCACCGCCGCGCCCAGGTGCGGGTCGGCATGCTCGCCGCCGCGCGGGGCGACGTGGCCGAGGCCGCGCGCTGGTACCGGGAGGCCGCCGAGGCGGGCAGCCGCAACGGCGCGTTCAACCTGGGCCTGCTGCTCGCCCGCGACGGCAACGAGCGGGAGGCCGCCCTGTGGTGGAGCCGCGCCGCACGGGCCGGGCACGGGCGGGCCGCGCTGCGCCTGGCGCTGCTGGCCGCCCGGCGCGGTGAGCTGGCCGAGGGGCGGCGCTGGTGCGCCCGCGCCGTGGAGCTCGGCCCGGCGGAGGTCGCCGAGCGGGCCGCCCGGCTGAGCGAGGCGCTGCACCAGGAGCTGACCGCGTAGTGGGGAATTTGCGCTGGTCCACGGCGTCCCGTAAGGTGGTGTTCACCGACGCGGGGTGGAGCAGCTCGGTAGCTCGCTGGGCTCATAACCCAGAGGTCGCAGGTTCAAATCCTGTCCCCGCTACTGAAACCGAAGGCCGGATCTCATCGAGATCCGGCCTTCGGTGTGTTCCCCGCCCGTTTCGCCCCGGTCCGCCTGTTCCCGCCGCCGGAGCCGTGGCCGGTGGCGCGCGTGCGAAAGCCCCCGGCGCCGGGGCGGCGGCCGGGGGCTTTTTGTCACATCGCGGTCAGGCGCCCGCGCAGTCCGGGCAGAGGCCGCGGTACGTGACCTCCACATCGGAGATCGTGAAGCCGAAGCGCTCCGAGTCCGGCAGGTCCGACAGGGGGTTGCCCGTCGGGTGGACGTCGCGGATCGCGCCGCAGCGGCCGCACACCAGGTGGTGGTGCGGCCGGTGGGCGTTCGGGTCGTACCGCTTGGCGCGGCGGTCCGTGGACACCTCGAGGATCTCGCCCAGGCTGACCAGCTCGCCGAGCGTGTTGTACACGGTCGCGCGGGAGATCTCGGGCAGTCGCTCGGCCGCGCGCGCGTGGACCTCGTCGGCGGTCAGGTGGACATGGTCTCCGTCCAGGACCTCTGCCACGACGCGGCGCTGCGCGGTCATCCGCCAGCCGCGGCCGCGCAGGCGTTCCAACAGGTCACTCATGCGTTTCAGCCTAACAGGCGGGGGACTCCAGTCCCGAACGGGTGTGGCTTTGGATGCGGGCTTGACTTAGACAATGTCCATTGTAGGATCGAGAACGGCTTTGGCCAAGGGACAGGATTTGTTGCCGCTACGCAGGAGGCGCACGTGACGCAGGGACCGCTCACCACGGAGGCCGGGGCGCCGGTCGCCGACAACCAGAACAGCGAGACCGCGGGCATCGGCGGCCCGGTTCTGGTCCAGGACCAGCTCCTGCTGGAGAAGCTCGCGCACTTCAACCGCGAGCGCATCCCGGAGCGGGTCGTCCACGCGCGCGGGGCGGGCGCCTACGGCACGTTCACCGTGACCGCCGACGTGACCCCGTACACGCGGGCCGCCTTCCTCTCCGAGATCGGCAAGGAGACCGAGGTCTTCTTGCGCTTCTCGACCGTCGCGGGCAACCTCGGCGCGGCGGACGCGGTGCGCGACCCGCGCGGCTTCGCGGTGAAGTTCTACACCGAGGAGGGCAACTACGACCTCGTCGGGAACAACACCCCGGTCTTCTTCATCAAGGACGCCATCAAGTTCCCCGACTTCATCCACACCCAGAAGCGCGACCCGTACACGGGCTCGCAGGAGGCGGACAACGTCTGGGACTTCTGGAGCCTGTCGCCGGAGTCCACGCACCAGGTGACCTGGCTGTTCGGCGACCGGGGGATCCCGGCCAGCTACCGCCACATGGACGGCTTCGGCTCCCACACCTTCCAGTGGAACAACGAGGCCGGCGAGGTCTTCTGGGTCAAGTACCACTTCAAGACCGACCAGGGCATCAAGAACCTCACGCAGGCCGAGGCCAACAAGCTCGCCGGTGAGGACCCGGACTCCCACCAGCGCGACTTGCGCCAGGCGATCGAGCGCGGCGAGTACCCGACGTGGACGGTGGGCGTGCAGATCATGCCGGCCGCCGAGGCGGCGACGTACCGCTTCAACCCGTTCGACCTCACCAAGGTGTGGCCGCACGCGGACTACCCGGTCCAGTGGTTCGGCAAGCTGGAGCTCAACCGGAACCCGGAGAACATCTTCGCCGAGGTCGAGCAGTCGATCTTCTCCCCGGCGCACTTCGTGCCCGGCATCGGCCCCTCGCCCGACAAGATGCTCCAGGGCCGCCTCTTCGCGTACGGCGACGCCCACCGCTACCGCGTCGGCATCAACGCCGACCACCTGCCGGTGAACCGCCCGCACGCCACCGAGGCGCGCACCCACAGCCGGGACGGCTACCTGTACGACGGCCGCCACAAGGGCGCCAAGAACTACGAGCCCAACAGCTTCGGCGGCCCGCACCAGACCGACCGCCCGCTGTGGCAGCCGGTCCCGGTGACCGGGGTGACCGGCGACCACGCGGCGCCCGTCCACGCCGAGGACAACGACTTCGTCCAGGCCGGCAACCTCTACCGGCTGATGACGGAGGACGAGAAGAACCGCCTGATCGAGAACCTGGCCGGCTCGATCTCCCAGGTGTCGCGCGAGGACATCGTCGACCGCGCGATCAACAACTTCCGTCAGGCCGACGGAGACTTCGGCAAGCGGCTGGAGGCCGCGGTCCAGGCCCTGCGCGGCTGACAGCACTGGACCGCTTGTCGTTGGGCCGAGGGCCGGCTCCCTGTGGGGGAGCCGGCCCTCCGGCGTTGTTCCCGCGGCAGCCGCCGCACAAGACCGCCGCCGCCGCGCGGGCCGGCGGGCGGCGGGGCTCAGCCCGTCGCCGGGACCGCGGCCGCCCGCCGCCGGGCCGGGGCCCAGCAGCGCAGGACGTCCCGTACGGACACCACCCCGACCGGGCCGCGCCCGTCGAGGACGATCAGATGCCGGAAGCCGCCGTGGGCCATCGCCTCGGCGGCCTCCTCCAGCGTCCAGTCGGGCGCCGCGAACACCACGTCCGTGGTCGTGTGGGCCCCGGCGGTCTCCAGGTCCGGGTCCTGCCCGGCGCCCAGGGAGTTGAGGATGTCGCGCTCGGTGAGGATGCCGAGGTGGTGCGCGTCGGGGTCGAGGACGACGGCGGAGCCGACGCGGCGCGCCGACATCAGCGTCGCCGCCTGCCGCAGCGTATGGGCGGGGCCGATGGTGAGGACCAGGGAGCTCATGGCGTCGCGGACGAGCATGGGGGAGCCACCTCCTTGGTGAACGCACTTCGAGAAGCCGTTCACAAGCGCACAAGCGGGGGGAGTCTCAGAGTGGCAGCGGGACGGGACCCCGGCAAGGGGCCGCGCGGGTGGTCCGCTCGGGCGCTTCCTTGACGGGGCCCGCCTCCCGTACGCGCGGCCCGCTCTCCCGCCGGGGCTCAGCCGCGCCCGCCGAGGTAGCCCAGCAGCTGGTCGTGGAGCAGCCCGTTGGACGCCGCCGCGTCGCCGCTGTGCGGGCCCTCGCGGCCGTCGAGCCCGGTGAACGTGCCGCCCGCCTCCTGGACCACGATGGCCGTCGCCGCCATGTCCCACAGCGACAGCTCGGGCTCGGCGCAGATGTCCACCGACCCCTCGGCGACCATCATGTACGGCCAGAAGTCGCCGTACGCGCGGGTGCGCCAGCACGCCCGGGACAGGTCCAGGAAGCCGTCCAGGCGGCCCCGCTCCTCCCAGCCGGTCAGCGACGAGTACGCGAACGAGGCGTCCGACAGCTCCGCCACCTTCGACACCCCGATGCGGCTCGCCGACGCCAGGCTCCGCCCGGTGTACGCGCCCAGGCCCTTCGCCGCCCACCAGCGGCGCCCCAGCGCGGGGGCCGACACGACGCCGACCACCGGCTGGTAGCCGCCCTCGCCGGCCTCCATCAGCGCGATCAGCGTCGCCCACACGGGCACGCCCCGCACGTAGTTCTTGGTGCCGTCGATCGGGTCGATCACCCAGCGGCGCGGGCCGGTGCCCTCCACGCCGTACTCCTCGCCGAGGATCGCGTCGCGCGGCCGGGCGCGCTGGAGGTGGCCGCGGATCAGCTCCTCGGCGGCGCGGTCGGCCTCGCTGACCGGCGTCATGTCGGGCTTCGTCTCGACCTTGAGGTCCAGGGCGCGGAACCGGTCCATCGTGGCGGCGTCGGCGGCGTCCGCGAGTACATGGGCGAGGCGCAGGTCATCGTGGTAATCGGCCATGCGGTCGACTCTATCCCCGAGCCACCGGGCCCGGTGCGGGCGAGCGGCCGCCCGACGGGCGCCACGGCCCGGGCGCCGCCGCCCGGTGGCGGCCGGGTGCGGCGGCGCCGCGGTGGCTCAGTGCGAGGAGCCCGACAACTGGAGCCCGATCACGCCCACGATCACCAACGTGATCGAGACGATCTTCAGCGTGGAGACCAGGTCGCCCAGGAAGACCATCCCGTAGATCGCCGTGCCCGCCGCGCCGATCCCCGTCCACACCGCGTACGCCGGTCCGATGTCGAGCTTGCGCAGCGACAGGGTCAGCAGCCCGAAGCTCCCCAGCGCGAACGCCGCGAAGGCCACCGTCGGCCACAGCCGCGTGAAGCCGTGCGACAGCTTCAGACAGACCGCGAACCCCGTCTCCAGAAGGCCGGCGACCACCACCAACAGCCACGCCATCGTCCGTGCCTCCCACGCCATCGCCACCGGCAGGTGACCGGGCCGCCCCTGCGCGCCGCGCTCGGTGCGATTATGCCCGTACCTTCCTCAAGCCTGGCAAAACCGGACGAATCAGTCGCCTTCGCGTCGCTCCCGCGTGGCCAGCAGCCGCCGCAGCGAGTAGAGCCGCGCCTTGTCCGCGTGCCCCGCCTCGACCCACGCGTCCAGCGCGCAGTCCGGCTCGTCGTGGCTGCACGCGCGCGGACAGCCCTCCGTGCCCGGCTCCAGGTCCGGGAACGCGTGGATGACCCGCGACGGGTCCACGTGGTTCAGCCCGAACGACCGCACGCCCGGCGTGTCGATCACCCAGCCGTCGGCGCCCTCCAGCGGCAGCGCCAGCGCCGACGTCGTCGTGTGCCGGCCCCGTCCCGTCACCGCGTTCACATGGCCCGTCGACCGGCGCCGCTCCTCCGGGACCAGGGCGTTGACCAGCGTCGTCTTGCCCACGCCCGAGTGGCCCACGAACGCCGTGGTGCGCCCCGCCAGATGCTCCCGCACCCGGTCGGCCGCGCCCCCGTCGTACAGCTCGTCGCGGTTCACCACGACGTACGGGATGTCCAGCGCGCCGTACAGCTCCAGCAGCGTCGACGGCGGGGCCAGGTCCGACTTGGTCAGCACCAGCAGCGGCTCCAGGCCGCCGTCGAACGCCGCCACCAGGCACCGGTCGATGAGGCGCGGCCGGGGCTCCGGGTCGGCGAGGGCCGTCACGATGGCCAGCTGGTCGGCGTTGGCCACGACCACCCGCTCGTACGGGTCGTCGTCGTCGGCCGTGCGGCGCAGCACCGACGCGCGCTCCCCGATCCGCACGATCCGCGCCAGCGTGTCCTTCTTCCCCGACAGGTCGCCGACGAGGGAGACCCGGTCGCCGACCACCGCCGCCTTGCGGCCCAGCTCCCGCGCCTTCATGGCCATGACCGTGCGGTCCTCGACCAGGCAGGTGATCCGGCCCCGGTCCACGGTCAGGACCATGCCCTCGGCGGCGTCCTCGTGCTTGGGGCGGATGCTGGTGCGGGGGCGGTTCCCCTTCCGGTTGGGACGGACGCGTACGTCGTCCTCGTCGGCGTTCTTGCCGTAGCGGCGCATGTCGTTCAGGCCTCGATCGCGAGCATCTCGGTCCACATCTGGGGGAAGTCGGGCAGGGTCTTGGCGGTCGTCGCCACGTTCTCGACGCGGACGCCCTCGACGGCGAGGCCCAGCAGCGCGCCGGCCGTCGCCATCCGGTGGTCGTCGTACGTGTGGAAGACGCCGCCGCGCAGCGGGCGCGGGCGGATGCGCAGGCCGTCCTCGGTCTCCGTCACATCGCCGCCCAGGCCGTTGATCTCCTTGGTGAGCGCCGCGAGCCGGTCCGTCTCGTGCAGGCGCAGATGCGCCACCCCGCGCAGGGTCGACGGGGAGTCCGCCAGCGCCGCGACGGCCGCGATGCCCGGGGTCAGCTCTCCCACCTCGCCGAGGTCCACATCGATACCGTGCACGCGACCCGATCCGGTGAAGGTGAGACCGGCGTCCGTCAGCTCGCAGGAACCACCCATCTCGGTGAAGATCTCCCGCAGCGCGTCCCCCGGCTGGGTCGTGCGCGACGGCCAGTCGGGGATCGTCACCCGGCCGCCCGTCACCAGCGCCGCCGCCAGGAACGGCTGCGCGTTCGACAGGTCCGGCTCGATCACCAGGTCGCGTCCCAGCAGCGCCGAAGGGGACACCCGCCACACGTTCGGCTCGCCGCCCGTCTCCGGCTCGTCCACCTGGGCGCCCACCGCGCGCAGCATGTCCACGGTCATCCGGATGTGCGGCATCGACGGCAGCCGGGGGCCGGTGTGCCGCACCTCCACGCCCTGGTTGAAGCGCGGCGCCGACAGCAGCAGGGCGCTGACGAACTGCGAGGACGACGAGGCGTCGATGTCGACCTTGCCGCCGTCCAGCGCGCCCCCGCCGTGCACGGTCATCGGCAGCGCGCCCCGCCCGCCGTCGTCGATCCGGGCGCCCAGCACCCGCAGCGCGTCGATCACCCCGTGCAGCGGACGCTCGTACGAACGGGCGTCGCCGTCGAAGCGGACCGGGCCGTCCGCCAGCGCCGCCACCGGGGGCAGGAACCGCATGACCGTGCCCGCGTTGCCCACGTCCACCGACGCCGGGCCGTGCAGCCCCGCCGGGATGACCCGCCACGCCTCGCCGCGCCCGTCCGGGGCGCCCGCCGCGGTCGAGCTGGACGACACCGTCTCCTCGATGCCGACGCCCAGCGCGCGCAGCGCGTCCGCCATCAGCAGCGTGTCCCGCGACCGCAGCGGCCGGCGCAGCCAGCCGGGCTCGGAGGCGAGGGCGGCCAGTACCAGGGCGCGGTTCGTGACCGACTTGGAACCGGGCACGGAAACGGTCGCGTCGACCGCGCCGCTCGCGTACGGGGCGGGCCAGAGGTCGAGGTGCGCGGGGGTATCGGTCATGCCCTTCACTTTAGTGGGCCGGGCAGGTCACAGACCGAGCAGCCAACGGCCACCGCCGATCAGCGAGGACAGCGACACGGCGTGGAAGAGGAACACCCACACCGCCGCCGGGGCGTGCGTCAGCCGGGCCAGCTGGTCCGCGTCCGAGTCCGCCGCCTCGCCCCGCCGCCGCTTCGCCTGGAGCTCGAACACCGGCCGCACCCCGCCCAGGAGCAGGAACCACACCGCCGCGTACGCGAACGCCGCCTGCACCTCCGGCTCCGTCAGCCACGACACGAGCAGGAACGCCCCGCCCGTCACCACGACCGTCAGCACTCCGTACGCGTTGCGGACCATCACCAGCATCGCGATCAGCAGCGCCGTCGCCACCCACAGCAGCAGCGTGATCCGGTCCGCCGCCAGCAGCCACGCCCCGCCCAGGCCCAGCAGCGAGGGCGCGGTGTACCCGGCGGCGGCCGTCAGGATCATGCCGAACCCGGTCGGCCTGCCCCGGCTCACGGTGAGCCCGCTGGTGTCCGAGTGCAGCCGGATCCCCTCCAGCCGCCGCCCGGTGAGCAGCGCCACCAGGCCGTGGCCGCCCTCGTGGGCGATGGTCACCGCGTTCCGCGCCGTCCGCCACAGCGCCCCCGGCACCGTCACCAGCAGCGCCGCCACGGCGGTCGCGACCACCAGCCACAGCGCGGGCGCGGGCTGGGTGCCCAGGACATCGTTGAGGATCTTCGTGGTGGCCATCTGGCGAAGGGCTCCTGGTACGGCTCGGGGACATGGCAGGGTGGGCAGTATGTGCGGACGTTACGCGGCCAGTCGAAAGCCCGAGGACCTCGCCGGGATCTTCGGCATAGAGAAGTGGGAGCCCGAGGAGGCTCTGGAGCCCGACTGGAACATCGCCCCGACCAAAGAGGTGTACGCGGTACTCGACCGTCCCCTGAAGGACGCCGCCACGCCCCGTCCGGTTCGCCAGCTGCGGGCCCTGAAGTGGGGCCTCGTGCCGTCCTGGGCGAAGACCCCCGAGGGTGCCGCCCGGATGATCAACGCGCGGGCCGAGACCGTCCACGAGAAGCCGGCCTTCCGCCGGGCCTTCGCCTCCCGCCGCTGCATCCTCCCCGCCGACGGCTACTACGAGTGGGTCACCGGCGACGACGAGCGGCGCCTGGAGGTGGAGGGCAGGAAGAAGCGGCCCCGCAAGCAGCCGTACTTCGTCACCCCCGCCGACGGCTCCGTCTTCGCGATGGCCGGGCTGTACGAGTTCTGGCGCGACCCGACGCTGCCGCCCGACCACCCCGGGGCCTGGTGGGCCACCTGCTCGGTGATCACCACCGAGGCCGAGCGCGAGCCCCTCGGTGTCGCGCCCGCCGAGGGCCCCCGCTCGCTGGCCGACATCCACCCCCGCATGCCGCTGATGCTCACCGGGGACCGCTGGGACGCCTGGCTGGACCCGGCCCGCACCGACGTGGACGAGCTGCGGGCGCTGCTCGCGCCGCCGCCCGGCGGCCTGATGCGCGCGTACCCGGTCTCCACCGCCGTCAGCAACGTCCGCAACAACGGGCCCGAGCTGCTCACCGAGCTCGACGCCCCGGAGGAGAGCACCCTCTTCTGACCGGCCCGCCGTACCGCGCACCGCCCGGTTGGGCGCGTACCGGGCCGGGGCTGCCCGGCGTAGCGCGTACCGGGCCGGGGCTGCCCGGCCGGCGGCGCGGGGCGCGGGAAGATGGCCCGGTGACCAAGACCACGACCGAGACCGTCCCCACCGGGTCCGGCGACGCCCGGATCACCTGGTACGCCGCCGGGCCCGCCGCCCGGTTCACCGTCGCCCTCGGCCACGGCGCCGGCGGCGGCGTCGAGGCCCGCGACCTCCAGGCCCTGGCCGCGCGCCTGCCGAAGGCCGCCGGGGCCACCGTCGCCCTCGTCGAGCAGCCCTGGCGGGTCGCCGGCAAGAAGCTCGCACCCGCCCCGAAGACCCTCGACGCGGCCTGGCGCGACGTGTGGCCCGCCCTGCGCGCGCCCGGCCTGCCCGTGGTCGCCGGCGGGCGCAGCGCCGGGGCGCGCGTCGCCTGCCGCACTGCCCGGGAGCTGGAGGCGCACGCCGTGCTCGCCCTGGCGTTCCCGCTGCACCCGCCGGGCAGGCCCGAGAAGTCCCGCGCCGACGAGCTCCTCGGCAGCGGCCTGCCCACCCTGGTCGTCCAGGGCGGCAACGACTCCTTCGGCAAGCCGGCCGAGTTCCCGCGCGGCGGCCACCGGGTGGTGGAGGTGCCGTCCGCCGACCACTCCTTCGCCGTGCCCAAGCGCGCGCCCACCACGCAGGAGGACGCCCTGCGGACCCTCACCGACGCCGTCGCCGCGTGGCTCGTGAGCCTTTCGGCGTAGCGCGCCGGATCGCGGTCCGGGGCGGGAATGCCGGACGGGACCCCGCTGTTGTGACCACCGTCGGTGAACGACATCAGGCCAGGAGAGGGAGTCCGTCGCATGGGTTCGACCATCTGCCCGAACCGGTCGCGCGCCACTGAGCTGGACTGGACGGTGCTGTCCGGGCCCACGACCGGCTCCGCGCGGGTGACCGGCGACAGGAATCGAAGGGGAAGCTCGGCGGAGCGTCGACTATTCTCCGATTCGAGCGGGTCCGCACTCGGTCTCGCCGCGGCGCTTGAGGAGGTGGGTCCGGTCACTGGGACCGACAGGGGGGCCGACGCAGGCCCCGAGGAGACGACCGACGAGCGCAACGCGCGCTTCGAACGGGACGCCCTCGGCTACCTCGACCAGATGTACTCGGCCGCCCTGCGCATGACGCGCAATCCGGCGGACGCCGAGGACCTGGTGCAGGAGACGTTCGCCAAGGCGTACGGCTCGTTCCACCAGTTCCGCGAGGGCACCAACCTGAAGGCGTGGCTGTACCGCATCCTCACCAACACCTTCATCAACTCGTACCGCAAGAAGCAGCGCGAGCCGCAGCGCAGCGCGGCCGAGGAGATCGAGGACTGGCAGCTCGCCCGCGCCGAGTCGCACATGTCGACCGGCCTGCGGTCGGCCGAGTCGCAGGCGCTGGACCACCTCCCGGACTCCGATGTGAAGGCCGCCCTCCAGGCCATCCCGGAGGAGTTCCGCATCGCCGTCTATCTGGCCGATGTCGAGGGGTTTGCCTACAAGGAGATCGCGGACATCATGGGTACACCCATCGGCACGGTGATGTCGCGACTCCACCGTGGGCGCCGCCAGCTGCGCGGCATGCTCGAGGACTACGCCCGCGAACGCGGGCTGGTTCCCGCGGGCGCCGGAGAGTCCACGAACGATCGGAAAGGCTCGGGCTCATGAGCTGCGGAGAGCCGCACGAGACGGACTGCTCGGAGGTCCTGGACCACCTCTACGAGTTCCTCGACCGCGAAATGCCCGACAGTGACTGCACCAAGTTCGAGACGCACTTCGAGGAGTGCTCGCCCTGCCTGGAGAAGTACGGGCTCGAACAGGCCGTGAAGAAGCTCGTCAAGCGGTGCTGCGGGCATGACGACGTACCGAGCGACCTGCGCGCGAAGGTCATGGGGCGGATCGAGATGATCCGCGCCGGGGAGGCCGTCCCCGGCCCGGACGTCCCCGCCGCCCAGGAGTAACAGCACGCGCGCGTACGCGCGCGACACACAGCACGAGGACGGGGCGCCGTCGCGGGACACACCGCGGCGGCGCCCCTTTCCGTCGGTGTTTTCACCCGAAGGTGCTAATCGGTTCCGTCCCGCCGCCCCCGGCGCACCCGCTCGTTAGCCTGCCCGACAGGCGCTCGGTCGGGGCGAACAGGAGGCGAACGGAAGGCGGAGGGGTCGTGGCGGGCATTCCGGGAGCGGCGCGCGCGTACATCGCCTGCGCCGCGCTGGGCGCCACCGCGTGCGCCCTCCCCGCGTTCGCCCCGGCCGCCGCCACCCCGTGGGGCGCCGTGGCCCTCCTGGCCGGGCTGTACGCGCTGGGCGAGGGCCGGGCCGCCGGCCGGCTCGTCGCCGGGCCGGGCGGCGCCCCCGCCGGATGCGCCTTCCCGGTCCTCCTCGCCGCCGCGCTGCTGCTCCCCCCGTCCGCCGCCGCGCTCACCGCCGTGCCCGGCGCGCTGCTCTCGCACGCCGGCGACCGGACGCCCGCCGCGCCCCGGCGCGTGTGGCGGGCCGCGCGGCTCGCCCTCGCCGCGGCGGCCGCCGCCCGGAGCGCGGAGCTCCTCGGCGGGCCCGCCGCCGTCGGCCCCTCGCCCGACCTGCCGTACGCCCTCCTCCCCGCGGGCGCGGCCGTCGTCACGTACTGCGGTGTCCTCGCCGCCCTCGACGGCGGTGTGCTCGCCACGGCCGAGCGCGTGCCGCCGCGCGCCGCGTGGCGCGGCCTCGCCGGCCGGTCGCTCGCCGCGCACGCCGTGCCGGGGCTCGTCGGGCTGATGGCCGCCGTGCTGTGGCAGGGCCCCCACGGCAGACCCGCCGCGCTGTTCGCGCTGCTGCCGATGTACGTCACCTGCTGGGTGTCCGCCCAGTGCCACCGGGAGCGCGCCGCCCACCAGGCGACGGTCCGGGCCCTCGTGCAGGCCGTGGACCTCAAGGACGCGTACACGCGCGGGCACAGCGAGCGCGTCGGCCGCGCCTGCGTCCTCATCGGCCGCGAACTCGGCATGGACGACGAGCGCCTGGAGGTGCTCCGGTTCGCCGGGACCCTCCACGACGTGGGGAAGATCGGTGTGCCCACCCGCGTCCTGCGCAAGGACGGGCCGCTCACCCCCGACGAGCGGCGGATCGTCGAACTGCACCCGGAGTACGGGCACGAGGTGGTGCGCGGCATCGGCTTCCTCGGCGAGGCCCGCGCCGCGATCCTCCACCACCACGAACGCCTCGACGGCAAGGGCTACCCCTACGGCCTCCGGGGCGCCGAGATCCCCGAACTGGCGCGGGTCGTCGCCGTGGCCGACGCGTTCGACGCGATGACCTCCACCCGCACCTACAGCCGCGCCCGGCCGGTGCCCAGCGCCCTCGCGGAGCTCGCCCGCTGCGCGGGCAGCCAGTTCGACCCGGTGGTGGTCGACGCGCTGGCCACCGCCCTCGGCCGGCACGGCCGGCAGGCCACCGCCGCCTCCCGCGCGCCCGCGCCCCCGCCGGCGCCCGCCGCGGCCCCGGCGCCCGCGCACCTCGCGGGCGGGCACGCCGGATGCCCGTTCTGCCCTGCCGAAGGCTCCTCCGGAGCCTCATCCGACGCCCGCGACGCCCCCGACGGCATCCCGGCCGACGCCCCCGACGGCGAAGCGGGCGACGGCGCCCGGCACCACCGGAGGCACGCGTCCCGCACCACCGCCGTGCCCGCGCCCGGCGCCGCGCGGGGGCCGTCCCCCGGGGGCGAGCGGTGAGCGCGGAGCCCGCGGCCGCCGCCGTACGGCTCTGCGCCGGGGCGGTCGCCACCGGGAGCGTCGCCCTCACCCTCGCGGGCGGCCTGAACCGGCCCGGCCCCGCCCTCGCCTTCGGGCTGCTCGTGGCGGGCGGCGTGCTCGCCCGCCCGCTCGACGGGCCGCCCGCCGGCCGGGAACCCGCGCCGCTCGCCGCCGCGGGCGCCCTCGGCTACGCCCTCGTACCGGCCGGGCAGGACCCGTGGCAGGTCGTCGCCGTCGTCGTCGCGGGCGCGCTCGCCGGGGCCGTCCCGCACATCGCGCGCGGCCGGGGCCCCGACCCCGACCACGCCGCCCGCCGGGTGCTCACCGTCGCCTTCGCCGCCGCCTGCGCCCACCCCCTGCACCAGGTGACCGGGCCCCGGCACGTCGCCGCCCTGCTGCTCGTCCTGGCCCTCACCGCCCTGTGCGACGCCGCGCTCGCCGCCCTCCTCGCGCGCGCCCGCCTCCGGGGGCCCGGCGGCGGCCCCGCCGCCTACGACCCGCTCCTCGGCGACGGGGGCGACGAGCCGCGCGGCGTGCCCGGCGTCGGCCCGGCGGTCTGCGCGACCGGCGCCGTGCTGGCCCTCGCCGTGGCCGCCGCCGGGCTGTGGGCACTGCCCGTGCTGTGCGTCCCGCTGCTCCTCACCCAGCCGGCCTTCCGCCGGTACGCCGCCGTGCGCCGCACCCTCCGGCAGACCGTCGCGTCCCTCGCCAGGGCCACCGAGGTCGCCGGGTACACCCGGCCGGGCCACGCCCACCGGGTCGCCGCGCTCAGCCTCGCCGTGGGCCGCGACCTCGGCCTGGGGGGAGAGGACCTGACCGTCCTGGAGTACGCGGCGCTCATGCACGACATCGGGCAGCTGTCCCTCGTCGACCCGCTCCCCGGCGGCGCCACGGCCCTGCTGCCGGCCGCCGGGCAGCGCCGTATCGCCCTCCTCGGCGGCGCCGTCGTCCGGCGGACCGGCGTGGCCCGGTCCGTCGCCGTCGTGGTGGAGCGGCAGGCCGACCCGTACCGGGAGCAGCCGCTCGCCGCGCGGATCGTCCGGGCCGCCAACGCGTACGACGACCTCTCCGGGGAAACCGCCCAGGGGGCGCCTCGCGCCCTGGAGCACCTGCGCCTGGGGACCGCCCGGGACTACGACCCCGCGGTGGTGGAATCCCTCGCCAGGGTCGTCGCCCGCGGCGGCGTCACGGGGGCGGTGCGGGGGTAACCCATGGGTAATGAGCGGGCGTGCGACCGGGCATGGTTGGATGCCAACGAGAGGTGTCCGGGGGCAGTGACCTCATCGCGACCGGCAGGCGGGAATCGTGAGGATCTTCGGGAAGGTACGGCATCGGCCCTCCGCCTCGTGGCGGCAGGCCACCGACCGCGCGTTCACGCTGATCGGGGACGGGCGGTACGAGGACGCGGGCGCGCTGCTGACGCGCGCCGCCGATCTGGAGCCCTGGCTCTCGGAGTCCTGGTTCAATCTGGCGCTGCTGCACAAGTTCCGGCACGACTGGGAGCAGGCCCGCGCCGCGGGGCTGCGCGCGGTCGCCCTGCTGGACAAGGAGACCGGGGCGCCCGACTGGTGGAACGTGGGCATCGCCGCGACGGCCCTGCAGGACTGGCCGCTCGCGCGCCGCGCCTGGCAGGCGTACGGGCTGAAGGTCCCGGCGGGTGACGCGCCCGGCGGGGAGCCGGTCGGCATGGAGCTGGGCAGCGCGGCCGTACGCCTGTCGCCCGAGGGCGAGGCGGAGGTCGTGTGGGGCCGCAGGCTCGACCCGGCCCGCATCGAGGTGCTGTCCATCCCGCTGCCGTCGTCCGGGCGCCGCTGGGGCGAGGTCGTCCTCCACGACGGGGTGCCCAACGGCGAGCGCACGACCGCCTCGGGCCACAGCTTCCCGGTGTTCGACGAGATCGAGCTGTGGGCGCCGTCGCCCGTGCCGACCTGGGTGGTCCTCCTGGAGGCCGCGACCGAGGCCGACCGGGACGCCCTGGAGCAGCTGGCCGCCGACGCCGGGTTCGCCGCCGAGGACTGGTCGTCGTCCGTGCGGCTGCTGTGCCGCACGTGCTCCGAGTCGCGCATGCCGAGCGCCGAGGGCGACGGCGAGCACCTCGACCCGCACGACCACAGCGAGCCCGGCCACCCCGGGCCGCTCGGCCACCGCACCGCGGGCGACCTGTGGGTGCCGGAGCGGGAGTGCGGGATCGCCGCGCCCGCCGGGCTCGTACGTGGGCTGCTGGACGGGTGGGTCGCCGACAGCCCGGACAGCCGGGAGTGGCGGGATCTGGAGGAAGTCTGCTGAGGCGTGCCGCACCGGGCCCTTAGGCTGTACGGGCACATCGCAACGGGTACTTAAGGGAAGGCGCGAAACCGGACATGGCGCAGCAGGAGACCGACCAGCAGGGCTACGACGCCCTCCCCGTCGACGACGAGGGCTTCGTCGTCGACACGGAGAACTGCGAGGAGCGCGAGCGGGCGTACCGCGAGCGCGGCACCTCGCGTCCGATCACGGTCGTCGGCAACCCCGTGCTGCACAAGGAGTGCAAGGACGTCACCGAGTTCGACGACGAGCTGGCGCGCCTCGTGGACGACATGTTCGCCAGCCAGCGCACCGCCGAGGGCGTCGGCCTCGCCGCCAACCAGATCGGCGTCGACCTGAAGGTCTTCGTCTACGACTGCCCGGACGACGAGGGCGTGCGCCACGTCGGCGTCGTCTGCAACCCGGTCCTGGAGGAGCTGCCGCCGGAGCGGCGCGTCCTGGACGACTCCAACGAGGGCTGCCTGTCCGTCCCCACCGCGTACGCCTCGCTGGCCCGCCCCGACTACGCGGTCGTGCGCGGCCAGGACGTGAAGGGCAACCCGATCAAGGTGCGCGGCACGGGCTACTTCGCCCGCTGCCTCCAGCACGAGACGGACCACCTGTACGGCTACCTGTACATCGACCGCCTCTCGAAGCGCGACCGCAAGGACGCCCTGCGCCAGATGGCCGAGGGCACCCCGCGCTACCCGGTCGTCCCGAACGAGTAGGTCCTCCGCGCCGGCCTCCGGACACGGGCGCGCCCCGTGCCCGGGGGCCGGCGGCGTTTCTTCACCGCATTGTCATTGGGCGGACAAATGGCGGTGGCGCACGGCCTGTTGACGCGCGTTGAACGTCACGCCAGTCTCTGGCGTACACCGTTCCCCCAGCAGGGAGTCCCAATGCTGAGACGCACGGCACGCCTTCTGTTGTCCATGGTCATGGTCCTCGCCGCCGGGCTCGCCGGGGTCGTGGCCACCGCAGGGCCCGCCCAGGCCGACGACTGCTACACCTGGTCCCGCACCCTCTCCCAGGGCGCGACCGGCTCCGACGTCACCCAGCTCCAGATCCGCGTCGCCGGATACCCGGGCTACGGCGGGGTCCTCGCCATCGACGGCTCGTACGGACCCGCGACCACCGCCGCCGTCAAGCGCTTCCAGGCCGCGTACGGCCTGACCGCCGACGGGGTCGCCGGACCGGCCACCTTCAGCAAGATCTACGCGCTCCAGGACAGCGACTGCACCCCGGTCCACTTCAGCTACGCCGAGCTGAACCGCTGCAACTCCGACTGGTCGGGCGGCGCGGTCAGCGCCGCCACCGCCAAGGCCAACGCGCTGCGCACCATGTGGAAGCTGGAGGCCCTGCGGCACGCCCTGGGCGACCAGCCGATCACCGTGACCAGCGGCTTCCGCTCGTACTCCTGCAACAGCGCGGTCGGCGGGTCGTCCACCAGCCGCCATCTGTACGGGGACGCGGCCGACCTCGGCGCGGGCCCGCACTCGCTGTGCAAGCTGGCGCAGCAGGCCCGCTCCCACGGCTTCAACGGAATCCTCGGCCCCGGCTACCCGGACCACAACGACCACACCCACCTCGACCACCGGCCGAGCCGCTACTGGTCGGCCCCGAGCTGCGGCATCTGACCCGCCCGGCACGCCGACGGCCCGCACCCCGCCCGCGAGGGAGGGGTGCGGGCCGCCGCACAGCGTCAGGACGGGACCGTCAGAAGTCCTCGTCCAGGTCGACCGAGCCCTCGACGGCCACCTGGTACGCCGACGGGCGGCGCTCGAAGAAGTTCGTCAGCTCCTGGACGCCCTGGAGCTCCATGAACGCGAACGGGTTCTCCGAGCCGTACACCGGGGCGAGGCCCAGGCGCTGGAGGCGCTGGTCGGCGACGCACTCCAGGTAGGCGCGCATCGACTCGGTGTTCATGCCCGGCAGGCCGTCGCCGCACAGGTCGCGGGCGAACTGCAGCTCCGCCTCCACGGCCTCCTTCAGCATGTCCGTGACCTGCTGCCCCAGTTCGTCGTCGAACAGGTCGGGCTCCTCCTTGCGGACCGTGTCGACGACCTCGAAGGCGAAGCTCATGTGCATCGACTCGTCGCGGAACACCCAGTTGGTGCCGGTCGCCAGGCCGTGCAGCAGACCGCGCGAGCGGAACCAGTACACGTAGGCGAACGCCCCGTAGAAGAACAGGCCCTCGATGCAGGCGGCGAAGCAGATCAGGTTCAGCAGGAACCGGCGCCGGTCGGCCTTGGTCTCCAGCCGGTCCAGCTTCTCCACGGAGTCCATCCACTTGAAGCAGAAGGCGGCCTTCTCGCGGATCGAGGGGATGTTCTCGACGGCGGCGAACGCGGCGGCGCGGTCGTCCGGGTCGGGCAGATAGGTGTCGAGCAGCGTCAGATAGAACTGGACGTGCACGGCCTCCTCGAACAGCTGACGCGACAGGTACAGCCGCGCCTCCGGGGAGTTGATGTGCTTGTACAGCGTCAGCACCAGGTTGTTCGCCACGATCGAGTCGCCCGTCGCGAAGAACGCCACGAGCCGGCCGATCAGGTGCTGCTCACCGGGCGTCAGCTTCGCGAGGTCCGCGACGTCCGAGTGGAGGTCCACCTCCTCGACGGTCCAGGTGTTCTTGATGGCGTCCCGGTAGCGCTCGTAGAAGTCCGGGTAGCGCATCGGGCGCAGCGTCAGCTCGAAGCCCGGGTCGAGGAGGTTGGTGTTACGGGTGGTGCTCATTACTGGCAGGCCTCGCAGGACTCGGGGTTCTCAAGGGAGCAGGCGACGGCGTCGGGCTCGGACACCTGCTGGACGGGGACGGGGGTCGCGGACGCGGCGCGGGCGATGCGCGTCGCGGGGCGGGAGCGCAGGTAGTACGTGGTCTTCAGGCCCTGCTTCCAGGCGTACGCGTACATCGACGACAGCTTGCCGATGGTGGGCGTCTCCAGGAACAGGTTCAGCGACTGCGACTGGTCCAGGAACGGCGTGCGCGCGGCGGCCATGTCGATCAGGCCGCGCTGCGGGATCTCCCACGCCGTGCGGTACAGCGCGCGGATCTCGGCCGGCACCCAGGTGAAGCCCTGCACCGAGCCGTTCGACTCGCGCAGCGCCTCGCGGGTCTGCGCGTCCCACACGCCGAGCTTCTTCAGGTCGTCCACCAGGTAGGAGTTGACCTGGAGGAACTCACCCGACAGCGTCTCGCGCTTGAACAGGTTGGACACCTGCGGCTCGATGCACTCGTACACGCCCGCGATGGACGCGATCGTCGCGGTCGGCGCGATGGCCAGCAGCAGCGAGTTGCGCATGCCGACCGACGCGATCCGCTCGCGCAGCGCCGCCCACCGCTCCGGCCAGGTCAGCTCCACGTCGTAGTGGTCGGGGTGGAGCACGCCGCGCGCCGTGCGGGTCTTGTCCCAGGCGGGCAGCGGGCCGCTGCGCTCGGCGAGGTCGGCGGACGCCTCGTACGCGGCGAGCATGATCCGCTCGGCGATCCGCGTGGACAGGGCGCGCGCCTCCGGCGAGTCGAACGGCAGCCGCAGCTTGAAGAAGACGTCCTGGAGGCCCATCGCGCCCAGGCCCACCGGGCGCCAGCGGGCGTTGGACCGGCCGGCCTGCTCGGTCGGGTAGAAGTTGATGTCCACGACCCGGTCGAGGAAGGTCACGGCCGTGCGGACGGTCTCGTCCAGCCGCTCCCAGTCGATGCCGTCGCCGTCGACGAACGCGCCGAGGTTGACCGAGCCCAGGTTGCAGACGGCGGTCTCCCCGTCGTCGGTGACCTCCAGGATCTCGGTGCACAGGTTGGAGGAGTGGACCGTGTGGCCCGGCTCGGCGGTCTGGTTGGCGGTGCGGTTGGCGGCGTCCTTGAACGTCATCCAGCCGTTGCCGGTCTGCGCCAGGGTGCGCATCATCCGGCCGTACAGGTCGCGGGCCGGCATCGTCTTGCGGGCCAGGCCCTTCGCCTCGGCGGCCCGGTACGCGGCGTCGAACTCGTCGCCCCACAGGTCGACCAGCTCGGGCACGTCCGACGGGGAGAACAGCGACCACTCGGCGTCGTCGTTGACGCGGCGCATGAACTCGTCCGGAACCCAGTGCGCCAGGTTCAGGTTGTGGGTGCGGCGGGCGTCCTCGCCGGTGTTGTCGCGGAGCTCCAGGAACTCCTCGATGTCCGCGTGCCAGGTCTCCAGGTACACGGCGGCGGCGCCCTTGCGGCGGCCGCCCTGGTTGACCGCCGCCACCGACGCGTCGAGGGTCTTCAGGAACGGCACGATGCCGTTGGAGTGGCCGTTGGTGCCCCGGATGAGCGAGCCGCGGGCGCGGATGCGGGAGTACGACAGGCCGATGCCGCCCGCGTGCTTCGACAGCCGCGCGACCTGGTGGTACCGGTCGTAGATGGAGTCCAGCTCGTCCTGCGGGGAGTCCAGCAGGTAGCAGGAGGACATCTGCGGGTGGCGGGTGCCGGAGTTGAACAGGGTGGGGGAGGACGGCAGGTAGTCGAGGCGGCTCATCAGCCGGTACAGCGCCTCCACCTCGCCGAGCGCGCGCACCGAGTCGTCCTCGGCCAGACCGGCGGCGACCCGCAGCAGGAAGTGCTGGGGCGTCTCGACGACCTTGCGGGTGATCGGGTGCCGCAGCAGGTAGCGCGAGTACAGCGTCCGCCCGAAGTAGCCGAACCGGTCGTCGCCGTCGGGGTCGACGACCGCGTCCATCCGCTCCGCGTGGAGCGCCACGAACTGTGCCGTGCGGTCCGCGATCAGGCCCTCGCGGTGGCCCACGGCCACCGAGGCGGAGAACGACACGGCGCCCTGCCCCGCGGCCTCCTCGGTGATGGTCCGGGCCAGCAGCCGGGCGGCGAGCCGGGAGTACGCCGGGTCCTCGGCGATCAGGCCGGCCGCCGCCTCGGTGGCGAGCTCCCGCAGCTCCGCCTCGTCGGACCCGGCGTGCCGGCCGCGCAGCGCGGCGGCGGCGACCCGTCCGGGGTCGGCGTCGGGAAGGTCCGAGGTGAGGTCGGTCAGGGTCCGCAGCAGCGCGGTCCCGGGCGCGTCGGTCTCGGTCGCTGAGGCCGGATCTGCAGGCGCGATGGTCACGTGGGGGCTCTCCCTCGCTCGGCTCGGGGCGCACACGGCGGGCGGCGGGGGAGCGGGCGCACCTCGCCCCTGGGCACGGGGGCGTGCGTGACCGCGTCCGCCGGCCCACTCCGCGAGGCCCGGACGTCTGGGCACCCGGACCGGGCGGTCCGAGCGCGCTGCCGGCAGGTCGTCGGACTTGCGGGGTACGCGAAGGGCACACCGGTACACCGTTGCGGGACAGTTCCGGACTCGCACCGGATTCCCCTGCTGCGACAGCGAGGACGAGCATACATGTGGGGGGCGTCCGTTACGGCACCCCCCACATGTTGTGTCAGAGTGTCAGCTCGTACGCGAAGAGCGTCACACCGGGCAGAGGGTCCCAGTCCCGTCGCGGGGCCCGCGCGAAGCCCATCCGGTCGTACAGCCGCCGGGCCGCGACGGCCTGCGGCGTGACGGACAGGACGAGCCGTACGCACCCCTCGCGGGCCCGCGCCCGGTCCGCGCAGGCCCGTACGAGCGCCTCGCCCACCCCCCGGCCGCGGGCGGCGCCGGACACGGCCAGTACGCGGAACTCGGCCTCGTCCGGCCCGGCGATGTCCGCCCACGGGGTGCCGCCGCACGGTACGAAGGTGACCCCGCCGAGCAGCGTGCCGTCCGGGTCGACGGCGACGAGCACCTCGGCCTCGGCGGCGCGCCGCGCCACGTCCCGCAGCACGTCCAGGTACGGATCGTCGGCCCCGTAGGTCAGCAGCCCGCCGTCCAGGTAGGCCTGGACGCTGATCTCGGCGAGGGCGGCGTGCTCCCGCGGCTGTATCTCCCTGATGGTGATGTCCATGGTGCAGCAGTCTGCCGTGCGGCCGGGGGCCCGGGAGCCCGGCCACGGGAAGGGCCCCCGCACCTGCGCGGTGCGGGGGCCCTGGAGTGGCGGGAGGCGCCGCCCGGTTCAGTGGCGCCGGTGCTCAGTGACCGGTCGCTCAGTGGCCGGTGCCGACCTTGGGCAGCTCGGGGTCGACGCCCGGGTCGCCCGCGTCGGCCGTGTAGTCGCCCTCCGCCGTCTCGTCCACGCCCTCCGGCGCCTTGAGCGCCCGCAGCACGAACGTCAGGGCGACGGTGACCAGCACGTTCAGCAGGAACGCGGTGAGGCCGATGTAGCCGATCTCGCCGATGCCGGGGATCTCCGCCGACGAGCCGCCGAAGTGCTTCTGCGTCGGGCTGGCCACGTTGTACGCGGTCCACGTGCCGTAGACCATGCCGACCGCCCAGCCGCCGAGCAGCGCCCAGCGGTGGAACCAGCGGGTGAACAGGCCGCCGACCAGCGCGGGGAACGTCTGGAGGATCCAGATGCCGCCGAGGAGCTGGAAGTTGATGGCGACCGTCTTGTCCATCGTCAGCACGAAGGCGAGGGCGCCCACCTTCACCAGCAGCGACACGATCTTCGAGACCTTGGTCTCCTGCTCCGGCGTGGCGTCCGGCTTCAGGAAGTCCTTGTAGATGTTGCGGGTGAACAGGTTCGCGGCGGCGATGGACATGATGGCGGCGGGCACCAGCGCGCCGATGCCGATGGCGGCGAACGCCACGCCGGTGAACCAGTCGGGGAACATGTCCTCGAACAGCTGCGGGATGGCCAGCTGGCCGTTCTGCACCTTGATCCCGGCGGCGATCGCCATGAAGCCCAGCAGCGCCAGCAGGCCCAGCATCAGCGAGTACAGCGGCAGGATCGTCGTGTTGCGGCGGATCACGTCACGGCTGCCCGACGACAGGGTCGCCGTGATCGAGTGCGGGTACATGAACAGCGCCAGGGCGGAGCCGAGCGCCAGCGTGGCGTACGTCCACTGGCCCGCGTCGCCCGGCACGAGCGCGCCGCGCGGCTTGTCCGTGGCCGGGTTGACCTCGGCGAAGGCGTCGCCGGCCGCGCTGAAGATGGCGTCGAAGCCGCCCAGCTTGATGGGGATGTAGATGATGGCGACCGCGATGACCAGGTAGATCAGCGTGTCCTTGACGAACGCGATCAGCGCGGGGGCGCGCAGCCCGGAGGAGTAGGTGTACGCCGCGAGCACACCGAAGGCGATGAGCAGCGGCAGGTCCTTGATGAACCAGTGCGTCGACTCGCCGCCGCCCACGCCCATCACGTCCAGCACCGCCTGGATGCCGACCAGTTGGAGCGCGATGTACGGCATGGTGGCGAGGATGCCGGTGAGGGCGACCGCCAGGGACAGGCCCTTGGAGCCGAACCGGCCGCGCACGAAGTCCGAGGTGGTGACGTACCCGTGCTTGTGCGACACCGACCACAGGCGGGGCAGGAAGGTGAAGATCAGCGGGTAGACGAGGATCGTGTACGGCACGGCGAAGAAGCCGGCCGCGCCCGCCGCGTAGATGGCGGCGGGGACGGCGACGAAGGTGTACGCCGTGTAGAGGTCGCCGCCCAGCAGGAACCAGGTGACCCAGGTGCCGAACGAGCGGCCGCCCAGGCCCCATTCGTCGAGGCTGTTCTCGTTCTCGGCCCTGCGCCAGCGCGCGGCCATGAAGCCGAGGACCGTGACGACCAGGAAGAAGAAGACGAAGACGGCGAGCGCGACGCCGTTCACACCGTCGTTCATCGCTCCGCACCCCCCTTCCGGGCGGCGCGGGCGCGCTGCTCACGGTGCCACAGCTTGTACGCGACCATCGTCAGCGCGGTCGACAGCACGACCCAGAGCATCTGGTACCAGTAGAAGAACGGGATTCCGGCGAGCACGGGCTCGGTCCGGGCGTAGGAACTCACCCAGAGCATCGCGACGAACGGGGCGACGAGACAGAGCGCGATCACCACCCTGACGGGCGTGACGACCGGTTGTTTCCCTTGCGTGACCTCGGACATGGCGAACCGTCCCCTCACTGATCAGCCGAAGATGCGGTGAATCTAGGGGACGGTCCGGCCTCAGGGAACCCGTTGTCGGATAACGGTGTGACAGCGGTGACCAGAGTGACGGCAGTGACCGCGCTGGACGGGACGGCCGTCGGACATCCGCAGGGTGCGCGGCCGGACATCCGCAGGGTGCGCGGCTACTCCGCGGCGGGCCGCTTGAGGCGGGCCACGAACTTGTAGCGGTCGCCCCGGTACACCGAGCGGACCCACTCCACGGGCGCGCCGTTCTCGTCGAAGGAGTGGCGGGAGAGCAGCAGCATGGGCAGGCCCACGTCCGTGCCGAGCAGCCCGGCCTCGCGCGGCGTGGCGAGGGAGGTCTCGATGGTCTCCTCGGCCTCGGCCAGCCGCACGTCGTACACCTCGGCGAGGGCCGTGTAGAGGGAGGTGTACTTCACCAGGGAGCGGCGCAGCGCGGGGAAGCGCTTGGCCGACAGGTGGGTCGTCTCGATGGCCATGGGCTCGCCGCTGGCGAGGCGGAGCCGCTCGATGCGCAGGACGCGCCCGCCGGGCTGTATGTCGAGGAGGCCCGCGAGGGTGTCGTCGGCGGTGACGTACCCGATGTCCAGCAGCTGGGAGGTGGGTTCGAGCCCCTGCGCCCGCATGTCCTCGGTGTACGAGGTGAGCTGGAGCGCCTGGGAGACCTTCGGCTTGGCGACGAACGTGCCCTTGCCCTGGATGCGCTCCAGGCGGCCCTCGACGACCAGCTCCTGGAGGGCCTGGCGCACGGTGGTGCGGGAGGTGTCGAACTCGGCGGCGAGGGTGCGCTCCGGCGGCACGGGGGTGCCGGGGGGCATCGTCTCGGTCATCTCCAGCAAGTGGCGCTTGAGCCGGTAGTACTTGGGCACGCGCGCCGTGCGGGTCGCCGTGCCGTTCTCGGACGGGCGTCCGCCGGCGGTCTCCGTACCGCCACTGTCCGTGGCCATGATCTGCCTCTCCGACTCCGTTGCTGCTGCCGTCACCGGCTCCTCCGTCTTTCGCGGCTCACATGGTGGCACGGACCGGTCACGGGTCGTCGCCCCTCCTCAGGTGTCGGTCCGATAACGGACGCAACAGCCCCTCTTATACACCCTTGACACCCCCAAAGGTCTAGGCCAAGCTCCGGGTTACTGGTCTAAACCATTAAAGACCAGGTCCCAGCCCCACGAGCAGTGTTCGTCGTTCGGTCGTACGTATGTCTTCGCGGTGGGCGGGGTTGCAGGCATCCCTGAGGAGGGTGGCGTGAAGCGCAAGCTCATCGCGGCGATCGGCGTCGCGGGCATGATGGTCGGCGTCGTCGCGTGCGGCGGTTCGGACAAGGGCGGGGACGGCAAGGCGGGGGCCAAGGAGCTCACCGTATGGCTGACCGTCGACGCGCAGAACAACTGGCCCGAGCTGGTGAAGGCCGCCGACGACGCGATCGTCAAGAAGTACCCGGGCACGAAGATCAAGCACGAGTACTACGGCTGGCCCGACAAGAACACCAAGCTCGACGCCGTCCTGGCCACCGACAAGGCCCCCGACGTCGTCGAGATGGGCAACACCGAGATGATCGGCTACATGGCGAAGGGCGCCTTCGCCGAGGTCGACCCGAAGAAGTTCGCCAACTCGGACCAGTGGCTCGACGCCCTCAAGGCCTCCGTCACCTACAACGGCAAGACCTACGGCGTCCCCTACTACGCCGGCGGCCGTGTGGGCACCTGGCGCAAGGACATCGCCGCCGAGGCCGGCGTCAAGGCCGCCCCCAAGACCTGGGCCGAGCTGACCGCCGCCCTCGACAAGATCCAGGCGAAGAAGGGCGCCAAGTTCAGCGCCTGGTACCAGCCTTCGCCCGACTGGTACGCCGCGATGTCGTTCGTCTTCGAGGCCGGCGGCTCCATCGCCAAGCAGGAGGGCGACACCTGGAAGGCGAACCTCTCCTCGCCCGAGTCCGTCAAGGGCCTCACCGCGTACAAGAACGTCCTCGACGCGTACATGCACGGGGACAAGACGAAGGACGAGGCCGACCGCCCCGTCGTCTTCGGCCAGGGCAACGCCGCCACCATCTTCGGCGCCGGCTGGGAGGGCGCCACCGCCGCCGACCCGAAGAACGACAAGGTCGGCGGGTTGAAGGACAAGCTGGAGAACTTCGTCATGCCGGGCCCGTCCGGCAAGAACCTCCCCGTCTTCCTCGGCGGCTCCGACCTGGCGATCCCGGTCAAGTCGAAGAACCAGGAGATCGCGGCCGAGTGGATCGCCGCCTTCACCGGCCCCGAGGGCCAGAAGGGCCTCGCCGCCAAGGGCAACCTGCCCAACAACAAGAAGGACCTGGCCCCGCTGAAGTCGGACCCGGCGACCGCCGTCCCGGCCACCGCCGCCGAGTCCAGCTGGTTCGTCCCGACCGCGCCCGGCTGGGGCCAGGTCGAGAAGAGCCAGATCCTCAAGACGATGCTCATCGAGATCGCCAACGGCAAGAAGTCGGTCGAGGCCGCCGCGAAGGACGCGGACGCCGCGATCGACAAGGTCATCAACACCAAGTGACCTGTGGGCGGGGCCCCGTCGCCGACGGGGCCCCGCCGCCCGTACGCACGAGAGGGATCGCTGAGGAGCACGGGATGAGTGCCGCTGAGACAACCACCGCGAAGGCGCCGCCGGTGCGCCACGCGCCACCGCCCGGCCGGGGTGCCGGGCCCACCGCAGGCAAGTCGGCCGGCCGGCCGACCGGGCGAGGCCCCGGCGCCGGGGTGCCGTGGCTCCTCCTCGCCCCCTGCCTCACCGTCCTGGTCCTGGTGCTCGGCTACCCGCTGGTGCGGCTGGTCACCCTCTCCTTCCAGAAGTTCGGCCAGCCGCAGCTGTGGGGCTTCCAGGAGGCCGAGAACGTCGGCCTGGAGAACTTCACCCGCATCCTCGGCGACGGCGAGTTCTGGGCCGTCGTCCTGCGCACGGTCCTCTTCGCGGGCGGCGCCGTCATCCTCACCATGGTCCTGGGCATGCTGATCGCGCTGCTGCTCCAGCGGGTCTCGCCCTGGGTGAAGGCGCTCATCAGCATCGTCCTGGTGGCCAGCTGGGGCATGCCGATCATCGTCGCGACCGCCATCTTCAAATGGCTCTTCGACGCCGACTACGGCGTCCTGAACTGGCTCATCGACAAGCTGCCCGGTGTCGACATGATCGGCCACAACTGGTTCGCCAGCGGCCCGCAGGGCCTGGCCGTCATCATGCTCCTGGTCGTCTGGGGCGCCGTGCCCTTCGTGGTCATCACGCTCAGCGCGGGCCTCACCCAGGTCCCCAAGGAGCTGGAGGAGGCGGCACGCCTCGACGGCGCCGGCGCCTGGGGCGTCTTCCGCTTCGTCACCCTGCCGATCCTCAAGCCCATCATCGTCATGCTGACGACCCTCTCCGTCATCTGGGACATGGGCGTCTTCCCGCAGGTCTACGTGATGCGCAACGGCCACCCCGAACCCGAGTTCCAGGTCCTCACCACCTACTCCTTCGACAAGGCGTTCGTGGTCAACGACTACGGCACCGGCTCCGCCATCGCCCTCGTCACGGTCTTCCTGCTGCTCGGCGCGGTCGCCGTCTACATGCGTCAGATGCTCAAGATCGGAGAGGTGGAGTGAGCGCCAACGCCACGGTCACCGCGGCCGACCCCGTCACCCCGGCCGTCCCCACGGCCCCCGCCGCCAAGGTCCCCCGGACCGCCCCCGGCCGCCGGCGCGCCGGCAGGCTCGGCTGGAACGCGCTCGGCCTCCTCGTCTTCGCCGTCCTCGGCTTCCCCGTCTACTGGATGGTGAACACGGCCTTCAAGCCGGCCAAGGACGCCATCGACCCCGACCCGCACTTCTTCCCCTCCACCTTCACGCTGGAGAACTTCGAGCGCGCCCTGCAGATCGCCGACTTCTGGGGCCCCGTCGGCCGCAGCCTGGTCGTCTCCCTGGTCGTCGTGGTCATCGGCATCGCCGTCGGCATGCTCGCCGCGCTCGCCATCTCCCGGTTCGCCTTCCGCGGCCGCAAGATCGTCATCGTCGGCATCCTCGCCGTCCAGATGGTCCCGCTCGTCGCCATGATCATCCCGGTCTTCCTGCTCCTCAACGACCTGGGGCAGTACGACAAGCTGACCGGCCTGATCATCACGTATCTGACCTTCATCCTCCCGTTCACGGTCTGGACCCTGCGCGGCTTCATCGTGAACATCCCCAAGGAGCTGGAGGAAGCGGCCATGGTCGACGGCTGCAGCCGCACCGGCGCCTTCGTCCGCGTCGTCTTCCCGCTGCTCGCCCCGGGCATGGTCGCCACGTCCGTCTACGGCTTCATCCAGGCCTGGAACGAGTACCTGTACGCGCTGATGCTCATGAGCCAGCAGAACCAGACGGCCACCGTCTGGCTCGGCAACTTCATCACGAAGAACGGCACCGAGTACGCGCCCATGATGGCCGGCTCCACCATGATGGCCGTCCCGATCGTGATCCTCTTCCTCCTCGTCCAGCGCAAGATGGCCGCGGGCCTCACGGCCGGCGCAGTGAAGGGATGACCGCTCCCATGACCACACTCGTACGCGGTACGTCCGACACGCTCACCCGCGACGCCCTCACCGTCCTCCAGCCCGGCTTCGTCGGCACCACCCCGCCGGACTGGCTGCTGCGCCGCATCGGCGAGGGCCTCTCCTCCGTCGGCCTCTTCGGCCGCAACATCCACACCCCCGAGCAGCTCACCGCCCTCACCGACCGGCTGCGCGCCGAGCGCGAGGACGTCCTCGTCGCCATCGACGAGGAGGGCGGCGACGTCACCCGCCTGGAGGTCCGCACCGGCTCCTCCTTCCCCGGCAACCTGGCGCTCGGCGTCGTCGACGACCCGGAGCTGACCCGCGCCGTCGCCCACGAGCTGGGCCGCCGCCTCGCCGCCTGCGGCGTGGACTTCAACTGGGCGCCCTCCGCCGACGTCAACTCCAACCCGGACAATCCGGTCATCGGCGTGCGCTCCTTCGGCGCCGACCCGCAGCTCGCCGCCCGGCACACCGTCGCGTACATCGAGGGCATGCAGTCCGCGGGCGTCGCCGCCTGCGTCAAGCACTTCCCCGGCCACGGCGACACGAGTGTCGACTCGCACCTCGCGACGCCCCGCATCGATGTGGACCTCGACACACTGCACGCCCGTGAGCTGGCACCTTTCCGCGCGGCCATCGCCGCGGGTTCCAAATCGGTGATGAGCGCGCATATCCTGCTGCCCGCGCTCGACCCCGACCGCCCCGCCACCCTGAGCCCGCGCATCCTCACCGGACTGCTGCGCCAGGAGCTGGGCTACGAGGGGCTGATCGTCACCGACGGCATGGAGATGCAGGCCATCGCGTCGACGTACGGCATCGAGCGCGGCTCCGTCCTCGCGATCGCGGCGGGCGCCGACGCCATCTGCGTCGGCGGCGGCCTGGCGGACGAGGAGATCGTACTGAGCCTGCGCGACGCGCTGGTGGAAGCGGTACGAACCGGTGAACTTCCCGAGGAGCGACTGGCGGACGCGGCGGCGCGGGTGCGTGCCCTCGCGTCCTGGACCCAGGCGCACCGGGTCAGGGGGGCCGGCTCGGAGCCGGGCGCGGCAGTGCAGGAGGGGACCGCGCCCGGCACCGGCATCGGTCTGGTGGCGGCCCGCCGCGCGCTGCGCGTGACGCCGGGCGCGGAGCCGTACGTCCCGCCGGCCTCGGCGCCGTACGTGGCCTCCTTCGCGCCCGTCGCCAACATCGCCGTCGGCGACGAGACCCCGTGGGGCGTCGCCGACGCGCTGGAGCGGCTGCTGCCCGGCACCCGGACCGGCTCGTACGGTCCCGGGGCCGCCGCCGAGGACGTGCTGCGGGCGGCGGGGGAGCGCCGGATCGTGGCCGTCGTGCGCGACGCGCACCGTCACGCCTGGATGAGGGAGGCGCTGGACGGGCTGCTCGCCGCACGCCCCGACACGGTCGTGGTGGAGATGGGCCTCAACCAGGCTCCGCCGCGCGGGGCCCTGCACATCGCGACGCACGGCGCGGCGCGGGTCTGCGGGATCGCGGCGGCCGAGGCCGTCGCGGGGGTGTAGCGCCCACGCGCGCACGCGCACCGGGAAGGGGCCGGGCACCCGTGGTGCCCGGCCCCTTCCCGTACCTCCCGGGGGTCCTCCTACAGGCCCTGCCAGGACGGCTTGTTCGCGTACGTGTGGCGGAAGTAGTCCGCGAGCTTCAGCTTGGAGGCGGCGGCCTCGTCCACGACGACCGTGGCGTGCGGGTGCAGCTGGAGCGCCGACGCCGGGACCAGCGCGGCCACCGGGCCCTCCACCGTCGCCGCCACCGCGTCCGCCTTGCCCTCGCCGGTGGCCAGGAGCACCAGGTGGCGGGCCTCCAGGATGGTGCCGATGCCCTGGGTGATCACGTGGTGCGGGACCTGGTCGATGTCCCCGTCGAAGAACCGGGCGTTGTCGATCCGGGTCTGCTCGGTGAGCGTCTTGATCCGGGTCCGCGAGGCCAGCGACGAGCACGGCTCGTTGAAGCCGATGTGCCCGTCGGTGCCGATGCCGAGTATCTGGAGGTCGACGCCGCCCGCCTCCGCGAGGGCCCGGTCGTACGCCTCGCAGGCCGCCTGCACGTCCTCGGCGGTGCCGTCCGGGCCCAGGAAGGCGTCCGGGCTCAGCCCGAGCGGCTCCACGACCTGCCGCAGGACGGTGGAGCGGTACGACTCCGGGTGCCCGGCCGGCAGCCCCACGTACTCGTCGAGCTGGGCGATCCGGGCGCGCGACACGTCCACCGCGCCCGCGCGGACCTTGGCGGTGAGCGCGTCGTAGACGGGCAGCGGCGTCGATCCGGTGGCCACGCCGAGCAGAGCGTCGGGCTTGCGGCGCAGGAGGTCCGCGATGGCCTCCGCGATGAGCTCGCCGCCTGCCTTGGCGTCCTGGACGATCACAACTTCCACGCTGGGCCTGCCGTTCTGGAAGGAGGGGAAAGGGGGGTCACACGGAAGGTGGTATAGACCAATCTAGCAGAGCGTCGCCTGCGCCCCCATGCCCTTCGCGTGCCCCTTTTCCGCCCCTCCAGACGGCCGGTGGGGGAGGGCTCCGGGCGGTACGGCGGAACCTGTGGCGGCGAGGGTGCGGGCGTGCGCCCCCGCTCCCGTGGCGGCGCGGACCGGCCGGTGTCGGCGGAGCCCGTACGGCGGCGGGGCCGGGCGCGGGCCGGGGCGGTGGGGTTAGTACGGCGGGCCCGGCCTGGCGGGGGGCGGTGGGGTTCGTACGGCGGGGCGGCGGCGCGGCGGTGGAGCCTGTACGGCCGGCCGGCGGCGGGCGCCGTGGGGGAGCGGGGCCCCGGAAAGACCCGCGGGCCGCGGCGCCGCGACGGGACCCTCAACCCGTCCGGCACCGCAGCCCGGAGTTGCAACGGCCGAGGGTGTGCGGTCCCGCGGCCATGGGTGAGGCCTCGGCGCAGTCAGGGCAGAGAGCGCCGGAGCCCCGGTCCACCCTCCTGTGCGGGGAGGGCGGAAGCCTTTACCATCCATTGTGGACTAGACCAATTCGGTCTGTCCATCCTCCTGCGGTCCACAGGCGGAAAAGACGGTTGCCGACCCATCCTCCCCCAAGGACCGGCAAAGCACCAGGTTCCACGGCACGGGTACGCTCGCAGATGTGCCGTCCATGAACGACCTCGTACGCCAGCACACCGCGCTCGGCGAGTCCGACCTCGAGTGGCTCCATCTGCTCGTCTCGGAGTGGCAGCTGCTCTCCGACCTCTCCTTCGCCGACCTCGTGCTGTGGGTGCCCACCCGCGACGGCACGCGCTACGTCTCCGTCGCCCAGATGCGGCCCAACACCGGTCCGACCTCCTACCAGGACGACATGGTCGGCCACCTCGTCCCGCGCGGCCGCCGCCCGCTCCTGGACGCGGCGCTGGACGAGGGCCGCATCGTGCGGGAGGGCGACCCGGAGTGGCGCGAGGAGGTCCCCGTACGGGTCGAGTCCATCCCCGTGCGCCGCGAGGGCCGCGTCCTCGGGGTCATCGCGCGGAACACCAACCTGCTCACCGTCCGTACACCCTCCCGGCTGGAGCTCACCTACCTCCAGTCCGCCTCCGACCTGGCGCAGATGATCGCCGCCGGCGCGTTCCCGTTCCCCGAGCAGCAGGTCGACATGGACGCCTCGCCGCGCGCCGGCGACGGGCTGATCCGGCTCGACGCGGACGGGTTCGTCCAGTACGCCTCGCCCAACGCGCTGTCCGCGTACCACCGCCTCGGTCTCGCCGCCGACCTCGTGGGCCAGCACCTCGGCCAGATCACCGCCGAACTGGCGCCCTCGCGCGGCCCGGTGGACGAGGCGCTCGTCAAGCTGGCCAGCGGCTACGCCCCGCGCGAGACGGAGGTCGAGGGCAACGGCGGCGTCATCCAGCTCCGCGCGATCCCCCTCAAGCCCAAGGGCACCCGCATCGGCTCGCTCGTCCTCCTGCGCGACGTGACGGAACTGCGCCGCCGCGAACGCGAGTTGATCACCAAGGACGCGACCATCCGGGAGATCCACCACCGGGTGAAGAACAACCTCCAGACGGTCGCCGCGCTGCTGCGCCTCCAGGCCCGCCGGATGGACTCCGACCGGGGCCGCGAGGCGCTGAACGAGGCGGTCCGCCGGGTCGGCTCCATCGCCATCGTCCACGAGACCCTGTCGCAGAACCTGGACGAGCGCGTGGAGTTCGACGACATCGCCGACCGGGTGATCTCGATGGTGGCGGAGATCTCCCCGGGCAAGGTGGTGTGCCGCCGCAACGGCCGCTTCGGCATCCTCGACGCCGAGGTCGCCACGCCCCTGTCGATGGTGCTCACCGAGATCCTCCAGAACGCCCTGGAGCACGCCTTCGCCCCGGCCGAGCGCGGCACGGTCGAGGTCACGGCCGTACGCGGCGACGGGCGCGACGCCCGACTGCTGATCACCGTCCAGGACGACGGCCGAGGACTGCCCGAGGGCTTCGACCCGCAGCGCGCCGGGAACCTGGGCCTGCAGATCGTACGGACCCTGGTGGAAGGGGAGTTGGGCGGCTCGTTCGACATGCGCCCGGCGCCCGAACGCGGTACGCGCGTGGTCCTCGACGTCCCGGTCCGCGCCCAGAAGTAACCGCCGGCCGGAGGGCGGCGGGAGTGGATCCCGTGGGAGCCGGGGGCGGAAGCGCCCCGGCGGCCGGTCCGGCCGGTCCGGCCGGGTGTCCGGCCCGCGGCCTTTCCGGACGGCAGCGAGCCCCGGACCGTCGACACGGTCCGGGGCTCGAACGCTGTGGGTTACTGCTGCGCGCTGCTACTCGGGAGGCGCGGTGGCGGTGCTCAGGCGCTGGCGTTCCGCGCCCGGTTACGGGCGGCGCGGCGCTTCATCGCACGGCGCTCGTCCTCGCTGAGGCCACCCCAGACGCCGGAGTCCTGGCCGGACTCGAGCGCCCACTGCAGGCACTGCTCCATCACGGGGCAGCGACGGCAGACGGCCTTGGCTTCCTCGATCTGCAGCAGCGCAGGACCGGTGTTGCCGATGGGGAAGAACAGCTCGGGGTCTTCCTCACGACAAACGGCGTTGTGACGCCAGTCCATGGCTGCTACCTCTCCTTGGTGTTGCATGCAAGTTGCTTGTGAATGTGAACGCTTTCACGAATCCCCCCGCAAGGGAAGGGCCGACGGCCAGGCAAGCTGGTGTGGTCCTGTGATTGAGGAGGGGTTCTGGCTTTCGCTGGAGGCCGGTGCTGCGGGCCGTCTCGATCGCCACGTAGAGATTCGCAAACCTCGGCTGCGGATACAACCCCTTCTGGAAAGTTTTTTTTGATTCCTCGGTGTCGGCTAGGTCACAGCCGTACTTCTATGGGGTGGAACCCAGCCCATACGTTCGAGATAAAGGGTTGAGGGCCCTTCTCCTCACACAATCACACCCAGTGCACGGCGAACGCCTGTGAACGTCACGCTCGTGCGCAGTCCCAGGTGGTCGCCGTCCATCTGGAAGGGCAAGGGGACCTTGGAATGCAAGGCGAAGTCGATCTGGTCGTGCAGAGTGACCGCGTGCCTGCCCCGCGGGCCGCGCTCCGGGCTGGACGTCAGCAGCTGCGTCCCGTACCAGGCGACGGCGGGCCCCGACAGCCGGTTCAGCCCCAGCACGTCCAGGCCCTTGTCGAAGGACGCCTCGGGCGACGCGTACACCGGCTTGTTCCCCAGATACGTCCAGGGGGAGGTGTTGCAGACTATCGACAGCACCAAGTCCTCGACCGGGGCCTCGCCCGGCCGCTCCAGCGTGATCGTCCCATGCCGCCGGTGCGGGTCCACCAGCAGCTGCCGCATCACCTGGCGCAGATACAGCGCGTGCGTCGACCGCTTGCCGCGCTCCCGCTGCTGCTCCACCCGCCCGATCACGCCCGCGTCGAAGCCCAGGCCGGCGCAGAAGGTGAACCAGCGGGCCGGCACCGCCTCGTCCTCCGTGCCGGGCGTCCCGGCCGCGAGGCCCAGGCCGACGGTCCGGCTCCGCCGCTCCCGCAGGGCGTCCAGGATCGCGCCGGTCGCCTCCACCGCGTCGTTCGGCAGCCCCAGCGCGCGGGCGAACACGTTGGTCGACCCGCCCGGCACCACCGCCAGGCGCGGCAGCCGGTCCGGGTCCGGGCCCCGGTGCAGCAGGCCGTTCACGACCTCGTTGACCGTGCCGTCCCCGCCGAGCGCGACCACCAGGTCGACGTCCTCCGCCTCCGCGGCCCGCCGGGCGAGGTCGCGGGCGTGGCCCCGGTACTCGGTGGTGACGGCGTCCAGCTTCATCTCGCTGGCCAGCGCGTGGATCAGCACGTCACGGGTGCGGGCACTCGTGGTGGTGGCTGCCGGGTTGACCACGAGAAGTGCGCGCATGCCCGCCAGGTTACCTACCGCGCGGTACCGCGCCCAGGGGGGCCGGGGCGCGGGCGGCTACCCTGCAAGGGTGAGCAGCAGCGAACAGAACCCCGCCCCGACCTCGCGTCCCACCCGTGTGACGGCCGCCGCGGCGGTGGCCGGACTGGAGGCGCTCGCCCTCTTCGCCGGGGGCCTCTACGTCCTCGTCAACACGTTGACGGGCACCCCCGACGGCTTCACCCAGGCCCTCACGGGCGGCGCCACGCTCATCGCGCTCGGCCTCATCCCGATGATCGCGGCGCGGGGCCTGCTGCTGTGCCGCAGTTGGAGCAGGGGCCCGGCGATCATCACACAGCTGATGGCGCTGCCGGTCGCGTACACGCTGCTGACGGGCGTGGGCGCGGCGGTCCCGGCGGGCGTGGCGCTGGCGGTGGCCGCGGTGACGTCCCTGGTGCTGCTGCTGCACCCCGCCACCACCACCGCCCTGGGCATCGGCCGCCCCACCTCCTGACGGCCGGCGGCTACGGGCGCGCACCCCGCGAGGCGCGGGCCCGCGGCCGCCCGCGCGGGGTCACTCCTCGACCAGCAGCTTCTCGCGGAGCTGCGCCAGTGTGCGGGCCAGCAGCCGCGAGACGTGCATCTGCGAGATGCCGACCTCCTGCGCGATCTGCGACTGGGTCATGTTCCCGAAGAACCGCAGCAGCAGGATCCGCTTCTCCCGCGGCGGCAGGTCCTCCAGCAGCGGCTTCAGCGACTCCCGGTACTCGACGCCCTCCAGCGCCTCGTCCTCCGCGCCCAGCGTGTCCGCGACGGCCGGCGACTCGTCGTCCGTGTCCGGCACGTCCAGCGACAGCGTCGAGTACGCGTTCGCCGACTCCAGGCCCTCCAGGACCTCCTCCTCGGAGATCCCGAGCTTCTCCGCCAGCTCGTGCACGGTCGGCGACCGCCCGTGCCGCTGGGACAGCTCCGCCGTCGCCGTGGTCAGCGACAGGCGCAGCTCCTGGAGCCGCCGCGGCACCCGCACCGCCCAGCCCTTGTCGCGGAAGTGCCGCTTGATCTCCCCGACGACCGTCGGCGTCGCGTACGTCGAGAACTCGACGCCCCGCTCCGGGTCGAACCGGTCCACGGACTTGATCAGGCCGATGGTGGCGACCTGCGTCAGGTCGTCCAGCGGCTCCCCGCGGTTGCGGAACCGGCGCGCGAGGTGCTCCACGAGCGGCAGGTGCATCCGGACCAGCTGATTGCGCAGCTCCGCCTTCTCGGGCGAGCCGTCAGGCAGGCTCCGCAGCCGCACGAACATCGCCCGCGCGCCGCTCCGGTCCTGCGGATCGTGCCGCTGGCCACCGCCCCGCTGCCCGCTGTCGTTCTCGCTCATCCGCGTCGCCCGCTCTGCCCGCGCCCGCTCGGGCGCCTCCACCAGGCCGTCCTCCGGGTGCGGCCGCGCCTGCTGTTCCGGGATGCCCGCGATGCCCTCCGCCGCGCCCGCGGCCCGCGGGCCGCGCTCCTCGTTCCGCACCGGACCGCCCCCGTCCCTCACGCCGGCCCGGGTCCCGCGCCGCGCTGTTTGTACAGGCTGATCGAGACCGTGCGGTCATCGGCGACCGACGAGTCCACCTTGCCCGCCAGCGCGGACAGCACCGTCCACGCGAACGTGTCCCGCTCGGGCGCGCGCCCGTCGGTCGTCGGCGCCGACACCGTGACCTCCAGCGAGTCGTCGATCAGCCGGAACACGCAGCTGAGGACCGAGCCCGCCACGGCCTGCTGGAGCAGGATCGCGCACGCCTCGTCCACCGCGATGCGCAGGTCCTCGATCTCGTCGAGGGTGAAGTCCAAACGCGCCGCCAAACCGGCCGTGGCCGTACGCAGCACGGACAGGTAGGCACCCGCAGCGGGCAGCCGGACTTCCACGAAGTCCTGGGTCCCGGGCTCGCCTGCGATCTGGGACACCCTCACCTCCAAGGTGGCACAAACTCGTTCGGGGACCGGGAGGAGCGATGTCCCCCCGGAACCGTGCGGTACGCAGGAATGCGTAGTCGCCGTGACGCTATCGCGATCCATGCCGCCGTGTCGCCGGGGCCCCCGAGCCGACGTGCGTCACCCATCGTAAACACACGGGTACACACAGTGGCTAGGGGTTTGCGGCAACCAATCCCGAGGACTCGGCGGAGGGTTGACGTACCCACGCGCCGGCCGGTCGAACCTTCCGCGTCTCACGTCCGGCCCCCGCCGGCCGGATCCGGCCGCCCGGTCACCACCGCCGCGACCGTCGTACCAGGTGCGAACGCGCACTCCTCGGCGAGCGCGACCAGCGCGTACAGCATCTTGGCCACATACAGCCGCTCCACCGCCAGGCCGTGGCGGGCCGAGAAGTCCTCGGCGAACGCCTCCAGCGCGGGTCCCGTCCGCCCGTACCCGCCGAAGTGGAACCGCTCCTCCAGGCTCCACTCGCCCGCCGGTCCGCCGAACGCCGCCTCCTGCAGCGCCCGCACCTCGCCGCCCAGGAAGCCGCCCCGCAGGACCGGCACGCCCAGCGCCCGCTGCCCCGGCGCGAGGCCCGCCGCCAGGCCCGCCAGCGTGCCGCCCGTCCCGCACGCCACCGCCACCACGTCCGCCCGGCCCCGCAGCTCCCGGCCCAGCTCCGCGCAGCCGCGCACCGCCGCCGCGTTGCTGCCGCCCTCCGGGACCACCACCGTGCCGTCCGGGGCGTCCCGCAGGAGCCGCGCCACCACCTCCGGGTCGCCCTTCGCGCGGTACGTCGCCCGGTCCACGAACACCAGCCGCATCCCGTCCGCCGCGCACCGCTCCAGCGACGGGTTCAGCGGCCGCCCGGCCAGCTCGTCGCCGCGTACGACCCCGATCGTCGGGAAGCCCAGCAGCCGCCCGGCCGCCGCGGTGGCCCGCAGGTGGTTCGAGTACGCCCCGCCGAAGGTCAGCACGGGCCGCCCGGCCGCGGCGGCGAGGTTCGGCGCCAGCTTGCGCCACTTGTTGCCCACCAGCTCCGGGTGGATCAGGTCGTCCCGCTTCAGCAGCAGCCTCAGCCCGCGCCCGGTGAACCGGTCGTCGTCGACCGGCAGCAGCGGCGAGGGCAGCCGCGGCCCGAGGGCGCCGGGCGCGCCGGCGGCCGCCGCGGGGGGCGCCGCCCCGGGGCGCACGGGATCGAAGGGGGTCACCCGACCATTGTGCGGCGTCGAACGCCGTGCGGGCCGCCGGACGCCCGTGCGGGCATCCGCCCCGCCCGGGGCGGCCGGGCACCGGAAAAGCCGACCCGCTACCCACGGCCCGGGCGCTTCAATCCCACCCGATTGTGTAATGGCGCCGTTACACACGGTACTGAAAGGCTGCGGGCGACAGTCAGATCATCGAGAGGGACATCATGTCGGTTGGTTCGGTTGGTTCGGTCGGCGACGACGTCCGGGCCGAACAGGCTTCACCGCAGAAGAGCCTCGGCACGGACGCGGCGCGGAAGCTTGCGACCACCACCAAGTCAGCACCCCAGATGCAGGAGATCACCTCCCGGTGGCTCCTGCGGATGCTGCCGTGGGTGCAGGTCCAGGGCGGCACGTACCGCGTGAACCGCCGGTACACCTACGCCGTGGGCGACGGGCGCGTCACGTTCATGCAGACCGGCGAGCGGGTCGAGGTCATCCCCGCCGAGCTCGGCGAACTGCCGCCCCTGCGCGGATACGACGACGAGGCCGCGCTCCACGAGCTCGCCCAGCGCTGCTCCCAGCGGACCTTCCAGCCCGGCGACGTGATCGCCGAGGCGGGCACCCGGGCGGACCGGGTCTTCCTGCTCGCGCACGGCAAGGTCGAGCGGCTCGGCACCGGCCCGTACGGCGACGAGGCCGTCATCGACGTCCTCGCGGACGGCGGCTACTTCGGCGACGCCTCCCTCCTCGACGAGGAGGCCACCTGGGACCACACCCACCGCGCCGCGACCGTCTGCGTGATGCTGGAGCTGACCCGCTCCGACGTCCTCAACCTCGCCGAGCGCGCCGGCTCCCTCTCCGCGCACCTGGCCGGCATGGCCGCGATCCCCCAGCAGCGGACCAACAAGTACGGCGAGAAGGCCATCGACCTGTCCGCCGGCCACCGCGGCGAGCCGGTCATCCCGCAGACCTACGTCGACTACGACCCCGCGCCCCGCGAGTACGAGCTGAGCGTCGCCCAGACCGTGCTGAAGGTCCACACGCGCGTGGCCGACCTCTACAACCAGCCGATGAACCAGACCGAGCAGCAGCTGCGGCTCACGGTCGAGGCGCTGCGCGAGCGCCAGGAGCACGAGCTGGTCAACAACCCCGAGTTCGGCCTCCTCGCCAACTGCGACTACGGCCAGCGCATCACCCCGCACGACGGCGCGCCCACCCCGGACGACATGGACGAGCTGCTGTCCCGCCGCCGGGGCAACAAGCTCTTCCTGGCCCACCCCAAGGCCATCGCCGCCTTCGGCCGCGAGTGCAACCGGCGCGGCCTGGTCCCGGAGAGCATCGACGTCGCCGGGCACCGCATCCCCACCTGGCGCGGCGTCCCGATCTTCCCCTGCAACAAGATCCCGATCAGCGACGCCCGCACGACGTCGATCCTCTGCATGCGTACCGGCGAGGCGGAGCAGGGCGTCATCGGCCTCCACCAGACCGGCATCCCCGACGAGATCGAGCCGAGTATGTCGGTGCGCTTCATGGGTATCGACGAACAGGCCATCATCTCGTACCTGGTCACGGCCTACTACTCCGCGGCGATCCTCGTCCCCGACGCCCTCGGCGTCCTGGAGAACGTCGAGATCGGCCGCTGGAGCTGAGGACCGGTACGGGCGGGGGCGTCCTGCACCGGCGCCCCCGCCCGTACCCCTGCCCGGAGGTACGCGCACAAGCGGAGGAGAAGACCGTGACGATGACCGACACGGGGAGGGCCGGCGCGCGGTCCGGGAGCGGCGGGGACGCGGCGGCGCTCCTCGACCGCGCGCACACCGTCGTCGCACCCCGGCTGCGCGCCGACCTCGCCACCCTGCCCGCGCCGCTGCGGCGCGTGGCGATGTACCACTTCGGCTGGGAGCACGCCGACGGCACCCCGGCCGCCGGCCGTGGCGGGAAGGCCATCCGCCCGGCCCTCGTGCTGGCGTCGGCCCGCGCGCTGGGCGGCGACCCGGACGGCGCCGTGCGGGCGGCGGCCGCCGTGGAGCTCGTCCACAACTTCACCCTGCTCCACGACGACATCGTGGACGAGGACCGCACCCGCCGGAACCGGCCCACGGCGTGGACCGTCTTCGGCGTGCCCGACGCCCTGGTCACCGGCGACGCCCTCCAGGCCCTGGCGCTGACCGTGCTCGCCGCCGACCCGCACCCCGCGTCGGCGGCGGCGGCGGCGCGGCTCGGCGCGTGCGTGGTGGAGCTGTGCGCGGGGCAGCAGGCCGACTGCGCCTTCGAGCGGCGCGACCCGCTCGACGTCACGCTGGACGAGTGCCTGGCCATGGCGGAGTCCAAGACGGGCGCCCTGCTGGGGTGCGCCTGCGCCCTGGGCGCCCTCTACGCGGGCGCGGGGGAGGCGGAGGTCGCGGCGATGGACGCGTTCGGGCGGGAGGCCGGGCTGGCGTTCCAGCTGATCGACGACCTCATCGGCATCTGGGGCGACCCGCTGCGCACCGGGAAGCCGGCCGGGGCGGACCTGGCGGCGCACAAGAAGTCGCTGCCCGTCGTCGCCGCCCTCGCCTCCCGGGCGCCGGGCGCCGACGAGCTGGCGGAGCTGTACGGGCGGCCGGTGCTGGACGACGAGGGCGTGGCGCTCGCCGCGGACGCGGTGGAACGGGCGGGCGGGCGGGACTGGGCGCAGGCCGAGGCCGCCGACCGGATGGCCCGCGCGGTGCATCAGCTCTCCTGCGCGGTGCCGGACCTCGCGGCGGCGGAGGAGCTGCTCGCCCTGGCCGAGTTCGTGACCCGGCGCAGCCACTGAGGGGACGGGCCGGGCGGGCGTGCGCGGGGGTGTGACTTCCGGCCATGCGAGGGCGAACGGGTGTCCGGAAAAAGCCCTTGCGTCAACCACTACGTCTGTAGCACTCTGGGCGTAGTGGTTGAGCCGCACGGCTCGGCCCTCCCTCACCGAAGGACATGGTTTGCGCACTCTGACGTACCTCGTCGCCTGCTCGCTCGACGGCTTCATCGGCGACCCGGACGGCGACGCCTCCTCGATGTTCCGCTTCCTGGACGAGGAGTACGTCGGCTACCTCGCCACCGAGTACCCGGAGACCCTCAACACCGAGGGCCGCCGGATGGTCGGCATCGCGGACGCCCCCAACAAGCACTTCGACACCGTCATCCAGGGCCGCGCCAGCTACCAGCTGGGTGTGGACGCCGGTCTGCCCAGCCCCTACGGCCACCTCCGCGAGATCGTCGCCTCGCGCACGATGACGGCCTCCCCGCACCCCCATGTGGAGATCGTCTCCGACGACCTGACCGCCCGCGTCCGCGCCCTGAAGGCGGAGGAGGGGCCGCTCGGCATCTGGCTGTGCGGCGGCGCCACCATCGCCGGGCAGCTGATCGACGAGATCGACGAACTGGTGATCAAGTCCTACCCGCAGGTCTACGGCACGGGGATGCCGCTGTTCGGCGGCGTTCCCTTCGGCGTCATGGACTTCGCCCTCCAGGACACCCGCGCCTTCGGCAACGGCGTCGTCATCCGCCGGTACGGCCGGAAGCGCTGAACCGCAATACCCTGGAGGCATGGCCAGCGAAGGACGCCGCACCGTCCGCCGCCCGCAGGAGGCCACGGCCGACGAGCCCGTGTGCCCCGCCTGCGGACAGCCTGTCGGCAAGGCGATACATCGACGCAAGGTGCTCGGCGCGTGGGTTCCCACCTGGGAGCCCCGGCCGTGCCACAACCCCGGCTGCGAACTGTTCGGCAGGACGCCGCACGAGGCGGCGGCCCGGCCGTCCGGCGGTCCGGGCGACGGGCAGGGGGACGAGCCGGGCAACCGCACCGAGACCGGTTGAAGTCAGGCTCCCGGGGTGTCCGGCGTCACCCCGGAGCCCGGCGTGCCGCTACAGTCCGCGCCATGTCAACGGAGTCATCGGAGTCGACCGAAGTCTGGACCGGCTGGTACCGGGACCGCCGAGGGGCGGAAGCCATCCACATCACGTCGGACGGGCGCGGCGTCAGCACCAGCGTCAGGGGTGTGCGGTACACGGGCGGCGGATTCGCCGGACTGCGGGCGGCCGAGGAGAACGGCGGCCTCCCGCTGGCCGGCTGCGTCCTGGAGTGGGACCTCCCCCTGCCGGTCCTCACCCCCGACGGTGCCGCCCAGCAGGCCACCCTCAGCTGCCTGTTGACCATCGCCGAGGCCCTGTCCGACGGGACGCCCGAGCGGGTGGACCTCCAGCTCACCCTGCACTGCGGGGGAGCGGCGTACGAGTCGGGCGTCACCGGCGGCGACTTCGACCAGGCCCTGGCGCGCATCCTGCGCCAGCTGCCGCCCGGCACGCGGTTCGCCCGCGACCTGATCCAGGCGGCCTAGCGGCGGCGCGCCGGACCGCGCCGAGGCGCCCCGCGCGGAACTGCCGCGGGGCGCCTCGGCGTGCGTGCGGGGGCGTCAGGAGGCGGGGGCGAGGGCCGCCGCGAGGCCGTTGCGCCACAGGTAGTCGACGCGGGACCGCTCCTGCGAGTTGGGCGTGGCGTTGGTGCAGGACGGGCCGGGGCCGCCGCCGGACATCAGCTCGCTGCACGGGCCCGAGTAGTGGTCCGGCAGGCCGAGGACGTGCCCGGTCTCGTGGGCGGTGACCCGGGTGGAGTTGTAGATCTGGTTCTGCCGGTAGTCGAGGAAGATGTAGCCCCGGCCGTGCCCGTCGGTGCTGGCGTACGAGCCGCGCGAGTCGTTCCCCTCGTAGTACCGGAAGTCCGGGTTGCTGCCCTCCTGGAGCTTCACATTGGTGACCGAGCTGTTCCAGATCTGCGTGGAGCGGGCTATCTGGGTGCGGAAACTGGGCGCGTTGGCCGCCGAGTAGACGACCGTGACGGCCTGGGTGCCCGGGACGGCGGCGCGCTTCCTCGCCACGGACTCCATGACGGCCTCGAAGAACGCCCGGTTCGCGCGCGCCTCCTGGGCCGAACCCGCGTACGCCGTGTACCCGGCGGTGGCGGCGGTCCGCTCGGCGGTGCCCGCCGGGGCGGGGGCGGCGGTGGCGGTGGCGGCCGGTACGGCGGCAAGGGCGGCGGCGGCGCTCAGCGCGACGGCGAGCACGGCCCTGCGGCGTCTAGCCGGCGGACGTCCGGCCGAACCGGCACCGGAGGTGACACGGTGAAAGGTGGGGGGCTTCATGGGGGGCTCCTACTCGTCCTGAACGGTTGGGTGGACGCGTTCGGTCGGACCGAGTGTCGGGGAGCCCCGGCCCCGCGCGGATGATGGCAAACGGCGATAGCACCGGCGCATCACCGCCCGCAACTCCCTTCCGGCAGACGCGAATCAGCGCGCTCACAGCGTCTGGTGTGGTGCGAGGTGCCCGCTCTACGCTCGGGGCATGGAGCTGGAGGTGAGGCACCTGCGGGTGCTGTGCGCCATCGCCGACACGGGCAGCCTGCACAAGGCGGCCCGCGCCCTCGGCATGAGCCAGCCCTCCCTCACCACCCAGCTGCGGCGCATCGAGAACGCCCTCGGCGCCCAGCTGTTCACCCGCGAGCGCACCGGCTGCCGCCCCACCCCGCTCGGCCTGGACGTCCTCAGCCGCGCCCGGCCCCTCGTCACCCAGCTCGCCCTGCTGGTCAGCGACACCCGCGCCGCCGCCGCCCGTGCGGACGGCGCCCGCCTCCGGATCGGCTCCACCGCCAGCCGCGCCCTCGCCGGATGGCTGCGGCGATTACGGCAGCGGCTCCCCGGCACGGACATCACCCTCCACATGGACGTGTCCGCGGGAGCCCTGCTCCGCGCGCTCGCCGCCGGACAGCTCGACGTGGCGTTCGTCCACGAGGTGGAGGGCTGCCCGCTGCGCGTCCCGGACGGCCTGGAGCGGCGCGTCCTGGTCGAACGGGAGCCGCAGTTCATCTCCATGGCCCGCGACCACCCGGCCGCCGCCGCGCCCGTGGTGGCCGTGGCCGACCTGGCCGAGGACCGGTGGATGGTCGACCCGACCGTCGACGGCGAATGGGACGGCCTGCGGCGGGTCCTCGGCGCCGCCGGGATCGACCCGCCCGTGCTGCACGCCGACTACCACACGGCCGCGTCGCTCATCGTCGCCGGCGAGGCCGTCGCCCCCTGCCAGCCCACGTCCGGGCCCCGCGACGACATGGCGATCCGCCCGCTGCGCGACGACCCGCTGGCCGTACGGCTCCTGCTGTACCACCGCCCCGGCGGCGGCCCGCTCCACGAGACCGCGTACGCCGAACTGGCCGCCGCCTACCGGGAGGCGGCGCTGCGCACCACCGCGTACCGCCACTGGCTCCTCCGCCACGACAGCCCCCTGCTCCGGGCGGGGTGACACCCGCCGCCTGAGCCCGCTCCCGGTGCAGGGGCCCTTCACCGGAAGCGGGCTCAGGCGGCGGGGGCCAGGCGGGCGGTCAGCCAGTCCGCCGTCCGCGGCAGCCACTCCGGGCGGCAGTTGCCCAGCAGGTGGTCGCCGTGCGGGACCGACAGGAGCGCGGCGTCCGGGGCGGCCGCGGCCAGCGCGGTGCCGCCGGTGACACCCGGAATGTCGTCCGTGCCGCCCTCCACGACCAGCAGCGGGCAGCCGATGCGCGGCGCCGTGTCCGTCAGGTCCACCCGGCGGGCGAACGCCCGCGCCTCCCTCACGCCCCCGCAGCGGCGGGTCAGGGTGTCCGTGACGAACAGCGGCAGCCCCTCCCAGTCGAGCCGGTACGGCCCGCTCACCGCCACCGCCGCGCGCAGCCGGGGCTCGTACGCCGCCGACACCGACGCGTAGTAGCCGCCCAGGCTCAGCCCCAGCACCCCGGCCCGCGACACGTCCACGCCCGGCCGGCCCGCCAGCGCGTCCAGCACCTCGCCGACCACGCGCTGGAAGTCCGCGCGCGGCGCCAGCGCGGCGGCCATCACGCCCTGTCCCGGGCCGTCGATCGCGCAGACCGCCACCCCGCGCGCCAGCAGCGCCTCGGCCACGGCGTGGAACTCCTCCTTCGCGGAGTCGAGCCCCGGCACCACGACCACCACCGGCGCGGGCCCCGCGGCCGCCGGCCGCCGCAGCCAGCCCGCGAACGACGCCCCCTCGACCCGTACCGCCGAAGGCTCCGTCAGGGCCAGCGCCCGGCCCATCGCCCGGTCCGCCGCGCGGGCCGCGTCCGCCATCGCCGCCGCGTCCGGGTGCGGGAGCAGCGTGGAGACGTGCAGCCAGCGGGCCGCGCCGCGCAGCGCCTCGCCCGCCGAGACCGTCCGCCCCTCCGCCGCGTACCGCTCCGCGTCCTCCACCAGCCGGCCGCCCACCGCGCGGAACGCCGCAGGCCAGTCGTACAGGGAGCGCAGAGCGCCGGTCACGCGCTCGTACGCGAACGGGTCGAGGCCCGCGCCGAACGCGCGGGAACGGTTCCCCTCCACGAACGGGGCCAGGACGTCGGGCTGGTCGATGAAGTGCATGCCCCCATCCCAGCGGGCGCCCGCGCCGGACGTCCAACAACCGCCACAGGCCCGCCGACAACCCGGAGTTGTCGCCTAGGCTGAGCGGGATGGAGCTGGATCTCGCGCAGGTACGGGCGTTCACCGCCGTCGCCGCGCTGCGCCACTTCGGCCGCGCCGCCGGGGAGTTGGGCATCACCCAGCAGGCCCTGTCCAAGCGCGTCGCCCGGCTGGAGGCCCGGCTGGGCGTCCGCCTCCTGGAGCGCGGGGACGGCCGCGGCGTACGGCTCACGGCGGCGGGGGAGCGGTTCCTGGGGCCGGCACGGCACGCCCTGGACGCCGGTGCGGCCGCCGTGGCCGCCGCCCTCGCCGTACCGGGCCCCGGCCTCCGCGTCGACGTGTGGGGCCACCTCTACGCGCCGCTGCGCACCCTCGCCCAGGTGCTGGCCGACACGCCGGGCCTCGCCGTCGAGACGGGCCCGGGCCGCGACCACGCCGCCGTGGCGGAGGCGCTGCGGCGCGGCGACGCGGACGCGGGGCTGGGGCGGGTGCCCCCGCGGGCCCCGGGCGGACCGGCCGAGCCCGCGCTCTCCCACCGCGTCGTCCGGCTCGAACCGGTCGACGCGGTCGTCAGCGCCGCCCACCCGCTGGCCGGCGCGGACCGCCTCCGCCCCGCCGACCTGCGCGGCAGCACCCTGCGCTGCCCGGCCGAGCCGGGGCGCCTGGACTTCCTGGCCCGGTTCGCGGACCGCTTCGGCATCGCCCACCGCACCGGCGGCCCCAACCTGGGCCCCGCGCCGTTCCTCGCCGCCGTCCGCGACGACCCGGCCTGCTTCTCGCTCCTCCCGGCCGACGCCGTCCCCGACACCGCCGCCGCCCGGGGGCTGCGGTTCATCCCGCTCGCCGACCCGGTCCCGCTCTACGCCTGGTCCCTCGTGTGGCGCGCGGCACCGGACGGGGCCCCGCGGCTGCGGCCGCTGCTCGACGCGTTCGCCCGCACGGGCCGGGCGCGCCGCTGGCTGGAGTACGACCCGGACCGCGACTGGCTGCCGGAAGGTGGACTTTCGGCAGTGTCCTGACGGCCGGCGGCCTGCGTACGGTCACCGCATGGAGCACACAGCGGTGAGGGCACGGGCCGCCCTGGTGGCGGGCGCGCTGCTGGCGGCGGCGACCGCGGCGGCGGGGCTGAGCGTACTGAGCGACTGGTGGGCGCTGCCGACGGCCGTCGCGGCGTTCCTGGCGGGGCGGCGGCCGGGCACGGCACGGCCGAGCGCCGTCGCGCTGGGCGGCGCGGTCGCGGCGGGGGCGCTGGCGGTGCTGCTGGTGCCGTCGTGGCTCACGCACGCCACGTTCCTGGTGGGCGTGGTGGTGATCGCCGGCATGCTGCCGTGGTTCGCGGGCCGGTTCTGGTGGCAGTACCGGGAGCTGGTGCGGGCCGGGTGGGAGCGGGCCGCGCACCTGGAGCGCGAGCAGCGGCTCGTCGCCGAACAGGCCCGGCTGCGCGAACGGGCCCGCATCGCGCAGGACATGCACGACGTGCTCGGCCACGACCTGAGCCTGATCGCGCTGTCCGCCGGGGCGCTCCAGCTCGCGCCGGGCCTCGCGGGCGGGCACCGGGCCACCGCGCGGGACATCCGCGCCCGGGCGGGCGCCGCCGTGGAGCGGCTCGGCGAGGTCGTGGGCCTGCTCCGCGAGGAGGGCGCCGGGCCCGAGCCGGCACCGGGCGGCGGGTCACCGGACGCGGGGCTCGCCGGCCTGGTCGCGTCGGCCGCCGCGTCGGGGCTCCCGGTGGGGCTGCGCGTCGAGGGGGCGGCGCCGGAGGAGGGCCTTCCGGCCGTCGTGGCGCGGGCGGCGCACCGGGTGGTGCAGGAGGCGCTCACGAACGCCGCCCGACACGCGCCGGGCGCCCCCGTGACGGTGACCCTCCTCCACGGCGACGGCCGGACGGAGGTGCGGGTGGTCAACGGCCCGCCGGCCGGTGACCGGCCGCCCGGCGCAGTGTCGGGCGGCGGGCGCGGGCTGATCGGCCTCGACGAGCGCGTACGGCTGGCGGGCGGCACCTTCCGGTACGGCCCCGACGGCGACGGCTTCGGGGTCGCCGCGACGCTCCCGCACTCCGCGCCCGGCGCCCGCCCCGCCCCCGCGGCACCCCCCGAAGGGCCGCGCCCCGGGGCCGTACGGGAATCCCTGCCGCTTCCGCAGGAGCACCGGTGGGCGCGGCGGCGGGCCGGGCGGGCGCTGGCGGCCCTGGCGCTGGTCCCGCTGGCGACGGGGGCCGTGCTCACGGCCGTCCTGGTCGCCTGGGAGTCCGCCACCGCCCACCAGGCCGTGCTGGAGCCCGCGGACTACGGCCGGCTCAGGGTCGGGCAGGATCGGGCGGAGGTGGCGCGGGTGCTGCCCGAGCGCCAGTTGGTGAGCCGGCCGACGGCGCCGGAGCCCGAGGGAGAGGGGATCGTGTGCGAGTACTACGCCGTGACGGCCGACCGTTTCGACCACCGGTCGGGCGACGCGTACCGGCTCTGCTTCCGCGACGGGACGCTGTGGTCCCGCGACCTGCTCACCCCGTGAGCGGGGGTGCGCGGTGATCCGGACGCTGATCGCGGACGACGAGCCGATGGTCCGCGCGGGCGTGCGCGCCGTGCTGGCCACCGACCCCGGCATCGAGGTCGTCGCGGAGGCGGGCGACGGGCACGCCGCCGTGGAGCTGGCGCTCCGCCACCGCCCCGACGTGGCCGTCCTCGACATCCGCATGCCCGGCATGGACGGCATCCGCGCGGCCGCCGAGATCCGGCGGGCGGCGCCCGCCACCGGGGTCGTCGTCCTGACGACGTTCGGCGAGGACGAGTACATCCTGCGGGCCCTCGGCGGGGGCGCCGCCGGGTTCCTGATCAAGTCGGGAGAGCCGGAGGAGCTGATCGCCGGGGTGCGGGCGGTCGCGGAGGGCGCCGCGTACCTGTCACCGAAGGTCGCCGCGCGGGTGGTCACCCATCTCGCCTCGACCGGGGCCGGCGACCTGGCCGCCCGGCGCGGTACCGCCCGCGAACGGGTCGGGGCGCTCACCCCGCGCGAACGGGACGTGCTGGCGCTGATCGGCACGGGCCTGTCCAACGGCCAGATCGCCCGCCGGCTGCACATCGTGGAGGGCACCGTGAAGGCCCACGTCAGCTCGATCCTGGCGCGGCTGGGCGTCGACAACCGGGCCGCCGCGGCGGTCGTCGCGCACGAGGCGGGCATCGTGGCGGCCCCGCCGGAGCGCCCGTGACGCCAGGGGCGAGGCCAGCGCCCGCGCGGTGAGGCGCCGTGCGGGCGGCCCGGCGAGGACGGTCACGGCGACCACGACGCAGGCGCCCAGGACGGCCCCCGCGGCGACGTCGTGCGGATAGTGCACGCCCACGAGGACCCGCAGCACAGCGGCGGCCACCGCGACGGCGAGGGCCGGCGGGGCGAGACGGGGCCGTACGAGGGCGAGGCCGGCGCCCAGCGCGGCGGCGAGGGTCGCGTGGTTGCTCGGGAACGACCAGTCACCCGGCTCGGGGCACCGCGCGACCGCCCGTACGGCAGCCCCCAGCGCCCGGCAGGGCCGCTCCTCGTCGACGACCAGCTTGGCGGCCTCGCTCACCCCGTACGCGGCGACGGTGCCGACGCCGGTCAGCACCGCCCCGGCGACCCGCCGCACGTCCCCGGCGCGCAGGGCCCGCCACACCACGCCCGCCAGCAGCAGCCCGAGCACCACGAGGGTCGCCTCGGTCGCCACCTCCAGCACCCCGCCGAGCCACCCGGGCCCGTCGGCTACCGCCCCGGTGAGCGCCCGGTACATCTCGACGGAGGCGCCGGACGTGACGACCGCCGCCTCCTCACGCCCGAGCCCGCCGGGCGAGAGCCACCAGCAGACACCCCCGCCCGCCGCGAGGACACCCCCGCCTCCGGCCACCCGCGCCGCCCGGCTCCGCTTCGAAGATCCTTGTTCCATACCGGGAAGCTAGAAGCGACCCGCACCCCCGGCCCTCCCCCGAACGCCGCCCCCGCCCCCCGACGAAGGACGGGGTTGACGCCGGCCACCCACGTCCGCCACGCCCCCGTCCCCACCGCCCGGAACCCCGGGCCCCCGGTCAGCCGGAGCACCTGGCCGGGGTCACCCGCCGGGCCGTCCCGTCGGTGGCCAGCTCCTCCAGCACGGCGCGCGCCCTGTCCGGGACGGCACGGCTCATGGCGCCGCTGCCGTGGATGCGCGCGGTCGGGACCTCCAGGGTCAGCGGCCTCCACCGCTGCCTGCGCGCCATGCCGCATCCCGGCATGGCCGACTTCGAGGACTGCGACGACCCGTGGTCCTGACAGAGGGGCCACAGGGGGGCGGACACAGGAGCGGCCCGGCCCGCGAAGGTGCGGGCCGGGCCGTCCGGACGGAGATCAGGCCTTCTTGGTCTCCCAGAAGATGCGGTCGATCTCGGCGATCAGCTCGAGGGCCTTCTCACCGGTCTTCGGGTCCGTCGACGCCTTGGCGGCCGAGAGGGCCTTCAGGGTGTCGTTGACCAGCTGGTGCAGCTCCGGGTACTTCTCGAAGTGCGGGGCCTTGAAGTAGTCGCTCCACAGCACGGAGACGTGGTGCTTCGCCAGCTCGGCGCGCTGCTCCTTGATGACCGTGGCGCGGGCCTGGAAGTGCGGGTCGTCGTTCGCGGCCATCTTCTCCTGGACGGCCTTGACCGACTCGGCCTCGATGCGGGCCTGGGCCGGGTCGTAGACACCGCACGGCAGGTCGCAGTGGGCGCTGACCTTCACCTTCGGGGCAAACAGTCGGGAGAGCATGCAGCTGTCCTTCCTCGTGATCGTCTTCTCAGGTGGGACATTACTCCGTGAGAGAGCGGTTTTCGCGAGTGCCCCCTGCGGCTTAGGACAAAAGTCCGGGTCGATCATGGGGCTGGTGGAGGAATGACAGGTGGACAGCCGGGCGGAGGACGGACGCTGATGACGGAACGAGGGCGCGAGCCCCTCCTGCCCTTCGGGGTCGCGGAGGTGACGGGGCCGTCCATGGTGCCCACGCTGCACCACGGCGACCGGCTGCTGGTGCACTACGGGGCGCCGCTGCGCCCGGGGGCCGTGGCGGTGCTGCGGCATCCGCTCCAGCAGGACCTGCTGATCGTCAAGCGGCTGGCCGGGCAGCGGGACGGCGGCTGGTGGGTGCTGGGCGACAACCAGGCCGCCGAGGCGGTGGACAGCCGGGCCTTCGGGCCGGTCCCGGCGGAGCTGGTGCTGGGCGTGGTCAGGGCGCGGTACCGGGGCATCCGGCCCGGGCGTCAGCGGTCCGTGGGCGTGGTGGCCGCGTGGCTGCTCTCGGCCGTACGGCCCGTGCCGGCCGACCGCTCGCTCTCCAGGCGCTTGCGGGCCCGGTAGGCGGCGACGTTCGCGCGGGTGGCGCAGCGGTCGGAGCAGTAGCGGCGGGAGCGGTTGGTCGAGGTGTCCAGGTACGCGTTGCGGCACGGCGCCGCCTGGCACAGGCCCAGCCGGTCCGCGCCGAACTCCGTCAGATGGAAGGCCAGGCCCATGGCGGCGATCGCGGCGTACCCGGCGGTCGCGTTCGACGGGTGCTCGGCCAGGTGCATGTGCCAGCGGGGGCGGCCCTCCTCGTCGAGCATGTCGTGGCCGGAGATCTGCGGGCTGACGGGGAACTCCAGCAGCAGCGAGTTCAGCAGGTCGACGGCGCGGGCCTGGTCGCCCTCGTCGGCGGCGGTGAAGACCGCCCTCAGCCGCGCCCGGACCGCGCGGAAACGCGTCACGTCGGCATCGGTCACCCGCCGGGCCGTCTGCGACATCTCGCCGAAGAGGTCCCGGACCGCCTCGACGGACGTGAGGGAGTCCTTGCTGCGCGCCGGTTCCTCGGTGTTCACCAGACGTACGGCGTAATCCGAGTAGTAGGCCAGTTCCACGTGAGGTCCTTGGTCTGAGGGGTCCAGCGGGAGACATCTCCAGCGTAAGGGGTTTGTCGCACTTCTGGCCATTACGGTTGTGGTGCACAACCTTCGGCGGAATTCCGGGCGGGAGGGCCCGGGAAGAGGGCGCCGGGAGAGCGGCCGGAGGGAATGCCGGGGAATGGGGGCGCGGGTCGGGCGGGCGACGGATGGGGAAATGGGCGCGTTTATCTGCGGGGGCGGGGAGGGGGAAACAAGTGGAGCCTCAGATTCTCCTCAGAATTTCCCGCGCGGGCCCTGCCGGACCGCTTTCCGCCACTAGCGTGCTCCTCCGTGACCCCGACCGACCTGACCGGGTCACGAAAAACGGGAGGTAATGCGCATGAGGATACGACGTGCCGCCAAGGCTGCCGGTGTGCTGGGCACGGCCATCGCGAGCGTGCTCGCCATGAGCGGCGCGGCCCACGCCAAGACGGGCCCGGGCTACACGGAGTTCTGCTCGACCCCGCTGCACAAGCCGGGTTTCGCGTGCTTCTACTCCGACGGCGACAAGTTCACCGTCACCGACAACTACGCCGACGGGCTGCGCAGCGTGGTGAAGTGGAAGCTCGGCGACCGCAAGAAGAAGGGCACGTCCGGATACATCATCCGCACGGGGGAGTGCCACAACACCAAGGGCGCCGGAAAGACGGTGACGTGCAACTACGACTTCCCCGAGGGGAAGCTCGGCGGCACCAGCCGCTACCTCGTCCATTTCACCGTCGTCGCCCAGGACGGCGCCAAGGGCAAGCCGGTCTACAGCGCCGCCGGCCCCATCGCGTACGTCTCCGGCCGCTGACACCGCTCCGGGCCGCCCGTCCGGAACGGGGGCGGACCCGGGCGAGGGGCGCCGCCCGCCAGGCAGGACCTGGCGGGCGGCGCCCCTTCGGGCGTTCACGGCCGCGGCCGCTACAGCACCTTCGACAGGAACGCCTTGGTCCGGTCGTGCTGCGGGTTCGTCAGGACGTCGCGCGGGTTGCCCGACTCGACGACCACACCGCCGTCCATGAACACCAGCGAGTCGCCGACCTCGCGCGCGAAGCCCATCTCGTGGGTGACGACGACCATCGTCATACCCGACTCGGCCAGGTCCCGCATGACGTCCAGGACGTCACCGACCAGCTCCGGGTCGAGCGCCGACGTGGGCTCGTCGAACAGCATCAGCTTGGGCTCCATGGCCAGCGCGCGGGCGATCGCGACGCGCTGCTGCTGGCCGCCGGACAGCTGCGACGGGTAGTGGCCGGCGCGGTCGCCGAGGCCCACCCGGTCCAGCAGCTTCAGCGCCCGCTCGCGGGCCACCGCCTTGGACTCCCGCTTGACCTGGACCGGCGCCTCCATGACGTTCTCGACGGCCGTCATGTGCGGGAACAGGTTGAAGCGCTGGAACACCATGCCGATGTCCCGCCGCTTCAGCGCGACCTCGCTGTCCTTGAGCTCGTACAGCTTGTCGCCCTTCTGGCGGTAGCCGACCAGCTCGCCGTCGACGTACAGCCGGCCGGCGTTGATCTTCTCCAGGTGGTTGATGCAGCGCAGGAACGTCGACTTGCCGGAGCCGGACGGGCCGATGAGGCAGAACACCTCGCCCGGCGCGACCTCCAGGTCGATGCCCTTCAGGATGTGCGCGGCGCCGTAGGACTTGTGGACGCCCTCGGCCTTCACCATGGCGTTCGCGGTCATGCCTTGCCTCCCTGCCGGCTGGAGAACGACAGCACGTGCGTCTTCACCTTCTGCCACGGGGTGGCCGGAAGCGAGCGGGAGCTGCCCCGCGCGTAGTACCGCTCCAGGTAGTACTGGCCGACGCTCAGGACCGAGGTCATGATCAGGTACCAGGCGGCCGCGAGGAAGTACATCTCCACCGGGGCGCCGGACGTCTGGCCGATGTCCTGGGCGTGCTTGAACAGCTCGAAGTACTGCACCGCCGCCACCAGCGAGGTCGTCTTGAGCATGTTGATGACCTCGTTGCCCGTGGGCGGCACGATGACGCGCATCGCCTGCGGGATCACGATGCGGCGCAGCGTCTTGCCGTGGCTCATGCCCAGGGCGTGGGACGCCTCGGTCTGGCCCTCGTCGACGGCGAGGAGGCCCGCGCGGCAGATCTCGGCCATGTACGCGGCCTCGTTCAGGCCCAGACCCAGGAGCGCCGTGAGGAACGGCGTCATGAAGTCGGACCACTCGTCCTTGTAGAACGGGCCGAGGTTGATGTACTCGAAGACCAGGCCCAGGTTGAACCAGAGGAAGAGCTGGACCAGGACCGGGGTGCCGCGGAAGAACCAGATGTAGAACCAGGCGATGGACGACGTCACCGGGTTCTTCGACAGCCGCATGACGGCGAGCAGGATGCCGCCGACGATGCCGATGGTCATCGACAGGACGGTCAGCAGCAGCGTCTGGCCGACGCCCTCGATGATCCGGTCGTCGAAGAAGTAGTCGGGGATGGCGCCCCAGTTGATCTTGCCCTGCGCGAACGCGTAGACGATCGCCACGAAGGCCGCGATGGCGACGGCGGCGCTGATGTACCGGCCGTAGTGGCGGACCGGGATCGCCTTGATCGCCTCGGGACCGGAGGGCGGGAGCGCGCCCTCCGGGCCCTTCTTCTCGATGTCAGTTGTCACAGTGGTGGTGCCTCTCAGTGGCCTGTGGGTGCCCGGCCTTGGATCAGGAACCGCCGTTGATCTTGGCCTCGGTCACGGCGCCCTGGGCGACGCCCCACTTGTCGAGGACCTTCTTGTACTCGCCGTTGGCGATGATCGCGTCCAGGGCGGCCTTGATCGCGTCGCGCAGCTGCGTGTTGTTCTTGGCGACCGCGATGCCGTACGGGGCGGCCTCGACCTGCTCGCCGACGATCTGGAAGTCGTTGCCGCCGCCGGAGGTCTTCACGGTGTACGCGGCGACCGGGAAGTCGGAGGAGCCGGCGTCCGCGCCGCCCGCGCGCAGACGGGTCTGGGCGAGCTGGTCGGTGTCGAAGGCCTCGATCGTGATGGCCGGCTTCTTGCCGTCCACGCACTTCTTCGACTCGGACTTCGCCAGGTCCTCGGAGACCGTGCCGCGCTGGACGACGATCTTCTTGCCGCAGAGGTCGGCCCAGGACTTGATGCCCTTGTCGTCGCCCTTCTTGGTGTAGATCGAGACGCCGGCGTTGAAGTAGTCGACGAAGTCGACGCCCTCGCCGACCTTCTTCTTCGTCTCCGAGTCGATGCCCTGCTGGCGGTCCTTGGTGTCCGTCATGGCGGACATCGCGATGTCGTACCGCTTGGCGCGCAGACCGGTGATCAGGGTGTCGAAGGTGCCGTTCTCGAACTGGAACTTCACGCCGAGCTGCTTGCCCATGGCGTCGGCCAGGTCGGGGTCGATGCCGACCGTCTTGCCGTCCTTGTCCTTGAACTCGACAGGGGCGTACGCGATGTCCGAGCCGACCTTGATGACGCCCTTGTCGCGGATGTCCTTCGGCAGCTTGTCGGCCAGCGGGGCGGAGGCGACCGCCGAGCCCTTGGTCTCCTTCTCGGAGGCACCGTTCTGCGTCTGGTCGCCACACGCGGTGAGCAGCATGGCGCCGGCGACCGCGGTGGCCGCGACCGCGACGGTCCGGGACGCCCGCAGCGTCCGGGGTTTCGCGGCGGTCGGGCGGTGGGTGGTGCTTGCGGTCATGGTCGGGTTCCTCCGGAGGGTGAAAGGAATGCCAAGGGGTCGGGCACGCACCTTCGGGTGTCGCGACCTCGTGTGATTACGGCATCTTGCCATTCGGACCACCCCGAACAAGGGGCTCAGCATGTCAAAATCGGGTAACGGGTGACCCCTGAACCTCAACAACCCGGCCCACCATGGCCGGACCTTCTGCGGACACACCGGAGACGCGCCGGAAAATCTCCTGTCGATCTCGCTATCCGGACGGGATTGGAGTTGCAATCCGGCGCCGGGGAGGACTTGTCCAGACATTCGCCTATGAGTCATGTCACCGGCTCGCGGTGCGCTCTGGGCGCGAATGACCGGATACGTGAACCCCCGGTGACCGGCCGCGATGGGCCGTTTCGTCCGAATGCCCGAACGGGGCGGTCGCCCCTTTCCCGGGCGCGCGGTGATCGGCGGCCGGACGGGCGGTGCCCCGGCGGCCGGACGGGCGGTGCCCGGCGGTCGGGCGTGCGGTGCCCGGCGATCGGCGAGGTGGTGGCCGGGTGCTCCCGGCCGCGGCCCGCGTCCCTTCCCGAGGGTGCGCGTGGGCGTGCTCCGGCGGGCCCGCACGGCGACCCGTACGGGGCGTCCGGCGTCCCCGCCGGACGCCTCCGCGTCGCCCGTGGGACACCCCCGGGAAAGCTACCGGCCGGTTGTGCGCCCCTTACCGGACGCGGTCGGCGGGCTCCGCGGGCGGGGTGACCGTTCTCGCGGCGAATCCGACTCGTCTGCCGGGCCCTCCGTCAGGTAAGAAGGACCCTTACACCCCTCATCCGGGGCTCAGGGCGCGTTGTGCGGCGCGCCCGCGCGTTCGTACCAGTCCCCGCGGGGGCGGGCCAACCGCCTGCCGCGAGGCACGGACGCGGTGCCCGCCCACCCCTCCTCAACCAGGAGTGGCCACCCTCAGACCATGAAGAATTAAGGGGTCAACCCAATGGCAGCGGAGATCGTCAACCCTCGTAGCGACAGCGATACCGACGGCGGTACGCGCGGCGCTTCGGACGAACCCTTCGACCCGGCATTCGCCCTCCACCGGGGCGGCAAGATGGCCGTGCAGGCCACCGTCCCGGTCCGCGACAAGGACGACCTGTCCCTCGCGTACACGCCCGGTGTGGCGAAGGTGTGCAGCGCCATCGCCGAGCGTCCCGAACTCGTCCACGACTACACCTGGAAGTCCCAGGTCGTCGCCGTCGTCACGGACGGCACGGCCGTCCTGGGCCTCGGTGACATCGGGCCCGAGGCCTCCCTCCCCGTGATGGAGGGCAAGGCCATCCTCTTCAAGCAGTTCGGCGGCGTGGACGCGGTGCCCATCGCGCTCGCCACGACCGACGCCGACGAGATCGTCGAGACCGTCGTCCGGCTCGCCCCCTCCTTCGGCGGGGTCAACCTGGAGGACATCTCGGCGCCGCGCTGCTTCGAGATCGAGCGGAAGCTCCAGGAGCGCCTCGACATCCCGGTCTTCCACGACGACCAGCACGGCACGGCCATCGTCACCCTGGCGGCCCTGCGCAACGCGGCCAAGCTCACCGGGCGCGGGCTCGGCGAGCTGCGCGCCGTGATCTCCGGCGCGGGCGCGGCCGGCGTGGCGATCGCGAAGTTCCTGCTGGAGGCCGGTCTCGGCGATGTGGCGGTCGCGGACCGCAAGGGCATCGTCAGCCGGGACCGGGAGGACCTGACGCCGGTCAAGCGGGAGCTCGCCGAGATCACCAACAAGGCCGGGCTCTCCGGATCGCTGGAGTCGGCCCTCGCCGGCGCCGACGTCTTCATCGGCGTCTCCGGCGGTACGGTGCCGGAGCCGGCGGTCGCGTCGATGGCGCCGAACTCGTTCGTGTTCGCCATGGCCAACCCGAACCCGGAGGTCCACCCGGAGGTCGCCCACAAGTACGCGGCGGTCGTGGCCACCGGCCGGTCGGACTTCCCGAACCAGATCAACAACGTGCTGGCCTTCCCCGGGATCTTCGCGGGCGCCCTCCAGGTGCGGGCCTCCCGCATCACCGAGGGCATGAAGATCGCGGCGGCCAACGCGCTGGCGGACGTCGTCGGCGACGACCTCGCCGCCGACTACGTGATCCCGTCGCCGTTCGACGAGCGCGTGGCCCCCGCGGTCACCGCCGCCGTCGCGGCGGCCGCCCGCGCGGAGGGCGTCGCCCGCCGCTGACGCGAGCCGGGCGCCCGCGCCGGAGCACGGCCGGGCGCCCCGCGGACGTGGGGCGGGTCGCTCGCACCGACGTGAGGGGTGTGCCCGTGCCGGTGTGAGCCGGTCGGTCCCGCGCCGGTCCAGGCGGGCGGACCGATACGACACGAGTCCCGAGGGCCGCGCTCCCTCCCCGTGCGGGGGAGGGGGCGCGGCCCTTCGGTGAACGTGACGTACGGGCCCTGGAGACCGTGCTTTCGGAAGCGGCGTCCCGAGGGGAGGAGGTCATACCTCGCCGACCTTGCCATACTTGCAGTATGGCCACGCGGAAGATCACCATCACCGTGCCGGAAGAACTGGTGGAGTCGATCAAGGAGCGCGTCGATGCGCGCGGGGTGTCCGGGTATATCGCGGCCGCCGCCGCTCATCAGGACGCCATGGACCGACTGCGCGAATGGGCCGAGCGCCTCGAAGAGGAGCACGGCTCCGTGACGGACGACGAGCAGCAAGCAGCGCTGGACCGCATCGCCGCTATTGACGACTGGCATGACGAGCGGCGATCGAGTTCGGACGAGGCCGCGTGAGCCGCACCGCCCGAGCCAAGCCGCTCCGGCCGCGGCAGCGCGTCTTCGTGTTCGACTCCGAGGCTCTCTCCAAGGCGGTTCAGGGTGACCGGGAGATGGCTGCGCTGATCAAGACGGCACCGCGGATGGACATCCCGATCGTCACCTCGGCGCTCACGACCCTGGAAGCATGGGACCCTCGTGAAACGTCGAGGCAGGCACTGTGGAACTGGACCCTCTCCCGGATTCGCATCGTGCACACGGACGACCAGGTGATCGCCATGGCACGCGACATGCTGAAAGGAGCCGGCCTGCATGGACGCAAGTACGCCATCGACGCCGTTCTGGCGGCCGTGGCCGGGCAGGCAGCCGTGCGGGGAGCCCAGACGACGGTCTTCACCTCCGACACCGACGACATGAGTCAACTCCTCTCGGGACACCCCGTGCGCATCGAGAAGGTCTGAGGAGACACCGCCCGCACTGGAGTGACGACCAGGGCATTCGTGCGGGCGGGTGGGGTGGCCTTGTCACCCGGTGTCGGTGTCGGCGGCCGCCGTGCGCCGGGTGCCCCCTCGCGGCGGGTGGTGAGGCTGCGGGGCGGGGGCGTGCCGTCCGAGGCGCTCGGGACCTCGGAGGGACGCGTGTCACACAGGGGCGTGGTTCCTTCCGGTGACCGAACACGCCTAGTCTCAGGGCCATGTTCGCTGCCTATGCCGCACGTATCGACCGCGATCAGCCCCTCAACGGCCTTGAGCTGGGTGACCGCCCGGAGCCCGAGGTACGGCCGGGCTGGACCACCGTCACCGTCAAGGCCGCCTCCCTCAACCACCACGACCTGTGGTCCCTGCGCGGGGTGGGCCTGCCCGAGGACAAGCTGCCGATGATCCTCGGCTGCGACGCCGCCGGACTCGACGAGGACGGCAACGAGGTCGTCATCCACTCCGTCATCGGCCAGACCGGCCACGGAGTCGGGCCCCGTGAGCCCCGCTCCATCCTGACCGAGCGCTACCAGGGCACGTTCGCCGAGCGGGTCGCCGTGCCCGCCTGGAACGTGCTGCCCAAGCCGAAGGAGCTCAGCTTCGAGGAGGCCGCCTGCCTCCCGACCGCCTGGCTCACCGCGTACCGCATGCTCTTCACCAACGCCGGGGTCCGCCCCGGCGACTCCGTGCTCGTCCAGGGCGCGGGCGGCGGGGTCGCGACCGCCGCGATCGTCCTGGGCAAGGCGGCCGGCCTGCGGGTCTTCGCCACCAGCCGGGACGAGGCCAAGCGCAAGCGCGCCGTCGACCTGGGCGCCGTCGACGCGTTCGAGCCGGGCGCGCGGCTGCCGCAGCGCGTGGACGCCGTCATCGAGACGGTCGGCGCCGCCACCTGGTCCCACTCGGTCAAGTCGCTCAAGCCGGGCGGCACCCTGGTCATCTCCGGCGCCACCAGCGGCGACCGTCCCTCGCACGCCGAGCTGACCCGGATCTTCTTCCTGGAGCTGAAGGTCGTCGGCTCCACCATGGGCTCCAAGGACGAGCTGGAGGACCTGCTGTCCTTCTGCGCCGCCACCGGCGTCCGGCCCGTCATCGACGAGGTGCTGCCCCTGGACCGGGCGCGCGAGGGCTTCGCCAAGATGGAGTCGGGCGACCTGTTCGGGAAGGTCGTGCTCACGCCCGCCTCCTGACGCCCCGGCTCGACGGAGCGGGCTTTTCCGTACCGGTACTTGAGGGTTCGTCACTTCTGCTGTGGGATCTCCGGCATCGCGTCGCGTACGAGCGTCACGTCACGCCTGCCGGAGGTCCACCATGCGTAGCCCCACGCGTACCACCGTCTGCGCCGCCGCCCTCGCCGCCCTGCTCGCCGGGGCCTTCCCGCCGGCCGGCGCGGCCCCCCGGGACGAAGCCCCCGGCGCGCGGGCGCTTCCGCGAGCCGCCGCCGTCAGTGACGGCATCCCCCCGCTCACCGACGACCGCGGGCGCGTCCTGACCCTGCGCGGCTGGAACGTCGAGGACAAGGCGAACCGCGGCGCCGCCGCCCTGTCCGCCGTCACCGAGCGCCACTTCCGCGACCTGGCCGCCCACGGCTTCGGCTTCGCCCGCCTCCTGGTCTTCTGGGACGACCTGGAGCCCCGGCGGGGCCGGTACAGCGAGACGTACCTGCGGAAGATCGAGCGCGTCCTCGACTGGGCGCACAAGCACCGCGTCCAGGTCGTCATCGACGCCCACCAGGACGTGTTCGGCCCGGCCTTCGGGCACCGCGGCATCCCGGAGTGGGCGACCCGCACCGACGGGCTGCCGTTCACCCCGCGCCCCGACGACTGGTTCTCCGAGTACTTCGAGCCGGCCGTCCAGCGCGCCTTCACCCACCTCTACGAGGACGAGGATCTGCGCCGCGCCCAGGCCGCGATGTGGCGGGTCCTCGCCGCCCGGTTCGCGGACCACCCGGCGGTCCTCGGATACGACCTGATCAACGAACCGATGGGCGAACTGCGCGAGGGCGAGGACCTGGCGGCCGCCGCCCGCCGCATCGAGGCCGAGCAGCTGACGCCCATGTACCGGCGGCTCGCCGCGGCCGTGCGGGCCGTGGACCGGGACAACTGGCTGTTCGTGGAGCCCACGCCGATCGTCGGGGAGGGCGTGCCGACCGCGCTCGGCCGGATCGGCGACCCGAAGACCGTCTACGCCCCGCACTTCTACAACACCGCCATGGAGGCGGGCGCCGACTACGACCCCGCAGCCGGCTGGATCGAGGCGTACGAGGCGGCGGTCGTGGAGTACCCCAAGGCGTACAAGGTGCCCGTCGTCGTGGGGGAGTGGGGCCCGCTGAACAACTCCCTGCCGCACATGGGCCGCTTCTACCGCGACGCCCTCGCCTCGCTGAACCGCTACAGCTCCGGCTGGGCGGGCTACGTGTGGTGCTACGGCGGCGGGTACTGCGCGCTGGACGCGGAGGGCCGGTTCCGCGCGAACAAGGACGCCACGGCCGCGCCGTACGCCCCGGCCGTGGCGGGCGCGGTACGCGAGGAGGCCCACGCGCAGAACGCCTACCGGGTGGTGTACACCGCCCGGCCCGGCGTCACCGAGCTGTCCCTGCCGCCCTCCGCGCGCGGCTGGCGCGTCCGGGTGGAGGGGCGGGCCCGGCCGGACCGGACGGAGGTCCCGGCGGCTGGGCGGGCGACGCGGGTGCTGGTACGGGCGGTGCCGGGCGCGACGGTCACCCTGCGGGTCAGCGCGCGCTGACGGCCACGGGGCCGCGCCGGGCCTCCGTCAGTCCTCGTCGGCCGGGCGGAGCAGGGAGGTGAGGCGGGCGGCCGCCGTGCCCAGGTGCCGGCGCGCCTGCGCCAGCTGCGCGGCCGTCACCCCGTGGTCGCGGGCGGCGTCCCGCACCTCGTCGCGGAACCGGTCCAGCAGGCGCTCCAGGTCGCGTGCCGGGTCGTCGCCGGTGGTGGCGTCCTCCGCCCAGTCGGGCGCCCCCTCCGGGCCCGGCTCGTGCCCTGGTGCCGAGGCACCGCCCACCGGGGCGCCGTCCGCCGGTGCCGGGGCGCCGTCCGCCGGGGCGCCGTCCGCCGCGGTGTCGCCCGCCGGGGCGCCGTCCGCCGGTGCCGGGGCGCCGCCGCCCGCCGGGGCGCCGAACAGGCCGCTCAGGCGGCCGGTCAGGTCGGCGAGCCCGTCCCGCACCCCGGCCGGCCAGTCGCCCTGCGCGAGCTGCTCCTGCACCTGCCGGGCGACCCGCCGCATCTCCTGCTGGGCCCACTCCTGGGCCTCCTGCGCCTGGCGGCGCGCCTGCTGCGCCTCCTCGCGGGCCCGGCGCGACTCGTCCTTGGCTCGCCGGGCCTGCTCGCGCCACTCCTGCTTGGCCCGCCGCAGCTCCTCCTTCGCGGCGCGCCACGCCTCCCGGTCCTGGCCGCCGCCGAGCCGGTCCGCCGTGCGGCGCGCCTCGCTCGCCGCCGCCCGCAGCTCCCCGCGCAGCCGGCTCGCGGTGCCCAGCAGGTCGTCGCGGATCCCGGCGGCCAGCTCGGACACCGACTCGCGGATCTCCTGCTCCAGGTCGGCCAGCTCCCCTTCGCGCGCCGCCAGCTCGGCGCGGCCCGCCTCGGTGATCGAGTACACCTTGCGGCCGCCCTCGGAGGTGTGCCGGACCAGGCCCTCGGCCTCCAGCTTGGCGAGCCGGGGGTAGACCGTGCCGGCGGAGGGCGCGTACAGGCCCTCGAAGCGCTCCTCCAGGAGGCGGATCACCTCGTAGCCGTGGCGGGGGGACTCGTCGAGCAGCTTCAGCAGATACAGCCGCAGACGGCCGTGGGCGAAGACGGGGGGCATGGCACAGCCTTTCCGGAGGGTACGTCGTGGGCCGCGGGGGCGGGGGCGGCGCCGCGGGGCGGCGCGGCTCCCCGGGGAGGCGGACGGGAGGCGGAGACGCGGCATATCGCGTGTGCGGCCCGCTTGCACGATATATCGCGGATGAGGGAAGTCAAGACCGCCGTGAAACCGTCACAACCGGGCGAATTGCCCTAGCGTATGGCTCATGAACGCGACATCGACCGGTGCGCTGCTGCTCTGCCGGGCCGAGCCCGACGCGGTGGCCGCCCCCGCCCGCCTGCTGCGCGAGCATGTCGTCCTCGCCCCGGCGGGAGCGGAGTGGAGCGTCCTCGTCCCGGAGGGCCGCCCCTGGCTGGACGGCTCCGAACCGGTCGAGCGGATCGCCACCGGCTGGGCCACCGCCCTCGCCGTCGGCGCCCCCTGGCCGGTCGTCGCCCTGTGGTGGGACGGCGAACGGGCCGGGCACACCCTGGCGTACGGGTTCCGCCGCCCGGTCGACTACACCTGGCTCGCGGACGGCACGCCCGTCGGGATGGACGAGGCGATGCTGACCTTCGCCGAGCGCCTGGGCCTCGACCCGGTCCTGGACGTGCAGGACCTCCAGGCCCTCACCCGCCCCGACCCGGACGCCGACGCCCGCGCCCGCCTCCTGGGCCTCGTCGCCGTCCTCGCCCGGCTCGGCCTCGAACTGCCGCCCGGCGTCCAGCCCGGCGAGGCCACCACGCATCTGCGCGCCGCCGCCCAGGCCCACCCGGACGCCCGCGGCGTGGAGGGCCACGGCTGGCGCGACGCCGTACGGGCCGAGCTGAGCGTCCCCGACGGGGCCCTGGCACGGCTGCCGGGCCTCCTCGCCCGCCTCCAGGTCGCCGTCGGGCTCCCCCTGCTCGCCTGGGCCCTGGCCCGGCGCACGTCCCGCTCCGGCTGGACCGCCGCGGGGGCGCTGCTCACGGCGCAGGGCGCGGCGGGACTCGCGTACGAGCGGCTCCGCGCCGTACAGCGCCGCGACGAGGGCGTACAGCGCCGTGAAGGGGCCGTACAGCGCCGTGAAGGGGCCGAGGGGCCGCTCAGGCCCAACGGGCCGCTCTGAGGTCCGACGGGCGCCGGGGCGACGGGAAAGGCCCGGTGGCGCGGCCCGCAGCCCGACGGGCCGCCGGGGCTACTCCTCGTCCTCGTCGTCCAGCCGCGCCAGCCAGGTCGCCAGCCGCTCGACCGGCACCTCGAAGTCCGGGTTCAGGTCCACGAACGTCCGCAGCTGCTCGGCCAGCCACTCGAAGGTGACCTCCTCCTCGCCACGCCGCTTCTCCAGCTCCTCGATGCCGCGATCGGTGAAGTACAAGACACGTCTCCTGAATCCTGCCGGGGCGCTCCCCGGGTGGTCCCTCTCAGGGTAGGGCGCCCGGCACGCCGGAGGGCCCGGCACCCCCTTCGGGTGCCGGGCCCTCCGGCGTACGCGCGTACGGCTGCCGGTCAGGCGTCGAACACCTCGTTGACCAGCTGGATCTGCTCCGCCTGGTGGCGCTTGGCCGAGCCGACCGCCGGGGAGGAGCTGTGCGGCCGCGAGATGCGGCGCAGGCGCTCGCCCTGCGGGATGTCGGCGCCGACCGCCAGGTCCAGGTGGTCGATCAGGTTGAGCGCGATGAACGGCCACGCACCCTGGTTCGCCGGCTCCTCCTGCGCCCAGATGTACTTCTCGGCGCCCGAGTACTTGGCGATCTCCGCCTGGAGCTCGGCGCCCGGCAGCGGGTACAGCCGCTCGAGGCGGATGATCGCCGTGTCGGTGACACCGCGCTTCTGACGCTCGGCCTCCAGGTCGTAGTAGACCTTGCCGGAGCAGAAGACGACCTTGCGGACGGCGGCCGGGTCGGCCGTCGTGTCGCCGATCACCGGGCGGAACGAGCCGGTGGTGAACTCCTCCAGCTTCGACGCGGCGGCCTTCAGACGCAGCATCGACTTCGGCGTGAAGACGACCAGCGGCTTGTGGTGCGGGTTGTGCACCTGCCAGCGCAGAAGGTGGAAGTAGTTCGACGGCAGCGTCGGCATGGCGACCGTCATGTTGTTCTGCGCGCACATCTGCAGGAAGCGCTCCGGGCGGGCGGACGAGTGGTCCGGGCCCTGGCCCTCGTAGCCGTGCGGCAGCAGCAGCGTGACGCCGGAGGTCTGGCCCCACTTCTGCTCGGCCGAGGAGATGAACTCGTCGACGACCGTCTGCGCGCCGTTGACGAAGTCGCCGAACTGCGCCTCCCACATGACCAGCGCGTCCGGGCGGGCCAGCGAGTAGCCGTACTCGAAGCCCATCGCCGCGTACTCGCTGAGCAGCGAGTCGTAGACGTTGTACCGGGCCTGGTCGTCGGACAGGTAGAGCAGCGGGGTGTAGTCCTCGCCGGTCACCTGGTCCACCAGCACCGCGTGGCGCTGGCCGAACGTGCCGCGGCGGGAGTCCTGGCCGGCGAGGCGGACCGGGACGCCCTCCATCAGCAGCGAGCCGATGGCGAGGGTCTCGCCCATGCCCCAGTCGATGGTGCCGTCGTAGATCGACTGCGCGCGGCGCTGGAGCTGCGGCATCAGGCGCGGGTGGACCGTGATGTGGTCCGGGATGTTGACCTGCGACTCGGCGACCCGCTTGATGACCTCCTGCGGGACGGCCGTGTTCACGCCCTCCGCCGGGAAGCCGGCCTGCGGGTCGACACCGGCGGCCGGGCTGGGCTGCGCCGTGGCCTCGCGGACCTCGGTGAAGACCTTCTCCAGCTGGCCCTGGAAGTCCTGGAGCGCCTGCTCCGCCTCCTCCAGGGTGATGTCGCCGCGGCCGATCAGCGACTCGGTGTACAGCTTGCGCACCGAGCGCTTCTGGTCGATCAGCGTGTACATCTGCGGGTTCGTGAACTGCGGGTTGTCGCCCTCGTTGTGACCGCGGCGGCGGTAGCAGATGAGGTCGATCACGACGTCCTTGTTGAACGTCTGGCGGAACTCGAAGGCGAGCCGCGCCACGCGGACGCACGCCTCCGGGTCGTCGCCGTTCACGTGGAAGATCGGCGCCTCGATCATGCGGGCCACGTCCGTGGCGTACATCGAGGAGCGCGAGGACTCCGGGGCGGCGGTGAAGCCGACCTGGTTGTTGATGACGATGTGGACCGTGCCGCCGGTGCGGTAGCCGCGCAGCTGCGACATGTTCAGCGTCTCGGCGACGACGCCCTGGCCCGCGAAGGCCGCGTCGCCGTGCAGGGCGACGGGCAGGACGGTGAAGTCCGTGCCGGCCTTGCCGATGATGTCCTGCTTGGCGCGGACGACGCCCTCCAGGACCGGGTCGACGGCCTCCAGGTGGGAGGGGTTCGCGACCAGGCTGACCTTGATCTGCTCGCCGTCGAGGCCGGTGAAGGTCCCCTCGGCGCCCAGGTGGTACTTCACGTCGCCGGAGCCGTGCATCGACTTCGGGTCGAGGTTGCCCTCGAACTCGCGGAAGATCTGCGCGTACGACTTGCCGACGATGTTCGCGAGGACGTTCAGGCGGCCGCGGTGGGCCATGCCGATGACGACCTCGTCCAGGCGCGACTCGGCCGCCGAGTCGATCACGGCGTCGAGCAGCGGGATGACGGACTCGCCGCCCTCCAGGCTGAACCGCTTCTGGCCGACGTACTTGGTCTGCAGGAAGGTCTCGAACGCCTCGGCGGCGTTCAGGCGGCGCAGGATGCGCAGCTGCTCCTCGCGCTCCGGCTTGGAGTGCGGGCGCTCCACGCGGTCCTGGATCCACTTGCGCTGCTTCGGGTCCTGGATGTGCATGAACTCGATGCCGGTGGTGCGGCAGTACGAGTCGCGCAGGACGCCGAGGATGTCGCGCAGCTTCATCATCGACTTGCCGCCGAAGCCGCCGACCGCGAACTCCCGCTCCAGGTCCCACAGGGTGAGGCCGTGCTCGGTGATGTCCAGGTCGGGGTGCTTGCGCTGGCGGTACTCCAGCGGGTCGGTGTCGGCCATGACGTGGCCGCGCACCCGGTAGGAGTGGATCAGCTCGAAGACGCGCGCGGCCTTGGTGACGTCGTCGTCGTGCGACGCGTCGATGTCCCGCAGCCAGCGGACCGGCTCGTAGGGGATGCGCAGGGACTTGAAGATGTCGTCGTAGAAGCCGTCCTCGCCCAGGAGGAGGTTCGACACGATCCGCAGGAACTCGCCGGACGCGGCGCCCTGGATGACGCGGTGGTCGTACGTCGAGGTGAGGGTCATCACCTTGGAGATGCCCAGCTTGTTCAGGGTGTCCTGCGAGGTGCCCTGGAACTCGGCCGGGTAGTCCATCGAGCCGACACCCATGATCACCGACTGGCCGGGCATCAGGCGCGGCACGGAGTGGACCGTGCCGAGGCCGCCCGGGTTGGTCAGGGAGACCGTGACGCCGGTGAAGTCGTCCATGGTGAGCTTGTTCGCGCGGGCGCGGCGGACGATGTCCTCGTACGCCTGCCAGAACTCGAAGAAGCCCAGCGTCTCGGCCTTCTTGATGGCCGCGACGACCAGCTGGCGGTCGCCGTTCGGCTTCACCAGGTCGATGGCGAGGCCCAGGTTCACGTGCTCGGGCTTGACCAGGGTCGGCTTGCCGTCCTTGATCTGGTACGACCAGTTCATGGAGGGCATCGCCTTGATGGCCTGCACCATCGCGTAGCCGATGATGTGCGTGAAGGAGATCTTCCCGCCGCGGGCACGCTTCAGGTGGTTGTTGATGACGATGCGGTTGTCGAAGAGCAGCTTCACCGGGACGGCGCGGACCGAGGTGGCGGTCGGCATCTCCAGCGAGGCGTCCATGTTCTTCGCGACCGCGCCGGCGGGGCCGCGGAGCGTCACGTACTCCGGGCCGGCCGGGGCCTCGGTCGCCGGGGCCGCGGCGGGCTTGGCCGCAGCCGGCTTGGCGGCGGGCTTCGCGGGCGCGGGCTGGGCGGGGGCCGCCGGGGCGGCCTGCGCCGGAGCGGGCGCCGGGGCCTGCGCGGGAGCGGCGGGCGCGGGCTGCGCCGGGGCCGGGGCGGGGACCTGGGCGGCGGGCGCGGCCGGGGCGGCGGGGGCCTGTGCGGTGGCCTCCGCGGCCGGGGCCGGCTGCGTCACGGTGCCCGCGGCCCCCGAGGCCGCGGGAGCCTCGCCTGCGGGCTTGTCCGCCGAGCCGGAGGCACCCGGCTTGTAGTCGGCGAAGAAGTCCCACCAGGCGCGGTCGACCGAATTCGGGTCCTGGAGGTACTGCTGGTAGATCTCGTCGACGAGCCACTCATTGGCTCCGAAGGCGGCCGCAGGGCTCTGGCCCTGGCCGTCTTGGTCGGTCGAGATGCTCGAGTTACTGGGGGACTGAGACGACACGGCGGCAACCGCCCTCTTCCGCTTCACAAGGTGATGGACAGCGGAAATAAAGGCTACGCCTCTACGAGCGGAAGGTGCAGGCGGGGCGTGCCATCGTCGCGTACATCACATCGAAGCGCGGGTTTCGCGCGCGGAAATGGCGGGAAACAAGCGTGGTTCGACGATGACCGGCTGTGACCGGGTAGCACGCGGCGGAGCTGCGACCTGCCTGGTCCGCACCCCTGAGCGGTTCCGCCCCCGCGCCGGACGCGTACCCCGTACACGTACACGGACACCTCGCGGCCCCGGTTCGAACCCTATGTCAACCGCGCTGCTGCGGAATCCCCGGAAGGGTGACGAGAATGCGGCAGCCCCGTGCCGATTCGGCCACACCGATACGGCCACCGTGCAGATCGACGCACCAGCGGGCGATGGCCAGGCCGAGCCCCGTGCCGCCGTCGCTGCCCGGACCGTGCGGCGAGGGGACGCTGCCCCGGTTGAACCGCTCGAAGACCTTGTGCCGCTCCGACTCGGGGATGCCCGGGCCCTCGTCCTCCACCTCCAGGCGCAGCGACTCCGGGAACGGCCCCCGCCGGGCCCGTACGGTGACGCGCCCGTGCGGCGGCGAGTGCTTCACCGCGTTGTCGACGAGGTTCGCCACGACCTGGTGGAGCCGCTCCACGTCGGCGTGCGCCGTCAGGTCGGGCGGCGACACGTCCAGGTGCAGGTGCACGTCCGTGCGCGCGTGGGGGCGCGCCCCGGAGCCGACGGACCGGTGCGAGGCGGCGAGGCTGGCCTCCTTCAGCACCCCCGACAGGTAGGGCCACACCTCGAAGCGCCGGGAGCGCAGCGGTACGACACCGTTGTCGAGGCGCGAGAGGTCGAGCAGCGTCTCGACCAGCCGGCCCAGGCGCTCGGTCTGCGCGAGCGCGGTGCGCATCGTCTCCGGGTCGGCGGCGGACACGCCGTCCACGACGTTCTCCAGGACGGCCCGCAGCGCGGCGATGGGGGTGCGCAGCTCGTGGGAGACGTTGGCGACCAGCTCCTTGCGGTGCCGGTCGACGGCCTCCAGGTCGTCCGCCATGCGGTTGATGGTGGAGGCGAGGTCGCCCAGCTCGTCGCGGCGGTCGGCGCCCCGGACGCGGCGGGTGTAGTCGCCGTGCGAGATGCCCTTGGCGACCTTGTTCATCTCGTCCAGCGGCGCGGTCAGGCCGTGCGCCACGAACTGGGTGAGGAGCAGGGTCGCGATCACCGAGAAGACGGTGATGAACCGCAGCTCGGTCTCGGTGCGCAGCGCCACCAGCAGCAGTCCGGTGGTGATGAAGACGGAGACGACGACGAGGCTGCCCAGCTTCGTCTTGATCGAGATGGTGACGGAGCGCAGCCGGCCGCGCAGTCCGCGGCCCCGGCGGGCGCGGCACCGCCCCTCGCCCTCGCCCTCGGCAGGCAGAGGGCCGTTCAGGGCGCGGCCCGGGAGCAGACGCTCCTCTTCCGCGGCGCCGGCCCGGGGGCCTTCGGCGAGGCCGGCCCGGGGGCTCTGCGGCGTACCGGCCGCGGGGCTCCCGGCCGGCCGGTCCGCGCCCGCGGCGGCCTCGGCGCCACGGCCCCCGGTCGGGCCGTGCTCGGCCGCGCGGCCCCCGCGGTCCCTGTCCGGCGGACCGCCCTGACCGGGGTCGCGGTCCCGGGTTCCGGGGCGCCCGGGGTTCACGGCGCCGGGGTCTCCAGGGCGTACCCCACACCGTGCACGGTACGGATCCGCTCGGCGCCGATCTTCCGGCGCAGCGCCTTGATGTGGCTGTCCACGGTCCGCGTGCCCGACGCGTCGGCCCAGTCCCACACCTCGGCGAGCAGCTGCTCGCGGGAGAGGACCGCGCGCGGCGTGTTGGCGAGGCAGACCAGCAGGTCGAACTCGGTCGGCGTCAGGTGCACGTCGTCGCTCTTGACGCGGACGCGGCGCTGCGCGTGGTCGATCTCCAGTTCGCCCAGGCGCAGGATGCCGCTGCGGGGGGTGACGGCCGCCAGCGCGGCCCGCTCGACACGGCGCAGCAGCACGTGGACGCGGGCGACGAGCTCGCGCATCGAGAACGGCTTCGTCATGTAGTCGTCCGCGCCGACGCCGAGCCCGACGAGCATGTCCGTCTCGTCGTCCCGCGCGGTGAGCATCAGGACCGGCACCGGCCGCTGCGCCTGGACGCGGCGGCAGACCTCCAGTCCGTCGAAGCCCGGCAGCATGACGTCCAGGACCATCAGGTCCGGCTGCCACGCCTCCGCCGCGTCGACCGCGGCCGGCCCGTCCGACGCGGTCTGCACGAGGAACCCCTCGGCCCGCAGACGCGCGGAGATGGCCTCCACGATGGTCGTGTCGTCCTCGACGACCAGGACCCGGCGCTGGGTACCCGGCGTGACCGCGTTGCCGGTGTGGCTGGTGTGTGCGTGCTCCATGCCCCGCCCCTGTCGCGTCCTGCGCGAGCTGTAGATCCGTGCGCTGTACGCCCAACAACATAAAGGCAGCGGCCGTGCCGAGGCTACGCGGGTCGAACCCCGAGGTGGACCACGTCCGGTACGCCCCGGGCAACCGGGATCTCTTCCGTCCGTACCCCGGTGAAACCGGCATTCTGCAAGGACTCTTCGAAATCGGCGGACGGCCGGGCGGACCAAACCGCCAGTACGCCGCCGGAGTTGAGGCGCCGCGCGCACGCGGCCAGTCCGGCGGGCGAGTACAGGCTGTCGTTGCCCTCGGTGACGGTCCAGTCGGGGCCGTTGTCGATGTCGAGGCAGAGCGCGTCGTAGGTGTCGGCCACGTCCGGGTCGTGGACGTACGCGACGAGGTCGGCGTGGATCAGGGTGGTGCGGGGGTCGGCGAGCGCGCTGCCGGAGAGCGCGGCGAGGGGGCCCGCGCGGTGCCAGTCGATGATGGCCTGCTCCCGCTCCACGACGGCGATGCGGCCCCAGGAGGGGTCGGCGGCGGCGTGGGCCAGGGAGAAGCCGACGCCGAGTCCGCCGATGAGGACGGAGGGACGGCGGCCGTCCCCGGCGTCGGTGGGCGCGTCTGCGTCTGCGTTTGCGTCTGCGTCTGCGGCGTGGCCGGTCCCGGGTCCGTCGGCGCGGGCGGTGCGCGAGTCGTCGGCGTCGGCGGTGCGGGCGCGGGTGCCGCCGGCGCTGCGGTCCCCCCGGCCTTTCAGCGCCTGGAGGGCGGCGTCGACGAGCAGCCGCTCGGAGCGGCCGTCGGAGGTGTCCATCAGGAAGGTGCCGTTGGCGATGATCTCGAAGTGGTCGTCGCGCTGCCGCAGCACGACTTCACCGTACGGGCCTTCACGTCGGTCGAGCGTCACGGGCATGCGCCCCACTTTAGGCAACCCCCGTGTCGCGTTCCGTGGTTCGGGCGGGCGTCCGCCTACGCGGGGCCGTCCGGGACCGCGCTGCCGTCGCGGACGACTCCGGTGAGCGGGCCCTGGTACCGCCAGCCCAGCGCCGTGTAGAGCGCCCGCCCCTGGACGGTGGCGCTCAGCACGCCGGTGGCGGCCCCGGCTCCGGCCGCGGCGTTGTGGAGGAGGCGCATGACGGCGCTGCCGAGGCCCCGGCGCTGGTGGCCCTCGTACGTCTCGATCTGGTCGAACACCGCCGTGCGGCCCGTGGGGGCGACCTGGCCGCGCGCGGCGAGCGAGCCGTCCGCCGCGAGGACCCGCACGAGGTGGACGCCCTCGTGGGTCTCGACGTGCAGCCCGTACCCGGCGGGCAGGTCAGGGGCGGGGCCGGGGCGCAGAGCGGTGTACATCATGAAGCCGGGGTCGTCCGGGACGGTCCACTCGGGGGTGATCCAGCCGGCGACCTCCTCCGGCTCGGCGAGGACCTTCAGCCAGGCGTACGGCTGGTGCACCGTCTCGCAGAGCTTGCGCACCGAGGCCTCGTCCGGCTCGGGCAGGACGTGCCGGAAGACGTGGCGGCCCAGGCCCACGTCGATCCGGTAGCCCCACGGCTGGTCCACGGGCGGTGGCGTGCCGCGGGAGACGGCCCAGCCCCGCACCCAGGCCGCCGTAATATCTGCATTGTCCATCCGGTCATTACATGCCAGGGGGTCCGCGTGCGCAAGGAGATATCGGCCGGGGCGGGCGGGGCGCCACGGACACCGGGCCCGACGGGGCGGTCCGGCCGCGGGGCGCCCCGGCGGCCGGAGCCGGGCGGCGCCGCTCAGTCCAGCCACATGAGCATGCCGTCCCCGTCGCGGGCGGCGGCGCCGAAGAACGGCACCAGCGCCTCGTAGTAGGCCGTCGCGTACTCCAGCGACTCGCCGCGCTCCCAGACGACCACCGGATACACGTCGGCCCTCGCCAGGTCCTCGGGCCCGACCCCCTCGACCAGCCGCTCGACGGGCGTGGCCCGCAGCGCGTCGGCGGCGGCCCGCACCCGCTCCGGCGTCAGGCAGCGCGGCGGCGTGTACCCCCAGTCCTCCGCGCCCGGTATGGACTCCTCGCCGAAGACGACGTCGACGGGGAAGCCGATCCGGGTCAGCAGGAAGTCCAGGGCGTGCCACGCCTTGTCGGTGTCGAGGCACCGCGCCTCACCGCCGCCGCCCTCCAGCTCCGCCTCGACCAGTTCCCGCACCCGCTCCCCGGCCCACTCCGGGTCGCGCAGCGCCCGCGCGAACTCGTCGGCCGTCAGCCTCGCGTACTCTCCGATCATGCTCATGAGCGGATCGTAGGCGCCGCCACTGACAACGGATCCCGGCCGGGCGGGCCGTCATGCCAGGCGCGGCCGCTCACCCGGCGGTTCGGGCAGGAGCGCGTCGCGCAGCCGGCCGACGCCCGCGCGCCAGCGGGCGCCGCCGGCGCCCGCCCACAGCTCCAGCAGCTCGGACGGCTCGGAGAGGACCCGGTCCAGGGCCTCCACGGCGAGCGGGCGCAGGCCGGTCAGGTCCGGCAGCGGCTCACCGGGCCCGTAGACGGGATCGGCGCCCTCGCCCCCGGGGCACTGCGCGGCGACGAGGGCCGCGGCGGCGACGGCCTCGTCGGCGAAGCCCGCGTCGAGACACCCCGGCGTGTCCGCCGCGCGGACGAGCGCGTCCCGGACGAGGGCGGCCCGCCCCTCCGGAGCGGTCTCGTCCAGGGTGTCGGCGAAGTCGGCCGCGGTGTCGTTGTCGAAGGGACCGGGTCCCCAGGTGCCCATCCGTGTGCTCCTCGAACGGCGCCGGCCCCGTGGGGCGCGGCGCGTGGCCGGTGGTGCGTCCGGGCATCGTGGCAGGCGGCACTGACACGGGCGCGGGCGGCTCTTCGCCCCGCAGCGGCGGCCCGCCCCGTCATCGGCCGATCGCTCACAGCGAACAAGAGCCGGGAACGTCCAGGGGCTCAGAAGCATTGAGTCGATAAAGCTCAACTTGACTGCCGAAGGGGAGATCATGGCTTCGACGTCCTCACCGCTCACCCTGCCCGTGCTGCCGCTCGACGACGAGGTCGTGCTGCCGGGGATGGTGGTGCCGCTGGATCTGTCCGACAACGAGGTGCGCGCCGCCGTCGAGGCCGCCCAGGCCGCCGTGCGGGAGGGCAGCGGCAAGCCGCGGGTGCTGCTGGTGCCGCGCGTGGACGGGACGTACGCGGGGATCGGCGTCCTCGGGACGGTCGAGCAGGTCGGGCGGCTGTCCGACGGCGACCCCGGCGCGCTCATCCGGGGCCGGGCCCGCGTGCGGATCGGGGCCGGCACGACCGGGCCCGGCGCCGCCCTGTGGGTGGAGGGCACCCAGGTCGAGGAGACCGTGCCCGACCCGCTGCCCGGCGCCGTCACGGAGCTGGTCAAGGAGTACAAGGCGCTCGCCACCAGCTGGCTGCGCAAGCGCGGCGCCTGGCAGGTCGTGGACCGGGTCCAGCAGATCGAGGACGTCTCCGCCCTCGCGGACAACTCCGGGTACTCCCCGTTCCTCACCACCGCCCAGAAGGTCGCCCTGCTGGAGACCGTCGAGCCCGTCGCCCGGCTGAAGCTCGCCACCGAGCAACTCCGCGACCACCTCGCCGAGCAGGACGTCGCGGAGTCCATCGCCAAGGACGTCCAGGAGGGCGTCGACAAGCAGCAGCGCGAGTTCCTGCTGCGCCGCCAGCTCGAAGCCGTGCGCAAGGAGCTGCGCGAGCTGAACGGCGAGGCCCCCGACGGCGGCACCGACGACTACCGGGCCCGCGTGGAGGCCGCCGACCTGCCGGAGAAGGTCCGCGAGGCCGCCCTCAAGGAGGTCGACAAGCTGGAGCGGGCCAGCGACCAGTCGCCCGAGGGCTCGTGGATCCGCACCTGGCTGGACACGGTCCTGGAGATGCCGTGGAACGAGCGGACCGAGGACCAGTACGACATCCGCGGCGCCCGCGAGATCCTCGACGCCGAGCACGCCGGCCTGGACGACGTGAAGGAGCGCATCACCGAATATCTGGCGGTCCGCAAGCGCCGCGCCGACCGGGGCCTCGGCGTCGTCGGAGGGCGCCGCGGCGGCGCCGTCCTCGCGCTGGTCGGCCCGCCGGGCGTCGGCAAGACCAGCCTCGGCGAATCGGTCGCGCACGCCATGGGCCGCAAGTTCGTGCGGGTCGCGCTCGGCGGCGTGCGGGACGAGGCGGAGATCCGCGGCCACCGGCGCACGTACGTCGGTGCCCTGCCCGGCCGGATCGTCCGCGCCATCAAGGAGGCCGGGTCCATGAACCCCGTCGTCCTCCTCGACGAGATCGACAAGGTCGGCTCCGACTTCCGGGGCGACCCGGCCGCCGCGCTGCTGGAGGTCCTCGACCCGGCGCAGAACCACACGTTCCGCGACCACTACCTCGAAGTGGAACTGGACCTCAGCGACGTGGTGTTCCTCGCCACCGCCAATGTGCTGGAGGCCATCCCCGGGCCGCTGCTCGACCGCATGGAGCTCGTCCGGCTCGACGGCTACACCGAGGACGAGAAGATCGTCATCGCCCGCGACCACCTGCTGCCGCGCCAGCTGGAGCGGGCCGGGCTCGACCGGGACGAGGTGGCGATCGAGGAGGCCGCGCTGCGCAAGCTCGCCGGCGAGTACACCCGCGAGGCCGGCGTGCGGAACCTGGAGCGCTCCATCGCCCGCCTCCTGCGCAAGGTCGCCGCGCAGGCGGAACTGGGCGACCGCGAGCTGCCCTTCACCGTCGGCGTGGACGATCTGCGGGACCTCGTCGGGCGTCCGCACCACGTGCCCGAGTCCGCCCAGGACCCGGCCGAGCGCCGGACGTCCGTGCCCGGTGTGGCGACCGGTCTCGCCGTCACCGGCGCGGGCGGCGACGTGATGTTCGTGGAGGCGTCGCTGGCGGACGCGGAGACGGGCGCGACGGGCCTGACCCTCACCGGTCAGCTCGGCGACGTGATGAAGGAGTCCGCGCGGATCGCCCTGTCGTACCTGCGCTCGCACGGCGCCGAGCTCGAACTGCCCGTGACGGGCCTGAAGGACCGGGGCGTCCACATCCACTTCCCGGCCGGGGCGGTGCCCAAGGACGGGCCGAGCGCCGGCGTCACCATGACCACCGCGCTCGCCTCCCTGCTCAGCGGACGACTGGTGCGGACGGATGTGGCGATGACCGGCGAGGTGTCGCTGACCGGTCGCGTCCTGCCGATCGGCGGCGTCAAGCAGAAGCTGCTCGCCGCGCACCGGGCGGGGATCACCACGGTCGTCATCCCCAAGCGGAACGAGGCGGACCTGGACGACGTGCCCGCCGAGGTCCTCGACAAGCTGGAGGTCCACACGGTGACGGACGTCCGCCAGGTCCTGGACATCGCCCTGACGCCCGCCGAGTCGGCGGAGGCGGCGGAGGACCTGACCGCGGCGGCGACCGTCGCCGCCTGACCGGGGGCGTGGCCGGGCCGGCCGGGTGCGGTGGGGGCGCGTGCGGGCCGCCGGGCGGGTGCGGTGGGGTCGTGTGCGGGCCGCCGCCCCGACGACCGGGGCCTCGGCTCTACGGGTCGAGCCAGCCCCTGGCGGTGGCCCGGGCGCCGGCCTGGAAGCGGGTACGGGCCTCCAAGGCCTCCAGGAGGCGGCTGATGCGGCGGCGCGCGGTGTGGACGTGGACGCCCAGGCGGCGGGCGATGGCCTCGTCCTTGAGGCCCGCCGCGAGGAGCCGCAGCAACTCCCGCTGCTCGGGCCCGCCGCACCCGTGCCCGGCACCGCCCCGGTCCCCGGCCGCGAGCCGGTCGCCGTCCCGGTCCCCGGCACCGCCCCGGTGGTCGTCGCGCGCGGCACCGTCCTGGTCCCCGGCACCGCCCCGGTGGTTGTCGCGCGCGGCACCGCCCCGGTGGTCGTCGCGCGCGGCACCGTCCTGGTCTCCGGCACCGTCCTGGTCTCCGGCACCGTCCCGGCCGTAGGCACCGCCCCCGTGGTCCCCGCTCGGCGTGCCGTTCCAGGGCGTGGCGCGGTCCCACACCGCGTCGAACAGCGGCACCAGCGCCTCCCGGAGCCGGGCGTCGGCCACCACCAGGCCGTACGCCCCCGGGTCCGCCGCGTCCGACGGCGGCAGCAGCGTCACCCGCCGGTCCACCGTCACCAGCCGCGTCGGCACCCCCGCCGCGATCCGCACCCGCAGCCCCCGCCGGGCCAGGGCGGCCACCGCCCGCGCCCGCGCAGGTGAGGAGAGGCCGGCCCGGTCCAGTACCGCCCGCACCTCGACGCCCCGCGCGAGCAGCCCGCCCACGTCCAGTCCCGTGCCCAGCGCCCCGTACGGGGCCCGGTCCATCAGCAGCACCTCGCGTTCCGCACCGGCCAGCAGCCGGCCGGCCCGCTCGCCCGCCGCGTCCCGGCCCGTGACGACCTCCACGGCGCACCCGCCCCCGGCCGGCCCGGCCGTCCGCCGCGCCGCCAGCCGTTCCGCCGTGAGCCGCAGCCGCTCCAACTCCACGACGCGGCGGTGCAGTTCGGCCTGGCGGCGGTCGATGAGAGTGCGGATCGCGGCCGCCGGGGCCGCCGGGTGCGGCAGCCCGCCGCCCCCCGCGGGGTCCGCGGGATGGGCGAAGCCGTGCTCCACCAGCCGGTCGAGCGCGGTGTCCACCCGTTCCCTCGGAAGCCCCAGGAGCCTCGCCAACCCCTCGACGCGATCGGCCCGTTCCAGCAGCAAAGCCTCATATGCCCGCTCCTCGGCCTCCCCCAGGCCAAGTGGGGGCAATCCCCCCTTGATCATGCGTGGGATTCTCACCGCGCCGCCGGCGGACACACAAGTGTGCGTGCCCACTTCTCGGCGGGGTTGGCTCATTGCCCACCCGCCGCACCCGAGGCTTGCATGGCCCCGAACACCCGAAAACGGCTCTGACCAAGCACGTAGGAGGGGTACACGACCGTGCGCGAACCCAGGACGACTTCGGCGCGAACCGGCAGGCGGAAGGGGGCGGCCGCCACCGGGGGAGCGGCGCTCCTCGCCGCCGGGCTGCTGATCACCGCCATCCCCGCGGCCCACGCCACCGACGCCACCCGGACCGGGCACCCGCGGCCCGCCGGCGCCCACACCGGCGGGCCCGCCGCCCACACCACCGGCACCACCCCGCCCGCCACCGGGACCGACATCATCCCGCTCCCCGGGACGGACACCCCGGCGCTCGTGGACGGCCTCCACGAACCGGCCGACGCCAAGGCGGCGCCCGCCGACGCGGCCCGCGCCCACCTCGCCGCGCAGCGGGGCCGGTACCGGATACCCGACCCGCGCCGCGACCTCGCCCCGGTGGGGACGCTGCGGCACGGCGCCGACGAGACGGTACGGCTCCAGCAGAGACACCGCGGCGTCCCCGTGCTCGGCGGGCAGTACGTCGTCCGGATGGAGACCGGCGAGGGCCGGCGCACCGTCACGGGCACCTCGGGCAAGTACTTCACCGGCCTGACGGTCGGCACCCGGCCGGCGGTCGACGAGGACACCGCCGTACGCCGCGCGGTCTCCGCGACGCTCTCCCGCCTCTCCGGCGACCGCCTCACCCGCCCCGGGACGGACGGCGCCGAGGCCCGGCGGGGCACCCGCGCCGAGCGGCAGGCGTTACGCGGCGCCTCCGCCGGCCTCGTGGTCGTCCCGCGCGGCGAGGGCGTGCTCACCTACCACGTGACCGTGCGCGGCACCCACCCCGTCACCGGCGAACCGGTCCTCCAGCACGTGTACGTCGACGCCCGCGCGGGCTACCCGGTCCTCCAGTACACCGGCATCAAGACCCTCGCCCCGGCCACCGGCACCGCCCCCGCGCCCCGTCCCGGCACGCAGGCCCGTCCCGGCACGCAGGCCCGTCCCGGCACGCAGGCCCGTCCCGGCACGCAGGCCCGTCCCGGCACGAAGGCCAGCCCCGGTACGAAGGCAGGCCCCGCCCAGGACGCACGGCCCGCCCAGGACGCGCGGGTCCGTGAGAGCGCCCCGGCGGCGCCCGGGACGCCCGTCACCGGCAGCGGCACCCGCCTCGACGGGACCAAGGTCCCGCTGGCCGTCCACCGCCCGGCGCCGGACGGCCCGTACGTCATGGCCGACCACACCCGCATGGCCGGCACCACCGGCAACACGCTCACCACCTGGGACGCCCGCGACAAGGACGTCTTCGACGTGCTCGGCACCTGGCCCGACGACCTGAAGCCGGTCAGCTCCGCCACCCCCGCCTTCGGGCCGGACGCCACCGAGTCCGGCGCCGTCGACGCGCACTGGGCCGCCGGCCAGGTCTTCGACTACTACAAGGAGCGCCACGGCCGCACCGGCCTCGACGGACGCGGCTCGGCCGTCAACTCGCTGGTGGGCGTCACCGCCTTCGGGGCGCCGTACGTCAACGCGTTCTGGGACGGCACCAAGATGGTGTACGGCTCCGGTGACGAGGAGTTCCGGCCGCTCTCCGCCGACCTGGACGTCGTCGGCCACGAGATGACCCACGGCGTCGTCGAGAACACCGCCGACCTCGTCTACGCCGGCCAGTCCGGCGCCCTCAACGAGGCCGTCGCCGACTACTTCGGCAACGCCATCGACGTCGACCGCTCGGGCCGCTCCATGGACGACCCCGACGCCGGGCTCATCGGCGAGGACCTGTGCCGCACTACCGCGCCCCGCGCGTGCGCGCTGCGGGACCTGGACGACGGCGCCACCACCGCGAAGGACTTCATCGGCGTCACCTTCGGCGTCGACAACGGCGGCGTCCACCTCAACTCCACGATCTTCTCCGGAGCCCTGTGGGACCTGCGCCAGGACCTCGGTCCGGTGCTCGCCGACCGGATCGTGTACAAGGCGCTGACCGAGTACCTCACCCCGCTCGACGGGTTCACCGAGGGCCGCGAGGCCGTCGTCGCCGCGGCCCGCGCGCTCGGGGCGACCGCCCGCCAGACCGACACCGTGAAGCGTTCCTTCAACGCGCACGGCATCGTCCGCGGCTGGGAGAACGCCCTGGGGGCCGACTCCGACACGCTGCTGCGCAAGGTCAACACCGACGGCACGCAGGTGCACGCCGGCGGCGGCTGGTGGACCGCGGCGACCTCCAACGACGACGGCTCGGAGCCGTACTCGGTGTACGCGGGCCGGATCGACGGCAAGGGCGCGCCCAGGCTGATGAGCCCCAACGACGGCCGCTTCCACGTGAACCCGGCGACCGACGGCCGCACCGTCGTGTGGGTCGCGTACGGCGCGGAGAACGTCGAGATCCTGTCCCGGCCGCTCGCCGGCGGGCCCGTCAAGCGGCTGCTGACCACCCAGGCCGACGTGCTCAGCGTGCGCGTCGACCGGGGCGTGACCGTCTTCGACCTGTACGACCTGTTCGGCGACGGCCGCCACGTGGGGCTGCTGCGGCCCGGCGACCCCCGGCCCGCGTACGTCGACGGCGCCCGCACCGACACGCTCACCGGGCTGCCGTCGATCGGCCACGGCCGCGTCGCCTACGCCAAGCTGTACCCGGCCGGCGACGGCGACCGGCTCGGCGTGGAGATCCTCGACCTGGCCACCGGCAAGGCGGTGCTCGCCGAGCAGCACGGCGAACCCCAGTCGCTGGGCGGCACCGGTATCAACGCCACGCATGTCTTCTGGCTCAACGACGAGAACCTGGACGACGAGGGCCAGACGACCATCCGCAGGACGGGGCACGACGGCACCGGCACCTACGACATCAGCAGCGAGTACAAGCCGGGCGCGCTGATCGCCGGCGACCTGACCGTCTCCGACACGGCGGTCACCGTCAGCGCCGCACCGGCCCCCGCCGGCGACGGCTCCGGCGCCCTCGCCAACGCGGACCTGCCGAAGATCTGGCAGCTCGCCGCGGACGGCTCGCGCGTCCAGCGGATGTCCTGCGACCGGGGCATGCAGCTCTCCCCGGCCGCCGACTCCGGCACCCGCGTCGTCTGGCTGGACGGCACCAGCGGCTGGACGAACCTCGTCACCCGCGCCCGCCCGGCGGGCAAGTGCGGCTGAGCCGAGGCGAGTCGGCGGACGCGCTCCGCTGACCGGAGGCCCCCGGCGCCAAGGGCGCCGGGGGCCTCCGCCCGGCCCGCGCACGGGTCCTCGCCCGGCCGTGCAGCGCCTATGCTGAGGGCGCTCCAGAACGCCTGAGTGGGGTCCGGCCGTATGAACCGTTCAGCAGTGCACGTGATGATCGTCGACGACGAGGTCCTGATCAGAGAGGGCCTCAGGCGGATCGTCGACGGTTTCGACGGCACACGCGTCGTCGCGGTGTGTACGGGCTCGGAGGCGCTCGGTGAGGCGCGCGCCCACCGGCCCGACGTGGTCCTCCTCGACGTCCGCATGCCCGACCGGCACGGCCTGGACGTCCTCGCGGACCTGCGGGCCCTGCCCGAGCCGCCCGTGGTGGCGATGCTCACCACGTTCGACGCGGACGAGCACCTGTCGGCGGCGCTGCGCGGCGGGGCCGCCGGATTCCTGCTGAAGGACACCGCCCCCGAGCAACTGGAGTACCTGATCAAGGAGTTGGCGGCCGGCGGCAGGGTCATCGCGCCCAAGGTCGCCCGTACGGTCGTCGACGGCTATCTACGCGCGCAGAGCGGGGAGTCCGCTGACCCGGACGACCCCCGGCGGGACCGGGCGGACGCGGACGACCTCACTCCGCGCGAACGGGAGGTCCTCGTGCTGCTCGCGGAGGGCCTGTCCAACGCCGAGATCGCCCGGCGGCTGCTCATCGGGACGACCACCGTGAAGGACCACGTCAGTACGGTGCTGGGCAAACTGGGCGTGACCAACAGGGTGCAGGCGGCGGTCCGGGCGCACCAGCTCCGGCTCGTACGGTGAGGTGGCGCCGCGCGGCAGCCGAGGGGCTCCTCGTGGCCGTCGCTGCGGCCGAACTCCTCACCGTCGACGAGCACTTCACCGCTCTGCCGCTCGCCGTGTGCGCGGTGGCCGCGCTGGTCCTGCCGCTGCGGCGGCGCCTGCCGACGGCCACCCTGTGCGCGACCCTGCCCGCGATGCTGGCCGGGTACCTGTGGCTGCCGCCCATGGTGGCGATGTTCCAGGTGGCGTCCGGCGGCTCCCGGCGCCGCACCGCGACGGCGTGCGTGCTGCTCTTCGCGGCGGCGTCCTGCCCGTGGCCCGTGGAGGACCTCCCGGCGATGACCCGCCAGGAGGTCCTCACCTACGTCGAGGCGGGCGTCCTGATGAGCATGGGCCCCACCGCGCTCGGCCTGCTCGCCCGCACCCGCCTCGAACTGCGCGCCCGCCTCGCCGACCTCACCGCCACCCGCGAGCGGGAGCAGCGCCTGGAGGCCGAGCGCGCCGTCACCCGCGAAAGGGCCCGGCTGGCCCGGGAGATGCACGACACGGTCGCCCACCACGTGGGCATCATCGCCGTCCAGTCGGGCGCCCTGCGCGCCGCCGAGACCGCCGACGCGTGGAAGCGGGACACCGCCGAGAGCATCCGCCGCCACAGCGTGCAGGCGCTGGAGGAGCTGCGCGACATGGTGGGCGTGCTGCGCGCCTCCGACCCCGGTGCCGCCCGCACCGCGGGCCGCACCGGCCTCGACGGGCTGCGGGACCTGACGGACGACAGCCTGCTGGACGTCACGGTCGATGTGGAGGCGCCCGCGGCGGAGCCGTCCGCGGAGGTGGAGTGCGCGGTGTTCCGCATCGTCCAGGAGTCCCTGAACAACGTCCGCAAACACGCCCCGGGCGCCCCCGTCTCGGTCCGCGTCGCCCCGGCGCCGGACGGCGCCGCCCTGACGGTGGAGGTCCGCAACGCCCCGCCCCCCGGGCCGGCGGGCGGCCCCCGGCCCGTACACCCGCCGCAGCCGTGCCCGGAGCCCGCGCCGGGCCCGTGCGCCGGGTCGGGGGACGTGCTGCCCGGCGGCGGGTACGGGCTCGTCGGGCTGCGGGAACGCGCCGCGCTGCTGGGCGGGTCGCTGTCGGCCGGCCGGTGCCCGGACGGGGGGTTCGCCGTACGGGCGGTCCTGCCGCTGTGAGCCGCCCGCCGGTCGGAGGGGGCCGACCGGAGGTACCGCCCGCCGGCCACGCCGGGCAGGATGTTCCCGCCGGACCCCGGCGGGAACACGACCAGTCCCGCCGGGCTCATAGGGGGAGCTTCCGCGGTCGCGCTGCGACGCGCCCGTGGAACGGCACCGGTAGCGCGGTTCCGGCGTACCGGGGCACCGGGGCAGCGGTGCGTCGGCGCGCCGGAACCACACCGCACGGAGAGCCGCCCCGCACGGAGAGCCGCCCCGCACGGGGAAACCACCCCGCACGGAGAGCCGCCCCGCACGGAGAAGCCGCCCCGCACGGGGAAACCACCCCGCACCGAAGGCGCTTCCGTAGCAGACTGTCCCGGTGCGCACACCGAGGAAGGCCGCCCGCGTCGCCGTGCTCGACGCCGAGGGCGCCGTGTTCCTGTTCCGCTACGACAACGAGGAAGTCGGCGTCCACTGGGCGATGCCCGGCGGCGGGACCGAACCGGGCGAGACACCCGCCGAGGGCGCCCTGCGCGAACTGCGCGAGGAGACCGGCTGGACCGACGTCGGAGTAGGCCCCTTGCTGTGTCTGTGGGAGCACGACTTCACCCGCGCGGGTGTTCCCGTGCGCCAGCACGAGCACGTGTTCCTCGCCGCCGCGCCGGCCCCGCGCCGCGAGCCGTCGGGCGATCTCGCCGCCGCCCACGCCGAGGACGGCATCCTGCGCTGGCGCTGGTGGAGCGCGGAGGAGCTGGCCGCCGCCGACGAGCCGCTGTGGCCGCCGCGACTGCCCGAGCTCCTCGCCGCGGTCCGCCGGGACGGCCCGCCGGCCCGCCCCCTCGACCTGCGCTGACGCCCCGTTCCCTGCGGAATACTGGGCGTACCACGGGACAGGCCGCGGTACGGCGGTGAGGACGCGCGAGGGGTGCGGACATGCGGGCAGACGGCACGGGCGACGAGCCGGGACGCGACGAGCCGGCACGCCGCGGCGACGGCGCCCCCGACGGGCGCGGCCCCGGCACCGGGCAGGCCGCCGGCACCGGCGGCGCGGACGGCGGTGTGCCCGATCAGGCCTACCTCGCGCTCGAACGGGAGCTCGCGGTCTTCCTGCGCCGCGCCCGCGCCTCGTCCGGCGAGATGGCCCGGGAGGTCCACCCGGAGCTGGAGTCCTCCGCGTACGGGCTGCTCGTCCGGCTCGACGAGGCGGGCGGCCAGCGGGCCACCGAGCTCGCCGGGTACTTCGGCGTCGGCAAGGCCACCGTCAGCCGCCAGTTGCGCGCCCTGGAGGACCTGGGCCTCATCGCCCGCGAACCCGACCCGGCCGACGGGCGCGCCTGGCTCGTCCGCCTCACCGACGAGGGCCGCGACCGCTTCCGCCGGGTACGCGACGCCCGCCGCGCCCGCTATGTGCGCAAGCTCTCCGGATGGGACCGCGCCGAGGTCGCCGAACTCGCCCGGCTGCTCCACCAGCTCAACACCGGCTCCGACGGCCGCGACCAGGGCGGCGCGCCCCGCCCGTGAGACCCCGCCCGTAAGACCCGGCCCGTAAGACCCCGCCCGCAAGACCGCCTGGCCCGGAGCCCTCGCCCCGCAAGCCCCGGCCCCAAAGACTCCGCCCCGCAAGCCCCGCCCCCGGAAGCCCGCACCGCCGCCCCCGCCGGCTCACAGCTCCGCGTACACCGCCGTCGCGTCGTCGTGGAGCTTCCAGCGGCGCACCCCGCCCGCCTCGGCGTCCCGCAGCTCCAGCGCCCGCACCCGTTCCAGGAGGCCCCGCGCGCCCTCCTTGCGCAGTACGCCCAGGCATTCGGCCCAGTCGCCCTCGCCGAACAGCTCCACCCAGCGCGCCGCCCCGTCGGTGAGCGCCGCCACCGCCCGTACGGCCGGCCTGGGCGTCACCCCGGTCACGGCCCGCGCCGCCACCGCCGGGTCCGCGGCGGCGGTGAAGAAGCCGCCCTCCGCGTTGCGCAGCCGGTCCGTCGCCTCGTGGGAGCGCAGCACCTCCGGCGGGACGAGGTCCAGCCGGTCGTCCCGCACCGCCAGGACCTCCCCCTCAGGGGACTCCAGCAGCAGCACCGAGTCGGACAGCACCAGGTGCTCGACGGCCTCCGCGTCCCAGCGCGCCAGGACCACCGTCGCCTGCGGTGTGCGAATGTGAGAAAGGTCACACGATCCGGAGTGGGAGTCCGCGGTGCGCCGGATTGCCTCCGCCAGGACCTCCGCGAGCGTCAGGTCCCGCCGCGAAGCGGACAGTTCGGTCAGCGCGCCCCCGAGGCGGGCCGTGTACCAGGGCACCGGGTGCACACAACCCACGTCCACGGACGGTGGCGTGACCCCGTCCAGAACCACCAGGACCCCGCCCAGACCGGACGCCGGAACCGCCGTGGCGGCCCAGTCCTCGTTGGGGCGTTCGGGATCGCCGGGCAGGGAGGCGGTTTCCACGTACATGCGGTTCAGTCTGCATGACTCCTTCACTCCGCGCACAGAGCGCGTGAAGACGCCCTACCGGCAGGTCAGCGGCGTGCGGGCGGGTTTGTGCCCACCCTCCCCGGCCGCCCGCCCCGACATGCGGGCGGGCATATTGCCAAAGCCCGCGCGGAAGGTCCAACCCGGCGCCCGGCGCGGCCGGGGCCAGAAGTTGTTAGCCAACTCAGGAGTGTTGTTCACTCGTTCGGGTGGCGGAGCGGCCGAGGGGTGCTCGCTTCCCAAAAGGGCTGGAATGGTCGGAAGCCGTACCAGGGGTGGGAGCGCTCTCCTTTGTGTGACCGGTCGTCACCTCTGCTTCATGGGCGAACGAGTTCAAGAATGTGAGCACCGGTGCAGAAGCGCAGTGACACTCCCGGCGATCCCCATGTTCCGGGCGGCCGCAGCGTACGGGTACGGAGCCGGCTCGTGGCCGGCGTCGCCCTCGTCGGCATCACCGTCATCGGCGCCGGGACCCCCGGCGTGCTCGCCACCTCCGCCGATCTGACGGAGTCGCAGAGCCTGGTCACCTTCGCCGAGCTGAACCGGCAGGCGGTCACCCTCGCCCACTCCCTCGCCGACGAGCGCGACGAGGTCACCGCCTACATCGCCGCCGGCCGCGACGCCGCCCCGCGCAAGGACCGGGAAGGCCAGGACGGCACAGGCGACGGCGAGGGCACGGGCACCGCCGACGGGAGCGCCGCCCCTGCGAAGCCCGCGCTCTCCGGCACCCACAGCGCCCGCGTCGACCGCCAGATCAAGGAGATCCGCGGCGCCGCGCCCGACGAGGTGCGCCGCGCGCTCGCCGACGTGCCCTCCCTGCGCCGCACCGCCCTGACCGGCGACGGCGACGCGCTCGCCGCCCACCGCGCCTACACGGACGTCATCGACAAGCTGCGGGCCCTCGCCGCGCAGCTCGCCGACCGCACGCCCGCCCGCGCCGCCGACGGCCCCGGCCGCGCCCCCGCCGAGCTCGGCCAGGCCGTCGAGCAGGCCTCCGCCACCCGCGGCCTGCTCCTCGCCGCCCTCGCCGTGCCCAGCCAGGGCGGCGGCGGACGCACCGTCTACGACCCGGTCAGCGGCCGGTACGTCACCGAGGAGGACCCGGGCGCCGAGGCCGCCGCGCGCTCCCGTGACGCGCTGAGCGCCGCCGCCCACCGCGCCCGCGTCCGCGAACAGGTCGCCCTCGCCGACTTCGAGAGCACCGCCGACACCCCGAGCCGGGAGTCGCTCGCCGCGACCGTCACCGGACCCGAGGTGAAGGCCGCCGAGGACTACCTCGGCAAGCTCGCCGACGGCCCTGCCCTGACCCGCGCCGAGCGGAGGACCGACCCGGAGCGGCTCTCCGCCGCGCTCACCGCCCGCATCGAGCAGATGCGCGGCGTCGAGTCCACCCTCGCCACCCGCCAGGTCGAGCGCATGAAGGGGCTGCGCGACAGCGACGTCACCACCCTGGAGCTGCGGATCGCCCTGCTCGGCGGCTGCCTCCTCCTCGCCATCGGCGTCTCCACCGCCGTCGCCCGCACCCTCACCCGCCCCCTCGCCGTCCTGCGCCTGGGCGCCGCCCGCGTCGCCGCAGCGCCGCAGAGCGAGGAGCCGATCCGGTTCACGGGCCGCAACGACGAGTTCGCCCAGGTCGTACGCTCCCTCAACACCCTGCACGCCAAGCTCCTGGAGCTCGGCTCACGGGCCTCGCGGGACGAGCACCGGGAGAGCGCCGCCGCCGAACTGGCCGCCCACCACGCGCAGCTGCGCGCCGAGACCGAGCGGCTCACCGCCGAGCTGGAGCGGCAGCGGCACAGCGTCCACCACACGTTCGTCAACCTCTCCCTGCGCACCCTCGGCCTCGTCGAACGGCAGCTGACCGTCATCGAGAAGCTGGAGGAGCGCGAGCAGGACCCGGAGCGGCTCGCCACACTGTTCAAGCTCGACCACATGGCCACGGTCATGCGCCGGCACAGCGAGAACCTGCTGATCCTCGCCGGGCACGAGCACAGCCACGCCCACCAGGGCCCCGTCCCGCTGGTCGACGTGCTGCGCGCCGCCGTCAGCGAGATCGAGCGGTACGAGCGGGTCGCCATCCAGTCGCTGCCGCAGCACGCCTACGTGGCCGGGTTCGCCGCCGACGACATCAGCCACCTGCTGGCCGAGCTCCTGGAGAACGCCACGTCGTTCTCGCCGCCGGACGCCACGGTCCAGCTGTCCGGCTGGCTGCTGGACGGCGGTGACGTGATGCTCTCCGTACGCGACAAGGGCATCGGGATCACCCCGGCCCGGCTCGCCGACCTGAACGCCCGCCTCGCGGACCCGGCGCTCGCCGAGGCCGCGGCGGTGCCGTCGCGGGACGCGGACGCGGGCCAGGAGGGCGCCCCCGAGGGCGAGGGCCTCGGCCTGCGCGTGGCCGCGCTGCTCGCGGCGCGCCACGGGGTGCGGGTCGAGCTGCGGGCGGAGCAGGACGGCGGGGTGACGGCCGTCGTCGTCCTCCCGCAGGCCCTCCTGCCGGACGCCCCGCCGACGGCCGGCCCCCCGGCGGTCGCCCTCGCCGAGGGCATGCCGGCGGTGTCCCTGCCGGGATCGGTGGCGGAGGCCAACTCCAACGCGCTGCCGTCCCGCAGGACCGAGCCCGACCCGGCCGCCCCGGCGGACCCCGAAGCGTCCGGCACCGGCCCGGCGACGGCAGCGGAGGAGCCCCCACGGGACGCCGCCGAGGCCGCGCCGGACGCCGAGGCCGCGCCGGACGACGCCGAGCCCGTACGGGAGACCGCACAGCCCGCAGGGGGCGAGACCGAGCCCGTACGGGAGGACGCCGAGCCCGTACGCGACGAGGCCCATGCCCCGGACGCCGAGGCCGCGGACCCCGCCCGGGACGAGGACCGGGGCACCCGGCAGGACGCCGAGCAGGCGGGGGCCAGGGCCCACGACGAGCACGACCGGCATGACACCGCCGACGACCACGCCCCGGCCGCCACCGGGGACACCGGGGACGGCGAGCCGGCCGTCCACGAGGCGACCCTCCAGGTGCGGCTGCCCGCGCCCGGCGGGGAGGCCGAGCACACCAGGACGGCGGACGACGGGCCGGCGGCGGGGCGGGTCACCGACAAGGGCCTGCCGAAGCGGACCCCCCGGATCGTCGACGCGGGCGTCACCCGCGCCGAACGCACCGGCGGAGTGAACGCGGAGGAGCTGCGGCGCAGGCTCGGCGGCTTCCACCAGGGCGCCAAGGAAGGGCGGCGCGACGTGGAGGCGGAGCTGGCCGGGGGAACGGAAGAAGCGGCACCAGGAGCGGGGGACACAGTCGAGGAGGCACACAGTTGAGTCCGACGACCGGCACCGGCACCCAAGGACTGAGCAGCGAGGCACGCAACCTGCACTGGCTGCTGGGCAATCTCGTGGAGGAGGTGCCTGGCGTCCGGTCGGTCGCCGTGGTCTCGTCGGACGGCCTGCTCCTGCTCTCGTCCGACCCGGAGGCGACGGGCAAGGCCCCCGGTGAGACGGGCGCGGACCGGCCGCGCGGCCCGCGGGGCTCCAGCGCCGACCTCGCCACCATCGTGTCCGGCATCGCCAGCCTGACCGTGGGCGCCGCCCGCCTCATGGACGGCGGAGCCGTCAAGCAGACGATGGTCGCGATGGAGGAGGGCAGCGTCTTCGTCATGTCGATCAGCGACGGCTCGCTGCTCGGCGTGCACGCCGCTCCCGACTGCGACATGAGCATCGTCGCGTACCACATGGCGCTGTTCGTGGGCCGTGCCGGACACGTGCTCACCCCGGAACTGCGCAGTGAGCTGCGCCAGTCGATGGAGGGCGGACGATGACGGCGCTGTCGGCCAAGCTGCCGGTGCGCGGGGAGGGCCGCAGGCCCGCCCGCGTCCGCCCGTACTCGCTGACCGGCGGACGGACCCGTTTCGGGCACGTCCTGCTGGTCGAGACGTTCGTCGCCGCCCCGGCCGCGGCCGCCGCCGAGGCGGCCGACGGGCGGTCCGCCAGGCCCGGCGGTCGGCTCATGCCGGAGATGCGGGCCATCGTCCAGGTGTGCCGCCGCATGCGGACGGTCGCCGAGGTGTCCGCGCTGCTGCGGATGCCGCTGGGAGTCGTACGGGTGCTGATCAGCGACCTGGCCGACCAGGGAAAGCTCCGTGTGTACGGGACCGGACACGGCTCCGGTCAGCCCGACCGCGCACTGCTGGAAAGGGTGCTGAGTGGACTTCGCCGTCTCTGACCTGCCGGACGAGGAGGTCCCGGCACCCTGGCAGCTCGACCCCGAGCGCGCCCCCATCGCCACCAAGGTCGTCGTCGCGGGCGGCTTCGGCGTCGGCAAGACCACCTTCGTCGGATCGGTCTCCGAGATCACACCGCTGCGCACCGAGGCCCTGATGACCCAGGCCAGCGCGGACACCGACGATCTCTCCGCGACCCCCGACAAGCTCACCACCACCGTCGCCATGGACTTCGGGCGGGTCACCCTCGACGACGACCTCGTCCTGTACCTGTTCGGCACACCGGGCCAGGAGCGCTTCTGGTTCATGTGGGACGACCTGGTGCGCGGCGCGATCGGCGCCGTCGTCATGGCCGACACCCGCCGGCTCACCGACTGCTTCGCCGCGCTCGACTACTTCGAGAGCTGCGGCATGCCGTACGTGGTGGCCGTCAACCAGTTCGAGGGCACCGAGCGGTACGAGGTGGAGGACGTACGGGACGCGCTGACCGTCCCGAAGGACGTGCCCATCGTGCTCATGGACGCGCGGGAACGATTCACCGTCATCGAGTCGCTGCTCGCCCTCGTCATGCGCGCCCTGGAGGCGACCCCCGCCTAGCGGCCCCGGACCCGTCCGGCAGGACCCGCAGGGCCCCGAGGGGCCCGACGGGCACCGCCCGGCGGGTCCGTGCCGCTCCCCGCCGCCCCCCGCCGTCCCGCTCAACCCGCGCCCACCGCGGCGCCACCCAAGGAAAGAGGCCCCCTCTCGATGCGGAAGATACTCATCGTCGGAGCCGGCCAGTCCGGGCTCCAGCTCGCCCTCGGCCTCCAGGCACAGGGGTACGAGGTCACCCTGATGTCGAACCGGACGGCCGACGAGATCCGCTACGGGCGCGTCATGTCCACGCAGTGCATGTTCCACACCGCCCTCCAGCACGAGCGGGACCTCGGCCTGAACTTCTGGGAGCCCCAGGCGCCCCGCATCGAGGGCCTCGGCATCTCCGTCGCGGGCCCCGACGGCAGCCGCGCCGTCGACTGGGTGGGGCGGCTCGACGGCTACGCCCAGTCCGTCGACCAGCGGGTGAAGATGGCCGGCTGGATGGACACGTTCGCGCAGCGCGGCGGCCAGCTCGTCATCCACGGCGCGGCCGTCTCCGACCTGGACTTCTTCTCCCGCACCTACGACCTGGTCCTCGTCGCCGCCGGCAAGGGCGAGCTGGTGTCGATGTTCGAGCGGGACGCGTCCCGGTCCCCGTTCACCGAGCCGCAGCGCGCGCTGGCCGTGGCGTACGTGCACGGTATGGGCCCGCGCCCCGAGCACCCCGAGTACGACGCCGTGCGCTGCAACCTGGTGCCCGGCGTGGGCGAGCTGTTCGTGATGCCGACGCTCACCACGAGCGGCCGCGCGGACATCCTGTTCTGGGAGGGCATCCCCGGTGGGCCGCTCGACGTCTTCCGGGGCGTCAAGGACCCGGCCGAGCACCTGGCGCTGACCCTGGAGCTCATGGAGCGCTTCACGCCGTGGGAGTACGCCCGCGCCACCAAGGTCGAGCTGACCGACGCGGGCGGCACCCTCGCCGGCCGTTACGCGCCGACCGTCCGCAAGCCCGTCGGGCGCCTCCCCGGAGGCGGGCTCGTGCTGGGCGTCGCGGACGTCGTCGTGGCCAACGACCCGATCACCGGGCAGGGTTCCAACTCCGCGTCAAAGTGCGCCGCGAGCTATCTGGCGTCCATCGTCGAGCACGGCGACCGGCCGTTCGACGAGGAGTGGATGCGGGCCACGTTCGACCGGTACTGGGACACCGCCCAGCACGTCACCAAGTGGACCAACGCCATGCTGGGCGTCCCGCCGGAGCACGTCCTGCGGCTGATCGGCGCCGGCCAGGAGTACCCGTCCGTCGCCCACCGCTTCGCCAACGGCTTCAACGACCCGTCGGACTTCGAGAACTTCCTGTACGACCCGGAGAAGACCGCCGCCCTGCTGAAGGCGGCCGCCGCGGAGTGACGTCCGCCTGACGCCCCCGGCCCTCACACCCCGCCGCCCCCGCCGTCCGCCAGGGCCGGCGGGGTGTACCCGTCCAGCGGCGGGGCGTCCGCGTCGGGCCGTACGGCGCCCAGCACCGGCAGCGCGGCCAGCGGCGACACGGCCACGGCGGCGCCCGGGCGCGGGGCGTGCACGACCCGCCCGCCGCCCGCGTACAGCGCCACATGCGTGGCCTCCGGGTAGTACACCACCAGGTCGCCGGGGCGCAGGGAGCGCAGCGGCACCCTCGGGAGGGTCCGCCACTGCTCGCCGCTGGTACGCGGCACCGGCAGGCCCGCCGCCGCCCAGGCCCGCGCCGCCAGCCCCGAGTCGTCGAACGCGCGGGGGCCCGAGGCGCCCGCCTCGTACGGCTTGCCGAGCTGCTCCACCGCGTACGCCACGGCCTCGGCGCCCTTCGCGGACGGGGCGTCCTCCTCCGCCGGCGCGTCGCCGCCCAGCAGCTCCCGCTGGGCCTGACCGGTCCGGTCCCGCTCCAGGGCGGCGATCTCCGCGAGCCGCTCCGGCGAGAGCCCGGCCAGCGCCTCCTCGACCTGCCGCAGCCGGTCCAGGGCGCCGTCGCGGGCCCGCTGCCGCGCGGCGATCAGGGCCTGCTTGCGGTCCAGGGCCCTGCGCGCCGCCGTGGCCACCGCGTCCGCCCGCTTCTCGCCGCCCTCCAGCCGGGCGATGGTGGCCGCCTGCTCGCGCGCCAGGCGCCGCAGCACCAGCGCCTGGTCCAGGGCGTGCTCCGGGTCGCCCGCGAACAGCAGCCGCAGGGCGGGGGAGAGGTCGCCGCGCCCCTGGTACTGGGCGCGCGCCAGGCGCCCGGCGGCGTCCCGCGCCCTCGCCAGCGCGTCGCGGGTGCGCGCCAGGTCCCCGCCCAGGCGCCGCACCTCGGCGCTCTGCGCGGCCAGCTCCTCCCCGGCGGCGGTGTACGTCTCCCCGGCCGCCTCCGCGTCCCGGTACAGCCGCTGGAGCCGCGCCAGCAGCGCGGACACCGACTCGCCCTCGGCGCGCGCGGGGGGCGGCTGCGGCGCGGGCCAGGGCGCGCCGAGCACCAGCGCCGAGGCGAGCGCGAGCACGGCCGCGCCCCTGCGGAACGTCATGGGCCACCACCTCCGGTTCGACGGGGAGATGATGGCTCGTCAGACAAGGCGACGAAACGACGAATGGGCGAACCGGCCCAGACCGGTCACCCGGCCGGGCTACGCGGGTCCGGCCCCGGGCTTGGACCAGGGCCACTTGAGCGTGCGCCGTTCGCGGCCCGCGGGCTCGTACGCGTAGATCCAGCCCCGCTGCAGCCCGAGCCGCTTGGTGTGACCGGCGGGTACGCGGCGGTACGCGTACACCGTGGGCGGGCCGCCGTCGTCGTTCGGGACGGGGACCTCGTACCACTTCGGCGGGTGTCCCGTCGGGCCGGTCAGCACCGGCAGGACGCGGCCGTCGAGGGGGCCGCCGGAGAAGGGGGTGTTCTCGCTTCGCACCCCTCCAGTCTCACACCCCGCCCGCCGCCCGGCAGGGGCGCGGCCCGGCTCACAGCAGGTGCGCGGCCCCGCCCACCACGGGCCCGACCCGGCGTGCCAGCGTCCCCACGGGCCCGTCCGGCTTCTCCAGCGCGAGCATGGCCCGCACGACCCGCGCGGTCTGCCCGTCCGTCGCCGCCGTGGCCGCCAGCAGGGCCACCAGGTGGTCGACCAGCCAGCCGCGCAGCTCGGGGAGCGGAGGGCGCTTGCCCTCGTCCAGCCAGATCAGCGACGCCGCCTCGACGGACGCGATCCAGGTGCGCACCATCATCCGCAGCCGGGGCCCCGGCTCGGGGACGTCCAGGTGGACGAGGATCTGCTCGGCGGCGGACCGGCGCACCTCGTCGACGATGGCCGTCGTGCGGGAGGTCTCGGCGACGCTGCCGCCCTGCAGGAGCGCCGCGAACCCGGCGTCGTGCTCGTCCACGAACGCCAGGTACCGGTCGAGCACCCGGGCGAGCCGTTCGGTGGGCGGGCCCTCGGGCGGCTCGGCGAAGCACAGCTCCAGCCGGTCGGCGGCCGACCGCAGCGCGGCCTCGTACAGCTGCTGCTTGCCGCCGGGGAAGTACCGGTACACGAGCGGCCGGGAGACGCCCGCCGCCTCGGCCACGTCGTCCAGCGACACGTCCTCGGGCGCCCGGTGCGCGAACAGCGACAGCGCGGCGGTGAGCAGCTGGGCGCGCCGCTCCTCGACGCTGAGCCGGCGGTACGCGGGCGTGGCGGCACTGGTCATGCCCGAGAGCGTAACCCCGCCGGGTGTACGCGGCCCCCGGCGCCCGGCCACCACCGCCACGACCCGGCCACGCACCGCCCCGCGCCCGCGGCCCCGCCGGGACGCCGGCCCCGGGGCGGCACCCGTGTCCGCCCCCGGCCGCGCGCGCCGGTCCGCACCCGGCCGCCCACCGGCACCCGGAGCCGGGACCGCGCCCGGCCCCGCGTCCGTACCCGTCCGCGGGGTCCGTCCCGCTGCCACGTCCTACGCCAGCAGGCCCGAGCTCTTCCACAGGCGGCGGCCCGCGCCCCGCAGGACGCCGATGTCGTCCAGGAAGTCCGTCAGCCGCTTGGCGCCGGTCTGCATGACCTCCCTGCGGTGGCCGCTCGCCTTCACCTGCGCGACGGCCTCGCGGCGGTCGAGGCCGACCTGCTCGTACACCCGTGGGTTGACGAAGCAGACCGAGAAGACCCGCGCCGCCTCGCCGCAGCTGAGCCGGGTGAACTCCTGCTCCCAGCGCGGCGCGGTGACCATCTGGCGGCGCAGCTCCTCGCGCGCGTAGCGGACGTGCCGGGCCTCCTCCACCACGTGGATGCGGGTCACGCCGCGCACGAGGGTCTGGATGCGCTCGTCCGGGAAGGTGAGCCGCTGCATCCAGTCGAGGATCTCCTCGCCGAGCAGCGTCGCGGCGAAGGAACCCGGCGTCGTCGACACGGTCTTCAGCAGCCGCGCCATGTTGTGGTAGACGCGCGGCACCGGGTACGCGGGCGCCCCGGACTTCTGGATCATGCGCGCGAACATCATGGAGTGGCGGCACTCGTCCGCGATCTCCGTGAGCGCGTACCGGACGTGGTTGCTGGTCAGCGACTTGTCGTAGATGTGCCGGACCAGCAGCTGCATCAGGATGATCTCGAACCAGATGCCCAGCGACGCGAGCGACGCCGCCTCGTGCCGGGCGAGTTCCATGCGCTGCTCCTCGGACATCTTCCGCCACAGCGGCGTGTCGTAGAGGGAGACCAGCTCCGGCGGCCAGAACCACTTGCCGTCCTCGAACGGCGCGTCCCAGTCGAGTTCGGTGTCGGGGTCGAACGAGTGCTTGGCGGAGGACTCCAGCAGCCGCGCGGCGACCTGCTCACGGTCCCGGAGCGGACCCAGCGCGTCGCGCAGCAGGCGCAGATCGGGTTCGGACACGGTCGTCATGGTCTCGGCCACCTCGCAGTCGGCTTCGGGTTCTGCGGTCGCCCCCTTATGAGACTGCCTGTCAGTAAGCCCGTCAATCCCTCCGGCACGACTTGTTGACCCGGCGTCTAACACGGTGGACCCTGCGAGAGAAGGCCCGTCGCCGGCGACCGCGCGCCCGCCCCGGCGGTGCGCCGCCGCCGGGTGGCGCCCGAGCCCGCCGGTGCGTGCGCCGCCGCCGTACGGCGCCCGTGCCCGCCGGTGCGTGCGCCGCCGCCGGGTGGCGCCCGTGCCGGGAGGCGCCCGCGCCGGGCATGGCCCCATGCTCTTGAATGTCCCCTGCCGTCCGACCCGACCCCCCGCCCACGGCCCCGCCCCGGGGCCGCGGTCCCACCGCAGCCGACGCGAAGGAGCCCGACTGTGTCGACGCTGGACCTCTACGCCAACGAGCCCGGCCCCGTGAACTGGGAGGTCCCCGCCTCCGGGGCCGCCCGCTTCTCCTGGGAGTACGACGAGGGGCGCGAGCGCCTCCTCGCCCTGTACCAGAAGGGCAAGGACAAGCAGTGGGACGGCGCCCGGCGCATCGACTGGGACCTGGAGGTCGACCCGTACGACCCGCTCGGCACCCCGGACGAGGCCATGACGGTCTACGGGACGCGCCACTGGTCGAAGATGACGGAGAAGGACCGGGGGGACCTGCGCCGCCACTACGCGTCGTGGCAGTTCAGCCAGTTCCTCCACGGCGAGCAGGGCGCCATGATCTGCGCGGCGCGGATCATCGAGGCGGTCCCCGACATGGACGCCAAGTTCTACTCGGCCACCCAGGCCATGGACGAGGCCCGGCACGCGGAGATCTACGGGCGCTTCCTCCACGAGAAGATCGGGATGCTGTACCCGATCAACGACAACCTCAAGTCGCTGCTCGGCGACACCCTGCGGGACTCCCGCTGGGACATGCCGTACCTGGGCATGCAGGTGCTCATCGAGGGGCTGGCGCTCGCCGCGTTCGGCATGATCCGCGACAGCACGAACAAGCCGCTGCCCAAGCAGATCCTCGCGTACGTGATGCAGGACGAGGCCCGGCACGTGGCGTTCGGCCGGATGGCCCTGCGCGACTACTACCGGCAGCTCACCGACGCCGAGCGCCGCGAGCGCGAGGAGTTCGTCATCGAGGGCTGCTACCTGATGCGCGACCGGCTGCGCGGCGTGGAGGTGCTGGAGAACTTCGGCATCCCCCGGCGGGAGGCCGAGGAGATGTCGGAGCGGTCCGAGTTCCTGCGCGTCTTCCGGAAGCTGCTGTTCAGCCGGATCGTCCCGTGCGTCAAGGACATCGGCCTGTGGGGCGAGCGGCTCCAGAAGGCCTACGTCGACATGGGCGTCCTCGACCTCGGCGACTCCGACCTGGACGCGCTGATGACCCAGGACGAGGAGATCGCTGAACGCCTCGACGCCGAGCGCTTCGCCCGCGAGGAGGCGGAACGCGTCGCGGAGGTCACGGACGCGATCACCGAGGGGCAGGAGGGGTAGCGGGCCGCGGGGGAGCCGCGGTCCAGGCCACGGGCATAGGCCGGAGCCGACTGAACCGTTCGCTTCCCCCCTCGACACCGACCTCACCGTCGTCGACCCCCGCCTGCCGCGCTCCACGCGTCGGTCCTAGTCCGCGCCCCGCGCCCGCTCCGCCGCCAGGGCCGCTTCCATGACCGCGCGGGCGATGGGGGCCGCGCTGCCGCCGCCGCTGATCTCCTCGCGGCGGGCCGTCGCGTCCTCCACGACCACCGCCACCGCCACCGCGGGGCGCGGCGCGCCCGCCGCGCGGGCCCAGCCGATGAACCAGGCGTACGGGGTGCCCTGGTTGCCCACGCCGTGCTGGGCGGTGCCCGTCTTGCCGCCGACCTCGGCGCCCGGGATGCCCGCCTTGCTGCCGGACCCGCGCTCCACCACGTCCACCATCAGCTCCCGCAGCGTCCGGGCCGTCGACGGGCTCATCGCGCGGGCGTAGGTGCGCCTGAGCGTCCGCCCGACCAGCCCGCCGCCCGCCGTGGTCACCGAATCCACCAGGTACGGGTGGGCCACCTCCCCGCCGCCGGCGACGGCCGCCGCGACCATCGCCATCTGCAGCGGCGTGGCCCGCGTGTCGTACTGGCCGATCGCCGACAGGGCCAGCCGGTCCGGGGACATGTCCGTGTCGAAGCGGGACGGCGCCACCCGCGACGGGACGCGCAGGTCCGGGTCGTTGAAGCCGAACGCCCGCGCCGCGCGCACCATGCGGGACAGGCCGACCTCCACACCGAGGCGGGCCAGGACCGTGTTGCACGACCAGCGGATCGCGTACGCCAGGGACGCGTCGCCGCACCCCTCCGCCTCGTTCGGCAGCAGCGTGCGCGTGCCGGGCAGCCGGTACGGGTCGGGGGCGCCGCTCGGCGCGTGCACATCCGTGACGATGCCCGCGTCCAGCGCCGCGGCCGCCGTCACGATCTTGAACGTGGAGCCCGGCGGGTACGTCTCGCGCAGCGCCCGGTTCAGCATCGGGCGGTCCGGCGCCGCGTTGAGCCGTGCCCACGCCGCGGCGACCCCGGGACCGGTGCCGGACAGCACGCCGGGGTCGTACGACGGGCTGGACACCAGGGCCAGCACCCGTCCACTGGCCGGCTCCAGCGCGACGACCGCCCCGCGCCGCCCGGCCAGCCCCTCGTACGCGGCCCGCTGGAGGGCGGCGCGGACCGTGGTGGCGACGTGCCCTCCGGGGCGGCGCCCGGTGCCGAGGCCGCCGAGCAGCGGGAGCCCCGCCAGGCGCGGGCTGGTACCGGACAGGACGGCGTCCTCGGCGGCCTCCACCAGGGACGTCCCGTAGGTCTGCGAGGCGTGGCCGGTGACCGGCGCGTACAGGGGGCCGTCGGTGTACGTGCGCTCGTGGCGCAGCAGCTCCCCGGTGTCCGCGGAGCCGGTGACCGGGCGCCCCTCGACCAGGATGTCGCCGCGCGGCTCGGCGTACCGGGCCAGCACGGTCCTGCGGTTGGCCGGGTCGGCACCGAGCCGGTCCGCCTGGAAGACCTGGACGCGCGCGGCGTTGACCAGCAGGGCGACCAGCAGGACCAGGCACAGGGCGGCGGCGCGGCGGATGTACGTCGTCACCGGGCGCCCTCCCGCAGCGGCGCGGCGGGCGTCTGGGGGGCGGGCGGCGTCGCGGACGCGTCCGGGCCGGGTACCGACGGGTGCCCGTCCGCCGCCGGTTCGCCGTCCGGGTCGTCGTCGGGGCCGGGCGCGCGCGCCGAGTGGCTCACCCGGACCAGCAGCGCCACCATGATCCAGTTGGTGACCACCGACGAGCCGCCCTGCGCGAGGAACGGCATCGCCATCCCGGTCAGCGGGATCAGCCCATCACCCCGCCCGCGATCACGAACACCTGGAGCGCCAGGATCGACGCGAGCCCCGTCGCCAGCAGCCTCCCGAACGGGTCGCGCAGGGCCAGCCCGCAGCGGTAGCCGCGCGCCACGAGCAGCGCGTACAGCAGGAACAGCGCGGTCAGCCCGGCCAGGCCCAGCTCCTCCCCGGCGGTCGCGAGGATGAAGTCCGACTTGGCGGCGAAGCCGATCAGCGTCGAGTGGCCGAGCCCCAGACCCGTGCCGAACATCCCGCCCGCCGCGAACGCGAACAGCGACTGCGCCAGCTGACCCGGCCCCCGCCCCGCCTCGATCGACGCGAACGGGTGCAGCCAGTCCTCCACCCGCCCGTGGACGTGCGGCTCCACCGCCCCCACCGCGTACGCGCCGGCCGACGCCAGCAGCAGGCCCACCGCGATCCACCCGGTGCGCCCCGTCGCCACGTACAGCAGGATCACGAACAGGCCGAAGAACAGCAGCGACGTGCCGAGGTCCCGCTCCAGGACGAGCACGCCCACGCTGACCAGCCACACCGCGGCGACCGGCCCCAGCACCCGGCCCGCGGGCAGCCGCACCCGCCACAGCGTGCGGCCCGTGTGGGCGAGCGCGGCGCGGTTCGCCGCCAGGTACGCGGCGAAGAACACCGCGAGCAGGATCTTGGCGAACTCGCCCGGCTGGAACGACAGGCCGCCCAGTCGGATCCAGATCCGCGCCCCGTTCACGGCCGGGAAGAAGATCGGCACGGTCAGCAGGAGCAGCGCGGCCGCCACCGACACGTACGCGTACCGCTGGAGCAGCCGGTGGTCGCGCAGGCACACCACCACGGCCGCGAACAGCGCCACGCCCAGCGCCGACCAGACGAGCTGCGTGGGCGCGGCCTGGTCGGCGGGGGTCTCCAGGTCCAGGCGGTAGATGAGGACCAGGCCGAGCCCGTTCAGCAGGACGGCGATGGGCAGGAACAGCGGGTCGGCGTACGGGGCGCCGAACCGCACCGCCAGATGGCCCGTCAGCGCCAGCAGCCCCAGGCCCGCGCCGTACCCGGCGACATCGTGCGGTACGGCCCCGCTGCGGGCGAGGCCCACGGCGGCGTACCCGAGCATCGAGCACAGGACGGCCCAGACCAGCAGCGAGAACTCCACACCCCGCCGCCGGGGGCGACGCACCCGAGGCGGCGGAGTGTCCGTCGTCGCTGCGGTCATGCCCCGCAACGTAGCAAGCAGGGGGTGATATGTCCCTTATGGTTGACTGTGCCGCGCCGTCGGATCCAGGTACTCCGGCAGCGTCAGCCGCGCCTCGGCGCCGCCGTCCGGCGCGTTCGCGAACCGCAGCTCCGCGCCGATCACCACCGCCTGGCCGCGCGCGATCGTCAGCCCGAGGCCGTGCCCCTTGCCCCCGCTCTCCGTGCGGAACCGCTGCGGCCCGTGCTCCAGCAGGTACGCCGGATAGCCCGGCCCGTGGTCCCGGACCGTCACCACCGGCCCGTCCACGGTCAGCTCCACCGGCGGCGCGCCGTGCTTGTGCGCGTTGGCCAGCAGATTGCCGAGGACCCGCTCCAGGCGCCGCTTGTCGGTCTCCACCCACGCGTCCCGCACGATCCGCACCCGCGTCTGCGCCGCCGTCCCCCGCACCAGCCGCTCGACGAGCGGCCCCAGCGCGTACACGTCGAGGTCGACCCGCTCGCGCCCCGTGTCGAGGCGGGAGATCTCCAGCAGGTCCTCCGTCAGCGCCCGCAGCGCCCGCACCCGGTCCCGCACCAGCTCCGAGGGCCGTCCCGGCGGCAGCAGTTCGGCCGCCGCCGAGAGCCCGGTCAGCGGGGTCCGCAGCTCGTGCGCCACGTCCGCCGTGAACCGCTGCTCGCTCAGCAGTTTCCCCTGCAGCGACGACGCCATCGTGTCCAGCGCGCCCGACACGGTCGCCACCTCGTCCTGCGGCCGCGAAGGGTCCTTCGTACGGGGGTCGTTGACCCGCGCGTCCAGATCGCCCGCGCTGATCCGCCGCGCCACCAGCGCCGTCAGGTGCAGCCGCCGCGTCACCCGCGTCACCGCGAACGCCCCCACCAGCAGCGTCGCCGCGATGGCCAGCACCGACGAGCCGAGGATCGCCTGGTCGAGGCCGCTGATGGTGCGGGCGCCGAGCGAGTAGTCGACGCGGACGGCCAGCGCCCGCCCGTCCGCCGGGCCCGCCGCCCACATCGTCGGCCGTCCCTCGTGGTCGGCGACCACCGTGCCCCGGCTGCCGCGCGTCGCCAGGTCCCGCAGCGACGGCGGCAGGCCCTCCGGGTCGACGCCCGCGAACGGCGGGAGCGGTTCCCCCGCCTCGTACGCGCGCGTCACGTCCTCCAGCCGGGCCAGCGCCTTCTCGCGGGACGCGTCCACGGTCTGCCGGGTCACCGACACGTGCACCAGCGCGCCCAGCAGCGCCGCGAGGGCGCAGCACATGAGCGTGATGAAGACGGCGGCCTTCCAGGTGAGCGTCGCCGTCCAGGCGGGACGGCGCGGGCGCCTCGGCCGACCGGGGCGGCCCGGATACGCCGGGCGGCTCGGGCGCGCGGGGCCGGGGTCCGGGCGCGCGGGGCCGGGGCTCACGGGGCGCTCTCCCCGCTGCCGGGGCCGCCGTCCGCGCCCGGCCGGTCGGTGTCCGGCCCTTCCCCGCCCGGCCCTTCCGTGTCCGGCCGGCCGGTGCCCGGTTCGGTGTCCGGCTGGTCGCTGTCCGGGGACGGCAGCGGGCCGGGGCGCGGCGGTGTCGGCTTGACCCGTACGATCTCGTCGCGCGCCGGCAGCATCGTGCCCTGCTGGGCGTCCCACGACCACGCCGTGCGGTACTCGTAGCCGGGAATGCCCGCCGACACCGCCCGCAGGATCAGGTCCCGGCCCGCCAGTTCCACGCTCACCAGCTGCTCGACCGTCGACATCACCCGCGTCAGACCGCCGCCCTCCACCCGGTAGCAGCGCACCGCCACCCGCTGGTCCGCGAGCCGCACCGCGACGATCAGCTCGTCCCGGCCGTCGCCCGTCAGGTCCCGGTGGTACGGCCGCAGGACGGGGCAGCCCTCCGGCTCGCCGCCGCACCGGCGGACGGCGCGCGCGGTGACCGCGTCGATGCCGTCGCCGCCGCCCGACCCGTCCGGTTCGGCGGCCAGTTCGGCGCGGACCACCGCCGCGGGGTCCACGCCCCGCACGTCGCCGCCCGGCACCCGGACACCCGGCACGCGCAGGGTGTCGCTCTCTCCGTAGTCCAGGGGCGGCGCGGTCACCGGAGGCAGGTCGGGCCACAGCCGCACCGGGCCCACGGCGGTCGGGGTGGCGCCCGCGCTGCGCAACTCGCCCGCGTCGCCGCACCCGGCCAGCGGCACGAGCAGCGCGGCGGCCGCGACGGGCGGCACCAGACGGGCCGCGCGGCGCACGGCGGGACGGCGGCGGTCCGGCTTCACGGTCTTCGGTGCTCCTGGCGGTCGGGTGGCGCTGCGCAGACCCTACGGCTCCCAGGGCGCCCGGCCCCGGTCGGGCCGCCGCCACCGTAGTCCGGGCACGTTGCGGCCGCCCCTCGGTGGTGTAACAGCCCGCCGACACCCCCGCCGGCGCGACACACCGTCCGCCCGGCGGCGCCACCCGGTCCGCGACGCGCCGCCGTCCGTCCGACGTGCCGTCGTCCAGGGCGCCGTCCGCCCGACGGACCGGGTGCTCAGTCCCGTCCCGTGTCGCCGAGGGCGCGGCGGCACAGGGCCAGCAGGCGCTCGTCCTCGTGGATGTCGTGGTCGCCGGTCACCCCGGCCGACACGTTGTGCCGCCGCGCACAGGCCAGTTCGGCGCGCAGCAGCGGGGCCGCGTCCGGCGCCTGGCGGTCGGCCGGGCCCAGCTCGGCGAGGCACTCCGCGATCTCCACGCGCGTGTGCCGGTTCTCCCGCCACGCCGCCAGCAGTACCGGAAGGGCCTCCCCGAGGTCCCCCGTCACCCGGCACAGCGCCGTCGCCGCGTCCACCCGCAGCCACACGTCCGGCGCCGTCAGGCAGGCCCGCAGCTCCGGCGCCGCCGCCCGCGCCGACCCGCCGAACGCGCCCACCGCCCACGCCGCCGACCGCCGCCCGTGCGCGTCCGGTGCCCGCAGCAGCGCGCGCAGCCTCGGCAGGACCGCCCCGGCGTCGCCCTCCACCGCCCACAGCGCCCGCGCCGCAGCCGTCACCGTCCCGGCCGAGGCGTCGTCCAGCAGTACGCGCACGTCCCCGGCGGCCTCCCGCGCGGCCGGGCCGAACGCGGCGACCGCCCGCAGCGCCGACTCCAGCACCCATTCGCGGCGGAACGCCGGCGCCCCGCGCAGCACCCGCAGCACCTCCGGCAGCGCCTCCACCGCCCGCAGCTTCGCCAGGGCCAGCAGCAGCGGCCCCGACTGCTCGCCCAGCTCGTCGTCGAGCGGCAGCGCGCCCAGCCTGCGGCGCAGCAGCGGCACCAGCACGCCGCCCGCCTCGCCCAGGTGGGGGAGGGCGTACAGCAGCTTGCCGTCCGGCTCCGGCTGCTCCAGCGCCCGCGCCAGCGCGGGAACCGCCCGCGCGTCGCCCGCCCGGGTCAGCGCCAGCAGCGCGCTCGCCGTACCGGGCCGGCCGCCCACCCAGTCGGGCGCCCAGGGTGCGGGGTCGGCGGCCACCCGCGCGGCCAGGTCGTCCGCCGCGGGCGCGGCCAGCCCGAACAGTCCCTCCAGCCAGCTCGCCGCGGCCGCCCGCAGCCTCGGCTCCGGGTCGCGCAGCTGCGCCCCGACAAGCCGCACCACCTCGTCGTACGCGCCGCGCCAGGTGCGCACGAGGCTGCCGCACATCCACACGGCGTCGGTCCGCTGCGCGCTGTCGGGGCTGCGCAACTGCGCGGTGACCAGGGCGATGCGGTCGTCCACCCGGTCGTCGAGGGCGCTGTGCAGGGTACGGAGCAGATCGTCCGCCCACGCGGTGCCGCGCCCGGCGCGCTGCTCCTCGCGCGGCTCCCGCAACTGGCCGACGAGCGTCGGTGCGGCGGGCCGCAGCTCGACCGGTTCCGCCGGTGGCACCGAGTGCACCGGAGCGGTCGGCGGGGTGCCGTCCCATCCGCCCGGGGAGGCCCAGGAGTTGGCTGAATTCCACAGGTTGGCGGGGCTGTTGGGGCCTCCGGCGGCCATTGCGGCACCCGCCCCGACGCCCGGACCGCTCGCCCCCGCCCCCGTACCGGCACCCGAACCGGCCGTACCGGCACCCGTACCCGGGGTGCGCGGTCCGGACCGGCGCAGCTCCGCGAGGAGCCGGGTCACCGTCGGCACCACGTCGTCGGGCAGCCGCCCCGGGGCGCACCTGGCCAGCTGGGCCAGCGCGGCCAGCCGCAGCGCGGGGTCCTGGGCGGCGCCCGACAGCCAGGCGAGCCAGCCCGCGGTCTCCTCGCGCAGGGACTCGTAGCGCAGGGCGATCCGGCCGACCGCCTCCACCAGCGCGAGCCGCACCTCCGAGTCCCGCTCGACGGTCAGCCGCTCCCGCAGCAGATCGCGCACCCGGACCGGGTCGCCGTGCAGGGAGGCCAGCGCGCCGGGGACCGCCAGCCGCACCTCCCGGTCCTCGTCACCGACCAGGCCCAGGAACACATCGGCGCCCGCGGCCACCGCGGCGGCGGCCATGGCGTAGTTGGCCGCGTCCTCGAACTCCTCGTCCTCCGGGTCGAGTTCCTGCAGCTCGTCGTCGCCGGACAGGTCGATGCCGCCGATGCTGGCGAGCAACTCCACGACGCAGCCCCGGTCCTGGACCTCCGGGCAGGCCACGAGCTCCAGCAGGAACGGGATGCAGGCCAGTGTGGAGTCGTACACATCGCCCTGGTGGTGGACCGTGCCGTACATCCCGTCGAGCGCCCGCTCGCGCTCCGCCGGGTCGTCGGACGCCAGTCCGCGCAGCAGCGCGGGCACGTCGTCGGCCGGGCCGTAGGCATGACCCAGCGAGGCCCAGTCGACCTCCTCGATCCCCGTGAACATGCCTTCCCTCCCCGTGAACCCCTGCACTTGGGGGCAATAGTGCACCACACCGGGGTCCGCGATGCCCCGGCAATCGGACACGCCCGGGACACGCGTCGGACACGTCTTCGTACGCCGCTTTTACGGATTCCTGCCCGCTCGCGGGCCGCCCGGACACCCGTTCGCGGACCGTCCTGACGTCGGGTCGCGCAGGCCGTCCGGGAGGGGCGCGGGACCGGCCGGCCGCTCCTGCACGCCGTGCCACTCCTTGCTCCCGGCGCGCGCCTGACGGTGCGTCAGGGAGGCGGCGGTTCCTTGAGGCGCAGGACCGTGGTGACCGTGTGCCGGGTGGTGCCCTGCGCGACCTCCGCCTCCAGCGCGGGCGGCACCGACCGGTAGGCGACCTCGCCCATGCCCACCGCCTGCGCCGTGCCGCCGCCCTCCGCCTCCGGCAGGCCGCGCAGCACGGCGCCCGCCTCGGTGCGCAGCCGGGGCGTGAGCGGGCTGGACACGACCGGGGTGTCGTCGTCCGGGAGGACCAGGACGAGCGCGGCGGGGCGCTCGCGCGGGCCGGTGAAGCCGATCACCACCGCGTCCCGCGTGTCCGTGTGCCGCAGCTTGCGCCACGCGCGGCGGCCCGGCTTGTACGGCTCGTCGAGCCGCTTCACCATCAGTCCCTCGATCCCGGCGGCCGTCAGCGTCTCGAACCAGTCCTCCGCCACGTCCGGGTCCGTGGTCACCGGCACCGCCTGGATCGGCGGGCCCAGCTCCGCCAGCAGCTCCTCCAGGCGCGCGCGCCGCCGGGTGTACGGGGCGGGGCGCAGGTCGGCGCCGTCCGCGGCCAGCACGTCGAAGGCGGCGTACGACGCGGGCAGCCGCCGCGCCAGCGCGGGCGCCCGGCCGGGGGTGGCCGCGGCGCGCCCCTGCACGGCCGCGAAGTCGATCCGGCCGCCCGACCAGACGACGACCTCCCCGTCCAGCACCGTGCCGTCCGGCAGGGCGCGGGCGGCCTCCGCGAGGTCCGGGAACGCGGCCGTGACCAGCCGCCCCGACCGCGCCTGGAGGACCACCTCGCCGGGCCCGCCCCGGAACATCACCATCCGGTGCCCGTCGAACTTGGGTTCGTACGCCAGGCGTCCCGGATCGCGCGGCAGGGTGCCGACCGTCTCCGCGAGCGCCACCCGCACGGGCGGCACGACGGGGCCCTTCACGACGCCCCGGGCAGCGGCCCCGCGTCCTCGTGCTCCACGAGCGGCCGCAGCAGGTCGCCGTACCGCTGCAGGCGCGGCCCGAGGTCGTCCAGCAGGAACACCAGCTGCGCCGGATCGCCGCACGCCTCGACCTCCTCCCACGTCAGCGGCGTGGAGACGGCCGGCAGCCGGCGGGCGCGCAGGGTGTAGGGGGCGGCGGTGGTCTTCGCGGCGGCGTTCTGGCTGTGGTCCACGAAGACCTTGCCGGGCCGCAGCGCCTTCGCCATCCGGTGCACGACGTGCCGGGGGTGCTCGGCCTCCGCCTCGACGGCGAGGCTCCTGGCGTACGCGGACACCTCCTCCGACGGCGTCGGCTCGACCGGCACGTACAGGTGCAGGCCCTTGGCGCCGGAGGTCTTGGCGTACGCGGTGAGGCCGTCGGCCGCGAGCCGCTCGCGCAGCCACAGGGCGACCCGGCAGCACTCGACCACGGTCGCGGGCGGGCCCGGGTCCAGGTCGAAGACGAGCCGGTCGGCGACGGCCGGGGCGGCGGCCCGCCACTGCGGCGTGTGGAACTCCACGACCAGGTTCGCCGCCCACATCAGCGACGGCAGGTCCTCGACCACGACCTGCCGGGCGCGCGGGTCCTCCGTGCGGGGGACGGGCGCCGTCCTCACCCAGTCGGGCGTGCCGGGCGGCGGGTTCTTGGTGAAGAACAGCTGCCCGTCGGGGCCGTCCGGGTAGCGCAGGAACGACAGGGGCCGGTCGCGCAGATGCGGCAGCAGCGCCTCGGCGACGACCGCGTAGTAGTGCAGGATCTCGCCCTTGGTGGTGCTCGTGGCCGGGTGGATGACCTTGTCCAGGTTGCTGAGCGCGAGGCGCCGCCCCTCCACCTCCGTGATCGGCGTCATAGGATGAGAATCCCACGATTTCGGGACGAAAGGGATGAACCGTGCGATCCATCTGGAACGGCGCTATCTCCTTCGGCCTTGTCAGCATTCCGATCAAACTGGTGAACGCGACCGAGAACCGCTCCGTCTCCTTCCGGCAGATCCACACCGCCGACGGCGGCCGCATCCGCTACCGCAAGGTGTGCGAGCTGGACGGCGAGGAGGTCTCGACGGCGGAGATCGGCAAGGCGTACGAGGAAGCCGACGGGACCATGATCCCGATCACCGACGAGGACCTGGCCGCGCTGCCGCTGCCGACGGCCAAGACCATCGAGATCGTCGCGTTCGTACCGGAGTCCGAGATCGACCCGCTCCAGCTGGACGCCGCCTACTACCTCGCGGCGAACGGCGTGCCCGCCGCCAAGCCGTACACGCTGCTGAGGGAGGCGCTCAAGCGCAGCGAACGGGTCGCCATCGCCAAGTTCGCGCTGCGCGGCCGCGAGCGGCTCGGCATGCTGCGGGTGGTGGACGACGTGATCGCCATGCACGGCCTGCTCTGGCCGGACGAGATCCGCCGGCCGGAGGGCGTCGCGCCCGACACGGCGGTCACGGTCCGCGACGCCGAGCTCGACCTCGCGGACGCCCTGATGGACACGCTCGGGGAGGTGGACATCAGCACCCTCCACGACGACTACCGCGAGGCGGTCGAGGAGCTGATCGCGGCCAAGGCGGAGGGCGCCGTGGAGGTCCCCGCGGAGGCCAAGCCGGAGAAGGGCGCGCAGGTCATCGACCTCATGGCGGCGCTGGAAAGCAGCGTGCGGGCCGCCCGCGAGGCCCGCGGCGAGGAGGCCCCGGCGGGGAAGGCCGAAGAAGGCGGGGAGGCCGCCGGGGACGAGGCCGCGTCCGTCACGGAGCTGCCCCGCCGGACGCCCCCGAAGGCCCCGGCGGCGCCCAAGGCGAGCGGCGGCCGCAAGTCCACGGCCAGAACCGCGAAGACGTCCGACGAGGAACCGGCCCGCAAGTCGACGGCGAAGAAGACCGCGGCGAAGCCCGCCGCGAAGAAGACGACGGCGAAGTCGGCGTCGAAGTCCGCGGCGAAGAAGACCACCGAACGCAAGACCTCCGCGGGCGGCGCGAAGAAGACGGCGGCGAAGAAGTCCGCCCCGCGCAGGAAGTCCGCCTAGCCCCGCTGCCGCCGCGTGGTCGGCGGCGCCCGCGAGGGGGCGGCACCGGCCCGAGCGCGGCGGCCGGTCGGTGGAAGGGCGGGGCGGCGGGGTGCCGCGCCGCGCAGCCGGCCGCCCCCGTACTCCGGGGCCGGCTCCACCCGCACCCGACGGGCGTCCGGGGGCGGCCCGCCCGCCCGGTGCGGCCGTCACCGCCTCGGCGGGATCGTGAACTCCCTTGTGCACCCCCGTACTCCGGGGCCGGCGGACACCGGGTCGCGTGACGACTATGGGGCGGAACGTGACCCGCGCGTATAGTGCCGACCATGGTGGCCGACGGGGGTATCAGCGCCGATCCTTCCTCGACAACCCCGCCGTGGGCGGTCCGCATCCGGTGGGCGAACGGCGAAATCGCCGGTGCGGGCGTTCTGTTGAGCCCCGATGCCGTCCTCACCTGCGCCCATGTCGTCCCACCCGGCTCGCACGTCACCGCCGAGTTCGTCGGCGCGCCCGGCCCCCGGGTGCCCGCCGTCACCGCCCGCGTGGACGAGGACGCGTACGTCCCCGAGACCCGCGACGCGGACGGCGACCCCAGCGGCGACGTCGCCCTCCTGCGCCTCGAACGGCCCAGGCCCGCCCACGAGACCGTCACCCTGCGCCGCCTGTCCGCCCCGCACCGCACGGTCCGCATGTACGGCTTCCCGCACGGGCAAAGCGGCGGCGTCTGGCTGCGCGCCGCCATCGTCGGCGGCTGCGGACGCGACGGGCAGGTCCGGCTCGGCCCGCGGACCCCCGGCGGACTCGCCGGTCCCGGATGCGGCGGCGCGGGCGTCGTCGACGATCTGACGGGCGAGGTCATCGGCATCGTCCTCACCAACGTGCGCGACCGGCACGGCAACGCGTTCTCGTTCATGAGCCCCGCCGAGACGATCGTCCGGCACCTGCCGCGGGTCGCCCGCTGGACGCGCGGCCCCGCCGCCGTCGACGACCGGCTCCGCTCCCGCACCGACGGCACGCCGCCCGCACCGGCCCTCGACGAGCCGTACGCCCAGCGCCTCGCCGCCTGGCTGCGCGGCGACGGCGACCAGGTGAAGATCAGCCTCGTACGCCCCTCGCAGCACGCCCGCTCCGCGACCCTGCTGCGCGCCATCACCCTCGCCGACCGGGAGTTACGCACCTCGGCCTCCGTCGACCGGGCCTCCCTCGACGCGCCCGGCACGGTCCCCTCGGCGGGCGGCCACGACCTGGCCGTCGACGTCACCGGCGCCACGGCGGCCGAGACCGCCGAACGGGTCGCCGAACGCATGGGCCTGTGGCGGCACCACACCGACCCCGCGGACCGCGCCGTCGAGCGGATCAGGACCGGCGGCGTCCCCCTCACCCTCGTCGTCGTCGGCGTCGACCAGGCCGCCGACCCGCCCGCCCTCCTCGACCTCCTCGCCGTGCTGCGGGAGCGCGGCTGCCGCCTCCTCCTCGTCTTCCGCGACACCGGCCCCGTCCACGCGCGCGCCCGCGACGTCCTGGTCGACGGACCCGGCCGGGAGCGCCGCGCCCGGCTCGTCGCCCGGCTGCGCGAGCTGACCGGACCGCTCGCCGCCTCCCTGGGCGAGGCCATGGCGACCGTACGGGCGGACGACCCCGCCGCCGTCCACGACGCCCTCTACCGGGCAGGCGCCGCCCTGCACCTGCTCACCGCCGCCGACCGCCGGGCCGGACCCGCCACGGGCCACGGCGCCGGCCCCGGCGCGGACCCCGCGACGGCGGACCCGCCCGGACGCCCCGCCGACGTGACCGACCTGGCCGCGTACGAGCGGCTCGCCGACCGGCTCGGCGCCCGCCTGCACGCCGCGGCCGGCCGCCTGGAGGCGCTGCGCCGCCGCCGGGGCGAACTCCTCGGCCGCCTCGACGGCTACCACGCCCTCCACCGGAGCCTCACGCAGGGCGCCGAGGACCTGGACGCCGACGCCCTCTACCGGCGCGCGCACCGGCTGCTGCGCGCCCGACCGTGCGATGTGCGCGCCGCGGAGGAGGCCGTGGAGGCGTACACGGCCCTGGTCGAGCGCGCCGACCCGGCGACGGCCCGCCACGACGCGGCCCGGCACGATCCCGCGACGGCCCGCCACGACGCCGCCCGCCACGACGCGGCCGGCCACGACGCGGCCCCGCACGGCGGGCCCGGACAGGTCGCGGATACGGCCGGAGGCGGCGCGGCCGCCTGCGGGCGGGAAGAGGCGGGACCCGGCCGGAACCGGCGGGAGAGGGGAGGTGCGGAGCCGTCATGACGACCACCGCGCCCAGACCCTGCGGCAGGCCCGGCTGCGCCGGCACCGTCATGGTCACCGGCTTCTGCGACACCTGCCACCGGCTGGCCCTCCCCGCGGCCCCGCCCGCCTCCGCGCCCGCGCCCGCCCCCGCACCCGGGCCCGCGGTCCCGCGTCCGCGACCGACCGGGCACCGGCCGAGTGCCTCCTCACCAGGCACACCCGCCTCACCCGCCACCCCCGCCGCCGCATCCCCGCCGACCCCGCCGACCCCGCCGACCCCGCCGGCCCCGGCCGCCTCGTCCACCGCGCCCGCCCCGCTGGACCGCGACGGCCTCGTCCTCCTCCCGCACGTCGACGCCCCCGCGCCCGCCGTCGCCGCGAGCACCACCGCGCGCCCGCCCTCCGGAGGCCGCCGCTGCGGCTTCGAGAACTGCACCGGCACCATCGGCGTCGCCTACGACGGCGGCCCCGCGCCCGACCACGGGTTCTGCCCCGAATGCGGCCGCCCGTACTCCTTCGAGCCCCGCCTCCGCCCCGGCGACACCGTCGGCGGCCACTACCGCGTCCTCGGCTACCTCGCGGCCGGCGGCCTCGGCTGGGTCTACCTCGCCGAGGACACCAAGGTCCCCGACCACCTCGTCGTCCTCAAGGGCCTCATCAACACCAGCGACGCCGTCGCCCGCCGCTCCGCCGTCGAGGAGCGCCGCTCGCTCACCACGCTCCACCACCGCGACATCGTCCGCATCATCACGTACGTCCAGCACCAGGCGCCCGGCGACGACGAGCCGACCGGCTACATCGTCATGGAGTACATCGCCGGCCGCTCCCTCGCCTGGCTGCGGCACGCGTCCGACGAGGAGCTGACCGCGCTCTTCGGCCGCCCCTTCGGCATCGACCATGTGATCACCTACGGCTGCAAGATCCTCGGCGCGCTGGAGTACCTCCACGACCAGGGCCTCCTGTACTGCGACATGAAGCCCGACAACGTCATCCACTACGGCCGCGACATCAAGGTCATCGACCTCGGCGCCATCCGCCGCGCCGACGACCGCACCTCCGGCCTCGTCTACACCCGCGACTACGCCCCGCCCAAGCGGGAGCGCGACGAACGCGGCTTCCACGTCGACAGCGACCTGTACACGGTCGGCCGCACCCTCCAGGCGCTCGCCGTCCGCGCCGCCCCCGCGTCCGGGCTCGCCGCCCGCTCGTTCGACGCGCTGGTCCGCCGCGCCACCCACCCGGAGCCGGCCGCCCGGTTCACCTCGGCCGCCGAGATGTCCCGCCAGTTGTGGGAGGTGCTGCGCGAGCACCAGGCCCTGACCTGGCACGAGCCGTACCCGGAGCGCTCCACCCGGTTCACGCCCACGGGCGCGCTGTTCGGCGCCGCGCTCGGCACCGCCCCGGACCTCGCCCACTGGGCCGCCGCCCCGGACGGGCCCCGCGCCCTGCCCGTGGCCGCCCCCGAGCCGGCGGAGGCCGTGCGGGGCCTGCCCGTACCGATCCCCGACCCGGACGACCCGGCCGCCGTGCTCCTCGGCGGGCTCGCCGCGCGCAGCCCCGAGCGCGTCGCCGAACAGGCCGCGCAGGACCCGGCGCTGGGCACCGCGGAGGCCGCGCTGTGGCTGTGCCGCGCGTACGCGCGCGGGGGCGCCCCCGACGAGGCCGGGCGCTGGCTGGAGGAGGCGCGGCGGCGGGGCGCGGGCGCGTACGACTGGCGGGTCTCCTGGCACCGGGGGCTCGTACGGCTGGCGGAGAGCCAGGTGCGGGCCGCCGAGGAGGAGTTCGCCGCCGTGTACGCGGCCCTGCCCGGCGAGTGGGCGCCCAAGCTGGCGCTCGGCTACTGCTCCGAGTACCTCGGCGCCGACGAGGAGCGGACCCGCGACTACTACGAGGCCGTGTGGCAGCGCGACCGTACGCAGGGCAGCGCGGCCTTCGGCCTGGCGCGGGTCCGGCTGCGCGGCGGCGACCGGGAGGGCGCCGTCGCCGTACTGGACGGCGTCCCCTCGACGTCCCGCCACCACGACACGGCCCGCGTCGCCGCGGTGCGCGCCCTCGCCGGACGGCTGCCGGGCGCCGGGGCCGCGCACGGCACGGGCACGGACCCGGCGGGCGCCCCCGGGACACCGGCCGGGGACGGCGGGCCGAGCGCCGCCCACCTGCGGGAGGCCGCCGGGCGGTTCGCGGAGCTGGCCCGGACCGGCGAGATCGGCGAGGCCCGCGACCGGCTGCTCGCCGAACTGCGCGAGAGCGCCCTCGACTGCCGGCCGCCCGGCGGATGGGGGCCCGGCTTCCCGGCGGGCGAGGTGTTCGGCGACGAGGACAGCGTCCCGGCGCTGAGCCGGCTGCTCTCCCGCTCCCTGCGGGCCCTCGCCGATCAGGCGCGGGACGCCGGCCCGCCGGGCGGCGATCTGCGCGGCGACCTGCTCGACCGGTCGTACGCGGTCCTCCCGCCGCCGCGGCTGCGGCTCGTACCGGCACGGCCGCGGGGGAAGAGACAAGGCTGAGGCGCCCACACGCGACGAGGGGAACGCGAGGACATGACGCCGGGAAGCACAGGGGACGGCACGGCGGGGACGACGGCCGGCCTGGAGATCAGCCAGTGGAAGTACCTGTCGGCACAGACCCGCGAACAGGAGATGCACGCGGTGCTCACCGTCCGCGTGAACGGCACCGGACGCCAGGCGCGGTCCGGCGCCGCGGCCGGAACCGGAGACACCGGATCAGCGAGCCCCGGAGCGGAGGGTGCCGGTACCGCGGCGGCCGGCCTCCTCGCCCAGGTGCTGGTCGTGGACTGCTCCGGCTCCATGACCTGGCCGCAGGAGAAGTTCCGCGCCGCCCGCCAGGCCGCCGCCGCAGCCATCCGCATGCTGCCGCCCGGCACGCCGTTCGCCGTCGTCCAGGGCACCGAGGACGCCGCCATGGTCTACCCGCAGCAGGAGCGGATGGCCCGCGCGTCCGCCGGCCGGCGCCGCGGCGCCGAGTCCGCCCTGCACCGGCTGGTCGCGGGCGGCGGCACCTGCATCGGCGCCTGGCTCGACCTGGCCGGCCGGCTCCTCGACGCACAGGGCGCGCCCATCGGCCACGTCCTGCTCCTGACGGACGGCAAGAACGAGCACGACCACGCCATGCCGCTCGACGCCGTACTGGACACCTGGGAAGGCCGGTTCGTCTGCGACGCCTGGGGCATCGGCGACGGCTGGGACGCCCGCGAACTGCTGCGCGTCACCCGCCGGCTGCACGGCAGCGCCGGAGCCGTACGGGAGGAGTCCGCGCTGCCCGGCGAGTACGAGAAGCTCACCGCCCGGCTGCTCACCAAGACCGTCCCCGAGCTGACCGTCGAGGTCACGCCCGTGCCCGGCGCCCGCGTGCGGTACCTGAAGCAGGTGTTCCCCACGGAGGCCGACCTGGAGCCCGCGGGCCCGCCCGGCCCCGGCGGCACCCTGCGCTACACCACCCGCGCCTGGGGCGACGAGACCCGCCGCTACCACCTGTGCCTCGCCGCCGACCCGACCGGCCGGCCCCGCCGCGAGGACCTGCAACTGGCCGTCGTCGCCCTCGCGGCACCCGCCGCCGAGCGCGGCCTGCGCCTGCCGCCGCCCCTGCCCTGCGTCGTCCACTGGACGGACGACCCGGCCCTGTCCCGGCACACCGACACCCAGGTCGCCCACTTCCAGCTGTACGGGGAGCTCGGCCAGGCCGTCGCCGCCGCGGCCGACGCCTACCGCGGGGGCGACCACCGGGCAGCCGAGCAGCACCTCGGCCGGGGCGTCCGGCTCGCCCACACGGTCGGCGCCGCCCGCCCGCTCGCCGACCTCCGCCGGCTCGTGCACATCGAGGACGCGGCCACCGGACGGGTGCGGCTGCGCCCCGACCTCGCCCCCGTCGACTTCGAGCACCTCATCACCGCGAGCAGCCACAGCACCTACGGCCCCGAGCAGGACGAGGACGACCCGCTCGGCGCACCGGGCGCCGCCACGGCCACGGTGGCCTGCCCGGCGTGCGACGGCCGGGCCCCGGCCGCGGCCCGCTTCTGCCCCCGCTGCGGCCACGCCCTGAGGGAGCGGCCGTGAGCGCCACCGGCACCCCGCCCCCGGGAGCGGCCGCGGGCACCACCGACACCCCGCGTCTCCGGGAGCGGCCGTGAGCACCACCGCGCACGACCTGCGGGTCCGCGTCACACTCCTGGTGGCCCTCGGACTGGCCACGACGCTCGTCCTGTTCGGCGCGTACCGGGCCGTCCACGACGACGCGGCGCGCCTGGCCGGGGCCAGTTCGCCCGGAGTGCTCGCCGTCGACACGGCCAGGTCCGCGCTGGGCCTGGCCCGCGCCGCCGTCCCCGAGGCCGGCCTGGAGGGCGCGGGCACCGGGGCCTTCCAGACGCGGGTGTCCGTCGCCCACCAGGCGCTCGCGCTCGCCGCGTCCGAGAACGTCACCGGCATCGAGGGCCGCCGCACCCTCCAGACGGTCACCGGCCTGATCGCCGTCTACTCCGGATGGGTCGAGCAGGCCCACCGCGAACCGGCCGGCTCCCCGCTGCGCACCGCGTACCTCCACTACGCCGACCGCGTCCTGGACGCGCCCGGCACGGACGAGGACATCATGGGCCGGCTCGACGAACTGCGGGCCCGGCAGCTGGCCGTGGCCGACCGGCAGGCGGCGCTCGGGACGCCGCTGACCCTCGCGTGGGCGGCGGCGGCCGCGCTGTTCACCGCCCTGTGCGCGGCGCTGTGGGAGGCCCAGCGGTTCACCCGCCGCCGGTTCCGCGCCCTGGCCGACGCGCCGATGCTGGCCGCGGCGGCGCTGTGGGCGGCGGGCGCCGCGACGCTGGCGTGGCTCACGCTGCGCACGCGCGGGGCGACGGCGGAGGCGCTGCGCGAACTGAGGGGCGAGCCGACCGGCGACGGCATCGCCACGGCGGGCGCGCGGGTCGCCGCACACCTGGCCGACGTGGACGTACGGGCGGCGGCGTCCGACTGGATACTCGTGGGAGGGGTGGCCCTGGTGGCCCTGTCCGTGAGCGGCCTGCTGCCGCGCATCGCCGAGTACCGCGCCGGGACGCGCCGATGAGCGGCGGGGGAGCGGGGGAGCGGACGGGCGGCGGCCGGGCGGGCGCGCGGCCGGGGGGCCGGGCCGGGGCGCCGCCGCGCGGCAGGCGGCGTACGTACGCGATCGTGGCGCTGTGCCTGTCGCTCCTCGCGGCGGGCGTGGTCGCCGGGGTGGAGTGGGCGCGCCGCTGGGAGGGCTCGGTGACGCTGCTGGGCAACTGGACCGGCGGCGACGAGGAGCGGTTCCGGCGCCAGGTGCTGGAGCCGTTCGAGCGGGAGCACCGCATCCGGGTGGTGTACCAGGGCAGTTCGGCCGAGAGCCAGGTGCTGGCCGCCGACGTGGAGGCGGGCACGCCCCCGGACGTGGTCGTCATGCCGGGCCCGGGGGAGCTCGCCGCGTACGCCCGGCAGGGCAGGCTCAAGCCGCTGGACGGCCTGTTCGACCCGGACCACTACGACCCGATGTGGGCGCCCGAACTGGCGGGCGCCGTCCACTGGGTGCCGGTGAAGGCCGACCTGAAGAGCATGGTGTGGCACCCGGGCGCCCTCACGGAGGCCGAGGCCGCGCGGATCGCGCGGGACCCGGGGGAGTGGTGCCTCGCCCTGGAGTCCGGCGCCACGTCCGGCTGGCCGGGCACCGACTGGGTGGAGGACGTGCTGCTCCAGCAGGCGGGCTGGGAGACGTACCAGAAGTGGGCGACGGGCCGGCTGCCCTGGACGGACGGGGCCGTGCGCAGGGCGTGGACGACGTGGGGCGACCTCGTCGGCGCGGGCGACCGGCGGCGCGTGGAGCGCGCGCTGCTCGCCAACTACGCCGACCCGTGGGGCGGTTCGCGCCCGGCGTGCAGGACGGAGCGGCTGGAGCACCAGGCGGCGTTCGTCCGGTCGGGCGCGCACTGGACGGCGGCGCGCGGCACGTACGTCCACTCCAGGGCCGTGGTGCCGGGCGCCCGGCGGGACCTGACGGCCTGGGAGGTGTCGGGCGACCTGGCGGCCATGCTGCGGGACACCCCCGAGGCGCGGGCGCTGATCCGGCACCTCGCGGACCCGGGCACCGCGCAACTGGGCTTCACCGCCAACAGGGCGGTGCCGGCGGGGCGGTACGACGCCGACCCCATGGCGGGCCGCATCGACGCGACGCTGCGCGGCCGGGGCACGATGCGCTGCTGGGACGCCAGCGACGCGATGCCGCCGGCCATGCGGGACGCCTTCCACCAGGCGGCGCTGCGGTTCCTGGTGGCCCCGCGGGAGCTGCCGGAGCGGCTGGCGGTCCTGGAGGAGGTGCGCTCACGCCACAAGGACGCGGCGTGGCTGCCGACGGTGTGCGGCAACGGCTGAGCGCACCGGCGGCTACCGCAGCCCCAGGGCGCGGCGCAGGGCCGTACCGGCGAGCTCGACGGCGGCGTCGTTCGTGGCGCGGGCCAGACGGGCGGGGTGGATGGGGCCGCCCTGGGCGAGATGGCGGTCGTACGGCAGCGGGAGCACGGTCACGCCCGGCTCGCGCAGATGGGCGACGGCCGTCTTCAGATCGAGGGTCATGTCCGGGGCGTTGGAGGTCAGGACGACGACGGTGCTGTCGATGGCGCGCCGGTGCGGCAGCCCGCCGAGCCAGTCGAGGACGACGCGGGTGCCGCCCACGCCCTCGGCGGTGCGCGGCGCGACGATGACCCGGGCGTGGGCGGTGTCCATGGCCGTACGGGCGACCTCGCCGGGCAGGGTCTCGCAGTCGACGACGGTGACGGCGAAGTGGCGGCGCAGCGCGAGGGAGACGGTCCGGTACGTGGGCACGTCCAGCGGCGGCCCGACGCGGCCCTGGCTCGCGGGGAGCAGCCAGCCGCCGTCGGTGACCGGCACGAGGTAGCCGGTGATGTCGTTCAGGTCCATGCGCGGCGTCAGGATGCGGGCGAGCTCCGGGCAGGACCACCGTACGGACGGGGCGCCCATGCGCACGGCGAGCGTGCCGAGCGCGGCGTCGGCCTCCAGGGTGAGCACGGGGTCGGGCCGCAGCCGCGTGAACGTACGCCCGAGGAGCGCGGCGACCGTGGACTTGCCCACCCCGCCGCGGATGGACGTGACGGCGATGACGCGGCCGCTGGGCACGGGCAGCCGTACCTCGCACCCGGCGGGGCCGTGCGGTGCGGCGGCGTCCTTGGCGGCGGAGCCGGCGAGCCCGCGCAGCGACTCGGCGACGCGCCGCGCGGCGGAGTCGCCGTGCTGGGGTTGGCCCAGGGCGGAGGCGAGCCGCGCGTCGACGGTGGGCACGGACTCGGGCGCGGGCAGCGGCACGTAGGGCCTGCGCATCAGATGGTCGCCGCGCGTCATGCGGCACCTCCCGTGAGCGGCGCCCGCGGGGGACGCGGCCCCGCACCACCCGGAAGGCCACCGCCCATCCGCCGCCCGCCCCCCGGCTCCAGTCCGCGCGCACCCCGTATCAGGCCCACTGCACTCACGCGTTCGAACCTACCATCGGGGACGCGTGGTTGAACGGCGCGGAAAAAGCCGCCGCCGGCAACGCCGGCGACGGCAATCCCCTGAACCCCGTACGAACCCCTCAGCCGCCCCCGCCCGACACCGCTCCACGCACCGCGGATCCACTCCGCCCGCACACCCCCGTCAGGCGTTGCCGCCGCCGGCCTCCCGCACCTGCTCGGCGAGCTCGTCCTTGTTCATGTGGGAGCGGCCCTCGACGCCCAGCTCGCGGGCCTTCTCGTACAGCTCGGCACGCGTCATGCCGCTGCCGCCGTTGTCGCTGCCGCTGCTGCCGCGCTGCTCGGCGGGCCGGCCGTCACCCGTGTGGACGGCGGTGCCGGCGAGCTCCTCGGACCGCTGCCCGGCGAACTCCAGGCCCAGCTGCCGCAGCCGCTCCGCGTCGAGGGCCTCCCCGAGCGCGGGCAGCAGCTCCTGCTCCTCCTCCTGGACGTGATGGCGTACGGCGCTGATCCACTTCTCCAGCTCCTGGTCGAACTCTTCGCTCTCCCAGTCCAGCTCCAGCAGGTGCTTGCCCATGTGCTCCGCCTCGTGGTGCTCCTCCGTGGCGTGCTGGGCCTCCTCCTTCTCCCCGGCCTCCTTGGCGAGAGCCGGGTACACGTACTCCTCCTCGGCGCGGCTGTGCGCCTCCAGCATGGCGACGGCGAGGGGCAGCGCCAGCGGCCGGGAGCTCTTCTCCTTCTTCATCATGTCGAAGAGGCGTTCCAGCTCACGGTGGTCAGTCTTGATCATCGTGATGACGTCATCGGCCATGGCGAAACCTTTCGCGTCCAGCAAGGTCAACGGTGCCGTGAGCGGGTTTCCCGATTCCCCCAGAAAATGCACCCCACCTCCCACTCTCCCCCCAAACGCACCAAAGCGTCCGTGTCGTGGCGCATGACCGTGACATTCCGCCGCAGCGCGGACGACTGCCAGTCCGAGCGGAGCGACCTGCCGCCACCACACGAGCCGGCCGGCGCGCCGCCTCCTGCCGGTCGGGCAGGTGGCGCGGGCCGAGGGGCCGGCGTTCTGAGGCATCCGTTCGGTGAGGACGTGGTGGCCGTTCGGGTCCTTGGCGGTTGGCGGCGGAACAGACCGTCACAGTGGTGATCGTCCCGATAGTGTGAAGGCGGCTGAGCGGGGCTCTCGGACGGTGTCCTAGCCGGCCCTGTTCACCACCTGAACGGATCGACCAGCCCGCCAGCGCGTGCAGCGGCGGCGCCTCGCCATCCTCCCGAGCCCGGGGTCGAGCGAGTGCGGCACCGAGCGCAGCACGGCCTCGTCCTCGCCGAGCACCACCACCGCATGACGCGCCCGACCGCATGACGCGCGCCTGGGGGAGCGGCGGGCGCCGACGACTACACCTGTGCCCTCGCCGGGGAGAGCCCGGTCCGGGGCGGCTCGAAAGGAGCGACCATGGAAGGCGAGATCGAGCTGATCAGGGACGGCGACGGCCTGGCGGTGATCGGGGATCACGCGACCGTCGAACGCTTCCTCGTCTCCGAAGGGCTGTCCTCGAAGGACCTCGCTCCGCGACGGTTCCGGTCGGCCCTCGGTAGCGCGGCCGGAGCCGCGCAGGCGGGTTCGGACATCGCGGCCGGCTCAGGGCGCTGGGTGAAGCTGACCAGGGAGTCCGCGCGGCGCGTCGACCAGTACGGGCTCCGGGAAAGCGCCACGACGGGCCTCAGCACGGGCGTTCTCAAGGGGGACCGGGGGCGGATCAAGGGGTTCGTCGAATTCGCGAAGAGCCCCGGGCCGCTGCGGACCAACCCGGCGACTCTGGCCAATGTCGCGGCGGTCATGGCGCAGCTCGCGATGCAGCAGGCCATGGACGAGATCACGGACTATCTCGCCGCGATCGACGAGAAGGTCGACGACGTGCTCCGCGCCCAGAAGGACGCCGCGCTGGCGGACATGGTCGGGGCGGAGTTCGTGATCGAGGAAGCGATGACCATCCGGGAGCAGGTGGGGCGAGTCTCCGAGATCACGTGGTCGAAGGTGCAGAACACGTCGGAGACGATCGCGAGGAGCCAGGCCTACGCGCTGCGTCAACTCGACGCATTGGCGGGGAAGATGGAGAGCAAGGCCAAGATCGGCGAGCTGGCCGAGGCGGCCAGGCGGACCGAGCTCAAGGCCCAGGAGTGGCTCGCCGTTCTCGCTCGATGCTTCCAACTGCAGGACGCGGTCGCCGTACTCGAACTCGACCGGGTACTGGACGCGGCTCCGGAAGAGCTGAACCGGCACCGCCTCGGGATACGGATCGCCCGGCAGAACCGGCTGGAGCTCATCGCGCGGAGCACCGAGCGTCTGGTGGCCCGGATGTACGCCGCCGCCGAAGCGGCCAACGCGAAGGTGCTGCTGCACCCGACCAAGTCACCGGCCGTGGTCCGGTCGAGCAATGAGGTCGTGACCGGCGTCCTTGACTTCCATGCGCGGCTCGGCATCGAGTCGGGTCACCAGTCGTCGGAGGCACGACGTTGGGCGGCCGCAGCGGCGGAGATCAGGGACAAGGCGCTTGAGACGGGGGCGAAGGGCGTCGGTGCGGCAAAGAGCTTCGGCAACGAGGCCCTCGACCGAGCCGGTTCGGTGAGGAACAAGCTCGCCGACGGCATCACCGAACGAGTGCGCCGCCGACGAGCAGGCGAGGAACACGACACTGAAGACTGAGCGCTGACCGGCCGCCCACACGCACGTGGGCCGGCCGCACGAGCGCATCTCCCGGCTGCAGGACCGTCCGTTGGAGACCTCGCATGCGGCCCAGACGGGGGCGTCCACTGCGACGAAGGGCGCCGACGATGGGATCACGCAGCCGAGTGCGCGATCCGGAGACGGGGTCGACTCAGCATCTCCTCCGGATGGGCACAAGAAAGGCGCCGACCGGCATCTCTGCTGGCCAGCGCCTTGATGGCACTTCTCGCGAAGTGCCCCCGGCAGGATTCGAACCTGCGCACACGGCTCCGGAGGCCGTTGCTCTATCCCCTGAGCTACGGGGGCGTCCGCCGGTGTTTCGCGGCGACGGGTAGAACCCTACCAGCTCTCGGAGGGTGCCTGTGAACAGGGATTTCCGTCTGTCGGGTGGTCGGGGTCCCCCGCAAGGGGCAGAAGTGGCGAAAACCGGGACGCGGGGGTGGGGCGGGACCTACTCTCGAGTTGTGTCAGGCGTCTCCGGTCGGGTGCTGGTTGTGGACGACAACCGGGTCATCCGGCAGCTGATCAGGGTCAACCTCGAGCTTGAGGGCTTCGAGGTCGTGACCGCGGCCGACGGTGCCGAATGTCTGGAAGTCGTCCATGAGTTCCAGCCCGACGTGATCACGCTCGACGTGGTCATGCCGCGGCTGGACGGGTTGCGCACCGCCGCCCTGCTCCGCGCCGACGAGCGGACCCGTCATCTGCCGGTCGCCATCATCAGCGGGTGCGACCAGGACGAGGTGGCCCAGGGGCTGGAGGCCGGCGTCGACGCCTTCCTCCCCAAGCCCTTCGAGCCCACCCAGCTCGTCGAGCTGGTACGCGGGCTCCTCCTGCCCCCGATAGACGGCCGTCCCGGCACCGGACGGACGGGTACCAGCCAGGGGTGAGCGGGCGAGCCGTCGTGTCGGTGGGTGTCCTGGAGCCGGCAGCCTCATGACGCCGGGCAGAGCCATCCGCCGGAGTGGATCCATGGGTCCGGGCAGTGCCGTGGTGCCGGGACCAGGCGTAGCAGCGGGGTGCGCCGCCGGGCCGGGTGCCGTGGGCGCGCGTGTGGCTGCGGCCTCGGCGTGGGGGTGGTCGGTGTGGACACCGGAGGGGTGGTGCGGGCGGTGGCGGGTGACCGTATCGCGAAACCGGTTCGCGTTCCCTCCCCCCTCCTCGCCTACGCTTGTCCCGTGACCCCCGCCGACCTCACGCTCACCGTGCTGCACGCCGTACGACGTGCCGTCGGTGACGGGGTCCTAGCCATACGCGACGTGCCCTCCCGCGTCACCGTCGAGCGCCCCCGCCCCGGTGGCCGCGGCGACTGGACCACCAACGCCGCCCTTCAGCTCGCCCGCCCCGCCGCCCTCCCGCCCCGGCAGGTCGCCGAGGTGCTGCGCGAGCGCCTCCTCGACGCCCCCGGCATCGAGCGCGTCGACATCACCGGCCCCGGCTTCCTCAACCTCACCCTCCGCCCCGACGCCCGCGCCGCAGCCGGCCGCCTCCTCGTCCAGCGCGTACGGGAGGAAGGGCTCCGGTACGGGTACGGGGACGCCCTCAGCCGGTTGCCCGAGGCCCAGGTCCGGTTCGCGCTCCCGTACGGCGCCGATCTGCGGCAGCAGGTACTCACCCACACCGTCGTCGCCCTGCTCCGGTCCCAGGGCGCCCCGGCCCGCCTCGTCCAGCCCGACGCCCCCCGCCTCGCCCAGCCCGGCACCCCGCAAGCCGTCGCCCCGCATCTGCACGTCCCCGGCCACGGCACCCCACACGAGGGCACCCCGCCAGCCGCCGCCCCCCAGTCCGACGCCCCCAGCCACGGCACCCCCAGCCACGGCACCCCCCAGCCCGGCACCCCCCAGCCCGGCACCCCCCAGCCCCCCGCCCCCCACACCCAGCCGCTCCGTCTCCGCCCCCACCCCGCGCACTACGACGTCGCCGCTGTCCTCCCGCCCGACGCCCAGCGGTGGGCCATGCTGCGGCCCGCGGCCCACGACCGGGTCCTCGACCCGGAGCCCCTCCTCCGCCTCACGGAGTCGAGTGGCAACACCCTCTTCACCGTCCAGTACGCCCACGCCCGCGCCGCCGCGCTGCTCCGCAACGCCGCCGACCTGGGCTTCGGGCCCGCGTACGACGAGGACGTCCACGCCCAGGAGCTGGTCACCGCGCTCGGCGACCACCCCTCCGTCCTGCTCGCCGCCGCCCGGCAGCACGCCCCCGACCGGCTCGCCCGGCATCTGGAGGCGCTCGCCGACGCGTTCCTCGGGTTCCAGCACACGGTGCTGCCCCTCGGTGAGGAGAAACCCTCGGCCGCCCACCGCTCCCGGCTCGCCCTCGCCGAAGCCGCCGGGACGGTGCTGGCCGGCGGCCTGTCCCTGCTCGGCGTCAGCGCCCCCGCCCACCTCTGACCGCAGTGAGAGAGACATGAGCCGTTCCGCACACCCCGCCGGGCCCCGCCACGCCGACGTCCTGCCCGAGGGCCACTACAGCGCTCCGCCCGCCGACCTCAACCACCTGGACGAGAAGGTCTGGTCCCGCACCGTCCGGCGCGGCGACGACGGCGTCCTGACCGTGGCCGGCATTCCCGTCACGGACCTCGCCGAGGAGTTCGGGACACCCGCGTACATCCTCGACGAGGCCGACTTCCGGGCCCGCTGCCGCGCCTGGGCCGAGGCGTTCGGCGCGGACGCCGACGTGTTCTACGCGGGCAAGGCGTTCCTCTCCCGCGCCGTCGTGCGCTGGCTGCACGAGGAGGGCCTCAACCTCGACGTCTGCTCCGGCGGCGAACTCGCCACCGCGCTCTCCGCCGGCATGCCCGCCGAGCGCATCGCCTTCCACGGCAACAACAAGACCGAGTCCGAGATCCGCCGGGCCGTCGAGGCCGGGGTCGGGCGGATCGTCCTTGACTCCTTCCAGGAGATCGTGCGCGTCGCCCACATCGCGCGGGACCTCGGCGCCCGGCAGCGCGTGCAGATCCGGGTGACGGTCGGAGTCGAGGCGCACACCCACGAGTTCATCGCCACCGCGCACGAGGACCAGAAGTTCGGCATCGCCCTCGCCGGCGGGCAGGCCGCCGAGGCCGTGCGCCGCGCCCTCCAGCTCGACTCGCTGGAACTGGTCGGCATCCACTCGCACATCGGGTCGCAGATCTTCGACATGGCCGGCTTCGAGGTCGCCGCCCGCCGGGTCGTGTCGCTCCTCGCCGAGGTGCGCGACGAGCACGGCGTCGAGCTGCCCGAGATCGACCTCGGCGGCGGCCTCGGTATCGCGTACACCCCGGACGACGACCCGCGCGAGCCGCAGGAGATCGCCAAGGCGCTCGGCGAGATCGTCCGCCGCGAGTGCGACGCCGCCGGGCTCGCCACACCGCGCATCTCCGTCGAGCCGGGCCGCGCCATCGTCGGCCCGACGGCGTTCACCGTGTACGAGGTCGGCACCGTCAAGCCGCTGGAGGGGCTGCGCACGTACGTCTCCGTCGACGGCGGCATGTCGGACAACATCCGCACCGCCCTGTACGACGCCGAGTACAGCGTCTCCCTCGTCTCGCGGGCCTCCGACGCCGAGCCGATGCTGTGCCGGGTCGTCGGCAAGCACTGTGAGAGTGGCGACATCGTCGTACGGGACGCGTTCCTCCCGGCCGACCTCGCGCCGGGCGATCTGATCGCCGTGCCGGCCACCGGCGCCTACTGCCGTTCCATGGCCAGCAACTACAACCACGCGCTCCGCCCGCCCGTCGTGGCCGTCTCCGACGGTGCGGCGCGGGTGATCGTCCGGCGCGAGACGGAGGAGGATCTCCTGCGTCTCGATGTCGGCTGATGAAATAGATGTCTCAAAATCCGGACGATGGATAGAAACTCCCGTTCGGTGAGTGAGACTGGACCACCGTAGAAATACGCGGAAAGACAGGAAACGAGGTCGGATGATGCGTACGCGTCCGCTGAAGGTGGCGCTGCTGGGCTGTGGTGTGGTCGGCTCAGAGGTGGCGCGCATCATGACGACGCACGCCGACGACCTCGCCGCGCGCATCGGCGCCCCGGTCGAACTGGCCGGGGTCGCCGTGCGCCGCCCCTCGAAGGTCCGCGAGGGCATCGACCCGGAGCTGATCACCACCGACGCCACGGCCCTGGTCAAACGCGGCGACATCGACGTGGTCGTCGAGGTCATCGGCGGCGTCGAGCCCGCCCGTACGCTGATCACCACCGCGTTCGAGCACGGCGCGTCCGTCGTCTCCGCGAACAAGGCGCTCCTCGCCCAGGACGGTGCGGCCCTGCACGCCGCCGCCGAGGAGCACGGCCGGGACCTGTACTACGAGGCGGCCGTCGCGGGCGCGATCCCGCTGATCCGGCCGCTGCGCGAATCCCTCGCCGGCGACAAGGTCAACCGCGTCCTGGGCATCGTCAACGGCACGACGAACTTCATCCTCGACAAGATGGACACCTCCGGCGCCGGCTACTCGGAGGCGCTGGACGAGGCCACCGCCCTCGGCTACGCGGAGGCCGACCCGACCGCCGACGTGGAGGGCTTCGACGCCGCCGCGAAGGCCGCCATCCTCGCCGGCATCGCCTTCCACACCCGCGTGCGCCTCGACGACGTGTACCGCGAGGGCATGACCGAGGTCACCGCCGCCGACTTCGCCTCCGCCAAGCGCATGGGCTGCACCATCAAGCTGCTCGCGATCTGCGAGCGGGCCGCGGACGGCGAGTCCGTCACCGCGCGCGTGCACCCCGCGATGATCCCGCTCAGCCACCCCCTGGCCTCCGTGCGCGGCGCCTACAACGCCGTGTTCGTGGAGTCCGAGGCGGCCGGGCAGCTCATGTTCTACGGTCCGGGCGCCGGCGGTGCGCCGACCGCGTCCGCCGTACTCGGCGACCTGGTCGCCGTCTGCCGCAACCGCCTGGGCGGCGCGACGGGCCCCGGCGACTCCGCGTACACCCAGCTGCCCGTGAGCCCCATGGGCGACGTGGTCACGCGGTACCACATCAGCCTCGACGTGGCCGACAAGCCGGGCGTGCTCGCCCAGGTGGCGACGGTCTTCGCCGAGCACGGGGTGTCGATCGACACCGTCCGCCAGCAGGGCAAGGACGGGGAGGCGAGCCTCGTGGTCGTCACCCACCGCGCACCCGACGCGGCCCTCAACGGGACGGTCGCGGCGCTGCGCCAGCTCGACACCGTGCGCGGTGTCGCCAGCATCATGCGTGTTGAAGGGGAGTAGAGGACCCATGACCAGCAAGGGCACCCACCAGTGGCGCGGCATCATCGAGGAGTACCGGGACCGCCTTCCGGTCACGGACACGACGCCGGTCGTCACGCTCCGTGAGGGTGGTACGCCTCTCGTCCCCGCGCAGGTCCTCTCCGAGCGCACCGGTTGCGAGGTGCACCTGAAGGTCGAGGGCGCCAACCCCACCGGTTCCTTCAAGGACCGCGGCATGACGATGGCCATCACCCGCGCCAAGGAGGAGGGTGCCAAGGCGGTCATCTGCGCCTCCACCGGCAACACCTCCGCCTCCGCCGCCGCCTACGCGGTGCGCGCCGGGATGGTCTCCGCCGTCCTCGTCCCGCAGGGCAAGATCGCGCTCGGCAAGATGGGCCAGGCGCTGGTCCACGGCGCGAAGATCCTCCAGGTCGACGGCAACTTCGACGACTGCCTCACGCTGGCCCGCGCGCTCTCCGACAACTACCCGGTGGCGCTGGTCAACTCGGTGAACCCGGTGCGCATCGAGGGCCAGAAGACCGCCGCGTTCGAGATCGTCGACATGCTCGGCGACGCCCCCGACATCCACGTGCTGCCCGTCGGCAACGCCGGCAACATCACGGCGTACTGGAAGGGGTACACCGAGTACGCCAAGGACGGCGTCGCCTCGCGCACCCCGCGCATGTGGGGGTTCCAGGCGTCCGGTTCCGCGCCGCTGGTGCGCGGCGAGGTCGTCAAGGACCCCTCGACCATCGCCACCGCGATCCGCATCGGCAACCCGGCCTCCTGGAGCCACGCGCTGGCCGCGCGCGACGAGTCCGGCGGCTTCATCGACGAGGTGACGGACCGTGAGATCCTGCGCGCCTACCGGCTGTTGGCCGCGCAGGAGGGCGTCTTCGTGGAGCCGGCGTCCGCCGCGTCCGTCGCCGGTCTGCTGAAGGCCGCCGAGCAGGGCAAGGTCGATGCGGGCCAGACCATCGTCTGCACGGTCACCGGCAACGGCCTGAAGGACCCCGACTGGGCGGTCGCGGGCGCCCCGCAGCCCGTCACGGTCCCGGTCGACGCGGTCGCCGCCGCCGAGCGCCTCGGCCTGGTCTGAGCCGTACGGCCCCGAGGGCCCGGCCCCACCGGCCGGGCCCGCACCGGGAGCCCCCGCCGGCCGGGCCCGCCGGGCGCCTCGCGCCGGGACGGGCACCGCCCCGGCGGGGCGCCACCGCAGGAAGGCCGCACCGGACGCACCCCGGCACCGGACGCACCCCGGCACCGGACGCACCCCGGCACCGGGAGCACCCCGCGGCGCCGACGCCGCCGGTGCGCGCCGCCCCCCGACGCGCACCGCCCGGCACCGGGAGCGGCCAGGTCATCGAGGAGCACGGCGCGGCACGCGACACGCATCGTGCGCCTCCCGTGCGCCCTATGTCGCGGCAGAACCTTCCTTCGATAGGCTGTACCGAACCCACCCCGCCGCATCTGCCGCGGGTGACGCCGCCGTTGGTGACCGCCGAAACGGCCCCGGGTCCCCGTACGTCTGAGCCAAGCCCTCGCAGTCCCCCGCCCATCCCCACCCCGCAGGTCACCCCCGCAGGTCCAGATCCAAGGAGAGTCAACGAGCGATGGCCGGTCCCGCGTTCCGCGCCGCCGCCGTACGAGTGCGCGTCCCCGCCACAAGCGCCAATCTCGGCCCGGGCTTCGACGCCCTGGGCCTCGCGCTGGGTCTGTACGACGACGTCGTCGTCCGGGTCGCCGACTCCGGGCTGCACATCGACATCGCCGGCGAGGGCGCCGACACGCTGCCGCGCGACGAGAGCCACCTCCTCGTACGCTCCCTGCGCACCGCGTTCGACCTGCTCGGCGGGCAGCCCCGCGGCCTCGAGGTCGTCTGCGCCAACCGCATCCCGCACGGCCGCGGCCTCGGCTCGTCCTCCGCCGCCATCTGCGCCGGCATCGTCGCCGCCCGCGCCGTGACCATAGGCGGCGAGAGCCGGCTCGACGACGCCGCGCTGCTGGAGCTCGCCACCGAGATCGAGGGCCACCCGGACAACGTCGCCGCGTGCCTGCTCGGCGGCTTCACCCTCGCCTGGACCGAGGGCGGCACGGCCCGCGCCATCCGGATGGACCCGGACCGCTCGGTCGTCCCGGTCGTCTTCGTACCGTCGAACCCGGTCCTCACCGAGACGGCCCGCGGCCTGCTGCCCCGCGCCGTCCCCCATGTGGACGCCGCCGCCAACGCCGGCCGCGCCGCGCTGCTCGTCGAGGCCCTGACCAGGCGCCCCGAGCTGCTGCTGGCCGCCACCGAGGACCGGCTGCACCAGGAGTACCGGGCCCCCGCGATGCCCGAGAGCATCGCCCTTGTGAACCGGCTGCGGGCGGACGGCATCCCCGCGGTCATCTCCGGCGCGGGCCCGACGGTGCTCGCGCTGGTCGAGGACGGCGCGGCGGACAAGGTCGCGCTGCTGGCCGGAGAGGGCTGGGCGGCGAACCGGCTCGCCCTCGACGCCGCCGGTGCGAGCGTGCTGCCGCTCGCGCCGTAGCGCCGCCCGGCGGGACCCGCCGCGGCGCTGGATCGCCGGATACACGGATTGCCGGTGTGTGAGAGGGGGAATGTTTGTTGGAGCCGGTAGTGTTAACCTCAAGTCTGCACCCGACGTCTTTGTGGCGCGGTGCTGCGTGTCCCCGTCAGGGACCACCATTCTTCCGGGAGCCTCCCAAACTGCCTGAGCAGCCTGCCTGAGCAGTTTCGAGCACGCTCCGGAACCGGCGCGCGTCCCCCCTCGCTTTTCCCAGGAGAGGGCCGGGCAGGGGGCCTCGGGCCGGACCCACGCACGTTATTTCTTCTGCCGCCGAATCCCGGCGGAACCACCGCCCCGGCACGGACCCACATCAGGGCCGAGGCCGGACAGCACAACCGGTCGCCGAGCCAGAAGGCCGACGTCCGCTCCAGGGAAGGACCCTTCGTGAGCGACACCACCGATCTGATGGGCGTGACTGCCGACAAGACTGTCGACACGACCGCGCCCGCCGCAGGTGCTGCCACTGGCACCACCTCACGGCGCCGCCGCTCCGGCACCGGCCTCGAGGGCATGGTCCTGGCCGAGCTGCAGCAGGTCGCGTCCGGCCTCGGCATCAGGGGCACCGCGCGGATGCGCAAGAGCCAGCTGATCGAGGTCATCAAGGAAGCCCAGGCCGGGGGCGGCGCGTCCGCGCCGAAGGCCACAGAGTCCGGCACCGCCGAGACCAAGCCCAAGCGCCGCGCCACCTCCCGCACCCGTACGGGCGACGAGGCCGGCAAGGCCGCCGAGAGCGCGGAGGCGGCCGGCGCCGGTACCGCGAAGGCGGAGAAGGCCGAGAAGGCCGACAAGGGCGTCGCGCAGCAGCAGATCGAGATCCCCGGCCAGCCGTCGCCGAAGCAGGAGCAGGGCGACGAGGCCGCGGGCGAGCGCCGCCGGCGCCGCGCCACCGCCCCGGCCGGCGCTCCCGCCGCCGAGGCCGAGGCCCGCGCCGAGACCCGTACCGAGGTCCGCACGGAGGCCCGTCCCGAGGGCCAGGAGGCCCGTACGGCCGAGTCCGACACCGCCGAGGGCCGCCGCGAGCGCCGCGAGCGCCGTGACCGCGACCGCGACCGCGGTGAGCGGGGCGACCGCGGTGACCGCCAGCGCGACCGCCAGGGCCGCGGCAAGGGCGACGACCAGCAGGGCGGCCAGCGCCAGCAGCGCCAGGGCGCGCCGCAGGGCCAGTCCGGCCCGCAGGACGACGGCTACGACGACGAGGCGGGCGGCCGCCGGGGCCGTCGCGGCCGCTACCGCGACCGCCGCGGCCGTCGCGGCCGCGAGGAGTTCGCCGGCGAGCCGCAGGTCTCCGAGGACGACGTCCTGATCCCCGTCGCGGGCATCCTGGACATCCTCGACAACTACGCGTTCATCCGGACCTCCGGCTACCTGCCCGGCCCGAACGACGTGTACGTCTCCCTCGCGCAGGTCCGCAAGTACGGGCTCCGCAAGGGCGACCACATCACGGGTGCCGTGCGCCAGCCGAAGGAGGGCGAGCGCCGCGAGAAGTTCAACGCGCTGGTCCGCCTCGACTCCGCCAACGGCATGGCCGCCGACTCCGGCCGGGGCCGTCCCGAGTTCAACAAGCTGACCCCGCTCTACCCGCAGGACCGGCTCCGCCTGGAGACCGACCCGGGTGTGCTCACCACGCGGATCATCGACCTGGTGTCGCCGATCGGCAAGGGCCAGCGCGGTCTGATCGTGGCCCCGCCGAAGACCGGCAAGACCATGATCATGCAGGCGATCGCCAACGCGATCACCCACAACAACCCCGAGTGCCACCTGATGGTCGTCCTCGTCGACGAGCGTCCGGAAGAGGTCACCGACATGCAGCGGTCGGTGAAGGGCGAGGTCATCTCCTCGACCTTCGACCGCCCCGCCGAGGACCACACCACCGTCGCCGAGCTGGCCATCGAGCGCGCCAAGCGCCTCGTGGAGCTGGGTCACGACGTGGTCGTCCTGCTCGACTCGATCACCCGCCTGGGCCGCGCGTACAACCTCGCGGCGCCCGCCTCCGGCCGCATCCTGTCCGGTGGTGTCGACTCGACCGCGCTGTACCCGCCGAAGCGCTTCTTCGGTGCCGCGCGGAACATCGAGGACGGCGGCTCGCTGACCATCCTCGCCACCGCGCTGGTCGACACCGGCTCGCGCATGGACGAGGTGATCTTCGAGGAGTTCAAGGGCACCGGCAACATGGAGCTCAAGCTCGACCGGAAGCTCGCCGACAAGCGCATCTTCCCGGCCGTCGACGTCGACGCCTCGGGCACGCGCAAGGAGGAGATCCTGCTCGGCAGCGAGGAGCTCGCCATCGTCTGGAAGCTGCGCCGGGTGCTGCACGCGCTCGATCAGCAGCAGGCGATCGAGCTGCTGCTCGACAAGATGAAGCAGACGAAGTCGAACGCCGAGTTCCTGCTGCAGATCCAGAAGACGACCCCGTCGTCCGGCAACGGCAACGACTGACGCCTTCCCCTCGCGGTATCCGGCCGCCCCGCCGTCACCTCGGTGACCGCGGGGCGGTTTCGCGTTGTACGATCAGCCCGTCGTAGTGGGGGGGAACGTATTTGCGAATGCGCCCACTGAGTTGGCGGAGCCATGCCCTGAAGCGCCGGGCGGCTGAAGCGTCGTCGCGTGGGCCGTGCCGTGCACGTTCACCCCGACTGACGCCTCCGGTGGCCGACTCCTCCCCGCTGACACACCGAGAGGAGTTCTGAGTGACATCTGCCCAGTGGAGGGCGCGTACCGCCCTTCCCGCGGCCGCCGCCGCACTCGCCCTGAGCGGCGCGCTGCTCGGCGCCGCGCCCGCCCAGGCCGCGGAGCCCGTCCCGGCCCCGGCCAAGCAGAACGCCGGGAAGGCCCAGGGCCCGTCCAAGGCCGAGCTGCTGGAGCGCCTCAAGGGCTCGGTCGCCGACTTCAACGACGGCGAGGCCGACCCGACCCCGGCGCAGGAGAAGGAGGCCGACCAGGCCCCCGCCTCCGGCACCAAGGAGTCGTACATCATCGGCGGCACGCCCGCCACCAGCACCGAAGCGCCGTGGATGGTGCAGCTGCACTACTACGACGACCAGGGCACCGCCGACGAGGCGGACGACGAGGGCTACTTCTGCGGTGGCTCCCTCGTCGCCCCCAACAAGGTCCTCACCGCCGCGCACTGCGTGTACGGGCTGGACTGGGCGACCAACGGCGTCATCGTGGCCGGGACCACCCAGATCCCGACGACGACGGCGACCGGCGAGCCGGACCTGCACGGCGGCCGCATGGCGTACATCGAGCGCACCTGGCTGAGCCCGACGTACGACAACGCCAACCTCACCGGCGGCGACGTCGCGGTCCTCACGCTGGACCACGCGCTGCCGTACAAGTCGCTCCAGCTCACGCAGAGCGGCGACACGGCCTCGTACCGCGAGGGCACGCAGGCGACCGTCTACGGCTGGGGCCGCACCAGCTCCACCAGCCAGGACGGCTCGCAGACGCTGCAGAAGGCCGTCGTGCCGATGCGCAGCGACGCGACCTGCTCGTCGTACTTCCAGGGCGACTTCGTCGCCGGCCAGATGACCTGCGCGGGCAACCCGGCCACCGGCCAGGACGCCGGCACCGTCTCGCCGTGCAACGGCGACTCGGGCGGCCCGCTCGTCGTGGGCGGCCGCATCGCCGGTGTCGTCTCCTGGGGCGTCCAGGACTGCGTCGAGACCGGCGCGTACGGGGTCTACGCCAAGACCAGCACGTACGTCGGCCAGGTCAACGCGCGGATCAACGACACGGACCTCGACTGGGACGGCCGCGCGGACCTGTTCGCCCGCACGTCCACCGGCGACGGGTACGAGTACTACTCGCGCGGCACCACGCTCGGCGGCCGTGAGTACATCGGCGACTTCAGCGCCTACAACCTGGTCCGCCAGGCCGACCTCGACCGGGACGGCAACCAGGACTACCTGTACCGCACCACCGGCGGCGTCCTGAAGTGGTTCCACTTCAACGGCGTGGACGAGTACGTGGAGTACACCGTCGGCTCCGGCTGGGGCGCCATGAAGAACATCGTGGTCCCCGGCGACATGACCGGCGACGCGCTGCCCGACCTGCTCGCGCAGGACAAGAGCGGCTACCTGTGGCTGTACCCGGGCCGCGGCAACGGCACCTTCGGCGCCCGCGTCAGCGTCGGCTCCGGCTGGGGCGTCATGACCCTCGCCGGCAAGGGCGACTACACCGGCGACGGCAAGCCCGACATGCTGGCCCGCGACACCTCGGGCCGCCTGTGGGTGTACCCGGGCCGGGGCACCGCCACGGCGACGTTCACCACCCGCGTCCTGGCCGGCACCAGCGGCTGGAACTTCACCGCGTACGCCGCCACCGGCGACGTCAACGGTGACGGCAAGGCCGACCTGCTGGCCCGCGACTCGGCCGGCGTGCTCTGGCTGTACCAGGGCCGCGGCTCCTCCTCGGCGCCGTTCGTCCCGCGCGTCAAGATCGGCTCCGGCTGGAACGCCTTCAACCTCTTCGGCTGAGCGAACCGGCCCCCCGGCCACCGGAACCGGCGCCTCCGGGCCGCGCCCGACCGGACCCCTCCCGCACGGGAGGAACCCTGTGCCCGCCGTGCCCCGCACGGCGGGCACAGCCGTACCCCGGCACCCGCCGCGCCCCGTGCAACCCTTTCCCCCGGTCCGCCGTCTGACCGGATGCCTTCGCGGGAACCCGCGGGAGTGCACGGGGCGAGGGGATCGAGGAGACCATGGGCGAGCAGGGCAAGGGCGGGATATCCGGCGCCGGGGAAGGCGCCGGCGGACCGAGGGGGGCCCGGCGCGGCCTGGCCCTCGCCGTCTGGTCGCTGGCGGCCCTGGCGCTGCTCGGCGGAGGCGGCGCCGGCTACGCGTACCTGAGGCTCGACGGCAACATCGAGAGCGTCGACATCAACACCCAGCTCGGCGACGAGCGCCCCATGGACGTGGAGGACGGCTCCCTCGACATCCTCGTCCTGGGCTCCGACTCCCGCTCCGGCGCGAACCGCGCGTACGGCCGCGACGAGGGCGCCGCCCGCTCCGACACCGCGATGGTCGTCCACCTCCACGAGGGCCGCACCAAGGCCAGCGTCGTCTCCATCCCGCGCGACACCCTGATCACCCGCCCCGAGTGCGCCCGCCGCGACGGGGGCAGCGAGCCCGCCGCGTACCGGGCCATGTTCAACACCGCGTACGAGGTCGGCGGCCCCGCCTGCGCCGTGAAGACCGTCGAGCAGATGACCGGCATCCGCATGGACCACTACGTCGAGGTCGACTTCACCGGCTTCAAGAAGCTCATCGACGAGCTGGGCGGCGTCCAGGTCACCACCACCCGGCCCATCAAGGACCCCAGCAGCCATCTCGACCTCCCCCAGGGCACCCACACCCTCGACGGCGAGCAGGCCCTCGGCCTGGTCCGCACCCGCAAGGGCGTCGGCGAGGGGAGCGACCTCGGCCGCATCCAGCTCCAGCAGGCGTTCGTCAAGGCCCTGATCGACCAGGTCGGCAGGGTCGGCGTCCTCACCAGCCCGCAGAAGCTGTGGGGCCTCGCCGACACCGCCACCAAGGCGATCACCCCCGACTCCGAGCTGGACAGCGTCACCGAGCTCGCCGCCCTCGCCCGCGGGCTCTCCGGCCTCGGCGCGGACGACGTCCACATGATCACCATGCCGGTCCGGTACGACACGGTCGACCCCAATCGCGTCGTCCCCGCCGACGTCCAGGCGCAGCAGGTGTGGCAGGCCCTGCGCCTGGACCGGCCCGTCCCGGCCTCCGCCACCCGCGACACGGCCACGGGCGACGCCGCCGGCGTCGTCCGCTGACCCGCGGGGACGGCCCCGCCCCCGCGGGGCGCGCGCCCTCGCGCGAAAGGCGCGGCGCGCGGGGTGGAATACCACGGCCCCCACCCCGGTTTTGGGAGATACGGCCGGTCCTGGCAGACTGGTACGTCGGCCCCGGTTCACGCACCCGCATCCCGCGGAGGCGACCCGGAGCCCTCCCGAAACTAGGAGACACCTTGAAGCGCGACATCCACCCCGAGTACGTCGAGACCCAGGTCAGCTGCACCTGCGGCGCGTCGTTCACCACCCGTAGCACGATCGAGGGCGGCACCATCCGTGCCGAGGTCTGCTCCGAGTGCCACCCGTTCTACACGGGCAAGCAGAAGATCCTCGACACCGGTGGCCGTGTGGCCCGCTTCGAGGCCCGCTTCGGCAAGGCTGCCGGCTCGAAGAAGTAGCGAGCCGTACCGCCGGTCTCCGGTCGTCCGTCGGACGGCCGGGACCGGCTTTTTGGTCGGGGGTCCGGGGTCACCCCCCGGACCGCCCCGTCTCCCGCAGCAGCCCCCTCATCTACACCCCACTCCAGGAGCCCCCGATGTTCGAGGCGGTCGAGGAACTGGTCGGCGAGCACGCCGACCTCGAGAAGAAGCTCGCCGACCCTTCGGTCCACGCCGACCAGGCCAACGCGCGCAAGCTCAACAAGCGCTACGCCGAGCTGACCCCGATCGTGGCGACCTACCGCTCCTGGAAGCAGACCGGCGAGGACATCGAGACCGCCCGCGAGTTCATCGCCGACGACCCCGACTTCGCCGCCGAGGTCAAGGAGCTGGAGAAGCGCCGCGAGGAGCTCACCGACAAGCTCCGGCTGCTGCTCGTCCCGCGCGACCCCAGCGACGACAAGGACGTCATCCTCGAGATCAAGGCCGGAGCGGGCGGCGACGAGTCCGCGCTCTTCGCCGGCGACCTCCTGCGGATGTACCTGCGGTACGCCGAGCGCGTCGGCTGGAAGACCGAGATCATCGACGCCACCGAGTCGGAGCTGGGCGGCTACAAGGACGTCCAGGTCGCCGTGAAGACCAAGGGCGGCAACGGCGCGACCGAGCCCGGCCAGGGCGTCTGGGCCCGGCTGAAGTACGAGGGCGGGGTGCACCGCGTCCAGCGCGTGCCCGCCACCGAGTCGCAGGGCCGCATCCACACCTCCGCCGCCGGCGTCCTCGTCACGCCCGAGGCCGAGGAGATCGACGTCGAGATCAACCCCAACGACCTGCGGATCGACGTCTACCGCTCGTCGGGCCCCGGCGGCCAGTCCGTCAACACGACCGACTCCGCCGTGCGCATCACGCACCTGCCGACCGGCGTCGTCGCCTCCTGCCAGAACGAGAAGAGCCAGCTCCAGAACAAGGAGCAGGCCATGCGCATCCTCCGCTCCCGCCTGCTGGCCATGGCGCAGGAGGAGGCCGAGCGCAACGCCGCCGACGCCCGCCGCAGCCAGGTACGCACGGTCGACCGGTCGGAGAAGATCCGCACGTACAACTACCCCGAGAACCGCATCTCGGACCACCGCGTGGGCTTCAAGGCCTACAACCTGGACCAGGTGCTCGACGGTGACCTCGACGCCGTGATCCAGGCGTGCGTCGACGCCGACGCCGCGGCGAAGCTCTCCGCGGCCTGAGCCCCGCGCGCCGGGCCCGCGTGAGCCCGGCACCGACGCGGTAGCCGGCCCCCGGGCCGGGCGCCGCGCCCGATCCCGTCACCCGCCCCGTACGACCAGCAGCCCGGAGGACCACGTGCAGCAGAATTCCGGGGGGAGAACCCCGAGCCCCCGCAGCCTGCTGCTGGCGGAAGTCGCCCAGGCCACCCAGCGCCTGGCCGACGCCGGCGTGCCCTCGCCGCGCTTCGACGCGGAGGAGCTCGCCGCGTTCGTGCACGGTGTGAAGCGCGGTGAGCTGCACCTCGTCAAGGACACCGACTTCGACGCCCGCTACTGGGAGGCCGTGGCGCGCCGCGAGGCCCGCGAGCCGCTCCAGCACATCACCGGCCGGGCGTTCTTCCGCTACCTGGAGCTCCAGGTCGGCCCCGGCGTCTTCGTGCCGCGCCCCGAGACCGAGTCGGTCGTCGGATGGGCCATAGACGCCGTACGGGCCATGGACGTCGTCGAGCCGCTCATCGTCGACCTGTGCTCCGGCTCCGGCGCCATCGCCCTCGCCATGGCCCAGGAGGTGCCGCGCTCCCGCGTGCACGCCGTCGAGCTGTCCGAGGACGCCCTCGTGTGGACCCGGCGCAACGCCGAGGGCACCCGGGTCACCGTCCACCACGGCGACGCCCTCACGGCGCTCCCCGAGCTGGACGGCCAGGTCGACCTGGTGATCTCCAACCCGCCGTACATCCCGCTCACCGAGTGGGAGTACGTGGCGCCCGAGGCCCGCGACCACGATCCGCAGATGGCGCTGTTCTCCGGCGAGGACGGCCTCGACGTGATCCGGGGCATCGAGCGCACCGCGCACCGGCTGCTGAGGCCCGGCGGCCTCGTCGTCGTCGAGCACGCCGACACGCAGGGCGGCCAGGTGCCGTGGATCTTCAACGAGGAGGCCGGCTGGACCGACGCCGCCGACCACCCCGACCTGAACAACCGCCCCCGCTTCGCGACGGCCCGCAAGGCGACGCCATGACGGCCGTACGGCAGGGGCACGGTGCCCGCCGCGCGCGGGCGCACCACCGGGCGCACCAGGCGCCCGCGACGACCGGGCCGAAGGGCGGCGGTGCCCGCAGCGTCCCGGTAGTGAACCGAGAGACCGAAACTGGGAGGGCCCGCTGATGGCACGGCGATACGACTGCAACGACGCGACCGACCGCTCGACGGGCCTGCGCGAGGCCGCGTCCGCCGTCCGCCGCGGCGAGCTCGTCGTGCTGCCGACGGACACGGTGTACGGCATCGGCGCGGACGCCTTCAGCCCGGAGGCCGTCGCCGACCTGCTCGACGCCAAGGGCCGCGGCCGCAACATGCCCACGCCCGTCCTCATCGGCTCGCCGAACACCCTGCACGGCCTGGTCACGGACTTCTCCGAGAAGGCCTGGGAGCTCGTCGACGCGTTCTGGCCCGGCGCCCTCACGCTGGTCGCCCGGCACCAGCCGTCCCTGCAGTGGGACCTGGGCGACACCCGCGGCACGGTCGCCGTCCGCATGCCGCTGCACCCCGTGGCGATCGAGCTGCTGACCGACGTCGGCCCGATGGCCGTGTCGTCCGCCAACCTGACGGGCCACCCGGCGCCGGAGGACTGCGACGCCGCGCAGGGCATGCTCGGCGACTCCGTCTCCGTGTACCTGGACGGCGGCCCCACGCCCGGCATCGTGCCCTCCTCGATCGTGGACGTCACACGCGAGGTGCCGGTGCTGCTGCGCGCGGGCGCGCTGTCCGTGGAGGAGCTGCGCAAGGTCGTACCCGACCTCGAGGTGGCCAATTGACCGCCCCTGAGGGGCGTGGCATAGGCACGGCGAGCACGTTCCGCATCCTCCACGTCAGCACCGGCAACGTCTGCCGCTCGCCCATCACCGAGCGGCTGACGCGGCACGCCCTGCGCGACCGCATCGGCGACCCGGCGGGCTGCGGCCTGATCGTGGAGAGCGCCGGCACGTGGGGGCACGAGGGCGCGCCGATGGAGGCCAACGCCGAGACCGTCCTCGCGGACTTCGGCGCGGACGCCAGCGGCTTCGTCGGCCGCGAGCTGATCGACGAGCACGTCATCCGCGCCGACCTGGTGCTCACGGCGACCCGCGACCACCGCGCCCAGGTCATATCGATGGGCCACAGCGCGGGGCTGCGGACGTTCACGCTCAAGGAGTTCACCCGGCTCGTACGGGCGATAGACCCCACGACGCTGCCCGACCCCGAGGCCGACGGCGTCGTGGCGCGGGCCCACGCCCTGGTGCAGGCCGCGGCGGCGCTGCGCGGCTGGCTGCTGGCGCCCAACGCCGAGGCGGACGAGGTGAACGACCCGTACGGCGCGCCCATCACGTTCTTCCGCTCGGTGGGCGACGAGATCAACCAGGCCCTGGAGCCCGTGGTGACCGCCCTGACGGGGGTCCCCGCACGCCGCTGAGCGGCCCGAGCACGCCGGCGGGCGGCCCGCCGGACCCCGGCCTACAGTGGAGGGGGACCGGGGGGCCCGCCCACGCCTGAAGCGCCTCGTGCGCCCGGAGCGCCTGGAGCCACGCATGCCGCTCACCGCCGGAGTCGACGAAGCCCCCGCGACCGAGGAGGCCCCCGGCGCCCCGTACGGGCCGGACGCCGGCGCCCTGCGCCGCCAGGACCCCGAAATCGCCGACGTACTGGACGGGGAGGCGCGCCGCCAGGAGGACTCCCTCCAGCTGGTCGCCGCCGAGAACTTCACCTCCCCGGCCGTGCTCGCCGCGCTCGGCTCCCGGCTGGCCAACAAGTACGCCGAGGGCTACCCCGGCCGGCGCCACCACGGCGGCTGCGAGTACGCCGACACCGCCGAGCGGCTCGCCGTCGAGCGGGCGTGCGCCCTCTTCGGCGCCGACCACGCGAACGTCCAGGCCCACTCCGGGTCGTCGGCCGTGCTGGCCGCGTATGCGGCGCTGCTGCGCCCCGGGGACACCGTCCTCGCCATGGGCCTCGCCCACGGGGGCCACCTGACGCACGGGTCGCCGGTGAACTTCTCCGGCCGCTGGTTCGACTTCGTCCCCTACGGCGTCGACGCGGAGAGCGGGCTCGTCGACCTGCACCAGGTGCGCGCCCTGGCGCGGCAGCACCGGCCGAGGGCGATCGTGTGCGGCTCGATCTCGTATCCGCGCCACCTGGACTACGCCGAGTTCCGCGACATCGCCGACGAGGCCGGGGCGGCGCTGATCGTGGACGCCGCGCATCCGATCGGGCTGGTCGCCGGGGGAGCGGCGCCCAGCCCGGTGCCGTACGCGGACGTCGTGTGCGCGACGACCCACAAGGTGCTGCGCGGCCCGCGCGGCGGTCTGCTGCTGTGCGGGGACGAGCTGGCGGAGCGGATCGACCGGGCGGTGTTCCCGTTCACGCAGGGCGGCGCCCAGATGCACACCGTCGCCGCCAAGGCGGTCGCCTTCCGCGAGGCGGCGACGCCCGCCTTCCGGACCTACGCCCACCAGGTCGTCGCGAACGCGCGGTTGCTGGCCGAGCGGCTGGCCGCGCTGGGCTTCGCGGTGACGACCGGCGGCACGGACACCCACCTGATCACCGCCGACCCGGCCCCGCTCGGCGTGGACGGCCGCACCGCGCGCGCCCGGCTCGCGGCGGCGGGCATGGTCGTCGACACCTGCGCCCTGCCGTACGGGGACGGGCGCGGCATCCGCTTCGGCACGGCGGCGGTGACCACGCAGGGGATGGGCGCCGCGGAGATGGAGCAGGTGGCGGGGCTGTTCGCGCAGGCCCTGCGCGAGGGCGCGGAGACGGGCGCCGTACGGGCCGCGGTGCGGGAGCTGGCGGGGCGGTTCCCGCCGTACGGGCGGTAGCGGACGTCCCGCACGGCAGGGCGGCCGGCCCGTGCGGCCGAAGCGTTCGGCCGTCCGTGCGGAGGGGGCGCGCCACCCGGTTCCGACGGGCCCGGAAGGCCGTGTGCGACCGCGCGCCGGGCCGTGTGCAACCGTGCGGCGCCCCCGTGTGTCCCACACCATGGAGGCGGCGCGACTAGGGTGTGGGGCTGAGATGGCCAGCTATTCCTGTGGGGCAGCCCGTGCGTGATTACCTGCTGACGCTCTGCATCACGGCCGCGGTGACCTATCTGCTCACCGGGCCGGTGCGGAAGTTCGCCATCGCGGCGGGCGCGATGCCCGAGATCCGCGCACGCGACGTGCACCGCGAGCCGACGCCCCGGCTCGGCGGCATCGCCATGTTCTTCGGGCTGTGCGCGGGCCTGCTCGTCGCGGACCACCTGGACCGCCTGAACAGCGTCTTCACCCTGTCCAACGAGCCGCGCGCGCTGCTCTCCGGAGCCGCGCTGATCTGGCTGATCGGCGTCCTGGACGACAAGTTCGAGATCGACGCGCTGATCAAGCTGGGCGCGCAGATGATCGCGGCGGGCGTGATGGTCATGCAGGGTCTGACGATCCTGTGGCTGCCGATCCCGGGCGTCGGCACGGTCAGCCTCACCCAGTGGCAGGGGACGCTGCTGACGGTCGCGCTGGTGGTGCTGACCATCAACGCGGTGAACTTCGTGGACGGCCTCGACGGCCTGGCCGCCGGCATGGTGTGCCTCGCCGCGTCGGCGTTCTTCCTGTACGCGTACCGGATCTGGTTCGGGTACGGGATCGAGGCCGCCGCGCCCGCGACGCTCTTCGCCGCCGTGCTGATGGGCATGTGCCTGGGCTTCCTGCCGCACAACATGCACCCGGCGCGGATCTTCATGGGCGACTCGGGTTCGATGCTGATCGGCCTGGTGCTGGCGGCGTCGGCGATCTCCATCACGGGCCAGGTGGACCCGGACTCGCTGGCGCTCTTCGAGGGCTCGACCCGGGAGGCGACGCACGCCGCGCTGCCGGTCTTCATGCCGCTGCTGCTGCCGCTGACGATCATCGCGATCCCCATGGCCGACCTCTTCCTGGCGATCGTCCGGCGCACCTGGAACGGCCAGTCGCCGTTCGCCGCCGACCGGGGCCACCTGCACCACCGGCTGCTGGAGATCGGCCACTCGCACAGCCGCGCGGTGTGGATCATGTACTTCTGGTCGTCGCTGATCGCGTTCGGGACGCTGACCTACTCCGTTCACTCCGCGTCCATGTGGATCATCCTGCCGATCGTGGCGCTGAGCGCGGTGGGCCTGGTGCTCCTGCTGCTGCCCCGCTTCCAGCCCCGTGCGCCGCGCTGGGCGGAGTCGTTCGTGCCGCCCCGGTACCGGCGCCGCAAGGTCGACCCGCAGGCCGTGGAGGGGCCCCTGACGGGCGTTGCCGACACCGCCGGGGCGTCCGGTGCGCACGGGGCCGACGGGATGCGAGAGGCCCGTGACGCCGACGCGGCGCAGGGGGAGGGCGAGACGGACGGTCCGCGCCGGTACCCGGCCGGGGTCAACGGAGCGACCGCGATCGGCGCCCGATCGCACCTGCCCGAACGGCGGAAGGCCGGAACCCCCGGTTGACGAAAAGCCCAAGCGGGCGCATTACCAGACATAGCCCCTGCTTGTCGTGCACACACGCGCAGGACCACTCTCATGTGTGAGCGTCAGCACACGTTCGGGTAAAGACCTCTTCAAATAGTTTGTGATACCGTTCACGAGACCCGGCGACAGTGCCGAGGGGCCGCCGTGCGACGGCCCGTTGGCGTCGAGATCTGACTCGGACCGGGCCTACGCTCGTCCATGACGACACCACTGCCCCCACCAGCAAGCGGAGATGCCGCCATGCCGTCCAACGACATCCGCACCGTCCTGCCCGCCGCCGTACCCACGCTCGTCGTCGGCGCCGTCGGCACCGCGGTGAGTGCCGTCGTCGCCGGCGGCAAGGGAGCCATCGGAGGCGTCGTCGGAACGCTCGTCGTCGTCCTGTTCATGGGTGTCGGACTGGTGGTGCTGCAGCGCACGGCCAAGTCGCTGCCGCAGCTCTTTCAGGCCATGGGCCTGATGCTCTACGTGGCTCAGCTGCTTCTGCTCTTCGTGTTCCTGACGATGTTCAAGAACACGACGCTGTTCGATTTCAAGGCCTTCGCCTTCACCCTGCTCGCGGCCACGGTCACGTGGATCACCGCGCAGGCGCGGAGCTGGATGAAGGCCAAGATCCTCTACGTCGACCCGGCCGCAGGGCAGGGCGGAACGCCCGCCAAGAGCGGGTCCTCGGCGTGAGAGGTAGGGCCGGGATAAAGAGCCCCTCGCGATGCTGCTATCGTCCGATGCCAAATGCGGCACTGCGGGCGCGGCCATCCGAGCAGGCGCCTGTCCCAGCGCGACGCTCGACGCCTAGCCGCCGCCCCCTTATCCGTAAGACCAGTCCAGTGCCGACCCGCGGCTGCGTGCCGCGCCGACACAACGAGGTTGCCGTACCTATGCGCCACGCTGAAGGAGCCCGCGGTGAGTGCTGACCAGACGCTTGCCTTCGACCCGAGCTGTCATCTGTTCACCGGATGCGGCTTCCCGGCTCCGGGCCTCCACTCGTTCCTGTTCGAGCCCATCGCCACGGTCGGCGGCTTCGAGATCGACAAGCCGATGCTGCTGGCGCTGCTCGGCTCCGTCATCATCGTCGGCTTCTTCTGGGCCGCCTTCGCCAAGCCGAAGGTCGTGCCGGGCAAGCTCCAGATGGTCGGCGAGGCCGGGTACGACTTCGTCCGGCGCGGGATCGTCTACGAGATCATCGGCAAGAAGGACGGCGAGAAGTACGTCCCGCTGATGGTGTCGCTGTTCTTCTTCGTCTGGATCCTCAACGTCTGGTCGATCGTCCCGCTGGCCCAGTTCCCGGTGACGTCGGTCATCGCGTACCCGGCCGCGCTGGCTCTGATCGTCTACGTCGTCTGGGTCGGCCTCACGTTCAAGAAGCACGGCTTCGCGGGCGGCTGGAAGAACATCCTCGGCTACGACAAGAGCCTCGGCGCCATCCTCCCGCTGGTCATGGCCCTGGAGTTCCTCTCCAACCTGATCATCCGGCCCTTCACCCACGCGGTCCGTCTCTTCGCGAACATGTTCGCCGGTCACATGCTGCTCGTGATGTTCGGCCTGGCGAGCTGGTACCTGCTGAACGGCCTCGGCGTGGTCTACGCCGGCGCCTCGTTCGTGATGGTCGTCGTGATGACCGCCTTCGAGCTCTTCATCCAGGCCGTCCAGGCGTACGTCTTCGTGCTTCTGGCCTGCAGCTACATCCAGGGCGCGCTCTCCGAGCACCACTGAGCCAGGCCCGCATCCACAGAACCGCAATCGTCCGGTGGCCAACCCCCACCGGGTCATTGAAAGAGAAGGAAGATCCGGCATGTCCGTTCTCCAGACCCTCGCCGCCGAGAACACCGTCTCCGGCAACGTCAACGCCGTCGGTTACGGCCTCGCCGCCATCGGCCCCGGTGTCGGCGTCGGCATCATCTTCGGTAACGGCACCCAGGCCCTCGCCCGTCAGCCCGAGGCGGCCGGCCTGATCCGTACCAACCAGATCATGGGTTTCGCCTTCTGTGAGGCGCTCGCCCTCATCGGCATCGTCATGGGCTTCGTCTTCCAGTAAGCCGGATTCGACAGCCCCACACCATTCACGGAAGGCACTGATGTGAACGCTCTGTTCCTTGCGGCGGCGGAGGAGCAGCCTCCGATCATCCCGCATCTCGACGAGCTCGTCGTCGGTCTGATCGCCTTCGCCATCGTCTTCGGCTTCCTCGCCAAGAAGCTCCTCCCGAACATCAACAAGGTTCTGGAAGAGCGTCGTGAGGCCATCGAGGGCGGGATCGAGAAGGCCGAGTCGGCCCAGATCGAGGCCCAGAGTGTGCTTGAGCAGTACAAGGCTCAGCTCGCCGAGGCCCGCCATGAGGCCGCGCGTCTGCGCCAGGAGGCACAGGAGCAGGGCGCCGCGATCATCGCCGAGATGAAGGCGGAAGGCCAGCGTCAGCGCGAGGAGATCGTCGCCGCCGGTCACGCGCAGATCGAGGCCGACCGCAAGGCGGCCGCCGCCGCTCTGCGGCAGGACGTCGGCAAGCTCGCCACCGACCTGGCCGGCAAGCTGGTCGGCGAGTCCCTCGAGGATGTCGCCCGCCAGAGCCGCACCATCGACCGCTTCCTCGACGAGCTCGAGGAGAAGGCCGAGGCCGCCCGATGAACGGAGCGAGCCGCGAGGCACTGGCTGCCGCGCGTGAGCGACTCGACGCGCTGACCGACAACACGTCGGTCGACGCGGGGAAGCTCGCCGAGGAGCTGGCCGCCGTCACCGCGCTGCTCGACCGCGAGGTGTCGCTGCGTCGGGTCCTCACCGACCCGGCGCAGGCCGGAGAGGCCAAGGCCGGCCTGGCCACGCGACTGCTGAGCGGTCAGGTGGGCGGCGAGACCGTCGACCTGGTCTCCGGCATGGTCCGTTCCCGCTGGTCCCAGTCGCGCGACCTGGTCGACGCGATCGAGGAGCTGGCGGACACCGCGGACCTCACCGCGGCCCAGAAGGACGGCGCCCTCGACGACGTCGAGGACGAGCTGTTCCGGTTCGGCCGGATCGCGACCTCCAGCCCCGAGCTGCGGGCCGCGCTGACCGACCGGGCCGCCACGGCCACCGCCAAGGGCGAGCTGCTGCGCCGCCTCCTCGGCGGCCGGTCCCACGCGGCGACCGAGCGGCTGATCGTCCGCCTGGTCACCCAGCCGCGGGGACGTAGCCTGGAGGGGGGCCTCGAGTCCCTGTCCAAGCTGGCCGCGGCGCGCCGGGACCGGATGGTCGCGGTCGTCACGTCCGCCGTACCGCTCACCGACCAGCAGAAGCAGCGCCTCGGCGCGGTGCTGGCCAAGATGTACGGCCGCCCGATGCACCTGAACCTCGACGTGGACCCCGCGGTCCTCGGCGGGATCTCGGTGCGGATCGGCGACGAGGTCGTCAACGGCACGATCGCCTCCCGCCTCGACGAGGCGTCGCGGCGACTGGCCGGCTGACCGCAGACCAGGTCACCAAACCCAACAAGCGTTACCTACGGCCCGGTTGGGCCGTGCACAGGATGCAGAAGTTCTGGGGGGAGCCCCCAGATCCCCCAAAGAGACTTCGGGCCCAACAAGGAGAGCAGGGAACCCAGATGGCGGAGCTCACGATCCGGCCGGAGGAGATCCGGGACGCGCTGGAGAACTTTGTCCAGTCGTACAAGCCGGACGCGGCCTCGCGCGAGGAGGTCGGTACGGTCAGCCTTGCCGGCGACGGCATCGCGAAGGTCGAGGGCCTGCCCTCGACCATGGCCAACGAGCTGCTGAAGTTCGAGGACGGCACCCTCGGCCTCGCCCTCAACCTCGAGGAGCGCGAGATCGGTGCCATTGTCCTCGGTGAGTTCAGCGGCATCGAAGAGGGCCAGTCGGTCCAGCGCACGGGCGAGGTCCTGTCCGTCGCCGTCGGTGAGGGCTACCTGGGTCGCGTCGTCGACCCGCTCGGCAACCCGATCGACGGCCTCGGCGAGATCGAGACGTCCGGCCGCCGCGCCCTCGAGCTGCAGGCCCCCACGGTCATGCAGCGCAAGTCGGTGCACGAGCCGATGGAGACGGGCTACAAGGCCGTCGACGCGATGACCCCGATCGGCCGTGGTCAGCGTCAGCTGATCATCGGCGACCGCCAGACCGGCAAGACCGCCCTGGCCGTCGACACGATCATCAACCAGCGTGACAACTGGCGCACCGGCGACCCGAAGAAGCAGGTCCGCTGCATCTACGTCGCCATCGGCCAGAAGGGCTCCACCATCGCGTCCGTCCGCGGCGCGCTGGAGGAGGCCGGCGCCCTGGAGTACACGACCATCGTCGCCGCCCCGGCGTCCGACCCGGCCGGCTTCAAGTACCTGGCGCCCTACACCGGCTCCGCCATCGGTCAGCAGTGGATGTACGAGGGCAAGCACGTCCTCATCGTCTTCGACGACCTGTCGAAGCAGGCCGACGCCTACCGCGCCGTGTCGCTGCTGCTGCGCCGTCCGCCGGGCCGCGAGGCCTACCCGGGCGACGTCTTCTACCTGCACTCCCGTCTGCTGGAGCGCTGCGCCAAGCTCTCCGACGACATGGGCGCCGGTTCGATGACCGGTCTCCCGATCGTCGAGACCAAGGCCAACGACGTCTCGGCGTTCATCCCGACCAACGTCATCTCCATCACCGACGGCCAGTGCTTCCTGGAGTCCGACCTGTTCAACGCCGGTCAGCGCCCGGCCCTGAACGTCGGTATCTCCGTGTCGCGAGTCGGTGGCTCGGCCCAGCACAAGGCCATGAAGCAGGTCTCCGGCCGGCTCCGCGTCGACCTGGCCCAGTTCCGCGAGCTGGAGGCGTTCGCCGCCTTCGGTTCCGACCTGGACGCCGCGTCGAAGGCCGCCCTGGAGCGCGGTAAGCGCATGGTCGAGCTGCTGAAGCAGCCGCAGTACCAGCCGATGTCGACCGAGAACCAGGTCGTCTCCGTCTGGGCCGGCACCACCGGCAAGATGGACGACGTCCCGGTCCAGGACATCCGCCGCTTCGAGACGGAGCTGCTGGACTTCCTGCACCGCGAGCACAAGTCGCTCATGACGTCGATCCGCGAGGGCGGCAAGATGTCGGACGAGACGCTCGACAAGGTCGCGGAGTGCATCGCCGACTTCAAGAAGCAGTTCGAGACCTTCGACGGCAAGCTGCTCGGCGAGGACGCCCCGGCCACCGTCAACGTCTCCAAGTGACGACGGAAGGGACCTGATCCATGGGAGCGCAGCTCCGGGTCTATAAGCGTCGCATCCGGTCGATCACCGCGACGAAGAAGATCACCAAGGCGATGGAGATGATCTCCGCCTCGCGCATCGTCAAGGCGCAGCGCAAGGTGGCGGCCTCCACGCCGTACGCGACCGAGCTCACCCGCGCGGTCACGGCGGTGGCGACCGGGTCGAACACCGACCACCCCCTCACCACGGAGGCGAAGTCCCCGACCCGTGCCGCGGTCCTGCTCATCACGAGCGACCGCGGTCTGGCCGGCGGCTACTCCGCCAACGCCATCAAGCAGGCCGACCGGCTCGCCGAGCGGCTGCGGGGCGAGGGCAAGGAGGTCGACACCTACATCGTCGGCCGCAAGGGTGTCGCCTACTACGGGTTCCGCGAGCGCAAGGTCGCGGACTCCTGGACCGGCTTCTCCGACAACCCGTCCTACGCGGACGCCAAGCAGGTGGCCGCCCCGCTGATCGCGGCCGTCCAGCAGGACACCGCGGACGGTGGTGTGGACGAGCTGCACATCGTCTTCACGGAGTTCGTGTCGATGATGACGCAGACGCCGGTGGACAACCGGATGCTGCCGCTCAGCCTCGCCAAGGCCGGGGACGAGGAGGGGACGAAGGGCGAGATCCTTCCCCTGTTCGACTTCGAGCCGTCGGCGGAGGACGTCCTCGACGCCCTCCTGCCGCGCTACGTCGAGAGCCGCATCTACAACGCCCTGCTGCAGTCCGCCGCTTCCGAGCACGCGGCCCGCCGCCGGGCGATGAAGTCGGCGACCGACAACGCGGGAGAGCTGATCAACACGCTCTCGCGCCTTGCCAACGCGGCCCGCCAGGCCGAAATCACCCAGGAAATCAGCGAGATCGTCGGTGGCGCCAGCGCCCTGGCCGACGCGACCGCGGGGAGTGACAAGTAATGACGACCACTGTTGAGACGGCCGCCGCCACGGGCCGCGTCGCCCGGGTCATCGGCCCGGTCGTCGACGTGGAGTTCCCCGTCGACGCGATGCCGGAGATCTACAACGCGCTGACGGTCGAGGTCGACGACCCGGCCGAGGAGGGCAAGCGCAAGACGCTGACGCTCGAGGTCGCGCAGCACCTCGGCGACGGCATCATCCGCGCCATCTCCATGCAGCCCACCGACGGTCTGGTCCGCCAGGCCCCGGTGACCGACACGGGCAAGGGCATCACCGTCCCGGTCGGCGACTTCACCAAGGGCAAGGTGTTCAACACCCTCGGTGAGGTGCTGAACGTGCCCGAGGCGAACGCCGAGGTCACCGAGCGCTGGCCGATCCACCGCCAGGCCCCGGCCTTCGACCAGCTCGAGTCGAAGACCGAGATGTTCGAGACCGGCCTGAAGGTCGTCGACCTTCTCACCCCGTACGTCAAGGGTGGAAAGATCGGTCTGTTCGGTGGCGCCGGCGTCGGCAAGACCGTGCTGATCCAGGAAATGATCATGCGTGTCGCCAACCTCCACGAGGGCGTCTCCGTCTTCGCGGGCGTCGGTGAGCGCACCCGTGAGGGCAACGACCTCATCCAGGAGATGGAGGAGTCCGGCGTTCTGGACAAGACCGCCCTGGTCTTCGGCCAGATGGACGAGCCCCCGGGCACCCGTCTGCGCGTCGCCCTGGCCGGTCTGACGATGGCGGAGTACTTCCGCGACGTCCAGAAGCAGGACGTGCTCTTCTTCATCGACAACATCTTCCGGTTCACCCAGGCCGGTTCCGAGGTGTCCACCCTGCTCGGCCGCATGCCGTCCGCGGTGGGTTACCAGCCGAACCTGGCCGACGAGATGGGTCTCCTCCAGGAGCGCATCACGTCGACCCGCGGTCACTCGATCACCTCCATGCAGGCGATCTACGTCCCCGCCGACGACCTGACCGACCCGGCCCCGGCCACCACCTTCGCCCACCTCGACGCGACGACGGTTCTCTCCCGTCCGATCTCCGAGAAGGGCATCTACCCGGCCGTGGACCCGCTGGACTCCACGTCCCGGATCCTGGACCCGCGCTACATCGCGCAGGACCACTACGACGCCGCCATGCGCGTCAAGGGCATCCTGCAGAAGTACAAGGACCTCCAGGACATCATCGCTATCCTCGGTATCGACGAGCTGGGCGAAGAGGACAAGCTGGTCGTCCACCGCGCCCGTCGCGTCGAGCGCTTCCTGTCCCAGAACACCCACGCGGCGAAGCAGTTCACCGGCGTGGACGGTTCGGACGTTCCGCTCGACGAGTCGATCGCCGCGTTCAACGCGATCTGCGACGGCGAGTTCGACCACTTCCCGGAGCAGGCCTTCTTCATGTGCGGTGGTCTCGAGGACCTCAAGAAGAACGCCAAGGAACTCGGCGTCTCCTGAGGCTCGCGTGACGTGTGAGGGGGCGGGCGCGTCCCGCCCCCTCACGCTGCACCCCCCTCCCGGGGCCCCCGTGCCCCGGACCCCGGCCGCCCCGGCGGCCGGCCCCCGGCCCCGCGGCCGGTGCGGGTCCTCGGCGCTCCGGCGCCGACGGCCCTACTAGACTTATGACCCAACACCCGGCAAGACCGCCGGGTGGTGACCCGAGGAGCCACCCTTGGCCGCTGAGCTGCACGTCGAGCTGGTCGCCGCGGACCGGAGTGTCTGGTCCGGCGAGGCCACCATGGTCATCGCGCGCACCACCTCCGGCGACATCGGCGTCATGCCCGGCCACCAGCCGCTGCTCGGTGTGCTGGAGTCGGGCCCGGTGACCATCCGTACGAGCGAGGGGGGCACGGTCGTCGCCGCTGTGCACGGCGGTTTCCTCTCCTTCGCGGACAACAAGCTGTCGCTGCTCGCGGAGATCGTCGAGCTTGCGGACGAGATCGACACCCAGCGCGCCGAGCGTGCGCTGGAGCGTGCGAAGGCGGAGTCGGACGCCGCTGCGGAGCGGCGCGCCGAGGTCCGGCTGCGCGCGGCGACGGCGGCCTAGTCCCCACCGTCGCTGATCAACCTCGCCGGGTGCCCCTCACGGGGCGGCCCGGCCCCTCAGCCGCGGCTCGGCCTGGATTCTCCAGACCGGGCCGCGGCTGAGGCGATGCAGATGCAGGTCGTATTCGGTTACAGGACGAGGCGAGGAGGTCGGTGGAGATGTTCCTCGCTCTGCTGGTGAGCGCACTGGTCGTCGCACTGGTGGTGATCGGGCTCTTCGTCTTCGGCCTGCGCCGGCGGCTGATCCAGCGGTCCGGCGGCACCTTCGACTGCAGTCTGCGCTGGAACGTCCCCGAGGAGGGCGACACCTCCGGCAAGGGCTGGGTGTACGGGGTGGCCCGGTACAGCGGTGACCAGATCGGCTGGTTCCGGGTCTTCTCCTACGCGCCCCGGCCGCGCCGCGTCCTGGAGCGCTCCTCGATCGAGGTGCTCGACCGCCGGATGCCGGAGGGCGAGGAGGAGCTGGCGCTGCTGTCGGACTCCGTCGTCCTGGCGTGTCTGCACGCGGGGACGCGTCTGGAGCTCGCGATGAGCGAGGACGCGCTGACCGGTTTCCTCGCCTGGCTGGAGGCGGCGCCCCCCGGCCAACGGGTGAATGTGGCGTAGTTCTTCCTTGCCCGTTGCATGGGGGTCCCCCCGGACGAAGTCTGGGGGAGGGTGAATGTGGCGTAGTTCTTCCTTGCCCGTTGCATGGGGGTCCCCCCGGACGAAGTCTGGGGGAGGGTGAATGTGGCGTACCCGCGGGCGTCCGGGCCGCCGTCCTGCGTGGCATCCGCGTCCGTGCCGCCGCCCGGCGTAGTCCCGGGCCCCCGTCTCCATGCCGCCGGCCCGCCCGCACCGCCCCGCCTCTGTACCGGCCCGAGGCCGTACCGCCGGGCCGCCCCTGCGGCCGTACCGGAGCCGGCAATGGATCGAGCCGCACCGGACAGCCGGTGCGGCTCGATCATTTCTCGCGGGGTGGTGCGGGGTGGTTATCCGAGGCCGGAGTGGACGGCCGTGGCCAGCTCACCGTTGGCCGTGTCGCCGCTGAACTCCCAGTAGAAGGCGCCGCCCAGGCCCTGGCCCTTGGCCCAGGCCATCTTGGACTGGACCGTCGCCGGGGTGTCGTAGCTCCACCAGTTGGTGCCGCAGTGGGCGTACGCGGTGCCGGCCACGGTGCCGTTCGCCGGGCAGGTGTTCTTGAGGACCTTGTAGTCCTCGATGCCCTGCTCGTACGTGCCGGCCGCCGGGCCCGTGGCGGTGCCGCCCGGCTCCTTCTGGGTGACGCCGGTCCAGCCGCGCCCGTAGAAGCCGATGCCCAGCAGCAGCTTCTTGGCGGGCACGCCCTTCGCCTTCAGCTTGGCGATCGCCTCGGCGGAGGTGAAGCCGGACTGCGGGATGCCCGGGTAGGTGGTCAGCGGTGAGTGCGGGGCCGTCGGGCCCTTCGCCGCCCAGGCGCCGAAGAAGTCGTACGTCATCACGTTGTACCAGTCGATGTACTGCGAGGCCGGGCCGTACTCGGCGGCGTCGATCTTGCCGCCGGCCGAGGCGTCCGCGGTGATCGCCGCGGTGACCAGGTTGTTCGCGCCGAACTTGGCGCGCATGGCCTGCATCATCTTGGTGAACGCGGCCGGGCCGCTGGTGTCGCAGGTCAGGCCGCAGGCGTTCGGGTACTCCCAGTCCAGGTCGATGCCGTCGAAGACGTCGGCCCAGCGCGGGTCCTCCACCAGGTCGTAGCAGGACTGGGCGAAGGCCGCCGGGTTCTGCACGGCCTGGCCGAAGCCGCCGGACCAGGTCCAGCCGCCGAACGACCACAGCACCTTGATGTGCGGGTACTGGGCCTTCAGCTTGCGCAGCTGGTTGAAGTTGCCGCGCAGCGGCTGGTCCCAGGTGTCGGCCTTGCCGTCGACGGACTGGTCGGCGGTGTAGGCCTTGTCGTAGTCCGCGTAGGCGTCACCGATGGTGCACTTGCCGTTCTGGACGTTGCCGAACGCGTAGTTGATGTGGGTGATCTTGTTGACCGTGCCCGACGTCACCAGGTTCTTGACGTGGTAGTTGCGGCCGTAGACGCCCCAGTTGGTGAAGTAGCCCATCTTGACGGTGGACGACGGGCCGGGGCCCGGGCCGGGGCCGCCGTCGCCACCGGTGGTGCGGACCGCGACGGAGCCGCTGGCCGGGCCGGTCTGGTCGGCCGTGTCACGGGCCTGGACGCTGTACGAGTAGTCGGTGCCGGCGGTCAGGCCGGTGTCCGTGTACGTCGTGCCGGTGACGGTGGCGACCTTGGCGCCGCCGCGCAGGACGTCGTAGTTCTTGACGCCCTTGTCGTCGGTGGCCGCGGTCCAGCTCAGCTTCACCGAGGTGTCGGTGATGTCCGAGGCGGTCGGGGTGCCGGGGGCGGACGGCGGGTTGTCGCCGGGCTGGCCCGGACCGCCGTCACAGGACTCGCCGTTCAGCTTGCAGCCGGTGGGCGAGCCGCTGCCGGTGCCGTTGAACCCGAAGGAGACGGACGCCCCGGGGGCGAGGGTGCCGTTCCAGGAGAGGTTCTTGGCGATCCAGTGGTTGCCGCTGTTGGTGACGGTGGCGTCCCAGGCGGAGCCGACGGACGTGCCGGCGGGGAAGTCCCACTCGACGGTCCAGGAGGAGAGGGCGGTGGTGCCGGTGTTCTTCACCGTCCACTTGCCCTCGAAGCCGCCACCCCAGTCGGAGACCTTGGTGTAGGTGGCGGTGGCCGAGGCGGCTGCCTGGGCGGGGGTCGCGAGGCCGACCATGGCGGCCAGCGGGAGCAGCAGGGCGGTGGCTCCGGCCGTGGCTCTGGCCAGGAGACTTCCTCTGCGCGGTGGTGCTTGAGTGCTCGTGCTCAACGGTGCTCCTCAAGGTGCGGACGGACATGGTGGGGGTCCGTGTGTCCGTGAATGGTGCGCGCCGTGAGCGTAGGAAGGTCTGGACCAATCGTCAATAGGTCCAGACCACTGTGGGCTGTTGTCGGGTCAGACGCCCAACTCCCGGGCCAGCACCGCCGCCTGTACCCGGCTGCGCAGCCCGAGCTTGCCCAGAAGCCTGCTGACGTGCGTCTTCACCGTCGCCTCCGCCATGTCCAGCCGCAGGGCGACCTCCGCGTTCGACAGGCCCTCGCCGAGGCACGACAGGACCTCGCGCTCCCTGCGCGTGAGCGGTTCCAGCACGCTCGGGTCCGGCGCGTGCGCGGGCTTCGGTCCGCCGCCCGGCTCCACGGCCCGGCCCGGCCGGGGCGCCGCGAACTCCGCGATGAGGCGCCGGGTCACCGCCGGCGCGATCAGGCCCTCGCCGCGCGCCACCGTCCGCACGCCCTCGATCAGGTCCCGCGCCTCCGCGTTCTTCAACAGGAACCCGGCGGCGCCCGCGCGCAGCGCCCCGAAGACGTACTCGTCCAGGTCGAAGGTGGTCAGCACCAACACGTCCGCGAGGCCCTCGGCCACCACCCGCCGCGTCGCCTCCACCCCGTCCAGCAACGGCATCTGAACGTCCATCAGCACCAGGTCGGGCCGCAGCTCGCGGGCCATCCGCACCGCCGCCTCGCCGTCGCCCGCCTCGCCGACGACCTCGATGTCCGGCGCGCTGCGCAGGATGAGCACCAGCCCGGCGCGCACGGCCTTCTGGTCCTCCGCGACCAGGACCCGTACGGGCCGTCCGGCCGTCCGCGCCCCGGTGTCCCGCCCGCCCATGTCTCCGGCGCTCATGTCTCCGGCTCCTTGTCGTCCTCCGCCACGGGCAGCACCGCCCGTACCCGCCATGCCGTACGCCCCGCCCCGTCGCCGCCCGGGCCCGCGTCCCCGTCGTACGGGCCCGCCGCGAACTCGCCGCCCAGCAGCGCCACCCGCTCCCGCATCCCCACGAGGCCGGCCCCCGCCCCCGGTGCCCGCGGGCCCGCCGCCTCGCGGTCGAACGGGCTCGTCACGGTGACGGTCAGCGCGTGCTCGGCCCGGTCGACGACGACGGTCACCTCACCCGCGTCGGCGTGCTTCAGCGCGTTCGTCAGCGACTCCTGCACGATGCGGTACGCCGCCAGCTCCACCGGCGCCGGGAGCTCCCCGTCCGGGGGCGGGGCGGTCAGCCTGAACGTCAGCCCGCTCGCCGCGCCGCTCGCCGCCGCCTGCCGTACGAGGGAGGCCAGCCCGGCCAGGGTGGGCGCGGGCGCCGGCTCGTCGGTGCCGCCGTCCCGGAGCAGCGCGATCAGCCGCCGCATCTCGGCCAGGCCCTCCACGCTGTTCTCCCGGATCACCCCGAGCGCCTCGCGGCTGGTGTCCGGATCGTCCAGGGAGAGCGCGGCCGTCGAGTGGATGGCGATCGCGGAGAGGTTGCCCGCCACCATGTCGTGCAGTTCCCGCGCCATCCGGGAACGCTCGGCCACCACCGCCTCGCGGCGGTCCATCTCGGCCAGCAGCGCCGTCTGCTCGGCCCGCAGCCGCGCGGCCTCCGCGGCCTGCCGGTGGTTGCGCACGACCGCCCCGGTGGTGGCCGGGACGAACGACACCATGCCGGTCATGATGCCCAGCAGCAGCGCCCACGGCTCCCGGTACCAGGCCAGCGTGGCGATCGCGACGACGACCGTGATCGAGCCCGTGACGACCGGGATGCGCCGCGCGGAGGCCGGGGGGCCGTACACGACCGCCGCGTACACGAGGTCCGTGAACATCAGCAGCGTCGCCAGACTGCCCCGCGTGAACTGGTCCGCGACGACCGCGACCGTCCCGATCAGCAGCACCGTGCGCGGCATGGTGCGGCGCAGGAACTCCAGCGCCGTCATCACCGCGAGCGGCAGCAGCACCAGCCAGGTCGCGTCGAGAACGGCGTGTTTCGCACCCTGGTTGAAGACACCGAGCGACCACAGCACCAGGCCGCCGGCGAGGCCGGTCGAGGCGAGGAAGACATCGCTGCGATGCGGGCGGGGGAATGTCACGTTCCCATCCAACACGCCTCCGCGGCCCCGACGCCTCCCCGCCCGGGCGGAGCGTCGACTACATCGAAGGATGCAGTGCGGATTCGTCATCCGCGACGACGCCGCCCGCGCCGCGCGGCGGCAGGCTTGAGGGCATGGTCGTCACCTTGATCGTGATCTGCGAAGTCGGCTTCTGGGTGCTGCTGGCGGCGGGACTCGCCACCCGGTACCTGCTGAAGATGCCCCGCACCGGCGCGGCGATGCTGCTGTGCGAACCGCTGCTGGAGGTCGTCCTGCTCGTCGCGACCGCCGTCGACCTGCGCGGCGGCGCCGAACCGGACTGGACCCACGGACTGGCGGCCCTGTACATCGGCTACACCGTCGGCCACGGGCACCGGACCGTGAAATGGCTGGACGGGCACGCCGCGCACCGCTTCGCCGGGGCGCCCCGCCCGGCCGGGCCGCCCCGCTACGGCAAGGCCCGCGCCCGCCACGAGGGCCGGCTGTGGCTCGGCACCCTCCTCGGCGGCGCCGTCGCCACGGTCCTGCTCCAGCTCGCGATCTGGTACGTGGGCGACCCGAGCCGGACCGGGTCGCTGGAGAGCTGGATGACCGGGGCGTGGCGGGCGGTGGCCATCCACGGCGTGATCGCCGCGTCGTACGCGATCTGGCCCAAGAAGCCCCCGAAGGAGCCCGCCGCCAAGGACGAGCGCACCCCGCTCGGCACGGACGCCTGAGCTCGCCCTGCGCCGCGAGGGCGGGCACTGAGGCGCCCAGTGCCCGCCCGGCGTCCGGGACCCGGTGGCTCAGCGTTCGCCGCCGGGCACCCACAGGACGTCGCCGACCTCCTTGTTGGCCACCCGCGCCAGGATGAACAGCAGGTCCGAGAGGCGGTTGAGGTAGGTGGCCGTCAGGGCGTTCATCGTCTCGCCGTGCACCTCCAGCGCCGCCCAGGTCGAGCGCTCCGCCCGGCGGACCACCGTGCACGCCTGGTGCAGCAGCGCCGCGCCCGGCGTGCCGCCCGGCAGGATGAAGGAGCGCAGCTTCTCCAGGCCCTCCAGGAACCGGTCGCAGTCGGCCTCCAGCTTGTCCACGTACGACTGCTCCACCCGCAGCGGCGGGTACTCCGGGTTCTCCACGACGGGCGTCGCCAGGTCCGCGCCGACGTCGAACAGGTCGTTCTGCACCCGTACGAGCACCTTCACGACCTCCTCCGGCAGCTCGCCCAGGGCGATGGCGGTCCCGATCACCGCGTTCGCCTCGTTGGCGTCGGCGTACGCCGCGATCCGGAGGTCCGTCTTGGCGGTGCGGCTCATGTCGCCGAGCGCCGTGGTGCCCTTGTCGCCGGTGCGGGTGTAGATGCGCGTCAGATTGACCATACGGCCAGCCTAGTGAGGTACGGCCCCGCCGGAAGGCCCCCGCCCTCCCCGGACATGGCGCCGGGCTCACCGCACGCGGCGTTCCGATGTGATGTCCGTCATCTGAGACGTGACGCGCATCTCTTCACCGCCACAGGAACCCTCCCGGGCAGTAACCTCCCGCCGGAGAACCGAAAAGCGGACGCGTGTGAAGGGGAATGAACGTGGCCAGGAAGCTCGCCGTCATCGGCGCCGGACTCATGGGGTCGGGCATCGCGCAGGTCTCGGCCCAGGCGGGATGGGACGTCGTGCTGCGCGACGTCACGGACGCCGCCCTCACCCGCGGTACGGACGGCATCAAGGCGTCGTACGACAAGTTCGTCTCCAAGGGCAAGCTCGACGCCGCCGACGCCGAGGCCGCGCTGGCCCGCATCACCACGACCACCGACCTGGACGCCGTCGCCGACGCGGACATCGTCGTCGAGGCCGTCTTCGAGAAGCTCGAGGTCAAGCACGAGATCTTCCGCGCCCTGGACAAGCTCGTCCGGGACGACGCGGTCCTCGCGTCCAACACCTCCGCCATCCCGATCACCAAGATCGCGGCGGTCACCGAGCGCCCCGAGCGCGTCGTCGGCACCCACTTCTTCTCGCCCGTCCCGATGATGCAGCTGTGCGAGCTGGTCCGCGGCTACAAGACGAGCGACGAAACCCTCGCCACCGCCCGCGAGTTCGCCGAGTCGGTCGGCAAGACCTGCATCGTCGTCAACCGCGACGTCGCCGGCTTCGTCACCACCCGGCTCATCTCCGCCCTCATCGTCGAGGCGGCCAAGCTCTACGAGTCGGGCGTCGCCTCCGCCGAGGACATCGACATCGCCTGCAAGCTGGGCTTCGGCCACGCGATGGGCCCCCTCGCCACCGCCGACCTGACGGGCGTCGACATCCTGCTCCACGCCACCGGCAACATCTACACCGAGACGCAGGACGAGAAGTTCGCCCCGCCGGAGCTGATGCGCCGGATGGTGGACGCCGGTGACATCGGCCGCAAGAGCGGGCAGGGCTTCTACAAGCACTGACCCCTCCACACCAAACCGGCTTCACCCTCCGGGGTGAATTTGGTATCGGTTCGCTTACAACGCGCAACTGCTCAGGTGATACGGCAGTCACTTGTTGCAACAGAAAGACGTGACGGAACACGAACAGCACTCCCGGGGAGCGCATATGCACATCAGGGGCGACCACACCGAGCTGGTCGTCGGGGGCCGCCTCGACGTCCGCAGCGCGGCGGACGCCCGTACGATCCTGCACTCGGCGGTCGACGACGGAGCCGGCGACCTGGTGCTCGACCTGACCGGCCTCGACTCCTGGGACGCCACCGGGCTCGGGGTCATCATGGGCGCCCACCGCCGCGCGGGACGCTGCGGCCGCCGTCTCGTCCTGCGCGGCGTGCCGCCCCAGATGCAGCGCCTCCTCGTGGCCACGCGGCTCCACCGCATCCTCGCCATCGAGGGCGGCCTCGCCGCGGACTCGCTGCCCCGCGTCTGAGCCGTATCCGGCCGCCCCCTCCGGGCGGCGGCCGCGGCGGTGCCCATGGCGAGCAGGTGCTTCGCGGACCGGTGCCTCGGCGGGCCGGTGCTCCGGCGGACCGGGCCGGCGGGCGTCCCATAGGCGCCCGCCGGCCCGTTCCTCTTGTCCGGCGCGGCCCGTGGGCCCCGTGCCCGCCACCGCGCAGGTGCCGTACGCGGGCCCCGCTGTGCGCCGTGCGCGGGCCCCGGTGTGCGCCGTGCGCGGTTCCGGGCCGGTGCCGGGCGGGCGTCGTACGGGGAGCTCGTGAGGGCGTCCCGCGGGTGATTCGTGGGGGCCTTGTGGGCGGGCGGCGCGGGCGGGCCGTACATGCGGTGGCAAAACACCCCAGGCCGTTCCAGCCGCCCATACTCACAAGACCGTGACGTCTGGGGCGGCCGGTACCCCGGCTGTTTCCCCCCACTCCGCGAGCGTCTAGGGTCTTGGACGTCTGCCCATCGACGGACCCACACGGCGGGCACCGGACCAGAAGCGACACGCGCGTGCAGATCGGCCGGGAGGGGCTTCGCCGCACCACGCTTTTGGGGGGCTTTCACCATGGACCCGATGAACCCGCAGCCGGACGACCCCGGCCACGACGGCGACGACGCCGCGCGCCGCACCGGCGACGCCGGCCGCTCCCGCGCCTCCCGCGACGACCTGCCCGCACCGGTCGGCGCCGGCAAGGCCCCCGCCCCCGCCCGCACCGCCCAGCTCGTCGCCGGCGACTTCCTCCTCACCGTCAACCCGGTCGACGGCAGCGAGATCGAGCCCTGCCCGCCCGGCCGCCGGCCCGCGCCCCCCGCCCGCCGCACCCCCGCGCAGCGCGCCGAACGCGACCGCGCCGCCGCCCCGCCCGTACCGACCGGGCCCGCCGCGCCGCACCCGCCGCTGCTCCAGCGCGCCGAGGAGCGCGAACGCCTCGTCCGGCTCCTCTCACGCGGCCGCTCGGTCCGTCTCACCGGGCCCGCCGGCTCCGGCCGCACCCGGCTGCTCGACGCGGTCGCCGCCGACTGCGCCGACCTGGCGCCCGACGGGGTCATCCGCGTCTCGGGCCACCGCCGCACGGCCGGCGAGGTCCTGTACGAGATGTTCGCCGCCGTCCACGACGCGCCGGGCCACCGCCCCGACCGCGCCGGACTGCTCGCCCATGTCCGCGAGATCGGCGCCGTCGTCGTCGTGGACGACCTGGAGTTCGGCGGGGCGGCCCTGGACGAGCTGCTCGACGCGGCGCCCGAGTGCGCCTTCCTCCTCGCCGCGACCCCGGCCACGCCCCCGCCCTCCCCGGACGCGTCCGTGGACGAGGTGGCCCTCACCGGCCTCGACCGGTCCACCACCCTCGAACTCCTCGAGCACGCCGTCGACCGGCCCCTCACCGACGACGAGGCCAACTGGGCCGGGGACCTCTGGTTCGAGTCCGAGGGCCTGCCCCTGCGCTTCGTCCAGGCGGGCGCCCTGCTGCGGCAGCGCGACATCCTGCGCGCCCCCGCCCCGGCGGCCGACGGCGCCGACCCGGACGACGACGTCTTCGCCGACGTCCGCGACACGCCCCTCCCGAGCCTCGGCGAGGCCGCCGCGCCCGCCGCGCTCCTCGCCTCCCGGCTCTCCGAGGCCGCCCGCGACACGCTCCGCTTCGCCGTCGCCCTCGGCGGCGAGGTCCCGCACCAGGCGCACCTGCCGGCCCTCGTCGGCGACACCCACGCCGACGCGGCGCTCGGCGAGCTCGTCCGCTGCGGGCTGCTCACCCCCGTCGGGCCCCGCCACCGGCTGGCGTCCGGCGTCATCGAGCAGCTGGTCCAGCACGGCTACGACGACGGCGCCCTGGGCCGCGCCCACACCGCCGCCCAGCACTACGCCTGGTGGGCGGGCCACCCGTCCGTCGCGCCCGAGCGGGTCGCCGCCGAGGCCGACGCCGTGCTCGCCGCGCTCCACGCCCTCGCGTCCAGCCAGGAGGCCGGGCACGCCAGCGCCGCCGTGCTGCTCGCGCGCAGTGCCGCGCCCGCCCTCGCGGCCGCGCTGCACTGGGGCGCCTGGGAGCGGGCGCTGCGCTCCGGCCAGGCCGCCGCGCGGCTCGCCGGCGAGGTGGCCGAAGAGGCGTACTTCCACCACGAGCTGGGCGTCCTCGCGCTGTGCAAGGGCAACCTCGACCGGGCGCGCGCCGAGCTGGAGGCGTCCATAGCGATGCGCGGCGCCCTCGCCGACAAGCGCGGCACCGTCGCGGGGCGGCGCGCCCTCGCGCTCGTCGCCGACCGGGAGCGCGGCGCCGCGGCGTACGACGAGCCGGCCACGCCGCTGCCGGGCAGCCTGCGCGCGAGCCCGCCGCCCGCCGCGGCCGGACCGGGTGGAGCCCTCGGCGGCCCCGGCGGCCCGGGCCGTACGGGCGTCTCCGGTACCGGAATCGGCGCGGGTACCGGGATCGGCGCGGGGCCGGGCGCCGGTACGGGCATCGGGGCCGCCGCCACGGGCGCGACCGGCCCGGGCACGGACGGCGACGCGGGCACCCGGGCGTACGGCTCCACCGCCGGGGCCGCGGGCCGTACGGGCTCCGCGACCGGCGCGGGCGCGGCCTTCGGGGCGGTCGCCGCGGGCCACGGTGGTGCGGGAGCCGGTTCCGCCGGCCGTTCCGCTTCCGGGCACGGCTCCGCTTCCGCCTCCGGCCACGGCTCCGCCGGGGCGGACTTCGACCGGGCGTACGGCGCCTCGGGCGCGGGCGGCGGCAAGTACGCGCAGGCACAGGAGGAGCCGCCCGCGCGCAAGGGGATGCGGGGGCTGCTGCTGAGCGGTGCCCGGCGCAACCTCGTCGCGGCCGGGGCGGGCGCCCTCCTCGCGGCCGTGCTCGGCACGGTCGTCACCATCGGCGCCACCTCGGGAGACGGGGACACGGGTCCGGCCGACGGCACGGTCGTCACCGACCGCTCGCCGGACGCGGGCACCACCGGCGGGGGCGGCTTCGACGACGAGACCCCCGACGAGGAGAACGGCAGCGGCACGTCCGGCGGCGGCACGGGCGAAACCGGCACCGAGCCGACGGGCGACCGGCCCGGTTCCTCCCAGCAGCCGGGCACGACCGGCTCCACTCCCGACGAGCCGTCCGACGATCCGGCCGCCGACCCCTCGACGTCCGACGGGGACGACACCACGTCCGGCACGACGACGACGGGCGGAGGCGGCGGCGGTACCGACACGGGCGGCAGCACCGGCACGGGCGGCTCCACCACGTCGTCCGGCGGTTCGACGAGCACCTCGGGGTCGTCCGGCGGCGGCTCGACCACCACGCCCGACCCGACCGGCTCCACGACGAGCAGCCCCAGCCCGTCGGACTCGCCGTCCCCCTCCACCACGCCGCCCACGGAGACCCCGACCACGGGCGGGACCGGGGACGCCGCCGGGACGTCGGCCAGCGCCAGCGGGCCCGTCGCGCCCTCCGGACCGGCCCCGCAGAGCGGCACCGCCGCCTGACCCGGCGCGGCGCCACGGCCGCGCACAGCACGACGGCCCCGCACAGCGCGACGGCCCCGGGCGGAACGCTCCGCCCGGGGCCGTGCGCGTGCACGCGGCGTCAGAACAGCCGCAGCTTGTCGTCCTCGATGCCGCGCAGCGCGTCGTAGTCCAGCACCACGCAGTCGATGCCGCGGTCGGTCGCCAGGACGCGCGCCTGCGGCTTGATCTCCTGCGCGGCGAAGACGCCCCTCACCGGCGCCAGGTGCGGGTCCCGGTTCAGCAGATCGAGGTAACGGGTGAGCTGCTCCACGCCGTCGATCTCGCCGCGCCGCTTGATCTCGACGGCGACCGTGCCGCCCTCGCCGTCCCGGCACAGGATGTCGACCGGGCCGATCGCCGTCGGGTACTCGCGGCGGATGAGCGTGTATCCGTCGCCGAGCGTCTCGATCCGGTCCGCGAGCAGCTCCTGGAGGTGCGCCTCCACGCCGTCCTTGATGAGGCCCGGGTCGACGCCCAGCTCGTGGGACGAGTCGTGGAGGATCTCCTCCATCGTGATGATCAGTTTCTCGCCCGCCTTGTTGACGACCGTCCAGACGCCCGAGGAGTCGCCTTCGCCCTCTTTGAGGGTGCACGGCGGCGACATCCAGTTGAGGGGCTTGTAGGCCCGGTCGTCGGCGTGGATCGAGACGCTGCCGTCCGCCTTGACCAGGATCAGACGGGGGGCGGAGGGCAGGTGGGCGGTGAGCCGGCCCGCGTAGTCCACGGAGCAGCGGGCGATGACGAGACGCATGGTGCGCAACGCTACTCGACACACGCGGTTCCGCGCGATTCGGTGCCAAACGGCCCTGGTTCCTTGGCCTGTTGTGGGTCAATCTCCTGGTGCGGTCCGGACAGCGCGCCTACCGTGGAAGCGGGAGGTCGTCACTCGTGCACGCAGCGTGTGCGTACGGGGGCTCCTCCTTCCCTGCCCGTAAGACCCCGCTCCCGGCGGGGTCGCGAGAGGAGAACCCATGTCGCTCGACGTCTCACCGGCGCTGTTGGAACAGGCCGAGCGAGGCGAGGTCGACGAAGCGGCCTTCGTCGACTGCGTCCGGACCTCCCTGCCCTTCGCATGGGAGATGATCAGTTCTCTGGTGGCCCGGCTGAGGACGGACGGGGGCGCCTTCGCCGACAACCAGACGCCTCCGCCGGACGAGCACGCGCGCGGGCAGCTGCTGCGCGCGCTGGCCAGCGACGCGATACGCGGGGCGCTGGAGCGCCACTTCGGCGTCCGTCTCGCCTTCCAGAACTGCCACCGCGTCGCGGTGTTCCCGCTCGACCCGGCGGCCGACGAGCGGCTGGCCCGCTTCACCTCCGTACGGGCGCAACTGCTGAACCAGTCGCCGGTGCTGCGCGACTGCTGAGACGCGCGTACGCGTTGCCGCTCCGCATCGCCTCGCTCCGGAGGCGCGACGGGTGCAGGGGCGGCAGCCGCGCCTACCGCAGCAGGGGCAGGACCTCGGCGCCCAGCCGGCGCACGTTCTCCTCCGTCGCCGCGAGCTGGCCGGACCCCTCCGCCAGCAGCGCGAACCGCCGGATGCCGGTCCGCTCCGCCGTGGCCGCCAGCCGGTCCGCGGCGAGCCGCGGCGTACCGACCGGGTGGAGCCGGCACAGCAGCTCCGTGTACGCGTACGGGTCGCGCATCGCCCGGGGCCGCCCGTCCGCGGTGACATGCGCGGCCAGGCCGTGGCGCAGCCAGCCGGGCACGGACTTCAACAGCGTCTCCACCGCGTCCGGCGTGTGGTCGGCGAGCTGGACCACACCGGCCGACACATGCCGCCCGGCGATCCGGGCGACCTCGTCCGGGTCGTGCCCGGCGGCCAGGGCCTCGCTCCGCCACAGGGCGGTCATCTCCGCCTTCTCGTCGTCGCCGCAGTGCATCCCGAGCAGCATCGGCAGGCCGTGCGCGGCGGCGAGCCGGACGCTCCTGGCGGAGGTGCAGGCGAGGATCGTCTCCGGCGCGGCCGCCCCGTCGATCAGCTCGTCCGGGCGGGGCACGACCGGGACCTCGCGGAAGCGGTGCCGCTCGCCGTCCGCCCCGACCCGGTCCTGGCGCAGCCAGCGCAGCAGTACGTCCAGCGACTCGGGGAAGTGCCGCTCGTACGCCTCCAGGCCCGCGGCGAAGACCTCCAGGTCCACCCAGGGCCCGCCCCGGCCCACGCCGAGCGTGAACCGGCCGCCCGACGTGATGTGCAGCAGCGCGGCCTGCTCGCCCAGCGCGACCGGATGCGCCGTCGGCAGCACGCTCACCGCCGTGCCGACCCGGATCCGGCGCGTGCGGCCCAGCAGCAGCGCGGCCAGGGTGATGGCCGACGGGCACACCCCGTACGGCACGAAGTGGTGCTCCGCCAGCCACACCGAGTCGAGCCCGGCCTCCTCGGCGACCTCCGCCGACCGGACCGCCCTGTGCAGCGCCTCGCTGTGCCCCTGACCGGGGAACTGCGCCGCCAGCACGAAGGTTCCCACGCGCATCGCCTCATGCCTCCTCGACGGCCGACGCCCTTGTCTCGCCTTCACCGCCGACAACGTCTGACACGTGCCATAGGCAACGGCCACCCGCCGGATTCTTGCGATTGTCGGTTGGATGCCCTCCGACGGGGGAGGTCTCGCGCGGGTGTACGGGGGGCCCGGCGGCCCGTCGTTGGGCCTCGCGGGGCCCTTAGGCTGGACCGCAGACCTGTCCCGCCCGCCCTGTGAGGTGTCCCGTGTCCCCGCGCCGCAACCGGCCCCAGAAGAGGGGCGGAGAGAAGTCCCCCGAGACCGGCGGCGGTGACGGCGGCCGCTACGGGGGGTTCGAGCGGACGGAGTCGTGGCACGGCGAGGACTGGTCCGTACGGAACGTGGCGGGCGCGAGCGCGGCCGGCAAGCGGTACCGCTGCCCCGGCTGCGACCAGGAGATCCCCTCCGGCGTTCCGCACCTGGTGGCCTGGCCGCAGTACGGCGGCGGGGTGGACGACCGGCGGCACTGGCACAAGGCGTGCTGGAACGCGAAGGACCGCCGCACCACCCGCGTCCAACGCTCCCGCAACGCCCCCCGCTACTAGTGGCTCGGCACAGCGCCCCGGCCCGGTGACGGACCTGCTGCCCGCCGTCTCGCGGACCGTCTCCGAGCGCTGATCCCGGAGGCGGCCGCGGGGCGTCGGAGACCACCGCCCTCTCCACCCGGGGCCTGGGTACGCCCACCGGCCGCCCACCGAAGACGGACGGCACGCCCGGATCACCGACCCGGTCATGGACGGCTTGCCCGGCCAGGGTCCCGGGCAGCTTCACGCCCCGGGATCCTCCACGATCACCAACGTGCCCCGACTGCCGGGGCGGACAGCGTGTCGCGCGCCTGCCGGCACCCGGTACATCTCGCCTGCCCGCACGGCGACTTCGGCGCCCTCCACCAGCAGCTCCAGCCGCCCCTCCAGCACGAGCAGCACCTCATCGGCCCCGTGAGCCTCTTCCTGCACCGGTCTGCCGTCCATGCGCAGGACTTTCACACAGGCCGTCCCCACCTGCCCCAACGAGCGGGAGCTCCAGGCGGCCGGCAGCGCGGCCGCCGTCTCCACGACGTCGATCGGACTCATCGCATACCTCCCAACGGGCTGCTCGCACCACGGCGCACGCAGCCCGCCCGTCACCTTCAGCGGATGCCGGGACGCTATCCGGGCGGGGACGACGGTGGGTCGACCGTTTGGCAAAACCTCCCGCCGGCGGCACCGCGATCACCCGGCCGAGGCCATGTGACAAGCCACTGGGCGGCCCGGCACGGTGACCGCGGGACCGGCCCGCCGGGCGGCCGGTCCCGCAGGGCGGCCGGTCCCGCCGCGCCCGAGGAGGCCGGCCCCGCCCCGCGGGCCGTCGGGGGCGTTTCCCCGGCGGTGGAACCGGCGCGCTGATCCTCCTGAACTCCTTCTACGGCAACGGGCCGAGCACCATACTGTCCAGGGACAAGCACCGGACCGGCGCGCGCATCGCCGCCCATCCGGCCGGACCTGCCCGAAGGGCCCGACGGGCCCCGGGCGGAGACCGGCCGGCGTCCGCGGCCCGCCGTGGGGGCGGTCCGATGACCCCCGCGTTCCCCGACCCCGACCCCGACCACGGCCGAGGGATGCCCGCGGCCGCGCCCACGAAGACGAGGAGCACGCGTGACGACCCATGTCTGGGACTATCTGCCGGAGTACGAGAAGGAGAGGGCCGACATTCTCGGCGCGGTCGAGAGGGTGTTCGCCTCGGGGCGTCTGGTGCTGGGGGAGAGTGTGGCGGGCTTCGAGGAGGAGTTCGCCGCGTACCACGGTGCGGGGATGCGGTGCACGGGGGTGGACAACGGCACGAACGCGTTGAAGCTGGCGTTGGAGGCGCTGGGGGTGGGGCCGGGCGACGAGGTGGTCACCGTGTCGAACACGGCGGCCCCCACCGTCGTCGCGATCGCCGGGACGGGTGCGACGCCGGTGTTCGTGGACGTGCGCGAGGACGACTTCCTCATGGACACCGACCGTGTCGAGGCGGCGGTCACCGACCGGACGAAGGTGATTCTGCCGGTCCACCTGTACGGGCAGTGTGTCGACATGGCGCCGCTGGAGGAGATCGCGCGCAGGCACGGGCTGAGGATCCTGGAGGACTGCGCGCAGGCCCACGGCGCCCGCCACCACGGCCGGCTGGCCGGCACGATGGGCGACGCCGCCGCCTTCTCCTTCTACCCCACCAAGGTCCTGGGCGCCTACGGCGACGGCGGCGCGGTCCTGACCGCGCGCGAGGACACCGACCACGCCATGCGCCAGCTGCGCTACTACGGCATGGACAAGGTGTACTACGTCGTGCGCTCCCCGGGCCACAACTCCCGCCTCGACGAGGTCCAGGCCGAGATCCTGCGCACCAAGCTCCGCCGCCTGGACGCCTACATCGAGGGCCGCAACGCCGTCGCCCGCCGCTACGAGGAGGGGCTGGGCGACCTGACCGGGCCCGGCGGGCTGCTGCTGCCGCGCACCAACCCGGGCAACACCCATGTCTACTACGTGTACGTGGTGCGCCACCCGCGCCGCGACGAGATCATCGAGGCGCTCAAGGCGCACGGCATCGCGTTGAACATCAGCTATCCCTGGCCCGTGCACACCATGTCCGGCTTCGCGCACCTGGGCTGGGAGAAGGGCTCCCTGCCCGTCACCGAGAAACTCGCCGGGGAGATCTTCTCCCTGCCCATGTACCCCTCGCTCCCCGAGGCCGTCCAGGACCGCGTCATCCACGCCCTGCGCGACGTCCTCACCGCACTGTGACCGCACCGGAGACAGAAAGGACCACCATGCAGGCCCGAAGTCGGTACACCGAGCACATACCCGTCGGCCCTCCGGCGTTCCGCCGCGCCACCGGCCCGAGCGCCGGGACACCGCTCGGCGGCGCGCACGGCCGGAGCGGCGCGCACGGCCGGAGTGTCGCGCCAGGCCGGAGCGGCGCGTTCCGGGCCGACGAGCGGGAAGGGGCGGCGGCGTGACGCCCGGTGCGGGCCGGGGGCTGCTGCGGCCCAGAGTGCCCCTCGACCTGGCGGCGAGGCTCGCCCGGTCCGCCGCCGTCACGGGCGAGGGCGCGGACCTGCGCACCGACGAGGTGCCCGAGTGGCTCGCCGGGCGGGCCCGCGCCCACCCCTTCCGGGTGGAACGGGTCCCGCTGGACCGGCTGGACGGCTGGTCGTTCGAGCCGGGCACGGGCGATCTGCGCCACCACAGCGGCAAGTTCTTCTCCGTCGTGGGGCTCGCGGCCGAGGTGGGGGAGGACCCGGTGACCGGCTGGCAGCAGCCGATCATCCATCAGCCGGAGGTCGGCATCCTCGGCATCCTCGCCAAGGAGTTCGACGGCGTCCTCCACTTCCTGCTGCAGGCGAAGATGGAGCCGGGCAACCACAACCTGCTCCAGATCTCCCCGACCGTGCAGGCCACCCGCAGCAACTACCGGCGGGTCCACAAGGGGACGCCCGTGAGGTACCTGGAGTACTTCACCGACCGCGGCCGCGCCCGGGTCCTCGGCGACTCCCTCCAGTCCGAGCACGGCGCCTGGTTCTACCGCAAGGCGAACCGCAACATGCTGGTGGAGACCACCGGCGACGTCCCCGCGCACCCCGACTTCCGCTGGCTGACCCTCGGGCAGATCGGCGAGCTGCTGCGGCGGGACGACGTGATCAACATGGACGTCCGCACCGTCGTCTCCTGCTTCCCGATGGCCAGGCCCGCGACGGGGGCGCTGCGCTCCGACACGGAGCTGCTGTCCTGGTTCACGGAGGAGCGCAGCCGCCACGAGGTGTCGACGCGGCTCATCCCCCTGGCCGACGTGGCCGGGTGGGAGCGCGACGAGTGGGGCATCGGCAGGCCCGACGGCCGCTTCTTCCGGGTGGCCGGCGTCACCGTGGAGGCCGGCAGCCGCGAGGTCTCCGGCTGGTCGCAGCCCCTGTTCGAGCCGTGCGGCACGGGGATCGCGGCGTTCCTGTACCGGGTGGTGGAGGGCGTCCCGCACCTGCTCGTGCAGGCGAAGGTCGAGGGCGGCTTCCTGGACCGGGTGGAGCTGGCGCCGACGGTGCAGGCCACGCCCGAGAACTGGGAGCACCTGCCGGCGGGGGAGCGTCCCCGGTTCCTCGACACGGTCCTGGCGGCCCGCGCGCGGGGGGCGGTCCGCTACGAGGCCGTCCAGTCGGAGGAGGGCGGCCGGTTCCTCGACGCGCGGATCTCGTATCTGTTCGTCGAGGCGGACGAGGAGACCGCGGCCCTCGACCCGGGCCCCGGCTACCAGTGGGCGACACCGGACCAGCTGTCCGCCCTGTCCGCGCACGGCCACTATCTGAACGTGCAGGCCCGCACGCTGCTGGCGTGCGTCAACGCCGGCGCGGTCAGCCTGTGAACCCCCGACGGGGCGCCGCCACCGGTGGGCGGCGCCCCGTCGGGACGCGTGCGCGCCGGCGGCCGGGTCAGCCGACGGTCGCCGCGTCGAGCAGCGGCCGCCACCAGCCGGTGTTCTCCCGGTACCAGTCGATCGTGCCGGCCAGGCCCTCGTCGAACGGCACCAGCGGCTCGTACCCCAGCTCCTCCCGGCTCGCCTCGATGTCCAGCGAGTACCGCAGGTCGTGGCCCTTCCGGTCGGGCACCGACTCCACCGCGTCCCAGCCGGCACCGAGCGCCTCCAGGACTTTCCCGGCGAGTTCCCGGTTGCTCAATTCCTCGCCGCCGCCCAGGTGGTAAACCCCGCCGGACCGGCCGCGGGTCAGCGCGAGCGCGATTCCCCGGCAATGGTCCGTCACATGCAGCCAGTCCCGGACATTCGCCCCGTCGCCGTAAAGCGGAATCCTCTTTCCCTCCAGCAGCCGGGTGACGAAACGCGGAATGACCTTCTCGGGGAACTGGTACGGGCCGTAGTTGTTCGAGCAGCGGGTGATCACCACGTCCGTGCCGTGGGTGCGGTGCTGCGCGAGGACCATGAGGTCGGACCCGGCCTTCGACGCGGCGTACGGCGAGTTCGGCGCCAGCGGCTGCCCCACCGGCCACGAGCCCTCGCTGATCGACCCGTACACCTCGTCGGTCGAGACGTGCAGGAAACGGCCCACGCCGTGCCGCCGGGCGGCGTCGAGCAGCACCTGCGTGCCCAGGACATTGGTGGTCACGAAGGGCGTGGCGTCCGCGATGGAGCGGTCCACGTGGGACTCGGCGGCGAAGTGCACGACCGCGTCCTGCCCCGCCATGGCCTCGTCCACGAGGGCGGCGTCGCAGATGTCGCCGCGGACGAAGGTGAAGCCCGCGAGCCCCGCCACCGGGTCCAGGTTCGCGAGGACGCCCGAATAGGTGAGCTTGTCCAGCACGGTCACGTGGGAGGGCGTCACGGGGAGCTGCCCGGTCAACGCCCGGCGTACGAACTCGGATCCGATGAAACCGGCCCCGCCGGTCACAAGAATACGCATTCACCGAAGCTTAGGGGAGCGGCCGCCCGGAGCCCATGGTTCCGTGGAATAAGCGGGATCGAAATGCGGAGCCCGCCGCCCGATGACGGGAAATGCCGGGGAAAATCAACGCGGCGCCGTCCGGTATTTCCGGGAAACAGCCCCGGGGGCCCGTGCCGCACGGGCCCCCGGTGGCCGCCCTAGGGCCTGTCTTTCGGATCTTCCCGGGGCCGCGGGGCCTGGCACGCACGTCTGCGGCGTTGTCGTCGGTCGCCAGTGTCCCCCAGCTACCGCTGGGAGGTGCCCCCACCGCAATGGCTCCCTCCTCCGCCTTGCATCCGCACGCGCCATGCCCCGCTCACCCACAGGCAAAGACACCGCGCCACGGAGTCGGGCTGATCCGAAAGACAGGCCCTAGACGTCCCGCCGGTCGAGGGTCAGATACGCCCCGCCCAGCGCCACGGCGGCGGCGCCCATCATGATCCACAGCGCCTCCCCGCCGGACGGACCCGGCAGCTCCGCCGCGTTCTCCACGTACAGCGAGCCGAGCAGGGCCGGGATCGAGTACTGGATCAGCGCCTCCCGCACGGTCTCCAGACCGTCCGCGTACAGGCCGAACACCATCACGTACGGCAGCAGCACCAGGCCGATCATCGCCGTGATCGCCCCCGCCGAGTGGCGCAGCACCGCGCCCGCGGCGAGCGACAGCAGCCCGAGGCACGCCATGAAGAGGCCGACGCCGACGGTCACCCGCAGCCACTGGCCGGCACCCGCCCCTCCCGTCGTCCCGAGGATGGCGCTCTGCGCCGCCGCGGTGAGCGCCGCGACGACGGTGGTCGTCAGGAAGACGAGCGTGAAGAAGACGATCGCCTTGGCGGCCAGCACCCGTCCCCGGCTCGGGCACGCCGTCAGGGTCGTGCGGATCAGGCCCGTGCCGAACTCCGAGGTGATCGTCAGCACGCCCAGCGTGATCACGCTCACCGTGGCGAGCATCATCCCGGGCAGCCCCATGTCGAGGACGGAGCCCGGTCGCTGCAGCTCCTCCTCGGGCAGGCGGCCCGCCACGAAGGCCAGCAGCAGTCCGAATCCGGCGACCAGCGCGACCATCACGCCCAGCGTCCAGACCGTCGACCGCAGCGACCGCATCTTGGTCCACTCGGCGAGGAGGGCGTCCCCGAGGTGGGCGCGGCGCACGGGGATGGGGGAGGTGTACGGGGTGGTGGTCATCGGGCGTCCTCGGTGCTGCTGTCGTGCGTACGGCTCTGCTGCGGCCCGCCACCGCCGGGCGCCGCGCCCGGCGGCGTACCCGGAGCGCCGGGCGGTCGCGTACCCGGCGGGGGCGGCGGGGGCGCGTACCAGCCGTCCAGCGGCACGTCCGGCACGGCGGGCGGCTGCTCGGGCACGGGGCCGAGCTCGGCGAGCCGGTCGTCGGTGGAGCGGTAGTCCACGGCGCCCTGCGTCATCCGCATGTACGCCTCCTCCAGCGACGCCTGGTGCGGGGACAGCTCCCACAGCCGCACCCCGGCCTCGTGCGCCACGTCGCTGACGCGGGGGAGCGTCAGCCCGGTCACGCGCAGCGCCCCGTCCGGCTCCGACAGCACGAAGCCGCCCGCCGCGGTCAGCGCGGCCATCAGCTTCTCGCGCTGTTCCGGCTCGCCCTGCGGGGTGCGCACCCGCGCGAAGCCGGCGGAGTTCGCGGCGATGAAGTCGCGGACGCTCATGTCGGCGAGGAGCCGGCCGCGGCCGATGACGATGAGGTGGTCGGCGGTCAGCGCCATCTCGCTCATCAGGTGCGAGGAGACGAAGACCGTGCGGCCCTCGGCGGCCAGTGCCTTCATCAGGTTCCTGACCCAGAGGATGCCCTCGGGGTCCAGTCCGTTGACCGGCTCGTCGAAGAGGAGCACCTGCGGGTCGCCGAGGAGCGCCGCCGCGATCCCCAGGCGCTGGCCCATGCCGAGCGAGAAGCCCTTGGTGCGCCGCCGCGCCACGTCCTGGAGGCCGACGACGCCCAGCACCTCGTCCACGCGCTTGGCGGGGATGCCCGCGAGCTGGGCGAGGGAGAGCAGGTGGCTGCGGGCCTTGCGGCCGCCGTGCACGGCCCGCGCGTCGAGCAGGGCGCCGACCTGCCGCGGCGCGTTGGGCAGCTCGCGGAAGGGGTGGCCGCAGACGGTGACGTGCCCGGCGGTGGGCCGGTCCAGGCCGAGGATCATGCGCATGGTGGTGGACTTGCCGGAGCCGTTCGGCCCCAGGAAGCCGGTGACCACACCCGGCCGCACCTGGAACGACAGGTCGTCCACGGCGGTCTTGGCGCCGTAGCGCTTGGTCAGGCGGACTGCCTCGATCATTCTCCAGCCCCACACAGGTCGGTTCTGCCGTGGGCGGCGAAGCGCCGCGCACCCGCACGCCGAAGGGCCACCCGTAAGAGATAAGAGGGGGGCGGAGCCGTGACGGTTCCGCCCCCCACCGAAAACCTACGCGAAACCTACGCGTCCCGGCGCTTCAGGACCAGTCCGCCGCCGACGAGCGCCACCGCCACCCACAGCAGCATGATCCCGAGCCCGCCCCACGGCCCGTACGGCGGCGGCTCCTGGCCCATCGCTCCCGGAACGACCTGCATGACCCTGGCGCCGGCCTGGTCGGGGAAGTACCGGGCCACCTCGCGGGCGCCGGGCACGGCGGCCAGGATCTGCGAGACGAGGAAGAAGAACGGCACGAGGATGCCGAGCGACAGCATCGAGGAGCGCAGCATCGCCGTCACCCCCATCGAGAACAGCGCCATCAGCCCCATGTAGAGGCCGCCGCCGATCACCGCGCGCAGCACGTTCTCCTCGCCGATCGACGTGCTGTGCTCGCCGAGCAGCGCCTGTCCGGCGAAGAACGACAGGAAGCTGGTGACGAGGCCGACCGCCAGGGCCAGCAGCCCCGCCACGGCGATCTTGGAGTAGAGGAACACGGCCCGCTGCGGCACGGCCGCGAGCGAGGTGCGGATCATGCCGGAGCTGTACTCCGTGCCGACCACCAGGACGCCGAAGACGACCATCGCGAGCTGCCCCAGCAGCATCCCGGAGAAGCTGATCACCGTCGGGTCGAACGTGGCCCGCTCGAACGCGGGCAGCTCCTCGTACCGCGCCCGCATCAGCGCGCTCAGCCCGGCGCCGGCCGCGACCGTCACCACGAAGGCGCTGGCGAGCGTCCACACCGTGGAGGCGACCGTGCGGATCTTGGTCCATTCCGACCGGACGACCGCGGGTACCGATGCCATCGTTCAGGCCCCCTTCACGTCCGCGCCCCACCGGGGAGCGTCGCCGTCGTGTGCGTGGTACTCGACCGACCCGGCGGTCATCCGCATGAACGCCTCCTCCAGGGAGGCCCGCTGGGCGCTCAGCTCGTGGAGGGTGACGCGGTGCTCGGCGAGGAGCTCGCCGACGGCCTCGGTCGTCGCCCCATCGATCTCCAGGGCGCCGTCCTCGGCCTCCACGGGGGTCAGCCCGGCGGCGTCGAGCACGTCCCTGGTCCGCTCGCGCTCCGGGGTGCGCAGCCGCACATAGCTGCGCGAGTTCCGCTGGATGAAATCGGCCATCGACATGTCGGCGAGCAGCCTGCCCTGCCCGATGACCACCAAGTGGTCCGCCGTCAGGGCCATTTCGCTCATCAGATGACTGGAAACGAAGATCGTCCGGCCTTCCGACGCGAGGTGCTGCATCAGATGGCGAATCCAGTGAATTCCCTCGGGGTCCAGACCATTGACGGGTTCGTCGAACATCAGAATGCGGGGGTCACCGAGGAGCGCCGCGGCGATTCCGAGCCGCTGCCCCATTCCCATCGAAAAGTTCTTCGATTTCTTGTGCGCCACCGCCGACAGGCCGACCAGGTCCAGCACCTCGTCGACGCGCCGCGCCGGAATGCGGTTCGACTGCGCCAGGCACAGCAGGTTGTTGTAGGCGGTCCGGCCGCCGTGCATCGCCTTGGCGTCCAGCAGGGCGCCGATGTACTTCAGCGGCTCGTCCAGCTCGCGGTAGTGCCGCCCGTCGATCCGGACCGTGCCGCTCGTCGGCGCGTCCAGGTCCAGCATCATGCGCATCGTCGTCGACTTGCCCGCGCCGTTCGGCCCGAGGAACCCGGTGACCATGCCGGGCCGCACCGTGAACGACAGACCGTCGACGGCCGTCTTCGAACCGAAGCGTTTGGTCAGGCCCTCTAGTTCGATCATGCGTCCACGCTACGGAAGCCGAAGGCCCCCCGCCAACCGACGTGGCGGGGGGCCTCACTCAGCTGCTGCCGACGGTCCTCACGGGGGAACAGGACCGGCGCGCGTCCCGGCCGGCGGTGTCCTGCCGCGGGCCGTGCCGGCGGGTCAGCGCGACTGCTGCGCCGGGACGCCGCGGCTCGTCGGCTCGTCGTCCGGCACGTTCGCGGCCGCGACCGCCGCGCCCGTCAGCGTGGCCAGCATCTCGCGGACGTTGGTCAGCTGGGCGTTGATGGAGTCCCGGCGGTTCGTCAGCGCCGCGAGCTCGCGCTCCGATTCGCTGCGGATACGATCCGCCTTCGCGTTCGCGTCCGCCACGATGTCCTCGGCCTGGCGCTGCGCCGTCTCCACCGTCTGACGGGCCCGGCGCTCCGCGTCCGTACGCAGCTTCTCCGCCTCCAGGCGCAGCTGCTCCGCGCGGTGCTCGATCTCCGCGAGCCGCTTCTCCGCCTTCGCCTGACGCGACGCCAGGTCCCGCTCCGACTGCTCCCGCCGCTTGGCGAGGTTCGTCTCGAAGTCCGCGGCGGCCTGGGCGGCCTTGGCGCGGGTCTCCTCGAACAGCGCGTCGGCCTCCTCGCGCTTCGACTGGGCGTCCTTCTGCGCCTCGGCGCGCAGCTGGTTCGCCTCGGCCTGCGCCTTCTCGACGATGCGGACGCCCTCGTCCTCGGCCTTCGCCTTGCGCTCCGCCGCGTACGCCTCCGCGTCGTTGCGCACCTGCTGCGCCGACGACTCGGCCAGCTCGCGGTGCTGCTCGGCGGCGCGGCGGGCCTCCTCGCGCAGCTCCTTGGCCTCCTCCTCGGCGAGGCGGAGGATCTTCTCGACGCGGGCACCCAGACCGGCGTACGACGGCTCGGCGTCGCTCACCTGGGCCTGTGCGTTCTGCGTCTCGAGGTGGAGTTCCTCGATGCGCTTTTCCAGAGCAGTGATTCGGGCCAGAGCACTGTCACGGTCGGCGACGAGCTTGGTAATGCGGTCGTCCACCTGACCGCGGTCGTAACCACGCCGCACGAGCTCGAAGCCGAAGGGGGAGGAAGTGTCGCTCATGGGGTTCCTGTCGAATGAGACCGGTGAGGTGTTAGAGGGAATCCTAGGGGCCCGAGCGGCGTGTCACCGAGCGGATGACCGTTTGATTGGGAGAATGTCCAGCCTTTCGAGTGGCTCAATCGGTGTTTGACTTGCCACTCGAACGGGTACCGGCCGATGCTCCCGCCTTGACGCCCCCGTCCTTGTTCCCCGCGGCGGGCGTCTCGAACGACTCCAGCGCCTCCAGCACCGCCTGCACCCGGGCGATCTCGCCCTGGATGTCCTTCTGACGGCGCTCCAGCACCTCCAGCTCCCCCCGGCCCTCCGCCAGCAGGCGCTCGGCCTCCGCCTCGGCGTCCTCCTTCAGCTTCTGCGCCTCGCGGGTCGCCTCGGCCTTCTTCTGGTTGGCCTCCTTCAGGAGGACCTCCGCCTTCTTCACCGCGGCGATACGGACCTTGCTGGCCTCCGAGTTGGCGTCCGACAGCAGCTCCTTCGCCTTGGCCTCGGCCTCGGCGAGCTGCTGCTCCGCCGTCCGCACCAGCTTGTCGGCCCGCTCCCCGGCGACCCGCATCTGCTCGGCGCTCTCCCGGCGGGCCCGCTCGTGCAGGTCCTCGATCTCCGCCTCGGTCCGGGAACGCAGGTCCTCCATGCGCTCCCTTATGGCGTTGGCGTCGCTCCGGGCACCCACGAGCAGCTCGTCCGCGTCCGTACGGGCCTTCTCCACCAGGGCGTTGCCCTCGATGGTCGCCTCGGACACGATCCGCTCGGCCTCCTGGCGGGCCGCGCCGACCATCGTGTCCGCCTGCGCCTCGGCCTCGGTCGTGGCGCGCAGCGCCTCCTCGCGGGCCTTCTCCACCAACTGGTCGGCCTGCTCGGCCGCGTCGGCCCGGCGCTTCGCCGCGGCCTCGCGCGCCTCGTCCAGCACCCGGTCCGCCTCCGCGCGGGCCTCCGCGCGCAGCCGCTCCGCGGCCTCCTCGGTCTCCTTCAGGTGGCGCGCCGCCTCCTTGCGGATGCGCTCCGCCGCCTGCTGCGCCGCGCCGACCGTCTCGGCGGCCTCGGCCCGCAGCCGCTCCGCCTCCCCGGACGCCTCCGCGATGAGCGTGTCGGCCTGCTCCGCCGCGTCCGAGCGCCGCTTGTCGGCGTCCTTGCGCGCCTCGTCCCGCAGCCGGGCCGCCTCGGCCTGCGCCTCGTCGAGCACCTCGACCGCCTCGGTCGCCAGGCGGTCGGCCTCCTCGGTCGCCAGCGCCGTGATGCGCTCCGCCTCGCCGGTGGCGTCACCGACGATCCGCTCGGCCCGCTCCGTGGCGTCGCCGACCAGCTTCTCCGCCTCCGCGGACGCCTCCGTGACCAGCCGGTCCGCCTGCGCGGCCGCCTCGGACCGGATGCGGTTGGCGTCGCCGCGGGCCTCCGCGCGGGTGCGCGCCGCGTCCTGCTCGGCCGACGCCAGCGAGTCCGACGCCTCCGTGCGCACCCGCTGCGCGTACTCGGCGCTGTCCGCCTTGAGCCGCTCGGCCTCCGCCAGCGCCTCCTTGACGGCCCGCTCGGCGAGCGACTTCGCCGCCTCGCTCTCCTCCTGAGCCCGCTCGCGGACCCGCGCCGCGTCCTCCGCGGCCCGCTCCCGCTCCTGGTAGGCGTCGGCGCGGACCCGGTCCGCCTCCTCCTGCGCCTCGGTGCGCGTCCGCTCCGCCGCGTGCTCGGCCGCCGAACGCAACCCGGCGATCTCCTCCTCGGCCGCCTCCTGGAGGCCGGCCACCGAGTCCCGCACCTGCTGCGCGGTCTGCTCGGCGGCGGACACCAGCTCCGTGGCGCGCTGGTCCGCCTCCTCGACCAGCCGCTGCGCCTCCGCCTGCGCGTCCTCGACCCGCTTGCGGGCGGACGCCAGCAGCTCCTCGCTCTGCTGCCGGGCGCGCTCGCGCTCCTGGTCCGCCTCGGCGCGCGCGGCGCCCAGGGTCTCCTCGGCCTCCCGGCGGCGCCGGTTGGCCTCCTCCTGCGCGGCCGCCAGCTCCTCGGCGGCCTCCGTCTTGAGCCGCTCCGCCGCGCCCTGCGCCTCGGCGCGCACCCGGTCGGCGGTCTCCTGCGCCTCCGTCCGCAGCCGCTCCGCCTCCGCGGCGGCCTCGGCCCGGAGCCGTACGGCGGTGTTCTCCGCCTCGGCACGCGAACTGGACGCGTCCGCCGCGGCCTCGGTGCGCAGCCGCTCGGCCTCCTGCTCGGCCTGCTCCTGCAGGGTGCGCCGCCGCTCGGCGGCCTCGGCGCGCAGCCGCTCCGTCTCCTCGGCGGCCTCCCTGCGCAGCCGCTCCGACTCCGCGCGGGCCTCCTCGAGGGCCTGCTCGGCCGCGGTGAGCCGGGTCTCGGCCTCCTCGTGGAGACGCGTCAGCTCCTCGGCGGCCTCCGCCTGCCGGGCCGCCACACCCCGCTCGGCCTCCTCGCGCAGCGCCTCGGCGGCGGCCTCGGCGGCCGCGCGCACGGACTCGGCCTGCTCCTCGGCGTCGGCGCGCAGCTGCTCCGCCTCGGCGCGGGTGCGCTCCAGGATCTCCTCGGCCTGGGCGCGCAGGGCCGTCGCCCGCTCGATCGCCTCCGTGCGGACCCGCTCGCTCTCTGCGGTCGCCGCCGTGCGCAGCTCGTCCGCGTCCGCCTTCGCCTTGGTCAGCAGCTCCTCGGCGGTCTTGGCGGCCTCCTCGATCTGCTGGACGGACTCGCGGCGCGCCTCGGCGCGGATGCGCTCGCCCTCCGCGATCGCCTCCGACCGCAGCTGCTCGGCCTCCCCGCGCAGCCGCCGCGCCTCCTCCTGGAGCTCGACGGTTTTGGCGCGGTACTCCTTGGTGTCGTCCTTGGCGGCGCCCCGCAGCTGCTCGGCCGTGTCGGCGGCCTCGCCGACGAGCCGGTCGGCCTCGGCCTCCGCCTCGCGCCGGATGCGCTCGGCCTCCTCGGCCGCCTTGCGGGTGGTCGCCTGCGCCTCGTCGGACGCCTTGCCGAGCATCTCCTCGGCGGCGCGGGCGGCGTTGGCGAGCTGCGCGGCGGAGTCCTCGGCGGCCTTCGTACGGGCCTTCTCCGCGGCCTCGGCGATGAGCTTCTCTGCCTCGGCGCGGGCGTCCGCGAGGGCCTGCTCGGCGTCGGCGCGCAGCGCCTCGGCCTCCTTGGTGGCCTCCCCGACCAGCCGGGCGATCTCCGTCTTGGCCGTACGGGTGCGCTGCTCGTTGGCCGACTCGGCGGCGGCGATCCGCTTGGCGGCGTCCTCGGTGGCGGCGGCGACGACCTTGTCGGCCTCGGCGCGGGCCAGCCGCAGCCGCTCCTCCGCCTCCTGCATCCGCTGCTCGGCGGCGCGGCTCAGCTCGGCGGCCTGGCGGCGGGCCTGCTCGGCCTCGCCGGCGGTGGCCGTACGGAGCTGCTCGGCGTGGCTGGCGGCCTCCTGGGCCTGGGTGGACGCGGCGTTGAGCAGCCGCTCGGCGTCCTTGCGGGCGCGCAGCAGGATCGACTCGGCCTCGGCGCGGGCGGCCTCCGACTCGGCGGCGAGCCGCTGGCGGGCCTCCTCCGCGACCCGGGCGGCCTCGGCGCGGGCGGCGGCCAGGGCCTGCTCCGCCTCGGCTCGGGACTCCTCCATCAGGCGCCGCGCCTGGGCCTCCGTACGGGCGCGCAGCTGCTCCGCCCAGGCGACGTTCTCGTTGACGTGCGCCTCGACGGTCCTGCGGCGCTCGGCGAGCTCCTGGTCGAGCTGCTGGCGCCGCTGCACGGCCTCGTTGTGCAACTCGGCCTGGAGACGGGCCTGGTGCTCGGCGTGCTCCTGGAGGATGCGCTGGGTCTGGGCGCGGGCCTCGCGCAGTTCGCGCTCCGCGTCGGAGCGCATCTGCTCGGCCTGCATCTGGGCGTTGCGCAGCATCTGTTCGGCCTGGTAGCCGATGTCCGCGCTGTCGTAGGCAGGCCGGGACGCGATGGCGCGCCGGGCCTCGTGGAGCTTGGCGCGCAACACCTCGACCTGGTAACCGAGGTCCTCGGCGTGCTGGACGGCCTTCTCCCGCTCGGTCTTCAGCCGGTCCATCTCGGCCTCGAACCGCGAAAGGTGGTCGTCGTCAGCCCGGTGGCTCTCCTGGCGTTCGTAGCCCCGCACTGCGCGGTCCCATCCGTCCCCTGGTCGCGAACTCTCTTCGTACGGGCACCGTTCGCCGGCGAACGGCCCCCCGGGGAATGGTGTCAGATCGACGCTTCCGACGACGACGCCGCAGGGCGGCCCCGACCCGGCCCCGGCCCGGAGCGGCCCACTCTACCGGGCCGGGACGCGTCGGTTCAGTGCTCGGCTGAGGAGGGCTCAGCCGACGTGACCAGTTCCGTCAGGACGCCGTGGCAGTCCTTGGGGTGCAGGAACGTGATCCTGGACCCCATGGAGCCGCGCCGCGGCTCGTCGTAGAGGACGCGGACGCCCTTGTCGCGGATGGCGGCGGCGTCGCCGTCCACGTCGGCGGTGCCGAAGGCGATGTGGTGGACCCCCTCCCCGTTCTTCGCCAGCCACTTGGCGACGGTGGAGTCCTCGCGGATCGGCTCCAGCAGCTGGAGGTAGGAGGCGCCGCCGTCCGACGTCTCGTTGATCTTGAGCATGGCCTCGCGCACCCCCTGCTCCTCGTTGACCTCGGTGTGGAAGACCTCGAAGCCGTACGTCGAGCGGTAGAACTCGACCGTCTTGTCGAGGTCGAAGCAGGCGATACCGATGTGGTCGATTCTCGTGAGCATGCGAACAGTGCAGCGCTCCACGGGCCGGTTACGCAACGTGCGCGCCGTCACACCGATCGGCCGGTGACCTGGGCTGGCACGGCTCAGTACATTGGCGGTAAACCCTCGTTCACTCCGCAGCCCTCCCGGCTGAAAGGGGATCGTCCTCATGTCTGGAACGACCGGTACCACCTCCGTGATCGTCGCGGGTGCCCGTACGCCGATGGGCCGGCTGCTCGGCTCGCTCAGCTCCTTCTCCGGTGCCGACCTCGGCGGCTTCGCCATCAAGGCCGCCCTCGACCGGGCCGGCATCGGGGGCGACCAGGTGCAGTACGTGATCATGGGCCAGGTGCTCACGGGCGGCGCCGGGCAGATCCCCGCCCGCCAGGCCGCCGTCAAGGCCGGCATCCCCATGAGCGTGCCCGCCCTGACGGTCAACAAGGTCTGCCTCTCCGGCCTCGACGCGATCGCGCTCGCCGACCAGCTGATCCGCGCCGGCGAGTTCGACGTGATCGTCGCCGGCGGCCAGGAGTCCATGACCAACGCCCCGCACCTGCTGCCCAAGTCCCGCGAGGGCTACAAGTACGGCGCGATCGAGATGATCGACTCGATGGCGCACGACGGCCTCACCGACCCGTTCGAGCACATCGGCATGGGCCCCTCCACCGAGCGGCACAACGCCCGCCTCGGCATCACCCGCGCCGAGCAGGACGAGGTCTCCGCGCTGTCGCACCAGCGCGCGGCGGCCGCCCAGAAGAACGGCCTGTTCGAGGCCGAGATCACGCCCGTGGAGATCCCGCAGCGCAAGGGCGACCCGGTGATCTTCGCCAAGGATGAAGGCATCCGCCCGGACACCACCGTCGAGACGCTCGCCAAGCTCCGCCCGGCGTTCGACAAGGAGGGCACGATCACGGCCGGCTCCTCCTCGCAGATCTCCGACGGCGCCGCGGCCGTCGTCGTGATGAGCAAGGCCAAGGCCGAGGAGCTGGGCCTGGAGTGGATCGCCGAGATCGGCGCGCACGGCAATGTCGCGGGCCCGGACAACAGCCTCCACTCCCAGCCGTCCAACGCGATCCTGCACGCCCTGAAGAAGGAGGGCCTCGGCGTCGAGGACCTCGACCTGATCGAGATCAACGAGGCGTTCGGCGCCGTCCAGGTGCAGTCCATGAAGGACCTGGGCGTTTCCCCTGAAAAGGTGAACGTCAACGGTGGCGCGATCGCGCTGGGCCACCCCATCGGCATGTCCGGCGCCCGTATCGTGCTGCACCTGGCGCTGGAGCTCAAGCGGCGCGGCGGCGGCATCGGCGCGGCGGGCCTGTGCGGCGGCGGCGGCCAGGGCGACGCGCTGATCGTCCGTGTCCCGAGCGCTTCGGCGAAGTAAGGAGCTCTGTACGTGATGGTGGACGTCCCCGCACTGGTCGCCCAGGCACGGGAGGGCCGGCCGCGCGCCGTGGCCCGGCTGATCTCGCTCGTGGAGGGGGCGTCCCCGCAGCTCCGTGAGGTGATGGCGGCCCTGGCCCCGCTCTCCGGCGGCGCGTACGTGGTGGGCCTGACGGGCTCGCCCGGCGTCGGCAAGTCCACGTCGACGTCCGCGCTGGTCTCCGCGTACCGCAGGGCCGGCAAGCGGGTCGGCGTGCTGGCGGTCGACCCGTCGTCCCCGTTCTCCGGCGGCGCCCTGCTCGGCGACCGGGTCCGGATGTCCGAGCACGCCTCCGACCCAGGCGTGTACATCCGCTCCATGGCCACCCGAGGCCACCTGGGCGGGCTGGCCTGGGCGGCGCCGCAGGCGATCCGCGTGCTCGACGCGGCCGGCTGCGACGTGGTGCTCGTGGAGACGGTCGGCGTCGGCCAGTCCGAGGTGGAGATCGCCTCGCAGGCCGACACCTCGGTGGTGCTGCTGGCGCCCGGCATGGGCGACGGCATCCAGGCGGCGAAGGCCGGGATCCTGGAGATCGGCGACGTGTACGTGGTGAACAAGGCGGACCGGGACGGCGCCGACGCGACGGCCCGCGAGCTGAACCACATGCTGGGCCTGGGCGAGGCGCGGGCGCCGGGCGACTGGCGGCCGCCGATCGTGAAGACGGTCGCCGCGCGCGGGGAGGGCGTCGACGAGGTCGTGGAGGCCCTGGAGAAGCACCGCGCGTGGATGGAGGAGCACGGGGTGCTGGCGGAGCGCCGCAGGGCGCGCGCCGCGCACGAGGTGGAGACCATCGCGGTCACCGCCCTGCGCGAGCGGATCGGCGACCTGCGCGGCGACCGCCGCCTGGGCGCCCTGGCCGAGCGCATCGTGGCCGGCGAGCTGGACCCGTACGCGGCGGCCGACGAGCTGGTGGCGGGCCTGACGGGCCGCTGAGGCCGCGTGAGGCCGTACGGGCGCCGGGAGGCGTCCGCCGCGGGCCGCGCGCTCGCGTACCCGGCCGCACACGTGGAACGGCCCCGTCCCCCGGTCAGGGGCGGGGCCGTTCCACGTGTGTCGTCCCGGCGGTGGAGGGTCTGTCGGCGTGGCCCTCACCGGGGGAGTGGCCCCGCGGGGCAGCGCGGGGGCGTGGTGCGCCGGGTTACGGCTTGCCGCGCAGCCCGCGCAGGTGCTCCGCGATGGGCCTCAGGGAGGTGTGCAGCCCGTTCAGGGCCTCGGGGGAGAGCTGGTCGATGAAGTGCCTGCGCACCGACTCGACGTGGTGGGGTGCCACCTTGCGCATGGTCTCCATGCCCTGGTCGGTCAGCACGGCGTACAGTCCGCGCCGGTCCGACTCGCAGTTCTCGCGCCGGACCAGCCCGGCGTTCTCCATGCGGGTGATCTGGTGCGAGAGCCGGCTCTTGGACTGGAGGGTGGCGGCGGCGAGGTCACTCATCCGCAGCCGCCGCTCAGGTGACTCCGAGAGGTTCACGAGGATCTCGTAGTCGTTGTAGGTCAGCCCGAACGGCTGGAGGTCCTTCTCCAGCTGGTACGTCAGGAGTCGGTTGACGTCCAGATAGGTGCGCCAGGCGCACTGCTCGGTATCGGTCAGCCACGGGGTGGCCGTCTCGGTCTCCATATATGGATTCTACCTAAGATGTTGAAAATTGGACGAAGTGAAGTGACGCCGCTTCGCTTCCCCGTCCCCCGTCCTCGAACGCCTGCGCCCCCGCGAGGGCGCAGACGTTCGAGCGCGTCACACTCCGCAGACTACCGCTCACAGCCCGAAGCGACGCTGGAGGTCGCCCAGCTGGCCGGGAAGGCGCGGTGCCGATCCGTGGGAGCCCTGGCCTGAACCATGCGGCGCACCGCCACCGGGGACGCCCGGCTCGTGCGGAACGGTTCCCGTGCCCTGCTCCGGCATCAGCGCCTCCGACGACTGGAGCAGCACCGTGCCCGCGCCCACGAACTCGAACTGGTGCTCCTCGCCCGACGCGCCGCCGATCCCCGTCAGCGCCCGCAGCCCGCCCAGCACGCCCGTCATGTACCCGTGGTCGTAGTGGTGGCACGGCGACGGGCAGTCCGCCCAGCCCACCAGCGCCTGCGGGTCCACCCGGATCGGCGGCTCCATGAACACCACCGGCCCGTTCGACGCCGCCACGAACTTCCCCGTCCCGATCAGCGTCAGGAAACCCGGCACGATGGACTGCTTCAGCGACAGCGACGGCTCGAACGCCAGCAGGTTCCCGGCCCGGATCGTCAGATTGCCCTGGTCCAGGTCGTAGGAGTTCACATCGAACGCCCGGTCCGCCAGCAGCATCTTCCCGCTGCCCTCCGCGACCACCCAGTCCCCGGCGTGCATCGGCGAGTGGAAGCTCGTGCGCACCAGCCGGTCCAGCGCCCCGTGGCCCACGCCGTTGAAGGCGATGTTCCCGTAGTACGCGATCATCTTCCCCTTCTGCAGGAACCACCGGGACCCCTTGAGATCCACGCAGAAGGTGTACGGGTTGACGTTGTCGTCGCTCGGCAGAGTCGACGGGTCGAACACCGCGGACGTGCTCACAGCTTCTCCTCCGACGCCTGGACGTACACCGCACCGCTGCCGCTCAGCTCCAGCTGGAACGCCTCGCCCGAGCCGCGCCCCACCATGTCGCGCCAGCCGAGCGCGGTGGACAGCTTGTTGCGTACGTCGCCGTGGTGCGCGACATACGCCTGCGGGTCCACGTGGACCGGCCGCCCCGGCGCGATCGGCAGCTCGATCACCCCGCCGTGCGCCATGACGGCGACGGCGCCGTGCCCCTTCAGGGTCGTGGTGAACAGCCCCTGGCCGGTCACCTGGCCGCGCACCATGCCCATCACCCCGCCCTGGGAGCCCATGAACATCGTGCCCTGCTCCAGCGTCCCGTCGAACGCCAGCAGCCGGTCGGCCTCCACGTACAGCGTCTCCCCGGACAGGCGGATGACCTGCACATGGTGCCCGCCGTGCCCGAACAGCACCGTGCCGCTGCCCTCCACGGTCATCAGCGGCGCCGCCTCGCCCGCCACGCGCCGGCCGAGCATCGCCATGACGCCGCCCTGGCCCCCGGCGGTGTTCGGCGTGAATGTGACGTCACCCGTGTACGCGAGCATCGCCCCGCGCTGGCTGAACATCCGCTGCCCCGGCGCGACCGAGGCCTCGACCATCTTGGAGTTGATCTCCCGGAACGGCATCAAACGTCGCCTCCCACCGTGTTGCGCTCGCTGGGCTGGACGTACACGAGCCCGTCGCCCTCGAAGCGGATCTGGAACGCCTCGCCGCCGCCCTCGCCCAGCAGCGTGCGGAACGTCACACCGGACTGGAAGGTCTGCTGGAGGTTCCCCTGGTGCGCCACGTACGCCCCGGGGTCCACGGCGAGCGGGTACTGCGGGGTCACCCGCAGCACCACCGCGGGCCCGTCGGACATGATCGCCACCTGCCCGGAGCCCTCGACGGTCGTCGTGAAGAGCCCGGTACCGGTGGCGCCGCCGCGCAGGCCGGTGAACGTCGTCCCGGTGCGCAGCCCGCCGTCGGCGCACAGCAGATTGCTCGCCTCGACGTTCAGCCTGTCGCCGTGCAGCGCGAGGACCGTGATGTCGGAGGCCCGGTCGGCGAAGTAGCAGGTGCCCTGCCCCCTCACCTCCATGACCTCCATCTGCTCGCCCGTGAGCCGCCGGGTGACCATGCCGCGCAGGCCCTCGCCGCCGCCGCTCATCTTCTTGAAGGCCATGTCGCCGTCGTACGCGACCATCGAGCCGTTCTTCGCCCGGACCGCGTCCCCGCCGAGGTCGACGGCGAGGACCTTGCTGCCTTGGAGTCGGAAGGTTGCCACGGCCCGACGGTATCCGCCCGGACGGCACGGGCGACACCACCGCCGGTCCGGTCCGGGCCCGCAGGCGCCCCCGCCCCCACCCCGATGGGCCGGACCCCTCCCCGCCCCTGCCACAATGGGCGGGACGCTTGTGCGCCCATTCACAAGACCGCTCCCGACGCAGAGGTGCCTGTTCCCGTGGACATCAAGACCGCATCCGCCCTCCACCGCCTCCGGCTCGTCTCCGGCCCCGAGGCGGTCTCCTTCCTCGTGCTGCTCGTCTGCTCGGTCCTGAAGCGCACGACGGAGTTCAACGCCGTCCCCTTCATGGGCGCCGTCCACGGCTTCCTCTTCCTGCTGTACGTGGTGTTCTGGCTGGACGCCTGGAAGAACGCCAAGTGGGACGTGAAGACGGGCGTGCTGTACTTCGTGCTGTCCGTGGTGCCCTTCGGCGGCTTCTACGCGGACCGCAAGCTGAAGCGCGCCGCCGACGACGCGGTGATCGCCACCCGCGCCCGCCGCGAGGGGAAGGTCGACGCGTGATCGTCGCGTTCTCCGTGACGCCGCTGGGCGTGGGCGAGGACGTCGGCGAGTACGTCGCCGAGGCCGTCCGCGTCGTCCGCGAGTCGGGCCTGCCCAACCGCACGGACGCGATGTTCACGTCCGTGGAGGGCGAGTGGGACGAGGTCATGGACGTCGTCCGCCGCGCGGTGGCGGCGGTGGAGGCCCGCGCCCCGCGCGTCTCCCTGGTCCTGAAGGCCGACATCCGGCCGGGTGTGACGGACGGCCTGACCTCCAAGGTGGAGACGGTCGAACGCCACCTGTCCTGACCGGCACCCGCACGGCGCCCGCCCCGCAGCCCGGGGCGGGCGCCGCCGTACTCCCTCCGGGCCCGTCCCGCGCCTCTCCACCCGCCGGGCCGGCGGCCCCCCGGCACCACCGGCGCGCACCGGAGAACGATCTCCGGCCCTAGGCTGCCGCCATGAACGACGCGCACGACATACGGATCAGGCCCGGCAGCCCGGCCGACGCGCCGGTTGTGCTGGACATGCTCGACTCCGCCGTGGCCTGGATGAACGACCGGGGCAACACCGAGCAGTGGGGCACGACCCCCTACTCGCGCAGGCCCGGCGGCGCGGAGCGGGTCGAGCGGTACATGACCGGGAACACCCCGTACATCGCGGAGTCGGCCGGGACGCCCGTCGGGGCGATGGTGCTGGACTCCGGGCCCAGCCCGCTGATGCCGATCGCGCCGGCCGGGGAGCCCGAGCGGTTCGTCCGGCTGCTGGTCTCCGACCGGCGGCACGCCGGCCGGGGCATCGGGGCGGCGCTGCTGGCCCATGCCGTCGAGGAGACCCGGCGGGCCGGTGTGCGGCTGCTGAGGGTCGACTGCTGGGCCGGCGGCGGAGGCCGGCTCGTCGCGTTCTACGAGCAGAACGGCTTCACCCGCACCGACACCTTCCTGGACGGCACCTGGCCCGGCCAGGTGCTGGCCCGCCGCGTCGCCTGACGGCACGGGCGAGGCCCGCGGGCGGCCTCACCCCCGTGGGCGGCGCCCCGCCTCCCGCCCCGGAGCCCCGGCCCGCCCGGGCCCCGCTGCCCGGAGGCCGTACGGCGACCAAAGCGTGAGACCGGGCTGACCGCCATGTGGCCGGTCGGTAAGGTCGTGGCGTGCCGAAGCCGCTCAGTCTCCCCTTCGACCCCATCGCCCGCGCCGACGAACTCTGGCGGGACCGCTGGGGCCCCGTCCCCTCGATGGCCGCGATCACCTCGATCATGCGCGCCCACCAGATCCTGCTGGCCGAGGTGGACGCGGTGGTCAAGCCGTACGGGCTGACCTTCGCGCGGTACGAGGCGCTGGTGCTGCTCACCTTCTCCAAGGCGGGGGAGCTGCCCATGTCGAAGATCGGCGAGCGGCTGATGGTCCACCCCACGTCCGTGACGAACACCGTGGACCGGCTGGTGCGCTCCGGGCTCGTGGACAAGCGCCCGAACCCCAACGACGGGCGCGGCACACTGGCCTCCATCACGGACAAGGGCCGCGAGGTCGTCGAGGCGGCCACGGCGGACCTGATGGCCATGGACTTCGGCCTCGGCGCGTACGACGCGGAGGAGTGCGCGGAGATCTTCGCGATGCTGCGGCCGCTGCGGGTGGCGGCGGGGGACTTCGAGGAGAAGTAGCGCCGGCCGCCCGGGCGGGCCCCGGGCGCGGGGGTGCGCGAAGATCGCCCGGATCGGGTGGTTACGCTCGATGCCATGAAATCCAGCGTGCTGACCCGCTACCGGGTGATGGCCTACGTCACCGCGGTCATGCTCCTCGTGTTGTCCACGTGCATGGTCTTCAAGTACGGGTTCGACATGGGCGAGGACGTGACCTTCGTGGTGTCCCAGACCCACGGCGTCCTCTACATCATCTACCTGATCTTCGCCTTCGACCTGGGCTCCAAGGCCCGCTGGCCGTTCGGCAAGCTGCTGTGGGTCCTGTTGTCGGGCACGATCCCCTTCGCCGCGTTCTTCGTCGAGCGCAAGGTCGTCGCCGAGGTGAAGCCGCTGGTCAGCGGCGCCGCACCGGCCCCCGCCAAGGCGTGAGCCGGGTCTGACGAGACCCCCGGCCGCCGGGTGTGACGCGCGCCCGGCGGTCAGCCATCGACATTTACTTGGACGTCCTAGTAAATTCGAGGGTATGGACGCTGACGCCATCGAGGAAGGCCGCCGACGCTGGCAGGCCCGTTATGACGCCGCCAAGAAGCGCGACGCCGACTTCACCACGCTCTCCGGTGACCCCGTGGAGCCCGTCTACGGGCCGCGGCCCGGCGACACCTACGAGGGCTTCGAGCGGATCGGCTGGCCCGGTGAGTACCCCTTCACCCGCGGCCTGTACCCGACCGGCTACCGCGGCCGCACCTGGACCATCCGCCAGTTCGCGGGCTTCGGCAACGCCGAGCAGACCAACGAGCGCTACAAGATGATCCTGGCCGCGGGCGGCGGCGGCCTCTCGGTCGCCTTCGACATGCCGACGCTCATGGGCCGCGACTCCGACGACCCGCGCTCGCTCGGCGAGGTCGGCCACTGCGGCGTCGCCATCGACTCCGCCGCCGACATGGAGGTCCTCTTCAAGGACATCCCGCTCGGCGACGTCACCACGTCGATGACCATCAGCGGCCCCGCCGTCCCGGTCTTCTGCATGTACCTCGTCGCCGCCGAGCGCCAGGGCGTCGACCCGTCCGTCCTGAACGGCACGCTCCAGACGGACATCTTCAAGGAGTACATCGCCCAGAAGGAGTGGCTGTTCGAGCCCGAGCCCCATCTGCGCCTGATCGGCGACCTGATGGAGCACTGCGCCCGGCACATCCCCGCCTACAAGCCGCTCTCCGTCTCCGGCTACCACATCCGCGAGGCCGGTTCGACGGCCGCGCAGGAGCTGGCGTACACCCTCGCGGACGGCTTCGGCTACGTCGAGCTCGGCCTCTCGCGCGGCCTGGACGTGGACGTCTTCGCGCCCGGCCTGTCCTTCTTCTTCGACGCGCACGTGGACTTCTTCGAGGAGATCGCCAAGTTCCGCGCCGCCCGCCGCATCTGGGCCCGCTGGATGAAGGAGGTGTACGGCGCCAGGACCGACAAGGCGCAGTGGCTCCGCTTCCACACCCAGACCGCCGGTGTCTCGCTGACCGCGCAGCAGCCGTACAACAACGTCGTGCGCACGGCCGTCGAGGCGCTCGCCGCGGTGCTCGGCGGCACCAACTCGCTGCACACCAACGCCCTGGACGAGACCCTCGCCCTCCCCTCCGAGCAGGCCGCGGAGATCGCCCTGCGCACCCAGCAGGTGCTGATGGAGGAGACCGGCGTCGCCAACGTCGCCGACCCGCTGGGCGGTTCCTGGTACGTGGAGCAGCTCACCGACCGGATCGAGGCCGACGCCGAGAAGATCTTCGACCAGATCAAGGAGCGCGGTCTGCGCGCCCACCCGGACGGGCAGCACCCCATCGGCCCGATCACCTCCGGCATCCTGCGCGGCATCGAGGACGGCTGGTTCACCGGCGAGATCGCCGAGTCGGCCTTCCGCTACCAGCAGTCCCTGGAGAAGGGCGACAAGCGGGTCGTGGGCGTCAACTGCCACACCGGCTCCGTCACCGGCGACCTGGAGATCCTGCGCGTCAGCCACGAGGTGGAGCGCGAGCAGGTGCGCATCCTCGCGGACCGCAAGGCCCGCCGCGACGACGCGAAGGTGCGCGGCGCGCTCGACGCGATGCTGGCCGCCGCCCGCGACGGCTCCAACATGATCGAGCCGATGCTCGACGCCGTACGGGCCGAGGCCACGCTCGGGGAGATCTGCGACGCCCTGCGCGACGAGTGGGGCACGTACACCGAGCCCGCCGGGTTCTGAGCGGCCCGCCGCCGAAAACCCGTCGCCGGAGCGGATCCCGGCGTGCATGCTGAGGGCGTGCACGCCGAGATCCGCGAGGCCACCGCTGGCGACTGGCCGGCCATCTGGCCTTTCTTCCACCGCATCGTCGCCGCGGGCGACACCTTCACCTACCCCCCGGATCTGGAGGCCGACGAGGCGCGCGGCTGGTGGCTGCTGGAGCCGCCGAACCGCACGGTCGTCGCCGTCGACGCGGACGGCACGGTCGTCGGCACCGCCAAGATGAACCGCAACCAGGCGGGCAACGGCGGCCACATCGCCAGCGCCAGCTACATGGTCGACCCGGAGTACGGCGGGCGCGGCATCGGCCGGGCCCTCGTCGAGGAAAGCCTGCGCTGGGCGAAGGAGGCCGGCTACCGGGGCATGCAGTTCAACGCGGTCGTCCAGACCAACACCCACGCCGTGCGGCTCTACGAGGACCTGGGCTTCCGCATCGTCGGCACCGTGCCGGACGCCTTCCACCACCCGGTCCACGGGTACACGGGCCTGCACGTGATGTACCGGCCGCTCTGACACCGCCCCCGCGCGCGGACGCCCATCGCTCGCCGCCGGCCGCGTGGACGCCGGCCGCGTGGACGCCGGCCTCGCGGGCACGGCCCCGGTCAGCCGCGCGCGGCCGCCCCGAGCCCGCCGAGCAGCAGGGCGGTGAACCGCTGGACCCACTCGCCGTCCACCGGCCTGCCGCTCACCAGGGCGCGGTGCACCACGGCGCCCGCGATGACGTCGAAGATCAGGTCGTCGACGGCGCCCGCCTCGCTCGCCCGGTCGCGCTCCGGCACGGGCAGCTCCCCGCGGGCCTGGGCGCGGGCCCTGCCCTCCAGGACGAGCCGCTTCTGGCGGTCCACGATGGAGGTGCGGATCCGTTCGCGCAGCGGCTCGTCGCGCGTGGACTCCGCGACGACGGCCATCAGCGCCGTCCTGGCCTCGGGGCGTTCCAGGAGCGCGGCGAACTGGTGGACCACACCCTCGATGTCGGCCGCGAGGCTGCCCCGGTCGGGCAGCTCCAGCTCGTCGAAGAGGACGGCGACGGCGTCCACGACGAGCTCGTTCTTGCCCGCCCAGCGCCGGTACAGGGTGGTCTTGGCGACGCCGGCGCGGGTGGCGACGTCGCTCATGGACAGCTTGGACCAGCCGAGTTCGACCAGGGCGGCACGGGTGGCCTCCAGGATCGCGGTGTCCGCTGCGGCGCTGCGCGGACGCCCGGGGCGCCCGGACCGTCCCGAGGCGCCGGGGGGAGTGGGGTGGCGGCGGCACATGACGGCGACCATACCGGCGAGTAGCCACGGTGCCCCGACACCGCGCGTGTGAGCCAGTTCACCCGGCCCGCCGCCCCGGGGGCCCGGCGGCGCAGTTACGCTACGACGCGTAGCGAAAGGCTTGTGGGCCCGCAGCGACAACCACTGGCACCGGGTGGGGACCCGGTGCCGCCACGGCTTGTGCCATGTCTTACCGGTTACGTGCGCGGAAGGGGGAGGATGTACCCATGCAGCCTAGGAACATGTCCATGAGCGGCGTCGTCGACCTCGCCGCGGTGAAGGCGGCCGGAGAGGCCAAGGCCAAGGCGGAGCAGGCGCGCGCGCAAGCGGCCCGGCAGGGCGGCGCGGGAGCCGTGCCCCCGTCCGCGCTGGTGATCGATGTCGACGAGGCCGGTTTCGAGCGCGACATCGTGCAGCGTTCCGCCGAGGTGCCGGTCGTCATCGACTTCTGGGCCGACTGGTGCCAGCCGTGCAAGCAGCTGACCCCGCTGCTGGAGCGTCTGGTCACCGAGTACAACGGCCGTCTCGTGCTGGCGAAGGTCGACGTCGAGGCCAACCAGATGCTGGCCCAGCAGTTCGGGATCCAGAGCATCCCGGCGGTGTACGCGGTGGTGGCCGGTCAGGCGCTGCCGCTCTTCCAGGGCGCGGCGCCCGAGCCGCAGGTCCGCGAGACCCTGGACCAGCTCGTCCAGGTCGCCGAGCAGCGGTTCGGCCTGACCGGCCTGACCGTGGACGCCGACGGGCAGGCCCCCGCGGCGGCCGGGGCGGCTCCGGCGGGCCCGTACGACGCGCTGCTGGAGGCGGCGGTGCGGGCGCTGGACTCCAACGACATCCCGGGCGCCATCCAGGCGTACAAGAACGTGCTGGTGGACGACCCGGAGAACGCCGAGGCCAAGCTGGGTCTCGCGCAGGCCGAACTGCTGGGCCGCGTCCAGGGGATGGACCCCCAGCAGGTCCGCAAGAACGCCGCCGACGACCCGAAGGACGTGCCCGCCCAGCTGGCGGCCGCCGACCTGGACCTGGTGGGCGGCCATGTGCAGGACGCCTTCGCCCGGCTGGTCGACACGGTGCGCCGCACCACCGGCGACGACCGGAACGCCGCGCGGGTGCGGCTGCTGGAGCTGTTCGAGGTGATCGGTCCGGACGACCCGCGGGTCGTCAAGGCGCGCGGCGATCTGGCACGCGTCCTGTTCTGACCGGTGAGCCTCGGCCCCGGCCGGCCCGGCCCGCGGCCCCCTGAGGGGCCCGGTCAGGGCCCGGCCGGGGGCGCGCCGATGTGGCGACAAGGCGACAAACGGGGCGTCACGCGGCCGCGCTTTGCCAAATCTTGGCAAACGCGGCCGCTGTTACTTCCAGTAAGTCAACGTCGGCTTTATGTCCCGCTATCAACGCGGAAATCACCTTCTGTCGAACCGGCCGGTAGCACCGTGTGTGCCCGCCCGACGGCGCCCCGTCGCGCCCGGTTTATCGAGTCGTTACTAGCGGGTAACGAACCCCCTTGTGCCCCGCGCCCGAATGCACCACGATCGGCCACGCTCGGTCCGATACCGCACCAGCCCGGCAACCAGCCGCGCCGCGGGTCGGGTCCCCACCGAGTGGGCCGGGGCTGACGCGCCGGCCGTGGACAGGGGGGTTCCTGCTGATCCGGCAGGGCCTGTCCGACAGGCCGCGCGGACGCCTGCGCCGAGCGGCCGGTGGTTGTCGCTCGGGGGTGATCGCCGGTGATCCGGACGCGGCTCGCGCCCGACCGGTGGGCGTTCCCCTTCCCGAGGACGTAGCACTTCTCCCATCCCGGTACGGACCTCCGGGTCCGGCTCGGAGATGTACGTCCGAGAAGGAGGAATCTATGAAGTCCCAGGTTCGCGGTGGGACCAGATGGAAGCGGTTCGCCGTCGTCATGGTGCCCAGCGTGGCAGCGACGGCCGCGATAGGCGTCGGCATGGCCCAGGGAGCGCTCGCGGCGTCGTTCGCGGTCTCCGGCCAGGAGTTCAAGGTCACGGCCGGGCGTCTGGACGGCCAGGGCTTCGCCCAGTACGGCGGTCTGGACATGGGCTACGCCGACATCAAGGAAGGTGACAAGGTCGTTCCGCGGCCCGTCGCCATCTCCACGTTCGAGAACGCCTGGATCACCAACATGTGCCAGTCGGTGGTCACCCCGGACGTCCCGGTCTTCGGCAAGATCACGCTGAAGCTGACGGCCGGTACCGGCGCGGAGAAGCAGGAGGACCGGGTCTACGCGCACAACCTGTACCTCGACGTCACGGACCTCGACGCCGAAGCCGAGTTCACGAACATCGACATCGGCATGGCGGCGAAGGACACGGCCAAGGGTAAGCCGCACGGCAAGGGCCCGGCGATCAAGGACCGGATCAACCAGAACGGCTTTGCCCAGCAGGCGGAGAAGGCGACCCTCACCAACGTGAGGCAGAAGGCGTGGGCGACCACGGCCGGCACCTTCAAGCTGACCAAGCTGAGCATGCGCCTGCACAAGGGTGACGGTCCCGGCGTCGAGTGCTACTGACCGGTGATCCGGGCGGGCGGGCGCGGCACCCGTGAGGCGACCGCGCCCGCCCGTCTCCCTCCTCACACAGCAACACCAGTTCCAGGGAGCTTCCATGAGCGCCGAGTCGCCGGAGCAGAACGAGCACTTCATCCGCGTCGTCAGGCGGCGGTTCCGCGACTGGCGGGGCACCCGGCCGTTCTGGGCGGGCCTGTTCACCCTGCTGGGCGGAATCCCGATCGCCTACTTCCCGTACGCCAGCCTCCACCTGGGTCAGATGACCGTCTCGATGGCGACGACCGCGGGCGCCGGGTCGCTGATCATCGGCGTGCTGCTGGTGACCCTGGGCCTCACCATGTGGTTCCAGCAGGCCGTGCGCATCTTCGCCGGTGTCGCGGCCATCCTGCTCGCCCTCGTGTCCATCCCCCTGTCCAACTTCGGCGGGTTCGTCATCGGCTATCTGTTCGCCCTGATCGGCGGAGCGCTCTCCATCGCCTGGGCGCCGGGACGGCCGGAGAGCGAACCGGCCGGGGAGAAGGCGGCCCGCGCGGACGACGCCGAGCCGCTGGAGCCGGTGGACGTGCCCGAGTACCACACCGAGACGACTGTCGACGCCAACGGCGGGAGGAACAGTGCGGGGTGACGGAACGCAGCCGACGGCGGCCGACGACGGGGCCGCCGGCGCGAGGAGAGGCCCGCGCCACGCGGCCCCCCGCAAGTCGCTGCTGAGCAAGCTTCAGGCCCCGGCCGGCAAGGCGCTGGCCCTGGCCGCGATGCCCACGGCCGTGCTCGTCGGCATGAGCCTCACGCCGCGCCCCGCGCTGGCGGACGACAAGGACATCCCCTTCGCGCCGGGCCCGTGCGTGACGCAGTCGGACGAGCCGGCCGAGTCGCAGGAGCCCAGGCCGGGCCAGTCGCCCTCCGCCTCGGCGTCCGCCTCGCCCGGCGCCTCGCCGACGCCGTCCCCGGGCGGCGGTACGGAGACGAGGACGCCGACCGGGAAGCCGACGGCGAGCGAGACCACCGCACCGGCGAAGGAGCCGGTCAAGGACCCGCTGACGGGCACGTCCCCGTCCGCGGGCCCGAGCCCCACGCCCACCGCGACCGCGACCGCGACGCGCGATCCGCTCGACCCGCTGGGCGTCGGCGACGCCGTCAAGGACCTCATCGGCGGCCTGACCGGCCAGAAGGAGCCCAGCCCGGCGGCCACTTCGGCGACCCCGGCGCCCGCCCCCACCGCGACGGCGACGGCGAAGCCGACGGCGGACCCGGTGGTCGGGGGAGCCGACGCCCCCACGAAGGCGCCCTCGTCGCCGGCCGGGCCGGCCGAGCGGGACGACAAGGCGCTGGACGCCGCCAAGGAGGCCATCAAGGACGCCGCCGAGCGGGTCGGCGCCGAGGTCCGGGAGCTGCCCGAGGACGCCAAGGGCCTGGACCCGAAGAAGGACCAGGACGTACCCGACGGCGCCAAGCCGCGCTTCCCGTGCCCGACGCCGGACCCGGAGGCCCTCGCGGCCGCCGAACTGGAGCCCGGCATCCCGCACGTGGCGGACGACCCGTGGCGGCTGCAGAGCAGCATGCTCACGCTGCGCGGGCTGAAGTACCACGGCATCGTCGAGGTGAAGACCGGCAGCGGCACCGTCAAGAAGGCCCTGAAGTTCACCGCGTCCGAGGTGGACATCAAGGACCTGCACCAGACGACCGTCCACGGCGAGGGCCGTACCGGCCATGTCGCGTCCCGGCCGGGTTCCACCTCCACCATCCGCGGCGGCACGGTGACGATGTACACGGAGGAGCTGAAGGGCAATCTGTTCGGGCTCATCCCGATCACGTTCAGCCCCGAGACGCCGCCTCCGCTGGACGTCCCGTACGCCTTCTTCACCAAGGTCCAGGTCACGCAGGCGGCCCAGTTCGGGGGGACCCTGACCGTGCCGGGCCTCCACAACTACATCGAGGAGTGAGCCCGTTCACGGCCGCGAGGGCGGCACCCCGGACTCCGGGGTGCCGCCCTCGTCGTCGCCGGAGCGGCGACCGGGTGGTCAGTCGTTCTCGCCGCTGCCCAGGTGGTGGACGCGCACCATGTTGGTGGTGCCGGGGACGCCGGGCGGGGAGCCGGCGGTGATGACCATGAGGTCGCCCTCGTTGTAGCGCTGGAGCTTCAGCAGCTCCGCGTCCACCAGGTCGACCATCGCGTCGGTGTTGTCGACGTGCGGGACGACGAAGGACTCGATGCCCCAGCTGAGCGTCAGCTGGTTGCGGGTGGCGACGTCCGTCGTGAACGCCAGGATCGGCTGGGCCGCGCGGTAGCGGGAGAGCCGGCGGGCCGTGTCACCGGACTTGGTGAAGGCGATCAGCGCCTTGCCGTCCAGGAAGTCGGCGATCTCGGCGGCGGCGCGGGCGACCGAACCGCCCTGCGTGCGCGGCTTCTTGCCGGGGACGAGCGGCTGGAGGCCCTTGGAGAGCAGCTCCTCCTCCGCCGCCGCGACGATCTTCGACATCGTCTTGACCGTCTCGATCGGATACGCGCCCACGGACGACTCCGCCGAGAGCATGACCGCGTCGGCGCCGTCGAGGATCGCGTTGGCCACGTCGGACGCCTCCGCGCGCGTCGGACGGGAGTTGGTGATCATCGACTCCATCATCTGGGTCGCGACGATCACCGGCTTGGCGTTGCGGCGGCACAGTTCGATGAGCCGCTTCTGCACCATCGGGACCTTCTCGAGCGGGTACTCGACGGCCAGGTCGCCGCGCGCCACCATCACACCGTCGAACGCCATCACGACGTCCTGCATGTTGGCGACGGCCTGCGGCTTCTCCACCTTCGCGATGACCGGGACCCGGCGGCCCACCTCGTCCATCACCCGGTGGACGTCCTTGACGTCGTTGGCGTCGCGGACGAAGGACAGCGCGACCATGTCGCAGCCCATCCGCAGCGCGAACCGCAGGTCCTCGATGTCCTTCTCGGACAGCGCGGGCACGTTGACCGCCGCGCCGGGCAGGTTGATGCCCTTGTGGTCGGAGATGACGCCGCCCTCGATGACGATCGAGCGCACCCGGGAGCCGTCGACCTCCAGGACCTTCAGCTCGACGTTGCCGTCGTTGATCAGGATCTGGTCGCCCTTGGCCACGTCGCCGGGGAGGCCCTTGTACGTGGTTCCGCAGATCGACTTGTCGCCGGGTACGTCCTCGGTGGTGATCGTGAACTCGTCGCCGCGGACCAGCTCCACCGGGCCCTCGGCGAAGGTCTCCAGGCGGATCTTCGGGCCCTGGAGGTCCGCGAGGACGCCGACGGCCTGGCCGGTGTCCTCGGCCGCCTGGCGAAGGCGGTGGTACCGCTCCTCGTGCTCAGCGTGGGTTCCGTGGCTCATGTTGAAACGGGCCACGTTCATGCCGGCCTCGATGAGCGCTTTCAGCTGCTCGTAGGAGTCGACGGCGGGGCCCAGTGTGCAGACGATTTTGGAACGGCGCATAAGGCGATCCTATCGGTTTGTTTCTGTGCGGAATATTCCGGCTGGCGGAATGTACAAATGGGCGGACTGCCGCTCAGTCGAGTTCTTCGAAGTGAGTTGTCTTTTCCCGATTTCAGTTGTTTACCAGTGAGTACGTCTGCCGTGCGATCTCCAGTTCCTCATCGGTCGGAACCACCGCGACCGCCACCCGCGAGCCCGCGGGCGAGATCAGCCGCGGCTCCCCGGACCGCACGGCGTTGAGCTCCGGGTCCACCGCGAGGCCCAGCTGCTCCAGGCCCTCCATCGCAGCTTCCCGCACCGGGGCCGCGTTCTCACCCACACCCGCCGTGAACGCCACCGCGTCCACCCGGCCGAGCACCGCGCAGTACGCCCCGATGTACTTCTTCAGCCGGTGCACGTAAATGTCGAACGCCAGCCGCGCCCGCTCGTCGCCCTCGTCGATTCGGCGGCGGATCTCCCGCATGTCGTTGTCCCCGCACAGCCCGACCAGGCCGCTCCGCTTGTTCAGCAGCTCGTCGATCTCGTCCACCGACATCCCCGCCACACGCCGCAGATGGAAGGTGACCGCCGGGTCCACATCACCCGAACGCGTGCCCATCACCAGGCCCTCCAGCGGCGTGAGCCCCATGGACGTGTCCACGCAGCGCCCGCCGGCCACCGCCGACGCCGAGGCGCCGTTGCCCAGGTGCAGCACGATCACGTTCACCTCGGACGGGTCCTTGCCGAGCAGCCGCGCCGTCTCGCGCGAGACGTACGCGTGGGACGTGCCGTGGAAGCCGTAGCGGCGGATCCGGTGCGCGTCCGCGGTCTCCACGTCGATCGCGTACCGCGCGGCGTGCTCCGGCATCGTCGTGTGGAACGCGGTGTCGAAGACCGCCACCTGCGGCAGGTCGGGGCGCAGCGCCCACGCCGTGCGGATGCCCACGATGTTCGCCGGGTTGTGCAGCGGCGCGACCGGCACCAGGCGCTCGACCTCCGCCAGCACCTCGTCGGTGATCACGGTCGGCTCGGTGAACCGCAGCCCGCCGTGGACGACGCGATGGCCGATGGCCGCCAGCTCGGGGGAGTCCAGGCCCAGCCCGTCGGCGGCCAGCTCCGCCGCGACCGCCTTCAGCGCCGCCTCGTGCCCGGCCATCGGGGCGGTGCGCTCCCGCCGCTCGCCCTCCGCCGGGGTGTGCACCAGCCGCGAGACGCGCTCGCCGATCCGCTCCACGAGGCCGACGGCCAGCCGGGATCCGTCCCGCATGTCGAGCAGCTGGTACTTGACCGACGAGGAGCCGGAGTTGAGGACGAGGACGCGGTTGGCGCTGGTCACGGTGGCGGTGCTTTCTGTCGTACGGACGGGAGGGGGACGGGGGAGCGGGGCGCCGCGCGGGTCAGGCGGGGGTGCGCGGGGCGGTCTGCGCCTGGATGGCGGTGATGGCGACCGTGTTCACGATGTCGCTGACGAGCGCGCCGCGCGACAGGTCGTTCACCGGCTTGCGCAGACCCTGCAGCACCGGGCCGACCGCCACGGCGCCCGCCGAGCGCTGCACGGCCTTGTACGTGTTGTTGCCCGTGTTCAGGTCGGGGAAGATCAGCACGGTCGCCCGGCCGGCCACCTCCGAGCCCGGCAGCTTGGTCCGGGCCACGGACGGCTCCACGGCCGCGTCGTACTGGATCGGGCCCTCGATCTTCAGCTCCGGGTGCGCCGCCCTGACCAGCCTCGTCGCCTCGCGCACCTTGTCCACGTCGGCGCCGGAGCCGGACGTGCCCGTCGAGTACGACAGCATGGCGATGCGCGGCTCCACACCGAACCGCGCCGCCGTCGCCGCCGACTGGACGGCGATGTCCGCGAGCTGCTCGGCGTCCGGGTCCGGGTTCACCGCGCAGTCGCCGTACACCAGCACCTCGTCGGCCAGGCACATGAAGAACACCGACGACACGATCGACGCGTCCGGCTTCGTCTTGATGATCTCGAAGGCGGGGCGGATCGTCGCCGCCGTCGAATGCACCGAGCCCGACACCATGCCGTCCGCCAGGCCCTCGGCGACCATCATCGTGCCGAAGTAGTTGACGTCCGACACCACGTCGTACGCCAGCTCCACCGACACGCCCTTGTGCGCCCGCAGCCGCGCGTACCGCTCGGCGAACCGCTGCCGCAGCTCGGAGGAGGCCGGGTCGATCAGCTGCGCGTCCGACAGGTCGATGCTCAGGTCGGCGGCCTTCTTGCGGATCGCCTCCGGGTCGCCCAGCAGCGTCAGATCGCACACGTCGCGGCGGATCAGCACGTCGGCGGCGCGCAGCACCCGCTCCTCCACGCCCTCCGGGAGGACCACCCGGCGGCGGTCGGCGCGCGCCTGCTCCAGCAGCTCGTGCTCGAACATCATCGGCGTGACCCGGCCGCTGCGCGCCACGGACAGCCGCTTCAGCAGGTCCGCCGTGTCGACGTGCCGCTCGAACAGGCCGAGCGCCGTCTCCGCCTTGCGCGGGGTCGCCGCGGTCATCTTGCCCTCCAGCGCGAACAGCTCCTGCGCCGTCGGGAAGCTGTTGCCGCTCACCGCGATCACCGGCGTGCCCGGCGCGAGGCGGGAGGCCAGCGTGAGGATCGGATCGCTGGGCTGCTCGTTCAGCGTCAGCAGGACGCCCGCGATCGGCGGCGTGCCCGCCGAGTGCGCGGCCAGCGCGCCCACCACCAGGTCGGCGCGGTCCCCTGGCGTGACGACCAGGCAGCCGGGGGTCAGCGCGCCCAGGAAGTTCGGCAGCATCGCACCGCCGAACACGAAGTCCAGGGCGTCGCGCGCCAGCCCCGAGTCGTCGCCCAGCACCACCCGCGCGCCCAGCGCGTGGGCGATCTGCGCGACCGTCGGGGCGGACAGCGCCGGCTGGTCCGGCAGGACGTAGCAGGGCACGGGCAGGCGGGCGGCGAGCCGCTCGGCTATCGAGGCGCGGTCCTCCGCCGCGACCCGGTTCACCACCATGGCCAGCACGTCGCAGCCGAGCGCCTCGTACGCGCGAAACGCGTTGCGCGCCTCGGCCCGCACCGCGTCGGCGGGCCGGCCCTTGCCGCCGACGACCGGGATGACGGACGCGCCGAACTCGTTGGCCAGCCGCGCGTTGAGCGCCAGCTCGTCGGGCAGCTGCGTCGCCGCGAAGTCCGTGCCGAGCACGAGGACGACCTCGTACTGCCGCGCCACCGCGTGGAACCGCTCGACCAGTCGCGACACGAGCGCGTCGGTGCCCTGTTCGGCCTGGAGCGCCGCCGCCTCCGCGTAGTCCATGCCGTACACCGACGCCGGGTCCTGCGACAGCCGGTAGCGCGCCCGCAGCAGCTCGAAGAGGCGGTCGGGCCCGTCGTGCACCAGGGGCCGGAACACCCCCACCCGGTCCACCTGGCGGGTGAGGAGCTCCATCACCCCGAGCTCGACGACCTGACGGCCGTCCCCGCGCTCGATCCCGGTCACGTACACGCTGCGCGCCACGCCATGGTCTCCTGTCCGTCAAGCGAGTGTGCGACTTGTGCTCCGTATGGGCGGAAAAACACCTCGCGAGAGGCGGCCATACCCTCTTGACAGTACCTCCGCCAGTGGGTAGAGCGCTTGCCGGGTACGGGCGCCCCGGCATGCCCGGCCGGGCGTTCCGGCGGGACCGGGTACGGCCGCCCCGGCAGGTCCGCGGGCCGTCGCGGCGGGGCCGGCCGGGCGGCCCCGGCACGGCCGGTCCGGCGGGAGGAACACGGCCCGTGGGACAATTCGGGTGGCGCCCCGTACGGCACGACGAACCCCTACCGAGCAGGAGACACAGCACGATGCGCATCGGAGTTCTCACCGCAGGCGGCGACTGCCCCGGCCTGAACGCCGTCATCCGCTCGGTCGTGCACCGCGCGCTCACCGGGCACGGGGACGAGGTCATCGGCTTCGAGGACGGCTTCAAGGGGCTGCTCGACGGCCACTTCCGCCCCCTCGACCTGAACGCGGTCAGCGGCATCCTCGCCCGCGGCGGCACCATCCTCGGCTCGGCCCGGCTGGAGCGCGCCCGCCTCCGGGAGGCCGCCGAGAACTGCGCGGACCTCCAGCGCCGGTACGGCATCGACGTACTCATCCCCATCGGTGGCGAGGGCACCCTGACGGCGGCCCGCATGCTGTCCGACGCGGGCATGCCGGTGGTCGGCGTCCCCAAGACCATCGACAACGACATCTCGTCCACGGACCGCACCTTCGGCTTCGACACGGCCGTGATGGTCGCCACCGAGGCCATAGACCGTCTGAAGACCACCGCCGAGTCCCACCAGCGCGTGATGGTCGTGGAGGTGATGGGCCGTCACGCCGGCTGGATCGCCCTGGAGTCGGGCATGGCGGGCGGCGCGCACGGCATCTGCCTGCCGGAGCGGCCCTTCGAGGTGGACGACCTGGTCAAGATGGTCGAGGAGCGGTTCGCGCGGGGCAAGAAGTTCGCGGTGATCTGCGTCGCGGAGGGCGCGCACCCGGCGGAGGGCTCCATGGAGTACCGCAAGGGCGAGATCGACCAGTACGGGCACGAGCGGTTCCAGGGCATCGGCACCCGGCTGGCCAAGGAGCTGGAGAAGCGCCTCGGCAAGGAGGCCAGGCCCGTGATCCTCGGCCACGTCCAGCGGGGCGGCACCCCGACCGCGTACGACCGGGTCCTCGCGACCCGGTTCGGCTGGCACGCGGTGGAGGCGGCGCACCGGGGCGACTTCGGCATGATGACCGCCCTGCGCGGCACGACCATCACGATGGCCCCGCTGGCGGACGCGACGACCCGGCTCAAGACGGTGCCCGAGGACCGGATGCGGGAGGCGGAGTCCGTCTTCTGACCCCTGGGCGCGCCGCCGCGCGCGGCCGGACGAGCGGCCCCGACCGTACCCCCGTGACGATCAAGGCCGCTCGTCGTCGGCTCCCGCGGCCGAAAACCACTCTTGAGCGGCTCCGCCCTTTCCACAAGGCTTGGGGCTTGTCCGGGACATGTCCGAGCCTTGTCCGGGACGTCCGCGCGTGCGGGCGGCGACGAGAGGGAGCGCTGATGGCCGAGGGGGAGAGAGCTCCCGGGCCTCGGGACGTCCACGACCCCGCGGGGTTCGTCGCCCGGTTGCAGGAGCTCAAGGACTGGTCGGGGCTCACCTACCGCGAACTGACCGCCCGCGCCGAGGCCGTCGGCGACAGCCTGCCGCGCTCGACGGTCGCCAACATGCTGTCGCGCGCGACCCTGCCCCGCGAGGAGCTGCTGGTCGCCTTCGTGCGGGCGTGCGGGGCCGGGCCGGACGAGACGGAACGCTGGCTGGCCGCCCGCAAACACCTGGCCGCCCGCCGCACCCACCAGCCGGCCCCCGTCCCGTGCGCCTGCCCGCCCGGCGCGTGCACGTGCCCGCCGTACGACGGCGACCCGGACGAGGACGTACGGCCCGGTGAGGACGGCCGTCCGGGCCGGGGCGGCGGACCTGTGGAGGGCGGCGGGTCCGGCGGGGACGGACGGCCGGGCGGGGAGGTACGGCCGGGCGAAGGCGGACAGCCGGGCGGGGCCGGGCGGCCCTCGGCGGACGCCCCGTCGGACCCTGCCGGCCCGGCATCCGAGGCATCCGCGGGCGCCCCGGCGCGGGACGCGTCCGGCCGCGGCGAGGATCGTGAGGGCCGTCGGGACCGGGCCCCCGAGGCGGACCGGGACCACGCCCCCGAGGACCGGCGCGGGGCGCACGAGGTCCCGGGCCCCGAAACGCCTGACCGGGAAGCCGCCGTGGACCACCGGCGTGTCGACGACCTGGCGGCGGAGGACCGGCCCGCGTCCGCCCACCCCGCGGAGCGGCGGGTCCGGGACGTGCGGGGGTGGGCCGGCCGGGCGCTCGTACCGGTCGTGGGCGGCGTCGCGCTGGTCGTCGCCGTGACGACCGTCGCCGCGTACCTCGGCGGGGGCGGCGACGAGGACCGCCGTCCGCCCGCCGCCGTCCCGCCCGCCGCCGGCGGTGTCGACATCCGCGCCGTGCACTCCGGGCTGTGCCTCAACGAGCGGCGCGGGCAGCGGAGCGGGCAGGTGTACCAGGTGGAGTGCGCCGGCGCGGTCGTCCCCCGGTACTCGCTGGTCCGCCTGCCCGGCGGGGCGTGGCGGATCGCCTCGGACCACCCCGACTTCGGCCCCGGCTGCTCCGGCGTGGCCGCCGAGGTGGCCGACGAGGACGGCGCGCCGCTCACGGACCAGGAGTGCGGCAAGCGCGGCACGCGCGAGGTGTTCCGGATCGAGCCCCCGGACGGCGGTCCGGAGCGGGGTCACCGCCTCCGCAACGCCGCCACGGGGCTGTGCGTCACCGTGCCCGGCGCGTCCCGCACCCCCTGGACGGCGGTCGTCCTGAAGCCCTGCGCCGCGGACGGCACCGGCCAGCTGTTCGCCTTCCCGCACCGCCCCGCCGACCGCTGAGCGGGCCCGGCGCGCGGGCGCCTGCGGCCGCCAGTGGGAACGGTCGCTTCCGGTCGGCGCCTACAGCCGCGCCATGGACCAGAAGTGGTCGACGATCCGGTCCAGGTACTCGCGGCCCGCCTCGCCGCCGCTGCCGCCCGAGTCGCCCCAGCTGTACGTGGCGACCATCCGCGCCTGGTAGTCGGAGTGCAGCCGCTGGAGCACGTCCTCCAGGTGCTCGCGGCGCATCGGCAGCAGCTTCGCGGCCGGGCGGACGTACGCCTGCCAGCGCGTGGTGACCGCGTCCCGCAGCAGCTCGGCCAGCTCGTCGTCCCGGCCGGTGGCGTTCAGCAGTTCGCGCGGGCCCAGGCCCAGGACCCGCGCCAGTTCGGCGGTCTGCCGCTCGTTGCCGCGCCAGCGGCCCGACTCCTCCATCCGCGCGTACGCCTTGGGGTCGAGCCCGACGCGCCTGGCCAGGTCCTCGGGGGCCATGCCGCGCGCCATGCGGTGCTCCCGCAGGGTCGTCGCGGCGGCCAGGAGGTCGCCGGGGGCGCACCACAGAACGCCGGCGAGCGCGGTGAGCTCGCGTGCGTCGGGGCGGGCGGCGCCGCGCTCCCAGGCGATGACGGTCTCGGGCGGGACGTCCAGTCCGTACTGCGCGCGCAGCCCGTACGCGACGTGGCCGGGCGCCATGCCCAGGCCCTCGCGGAGGCGGCGCGCGGCGAGGGCGTTGAACGGGGGCGTGGGAGCGGTGGGTCGCTGGTGCACGCGCACAAGCTAGGTGCGGACCGTTACCCCTGGCTACGGTCCGTTCGAACAACGGAGAATGTTGGAGGAAGGTCCAGGGTTCTCAGCGGGTCCCGGGGAGCCAGCGGTACTGGAGTTCCGGGCGGCCGACCTGCCCGTACTGGGGGCTGCGCTCGGCCCGGCCGGCGGACACCAGGTGCTCCAGGTAGCGGCGGGCGGTGATGCGCGAGATGCCCACGGCGGCGCCCGCCTCGGCGGCTGTCAGGCCCTCGGGCGCCTCCCGCAGGGTGCGGGTGACGGCGGTGAGGGTCGGCGCGCTGAGCCCCTTGGGCAGCGCGGCGGGCTGCGGGGCGCGCAGCGCGGCCAGCGCCCGGTCCACCTCGTCCTGCCCGGACGCCTCGCCCACGGCCGCGCGGAACTCGGCGTACCGGGCGAGCCGGTCCCGCAGCGTGGCGAACGTGAACGGCTTCAGCACGTACTGCACCACGCCCAGCGACACGCCCTCGCGCACGACCGCCAGATCGCGCGCGGACGTCACGGCGATCACGTCGGCGGAGTGCCCGGCGGCCCGCAGGGAACGCAGCAGGTGCAGCCCGTGGCCGTCCGGGAGGTACAGGTCGAGGAGGATCAGGTCGACGGGCGTGCGTTCGAGGAGCCGCACGGCGGCGGCGCGCGAGTGGGCGACGCCGACGACCCGGAAGCCCGCCACGCGCCCGGCGTACAGCGCGTGCGCGTCGGCGGCCACGGGGTCGTCCTCCACGACCAGGACCCTGATGCCGGGCCCGCCCGCCGCCGGCCCGCCGCCGGGACTCGCGCCGGCGCCCGCGCCCGGCCCGGTGCCTCCGCCCGGGACCGCGCCCGCGCCTCTCTCCGCGCTCACCTCACCGCCTCCGCCCCGTCCTCGTCCCCGGCCCCCGGCCGCACGTCACCGCAGGCCGCCGCGTCCACGGCCCCGGCACCGGCAGTCCCCGCACCGGAAGCCCCGGCACCGGAAGCCCCGGCACCGGAAGCCCCGGCACCGGAAGCCCCGCCGGGCGCGGCCTTCCCGGCGCCGTCGCCACGCGCTTGCGCACCCGCGGCCGCGCCGCCCGGGCGACCCGGTGACGATACCCGCTCCGGCCGCTCCCCGGCCCCGGCCCCCGCCCCGGCCCCGGCCCCGGCACGGGATCCCCGCGCGTCCCCCAGCGGCAGCCGTACCGTGAACTGCGCGCCGCCCTCCGCCGCCGCGCCCAGCTCCACGCGGCCGCCCGCGCGGTGGGCCGCCTGGCGGACCAGCGGCAGCCCGATGCCGCGCCCCGGCCCCCGCGTGGACCAGCCGCCGGTGAAGACGGCCTCCGCGTCGGCGGGCGGCACCCCCGGGCCCGTGTCCGCCACGCGCAGCAGCAGCTCGCCGCCGGCCGTGGCGAGCGTGACCGTCACGCGCGAGCCGGCCGAGCCCTGCGCGGCCTCGACGGCGTTGTCGATCAGGTTGCCCAGGATCGTGACGAGGTCCCGTGGCGCCAGGTGCGGCGGCAGGAGCTGGTCGTCGACGCGGCTGTCGTCCGTCAGGACCAGTTCGACGCCCCGCTCCGCGGCCTGCGCGGACTTGCCGAGCAGCAGCGCCGCCAGCACCGGCTCGCCCACCGCGTCGACCACCTGGTCCGTCAGCGCCTGCGCGAGCTCCAGCTCGGCCGTGGCGAAGCCGACCGCCTCCTCCACCCGGCCCAGCTCGATCAGCGACACGACCGTGTGCAGCCGGTTCGCCGCCTCGTGCGCCTGCGCCCGCAGCGCCTGGGTGAAGCCCCGCTCGGAGTCGAGCTCCCCGGACAGCGCCTGGAGCTCGGTGCGGTCCCGCAGGGTCACGACCGTGCCGCGCCGCTCCCCGCCGACCACCGGCCGGGTCGACACGACCAGGACCCGGTCCGCCGTGAGGTGCAGCTCGTCCTCGCGCGGCTCGGCCGCCAGCAGCGCGCCCGTCAGCGACGGCGGCAGCCCCAGCTCGGCGACCGGGGTGCCCACGGCGTCCCCGGGCAGCCCCAGCAGCTCCCGCGCCCCGTCGTTGACCAGCGCGATCCGCCGCTGTCCGTCCAGCATCAGCAGGCCCTCGCGCACCGCGTGCAGAGCCGCCTGGTGGTAGTCGTGCATCCGGCTCAGTTCGGCGGCGTTCATCCCGTGGGTGTGGCGCCGCAGCCGCGCGTTGATCACATAGGTGCCCACCGCGCCGAGCGCCAGCGCCCCGCCCGCGAAGCCGAGCAGGGCGGTGACCTGGCGCCGCAGCTGCTCGCTGATCCGGTCGACGGTGATGCCCGCGCTGACCAGGGCGACGATCCGGTCCCGGTCCCACACGGGCGTGACCGTCCGCACGGACCGGCCGAGCGTCCCGTCGTACGTCTCCGTCAGCGTGCCGCCGCGCCGCGCCGCGTCGATGTGGCCCAGGTACGTGCCGCCTATCCGGTCCGCCTCCGGGTGCGTCCAGCGCGTCCCGTCCGGCGCCATGACCACCACGAACGTCACGCCGTGCTCGCCGGTGAGGGCGTCGGCGTACGGCTGGAGCGCGGCCGTCGGGTTGTCGGAGTGCGCCGCGGCGACGACCGAGGGGGAGCGGGCGACGGCCGTCGCGGTGGCGGTCGCCTGCCGGCGGGCGGTCTCCTCCGCCTGGGCGCGGTCGGTCACATACGCGAAGACGGCGCACCCGGCCACGATGACCGCCACCAGCACGGCCTGCATCGCGAAGAGCTGGCCGGCCAGGCTGCGGGGGCGGGGGAGGCGCATGCGGTAAGTCTGCACGGCCGAAAACGCGTGAACGAAACGCACGCAACGGTGACCTGCTTCACAGGCGTGGTGGATAGTCGCGGGGATCCACCGGGACGTGGAGCGAACACTTCGAGGGAGGACCCCGTGGCCGCACGGCGGGAACGTACCCACTATCTCTATCTGGCCGTCATCGCGGCGGTCGTGCTCGGCATCGCCGTCGGCTTCGCCGCGCCGGACGTGGCCAAGGAGCTCAAGCCGCTCGGCACCGGCTTCGTCAACCTGATCAAGATGATGATCTCGCCGGTCATCTTCTGCACGATCGTGCTGGGCGTCGGCTCGGTCCGCAAGGCCGCGAAGGTGGGCGCCGTCGGCGGTCTGGCCCTCGGGTACTTCATGGTCATGTCGACGGTCGCCCTCGCGATCGGCCTGGTCGTCGGCAATCTGCTGGAGCCCGGCGCCGGGCTGCGCATCACCGAGGAGACCCGCGCGGCGGGCTCGCAGCAGGCCGAGGGGGCCAGCGAGAGCACCGTCGACTTCCTGCTGGGGATCATCCCCAAGACGCTCGTGTCGGCGTTCACCGAGGGCGAGGTCCTCCAGACCCTGCTGGTCGCGCTGCTGGCGGGCTTCGCGCTCCAGGCGATGGGCAAGGCGGGTGAGCCGGTGCTGCGCGGCATCGGGCACATCCAGCGGCTGGTCTTCCGCATCCTGGCGATGATCATGTGGGCGGCGCCGGTCGGCGCGTTCGGCGCCATCGCCGCGGTGGTCGGCTCGACGGGCCTGGACGCGCTGAAGTCGCTCGCCGTCATCATGCTCGGCTTCTACGCCACCTGCGTCCTCTTCGTCTTCGTGGTGCTGGGCGCGCTGCTGCGGCTGGTGGCCGGGGTGGGTGTCTTCGCGCTGTTCAAGTACCTCGCGCGGGAGTTCCTGCTGATCCTCTCCACCTCGTCGTCCGAGTCGGCGCTGCCGCGCCTGATCGCCAAGATGGAGCACCTGGGCGTCAGCAAGCCGGTCGTCGGCATCACCGTGCCGACCGGCTACTCCTTCAACCTGGACGGCACGGCGATCTACTTGACGATGGCGTCGCTCTTCGTCGCCGAGGCGATGGGGCAGCCGCTGGCGGTCGGCGAGCAGATCTCCCTCCTCGTCTTCATGGTCATCGCGTCGAAGGGCGCGGCCGGTGTCACGGGCGCCGGGCTCGCGACCCTCGCGGGCGGCCTCCAGTCGCACAAGCCGGCGCTGGTGGACGGCGTGGGCCTGATCGTGGGCATCGACCGGTTCATGAGCGAGGCGCGCGCCCTGACCAACTTCGCGGGCAACGCGGTGGCGACGGTCCTGATCGGCACCTGGACCAAGGAGATCGACAAGGAGCGGGTGGCGGAGGTGCTCGCCGGGCGGGCGCCGTTCGACGAGACGACCCTGCTGGACGACGGACACGGCACGGCCGCCCCGGACGACGCCGGCGGTCCGGCGGAGCGGCCCGCCGACGCGGGGCAGCCCGCCAAGGTCTGACGGCCTGCCGCGACGCGGGCGCGACGCGGGCCGGACGCCGCCGGGGAAGCCGTCCGGGACGTCGTCGGGGACGCGCGCCGGGACCTCGCCGGGGACTCGTCGGGAGAAGCCGTCCGGGAGGTGCGGGCGCGGGAGCCGGAGCAGGGCCGGCCCCGCGCCCGCACCCGTTCCACGGGGGTCCCCTCTGCGCGTACCGCCGGTAACATGGCGCGCGCATGACACCTGTACGCGCCCGCGCACGTCCCGGCGACGACCGCCACCCGCACCGGTGTGAAGGGATGGACCCCCCATGTCACGTCTGGCCCGTACGACCTCCGCGCTCGCCCTCACCGCCGCACTCCTCGCCACCGCCGCCCTCCCGGCGGCGACGGCGGCCCAGCCCGCGGCTCCGCAGGCCCCGTCCGCCCCGGAGGCCGCCGTCTCCGACGCCCTCCGGGACGTGGTCCTGGTCGGCAACAGCGCCGACGGCACCGTGAGCTTCCTCGACGCCCGCACGTACCGGAACCTCGGCACCCTGGACGTCGTGCCCGACCTGGAGGAGGTCCTGCGCGGCATGGACCCGCTGCGCCGCGCCGCGTACGAGGTGGTCAGGCAGCAGGCGGGCGGCGACAAGTTCGTGGACGACGCGCACCTGTCGCCGGACGGCCGCACCCTGTACGTCTCGCGCGGCAACCTCGGCGACGCCGCCGCGTACGACGTGGCCACCGGCCGCCAGCTGTGGCGGACGCACCTGGCGGGACTGAAGGCCGACCACGCGGCGCTCTCCGCCGACGGCCGCACCTTCGTCGTGTCGGCCATCACCGCCGCCAAGGCGCAGACGCTCGACACGGCCACCGGCCGCGTCACCGGCGAGTTCCCCACGGGCACGTACCCGCACGAGAACATGTACTCCGCCGACGGCTCCCTTATCTACAACATGTCCATCGGCGTGACCTCCCTGCCCAAGGCCCTCAACTTCCTCAAGGGCAGCAAGCAGGTCACCGTCGTGGACGCGAAGACCCTGAAGGTCGTCCGCACCCACACCTTCGAGCACGGCATCCGCCCGGCCGTGGTGACCCCGGACGGCAGGACGATGTACGCGCAGCTCTCCTACCTGAACGGCTTCATCGAGTACGACCTCGAAGCCGGCCGCACGGTCCGCACCGTCGAGATGCCCTTCAGCCCGGCCGGAGCGGCGCTCGAACCGGACGACTACCCGCAGAACTCCGCGCACCACGGCATGGCCATGAACGCGGCGCGCGACAAGCTCTGCACGGCCGGGACCATCGACGACTACACGGCCGTCGTCTCCCGCCCGGCGCTCACCACCGACGGCTTCGTCCACTACCCGCAGGGCTCCCTGCCGTACTGGTCGGTGACCGGGCCGGACGGTGGCACCTGCTGGGTGACGCTGTCCAACCGGGACGAGGTGTCGGTCGTGGACTACGCCACGGCGAAGGAGGTCGCGCGGATCAAGGTCGGGGACTTCCCGCAGCGGGAGCGCACGGGCCGCGCGGCCCCCGAGGCGCTGGCGGGTCTCACCCCGCAGGAGTGACCGGGCCCTTGCCTTGACGCCGACGTCAAGCCGTACGTTCACAGCATGCGAATCGGCGAACTGGCCCGGCGCGCCGGGGTCACCACCCGCACCCTGCGCTACTACGAGGCGCGCGGGCTGCTCCCGGCGCGCCGCGGCGAGAGCGGATACCGGACCTACGGCGAGGAGGACCTGCGGCTGCTGCGGCAGATCCTCGTCCTGAAGGACTTCGGCTTCGGCCTGGAGGAGACCCGGCCGTTCGTCGAGTGCCTGCGCGCCGGGCACCCGACGGGCGACGCCTGCCCGGCCTCGCTCGCCGTGTACCGGCGGAAGCTGGCCGAACTGGACGCCTTGATGGACCAGTTGGGCACCGTCCGGGCACAGGTCGCCGCGCATCTGGCCGCCGCCGAGGCGACCGCCGCCACCGCGTACGAAGCCCCCGAGCCGGCTTGCGAGTTCGCGGGGCCCACTCCGTCAGCGACACGAGGAGCCCTCGGAACATGAGCACCCTGAGAACCGTCACCGACGCCGACTTCGCCGCCGAGGTCCTCGCCGCCGGCCGCCCCGTCCTGGTCGAGTTCACCGCCACCTGGTGCGTTCCGTGCCGGCAGCTGGCCCCCGTCCTGGAACGCGTCGCCGAGGAGCACGCGGACGAACTGGACGTGGTGGCCGTGGACGTGGACACCAGCCCGGAGGCGGTGGCCCGCTACGCGGTGCTGTCCACCCCGACGACGTTCCTGTTCCGCGACGGCGAGCCGGTCCGCTCGGTGGTGGGCGCCCTGTCCAAGCGGCGCCTGCTGAGGGCCCTGGACCTCACCCCCCGCGACTGAGGGCCCCCGCGACTGAGAGCCCCCGCGGCTGAGGCCCCGCGACTCAGAGCCCCCGCGGCTGAGGCCCCGCGCGGCCGCGACCGCGGGGCGCCGCGCCTCAGGGCGCGGGGCTGTCCTGCCGGCCGCCGGGCGCGCGCTGGCTCGCCGCCATCAGCAGGATGCCGGCCAGCATGAGCACGCTGCCGCCCAGGGTTCCCGCCTGCCGGGCGCCGAGGTCGCCGACCATCAGGCCGAAGCCCACCTGGCAGCACAGGGCGGCGGCCATGGCCAGCTGGGCCCAGCCGTGGAGGCGGGTGCGCCGGACGGCCTTCCGGGTCCAGGGCAGGACCCAGCCGCGGGTGATGGCCGCGACCCCCGACGCGGCGAGCAGCACCGCCAGCAGGACGACCGGTATGCCGAGGTAGAACCCCATGTCCCCTCCTTGCGGGCCGGACCCGCGCCGGACACCCGCGCGATCATGGCACCTCCCGTGCCGCACGTCCACGACCCCTCGGCGGGCGGGGTCCGAAGCCGCGTCCGTCGGCGGGGCGCGCGTCCGGCCGCCCGTGCGAGAAGAGGGGGCGCGGACATGAAAAAACCCCGCGCCGGTGAATTGGCGGGCGGGGAGGGGGCGCGCGTATAGTGGTGGATTCCGCATGCGGGCACGCAAAAGCGGGCGTGCGGAATCAACAGGCACACGTTATCGCGTCGGGAGTGGAATTGTCAATCGGGCAGACCGAGGCGCTGCGGGACGAGCAGCGGTTCGTCAGCGGGCTCTACGAGCGGCTCGACCTCCTGCGGGAACGGGCCGAGGCCGCCGTGCGCGACGCGCTCAAGAACGCCGGGAACGGCCGGCAGGCGAGGATCGAGCGGGACATCGCGGTCGCCGAGCAGTCGGGGCTGCTCGCCGCGTACAACGCCGGCGACCAGGGCCTGTGCTTCGGGAGGCTCGTGTTCCGCGACGGGCGCGACCACCACATCGGGCGCATCGGCATCCGCGAGGACGACGCCGAGCGCACCCCGCTCGTCATCGACTGGCGCGCCGAGGTGGCCCGCCCGTTCTACCTGGCGACCGGCCACACCCCCATGGGCCTCAGCCGGCGCCGCCACCTCACCACCAGTGGCCGCGAGGTCACCGCCCTGCACGACGAGATCCTCGACCTGGGCGACCCCACGCGCAGCGGCCACGAGGGGCGCGACGCCGACGAGGTGCTGCTCGCCGCCCTCGGCGCCGCCCGCACCGGCCGGATGAGCGACATCGTGCGGACCGTCCAGGCCGAGCAGGACCGCGTCATCCGCGCCCCGCACCAGGGCGTCCTCGTCGTGGAGGGCGGCCCCGGCACCGGCAAGACCGCCGTCGCCCTGCACCGCGCCGCCTATCTGCTGTACGCCCAGCGGGAGCTGCTGGCCCGCCGGGCCGTGCTCGTCGTCGGGCCGAACACCGCGTTCCTGCGCTACATCGGGGACGTCCTGCCGAGCCTCGGCGAGACCGGCGTGCTGCTCGCCACCGTCGGGGAGCTGTTCCCCGGCGTCCGCGCCACCGGCACCGACACCCCGGAGGCCGCCGAGATCAAGGGCCGCGCCGCCATGGCCGAGGTGCTGGCCGCCTTCGTCCGCGACCAGCAGACCGTGCCGCCCACCGGCGAGCCCCTGGAGATCGACCACGAGGACTACGGAACGCTGCTCCTCGACCGGGACACCGCCGAGGACGCCCGCTGGGACGCCCGCGGGACCGGCCTGCCGCACAATCTGGCCCGGCCCCGCTTCGCCACCCGGATCATCGACGCGCTCACCGCCCAGCTCGCCGACCGGCTCGGCGCCGACCCGTACGGCGGCCCGAACCTCCTCGACGCCTCCGACATCGCCCAGATCGGCAAGGAGATCGCCGCCAGCGACGAGGTGCACGCCGCCATCGACGAGCTGTGGCCCGTGCTGACCCCCCAGCGGCTGGTCGAACGGTTCCTGGAGGACCCCTACGGCTACCTCCCCGACGGCGAGGCCGAGTTCGTGCGCCGCGACCCGGGCAGCCCCTGGACCCCCGCCGACGTGCCGCTCCTGGACGAGGCGGCGGAGCTGCTGGGCGAGGACGACACCGCCGCCCGCGCCGCCGCGGCCCGCGAGCGCGCCCGCCGCGTCGCCTACGCGCAGGGCGTCCTCGACGTGTCGTACGCCTCGCGCACCTACGAGTTCGAGGACGAGGAGTCCGAAGTGCTCGCCGCCCACGACGTCATCGACGCCGAGCGGTTCGCGGAGCGCCACGAGGAGGACGACCACCGCACCGCCGCCGAGCGCGCCGCCGCCGACCGCACCTGGGCGTTCGGCCACATCATCGTGGACGAGGCGCAGGAGCTGTCCGCGATGGCGTGGCGGCTGCTGATGCGCCGCATCCCCACCCGCTCCATGACCCTCGTCGGGGACCCCGCCCAGACCGGCGACGCGGCGGGCTGCGGCTCCTGGCGCGAGATCCTCGCCCCGTACGTCGGGGACCGCTATGAGCACGTCACGCTCGGCGTCAACTACCGCACCCCCGCCGAGATCATGGAGGTCGCGGCCGAGCTGCGGCGCGCCGACGAACCGGACTTCCAGCCGCCCCGCTCGGTGCGCTCCACCGGCGAACCGCCCTGGGAGACCGTCACGGACGACCTGCCGGCCGCGGTCGCGCGGGCCGTCGCCGACGAGCTCAAGGGCGAGGGGCGGCTCGCCGTCGTCGCGCCCGCCGCCCACCACCCCGCCCTGACGGCCGCGCTCCCCGACGCGTCGCACGGCCCGAACCCCGACCTCACCCGCCCGGTCGTCGTCATCGACCCGCGGCAGGCGAAGGGCCTGGAGTTCGACACCGTGATCGTCGCGGACCCCGACGGCATCCGCGCCGCCGGACCGCTCGGCGTCAACGACCTGTACGTGGCGCTGACCCGGGCGACCCGGCGGCTGGGCCTCGTACGGCTCAGGCGGGCCTGAACCAGACCGTCGCCAGCGGCGGCAGCGTCATGCGGACCCCGTCGTCCCCGCGCTTCAGCGGGCCGTCGTTGCGCACATCGCTGCCGCCGTACCGCGCGGCGTCCGTGTTGAGGACCTCCGTCCACGCCGGTACGGACTCCGGGGCCCACAGCCGGTAGTCGTGCCGCACCACGGGCGAGAAGTTACTCACCGCCAGCAGCGGGGAGCCCTGCGCGTCGTACCGCAGGAACGCGAACACGTTGTCGTCGGCGGCGTCGCCCAGCGCCCACTGGAAGCCCTCCGGGACGGTGTCCCGCTCCCACAGCGCGGGCGTCGCCGCGTACACCGCGTTCAGATCGCGCACCAGGTCGCGCACCCCCCGGTGGTCGCCCGCCGAGTGGTAGTCGTCGGCCAGCAGCCACCACTCGGGCCCCTCCGCGTGGGACCACTCGGCGCCCTGCGCGAACTCCTGCCCCATGAACAGCAGTTGCTTGCCCGGGTGGGCCCACATGAAGCCCAGGTACGCCCGGTGGTTGGCGCGCCGCTGCCACCAGTCGCCGGGCATCTTCGACACCAGCGCCTGCTTGCCGTGCACCACCTCGTCGTGCGAGATCGGCAGCACGTAGTTCTCGCTGTACGCGTACACCATCGAGAAGGTCATCTCGTTGTGGTGGTACTTGCGGTGGACCGGCTCCTTGGAGACGTACACCAGCGAGTCGTGCATCCAGCCCATGTTCCACTTCAGCCCGAAGCCCAGGCCGCCCTGGTCGGTGGGGCGGGTCACGCCCTCCCAGGCGGTGGACTCCTCCGCGATCGTCACCACGCCGGGGCAGCGCCGGTACACGGTCGCGTTCATCTCCTGCAGGAAGCGGACCGCGTCGAAGTTCTCCCGCCCGCCGTACTCGTTGGGCGCCCACTCGCCGTACTCGCGGGAGTAGTCCAGGTACAGCATCGAGGCGACCGCGTCCACGCGCAGCCCGTCGATGTGGAACTCCTGGCACCAGTAGACCGCGTTCGCCACCAGGAAGTTGCGCACCTCCGTGCGGCCGTAGTCGAACTCCAGCGTCCCCCAGTCGGGGTGCTCGGCACGGCGCGGGTCCGGGTGCTCGTACAGCGGCGTCCCGTCGAACCGGGCCAGCGCCCAGTCGTCCTTCGGGAAGTGCGCCGGCACCCAGTCCACCAGGACCCCGATGCCCTCCTGGTGCAGCCGGTCCACCAGGTACTTGAAGTCGTCCGGCGTGCCCAGCCGGGCCGTCGGCGCGTAGTACGAGGTGACCTGGTAGCCCCAGGACGGGCTGTACGGGTGCTCGGCGACCGGCATCAGCTCCACGTGCGTGAACCCGAGGTCCTTGACGTACGCCGGGAGCACATCGGCGAGCTCCCGGTACGACAGCCCCGGCCGCCAGGACGGCAGGTGCACCTCGTACACGGAGAACGGCGCCTCGTGCACCGGCCGCTCGCCCCGCCGGGCCATCCACTCCGCGTCCCGCCACTCGTGGTGCGAGGCCGTGACGACGGACGCGGTCTCCGGCGGGCACTGGGTGCGCCGCGCCATCGGGTCGGCGCGCAGCGCGTGGTGCCCGTCCGGGCCGACCACCTCGAACTTGTACAGGGTGCCCTCGCCGATGCCGGGCACGAACAGCTCCCAGACCCCGCTCGCGCCCAGCGACCGCATCGGCAGCCCCGTGCCGTCCCAGAACGTCCAGTCCCCGGCGAGCCGCACCCCGCGCGCGTTCGGCGCCCACACGGTGAAGCGGGTCCCCGCCACGCCCTGATGGGTCATCACCCGCGCGCCGAGCGCCGTCCACAGCTCCTCGTGGCGGCCCTCCCGGATCAGATGCAGGTCCAGCTCGCCCAGCGCGGGCAGGAACCGGTACGGGTCGTGGACCTCCAGCTCCGCCTCCTCGTACGAGACGAGCAGCCGGTAGCCGTCCGGGACGCCCGGCAGCGGCAGGACGCCCGAGAACAGGCCGTCGCCGTCGTCGTGCAGGGCGTGCCGCGTGCCGTCGGCGAGGACCACGGCGACCGCCCTGGCGTGCGGGCGCAGCGCGCGGAACGCCACTCCCTCCGGCACCGGGTGGGCGCCCAGCAGCCCGTGCGGGTCGTGGTGCTCGCCGGCCAGCAGCCGCGCCCGGTCGGCGCCCTCCACGGGGTGCGCCGGCACCCCGTCGGCCGCCCCGTCCCTGGGCCGGGGCGGCCGCTTGGCGGCGGCCTTCACGGGGGCGGTGCCGGCCGGGGCCGCGGGCCCGGCCTCGGGGGCGGTCCCGGTGGCGGCCTTTCCGGCGGCCGCGGTGGTGGCGGCGGGGGCCCCGGCCGCGGCCTTCGGCGCTCCGGTCGCGGCGTGCGGCGTCTCGGGCGCCTTCGCCTCGGGGCCCTCCAGGGGGGTGACGACCGGCTGCGCGGTCCTCGTCGTGGGCGGCTTGCGGGTCGGACGGCGGGGGGTCACGGGGGGAGTCCTCCTCGGAGAGGTGGGTGGGTGAGGTGGTGCGGGGGCGGGTGCCGCCGGTCAGGGCAGCCGGTCGGAGGAGAGGCGGGTGCGCCCGGTGAGCGCCCGCCCGGCCACCGGGGGCAGCGGGCCGGCGCCCGGCGGCGACGCCAGGCGCTGGATCGCCGCCATCGGCACGGGCAGCCAGTCGGGGCGGTGCCGGGCCTCGTAGACCACCTCGTACACCGCCTTGTCCGTCTCGTACGCCCGCAGCAGCGCCGCCTCGGCGCGCGGGTCGCGCCCGGACGCCTCGGCGTACCCGGAGCAGTACGCGTCGCGGCAGCGCTCCGCCCAGTCGGGGTGCCACGGGCGGTGCGAGTGGGCCGCGTAGTCGAAGGAGCGCAGTATTCCGGCGACGTCCCGCACCGGCGGCTGCGGGCGGCGGCGCTCGGCGAGCGGCTTCGTGGGCTCGCCCTCGAAGTCGATCACCGACCACTCGCCGTCCGCGCTGCGCAGCGCCTGCCCCAGGTGCAGGTCGCCGTGGACCCGCTGGGCGCGCCATGTGCTGCCGCTCTCCGCGAGCGCGGCGACCGTCTCGAACGCGGCGCGCAGTCCGGGCACGTACGGCATGAGCGCGGGGACCGCCTGGGTGGCGGCGTCCAGGCGGCGGCTCATCGCGACCGCGAGCTCCCGCGCCTGGCGCCGGGCGAGCCGCACCGTGGGCAGCGCCTCCGCGAGGGCCGTGTGGACCTCGGCGGTGGCGCGGCCCAGCGCGTGGGCCTCCGGGACGAAGTCCCGCCCGGCGGCCAGCGCGTCCAGGGCGAGCTGCCAGCCGTCCTGCGAGCCGCGCAGGAACGGCTGGAGCACGCCCAGGGTGGCGCCGTCCGGGCCGGACCCCGCCTCGTACCAGGCGACGGGCGCCGGGACCCGGGCGCAGCCGGCGCGGGAGAGGGCGAGCGGCAGCTCCAGGTCCGGGTTGGCGCCCGGATGGATGCGCCGGAAGATCTTCAGGATGTAGGCGTCGCCGTAGACGAGCGACGTGTTCGACTGCTCGGCGTCCAGCACGCGCGGGGGCAGACCGTCGGGGATCGCCACCGTCCGGTGGAAGCTCAGCGGGCCGATCGTGCCGGGCGCCCGCAGCCGCTCCAGGAGCAGTGCGGCGAGCCGCGGGTCCTGGAGCGCCTCGTACACCGTGCGTCCCGCGAGCGGCCCCTGGGTGACGCGCCCGATCAGGGCGGGGGCGAGCAGGGGCGGGAGCGTGTCGCACACGCCGAGCAGCAGCTGGTAGCAGTCGCCGGGCGGGGCGGGTGTGGTGGCGGCGCCGGGCTGCTGGACGCGGACGAGCAGGTGCAGCAGTCCGGGTCCGGCGGCGCCGAGCGGCAGCAGTTCGGTGGCCGACACGAGGGAGAAGCCGGTGACCGGCTTCCCCTTCCCGGCGAACCACCGTCTGCGGGGCAGCCATTCGTGGAGCAGCGGCGCCAGTGACGGCAGCAGGGCGACGGGTGCCCGGGCGGTGGATGCGGTCTCCGACATGGCAGCGCGTCCTTTCCCCGGGTACTACAGAATGCACGGAACGTGCAGAGTGTCCCGGAATGCGGCATGGGCTGTCCGGCTGTGCGGGACGTGTCGGGCGGGGATGGTCCTTATAGACCCGAATCGACGTATGAGGGGGACAGTGCCCAGGGCGGAGCGAGGGAAACGCCCCGCCCGGACGCAGGGGGGTGCGAGGGGTGCGGACGCGCCGTCAGAGGTGGGCGGCGGCCGCGCCGGAGGGCCCCGGCGCCGGCCTGCCGGCCGCTCCCGCCGCGGGCCCCGGTGCCGCCTCGGACGCCGGTGCGGCGGCGGCCGGGCCGGTGGCGGCAGCGGCGGGCCGCGCGGGGGTGGGCGCGGCGGCGGGGCCGGTGGCGGTGGCGTGGCCCGGCGCGGGGGCGTGCGCTGCGGCGCCGGTGCGCTGGGCGGACGAGGCGGCCTTCGTGGGGAGCGCCGTGTCCTTGCGCAGCCGGAACCAGTAGAAGCCGTGCCCGGCGAGCGTCAGCAGGTAGGGCCACTCGCCGATGGCGGGGAAGCGGACCCCGCCGATGAGCTCCACGGGGTGGAGGCCGTTGAACCGCCGCAGGTCCAGCTCGGTCGGCTGGGGGAAGCGCGAGAAGTTGTGCACGCACATCACCAGGTCGTCGCCGTACTCGCGCAGGAACGCGAGGACGGCCGGGTTCGACGACGGCAGTTCGGTGTACGAACCGAGCCCGAAGGCCGGGTTCTGCTTGCGGATCTCGATCATCCGGCGCGTCCAGTGCAGCAGCGACGACGGGGACGCCATCGACGCCTCCACGTTGGTCACCTGGTAGCCGTAGACCGGGTCCATGATGGTCGGCAGGTACAGCCGGCCCGGATCGCAGGAGGAGAAGCCCGCGTTGCGGTCGGGCGTCCACTGCATGGGGGTGCGCACACCGTCGCGGTCACCGAGCCAGATGTTGTCGCCCATGCCGATCTCGTCGCCGTAGTACAGGATCGGCGACCCCGGCAGGGACAGCAGCAGGGCGGTGAACAGCTCGATCTGGTTGCGGTCGTTGTCGAGCAGCGGGGCGAGGCGGCGGCGGATGCCGATGTTGGCGCGCATCCGCGGGTCCTTGGCGTACTCCGCGTACATGTAGTCGCGCTCCTCGTCGGTGACCATCTCCAGGGTCAGCTCGTCGTGGTTGCGCAGGAAGATGCCCCACTGGCAGTTCGCCGGGATCGCCGGCGTCTTGGCCAGGACTTCGGAGACGGGGTAGCGGGACTCCCGGCGCACCGCCATGAAGATGCGCGGCATGACCGGGAAGTGGAACGCCATGTGGCACTCGTCGCCGCCGGCCGCGTAGTCGCCGAAGTAGTCGACGACGTCCTCCGGCCACTGGTTCGCCTCGGCGAGCAGCACCGTGTCCGGGTAGGCGGCGTCGATCTCCTTGCGGACCCGCTTCAGGAAGGCGTGGGTCGCCGGGAGGTTCTCGCAGTTGGTGCCCTCCTCCTGGTAGAGGTACGGCACGGCGTCGAGGCGGAAGCCGTCGATGCCCAGGTCCAGCCAGAACCGCAGCGCCGACAGGATCTCCTGCTGGACGGCCGGGTTCTCGTAGTTCAGGTCCGGCTGGTGCGAGAAGAACCGGTGCCAGTAGTACTGCTTGCGCACCGGGTCGAAGGTCCAGTTGGACGTCTCCGTGTCGACGAAGATGATCCGGGCGTCCTGGAACTGCTTGTCGTCGTCGGCCCAGACGTAGTAGTCGCCGTACGGGCCGTCCGGGTTGGCTCGGGACTCCTGGAACCACGGGTGCTGGTCGCTGGTGTGGTTCATGACGAAGTCGATGATCACCCGCATGCCGCGCTGGTGCGCGGCGTCCACGAACTCGACGAAGTCCGCCAGGTCACCGAACTCGGGCAGCACCGACGTGTAGTCCGACACGTCGTAACCGCCGTCGCGGAGCGGGGACTTGAAGAAGGGCGGCAGCCACAGGCAGTCCACCCCCAGCCACTGCAGATAGTCCAGCTTGGCCGTGAGGCCCCTGAGGTCGCCGATGCCGTCGCCGTTGCTGTCCTGGAAGGAGCGGACCAGCACCTCGTAGAACACGGCCCGCTTGAACCAGTCGGGGTCCCGGTCCTTGGCGGGGGTGTCCTCGAACGTGTCGTGGACGGGCTCGTTCACGGTCATGATGTGGGTGACCCTCCGATCGGGGGAGACGGTCGCAGGACGGAACTGTGCTGATCGGGGGAGCAGCCCCCCGATCCCCGGCACACCACCAGCACGTGCGCGGGTCTGACACCCGGCTCCAGGCGCACATAGTTGGTCCTGCCCCAGTGATATGTCTCACCGGTGAGCTCGTCGCGCACCGGTACGGTCTCGTGCCAGTCCAGGCCGAGATCCGGCATGTTCAACGAAACCGTCGCCTCCTGGGTGTGGTGGGGGTCGAGGTTCACGACCACCAGAACCACGTTCGAACCCTGCCGCTTGCTGTACGCGATGACCGCGTCGTTGTCGGCGTGGTGGAAGCGGAGGTTCCGAAGCCGCCGCAGCGCCGGATGGCGGCGCCGCAGGCGGTTGAGCGTGGTGATGAGCGGGGCGATGCTGCGGCCCTCCCGCTCGGCGGCCGCCCAGTCACGCGGCCGCAGCTGGTACTTCTCCGAGTCGAGGTACTCCTCGCTGCCCTCCCGCACGGGGGTGTTCTCGCACAGCTCGTACCCGGCGTACACCCCCCACGTCGGGGAGAGCGTCGCCGCGAGGACCGCCCGCGCCTCGAACGCCGGGCGCCCTCCGTGCTGGAGGTAGGCGTGCAGGATGTCCGGGGTGTTCACGAAGAGGTTCGGCCGCATGTAGGCGGCCGTCTCCGTGGACAGCTCCGTCAGGTAGTCGGTGATCTCCTGCTTGGTGTTGCGCCAGGTGAAGTACGTGTACGACTGCTGGAACCCGATCGCGCCGAGCGTGCGCATCATCGCGGGCCGGGTGAACGCCTCCGCCAGGAAGATCACGTCCGGGTCGGTGCGGTTGATGTTGGCGATGACCTTCTGCCAGAACACCACCGGCTTGGTGTGCGGATTGTCCACCCGGAAGATCCGCACACCGTGCGCCATCCAGTGCCGCAGCACCCGCACGGTCTCGCGGATGATCCCGCGCATGTCCTCGTCGAACGCGATGGGGTAGATGTCCTGGTACTTCTTCGGGGGGTTCTCCGCGTACGCGATGGAGCCGTCCGCCCGGTGCCGGAACCACGCCGGGCGCCTGCGCACCCACGGGTGGTCCGGGGAGCACTGGAGCGCGAAGTCCAGCGCCACCTCCATGCGCAGCTCCCGCGCCCGCGCCACGAACGCGTCGAAGTCCGCGAGCGTGCCCAGGTCCGGGTGGACCGCGTCGTGCCCGCCCGCCGCGGAGCCGATCGCCCACGGCACGCCCGGATCGCCGGGGCCGGCCGTCAGGGAGTTGTTCGGGCCCTTGCGGTGCGTCGTGCCGATCGGGTGGATCGGCGGCAGGTACACCACGTCGAAGCCCATCGCGGCGATGGCCGGAAGCCGCTCGGCCGCCGTGCGGAACGTCCCGGACACGGGCCGGCCGTCCTCGTCGGTGTACGCGCCCTCCGAGCGCGGGAACATCTCGTACCACGACCCGTACAGCGCCCGCTCCCGCTCCACCAGCAGCGGCAGCGGCTTCGAGGCGGTGACCAGCTCCCGCAGCGGATGGCGGGCCAGCGCCTCGCGGACCTCCGGGGCCAGCGCGGCCGCCAGCCGGTCGGCGGGGGAGCGGCGCACGTCCCGCAGCGCGTCCACCGCCGCCAGTACGGCCTCCCGGCCCTCGTCCTTCGGGACCCCGTCCGCCGCCCGCTCGTGCAGCGCGGCGCCCTCGGCGAGGACCAGTTCGGTGTCGATGCCGGCCGGGATCTTGATGCCGGCCTCGTGGCGCCAGGTGGTGACCGGGTCGCTCCAGGCCTCCACGTGGTACGACCACATGCCCTCGCAGGTCGGGGTGACCTCGGCGCCCCACCGGTCGGTGCCGGGCGCCAGCTCCCGCATGGGGGTGAACGGTCCGGGGCGCCCGGACGGGTCGGTCAGCACCACATCGGCGGCCACCGCGTCGTGGCCCTCCCGGAAGACCGTGGCCGACACCTCGAAGGTCTCACCGGCCACCGCCTTCGCGGGCCTTCTGCCGCAGTCGACGACGGGGGAGACGTCCAGGACGGGGATACGACCAATCAGCGCGTTCACAGCATCACCTGAGGGTTGCTTACGGGGTATCGCTCTTTGTAACGGCTTCGTTGCGGCCTGGCGCGACGCAGGCATCACCGCTCCTCTCCGGGTTCACTCGGGTGGGCGGGTTCCGCAGGAGCCTTCCCACACCCGTCGGGTGGGCAATCCGGGGGTTTCCCGCCGTACGCCGGGCGGCGGCATCCGGCCGGACAGCGCAAGCCCGCGCCCCGTACGGCTGAATTCACCGGCCGCTTCACGCCGGGAGTGTCGGGTGGGGCTCCTGTGACTCATGTGCCGTCACCGACCGGGGCGCGGCCACACCCGCCCGGACGCCCGCGGACCGAAGCACCCGCCTCGGGGCCGGAGCGCGACACGCCGCAACACGTGTGCTCCCCCGAGTGCGCCCCCCGTGCCCCGCGCGCCGTGCGCCATGGCCGCGCCCGGCGCCGTGGCACTACCGTCGGGACCGGACGACGGACGCATACCGTGGTGCGTCCGCCACTGTACGTATCTCCCCTGCGAAGGTGGAACACGTGAAGGCCATCCGTCGATTCACCGTCCGCCCCGTCCTGCCCGACCCCCTGCGACCCCTCAGCGACCTGGCGCGCAATCTGCGCTGGTCCTGGCACGCCGAGACCCGCGAGCTGTTCCAGGCCGTCGACCCCGAGGGGTGGCGCGCGGCCGGCGGCGACCCCGTACGGCTCCTCGGCACCGTCTCCGCCGCGCGGCTCGGCGAACTCGCCCGCGACCGCAGGTTCCTGCGCCGGCTGACCGCCGCCGCCGACGACCTCGACGACTACCTGCGCGGCCGCCGCTGGTACCAGAACCAGAGCGCCGGCGACGACACCGACGAGCCGCCCGCCGCCATCGCGTACTTCTCGCCCGAGTTCGGCGTCACCGCCGCCCTGCCGCAGTACTCCGGCGGCCTCGGCATCCTCGCCGGCGACCACCTCAAGGCCGCCAGCGACCTCGGCGTCCCGCTCATCGGCGTCGGGCTGCTCTACCGGCACGGCTACTTCCGCCAGTCGCTCTCCCGCGACGGCTGGCAGCAGGAGCACTACCCGCTCCTCGACCCCGCCGAGATGCCCCTGACCCTGCTGCGCCGCCCCGACGGCGGCCCCGTCCGCGTCGGCCTCGCCCTGCCCGGCGGGCGCTGCCTCCACGCCCATGTGTGGGTGGCGGAGGTCGGCCGCGTCCCGCTGCTCATGCTCGACTCGGACGTCGAGGAGAACGGCCCGGGCGAACGGAACGTCACCGACCGCCTGTACGGCGGCGGCAGCGAGCACCGGCTCCTCCAGGAGATGCTCCTCGGCATAGGAGGTGTCCGCGCCGTACGGGCCTACTGCGCCCTCACCGGCCACCCCGCGCCCGAGGTGTTCCACACCAACGAGGGCCACGCCGGCTTCCTCGGCCTGGAGCGCATCCGGGAGCTGACCGACCGGGGCACCGACTTCGACGCCGCCCTGGAGGCCGTGCGCGCGGGGACGGTGTTCACCACCCACACGCCCGTCGCCGCCGGCATCGACCGCTTCGACCGCGACCTGGTCGCCCGCCACTTCGGGCCCGGCGCCGAACTGCCCGCCGTGGACGTCGGCCGGATCCTCCAGCTCGGCCGCGAGACCTACCCCGGCGGCGACCCCAACGTCTTCAACATGGCGGTCATGGGCCTGCGCCTGGCACAGCGCGCCAACGGGGTCTCCACCCTGCACGGCGCCGTCAGCCGCTCGATGTTCGCCGGACTGTGGCCCGGCTTCGACCCGGAGGAGGTGCCGATCACCTCCATCACCAACGGCGTCCACGCCCCCACCTGGGTCGCCCCCGAGGTGCTGCGGCTCGGCGCCCGGCAGATCGGCGCCCACCGCGCCGAGGACGCCCTGTGCGTGGGCGGCTCGGAGCGCTGGGACGCCGTCGCGGACATCGACGACGCCGCCATCTGGGAGCTCCGCCGCGAGCTGCGCGAACAGCTCGTCCACGAGGTGCGGGCCCGGCTGCGCGCCTCCTGGCGGGAGCGCGGCGCGGGCGCGGCCGAACTGGGCTGGATCGACCAGGTCCTCGACCCGGACGTGCTGACCATCGGCTTCGCGCGCCGCGTGCCGTCGTACAAGCGGCTGACGCTGATGCTCCGCGACCGGGACCGGCTGCGCGAGATGCTGCTCCACCCGACGCGGCCCGTGCAGATCGTCGTCGCCGGCAAGGCGCACCCCGCGGACGACGGCGGGAAGCGGCTGGTGCGCGAGATGGTCCGGTTCGCCGACGATCCGCGCGTACGCCACCGCATCGTCTTCCTGCCGGACTACGGCATGGGGATGGCGCAGAAGCTGTACCCCGGCTGCGACGTGTGGCTGAACAACCCGCTGCGGCCCCTGGAGGCGTGCGGGACGAGCGGGATGAAGGCGGCGCTCAACGGCTGCCTCAACCTCTCCGTACGCGACGGCTGGTGGGACGAGTGGTACGACCCGGACTTCGGCTGGGCGATCCCCACCGCCGACGGGCCCACCACCGACGAGGACCGGCGCGACGACCTGGAGGCACAGGCCCTGTACGAGCTGATCGAGCAGCGGGTCGCACCGCGCTTCTACGACCGGGGTGCGAACGGGCTGCCCGAGCGGTGGATCGAGATGGTCCGCCGCACCCTCACCTCGCTGGGGCCCAAGGTGCTGGCGGGGCGCATGGTGCGGGAGTACGTGGAGCGGCTGTACACGCCGGCCGCGCGGGCGCACCGCGCCATGGACCCGGAGGCGGCGCGGGAGCTGGCCGAGTGGAAGGCGCGGGTCCGCGCCGCCTGGCCGGGCGTGGCCGTCGACCACGTGGAGGTGGACGAGACCAGCGAGGTCGCCGAACTGGGCTCGACGCTCGCCCTGCGGGTCCGGGTCACCCTCGGCGACCTGGTGCCGGAGGACGTGGAGGTGCAGGCGGTCGCGGGCCGGGTGGACAGCCGGGACGGCCTGGTGGACGCGCGGGCGTTCCCGCTGAAGCCCGCGGGCGGCGGCGGCCCCGACCAGCAGGGCCGGTGGACGTACGAGGGGCCGCTCACGCTGGACCGCACCGGCCCGTTCGGCTACACGGTCCGGGTGCTGCCCGCGCACCGGCTGCTCGCGGCAGGGGTGGACCTGGGCCTGGTGGCCCTGCCGGCCGAGTCGGCGGCGGACGGCGCGGGAGTGCTGCTGCGCTGAGCGGTGCCCCGGGGCCGTGACCGGTCCGGCGGGTGCGGCCGCCCGGGCCGTCGCCCCCTCCCCACGCGGGGGGCGACGGGCCCGGCGCCCAGCCTGCCGCCCCTCCCCGTGCCGGGGCATCGTCCTGCGGTCCCGGTCCGCATCGGCCACGGGACGGACCCGGCACCGGTACCGGAGGAGGAGCCCGGCCGGCCCCCGCCCGTTCCACGGCCGTGCGCACGGGTGAGGCCGCCGCCCCGGAGGGCGGCGGCCTCGTGGCCTTGCCGGGCCTTGCGGCCCTCCCGGCTTACGGGAAGGTCAGCTTGAAGCTGTTGATGTAGCCGGTGTCGTAGCGGGCCGTGTCCTGGACGCGGAGCTTCCAGGTGCCGTTGGCGACCTCGCTGGACGCGTTGACGGTGTAGGTCTCCTGGACGTTGTCCGCGGAGTCGCTGCCGCTGGCGCTCTTGAGCCGGTACGCGCTGCCGTCGGGGGCGATCAGGTCGACGACCAGGTCACCGCGCCAGGTGTGGACGATGTCCACGCCGACCTTGAGGGTGCTCGGCGCGTTGCCGGTGACGCCGGTGACGTCGACGGACGAGGTGACGGCCGCGCCCGCGTCCGGGATGCTCACGTCGGCCGTGTTCTCGAAGACCTTGCCGGGCTCGCCGGGGCCGCCGCCGCCGGGGCGGGCGCCGACGTTGACGCCGGCCCAGGCGTGCTCGACGGCCAGCACCTCGGGGCTGCCCGCCCCGTACAGCTCGGTGGCGACGGCGACCGTACCGGCGCGGGCGCCCGCGTAGTTGGTGGTGCTGGTGAACTTGGTGGTGAGCGCCTTGAACCAGATCAGCGCGGCCTTGTCGCGGCCGATGCCGGTGACGGGCAGGCCGTCGGAGGTCGGCGAGTCGTAGTTGACGCCGTTGACGGTCTTGGCGCCGCTGCCCTCGGAGAGCAGGTAGAACCAGTGGTTCGCCGGGCCCGACGAGTAGTGCACGTCGACGCTGCCGATGCCGGAGTACCAGTAGTCCTTGGAGGAGCCGTCCTTGCTCGGCTTGTCCATGTAGCGCAGCGGCGTGCCGTTGCCCCGGATGTCGATCTTCTCGCCGACCAGGTAGTCGCCCGGGTCCTTGGCGTTGTTGGCGTAGAACTCGACGGCGGCGGCGAAGATGTCGGACGTCGCCTCGTTCAGGCCGCCGGACTCGCCGCTGTAGACGAGCTTCGCGGTGACGGAGGTCAGGCCGTGGGTCATCTCGTGCGCGGCCACGTCGATGGACGTGAGCGGCTTGGCGTTGTTGGCGCCGTCGCCGTACGTCATGCAGAAGCAGCTGTCCTGCCAGAACGCGTTGACGTAGTTGTTGCCGTAGTGGACCCGCGAGTACGCGCCGACGCCGTCGCCCCGGATGCCGGAGCGGCCGTGCACGTTCTTGTAGTAGTCCCAGGTGAGCGCGGCGCCGTAGTGGGCGTCGGCGCCGGCGGTCTCCATGTTGGCCGGGGTGCCGTCGCCCCAGGTGTCGTCGGCGCCGGAGAACAGCGTGCCGGTGCCGGAGGAGCCGCGGTTGAGGTTGTACGTCTTGTGGCTGCCGCGCGCCGTGTCGGTCAGCGTGTAGGAGCTGCCCGACTGGGCGGTGCCCAGCGTGACCTGGCCGCTGTACATGGTGTTGCCGGTGCCGTTGTGGACGGCCTGCCACTCGTACAGCTTCTCACCGGTGGTGGCGTCCGTGACGACGTGCAGCTCGTTGGGCGTGCCGTCGTGCTGGAGGCCGCCGACGACGGTCTCGTACGCGAGGACGGGCTTGCCCTCGGCGAGCCAGACGACCTTGCGCGGGGCGCGCTCCGCCTCCGTGGCCTTCGAGCCCTCGGTGCGGGCCGCGGTGAGCGCCTGGCGCTCGGCCGCCGCGGGGGCGACGTCGGCGGTCGTGTCGACGTTCTTCAGCTCCGCGCGGGACGCCTTGGCGACGCTCTCGGTGCGGCCCGAGGCGTTCTCCGTGACCAGGAGGTCGCCGCCGAGGACCGGCAGCCCGGCGTAGGTCCGCTCGTAGCGCGTGTGGGTGGTGCCGTCGCGGTCCTGGACCACATCGCGGACGACGAGCTTCTCCTGCGCGCCGAGGCCGAGTTCCTTCGCCTTCGCGGCCTTCTCGGCGTCGGCGGCGCGGATCAGCGCGGTGCGCTGGGCGGGGGAGAGGTCGGCGGGCAGCGAGCCCGGATCGGCCTGTGCGGCGGCCTGGCGCTGGGGGGCCGGGTTGCCCCATCCGTCGGCGGTGGCGGAGCCGGTCTGGACCCCTACGGCGAGCATGGCGGCGGCGGCGATCAGGGCACCGGTCGCGGTCGCGCGACGGGATGGCGTGGATCTCACGCGGAACTCCTTTGCGAGGGGGGTACCGGGGGCGGGGTGGGCCCTCGGGCGGTGCAAACAGAGCTGGCGGAGCGTGGTGCGCAGAACGGGGGAAGAGTGGCACCGCCCGACCGCACATGTCAGGAGCGCGTCAAAAGATTGGCCGGAAATCGTCCGTTGCGTGGAATTCCAGGTCCGTTAAACGGACGTCAACGCGGTGTGAACGAGGCCAGGGCGTTCCCCGCCCGGAAGAGGCGTCACACGGCCGGGCGGCGGACCGGGCCGGACGGGGGCGCTTCGCGGCTGGACGCGGTGCGGGACCGGGCCCGGACGGGGGTCGGGCGCGGCCGGGACCGGCCCCCGGACGCGGGCGCGGCCGCGCCCCGCCCGGCGGGGGCCCCGGCGGCCGGGCGGGGCGGGGCGGAACGCGTACGACGGAGGGGCCGGGCGGTCGTTTTCCGCCCGGCCCCCGCGGTGACCGACCCCTGCCCGGCGGGGGCGTCCGGCAGGGTGCGGGCGGCCGGCGCGGGCGACCCGGCAGGCGCCGGGCGCCCGGCCCTGTGGTCTCAGCCGGCCGGCTCGTCGTCGAACGACGTCGCCCGGGTCCGCTTCTCCCACGCCGTCACCTCGGAGCGCACCTCGTCGAGGTGGCCGAGCACCGCCGTCACCCCGTCGTCGCCCAGCGGCAGCCGCAGCGGCGTCTCGTCCGCCGCGAGCGCGGCCAGGATCAGCGCCGCCGCCTTCGCGGGGTCGCCCGGCTGCCGCCCGGCACCCTCGGCGATCATGCGCCGGGTCGCCCCGACGGTCCCGGCGTACACCTCCGACTCCGCGCTCGCGCTCGCCCCGTCGAACAGCGACGTACGGAACGCGCCCGGCTCCACCACCAGCACCTTCACGCCGTACTCCCGCACCTCCTGCGCGAGCGCCTCCGACATGCCCTCCAGCGCGAACTTGGTGCCGCTGTACGCCGAGAACCCGGCGAACGACATCTGCCCGCCCATGCTGCTCATCTGCACCACGGCCCCCGACCGCCGCTCGCGCATATGCGGCAGCACCGCCCGCACCAGCGCGGCCGGGCCGAAGACGTGCAGGTCGAACAGGGCCCGCAGTTCGGCGTCGGTCGTCTCCTCGAACGCCCCCACATGGGTCCGGCCCGCGTTGTTGACCAGCACGTCGATCCGCCCGTGCCGGGCCACCGCGTCCGCGACGACCGCCTCCACCGCCGCCGTGTCCGTCACGTCCAGCCGCACCGCGTGGACCTGGTCCGGATGCGCCGCGACCAGGTCGTCCAGCGCCTCCGGCCGCCGGGCGGCGCCCACCACCACGTCCCCCTCGGCGATCGCGGCCTCGGCGATCGCCCGGCCGAACCCGCTTGTCGCACCCGTGATCAGCCACACCTTGTGCACAACGGTCCCTCCCGTTTCTCCTGTGCCAACCATCCTGCCGCACAAGGGAGTTGATGTCCGGTGATTCCTCCCGGCAGCGGACGGGGAGGGCGGAGCGGGAGCAGGGCCGGGGCGAGGCGGAGCGCCCGAAGGCACCCGGCCGCTCCCGGGGCGGCGCGGCGAGGCAACCCGCACCGTCCGTATCCGGTCCTCCCGTACGACGTACGACACCGAGGGGACGGGTTCCACCAGTGGCAGCAGCGACCAGTCCGGCACCACGACGGCGACGGCGACGGCGATCCGACGGGCCGGCGGCCGGACGGGAGGCCCGCCGATGAGCCCCTGGCCGCCCGCGCGGCCCGTACCGCTGTGCGTACTGCGCCCCGGCCGCGAGCCGCGCGTCGAACACGGCCACGACCCGGCGCTGTTCGTGGAGATCGGCTCGCTCACCAAGGTCCTCACCGGCACCGCCCTGGTCCGCATGGCCGCCGCCGGGCTCCTCGACGTGGACGACCCGGTCGAGCGCTGGCTGCCGGCCGCGCCCGCCTGCGGCATCACCCTGCGGCACCTGATGGACCACACATCCGGTCTGCCCCGGCTGCCTCCCGGCATCGGCGGGGCGAGCCGCGACCCGTACGCCCCCTTCACCGACGAGGCCCTCACCGGGATGCTGCCCCGCCTCGACCGGCTGGCGGCCCACCCGCCGGGCCGCCACACCGCGTACTCGAACTTCGGGTACGCGGTGCTGGGCGCCGCCCTGGTGGCCGCCGCCGGCCGCCCGTACGGGGAGCTGCTGCGGGCGCATGTGCTGGAGCCGCTGGGCGTCGCCGGCGAGGTGGCCGTCGCGCCGCCCGCCGGCCGGTCCCTGCGGGCGCGGGGCCGGTTCGGCCGGACGCTCGCCGGGTGGACGATGGACGGGGCAATCCTGCCGGCCGGCGGACTGTGGGCGACGCCCCGCGCTCTGGCCTCGGTGGTGAGCGGACTGCTGGTGGAGCGGCGCCTCGGCGAACCCGCGACCGCCTGGCAGCGCGCCGACCGGCTCCTCTGGCACAACGGCGCCACCCGGCACGCCTCCGCCTTCGCCGGGGCCCGCACCGACAGCGGCGACTGGGTGCTGGTGCACCGGCTCGGCGGCCGCCCGGAGGACACCGACCGGCTCGGCGCGGCGCTCCTCACCGAAAACCGCTCGCCGGTGGAGGAAGCCCCGCCCTACGGTGATCGGTGACACCCCGTGACCCCGAAGGAAGCAGCCCCGCCATGAACGCGACCACCACCCTCTGGCGCCCCACCGGCCCCGAGGAGCTGGAGCTGGTGCGCGCCGCCGACTGGCGGGCCTGGCCGCCGCGCCTCCCCGAGCAGCCGATCTTCTACCCGGTGCTCAACGAGGACTACGCGATCCGCATCGCCCGCGACTGGAACGTGCGGCACAGCGGCGTCGGCCACGTCACCCGCTTCGAGGTCGACACGGCCTTCGTCTCCCGCTACCCCGTACGGCAGGCGGGCGGCGAGACCATCCTCGAACTGTGGGTGCCGGCCGAGGAGCTGGAGGAGTTCAACGCCCACATCGTCGGCCGCATCGAGCTCGTCCACACCTTCCGCTGACGGCGGCGCACGGCGAGGCGGGAGGGCCGCGCCCCGCGCCTCCCGGCCCGCGTGCCGGGGTCCGTACGCTGCTCCCCATGGACGAGGGCATGAACGACGGAACTCCCGGCACCAGCAGGCGCGCCATGGTGCTCGGCACGGTGCTGACGCTGCTGTCCGCCTGGGCGATCGCCGCGGGCAACACCGCCATCGCCTACGCCGCGCTCGGCCACGAGGTCATCCCGATCGCGACGGGCGTCCTGTTCAGCTTCGCGTTCCTGATCGCCCTGCGCGTCCTGCACCAGGCGTGGTGGCTGACCCTGCTGGCGGCCCTCCCCGCGCTGCTGGTCGTCGTCGGCTCCGTCGAGTACGCCCCCGACGCGGCGCTCGAACGGCGCGGCGTGCGCGAGCGCGTCGTCATCAGCGCCGACGAGGCGCGGGACTCCGGCGGCCCCCACCGCTTCACCCTCGTCGGCGCGAACGGCCCGCTCGACGAGCGGCTGGAGTACCGGGGGGACGCGCCGCCGTACGGGGTGGGCGACCGGATCGAGATCATCCGCGACCCGGAGGGCGCCGTGCCCCTCGCGGAGGCCGGCAGCGTCGACTCACGCGGCATGCGCACCAGCCTCGTCGCCGGCGTCACCGCCTGGACACTGATGGTCCCGATCGCCGGCTGGCGCGGCCACGCCCAGCGGCGGGCCCGCCGCGAACCCCTCCTGGAACGCCTCGGCATCATGTGACCCGGGCCCGCGCCGGCCACCGGCCGGGGCCGCCGCCGCGTCCCGCGCGGAGCCACCGGCCGGGCCCCTCCGCGTCCCGCGCGGCGGCCCGGCTCAGCCGACCAGGCTCTCCCGCCATGCCCGGTGGAGACCGGCGAAGCGGCCGTCGCCGGAGATCAGAGACTCCGGCGGCCCGTCCTCGACGATCCGGCCGCGCTCCATCACCAGCACCCGGTCGGCGATCTCCACCGTGGACAGCCGGTGGGCGATCACCACCGCCGTACGGCCGCGCAACACCGTGTCCATCGCCCGCTGCACGGCCCGCTCCCCGGGGATGTCCAGCGAACTCGTCGCCTCGTCCAGGATCAGCACCCCCGGGTCGGCGAGCAGCGCGCGGGCGAACGCCACCAGCTGCCGCTGGCCCGCCGAGATCCGCCCGCCGCGCTTGCGCACGTCCGTGTCGTACCCGTCGGGCAGCGCCGCGATGAAGTCATGGGCGCCGATCGCCTTCGCCGCGTGCTCGATCTCCTCACGCGTCGCGTCGGGGCGGCCCACGGCGATGTTTTCCGCGACCGTCCCGGAGAACAGGAACGCCTCCTGCGTCACCATCACCACGCCCCGCCGCAGCTCCGCCGTGGTCAGCTCCCGCAGGTCCACGCCGTCGAGGAGGACGCGCCCCCGCGACGGGTCGTAGAAGCGGGCCAGCAGCTTGGCCAGCGTCGACTTGCCGGCGCCCGTCGAACCGACCACCGCCACCGTCTGCCCGGCCGGGATCGCCAGATCGAAGCGCGGCAGCACCTCGCCGCCCGTGCGGTAGCCGAAGCTGACGCCCTCGAAGACGACCTCCCGTCCCGGCGCCCCGGCCGGCCGGGGCGGCAGCTCCCGCGCCGCCTCCGGTTCCGGCTCGGGCACCGTGGGCCGCTGCGCCAGCAGCCCGGCGATCTTCTCCAGGGACGCGGCGGCCGACTCGTACGCGTTGAGGAACATCCCCAGCCGGTCGATCGGGTCGTACAGCCGCCGCATGTACAGCACGGCCGCGGCCAGCACGCCCAGCGCCAGCGTGCCGTCCGCGACCCGGTAGGCGCCCCACAGCACCATGCCGGCGACCGCGGTGTTCGCCACCAGCCGGGAGCCCACCACATAGCGGGCCATCTCCAGGATCGCGTCGCCGTTGCGCCGCTCGTGGTGGTGGTTCAGCGCGCCGAACACCTCGTCGTTGGGCCGCTCGCGGCGGAACGCCCGCACCGGCCGGATGCCGTTCATCGTCTCGGCGAACTTCACGATCACCGCCGCGATCGCCGTGGACCGCGCGCTGAACGCCACCGACGCCCGCCGCCGGTACAGCTGCACCAGCAGGTACAGCGGGACGAACGAGGCCACCGCCACCGCGCCGATGCCCCAGTCCAGCCACAGCAGGATCAAGGAGATGCTGACGAACGACAGCACCACGTTGATCAGCTCCTGGAGCCCCTCGCTCAGCAGCTCCCGCAGCGACTCGACATCGGTCGTCGACCGGGAGATGAGCCGCCCCGACGTGTACCGCTCGTGGAAGTCCACGCTCAGCGCCTGCGCGTGCCGGAAGATCCGCCCCCGCAGGTCCAGCAGCACGTCCTGGTTGACCCGCGCCGACGCGCCGATGAAGCCGTACTGGAACAGCCCGGCGCCCAGCGCGCACAGCCCGTACCCGACGGCCACCGCCACCACCGGCCCGTGGTCGCCCTGCCGCAGTGCGGGCACGGCACGGTCGATGGCGTACGCGACGAGCAGCGGGCCCGCCTGCACCGCCGCCTGCTGGAGGAGGAGCAGCAGCGCCGACAGCGCCACCCACGCCCGCCTGGGCGCCAGCAGCGAACGCAGTAGCGCGCCCGTGGCGCCCTTCGGCGCGGGCAGCGCGTCCCGGTCGAACGGGTCCCGGTCGTCCGGCCCCCCGCCGCCCGCGGCCTTCGCGGCGTACGGGTCCTCCCCGGACGCCTCGCGCCGGTCGTCCAGCGCCTGGTCCTGAGCCGTCATCGCTTCCCGTCCTCCCCGCCCGGCGTGTCTGCCGCGCCCGACATCAGCCACGCGTACTCGGCGCTGGTCCGCAGCAGCTCCTGGTGCGTCCCGACCGCCGCGATCCTGCCCTCCGACAGCAGCGCCACCCGGTCGGCGAGCAGCACCGTCGAGGGGCGGTGCGCCACCACCAGCGCGGTCGTGTCCCGCAGCACCTCCCGCAGGGCGGCCTCCACCAGCGCCTCCGTGTGCACGTCCAGCGCGGACAGCGGATCGTCCAGGACGAGGAACCGCGGGCTGCCCACCACCGCGCGGGCCAGCGCCAGCCGCTGCCGCTGGCCGCCCGACAGGCTCAGCCCCTGCTCGCCCACCTCGGTCGCGGCGCCCTGCGGCAGGTCGGCCACGAAACCGGCCTGCGCCACGTCCAGCGCCCGTCGCAGCTCCGCGTCGCCCGCCTCCCCGCCGGCGCCCATCAGCACGTTGTCCCGGACGCTCGCCGAGAACAGCGTCGGCTCCTCGAACGCCACGGACACCAGTGACCGCAGCCGCTCGCGGGGCATCCGCGCGATGTCCTCGCCGTCGAGGAGGATGCGGCCCTCCGCCAGCTCGTACAGCCGCGGCACCAGCGCCGTCAGCGTCGTCTTGCCCGAGCCCGTCGCGCCCACCAGCGCCAGCGTCTCTCCCGGCCGGATGCGCAGGTCCACCCCGCGCAGCACCGGCGGGGAGTCCTCCGGCGCGTCCGGGTAGCGGAAGACGACGCCCTCGAACACCACCCCGCCGAGGTCCCCGCGCCCCGGCGCCTCGCCCTCAGGCGCCGGGCGGGCGGCGGCCGGACCCGCGGCGGCGAAGTCGGCCGGCTCCTCCGCCTGGTCCATCACCTCGAAGTACCGCTCCGTCGCCGTCGCCGCCTCCTGGCTCATCGCCAGCAGGAAGCCGATGGACTCCACCGGCCACCGCAGTGCCAGCGCCGTCGACAGGAACGCCACCAGCGTCCCCGCCGACAGGTCGCCGTCCGCCACCTGCACCGTGCCCAGCACCAGCGCCGCCCCGATGGCCAGCTCCGGGACGATCGTGATGAACGCCCAGATGCCCGCCAGCAGCCGCGCCTTGTGCAGCTCCGTGCCGCGCAGCCGCTCGGCGAGCACCCGGAACACGCGCGCCTGGCTGCGGTGCCGTCCGAAGCCCTTCACGACCCGGATGCCGAGCACGCTCTCCTCGACCAGCGTCGTCAGGTCGCCCACCTGGTCCTGCGCCCGCCGCGCCGCCTTCGAGTACCGCGCCTCGAACATGGAGCAGCCCACGATCAGCGGCACCACCGGCACCAGCAGCAACAGCCCCAGCGACCAGTCCTGCGCCAGCAGCACCACGAAACCGGCCAGCACCGTCACGCCGTTGACGAACAGGAACGTCAGCGGGAACACCAGGAACATCCGCAGCAGCGACAGATCCGTCGTCCCGCGCGACAGCAGCTGACCCGAGGCCCACCGGTCGTGGAACGCCACCGGCAGCCGCTGCAGCCGCCGGAACAGATCGGCGCGCAAGGCCGCCTCCACCGCCGTCGACGGCCGCGCCACCAGCCAGCGCCGCAGCCCGAACAGCAGCGCCTCGGCCACCCCGAGGCCCAGCACCGCGAAGGCGCCCAGCCACACGCCGTCCGGGTCCCGGTCGGCGACGGGCCCGTCCACCATCCACTTCAGGACGAGCGGGATGACCAGGCTCAGACAGGACGCCACCACCGCGATGACGGCCGCCGTGAGGAAGCGCCCCCGCACCGGCCGCAGGTACGGCCACAGCCGCAGCAGCGAGCGCACGGAGGAACGCTTGGGGGCGTCGGGACGCGAGGGGGCGAGAGCGGAGGCAGACATCAGGACCGAGATTAGGGTTCACCACTGACATCGCTCACATGGTTTTCGGCCGAACGCCCCGCCGTTCACCCGCCGTCTCAGGACACCACCCGCCACAGCAGCGCCGACCGCGCCGGCACCGTCACCGTCGCGCCGCCCCGGCACACCTCGCCGGGCTCCTCGGCCTGCTCCTCCCGCGAGGTGTCGACGACGAGCTCGTACTCCTCCGCCCACGGCGGCCCCGGCAGCCGGTGCTCCAGCGGTCCGTCACCCGCGTGGAGGATCACCAGGAAGCTGTCGTCCACGATCGCCCGGCCCCGCTCGTCGCGCCCGGGGATGTCCCGCCCCGACAGGTAGAAGGCGATCGTCCGCGCCGGCGCGTACCAGTCGCCCTCCGTCATCTCCGCGCCCGCCGCCGTGAACCAGGCCAGGTCCCGCAGCCCGTCCGCGCCCTGCGGCCGGCCCGAGAAGAACGCCCGCCGCCGCAGCACCGGATGGGCGTGGCGCAGCGCCAGCAGCCGCCGGGACAGCGCCAGCAGCTCCCGCGCCCACGGCTCCTCCAGCAGCGACCAGTCCACCCAGCCGATCTCGTTGTCCTGGCAGTAGGCGTTGTTGTTGCCGCCCTGCGTACGCCCCATCTCGTCGCCCGCGACGAGCATCGGCACGCCCGTGGACAGCAGCAGCGTGGTCAGCACGTTGCGGATCTGGCGGCGGCGCAGCGCGCCCACGGCCTCGTCGTCGGTCTCGCCCTCGGCGCCGCAGTTCCAGGAGCGGTTGTCGTTGGTGCCGTCCCGGTTGTCCTCGCCGTTCGCCTCGTTGTGCTTGCGCTCGTACGACACGAGGTCCCGCAGCGTGAACCCGTCGTGCGCGGTGACGAAGTTGACCGACGCGTACGGGCGGCGCCCGCCCCACGCGTACAGGTCGCTGGACCCCGACAGCCGGTACCCCAGGTCCCGTACGTCGGGCAGGGCGCCGCGCCAGAAGTCCCGCACCGCGTCCCGGTACCGGTCGTTCCACTCCGTCCACAGCGGCGGGAAGGCGCCCACCTGGTAGCCGCCGCTGCCCACGTCCCACGGCTCGGCGATCAGCTTCACCCGCCGCAGCACCGGGTCCTGGGCGATCACCGCGAGGAACGGCGAGAGCATGTCCACGTCGTGCATCGACCGGGCCAGCGCCGCCGCCAGGTCGAAGCGGAAGCCGTCCACGCCCATCTCCGTGACCCAGTAGCGCAGCGAGTCCGTGATGAGCCGCAGCACCTGCGGCTGCACGACGTGCAGGGTGTTGCCGCAGCCGGTGTAGTCGGCGTACCTGCGGGCGTCGGGCTGGAGGCGGTAGTACCCCCGGTTGTCGATGCCGCGCAGCGACAGCATGGGGCCCAGCTCGCCGGCCTCCGCCGTGTGGTTGTAGACCACGTCGAGGATGACCTCGATCCCGGCCTCGTGCAGCGCCCGCACCATCCGCCGGAACTCCCCGACCTGCTGCCCGCCCGTGCCGGTCGCGGCGTACGCGGCGTGCGGCGCGAAGTAGCCGATCGAGTTGTACCCCCAGTAGTTGCGCAGCCCGCGCCGCAGCAGATGGTCCTCGTGCGCGAACTGGTGGACGGGCAGCAGCTCCACCGCCGTCACACCGAGCCGTACGAGGTGCTCGACCGCCGCCGGGTGCGCGAGCCCCGCGTACGTGCCGCGCAGCTCCTCGGGGACGCCGGGGTGGCGCTTGGTGAAGCCCCGCACGTGGAGCTCGTAGATGACGGAGTCCGCCCACGGCGTCTTGGGCCTGCGGTCGTCGGCCCACTCGTCGCCGGGCGCGTCGTCGTGGACGACGACGGCCTTCGGCACGTACGGCGCCGAGTCGCGGTCGTCGCGGACGGTGTCGGCGACGTGCTGGTCCGGCCAGTCCCGCACATGCCCGTACACCTCGGGCGGCAGCCGGTCGAAGTCGCCGTCCACCGCGCGCGCGTACGGGTCGAGGAGCAGCTTCGCCGGGTTCCAGCGGGCGCCGGTCCACGGGTCCCAGCGGCCGTGCACCCGGTAGCCGTACCGCTGGCCGGGCCGCACGCCCGGCACGAAGCCGTGCCAGATCTCGTGGGTCAGCTCGGTCAGCGGCACCCGCGTCTCGGTGCCGTCCGGCGCGAACAGGCACACCTCGACGGCCTCGGCGCCGCCCGCCCACAGCGCGAAGTTGGTGCCGGCCGCCCCGTCCGGGCCGGTACGGAAGCGGGCGCCCAGCGGGGTCGGCGACCCCGGCCAGACGGCCGGCGGCGGCAGCGGCGACGCCGTGCCCGCGCCGGCGCCGGGACCCGTGTGGGTCACCGCCCGCCCGGTGCGCCGTAACCCGTCCGGGCCTGTGCGGCGCACCTCCGGGGGCGTGTCCGGCACGCCTCCCGGCACGGCGCCGTGAAGGGCGCCCTGAACTGGCCTCTGCTCGGCTGCGCTCGACACCTGCCGGCCTCCCGCGGCTCGTCCGGCGACCGGCCCGGGGCACCCGACTGCCCCGCTCCGGTCCTCCCCGTGTTCTGCCCGGACTGCCCGGCTCCCAACATGGGCGCGCCCGACACGACCCGTACAGACGTTTCCCCCGCCCCGGCCCGTCGTTGGACGAACCGTGAGAATCGTAGGGAAACGGGCAGGGCTCGGCATCGCGGCGGCGATGGTCTGGGCGGTGATGGCGGGTCTCTCCGGGTGCGGCGCGGGCGGACCCTTCGAGGGCCTCGGCGGCTCCGGGAAGGGCGCGGCGGCCCGCGAGGCGGACACGATCCGGGTGACCCCGCGGGACGGGGCGCGCGGTGTGCCGCCGGACGGCCGGCTGGAGGTGCGCGTGCCGGACGGGCGGCTGGAGTCCGTACGGGTGCGCCGGGTGCAGGACGCGGAGCGGGCCGAGGTGCCCGGCGCGGTGGCGCCCGACGGCCGGAGCTGGCGGCCGAGGCCGGGGACGCGCCTCGCGCTCGCCGCCAAGTACGCGGTGGACGCGGTCGCCGTGGACGGGGAGGGCCGCCGCTCGGCGCGGCACACGACGTTCGCCACGCTCGTGCCGGAGAGCCGCTTCATCGGGTACTTCGCCCCCGAGGACCGCGCCACGGTCGGCACCGGCATGATCGTCTCGTTCCGCTTCAACCGGCCCGTCCACGACCGCGCCGCCGTGGAGCGGGCCATCCGCGTCACCGCCGACCCGCCCGTCGAGGTCGCCGGCCACTGGTTCGGCGCGCAGCGCCTCGACCTGCGGCCCGAGCGGTACTGGCGGCCCGGCACGCGCGTCACCGTGGACATGCGGCTGCGGGACGTGGAGGCGGCGCCCGGCGTGTACGGCGTCCAGCAGCGGACGGTGTCCTTCACGGTGGGCCGCTCGCAGGTCTCCCGCGTCGACGCGGCGGCGCACACGATGGAGGTGCGGCGCGACGGCCGCCTCCTGGCGACGCTGCCCGTCACGGCCGGGGCGCCGAAGACCACCACGTACAACGGCAAGATGGTGGTGACCGAGCTGTACGAGGTGACCCGGATGAACGGCGCCACGGTCGGCTTCAAGGACGCGAGCGGCAAGAGCGAGTACGACATCAAGGACGTGCCGCACGCCATGCGGCTCACCGAGTCGGGCACCTTCCTGCACGGCAACTACTGGGCGGAGCCGTCCGTGTTCGGCGCCTCCAACGTGAGCCACGGCTGCGTCGGGCTGCGGGACGTCAAGGGCGGCAGCGCCGAGTCCCCGGCGGGCTGGTTCTTCGACCGGACCCTGGTCGGCGACGTCGTCGAGGTCGTCAACTCGCGCGACCGCACCGTGGCCCCCGACAACGGCCTGGGCGGCTGGAACATGGGCTGGCGCCGCTGGAAGGCCGGTTCGGCCCTGCGCTGACGCCGCGCACGCGGGCCGCCCCCGCGCCCGTCGCCCGCCCCGTACGGGTCGCCCCCGCGCCGTCGCCCGCCCCGCGCGGGCCGGCGTCCCGGACGTCCCTCGCGCCGCGTCAGGCACCCCCCGGCACCGGAAAGTTGCCATGTGAACGAGTTGGGACCGAACGGTGACAATCCGGTGTGCGCGGTGCCGCCTCCGGTGTGATTATCTAGCGCGGTGCGCGCGGGTGCAGCGCGCGGGGGTGCAGGCCACGGCGTTGCCGGGGGCCGTGCGAGGGGAGTGTTCATCGTGAAGGGGCAGCCGATATCGGGGGCGTCGGCCGGGGTCGCCACGCGAGGCCGGCGGGGCCGGGGCAGGGGGCCGCTGGCCGTCGTCGCGGGAACGCTGCTGCTGCTCGTCACCGCGTGCGGTGGCGGGGGCTCGGCGGAGGACGGCAAGAACGCGCCGGGCAAGAACGGCTCCGGCCAGGTGGCGAACGCCGCGTCCGAGGCCGTCGTCACCATCACGCCCAAGGACGGCGCCGAGTCGGTGGCGACCAGCGGCGCGCTGAAGGTCACCGCGGAGAAGGGCAAGCTGGCCACGGTCACCGTCACCGACACCAAGGGCCGCCCCGTCGAGGGCACCCTGTCGGCGGACGGGGCGAGCTGGCAGCCGGTCAGGCACCTGGCGGCGGCGACCCGGTACAAGGTGCACGCGGTCGCCAAGGACGCCGCGGGCCGCGAGTCGGCCAAGGACACGACGTTCACCACGCTCGTCCCCAAGAACACGTTCATCGGCCAGTACACGCCCGAGGACGGCCAGACCGTCGGCGTCGGCATGCCGGTGTCCATCAAGTTCTCCCGCGGCATCACCGACCCGGCGGCCGTGGAGGCCGGCATCAAGGTGACGGCCACCCCCGCCGTACGCGTCGAGGGCCACTGGTTCGGCAACGACCGCCTGGACTTCCGCCCGGAGAAGTACTGGACGCCCGGCACCAAGGTGACCGTCGAGCTGAACCTGGACGGCGTCGAGGGCCGCCCCGGCGTCTACGGCAAGCAGGCCAAGAAGTTCAGCTTCACCATCGGCCGCAGCCAGGTCTCCACCGTCGACGCGAGCGCCAAGACGATGACCGTCGTCCGCGACGGCAAGACCATCAAGACGATCCCGATCACCGCGGGCGCCCCGTCCACCACCACGTACAACGGCCAGATGGTCATCAGCGAGAAGTACAAGGTGACCCGGATGAACGGCGCGACCGTCGGCTTCGGCGGCGAGTACGACATCAAGGACGTGCCGCACGCGATGCGCCTGTCCACCTCGGGCACCTTCGTCCACGGCAACTACTGGGCGTCCCCGGGCACCTTCGGCTCGGCCAACGTCAGCCACGGCTGCGTCGGTCTGCGCGATGTGCGCGGCGCCTACGACGGGTCGACCCCGGCCGCCTGGTTCTACGACAACTCCCTCATCGGTGACGTGGTCGTCGTGAAGAACTCCAAGGACAAGCAGATCCAGCCGGACAACGGCCTCAACGGCTGGAACATGCCGTGGTCGGAGTGGATCAAGTAGCCGAACGGCGAATTCCGCCCCAGGGGACCGGTGCTGTGACCAACCGCACCGGTCCCCGAGCCGTTAACGGCGGCTAACCTGCCCCGTATGACAGTGACTCTCGAAGTTTCCGCGGGCGTCGGCACCATCCGCCTGGACCGCCCCCCGATGAACGCGCTGGACATCGCCACCCAGGACCGGCTCAAGGAACTGGCCGAGGAGGCCGCCGGCCGCGACGACGTGCGCGCCGTGGTCGTCTACGGCGGCGAGAAGGTGTTCGCGGCCGGCGCGGACATCAAGGAGATGCAGGTCATGGACCACGCGGCCATGGTGCTGCGCGGCAAGGCCCTCCAGGACTCCTTCACCGCCGTCGCCCGCATCCCCAAGCCCGTCGTCGCCGCGATCACCGGCTACGCGCTGGGCGGCGGCTGCGAGCTGGCGCTGTGCGCCGACTTCCGGATCGCCGCCGACAACGCCAAGCTGGGCCAGCCCGAGATCCTGCTCGGCCTCATCCCCGGCGCCGGCGGCACCCAGCGCCTCGCCCGCCTCGTCGGCCCCTCCAAGGCCAAGGACCTCATCTTCACCGGCCGCCACGTCAAGGCCGACGAGGCACTGGCGATCGGCCTGGTCGACCGGGTCGTCCCCGCCGCCGAGGTGTACGAGCAGGCCCACGCCTGGGCCGCCAAGCTCGCCCAGGGCCCCGCGCTCGCGCTGCGCGCCGCGAAGGAGTCGGTCGACGCCGGGCTGGAGACGGACATCGACACGGGCCTGGCCATCGAACGCAACTGGTTCGCCGGCCTCTTCGCGACGGAGGACCGCGAGCGCGGCATGCGCAGCTTCGTCGAGGAGGGCCCGGGCAAGGCCAAGTTCGTCTGAGCCTCGGCCCCAGCCTCCGCCTCGGGCCGCCGGCCGCCGGGGCGGTTGGGCAGCCGAGACGACTGGGGCGACCGGGGTGGTCCGGGCTACCGGGGTGCCGGGGGAGGCCGTACGGGCCCTCCCGGCACCTCCGGCCCCCTTCCGGCCCCTTCCGCGCCCCCTCCCAGCGCCTCCGGGCCGAGCACGTGCCGGGCCCGAAACCCCTGCCGGGGGAATTCCCCCGTCCGAGTGGTTTAAGGCCCCCTCAGGGAACCGTTAAGGCGCCCTAAGTCGGCCATCCGCGGCGCCGCGGCGGCCCCCTCCTCCCTCGCAGGTCAGGCGGGGTGCGACGGTTTTCCGATGCCTCCGGCATATGCCCTCGGCGGCACCCGGAGGCGCCGGTGCCGCGGACGCGATTCCCGCGGAACCGCCCCGCGGGCCGCGCCGGACGGCCATGATGGTGCGCATGGCGGGGCTGGATGGTGTGGAGCGACCGTGGGAGCACGGCGGGGCCACCGCGGCGAGATGGGTACCCTCCGCGGATGACGAACAGGCCCTCAAGGCCCTGGAGATGTACGGCGATCCGAGCGTCGACGAGGTGCGCCTGCCCTCCCGCCCCGAGTCCGCCGCGATCGCCCGCCGGCTCGCCCAGATCGTCGTCATGCGGACCTGGGGCCTCGGCCCGCAGATCGCCGAGGACGTGATCCTCCTCGTCTCCGAACTGGTCGGCAACGCCGTGCGGCACACCGGCGCACGGGCGTTCGGGTTACGGATGACCCGGCGGCGGGGTGGCCGGATCCGGGTGGACGTCCGCGATCCGTCGCGCGGTCTGCCCTGTCTGATGCCGGTACGCCCCCTGGACGTCAGCGGCCGGGGGCTGTTCCTCGTGGAGAAGCTGTCGGACCGCTGGGGCGTCGACCTGCTGCCGCGCGGCAAGAACACCTGGTTCGAGATCCGCGTCACCGACCGCTGAGCCACCCGCCCGGACGCGGGCCGGATACGCCAGAAGCCCCCTGTCGCCGTGATGGGCGCGCGGGGGCTTCTGAGGGAGCGCCGCGGACGAAAAGGGGTGTGTCCGACAGCGCTGTCGACGACCTGGCCCGGGTCGAGGGGGTCGTGGAACCGACTATGGCAGACAGGCGGCCTTGCCGCCAAACCGTCGATCGCCATCAAAGCACCCCACACCGGACATCCGTCCAACATTTCCAAGGTGAAGTGAACAACAAGCCTGGCAAAGCATGAATAACTATTGAATCGGCCGAGTATTTCCGCTCAGCTGGCGATCAGCAGTGCCTCCGCGCCCACCGCCCGGAACCCGGCCGCCTGGAAGGTCCGCACGCTGCGCGCGTTGCCCGGCGGCTGCTGCGCCCACACATGGCCGCCCGGCACGAGATGGCGCGCCGCCAGGGCCAGCCGGGCCCCCAGGCCCCCGCCCCGCGTCTCCTCGTCCACCTCGATCGCGGCCTCCCAGCGGCCCGCGATGGCACGCCCCAGGATGAGGACGCCCCCGTCCGCGCGCCACACCCGTACGTCGTCGCGGTACTTCCGCGCCCGCACCACCCGCGGGTGGTCCGGGTCCTCGATCTCCCGCAGCTCCACCGGCGGTTCGCCGGGCAGCGCGGACGCCACGGTCAGCAGGTCCACCACGTCCATCGTCCGGCCCGTACGGCGCATCAGCGACGCGAGGAACAGCGGGTGCACCGACGCGGCCAGCGGATCGCACCCGGCGGCGGCCAGCTCGGCGCGGATCCACTCGGGGTCCTCGTCCAGGAAGACCACCGAATGCGCCGTGAACGCCAGCACGCCGGCGTCGCGCCGGTTCGGCTGGGGGACGATCCGCGTGGTGCCGTCCGGCGCCGGGAACTCGCCGCGCGCCGCGGCGCTCAGGACACGTGCCACCTCATCGCTCATGCCGCCATCGTCCTCCACGGCCCACAGCCGACGGCCGCCACCCCTGCCGTTACTCTTACGGCCGTAGTACAGACATATGAAGGGGTGGAGCGATGGCGGACATCGAGTCTGCGCGCAAGGCTTTCGACCGTTACGACGTGAACGGCGACGGATACATCACGGCCGCTGAGTACAAGAGCGTGATGGCGCAGCTGGGCGACTTCAACGTCACCGAGACGGTCGCCCAGGCGATCATCAACGCCCAGGACGGCAACGCGGACGGCCTCCTGAGCTGGGACGAGTTCTGGAGCCACCTCAACAAGGCCTGAACCGGTGCCCGAGGGGGCGCCCCGCTTCCTGCGGCGGCGCCCCCTCGGCGTACGCGGACCCCGACCGGGGCCTCAGCACTCGATGATGTTCACCGCCAGGCCGCCCCGGGCGGTCTCCTTGTACTTGACGGACATGTCCGCGCCCGTCTCCTTCATGGTCTTGATGACCTTGTCGAGGGAGACCTTGTGGCTGCCGTCGCCGCGCATCGCCATGCGGGCGGCCGTCACGGCCTTGACCGCGGCCATGCCGTTGCGCTCGATGCACGGGATCTGGACGAGGCCGCCCACCGGGTCGCAGGTCAGGCCCAGATTGTGCTCCATGCCGATCTCGGCGGCGTTCTCCACCTGCTCCGGGGAGCCGCCCATGACCTCGGCGAGGGCGCCCGCCGCCATCGAGCAGGCCGAGCCGACCTCGCCCTGGCAGCCGACCTCGGCGCCGGAGATGGAGGCGTTCTCCTTGAACAGCATGCCGACCGCGCCCGCCGCCAGCAGGAAGCGCACGACACCGTCCTCGTCGGCGCCCGGCACGAAGTTCATGTAGTAGTGCAGCACCGCCGGGATGATGCCGGCCGCGCCGTTCGTCGGGGCGGTCACGACCCGGCCGCCGGCGGCGTTCTCCTCGTTCACCGCCATCGCGTACAGGGTGATCCACTCCATGGCGAGCGCCTGGGCGTCGCCCTCGGAGCGCAGCTTGCGGGCGGTCGTGGCGGCGCGGCGGCGGACCTTCAGACCGCCGGGCAGGATGCCCTCGCGGGACATGCCCCGGTCGACGCACTCGCGCATGACCCGCCAGATCTCCAGCAGCCCCGCGCGGATCTCCTCCTCGGTGCGCCACGCCTTCTCGTTCTCCAGCATCAGCGCGGAGATCGACAGCCCGGTCTCGCGGGTGAGCCGCAGCAGCTCGTCACCCGTGCGGAACGGGTACTTCAGGACCGTGTCGTCCAGCTTGATCCGGTCGGCGCCGACCGCGTCCTCGTCCACGACGAACCCGCCGCCGACGGAGTAGTACGTCTTCTCCAGCAGCGTCCCGCCGTCGGCGTCGTACGCCCACAAGGTCATGCCGTTGGCGTGGTAGGGAAGGGTCTGGCGGCGGTGCAGGACCAGGTCGGCGTCGAAGTCGAAGGCGATCTCGTGCGCGCCCAGCAGGTTGATCCGGCCGCTCTGCTTGATCCGCTCGACCTGCTCGTCGGCCGTCTCCACGTCGACGGTGCGGGGCGAGTTGCCCTCCAGGCCCAGCAGGACGGCCTTGGGGGTGCCGTGGCCGTGGCCGGTGGCGCCCAGTGAGCCGTACAGCTCGCAGCGGACCGACGCGGTCGGGGCGAGGAGCCCCTCGTTCTTCAGGCGGCGCGCGAACATTCGGGCCGCCCGCATCGGGCCGACCGTGTGGGAGCTGGACGGGCCGATGCCGATCGAGAACAGGTCGAAGACCGAGATGGCCACGGGAGTACTCCTAGAGGTAGACGCCGCTGTCTGCCTGGGTGGTGCAGGGAAGGGCTGGGGGGGGAGGGGGTGGGATGAGATGGGGGAGGGTGGGGGGACATGGCGCGGGGCACCGCACTCACTCGTCTTCCAGTGTGCGCGGTGCCCCGCCGTGTGGTCGCGGATGTGTCCGACGCCACGAGGGCGCCGGACGGTCCTACAGACCGGGGTAGAGCGGGTGCTTGGCGGCGAGCGCCGTGACCCGGGCCTTCAGCGCGTCCGCGTCGTACGACGGCTTCAGCGTCTCGGCGATGATGTCGGCGACCTCGGTGAAGTCCTCCGCCTGGAAACCGCGCGTGGCGAGCGCCGGCGTGCCGATGCGCAGGCCCGAGGTGACCATCGGGGGCCGCGGGTCGTTCGGGATGGCGTTCCGGTTGACCGTGATGCCGACCTCGTGGAGGCGGTCCTCGGCCTGCTGGCCGTCCAGCTCGCTGTTGCGCAGGTCGACCAGGACCAGGTGCACGTCCGTGCCGCCGGACAGGACGGAGACGCCCGCCTCCGCCACGTCGGCCTGGACCAGGCGCTCGGCGATGATCTTCGCGCCGGCCAGGGTGCGCTCCTGGCGCTCCTTGAACTCCTCGCTCGCCGCGACCTTGAAGGAGACCGCCTTCGCCGCGATGACGTGCTCCAGCGGGCCGCCCTGCTGGCCGGGGAAGACCGCGGAGTTGATCTTCTTGGCGAGCTCGGCGGTCGACAGGATGACACCGCCGCGCGGGCCGCCCAGCGTCTTGTGGGTGGTCGTGGTGACCACGTGGGCGTGCGGCACCGGGTTCGGGTGGAGCCCGGCCGCGACGAGGCCCGCGAAGTGGGCCATGTCCACCATCAGGTACGCGCCGACCTCGTCGGCGATCCGGCGGAACGCCGCGAAGTCCAGCTGCCGCGGGTAGGCGGACCAGCCGGCGACGATCAGCTTCGGCTTGGCCTCCTTGGCGAGGCGCTCGACCTCGGCCATGTCGACCTGGCCCGTCGCGTCGTCGACGTGGTACGCGACGACGTTGTAGAGCTTGCCGGAGAAGTTGATCTTCATGCCGTGGGTCAGGTGCCCGCCGTGCGCGAGGTTCAGACCCATGATCGTGTCGCCCGGCTTGAGCAGGGCGAACATCGCGGCGGCGTTGGCCTGCGCGCCCGAGTGCGGCTGCACGTTGGCGTGCTCGGCGCCGAACAGCGCCTTGATGCGATCGATGGCGATCTGCTCGACCACGTCGACGTGCTCGCAGCCGCCGTAGTACCGGCGGCCGGGGTAGCCCTCGGCGTACTTGTTGGTGAGGACGGAGCCCTGGGCCTCCATGACCGCGACCGGAGCGAAGTTCTCCGAGGCGATCATCTCCAGGGTGTTCTGCTGGCGGCGGAGCTCGGCGTCGACGGCGGCGGCGACGTCCGGGTCCAGCTCGTGGAGAGGGGTGTTCAGAAGCGACATCACGCGGTCCCTAGGGGTGTGGGTGTCGGGCCGGTCAGCCGGCGTACTCGGTGTACTCGTCGGCGGAGAGCAGGTCGGCCGGCTCCTCCGTGACGCGCACCTTGAACAGCCAGCCGCCCTCGAACGGAGCGGTGTTCACCAGGGCCGGGTCGTCCACGACCTCCTGGTTCGCCTCGACGACCTCACCGGTGACCGGCGAGTACAGGTCGCTGACCGACTTGGTGGACTCCAGCTCACCGCAGGTCTCGCCCGCGGTGACCGTGGAGCCGACCTCCGGGAGCTGGACGTACACGACGTCGCCGAGGGCGTTCGCCGCGTGCTCGGTGATGCCGACCGTCGACACGCCGTCCTCGGCGGGCGACAGCCACTCGTGCTCCTTGCTGTAGCGCAGCTGCTGGGGGTTGCTCATGACCTGAATTCTCCTGTACGGGCGGGAGTGCTGGTGAACGGGGAGGGGGTGTGCGGGATCACGTCGCGCGCCGCGAGCGGCCTGCTCGCGAGCGTGTCACTTCTGACGCTTGTAGAACGGCAGCGCCACGACCTCGTACGGCTCGTGGGTACCGCGGATGTCGACGCCCACGCCCGGCGTGCCCGGGGCGGCGTGCGCCGCGTCCACGTACGCCATGGCGATCGGCTTGCCCAGCGTCGGGGACGGGGCGCCCGAGGTGACCTCGCCGATCACCTCGCCGCCCGCGACGACGGCCATCCCGGCGCGCGGGACGCGGCGGCCCTCGGCGACCAGGCCGACCAGCTTGCGCGGCGGCGCGGACTCGGCGCGCGCGGCGGCCGCCTCCAGCGCGGCGCGGCCCACGAAGTCGCCGGCCTTCTCGAACTTCACGACCCGGCCGAGGCCCGCGTCGAACGGGGTCAGGTCGGTCGTCAGCTCGTGCCCGTACAGCGGCATGCCCGCCTCCAGGCGCAGCGTGTCCCGGCAGGACAGGCCGCACGGGATCAGGCCGACGCCCTCGCCCGCCTCGGTCAGCGCCTTCCACAGGGTCTCGGCGTGCTCGGGCGCGGTGAACAGCTCGAAGCCGTCCTCGCCCGTGTAACCCGTACGGGCGATCAGCGCCGGGACGCCGGCGACCGTGCCGGGCAGTCCGGCGTAGTACTTCAGGCCGTCCAGGTCCGCGTCGGTGAGCGACTTGAGGATGCCCGGCGACTCGGGGCCCTGCACGGCGATCAGCGCGTAGGCGTCGCGGTCGTCGCGGACCTCGGCGTCGAAGCCGGCCGCCCGCTCGGTCAGCGCGTCCAGCACGACCTGGGCGTTGGAGGCGTTGGCGACGACCATGTACTCGCGCTCCTGGAGCCGGTACACGATCAGGTCGTCCAGGATGCCGCCGTCCTCGCGGCAGATCATCGTGTAGCGGGCCCGGCCCGTGCCGACGCCGCCGATGTTGCCGACCAGGGCGTAGTCGAGGAGCTCGGCGGCCTGCGGGCCGGTCACGGTGATCTCGCCCATGTGGGAGAGGTCGAACAGGCCGGCCCGCGTGCGGACGGCGTTGTGCTCGTCCCGCTCGCTGCCGTACCGCAGCGGCATGTCCCAGCCGGCGAAGTCGGTCATGGTCGCGCCCAGCGAACGATGCAGCGCATCGAGGGCCGTGCGGCGGGGGGAAGTGCTCATGAAAGGGCTCCCAGGTCCGGGGCATGGGTGGCGAGGACGGTCCTCCCCATCTGTCATCGGAACCTGAGAGGTTCGCCGTGACCCCTCGCGGGGGCGGCTTGCACCTTGGGTGGAGCGGCGCCCCGGCGCTGCGGGGAACGGCTCGCTTTTCAGATCTGCCTCATCACGTGCGGTGCGGGGCCTGAGAGATTCAAGGGAGGAACTTGCTCCTTCGGCGCCCGGGCGACACGGCCCGGAACTCTCCCGCACGGATTCGAGCGGCCTGTATGAGGTTGTCGGCGCGCACATCATCGCACGAGGGCCCCGATCGGCAAACCCTCGGCCGGGGCGAAATCGCTTGTGCCCTATTACCGGTTCTTTACACTTCTTGGGCAGGCTGGGGGGAGCCGAGCTCGGGAGGGCACATGACGTTGCAGCGGTCCGGCGCGTACGCCACGACCGCGGGGGTTCCGGCGCCGCCGGCGCTGCCCGCCCGCACGACGGCCGCCCCGGTCCTGCGCGATCTGCGCGACCGGGACGGGCGCGTCCCGCGCGAGCTGTCCTTCGCCGAGGCCGACGTGGTCGTCGTCTCCGGACTGCCCGGCAGCGGCAAGTCCACCCTGATCCGCCGCGTCGCGCCCGACCGGGCCGTCGACTCCCAGGACACCCGGGAGCGCTGGGAGGCCCGCATGCCCCGCCTCCTGCCGTACGCCGTCTACCGCCCCCTCGTCCGCGCCGCCCACTACGCCGGGCTGCGCGCCCGGCTGCGCACCGGCCGGGGCGTCGTCGTCCACGACTGCGGCACCCAGTCCTGGGTGCGCCGCTGGCTCGCCCGCGAGGCCCGCCGCCGGGGCGGCACCCTCCATCTGCTGCTGCTCGACGTGGACCCCGGCACGGCGCGCGACGGCCAGCGGGAGCGGGGCCGGGGCGTCTCCGCGTACGCCTTCGCCCGCCACCGCAGGGCGGTCGGCCGCCTCGTCCGCGACGCCGAGCGGGGCGTGCTCCCCGCCGGCTCGGGCTCGGCCGTCCTCCTGGACCGCCCGGCCGCCACGACCCTCACCCGCATCCGCTTCCACTGACCGCCCGCGCGGCCGCCCCCCCCGTCCGCCCGGCTGCCCGGCCCGCCGGGGCCCGCGGGCGGAGGCGGGAGCCGGGGGCGGGAGCGGGGCGCGGCGCGCTAGGGTGCTGCGGCACGTAACGCCAGAGAGGGGCACCGTGGACAGCGCAGCCGCCGTAGTCGACACCGCATGGCCGTCCAACGAGCTCGAGGAGGTCCTCTCCGCCTCCCTCGGACAGCACGCCGCCGGCGCCCGCATCGTCGAGGTACTCGGCCGCAGCCACGTCTGGGTGCCGCTGCCCAGGGGCGGCTTTGCCGACAGCGCCGGACCGGGCGCCCCCGGCCTGAACCTGCCCACGCTGGAGTTCGACGGCCTCCCGTACGTCCCGGTGTTCACCTCCGAGAGCCAGTTCCGCGCCTGCGCCGGCGCGCACATGGCGTACGCCGTCGCCCCGGCCGTCGAGTTCGCCCGCGGGCTGCCGCCGCAGCTGGGCATCGCCCTCAACCCGGGCGGCACCGTCGGCGCGCCCCTGCCGCCGCCCGCCGTCGCCGAACTGTGCCGGGCCGGCCGCGACCCCCTCGCCGGGCCCGTGCCCGGCCCGGCCGCCGGCCCGTCCGGCGCCCGCGTCCGCCTGTTCGAACCCGACTGGCAGGACGACCCCGTCGACTTCCTCTCCGCCGCCTCCGCCGAGTTCGAGGCGACCGGCACGGTGCTCACCGCCCGCCGCGCCCTCGCCAGCATCGAGGGCGAGGCGCCCACCCTCTTCGTCGGCGTCCAGCTGACCTCCTGGAACGACGCCGACCGCGCCGCCCCCATGGACGCCCTCGGCCGCGCCCTGGGCGCCGTCCCCGTGCAGTGGCCGGTCAACATGGTCCTCCTGGACATCGCCCAGGACCCCGTCGGCGACTGGATGCTCGAAAGGGTGCGCCCCTTCTACCGCCGCGAGCACAGCTCCTGAGCGGCCGCCCCCGTAAGCTTGGGGCAAGCAGGCGAACGAGGGGCGGGATCAGGTGAGCGCGTCAGGCACCGAGGCGGCCGGAAAGGTCGAGCACATGCTGCGGCAGGTCACGCCCGGGCGCTACGACGCGTACGAGGCCCTGCTGCACGCCCTCGCCGAGGGCCATGTGTGGATGCTGCTCTGGCAGGGCCGGCCCGGCGCCCCCGACGCCCAGTACGGGAACATGGAGGTCGAGGGCCTCGGCTACGCCCCGTGCGTCACCTCCGCGCAGGAGCTCGCCGCCTCCGGCTGGACCCGCGCCCACGAGGTCGTCGCCGTCCGCGACGTGGCCCGCGCCCTCTACCCCGACCGCTGGGGCATCTGGCTCAACCCGCACGCCCCCGGCGGCGGCGTCGGCGTCCCCTGGGCCGACCTGCGCCGCATCGCCACCGGCCTGGACCGCATGCCCGCCGGACCGCTGCGCCTCTCCGAGCCCGCCATCGAGCTGCCGCAGTTCTACGCCCTGCTCACCCAGAACGCCCACCGCACCCCGGCCGTGCGCTCCCTGCGCCGCGCCTGGGTGCAGCCCGCGCTCGGCTCGCCCTACCTCGCCATCGGCCTCGACCTGTACGACACGGGCCCGGCAGCCGTCGACACCGTCCGCGCCATGATGCGGGAGTCCGTCTCCGCCGTCCCCGACGGGCTGCCCGTCTCGACGGTCGCCATGTCCGACGGGTACGACCCGGTCGCGCTGTGGCTGCGCGCCAACGCCCGCCCCTTCTACGACCGCGAGGCCCACCTCGCCCCGCCGCAGCGCGGCACCGCCGCGTACGGATACCCCCAGCAGCGCTGATACCCCGTCAGCGGGTGCCTCCCGAACTCCCCCGTATGACGGGCGTGTTAACGGGCGCAGGGAGCTTGTCCGGGATGGGACCGGTTTGGCGACTGTCCGGGTCTCGACTAGGTATCACCGCTATCCGGACTGTTCTCCGGGATGCCACCCGTCGGTAGTGTTCGGCCGGTCAAGACCTCATTCACTAGGCCAAACCAGGGGTGGCCCATGCGAATATTCAAGTCCCGTGCGGTCCGGGCGGTCACCGCGGCGCTCGCCGTCGGAATGATCGCGACGGGCTGCGCCAGCGAACGCGGCAAGGACGGCGGCAAGGGCGGCGACAAGGACACGTTCGTGTTCGCCGGCGCCGGTGACCCCGGCTCGCTCGACCCGGCGCTCGCCAGCGACGGCGAGACGTTCCGCGTCACCCGCCAGGCCTTCGAGGCCCTGCTGGAGCACGAGTCCGGCGGCAGCAAGCTCGTCGGCGGCCTCGCCGAGTCGTGGACCGGCAACGCGGCCGGCACGGTGTGGACGTTCAACCTCCGCAAGGGGGTGAAGTTCCACGACGGCGAGGCGTTCAACGCCGCGGCCGTCTGCGCCAACTACGACCACTGGTTCAACTGGAAGGGCACCTACCAGTCGAGCGCGGTCTCGTACTACTGGCAGAAGATCATGGGCGGCTTCGCCAAGAACGAGGACAAGGAAGCCCCCAAGCCGAACTACAAGTCGTGCACCGCCAAGGACGAGCACACCGCCGTCATCGAGGTGCACCAGCCCTCCGCCAACCTGCCGGGCGGCTTCTCCCTCCAGGCGCTGGCGATCCACTCGCCGAAGGCGATCAAGGAGTACGCGAAGCAGGCCGCGTCCGCCAAGGGCGACGCCATCACGTACCCCAAGTACAGCCAGGAGGCCGGCACGGTCGCCGGCACCGGCCCGTACAAGATCGTAAAGTGGAACAAGGGCAACAAGGAAATCACCCTTGAGCGCTTCGACGACTACTGGGGCGACAAGGCCAAGGTGAAGAACCTGGTCTTCCGCACGATCGCCACCGAGGAAGGCCGCCGCCAGGCCCTCCAGGCCGGTGACATCGACGGCTACGACCTCGTCTCCCCCGCGGATGTGAAGACGCTGGAGAAGGAGGGCTTCAACGTCCCCACCCGTGACGTCTTCAACCTCTTCTACGTGGGCATGACCCAGGAGAAGAACCCGGCGCTGAAGAAGCCCGAGGTCCGGCAGGCCATCGCGCACGCCATCGACCGCGAGAACATCGTCAAGACCCAGCTGCCCGAGGGCGGCAAGGTCGCGACCCAGTTCATGCCCGACACGGTCGCCGGCTGGTCGGACAAGGTCAAGACGTACGCCCACGACACCAACAAGGCCAAGCAGCTGCTGGCCGCCGCGGGCGAGTCGAAGCTGAAGCTCGAGTTCTGCTACCCGACCGAGGTCACCCGGCCGTACATGCCGGCCCCGCAGGACATGTTCGAGCTGATGAAGTCCGACCTGGAGAAGGCCGGCATCACCGTCACCCCGAAGCCCATGAAGTGGGCCCCGGACTACCTGGACGCCACCGAGGCGGGGGCCTGCGCCCTGCACATGCTCGGCTGGACCGGTGACTTCAACGACGGCTACAACTTCATCGGCACCTGGTTCGCCAAGTACGACAAGCAGTGGGGCTTCAAGGAGCCGAAGGTCTTCGACGCGGTGAACGCCGGCTCGAAGATTGGCGACCCCGCCAAGCGCGTGGACGCGTACAAGAAGGCCAATGAGGCGATCATGGAGTACCTGCCGGGTCTCCCGATCTCCTCGTCCCCGCCGGCCATCGCGTTCGGCAAGAACGTCAACCCGCCGAAGGTCTCCCCGCTGACGCAGGAGAACTTCGCCGAGGTCTCCTTCAAGTAATCGCATCCGCACGCGGGGTCCGCCCGGCCACAGCACTGCGTGGCCGGGCGGGCCCGCTTCTGACGTACACGTAAGAAAGGGGCATGCGGGGTGCTGCGACTCGTCGTACGAAGACTGCTACAGCTGATACCCACCCTGCTCGGCCTGTCGGTTCTCCTCTTCCTGTGGCTGAACCGACTGCCCGGCGGACCCGCCTCAGCGATCCTGGGCGAACGGGCGACTCCCACCGAAGTGGCGCGCATCAACCGCGCGCTGGGCCTCGACCAGCCGGTCTGGGTGCAGTACGGCCGCTTCCTCAAGCGCATCTTCCAGCTCGACCTGGGGACCTCCACCAAGACCGGCCAGCCCGTGTGGGACGAGTTCGCCCTGCGCTTCCCGGCCACCGTGGAGCTGAGCCTCCTGGCGATGCTCATCGCCGTGGTCGTCGGCATCCCGCTCGGCTACCTCGCCGCCAAGCGGCGCGGCGGCTGGCTCGACGTGGCCTCCGTCTCCGGCTCGCTGGTCGGCATCTGCGTCCCGGTCTTCTTCCTCGCCCTCATCCTGAAGGGCATCTTCGCCGTCAACCTGGGCATCTTCCCCAGCTACGGCCGGCTCACCACCGGACTCGACGCCACCGACGTGACCGGCTTCGCCGTCCTCGACGGCATCCTCACCGGCGAGTTCGACGCCACCCTGGACGCGCTGCACCACCTGACGCTGCCGGCCATCACCCTCGCCTCCATCCCGCTCGCCGTCATCGTCCGGATGACCCGCGCGAGCGTCCTGGAGGTCCTCGGTGAGGACTACGTCCGCACCGCCGAGTCCAAGGGCCTGGAGAAGAACACCGTCCGCGTCCGCCACGTGCTGCGCAACGCGCTGCTGCCGGTGGTCACCGCGATCGGCCTGCTCACCGGCTCCCTCCTGTCGGGCGCGGTCCTCACCGAGTCCGTCTTCGCCTTCGGCGGCATCGGCTCCTTCATCAAGGACGCGATCGACGCCCGCGACTACCCGGTGCTCGTCGGCTTCATCATGTTCATCGCGATGGTGTACGTCGTCATCAACCTGCTGGTGGACCTGGCGTACAGCCTCATCGACCCGAGAGTGCGGGTGAACTGACGTGTCCACCAAGACAGACAAGATCGACCGGCTCGCGCAGCTCACCCAGGCCAATGAGACGACGACCGGCGCCAGCCTGTGGCGCGAGGCGTTCCGCCGCCTGAAGAACAGCAAGATGGCCGTCATCGGCGCCGCCATCATCGCCCTCTTCGTCATCGTCGCGATCGTCGGCCCGTGGCTCGCGCCGCACGCCCCGACCGCGCAGACCTGGCGCGGCGAGGTCTTCGCCAACCAGGGCAAGTTCGTCGGCGCCCGCGGCGAGAACTGGTTCGGACTGGACCACCTGGGCCGCGACATGTTCTCCCGGATGCTCGTCGGCGCCCGCCAGACGCTGCTCGTCGGCGTCGTGTCGATGCTCATCGGCCTGGTCGTCGGCGCCCTGATCGGCATGCTGTCCGGCGCCGCCGCCACCCTCGGCGGCAAGGCCGGCGCGCGGGTCGACACGGTCGTCATGCGCTTCATCGACATCCTGCTGTCGCTGCCGTCGCTGCTGCTCGCCGTCTCCATCGCGGCCGTCATGGGCCAGTCCCTGACCACCGTGATGATCGCCGTCGGTGTCGTGCAGATCCCGATCTTCGCGCGGCTGCTGCGCGGCTCGATGCTCTCCCAGGGCGGTACGGACTACGTCCTGGCGGCCAAGGCCCTCGGCGTACGGCGCAAGCGGATCGTCCTCACGCAGATCCTGCCGAACTCGCTCAGCCCCGTGATCGTCCAGGCGACCCTCAGCCTCGCCACCGCGATCATCGAGGCCGCCGCCCTGTCCTACCTGGGCCTGGGCAACCCGGACCCGGCCGTCCCCGAGTGGGGCGTGATGCTCTCCCAGGCGCAGCGCTTCTTCGACAACGCGCCGATGATGGCCGTCTACCCGGCGGTCGGGATCATCATCACCGCCCTCGGCTTCACCCTGCTCGGCGAGGCCATGCGCGAAGCCCTCGACCCGAAGCTGCGAGGCTGAACTGCCATGCCACTGCTCACTGTTGACGAACTCACCGTCACCTTCGGCGGACGCGGACGCAAGCCGTCGACGGCGGTCGACGGGGTCTCCTTCACCGTCGACCAGGGCCAGGTCGTCGGCCTGGTCGGCGAGTCCGGCTGCGGCAAGTCCGTGACCTCCCTCGCCCTGATGGGGCTGCTGCCCGGCAAGGGCGTCACCGTCGGCGGGCGCGCCGTGTTCGACGGCGAGGACCTGCTGGCCATGAGCCCGAGGAAGCTGCGGGACATGCGCGGCAGCAAGCTCGCGATGATCTTCCAGGACCCGCTGTCCTCCCTGAACCCGGTCATCCCGATCGGCGTGCAGGTCACCGAGATCCTCCAGCGGCACCGGGGGCTGAAGGGCGAGGCCGCCCGCAAGGAGGCCGCGCACCTCCTCGACCGGGTCGGCATCCCCGACCCGGCGCGGCGCCTGAAGGAGTACCCGCACCAGCTGTCGGGCGGTATGCGGCAGCGCGCGCTCATCGCCATGGCGGTGGCCTGCGCCCCGCGCCTGCTGATCGCCGACGAGCCCACGACCGCCCTGGACGTGACGATCCAGGCGCAGATCCTGGAGCTGCTGAAGGAGCTCGTGGACCAGGAGGGCACCGCCCTGCTGATGATCACCCACGACCTGGGCGTCGTCGCCGGGCTGTGCGACGAGGTGAACGTGCTGTACGCGGGGAAGGCGGTGGAGTCGGCGGGCCGCCGCGAGCTGTTCGCCCACCCCACGCACCCGTACGCGCACGGCCTCCTCGGCTCCATCCCGCGCCTGGACGCCCCGCGCGGCGAGCCGCTGAACCCGATCCGCGGCTCCATCAACGACAAGATCGCCTGGGCGGACGGCTGCGCGTTCGCGCCGCGCTGCGACTTCTACACCCTGGAGTGCCTCACCGGCACGCCCCAGCTGACCGAGCCGCGCACGGAAGGCCACCGGGTGCGCTGCGTCAACCCGGTGCTGCCCGACGCGCCGGCCGAGGAGGTACCGGCATGAGCCTGCTCGAACTGGACGGGGTGAAGGTCCACTTCCCCGTCAAGAAGGGTCTCCTCTTCGACCGCACGGTCGGCCACGTCTACGCCGTCGACGGGGTCTCGCTGAAGGTCGAGGCCGGTCAGACGTACGGCCTGGTCGGCGAGTCCGGCTGCGGCAAGACCACGCTGGGCCGGGCCGTGCTGCGGCTGGTCGACGTCACCGACGGCGAGGTCGTCTTCGACGGCACCGACCTGGCGAAGCTGCCCGAGGAGGAGATGCGGAAGTTCCGCCGCCGCCTCCAGATGGTCTTCCAGGACCCGCTGGGCAGCCTGAACCCGCGCCAGAACATCGAGTCGATCCTCTCCGAGGGGATGCTCGCGCACGGCATCGGCGCCAGTCAGGAGGAGCGCCGCGAGAAGATCAAGGCGATCCTGCAGCGGGTGGGCCTGCCGGCCAACGCCCTGTCGCGGTACCCGCACGAGTTCTCCGGCGGCCAGCGCCAGCGCATCGGCATCGCCCGGGCGCTCGTGCTGGAGCCGGACGTCATCATCTGCGACGAGCCCGTGTCGGCGCTGGACGTGTCGATCCAGGCGCAGGTCATCAACCTGCTGGAGGAGCTCCAGGAGCAGCTGGGCCTCACCTATCTGGTGATCGCCCACGACCTGGCCGTCGTCCGGCACATCTCGGACGTCATCGGGGTCATGTACCTGGGCTCCCTGGTGGAGGAGGCGCCGAGCGACGCGCTGTACGCGGCGCCGAAGCACCCGTACACCAAGGCGCTGATGTCGGCGGTCCCGGTGCCGGACCCGGAGGTGGAGGACCGCCGCGAGCGCATCCTCCTGCACGGCGACCTCCCGTCGCCCGCCAACCCCCCGGCGGGGTGCCGCTTCCACACCCGCTGCCCGTGGGCGCAGGCGCGGTGCGCCTCGGAGCGGCCCGAGCTGGTGGACGTGGGGGAGGGGCACAAGGTGGCGTGCCACTTCGCGGCGGAGATCGAGTCGGGGGAGTTGCCGCTGACGCGTCCGACGGGGGTGGAGGCGGTGGTCGGCACGTCCGTGCCGGCGCCGGCGCCGGCTCCGGAGGCCGAGGCCGAGCCCGCGGACCCGAAGACCAAGAACCCCCTCTGACCCCGAGCCCCCGCCGCCGCGTGCCGCTCGGGGGCCCGACGCCCCGGCCCCCGAGCGGCCGGGGCCCCTCTGCGGGATGCCTCCCGCCGCTTGTGGGGCGGCCCCGTGCGGGGCGTGCTGCCGCCGCTGTGGGCATGCGTTCCTCCCCCCTGGACGAAGGTCCTTGGGGAGGAACGACTGCCCACAACGGTGTTCGGGCCTTGAGCGCAGTCGGGGCCCGCCCGCAGGGGTGGGAGGGGACGGTTTGGGTGCTGGTGCGGGGCGCGCGGTAGAACTGTGCGGTGCTTCAGGACCTGTTCACCCCCTCCGTCCTCCACGCCCTGGAACTGGCGGGCATCTTCGTCTTCGCCATCTCCGGCGCCCTCCTCGCCGTGCGGAAGAACTTCGACGTCTTCGGCATGGCCGTCCTCGCCGAGGTCACCGCGCTGGGCGGCGGGCTCTTCCGCGACCTGGTCATCGGAGCCGTACCCCCCGCCGCCTTCACCGACCTCGGCTACTTCGTCATGCCGCTCGTCGCCACCGTGCTCGTCTTCTTCCTGCACCCGGTCGTCGAGCGCACCCAGGCGGCCGTGAACGTCTTCGACGCCGCGGGCCTCGGCCTGTTCTGCGTGGCCGGCACGACCAAGGCGTACGAGTACGGGCTCGGCCTCACCCAGTCCGCCGTCCTCGGCATGGCGACCGCCGTCGGCGGCGGCGTCCTGCGGGACGTCCTCGCGAACGAGGCGCCGTCGCTGCTGCGCTGGGACCGCGACCTGTACGCCGTGCCGGCCATCGTCGGCTCGACCCTCGTCGTGCTGTTCATCCGCTTCGAGGCGCTGAACCCCTTCACCAGCGCCCTCGCCGCCCTCGCCGCGTTCGTCCTGCGCCTGCTCGCGCTGCGCTACAGCTGGCGGGCGCCCCGCGCCTGGAACCGCCGCTCCACCGCCCGCGAGGAGCCCGAGCACAAAGCTACCGCTTAGTAGTTACCTGTTGTACGGTTCTGGCCATGGACAGCAGCAGTCAGTTCGACCGCGACACCGCGGTGAACCTCCGCGCCCCGGGCGTCTACGACACGGACCTCTCCGCCGACTGGACGATCTTCGGCGTCGTCAACGGCGGCTACCTGCTCGCCCTGCTGGGCCGCGCCCTGGGCGAAGCCCTGCCGCACCCGCACCCCTTCTCCGTGTCGGCCCACTACCTGGCCCCCTCGCTGCCCGGCCCCGCCGTGATCCGCACCGAGACGGTCCGCACCGGCCGCACCCTGTCGACGGGCCAGGCGTCCCTCTTCCAGTACGCGGAGGACGGCACCGAGACCGAGCGCATCCGGGTCCTCGCCACGTACGGCGACCTCGACGCCCTCTCGGACGACGTGCGCACCAGCGCCAAGCCGCCCGCCATCCCGCCGTACGAGCACTGCTTCGGCCCCGCGGACGCGCCGACCCCGCTGCCCGGCTCGGCCGAGATCGCCCGCCTCCTGGACATCAAGCTCGACCCGGCCACCATCGGCTGGGCCGTCGGCGCCCCCTCCGGCAAGGGCGAGGTGCGCGGCTGGTTCGGCCTCGCGGACGGCCGCGACCCCGACCCGCTGTCCCTGCTGCTGACCGTCGACGCGCTCCCGCCGACCGCCTTCGACCTGGGCCTCAGCGGCTGGACGCCGACCGTCGAGCTCACCACGCACATCCGCTGCCGCCCCGCGCCCGGCCCGCTGCGGGTCTCCATCACCACCCGCAACCTCGCCGGCGGCTTCCTCGAGGAGGACGCCGAGGTGTGGGACAGCGCCGACCGCCTCGTCGCCCAGTCCCGCCAGCTCGCCCGCGCCCCGCGCGACGCCTCCTGACGCAGCCGGCCCGCAAGCCCCCCGGGGAGGCGCGCGTTCAGTCCAGCCAGTGGCGGCTGCCCAGCGCCACCAGCCGCAGCCGCTGCCGCGCCTCCCCCTCGACCCGCTCCCGCGCCGCCCCGTCGGGCCCCGCCTCCAGGAGCGCGTACGCGGTCGTCACCATCAGGTCGACGTACAGCCGCGCCAGCATCAGCAGGTCCTCCCGCCGCCAGCCCGCCGCCTCCGGAAGCCCGGCCAGCGCGTCGGCGGCCTCCCCGGCGAACCGGTCGAGTTCACCGCCGATCGCGTCCCGCACCGCCCGCACCCCGCCGTGCCGCTCCCGCGCCAGGAACCGCACGTGCGCCGGCTGCTCCCGTACGAGACGGGCCACCAGCCCCACCGCCCCGGCGATCAGCCGCTCGCTGTCCGCCGTCGCCGCCAGGTGCGCCCGGACCGTCGTGTGCAGACCGCCCAGCGACTCCTCGACGAGCGCGACGCCCAGGTCGGCCATGTCGCGGAAGTGCCGGTAGAACCCCGTCGGCGCGATCCCTGCCGCCCGGGTCACCTCCCGCAGCCCCAGCCCGCTCAGGCTCCGCTCCTCCAGCTGCGCGAGCGCCGCGTCCAGCAGTGCCTGACGGGTCCTGAGCTTGCGCGCCTGCCGGACGCCCGCGACGGCCGCGGCTCCCGTCGTGTGACTCATGCCATGCAGTAAACAACCGTTCGCCCAACGCCTCCAGGGGTACGCGTCACTAGACTCACCAGTCAGTGCACAGTTGTCAGCTCAACGAGAGGCAACCCGATGCTCTTCCTCGTCGCCGCCCTGCTCCTGCTGGGCACGCTCATGGGAACCGCGGCCTTCGTGCCGCCGGCCGTCACCGCCGCCGGCGCCACCGCCATCGCCCTCTGGCTGCTCGTCTTCGCCGTGCGCGAGCGCTCCGCCCCCCGCCACCGGAACTGACGGGGGGCCGCGATGCGACTCGCCGCCGTACTGCCGCGCCGCGCCGCCGGCGCCGGGCCGACCGCGAGCCGGGACGCCGCGGGGCGCGCCCCGAACAGGGACGCCGGCACCCGGCCCGTGCGCCGGGACGCCGACGGGATGGCCGTCGCCGCCTTCGTCCTCGGCCTCGTCGGCCTGCTCGTCTTCAACATCCTCCTGGGCCCCATGGCCGTCTGCCTCGCCGTGCTCGCCCTGCGGCGGGGCACCCGGCGCCCCGCCCGCGCCCTGCTCGGCCTGGCCCTGGGCGTCGCCGACCTCGTCGTACTGGCCGCCCTGGTCACCGCCAACGGCACGGTGTCCTGGAACCTCGGCTGAGGCCCCCGCGGGGGCCCGCGGCGAATGGCCGGATACGCCCCCGCCGGGCGCCCGCCCCGGGCTCGTAGAATCGGGGCACCATGGCTTACCTCGACCACGCCGCGACCACTCCGATGCTCCCGGAGGCGATCGAGGCGATGACCGCCCAGCTCACCGCCACGGGCAACGCCTCGTCCCTGCACGCCGCCGGGCGCCGGGCCCGCCGCACCGTCGAGGAGGCCCGCGAGACGCTCGCCGAGGCGCTCGGGGCCCGGCCCAGCGAGGTCGTCCTCACCTCCGGCGGCACCGAGGCGGACAACCTCGCCGTCAAGGGCCTCTACTGGTCCCGGCGCGCCGCCGACCCGCGCCGCGTCCGCGTCCTGGCCAGCCCGGTCGAGCACCACGCCGTCCTCGACGCCGTCCACTGGCTCGGCGAGCACGAGGGCGCCACCGTCGAGTACCTGCCCGTCGACGCGTACGGGCGCGTGCACCCCGACGCGCTGCGCGAGGCCATCGCACGCGACCCCGGCAGCGTCGCCCTCGCCACCGTCATGTGGGCCAACAACGAGATCGGCACCCTCATGCCGATCGCCGAACTGGCCGCCGTCGCCGCCGAGTTCGACGTGCCGCTGCACTCCGACGCCGTCCAGGCCGTCGGCCAGGTCCCGGTCTCCTTCGCCGAGTCCGGGCTCGCCGCCATGACCGTGTCGGGCCACAAGATCGGCGGCCCCTACGGCATCGGCGCGCTCCTCCTCGGCCGCACCCACAGCCCCGTCCCCGTCCTCCACGGCGGTGGGCAGGAACGCCACGTGCGCTCCGGCACCCTCGACGTGCCCGCCGTCGCCGCGTTCGCCGTCGCCGCCCGGATCGCCACCGAGCACCGCGAGCGGTTCGCCCGGGAGATCGGCGCCCTGCGCGACGAACTGATCGACGCCGTACGGGCGGCCGTCCCCGACGCGGTACTCGGCGGCGACCCCGACGATCGGCTCCCCGCGAACGCCCACTTCAGCTTCCCCGGCTGCGAGGGCGACTCGCTGCTGCTGCTCCTCGACGCCCAGGGCATCGAGTGCTCCACCGGCTCCGCCTGCACCGCCGGCGTCGCCCAGCCCAGCCATGTCGTCCTGGCCACCGGCACCGACCCGGACCTGGCGCGCGGCACGCTGCGCTTCACCCTCGGCCACACCTCCACCCGCGCCGACGTGGACGCCCTCGCCCGGGCCATCGGCCCGGCCGTCGCCCGCGCCCGCACCGCCGGCCTCAGCTAGCGCCCGCACCGCCGGCCTCGGCTAGGCCGCACCCCGGCCCGCGATCATGGAGGGCGGGCGCCGGAACGGGCGCCCGCCCTGTCCGCGCTGCCGTCTCCCGGAGGGCTTCGAGGGCCCGCCGGGGGGCCTGCGTCAGACGATGGCGAGCCGGTCCACCAGCAGCTCCACCCTGCGCTCGGCGTACTCGGCCGGCAGGCGGCCCGCGCGGGTCAGGGTGGCCAGGCCGTGCAGGGCGGCCCAGAACGTCTCGGTGAAAAGCCCCGGTTCGACGCCGTCCCCGGCCACCTCGGCCAGGGTCTCCATCAGCGCGGCGAAGGCGTCCTTCAACGCCTCCGGGGTGTCCTCCCGCGCGTACGCCAGACCGCCGTCCAGCTGGAACAGCGCGTCGTAGACCGCCGGGTTGTGTGCGGCGAACCCGAGGTAGGCGCGGGCCAGCGCGGCGACCCGGTCGCGCGGGCCGTCCGCGGCGCAGGCCGCGGCCCGCACCGCCGCCGCCATCTCGGCGGCCCCCTGCAGGGCGACGGCGCCGATGATCTCGCGCTTGCCCCGGAAGTGGCTGTAGAGGACGGGCTGGCTGTACTCGATGCGCTCGGCGAGCCGGCGGGTGGTGACCGCGTCCCAGCCCTGCTCCTCGGCGAGTTCACGGGCCGTCGCCACGATGAGGCGCTCGCGCTCCGCCCGTTCGCGCTGCTTGCGTTCCTGTACCGACATGCCCTGATGCTAGCACCGCTAGACAATCGAGCGGCGGAAGGTCTAGCGTTGCTTCATCACCTAGCGGCGCTAGAAACGCGGAGGATCACCATGCTCGGCACGCTCCAGGTCGTCACCATCGTCACCGTCGGCCTGATGGTGGGGGTGGAGTTCTCCGTCGCCTTCGTCATGAACCGGATCCTCGACGCCCTGCCCGAGGACAGCGCCCAGCTCGCCCACGCCCACGGCGGCCGCATGCTCGGCGCCCTGATGCCGTTCTGGTACATCGGCTCGCTCGTCCTCAGCGCGGCGTGGGCCGTCGCCGACTGGGGCCATCGCGGCACCGGACTCGTCCTCACCGCCGCCGGCCTCCTGGTCCTCAGCGTGGTCATGTCGCTCCTGCTGCTCGTCCCGATCAACAACCGGAACAAGACCTGGACCCCCGAGAACCGGCCCGCCGACTGGAGGCGGCAGCTGCGCCGCTGGGAGCGCTACCACCACCTCCGCGTCGCCGTCATCGTCGCCGCCTTCGCCCTCCTGGCCGCCGCCCTCACCTGACCCCGCGACCGCTCCGCGCACCCGCGGCCCCCGTCCCGTCCGGACGCGTCAGGCAGGCGGCGCCGGCGCGGGCGCCGCGGGGCTGGGGCGCGCCCGGGTTCCCCGGACGGGCGGCCTATCCCTGCCGCGTGGCGCGGGACGCGGAGGCGGGGGAGGCGGACGGGCGGGGGGCCGACGCCGCCCGGCGGACCAGCTCCATGTACCGGTCCCAGTCCCAGTGGGGGCCCGGGTCCGTGTGGTCCGTGCCCTCCACCTCGACATGGCCGATGATGTGCTCCCGGTCGACGGGTATGCCGTACCGGGCGCATATGTCCGCCGTCAGCCGCGCCGACGCCGCGTACATCTCGGGCGTGAAGTCCTTCGGGCGGTCCACGAAGCCCTCGTGCTCGATGCCGATGCTCCGCTCGTTCATCTCCCGGTTTCCCGCGTGGAACGCCACGTCCAGCTCGCGGATCATCTGGGCGATCCGCCCGTCCTTGCCGACCACGTAGTGCGTCGCCGCGCCGTGCCCCGGGTTCTTGAACACCCGCAGGGCCGTCGCGTAGCTGCCCTGCACCACATGGATCACCACCCGGTCGATGCCGAAGTCGTCCGGCCGGTCGGCCCGCCTCCAGTTCGCCCGAGCCGCCGCCGTCCACACCGCCCCCGCGTGGTCCAGCTCGCCCTCCACCCGCCGCTTCTCCGTGCCCGGCAGCCGCCACCACAGCCGCCGCAGCTCGTCCCAGCCCAGCGCGGCGGCGCCCGCCACCGCGGCGCCGCCGCCGATCAGCACCGCGCGCCGCCTCACCCGTCCGGTCTCTTCCTGGCCCATGCCACCGAGAACGCTCACTGCCACGACGACGGTTCCCGGCGCCCCGTACCCTGGTAGGGCTATGACTGAGACCTCCCCGCGCCCCCTCCGCGTCCTCGCCGCCATGTCCGGCGGCGTGGACTCCGCCGTTGCCGCCGCCCGCGCCGCCGAGGCGGGCCACGACGTGACCGGGGTGCACCTGGCGCTCTCCGCCAATCCGCAGTCCTTCCGCACCGGCGCCCGCGGCTGCTGCACCATCGAGGACTCCCGCGACGCCCGCCGCGCCGCCGACGTGATCGGCATCCCCTTCTACGTGTGGGACCTGGCGGAGCGTTTCCGCGAGGACGTCGTGGAGGACTTCATCGCCGAGTACGAGGCGGGCCGCACGCCCAATCCGTGCCTCCGCTGCAACGAGAAGATCAAGTTCGCGGCGCTCCTCGACAAGGCGCTCGCGCTGGGCTTCGACGCGGTCTGCACGGGCCACTACGCCAAGGTCGTCACCCTCCCCGACGGCACCCGCGAGCTCCACCGCGCCTCCGACATGGCCAAGGACCAGTCCTACGTCCTCGGCGTGCTCGACGAGCGCCAGCTCGCGCACGCCATGTTCCCGCTGGGCGACACGGTCACCACCAAGGACGAGATCCGCGCCGAGGCCGAGCGGCGGGGCCTCGCCGTGGCCAAGAAGCCCGACAGCCACGACATCTGCTTCATCGCCGACGGCGACACCCAGGGCTTCCTCGCCTCGCGGCTCGGCAAGGCCGAGGGCGACATCGTGGACGAGGACGGCAACCGGCTCGGCGGCCACGACGGCGCCTACGGCTTCACCATCGGCCAGCGCAAGGGCCTGCGCATCGGCCACCCGGCGCCCGACGGCAAGCCCCGGTACGTCCTCGACATCTCCCCGGTGAACAACACCGTCACCGTCGGCCCCGCCGAGGCCCTGGACGTCACCGCCCTCACGGCGATCAAGCCCCGCTGGTGCGGCCGCGCCCCCGAGGGCCCCGGCACGTACACGGCGCAGCTGCGCGCCCACGGCGGCGAGACGGAGGTGACGGCCGTGCTGGAGGGCGACGAGCTGAAGGTCGCCTTCACCGAGCCCGTACGCGGGGTCGCGCCGGGCCAGGCGATCGTCCTGTACGACGGCACACGCGTGGTCGGCTCGGCCACCATCGCCGCCACCACCCGCCGCACCGCCGCCCCCGCCACGGCCTGACGTCCGGGGCCCGGGGAGCCGCCCCGGTGCCCGCGCCCGCCGCCCCCGCCACGGCCCGACGTCCGGGGCGCCCCCGCCCGCCGCCCCGGTCGTCCGCCGCGCGCCACGCCTGGCCCCGGCCGTCCGCCGCGCGCCCTCACTCCGTGTGGAAGCCGGCCACGGCCGGCGCCAGCACATGGGGGGCCACCACATGGGTCTGGCCGGTCAGGGTGGCGTGCCGGCCGTACGGCAGGGCCCGCGCGACCGCCCGCGCCGCGTCCCGCAGCCACTGCGGGCTCGCCCCTCCGTCCAGCACCAGCACCCGCCGGCGCACCCGCGCCAGGCGGTGGACCGGCACCCCGTCATGGGCGTCCTCGTCCGCGCCGTACGGCGGCTCGTACACCGAGACGCGCCCCATCGGCACCCCCGCCGCCGCGGCCTCCAGCACGAGCGCGCCGCCCGACGACAGGCCGTGCACCCCGGCGCCCGCGCCCGCCACCGCGAGGACCGCCGCCAGGTCCTCGACCTCCCGCCGCGGGTCGTACGCGGCCGCCTCGCACCCGCTGCCGCCCCGGCCGCGCCGGTCGTAGGTGTACGTCGTGAACCGCTCGGCGAGCAGCCCGGCCAGCCGCCACGCGCCCACCCCCGTCGACAGCGCCCCGCCGACCAGCACGAGCGGCGGCCCCCCGCCCCGCCGCTCGTACGCGATCGGCGTGCCGTCGGCCGACGTCACCCACCCCGGAACGGGCGCAGCGGGAGCCGCCGCCCTCGTCATCAGATCGTCCATGCAGGGGCAGACCGGCGGGCCGCCGCCAACTCATCGCCGCCGGGGAGAATTTCCTTGCCGAAGCCCTCCGCGAAGGACCGCCGTCAGCTCTCGCCCTCGTCGTAGAAGCAGAAGTGCCCCTGGATGGCGGCGACTTCGGGCTTCGGATCGGGGTACGCCCACACCGCGTCCGGGCGGCCCGGCAGGGACCAGTACGACGCCGTGCCCTTGAACGGGCAGTACGTGCGCTTCCGCGAGGGCTCCAGCAGGTCCGCGCGCACGTCCTCGGCCGGTATGTACAGCCGCAGGGGGCAGCCCGTCTCGCGCAGGGCCAGGGCGCGGGTGGTCGACGCGACCCGCACGCCGTCCCGGACGACGCGCACCGGCCCGTCGGCCGGCTCGATGGTGATGCGGTGCCCCGAAGTGGTCATACCGGGGCAACGCCCGGCCGCCCGGCACGGTTCCCGGACGCGGCCGCCGCGTACCGTTGCCCCATGAACATCTGCGTCTTCCTCTCCGCCGCCGACCTCGACGACCGCTACACCGGCCCCGCGCGCGAGTTCGCCGGACTCCTGGCGAAGGGCGGGCACACGCTCGTGTGGGGCGGCTCGGACTCCGGCCTGATGAAGGTCGTGGCGGACGCGGCGCAGCAGGCGGGCGGCCGGCTCGTCGGCGTGTCGGTGGAGTTCCTCGCCCACAAGGCGCGCCCCGGCTGCGACGAGATGATCGTGACCAGGGGCCTGGCGGAGCGCAAGGCGCAGCTGCTGGCCCGGTCCGACGCGATCGTCGTCATGGTGGGCGGCACCGGCACCCTGGACGAGGCGACCGAGATCCTGGAGCTGAAGAAGCACGGCCTGCACGGCAAGCCGGTCGTCCTGCTCAACACGGCCGGCTTCTACGACGGGCTGAAGCAGCAGTTCCGCCGGATGGAGGAGGAGGGCTTCCTGCCGCTGCCCCTCACCGAGCTGGTGTTCTTCGCCGAGGACGGCGTCTCCGCGCTCGCCTACCTGGAAGAGGCCGCCGGGATCCGCTGACGGCGCGGGTGCGAGCATGGCCCCCATGACCACACACCTGATCACCGGCGCCGGCTCCGGCATCGGCGCGGCCGTCGCCCGCCGCCTCCACGCGCGCGGGGACGACCTGATCCTGCTGGCCCGCGACGCCGGCCGGGCCAAGGAACTGGCCGGTCTGTACCCGGGCGCCCGCACCCTCGTCGGGGACCTCGCCGCCCCGGACCGGCTGTCGTGGGCCTTCTCCCACCAGGAACTGCCCGACCGGCTCGACACGCTGCTGCACATCGCCGGCGTCGTGGACCTCGGACCCGTCGGCGAGCTGACCACCAAGGCGTGGCGCACCCAGCTCGACGTCAACCTGGTCGCCCCCGCCGAGCTGACCCGGCTGCTCCTGCCGCAGCTGCGGGTCTCCCAGGGGCACGTCGTGTTCGTCAACTCCGGTGCCGGGCTGCGCGCCAACCCCGAGTGGTCCGCGTACGCCGCGTCCAAGCACGGTCTGAAGGCCCTCGCCGACGCGCTGCGCGCGGAGGAGCACGGCCACGGCGTCCGCGTCACGTCCGTCTACCCCGGCCGCACGGCCAGCCCCATGCAGGCCAAGGTCCACCAGCAGGAGGGCAGGGAGTACGACCCGTCCGGGCTCATGGACCCCGAGTCGGTCGCCACGACCGTCCTGACGGCCATCGACCTGCCGCGCGACGCGGAGATCCAGGACCTCACCGTCCGGCCGGGCCGGTAGCCGCCTGCGCGTACCCTTCCCGGGTGAGCGAGAACAACCACAGCGACGACATCAACTGGGGCCCGGCTACGGGGGTCGGGTCGATGCCGGGCGGCGACGCCCGTGAGGCCGCCAGGACCGTGACCGGGTCCTTCGAGGACTTCGTCCACCTGCCCGAACTGCCCGCCCGCGGCCCCGGCGCCGACATGATCGGCCGGACGCTGGGGCTGCTGGTCGAGGTCTACGCGCATGTCGAGCCCAGCGGCTGGCGGGTCAGCGACCGGCCCGGCAGGGACACCCGCCGGGCCCGCTCGTGGATGGGCGAGGACCTCGACGCGCTGGAGGAGTTCACCCAGGGGTACACCGGCTTGCTGAAGGTCCAGGCGGTCGGCCCCTGGACGCTCGCCGCCGCGCTGGAGCTGCGGGGCGGCGAGGCGGCCCTCGGCGACCCCGGGGCCTGCCGCGACCTGGCCGCGTCGCTCGCCGAGGGGCTGCGCGGCCACCTCGCGGAGGTGCGCCGCCGGGTCCCGGGCGCCCGGGTGGTGCTCCAGCTCGACGAGCCCTCCCTCACCGCGGTCCTGCGCGGTCAGGTCAGGACCGCCAGCGGCTACCGCACCTACCGGGCCGTGGACCGGCAGGTCGCGGAGAGCGCGCTGCGGGACGTGATGGGCGTCCACGACGGGCCCGCCGTCGTGCACTCGTGCGCCCCCGACGTGCCGTTCGCGCTGCTGCGCCGGGCCGGCGCCGCGGCCATCTCGTTCGATTTCGGACTTCTCACGGAGCGTGACGAGGAGGCGATCGGTGAGGCCGTCGAGGGCGGCACGAAGCTGTTCGCGGGCGTCGTGCCCTCCACTGACCGCGCGTTGTCAGACCCTGCCGGTAGCGTCATGGGTGTCAGGACGCTGTGGCGCAGGCTGGGGCTGAATCCGGGGACTCTCGCCGAGTCGTTGGTGATCACTCCGACGTGCGGGCTGGCGGGTGCTTCGCCCGACTATGCCCGCCGCGCGCTGGCGCACTGTGTCAAGGCGGCGAAGTCCCTCGCGGACAACCCTGAGTAACGGGAGGATCGACGTGGCTGTCGAACAGCATGACCAGCGCGACGCGGTACCGGCGGAGGTGCGGGAGGAGCACGCCCGGCTGGCCGAAGAGGTCGAGGAGCACCGCTTCCGGTACTACGTGAAGGACCAGCCGGTCATCAGCGACGCCGAGTTCGACCGGCTGCTGCGGTCCCTGGAGGAGCTGGAGGAGCGGTACGCGGAGCTGCGTACGCCCGAGTCGCCCACGCAGAAGGTCGCCGGGACGTACGAGACGGAGTTCACGGCCGTCCAGCACCGTGAGCGCATGCTGTCCCTGGACAACGTCTTCGACGACGAGGGCCTCGCCGCCTGGGCGGAGCGCGTCGGCCGGGACGTCGGCTCGGCGGAGCACCACTTCCTGTGCGAGCTGAAGGTCGACGGCCTCGCCGTGAACCTCACGTACGAGAAGGGCCGCCTCACGCGCGCGGCGACCCGCGGCGACGGCCGCACCGGCGAGGACATCACGCCGAACGTCCGCACGATCTCCGACATCCCGGAGCGCCTGAAGGGCGACCGCGTCCCGGACCTGGTGGAGATCCGCGGCGAGGTCTACTTCCCGATGGAGAAGTTCGAGGAGCTGAACGCCCGTCTGGTCGCCGCCGGGGACAAGCCCTTCGCCAACCCGCGCAACGCCGCGGCCGGTTCGCTCCGCCAGAAGGACCCCCGCGTCACGGCCACGCGCCCGCTGCACATGGTGGTGCACGGCATCGGCGCCCTGGAGGGCCTGAGCCTGGACCGGCTGTCGCAGGCGTACGACCTGCTCCACGAGTGGGGCCTGCCCACGGCCCGGCACAACCGCGTGGTGGACGGCATCGACGGCGTCCGGGAGTTCATCGCGTACTTCGGCGAGAACCGCCACTCGGTGGAGCACGAGATCGACGGCGTCGTCGTCAAGCTGGACGAGATCCGCCTCCAGGGCCGCCTCGGCTCCACCTCCCGCGCCCCGCGCTGGGCGATCGCGTACAAGTACGCCCCCGAGGAGGTCAACACCAAGCTGGTCGACATCCGCGTCGGCGTCGGCCGCACGGGCCGCGTCACGCCGTACGCGCAGGTGGAGCCGGTGACGGTCGCCGGCTCGGAGGTCGAGTTCGCCACCCTGCACAACCAGGACGTGGTGCGCGCCAAGGGCGTCCTGATCGGCGACACGGTCGTGCTGCGCAAGGCCGGCGACGTCATCCCGGAGATCCTGGGGCCCGTGGTGGACCTGCGGGACGGCAGCGAGCGGGAGTTCGTCATGCCGGCCGAGTGCCCCGAGTGCGGGACGCCCCTGAAGCCCATGAAGGAGGGCGACGTCGACCTGCGCTGCCCGAACGCCCGTACGTGCCCCGCCCAGCTGCGGGAACGGCTGTTCTACCTGGCGGGGCGCCGCTGCTTCGACATCGAGAACTTCGGCTACGTCGCCGCGGCGGCGCTCACCCGCCCGCTGGAGCCCGCCGAGCCGCCGATCGCGGACGAGGGCGACCTGTTCGACCTGACGATCGAGAAGCTGCTGCCCATCAAGGCGTACGTCCTGGACCAGGACAGCGGGCTGCCCAAGCGGGACCCGAAGACCGGCGAGGAGAAGGTCGTCACCGTCTTCGCCAACCAGCAGGGCGAGCCGAAGAAGAACGCCCTGGCGATGCTCGCCAACATCGAGGAGGCCAAGACGCGCCCCCTCGCACGGGTCATCACGGCCCTGTCGATCCGCCACGTCGGCCCCGTCGCCGCCGAGGCGCTGGCCCGCGAGTTCCGCTCCATCGACCGCGTCGAACAGGCCACCGAGGAGGAGCTGGCGGCCGTCGAGGGCGTCGGCCCGACCATCGCCGCCTCCCTGAAGCAGTGGTTCTCGGAGGACTGGCACCGCGAGATCCTGCGCAAGTGGCGCGCCGCGGGCGTCCGCATGGAGGAGGAGAGCACCGGCGAGGACGAGGGCCCCCGCCCGCTCGAAGGGCTCACCGTCGTCGTCACCGGCACGCTCCAGAACCACACGCGGGACGGCGCGAAGGAGGCCCTCCAGCGGGCGGGCGCCAAGGTCACCGGTTCCGTTTCCAAGAAGACGGCGTTCGTGGTGGTGGGGGAGAACCCGGGCTCCAAGTACGACAAGGCGGTCCAGCTGAAGGTTCCGGTTCTGGACGAGGCCGGCTTCGCCGTCCTGCTGGAGCAGGGCCCCGACGCCGCCCGCGAAGTGGCCGTCCCGGTCGAACAGTAGACGGACGAGCGCATGGAACAGGCCGGAAAACGTCACCCGTTCAGCGCATATCAGACGGATAAGGGTGGCCGGGTCGCATTCGGGCAAGAGCTGTAGAGCGCTGCCCGTCAACGCCCTCCGCGGCCTACTGTTGTGACGTGCGCCTGTCGTGCGCGGCCGCGTTGGAAGTCCAGTCGTGGTGGCACGACAACAGGCCATCACCAGGCAGAGGCAACGGCACCGCCGGCTGTGAGAGGGACGGAATGAAACCGACCGAGAGTGCCGACCCGGTCGCACGACCGCGTACGCGAGCGGGGTACACGGCGGCCTGCGAGCAGTTCCTCGCCAGACTGCCCGCCGTCGTCGTGACCCTCGCGGCGATCGCGCTCGCCACCGGCTTCTACCGCGCCGTCGACGGCGGACACGCCCTCTTCCCCGGTGGGACGACCGGCTGGTCCCTCGCCGTCCTCACCGGCATCGTCGTGGGCCACCTCGTGGCCCTCGGCCGCGACCGCTGGTGGGGCGGCACGGGCTCCGGCGCCGCCCTCACCCTCGCCGTGCTCCTGCTGTACGGCTGGGTGCCCGCCGGGCTGGTCAGCCTCGCCGTCGTCGTCCTCGTCGGCGCCGCCCGCCGCCACCGCTGGCGGCAGGGCCTGCTGCACGGCGCCGCCGACGTCCTCGGCATCGGCGCCGCCGCGCTCGTCCTCGCCGCCTTCGGCGACGTGCCGTCCGTCGAACGGCCCTGGCAGCCCCTCGAATGGGGGATCGCCGCCGTACCGGAAGTCGCCCTCGCGGCCGGGACGTACCTGGTGGTGACCCGGCTCGTCCTGTGGTACACGCTCGCCCCGCAGGGCGGCGGGCTACCCACCGCCGCCCGCACCGCCCTGCTGCGCCAGGGGCTCGTCGCCGTCGCGCTGCTCGGCATCGCCCCGCTCATCTGCGTCGTCGCCGTCTCCCTCCCGGTCCTGCTCCCGCTGTTCGCCGTGCCTTTAATCGCCCTCGACTCCACCCTCTGGATCGCGCGGGCCCGCGCCGAGGAGCAGCTGCGCGACCCGCTCACCGGCCTCCCCAACCGCCAGTGGCTGCTCGAACGCACCTGGACCGCCCTGGAGGCCGCCGAGGCGGACAACCGCCGCGCCGCCCTCGTACTGATCGACCTCGACCGCTTCCGCTCCGTCAACGACACCCTCGGCCATCTCGCCGGCGACCGGCTGCTCCTCCAGATCGCCGAACGGCTCCGCCTCGCCCTGCCGCGCGGCGCCGAGGCCGCCCGGCTCGGCGGCGACGAGTTCGCCGTGCTGCTCCCGGCCACCGACTCCACCACCAGCGCCCAGCGCGTCGCCCGCCACCTCGCCGCCGACCTGTCGTCGCCGCTCGACCTCGACGGGCTCACGCTCGTCCTGGAGGCCAGCGCGGGCGTCGCCGTCTTCCCCGACCACGCCCTGGACGCCGAAGGGCTCCTCCAGCGCGCCGACGTCGCCATGTACCAGGCGAAGCGGGACCGCACGGGCGTGGAGGTGTACGAGTCCAAGCGCGACTCCAACACCCCCGACCGGCTCGGCCTCCTCGGCGACCTGCGCCGCGCCCTCGACGCCGGCGAGGTGGAGCTGCACTACCAGCCCAAGGTCCGCTTCGACGGCCATGTCGCCGGCCTGGAGGCGCTGGTCCGCTGGGTCCACCCGGAGCGCGGCCGCGTCCCCCCGGACGAGTTCATCGCCATCGCCGAGTCGTCCGGCCTGATGCCGCACCTCACCGAGTACGTCCTGGAGACGGCGCTCGGCCAGGTCGCCCGCTGGCGCGCCCAGGGCCTGGAGGTGCCCGTCGCGGTGAACGTCTCGCCGCGCGACGTCCACAGCCCCGGCTTCGCGGGAGCCGTCGCGGCCCGCCTCGCCCGGCACGGCGTGCCCGCCGGTGCCCTCCAGCTGGAGATCACCGAGCATGTCCTGCTGGAGGACCCGCAGCGCGCCGCCGACACCCTCGCCGGGCTGACCGGCCACGGCGTGAAGATGTCCCTGGACGACTTCGGCACCGGCTACTCGTCCCTCGTCCACCTGCGCCGCCTCCCCGTCAGCGAACTGAAGATCGACCGTTCGTTCGTCGCCCGTCTCGCCGTCGACACGGAGGACGCGGAGATCGTCCGCTGCACCGTCGACCTCGCCCACTCGCTGGGCCTCCTCGTCGTCGCCGAGGGCGTCGAGGACGACGAGACCTGGGAGCGCCTGCGCGACCTGGGCTGCGACGCCGTCCAGGGCTGGCTGGTCGCCGCGGCGATGCCGCCGCACGAGACGACGGCCTGGCTCCGCGCCCGCGGCGTGCACGGCTGGCAGCGCCCCGCGGCGGCGCTCCCGCAGCCCCCGCCGGCCCCGCCCGTCCCGTCCGACCACTCCCCGGACCACCCCTCCGGCCACCCGTCCAGCCACCCCGTCACCTAGACCCGACGGCCCCTCCGGGCGCCGGCCGCCCCGGGCCGGACCGCCCCCTGCGGCCGCCCGGTCGCACGGAGAGGTACGGACGGAGGGGCAAACCGTTTCACGGGCATCGCGGCACGACCCATAGGATTGGGCCAAAACCCAATCACTCACCCCTGAGGATCGCTGCATGCCTGGCATCACGCGCGAGGAGGTCGCCCACCTCGCACGGCTGGCGCGTCTGGAGCTGAAGGACGAAGAGGTCGACCACTTCGCCGCCCAGCTCGACGACATCATCGGCGCGGTCGCCCGCGTCTCCGAGGTCGCCGACCAAGACGTTCCGCCGACCTCCCACCCGCTGCCGCTGACCAACGTCATGCGCGCGGACGAGGTCCGTCCGTCGCTCACCCCCGAGCAGGCGCTCTCCGGGGCCCCGGCCCAGGAGAAGCAGCGTTTCAAGGTGCCGCAGATCCTCGGGGAGGACTGACCGACATGACGGACAGCACCATCATCAAGCTCACCGCCGCCGAGATCGCGGCGAAGATCGCCTCCGGCGAGCTCACCGCCGTCGAGGTCACCGAGGCGCACCTCGCCCGCATCGAGGCGGTGGACGAGAAGGTCCACGCCTTCCTGCACGTCGACCGCGAGGGCGCCCTCGCGCAGGCCCGCGCCGTGGACGAGAAGCGCGAGCGCGGCGAGGAACTGGGCCCGCTCGCCGGCGTCCCGCTCGCCCTGAAGGACATCTTCACCACGCGCGACATGCCGACCACCGTCGGCTCGAAGATGCTCGAAGGCTGGATCCCGCCGTACGACGCGACGCTCGTCGCCAGGCTGCGCGCCGCCGACGTGGTCATCCTCGGCAAGACCAACATGGACGAGTTCGCCATGGGGTCCTCCACCGAGAACAGCGCCTACGGCCCCACCGGCAACCCGTGGGACCTCACCCGCATCCCCGGCGGCTCCGGCGGCGGCTCCTCGGCCGCCCTCGCGTCGTACGAGGCCCCGCTCGCCATCGGCACGGACACCGGCGGCTCCATCCGCCAGCCCGCCGCCGTCACCGGCACGGTCGGCGTCAAGCCGACGTACGGCGCGGTCTCCCGCTACGGCATGGTCGCCTTCTCGTCCTCCCTCGACCAGGGCGGCCCCTGCGCGCGCACCGTCCTCGACGCGGCCCTCCTCCACGAGGTCATCGCCGGGCACGACCCGATGGACTCCACGTCCATCGACGCGCCCGTCCCGCCGGTCGTCGAGGCCGCGCGCAACGGCAGCGTCCAGGGCATGCGCGTCGGCGTCGTCAAGCAGTTCCGCGGCGAGGGCTACCAGGCCGGCGTCGTGCAGCGGTTCGACGAGTCCGTCGAGCTGCTGAAGGAGCTGGGCGCCGAGATCGTCGAGCTGGACTGCCCCTCCTTCGACCTGGCGCTCTCCGCGTACTACCTGATCGCGCCCTCCGAGTGCTCCTCCAACCTCGCCCGCTTCGACGGCCTGCGCTACGGCCTGCGGACCGGCGACGACGGCACGCGCTCGGCGGAGGAGGTCACCTCGCTGACCCGCGAGGCCGGCTTCGGCGACGAGGTCAAGCGCCGCATCATGCTCGGCACGTACGCGCTCAGCTCCGGCTACTACGACGCGTACTACGGCTCCGCGCAGAAGGTCCGCACGCTCATCACGCGCGACTTCGAGAAGGCCTTCGAGCAGGTCGACGTGATCGTCTCCCCGACGACCCCGACCACCGCCTTCCCGATCGGCGAGCGCGCCGACGACCCGATGGCGATGTACCTGGCCGACCTGTGCACCATCCCGACCAACCTGGCGGGCAACGCCGCCATGTCGCTGCCCTGCGGCCTGGCGCCGGAGGACAACCTGCCGGTCGGACTGCAGATCATCGCTCCCGCCCTGAAGGACGACCGCCTCTACAAGGTGGGCGCCGCGGTCGAGGCCGCCTTCGTGGCACGCTGGGGCCACCCGCTGCTGGAGGAGGCTCCCTCGCTGTGAGCGACGCACGCGTGGCCTCCGGGCCGCAGACGACGACGAAAGCCGCACCTCTGCGCCGCGTGGGCGGAGAAGCGAACGGAGGAGCGCTGTGAGCGACGCACGCGTGGCCTCCGGGCCGCAGACGACGACGAAAGCCGCACCTCTGCGCCGCGTGGGCGGAGAAGCGAACGGAGGAGCACTGTGAGCGACGCACGCGTGGCCTCCGGGCCGCAGACGACGACGAAAGCCGCACCTCTGCGCCGCGTGGGCGGAGAAGCGAACGGAGGAGCACAGTGAACGCACTGACCAAGGCCAAGGGCTTCAAGAAGTCGAGGGCGGGCACCTACCTGTCGATCGGCACCACCGCGTTCGGCGTGCTCAGCGTGGTCAAGCAGGCCCGCAAGGCCCGCACCGAGAGCGACACGCTGCTGCTGCTGGACGCCGCCGTGTCCGCCGCCGCCATCGCGACCGGACTCGCCATCCTGGTGCGCGAGCTGAAGCGCGTCGGTGACGACGACGTCCTGTTCGGCTGAGAGGGATTGTTTTCACCGTGACCGTCACGACTGACCTGGTGTCGTACGAGGACGCCCTCGCCACCTTCGAGCCCGTCATGGGCCTGGAGGTGCACGTCGAACTCGGCACCAAGACCAAGATGTTCTGCGGCTGCTCCACGGAGCTGGGCGCCGAACCGAACACCCAGACCTGCCCGGTCTGCCTCGGCATGCCCGGCGCCCTGCCCGTCGTCAACGCGACGGGCGTGGAGTCCGCGATCAAGATCGGCCTCGCGCTGAACTGCGAGATCGCCGAGTGGTGCCGCTTCGCCCGGAAGAACTACTTCTATCCGGACATGCCGAAGAACTTCCAGACCTCCCAGTACGACGAGCCGATCGCCTTCAACGGCTACCTGGACGTCCAGCTGGAGGACGGCGAGGTCTTCCGCGTGGAGATCGAGCGCGCCCACATGGAGGAGGACACGGGCAAGTCGACGCACGTCGGCGGCGCCACCGGCCGTATCCACGGCGCGTCCCACTCGCTGCTGGACTACAACCGCGCCGGCATCCCGCTGATCGAGATCGTCACCAAGCCGATCGTCGGCGCCGGCGACCGCGCCCCCGAGGTCGCCAAGGCGTACGTCGCCGAGCTGCGCGCCCTCATCCGCGCCCTCGGTGTCTCCGAGGCCCGCATGGAGATGGGCCAGATGCGCTGCGACGTCAACCTGTCGCTGCGTCCCATCGGCACGGAGAAGTTCGGCACCCGCAGCGAGACCAAGAACGTCAACTCGCTCCGGTCCGTCGAGCGGGCCGTCCGCTACGAGGTCCGCCGGCACGCCGCGGTGCTCATCGGCGGTGGCACGATCGTCCAGGAGACCCGCCACTTCCACGAGGACGACGGTTCCACGACGTCCGGCCGGGTCAAGGAGGAGGCGGAGGACTACCGCTACTTCCCCGAGCCGGACCTCGTGCCCGTCGCGCCGAGCCGCGAGTGGGTCGAGGAGATCCGCGCCGGGCTGCCCGAGCTGCCGCGCGTGCGCCGCAACCGGCTGCGCGAGGAGTGGGGCGTCTCCGCTCTGGACATGCAGGCCATCCTCAACGCCGGCGCGCTCGACCTGATCGTCGCCACGATCGACGCGGGCGCCCCGGCCGACCAGGCCCGCAAGTGGTGGATGGGCGAGCTGTCCCGGCACGCCAACGAGACCGGCACGTCCCTGGAGGGGCTGGCCATCACCCCGGCGCAGGTCGCCCGGGTGACGGAGCTGGTGACCTCCGGCGACCTCAACGACAAGCTGGCCCGCCAGGTCATCGAGGGCGTCCTCGCGGGCGAGGGCGACCCGGACACCGTCGTCGACAAGCGCGGCCTCAAGGTCGTCTCCGACGAGGGAGCGCTGGGCGCCGCCGTGGACGAGGCCATCGCGGCCAACGCGGCCATCGCCGACAAGATCCGCGGCGGCAAGGTCGCCGCGGCGGGCGCGCTGGTCGGCGCGGTCATGAAGGCGACGCGCGGCCAGGCCGACGCGGCCCGGGTCCGGGAGCTGATCCTGGAGAAGCTGGGCGTCAGCGAGGGCTGAGTCACGCCCCACCCGCCGTACGAGGGCGGCGCACCGAGACCGGTGCGCCGCCCTTGGCGTTCCCGCGCCCCGGCACAGCGCCTCACGCGCCGGCGCCCCGCCGCGCCCCGCGTCCTGATGGCGCCGCCCGCCCGTCACTGCCGCCGCCGTGTACTCCAGGTGCTGTGACTAAACCCACGAAACGGGCAAACGATCTCTTTTCGCTGCGAGAGTTGTTCCCCATGCGGTCATGTGTCCTCCGGGAGGTTCCCGGTACCGGACCAGGACCCCCCGGATCTGGGAGCGAAGCCCTTGGCAGCGATCGCCCGGTGGTGCGTGCGCCACCGACTCGTCACCGTACTGCTGTGGCTCGCCGCGCTCTGCGGAGTCACGGTGGCCGCCGGGGTCGCCGGTTCCGCGTACTCGAACGACTACGAGGTCCCCGGCACCGAGTCCGGCCGCGCCACGGCGGTGCTCCAGGAGGCGTTCCCCGGCCGGGGCGGCGACAGCGGCACCATCGTCTGGCACAGCGAGCACGGCGACGTACGGGGCGCCGCCGTCGAGCAGCGGGTCACCGCCATGCTCGACCGGGTCGAGGACCTCCCCGGGGTCGCGGCGGTCACCCCGCCGTCCGGCCCCGCGCAGATCAGCGACGACGGCCGCACCGGCTACGCCACCGTCACCTTCGACCGGCTCGCCGACGACATCCCCGAGGCGCAGGCGCGGGCCCTCGTGGACACCGCGCGCGCCGCATCGGGCGACGGCCTCCAGGTGGAGGTCGGCGGCACCGTCGCCGCCGTCCCCCAGGGCGGCGGCTCCCACACGGCGGAGATCGTCGGCGTCGCCGTCGCGGCGGTCGTCCTCTTCCTCGCCTTCGGCTCCCTCGCGGCGAGCGTCCTGCCCATCGCCACGGCCCTCGTCGGGGTCGGCACCGCCTACTCCGGCATAGCACTGCTCGGCCATGTCATGACCGTCGCCGACTTCGCGCCGATGCTCGGCCTGCTCATCGGCCTCGGCGTCGGCATCGACTACGCGCTGTTCATCGTCACCCGCCACCGCAAGGGCCTCAAACGCGGTCTGGACGTCGCCGAGGCCGCGCGCAACGCCGTCGCCACGACCGGCCGCGCCGTCGTCTTCGCGGGCGCCACCGTCTGCATCGCCCTGCTCGGCATGCTCATCCTGCGGCTGAGCTTCCTCAACGGCGTCGCCGTCGCCGCCTCGCTCACCGTCGTGCTCACCGTCGCCGCGTCGGTCACGCTGCTGCCCGCGCTGCTGTCCCTCATCGGCATGCGGGCCCTGTCCCGCCGCGAGCGCCGCCGCCTCGCCGAGCACGGCCCCGAGCCGGAGCTGCCCACCGGGTTCGCCGCCCGCTGGTCCGCGTTCGTGGAGCGGCACCCCAAGAAGCTGGGCGCCGTCGCCGCCGTCGTGATGCTGGTCCTCGCCCTGCCGACGCTCTCGCTGCGCCTGGGCACGTCCGACCAGGGCAACGACCCCGCCACGGCCACCACCCGCCAGGCGTACGACCTGCTCGCCGACGGCTTCGGCCCTGGCGTCAACGGCCCGCTGACCCTCGTCGCCGAACTCGGCGGCGCGGGCGACCGGCTCGCCGTGGAGCGGCTGCCCGCCCAGCTCGCCGGCACGCCGGGCGTCGAGTCGGTCGGCCCCGTCACTTACAGCGGGGGCGGCGGGACCGCCGTCGTCACCGTCGTACCGGACTCCGCGCCCCAGTCGCAGCGGACCAGCGAACTGGTCGAGCGGCTGCGCGCCGATGTGCTGCCCGCCGCGGAGAGCGGCAGCTCCCTCGACGTCCACGTGGGCGGCATCACCGCCGCGTACGACGACTTCGCCCAGGTCATCGTCGGCAAGCTGCCGCTGTTCGTCGGCGTCGTCATCGCGCTCGGCTGCCTGCTGCTCCTGCTGGCGTTCCGGTCCATCGGCATCCCGTTGAAGGCGGCCGCGATGAACGTCGCCGCCGTCGCCTCGGCGTTCGGGATCGTCGTGGCGGTCTTCCAGTGGGGCTGGGGCAGCGAACTGCTCGGCCTGGGCCGCGCCGGGCCCATCGAACCGTTCCTGCCGGTGATCGCCGTCTCCGTGCTGTTCGGCCTGTCCATGGACTACCAGGTGTTCCTGGTGAGCCGGATGTACGAGGAGTGGCTGGAGACCGGTGACAACCGGCGCGCGGTCCGGGTCGGCCTCGCCGAGACCAGCCGCGTGATCAACTCGGCCGCCGTCATCATGATCGCCGTGTTCCTGGCGTTCGTCCTCTCCGGGGACCGCGTCATCGCCATGTTCGGCATCGGACTGGCCGCCGCCGTCGCGCTGGACGCGTTCGTCCTGCGCACCCTGCTCGTCCCCGCCCTGATGCACCTGCTCGGCGGCGCCAACTGGTGGCTGCCGCGCTCCCTGGACCGCTGGCTGCCGCGCATCAGCATCGAGGCCCCGGAGTGCCGCGGACCCGGCCGCACGGAGTTCCCCGGGCAGCGCGCGAGCGGCGAGGGCGAGCTCGTACCGTAGCCCCGCGGCGGGGGAGCACCGTGACGGTCCTGCCGCGGGCGGGTAAGCCCGTGCGGCCGGCCGGCCCGCCGCGTAAGGCCCTCGGGGGCGGGGCGTAAGGCGTCTCCCGCCGTGGGGATGCGGCACTTACCCGATGTGCGGGCACCCCCTGCTGGAGGAGAGTCGGAGCAGCCCGGAAGGACCGGGTCCCGACCCTCCAGGGAGACCGCGATGTTCCCGTACGACGCCCTCGCCGCCCACCACGCCGCCCGCCACGCCGAACTGGTCCGGCAGGCCGACGCCGAACGCCTCGCCCGCCGCGCACGCGCCGCGCGGCGCACGGGCCGCCCCGCGCGCGGCTCCGACGGCGACGCGCCCGGACGGCGGGTGGGCGGTGAACGGCGCCGGTTCGCCCGCGCCGCCTGAGACGGCCGCCCCCGATGGCGTACACCTGTGCGATCCTCGGCGGCGTGGAGATCACGTCGCTCAGCCCCGTGTTCGTCGGCCGGACCGCCGAACTGACCGCGCTCACCGACGCCCTGACCCGCGCCGCCGAGGGCGAGCCCCGCGCGCTGCTCGTCGCGGGCGAGGCGGGCGTCGGCAAGACGCGCCTCGTCGAGGAGTTCCTCGGCGAGGCGCGCCGGCGCGGTGCCGCCGTCGCCGTCGGGGGCTGCGTCGAGATCGGCGCCGACGGGCTGCCCTTCGCCCCGTTCGCCACCGCCCTGCGGGCCCTGCGCCGCGCCCTGCCCGACGCGTTCGCCGCCGCGGCCGAGGGGCAGGAGGGCGAACTGGCCCGCCTCCTGCCCGAGCTGGGCGATCCGCACGGCCACCACGAGCCGCACGCCGACGACGGCACCGCCCGCCTCTTCGAGCTGGCCGTACGCCTCCTGGAACGCGTCGCCGCCGACCACACCGTCGTCCTCGTGCTGGAGGACCTGCACTGGGCGGACACCTCCACCCGGCACCTCCTCGCCTACCTCCTGCGCACCCTCGCAGGCGGGCGCCTCGTCGTCCTCGCCACCTACCGCTCCGACGACATCCACCGCCGCCACGCCCTGCGCCCCCTGCTGGCCGAGATCGACCGGCTGCGCACCGTGCGCCGCGTCGAACTGCCCCGCTTCACCCGCGCGGAGGTCCACCGCCAGCTCACCGGCATCCTCGCGGCCGAACCGGACCCCGCGCTGGTGGACGAGATCTTCCGCCGCTCCGACGGCAACGCCTTCTTCGTGGAGGAACTCGTCGTCAGCCACGAGCAGGGCTGCTCCCCGGGCGGCCTCAGCGACTCCCTGCGCGACCTGCTCCTCGTCCGCGTCGAACGGCTCCCCGATGACGCCCAGAACGTCGTGAGGACCGTCGCCGAGGGCGGCTCCACCGTCGAGTACGCGCTGCTCGCCGCCGTCGCCGGACTCCCCGAGGACGACCTCATCGCCGCCCTGCGGGCCGCCGTCGGCGCGAACATCCTCCTCGCCGTGCCCGACGGCGACGGCTACCGCTTCCGCCACTCGCTGGTCCGCGAGGCCGTCAGCGACGACCTGCTGCCCGGCGAACGCTCCCGCATCAACCGCCGCTACGCGCAGGCCCTGGAGGCCGACCCCTCCCTCGTACGGGCCGACGAGCGCACCACCCGCCTCGCCGGCTACTGGTACCACGCGCACGACGCCGCGAAGGCGCTCCCCGTCGTGCTGCGGGCCGCCGCCGAGGCCCGCCGCCGCCACGCCCACGCCGAACGGCTGCGGCTGCTGGAGCGGGCCATGGAGCTGTGGGACGACGTGCCCCGCGACGTACGGGACACGGTGCGCCCCATCGACCACGCCGAGGCGTATCCGGCGTGCGGCTGCGACCCGGACACGACCCCGCTGCGCTATCTGGACCTCCTCGCCGAGGCCGCCGTGGCCGCCCGCCAGTGCGGCGACCGGGAGCGGGCGCTGACCATCGTCAAACGGGCGCTGCGGCTCCTGGCGGACGGCGACGACCCGCTGCGGGCCGCCTGGTTCTGGACCGAGCGGTCCCGGCTCGTCACCAATCTGGGGCGCGGCGACGGCTGGGCGGAGCTGGCCACCGCGCAGGAACTGGTGCGGGGCCTGCCGCCGTCGGCCGTGCACGCCCAGGTCCTCGCCGTCGCCGCCGGCTGGGGCATGCTGCACGCGCCCGGCCCCGACAGCCTCACCGCCGCCGAGCGGGCCGTCGAGTACGCGCGCCTCGTCGGCGTCGAACCGGTCGAGCTGAACGCCCGGCTCACCCTCGGCAGCCTCATGGTCGACGCGGGCGACGTCGAGGGCGGCCTCGCCGAGATGCGCGCCGTGCGCGAACGGACCGTGGAGCTGCGCCTGATCGGGGAGGCGGGCCGCGCGCACACCAACCTGTCGTCCACCCTGGAATCCGTCGGCAGGTCCCGCGAGGCCGTCGAGGTCGCCGAGGCCGGGATCGCCTACACGCGCGAGCACGGCCTGCTGGACAACGAGGCGTGGGTGCTGGGCAACCTCGCCGAGGCGCAGCTGTCGCTCGGCCTGTGGGAGGAGGCCGAGCGGGGCGCGCAGCGGCTGCTGCGCCTCGCCGCCGCCTCGTCCAAGCCGCGCGGTTTCGCCCTGCTGCGCCTCGCCCAGCTGCACATCCTGCGCGGCGAGACCGACGCGGCGGCCGCGCACACGGCACGCGCCCGCGAACTGCTCGGCGCCCACGCGCCGATGCCGCAGTTCACGCTGCCGCTGACCCGCCTGGAGCTGACGGTCGCCGCGGCGCGCGGCCGGACCGGGGAGGTACGGGAACTGCTGGCCGGGGCGGTGGCCGACGGCTTCCCGGCGGGCACGCACCGGTACGCCTGGCCGCTGCTGCTGGCGGCGGCCACCGCGGAGGCCGACGCCCGGCCAGCCGACCCGAGGGGAGTCGTGGGCGACGCGGAAGCGGAACGGGCCGTGCGGACGGTGCGGGACGGGGCCCGGACGCTCGCCGCGCCGGTCCCGCTGTGGGAGGCGTACGCGGAGTTCGTCGCGGCGGAGCTGGCCCGCGCCGAGGGCCGGGACGACCCGGACCGGTGGGCGGCGCTGGTGGCCGCCCTGGAGCGGCTCCAGCGGCCCTACGAGCTGGCCCGCGCCCGGTACCGGCTGGCGGACGCCCTGCTGGCGGGCGGCCGGGACCGGGACGAGGCGGCGGAGGCGCTGCGGGAGGCCCGCGCGGTGGCCGTCCGGCTGGGCGCGCGCGCCTTGCGGGAGGACGCGGAACTGCTGGCGGCCCGCGCCCGGTTGTCGCTCGACCCGGGCGAGCCCGCCGCGCCGCCCGCGCCCGGGCCCGCCTTCGGGCTGACCGGCCGGGAGCGGGACGTGCTGCGGCTGGTCGCGCGGGGGCGTACGAACCGGGCCATCGCCGAGGAGCTGTTCATCTCCCCGAAGACGGCGAGCGTCCACGTGTCGCGCATCCTGGCGAAGCTGGGCGCCTCCAGCCGTACGGAGGCGGCCGCCCTGGCGCACCGGCTCCGGCTGCTCGACGCCCCGCAGGAGGCCCGCTGACGGCCGGCTACCCCACCTCCAGCAGCAGGATGCGGTCGTCACCCGCCTCCGGGGTGCCGCGCGTGTCCGTCTCGCTGGTGACCAGCCACAGCCGGTCGCCGCCGGCCGCGACGACGGTGCGCAGCCGGCCGTACTCGCCCTCCAGGAACGCCTGCGGCGCCGACGACGGCTTGTCGCCCGCCAGCGGCACCCGCCACAGCCGCTCGCCGCGCAGCGCGGCCATCCACACCGAGCCGCGCACGACGGCGATGCCGCTCGGCGACGCGTCCGCCACCGGCCACTGCGCGACCGGCTCGGTGAACCCGGCGCCGCCGCCCCTGCCCTCCGCCTCCGGCCAGCCGTAGTTGCCGTCCGGCTCGATCAGGTTGAGCTCGTCCCAGGTGTTCTGCCCGAACTCGGCCGCCCACAGCCGCTTGCGCGCGTCCCACGCGAGGCCCTGCACATTGCGGTGCCCGTACGAGTAGACGACCGAGTCCGCGGCGGGGTTGCCGTGCACGGGCTGCCCGTCCGGGGTCATCCGAAGGATCTTGCCGCCCAGCGACGCCTTGTCCTGAGCCAGGCCCGTGTCGCCCGTGTCGCCGGTGCCCGCGTACAGCATCCCGTCGGGCCCGAACGCGATGCGCCCGCCGTTGTGGACGACGCCCTTGGGGATGCCCCGCAGGACCGTGTCCGGCGCGCCGAGCTGCTGCCCGGCGGGCCGGCTCTCGTCGTACAGCATGCGGGCGATGCGGTTGTCGGACTCGGTGGTGAAGTACGCGTAGACGAGGTGGTCCTCGGCGAACGCCGGGGACAGGGCGATGCCCAGCAGCCCGCCCTCGCCGCCGGGCGCCACACCCGGCACCTCGCCCAGCACGGTCAGTTCGCCGGTCTCCGCGTCCACGCGCGTGAGGGTGCCCTCGTCGCGGGAGGAGACCAGCAGGTCGCCGCCGGGCAGCGGGGCCAGCCCCCAGGGCGACTTGAGGCCCTGCGCGACCGTCGACACGACCCGCACGGAGCCCTTCGCGGGCGGGGCGGACGGGGACGGGGACGGCGAGGGCGCGGCCGACGCCGGGGCGGACGCGGCGGAGCGGGCCGGCGTGCCCGTCGCGGGGCCCGCGGGGCCGTTCCCCCCGGCCGCCGAACACCCGGTCGCCAGCAGCAGAGCGGCAGCGGCCGACACGGCCGTCACAGCGGGACGTCGCACGTTCTTCGTTCCTTCCCCGGCGGCGAAGTGGAGCCCGTCCGGTCCAGCCTAGGGCTTGCACCCCACCCGTACGGCCCCGTCACCCGCGCCTCGCGCCGCCGTAGGCCCCCGGCCGCCGCCGTACGTCCCGTGGGCCCGTGCCCGCGCAGGGCCCGGCCGCCGCGGTACGTCCCCGTGGGCCGCGCCGTACAGGCCGCAGGCCCGCGTCCGGGGCCGGGCCCTCGCCGCCCCCTCAGTCCCAGGAGCCGCGCGCGGGCGGCAGGGCGGCGATCTCCGCCAGGTCCCGCGCCGTGAGCGCCAGCCCGGCCGCCCGCGCGTTCTCCACCGCCCAGCACTCCCGCTTCGTCCCCGGCACGGGCACCACGTGCCGGCCCTGCGCCAGCGTCCAGGCCAGCGCCACCTGCGCCGGGGTCACCCCGGCCGCCGCGCCCCCGTGCCGTTCGGCCACCCGCCGCAACCCGGCGACCAGTGGCTGGTTCGCGGCCATCATCTCGGCGGTGAAGCGCGGGTGCCGGGCCCGCGGGTCGTCCGGCTCGAAGCCGCCGCCCGGCGTCAGCGTGCCCGTCAGGAAGCCGTTGCCGAGCGGCATCGCGGCGAGGAACCCCACCCCGCGCGCCGCGCACCACGGCAGCAGCCGCTCCAGGGCCTCCGGCGACCACACGGACAGCTCGGCCTGCACCGCGCTCACCGGGAACACCTGCTGCACCCGCTCCAGCTGACGAATCGTTCCGTCGTACAAGTCGTACGAACCGGTGCGCCGCGCGCCCCGCACGCCGATGGCGCACCACCCCAGCGCGCGCACCTTCCCGGCGGTCACGAGCTCCGCCATCGCGCCCCAGGTCTCCTCGACCGGCACCTCAGGGTCGGCCCGGTGCAGCTGGTACAGGTCGATCACATCGGTCTGGAGCCGCCGCAGCGAGGCGTCGCACGCCCGGCGCACATACGAGGGCCGCCCGTTGGCCACGATGTGCCCGTCGCCCACCAGCAGCCCGCACTTGGTCGACACGAACGCGTCCGCGCGCCGCTCCTTGAGCACCCGGCCCAGCAGCAGCTCGTTGGTGAACGGCCCGTACATGTCGGCGGTGTCGAGGAGGCTCACCCCCGCGTCGAGCGCGGCGTGCACGGTGCGCAGCGAGCGGTCGCCGCGCTGCTGCGAGGTGCTGTACGCCCAGCTCATCGGCATGCAGCCGAGGCCGACCGCCCCCACATCGAGCCCGGTGGCCCCGAGTGTCCTGCGCTCCAACTCCCCGTACCTCCCTGTGCAGCCCACCAAAACTAACCAATGGCGAGCCGTTTCCTTCGCTTAGCCTCCTGGCATGACTGCTGCTGACGTGACCGCCGATGTGTGGCTGCCCATCCCCGCCGACGAGATCGACGGCCTGCCCGACCCGGCGGCGACCGGACTCGCCTACCGCCTCTGGGACGGCCTCACCGACTTCCCCGCCGACCCGGCCCGCTGCGCCTTCTACGTCGTCCCGTACATGAAGGGCATGGAGATCGCGGTGCGCCCGCTCGCCGCGATGTCCTCCCTGGAGGTCGTCCAGACCCTCTCCGCGGGCGTCGACCACGTCACTCCCGGCCTTCCCGACGTGCGCCCCGGGGTGGCGCTGTGCAACGCGCGGGGCGTCCACGAGGCCAGCACGGCGGAGATGACCCTCGCGCTGGTGCTGGCGTCGCTGCGGGACATCCCCGGATTCGTGCGCGGCCAGGACCGCGAGGAGTGGCGGGCCGGCTTCTATCCGGCGCTCGCCGACAAGTCGGTGCTGATCGTCGGGTACGGCTCCATCGGCGCGGCGATCGAGGACCGGCTCGCGCCCTTCGAGTGCGCGCGGGTCGTGCGCGTCGCGCGCTCCGCCCGCACCACCGGGCGCGGTCCCGTGCACGCGTTCACCGATCTGCGCGAACTCCTGCCCGAGGCGGACGTGGTGATCCTGTCGACCCCGCTCACCGAGGACACCCGCCACCTCGCCGACGCCGGGTTCCTGGCCCGCATGAAGGACGGCGCCCTGCTCGTCAACGTGGCCCGCGGCCCCGTCGTGGACACCAAGGCCCTGCTCGCGGAGGTCGAGAGCGGCCGCATCACCGCCGCCCTGGACGTCACCGACCCCGAGCCGCTGCCCGCCGGGCACCCCCTGTGGCATGCGCCGGGCGTGCTGATCAGCCCCCATGTCGGCGGCTCCACCTCGGCGTTCATGCCCCGAGCCAAGCGGCTGATCGCCGAGCAGGTCACCCGGTTCGCCGCCGGGGAACCACTGCGCAACGTCGTGCTGACGACCGGCTAGATCCAGCCGTTTCCGCGGGTCCCGCGCACCGTGCCCGGGGCCCGCTGTCCGCGGCACGTTCCCCGGGCTTTCGCCCCGATGGTATGTACCGCCGCGCTTTGCCTGCGGCAGGGACGTCCGGACGGATACCCTCCGGAACGATTCGGGCGCAGTGCGTATGTATAGCCGACTTGATCGTTACGGAGCGTATAGAGCCCCTGTCCCTGAGTGACGATCCTGGTGTATCGTCACGACTTGGGGGCACGTCGAGCAGAAGAACCAGCGCCGGGGAAGACGTGATGCCGACGTGATTGCCGATCAGAATCCGAGGGGGGCGACGGGCGATGCGCGGTCGAAACAGCGACGATCCGAAGCGGCGGGGCGACCGGGCCTTCCCGGCCGGACCCCTCCCGACCGATCCTTTCCGGACGGAGATCCTCCGGACGGGAGCATTCCGATGAGCGCCCCCGGCCTCGTCATCGACCGCGCCGCGGTCGCCGAAGGCGCCCCCTGCGAACCGCCCGGCGGCGGTGCGGGCGGCACCCGCGGGCAGCTCCTCCTGGCCCTCCTGTGCGGCGGGTACGCCACGGGAGCGCTGTTCGGCTGGGGCTCCGAGGAACTGTCACTGATCATGGGCGACTTCGGGCTCAGCGCCGCCGCCCTGGTCGCCGCCGTCTCCTGCTTCCGCTACGGCCGCGCGCACGGCAACCCGTACCGCCCCGCCTGGCTGCTGTTCGCGCTCTCCTCCGCCATGGCCGCCTGCGGCAACGCCGTCTGGGGCTGGTACGAGGTCGTGCTCGACCGGCCCGTGCCGCACCCCTCGCTCGCCGACGTGTTCTTCCTGCTCTTCGCGCCGCCGGCCATCGTCGGACTGCTCGTCCTCGCCAAGCGCCCCGTCAACCGCGCCGAGTGGGTCTGCCTCGCACTGGACTCCTGGCTCATCGCCGGCTCGCTGCTCACGCTCTCGTGGAGCCTCGCCCTGGCGCACACGGCCCGCTTCGACGACGAGAGCGTCGCCCGCGCCGCCCTCTCCCTGGCCTACCCGCTGCTCGACATCGTCCTCGTGAGCATGGTCCTCGCCCTGCACTTCCGCCGCTCGCGGGGCAACCGCGCCAAGGGCAGCCGCCCCGCGGTCAACACCGCCATCGCCGCCCTCGCCCTCACGGTGCTGTGCGACGCCCTGTTCACCTCCCCGCTGCTGCGGGACACCTACCGCTCCGGGCAGCTCCTCGACGCGGGCTGGTTCGCCGGCTCCCTGCTCCTCGCGTACGCCCCCTGGGGGGTGCGCAGGCCGGCCGTGCAGCCGCCCCCGGAGCACGGCCGGCGCGGCCAGCGCCAGCAGCGCCACCCGCGCCGCATCGCCGGCTCGCTCGCCGCGCTCACGCCGTACCTCGCGGCCGGGGTGTGCACCCTCAGCATCCTGTACTTCTTCGTCGAAGGCCGCCGCGTGGACCGCTTCGTCGTCTTCACCGGCTGCACGGTCGTCCTCGCCCTCGTCGTCCGGCAGGGCATCATGCTCCTGGAGAACATCGCGCTCGCCCAGGAACTGGCCCAGAAGGAGAACCACTTCCGGTCCCTGGTCCAGAGCTCCAGCGACGTCATCATGATCGCCGACCCCGACGGCGTCCTGCGCTACGTCAGCCCCGCCGCGTCCGGGGTGTACGGGCGGGACGCCGAGGAGCTGATGGGCACGGAGCTGTCCGCGCTCATCCACCCCGACGACCTCGGCGGCGTCGTCCACGAGGTGCGCAGGTTCCTCGCCGCCCCGCCGTCCGACGAGCCCACCACCCGCATCGAGTGCCGGTTCAGGTCCGGCACGGGCGACTGGCTCAACGTCGAGTCCACCGTCAACCGCCACGAGGGCGGCCTGATCTTCAACAGCCGCGACGTCACCGAGAGGGTCCGCCTCCAGGCGCAGCTCCAGCACAGCGCCGAGCACGACCCGCTGACCGACCTGCCCAACCGCGCCCTGTTCACCCGGCGGGTCCGCCAGGCCCTCGGCGGCCGCCGCTCCGGCGACTCGGGCACGGCCGTGCTCTTCATCGACCTCGACGGCTTCAAGGGCGTCAACGACCGCCTCGGCCACCAGGCAGGCGACGAGCTGCTCGTCCACGCCGCCCGCCGCCTCCAGGAGTCCGTACGGGCCGGGGACACCGCCGCCCGCCTCGGCGGCGACGAGTTCGCCGCGCTCATCACCGGCGACGCCGGCCAGGACCCCGCCGCCCGCGAGTTCCAGATCCACGAGATCGCCGACCGCCTCCGCCTCACGCTCTCCCAGCCGTACGAGGTCGAGGGCACCGAGGTCCGCGTCGCCGCGTCCATCGGCGTCGCCTTCGCCGAGCCCGGCATCACCGCCGGGGAACTGCTGCGCAACGCCGACCTCGCGATGTACCGCGCCAAGGCCGGCGGCAAGAACCGCGTCGAGCTGTACGCCCCCCAGATGCAGGCCGAGGTCGTCCGCCGCACCGAGCTGGCCACCCGGCTGCGCACGGCGCTGCACGACGGCGAGTTCGCCCTGCTCCACCAGCCGGTCGTGGACCTGGCCACCGGGCAGGTCGCCGCCGTCGCCGCGCAGCCCCGCTGGCGCTCCGCCCAGGGCATCCTGTTCACCCCCGCCGAGTTCCTGCGGGTCACGGACGACGCGGGGGAGCGCTCCGCCGAGCTCAGCCGCTGGATGCTGGAGGAGGCCATCGCCCAGGCGGCCGAACGCCACCGCCACGGCCACCGCACCCCCGTCTCCGTCCGCGTACCGGCCCGCCGCCTCCTCGACCGGTCCGTACCGCTCGGCACGGTCGAGGCGCTGCTCACCCGGCACGGCCTGCCCGCCGGCGCCCTCGTCGTGGAGCTCGCCGACAGCGACCCCCGCCTCTCCTTCGAGGAGCTGGAGCAGCGGCTCGTCGCCCTGCGCCGCCTCGGCGTCCGCATCGCCCTCGACGGCTTCGGCAGCGGGTACGCCGCGATCAACGCGCTGCGCAGGCTCCCGGTCGACATACTGAAACTGGACCGCGGCCTCGTGGAGGGCGTGGTCGAGTCCGCCCGGCTCCACAAGATCACCGGCGGGCTCCTCAGGATCGCCGGCGACCTCGGCCTGAAGTCCGTCGCCGAGGGCGTCGACGTACCGGAGCAGGTCCGCGCCCTGCGGGCCATGGGCTGCACCCACGCCCAGGGGACGGCCTTCTCCGGGCCGCTGGACGAGCACCGGCTCCGCCGCGCCCTGGCGCGCGACGCCTACCCCGTCCCCGGCAAGGTCCCGCTGCCCGTGCTGAGCGGTGGCGCGGTCCCCGCCCAGGTCCTCCCGTCTCGTTCGCTTCCCTCCATGCGCTCACATAATGAGACGCGCGTCCCACCCACTTGACACTGACAGTGCGCCGGGTGGAGGGTCAGTGCCATGCGCACCCGAATTCTCGTACTTGGAAAGCGCGTCGGCTGAGCAGGTCCACCATGGCCCTGCGGACTCCCACCGGCGCGCTCCCCTCGCTTGCCTCACGGCACGAGGGGTTTTTTGTTGCACCGGGGCGTCGCGACACACCCTGACAGACACCGACAGACCCGCCGAAAAACTCTCGTCAAAACCCTCAGCTTCGAGAAGAGACAGTCGATGACCGAGCAGGCCACCGGGGCCCACCACCCGCAGCCACGGCCCCGTTCCGGCGGACAGCCCGCCGCCACCGTTGAGCACGTCACGGGAGCCCAGTCCCTGATCCGCTCGCTCGAGGAAGTCGGGGCCGAGACGGTATTCGGCATCCCCGGCGGCGCGATCCTGCCCGCCTACGACCCGATGATGGACTCGCAGCGGGTCCGCCACATCCTGGTCCGCCACGAGCAGGGCGCCGGCCACGCCGCGACCGGCTACGCCCAGGCCACCGGCAAGGTGGGCGTCTGCATGGCCACCTCGGGCCCCGGCGCCACCAACCTGGTCACCCCGATCGCCGACGCCCACATGGACTCCGTCCCGCTGGTCGCGATCACCGGCCAGGTCTCCTCCAAGGCCATCGGCACCGACGCCTTCCAGGAAGCCGACATCTGCGGCATCACCATGCCGATCACCAAGCACAACTTCCTGGTCACCAAGGCCGAGGACATCCCCCGGACCATCGCCGAGGCCTTCCACATCGCCTCCACCGGCCGCCCCGGCCCCGTCCTCGTCGACATCGCCAAGGACGCCCTGCAGGCGAAGACCACCTTCAGCTGGCCCCCGCAGACGGACCTGCCCGGCTACCGCCCGGTCACCAAGCCGCACGCCAAGCAGATCCGCGAGGCCGCCAAGCTGATCACCTCGGCCAAGCGCCCCGTCCTGTACGTCGGCGGCGGCGTCCTCAAGGCCGGCGCCACCGCCGAGCTGAAGGTCCTCGCCGAGCTGACCGGCGCCCCCGTCACCACCACCCTGATGGCCCTGGGCGCCTTCCCCGACACCCACCCGCAGCACGTCGGCATGCCCGGCATGCACGGCTCCGTCACCGCCGTCACCGCCCTGCAGAAGGCCGACCTGATCGTCGCGCTGGGCGCCCGCTTCGACGACCGCGTCACCGGCAAGCTGGACAGCTTCGCCCCGTACGCCAAGGTCGTCCACGCCGACATCGACCCGGCCGAGATCGGCAAGAACCGCGCCGCCGACGTGCCGATCGTCGGTGACGCCCGCGAGGTCATCGCCGACCTGGTCCAGGCCGTCCAGGCCGAGCACACCGCCGGCCACACCGGCGACTACAGCGCCTGGTGGAAGGACCTCAACCGCTGGCGCGAGACCTACCCCCTCGGCTACGACCAGCCCGAGGACGGCAGCCTCGCCCCGCAGCAGGTCATCCAGCGCATCGGCCAACTGGCCCCGGAGGGCACCATCTTCGCCGCCGGTGTCGGCCAGCACCAGATGTGGGCCGCCCACTTCATCGACTACGACCAGCCCGCCACCTGGCTCAACTCCGGCGGCGCGGGCACCATGGGCTACGCCGTCCCGGCCGCCATGGGCGCCAAGGCCGGCGCCCCGGACCGCACGGTGTGGGCCATCGACGGCGACGGCTGCTTCCAGATGACCAACCAGGAACTGGTCACCTGCGCGCTGAACAACATCCCGATCAAGGTCGCCATCATCAACAACGGCGCCCTCGGCATGGTCCGCCAGTGGCAGACGCTGTTCTACAACCAGCGCTACTCCAACACCGTCCTGCACTCCGGCCCCGACGCCACCGGCAAGGAGTCGAGCGCCGGCACCCGCATCCCGGACTTCGTGAAGCTGTCCGAGGCGATGGGCTGCGTCGCGATGCGCTGCGAGAGCCCCGACGACCTGGACAAGGTCATCGCCGAGGCCAACGCCATCAACGACCGCCCCGTCGTCATCGACTTCATCGTCCACGAGGACGCCCAGGTGTGGCCGATGGTCGCCGCCGGCACCTCCAACGACGAGGTCATGGCCGCCCGCGGCGTCCGCCCCGACTTCGGCGACAGCGAAGACGACTGAGAGAGAGCTGAGTCCACCACCCATGTCCAAGCACACGCTCTCCGTCCTGGTGGAGAACACCCCCGGCATCCTGGCCCGGATCGCCGCCCTCTTCTCCCGCCGCGGCTTCAACATCGACTCGCTCGCCGTCGGCGTCACCGAGCACCCCGACATCTCCCGCATCACCATCGTGGTCAATGTCGAGGACCTGCCGCTGGAGCAGGTGACCAAGCAGCTCAACAAGCTGGTCAACGTCCTGAAGATCGTCGAACTCGAGCCCGGCGCCGCGATCCAGCGCGAGCTCGTCCTGGTGAAGGTCCGCGCCGACAACGAGACCCGCTCCCAGATCGTCGAGATCGTCCAGCTGTTCCGCGCCAAGACCGTCGACGTCTCGCCCGAGGCGGTGACCATCGAGGCCACCGGATCGAGTGACAAGCTCGAGGCGATGCTCAAGATGCTGGAGCAGTTCGGCATCAAGGAGCTCGTCCAGTCCGGCACGATCGCCATAGGGCGCGGTGCCCGCTCCATCACGGACCGGTCGCTGCGCGCTCTCGACCGCTCGGCGTAGTCCGCGTACCGAGACCCCCCGACATCCCCTTCCCTCCCCGCCGTACGGTGGGACGCACCACCAGAAAACCCAAGGAGAAACCCAGTGGCCGAGCTGTTCTACGACGACGACGCCGACCTGTCCATCATCCAGGGCCGCAAGGTCGCGGTGATCGGCTACGGCAGCCAGGGCCACGCCCACGCGCTGTCGCTCCGCGACTCCGGTGTCGACGTCCGCGTCGGTCTGCACGAGGGCTCCAAGTCCAAGGCGAAGGCCGAGGAGCAGGGCCTGCGCGTCGTGACCCCGGCGGAGGCCGCCGCCGAAGCCGACGTGATCATGATCCTGATCCCGGACCCGATCCAGGCGCAGGTCTACGAGGACTCCATCAAGGACAACCTGAAGGACGGCGACGCGCTGTTCTTCGCCCACGGCTTCAACGTCCGCTTCGGCTTCATCAAGCCCCCGGCCGGCGTCGACGTCGCGCTCGTCGCCCCCAAGGGCCCGGGCCACCTGGTCCGCCGCCAGTACGAGGAGGGCCGCGGCGTCCCGGCGATCGCCGCCGTCGAGCAGGACGCCACCGGCAACGCCTTCGCGCTGGCCCTGTCGTACGCCAAGGCCATCGGCGGCACCCGCGCCGGCGTCATCAAGACGACCTTCACCGAGGAGACCGAGACCGACCTGTTCGGCGAGCAGGCCGTGCTCTGCGGCGGCGCCTCCGCGCTGGTGAAGGCGGGCTTCGAGACCCTGGTCGAGGCCGGCTACCAGCCGGAGATCGCCTACTTCGAGTGCCTGCACGAGCTGAAGCTGATCGTCGACCTCATGTACGAGGGCGGCCTGGAGAAGATGCGCTGGTCGGTCTCCGAGACCGCCGAGTGGGGCGACTACGTCACGGGCCCGCGCATCATCACCGACGCCACCAAGGCCGAGATGAAGAAGGTCCTCGGCGAGATCCAGGACGGCACGTTCGCCAAGAACTGGATGGACGAGTACCACGGCGGCCTGAAGAAGTACAACGAGTACAAGACCCAGGACTCCGAGCACCTGCTGGAGACCACCGGCAAGGAGCTGCGCAAGCTCATGAGCTGGGTCGACAACGACGAGGCGTGAGCCTCGCGGCCGCGGGGCCGGGCGACGCGCCCGGCCCCGCGGCCGTGCGCCCGCCAGCCCGTACCCGCCCGTCGAAGGCTTGTCCACGGCGTCCAGCCTCGTGTGGGTGATCCTTCCACCGAGGCGCAGAAACCGGCCTCGGCCGCCACTACACTGGCCAGCAATACGCGTCAGGCCCACAGCGTCGTGCGTCTTCCACGCGGCAAGCCCCCCTCCACCGCCTGCGGCCGTCGGGACGGCCGTCCGCACTGGACTTGTGAGGACCTCACGTGAGCTCGAAACCCGTCGTACTCATCGCTGAAGAGCTGTCGCCCGCCACCGTCGACGCCCTCGGCCCCGACTTCGAGATCCGGCACTGCAACGGCGCGAACCGCGAGGAGCTGCTCCCGGCCATCGCCGACGTCGACGCGATCCTGATCCGCTCCGCCACCAAGGTCGACGCCGAGGCCATCGCCGCCGCGAACCGGCTGAAGGTCGTCGCCCGTGCCGGCGTGGGCCTGGACAACGTCGACGTCTCCGCCGCGACCAAGGCCGGCGTGATGGTCGTCAACGCCCCGACGTCCAACATCGTCACCGCCGCCGAGCTCGCCTGCGGCCTGCTCGTCGCCACGGCCCGCAACATCCCGCAGGCCAACACGGCGCTGAAGAACGGCGAGTGGAAGCGCAGCAAGTACACCGGCGTGGAGCTGAGCGAGAAGACCCTCGGCGTCGTCGGCCTCGGCCGCATCGGCGTCCTGGTCGCCCAGCGCATGTCCGCGTTCGGCATGAAGATCGTCGCCTACGACCCCTACGTGCAGCCGGCCCGCGCCGCGCAGATGGGCGTCAAGCTGCTCTCCCTGGACGAGCTGCTTGAGGTCTCCGACTTCATCACCGTCCACCTGCCGAAGACCCCCGAGACGATCGGCCTCATCGGCGACGAGGCGCTGCACAAGGTCAAGCCGACCGTCCGCATCGTCAACGCCGCGCGCGGCGGCATCGTGGACGAGGAGGCGCTGTACTCGGCGCTGAAGGAGGGCCGCGTCGCCGGCGCCGGCCTCGACGTGTACGCCAAGGAGCCGTGCACCGACTCGCCGCTGTTCCAGTTCGACCAGGTCGTCTGCACCCCGCACCTCGGCGCGTCGACGGACGAGGCGCAGGAGAAGGCCGGCATCGCCGTGGCCCGCTCCGTGCGCCTGGCCCTCGCCGGTGAGCTCGTCCCCGACGCGGTGAACGTCCAGGGCGGGGTCATCGCCGAGGACGTCAAGCCGGGCCTGCCGCTCGCCGAGCGCCTCGGCCGGATCTTCACGGCGCTGGCCGGCGAGGTCGCCGTCCGCCTCGACGTGGAGGTGTACGGCGAGATCACCCAGCACGATGTGAAGGTGCTGGAGCTGTCCGCGCTGAAGGGCGTCTTCGAGGACGTCGTCGACGAGACCGTGTCGTACGTCAACGCCCCGCTGTTCGCTCAGGAGCGCGGTGTCGAGGTGCGCCTCACCACCAGCAGCGAGTCCCCCGACCACCGCAACGTCATCACCGTCCGGGGCACCCTCGGCAACGGCGAGGAGGTCGCGGTCTCCGGCACGCTGGTCGGCCCGAAGCACCTTCAGAAGATCGTCGCCGTCGGTGACTTCGACATCGACCTCGCGCTCGCCGACCACATGGTCGTCCTGCGCTACGAGGACCGCCCCGGTGTCGTCGGCACGGTCGGCCGGATCCTCGGCGAGGCGGGGCTGAACATCGCGGGCATGCAGGTCTCCCGCGCCGAGGAGGGCGGCGAGGCCCTCGCGGTCCTCACCGTCGACGACACGGTGCCGCAGCCGGTCCTCACGGAGCTGGCCGCCGAGGTGGGCGCCACCTCCGTCCGCTCGGTCAACCTGGTCTGAGACACCCGCGACACCCCGGCGCCCCCGCCCGCATCCGTGCGGCGCGGGGGCGCCGTGCGTCCGGCGGCCCGCCGCGCGGGGCCGGGGTGGGTGTGCGGGCGGACCCCGTGGAGCTCAGGAGCGCGGGGCCCGCAGGGTCGCGGGACCGTCCGCCACCCCGTCCGCGCCGGTACGGCTGCCGTCCGGGCCGGTACGGCTCCCCTCCGCACCGGTACGGGTCCCCTCCGCACCGTCCGGATCCCGGCCCGCACCGGACGGGTCCGGTGCGGGCATGTCGCCGTCCGTGCCGGGCAGGTCCCGTCCGGCCGCGGCACCGTCCGCGCCGCCCCGCTGCGCGGTCGGCCCGCGGGGCACCGCCGCCACGCCCAGCAGCGCGACGGCCGCGAGGACGGGCCAGTACCACGCCGTCCCCGCCAGGGCTCCCGCCGGGGCGCCGCCCGCCAGCACGGCCAGGCCCGCCAGCGACGACATCGCCCCCGTGTACAGCCCGAGCCGCCGCGCGTCCACCAGGTCCGGCAGCCACGCCCGTACGGCGGGGGAGACCAGCATCTGGCCGATCGACAGCAGCACCACGAAAACCACCAGCGACCACAGCCCGCCCGCGCCCCGCAGTGCCCCGCCCGCCGCGAACGCCCCCGCGACGACGACCAGGCCGGCCCGCAGGGACGCGGCCCACGACATCCGCCGCGCCGCCCACCGCTCCAACGGCAGCTGCCCGGCCACCACCAGCGCGGACGACAGCGCGAACAGCCACCCCAGGGCCGCCTGGGAGCCCGTCGCCCGGTCGAGCTCGGCCGGCAGCGCCAGATAGAGCTGGTTGTACGCCACCAGGTACGCGGCGTACGCGGCCGTGAGCGCGAGGAACGGCCGGTGGCGCAGCGCCCGGCCCGGCTCCGCGGGTGTGCCACCCGCGCCCGGCCGCCGCGCCGTCCGCGCCCGGCCGGTCGTGTCCGCCGCCCGGCCCGGCATGAGCCGCGCGTGGCCGGCCAGCACCAGCAGGAACACCACGGCGCCGGCCGCGCACGCCGTCCGGAAGCCCCCCGCCGACAGCGCCGCGCCCAGGACGGGCCCGAGCAGCGCCCCGGCCTGGCCCGCCGCGGAGAACCGGGCCAGGAGCCGGGTGCGCGGCAGACCGGCGGTGTCCTCCAGCCGTACGGCCTCCCGGGCCGCCTCGGACTCGACGGCGGGCGAGAACAGGGCGGCGGCGAACCCGACGAGGACCACCGCCGCGATCACCGCCCACACCGCCTCCGCCCACGCGAGCCAGGCGAAGCCCGCCACCCGCAGCGCGCATCCGGCCAGCACCACGGGGCGGGGGCCGAACCGGTCGGTCAGGGCGCCGCCCACGACGAACAGCCCCTGCTGGCTGAAGGTGCGCAGGCCCAGGACGAGGCCCACCAGCCAGCCGCCCAGTCCGAGCGTGCCGCCCAGATGGCCGGCGAGATACGGCAGTACGGCGAAGAAGCCGGTGTTGAAGGCGAACTGGCTGGCGATCAGCAGCCGGGCGAGGGGGCTCATGAGACGCCCACCAGGCGGCCGGCGCGCATCTCGGCCGTACGGTCGGCGAAGTGCCGCACCAGCGCCCGGTCGTGGCTGATGAACAGATAGCCCAGGCCCAGCGACTCCTGGAGGGCGGCCAGCAGGTTCAGCACACCCGCCCGCACGCTGGGATCGAGGGCGGAGACGGGCTCGTCGAGGACCAGCAGCCGGGGCTCGCCCGCCAGGGCGCGGGCGATGCCGGCGCGCTGGCACTGGCCGCCGGACAGCTCGTGCGGCCTGCGCGCGCCGTGCGCGGCGTCGAGGCCGACCATCGCCAGCAGCTCCGCCACCCGCGCCGGCCCGGTGTCCCGGTCCCAGCGGCCCCGCACGCGCAGCGGTTCGGCGATCGCGTCGCGGATCCGCTGCCGGGGGCTGAGCGAGCCGTACGGGTCCTGGAACACCGGCTGCATGGCCGGGCGCACCGCCCGCAGTTCTCGCTCCGGCAGCCCGGTCAGCTCGCGGCCCTCGAACCGCACGCGGCCGCCGTCGGGGCGGCGCAGCAGCAGCGCGGCCGCCGCGGTGGACGACTTGCCGCAGCCGGAGGGGCCCACCAGGGCGAGGGTCTCGCCGGCGCGCACGTCGAACGACACCCCGTCCACGGCGGTCCGCGTCCCGTACCGGACGACCAGGTCGCGTACCTCCAGCAGGGTGTTCACGCCGCCTCCCGGAACAAGGCGGTGAGGGACGCGGGGAGTCCGGCCGCGTGGTGGCAGGAGACCTCCCGGCCGTCCGCCGGGGCGCCCACGGGCCGCGGCGCGGGCACCTCGGCGCGGCAGCGTCCGTCGGCCAGGGGGCAGCGCGGGGCGAACGCGCACCCGGTGGCGGGCTCGCCGGGGGCGGGCGGTGTGCCGCCGATCGCGGGCAGCCGCCTGCCCCGGCCGGGCACCGGCACGGCGGGTGGGAGGGAGGCGAGCAGCCCGGCCGTGTACGGGGCGCGGGGGCGGGCGAGTACAGGCGCGGCGGGGCCCGACTCGGCGTGCCGGCCGGCGTACAGGACGAGGACGCGGTCGGCGTGCTCCCGCACGGCCTCCAGGTCGTGGGTGACGAGGACGAGCGACCCGCCGGTCGTCTCGCGCCGCTCGGCGAGCAGGCCCAGCACCTGGTCGCGCAGGACCGGGTCGAGGGCGGTGGTCGGCTCGTCGGCGACGACGAGCTCCGGGTCGCCGGCCGTCGCCAGGGCGATGACGGCCCGCTGCCGCATGCCGCCGGACAGCTCGTGCGGGTAGGCGCCGAGCCGTGCGGCGGGGACGCCGACCCGGTCGAGGGCCCCGGCGGCGCGGCCCTGGGCCTCGCGGCGCGTGACACCGTGCAGGGACCGCACGGCGGCGGCGATCTGGTCGCCGACCGGGTGGACGGGGGAGAGGGCGGACAGGGCGTCCTGCGGGACGAAGGCGACACGGCGGCCCCACAGTCCGGCGAGCGTACGGCGGGAGGCGCCGACGAGTTCGGTCCCGGCGGCGCGCTGCCCGGACGGGCCCCGGCCGCGCAGCCGCACGGAGCCGCGCACGGCGGCGTCGCGCGGCACGAGGCCGAGCAGGGCCCGGGCGGTGAGGGACTTGCCCGCGCCGGACTCTCCGGCGAGGGCCAGCACCTCGCCGGCGCGTACGTCGAAGGACAGGCCGCGCACGGCTTCGGCGCCGTCGAAGGAGATCCGCAGGTCGCGGACGGACAGCAGGGGTTCCTCAGCGGACACGTCACAGGGCCTTCCGGTCGCGGGGGCGGGGGGTGCGGGCCGACGCGCCGTACGCGGCGGCGGACACGGCGAGCGCGGCGAGCACGGCCAGGGCGGCGGCCGGTGCGAGGGCGGCCCAGGGGGCCCGTTCCACATAGGCCCGGGACTCGTCGAGGAGCAGCCCCCACTCGGGCGCCGGCGGCTGGGCGCCCAGACCGATGAAGCCCAGCGACGCCAGCGCCAGGGCCGTGCCCGGCAGGCGCAGCAGGGCGTGCCGGGCGACCGGTCCCGCCACGGAGGGCAGGACGTGCCGGGTGAGCACCCACACCGGTCCGGCGCCGATCGCCCGCTGCGCCAGCAGGAAGCCGGACGCGCGGACCTCCTGCACCAGGGCGGCGGCGTGCGCGGCGAGCGGCGGCCACGACACGAGGGCGACCGCGAGGGCGGCTCCGCCCGCGCCGGGCCCGTACGCCGCCGCGACGAGGATGCCGGTGATCACCGGCGGCAGCGCGTTGGCGATGTCGGAGACGCCCGACGCGGCGCGCGGCGCGAACCCGAGGGCCAGCGCGAGCAGCAGGCTCCCCGCGCACACGGCGGCGGCCGTGCCGACGGTCGCGGCCGCGCCGTGCCCGAGGCGGGCCAGCACGTCCCTGCCGAGCCCGTCGGTGCCCAGCGGGTGGGCGTACGAGGGCGGGGCGAGCCGGGCGGCGGTGTCCAGCACGTACGGGTCGCGCAGCAGACCCCAGCCGACCGTCCCCAGCAGCACGGCGGCCAGGGCCAGCGGCAGGGCCGGCCCGACGCGTGGCGGCCGGGGCGCCGGCAGCGTCAGCCCGGCGTCGCGCAGCCCCGGACCGAGCAGCCGGCGCCGTACGAGCGCGCAGGTACCGCCGACCGCGAGGCCGAGCAGGAGCAGGGCGAGTACGGAGCCCTGGAGCAGCGGAAGGTCCTGGGAGCGGGCCGCGCCCAGCGCCGTACGGCCGATGCCCGGGACGGCGAACACCGTCTCGACGGCGACCGCCCCGCCCGTCAGCCCGACGACGACCAGACCGGCCTGCGGCACGAGCGGCGGCAGGGCGCGGCGCAGCGCGGCCCGGGCGATCCGCGTCCGGGACACCCCGGCGGCGCGCCACAGTTCGGCCCACCGCTCGTCGAGGACGGCGGGCAGCGCGTCGGCGGCGAGCCTGCCCAGCAGCCCGCCCGCCGGGACGCCCAGCGCGAGGGCGGGCAGCACCAGATGGGCGGGGCCCTGCCAGCCCGCCGCCGGGAACCAGCCGAGCCAGACCGCTCCGACGACCAGGGCGACGGTGGCGAGGAGGAACTCCGGCACGGCGGCGAGCATCGCGGCGACGGCCCCGGACGTGCCCCTGCCCCGCGCCGGCACGGAGGCGGCGAGCACGGCGGCGAGGACCAGCGCCACGGCGAGCGCGGCGCCCATGAGGCCGAGCGACACCCGCAGCCCGGCCGTGACGGTCGGCAGCACGTCGGCACCGGACACCCAGGAGGCGCCCAGGTCGCCGCGCGCCACGCGCGAGAGCCAGCCGGCGAGGAGCGCGGCGGGGCCCGCGTCCAGGCCGAGGTCGGCGCGGACGGCGGCGAGCGCCTCGGCGGTGGGCTCCTGTTCGGCGGAGCGTGCGCGCAGGACGGTCAGGGCGGGGTCGCGCCCGGAGTACCAGGGCAGCAGTCCCACGGCGGCCACGACGGCGGCGAGCGCGAGGGCGCGGGCGGCCCCGGCGCGCAGCCCGGCGGCGGGTGCGAGGGTGCGGGCGGCCCGGGCGCGCGGCCCGGCGGCGGGCGCCGTCACCTGACGTGGGTGTCGGGCGTGACCAGCAGCCGCTCGCGCGGGTCGTGGGCGGCGCCCACCACACCGGCGGCGTCGCCCTGGACGACCCGCTCGTGCAGGAGCGGCACGGCGGCGTCGGTGGCGAGGACGGCCGCCTCCGCGGCCATGACGGCCCGGCGGCGGGCGTCTCCGGAGGGCGCGGCCGCGGCCTTGTCGAGCGCCGCGTCGACGGCCGGGTCGGCGAGCTGGGAGAGGTTGAAGGAGCCGCGCGAGGCGAAGTCGCTGTACAGGTAGGCGGCGGGGTCGCCGGAGTCCAGGACGGTCGCGCGGGAGAGGAGGAACGCGTCGAACGCCCCGGCCAGCGCGTCCGCCTCGATGGCGGCGTACTCGCGGACCTCCAGGCGGACGTCGAAGCCGGCCTTGCGCAGCTGCTGCTGGAGGGTCTGGGCGACCTCGGGCAGCTCGGCGCGGTCGGTGAAGGTGCCGATGGTGACGGTGGCGCCGCGCGGGTCGGCGGCGCGGGCCGGGCGGCGGGGCGCGCGGAGGGCGTCGGCCCAGGTGACGGCGGGCCCGAGCAGTCCTTCGGCGAGGTCGGCGCGGCCCTCGTACACGTCCTGGACGATCGGCCGGGCGTCGACGGCCCGGCGGACGGCGGCCCGCAGCGCGGGGTCCTTGAAGGGGCCCTTGGAGGTGTTCAGGTACAGGGTGTTGGTGCGCGGCATCGGGACCTCCGTGACGAGGTCCCGGTCGAGGAGGGCGGCCTGCGAGACGGGGACGGCCTCCACGATGTCGGCCTCGCCGGCGCGCAGGGCGGCGGCGCGGGCGGTGCCGTCGGGGATGAACGTCACATCGATGCCGGGGGCCTTGGCCCTGCCGCCCCAGTAGCCGTCGTACCGGTCGAGGGAGGCGGAGGCGGAGCCGTTCACCCGGGTCAGGCGGAAGGCGCCGGTGCCGGTGCCGACCGGGTCGACGGTCTTCCCCCGGTACGCCTTGGCGGAGAGGATCGACAGCTGCGGGGAGCTGAGCCGCTGCGGGACGAGCGGGTCGGGGGTGGCGGTGGTGACGGTGACGGTCTTCCCGGACGCGGTCGCGGTGAGCTCCACGCCGTCGAGGATGCGGGGCTTGGGGGACGCGGTCGCGGCGCGCGTCAGGGAGCGGGCGGCGTCGCGGGCGGTGAGCGGGGTGCCGTCGTGGAAGGTGACGCCGTCGCGGACGGTGAAGGTCCAGCGGGTGCCGTCCTGCTTCCAGGAGGTGGCGAGGGCCGGGCGGGGGTCGCCGGCCGCGTCGAGGGTGACGAGCGTCTCGGCGGTCGACCAGCGGGACAGCTTGAACGCGTCGTCGGAGAGCGGGGAGAGACCGGAGCGGGGCGGGTTCATCATCGCCACCCGTATCCGCTTGCCGCCGTCGGCCGCGCCGTCGCCGTCCGGTGCGGCGAAGCACCCGGCGAGCAGGAGGGACGCCGAGACGAGGGCGGCGGCGGGCAGGAGTCGGCGGCGGACAGGCTGGTGGCGCACGGGGGAGCACCCTTCCGGGCAGGGGACGGTCGCGGTGCCCGGACGCTAGCATAATGATTATTATTTTCAACAACTGGGTGAAGCGCTTGCCCCGCGCCCGGGCCGACGGCCGGACCGCCCGCCCGGCCCCGGTGCCGGGCTCAGCCCGTGCCGCCGCCGTGCAGCCGGTGGGCCTTCAGGGACATGTGCAGCAGCAGCCGGTCCTCGCCGTCGTCGAGGTCCAGGCCGGTGAGCTGCTCGACGCGGGAGAGCCGGTAGTACAGCGTCTGCCGGTGGATGCCCAGGGCGGCGGCCGTGCGGCCCGCCTGGCCCGCGTGGTCGAGGAACACCTCGGCGGTACGGGCCAGCTCGGCGTGCGCCCGGCCCAGCAGCGGCCGTACCACCGGGTCGTCGGCGGCGTCCTGCGGCACCGTCGTGAGCAGCCGGTACGGGCCGATGGACGTCCAGGGCGCGACCGGCCCGAGGCGGGGCTGGGCCAGCGCCGCGCGCGCCGCCGACGCCGCCTCCGCCCAGGCCGCGGCCAGCTCCGGCAGGCCCCGCCGCGGGGCGGCCACCCCGGCGACGGCGCCCGGGCCCGCCGCCTCGCACAGCCGGGCGCCGGCCGTCAGCGCGGGCGCGAGCGCGTCGGGGGAGCGGAGGCGGACCAGGGCGCCGAGCACCTGCCCGCCCGCCCGTGCCGCGCCGGCCGCGCCCGCACCCGGCGCGCCGCCCCCGCCCGGCGCGGGCCCCGATGCGCCGGGGCCCGGTGCGCCGCGCCCCGGCCAGGGCGCCGTGCACAGGGCGGCGAGGCCCGGAGCCGTACGCACCGAGGGGCTGTCGCCGCCCGGCCACGGCGCCACGCACACCAGCGCGTGCAGCCCGTCGGCGTCCGGGCCGAGCGCCGAGCGCAGGGTGGCCAGCGCCAGGTCGTAGCTCCACTCCCGCTCCGCCGTCAGGGCCGCCCGCAGCTCCCGCGACAGGTCGGCGCCGGCCCGCTCCTCCTCGGCGAGCAGCGCCCCGATCCGGGCGGCGACCTCCATGGCCGCCTCCAGCCGCTCGGGCGCGGGCCCCGGCGAGGTGTCGAGCAGCCACACGTATCCGTGGACGACGCCCCGGTGCCGTACGGGCAGGCAGAGCCGGTCCCGGTAGACGCCCGCGTCCGGGGCGGCGGGGATGCGCACCGGACCGGTCGCGCGGGCGATGCCGAACCCCTCGAACCAGGCGCGCACGGCGGGAGTGGACTTGCGGGTGAGGATCGAGCGCGTGCGGACCGGGTCCATCGCGGAGGCGTCGTCGCTGTCGTGCGCGCCGAAGGCGATCAGTCCGAAATCCCGGTTCTCCAGCGTGGCCGGTGCGCCGAGAAGCGCCGAGATCTCGTCCACCAGTTCTTGGTAATCGCCCTTCACCCGGACATTCTGCCACTGCTTTCAGACAGATGTCTGAGATCCGCGGCACGGATGCGTGACAGCTGTCGATGGCCCGGCGGCGGGGCGATCCTTAGGTTTCACGGTGGTTCTCCGTGCCGTTTCCAAGACGTCGGATTCCGGCCGCTTCATCCTGTTGTCAACCCGTGTTCGTGGAGGTGCCCCGTGCTGGGTCCCGTGATTCTCGCCGCCTCGCGCAGCGACAAGATGCGCCGCATTGTGTCGGCGGCCCCGGTGACCAAGCCGGTCGTCGACCGGTTCATCCCCGGTGAGACGGTCGACCAGGTCATCCCCATCGTCACGGAACTCGCGGACAAGGGCCTGGAGGTCACCCTCGACGTCGTCGGCGAGGACATCACCACCCCGGAGCAGGCGACCGCCGCCCGCGACGCCTACCTGGAGCTCATCCGCCGCCTGGAGCCGCTCGGCCTCGGCGAGCGGGCGGAGATGTCCGTCAAGCTCTCGATGTTCGGCCAGGCGCTGGACGGCGGCCACGAGCTGGCCCTCGCCAACGTCCGCCCGGTCGTCGAGGCGGCCGCCGCGATCGGCACCACCGTCACGCTGGACGCCGAGGACCACACGACGCTCGACTCGATGTTCGCCATCCACGAGGAGCTCCGGAAGGACTTCCCGCGCACCGGCTGCGTCATCCAGGCGTACCTCTTCCGCACCGAGGAGGACGCCCGCCGCCTCGCCGCGAACGGCAGCCGCGTCCGCCTGGTGAAGGGGGCCTACAAGGAGCCGGCCTCCGTGGCGTACCAGGACAAGGCGGAGATCGACCGCGCGTACGTGCGCATCCTCAAGATCCTCATGGCGGGCGAGGGCTACCCCATGATCGGCTCGCACGACCCGCGGCTCATCGCCATCACGCAGGAGCTCGCGCGCCGCCACGGGCGCAAACTGGACGAGTACGAGTTCCAGATGCTGTACGGCATCCGCAGCGACGAGCACGTCCGGCTCGCCGCCGAGGGACACCGCATGCGGGTCTACACGGCCTACGGCACCGACTGGTACGGATATTTCATGCGCCGTCTCGCGGAGAAGCCGGCCAACCTGCTGTTCTTCGTCCGCTCGATGATCACCAAGAACTGATCCGGAGCCCGTGGGGGCCACGCCCCTGACACCCCTCACCAAAGGAGTTACGAGACCCATGGACGCTGTGACCCAGGTCCCCGCCCCGGTCAACGAGCCGGTGCACGGCTACGCCCCCGGCTCCCCGGAGCGGGCCCGGCTGGAGGCCAAGCTCAAGGAGCTGGCCGAGAACCCGATCGACCTGCCGATGACCATCAACGGCGTCAAGCGCATGGGCGGCGGCGAGCGGGTGGACGTCGTGCAGCCGCACAACCACCGGGCCGTGATCGGCACCTTCGCCGCCGCGACCCAGCAGGACGCGCAGGACGCGATCGACGCCGCCCTGGCCGCCGCGCCGGCGTGGCGCGCGATGTCCTTCGACGACCGCGCCGCGATCTTCCTGCGCGCCGCCGAGCTGCTGTCCGGCCCGTGGCGCGAGACGCTGGCCGCCTCGACGATGCTCGGCCAGTCGAAGACCGCCCAGCAGGCCGAGATCGACACGCCCTGCGAGCTCGTCGACTTCTGGCGCTTCAACGTCAAGTACGCCCGCGACCTGCTCGCCGAGCAGCCCCCGGCGAACGCGCCCGGTGTGTGGAACCGCCTGGACCACCGCCCGCTGGAGGGCTTCGTCTACGCGATCACGCCGTTCAACTTCACCGCCATCGCGGGCAACCTGCCCACCGCCCCGGCGCTCATGGGCAACGTCGTGGTGTGGAAGCCGTCCCCGACGCAGACCCACGCCGCCGTGCTGCTCATGGAGCTGCTGGAGGAGGCGGGCCTGCCCAAGGGCGTCATCAACCTGGTGACCGGCGACGGCATCGCCGTCTCCGAGGTGGCCCTGGAGCACCCGATGCTCGCGGGCATCCACTTCACCGGCTCGACCCGCACCTTCCAGCACCTGTGGAAGACGGTCGGCAACAACATCGAGAAGTACCGCTCCTACCCGCGGATCGTCGGCGAGACGGGCGGCAAGGACTTCGTCGTCGCCCACCCGAGCGCCGACCGCGCCGTCCTGAAGACCGCGCTCACGCGTGGCGCCTTCGAGTTCCAGGGCCAGAAGTGCTCGGCGACCTCGCGCGCGTACATCCCGGCCTCGATCTGGAACTCCGGCTTCAAGGAGGAGTTCGCGGCCGAGGTCGACGGCATCAAGATGGGTGACGTCACCGACCTGACGAACTTCATCGGCGCCGTCATCGACGAACGCGCCTTCGCCAAGAACAAGGCCGCGATCGACCGCGCCAAGGCCGACCCGGCCTGCGAGATCGTCGCGGGCGGCACGTACGACGACTCGGTCGGCTACTTCGTCCGCCCGACCGTCATCGAGTGCTCCGACCCGGAGAACGAGGTCTTCCGGGACGAGTACTTCGGCCCCATCCTCGCCGTGTACGTGTACGAGGACGACCAGTACGACGCCATGCTCGACCAGATGGAGTCGGTGTCCGCCTACGCGCTGACCGGTTCGGTCATCGCCAAGGACCGTGCCGCGGTGGCCCACACGATGGAGAAGCTGCGGTACGCCGCGGGCAACTTCTACATCAACGACAAGTCGACCGGCGCCGTGGTCGGCCAGCAGCCCTTCGGCGGCGGCCGCGCCTCCGGCACCAACGACAAGGCCGGCGCCCCGCAGAACCTGATGCGCTGGACGCTGACCCGCGCCATCAAGGAGACGCTGGTCCCGCCGACCGAGTACGGCTACCCGCACATGGGCTGACCCGCCCCGCGGCCCCACCGGGCCGCCCCCAGGCACCGCCCCCGCCCGGCCCCCACGCCGGACGGGGGCGGTTTCCATGCCCGGCCCCCGACGGGCCGTCTCCATGCCCGGCCCCGCCGCGCCCCCTTGCGGTAATGAAGGGTCCATGTCAAATTCCTTCGCGGTACGTCCCACCCGTCACCGACGAAGGAGACCACCGGCATGAGACGCACCACCCGTGCGCGCACCGGACTGTCCGCCCTGCTCGTCGCCGCCTCCCTCGGCTTCGCCGCCACCCCGGCCGGAGCCGCGGACGCACCCCTCACCCCCACCCCGGCCCCCGACGCGGCCGCCACCCTCCACGCGCTCGACGCCACCGTGGAGCGGACCCTCGGCGACGAGAGCGCCGGCACCTACGTGGACGCCGCCACCGGTGAACTCGTCGTCACCGTCACCACCGAGGCCGCCGCCTCCAAGGCCCGCGCCGCCGGCGCCAAGGCCGAACTGGTCCAGCGCAGCGCCGCCCAGCTCGATGCCGCGATGGCCGCGCTGGAGGCCAGGGCGAAGATCCCCGGCACCTCGTGGGGCCTGGACCCGCGCACCAACCAGATCGCCGTCGAGGCCGACTCCTCGGTCTCCGCCCGCGACCTCGCCCGGCTCCGCCAGGTCGCCGCGTCCCTCGACGGCGCCGTGCGCGTCAGCCGCGTCCCCGGTGTCTTCACGCGCGAGGTGGCCGGCGGCGACGCCATCTACGGCGGAGGCTCCCGCTGCTCGGCGGCGTTCAACGTCACCAAGAACAACGTCCGGTACTTCCTGACCGCCGGCCACTGCACCAACATCTCGTCCACCTGGTCGGACACCTCCGGCGGCACCTCCATCGGCGTGCGCGAGGGCACCAGCTTCCCGACCAACGACTACGGCATCGTCCGCTACACGACGACCACCAACCTCGGCGGCCGGGTCAACCTCTACAACGGCAGCTACCAGGACATCGCCTCGGCCGCCGACGCCGTCGTCGGCCAGGCCATCAGGAAGAGCGGCTCCACGACCAAGGTGACCAGCGGCAGCGTCACCGCCGTGAACGTCACCGTCAACTACAGCGACGGCCCCGTCTACGGCATGGTCCGCACCACCGCCTGCTCCGCCGGCGGCGACAGCGGCGGCGCCCACTTCGCCGGCTCGGTCGCGCTCGGCATCCACTCCGGCAGCTCCGGCTGCACGGGCACCAGCGGCTCGGCCATCCACCAGCCGGTCCGCGAGGCGCTGGCCGCCTATGGCGTGAACGTGTACTAGTCGCGCCCACCCCCGGCGGGAGTGGTGCCACAGTGGGCGGTATGAGCGATCGTCTCCATACCGCCCACACCTACGAGTTGGATCCGGCCGTGCTCGCGGCGATCCGCGCCATGCTGGAGGACGCCTTCGACGGCGACCTGGGCGAGGAGGACTGGGAGCACGGCCTCGGCGGCGTCCACGCGTACGTCCAGGACGACCGGGGGCGGATCGCCGCGCACGGCAGCGTCGTCATGCGCCGCGTCGTCCACGCGGGGCGCGCCCACCGCGTCGGCTACGTCGAGGCCGTGGGCGTACGGGCGGATCGCCGCCGCCAGGGGCTCGGCGCCCTGGTGATGGCCGCGCTGGAGGAGGTCGTCGACGGCGCGTACGACTTCGGCGCCCTGTCCGCGTCCGACGAGGGCGCCGCGCTGTACCGCTCCCGCGGCTGGCACCTGTGGAACGGCCGCGTCGAGGCGTACGGCCCGCACGGCGTGACCCGGCTGGAGGGCGAGGAGGACAGCACGTTCCTTCGCCCCGCCGCGGGTCGGCCGCTGCCCGCGCCGGAGGGCGGCCCCCTGCAGTTCGACTGGCGGGACGGCGACGTGCTCTGACCCGGAACGGGCCCGCACGGCAAAACGCACGGGTGCCAGTGGGGCGCGGGGGTCCGCGGGGCGTATCGGCACCGGCGGGGTGCGCGGGCCCGGCGGGATGCGCCCGCACGGCGGGGTGCGCGGGGCCGGCGGGGAGCCTGGAGGGAGCTGGGACGCCCGCTCCCGGACCGCCCGTCTCAGATAGTAGGAAGTCCGAGTAATCACGGAGACAGCGGCGGCGTCCTCGCTTAGCTTGGAAGGAGCCGAACGTCTCGCTCCATCAGCGAACGGCGGACAGGAGCGCGCACGCCCTCTGGCAGGTCACCCCTGCGGCGGCGCTCCCCGCCCCTTCCGGCGCCTCCCCGAGCCTCGCCCCGCCAAGGAGCCCCGCCATGACCGCTGCCACCTCCCGCCGCCGTGTCCGCCACTCGGGCACCCGCCCCTCCGAGACCGAGCGCCAGAACGCCGCGGCCGCCCTCCAGCGCGCCCTGGACCGCCGCGACAACGGCGGCTCCACCGGCCACTGAGCCGCGCCCGGCCGGCCCGGGCCCGCGCTGACCAGCCCGTACGGCGGCCGCCCCCTTCGGTGGCGCGGCCGCCGTCCGACCTCCCGCCGACCGCCGCCCGGCACCATGGACAGTCCGAATGGCGGACAGTCCGTGTCAGGCAGTGGGACGAGGAGTAGGGTGCCCGGCATGTCTCGCAGCATCAATCTCGCAGTGATCCCCGGTGACGGCATCGGCCAGGAGGTCGTGTCCCAGGGGCTCAAGGTCCTGTCCGCGGTCCTCCCGCAGGACGTGAAGCTGGAGACCCGGGAGTACGACCTCGGCGCCCAGCGCTGGCACCGCACCGGGGAGACCCTCCCCGACGCGGAGCTGGAGGCCCTCAAGGGCCACGACGCCATCCTGCTCGGCGCGATCGGAGACCCGTCCGTGCCGTCCGGCGTGCTGGAGCGCGGCCTGCTGCTGAAGCTGCGCTTCGCGTTCGACCACTATGTGAACCTGCGCCCGTCGAAGCTCTTCCCGCACACGGCGTCCCCGCTGGCCGGCCACCCCGACATCGACTTCGTCGTCGTCCGCGAGGGCACCGAGGGCCCGTACACGGGCAACGGCGGCAGCCTGCGCACCGGCACCCCGGCCGAGGTCGCCACCGAGGTCAGCGTCAACACGGCGTACGGCGTCGAGCGCGTCGTCCGCGACGCGTACGAGCGCGCCAAGGCCCGCCCCCGCAGGAAGCTGACGCTGGTCCACAAGAACAACGTCCTCGTCCACGCCGGACACATGTGGAAGAAGATCTTCGACAAGGTCGGCGAGGAGTACCCCGAGGTCACCACCGACTACCTCCACGTCGACGCCGCGACGATCTTCTTCGTCACCCAGCCCGAGCGCTTCGACGTCATCGTCACCGACAACCTCTTCGGCGACATCCTCACCGACCTCGCCGCGGCCGTCACCGGCGGCATCGGCCTGGCCGCCTCCGGCAACATCAACCCGACGGGCGCGTTCCCGTCGATGTTCGAGCCCGTCCACGGCTCCGCGCCCGACATCGCGGGCCAGGGCAAGGCCGACCCCACCGCGACCGTCCTGTCCGTCGCGCTGCTCCTGCGCCACATCGGCTACGAGGCCGAGGCAGCCCGCATCGAGGAGGCGGTCGCCGCCGACCTCGCCGAGCGGGCCGGCGCGCCCGCGCGCACCACGGACGAGATCGGCGACGCGCTCGCGGTACGCGTAGCGACCTGACCCGTCGACTGGAGCACCAGAACACAGCCGCCGGGTCGCACAAGCGCCCGGCGGCTTCTCCTGTGCGGCCGCGGGGTGCCACCATCGAACCCATTGGACCGCGGTACACCCGTTTCCCCGCCGCCGCCCGCGAGCGATAATCGAACGCGGGGCCGCGGCATGCGGTACAGCTCGGACGTCCTGACAGCAGCCGCGGCAGCGGCTGGAGCGGCGGCGTGAGCGCGGTCCGACCCACACAAACCGGTGAAGGACACAGCACCCATGACGACGCCCACGACGATCGAGCTCAAGCCCTCCTCGAACCCGCTGTCCGCCGCCCAGCGCGAGGCGATCCTGGCCAACCCCGGCTTCGGCCGCCACTTCACCGATCACATGGTGACGATCAAGTGGACGGAGGGCCGCGGCTGGCACGACGCGCAGCTCACGCCGTACGCCCCGCTGTCCCTCGACCCCGCCAACATGACGCTGCACTACGCGCAGGAGATCTTCGAGGGCCTCAAGGCGTACCGCCGCCCCGACGGCTCGGTCTCCCTGTTCCGCCCCGAGGCCAACGCCGAGCGGTTCCAGCGCTCCGCCCGCCGCCTCGCCATGCCGGAGCTGCCGGTCGAGACGTTCGTCGAGGCGTGCGACGCGCTGGTCCGGCAGGACGAGGCGTGGGTCCCGCCGCACGGCGGCGAGGAGTCCCTCTACCTGCGCCCGTTCATGATCGCCACCGAGGTCGGCCTCGGCGTCCGGCCGGCCAACGAGTACCTGTTCATCGTCATCGCCTCGCCCGCCGGCGCGTACTTCCCCGGCGGCGTGAAGCCGGTCTCGGTCTGGCTGTCGGAGAACTACGTCCGCGCCGTCCCCGGCGGCATGGGCTTCGCCAAGACGGGCGGCAACTACGCCGCGTCCCTGCTCGCCCAGGCCGAGGCCGCCGCGGAGGGCTGCGACCAGGTCGTCTGGCTCGACGCGCTGGAGCACAAGTGGGTCGAGGAGATGGGCGGCATGAACCTGTACTTCGTGTACGGGAACAAGATCGTCACCCCGGAGCTGACCGGCTCGCTGCTGGCCGGCATCACCCGTGACTCGCTCCTCCAGGTCGCCCGTGACCTCGGCTACGAGTCGGAGGAGGGCCGCATCTCCACCGAGCAGTGGCGCCGCGACACCGAGAATGGCACCCTCACCGAGGTCTTCGCCTGCGGTACGGCCGCCGTGATCACCCCGGTCGGCACGGTCAAGTCGGCCTCCGGTGAGTGGACCCAGGGCGACGGCCGGCCGGGCGAGGTCACCCTGAAGCTCCGCCGCGCGCTGCTGGACATCCAGACGGGCGCCGCCGAGGACACCCACGGCTGGACCCACCCGGTCGCCTGACCTCCGCGGGGCTTCCCGCACTCTCGCACCTGTCGCGCCGCGCCCGCCGCGGCCCGCCCACCGCCGTCCGGCGGTTGCGCGGGCCCGGCGGGCGCGGCGCGTTTCACGGTGCGGGCCTTCCCCGGACCTTCTTGTACGGGAGGCCCGCACGCGCTGCCACACATCCCCGCACCCCGGCCCCTCCCGTACCCGCACCCCGCGCCCGTCGGTCCCGCACCGGACCGGCGGGCTTCTTGTTCGAGTGATGCTCAATACGTTGGAGCGCCGATTCCGGTGGCTGTCTTCCCTTTGCGGTGCACCCACTTTAGAGTGACACTCTAAATCCCGTCGTCTACGCCAGGAGGTGCGAGGCCGTGCGCCTGACCCCCACGGAACGCGACCGGCTGCTCCTCTTCGGGGCCGCCGAACTCGCCCGGGCCCGCCGCGCCCGCGGGCTGCGGCTCAACGTCCCCGAGGCCACCGCCCTCATCGCCGACACGGTCTGCGAGGCGGCCCGCGACGGCCGCCGGCTCGCCGAGGCGATCGAGGCGGCCCGCTCGGTCCTCGGCCCCGACGACGTCATGCCGGGCGTGGCCGACGTGGTGACCGAGGTCCACGTCGAGGCCGTCTTCGACGACGGCTCCCGCCTGGCCGTCGTCACCGACCCCATCGGCGGCGCCTCCGCCGGCCACGACGCCCCCGGCGCGCTGCTGCCGGGACCCGGATACGAGGAACCGGCCCCCGTCACCACCCTCACCGTGCGGAACACCGCCGCCGTGCCGGTCAGCGTCACCTCGCACTTCCACTTCTTCGAGGCCAATCCCCGGCTGCGCTTCGACCGGGCGGCGGCGTACGGGATGCGGCTGTGCGTCCCGGCGGGTTCGTCCGTCCGGTTCGACCCGGGCGGCGAGGCCGAGGTGGGGCTCGTGCCCATCGGCGGCGACCGGGTGGCGATCGGGTTCGCCGGGCTGGTGGACGGCCCGCTCGACGCGCCCGGCGCCAAGGAGGAGGCCCTGCGCAGGGCCGCCGCCTGCGGCTACCTGGGCGCCGAAGCTCCACCGGAGGCCGTACCGGAGGCCGTACCGGCGGCGCCGGGGGCCGGGCCGGCAGCCGTACCCGGGGCCGGGCCCCGTCCCGTACACGACCGTGAGACCGCCGCCGGAGCGGAGGAGAACGCCTGATGGACCCCTACGAGTACGCCTCCGTGCACGGCCCCCGCGCCGGTGACCGCGTCCGCCTGGGCGACTCCGGGCTCACCGTCCGGGTCGAGTCCGACGCGCAGAGGCCGGGCGACGAGTTCCTGGCCGGGTTCGGCAAGACCGCGCGCGACGGACTGCACCTGAAGGCCGCCGCCGTACGCGAGACCTGCGACCTGGTCATCAGCAACGTCCTGGTCATCGACGCCGTCCAGGGCATCCGCAAGGTGTCCATCGGCATCCGCGAGGGCCGCATCCACGCCATCGGGCGGGCCGGGAACCCGGACACCCTCGACGGGGTGGACGTGGTCGTCGGCACCGGCACGTCCATCGTGTCCGGCGAGGGCCTGATCGCCACCGCCGGAGCCGTCGACACCCACGTCCACCTGCTGTCGCCCCGCATCATGGAGGCGTCGCTGGCCTCCGGCGTGACCACCATCATCGGCCAGGAGTTCGGGCCCGTGTGGGGCGTCGGCGTCAACTCGCCGTGGGCGCTGCGCCACGCGTTCAACGCCTTCGACGCCTGGCCCGTCAACATCGGCTTCCTGGCGCGCGGCTCGTCCTCGGACGCCGCCCCGCTGGTGGAGGCGCTCGCGGAGGGCGGCGCCTCCGGCTTCAAGGTCCACGAGGACATGGGCGCCCACACCCGCGCCCTCGACACGGCGCTGCGGGTCGCGGAGGAGCACGACGTCCAGGTCGCCCTGCACAGCGACGGCCTCAACGAGTGCCTCTCCGTGGAGGACACCCTCAAGGTCCTCGAAGGCCGCACCATCCACGCCTTCCACATCGAGGGCTGCGGCGGCGGCCACGTCCCCAACGTCCTGAAGATGGCGGGCGTCCCCAACGTCATCGGCTCGTCCACCAATCCCACGCTGCCCTTCGGCCGGGACGCGGTCGCCGAGCACTACGGCATGATCGTCTCCGTCCACGACCTGAAGACCGACCTGCCCGGCGACGCCGCCATGGCCCGCGACCGCATCCGCGCCGGGACGATGGGCGCCGAGGACGTGCTGCACGACCTGGGCGCGATCGGCATCACCTCGTCGGACGCCCAGGGCATGGGCCGCGCGGGGGAGACCGTGCGCCGCACGTTCGCCATGGCCGGCAAGATGAAGGCCGAGCTCGGCCCGCTGGAGGGCGACGGGGACGGCGACGACAACGCCCGCGTGCTGCGGTACATGGCCAAGCTGACCATCAACCCGGCGATCGCGCACGGCCTCGCCCACGAGGTCGGCTCCATCGAGCCGGGCAAGCTCGCGGACATCGTGCTGTGGCGGCCCGAGTTCTTCGGTGCGAAGCCGCAGCTCGTCCTGAAGGCCGGCTTCCCCGCGTACGGGGTCGTCGGCGATCCGAACGCCGCCACGGACACCTGCGAACCGCTCGTACTGGGCCCGCAGTTCGGCGCGCACGGCGCGACGGCCGCGGACATCTCCGTGGCGTTCGTCTCGGGCGCGGCCGCCCAGCTGGGCGCCGACCTGATGCCCACCCGCCGCCGACGGGTCGCCGTGCGCGGCACGCGCGGCATCGGCCCGGCCGACCTGCGCCTCAACTCCCGCATCGGCGAGGTCGCCGTGGACGCCCGGACCGGCCTGGTCACCCTCGACGGCGACCCGGTCCGCTCCGAGCCCGCCGACTCCGTCTCCCTCAACCGCCTCTACTTCCTCTGAGGACCGCCCCCATGACCTTCCGCATGCCCGCCGAGTGGACGCCGCACGAGCGCACCTGGATGGCGTGGCCCACCGCCAACCCCACCTTCGGCACCCCCGAGGCACTCGCCGAGGCCCGCGCCGCCTGGGCGGACGTCGCCCGTGCCGTACGCCGCTTCGAACCGGTCACCATGGTCGTCGCGCCCGGCGACACCGCGTCGGCCCGCTCCCTCCTCGGCGACGGCGTCGACCTGGTGGAGCGGGACCTCGACGACGCCTGGATGCGGGACATCGGCCCCACGTTCGTCACCGACGGGCGCCGGCTGGCCGCCGTGGACTGGGTGTTCAACGGCTGGGGCGCCGCCGACTGGGCCCGCTGGGAGCACGACGCGAAGATCGCCCGCCATGTCGCGGACCTCTCCGGCGTCCCCGTGCACGCCAGCCCCCTCGTCAACGAGGGCGGCGCGATCCACGTCGACGGCGAGGGCACGGTCCTGCTCACCGACACGGTCCAGCTCGGCCCCGAGCGCAACCCCGGCTGGACCCGCGCCGAGGTCGAGGCGGAGATCCACGCGAAGCTCGGCACCACCAAGGCGATCTGGCTGCCGCGCGGACTGACCGCCGACTACGGCGACTACGGCACGCGCGGCCATGTCGACATCGTCGCCGCCTTCGCCCGCCCCGGCGTCGTCGTCGCCCACACCCAGCCCGACCCGGCCCACCCCGACCACGAACCGTGCCAGGAGACCGTCGCCCTGCTGCGCTCCCAGACCGACGCCCGCGGCCGTGCCCTGGAGGTGGTGGAGGTCCCCGCGCCGACGGTCCTCCAGGCGGACGGCGAGTGGGTCGACTACTCGTACATCAACCACTACCTGTGCAACGGCGGCGTCGTCCTGTGCGCCTTCGGCGACCCGCGCGACGAGCTCGCCGCCGGGATCTTCCGCCGCCTCTTCCCCGACCGCACGGTCACCCTGGTCGACGCCCGCCCGGTCTTCGCCCACGGCGGCGGCATCCACTGCATCACCCAGCAGCAGCCCAAGGTCTGACGACCCTCCCGTACGGAAAACCGCTGGCCAGGCCATGGGCGCGGCTGACAGCCTGCCGCCCATGGCCCACCTGCGCCCCGCCCCGCACCCCGACTACCGGATCACCCGGATCTACGTCCTGCACGAGGACGCCTGGCACATCGAACTCGACCACCGCGACGCGAAGTGCCTGGTCACCGCCGTCATCCCCGACGAGGACCCGGCGCGCGAGCCGTCCTTCCACCTCTTCGCCCCGGACGGGCACGACGTGCCGTACGAGGTGATGGAGTGGTTCATGGCGGAGGCGGCCGACGAGGTGCGGGCCATCCGCGCCTGGACGAAGCTGCCGCCCGCCGCCGTGGACACGGTCGTGGCGCTGCGCGAGGTGGTGCGTGACGGCTGGGACGACGAGGACGGCCCGGCCCTGCTCGCCCTGCTCTCCGGCGTGCTGCCCGCCGACCAGGTGGCGGCCGTCGTCCTGGAGGTACTCAGCCTCGACACGGCCGCCCTGGCCGGGCCGCCGCCCACCCCCGCCGCCGTGGCGGCCCTGCGCGGACGGATGACCGAGGCCGGATGGAGATCGGGTACAACGGACGGGTGAACGACGCCCAAGCCAGCCCCGCCGAAGGCCCGTCGGCCCGCACCGAAGGCCGCGCCCGCGCCGCCGAGGGCCCCGCCGACGCGCGTGCCGCCGAGGGCCCCGCCGGCGCCTCCGCCGCCCGTGCCGCCCGGCGCCGCAACACCGCTCCGCCGCGCGAGGACGTGCTCGCCGCCGCCATGGCGACCATCGCGGAACGCGGCCTCGACGGGCTCACCATGGCCGGGCTCGGCCGGCAGGTCGGCATGAGCAGCGGCCACCTCCTCTACTACTTCCGCACCAAGGACGAGCTGCTCCTGCGCACCCTGGAGTGGAGCGAGGGCCGCCTCGGCGCCGAGCGCAGCGCCCTGCTGTCGCGCCACGACCTGCCCGTCGCCGCCCGCCTCGCCTCGTACGTCGGGCTGTACGTCCCCGACGGCCCCCGCGACCCGCACTGGACGCTCTGGCTGGAGGTGTGGACCCGCTCGCAGAACGCCGACGCCGAGGCGCGCGACCGGCAGGCCGCCATCGAGGGCGCCTGGCACCGGGACCTCGTCGCCCTCATCGCCGAGGGCGTCTCGCGCGGCGAGCTGCGCCCCGTCGACCCCGACCGGTACGCGGCCCGGCTGCGCGCCCTCCTCGACGGGTTCAGCGTCCATGTCGCCGTCGGCCTGCCCGGGACCGGCCGCGAGCAGGTCCTCGCCCAGGTGCGCGAACACCTCGACGAGACGCTGCTGCGCCGCGAGGACGCGCCCGGCACCGGGGCCTGACCGCATCGTGAGACCTCTGCCCGTCAGGTGGCGCGGCTGTGGCACACTGCCGCCGTGCTCGCAAACCCGATGATTATCGGCAGCAGCGCGCCGGTCCGCAGTGACCGCTGACCCGACAGCGACCCCGTCGTGGCAGCGGACACCGTGTCTCAGACCCGCGCGCAGACCTCTCGCACCCGCGAGGGGTCTTTTCGTTTTCCGGCCCCACCCGAGGGCCGGCGGCGAGCGCGCGAGAATGGGGACGAGCGGATCGACCCCCCCCATTCCCCCGTCCCGGGTCCCCACCCCCGTCCGGCCCGGGCGGGGAAGGACCGCACCGGAGCCCATCCGACAGGAGCAGGACAGCCATGACCACGGATCAGCCCGTCGACGACAGCTTCCATGTCTTCGACACGACCCTGCGCGACGGAGCCCAGCGCGAGGGCATCAACCTCACCGTCGCCGACAAGCTGACCATCGCCCGGCACCTGGACGACTTCGGCGTGGGCTTCATCGAGGGCGGCTGGCCCGGAGCGAACCCGCGCGACACCGAGTTCTTCGCCCGCGCCCTCGCCGAGATCGACTTCAAGCACGCCCAGCTCGTCGCGTTCGGCGCCACCCGCCGCGCCGGCATCCGCGCCGCGGACGACCCGCAGGTCAAGGCGCTCCTCGACTCCGGCGCCCCGGTGATCACCCTGGTCGCCAAGTCCCACGACCGCCATGTGGAACTGGCGCTGCGCACCACCCTGGACGAGAACCTCGCCATGGTCCGCGACACCGTGCGGTACCTGCGCGAGCAGGGCCGCCGCGTCTTCGTCGACTGCGAGCACTTCTTCGACGGCCACCGGGCCAACCCCGAGTACGCCAAGGCCGTCGTGCGCGCCGCCCACGAGGCCGGCGCCGACGTCGTCGTCCTGTGCGACACCAACGGCGGCATGCTCCCGGCGCAGGTCCAGGCCGTCGTCTCGGCCGTCGCCGCCGAGACCGGCGCCCGCCTCGGCATCCACGCCCAGGACGACACGGGCTGCGCCGTCGCCAACACCCTGGCCGCCGTCGACGGCGGCGCCACCCACGTCCAGTGCACCGCCAACGGCTACGGCGAGCGCGTCGGCAACGCCAACCTCTTCCCCGTCGTCGCCGCGCTGGAGCTGAAGTACGGCCGCCGCGTCCTGCCCGAGGGCTCCCTCGCGGAGATGACCCGGATCTCCCACGCCATCGCCGAGGTCGTCAACCTCACCCCGTCCACCCACCAGCCGTACGTCGGCGTCTCCGCGTTCGCCCACAAGGCCGGCCTGCACGCCTCCGCCATCAAGGTCGACCCGGACCTGTACCAGCACATCGACCCCGAGCTGGTCGGCAACACCATGCGGATGCTGGTCTCCGACATGGCCGGCCGCGCGTCCGTCGAGCTGAAGGGCAAGGAGCTCGGCGTCGACCTGGGCGACGACCGCGAGCTCGTCGGCCGCGTCGTGGACCGCGTCAAGGACCGGGAGCTGCGCGGCTACACGTACGAGGCGGCCGACGCGTCGTTCGAGCTGCTGCTGCGCGAGGAGGTCGAGGGCCGCCCGCTGCGCTTCTTCCGTACGGAGTCGTGGCGGGCCATCGCCGAGGACCGCCCCGACGGCTCGCACGCCAACGAGGCGACCGTCAAGGTGTGGGCCGACGGCGAGCGCATCGTCGCCACCGCCGAGGGCAACGGCCCGGTGAACGCCCTGGACCGGGCGCTGCTGGTGGCGCTGGAGCGGATCTACCCGCAGATGGCCAAGTTCGAGCTGGTCGACTACAAGGTCCGCATCCTGGAGGGCCGCCACGGCACGGAGTCCACGACCCGCGTCCTGATCACCACCAGCGACGGCGACACCGAGTGGTCGACGGTGGGCGTGGCCGAGAACGTCATCGCCGCGTCCTGGCAGGCGCTGGTGGACGCGTACACGTACGGCCTGCTGAAGGCGGGCGTCAAGCCGACGGAGAAGTAGCGCACGGAACCTCGTGAAATAGCCCACATGGGGTACCGTCGATGATATGAGGAGGAATCCCCTCTCTTTCCTGGCAGTCGTGGTGGGCCTGGCACTGGCGGTCCTCCTGGCTCTGGCCCCCGGTGCGTCCGCGAAGGCGTCCGACGGGGTGCGCGAGGCGGCCGAGGCGCTGCGCCAGGGCCCCGTGTACGTGCACCCCGCGGCGGCCGGCGAGCTGCCGACGGGGGAGGCGGAGGCGCTGGAGCGCAAGATCCTGGACGCGGACAAGCCGCTGATGGTGGCCGTCCTGCCGGACACGGCGGAGTTCCCGGAGGAGACGCTCCTGCGCGACCTGCGCACCCTGACCGGTGTGACCGGGGTGTACGCGGTCCGGCTCGGCGACGCCTTCGACGCGGGCGCCGACCGGGCGGTCATGTCCCCGCGCGCGGTGGACAACCTGGTCTCGGCCGTCCACCAGCCGGGCGTCGACGCGGCGACGGAGCTGAACGCCTTCGTCGACCAGGCGCTGCCGCAGCTGCGCGGCTCGGCGCCGTCCTCCTGGGAGGGCGTACCGGGCGACGGCGTACCGGCCGGCGGCCTGATCACCATCGGCGTGCTGCTCGCGGCGGTGGCGGGCGGCGTGGCGCTGACGACCGCGCGCAGCCGCAACCGCAAGCGGTCCGAGGAGCGCGAGGCGCTGGACAAGCTCCGCGTGGTGGTGGACGAGGACATCACGGCGTACGGCGAGGAGCTGGACCGCCTGGACTTCCACCCCGCCGACCCGTCGGCCGACGACGCGCAGCGCCGCGACTACGAGCGGGCGCTGGACGCGTACGACAAGGCGAAGCAGCTGATGGCCGGGGCCCGTCACCCCCACGACGTCCGGGGCGTGACCGAGGCCCTCGCGGACGGCCGCCACGCGCTGGCCGTCCTCGCCGCCCGCCGCGAGGGCCGCCCGCTTCCCGAGCGGCGGGCACCCTGCTTCTTCGACCCGCGCCACGGCCCGTCCGTCACCGACCTGTCGTGGGCCCCGCACGGCGGCGCGCCCCGCGAGGTCCCGGTGTGCGCGGCGGACGAGTCCCGCATCAAGGCCGGCCAGGACCCGGCGGCCCGCCAGGTGGCCACGGAGTGGGGCCCCCGCCCGTACTGGGAGGCGGGCCCGGCGTACGGCCCCTGGGCGGGCGGCTACTACGGCGGCGCGCTCCTGCCGGGCCTGCTGATCGGCACGATGCTCGGCACGACCCTGGCCACCCCGGCGTACGCGGGCGAATACGGCGGCGAGGGCTTCGAGGGCGGCGACTTCTCCGGCGGCGACTTCAGCGCGTCGGACTTCGGCGGCGACTTCGGAGGCGGAGGCGGAGGCTTCGGCGACTTCGGCGGCGGTGGCGGAGGCGGCGACTTCGGCGGCGGCTTCTGACCTACCGGCTCTCAGGCCCAGGGGTCTTGTCCAGTGGCCGCGATGCTCTCGCGCTCGGCGTCCGTCAGGAAGCGCGGCGGGCGGTCCCGGCGGAACACGCCGTCGGTACGTCGCCGGACTTCCCGTTCACGAGGCGGCCCCTCGCGTACTCGGCCCGGTGGACGGGCGCGCGGGCTGCGGGCCCGCCTTGCGCAGACGGCGTTCCAGGGGGTGCTCCACCCCGTGGTACGCGGCGGCCGACAGGGCCAGGCTCGCCGCGAGGACCAGGAGCCAGACGCCCGCCGTCGCCGCCAGGCCCACCGGGCGGCCGTACGCGCCCAGCCAGAGGCGGATCACGATTTCGTGGACCAGGTACCAGGCGAACGACCAGTGCCCGAGCCGGATCGCCCACTGGCCGCCCAGCCCCGTCCGGCGGCCCTCCAGGTCGGCACCGGCAGCCGCGGCGACCAGCAGCGCGAACAGCGGCGCCGACAGCAGCTGCGACGCCTGGTACGGGCTGTACCAGAGCGCGTCCGGCACCGCCCTCGACCAGGGGATCAGCACCAGGTGCCACGCCACGACCAGCGCGACCGCCGCGCCCAGCGGCACCCGGGGCCGCCACCCACGCGCCACGGCCAGCCCCGCCGCCACGCCCAGCGCGAACTGCAGGGTGCGGGTCACCGGGAAGTACCCGAGCGCCCAGGACCGTACGACCGGGTCCGCGATCACCGCCCCGCACAGCCACACGGCCAGCCCGCCCGCGCTCGCGGCGACCGCCACGCCGAGCCGGCCGCGCGCCGAGCGCAGCCACGGCAGGGCCGTCAGCAGCGGGAACAACAGGTAGAACCACGCCTCGTCGCTCAGCGACCACGCGGCCGGGTTGCCGCCGCGCAGCAGGTCCGGGACCGGCAGCCAGGCGTTGACCAGCAGGAGCGTCGCCGCGACCGACCGGAGCGTCACGTCCGTGCCGAGGGCGGTATACGCCGCCACGGACAGCGCCGTCGTCACGGCGAGCAGCGGCCAGATCCGGGCGAACCTCCGCCACAGGAACACCTTCGCCGGGACGCGCTGCCCGTCGTACGTCCACGCCAGGACGAACCCGGACAGGACGAAGAAGAACGTCACCCCGCTGCGGCCGTACCAGGTGGCGTCGCTGATCCACGGGATCGTGCCGGTCTGGCGCGACAGGTGGTAGAGGACGACCACGAGGGCGGCCCAGAAGCGCAGGCCGGTCAGGGACGGCAGGCGGTCCCGCGCGGCGAGGTCCGGGCCGGGGCGGCGTACGGGGCGGGCGGTGCGGGGCATCCCGCGATTATGGGCGCGGGGGAGCGGGGGCGACCGGTCGGGGGCCCGGAGGGGTGCCGGAGCAGCGCCCGAGCCCAGCCGGGGTTCCGGAGGGTGCCGGAGCGGTGCGCGAATTCGGCCCGGGGCCCGAGGTGCGCCGGGGGAGCGCCCGAGCCCGCCCGGTCCGCGGCGTACGCGCGCAACGCGCAACGCCCAGCGCCCACCTCGGCCGCCGGGGCGGCGGTGGGTGGGCGCTGTGGGGTGGTGCGGCAGGCAGGCGCGGCGGGTGGTGCTTACGCCGTGCGGATCGCGGAGATCTCGAACGTCAGCTTGATCTTGTCGCTGACCAGCACGCCGCCGGTCTCCAGGGCGGCGTTCCAGGTCAGGCCCCAGTCCGAGCGCAGGATCTCGGCCTTGCCCTCGAAGCCGACGCGCTCGTTGCCGAACGGGTCCTTCGCGGCGCCGTTGAACTCCAGGTCGATGCTGACCGGGCGGGTCACGCCCTTGATGGTCAGGTCGCCGTTGATCCGGTAGTCCGAGCCGCCCAGCGCCTCGGCCGAGGTGGAGCGGAACGTCATGAGCGGGAACTGCTCGACGTCGAAGAAGTCGGCCGCGCGCAGGTGCCCGTCACGGTCGGCGCTGCCCGTGTCGACGGACGCCATGCGGACGTCGATGGACGCGGACGACGCGGACGGGTCCGAGCCGTCCAGCACGAGAGTGCCCTCGTAGTCGGTGAAGGCGCCGCGGACGTTGGTCACCATCGCGTGGCGGGCGGTGAAGCCGATCGAGCTGTGCGCGGCGTCGATCTGGTACGTGCCGGTCAGCGCGGCGAGCGCCGGGTCGACGGCCGGGGCGGGGACGGTGGCGGTGGCGGTCTTCGTGCCGGAGTTGCGGTTGAACAGACCCATGACGTGCTCCTTGGTGAGAGGTTCCGTGCGTTCGTTGAAGCTTGAACTACCTCGACTGTAGACCTATTCCGTTCAATCTTCAACAACTTCTGTGGAGAGATCTGCCCCTCCGCGTGGCTGCGCCCTGGGCGGCCCCTCTGACCCGCACAATCCGACCCGTGCCCGACTGCTCCCGCCGCGCCCTCGTCGCCGCCGCCGTCACCACCGCGACCACCGCAGCCCTCCCGGCCCCCGCCCGCGCCGCCACCACCCGCGACCTGTACGACCCTGACTACGACGCCCTGCGCCGACGCTGGCTCACCCTCCAGCTCGGCACCGGCCACTACGACCCCGCCACCGAGCCGTACGCCACCCGCCTCGCCGCGACCGGCGCGCTCGCCGCCCGCCACCTGGCCACCATGGCGCCCACCGCCCGCTCGCTCTGGCCCGGCGACCCCTTCGACCCGCCCGCCGGCATCACCCGCTCCTACCGCCGCCTGTGGACCATGGCCCAGGCGTACGTCCAGCCCGCCACCGGCCACACCGGGGACCCCGCGCTCCTCGACGCCGTGCGCGCCGGCCTCGACCACCTCGCCGACCGCGTCTACCACCCGGCCACCACCCCGTACGGCAACTGGTGGGAGTGGCGTATCGGCAGCCCCCGCCTCCTCCTCGACACGGTCGCCGCGCTCCACGACCACCTCACCCCGGACCGGGTCGCGGCCGCCTGCGCCGCCGTCGACCACTTCGTCCCGGACGGCGCCCTGCGCGACTACTCCGGCACCTCCACCGGCGCCAACCGCGTCGACCTGTGCCGCTCCGTCGCCCTGCGCGGCATCCTCGGCCGCCGCCCCGGCAAACTGGCCCTCGCCCGCGACGCGCTGTCCCCCGTCTTCCCGTACGTGACCGAGGGCGACGGCCTGTACGAGGACGGCAGCTTCATCCAGCACGGCGCGGTCCCGTACACCGGCACGTACGGCCAGGTCCTCCTCGACGGCCTGGCCCGCCTCTTCGCGCTGCTCGCGGGAAGCCCCTGGGAGGTCACCGACCCGGCGCGACACACCGTCCTGGACGCGGTCGAGCGGGCGTACGCCCCGCTCCTGCGCAACGGCCTGATGATGGACGCCGTCAGCGGACGCGCCGTCAGCCGCGGCCTCCTGCGCGGCGAACCGGGCGTCCTGCGCGGCGACCACTACCACGGGCACGGCGTCATCGCCGCGATCGCCCTCCTCTCGCTGAGCGTCCCCGCGGACCGGCGCGACCGCTGGCACCGCCTGCTCAAGGGCTGGATCGCCCGCGACACGACCAGCCCCGTCCTGACCTCCCCCCGCTTCGACGTGGCCGACCTCGCCCGGCTCCACGCCGTCGCCGCCGCGCCCGTGCCCGCCGCGCCCGAGCCGGCCGGCCACACGCTGTTCGCCGCCATGGACCGCGCCGTCCACCACCGCCCCGGCTGGGCCGCCTGCGTCGCCATGGCCTCGCACCGCGTCGCCCACTACGAGTGCGGCAACGGCGAGAACCCGCGCGGCTGGCACACCGGCGCCGGCATGCTCACCTGGTGGGGGCCCGGCCCCGGCACCGCGGGCGACGGCCAGTACACCGACTGGTTCTGGCCCACCGTCGACCCGTACCGGCTGCCCGGCACGACCGTCTCGACCCGCCGCCTGCGCGACCGGGAGGGCGGCGAGTGGGGAGCGCCCCGGCCCGACGCGCGCTGGGTCGGGGGAGTGACGGACGGCCGGTACGCCGCGGTCGGCCAGCACCTGCGCGGACTCGGCTCCACCCTGGAGGCCCGCAAGGCGTGGTTCTTCACCGACGACGCCGTCGTCTGCCTGGGTGCGGGCATCACCTGCGCCGACGGCGTCCCCGTCGAGACGGTCGTGGACAACCGGAACCTCGGCGAGGACGGCGGCGCCCGCTTCACCACGGGACCCGGCTGGGCGCACCTGGAGGGCCACGGCGGCTGGGTCTTCCCGGCCGGCCCCGACGCACCCCACCCGCCCGGCAGGCCCGGCCCCGGCGCGTACGACCCGCCCGCCCCCGGCGCGTACGACCCGTCACGCCCCGGCGGGTACGACCCGCCCGCCCCCGGCGCGTACGCCCGGACCGGTCCGCCGCGGCCCGCACCGCCGTACGGCACGGCGGCCCTCCGCACCCTGCGCGAGGACCGCACCGGCGCCTGGCGCGACATCAACACCGCCTCCAGCGCCGAGCGCCGCACCCGCCGCTACCAGACCCTCTGGCTCGACCACGGCACCGACCCCGCCGACACGGCGTACGCCTATCTGGTGATGCCGGGCGCCGCCCGCCGCACCGTCGCCGCCCGCGCCGCCGATCCGCGCTGGCTGGAGATCCTCGACAACACCGCCGCCCGCCAGGCCGTCCGCGTGCGCGCCCTCGGCCTCACCTTCGCCCACTTCTGGCGCCCCGGCACCACCGGGCCCCTCACCGCCACCGCCCCCGCCTCCGTCCTCCTGCGGCGAAGGCGCCGCACCGCCACCCTCCACATCGCCGAGCCCACCCGCACCGGCCGCCCCCTGGAGATCACCTGGCACCGCCCCGCCCACGGCGTCATCGCCCACGACCCGGCCGTCCGGGTACTCTCCCTGCGGCCCGCCCTGCGCCTGCGGATCACCCCGGGCACCCTCTGCGCCCCGCACCGCTGCGAGGTGGTTCTCCCCTGAACCGGGCCCGGCGCCAGACCCGGTCCTTATGGGAACCCCACAATCACATAGGGCCAAAAGCTGGTACTTCGCCTGCCCTCCGAGACGGTTCTGTTCAAGGCACACAGCAGATCAGTCCGGAGACTGTACGGAGTCAACGGCGGGTTTTGCTTGGTCGGCTCCGTAGGGTCGGTGCATGACCGTTGTGGACGAAACCCAGGGAGAGCCCGCCGACGCCCGCGGGCGTGTGGCCGAGCTGCACGCCCTGCGCGAGGCGGCCCGGCGCGGCCCGAGTGAGCGCGCCACCGAGGCGCAGCACGCCAAGGGCAAGCTGACCGCCCGGGAGCGCATCGACCTCCTGCTGGACGAGGGGTCGTTCCGGGAGGTCGAGCAACTGCGCCGGCACCGGGCGACCGGATTCGGCCTGGAGAGCAAGAAGCCCTACACCGACGGTGTCATCACCGGCTGGGGCACCGTCGACGGCCGTACCGTCTTCGTCTACGCGCACGACTTCCGGATCTTCGGCGGCGCCCTCGGCGAGGCCCACGCCACCAAGATCCACAAGATCATGGACATGGCCATCGCGGCCGGCGCCCCGCTCGTCTCCCTCAACGACGGCGCCGGCGCCCGCATCCAGGAGGGCGTCTCCGCCCTCGCCGGGTACGGCGGCATCTTCCAGCGCAACACGAAGGCGTCCGGGGTCATCCCGCAGATCTCCGTGATGCTCGGCCCCTGCGCCGGCGGCGCGGCCTACAGCCCCGCCCTCACGGACTTCGTCTTCATGGTCCGCGACACCTCGCAGATGTTCATCACCGGCCCCGACGTCGTGAAGGCCGTCACCGGCGAGGAGATCACCCAGAACGGGCTCGGCGGCGCCGACGTCCACGCGGAGACCTCCGGCGTCGCGCACTTCGCGTACGACGACGAGGAGACCTGCATCGCGGAGGTCCGCTACCTCCTGTCGATGCTGCCCTCCAACAACCGCGAGAACCCGCCGGTCCACCCCAGCGACGACCCCGCCGACCGGCGCGGCGACGTCCTGCTGGACCTCGTGCCCGCCGACGGCAACCGCCCGTACGACATGCACAAGGTGATCGAGGAGATCGTCGACGACGGCGACTACCTGGAGATCCACGAGCGCTGGGCGCGCAACATCATCTGCGCCCTCGCCCGCCTCGACGGCCAGGTCGTCGGCATCGTCGCCAACCAGCCGCAGACCCTCGCCGGGGTCCTGGACATCGAGGCGTCCGAGAAGGCCGCCCGCTTCGTCCAGATGTGCGACGCGTTCAACATCCCGATCCTCACGTTCCTCGACGTGCCCGGCTTCCTGCCCGGCGTCGACCAGGAGCACGGCGGCATCATCCGCCACGGCGCGAAGCTGCTGTACGCGTACTGCAACGCCACCGTCCCGCGCATCTCGCTCATCCTGCGCAAGGCGTACGGCGGCGCGTACATCGTCATGGACTCCCAGTCCATCGGCGCCGACCTCACCTACGCCTGGCCGACGAACGAGATCGCCGTCATGGGCGCCGAGGGCGCCGCGAACGTCATCTTCCGCCGCCAGATCGCCGACGCCGAGGACCCCGAGGCCATGCGCGCCCGCATGGTCAAGGAGTACAAGGCCGAGCTGATGCACCCGTACTACGCCGCCGAGCGCGGCCTCGTCGACGACGTCATCGACCCGGCCGAGACCCGCGAGGTCCTCATCACCTCGCTCGCGATGCTCCGCACCAAGCACGCCGACCTGCCGTCCCGCAAGCACGGCAACCCGCCGCAGTAAGAGGAGCCCACACACGTGACCACGCCCCTGGCCGACCCCTCCCTCCTGCGCGTCGAGAAGGGCCATGCCGCGCCCGAGGAGCTCGCCGCGCTCACCGCGGTCCTCCTGGCCCGCGCCAACGCCCGCCCCGCCGCCGCCCCGGCGCACCGCCCCCGCTCCACGGTCGGCTGGCGCCGTCTGGAGCGCCAGTCCGGCTTCCGCGCCGCCCACTCCTGGCAGCGCTGACCGCACCCGGCCACACCGGCCACGCCCGGCCACACGGCCACACGGGCCGCCGAGCATGCCGAAGGGCCCCGCACTCGTTCCCGAGTGCGGGGCCCTTCGGCATGCTCCGGCATGCCCCCGGACGGCGAATTCACGCCAACGGCGAAGGCCCGCCGCACCGGTGACGGTGCGGCGGGCCTGCCGGAGCGCGGCGCGCGGGGGGACGTCCCGCGTCTTACCGCAGTCGCGCCATGAGGGCGTGTTCGACGAGGGTGATGAGTGCGCTCTTGGCGTCGGCGCGGTGGCGGGCGTCGGTGGTGATGATGGGGGTGTCGGGGCCGATCTGGAGTGCTTCGCGTACTTCGTCGGGGGTGTAGGGCTGGTGTCCGTCGAAGCCGTTGAGGGCGATGACGAAGGGGAGGCCGCTGTTCTCGAAGTAGTCGACCGCGGGGAAGCAGTCGGCGAGGCGTCGGGTGTCGACGAGTACGACGGCTCCGATGGCGCCGCGTACGAGGTCGTCCCACATGAACCAGAAGCGGTCCTGTCCGGGGGTGCCGAACAGGTAGAGGATCAGGTCCTGGTCCAGGGTGATCCGGCCGAAGTCCATGGCGACGGTCGTCGTCGTCTTGTCGCCGGTGTGGGTGAGGTCGTCGATGCCCGCGGACGCGGACGTCATGACGGCCTCGGTACGCAGCGGGTTGATCTCCGAGACGGCGCCGACGAACGTGGTCTTGCCCACGCCGAAGCCGCCCGCCACCACGATCTTCGCGCTGGTGGTTGAGCGGGCCGCACCGCCGCTAGAGCTTGCGAAGTCCACTGAGCACCCTTTCGAGCAGTGTCACGTCTGGCTGGCCGCCGGCGGCCTCGTCGCCGCCGGGCTGGTGAATGGCGACAAGTCCGGCCTCGGCCAGGTCGGCGACGAGAATCCGGGCAACGCCGAGGGGGATGGAGAGCAGTGCCGAGATCTCGGCCACCGACTTGATCTCGAAGCACAGCCGGCAGATCCGCTGGTGCTCGGGCAACTGCCCGTGCAGCCGCGACGGATCGGCCGTGGTCGACACCAGCGCCTCGATGGCGAGCTGGTACCGGGGTCGCGTCCGGCCGCCCGTCATGGCGTACGGACGGACCAGCGGGTTGTGGGCACCCCCACCCGCGCCCGCGGCCGGCTCGGGACGGCGGCGCTGATGCTGCGCAGGCTGGCTGCGCGGCATCTGCGGCTGCTGGTAGGGCTGCTGGTAGCCGCCCTGCCCGCCTGGCGCCATCGGGAAGTCGTAGTGGTTCTGGGCGTTGCCACCCTGCACCTGGTGAGCACCTTCGTACGGGTGGTGTCCGCCCGGGGGTGTAGCCACTTTTCCTCCTCCGACTGCCGTTCGCCGGTCCATGTCCCTGTGGAGCCGCGCCACCGCACCTTAAGGCGCGGTGGCGAGAAACGCACGGTCGTTCTGCTAGTTGAGAAGACTGCCTTGCAGTTCCGCGCGGAGGTCCGGGGTGAGGACGGTGCCCGCGCGGTCCACGAGAAGCGCCATCTCGTAGCCCACGAGGCCGATGTCGGCGTCGGGGTGGGCGAGGACGGCCAGCGAGGAGCCGTCCGAGATGGACATGATGAAGAGGAAGCCGCGCTCCATCTCCACCACGGTCTGGTTGACCAGCCCGCCCTCGAAGATGCGGGACGCGCCCGCGGTCAGCGAGGTCAGACCGGACGCTACGGCGGCCAGCTGGTCGGCACGGTCACGCGGGAAACCCTCGGACATCGCCAGCAGGAGTCCGTCGGCGGAGACCACCACCGTGTGCGACACCCCGGGGGTGTTGTCCACGAAATTGGTGATCAACCAGTTCAGATTCTGCGCCGCCTGGCTCATCGGGCTCACACTAACGCTCCTGGTTGTAGGTACTACCCGGGCCACTGTGCTGATCGTAAGTGGCCGATCCGTTCATGTCCGTTCCCGCGCTGCGCCCCTGCTGGACACCCCGCCGCAGGTTGCTCAACCTGCCGCGGACGTCCTCGGGGGCGCGGGAGACCTGTGGGCCGCCCTGCGGGGTCTGTTCCGCGGTTCCCTCGATCAGGTTCGCCTTGGGAACCCGTCGGGGCAGCCCGGAAGCCGTGACCCCGCCGGCCTTCGGCTCCTTGAGCTTCCCGGCCCGCTGCCAGCGTTCGTCGTTGGCCGAACGCCAGTCATCGGTCGAGCCGGTGTCGCTCTGCGGAGCCTGCCGGACCTGCTGGGCGTGCTGGTCCGGAGAGTCCTGCTGGTGGTCCCGGTTCAGGCTCGGCCGCTCCGCCTCCCGCTGGCTGCCACGGCGCGGCAGACCCGCGTCTGTCAGCTGGTGGTCGGCGTCCGGCACGGAACCCGGACGGTCGAAGCCTACGCGGTCCCGCTCGTTCGCGGGAGCGCCGGGCGAAGATTCCGATTCGCCGGCGTAGCCGCCGTCGTAACCGCCCTGGTACGTGTTCTGCGCCGGCCACCCGCCCTGGTCGGGCTGGGCGTCGAACTGGTTGTCGTAGGAGGGCTGCTGGGTGTCGCCACCCGGCATGCCTCCTTCCGCATACGCGGGACCGGGGTACTCGCCGGTGGCATAGTCGCCGCCGTTTCCGTACCCGTTCCGCTCATAGTCGCCGCCCTGGTAGCCGCCGCTCTGGTAGCCGTCGCCGTCGCGGTAGCCCGCGCCGTCGCCCTGGTAGCCCTCCTGCGGCTGGAAACCGCCGTAGCCGGGCTGCGGCTCGTAGCCGCCCTGCTCGTAGCCGCCCTGGGCGTCCTGCCGCTCGTACGGGGCCTCGTAGCCGCCCTCGTACCGCTCCTGGTCCTGCTCGCCCTGCGACGGACCGCCCTGCAGCTGCGCGCCGAGCGCGGCACGGCGCTCCTCGCGCATCCGGGAACGGCCCAGCGAGTCCAGCGCGGGGCCGTCCTGCTGCTGCTCGTACCGGGAGTCGTCGAAGCCCAGCTCCGCGGCGGTCCGCAGCGGCGCCGGCTCGAACGCCTTCTGCTCCGGGATGATCTGGGAGACCGTGAAGTCCTCCTGCAGCGGCTCGCCACCGCCACCGTGGGTGATCGCGTCGGGCAGCATGACCAGCGACGTCGTACCGGCCTGCTCGCCCGAGGGGCGCAGTTGGACGCGGATGCCGTGCCGGTCGGCGAGGCGGCCGACCACGAACAGGCCCATGCGCTGGGAGATCGCGACGTCCACGGTCGGCGGGTTGGCCAGCTTGTGGTTGATGTCGGCGAAGTCCTCGGCGGTGAGGCCGATGCCCTTGTCGTGGATCTCGACCATCACCCGGCCGTCGGGCAGACGCGTCGCGGTCACCCGCACCTTGGTCTGCGGCGACGAGAAGGTGGTGGCGTTCTCCAGCAGCTCGGCGAGCAGGTGCACGAGGTCGGTCACGGCCTGGCCGTGGATCTCGGCGTCCGGCACGCCGGACAGCTCGATGCGCTCGTACTGCTCCACCTCGGAGGTGGCGGCGCGCATGACGTCCACCAGCGGGACCGGCTGGTCCCAGCGGCGGCCCGGCTCCTCGCCGGCGAGGATCAGGAGGTTCTCGCCGTTGCGGCGCATACGCGTGGCCAGGTGGTCCAGCTTGAAGAGGTTCTCCAGCTGGTCCGGGTCGGCCTCGTTGTTCTCCAGCTCCGTGATCAGGGTCAGCTGGCCCTCGATCAGGGACTGGTTGCGCCGCGACAGGTTGGTGAAGATCGCGTTGACGTTGCCCCGCAGCAGGGCCTGCTCGGCGGCGAGCCGGACGGCCTCGCGGTGGACCTGGTCGAAGGCGCGGGCGACCTCGCCGATCTCGTCCTGCGTGTCGATCGGGATCGGCTCGACACGGGTGTCGACCTTGCCCGGCTCGGTGCGCGAGAGCTGGTCGACCAGCATCGGCAGGCGCTGCTCGGCGACACCGAGCGCGGCGTGGCGCAGCCGGCGCATGGAGCGGCTCATCTGGCGCGCCATGAGGCCGGCCAGGATGAAGGCGGCAAGCAGGGCGACCACGACGATGCCGCCGTTGACGAAGGCGTCGGTCCGGGCGTCGTCGGCGATCTCGGTCGCCTCGTTGAGCGCCTGGGTCAGCAGCTCCTTCTCGACCTCGGTGTAGCCGTCGAACTTGGCCGTGGAGACGGCCATCCAGGTCTCGGGGGTGACGCCGTTCTGCTTGCGCTTGACGAGGGCCTTGATCTCGTCGGCGTCCTCGGCCTCGCCGATCTCCTTGGTCATGCCCTCGAAGACGGACTTCTCACCCGTGGCGGTCTCCGCGACGGGCGGCTGCACGCCCGCGGCGGCGAACTCCCTGGCGCCGTCCTGGGCCTTGCGGGTCATCACCTCGGTGAGCCGGTCGACGTCCTCCTGCGTACCGCCGGAGACGAACTCGCCGATGGCGATGTTCTCCAGGTACTTGTACGAGTTGAACGCCTTCGACTGCGCCTTGAAGACCTCGTCGTCCTTGCTCGGACGCAGCAGCAGGTGCATGCCGATCGAGCGCTGGAGCGACGCGGCCGCCTTGGACAGCTGGATGGCGTAGACCGTGCGGCCGAAGCTGGTGACGTTGCCGGTGCCCAGGCCGAGTTCGTTGGAGAACTCCATGAGCACGTGCTGGACCTTGGTGTAGCCCTCTTCGGTCTTCACCGGGTCCAGAAGCTTGGTGTAGGCGGCCTTCCGCAGCTCCTGGAGCTGCGGCTCCTCCTTGCGGAACAGCGTGAGGCGGCGTTCGAGGCCCTGCCCCGCGGGCATGTCCTTGACGGCCTCGTCGAACTTCGCCTTCGCGGCGTCCGTGGCGGCGTACGCGTCGGTGACGACGCCGACCTGGCGGTCGGAGTCGCTGTTCGCGGTGAGCAGCGGCTCCGCGGTGAGGTCGCGCTCGTTGAGCAGGGCCTGGCCGTAGTCGGACGCGGCCTGGACGACGCGCGCGGTCTTCTCCGCGTCGCGCGCCTCCTGCCAGGTGTCGACGGACGTCTTCACCTGGAAGCCGCCCATGATCAGGCCGATCAGCACCGGCAGCAGCAGGATCGCGTTCAGACGCGTCGCGACGTGCCAGTGGCGCGGGGAGAACCGGCTGGGGTTCCCGCCGGCGGCGGAACCGGCCGGGGGCGTTACGGGCGCATCCGCAGGCGGCGCCTCGTTGCGCGCGGGCGGGGTGAAGTTCCCCCGCGCCTGCTGCTCCGCGGCGCTATTCGTGCTTCGCCTCACTCGACCAACAACCTCTCGGCGTCGGCACCTACGATGTGCCGTTCTTCTGCTTCAGAGCCGTACTACTCAGGAGTTCGTGCATTGCAGCACGTAAAGCGGCCGCGTTCCAAACAGCCCGATCGGGCGATTCCCGAGGACGCGCACGACAGATAAAACGGGCATAAAGAGCAGGACCCGCCAAAAAGTGGGGCTCAGGTGAGCACAGTGACACCGATCGGATGCGTGTCGTGTCCGAAGGGTCGCAATTCTCTGTCGAAACGTTATGAACGTCCGGGCGGGCCGTGTCAGACGACACAGCCCGCTCACCGGATCCTTACGGCAACTGCCGTACTTCTTCGTCCACTTGTTGATCGACTTCGCGCGGCGGACCGGGAGTCCGCCGCGGGAGGGGCGCCCGGCCCTACTTCAACCGCGCCATGAGGGCGTGTTCGACGAGGGTGATGAGTGCGCTCTTGGCGTCGGCGCGGTGGCGGGCGTCGGTGGTGATGATGGGGGTGTCGGGGCCGATCTGGAGTGCTTCGCGTACTTCGTCGGGGGTGTAGGGCTGGTGTCCGTCGAAGCCGTTGAGGGCGATGACGAAGGGGAGGCCGCTGTTCTCGAAGTAGTCGACCGCGGGGAAGCAGTCGGCGAGGCGTCGGGTGTCGACGAGTACGACGGCTCCGATGGCGCCGCGTACGAGGTCGTCCCACATGAACCAGAAGCGGTCCTGTCCGGGGGTGCCGAACAGGTAGAGGATCAGGTCCTGGTCCAGGGTGATCCGGCCGAAGTCCATGGCGACGGTCGTCGTCGTCTTGTCGCCGGTGTGGGTGAGGTCGTCGATGCCCGCGGACGCGGACGTCATGACGGCCTCGGTACGCAGCGGGTTGATCTCCGAGACGGCGCCGACGAACGTGGTCTTGCCCACGCCGAAGCCGCCCGCCACCACGATCTTCGCGCTGGTAGTCGACCGTCCTCCGGCGGCCGCACCGCCGCTAGAGCTTGCGAAGTCCACTGAGCACCCTTTCGAGCAGCGTCACATCCGGCGTGCCGCCGGCCTCTCCGTTTCCTGGCTGGTGGATCGCCACCATGCCCGCCTCCGCCAGGTCGGCGACGAGAATCCGCGCCACCCCGAGCGGCATCGACAGCAGCGCCGACACCTCGGCCACGGACTTCACCTCACGGCACAGGTGGCAGATCCGCTGGTGCTCGGGGAGCAGCCCGGCGAGGTGCGCCGGGTCGGCCGTGGTCGACACCAGCGCCTCGATGGCGAGCTGGTACCGGGGTCGCGTCCGGCCGCCCGTCATGGCGTACGGACGGACCAGCGGCTGATCGCCTTCATACCCGTACGAGGCGTCGTCGAGCGACGCGCCGTACGGATCGTGAGAGGCGGGGGGCGGGGTCATGAATCCTCCGGTCGTGACAGCAGGTGGTCTGCGTGCCGTCTGACTGGGCCGGTGGGGGGCCGGGTGGGGCGGCCGACGGTAGATGAGTGGGACGGACGGATGGCACACATGGCGACAGGCGGGTACGGAGGGGCGTACCCGCCTGGCCGGGATCAGTGGAGCAGGCTGCCCTGGAGCTCCGCGCGGAGGTCCGGGGTGAGGACGGTGCCGGCGCGGTCCACCAGCAGCGCCATCTCGTAGCCCACGAGGCCGATGTCGCACTCCGGGTGGGCGAGCACGGCCAGCGAGGAGCCGTCCGAGATGGACATGATGAAGAGGAAGCCGCGCTCCATCTCCACCACGGTCTGGTTCACCGGGCCGCCCTCGAAGATGCGGGACGCGCCCGCCGTCAGCGAGGTCAGACCGGACGCCACCGCCGCCAGCTGGTCGGCACGGTCACGCGGGAAACCCTCGGACATCGCCAGCAGGAGTCCGTCGGCGGAGACCACCACCGTGTGCGACACCCCGGGGGTGTTGTCCACGAAATTGGTGATCAACCAGTTCAGATTCTGCGCCGCCTGGCTCATCGCGCTCAAAACTCACGCTCCTGCTGGTGAGTGGGGCCGACCTGGAAGCTGCCGGTGTTCCCGGACCCGGCCTGCCGTCCCTGCTGGATACCTCGCCGCAGGTTCGTCAGACGGCCCCGTACGTCGTCGGGGGCCCGGGAGACCTGCGGACCGGACTGGAGTGGCTGCTCCTGCGCCGTGCCCGGCACCAGATTGGCGCGCGGCACCCGGCGGGGGAGGCCGGAGGTCGTGACGCCGCCGGCCGCGGGCTTGCGCACGCGTTCGGCCTGGCGCACCAGTTCGTCGTTGGGCGTCGTACGCCAGCCCGACGAGGCGTCGGAGCCGCGGCCCTGGTTCTGGGCCGCGCTCTGGCCGAAGCCCTGGCCCGGCTCGCGGCCGCCGGGGCCCTGACCGGCCGCGGGGACCGGACGGCCGTGCGCGGGCTGCTGCGGCTGGGCGGGCTGCGGCTGCTGCGGTACGACCGGGGTGGGCATCGTCTGGTCGTGCGCCGGGTAGGCGTCGCCGCCCGGACGGCCCTGGTTCTGCGGCTGGCCCTGCCCGTGGCCGCCCTGTTGCTGCGCGCCGCCGGACTGGCCCTGCTGCTGGTACCAGTTGTTCTCCAGCGTGTCGAACAGCGGCGTGCGGCCGTCACCCGCGCCCGCGGGCGGCAGGCTGCCGGCCGGCTGGCGCGGCGCTCCGAAGTCGGGGCGCGGGATCGCGGCCGTGGCCGCCGGGTCCTGCGGGGCCTGGGGAGCCTGCGGGGCCTGGCCGGCCTGCCGGCCGTCGGGGCGCGGGCCGTTGAAGTCGGGGCGCGGGAACTCGGCCGTGGAGCCGGGGCCCTGGTGGTCCGACGGAGCCGCCGGGCGCGCGAACTGGCCGGTCGCCTCGTGCTCCTCGTGACCGCGCGGCGCGTCCAGCGGGGAGCGCCGACCGCCCTGGTCGCCGGTCCAGCCGCCCTGCTGCGGGCGTGCCGCGTGCTGCGGGCCGCCGGGGAGTTCGGCGCGCGGGCCGCCCGGGGCCGGGAGCTGCTGCTGGCGCTGCTGCCCCTGGTCGCCCTGCGGCGCCTGGCCGCCCCGCTGGCCCTGGCCGCCCTGGCCCGCCCACACGTCGGAGCGCGTCGGAATGCCGCCCTGGGGCTGGCCGCCCTGCGGAGCCTGACCGCCCTGGGGCTGGCCGCCCTGGTGGCCGCCGCCCTGCGGGACCTGGCCCTGGTCGCCGTACGCACCGGGGAACCCGGCGCCCTGGCCGCGGCCGTCCTGCTGGCGCACGCCCCGGCCGGGCTGACCGCCCTGCGGCCCGCCGAACAGCCCGCCGCCCTGCGGCGCGCCGCCCTGGCCGCCACCCTGCGGCGCACCGCCCGGGCGCCCGCCCAGGTCGTCGCGGTCGGGCAGCGCGGCGCGGGCACCGGAGCCGACCTGGCCGCGCGCGGCGAGACCCGCGGCGAGCCGGTTCTGCGGGGCGCCACCGGAGCGCCCGCCGGGCAGACCGCCCTGGCCGGCACCGCGGCCGCCGCCCTGGCCGGGGCCGCCCTGCGGACCGCCCTGGCCGCCGGGGCCACCCGGGCCGCCGGGCTTCTTGCCGCCCTGCGTGACGTCCACGGGCAGCATGACCAGCGCGGTCGTACCGCCCGAGTCGGAGGGGCGCAGCTGGATGCGGATGCCGTGGCGCAGCGACAGGCGGCCGACCACGAACAGGCCCATGCGGCGGGAGACGGAGACGTCCACGGTCGGCGGCGACGCGAGCCGCTCGTTGATCGCGGCGAGGTCCTCGGGGGAGAGGCCGATACCGGTGTCGTGGATCTCGACCAGCACCCGCCCGTCGGGCAGGGCGTGACCGGTGACGCGCACCTTCGTCTGCGGCGAGGAGAACGACGTGGCGTTCTCCAGCAGCTCGGCGAGGAGGTGCACGAGGTCGTTGACGACGCGGCCCGCGACCTCGGTGGCCGGCACGGAGGCCAGCTCGATGCGCTCGTACTGCTCCACCTCGGACGCGGCGGCGCGCAGGACGTCGACGAGCGGCACGGGCCGCGTCCACCGGCGTCCCGGCTCCTCACCGGCGAGGACGAGGAGGTTCTCACCGTTACGGCGCATGCGCGTCGCGAGGTGGTCGAGCTTGAACAGCGACGACAGCTGGTCCGGGTCGGCCTCGCGGGACTCCAGCTCGGAGATGAGCGACAGCTGACGCTGGATCAGACCCTGGGAGCGGCGCGAGAGGTTGGTGAACATCGCGTTGACGTTGCCCCGCAGCAGGGCCTGCTCGGCGGCGAGGCGGACCGCCTCGCGGTGCACGTCGTCGAAGGCCGCGGCCACCTTGCCGATCTCGTCGCGCGAGTGCACGCCGACGGACTCCACGGACGTGTCGACGTCCTGCGGGTCGGCCTCGGACAGCTGCTTGACCAGCTCGGGCAGGCGCTCCTGGGCGACCCGCGTCGCGGTGTCCTGGAGCCGCCGCAGCGACGTGATCATGGAGCGGGCCACCACGAAGGCGCCGACGAGCGACACGCCGAGGACGAGGAGGATCAGGGCACCGTTGATGATCGCGTCGCGCTGCGCCTCCTGGCGCAGGTCACGGGCCTTGCTCTCCATCTCGCCCAGCAGCGTGGCCTCGATGGTCTCCATCGCGCGGAGCTTGGTCTCGGCCTCCTCGGTCCAGTCCAGGTACGTACGGACCGGGGCGCGGCTGAGGCTGTTCTGCTCGCGCAGCACACGGTCGGCGTACTGGTCGGCGGCCTGGATCGCGGGGTTGCCGGAGTTCAGCGGGCCGAGCAGCTCGGTGGCGTCGCCGCCGGCCGACTCGTAGATGGACCGGAACGACTTCAGCGACGAGCCCTCGTTGACGTGGGCGTCCCAGGCGAACTGCCGGTCGAACTCGTTGAGGTCGGTCTTGCCCCGGGGGGTGTCCGGGAGGGCGGCGGCGATGACCGCGCGCTGCATGGACGCGTACTCCTTGGCGGACGAGAACGCCGCCAGCGCACGCGTGCGCTTGATCATCTCGGGGTTGCTGGTGGCCTGCGCCATGTCCTGCGACAGGGTGAGCAGCGAGGTGATGAGCCGGTTGTACTTGCTCACCGTCGCCGAGCTCATCTGCTTTTCCTTGTAGGCGTCCTTGCGGATCGTGCCCAGCGTGATGACCTGGTTGGCGATCTGCGTGACGTTGGCGCGGATACTCGCGAGCGCCTCGTCGTCCTGCGTGTCGCCGATCTCGTCGGTGGCGTCGAGGAAGGCCCGCTGCGCCGCGTCGGTCTTGTCGCGCGGGGCCTTGACCATGTGGTGGTTCTCGCCGGCGGCGTTGGCCATCGGGCCGGCCGACTGGTCGCGCTCCTGCTGGAGGGCCTGGGCGAGGTGGTGCGCCTCACGGGTCAGCTTGGTGAGCAGCTGCATGTGGTCCAGCTGCTCCATGTTCTCCATCGACTCCTGGATACGGAGTCCGCCCAGCGAGGTCGCGGCGACCACGGGGAGGGCGAGGAGGGAGACGAGCCGGGTGCTGATGCGCCAGTTGCGCAGGGCTATTCGCGAGCCGGTGTCACCGGGCGCGGCGGCCTTCGGTTCCTTCCCCGGCTTGGCGGACTTGCCCGCCTTGTCGCGCCGTCCGGGCTTCACGCCCTTGCCACCACCTGCCGCACCTGCCGCCTCGGACCCGGCCGCGGCGCCCGCGGCGCGGCCGGCGTGCTCGCCGCCGTCGCCGGCGGTCGCCGGTCCCGCGTTCTGGGTGTGCTGGGGCGAGGAGCCGCGGTCGGTCCCGCCGCGCGGCTCCTGTTCCGCCGCAGCGCTGCCATCCCTCTTGAAACGTCCCTGCACTAGCGTCGCAACCTCTGGACCAGGCGTCCCTCCGCGCGAGCGGAACGGGACGGTGTCGGCGTCGTGGGAGCGCGAGTGCGCCCCTCGGTGGTCGTCGGTGACCGGCGCGGAATCCCCCCTTCCCCACCGCCGCTCGGCGCTGCCTTGCGCCCCAGCTCGCCGGTCTCCATCGCGGCGGTGCGTGGAATTCCAGCACAGTGCCGGATCTCCAACAAGGGCAGTGGTCCGGCCCGTGGACCGCGTCACCGCTTGTGATCATGCCCTCACCGCTCGTAGAAAGCGATCCGGGAGAAAGCGGACTTTCCCTAGCGAGTCGCTTACGCGTGGAGGGTGCCCCAGTCGAGATGATCAGCGGCGGAATAAAGGGTTCAGTGGCGTAATGTCCGATATCGACACCCCCAACGCCCGCCGGGAATGCCCGACTTGCGTGGTCGGTGGTGAGCAAACTCACATGACAATGAAGGCCTGTTCGCGGTATTGGCGGGGAACACGATGTTTAGCCTGACGCTTTACAGGGATGGGCCAACCGTCAAGGGCGCCCGCCGCCCACCCGAGCCGAGCAACGAGGTCTGAAGCCACCGTGAAGACGACGATGACGATCCGCAGCACCGCCAACCCCCGCCGCACCACCCTCGCGCACCTCGCGGACGCGGCCCGGCTGGACCGCGGCGCCCTCCCGGAGCAGACGGCCGAGCTGCCCAACGTCACCGCCAACCCGCGCCGCACGGTCCTGATGAAGGCCCCGGCCGCCGCCCCCGCGCAGTAACACCCCGCGCGGTCACACCCGCGTAGCGATGCCCCCGCCGGTGCGCGCGACCCGCTCCAGGGTCGCGCGCACCGCCGTACGGCCGCCCGCGCACCGCCGTACGGCCCTCGCGCACCGGCGTACGGCAGGTCGCGCCCCCCTGCCGCGTTAGCCTGGAGCGTCAGACTCCAGCCAGCTCAGTGAGGGGCACACGCATCCGTGCGCATCGCCAGATTCTCCATCGACGGCAATGTCGCCTTCGGCGCGGTCGAGGGTGAAAGCGCCCCCGGCGCAGAGGGTGACCTCGTCCTCGACATCATCAAGGGCATCCCGTACACCGACTTCGAGCTCAGCGGCACCAAGGTCCCGCTGAGCAAGGTCAGGCTCCTGCCGCCGGTGCTCCCCAACAAGGTCGTGGCCATCGGCCGCAACTACGCGGAGCACGCCGCGGAGCTCGGCAACGAGGTCCCGGAGGTCCCCGTCGCCTTCTTCAAGCCCACCACGTCGGTGATCGGCTCGGGCGACGCGATCGAGTACCCCTCCTTCTCGAACGAGCTGCACCACGAGGCCGAGCTCGCCGTCGTCATCGGCCGCATGTGCCGCGAGGTCCCGCGCGAGCGCGTCAAGGACGTCGTCTTCGGCTACACCTGCGCCAACGACGTCACCGCCCGCGACGTCCAGAAGCGCGAGAAGCAGTGGGCCCGCGCCAAGGGCTTCGACACCTCCTGCCCGCTCGGCCCCTGGGTGGAGACCGACCTCGACCCGCGCGACCTCGCCATCCAGTGCACGGTCAACGGCGTACAGCGCCAGCTGGGTCGTACGAGCGACATGATCCGCTCCATCGAGGACCTGGTCGTCCACATCAGCGAGGCCATGACGCTGCTCCCCGGCGACGTGATCCTCACCGGCACCCCCGCCGGGGTCGGCCCCCTCAACGTCGGCGACGAGGTCGCCGTCACCATCGAAGGCATCGGCACTCTCACCAACAAGGTGATCAAGCGTGGCTAACACCCCCGTCCGCGTCCGCTTCTGCCCGTCCCCGACGGGCAACCCGCACGTGGGCCTCGTCCGTACGGCCCTGTTCAACTGGGCCTTCGCCCGGCACCACGGCGGCACCATGGTGTTCCGCATCGAGGACACCGACGCGGCACGCGACTCGGAGGAGTCGTACCGCCAGCTCCTCGACGCGATGCGCTGGCTCGGCCTCGACTGGGACGAGGGCCCCGAGGTCGGCGGCCCCCACGCGCCGTACCGCCAGTCGCAGCGCATGGACCTCTACCGTGACGTCGCCGACAAGCTCCTCAAGGGCGGTTACGCCTACCACTGCTACTGCACCACCGAGGAGCTCGACGAGCGCCGCGAGGCCGCCCGCGCGGCCGGGAAGCCCTCCGGGTACGACGGCCACTGCCGCGAGCTGACCGCCGAGCAGATCGCCGCGTACGAGGCGGAGGGCCGCTCCGCGATCGTCCGCTTCCGGATGCCCGACCAGCCGATCACCTTCCGCGACCTCGTGCGCGGCGAGCTGACCTTCACCCCGGACAACGTCCCGGACTACGGCATCGTCCGCGCCAACGGCGCCCCGCTGTACACGCTGGTCAACCCGGTGGACGACGCGCTGATGGAGATCACCCACGTGCTGCGCGGCGAGGACCTGCTGTCCTCCACCCCGCGGCAGATCGCCCTCTACAAGGCGTTGATCGAGCTGGGCGTCGCCAAGGCCATCCCGGAGTTCGGCCACCTGCCGTACGTCATGGGCGAGGGCAACAAGAAGCTCTCCAAGCGCGACCCGCAGTCGTCGCTGAACCTCTACCGGGAGCGCGGCTTCCTCCGCGAGGGCCTGCTGAACTACCTGTCGCTCCTCGGCTGGTCGTTCTCCGCCGACCAGGACGTCTTCACGGTCGAGCAGATGGTCGCCAAGTTCGACATCGCGGACGTCAACGCCAACCCGGCCCGCTTCGACCTGAAGAAGGCCGAGGCGATCAACGCCGACCACATCCGCATGCTGGACGAGCAGGCGTTCATCGACGCCTGCGAGCCCTGGCTGCAGGCCCCGCACGCCCCCTGGGCGCCGGAGGACTTCGACCGCGAGGCGTGGCAGCGGATCGCCCCGCACGCCCAGACCCGCCTGACGGTCCTGTCGGACATCACGGCCAACGTCGACTTCCTGTTCCTGAAGGAGCCGGTCGAGGACGAGGCGTCCTGGCAGAAGGCCATGAAGGGCGACCCGGCGGCGCTCCTGACGACGGCCCGCGCCAAGCTGGAGGCGGCGGACTGGACCAGCCCCGAGTCCCTGAAGGACGCCGTCCTGAAGGCCGGCGAGGAGCACGGCCTGAAGCTCGGCAAGGCCCAGGCCCCGGTCCGCGTGGCGGTCACCGGCCGCACGGTGGGCCTGCCGCTCTTCGAGTCCCTGGAGATCCTGGGCAAGGAGAAGACCCTCGCCCGCATCGACGCGGCGCTGGCCAAGCTCGCAGCCTGACGCCCCCGGGGGCGGCGCCACAACCCGCCGCCCCCCGGGCCCCCACCGCACCCCGCCCCCGGTCCCTCGTGCCCGAGCCTCCCCCCCCGGGCGGCCCGGCCTCCCCTGCTACGCGGGCACACCCCGCGGACCCGCAGCCGCCTTGTCCTGCGCCGCCCCCGCCCAGCTCCGGCCCCTGGGCCCCTGCCAGGCACCCCGACCCTCCAGCGACCCGCCCCCCGGCTGCTCCGGTACGCGCCCGAGCTCCCGCAGCCCGGCGACCCGACCGTCCCGTGCGCCGGCACGCCCGTGGCCCCATAGCTTGGCCGCGGGCCTGGGCGTCCCGCCCTCTGGCGACCAGCCGTCCCGCACCTCGCCCTGGTCGGCACATCCCATGCAGGAGACGCGCACTGCCGCGCGGCCGGTCTCCCATGCCCCCGACTCGCCCCGCGCCGCCCCTGGCACTGCGGCGGGCCGCTGCCACCGCTGTGGGCATGCGTTCCTCGGGTGGGCACAGCGGAACCCTGGCGGGTGCCGCTTCCTGTGCGTACCGCACCTGTGGGCACCCTCCCGGGCGGGGGCGCCCCGCTGTGCCCACCCTCCCCAGGGGGCGCCGGGGCGCGGGGTGGACCAGGCCCAGGCGTGCCGAGGCGCTGGGGGTGCGGGTTCCCGGCGGGCCCGGGGGCCGGAGGTGGGCGGGTTTCGTGGTTGCCCGGTCCATGGCCGCCGCACGGCGGTACCTTCGGCGTATGGCGATCCGCGCCGTCCTCTGGGACATCGACGACACGATCTTCGACTACGCCACAGCCGACCGCGCCGGAATGCGCCGCCACCTGCGCGACGAGGGCCTCGCCGCCGGCTCCGGCGGCGTCGAGGACGCCCTGCGCCGCTGGCGCGAGGCCACCGCCCTGCATTGGGCCAGGTTCGCCGCGGGCGAGACCACCTGGGAGGAGCAGCGCCGCGACCGCGTCAGGACCTTCCTCGGCACCGCCCTGGGCGACGACGAGGCCGACGCCTGGTTCGAGCGCTACCTCGCGCACTACGAGGCCGCCTGGGCCCTCTTCCCGGACACCCTCCCCGTACTGGACGTCCTCGCCGCCGGGTACCGGCACGCCGTCCTGTCGAACTCGTCCCTCCTCAACCAGGACCGCAAGCTCCGCGTCCTCGGCGTACGGGACCGCTTCGAGGCCGTCCTGTGCGCCGCCGACATCGGGGTCTCCAAGCCCGAGGCCGCCGCCTTCCACGCCGCCTGCGATGCCCTGGGCCTGCCCCCGGACGAGGTCGTGTACGTCGGCGACCACCCCGACATCGACGCCCGCGGGGCCGTCGAGGCGGGCCTCCACGGGGTCTGGCTGGACCGCGCGGGACTCGGCGGACGCCCCGGCCTGACCCGGATCACCGACCTCCACCAGCTCCCCGCGCTGCTCCGCGGCGATACCCGTTTTGGAGCGTCGGACACCTTCGGGTAATGTTCTTCCTGCGCCGAGGGGAGCGGGCCGAAAGGCCGGAGCCCCGAAGCGCAAGCCGAACAAGATCTCCCTCGGGGGTTTGCGTTCCGGTGGCCTATGGTGTAATTGGCAGCACGACTGATTCTGGTTCAGTTAGTCTTGGTTCGAGTCCAGGTAGGCCAGCTCGCAGAGCTTATCTGCAAAGCCCCCGTTGTGTAGCGGCCTAGCACGCTGCCCTCTCAAGGCAGTAGCGCCGGTTCGAATCCGGTCGGGGGTACAGATCCTTCCCGCGGGATCATCAGGGTCGCACCCGATGATCTCGATGCAGGATCGCTAGGGCCCCCGTTGTGTAGCGGCCTAGCACGCCGCCCTCTCAAGGCGGTAGCGCCGGTTCGAATCCGGTCGGGGGTACCAACTGGTCTAAACCACCAGTGGCCTATGGTGTAATTGGCAGCACGACTGATTCTGGTTCAGTTAGTCTTGGTTCGAGTCCAGGTAGGCCAGCGGGTTCACGCAAGTGATCCACGCCCCCGTTGTGTAGCGGCCTAGCACGCCGCCCTCTCAAGGCGGTAGCGCCGGTTCGAATCCGGTCGGGGGTACAGATGAGGAAGCCCTCCCCAGCAGGGGAGGGCTTCCTCGTTTTCCTCATGCCGCACGTCGGCGGCCGCAGCACACAACTCCGGCCCACCGCTGCGGCGTTGAAGCGGTGAGCCGGAGTTGGCAGAAGGACCATGGACACGTACGAGCCGGCGGCTCAGCCCGAGCGGCGCAGCGCCTCCGTCAGCCGGGACGCCGCGTCTATCACGGCCTGGGCGTGCATCCGGCCCGGGTGGCGCGTCAGGCGCTCGATCGGACCCGACACGGACACGGCGGCCACCACCCGGTTCGACGGGCCCCGCACGGGCGCCGAGACGGAGGCGACACCGGGCTCGCGCTCGCCGATCGACTGGGCCCAGCCGCGGCGCCGCACGCCCGACAGGGCCGTCGCCGTGAAACGGGCGCCCTGGAGGCCGCGGTGCAGCCGCTCCGGCTCCTCCCAGGCCATCAGGATCTGCGCCGACGAGCCGGCCTTCATCGTGAGCGTCGAGCCGACCGGGACCGTGTCCCGCAGGCCCGAGAGCCGCTCCGCCGCCGCCACGCAGATCCGCATGTCGCCCTGGCGCCGGTAGAGCTGGGCGCTCTCGCCCGTCACGTCGCGCAGATGCGTGAGCACCGGGCCCGCCGTGGCCAGGAGGCGGTCCTCACCGGCCGCCGCGGCCAGCTCGGCCAGCCGCGGACCCAGGATGAACCGGCCCTGCATGTCCCTCGCCACCATGCGGTGGTGTTCCAGGGCCACGGCCAGCCGGTGGGCCGTGGGTCGTGCGAGCCCGGTCGCCGCGACCAGCCCGGCGAGGGTGGCCGGACCGGACTCCAGAGCGCTCAAAACCAGAGCCGCCTTGTCGAGAACGCCGACGCCGCTAGAGTTGTCCATGCAACGATACTCACGTCTCACTCTGTGAAACGCAAGTTCAATTTTCCCGGGATCTTGCCAACCTGGTGGGGCGGGCCGCGATCCACGGTCCGCTGCCGCCGTCCAGCACGTGGAATCACGGGGAGACCGGGCGCCGGCGCGGATGTCTCTAGATCGCCGGCTCACCCGCCGGCCGGAGGGAAAGCGATGGGTAGGACACTCGCGGAGAAGGTCTGGGACGACCATGTCGTCCGGCGCGCCGAGGGCGAGCCCGACCTCCTCTTCATCGACCTGCACCTGCTGCACGAGGTGACCAGCCCCCAGGCCTTCGACGGCCTGCGCAAGAGCGGCCGCCAGGTGCGGCGGCTCGACCTGACCATCGCCACCGAGGACCACAACACCCCCACCCTCGACATCGACAAGCCCATCGCCGACCCGGTCTCCCGCGCCCAGCTGGAGACCCTGCGCAAGAACTGCGCGGACTTCGGCGTGCGGCTCCACCCGCTCGGCGACGTCGAGCAGGGCGTCGTCCACGTCGTCGGCCCGCAGCTGGGCCTCACCCAGCCCGGCATGACCGTCGTCTGCGGCGACTCCCACACCTCCACCCACGGCGCCTTCGGCGCGCTCGCCTTCGGCATCGGCACCTCCCAGGTCGAGCACGTCCTGGCCACCCAGACGCTGCCCATGGCCCGCCCCAAGACCATGGCCATCACCGTCGACGGCGAGCTGCCCGACGGCGTCACCGCCAAGGACCTCATCCTCGCGATCATCGCGCGGATCGGCACCGGCGGCGGCCAGGGCTACGTCCTGGAGTACCGCGGCTCCGCCATCGAGAAGCTCTCGATGGAAGCCCGCATGACCATCTGCAACATGTCCATCGAGGCCGGCGCCCGCGCGGGCATGATCGCTCCCGACGAGACCACCTTCGCGTACCTCAAGGGCCGCGCCCACGCCCCCGAGGGCGCCGACTGGGACGCCGCCGTCGCGTACTGGAAGACCCTGCGCACCGACGACGACGCCGTCTTCGACGCCGAGGTCGTCATCGACGCCGCCGAGCTCTCCCCGTTCGTCACCTGGGGCACCAACCCCGGCCAGGGAGCCCCGCTTTCGGCGAACGTCCCCGACCCCGCTTCGTACGAAGACGCATCGGAGCGCCTCGCCGCCGAGAAGGCCCTGGAGTACATGGGCCTCGAAGCGGGACAGCCCCTGCGCGACATCAAGGTCGACACGGTCTTCGTCGGCTCCTGCACCAACGGCCGCATCGAGGACCTGCGCGCCGCCGCCGCGATCCTCGAAGGCCGCAAGGTCGCCGACGGCGTACGGATGCTGGTCGTCCCCGGCTCCGCCCGTGTCGGCCTCCAGGCCGTCGACGAGGGCCTGGACAAGGTCTTCAAGGAGGCCGGGGCCGAATGGCGGCACGCCGGCTGCTCCATGTGCCTCGGCATGAACCCGGACCAACTCGCCCCCGGCGAGCGCTCCGCGTCCACCTCCAACCGCAACTTCGAGGGGCGGCAGGGCAAGGGCGGCCGCACCCACCTCGTCTCGCCGCAGGTCGCCGCCGCCACCGCGGTCCTCGGCCACCTGGCCTCCCCGGCCGACCTGTCCGACGCCGAAGCCACCACGCCCGCGGGGGTCTGAACCACCATGGAAGCCTTCACCACGCACACCGGCCGCGCCGTCCCGCTGCGCCGCAGCAACGTCGACACCGACCAGATCATCCCCGCGCACTGGCTCAAGAAGGTCACCCGCGACGGCTTCGAGGACGGGCTCTTCGAGGCCTGGCGCAAGGACCCCGAGTTCGTCCTCAACCGCCCCGAACGGCAGGGGGCCACCGTCCTCGTCGCCGGCCCCGACTTCGGCACCGGCTCCTCGCGCGAGCACGCCGTGTGGGCCCTGCAGAACTACGGCTTCAAAACCGTCATCTCCTCCCGCTTCGCCGACATCTTCCGCGGCAACTCGCTGAAGAACGGCCTGCTCACGGTGGTCCTCGACCAGAAGACCGTGGACGCGCTGTGGGAGCTGACCGAAGCCGACCCGCAGGCCGAGATCACCGTCGACCTCGTCGCCCGCCAGGTCCGCGCCGAAGGCGTCACCGCCGACTTCGAGCTCGACGAGAACGCCCGCTGGCGGCTGCTCAACGGCCTCGACGACATCAGCATCACCCTCCAGAACGAGGCGGACATCGCCGCGTACGAGGCCAAGCGCCCCTCGTACAAGCCGCGCACCCTCCCCGTCTGACCCGTCCGGGGCCGTCGCCCCGCATACCATCCGGTGCCCCCGGCCGCCTCGGCGACCGGGGGCACCGCCGTCTTCAACTGGCGTGAAAACGACCCTCACGACCCTCGCGGAACACCCCCGCCAGAGTGCCTCGCCGCCATCCGGCTGACGCCGCGCACCATAAGCCCAAACCGTCCGCACGGCATCCCGGCGACCGCCGAATCAGCCCCAACTCGGTTTACTACCTGGGCCGTTGGGCAGACGGACGGTGCCGTGAGGAAGACGCCCGGGAGCACCCCGAAACGCCTCTGGAGCACGCCAGTTACCCCCTACGCAGGCGACAACTCGCCCCAGATGGCACAATCGGTGCATGGAACGCGACAGCCAACTCGAGCTCTACGAGGCGGTCGCAACCCGGCTGAAAGAAGCGCACTCCCGAGTGCGCGCACTGCAAGTCCCGGAGGGCGTAAGGATGGCGCTGTCCCGGAAGCTGCTGGTCATCACGGCCGCGGCGAAGCACGATCTCGCGGACGCGGCAAGGCGTCTCGACCGGTTGATGAAGGACCTCGACGAGGGCCGATTCCCTGAAGGGGACTGACCGCCCGGAAGTCCGCGAACGGCTACTGCGTTGCGGCACAAGGGTGATTAGCCCGTTTCGTGTTTGATTTGCGGTATATATCTGCCTAACGTGCGAAAACGCTTGAACACTTTCGTTCCGGCAATGTCTCCGAAGGGGAAGACGTGAACAAGGCGCAGCTCGTAGAAGCGATTGCCGACAAGATGGGCGGCCGGCAGCAGGCCGCCGACGCCGTCGACGCGGTACTCGACGCGATCGTCCGTGCGGTGGTCGCCGGGGACCGGGTCTCGGTCACCGGCTTCGGCTCGTTCGAGAAGGTCGAGCGTCCGGCCCGCTACGCCCGCAACCCGCAGACCGGCGAGCGTGTCCGGGTCAAGAAGACCTCCGTTCCGCGCTTCCGCGCCGGCCAGGGCTTCAAGGACCTGGTCAGCGGCACCAAGAAGCTGCCCAAGGGCGGCGAGGTCGCCGTGAAGAAGGCCCCCAAGGGCAGCCTCACCGGCGCCCCGCCCACCATCGCCAAGGCCGCCACCAAGAAGGCCGCGGCGAAGAAGGCCGCCGCCAAGAAGGCCACGCCGGCGAAGAAGACGACGACTGCCGCCGCCGCCAAGAAGACCACGGCGAAGAAGACCACCTCCGCGGCCACGAAGAAGACGACGGCCGCCGCGAAGAAGACCGCGCCCGCGAAGAAGGCCACCCCGGCGACCGCCAAGAAGACCACGGCGAAGAAGACGACGGCGCCCGCGAAGAAGGCCACCGCCAAGAAGGCCCCCGCCAAGAAGACGACGGCACGCAAGACCACCGCGGCCAAGAAGACCGCCACGCCGAGGAACAAGTAAGCGGCACGACGGCGAGGAGACACTCACCGGCGACGGCGCGACCGCCCACCGGGCCGCCCCCACACGGCCACCCGCACGCGGCACTCACACGCGGGGCCGGGCTCCCTCCGGGGAGCCCGGCCCGCGGCGCGTCCAGGCCCCGGTGGCTTCGTGTCACCGTTCACCCTCGCGTCCGCCCCCGCGAACCGCCGGCACACGCACGTCCCGCGCGCCGCGTGACGGGGCCGGGCGTGCCGAGGGCCTCCCGCGCCAAGGCCGGGGTCGCCCGGGATCTCGCGCGACGACCGCAGGGGCGGCCCGGCGGAGATGCGCCCCGCGGCGCGCACACGCGACGCCCTCGCACCAGCGGCCCCACCGCGCCCGCCGCCCGGAACCCGTACGCCACAAGCCGGAGCCGTACGCGCGAGCCGGAACACCCGAGCCAGCCGTACGCGCGAGCCGGAACACGAACCCGGAGCCCCGGAGCCGTACGCCGCGACCTGGAACGCCCGGCCCGAAGCCCCGGCGCCGGACCCGCCCGTGGGCCGCAGCGCGAGCCGCGGCATCCGAGCCGGGGCCGTGCCACCCCGCCCGGCTCAGAACGTCTGCAGCGTCACCAGCGTGATCCGCAGGTCCCCGCCCTCGCCCTCGGTCTCGATGCGCACCCGCTGGCCCACGCGCAGCAGCCGCAGACCCCCCGCGTCGAACGCCTCCGCGCCGAACTCCACCGGCGTGCCGTCGTCGAGCAGCACACTGCCGCTGCGGGTCTCGGGGTCGTACGTGTACGCGGTCGCCTGCATGCCCCGCAGCCTATCCGCTGCCCGCGCGGAGGCCCCCGGCCCGGCACCGCTCGGCCGTGCGCGGCCCCACGCCCAGCTCCAGCGCCGCCCGCAGATCCGCCTCCGTGTCCACGTCCCGCCGTACGGACGCGACATCGCCGAGCAGAATTTCCGCCGCGCCCGACGACAAATGCGCGAGCCGCGACGCACCACCGAAAGCGGGCCGCAATTCAATTCCCGGAGCCGCCGACAGAAACGTCGTCCCGATATCGGCGGCATCCGCCAGAAAGGCCCGGGGGAAACGCCCCGCCACCGCCAGCACCCGCGCCAGCTCCGCCGCCCTGAGCGCCGGCAGGTCGGCGTTCAGCGCCGCCACCGCCGCTCCGGGCCGGCGCGCCCGCACGGTGCGCGCCCCGTACGCGAGCGCCGCGTTGAGCCCCGCCGCCGGCCGGTCCGGCACGACCCCGGCGCCCAGGGCGCCCAGCCGCCGCGCGGCCAGCGGGTCGTCCGTGACGACCACCACATCCCGTACCGCCGCGCAGGCCAGCGCCGCCGCCACCGTGTCCGCCGCGAAGGCCAGCGCCAGCCGGCGCCGCTCCACCGCGCCGACCGCCCCCGCGAGCCGGGTCTTCGCCAGCGCCAGGGGCTTCAGCGGAACCACCAGCGACCAGCGCGGCGCGTCCGGGCCGCCGGCGGCGCCGCCCGCGACCCGCTCTCCGTCCTTCTCCATCCGGGCCATTGTGGCGCGGGCGGGCCGTGACCCGGACGGCCGGTGCGGAAGGCGGGGCGTACGGTGTTCTCGACAGACCAGGGGCATGGGGCGACACTTGACCCCCGGCCAGACCAGTACCACAGCAAGTCCCACAGGAAGGTGTCCGCGTGTCCCGCCGCAGAATCGGCTTCTGGTACCGCCTGGCGGCGGTCATCGCAAAACCGCCGCTGGTGGTTCTGTTCAAGCGGGACTGGCGCGGAATGGAGCACATTCCTGCCGACGGCGGATTCATCACGGCCGTCAACCACAACTCGTATCTCGACCCGCTGTCCTACGCGCACTTCCAGTACAACACCGGACGCGTACCGCGCTTCCTGGCGAAGGCCGGGCTCTTCAAGGGCTCCTTCGTCGGCACCATGCTCCGCGGCACCGGGCAGATCCCCGTCTACCGCGAGACGACCAACGCCCTGGACGCCTTCCGCGCCGCCGTCGCCGCCATCGAACGGGGCGAGTGCGTCGCCTTCTACCCCGAGGGCACCCTCACCCGCGACCCCGCGATGTGGCCCATGGCCGGCAAGACCGGCGCCGCCCGCGTCGCGCTGCTCACCAAGGCGCCGGTCATCCCCGTCGCCCAATGGGGCGCCAACCTGGCGATGCCGCCGTACGCCAAGGAGAAGAAGCTGCGCCTCTTCCCCCGCAAGACGCTGACGGTCGTCGCGGGGCCGCCCGTGGACCTCTCGCGGTTCCACGACGTGGAGCCCACCAACGAGGTGCTGCGCGAGGCCACCGAGGAGATCATGCGGGCCATCACCGCGCTCCTGGAGGACATCCGGGGCGAGAAGGCCCCCGCCGAGCCGTACGACCACCGCAGGGCCCGGCTCGAACAGCGCCGCAAGGCCGCAGGGGAGGAAGCCAAGTGACACACCCCGTCAAGGCAGCCGTCTACGGAACCGGCTCATGGGGTACGGCCTTCGGGATGGTGCTGGCCGACGCCGGCTGCGACGTCACCCTCTGGGGCCGCCGCGCCGAGGTCGCCGACGCCATCAACACGACGCGCACCAACCCGGAGTACTTCCCCGGCGTCGAGCTGCCCGCGAACCTGCGCGCCACCACCGACCCGGCCGAGGCCGCCGAGGGCGCCGACTTCACCGTCCTCGCCATCCCCTCCCAGACGCTGCGCGGCAACCTCGCCGCCTGGGCGCCGAAGCTCGCCCCGGACACCGTCCTGGTCTCCCTGATGAAGGGCATCGAGCTGGGCACGTGCGAGCGGATGAGCGAGGTCGTCCAGGAGGTCGCGCAGGTCCCCGCCGAGCGGGTCGCCGTCGTCACCGGGCCCAACCTGGCCAAGGAGATCATGGCCCGCATGCCGGCCGCCGCCGTCGTCGCCTGCCGCGACGAGGCAGTCGCCCGGCGGCTCCAGGCCGCCTGCCACACCCCGTACTTCCGCCCCTACACCAACACCGACGTGGTCGGCTGCGAGCTGGGCGGCGCCGTCAAGAACGTCATCGGCCTGGCCGTGGGCATCGCGGACGGCATGGGCCTCGGCGACAACGCCAAGGGCTCCCTCATCACGCGCGGCCTCGCCGAGACCACCCGCCTCGGCCTCGCCATGGGCGCCGACCCGCTGACCTTCTCCGGCCTCGCCGGCCTCGGCGACCTGGTGGCCACCTGCTCCTCGTCGCTGTCCCGCAACCACACCTTCGGCTTCAACCTCGGCAAGGGCATGACGCTGGAGGAGACCATCGCGGTCACCCGGCAGACCGCCGAGGGCGTGAAGTCCTGCCGCTCCGTCCTGGACCTGGCCCGCAGGCACGGCGTCGACATGCCCATCACGGAAACCGTCGTGGGCATCGTCCACGAGGGAAAGCCGCCGATGGTGGCCCTCAAGGAGCTGATGTCGCGGAGCGCCAAGCCCGAGCGGCGCTGACGCACCCGGGGCGAGCGGGTACGCTCATCGCGATATGAGCAGCGAGAACCTCCCCACCAGCCCCGGGCGTAAGCCGCGCGTGGCCGTCGTCTTCGGCGGACGCAGCTCCGAGCACGCCATCTCCGTCGTCACGGCCGGCGCCGTCCTGCGCGCCATCGACCGGACGAAGTACGACGTGCTGCCCATCGGCATCACCACCGACGGCCGCTGGGCGCTGACCGCCGACGCCCCGGAGCGGATGGCCATCTCCGAACGCACGCTGCCCAGCGTCGACGACCTCGCGGAGTCCGCCGAGGGCAGCGTGGTGCTGTCCGCCGACCCCACCACGCGGGAGATCGTCTACACGGAGCCCAGCTCCGTGCCGAAGGCGCTCGGCGAGGTCGACGTCGTCTTCCCCGTCCTCCACGGCCCGTACGGCGAGGACGGCACCCTCCAGGGCCTCCTGGAGCTCGCCGGCGTCCCGTACGTCGGCGCCGGAGTCCTCGCCTCCGCGGTCGGCCAGGACAAGGAGTACATGAAGCGGGTCTTCACCTCCTTCGGCCTGCCCGTGGGCCCGTACGAGGTCGTCCGCCCCCGCGAGTGGGACCGCGACCCGGTCGCCGCCCGCCGCAAGGTCACCGACTTCGCCGCCGAGCACGGCTGGCCGCTGTTCGTGAAGCCGGCCCGCGCCGGCTCCTCCATCGGCATCACCAAGGTGGACGACGAGTCCGGGCTCGACGCGGCCATCGCCGAGGCGCGCCGCCACGACCCGAAGATCCTCGTCGAGTCGCTGCTCACGGGCCGCGAGATCGAGTGCGGCGTCCTGGAGTTCGAGGACGGGCCGCGCGCCAGCGCCCCCGCGTGGATCCCGCCCGTCAGCGACCACGACTTCTACGACTTCGAGGCCAAGTACATCGACGCGGCGGCCGGTGTCGTGCCCGCCCCGATCACCCCGGAGCAGACCGCCGAGGTGCAGCGGCTGGCGATCGAGGCGTTCGAGGCGGCCTCCTGCGAGGGCCTCGTGCGCGCGGACTTCTTCCTCACCGACGAGGGCGAGTTCGTCATCAACGAGATCAACACCCTGCCGGGGTTCACGCCGATCTCGATGTACCCGCGCATGTGGGAGGCGTCCGGGGTCGACTACCCGGAGCTGATCGACCGCCTCATCCAGGCCGCCCTGCGCCGCCCGACCGGGCTGCGCTAGCCGGGGGCCGGTAGAGCGGCACACGCGTACGGCGGGGCCGCGGGTGGCCGACGCCCCCGGGGCCCCGCCGCCGCGGGTCCGCCCCGCCGCGCCTCAGACGCTGGGCGGGACGGTCCTGCTCACCGGGCCGGCGAAGTCCACCAGCGGCCCGGTGTCGTGCGCGAACCGCTCGTCGAGCGACAGCTCGACATACGCCTTGCGGTACGTGGTGGTGAAGCGCGGACCGGTGCCCTCCCGCTGCTCCAGCAGCCAGTTGACGCCGTCCGCCTCGATCGCCTGCGCCTGCGGATCGCTCATCCGGTCGGGCCGGGGAACCCCGCAGCGCAGTACGATCGCCCCGTCCCCCCATGCGGCGGTCAGTTCGGAACGCGGCTGTGTCGCGTCCCGGGCCAGCCCCGCGACCTTGTCCGGCAACTCCCGGTGCAGGGCCCGGCAGTACGCGGCCGCCTCGGCGGCCGGGCTGGGCGCCGGGACGGGCGTCTCCGGGTCCGTCAGGGCGCACCCCGGGGCCGCCGCCAGCAGCAGGGCCCCGGCGACGGCGCCGACCGCGGCGGGCAGGCGGGGAAACCGGTGGGTGGACTTCACCGGCTCAGCGTAGACGGGGGCTACAGGTGGACGACCGGGCAGGTCAGGGTGCGGGTGATGCCTTCCACCTGCTGGACCTTGGCGACGACCATGCGGCCGAGTTCGTCGACCGTGTCCGCCTGGGCGCGCACGATCACGTCGTACGGACCCGTCACGTCCTCGGCCTGGATCACGCCGGGGATCTTCGCGATGGTGTCGGCGACGAGCGACGCCTTCCCCACCTCGGTCTGAATCAGGATGTACGCCTGTACCACGAAACCTCCAGGGCGGCCGCGGGGATCATCCTGGGCTCGTTCCGACCCAGGGAAGAAAGGGACGCCACGGTATCGCGTCGCCACGTGCGGCGGGGAGACCACGGGGCCGGGGGTGACCGGAGCGTGGCGTACGAGAGACAGAAGTTGACGGCTTCGTCCGTCTCATTGACCGTACCTACAGCAGTGACGGCTCGCGACCGCAACCGCACCAGGACCAGTCGGTCGTACGGTGAGCCCATGACGACATGGAGAGGTGAACCTCGGTGAAGGGCACTGTCGGCGAGCTCGGGGAGTTCGGGCTCATCAGGGAGCTCACCTCCCGGCTCACCACCACACCGGCGGTACGGATCGGCCCGGGGGACGACGCCGCCGTCGTGGCCGCGCCGGACCGCCGGGTCGTCGCCAGCACGGACATCCTGCTGGAGGGCCGCCACTTCCGCCGCGACTGGTCCACCGCGTACGACGTGGGCCGCAAGGCCGCCGCGCAGAACCTCGCGGACATCGCCGCCATGGGCGCCGTGCCCACCGCGCTCCTCCTCGGCCTGGTCGTCCCCGCCGAACTCCCCGCCACCTGGCCGACCGAGCTGATGGACGGGCTGCGCGACGAGTGCCAGGTCGCGGGAGCCGCCGTGGTCGGCGGGGACGTCGTACGGGGCGACACGATCACGGTGTCCATCACCGCCCTGGGCGACCTGCGCAACCACGAGCCCGTCACCCGCGGCGGCGCCCAGCCCGGCGACGTCGTCGCCTACACCGGCTGGCTCGGCTGGTCCGCCGCCGGGTACGCCGTGCTGTCCCGCGGCTTCCGCTCCCCGCGCGCGTTCGTCGAGGCGCACCGCAGGCCCGAGCCCCCGTACCACGCGGGCCCCGCCGCCGCGAACCTCGGCGCGACCGCCATGTGCGACGTCAGCGACGGCCTCATCGCGGACCTCCGGCACATCGCCGAGGCCAGCAAGGTCCGCATCGACCTGCGGTCCGGCGCCATCGACATCCCCACGCAGATGAACGACATCGGGCAGGCCGTCGGCGTGGACCCGCTGCAGTGGGTGCTCACCGGGGGAGAGGACCACGCGATCGTGGCGACGTTCCCGCCCGACGTGAAGCTGCCCGCCCGGTGGAAGGTCATCGGCGAGGTCCTCCACCCGTCCGCGCTGCCCCAGGTCACCGTCGACGGCGCCCCCTGGCACACGGCCGGCGGCTGGGACCACTTCGGCGGACCGTACGGGGAGGCCGAATGAGCGCGCCCGCCCGCCAGGCCCCGCCGCGCGTGCTCACCGTCGCCGGTTCCGACTCGGGCGGCGGCGCCGGCATCCAGGCGGACCTGAAGACCATGCTCGCCCTGGGCGTCCACGGCATGAGCGTCCTCACGGCCGTCACCGCGCAGAACTCGCTGGGCGTCCAGGGGGCCTGGGAGCTGCCCGAAGAGGCCGTGCGCGCGCAGTACCGCAGCGTCGTCGGGGACATCGGCGTCCAGGCCGTGAAGACCGGGATGCTCAGCTCGGCCACGTTGGTGGAGACCGTCGCCGAACTGCTCGCGGCGACGGACGCGCCGGTCGTCGTGGACCCGGTCGGCGTCTCCAAGCACGGCGACCCGCTGCTCGCCGCGTCGGCGCTGGACTCGGTCCGCAAGCGGCTGCTGCCCGTGGCGACCGTCGCGACGCCGAACCTGGACGAGGTGGCGCAGCTCACGGACGTACGGGTGGAGCGCGAGGAGGACATGCGGCGTGCGGCCGACGCGGTCCTGGCGTTCGGGCCGCGCTGGGCGCTGATCAAGGGCGGTCATCTGTCCGGCGAGGCGGTCGACCTGCTGACCGACGGCCGCGAGGAGCACTGGTACCGGGCGCCGCGCCTGGACAACCGGCACACCCACGGCACCGGCTGCACGCTGGCCTCCGCGGTCGCCGCGGGCCTGGCGCGCGGCCTCGCGGTGCCCGACGCGGTGGCGCGGGCCAAGGAGTACGTGACGGGGGCCATCGCCGCCGGATTCGCGCTGGGCGGCGGCATCGGCCCGGTCGACCACGGCTGGGAGTGGCGGGGCTGAGACCGCCCGGCCCGGTGCGGCGCTTCCACGGCGCCGCGGACAGGGGGCGCGATCCCGGAGCGGACGCGCCCCTTTCCCGTACCCGCCCCGCCCGCGCGGCCCCACAGGGCTCCGGGTACGGCGAAAAGCCGGCCCACCCGAGGGTGGACCGGCTTCCAAGGCAACCGCAGAGGCTGCGCTACGACGAAACGTCGACTTTAGCGCGAGACCTTGCCGGCCTTGATGCACGAGGTGCAGACGTTGAGCCGCTTCGGCGTCCGACCGACCACGGCACGCACGCGCTGGATGTTCGGGTTCCAGCGACGGGACGTACGGCGGTGCGAGTGCGAAATGTTGTTGCCGAAGCCCGGCCCCTTGCCGCAGACGTCGCAGTTGGCAGCCACGGGTCACTCCAAAGACTTCAGATGCACTTACAGTGAAATCCGGCGAGCCGGAATCAGATCGGTGACATACAGGTCGGTGACTGAAGTGGCGTTGCCGGGGAACGGCCCGACTTTCATCGGGCAACCGGAGCAGCATACAACGGCCACTTCGGTAGAACGAAACTACCACGGACCGCCGGGCCCCCGCCCCGGCCCTCCCCGCCTCCCTCGGTCTACCCTGCGGTGCAGCCCATACGAGGAGGATCACCAGGTGCCGGAGAAGTCGGGACGCGACCTCGACCCCGCAGCGGTCCGAGCCTGGTGCTCACTGGCGCTGGACGCGCTGGGCCGGGAGCGCGAGGAGATCGACGCGATCAACGTGTACCCGGTCGCCGACGGGGACACCGGCACCAACCTGTACCTCACCGTGGAGGCCGCCCGGCAGGCCGTGGAGGCCCTGTTCGCCGCCCACGACGAGGACGGCACCGCCCCGGCCCGCGCCGACACCGTGCGGGCCCTGGCGCACGGCGCGCTGATCGGCGCCCGCGGCAACTCCGGCACCATCCTGGCGCAGCTGCTGCGCGGCATGGCCGAGGTGCTGGCCCGCGGCTGTGACGGACACCACCTGGCCGAGGCGCTGCGGACCGCGTCCGCCGCCGCCCGGCGGGCCGTCGCCCACCCCGTCGAGGGCACCATCCTCAGCGTCGCCGCCGCCGCCGCGCGGGCCGCCGCCGACGCGGGCCCCGCCCTCCAGACGGTCGCCAGGGCCGCGTACGACGGCGCCCGCGCCGCGCTGGAGGACACCCCCGGGCAACTGGACGTGCTGGCCCGCGCCGGGGTCGTCGACGCGGGCGGGCGCGGTCTCGTCACCGTGCTCGGCGCGCTCGTGGAGGCGCTGTCCGGCCAGGCCCCGCTGCCCATGCCCCGCGCCCGGCGCGCCGCGCCCGCGGCCGGGCCCGCCGGCGACGACCCCGCCCGGCCGTGCGGGGAGGGCGGGCCCGCGTACGAGGTGATCTACCTGCTGGAGGCCGGTGACGAGGCCGTCGCGGTGCTGCGCGACCGCCTCGACCGGCTCGGGGACTCCCTGGTGGTGGTCGGCGGCGACGGCCTGTGGAACGTCCACGTGCACGTGGACGACGCGGGCGCCGCCGTGGAGGCCGGCGTGGAGGCGGGACGCCCGTACCGCATCCGCGTCACCCACTTCGCCGCTGACGCGGCGAGGACATCCGCCGCGCGCTCCGGCACGGAGGACCGCGACGGGCCCGCCGAACGGGCCCAGCGGGCGGTCGTCGCCGTCGTACCGGGCGAGGGGCTCGCCGCGCTGTGCGCCGAGGCGGGCGCCACCACCGTCCTCGCCCGGCCCGGCCGCCCGCCCGCCAGCGGCGAACTGCTCGACGCGATCCGCCGCGCCCACGCGCGCGAAGTGGTCCTCCTGCCCAACTCCACCGACCTGCGCCACCCCGCGGCGGCGGCCGCCGAACAGGCACGCGCCGAAGGCGTGCGCGTCGCCCTCATCCCCACCCGTGCCGCCGTCCAGGGCATCGCCGCGCTCGCCGTCCACGAACCGGGCCGCCGCTTCGACGAGGACGTCGTCGCCATGACCGCCGCCGCCGGAGCCACCCGCTACGGCGAACTCGCCGTCGCCGAGCACCAGTCGTTCACCTCCGCCGGGGTCTGCCAGGCCGGCGACGTCCTCGGCCTCATCGACGGCGACGTCGCCGTGATCGGCCACGACCTCGCCGGCACCGCCCGCGACGTCCTCGACCGCATGCTCTCCGGGGGCGGCGAGCTGGTCACCCTGGTCCTCGCCGCCGACGCCCCCCAGGGCCTCGCCGAAGACCTGGAGCGCCACGTGCGGGAGCGGTACCTCGCCGTCGACACCTGCGTCCACCACGGCGGCCGGCAGCGGGCACCGCTCCTCATCGGGGTCGAGTGACCCGGCCCCGGCGGCGGCCGGGGCCCGCCCGGTTGCCGCCCGCTGTCAGTGGCGTGGTGTGGAATGGGCATGCGACCAGGACGGGGTACGGAAGGAGGAGGCCGCCGTGCTGAGCGAACCCCTGAAGAAGGTCCTCGGACCGGCCACCGCCAAGGTGATGGCCGAGACCCTCGACCTGCACACCGTCGGCGACCTCCTGCACCACTACCCGCGCAGGTACGCCGAGCGAGGCGAGCTCACCACCCTGGCCGACCTCCCCCTGGACGAGCACGTCACGGTCGTCGCGCAGGTCGCGGACGCCCGCCTCCACACGTACAACGGCTCGCGCGGGCGCGGCCAGCGGCTGGAGGTGACCATCACCGACGGCAGCGGCCGGCTCCAACTGGTCTTCTTCGGCAAGGGCGTCCACAAGCCCCACAAGGACCTCCTGCCGGGCACCCGCGCGATGTTCGCCGGCAAGGTCTCCCTCTTCAACCGCAAGCTCCAGCTCGCCCACCCCGCCTACGAACTCCTGCGCGGCGACGGCGACACGGCGGTCGACAGCTGGGCGAACGCCCTCATCCCGATCTACCCGGCCACCACCAAGCTGGAGTCCTGGAAGATCGCCAAAGCCGTCGACGCGGTCCTCCCGCGCGCCCAGGACGCCGTCGACCCGCTGCCCCCCGCCCTGCGCGAGGGCCGCGGCCTGACCGACCTGCCCGACGCCCTCCACAAGATCCACCGCCCGCGCACCAAGGCCGACATCGCCGACGCCCGCGAACGCCTCAAGTGGGACGAGGCGTTCGTCCTCCAGGTCGCCCTCGCCCGCCGCCGCCACGCCGACAGCCAGCTGCCCGCCGTACCCCGCAAGCCCGTCCCCGGCGGCATCCTCGACGCCTTCGACGCCCGCCTGCCGTTCACCCTCACCGACGGCCAGCGCGCCGTCTCCGGGGAGATCTTCGACGACCTCGCCACCGACCACCCCATGCACCGCCTCCTCCAGGGCGAGGTCGGCAGCGGCAAGACGATGGTCGCCCTGCGCGCCATGCTCGCCGTGGTCGACGCCGGGGGACAGGCCGCGATGCTCGCCCCCACCGAGGTCCTCGCCCAGCAGCACCACCGGTCCATCACCGAGATGATGGGCGACCTCGCGCAGGGCGGGATGCTGGGCGGCGCCGAACACGCCACCAAGGTCGTCCTGCTCACCGGGTCCATGGGCGCGGCCGCCCGCCGCCAGGCCCTGCTCGACCTGGTCACCGGCGAGGCGGGGATCGTCGTCGGCACCCACGCCCTGATCGAGGACAAGGTCCAGTTCCACGACCTGGGGCTCGTCGTCGTGGACGAGCAGCACCGCTTCGGCGTCGAGCAGCGCGACGCCCTGCGCGGCAAGGGCAAGCAACCGCCCCACCTGCTCGTCATGACCGCGACCCCCATCCCGCGCACGGTCGCCATGACCGTCTTCGGCGATCTGGAGACCTCCGTCCTCGACCAGCTGCCCGCCGGCCGCTCGCCCATCGCCACCCACGTCGTGCCGTCCCGCGACAAGCCGCACTTCCTCGCCCGCGCCTGGGAGCGCGTCCGCGAGGAGGTCGGGAACGGCCACCAGGCGTACGTCGTGTGCCCGCGCATCGGGGACGACGAGGACGAGACCGGCGCGGGCGGCAAGTCCGCGAAGAAGGCCCGCAGCGCCGACGAGGCCGCCGACGACGCGGGAGCCGACGCGGCGGAGAAGCGGCCGCCGCTCGCCGTCACCGAGGTCGCCGAGCAGCTCGCCAAGGGCCCCCTCGCCGGCCTGCGCGTGGAGATCCTGCACGGCAGGATGCACCCCGACGACAAGGACGCCGTCATGCGCCGCTTCGCCGCCGGCGAGACGGACGTACTCGTAGCGACCACCGTCATCGAGGTCGGCGTCAACGTCCCCAACGCCACGGCCATGGTCATCATGGACGCCGACCGCTTCGGCGTCTCCCAGCTCCACCAGCTGCGCGGCCGCGTCGGCCGGGGCTCCGCCCCCGGGCTCTGCCTCCTCGTCACCGACATGCCCGAGGCGACCCCCGCCCGGCAGCGCCTGGCCGCCGTCGCCGCCACCCTCGACGGCTTCGAGCTCTCCCGCATCGACCTCGAACAGCGCCGCGAGGGCGACGTCCTGGGGCAGGCCCAGTCCGGCGTCCGCTCCTCCCTGCGGATGCTCACCGTCATCGAGGACGAGGAGGTCATCGCCGCCGCCCGCGCCGAGGCCACCGCCGTCGTCGCCGCCGACCCCGACCTGGAGCGCCACCCCGAGCTGCGCACCGCCCTGGACGCGCTGCTGGACGCCGAGCGCGAGCGGTACCTGGAGAAGGGCTGACCGGCCCCCGCGCGGCCCGCCGGGCGGAGGGCCCGGGCGCTTTGGGCCCCACCAGCCCATATCGTGGAGTCGAGGCAAGCCCGCGAACGACCGACAAGGACTGACATGACCCGCGTGATCGCCGGAGCGGCCGGCGGACGCCGCCTGGCCGTACCGCCGGGCAACGGCACCCGGCCCACCTCCGACCGGGCGCGCGAGGGCCTGTTCTCCACCTGGCAGTCGCTCCTGGGCACCCTCGACGGCATCCGCGTCGCCGATCTGTACGCCGGGTCCGGGGCGGTCGGCCTGGAGGCCCTCTCGCGGGGCGCCGCCCACGCCCTGCTGGTCGAGGCCGACGCCCGCGCCGCCCGCACGGTCCGCGAGAACGTCCGCGCGCTGGGCCTGCCGGGCGCCGAGGTCCGCACCGGCCGCGCCGAGCAGGTCGTCGCCGGCCCGCCGCCGGCCGAGCCGTACGACGCGGTCTTCCTCGACCCGCCGTACGCCGTCTCCGACGACGATCTTCGCGAGATACTCCTCACACTCCGCCTCCAGGGCTGGCTCGCGGCCGACGCCCTCGTCACCGTGGAGCGCAGCACCAGAGGCGGCGCATTCGGCTGGCCGGAGGGGTTCGAGCCCCTGCGGGCCCGTCGCTACGGCGAGGGAACGTTTTGGTACGGTCGCGCCGCCTCTACGTGCGAAGACGCACCATGACCGGACCGGAGAGCGAGGGACTTCAGTTGCGCCGAGCAGTCTGTCCGGGGTCGTTCGACCCCATCACCAACGGACATCTCGACATCATCGCCCGCGCCTCCAAGCTGTACGACGTGGTGCACGTGGCCGTGATGATCAACCAGTCGAAGAAGGGCCTGTTCACGGTCGAGGAGCGGATGGACCTGATCCGCCAGGTCACCGCCGAGTACGACAACGTCGTCGTCGAGTCGCACCACGGCCTCCTCGTGGACTTCTGCAAGGAGCGCGACATCCCGGCCATCGTGAAGGGCCTGCGCGCCGTCAGCGACTTCGACTACGAACTCCAGATGGCCCAGATGAACAACGGCCTCACCGGCGTCGAGACCCTCTTCGTGCCGACCAACCCCACCTACAGCTTCCTCTCCTCCTCGCTTGTCAAGGAGGTCGCGGCCTGGGGCGGCGACGTCTCCCACCTGCTGCCGCCCGCCGTGCACGAGGCACTGGTCGCCCGCCTGCGCGAGAAGTGACCGCCTGACGGACCGCCGCCCGGCCCCCGGGCGGGCCGGACCGGGGCCGGGGGAGCGGTGTCGGACGGGGCCTGACTGGCCGTAGAGTCGTCCCGTCCGTCTTCCCATCCGGCTGTAGAGAGTGGCGAGCACACGGTGGACGTGCAGAAGAAACTCGACGACATCGTCGAGGCGGTCGGGAACGCCCGGTCCATGCCCATGTCGGCCTCCTGCGTGGTGAACCGCGCCGAACTGCTCGCGATGCTCGAAGAGGTCCGCCAGGCCCTCCCCGATTCCCTCGCCCAGGCCCGGGAGCTCATCGGCGGCCGCGAGCAGATGGTCGAGGAGGCCCGCCGCGAGGCCGAGCGGATCATCGCCGCCGCCCACGCCGAGCGCGGCTCCCTGATCTCCGACAGCCAGATCGCCCGCCAGTCCCAGGAGGAGGCCGACCGCATCCTCGCGGAGGCCCGCCGGGAGGCCGAGGAGATCCGCGCCGAGGCCGACGACTACGTCGACTCCAAGCTCGCGAACTTCGAGGTCGTCCTCACCAAGACCATCGGCTCCGTCGACCGGGGCCGCGAGAAGCTCCTCGGCCGGGGCCCCGGCCTGGACGAGCAGGGGTACGCCGACGAGGACGCCCCCGAGTACAGCGCCGACCCGCAGACCCTGATCCAGCGCGCCGACGCGTACGTGGACGCCAAGCTGAGCGCCTTCGAGGCGGTGCTCGCCAAGACCCTGGAGGCCGTCGGCCGCGGCCGCCAGAAGCTCCACGGGCGGACCGCCACGGACGACCTCGGCGAGCACATGGCCGCCCAGGACGCCGCGGGCCCCCGCCAGCTCCACACCAGCGACGCCGACTACCTGGCGGGCCTCGCCGAGCTGGCCGACCCCGAGCCGCAACCGCCGGCGCGGCCCGCGGCCCCGGCCGCCGCGCACCAGCAGCCCCACCAGCACCAGATGCCCCCGCAGGCGCCGCCGCCGCCCGCCCACCAGCCGGACCCGTACGGCTACCCGGCCGCCCAGCCGCAGGACCCTTACGCCTACCAGCAGGACCCCTACGCGTACCACCAGCAGGGCTACGACCAGGGCGGCTACGCCCAGGGCTACGGCGCCCCGCAGGACCCGTACGGCTACCAGCAGCCCCACGAGCAGCCCGCCGCGCAGCAGCCCCAGCTGCCGCACCAGCAGTCGGCGGCGCTGGACGAGACCAGCTTCTTCGACACCAGCATGATCGACCTGGATCAGCTGCGCCGGTACGAGCAGGGCCACGGCCAGGGCCACTGACCCGGGATTCCGCCCGCCCGCGCGGGTCGCCCGGCGCGCCGCGGGAGGGCTGGCCGTCCACCCCCGCGCCGTCCACGCCCCGCGGGGTGGCCGTCCCCGCGCCGTCCGTTCCCGCGGCGGCCGACCCGATTGGGCCCTGGGCGAAGCGTCCAGTATCCTGGCTGTTCGGTCGCGAGTACGTCCGCGATCCTGGCTGCCCGCTTGGCCCCATGGCACGGCCGGTGCGGCCCCCTCCACGATTCCGAAAGCAGGAAGAGCCCTGAGTACGCGCCTCGACCACCGCAACCCCCTCGTGTTCGACACGCACGAGCTGGGGCGGCGTCCCGGTGCGCTCCAGCGGCTCACCCGCGAGGTGGCGGCCCCCGCCGACCTCGGCATCGACGGAGTCATCGGCGTACCGGAGGGCTCGCCCGTCGAGCTTGAACTCCGCCTCGAGTCGGTCATGGAAGGGGTGCTCGTCACAGGCACCGCCCGTGCGTCGGCCGAGGGGGAGTGCGTAAGGTGTCTGGAGCCGCTGCGCCGAGAGGTCGTGGCGGACTTCCAGGAGATGTTCTCGTACCCCGACACCGACGACCGGGGCCGCCACGCGGCATCCGGCGACGATGCCGAGGACGACGAGGACATCATCCCCCTCGAGGACGGCATGTTCGACCTCGAGCCCGTGCTGCGTGACGCGGTGGTGCTCGCACTGCCGATGCAGCCGGTGTGCCGGGAGGACTGTGCGGGACTGTGCCCCGAATGCGGGGTCAACCTGAACGACGACCCGGACCACCACCATGAAGCCGTCGACATCCGTTGGGCGGCACTGCAGGGACTCGCCGGTTCACTCGGGACCGACGAGAAGGACGACATGAGCGGCGCCGAACCGGGCGTCGACGAGAAGCAGGAGAAGTAGCCGTGGCTGTTCCGAAGCGGAAGATGTCGCGCAGCAACACGCGCCACCGCCGGTCGCAGTGGAAGGCTGCGGTCCCCACCCTGGTTTCGTGCGAGCGTTGCCAGGAGCCGAAGCAGCAGCACATCGCGTGCCCCAGCTGCGGCACGTACAACAAGCGCCAGGTCCTCGCGGTCTGAGCGGCTAGGTGAGAGGCACCGTGTCTAGCCACACAACGGCGGATGACGCCAGGAAGCCGGCGGACAACACGGCCTCGTCCCACACGCTTCTGGAAGGGCGGCTCGGCTACCAGGTCGAGTCCGCCCTTCTGGTGCGTGCGCTGACCCACCGCTCGTACGCGTACGAGAACGGCGGCCTGCCCACCAACGAGCGGCTGGAGTTCCTCGGGGACTCCGTGCTCGGCCTGGTGGTCACGGACACGCTGTACCGCACCCACCCGGACCTGCCCGAAGGCCAGCTGGCCAAGTTGCGGGCCGCGGTGGTCAACTCGCGTGCGCTGGCGGAGGTCGGCCGCGGCCTCGACCTGGGCTCCTTCATCCGGCTGGGCCGGGGCGAAGAGGGCACGGGCGGCCGGGACAAGGCGTCCATCCTCGCCGACACCCTCGAAGCGGTGATCGGCGCGGTCTATCTCGACCAGGGTCTCGAAGCGGCGTCGGAGCTGGTCCACCGGCTCTTCGACCCGCTGATCGAGAAGTCCTCGAACCTCGGTGCGGGCCTGGACTGGAAGACCAGTCTCCAGGAGCTCACCGCGGCCGAGGGTCTCGGTGTGCCGGAGTACCTCGTCACGGAGACGGGTCCGGACCACGAGAAGACCTTCACTGCTGCTGCCCGCGTCGGTGGTGTCTCGTACGGCACCGGCACCGGCCGCAGCAAGAAGGAAGCGGAGCAGCAGGCGGCGGAGTCCGCCTGGCGGGCCATCCGCGCGGCCGCTGACGAACGCGAGGCGGCGGCACGGGAGGCCGCCGCCACCGGGGCGTCCTCCGAAGCCGTCGCAGCCGAGGTCACCGCGGCCTCGTCCGCCGCGGCCGCGGACACGCCGTCCGCGGCGGACCCGGCGACGACGGGCTCCGCGACGGCGGAATCGGCCACGGCTTGACGCCGGCCGCCGCCGGCACCGCCATGTCCTGATCACCGCCGGGGCCGGGCGCACCGCCCCCGGTCCCCGAACCGCCGCACCTCCGGTGGCCGCCGACGGCCGCCACCGGGGGTGCGTCCGCGTTCCCGCCCCAGCCTTCCCTTCCCGCGAGGAGTGCCGTGCCCGAGCTGCCCGAGGTCGAAGTCGTCCGGCGGGGTCTCGAACGCTGGGTGAGCGGCCGTACCGTCGCCGCCGTCGAGGTGCTGCACCCGCGCGCCGTGCGGCGGCACATCGGCGGCGGCCCGGACTTCGCGGCACGGCTCACCGGGCACCGGATCGGCGCGGCCCGGCGGCGCGGCAAGTACCTGTGGCTGCCGCTGGAGGACACGGACGCCTCCGTACTCGGCCACCTCGGCATGAGCGGCCAGCTCCTCGTCCAGCCCGAGGACGCCCCCGACGAGAAGCACCTGCGCATCCGCGTCCGCTTCGCCGACGCCCTCGGCACCGAACTGCGCTTCGTCGACCAGCGGACCTTCGGCGGGCTCTCCCTGCACGACAACACCCCGGACGGCCTGCCGGACGTCATCGCGCACATCGCCCGCGACCCGCTGGACCCGGCGTTCGACGACGCGGCGTTCCACACGGCCCTGCGGCTGCGGCGCACCACCATCAAGCGCGCCCTGCTCGACCAGAGCCTGATCAGCGGCGTCGGCAACATCTACGCGGACGAGGCGCTGTGGCGCTCCCGCCTCCACTACGACCGCCCCACCGCCCTGTTCACCCGCCCCCGCTCGTACGAACTGCTGGGGCACGTCCGGGACGTGATGAACGCGGCGCTCGCGGTCGGCGGCACCAGCTTCGACAGCCTGTACGTCAACGTGAACGGCGAGTCCGGCTACTTCGACCGGTCCCTGGACGCGTACGGGCGCGAGGGCGAGCCCTGCCGCCGCTGCGGCACCCCGATACGCCGCCGCCCCTGGATGAACCGCTCCAGCTACTTCTGCCCCCGCTGCCAGCGCCCCCCGCGTCCCACCGCCAGACCCCGCGCCTGACCCGCGGCCACACGCGTGCCCGCGCGGGCACGGCACCGGCGGGGGCCGGGACTCCGGCCCGCGCGTGCGGATGCCAGGATGGCCCGCATGCCCCTGCCCGCACCCGAGGACCTGACGTCGACGGTCCTGCGCACCGACTTCGGCGACGACGCGGCCTGGGCCGCGGTGAGAGCGGCGATCGACGCCGCGGACGGCTCCCCGCACGCCACGTACGTCAGCGACCCCCGCTTCGCGGGCGCGGGCGTCGGGGCGCTGATCGACGAGGAGGCCGCCGCCGGGGAGGACGACAAGCTCACCTACGTGTTCCTGGCGGACGCGGCGACGATGACCGACCCCTCACATCCGCTCCTGGCCGTCGACCTCTACGACGAGCCCGGACGGACGTTCCGCGTCCCGGCCCGGTGGTACCCCGAGGTCTCGGCCAACCTGACCATCGCGAATCTGGACTTCGCCGACTTCGCGGACGCGTCCGACGGCTCGGGGACGTTTTGCGGCTGGGGAGACGACTGAATCCCACCGGTGACGGCGCTCAAGGCCGCCGGGGAGGCGCCGTGAGCCGGTGCGGGACCTCAGAAGCCGAAGTTCTGCGTCCACCACGGGCCGCCCCCGGCGATGTGGACGCCGACGCCGAGGCGCTTGAAGTCGCAGTTCAGGATGTTCGCGCGGTGGCCCTCGCTGTTCATCCAGGACTCCATCACGGCCGCCGCGTCCGCCTGGCCGCGGGCGATGTTCTCGCCGCCCAGGCCCTCGACGCCCGCCTGCGCCGCCCGCTCCCACGGGCCGTCGCCGTCGGGGTCCGTGTGGGAGAAGAAGTCCCGCGCGGCCATGTCCTGGCTGAAGGCCCGTGCCAGGTCGCCCAGCTCGGTAGAGGCGCGGACCGGGCTGCAGCCGGCCTTCGCGCGCTCCTGGTTGACCAGCTCCAGGACCGCCGCCTCGGCGGCCGCCGCCCTGCTGGTGGTGTCGAGCCGGGGGACCGGGGTCTCGGTCGTCTTCTCCGGCGCGGGCGCCGCCTCGGTGCGGGGCGGGGGCGCGGGCGTCCTGGTCTTCACCGGGGCCGGGGAGGCGGTCCTGGTCGGCGTCGGCGACGGGGAGGCGGTGGACGGCTTGGGGGAGGGCGACTTCGAGGGGGCCGCGAGCGACGGCGCCGCGCTCCGCTCGGCCGGCGCGGACGGCGTCCCGGCGCTCGGTACGGCGTCGGCGCGGCCCTGGGCGTCGAGGTCCGACGGACCGCTGGAACGTATCTCCTGCGGCGTCGCGCCGCCGCCGAGCGTGAACGTCTCGCCGCCGGGCAGGATGCCCGACGTCACCGCGACGGCGCCCACCGCCATGGCGGCCGAGGCGCCGAGCAGCCCTCCGCGCAGCGGCAGCCCCCGCTTCCTGCGCCGCTCGCCGCGGTGACCGCGGGGCGTCCCGGCGGCACCGGCCGCGTGCGCGTCGGCGGCGGGTGCGGCGCCGGAGCGTCGATGGCGTCCCATCTGCTCTGCCTCCCTGCTCCTGCGTCGTGCAGTGTGCTGTGTGCTGTGGTCGGTGCTGTCCGGCCGGGTCGGTCGCCGGCCGGGTCGGTCCTGCTGTGCCGGTCGCGAGGCCCGGTCGGTGCCGGTCGTCCGGGGCGGTCGTGCGGTCCCCTTGTGAGCCGTCCGTCGATTCCCCCGAACGGGTGAGGCTCATTGGCTCGGGACTGTACGCCATGAGGCGCCGGGCGCGACGTGCCGCCGGAGCCATTGGCCGGTTAGCGTGCAGCCATGAACGACGAGGCACGGCTCACGGCATGGGTACGCGGACGAGTACAGGGAGTGGGCTTTCGCTGGTTCACCAGGGAGAACGCACTGGAGATCGGTGGTCTCACCGGTTTCGCCCTCAATCTCGACGACGGCCGCGTCCAGGTCGTGGCCGAAGGCCCGCGTGAGAATTGCCACCGTCTCCTGGAGTGGCTGCGCGGTGGCGACACACCCGGACGCGTCGACGGCGTCACTGAGATCTGGGACACGCCGCGCGGCGGATACGAGGGATTCCAGGTCCGCTGAAAGCGATCTTGACGCGTCCCCCATTCCGGGGGCGCGCGAGGCGAAAGACGGCGCTTGCCGCAGCCGTGCGCGCGGCCTGCGGAGACAGAAATGACCAGGTGATTGCCGAGAAGGGGTTGTGAAGCGGACCCCGGCGCGCAAGGATGATCTCCAAGCCCTCCGGGTACCGCGCGAGAGGCGCCGCCGCACGTTCCGCGGCCGTGGCGCCCCCGGTCGCCCGTCGATCCAGGGCGTGATCGTGTTGACCGTCAAACTTTTTGGTGACACCCTGGAAGCCCCGCGCACCTTAGTTGTTCGGCGGTAAGAACCGCAGCGGCACCCCCACCGCCGGGCATCGCGGGTGCGGAAATCCCTCACGACCCACACCGCTTCGGTCGGTCACTCAGTGTGGAGGACCATCCATCATGGCAAAGGCGCTTCTCGGTTATGTCGGCGGTACCGACCCGCGACTGCTCGCCGAGATGCGACGGCTTCAGCAGCGCGTCCAGGACCTCGAATCCGAGCTGGTCCGGATCCAGTCCGAGAAGGACGCGCTCGCCGCTGCCGCCGCTCACCGCGAGCCGCTGCTCGACGGCATCGACATCGACGTACCCAAGGGCGAGCCTGCGCTCACCTGACTCCCGCCAGGGAACCCCGTGGCACTCGGGCCTGCGGGATGGTGAGAAACACTCTCGCGAACAGATATGCAAGGGACGCTCCGGCGTCCCTTCTTTCTTTACCGCCCCCCGTGTTCACCTGGGCGTTCTCCAGCGGACGCCACATGCTTACCGACTGATCTGCCCCCCTTGTTCAGCGGCCAAACGAAACCCGCCCGGTAGAGTCCGGGAGCGTGCACCTCAAGGCCCTGACCCTGCGCGGATTCAAATCGTTCGCCTCCGCCACCACCCTGCGGTTCGAACCGGGCATCACCTGCGTCGTCGGCCCCAACGGCTCCGGAAAGTCCAATGTCGTCGACGCGCTCTCCTGGGTCATGGGCGAACAGGGCGCCAAATCCCTGCGCGGCGGCAAGATGGAAGACGTGATCTTCGCCGGTACGACCGGCAGGCCGCCCCTCGGACGCGCCGAGGTGTCCCTCACCATCGACAACTCCGACGGCGCCCTGCCCATCGACTACGCGGAAGTCACCATTACGCGGATCATGTTCCGCAACGGCGGCAGCGAATACCAGATCAACGGCGACACCTGCCGCCTGCTGGACATCCAGGAACTCCTCAGCGACTCCGGAATCGGCCGCGAGATGCACGTCATCGTCGGCCAGGGCCAGCTCGACTCCGTCCTCCACGCCGACCCCATGGGCCGCCGCGCCCTGATCGAGGAGGCCGCCGGCGTACTGAAGCACCGCAAGCGCAAGGAGAAGGCGCTGCGGAAGCTCGACGCCATGCAGGCCAACCTCTCGCGCGTCCAGGACCTCGCCGACGAGCTGCGCCGCCAGCTCAAGCCGCTCGGCCGGCAGGCCGCCGTCGCCCGCCGCGCCGCCGTCATCCAGGCCGAACTGCGCGACGCCCGGCTGCGGCTCCTCGCCGACGACCTCGTACGCCTCCGGGAGGCGCTCGCCGCCGAACTCGCCGACGAGGCCGCCCTCAAGGAGCGCAAGGACCGGGCCGAGGCCGAGCTCAGGGACGCCGCCGCGCGCGAAGCCGCCCTGGAGGAGGAGGTGCGGCGCCTCACGCCCCGCCTCGAACGCGCCCAGCACACCTGGTACGAGCTGTCACGGCTCGCCGAACGCGTGCGCGGCACGATCTCCCTGGCGGACGCCCGCGTCAGGAGCGCCACCGAGGGGCCCGTGGAGGAACGCCGGGGCCGCGACCCGGAGGACCTGGAGCGCGAGGCCGCCCGCGTACGGGAACAGGAGGCGGAGCTCACCGCCGCGCTGGAGGCCGCCGAACGCGCCCTGGAGGACACCGTCGCCCACCGCGCCGAGCTGGAGCGGGCCCTCGCCGACGAGGAGCGCCGCCTCCGGGACGCCGCCCGCGCCATCGCCGACCGCCGCGAGGGCCTCGCCCGCCTCACCGGGCAGGTCGGCGCCGCCCGCTCCCGCGCCGCCGCGGCCCAGGCCGAGATCGACCGGCTGACCGCCGCGCACGACGAGGCCCGCGAACGCGCCGCCGCCGCCCAGGAGGAGTACGAACGGCTCCAGGCGGAAGTGGACGGACTCGACGCCGACGACGCCGCCCTCACCGCGGCCCACGAGGCCGCCCAGCAGGAGCTCGCCGAGGCGGAGGCCGCCCTCGCCGCCGTCCGCGAGGCCGCGACCGACGCGGAACGCCGCCGCGCCGCCACCCGCGCCCGGCACGACGCCCTCGCCCTCGGCCTGCGCCGCAAGGACGGCACCGGCGCCCTCCTCGACGCCGCCGACCGGCTCACCGGACTGCTCGGCCCCGCCGCCGGCCTCCTCACCGTCGAGCCGGGCCACGAGGCCGCGCTCGCCACGGCCCTCGGCGCCGCCGCCGACGCCCTCGCCGTCACCGGTACCGCCACCGCCGCCGACGCGCTGCGCCTCCTGCGCAAACAGGACGCCGGCCGCGCCACCCTCCTGATCGCCGGCGACCACCCGGACACCCCGCCCCGCGACGGGCTCCCCCCGCTCCCGGACGGCGCACTCCACGCCGCCGGCCTCGTGCGCGGCCCCGACGACCTGATGCCCGCCGTACGGCGCCTGCTGCGGGACGTCGTGGTCGTCGCCACCCTCCAGGACGCCGAGCGGCTGGTGCGCGCCCGCCCCGGCCTCACCGCCGTCACCCGCGACGGCGACCTGCTGTCCGCCTACCTCGCGCACGGCGGCTCCGCCGGGGCGCCCAGCCTCCTGGAGGTCCAGGCGTCCGTCGACGAGGCCGCCGCCGAGCTGGCCGACCTGGCCGTGCGGTGCGACGAGCTCGCCGCACGCCACGACGAGGCCGAGGAGCGGCGCCGCACCCTCGCCGCGCGCGTGGCCGGGCTGGGGGAGCGGCGCCGGGCCGCCGACCGGGAGAAGTCGGACGTCGCCCAGCGCCTCGGCCGGCTCGCCGGGCAGGCCAGGGGCGCCGCGGGGGAGGCCGAACGCGCCGCGGCCGCCGTCGCCCGCGCCCGGGAAGCCCTCGACCGGGCCGCCGAAGAGGCCGCGGAGCTGGCCGAACGGCTGCGCGTCGCCCAGGAGGCCCCCGCCGAGGAGGAGCCCGACACCTCCGTACGGGACCGCCTGTCCGCCGACGGCGCCAACGCCCGCCAGACCGAGATGGAGGCCCGCCTCCAGCTGCGCACCCACGAGGAACGCGTCAAGGGCCTCGCCGGCCGCGCCGAATCCCTCGACCGCGCCGCCCGCGCCGAACGCGAGGCCCGCGCCCGCGCCGAGCGGCGCCGCGCCCGGCTGCGCCACGAGGCGGAGGTCGCCGCGGCCGTCGCCTCCGGGGCCCGCACGCTCCTCGCGCACATCGAGGTCTCCCTCGTACGCGCCGAACAGGACAGGAACGCCGCCGAGACCGCCAGGGCCGCCCGCGAACAGGACCTGGCCGCCGCCCGCGCCCGCGGCCGGGACCTCAAGGCCGAGCTGGACAAGCTCACCGACTCGGTCCACCGCGGGGAGGTCCTGGGCGCCGAGAAGCGGCTGCGCATCGAGCAGCTGGAGAGCCGCGCCCTGGAGGAGCTCGGCGTGGACCCGGCGGCGCTGGTCGCCGAGTACGGCCCCGACCAGCCCGTACCGCCCCCGCCGCCCGCCGACGGCGAACCGCGCGAGACCGGGGAGGGCGGGCCGGGCGATGCCGGGGACGGCGGGACTGGGGACGCCGGGCCGGGCCGGCCCTTCGTACGCGCCGAGCAGGAGAAGCGGCTCAAGGCGGCCGAACGGGCGTACCAGCAGCTCGGGAAGGTGAATCCGCTGGCGCTCGAGGAGTTCGCGGCGCTGGAGGCACGGCACAAGTTCCTGGCCGAGCAGCTGGACGACCTGCGCAAGACCCGCGCGGACCTGCTGCGGGTGGTCAAGGAGGTCGACGAGCGGGTCGAGCAGGTCTTCACGGAGGCCTTCCGGGACACGGCACGCGAGTTCGAGGGCGTCTTCGCGCGGCTGTTCCCGGGCGGCGAGGGGCGGCTCGTCCTGACCGACCCGGACGACATGCTGGCCACCGGCGTGGACGTCGAGGCCCGCCCGCCGGGCAAGAAGGTCAAGCGGCTGTCCCTGCTGTCCGGCGGCGAACGCTCCCTGACGGCCGTCGCCATGCTCGTCTCGATCTTCAAGGCGCGGCCGAGCCCCTTCTACGTCATGGACGAGGTCGAGGCCGCGCTGGACGACACCAACCTCCAGCGGCTCATCCGGATCATGCAGGAGCTCCAGGAGAGCTCCCAGCTGATCGTGATCACGCATCAGAAGCGGACCATGGAGGTCGCGGACGCGCTGTACGGGGTGTCGATGCAGGGCGACGGGGTATCGAAGGTCGTGAGCCAGAGGCTCCGCTGATCAACATCCGCATGATCAAGTCCAAGTCTTGAACACAATCCCTTCGGAATTGCGCTTCACGTCACACGACTCGGACTGTTGACTTCGGGTGTTGAAGGCATAGTCTCGGCACCGATTCATTCACCTTCAAGTGGTGGGCGGCATGAGGTTGTGCGCCACTGGAAGGGCTGACCCCCCACGCCCGGCGACGGAGCCGGGCCCAGGAGTACCTCGTGACCAGCGCCACGCAGCCCCCCGCGTCGGGAGCCCGCCAGGCCCACCCCGACCACCTCAGCCATGTCATCTTCATCACGGCGGCCGCCGCGATGGGCGGCTTCCTCTTCGGCTACGACAGCTCCGTCATCAACGGCGCCGTCGAGGCCATCCGGGACCGCTACGACATCGGCTCCGGAACCCTCGCCCAGGTCATCGCCGTCGCCCTGATCGGCTGCGCCATCGGCGCCGCGACCGCCGGGCGCATCGCCGACCGCATCGGCCGCATCCGCTGCATGCAGATCGCCGCCGCGCTCTTCACGGTCAGCGCCATCGGCTCCGCCCTGCCGTTCGCCCTGTGGGACCTCGCGTTCTGGCGCGTCGTCGGCGGCTTCGCCATCGGCATGGCGTCCGTCATCGGCCCCGCCTACATCGCGGAGGTCGCCCCCGCGGCGTACCGCGGCCGCCTCGGCGCCTTCCAGCAGGCCGCGATCGTCATCGGCATCGCCGTCTCGCAGCTGGTCAACTACGCGATCCTCAACCTCGCCGACGGCGACCAGCGCGGCGAGATCGCCGGCCTGGAGGCCTGGCAGTGGATGCTCGGCGTCATGGTCGTCCCCGCCCTGCTCTACGGCCTGCTGTCCTTCGCGATCCCCGAGTCGCCCCGCTTCCTGATCTCCGTCGGCCGCAAGGACCGCGCCCGCGAGGTGCTCGGCGAGGTCGAGGGCCACAGCGTCGACCTCGACGCGCGGGTGGCCGAGATCGAGGCGGCCATGCGCCGCGAGCACAAGTCGACCTTCAAGGACCTGATGGGCGGCCGCTTCGCGCTGCTGCCGATCGTCTGGGTCGGCATCGGCCTGTCCGTCTTCCAGCAGCTCGTCGGCATCAACGTCGCCTTCTACTACTCCGCCACCCTGTGGCAGTCCGTCGGCGTCGACCCGTCCGGCTCGTTCTTCTACTCGTTCACCACGTCGATCATCAACATCATCGGCACGGTGATCGCGATGGTCCTGGTCGACCGGGTCGGCCGGAAGCCGCTCGCCCTCGTCGGCTCCGCCGGCATGGCCATCGCCCTCGCCTTCGAGGCCTGGGCCTTCTCCGCCGACCTCGTGGACGGCAAGCTGCCCGAGACCCAGGGCGTCGTCGCGCTGGTCGCGGCCCACGCCTTCGTCCTCTTCTTCGCCCTCTCGTGGGGCGTGGTCGTCTGGGTCTTCCTCGGCGAGATGTTCCCCAACCGGATCCGCGCCGCCGCCCTCGGTGTCGCCGCCTCCGCCCAGTGGCTCGCCAACTGGCTCATCACCGCCAGCTTCCCGTCGCTCGCCGACTGGAACCTGTCGGGCACGTACGTCATCTACACGGTCTTCGCCGTGCTCTCCATCCCCTTCGTGCTCAAGTACGTCAAGGAGACCAAGGGCAAGGCGTTGGAGGAGATGGGCTAATCCCCGCTGCCCCTCTCCTCGACTTCCGGCTGCCCCGGCCCCGCCCCTTCCGCGCGGACCGGGGCAGCCGGCCTCTGTACGCCCCCTGGGCCCGCGTCCCAGGCCCCGGCCTCCCGGGCTCAAGCCCCCGAACCAGCGCTTCTCGCCTCGTAACCCCCGAAACCCCGCATTCCGGCACGGGGGCGCGGCAAGGGCGTCGCGCATACTGGACGGACCATGGAATTCGTCATCCTTGCTGTAGTCATCGCCCTGGTCGCGGTCGGCGTGATCAGCGGCCTCGTCGTCGGCGGACGCCGGAAGAAGCTGCCGCCGCCCGAGGCCCCTTCGACCACGCCGACCATCACCGCCCCGCCAGCCGAGCCCCGCGTCGGCGAGGAGGCGGAGACACCCCGCGACGAGCAACGCCGGACCATCGACGAAGTCGGACTGCCCACGGCCGAGGAGGCCGTCGAGACGCCGGCCGCCGTCGAGGACCCCGTCGTCGCGGAGCCCCCCGTCCGCGAGATCGAGATCCCCGCGCCCACCGCGGGCCGGCTCGTCCGGCTGCGCGCCCGGCTCGCCCGCTCCCAGAACTCCCTCGGCAAGGGCCTGCTCACGCTGCTCTCGCGGGACAACCTGGACGAGGAGACCTGGGAGGAGATCGAGGACACCCTCCTCACCGCCGACGTCGGCGTCACCCCCACCCAGGAGCTCGTGGAGCGCCTGCGCGAGCGCGTCCGCGTCCTCGGCACCCGCACCCCCGAGGAGCTGCGCGCTCTCCTCCGCGAGGAGCTGCTCGCCCTCGTCGGCACCGACTACGACCGCTCCGTGAAGACGGAGGGCGGCCTGGAGACGCCGGGCGTCGTCATGGTCGTCGGCGTCAACGGCACCGGCAAGACCACGACGACGGGCAAGCTCGCCCGCGTCCTCGTCGCCGACGGCCGCTCCGTCGTGCTCGGCGCCGCCGACACCTTCCGCGCCGCCGCCGCCGACCAGCTCCAGACCTGGGGCGAGCGCGTCGGCGCCCGCACGGTGCGCGGCCCCGAGGGCGGCGACCCCGCCTCCATCGCGTACGACGCGGTGAAGGAGGGCATCGCGGAGGGCGCCGACGTCGTGCTCATCGACACCGCGGGCCGCCTGCACACCAAGACCGGCCTCATGGACGAGCTCGGCAAGGTCAAGCGCGTCGTGGAGAAGCACGGCCCGCTCGACGAGGTCCTCCTCGTCCTCGACGCCACGACCGGCCAGAACGGCCTGATCCAGGCGCGGGTCTTCGCGGAGGTCGTGAACATCACCGGCATCGTCCTCACCAAGCTGGACGGCACCGCGAAGGGCGGCATCGTCATCGCCGTCCAGCGCGAGCTGGGCGTCCCGGTGAAGCTGGTCGGCCTGGGCGAGGGCCCGGACGACCTGGCCCCCTTCGAGCCGGAGGCCTTCGTCGACGCACTGATCGGCGACCCGGCCTGACCCCACCCCTCCCGCGAGCGGGGCGTCCCCCGGTGCGTCAGCGCCGACGGGCCGCCCCGCTGCCGTTTGCCGGGGCCACCGCCAGGGCGCGAGTCCGTCGCGGGCCGCGACAGGCGGAGCGCCGCACGCCCGGGCCCGGCCGCCGCCAGCGGGGTCGTACACCCGGCGCCGCGAACGGCAAGATCCCCACGCCCGGCCCCGGCCCGCCGCGAACCGGCGCCGCCGCGGGCCTCAGGCCGCCGCCACCCGGTGGCTGGTGTACGCCAGGGTGCCCAGCAGCAGGCGGGCCTGGGGCGCCGTGTGCGGGGCGTCGGGGGACGGCGGGCGCAGCCAGCGCACCGGGCCCAGGCCGCCCATGTCCGACGGCGGCGCCGTGATCCAGGAGCCCGGCCCCAGGCACCGCAGGTCCAGCTCGGCGTCGTCCCAGCCCATCCGGTACAGCAGCCCGGGCAGCTCCCGCGAAGCCCCGGGCGCCACGAAGAACCGCGCCCGCCCCGTCGGCGTCACGCACACCGGCCCCAGCGGCAGCCCCATGCGCTCCAGCCGCACCAGCGCCCTCCGCCCCGCCGGCTCCGCGACCTCCAGCACGTCGAACGCCCGCCCGACCGGCAGCATCAGGGACGCGCCGGGGAAGCGCGACCACACCTCGGCGACCTCGTCCAGCGAAGCGCCCGCCGCCACCTCCGGCGCGAACCCCAGCGGATGCGCCCCCGGAGCCGCGCAGGCGGCGTCACCGCAGGAGCAGGCGCCGTTCGCGGCGCGGGCGCCGGGCACCACGTCCCAGCCCCACAAGCCGGTGTACTCCGCCACCACGGTGCACTCCGCCGCCCGCGTGGCGCGACGACGGGAGCCCGACAACGTCAACCCGGCAAGGCCGGTGAAACCCGTCCACCCGGACCGCATCCCCCGGATGCGCGTGCCGCCGATCGTGAAGCCCATGCCCCCTCCAACGGGTGGAACTCGCCGGTGGTTACGACCCGGAGCGCCGACGTGACACACCGTCACGCCGTAACCCGTACGGACGGCGCACGGGCGCCGGCAGGGTGGTGCGAGCCCCGTCCGTGCGCCGTCCCGTGCCTCAGTGCGTCGGGCCTGCGAGGGTCATGTGTCAAGTGAATCGCGCCCGGCGCCGGGCGAGTTCGTTCGAAGGGGTGGCGAATGGTGGCGTTTCTGCGAAGGCCCTCGCGGGACGGGTGATCGTAGGATTACTTTCAGTACCCGAACCCCGGGTAGCGTCCGCACTCGTGGGTATGCCGGAGGCAATGCGGCGTCCGCCGACGGGCGTGTACCAAAGCGTGCGAAGCCCGGACAGCGGGGCGCGATCCACGGCATTCTGACCAGGGTTCGGCAACACGGAGATTCGGCGGATGGGGGCCTTCCAGTGGGCGGCAGCGGCACAGACGGTACGAATGCCGGAAAGCGCCCGAACGAGCAGCTCGCCTCGTGGTTCGTGCGCAGCGGCTGGTCCAAGGGCGAACTCGCCCGCCAGGTGAACCGCAGGGCCCGCCAGCTGGGCGCGCACCACATCAGCACCGACACCTCCCGCGTACGGCGGTGGCTCGACGGAGAACAGCCGCGCGAGCCGATCCCGCGCATCCTCTCCGAGCTGTTCTCCGAGCGCTTCGGCACCGTCGTCGCCGTCGAGGACCTCGGTCTGCGCGCCGCCCACCAGTCACCCTCGGTGTCCGGTGTGGACCTCCCCTGGGCGGGCCCGCAGACGGTGTCCCTGCTCAGCGAGTTCTCCCGCAGCGACCTGATGCTGGCCCGGCGCGGCTTCCTCGGCACCTCCCTCACCCTCGCGGCGGGACCCTCCCTCATCGAGCCGATGCAGCGCTGGCTCGTCCCCACCCCGGCCGCCGACCGCGCCGACCCGCCCCCGCCGGCCCGGCGCCCGCACCGGCTGTCCAAGGCCGAGCTGGACATGCTGGAGTCCACCACCGCCATGTTCCGCACCTGGGACGCCCAGAGCGGCGGCGGACTGCGCCGCAAGGCCGTCGTCGGCCAGCTCCACGAGGTCACCGACCTCCTCCAGGAGCCGCAGCCGGCGGCGATCTCCCAGCGCCTCTTCCGCTGCGCCGCCGAACTGGCCGAACTCGCCGGGTGGATGAGCTACGACGTGGGCCTGCAGCCCACCGCCCAGAAGTACTTCGTCCTCGCCCTGCACGCGGCGAAGGAGGCCGGCGACAAGCCCCTCGGCTCGTACATCCTGTCCTCCATGAGCCGTCAGATGATCCATCTGGGACGGCCGGACGACGCCCTTGAACTCATCCACCTCGCGCAGTACGGCAGCCGCGACTGCGCGACCGCCCGCACCCAGGCCATGCTGTATGCGATGGAGGCCCGCGCCTACGCCAACATGGGCCAGCCCGGCAAGTGCAAGCGGGCCGTGCGGATGGCCGAGGACACCTTCGCCGACGCGGGCCTCGACGACGAGCCGGACCCCGACTGGATCCGCTTCTTCAACGAGGCGGAGCTCAACGGCGAGAACTCCCACTCCTACCGCGACCTGGCCTACTTCGCCGGGCGCAACCCCGCCTACGCCTCCCTCGCCGAACCGGTGATGCAGCGCGCCGTCGACCTCTTCGCCGTCGACCGGGAGCACCAGCGCTCCTACGCCCTCAACCTCGTCGGCATGGCCACGGTCCACCTGCTCCAACGCGAACCCGAGCAGGCCATGGACAAGGCGCGGCAGGCCCTCACCGTCGCCGGCCGGATCCGCTCCGAGCGGGTGAACACCCGGCTCCGCAAGACCGTGGACTCCGCCGTACGGGATTTCGGCGACGTCCCCGAGGTCACCGACATCACCGAACTCCTCGCCAAGACGCTCCCGGAGACCGCCGAAGCCGTCTGAGCCGCACCCCCGGCAACCGCACACACCCCGCCCGCCGGGTCACCGCACACCCCCGGCCCCGCGCACCGCGCCGTGCCCCGCGCCCCACCGGCGCACCGCCCGCGGGCGACCCGCCGGCACAGCGGCCACCGGCGACCCGCCGGAGCACCGGCATCCGAGCACCCGCCCCGGCCCCAGACCCCGGCCGCGGCAGCCGCCCGTACAGTCCGATTCGGTTCCCCCACCGCCAGGTCGACGGGCGCGGCTGCCGCGGCCGGTCCACGCCCGGCGAAGGGTATCCCCGCAACGGTCCCGTGAACCGGCGGTTCACCCCCGCGTAACACGCCCCGCCCCTTCGTCACCGCGCAGAAACACCGGGCGGCATCGTCCGAAACGGCGCTGCGCGAATCTCCTGCGTCATAACCGGCCATCCCTCACAGCCGCGCAGCCCCGGCTCCGCGCCCCGCACAGGCCGACCGACGACGAGGAGACGCCGATGCCCCCAGGCATCCTGACGCTCGCCGCAGAGGAAGCACCCGCGCTCTCTGCCGCCAACACCGGATTCATGCTCATCTGCTCCGCCCTCGTGATGCTGATGACCCCCGGCCTCGCCTTCTTCTACGGAGGCATGGTCCGCGTCAAGAGCACCCTCAACATGCTGATGATGAGCTTCATCAGCCTTGGGATCGTCACGGTCCTGTGGGTCCTCTACGGCTTCAGCATCGCCTTCGGCACGGACACCGGATCGGTCGTCGGCTGGTCCTCCGACTACGTCGGCCTCAGCGGCATCGGCCGCGACCAGCTCTGGGACGGCTACACGATCCCCGTCTTCGTCTTCGCCGTCTTCCAGCTGATGTTCGCGGTCATCACGCCCGCGCTGATCAGCGGCGCCCTCGCCGACCGCGTGAAGTTCGGCTCGTGGGCCCTGTTCATCGCCCTGTGGGCCACCGTCGTCTACTTCCCCGTCGCCCACTGGGTCTGGGGCTCCGGCGGCTGGCTCTTCGAGATGGGCGTCATCGACTTCGCGGGCGGCACCGCCGTCCACATCAACGCCGGCGCCGCGGCCCTCGGCGTGATCCTCGTCATCGGCAAGCGCGTCGGGTTCAAGAAGGACCCCATGCGCCCCCACAGCCTGCCGCTCGTCATGCTCGGCGCGGCCCTCCTCTGGTTCGGCTGGTTCGGCTTCAACGCCGGCTCCTGGCTCGGCAACGACGACGGCGTCGGCGCGGTGATGTTCGTCAACACCCAGGTCGCCACCGCCGCCGCGATGCTCGCCTGGCTCGCGTACGAGAAGATCCGCCACGGTGCCTGCACCACCCTCGGTGCCGCCTCCGGCGCCGTCGCCGGCCTCGTCGCCATCACCCCCGCCGGCGGCTCCTGCTCCCCGCTCGGCGCCATCGCCATCGGCGCGGTCGCCGGCGTCCTGTGCGCCATGGCCGTCGGCCTCAAGTACAAGTTCGGCTACGACGACTCCCTCGACGTCGTCGGCGTCCACCTCGTCGGCGGCATCGTCGGCTCCGTACTGGTCGGCTTCTTCGCCACCGGCGGCGTCCAGTCCGAGGCGAAGGGCCTCTTCTACGGAGGCGGCGCCGAGCAGCTGGTCAAGCAGGTCATCGGCGTCGCCGCCGTCCTCGCCTACTCCCTGGTCGTCTCCGCCGTCCTCGCCCTGGTCATCCACAAGACGATCGGCATGCGCGTCGGCGAGGACGACGAGATCTCCGGAATCGACCAGGTCGAGCACGCCGAGACCGCGTACGACTTCAGCGGCGCCGGCGGCGGCACCGCTCCCCGCAAGGCCGTACCCGCCACCGCCGAGACGGCCGCGGCGGGGCAGCAGAAGAAGGCGCAGCAGAAGAAGGTGGACGCATGAAGCTCATCACCGCGATCGTCAAGCCCCACCGGCTCGACGAGATCAAGGAAGCCCTCCAGGCCTTCGGAGTCCAGGGACTGACCGTCACCGAGGCCAGCGGCTACGGACGCCAGCGCGGCCACACGGAGGTCTACCGCGGTGCCGAGTACACCGTCGACCTCGTACCGAAGATCCGCATCGAGGTCCTCGTCGAGGACGACGACGCCGAGCAGCTCATCGACGTCATCGTCAAAGCCGCCCGCACCGGCAAGATCGGCGACGGCAAGGTGTGGAGCGTCCCCGTCGACACCGCCGTACGCGTCCGCACCGGCGAGCGCGGACCCGACGCACTGTAGAGGAGCAGCCGGGTGACGAGCACCGACCCCCACCGCACAACGGAAGACCCGGGACCTTGGGGGTCCCCCCAGCTCGAGCGAAGCCGAGAGCCCGGGGGAGGCTACGCGGCGGCCCGGCTGCGCCTCCTGGACCAGGAGACGCGGCCCGGGCCGCCGCGCCGTACCGCCCTCGCCCGGCTCACCGACGACTGGCTCGCCGCCCTCCACGCGGCCGCCGACCCGCCCCGCGGCACCGCGCTCGTCGCCGTCGGCGGCTACGGACGCGGCGAGCTGTCCCCGCGCAGCGACCTCGACCTGCTCCTCCTCCACGACGGCACCGCCGACCCCGCCGCGATCGCCGCGCTCGCCGACCGCCTCTGGTACCCCGTCTGGGACCTCGGCCTCACCCTCGACCACTCCGTCCGCACCCCCGCCGAGGCCCGCAGGACCGCGGCCGACGACCTCAAGGCACACCTCGGGCTGCTCGACGCCCGCCCCCTCGCCGGCGACCTCGGCCTCGTCGCCGCCCTGCGCACCGCCGTCCTCGCCGACTGGCGCAACCAGGCCCCCCGGCGCCTGCCCGCACTGCGCGAACTGTGCGAGGAACGCGCCGAACGCCACGGCGAACTGCCCCACCTCCTCGAACCCGACCTCAAGGAGGCCCGCGGCGGCCTGCGCGACACCACCGCCCTGCGGGCCGTCGCCGCCTCCTGGCTCGCCGACGCCCCCCGCGACGGCCTCGCCGAGGCCCGCCGCACCCTCCTCGACGTACGCGACGCCCTCCACCTCACCACCGGCCGCGCCACCGACCGCCTCGCCCTCCAGGAACAGGACCAGGTCGCCCGCGCCCTCGGCCTCCTCGACGCCGACACCCTGCTCCGCCACGTCTACGAGGCCGCCCGCACCATCGCGTACGCCTCCGACGTCACCTGGCGCGAGGTCCACCGCGTCCTGCGCGCCCGCTCCGCCCGCCCCCGCCTGCGCTCCCTCCTCGGCTCCCGCGCGAGCCGCCCGCAGCCCGAACGCACCCCGCTCGCCGAGGGCGTCGTGGAGATGGACGGCGAGGCCGTACTGGCCCGCACCGCACGCCCCGAACGCGACCCCGTCCTGCCGCTGCGGGCCGCCGCCGCTGCCGCCCAGGCCGGCCTGCCCCTCTCCCGGCACGCCGTACGCCACCTCGCCACCACCGCCCGCCCCCTGCCCGTGCCGTGGCCCGCCGACGCCCGCGAACAGCTCGTCACCCTCCTCGGAGCCGGCGAACCCACCCGCGCCGTCTGGGAGGCCCTCGAAGCCGAAGGGCTCATCACCCGGCTCATCCCCGACTGGGAGCGCGTACGCTGCCGCCCCCAGCGCAACCCCGTCCACACCTGGACCGTCGACCGGCACCTCGTCGAGACCGCCGTACGCGCCTCCTCCCTCACCCGCCGTGTCGGCCGCCCCGACCTGCTGCTCGTCGCGGCGCTCCTCCACGACATCGGCAAGGGATGGCCCGGCGACCACTCCGTCGCCGGTGAGACCATCGCCCGCGACGTGGCCGTCCGCGTCGGCTTCGACCAGGCGGACGCCGCCGTTCTTGCCACCCTCGTACGCCACCACCTCCTCCTCGTGGAGACCGCCACCCGCCGCGACCTCGACGACCCCGCCACCGTCGAGTCCGTCGCACGCGTCGTCGGCACCGCCGCCACCCTGGAACTGCTGCACGCCCTCACCGAGGCCGACGCCCTGGCCACCGGCCCCGCCGCGTGGTCCACCTGGCGCGCCTCGCTCGTCGCCGACCTGGTCAAACGCGTGGCCGCCGCCCTCGCGGGGGACGCCCCGCCCGCCGCCGAACCCGCGGCGCCCGGCGCGGAGGAGGAGCGGCTGGCGATGGAGGCGCTGCGCACCGGAGGGCCGGTGCTGGGCCTGCACGCCGAGACCGCCCCCGACGACGGGGGACCCGAACCGGTCGGCGTCGAACTGCTCATCGCCCTGCCCGACCAGCCCGGCGTCCTCCCCGCCGCCGCCGGCGTCCTCGCCCTGCACCGGCTCACCGTCCGCTCCGCCGACCTGCGCGCCATCGACCTGCCCACCGAACTGGGCGCCACCGGCTCCGTGCTGGTCCTCAACTGGCGCGTCGCCGCCGAGTACGGCTCCCTCCCGCAGCCCGCCCGGCTGCGCGCCGACCTGGTCCGCGCCCTCGACGGCTCCCTGGACGTGGCCGCCCGGCTCGCCGCACGCGACGCCGCCTACCCCAGGCGCCGCGGTGTGCAGGCCCCGCCGCCGCGCGTCACGGTCGCCCCCGCGGGCTCCGCCGCCCGCGCCACCGTCCTGGAGGTCCGCGCCCAGGACGCCCCCGGCCTGCTGTTCCGGATCGGGCGGGCGCTGGAGGACGCGGGGGTGCGGGTGCGCAGCGCCCACGTCAGCACCCTGGGCGCCAACGCGGTGGACACCGTGTACGTGACCGGGCCGGGCGGCGCGCCGCTGCCGGGCGCGGAGGCGGCGGAGGTCGCACGGGGCGTGGAGCGGGCGCTGTCGTGACCGGGCCCGCCCCGCCCGCCGCCGGTGGGCGGGGCGGCTCGCCCACCCGGCCCGATACCCTTGGGTGGCAACTGTCCGCCCGCTCCCTAGACCCGAGGATCCGCGACCGCCGTGTTCGATACCCTCTCCGACCGCCTTGCAGCCACTTTCAAAGGCCTCCGTGGCAAAGGGAGGCTCAGCGAGGCGGACATCGACGCCACCGCCCGTGAGATCCGGATCGCCCTGCTCGAGGCGGACGTCGCCCTCCCGGTCGTCCGGGCCTTCATCAAGAGCGTCAAGGAGCGGGCGCTGGGCGCCGAGGTCTCCAAGGCGCTGAACCCCGCCCAGCAGATCATCAAGATCGTCAACGAGGAACTGATCAAGGTCCTCGGCGGCGAGACCCGCCGGCTGCGCTTCGCCAAGCAGCCGCCCACCGTGATCATGCTGGCCGGTCTCCAGGGTGCGGGCAAGACCACGCTCGCCGGAAAGCTCGGCCTGTGGCTCAAGGGCCAGGGGCACTCGCCGCTGCTCGTCGCCTGCGACCTCCAGCGCCCGAACGCCGTCAACCAGCTCTCCGTCGTCGCCGAGCGCGCCGGGGTGTCCGTCTACGCCCCCGAGCCGGGCAACGGCGTCGGCGACCCGGTCAAGGTCGCCAAGGACTCCATCGAGTACGCGCGGACCAAGCTCCACGACATCGTCATCGTCGACACCGCCGGCCGCCTGGGCATCGACCAGGAGATGATGCAGCAGGCCGCGGACATCCGGGACGCCGTCTCCCCGGACGAGATCCTCTTCGTGGTCGACGCCATGATCGGCCAGGACGCCGTCAACACGGCGGAGGCCTTCCGCGACGGCGTCGGCTTCGACGGCGTGGTCCTCTCCAAGCTCGACGGCGACGCGCGCGGCGGTGCCGCGCTGTCGATCGCGCACGTCACCGGCCGCCAGATCATGTTCGCCTCCAACGGCGAGAAGCTGGACGACTTCGACGCGTTCCACCCGGACCGTATGGCGTCCCGCATCCTCGGCATGGGCGACGTGCTCTCCCTGATCGAGAAGGCCGAGCAGACCTTCAGCCAGGAAGAGGCCGCCAAGATGGCCTCCAAGCTGGCGTCCTCCAAGGGCAAGGACTTCACGCTCGACGACTTCCTGGCCCAGATGGAGCAGGTCCGCAAGATGGGCTCCATCTCGAAGCTGCTCGGCATGCTGCCCGGCATGGCGCAGATGCGGGACCAGATCAACAGCATCGACGAGCGGGACGTGGACCGCACGGCCGCGATCATCAAGTCGATGACCCCGGCCGAGCGCCAGGACCCGACGATCATCAACGGCTCGCGCCGCGCGCGTATCGCCCGGGGTTCCGGTGTCGAGGTCAGCGCCGTGAAGTCGCTGGTCGAGCGGTTCTTCGAGGCGCGCAAGATGATGTCGCGCATGGCGCAGGGCGGCGGCCTGCCGGGGATGCCGGGCATCCCGGGCATGGGCGGCGGCGCCGGGCGGCAGAAGAAGCAGGTCAAGCAGGCGAAGGGCAAGCGCCGCAGCGGCAACCCGATGAAGCGCAAGGCCGAGGAGCAGGCCGCCGCGGAGCGCCGCGAGCAGCAGGCCCAGCAGGGCGGGGCGTTCGGGCTGCCCGCGGGCGAGCCGGGCAAGGACTTCGAGCTGCCGGACGAGTTCAAGAAGTTCATGCGCTGAGACCGGTGAGCCCGCGCGCCGACGCCCCGGTGTCCGACGCGCGAGGCCGAAGCACCGGATCGCGGCGGCCGGAGGCACCGGAGCCGGGCGGCTGAAGGCACCGGATCGCGGAGGCCGGAGGCGCCGGACCGGTCGCGTCACCCGTCCGGAGGTACACAGGTAAGGGGCGCCCGTCCATGGCGGGCGCCCCTTACGCGTCTCGGTGCCGGGCGGCGCGCGTACGCGCCGGGGAGCGGGTCCGGGTCAGGGGATCCGGGCGACGAGGTACCGGAAGACGTTCGGCATCCAGACGGTGCCGTCGTGCCGGACGTGGGGGTGGAGCGCCTCGGCGATCTCCTTCTCCACGGTCACCTGGTCGCTCGCCGCGACGGCCGCGTCGAAGAGGCCGGTGGACAGCAGCCCGCGCACGGCGCTGTCGGTGTCGGCGTACCCGAAGGGGCAGGAGACCCGGCCGGAGCCGTCCGGCCGCAGCCCGGCCCGCGCGGCCACCTCCTCCAGGTCGTCGCGGCGCGCCGGCCGCCAGGCGCCGTCGCCGCGCAGCCGCGCGGTGAGGCGGCCCGCGACGCGGAACACCGCGGTCGTGGCGCACCGCTCGGGCGGACCCCAGCCGGCGAGTACGACGGCGCTGCCGCGCTCCGCCATGGGGACCGCCGCGGTCAGCGCGGGCACGAGCCCGTCGGAGTCACCCGCGGTGCAGCCCACCGGCTGGAACGCGGTGACCAGGTTGTACGCCGGGAGCGCCGGGTCGCCGGCCGCGTCGGGCGTGCCGTACAGCAGTCTCGTCTCGGGGCGCGGGCCCCGGTAGGGGTGAGGGCCGTGGCCGCCGACGGACGGGTCCGGGAGCAGCCGCTCCCGGGCGAGGTCCACGCGCGCGTGGTCGGTGTCGACCCCCGTCACCCGGGCCCCGCGCGCGGCGGCCATGAGGAGGGCGAGCCCCGAGCCGCAGCCCAGACCGAGCAGCCGGGTCCCGGTGCCGACCTCCAGGTGCTCGTACACCGCTTCGTAGAGCGGCACCAGCATCCGCTCCTGGATCTCCGCCCAGTCACGGGCGCGCGCCGGCGCGTCGGTGGCCGCGGGGGCCGAGGCCGGGTGGGGGTGGTGCTGGACGAGCATCGGTGTCATCGAAAGCGCCCCAATCAGCCGAGAGTGCATCTGTGCGTCCGTGCCCTGCTTGACGGCCCCCGTGTACGTGCGCTCGCACGGTCCGTAGCCAGAGAACTCCGCTTCCGCCCCCGCGTCCAGGGGTCCGGGCCGCAATGCGCGCGTGCCCCGGTCGTGCGCCCCCTGGCCCGGCACGAACCACCTCCCATAGTGGGGCCGCCGTGCGAATCCCGCCATGCAGGCGCCCCCGCGGCCACGCGCGTCCCCCGACGGGGGTAACGTCGCCCCCGGTGATGCGCCGTCACCCAAAGCGACCCGGGTGGTCGGGGGAGGGCGGCACCGCACCGGAACCGCAAGCCATACGTACCACCTTGATGCGAGCTGTGTGGCTTCTTACGCAGATCAGCGCACTGGCCCTCGTGAGGACACATCAATGGCAACTGACGGGTACGTGCAAAATATTTGGGATGCCCCGGAATGGAACCCGACGGCTTCCCGGCTCGTTGTTCACGACGTGAGCACGACACCACCTGTCCTCGCCGCAGAACTGGCACAGGCGTGGGCCGACATTCAGCGGCACCACCCCGAGCTGCCCGATCTCGCCGCGCCCGAGTCCCTGATCGGAGAGTCGTCGTCCGCCTGCGGCGCCGAGCTCTCCTTCGAGCGACTGCTCCACGAGGCAGTCCACGGCATCGCCGCCGCCCGAGGGGTCCGCGACACCTCCCGCGCCGGCCGCTACCACAACCGCCGATTCCTGGCGATCGCCGAGGAGATGGGCCTGGACCACTCCGAGGAGCCGCACCCGAGCAGCGGTTTCTCGCTGGTCACGCTCAGCCCCGAGGCCAAGCGCCGGTACCGGCCGACCATCGAGCGCCTGCAGCGCGCCCTCAAGGCGCACTCGGCCGCCACGACCGCCGACACCAAGCGGTCCTTCCGCGGACCCGCCGCGCGCCACGGATCGTCGGGCGGCGGCGTCCGCGTCAAGGCGGTCTGCGACTGCGGGCGCAACGTCCGGGTCGTCCCCTCGGTCCTCGCCCAGGCGCCGATCGTCTGCGGCGGCTGCGGGAAGCCCTTCCGCATCCCCGAGACGGTGGGCGCCGCGAGATGATCCGCGGCCCGGTCTCCCCGCCCGCCGCCGGCCGTTCCCCCCGGGGCCGGCGGCAGCGCGGGGTGTGGCACAATGGCTAGCTGTACTCGACAGTCGAACAGGACCCCTCTCTCCTACGGCTGACGCGTCCATCGGGCACTCGGGTACCGCAACCCCACGTGGCATCTCGTTGTGCCCAACCACGTCAAGACCAGGAGACACCACACCCGTGGCAGTCAAGATCAAGCTGAAGCGTCTGGGCAAGATCCGTTCGCCTCACTACCGCATCGTCGTCGCCGACTCCCGCACCCGCCGTGACGGCCGGGCGATCGAGGAGATCGGCCTGTACCACCCGGTGCAGAACCCGTCGCGCATCGAGGTCGACTCGGAGCGCGCGCAGTACTGGCTCTCCGTCGGCGCCCAGCCGACCGAGCCGGTCCTCGCCATCCTGAAGCTGACCGGCGACTGGCAGAAGCACAAGGGCCTGCCGGCTCCCGAGAAGCCGCTGCTGGCCCCGGCCACGAAGGAAGACAAGCGCGCTTCCTTCGAGGCGTTCGCCAAGTCGATCGAGGGTGACGACGCCAAGGGTGAGGCCATCACCCCGAAGGCCAAGAAGGCCGACAAGAAGGCGGACGAGGCCGAGGCCGCGTCCTCCGAGTCGACCGAGGCCTGAGCATGCTCGAGGAGGCTCTCGAGCACCTCGTGAAGGGCATCGTCGACAACCCCGACGACGTGCAGGTCGCCTCGCGCAACCTGCGCCGCGGAAGTGTGCTCGAGGTCCGGGTCCACCCGGACGACCTCGGCAAGGTGATCGGCCGCAACGGCCGCACCGCACGCGCACTGCGTACGGTCGTGGGTGCCATCGGCGGACGGGGCATCCGCGTCGACCTCGTCGACGTGGACCAGGTTCGCTGAGCGAAGTTGAACACCGGCGCACGGGCCGGGGAGGGCTGCGGCCCGCCCCGGCCCGTCGTCGTCCGACAGGAGAGTTCCAAAAGTGCAGCTCGTAGTCGCGCGGATCGGCCGCGCCCACGGCATCAAGGGCGAGGTCACCGTCGAGGTACGCACGGACGAGCCCGAGCTGCGGCTCGCGCCCGGTGCCGTACTCGCCACCGACCCGGCCTCCGCCGGACCCCTCACCATCGAGAGCGGCCGCGTCCACAGCGGCCGGCTCCTGCTGCGCTTCGCGGGCGTGCGCGACCGGAACGCCGCCGAGGCGCTGCGCAACACCCTGCTCATCGCCGACGTCGACCCGGACGAGCGGCCCGAGGAGCCGGACGAGTACTACGACCACCAGCTGATCGACCTCGACGTGGTGCTCGCCGACGGCACCGGGGTCGGCCGCATCACCGAGGTCTCCCACCTGCCCTACCAGGACCTGTTCGTGGTCGAGCGGCCCGACGGCAGCGAGGTCCTGATCCCCTTCGTCGAGGAGATCGTCACCGAGGTCGACCTCGACGCCCAGCGCGCCGTCATCGTCCCGCCGCCCGGCCTCATCGACGACCGCGCCGTCATCGCCTCCACGCGCGGCGACGACGACACCCCCGCCGGCGATGAGGCCGCCGACGAGGACGGCGGGGCCGCCGGGAACGAGGACGCCCGCTGATGCGGCTCGACGTCGTCACGATCTTCCCCGAGTACCTCGAACCGCTGAACGTCTCGCTCGTCGGCAAGGCCCGCGCCCGCGGCCGGCTCGACGTCCACGTCCACGACCTGCGGCACTGGACGTACGACCGCCACAACACCGTCGACGACACGCCCTACGGCGGCGGCCCCGGCATGGTCATGAAGACCGAGCCGTGGGGCGACGCCCTGGACGAGATCACCGCCGACGGATACGAGGCGGGCGCCCACGCACCCGTGCTCGTCGTCCCCACGCCCAGCGGGCGGCCCTTCACCCAGCAGGTGGCCGTCGAACTGTCCCAGCGGCCCTGGCTGATCTTCACCCCCGCCCGGTACGAGGGCATCGACCGCCGGGTCATGGAGGAGTACGCCACGCGGATGCCGGTGTACGAGGTGTCCATCGGCGACTACGTCCTCGCCGGCGGCGAGGCGGCCGTGCTGGTCATCACCGAGGCCGTGGCCCGGCTCCTGCCCGGCGTCCTGGGCAACGCCGAGTCCCACCGCGACGACTCCTTCGCCCCCGGCGCCATGGCCAACCTCCTGGAAGGCCCCGTCTACACCAAGCCGCCGGTCTGGCGCGGCCGCGGCATCCCGGACGTGCTGCTCAGCGGCCACCACGGCAGGATCGCGCGGTGGCGGCGGGACGAGGCGCTGCGGCGGACCGCGCTGCACCGCCCCGACCTCATCGAGCGGTGCGACCCGTCCGCCTTCGACAAGAAGGACCGCGAGACCCTGTCGATCCTGGGCTGGGCGCCCGAGCCGGATGGCCGGTTTTGGCGCAGGCCGCAGGACGTGGAAGAATAGGCCGCTGCCGTACGTCCGGTCGGCGCCCCTGCCACAGGGGGACACGACGCCGCACCCGACGCCCGGCCCCGAAACCCCGTTTCTAGTTGCCGCTGATGACCTGTGGCATCAGTGAGGAAGCAGACGATCATGTCTCACGTGCTCGACGCCGTCAACGCCGCGTCCCTGCGGACCGATGTCCCGGCGTTCCGTCCCGGTGACACCGTGAACGTCCACGTTCGCGTCATCGAGGGCAACCGCTCCCGTATCCAGCAGTTCAAGGGCGTCGTCATCCGCCGCCAGGGCTCGGGCGTCTCCGAGACCTTCACGGTCCGCAAGGTCTCCTTCTCCGTCGGCGTCGAGCGCACCTTCCCGGTGCACAGCCCGATCTTCGAGAAGATCGAGCTCGTCACCCGCGGTGACGTCCGCCGTGCGAAGCTGTACTACCTCCGTGAGCTGCGCGGCAAGGCCGCGAAGATCAAGGAGAAGCGCGAGAACTGAGACCCGGCCAAGCCGCGGGCTCACGCTTCGGATGAGCCTCCCAGGGCGGCCGGTTAGGCTCTGCCCCCGATGGACACCGAAGCCACGCACACGGAGCGCGACCTCCCTCCCGACGCCGAAAGGCATCCGGAGCGGAGGTCGCGCTTCGCGCTTTCCTGGCGCACCACCGGTCTGATCGGCGCCGCCTGGGCCGTCGGCATGCTGCTCATCGGCCAGTTCGTCATCCAGCCGTTCCAGATCCCCAGCCGCTCCATGGAGCCCACGCTCCAGGTGGGCGACCGGGTGGTCGTCAACAAGCTGGCGTACCGCTTCGGCGACCGCCCCGCGCGCGGGGACGTCATCGTCTTCGACGGAACCGGCTCCTTCGTCCGTACCGTTCCAGAAGAGAACCCCGTCACCGAGCTCCTGCACGGCGCCGCCGCGGCGCTGGGCCTCGCGGAGCCCGACGACACCGACTTCGTCAAGCGCGTCGTCGGCGTCGGGGGCGACCGGGTGACGTGCTGCGACAAGGAGGGCAGGATCCAGGTGAACGGCGTTCCCGTCGACGAGGGGTATCTGCACCCCGGTGACGCGCCGTCGCAGGTGCGGTTCGACATCGTGGTCCCCGAGGGGACCCTGTGGGTCATGGGCGACCACCGCAGCCAGTCCCGCGACTCCCGCGACCACCTCGGCGCCCCGGGCGGCGGCATGGTGCCCGAGGACATGGTGATCGGCCGCGCCGACTGGATCGGCTGGCCCGCCCGCCGCTGGTCCGGCATCCGGCCGACGGGCGCCTTCGACGCCGTACCGGACGCCCCCCGGCACGGCGGCGGGCATGGGTAGCCGCGGCCGGCGCGGCGGGCACCGCGCCGACACGAGGCTGCCCACCGGGTCCCGGCCCACGGACGGCCGTCGCCCGCTGCCCGGCCGCGCGGAACGGCGCAGGCTCGCGCGCAAGGTCAAGCGGCGCAGGCGCCGGTCCGCGATCAAGGAGATCCCGCTCCTCCTCACCGTCGCGGTGGTCATCGCGCTCGTCCTGAAGACCTTCCTGGTGCAGGCGTTCGTCATCCCGTCCGGCTCCATGGAGCAGACGATCCGGATCGACGACCGGGTCCTGGTGGACAAGCTGTCACCGTGGTTCGGGTCGCGGCCCGAGCGCGGTGACGTCGTCGTCTTCCGGGACCCCGGCGGCTGGCTCCAGGCGGAGCAGACCCCGCCGGACGACTCCCCCTTCGTCGTCGCCCAGGTCAAGCGGGGCCTCACCTTCATCGGCCTGCTGCCGTCCGACGACGAGCAGGACCTCATCAAACGCGTCGTCGCCGTCGGCGGGGACACCGTCAAGTGCTGCGACCCCGGCGGACGCGTGACGGTCAACGGCGTACCTGTGGACGAGCCCTACCTCCATCCGGGCAACGAGCCCTCGCGGATCCCCTTCGACGTGAAGGTCCCCGAGGGCCGGCTCTTCGTCCTCGGCGACCACCGCTCCGACTCCGCCGACTCCCGCTTCCACCTCAGGGAGGCCGGGCAGGGCACCATCGCGGAGGAGCAGGTCGTGGGGCGTGCGTTCGTGATCGCCTGGCCCTTCGGGCACTGGCGCACCCTCGGCGACGACGGGGCGTTCGACCGGGTCCCGGACGCGCCGCCCGGGGCCGCGACGGCACTCGGCGCGTCGCATAGTGTGTCCCCCTGGTACGCGAATGGATCGCTACGGCTCCCGACCCCTGCGGAACTCCCGCTCGTTATGGGAGTGGTGGGCCTTCCCCTGCTTCGGGGGCGGGCGAGAGCACGGACTGAGGAGTGGATGTGGGGGATCTGGCGGTCGGCGCACGATCCGGACGCGACGAGCCGGAGAAGGGGCGCGAGGACCTCGCGGACCCGTCCCCCGGCCCGGGCGGGACGCCCGCCCCGGGTGTGACCGAAAGCGCGGCCGTCCGGGGGGACGCGCCGCAAGTGACCGGCGCGAGGAGCGCCGACAACGCCGAGGGCGACAGCGTGGACGACGACACCGACGACACCGTGGACGGCGGCGAGCACGGGCGGCCGCGGCCGAGGAAGCAGCGCTCCTTCTGGAAGGAGCTGCCGCTGCTGGTCGGTATCGCGCTGGTGCTGGCGCTGCTGATCAAGACCTTCCTGGTCCAGGCGTTCTCCATCCCGTCCGAGTCGATGATGGACACCCTCAAGCGCGGCGACCGGGTGCTGGTCGACAAGCTGACCCCGTGGTTCGGCTCCGAGCCGGAGCGCGGCGAGGTCGTGGTCTTCGAGGACCCGGGCGGCTGGCTGAACGAGCCGGCGCCCGAGCCGAACCCGCTGCAGCGGTTCCTCAGCTTCATCGGCCTGATGCCCGCGGCCGACCAGCAGAACCTGATCAAGCGCGTCATCGCGGTCGGCGGCGACACCGTGGAGTGCAAGAAGGGCGGCAAGGTCCACGTCAACGGCAAGGCGCTGGACGAGACGTCGTACCTGTACCCCGGCTCGACCCCGTGCGACGACGAGCCCTTCGGCCCGGTCAAGGTGCCCGACGGCCGAATCTGGGTGATGGGCGACAACCGGCAGAACTCGCTGGACTCCCGCTACCACCAGGAGCTCCCGGGCGAGGGCACGATCTCCAACGAGGAGGTCGTCGGCCGCGCGGTCTTCGTCCCCTGGCCGCTCGACCGCTGGTCGACGCTGCCGGTGCCGGACACCTTCGACCAGCCCGGACTGGCCGCCGCCGCGTCCGTCGCGGGGCCGGGCGCCCTGGGCGTGGCGGGCGCGCTGCCGCTGGTGCTGTGGCGCCGCCGCCGGCTCACCGAGCGGGCCGGCGAGCGTGCCTGACCGGGGCCCCTCGGGGCGTACAGCCCGGTAGCGGGCGCGGGTAGGGTGCCGTCCCAGGGCACTGGATCTCCTTGAGCGGGGAGCGCTGGGATGGGCGGAACGATACGTACGGGCGGCCGCGGCCGCCTCGGCAGCGTGCTGTCGGGGCTGGCCGTGGCCGTCGGCTGTGTGCTGTTCCTCGGCGGCTTCGCCTGGGGCGCGCTGGTGTACCGGCCGTACACGGTGCCCTCCGAGTCGATGCACCCCACCGTCACGTCCGGCGACCGGGTGCTGGCCGAGCGGATCGACGGCTCCGAGGTGCGGCGCGGCGACATCGTCGTCTTCAAGGACCCTGCCTGGGGGGACATGCCGATGATCAAGCGGGTGGTGGGTGTCGACGGCGACAGGATCGCCTGCTGCGACGCGGCCGGCCGGCTCACCGTCAACGGCAAGCCGGTCACCGAGCCGTACCTGAGCCGGCAGGGGTGGGGCGGCAAGGAGGCCGCGTCGCCGACCGGGTTCTCCGCGACCGTGCCGGACGGGCACCTCTTCCTCCTCGGCGACCAGCGCGCCACCTCCCAGGACTCGCGGGTCCACCTCCAGGACCCGGGCAAGGGCGCGGTGCCCCGCAGCGCCGTCACGGCCCGGCTGGACGCCGTCGTGTGGCCGCTGGACGGACTCGCGGTGATCGACCGGCCGCAGGGCTTCGCCGCGCTGCCGGGCGGTGTGTCGCAGCCCGGCCCCGTACGGCCGCTGGCCTGGGCCCTCGCGGGCGGCGCGGCGCTGGTCCTGGCCGGCGCGGCGTACGGCCCCCTGGCACGGCTTTTCTCGCGGGGCGGCGCCGGTGCGTCCGGTACCCCGGGTCCCGGCGCGCGGTCCGCGGCGCAGCGTACGAGCGGAGGCGCGCGTGACTGAGGACGGCGCGGCGCGGGAGGTGCCGGTGGGCGATGGGAGCGCCCTGCCGCCGGGGGAGCTGCGCAGGGTGGCGCGGGTCGTGCTGCTCGACCCCGACGACCGGATCCTCCTCCTGCACGGCTACGAGCCCGACGACCCGTCGCAGACCTGGTGGTTCACGCCCGGCGGCGGCGTCGAGGACGGCGAGACCCGCGAGCAGGCCGCGCTGCGGGAACTGGCGGAGGAGACCGGGATCACACAGGTCGAGCTGGGCCCGGTGCTGTGGCGGCGGATGTGCTCGTTCCCCTTCGCCGGGCGCCGCTGGAACCAGGACGAGTGGTACTACCTGGCCCGTACCCGCCACACCGCCGCCGTCCTGGGCGACCGCCTCACGGAGCTGGAGAGCCGCAGTGTCGCGGGGCTGAGGTGGTGGACCTCCGCCGAACTGTCCGCGGCCCGTGAGACGGTGTACCCGACACGACTCGCCGGGCTGCTGCGCACGCTGCTCGACGAGGGCCCGCCGCCCGCGCCGGTCGTCCTGTCCCCGGAAATCGTCTAGGGGTGCGGATGACTGGCGCACAATGGGGGCACGCACGGCTGAAGGGGAACATGCCATGAGCGCCGAGGACCTCGAGAAGTACGAAACCGAGATGGAGCTGAAGCTCTACCGGGAGTACCGCGACGTCGTCGGGCTGTTCAAATACGTCATCGAGACCGAGCGGCGCTTCTACCTGACGAACGACTACGAGATGCAGGTGCACTCCGTGCACGGCGAGGTCTTCTTCGAGGTGTCCATGGCGGACGCGTGGGTCTGGGACATGTATCGGCCGGCCCGCTTCGTCAAACAGGTCCGTGTGCTCACGTTCAAGGACGTGAACATCGAGGAGCTGAACAAGTCCGACCTGGAGCTCCCCAGCAGCTGAGCTTCCGCCAGGCCGCCGCGGGGCGACGGCTGATCCGCCGCAGAGCCGCGGTTTCCCGCTGCTGAGGGCTGCTGATCGGCCGCAGAGCCCGGTTGCTGCGTCGCTGCTGAGGCTGCTGATCCGCCGCCGAGTCCGGCCGCTGCCTCGCCGCTGATCCGGGCGCCGCTCGGCCGTTGTCCGCCGCTGTCCCGGCGCGGCTCCACCCGTACGGGTGAGGGAGTTTTCCACAGCGGGGCAGTTGTCCACCGGTCCACTCGGCAAGATCCACATCCGGGCCGCCGACGCGTCACAGTCGGTGCGGGAGGTGGTGCCGAGATGAACGCCACGGGGGCACTCGGGCAGTACGGAGAGAGGCTGGCGGTCCGCCGGCTCGGCGAGATGGGCATGGCCGTCCTCGCCACGAACTGGCGCTGCGGGCGCGGCGGCGAGATCGACATCGTCGCCCGCGACGGCGACGCGGTGGTGGTATGCGAGGTGAAGACCCGCCGCGCGGGCGCCTTCCAGCAGCCGCTCGCGGCGGTGACACCCGCCAAGGCCGACCGGCTGAGAAGGCTCGCCGCATGCTGGCTCGACCGGCACGGCGGTCCACCGCCGGGCGGCGTCCGCATCGACCTGGTCGGTGTGGTGCTGCCCCGGCGCGGCGCGCCCCTCGTGCAGCATGTGCGGGGGGTGGCCTGATGGGGTTCGCCCGGACGTGCTCGGTGGCGCTGGTCGGCGTCGACGGAGTGGTGGTGGAGGTCCAGGCGGACCTGGAGCCCGGGGTCGCGGCGTTCACGCTGGTCGGCCTGCCGGACAAGAGCCTGTCGGAGAGCCGCGACCGGGTGCGGGCCGCGATGGTCAACTCCGGGGCGCCGTGGCCGCAGAAGAAGCTGACGGTCGGGCTGAGCCCCGCGTCGGTGCCGAAGGGCGGTTCCAGCTTCGACCTGGCCGTGGCCTGCGCCGTCATGGCGGCGGCCGAGCTGATCGACCCGCGCACCATCGCGGACCTCGTCCTCATCGGGGAGCTCGGCCTCGACGGCCGCGTCCGGCCGGTGCGGGGCGTGCTGCCCGCGGTCCTGGCGGCCGCCGAAGCCGGATACGAGCAGGTCGTCGTGCCCGAGCAGACGGCGGGCGAGGCCTCGCTGGTGCCGGGGGTGTCCGTGCTCGGGGTGCGCAGCCTGCGCCAGCTGGTCGCGGTCCTCACCGACGCGCCCGTGCCGGAGGAGGAGCCCGCCGAGGACGGCAGGCCCGACCCCATGCTCGCCGGCCTGGTCGTGCCCGGCGCCGGGCTCGGCACGGGACTGGCCGTGGACCCCGGCGACGCCCCCGACATGGCCGATGTCGCAGGCCAGCGGGCCGCCCGGCTCGCTCTGGAGGTCGCCGCGGCGGGCGGCCACCATCTGTTCCTGTCGGGACCGCCCGGCGCGGGCAAGACCATGCTGGCCGAGCGGCTGCCCGGACTGCTGCCGCCGCTGACACGCGCCGAGTCCCTGGAGGTGACGGCCGTCCACTCGGTGGCCGGCATCCTCCCGCCGGGCAAGCCGCTGGTGAACCGGGCGCCCTACTGCGCGCCGCACCACTCGGCGACGATGCAGTCCCTGGTCGGCGGCGGCAACGGCATGCCACGCCCGGGGGCCGTCTCCCTCGCTCATCGAGGAGTGCTCTTTCTCGACGAAGCGCCCGAATTCTCCGCAAAGGTCCTGGACGCGCTGCGGCAGCCGCTGGAGTCCGGCCAGGTGGTCGTGGCACGGGCGGCCGGCGTGGTGCGGCTTCCCGCGCGGTTCCTGATGGTCCTCGCGGCGAACCCGTGCCCGTGCGGCCGGCACAGCACCCAGGGCGACAGCTGCGAGTGCCCCTCGTCGGTGATCCGCCGCTACCAGTCCCGCCTGTCTGGGCCGCTGCTGGACCGCGTCGACCTGCGGGTCGAGGTGGAGCCGGTCGGCCGCGCCGACCTGATGGCCGCGAACGGCGAGCCCAGCGCGGCCGTCGCAGCCCGGGTACGAGCGGCCCGGGAGCGTGCCGCCGCCCGGCTGCTCGGGACCTCCTGGACTCGCAACGCCGAGGTGCCCGGCCATGAACTGCGCACCCGCTGGCATCCGGCCCCCGGCGCCCTCGCCGCCGCCGAGCGCGACATCGAGCGTGGCCTGCTCACCGCCCGGGGCCTCGACCGGGTCCTGCGCATCGCCTGGACGCTCGCCGACCTGGCCGGCCGGGGCCGCCCCGACGCGGGTGACGTCAATCTGGCTCTGGAGCTGCGCACCGGCATCTCCCGCGGCGTGCCCGTGGGAGGCCGGCTGTGACGGCCCACCACGAGCCCGGCACGCTTCCCGCCCGTCCGGCTGCGGGCGTTGCGCTACCGGCCTCCGCCCGTCCCGCTGCGGGCCTTGGGCCACCGGCCCCCGCCCGTCCGGCTGCGGGCCTTGGGCCACCGTCCGGGCCGGGACACCCGACCGGACGGGCGGAGGACCGCCCACCCTTCCCGAGCGCGGCCCCGCGTGGGGTGCTGGCGGGTAAGGCTGCGGCGGTCGCGATCGCGGCGGGCCCGGAGCCGGACGGGGCGGTCCCGGAGGTCGCGGTCCCGGCGGGCGGCCCGGAGCCGGACGGCGTGGTCCCGGCGGGCGGGCCGGCATGCGTACCGGTTCCGCGACGGCGGGATTCGGCGGGGCCGGGGCACGCGGGGGCGGGTCCGCGGTCCGGAGGAGTGAGGAGAGCGAGGGGCACGCCGGGGGAGCCCCCGATGGCGGGTGCGGAGGTGCCGCGATGGGCGTGACGGAGGAGGAGCGGGTCGCGCGGGCGGCGCTGTGCCGGGTGATCGAGCCGGGGGACCAGGTCGCGGGGCGGTGGCTGCGGGAGCTCGGCGCCGTGGAGCTGCTGCGGAGACTGGGCGCGCAGCCGTACCGGGCCGGCTCGCTCCCGGGCGCGAGCGAGCGGCGCCTCGCCGGATACCTGACGCGGGTGACCCGGGTGCGGCCCCGCCAGGACCTGGAGGAGGCCGGGAGGATCGGCGGGCGGTTCCTCGTCCCCGGCGACGCCGAGTGGCCGAGCCAGCTCGACGACCTCGGGGACGCCCGGCCCGTGGGCCTCTGGGTGCGCGGCGCCGCCGACCTGCGCCGATGGGCGCTGCGCTCCGTCGCCGTGGTCGGCTCCCGCACCTGCACGGCCTACGGCGCCCACATGGCGGCCCTCCTCGCCGGCGGTCTCGCCGAGCGCGGCTGGGTCGTCGTCTCCGGCGCGGCGTATGGCATCGACGGCGCCGCCCACCGCGGTGCCCTCGGCGCGCGGGGCGCCACGATCGCCGTGCTCGCCTGCGGCGTGGACGTCGCCTATCCGCGCGGGCACGGCGAACTGATCGGGCGCATCGGCCGCCAGGGGCTGATCGTGGGGGAGCTGGCGCCCGGGAGCCACCCCACGGCGGGGCGGTTCCTGCTGCGCAACCGCGTCATCGCCGCCCTCACCCGGGGGACCGTCGTGGTCGAGGCCGCCTACCGCAGCGGGGCGCTCGCCACCGCGCGCGACGCCCAGCGGCTCGGCCGCCACACCATAGGGGTGCCCGGCCCGGTGACCAGCACGTACTCCGCAGGCGTGCACGAACTGCTGCGCGGCGGCGCCGTCCTCGTCACCGACGCCGACGAGGTCGCCGAACTCGTGGGCGACATCGGGGAACTGGCCCCCGACCGGCACGGCCCCGTCGTCCCCAGGGACCTGCTCGACCCGGTCACCGCGCGTGTGCTCGACGCGCTCCCGCCGCCCGGCCGGACCGCCTCCGTGTCCGACGTGGCGGCGAACGCCGGGACGGGCGTTGACGACGCACTCGGCCGACTGTACGAGCTGCACTCCCTCGGCCACGTCGAACGCCAGGGCGACGGCTGGGGGTTGACCACCTTGGGGGGACGCCGCTCGAACACCCGGCGAGGCGGTCCTTGACCTGGAGCAATCGGGTGAAAAGGTGACCTCGATGACCCGCTCCGCTCCTCCGGGGGCGGCGGAGACGCCCGCGGGCGAACCGCTGCCCCCATTCGAAGATGCGGCCGATGGCGCGAACCCGCCTACGGACGATCCCCACGCCTTCGCTCACCGCAACGGCCCAGTCACGCTACGCTCACCGCTACCCCCGATTCATCCCCGCACACGACGGCAGAACGGCTCAAGGCGACGCATGCCCCAGCACACCTCCGGGTCCGACCGCGCCGCGGTTCCGCCGCCCGCTGCCCGGAGCAGCGTGCGGCCGGCCGCTCCCTCGTCCCTGGACGAGCTGTGGCGGTCGTACAAGGACACGGGTGACGAGCGGCTGCGGGAACAGCTGATCCTGCACTACTCGCCCCTCGTGAAGTACGTCGCGGGCCGGGTCAGCGTCGGCCTGCCCTCCAACGTCGAACAGGCCGATTTCCTCTCCTCCGGCGTCTTCGGCCTGATCGACGCGATCGAGAAGTTCGACCTCGACCGGTCGATCAAGTTCGAGACGTACGCGATCACCCGCATCCGCGGCGCCATGATCGACGAGCTGCGGGCTCTGGACTGGATCCCCCGCTCCGTCCGCCAGAAGGCCAGGGCAGTGGAGCGCGCCTACGCGACACTGGAGGCCCAGCTCCGGCGTACGCCCACCGAGACCGAGGTCGCCGCCGAGATGGGCATCCCCGTCGAGGACCTGCACGCCGTTTTCAGCCAGCTCTCCCTGGCCAACGTCGTCGCCCTCGAGGAGCTGCTGCACGTCGGCGGGGAGAACGGCGACCGCCTCAGCCTCATGGACACCCTGGAGGACACCGCGGCCGACGACCCCGTCGAGGTCGCCGAGGGGCGCGAGCTGCGGAGGCTGCTCGCCCGCGCCATCAACACCCTCCCCGAGCGCGAGAAGACCGTCGTCACGCTCTACTACTACGAGGGCCTCACCCTCGCCGAGATCGGCAACGTCCTGGGCGTCACGGAGAGCCGCGTCAGCCAGATCCACACCAAGTCCGTCCTCCAGCTCAGGGCCAAGCTGGCCGATGTCGGACGCTGACCGGGGACGGCCCCCCGAGGCCGGACGGGCGGCCGTACAGTGGGACCCGTGCCAAGGATTCGAGCGGCCTCCGTGGCCGAGCACCGGACGATGCAGCGCGCCGCCCTGCTGGACGCGGCGCGCTCCCTGCTGTCCGAGGGCGGCACGGAGGCGCTGACCTTCCCCGCCCTCGCCGAACGCACCGGCCTCGCCCGGTCGTCGGTGTACGAGTACTTCCGCTCCCGCGCCGCCGTGGTCGAGGAGCTGTGCGCCGTCGACTTCCCCGTCTGGGCGGCCGAGGTCGAGGCGGCCATGGACCGGGCGGCCACGCCCGCGGCGAAGGTCGAGGCGTATGTGCGCCGGCAGCTGGAGCTCGTCGGGGACCGCCGCCACCGCGCCGTCGTGGCCATCTCCGCCAGCGAACTGGACGACGGCGCCCGCGAGAAGATCCGCGCCGCGCACGGCGGGCTCGTCGCGATCATCGTGGAGGCGCTCGCCGACCTCGGCCAGCCCGAGCCCCGGCTCGCCGCGATGCTGCTCCAGGGCGTCGTCGACGCGGCGGTCCGCCGCATCGAACTGGGCGCGGCCGAGGACCCGGCCGCCATCGCCGACACGGCCGTCGCCGTCGCCCTGCGCGGCGTCGCCCACCCCTGATCGCTCCCGCCTCCGGCCCGGCCTCTCAGCGCACCGGCAGCAGCCGGGACGGCGGGCGGCGCAGCAGATCGGGCGGCAGCAGCGACAGCGGGTCCAGATAGGCGTCGCCCCACCTGAGCCCCCAGTGCAGGCACCCGCCCGCGCAGTGCGAGGCCGCGTCGGCGGACGTCACCGCGACCACCTGCCCGGCAGCCACCACGGCCCCCGCCTCCACCAGCGGCCGCACCGGCTCGTACGTGACCCTCAGCGGCACCGCGCCCGCCGGCGCCGCGAGCGTCACCACCAGGACGCCCCGCCCCGCCACCGCCCCGGCGAAGGACACCCGCCCGGCGGCCGCCGCGCGCACCGGGGTGCCCGGCGGCGCGGCCAGGTCCACGCCCCGGTGCCCCCGCCCGTACGCCGACACGGGCGGCTCCCAGCCACGCACCACCACCGCGCGGGGCGGCCCCACCGGCCACACCGCCCCGGCGACGGGCAGCCCGGCGCCGTCCGGCTCCCCGCTCCGTGCGGCGGCCGCACCCGCCGCGCCCAGCCGGTCCGGCGCGGGGGCGCCCGGACCGCCCGGCGGCGCCGCCGCAAGCGACAGCAGCACGAGCGACAGCACCGCCAGCGGCCCCAGCACGAGCGGCACCAGCACGAGCGGCCCCAGTGCCGGCAGCCCCCGCGCCGGCACCGGAAGGCGGCCCCGCGCGGGGAGGGGACCCGGCCGGGCGGTCGCGGACCCGGCGGCGTACGGAGAGCGTCGGTTCATGCGCACACTGTCCCGCCGCACCGCCCGCACGGGTGGATCACGCCCCTGATCTGTGGACGGCCGCGGCGCTTGTGGACAGCGCCGTCACCCGCTGGTGTCCAGGTCCCGTACACTTCTTACGGCGACCCGGGCCACCGGGTCGACTTCGCACGCCCCGCCACCGCCTTCACCGGCCGTGGCAGCGCTCCTCGGTCCACTCGTGGCAGCAGCGCGCCGGGGCGTCAGGAAACAACCGACAAACCAAGGAGATACGGCCATGGCCGTCGTCACGATGCGGGAGCTGCTGGAGAGCGGCGTCCACTTCGGTCACCAGACCCGTCGCTGGAACCCGAAGATGAAGCGCTTCATCTTCACCGAGCGCAACGGCATCTACATCATCGACCTGCTCCAGTCGCTGTCGTACATCGACCGCGCCTACGAGTTCGTCAAGGAGACCGTCGCGCACGGCGGCTCCATCATGTTCGTCGGCACGAAGAAGCAGGCGCAGGAGGCCATCGCCGAGCAGGCGACCCGCGTCGGCATGCCGTACGTCAACCAGCGCTGGCTGGGCGGCATGCTCACCAACTTCTCCACCGTCTACAAGCGCCTCCAGCGCCTCAAGGAGCTTGAGGCCATCGACTTCGAGGACGTGGCCGCCTCCGGCCTCACCAAGAAGGAGCTCCTGGTCCTCTCGCGCGAGAAGGCCAAGCTGGAGAAGACCCTCGGCGGTATCCGCGACATGCAGAAGGTGCCCAGCGCCGTCTGGATCGTGGACACCAAGAAGGAGCACATCGCCGTCGGCGAGGCGCGCAAGCTCAACATCCCGGTCGTCGCGATCCTCGACACCAACTGCGACCCGGACGAGGTCGACTACAAGATCCCGGGCAACGACGACGCGATCCGCTCCGTCACCCTGCTCACCCGCGTGATCGCCGACGCCGTCGCCGAGGGCCTCATCGCCCGCTCCGGCGCCGCCACCGGCGACAGCAAGCCGGGCGACAAGGCCGCCGGCGAGCCGCTCGCCGAGTGGGAGCGCGACCTGCTCGAGGGCGAGAAGAAGGCGGACTCCGACGAGGCCGCCGAGAAGCCGGCCGAGGCCCCCGCCGCCGAGGCTCCGGCCGCCGAGGCCGAGCAGGCCTGATCAGCGGTCCCGACCGGTGAGTGAGGACCGGGCCACCGAGCCCGGTCCGACCCCCGGTCCGGTCGTCGACGGAGGGGGCCACAAGCCCCCTCCGTCACCCCATAGATCCTGGTAGATCTTCCAGACTTCGAGAGAGATTCACAGATCATGGCGAACTACACCGCCGCTGACGTCAAGAAGCTCCGTGAGCTCACCGGCGCCGGCATGATGGACTGCAAGAAGGCGCTGGACGAGTCCGACGGCAACGTCGACAAGGCCGTCGAGGCCCTGCGCATCAAGGGCCAGAAGGGCGTCGCCAAGCGCGAGGGCCGCTCCGCCGAGAACGGTGCCGTCGTCTCCCTGATCGCCGACGACAACACCTCCGGCGTCCTCGTCGAGCTGAAGTGCGAGACGGACTTCGTCGCCAAGGGCGAGAAGTTCCAGTCGGTCGCGAACCAGCTCGCCCAGCACGTCGCCGCCACCAGCCCGGCCGACATCGAGGCGCTGCTCGCCTCCGAGATCGAGCCCGGCAAGACCGTGCAGGCGTTCGTCGACGAGGCCAACGCGAACCTGGGCGAGAAGATCGTCCTGGACCGCTTCGCGCAGTTCTCCGGCGGCTACGTCTCCGCGTACATGCACCGCACCATGCCCGACCTGCCCCCGCAGATCGGTGTCCTGGTCGAGCTGGACAAGGAGAACGCCGAGGTCGCCAAGGGCGTCGCCCAGCACATCGCCGCGTTCGCGCCGAAGTACCTCTCCAAGGAGGACGTCCCGGCCGAGGTCGTCGAGGCCGAGCGTCGCGTCGCCGAGGAGACCACCCGCGCCGAGGGCAAGCCCGAGGCCGCGCTGCCGAAGATCGTCGAGGGCCGCCTCAACGGCTTCTTCAAGGACGCGACGCTGCTCGGCCAGCCGTACGCGCTCGACAACAAGAAGTCCGTTCAGCAGATCCTGGACGAGGCCGGTGTCACCCTGAAGCGCTTCACGCGCATCAAGGTCGGCATCTGAGTCCGTCCCCGAACGGACACCGGGCCCCGCGAGGGGTCGCCGCAGTCGTCCGCGCACGCGCCGGGCGACCGCAGATCTGACGAGGAGGCCATTGCCGCACAGGGACACCGACACCCACGGCAATGGCCTTCTTCGTATGTGCACGAGGAGATCTCCAATGAATCAGGGCGCCGCACAGGGCGATGACAACACCGGTAAAAAGGCCGGCCGCTTCCTTCTGAAGCTGTCCGGCGAGGCGTTCTCCGGCGGCGGCGGCCTCGGCGTCGATCCCGACGTCGTACACGCCATGGCCCGCGAGATCGCCGCGGTCGTCCGCGACGGCGCGCAGATCGCGATCGTCATCGGCGGCGGCAACTTCTTCCGCGGCGCCGAGCTCCAGCAGCGCGGCATGGACCGGGCCCGCTCCGACTACATGGGCATGCTCGGCACCGTCATGAACTGCCTCGCCCTCCAGGACTTCCTGGAGAAGGAGGGCATCCAGTCCCGCGTCCAGACCGCGATCACCATGGGCCAGGTCGCCGAGCCCTACATCCCGCTGCGCGCCGTGCGCCACCTGGAGAAGGGCCGCGTCGTGATCTTCGGCGCCGGCATGGGCATGCCCTACTTCTCCACCGACACCACCGCCGCCCAGCGCGCCCTGGAGATCGACGCCGAAGCCCTCCTCATGGGCAAGAACGGGGTCGACGGGGTCTACGACTCCGACCCGAAGACCAACCCGGACGCCGTGAAGTTCGACGCCCTGGAGTACGGCGAGGTGATCGCCCGCGACCTCAAGGTCGCCGACGCCACCGCCATCACCCTCTGCCGCGACAACAAGCTGCCGATCCTCGTCTTCGAACTCCTCACCGCGGGCAATATCGCCCGCGCCGTGAAGGGTGAGAAGATCGGCACGCTCGTGAGCGACCAGGGCACCCGGGACTGACTCCGGGTCGCCCCAAGCCGGGGATGGACAAAGCCCTGCCGGTCGGACACCGTGCAGGAGTAGACGCGACGCAGGTTCCGCGGCCGTGTGCACGCCGGGACAAACCCAAGACACGCAGGAGCAAGTGGTGATCGAAGAGACCCTCCTCGAAGCCGAGGAGAAGATGGAGAAGGCCGTCCTGGTCGCCAAGGAGGACTTCGCCGCGATCCGCACCGGGCGTGCGCACCCGGCCATGTTCAACAAGATCGTGGCCGACTACTACGGTGCCCTCACGCCGATCAACCAGCTGGCCTCCTTCTCGGTGCCGGAGCCGCGCATGGCCGTGGTGACCCCGTTCGACAAGTCCGCGCTGCGGAACATCGAGCAGGCCATCCGCGACTCCGACCTGGGCGTCAACCCCAGCAACGACGGCAACATCATCCGGGTGGTGTTCCCCGAGCTCACCGAGGAGCGCCGCCGCGAGTTCATCAAGGTCGCCAAGGGCAAGGGCGAGGACGCGAAGATCTCGATCCGCTCCGTCCGCCGCAAGGCCAAGGAGACCATCGACAAGTTCGTCAAGGACGGCGAGGTCGGTGAGGACGAGGGCCGCCGTGCGGAGAAGGAGCTCGACGACACCACCGCGAAGTACGTCGCGCAGGTGGACGAGCTGCTGAAGCACAAGGAAGCCGAGCTGCTCGAGGTCTGATGAACGACGCTTCCTGGGGGGCCCCGCCACGAGGCGGACACTGGGGTCCGCCCGACCAGGGGCCGGCTCCGGCAGCCCCGGCGGGTCCCGCCCGCGATGAGCACGCCGCGCAGCAGACTCGGCCCATGCCCATCGTGCCCGACGTCCCCGCCGGCGGAGACCAGGACGACCATGACCGGGGGGCCGCTCGGCTGAGCGGTCCCCTGTTCCGTGACGAGATGCCGCAGGAGCCCATGCCCTCGGAACAACCTGAGCCCGCCGAGCCGCAGGGTCGTTCACCGCACGGGCATCGGCAGGGGCGGCAGCAGGCCAAGCCCCAGCGGCAGAAGAAGCAGGCCGGGCGCGACCTGCGGGCCGCCATAGGGGTCGGGGTCGGCCTCGGCGCGGTGATCGTGGCGTCGCTGTTCATCCAGAAGGCCGTCTTCGTCGGCGTGATAGCGCTCGCCGTCGTCGTCGGCCTGTGGGAGCTGACCACCCGCCTCCAGGAGCGCAAGGGCATCAAGGCGCCGCTCGTCCCGCTCGCCGTCGGCGGCGCGGCGATGGTCGTCGCCGGGTACGTCCGCGGAGCCGAGGGCGCCTGGGTGGCGATGGCGCTGACCGCGCTCGCGGTACTCGTCTGGCGCATGGCGCAGCCGCCCGAGGGCTACCTCAAGGACGTCACGGCCGGTGTGTTCGCCGCGTTCTACGTGCCGTTCCTGGCCACGTTCGTCGCGCTGATGCTGGCGGCGGACGACGGGCCCGAGCGGGTGCTGACGTTCCTGGTGCTGACGATCGTCAGCGACACCGGCGCGTACGCGGTCGGCTGGCGCTTCGGCAAGCACAAGCTGGCCCCGCGGATCAGCCCCGGCAAGACCCGCGAGGGCCTGCTCGGCGCCGTGGGGTTCGCGATGGCCGCCGGCGCGCTGTGCATGCAGCTCCTCGTGGACGGCGGCACCTGGTGGCAGGGCCTGCTCCTGGGCCTCGCCGTCGCGGTCAGCGCCACCCTGGGCGACCTGGGCGAGTCCATGATCAAACGGGACCTGGGCATCAAGGACATGGGCACCCTGCTGCCGGGCCACGGCGGCATCATGGACCGCCTCGACTCCCTGCTCCCGACGGCCCCGGTGGTGTGGCTGCTGCTGGTCGCGTTCGTCGGCGCGGGATAGCGGCCGCGCACCGCCCGAGCGGTACGCCGTACGACCGCGAGGCCCGCCGTCCCCCGGGACGGCGGGCCTCGTACGTTTTCGGGGGCAAGGGAGAGGCAGCAGGTACCCTGGTAGAGCCCGTGCTCTCGGGGAGCCGCCGTCCCGGACAGCGCCCCTGGCCGGCGCGGGCCCTAGTAGTCCCTGCTGCTGCGGGGATGGTCCAGTGAGGTCTCCTGGCGTCGGCATCGTGCTGCCGTCGTCCCCGCCGACGCGGGGCTGCCAGACCTCGTCGTCTTGAGGAGACGCTCAATCGTGGCCCGTCCAGTTCCCGGAGAACTCACTTTCGTCGCGCCCCGCGGAGCCAAGAAGCCGCCGCGGCACCTCGCCGACCTCACGCCCGCCGAGCGCAAGGAGGCCGTCGCCGCCATCGGCGAGAAGCCGTTCCGCGCCAAGCAGCTGTCCCAGCACTACTTCGCGCGGTACGCCCACGACCCCGCCGAGTGGACCGACATCCCCGCCGCCTCCCGCGAGAAGCTCGCCGGTGAGCTGCTGCCGGAGCTGATGACCGTCGTCCGGCACATCTCGTGCGACGACGACACCACCCGCAAGACGCTGTGGCGGCTGCACGACGGGACGCTCGTGGAGTCGGTGCTGATGCGCTACCCCGACCGCGTCACCATGTGCATCTCGTCGCAGGCCGGCTGCGGGATGAACTGCCCCTTCTGCGCGACCGGGCAGGCGGGCCTCGACCGGAACCTGTCGACCGCCGAGATCGTCCACCAGATCGTGGACGGCATGCGCGCCCTGCGCGACGGCGAGGTCCCCGGCGGGCCCGCGCGGCTGTCGAACATCGTGTTCATGGGCATGGGCGAGCCGCTCGCCAACTACAACCGGGTGGTCGGCGCCATCCGCCGCCTCACCGACCCCGAGCCCGACGGCCTCGGCCTCTCGCAGCGCGGCATCACCGTCTCCACGGTCGGCCTCGTCCCGGCGATGCTCCGCTTCGCCGACGAGGGCTTCAAGTGCCGCCTCGCCGTCTCGCTGCACGCCCCGGACGACGAGCTGCGCGACACGCTCGTGCCGGTCAACACGCGCTGGAAGGTCCGCGAGGTCCTCGACGCCGCCTGGGAGTACGCCGAGAAGTCCGGCCGCCGCGTCTCCATCGAGTACGCGCTGATCCGCGACATCAACGACCAGGCGTGGCGCGGCGACCTGCTCGGACGGCTCCTCAAGGGCAAGCGGGTCCATGTCAACCTGATCCCGCTCAACCCGACCCCGGGCTCCAAGTGGACCGCCTCCCGTCCCGAGGACGAGAAGGCGTTCATCGAGGCCATCGCCGCGCACGGCGTTCCGGTCACCGTCCGGGACACGCGGGGCCAGGAGATCGACGGGGCGTGCGGCCAGCTCGCGGCCTCCGAGCGCTGACCTCCGCCGCCACGGAGGGTGTGCGGGGTGACCGGAAATCGCCCCGATGTACGCTGAGCTCGAACATCTGGATATTCCGACAGGGGAGCGCCACAGCGCTGAGAGTGCGGTGACCGTCAGACCGCAGACCCTCTGAACCTCGCCCAGGTCATTCTGGGTAGGGAGTTCGGTCGTTACTCGAGCTGTTGCGCCCTGCCCGCCGCGCCCGCGGCGGGCAGGGCCGCGTCTCTTCCTGGTCACACCCAGGAGGAATCAGTGAGCACCACCAAGAAGATCACCGCCGGTGCGGCCGCCACGGCGCTGGGCGCTCTGGCGCTCACCGGCTGCGGCGGCGCGTCCGACGGCGGGACCGGCGGCGACAAGGCCGGTGGCGCGAAGTCGAAGACCGTCACGCTCGTCAGCCATGACTCCTTCGCCGCGTCCGACGCGGTGCTGAAGGAGTTCACCCAGCGGACCGGCTACACGGTCAAGGTCCTCAAGAGCGGCGACGCCGTCGAGGCCGTCAACAAGGCGGTCCTCACCAAGGGGGCCCCGCAGGGCGACGTCTTCTTCGGCGTCGACAACACCACCCTCTCCCGCGCTCTCGACAACGGCCTCTTCGAGCCGTACGAGGCGAAGGGCCTGGACCGGGTCGACCCGGCCGTCCAGCTCGACAAGGGCGGGCACCGCGTCACGCCCGTCGACTACGGCGACATCTGCGTCAACTACGACAAGAAGTACTTCGCCGACAAGAAGCTCGCCCCGCCGCAGACCCTCGACGACCTGGCGGAGCCCGCCTACAAGGACCTCCTCGTGGTGGAGAACCCGGAGCGGTCGACCCCCGGCCTCGGCTTCCTGCTGGGCACCGCCGCCCGGTACGGCGACGGCGGCTGGGAGGGCTACTGGAAGAAGCTGAAGGACAACGGCGTCAAGGTCGTCGACAGCTGGGAGATCGCCTACAACCAGGAGTTCTCCGGCTCGGCGGGCGGCAAGAAGGCGAAGGCGGACCGGCCGCTGGTCGTCTCGTACGCCTCCAGCCCGCCTGTCGAGGTGCTGTACGGCGAGCCGAAGCCCGCCGAGGCGCCGACCGGGGTCTCCACCGGCACCTGCTTCCGGCAGATCGAGTTCGCCGGGCTCCTCAAGGGCGCCGCGAACCAGGACGGCGGCAAGGCCCTGATCGACTTCCTGATCGGGAAGCGGTTCCAGGAGGACATGCCGCTGAACATGTTCGTCCACCCGGTCGCGAAGGACGCCGCGCTGCCCGAGCTGTTCACCAGGCACGGGGTCGTCATCGACAAGCCGCTGACCCTGGCCCCCGAGAAGATCGCCAAGAACCGCGACCAGTGGGTCCAGTCGTGGTCCTCCCTCGTCCTGAAGTAGCCGCCGGGGACCGTCCGGCGAAGGACGCCCCGGCCGCCCGCGCCGCCCGTGCGGCGCGGGTCCGGGGCGGGGCGGTGCGCGGGGCGCTGCTCCTGGTGCCCGCCGCGTTCTTCGCGGTGTTCTTCGCCTACCCGGTCGCCGCCATCGTCGGGCGCGGCCTGCGGACCGGCGAGGGGTGGCGGCCGGGGCGGATCGGGGAGGTGCTGACCCGGCCGGACGTCCTGGACGTCCTGTGGTTCACCACCTGGCAGGCGCTCGCGTCGACCGCGCTCACGCTGCTGGTGGCGCTGCCCGGCGCGTATGTCCTCGCCCGCTTCGACTTCCCCGGCAGGCAGGTGCTGCGGGCCGTGGTCACCGTGCCGTTCGTGCTGCCGACCGTCGTCGTCGGCACCGCGTTCCTGGCGCTCCTCGGGCGCGGCGGGCTCCTGGACGAGCTGTGGGGGGTGCGCCTCGACACGACCGTGTGGGCGATCCTCCTCGCGCATGTCTTCTTCAACTACGCCGTCGTCGTGCGCACCGTCGGCGGGCTGTGGGCGCAGCTCGACCCCCGGCAGGAGGAGGCCGCGCGGGTCCTCGGCGCCTCGCGGTTCGCCGCCTGGCGGCGGGTGACGCTGCCCGCGCTCGCCCCGGCGGTCGCCGCGGCCGCGCTGATGGTGTTCCTCTTCACGTACACCTCGTTCGGTGTCGTCGTGATCCTCGGCGGGCCGCGGTACCGGACGCTGGAGGCGGAGATCTACCGGCAGACCGCGCAGCTCCTGGACCTGCCGACGGCCGCCGTGCTCACCCTCGTCCAGTTCGCCGCCGTCGCCTGTGTGCTGGCGCTGCACGCCCGGACCGTACGGCGCCGGGAGTCCGCGCTGCGGCTGGTGGACCCGGCGGGCACCGCGCGCCGGCCGCGCGGCGCCGGGCAGTGGGCGCTGCTGGCCGGCGTGCTGCTGTCGATCGCCGTGCTGCTGGTGCTGCCGCTGGGGGTGCTCGTCGCCCGGTCGCTGGACGCGTCCGGCGGGCTGGGCTTCTACCGGGCGCTGCGGTCGGCTGAGGCGAGCGGCGGCACGTTCGTCGTCCCGCCGCTCCAGGCGGTGTGGAACTCCCTGCAGTTCGCGCTCGCCGCGACCGCCATCGCCGTCGTGGTCGGCGGGCTCGCGGCGGCGGCGCTCACCCGGCGCGCGGGCCGGCTGGTGCGCGGGTTCGACGCGCTGCTGATGCTGCCGCTGGGTGTGTCCGCGGTGACCGTGGGCTTCGGATTCCTGATCGCGCTGGACGAGCCGCCGCTCGATCTGCGCTCGACGTGGATCCTGGTGCCGCTGGCGCAGGCGCTGGTCGGGGTGCCGTTCGTCGTGCGGACGATGCTGCCCGTGCTGCGGGCGGTGGACGCGCGGCTGCGGGAGGCGGCGGCCGTGCTGGGCGCGTCGCCGCTGCGGGCGTGGCAGGAGGTGGACCTGCCGATGGTGCGGCGGGCGCTGCTGGTCGCGGCCGGGTTCGCGTTCGCGGTGTCGCTGGGCGAGTTCGGCGCGACCGTGTTCATCGCCCGTGCCGACCAGCCGACGCTGCCGGTGGCCGTGGCGCGGCTCCTCGGCCGGCCCGGCGAGCTCAACTACGGGCAGGCGATGGCGCTGTCCACGATCCTGATGGTGGTCTGCGCGGTGGCGCTGCTGCTGCTCGAACGCGTCCGGGTGGACCGCGGGGGGGAGTTGTGACGATGCTGCTTCGACTGGAGGGCGTCACCGTGCGCTTCGGCGCCCGGGCGGCGCTGGACGCGGTCGACCTGGGGGTCGCCGAGCACGAGATCGTCTGCGTGCTCGGGCCGAGCGGCAGCGGCAAGTCGACCCTGCTGCGCGTGGTCGCCGGGCTCCAGCCGGCCGACGCGGGACGGGTCCTGCTGGCCGGCGCCGACCAGGCGGGGGTGCCCGTGCACCGGCGCGGGGTGGGGCTGATGTTCCAGGACCACCAGCTGTTCCCGCAGCGGGACGTCGCCGGGAACGTCGCGTTCGGGCTGCGGATGCGGGGCGTGCCGCGCGCCGAGCGGGAGGCGCGGGTCGCCCGGCTGCTGGACCTGGTGGGCCTGCCGGGTGCGGGACGCAGATCGGTGGCCGCGCTGTCCGGCGGGGAGCAGCAGCGCGTCGCGCTCGCCCGGGCGCTCGCCCCCAGTCCGCGGCTGCTGATGCTCGACGAGCCGCTCGGCCAGCTCGACCGGGGCCTGCGGGAGCGGCTGGTGACGGAGCTGCGCGGGCTGTTCGGACGGCTCGGCACGACCGTGCTGGCCGTCACGCACGACCAGGCGGAGGCGTTCGCGCTGGCCGACCGGGTGGTCGTCATGCACGAGGGGCGGATCGCGCAGGCGGGTACGCCGCCGCAGGTGTGGCAGCGGCCCGCATCGGAGTTCGTCGCGCGGTTCCTCGGCTTCGACAACGTGGTCGCCGCGACCGTGAGCGGGGACGCCGCCGACACCGTGTGGGGCAAGGTCCCGGTGCCGCCCGGCACCCGGCAGGGCGAGGCCCGGCTGCTGGTGCGGCCCGCGGGCGTACGGCTGGGCGACCCCGCCGACGGGCTGCGCTGCGTGGTGGAGGGGCGCACGTTCCGGGGCCACCACGTGGCGGTCCTGCTCCGGCCGGCCGACGCGGACGCGCCCGTGCTGGAGGCCGAGTGCGGGCTGCGGGACGCGCCGGAGCCGGGCGCGACGGTCGGGGTGACGTTCAGCCCCGACGAGGTCGTCGTACTGGGCTGAGGGCCGACGGCACACGGGCCGGGCGGCACCCGGTGTACGCGCCGGGCTCACCGTCCGGGCGGCACCGGCATGCGGGCGGCGCGGCGCGGCGCTCCGGCGGCGGTCAGCACCGGGTGCACGGGCGGCGGGTGCGGGCGCGGTACGCCTCCGTCGCGCGCCCCAGCGCCACCCCGTACACCGAGAAGCCGCCGTACGCGACGACCACCACCCACGCGGCGTGGTCCCCGAGCCCCACGTCGACGAGGCCGGCCCACATCAGCGCGCCCGTCACCGCGAGGAACACCCCGAACGGGGCGAGCGCCGCCGCCCCCGCCCAGCCGAGGGCCAGCAGTACCGCCCGCACCGCGGGCGCGCTCCACGACCGGGTCAGCGCCAGCGCCAGCCCCATCCCGGCGACGGCCAGCACGGCGGTCGCGTCCACCCCGTGCGCGTACAGGCGTATCGCCAGGTCGCTCGCATAGCGCGGGTCGAGGCCCGGGCTCCCCTCGCCGGTGTACCCGGCCGCCCAGCCGAGCGCCCAGCCCGTCTTCAGCACCGCGTACGGCACGAGCGCGGCCGCCGCGACCAGCCCGGCCCGCACGGGGCGACCGCCCCGCACCCGGCTGCCCTCCGCGCCCGCGCGTCCCCCGGCGCCCCCGTGCCCGCCACCGCGGGCGCCCCCGCAGTGCGGGCACACGCCCCCGCGGCGCCGCCGGCCGGCCAGCGCGGCGCCCAGCCACAGCGCCGCGCCCCCCACGGCGACGCCCTGGTTCGCCCACGCGGCCCAGTCCATGGGCGGCTGGTTCCGGCTGAGGAAGGCCAGCACCCGCGTGAGGCTCAGCAGGAACCCGAACCCGGACGTCAGGCACAACGCCACCACCGCCCACGCCGCCCGGTCCGGCCACGCGCGCCCCGGCCACCGCCGCATCCCGTACGCCAGTGCCGCCGCGCCCCCGTACAGCGCGGCCAGCGCCCACTCGGCCGCCGCGCCCCGTACCGCGCCGCCCGGCAGCGCGTACCCGAACGCGGGGCCGGTCAGCGCCGCCAGCGCCGCGCCCGCCGCGTACAGCACGCTCCACACGAGGGCGGCGCTCCCCGCCCAGGACGGCCACGCCGCCCGCCATCGCCTCGGTCCCATGCCCGCCAGCCTGGCCGCCGCGCCGGCACGGGGGCGTCAGCCTGCGGGACGCTCCCGCTCCGCCCGGCGGGGGAGCGGCAGCCGGGGGCGTCAGCAGGGAGGCGTCAGCGGCCGGCCAGGCGCAGCAGGGCGTCGGCCGCCTCGTCCACCGTGTCGACCAGGGCGATCCGCGGCGCCATCGCCCGGCCCTCGGCCAGGGCCGTGAGGAGCGGCCACGCCGGCAGGTGCTCCGTCCAGTGGACGCGGTTGACCAGCACCATCGGCGTCGGCTCGCCACGCGACCCGTAGTAGTTCGGGGTCGCGTTGTCGAAGATCTCCTGGACCGTGCCCGCGGCGCCCGGAAGATAGACGACGCCGGCCGTGCAGCGGGCCAGCAGCCCGTCCTCGCGGGTGGCGTTGGCGAAGTACTTGGCGATGTGCCCGGCGAACGCGTTGGGCGGCTCGTGCCCGTAGAACCAGGTCGGGATGCCGATCGAGTCGCCGCCCTCCGGCCAGCGGGCGCGGACCTCGAACGCCGCGCGGGCCCAGTCGCCGATCGAGGGGGCGTACGAGGGCTCCTTGCCGAGCAGGGCCAGGGCCTCGTCCAGCATCCCGTCCGGGTGGGGCGCGGCGTACGCGCCGAGGTTGGCCGCCTCCATCGCGCCGGGCCCGCCCCCGGTCGCCACGGTCAGCCCGGCGCGGGTCAGAGCGCGGCCGAGCCGGGCGGCGCCCGCGTACGCGTCGGTGCCGCGCGCCATGGCGTGGCCGCCCATCACCCCGACGACCGGCACCCCGGCGAGCCGCTCGTCCAGCGCGTCGGACATCGCGTCGTCGTGCACGGCGCGCAGCATCGACGCGAAGACGTCCCCGTCCTGCCGGGTGCGCCGGAACCAGGTGTACGTCCGGGCGTCCGGCGTGGCCGCGTATCCGCCCCGGCCGAGGCCGTCGAAGAGCTCGCCGGGCGTGTAGAGGAGGCCCCGGTACGGGTCGAACGGCAGGTCGGGGACGGGCGGGAAGACGAGCGCCCCGTCGGTGCGGACCTTCGCCGCCGCGTCCGGCGCCAGGCGGCAGCCGAGGAACACGGCGGCGGTCGTGTCGGTGGCCAGCAGCTCCCGCGTACGGCCCGTCAGGTCCAGGGACTGGACCCGACGCCCGACCAGGCTGCCGCCCGCGACGGCCCGGTCGAACGCGTCGAGCGTGTGGATCTCCTGTGCGTGCCCGTCAGGGTGGAGGTGCGCCATCCACCTAACGTAGCCGAGGCGTCAGGGCCGCAGCGGGAGGGCCGTCAGCGCCGCCACCAGCCAGGTCAGCGGGGCGAATCCGGCGATCAGGGCCGCCGCCCGCAGCAGTCCGGCCGAGCGGAGCAGCCCCGCGGGGGCGCCCAGCCGCAGCAGCGCGGCGGTGGTCCCGGCGCGCCGCTGCCGGGTCTCCACGGCGGCGGTGAGCACGGAGCCCGCCGCGCACGCCAGGACCACGGCCGCGCCCAGCCCGGACAGCGGGCCGAACGGGCGCGTGTCGGCCTGCGCGTACAGGCTGTTGGCCGTCAGTCCGGCGGCGACGACCGCGCACAGCACGCCGAGGGGCCGCCCGACGCGCCGGGCCTCCGCCATCAGCGCGCGCCCGGCGAGCAGCCGCGTCGCGCCGGGCCGGTACGCCTGGAGGAGACGCCCGCACAGGTGGGCGAGGCCGGGTCCGGCGACGACGAGGCCCAGCGCGGTGAGCGCCCAGCCCGCCAGCACGGGCAGGGGGCTGCCGGGCACGCCGCCCGGCAGCGGTACGGCGTCGCCGGTGCCGCGCGCCCCGTACAGCTCCAGCGCCAGGCCCGCCGCCATCAGGGCGACGCCCCACGGCAGGCCGGGCGGGGCCGGCACGGCGTCGAACGGGTCCCGGGCGGCGGCGTCCCCGGCGCCCTCGCGCACCGCGCCGCCGCGGCCGGTCCCGGCCCGCACGGCGCCCGTGCGCACCGTCCCGGCCCGCACCGCGCCCGTACCGGCGGCTCCCGCGCCGTCGGCGGCCGGTCCGGCACCGGCCGCATCGGTGCCGGTCCGCCGCTCACCCGCGCCCGCGCGGCGGGAGCCCAGCAGGCCCGCCGGCCGCAGCGCCAGCACGACGGCGGCGCAGGCGGTGACCGGGACCAGGGCGAGCAGGGTCAGCGCGGCCGGCACCGGCAGCGGCCGCCCGGCGGCCAGCAGTTCGGCGGCGTCCCCGTCGAAGGGCAGCCCGGTCAGGTCGCCGCGCAGGTGCAGGAAGAACAGGAGGGCCAGCGCCGAGCCGAGCGTGCAGGCGACGGCGGTCGACGCGGCGGCGATGACCGCGAGCCGGGCCGGACCGAGCCCGATGGACGACAGTCCGGGCCGGGGCCGGGTGCTCGGGTCCGTACGGGCCACGGCGACCGCCAGGTGGACGGCGGCGGCCAGCGGCAGCGCGCACCAGGCGAGCCGGAGCGCGGCGGCGGACGGCCGGTCGGGGTGCGCGACGGCGTACGCGAGGGCGCACAGCAGCAGGAAGCCCGCCCCCGCCGACGCCGCGGCCACCAGGAGGCGCCGCAGCAGGAGGAAGGGGTGGGAGCCGCGGGCTAGACGGAGAGCGAGCACGCGTCCCGCCCCTCCACGTCCGCGGCCGCCAGGGAGTTGACGCGCCGTCCGTCGAGCAGCGCGACGCTCCGGTCGGCGAGCGCGGCGACCTCGGCGTCGTGGGTGGCGAGGACGACGGTGATGCGGTGGGAGCGCGCGGCGGCGGTGAGGGTGCGCAGCACCTGCCGGCCGTCCGCGGTGTGCAGCGCGGCGGTCGGCTCGTCGGCGAACAGGACGGTGGGCTCGGCGGCCAGCGCGCGGGCCACGGCGACGCGCTGGCGCTGGGACTGGAGCAGGGCGCGCGGCCGCCGCTTGGCGATGGCGCCGACGTCGAGCCGCTCCAGCCATTCGAGGGCGGCGGCCTTGGCGGCCCGGCGGGGCGTGCCGCGCAGCAGCAGCGGCAGGGCGGCGTTCTCCCACGCCGTCAGCTCCGGTACGAGGCCGGGATCGGCGCCGATCCAGGCGAACCGGTCGCGGCGGAGCCGCTCCCGCTGGAGGGCGCTCATCGTGTGGACGGGCGCGCTGTTGAACCAGACCTCGCCCTCCTCGGGGACGGTCTGGCCGGACAGGCAGTGCAGCAGTGTCGTTTTTCCGCAGCCGCGCGGCCCCTGGACGGCGAGGATCTCGCCTTCGCGGACACCGAGCGAAACGCCCTGGAGCGCGGGGGAGCCGTCGTGCGTCTGGTGCAGGGAACGCGCCCACAGCACGTCGTTGTCGGGCGGGGCCACCATGTTCCTCATCCCCTCGGAGCAGCTCGGAGCCTTCTGACGTCCCCCCGAACCGGTCGGAACATAACACGTTGCCCGCCGGGCCCCGGTGGTATGCCGCCGCAACGGGAAACGGCCGCGGCCCGGATGCACCCGCGTGGGTGAATCCGGGCCGCGGCCGGCCGACGTTCGGCCCGATCGGCCAGGGCGGGGCGATCGGTGGACCGGTCAGAGCTTGGTCCAGGCCTCGGTGAGGGTGGCCCGGAGGATCTGCTCGATCTCGTCGAACGTCGACTGGTCGGAGACCAGCGGCGGGGCGAGCTGGACGACCGGGTCGCCGCGGTCGTCGGCGCGGCAGTAGAGCCCGTTGTCGAACAGCGCCTTGGAGAGGAACCCGTACAGGACGCGCTCGGTCTCCTCCGCGTTGAAGGACTCCTTGGTGTGCTTGTCCTTCACCAGTTCGATGCCGTAGAAGAAGCCGTTGCCGCGCACGTCGCCGACGATGGGCAGGTCGTGCAGCTTCTCCAGCGTCGCGCGGAAGGCGCCCTCGTTGTCCAGGACGTGCTGGTTGAGGTTCTCGCGCTCGAAGATGTCGAGGTTGGCGAGGCCGACGGCGGCGGAGACCGGGTGGCCGCCGAAGGTGTAGCCGTGCAGGAAGGTGTTGTCGCCCTTGTAGAACGGCTCGGCGAGGCGGTCGGAGATGATGCAGGCGCCGATGGGGGAGTACCCGGAGGTCATGCCCTTGGCGCAGGTGATCATGTCCGGCACGTAGTCGAACTTGTCGCAGGCGAACATCGTGCCGAGGCGGCCGAAGGCGCAGATGACCTCGTCGGAGACGAGCAGCACGTCGTGCCGGTCGCAGATCTCGCGCACGCGCTGGAAGTATCCGGGCGGCGGCGGGAAGCAGCCGCCGGCGTTCTGCACCGGCTCCAGGAAGACCGCGGCGACGGTGTCGGGGCCCTCGAAGATGATCTGCTGCTCGATCTGGTCGGCGGCCCAGCGGCCGAAGGCCTCCGGGTCGTCGCCGAAGAGCGGCGCGCGGTAGATGTTGGTGTTGGGCACCTTGTGCGCGCCGGGGACGAGCGGCTCGAAGGGGGCCTTCAGGCCGGGCAGGCCGGTGATGGACAGGGCGCCCTGCGGCGTGCCGTGGTAGGCGACGGCGCGGGAGATCACCTTGTGCTTGGTCGGCTTGCCGGTGAGCTTGAAGTACTGCTTCGCCAGCTTCCAGGCGGTCTCGACCGCCTCGCCGCCGCCGGTGGTGAAGAAGACCTTGTTCAGGTCGCCGGGGGCGTGGTGGGCGAGGCGCTCGGCCAGCTCGACGGCGCGCGGGTGGGCGTACGACCACACGGGGAAGAACGCGAGCTCCTGCGCCTGCTTGTACGCGGTCTCGGCGAGTTCGGTGCGGCCGTGGCCCGCCTGGACGACGAAGAGACCGGCGAGACCGTCGAGGTAGCGCTTGCCCTTGTCGTCGTAGATGTAGGTGCCCTCACCGCGGACGATGGTCGGGACGGGGTTGTTCTCGTACGACGACATGCGGGTGAAGTGCATCCACAGGTGGTCGTAGGCGGACTTTGACAGGTCGCTGCGGGAGTTGCTCACGGCTATCGGGTTCCCCACATGTAGGTCTGCTTCTTGAGCTTGAGGTAGACGAAGCTCTCGGTGGAGCGCACGCCGGGGAGGGTGCGGATGCGCTTGTTGATCACATCCAGCAGGTGGTCGTCGTCCTCGCAGACGACCTCCACCATCAGGTCGAACGAGCCCGCGGTCATCACCACGTACTCGCACTCGGGCATGGCGGTCAGCGCTTCCGCCACCGGGTCGACATCGCCCTCGACATTGATGCCGAGCATCGCCTGGCGCCGGAACCCCACGGTGAGGGGGTCGGTGACGGCGACGATCTGCATCACGTTCTGGTCGAGGAGCTTCTGGACGCGCTGCCGTACGGCCGCCTCCGACAGGCCGACGGCCTTGCCGATGGCGGCGTAGGGACGGCGTCCGTCCTCCTGGAGCTGTTCGATGATCGCCAGGGAGACGGAGTCGATCGCGGGGGACGATCCACTGCCGGTCCTGGGGTCTGCGCTTCGACTGGCCACGACCTCACTGTGCACCGGGACTCGTTGGTTTTGCAACCCGGCAATGATGAAATCCGTTGTCTGAGGATCTCGATCTCACTGAATCCGAAGTTGTGGAGCGTCGGGCCTGTCGAAAGCGTGGGATGAGCGACTAGGCTGGGTGTCTCACCCACCGGACATCGGGACACGCGCCGGGCGGGTGACCACGGACACCGAAATCGACAGGAGGGGTGGCCACGTGACCACCGAACTGCGTCGTCTGCGCAACTACATCAACGGCGAGTTCCGGGATGCCGCCGACGGCCGGACCATCGACGTCGTCAACCCCGCCACCGGGGAGGTCTACGCCACCTCTCCGCTCTCGGGCCAGGCCGATGTGGACGCCGCCATGGAAGCCGCCGCCGCCGCGTTCCCCGCCTGGCGCGACGCCACCCCGGCCGAGCGCCAGAAGGCCCTGCTGAAGATCGCGGACGCCTTCGAGGAGCGCGCCGAGGACCTGATCGCCGCCGAGTGCGAGAACACCGGCAAGCCCTTCGGTCTCACCCGGACCGAGGAGCTGCCCCCGATGGTGGACCAGATCCGCTTCTTCGCGGGCGCCGCCCGGCTGCTGGAGGGCCGCTCCGCGGGCGAGTACATGGAGGGCATGACCTCGATCGTGCGCCGCGAGCCGGTCGGCGTGTGCGCCCAGGTCGCCCCGTGGAACTACCCGATGATGATGGCCGTGTGGAAGTTCGCCCCGGCCCTCGCCGCGGGCAACACCGTCGTCCTCAAGCCGTCCGACACGACACCCGCGTCGACGGTCCTCATCGCCGAGATCATCGGTTCGATCCTGCCCAAGGGCGTCTTCAACGTCATCTGCGGCGACCGCGACACCGGCCGCATGATGGTCGAGCACCCGACCCCCGCCATGGCCTCGATCACCGGCTCCGTGCGCGCCGGCATGCAGGTCGCCGAGTCCGCCGCCAAGGACGTCAAGCGCGTCCACCTGGAGCTGGGCGGCAAGGCCCCCGTCGTCGTCTTCGAGGACGTCGACATCGAGAAGGCCGTCGAGGACATCGCCGTCGCCGGTTTCTTCAACGCCGGCCAGGACTGCACGGCCGCCACCCGCGTGCTCGTCCACGAGTCCATCCACGACGACTTCGTCGCCGCCCTCGCCAAGGCCGCCGCCGACACGAAGACCGGCGCGCCCGACGACGAGGACGCCCTGTACGGCCCGCTCAACAACGCCAACCAGCTCAAGCAGGTCAGCGGCTTCATCGACCGCCTCCCGGCGCACGCCAAGGTGGAGGCGGGCGGCCACCGCGTCGGCGACAAGGGCTACTTCTACGCCCCGACCGTCGTCTCGGGCCTCCAGCAGGACGACGAGATCATCCAGAACGAGGTCTTCGGCCCCGTCATCACCGTCCAGTCCTTCCGCGACGAGGAGCAGGCGCTGGAGTACGCCAACGGCGTCGAGTACGCCCTCGCCTCCTCCGTCTGGACCAAGGACCACGCGCGCGCGATGCGCATGTCCAAGGCCCTCGACTTCGGCTGCGTGTGGATCAACACCCACATCCCGCTCGTCGCCGAGATGCCGCACGGCGGCTTCAAGAAGTCCGGCTACGGCAAGGACCTGTCGGCGTACGGCTTCGAGGACTACACGCGCATCAAGCACGTGATGACCTCGCTCAGCTGACACCCCCGCCACCCGCGCCCGGAGGGCGGCACCCACACGGTGCCGCCCTCCGGGCGTGCCCGCTGCCCGTACGGACCTCGGCCGCCTTCCCGGTACGGCCCCCAGGGCGCGGGCCCCTGACGCCTCCGGCACGGACTCCCGGCGCACGGGCGCCGGTTATTCGCGTACGCCCGCCAGTTCCACCGCCCGGCGGCGCAGGAGCAGGGCGGCGGGGACCGTCGAGGCCGCCACGGCCAGCACCGCGCATACCGCCGCCGCGCCCCCGACGGCCGCCCACGGCACCACGACCGCCGCCGGCGCCGACAGCAGGTCCAGCGCGCCCGCCATTCCCGCCAGGTTGACCCCGGTGACCAGGAGCCCGAGCAGCGCGCCGACTGCGACCACCGCCAGCGCCTCCGCCCCCACCAGACGCAGCACCTGCCCTCGGGTCGCCCCGGCCAGCCGCAGCGCCGCCAGGTCCCGCACCCGGTCCGATGTCGCCATCACCATCGTGTTGACCAGGGAGATCGCGGTGTACAGCAGGGCGATGCCAAGGACCAGCGCCAAGCCGAGCCGGGTCCTGCGGTCCGTCTCCGGGTACGCGGCCCGGACCCACTCGTCGCGGGTGACGACCCGCCCGCCCGCGGCGCCCGCCGCCTCGCGCAGCCCCGCCGCGACGGCGCCCGCGTCCGCGCCGTCCGCGAGGGCCACGTCCACCCGGTCGACGTGCGCGCCGGGGGCGTTGGCCGGGGTGACGTAGACGCCGTTGTCGCCGGTGCCGGTGGTCATCACCGCGGCGATCCGCAGCGTCCTGCGCGTGCCGTCGCCGAGCCACACGGACACCCGCTCGCCGACCGTGTGCCGCGCCCACTCCTCGTTGACGATGATCGAACCGTCGTCCAGGTCGGCCGCCTTCCCCGCCGCGAGCGGCAGGCGCGCGGTGGCTGCCAGCGCCTTCGGCTCGGCGGCGCGTGCCTCGGACCGCACCAGCGCCACCCCGTCCTCCAGGACGTACACCGCGCTCGACGAGGTCGGGGACACCACGGCGCCCGGGACCGCGCGCAGCCGGCGCAGCGCCTCCGCGTCGAAGCCCGCACCGTCCGGCGGGGTGACCACGAACGCGGCGGTGGTCCGCTGCCGGGTCTCGGCCGCCTTCGCCTCGTTCAGCGTCGCGGTGGCCCCCGGCAGCGAGCCCGCCAGAGCGACCGTGACCAGGACGGGTGCCGCGACGGCGGCGGTCCGCCGCACCCCCGCGACGGCGTTCTCCCGCACCAGTGTGCCGCCCGCGCCGGGCAGCCGGGACGGCAGCCACGCCACCAGCCGGACCAGCGGGCCCACCACGACCGGCGCGAGCAGCGCGACCGAGGCGACCAGCAGCATCGGCCGGCTCACATACGTCTTGCGGTGCAGCAGGTCGCCCGGGTCCGACGCGAGGGCCAGGCCGAGCGTCACCGCCGCCGTCAGCAGCAGACCCGCGCCGGACAGCCGCCGCCCCCACGTCATCGCCCCGCTGTCCACGGACGCCTCCCGCAGCGCCTGTGCGGGACCCGTACGGCCCGCCCGCCACGACGCGGCCACCGCACCGCACAGGGCGACCAGCAGACCCGTCCAGAACGCCAGGTGGTACGGCCACGTGTGGTCGCCGATGGCGAACCAGGCCGGTGCGAGACCGGCGTCCACCACCCGCTCGGCCAGGATCGGGGCGCCGTACGCGCCGAGCGCGCACCCGGCGGCCGACGCGACCGCGCCGAGCAGCAGCGCCTCGGCGAGCACCAGCCGGCGGATCTGGCCCGGCGTCGCGCCCGCGGTGCGCAGCAGGCCGAACTCCCGGCGCCGCTGGGCGACCGCGAACGCGAAGGTCGAGGCCACCACGAACACGGAGACGAACGCGGAGATCCCGCCGGCCGTGCCGAACATGGCGTTCATCGCCGCCAGCGCCTCACGGTCCCGGTCCGGGTCGGCTTCGGCGTACCGCCGCCCGTCCCCCGCCAGCACCCGCACGCCGGTGCCGCGCACCGCGTCCCGTACGGCCGCCGCGTCCGCGCGCACCACCAACTGGCCGCTGAACGGCTGAAGTTCGGCGGCACGCTCGTCGGTGAAGAAGACGGCGTCCTCGAAGCCGAGGTCCGCGACCGTGCCCACCACCCGCACCGTCCCGCGGTCGGTGCGCACCAGCCGGCCCGGCTGCGCCCAGTCGCCACTGACGACCACCTCCCCGGCGGCGCGGGGCGCGCGCCCCGCCTCGAGCGTGTACGGGGCGAACGCGGCGGTGGACCACGGGTGGCCGACCAGACCGCCCGGCCCGCCCCGCGCCCGTACCGCGAAGGAGCGGTCGTGGACGACGGGGCCCAGCCGCTCCAGCGCGGCCACCGCCGCCGGGGGCACCGGGCGCGGATGCGCGAGCCGCTGGACCCGCCGGCCCGCCGGGGTGTCCACCCGCAGCGTGTCGGGCCCCTTGACCACCACCGGCGCGGCCGCGAACCGCTCCGGGGCCCGGTCGGGGGCGTCCAGCGACGAGGCGAGGGCCAGGCCCATCACCGTCAGCAGCGCCACGCCCAGCGCCAGCGCGGTGAACGCGCCGGCGAAGACGGTCCAGCGGCTGCGCAGCGTGCGCAGCGCGACGCTCAGCACGGCATGGCCTCCAGCGTCGTCATCCGCGCGGCGATCGCGTCGGCGCCCGCCCCGGTCAGCTCGCCGTTGACCCGGCCGTCCACCAGGAAGACGACACGGTCGGCGTACGAGGCGGCCACCGGGTCGTGCGTCACCATGACGACCGTCTGGCCCGCCCCGTCCACCATGCCGCGCAGCAGCGCCAGCACCTCGCGGCCGGTCCGCGAGTCCAGCGCGCCGGTCGGCTCGTCGCCGAACAGCACGTCCGGGCGGGTGACCAGGGCCCGCGCCAGCGCCACCCGCTGCTGCTGCCCGCCCGACAGCTCCGACGGCCGGTGCCGCGCCCGCCCGGCGAGGCCGACCCGCTCCAGCACCTCGCGCACCCGCGCCCCGGGCACCCGCCGGCCCGCCAGCCGGAGCGGCAGCGCCACGTTCTGCTCGGCGGTCAGCGACGGCAGCAGGTTGAACGCCTGGAAGACGAACCCGATCCGCTCCCGGCGCAGCAGCGTCAGCCTCCGCTCGCCGAGCCCGGTCAGTTCGGTGCCGCCCACGGTGACCGTGCCGGACGTCGGCGTGTCCAGCCCGGCGGCGCACTGCAGGAGCGTCGACTTGCCCGAGCCCGACGGGCCCATGACGGCGGTGAAGCTCCCGCGCGGAAAGGCGAGGGAAACCCGGTCGAGGGCGTGCACCACGCCGCCGCCCGATCCGTACCGCCTGCTGACGTCGTCCAGCCGGACCGCGTCGTCGTTCATCTGTCCCCACTCGTCGGTGTCGCTCCACCCGCCCGGCCGGCGGGGCGGAGTCTCGGTGGCTCCACGAAACCGTCCGCGGGGGGCCCGGCGCAGTGACCCGGGGGCGAGAACCGGGGGTGGGGCCGGCCCTACCCCCGACCGGTGCCCCGGCCGATGGTCCGTGCCCGCGCCGAGGTCCTACGGTGACCGGCATGCACCCTCGAACCGTGTGGCAGGCCATGGCCGGGCGCCGCTTCCTCCGCTCCTCGTGGCCGTGGCGCTCGGCCGCCTACCTGCTCACCGGGGCGGTCGGCGGGCCGGTCGTCCTGGTGGGGATCGTGAGCGCCGCCGTGGCCGGCGGGCTGCTCGCCGTCGTCCTCGTGGGCCTGCCGCTGCTCCTGCTCACCGCCCTCGCGGGCCTTCCGGTGGCGTGGGCGGAGCGGCACCGGCTGCGGCTGGTCGACCTGGACCCGGCGCCGGACCCGCACGCGCGCGTCACGGCCGCAGGGCCGCGGGCCTGGCTGGCGGTCCGGCTGCGGGAGGGCGCCACCTGGCGGGAGCTCGGCCACGCCCTGCTGTTCGCCGGGCTGCTGTGGCCGGTCGACGTCCTGGCGCTCGCCGTCGCCCTGCTCGGGCCGCTGTCCCTGGTCGCCACGCCGCTGCTGATGGCAACCGTCGGGGACGGCGAGGAGGCGAAGGTGCTCAAGCAGTGGACGGTCACCACCTGGCCGGGCGCGATCGGCGTCGCCGTCCTCGGCGTGGTGCTGCTGGCCGCGGGCGCGTACGCGCTGGGGGCCGTGGCCGGTGCCCGCGCCGCGCTGACACGGCTGCTGATCGCCCCGCGCGCCGGCGACCCGGACGCCGCGGTCGTCGAACTGGCCCGCTCCCGCGTGCGGTTGGTGGACGCCTTCGAGGCGGAGCGGCGCCGCATCGAGCGCGATCTGCACGACGGGGCGCAGCAGCGGCTGGTCGCCCTGACGATGACCCTCGGCCTCGCCCGCCTGGACGCCCCGCCCGGGCCGCTCGCCGACCAGCTCGCCCAAGCGCACCGGGAGGCGGGCGAGGCCCTCGCCGAACTGCGGGAGCTGATCCACGGCATCCACCCCAAGGTCCTCGCCGACTACGGCCTGGAGGCCGCCGTCACCGACGCCGCCGACCGCTCCGCCGTCCCCGTCGACGTACACCTCGACCTGCCCGGGCGGCTGCCGCAGGCGGTGGAGGCAGCGGCGTACTTCGTCGTGTGCGAGGCGCTCGCCAACGTGGCGCGGCACAGCGGCGCGAGCCGCGCGGAGATCACCGGCGGGCACCGCGACGGCCGGCTGCGCCTGCGGATACGCGACGACGGCCGGGGCGGCGCCGACGCCGCGGCGGGCAGCGGACTGACCGGTCTCGCCGACCGCGTGTCCGTCCTCGATGGCACACTCTCCCTGTCCAGCCCGCCGGGCGGGCCGACCCTGCTGTGTGTGGAGATCCCTTGCGAGTGGACCGAGCGCTCCGCGTAGTGCTTGCCGAGGACAGCGTGCTGCTGAGGGACGGGCTGACCGCCCTGCTGGAGCGCTGCGGCCACCAGGTCGTCGCCGCCGTCGGCGACGCCGGTGCCCTGATGGCCGCCGTCGAGGAACAGCGGCCCGACATCGTCGTGACGGACGTGCGGATGCCGCCCGGCTTCCAGGACGAGGGCCTGCACGCGGCGGTCCGGCTGCGCGAGCGGCGCCCCGCGCTGCCGGTGCTGGTCCTCAGCCAGTACGTCCAACGGGCCTACGCCGCCGAGCTGCTGGACTCCGGCGACGGGTCGGGCGTCGGCTATCTGCTGAAGGACCGCGTCGGCCAGGTCGAGGAGTTCGTCCGGGCCCTCGGCGACGTCGCGGACGGCGGCACGGTCGTCGACCCGGAGGTCGTACGGCAGCTGCTGCGCCGCCGCCGCGACCCGCTGGAGCGCCTCACCCCGCGCGAGCGGGAGGTGCTGGCCCTGATCGCCGAGGGCCGGTCCAACAGCGCCATCGCCCGCGAACTCGTCGTCTCCGAGGCCGCCGTCGGCAAGCACATCGGCGGCATCCTCGCCAAGCTGGATCTCCCCCCTGCGGAGGAGACCCACCGCAGGGTCCTCGCGGTCCTCGCCTACCTGCGGGCCTGAGCCGCCCGCCCGCCTGTGAGGAACGCCACCGGGGCGCGCGGGCCGCGCCGTGCCGCAGGCGCTGACTGGCGGGACGACAATGCGCCCATGAGCGACAACGACGTGCAACGCGCCGTCACCTACGGGCTGTTGGCCGCCTGGGCGATCCACGACGCCGAGGAGGTGGCCTTCGGGCCCCGGTGGCTGCGGGAACACCTGCCCGAGCTGCGCGAGCGCTTCCCCGGCGTGCCCGACCGGGTGTGGAAGGCCGTGGAAGGGGTGGACGACCGGGAGTTCCGGGCGGCCGTCGCGGTGATGGGCGCGATCGTCGGCGCGGCGGCCGTGGCGGGCGCCCGCACCGGGGGCCGGTCCGGCTTCTACCAGGGGGCGCTCACCGGCTTCGGCCTGCACGGGCTGGTCCACCTGGCCCAGGCCGCCGCCGTACGGGGCTACACGCCCGGCTCCGCGACCTCGCCCCTCGTCGTGGTGCCGTTCACCCTGTGGGCGCGCGGGCGGCTGCGGCGCGCCGGGGTGCTGCGGCCCGCGCGGGCGCGCGACGCGGTGGCCGGCCTGGCGCTGGCCGGAGGCGCCACCATCCTCTCCCACGCGGTCGCGCGGAAGATCACCGGGGGCCGGTAAAACCGGTGTAAAGGCGGGCGTACGCTGCGGGCATGAGCGAGCAGAGCGCCCTTCTGAGGCGGATCCGTGTGTGGCTGGTGTTCTTCATCGTCTGCCTGGTGCTGAGCGGGGTCACCGCTTTCCCGCTCGTGACCGAACTGCGCCTCGCCCACGAGGCGCTGACCGGGTGGGCGTCGCCCGTCGCCGACGCCTTCCCCGGCCTCCTGGAGTGGGTCGCGCGAGTGCGCGAGGGCCTGGACACCGCCGACGCGCGGTACCCGTTCCTGCTGTACGGCACCGACTGGCTGGCCTTCGCGCACCTGGTCATCGCGGTCGCCTTCTACGGCCCGTACCGCGACCCGGTACGCAACATCTGGGTCGTCGACTTCGGTGTCATCGCCTGCGCCGGGATCATCCCGCTCGCCCTGATCTGCGGTCCGATCCGCGGCATCCCCTTCTGGTGGTCGGTGATCGACATGTCGTTCGGGGTGTTCGGGGTGATCCCGCTGCTGGCCGTGCGCCGCCACATCAAGCGGCTGGAGGCCCTGACGGAACCGGTCACGACGGTGCGTCGAACGCTGCCCGTATGATCCGCTCGGTCACCGGGTTGGCGTCCCGGCCCTTGGCGTCGGTGGAGTTGACCGAGTAGACCAGGGTGCGGGACAGGTCCTCGGTGGCCGCGACGATCGTGTTGTACCCCCAGCGCCCGCCCGTCTTGAGCCACAGCACCCGCCCATCGGGCAGCCCGTACCGCTGGAGCCCGGCCGTCAGCGGCGCGTCCGGCAGCTTGGCGGGCGGCGTGAACATCTCCCGCAGATACGGCTCCGGCACGACCCGCCCCCGGAACAGGGCGACGGTGAACCGCTCCAGGTCGGCCGTCGTGGACACCAGGTCGCCCGCGGCCCAGCCGTCCGTCACGCCCCACACGGTGGCGTCGCGCAGTTCGGTCGTCCCGTCGGGCAGCGGGAACACCTGGTAGCCCCGGTTGTGCGGGCCCCGGATGCGCGGTGACGTGCCGGGCAGATACGTGTCCCGCAGCCCCAGCGGTCGCAGCACGCGCCGGGTCACCTGGTTCTCGTACGTGTCGCCCGTGACCCGCTCGACGAGCAGACCGGCCACCGTGTACCCGATGTTGCCGTACCGCTGCGCCGTCCCCGGCGGCGCCACGGGCGGCTTGGCCGTCGCCGACGCGACCACGGCGCGCGGGTCGTGCACGTCGAAGCGGTGGGCGTACCAGTCGTGGACGTCGTCGCCGGGGAAGTCGGCGTTCGGCATCCCGTGGGTGTGGTCGAGCAGCTGGCGCACGGTGACCCCGGCGTACGAGGCCGGGATCAGGTCGGGGAGGTAGTGCCGTACGGGCCGGTGCAGCTCCACCCGGGCCTCGGCGGCCAGCTGCAGCACGGTCGCCGCCGTGAACACCTTCGTCACCGACCCGGCCCGGAACCGGCCGTGCGGATCGGCCGGGCGGCCGCTGCGCAGGTCGTGGACGCCCGCGCTGCCGTGCCACGCGCCGCCCGTGCCGCCGACGCGGACGAGGGCGGCGGTCGCGTGGGTGCCGGGCAGCCCGTCGAGCGCGGCCCGCAGCCTGCCCGCGTCCGGGGCGCCGTACGGGGCGGGTGCGGCGGGCTCCGGGGCAGCGGCGGCCGTCGCGGCGGCGGGGGCGAGCCCGGCGAGCCCGGCGGGGGCGGCGGGGGCCGGCCCGGCCGTCACCCCCAGGACGAGGGCGGCGGCGAGCAGCGCCCGGATGCGGCTGGTCAAGGTGGACTCCTCGGGGAGGGACCGTCGTGGTGGACGGGAACCATCCTCGTGACGCCGCGCCCGCGGCGGATCGCCGTCACGGGGGGTCTTCGCCCGGCCGCCTCCTCAGCCGCGCGGGGGAGCCGCCGCGGCGCCGGATCCCCCGGCCGGGGGAGCGCTCGCCGTCACCAGACCCGTCTCGTACGCCCAGATCACCGCCTGGATGCGGTCCCGCAGGCCCAGCTTGGCCAGGACGTTGCCCACATGCGTCTTCACCGTGTGCTCGCTGACGACGAGTGCCGCGGCGATCTCGGCGTTCGACAGGCCGCGGGCGAGCAGCAGCAGCGTCTCGCGCTCCCGGCCGGTGAGCACGTCGAGCCGCTCCGACACCGCCACCGGCCGGGCCGGCCGCCTCGTGTACTCCTCGATCAGCCGCCGGGCCACGGACGGGGCGACCAGCGAGTCGCCGCGCGCCACCACCCGCACGGCGTGCACCAGGTCGTCGCGGCGCACGTCCTTCAGCAGGAAGCCGCTCGCGCCCGCGTGCAGGGCCTCGTACACATACGCGTCGGAGTCGAACGTCGTCAGCATCACCGTGCGGCACGCCGTCCCCGAGGTGATCTCCCGGCACGCGTCGATCCCGTCCATGACCGGCATGCGGACGTCGAGCAGCGCCACGTCCGGCGCGTGCTCCCGCACCGCGGCGACGGCCCGCGCCCCGTCCCCCGCCTCGGCGACGACCTCGATGTCCGGCTGCGCGTCAAGGATCATCGCGAAGCCGCTGCGCACCAGCTCCTGGTCGTCCGCGACGACCACCCGGACGGTCACCGCCCCACCGCCGCGCCGTCCACGACCGGCGCCGCGCCGTCCACGACCGGTGCCGCGGTGCCCGTGCCGTCGCCCGCCCCGGTCAGCGGCAGCCGCACCGCGACGCGAAAGCCGCGGCCGCCGGGCCCCGCCCCCGTGTGCGCCGAACCGCCGTGCGCGGCGACCCGCTCCCGTACCCCCATCAGCCCGTGCCCCTTCCCATGCGTCCCCGCCTCCCCGTACGGCCCGGCGGGCCCGCGCCCGTCGTCCACCACCGTGACCCGCAGCGCGTCGGGCGCGTACTCCAGGCGCACGGTCGCCGCGGTGGCGCCCGCGTGGCGGACCGTGTTCGTCAGCGCCTCCTGCACCACCCGGTACACCGTCGCCCCGATCGCGTCCGGCACCGGCCCGGCCGGCCCGACCACCTCGTGGACGACGCGCAGACCGCTGCCGCGCACCCGCTCCAGCAGCGCCGGGAGTTCCGCCGTGCCCGGCTGCGGAGACCGGGGCGCGTCGCCGCGCGGGCCGTCCGGGTCCTCGCGCAGCACGCCGAGGATGCCGCGCAGCTGGCGCATCGCCTCCCGGCCGGTCTCCGAGATCGCGTCGAACGCCGCCTCCGCCCGCTCCGGCGCCGTCCGCACGGCGACCGGGCCCGCCTCCGCCTGCACCACCATCAGGCTCACCGCGTGCGACAGGATGTCGTGCATCTCCCGCGCGATGCGGGCCCGTTCGCGCGCGGCCGCCTGCTCGGCCTCGATCCGGTTGGCGCGCTCCAGCTGCGCCGCACGGTCCTCCATCGCCGCCGTGTACCGCTGCCGCGTGTCCGTCAGCCGTCCGAAGGCGTACGCGGCACCGAACACGAACAGCGTGAACAGCAGCTCCCGCGCCTCGCCGGTGTTGTAGGCGACCGACGGGAAGATGACCGCGAAGGTGAGCGCCGTGACGGCGAACCGCTTCACGGGAGGGGACGCCACGGCCACCGTGTAGAACGCCACGAGCCCCTGGTACGGCAGCGGCTGGCCGGGCCCGTCCACCGCGAACCGGTACAGGCCGCCCGCCGCCAGCACCGCGAGCAGCACGGCGACCGGCGCGCGCCGACGCCACAGCAGCGGCAGCACCGAAAGCGTCGTCAGCCCGTACGCCGTCCAGGTCGCCTCGGGCAGGCTCGGGGCGCGCGGCACCACGAACGGCATGGTGACCGCCGCCTGCACCAGCAGCGTGATCCCCAGGTCGACGAGGAACGGGCGCGCGCGAACCCCCCGAGCGCCCCCGCCGGCCCCGCGCGCTCCGGTTCGGAGGCGCGGCAGTCGTATGCCGGTCAAGGCGTGCGGGCCTCGGCGCCGGGCCGGGGCGGCCCGGCGGAGGGGTCGGACGTCACGAACGGGCTCCCGTCAGTACGGCGTTGAGCGTGTCCACACGGTTGGTGGTGATGGAGTCCACCCCGTTGGCGATCAGCTTACGCATGGACCTGCGGGTGTCGGCCGTCCAGCAGGAGACGAGCAGCCCGTCCCGGTGGACCCGGTCCGCCAGCGCCTTGCTGACCAGCCCGAAGCGGTAGTTGAGCCAGCGCGGCGACAGCGCGTCCAGCAGCGCCGGGCGGGCCGGAGCGAGCGTCGTCCACGTCAGGGCCAGCTCGGCGGCCGGGTCGGCGGCGCGGACCAGCAGCATCGCGGGCGCGCTGGAGCAGTAGTAGACCCGGTCCTCCGCGTCGCACTCGTGGACGGCGCCGACGACGGCGCGCACGGACTCCTCGGTGGCGCCCGGCAGGTCGATCATCACCCGGTGCGGGGCGGCCGCGGCCAGCGCCTCGTGCAGCGTCGGTACGCCCTCCGGGCCGGTCAGCTCGCGCACCTCGGCGAAGCTCAGCGCGGCGAGCGGCCGGTCGATGTGCCACAGCCGCCGCAGCGTGTCGTCGTGGAGGAGCACCGGGACCCCGTCCCAGGTCAGCCGGACGTCGATCTCCACGGCGTCCGCCCCGCGGGCCAGCGCCGAACGGATCGACGCGACCGTGTTCTCACGGACCCGGTAGGGGTCGCCCCGGTGTCCCACGACGGTGAGGGTGCGCATACGACCATTCTCCGCGCGGGCCCGCTCACCGCGCGAGCGCCCGGCACCCTGGCGCCCGCTCACCGCGCGAGCGCCCGGCACCCCGGACCCCGCGCCGCGCGGGCGCCCGGCCCCGCGTCGCCCCCGGTCACCGGCAGCGGCCGCGGTTCAGGGGGCGAGCCACTGCTCCGTGTACGCGTCGATCTCCCGCGCGATCCGGTCCTTGCCCGCCGGGTCCAGGAACGACGCCTCGACGGCGTTCCTGGCGAGCGCGGCCACCCCGCGCTCGTCCAGCTCCAGGAGGCGGGCGGCGACCTCGTACTCGGTGTTCAGGTCCGTGCCGAACATCGGCGGGTCGTCGGAGTTGACGGTGACGAGCACACCGGCGGCGACCATCTCCCGGATCGGGTGCCGGTCGATGTCGGTGACCGCGCGGGTGGCGATGTTGGAGGTGGGGCACACCTCCAGCGGGATGCGGTGCTCGGCGAGGTACGCGAGGAGCGCGGGGTCCTGCGGGGCGCTCGTGCCGTGGCCGATGCGCTCGGCGCGCAGCTCGTGCAGCGCGTCCCAGATCGTCTGCGGCCCGGTCGTCTCGCCCGCGTGCGGCACCGAGTGCAGACCGGCGGCGATGGCCCGGTCGAAGTACGGCTTGAACTGCGGGCGCGGCACCCCGATCTCCGGTCCGCCCAGGCCGAACGACACCAGCCCCTCCGGCCGCAGGTCCACGGCGAGCCGCGCGGTCTCCTCCGCAGCCTCCAGCCCGGCCTCGCCAGGGATGTCGAAGCACCAGCGCAGGATCACGCCCAGCTCGGTCTCGGCGGCGGTACGGGCGTCCTCGATGGCCGCCATGAACGCCTTCTCGTCGATCCCGCGCCGCGTCGAGCTGAACGGCGTGATCGTCAGCTCCGCGTACCGGATGTTCTGCCGCGCCATGTCCCGCGCGACCTCGTACGTCAGCAGCCGCACGTCCTCGGGGGTGCGGACCAGGTCGACGACCGACAGGTAGACCTCGATGAAGTGCGCGAAGTCGGTGAAGGTGAAGTAGTCCACCAGCGCCTCGGGGTCCGTGGGCACCTTCGAGTCGGGGTGGCGGGCCGCCAGCTCCGCGACGATGCGGGGCGATGCCGAGCCGACGTGGTGGACGTGCAGCTCCGCCTTGGGCAGGCCCGCGATGAAGGGGCGCAGATCGGTCATCGGGTTCCTCCGTGCGGGTGAGCCGTCCCTGGTCACCGCTCATCGTAGGGGGGTCGTTAGCATGGCCGGACACGATGGGGGAGGGCCATGCCAGAGAACACCGACCGGAACGATCCCTGGGCGCCGCCGGAGAGCCGGCCGGCCCAGTCGCCGGGGGTCGGCCTCGGCAAGAGCGGCGCGCCGCCTTCGGGGCCGCATGATCAGCCGACGGTGACGTCGATGCCCACCGGCGGGTTCGGCTCCCCGGCCGGCGACCAGCTGCCTCCGCCGCCGGTCGCGCCCGGCGGCCCCGCGCAGCCCGCGCCCGGCCCGTACGGCTACCCGGCGCCGGCCACCCCCGCGGCGGGCGCCCCGGTCGGCGGCTACGGCTACCCGGGCGGCTACCCCGGCGCGTACGGGACGTACGGCGCGGGCGGCCCGTGGGGAGCCGCCCCGGCGAACGGCCTCGGCATCGCCGCGATGGTCGTCGGCATCATCTCGCTGGTGATGTGCTGGCTGTACGGGCTCGGCATCATCCTCGGCATCATCGCCCTGGTCTTCGGCATCATCGCGCGCAAGCGCGTCCAGCGGGGCGAGGCGAACAACGGCGCCATGGCCACGGCCGGCATCGTCATGGGAGCGGTCGGCATCGCGCTCGGCGCGCTGGTCCTCGGCCTCCTGATCTGGGCGATAGTCCAGGCGCAGAACGACGAGAAGATCGGCGACCACGACTACGACGACCCCTACGCCACCTCCCTGGTGATCACGGACTCCTGAAGCGGCGCACCCCGCTGATCGTCGGGCCATACGATGGGCCGACGCATCCGTGGAGGGGAGACCACTCATGTCCGATCCGTACCAGCAGCAGCCCGGCGGCTACGGGCAGCCCAACCCGTACGGGGCGGGCCAGCCGCCGCAGCCCGGGTACGGCTACCCGGCACCCGCCGGCCCTCCGCCGGCCGGCTACCCGCAGGCCCCCCAGCCCTCGCCGTACGGGCAGCCCGCGCCCGCCTACGGCGTCCCCGTCGCGCAGCAGCCCAGCAACGGCATGGGCACCGCGGGACTGGTGCTCGGCATCATCGGCACCGTCTGCGCAGTCACCGGGGTCCTCTGGTTCCTCGGCGTGATCCTGGGCATCCTGGCGATCATCTTCGGCGCGGTCGGCCGCGGCAAGGCGAACCGGGGCGAGGCCACGAACAAGGGCGCCGCCACGGCGGGCCTGGTCACCGGCATCATCGCGGCCGTCCTGATCCCGGTGATCCTGCTGGTGGCCTTCGCCAGCTTCCTCGGCCTGGCGTCCAGCGCCTGATCCGCGGGGCTTCACCTCCCGGCCCGGCACGTCCTTCGCGCGCCGGGCCGCGGCGCGCCACCGCGCGGGACCGGCGCGCGGCCCCCGGCGCGTACCCGAAGCCGACCGGCGCCGGCCGCGCGGTCCCCCGGCGCCGCACCGGCAGGCCATGCGCGACCTATCCGCCGCGCAGCTCCTCGCGGGCGTCCATCAGGGCGAAGCCGAGCAGGTTGAGCCCCCGCCAGCGCGCCGGGTCCTGCGCCCGTTCGTCGTCGGCGGCGAGGCCGATGCCCCAGACGCGGTCCACGGGGCTGGCCTCCACCAGCACCCGCCTGCCTGTGCCCAGCAGAAAGCCGCCGAGCTCCGGGTTCTGCTCGAACTTGTGGAGGCTGCCGGCCACCACGATCCCGTACCGCTCGCGCTCCCAGACGGCGTCGTCGAAGCCGCGTACCAGCCGCCCCACCCGCTTCGCCTGCGCCGGGCCGGGCGCCTCGACGGCCCGGCGCTCCGCCTCCGCGTCGCCGAACAGCCGCGCCTTGGCGGCCATCATCCAGTGCTCCGCCGTCGCGTACCGGACGCCGTCCACGGTGAACGGCGACGGCCACCACTGGCTCAGGCAGCTCGCCCCGATCCGTCCGTCGGGGCGCGGCCGGTGTCCCCAGAAGTGCAGGTACTTGACCCGTTCGCCCCTGCCGACCTGCTTGATCAGCGCCTCTCGTCGTTCCATGCGGCCAGCATTTCAGCCACCGCCGGGACCGCGTACGGGATTTCCCCGGGCAGCGCCCCCGAGGGCCGACCGAATCCGTCGCGTAATCAAAAGGCAACAACGGAATCCCTTGTTGGGCGCATGCCTCTCTGTCAGGATCGGCACCCACCTGACGCCGCGACGACGGGAGAGCCTCCATGGACGAGCACTTCCGCACCGCCGCCGACGCGGTACGGCGCCCTGCCGCGCCCGCCTACCGGCCCACCGCGCGCCGGGCTTCCGCACGGACATGCCAACCTACTCCTTCGAGGAGTACGCGCAGGTCACACACACCGTGGACGACCGCACCGCGGACGCCGGGAAGGACCGGCGCCGCACGACCCCCGGGGACCCGCAGCCCGCAGCCCGCCCGCCGCCCGGACGGCGGCCCGACCCTTCCCGAAAGGCACAGCGCATGGAGCAGTACGAGCCCGACCGCCTCTCCGCGGCACAACTCGCCGCGATGCGGCGCAGCCTGACGAACGGCAGGGGAGCCCTCACCCGCCGCTCCCTGCTGCGCGCCTCGGGCGTCGGCGCCCTCGCCCTCGGCGGCGCCCTCGGGCTCGGCGGTTGCGGCATCCCGCCCGCCAAGCGGGAGGGCCAGGGCCCGGCGGCCACCGACCACTCGGCGAAGGAGAAGCGGCTCGCGTTCTCCAACTGGACGCAGTACATCGACGTCAGCGACGACGAGAAGCGCCGCCCGACGCTGGAGGCGTTCACCCGCCGCACCGGGATCGCCGTCGCCTACACCGAGGACATCAACGACAACGTCGAGTTCTTCGGCAAGATCAAGCCGCAGCTCGCCGCGGGCCAGGACACCGGCCGCGACCTGATCTGCGTCACCGACTGGCTCGCCGCCCGCATCATCCGCCTCGGCTGGGCGCAGAGGCTCGACCCGGCGAACCTCCCCCACGCGTACGCCAACCTCGCCCCGCAGTTCCGCCGCCCCGACTGGGACCCCGGCCGGGCCCACTCGTACCCCTGGACCGGGATCTCCACCGTCATCGCCTACAACGCCAAGGCGACCGGCGGACGGCGCGTCGACTCCGTCACGCAGCTCCTGGACGACCCGAAGCTGAAGGGCCGCGTCGCGTTCCTCTCCGAGATGCGCGACACGGTCGGCATGACCCTCCTCGACATGGGCAAGGACCCCGGCAAGGTCACCGCCGCCGACTACGACGCGGCGATCGGCAGGCTCCGCAAGGGCGTCGAGACCAAGCAGATCCGCCGCTTCACCGGCAACGACTACACCGCCGACCTGAGCAAGGGCGACATCGCGGCGTGCCTCGCCTGGGCCGGGGACCTCATCCAGCTCCAGGCCGACAACCCGGACATCAAGTTCGCCATCCCTGCCGCCGGATACCTCACCTCCACCGACAACCTCCTCGTCCCGGCGGGAGCGCGGCACAAGGCCAACGCCGAGCGGCTGATCGACTACTACTACGAGCCTCCGGTCGCCGCCCGGCTCGCCGCGTACATCAACTACGTCTGCCCCGTGGACGGCGTACGGGAGGAACTCGCCCGCATCGACCCGGCGATGGCGGCGAACACGCTGATCCTCCCTGACCGGGCCATGGCCGCGAAGTCGCACGCCTTCCGGTCCCTGAGCGGCGAGGAGGAGACGGCGTTCGAGGAGAAGTTCGCCAAGCTCATCGGCGCCTGAGCCGGCCCCCGCCCGGCCCCCGCCCGCCCCCGCCGCGGCCGGCCCCCGCCGCGGCCGCCCTCCCGCCCGTCTCCCCCCCGTCCCGATCCGCATCGACCCCCTGGGACCCACACCCATGACCGACACCCACACCGGCGGCGACGTCCGCCTCGCCGGGATCAGCAAGACCTACGGCTCCTTCACGGCCGTCCACCCGCTCGACCTGACCGTCCCCGAGGGCTCCTTCTTCGCCCTGCTGGGCGCCTCCGGCTGCGGCAAGACCACCACCCTGCGCATGATCGCCGGCCTGGAGGAACCCACCACCGGCAGTGTCCTGCTCGGCGACCGCGACGTCACCGACCTCCCCCCGCACAAGCGCCCGGTCAACACCGTCTTCCAGTCGTACGCCCTCTTCCCGCACCTCGACGTCCACGAGAACGTCGCCTTCGGGCTGCGCCGCCGCGGCGTCAAGTCCGTCAAGCGCCAGGTCGACGCGATGCTCGACCTGGTGCAGCTCGGGGACAAGGCCCGGCACCGCCCGCACCAGCTGTCCGGCGGCCAGCAGCAGCGCGTCGCCGTCGCCCGCGCCCTCATCAACCACCCGCGCGTCCTCCTCCTGGACGAGCCGCTCGGCGCGCTGGACCTGAAGCTGCGCCGCCAGATGCAGCTGGAGCTCAAGCGCATCCAGACCGAGGTCGGCATCACCTTCGTGCACGTCACCCACGACCAGGAGGAGGCCATGACCATGGCCGACACGGTCGCCGTGATGAACGCCGGCCGCGTCGAGCAACTGGGCGCCCCCGCCGACCTGTACGACAACCCGCGCACCACCTTCGTCGCCAACTTCCTCGGCACCTCCAACCTCATCGAGGCCCGCGTCACCGAGACGGGCACCGACGTCGTCGTCACCGCGGGCGACGGCCCGCTGCGGCTGCCCGCCGAGCGCTGCGCCACGCCCGCCCGCGCCGGTGAGCGGCTCCTCGTCGGCATCCGGCCGGAGAAGATCACGCTCGCGCACGCCGACGACGCGGACGCGATCCCCGCCGGCCGCAACCGGGTCGCCGGCCGCATCGCCGCCACGTCGTTCATCGGCGTGTCCACCGAGTACACCGTCGACGGCCCCGCGAGCACCGGCCTGAAGGTGTACGAGCAGAACATCGAGCGCGACGGGCGCCTCGTCCCCGGCGCCGAGGTCGTCCTCCACTGGAACCCGGCGCACACCTTCGGCCTCGACGCCGCGCAGGACGCGGAGGCCGGGGTCGAGACGGTGGAGGACGCCGCGTGACCGCCGCCGCCGACACCCCGGCCGCCGCCGGGCCGCCCGCTCCGGCGGCCCCGGCCGCGCCCGCCGTGCGGCGCCGCTCCGCGCGCCGGCGGCTCGTCCCGTACTGGCTGCTGCTGCCCGGAGTGCTGTGGCTGCTGGTCTTCTTCCTGCTGCCGATGGTCTACCAGGCGTCCACCTCCGTGCAGACCGGCTCCCTGGAGGAGGGCTTCAGGGTCACCTGGCACTTCCCGACGTACTGGGAGGCGCTGCGCGAGTACCACCCGCAGTTCCTGAAGTCGCTGCTGTACGCCGGGACGGCGACGCTGCTGTGCCTGCTGCTCGGCTACCCGCTCGCGTACCTCATCGCCTTCCGCGCCGGGCGGTGGCGGCACGTCCTGCTCGTCCTCGTCATCGCGCCGTTCTTCACCAGCTTCCTCATCCGCACGCTGGCCTGGAAGACGATCCTCGCGGACGGCGGCGCCGTCGTCGGAGCCCTCGACGCCCTGCACGTCCTGGACGTCACCAGCCGGCTCGGCTGGACGGAGGGCGACCGGGTGCTGGCCACACCGCTCGCGGTCGTCTGCGGACTGACGTACAACTTCCTGCCGTTCATGATCCTGCCGCTCTACACCTCCCTGGAGCGGATCGACGGGCGGCTGCACGAGGCGGCCCGGGACCTCTACGCCTCTCCCGCCACCACCTTCCGCAAGGTGACCCTCCCGCTGTCCATGCCGGGCGTCGTCTCCGGCACGCTGCTCACCTTCATCCCCGCGAGCGGCGACTACGTCAACGCCGAACTCCTCGGATCGACCGACACGAAGATGATCGGAAACGTCATCCAGAGCCAGTTCCTGCGGGTGCTGGACTACCCGACGGCGGCCGCGCTGTCCTTCCTCCTGATGGCCGTCGTGCTGATCACGGTCACCGTCTACATCCGCCGCGCCGGAACGGAGGACCTGGTCTGATGTCGCGTCAGCCGATGCGCTGGATACGGCGCAACCTGGTGGTCGTCGCGGGCCTGCTCACGCTCGCCTACCTCCTGCTGCCCAACGTCGTCGTGCTCGTCTTCTCCTTCAACGAGCCCAAGGGCCGCTTCAACTACACCTGGCAGCGGTTCTCGGCCGACGCCTGGAAGGACCCCTGCGGCGTGCCCGACCTGTGCGGGGCGCTCACCCTGTCGCTCCAGCTCGCCGCCTGGGCGACGCTCGGCGCGACGGTGCTCGGCACGATGATCGCCTTCGCGCTGGTCCGCTACCGCTTCCGGGCACGCGGCGCCGTCAACGCGCTGATCTTCCTGCCGCTGTCCATGCCGGAGGTGGTGATGGCCGCCTCGCTGCTCACCCTGTTCCTCAACATGGGCGCCGAGCTGGGCTTCTGGACGGTCCTGATCGCCCACGTCATGTTCTGCCTCAGCTTCGTCGTCGTCGCCGTCAAGGCGCGGGTGCTGTCCATGGACCCGCGCCTGGAGGAAGCCGCCCGGGACCTGTACGCCGGGCCCGTCCAGACCTTCCTGAGGGTCACCCTGCCGATCGCGGCGCCGGGCATCGCCGCGGGCGCGCTGCTCGCCTTCGCCCTGTCGTTCGACGACTTCATCATCACCAACTTCACCGCCGGATCGACCGTCACCTTCCCCATGTTCGTCTGGGGCTCCGCCCAGCGCGGCACCCCCGTACAGATCAACGTCGTCGGCACGGCGATGTTCGTCCTGGCCGTCCTGGCCGTCGTCGCCGGACAGCTCCTCGCCGCCCGGCGCAAGCGAACGGACACACCCCACTAGAACCCGAGGGAGTTGGAAGCCATGGCCCCAGTCGCCAGGCGAACCGCTGCACCATCACTCACCTACGCCCAGCCCGTGCCCTTCTGGCTGGAAGACCCCGGCAGGCCCTCCCCCCTCCCCGCCCTCACCGCCACCGAGCACTGTGACCTCCTCGTCGTCGGCGGCGGCTACAGCGGACTGTGGACCGCGCTCCTCGCCAAGGAGCGCGACCCCGGGCGGGACGTCGTGCTCATCGAAGGCCGGGAGGCGGGCTGGGCCGCCTCCGGCCGCAACGGCGGCTTCTGCGCCGCCTCCCTCACCCACGGCCTCGGCAACGGCCTCGCCCGCTGGCCCGCCGAACTGCCCCGGCTCCACGAGCTCGGCCTGCGCAACCTCGACGCCATCGAGCGGACCGTCGCCTCCTACGGCATCGACTGCGACTTCGAGCGCACCGGCGAGATCGACGTCGCCACCCAGGCCCACCAGCTGGACGAACTGCGCGACCTGTACGAGGAGGCCCGGCGCCTCGGCCTCGACGAGGGACTGGAACTCCTCGACCGGGACGCCGTCCGCGCCCAGGTCGACTCGCCCACCTTCCTGGGCGGCCTCTGGGACCGGCGCTCGGTCGCCCTCCTCCACCCCGCGAAGCTCGCCTGGGGCCTCAAGCGCGCCTGCCTCGACGCGGGCGTGCGGATGTACGAGAACACCCGCGGCCTCGACCTCGCCCCGTCCGGCGCCGCCCTCGCCGTACGCACCCCGTACGGCCGGGTCCTCGCGCGGCGGGTGGCCCTCGGCACCAACGTCTTCCCGTCCCTCGTCCGGCGCGCCCGCCCCTACACCGTCCCCGTCTACGACTACGCCCTGATGACCGAGCCGCTCGGCGCCGACCAGCTCGCCTCCATCGGCTGGAAGAACCGCCAGGGCCTCGGCGACAGCGCCAACCAGTTCCACTACTTCCGGCTCAGCGCCGACAACCGCGTCCTGTGGGGCGGCTACGACGCGATCTACCCGTTCGGCGGCCGCGTCCGCGCGGAGCTGGAGCAGCGGCCCGAGACGTACCTGACCCTCGCCGAGCACTTCTTCCGCTGCTTCCCGCAACTGGAGGGCGTCCGGTTCACCCACGCCTGGGGCGGCGCCATCGACACCTGCTCCCGCTTCTCGCCCTTCTTCGGCACGGCGCACCGGGGCAGGGTCGCGTACGCCGCCGGGTACACCGGTCTCGGCGTGGGGGCCTCCCGGTTCGGCGCGGAGGTGATGCTGGATCTGCTGGCGGGGGAGCGGACCGAGCGCACGGAGCTGGAGATGGTGCGCACCAAGCCGCTGCCGTTCCCGCCCGAGCCGTTCGCCTGGGCGGGCATCGGCGTGACCAAGTGGTCCCTGGCCCGCGCCGACGCCAACGGCGGCCGCCGCAACCTGTGGCTGCGGGCCCTGGATCGGCTGGGCCTCGGCTTCGACAGCTAGCGCCGGATCAGGACCCCCCGCCGGGGAGCGCGGGGCGTGCGGCCGGGGCGTTCTCGCTGGTGCGCGCCCCTGCCGCGCGCCGGTCCGCTCCTTCCGGGGCGCCGAACCCGCGTCATGAACCCCGCACATCGGCCTCTCCCGTGTGAAGGCACCGCCCGGCAAGGGCGGTCACACACGGACATGGAGGCTGTGGCACATGACGGGTACGGAGACGCCGGGCACGCGGGAGACAACCGGGACGACGGGGCGGCCGGCGACGCCCGACGACGCGGCGCCTTCGGGGGCTTCCGGGCCCACGGGACCCACGGGGCCTTCCGGGCCTTCGGAGCCCATGGGACCCACGGGGCCTTCGGGGAGGGGCGGTGCGGCGGGGGCCCGGGCGGCCGTGGAGTGGCTGGTGTCGGTGGCGCCCGACCCGGAGGGGGCCCGCTGGGAGTGGGAGCGCGACCCCAACGGCGTCACGCTCCTGCCCGCCGGGCGCCGCTGGGACGTGCTCATCCTCCCGGCGCGCCTCGGCTACCCGACGCTGGACGTGCTCCAGCGGCTCGTCGACCGCCCGGGGCCGGTCCTGTGCGACTTCGGCGACGCGCGGATGGGCTTCTTCGTCCCCGTCGGCACGGCCGCCCGCTGGGTGGGCACGGGCATGCGCGGCGCGGGCGGCGGCACCTGGATCGTGGTGCCGTATCCCGGACGCACGTCGGGAGCGGTGCGCTGGCTGGTGCTGCCCGACGGGGCGGGCACGCTCACCGACCCCGTGCTGCTGGAACTGGCGATGCACGAGGCGGCCGGGTGCCTGGCGGCCCGCGGCGGCGGAGACGGGAGGTCTTGACAACCGGATTGGTCTGGACCATGTTGTGCGCGCCGCACGTACACCCCCACACCCGGAGGCAGTTGTGGACCGCACCCGTCGCACCAGACCTCTCGCCGCCGTGCTCGCGGCCGTCCTCGCGGCGGGCGGCCTCGCCGCCGCCACGCAGACCGCCGAGGCCCGCCCGCACCACACGGCCCCCTCCGCCGGCCGGGACGTCCCCGCCCGGACCGCCGCCCTCCTCCAGAACGCCCCCGCCGCCCGCGTGACGGCCGCCGACCCGGAGCTCCTCCGCAACGGCGGCTTCGAGTCGGGCCTCGACGGGTGGACGTGCACGGCGGGCAGCGGAGCCGCCGTCACCAGTCCCGTGCACGGCGGCACCGGCGCCCTGAAGGCCACCCCGACGGGCGGCGACAACGCCCGCTGCTCCCAGACCGTCGCCGTACGCCCCGACTCGGCGTACACGCTCAGCGGCTGGGTGCGCGGCGGCTACGCGTACCTCGGCGCGACCGGCACCGGCACCACCGACACGTACACCTGGACGCCCTCCGCGGCCGACTGGCAGAAGCTCACCACGACCTTCCGCACCGGCCCCGCCACCACCTCGGTCACCGTGTACACCCACGGCTGGTACGGCACCGCCGCCTACCACGCCGACGACCTGTCGCTCACCGGCCCCGGCGGCGACCCGGTCACCGTCCCGGCCGCGCCCGCGGGCCTGACCGCGGGCACACCCACCTCGTCCAGCGTGCCGCTCACCTGGCGGCCCGTCAGCGGCGCGACCGGCTACACCGTGTACCGCGACGGCGTGAAGGCGCTCACCGCCACCGGCACGTCGGCCACCGTCACCGGCCTCGCCGCCGACACCTCGTACGGCTTCCAGGTCACCGCCGCCAACAGCGCCGGCGAGTCGCCCCGGTCGCCGGTGGTCACCGCGCGCACCGCGAAGGCCGGCACGCCGGGCCCCGGCCCGCAGCTGCCCGCCCACGCCCTGGTCGGCTACCTCCACGCGAGCTTCGCCAACGGCTCCGGCTACACCCGCATGGCGGACGTGCCGGACTCCTGGGACGTGATCAACCTGGCCTTCGGCGAGCCGACCTCCGTCACCTCAGGCGACATCCGCTTCGCCCTCTGCCCCCGCAGCGAGTGCCCGAACGTCGAGACACCCGAGGAGTTCAAGGCCGCCATCAAGGCCAAGCAGGCCGCGGGCAAGAAGGTCCTGATCTCCATCGGCGGCCAGAACGGCCAGGTCCAGCTCGCCACGACCGCCGCCCGCGACGCGTTCGTCTCCTCCGTATCGAAGATCATCGACGAGTACGGACTCGACGGCCTCGACATCGACTTCGAGGGCCACTCGCTGTCCCTCAACACCGGGGACACCGACTTCCGCAACCCCACGACCCCGGTCATCGTCCACCTGATCTCCGCCCTGAAGACGCTGAAGGCCAAGTACGGCGACGGCTTCGTCCTCACCATGGCGCCCGAGACGTTCTTCGTGCAGCTCGGCTACCAGTTCTACGGCTCCGGCCCCTGGGGCGGCCAGGACCCGCGCGCCGGCGCCTACCTGCCGGTCATCCACGCCCTGCGCGACGACCTCACGCTGCTGCACGTCCAGGACTACAACTCCGGCCCGATCATGGGCCTGGACAACCAGTACCACCACATGGGGAGCGCCGACTTCCACATCGCCATGACCGACATGCTGCTCACCGGCTTCCCCGTCGCGGGCGACACCGGCCGCTTCTTCCCGGCCCTGCGCCCCGAGCAGGTCGCCATCGGCCTGCCCGCCTCCCCGAACGCGGGCAACGGCCACACCCCGCCCGCCGAGGTCGCCAAGGCCCTCAACTGCCTGACGAAGAACACCGACTGCGGCACCTACCGCCCCCACGGCGCCTGGCCGGCCCTGCGCGGCCTGATGACCTGGTCCATCAACTGGGACCGCTTCAACGGCTGGGAGTTCTCCCGGAACTTCGACGCCTACCCCTGGCGCTGACCCCCGCGAAACCCGCCCCGAACAGCAGCACGCTGCCCACCACGTCCAGCGGCCAGTGGTAGCCGCGCAGCACCAGGCCCGCGCCCGTCGCCGCCGTCAGCACCGCGGCGACGGGCGCCAGCGCGCGCGGGCGCGTCAGCAGCGCCGCCGCCCCGTACGCCACCAGCGCCGTCGCGGTGTGCCCGGACGGGTAGTAGCCGGTCGCCCCGGTGAACGGGCCCGGCCGGTCCAGCAGCAGCTTCAGCGGCACCACCAGGGCCGGTACGAGCGCCATGGCCGCGCCCGCGCACAGCGCGGCCCGCCACCGCCCGCGCCACACGGCGTAGCCCATGGCGGCGGCCAGCACCGGAAGGGCGACGTGCAGATGGCCGAGGTCGGCGCCGAGCTCGGTGAGCCACGCGGGGCCCCGTCCGGCCAGCGCGCGCCCGGCGCGCTCGTCCAGCCCGGCGAGCGGGCCGCGTACCGCGACCTGCCAGGTGACCAGCGCGAAGGCGCACAGCGACAGCAGCGCCACAACGAAAGCCGGCCGTCCCGGAACAGGGGGGGTTGTTCCGGGACGGCCGCCGGGACCGGTGTGCCGCTCGCCCCGGGGGGTGTGGGGCGCGCGGCGGTCCGATCGGTGAGGATCACCGGCACGCGAGGCGCCGGCGTGGTGCGCGATGGCACGTCCGGGGAGGAACTGGGGAGGTCCCGACCCGGCTCCGCCCGCAGTCCCCTGCGAGCGGGGTTCTTCTCTCATCGGCTCCGACGTTACGCGACGGGGAGGGGGACCGACAGGCGGAACTCCAACCCGCCATCGGCCCCCCACACCTTCTTCACGTACCGGCGCGTACGGCTCCGCGCGCGCCGGCATGGGCCGAGGTGCCGGCCCGCCGTCAGAGCGCGGCGTACGCGTTCTCGATGACGTCCAGGCCCTCGTTCAGCAGGTCCTCGCCGATGACCAGCGGGGGCAGGAAGCGCAGGACGTTGCCGTAGGTGCCGCAGGTCAGGACCAGCACGCCCTCCGCGTGGCAGGCCTTCGCCAGCGCGCCGGCGGCCTCCGGGTTCGGCTCCTTGGTCGCCGGGTCCTTCACCAGCTCGATCGCGATCATCGCGCCGCGCCCGCGGATGTCGCCGATGCTGCAGCCGACCTTGTCGGCGTACTTCTCCTGCATGGCGGCGAGGCGGCCCTTCATGACCTCCTCGATGCGCTTGGCCTTGCCGTTGAGGTCGAGCTCCTTCATCGTCTCGATGGCGCCGAGCGCACCGGCGCAGGCCACCGGGTTGCCGCCGTAGGTGCCGCCGAGGCCGCCGCCGTGCACGGAGTCCATGATCTCGGCGCGGCCGGTGACGGCCGCGAGCGGCAGACCGCCCGCGATGCCCTTGGCGGTGGTGATCAGGTCCGGGACGATGCCCTCGTCCTCACAGGCGAACCACTGGCCGGTGCGGCAGAAGCCGGACTGGATCTCGTCCGCGACGAAGACGATGCCGTTGTCGTTGGCGAACTTCACGATCGCCGGGAGGAAGCCCTTGGCCGGCTCGATGAAGCCGCCCTCGCCGAGGACCGGCTCGATGATGATCGCGGCGACGTTCTCGGCGCCGATCTGCTTGGTGATCTGGTCGATGGCCTGGGCGGCGGCCTCGGGGCCGCAGTTCTCCGGGCCGGTCGGCCAGCGGTAGCCGTAGGCGACCGGGACGCGGTAGACCTCGGGCGCGAACGGGCCGAAGCCCTGCTTGTACGGCATGTTCTTGGCGGTCAGCGCCATCGTGAGGTTCGTACGGCCGTGGTAGCCGTGGTCGAAGACGACGACGGCCTGGCGCTTGGTGTACGAGCGGGCGATCTTGACCGCGTTCTCGACGGCCTCGGCGCCGCTGTTGAAGAGCGCGGTCTTCTTGGCGTGGTCGCCCGGCGTCAGCTCGGCCAGCGCCTCGCAGACCTCCACGTAGCCCTCGTACGGCGTGACCATGAAGCAGGTGTGGGTGAAGTCCGCCAGCTGCGCCGAGGCGCGGCGCACGACGGCCTCGGCGGAGGCGCCCACGGAGGTCACGGCGATACCGGAACCGAAGTCGATCAGGCGGTTGCCGTCGACGTCCTCGATGATGCCGCCGCCCGCGCGGGCGGTGAACACCGGGAGGACGGAGCCGACGCCGCCCGCGACGGAGGCGACGCGGCGGGCCTGAAGCTCCTGGGACTTCGGGCCGGGAATGGCGGTGACGACGCGGCGCTCCTGCGCAATTTCGGTCATGCGGGGCTCCTGGGGGTGCTTACGGACGCTCTGGGTCTACTTTCTCCCGCAGGCTAGGCCCGTGCGCGCCACCCGGGCATGCGCCGTTCGGGAGTGGTCCGGGCGGGTGCGTTGTCCGCGGCGGACATAGCGTCGAAGCCGCCGGCGGCGGCCGGGCGGCTGGGGGCGCCGTGGCGCCGCCAGCCGGGCGCCGTGGTACGGACGCGCCGTGGCACGGACGCGCCGTGGCACGGACGGGCCTGCGCGGCACACGGTGTCCGCGGCCCTGGCGCTTTCGGCGGCGCGCGTTCCGCGTGGACCGGCCCCCGGGCGCCGCACGGGCACTAGATTGGCCGGTGCACAGACGCGCGCGGCCTGGCAGCACAGGGGGCAGGGACAGATGGACAGGGACGGTACGTCGTACGAGGCACGGGGCACCCACGACCCCGCCCCGCACCCGGTGCCCGGCCCGCCCCGGCCCCCGGCCGCACCGCCCGTGCCGCCCGCCGCCCCGCCGCCACCGCGCCACGCGCCCGGAGCCCCGGCGGGGACGCCGATCGTGGAGTGGCTGCGCACCCCGAGGCCGGAGGCCGAGCCCGGGGTGTGGCGCTTCGGCCACCGCCCGCGCGCCGCGGAGGAGCCCGAGCGGGTCCCGACCCGGCGCCTCGTCGCCGGTGCGCTGATCTCGCTGCTCAGCGGGTGGCTGCTGTGGTCGCTGCTGTGGAACGGCTATCTGGGCCACTACTGGCTGTGGCCGCTCCTCGTCCTCACCCCCGACGAATGGCGCAGCGACCCGGTCACGTGGGCCGACGCCAGCAACGTCTACTACGCCGTGGTCGGGACCGGCCTGCTGATCTTCTTCGCCCGCATCGGGCACGTCCCCGAGCTGATCCGCCGCTGCGTCCGCCGCCCCCGCGCCACGGCCGCCCGGCCCACGCCGCCCGGCTCCGGCGCCGACCCCGCCGACTGGCCCGAGCTGCGTGCCGCCGGGCTGCACGAGGCCGCCGACCGGCTCGCGGAAGCCGCCCGCACGGGCGCCCTCGGCGACGTCGACTACGCCCGCATCCAGCGCGCCTGGCACGGGGTGCGCACCCACCCCGGCCGCCTCGCCGCGTTCACCGACGCCGTGCGCGCCCAGGGACCGGCCGCCTGCGGGCACCCCTCGGGCGAGCGGGACCTCCCGGTCCGCACCGCCACGCACGACCTCGCCACCGGCCAGGTCCGCATCGGCACCGCGGCCGACCACCCCCGCAACCCGTACGCCCGCCGCACCACCGGCGTCGCCCTGGAACCCGCCCTGCTGGGCACGTCGCTCCTCGCGGTCGGCCCGGCCGCGTCCGGCAAGACCGTCCACCTGGTCCGGCCCGTCACCGAGGCCCTGTGCCTCCAGGCGCTCGCCAACCGCGCCGCCGTCGTGGCCGTCACCGCGCAGGGCGCGCCGCTCGCCCCGGACGCCGCGTTCGACGTGGTCATCGCGGTGGGCCGCCCCGACACACGGCACGACATCGACCTGTACGGCGGCTCCGACGACCCCGACGAGGCCGCGCGCACCCTCGCGGAGGCCCTGGTCGGGGACCTCGTACCGGACAGCCGCCGCGCCGCGACCGCGCTGGCCCAGCTCATCGGGCCGTACCGGGCCGCCTACGGACGCTTCCCCGGCGTACCGGAGCTGCGCGAGCTCCTCGGCGGCGCCCCGAAGGTCCTCGCGGAGCTGCGCGCCGCCGTCGCGGGGGACCCGGCGCAGCTGAGGGAGCTGGACGCCCGCGCCCGGCAGGCCGAGCGGGGCGACGACGTGGCGGTCCTCCTCGCCGAGCGCGTCGCCTTCCTGGACCGCCCGGCGTTCGCGGGCTTCTTCCGCACCGACGGGGACGGCCCCCGCTTCTCGCTGCGCGCCATCGAGCACCCGCTGCGGGTCCGCGTCGACCTGCCCGAGCGCGGCCACGCCGAGGCGTCCCGGATCATCGCGCGGCTGCTGCTGGCCCAGTTCACGGACGCCGCGTCGGCCCGCGCCGACCGGTCGCTCTTCGCCTGCCTGGTGCTGGACGACGCCACCGACACGATCACCGCCGACTCGGTGCGCGCCATCCAGCGCCTCCGCTCCGCGCACGCGGGCGTCGTCCTGTCGCTGCGCACCCTCCAGGACGTGCCGGAGCCGCTGCGCGGGCCGCTGCTCGGCGCGGTCGGCTGCCGCATGGCCTTCTCGGGCCTCGCGCCGTGGGACGGCGGCCGGTTCGCGGAGGTGTGGGGCACGGAGTGGGTGCAGACCCGCGACGTCACCAACCGCCAGATCATCGCGGACGAGCCGCTCACCAAGGCCCTGCACTTCATGCGGCGCCTGGTCACCGGGCGCGCGGCCACCGCCGAGGCGGTGACGGTACGGGAGGTGGAGCGCCAGCGCTGGTCGGCCTCCGAACTGGCCCACGCCGTCCCGGCCGGGCACGCGGTCCTGTCGGTCACCGGCGTCCGGGGCGAGCACGCCCCGCCCCTCCTGGTGGACCTGCGCGCCTGACCGACCGGCGGGCGGGCCCCCGCGCCCGGCCGGCAGGGGGACCGGCGTCCGGTCCCATCCCGGCGCCGGGTCGGGCGCACCGACGGCGGCGCCTGGCGGTGCCCGGCCGCGTCGACGTGTCGACGTATCCACGCGCCGGGTGCCGCGGGCCCGCGGGATGGCGTGCGCCCGCCGGTGCGGTACGCCGCAGTCGTACGTCCTGGCAGAATCGAAGGGAGCCGTTCATACGGGACGGCGAAAAGCGCCGCCCCCGTCCCCGTCCCGAAGGACCGCCGGTCCCATGCCGCTCACCCTCGCCTCGCTCGTCCAGCACTCCGCGCTCAAGCTCGCCGTGCGCGCCGGCGCGGACCGCCTCGACACGCCCGTCCGCTGGGCGCACGTCAGCGAGCTCGCCGACCCCGTGCCGTACATGGAGGGCGGGGAGCTGCTGCTCACCACCGCCATGACGCTGGACGCCGAAGACGGCGAGGCCATGCGCCGGTACGTCCGCAGGCTCGCCCGCGCCGGGGTCGTCGGAGTCGGCTTCGCGGTCGGCGTCAACTACGACGAGATCCCCGCCGCGCTGCTGGAGGCCGCCCGCGAGGAGGGGCTGCCGCTCCTGGAGGTGCCGCGCCGCACCCCGTTCCTCGCGATCTCCAAGGCCGTCTCCGCCGCGCTCGCCGCCGACCAGTACCGGGCGGTGACCGCCGGGTTCGAGGCGCAGCGTGAGCTGACCCGGGCGGCGCTCACCGAGGGCCCCGACGCGGTGGTCGCCCGGCTCGCCGCGCACGTCGACGGGTGGGCGGCGCTGTACGACGCGTCCGGGGCCGTACTGACCGCCGCCCCCGACTGGGCGGCGCGCAGGGCGGCCCGGCTCACCCCGGACGTGGAGCGCCTGCGGGAACGCGCCGCACCGGCCAGCGCCGTGGTGGGCGGCACCGACGACCGGGTCGAGCTCCAGTCGCTGGGCACCGGGCGGCGCGTGCGGGGCGCGCTGGCGGTGGGCACCGGCGCGCCGCTCGGCACGGCGGAGCGGTACGCCGTCCACTCCGCGATCGCCCTGCTGACCCTCACCACCGAACGCTCCCGCTCCCTGCAGGCCGCCGAGCAGCGCCTCGGCGCGGCCGTGCTGCGGATGATGCTGGCCGGTCAGCCCGACCACGCCCGCACGGTCGCGGGCGATCTGTACGGAGGGCTGCTCGACGCGCCGTTCCGGCTGCTCATCGCGGAGGCGGCGGGCGACGCGGACCAGGCCGCCGAACCGCCGCTCGCCGTGCTGGCCGACGCGCTGGAGGCGGCCGCGGCCCGCGCCGGGGAGGCCGTGCTGACCGTCCCGGAGGGCGAGGACCGGCTGGTCGTCCTGGCCGAGGACGGGGGAGCGGTGGTCGCCGCCTGCGACGCGTACGCCGCGCGCGAGGCGGACGACGCGGGCGCCGTGATCGGCCTGTCCGCACCGGCCGGGCCGATAGCCGCCGCTACCGCCTACAAGCAGGCCGAGCAGGCCCTGTCCGTGGCCCGCCGGCGCGGCCGCGCCCTGGTCGAGCACGAGGAGCTGGCGACCGGCTCCCTGCTGCCGCTGCTGGCCGACGACGCCGTACGGGCGTTCGCCGACGGCATGCTGCGGGCGCTGTACGAGCACGACGCGACCGGCCGGGGCGACCTGGTGGCCTCCGTGCGGGCGTGGCTGTCCCGGCACGGCCAGTGGGACGCCGCCGCCGCCGACCTGGGCGTCCACCGCCACACGCTGCGGTACCGGATGCGGCGCGTCGAGGAGATCCTGGGCCGCTCCCTGGACGACCCGGACGTCCGGATGGAGCTGTGGCTCGCTCTGAAGACGACCGGCGACAGGCCGCCCGCGAACGGCAAGGGCGGGCCCGGCAAGGGCGCGAAGTAGCCGCGCACCCCGGCGCGCCCACGCCACCCCGGCGCGCCCACGCCACCCCGGCGGCCCGTCCCGGGCCCCGGCCCCCTGTCAACCAACCCCGCCGCCGACACCGCCGCCCGGCCGAAGACGGCCACCCCACCACCCCCACGACAGGAAAACCTCCCCACCAGCGCTCACCAGCCCCGAAAAGCAGGCCCCGCCTGCCCGGAATCGGGCAAATCCTTTGCCGTCCGGGCGCAAGATCCATACGCTCCTGCTCATGACAACCGCGCGCATCAGCGGCACCGTGTGGGCCGCGCTGGCGATCGTGTACCTCGTGTGGGGTTCGACGTACCTCGGCATCCGCATCGCCGTCGAGACCATGCCCCCCTTCCTCTCCGCCGGCGCGCGCTTCGTCGTCGCCGGCCTCCTCCTCGCCGCGCTGCTGGCCTGGCGCCACGGCCCCGGCGTCCTGAAGGTGACCCGCGCCCAGCTCGCCTCCGCCGCCGTCGTCGGCGTGCTGCTGCTCCTCGGCGGCAACGGCCTCGTCGTGCTCGCCGAGACCTCCGTGCCGTCCGGCCTCGCCGCGCTGCTCGTCGCGGTCGTCCCGGCCTGGGTGGTCGTCCTGCGCACCGCGTTCGGCGAGCGCCCCGGCCCCGCCGCGTACGCCGGAGTGGTGCTCGGCCTCGCCGGTCTGGCGCTGCTCAGCCTCCCCGGCCTGAGCGGCGACGTCCGCATCGGCGGCGTCCTCACCGTCGTCGTCGCCACCCTGATGTGGTCGGCGGGCTCGTTCTCCTCCTCGCGCATCCCGATGCCGCGCAACCCGTTCACCGCGAGCGCCTACGAGATGCTGGCGGGCGGCATCGGCTGCGCCCTCGTCGGACTGGTCCGCGGGGAGCAGCGCGGCCTGGACCTGGCGGAGGTGTCCGCCCGGTCCTGGGGCGCCCTCGCCTACCTGATCGTCTTCGGCTCGCTGGTCGCGTTCACCGCGTACGCCTGGCTCCTGCAGACCGCGCCGATCTCCCTCGTCGCCACCTACGCGTACGTCAACCCGGTGGTCGCCGTCCTCCTCGGCTGGCTCGTCCTGGACGAGGCCGTGACCTGGCCGATCGCGCTGGGCGGCGTCGTCGTCGTGGCCGGCGTGTGGCTGATCGTCCGCGCCGAGCGGCGTCCCGCGCCCCCCGCGGACAAGCTCACCGCCCCGGCCGACCGGCTCACCGCCCCCGCCGACCACCTCGCGGCCGCCCCCGACCGGCGCCCCGCCCCGGTCGCCCCCGTCGGGGAACCGGCAGGACCGGCCCCCGTACCTGCCGAACCGGCGGACCCCGAGGCGCGACCACTCCACGGCGGACAAACCCCCAGCGGCTCCTCCGGCCCTACCGTGTGAGCTGAGCGCCAAGCGCGTGCGCCAGACACCCCACTACTCGGAAGGGCCGGGACCGCGATGACTGCCACCCACGCCTTCTGGCTCGCCGGCCGCCAGGCCACCGGCGAGACCACCTTCGACGTCACCTCCCCCTGGGACGGCCACCTCGTCGGCCAGGTGAGCGTGCCCACCGAGGCCCAGGTCGAAGAGGCCGTGGCCGCCGCCCACGCCGTCGTCGACGAGTTCGCCGCCACCCCCGCGCATGTGCGCGCCGCCGCCCTCGACCACGTGTCGAAGCGGCTCGCCGAGCGCACCGAGGAGATCGCGCGGCTCATCACCGCCGAGAACGGCAAGCCCCTGAAGTGGGCCCGCGGCGAGGTCGGCCGCGCCGTGTCCGTGTTCCGCTTCGCCGCCGAGGAGGCCCGCCGCTTCAACGGCGGCGAGGCCCAGCGCCTCGACACGGACGCCGGCGGCACGGGCCGCCTCGCCCTGACGCGCCGCTTCCCCAAGGGCGTCGTCCTCGGCATCGCGCCGTTCAACTTCCCGCTGAACCTGTGCGCCCACAAGGTCGCCCCGGCCATCGCCGTCGGCGCGCCGATCATCCTCAAGCCGGCCCCGGCCACGCCGATCTCGGCGCTCATCATCGGCGAGCTGCTCGCCGAGACCGACCTGCCGGCCGGCTCCTGGTCCGTCCTTCCCGTGCCGAACGACCGCATGCCGGCCCTCGTCCAGGACGAGCGCCTGCCGGTCATCTCCTTCACCGGTTCGGACAAGGTCGGCTACGCCATCCAGCAGTCCGTGCCGCACAAGCACTGCACGCTGGAGCTCGGCGGCAACGCCGCGGCCGTCGTCCTCGCCGACTGGTCCTCCGAGGAGGACCTGGACTGGGCGGCGACCCGCATCGCCACCTTCTCCAACTACCAGGGCGGCCAGTCCTGCATCTCCGTCCAGCGGGTCATCGCGGACGCCTCGGTGTACGACCGGCTCGTGCCGAAGATCGTCGCCGCGGTCGAGGCGCAGGGCACCGGCGACCCGACCGACGAGGCCACCGAGGTCGGCCCGCTCGTCAGCGAGGACGCCGCCAAGCGCGTCGAGGCGTGGGTGGACGAGGCCGTCAAGGGCGGCGCCGCGCTCCTGACCGGCGGCAAGCGCGAGGGCGCGACCTACGCCCCGACCGTGCTCGCCGACCTGCCGACCGACGTGACCCTCGCCTGCGAGGAGGTCTTCGGCCCGGTCCTGACGCTGCACAAGGTGGACGGCGAGGCCGCCGCGTTTGCCGAGGTCAACAACTCCAAGTTCGGCCTCCAGACCGGTGTGTTCACGCACGACCTGCAGACCGCGTTCCGCGCCCACCGCGCCCTCGAGGTCGGCGGCGTGATCATCGGCGACGTCCCCTCGTACCGCGCGGACCAGATGCCGTACGGCGGCGTCAAGCAGTCCGGCGTCGGCCGCGAAGGCGTCGCGTACGCGATGGACGACTACACGTACGAGCGGGTCCTGGTCCTGACCGGCCTGGCCCTGTAACAGGCCACTCGTACCACCGAGCCGGCGGCCGGAGCCCACTGTGCGGGGGCTCCGGCCGCCTCTTCGTACAGGGCCTCAGAACTGCGGGAACGGGCGGATCCTGGCCGTTTGCGCTGTCGCGGGAACACGGGGCCGGTCTCCCGGCGGAGACGGGCTCGGCATGGCGCGGGGCGGCCCGTCGGCTCCGCCCCGCGGCATGGCCGCGCTCCCCGGGGCGGGGCGCGGGCGCCGGGGGAGTGCGGGGCGTCGCGCGCGGGGCCGCCGGTGTGGGCGCGGCCGGGGCCGCGTGGTTCACCCGGTCGGACCGATGGGGTGACGTCCCGGCAGGCGGCGGGCGTGTGCGCCGATCGGGGTCGCCCGGCAGGTCAGCGGTGGGGCGCCGGGAGGCGGTGCCGTCGCGGTGCCGCTCCCGTCGCCTTTTCGTACGCCCCGTCATCGGGTAACACGGACGGTAAGCCCCCCGACCGGCCCGCCCGACCGGACCCGGCCGCCCCGAGCGGCGGCCGCCTCCTGCCGGGCCCGCCGGCCACCCCCGAACCGGCCGGCCCCACCGGCCGGTCACCCCGAAACGCGGTGAGGTGAGCCCCATGCCCGGCCCGCACCACACACCCAGAGTCTCCGAGCGCGAGGCCCGGCAGGTCGCCGAGGCCGCCCGGCAGCAGGACTGGCACAAGCCCAGCTTCGCCAAGGAGCTGTTCCTCGGCCGCTTCCGCCTCGACCTGATCCACCCGCATCCGCTGCCGCCCGCCGAGGACGTCCAGCGGGGCGAGGAGTTCCTGGCCAAGCTGCGCGACTTCTGCGAGACCAAGATCGACGGCGCGCTCATCGAACGCGAGGCCCGCATCCCCGACGCCGTCATCGACGGCCTCAAGGAGCTCGGCGCGCTCGGCATGAAGATCGACACCAAGTACGGCGGCCTCGGCCTCACGCAGGTGTACTACAACAAGGCCCTCGCCCTCGTCGGCTCGGTCAGCCCCGCCGTGGGCGCCCTCCTCTCCGCCCACCAGTCGATCGGCGTCCCACAGCCGCTGAAACTGTTCGGCACCCCGGAGCAGAAGGAGGCGTTCCTGCCGCGGCTCGCCCGCACGGACATCTCCGCCTTCCTCCTCACCGAACCGGACGTCGGCTCCGACCCCGCCCGCCTCGCCACCACCGCCGTACCCGACGGCGACCACTACGTCCTCGACGGCGTCAAGCTGTGGACCACCAACGGCGTCGTCGCCGACCTGCTCGTCGTCATGGCACGCGTACCGAGGTCCGAGGGGCATCCGGGCGGCATCACCGCGTTCATCGTGGAGGCCGCGTCCGAGGGCGTCACCGTCGAGAACCGCAACGCCTTCATGGGTCTGCGCGGCCTGGAGAACGGCGTCACCCGCTTCCACCGCGTCCGCGTCCCCGCCGCGCACCGCATCGGCCCCGAGGGCGCCGGCCTGAAGATCGCGCTGACCACCCTCAACACCGGCCGCCTCTCCCTGCCCGCCATGTGCGCGGGCGCCGGGAAGTGGTGCCTGAAGATCGCCCGCGAGTGGTCCGCCGTACGCGAGCAGTGGGGCAAGCCCGTCGCCCACCACGAGGCCGTCGGCGCGAAGATCTCCTTCATCGCCGCCACCACCTTCGCCCTGGAGGCGATCCTCGACCTCTCCAGCCAGATGGCCGACGAGGACCGCAACGACATCCGCATCGAGGCCGCCCTCGCCAAGCTGTACGGCTCCGAGATGGCCTGGCTCATGGCCGACGAACTGGTCCAGATCCGCGGCGGCCGCGGCTACGAGACCGCCGACTCCCTCGCCGCCCGCGGCGAACGCGCCGTACCCGCCGAACAGCTGCTGCGCGACCTGCGCATCAACCGCATCTTCGAGGGCTCCACCGAGATCATGCACCTGCTGATCGCCCGCGAGGCCGTCGACGCCCACCTCGCCGTCGCCGGCGACCTCATCGACCCCGACAAGGACCTCGCCGACAAGGCCAGAGCCGGCGCCCAGGCCACCGCGTTCTACGCCCGCTGGCTGCCCCGCCTCGTCGCCGGACGCGGCCAGCTCCCGAACGCGTACGCCGACTTCCACCCCGAGGGCCACCCCGACCTGGCCCGGCACCTGCGCTACGTCGAACGCACCAGCCGCAAGCTCGCCCGCTCGACGTTCTACGCCATGTCCCGCTGGCAGGGCCGCATGGAGACCAAGCAGGCGTTCCTCGGCCGGATCGTGGACATCGGCGCCGAACTGTTCGCCATGAGCGCCGCCTGCGTACGCGCCGAACTGCTCCGCACCAACGGCGACCACGGCCGCGCCGCCTACGAGCTGGCCGACGCCTTCTGCCGCCAGTCCCGCCTGCGCGTCGAGGAGCTCTTCGGCCGGCTGTGGGACAACACCGACGACCTCGACCGGAAGGTCGTGAAGAACGTCCTCGCGGGCCGCTACACCTGGTTGGAGGACGGCGTGCTCGACCCCAGCGGCGACGGCCCCTGGATCGCCGACGCCACCCCGGGCCCCTCCACCCGCGAGAACGTCCACCGCCCCATCCGCTGACCGCGGGCGGCGGCACGGCCGCCGCCGGGCGGGTGGAGCGCACCCGCCCGGCGGACCGGCGCGCGAGGGCGCCGGGACCGTCAGATGTCGATGACCCGGTAGGCGATGGTGTAGACGCCGCCGGACCCCTCCAGCGAGCGGTACTGCACCTCGGCGCCCGCCTCGCTGCCGGTGACGAGCGTCGCGCCGAGCTTGTCGTCGCCGCTGGTCGTGTCGTCGTCCCACAGCGTCATGGTGCGGGCCTGCTGCTTGCCGAGGACGAGCGCCGCGTTGCCGTTCCCGTCCGTCATCGACCGGACGTAACCGGCGCCCATCGTCTGGTACTTGAGGCTGCCCGGCCACACCTTGACGGCGTTGCCGTTCGCGTCGGTGACCTTCAGGTACGCCTCGTCGTGGTCGCCCTCGCTCTGCTGGTGGCAGGTCAGCTCCAGCAGCTCGATGCGGACGTAGTCGATCGGCTCGGCCTGCGCGCTCCCGGCGAACCCGGCGACGCCGGCCAGCGAGAGCAGCGCGGCCGAAGCCACCCGAGTGATTCCACGCATGATCGTTCCCCCCTTGGGTGATGTGGCGGCCCCGTCTCGCGGAGCCCGTGCCTTCCCCCGGCACACCGCCCACTGTGCCGACCGCCACCGCCCCGCATCCACGTGCGTTCCACTCAGCGGAACACCGCCGGGCGCCCCGCCGTCACGCCGGGACCTCGACCCCCGCCCGGGCCAGCGCGCGCGTGACGGCCAGGGCGGCCTCGGCGACCCGGCCCGCCACCACCTCCAGCCGCTGACCCGCCTCGACCACCGCGGCCACCGCCCCCACCACGGCCCCCGCCGGCGACCGCACCGGCAGCGCCGCGCAGCAGACGCCCGCCATCACGTCCTCCCGGTCCAGTACGGCCCCGCCCCGCACCGGCCCCCGCAGCGCCTTGCCCAACGCCGTGTCCAGCGAGAAGACCTCACCGTCGCGGACCGGCACCAGCGACTCCACCCGCCCGGGCACCGAGCAGACCGTCAGCGCCCGGTCCTCGCGCATCACCGCGAGCAGCACGCTCCCCCCGGTGGCCGCCCGCAGCCGGTGCAGCGGCAGACGCCCCGCCGCCCGCAGCCCTGGGTGCGGTTGCCACGCCTGACCGAGCCGGTAGAGGTGCGCGCCCAGCCGGTAGCGCGGACCGCGGCGCTCCACGGCCTCCAGGGCCACCAGCTGCTCCAGCAGCCGGTGCGCCGTGCTCTTGGGCATCCCGCACACGGCCGCCAGCTCGGTCACGCCCGCCTCGCCACCGTGCCGCCGCAACGCGTCCAGCAGCGCGAACGCCCCCTCCAGCACCCCGCGCCCCCTGCCCGTCGCCCGCGTACGTACGGCTGTGTCCATGGCATCCCCCCGGATGGCGTGAGGGGGCCGCGCCCTCGAACGTCCGCGCGGCCCCGGCCCTTGAAGTCCGCGCACATGTTCCTCGGATCGGCGCGCCGGGTGAAACATTTCCGACGTGTCGCCCCCACCGCCGACACACCCCGCCCATGGCCGACCGCCCCCACCGCCGACATCCGGGCTCCGCCCTACCGCCCCCACCGCCGACATCCGGGCTCCGCCCTACCGCCCCCACCGTCGACACCCCGGTCCCGCCCCCCGACACCCCCCGACCGCCCGGCCCCTGACCACCTCCTGAGACGCCCGGCGCCCGTCCCGCCCCGCCCGGCAGGATGGGCGCCGTGACCGTCATCGACATACCCGGCTCCAAGTCCGTCACCGCCCGCGCCCTGTTCCTCGCCGCCGCGGCCGAGGGCACCACCACCCTCCTGCGCCCCCTGGCCTCCGACGACACCGAGGGCTTCGCCGAGGGCCTCGCCACCCTCGGCTACCGGGTGGAACGCGCCCCCGACGCCTGGCGCGTGACCGGCCGCCCCGAGGGCCCGCCCGCCGCCACCGCCGACGTCTACTGCCGCGACGGCGCCACCACCGGCCGCTTCCTGCCCGCGCTCGCCGCCGCCGGCCGCGGCCACTACCGCTTCGACGCCTCGCCCCAGCTGCGCCGCCGCCCCCTCGGCCCGCTCACCGGGGCGCTGCGCACCCTCGGCGTCGACCTGCGCCACGAGGAGGCCGAAGGCCACCACCCGCTCACCGTCACCGCCGCCGGGATCAGGGGCGGCGACCTCACCCTGGACGCCGGGCAGTCCTCCCAGTACCTCACCGCCCTGCTGATGCTCGGCCCGCTCACCGCCGAGGGCCTGCGCATCACCGTCACGGACCTCGTCTCCGTGCCGTACGTGGAGATCACCCTCGCGATGATGCGCGCCTTCGGCGCCGCACCCGTCCGCGACGGCGACGTCTTCACCGTCCCCCCGACCGGCTACCGCGCCACCACCTACGCGATCGAGCCCGACGCGTCGACCGCGAGCTACTTCTTCGCCGCCGCCGCGCTCACCGGCCGCGAGGTCACCGTGCCCGGCCTCGGCGCGGGCGCCCTCCAGGGCGATCTGCGCTTCACGGACGTCCTCGCCCGCATGGGCGCCCATGTCGAGACGACCGCCGACGCCACGACCGTGCGCGGCACCGGCCGCCTCCACGGTCTCACCGTGAACATGCGGGACATCTCCGACACCATGCCGACCCTCGCCGCGCTGGCGCCCTTCGCCGACGGGCCCGTCCGCATCGAGGACGTCGCCAACACCCGCGTCAAGGAGTGCGACCGCCTGGAGGTCTGCGCCGAGAACCTCCGCCGCCTCGGCGTCGCCGCCACCACCGGCCCCGACTGGCTGGAGGTCCGCCCCGGCACGCCCCGGCCCGCCGAGATCGCCACGCACGGTGACCACCGCATGGTCATGTCGTTCGCCGTCACCGCCCTGCGCACCCCCGGCATCACGTACGACGACCCCGGCTGCGTACGGAAGACCTTCCCCGGCTTCCACCACGCGTTCGCCCGCTACCGCGACACCGCGCACTGACCCGCGCCCGGCCGCGGCGGGCGCTCCCCGCCGGTGCGGACCGGGCGCCTCCGGATGTGGCCGGCCGGGGGAGCGGGTCGGAGGCCGCGGCGGATGCGGCAAGAATGGAGGGCATGAGCGACAGCCCAGCACCCCTCGCCGACCCGCACATCGCCTTCGATCCGGCCGAAGGCCGCCGGGACATCGTCGTCCTCGGCTCCACCGGGTCCATCGGCACCCAGGCCATCGACCTGGTGCTGCGCAACCCCGACCGGTTCCGCGTCACCGCGCTCTCCGCCGCGGGCGGCCGGGCCGGGCTCCTCGCCGAGCAGGCGCACCGGCTGCGCGTCCGCACGGTGGCCGTGGCCCGCGAGGACGCGGTACCGGCGCTGCGGGAAGCGCTGGCACGCCAGTACGGCTCCGAGCCCCTGCCCGAGATCCTCGCCGGCCCGGACGCCGCCACCCAGCTCGCGGCGTCCGACTGCCACACGGTCCTCAACGGCATCACCGGCTCCATCGGCCTCGCGCCGACGCTGGCCGCCCTGGAGGCGGGCCGCACCCTGGCCCTCGCCAACAAGGAGTCGCTCATCGTCGGCGGCCCGCTCGTCAAGGCCGTCGCCAAGCCCGGCCAGATCATCCCGGTCGACTCCGAGCACGCCGCGCTGTTCCAGGCGCTCGCCGCCGGCACCCGCGCCGACGTCCGCAAACTCGTCGTCACCGCGTCCGGCGGCCCCTTCCGCGGCCGGACGCGCGCCGAGCTGGCGGGCGTCACCCGCGAGGACGCCCTCGCCCACCCCACCTGGGCGATGGGCCCAGTCATCACGGTCAACAGCGCCACGCTCGTCAACAAGGGCCTGGAGGTCATCGAGGCCCACCTGCTGTACGACATCCCCTTCGAGCGCATCGAGGTCGTCGTCCACCCGCAGTCGTACGTCCACTCGATGGTGGAGTTCACCGACGGCTCCACCCTCGCCCAGGCCACCCCGCCGGACATGCGCGGCCCCATCGCCATCGGCCTCGGCTGGCCCGAGCGCGTCCCGGACGCGGCGCCCGCCTTCGACTGGTCCAAGGCGTCCACCTGGGAGTTCTTCCCGCTCGACACGGAGGCGTTCCCCTCCGTCGGCCTCGCCCGGCACGTCGGCGAGCTGGGCGGCACCGCGCCCGCCGTGTTCAACGCCGCCAACGAGGAGTGCGTCGACGCCTTCCTCGCCGGCAAGCTGCCCTTCACCGGCATCATGGACACGGTCACGGAGGTCGTCGCCGAGCACGGCACGCCCGCGCCGGGAACCTCGCTGACGGTCGCGGACGTCCTCGAAGCGGAGACCTGGGCCCGCGCCCGGGCCCGTGAGCTGGCCGCGCAGGCCGCAGGGACGACCGCGGAGGTCCGCGCATGACGCTACTGCTGACGATCCTCGGCATGGCGGTGTTCGCCGTCGGGCTGCTGATCTCCATCGCCTGGCACGAGCTGGGCCACCTCTCCACCGCCAAGCTGTTCGGCATCCGCGTGCCGCAGTACATGGTCGGCTTCGGCCCCACGCTCTGGTCCCGCAAGAAGGGCGAGACGGAGTACGGCATCAAGGCCATCCCCATGGGCGGCTACATCCGCATGATCGGCATGTTCCCGCCCGGCGAGGACGGCCGCGTCGAGGCCCGCTCCACCTCGCCGTGGCGCGGCATGATCGAGGACGCCCGCTCGGCGGCGTACGAGGAGCTCCAGCCCGGCGACGAGAAGCGGCTGTTCTACACGCGCAAGCCGTGGAAGCGCGTCATCGTCATGTTCGCCGGCCCGTTCATGAACCTGGTGCTCGCCGTCGCGATCTTCCTCGGCGTCGCCATGTCGTTCGGCTTCTCCACGCAGACCACCGAGGTCGCCGGCGTCCAGAAGTGCGTCATCGCGCAGAGCGAGAAGCGCGACACGTGCGCCAAGGGCGACAAGGTGTCCCCGGCCCACGCCGCCGGACTGAGGGAGGGCGACCGCATCGTCGCCTTCAACGGCGAGCCCGTCGCCGACTGGCCGACGCTCTCCGCCCGCATCCGCGACACGATCGGCCCCGCCACGGTCACCGTCGAACGCGACGGGCAGCGCCTGGACCTCAAGCCCGTCCTCGAACGGAACATGGTGGTCGCCAAGGACGCCGACGGCGAGCCGATCCCCGACAGGTACGTCCCCGCCGGCTACCTGGGCTTCGCGGCGAAGACCGAGATCGTCCCGCTCACCTTCGGCCAGTCCGTCGACCGCATGGGCGACATGATCGCGGACGGCGCCCACGCGGTCGTCGCCCTGCCCGGCAAGGTCCCCGACCTGTGGGACGCCACCTTCGGCGACGGCGAGCGCAAGGCGGACTCCCCGGTCGGCATCGTCGGCGCCGCCCGCATCAGCGGCGAGGTGATGAACCTCGACGTGCCCACGCAGAACATCGTCGCGACGATGCTGCTGGTCCTCGCCACGTTCAACCTGTCGCTGTTCCTGTTCAACATGCTCCCCCTGCTGCCCCTCGACGGCGGCCACATCGCGGGCGCCCTGTGGGAGTCGGCGCGGCGGCACCTGGCACGGCTGCTGCGCCGCCCCGACCCCGGCCCGTTCGACGTCGCCAAGCTGATGCCGGTCGCGTACGTCGTCGCGGGCATCTTCATCTGCTTCACGGTCCTCGTGCTCCTCGCCGACATCGTGAACCCGGTGAAGATCTCCTGACCCCGCCCGCCGCGGGCGGACCGCCACGGGACCGCGGCCCCGGCGCCACCGCGCGCCGGGGCCGCGCGGGCGGGGCGGCGCGCGCCCGCCGCGATGTGCTGGCGGCCGCCCCCCACCTGTAATCTCGGAGCCTGGAGCCCGCCGATATCGGGACCTCGATCCATACCTTGGGGTTGCACAGCAGATGACCGCGATTTCTCTCGGCATGCCGTCCGTTCCGACCAAGCTGGCCGAGCGCCGGAAGAGTCGGCAGATCCAGGTCGGCTCCGTCGCCGTCGGCGGGGACGCACCCGTCTCGGTGCAGTCCATGACCACGACGCGCACCTCCGACATCGGCGCCACGCTCCAGCAGATCGCCGAGCTGACCGCGTCCGGCTGCCAGATCGTCCGCGTCGCCTGCCCCACGCAGGACGACGCCGACGCGCTCTCCGTCATCGCCAAGAAGTCGCAGATCCCCGTCATCGCGGACATCCACTTCCAGCCAAAGTACGTCTTCGCCGCCATCGACGCCGGCTGCGCGGCCGTCCGGGTCAACCCGGGCAACATCAAGCAGTTCGACGACAAGGTCAAGGAGATCGCCAAGGCGGCCCGCGAGACCGGCACGCCGATCCGCATCGGCGTCAACGCCGGCTCCCTCGACAAGCGGCTCCTCCAGAAGTACGGCAAGGCCACCCCCGAGGCGCTCGTCGAGTCCGCCCTGTGGGAGGCGTCCCTCTTCGAGGAGCACGACTTCCGCGACATCAAGATCTCGGTCAAGCACAACGACCCCGTCGTCATGGTCAACGCCTACCGGCAGCTGGCCGCCCAGTGCGACTACCCCCTCCACCTCGGCGTCACCGAGGCGGGCCCCGCCTTCCAGGGCACCATCAAGTCCGCCGTCGCCTTCGGCGCGCTGCTCTCCGAGGGCATCGGCGACACCATCCGCGTCTCCCTCTCCGCCCCGCCGGCGGAGGAGGTCAAGGTCGGCATCCAGATCCTGGAGGCCCTGAACCTGCGCCAGCGCCGCCTGGAGATCGTCTCCTGCCCGTCCTGCGGCCGCGCCCAGGTCGACGTGTACAAGCTGGCCGACGAGGTGACGGCGGGTCTGGAGGGCATGGAGGTCCCGCTGCGCGTCGCCGTCATGGGCTGCGTCGTCAACGGCCCCGGCGAGGCCCGCGAGGCCGACCTCGGCGTCGCCTCCGGCAACGGCAAGGGCCAGATCTTCGTGAAGGGCGAGGTCATCAAGACCGTGCCCGAGTCGAAGATCGTGGAGACGCTGATCGAGGAGGCGATGAAGATCGCCGAGCAGATGGAGAAGGACGGCGTGCCGTCCGGCGAGCCCGAGGTCTCCGTCAGCTGACCGCCCGCCGGCCGGCCGCCCGACCCCGTGGGAGCGGGCGGCCGGCCGGCCCGGGCGCCGTCCGGGAGCGGACCGTGCCCGCCGCATGCCCCCCGCGGCGCCGGGTACAGTGCGTCAGACCGACAGACCCACTGGTGAGGCCCCCGTGTTGACGCACACCACCACCCGGGTCCTCGAGCCCGGGGACCTCGGCGCCGCGCTCGCCGTCCTGGACAGCGAGCCCGTGGCCAACGCGTTCGTCACCGCCCGCGTCCAGGCCGCCGGCCTCGACCCGTGGCGCCTCGGCGGCGAGATGTGGGGCTGGTACTCCGAGGGGCGGCTGCGCTCCCTGTGCTACTCGGGCGCCAACCTCGTCCCCGTCTGCGCCACCCCCGAGGCGGTCCGCGCCTTCGCCGACCGGGCCCGCCGCGCCGGCCGCCGCTGCTCCTCCATCGTCGGCCCCGCCGAGGCGACGGCCGAGCTGTGGCGCCTCCTGGAACCGAGCTGGGGCCCCGCCCGCGACGTACGGCCGCACCAGCCGCTGATGGTCACCGAACGGCCCTCCGCCGACGTGGAGCCCGACCCGCTGGTCCGCCGCGTCCGCAAGGACGAGATGGACCTGATCATGCCGGCGTGCGTGGCGATGTTCACCGAGGAGGTCGGCGTCTCCCCGATGGCGGGCGACGGCGGGCTGCTCTACCAGGCGCGCGTCGCCGAACTGGTGTCCTCCGGCCGGTCCTTCGCCCGCGTCGAGGACGGCAAGGTCGTCTTCAAGGCGGAGATCGGCGCGGCCACCTCCAAGGCGTGCCAGATCCAGGGCGTGTGGGTGGCGCCCGAGTACCGCGGCCGGGGCCTGTCCGAGACCGGCATGGCCGCGGTCCTGCGGTACGCCCTCGCCGACGTGGCGCCGGTCGTCAGCCTGTACGTCAACGACTACAACGCCCCCGCCCGCGCCGCGTACCGCAAGGTCGGCTTCCGCGAGGTCGGCGCGTTCATGAGCGTGCTGTTCTGAGGGCGCCGGCGCGACGTAGGGTCGGTCCATGGATGACGTCGTGACGGTCGGACCGCTCGACCTGACGGCACGGGTGGATGACGCGCTGGCCGTGCAGGCCCTCGCCTTCGGGCTGAGCGAGAGCGAGATCGCGGTGCGCCGCCACATCGTGGTCCGGCACATGGAGTGCCCGGGCGCCCGCGCGTTCGGCGCGACCACCCCGGACGGCCGGCTCGTCGGCTTCGTGTACGGCATGCCCAACGACCGCGCCCACTGGTGGTCGACGGTCGTCCAGCCCTACCTGGTCCGCGAGGGCGCCGAGGGCTGGCTCGACGACTCGTTCGTCATCACCGAGCTGCACGTCCACCCCGCCCACCAGGCCCGCGGCATCGGCACGCGGCTGCTCACCACCATCACCGGCACCGCCCGGGAGCCGCGCTCCATCCTGTCCGCCATCGACATCGAGAGCCCCGCCCGCCGGCTGTACCGCTCCCTCGGGTACGTGGACCTCGCCCGCCGGGTCCACTTCCCCAGCGCCCCCCGCCCGTACGCCGTCATGGGCGCCCCACTGCCCCTGCGCCGCCGCTGAGCCCGGTGCCCGCCGCCCCGGCGCGGCCGCCCGCCGCCCGTGTGGCGGCGGCAACTGATTTCCTCGCGCCGGGGGCACCCGGCTAACCTCCTGCACATCACACTTTTCACCGCAGGAGAGATCCCCATGGCCCAGGTCCAGCGCATGTCCCGGTTGATGATCAAGACACTGCGCGACGACCCGGCGGACGCCGAGACGCTCAGCCACAAGCTGCTCGTCCGCGCCGGATACGTCCGCCGCAACGCCGCCGGCATCTGGTCCTGGCTGCCGCTCGGCAAGAAGGTCCTGGAGAACGTCGCCCGCGTCGTGCGCGAGGAGATGGACGCCATCGGCGCCCAGGAGGTCCTGCTGCCCGCGCTGCTGCCGAAGGAGCCGTACGAGGCGACCGGCCGCTGGGAGGAGTACGGCGCCGAGCTGTTCCGCCTCCAGGACCGCAAGGGCGCCGACTACCTGCTCGGCCCCACCCACGAGGAGATCTTCACCCAGCTGGTCAAGGACCAGTGCACGTCCTACAAGGACCTGCCGGTGATCCTCTACCAGATCCAGACCAAGTACCGCGACGAGGCCCGCCCCCGCTCCGGCATCCTGCGCGGCCGCGAGTTCCAGATGAAGGACTCGTACTCCTTCGACACCACCGACGAGGGCCTCGCCGAGTCGTACCGCCTGCACCGCGAGGCGTATGTGCGGATCTTCGAGCGCCTGGGCCTCCGCCACAAGATCGTCTCCGCGATCTCCGGCGCGATGGGCGGCTCGGCGTCCGAGGAGTTCCTGGCCCCGGCCGCCGCCGGCGAGGACACCTTCGTGTACTGCCCGTCCTGCGACTACGCCGCCAACACCGAGGCCGTCACCTTCGCGGGCGGCGAGCCCGTCGACGGCTCCGCGCACGGTCCCGTCGAGGAGCTGGACACCCCGGACACGCCGACCATCGAGACGCTCGCCGAGCACCTGGGCGTACCGGCCTCCGCCACGCTGAAGAACCTGCTGGTGAAGGTCGACGGCGAGATCGTCGCCGTGGGCGTCCCCGGCGACCGGGAGGTCGACCTCGGCAAGCTGGAGGACCACCTCGCCCCGGCCGTCGTCGAGATGGTCACCGCCGAGGACTTCGTCGGCCGCCCCGACCTGGTGCGCGGCTACGTCGGCCCGCAGGGCCTGGAGAAGGTCCGCTACATCGCCGACCCGCGCGTCGCCCCCGGCACCGCCTGGATCACCGGCGCCAACAAGCAGGACAAGCACGCCAGGAACGTCGTGTGCGGTCGCGACTTCCAGGTGGACGACTACCTCGACGTCGTCGTGGTCGAGGAGGGCGACCCCTGCCCGAAGTGCGGTACGGGCCTGAAGCTGGACCGCGCCATCGAGATCGGCCACATCTTCCAGCTCGGCCGCAAGTACACCGACGCCTTCCAGCTGGACGTGCTCGGCCAGAACGGCAAGCCGGTCCGCGTCACCATGGGCTCGTACGGCATCGGCGTCTCCCGCGCCGTCGCCGCCCTCGCCGAGCAGACCGCCGACGACAAGGGCCTGTGCTGGCCGCGCGAGATCGCCCCGGCGGACGTCCATGTCGTCGCGGCGGGCAAGGCGCTCCAGACGGAGCTGGCCCTGGAGGTCTCCGAGAAGCTCCGTGAGGCCGGGCTGCGCGTGCTGGTCGACGACCGGGCCGGTGTCTCGCCGGGCGTGAAGTTCACCGACGCGGAGCTGATCGGCGTGCCGAAGATCCTCGTCGCCGGGCGCCGCTCCGGTGAGGGCGTCGTCGAGCTGAAGGACCGCCGCACCGGCGAGCGCGAGGAGCTCACCGTCGAGGAGGCGGTCGCCCGCCTCACCGCCGCCGAGTAGGTCTCACAGGCACCCCGCCGTACCGGCGTCGTCGTCCCGCAGCGGGGCGGTCGGCGCCGGTCGGCGTACGGGCTCCGGACGGCGCGTCTCCCCGTACGGCGGCGCCGCGGCGGCCCGCTGCGGCGCGGGTCCCAGCTCGGGGCGTTCCCCGGCCGCGAGCCGCCCGCGCTCCTCGCCGGACCGGCCCTCGCCGGACCGCCCGTCGTCGCTCCGCGTCCGCTCCGTGCCGTCGCCGGTGTCCTCCCGCCGCGTGTCGTCCCCGGATCCGGCCCCGCGCCGCCCCTCTGCCCGGGACTCCGCGGCCTGGGACTCGGCGGTCCGGGACTCTGCGGCCTCGGCGGACCGCTCCAGGAACCGCAGCAGCTCCACCGGGATCGGCAGCACCAGCGTCGAGTTCTTCTCGGCGGCCACCGCCATCACCGTCTGGAGCAGCCGCAGCTGGAGTGCCGAAGGCGTGTCGGCCATCTCCCGCGCGGCCTCCGACAGCTTCTTGGACGCCTGCAGCTCCGCGTCCGCGTTGATCAGCCGGGCCCGCCGCTCACGGTCCGCCTCGGCCTGCCGGGCCATGGAGCGCTTCATCGTCTCGGGCAGCGACACGTCCTTGATCTCGACGCGGTCGATGGTGACGCCCCACTCGACGGCCGGATTGTCGATCATCAGCTCCAGGCCCTCGTTGAGCTTCTCCCGGTTGGAGAGCAGATCGTCCAGGTCGCTCTTGCCGATGATGGAGCGCAGCGAGGTCTGCGCGATCTGCGAGACGGCGAAGCGGTAGTCCTCGACCCGGATCACGGCGTCCACCGGGTCCACGACCTTGAAGTAGATCACCGCGTCCACCCGGACCGTGACGTTGTCGCGGGTGATGCCGTCCTGGGCGGGCACGGGCATCGTCACGATCTGCAGGCTGACCTTCCGCATACGGTCGACGAACGGGACGATGAAGGTGAGCCCCGGCCCCCGCACACGGCTGCGCAGCCGCCCGAACCGCAGCACGACGCCCTGCTCGTACTGCCGGACGACCCTGGCGGCGGCCCCGGCGTACGCGATGGCGGCCGAGCCGGCCAGCACCGCCGCGGTCAGCAGTTCCTCGCCCATGACGACCCCCTGCCGTCGGTCGAACCCGAGTGCGATGAACGGGCTAAAGCCCATAGTGCACCCATATGGGCGCTATGGGGCCGCCCCGCGCGGCCGCACCGCAGACAGCCGCGCGGGGCGGCGGGGTCGACCGCAGTCGGGCCCTGGGGCAGGCGCGGCGGGCAGGACCGCAGGCAGGGCCGCACCCAGGCAGGGCGGCCGCGCGCGACCGCACAGCAGGCAGGCGTCAGAGCAGGCAGGGCCACCCCGCGCGACCGCACATCAGGCAGGCCTCAGAGCAGGCAGGGCCGCACCCAGGCAGGGCGGCCGCACCGCAGGCGGGTTCACATCGCAGGCGGGGCGTCAGAGCCAGCCGGCGAACTCCAGCAGCGGTTCCGCCTCGCGCAGCCGCCCGGCCGCCAGCGCCCGCGTCCCGGACTCCACCGCCCGGAACAGCGTCCAGCCGCGCAGCCGCTCCCCGTCCACGTCCAGCGAGTCCGCCAGCTTCGCCACCCGCCGCCGGGCCGCCGTCGCGCCGGACGCCTCCGCCACCAGGTCCTCCACGCGGTCCCGCGCCAGCCGCGCCAGGTCGTACGCCCGCTCGCCCACCACCGGCTCGGGCCCCACGGCGAGCCACGGCGCGCGGTCGCCCGCCAGGACCTTGCCCTGCCGGAAGCAGCCGTGCAGCAGCAGCGCCTCGTCCTGCGGGGGCTTGGCCACCAGCGCCTCGCGGGCCTCCAGGGCCGCCGCCACCAGGGCGCCCACCGCCTCGTCGGCCCGGTACGCGGCCATCGCGCCCGCCATCCGCGCCGTCCGGTCCGCCACCGACTCGAACCCGTGCCCCTCCGGCGGCGCCACCCACAGCCGCCGTACCGTTCCGGCGGCCTCCAGCAGCGCCTTCGCCTCCGGCAGGGAGCGCAGCGACACATCGGGCCGCAGCCGCTCCAGCAGCAGCCCCGGCGCGTCCGCCCCGTCGTCCAGCAGCCGCACCGCGCCCCAGCCGTTCCAGCGGGCCAGCGCCTCCCGCTCCAGGGCGGGCGCGGCGAACGGCGGCGCCAGCTTCAGCGCGGCGGGCTCCCCGTCGGCGCGCCGCACCAGGGCCACGACGCTGCTGCGCCCGCCCGGCTCCACCACCCGCTCCGCGGTCGCGCCCCGCGCGGTCAGCGCCTCGCGCGCGATGTCCGGCAGCCCGCCGAGCCACGCGCCCGCGGCGGCCTCGCCGTACGTCTCGCCGAGCGCCCGCGCGACACGGCGCGGCGGTTCGAACAGGGGGGCGTCAGCGGCGTGGGCCATACGTGCGGGGTCACCTTCCGGTACTGCGGCGCGGGCCGCGCGGGGGAGCGGGGCTCACGATCGCTCGGCGAGCCCAGGAAAGGCTACGCCGCCGCCCCGCCAGCGGACGGCCCGCACCGCCGCCTCGCGCAGCGCGGCCGCCGCGTCCCGGCGCAGGGCCCTTCCGGAGGCCCGTACGAGATCGGCGTACGCGCCCGCCACCCGGTCCTCCAGCAGGGCCGCCAGCCGGACCGCCGCCTCCTCGTCCGGGACCGGGAACGGCAGCGCGTACGCGGGCGCCGACACCGGTGCCGTACCGCCCAGGTCCCGCACCGTCCGGGCCGCCGCGTCCCGCCGCGCCCGGTGCGCCGCGTGGCCCGCCCCGGCCTCCGCCCGGCGCGCGGCGCCCACCCGGGCGCCGACGACCCCGTACCCGTACACGGCCGCGTGCTCCGCCGCCACGACCGCCCGCGCGGCCTCCAGGGCGCTCATGCCCCGCTCCCCTCGGTCAGCAGGTACGCGTGGGCGGCGCCCGCGGCGGCGACCGACGCCAGCAGCCGGGCCAGTTCGGGCGGCGCCCCGGCCAGGGCGGCGGTGTGCGCTGCGGCGGTACGGGACGCCAGCGCGGCCAGCTCCCCGAGCGCGGCCCCCGGCTCCGCCGGCACCCCGCGGGGGAACGGCCCGGTACCGGGCACCGCCGCACCGGACGCGCCGGGAGACGCCGCGGCCCCCGCCGGGCGCCCGGCCCCGGACGGCGCCGCACCGGTCGCCGCGCCGCCCGTCGGGGCCACCGCGCCGGGGCTCGCCGTCCCGGCGGCGCGCTCGCCCGCGGGCGCCAGCGCCGCGACGTGCAGGGCCGTCGCCTCGCGCAGTGGCGCCAGCCGCGCGCCCAGGCCCGGATGGGCGCCCAGCACCTCGTCGTAACCCGCGAGGAGTACCCCGCTCACCCCTGCCGACCTGCGGCGCAGGGCCGCCTCGGCACGGCGCGCGCGCTCCGCCTCCGAGGGGCGCGACGCGCCGCCCCGCTCACCCTCGCCGGCGCCGGAACCAGAGCATCCGGCCAGCGCGGCGGGCGCCGCGGCGGCCGTCGCGGCCATGGTGAGTGCACGTCTCCGCGTCATCCCCGTGCGCCCCACGCGTCACTCCTTCGGGTACATCCATCGAAGATCACCGCAGGCGAGCGTACCCGCGGGTCGGTCCGGGGTGGACGGCAACACCCCCCGGGACCGGATACCCTTTGGTTCTGACACGCGACGAACCCACAACAGCACACGCGGCCGAGGAGTCACCCGGATGAGCACCACCCAGAGCGAGAGGCTGCGCGGGCTGATTGAACCGCTGGTCATCGCCAGGCAGCTGGATCTGGAAGAGATCGAGGTGTCCCGGGTGGGCCGCCGCAGGGAGCTGAGGGTCATCGTCGACTCGGACGAGGGCGTGGAACTCGACGCCTGCGCCGAGCTGAGCCGCGCCATCTCCGACAAGCTCGACGAGACGGACGCGATGGGCGAGGGCGAGTACGTCCTCGAGGTGAGTTCGCCGGGCGCCGACCGCCCCCTCACCGAGCACCGCCACTACGTACGGGCCACGGGCCGCCTCGTGAAGTTCCAGCTGCGCGAGGGCGGCGACCTCGTCGCCCGCATCCTCGGCGTGGACGAGGAGGGACTCGACCTGGAGGTACCGGGCGTGAAGGGCCGCAAGGCCACCGCCCGGCGCGTGGAGTTCCCCGAGATCGCCAAGGCGCGCGTGGAGATCGAGTTCAACCGCAAGGACAAGAAGGAAGAGGAGGAGGCGTAGCCGTGGACATCGATGTGAAGCTCCTTAAGGGCTTGGCACAAGAGAAGGAGATCCCCTTCGAGCTGCTGGTCGAGGCGATCGAGTCGGCCCTCCTCATCGCCTACCACCGCACCGAGGGAGCCCGCCGCCACGCCCGTGCCGTGCTGGACCGGCAGACCGGTCATGTGACGGTGTGGGCGAAGGAGGACCCGGCGGACCTGGAGGAGGGGCAGGAGCCCAAGGAGTTCGACGACACCCCGTCGGACTTCGGCCGCATCGCGGCGACCACCGCCCGCCAGGTCATCCAGCAGCGGCTGCGCGACGCCGAGAACGACATGACGTTCGGCGAGTACGCGCGCCGCGAGGGCGACATCGTCGCGGGCGTCGTCCAGCAGGGCAAGGACCCCAAGAACGTCCTGGTGAAGCTGGACGACAAGCTGGAGGCCATCCTCCCCGTCCAGGAGCAGGTCCCCGGCGAGGAGTACACCCACGGCCTGCGGCTGCGCACCTACGTCGTCCGCGTCGCCAAGGGCGTGCGCGGCCCGTCCGTCACCCTCTCGCGCACCCACCCCAACCTCGTGAAGAAGCTCTTCGCGCTGGAGGTCCCGGAGATCGCCGACGGTTCCGTCGAGATCGCCGCGATCGCCCGCGAGGCCGGCCACCGCACGAAGATCGCCGTACGGTCCACGCGCTCCGGGCTCAACGCCAAGGGCGCCTGCATCGGCCCGATGGGCGGCCGTGTGCGCAACGTCATGGCCGAACTGCACGGCGAGAAGATCGACATCGTCGACTGGTCGGACGACCCGGCCGACATGGTGGCCAACGCCCTGTCGCCGGCGCGGGTCTCCAAGGTCGAGATCGTCGACCTGGCCGCCCGGTCCGCGCGGGTCACCGTGCCGGACTACCAGCTGTCCCTGGCGATCGGCAAGGAGGGCCAGAACGCCCGCCTCGCCGCCCGCCTCACCGGCTGGCGCATCGACATCCGCCCGGATACCGAGCAGACGGCGCCGCCCGCCGGGGAATAGAGTCCCCCCGTGGTCACGTTGTGCCACAGCGAGACCACGACGGGATCACGACAACAACCGTTCGATTTTTGCCCCAAAGGGGTGAGGTCGGTGCGGGGAGGTAGACTTAAGCGTGTCTGGCCGGACGCATGCCCGCGCATGCCCTGAGCGAACCTGTGTGGGATGCCGGGAGCGGGCGGCCAAGAGCGATCTGCTGCGGATCGTGGCGATCGAGGGTGAGTGCGCCCCCGATCCACGCGGTACGCTGCCCGGTCGGGGTGCCTATGTGCATCCCGTCCAGTCCTGTCTCGATCTGGCGGTCCGCCGCCGGGCGTTCCCCCGGTCCCTCCGGGTCCAGGGTCCGCTCGACACCGCGGACATCCGCCACTACGTCGAGCAGGCGACACCGTAAGAAGAAGTACGGCACGGGGAGAGCCCGTGCGGTCAGGTACCTCGCGAGTGGAAGTAGGTCGAGATTGCGATGAGCACTCGATGAGTACGCGATGAGTACGCCCATGAAGTAGCGACGGTCCGGCGGTACACCGGACCTCAAAGGAGCGAAGTGGCTAAGGTCCGGGTATACGAACTCGCCAAGGAGTTCGGTGTGGAGAGCAAGGTCGTCATGGCCAAGCTCCAGGAACTCGGTGAATTCGTGCGTTCGGCGTCCTCGACGATCGAGGCGCCGGTTGTCCGTAAGCTGACCGACGCTTTGCAGGGACCCGGCTCCGCCGGCAAGTCCGCTGCCAAGCCTGGCGCGCCCCGCAAGGCCGCCCCCGCCGCCCCCGCCAAGCGCGAGGCCGGCACCCCCCAGTCCAAGCCCGCCGCGCCGTCCCCGGCGCAGGCGGCGCGTCCGGCCGCCCCGAAGCCCGGCGCCCCCGCGCCGAAGCCCGCGGCCGCCGAGAAGCCCGCGGCGCCGGCCCCCGGCCCGCGGCCCACCCCGGGTCCCAAGCCCGCCCCGGCCAAGCCGGCCCCGGCGGCCCCGGCCCCGACGAAGCCCGAGTTCACCGCGCCGCCGTCGGCTCCCGCCGCCGGTCCCCGGCCCGGTGCCACCCCCGGCCCCCGTCCCGCCGCGCGCCAGCAGGCCGGCGGCGGCCAGCAGGGCGCCGGACGCCAGGGCGCCCCGCGCCCCGGCGGCCAGCAGGCCCCCCGTCCGGGCGGCGCCCGTCCGGCCGGCCCGCGTCCGGGCAACAACCCGTTCACGTCCGGCGGCTCCACCGGCATGGCGCGCCCGCAGGCGCCCCGTCCGGGCGGTGCCCCGCGTCCCGGCGCCCCGGGTGCTCCCGGCGGCCCGCGTCCGCAGGCCCCCGGCCAGGCCGGCCCGCGTCCGCAGCCGGGCCCCGGCGGCCCGCGCCCCACTCCCGGCTCCATGCCGCGTCCCCAGGCCCCGCGCCCGGGCGGCGGCCCCGCCGGCAACCGCCCGAACCCGGGCATGATGCCGCAGCGTCCCGCTGCCGGCCCGCGTCCCGGCCCCGGCGGCCGCGGTCCCGCGACCGGCGGCCGTCCCGGCGGCCCCGGCGGCCGTCCCGGCGGCGGCGGCTTCGCCGGCCGTCCCGGCGGCGGTGGCGGCGGCTTCGCCGGTCGTCCCGGCGGCGGTGGCGGCGGTGGCCGTCCCGGTGCCCCGGGTGGCGGCGGCGGCTTCGGCGGCGGTCGTCCCGGCTTCGGCGGCCGTCCCGGCGGCCCCGGCGGCCGTGGTGGCACGCAGGGCGCGTTCGGCCGTCCGGGCGGTCCCGCCCGCCGCGGCCGCAAGTCGAAGCGTCAGAGGCGCCAGGAGTACGAGGCCATGCAGGCCCCGTCCGTGGGCGGCGTGATGCTGCCTCGCGGCAACGGCGAGACCGTTCGCCTGTCGCGCGGTGCGTCCCTCACCGACTTCGCGGAGAAGATCAACGCCAACCCGGCGTCGCTCGTCGCGGTCATGATGAACCTCGGCGAGATGGTCACGGCCACGCAGTCCGTCTCCGACGAGACGCTGCAGCTCCTCGGCGACGAGATGAACTACACCGTTCAGATCGTCTCGCCGGAGGAGGAGGACCGCGAGCTGCTCGAGTCCTTCGACCTCGAATGGGGCGAGAACGAGGGCGGCGAGGAATACCTCGCGCCGCGTCCTCCGGTCGTCACCGTCATGGGTCACGTCGACCACGGCAAGACCCGCCTGCTCGACGCCATCCGCAAGACGAACGTCGTCGCGGGCGAGGCCGGCGGCATCACCCAGCACATCGGTGCCTACCAGGTCACGACCCAGGTCAACGACGAAGAGCGCAAGATCACCTTCATCGACACCCCGGGTCACGAGGCGTTCACCGCCATGCGTGCCCGCGGTGCCAAGTCGACCGACATCGCGATCCTCGTGGTGGCGGCCAACGACGGTGTCATGCCGCAGACGGTCGAGGCCCTGAACCACGCCAAGGCGGCCGACGTGCCGATCGTGGTCGCGGTCAACAAGATCGACGTCGAGGGCGCCGACCCGACCAAGGTGCGCGGTCAGCTGACCGAGTACGGCCTGGTCGCCGAGGAGTACGGCGGCGACACCATGTTCGTCGACATCTCCGCCAAGCAGGGTCTGAACATCGACTCCCTGCTGGAGGCCGTCATCCTCACGGCGGACGCCTCGCTCGACCTGCGGGCCAACCCGGAGCAGGACGCGCAGGGCATCGCGATCGAGTCCCACCTCGACCGCGGCCGCGGCGCCGTCGCGACCGTCCTGGTCCAGCGAGGCACCCTGCGGGTCGGCGACACGATGGTGGTCGGCGACGCGTACGGCCGTGTCCGCGCGATGCTCGACGACAAGGGCAACAACGTCGAGGAGGCCACTCCTTCGACCCCCGTCCTGGTCCTGGGCCTCACCAACGTCCCGGGCGCCGGCGACAACTTCCTCGTCGTCGACGAGGACCGCACGGCCCGCCAGATCGCCGAGAAGCGCGCCGCGCGGGAGCGCAACGCCGCCTTCGCCAAGCGCGTCCGCCGGGTGTCCCTCGAGGACCTCGACAAGGTGCTCAAGGCCGGTCAGATCCAGGAACTCAACCTCATCATCAAGGGCGACGCGTCCGGTTCGGTCGAGGCCCTCGAGTCCTCGCTGCTCCAGCTCGACGTCGGTGAAGAGGTCGACATCCGGGTCCTGCACCGCGGTGTGGGTGCGGTCACCGAGTCCGACATCGACCTGGCGATGGGCTCCGACGCCATCGTCATCGGCTTCAACGTCCGCGCGGCCGGCCGTGCCGCGCAGATGGCGGAGCGCGAGGGCGTCGACGTCCGCTACTACTCGGTGATCTACCAGGCCATCGAGGAGATCGAGGCGGCCCTGAAGGGTCTCCTCAAGCCGGAGTACGAAGAGGTCGAGCTCGGCACGGCGGAGATCCGCGAGGTCTTCCGCTCGTCCAAGCTGGGCAACATCGCCGGTGTCCTCATCCGGTCCGGTGTGGTCAAGCGCAACACCAAGGCGCGCCTCCTGCGCGACGGCAAGGTCGTCGCGGAGAACCTCAACATCGAGGGTCTGCGTCGCTTCAAGGACGACGTCACCGAGATCCGCGAAGGCTTCGAGGGCGGTATCAACCTCGGAAACTTCAACGACATCAAGGTCGACGACGTCATCGCGACGTACGAGATGCGCGAGAAGCCGCGCGGCTGACCCAGCCGGCGCGACACCACGCAGCGGAAGCCGGGGCCGGTCGGCGGAAGGAATTTCCGTCGATCGGCCCCGGCCGCTGCGTGTACGGTTCGAAGGTCCCCGCCGGTGCACGGCGGGGACCCATCGAACCCGAACCGGCGGGACATCCGGACTGTGCATGTATGTGGGGACGCTGTCCTTCGATCTGCTCCTCGGCGACGTACGGTCGCTGAAGGAGAAGCGCTCCGTCGTCCGGCCGATCGTCGCCGAACTCCAGCGGAAATTCGCGGTGAGTGTGGCGGAGACCGGCAACCAGAACCTCCATCGCAGGGCCGAGATCGGCGTCGCGATGGTCTCGGGGGACGTCGGGCACCTCACAGGGGTACTGGACCGGTGCGAGCGGCTCGTCGCCGCCCGGCCCGAGGTGGAGCTGCTGTCCGTACGGCGGCGCATCCACACCGATGAAGAGTGAACGCAAGACGGAAGAGGAGACGGACCGGTGGCCGACAACGCGCGGGCCCGCAAGCTGGCCGATCGCATCCAGGTCGTGGTCGCGGAGACCCTGGACCGGCGAATCAAAGATCCGCGGCTGGGGTTCGTGACCATCACGGACGCCCGCGTCACCGGCGACCTGCGAGAGGCCACGGTCTTCTACACGGTCTACGGTGACGAGGAGGAGCGCGCGGCCTCCGCGGCCGCGCTGGAGTCCGCCAAGGGCATCCTGCGCTCCGAGGTCGGCAGGCAGACCGGCGTCCGCTTCACGCCGACGCTGACGTTCGTGCCGGACGCCCTGCCCGACAACGCCCGCACCATCGAGGACCTCCTCGACAAGGCGCGCGCCAAGGACGCCGAGGTGCGCGAGGTGTCCACCGGCAAGACGTACGCCGGCGAAGCCGACCCGTACCGCAAGCCGGGCGACGAGGACGCCGACGCCGACGAGGCCGGGGCGGACGACGAGGACGGCACCGGCGCCCGATGAGCAACGCAAGCCGCAAGCCCCTCCCGGCCGACACCGGGAGGGGCCCCCGCGACGGCCTCGTCATCGTCGACAAGCCGGCCGGGTTCACCTCCCACGACGTCGTCGCCAAGATGCGCGGCATCGCCCGCACCCGCCGCGTCGGCCACGCGGGGACGCTCGACCCCATGGCCACCGGCGTCCTCGTCCTCGGCGTCGAGAAGGCCACCAAGCTCCTCGGCCACCTCGCGCTGACCGAGAAGGAGTACCTGGGCACCATCCGCCTCGGGCAGAACACCGTCACCGACGACGCCGAAGGCGAGATCACCTCGTCCACCGACGCGTCCCGCGTGACCCGCGAGGCCGTCGACGCGGCCGTCGCCAAGTTGACCGGCGACATCATGCAGGTGCCGTCCAAGATCAGCGCCATCAAGATCGACGGGAAGCGGTCCTACGCGCGGGTGCGCGGCGGCGAGGAGTTCGACATCCCCGCCCGCCCGGTCACCGTCTCCCAGTTCACCGTGTACGACATGCGCGACGCCGTCGCCGAGGACGGCACCCCCGTCGTGGACCTCGTCGTCTCCGTCGTCTGCTCGTCCGGCACGTACATCCGGGCGCTCGCCCGCGATGTCGGCGCCGACCTCGGGGTGGGCGGGCACCTGACCGCGCTGCGCCGCACCCGCGTCGGCCCGTACAAGCTCGACGCCGCCCGCACCCTGGACCAGCTCCAGGAGGAGCTCACCGTCATGCCCATCGCGGAGGCGGCCGGCGCCGCGTTCCCGCGCTGGGAGGTGGACGAGCGGCGCGCCAAGCTGCTCCTCAACGGCGTACGCATCGACATGCCCGCCTACGAGAAGGGCCCCGTCGCCGTCTTCGGACCCGAGGGCCGCTTCCTGGCCCTGGTCGAGGAGCGCGGCGGCAAGGCCAAGAGCGTTGCCGTCTTCGGCTGAGACCCGGGCGGCCGCACGGCCCCCTGCACGGGCCCGCGGGCCGCGGCCGGTGGGCCGCGGGCCGCAGGCCCGTCGCGCTGCGGGCCGCGGTGGCGCACACCCACCCGAGCCGCCCTGCCCGGCGTCTTCGGACCGGCAGGGCGCGGGCCCATGGGTGCTCGGGCCAGTGGGCCGGTCCGCGTCGCCCCCGCGCTGTGTGGGGCCGGCCGGTGGCCCGCGTCGCCCCCGCGCTGTGTGGGGCCGGCCGGTGGTCCGCGTCGCGCCCGTGCACCGTGGAGCGGGCCGGTCGTCCTGGCCCGCTCCACGATCCCCCTCCGACTTGTCTCTGTCCGCACAAGAATGCCTATTCACCCACTTGGACGGGCGCTCGGAGTGAAGGCGGGGGCATTCGGGGGCGCGTAGACCGCTCGCGTTTCCCGCCCCGATCAGCCCCGCCCTAACGTCGACCCATGGGACGACAGGACCGGGCGACACTGGTGCGCATCTGTGATCAGGCGGGCCGGACGCGCGGCGCCGGCTTCGTCGCGGACACCCTCGGCACGGTCGTGACCAGCCAGGAAACCGTCGACGGCCTCGACCGGATCGTGCTCGACGCACCCGCGGGACGAGCCCTCGTGGTCACCGCCGACGCCGTCACCGTCCTGCCCGGCGACGCCCTCGCGCTCATCCGCACCGAGGGCCTCGGCGTGCGCCCCCTGGCCATCGCCACCCGCCGGGCGGCGATCGGATCGTATGTACGCGTCGAAGCCGACGGGCCGCGCGAGGCACGGGTACTCGGCACCACCCGCGCGACCCGCACCGGGCGCGACGGCACCCACGTCGTCGGCGACGTCCTGGAACTCGCCCTCGGCACCGAGGGGCGCGAGGCCCTGCAGCCGGGCGGCGCGGCGGGCGGCGGCCCCGTCGTGGACGCCGCCACGGGCGCGGTCCTCGCCGTCCTGACCCCCGCCCTGCACACCGACCACCCCGCCGTGCTCGCCGTGCCCCTCGCCGCCGCGGCCACCCGCGAACCGGGCGGGCCCCTGGCGGCCCTGCTCCGCCGCAACGCCGCCACGGTCCCCGCCCACGGCCCCGACCTCAATCTGGCCGGCGCCCTCCAGCTCACCGCCCTCACCCACGCGCCGCTCCACCCCGGACGCGCCGTCCCCCGCCCCGAACTCGCCCACCACCTGGACTTCTTCACCAGGGGCGCCGGCCGGGCCCCGGCCGGCGGGCCGGTCGTCTGCGCGCTCGTGGGCGCGCCCGGCACGGGGCGCACCACCGCCCTGGCCGCCCACACCCGCCGCCGCGCCGTCGCGGCCGTGCCCGAGCCGACCCTGTGGCTGCGCGGCGCCGATCTGCGGCCCGGCGACACCTCCCTCGCCGACGCCATGGTCCGCGCACTCGAAGAGGCCGGGCGCGGACTCATGCCCGGCACCGGCGGTGGGGGCGCGCCCCCGGAGCGGGACGGCCTGGCCCGGCGGGTCGCGCGGATCGCCGCAGAGGCGGGACGGCCGCTCCTCGTGGTGCTGGACGCGCCCGAGGAGGCGCCCCCGCCCCTCGCGCACCGGCTGCCCCACTGGACCTCCGAGACGGTCCAGTGGCTGCGGCAGCACGGCGCACGGCTCGCCCTGGCCTGCGGGCAGGCGTACTGGGAGACGGCGGGCGCGCTCTACCCGCCGGACGCGCTGTACGGGACCGGGGCGCCCGGCCCGGCAGCCGTACCCGTCGGGGACCTGACCCGCGAGGAGGCCGAGGAGGCCCGCCTGCGGTACGGGCTGCTCCCCGGAGGGCTCGCGCCCGCCGACGCGCGCCACCCGCTGGCCCTGCGGCTCCTCGCGGACCTGCGGGCGGCGCTGCCCGGCGCCGTACCCCCGTGCGCGGCGCGGGCCGACCTGTTCGCCGCGCACCTGAACCTGCTGTGCCTGCGCGTCGCCCAGCGCATCGCCGCCGGTTGCCGGCCCGCCCTGTCGGAGACGGAGGTGCGGGGCCTCGCCGCGCGGGTCGCCGGCCGCGTCCACGAGGCGGCGCGGCGCTGCCTCGGGTCCGGCCACGGGGCGCTGGACCGGGCCGGGTTCGACGACCTGTTCCCGCCGGACACCAGGTGGGCGTCCGCCGTCCTGGCGGAGGGACCGCTGGTCGCGGCGGGCGCCGGGTACCGGTTCGCCGACGAGGAGTTCGGCGAGTGGCTCCAGGCGACCCACCTCGACGTGGACGCGGCCCTGGACGCCCTGGTGCTCACACGCCACGAGGCGACGGCCCCTCCGGACCGCCTCCCCGCCACGGGCGGGGGCCCGAGCCGGGCGGCCTCCGGTCCGGTCCGTCCCGCCGGGCCTCCCGCACTGGCGCCCGGCGGAACGGCACGGGCACTCCCGGTCGGCGGCCCGCCCCCGGCCGCCCTGCCCCCGGGCGGGAGGCCGGTCCTGACGGCGCCCGCGGCCGCCGCGCCCGGACCGCTCACCCGCCCCGGAACGCCCGGGACCGCCGCGCCCATGGCCGCCCCTCAGGCCGCCGCGCCCTGGGCCGGCCCGCGTGTGAACGCCCCGCACGGGCCCGGAGTCCCCGTGGCCGCCGCACCCCCGCACCCGGGCCCCCTCTCCGGACCCACTCCGGCCGGACCCGCGCCCTCCGGCAGCGCCGCCCCGCCCGTCCCGACCCTCCCCGTCCCGCAGGGCACCGCGGCGGCGTGGGTGCCCCCGGCAGGCCAGGCCGCCGGGTACGGGGCACCCTCCGGCCCCGGTGCGCCCCGCGAACCGGGCGGCGGCCTCCTACCGCCCCGGCCGGGGTACAGCCCCCCGGCCCTCGCCTCCGCGCCCGCCGAGCCGCCGTACCCCGTGCCGCCAGGTCAGCCGGGCACGGACGCCGCGTGCCGGCCACCCGGCGGCGGAGTCCCCGCGCACCGGTCCGGCGTCGTCGTCCAGGCGCTGCTGCTGCTGGAGCGCGGCCGGGGGACCGGTCCGCTCGCGCGCCGGCTGGAGCGGCTGCTCCGGCGCGAGCCGGGGCCCGCCGACGCCGAGTGGTGGGCCGGCCGGCTGCTCCACGACACCCTGCTGGGCGTGCCGGACGCCCGCCCGTACACCGGCGTCCTGCGGCTGCTCGCCGCGCGCCTGACGACCCGGCCCGCCGCCGGCGACCCCGGGCTGTACGGGCCGCCGTTCTGGGAGCGGCTGGGCATCGGCGAGGACGAGCGCCTCGACCTGCTGCGCCGCGTCCTGCCCGCCGACGTCCCGCGCCCCGCCCGGCCCGGCACCACCCGACCCTCCGGCTACCTCGCCGCGGTCGCCCGCCGGCTGGCCGCGGACCCGCGCGGCGTGCAGCCCCTGCTGTGCCGGTGGTTCACCGACGAGCGCCCGCTCCCCGCGCAGCCGGGCTCCGCCACCCGGCCCACCGTCGCCGGAGTCGCCCAGGCCCTGCTGCGCACCCACCGCGACCTCGCCGTCGACGACCTGTGCGAGGCCCTGGTCGCCACGGCCCACCCCCGCGCCGACGAACTCCTGCGCGGCCTCGCCGACGACGAGCCCGCCGCCCTGTGCCGCGCCGTCGACCGCTGGGCCCACGACGACGCCCGCCCGGCCCGCCGGGTGGCCGCCGCCGCGTACGGGCAGCTCCTCGCCGCCCGCGTCGCCGCCGAGGCCGACCGGGAACTCCTGCGGTACGCCGCGCTCGCCCTGCTCGCCCGTCCCGGCGACCGTTCGCTGCACGGCGTGGCGCTCGCCGTGCTCGTGCGGGACCCGCACGCCCGCGACCGGCACCTGCCGCAGGCGCTCACGGTGTTCCTGGCCGGCGACCGCGGCCTGCCCGCCCGCGCGCTGGCCCCCGCGCTGACCACCCACCCCGAAGCGGTCCTGGCGGCCTTCCGCACGCGGCTGCACAGCGGCGGCCCGGACGCGGCCGCCGACGTGCTGGACGCCCTCGCCGGCCTGCGGGCGCCCGCGCTCGCCCGGCGCGCCGCCGCACTGGTCCGCGAGTACGCCGACCGCCATCCCGGGGGCGCCGCCCACGCCGCCGCCTACGTCGACCGGTGCCTGGAGCAGGGGCCGGCCGGACGCGCCCTCGTGGTCCCGCTCGTCATGGACCTGCTGCGGGGCCGCCCCGCCGCGGTGCGGGCCGCGCTCGTACCCGTCCTCGCCGCGCCCGGCACGGACGTCTCGCGGGGCCCGCGCGGTGAGCTCCTCGACGTACTGCTCGACCTGGAGCGGCACGAGGTGCCCGACCCCGCCGTGCCGGACGCGCTGCTGCGGGCCGCCGCGCTGCGGGCCACGGGGCGGCCGGGCGCGGACGCCCGGGTCCGGGAGCTGGTGCTGCGGGCCGGTGAGCTGCTGGCCCGCACGCCGGAGGGGACCGCCCACCTCGACCGGGTGCTCGCCGAACTGGCCGAGGAGGCACCGGGCTTCGCCGCGTCGGCCGTCCGGGCGCCGGGGGAGGGGCCCGCGACGGGGCGGGGGCCGGGCGCGGGGCCCGTCTCCGTGGCCGGGCGCGTACCGACCGCTATGCCGATGCGGGGCGAGCCCTGCGGGCATGGCACCCTTAGTCCTGCGTATCGGTCATGACGTACTGACGTACACGGGTTCGGGCGAGGAGCGGTCACAGTGCAGCGCTGGCGAGGCTTGGAGGAGATTCCCCAGGACTGGGGGCGCAGCGTCGTCACCATCGGTTCCTACGACGGTGTCCACCGCGGGCACCAGCTGATCATCGGGCGGGCCGTGGAGCGCGCCCGCGAGTTGGGCGTCCCCGCCGTCGTGGTCACCTTCGACCCGCACCCCTCCGAGGTGGTACGCCCCGGCAGCCACCCGCCGCTGCTGGCCCCGCACCACCGGCGGGCGGAGCTGATGGCGGAGCTGGGCGTCGACGCCGTGCTCGTCCTGCCGTTCACCACCGAGTTCTCGAAGCTGTCGCCGGCCGACTTCATCGTGAAGGTCCTCGTCGACAAGCTCCGCGCGCGCGTGGTCGTGGAGGGCCCGAACTTCCGCTTCGGCCACCGCGCCGCCGGCACCGTCGACTACCTGGCCGAGCTGGGCGCCACGTACGACTACGAGGTCGAGGTCGTCGACCTGTACGTGACCGGTGAGGCGGGCGGCGGGCAGCCGTTCTCCTCCACGCTGACCCGCCGGCTGGTCGCCGAGGGCGACGTCCGGGGCGCCGCCGAGATCCTCGGGCGCCCGCATCGGGTGGAGGGCGTCGTCGTGCGCGGCGCCCAGCGGGGCCGCGAGCTGGGCTATCCGACGGCGAACGTGGAGACCCTGCCGCACACGGCCATCCCCGCGGACGGCGTCTACGCCGGGTGGCTGAGCGCGGACGGCGAGCGGATGCCGGCCGCCATCTCCGTCGGCACGAACCCGCAGTTCGACGGGACCGAGCGGACCGTCGAGGCGTACGCCATCGACCGGGTCGGCCTGGACCTGTACGGGATGCACGTGGCCGTCGACTTCCTCGCGTACGTGCGGGGGCAGCGGAAGTTCGACTCGATCGAGGCGCTGCTGGAGGCCATCGCCGACGACGTGAAGCGCTGCCGCGAGCTGACCGGCGAGTACGACGCGTGTTAGCCGCGGGGGACGCTCACCCGCCGCGTGGAGAAGGGCCCGCACCGGACGGTGCGGGCCCTTCCTCTGTCCGTGCTCCTACTGCTGGGGCGGGGCGGCCGGGGGCTGCGGGGCCTGGGGCGGCTGCTGGGGCCAGGCCGGGGCGGAGGCCGGCGCGTTCGGGTCGGTGGACTGCTGGGGGGCGCCGGGGTGACCGCCGGGCTGCGGCGGCCGGCCCTGGTGGCCCGCCGGGGGCTGCTGGTGCCAGCCCTGCGGCGGCACGCCCGGCTGGGCGTACGGGCCGGGGGCCTGCGGCGGCTGCCCGTACGGCTGGCCGGACGCGGGGGCCTGGCCGGGCGCGGGGGCCTGGCCCGGTGCGGGCTGCTGACCGCCGTACGGGGGCTGGGCGGCGTACTGGCCGGGCGCGGGCGGCTGCCCCTGGCCCGGGTACGGCTGGCCGGGGACCTGCTGGCCCGGCATGGGCTGGCCCGGCATGGGCTGGCCGGGGAGCTGCTGGCCGGGGAGCTGCTGGCCGGGGGCCTGCGGCTGGCCCTGGCCGGGCAGCGGCGGGGCCATCTGCGGGGGCATGGCGCCGTGCCCGTCCCCGGTCCACAGGCCCTGCGCCTGCTGCGCCCGTGTGAAGTCCTCGGCGACCATCGCCGCGAGGTTGAAGTACGCCTCCCGCGTCTTGGGCCGCATCATGTCGAGGTCCACCTCGGCGCCCGCCGCCAGGTGCTCGTCGAACGGCACCACGACCACACCGCGGCAGCGCGTCTCGAAGTGCTGGACGATGTCCTCCACCTTGATCATCTTGCCGGTCTCGCGCACCCCGGAGATGACGGTGATGGACCGCTGCACCAGCTCGGCGTACCCGTGCGCGGACAGCCAGTCCAGCGTCGTGGAGGCGCTGGAGGCACCGTCGACGGACGGCGTCGAGATGATGATCAGTTGGTCGGCGAGGTCCAGCACCCCGCGCATGGCGCTGTACAGCAGGCCCGTACCGGAGTCGGTGAGGATGACCGGGTACTGACGGCCCAGCACGTCGATCGCCCGCCGGTAGTCGGCGTCGTTGAACGTCGTCGAGACGGCCGGGTCCACGTCGTTGGCGATGATCTCCAGACCGGAGGGCGCCTGCGAGGTGAAGCGGCGGATGTCCATGTACGAGTTGAGGTACGGGATCGCCTGGACCAGGTCGCGGATGGTCGCCCCGGTCTCGCGGCGCACCCGGCGGCCGAGCGTGCCGGCGTCCGGGTTGGCGTCGATGGCGAGGATCTTGTCCTGCCGCTCGCTGGCGAGGGTGGCGCCCAGCGCGGTCGTCGTCGTGGTCTTGCCGACACCGCCCTTGAGGGAGATGACCGCGATCCGGTAGCAGGACAGCACGGGCGTGCGGATCAGCTGGAGCTTGCGCTGCCGCTCCGCCTCCTCCTTCTTGCCGCCGAGCTTGAACCGCGAACCGGCCGACGGATTGCGGCTGCTCTTGGGCTTCTGCTTGGTGTTGCGCAGCAGCCGGTCGGACGACAGCTCGACGGCCGCCGTGTACCCGAGCGGGGCGCCCGGCACCGACGGCTGCCGCTGGTCGTGCGTCACCGGCGAGGGCCAGCCCGCCCCGGCACGGGGATCGACCGCCGGCGCCTGCGGCTGCTGGCCGTGGGCGTGCGGCTGCTGCGCCTGGCCCTGCGCGGGGCCGTGGCCCTGCTGGTCGTGGGGCTGCGGCTGCTGGGCGTGCGGGTGCGGGAAGCCGTACCCGCCCTGGGCGGGGCCCGGCTGACCGGGGTGCTGCTGCGGGGCCTGGCCGGGGTGCGCCTGCTGCGGCGGCTGCGGCTGCACGGGGGCCTGGCCCGGCACGCCGTACCCGCCCTGCTGCTGGGCGGGCGGCGCGGCCTGCGGGGCCTGGGCGGCGTGGGGCGCGGGCTGCGCCGGGGCGTCGCCCTGCGGGAAGCCGTACCCGCCCGGGGCGTGCGGCGGCTGCGGCTGCGGGGCGCCGGGCACGGGCGGCTGCGGCTGCTGGGCGTGCGGCTGCTGGGCGTGCGGGTGCGGGAAGCCGTATCCGCCCTGGGGCTGCGGGGCCTGGCCCTGCGGGAAGCCGTAGCCGCCGGGCTGCGCGGCGGCGGCCTGCGGGTCGGCGTACGGCGACGGCGGCTGCTGCTGCGGCGCGCCGGGCACGGGGGCCGCCCCCGGCCACGCGGGTGCCTGGGGCGGGTTCGACGGGTCGGCGCCCGGAGCCGGTGCGGGCCACTGCTGCGCCCCGGCCGGCGCGGCGGGCTGGAACTCGGGCGGCAGCGGCGGCAGGCCCGGCACCGGCTGGGCGCCCTGGCCACCGGAGGCGTCCTGCGGCGTCCACGGCTGCGGGGCGGGCTCACCGGCGGCGGGCGCGGCGTCCTGAGCGGCGCCCTGGCCGGACGCGTCGCCGCTCGGGGCGCCGGACTGGTCACCGGACTGGTGGGCGCGGTCGTCGGCGGCATCGCCGCCCGGTCCGTCGCCCGGTCCGTCGCCCTCCCGGTCGCCGGGGGCGTCGGCCGGTCCGTCCGCCCGCGCGTCGGAGGGGGCGTCGTCACGAGCGTCGTCCCGTACGTCGGCGGAGCCGTCACCGGGCGCGTCGTCGCGCGTCCCGTCGTCGTGGCGGGAGGCGGCCGCGACGTCGTCCCGGCCGGGCGCGTCCGCCGACTCACCGGCGGGCTCCGAGGCGCGCTCCTCGTCGGGGGCGGCGGGGCTCTCGGCGGCGTCCGAGGCGCCCGGCGCCGTAGCGCCGTCCTGCCCGGATGCCTGTCCGGCCTTCGCGCCGGTTGCCATGGCGGCCTCCGCCTCGGCCTCGGCGCGCTTGGCGATCTCCTCCATCTCGCGCTTCAGCGCGGCGGGGGAGAAGCGCATGGTGGCGCCGCTCTCCACATCGCCGCCGCCGAACGGCTCGGCCGCGGAGGGCGCGGGTGCTGCGGGCGCGTACGGAGAGGCCGCCGCGGGCTCGGCCGCCGCGGGTGCCGCGGGCGGTTCGGGCATCACGGGCGGCGCGGCCGGCTCGGGCGCCGCCTGGGGCACCTGCGGCACGTGGGGCGCCGCGGGTACCTGGGGCGCCGCGGTCGGGGCGGCGGGCACGGGCGGCGGCGCGGTGTGGGGCTGGAACCCGCCGCTCTGCGGCAGTCCGGGCACGGCGATGGGCTGCCCGGTCGGCGGCGGGGGCGGAGGCGTCGCGCTCTGCGAGGAGGCGTCCGCACCCCCCGCGTTCTGCGTGTACCAGGCGGGCGGGGTGTAGTCGATGGTGAACTCACCCGTCATCTCGGCGGCGTCCATGTCGGACGGATCGTCGACGGGAGGAGCGTTCCATCCCCGGTGGATCTCGTCCCGATCGCCGTTCACTTTGCCTCCTGGTGTGGTCGAGCACCCTTGTGCCGTCATGGGTGTGGGCGACCGTTCCTGTCGTCCGTGGCCCGGCGCTCCCCTGCGGGCACCGCACGCCCGCGCGGGGTCATGGCCGGCCCTTCCCACCCTAATCGCCGACGGCGCCCGCGTGTCAGGCCCGTCGGGCCCGCGGGACGCCCCGGCGACGGCGGGCATCAGCGCCATGTGACGCCGCGACAGCCCTGCGTGAACACCACCCCACCCAAAAGCCACCATAGGCCCGCACACTGACAACGGCTCACGCCCCGCACTCCCGTGCGGCCTGTCCAACAATCAGGTCTCGGCGCACCGCCCGCCCGCAGCCCCGCACACGAAAGCGGACCCCGACCGCCCGGAACTCCCGGGCCGCGAGGTCCGCCGCCACCGACGTACCAGACCGTCAGCGGGTCACTTCAGGCGTACCGGACCGTCAAGCGGTTCACTTCAGGTCGAACTCGCCGTCCCGCGCGCCCAGTACGAAGGCCCGCCACTCCGCCTCGGTGTAGCGCAGCACCGTGTCCGGGTCCAGCGACGAGCGCATGGCGACCGCGCCGCCGGGCAGGTAGGCGATCTCGACGCGCTCCTCGTCGGGGCTGGTGCCGGGGGCGCCGTGCCACTCCACCCCGGAGATGTCGAGGGCGTACAACTCGTCCTTCTCCTGTGCGCTGCCCATCGCTCGAGTCCTTTCGGTAACGGCTGGGTCGAACGTGCCCCTCCCGGAGCCCCGCCCGTCGAGTGCGACGGCGACTGCGGTTGCGGTCCGTCACTTCCCGGCATCTTAGGGCGGAACACCCCGCCCACGCCGGGCCACTTGACAAGCGGCTCTCGGCCCCTCAGGCGTATCGCCCCGGCCCGCAACGCCCTGCCTCCGCCGCGGCGCCCGACCCGGAACCACCTGCCTCCCGCCGCGGCGCCCGACCCGGAACCGCCCGCCTCCCGCCGCGGTGCCCGGCTCCGGAACGACGGGCCGCAAGCCCCGTCGAAGCCGTCCCCGGAAAGCACCCCCGGCCCCAGCCCTCCGGCCCTGGAGCGGTCTGCCCCCGAACCGTCGGTCCCGAGCCTCCGGCCCGAGTCCTCCTGGGCGGTCAGTCCATCCGGCGGGCCACACCCAGCAGCCCGGTCTCCGCGTCCGTACCGCTCGTCATCACCCAGTGCCGCTCGCGCCCGGAGACCCACAGCGTCACACCGTCCGCGAGCGTCGGCAGCGCCTCGTACTCGGCGCGCGAGAGCCCCAGGATGCGCCCGATCTGCTCGGCCTCCTGCGGCGACACCCGCTGCACGCCCACCAGCGTCGCGGCGCGCATCAGCCGGGGCGCGACCGGACTCAGGTACGGCAGCAGCGTCAGCACCGACTGCCACGGCGACGACACGACACGCCCGCGCGGCGGCCGCATCCCGCAGTCGCGGACCACCACGACCGGGCTGCCGACCGTGGCGCCCATCGGCGGCACCCGGCCCACGTCGTGCAGCGTCACGCACTCCAGACCGGCGCCGGCCGCGTGCGCCAGCGCCGTCCACGCCTGCGCGCGGCCCGTCTCCACCGCGACCCGCGCGCCCGTGCCCGCCGCCCGCAGCGCCAGCACCTGCGCGGTCCACAGCCCGCCGATCAGCAGCACGTCGTACGGGGTGGAGCGGTGGAAGCCCACGATCCGCGGGTTGCCCTCCGCGTCGTCCCCGATCACCACGCCGTCGTCGCCGACCGGCAGCGACAGGGCGCCCATGCCCTCCACGGCCACGCTGTGGCCCGCGTGACGGGGGCCGAACAGTCCGCGCGGCGCGCGAGCCGACCGCATACCGAGCATCACTGCGTCCCTCCCAGCGGCAGCGTCGCGAGGACACCGGGCAGCTGCTCCCGGTCCAGCCGCACCAGGCCGACCTTCGCCGACCGGGCGGCCTGCTCCAACGCCCGCCGCACCCCGATGAGTTCGGTGTCCGAACCGCCGGTGATCCGCACGTACCCGGCCACGTCCACGGCGCCCTGCCGCGACCCGCGGCGCATGGCGAGGCTGAACGTCGTCGCGTACGCGGGCGTCGCCGTCAGCAGCGACACCAGCTTCGCCAGCGGCGACCCGTCGCCGCCCGCCAGACCGGGCCAGCGGCCCACCGCGTACGTCGTGTGCCACCGGTCGTCGCACCGCCACACCCGCGCGGTCTCCACCGTGCGGCGCTGCGGCGTGGCGTCCGGCCGGTGCGCCCGCGCCGCCAGCCGGGGGCTCGCGCACGCCGCGGTCGCCATCGTGGAGTTCAGCTCCTCCTGGTCCAGGACGACCGCGTCGAAGCCCGCGCCGGTGATCCTGCTCGCCACATGGTCCGCCGCCCGCACCAGGCACCGCTGGGCGCCCTCGACGCCCCCGCCGCGCGCCTCGATGGCCTCTCGGCACCGCTCCGGGTCCAGCTTCAGCGCCACCCACGTCATCCGCAGGGCGGGCGCCCCGGTGCGCTCCTGCAGCGGCGCGTACGAGAGCCGGGCCACCGCCTGCTGCGGCAGGTGCGGCGCCGGCGCGGAACGCACCTGCTGCACCAGCTGCACCGACTCCAGGACGATGTCGTCCACCTCCAGCGCCCCGCCCAGCAGCGACAGCGGAAGCGTCCGCGCGCCGAACGCGGGGCGCGGCGCCGCGCCGCTCGCCTCGACCCGGACGACGGCGGTCAGGAACGTACCGTCGCCGAGCATGCCGACCGTGCGGCGCTTGCGGTCGACGTACGGGAACGGCCGGAAGCCCGGCAGGCCCTCCGCGATCGGCGCCAGCGACGGGTCGGTGTCCACGTCGGCGGGCGCGGCCGCCCGGCGGCGGGCCCGCAGGGCCAGCGCCGTCGACGACCAGTCCTGCACGGCCTGGCCGCGGCGGCGCACCACCGCGAGCAGCACCAGCAGCACCGCGACGGACAGCGTCGGGATCAGCCACAGGCCCTGCAGCGCGAAACCGACCGCCGCCAGAGCCAGGGCCAGCTCGATCAGTACCAGCTGGCGCAGCTGGAACGGCCCCATGCGGCCGACCCGCGACAGCGGGCGCGGCGCGGGCGCGGCCGAGGACCCGGACGCCGGGGAAACGGGGGCGGAACGGTGCCCTCCGGCCCGGCGGCCGCCGCCGCGTTGCCCGCGGGAACGGGCGGGGCGTCCCTCGCCGGACCGCCTCGTGCGCGCGCGCGTCGCCGTACCCATCGCCGCGTTGCCCCCTCGTGTCCGTAAAAGCCAAATTCACACGGCTGTTGACCGGGCGATCACCCTACCTGAGCAGAGCGGCCCGGCCTCCAGCAGGCATAGTAGGGGGGCGGTTACGACGGCCGGCGCCCTTGCGGACCAGGGGACGCGGCGGCCCAGCGGGGAGAGGGACAGCGCATACATGGCATCGCGTCGGGATGAACTCAACGCCTACACCTTCGCGAAGCGGAGACTCGTCGCCCAATTCGTCCAGCCCAACTCCACCGGCTCCGAAGAGGGCGCGCCCCGCCCGCTGCGCGGCGTGCTGCCCGGCGTGATCGTGGGCGTCGTCGTGCTCGCCGTTTTCGGCGCGTGGGGAATGTTCCGGCCGGTCGCCCCGAAGAATTGGGACAGCCCCGGCGAGAACGTCATCATCGCCAGCAAGTCGACAACGCGCTATGTCGTCCTGAAAACCGGAAAGACCAAGCAGCTCCACCCGGTTCTCAACATGGCCTCCGCGAAACTCCTGCTGAATCCCGACAAGGGAACGGTCATCAAGGTCGACGAGTCGGTCCTCGACAACGGCAAGATCCGGCACGGCGCCACCCTCGGCATCCCGTACGCCCCGGACCGCCTCCCCGACGCGAAGGAGGCGGGCGCCGCCAAGCGCTGGGCGGTGTGCGAGCGGCCCGGCGAGGGCGGGCGCGCCATCCAGAAGGCCGCGTTCGTCTTCGCCGACCGCGAGAAGTCCCGGACCGACGGCGAAGGCCGGCTCAGCGGCGGCGACCTGCTGTACGTGGAGGGCCCCGCCCCCGAGCGGACCCGCTACATCGTGGACGGCGCCGGCACCGCGTACCCGGTGAAGAACAACGAACTGCTGCTCCGCCAGCTCGTCGGCCAGGGCCGCACCCCGCAGCGGGTCTCCGCCGGCTGGCTGGACACCCTCCACAAGGGCGACGAGGTCGACTTCCCGTCCATCGAGGGCACCCCCGGCGCCCCGGCGAACGTCCCCGGCGAGCTGGACGACGAGGTGAACAAGGTCGGCATGGTCCTGACCGCCACCGACGGCACCAAGAAGCAGCAGTACGTCGTCCTGCCCGGCCGCGTCGCGCCCGTCACCGACTTCACCGCGAAGCTGCTGCTGAACAGCCGCGAGCTGATCGAGCTGGGCCAGGACGGCCAGGCCACGTCCGTCAGCGCCGCCGCCTTCCAGCCCGGCGAGGCGTTCGGCGCCGACAAGAAGTGGCCCCGGCACGCGCCGAAGCCCGTCAACTCCGCGAGCACCGACGAGGGCAGCCGCAACACCGTCTGCAACGTCCTGCGCGAGGTCGACGAGGACAACGGCTCCACCACGCTCAGCACCTGGGCCGGCGACGCATTCCCGGCGCCCCTGCCCACCGGCTCCAGCAGCGCGTACGTCACCCCCGGCACCGGCCTGCTGTTCCGCCAGTTCAGCGGCGCCAACACCCGCGCTGGCTTTCTGTTCCTGGTCACCGACACCGGCCTGCGGTACGCGATGCAGTCCAACGGCGACAACCCGGCCGACGACTCCGGCATCGGCTCGTCGGGCTCGGCGGAGGAGAAGAAGGCGCGCCTGCTGGAGGCGCAGCAGGCCCAGAACCGGCTCGGCTACAAGGATGTCGACCCGCAGCCCGTCCCGGCCGCGTGGTCCGCGTTCCTGCCGACGGGCCCGCGCCTGTCGACGGCGGCGGCCCGCCAGCCGCAGGGCTCGTGAGGTCGGAGGCACAGGCGATGAAGTCCACGAACAGGCGCACCGCGTACGGGCGCGGGGCCGGAGTCCTGGCCGCGACGGCCCTCCTGGCGGTCACCCTGCCCGCCCCCGTGGCCGCGGCGGAGGACACCCCCGGCCAGTGCACCTACCCCAGCAAGCCCTACGAGGGCCGCCCCTGGGCGCTGCAGCGGGTCCTGCTGGACGAGCTGTGGAAGCAGTCCACCGGCAAGGGCGTCCGCGTCGCCGTCATCGACACCGGCGTGGACGTCAAACACCCGCAGCTGAAGCCCGCCGTCGACGTCAAGAGCGGCATCAACCTGATCCCGAAGGACGCCAAGGACGAGAACGGCAACAAGGTCGAGCGCGGCAACGAGAGCGGCACCACCGACACGGTCGGCCACGGCACCAAGGTCGCCGGCATCATCGCCGCCCGCCCGATGAAGGGCACCGGCTTCGTCGGCCTCGCCCCGGACGCCACGATCATCCCGATCCAGCAGAACGACGCGGACGGCAACGGCACGGCCGGGACCCTGGCGACCGCCATCGAGCACGCCATCGCGGAGAAGGCCGACGTCATCAACATCTCGCAGGACACGGCCAAGGCGGTCGAGCCGACGCCGCTGCTGAAGGAAGCCGTCCAGAAGGCCCTGGACAAGGACATCGTCGTCGTCGCGTCCGCGGGCAACGACGGCCTCGACGGCAACGTGAAGAAGACCTACCCCGCCTCCTACGAGGGCGTCCTCGCCGTCGCCGCGTCCGACCGCAACAACGAGCGCGCCGCGTTCTCCCAGTCCGGCGACTTCGTCGGCGTCGCCGCCCCCGGTGTGGACATGATCACCACGGTCCCGGGCGGCGGCCACTGCGCCGACAACGGCACCAGCTTCTCCGCCCCGTACGTCGCCGGGATCGCCGCGCTCATCAAGGCCAAGCACAAGGACTGGACGCAGAAGCAGATCGTCGCCCAGATCCAGCAGACCGCGGAGCGCTCGATCGCCGGACGCGACCGGCTAGTAGGGTGGGGCGTCGTGGACCCGGTCCGGGCCCTGACGGAGGACGACAAGCCGATCGAGGCCCCGGTCGCCCACGAAGGCGTCACCAAGGCGGAACCGCCCACTCCGGCGGAGCTCCACCTGGGCGAGACGCCCGAACAGCGCAACGCCCGCCTCGCGACCTACGTCGTCGTGGGCGGCGGCGTCCTCGTCGCCGCCATCGCCGGCACCGCGATCGCCCTACGCGACGCCCGCCGCCGCGACCGTACGACGGCACGTCCCGCGAACGGGTGACGGCACACACACGACCACACCGCAACCGACCGGCCCCCTTCCCCCGTCAACGGAGAAGGCACGTGGCACGTAAGGCACTTGGGGCTGTCGGAGGCACTGGATAGAGTGGCGGGCGTGCGATCGGCGAATAGCACAAGGATCCGATCGCAATGCGTGACCGCTGGAACAACGGGGAGGGACAAGGGGCATGGGCGACCTTGAGCGCGGCGCAGGCGCGCTACGGAATTTCCAGTCCAAGATCAACGCGCTGCTGACGGAATTCGAGAACAGCCCGGGCGGCCACCAGAAGGTCGCCGAGCACACTATCCAGCGCGGCGCCTTCAGCGGCACCGCACTGCCCTTCGCGGAAGCGGACGGCTTCTTCACCCAGTACAACCGCGTCCACAAGGAACTGGTGACCCTCTCCAAGCTGCTGGCCGACCAGATGGAGCTCCTGCGCCTGGGCGCCCACGCGGCCGACGTCGGCTTCGACAACGTCGACGAGGACACCCGCCGCCGCTTCCACGCCATCCAGACGCAGCTGAAGGCCGCAGAGGCGGAGCGGGAGCAGCGCGAAGAGAAGCACACGGACAAGCCGGACCAGCCCCGCACGGACATGCCGGACGTCACGAAGGACATGGGGTAAGGCCGATGGGAACCGAAGAGCAGAACCTCACCCCCGAGCAGCAGCAGAGCCAGGACGCGTCCAAGATCCAGACGACGTTCAGCGCGACGGACCGGCTGGAGCGCTTCTCGGCACAGTTCGGCCGCATGGGCTTCGGCACCGGAAGCGGACCGGGCGGCTTCTTCGGCAAGACGAACTTCGAGAACGCCCCGCTCAACGCCATGCTGGACCTGCTGGAAGCGGCCAACCCGGCCGAACTGGAGGCCGCCGGCACGGCCCTGGAGGCCGCCCGCAAGGCGCTCAACGACGCGGCGCGCGACCTGAAGAAGGACGCCGCCGCCGTGGAACTGAAGGGTGTGGCGGGTACGGAGTTCCAGCGCTTCGCCGCCGACCTCGCCGCGTACACGTACAACCTGGCGAGCTTCGCCAACATCGTGGGCGCGCAGATGAAGGTGGCCAGCACGGGCCTCGCCTCCGTCCGCAACGCCCGCCCGCCCCGCGACAACCGCCCGGACCCGAAGAAGCCCACGGACTTCCCCCCGGCGGAGCGCACGGCGGACAACGAGGACTACCAGAAGGCCGTCAAGGCGGAACGCGACCGCCAGGAGGCCATCAACCAGCTGAACCGCCTGGCGTCCTTCTACGCGGTCTCGGAGTCGACGCTGGCGGCCCAGGAACCGCCGAAGTTCCCGGAGCGGTTGAAGGCGGCGGTGCCTTTGCCGACGGGTTCGGGTTCCGTCGGGGACGCCGCCGGCTCACGGACGGCGCCTCCCACCGACGCGCCGCGTGGTGCAAGGGCGGATCATCCGCAGGCCGCCTACGCTGGTGAGCGCGGCGTGCCCACCGGTCCGCCGCCCAGGGCTGACCTCCCTGGCCAGGCGTCTCCCCCCGCCATGCCGGACCCGTCGATGCAGATCGACACCATCGCGCCCGCGGCCCCGCCGGTGACGGCTCCGCCCGCACCCGCGCCTACGCCGACCGTGCCCAGCACCAGCACCGGTCCCTTTACGCCGCCTCCCATGGCTCCCGGCCTCCCGACGACAGGGAAGGGGCCGGTCACCGGGCGCAACCCGGTGGCACCGGCCGGCCCGCGCACGGCGGGACCCACCACCAGCCAGTACGGCCGTCCGGGTGTACCCGGAGGTCCGCAGGTGGGGCCGGGCACTCCGGGGCAGGCCGGCCGCACGGTGGCCCCCGGGCAGGCGAGCCCGGTCGGCCGACCGGGCACACCGGGCACCCCCGGTACGCCCGCGGCAGGGCGCCAGAACGTCATCGGCGCCCCCGGCACGAACAACATGGTGGGCCGCCCTGGCTCTCCAGGCGCGCCGGTCACCGGGCGCGCGGGCGCGCCCGCATCGCCGGTCGCCGGGCGGGCGACCACGGGCATCGTCGGCGGTACGCCGCAGCAGCGCCCGGCCACGGGCGGCGGTGCCGGATCCCGTATCCCCACAGGCACGGTGATCGGCGGCCAGGCCGCGGCACAGGGTCGCCCGTCGGCCGCGCGTCCTGCCACCGGCGGAGTCATCGGAGCCAACCCCGGTGCGGCGGCCCGTTCCACGGGCCGAGGCACCCCCAGCGTCAACGGCGTGGTGGGCACCCCGCGCTCCCAGCGCGCCAGGGGTCAGAAGGACGAGGAGCAGCCCGGTTCGGAGCGACCCGACTACCTCGTCGAAGACGAAGAGACGTGGGCGACGCGGCGGCGTGGCGCCGTTCCGCCGGTGATCGACTGATCTCAGGAAAGGTGCAGGGAGCCAGGATGACAGCAGGAACGACGCGTCGGCTGCGGCGGCGGGTGACATGTGCGGTCGCGTTGGTCGGTGCGTGGGCCATCGGCTTCGTCGGCCTGGCTCCCGCCGCTTCGGCGGAGGACATCCGCGCCCAGCAGTGGTACCTGGACGCGATGCACGTCGACAAGATCTGGCAGAAGACCAAGGGCGAGGGCGTCAAGGTCGCGGTAATCGACACGGGCGTCAACGCGTCCACGAATACTCTGCGCGGGCAAGTCCTCAAGGGCCTCGACGCCACCAAGTTCGACGGGAAGACGGATGACACCGACGGCCATGGCACCACCATGGCCGAGCTCATCGCCGGCACCGGGCGGGCCGGTGGCATCCAGGGGCTGGCCCCCGGAGCGAAGATCATTCCCTTCCGGGCGAACACTTCCGGCTCGCAGAAACTGAAGAAGAACCCCTGGTCCATCGAGGACGCCATCCGTGCGGCCGCGGACAGCGACGCACGGATCATCAACATGTCGTTCGCCTACCCGCACACCACCGACCGCATGGAAGAAGCGGTGAAGTACGCCCAGAGCAAGGGCAAGCTGATGTTCGCAGGTGTCGGGAACGACGGCGACGGCAAGAACGAGTTGCTCTACCCGGCGGCCTTCCCCGAGGTTGTCGGCGTCGCGGCGACCGACCGCGAGGGAAGGGTGGCGGAGTTCTCCCAGCACGGTCGAGTCGTTGACATCTCCGCGCCAGGCAAGGGCATTCCCGGCTGGTGTGATGCCAAGTTCGACGGATACTGCATCAATCAGCAGGGCACCAGCCACGCCACCGCCATCGCCTCCGCCACCGCCGCGCTCATCTGGTCGTACCACCCGGACTGGACCGCGAACCAGGTGCTGCGCGTGATGTTCGAGAGCGCTGGCAAGGGCGAAGGCTGGAAGCCCGGCACGGTGAGCAACTACGTCGGCCATGGCGTGGTCCGCCCCGGCGCCCACATCAACCGGGGCCTGGGCAAGCCCGGTGACCCCGACATCAACCCGTTGACGAACGAGAACTCCGCCGGTTCCGGCGCCGGTTCGTCCGCGTCGCCCGCCGCCTCGCCGGCGGCGTCTGCACCAGGTTCGTCACAAGCTCCGCAGGCCGAGGCCACGCCCGCCAAGGCCGTGGCAGGCTCCAGCGAGGAAGCCGGGGGCGGGAGTTCCCTCGGCCTCATTCTCGGCGGCGCCGCAGCCGTGGTCGTCGTCGCGGGGGGAGCGTTCTACCTCGCCCGCAAGCGCCGTACGACATAGCGGCACGAACAAGCCGACCGCACCCGACGGTGGCGACACGACCCACCGGGGAACCTCCAGAGAGGAACACATCGCATGGCAGTGCAGAAGGTCAATGGCGTAGCGCTTTCGCAGCTCCAGGGGGAGCTGACGCGCCAGTTCGACGACGTGAAGAGCCAGCTCTCCGCCCTGCAGGGCACGATCGACAGCCTGGAAGGCCGCTGGGCCGGTATCGGTGCCGGTGCCTTCAACGTGAAGCAGGACGCGATCAACCGGAACATGGTGGGGATCGGCAAGCTCCTGCTGAAGTTCCAGGAGGCCATCGAGGCGGCCCGCACCATCGCCGGCAACACGGACGCCGAGGTCGAGGCCGCTCTGCGCGGTGTCGACGTGGCGGAGGGCTACTCGGGCGACGCCGCGGCCGAGTCCCGCACGTCGAACCTCGCCAAGTACTGACCTCTCCCGGCCGTGCACTCTTCGCGGCCGACTCACGACAGCACGAACCGGTTGGAGGACCGATGGCTAACAACGACGGCACGATGATCGTCACTTACTCGAGCCTGCAGGAGGCCGCGAGCACGATCGAGAAGCAGGCGAAGCGGCTCGACATGAGCCTGGAGGCCATCCAGGCGAAGATCGCGTCGATCTCCGACCTCTGGGAGGGCGAGGCCCGCGAGGCGTACAAGACGGCGCAGGCCGACTGGGACCGCCGTGCCCGTGAGATCAACCAGTCGCTGAACCAGATCGCCCGCGCGGTCCGCGAGGCGGCCCCCGCCTACCAGGGTGGCGACAAGAAGGCCGCGCAGAACTTCATGTAAGCGGCGGCACCGGCCAGAACCGGGGCATGGGGCGGACACGCGCGGGAGGTGTCCGCCCCTACGCATGCTCCGGCACGACGACCAGGAGGCACGGCGTGAGACGCACCGCGGTGATCCGGTGGACGTCATGGACGGCGGCGCTGGTCGCCCTCGGTCTCCTGGCGGCGGGCATCTGGTGGCGGGAGAGCGACACCGTGGCCCGCTGGCGCTTCGAGGAGGCGATGAGGACGTACTGCGGGGGCGTCCTGGCGTACGAGGAGAGCCCACTGTTCGAGGGCCTGGCGACGAACAAGGTTCCCAACGAGCAAGTCCTGGGCCCCAAGGCGCACTTCTGCCTGTACGGCGGGGCACGGACGCCGGTCACCGTGGCGCTGCTCGACCACCGGCGGCACGGCGAGTACCAGCTGCGGCAGCTGGTGCCCGGTTCCCACGCTCGGATGCTGCCCGTGCCGCTGGCCGACGGGTGGCGGGGCACGGTCGACGACGCCTCCGTCGGGGTGCTGCTCCCGTGCAGGGACAGGCGAGCGGCCGTCTACGTCACGGTCGGCTTCCCGAACCCCCCGGGCTTGGAGGAGCGGCAGAAATCGAGGAGCGGATGGGTCGAGAGCGACCGCTTCTGGGCCAGGTTCGCCACGGCGACCGCCGTCAAGGCCGCGGCGCACTGGGACTGCGACGCCGAACCGGGACAGCGGATACGAGCCCTGCCGCCGGTCTCGTGGGAGGAGCCGATCGAGGACGCCGACGGGACCTGCGCCGGTCTGCCCTTCGGTCTCGACAAGCGACTGGACACCGTGGAGGAGGCCGTGACGGGCGGCGGTTCCCTGCGGGAGTTCTGCCGGGTGGGGGCTTCGCACTACTTCAGCGACCGGTACAGCTTCTCGGCCCACTTCGGACCCGCGGCGCTGAGAGCCTGGGAGAGGGAGATCCCGCCGGGGGGAAGAGGCAAGCCGGCGGGGAGGGCGGGCGCACAGCTGTGGGGGAGCGCCCGCTGCCACGGCGACCACGGGCGGGCGCTGTTCGAGGCGTTCATCCCTCCGGAGGCTGCGACCGTGTGGCTCCCGGGGGAGACCGGCGAGGAGACCTTCGGCGCCCCGGCGTTCACGGAGTTCGTGAAGCGCACGGCCAAACGCCACGGCTGCACCGACCTGCACCTGCCGCCGCTCCGTTAGCTCCCGATCGCCGGCTTGAGCCGACCGTCACGGTAGGCGAGTGCAAGACGGGCAGCGCATCGCCCGGGGAAGTGCGGCCGCGCCGGTGCCGCCCGTACCTGCTCAGGAGAGGCCGTTGCTGGCCACGCGCAAGGGCCGTCTGCCATACGGTCACCGCACCGGCACAGTCGCGGCCTGCTCTTCTCACGGGCTCTTCCCAGGCGCCGACGGCTTGGGAGTCGCCCAGATGTCCCCCGTGCACGCCTCGGACTGGCCCAGGGCTTCCGTGTACTCCACCCCGTCGGACCGCCCGCGTTGGGCAGGTCCTCTGGTGGCAGGCCGTTCAGGAGCATGCGGTCCGCGCCCTGCCGCCCGCCTCCGCCTTGAGCTGTTCCCGCTCGTCCCATGCCACTCCCGACACCCGCCCCCATGAACGCCGTACGTCGGACGCCTCACGCTAGGCGACCGCACCTCACCCTCCGCAAGGCGCGACACGCCGCGCGCCCGTACCTGACCGGTTCCCGTCGCGGCCCCGCACGGCGGCGACGGGCCCCGGTACGGCGAAGGGCCCCGCACAGCGCACAGCCCCCGTACGGCGAAGGGGGCGCCCGCCGGTCAAGGCGGGCGCCCCCTCGGCGCCGGGCAGGCCGGGCAGGGCCCGGCAGGGCAGCGGTTAGCGGGCTTCCGGCATGAGGCCCGTCTGGACCAGCGGGTTGCCGCGCTGGCGCGAGACGAAGACGCCGCGGCCCGGGGGCATCGGGCGGGGGCGGACGCCGCCGAGGACGTCGCCCTCCTGCGGGTCGCCCGACAGGACCACGCCCTGCGCGCCCAGCTCCATCATGCGCTGCATGAACGGCTCGTACGCCGAGCGGCTCGCGCCCGCCGCGTTGCGGGCGATGATGAACCGCACGCCCACGTCCCGCGCGAACGGCAGCAGTTCGGTGAGCGGCGCCAGCGGGTTGCCGCTCGACGTCGACACCAGGTCGTAGTCGTCGACGACCACGTACACCGTCGGCCCCTGCCACCAGCTCCGGTCCCGCAGCTGCTGCGCCGTGACGTCCTCCGACGGGGTGCGGCGCCGCATCAGCCCCGCGAGGGCCTCCACATGGTGGTCCATGTTGTTGGACATCGGCACGTACTCCGCCAGGTGGGTCGGCGGGGTGACGTCCAGCAGGCCGCGCCGGTTGTCGATGACGAACAGCTTGCAGCTGTCCCCGTCGTACCGCTCGCTCAGCTGCTTGATCAGCAGACGCAGCAGGTTCGACTTGCCCGACTCGCTCTCGCCGAAGACCAGGAAGAACGGGTCGCGCTCGAAGTTGACGAACACCGGCGCCAGGTTGTTCTCGTCGATCGCGAACGCCACCCCGCGCTCCGGGTGCGCGAAGCCCGCCGGCAGGTTCGCCGCCGGCAGCTCGCGCGGCAGGAGCCGTACGCCGGGCGCGCCCGGCAGCGTCCAGTGCCGGGACACCTCCCGCGCCATCGCCGCCGTCGCCTCCGACAGGTCGCTGTCCGAGTTGATGCTGTCGATGCGCGGCACCGCCGCCATGAAGTGCAGCTTCTCCGGGGTGAGGCCCCGCCCCGGCACACCCGTCGGCACGTTCTGCGCGACACGGCGGTCCAGCTCCGAGTCCATCGGGTCGCCGAGCCGCAGCTCCAGCCGGTTCATCAGGTGGTCCTTGAGGTTGGCCCGCACCTCCATGGACCGCGACGCGGTGATGATCAGGTGGATGCCGTAGCCGAGACCGCGCGCCGCGATGTCCATCACGAGGTGCTCCAGCCCCTCGTAGTCGGTGCGGAAGCTGCCCCAGCCGTCGATGAGGAGGAACACGTCGCCCCACGGCTGGTCGGCCACCGAGATCTCACCGCGCTCCCGCAGCCGCCGGTACGTGGCGATCGAGTCGATGCCGGCGCTGCGGAAGTACTCCTCGCGCCGCGACAGGATGCCGTACACCTCGGCGACCGTGCGCCGCACCCGCTCCGGGTCCAGGCGCGAGGCGACACCGCCCACGTGCGGCAGCCCCGCGACCGACGACAGACCGCCACCACCGAAGTCCAGGCCGTAGAACTGCACCTCGTGCGGGGTGTGCGTCAGCGCGAACGCCGACACGATCGTCCGCAGCAGCGTCGACTTGCCGGACTGCGGACCGCCCACGATCTGCATGTGGCCGGCCGCGCCCGAGAAGTCCCGGTACAGCGTGTCGCGGCGCTGCTCGAACGGCTTGTCCACCACGCCCAGCGGGACGATCAGCCGGCCCGCGCCCTCGAAGCCCGGCTGCGTCAGCCCGCGTCCCGGCACCTCCGCCAGGCCCGGCAGCAGCTCGTCCAGCGGCGGCGGGTTGTCCAGCGGCGGCAGCCACACCTGGTGCGCCTCCACACCGCGGCCCTCCAGCCGCCGCACGATCACATCGAGTACGGAGTCGGCCAGCGCGTCGTCCTCCGCCGGCCCCTCGGGCTGCACGGCCCGCGCCGCCGGCTGCACGTACTGGATCGGCACCGGCGCGGCCGTGAACGGCACCGGCCGCCGGTCCACCGGCAGGGGCCCGCCGGCCGAGGCCATGGCCTGCGCGTTCGAGCGGTACACGCCCGACACGTACGCCGCCTTGAACCGCACCATCTCGTCCGTGCCGAACTTCAGATAGCCCGAACCCGGCACGTTCGGCAGGTGGTACGCGTCCGGCACGCCGATCGCCGCCCGCGACTCGGCCGCGGAGAACGTCCGCAGACCGATCCGGTACGACAGATACGTCTCCAGACCGCGCAGCCGGCCTTCCTCCAGACGCTGCGACGCCAGCAGCAGATGCACGCCCAGCGACCGGCCGATACGGCCGATCTGCACGAACATCTCGATGAAGTCCGGCTTCGCGGTGAGCAGTTCGCTGAACTCGTCGATGACGAGGACCAGCGAAGGGATCGGCTGCAGCGGGGCGCCGGCCGCGCGGGCCTTCTCGTAGTCGTGGATGTTCGCGTAGTTGCCCGCGTCGCGCAGCATCTCCTGGCGGCGGTTGAGCTCACCGCGGATGGAGTCGCCCATGCGGTCCACCAGCGTCAGGTCGTCCGCCAGGTTGGTGATGACGGCCGCGACGTGCGGCATCTGCGACATGCCCGCGAAGGTCGCGCCGCCCTTGAAGTCGGCGAGGACGAAGTTCAGCGTCTCCGACGAGTGCGTGACCGCGAGGCCCAGCACCAGCGTCCGCAGCAGCTCCGACTTGCCGGAACCGGTCGCGCCCACGCACAGGCCGTGCGGGCCCATGCCCTCCTGCGCGGCCTCCTTCAGGTCCAGCATGACCGGCGAGCCGTCCTCGCCGACACCGATCGGCACGCGCAGCCGCTCCGACTGCGAGCGCGGCCGCCAGGTCCGGCTCACGTCCACGGACGCCGCGTCGCCCAGGTTCAGCAGGTCGGTGAACTCCAGGTTGGCCAGCAGCGGTTCGTCGTCGTCGCCGCCCGACGCCATGCGCAGCGGCGCCAGCTGCCGGGCCAGCGCCTCGGCGGCCTCCAGGCTCAGCCCGTCGGGCGTGCCCTCGTACACCATCCCGTGGCCCGACTCCAGCCGCAGTTCGCCGGGGCGGACCACCACCGACAGCTGACCGCGCGCGCCGGCGCCCTCACCGCGGACGACCTCGATGATCGTGACGCCCTGCAGCCCCTCCGCAGCCGCCAGCGGCGACATCGGCGGCACGGTCTGGCCGTCCAGGACGACCACCACGTGCGGCTGGTCCAGCAGCGGATGGTCGCCGCCCTGGAAGCGCGGACGGCCCTCCAGCAGTCCGCCCAGCAGGGTCTGCAGGTCCATCGGGTCCGTGGTGATCAGCCGGCGCGTACCGGCACCGTCCACGGCGCCCCGTGCCTGCACATGCGGCAGCCACTTGGCCCACTCCCACCGGGGCGCGGCGTCCTGGCCGGCGGCGACGGCGATGACCAGGTCCTCGGGCGAGTGCAGCGACGCGAGCGAGGCGATCATGGCGCGGGCGGACGCCCGTACGGACTCCTGCTCCCCGCTCACCGTCACGTGGTAGAACGCCCGCAGCGACACCGCCATCGGCAGCCCGTCGAGCGTGCCGTGCGTGGCGAGGAACTGGCGCATCGCGCCCGCCGTCAACGGCTCCAGGTCGTCCACCGGCGCCGTCTCGGGGGCGATCAGCGGTGTGGCGAGCTGCTGGCTGCCGAGCCCGACGCGCACCTGCCCGAAGTCGGGGTCGCCCACGCGCCGCTCCCACACCCGGCTGCCCTCGGCGACCAGCGCCCACAGCTGCTCGGGGGAGGGGTGCAGATAGAACTGGGCGTCCCGCTGGAGGCGCGCGGTCCGCAGCACCAAGCGGCGCGTCTGGTTCAGGTACTTGAGGTAGTCGCGGCGCAGGTCGGCGAGCTGCCCCTGCGTACCGCGCCGGTAGCGCACCAGCATCGCGATGCCCATGGCCAGGGTCGACGCGATCATCACCATGCCCATGATCCGCATGATCGGATTCGGGGTCATGAAGAAGAAGACGACGGAACCGCCCATGCCGAGCATCGGCAGGATCTGCATCAGCGCGCCCTCCTGCTGCCCGCGGGGCAGCTCGGGCGGCGGTTGCACCTGCAGCTCCTCGCCGGGCACTTCGGACGGCAGGACCCGTGGTGGGCGCTTGACGACGATCTGACTCACAGCTCACCAATTCCCTTGCCGGACGGAAATGTTCCTATCGGCGCCCCCGTGGCGACGGGTTCCATCCGCGGTTGGCGATCCTACTTGCGTAGGGGGTGACGGCCGGGCGGTAGGGTGACGCGACGGATTCCACGGAGGCTGCGAACTACCGCGGAACAAGGGACATTCGGAGCGCGGGCGAGCACTCCGGCCACGACGGCGCCGAGAGCACCGCCGTCCGTGCCCGAGAAGTCACGGATTTCACGAGGGGAAGCAGAAGGTGAGCATGACGGCCCAGGCGGCGGCCACCACGACCGGTCACCCGGCTCCCGCGACGCCGTCCGGCGGCGGAACCGGCTTCTGTCGCGTCACGGTCGTCGCACCCGACGGGCGCGTCGACGTGGCACTGCCCGAGGACATCCCGGTCGCCGACCTCTACCCGGAGATCCTCCGGCTGTCCGGCCAGAGCCCCGTCGAGGGCGGCCCGGTCGGCTACCACCTCGTCCGCCGCGACGGAACGGTCCTCGACTCGGCCAGGTCGCTGGCCGCCCAGCGCATCCTCGACGGCGAGCTGCTGTCGCTGCGGCCGTTCGCCGAGTCGCTGCCGCCCGCCGTCTTCGACGACGTGTCGGACGCCGTCGCCTCCGCCGTGTCGCGCGACCGCCGCTTCTGGACGGACGGCCTGATGCGCGGCTCCGGCCTCTTCGGCGGCTCCGTCCTGCTCGTGCTGCTCGCCTTCGTCCTGTGGCAGGCCGACCCGCGCCACGACATGCACGGGCTCCCCGGCATCCTCGCCGGTGTCGCGGCGCTCCTGCTGCTGGCGCTGTCCTGCGTCCGCGCCCGCGTGTACGACGACCGGGGATCGGCCGTCGCCCTGGGGCTCGGCGCCATGGCGAACGCCGCCGTCGGCGGCTCCGGCCTGCTCTCCCTCGCCGCCGGACAGGGCCCCGGGCGGCTCCAGTTCCTGCTGGCCTGCGCCGCCGTGCTGATCACCGCGCTGGTCCTCATGCTCGTCTCGCCCTCCGGCGACGGGCCGTTCGTCGCGTTCGTCCTCGCCTCCACCGTGGGGCTCCTCGTCACGTTCGTCGCGATCCTCACCGGCATGACCACCGTCGAGACGGCCGCCGTCTGCCCGCCGCTCGCCGCCGGCGCGCTCGCGTTCCTCCCCTCCCTGTCCACCCGCTTCGCCCGGCTCCCCATCGGCTTCGACCCGCCCCGCACCACGGTCGGCGGGTACGACGGCGGCGAGAGCGCCCCGCAAGGCCCCGTCGACGCCGCCCGCATCGCCGCCCAGGCCCGCCGCGGCCACGAACTGCTCGTCGGCCTCGTCGGCGGCTGCGCCCTGGTCGCCGTCACCGCCGCCGGGGTCCTGGGCTTCTCCGACAACGTGTGGGCCCAGCTCCTCGCCCTCGCCACGGGCGTCGCGATGATGACGCGCGCCCACCTGTTCCGCTACTCCGCCCAGGTCGGCTGCGCGCTCGCCGCGGGCCTCGGCTCCCTCGTGCTGCTCGGCCTCGGCCTGTGCGTCAACCCGCCCGAGGGCATGATCCGCGCCGCGCTGCGCGGCGACAGCGGGGCGCTGGACATCCGTACGGTGTGGCTGGCCGCGGCGATCGCCGGGGTCGCCGCCCTGATCGTCACCATCGGGCTGGTCGTGCCGAAGAAGGGCGTCACGCCCTTCTGGGGCCGCTTCCTGGAGATCGCGGAGGGCTTCTTCCTGCTCACGCTGGTCCCGCTGTGCCTCGCGGTCTTCGACGTGTACCACTCCATCCGCGCCCTCACGTCCTGACGCCCGCCCCGCGCCACGCCCGGCTCCCCGACCGCGCCGGGGCCGGGACCCCGCGCCGATCCGGCATGCGGCACGCCAGGCCCCCGGCCCGACCCGAGGCGGGCCCGGAGCCGGGGCGTCCGCGCGGGCTGGTACGCTGTGTAACGGCCGTTTGTGTACGCGCTCCCGGAGCCTCTGGGAGCAGCGCTCATCGAGCCTTCGTCCGCCGAGTCACGGAAGTCCCCCTGAGACCAAGACCAGGGGCACTCGCGGGCGCATCGAACACCCATGAGGAGTACCGAGTGTCTCTCGACGCCGCCACGAAGAAGCAGATCATGGCCGAGTTCGGCACCAAGGAGGGCGACACCGGCTCCCCCGAGGTCCAGGTCGCGCTGCTCTCCCGCCGCATCTCGGACCTGACCGAGCACCTCAAGACCCACAAGCACGACCACCACTCCCGCCGTGGTCTGCTGATCCTCGTGGGCCAGCGCCGCCGCCTGCTGCAGTACCTGGCCAAGAAGGACATCCAGCGCTTCCGTACGCTGGTGGACCGCCTCGGCATCCGCCGCGGTGCGGCCGGCGGCGCCAAGTAAGACGCCGTGAGGGGAGCGGTTCCCGACCTGGGGAGCCGCTCCCTTTGCTGTACGCGGGTGTACCGCACCCGCTGATCGGAATGCGATCCTGGGCCCCGGCTCAGTAATCTGGTCGCACGACGACACAACAGAACAGGCCATGACGCGCCCCGAGCGGGGAACACGTCATGGCACCAGGAGAGGCCGCCTCGCCGTCGCCGGTCCTCGGTAGTGGCCCCCGGGCCCCATGGGACGCAGAGCCCAGGGCGCACCCGGGTGCTTCGATCGAAGACCGGCCCGCACACAAGGCGAGTTCTCTCCGCACCCCCGTCCCGCGCCACACGGGCGCCGGGGCGAAAAGACGACACAAATGGAGAAACCGCTGGTGGAGAACGAGACCCACTACGCCGAGGCCGTCATCGACAACGGCGCCTTCGGCACCCGCACCATCCGCTTCGAGACGGGCCGCCTGGCCAAGCAGGCCGCCGGCTCCGCCGTCGCGTACCTGGACGACGACACCATGGTGCTGTCGGCCACCACCGCTTCCAAGAAGCCCAAGGACCAGCTCGACTTCTTCCCGCTGACGGTCGACGTCGAAGAGCGGATGTACGCGGCCGGCAAGATCCCCGGCTCCTTCTTCCGCCGCGAGGGCCGGCCCTCCGAGGACGCGGTCCTCACCTGCCGCCTGATCGACCGGCCGCTGCGCCCCTCCTTCGCGAAGGGCCTGCGCAACGAGATCCAGATCGTCGAGACGGTCATGGCGCTCAACCCCGACCACCTGTACGACGTGGTTGCGATCAACGCCGCCTCCTGCTCCACGCAGCTGGCCGGCCTGCCCTTCTCCGGCCCCATCGGCGGCACCCGTGTCGCGCTGATCAAGGGCCAGTGGGTCGCCTTCCCGACGCACACCGAGCTCGAGGACGCCGTCTTCGACATGGTCGTCGCGGGCCGCGTCCTGGAGGACGGCGACGTCGCGATCATGATGGTCGAGGCCGAGGCCACCGAGCGGACGATCGAGCTCGTCAAGGGCGGCGCCGAGGCGCCGACCGAGGAGGTCGTCGCCGCCGGTCTCGAGGCCGCGAAGCCGTTCATCAAGGTCCTGTGCAAGGCCCAGTCGGACCTCGCCGCCAAGGCCGCCAAGCCGGTCGGCGAGTTCCCGGTCTTCCTCGACTACCAGGACGACGTCCTGGAGGCGCTCACCGCCGCCGTCAAGACGGAGCTCGCCCAGGCGCTCACCATCGCCGGCAAGCAGGAGCGCGAGGCCGAGCTCGACCGCATCAAGGAGCTCGCCGCCGAGAAGCTCCTCCCGGCCTTCGAGGGCCGCGAGAAGGAGATCGCCGGCGCGTACCGCGCGCTGACCAAGAAGCTGGTCCGCGAGCGCATCATCAAGGACAAGGTCCGCATCGACGGCCGCGGGCTCACGGACATCCGTACGCTCGCCGCCGAGGTCGAGGCCATCCCGCGTGTGCACGGCTCCGCCCTGTTCGAGCGCGGCGAGACCCAGATCCTGGGCGTCACCACGCTGAACATGCTGCGCATGGAGCAGCAGCTGGACACCCTCTCCCCGGTGACCCGCAAGCGCTACATGCACAACTACAACTTCCCGCCGTACTCCGTCGGTGAGACCGGCCGCGTGGGCTCGCCCAAGCGCCGCGAGATCGGCCACGGCGCGCTCGCCGAGCGCGCGATCGTGCCGGTGCTGCCGTCGCGCGAGGAGTTCCCGTACGCGATCCGCCAGGTGTCCGAGGCCCTCGGCTCCAACGGCTCGACGTCCATGGGCTCGGTCTGCGCCTCCACCATGTCGCTGCTGAACGCCGGTGTGCCGCTGAAGGCCCCCGTCGCCGGCATCGCCATGGGCCTGATCTCCCAGGAGATCGACGGCAAGACGCACTACGTCGCCCTCACCGACATCCTCGGTGCGGAGGACGCCTTCGGCGACATGGACTTCAAGGTCGCCGGTACGAAGGAGTTCGTCACCGCCCTCCAGCTCGACACCAAGCTGGACGGCATCCCGGCCTCCGTCCTGGCCGCGGCCCTCAAGCAGGCCCGCGACGCCCGCCTCCACATCCTCGACGTGATGATGGAAGCGATCGACCGCCCGGACGAGATGTCCCCCAACGCCCCGCGGATCATCACCGTCAAGATCCCCGTGGACAAGATCGGCGAGGTCATCGGCCCCAAGGGCAAGATGATCAACCAGATCCAGGAGGACACCGGCGCCGAGATCACGATCGAGGACGACGGCACCATCTACATCGGTGCCGCCGACGGCCCGTCCGCCGAGGCCGCCCGCGCCACGATCAACGGCATCGCCAACCCGACCATGCCGGAGGTCGGCGAGCGCTACCTGGGCACGGTCGTCAAGACGACCACGTTCGGCGCGTTCGTCTCGCTCCTGCCGGGCAAGGACGGCCTGCTGCACATCTCGCAGATCCGCAAGCTCGCCGGCGGCAAGCGCGTGGAGAACGTCGAGGACGTGCTCGCGGTCGGCTCCAAGGTCCAGGTGGAGATCGCCGAGATCGACCAGCGCGGCAAGCTCTCCCTCATCCCCGTCCTCGCGGACGAAGAGGGCGCCGAGGGCACCGACACCGCGAAGGACGACACCGACCAGTGACGTCCCGTAGTCTCCGGACGACGGCCCGCACCTCCTCGGAGGCGCGGGCCGTCGCCCGTACCCAAACGCTTCTGCCCGGCAAGGACGGCATCGGCACGGTCCGCCGCACCACCCTGCCGGGGGGCCTGCGCGTCGTCACCGAGACGCTGCCCTCCGTACGCTCCGCCACCTTCGGCATCTGGGCGCACGTCGGCTCCCGCGACGAGACGCCCGCCCTCAACGGCGCCACCCACTACCTGGAGCACCTCCTCTTCAAGGGCACGCACCAGCGCAGCGCCCTGGACATCTCCGCCGCGATCGACGCGGTCGGCGGCGAGATGAACGCCTTCACGGCGAAGGAGTACACCTGCTACTACGCGCGGGTGCTCGACACGGACCTGCCGCTCGCCATCGACGTCGTCTGCGACATGCTCACCGGCTCCCTGATCCGCGCCGAGGACGTCGACGCCGAGCGCGGCGTGATCCTCGAAGAGATCGCGATGACCGAGGACGACCCGGGCGACGTGGTGCACGACCTGTTCGCGCAGACGATGTTCGGCGACTCGCCGCTGGGCCGCCCGGTCCTCGGCACGGTCGACACGATCAACGCGCTGACCCGCGACCAGATCGCCCGCTTCTACAAGAAGCACTACGACCCCACGCACCTGGTCGTCGCCGCCGCGGGCAACGTCGACCACGCCACCGTCGTCCGCCAGGTCCGCCGCGCCTTCGAGAAGGCCGGCGCCCTGAGCCGTACGGACGCCGTCCCCCTCGCCCCGCGCGACGGGCGGCGCGCCATCCGCACGGCCGGCCGCGTCGAGGTGGTCAGCCGCAAGACCGAGCAGGCGCACGTCGTCCTCGGCATGCCCGGCCTCGCCCGCACCGACGAGCGCCGCTGGGCCCTGGGCGTGCTGAACACGGCGCTCGGCGGAGGCATGTCGTCCCGCCTCTTCCAGGAGGTCCGCGAGAAGCGCGGCCTGGCCTACAGCGTGTACTCGTACACCTCGGGCTTCGCCGACTGCGGTCTGTTCGGCGTGTACGCGGGCTGCCGCCCCGGCCAGGTCCACGACGTCCTGCGGATCTGCCGCGACGAACTGGACCGGGTCGCCGCCGAGGGACTGCCCGACGACGAGATCGACCGCGCCATCGGCCAGCTGTCCGGCTCCACCGTCCTCGGCCTGGAGGACACCGGCGCCCTGATGAACCGCATCGGCAAGAGCGAACTGTGCTGGGGCGACCAGATGTCGGTCGACGACATGCTGGCCCGCATCGCCGCCGTCACCCCCGACGACGTCCGCGCGGTGGCCTCCGAGCTCCTCGGACAGCGGCCGTCGCTGGCGGTGATCGGCCCGCTCAAGGACAAGCAGGCGGACCGCCTCCACACGGCCGTCTCCTGACCGACCCCCGCCGCACACCCGTGACCCGCCGCACACCCGTAAGGAAGCAAGCATGAGCAAGCTGCGCGTGGCCGTCCTCGGCGCCAAGGGCCGCATCGGCTCCGAGGCGGTACGAGCCGTGGAGGCCGCCGACGACCTGGAACTCGTCGCGGCCCTGGGCCGGGGCGACTCGCTGGACGCGCTCACCGAGAGCGGTGCCCAGGTCGCCGTCGAGCTGACCACCCCCGACTCGGTGATGGACAACCTCGACTTCTGCGTACGCCACGGCATCCACGCCGTCGTCGGCACCACCGGCTGGACCGACGAGCGCCTCGCGCGGCTGAAGGGGTGGCTGGAGGCGTCCCCGGAGACGGGCGTGCTCATCGCGCCGAACTTCTCCATCGGCGCCGTCCTCACCATGAGGTTCGCGCAGCTCGCCGCGCCCTACTTCGAGTCCGTCGAGGTCGTGGAGCTGCACCACCCCAACAAGGTCGACGCCCCCTCCGGCACCGCCACCCGCACCGCGCAGCTCATCGCCGCCGCCCGCGCCGAGGCGGGCTGCGCCCCGCAGCCCGACGCCACCACCAGGGCGCTGGACGGGGCGCGCGGCGCGGACGTCGACGGCGTCCCCGTCCACGCCGTACGCCTGCGCGGGCTGCTGGCCCACCAGGAGGTGCTGCTCGGCGGCGAGGGCGAGACGCTCACCGTCCGCCACGACTCGCTGCACCACAGCAGCTTCATGCCGGGCATCCTGCTGGGCTGCCGCCGCGTCGTCTCCGCTCCGGGCCTCACCTTCGGCCTGGAGCACTTCCTCGACCTCGGCTGACCCATGGCCGCGAAGATCATGTACTGCCTGACGGCGGCCTTCCTGGTCGTCTGGTTCGTCCTGGTCGGCGGCCGCGGCGTGGCCCTCATCCAGCAGGGCACCGCCGTCACCGTGACGCTCGGGATCGCGGCGCTCGTGCTGCCCGCGATCGGCGTGTGGTTCCTGTGGATGAACACCCGGTTCGTCACCAAGGCCAACCGCCTGGCCGCCGAGCTGGAGGCCGAGGGCGGGCTCCCCGTGGACGAGCTGCGCCGCACCCCGGACGGGCGGATCGACCGCGACTCGGCCGACGAGGTGTTCGCCCGCCGCCGCGCCGAGACCGAGGACGCCCCGGACGACTGGCGCTGCTGGTTCCGGCTCGCCGTCGCCTACCGCGACGCCCGTGACACCCCGAGGGCCCGCAAGGCGATGCAGCGCGCCATCGCCCTGTACGACGGGCGGCCCACCGCGTCCTGAGCGGCGCCGCCCCGATACGCCCGTGCCCCGCGCCCCGGTCTTCCGCCGGGACGCGGGGCACAGCCGTACCGCGCGGCCCGTGACGGGCCGCCGTGTACCGCGGGACGGCTCAGACGGCGTGCGCGTACTCCGCGCTCCAGGCCTCCACGGTGTCCGCGGCCCGGTCGAACGCCTCCACCCGCGCCAGGAAGTCGGCGTTGTGGTCGGTGAGCAGCGTCAGCGGCTCGCCGCCCTGCCGCGCGAGCACCAGGGCCTGCCCCTGCACGGTCCGCGGCAGGCCGAGCCAGCGCACCGGCTGCTGCACCGTCCGCAGCGACGCGGTACGGGCCCACGGCACCGTGACCGTACGGAGGAACCGCACCTGGCGCACACCGTGCCGGCTCACCCACGTGCCGACGCGCAGCAGCCGCAGCGCCGTGAGGATCACCAGCAGCGCGGCGCCCAGGCAGCCGCCCGCGGCCGGCAGCGCGCCGGCCACCGCGACGATCAGGGTCGCCAGCAGCATGAACGAGGCGATCAGCAGGGCCAGGGCCGCCGCGATCACCCGCCAGGGGCCGGGCCGGTAGGGACGACGCCACTGGTCGTGGTCGTCGAACGGGAGCGCGATGTCGTCGCTCGTGGCTTCGAAAGCGCGGTCGGCCGTCAGGAAGGGCAGGGGCACGACAAGTTCCTTAACTCTTTGCACGCTCGTTCGGGCTGTGCCCGGTGAGGCTACCCAGCGCCCCGGAGCCCGGCCACAGCAGGGGGCGCGTACGGGTCAGCGGCCTTCGGAAGCCTCGGACTGCTGCGTGTGCCGAGCCTCCGGGCCGGCCTCCAGCGCGGGCATTCCGAACAGCAGCGACCCCACGAGCCCGGCCACCACAGTCAGTCCGATCAGCGTACGGCCGGCGATCTCCGGGAGGCTGGGACGCTGCCGTGCCGGAGGGGTGACATTGCTGCGGAAGCGGTCGGTCTCCGCGACGAACGCGAACGGGACGGCCTCTCGCCGGCGGTACATGACGGGACTCTCCTTCGTGACGATGCGGGTGATAGGCCCTACTACCCGATACAGACGCGTGTACGAGCCGTTTGGTGCCCGAATGGGGATGTCGGTGCGGGGCCGTAGAGTGGGCGCCGCCCGTGCGACGCGATTTTCGGAAGGACCCGCCGGTGAGCGACACCCCCGCCGCAGCCCCCCAGGAACCCCAGGCCGAGGCCCCCGAGGCCGTCCGGCCCAGCTTCCGCAGCGACGTCACCGTCGAGCTGGTGAAGCACAGCGCGGCCGACTCGGACGTCCTGTGGGCCGCCCGGGTCTCCACGGCCGGGGAGCAGTCCCTCGACGAGCTGAGCAAGGACCCCGAGCGGTCCAAGGGCCTGATCAACTACCTGATGCGGGACCGCCACGGCAGCCCCTTCGAGCACAACTCGATGACCTTCTTCATCAGCGCCCCGATCTTCGTGTTCCGCGAGTTCATGCGGCACCGCGTGGGCTGGTCGTACAACGAGGAGTCCGGCCGCTACAGGGAGCTCCAGCCGGTCTTCTACGTGCCCGACACCTCCCGCAAGCTGGTCCAGGAGGGCCGCCCCGGCAAGTACGTCTTCGTGGAGGGCACCGAGGAGCAGCACAAGCTCGCCACCCGGGCGATGGAGGAGTCGTACGTCCAGGCGTACGAGGCGTACCAGGAGATGCTGGCCGCCGGTGTCGCCCGCGAGGTCGCCCGTTCGGTCCTCCCCGTCGGCCTGTACTCCTCGATGTACGCCACGTGCAACGCCCGCTCCCTGATGCACTTCCTCGGCCTGCGGACGCAGCACGAGCTGGCGAAGGTGCCGTCGTTCCCGCAGCGGGAGATCGAGATGGTCGGCGAGCGCATGGAAGCGGAGTGGGCGAAGCTCATGCCGCTCACGTACGCCGCGTTCAACAAGAACGGCCGCGTGGCCCCGTAGCGCGGGCCCACCGGATCAGAAGGTCCAGAGCTGTACGGATGTACACACAAGCTGTCCGAAGTGTCCGTATTGCGGCGTTCTGAGAACTTCATCTAGGCTGATCAAACGGACCCGGCACTGCTTGAACCCCCGAGCAGGCAGTGCCGGGCTCCACTCCGGCACATCCCCGGAGGACCCCCGCGCGCTGAGCAGCGAGTAGCGTGTTACCCATGGCTCCGATCTCCACTCCGCAGACCCCCTTCGGCAGGGTCCTCACCGCCATGGTCACGCCCTTCACGGCGGACGGCGCACTCGACCTCGACGGCGCTCAGCGGCTCGCCACCCATCTCGTGGACGCGGGCAACGACGGCCTGATCGTCAACGGCACCACCGGCGAGTCCCCGACCACCAGCGACGCGGAGAAAGACCAGCTCGTACGAGCGGTCCTGGAGGCCGTCGGCGACCGCGCCCACGTCGTCGCGGGCATCGGCACCAACGACACCCGCCACACCCTGGAGCTCGCCCGCGCCGCCGAGCGCGCCGGCGCACACGGCCTGCTCGCCGTCACGCCGTACTACAACAAGCCCCCGCAGGAGGGCCTGTACCGCCACTTCACGGCCATCGCCGACGCGACCGGCCTGCCCGTGATGCTCTACGACATCCCCGGCCGCAGCGGCGTCCCCATCGACACCGAGACGATCGTCCGCCTCGCGGAGCACCCGCGCATCGTCGCCAACAAGGACGCCAAGGGCGACCTCGGCCGTGCCAGCTGGGCCATCGCCCGCTCCGGCCTCGCCTGGTACTCCGGCGACGACATGCTCAACCTGCCGCTGCTCTCCGTCGGCGCCTGCGGCTTCGTCTCCGTCGTCGGCCATGTCGTCACCCCCGAGCTGCGCGCCCTGCTCGACGCCCACCTCAGCGGCGACGTCCAGAAGGCCACCGAGATCCACCAGCAGCTGCTCCCCGTCTACACCGGCATGTTCCGCACCCAGGGCGTGATCACGACCAAGGCCGCCCTCGCCCTCCAGGGCCTGCCGGCCGGCCCGCTGCGCCTGCCGCTCGTGGAGCTCTCCCCGGCCGAGACGGAGCAGCTCAAGGCAGACCTCGCCGCAGGCGGGGTAGACCTCTGACAACGGACTTCACAACTGAATAAGCAGATCCAGACACCGCACCTGCACGACAGTGCATCTGCATGAAACTCACGCGCGCCACGTGTCCCACCGGCACGTGGCGTGTGTGGTGAGGAGAGTCTTTTGAGCCATCCGCACCCTGAACTCGGCGCCCCGCCGAAGCTGCCCAAGGGCGGCCTGCGCGTCACCCCGCTCGGCGGCCTCGGCGAGATCGGCCGCAACATGACGGTCTTCGAGTACGGCGGCCGCCTGCTCATCGTCGACTGCGGCGTCCTCTTCCCGGAGGAGGAGCAGCCGGGCATCGACCTGATCCTGCCGGACTTCACGACCCTGAAGGACCGCCTCGACGACATCGAGGCCATCGTCCTCACCCACGGTCACGAGGACCACATCGGCGGCGTCCCGTACCTGCTCCGCCTCAAGCCGGACATCCCCCTGATCGGCTCGAAGCTGACCCTCGCGCTGATCGAGGCGAAGCTCCAGGAGCACCGCATCCGCCCCTACACCCTGGAGGTGGCCGAGGGGCAGCGCGAGGTGCTCGGCGCGTTCGACTGCGAGTTCATCGCGGTCAACCACTCCATCCCGGACGCCCTGGCGGTCGCCATCCGCACCCCCGCGGGCATGGTCGTCCACACGGGCGACTTCAAGATGGACCAGCTGCCGCTGGACGGCCGCCTCACCGACCTGCACGCGTTCGCCCGGCTCAGCGAGGAGGGCATCGACCTCCTGCTGAGCGACTCCACCAACGCCGAGGTCCCCGGCTTCACCGCGCACGAGCGCGACATCTCCAATGTGATGCGCACCGTGTTCGCCGGCGCGCAGCGGCGCATCATCGTGGCGAGCTTCGCCAGCCATGTGCACCGCATCCAGCAGATCCTCGACGCGGCGTACGAGTACGGCCGCCGCGTCGCGTTCGTCGGCCGCTCCATGGTCCGCAACATGGGCATCGCCCGGGACCTCGGCTATCTGCGTGTCCCGCCGGGCCTCGTCGTGGACGTGAAGACCCTCGACGACCTGCCGGACGACGAGGTCGTGCTCGTCTGTACGGGCTCCCAGGGCGAGCCGATGGCCGCCCTGTCCCGCATGGCCAACCGCGACCACCAGATCCGCATCGTCCAGGGCGACACGGTGATCCTGGCGTCGTCCCTCATCCCGGGCAACGAGAACGCGGTCTACCGCGTGATCAACGGCCTGACCCGCTGGGGCGCCAACGTCATCCACAAGGGCAACGCCAAGGTCCACGTCTCGGGCCACGCCTCGGCCGGCGAGCTGCTGTACTTCTACAACATCTGCAAGCCGAAGAACCTGATGCCGGTGCACGGCGAGTGGCGCCACCTGCGGGCCAACGCCGAGCTGGGCGCCATGACCGGCGTCCCGAAGGACCGCATCGTCATCGCCGAGGACGGCGTGGTCGTCGACCTGGTCGACGGCAAGGCCAGGATCGTCGGCAAGGTCCAGGCGGGCTATGTGTACGTGGACGGCCTGTCGGTCGGCGACGTCACGGAAGGCGCGCTCAAGGACCGCCGCATCCTCGGCGAGGAGGGCATCGTCTCGGTCTTCGTCGTGGTCGACTCCACGACCGGCAAGATCGTGGGCGGCCCGCACATCCAGGCCCGCGGCTCCGGCATCGAGGACGGCGCGTTCGACGCGGTGCTCCCCAAGGTCGAGGACGCGCTGAACAAGTCGGCCCAGGACGGCGTGGTCGAGCCGCACCAGCTCCAGCAGCTGATCCGGCGGACCATCGGCAAGTGGGTGTCGGACACCTACCGCCGGCGCCCGATGATCCTGCCCGTCGTGGTGGAGGTCTGACGCCTCACCAGGCACGACCGGAGCGGGGCGCCCTCGATTTGCATCGGGGCGCCCCGCTCCAGTACGTTTACGGCTCCGCCCACGGGGGAACCCGGCACGTTCACGCGCCGAGGGGGACCCGGCGGGGCGGGAAATCCGGCTCAGAACTTCTGATAAAGTCGGAAAGCGCCGAAAGGCAAAGGCCCTCCAACGGCCACCGGAAACGAAATCCGAACCGGAAACGGAACGGAAAAAGGATCTGGTAAGGTTGGAAACACCGAAGGGAAGCGCCCGGAGGAAAGCCCGCAGGGAACTGAGGGTGAGTACAAAGGAAGCGTCCGTTCCTTGAGAACTCAACAGCGTGCCAAAAGTCAACGCCAGATATGTTGATAACCCCGTCTCTCTGAGACGAGGTTCCTTTGAAAAACACAGCGAGGACGCTGAGAACCGGAAGGACTATTCCTCCTTCGGGTTCCGCTCAACGCGAGTGTTCACCGGGATAACCCGGAAGCATTCACGGAGAGTTTGATCCTGGCTCAGGACGAACGCTGGTGGCGTGCTTAACACATGCAAGTCGAACGATGAACCCACTTCGGTGGGGGATTAGTGGCGAACGGGTGAGTAACACGTGGGCAATCTGCCCTGCACTCTGGGACAAGCCCTGGAAACGGGGTCTAATACCGGATACGACCACTTCAGGCATCTGATGGTGGTGGAAAGCTCCGGCGGTGCAGGATGAGCCCGCGGCCTATCAGCTTGTTGGTGAGGTAACGGCTCACCAAGGCGACGACGGGTAGCCGGCCTGAGAGGGCGACCGGCCACACTGGGACTGAGACACGGCCCAGACTCCTACGGGAGGCAGCAGTGGGGAATATTGCACAATGGGCGAAAGCCTGATGCAGCGACGCCGCGTGAGGGATGACGGCCTTCGGGTTGTAAACCTCTTTCAGCAGGGAAGAAGCGAAAGTGACGGTACCTGCAGAAGAAGCGCCGGCTAACTACGTGCCAGCAGCCGCGGTAATACGTAGGGCGCAAGCGTTGTCCGGAATTATTGGGCGTAAAGAGCTCGTAGGCGGCTTGTCGCGTCGGATGTGAAAGCCCGGGGCTTAACCCCGGGTCTGCATTCGATACGGGCAGGCTAGAGTTCGGTAGGGGAGATCGGAATTCCTGGTGTAGCGGTGAAATGCGCAGATATCAGGAGGAACACCGGTGGCGAAGGCGGATCTCTGGGCCGATACTGACGCTGAGGAGCGAAAGCGTGGGGAGCGAACAGGATTAGATACCCTGGTAGTCCACGCCGTAAACGTTGGGAACTAGGTGTGGGCGACATTCCACGTCGTCCGTGCCGCAGCTAACGCATTAAGTTCCCCGCCTGGGGAGTACGGCCGCAAGGCTAAAACTCAAAGGAATTGACGGGGGCCCGCACAAGCGGCGGAGCATGTGGCTTAATTCGACGCAACGCGAAGAACCTTACCAAGGCTTGACATACACCGGAAACACCCAGAGATGGGTGCCCCCTTGTGGTCGGTGTACAGGTGGTGCATGGCTGTCGTCAGCTCGTGTCGTGAGATGTTGGGTTAAGTCCCGCAACGAGCGCAACCCTTGTCCCGTGTTGCCAGCAGGCCCTTGTGGTGCTGGGGACTCACGGGAGACCGCCGGGGTCAACTCGGAGGAAGGTGGGGACGACGTCAAGTCATCATGCCCCTTATGTCTTGGGCTGCACACGTGCTACAATGGCCGGTACAAAGAGCTGCGATACCGCGAGGTGGAGCGAATCTCAAAAAGCCGGTCTCAGTTCGGATTGGGGTCTGCAACTCGACCCCATGAAGTCGGAGTCGCTAGTAATCGCAGATCAGCATTGCTGCGGTGAATACGTTCCCGGGCCTTGTACACACCGCCCGTCACGTCACGAAAGTCGGTAACACCCGAAGCCGGTGGCCCAACCCCTTGTGGGAGGGAGCTGTCGAAGGTGGGACTGGCGATTGGGACGAAGTCGTAACAAGGTAGCCGTACCGGAAGGTGCGGCTGGATCACCTCCTTTCTAAGGAGCACTTCTAGGCCACATATGTGGTCCAGAGGCCAGTACATCAGCGAACGTCTGATGCTGGTTGCTCATGGGTGGAACGTTGACTACTCGGCCAGGTGACTGGGCCGGAGGCTGCTAGTACTGCTCGTAAGAGCGTGGAACGCATGATCTCCGGACAGGACCGGGCCGGGCACGCTGTTGGGTGTCTGAGGGCACGGGCCGTAAGGCTTGTTCCTTCGAACGCCGGCCCCAGTGAACTCGCCGCGATAGCGGTGGGGTGATGGGTGGCTGGTCGTTGCTTGAGAACTGCACAGTGGACGCGAGCATCTGTGGCCAAGTTTTTAAGGGCGCACGGTGGATGCCTTGGCACCAGGAACCGATGAAGGACGTGGGAGGCCGCGATAGGCCCCGGGGAGCTGTCAACCGAGCTTTGATCCGGGGGTGTCCGAATGGGGAAACCCGGCAGTCGTCATGGGCTGTCACCCTTACCTGAACACATAGGGTAAGTGGAGGGAACGAGGGGAAGTGAAACATCTCAGTACCCTCAGGAAGAGAAAACAACCGTGATTCCGGGAGTAGTGGCGAGCGAAACCGGATGAGGCCAAACCGTATGCGTGTGATACCCGGCAGGGGTTGCGCATGCGGGGTTGTGGGATCTCTCTTTCACGGTCTGCCGGCCGTGAGACGAGTCAGAAACCGTTGATGTAGGCGAAGGACATGCGAAAGGTCCGGCGTAGAGGGTAAGACCCCCGTAGCTGAAACATTGACGGCTCGTTTGAGAGACACCCAAGTAGCACGGGGCCCGAGAAATCCCGTGTGAATCTGGCGGGACCACCCGCTAAGCCTAAATATTCCCTGGTGACCGATAGCGGATAGTACCGTGAGGGAATGGTGAAAAGTACCGCGGGAGCGGAGTGAAATAGTACCTGAAACCGTGTGCCTACAAGCCGTGGGAGCGTCGCTCACATCTTCGGATGTGGGTCGTGACTGCGTGCCTTTTGAAGAATGAGCCTGCGAGTTTGCGGTGCGTTGCGAGGTTAACCCGTGTGGGGAAGCCGTAGCGAAAGCGAGTCCGAATAGGGCGATTTTAGTAGCGCGCTCAAGACCCGAAGCGGAGTGATCTAGCCATGGGCAGGTTGAAGCGGAGGTAAGACTTCGTGGAGGACCGAACCCACCAGGGTTGAAAACCTGGGGGATGACCTGTGGTTAGGGGTGAAAGGCCAATCAAACTCCGTGATAGCTGGTTCTCCCCGAAATGCATTTAGGTGCAGCGTCGTGTGTTTCTTGCCGGAGGTAGAGCACTGGATAGGCGATGGGCCCTACCGGGTTACTGACCTTAGCCAAACTCCGAATGCCGGTAAGTGAGAGCGCGGCAGTGAGACTGTGGGGGATAAGCTCCATGGTCGAGAGGGAAACAGCCCAGAGCATCGACTAAGGCCCCTAAGCGTACGCTAAGTGGGAAAGGATGTGGAGTCGCAGAGACAACCAGGAGGTTGGCTTAGAAGCAGCCACCCTTGAAAGAGTGCGTAATAGCTCACTGGTCAAGTGATTCCGCGCCGACAATGTAGCGGGGCTCAAGCGTACCGCCGAAGTCGTGTCATTGCAGTACATACCCCCAACGGGGACTGTGATGGGTAGGGGAGCGTCGTGTGCCGGGTGAAGCAGCCGTGGAAGCGAGTTGTGGACGGTTCACGAGTGAGAATGCAGGCATGAGTAGCGATACACACGTGAGAAACGTGTGCGCCGATTGACTAAGGGTTCCTGGGTCAAGCTGATCTGCCCAGGGTAAGTCGGGACCTAAGGCGAGGCCGACAGGCGTAGTCGATGGACAACCGGTTGATATTCCGGTACCCGCTTTGAAGCGCCAGCGCTGAACCCAGCGATGCTAAGCCCGTGAAACCGCCGTGTGCGTCTTCGGACAAGCACGGAGTGGTGGAGCCGGTGGCCCAGACTGGTAGTAGGTGAGCGATGGGGTGACGCAGGAAGGTAGTCCAGCCCGGGCGGTGGTTGTCCCGGGGTAAGGGTGTAGGCCGTGTGGTAGGCAAATCCGTCACACGTTAAGGCTGAGACCTGATGCCGAGCCGATTGTGGTGAAGTGGATGATCCTATGCTGTCGAGAAAAGCCTCTAGCGAGTTTCATGGCGGCCCGTACCCTAAACCGACTCAGGTGGTCAGGTAGAGAATACCGAGGCGTTCGGGTGAACTATGGTTAAGGAACTCGGCAAAATGCCCCCGTAACTTCGGGAGAAGGGGGGCCACGCCTGGTGATGAGTCTTGCACTCGGAGCTGGGGGTGGCCGCAGAGACCAGCGAGAAGCGACTGTTTACTAAAAACACAGGTCCGTGCGAAGCCGTAAGGCGATGTATACGGACTGACGCCTGCCCGGTGCTGGAACGTTAAGGGGACCGGTTAGCTTGGATTCGTCCAGGCGAAGCTGAGAACTTAAGCGCCAGTAAACGGCGGTGGTAACTATAACCATCCTAAGGTAGCGAAATTCCTTGTCGGGTAAGTTCCGACCTGCACGAATGGCGTAACGACTTCTCGACTGTCTCAACCATAGGCCCGGTGAAATTGCACTACGAGTAAAGATGCTCGTTTCGCGCAGCAGGACGGAAAGACCCCGGGACCTTTACTACAGTTTGATATTGGTGTTCGGTTCGGCTTGTGTAGGATAGGTGGGAGACTGTGAAGCTTGGACGCCAGTTCAGGTGGAGTCGCCGTTGAAATACCACTCTGGTCGTGCTGGATGTCTAACCTGGGTCCGTGATCCGGATCAGGGACAGTGTCTGATGGGTAGTTTAACTGGGGCGGTTGCCTCCTAAAGGGTAACGGAGGCGCCCAAAGGTTCCCTCAGCCTGGTTGGCAATCAGGTGTTGAGTGTAAGTGCACAAGGGAGCTTGACTGTGAGACCGACGGGTCGAGCAGGGACGAAAGTCGGGACTAGTGATCCGGCGGTGGCTTGTGGAAGCGCCGTCGCTCAACGGATAAAAGGTACCCCGGGGATAACAGGCTGATCTTCCCCAAGAGTCCATATCGACGGGATGGTTTGGCACCTCGATGTCGGCTCGTCGCATCCTGGGGCTGGAGTCGGTCCCAAGGGTTGGGCTGTTCGCCCATTAAAGCGGTACGCGAGCTGGGTTTAGAACGTCGTGAGACAGTTCGGTCCCTATCCGCTGTGCGCGTAGGAATATTGAGAAGGGCTGTCCCTAGTACGAGAGGACCGGGACGGACGAACCTCTGGTGTGCCAGTTGTTCTGCCAAGGGCATGGCTGGTTGGCTACGTTCGGGAGGGATAACCGCTGAAAGCATCTAAGCGGGAAGCCTGCTTCGAGATGAGTATTCCCACCTCCTTGAGAGGGTAAGGCTCCCAGTAGACGACTGGGTTGATAGGCCGGATATGGAAGCCCAGTGATGGGTGGAGTTGACCGGTACTAATAGGCCGAGGGCTTGTCCTCAGTTGCTCGCGTCCACTGTGTTAGTTCTGAAGTAACGAACTCCCATTTGGCTGGTTGAGTTCATATCTTCATAGTGTTTCGGTGGTCATAGCGTTAGGGAAACGCCCGGTTACATTCCGAACCCGGAAGCTAAGCCTTTCAGCGCCGATGGTACTGCAGGGGGGACCCTGTGGGAGAGTAGGACGCCGCCGAACAATTTTTGACGGGGAGCCCCGTGCCTGATGGCACGGGGCTTTCCGCATTTTCCGGAGCCTGCTGGATGCCAAGTGTCCGGGCCGACTCTCCCGCACCCCTGCGGGGCCGGAAGGCAGCCGCCGGCGGGTGTTCGTCGCCTTGTCGCAGCCGGCCACATCCCACGCCGCGGTCCCGCCCAGCCGATTAGGCGTTCGGGAGCGTGTGGGATATAGTTTTCACGTCGCCGCGAGGGAAACCTCGAAAAGGCGACAGGCCCCTATAGCTCAGTCGGCAGAGCGTCTCCATGGTAAGGAGAAGGTCAACGGTTCGATTCCGTTTGGGGGCTCCGAAACAAAAGGCCCCCCGCCTCACGGCGGGGGGCCTTTGTCGTATCCGGTCTCCTACTGCTGGTGCGGCTCCGGGACGCGCAGCGTCAGGATCGCCATGTCGTCCGACGCCGGCTCCGCGGCGAACCGCTCCACCGCCCGCAGCACACGCGCCGCGACCGCGCCGGCCGTCAGGCCCGTACACGTGCGCAGCACCTCCGTCAGCCCGTCGTCGCCGAGCATCCGGGTGCCCTCACGCCGCTCGGTGACCCCGTCCGTCACGCACAGGAGCACATCGCCCGGCTCCAGCGTCACCGACTCCTCGTACAGCTCCAGGTCCTCCATCACACCCAGCAGCGGCTGCGGCTCCGCGGCCGGAACCACCGTGCCGTCCTGGCGGAGGCGCAGCGGCAGCGGATGGCCCGCGCACACCACCTTGAGCAGGGCGCTGCCGTCCTTCTGCGGCCACAGCTCGCCGTACAGCAGCGTCAGGAACCGGCTGCGGGCCCCCTCGTCGAGGATCGCCGCGTTCAGCCGCTCCAGCACCGCCGGGCCGCCGAAGCCCTCCCGGGCCAGCAACCGCAGCGCATGCCGGGCCAGACCCGTCACCGCGGCCGCCTCCGGCCCCGTACCGCACACATCGCCGATCGCGAAGCCGTACGCACCGTCCCTGATCGGGAACAGGTCGTAGAAGTCGCCGCCCACCTCGTTGCCCTCGCCGGCCGCCCGGTAGATCACGTCCACCTCGACACCCGGGACCTGCGGCAGGCCCGGAGGCAGCAGGCTCCGCTGGAGCGACTGGCTGATCGCCGTCCGCTCGCTGTACAGCCGCGCGTTGTCCAAGGCCAGCGCCGCCCGGCGGGACAGGTCCTCCGCGAGCTCGAGGATCTCCTGGCGGAAGTGGTCGTCCGACGGCTTGCCCAGCGTGAGCATGCCGATCACCCGGTTGCGCGCCACCAGCGGCAGCACCACCGTCTCACCGCCCACCGCGGCCGCCGTCGCCAGCGCCGTACCGATCCCCGACGACAGCGGCGACGACGCCTCGCCGAGCTGCCGGCGCGACGCCTCCACCGCCGCCCGCTGTGCCGCCTCCCCGGGTGCCTCCCACACACGGGCGCCGGGCGTCGGCACCGGGTCCGGCGGGGTGACGCCCGACAGCAGCTCCTTCAGCCCGTCGATGCGCTCCTCGTCCTCGTGCAGCACATACGACAGGTACGGGTCCGACGACTGGTCCGCGATCGTGTACACCGCGCACCACGTCGCCAGGGTCGGCACCGTCATCTGCGCCATCAGCGCCAGCGTCTGGTCCCGGTCCAGCGTGCCCGCCAGCAGGTCGGACGCCTCCACCAGGAAGCTCAGCGAACCCCGGCGCAGCCGCTCCAGCTCGCCCAGGCGGGCCGACTCCACGGCAAGGGCGATCCGGTCCGCGGCGAACTGCAACCGCAGCGCGTCCTCGTTCGCGTAGCGACCCGCCGCCTCCGCGGCCACCCCCAGCGAGCCGGTCAGACGGCCCTCCACCTTCAGCGGGACCGTCACCACCGAGCGCATCCCCGTGCCGTTCAGCAGCGGCGCCGCGCCCGGTACGGCCAGCAGGTCCTCGTGGACGGCCGGCATGCGGGCCGAGGCGTAGCGGCTGGTGCCCGCCTCCACCGGGACGCGCGCGAAGCGCTGGCGGGCCGACGGCAGGCCCGTGGTGGCCCGCACCTCCAGCTCCGTCTCGTCGTCCGTGGCCAGCAGCAGGAACGCGGCGTCGCCGTCGAGCATGTCGCGCGCCCGCTCCACCGTGCGCTGCAGCAGGCCGTCCAGGTCGTCCGGGGCGGGGGAGCCGATGAACACCTCGAACGGGTCGGCGGCCCGTCCCTCGCCCGAGGAGTCGCCGCCCGCCGCGCGGGGCGGGGTCTGCAGGACGGCGCGCTCGTAGTCCCGTACCAGCAGGCAGACCGTCGACGGTTCGCCGTGCGTGTCGCGGACCCGCAGATGCGAGGCGTACACGGGGATCACGCGGCCGTCCATGCAGCGGATGCCGTAGCTGCCCTCCCAGCGGGACAGCTGCAGCGCCTCCGCCAGGCCCGTGCCCGTGCCGGGCGTGTGCGGCCACGCGGCGAAGTCGCCGAGCTGCTTGCCGACGACCTGCTCCGTGGCGTACCCGAAAAGGTGGTGCGCGTCGTCGTTCCAGGCGGCGATGGCGCCCGAGCGGTCGATCTGCACCACCGCGACCCTGACCCGCTCGTCCGCCACGGGCAGCAGCTCGGGCGGGAGCGCGGGCCCCGCGTGGCGGGTGCCGACCGGGCGCTCCGGCAGGTCCAGCTGGAACCAGACGCGCTTGCGGGTGGGGGAGTACTCGACGCCCCAGCGGGTGGCCAGGGCGGCGCAGAGCAGCAGGCCGCGGCCGTTCTCGCGGTCCGGTGCGGCGACGGGCTGCGCGACGCCCTGGAGCGGCACCTCGCGCTCCGGGTAGCGGTCGGCGACCTCCACCCGTACGCCGTGCTCCGTGCGCAGGCACAGCACGTCCGCCGCCGTTCCGGCGTGGACGACGGCGTTGGTGACGAGTTCGCTGGTCAGGACGACGGCGTCGTCGACGACGTCGGAGTAGCCCCAGCCTTGCAGGGTGTCCCGGACGAAGGCCCGGGCGGTCGCGACCGACCGCCCCACAGGTTCGAAGGTGGCAGCCGCCCGCGCGGTGATCACAGAACTCCTCGTACGCGTCTCGACGCCCGGCTTCGCCATGATCGGCCCCCGCCCCTTCCGGTACCCCCTGGTCGCGCGGCCACACCGCCCCCGCCGGGCGGACCGGGGCGGTTGGACAGCCGCATGCCAGGTTACTTACCTTCGCAGTCCGGGCGGGTGGTGGTCACGGCTGTTTCCGTCCCCAGAGGATGGGGACGTTATGCGAAGCTGCCGAACTGTTATGGCCAGGGACGCCCGCGGTGACAGACTGGGAAGGTTTCCGGTATCGGCCACCGCGGGTGCCGTGGCCGGAACGACACCCGAGCACGAGCCCGAGCAATACGGTCAACCCCTGCGGGAGGGACACGGTGGAGTCTGGCGTGGCGGCGCGAGGCGGTAGCACGCGCGCGATGGGCGGACGGTCCCGGAGCAGCGGAACCGTCGAGGTGGACGCCGCTGCACTGGAGCGGCTGCTGGGGGCGCTGGTCGCCATGCGCGACGGCAACTTCCGCAAGCGGCTGACCGTCACCGGCGAAGGGACGATGGCGGAGATCGCCGCCGTCTTCAACGAGGTCGCCGACCGCAAGCTGCACCTGACCGGCGAGCTGGCGCGGGTGCGCCGCGTCGTCGGCCGGGAGGGGAAGCTGTCCGAGCGGCTGGAGGTCGGCGCCAGCGAAGGCGCCTGGGCCACCGCGATCGAGGCGGCCAACGCCCTGGTGGACGATCTGACCCGGCCGGTCTCCGAAGTGGGCCGGGTGCTGTCCGCGGTCGCGGACGGCGACCTGGAGCAGCGGATGGAGCTGCGCTCGGAGGGGCCCGACGGGGCGGGGCGGCCGCTGCGGGGCGAGTTCCTGAAGGTCGCCCGTACGGTCAACAACCTCGTCGACCAGCTGTCGTCGTTCACCGACGAGGTGACGCGGGTCGCCCTCGAGGTGGGTACGGAGGGCAAGCTCGGCGGGCAGGCGCAGGTGCGGGGCGTGTCCGGTTCGTGGAAGGACCTCACGGACTCGGTCAACACGATGGCGTATCGGCTGACGGCGCAGGTGCGGGACATCGCGCTGGTCACCACGGCGGTCGCCAAGGGCGATCTGTCGCGCAAGGTGACCGTGCACGTGGCCGGCGAGATGCTGGAGCTGAAGAACACCGTCAACACGATGGTGGACCAGCTGTCGTCGTTCTCGTCCGAGGTGACCCGCGTCGCGCGTGAGGTCGGTACGGAGGGCGAGCTCGGCGGGCAGGCCGAGGTGCCCGGTGTGGCCGGCGTGTGGAAGGACCTCACCGACTCCGTCAACACGATGGCGGGCAACCTCACGAGCCAGGTGCGCGGGATCGCGGAGGTGACGACCGCCGTCGCCAACGGTGACCTGTCGCAGAAGGTGCGGGTCAGCGCGCGCGGCGAGGTCGCGCAGCTCGCGGACACGATCAACCAGATGACCGAGACGCTGCGCACCTTCGCCGACGAGGTGACGCGGGTGGCCCGGGAGGTCGGCGTCGAGGGGCTGCTGGGCGGTCAGGCGCAGGTGCCCGGGGCCGCGGGCACGTGGAAGGACCTGACGGATTCGGTCAACACGGCGTTCAGGAACCTCACCGGTCAGGTGCGGGACATCGCGCAGGTGACGACGGCGGTGGCCAACGGCGACCTGTCGCAGAAGGTCACGGTCGATGTGGCCGGTGAGATGCTGGAGTTGAAGAACACCGTCAACACGATGGTGGACCAGCTCTCCGCGTTCGGGTCCGAAGTGACGCGTGTGGCGCGGGAGGTAGGTGTCGAGGGCCGGCTGGGCGGTCAGGCCGAGGTGCGGGGCGCGGCCGGGACGTGGAAGGACCTGACGGATTCGGTCAACACGGCGTTCAGGAACCTCACCGGTCAGGTGCGGGACATCGCGCAGGTGACGACGGCGGTGGCCAACGGCGATCTGACGCAGAAGGTCACGGTCGATGTGGCCGGTGAGATGCTGGAGTTGAAGAACACCGTCAACACGATGGTGGCGCAGCTCTCGGCGTTCGCCGACCAGGTGACGCGCATGGCGCGCGACGTGGGTACGGAGGGCCGGCTCGGCGGCCAGGCGCGTGTGCCGGGTGTGTCGGGTACGTGGAAGGAGCTCACCGACTCCGTCAACTTCATGGCCGGCAACCTGACGTCCCAGGTGCGGCAGATCGCCCAGGTCACGACGGCGGTGGCGCGGGGCGACCTGTCGCAGAAGATCGACGTGGACGCGCGCGGCGAGATCCTGGAGCTGAAGAACACCATCAACACGATGGTCGACCAGCTTTCGGCGTTCGCCGAGCAGGTGACGCGGGTGGCCCGCGAGGTGGGCACCGAGGGGCGGCTGGGCGGTCAGGCGCAGGTGCCCGGTGTGGCCGGTGTGTGGCGTGATCTGACGGACTCCGTGAACAGCATGGCGGGGAACCTGACGGCGCAGGTCCGCAACATCGCCCAGGTGGCGACGGCGGTGGCGCGCGGTGACCTGTCGCAGAAGATCGACGTGGACGCGCGCGGCGAGATCCTGGAGCTGAAGAACACCCTCAACACGATGGTGGACCAGCTGTCGAACTTCGCCGAGCAGGTGACGCGGGTGGCCCGCGAGGTCGGTACGGAGGGCATCCTCGGCGGCCAGGCCGAGGTGCAGGGCGTGTCGGGCACCTGGAAGGACCTGACGCAGTCGGTCAACTTCATGGCGAGCAACCTGACGTCGCAGGTGCGGCAGATCGCCCAGGTGACGACGGCGGTCGCCAAGGGCGACCTGTCGAAGAAGATCACGGTGGACGCGCGGGGCGAGATCCTCGACCTGGTCACCACGGTCAACACGATGGTCGACCAGCTGTCGAACTTCGCGGACGAGGTCACGCGCGTGGCGCGCGAGGTGGGCACCGAGGGCATCCTCGGCGGCCAGGCGCGGGTGCGCGGGGTGACCGGCATTTGGAAGGACCTCAGCGACAACGTCAACGTGATGGCGAACAACCTCACCTCGCAGGTGCGCAACATCTCCCGGGTGTCGTCGGCCGTCGCCAACGGCGATCTGACGAAGAAGGTGACCGTCGAGGCGCGCGGCGAGGTCGCGGAACTGGCCGACACGGTCAACACGATGGTGACGACGCTGTCGTCGTTCGCCGACGAGGTGACGCGGGTGGCCCGCGAGGTGGGCACCGAGGGCGAACTGGGCGGCCAGGCGCGGGTGCCGGGCGTGTCCGGTACGTGGAAGGACCTCACCGAGTCGGTGAACTCGATGGCGTCGAACCTGACCGGTCAGGTGCGGCAGATCGCCGCGGTCACGACGGCCATCGCGAAGGGCGATCTGACCAAGAAGATCGACATCGATGCGCGCGGTGAGATCCAGGAGCTGAAGAACACCATCAACACGATGGTCGACCAGCTGTCGTCGTTCGCGGAGGAGGTCACCCGCGTCGCCCGCGAGGTGGGTACGGAGGGCATCCTGGGCGGCCAGGCCCGCGTACGGGACGTCGACGGCACCTGGCGCGACCTGACCGAGTCGGTGAACGAGATGGCCGGGAACCTCACCCGGCAGGTGCGGGCCATCGCGGCGGTCGCCACGGCGGTGACCCGCGGCGATCTGAACCTGAAGATCGACGTGGACGCGTCCGGTGAGATCCAGGTCCTCCAGGACAACATCAACACGATGATCGCGAACCTGCGCGACACGACGCTGGCGAACGAGGAGCAGGACTGGCTGAAGGGCAACCTCGCCCGGATCTCCGGTCTGATGCAGGGCCGCCGGGACCTGGACGACGTGGCGTCGCTGATCATGAGCGAGCTGACGCCGGTGGTGTCGGCGCAGCACGGGGCGTTCTTCCTGGCGGTGCCGACCGGCGGCGGTTCGGCGGAGCCGGGCGGTGAGGACGACGGCTCGTACGAGCTGCGGATGCGGGCGAGCTACGGCTACTCGGCCGGGTCGATGCCGACGTCGTTCCGGCCGGGCGAGACGCTGATCGGGACGGCGGCCGAGGAGAAGCGGACGATCCAGGTGAACGTCCCGCCGGGCTATCTGAAGATCTCCTCGGGGCTGGGTGAGGCCGCGCCGGCGCATGTGATCGTGCTGCCGGTGCTGTTCGAGGGGAAGGTCCTCGGGGTGATCGAGCTGGCGTCGTTCCAGCCGTTCACGCAGATCCAGCGGGACTTCCTCAACCAGATCGCCGAGATGATCGCGACGAGCGTCAACACGATCAGCGTCAACACCAAGACCGAGGTGCTGCTGAAGCAGTCGCAGGAGCTGACCGAGCAGCTGCGGGAGCGGTCGGCGGAGCTGGAGAACCGGCAGAAGGCGCTGCAGGACTCCAACGCGGAGCTTGAGGAGAAGGCGGAGCTGCTGGCGCGGCAGAACCGCGACATCGAGGTGAAGAACACCGAGATCGAGGAGGCCCGGCAGGTGCTGGAGGAGCGGGCCGAGCAGCTCGCGGTGTCCATGCGCTACAAGTCCGAGTTCCTGGCGAACATGTCGCACGAGCTGCGGACCCCGCTGAACTCGCTGCTGATCCTGGCGAAGCTGCTCGCGGACAACGCGGACGGCAATCTGTCGCCGAAGCAGGTGGAGTTCGCCGAGACGATCCACGGCGCGGGTTCCGACCTGCTGCAGTTGATCAACGACATCCTGGACCTGTCGAAGGTCGAGGCGGGCAAGATGGACGTCAGCCCGACGCGGATCGCGCTGGTGCAGCTGGTGGACTACGTGGAGGCGACGTTCCGGCCGCTGACCGCCGAGAAGGGCCTCGACTTCTCCGTGCGGGTCTCCCCGGAGCTGCCGGCGACGCTCCACACGGACGAGCAGCGGCTGCTCCAGGTGCTGCGGAACCTGCTGTCGAACGCGGTGAAGTTCACCGACACGGGCGCGGTGGAGCTGGTCATCCGCCCGGCGAAGGCGGATGTCCCGGCGTCGATCCGGGAGCAGCTGCTGGAGGCCGGTTCGCTGCGGGACCCGGACGCCGATCTGATCGCGTTCTCGGTGACCGACACGGGCATCGGGATCGCCGCGAGCAAGATGCGGGTGATCTTCGAGGCGTTCAAGCAGGCGGACGGCACGACGAGCCGCAAGTACGGCGGTACGGGGCTCGGACTGTCCATCAGCCGGGAGATCGCGCGGCTGCTGGGCGGCGAGATCCACGCGGCGAGCGAGCCGGGCCGCGGCTCGACGTTCACGCTGTATCTGCCGCTGCACGTCAACGAGCTGCCGCCGAACGGATACGGGTCGGGGGCCGGCGTCCCGCAGGACGCGCCGCACGGCGGGGCCGAGGAGCCGGCCGGGCTCGACGCGCAGGGTGCGGCGCTGCCGGCGGGTCCCGCGGTGTCCGCGCCGTCCGGTACGCAGGCCCCCGCGGCCCCGGTGCCGGGCACGGGCGCGGGGGAGTCCCGGCCGACCGGTACGGGCGCGCTGTTCCGGCACCGCCGCAAGACGGCCGCGGCGCAGGCCCGTACGGGCTCCGCGGACGGCCGTGAGGGCGCGGGGACGGGCCAGGAGGCGCCCGGCGGGCACGAGGCGGCGGAGCAGAGCCGGACGTTCCAGTTCGGCGGCGAGAAGGTGCTGATCGTGGACGACGACATCCGCAACGTCTTCGCGCTCACGAGCGTGCTGGAGCAGCACGGCCTGTCGGTGCTGTACGCGGAGAACGGCCGGGAGGGCATCGAGGTCCTGGAGCAGCACGACGACGTGGCGGTGGTGCTGATGGACATCATGATGCCGGAGATGGACGGGTACGCGACGACGACGGCGATCCGCAGGATGCCGCAGTTCGCGGGGCTGCCGATCATCGCGCTGACCGCGAAGGCGATGAAGGGCGACCGGGAGAAGGCGATCGACTCCGGGGCTTCGGATTACGTCACCAAGCCGGTCGATCCTGATCACCTTCTCGCTGTAATGGATCAGTGGATGCACGGAAAGTGATCGAGTTTTGAACAATTTTCGATAACACGCCACATGGCACGTGCCGGAGGCGTGTGAGGGAGCGGTATTCGGGGAACCTTCTCGTCTCCTGCCACGTTTCCGCTATGTGCACAGTGACATCGCGGTGACAGGGTGTGGTGACGGGCGGGGTGCGGCTACCATGACCGGCACAAGGACGGACGGCACAAGGGAGTCGTCCCCTGGGGCGGCGCCCGGCCAACTGCCGGGGCGAGGAGGACGGGCCATGGTGCAGAAGGCCAAGATCCTCCTGGTCGATGACCGGCCGGAGAATCTGCTGGCGCTGGAGGCCATCCTCTCTGCGCTCGATCAGACGCTGGTACGGGCATCGTCAGGGGAGGAAGCGCTCAAGGCGCTGCTGACGGACGACTTCGCGGTCATCCTTCTGGATGTCCAGATGCCGGGCATGGACGGTTTCGAAACGGCCGCCCACATCAAACGGCGGGAACGCACCCGCGACATTCCGATCATCTTCCTGACCGCCATCAACCACGGCCCCCACCACACCTTCCGGGGATACGCCGCGGGCGCGGTCGACTACATCTCCAAGCCGTTCGACCCGTGGGTCCTGCGCGCCAAGGTCTCCGTATTCGTCGAGCTGTACATGAAGAACTGTCAGCTCCGCGAACAGGCCGCGCTGCTGCGCCTCCAGCTGGAGGGGAGCAACGGCGGCCAGGGCGGCGCCGCGTCGAAGGAGACGGCGGGCCTGCTCGCCGAGCTGTCCGCGCGGCTCGCCGCCGTCGAGGAGCAGGCCGAGGCCCTGTCCAAGCAGCTCGACGAGGAGTCCGCCGACACGGCGGCCGTGGCCACCGCCGCGCACCTGGAGCGCAAGCTGACCGGGCTGCGGCGGGCGCTGGACGCGCTGGAGCCCGGCACCGGAGGCGGCGGCGCCGGCCTGCCCTCCTGACCCTCCCCGCCGGGGGAGCGCCACTTGAGGGTGCGTCACACGCGTCACCTCCCGCCCTCCGCGGAACGACACGAACGGGTGAAGGGGGCGGACGCGTGTTCCGCGCCGCCCGCACCGGTAACCTCACCCCCATGGCCTCACGTACGTCCGGCAAGGGTCCCCACGGCACGGCGGGCACCGCGAAGCCGCGCGCCGCCGGCCGTACGACGGGCGCCGCGAAGAAGGCGGCGCCCGGCAAACCGCCCGCCAAGAAGGCCGCGGCCAGGCAGCCCGCCCCCGCCAAGAAGGGCGCGGTGAAGAAGGCCCCGGCCCGGAAGCCCGCCAGGAAGGCGGCCGCCAAGCCGGCCCCGTCGCCCACGAACGGCGTCTACCGTCTCGTTCGCGCCCTCTGGCTGGGCCTCGCCCACGCCGTCGGCGCCATGCTCCGGGGCATAGGGCGCGGCGCGAAGGGGCTCGACCCCGCGCACCGCAAGGACGGCCTCGCCCTGCTGCTGCTCGGCCTCGCCCTGGTCGTCGCGGCCGGCACCTGGGCCAACCTCCAGGGCCCCGTCGGCGACCTCGTCGACATGCTCGTCACGGGCGCGTTCGGCCGGCTCGACCTGCTCGTGCCGCTCCTCATCGGCACCATGGCCGTCCGGCTGATCCTCCACCCCGAGAAGCCCGAGGCGAACGGACGCATCGTCATCGGACTGTCCGCGCTGGTCATCGGCGTCCTCGGGCAGGTCCACATCGCGTGCGGCTCGCCCGGCCGCGACGAGGGCGCCCAGGCCATGCAGGACGCGGGCGGGCTCATCGGCTGGGCCGCCTCCACCCCCCTGATCTTCATGACGGGCGAGGTCCTCACCGTCCCGCTGCTGGTCCTCCTGACCGTCTTCGGCCTGCTCGTCGTCACCGCCACACCCGTCAACGCCATCCCGCGCCGCCTGCGCGCGCTCGGCGAGCGGCTCGGCGTCATCGAGCCGTACGAGACCTGGAGCGACGACGACCAGCGGTACGACGAGCAGTGGCGCGAGAGCATGGCGGGCCCCGCCCGCCGCCGCGCCCCCGCGGCCGACGGGCCCCCGCACCCCGAGCAGGCCGAGGAGGAGGCGCTCAACCGGCGCCGCCGGGGCCGCGGCCGCAAGGCGCCCGAGCCCGCCGAACCCGGCTTCGGGCGCCCGATGGACGCCGTGGACATCGCCGCGGCCGCCGCGGCCGACCTCGACGGCGCCGTACTGAACGGGATGCCGCCCTCACCGCTGGTGGCCGACCTGACCAGGGACGTCACCCACGACCACGACCGGGCCCGGCACCAGGAGCCGGCCGGGGCGGAGAGCGGCGGCGCGGACACGGGGCGCGCCGCGGGGCGGGGCCGTACCGGGGCGGCCGGTCCCGCCGTACCGCCGGCGCGCGAGGAGGACGGCGGCCACGTCGTACCGGACCTCACCAAGCCCGTGCCCGTGCGCGAGACGACCGAGCCGATGCCGCCGCGGGTCGAGCAGCTCCAGCTCGCCGGCGACATCACGTACGCCCTGCCCTCCCTCGACCTGCTGGAGCGCGGCGGGCCGGGCAAGACGCGCACCGCCGCCAACGACGCCATCGCCGCGTCCCTGCGCAACGTCTTCGCCGAGTTCAAGGTGGACGCCGAGGTCACGGGCTTCACCCGCGGGCCGACGGTCACCCGCTACGAGGTGGAGCTCGGCCCGGCCGTGAAGGTCGAGAAGATCACCGCGCTCGCCAAGAACATCGCGTACGCCGTGGCCAGCCCCGACGTGCGGATCATCTCGCCGATCCCCGGCAAGTCCGCCGTCGGCATCGAGATCCCCAACACCGACCGGGAGATGGTCAAGCTCGGCGACGTGCTGCGCCTCGCGGACGCGGCGGAGGACGACCATCCGATGCTGGTCGCGCTCGGCAAGGACGTCGAGGGCGGCTATGTGATGGCCAATCTGGCGACGATGCCGCACGTCCTGGTCGCCGGCGCCACCGGATCCGGCAAGTCGTCCTGCATCAACTGCCTGATCACGTCGGTGATGATAAGGGCGACCCCGGAGGACGTCCGGATGGTCCTCGTCGACCCCAAGCGGGTGGAGCTGACCGCGTACGAGGGCATCCCGCACCTGATCACGCCGATCATCACCAACCCCAAGCGGGCCGCCGAGGCGCTCCAGTGGGTCGTGCGCGAGATGGACCTGCGCTACGACGACCTCGCGGCGTTCGGCTACCGGCACATCGACGACTTCAACGCGGCCGTGCGCAGCGGCAAGCTGAAGACGCCCCCCGGCAGCGAGCGCGAGCTGCAGCCCTACCCGTACCTGCTGGTCATCGTGGACGAGCTGGCCGACCTGATGATGGTCGCCCCGCGCGACGTCGAGGACGCCATCGTCCGCATCACCCAGTTGGCCCGCGCCGCCGGCATCCATCTGGTGCTCGCCACCCAGCGGCCCTCCGTGGACGTCGTCACCGGCCTCATCAAGGCCAATGTGCCCTCCCGGCTCGCCTTCGCCACGTCGTCCCTCGCCGACAGCCGCGTCATCCTCGACCAGCCGGGCGCGGAGAAGCTCATCGGCAAGGGCGACGGCCTGTTCCTGCCGATGGGCGCGAACAAACCCGTACGGCTCCAGGGCGCGTTCGTCACGGAGGAGGAGGTCGCGGCGGTCGTCCGGCACTGCAAGGAGCAGATGGCGCCGGTCTTCCGCGACGACGTCACCACCGGCACCAAGCAGAAGAAGGAGATCGACGAGGAGATCGGCGACGACCTCGACCTGCTGTGCCAGGCGGCCGAGCTGGTCGTCTCCACGCAGTTCGGCTCCACGTCGATGCTCCAGCGGAAGCTGCGTGTCGGCTTCGCGAAGGCGGGCAGGCTCATGGACCTGATGGAGTCGCGGAACATCGTCGGCCCCAGCGAGGGGTCCAAGGCGCGGGACGTCCTGGTGAAACCGGACGACCTGGACGGCGTACTCGCCTCGATCCGGGGCGAGGGCGGCTCCTGACCCGACTGTGTCCCACCCGTAAGAGAACCGTGAGCAACCGTTGCCCCGGGCTGCACGTCAAGTTGGAGGAAGGGGCGGAGAATGGTGCCCCCCGCACCATGGGCGACGGCCATTCCGATGGCGTACAAACCACGTCCGCCCGGTTGCTCCACCCTTTCGTACCACCCATAGACTGAACCTCCAGCAGGTGGTTACACGCTCGAAAGGCGCCCTCGTGTCCATCGGCAACGCCCCCGACGGCAACTCCCCCGAAGACGACCGGCCTTCGCTCCCCGAGGACGAGCGGCCCTCGGAGAACCGGCCCTCGATCGGCCGCGCGCTCCGCGACGCACGCCTCGCCGCGAACCTGACCGTCGAGGAGGTCAGCAACTCCACGCGTGTGCGCGTCCCCATCGTGCACGCGATCGAGGAGGACGACTTCTCGCGGTGCGGCGGCGACGTGTACGCCCGCGGGCACGTGCGGACGCTCGCACGGGCCGTGGGGCTCGACCCGGCCGCCCTCGTCGAGCAGTACGACGCGGAGCACGGCGGCCGTCCCGCCCCCACTTCCGCCGCACCCATGTTCGAAGCGGAGCGGATCCGCCCGGAGCGGCGCCGGCCCAACTGGACCGCCGCCATGGTCGCCGCGCTCGTCGCGGTGGTCGGCTTCGTCGGCTTCACCCTCTTCGGACAGGACGGCACCGGCACGACCAGGAATGTGGCCGAGGCCCCCGCCCCGGCCAAGACCCCGAGCCAGGCACCCAAGCCCGCGCCGTCCAAGCCCGCACCCGTCCCCACGGAGAGCGCGATCGCGGCCGTCCCCCAGGACAAGGTCACGGTCAAGCTCACCGCGATCGACGACAAGAGCTGGATCTCGGCGAAGGCCCGCAACGGCAAGCTGCTCTTCGACGGCCTGCTGGAGAAGGGCGACTCCAAGACCTTCCAGGACGACGAGCGGCTCGACCTCATCCTCGGCAACGCCGGGGCGATCGAGCTCTTCGTCAACGGCAAGAAGGTCGAGGACGAGTTCGCACCCGGCCAGGTCGAGCGGCTCAGCTACACCAAGGGCGACCCCCAGGTCGGCTGACCACCCCGGTCCCCTGCCCCTCACGCACCACAGGACACACCCGCCGCAGGCCCCGCCCGCGCTCCCGCTCCGGGGGCACGAGCGGGGCCTGCGGCCGTCCCGCCTCCGGGAAGCCCCGCCGCGCCGGGGCGTGATCCCGGACCCGCTCCGCCTGCGCGTCCCGGGGGCGGGACCGCGGCCCCCGGGGCCCCGCGGGAGGGGTGCCGGACCTGCGCGGCGGAGGGGTGCCGGGGACGAAGTAGTCTTGAGTCCATGCCCGAACGCCGTACCGTCGCCCTTGTCACTCTTGGCTGCGCCCGTAACGAGGTGGACTCGGAGGAGCTCGCAGGCCGCCTGGCAGCGGACGGCTGGGAGCTCGTCGAGGACGCCGCCGAGGCCGATGTCGCCGTCGTCAACACCTGCGGCTTCGTCGAGGCCGCCAAGAAGGACTCCGTCGACGCCCTCCTCGAAGCGAACGATCTGAAGGACCACGGCCGCACCCAGGCCGTCGTCGCCGTCGGCTGCATGGCCGAGCGGTACGGCAAGGAGCTCGCCGAAGCCCTGCCCGAGGCCGACGGCGTGCTCGGCTTCGACGACTACGCCGACATCTCCAACCGCCTCCAGACCATCCTCAGCGGCGGCAGCGTGGAGGCCCACACCCCGCGCGACCGCCGCAAGCTGCTGCCCCTCAGCCCGGTGCAGCGCCAGGACGCCGCCGCCGGGATCGCGCTGCCCGGCCACGCCCAGGAGCCCGCGCCCGCCCCCGAGGACCTGCCCGAGGGCGTCGCGCCCGCCTCCGGACCGCGCGCCCCGCTGCGCCGCCGCCTCGACACGAGCCCCGTCGCCTCCGTGAAGCTGGCCTCCGGCTGCGACCGCCGCTGCTCGTTCTGCGCCATCCCCTCCTTCCGCGGCTCCTTCGTCTCGCGCCGCCCCTCCGACGTGCTGGGCGAGACCCGCTGGCTGGCCGAGCAGGGCGTGAAGGAGATCATGCTGGTCTCCGAGAACAACACCTCCTACGGCAAGGACCTCGGCGACATCCGCCTGCTGGAGACGCTGCTGCCCGAGCTGGCCGCCGTCGACGGCATCGAGCGCGTCCGGGTCAGCTACCTGCAGCCCGCCGAGATGCGCCCCGGCCTCATCGACGTACTGACCTCCACCGAGAAGGTCGCGCCCTACTTCGACCTGTCGTTCCAGCACTCCGCGCCCGCCGTGCTGCGCGCCATGCGCCGCTTCGGCGACACCGACCGGTTCCTGGAACTGCTCGACACGATCCGCGGCAAGGCCCCGCAGGCCGGTGTGCGGTCCAACTTCATCGTGGGCTTCCCCGGCGAGACCGAGGAGGACTTCGCCGAGCTGGAGCGCTTCCTGCTGCACGCCCGCCTCGACGCCATCGGCGTGTTCGGCTACTCCGACGAGGACGGCACCGAGGCCGCCACGTACGAGGACAAGCTGGACCAGGAGACCGTCGACGCGCGCCTCGCCCACCTCTCCCGGCTCGCCGAGGAGCTCACCTCCCAGCGTGCGGAGGAGCGCCTCGGAGAGACCCTGGAGGTACTGGTCGAGTCCGTCGAGGGCGACGACCTCGACGACGACGAGTACGCCGGCGCCGGCCGCGCGGCGCACCAGGCGCCGGAGACCGACGGGCAGGTGCTGTTCACGACGAGCGCCGGGCTGGCCGTCGGCCGTATGGTCAAGGCGAAGGTCGTGGGCACCGAAGGCGTCGACCTGGTGGCCGAGGTACTCGAGGAGGCGGGCAGATGACCGGAGTCCCGGCGTCCGCTGCGGGCGGCACGGGGAGGAGGGCGCCCGGCGGGAAGCTGGGAGCGGCGGCCGTCAACCAGGCCAGCCTGTGGAACATCGCCAACATCCTGACCATGCTGCGCCTGGTGCTCGTCCCGGCGTTCGTGGTGCTGCTGCTCCAGGACGGCGGCTACGACCCCGCCTGGCGCGCCTGGGCGTGGGCCGCGTTCGCCGTCGCCATGATCACCGACGTGTTCGACGGCCACCTGGCGCGGACGTACAACCTCGTCACGGACTTCGGGAAGATCGCCGACCCTATCGCCGACAAGGCGATCATGGCCGCGGGCCTGATCTGCCTGTCGGGCCTCGGCGACCTGCCGTGGTGGGTGACGGGTGTGATCCTCTTCCGGGAGCTGGGCATCACGCTCATGCGGTTCTGGGTGATCCGGCACGGGGTCATCCCGGCCAGCCGCGGCGGCAAGCTGAAGACGCTCGCCCAGGGCACGGCCGTGGGCATGTACGTGCTGGCGCTGACCGGTCCGCTGGCCACGCTGCGGTGGTGGGTGATGGCCCTGGCCGTCGTCCTGACCGTCGTCACGGGGCTGGACTACGTGCGGCAGGCCGTCGTGCTGCGCCGCCGGGGGATCGCCGCGGAGCGCGCGGCCGCCCTGGCGGCCGAGGCCGCCGGCGCGGGGACCTCCGGTGCGTCCGGCGCTGTGGAGGGGTCCGGTGCCGCTTCGGAGCCGCCCCGGTGAGACAGGCGGTGCAGGAGGGGGACCCGGTGGGGGACGCGCTGCGGCGGTCCGGCGCCGGGTCCGGTGCGGAACCGGTGGCGGCGCGGGTACTGCGCCTGCTCGCCGAGCGTGACCAGTCGCTGGCCGTGGCCGAGTCACTCACGGGTGGTCTCGTCGCCGCCGAGCTGACGTCCGTGCCCGGTGCCTCCCGTGTCTTCCGCGGGTCCGTCACGGTGTACGCGACCGTGCTGAAGCGGGATCTGCTGGGGGTCGACGGGGAGCTGCTGGAGCGGCGCGGAGCCGTCGACGCGGAGGTCGCGCTGCAGATGGCGCGCGGTGTGCGCGAGCGGCTGGGTGCCTCCTGGGGCGCCGCGACGACCGGCGTCGCCGGCCCGGAACCGCAGGACGGGCAGCCGGTGGGCACCGTGTACGTGGCCGTGTGCGGGCCGCCCGGATCGCCCGTCGCGGCGGGAGAAGTGGCCGCGCTGCGGTTGAACGGCGACCGCGCGGAAATCCGTAGAGAGAGTGTACGGAGCGTGCTGGAACTGCTCGTCGACGAACTCTCGGAGAATGCGCGGGCAAAGGATACGGAACAGAACGGGGGGAATTGATGTTTGCAGCCCTGAGTGAACACGACATCGCTCCCCGCACGGCCGCAGCGCGAGGCGGTACGGTGGGGCGTGAAGGATGCGGCTACGCGGTCCGAGGAGGGAGCCACCGATGATTCTGCTCCGTCGCCTGCTGGGTGACGTGCTGCGTCGGCAGCGCCAGCGCCAGGGCCGTACTCTGCGCGAAGTCTCCTCGTCCGCCCGAGTATCGCTCGGCTATCTTTCCGAGGTGGAGCGGGGGCAGAAGGAGGCTTCCTCCGAACTGCTCTCCGCGATTTGCGACGCGCTGGACGTACGGATGTCCGAGCTCATGCGGGAAGTGAGCGACGAGCTGTCGCTGGCGGAGCTGGCGGAATCGGCAGCGGCGAGTGAGCCGGTGTCCGCGCCAGTGCGCCCGATGCTCAATTCTGTGTCCGTGACGTCGGTGGCGGGTGTGCCGACGGAGCGGGTGACCATCAAGGCACCCGCCGAAGCGGTGGACGTCGTCGCCGCGTGATCCCCACCGGTTTCGCGGCCCGACCGCCGCGAAACCGGAAGATCGACGTTTTGGGCTGAGCCCCGGTCGGGTACCCGAGGTGCCGACCGGGGCTTCGCTTTTGGTCGAATGCCCGTTATGCGCACTGTGTGTCATGGTGGAACGTGCGCACGGAATGGAGGATTCGCATGGCTGTCGTCAAGAGTTCGCTGTCCGACGCCGAACTGAAGGTGGTCGGTGAGGCCCTGCAGGGCGCGCTCGTGGACCTGGTCGACCTGTCACTGGTCGCCAAGCAGGTCCACTGGAACGTGGTGGGCCCGCGCTTCCGGTCCATACACCTGCAGCTCGACGAGGTCGTGACCACCGCCCGGACGCACTCCGACGTGATGGCGGAGCGCGCCTCGGCCATCGGCGTCAACCCGGACGGGCGCGCCGCGACCGTGGCGTCCGGCAGCGCCATCGGCGAGGTGCCGACCGGGTGGATCCAGGACCAGGACGCCGTACGGATCATGGTGGACGCGCTGGTCGCCGTCATCCAGCGGATGCGGGAGCGCGTCGCCGCGACCGACGAGCCGGACCCGGTGACGCAGGACCTGCTCATCGGGCTGACGGGCGAGCTCGAGAAGCACGCCTGGATGTTCCAGGCGGAGAACGTCTGAGGCGGTCCGCCGTGGTGGCCGCAGCGACCTGCGCGAACACGTCCTGCGACGGATTCTTACGGGGCCCGCGCGGAGGCGTGGGAGCGCGCGGGATCACCGGAACCCGGGACGCGACCGGAAGACTTCCGGAACGCCGGGCGGCCTCACCCGCCGCCCGGCGCGGCCGGGGCGGGGCACGTCGCCGGCCTGTACGGCGGTCCCGGATACGGCCGGGGCGTGAGCAGCCGGGCGGGATGCGGCCCGGCATCGGGCGGCCCGGCGGAGCGTGGCGGAGGCGTGAGCGGTCGGGTGGGGTGTGGCAGAGGCTGGGACGGCCGTGTGAGGTGCGGCAAGGGCCGGACGGGGCGTGGGGCGGCGGATGCGCCGGTGGCTGCTCCGGTGCGCCCCTGCCGTCCGGTGATCGTGCCGGTCTAGCGTCGACCGGAGGAGGCGGCATGGTACGGCGACGAGTCCCGCTGCCGGCGCTTGTGTCGGCGCTCGTACTTCTCGTGATCGGCGGACTGTGGTGGTGGGCGGTGCTGCGCCTGGCGTTCGTGCCGCACCGGGCCGGGCTGGCCGAAGGGGTCGCGGCGGCGAGCGGCTGGGGGCTCAGCCTGCTCCCGGTCCACGCCGCGGCGGCGCCCCGGCCGGGGCGGTCTGCCGGGCGGCGCTCCCGGTGGCGCGCGGCGGTGCGCGACTCGTTCCCGGAGGCGCTGCGGGGTCTCGTGTGGGACGTCGTACGGGCCTTCGGCCGGGGGACGCCCCATCGGCCCGGTGGCGGTGACTGAACGCCTGCTCCTCGCGGTGTGAGTGGGGCGCGGGTGTCCTGCTTCGGCGGCTCTTCCGGGGCGCAGCTCAATCGGGCGCCGGGCCGGACTGGCAGCCGGGGCACCAGTACGAGACCCGGTCGGTCGGCCCGCGGCCGCCGCCGTCCCAGCGGATCGGGGCGCCGCAGCGGTAGCAGGGCCGACGGGCACGCCCGTACACGTACAGCTTGCGGTCGGGTCGGCCGCCGGGGACGGTGCGCCGGTCGAAGCGGGCCTTGTTCTCCTCCAGCAGGCGGCGGGCGGTCGCGATGAGCCGCTCGGGGACACCGGCGGGCAGGTCGCCGACCGGGAACCAGGGTGTGACACGGGCCAGGAACGCCAGCTCGCACTTGTAGACGTTGCCGATGCCGGCGAGGTTCCGCTGGTCCAGGAGGGCCTCGCCGAGCGGGCGGTCCGGGTCGGCGACGACGCGCCGTACGGCCTCCTCGAAGTCCCAGTCGGGTCCCAGCAGATCGGGTCCCAGGTGGCCCACGACGGACGGCTCGTCGATCGTCCGCAGCAGATCCAGGACCGGCAGCCGGTAGCCGACCGCCGTGTGCGCCTCGGTGCCGAGGACGGCGCGGATCTGGTGGTCCGGACCCCCGCGCCAGCGCTCACCGGGGGCGTACAGCTGCCAGGCGCCGTCCATCCGCAGATGCGAGTGGAGCGTCAGACCGCCCTCGACGCGCGTCAGCAGGTGCTTGCCGCGCGGGACGACGCCGACGACGGCCCGGCCCGTCAGGTCGACGGTGGCGAGCTTCGGGACGCGCAGGTCGGACCGGGTGAGGAGCCGGCCGGCGAGCGCGGCGTGCATCCGGTGGGCGGTCAGCCAGATCGTGTCGCCTTCGGGCATGGCTCCATGATGCGCCGCCGGGGCGGCTTTCCGGCGCTGCCCGCCGGGCGCCCCGCGGTTTGCCGCGTACGGACCCGCTACGCGCGCAGGCGCAGCCCCCTCGGTGTGGCGTGGAAGCCCGCGGCTTCGAGGGCGCGGGACAGCGGGGACGTCAGGGCGGCCGTGCCGTTGATCCGCTCGACGGTGACCGTGCCCAGCGCGCCCGCGCCCGCGGCGGCCGCCAGGGCGTCGGCGGCGGCCCGCAGCGCGGGGGTGTCCGGTTCGGGCGCCCACGACAGCAGGGTCTTGCCGCCGCGCTCCATGTACAGCGTCAACTCGCCGTCGACCAGCACCACCAGGGAGCCCGCCTTGCGGCCCGGCTTGTGGCTCGCGCCGTTCGGCGGCTCCGGCCAGGGCAGCGCCGCGCCGTACGCGTTGGCCGGGTCGGCGGCGGCCAGGACGACGGCCTGCGGGTCGGCGGAGCCCTCGGCGCGCTCCCGGGCCGACGCGGCCGCCCGCAGACGGTCCACGGCGCCGTCCATCGCGAACTGCGCGGCGCCCAGCCCCTCCACGACATAGCCCCGGCGGGCCTGGCCGCTGTCCTCGAACGCGGACAGCACCCGGTACGTGGCGGAGAAGCCGCCCTCGACGCCCTCGGCGGCGACGGCGCCCCGGGTCACCACGCCGTGCCGGTCCAGCAGCGTCCGGGCCAGGGCGTGCGCGCGGTGCGTGGGCTCGGGCTCGGCGGGCGGCAGCAGCGACCAGCGGCCGCTCACCGTGGGCGGCCCGGAGCGGGACGCGGGGCGCGCGGCGGCCGTCAGCGTGCCGTACCGCCCGCGCGGCACGGGGCGCCGGGCGCGGTGCGCGGTGGAGCCCGCCGTACGACCGGAGCCGAGCACGGCGCGCAGTGGGGCGAGGGTGTCGTTGGTGAGCCGGCCCGACCAGGCCAGCTCCCACAGGGCGTCGGCGAGCTGCGGGTCCGTCACGTCGGGATGGGTGGTCGCCCGGACCTGGTCGGCGATCTGACGGAAGAACAGCCCGTACCCGCCGGACAGGGCGGTGAGCACGGACTCGTGGAGCGCCGTCAGCTCCAGCGGGTGCGGCGGCGGCAGCAGCAGCGGGGCGGCGTCGGCCAGATACAGCGACACCCAGCCGTCCTTGCCCGGCAGGGCGCCCGCGCCCGCCCACACGACCTCGCCGGTGGTGGTCAGTTCGTCCAGCAGCTGCGGGCCGTAGTCCCGGACGCGGGACGGCAGGACCAGCTTCTCCAGCGCCGACGCGGGCACGGGCGCGCCCTGCAGCTGCTCGATCGCGCGGGCCAGGCCGTCGATGCCCCGCAGCGCGCTGCCGCCGACGTGCTGCCACTGCGGCAGGAACGTGGCGAGCGCGGCCGGCGGAACCGGCTCCAGCTCCTGGCGCAGCGCGGCCAGCGAGCGGCGCCGCAGTCGGCGCAGCACCGCGGCGTCGCACCACTCCTGACCGATGCCCGACGGGTGGAACTCGCCCTGGACGACGCGGCCCGCCGCCGCGAGCCGGTGCAGCGCCCCGTCCGTGACGGCCGTGCCCAGGCCGAACCGGGCGGCCGCCTCAGCGGACGTGAACGGGCCGTGGGTGCGGGCGAACCGCGCGAGGAGGTCGCCGAGCGGGTCCTTCACCGGCTCCGTGAACGCCTCGGGGACGCCGACCGGCAGGGCGGTGCCCAGCGCGTCGCGCAGGCGCCCCGCGTCCTCGATCGCTGCCCAGTGGTCGGCGCCCGCGACCCGCACCCGGATCGCCCGGCGGGCGGCGGCCAGCTCCTGCGGCCAGGCCGGGTCGGCGCCCCGCTCGACCAGCTCGGCGTCGGTCAGCGGGCCCAGTACGCGCAGCGCGTCGGCGACGCCCTCCGGGTCCTTCACGCGCCGCTCGTCCGTGCGCCACTGCAGCTCGCGCTCCAGCTCGTCCAGCACCTCCGGGTCGAGCAGCTCCCGCAGCTCGGCCTGGCCCAGCAGCTCGGCCAGCAGCCGGGAGTCCAGGGACAGGGCGGCCGCGCGGCGCTCTGCGAGCGGTGAGTCGCCCTCGTACAGGAACTGGGCGACGTACCCGAACAGCAGCGAGCGGGCGAACGGCGACGGCTCGGGGGTGGTGACCTCCACGAGCCGGACGCGCCGCGACTCGATGTCGCCCATCAGCTCCTGGAGGCCCGGCACGTCGAACACGTCCTGGAGGCACTCACGGACCGCCTCCAGCACGATGGGGAACGACCCGAACTCGCTCGCCACCTGCAGCAGCTGCGCCGCCCGCTGGCGCTGCTGCCACAGCGGCGTCCGCTTGCCTGGATTGCGCTTGGGCAGCAGCAGGGCGCGGGCGGCGCACTCCCGGAACCGGGAGGCGAAAAGGGCGGAGCCGCCGACCTGTTCGGTGACGATCCGGTCCACCTCGCCCTTGTCGAAGGCGACGTCGGCGGCGCCGAGCGGGGCCTGCTCGCTGTCGTACTCGAGGCCCGCCGCGGCCGGCTCCGCGTCCAGCAGGTCAAGGCCCATCAGGTCCGCGTCCGGCAGGCGCAGGACGATGCCGTCGTCGGCGTGCATGACCTGCGCGTCCATGCCGTACCGCTCCGCGAGGCGGGCGCCCAGCGCCAGCGCCCACGGGGCGTGCACCTGGGCACCGAACGGCGAGTGCACCACCACCCGCCAGTCGCCGAGCTCGTCGCGGAACCGCTCCACGAGGATCGTCCGGTCGTCCGGGACGTGCCCGCACGCCCGGCGCTGCTCGTCCAGGTACGCCAGGACGTTGTCGGCGGCCCAGGCGTCCAGGCCCGCCGCCACCAGCCGCAGCCGCGCGTCGTCCGGGTCCAGCGAGCCGACCTCCCGCAGGAACGCGCCGACCGCGCGGCCCAGTTCGAGCGGGCGGCCCAGCTGGTCGCCCTTCCAGAACGGCAGCCGCCCCGGCACGCCGGGCGCGGGCGACACGAGCACCCGGTCGCGCGTGATGTCCTCGATCCGCCACGACGACGTGCCCAGCGTGAACACGTCGCCGACGCGGGACTCGTAGACCATCTCCTCGTCGAGCTCGCCGACCCGGCCCCCGCCCCGCTTCGGATCGGCCCCCGCCAGGAACACCCCGAACAGGCCCCGGTCGGGGATCGTGCCGCCCGAGGTGACGGCGAGCCGCTGGGCACCGGGGCGCCCCGTGACCGCCCCGGTGACCCGGTCCCACACGACGCGCGGGCGCAGCTCAGCGAACGCGTCCGACGGATAGCGTCCGGCGAGCATGTCCAGCACCGCCGTGAACGCCGACTCCGGCAGCGACGCGAACGGCGCCGCCCGCCGCACCAGCGCCAGCAGGTCGTCGTAACTCCAGGTGTCGAGCGCGACCATGGCGACCAGCTGCTGGGCCAGCACGTCCAGCGGATTGGCCGGGACGCGCAGCGACTCGATGGCGCCCTGCCGCATCCGCTCGGTCACCACCGCCGCCTGCACTAGGTCGCCCCGGTACTTGGGGAACACCACGCCCCGCGACACGGCGCCCACCTGGTGACCGGCCCGCCCCACCCGCTGCAGGCCCGACGCCACGGAGGGCGGCGACTCCACCTGGACGACCAGGTCGACCGCGCCCATGTCGATGCCCAGCTCCAGACTGGACGTGGCCACCACCGCCGGGAGGCGGCCGGCCTTCAGGTCCTCCTCGACCAGGGCCCGCTGCTCCTTGGACACCGACCCGTGGTGTGCCCGCGCCAGCAGCGGCGGGGCGCCCTTGGCGGCGCCGGACTGGGCCATCAGCTCCGCGGGGGTGGCGTCGTCGGGCAGCGCCTCCCCGGTGGCCCGCTCGTACGCGATCTCGTTCAGCCGGTTGCACAGGCGCTCCGCGAGGCGCCGTGAGTTGGCGAACACGATCGTCGAACGGTGCTCCTGCACCAGGTCGGCGATGCGCTCCTCGACATGCGGCCAGATCGACGGCTTCTCGGCGGGGCCGCCGCCCGCGTCGGCGGCCGGCGAGCCCCCGAGCTCGCCCAGGTCTTCGACCGGCACCACCACGGACAGGTCGAACTCCTTGCCGGACGGCGGCTGGACCACCTCCACCCTCCGCCGCGGCGACAGGAACCGCGCCACCTCGTCCACCGGCCGCACCGTCGCGGACAGGCCGATCCTGCGGGCCGGGCGCGGCAGCAGCTCGTCGAGCCGCTCCAGCGACAGCGCCAGATGCGCGCCGCGCTTGGTGCCCGCCACGGCGTGCACCTCGTCCAGGATCACCGTCTCCACGCCCGCCAGCGCGTCCCGCGCCGCCGACGTCAGCATCAGGAAGAGCGACTCCGGTGTGGTGATCAGGATGTCCGGAGGCCGCGTCGCCAGCGAGCGCCGCTCCGCCGCGGGGGTGTCGCCCGAGCGGATGCCGACCCGCACCTCCGGCTCCGGCAGGCCCAGCCGCACGGCCTCCTGGCGGATGCCCGTCAGCGGGCTGCGCAGATTCCGCTCGACGTCGACGGCCAGCGCCTTCAGCGGCGACACGTACAGCACCCGGCAGCGCTTCTTCGCGTCGGCCGGGGGCGGGGTGGACGCCAGCCGGTCCAGCGCGGCGAGGAACGCCGCCAGCGTCTTGCCGGAGCCCGTCGGCGCCACGACCAGCACGTCCGAACCCGCGCCGATCGCCCGCCACGCCCCCTCCTGGGCGGCGGTGGGCGCGCTGAACGCCCCCGTGAACCACCTGCGGGTCGCGGGGGAGAAGGAGTCGAGTGCGGTCCCGGCCATGCCACCCATCGTGCACCCCGCCACTGACAACCGGCGTCCGCACCGTGGACCCGCAGGTCACCGGGGGTGCGTCCGGCGCAGAATGGAGGCATGGCGACCACCCCGGACGGCGGACGGCCCGACGAGTGGGCCAGGCACTGGCAGTACCCGGAGGTGCCCGGCCTCGACCTCCTGCGCGCCCGCTACGTCCGCCACTCCTTCTCCCGCCACAGCCACGAGGGCTATGTGCTGGGCGCCGTCCGCAAGGGCATCGAGGACGTCGTCATGCCGGAGGGCACCATCAAGGCCCGGCCGGGCACCGTCGTGATGATCAACCCCGAGGTGCCGCACTCCGCGCACGCCGGGGTGCCCGAGGGCTGGTCGTACACCACCCTCTACCCCTCGTCGGAGCTGATCGCCGGGATCGCCCGGGAGGAGACAAGCCTGCGCGGCACGGTCTCCTTCGGGCAGACCATCGTCGAGGACGAGAGCACCGCCCGGCTGATCAGCGCCGTGCACCGCGCCGCCGAGGAGGGCAACGCCCTCGCCGCCGACAGCGTCCTGCGGATCGTCGTCGCCCGCCTGCTGCGCCGCCACGGCGGGACCCTCCCGCAGCGCACCCCGCTCACGGCGGGCGCCCGCACGGCCGCCGCCGCCCGCGACGCGCTCCTCGACCGCATGGCCGAGCCGCCGTCCCTGGAGCAGCTCGCCCGGGAGCTCGGCACCAGCCCCTTCGCCCTGCTGCGCGCCTTCCGGACGGCGTACGGGATGCCGCCCCACGCGTGGCTCACCAACGCGCGCGTACGGGCCGCCCGCCGCCTCCTGGAGGCCGGTACCGCTCCAGCCGACGCGGCCGCCGCCGTCGGGTTCACCGACCAGCCGCACCTGAACCGGCACTTCACCCGGATCGTCGGGGTCCCCCCGGGCGCCTACCAGCGGGAGCGCGCAAGAACGTACAAGACCGGCGGCGAGGGCCGGCCGTAGCTTTCGGGGCGTGGCAGAACGGTCAATACCCCCGAGCGCGCCCACAGCGGCGCCCCCCGCCCGCGCGGACGACGCGGAGCAGCGCACACCGACGGCGGCCCGCCAGGACCCGGCGAAGCCCGACCGGGCCGTCGTACGCGACTCCCTTGGTGTCGGCGTCGCCGTCGGCCTCTCCGGCTTCGCGTTCGGCGTCACCTCGGTCGGCGCCGGCCTCGACCTCCTCCAGACCTGCGCGCTCAGCCTGCTCGTCTTCACCGGCGCCTCGCAGTTCGCCCTCGTCGGCGCGCTCGCCGCGGGCGGCAACCCCTTCACCGCCGCCGCGGGCGCCTTCTTCCTCGGCACCCGCAACGCCTTCTACGGGCTGCGCCTGTCCCAGCTGCTGGCCCTCCCGCGCGCGGCGCGCCCGTTCGCCGCCCAGTGGGTCATCGACGAGACCGCGGCGGTGGCCCTCGCGCAGCCGACCCGCCGCGCTGCCCGGCTCGGCTTCACCGTCACCGGCCTGACCCTGTACGTGCTGTGGAACCTCACGACGCTCGTCGGCGCCCTGGGAGCGGAGGCCATCGGCGACACCGACGCCTGGGGCCTCGACGCGGCGGGGCCCGCCGTGTTCCTCGCCCTCCTCGCCCCCATGCTGCGCTCCACGACCGACCGGGCCGTCGCCGGGCTGGCCGTGGTGCTGGGGCTCGGCCTGCTGCCGGTGCTGCCCGCCGGGGTGCCGGTGCTCGTCGCGGCGCTCGCGGCGCCCGCCGTGCTGTGGCTGCGCGGTCGCCGGGAGGTGCGGCGATGAGCGGCACCGCTGTCTGGATCGCGATCGGCCTGACCACGGTCGGGTGCTATCTGCTGAAGCTCGGCGGGCTGCTGGTGCCGGCCGCCGCCCTGGAACGGCCCGTCGTGCGGCGACTGGCGGCGCTGCTGCCCGTCGCGCTGCTCGCCGCCCTCACCGCGCAGCAGACGTTCAGCGCGGACGGCGCGCTGGTACTGGACGCCCGCGGGGCGGGCCTCGCCGCGGCGGCGCTCGCCCTGGTGCTCCGGGCACCGTTCCTGGTGGTCGTGGGCGTGGCCGTCGCGGTCACCGCGGGGGTGCGGGCGCTGGGCGGCTGAGGGCCGGAGGCCGAGCGGCGGCCCGCCGCCGTGCCGGGGCATGCCCAGTGGTGGGCCGCTGCGATCCGCCCAGGTGCGGTCAGCCGATGGGGCGGCCGTGCGCCCGCAGCGTGCGCAGCGCCTCGATCGTGACGAGCGGCCGCGACTCCAGGGTGGGGCCGGGAGCCCACTGCCGCCAGTTCACCGGCCACCCGCCGTCCTCCGCCTGCTCGGCCGCCAGGTGGTCCAGGGAGCGGGCCATCTCCTCGTCGGTGAACCACCGGCGGGCGAGAGAGCCCGGCACGCGCGCGTAGTCGTGCGGGAAGTGGTACTCGCCCGGCGCGTACCCGGGCGCCAGCGGGTACGTGTCCGCCCGCTCCGGCTCCAGTACCGCGAGCCGCCGCTCCCGCACGACCCGGCCCAGCCGTTCCGCGGCCGCCTCGGCCCAGGCCCGGTCCGGGACGCCGTCGAGGAACGCCACGGCCGCCTCGACCTCGTACGGATGGGTCGCACGGCCCTCCGCGATCGCCTCGACCGCCGCCCAGCAGAAGTCGGTCGCGCGGAACAGCCACGCGTGCCACACCTGGTTGCGGTGCAGCAGCCCCACGACCGGCCCCGTGGCCAGCAGGTCGCTCGGCGGATCGTCGACGACCGGCACGAACGGCGCCACGGGATAGCCGCGCACGGAGGGGTGGATGGCCGGCAGCGCGCCGGCGTGTGTGGAGACACCGGTCAGATACCGGCAGACCCGCTCCACCCGCGGCCCGCCGCACCGGCCGATCGAGTCGAGCACGCGCAGCGCGTGCGCGGTGTGCAGCGGCTGGCTGACGGGGCCGCGCACATCCGGCTCCAGTGCGTGCCCGTAGCCGCCGTCCTCGTTGGCGTACGGGGCGAGGGCGGCCTCCACGGCGTCGGCGTCGCCGCCGAGGAAGTGGTAGGCGAAGCGGCGCTGTTCGAGGACGCGCGCCGTCAGCCAGACGAACTGCCCGGCGCGCGCGAGGGGAGTTCCCGCCATGTGTCGACCCATGGCACGACCGTAGGGCGGAACGGGCTCCCCGCAAGCGGCCCCGGCCGGTGTGCACTCTCAGGAGCGGGATACTGGGCACATGCGGTTGACGATTTTCTGGGAGCGGATGGCGGACCACTTCGGCGAGGCGTACGCCGAGTCCTTCGCCCGCGACCATGTGATGTCCGAGCTGGGCGGGCGGACGGTCCACGAGGCGCTCGACGCCGGCTGGGAGGCGAAGGACGTGTGGCGCGCGGTGTGCGCCGCCGTCGACGTCCCCGTGGACAAGCGCTGATCCGGCCGCCCGGACGCCATGCCGGGCCGGTTGTCCACAGGGCCGAGCGCGGTGTCGTACGCGTAGGCGACACTTGGCCCGTGGCCTCGAAAGACCAGACCCCGAACAACGCCCCCGACACCGAGAAGACCAGCGAGCCCGCCGCCGACGCGGCGGGCTCGGCGGTCGCCGCGTCGACCGGCGCTGCGGCCGGGACGACGGCCGCACCGACCGGCTCGCCCACACCGGCGGCTCCTCCCGCCGCACCCGCCCGGCCCGTCGCGGCCCCCGGCCGGATGCCGCGCTGGCTGCCCAAGGCGATGGTGCTCGCGCTGGCCCTCTACGCCTGCTTCCAGCTGGGCAGCTGGGCCTTCCACCAGCTCATCGGACTGCTGATCAACATCCTGATCGCGTTCTTCCTCGCCCTGGCCGTCGAGCCCGCCGTGGGCCGCATGGCCGCACGGGGCATGCGCCGGGGCCTCGCGACCTTCCTGGTGTTCCTCGGCGTCCTCGTCGTCAGCGTCGGCTTCGTCGTGCTCCTCGGGTCGATGCTCGCCGGCCAGATCGTCGACATGGTCGAGGACATCCCCAAGTACCTCGACTCGCTGATCAACTGGATCAACCACACGTTCCACACCGAGCTCTCGCGGGTCGCCGTCCAGGACAGCCTGCTGCGCTCCGACTGGCTGCGGCAGTACGTGGAGAACAGCGCCAGCGGCGTGCTGGACGTCTCGGCCACGGTCCTCGGCGGTCTCTTCAAACTGCTGACGATCTTCCTGTTCTCGTTCTACTTCGCCGCCGACGGCCCCCGGCTGCGCCGCGCGCTCTGCTCGGTCCTGCCGCCGGCGAAGCAGGCGGAGGTGCTGCGGGCGTGGGAGATCGCCGTCGACAAGACCGGCGGCTATCTCTACTCGCGCGGCCTGATGGCGCTGGCGTCCGGCGTGTCGCACTACATCCTGCTGGAGTTCCTGGGCGTCCCCTACGCGCCCGCGCTCGCCGTGTGGGTCGGCCTGGTGTCGCAGTTCCTGCCCACCATCGGCACCTATCTGGCGGGCGCCCTGCCGATGCTGATCGCGTTCACCGTCGCCCCCTGGTACGCGCTGTGGGTGCTGGCGTTCGTCGTCGTGTACCAGCAGTTCGAGAACTACCTGCTGCAGCCGAAGCTGACCGCCAGGACCGTCGACATCCACCCGGCGGTCGCCTTCGGCTCGGTCGTCGCGGGCACGGCGCTGCTCGGCGCGGTCGGGGCGCTGATAGCCATCCCGGCGGTCGCCACGCTGCAGGCGTTCCTCGGCGCGTACGTGAAGCGGTACGCGGTGACGGAGGACCCGCGCGTGCACGGCCACCGGCGGCACGGCGAGATGGTGCTGGCCAGGCTCCAGCGGGCGCTGCGCACCGGGCGCGACCAGGCGCCGCCCGAGGACGGCGCCTGATCCGGGACGCCGCCCCCGGAGCCGTACGGGGGCGGCGCGGGCCTCAGTGGCGCTCCAGCTCCACCTCCGGCAGGGCGCGGCGCAGCCAGGACGGCAGCCACCAGGCGCGCCGTCCCAGCACCTGCATCACGGCGGGGACGATCAGGCAGCGGATGACGACCGCGTCCAGCAGGATCGCCACGGCCAGTCCGAGGCCGAACTGCTGGAGCATCCGGTCATCGCTCAGCATGAACGCGGCGAACACCACGATCATGATGGCGGCGGCCGCGGTGATGACCCGGCCCGTGGCGGCCAGGCCCTCCCGCACGGCGCTCTGGTGGTCCAGGCCGCGCCGCCACTCCTCGTGGACGCGGGACAGCAGGAACACCTCGTAGTCCATGGAGAGCCCGAAGACGATCGCGAAGATCATCACAGGGATGAACGCCTCGATGGGTCCCTCCTCGACGCCGAACCAGCCGTGCTGGAACACCAGCGTGATCACACCGAGCGCCGCCCCGATGCTCACCAGGTTCAGCAGCGCGGCCTTCACGGGGATCAGCACCGACCGGAACACGGCGAGCAGCAGCAGGGCGGACAGGCCGACGACGATCGCCACGAACAGCGGCATCCGCTCGGCGACGGTCGCCGCGAAGTCCTCCGTGGCGGCGGTCGGTCCGCCGACCAGCACGTCCGCGCCGGACGCGCGCTCCACGGGCGGCAGCACATCGGAGCGCAGCCGCTCGACCAGCTCGGCCGTCGCCTCGTCCTGCGGCGCGGAGGACGGGAAGACCAGCACCGTCGCCACCGGGCCGCCCGCCGCCGAGCCACCACCGCGCCGGTCGCCGCCCGCCGCCGCGCCACCGCTGGGGACCCGGTCGCCGCCCGCCGCCGGGAACGGTCCGGCCAGCGCCGTGACGCCCGGCACGCCGTCCAGGGCGTCCCGCACGGCCGCCCCCGCAGCCATGGCGTCGCCGCCCGCGCCGGCCGCCGGTCCGGAGCCGCCGGCCCCCTCGCTGGCGGAGCCCCCGGCGCGGCCCGCCTCCACGACGACGACCAGCGGGCCGTTGAAGCCGGGCCCGAACCCGTCGGCGAGCATGTCGTACGCCCGCCGGCTGGAGGACGCGGCCGGATCGTTGCCCGCGTCCGCGAAGCCCAGCCGCATGCCGGCCGCGGGCGCCGCCAGCGCGCCCAGCGCGACGAGCGACACCAGCAGGGCCGCGCCCGGGCGCCGCTGCACCCCGGCCGCCCAGCGCCGCCACCCGGCGCCCTCGTCCCGGCCGCCCCGCGCCGCCCGCCGCTCCACGCGACGCGCCACCTGGCGGGCGATCCGCGCCCCGAACACGCCGAGCAGCGCGGGCAGCAGCGTCAGCGACGCCGCCATGGTCACCAGGACGGTCAGCGCGACGGCGAGCGCCACACCCTGGAGCGAACCGAGGCCCAGCGCCACCAGACCCATCAGGGCGATGATCACCGTGCAGCCCGCGAAGAACACCGTGCGGCCCGCCGCGTCCAGCGCGGCCCGTGTGGCGCGCTCCGGCGAGGCACCCGCCAGCAGCTCGCCCCGGTACCGGGAGAAGACCAGCAGCGCGTAGTCGATCCCGACCCCCAGCCCCACCAGCATCATCACCGGCGGAGTGAAATCCGCGACCGTCGCCAGGTGCGAGGCGAGCGCGATCAGCCCGATCGAACCGGCCACCGCGAACACCGCCGTGATCACCGGCAGGCTCGCCGCCACCAGCGACCCGAACAGGAACACCAGGATCACCAGCGCGCCCAGGATGCCCGCGCCCTCTGCCGCGCCGCCCCCGCCCTCCTCGGCGCCGCGCACCGCGTCACCGCCGACCGCCGTCTGCAAGCCGTCGCCGGCGGCCCGGTCGACCGTGCTGAGGAGCTTCCGCACCTGTTCCTGCGGCACGTTCTCCGCCGACTCCGCCCACGTCACCGTCGCGTAGCCGACCGCCCCGTCCCGCGAGACGGCCGCGGTGTCCTCGTACGGGCTCCGCACGCCGGTGACCCCCGGCAGCTCCGCGACCGTGCCCAGGAGCGCCTCGACGCGCCTTTGCACGGCGGCGTCCCGCACCCCGTCCGCGTCGTCGGACCGCACGACGATCTGCACCGTCGCACCGGCCTGCGCGGCTCCGTGCCGCTCCAGGACCGTCCTGGCCCGCTGCGAGTCCGTGCCCGGCAGCGAGAAGTCGTTGTGGTAGCCGCTGCCGACGGCCGACGAGGCCGCGGTGATCCCCGCCACCAGCACCACCCACAGCAGTACGGCACCCCAGCGGTGGCGGTACGAGAAGGCCGCCAGGCGCTCGAAGACGCTGGCGCGCCCCGGCTCGGCCGCCCGTTCCCCGACCGCATCCTTCGTGATCATGTGCACGTCCTTTCGGCAGAGGGCTCCGCGAGCCCGGTCACAGGTAGGAGGGGCCGGTCACGCGGCGGCGGAACGCCCACCACGTCCAGGCCTGTACGGCGACGAGCAGCGGCGTCACCACGAGCAGGGCAGGAACGAGCAGCGCGAGCGTCGCCCCGTCCGCCGCGGACCGGGCCAGGGGAAGCGCCGCCCCGGCGGCCACCGGGACGCACGCCATCAGGGCGCCGGTCAGCGCGAACGACTGCCAGGAGCGCGTACGCCCCACCAGCCGCCGGGCCCGCTCGTACGGCAGTCCCGTGAGCCGGGCCGCGGCGAAGCCCAGCCCGTGCGCGGCGAATAGCGCGGCGACGGCGACCGCCGTGACTACCGCCACGGCCCCGCCCGCCGCCCGCTCCGGCGTGCCGCTCAGCACCCCCGCCAGCAGCCAGCCCCACGCGAGGGCCACCGTCCAGCTGCCGCACACGACCGCGCCGTCGCACCCCGCCCGCCAGGCCCGCCCCGCCCGGCCGGTCACCCGCCCCCGCATCCACAGACCGGCGTCGCGGACGACCCAGCCCACCAGCAGCGGGACGACCACGGCGAACTGGCCGCTCAGCAGCTCGCCCTCCAGGACCGGGAAACAACCCACCAGCAGACCGGCGGTGGCGACCAGCCACACCTCGTTGCCCAGGAAGAACGGCGCGAACGAGGCGATGACGAGCCGCCGCTCACGGTCGGTGCGCCCCAGGTACGGCGCGACCATCCCGGTCCCGATGTCCGCGCCGGCGAGGACGAAGTAGCCCGCGGCGTAGAAGCCGAGCAGGGCGATGGCGAGGGTCTCCACGGAAAGCTCCTTCGGTCAGTAGCGCGGCGCGGGCAGGGCGTCGGCGGGGTCTACGCGGCTGTCGCCGTCCGCTGCGGGCCGCTCGTCCCGGCCCAGGCCCACGTCGGCGGGGCCGCGCCGCGCGTGGCGCACCAGCAGCCATGTGTTGACGACGGCGAGCAGCGCGAACAGCGCGGTGAAGGCCACGAGGGAGGTGCGCATCGCGGCGGGGGACAGGTCGGAGACCGCGTCCTCGGTCTTCAGCAGCCCGTACACCACCCACGGCTGGCGGCCCGCCTCGCGGAAGACCCAGCCGCTGATCATGGCGATGTAGGGCAGGGGGACGGCCGCGATCAGCGCCACGTGCCAGAGCCGGAACCGGAAGACGGCCCTTCGGAAGAAGGCCAGGACGAACCCGGCGAGCGTGAAGTACATCATCAGACCGAAGGCGATCATCATGATCAGCGCGGCGCCCCTGGTCCACGCCTCCGACGGGATGTAGTCACCCGGCCCGAAGCGGGCGGTCAGCTCCGCCTGGAGCCGTGCCAGCTCCGCCGTGTCGTCGCGCAACACCGCCGACTTCACGGGCTGCAGCGTCGCGATGGACTGCAGCTGCAGCCCGCCGAAGACCGCCGTGACCATCGCGGCGGGAAACGACAGGAACACCCCGATCCGCAGGCCGCGCCCGAAGAACGCCCACTCGGGGGTCCTGCGGAACAGGTGGTACGCGCTGACGGCCGCCATGAAGAACCCGGCCGTGACCAGCGCGCCGGCCATGATGTGCCCGAACGCCAGCAGGGCGCTCGGGTTCGTCAGCACGGCCACCGGGTCGTCGAGGACCACCTGCCCGTCCTCCACGCGGTGGCCGACGGGATTGTTCAGGAAGCCGTTCGACACGAGGATCCAGTACGCCGACGCGTACGCGGTGAGCGTGACGATCCAGATGGCCGCGAGGTGCGTCCAGCGGCCCATCCGGTTCCAGCCGAAGATCCACAGGCCGAGGAACGTCGACTCCACGAAGAACGCCACGATCGTCTCCACGGCGAGCGACGCCCCGAGGACGTTGCCCGCGTGGTGCGTCAGACCGCTCCAGCTCAGGCCGAACTGGAACTCCATGACGATGCCCGTGACGATGCCGACTGCGTAGTTGATGACGTACAGCTGCCCCCAGAAGCGCACCTGGCGGGCGTCCGGTTCGCTGCCGCTGACGGCCGCCTTCGTCTGCAGGCAGGCGATGACCGTGGCGAGGCCCAGGGTGAGGGCGACGAACAGGAAGTGGCCGCCCGCGGTGAGCGCGAACTGCAGCCGGGCGAGGTCGAGGACTTCCGAGGCGTCTGGATTCACGCGGACAGCGTCGGATCACGGCTGCGTCCCCGTCGTCACCCGCCGGTGGGCAGTGCCCCTACCCCAGCGGTTGCGGGTCGCCCCGGCGGCGTACACCGGTGGTTGCGCCGGAGGGCCCGCCGGGTCAGGGGGAAGTCAGGGATGGCATCAGGGTCCGGGGCCGCGTCCCCCGGCAGCGGGCGGCCGGACGCCCTCAGGGACCGGCGCGTCGTCGGACCGGCGCGCTCAGGGGCGTACGCCCTCACCGCCGGGCGCCCTCAGGGCCGGACGCCCTCAGGGCCGGACGCCTCGGGGTCGGGTGTGTCTTCGGGGCGGTGCCTGGAGGGCGGACGCGCTGAGGGCGAGGCCCCCGCGGGCCCGGCCCCCTCGGGGCCGGGCGCCCCGCGTCAGGCGAGCCAGCCGGGCGTGATCATGCCCGACTCGTACGCGAGGATCACCAGCTGCGCGCGGTCGCGGACGTCCAGCTTGGTCATGATCCGGCTGACGTGGGTCTTGGCCGTGGCGGGCGACAGCACCAGCCGCTGCGCGATCTCGTCGTTGGTCAGCCCCGCCCCGACCAGGCCCATCACCTCGCGCTCCCGTTCCGTCAGCGCGTTGAGCCGGGGGCTCGGGTCCGGCCGCCGGCCGCCGCGCCCCGCGAACTCGGCGATCAGCCGGCGGGTCACCGCCGGGGCGATCAGCGCGTCGCCGCGCGCCACCACCCGGACGCCGTGCAGCAGCTCCATCGGCTCGGTGTCCTTCACCAGGAAGCCCGAAGCGCCCGCCCGCAGGGCCCCGTACACGTAGTCGTCCATGTCGAAGGTCGTGAGGATGACCACCCGCACCCCTTCGAGACGCGGGTCCCCGGTGATCCGTCGCGTGGCCTCCAGGCCGTCCGTGCCGGGCATGCGGATGTCCATCAGGACGACGTCCGGGCGCAGCTCCCGCGCCAGGGCGACGGCCTGCTCGCCGTCGGCGGCCTCGCCCACGACCTCGATGTCCGCCTCGTCGGCGAGGATCGACCGGAACCCGGCCCGTACGAGGGTCTGGTCGTCGGCGAGCACGACGCGGATCATTCGGTCCCCCTGGTGGTGAGGCTGCTGGTGAACGGCAGGCGGGCAAAGACCCGGAAGCCGCGGCCGGTGTTCCCCGCGGTGAGCTCGCCGCCGAAGGCACGCGCCCGCTCGGCCATACCGCGCAGGCCGCTGCCGTGCGCCCCGGCGTCGGGCGCGCCCTCCCCGTCGTCCTCGATGCGCAGCTCCAGCGCGTCGTCCGCCCAGGACAGTGTGACCAGGGCCGTACGGGCGCGCGCGTGGCGGGTCACGTTCGTCAGCGACTCCTGCACGATGCGGTACGCGGCCAGGTCCAGTGCGGGCGGCAGCGGTCGGGGCGTGCCCTCCGTGCGGGCCGTGACGTCCAGACCGGCGGCGCGGGCCCGGCCGACGAGCTCGTCCAGCCGGTCCAGGCCGGAGACGGGCGCGGTGGGCGCCTCCTCGTCGGCCTGGCGGAGCGCCCCGAGCGTGCCGCGCAACTCGCGCAGGGCGTCCTTGCTGGTCGCCTTGACCGCCTCCAGCGCCTCCGCCGCGGCGGGCAGGGCCTCGGCGGGCTCGGGCTTCTTGGCCAGCCGGTGCAGGGCCGCGCTCGACTGGACGTTGATCAAGGAAAGGCTGTGGCCCAGCACGTCGTGTACTTCGCGCGCGATGCGCAGCCTCTCCTCGGTGGCGCTCTGCCGGGCGCGGGCCTCCTGCTCCCGCTCCGCCGCCAGGGCGCGCTGCTCCACCTCGTGGAGGTAGGCGAGCCGGGTCCGCTGGGCACGGCCGACGGCGACCAGGCTGATCAGCCAGCCGGCCAGCATCACCAGGGACGTGTCGTCGATCTGGCGCCGTCCCTCGTCCTGGCGGATCTCGCCCAGCCCGACGGCGAGCAGCGTCACGGAGGCCAGGGCGACGGCGGCCACGAACCGCCCCTCGGCAGCCGTCGTGTACAGGGCCAGCGCGAACGTGACCATGAGCGGCCCGTCATACGAGCTCGTCGGGTAGTAGAGCGCCGAGGCGAGCAGGGTGACGACGGCGACGGCGACCGGTCTGCGGCGCCGGAACAGCAGCGCCCCGCACCCCACGGCGACGATGAGCCAGCCGAGGACCGTACGGGACAGCGGCTCGCTCCCGGAGGGCGCGGACGCGATCGACAGGGCCGTCCAGCCGGCCACGAAGGCGGTGACGACGGCGGTCACGGCCAGGTCGGCCGTCCGCGCGGTCACCCGGCCGCGTCGCACGGGGGAGGGGAGGGCCATGCCAGGAAGGATAGGCGCCCGGCGGCCGCGCCCGAGCGCATCGGGCGTGCCGCCCCGGCCCGCCCACCAGGGTCCGGCCTGCCCGGCACCCCTGCCCCCAGGGCCCCGGCCGCCCCGGGGTCCCGGTCTGCCCAGGGCCCCGGCCGCCCCGCCGTCCCCGGCCGCCCCGGCGTCCCCGGTCGGCTCGGGGTCCGAGCCTGCCCTGCGGCACGTCGGCGCCCCCGACCCGTGGCCCGGGCCACCTGGTCCGGAGGTTGTCCACAGCCGGTGTGGCTCGCTTGACACTAAAATCGAACATCCATTCTTATGGGGGCGTGGCCTGGTCCTCCGTGCGATGAGGCGGGGGTTATCCACAGGCCGGGAGGCACGTCGAGGCGCATTGTCAGTGGCAGGGGTTAGCGTCTTTGACGTGAAGCGATCGACTCAAGCAAACCGGGTGGAACCCATGGCAGGAACCGACCGCGAGAAGGCGCTCGACGCCGCGCTCGCACAGATTGAACGGCAATTCGGCAAGGGCGCCGTGATGCGCATGGGCGAGCGGTCGAAGGAGCCCATCGAGGTCATCCCGACCGGCTCGACCGCGCTCGACGTGGCGCTCGGCGTCGGTGGCCTGCCGCGCGGCCGTGTGGTGGAGATCTACGGACCGGAGTCCTCCGGTAAGACGACCCTGACCCTGCACGCCGTGGCCAACGCGCAGAAGGCCGGCGGCCAGGTCGCCTTCGTCGACGCGGAGCACGCGCTCGACCCCGAGTACGCGCGCAAGCTCGGCGTCGACATCGACAACCTGATCCTCTCCCAGCCGGACAACGGCGAGCAGGCCCTCGAGATCGTGGACATGCTCGTCCGCTCCGGCGCGCTCGACCTGATCGTCATCGACTCCGTCGCCGCGCTCGTGCCGCGCGCGGAGATCGAGGGCGAGATGGGCGACTCGCACGTGGGCCTCCAGGCCCGCCTGATGAGCCAGGCGCTCCGGAAGATCACCAGCGCGCTCAACCAGTCCAAGACCACGGCGATCTTCATCAACCAGCTCCGCGAGAAGATCGGTGTGATGTTCGGCTCGCCGGAGACCACGACCGGTGGCCGCGCACTGAAGTTCTACGCCTCGGTGCGCATCGACATCCGCCGCATCGAGACGCTCAAGGACGGCACGGACGCGGTCGGCAACCGCACCCGCTGCAAGGTCGTCAAGAACAAGGTCGCCCCGCCCTTCAAGCAGGCGGAGTTCGACATCCTCTACGGCGAGGGCATCAGCCGCGAGGGCGGCCTGATCGACATGGGCGTCGAGCACGGCTTCATCCGCAAGGCCGGCGCCTGGTACACGTACGAGGGCGACCAGCTCGGCCAGGGCAAGGAGAACGCCCGCAACTTCCTCAAGGACAATCCCGACCTCGCCAACGAGATCGAGAAGAAGATCAAGGAGAAGCTGGGCGTGGGTGTCCGGCCGGACGCCGCAGCGGCGGAGCCGGCCCCGGACGCCGCGGGCGCGGCGGACACCCCGGCCGACGCCACGAAGTCGGTGCCCGCACCGGCGGTGAAGGCGACCAAGGCGACCAAGGCCACAGCGGCCAAGGCGTAACCCATGGCCCGGCGCACCGAATGGCCGGGCGGCAGCACCGACTCGTCGAGGGCCGAGAAGGAGTTGCCGCCCCAGGACCCGGCTGAGCAGGCGCGGGCGATCTGCCTGCGCCTGCTCACCGGGATGCCGCGCACCCGCAAGCAACTCGCGGACGCGCTGCACAAGCGGGGCATCCCGGAGGACGTCGCGGAGGACGTCCTGTCCCGCTTCGAGGACGTCGGACTGATCGACGACGCGGCGTTCGCCGGGGCCTGGGTGGAGTCCCGGCACCACGGGCGGGGCCTGGCCCGTCGCGCCCTCGCCCGGGAGCTGCGGACCAAGGGCGTCGACTCCGCCGTGATCGACGAGGCGGTCGGGCAGCTCGACGCCGATCAGGAGGAGGCGACGGCCCGCGAGCTCGTCCAGCGCAAGCTGCGCTCCACACGCGGCCTCGACCGGGACCGCCGCCTGCGCCGCCTCGCCGGCATGCTCGCCCGCAAGGGCTACCCCGAGGGCCTCGCCCTCCGGGTGGTCCGCCGCGCCCTGGAGGAGGAGGGCGAGGACACGGAGGACCTGGACCTCGACGGGACCTGACCGACTGATCGCGGGGGCGGGCCGCGGCAGTCGGCCGACATCACCGGGCAGGGCGGGCCCGGGGCCGACAGGTCGGGCGGCCGCCCGACGCACCCACGATGTGGACCGCCGGCCCGAGAGCTCTGCGCACCGATTGCCCGCCGCGAGCTTCACGCACGGCCCGCCCGCGACAGCTCTGCGCCCGGACCGCCCATCCGCGCGCCCTACGCACTGACCGCCCGCCCGCGCGCTGTGGGTACATGCCCGCCGCGAGCCCTGTGCACCGACCGCGCGCGGATTCTGTGTACCGCCCGGCCGCCCGGCGCGCGGCCGCCCGGCGCTCTGCACACCGCCCGCCCACGCGCTCTGGGCACCGAGCACCCGTGCCGGGAGCTCGGTGCACCCATCGCCCATGTGGGGCCAGCGCGCCCAGCCGCCGCCACCGCGCCCGTACTTGGGTGGGTCCACCTGCCCCTGTCGGGCCGGCCGTGGTCCGAGCAGCCGTCGGCGCCGCCCCCGCCAGCGCCGCCCCCGCACCAGGTGGGCCAGCCCCGGATGTGGGCCAGTCCCTGATGTGGATCCCGCCCATGTCGGGCGGGGCGCTCAGTGGGCCTGGGCAGTCGCCTCCTCAGGGGCTTCGGCGGGCGCCTGACCGGGGGCGTTGCCGCGCAGGGCCTCCGCCGCCGCGTGGAGGGACGGAGGGTGGACGCCCGTGAAAGCGGCGGCCAGGTGGCCGTCGGGGCGTACCAGCAGCACCGTGTGGGCGGCCGCGCCCGGGTACGCCTCCGTGACCAGCAGTTCGCCCCGCAGCGGCAGCGTCCGTACCGTCTCGGCCAGCCGGGGCATGACACCGGCGGTCACCCAGTGGCGCCGGTCCCACACCCCCGTGCCCGGCGCGACCAGCACGACGAGCAGCCCACGCCCCAGCCGGTCCCGGAGCCACCCCGTCGTGCCGTCCGGCGCGGTCACCGGCACATCCGCGACCGGGGCGCCCGCCGCGGTACCGACCTCCACGGCGCCCTCCGGGTCCAGAGGCGCCAGCGGCGAGTGCGGGTACGCGGGAGGGGCGCCCAGCGGGCCTCGGCCCAGGTGCCCGTCCGTCAGCAGTGCGTCATGCTGCCGGGCACCGCCCCGCAGGTACGTCCGCAGTCCGCCCCCGCCCCGCAGAACGGGCAGCGACTGGTCCGCGGCCCGCAGCCGCGCGGCGACGGCGGTGCGCCGCTCCGCCTGATAGCTGTCCAGCAGTACCTCGGCCGGGCCGCCGTCATGCCACGCCTCGGCGAGCTTCCACGCCAGGTTCTCCACGTCGCGCAGTCCCTCGTCCAGGCCCTGCGTGCCCAGCGCACCCAGCAGATGCGCCGCGTCCCCCGCCAGGAACGCCCGGTCCACGCGCCAGCGCCGGGCGAGCCGGTGGTGCAGGGTGTAGACGCCCGTGTCGACCAGTTCGTACGCGGGCGTGTCGTCGCACCAGCCCGCCAGCGTCTCCCGGATCTGCGCCACCAGCGCCTCCGGCGTCACCAGGTCGCCACGCGGCGGCAGCAGCCAGTCCAGCCGCCAGCCGTCGCCGGGGAGCGGGCGCGCCGTCACCTCATCGCCGCCGCCCCGCCACGGCGGCCGCCGGTGCAGCACGCCCTCGCCGGGCCACGGCAGTCCGACGCGGAGCATCGCGACGGCGTGCCGTTCCACCGCCGTGCGCCCGGCAAAGCGGATGTCCAGCAGCTTGCGGACCGTCGAGCGCGCCCCGTCGCAGCCCACCACATGGCTCCCGCGCCACCACGTCTCCTGCCGCCCCCGCGTGTGGACCGCCACGCCGGTCGCGTCCTGCTCCAGCGCGTCGACGCGGCACTCCGTGACGACCCGCACGAGCCGGGCGGCAGGCCCCGTCGACAGGGCGGTACGCAGCGCGGCGGTCAGCGCGTGCTGCGGGATGTGCAGCGGCGTCGCCGCGTACCCGGCCGCGGCCTCCTCGCCGTCCTCGTCGGTCGCCCCCGCGGGCGCACCCATGACGCCGCCGCCCGTACCGGGCGCCCTGTCGACGCCCGCCCCGGCCCTGGCGGGGGCCACCCTGCCGCGCGGTCCGGCGGCCGCCACGCCATCGGACGCGGACCCCGGCCGCGCACCGCCCCGCTCGGACGCGTCGAACGGGCCGGATGCCTCGGTGGCGGCCCCGCCGGTCCCCGCGCCGTCATCCGTCTCCGCGAAGACCACCCGGTGGACGAGCTGGCGGCGCCGCATCGAGCGCCACCCGGTCCAGCGCACGCCGTCGGCGCGCAGCGCACCGGCGCAGCCGAGCCGTTCCACGAACCCGGCGGTGTCGGCGCGCAGCACCACCGTGCGGGCGGGCCGGTACTCGTCCTCGCCGGTCCCCTCGTCCAGTACCACCGAGGGCACGTCCCGGGCGGCCAGAGCCAGGGCGAGCGCGAGTCCGACCGGACCCGCGCCCACGATGATCACCGGGTCCACGGCGTGACTCCTGTGGCTCCTGAGACTCGGATGGCCCTCCGATGAACAGGGGAAACGCATGAATATACGACTGGAACCCGGTGAGTGATCACAGAACGTATGCAACCCACTGCTCGTGCTTGCGTCAAGTGACGGGGCAGTGAGGGGCGGACGCGCGAAGGGGCGGCGGCCCCTCGGCCACCGCCCCTTCACACGATCCCGCGGACCACCGCCCGCGCCGTGCCGCTCCCCGACGCGCTCTCGCGCGCCGAGTCCGCCGGCCTCGCGGCTACGCGCCACCGCCCATCTTGGCGTCGACCTTCTTGACCTCGACGACCGCGCCGGTGCTCTTCTTGCGGCCCCGGAGCTTGGCCTCCAGCCACGACGCGAACTGGGTGAGCGCCCCGTTCACGACGATGTAGATCAGCGCCACCACGGTGAAGGCGGCGATCGTGTTGGCGCCGTAGTTCGCGGTGATCGGACGGATCTGGAACAGCAGCTCGCTCAGGCCCAGGATGGCGCCGCCCAGAGCGGTGTCCTTGACGATGACCACCAGCTGGCTGACCAGCGCGGGAAGCATCGCCGTGACCGCCTGCGGCAGCAGGACGTACCCCATGATCTGGCCCTTGCGCATACCGATGGCCTTGGCGGCGTCGGTCTGCCCGCGCGGCAGGGACAGGATGCCCGCCCGGACGATCTCCGCGATGACGGACGCGTTGTACAGGACGAGGCCGGTCACCACCGCGTACAGCGGCCTGACATCCGACTCGATGGGGGTGAACTGGGCGAAGACCGCGCTGGCGAACACCATCATCAGCAGGACGGGGATCGCGCGGAAGAACTCCACGACCGTGCCCACAGGGCCCCGCACCCAGACGTGGTCCGACAACCGGCCGATGCCGAGCAGCGCGCCGAGCGGCAGGGCGATCACCAAGGCCAGCGACGCCGCCTTCAGCGTCTCGCCGAGCCCCGGCAGGAGGAACGTGGTCCAGACGGCGCCGTCCGTGACGAACGGCTTCCACTTCTCGGCCGTCAGCTGGTCCTTGTCGGCCATGACCGACAGGAACCACCAGATCGCGAGAGCCAGGAGGACCAGGAAGACGGCCGAGTAGAGGAGGTTCCGCCGCTTGGCCCGGGGTCCCGGGGTGTCGTAGAGAACGGAGGTCATCGCTTCACCGCCACGCGCTTGGCCACCCAGCCGAGGATCAGGCCGGTGGGCAGAGTGAGGAGCACGAACCCGAGGGCGAAGACGCCGAATACGGCGAACAGCGCGTCGGCCTCGTTCTCGACCATTTCCTTCATCAGCAGCGCCGCCTCCGCGACACCGATCGCCGCCGTGACGGTCGTGTTCTTCGCCAGCGCGATCAGGACGTTGGCCAGCGGGGCCACGACCGACCGGAACGCCTGCGGCAGCACGATCATGGTCAGTACCTGGAAGAAGCTCAGGCCCAGAGCACGGGCCGCCTCCGCCTGCCCGACCGGCACCGTGTTGATGCCCGAGCGCAGCGCCTCGCAGACGAACGTGCCCGTGTACGCGACCAGACCCAGGACGGCCATCCGGAAGCCGATGTCCTTGAACGTCTCCCCGCCCAGCGCGAAGCCCAGCGTCTGGTTGAGCACCAGCGAGCAGCCGACGATCACGATGGTCAGCGGGGTGTTCCGGACCACGTTGACGTACGCGGTCCCGAAGGCCCGCATCAGCGGTACCGGGCTCACCCGCATACCCGCCAGCAGGGTGCCCCAGATCAGGGAGCCCAGCGCCGAGTAGAGGGTGAGCTGGACGGTCACCCAGAAGGCGCCGAGCAGGTCGTACTGCGGAGAATCAAGAAAGTCGAACACGATGACCCGCGCTCTCCCCTGGTTGGATCGTGGGAGGCGCCGCCGGCCCGGCCGGGGCCGACGGCGCCTCGCTGCTGTTGCCTCTCACGTTCCCGCCGCTCACGCGGCGGCGCGGCTCACTTCTCGGTGATCTGCGGCGCGGGCTCGTTCTTGTAGTTGGCCGGGCCGAAGTTCTTCTTCACGAACGCGTCCCAGGAGCCGTCCGACTTCATCTTCTCGAGCGCCGCGTTGATCTTGTCGCGGAGCTCCTTGTCGCCCTTCTTCAGGCCGATGCCGTACGGCTCGTCGCTCAGCTTCAGACCGGCAAGCTTGAACTTGCCCTGGTGCTCCTTCTGCGCCGCGTATCCGGCGAGGATGGAGTCGTCGGTCGTCAGAGCGTCAACGGCCTTGTTCTCCAGGCCGGTGAGGCACTCCGAGTAGCCGCCCAGCTGCTGCAGGTCGGCCTTCGGGGCCAGCTTGGTCTTGACGTTCTGCGCGGAGGTCGAGCCGGTGACCGAGCAGAGCTTCTTGGAGTTGAGGTCCTCGGCCTTCTTGATCGAGTTGTCGTCGGCGCGGACCAGCAGGTCCTGGTGGGCCAGGAAGTACGGGCCGGCGAAGTCGACGACGGCCTTGCGCTTGTCGTTGATCGTGTAGCTGGCCACGACGAACTTGACGTCACCGTTGCGGATCAGGTTCTCGCGCTCGGCGCTGGGAGCCTGCTTCCACTCGATCTTGTCGGCGCTGTAGCCCAGCTCCTTGGCGACGTACGTGGCGACATCGACGTCGAAGCCGGTGTACTTGCCGTCCGCCGTCTTCAGGCCGAGACCGGGCTGGTCGAACTTGATGCCGATGGTGATCTTGTCGCCGTCGCCGCCCTTGTCGTTGCCGGAGCCACACGCGGTCGCGGTGATCGAAAGGGTCAGAACCGCGGCGAGGGCCGCACTGGTCTTGCGGAACTGCATGGTGAACATCCCTTGTGTCGTGGTCCGGCCGTGGTCGTCCGGCGCAGGGGGGTGGTCAGTGGTGAAGGATCTTCGACAGGAAGTCCTTGGCCCGGTCGCTGCGCGGGTTGCTGAAGAACTGGTCCGGTGTGGCCTGCTCGACGATCCGGCCGTCGGCCATGAAGACCACCCGGTTCGCCGCGGAGCGGGCGAAGCCCATCTCATGGGTGACGACGACCATCGTCATGCCCTCGCGCGCCAGCTGCTGCATCACCTCGAGGACCTCGTTGATCATCTCCGGGTCGAGCGCCGACGTGGGCTCGTCGAAGAGCATCACCTTGGGGTCCATCGCCAGCGCCCGCGCGATCGCGACGCGCTGCTGCTGGCCGCCGGAGAGCTGCGCCGGGTACTTGTCGGCCTGCGTACCGACCCCGACGCGGTCCAGCAGCGCCCGCGCCTTCTGCTCGGCGTCCCTCTTGTCCGCCTTGCGGACCTTGATCTGGCCCAGCGTGACGTTCTCCAGCACCGTCTTGTGCGCGAAGAGGTTGAAGGACTGGAAGACCATCCCGACGTCGGCACGCAGCCGGGCGAGCTCCTTGCCCTCGTCGGGCAGCGGCTTGCCGTCGATGGTGATGGTGCCCGAGTCGATCGTCTCCAGGCGGTTGATGGTGCGGCACAGCGTGGACTTTCCGGACCCGGACGGCCCGATCACGACCACGACCTCGCCACGGGCGATCGTCAGGTCGATGTCCTGGAGCACGTGCAGCGCGCCGAAGTGCTTGTTCACGTTGCTCAGTACGACCAGGTCGCCCGCCGTCGGTGCGGCGTTCGCTGCTCCCTTGGTCACTGACACTCCGCTCATCGCCTCTCGCTCCGTCCTGCTCGGTTGCACAGGACATTAAGCACGCCCTGCGAGCAGCGTCATTACATCTGAGCGGAAATTGAGCATAACGATCCGGCCGCAACCGGACACTCCGCGTGAACGGGGCGGTGTGTCGGAGTACGGCTGCATAACGGATGTGCGCCCCGGAGCGGAGAGCTCTTGACTCGCGCCTCCGCATCAGGATTCATGCTCATGTCGCAACAGTGCCCGGGGACCGTCATGTCCTGGCACCATTCCGGGTGTACCGACGCCGCTGCACCTGGCAGGCTGACACGCCGTACGACCGACCACGCGCCACCCCGGGGAACGAAGGCGGCGCCATCCGCGTGTCCGCACACCGCGCCGCCACGGCGCGGCGCACGCGGCGTACACGCGAGACCTGTGAGCCACTTCCGGAGGGGGGCCCGAATGAGACTGCTGCTGGTCGAGGACGACGACCACGTCGCCGCCGCTCTGTCCGCCGTCCTCAAGAAGCACGGTTTCACCGTCACCCACGCCCGCAACGGCGAGGAGGCGCTCAAGGCCGTCCTCCCGTGCGACGACCCGGGACGGCCCCCGTTCGGCGTCATCCTCCTCGACCTCGGCCTCCCCGACCAGGACGGCTACCAGGTCTGCGGCAAGCTCCGGAAGCTCACCACCACCCCCGTGATCATGGTGACGGCCCGTGCCGACGTCCGCTCCCGCATCCACGGCCTGAACCTCGGCGCCGACGACTACGTGGTCAAGCCGTACGACACGGGCGAGCTGCTCGCCCGCATCCACGCCGTCAGCCGGCGCGCGACCGGCCCCGGCGACCCGGAGGACACCGGCTCCCACCCCGTGCTCGGCGCCCCGGCCGAACCGGTACGCCTCGGCCAGGTCGTCGTGGAGCTGCCCACCCGCCGCGTCACCGTGGACGGCGCGGCCGTCCAGCTCACCCGCAAGGAGTTCGACCTCCTCGCGCTGCTCGCCCAGCGGCCCGGCGTGGTCTTCCGCCGCGAGCAGATCATCAGCGAGGTGTGGCGCACCAGCTGGGAGGGGACCGGCCGCACGCTGGAGGTCCACGTGGCGTCCCTGCGCTCCAAGCTGAGGATGCCCGCGTTGATCGAGACGGTACGCGGCGTCGGATACCGGCTCGTCGCCCCGGCCGCGCCCCCGCGCGTCTAGCACCCCACAGGACGAAAACGACGGGCCGCCCCTTGCGCACACGCCTCCTCCCGCTGCTGATCGTCCTCATGGCCGGCGTCCTGCTGGCCCTGGGGTTCCCCCTCGCGGGGAGCCTCGCCTCCGCCTATCAGCAGACCGTCGTCGTGGACCGCATCGACGACACGGCCCGCTTCGCGGCGCTCGCCCAGTACGTCACCGACAGCGGGCCCGGCATAGACGAGCGGAAGTCCACCCTCCAGGGGGAGCTGGTCCGCTACCGGGAGGTGTACGGCATCGACGCCGGCGTCTTCTACCGCGACGGCACCGCCATGGCCGCCGCCCCCGAGGGCTGGCGCATCCCCGAGGACGGCGAGCTGCGCCGCGCGCTGGTCGAGGCGCGGCTCGGGCGCCGCTCCCACGACCCGCCGCAGGTGTGGCCCTGGCAGCCGGACGCGCGCCTGGCCGTCGCCTCGCCCGTCGTACGGGACGGGGACGTCGTCGCCGTGGTGGTCACCGACTCGCCGACGGGCGCGCTGCGGAGCCGTATCCTGCGCGGCTGGCTGCTCATCGCCGCCGGCGAGTGCGCCGCCATGCTGCTCGCCGTCGGCGCGGCGTTCCGGCTCACCGGCTGGGTGCTCAAGCCCGTACGGGTACTCGACGCGGCCACCCACGACATCGCCACCGGCCGCCTCAACTCGCGCGTGGCCGCGGCCGGCGGCCCTCCCGAACTGCGGCGGCTCGCCCGCTCGTTCAACGAGATGGCCGACAACGTCGAACAGGTGCTGGAGCAGCAGCGGGCGTTCGTCGCCGACGCCTCCCACCAGCTGCGCAATCCGCTCGCCGCGCTGCTGCTCCGCATCGAACTGCTCGCGCTCGAACTGCCCGAGGGAAACGAGGAGATCGCCTCGGTCCAGGCGGAGGGCAAGCGCCTCGCCCGGGTCCTCGACGACCTGCTGGACCTCGCGCTCGCCGAGCACGCATCCGCCGACCTGAAGCTCACCGACATCAAGGAGCTCGCCGCCGAACGGGTCGCCGCGTGGCGGCCGCTCGCCGAGGAGCGGGGCGTACGCCTGACCGGTACGGGCCCCGCGGTCACCGCCTGGGCGGACCCGATCGCCCTGTCCAGTGCCCTCGACGCCGTGATCGACAACGCCCTGAAGTTCACCCCGGAGGGCGAGGAGGTCACCGTGGAGGTCGACGCCGGCGGCGACACGTCCACCATCGTCGTCGCCGACCGGGGCCCGGGCCTGACCGACGAGGAACTGGCCCGCGTGGGCGACCGCTTCTGGCGCAGCGGCCGCCACCAGAACGTCAAGGGGTCCGGCCTGGGCCTGTCCATCAGCCGGGCCCTGCTCGCCGCGGGCGGCGGCTCCCTCACGTACGCCCACAACGACCCGCACGGGCTGCGCGTGACGATCGCCGTGCCGCGCACCGAGCCGGCGCCGGCGCGCGGCGACTACGGCCCCGCCGACCGGTAGGGCGCGCCCCTGACCGTCGCAGCCTGGCCGACCGGTGGGGTGTACCCGCGATCGCTACGGCCCCGCCGACCGGTAGGGCGCCCCTGCCCGTTTCAGCCCCGCCGACCGGCAGGGCGTGCCCGTGACCGCTACGGCTTGACCGAGCGGTAGTAGCGGCGGGCGCCGTCGTGGAGCGGCAGCGGGTTTGTGTAGATGGCCGTCCGGAGGTCCACCACCTGCGCGGGGTGCACCTCGCGGCCCACGCGGTCGCGGCTGCCGATCACCGTGCGCGTGACGCCCTCCGTGAGCGCCGCGCCCATCCGGTCGGTCGTCACCAGCAGGTTCGGCACGGCGACCGTCTGCACCGGCTCGTCCTGCGCCAGCGGATAGGCGTCGGCCGGTATGACCGCCGAGCGGTAGTAGCGGCTCGGCCCGCCCTCGGCGTGGACCGTGTCCACCAGCTTCTGGTCCAGCGGCACCAGCCGCACCGGGAAGCGCTCGGAGAGCCGCAGCACCGCGTTGGTCGGCAGGCCGCCGGACCAGAAGAACGCGTCCAGCCTGCCCTGTTCCAGCAGCCCCGGCATCGTGTCGATCCCGGCCGGCACCGGACGCACATCGGCCGCCGGGTCCAGGCCGGCCGCCGACAGCAGCCGGTCCGCGAGCAGCCGTACGCCCGAACCCTCCTGGCCGACGCCCACGCGCAGCCCCTTGAGGTCGCCCGCCGACCGGACCCGCGAGCCCTTCGGGACGACGAGCTGCACGTAGTCGTCGTACAGCCGGGTGCAGCCGCGCAGGCTCTCCGCGCCCGGCCGGCCCTCCTGGAGGTACGTGGCGACCGCGTCCGCCGTGGCGATCGTGAAGTCGGCCTCGCCGGACGCCACGCGCGCGAGGTTCTGCTGCGAGCCCTCGCTGTCGCGCAGCGTCACCGCCACCCGGGGCAGCTCCCGGTCGAGGGCGTCCTTCAGCAGCTGCCCGTACCGCTGGTACACGCCGGTCCGCACACCCGTACTGAACGTGATCTTCCCGCTCGGCTGCTCCGGGCCGAACGGCACCAGCCACCACAGCAGCAGGCCGGCCACCGCGAGCAGCGCCGCGGCCGACCACAGGACACGGCGGCGGGCGGCGCGGGGCGCGGGGGCGGCGGGGGACGGGACGCCAGACATGCCCGCGATCCTGCCAGCACCTCCCGGCGAAGGGAACCGCGGGCCGCCCGGCCCCCGGCACACCACCCCGGTACGCGACCCGGTGCGCCGTCCCGCGGGTCAGCCGGCACCGACCGCCGACACCACCCAGCCGGCGGCCACCGCGCCCGCGACGGGCAGGACCAGCAGCGCCACACCCACCAGCGGCGGGAAGCCGCCCCGGGCCCGCACCACCCGGCGTACGGCGAAGGCCTTGTCCATCGCGGCGCGGACCGCCCCGGTCGACAGCGGCGTGACCGCGCCCAGCGCGACCAGGCCCACCTCGCGCCACCGCAGCCGTCCGTCGCCGCGCACGGGAAGCGTCCAGGACGACACCCAGCCGCGGAACGGCAGCAGCGCCGCCAGGACACCCCACAGGAACCCGGCGCACCCGGCGAGCACGGCCGCCCAGGGCAGCTCGGCCACGAAGCGCAGGCCCAGCGCCACCACGAGCGTCACCGGCAGCGGCACCGCGGGTATCCACCGCTCGTGCCGCACCGGCAGCCACCGCAGCAGCACACAGGTGAGCACCACCTCGGGGAGGAGCGCCGCCACCACCCACAGGGGAAGCGTCATCCACGACTCCTCGCCGCTCGCGCACCACACCGGCCGGCCGCTCCCGACCGCGCGGGCCGCCCGGTGGTCACGGAACTCACCGCGGACGCGCGCCGCACGGCGGTCACAGGACGAAGGCCACGCCGACGAGCGTGACCACGAAGACGACCAGGAAGATCCACGACTGCTTCCGCGTCACCTCCTCCATCGGCCGGCCCGCGCGCTTCAGCCGCAGCTGCCGGGCGATGTACGGCGCGAAGACGATCCGCAGGACCACCAGCACGATCATGGTGGCCGTGTACAGCACCAGGGGCATGGGGCCCTCGTACCCGCGCGCCGCCGACGCCAGGGCGATGCTGACCGCGCCCGCCAGCGGCAGGGACACCGCGATCAGCTTGTCCCGCCGTGTGGTGGCCATCGACTGGGCCGCCACGGCGAGGGCGGCCCCCGAGAGGACGGCGGCGATCCACCACTGGCCGGGGGACAGCGACGAGGTCAGCACCCCTTCTCCTTCCGTCGTACGTCGAGGGCGGCGGCGCGCCGGGAGGACCGGGCGCGGCGGAACGCGACCCGGCCCTCCCCTGCACGCCGGTACCCGCTACCAGCCGAGCCAGCCGATCACCGTGGTGGCCGCGTCGCTGACGACGGTGGACACCTTGGCGCCGACCTCCTCCGCCACGCCGAACCTCTTGAACAGCTGGCCCTTGCCGAAGAACACGCCGCCCACGAGGAAGATGCCGAGCGCCTCGTGGAACTTGCCGCTGTCCCAGCCGTAGCCGAAGCCGGTCAGGATGCTGCTCACACCCTGCAGGCCCCACGACACGGCACCGGCGATCCCCGCCGCCGCGAAGGCCGGCGGGAAGAAGATGCCGATGCCGCCGAGGACGACGGCGGCACCGCCGGCGACCGTGCTCCAGTGCCCGGTGGCCTCGGCCCAGTCCTTCGGGTCCGAGACGTCCTCCGGCCACATGCCGAGCCACTTGGTGTCGCCGTCGTCGTCCTGCTTCACCGGGGTCGTGCCGGCCGCCTGGTGGCGCTTGGCCTCCTCGGCCGCCGCCTGGGCGGCCGCCGCGGCCTCGGCCTTGCGCTTGGCGACCACGATGCTGTGGGCCTGGCTCGCCGCGTCGGCGGCGGCCCGGGCGTCCTTGCCCGCCTGGAGGGCGGAGGCGTGCGCCTGCGCGGCGGACGACTGGGCGCTCGAGGCGTAGGTGACAGCCTGCCGCGCGGACGCCACGGCCTGCTTCATCGCGTAGTTCGCCGACGCCGCGGCGCCCCGGGCGACGGTCGCGGCGTTCTTCGCGCTCTGCGCGGACTGGGCGGCGGCGGCCGCCGACTGGTCCGCGGCGGCCGCGTTCTCCTGGGCCTCGCGCGCCGACGCGGCGGCGTCCGCGGCGTACCCCTGCGCCTTCTGCGCCCAGTCGGCCGCCTCCGCCGCGGCCTGGCGGGCCTCGGCGGCCGCCTTGGACGCGAGGGCGGCGTCCTCCAGCGCCTTCGCCGCGATCTTCGCGGCGTGGGCGATGGCGGCGCGGATGGCGGCCACGTGGGTCGCGTGGTCGTGGTCGAGACGGGCGATGTGGTACTTGTCCCGGCTGACGAAGCTCCGCCGCATCCGTGCCGGTCCCTCCAGCACGATCTGCGCCGCCGACCGCATGTAGGGGCCGCCGGTGTTCAGCAGGCGGAACACCTCGACGTTGTCGTCCTCCTTGATCGCCTCGGCGAGCTCGACCGTGAGGAAGCGGTGGAGGGCCTGCGCCGTCCCCGCGTTCAGCGCCGCCTCCGCCTTGGCCTTCACGGCCGGGCCCGGATTCTCCGACAGAACCTTGAACACCAGGACGCGGTTGTCGGTCGCGGACGCCTCGATGACACCGGTGGTGAGGAAGTCGCCGCAGGCGTTCGGCGCGTCGCTGGCGAGCGCGCGTGCCGCGGCCTCGGCGACGGCCGCCTTGCCGGCCTTCGCGATGGCGAGGACGCTCTCGCGGTCGTCCTGCTGCTGCGCCAGCACCCGGTCGGCGCTCACCCAGTTGACGACGTCCTCGTCGGTGCCGGCGAGGGCGAACTCGGCGGCCTCCCGCGTCCAGGTGCCGGGCGCGTCGAGGAGGCGTACGGCGGCCTTCCGGCCGGTCGCCACGGCCGTGGCGGTGTCGCCGGACCGCAGCGCCGCCTCGGCTGCGGCGATGAGGTCCTTGGTCTCGGTGGCGGCCTTGTCCGCCTCCGTGCGCTCCCGGTTGATCCGGGCGGCGTCCTCGGCCTCGGCCTGGGCCCTCGCGCGGGCCTCCAGGATGCCGAGCTCGGTGTCCTCGGCGATCCGCGCGGCCTCCGCCTCGCGGGCCGCCTGCTCGACGGCCTGGGCCTCCTTCACCGCGTTGGCGGCGGTGGTCGCGGCCTGCATGGCCGCCTCGGCGTAGGCGGTGGAGCGGGTGGCGTACTCGATGGCCTTGCCGGCGTTCGCCGCGGCCTCGTCCGCCGCCGCGGCGGCCTTCTCGGCGTGGGCGGCGGCGCTGTTCGCGGCGTCGCGCGCCACGCGCGCCGCCGCGGCGGCGCGGTTCGCCAGCGCCTGGGCGGTGCCCGCCGCCCGGGTGGCCCGCGCGGCGGCGGCGTTCGCCTCGGCGGCGGCCTGGCGGGCCTTGGCGGCCTGGCTCTGGGCGATGCCCGCGGAGGCCGCCGCGTCGGCCGCGGCGTTCGCGGCCGCGGCGGCGTTGGAGGCGGCGCTCGCCGCGGCGGAGCCGGCGGACGACGCCTGCTGGGAGGCGATGGCGGCCTGGTCGGCCGCGGCGGCGGCGGTACGCGCCCGGGCGGCGGCGTCGCGGGCGCCCTGGGCGGCGGCGCGGGCGGCGGACGCCTTGGTGGCGTCCTTGGACGCGGCGATGGCGGCGTTGTACGCGCGCGAGGCGGCGTTGCCCGCCGACGCGGCGGCAGCGGCGGCGGCCTGCGCGGCCGCGGCGGCGCGGCTGGAGGCGGCCTGCGCGGTGCGGGAGGCGGCGATCGCGGTGTTCGCGGCGTCGGCGGCCCCGCGCGCGGCGCTGGCGGCGTCGTTGGCCGCCCTGGCGGACCGGCGCACGTCCTGCTGGGCGAGGCGCGCCTCCTCGGCCGCCTTGAGCGCGGCGGCCTTGGCCTTCTCGGCGGCCTCCTTCGCGCGGTCCGACGCGGCGACGGCCTTCTCCGTCTGGAGCTTCGCCCGCCGTCCCTCGCGCTCCACGATGTCGACGAGCTGGGCGATCGTCGCCGCCTCCTCGTCGCGGGCCCGCGCGATGTACTGCCCGGACACCAGGAACTGCCGGATGGCCTCCGGGGACCCGTCGGACAGGGCACGTTCCGCGTACAGCTTCACCTGCGGGGACGCGGTGCTGAGGATCGTGAAGACCTCGACCTTCTCGTCCTCCTGCTGCGCGGTGTACTGCGTCTCCTGGAGGAAGGTCCGCAGAGCCGCCGTCGTGCCGGCGTTCAGCGCCGCGTTGGCCTCCCGCTTCACAGCGGTGCCGCCGTTGTTCATCACCGTGAAGACGGCCGCCCGCATGTCGGTCTCCAGCGCGGAGGTGAACCCGTCGCGCAGGAAGGCGGCGATCGCGTCGTCACCGGCGGCCAGTGCCGCCCCCGCCGAGCCGCGCACGGACCGGCCCGCGTAGGACAGGCCGCTGATCAGCGCGAAGCGGTTGTCGTCCGCCTTGGCGACGGGCAGTTCGCTGGTGAGGAACGCGGAGACGGCCGCCGGGGAACCGGCGAGCGCGGCGGCGGCCGCCTCGCGGACGGCCCGGCCGCCGGTCTTGTACGCCCACACGGCCCGGCCGCGGTCCGTGTCGGGCAGCCCCGTGGTCTCGGTGGAGGTCCCGGCGGCGTGGGCGGGGCTCGCGGCCAGGGTGAGGACGGAGGGGAGCGCGGGCGCGGCGGCGGCTCCCGCTGCGGCGGTGAGTACCCGGCGTCTGCTCCAGAACGTCTGCGACAACGCGTGCATCCTTCCCCTAAGGGATACGACGGCCCGGACGCGTTGTCGCCCAACCCCCGTGCCCACGAGGCGTGTTGGCGAGCCAAAGCGCGTCCGGAGGAACAGCCGCGACCCTAGTACAGGTGTTCGCGACCCGTCCGGGGGAAAGATCGACTTCTTTTCACGGGGGAGCGATTTTGCGCCATGGCGCGGGGGACTTGTCTGGTTTGCCTCGCCCGGCGGCCGGAATTTGGCGCGAAAGCGTGCCCGCTACAGGCAACCTGACGGGCGCTCATCCCGTCGGGGGTGCCGGGTGCCGGGTGCCGGGTGCCGGGTGCCGGGTGCCGGGTGCCGGGTGCCGGGTGCCGCCGGGGCGCGGCGGCCGCGCCCGATGCGGTGCGGGGCGCGCGGGGCACCGCCGACGTCCTGCGGCTCCGTACGGGGGCTGCCGCGCCCCGCAGGTGGAACCGCGCACCGGCGCACCCGCGCCCCGGCGACATCCGGCACCCGTGCCCCCACCGTGCGGGGCGATCACGGGACCGGCACCCGCCACCGGGTACGGCCGCCGCCCCGCCGTACGGCGGGACCGTCGCCCGGCACCCGCCACCCGGTACGGCCACCGCCCGCCCCGCCCGTCGGGCGCCAGGGCGCCGCACCGCGCGCTCCCGGGCGTCGCGGAGACGCCGTAGAGAGGGGTGTCCTTGCGCCCCCTTACCCTTGTTCCATGACCAGCAGCGACCGGAGCCAGACAGTGGACGTCACGCGTACCTATGCAGTTCGCACCTACGGGTGCCAGATGAACGTCCACGACTCCGAGCGCCTCTCCGGCCTGCTGGAGGACGCCGGGTACGTACGCGCGCCCGAGGGCGCCGACGAGGCCGACGTCGTGGTCTTCAACACCTGCGCGGTCCGCGAGAACGCCGACAACAAGCTGTACGGCAACCTCGGGCGCCTCGCCCCCGTCAAGGCCCGCAAGCCCGGCATGCAGATCGCCGTCGGCGGCTGCCTCGCGCAGAAGGACCGCGACACCATCGTCAAGAAGGCGCCGTGGGTCGACGTCGTCTTCGGCACGCACAACATCGGCAAGCTGCCCGTCCTGCTGGAGCGCGCCCGCGTCCAGGAGGAGGCGCAGGTCGAGATCGCCGAGTCGCTGGAGGCGTTCCCCTCCACGCTGCCGACGCGCCGCGAGTCCGCGTACGCCGCCTGGGTCTCGATCTCCGTCGGCTGCAACAACACCTGCACGTTCTGCATCGTCCCCGCGCTGCGCGGCAAGGAGAAGGACCGCCGCCCCGGCGACATCCTGGCCGAGATCGAGGCGCTCGTCGCCGAGGGCGTCTCCGAGATCACCCTGCTCGGCCAGAACGTCAACGCGTACGGCTCCGACATCGGCGACCGCGAGGCGTTCAGCAAGCTCCTGCGCGCCTGCGGGAAGATCGAGGGCCTGGAGCGCGTCCGCTTCACCTCGCCGCACCCCCGCGACTTCACCGACGACGTCATCGCGGCGATGGCGGAGACGCCGAATGTGATGCCGCAGCTGCACATGCCGCTCCAGTCCGGTTCCGACACGGTCCTGAAGGCGATGCGCCGCTCGTACCGGCAGGAGCGCTTCCTCGGCATCATCGAGAAGGTCCGCGCCGCCATCCCGCACGCCGCGATCTCCACCGACATCATCGTCGGCTTCCCCGGCGAGACCGAGGAGGACTTCGAGCAGACGCTGCACGTCGTCCGCGAGGCGCGCTTCGCGCAGGCGTTCACCTTTCAGTACTCGAAGCGGCCCGGCACGCCCGCCGCCGAGATGGACAACCAGATCCCCAAGGAGGTCGTGCAGGCCCGTTACGAGCGGCTGGTCGCCCTCCAGGAGGAGATCTCCTGGGAGGAGAACAAGAAGCAGGTCGGCCGAACGCTGGAGGTCATGGTCGCGGAGGGCGAGGGCCGCAAGGACGACGCCACCCGCCGCCTCTCCGGCCGCGCCCCCGACAACCGCCTCGTCCACTTCACCCGGCCGGACGAGGACGTGCGCCCCGGTGACGTGGTGACCGTCGAGATCACGTACGCGGCCCCGCACCACCTTCTCGCGGAGGGCCCCGTCGCCGCCGTGCGCCGTACGCGCGCGGGCGACGCCTGGGAGAAGCGCCAGGGCGCCCAGGCGCCCAAGCCGGCGGGCGTCATGCTGGGCCTGCCCCAGATCGGCGTCCCGGCCCCGCTGCCGCCGGCCGAGAACGGCTGCGCGGTCAGCTGAGACGGGCCTCGGCGGCCGGGACGTACCGGCCGCCGGCGGGGCGGCTGTGACGCCCGGCAGCCGGGCGCCCGCGCGGTGAGCCGCGGCCCCCGTTCTCTCCGCGCGCCCCGGACTCCGCACGCCCCGCGCACCGCGCGCCCCAGACTCCGCACGCCCCAGACTCCGCGCGCCCAGGGCACCGCACGCCCCAGACTCCGCGCGCCCCGGGCTCGCCGCACCCCGGCCACCGCGCGGAGCGGCGGGCGTGCGCCCGTACCGGTCCGCCGCGCCGAGCCCCGGCGGCTCCCGCGTTACGCTGCGGATCATGCTTGTCGCCGCAGCCGTCTGCCCCTGCCCGCCGCTCCTCGTCCCCGCCGTGGCCACCGGAGCCGCGCCCGAACTGGACGACGCGCGCGCCGCCTGCCTCGACGCGCTGGGCGTGCTGGCCGCCTCGCGCCCCGACCTCCTCGTGGTGGTCGGCCCCGACCCGGAGGCCGACCCGGGGGCGGCGGGCGCCGTGACGTACCCGGAGGGAGCGCCGGGCGACTTCCGGGGCTTCGGTGTGGACGTGGACGTGCGGCTCGGCGCGGGCGGGGCGCGGGACGGCGCCGGGGCACGCGCGCTGCCCCCGTCCCTGGCCGTGGCCGCCTGGCTGCTCCAGCGCGCCGACTGGGCGGACGCGCCGGTGGAGGGCCTGGGGGTGGCCGAGCGGCTGGCACCCGAGCGCTGCGCGGAGCTGGGCCGTGAGCTGGCCGTACGGGCTCCTCGCGTGGCCCTGCTGGTGATGGGCGACGGCAGCGCCTGCCGATCCGTGAAGGCGCCCGGCTACCTCGACGAGCGGGCCGCGGACTTCGACGCCCGCGCCGCCCGCGCCCTCGGCGCCGCCGACACGGGCGCCATCGCCGCGCTGGACGCCCCCCTGGCGTACGAGCTGAAGGCTGCCGGGCGCGCCCCGTGGCAGGTCCTGGCCGGCGCCGCGCACACCGCTTCGCCGGAGGGGCGGCTGCTGTACGACGACGCCCCGTACGGCGTCGGCTACCTGGTCGCCGCCTGGTCCTGACGCGGCCGGAAACAGCCCCCCGCACAGCGGCGGGCGGCCGCGGAGCACCGTGCTCCGCGACCGCCCGCTGTGCCGTCGTCCCATCCGGCCGCACTGGCCGGCGGACCGCGTCCGGGCCGCCCGTCCATGACGCCCGGGACCGGCAGCTCAGGCCGGCGGCGGCGTGGGAGGCGTCGTCGAAGGCCCCGGCGGCGTGTCGTGCCCGTCGTCCCGGTGAGCGAGCCGGTCCACGGCGTGCCTGGCCTTGACGGTGCCCGTCTCGATCTTGTCGGTGTACTTGCCCTTGGTCCTCTGGTCGACCATCCGGGCGGCCTTCTCGATGCCGTGGTCGATCTTGTGGCCGTGCTGCTGGGCGAGGTCCGAGACCTTGCCCTTGGCCGGGCCGAGCTTGGTCTTCAGCGTGTCCAGGAAGCCCATGGCCCACCTTCCCTCGAACTGGCCGGTTAGCACCGGACCGGCCGGACGGACCAGTTCCGCCGGCCCTGCTTACGCGCGGGCGCCTTCGCCTGCCTCGCGGTCGGCCGCCTCGTCGGCCGCTTGCTGCTTCGGGATCTCCACGCCTTCGGCCTCCTCCCGCTCCTCCCGCGCGTCCTGGCCGGATTCCGCCTCGGCCGCGGGCTCCTCGGAGCGCTCCCCGGATCCCGTCACACCGGACGGAGCGGCGGCCGGCTCCTGCGGGTCGGCCGTCGGCGTGGTACCCGCCGCCGGTGCGTCACCGACGGCTTCCGCGGACTGCTCGCCTTTCTCACCCTTCCGGCGAAACCATGCAAAAACGCCCATTTCAACTCCATAGCGTACTCGTGTGGGCGAAATCCCGCGCTGTCCGGAGCGCCCCATTGCGTCGCCCGGCAAGGCCGGTACCCGGACCGGCGGGCGGAACCTCGCAACTGGCAACGACGCCGTCAGCGCCCCGTCACGTAGCTCGTTCGGGGACACCCCCCGGCGTTTGCGAGACTGGGGCGGTGAGCAGCACAGTCCCCGCCCCCCGCGTCATCGCCGTCGTCGGCCCCACCGCAGCCGGAAAGTCCGATCTGGGCGTCCACCTGGCGCAGCGGCTCGGCGGCGAGGTCGTCAACGCCGACTCCATGCAGCTGTACCGAGGGATGGACATCGGCACCGCCAAATTGACCCCGGAGGAGCGCGGCGGCATCCCCCACCACCTCCTCGACATCTGGGACGTCACCCAGACCGCCAGCGTCGCCGAGTACCAGCGCCTCGCGCGCGCGGAGATCGACCGGCTGCTCGCCGAGGGCCGCACGCCCGTCCTCGTCGGCGGCTCCGGCCTGTACGTACGCGGAGCCATCGACGCCCTGGAGTTCCCCGGCACCGACCCGGCCGTCCGCGCCCGTCTGGAGGCGGAGCTGGAGGAGCGCGGCTCCGGCGTCCTGCACGCCCGGCTCGCCGCCGCCGACCCCGAGGCCGCCCGCGCCATCCTGCCCAGCAACGGACGGCGCGTCGTGCGGGCCCTGGAGGTCATCGAGATCACCGGCAAGCCGTTCACCGCCAACCTGCCGGGCCACGACTCCGTGTACGACACGATCCAGATCGGCGTGGACGTCGAGCGCCCCGAGCTGGACGCCCGGATCGCCGAGCGGGTGGACCGCATGTGGGAGGCCGGACTCGTCGACGAGGTGCGCGAGCTGGAGCGCGGCGGCCTGCGCGAGGGCCGCACCGCCTCCCGCGCCCTCGGCTACCAGCAGGTCCTCGCCGCGCTCGCGGGGGAGTGCACCGAGCAGGAGGCGCGCGAGGAGACCGTGCGCGCCACCAAGCGCTTCGCGCGCCGCCAGGACTCCTGGTTCCGCCGTGACCCGCGGGTCAGATGGCTCAGCGGAGGCGCCGCGGACCGCGGGGAACTCCCGCGCCGTGCCCTGACGTTGGTCGAACGAGCGGTTACAGCCTGATCACGTGATGGCATCGGGACGCCCTGCCCGTCATTTCCGTGGCCGTGGCCGTGCCATCATCGAGCATCGATCGACCAGTGGACCGAGTGGGGAGGGCGCGTGGCGATGGAGGCCGGCCCTCGCGACAGAGAACGGCGAGAGGCGCCGGACGGCGGAGAACCGCAGGCGCCGGAAGCGCCGCGGCTCAGCCCGGACGGCCCCGAGCTGACCGAGGACGGGGCGCAGGACATCACCCCCGACGAGGTCGAGGTGGAGCTGCGCCCGCAGCGGCGCCTGCGCATCTGGCAGCTCGCCCCGATCGTCGGCCTCGGCGCGCTCGGCTCCCTGATGTTCGCCTTCCCGCTGGCCTTCGGCTCCGGCGACGGCGGCGCCGTCCTCGCGATGCTCGGGCTGCTGCTGTGCGGCTGCGCGGCCGGCTGGGGCATGATGGCCGCCCGCCGCGTCGGCTACACCTGGCCCGGCCTGCCGCCGCGCGGCTCCGGTGAGCGCCCCGACTGGCGCGTGATCGCCCTGTACGCCGCGGGGGTCACCCTGATGGTCGCCCTCGCCGTCTGGCGCGTCGCCCGCCTGCGCTGACACCCGTCCGCACGGCGGGGTGGCACGCCCCGCCGGGCGCCCCCACCGCGCGGCATCACCGGGCGGGCGCACCAGCCCCACCGCGTGGCGCCACCGAGCACCGCCCGAAGCCACCAGGCGGGACGCGCTCCCGGCCCGTGGCCGCACGCCCGCCCGGTGCTTTGTCGTACCGGACCCGTACGATTGATCGCGTGACCACCGCACCCCTCGCCTTCCTCAAGGGACACGGCACGGAGAACGACTTCGTGATCCTGCCCGACCCGGACAACGCCATCGACCTGCCCGCAGACCTGGTGGCCAGGCTCTGCGACCGCCGCGCCGGCATCGGCGGCGACGGGGTGCTGCACGTCGTCCGCAGCGCCGCCCACCCGGACGCCCGCCACATGGCCGACGAGGCCGAGTGGTTCATGGACTACCGCAACGCCGACGGCTCCATCGCCGAGATGTGCGGCAACGGCGTCCGCGTCTTCGCCCGCTATCTGATGCACGCCGGGCACGTCACCGCGGGCGATGTCGCCGTCGCCACCCGCGGCGGCGTCAAGCCGGTCCACCTCGCGAAGAACGGCGACGTGACCGTCTCCATGGGCCGCGCCGTGCTCCCCGAGGCCGGGGTCACGGTGACCGTCGACGGCCGCAGCTGGCCCGCGCGCAACGTCAACATGGGCAACCCCCACGCGGTCGCCTTCGTCGAGGACCTCGCCCACGCGGGGACCCTCCACACCGAGCCGCCGTACGCCCCCGCCGCCGTCTACCCCGACGGGGTCAACATCGAGTTCGTCGCCGACCGGGGCCCCCGGCACGTCGCCATGCGCGTCCACGAGCGCGGCGCCGCCGAGACCCGCTCGTGCGGCACGGGCGCCTGCGCGGTCGCCGTCGCCGCCGCCCGCCGCGACGGGCTCGACCCGGCCGAGACCGGCACCCCCGTCACGTACACCGTCGACGTCCTCGGCGGCACGCTGGTGATCACCGAGCGGCCCGACGGGCAGATCGAGATGACCGGCCCCGCCGTGATCGTCGCCGAGGGGCACATCGACCCCGCCTGGCTCTCCGGGACGGCCGCCTGAGCACAGGCGGAATCGGCCGTCCCGGCACGGGACAGGAGCGGCCGTCCGGGCGGAGCGCCGGGACGGCCGTTCGCGTGCGGGGCGCACGCCGCCGTCAGGGCACGGGCCGAAACGGCCGTCTCGGCACAGGTTCGGTCAGCGGGCGAAACCGTACGCGCGCGAGCCTCCCTCGAATGGGTGATCCCGTTCACGCTGGGCGAGAGCGCGACTGCGCCACGTGGTGGGCTCGGTAGCATCAAGCACCGGCAGGGCGGCCACGCCGTACCCGCCCACCGCCGGTCGACGCCGCCGGAGGTGCCCCATGAGCGCAGAGGCCACCAACCCCAGTGCCACCGGCCGCAGGCGCGGCCGCCCCAGAATCGACCTGCGCAGGCTCGGCCGGGCCGCACTGCTCGGCCCCACCGCCCGCGACCGCCTGCCCGACGCCATCGGCCACGTCGCGGACGCGCACCGCGCCCACCACCCCGACGCCGACCTCGCCGTCCTGCGCCGCGCGTACGAGCTGGCGGAGTCCTCCCACCGGGGCCAGTTCCGCAAGAGCGGCGAGCCGTACATCACCCACCCCCTCGCCGTCACGCTCATCCTCGCCGAACTCGGCGCGGAGACCACGACACTGACGGCCTCCCTCCTCCACGACACCGTCGAGGACACCGACCTGACCCTCGACCAGGTCCGCGAGGAGTTCGGCGAGGAGGTCGCCTACCTGGTCGACGGCGTCACCAAGCTGGAGAAGGTCGACTACGGCGCCGCCGCCGAGCCCGAGACCTTCCGCAAGATGCTCGTCGCCACCGGCAACGACGTCCGCGTCATGTCCATCAAACTGGCGGACCGGCTCCACAACATGCGCACCCTCGGCGTCATGCGCCCCGAGAAGCAGGCGCGCATCGCCAAGGTCACCCGCGACGTCCTGATCCCCCTCGCGGAGCGGCTCGGCGTCCAGGCCCTCAAGACCGAACTGGAGGACCTGGTCTTCGCCATCCTCCACCCCGTCGAGTACGAGCGGACCCGCGCCCTCATCGCCCGCAACGCCGACGCGGGCGACGCCCTCGCGACCGTCGCCGACGACATGCGCACCGTCCTGCGGGACGCCGGCATCAGCGCCGAAGTCCTCGTCCGCCCCCGGCACTTCGTCTCCGTGCACCGCGTCAGCCTCAAACGCGGCGAACTGCGCGGCACCGACTTCGGGCGGCTGCTCGTCCTCGTCTCCGAGGACGCCGACTGCTACGCCGTGCTGGGCGAGCTCCACACCTGCTTCACCCCGGTGATCTCCGAGTTCAAGGACTTCATCGCCGCGCCCAAGTTCAACCTGTACCAGTCGCTGCACACCGCCGTCGCCGCGCCCGACGGCGCCGTCGCGGAGATCCTCATCCGCACCCACCAGATGCACAAGGTCGCCGAGGCCGGAGTCGTCGCCCTCGGCAACCCCTACGCCGCCCCCGCCGACGGCTCCGACACCGCCGACGACGGCGAGCGCGCCGACCCCACCCGCCCCGGCTGGCTCTCCCGCCTCCTCGACTGGCAGCAGTCCGCCCCCGACCCCGACACGTTCTGGACCTCGCTGCGCGCCGATCTCGCCCAGGACGGCGAGATCACCGTCTTCCTCCCGGACGGGGGCACCCTCGCCCTCCCCGCCGGCGCCACCTGCGTGGACGCCGCGTACGAGCAGCACGGCACGGCCGCCCACGCCTGCGTCGGCGCCCGCGTCAACGGCCGGCTCGCCACCCTCGGCACCGTCCTCCACGACGGCGACACCGTCCAGCCGCTGCTCGCCGAGGACGCCGGCTCCGGTCCGTCCCCCGACTGGCTGGAACACGCCATCACCCCCACCGCGCGCATCGCCATCAGCCACTGGCTGGCCACCCACCCCCACGACCCGGACACCCCGGCCGCCGACCCGCGCCCGCCCGCCGCCGCCGTCGTCACCGGCCCCCAGCCCACCGCCAACGCCGTCGTGGACGCCCCCCACACGGGCGTCCGCCTGGCGGGCTGCTGTACGCCCGTACCGCCCGACGCCGTCACCGGATTCTCCGTACGCGGCGGCGCCGTCACCGTCCACCGCACCGAATGCCCCGCCGTACGCCGTATGGAGAAACTCGGCCGGCAGCCCGTCGCCGTGCGCTGGAGCGGTGCCGCACCCTGCCGCGTCACGCTCGTCGCCGAATCGTTCGGCCGCCCCCGGCTGCTCGCCGACCTCACCGAGGCCATCGCCACGGCCGGTGCCGCGGTCGTCTCCGCCACCGTGGAACCCCCCGCCGAACAGCGCGTCCGCCACACCTACACGCTCCAGCTGCCTGACGCGAGCGGCCTGCCCGCGCTGATGCGCGCCATGCGCGACGTACCCGGCGTGTACGACGTGAGCCGCGCCCAGCACCCGGCCCAGTAGCCCTGCCCGGGCCCAGCACGTCCGGCCCCGCCCCGGTAGCCGTCCCGCGCCCAGCACCCGGCCTCGCCCCGGTAGCCCCTGTCCAGCGCGCCGACCCCGCCGGACGGACCACCGTGCGCCCGCGCGCCGCCCTCGTTCGGGTGCGCCGGGCGCGCGCCGCCCCGGAGCGCGCCCCGCACGCTGATAGCGGTGACCCATGACCCTCACCTCCCCACGCCTGCGCGCCGCCCTCCTCGCCGCGGCGTCCGCGGGGCTCATCGCGGCGGCCGTACCCGCACCCGAGCCGCTCGGCATCGGCGACCCGCTGTACCCGCACCTCGGCAACCCCGGCTACGACGTCCTCGCGTACGACATCGCCTTCACCTACACCGGCGACAACCGCAAGCCCCTCGACACCCTCACCAAGATCGACGCACGGGCCACCGAACGGCTGGACCGCGTCAACCTCGACTTCTCCCACGGCACCGTCACCTCCGTCACCGTCGACGGCAGCCCCGCCGACTTCAGCGCCGCTAAGGAAGACCTGGTCATCCACCCCGACCGGCCCGTCGCCAAGGGGGAGCGGCTCACCATCGCCGTCACCCACACGAGCGATCCGGCCGCCGCCGGGGACGACGGCGGGTGGATCCGCACCGCCGACGGCCTCGCCATGGCCAACCAGGCCGACGCCGCCCACCGCGTCTTCCCCTGCAACGACCACCCCGCCGACAAGGCGTACTTCACCATCCGCGTCACCACCCCCAAGGAGTTCGTCGCCGTCGCCAACGGCCGCGCCGTCGCCCACGCCGTCGCCGGACCCACGGCGACCACGACGTACCGGGGCGCCCACCCGATGGCGACGGAGCTCGCGCAGGTCTCCATCGGCCGCTCCGCCGTCGTACGCCGCACCGGCCCGCACGGACTGCCGCTGCGCGACGTCGTCCCGGCCGCCGACCGGGAGCGGATGGAGCGCTGGCTGCGCAGGACCCCCGCGCACCTGCGCTGGATGGAGGCCAGGACCGGCCGGTACCCCTTCGAGACGTACGGCGTGCTCGTCGCCGACACGACCACCGGCTTCGCCCTGGAGACGCAGACGCTCTCCCTCTTCGAGCGCGGCCTGTTCACCGACCCCGACCTGCCCCAGTGGTACGTCGAATCGATCATGGTGCACGAGCTGGCCCACCACTGGTTCGGCAACAGCGTCACGCCCCGCGCCTGGTCCGACCTGTGGATCAACGAGGGGCACGCCACCTGGTACGAGGCCCTGTACGCCGAGGAGACCGGCCACGCCTCGCTGGAGCGGCGGATGCGCGAGGCGTACGCCGCGTCCGACGGCTGGCGCGCCGCCGGCGGACCCCCGGCCGCGCCCCGCCCGCCCGGCCGCGGCGGCAAGAGCGGCCTGTTCCGGCCGGTCGTCTACGACGGCAGCGCCCTCGTCCTGTACGCCCTGCGGCAGGAGATCGGCACCGCCGCCTTCGACACCCTCCAGCGGCGCTGGGTCAGCGACCACGCGCATTCCACGGCGGGCACCGATGACTTCGTCCGGCTCGCCTCCGCCGTCGCCGGCCGCGACCTCACCGGCTTCCTGCGGGGCTGGCTGTACGGCGAGAAGACCCCGCCGATGCCCGGCCACCCCGACTGGCGCAGCAAGGCCCCGACCGCGACGAAGGCCCCTGCCCCGCCCCAGGCCCCGGCCGCACACGGGCGGAAACCCGCGTGACGGGTCCGGCGCGGCCGTGCGACCATCGTCACGTCGGCGGCGCCGCAGCGGAGTGGCCCGCCCCTTTCCGGGAATCATCCGTGAAGTGCGGGCGTTGAGTCCGACGAATCACTTTTCCATCGACGTAAGGACCCAATGACCTCCTCTTCATCCCCTTCCCAGGACAAGCAGAGCTCCGCGGAGCCGAACCGCGCCGAGAGCCTTCGGGCCGATGCCCTGATGGAAGAGGACGTCGCCTGGAGCTACGAGATCGACGGAGAGCGCGACGGCGACCAGTTCGACCGCCAGGAGCGCGCCGCGCTCCGCCGTGTGGCAGGCCTCTCCACCGAGCTCGAAGACGTCACCGAGGTCGAGTACCGGCAGCTGCGCCTCGAGCGCGTCGTGCTGGTCGGGGTCTGGACCTCCGGGACCGTGCAGGACGCCGAGAACTCCCTGGCCGAGCTGGCCGCCCTCGCCGAGACGGCGGGCGCGCTCGTCCTGGACGGCGTCATCCAGCGCCGCGACAAGCCCGACCCGGCCACGTACATCGGCTCGGGCAAGGCGGACGAGCTGCGCGACATCGTGCTGGAGACCGGCGCGGACACGGTCGTCTGCGACGGTGAGCTGAGCCCCGGCCAGCTCATCCACCTGGAGGACGTCGTCAAGGTCAAGGTGGTCGACCGGACCGCCCTGATCCTCGACATCTTCGCCCAGCACGCCAAGTCGCGCGAAGGCAAGGCGCAGGTCGCGCTCGCCCAGATGCAGTACATGCTGCCGCGGCTGCGCGGATGGGGTCAGTCGCTGTCCCGGCAGATGGGCGGCGGCGGCGGTGGCGGCATGGCCACCCGAGGCCCCGGTGAGACCAAGATCGAGACGGACCGGCGGCGGATCCGCGAGAAGATGGCGAAGATGCGCCGGGAGATCGCGGAGATGAAGACCGGGCGCGACATCAAGCGCCAGGAGCGCCGCCGCAACAAGGTGCCCTCGGTCGCCATCGCCGGCTACACCAACGCCGGCAAGTCGTCCCTGCTCAACCGGCTGACCGGCGCGGGCGTGCTGGTGGAGAACGCGCTGTTCGCCACCCTCGACCCGACGGTGCGCCGGGCCGAGACGCCCAGCGGCCGGCTCTACACGCTGGCCGACACGGTCGGCTTCGTCCGGCACCTGCCGCACCACCTGGTCGAGGCGTTCCGCTCCACCATGGAGGAGGTCGGCGACTCCGACCTGATCCTCCACGTGGTGGACGGCGCGCACCCGGCGCCGGAGGAGCAGCTCGCCGCCGTGCGCGAGGTGATCCGCGACGTGGGCGCGACCAACGTCCCCGAGATCGTCGTGATCAACAAGGCGGACGCGGCCGACCCGCTCGTCCTGCAGCGGCTGCTGCGGGTCGAGAAGCACTCGATCGCCGTCTCCGCGCGGACCGGCCAGGGCATCGCGGAACTGCTCGCGATGATCGACGCCGAGCTGCCCCGCCCGGAGGTCGAGGTCGAGGCGCTCGTCCCGTACACGCAGGGCGGACTCGTCTCGCGGGTGCACGCCGAGGGCGAGGTGATCTCCGAGGAGCACACCCCGGAGGGCACGCTGCTCAAGGCGCGCGTCCACAGCGAGCTCGCCGCGCTGCTGGCTCCGTTCAGCGCCGTGACGGCCTGACCGACAAACATGGAGCGGGGCCCCGGCCACATCGGCCGGGGCCCCGCTTCACTCTGCCGGGAGGGCCCGCTCAGCGTCCGGCGAACTTCTCGCTGACCGCCGTGAAGACACCCTTCGCCTCCGCGCCGAGGCGCGGCCCGGCGAGCCAGCCCGCCTGCACCGGCCCGATCGAGGTGTTCGACACCAGCGCCGGCTTGCCGTCCTTGCCCGTGGCCACCCAGCCACCGCCCGACGAGCCACCGGTCATGCTGCACCCGATGCGGTACATCGTCGGCTGGTCGGCCTTCACCGAGAGCCGGCCCGGCTTGTCGGCGCACTGGAACAGCTTCTGACCGTCGTACGGCGGCGCGGCCGGGTAGCCGGTCGCCTCCATGCTGGCGATCTTCGACACGGCCGGCGCCGCGAACTCGACCGGCAGCGCCGAGCCGACCGTCTCCTCCAGCGACTTGCCGCCGCTGCCCTTCTCCGGCGTCACATGGATGACGGCGAAGTCGTACGGGGCGCCCTGGCCGCCGGTCGGCGCGCCCTGGTCGATCCACTGCTGCGAGGTCTGCGCCCAGTCGCCCCACCACACGCCGTACGGCGCGATCTCCTCGCGGGACGCCTTCTCCAGCTCGGCCGTCGACAGGCCCTTGTCGTTGTACGACGGGACGAACGCGATGTTCCGGTACCAGCCGCCGTTCTTGCCCGCGTGGACGCAGTGCCCGGCCGTCCACACGAGGTTCGACTTGCCGGGGTTCGCCGGGTCCTTCACGACCGTGGCCGAGCAGACCATCGAGCCCTTGGGGCCGTCGAACAGCAGCTTGCCGGCCTCCGGCGCGCTGCTGTGGTACTCGGGCTCGACCTGCGTGGCCTCGATCCGCTTCGGGGTCGGGTCGGTCACCCCGGCGTCGTCGGGCAGGTCACCGTCCTCGACGGGCTGGTCCGGCTCCTCCGCCTCCCGCATGCGGTCCGGGTCCCACAGGTCCTCGATGATCGGGTTGACGAAGTCCTGGGCCTCACGCAGCCACTTGTCCTTGTCCCAGTTCTTCCACTCACCGCCCCGCCACTTGTCGAGGTCGATCCCGTGCTGCTTGAGCCGGTCCTTCAGATCGTCCGGGATGGTGATCTTCCCGTCCCCGCCGGGCGTCTGCACCGCGGAGGCGCTGGGCGCGGCGGCCGGGTCCTCCTCGGGACCGCAGCCCGTGGCGGTCAGCGCCAGCGCCGCCGCCACGGCGGTCGACGCGAGCAGCGGACGAATCGTTCGCATGAGTGATCCCCCTGGGACTTCGTGAACCGAGCGCCTCCGCGGAAGCGCTCCTCCAAACGCGGAACTACGGAGTACGGAACTCCGCACTCCGGCGGCACCGGGCGCTGCCGGGGCGCCGGACGCCGAAGTGCGGCCCCCACTATGCCGGTGCCGTTGGGGACGGCGTGCGGCAGGGCGGCGGTTCCCCCTAAGACGGATCTTCGATATGACCGTGATCCCCCGGAGATGTCGTCGTTGGTACGGGCGGACGCCCCGGCGGCCCCGAGGCGAACGCGGGGCGGCCGGGCGCCGTACCGATGTGCGACACCCCTACCGACGGGAGGACCCCAGACGTGGCCGCGACCGAACCAGCCACGGCGGCACCGCCCGCCGGCCCCGGAACCGCCCCGCCCGCCGGCGCCCCCGGCATCGCGCCCGCCCCGGGCGAGGCCACCCCGCCCACCGGCCTCCCGGCCGTCGGGGCCGCCGCATGCGAGCGAATCCCGCCCGCCGGACCCGAGGGCATCCTGCGGCGGCAGACCCTGCGCGAACCGGCCGCCCGCACCTACGCCCGCTCGCTGCCCGTCGTCCCCGTACGGGCCCGCGGCGTGACCGTGGAGGGGGCGGACGGCCGCCGCTACCTCGACTGCACCTCCGGCGCGGGCACCCTCGCACTCGGACACAACCACCCGGTCGTCCTCGAAGCCGTCAAGAAGGTCCTCGACTCCGGGGCGCCGCTCCACGTCCTGGACCTCGCCACCCCGGTCCGCGACGCCTTCACCACCGAACTGTTCGCGACCCTGCCGCCCGACCTCGCACGGGAGGCCCGCATCCAGTTCTGCGGGCCCGCCGGCACGGACGCCGTGGACGCGGCGCTCGACCTGGTCCGCGCCGCGACCGGCCGCACCGGCCTGCTCGCCTTCGCCGGGGCCCCGGCAGGCGGCGAAGCCCCGTACGGCGGCGAGGCCCCGCCCGGCCGCCCCGGCGCCCCGAGCGGCACCGGACGGGTGACGCGGCTGCCGTACCCGCACCCGTACCGCTGCCCGTTCGGCGTCGGCGGCGGGGGCGGCGCCGACCTCGCCGCCCGCTGGACCGAGACCCTCCTCGACGCCCCGGACTTCCGGACAGACCCGCCCGCCGCGATGATCGTGGAACCGGTCCAGGCCGGGGGCGGGGTGGTGCCAGCCCCCGACGGCTGGCTGCGCCGCATGCGGGAGATCACCGCCGCCCGGTCGGTCCCGCTGGTCGCCGACGAGACGCTGACCGGTCTCGGGCGTACGGGGGCGTTCTGGGCGGTCGGGCACAGCGGGGTCGTACCGGACGTGCTGGTCGTGTCCAGGGCGCTGGGCGGCTCGCTCCCGCTGTCCGTGATCGTCTACCGCTCCGCCCTCGACCGCGGCGGGCCGTGCGGGCGCGCCGACGCCTTCCGGGCCAACCAGCTGGCGATGGCGGCGGGGACGGCGACCCTCCGCTACGTACGGGAGAACCGCCTCGCGGAACGGGCCGCGGAGCTCGGCGCCCGGCTCCTGGCCCGGCTGCGGGAACTCGCCGCCGCGCACCCCGCCGTCGGGGACGTCCGGGGGCGCGGGCTCATGATCGGCGTCGAACTGGTCGACACGGACGCCCGCTTCGGGGACGTGCCGCCGCCCGCGCCGGCACTGGCGGAGGCCGTACGGCGGGAGTGCCTGGAGCGCGGCCTCATCGTCGGCACGGGAGGGCGGCACTCCGGCGTCGTGCGTCTCCTCCCGCCGCTGACGCTCACCGACGGGCAGGCCGACGCCGTACTGGACCGGTTCGCCGACGCCCTCGCCGCGGCCGAACGGGCCCAGCGCGGCTGAGAACCGCCCCGACCGTCAATCCGACGTGCCGGAATCCCCTCGCACGGGGAATTCCGGCTTCTGCGCGGGGCGGCCGCCGCCGGGGGAGTGGCCGGAACCGGACGGGGACCCCCGCGGGACGGGCCGACTGTCAGTGCGGCCCCGTAGGGTGGACGGGCTATGACGAAGCCATCCCTCCCCGAGCTCCTCCACGCCGCCGTCGCCGCCGTCGGCGGTACGGAAAGGCCAGGCCAGGTCGCCATGGCCGAGGCCGTCGCCCAGGCCATCGACGACGGGACGCACCTGCTCGTCCAGGCCGGCACCGGCACCGGCAAGTCCCTGGGCTATCTGGTGCCCGCCCTGGCGCACGGGGACCGCGTCGTCGTGGCGACGGCCACGCTCGCCCTCCAGCGCCAGCTGGTCGAGCGGGACCTGCCCCGCACGGTCGACGCGCTCCACCCGCTGCTGCGCCGCCGCCCCGAGTTCGCCATGCTCAAGGGCCGCTCCAACTACCTGTGCCTCCACCGCCTCCACGAGGGCGTCCCACAAGACGAGGAGGACGGGCTTTTCGACCCGTTCGAGGCCACCGCGCCGACCAGCAAGCTCGGGCAGGACCTGCTGCGCCTGCGCGACTGGTCGGACGAGACGGAGACCGGCGACCGCGACGACCTGACGCCGGGCGTCTCCGACCGGGCCTGGGGGCAGGTGTCGGTCTCGTCCCGCGAGTGCCTGGGGGCCACCAAGTGCGCGTACGGCGCCGAGTGCTTCGCCGAGGCCGCGCGGGAGCGCGCCAAGCTCGCCGAGGTCGTCGTGACCAACCACGCGCTGCTCGCGATCGACGCCATCGAGGGCGCCCCGGTCCTGCCGCAGCACGAGGTGCTGATCGTGGACGAGGCGCATGAGCTGGTCTCCCGGGTCACCGGTGTCGCCACCGGCGAGCTCACGCCCGGCCAGGTCAACCGGGCGGTGCGGCGGGCCGCGAAGCTCGTCGACGAGAAGGCCGCCGACCAGCTCCAGACGGCGGCCGAGGGGTTCGAGAAGCTGATGGAGCTGGCCCTGCCGGGCCGCCTCCAGGAGCTTCCCGAGGACCTGGCGTACGCGCTGATGGCGCTGCGGGACGCGGCGCGCACGGTGATCACGGCGCTGGGCAACACCCGCGACCGGTCGGTCCAGGACGAGGACGCCGTCCGCAAGCAGGCCCTGGCGTCCGTGGAGAACGTCCACGCGGTCGCGGAGCGCATCGCGAACGGCTCCGAGTACGACGTCGTCTGGTACGAGCGGCACGACCGCTTCGGCGCGTCCCTGCGGGTGGCGCCGCTGTCCGTCTCCGGACTGCTGCGCGAGAAGCTGTTCGCGGACCGGTCGGTCACGCTGACGTCGGCCACGCTGAAGCTGGGCGGGGACTTCAACGGTGTGGGGGCCTCGCTGGGACTCGCCCCCGAGGGGGTCGAGGGCGACGACCTCCCGGTGTGGAAGGGCATCGACGTCGGCTCGCCGTTCGACTACCGCAAGCAGGGCATCCTCTACGTGGCCCGGCACCTGGCGACGCCGGGGCGCGAGGGCAGCCGCACGGACATGATGGACGAGCTGGCGGAACTGATCGAGGCGGCCGGCGGCCGGACCCTCGGCCTGTTCTCGTCGATGCGGGGCGCGCAGGCGGCCGCTGAGGAGATGCGGGGCCGCCTGGACGTGCCGGTGCTGCTCCAGGGCGAGGACACGCTCGGTGAACTGATCAAGGCGTTCGCCAACGACGCGGAGACCTGCCTGTTCGGAACGCTCTCGCTCTGGCAGGGCGTCGATGTGCCGGGCCCCAACTGCCAGCTGGTGGTGATGGACCGCATCCCGTTCCCGCGCCCCGACGACCCGCTGATGAGCGCCCGCCAGAAGGCCGTGGAGGAGGCCGGGGGCAATGGCTTCATGGCCGTCGCCGCGACGCACGCCGCGCTGCTGATGGCGCAGGGCGCGGGCCGCCTGGTGCGCGCGACGGGCGACCGGGGAGTGGTGGCGGTCCTGGACCCGCGCCTGGCGAACGCCCGGTACGGCAGCTTCCTGCGCGCCTCCATGCCGGACTTCTGGTACACGACGGACCGCAATCAGGTGCGCCGCTCCCTGGCGGCCATCGACCAGGCGGCGAAGGAGAAGACGGCGGTCTGAGGCCGGAGGCGCCACGGCGGCCGAAACACGGCGGCGCGCCCCGCACCGCCGGTGCGCCGGGCACAGCGCGGCCGGACATGACACGGCATCGTCGACTGGCCGAAACGCGGCGGCGCGCCCAGCACCGCCGGTGCGCCGGGCATGGCAGGGCCCCGGGACCGGCGCAGGGGTCCCGGGGCCCGGTCGGGGGCCGGCGGGTGTCAGACCCGCCGCAGAACCGCCACCACCTTGCCGAGGATGGTCGCCTCGTCGCCAGGGATGGGCTGGTAGGCGGCATTGTGCGGGAGCAGCCAGACATGGCCGTCCTCGCGCTTGAAGCGCTTGACCGTGGCCTCGCCGTCGAGCATGGCGGCCACGATGTCACCGTTCTCCGCGACGGGCTGGCGGCGGACCGTCACCCAGTCGCCGTCGCAGATGGCGGCCTCGATCATGGAGTCGCCGACGACCTTCAGGACGAACAGCTCACCGTCGCCCACCAGCTGCCGGGGGAGGGGGAAGACGTCCTCGACGGACTCCTCGGCCAGGATCGGACCACCGGCGGCGATCCGGCCGACTAGCGGGACGTACGACGCGGCGGGCTTGCCGGCCGTGTCCGGGGGCTGGGTGCTCGGCTGGTCGGAGCCCCGCACCTCGTACGCGCGCGGGCGGTGCGGGTCGCGCCGCAGGAAGCCCTTGCGCTCCAGCGCCATCAGCTGATGCGCCACCGAGGACGTGCTCGACAGGCCGACCGCCTGGCCGATCTCCCGCATGGACGGTGGGTATCCCCGTCGCTGGACCGAGTCGCGGATGACCTCGATCACCCGCCGCTGCCTGTCCGTGAGGCCCGAGCTGTCCGCCCGGATGCCGGGAGGTCGGCCGGGGAGCGCTCGTGCGGGCTTGGCGGGCTCGGGCGTCGTGCCCGCATCGTTCGCGTTCTTCACGGTCATGGCGTGTACCGGCTCGAATCGGCCCTGGGAGCGGTCCTGGGCTGTGATGGTGGCACTGTCTGCGGTGGTGGTCACGTCGGCCCCTCTCGAATGGTCTCCCTGGCTGGCACAACGGTAGTTGCTTTCGAAAGGTTGCGCCAAACACACGTTCGAGTGAAAAAACGCGGAATGGCTTACGTGTGCGTGCGCCTGGGTGTATGTGCGACCTTTCGCCGCCGGCGGCGCGGAGGCAATTCGGGCTATTACGGTATCGCCCGCCGCTCATGGAAAATCGCGCACCCCCCGCGGCGCGGCGCGACACGCCGTCCGCCGAGCGTTCCCAGCGGCTCGGCGCGGGGTGCCCCGCAGGGGTCCGGGGCGGGCGGTGCCGTAGGCTCGTGCGCGGCCCGCAAGCCGGTGGGCGGCGCGACACGCGCTGCGCCGCGAATGAGGCTCGGCCCCTACATGTAGTGGTTGCATGGTGACAGCCACCTAGAAGTTGTGGTCCCCCGTCCAATCGGGGGCTGGGCATCGCCTATGCTTGTGGCTGCTTCGAGGGGGTCCGGGAGGGCCTCGCGAGGCTATTCAGTCGTGCTGTGAAGGAGGCTTGGGACCATGCACTGCCCCTTCTGCAGGCACCCCGACAGCCGTGTCGTCGACAGTCGCACCACCGACGACGGGACGTCCATCCGACGCCGCCGCCAGTGCCCCGACTGCTCCCGCCGTTTCACCACGGTGGAGACCTGCTCGCTGATGGTCGTGAAGCGGAGCGGGGTGACCGAGCCCTTCAGCCGGACCAAGGTCATCAACGGCGTGCGCAAGGCCTGCCAGGGACGCCCCGTCACCGAGGACGCCCTCGCGCAGCTCGGCCAGCGGGTCGAGGAGGCCGTCCGGGCGACCGGCAGCGCCGAGCTCACCACGCACGACGTCGGCCTCGCCATACTCGGCCCGCTGCGGGAGCTCGACCTGGTCGCGTACCTGCGCTTCGCGTCCGTGTACCGCGCGTTCGACACGCTGGAAGACTTCGAGGCCGCCATCGCGGAGCTGCGCGAGCGGCGGCCCGCGGAGGAGGGCGGCACCGGCGCGACCCCCGCGGTCCCGGTGCCCGCGGCCTCCGCCGACTGAGCGGCCGGCCGGACCCGGCGTCCGGCGACCGGCCGCGGAGCGGCCAATCGACCTGTCACGGGTGCTGTTCGCAGTGCTCACGACAACAGACGGAAACCGTGCCTTGGGAAGATCTGGGCACATCAGGGCGTTTTTGCCCGTATATGGGAGGCGGCATGACAGAGACGACGAGCGGCCCGGCACGAGGCTCCCGCGCCAAGGGGTCCAACAAGGCGGGCAAGGGCCTGCGCATCGAGCGGATCCACACGACCCCCGGCGTGCACCCGTACGACGAGGTCGTCTGGGAGCGCCGTGACGTCGTCATGACCAACTGGCGCGACGGCTCGGTCAACTTCGAGCAGCGTGGCGTCGAGTTCCCCGACTTCTGGTCGGTGAACGCGGTCAACATCGTCACCAGCAAGTACTTCCGGGGTGCCGTCGGCACGCCGCAGCGCGAGACGAGCCTGAAGCAGCTCATCGACCGCATCGTGAAGACCTACCGCAAGGCCGGCGAGGAGTACGGCTACTTCTCGTCGCCCGCCGACGCGGAGATCTTCGAGCACGAGCTCGCCTACGCCCTCCTCCACCAGATCTTCAGCTTCAACTCGCCGGTGTGGTTCAACGTCGGCACGCCGCAGCCCCAGCAGGTCTCCGCCTGCTTCATCCTGTCCGTCGACGACTCCATGGAGTCGATCCTCGACTGGTACAAGGAAGAGGGCATGATCTTCAAGGGCGGCTCCGGCGCCGGCCTGAACCTCTCCCGCATCCGCTCCTCCAAGGAGCTGCTGTCCTCCGGCGGCAACGCCTCCGGCCCGGTCTCCTTCATGCGCGGCGCCGACGCCTCCGCCGGCACCATCAAGTCCGGCGGCGCCACCCGCCGCGCCGCCAAGATGGTCATCCTCGACGTCGACCACCCCGACATCGAGGACTTCATCGAGACCAAGGTGAAGGAGGAGGAGAAGATCCGCGCCCTGCGCGACGCGGGCTTCGACATGGACCTGGGCGGCGACGACATCACGTCCGTCCAGTACCAGAACGCCAACAACTCCGTCCGCGTGAACGACGAGTTCATGAGGGCCGTGGAGTCCGGCGGCAAGTTCGGCCTGCGCGCCCGGATGACCGGCGAGGTCATCGAGGAGGTCGACGCCAAGGCGCTCTTCCGCAAGATGGCCGAGGCCGCCTGGGCCTGCGCCGACCCGGGCATCCAGTACGACGACACGATCAACCACTGGCACACCTGCCCCGAGTCCGGCCGCATCAACGGCTCGAACCCGTGCAGCGAGTACATGCACCTGGACAACACGTCCTGCAACCTCGCCTCGCTGAACCTGATGAAGTTCCTGAAGGACGACGGCAAGGGCAACCAGTCCTTCGAGATCGAGCGCTTCGCGAAGGTCGTCGAGCTGGTCATCACGGCGATGGACATCTCCATCTGCTTCGCCGACTTCCCGACCGAGAAGATCGGCGAGAACACCCGCGCCTTCCGCCAGCTGGGCATCGGCTACGCCAACCTCGGCGCCCTGCTGATGGCGACCGGCCACGCGTACGACTCCGACGGCGGCCGCGCCCTGGCCGGCGCCATCACCTCGCTGATGACCGGCACCTCGTACCGCCGCTCCGCCGAGCTGGCCGCCGTCGTCGGCCCGTACGACGGCTACGCCCGCAACGCCGAGGCGCACAAGCGCGTCATGAAGCAGCACGCCGACGCCAACTCCGAGGCCGTCCGTATGGACGACCTGGACACGCCGATCTGGGCCGCCGCCACGGAGGCCTGGCAGGACGTGCTCCGCCTCGGCGAGAAGAACGGCTTCCGCAACTCCCAGGCGTCCGTCATCGCCCCGACCGGCACCATCGGTCTCGCGATGTCCTGCGACACCACCGGCCTCGAGCCCGACCTCGCCCTGGTCAAGTTCAAGAAGCTGGTCGGCGGCGGCTCCATGCAGATCGTCAACGGCACGGTCCCGCAGGCCCTGCGCCGCCTGGGCTACCAGGAGGAGCAGATCGAGGCGATCGTCGCCCACATCGCCGAGCACGGCAATGTGATCGACGCGCCGGGCCTCAAGCAGGAGCACTACGAGGTCTTCGACTGCGCCATGGGCGAGCGGGCCATCTCCCCGATGGGCCACGTCCGGATGATGGCCGCGATCCAGCCGTGGATCTCCGGCGCGCTCTCCAAGACGGTCAACATGCCGGAGACGGCGACCGTCGAGGAGGTCGAGGAGATCTACTTCGAGGCGTGGAAGATGGGCGTCAAGGCGCTCGCGATCTACCGCGACAACTGCAAGGTCGGCCAGCCGCTCTCCGCCAAGAAGAAGGAGGAGGAGAAGAAGGCCGAGGTCGTCGAGCCCGCCAAGGTCGAGAAGGTCGTCGAGTACCGCCCGGTCCGCAAGCGCCTCCCGAAGGGACGTCCCGGCATCACCACCTCCTTCACGGTCGGCGGCGCCGAGGGCTACATGACGGCCAACTCCTACCCCGACGACGGTCTGGGCGAGGTCTTCCTGAAGATGTCCAAGCAGGGCTCGACCCTCGCGGGCATGATGGACGCCTTCTCCATCGCCGTCTCGGTCGGCCTGCAGTACGGCGTGCCGCTGGAGACGTACGTCTCGAAGTTCACGAACATGCGCTTCGAGCCGGCCGGTATGACGGACGACCCGGACGTGCGGATGGCGCAGTCGATCGTCGACTACATCTTCCGCCGCCTGGCGCTGGACTTCCTGCCGTTCGAGACCCGCTCGGCGCTCGGCATCCACTCCGCCGAGGAGCGCCAGCGCCACCTGGAGACCGGTTCGTACGAGCCGGCCGACGACGAGGTGGACGTCGAGGGCCTGGCCCAGTCCGCCCCGCGCCAGCAGGAGGCCCCGAAGGCCGCCCCCGCCCCCAAGGCGGAGGCCCCGGCGGCCGTCCCGGCCCCGAAGCAGGCGCACACGTCCGCCGAGCTGGTGGAGATGCAGCTGGGCATCCAGGCCGACGCCCCGCTGTGCTTCTCGTGCGGCACGAAGATGCAGCGCGCCGGCTCCTGCTACATCTGCGAGGGCTGCGGCTCGACCAGCGGCTGCAGCTGATACCGGGCCCGGCGGTCGCCGCGGGCGGTGGCCCGTAGGGCCGGCTGACCGGCAGCACGCGAAGGGGACCGACCATCCTTGGCCGGTCCCCTTCGGCGTACCGCTGACCTGCGTGCGGGACCGGCCCCGCCGCTCCGGACGGCCGGCCTGCTGTCCCACCGCTGCGCCCGGGGGCGGCACACGCACCGGAGGCCGCCGACGGTGCCGGGCCTTACCGGGGCGCCCCCATCAGCCGGGTGAAGGCGTCCGGGTCGGAGTCGAAGCCGCGTACCGCGGGCTTGTACGTCCAGGTGTTCGGCCCCTCGCGGGTGAACTCCACGACCGTCGCGGACGTGGCGTCCCGTACGGCGCCGAAGTCGTCGCGGAACAGCTCGTCGTACCCCTCCTTGACGATCACGCCGGTGTTCGCCACGTCGCCGAAGGTGACCCGTCCGGCGCCCTGCTGGATGGCGACGCCCACCACTACGCGCGCGTAGGCGGGCGCGAGCCGGTTGAGCTCCAGCGTCATGGACTCGTCGATGCCGAAGCCCTGCCCCGTACGGCTGTCCCGGTTCAGCGTGATCGTGCCGTCCGGGGAGCGGCTGTCGAAGTGGACCAGGTATGCCGGTTCGCCGGTCGGAGCGTCCGCGCCGTAGACCGCGGCGATGATGTCGAGGTCGTGGACCGGGCCGCTGCTGCTCGGGTCCCACTTGAGGGCCACCTCGACCTTGGCCACGCCCTTGTTGAGACTGCTCACTGCTTCCCCCTCTCCGGGTGCGGTCCAGCGGAGGGGCCAAGTCCCCTTCGCTGCGAACCCGTTGTCCATGGTGTCACGGAGCGTCAGTGACGAACGCCTCATAGGCCGGTTCCCGGCGCCGTACGATGGCGCGGTGCTGGTCAAGTGGATTCGCTGCACCGTGGTGGACCGTCGCGGGTTCGAACGGGGGCAGCGGAAATGGGCGGGGCTGCCGGGGGAGCCCGGCTTCCGGGGACAGGGCGGCGGTTGGAGCCGGCTGCGCCCCGGCGTGGCCCATGTCTTCTCCTTCTGGGAGAGCCGCCCCTTCTACGACTCCTTCATGGCGCGCTCCCACGACCGGCTCGCCGCCGCGCAGTCCGGCACCTTCAAGGACGCGCAGGTGAAGCTGTTCGACTACCGCTTCGACGTGAAGACCGGCTTCGAGCCGCGCTTCACGGACGCCGATGTCGTACGGGTCGCCCACAGCCGCATCCGCGAGGACCGGGTCGAGCACTACGCCCTGATGCAGGAGAAGGTCTGGAACCCGGCCATGGCCGGATCGCCCGGCATGCTGCGGGGCATGTTCGGCGAGGCCCCCGGCAACGAGTTCCTGGTCCTGTCCATGTGGCAGTCGGCGGCCGAGCACGGCAAGTACCGCGCCGAGCGGGTGGAGCGGCTCGCGCTGCGCGCCCAACTGGCCGTGGACGTCGTCGCCCTGACCGGGGACGTCGTGGACCTCGAGGCGGCCTGGACGGTGTGACACGGCGGCGGGCGGCGCCGCCGGCGGCACGGGCCTTGCCGGTCGTCGTCCCGGCGCGGGGTGGCTCGTGGCCTGCCGCCCGGTGCCCGGCCCGTGGCGGTCGGCCGGGTGGTCAGTCCCGCGCGGCCGGTGCGCTCGCGCGGACCGCCCGGTCCGAGCCCGTCCGGGGCGTGAAGGCCCCCGCCCGTACCGCCGCGATCGTCGCCGCGGCCGCCTGGTCGGCCAGCGCCGTGTCCACGTGCTCCCGCGTCACGAACAGCCGGAGGAACAGCGGGGCCGAGACGGCGCGTACGACGGCGCCCGCGTCCGTACCGGCCGGGGCCTCGCCCCGCTCCACCGCCCGCTCGACCACGGCCTCGCAGCGCGCGAACCGCTCCGCGTAGAAGGCCCGCAACGCGTCGGCCGCGCGCTCGGACTGGAACGCCGCCGCGATGAACGCCGTCGGCGCGGCCGCCGCCGCCGGGTCGGCGAACGAGTCGCACACCTCCCGCGCGAGCGCCCGCAGGTCGCCCTCCAGGCCGCCGGTGTCCGGGGGTGTCCAGGAGTCCTCGCCCGCCAGGTCGAGGGCGTCCGCGACCAGCTCCTCGACCCCTCCCCACCTGCGGTACAGCGTCGTCTTGTGCACGCCCGACCGCTCGGCCACGTACTCCACGGTGAGACCGGGATAGCCGTGCTCGGCCAGCCCCGTCAGCACCGCGTCGCGGACGGCCGCGCGGGTCCTGGCCGTCCGGCCGCCCGGGCGGCGGGTTCCCGGGCGGCCGACATCGGAGCGCTCGGTCTCGGGCCGGTGGTTCGCCCGGTCCTCTTCGTCAGCCAATTGCTACTCCTGTTGCGTTAGATGGAACGAGTGTGCCACACTCTCCATAACGCCACTGAAGTTGCGTTTAGTGGTGCTCGTTCCCGCTGCCGCGCGACCGGAGGTGCCCTTGCCCACACAGATCTCCCTGCACCACGTGACCAAGTCCCGAGGTGAGCGGCTGCTGCTCGATGACGTGTCCCTCACGGTGCGCCCCGGTGAGCGGATCGGCATCGTGGGGGAGAACGGCGCGGGCAAGTCGACGCTGCTGCACCTCCTGGCCGGCACGGAGACCCCCGACGAGGGGGAGGTGATCACGCTCGCCGAGGGCGGCGCCGGTCTCCTCACCCAGACGCCGCAGCTGCCGCCGGACCGCACGGTCGGTGAGGCCGTCGACGCCGCCCTGCACGAGCTGCGCGCCATGGAGCGGCGACTGCGCGACCTCGAAGCCGCCCTGGGCGGTGCCGACGAAGCGACCCTCACCGCGTACGGCGAGCTGCTCACCGCGTACGAACTGCGCGGCGGCTACGAGGCGGATGCCAGGGTCGACAAGGCCCTGCACGGCCTGGGCCTCGCCGGGACAGGCCGGGACCGGCTCCTCGGCAGCCTCTCCGGCGGCGAACAGGCCCGCCTCGGCCTCGCCTGCCTCATCGCCGCCGCCCCCGAGGTGATGCTGCTGGACGAGCCCACCAACCACCTGGACGAGACGGCCCTCGACTGGCTGGAGGACGCCCTCCTCGCCCACCGCGGCACGGTCGTCGCCGTCTCCCACGACCGCGTGTTCCTGGAGCGCGTCGCCACCACCGTGCTCGACGTGGACGCGGACCGCCACACCGTCGTGCGCTACGGCAACGGCTACGCCGGCTACCGCGAGGAGCGCGCCGCCGCCCGCCGCCGATGGGAGCAGTCCTACGCCGACTGGTGCGACGAGACCGCCCGGCTGGAGGCGTATGCCGCCACCACCGCCCACGGTGTCGCCGCGGGCCGCGGCATCAAGGACAACAACAAGATGGCCTACGACCGGGCGGCCGGACGGGTCCAGGCGTCGGTCTCCGGGCGCGTCCGCGCCGCGCGCGAGCGGCTGCGCCGCCTCCACGAGGACCCGGTGCCGCCGCCCCCGCGCCCCCTCGCGTTCTCCGCCCGGCCCATCGCAGGCACGGCCGACGGTGACCTGGTGACCCTCTCGGACGTGCGCGTGGGCGACCGCCTCGCCGTCGAGCGGCTCACCGTCGCGGCGGGGGAGAGGCTGCTCGTCCACGGCGGCAACGGCGCGGGCAAGTCCACACTCCTGCGCGTCATGGCCGGACAGCTCACCCCGGACACCGGCACCGTCACCCGGCGCGGCCGCATCGGGTACCTCGCCCAGGAGATACCCGTCGGCCGCCCGGCGGAGCGGCTGCTCACCGCCTTCGGCCGAGGCCTCACCGGAACGGACGACGAGAAGGAGGAACTCCTGCTGTCATACGGGCTGTTCCGCCCCAGGGAGCTCCACACGCCCGTGGGCTCCCTCTCCGCCGGGCAGCGCCGCCGGCTTGCGCTCGCCCGGCTCCTGGCCCGCCCCGCCGACCTGCTGCTGCTCGACGAACCGGCCAACCACCTCGCCCTCGGCCTGGTGGAAGAACTGGACGAGGCCCTCGACCACTGGACCGGCGCCCTCGTCGTCGTCTCCCACGACCGGCTGCTCCGCCGCCGGTTCACCGGCCGCGTCCAGCGACTGGAGGCCGGACGCCTCGCAAACTGAGCCCGGACGCCTCGCCCGCCGAGCCCGGACGCCTCGCAAGCTGAACCCGGACGGGAGAGACGTCACCGGATAGAGTGGCAGGGCGATGACCGCTGACCTCTCTCCCGACCGGCGCTTCGAACGCGCTCTCGCCAGTCTCCGCGGACTGGCCGTGGGGGACGCCCTGGGCTCCCAGTTCTTCGTCCCCGCCAACTACCCCCTCCTGAAGCGGCGCGAGCTGCCGCCCGACCCCTGGCAGTGGACCGACGACACCGAGATGGCCTGCTCCGTCGTGGCCGTCCTCGCCGACCACGGCCGCATCGACCAGGACGCGCTCGCCCACTCCTTCGCCGTCCACCACGACTTCGACCGCGGCTACGGCCCGGCCGTCAACCGCATGCTCCGCCTCGTCCGGGAAGGCGGAGACTGGCGGGAACTCGCCGCAGGACTGTTCCAGGGCCAAGGCTCCTGGGGCAACGGCGCGGCCATGCGGATCGCCCCCCTCGGCGCCTGGTACGCCGACGACCCCGAGCAGGCCACCCACCAGGCGGAGATCTCCTCCTACACCACCCACCAGCACCGCGAAGCGGTCGTCGGCTGCATGGCGGTCGCGGCCGCCGCCGCCCTCGCCGCGGCACCCCAGGGACCCCCCAAGGCCACCGACTTCCTCGACGCCGTCATCGCCCTCGTACCGCGCAGCGCCGTCGGCGCCGGCCTGCGGCGCGCCCGCGACATGCTGGACTACGACGACACCCAGACCGTCGCCGCGGTCCTCGGCTGCGGGCGGCGGACCACGGCCCATGACACGGTGCCGTTCGCCCTGTGGTCCGCGGCCCGCGCCCTCGGCGACTACGAACGCGCCTTCTGGACGACCGCGCAGGCCGGCGGCGACGTCGACACCACCTGCGCCATCGTCGGCGGTGTGGTCGCCGCCACACCCGCCGGCGCCCCGCCCGCCGACTGGGTGGCCCGCACCGAGGACTTCCCCGACTGGATGCCGGCCGGCCCCGCCCGCTGAGGCTTGCCCACCCCCGTGCCCGCGCTCGCCCACGAACGGTCCCCGCGCAGGTCAGAGGGCTGGCCGACGGCCGCATCGGCGTACCTATGATGGTGTCGGGAACGCGGTGGCGACTGCCGCCCCGCCACCGCCGCGGCCTTCCGCACCCCGGTCCGCCGACCCCGCTCGGAGCGGCGGAAGGCACGGGATGCCAATCCGGGTGTCGCGGGAGGGGACGGGCGGCGTAACCTGTCAGGCGCCATGCCGTACGAACCACCCACACACACCGTCGAGCGCTCGATCCGGGCGACAACCGGCGCCAAGGTCATCGCCGGAGTCGACGAAGTCGGACGCGGGGCGTGGGCAGGGCCCGTCACGGTGTGCGCCGCCATCACCGGACTGCGCCGGCCCCCCGCCGGGCTCACCGATTCCAAGCTCCTCACCCCCAAGCGCCGCGCCGAGCTCGCCGTGGAGCTGGAGCAGTGGGTCACGGCCCACGCGCTCGGGCACGCCTCACCGGAGGAGATCGACGAGCTCGGCATGACGGCCGCGCTCCGGCTGGCCGCCGTCAGGGCGCTGGACGCGCTGCCGGTGCGCCCCGACGCGGTCATCCTCGACGGCAAGCACGACTACCTCGGCGACCCCTGGCAGGTCCGCACGGTGATCAAGGGCGACCAGTCCTGCGTCGCCGTGGCGGCCGCATCGGTGATCGCCAAGGTGCGGCGGGACGCCATGATGGCCGAACTGGAGTCGCAGTACGACACATATGCGCCCTTCGGGTTCGCGGCCAACGCCGGCTACCCGTCGCCCGTGCACAAGGCCGCGCTCGCCGAGCTCGGCCCCACCCCGCACCACCGCATGACCTGGGCGTACCTGGACGCGCTGCCCCGGTGGCGGCACCTGAAGAAGGTCCGTGTCTCCGCGGAGGCGGCCGCACTGGAAAGCGGGGGCCAGCTCGGCTTCGACTTCTGACCCACCGCCAGACGGCCCGCAACGACGGGCTGTCGCATATGAGCCACCCGCCGATGCCACTCGCACCGGCGTTTGATAAACATCCGATTATGCCTCTCACCCCCGAGGAGCCTCAGATTCACGAGAGTGCCCAGGGTCCCCGCGCCACGCCGGCCGCCAGCCGTCCCGCGCCGACCCCCCGACCCGTACCCGGCCCGCGCACCGCGGCCTCGCCCCGCCCCGGCCGTCCGGGTCCCGGCCCGGCCAGGCCCACGCCTGCGGCGCCGCGCCCGCAGGCCTCCGGCACCCAGCAGGCGGCCCGGCCGGAGAACCGTTCCGGGCAGTCCCGGAACGAACCGCAGATCCAGCTGATCCCGGCCCCGCTGGACGGCGCGCTCGACGCCGCCGAGGAGGCCGTCGACCTGCTGCTGGAGACCGGCCGCGCACCCGGCGACATCCTGGTGCTCACCACCGGCGAGCAGCACCCGTGGGCGGCGCACGAGCTGTCGTTCGGCGAGGCGTCGTACTGGGCGCAGCACGACGCCCGCGACGACGTGTTCTTCGCCGACGCGTCGGCTCTGGACCGCGCCTCGGCCCGGCCCGTGGTCGTCGTCGCGGTCAACGGCGGCGACGACGCCACCACCGCCCGGGCGCTGCCCGCCGCGTTGAGCCGCGCCGGCGCACTGCTCATCGTGTGCGGCGAGCCGAAGCGGATCAACGCCGCGCTCGGCACCGCGTTCTGACGCAGGCTCGTGGCCGTGCCGGGCGGCATTCCCGCCCGGCACGGTACGAGCCTCCGCCGATCGCGCGGCCGACCCGCTGGTTCCGCACCAGGAGTTCCGCCCGCGGGACACACGACCGGACTGTCGGTCGCGGTTCCGGCCCGTTGGTCCGGTACTGGTCCGTCGGTCCGGTGCTGGAGCGCCGACACCAGGTCCGGCCTGCCGGTTGTGATGCCGGACCGCCGGGCGCCGGCCGCGGTGCCGGTCCCCCGTAGTGACCCGGGACCGCTGGCCTGCGAGCTGCGGTGCCGGGACCACCGGCCTGCGGGAGGCGGTGCCGGAAGCGCCGGTCCGCGTGTGCCGCAGGCCGGTTCGGAGCGGCGGGAGCGTCGGCCGGTTCAGCGGGCCGCCGTGCGCCGCAGGACCTCGGCGGCGCCGCCGGCCCGGCGCAGCGTGTGCGGGGCGTCGTCCGCGCCGGCCTCCGACAGGTCGGTCGGCGGTGACGACGCGTGTGGGCTGCGACCTCCGCGGCCCTCACCCATCACCTGCCAGCCGTCACCGGTCAGGGTGATGTAGGCCCCGCAACGCAATCCGTGGAGCGTGCAGGCGTCGCGCAGGCCCCACATCCACGCCCCGTCCTCCTCCGTCCAGCGCGCGTCGCCCTCGCGGCAGAACAGCAGGACGGCCGTACGCGCCGGGGTGCGGCGCCGCAGATCGTGCGGGATCACCCGACGCAGGTGCGCCAGCAGCGCATTGCGGAAGTCCCAGCCGTCCGCGGGAATCGGCCTCGGGGTGAACGACGCGCTCGCGATGAGCCGTTCCTCGTGGTCGAGGACGGCGACCACCGCGGTCGCGGGCCTCGGCAGATGGCGGGCGTGCAGCCCGGTGACGACGTCACGCGGGTTGCGCAGCAAGGGAATTCCGGCCGCCGCCCACTCGGCGGGCTCGAGCATACGGGCGAGACGGCTGGCGGAACCGGTAGGCGAGGCGAACGAGCCGGCTGCGGACGGAGCGAATCCGAAGGTCACGGTCCTCCCTTCGCATACGCGCCCACGTCAGCGGGCAGGGGTCGGGTGAGGGCCCGCCGCGACACAGCCCTCCGGACCGCGAACGGACCGTGCGGGGCGGAATCCAATTCTTGCTGGCCACACGGGCGGGCGGCAACGAGCAATTGCGGCCCCTGACGGGAATGGGCTGTTATGACACCCAATTCCCGGCCGGAACAATTCCCTTCGCCGGCCGCGATCACCCCGCCACCGCGAGGACCAGCGGAAACACCCCGGTCGCTCCGGCCCTGCGAAGCAGCCGCGCCGCCATCGCCAGCGTCCAGCCGCTGTCGGAGAAGTCGTCCACCAGTAGCACCGGCCCGTCCACCGACGACAGCCGATCTGCCAGATCGGCCGGAACCTCCAACGCCCTGTGCAGACCGTGCACCCGCTGCGCGCTGTTGGTGCGGGAGATGCGGACGTCCGCCGCCTCCGGCGCGTAGCCGACGGAGCCCAGCAGCGGCATCCTGCCCACCTCGGCGATCCGCTCGCCCAGCGAACCGACCAGCCGCGGCCGCGTCCGCGACTCCACCGTGACCACGCCCACCGGCCGGGGCGGCGCGTCCGGGCCGCCCGCCGCCCAGCCTCCCGGGCCCTTCGCCCAGTCGGCCAGGACCCGCACGACCGCGTCCACGACGTCGTCCGGCACCGGCCCGTCCGGCGCGCCCTCCGCCAGCATCGGCCGCAGCCGGTTGCCCCAGCCGATGTCCGACAGGCGCCCCAGCGCGCGACCCGTGAACGACTGCTCGCCAGCCGGGATGCGGCCCTTCAGGTCGACACCGACCGCGGGCAGCCCCGTCGGCCACATCCGGCGCGGCTCCACCTCCACACCCGGCCTGCTCAGCTCGCCCCGCGCCGCGTCCAGCGTGGTCGCCGACACCTTGGCGTCGAAACGCGGCCCCGCGCAGTTGTCGCACCGGCCGCACGGCGCCGCTTCCTCGTCGTCCAGCTGCCGCCGCAGGAACTCCATCCGGCAGCCGTCCGTCGCCACGTAGTCCCGCATGGCCTGCTGCTCCGCGGCCCGCTGCCGCGCCACCCAGGCGTACCGCTCCGTGTCGTACGTCCACGGGCGGCCCGTACTCGTCCAGCCGCCCTTCACCCGGCGCACCGCACCGTCCACGTCGAGGACCTTGAGCATGGTCTCCAGCCGTGTGCGCCGCAGCTCGACCAGCGGCTCCAGCGCGGGCAGCGACAAGGGGCGGTCCGCCCGCGCCAGCACGTCCAGCGTGCGCCGCACCTGTTCCTCCGGGGGGAACGCCACCGAGGCGAAGTACTGCCAGATCGCCTCGTCCTCCTTGCCCGGCAGCAGCAGCACCTCGGCGCTCTCCACGCCGCGGCCGGCGCGCCCGACCTGCTGGTAGTAGGCGATGGGCGAGGAGGGCGAGCCCAGATGCACCACGAAGCCGAGGTCCGGCTTGTCGAAGCCCATGCCGAGCGCCGACGTCGCGACCAGCGCCTTGACGCGGTTGGCCAGCAGGTCCTCCTCGGCCTGCTGCCGGTCGGCGTTCTCCGTGCGACCCGTGTAGGAGGCGACGGCGTAGCCGCACTGCCGCAGATGGGCGGCGACCTCCTCGGCGGCGGCGACCGTGAGCGTGTACACGATGCCCGATCCCGGCAGCTCGCCGAGATGATCCGCCAGCCAGGCCAGCCGGTGCGCCGCGTCCGGCAGCCGTACGACCCCGAGGCGCAGGCTCTCCCGGTCGAGGGGACCGCGCAGCACCAGGGCGTCGGACTCCGCGCCCGTGCCGAGCTGCTCGGCCACGTCGGCCGTGACCCGGGCATTGGCCGTCGCCGTCGTCGCGAGCACCGGAACACCGGGCGCCAGCTCGGCGAGCATCGTGCGCAGACGCCGGTAGTCAGGGCGGAAGTCGTGGCCCCAGTCGGAGATGCAGTGCGCCTCGTCCACGACGAGCAGGCCCGTCGCCGCGGCCAGGGCGGGCAGCACCTGATCGCGGAAATCCGGATTGTTCAGCCGCTCCGGTGACACCAGAAGCACATCCACGGCACCGTCCGCGATCTCCCTCTGGACGTCCTGCCACTCCTCGGTGTTGGAGGAATTGATCGTCCGGGCGTGGATACCGGCCCGGGCGGCGGCCTCCACCTGGTTGCGCATGAGGGCGAGAAGCGGCGACACGATCACCGTGGGCCCGCCGCCCCGAGCCCTCAGCAGGGCCGTGGCCACGAAGTACACGGCCGACTTGCCCCACCCGGTCCGCTGCACGACCAGCGCACGTCTCCGGTGCGCGACCAGCGCCTCGATGGCCCGCCACTGGTCCTCGCGCAGCCGTGCCGTGCCGGTGGTGTCACCGACGAGGCGGGCCAGCACGGCGTCCGCGGCGGCACGCAGGTCTTGGTCGTTCGTGAGCTCCATGCCTCACATGGAACAGCACGGCACCGACAACGGGCGAACGGTGGACCCGGGCCTGTGGACAAAGTTATCCACAGGGGTCGACGGATCGTGGGGTGAACGAGACCGTCGAGCCATGAACGCACACCACGACCACACCGGTCGCCACCGCTCCCCGTCCGGCGCCGAGCTGCCCGCCACCACCACCGGCTTCACCGAGGAGCCGAAGATCACGCTGCGCGGGCCGGCGGAACTGGCCGAGGCCCTTCCGTATCTGCTCGGCTTCCACCCGACCGACTCCGTGGTCATGGTCGCCCTGCACGGCGAGGAGCACGGCCGCTTCGGCGGAAGGCTGCGGCTCGGCATTCCCTCCTCGCCCCGCGACTGGGCGCCCACCGCCGAGCGGCTCGCCGAATGCCTCGTCGAGGGGTGCGAGCGGCGCGGCTCCCGACCGGACGGCATCGTCGTCTTCCTCTGCCAGGACCCCGCCGAAGGGGAGAGCCCCCGCCGCGTCATGGAGCGGCTGCGGCCCTTCGCGCAGAAGCTCCGCACGGCGTGCGGCGCCCTCGACGTCCCCGTGTACGAGGCGCTGTGCCTCTCCGACGGCCGGTTCTGGTCCTACCTCTGCCCCGACAGCGACTGCTGCCCGCCCGACGGCACCGCGCTCACCCCGACCGGCACCTCCGTCATGGCGGCCGCCGCCGCGTACGCGGGCATCCACGTCCGCGGTTCGCTGCGCGACATGGAGGCCCGGCTCAGGCCGCGCACCGCCCGCGCCATGGTCGCCGCCCAGGAGCGCGCCCTGGACTCGGCGAGCGCCGCCCTCGTCCGCCGCATCCTCGACACGACGGAACGCCGAGGCGTCCGCGACGACATGATCCGCCTGGCGCAGCGGCTCATCGACCGGCTCGCGGACCATCCGCCGCTGGCCGAGCCGGAGACCTCGGACGCCAGGGACGACGCGCTGATCACCCACGAGGAGGCCGCCGAACTGATCGTCGGGCTGCAGGACCGCCGCACCCGCGACCGCGCCGCCGAATGGATGGAGGGCCGCGAGGCCGACCTCGCGCTGCGCCTGTGGCGCGCCCTGTCCCGCCGCTGCGTCGGCATCTACGGCGAACACGCCGCCGCGCCTCTCAGCCTCGCCGGCTGGGTCGCCTGGTCGACGGCCGACGAGCCCGGCGCCCGCGTCGCCCTCGGCCTGGCCCTCGAAGCCGACCCCGAGTACGTCTTCGCCCGGCTGCTGCACCAGGCGTGCAACGAGCAGCTGGACCCGGAAACGCTCCGCGAATGCCTGCGCGGCGAGCGCGAGGCCCGGACGCAGGCCGACGTGCGCCGCGCCACGGGCAGCCGGACGGCGGCGCGTGCGGGCGCCCGGGCGGTACGACGAGGGCTGCGCGCCCGCGTCGGCAGGCCCGGCACCACCCAGGGCGGCCGCTCCACGGGTCCGGGCAGCAGCGAGGCCAGCCCCTCCACGGGTCCCGGCACCACCCGGCGCCGGCCCGTCACAAGGCCCGCCCCTAGCCGGCGCGGGCCCGCCACGGGGCCCGGCACCACCCGGTCCACTGACGCGGTCGGGGCGAGCGGGGAACGGCGTGCGGCCCGCCCCACGTCGGGGGGAACGCCCGGCGGCGCACCCGGCGACGGCCCCTCCACGCCGGGAGGCGCGGAGACGAGCGGTCAGGGGAGCTCGCGGTGACGGCCGTGACCCCCGCCCCGGTACGGCCGTTCACGTGGATGGCGGAGTCGCCCGACCCGTGCCGCCGTACCTCCAGCGGCTGTCCGGAGCGCAGAGAAGGCTCAGCAGACGACCCATGGACCTCACCCTCCCCACCCCGACCACCGACCACGCCGCCTCCGCACCCGCCCGGTCCGCGCGGCGGCCAGGACAGCCGTCCGCCAGTGGCCGCGGGCCCGTGCACGGAGGCCGCCCCGGCGAACTGCCGCCGGTGCACCACGCCCTCGTTGCCGTCGCGCTACCCGGCCTGGCCGTCTCCGCCGAACACGGGCAGCTCACCGGGCACGGCCTGGAAGGCGTCTACCAGTCGGGCCGGCGCCTGCTCTCCCGCTGCCGGCTGCGCGTCCTCGACCGCGAACCGCTCACCGTGCAAGGGAGACTCGCCTCCGCCGGAAGCGCCCGGTTCGTGGCCGTCGTCCGCACCGCCGCCGACCCCGGCCCCGACCCGGGGATCGTCGTCGAGCGGTCGCGGGACGCCGACGGCACGGAGCGGATCACCCTGCGCAACACGACCGCCCGCCCCCTGCACCTCCCCGTGGAGCTGGCCCTTGGCACGGACCTCGCCCCGCTCGGCGCCGTCGTCTCCGGGAGGCCCGGACCGGAACTGCCGGCCACCGTCCACGGTTCGGGGCTCCGCTGGACGGCACCCGACGGTGCCCAGGCCCACGTCACGGCGGACCCCCCACCGCACGACGCCCTCGCGTCGGCCGGGCTCCTGCGCTGGGAGCTGGACCTGGCCCCCGGCGAGGACCGCGGGATCCACCTGTCCGTCCACGCGGGGCGCCCCCTCAGACCGGCGGGCCGCGCCGGACTCCCGCACCTTCCGGGAGCCCGCGCCGAGGCCGACGACCCACGGGCGGGCAAGCTCCTGGAGGCCGCCCTCGACGACCTGCGCGGCCTGCTCGTCCGCGACCCCGGCCACCCGTCAGACCTGCACCTCGCGGCCGGCGTGCCCTGGCGTACGGGCCGCGCACCGGCCGAGGCGCTCTGGGCCGCCCGCATGCTCCTGCCCCTCGGCACCCGGCTCGCCGCCGACACCCTGCGCGTCGTCGCCCGGACGCTGGACACCGCACCCGGGGCGTCCGGGCGCGTACCGGGGCCGCTCCGCGACGCCGGCCCCCATCTGCCGCCCGCGTGCACCGGAGTGGAGGCCACGCTCGCCTTCCCGGCCGTACTGGCCGAGGCCCGCCTCTGGGGCCTCCCCGAACAGGACGTCACGGCGCTGCTGCCCGCCGCCGAGCGCTGCCTCGCATGGCTGCGCACCGCACTGGACGGCGACGGACTGCTCCCCGAGCCCGGCCCGGCAGGGCCCGTACGGCGTGCCGAGACCCAGGCCCACGCACACCGGGCCGCCGTCCTCGGCGCCGAGCTCCTGGAAGGCTGCGGCCGGCCGGGCGCCGACGAGTGGCCCGACCGAGCGCGGGCCATGCGACGGCGGTTCCGCGACGACTTCTGGCTGGACGACCGGTCCGGCGGTCGCCCGGCCGCCGCCCTCACCCCGGACGGCCGCCCCCTGTCCCACCTGGGCGGGGCCATGGCCCACCTCCTCGACACCGGCCTCGTGGCGGGCGGACGCCACGCCGAAGGGCTGCTGAACCGGGTACGGACGGAACAGGTCGCCAGGCTGCTCGGCGGGCCCGCGCTCGACTCCGGCTGGGGCCTGCGCAGCCTCGGCGCAAGGGAGCCTGGACACAACCCGTTCGGGCACCGCGCCGGGGCGGTCCGCGTCCACGAGACCGCCGTCGCCGTGTCCGGCCTCGCCGCCGCCGGGTACGAGAAGGAGGCGTCCGGGCTGCTGCGCGGCCTGCTGGACGCGGCGGAGGCGTTCGCGTACCGGCTGCCGGAGATGTACGCGGGGGAGCAGCGCACCGAGGGCGACGCCCCGGTGCCGCACCCGGCGGCGTGCCGTCCGGCCGCCGTGGCGGCGGCCGCGGCCGTCCACGTGCTCACCGCGCTCACGGGCGTCCGCCCGGACGTCCCGGACCGGGCGGTCGCGCTGCACCCGGTGCGCAGTGCCCCCTTGGGGGCGATCCGGTTCTCCGGACTCAGCGTCGCGGGGGAACCGTTCGCGGTACGCGTGAGCAAGCTGGGGCTCGGCATGGTCGAGGAGGCCGCAGCGGGACTGCAATTGGGGGCGTGACGACCGGAGGGCGGCGGTGTCCGAATCCGCGGCCCGGCGCCGGAGGGTGAGCCGCCCGCCGGGTCGGCTGCCGCCGGTGCCGTCGGGCACTCCGCCCGGCCGAACTCCGCCGTCCTGCGGCCTTCTTCGAGCCCCGCACCAGGCCGCGTGCCCACCGCACGGCCCGCAGCCCGGGAGGCGCGCCACCGTCAGGGCGCGGGCGGAGTTCGCGGGCGTAGCGGACGGGGCGGCGATACCGTACGCGGTCCGCTGCACCCGCCGGGCCCGCACGCGGACACCGAGCCCGCGCCTGGCCGCAGACCATGCCGACGGAGGACCCTCACGCAGCCGGTGGGCCGGGGCGCACGGGCCGCCGCGAAGTGTGGCGGCCGGTGAGCCGGGCGCACGGCCGCCACAGAGGGCGGACAGGCCCCAGACGGCTGCCCGACACCCCGCCCGGCAGCCTGAGCACACCCCGCCGGGCAGCCTGAGCGCACCCCGGCCCCGCCAGGCTTCCGGCGGACCCCGGCGAGCGCGCGGACCGGCAGGCGGGAACGCGTCGATCACCGCGGCCGGAGTGCGCGACGAGCGTGTTTATCGTCAGGAAGACGACTATGATCGCGGCATGCCCCCCTACGACCCCTCGGCCTACCCGCCCTTCGCCGTTACCGTCGATCTGGTCATCCTCACCGTGCGCCGCCATGCCCTGTGCGCACTGGTCGTCCGGCGCGGGGAGCCGCCGTTCCAGGGGCGGTGGGCGCTGCCCGGGGGATTCGTGCGCGCCGACGAGGACCTCGGCGCCGCCGCCGCGCGGGAACTGGCCGAGGAGACTGGGCTGTGCGTCCACGACCCGGGCGACCCCACGCCGCCGCCGGGCACCGGTGCGCACCTGGAGCAGCTCGCCACGTACGGCGACCCCGACCGGGATCCCCGCATGCGGGTCGTGAGCGTCGCGCACCTCGCCCTCGCGCCCGATCTGCCCGCGCCCCGGCCGGGCGGTGACGCCAACAGTGTCCGCTGGGCGCCCGTGGAGGAACTGCTGTCCCCCGAAAGCGGCTTGAGCGGCGAGGAGGAACCGCCCGCGCCGCTCGCGTTCGATCACGCCCGCATCCTCGCGGACGGCGTGGAGCGGGCCCGCTCGAAGATCGAGTACTCCTCGCTGGCCACGGCCTTCTGCCCGCCGGAGTTCACGGTGGGGGAGTTGCGCCGGGTGTACGAGGCGGTGTGGGGCGTGGCGCTGGACCCGCGCAACTTCCACCGCAAGGTGACCGGGACGCCCGGTTTCCTGGTGCCCGCCGGCGGGACCACCACCCGCCAGGGCGGCCGCCCCGCGCAGTTGTTCCGCGCCGGCGGCGCCACGCTGCTGAACCCGCCGATGCTCCGCCCGGAAGTCTGAGCAGCCCGCGGGCCGTGCCGGAATCCGGCACCCCGCGGCCTCCCAGCCTGCGCAAAAAGTCCGAAATGCCGGGTTATCGTGCTGCGGTACGCCCTGCCGCCGAGCGGTCTCACCTACCGCGAGAGAAGCGATGCTCCAGGCAATCGGACTCACCAGCACGCCGCGCCGGAACCGCCCGCCCGCCGTGGACGACCTCACCTTCGAGGCGAGGCCCGGACAGGTCACGGCCCTCCTCGGCCCCGCCGGTTCGGGCAAGTCCACGGCGCTGCGTCTCATGCTGGGCCTCGAACAGGGCCGCGGCGTCACCTACTTCCGCGGCCGCCCCCTCCACCGCGTCGCCCACCCGATGCGTGAGGTCGGGGTCCTCCTCGGCGACGTGCCGGGGCACCCCGCGCGCACCGTGCGCGGCCAGCTGCGGATGCTCTGCGCCGCCGCGGGCGTCCCCGCGTCCCGCGCCGACGACCTGCTCGACGCGGTGGGTCTCGAAGCCCTCGCCGACCAGCGCCTGGGCGCCCTCTCCCGCGGCATGGACCGCCGACTCGGCCTCGCCGCCGCCCTGTTGGGCGATCCGCACACGCTGATCCTCGACGAACCGGCCAGGGGAATCTCACCCGACGAGGCGGCCTGGCTGTACGGAGTGCTGCGCACCCATGCCGCGGCAGGCGGCACCGTGCTCTACACGACCACCGACACCAAGGCGGCCGCCCGCACCGCCGACCACGTCGTGGCCATCCGCTCCGGGCGCCTCGTCGCCGACCAGGACGCCGCCGCCTTCGCCCGTACGCGACTGCGCCCCCGTGTCGCCGTCCGCACCCCGCACGCCGCCCGCCTCGCCGCGCAGCTCGCCCGCGAGGCGCGCGCCGCCCGCCGCACCGTCGAGACCGTCACCGAGCGCGGCAACCGCCTGTACGTGTACGGCAGCGACTGCGCCGAGGTCGGGGAGACCGCGTTCCGCCACGGCATCCTCCTCCACCGCCTCGCCGAGGAGACGGGCCCCGCCCCCGAGCCGTCCCGCACCGCGCCCCCCGGGCCCGGCGGCACCGCCCAGGACCCGCAGGCCCGAGCAGACCTCCAGACCCCGCCCACCGGCCACACGGCCCCGCCCGCCGGGCAAGCGTCCCTGCGCGCCGACCACACCACCCCGGCCGTGGGCCACGCCGCCCCGCTCACGGACCACGCCACCCCGCTCGCCGACCACCCGGTGCGGCCCACCGGGGACCCGGCCCCGCCCACCACCCACGCCGCCCCGGCGACCATCCACGCCGCCCCACCCTCCGACCACGAAACGCCGCCCCCCACCACCCCCGCCGACCGGCAGGCATCCACATCCCGGAGCCCCGCCGCGGAGGGGACCCGCGGCCTCCACACCGCGACGCCCCGTAGGCGTCGCCGCAGGGTGCGGCGGGGGCCCTCGCGGCCGCTGCGCTACGAGCTCCGGCGCCTCATGGGCGTGCCCTCCACGGCCCTCGCGCTCGGCGGCACCGTCGCCGGCTCCGCCCTGCTCGCCGTCCTGCTGGGCCGCTCCGCGGGCACCCCGGCGCCCGTCGCCGTCGCCGCCTGGCCGGAACTGCTGCCGCTCCCGCCCGCAGCCCTGGGGGCGGGCCTCATCGGGGCGCTCGCGTTCGGCGACGAGTACCGCTACCCGGCGCTCTCCACCTCCCTGGGTGCCGCCCCGCGCCGCCTGGGGCTGTTGCTGGCCAAGCTCGCCGTCACGGCGGTCACCGCCCTGCTGCTCGCCGTCGTCGTCGCCGTCGTCGACCTGGAGGTGCTGCGTCTCGTCTACGGCGGCGCGTTGATTCCCGTACCGCGCAATTGGGCCGCCCTGTGCGTCAGTTGGTCCGCGCTCGTGGTCGGTTGCGCGTGGGCCGGGCTGCTGGCGGCAGGGGTGTTCCGGGCCGCCGCCGCGGGGATCGCCGCCGTCCTCGCCGTACCCGTGCTCATCGCCCCGGCCGTCGAGGGCGCCCTCTTCGGCCCGGCCGTCCGCACCGTCGCGGGGCTGCCCGCCCGCGTGCGCGAACTCGCCTGGCCCCGCTGGCCGCAGGAGGCGGACCGCTGGCTCGACGGGGCCCTGCGGGTCCTCGCCCAACCGGTCGGCGCGGCACTCGCCCTCTCCCTCACCGCGCTCCTCTGCGCGTTTCTGCTCACAGGGCTACGACGAGACGCCCGTTGGTGACCGTGCGGCGATCAGAACTGATCATTGCGTGCCAATCGGTCGCGACTCCTTGGAATTTGCCCGCTTCCTTCCGATAAGGCGTCAATTGCCGCGCGGGCGCCGATCACCCTTTCGTGTGCTTTTCACCAAAGACCTCAAGAGGTTTGGAAAGGGCGCCGACAAAGGATGCGTGAGTACCCTTGCGCACACCATGATGACCGCCGCCCGCGCCGCCGACGCCGGCCTTCCCGCTCCGGGCGGTCTTGACCGCTATCCCTACGGGGAGGGCGCCGCGGCCGACCGCGTCGGAGCCCCCGCGTGGGACGCCGGTGAAACGGAGTTGGGCCGGGCGAGCCGCCGCTCCGCGGGCAACCGGGGCCGCGGCCTCCACGGCCAACTCGTCCAGCAGCTCGGTCAGATGATCGTCTCCGGCGATCTGGGCGCCGACCGCCCGCTTGTCCCCGAGGAGATCGGCCAGCGATTCGAGGTCTCCCGCACCGTCGTGCGCGAGTCCCTGCGCGTACTGGAGGCCAAGGGCCTCGTCAGCGCCCGGCCCAACGTCGGCACCCGGGTCCGCCCGGTCAGCGACTGGAATCTCCTCGACCCCGACATCATCGAATGGCGCGCCTTCGGGCCGCAGCGCGACGCCCAGCGCCGAGAGCTCGCCGATCTCCGCTGGACCATCGAGCCGCTCGCCGCCCGCCTCGCCGCGGGCCACAGCCGCCCGGACGTCCAGCAGCGGCTCGCCGACATGGTCGAGATCATGGGCCACGCCCTCGCCCAGGGCGACGCCCTCACCTTCTCCCGCGCCGACACCGAGTTCCACTCCCTCCTCATCCAGCTCGCCGGCAACCGCATGCTGGAGCACCTCTCCGGCATCGTCTCGGCGGCGCTCCAGGTCTCCGGCGCCCCGCCGATCAGCTGCGACCGCCCCAGCGAGGCGTGTCTCGACCACCACGGCCGCATCGTCCAGGCCCTCGCAGACGACGACGGCGCCGCCGCCGAGGCCGCCATGCGGCAGCTCCTGACCGTGCAGCCCGACGCGGGGGTCGTACCGGCTCCGCGCGAGCACTGACCGCGGACCGTGGCCACCGGCCGCACGCGCGGTGACGTACGACGCCGGGGCAGCCCTGCTCGTACGGGACGGGCAGCCGTCCTGCGCGCATCGCCGCACGGACGGGTGCCGCGGGGCCGCACGGGTGCCGCGGGGCCCCGGTGGGGACCGAACCGGGCCCCGCCTCCACGGTCCCGCCCGGGCCCGAGACCTGAGGCCACCCTCAGCCCGGGGCGCCACCTTCAACCCGGCGGCCCGGTCGAGTGGCACCCCCTACGGCTCCCGAGCACCCCGGCCACCCCGCACCGGGTCCAGGGGCACCCCCGACCGGACACCGAGTGTCCCGGCCGCCCGGCCCCGCACCCAGGGCCACGAAGGGCCACCGTCACCGCACCGCCGAAGCGCGGGTCCGGACGAGAGCAGCCCACCAGAGGCAGCCGGCGAGAGCGGCCGACCAGAGGAGCCGGCCCGAATCGCAGCCCGCGGCCTGAACCAGAGGGGGCGGCCCGAGGGGGCGGCCGTCCGGGAAGGCGTCGCGCGGCCCTCGCGGCGGCACCATCAGCACGGCCTCGCTGGAGCGCACACCTTGGCCGCGTAATGGCCAAGTGATCACGTAATGCCCCATTCGTCCCGTTTGTGGTGTGACTCGGGCCACGCGGATTGGGCGTAACGCTCCTCGAAGCACGGCGATGACCTAAGAGGTGACAGCCGAAGAGGGAATACAGCAGCCGAGCATGGCGCTGTGCACCTCCGAGGTTCAGCCCGCGTCGTCGGCTCATTCCCCGCCGGCGGTCGTCGGCTCCGGCCCGATCATGGGCGGGGCCGGAAGCCGTTTCCATCGTTCCGAGAGGTTGTTCGTGTCGGCCAGCACATCCCGTACGCTCCCGCCGGAGATCGCCGAGTCCGAGTCTGTGATGGCGCTCATCGAGCGGGGAAAGGCTGATGGGCAGATCGCGGGCGATGACGTGCGTCGGGCCTTCGAGGCTGACCAGATTCCGCCAACCCAGTGGAAGAATGTTCTGCGCAGCCTCAATCAGATCCTCGAGGAAGAGGGTGTGACGCTGATGGTCAGTGCAGCGGAGTCGCCGAAGCGCGCCCGCAAGAGCGTCGCAGCGAAGAGCCCGGCAAAGCGCACCGCCACCAAGACCGTCACCGCCAGGACGACCGCGGCGAAGACGGCCGCGTCCTCCCCGGCGGCTCCGGCGGCCCCGAGCGCGGACGATCCGGCCGACGAGGCCGGTACGCCCGCCAAGAAGACCGCGGCCAAGAAGACGACCGCGGCGAAGAAGACCACCGCGAAGAAGACCGCGGCCAAGAAGACCACGGCCAAGAAGACGGCCGCCAAGAAGGACGCCGACGAGCTGCTCGAGGGCGAGGAGCTCCTCGACGACGTCGCGGCGGTCAAGGGCGAGGAAGAGGAGACCGAAGGCGAGGCCAAGGGCTTCGTCCTGTCCGACGAGGACGAGGACGACGCGCCGGCCCAGCAGGTCGCCGTCGCCGGTGCCACCGCCGACCCGGTCAAGGACTACCTGAAGCAGATCGGCAAGGTCCCCCTGCTCAACGCCGAGCAGGAGGTCGAGCTCGCCAAGCGCATCGAGGCCGGCCTGTTCGCCGAGGACAAGCTGGCGAACGCCGACAAGCTGGCGCCGAAGCTCAAGCGCGAGCTGGAGATCATCGCCGAGGACGGCCGCCGCGCCAAGAACCACCTGCTGGAGGCCAACCTCCGCCTCGTCGTCTCCCTCGCCAAGCGCTACACGGGCCGCGGCATGCTGTTCCTGGACCTGATCCAGGAGGGCAACCTCGGTCTGATCCGCGCCGTCGAGAAGTTCGACTACACCAAGGGCTACAAGTTCTCCACGTACGCCACCTGGTGGATCCGTCAGGCGATCACCCGCGCCATGGCCGACCAGGCCCGCACCATCCGCATCCCGGTGCACATGGTCGAGGTCATCAACAAGCTCGCGCGCGTCCAGCGCCAGATGCTCCAGGACCTGGGCCGCGAGCCCACCCCGGAGGAGCTGGCCAAGGAGCTCGACATGACCCCCGAGAAGGTCATCGAGGTCCAGAAGTACGGCCGCGAGCCGATCTCGCTGCACACCCCGCTCGGCGAGGACGGCGACAGCGAGTTCGGTGACCTGATCGAGGACTCCGAGGCGGTCGTCCCGGCCGACGCGGTGAGCTTCACGCTCCTCCAGGAGCAGCTGCACTCCGTGCTCGACACGCTCTCCGAGCGTGAGGCCGGCGTCGTCTCCATGCGGTTCGGCCTCACCGACGGCCAGCCCAAGACGCTGGACGAGATCGGCAAGGTCTACGGCGTGACCCGTGAGCGGATCCGCCAGATCGAGTCGAAGACCATGTCGAAGCTGCGCCACCCGTCGCGCTCGCAGGTCCTCCGCGACTACCTCGACTGATCCATCGGCCGAGCGAGGCTCGAACACGCTCGCCCGTACGCGCCACCCCGGAAGGCCCGGTTCCGCAAAAGGAGCCGGGCCTTCCGGCGTTGCGCGGGTGCGGCCGGACTCCCTGTGGCTGACGCTGAGTGAGCGACATGCATCCCTGAGTCAGGAGGCCGAATGCGCGATACGCGTCATCCCATCAGCAGGAAGCGGGCGGCCCTGGTGGCCCTGGCCGCAGCGGCGGCCGTCGCGCCACTCGTCTCACCCGCCCCGGCGGCCGCCGACAGCGGCGTCGTGGGCGGCCGGACGGCGAACGCGCCCGACACCCCCTGGGTGGTGGCGCTCTCCAGCGTTGACCGGTTCGGCCGTATGCGGGCCGGTCAGTTCTGCGGGGGCGTCGTGATCGCCCCGACGAAGGTGGCGACCGCCGCGCACTGCCTGCGGGAGGACGTGCTGGGCGTACGGGCGGAGGAGCTGCGGGACCTCAAGGTCATCGCGGGCCGCAGCGACCTCGTCGGCAGCGGCGGGCACGAGATCCCGGTCAAGGACATGTGGATCAACCCGGCGTACGACGCCGAGACCAACGGCGGTGACGCCGCCGTCCTCACGCTGGCCCGGCCGCTGCCGCGCTCGTACGTGATCCCGGTGGCGCCCGCGGGCGACGCCGCGTACCGGCCCGGCACGGACGCGACCGTGTACGGCTGGGGCGACACGACGGGTCTCGGGACGTACGCGCACACGCTGAACGCCGCCGACGTGTCGGTCCTGCCCGACGAGGACTGCGCCCGCGCCTACCCGGCGGCGCCTGGCCAGGCGCGGTACGTCCCCGCGACGATGCTGTGCGCGGGGACGCGGGAGGGCGGCCGGGACGCCTGCCAGGGCGACAGCGGCGGACCGCTGATCGCGCGCGGCAAGCTCATCGGTCTCGTGTCCTGGGGGAGTGGCTGCGGGCTCGCGGAGAGCCCCGGCGTCTACACGCGGGTCTCGGCGGTGCTGCCGCAGTCGTGAGCGGACCTTCGGCGGCAGGTGGGCGGAGGTTCCGGCTGGTGAGCCGGGCCCCCGCCCCCGGCCGTACGGCGAAGGGCGGCACCCCGCCGTCACACGGGGTGCCGCCCTCCGTCGTACGGCTACGGGGTACGGAAGCGGCGGGCGGCCGTACCCCCGTGGTGACAGGGGTGGCCGCCCGGTGGCCGGTCCTGGACCGGCCGGTTTCGCTCGTCGTGGATGCGCGTGTCAGCGGTCCTCGTCGGCTGCTCCGGCCGGCACGGTGGTGAGCCGGTCCGTCTCATCCTGTATCTCCGCGGCGATCTTCTTCAGTTCCGGCTCGAACTTGCGGCCGTGGTGGGCGCAGAAGAGCAGTTCGCCACCGCTGGTCAGCACGACGCGCAGATATGCCTGGGCGCCGCAGCGGTCGCAGCGGTCGGCGGCCGTCAGCGGGCTCGCGGGGGTCAGAACAGTAGTCACGTCGCCTCTTCTCTAGCTCGACGAGCTGTCGTACCAGGGTCAACATCCAACCAGGCCGAAAACGTTCCCGCTCGCGGCTTTTCCTCGAAACTTTTTCCAAGGGGCTGTCTGCTGCCGGTTGGCGGCGAATGAGCCGTATTGCGGTGTCGCTGTGCGTTACGGGTTTCGCGTTGCTTGTGTCGTATGTCCCCCCGGCTGGGTTGCCGGTTGTTCATGAGGACGTGCCCGGAGCCTAAATGGTTCATGCCTCGAAGGGAACGTGATGTCCACGTCACCCGCTCGGGTGATCGAACAGACATGCGAGGCTGGACTAGCATGGCCCTTCACGAGGGTGGCGTGACAACCGCTCTACCAGGGCTCTGTACGCTCGGACCGGCACAGAGGCCGACCCCCCTACCCGCATGGGCAAGAACTCAAATTCAGCGAGGAGCGAACCGCGTGACCGCCGAGACGTCCGTTCCGTCCAGTGCGCTGCTGACCGCAGACCGTGACGGTTCCAACTACACCGCGCGGCACCTGCTCGTACTCGAGGGGCTCGAAGCGGTTCGCAAGCGCCCCGGCATGTACATCGGGTCAACCGACAGCCGCGGCCTGATGCACTGCCTCTGGGAGATCATCGACAACTCCGTCGACGAGGCGCTCGGCGGCTACGGCGACCACATCGAGGTCGTCCTGCACGACGACGGCTCCGTGGAGGTCCGGGACAACGGCCGCGGCATCCCCGTCGACGTCGAGCCCAAGACCGGCCTGTCCGGCGTCGAGGTCGTCATGACCAAGCTGCACGCCGGCGGCAAGTTCGGCGGCGGCTCGTACGCGGCCTCCGGCGGCCTCCACGGCGTGGGCGCCTCCGTGGTGAACGCGCTGTCCGCCCGCCTCGACGTGGAGGTCGACCGCAACGGCCACACCCACGCGATCAGCTTCCGGCGCGGCGTCCCCGGGGTCTTCGCCGGGGAGGGGCCCGACGCCCCCTTCGAACCGGCCAACGGCCTGCGCAAGACCAAGCGCGTCCCCAAGACCCGCACCGGCACCCGCGTGCGGTACTGGGCGGACCGGCAGATCTTCCTCAAGGACGCCAAGCTCACCCTGGAGACGCTGCACCAGCGCGCCCGCCAGACCGCCTTCCTCGTCCCCGGCCTGACCATCGTCGTCCGCGACGACCGGGACCTGGAGGGCATCGGCAAGAGCCAGGAGATCTTCCGCTTCGACGGCGGCATCAGCGAGTTCTGCGAGTTCCTCGCCACCGACAAGCCTGTCTGCGACGTGCTCCGCCTGACCGGCCAGGGCACGTTCAAGGAGACCGTCCCGGTCCTCGACGAGCTCGGCCACATGACGCCCACCGAGGTCACCCGCGAGCTCGGCGTCGACGTGGCGCTGCGCTGGGGCACCGGGTACGACACGACGGTCAGGTCGTTCGTCAACATCATCGCCACCCCCAAGGGCGGCACCCACGTCACCGGCTTCGAGCGGGCCGTCACCAAGACCGTCAACGAGGTGCTGCGCGCCACCAAGCTGCTGCGCGTCGCCGAGGACGACATCGTCAAGGACGACGCCCTGGAGGGCCTCACCGCCGTCGTCACCGTCCGGCTGGCCGAGCCGCAGTTCGAGGGCCAGACCAAGGAGGTCCTCGGCACGTCCGCCGCCAATCGCATCGTCGCCAATGTGGTCGCCAAGGAGCTGAAGGCGTTCCTCACCTCCACCAAGCGGGACGCGAAGGCGCAGGCCCGCGCCGTGCTGGAGAAGGCCGTCGCCGCCGCCCGTACACGCATCGCGGCCCGCCAGCACAAGGAGGCCCAGCGCCGCAAGACCGCCCTGGAGACCTCGTCGCTGCCGGCGAAGCTCGCCGACTGCCGCAGCGACGACGTGGAGCGCAGCGAGCTCTTCATCGTCGAGGGCGACTCCGCGCTCGGTACGGCCAAGCTGGCCCGCAACAGCGAGTTCCAGGCGCTCCTGCCGATCCGGGGCAAGATCCTCAACGTCCAGAAGTCGTCCGTGTCGGACATGCTGAAGAACGCCGAGTGCGGCGCGATCATCCAGGTCATAGGAGCCGGTTCCGGCCGGACCTTCGACCTCGACGCCGCCCGGTACGGCAAGATCGTCCTGCTGGTCGACGCCGATGTGGACGGCGCGCACATCCGCTGCCTGCTGCTCACGCTGTTCCAGCGGTACATGCGCCCCATGGTCGAGGCGGGCCGCGTCTTCGCCGCCGTACCGCCGCTGCACCGCATCGAGCTGGTCCAGCCGAAGCGGGGCCAGGACAAGTACGTGTACACGTACTCGGACAACGAGCTGCGGCAGACGCTGCTGGAGTTCCAGCGCAAGGGCATCCGGTACAAGGACTCCATCCAGCGCTACAAGGGCCTCGGCGAGATGGACGCCGACCAGCTGGCGGAGACCACGATGGACCCGCGCCACCGCACGCTCCGCCGGATCAACATCGGCGACCTGGAGGCGGCGGAGCAGGTCTTCGACCTCCTGATGGGCAACGACGTGGCGCCGCGCAAGGAGTTCATCACCAGCTCGGCGGCGACGCTGGACCGCTCGCGCATCGACGCCTGACCTCGTCCTCCCGACCCGGCACCGCCCGTGGGCCCGTGGCCGAGGGCGGGTGCGCCCCGCTCGCGGTGCCGTGCCCCGCTCGGGGTGCCGCGTCCACCGGAACCCACCGGCCGGAATGTGTTCCGCCGGTGGGTTCCGCCGTGTGCCCGCATCACCTGATGGGGTGAAGTCGACAGGAGGAGAGTCCGGGATCTTCCCGCTCTGCCCATGCTTGGCCACGCGGCCGAAAAGGACCGCTGACAAGGAGAGTCACGGGTGGACAACTGGGAAGGGCGCGACGCCGCCGCGACGCGGGGGGACGACCCCTGGTACGACGCACTGGCCTCGGGGTGGGGTGAGCCGGGTCCGGACGCCGCCGCGACGGCGGCCGGAGCGGGCGGGGAGGCGGCACGGGGGGTGACGGGCACGGGGCGCGCCGCGGAGATCGCCACCGGGGCCGTGTCGGCGACCGGCGCGACCGGGACGGCGGTGGCGGTCGGGACGGATGCGGCGGACGTGGCGGTGCCCGGCGGTCCGGACGACGTGGTTCCGCGCCCGGCCCGCACGGCGCACGGCGAGCGGCGGCGGCCCGACGCGGCCGAGATCTACCTGGAGGTGCGGCGCAGCCCCGCCTTCCAGGAAGTGCGCCGCCGCTACCGCCGGTTCGTCGCACCCGCCACGCTCGCCTTCCTCACCTGGTACCTCGGCTATGTGGTCGCCGCGACCGCCGTGCCCGGCCTGATGGCCCGCCCCGTCGTGGGCGCGCTGAACGTGGCGATGGTCGCCGGTCTGGGCCAGTTCCTCACGACCTTCGGCCTGACCTGGGCGTACGCCCGCCACGCGCGCGTCCACCGCGACCGCGCCGCGCTCGAACTGCGCTGGGACACCCAGCAGATGATCCGGGAGGCCGGCGTTGACCGGTGACCACCAGACCCTGGCCCTCCTGCTGTTCGGCGTGTTCGTCGCGGTGACGCTCGCCATCACCACCTGGGCCGGCCGCAGGCGCCACGGCTCCGCAGACGAGTTCTACACCGGCGGGCGGCTGTTCTCGCCCATGGAGAACGGTTTCGCCATCTCCGGCGACTACATGTCCGCCGCGTCCTTCCTCGGGATCTCCGGACTGATCGCGCTCAACGGCTACGACGGCATGCTGTACTCGGTCGGCTTCCTCGTGGCCTGGCTGGTCGTCCTCTTCCTCGTCGCCGAACTGGTCCGCAACTGCGGCCGGTTCACCCTCGCCGACGTGGTCGCCGCCCGCATGGGCGAGCGCCGGGTGCGCACGGCGGTGGGCGCCTCGTCCGTGACCGTGTCCGTGCTGTACCTGGTCGCGCAGATGGTCGGCGCCGGCAGCCTGGTCGCCCTGCTGCTGGGCGGCACCAGCGGCGCCGCGCGCTCCTGGACCGTCGTCGGCGTGGGCGCGCTCATGGTCGTCTACGTGGCGCTGGGCGGAATGCGTGCCACCACGTGGATCCAGATCGTCAAGGCCGTCCTGCTCATGGCCGGGGCGCTCACCCTCACCGCGCTCGTACTCCTGCGCTTCCACGGCGACTTCGGGGAGCTGCTGACTACCGCCGCCGAGCGCAGCGGCCACGGCCGGGACTTCCTGGCGCCGGGCCTCGGCTACGGCGACGACTGGACCGCACGCGCGGACTTCGTCAGCCTGGGCCTCGCTCTCGTGCTCGGCACGGCCGGACTGCCGCACATCCTCGCCCGTTTCTCCACGGTGCCCACCGCACGGGCCGCCCGCGGCTCGGTCGTCTGGTCCATCGGCCTCATCGGGAGCTTCTACCTGATGACGATCGTCCTCGGCTTCGGCGCCGCCGCGATCGTGGGCAGCGACGCCGTACGCGCCTCCAACACCGCGGGGAACACGGCCGTACCGCTGCTCGCTCTGGAACTCGGCGGGGGAGCGGGCTCCACCGGCGGCACCGTGCTCTTCGCGGTGGTCGCGGCGGTGGCCTTCGCGACGATCCTCGCCGTCGTCGCGGGCATCACGCTCGCCTCGTCCGCCTCCATCGCGCACGACCTGTACGCGTCGTTCGTACGGCGCCGCGACGGGGGCGTGGCCGGGAACGGCTCCGGCGACCGGGGCGGCGAAGCGGGCGCGAGCCCGGGGCGGAGCGCGGACGGGGGCGGCGGGCGGCGGCGGTTCGGGGACGTGGCCGTGGCGCGGGTGTCGGCCGTGGCCGTCGGCGCCGTGGCGATCGGCCTGGGGCTGCTCGCCCAGGATCTGAACGTGGCGTTCCTCGTCGGGCTCGCCTTCGCCGTCTCCGCGTCCGCGAACCTCCCGGTCCTGCTGTACTCGCTGTTCTGGCACCGCTTCACCACACGCGGCGCGGTCTGGTCGGTGTACGGCGGCCTGGTGCCGGCCGTGCTGCTGGTCGCGCTGTCACCGGTCGTGTCGGGCGGGCCGGGGGCGCTGCTGCCGGGCGTGGACTTCCATGTGTTCCCGCTCCAGAACCCGGGCGTGGTCTCCATCCCGCTCGGCTTCCTCGCCGGGTGGCTGGGCACGGTCACCTCGCCGGAGCCGCCGGACGAGGCGCGGCACGCGGAGACGGAGGTGCGCGCCCTGACCGGCGCGGGCGCCGCCTGAGCGGGCGCGCACCGGACGGTACGCGCCCCTGTCGTCGGCCACGGTCCGGTGCGGGCCCGTGCGGTCACCGTCCGGCGCCGGGCACCCCATGCGGTGCCGGGCCCGCCTGGTCACTGTCCGGTGCCGGACCCGTCCGGTCACCGGCCGGTGCGGGGTCCGACGGGTCGCCGCCTGCCGGGTCCATCGGGTCGCCGCCCCGCGCGCGGCTCGCCGCGTCGTGGTGCGGGGCCGGCGGCGCCTCCGCCAGGGCCTCCGGGAGGACCACCGTGAACTCGGCGCCGCCGCCCGCCGCCGTACCGACCTCGACCCGCCCGCCGTGCCGCTCCGCGAGGCGGCGGACCAGCGGCAGGCCGAGGCCCCGCCCCGCCCCGTGCGACGGGCGGCGCTTGGTGGACCAGCCCTCCGTGAACACCGCCTCCCGCCGGTCGGCCGGCACGCCGGGCCCGCTGTCCGCGACCCGCAGCACCGCCGTACGGCCCCGCACCCCCAGCTCCACCTCCACGGCGGCGTCCCGCGAACCGGCCGCCGCGTCCACGGCGTTGTCGACCAGATTGCCCACCACCGTGACCAGCTCGCTCGGCGCGACCAGCCGGTCCGGCAGCAGCGAACCGGGCGCGATCCGCAGCGCCACGCCCCGCTCCGCCGCCACCGTCGCCTTCCCCACCAGCAGCGCGGCCACCAGCGGGTCGCGCACCTTCTCCGTGACTTGCTCGGCGGTCGTCCGGTGCACCCCCACGACCTCCGTCAGGTACTCCACCGCCTCCTCGTACAACTCCAGCTGCAACAGGCCCAGCAGCGTGTGCATCCGGTTCGCGTGCTCGTGGTCCTGCGCCCGCAGCGCGTCGATCAGCCCGCGCGTCGCGTCCAGCTCGCGGCCCAGCCGCTCCAGCTCGGTCCGGTCCCGCAGCGTCACCACCGCGCCGCCGTCGTGCGTCGGCATCCGGTTGGCGACCAGGACCCGCCGCCCGTGCACGGCCACCAGGTCCTCGCCGGTGACCCGGCCCGCCAGCACATCGGCCGTACGCCCGCCGTCCAGCACCTCGTCCAGCGGCCGCCCGGTGGCCTCAGGCCCCAGGTCCAGCAGCCGCTGCGCCTCGTCGTTGACCAGCCGGACCCGCCCCGCCCCGTCCAGCGCGACGACGCCCTCGCGGATGCCGTGCAGCATCGCCTCGCGCTCCGCCAGCAGCGCCGCGATGTCGGAGAACGCCAGGTCGCGGGTCTGCCGCTGCACCCGCCTGGCGATCAGCCACGCGGCCAGCGCCCCCGCCGCCATCGCCCCGCCCGCGTACGCCAGCAGCCCCGGGATCGCCGCCAGGAACCGGGCGCGCACGCTGTCGTACGCGATGCCGACGGACACCGCGCCGACGATCGTGCCGTCGGCGTCGCGCAGCGGGACCTTCCCGCGCGCCGAACGGCCGAGCGTACCGCTGTCGATCTCCATGACCTGCCGCCCGGCGAGCGCGCCGCTGGGGTCGGTCGACACGACCTGGCCGATCCTCGCCCGGTTCGGGTGCGACCAGCGCACGCCGCGCACATCCATCACGACGACGTACTCGGAGCCCGTGGCCCGCCGTACCCGCTCCGCCTCCGCCTGTACGGGGCCGTCCGGCGCCGGCCGGGAGACCAGCAGGTCGTCGGCGAGCCGCGGCGACGCGGTGGTCTGCGCGACGGCCAGGGCCCGCCGCATCGCCTGATCGTCCAGCTGGCCGCTCAGCGGCGCCAGGAACAACCCCGTGACCAGCGCGGTCACCCCGGCCGCCACCGCCACCTGGATCAGCAGCAGCTGCGAGAACATCCGCCGCGGACGGCCTGGAAAAGGCCAGGCCCGGCGTGTGCCCGTACGGGCACCGGGGGCGGAGGCGGTGGGAGAGGCGGAAACCGGTCTCATGGCCGGAAACCGTAGACGCCCCCGCCTATCCTGAGGAAGTTCCGGTGATCCGGCCTCCCGGACCCGGACCCGGCCGTGAAGCCGGTTGCCCTGCCGGTAAGCCGGTAAGCCGGGGAACCGGAAAGCCGGGAGTCCCGAAGGGCCCGGGCGTGTTCGGGAAGCCGGAGCGCGGCCGGGCAGCCCAGCCCGGCCGGGAAGCCGCCCGGCGAAGAAGCCCCCAGCGAGAAAGGTGCCACTTGAGCGCGCAGCAGATCCCCGTCGTGGTCCTCACCGGATTCCTCGGTTCCGGCAAGACCACCCTGCTCAACCACCTCCTGCGCACCGCCCGGGGCACCCGCGTCGGCGTGATGGTCAACGACTTCGGGTCCATCGAGATCGACGCCATGACCGTCGCGGGACAGGTCGGCTCGACCGTCTCCCTCGGCAACGGCTGCCTCTGCTGCGCCGTCGACACCAGCGAGCTGGACACCTATCTGGAGACCCTCACCCGCCCCTCCTCCCGCCTGGACGTCATCGTCATCGAGGCCAGCGGCCTGGCCGAGCCGCAGGAGCTGGTGCGGATGATCCTCGCCAGCGACAACGAGCGGATCGTGTACGGCGGGCTCGTCGAGGTCGTGGACGCGGCCGAGTTCGACGCGACGCGCACCCGCCACCCCGAGACCGACCGGCACCTGCGCATCGCCGACCTGGTCGTCGTCAACAAGGCCGACCGCGTCCCGGAGGACGAGTTGCGCCGGGTGCGGGAGACGGTGACCGGGCTCGCCGGCCGCGCGGCGGTCGTCACGGCGGCGTACGGGCGCGTCGACCCGGAGCTGCTGTTCGACCGGGCCGCCCGCGCCGACGAGGACGGGGACGGCACCCGGCAGCTCTCCTTCGAGGACCTGTACGCCGACGCGTACGAGCACGAGCACCGCGACCATCCGCACGCCGCCTACGAGACGGTCTCGTTCACCTCGGCCGAGCCGATGCACCCGCGCCGACTGATGGACTTCCTCGACTCGCGGCCCGAGGGGCTGTACCGGATCAAGGGGTTCGTGGACTTCGGCCCGGCCGACCCGGACCACCGGTACTCCGTGCACGCGGTCGGCCGGTTCCTGCGGTTCTACCCGGAGCCGTGGCCGGTGGACGGCGAGCGGCTCACGCAGCTGGTGCTGATCGGCTCCGGCACGGACGGTCAGGCACTGCTCGGCGCGCTGGACGGGTGCCGGGTGGCGGGACCGGACGACGTCCCGGAGGACCACGCCCTGTGGGGCGTCCTGCGCTATGTCCCCGAACCGCACGAGGACGCCGCGCGGGCCCCCGGCACGGTGGAGGCGGACGCCGCGGGCGGCCCGCAGGACACGGCGGGTGCGGGCGGTGCGGTGGTGTACGGCGACCCCGCGGAGCCGGCCGCGCCCACCCCGTACGACGAGGCTGCGCCGTACGACGAGACCGTGCCCGTCGACGACACCGTCCCGGACGACGAGCCCGACGAGGACCCGTACGACGATCCGTACGACGACCGGTACGCCGCGCCGTACGGGGATCCCGGCGAGGACCCGTACGGGGATCCCGACGGCGAACCGTACGGCGGTCCCGCCGCCCCGGCGCCCGGCCGCCGCTGACCGCCACGGAGAAGGGCGCCCGCCACCCGGCGGGCGCCCTCGCCCTCGCGCCCCGCCACCCGGCAGGGCGCGCCCCCCCCTGGCGCGTCACGTGCCGGCTACGCCAGCGGGTCCGCCACCACTGCCACCGGCTTGACCAGCGGCGTTCCCGAACCGTCCCGGCGCGGGTCGACGTCCGGCAGCTCCACCGGGGCGCCGTTCTTCTGGGCCGCCATGGCGGGCGCGCGGCCCGCCCAGGCCAGCACCAGCACGTCCTCGCCCTTCAGGAAGCGGTGGCAGCGCACACCGCCCGTGGCACGGCCCTTGCGCGGGTACTGGTCGAACGGCGTCAGCTTCGCCGACGTGCCGACCGAGGCGTCCAGCTGGCCCGTGGCGCCCGCGACCGTGAACACGACCGCGTCCGACGCCGGGTCCACCGCGGTGAACGAGATCACCTCGGCGCCCGCCCCGAGCTTGACGCCCGCCATGCCGCCCGCGGGCCGGCCCTGCGGGCGCACCTGCGACGCCGGGTAGCGCAGCAGCTGCGCGTCGGAGGTGATGAAGACCAGGTCCTCCTCGCCCGTCCGCAGCTCCACGGCGCCGACGATCCGGTCGCCCTCCTTGAGGGTGATGACCTCCAGCTCGTCCTTGTTCGCCGGATAGTCGGGCACCACCCGCTTCACGACGCCCTGCAGCGTGCCCAGGGCCAGGCCCGGCGACGACTCGTCCAGCGTCGTCAGGCACACGACCGTCTCGTCCTTCTCCAGCGTCACGAACTCCGCGAGCGGCGCCCCGCCCGACAGGTTCGGCGCCGACGCCGTGTCCGGCAGCTGCGGCAGGTCGATCACCGAGATGCGCAGCAGCCGTCCCGCGGACGTCACCGCCCCGACCGTGCCCCGCTGGGTGGTCGCCACCGCCGACACGATCACGTCGTGCTTGACGCGCTTCCCGCCGTGCTCCGGCAGCGGCTCGCCGCTCGCCGTGCGGGCCAGCAGCCCCGTCGAGGACAGCAGCACCCGGCACGGGTCGTCGGCGACCTCCAGCGGCACCGCGGCGGCCGGGGAACCGGCCGACTCCAGCAGCACCGTGCGCCGCTCCGTGCCGAACTTCTTCGCCACCGTCGCCAGCTCGGACGAGACGAGCTTGCGCAGCTCCGCGTCCGATTCGAGGATCTTCGTCAGCTCCTCGATCTCGCTGTTCAGCCGGTCCCGCTCGCTCTCCAGCTCCAGCCGGTCGAACTTGGTCAGCCGCCGCAGCGGCGTGTCCAGGATGTACTGCGTCTGCACGTCGCTCAGCGAGAAGCGCTCGATCAGCCGCTCCTTGGCCTGCGCCGAGTTCTCACTGGACCGGATGAGCCGGATCACCTCGTCGATGTCGACGAGGGCGACCAGCAGGCCCTCCACCAGGTGCAGGCGGTCCCGCTTCTTGCCGCGCCGGAACTCGCTGCGCCGGCGCACCACGTCGAAGCGGTGGTCCAGATAGACCTCCAGCAGCTCCTTCAAGCCCAGCGTGAGCGGCTGCCCGTCGACCAGCGCCACGTTGTTGATGCCGAAGGACTCCTCCATCGGCGTCAGCTTGTACAGCTGCTCCAGGACGGCCTCGGGCACGAAGCCGTTCTTGATCTCGATGACCAGGCGCAGCCCGTGCTCCCGGTCCGTGAGGTCCTTGACGTCCGCGATGCCCTGGAGCTTCTTCGCGTTGACCAGGTCCTTGATCTTGGCGATGACCTTCTCCGGGCCGACCGCGAACGGCAGCTCGGTCACCACCAGGCCCTTGCGGCGGGCCGTGACGTTCTCCACCGTCGCCGTGGCGCGGATCTTGAACGTGCCGCGGCCCGACTCGTACGCGTCCCTGATGCCCGACAGGCCCACGATCTTGCCGCCGGTCGGCAGGTCCGGGCCCGGGACGAACCGCATGAGCGTCTCGAGGTCGGCGCCCGGGTGCTTGATCAGGTGCCGCGCGGCCGCGATGACCTCGCCCAGATTGTGCGGGGGCATGTTGGTCGCCATGCCGACCGCGATGCCGGAGGCGCCGTTCACCAGCAGATTCGGGAAGGCGGCCGGGAGGGCGACCGGCTCCTGCTCCTGCCCGTCGTAGTTCGGTACGAAGTCGACCGTGTTCTCGTCGATCGACTCGGTCATCAGCGATGTCGCGTCGGCCATCCGGCACTCGGTGTACCGCATCGCGGCCGGCGGGTCGTCATTGCCGAGGGAGCCGAAGTTGCCGTGCCCGTCGACCAGCGGCAGCCGCATCGAGAACGGCTGCGCCATGCGCACCAGCGCGTCGTAGATCGACGCGTCGCCGTGCGGGTGGAGCTTGCCCATCACCTCGCCGACGACGCGGGCGCACTTGACGAACCCGCGCTCGGGGCGCAGGCCCATCTCGTTCATCTGGTACACGATCCGGCGGTGCACCGGCTTCATGCCGTCGCGCGCGTCGGGCAGGGCGCGGGAGTAGATCACCGAGTAGGCGTACTCGAGGAAGGAGCCCTGCATCTCGTCGACGACGTCGATGTCGAGGATCCGCTCCTCGAAGTCGTCGGGCGGCGGGGTCTTCGTGCTGCGGCGGGCCATCGCTGCTGCGGCTCCTTCACCAACAAGGTTGATCTGACGCCGACCATTGTGGACCGTCCCACTGACAGCACGGACCGCGACCCGGAAGAGGGACGTCCCGGCTTCCCGGGAACTTCGCCGGGCACGTGTGCGCTTGCATAGGGTGGCAGGACTTTCCATGACGCGATCGAAGGGACGTACATGCCCATGGGTCACACGGCCACAGCCCAGGCCGGCTCCGGCGGGCTGACAGCGACCGAGCACCGGCTGGCCAACGGCCTGCGCGTGGTGCTCTCGGAGGACCACCTGACCCCGGTCGCCGCGGTGTGCCTCTGGTACGACGTCGGCTCCCGCCACGAGGTCAAGGGCCGCACCGGCCTCGCCCACCTCTTCGAGCACCTGATGTTCCAGGGCTCGAAGCAGGTCAAGGGCAACGGCCACTTCGAGCTGGTGCAGGGCGCCGGCGGCTCCCTCAACGGCACGACCAGCTTCGAGCGGACCAACTACTTCGAGACGATGCCCGCCCACCAGCTGGAGCTCGCCCTCTGGCTGGAGGCCGACCGCATGGGCTCCCTCCTCGCCGCCCTGGACGACGAGTCGATGGAGAACCAGCGGGACGTCGTGAAGAACGAGCGCCGCCAGCGCTACGACAACGTGCCCTACGGCACGGCGTTCGAGAAGCTGACCGCCATGGTCTTCCCCGACGGCCACCCCTACCACCACACGCCGATCGGCTCCATGGCGGACCTCGACGCGGCCACGCTGGAGGACGCCCGCGAGTTCTTCCGCACGTACTACGCGCCGAACAACGCCGTCCTGTCCGTCGTCGGCGACATCGACCCCGAGCAGACGCTCGCCTGGATCGAGAAGTACTTCGGCTCCATCCCCTCCCACGACGGCAAGCCCGCCCCCCGCGACGGGACGCTGCCGGAGGTCATCGGCGAGCAGCTGCGCGAGGTCGTCGTGGAGGACGTCCCCGCCCGCGCGCTGATGGCCGCCTACCGCCTGCCCGCCGACGGCACGCGCGCGTGCGACGCCGCCGACATCGCGCTCACCATCCTCGGCGGCGGCGAGTCGTCCCGCCTGCACAACCGCCTGGTGCGGCGCGACCGCACCGCCGTCGCCGCCGGCTTCGGCCTGCTGCGGCTGGCCGGCGCGCCCTCCATGGGCTGGCTGGACGTGAAGACCTCCGCCGGCGTCGAGGTGCCGGACATCGAGTCCGCCGTCGACGAGGAGCTGGCCCGGTTCGCCGCCGAGGGCCCCACGGCCGAGGAGATGGAGCGCGCCCAGGCCCAGCTGGAGCGCGAGTGGCTGGACCGCCTCGGCACCGTCGCCGGCCGCGCCGACGAACTGTGCCGCTTCGCCGTCCTGTTCGGCGACCCGCAGCTCGCCCTCACCGCCGTCGAGCGCGTCCTGGAGGTCACCGCCGACGAGGTCCGCGAGATCGCCGCCCGGCAGCTGCGCCCCGACAACCGCGCGGTCCTCGTGTACGAACCGACCAAGGCCGACGACGGCGACCAGACCGACAGCGACGAGGAAGAGGGGACGGACCAGTGAGCGACGCTGCCGTGTCTCTGACCAGCATGGAGTTCCACCCGCAGCCGAAGCCCGGCACGCCCCGCGTCTGGGCCTTCCCCGCCCCCGAGCGCGGCCGCCTCGACAACGGCCTGACGGTGCTGCGCTGCCACCGCCCGGGGCAGCAGGTCGTCGCCGTGGAGATCGTCCTCGACGCCCCGCTCGACGCCGAGCCGGACGGCCTCGACGGCGTCGCCACCATCATGGCGCGCGCCCTGTCCGAGGGCACCGACAAGCACACCGCCGAGGAGTTCGCCGCCGAGCTGGAGCGGTGCGGCGCCACGCTGGACGCGCACGCGGACCACCCCGGCGTGCGGGTCTCCCTCGAAGTGCCCGCCTCGCGGCTGCCCAAGGCCCTCGGCCTGCTCGCCGACGCCCTGCGCGCACCGGCGTTCGCCGACGACGAGATCGAGCGCCTCGTCCGCAACCGCCTCGACGAGATCCCGCACGAGACGGCCAACCCGGCGCGGCGCGCCGCCAAGCAGCTCTACGCGGAGCTGTTCCCGGCGGCCTCCCGGATGTCCCGCCCCCGCCAGGGCACCGAGGACACCGTCGCCCGGATCGACGCCGCGGCCGTACGGGCCTTCTACGAGGCCCACGTCCGCCCCGCCTCCGCGACCGCCGTCGTGGTCGGCGACCTGACCGGTGTCGACCTGGACGGACTGCTCCGCGACACGCTCGGCGCGTGGACCGGCGACGCCCCCCGCCCCGGCACCGCGTCGCCCATCACCGCCGACGACACGGGCCGCGTGGTCATCGTGGACCGGCCGGGCGCGGTGCAGACGCAGCTGCTCATCGGACGCATCGGCCCGGACCGGCACGAGCGCGTGTGGCCCGCGCAGGTCGTCGGCACCTACTGCCTCGGCGGCACGCTGACCTCCCGTCTGGACCGCGTCCTGCGCGAGGAGAAGGGCTACACGTACGGCGTGCGCGCCTTCGGCCAGGTCCTGCGCTCCATGCCGGACGGCACGGGCGCGTCGCTGCTCGCCATCAGCGGCTCCGTCGACACGCCCAACACCGGTCCCGCGCTGGACGACCTGTGGAAGGTGCTGCGCACCCTCGCGGCCGAGGGCCTCACCGACGCCGAGCGCGACGCCGCCGTGCACAACCTGGTGGGCGTGGCGCCCCTCAAGTACGAGACGGCGGCGTCCGTCGCGGACACGCTCGCCGACCAGGTCGAGCAGCACCTGCCGGACGACTTCCAGGCGCAGCTGTACCGGCGCCTGGACGCGACGGGCACGGTGGAGGCGACGGCGGCCGTCGTCAACGCCTTCCCGCCGGACCGCCTGGTCACCGTCCTCGTCGGCGACGCCGGCCAGATCAAGGCGCCCGTCGAGGCGCTGGGCCTGGGCGAAGTGACCGTCGTCACGGGCTGATTGACACGGTGTACGAAGGGGAACCCCGCCCTCCGCACGCGGAGGGCGGGGTTCCCCTTTCTCACGGACTTATGTCCGATTTGCTGGAGAGGCGGGGGATCTGTTCTGTGGCGTGCGCTACAAAAAACCGTGTCCGTTTGGTGATTGAAAGATCAGCGGCATAGCGTCTTGGTCGCTGTCCGCCCGCTGTACTCGCCGCACCCGCGGCATCGGGCAGCGATCGCCGAATCCCCGTCAGGCGCGAGCCTGGGGAGCCGGGGACCCACCACGTCCCCTGGGGTGAATCGGGCGCCTTCGCACCACGCGGAGGGGTCCGTAGGAGACCTTCCTGCTCCGAACCCGTCAGCTAACCCGGTAGGCGAGAGGGAAGGAAAGGACACGTCCACTTCATGGCGTTCACCCGTTCCACCGGGAAGCACCGTGCCCCGAGCCGTATGAGCCGCAGGAGCGCCCACGTCGCCGGCGCCGCCGCCCTGGCCACCTCCGGAGTCATCGGAACCCTCACCTCCCCGGCGTTCGCCGCCGACGCCGAGCGCGCCGCGTCGCTGGAGGACACCGGCGTCAACCAGGCCATCGCCGGCTACGAACTGGCCGACCAGGTCGAGGACCAGGCCGCCGCCCAGGAGCTGGCCGCCGAGGTCGCCGAGCGCCAGGCCATGGCCGAGATGGCCGCCGAGCGCCAGGCCGAGGCCCGCCTGGAGGCCGCCCGCGCGGCCGAGGAGCGCGCCTCCCGCGAGGCCGAGCGCAAGCGCCTCAACTCCTTCCAGCTGCCCGTGGCCGGCTCGTACGTCTCCACCGGCTACCAGTCGGGCGGCGCGCTGTGGTCCTCCGGCAGCCACTCGGGCGTCGACTTCCACGCCCCGTACGGCTCCACCGTCGTCTCCGTCGGCCGCGGCACGGTCGTCGAGGCCGGCTGGGGCGGCGCGTACGGCAACAACGTCGTGATCCGCATGCACGACGGCACGTACACGCAGTACGGCCACCTCGCCTCCGTCAGCGTCTCGGTCGGCCAGACCGTCATGCCCGGCGAGCAGATCGGCGTCTCCGGCTCGACCGGCAACTCCACGGGCCCCCACCTCCACTTCGAGGCCCGCACCACCGCCGAGTACGGCTCCGACATCGACCCGGTCTCCTACCTCCGGGCGCGCGGCGTCAACGTCTGACCCACCCCGCTTCCGCGAAGGCCCCGGCTTCCAGAGCCGGGGCCTTCGCGCGTCCGCGTGTTCTCCGGCTCCCCGCGTCGGCCAAGAATCGACCATGAATTCCCGCCCGGTATCTCAAAATCTGCCGCGTTGCCATAGAGTCACCGAACAACGTCGAACTGATGGGTGTCGCGCGGAAAAACCGCGTGGAAATCGGCGGGCGGAGCGATTCGGAGGTCGGTCATGCGCGTTCCGGCGCACTCGGTGTGCACGGCGATCCGGGCGGATATCGTCTCCGGGGTGCTGGCGCGCGGCAGCCGCCTCACCGAGGAGCAGCTCGCCCGCCGCTACGGGGTCTCGCGCGTCCCGGTCCGCGAGGCGCTGCGCACCCTGGAGTCCGAGGGCTTCGTCGTCTCCCGCCGCCATGTCGGCGCGTGCGTCGCCGAGCCGACCGAGCAGGACGCCGCCGACCTGCTGGAGATGCGCGTGCTGCTGGAGCCGCTGGGCGCCGCCCGCGCGGCGCAGCGGCGCACCGAGGCCCATCTGAAGGTGCTGCGCGGCCTGGTCCGCCTCGGCCAGGAGCGGGCCCGCCGCGGCCGGAGCGAGGACCTGCGCTCACTGGGCGACTGGTTCCACGAGACGCTCGCCCAGGCGTCGGGGAGCCCCGGCCTGACCGCGCTGCTCGGCCAGCTCCGCCACAAGATCGCCTGGATGTACGCGGTCGAGGAGCCGGCCCGCCCGGCGGACGTGTGGGCCGAGCACGGCGCCATCGTCGACGCCGTGGCGCGGGGCGACGCCGAGCGCGCCAGGACGCTCACGGCCCACCACGTGGAACGGTGGCGCGGCGCGCACCGGCTGCGCCGCGCGGAGCGTGTGAGGGGTACGCAACATCCCGTACACAGCGCGGGAGCGCGGAATTAACACGCGGGCCGTATACAAGGGGCAGCGGAATAGTCGGTGCCTTTTCCCGCTGCCCGTAAAGCCGGGTAAGGCCGGCGTTCGGGAAGGCGGCTCCCCGGAAGGCGGGCTGCCCGGATAATGCGCCGACCGGTATCTCCCTGAAGGCGTGCCAGTCGGAAAGGGCCTCCGCCTGGAATGGGGCGCCGGCGGGAATAGCCCGCCGACGGTAAGGCGCGTCCGAAAATCCCCGTGTCCGCAAAGCCTGGTGTCCGCAAAGCCCGGTGCAGCGAAAGCCCGAAGCCCGAAGCCCGAAGCCCGCGAACGCGGGCGCGTAAGCAAAGAGCCGCACCCCCGTGGTCCGGGCGGTGCGGCTCCTCGGTGCCGGCGGCGGCCGTCAGACGGTCTCGGGGAGCTCCTCGAGACCCTCGGCGACCAGCTTCGCCAGGCGGTCCAGCGCCACGTCCGCGCCCTCGGCGTCCGAGGCGAGAACGATCTCCTCGCCGCCCTGCGCGCCCAGGCCGAGCACCGCGAGCATCGACGCGGCGTTGACCGGGTTGCCACCGGACTTGGCGATCGTCACCGGGACGCCGGAGGCCGTGGCGGCACGGACGAAGATGGAGGCGGGGCGGGCGTGCAGGCCCTCGGCCCAACCGACGTTGACGCGGCGCTCAGCCATGGTGTTGCCCTTCAAGTGCTAGCGGTTGTCTAGACCAGTGTCTCATGTCCGGCGCGGTGCCGGAACGGCGCCGTACCCTTGCCCCATGCTGAACCCGTCCGACCAGTCGGCGCACTCGGCGCACGCGTACCCCGACCACTGGGAAGCCGATGTGGTGCTCCGCGACGGCGGCACCGCGCGGATCAGGCCGATCACCACGGACGACGCCGAGCGCCTGGTCAGCTTCTACGAGCAGGTCTCGGACGAGTCGAAGTACTACAGGTTCTTCGCCCCGTATCCCCGGCTCTCCGCCAAGGACGTGCGTCATTTCACCCACCACGACTACGTGGACCGGGTCGGTCTGGCCGCGACGATCGGCGACGAGTTCATCGCGACGGTCCGCTACGACCGCATCGACGCCCTGGGCCGCCCCGCCACCGCCCCCGCCGACGAGGCCGAGGTCGCCTTCCTCGTGCAGGACGCCCACCAGGGGCGCGGCGTCGCCTCCGCCCTCCTGGAGCACATCGCCGCCGTCGCCCGCGAGCGGGGCATCCGGCGGTTCGCCGCGGAGGTGCTGCCCGCCAACACCAAGATGATCAAGGTGTTCACGGACGCCGGCTACACCCAGAGGCGCAGCTTCGAGGACGGCGCCGTACGCCTCCACCTGGACCTGGAGCCCACCGACCGCTCCCTGGCCGTGCAGCGCGCCCGCGAGCAGCGCGCCGAGGCCCGGTCGGTGCAGCGGCTCCTCGCGCCCGGCTCCGTCGCGGTCGTCGGCGCGGGCCGCGCGCCCGGCGGCGTCGGCCGCACCGTCCTGCGCAACCTCGCCGATTCCGGGTTCACCGGCCCCCTCCACGCCGTCAACCGCGCCCTCCCGGACGAGGCGGCCACCCTCGACGGCGTCCCCGCCCACCGCTCCCTGGGCGACGTCGGCGGCGACCCCGTCGACCTGGCCGTCATCGCCGTACGCGCCGAGCACGTCCCGGACGCCGTCGCCGACTGCGGCGCGCACGGCGTGCGCGGCGTCGTCGTCCTGTCCGCCGGGTACGCCGAGAGCGGCCCCGCGGGGCGGGAGCGCCAGCGCGCCCTGGTGCGGCAGGCCCGCTCGTACGGGATGCGGGTCATCGGCCCCAACGCCTTCGGCGTGATCAACACCGCGGACGGCATCCGGCTCAACGCCTCCCTCGCCCCGCAGCTGCCCGCCACCGGCCGCATCGGCCTGTTCACCCAGTCCGGCGCCATCGGGATCGCCCTGCTGTCCGGGCTGCACCAGCGCGGCGCCGGGGTGTCGTCGTTCGTCTCGGCCGGCAACCGCGCCGACGTCTCCGGCAACGACCTCCTCCAGTACTGGTACGAGGACACCGACACGGACGTGGTCCTGCTGTACCTGGAGTCCATCGGCAATCCCCGCAAGTTCGCCCGGCTCGCCCGGCGCACCGCCGCGGTCAAGCCGGTCGTCGTCGTCAAGGGCGCCCGGCACAGCGGCAGCGCGCCGCCCGGCCACGCCGTGCCCACCACCCGCATCCCGCACACGACGGTGTCCGCGCTGCTCCGCCAGGCCGGGGTCATCCGCGTCGACACGGTCACCGAACTGGTCGACGTGGGCCTGCTCCTCGCCGGCCAGCCCCTGCCGAAGGGGCCGCGCGTGGCGATCCTCGGCAACTCCGAGTCGCTGGGCCTGCTCTCGTACGACGCCTGCCTGACCGAGGGGCTGCGGCCGCTGCCGCCGCGCGACCTGACCACCGCCGCGACCCCCGAGGACTTCCGCGCCGCGCTCGCCGAGGCTTTGCGGGACGACGCCTGCGACGCGGTCGTGGTCACCGCCATCCCGTGGGTCGGCCCGCAGGGCACGGCGGAGCTGACCGGCGAGGGCGAGGTGCTGGCGGCCGCGCTGCGCGAGGCGTGCGCCACCTCCCCGGCCAAGCCCGTCGTGGTCGTCCACGTCGAGCTGGGCGCGCTCGCGGACGCGCTGGCCGCCGCGACGAGCACCGCCCCGGCCCGCGAGCACCCGGCGGCCATCGCGACCACCGGCGCCGCGGACCCCACCGCCCCCACGGCCACCGCCTCGACGGCACCCGGCACACCGCCCCCGCCCGCGGCCGACCACGGCCGTGAGGACGGCCAGGGCGGCCCCCGCCCCGCACCCGCCGGGCCCGCCGGGCCCGCCGCACCCGCCGGGCCCGGCGAGGAGACCGCCCCGGAGGCGCCCCCCGCCCACATCCCCGCCTACCCGGCCGCCGAGCGGGCCGTGCGGGCGCTGGCCGAGGCCGTCCGGTACGCCGACTGGCGCCGCGAGGCCGCCGACCCCGGGCGCGTACCCGAGTACGAGGGCATCGACGAGAGCGGCGCCGCCGCCCAGATCGACCGGCTCCTCGGCCCGCCCCCCGCCGGCGGCACGGGCCCCGCCCCCGAGCCGCACGGCGTCACCCTCCCCCCGGACGCCGCCCGCGAGCTGCTCGCCCGCTACGGCATCCCCGTACGCCCCGTCCTCCCCGCGCCCGACCCCGACACCGCCGTACGCGCCGCCGCCCGCCTCGGCTACCCGGTCGCCCTGAAGACCACGGCGCCGCACCTGCGCCACCGCCCCGACCTCGGCGGCGTACGGCTCGACCTGGCCACCGAGCAGCAGCTGCGCACCGCGTACGCCGAGCTCACCGAGGCACTGGGCAGCCCCGCCGAGCTGCGGCCGGTCGTCCAGGCCATGGTGCCGCGCGGGGTGGACACCGTGGTCCGCGCGGCGATCGACCCGGCGGTCGGCGCCGTGCTGTCGTTCGGCCTCGCGGGCGCGCCCTCCGAACTGCTCGGCGACATGGCGCACCGCCTCGTGCCGGCCACCGACCGCGACGTGGCCGAGCAGATCCGCTCCATCCGGACCGCGCCGCTCCTCTTTGGCTGGCGCGGCTCGGCGCCCGTCGACACGGCCGCCCTGGAGGAGCTGCTGCTGCGCGTGTCACGCCTGGTGGACGACCACCCGGAGATCGTCGCCGTCGCGCTGGAACCGGTCGTCGTCGCCCACCGCGGCCTGGCCGTCCTGGACGCGACCGTGCGCCTCGCCCCGCCGCCCACCCACACCGACCTAGGCCCCCGCCGCCTGCCCAGCTACTGACCGGCACCGCTCAGGCGGGGTCGGCGCGCGCGTACGCGGACAGCAGCGTGACGGCCCTGACGCGCAGCTCGGACGACCCGGCCCCGGCGACCGTCACCGACGTGACGCCGCGGCCCACGGCGCGGGCCAGACGGACCTCCAGGGCCCAGCTGAGCGGGCCGGCCCGGCAGAGCCGACCCGCCCCGCGCGGCCCCGATCGAGTCGGATGTCACAGCCCCGGCGCCCTCCGGCGGCCTGGGCCGCCGTCGCAAGCGGCCGAGCCGTGCCTGCCCACGGATTAGGATGGAGTCCATGGCGAAGACCGGTACGACGACCCAGGGGCTGCGCGCGGCGATCGAGCGCAGCGGCTATTACCCGGCCCTCGTGGCCGAGGCGGTGGAGGCCGCCGTCGGCGGCGAGCCGATCGCGTCGTACCTCGTGCACCAGGAGACCACGTTCGACGCGAACGAGGTCCGGCGGCATGTGACCGTCCTCGTCCTCACCGCGACGCGCTTCATCGTCAGCCACACCGACGAGCAGAACGCCGACACGAGCTCCCCGACGCCGTACGCCACGACCTCCACGGAGTCCGTGAAGCTCGGCCGGATCTCGTCCGTCGTCGTCAGCCGCGTCGTCGCGAACCCGGAGTCCTACCAGCCCGGCACCCTCCCGCGCGAGATCGTCCTCACGGTCGGCTGGGGCGCCGTCTCCCGCATCGACCTGGAGCCCGCCGCCTGCGGCGACCCGAACTGCGACGCCGACCACGGCTACACGGGCAACTCCACCGCCGACGACCTGAGCCTGCGCGTCAGCGAGGCCGGCGACGGCCCCGAGACGGTCCGCCAGGCCCTCCACTTCGCCCAGGCCCTCTCCGAGGCCACCGCGGCCACGCGCTGATGGTCCAGCCGACGACCACGGCCTCCGCCTGGCCCGACGAGCCGGTGCCGCTGTCCCTCGACACGGCGCCCGTCCCGGCGTACGGCTCCGGCTCCCTCGCCGACCTGCTGCCGACGCTCGCCGCGGGACTCGGCGTACCCGGCTTCGAGGCGCGCATCGCCGAGCTGGCCCCCGCCGACCGGGTGTGCGTCTTCCTCATCGACGGGCTCGGCTGGGAGCAGGTCAAGGCGCACCCCGCCGAGGCCCCCTTCCTCGCCTCGCTCCTCGACTCCTCACGCGGCGGCACGGGCCGGCCCCTCACCTCCGGCTTCCCCGCCACCACGGCCACCTCGCTGGCGTCCGTCGGCACGGGGCTGCCGCCCGGCTCCCACGGCCTGACCGGCTACACCGTCCGCGACCCGGACACGGGCGAGCTGATGAACCAGCTGCGCTGGCGCCCCTGGACCGCCCCGCACGTCTGGCAGCCGTACCCGACGGTCTTCCAGCTGGCCGACGCCGCGGGCGTCCACACCGCGCAGGTGTCGTCCCCGGCGTTCCAGGACACCCCGCTCACCAAGGTCGCCCTCAGCGGCGGCACGTTCCACGGGCGGCTGTCCGGCGAGGAGCGGATGGACTTCGCCGCGCGCCAGCTCGCCGCCGCAGACCGGTCGCTCGTCTACACGTACTACAGCGAGGTCGACGGCGCCGGACACCGCTTCGGCGTGGACTCCGACGCCTGGCGCGGCCAGCTGATGCACGCCGACCAGCTCGTGCAGCGCCTCGCCGAGCAGTTGCCGGCGCGCTCGGCGCTGTACGTCACGGCGGACCACGGCATGGTGGACATCCCCTTCGACGAGGAGTCCCGCATCGACTTCGACGAGGACTGGGAGCTGCGCGCCGGGGTCGCCCTGCTGGGCGGCGAGGGCCGGGCCCGCCACGTCTACGCCGTACCGGGCGCCGAGGCCGATGTGCTGGCCGTCTGGCGCGAGGTGCTCGGCGACCGCTTCTGGGTCGCGGGGCGCGACGAGGCGATCGACGCGGGCTGGTTCGGGCCGCACATCGACGAGCGGGTCCTCGGCCGGATCGGCGACGTGGTCGCCGCCGCGCACGACGACGTGGCGCTGACGGCGTCCCTCGCCGAGCCGCACGAGTCCGCGATGGCGGGCATGCACGGCTCGATGACCCCCGCCGAACAGCTCGTACCGCTGCTCGAAGTCCGCACCTAGTCGGCACGCCCGGCACCCGCCCCCCGCCCGCAGATCGCAGACCGCAGACCCGAAAGGTCGTCACTTTCCCATGCCCGAGCTCGTGTTCTTCTCCGGAACGATGGACTGCGGAAAGAGCACCCTCGCTCTGCAGATCGAGCACAACCGTTCCGCGCGCGGCCTCCAGGGCATGATCTTCACCCGCAACGACCGGGCCGGCGCGGGCAAGCTCTCCTCCCGCCTCGGACTGGTGACGGAGGCCGTCGAGGCGGCCGAGGAGTTCGACTTCTACGCGTACCTGGTCGACCACCTGTCGCGCGGCGGGCGCTGCGACTACGTGATCGCGGACGAGGCGCAGTTCCTCGCACCCGAGCAGATAGACCAGCTCGCCCGGGTCGTGGACGACCTGGAGCTGGACGTGTTCGCGTTCGGCATCACCACCGACTTCCGCTCCAAGCTGTTCCCCGGCTCCCAGCGGCTGGTGGAGCTCGCCGACCGCGTGGAGGTCCTCCAGGTGGAGGCGCTGTGCTGGTGCGGCGCGCGGGCCACGCACAACGCGCGCACGGTCGGCGGGGTGATGGTCGTCGAGGGCGCCCAGGTCGTCGTGGGTGACGTCAACGCCGGGAACGAGGTCGGGTACGAGGTGCTGTGCCGGCGCCACCACCGGCGGAGGATGACGGCCGCCACCGCCCGCGCGGCCGCCCTCTCCCCGGACGTCCTCCCCGTCGAGCCGCCCCTCGGCACGCGGCCGTAGCCCCCTCCGCCCCGGCTCCCGCCCCGACCACCCGGCCCTCAGCGCCGCGCCGACCGCCCCCGGTCCTCACCGCCGCGCCGTGAGCACCCGGGCCTGCCCGGCCGCCCCGGCCGTGAGCGCCGCGCCCGCGGACCGCCCCCGCCGTGAGCACCACCGTGAGCACCGCGCCCGCCGACCGCCCCCGCCGTGAGCACCACCGTGAGCACCGCGCCCGCCGACCGCCCCCGGCGCGGCGACCGGCGTCCGCCGACCGCCCGCCCTCACCGCCCCTTCGGCCGTACGACCGTGAAGACCGCGCCCTCCCGGTCCGCCACCGTCGCCCGCCGCCCCTCGGCGCCGTCCTCCGGCGCCTCCACGACGCGGCCGCCCAGCTCCACCACCCGCCGCGCGGCGGCATCCGGGTCGGCCACCTCGAACCACGTGGTCCAGTGCGCGCCCCGGTCGCGCGGCAGGGCCCGGCCGGCCCCGCGCACCGAAGCGACCGGCCGCCCCCCGGCACGCAGCGCCACCCGGTCCGTGTCCTTCGCGCCCATCGGCGCGGGCTCGCAGCCGAAGACCGTCCGGTAGAACTTCCCGGCCGGCTCGGCGTCGTGCGTCAGCAGCTCGTTCCAGAACGGCGTGCCCGGCGCGCCCGCCGCCTCCGTCCCCGCGAACGCGGCCGCCTGCCACACCCCAAAGACCGCGCCCGACGGGTCGGAGCAGATCACGAGCCGTCCCGTGTCGCCCGCGTCCAGCGGGCCCACCGCCACCGTCCCGCCGGCGCAGCGGACCGACTCGGCCGTGCCGTCGGCGTCGTCGGTCGCCAGGTACGGCGTCCAGGCGCCCGGCAGACCGCTCCCGGCCGGCAGCAGGCCGATGCCCGCGACCTCCCTGCCGTCGAGCAGCGCCCGCACGTACGGGCCGAGCCGGGCGGGGCCGGGCGCGAACTCCCAGCCGAACAGCTCCCCGTAGAACTCCCGCGTCGCGTCAAGGCCGTGCACCATCAAGCTCACCCAGCAGGGTGTACCCGGCTCGCACCGGGCCGCCTCGGTCATCGTCACATTCTCCTCGGACCATCGTCGTGGCCGTGCGGGGGAACCGGGCGCGGACCGCGCCGGCGCGGCGGCATCACACCTCGTCAGATGCCGGCACCGCAGGCCGCGCGGTGCGCCCCGGCCGCGCCGCGGATCGGCGCGATCCCGCAGGAGGATGCCCGAAAATTCCCGGTCCCATCCCCGGTTCTCGCCGTCAGTCCTCCCGGCGGGGGCCGTATCTGCGCGAGGATGGCACGTATGAACCGCAACGCAAGCACCGACTCGCACCCCCTGGTGTCCGCCGCCGACCTGGCGGCCGAGCTCGCGTCCCCGCAGCCCGGCGGGACCGGCCTCGTGCTGCTGGACGTCCGCTGGGAGCTGGGCGGCCCGCCCGGCCGTCCCGCGTACGAGGCGGGGCACATCCCCGGCGCCGTGTACGTCGACCTCGACACGGAGCTGGCCGGCCCGCCCGGCGAGGGCGGCCGCCATCCGCTGCCGGACCCGGAGGCGTTCGGCGCGGCGATGCGTGCGGCCGGGGTGTCGTCCGGTTCGCGGGTCGTCGCGTACGACGGCGGCCAGGGCTGGGCGGCCGCGCGGGCCTGGTGGCTGCTGCGCTGGGCCGGTCACGCCGATGTGCGGGTGCTGGACGGCGGGCTGGCCGCGTGGCGGGGCGAGCTGTCGACGGCGGTGCCGGAGCCGGTGCCGGGCGACTTCGTCCCCGTACCGGGCGGACTGCCGCTGCTGCACGCGGACGGCGCGGCGGCCCTGGCCCGGACGGGGCTGCTGCTGGACGCGCGGGCGGGGGAGCGGTACCGGGGCGAGGTGGAGCCGATCGACCCGGTGGGTGGCCACATCCCGGGCGCCGTGTCGGCCCCGACGACGGAGAACGTCGCGGCGGACGGCCGGTTCCTGCCGGCCGAGGCGCTGGCGGCGCGGTTCAAGGAGCTGGGCGCCCTGGACGCGCCCGAGGTGGGCGTCTACTGCGGCTCGGGCGTGTCGGGGGCGCACGAGGTGCTGGCGCTGGAGACGGCGGGCGTACGGGCCGCGCTGTACGCCGGCTCCTGGTCGGACTGGACCCGCGACCCTTCCCGCCCGGTCGCCACGGGCCCCGAGCGGGGCTGACCGGACGGCCGCGGCCCGCGTGCCCCGAGCGGGACCCGACCGGAGCCGCGGCCCACGGGCCGTCGAGCCCGGCCGGCCGGACGCCCCGCGGACCCGGACGCGCGGGGCGGGCCGCCGGACCGGCGCCTACCGGGTGAGGCGCAGGCGGAAGCGGGTGTACTGCTCGAAGACCGCCACCGGTTCGAAACCGAGGCGGGTGAGCAGGGCGGTGCTCCTGTCGTTGCCGTGGGTGACTCCGGCGAACACGTCGGTGGCTCCCAGGACGCGGGCCGCGTGGCCGTAGAGGGCCTCGCAGGCGGCCGTGGCGTGGCCGGCGCCGACCCGGGACCGGCAGAGCCAGTAACCGGTGCCGTAGCGCGGAGGGTCGGTGGCGACGAGGTCCACGCGGCCGATCAGCTCGCCGTGCAGACGGATCCCGTAGCGCAGGTCCGGCCCGGGGTCCTCGGCCAGGTGGCGGCGGACCCAGGCGGGCGTGGCCCGGCTCTCCTCCTGGTAGTCGCCCAGGCGGCTCAGATGCGCGCGGTTCATGTCGAGCAGCCGGTGGTACGCCTCGGCGTCACGGAGCGTCAGCTCGCTCAGCACCAGGCCCGGCGTCCGCGTGGGCAGGTCCGGTACGGACGGGCGCGCCACGTGTGCCTCCTCGCGATCCCCGGGCCGCGGCGCAGGCACCCACCGGAGGTGAGGGGCTCTTGCCGCGGCGCCGCGCTACTCCTGCTTCTTGCGCCGGGTGCCGAAGACGATCTCGTCCCAGCTGGGCACCGCCGCGCGGCGGCCCGGGCGCACCCCGTCGGCCTCCGCCTGCCGGTCCGTCGTGCCGATCAGCCGGTCGCGGTGGCCGGTCACCGAACGGGGCATCAGGACGTCGGCGTACGCCGATCCGGCGCCCGCCGACGCGGCGGGGGCCGGGGGCTCCTCGGCGTCCGGCTCGCTGTCCGGCTCGGCGGCCGACGAGCCGCCGTCCGTGCCGGTCGCGCGGTCGGGAACGACCATGTCGCCCCGGAAGTTGGGCACCGCCTCCAGGAGGCTGGTCAGCGAGTCCCGCTCCGACTCCTCCGCGGGCTCGGCGCTCGGCGCGGGCGGCGCCGCCCGGTCGACGGCCCGCTCGCGCGGCAGCCGCGCGATGCGCGGGACGAACGGGAAGCTGGGCTCCGGCACGGCGACGGCGTCGTCGGTCTCGCCGATGAGCGCGCGCGCCTCGGCGTCCACGGCCTGGACGAGCCGCCGCGGCGGGTCGTACGTCCAGCTCGCCGTGTGCACCTCGCCGGCCACCCGGTAGACGAGCAGCACCTCCCAGGTGCCGTCGTCGCGGCGCCAGGAGTCCCAGGCCACGCTGTCCTTCTCGGCGCCGCGCAGCAGCAGCCGCTCCTGCACCGCCTCGCCGAGCTGCGGGCCCGCGTTCTCGCCGGGCCTGCGGACGGGGGTCTTCCGGGCCCGCTCGGCCATGAAGGCGCGCTCTGCGAGCACGGGGCCCTCGAAGCGGCGGACCCGCTCGACGGGGATGCCCGCGAGCTGGGCGACCTCCTCGGCGGAGGCACCGGCCCGTATCCGCGCCTGGATGTCACGGGGCCGCAGGTGGCTCTCCACCTCGATCTCGATCTGGCCGAGGCGGGGCCGGTCGTTGCGGACGGCGGCGCGCAGCCGCTCGTCAATCGGAAGCGTGTACTCCGTGTTGTCCGCAGCCTTCAGCACCAGTCGTGTGCCGTCGTTGGAGACGGCCACGACACGCAGTTCGGGCATGGGGACCTCCCGGGTGGTGCCTGCCGACGTCACGTGCGTCGCTGCTTCCGCTAGTCGAGTGTGGCCTGCCCGGGTGCAGCCTGCCACAACCTTGCCGTGTTGACCGGCGTGTCGGGCATGGGCCCTGGAACGCCGTCATGGCACGGTAACCTATTTCACGACCTTACGTGACTGGTCGGTCACGCTCCGTCGCAGGCCCCCGTGCGGTATGGCGGCGCCGCCGGATCGAGTGCCATTTCCGGCCCCTCCCGTTGATCCCGGACATCCGTAAGGGACCGATGCCCAGGGTTCGTCACAGTACTCCATTCGGGCCATGTCGGTGCACCGGCGCGCCGTCGAAGTTCTCGCGGTGTCCGGTATATGACGCCCCGACATGGCCCGGCCCCCGGGCGGGCGGTGCGGGAAATCAGACCAAAAGGAGCGAACCGCGCCCCCTCCCGTGTGTTCCTCCGGACGAGCGGTCAGTCACCCAGCACCCGCCGCAGATAGGGGTTGCCGAAGAGGCGGTCGGGATCGAGCCGGTCCCGCAGCGCCGCGAACTCCCCGAAACGGGGGTACGCCTCCGCGAGGTACGCGGCGTCGCGCGTGTGGACCTTCCCCCAGTGGGGGCGCCCCCCGTGCGCCGTCATGATCCGCTCCGCGGCCGTGAAGTACGCCCGATAGGGGGTCCCCCGGTACATGTGGACCGCGATGTACGCGGTGTCCCGGCCCGACGCGGTGGACAGCGTGATGTCGTCCGCCGGGGCCGTCCGCACCTCCACCGGGAAACTCACCCGCAGCGGTGACCGGTCGACCATCGCCCGCAGCTCCCGCAGCGCGGCGACCGCCGCCTCCCGCGGCACGGCGTACTCCATCTCCATGAAGCGCACCCGGCGGGGACTGGTGAACACCTTGTACGGGATGTCGGTGTACGTCCGCGGCGACAGCGCCCGGCTGGAGATCCGCGCGATGGCCGGGACGGCGGCCGGTACGGCCCGCCCGAAGGAGTTGGCCACCTGGAACACCCCGTTGGACAGGAACTCGTCCTCGAACCAGCCGCTCACCGCGCCGGGCGGATCGGCGGGGCCCTGGCTGCGGTTGTTGCGCTTGGTGCTGCAGTTGCCGGTGTGGGGGAACCAGTAGAACTCGAAGTGCTCGTTCTCGGCGTGCAGCTGCTCGAACTCGGCCGTCACCCGGTCGAAGCCCATCGGCTCCTCGCGCGCGGTGAGCAGGAACATCGGCTCGACCGCGAACGTCACCGCCGAGATGACGCCCAGCGCGCCCAGGCCGATCCGGGCGGCCGCGAAGACCTCCGGGTTCTCCTTGGCGGAGCAGGTGAGCACCCGTCCGTCCGCCGTCACCAGCTCCAGCGCGCGCACCTGCGCGGCGAGCGAACCGGAGTCCCGTCCCGTGCCGTGCGTCCCGGTGCTGATCGCGCCCGCGACGGTCTGCTCCATGATGTCGCCCATGTTCGTCAGCGACAGCCCCTCGCGGGCCAGCGCCGCGTTCAGCCGCTTCAGCGGCGTCCCCGACTCCACGGTCACCGTCATCGCCGTACGGTCGACCCGCCGGATGCCGGTCATCAGATCCGGGCGGATCAGCAGCCCGTCGGTCGAGGCGATCGACGTGAACGAGTGGCCCGTCCCCACCGTCTTGACCCGCAGGCCCTCCCGGGCGGCCGTCAGGACCGCGTCGGCCAGCTCCTCCACGGACGCCGGCATGACGTCCCGCTCGGGCCGGACGGAGACGTTCCCCGCCCAGTTACGCCAGGTGCCGCTCGCTCCGGCCGGGCCGCTCCTCCTCACGAGCCCGCTCAGCCGGCTCGTCCCGCCCGGTCCCGTCCATGCCTTCAGACTGCTCAGGGTCCTGCTGCGCACGCTGCCCCTCCCGCGTCGGCACCGGCCTGTTCAGCCGGCGGTACCCCAGGAACGCCACCACGGCCGCGAGCACCCCCGCCACGCCGGGCACCACGTACCCCACGTCCGCCCCGTGCTCGGCCACCACCCAGCCGGAGACCGACGTGCCGAGCGCCACACCGACCGCGAGCCCGGTTCCGGTCCAGGTCATGCCCTCGGTGAGCTTGCCGCGCGGTACGTGCGCCTCCACCAGGGCCATGGTCGTCACCATCGTCGGCGCGATGGCGAGGCCCGCGACAAAGAGCGCCACGGCCAGCAACGACAGGTTCCCGGCCAGTTGGAGGGGGATCATACTCACGGCCATCGCGAGCACACCCACGACCCAGCGCCGCGCGGGGGCGCCCTTCAGCCGCAGCGTCCCGAACACCGCGCCCGCCAGGCACGAACCGCCCGCGTAGACCGCCAGCACCAGGCTCGAAGCCGACTTGTGCCCCTGCTCCTCGGCGAACGCCACGGTCACCACGTCCACCGCACCGAAGATCGCGCCGGTCGCGACGAACGCCACCACGAGCACCTGCAGCCCGGGGGAGCGCAGCGCGCTCGTCCGCGCCGGAGCGTGCTTCTCGACCGGGTGCGGCGCGGGTTCCGTCGCCCGCTGCGCGGTCAGCCACCAGACGCCCACCAGCAGGAAGGCACCCGACAGCACCGGACCGGCGGCCGGGAACCAGGCCGTGGACAGGCCGATCGACAGGGGCGGCCCCAGGATGAAGCACAGCTCGTCGACGATGGACTCCAGCGAGTACGCCGTGTGCAGGTCCTGCGGACGGCCGCGGAGGATCTCCGCCCACCGCGCGCGGGTCATCGCCCCGACGCTCGGCACGCACCCGGCGCCCAGCGTGCACACGAACAGCGTCCAGTCCGGCAGCCCCCACTGCGCGCACACCACCAGCGCCCCGCCGGACACCACCGACACCAGCGTCGCCGGACGCAGCACCCGCCGCTGCCCGTACCGGTCCACCAGCCGGGACACCTGCGGGCCCAGGACCGCGGCCGACAGCGCCAGCGTGCCCGTCAGCAGACCCGCGAGCGCGTACCGGCCCGACAGCTCCGTGATCATCGTCAGGACGCCCACGCCCATCATGGCCAGCGGCATCCGCCCGATGAGACCGGCGGCGGAGAACCCCCGGGTGCCGGGGACGGCGAAAATCGCACGATAGGGACTGGGCAAGGAGCACTCCGGAGCGGGGGGTGTGGCGCGGCCGGCGGGGAGAGCCGGCGAGGTAAGCCGTAGGGACAGCCTTCACAGGTTACGGCCGAACGGGGGAGGGCGCACCACCGGTTTTCCCGCTGTCAGTGCCGGGTGGCAGGATCGGGACCATGTCCGATCAGCCTGTGTCCGACCAGCTCGACCCAGCCCCGTACGACGCGCTGCTGCTGCTCTCCTTCGGCGGCCCGGAGGGACCCGACGACGTGGTCCCCTTCCTGGAGAACGTGACGCGGGGCCGGGGCATCCCCAAGGAGCGCCTCAAGGAGGTCGGGCAGCACTACTTCCGGTTCGGCGGCGTCAGCCCGATCAACGCCCAGTGCCGGGCCCTGCTCGCCGCGCTGCGCGAGGACTTCGCGGCGGCCGGCCTCGACCTGCCGGTCTACTGGGGCAACCGCAACTGGACGCCCTATCTGACGGACACCCTGCGCGAGATGGTCCGCGACGGCCGCCGCCGCATCGCCGTCCTGGCCACCAGCGCCTACGCCTCCTACTCCGGCTGCCGGCAGTACCGCGAGAACCTCGCGGACGCGCTCGCCGCGCTGGAGGCGGAGGGCCTGTCCCTGCCGAAGGTCGACAAGCTGCGGCACTACTTCAACCACCCCGGCTTCGTCGAGCCCATGGTCGAAGGCGTCCTCCGCTCGCTCGCCGAGCTGGACGAGGGCGTCCGCTCCGGCGCCCACCTGGCCTTCACCACCCACTCCATCCCGGACTCCGCCGCCGACACCTCCGGACCCGTCCGGGACCACGGCGACGGCGGCGCGTACGTGAAGCAGCACCTCGACGTGGCCCGCCTCATCGCCGACGCCGTCCGCGAGCGCACCGGCACCGCCCACCCGTGGCGGCTCGTCTACCAGTCCCGCAGCGGCGCCCCGCACATCCCGTGGCTCGAGCCCGACATCTGCGACCACCTGGAGGAGCTGCACAAGGAGGGCGCCCCGGCCGCCGTCATGGTGCCCATCGGCTTCGTCTCCGACCACATGGAGGTCCTGTACGACCTCGACACGGAGGCCACCGCCAAGGCCGCCGAGCTGGGCCTGCCCGTACGCCGCTCCGCCACCGTCGGCGCCGACCCGCGCTTCGCCGCCGCCATCCGCGAGCTGCTCCTGGAGCGGGCCGCCACCGAGCGCGGCGCCACCGTCGAGCGGTGCGCCCTGGGCGCGCTCGGACCCTCGCACGACCTGTGCCCCGTCGGCTGCTGCCCCGCCCGCGCGGAGCGGCCCGCCGCGGCCGGCGCCGACAGCCCGTACGCCTGAGGAGGCCCCGTGACCGAGCAGCTCCCGCCCGACCCGTCCGACGACCCGCTGCGGGACGAACTGCTGGCCGTCGCCCTGGAGGCCGCCCGCCGCGCCGGCGCCCTGCTGCGCGACGGGCGCCCGGCGGACCTGGGCGTCGCCGCGACCAAGTCGAGCCCCATCGACGTGGTCACCGAGATGGACATCGCCGCCGAGAAGCTGATCACGGAGCACCTCGCGAAGCACCGCCCGCACGACGGCCTGCTCGGCGAGGAGGGCGCCGACGCGGAGGGCACCAGCGGCATCCGGTGGGTCGTCGACCCGCTGGACGGCACGGTGAACTACCTGTACGGCCTGCCGACCTGGGCCGTCTCCATCGCCGCCGAACGGGACGGCGAAGCGCTCGTGGGCGTGGTGGAGATCCCCACGCGCGGCGAGACCTTCCACGCCGTACGCGGCCGGGGCGCGTGGCTGGGGGAGCGGCGGCTGCGCGTGCGGCCGGCCCCGCCGCTGGACCAGGCGCTCGTCGCGACCGGGTTCAACTACGTCACGACCGTCCGCGCGCACCAGGCGGAGGTGGCCCACCGGCTGCTGCCCCTCGTGCGGGACATTCGCCGGAGCGGTTCGGCCGCCGTGGACCTCGCCGACGTGGCCGCCGGCCGACTGGACGGCTACTACGAGCGGGGCCTGCGGCCCTGGGACCGGGCCGCCGGGGCGCTCATCGCGCGCGAGGCGGGCGCCCTGACCGGCGGCAGGCCCGGCGGGCCCGCGTCCGACGACCTGACGGTCGCGGGCGTCCCGGGCGTCTTCGAGCCGCTCCAGACCCTCCTGGAGGACTTCGGCGCCTGGCACGACTGACCGCCCCACCGGGACACGCGCCGCCCGGGCCGGAGCCCTCGGGGGCGTACGGCCCTGGCGACGGGGTCCGGCGGGCGGCGTGCGCGTGCGAAGGCCCCGGGCCCCTGGGAGGGACGCCGGGGCCTTCGCGGCCGGGCCGTCGGACGTCAGACCGTGGAGAGCTCCACGCCGTGCTCCGCCGCCAGGCGGCGCAGGTCGTCCAGCTCCGCCTGCTCGACGTCGGCCAGGAAGTCGTCCCCGGTCTCCCGGGCCCGCGTCAGGTCGGTTTCGGTCGCCCTTATGCGCTGCAGCAGTCCTGCGGTGAAAGCGTCCATGATGCGCCCCCTCGTCATGGGTCGGCGGCACGGGGGTGTGCCGAGGGTGAGGTTTCCGGACCACGCACAGCGCCTCTGGGGGACAGAGCGGCTCGTGGCGTGCCACATACACGGCGTGATCTCGGGTGTGCAGTCGTCCTCCCCAACCGGAACCTCAGGGAAACCTCAAACACCCGTGAGTGTCGTGATCGCGTCCGGTCGCACCGCCCCGGTGAGCCCGCCCGCGGGCCGCCTTACAGCCGGTTTACGCGCGTAAGGGGCAGGATGGCCAGGACACCGGCAGACCCGCCGCTGTCCAAGATCTGCCCGAATGCGGGCTCGGAGGAAGGAACAGCGCCGTGCGCGTACTCGTCGTCGAGGACGAGCAGCTGCTCGCCGATGCGGTGGCCACCGGACTGCGCCGGGAGGCCATGGCGGTCGACGTCGTGTACGACGGGGCCGCCGCTCTGGAGCGCGTCGGCGTCAACGACTACGACGTCGTCGTCCTGGACCGCGACCTGCCCCTCGTCCACGGGGACGACGTCTGCCGCCGGATCGTCGAGCTGGGCATGGCGACCCGTGTGCTGATGCTCACCGCGTCCGGCGACGTCAGCGACCGCGTCGAGGGCCTGGAGCTGGGCGCCGACGACTACCTGCCCAAGCCGTTCGCGTTCAGCGAGCTGACCGCCCGCGTCCGGGCGCTCGGCCGGCGGACGACCGTGCCGCTGCCGCCCGTCCTGGAGCGCGCCGGGATCAAGCTCGACCCCAACCGCCGCGAGGTCTTCCGCGACGGCCGGGAGATCCAGCTGGCCCCGAAGGAGTTCGCCGTCCTGGAGGTGCTGATGCGCAGCGAGGGCGCCGTCGTCTCCGCCGAGCAGCTCCTGGAGAAGGCCTGGGACGAGAACACCGACCCGTTCACCAACGTCGTCCGCGTCACGGTCATGACCCTGCGCCGCAAGCTCGGCGAGCCGCCCGTCATCATCACCGTGCCCGGCTCCGGCTACCGGATCTGACCGTGACAGGCACGCCCGCGCCGCCCCCGGCGCCCCCCAAACCCACCTGGGACCCCCAGATCCCCGCCCGCCCCCTGCTGCGGCCGACCATCCGGATACGGCTCACGCTGCTGTACGGCGGCATGTTCCTGATCGCCGGGGTCCTGCTGCTGTCGATCATCTACCTGCTCACCCGCCAGGCGCTGTACATCAGCACCGACGACCTGCCCTTCAGCCTGCTCAAGGGGGAGGTCGAACCGAACTTCGACTGGTGCCGGCTGCCCGCGGAGGGCGTGACGCCCTCCCAGTTCAACGACGCCATGGCCGCCTGCCTCCAGCACCAGCGCGATCTGGCCCTGGACGACCTGCTGCGGCGCTCGCTGTTCGCGCTGCTGGGCCTGAGCGTCATCGCGTTCGCCTTCGGGTACGCCATGGCCGGCCGCGTCCTGTCGCCGCTGGGCCGGATCACCCGCACCGCCCGGCAGGTCGCCGGCTCGGACCTGAGCCGCCGCATCAAGCTGGCGGGCCCGGACGACGAGCTGAAGGAGCTGGCCGACACCTTCGACGAGATGCTGGACCGGCTGGAGCGGGCCTTCACCGCCCAGCAGCGGTTCGTCGCCAACGCCTCGCACGAGCTGCGCACACCGCTGGCGATCAACCGCACGCTGCTGGAGGTGCACCTCTCCGACCCCGCGGCGCCCGTCGAGATGCGGGAGCTGGGCAAGGCGCTGCTGGCCACCAACGAGCGCAGCGAGCAGCTGGTGGAGGGCCTGCTGCTGCTCGCCCGCAGCGAGAACCAGATCGTGGAGCGCAAGCCCGTGGACGTCGCCGAGGTGGCCTCCCGCGCCATCGACCAGGTGCGCGGCGAGGCCGAGGCGAAGGGCGTGGAGATCCGCGGCGAGCGGGCGCCGGCGGTGGTGCAGGGCAACGGCGTCCTCCTGGAGCGCATCGCCCTGAACCTGGTCCAGAACGCCGTCCGCTACAACGTCCCCGAGGACGGCTGGGTGGAGGTCACCACGGCCGTGGAGGGGGCGCAGGCGGTGCTGGTGGTGTCCAACACGGGCCCGGTCGTCCCGGCGTACGAGATCGACAACCTCTTCGAGCCGTTCCGGCGGCTGCGCGAGGAGCGGACGGGAAGCGACCGGGGCGTCGGGCTCGGGCTGTCGATCGTCCGGTCGGTGGCCCGCGCCCACGGCGGACGGATCACGGCGGTGCCGCGTGAGGGCGGGGGGCTCGTGATGCGCGTCACTCTGCCGAGGTGAGCCGGGCGCCGGGCGCGGCTCCGTGTTCGCTGTACGCGGAATTTCCTCAGGCGGGCCACGTTTGCACTCTGTGTGATCGATCACAGGTGTAGACCTTCCTTCGGTCACGGTCCGTGAGGGAATTTGGCCCTGGAAAACCATGAAAAGTCCGGGTTTCCAGGCCCATGGATCACGGGAAGTACACGGGGTGGTGCCTGTGAAGCGCACGATCCCGACCGTGTACGGTCCCGTTCGCCACCCAAACCCGATCACTCAAGAGGGGTCCGGTTGGGTGTCGATTGAGTAACAGACCTTGATGTGAGGCAAAATCTCCGCCTCAGGTCGGGCACAAGTCCGGCCTCTCACGCGTTACGTGCGCTGGAGACACCGCAAACACCCAGAGGGGGAGAGTGACATGGCTACGGACTACGACACCCCACGCAAGACCGATGACGACGTCGACCAGGACAGTCTCGAAGAGCTGAAGGCCCGGCGGAACGACAAGTCGACCTCCGCGGTCGACGTCGACGAGTTCGAGGCCGCCGAGGGCCTGGAGCTGCCGGGTGCCGACCTCTCCAACGAGGAACTGGCCGTCCGCGTCCTGCCGAAGCAGGCCGACGAGTTCACCTGCATGAGCTGCTTCCTCGTGCACCACCGCAGCCAGCTGGCCCGGGAGAAGAACGGCCAGCCGATCTGCCGAGACTGCGACTGAGGACGGGTCGGTCGTGGCAGGCGAGAACCCGTTCAGGAAAAGGCTCCGCTTCCCCGGGAAGCCGGAGGCCGCCGAGGGCGGCCCGGGGTCGGCGGACGGCGCTCACGAGGCGCCGGCCGGACCCTCCGCCCACCTGCCCTCCCCCGACGCGCGTGACGACGAGCGAGGCCGCCCGGCCTCGCTCGAACCCGCCGGCGACACGAGGCCACGCCGCACGCTGGCCGCGGCCGGCTCCCGCGGCGTGGACCTCGTCAAGCGCGGCGTGCTCAAGAGCAGCGCGGGCGCCAAGGCCGGCCTGGCCTACCTGGCCGACCGGATCATCGACGCCGCCCCCCGCGTGCCCGTGCGGGACCTGGCGACCCTGCGCAGGCAGTTCCCGGGCCTGGGGCCCGAGGAGCTCGCCGACAAGCTGATCGCGGGCGCCGCGACGGCGTCGGCGACGGTCGGCGCCGGAGTGGGCGCCGCCGCGATGCTGCCCGTACCCCCGGCGATGCCCGCCGAGCTGGCCGCGGAGGTCACCGGCGTCGCCGCCATCGAACTGAAGCTCGTCGCCGAGCTCCACGAGGTGTACGGCCAGCGGCCGCCCGGCAACCTCAAGGAGCGCTCCATGGCCTACCTGACGGCCTGGACCGAGGAGCGCGGCATCGACCTCACCAAGCCCACCACCGTCAACGCGGCACTCGGCGGCCGGGTCAAGCGCGAACTGCGCCAGCAGATCATGAAGCGCACCGTGCGGAACCTGCCGAACCTGCTGCCGTTCATGGTCGGCGCCACCGTCGGCGCCGTGATGAACCGCCGCGACACGAAGAAGCTCGCCGAGCAGGTCCGCAACGACCTGCGCACCCGCCAGGTGCCCTGGGACGCCCTCCCCGACCTGCCCCCGCTGGAGCAGCCGGAGAACCCCAAGGAGCTCGGCTTCTAGCCGCCCGACCCACACCACCCCGCCGCCGCGGCCCCGCCCGGCCGCGGGAACGCCGCCGCGCCCGGGGCCGCGGACCGGACCCGGGCACCTGCTCCCGGGCCCCCGAGCCCGGCGTGCCCTCGCGCCCTGCCTCCACGTCCTTGGGGCCCCGTCCCGGCCGCGCCCCGCGCAGTCGGCCGGTACCGGGCCCGCCGGGACGTACGAGCCCGGTGCCGGCCGGCAGCCGGTCGCCGCTACTCCGCGACCTCTGCCGCCCGGGCCGCGCGGATCGCCGCCGCCAGGCCCTCGGGGTCGCGGGTCGACACGTACACATACGGCGTCGGGTCGTCCGGGTCCGTCACCTCCACGCGCACCGCGCGCGGGATGTAGCCGCGCAGCAGCATGAACGCGCGCGGGTCCGCCTTGTACGTCCGCCACGCCCGCGCCTCGTCGGCGTCCAGCGCCTCCGGCTCGCCCAGTGCCTCCACGGGGATGCGCGCGTCCCCCGCGACCAGCGAACCGGCCACCACCCGCACGCGCGCGGAGCCGTACGAGCTGACCGCGATCGCGGCGAGCGCCCCCGCCGCGATGAGCCCGCCCAGCATCGGCACCACGCCCAGCGGCATGGCCACCAGGCCGCCGGACAGCCCCAGCAGGGCGGCGATCACCCACCAGGGGCCGGGGGCGGTGAGACGTTCGTCGTACTGCGGAGCCGTAGGGCGGTCGGAAGGCTGCATACACCCAAGCTTGGCACGGTGCGGCCACCGCCCCGCCGCGCGGGTAAGGTCTGCGGCTGTGAGCACTGCACTGACCCCGCCCGCCGAGGCCCGGCCGCCCGTACGGCACCCCGACGCGCCCGCGCCGGGCGAACCGCTCGGGTCCCACTACGCGTACTGCTTCGGCTGCGGCGGCAACCAGCCGCACGGACTGCGCCTGGAGGCCAGGGCCGGCGAGGGCGTGTCCGTCACCGCCGAGTTCACCGTCACCCCCGACCACCAGGGCGCCCCCGGCCTCGCCCACGGCGGCGTGCTCGCCACCGCGCTCGACGAGACGCTCGGCGCCCTCGGCTGGATGCTGCGCGTGATCGCCGTGACCGGCCGCCTGGAGACCGACTTCACGCGCCCCGTGCCCGTCGGCACCGTCCTCCACCTCCAGGCGGAGGTGACCGCCGTCCACGGCCGGAAGATCTACTCCACCGCCACCGGCCGGATCGGCGGGCCCGAAGGCCCCGTCGCCGTCCGCGCCGACGCCCTCTTCGTCGAGGTCAAGGTCGACCACTTCGTCGACAACGGCCGCCCGGAGGAGATCCAGGCCGCCATGGCCGACCCCGACCAGATCCGGCGCGCCCGCGCCTTCGAGGTGAACCCCTGATGCGCACCCCCGTCGACGTACTGATCCGCCGCCTCGACCCGGAGGTGCCCCTCCCCTCGTACGGGCACCCAGGCGACGCCGGCGCCGACCTCGTCACCACCGAGGCCGTCGACCTGGCTCCCGGCGAGCGCGCGGTCCTCCCGACCGGGGTGTCGATCGCCCTCCCCGACGGGTACGCCGCCTTCGTGCACCCCCGCTCCGGGCTGGCCGCCCGGCTGGGAGTCGGGCTCGTGAATGCCCCGGGGACGGTCGATGCCGGGTACCGTGGAGAGATCAAGGTGATCGTGGTCAATCTCGACCCGCGCGAGAGCGTCCGGTTCGAACGGTTCGACCGGATCGCCCAGCTGGTCGTCCAGCAGGTCGAGAAGGTCCGCTTCCACGAGGTGGCGGAGCTTCCCGGCTCGGCACGGGGCGAGGGGGGCTTCGGGTCCACGGGCGGGCATGCCGCCGTGGGCGGCTGGACGGGTGGGAATCCATACGCAGCGGTCGTAACCGACCGGGAAGGACAGTGACGTGTTCGGACGTCGCAAGAAGGCCAGTGCCGCCGAGAACGCGGCGGGCGAGGCCGAGCAGGTCGTCGACGAGGTCGACACCGACGAGGCGGCGGAGGAGGACGGCCCGCGCCGGGTGAACCTTCCGCCCGCGCCCCGGCCGGACGGCCCGTGGGACATCTCCGAGGTGTCCCGGCCCGAGGAGGGCCGCGTCGACCTGGGCGGCCTCTTCGTCCCGGGCGTCGAGGGCATGGAGCTGCGGGTCGAGGTCGCCGGTGACGCCATCGTCGCCGCGACGGTCGTCCTGCGCGACAGCGCGATCCAGCTGCAGGCCTTCGCCGCCCCCAAGAAGGAGGGCATCTGGGGCGAGGTCCGCGAGGAGATCGCCTCCGGCATCACCCAGCAGGGCGGTGTCATCGACGAGGTCGAGGGCCCCCTCGGCTGGGAGCTGCGCGCCCAGGTGCCGGTGCAGCTGCCGGACGGCACGGGCGGTGTCCAGCTGGTGCGGTTCGTCGGCGTCGACGGCCCCCGCTGGTTCCTGCGCGGAGTCATCTCCGGCCAGGGCGCCGTGCAGCCGGAGGCCGCCGGACTGCTGGAGCAGATCTTCCGCGACACGGTCGTCGTACGCGGCGACGGCCCGATGGCCCCGCGCGACCCGATCGTCCTGAAGCTGCCCAACGACGCGCAGATGGTCCCCGAGGGCGTCCAGACCGAGGGTGAGCCGGCCGGCTCCCGCTTCTCCGGCGACATGGGGCAGCTCCAGCGCGGCCCGGAGATCACCGAGGTCCGCTGACCGTGCCGTGAAGGGGGCGGCCGCCGGGTGACGGGTGTCAGAGTCCTGTCAAGACCGCCCGGAAACACCGCCCCCGTCCGGTTTCGCCTCATCCCCCGCCGTAAGGTCGGTGCTGCGCGAAGCGCACAGTCCGGAAGAGGGTCGTCCGGAAGAGGATGAGGATGGGACGCGGCAAGCTACGGATCTACCTCGGCGCGGCGCCGGGCGTCGGCAAGACGTACGCGATGCTCTCCGAGGCCCACCGCCGCGTCGAACGCGGCACCGACTGCGTCGTCGCCCATGTCGAGCACCACTCCAGGCCCCGCACCGAGGCCCTGCTCGCCGGCCTCGAACAGGTCCCCGGCCGGAGCGTCGAGCACCGGGGCGCCACCCTCCGCGAGATGGACGTCGACGCCGTGCTGGCCCGGCGCCCCGCCGTCGCCCTCGTCGACGAGCTCGCCCACACCAACGCCCCCGGCTCCCGCAACACCAAGCGCTGGCAGGACGTCCAGGACCTGCTCGCCGCCGGGATCGACGTGGTCTCCACCGTCAACATCCAGCACCTGGAGTCGCTGGGCGACGTGGTGGAGGCGATCACCGGCGTACGGCAGGAGGAGACCGTCCCGGACGAGATCGTCCGCCGCGCCGACCAGATCGAACTGGTCGACATGTCGCCCGAGGCCCTGCGCCGCCGCATGGCCCACGGCAACATCTACGCCCCCGACAAGGTCGACGCCGCCCTCGCCGACTACTTCCGCCCCGGCAACCTCACCGCCCTGCGCGAACTGGCCCTGCTGTGGACCGCCGACCGGGTCGACGAGTACCTCCAGCAGTACCGCAGGGACCACAGCGTCTCCGCGATCTGGGGCTCCCGCGAGCGCATCGTCGTCGGCCTCACCGGCGGCTGCGAGGGCCGCACCCTCATCCGCCGCGCCGCCCGCCTCGCCGAGAAGGGCGCCGGCGGCGAGGTCCTCGCCGTGTACGTGGCCCGCGGCGACGGCCTGACCTCCGCCTCCCCCAAGGAGCTCGCCCTCCAGCGCACCCTCGTCGAGGACCTCGGCGGCACCTTCCACCACGTCATCGGCGACGACATCCCCGCCGCGCTGCTGGAGTTCGCCCGCGCCCACAACGCCACGCAGATAGTGCTCGGCGCGAGCCGCCGCAAGAGCTGGCAGTACGTCTTCGGGCCCGGCGTCAGCGGAACCGTCGCCCGCGACTGCGGACCCGACCTCGACGTCCACATCGTCACCCACGACGCCGCCGGGCGCGGCCGCGGACTGCCCGCCGCGCGCCGGGCCCGCCTCAGCCGCGCCCGCAGCGCCTGGGGCTGGGGCGTCGGCGTCATCGGCCCCTGCCTCCTCACCTGGATCGTCGCCGGTCTGGAGGCGGGCGCCGGCCTCGGCATCGGCCTCGGCGCGGGACCCGGCCTCGCCAACGACATGCTGCTGTTCCTGACGCTCACCGTCGCGGCGGCCCTGCTCGGCGGCCTGTTCCCCGCGCTCGCCTCGGCGACCGCCGGCTCCCTCCTCCTGAACTGGTACTTCACCCCGCCCACCCGCACCTGGACCGTCGCCGACCCGGAGAACATCGTCGCCATCGCCGTGTTCTTCGCGGTCGCCGCGTCCGTCGCCTCCGTCGTCGACGTCGCCGCCCGCCGCACCCATCAGGCGTCCCGGCTGCGCGCCGAATCGGAGATCCTCTCCTTTCTCGCCGGCAGCGTCCTGCGCGGCGACACGACCCTCGACGGGCTCCTCCAGGGGGTCCGCGAGACCTTCGCCATGGAGTCCGTCGCCCTCCTCGAACGGTCCGACGACCGCGCCCCGTGGACCTGCGCCGCCCACGCCGGGCCGGGCCGCCCGCCCACGAGACCCGAGGACGCCGACGTCGACATGCCCGTCGGCGACCACCTGGCGCTCGCCCTGACCGGTCGCGTCCTGCCCGCGGAGGACCGCCGCGTCCTCGGCGCCTTCGCCGCGCAGGCCGCCGTCGTCCGCGACCGGCAGCGCCTGGTGGGGGAGGCCGAGGAGGCCCGCAGGCTCGCCGAGGGCAACAAGATCCGCACGGCGCTGCTCGCCGCCGTCTCCCACGACCTGCGCACCCCGCTCGCCGCGATCAAGGCCGCCGTCTCCTCGCTCCGCTCCGACGACGTGGAATGGTCCGACGAGGACCGCGCCGACCTCCTCGAAGGCATCGAGGACGGCGCCGACCGCCTCGACCACCTCGTCGGCAACCTCCTGGACATGTCCCGCCTCCAGACCGGCACGGTCACGCCGCTGCTGCGCGTCACCGACCTGGACGAGGTGGTCCCGATGGCGCTGGGCGGCGTCCCGGAGGGCAGCGTCGACCTGGACATCCCCGAGTCGCTGCCCATGGTCACCGTCGACCGGGGCCTGCTGGAGCGGACCGTCGCCAACCTGGTCGAGAACGCCGTGAAGTACGCCCCCGACGGCAGCCGCGTCCTCGTCACCGCCAGCGCCCACGCGGACCGCGTCGAAGTGCGGGTCATCGACCGCGGCCCCGGCGTCCCCGACGAGGCGAAGGAACGGATCTTCGCCCCCTTCCAGCGGTACGGCGACGCCCCGCGCGGCTCCGGTGTGGGCCTGGGCCTGGCCGTCGCCCGAGGCTTCGCCGAGGCCATGCACGGCACCCTGACCGCGGAGGACACCCCGGGCGGCGGGCTCACCATGGTCCTCACCCTCCGCGCGGCGGACGCCCGTACGACCGCGGGCCCCGCCGTGGACGCCGCGGGGGCGGATGCCCGTACGGCTCCGGGCCCCGGCGTGGACGCCGCGGGGGTGGACGCCCGTACGACCGCGGGCCCCGGCGTGGACGCCGCTGCGGCCGACGCGCGTGCGCCCGAGGCGCGCCGGGGCGGCGCCGTCACCGCTCCGGTCCCCGTCGCGGACGCCCGTACCGCGCACGGTTCACCGCTCCTACAGAAAGCAGGCCCCTCATGACGCGGGTGCTCGTGGTCGACGACGAGCCGCAGATCGTACGCGCCCTCGTGATCAACCTGAAGGCGCGCAAGTACGAGGTCGACTCCGCGCCGGACGCGGCGACCGCCCTCACCCTCGCCGCCCAGCGCCACCCCGACGTGGTCATCCTCGACCTGGGGCTGCCCGACATGGACGGCGTCGACGTCATCAGGGGGCTGCGCGGCTGGACCCGCGTCCCCATCCTCGTGCTCTCCGCCCGCCACACCTCCGACGAGAAGGTCGAGGCCCTCGACGCGGGCGCCGACGACTACGTCACCAAGCCGTTCGGCATGGACGAGCTGCTGGCCAGGCTGCGGGCCGCGGTCCGGCGCGCCGAGCCCGTCGGCGGGGAGGGCGACGTCGTCGTCGTGGAGACGGAGGGCTTCACCGTCGACCTCGCCGCCAAGAAGGTCAACCGGGGCGGCAAGGACGTCCGCCTCACCCCGACCGAGTGGCATCTGCTGGAGGTCCTGGTGCGCAACAGCGGCCGGCTCGTGGGCCAGAAGCAGCTCCTCCAGGAGGTGTGGGGCCCCTCGTACGGCACCGAGACCAACTACCTGCGGGTCTACATGGCGCAGCTGCGCCGCAAGCTGGAGGCCGACCCGTCGCACCCGAGGCACTTCATCACCGAGCCGGGCATGGGATACCGGTTCGAGCGCTGACCTGCGGCGTCCCCGCTCGGCGCCGGGCCGGAGCGGCGCGGGGAGCCGGGGCGGGGCCGGGGTGCGAGGGCCCGCCGCCTGACGGGGCAGCCCGGTAGGCTTTTGCGTATGAGTGCTGTACCACCGCGTACCGGGAAGTCCGGCGGCCGCTTCCGCCGCATGCTGGACCGGCTGTCGAGCTCCCAGGGCGAGCTCGAGTCCGAGGAGCTCCAGGAGGACGCCGAGGCGGCGGGCTGCACGCGTATCTGCGACTGCGGGGACCGCCAGATCGTGAAGGTGACTGGTACCTTGCGGACGGTCACCCTCCGTCCGAGGGCCGGAGTGCCGGCCCTGGAGGCCGAGCTGTTCGACGGCACGGCCCCGCTGGACGTGGTGTGGCTGGGACGGCGGTCCATCGTGGGCATCGAACCGGGCCGCAAGCTCATAGCCTCCGGCCGCATCTCCATGAGCCAGGGGCGCAGGGTCCTGTTCAATCCGAAATACGAGCTGCGACCGCTCGGACAGGAGTAGCCGGTGACGTCAACCGACAAGCCGACCACCGACGCTGGCGGCCCGTGGGGCCACGACGGCCACGAAACCGCAGGACACACCGGCCTCGCCGGCCCCTCCGCCGCCGGCTCCCCGGCCGGACCGGACGGCGCGGAGGCCCGGCCCGGCCAGGACGGGCCGGGTGGCGACCACGATGTGAAGGCCGTCACCGAGGCCGCGCTGTTCGACGCGTTCGGCGGCGTCCGCGGCATGGTGGAGACCGTCCTGCCCGGCCTCCTCTTCGTCACGATCTACACGATCAACAAGGATCTGCACGCCTCCGCCCTCGCGGCGCTCGCGGTGTCCCTGCTGCTGGTCGTCGTCCGGCTGATCCGCCGCGACACGGTGAAGCACGCCTTCAGCGGCGTCTTCGGCGTCGGCTTCGGCGTCGTCTTCGCGATGATGACCGGCGACGCGAAGGACTTCTACCTGCCCGGCATGCTGTACACGCTGGGCCTCGGCCTCGCGTACATCATCACGACGCTGGCGGGCGCCCCGCTGATCGGCCTCATGCTCGGCCCGGTCTTCAAGGAGAACCTCTCCTGGCGCACCCGCAACCCGGGCCGCAAGAAGGCGTACGCCAAGGCCAGCTACGCGTGGGGCTTCATCCTGCTCGGCAAGTGCGCGATCCTCTTCCCCCTGTACTGGTGGGCCGACACGACGCAGCTCGGCTGGGTGCTCGTGGCGCTGAAGATCCCGCCGTTCCTGCTGGCCGTCTACCTGACGTGGGTGTTCCTCGCCAAGGCGCCGCCGCCGATCGACGTGTTCGCGGAGATGGAGGAGGCCGAGCGCGCGGAGAAGGCCGCCAAGGCCGAGCGCGCCGCCGAGCGGGAGCGCCAGGCCAACGCCTGAGCCGCCAGGCCGCCTGCCCGCGTGGGCGCCCGCCCTGTACGGGCTCCGCGCCCGGCGCCGGGCGCGGAGCCCGGAGACGTACGGCGAAGGGCCGGGGACCACGATCGGTCCCCGGCCCTCGTACGTGTCCGGCGCCCGTACCCGCCCGGTCGTCACACGCCCTCGTACGTACCCGGCGCCCGTACCTCGCCCTCGTACGTGCCCGGCGCCCCGTACCCGCCCGGCCGTCAAACGACCTCGTACGGACGTACGCCCCCGCACGCACGTACGTCCGCCGGCCCCGGGGCACATGCTCCGGGGCCGGCGGACGTACGGTGGTCGTGGGCCCGGCTCAGTCGGTCGCGGTGTCCTCGCGGCGGACCGACAGCAGGTCCTCCAGCTGCTCCTCGCGCGCCTGCGCGGCCACGAACAGCAGCTCGTCGCCGGCCTCCAGCGTCTCCTCGGCGCTCGGCGTGAGCACCCGCGAGCCGCGGATGATCGTGACGAGCGAGGTGTCCTGCGGCCAGGCCACGTCCCCGACGCGCGTCCCCGCGATCGCCGACTCGGGCGGCAGGGTCAGCTCCACCAGGTTCGCGTCGCCGTGGCTGAAGCGCAGCAGCCGGACCAGATCGCCGACGCTCACCGCCTCCTCCACCAGCGCCGACATCAGGCGCGGCGTCGACACGGCGACGTCCACGCCCCACGCCTCGGTGAACAGCCACTCGTTCTTCGGGTTGTTGACCCGCGCGACGACCCGCGGCACCCCGTACTCGGTCTTCGCGAGCAGCGACACGACGAGGTTCACCTTGTCGTCGCCCGTCGCGGCGATCACGACGTGGCACCGCTGCAGCGCCGCCTCGTCCAGGGACGTGATCTCGCAGGCGTCGGCCAGGAGCCACTCCGCCTGCGGCACCCGCTCCACCGAGATGGCGGTCGGCGCCTTGTCGATGAGCAGCACCTCGTGCCCGTTCTCCAGCAGCTCGCCCGCGATGGAACGACCCACCGCGCCCGCGCCGGCGATGGCGACCCGCATCAGTGACCGCTCCCCTCGGGGCCGTGGGCGAAGGCCGCCTCGACCTGCTCGACCTCGTCCGTCCGCATCATCACGTGCACCAGGTCGCCGTCCTGGAGGACCGTCTGCGACGTGGGCAGGATCGCCTCGCCCAGGCGGGTGAGAAACGCCACGCGGACGCCCGTCTCCTCCTGGATGGTGCTGACCTTGTGGCCGATCCACGCGGGGGAGATGTACACCTCGGCGAGCTGCACCCCGCCGCTCGGGTCACGCCACAGCTCCTCGGCGCCGGACGGCAGCAGCCGCCGCAGCATCTGGTCGGCGGTCCACCGGACCGTGGCGACCGTCGGGATGCCCAGCCGCTGGTACACCTCGGCGCGCCGGGGGTCGTAGATGCGGGCGGCGACGTTCTCGACGCCGAACATCTCACGCGCCACGCGGGCCGCGATGATGTTGGAATTGTCACCGCTGCTGACCGCGGCGAACGCCCCGGCCTCCTCGATGCCCGCCTCGCGCAGGGTGTCCTGGTCGAAGCCGACACCGGTGACACGCCGGCCACCGAAGCCCGAGCCGAGGCGCCGGAAGGCCGTGGGGTCCTGGTCGACGACGGCGACCGTGTGACCCTGCCGCTCCAGGGTCTGCGCCAGTTCGGCGCCGACACGGCCGCAGCCCATGATCACGATATGCACGTCCGCCTACCCCGCACTCCTGGTCACCCTGCTGACCCGCGAAAACACCCTGCTCACTCTTCTCTCTCAGCCTGCGTGCGGTGCTGTACCGGACGAGCTTATGCCCCGACCAGTCAGTAGGCCTCATCCGCGTCCGGCAGCCGTGCGCGCGTCAAGCATGCGTAAACGCGCCACCCGCAGACGCCTTCCGTCCGTTTGGACCGCTTACGATCCTCTGCGTGTCCAAACTGACCGACGTGCCGAAACGCATCCTGATCGGCCGGGCCCTGCGCAGCGACAGGCTGGGAGAGACCCTCCTCCCCAAACGCATCGCGCTCCCCGTCTTCGCCTCCGACCCGCTCTCCTCCGTGGCGTACGCGCCTGGCGAAGTCCTGCTGGTCCTGTCCATCGCGGGTGCCTCGGCGTACGCGTTCAGCCCCTGGATCGCGGCCGCCGTCGTGATCCTGATGTTCACGGTCGTCGCGTCGTACCGGCAGAACGTCCACGCCTACCCCAGCGGCGGCGGCGACTACGAGGTCGCCCAGACCAATCTCGGCCCGCGCGCCGGGCTCGGCGTCGCCAGCGCGCTGCTGGTCGACTACGTCCTCACCGTCGCCGTGTCCATCTCCTCCGGCGTGGAGAACCTCGGCTCCGCCATCCCGTTCGTCGTCGAGCACAAGACGGCGTCCGCCATCGCGATCATCGTGCTCCTGACCCTGATGAACCTGCGGGGCGTCAAGGAGTCCGGCCGCCTCTTCGCCATCCCCACGTACGTCTTCATCACCGGCGTCTTCGCCCTCATCCTCTGGGGCGCCTACCGCGGCCTGGTCCTCGGCGACACCATGCGGGCGCCCACCGCCGACCTGGAGATCCAGGCCGAGCACCAGGGCCTCGCCGGGTTCGCGCTGTTCTTTCTGCTGCTGCGCGCCTTCTCCTCCGGCTGCGCCGCGCTCACCGGCGTCGAGGCCATCAGCAACGGCGTCCCCGCCTTCCGCAAGCCCAAGAGCCGCAACGCCGCGACCACCCTCGCGCTGATGGGCGGCTTCGCCGTCACCATGTTCTGCGGCATCATCGCCCTCGCCCTCGCCACCGACGTCAAGATGGCCGAGAACCCGGCCCACGACCTCCTCCGCGACGGCAGCCCGGTCGGCGCCGACTACCACCAGGAACCGGTGATCTCCCAGGTCTCCGCCGCCGTCTTCGGCCACGGGAGCATCCCGTTCATCCTCCTGGCCGCCGCCACCGCGCTCGTGCTGTTCCTCGCCGCGAACACCGCGTACAACGGCTTCCCGCTGCTCGGCTCGATCCTCGCCCAGGACCGCTACCTGCCCCGCCAGCTCCACACCCGCGGCGACCGGCTCGCCTTCTCCAACGGCATCGTGCTCCTCGCCGCGGCCGCCGCCGTCCTCGTCTACCTCTACGACGCCGAGGTCACCCGCCTCATCCAGCTCTACATCGTCGGTGTCTTCGTCTCGTTCACGCTCAGCCAGATCGGCATGGTCCGCCACTGGAACCGGCTGCTGGGCACCGAGACCGACCCGGCCGCGCGCCGCCGGATGATCCGCTCCCGCGCGATCAACGCCTTCGGCGCGTTCTTCACCGGCCTCGTCCTGATCGTGGTCCTCGTCACCAAGTTCACCCACGGCGCCTGGGTGGCGCTGCTCGGCATGGCGATCTTCTACGTGACGATGACCGCCATCCGCAAGCACTACGACCGGGTCGCCGCCGAGCTCGCCGCCCCCGACGGACCCAGCGACGACAGCGTCCGCCCGGCCCGCGTCCACTCCATCGTCCTGGTGTCCAAGATCCACCGCCCGACGCTGCGCGCCGTCGCCTACGCCAAGCTGATGCGCTCCGACAAGCTGGAGGCGCTCAGCATCAACGTGGACCCGGCCGAGACCAAGGCCCTCACCGAGGACTGGGAGCGCCGCGGCCTGGACGTCCCGCTCAAGATCCTCGACTCCCCGTACCGGGAGATCACCCGGCCCGTCGTCGAGTACGTCAAGAGCCTGCGCCGCGAGAGCCCGCGCGACGTCATCAGCGTGATCATCCCGGAGTACGTGGTCGGCCACTGGTACGAGCACCTCCTCCACAACCAGAGCGCGCTGCGCCTCAAGGGCCGCCTGCTGTTCACGCCCGGCGTGATGGTCACCTCCGTCCCGTACCAGCTGCGCTCCTCGGAGGCGGCGAAGCAGCGGGCGAAGAAGAACCAGGAGTGGAACGCCCCCGGATCGGTCCGGCGCGGCCTGGTCGAGACCGGGCCCAAGCGGCCGTCCCGGCCGAACGGCAAGGACTGACGGCGCGGGGACGTAGACTGGTGGGCTGGTCACCCCCGGCCGCCAGGCCGGGCCGGCCGCAAGCCGCTCCGTCCCCTTCCCCCTCTCCCTGGAGTCAGCCCGCCATGCCGAAGAACGCACCCGAGACCCCCTCGCTGATCGGTGCGGAGTACGAGGTCGAGGTCGGCCCCGTCGCGCATGGCGGCCACTGCATCGCCCGCACGGAGGAGGGCCGCGTCCTGTTCGTCCGGCACGCGCTGCCGGGCGAGCGGGTCGTCGCCCGCGTCACGGAGGGCGACGAGACGTCCCGCTTCCTGCGCGCGGACGCGGTGACCGTCCTCGACGCGTCGAAGGACCGCATCCCGGCGCCCTGCCCGTACGCCGGGCCGGGCCGCTGCGGCGGCTGCGACTGGCAGCACGCCAAGCCGGGCGCCCAGCGCCGCCTCAAGGGCGAGGTCATCGCGGAGCAGCTGCGCCGCCTCGCGGGCCTGACGCCCGAGGAGGCCGGCTGGGACGGCACGGTCGTCCCCGCCGAGGGCGACAAGCTGCCGGCCGGTGAGGTCCCGCAGTGGCGCACGCGCGTGCAGTACGCCGTCGACGCCTCCGGCCGCGCGGGCCTGCGCCGCCACCGCTCCCACGAGGTGGAGCCGATCGACCACTGCATGATCGCCGCCGAGGGCGTGAGCGAACTGGGCGTCGAGAAGCGCGAGTGGCCGGGCATGGCGTCCGTGGAGGCGATCGCCGCGACCGGGTCGCAGGACCGCCAGGTCATCCTCACCCCGCGCCCCGGCGCCCGGCTGCCGCTGGTCGAGCTCGACAAGCCGGTGTCGGTGCTGCGCGTGGAGGAGAAGGACGGCGGCGTCCACCGGGTGCACGGCCGCCCGTTCGTCCGGGAGCGCGCCGACGACCGCACGTACCGCGTCGGCAACGGCGGCTTCTGGCAGGTCCACCCGAAGGCCGCCGACACCCTGGTCCGCGCCGTCATGCAGGGCCTGCTGCCCCGCAAGGGCGACACGGCCCTGGACCTGTACTGCGGCGTCGGCCTCTTCGCGGGCGCCCTCGCGGACCGCGTCGGCGACAAGGGCGCGGTGCTCGGCATCGAGTCGGGCAAGCGCGCCGTCGAGGACGCCCGCCACAACCTGCAGGGCTTCGACCGGGTACGCATCGAGCAGGGCAAGGTCGACCAGGTCCTGCCGCGCACGGGCATCACGGACGTCGACCTGATCGTCCTGGACCCGCCCCGCGCGGGCGCCGGCAAGCAGGTCGTCCGCCACCTCGCGGCCCTGGGCGCCCGCCGCATCGCGTACGTCGCCTGCGACCCGGCCGCCCTCGCCCGCGACCTGGCGTACTTCCACGAGGCCGGCTACAAGCCGCGCACGCTGCGGGCGTTCGACCTTTTCCCGATGACCCACCACGTGGAGTGCGTGGCGATCCTGGAGCCGGTGAAGAAGGACGCCTGACCTGGGGTTGCGCGGGTGCGCCCTATGCGGGTGTGGCGTTGGGGGCGATGTCTCGACGCTGAAGTGACGCTCATTTGACGCTCGTTCTGATGATGCGTCACCTGGCCGACCGTGCCGGTCGCGTGCCCGACCCCGGCGTCCGTGGCGCTGGTACAGCGTCAGCTGCACCAGCGGTCCGAGGTCTGGGGGCCCCTGTGAGCGGCCGGTTCGAGACGCTGAGCGTACGCCGGCTGCTTGGACCGGTTGCCCGAAGGGCGGTGCGACCAACCGAGGAGGGGGGCGGCTCAGCCCCGCGGCTGCCGTGGTCGTCACATGCGGCCTGCGGCTCTGGGTGATCGCCGTGGTCGTCCCCTCACTGTGTCAGGTGCCGCAGTTCGTTCTCGTACAGCTCGTCGGGGTCGAATCCCATGCCGGTGAAGTGGCCTGCCAGCTCCAGGGAGAGGGCGCCGTGCAGGCGGGTCCAGAAGTGCAGAGCGAGGCGTAGGGCCGTTGGGGAGGCGGGGTGATCGCCGGCCCACTGCCGGTGTTCGGCAAGGTGGGATTCGAGCGAAGTGTCCTGCACCGCGGCCGGGGCAGAGTCTGCGGTCGCCCGGGCGGCGTCCAGGAGGGCGTCCATGATCTCCGAGGCGATCATGGTGATGTCGTCGGGGGCGTGGTAGCCGGGGACGGGTGTGCCGTAGATGAGGAAGTAGCGCTGGGGGTCGTCCAGTGCCCATGCGCGCAGCGCGTGCCCGAGTCCGGCGAGATCGGCACCCGATGCCGCGGCGGTGCGCAGGGTGCCGGCGAGACTGCGGTAGGCGTCCCGGATCAGCTCGGTGATCAACTCGTCCCGGCTGGCGAAGTACCGGTAGAGCGCGGGGCCGCTCATCCCCATCTGTTTGGCGATGGCGTTCAGGGAGAGCCCGGCTGCCCCGGCGGCGGCGATCTGTTCCCAGGCGCGCTGCTTGATCTCGGCCCGCAGTTGGGCGCGGTAGCGCTCGCGCGGTGTCTCTTTCCCCGCGATGGCCATGGGCTCATCCCTTCCCTGTCATGTCCGCCGGCTTTCGGGAGTCGGCGGAGCGGCTGGTCAACCGCTTTAGTTAGACCCTATTACGAACGCACTTGACTGTCACTCGCCGGTGTAGTTATAACTTCTAACGAACGCGCCAGCCGCTAACGGGGCTGGTGCCTGTCGAGGGAGGGACACCATGAACGCCGCAGCGATGGTCGAGGTCGTGCTGCCGGGCAAGGTCGAGCCGGAGGGGCTTCAGGTGCGGCAGGGTGTTGTCCCGAGCGCCCGGGCGGGCCAGGTCGTGGTTCGCATGGAAGCCACCGGCGTCTCCTTCGCGGAGCAGCAGATGCGCCGGGGCCGCTACTACGACCAGCCGCCCTTCCCCTTCGTCCCCGGATACGACCTGGTCGGCACCGTGGCGGCGACCGGTGAGGGGGTCGACGCGGGGCTGGTCGGGACGCGGGTGGCCGCGCTGCTGAAGGTCGGCGGCTGGGCCAGTCACGTCGTCGTCGACGCCGCGGACCTGGTGCCGGTCCCGGACGGCGTCGGCGCGTCGCAGGCGGAGACGGTGGTGATCAACGGCATCACGGCCTGGCAGATGCTGCACCGCAAGGCCCGTGTCCGCGCCGGGCAGACCGTCCTGGTGCACGGAGCCAACGGGGGAGTGGGATCGGTCCTGGTCCAGCTCGCCCGGGCCGCGGGCGCCCAGGTGATCGGCACCGCCTCCGCGCGTCACCACGCCGTGCTGAAGGAACAGGGCGTGACCCCGATCGACTACCGCACGGAGAACATCCCGGCCCGCGTCCGTGAACTCGCCCCGCGGGGGGTGGACGCCGTCTTCGACCACGTCGGCGGCCGCGGCATCGTCGACTCCTGGCGCCTGCTCGCCCCCGGCGGCACGCTCGTCTCCTACGGCAGCGCTTCCACCCGCGACGACGAGGGCTCCAGGCAGTGGCCCGTCCTCAAGCTCCTCGGGCGGGTGTGGCTGTGGAACGCGCTGCCCAACCGCCGCCGCGCCTACTTCTTCAACGTCTGGGCCGGCCGAGCCCTGAACCGCGGCCGTTTCCAGGCCAGGCTGCACGCCGACCTCACCGAGGTCTTCGAAGCCCTGCGCCGCGGTGACATCACCGCCCACATCGCCGCCGAACTGCCCCTGGCCCAGGCTGCCGAGGCGATGCGGCTGGCCGAGTCCGGCACCGTCGCCGGAAAGATCGTCCTGTACGCCTGACCCCTCATGCGGAAACCCGCATCCACGCATGGTCGACGCTCGCAGCGTTCGCGCACCTGCCGCGCTCTCCCCGCATCGCTTCCGCGCCGCGCCACGGCGCCAACAGCCTCAGGAGCATCCCGTCATGCCCAGATCCAGCCTGCGGACACATGTCCCGCGTACTCTGACCGCCGTTCTCGTCGCCACGGCCACCCTCGCCACCCCGGCAGTCGCCGCCCCCGCACAGCCCCAGACCACCGCCCCCACGAGCCGGATCAACTGGAGCGCTTGCTCCGACACGGAATTCCAGGGCATGCAGTGCGGCACCCTCCGGGTCCCGGTCGACTACGCCCACCCCCGCGCCGGCAGCCTCAGCCTCGCCCTGGTCCGCCGTCCCGCCGACGACCAGCCCCATCGCCAGGGCACCCTCCTGCTGAACGACGGAGCCGGCGGATCGTCGATCGAACAGCTCCGCCTGGCGATGCGCATCGGCTTCCCGTCGTTCGCGGGCGCCATGAGCCGGAACTTCGACCTGGTCGCCGTCGACCCGCGCGGCGTGGGCCACAGCACGCCGATCCGCTGTACGACACCCCTCAAGCCGGCCGCCGTCACCCACTTTCCGCGCAACCGGCGGCAGTTCGACGCGCTCGTCGCCCACAACCGCGCTTTCGCCCAGCGCTGCCTGAGTGAGAACGGCCCCCTGGTCGCCCACGTCGACCTGACCAGCACGGCACGGGACTTCGAAGCCGTACGCACCGGCCTGGGCGAGAAGCAGCTGAACTGGTACGGCATCCACTACAGCACCCTGCTCGGGCGCACCTACGCCGACCTGTACCCCGGTCGCCTGCGCACCATGGTCCTGGACACGGCGCTGGACGACACCACCACACCCACCGAGAGGATCCGCCGCGAAGCGGCCACGGCGGAAGAGGCGTTCAACCGCTTCTCCGCCTGGTGCGCCGCGACAGCGGACTGTGCCCTGCACGGCAAGGATGCCGCGGCCGAGTACGACGCCCTCGTCGCCCGCGCCGACCGCACACCGATCCCCACCGCCGACGGCCCGGCCCTGAACGGGGAGGACATCCGCACCGCCACCCAGGACTACCTGACCCTCTCCGGCGTCACCTGGCCGGCCCTCGCCCAAGCCGTCGTCAGGGCCAAGGCGGGCGATGCGAGCGACCTCACCGACGAACCCGACGACACCCTCGACCCCGTTCAGGTGCAGGTCCCCGCCTGCCTGGACAGCCCCCGCCCGGCGACGACGTTCGACCAGCTCACCCGCCTGCGCAAGGACCTGGCACGGATCTCCCCGCACCTCGGCGGCGCCGTGCGCTCCTGGACTGCCCTCACCGGCTGCCTCGGCTGGCCCGTCCCCGCCCGCCCCATCGCGGCCGGGACCCCCGTCCACGGCGCGCCCCCCGCCCTGATCGTGCAGTCCACCCGCCAGGCGCTCGCCCCGCACAGCGCGGGCTTCGCCATGGCGGCACAACTGCCCGGCAGCGTCGTCCTCAGCCGCGAAGGCGACGACTACAGCATGTTCCTGCTCTCCCAGTGCGTGCGCGACGCCACCAACCGCTACCTGACCAGCCGCCGCCTGCCCGCACCCGGCACCACCTGCACCGACTGACACCACAGCCGGCCACCGCCACCGTTCTCCCTCACACAGATAGGCGAGGAACCGCCATGACCACCACCGGCCGCCCCCGGATCCGCCTGCTCCTCCCCGCCGCCGTGGCCGCCCTGGCAGTCACCGCGACAACGGCCGTAGCATCCACCTCGTCCGCCGCCCCTGCCGCTCACCCGGTCACCTCACCGGGCCACCAGGCGCCCGCCAAGAGCCCCAAGACGATGCTCGACGCCTGGCTGCGCCTCTGGAACGGCGACTACACCCAGGCACCCGGCATCATCTCCCCGGACTTCACCGTCCACGCAGCTCTCCTCGACGGAGGCGACGGCAGCGGCATCCGCGGCGCCGACGGCCTCGTGGCCTGGATCGCCCAGACCCGCGCAGCCTTCCCCGACCTGCACTTCTCCCTCCAGACCGACCCCCTGATCGCCGGAAACGGCGCCTCCGTGCGCTGGACGGCCACCGGCACCTACGCCGGCGGCTTCCCCGGCGCCAAAGCCCAGCCCGGCACCACCGTCACCTTCACCGGCACCGACACCCTCCGCATAAAAGACGGCAAGTTCGTCGAGTACTGGCTCAACTCCGACACCCTCCAGCTCCTCACCCAGCTCCACGCACTGTAAGCACCACCCGCCCGCTGCCCCGCCGCCCTCACCGACCACATGGCCGGCGACGGCGGCGGGGCGCTGTACATCGGCAGTGCACTCGGCCTCGTCGGGTCCCGAGCCCTGCCACGCTCTGGCGGCATGTGCCGGGTGACGCACGCGGCGTCCGATGTCCACCACCGCTTGTCGTCGGACAACAAGAGGGCCCAGGGCTGCCGGCGGGTGGCTTGGCGGCGCCGTCGTGGGGCCTCTGGTGTCACTCGTGGGCCGGGGTGACCGCGTGGGCCAGCTGGACGCGGGAGTGCAGGTCGAGTTTCCGGTAGACGCGGGTGAGGGTCGCCTCGACCGTCTTGACGCTGACGGAGAGGGCCGCGGCGATGTCGCGGTTGCTCGCTCCGCCGGCGGCGAGTCGGGCGCAGCGCTCCTCGGCCCGGGTCAGGCCGGGGTGGGCGCTCCTGTCCGGAGGGCTGCCCTCCAGCCGGTCGAGGGTCTCCGCGGCGGCCTCGGCCCAGGGGTGTGCCTCGTGGGCGGTGAAGAGGTCGGCGGCGCCCTGCGCCGCCTCACGGGCGCTCGCGCGCCGGCGTCCGCGTCGTTCGGTGTGGCTGAGCGCCAGCAGGGTGCGGCCCCGTTCGATCGGGAGGTGGGCGAGGCGGTCGGCCGCGTCGGTGAGCCGGCGCGCGGCCGTGTCGTAGTCGCCCTGTGCGGCGTCCAGGAGGGCGTGGACGCGCGCGAGGGACGGGAGGACGGAGTCTCTGCCGAGCTCGGTCGCGGTACGCCGGGTGCCGGTCAGCAGTTCGCGGGCCTGCTCGAAGCGGCCCAGCGTGACGAGGCATTCGGCCAGGTCGGCGTGCCAGCGCAGGACGGACGGGTCGCGCACCCGCTGGAGCTCCTCCAGGGCGCGTACCTCCTCCAGCGCCTCCAGGGCTTCCTTGGGGCGGCCGGTGACCAGGAGGAGATGGCCGAGGGCGAAGAGGTTGCGGGAGAGGAAGACCCGGTTGTCCTCCTGCCGGGACGCGTCGACTCCGCGGCGGGCGAGGGCGAGGGCGGAGTCGGCGCGTGAGGCGGTGCCCTCGACGAGGGCGGAGGTGTAGCAGACGGGTCCGGTCGGCAGTCCGGCGCTGTCGGTGAGCGCCCGGGCACGGGCGGCGTAGTCGAGGGCCCCGGCGCACCGTCCGGCCCGGACCTCCACCTCGGCGAGGCCGCGCAGGATGTCCACGGTGCCCTCGGCGTCCCCGGCCCGCTGGGCCTGGACGAGCAGGGGCAGCAGGAGCGTCCGGGCGTCGGACAGGCGGTCGTCGAAGAGGGCATGGCGGGCGGCGAGGTGTTCCGGGGTGGCGTTGGCGGCGACGGGCGCGGTGCGGGGCGTCGACAGGGCGCGTTCCAGCGTGGCATCGGCCCCGGGGCTGCCGAGGACGCGCTGGACGCGCGCCTGCATGGTCAGGGCGAGGGCGGCGGTGGTGGTGTCGCCGGCGGCCCGGGCGAGAGCGGCGGCCTGGGCGGCCAGGGCGTCGGCCTGTTCGGGGGCGCCTTCGTTGAGGTTGGCGCGGATGGCTTGGCGGAGCAGGATCCGGGCGACCAGGTCCGGCCGCCCGGCGGCCTCGTGCACCGCCTCGGCGAACAGCTCGTCCGCGCTGTTCAGGCGCTGCCCGCTCGCGTCGAGCAGGGTCAGCAGCGCGTTGACCCGTGGGTCGGGGCTGCGCTCGTGTTCCAGTACGAGGCGGGTCGCGGCCTGGCTGCGGGTGAGGTCGCCGCAGTGCGCGGCGTCCCGGATGGCGGTCAGGGCGCGCTCGGTGAGCTGCTCGGTGTCCTCGCGCGGGGTGAGCTCTGCCGCGAGGAGGGAGAGTTCGGCGGCCAGCGCGTGTTCCCCGCGCAGCCTCGCGCGGTCGGCGGCGCGGGCGGTGTGCCGGGCCGTACGGGGGTCGGTGGTGCCGGCGGCCGCCAGCGCGGTGTGCCGGTCGCGGCGGAGGGTGTCGCGGCTCGCTTCGGCCAGGCGCGTGTGCAGGTGGCGGCGTGCGGTGGCCGTCAGCCGGGTCGTGAGTTCCGTGCCGATCGCGGAGGCGGTGAAGCGCACGCTCCCGTCCGCGCGCCCGATGTCGAGGAGTCCGGCCGTCTCGGCCCGTGCCAGGAGGGTCTCGGCCGCCGGGCCGCCGAGGCGGACGAGCAGTTCGAGGTCGGGACGGTCGTCCAGCGCGGCCAGCGTCAGCAGTTCCCGCACCCGGGCCGGTACCTCGTTCAGCCACTCGCCCACCAGACGGCGGGCCGTCGGCGGCAGGACCGGCTCTCCTCCACCGGGCCGGTCCCCGTGCCGAGGGGCGGCGTCGGCGAGCGCCAGGGCGAGGGCGGGATTGCCGCCGCTGCACGCGTGGATCCGGGCGACCTCGCGGGGAGACAGCCGAAACGGTGACAGCAGGGCCGCCACCTGACCGGACGTCAGGGGCGGAACGCGCACCGGGTGCGCGTCCTCCCCGCACCAGTGGACCCCGGACTCCGGCCGCCAGGTGCGCTCGGCCACGATGGCGGGAAGGCCGGGGACCAGGCGCAGGGCCCAGCTCAGGACCGCCGCGCTGGCCGGGTCCAGCCACTGGGCGTTGTCCACCACCAGCGTCATGGGCGGCGCGTCCCGCAACAGCGCGGCGGTCAGCCGGCGCAGCCGCAGGGCGGCCCCGCCATGCTCCGGGGCGGTCGGCTCACCGGCGGCCTCGTCCAGCTCCGCCGCGAGTTCCCGCGCGGGAGGCGAGGGGAGAGCCAGCGCGACCTCGAGGAGTCCGGCGTAGGGCACCCGGGCGTCCTGCGGACCCGGGGCCAGCCGGAGGACCGGCAGGCCCAACCGCCGCCCCAGGACACCGGCTGCCGTGGTCTTGCCGATTCCGGGCGGCCCGAACAGCACCACCCGCCGGGTTCCGTCCGCGTCGTCCGGCACCCCCGGCAGCACGGCGCCGGCTGTCTCCTCGGGCGCGCTCACCCACTTCGCAGAGTCTCGCATCGGGCCATGGTGCGCTCGCCCGCTCTCCCCGGTCCAGGACAAGGGGTTTCCCTGATGTAGGCCACCCCCCTCGTCCCTAGCCTCGTGACCACGGGCGAGCCGACCGCCGCCGAACGCCCCCGCACGATGACGTCGTGTGGCGTTCCCCGACGCGGCTCGGCGGAAGGACCACGATGAACCGCAAGAACGCCCCGGCAGCCGCTGTCGCGGCGGCCCTCGCCCCCGGCTCCGCGGCCGTGGCGGCCCCCCGGTCCCTCCCGGTCGACGACATCGCCGTCAGCTGACCGGCCCTCCCGTGCCGTACTCCTGTGGCCGCGGACCTCTCGGGTGCTCCGGGCAGCGGGAGCCGTCGCGGACGCGTGGACCGGTCGAGACCGTCGCGACCGGCGTTCGAGGGGAGCGGCGGTGGCCGGGACGGTCGGGGTCGGAGCGCCGGGGTTTCGCGCCGTGTTCACCTGCCGGTCACCGATTCATCGTGGACATGACAGTCATGATCGCCAATGTCTTCCCTGTCAGGGCAAACCGCCTCAAACAAGGAATAATCGTGAAAACAGGTCTGGTATCTCGCGCCTCGGCGCTCGCTCTCTGCACGGCACTGGCCTCCTCGTTCGCCCTGCCGGCGCACGCCTCCGGGGTCGGCACCGTCCTGCCGACGGCCGAGACCGCGCCGCTGTTCGACGACGAGGCCGGCGGCGACGCCAACGCGGACGACCCGGCGATCTGGCGCAACGCCGCCGACCCGGGCCGCAGCCTGGTGGTCGCCACCGCCAAGCAGGGTGGTCTGCGGGTCTACGACCTCGACGCGCGCGAGGTGCAGTCGATCCCCGCGCCGGCCGGGCCGAGCGCCGACGACAAGCCGGGGCGCTTCAACAACGTCGACCTGGTGCAGGGGCTGCGCCTCGGCGGCGCGCGTGCGGACGTCGCGGTGGTCAGCGACCGCGGCAACGACCGGCTGCGGATCTACCGCATCGACCGGGACAGGCCCGGCGGTCCGCTCACCGACGTCACCGACCCGGGCGTGCGGCCCGTGTTCTCCGCCGACCAGGGGGAGATCAACGAGCAGCAGACCGCGTACGGCCTGGCCACCTGGACCGACCGCGCCACCGGCCGCTCCTACGCCCTGGTCAGCCAGCGCAACCGCACCCGCATCGCCCTGCTGGAGCTGGTCGCCACCCCGGCCGGCACCGTCGGCTACCGCCAGGTCCGAGCCCTGGACCTGCCCTCCTCGTTCCGGCTGCCCAACGGCGCCTCCTGGACGCCCTGCGCCGAGCCGGGCGAACTGCCGCAGGTGGAGGGCATGGTCGTCGACCCCGCGGACGGCACCCTGTACGCGGGGCAGGAGGACGTGGGGATCTGGCGCATCGACGCGGCTCTGACCGGTACGCCGGTCCTGATCGACAAGGTCCGCGAGTACGGCGTCCCGGGCACGTACGACGAGGAGACCGAGGAGTGCGCGCCCGGTGCCGACCCCGGCTTCGGCGGCACGCACCTCAGTGCCGACGTCGAGGTCCTGACCCTCCTCACCGAGGCGGACGGCGACGGCTACCTGCTCGCCTCCAGCCAGGGCGACAACACCTTCGTCGCGTACGACCGCGAGCGCGACGAGGACAACGAGTACGAGAACGCCTTCCGCATCGCCGCGGCCTCCGCGACGCTCGACGGCTCCGAGGTCTGCGACGGCGCCGCCGCCCTCAACGCCCCGCTCGGCACGCGCTACCCGCGCGGCCTGCTCGTCGTGCAGGACGGCGAGGAGACCCCCGGTGACGGCGACCGCGAGGCCACCGGCTTCAAGTTCGTCGACCTCGGCAAGGTCATGGACGCTGTCGACTGATCAGGCAACGGCCCGGGCGCACGGTGGTGACACCGTGCGCCCGTCGTGGTTGTCGGACCTCGACGAGACGGACCGGGCCCCGGGCCGCCGGAGACCGGGTGCGCCGCGGCCCGCAGAGAAGAAGTGAGGTGCGCCGAAGCGTCGGTAAGAAATCTGACCGTCCTTCGCGCCGCCGCATTGAATTCTTCCGTCCCACCTTCCCGAGCGGTGATGCGGACGAGGCCGTGGTCCGATTTGTGCACCTGTCTCCGGGTGTTCTCCGCGGTTTGCGACAGGTGCCTTTTCTGTTATCCGGGCTGCCGCAGTGGCAAAGTGATCATTCGTGCGGCCGGGGAATCCGCCGGCCGCACGCTGAAGAAGAGGGGGAAGAAGTGCAGACCTTCACCGTCGGTGCCGTCTCCGTACCGTCGTTCGCCGTTCCGGTGGCACGGGGATTCTCGGGCGCATCTGGAAATGCACATTCCTGTCCGCGCGCGGCATCCGCCGCCGAGGACGATCTCGGCTGGGGTTGAACACCGCTCAGGGCCACGGCATCACCGCGCCTCGTAGAAAGCGAAAGGTAGTCTCCGAAGAAATGTCTGACTCCAACCTGCCGGTTGTTCTCATCGCGGAACGACTCAGCCCGGCGACCATCGACGCTCTGGGACCCGACGTCGAGATCCGGTACTGCGACGGCACCCACCGCCACGAACTGCTCGCCGCCGTAGCCGACGCCGACGCGCTCCTGATCCGCTCGGCGACCCAGGTGGACGCGGAGGTCCTCCAGGCCGGCGGGAGGCTGCGCGTCGTCGCACGCGCGGGGGTCGGCCTCGACAATGTGGACGTCGACGCGGCCACCCGGGCCGGCGTGCTCGTGGTGAACGCCCCCGCCTCCAACGTCGTCAGCGCGGCCGAGCTGGCGATCGGCCTGCTGATGGCGACGGCGCGCAACATCGCGTCCGCGAACGGCGCCCTCAAGGGCGGGCAGTGGGCGCGCTCGCGCTACGGCGGCGTGGAACTCCACGGCAAGACGGTCGGCGTGGTGGGCCTGGGCCGCATCGGTTCCCTGGTCGCGGAGCGGTTGCGGGCGTTCGGGATGACGGTCGTGGCCTACGACCCCTACGTGACAGACGAGCGCGCCGCGCAGCTCGGTGCCGAGCGGCTGGACCTCGACGAGCTGCTGCGCCGCTCGGACTTCATCACCATCCACCTGCCCCGCACCCCGGGCACCGTCGGGCTCATCGGGGACGATGCGCTGCGCAAGGTGAAGCCCGGCGTCCGCATCATCAACGCGGCGCGTGGCGGCATCCTCGACGAGACCGCGCTGGCCCTGGCCCTGAAAGAGGGCCGGGTGGCCGGTGCCGGCCTGGATGTCTTCGAGTTCGAGCCCACCACGGAATCGCCGCTCTTCGATTTCGAATCGGTCGTCGTCACCCCGCACCTGGGCGCCTCGACCGCGGAGGCGCAGGAGCGGGCCGGAATATCGGTCGCCCAGTCGGTCCGCAGCGCGTTCGCCGGTCGGCCGGTCCCGGACGCGGTGAATGCCGCGGTCCTGGCCGAGCGCGTCCGGTAGGAATTCTTTCGGGGGCGGGCGCCGAACGGGGGAGAACTCGGTGTGATTCGGGTGCGCGACCGCAGTATGTGGCGGGGATGTGAGCGGACGCCGCGTGGCCGGCGTCCGGTCACGTCAGCCGCGGATTCAGGTATCCGCTCGATTCAGTCGTCCGCCCCCGTATCGGGGCCGTCCGAAAAGCTCAGGTTCCCTTCGTGCTCGCGCAGCAGATAGCCCGCGTGCACCCGGCTCTTGGCGCCGATCCGCTCCATGATCTTCGCGATGTGGCGCTGGCAGGTCCGCACGGTCATCCCCATGCGCCGGGCGATGACCTTGTCCGACTCGCCCTGGACCAGCAGCCGGATGATGTCCTCCTTCGTCTTGTCGGAGACCTGGATGGCCTGTGCCCGGCTGAGATTGAGCGGGAACGGATCCGCCCGCAGCCACATCAGCTCGAAGGCGGCCACCGCGAACGAGACCACGCTCGGCGCGCGGACCACCAGCGCCGCTTCGGGGTTGCCCTTCTGCTCGATGACGACGATCTCGCCGTCGAACGCCAGCATCCGCATGAACCCCTCGCCCAGTGTGCGCACCTCCGCCCCGAGGGCGCTCACGATCTCCACGTAGGCGGTGGTGTTGGGGTGGTACTGCGCGGTGTGCTGGTACAGCGTGCGCATCCGGACGCCGCGCTTGAGCATCCCCTCGGTGCGGTCCATGGCCTCGCGCAGCACCTCCTCCCTGCGGCCGCCCCCCGGCTGGGAGGTGAGCACCTCGTGCTTGGCCTCGGCGGCGAACCGGTCCAACGCCCGGCGCACGCTGGTGACATCGGGCAGCTCTTCGAGGACGGGCTGGCGCAGCCGCCGTTCCAGGGCGCCCTCGTAGACGGGCACGAGCTCGCGGCGCAGTCGGTCGGCGGCGTCCTGGGCCCTGCGCGCCTGCTGGAGGACGGGACGTATGAGGGCCTCCACCGCGGCGTCGGGGGCGGCCGCGGCGTAGCGCCGCCCGTCGGTGCCCACCGGCAGGAGCAGCCGGCGCTCCACGAGGCCGCGAAAGGCTTCCGCCATGTCCTGCCCGCCCGCGCCGTCGATCCGTGGCAGCTCGTCACGGCTCACATCGGCGTGCTCCACGGCAAAGGTGTACAGCGCCTTTTCTGCACGAGAAAGGTCTGATAGAGCGTGATCATGTGCAATGTCCATTTTGTTCATCCGTCCGAATCTGCGCTTGCCTAATAAGTATGCATCGAAACGCTTCTCGTCCCGATCTTCGATGGCAAGCTTGAGACGTCTGCAGGGAAGGTGTGCGGTGGAAAACACGCCGCCATATAGAAGGTGCGGAGCAGCAGCCTGTCATGGATGTCCAGAGTGCGTCGTTCCTTTCCTTCCTGGCCGCGGCCGCAATCGTCTGCTTCACTCCCGGACCGGACATGCTCTACGTCATGTCGTTCGGTGTGTCGCAGGGGCGCCGCGGTGGCGTCTCGGCCGCGGCGGGTGTCGCGGCCGGCATGCTGGCGCACGCGGTGCTCTGCGCTTTCGGCGTGTCGCTCATCGTCTCCCGTTACCCGGTGCTCCTGTCGGCTTTCAAGGTGATCGGGCTCGGCTACCTGATCTACCTGGGTGTGTCGATCATCCGCGACAAGTCCGACATGGCGGTGAACGCCGAGCGGGCGCCTCAGGGGTACGGGCGCATCGCCTACCGCGCGATGCTCGTCAACCTCGCCAACCCCAAGGTCATCGTCTTCTATGTGGCCTTCCTGCCTCAGTTCACCTCGAACTCCGGCTGGCCCGTACCCGCCCAACTCCTCGCCCTGGGCTGCATTTTCGTGGCCATCGGGTTCATCGCCGACGCCGCCGTCGGCCTGGCCAGCGGGGCCCTCGCCGAGCGCTTCGTCACCAACCGGCGACTGACCCGCCAGGTCAACATCGGGTGCGGAGTCGTCATGTTCGCCCTGGCCGGCGTCCTGGCCCTCGACATCTGAGTCGTCGCTCCGCCCCCCGGGCCCCGTCCGCAGCTCCGCTCCACCATGTCGCACGACCGGAGGGTCGCCGTGTCCGAACCGCAGTCCCGCCCCATCGCCGCCGCCGACCGGCTCTCCCTGTCGTCCGGCATATGGCCCAGTACCGCCGCCGAGAACGAGAAAGGCGTCCTCATGCTCGGCGGTATGTCCGCCACGGAAATCGCCGAACGTCATGGAACGCCGGTCTACGTATTCGACGAGACGGATTTCAGGAGGCGTTGCGCACGCTTCCGCAAGGCGTTCGAAGACTTCGACGTCTACTATGCCGGAAAGGCTTTCCTCAGTCGCGCCACGGCCCGTATGGCTGAAGAGGAAGGCCTCAGCCTGGACGTGTGCACCGCAGGTGAACTGGCCTTCGCCAAGGCGGTCGGATTTCCGCCGGACCGCATTCTTATGCACGGCAACAACAAGTCCACCGAGGAACTCGCCGCCGCGCTCGAGTACGGTGTGGGCCGCATCGTCGTCGACTCCTTCGCCGAACTCGACCGGCTCGGCGACCTGGTGCCCCGCTTCCCCGGCGCGCGCCCCCGCGTCCTGCTCCGCGTCACGGTCGGCGTGCGCGCCGACACCCACGCCCACATCGCCACCGCGCACGAGGACCAGAAGTTCGGCTTCTCCCTGGTGAGCGGGGAGGCCGGCGCCGCCGTGCGCCGGGTGCTCGCCGACGGAGTGCTGGAGCTGCGCGGACTGCACAGCCACATCGGCTCCCAGATCCTCGGCACGACGGGCTTCGAGGCCGCCGCCAAGCGACTGCTGGAACTGCGGGCGCAGTTCGTCCGCGAAGGCGCCGACCTCCCCGAACTCGACCTCGGCGGTGGCTTCGGCATCGCGTACACGCCCGGGGACGAGCCCACCGAGCCGGAGGAGATGGCCGACATCCTGCGCACGCTGGTGGCGAAGGAGTGCGCCGCCCTCGGCGTCGACGTGCCCCGGCTGGCGATCGAGCCGGGACGGGCCATCGCGGGCCCCTCCGGCGTCACCTTGTACACGGTGGGCACGGTCAAGCACCGTGAGGGCATCCGCACGTTCGTCGCCGTCGACGGCGGCATGAGCGACAACGTACGCACGGCCCTGTACGACGCCACCTACTCGGTCCGCCTGGCCGGCCGTGCCTCGGACGCCCCGCCGCAGCTGGTGCGGGTGGTGGGCAAGCACTGCGACGCGGGCGACGTCGTCGTACGCGACGACCAGCTGCCCTCCGACGTCCGCCCGGGCGACCTGCTCGCCGTGCCGGGCACCGGCGCCTACTGCCGCAGCCTGGCCCACAACTACAACCACGTCCCCCGGCCGCCCGTGGTCGCCGTCGTCGACGGCACGTCACGGGAGATCGTCCGCCGGGAGACCATCGACGACCTCCTGCGCCTCGACATGGGCTGATCAACCAGGCAACGCCCGCCGCGCATCCCAAGCCACCCGGAAACAGGAGCAAAAGTGACGAAGCTTCGTCCCGACGACGTCTTCCGCAACAGCATCGAGTCGCCCACCTACCAGAGCGCCTCCTACTACTTCCACGACGCCGCACACGTGAAGTCCGGCCTGCACGACCGGTCGGTCCCGGCCGGCCGCTACGGCCGCTACTCCAACCCGACGTGGGTCGAGGTGGAGAACCTGCTCACCGGGCTGAGCGGAGCCGACGCGTCGCTGGTGTTCGCCTCCGGCATGGCCGCGCACACGACGGCGTTCCTCGCGCTGCTGGAGGCCGGCGACGAGGTCGTCCTGCCGTCGGAGTCGTACCGCCAGGTGCGCAACGTCTTCCACCACATCCTGCCCAAGTTCGGTGTCACGGTGCACGAGTTCTCCATCCGGGACCCCGAGGAGTTCATCGAGAACGTGCGGTCCCTCCAGGGCCGGATCAAGCTCGTCCACCTGGAGATGCCGTCCTCCCCGCACATGTACCTCATCGACGTGGCGCGGATACGCGAGGCGCTGGGGCCGGAGGTGATCGTCACCCTCGACAGCTCGTTCTCGCCGCCGCCGAACTTCTACGCCCTCCAGTGGGGCGTGGACCTGGTCCTGTTCAGCGCGACCAAGTACCTCAGCGGGCACGGAGACATCGTGGCGGGCGTCGCGTCGGGCCGGCAGGACCTCATCGACAAGCTGCGCTGGTACCGCGACACCACCGGCCCGATCATGGACGGCAACACCGCCTTCCTGCTGCGCCGCAGCCTCTACACCCTGAAACTCCGCATGGAGCGCGTGAACGCCATGGGCCTGGAGGTGGCCCGCTACCTGGAGAACCACCCGCGGGTCGACCGGGTGTACTACAACGGTCTGGAGAGCCACCCGCACTTCAAGCTGGCCCAGCAGTACCTCAACGGCTACGGCGGCGTCATCACCTTCGAACTCGACATGAGCGAGGCCGAGACGGCCGAGGTCGTCGACCGGCTCAAGGTCCCCTTCATGGCCTCCAACTTCGGCGCGCCGCACACCCTGGTGGAGCAGAGCACCTTCTTCACCTACTTCGAGTACTCCGACGAGGAGCTGCGGAGCATCGGCGTGCCGCGCGGCACCGTCCGCCTCGCGCTCGGCTACAGCAACGACACCCAGGCCGTGATCGACGACCTGGACCAGGCGCTGTCGCCGGCCCGGTGAACACCGCCGTCTGCGACAGGCCGTACGACGCGGGACCCGCCCGGCCCTTCCTCACCCTGCCGGGCTTCTGCCCGGGCTTCACCACCACCCTCAAACTGGAGGCGCTCAACCCGGCGGGCTCGATCAAGCTCAAGACCGCCCGGGAGATGGTCGCCTCCGCCCGCGCCGAGGGGCGGCTGAGGGCCGGGGCGCCGCTCATCGAGTCCACCTCAGGGAACCTGGGCATCGCGCTCGCCATGGTGTGCGCGGCCCAGCGCCACCCCCTCACCCTGGTCACCGACCCCAACACCCAGGCCCAGAACATCCGGCACATGAGGGCGCTCGGGGCCGAGGTGGTGGTGGTGACCCGGCAGGACGCCAACGGCGGCTACCTGCACTCGCGGATCGAGTTCATCGAGCGCCACCTGCTCGCCCACCCGGAGACCGTCTGGCTCAACCAGTACCGGGACCCGGCCGGCGCACGCGCCCACCGGCGCGACACCATGGGGGAGATCCTCGACGGTTTCGGCGTCCCGGACTGGCTCTTCGTCGGCGTGGGCAGCACCGGCACGCTGATGGGCTGCCTCGCCGCCGTTCGCGAGCAGGCCCTGCCGACCCGCCTGGTCGCCGTCGACGCGGCGGGTTCGGTCACGTTCGGCGGCCGCGGCGCACCGCGGCGGCTGCCGGGCCTCGGCACCAGCCGCAGACCCGAACTCTTCGCCGACGACGGATCGTTCGCCAAGATCGAGGTCGCCGAGAGCGACACGGTCCGCACCTGCCGGCGGGTGGCCCGCGCATACGGCCTCCTGCCGGGGGCCTCCACCGGGACGGCCCTGCACGCGGTGTCCGAGCTGCGCCGGCGGATCGGGGACGGTGCCCGCGTCCTGGTGATCGCCCCGGACCTCGGCGAGCGCTACCTCGACACCGTGTACGACGACGACTGGGTGACCCGCACGTTCGGCCCCGCGGTGCTCCACGGCCCCACGCCACGCAGCGACCGCCCGAACGCCCCGGCCGTGCCGATCAGCCCCCGGAGGGGAACCAGACATGCGTGAATTCTCCGTCCTGCCCGGGCGGGCCGTGGCCGAGCTGCTCGCCGGCCGGGAGACCGAGGTCGTCGAGTGGGTGCGGGAGGCGTACCTCGCCCACGATGCGGGCGACACCGTCAACCCGGACAGCTACTTCCTGCGATTCCCCGACAAGCCGGACTCCCGCATCATCGCGCTCCCCGCCTACCTGGGCGGCACCAGGGAAGTCGCCGGCATCAAGTGGATCAGCAGCTTTCCGGCCAACGTCGCCGAGGGCCTGCCACGGGCCTCGGCCGTGCTCGTCCTCAACGACTACCGCACCGGCCACCCCTTCGCCCTGCTGGAGTCCGCGGGCATCAGCGCCGCCCGGACCGCGGCATCCGCCGCCCTCGCGGCCACCGCCCTCGGCGCCGCGGCACCGGCCACGGTCGGCGTCATCGGTGCCGGGGTCATCGCCCGGACGATCTGCCAGTACCTCGCGGCCACCGGCGTCCCCCTGACCGATGTGACCGTCCACGACCGTGACGACGTCTCCGCCGCGGCGTTGACCGGACACCTCGCCCGGACGCACGGCGCGTCCAGCCGTGCGGGGGACCTGCGCGAGGCCCTCGGCTGCGACCTCGTGGTGCTGGCCACCACCGCGCTGCGCCCCCACATCGGCGAGGGCCACACGCTGCGCCCCGGCCAGGTGATCCTCAACGTCTCCCTGCGCGACCTGGCGCCCGGGCTGCTGCTCACCGCGCAGAACGTCGTGGACGACATCGAGCACTGCCTCAAGGCCGACACCTCGCCGCACCTCGCCGAACAGCTGACCGGGGACCGCTCCTTCATCGCCGGGACACTGGCCGACGTACTGCTCGGCCGCTGCGCTCCGGACCCCGGACGGGCCGTCGTCTTCTCGCCGTTCGGGCTCGGCGTCCTCGACCTCGCCGTCGGCCACCACCTGTACCAGCGGGCCGGGGAGGCGGGCCGGCTGCTGCCCGTCCCCGGATTCTTCGGCGAGACCAGCCGCTGGTGACTTCTCCCGCACCCGTGAAAGGACATCCATGACCACCGCCGCGACGCCGCTCGACGCCCACACCGCCGAGAAGCACGTCCTCGCTCTCGCCGAGTCGGTGTACCGCCACCCGGCTCTCAACAACGCCTTCTACGACCTGTGGCGTTCCACCGAACTGTCCGCGGAGCAGGTCGAGACCGTCGCCCGCAACTTCTACGCCCAGGTCTCGCCCACCGTGAACCGGCTGGCCCTGGTCTTCCTGCGCATGTCGCCGGACGACGTGGCGGCCCGCTCCGAGACCGTCGAGAACATCAACGACGAGATGGGCAACGGTGACCCGGCCAAGGCGCACACCGTCCTGCTGAAGAACTTCTTCTCCGCCCTGCTTTCCCGGATCCGCGGCCACGAAGTCGACTTCGACGACATCGACCCCACCGTCCTGCCCGCCACCCGGCGACTGGTGGAGCAGGGCGCCGCCCTGTTCGGCCACGAGAACGTCCGGGTCGGCTGCGGCGCCCTGCTGGCCCAGGAGTGGCACGCGTATGCCCAGCTGGTCTACCTGTACGAGGGCGCCCGCAACTACCTGCACCACTTCGCGCTCGAGGAGTTCCACGAGCACTGCGAGTTCTTCTACATCCACATCGGCGCGGCCGAGAAGGAACACAAGCTGCACGCCGTGTCCAGCTCCGCGGCGCTCTGCCGCGACGAGGAGGACCTCGCCGCCCTGGAGCACGGTTTCACCAGCTACCTCGGGCTGCTCGCCGACTTCTGGCAGGAGCTGGCGGACGCCGTCGGCGCCACGACCGCCTGACCGCACGCCCCCGCACCATCGCCCCGCCCGACTCGCCGCCGACCCACTCCGACAAGAGGCTGAGCCATGACCGCCGTACCTCGATCCGTCGTCGTCCTTGTCGACCCCCTGCGGGCCGGCACCAGACTGGCGCAGCTCTTCAACGGGCTCGGCCTGCGCTGCGTGGCCGTCCTGTCCGAGGAGAGCGACTCGGCGTTCTGGCGGGAGTCGTTCCGTCCCGGGGACTTCCTGCTGACCCTGGAGGAAGCCGACGGCTTCGACGCACTGCTGCGAGGCCTGTCGGCGTACGAGGTCGCCTGCGTGGTCCCCGGCGGCGAGTCCGGTGTCGCGCTGGCCGACCGGCTGGCCCCGCACTTCCCCGGCGTCCCCGCGATGGCGCCGCGGACGGCCGGGGCCCGCCGGGACAAGTACCGCATGGCCGAGGCCCTGACCCGCGACGGCCTCGCCGCGATCCCGCACTGCCGGACGGGGGACGTCGCCGAGGCCCTGGAGTGGTACGGCACCCGCTCCGACGGCCGGGTCGTCGTCAAGCCGCTGGCCGGCACGTCGGCCGAGGGCGTGCGGTTCTGCGCATCGGCGGACGAGGTGCGCTCCGCCTTCGCCGAACTGCTCGGCAGCGTCAGCCTCTTCGGGCGGTCCAACGACGAGCTCCTGGTCCAGCAGGACATCCTGCACACGGGCGGCGTCGAGTACACCGTCAACTCGGTCAGCTCCCGCGGGCGGCATCATGTGACCGACGTGTGGCGGATGCACCGCCGCATGGTCGGTGCCACCGCCGTGTGCACGTACTCCGACCTCGTCCACCCGGACGAGGCCGAGTACGAGCCGCTCGCCGCCTACCTGTTCGGCGTGCTCCGAGCGCTCGGCATCGACAACGGCACCGCGCACAGCGAGATCATGATGACCCCCGACGGGCCCGTGCTGATCGAGACCGGCGCCCGGGTCGAGGGAGCCTGCGACCCCGGAGCCGTGTACACGGTGTGCGGGCGCAGCCAGAACTCCCTGCTGCCGCTCAGCTACCTCGACCCCGACGGTTTCGCGCACGCGATCCGCAGGCCGCGGCCCGAACCCCGGCTGCACGCGCGCCACGTGTACCTGCTGAGCCCCGTCGAGGGGAAGGTCGTCCGCGCGCCCGACCTCAGCGGCATCCGGGCGCTGCCCACGTTCCACGGGCTCGACACCACCCTGGACTCCGTGCCCTACCTGGAGCGGACGGTCAACTTGGCCACCTGTCCCGGCAACCTGTATCTGATCTCCCCCGATCCCGAGCGCATCGAGGAGGACTACGAGGCCCTGCGGGCCCTGGAACCGCACCTCTACGCCGACATGCTCGCCGACTGAACGCGGGGGACAGCCAATGGACGTCTTCACCGCGCCGCTGCCCCGTCGCAGCGGCACACGGCCCGCCGAGGCGCGGCCCCGTCCTTCCCGGGCGCAGCCCGCGGGACCCGCCCCGCGGGGGCGCCGGCCGGGCGCGCCGGACATCGGTTCGCCCGACCCGTCGGCGCCGCGGCGGCGCCGTACACCGGTGGATGCCAGGGACCATGGCGCGACTCCCCTCTGAGCTCCGCACCGCCCTGGGGCGCCGGGCGTCGGGCGTGACGACGGGCCGGTCGCGGTACCGGCTGCTGCTGGCGGTGCCCGGCATGCGGACCACCCTCGTGACGGGTCTCCTCGTCAAACTGCCCGTCATCGCGATACCGCTGGTCCTGTCCTTGCAGGTCTCCCTGGGTCTGCACCGCTCCCTGGGGGCCGCCGGACTCGTCGCCGGGGCGTGGATGGCGGGCGTGATGGCGGGAGCACCCCTCCTGGGGTGGGCCATGGACCGGTGGTCGATGCGGCCGGTCCTCGCCGTCAGCGCCCTGGCGCAGGTCGCCTTCTGGACGACGGCGGACCGGCTCCCCTATCCCGCGCTGCTCTGCGCCGCCCTGGCCTCCGGGCTGCTGCTGGTGCCCGGTTCCACGCTGACGCGGATGGTGCTGGCCGCGCGGACGGCGCCGGAGCACCGGCAGGCGGCGTTCGCGCTGGACACGGTCACGAGCCAGCTCTCCTATCTGGCCGGACCGGCCCTGGGGGCCCTCCTCTCCACGCAGGCGTCACCGGCGACGGCGTGCCGCCTCCTCGGCGTCGCCCTGGGCCTGGCGCTGGCCGCCTTCGCCCTGCGCTCCGCACAGCCGTCCCGGCCGGCGCCCGCCCCGGACCCCGGGCCCGTACCGGACCGCCCGGCCCCGGGGGAGCGGGACGATCCGGCCGGCGGAGCGGAGGAGGTGGGTCCGGCCGGTGCGGACGGCAGGATCCGGGCGACCGGTGCGCCGGTCGCCCCGGTCACCGCCGCGGGATCGGCGCTCGCCTGTGCCTTCGCCACCGGCACGGTCTCCTCCGGCTTCGAGCTGTCCCTGATCGGTCTGTGCCGCGCGCAGGGAGCCGTGCCGTGGGTGGGGCTGCTCATCGCGGTGTGCGGGCTCTACGCGGTCCTGGGCGGCCTGCTGTCCGGCACCCTCGCCGTCACGCCCCGCCCCGCCGTCACGCTCCTGCTGCTCGGCCTGGTCACCGCACCCCTGGGCCTGGCCGGCGACTGGCGCGTCCTGCTCGTCGCCGTCGCCCCGGCCGCGATGCTGGCGGCCGTGTCGTTCGCGGTGACCGCCGCGGCCTGCACCGCGGCGGCCACCGAGCGGACCCGGGGCCGGCTGCTGGGCCTCTACGGGGCCGCCGTGGCCGGCGGCAACGCCCTCGGCGCACCCCTGGCCGGCCTGGCGTCGGCCGCGGCCGGACCGGCGGGCGGCTTCCTCGCGGTCGGCGCGGCGGCAGCCCTGGTGGCCCTGGCCTGCCACGTCCTCGCGGCCCTGACCGGCCGGGCCCGTCCCCTCCCCTCGCAGAAAGGCTGACATGCCCGCCACTCCTCTCGTGTGCGTCGTCGACTCCTACGGGCTGTCGAAGACCCTGGTCGACGCGTTCCTGCGACACGGCGCGGCCGTGGTGCGGGTGCAGAGCACCCCGGAGGTCCCGGCCGCCTACCGGGGGCCGTTCGACCTGTCCTCCTACCGGGACAACATCGTCCACCGGGGGGACCTCGCCGCCACGGCCCGCGCGGTCGCGGCCCACCGGCCCGTCGCCGTGCTCCCCGGCGGGGAGATCGGCGTGGAGCTGGCGGACGCGCTCAGCGAGCTGCTGGGCCTCCCCACCAACGGCACCGCGCTGAGCGCCGCGCGCCGCGACAAGTACGTGATGATCGAGACGGTCGGACGGGCCGGGGTGGCCGCCGCGCGGCAAGCGCTCGTGACCGACGAGGAGGCGGTGCGCGCCTGGCACGGTGCGGTGGGCGGCCGGGTCGTCGTCAAGCCGCTGCGCAGCGCGGCGGGCAACGGCGTCCACTTCTGCGACACCCCCGAGGAGTCGGCGGCTGCCGTCCGCGCGGTCATCGGCTCCGAGAACGTCTTCTCCGAACGCAACACCGCCGCCGTGGCCCAGGAGTACCTGCGCGGCACCGAGTACATGGTGAACACGGTCAGCCGGGACGGCGTCCACCGGGTCTGCGAAATCTGGCGCACCACCCGGATCACGGCCAACGGTGTGGCCGACCTCTCCGACAGCGTGTACCTGATGCCGCGCCGGGGCGAGACGCAGGACCGGCTGACCGCGTACGCCGGCGAGGTCCTGGACGCGCTCGGCATCCGGCACGGCCCCGCCCACGTCGAGATCAAGATCACCGCCTCCGGGCCCGTTCTGGTGGAGGCGGGCGCCCGGATAGGCGGTGCCGACCTCCCCCACTACGCGCGACTCGCCCGCGGCTCCTCGCAGCTCGACTGGACGGTCGACGCCTATCTGGACCCCGAGCGGTTCCTGGCGCGGCACGAGGACGACGACCCGCGTGCCCTGCACTGCGCGTTCGTCGGCCTGGTGTCCCCGTTCACCGGCACCCTGCGCGGCTACCCGCACCTGGAACGGGTGCGCGCACTCGAGAGCTTCCACGAATTCCGGGTCGCCGTGGCGCCCGGACAACGGATCCGGCCCACGGTGGACGACCTGAGCTACCCCGCGATCGCCGTGCTGGTGCACGACAGCGAGGAGACCGTCCTGCGGGACGCCAACACGATCCGCTACCTGGACGGCCCGTCGTTCTACGACGTCACCGACCTGAGCCCGGAGTAACGCGGCCGGCGCGCTCCCCGCCACCCGTCGCCCGCTCGTCCCACGTCCCGTCACACGTTAGGAACCCGCATGCCCACCACCCCCTCCGAGGAGCGGTCCGCCGGCACCGGCGCCGACCGGCGGACCGCCCGGCACTGGACGCAGCGCTGGGACCGGCAGCAGGAGGAATTCCTCCCCGAGCGGGAGGCCCTCTTCGACGCACTGATCGACGTCGTCCAGGAGAGCGCCGGGCGCCCCGACCCCCTGGTCGTCGACCTGGGCTGCGGGCCCGGCTCGATCGGGGCGCGTCTGCTGCGGCGCCTGCCGGACGCCACCGTCGTCTCCGTCGACGCCGACCCCGTGCTCATCGCCCTGGGCCGGGGCGCCTACGGCGACGTGCGCGGCCTGCGGTTCGTCGCGGCGGACCTGCGCCGGGCCGACTGGGTGGACCGCCTGGGCCTGGAGCGGCCGGTCGACGCCGTGGTGAGCAGCACCGCCCTCCACTGGCTGGACCCGTCGGTGCTGACCTCGGTGTACACGGCCGCGGCGGAAATGCTGCGGCCCGGCGGTGTCCTGGTCAACTGCGACGAGCTGGAACGCGACCAGGACGCGGCGCCGACGCTGGCCCGCCTCGACCGGGCCCTGCTCACCCGGGAGAAGGCCCGCCGGCTCGCCGCCGGGCACGGCGAGGGCTGGTACGACTGGTGGGAGCGGGTGCTGGCCGAGCCGGCCCTCGCCGAGGCGGTGGCCGAGCGGAAGCGGCAGGGGTTCGACGGGGAGCACCACAGCGACCTGTCGGCCGCGGCCGAGGACCACCGCACCGCTCTGCGGGCCGCCGGGTTCGCGGAGGTCGGCACGCTGTGGCGGCGCGGCGAGGTGCAGCTGCTCTGCGCGGTGACCGCCTCCCCCGACGGAACCGCGGTGCCGGCCCGTCCCCACACGCACAACCACGCACCGGCGACGCGCCCGTGAGCAGCGACGTCATGCGCCTGCTCGGCCCGACGGAGCGCAACAGCTGGCGGGCGTCGGGCCGGCACGTCGACCTGACGCGTCCCGTGCGCGCACCCCGCCCGGTGAGTATCCCCGCCGCTCCTCAGCACCTGACCCTCGATCTCGCCCGCACCGCACTGATCGTCGTCGACATGCAGAACGACTTCTGCTCGCCCCAGGGGTGGCTCGCATCCATCGGGCTGGACGTCTCGGGCGTCGACCGGCTCATCCCCACGCTCGCCACGACGGTCTCGAAGCTGCGCACCGCCGACGTCCCGGTCATCTGGCTCACCTGGGCCAGCCGCCCCGACCGGGCCAACATCCCCCCGAACGTGCTGCACGCCTACGACATCGCCGGCGAGGGCGGCGGTGTCGGCTCCCTGCTCCCCACGACGGGCACCCGCGTCCTGGAGGAGGGCAGCTGGGGCGCCGCGCTGGTGGACGGGCTGGAGCCGGAGCCCGGCGACTTCCATGTCACCAAGCAGCGGATGAGCGGCTTCTTCGACACACCCCTGGACTCCGTGCTGCGCAACCTCCGCGTGGACACCCTGCTGTTCGCCGGGGTCAACGCGGACCAGTGCGTCCTCGCCACGCTCACCGACGCGGCGTGCCTCGGCTACGACGCGGTTCTCCTGGAGGACGGCGTCGCCACCACCTCACCCGAATTCTGCCTCCGCGCCACCCTCTACAACGTCGAGCGCTGCTTCGGCTTCGTCGCCCGGGGAGCGGACCTCCTCGCGGCCGTAGGCGACTCGACCGCCGCCGCGGCGGACAGCGGGGGCTCCACCCCGGTCCGCCCCACCTCCGCACCGTCCGAACCGTGAAGGATCACACCGTGGCCGACATCCGGATTCCCGCTGACATCACGCCCGCCGACGGCCGTTTCGGCGCGGGCCCCTCCAAGGTCCGTACGGAGGCGCTGGACGCCCTGGCCGCCACCGGCGCCTCCCTCCTCGGCACCTCCCACCGCCAGGCCCCGGTCAGGAACCTGGTCGGCGAGGTGCGTGCCGGCGTCCGTGACCTCTTCTCGCTGCCCGAGGGCTACGAGGTGATCCTCGGCAACGGCGGATCGACCGCCTTCTGGGACATCGCGACCCACGGCCTGATCGAGAACAAGTCGCAGCACCTCGCCTTCGGCGAGTTCTCGTCCAAGTTCGCGAAGGCCGCGAAGGCGGCCCCGTGGCTGGCCGAGCCGACCGTGATCTCCTCCGACCCGGGCACCCACCCGGAGCCGGCGGCCGAGGCGGGCGCCGACGTCTACGCGTACACGCACAACGAGACCTCCACCGGTGTCGCCGCCCCGCTGAAGCGGGTCGCGGGTGCCGACGAGGGCGCGCTCGTTCTGGTCGACGCCACCTCCGGCGCCGGCGGCCTGCCGGTCGACATCACCGAGACGGACGTCTACTACTTCGCCCCGCAGAAGTCCTTCGCCGCCGACGGCGGCCTGTGGCTGGCCGTGTTCTCCCCGGCCGCCCTGGAGCGGGCGCAGCGGATCCACGCGTCCGGCCGCCACATCCCGGAGTTCTTCAGCCTGCCGACGGCGATCGACAACTCGCTGAAGAACCAGACGTACAACACCCCGGCCCTGGCGACCCTCTTCCTGCTGAACGAGCAGCTGAAGTGGATCAACGGCCAGGGCGGTCTCGACTGGGCCGTGGCCCGGACGGAGGAGTCCTCGCGGGCGCTGTACGGCTGGGCCGAGAAGTCCGCGTACGCGAGCCCGTTCGTCACCGACCCGGCGAAGCGCTCGCAGGTCATCGGCACGATCGACTTCGCGGACGGAATCGACGCGGCCGCGGTCGCCGAGGCGCTGCGCGCCAACGGCATCGTGGACACCGAGCCGTACCGCAAGCTGGGCCGCAACCAGCTGCGCATCGCGATGTTCCCGGCGGTCGACCCGGCGGACGTCGAGGCGCTGACGGCTTGCGTCGACCACGTCATCGAACGCCTGTGACCACGCGCGCCGACAACGGATGAGGGGGGCCCGGCACCGCGCCGGGCCCCCCTTCCGCGCCGGGAGAGGAGCCGGGCCGCCGTCGGGCGCTCCCCGCAGCGCGCGGCGCTGCCGGAGCCGGTGAGAGGAGCCCCTGACCTGCGGTTCTTGCCGCTGTGCGGTTGGTGCGGTGCGGGCGTCGCGGGCGATGTCCCGGCGCCGCGATGACCCGGACGGCACACGCGCGCAAGTGATGTGACGGGCCGTCAGCGGTACGGAGCCGCCCTCCCCGACCGGTACGGCATCACGGCGGCGGCAGGCCGCGCTTGCCGCCGTGGTTCCGGCCGCGCTTGGGCCGTATGCCTTCGCCACGGCTAAGGTATGCCGCCGTACTCGGCGGATCGCTCCCCTGAAGGGGTGGGAATGGGGCTCATGGACGCGGACCACGCGAAGCTGGTCGTCGCGGCGCAGGCCGGTGACGACCGGGCGCGCGAGAAGCTGATCGCCGCGTACCTGCCGCTGCTCTACAACATCGTCGGGCGGGCGCTCGGCGGCCACGCCGACGTGGACGACGTCGTCCAGGAGACCCTGCTGCGCGCGGTGCGCGACCTGCCCGACCTGCGTGCCCCGGAGAGCTTCCGCTCCTGGCTGGTGTCCATCACGCTCCGCCAGATCAACACCCACTGGCACCGGCAGCGCACCCTCGCCGACCGGACCACGGTCATCGACGACGCCCTCCGGGTCCCGAACGCAGGCGCCGCGCCGGAGGACGTGACCATCCTGCGCCTGCACCTGTCGGACGAACGCCGCCAGGTCGTCGAAGCCGCCCGGTGGCTCGACCCGGACCACCGGACGCTGCTGTCGCTGTGGTGGCAGGAGTGCGCCGGCCTGCTGAGCCGTCAGGACATCGCCGACGCGACGGGGCTCGGCGTCGCCCACGCCGGGGTGCGCCTGCAGCGCATGCGCGAGCAACTGGACCTGAGCCGGACGATCGTCGCCGCTCTGGAGGCGGACCCGCGCTGCCCGCGGCTGGAGGAGACCGTCGCCGGCTGGGACGGTGCGCGTACCTCCGTGTGGCGCAAGCGGATCGCGCGGCACACCCGCGACTGCCCGGTCTGCAGCGAAGCGGCGACGCGGCGGGTCCCGGCCGAGCTCCTGCTCATCGGGGTCGCCCCGCTGGCCGTCCCCGCGGCGCTCGTCGCCGCACTGACCGCCAAGGGCCTGCTGTCGGGTACGGCCGCGAGCGCCGCCGGGCTGGCCGCGGCGCCCGTCGCCGCCGGCGCGTCGGCGGGGGGCGGCGGTCTGCACGGCTCGCTGCTCGGCAAGCTCCACGCGGTGACCGCCCATCCGGTGGTGGGCCTCACCGCCGGAGCGGTGCTCATCGCCGGGGCGGCCACCTACGCGGCCTGGCCCGAACCGGCGCCCCGGGCGCCCGGAGTCACCGCCGCTCCCACGGGCGGCACTCCCTCGGCCGGCGCGCCCGCGGCCGGTGCGCCCCCGGCCGGCACCCCCACGCCGATACCGTCGCCCACGACCGCGCCCACCGCGCCGCAGGCCGCGCCGTCCCCGGCGGGTCCGTCCACCGCCACGGGCACGGTCCCGCTGGGCGCGCGGTCCCTGGAGTCCGTGGACCGGCCGGGCCTGTTCATCACGTATGACGGCGACTTCGCGGCGCTCGGCCCCGTCGGCCCGTCCAGCGGCGAGCCCGTACGGCGACGGGTCACCTTCACGGTCGTCAGGGGGCTGGCGGACACCGGGTGCGTCACCTTCCGCGCCACGGACGGCCGGTACCTCCGCCACCACTACCTGCGGCTCCGCCTGAGCGCCGACGACGGCAGCGCACTCTTCCGGGAGGACGCCACCTTCTGCCCGCGCCCCGGGACGGCCGCCGGGTCCGTGACCCTGCACGCGCACAACTACCCCGGATCGGTCATCCGCCACCGCGACGGCGGCCTCTGGCTCGACGGCTTCGACGGCACGCCGGCCCTCGCCGGGCAGGCCTCCTTCGTCGTCCGCGGGCCCTGGGCCTGACAACCGCTCCCCGTTCAGCTGCGGCCGCGGACCGGGCCGCCCTCCGCACGCCGCCGCACACCGCCTCACGCTGAGCGCCTGTCCGCCACCGGCAGCGGTGTGGTGCGCCCTTCGGCCAAGCGCGACCAGACGGCGGGGACCGGCATAACGCTTTCCGCCTGCGAGATGCGTCACCTGGGCAATCGCCCGGACGGCGCGGATTTTCCGTTACGGGCCCGCGGGTCGCCGAGCCTCCACTTCAGGGGTTCCCTTCCCGCCGCTCACGTCGACGCGTCGACGCGGCGGGTCACCGGGCATCCCCGCGACCTGTCCCCTGGAGAAAGCACTCCCATGACCCGACACACCGCCGGTCCCGCGGCGACCGGTGCGCGGGAACGGATACGCGTCCCGCACCCGGCCCGCCCCGCGGCGGACCAGGCCGCCCCGGCCGACGCGCACACGATCACGGCACCCGGCACGACCCGCCGCCACCCCCGAGGAGAATCATGAAGGGCCTGCACCGACTGCCCCGGCGCCGCCGGGCACTGACGACGGGGCTCGCCGCCACGGCGCTGGTGGCCGGCGTCGTGACGTTCCTGCCCAGCTCCGCCGGGGCCGCGGGCCTGGGTACCCAGGCGGCCCCCTCGGGCAGGTACTTCGGCACCGCCGTGGCCGCGGGCCGGCTCGGCGACCCGGCGTACACCGCGATCGCGGACCGGGAGTTCAACATGATCACCCCGGAGAACGAGATGAAGTGGGACGCCGTCGAGCCGTCCCGCGGCGACTTCCGGTTCGGCCCCGCCGACCGGATCGTCAACCGCGCCCTGGAGCGGGGCCAGCGCCTGCGCGGCCACACCACGGTCTGGCACTCGCAGCTCCCCGCCTGGGTCAAGGCCATCCGCGACGCGGGCACGCTGCGCAGCGTCATGAACCACCACATCACCACCCAGATGTCCCGCTACAAGGGCAAGATCTACGCCTGGGACGTGGTCAACGAGGCGTTCGCCGACGGCGGGAGCGGCCGGCTCCGCGACTCCGTCTTCCAGAAGGTCCTCGGCGACGGCTTCATCGAGGAGGCCTTCCGCACCGCCCGCGCCGCCGACCCCTCGGCCAAGCTCTGCTACAACGACTACAACATCGAGAACTGGTCGGACGCCAAGACCCAGGGCGTCTACCGCATGGTCAAGGACTTCACGTCCCGCGGCGTGCCCATCGACTGCGTCGGCCTCCAGAGCCACTTCGGCGCGGGCGGCCCCCCGGCGAGCTTCAGGACCACCCTCGCCAACTTCGCCGCGCTCGGCGTCGACGTCCAGATCACGGAGCTGGACATCGCCCAGGCGTCACCCACCCACTACGCGAACGCGGTCAACGCCTGCCTGTCGGTCGCCCGCTGCACCGGCATCACGGTGTGGGGCGTCCGCGACAGCGACTCCTGGCGCAGCGACGAGAAGCCCCTGCTGTTCGACGGCGACGGCAAGCCCAAGCCCGCGTACGCCGCGGTCATGAAGGCCCTCGGCTCCGGGTCGGGCACCACCCCGACCCCACCCGCCGCCGGTACCGGCGAGATCAAGGGCGTCGCCTCCGGCCGCTGCCTCGACATCCCCGGCTCGGCCACGGCCAACGGCGCCCGGGCGCAGCTGTGGGACTGCGGCGGACAGGCCAACCAGCGCTGGACCCGCACCGCCGCCAAGGAGCTGAGGATCCACGGTTCCAAGTGCCTGGACGCCAGGGGCAAGGGCACCGCCAACGGCACCCCGGTGGTCGTCTGGGACTGCAACGGCGGCACCAACCAGAAGTGGGACGTCCACGCGAACGGCACGATCACCGGCGTCCAGTCCGGCCTGTGCCTCGACGCCGTCGGCGCGGCCACCGCGAACGGCACCACGATCCAGCTGCACACCTGCGCGTCCGTCGGCAACCAGAAGTGGACGGCCCCGTCCGCTCCGGGCGGCGCCACGGCGTGCGCCCTTCCCTCGACGTACAAGTGGAGTTCGACCGGTCCGCTCGCGCAGCCGTCGAACGGGTGGGCGGCGCTGAAGGACTTCACCCATGTGACGGTGGGCGGCAAGCACCTGGTCTACGCGTCGAGCGCGTCCGGGACCACCTACGGGTCGATGGCGTTCAGCCCGTTCACCGACTGGCCGGACATGGCGTCGGCCGGGCAGCGCCGGATGAACCAGAACGCGGTGGCGCCCACGCTGTTCTACTTCGCGCCCAAGAAGATCTGGGTGCTGGCGTACCAGTGGGGGGCGTCGCCCTTCAGCTACCGCACGTCGAGCGACCCGACCGACCCCAACGGCTGGTCCGCGCCGCGGCCGCTCTTCACCGGCACCCTCCCCGACTCCGTCACCGGCCCGATCGACCAGACCCTGATCGGCGACGAGAAGAACATGTACCTCTTCTTCGCCGGGGACAACGGCAAGATCTACCGGGCGGCCATGCCGATCGGCGACTTCCCCGGCACCTTCGGCTCGTCGTACACGACGGTCATGAGCGACACGGCCAAGAACCTGTTCGAGGCACCGCAGGTCTACAAGGTCAAGGGCCAGAACCAGTACCTGATGATCGTCGAGGCCCGCGGCGCGAACGAGCAGCGCTACTTCCGCTCCTTCACCGCCACCAGCCTGAGCGGTGCGTGGACCCCGCAGGCCGCCACCGAGAACAACCCCTTCGCGGGCAAGGCCAACAGCGGAGCCACCTGGACCGACGACATCAGCCACGGTGATCTGATCCGCACAGGCCCCGATCAGACGATGACCGTCGACCCGTGCAACCTGCAGTTCCTCTACCAGGGCAAGTCCCCGCAGGCGGGCGGCCCGTACGACCAGCTGCCGTACCGGCCGGGTCTCCTCACCCTGCGGCGCTGAGCCGCCCGCCCCCCCACGCGACCGTGCGGCGCGCGAGCGCCGTCCGCGGTCCGACACGCAGCCGTGCGGCGCGCCGAGCGCCCGTCCACGGCGACACGCAAGGAGCACATCCCCCATGAACCACCCCACCCGCGGCCGGCGCCGAGGCCGGCACCGCCGCCGCTGGAGCGCCACCGCCCTGCTGCTCGCGGTGCCCGCCGCCGCCGTGCCGTACCTCCTGTTCACCCAGGACGACTCGCAGGCCGCGACGGTCGACGGCGACGCCTACTACCGGCTCGTCTCCGTGCGCAGCGGCAAGGTGATGGACGTCAACGCGTTCTCCACCGCCGACGGCACCCGCATCCAGCAGTGGACCGACCAGAACACCGCCAACCAGCAGTGGCGGCTGCGCCCCACCGGGAACGGCCATTACGAGCTGGTGAACCGCAACAGCGGCAAGGTGCTGGGCATAGCGGGCGGCTCGACCGCCCGGTCGGCCGTCGCCGAGCAGCAGACCGACAGCCCCTCGCCCTCCCAGGAGTGGCGGATCGACGCGGTCGGCGGTACCGGCGCCGTCACCTTCACCTCCCGCGCCAGCGGCCTGGTGCTGGACGTCTCCGGAGGCTCCACCGCCCAGGGCGCGGCGATCATCCAGTACCCCGGCCGGGGCAGCACCAACCAGCAGTGGCGGCTGGTGAAGGTGACGGAGGGCCAGGCGGCGGCCGCGGCCGGACCGTACCGGTGGAGGAACGCCCAGGTGGTCGGTGGCGGTTACGTCACCGGGCTGGTGTTCAACCCCCGGGAGCGGGGCCTGCTGTACGCGCGGACCGACATGGGCGGCGCGTACCGCTGGGACGCCGGCGCCGAGCAGTGGGTGCCGCTGACCGACTGGGTGGGGGAGAAGGACTGGAACCTCCTGGGCATCGACGGGGTGGCCACCGATCCCGTCGATCCCGGGCGGCTCTACCTCTCGGCCGGTACCTACACCAACGAGTGGGCCGGCAACGGCGCGATCCTGCGCTCCACCGACCGGGGCCGGACCTTCCAGCGCACCGACCTGCCCTTCAAGGTCGGCGCCAACGAGGACGGCCGCGGGGCGGGGGAGCGGCTCGTGATCGACCCGTCCGACCACCGCGTCCTGCTGCTGGGCACCCGCCGGAACGGCCTGTGGCGCAGCACCGACCACGGGGCGACATGGCGGCAGGTGTCCTCGTTCCCCGTGAAGGACGGGGCGGGCAGCGGCGCGGGCATCTCCTTCGTCACGTACGGCCCCGCCGGCAGCGGCACCGTCTACGTCGGCGTCGCGGACAGGTCCACCTCCCTCTACCGCTCCACCGACGGCGGCGCCACCTGGCGGGCCGTGCCCGGGCAGCCCACCGGCCAACTGCCGCAGCACGGGGTGGTCTCCCCGGACGGCTCGCTGTACCTGTCGTACACCGACAACCCCGGCCCCAACGGCGTGACGGCCGGCTCGGTGTGGAAGCACGACCCGGCCCGCGGGGCGTGGAAGGAGATCTCCCCGTCCCGGGGCGCCTACGGCTTCTCCGGCCTGGCCGTCGATCCGCGCAAGCCGTCCACGGTGATGGTCACCACCCTCGGCCGCTGGTGGCCGGAGGACGAGATCTACCGCAGCACCGACGGCGGCGCGACCTGGAAGGCGCTGGCCGGGAAGTCGGTGCGCGACGCCTCCGCCGCCCCGTACATCGGCACCCACACCGGGCACTGGATGACCGCCCTGGCCATCGACCCCTTCGACTCCGGGCACGTGCTGTACGGCACCGGCAACGGCATCTGGCGCAGCAGGGACGCCGACGCCACCGACAGCGGCGGCACCAGCCACTGGAGCGTCGGCGCCCGCGGCCTGGAGGAGACCGCGCTGATGGACGCGATCGCCCCGCCCGGCGGCGCCACCGTCATCACCGCGATGGGCGACCAGGGCGGCTTCCGCCACGAGGACCTGACCAGGGTGCCCGCCGGGCGGCTGGACAACCCGGTGATGACCAACAGCACCGACATCGACTTCGCCCAGGGGGACCCCTCGGTGATGGTCCGGGTCGGCCGTGGCGGCGCGCAGGACGGCGCCTACTCCGCCGACGGCGGCCGCAGCTGGCGCGGCTTCAGGTCGGAGCCGGTGGCCGGCGCCCGCGACGGCCGTGTCGCGCTCGCGGCGGACGGCTCCGTCATCGTCTGGACCCAGGCCGGCCAGGCCCCGTACCGCTCGACCGACAAGGGCGCGAGCTGGTCGAAGGCCGTCGGCCTGGGCACCGACGCCGTCGTCGTCGCCGACCGCTCCTCGGCCCGGACGTTCTACTCCCTGTCCGGCGGCACGCTCCACGCCAGCACCGACGGCGGCGCGACCTTCACCGCCCGCGCCCGGAACCTGCCCGCAGGCCGTCTCGCGGCCGTCCCCGGCGTCGCCGGGGACCTGTGGATCGCCGGCGGCGCCAAGGGGCTCCTGCACTCCACCGACGGCGGCCGCACCTTCACCCCGCTCACCACGGTGCGGTCCGCCGCCGCCCTCGGCTTCGGAAAGGCCGCACCCGGTGCCTCCTACCAGGCGCTGTACCTGATCGGCACGGTCAAGGACGTCACCGGCGTCTTCCGCTCCACCGACAAGGGCGCCACCTGGCTCCGCGTCAACGACGACGCCCACCAGTGGGGCGCCATCGGCGGCGTCGGCGTCGTCACCGGCGACCCCGACACCTACGGCCGCGTCTACGTCGGCACCAACGGCCGGGGCCTCCAGTACGGCGACCCGTCCTGACCGACGCGCGTGTGACGTCCGCGCGGACGGGCCGTCCGCAAGGGAAGGCCGCCCTCCCGACCGGTGCGCCACCGGCCGGAGGGCGGCCTTCCGCCGTGGACGACCCCGGCCGGGGCGCGCGGGCGGGTGATCCGTCCGGCACATCCGGGCGGGGCGGGTGATCCGTCCGTCGCATCCGGGCGGGGCGGGTGATCCGTCCGTCGCATCCGGGCGGGGGCGGGTGGCAGTCCGTCACATCGGGGAGGGGGCGGGGAGGAGCTTTCTGGCGTGGAGGAGCTCTCCCGAGCGCCTCAGCACCTGGTAGGCGGTCGTCCCGCAGGTCGCCCAGCACAGGATGCCGGTCACCTCCAGGGGGCCGGTGCGGACGGCCTGGCGCAGTCGCTCCACCAGGGCCTCGGCGCGAGCCGTGTCCAGGTCCGGGACGAGGGCGACGAACTCGTCCCCCCGGATCCGGGCGACGACCGGGGGCTCCCGGAGTCCTCCGTGACGCGGTTCGCGGTCCAGCTCGCGCCGGAGCCGGCCGGCGATCTCCACGAGCGCGGCGTCCCCGGCGTCCCGGCCGTGGCGCGTGTTGTACGGCTTGAACCCGTCGACGCCCAAGCGCAGCACGGCCAGCGTGGGGTACGGGCCGATCGGCAGGCCCCGGTGCCGGTGGGACGGGTACGGTGCGAGGCCGTGGGGATCGCCCGCCCCGGGGGCCGCGTCCGGTGTGCCGCACAGTGAGCGGGCCAGGCGGATCCGCAGCTCCGACTCCGTGTAAAGGCCGGTGAGTTCGTCGTGGGCCGCCCGGCGCTCCAGCTCGGTCTCGCGCTGTTTCCGCTTGTCCATGTCGATGACATGGGTGAGGAGGAAACGGGGCCCGTCGGCGGTGTCGGCGACGACGGAGTTGGACATCGAGACCCAGACGTACGTGCCGTCGCGGCGGGCGAGCCGCAGCTCGGCGCTGCCGCCCTCGGCGGTGGTGCGGAGCAGGACGCCGACATCCTCCGGGTGGACGAGGTCGCTGAAGGAGTAGCGGCGCAGCACGGACTGGGGCCGCCCGAGGAGCCGGCACAGCGCGTCGTTGACGCGCAGCAGCCGCCCGTGGTTGTCGCCCCCCAGATCCGTGACGGCGGCTCCGTTCGGCGCGTACTCGAAGGCGTGCCGGAACGACTCCTCGCTGGTGCGCAGGGCCGTCTGCTCGCGCTCCAGCCGCACCAGCGCCCGCTGCATGTCCGCCCGCAGCCGCGCCATGCTGATGGCTATGGCCGAGTGGAAGGCGTACGTGCGCAGTGCCTCACGCGCCCGGACGCCCGGCCGGCGGCCGTCCCTCGGGCGGTCCACGGAGATCACGCCGATCAGCTCGCCGTGCGGCGAGTACATCGGCGCCAGGAGCCGGTCGCCGGGGTGCCACCCGTCCTCGCCCACGGGCGCGGGGCCCGCGGTGTGGAACTGCGGCACGTCGTCGTCGTCGAGGACCCACCCTTCCGTGTGGGGGATGAACCGCAGCCCCGACCAGTCCTCGCCCATGCCCAGCCGGCGCTCCCAGGAGGCCCGGGAGCCGACCCGTCCGGTGATCAGCGCCTCGGCGGCGGGGTTGCCCGCCAGGGCGGCGACGACGAGGTCTCCGTCGGGGCGGACGAAGTTGACGCAGGCCAGCTCGTAGCCGAATCCGGAGACGGCCGCGTCGGCGATGGCCTGGAGCGTGTCGGCCAGGCTGCGGGCCGTGTAGACCCCGGCGATGGCCTGGTCGGTCCGCGGGGGCTCCGGAGCCTGGGGCGGGCCGGTGAGGAGGGCCGGTTCGGGAGGCGGGGTGTAGGCGGCGTTGCGGATGAAGGGCGCCTGACCGAGCTGGTTGCGGCACAGCCGCTGCGGCTCCGGCCGGTCGCGGGTGACCAGGCGCGTGCGGAGCCGGGTGAAGAGCGTGTCGAGGTCCAGGTACTCGGGCCCGCCCGGCACGCCCTCCTGCATCAGCGTGACCAGCTCGCCGGTGAAGGCGGTCAGCGGCTCGTCCGGCGGCGAGAGCGCCACGGCCGTCTCGGCTGAGGCGGCGAGGAGGTAGGTGCCGTCCACCTCCAGGGCGGCGGCGGCCGACTGGACCCCGAAGGCCCGTGCGCTGTAGCAGCAGTCCAGGACGACGATCCGGCGCGTGGCGGGGCTCTTCTCGACCGGCCAGCGGATCCACTCGTAGGGCGTGGCGGTGTCGTGGACGGATGTGGGGTCGCTCGTCTCGGTGGCCAGGTGGAGCTTCCCGGTACGGGGATCGAGAAGGCCGTGCCCCGCGTAGTAGACGAGCAGGGTGTCGGTGGCCGCGTCGACGGTCTCCTGGACGGCCCGCGACACGTCGCGGGGCACGGAGGGGTTCGCGACGACGGTGACATGACCGGGCGGCAGCCCCCACAGGTCCGTGAACAGGTCGCGCAGCAGGGCGAGATTGCCCGCCACGGCCGGCAGGGCGGCCAGGGAGGTGAACCCGCTCGCCCCGATCAGCAGGACCCGGGTCCGCTCCGGGTCGGGTAACGCGGTCAAGCCGCCGGACCCCCCGTGCCCTCGCAGTCGTCCAGGAGGGAGCGCATCAGCCTCTCCGCCTCCTCCCGGCTGTGCCCGCTGATCTCGACGCGGGTGCCGTCGGGCCGCCGCACGACGAGCGTCGGCGGCGGCCTGCGGGTGGACCGCCAGGAGGCGATGGCCGCGGCGAGCGAGGCGGCGCCGAGACCGCTGCTGAGGACGAGGGAGAGGAGGTCGATCCCGTCGCCCTGCTGTCCGGGCACGGGTGCGAGCGAGCTCCCCAACGCGCTCCGGACATGCCGCCGTACCGTCCGGTCCGCTTCCAACCAGGCCGCGAGGGACCGCAGTTCCGCCTCGGCGGCGGCCGCGTCGCCCGCCGCGCCCACGGTGATGATGGTCATACGGTCAGCTTAGGGCTCGCGCGGAACCGGCACGCGGAATCGCGGTGCGCCGGTGGGCGGCCAGGGCGATCCGGACGTGGCGGAGGGGCCTGTGAGGGTTCCGGCGACGCGTCGCGCGGGTGCGGGGGAGGGGCCAGGGTCCTGGACGAGGGGGACCGGCCGGTGCCCCCGGAGGGCTCCAGGTCCTCCGGGGGCGTGGTCTCGTGCCGGCCGCGGTACCGGTCACCCGGAGCCGGAGCCGGAGCCGGAGCCGGGCCGCCGGGCGGCGGCGCGGGTCAGGACGCGTGTGCCTCGATCCAGGTGAGGCAGGACGCGCGGGAGTCCTCCTCGTGGACGACCGTCCAGCCGTCGGGGACCTCGATGCCGACCGGCCACAGGGAGTGCTCGGCGCGGTCGTTGCGGAGGACGACGTACGTGCGGTCCTCGCTGTCGAAGGGGTTGGTCATCGTGCGCTCCTGTCGGTGGCTCGGTCAGTCGAAGAGGCGGCGGCTCATCCCGCGTACGGCGAGGAACCACGCGGCGACGGTGAAGGCGGCGAGTACCGCCAGGTGCAGCAGGTCCCCCGTGCCGAGCGTGCCGAACGCGGCGTGCCGGACGAGCTGCATGCAGTGGTGGATGGGGTTGACCGCCGCGACGGCCTGCACCCAGCCGGGCAGCCCCGTCAGGGGGAAGAACACCCCGGCGGCCATCACCAGCGGGGTGAGCACGCCCGACACGACGAGCCGCAGCCAGTCGATGGCCGGGACCAGTGTGGAGACCCACATCCCGCACAGGGCGAACGCCAGGCCCGCCACCAGCGTGATCAGCGGGACGAGCAGCAGCGACGGTGTGAACGGCAGGCCGATCGCGACCGTGACGAGCAGCGGTACCGAGCTGTAAGCGGACGACTTGACGGCGATCCACGACGCCTCGGCCGTGACCAGCTCCCACACGTCGACCGGGCGGCTCAGCACCGCGTCGTACAGGTGCTGGTAGCAGCGCCTGTTGTAGCTCTCGAACATCCCCGCGAAGGCGGAGGCGAAGAGGACCGAGGTCACCACCATGCCGATGCCGAGGAACTGCGGGTACGGGCGGCCCTCGGCCGAGTCGACCAGGCGGCTGAAGCCCAGCCCGAAACCGGCCATGTAGACCAGCGGTTCGACGAGCGAGCCGAAGGTGATCGCCGGCCAGTAGCGTTTGAACAGCAGGAGTTCCCGCAGCCACACGGCGCGCAGGGACGGCATCAGCGCCGGGGTGGCCGCGGCGCCGTCCTCGGATACGGGCGCGCCGGCCGGCGGCTGCGCGGGTAGAGCCGGTGCGGCCCTCGACATGGAGTGGGTCCCTTCTGGTCGGCCGGGATCGGTGCGCGGCTGGCGCCGCGCGGGGGAGGGCGGGGCGCCGGCGGTCCGGGACGGCGCCGCCCACCGGCGGAGTACCGGTGGAGCGGTGCCTCGGGCGCGGCGCGGCGGCCTCGGGGTCAGACGAACAGCTCGCCCGTCAGCATCACGAAGACGTCCTCCAGGGTCGTCGGCCGCAGCACGTCCGGCGCGCCCAGCGCGGCGCGCAGCGACTCGGGCATCGTCTCGGCGCGGAGCACCGACACCGACAGGCCGGTGCGCCTGCTGGTGAGCCCGGCCCCCGCCACGAGCGCCTCCACCTCCGCACGGCGGGACGCGTCCCCCCGGTACTCGGCGGCCTGCGCCCCGGCGTGGGCGCGCAGCAGCTCGGCCGGGGTGCCCCGGGCGATCAGCCGGCCGGCGAAGACGATGGCGACCTCGTCGGCGAGGCGCTCCGCCTCCTCGATGTAGTGCGTGGACATCAGCACCGTCGTGCCGGTCTCGCGCAGCGCCTCGATGACGTCCCACAGGTCCTGCCGGATCTGCGGGTCCAGGCCCACCGTCGGCTCGTCGAGGAGCAGCAGCCGCGGGGAGGTGAGGATGCCCCGCGCCAGCAGCAGTCTGCGCCGCATGCCGCCGGACAGCGCCTCGACACGGCTGTCCGCCCGGTCCATGAGGCGCACCGACGCCAGCGCCCGGTCCACCGCCGCGCCGCACTCGGCGGGCGGAAGGGCGCTGAAACGGGCGAACACCTCAAGGTTCTGACGGACTGTCAGCTCGATGTCGAGGTTGTCCTCCTGCGGTACGACGCCGAGCAGCGAGCGGACCCGACGCGACGCCGCGGGCATGGCGTGCCCCAGCACCTCGACCGTGCCGCCGGTCGCCCGGCTCTGCCCGGTGATCAGGCGCATGGTGGTGGACTTGCCGGCGCCGTTCGGCCCCAGAAGTCCGAAGAACCGGCCCGGGGGAACCTCCAGATCGAGCCCGTCGAGGGCGTTCGCCGTGCCGTAGGTCTTCACGACGTCCTGGAAATGGACTACGGGGACGCTCACCCGTGAATTCCCCCTTTGAAAACGTGGTGCGGCCCTGGGGCGCAATGGCGTCATCCCGGGTGCACCAGCCATACAACCGCAGGTGAGGCCCTTTTGTGAACCCCTTTCAACTCCTGGTGATCACTGGTAGGTTCCGCATCGATCAAGCCCCCACGAGGGCGCTTCGTCGAATCCGGGGGCTTCATGAGGTCGCGCGTATCCGCGCTCGTCGCTGTCGTGCTGGTCGTACTGGCCGCCGCGGGCAGCGCGATTCTCGTGCGTGCCGTGCCGGATCCCGTTCCCGCCGACGCGGCGTCCTCCGTCTTCTCCGCCGAACGCGCCCGGCTCCACGTTCCGCATCTCGCGCGGGCGCCCCATCCCTCCGGAACACCGGAAGCGGAAGCCGTACGGGCTTATGTGCGGGGGCAGTTGACACGTCTGGGGCTGAAACCCGCGCAGAGCGAGGCGATGGAGGTGCTGCCCGGCCGGGACTCCTCGCACCTGGCCGGACGCGTCCACAACATCACCGCCACCATCGAGGGGACCTCCTCCACGGGCAGGCTGCTGCTGGTCGCCCACACCGACTCCGTCCCCACCGGCCCCGGCGCCTCCGACGACGGCCTCGGCGTGGCGTCCGTGCTGGAGATCGCCCGCGTCCTGACCGAGGGGCCCCGCCCCCGCAACGACGTGGTGCTGCTCCTCACCGACATGGAGGAGACCGGCCAGCTCGGCGCCCGCGCCCATCTGCGGAGCCTCGGAGCCGCCGCCCGGGAGCCGCACGTCGTCGTCAACCTGGAGGCGCGCGGCACCAGCGGACGCGCCGTCATGTTCGAGACCGGCGCCCACAGCGCGGCCCTGGCCGACGCCCTCGCCGACACCCCGCCCGTGGCCACGTCGCTGTCGGACGAGATCTACCGGCTGCTGCCGCACGACACGGACCTGACCCCGCTGCGCGCCGCCGGCATGACCGGTCTGAACTTCGCCGTCATCGGCGGCAGCGCCCGCTACCACGGGCCCGGCGACGACGCCGCCCACCTCGACCCGGGCAGCCTCCAGGACCTCGGCGAAACCGCCCTGTCCGCCGTCCGCGCGCTCGCCGCGGCGGACCTCCGGGACGTCACCGAGGCCCCGGAGGCGACCTGGTTCAACGCGGGCCCGCTGCTCGTCCGCTACCCCGCCGGGGCGGTGCTGCCGCTGGCCCTGCTGGCCCCCGCCGCGCTCGCCGCGGCCGCCTGGTACGCCCACCGCCGCCGCGCCCTGCGGGCCCGTGCCGCCGTGCGGTCCGCGCTGACCTTCCCGCTCACCCTCGCCGCGGCCGCCGCGCTCGGCTGGGCCGCCTGGCAGGGGCTGCTGCTGCTCCGCCCCGACTACGCCCTGTTCCACCTCGGGGATCCGTACCGGACGGGCCCCGCCGTCGCCGGGCTGCTGCTGCTCACCGCCACGGTGACCGCGCTGTGGGCCGTGTGGACGGCGCGGCGCGCCCGGGGCTCCCTCACGGAGGCGGCCGTCGGCGTCCTCGTGTGGCCCGCGCTGCTGGCCGTGCCCGTCGCCGTGCTGCTGCCCGGCGCCGCGTACGTGTTCACCTGGACGGCGCTAGGCGGGGCCGCCGGTCTGCTCCTCGCCGTCCGCGCCCCGCAGGACTCGCCGTGGCGTGCGGCCGCCCTCGCGCTGGGCGCGCTGCCCGGCACCGTGGTCACCGCCCCGCTGGTCGCGCTGCTCTTCCCCGCCCTCGGGCTGGCCTCCGCCGCGGCGCCACTGGTCCTGGTGGCCCTCGCCCTCGCCCTGCCCGCGCTCCCGGCTGCCGTGGCGCTGCGGACCGCCCCGCGCCGGCGGGTCGTCGCGGCCGGCGCGGCCCTCGCGGCCACCGGGACGGCGCTCGTCGGCGCCAACGCCCTGACCGGCCGCGCCGACGCCGAACACCCCCGGCCCGTCAGCCTCATGTACGCGCTCGACGCCGACCGGGGCCGCGCCTACTGGGTGTCCGAGGACGCCGACGCGCACCCGTGGGTCACCGCCCACACCGGCGCCTCCCGCACCGGCGCGCTGGAGGCGTGGTCGCCCGCGCTCGCCGCCCCGCCCGGCGGCCTCCTGGCGGGCCAGGCGCCTGTCGCCCCCGTCTCCCGGCCCCGGATCACGACCGTCTCCGACACGCGCAGCGGCGCCACCCGGACGGTACGCCTCTCCGTGAAGGCCGAGAGCGGCACACCCGTCCTGCTCGCCCTGTACGTCGACACGTCCGCCACCGAGGTCCTCGGCGCCCGCCTGCTCGGCGCGCCCGCCGGGACGCAGGACCTCCCCGGCGGGGAGAACCGCCCGCACGCCGGCTCGCCGTGGAAGTGGGGGCTGCTGCTCGCGGCGCCCTCGCCGCGCGGCCACGAGGTGGCCCTCACCGTCCGGGGCGGCAAGCCGCTGCGGGTGCTCGCCATGACGCAGGACGCGGGGCTCCCCGAGGGGGAGCTGAGACGGCCGCGCCCCGGTGACCTCACCTGGGTCCCCGACGCGGCGGGGCTCTCCTTCGCGAGCCGCGTCCACACCCTCTGAGCACCGGCGCCCCCGGTCCCGCACCACCGACGAGACCCCTTTTCCCACCCACGACAGAAACGAGTCCCCATGACCTCCTCCGCTCCCCACGGCGCCGACCCGGCCGAGAAGCCGGAGACCCCGCGCATCCGCCGGGCGACCGCCGCCGACGGCGAGGCCGTCACCGCGGTCTTCCTCGCCTCCCGGACCGCCACCATGCCGTACCTGCCGCGGCTGTACAGCGACGAGCAGACCCGCGCCTGGATCGAGGCCGTCGTCCTGCCCGACACCACCGTCTGGGTGGCCGAACTGGGCGACCCCGCGGAGATCGTCGGCTTCGCCTCCCTCGACGGCACCGTCCTCGAGCACCTGTACCTGCACCCCGACGTACGGCGCCGGGGCATCGGCACGGCACTGCTGGAGACCGTGCGGGAGGCGTCGCCGGAGAAGCTGTCCCTCCACGTCTTCCAGCGGAACACCGAGGCCCGCGCCTTCTACGAGCGCCACGGCTTCACCGCGGGCGAGCTGAACGACGGCAGCCGCAACGAGGAGAACGAGCCCGACATGACGTACCACTGGACCGCCGGCTGACCGCTGCCCCGCCCGCGCGGGCGCCGCACGGCAGCGCCGGCCGCCACGGGTGCGCCGGCGCGCCACCCGCGTCACGGCACCACCGCACCACTGAGCACCACCGCACGACCGGGCACCACCGCACGACCGAGCACCACCAGCACCACTGAGCACCGACACCGCAGCGCCACCGAGCACCACCAGCACCACCGCACCACCCAGCACCACCAGCACCATGCACCACCACGCACCACCACGACGCAGACCCAACGCAACGGCCTGACGCGGCAGCCTCCCAGGGGGCCGTCCGCGTCCACGGGGAGGAACAGCAAGTGCAGGGCGAAGGCACCGTGCCGGGCGAGATCCCGCTGTCCTACGCACAGCTCGCGCTGTGGTTCAACGACCGGCTCCAGGAGGGTGACGCCTCCTACAACATGCCGGTGGCGCTCCGCCTCAGGGGCCCGCTCGACGTCGACGCCCTGCGCGACGCGCTGGGGGACGTCATCGACCGGCACGCCGCCCTGCGGACCGTCTTCCCGGAACGGGACGGCACCCCGTACCAGCGCGTCCTGGACCCCCGGGACGTCCCCGTGCCGCTGACGGTGCGTCCCGCCGACGAGGCGGACCTCCCGGAGCTGATCGCCGCCGCCTGCCGCGAGTGCTTCGACCTGGCCGCCGAAGTGCCGCTGCGCATGCGGGTCTTCGTCCTCGGACCGCAGGACCACCTGGTCCTGATGGTCCAGCACCACATCGCGGGCGACGGATGGTCGATGGCGCCGCTCGCCCGCGACCTGAGCGCCGCCTACACGGCCCGCTCCGAGGGGCGCGCGCCCGTATGGGCGCCGCTCCCCGCGGACTTCGCCGCGTACGCGACCGAGCAGCACGCCGGACTCGGCAGCCTGGACGACCCCGACAGCGGCATCAGCCGCCAGCTCGCGTACTGGAAGGACGCGCTCGCCGGGATACCCGACTGCCTGCCGCTGCCCACCGACCGGCCGCGTCCCGCCGTCATGTCCCACGAGGGCGACTACTTCCCCTGGGAGATCCCCGCCGCCCTCCACCGGGACCTGCTCGCCCTCGCCCGGTCGTGCCGGGTCAGCCTCTTCATGGTCGTCCAGGCGGCGCTCGCCACCGTCCTCAGCCGGTCCGGCGCGGGCGACGACCTGCCCATCGCCAGCCCCACCGCCGGACGCGGCGACTCCCGCTACGACGACGTCGTCGGCTACTTCGTCAACCCGCTCGTCCTGCGGATCGACACCTCCGGCGACCCCACCTTCCGCGAACTGCTCAAGCGGGTGCGCCGCACGGACCTCCAGGGCTTCGCCCACCAGGACATGCCCATCGAGCGGCTGATCACCGCGCTCAACCCGCCGCGCTCCCTCGGCTGGCACCCGCTGTTCCAGGTCATGCTGGCCTTCCAGAACCTGCCCGAGGCCGCCCTCGCCCTGCCCGGCGTCACCTGCGAGGTCGTCGAAGCCGACCCGGGCGGCGCCAAGTTCGACCTGTCGTTCAACGTCATGGAGCGCCGCGACGCCGACGGCGAACCGGCCGGGCTGACCTGCTTCGTCGAGTACAGCAGCGACCTGTTCGACCGGGCCGGGGCCGAGGCCCTCACCCGGCGCCTCGCCCTGCTGCTCGAACGGGTCGCCGTCGACCCCGACCAGCACATCGGGGACATCGACGTGCTCGCCGGCGACGAGCGCGACACCCTCGCCGCGCTGTGGGACGGACCCGCGCTCGACGTGCCCGCACTCGCCTACCACCAGGCGTTCGAGGAGCGCGCCGCCGCCGAGCCCGGCGCGCCCGCCCTCGTCGCCGGAGCCGAACGGCTCACCTTCGGCGAGCTCAACGCCCGCGCCAACCGGCTCGCCCGCGAGCTGGTCCGCCGCGGCGCCGCACCCGACCGGCCCGTGCTCGTCGTCCTCGACCGCACCGCCGAGCTGGCCGTCTCGCTGCTCGCCGTCCTCAAGTCCGGCGCGGCCTTCACCCCGCTCACCCCCGACACTCCCGCCGAGCGGATCGCCGCGGTCGCCGCGACCGCCCGCCCGGTCTGCGCCGTCACCACCGCCGCCACCGCCGGCCGGCTGCCCGCCGGGGTCCCCGCGCTCGCGCTGGACGACCAGGGCGTCCGCGCCGCGCTCGCCGCCCACCCGGACACCGACCTCTCCGACGCCGACCGCGCCGCCCCCACCGGCCCGTCCGACACCGCGTACGTCATCCACACCTCCGGCTCCACCGGCACCCCCAAGGGCGTCGCCGTCGAGCACCGGGCGCTCGCCCACCTCGCGGAGCACCACCGCGTCCGCATGACCCGCCGGTACGCGCCCGCCGACGGCACGCGGCTGCGCGTCGGGCTGGTCGCCTCCATCACCTTCGACACGGCCTGGGAGCCGTTCTTCTGGCTCCTCGAAGGGCACTGCCTGCACCTCCTCGCCGACGAGGTCCGCCTCGACCCCGAGGCGCTCGTCGCCCACGTGCGGCGCGAACGGCTCGACTTCCTCGACCTCACGCCGACCTACGCGCAGGCCCTGCTGACGGCCGGGCTGCTGGACGACGGCGACCACCACCGGCCGCGCGTCCTGATGCTCGGCGGCGAGGCCGTCGGCCCCGAGCTGTGGGAGCGGCTCTCCGCCGTCCGGGACACCCACGTCCACAACTACTACGGGCCCACCGAGTTCACCGTCGACGCGCTCTGCTGCGAACTGGCCGACAGCCCCACCCCCGTCATCGGCCGGCCCCTCGACAACGTCCGCGCGTACGTCCTCGACGAGCGGCTGCGGCCCGCCCCGCTCGGCGTGCCCGGAGAGCTGTACCTGGCCGGGCCCCAGCTCGCCCGCGGCTACCTCGGGGCCCCCGCCCTCACGGCGGAACGATTCGTCACCGACCCGTACGGCCCTCCCGGCACCCGCATGTACCGCACCGGCGACCTCGCCCGGCTCCGCCGCGACGGACAGGTCGAATACCTCGGCCGCGCCGACGAGCAGGTGAAGATCCGCGGCTTCCGCATCGAACCCGGCGAGATCGAGGCGCAGCTCGCCGGCCACCCCGCCGTCGCCCAGGCCGCCGTCACCGTGCGCGGCGAGGAGGACGGCGACCCGTACCTCGCCGCCCACGTCGTCCCCGAGCCCGGCGGGCCGGCGCCCGGCGCCGCCGAGCTCCACGAGCACCTGGCCGCCCGCCTCCCCGCCTACATGCTGCCCGCGGCCTACGCGCACGTGGACCGCCTGCCGCTCACGGTCAGCGGCAAGCTCGACCGGCGCGCCCTGCCCGAACCGGACCTGCGCGTCACCGGCGGCCCCGGCCGCCCGCCCGCCGACGAGCGCGAGGCGGCCCTGTGCCGCCTGTTCGCCGAGGTGCTGCGGCTGCCCGAGGCCGGCCCGGACGACGACTTCTTCCGGCTGGGCGGCCACTCGCTGCTCGCCATGCGGCTCGTCAGCCGGGTCCGCGCGGCCACCGGCGCCGAACTGCCCATCCGGGCCGTCTTCGAGGCCCGCACCCCCGCCGGGCTCGCCCGTCTCCTCGGCGGCGCCGACGGCCCGGAGGGGACCGGCGCGCGCCGCCCCGCGCTCACCCCGGCGCAGCGGCCCGCCGAGACGCCCCTGTCGCACGCCCAGCGCCGGCTGTGGTTCCTCCAGCGCCTGGAGACCGACAGCCCCGCCTACCACATCCCGCTGCCGCTGCGCCTCGACGGCCCGCTCGACATCGGCGCCCTGAGCGCCGCCCTGCACGACGTCGTCGTCCGCCACGAGGCGCTGCGCACCGTCTTCCCCGACCGCGACGGCGTGCCCCACCAGCGCGTCCTCGACCCGGCGGAGCTGCCGTCCCTGCTGGACATCGCCCCGCTGGACCCGGCCCGCGCCGAGGGCGCCGCCCTGGAGGCGGAGCTGCGCGCCGCCGCCTCCGTCCCGTTCGACCTCGCGTCCCGGCCGCCGCTGCGCGCCCGGCTCTACCTGCTCGGCCCCGGCCGGCACATCCTGCTGCTGACCGTCCACCACATCGCCTGCGACGGCTGGTCCCTCCAGCCGCTCGCCGCCGACCTGGGCGCGGCCTACCGGGCCCGCGCCGAGGGCCGCGCACCCGACTGGGCGCCCCTGCCCGTCCAGTACGCCGACTACACCCTGTGGCAGCACGACCTGCTCGGCGACGCCCGCACGCCCGGCACGCTCGCCGCCGCCCAGTGGGACCACTGGCGGGCCGTACTGGACGGACTGCCCGACGAGATACCGCTGCCCGCCGACCGCCGCCGCACCCCCGAGACCGGGCACGAGGGGCGCACCGTGCCCGTCGAGATCGGCGCGGACACCCACCGGGCGCTCGCCGCGCTCGCGCGGGAGAGCGGCGCGAGCCTCTTCATGGCCGTGCAGGCGGGCCTCGCCGCGCTGCTGACCCGCCTCGGCGCCGGGACGGACATCCCCCTCGGCGCCCCGGTGGCCGGCCGGACCGACGCCGCCCTGGACGACCTGGTCGGCTTCTTCGTCAACACGCTGGTGCTGCGCACCGACACGGCCGGCGACCCGACGTTCCGGGAGCTGCTGGACCGGGTCCGCGACCTGGACGTGGCCGCCTACGCCCACCAGGACCTGCCGTTCGAGCAGCTGGTGGACCTCGTCGGGCCCGAACGGCAGCCCGGCAGGCACCCGCTGTTCCAGGTGGCCCTCGTCGTGGACCAGGGGGCCGACGTGCGGCTCGACATCCCCGGCGTCACCGCCGGGCGGCTCACCGTGCAGCTCGCGCCCGCCAAGTTCGACCTGACGGTCACCCTCGCCGCCGAACGCGCCGACGACGGCACGGAGGGCCCGCTGCGGGGCACCGTCGAGTACCGCACCGACCTGTTCGACGACGCCACGGCCGCGGCCCTCGCCGAACGGCTCACCAGGCTGCTCACCGCGGCCGCCGCCGAGCCGGACCTGCGCATCGGCCGGATCGGGCTCCTCTCGGACGACGAGCGGCGCCTCGTCCTCGACAAGTGGAACGACACCCGCCGCGAACTGGAGCCCACCACGCTCGCCGCGTCCGTCGCCGGGCAGTTCGCCCGGACCCCCGACGCCACGGCCGTCGTCTTCGAGGGCGTCGAGACCACGTACGCCGAACTCGACGCGCTCGTCGACGACCTGGCCGGACGGCTCGCCGCGCTCGGCGCCGGGCCAGGATCGCTCGTCGCCGTCGCCGTGCCCCGCTCCGTGGACCTCGTGGCCGCCGTGTGCGCCGTGCACCGGACGGGCGCCGCCTATGTGCCGCTCGACCCCGACTACCCGGTCGACCGGCTGGCGTTCATGCTGGAGGACGCCCGGCCCACCGCCGTGATCGCCGCGCCCGGCGAGGCGGAGCGGCTGCGCGTCCCGGACGGTGTCGCCCTCCTCGCGCCGCGCCCCGCCGACGGCGACGGCGGCGAACGCGGGACGCCCACCCCGCCGGCCCCCGACGACCCCGCGTACGTGATCTACACCTCCGGGTCGACGGGCCGCCCCAAGGGCGTCGTCGTCCCGCACGTCGCCGTCGCCAACCGGCTCCGCTGGGGCCAGGACCAGTACCTGCTCACCGACCGGGACCGGGTGCTCCACAAGACGCCGTCCAGCTTCGACGTGTCCGTCTGGGAGATCTTCTGGCCCCTGACCACCGGTGCCACCCTGGTCGTCGCCCGGCCCGAGGGGCACCGCGACCCGGCGTACCTGTGCGACCTCATCCGCTCCGAGCGGGTCACCGTCGCCCAGTTCGTCCCCTCCATGCTCGACGCCTTCCTCCAGCACCCCGACGCGGGCCGCTGCGACTCGCTGCGGCTGGTGATCGTCGGCGGTGAGGCCCTCACGACGGCCACCGCCCGCCGCTTCCACCAGGTGCTGCCCGGCGTCCGGCTGGTCGACCAGTACGGGCCCACCGAGGCCGCCATCGAGGTGACCGCCTGGACCTGCCGCCCCGAGGACGACGACGGCCGTCCCGTGCCCATCGGCCGGCCCGTGTGGAACACCCGCGTCCACATCCTCGACGCGGAACTCCAGCTCGTCCCGCCCGGCGTCGCCGGCGAGCTCTACCTCGACGGCGTCCAGCTCGCCCACGGGTACCTGGGCCGCCCCGCGCTCACCGCCGAGCGGTTCGTCGCCAACCCGTACGGCCCGCCCGGCTCCCGCATGTACCGCACGGGCGACCTCGCGCGCTGGCGGCCCGACGGCGCCGTCGAGTACCTCGGCCGCGTCGACGGCCAGGTCAAGGTCCGCGGCTTCCGCATCGAACTGGGCGAGATCGAGGCCGCGCTGGGCGAGCACCCGGCCGTCGCCGCCGGGGTCGTCCTGGTCCGCGAGGACCGGCACGGCGCGCCCCGCATCGTCGCCTACGTGGTGCCCGCGGGCGCCGCGCCCGCCACCGAGGAGCTGCGCGAGCACCTGCGGGCCCGGCTCCCCGAGCACATGGTGCCCACCGGCTACGTCACGCTCGACGCGCTGCCCGTCACGCCCAACGGCAAGCTGGACCGGGCGGCCCTGCCCGAGCCGGCCGACGCCCCGGCCTCGGCCGGCGGCGGCGCCCGGCAGCCCGCCACGCCGCTGGAGCGCACCCTGACGGAGCTGTTCGCCGAGATCCTGGAGGTGCCCGGCGCCGGACCCGACGACGACTTCTTCCTGCTGGGCGGCCACTCGCTGATGATGGTCCGGCTCGTGGAGCGGATCCGCGCGGAGACCGGGGTGGACCTCGCCGTACGCGCCCTCTTCGACCACCCGACCGCCGCCGCGCTGGCCGCCCGGATCGCCGGGGACCCGGCCCTGCACGGCCGGTTCGCCGGGACGCCCGGCGGCGGCGCCGTACCGGACGGCGGCCCGGTGCCGTGGGAGCCGGTGCTGCCGCTGCGCACCCAGGGCACCCGCGTCCCGCTGTTCTGCGTCCACCCGGTCGTCGGCGACGGCTTCGGATACGTGGGGCTGCTGCGCGCCCTCGGCCCCGACCAGCCGGTGTACGCCCTCCAGGGCGCCGGACCGGCCTGCGGGCACCCCCGCCCCGGGACGCTCGGCGGCCTCGCCGCCGAGTACACGGCGCGGATCCGGGAGATCCAGCCGCACGGCCCGTACCGGCTCCTCGGCTGGTCCTTCGGCGGCGTCGTCGCCCACGAGATGGCCGTCCAGCTCCGCGAGCAGGGCGAGCGGGTCGACCTGGTCGCCCTGATGGACAGCGTGCCGCCGACCGAGCACGACCGGCGCGCCCACGCGGCACCGGTCGGCGAGAGGGACGTGCTGAGCGCCCTGCTCGACGCGGTGGGCGCGCCGCCGGAGGACATCGCCGCCGTCGCCGACGGCACCCGCGTCGCCGGACCGGACGAGCTGTTGCGGCTGCTCGCCCCGGCGATGGGCGCCTCCGCCCCGGCGGACCCCGCCGCGCTCGCCGCGATGATCGACACCTGCCGCTACCACGGCGAGCTGATGGTGCGCTGGACGCCCCGCACGTACGACGGCGGGCTGCTCACCTTCACGGCCACCGCGGAGGTGCGGCGGGAGGCCGCCGTGGGCCGGGCGAGCACCCCCGAGCTGTGGGCGCCGTACCTCACCGGGCCGGTCACCGACCACCCGGTGGACGCCCAGCACCTCGAACTGGTGGAGCCCGGCCACATCGACGCCATCGGCCGGGTCCTCGCGGCCGAGCTGTCCCGCCTGGACGCCCGGTGACCCGCCGCCGCGCCCCCCGCCCCGGGGCGCCGCGCCCCCGGGCGGGGGGCGCGGCGGGCGCCGGGCGGCGGGGGACCGGCTCAGCCGGCCGCGCCGACGTGCTCCTCCGCGGCGCCGGCGATCTCCCGCATGACGGCGTCCACCTCGTCGTGGAGGAAGAAGTGGTCACCGGGGAGTATCCGCCGGCGGAACCCGCCCGCGGTCACCGAGCGCCAGCCGTCGATCCACTCCGGGCCGGAGAGCCGGTCGCCCTCACCGCCGAGCGCCACCAGGGGGCACGGCAGCACCGTCGGGCGGACCGCCTCCATGTACCGGGCGAGCAGCCCCAGGTCGGCGCGCATCACGGGCAGCAGCATCGCGAGCAGCTCCCGGTGCGCCAGGATCTCGGCGGGCGTGCCGCCGAGTTCGACGATGCCCTCCAGCAGTTCGTCGTCGTCCCGGTCGTGCAGGGGCAGCGCCACGGGCGCGCCGGGGGGACGGCACCCGGACACCACGAGGGCGCGCGGCAGCGGGCGGCCGGCGGCCACCAGGCGGCGGGTCGTCTCGTACGCGATCTGGGCGCCCATGCTATGCCCGAACAGCAGGAACGGCTCGTGCTCCGGCCGCGCCTGAAGCGCCGACAGGACGCCGTCCACGACCTCGTCCATGGAGGCGGGCAGCGGCTCGGCCATGCGGGTGCCGCGGCCCGGCAGCTCCACCGGCACGAAGGCGAGGCCCGGCACGTGCCGGGAGCGCGCCCAGGTCCGGTACGAGCCCGCCGAGCCGCCGGCGTGCGGGAGGCAGTAGACCCGCACCGCCTCCGTGCCGCCGTCGACGGCGGGGTCGGAGTCCCAAGGGGTCCATCGGTTGCGCGTCACTGCGTTCTGCCCTTCTGTCCGGGTGGGGTTTCCGGGCCGTCCCGCGGCCCGTACCGAGACCTTATTCAGGAATTCGTCCGGCGGGCCAGCCCGACGATCCGTCAAAGCACGTAGCGGCGAGGGGTGATGAATAACTTTTTGTTGACCTTGGTATGTCGGTGGGCTAGCGTGACACTCGCATCCGGAAGTGCCGTGCGGGTGTGAAACGGGGATTTTCCAACGTGTGCGGAATTACGGGTGTGTTCTCCCTCGACGGGGCGCGTCCGATAGAAACCCATGTCCTTTCGGAAATGATTTCCGAACTTGTCCACCGAGGTCCGGACGACGCCGGTCGACACGTCGGCGAAGGGATCGCGCTGGGATTTCGCCGGCTCGCCCTGAACGATCTGGAACGGGGTAATCAGCCGCATTTTTCGGAGGACCGCGACCTCGTCTCCGTCTGCAATGGCGAGATCTACAACCACCGTGCCCTGCGCGAGGAACTGGCCCGCGCCGGGCACCGGTTCCGCACCGCCTGCGACACGGAGGTGCTGGTCCACCTCTACCGCCGCCACGGCACCGGCCTCACCGAGCGCCTCGACGGCCAGTTCGCCTTCGCCCTGTACGACGCGACCGCGCGGCGGCTCCTCCTGGCCCGCGACCACGCGGGGATCGTGCCGCTGTTCTACACCGTCGTGGACGGACTGCTCGTCTTCGGCTCCGAGATCAAGGCGATCCTGCGCCACCCGGCGGTGCGGCCCCGCGTCGACCTGCGCGGCCTCGACCAGGTCCTCACCCTCCCCGGACTCGTCAGCCCCCGCACCATGTTCGAGGGCATCCACTCGCTGCGCCCCGGAGAGCGGCTCGTCGCCGACGCCTCCGGCGTCACCGTGGAGCGGTACTGGGACCTCGACTACCCCGACGCCGGGGACCTCCCCCCGCTGGGCGCCGACCCCGAGGCGGAACTCGCGGGCGCCGCCGACCGCGTGGCCGCCCTCCTCGACGCCGCGGTCCGCGACCGGCTCGTCGCCGACGTGCCCGTCGGCCTGTACCTGAGCGGCGGTCTGGACTCCAGCCTCCTCGCCGCGCTCGCCGCCCGGGCCCGCCCCGGGCACCCCTGGCCCAGCTACTCCGTCGTCTTCCCCGGCCACGACTTCGACGAGGGCCCCCACCAGCGGCTCGTCGCCGCGAAGCTCGGCACCCGCCACCACGAGGTGCCCGTCCACGCCGCGGACGTCGCCGACCGGCTGCGGGCCATGGTGCGCCACGCCGAGACGCCCGTCCGCGAGTCGTACAACGTCTGCTCCCTCAAGCTGTCCGAGGCGGTCCGCGCCGACGGCACCGTCGCCGTCCTCACCGGCGAGGGCGCCGACGAGCTGTTCGGCGGCTACCCCGGATATCGGTACGACGCCGCCGGGCTCGGCGGCAGCCGCCTCACCGGCCTCGACGCCCACCTGGAGCGGGAGATCCGCGAGCGCATGTGGGGCGTCGACATCGGCTACGAGCAGGACCAGGTCGCCGCCCAGGAGTTCCGCCGCGACCTGTACTCCGCCGACCTCGCCCCGTCCTTCGACGCGTTCGCCGTCACCTCGCAGCGGCTCGTCGACGCCGACCGGCTCAAGGGCCGCCACCCCCTGCACCAGCGCTCCTACCTCGACTTCCACCTGCGCCTCGCCGACCACCTCCTCGGCGACCACGGGGACCGCATGGCCCTCGCCAACGCCGTGGAGCCCCGCTTCCCGTTCCTCGCCCGGCCCGTCGTCGACCAGGCCGTCGCGCTCCACCCCGGGCTGATGGTGGCCGGCGGCGCCGAGAAGGCCGTCCTGCGCAGGGTCGCCGGGCCGCTCGTCCCCGGCGAGGTCCTCGCCCGCCCCAAGTTCGGCTTCCGCGGCCAGACCAGCGGCCACCTGCTGAACTCGGGCGCCGACTGGTTCGAGGAACTGCTCTCCCCGTCCCTCGTGCGGCGGCAGGGCTACTTCGACCCGGACACCGTGTCCGCGCTCGTACGCCACCACCGCGACCGGGGCGACCAGGTGCACGCGCACCTCGACACCGACTACCTGATGGTCATCGCCACCTTCGCGCTCTTCGTCGAGGAGTTCGGGCTGCCGTGCCTCGGATGACACCCCTCGCCGCGCCGGGCACCGGCCCGGCGACGGCCGCGCCCGGCCCGGTCCGGCCCGGCCTGCCCCTGGTCGGCGTCGTCGGCGGCATGGGCCCCCTCGCCTCCACCGAACTGCTCCGCAGCGTCTACCTGCCCGCCGACGGCCGCCCCGAGCAGGAGTCGCCGCGCGTCCTGCTGTGGTCCGACCCCGCCGTCGTGGACCGCACCGAGGCCATCGGCACCGGCCGCCTCGAAGCGCTCCGCGAAGCCGTCGAGCGCGCCGTGCGCGGCCTCGTCGCCGCGGGCGCCGAACGGGTCGTCGTCGCCTGCGTCACCGCCCACCGCGTCCTCGGCGACCTCCCCCCGGACCTCCTCGGCCGCTGCGTCTCCCTCGTGGACGTCGTCCACGAGGAACTCGCCCGCACCGCCCGCCCCCACCTCCTGCTGTGCACCGAGGGCACCGCCCGCGCCGGGCTCCTCACCACCGGCCCGCACGACGCCGTCCGCCACCTCGTCGCCCTCAGCCCCGACGACCAGCAGGCCCTCCACCGCGAGGTGTACCGCCTCAAGGCCGGCGGCGACCCGCTGCGCACCGTCGCCTTCCTGCGCGCGGCCCTGCCCCGCTACGGCGTACGGGACTTCGTCGCCGCCTGCACCGAACTCCACCTCGTCACCCAGGCCATCACCGCCGCGGGCCTCTCCGCGGAGTTCCCGGCCATCGACCCCCTGGCCGTCGTGGCCGGGCGGATCAAGAACGGAGAGCTGTGAGCCACACCACGATCCTGCGCCACTGGGCCGACCACGTGGAGAAGGACCCGGAGGCGGTCGCCCTCGCCACGCCCTCCGGTGACTGGACCCGGCAGCGGCTCGCCGCCCACGCCGCCGGAGTGCGCGAACACCTCGCCGACGGCGAGGGACCGGTGCTCGTCGCCTGCGCCGAGCCCGCCCCGGTGATCGCCGCCATCCTGGCCTGCGCCGCCACCGGCCGCGCCTTCGCGCCCGTCGACACCCGCCAGCCCGCCGCCCGCTGGACCGCCATCGCCGAGGACCTCCGCCCCACCGCCGTCGTCGCCGACCGCGCCGGACGCGCCGCCCTCGCCGCGGGCGGCCCGTACGACGACACCCTCCGCTACATCGACGCCGAGGACGCCGAGCACGGCACCTGGCACGCCGACGACTGGCGCGACCCCGGCACCCCCGACGCCGGATACGTCTACTTCACCTCCGGCACCACCGGCCGCCCCAAGGGCATCAGGGGCAGCCTTGAGGCCGTCGAGCACTTCCTCGACTGGGAGACCGCCGAGTTCGGCATCGGACCGGGCACCCGCGTGTCCCTGCTCACCTCGCCCGGCTTCGACGCCTTCCTCCGCGACACGCTCCTGCCGCTCCGCGCCGGAGGCAGCGTCCACGCCGCCCCGCCCGGCGCCGTCCCCGTCGGCGCCGGACTCGCCGCGTGGCTCGACGCCGGGCGGATCGAGGTGCTGCACTGCGTGCCCACCGTCTTCCGCACCCTGCGCGCCGCCGGCCTCACCGCCGGGTCCCTGCCCGCGCTGCGGACCGTCCTCCTCGCCGGGGAACCCGTACGCCCCTCCGACGTCGCCTGGTGGCGCGGCCTGTTCGGCGACGACAAGACCCTGGTCAACCTGTACGGCCCGTCCGAGACCACCATGACGAAGGTGTACCGGCGCCTCGGGGCCGAGGACGCCGACGCCGGCACCGTCCCCGCCGGCCTGCCCATGCCCGGCGTCGAGGTCCGCGTCGTCGCCGCGGGCGCGCCCGTCACCGGGACCATCGGCGAGATCGAGATCCACACCCCCTTCCCCCTCCGCGGCTACCTCGACGGCCGCCCCGGCGGGTTCACCGGCACCCACGCCTACCGCACCGGCGACCTCGGGCGGCTGCGCGACGACGGCGTCCTGGAGGTGCTCGGCCGCCGCGACCAGCAGGTGAAGGTCAACGGCGTACGCGTGGAACTCGGCGAGGTCGAGGACGTCCTGCGCCGCCACCCCGGCGTCCGCGACGCCTGTGCCGCCGCCGTCGCCGACGACGAGGACGCCGACCCCGTGCTGTGCGCCTACGTCGTCGCCGACGACACCGTCACCGACGAGGAGCTGCGCGCCCACACCGCCGCGGGGCTGCACCCCGGCAGCCGCCCCTCCCTGTACGTACGGCTCGCCGCGATCCCGCGCACCCTCAACGGCAAGGCCGACCGGCGCGCCCTGCCCGTGCCGTCCGCGGTGCGGGCCGCCACCGCCGACGACGCTCCCCGCGACGGCGCCGAAGCGGAGATCGCCGCGCTCTGGTGCGACCTGCTGCACCTGTCCGCCGTCGGCCGCCGCGACAGCTTCACCCTCCTGGGCGGCGACTCCCTCGCCATCGCCCGCCTCCTGGACCGGCTCCGCTCGCGGTTCGGCGTCGACGTGCCGCTGCGGGTCTTCGCCGAGGACCCCACCGTCGCCGGCCTCGCCGCCGCCGTCACCGGCGGGAGCGGCCGATGAGCGCGCCCCTGCCCCCGCGCCCGCACCGGGACCGCGCCCCCCTCTCGTACGCCCAGCGCGCCATCTGGCGGGCCGAGCAGCTGCTGCCCGGCAGCGCCCTGCACAACGAGACCGCCGCGTTCCGCCTGACCGGTCCCGTCGACGCCGACGCCCTGGAGCGCGCCCTCGCCGTCCTCGCCGCCCGTCACGAGGCGATGCGGTGCGCCGTCCTCACCGGCGACGACGGCGAGCCCTACCAGCACTTCGCCGACCGCACCCGCCCGGCCGTCGAGCTCACCGACCTCTCCGGCCTGCCCGAGGACGCGCGCGAGGAGCGCCTGGCCGGACTCGTCGCCCGGGCGGCCACCGAGCCGTTCGACCCGACCCGCGCCCCGCTCATGCGCACCCGCCTGTTCCGGCTCGGCGGCGACCGCCACCTGCTGCTGTTCGTCGCCCACCACATCGTCGTGGACGCCTGGGCGTTCGGCGTGTTCCTGGAGGAACTGGCCGCCCAGTACGCCGCCGAGACGGGCGGCGGCCCCGCCCTGCCCGAACTGCCCGCGCAGCGCCTCGACTTCGGCGACTACGCCGCCTGGCAGCGCACCGACCCGTCCGCCGGGAACGGGCTCGCCCACTGGCGGGAACGGCTCGGCGGCGAACTGCCCGTGCTGAGCCTCCCCGCCGAACCGGCGCCGTCCGGCGCGGCCCGCCCCGACGAGACCGCGGGCGCCGTCCACCACTTCACGCTCCCCGCCGGCCTCGTCACCCGCCTCGCCGCGCTCGCCCGCAGCCGCGTCGCCACGCTGCCCGCGACGCTCCTCACCGCGTTCTGCGCGGTCGTCCAGCGCTTCACCGGCCAGGACGACCTGGTCGTCGGCATGCCCGTCGCCACCCGCAACCGGCCCGCGCTCGGCGCCATGGTCGGCCCGCTCCTCAACGTCATCGCGCACCGCGTCGACCTCTCCGGCACCCCCACCTTCGACGAGGCCCTCGCCCGCACCCGGCGCGACCTGAAGGCGGACCTCGCCCACCGGGACACCCCCTTCGACCTGGTCGTCGAGGACCTCGCCCCGGCGGCCGGCGGCCGCTCCCCGCTGTTCCAGCTCATGTACGCGTTCCACAGCGGCCCCACCACGACCCTCGCCCTGCCCGGCGTCGAGACCGTGCCCGCCCCCTCGCACAGCGGGACCGCCAAGTACGACCTGTCGCTGTTCCTGCGGCCGAGGCCGTCCGGCGACCTCGACGCCGGCCTGGAGTACCGGACCGCCGCGCTCGCCCCGCACACCGTCGCCGCGATCGCCGAGGGTCTGCTGTGCCTGCTGGAGGCGGCCGTCGCCGAACCCGCCCGCCCGCTCGCCGACCTGCCGGTCGCCGCCCCCGAGGCGTACGGCCGCGTCGTGACCGGCTTCAACACCGCCGACCGCGCCCCCGCCCCGTGGGCATCCGTCCCGCACGCGCTGCGCGCCCTCGCCGCCCGGCGGGGCGACGAGCCCGCCGTGGGGCACGGCGACGACGTCCTCACCCGCGCCGACGTGGACCGGGCCGCCGACCGCGTGGCCGCCCGGCTGGCCGGCCGGCACGGCGTGCGCCCCGGCGACCGGGTCGCCCTCCTGGCCCCCCGCGACAGCGCCCTCGTCCCGCTCGTCACCGGGATATGGCGCGCCGGGGCCGTCCTCGTGCCGCTCGACGACACCATGCCGGACGAGCGGGCCGCGTACGTCCTCGCGGACAGCGGCGCCCGGCTCCTCGTCACCGGCCACCCGGACCGGCCCGCCCCGAACGGGGGCCCGGCCCTCGCCGCGTGCGCCGACCTGCTGGCGCAGACCGGACCCACCGGGCCGGTCCCCTTCCCCGACGGACCGCCGCCTCGGTCCCTGGCGTACCTGATGTACACCTCCGGCTCCACCGGCCGCCCCAAGGGCGTGGCCGTGCCGCACGACCGGGTCGCCAACCTGATGCACGCCGTCGCCCGCGAACCCGGCATGGGCGCCGGCGACGTGCTGGTCGCCGTCACCGCCCTGACGTTCGACATCTCCGTACTGGAGCTGTTCGCGCCGCTCGTCGCCGGAGGCCGCGTCGTCGTCGCCCCGCACGACACGGTGCGCGACCCCGCCCGCCTCGCCGCGCTGCTGCGCGACTGCGGCGCCACGCTCGTCCAGGCCACGCCGTCGCTGTGGCGGGCCCTCGTCGACAGCGGCTGGCAGGGCCTGCCCGGCCTGCGGATCCTCAGCGGCGGAGAACCCCTCGACCCCGCGCTCGCCGCCCGCCTCGTGGAGCGCGGCGCCGAGCTGTGGAACCTGTACGGCCCCACCGAGACGACCATCTGGTCCACGGCCGGGCGCGTCCTGCCCGGCGAGCCGGTGACCGTCGGCCGCCCGCTGGCCCGCACGTACTGCCACATCCTCGACCGGCACGACCGGCCCGTCCCGCTCGGCGCGACCGGGGAACTCGTCATCGGCGGGTCCGGCGTCGCCGCCGGCTACTGGAACCGGCCCGACCTCACCGAGGCCGCCTTCGTCCCCGACCCGGTCGGCGCCGACCCGCTCGGCACCGGCGACCCCGCCGCGCCCGTCTACCGGACCGGCGACCTGGCGCGCTACCTGCCCGACGGGCGGATCGTCGTCCTCGGCCGCGCCGACCAGCAGGTCAAGATCCTCGGCCACCGCGTGGAACTCGGCGAGATCGAGGCCCACCTGACGGCCCACCCCCTGGTGCGCGCCGCCGCCGTCGTGGTCGACCGGCAGCGCCCGGCCGCGCCCCGGCTCGTCGCGTTCGTCGTCCCGGACGGGGATCCCGGCGGCGCTCCGGACGGTACGGAGGGCGTCGCCCCGCACGGCGCGGACGACGGCTCCACCGAGACGCCGGACGCCGTGCTGCGCCGCCACCTGCGGGGCCTGCTGCCCGCCGCCGTCGTCCCGGCGGTCATCGCGACCGTCGGCGAACTGCCGCTCAACACCAGCGGCAAGGTCGACCGCCCCGCCCTGGCCCTCCGGGCGCGCGCCCTGACCCAGGCCAGCGTGCCGACGGCCCCCGCCGACGACGCCGAACGGGCCGTCGCCGCCCTCTGGGCCGACCTCCTGGGCGCCGCGCCCGACACGGTCGGCGCCACCGACGACTTCTTCGCCGCGGGCGGCAACTCCATCGTCGCCACCCGCCTCCTCGGGCGGACCCGCTACGCACTCGGCCACGCCCCGTCGCTCGCCGCGTTCTACGCCGACCCCACCCCCCGGGGCCTCGCCCGCGCCGCGCGCGAGGCCGCCGGGCCCGGCACCGGAATGGCCGCCGCCGCCGCGCCCGACGGGCCCGTGCCCCTCACGGACCAGCAGCGCCAGCTGTGGATCACGCAGCGCCTCGCCCCCGAGTCGGCCGCCTACAACCTGGCCGCCGCCGTCCGCCTCGACCGGCCCGTCGACACCGGCGCGCTGGGCCGCGCCCTGCGCGATCTCGCCGGACGCCACCGGATACTCGCGGCGCGCTGCGCGCTCACCGACGAGGGCCCCGTCCTGCTGCCGCTCCCCGCCGAATCGGTGCGCCCCACGGTCCTGCACGCTCCCGAGGAGGTGCGCGCCCGGGGCGCGGAGGCGGTCGAGGAGTGGCGGGACGGCGTCCTGCGCGCCGAGGCCGCCCGGCCCTTCGACCTCGCCGAGGGCCCCCTCCTGCGCGTCGCCCTGCTGCACACCGACGCGGAGGGCACGGCCGACGAGGCGTCCGGTCCCGTGCTGCTGCTGACCGCCCACCACCTCGCCGTCGACGGCTGGTCCATCGGCGTCGCCGTCCGCGAACTGGCGGCGCTCCACGCCCACCACACCGGCGCGGGCCCGCTCCCCGCCCCGCCCGCCCTGGACTTCGCCCGCCACGCCGCCGCCCTGGCGACCCCCGCCGCCCGGGCGGCCCGCGACGCGGACCTCGCGTACTGGCGCGACCGCCTCGACGGCCACCCCGGCGTGCTGGACCTGCCCGCCGACCCGGACGCCGCCCCGGGGCCGGCCGGCGCGGGCGCCACCGTGCCGTTCCGGCTGGCGCCCGGCGACACCGCACGGCTCCGCGCGGCGGCGGCCCGGCTGCGGGTCACCCCGTTCACGCTGCTGCTCAGCGTGTACGCGTCGCTGCTCGGCCGGTACGGCGGCACCGACGACGTGCTGGTCGGCGTGCCCGCCGCCAACCGGGGCGCCCCCGGCCTCGACGACCTGATCGGGTCCCTCGTCACCACCCTGCCGGTCCGCGTGGACCTGCGCGGCGACGTGTCGTTCGCCGCGCTCGCCCGGCGCACGGGGCGGCGCCTCGCGGACGACCTCGACCGCTCCCTGGTGCCGCTCGACCGCCTGGTGGACGCCCTGGGCCTGCCCCGCGACCCGGCACGGCCCGCCCTCGTGCAGGCCACGCTCGTCCTCCAGGACGCGCTGCCCGCCCGGGTCCGGCTCGGCGACGCCTCCGGTGAGCTGCTGCCGGTCCCGACGGGCACCGCCAAGTACGACCTCACCCTGGCGCTGGAGGAGCACCCCGACCGGATCGACGGCGTACTGGAGTTCGCGACCGGCCGGTTCACGCCCGCGTGGGCGGCCCGCTTCGCCCGCCACCTGGAGACCCTGCTGCGCGCGGCGCTCGACGACCCGGACGCCGAGGCGGCGGCCGCCCCCGTCGACCCGGACCACACCGAGACCCCGTCGCCCCGCCCCGCCGCCCCCGCCGGGACCTGGCGCAAGGCCCACGCCACGCCCGTCCACGCACTGTTCCGGGCCCGCGTCGCGCAACACCCCGACGCGGTCGCCGTCCGCCACGACGGACGGTCCGTCACCTACGGGGAACTGGACGCCTGGAGCGACCGGATCGCCGACCGGCTCCTCGACCGGGGCGCGCGGCCGGGACGTTTCGTGTCCGTGCTGCTGCCGACCGGGCCCGCGCAGACGGCGGCCGTCCTCGGCGTGGCGAAGGCCGGTGCGGCGTTCGCCGTGCTCGACGCCGACTCGCCCGCGGCGCGCCTGCGGGCCGTGCTCGACGACGCCGAACCGCTGTGCGTGCTCGCCGCCGAGTCCTCCCTCGCCGCGCTGCCGGACCTGTGGGACGCGGCCGCCGGGACGTTCGGCGGGGTCCCCGTCGAGCCGCTCGACCCGGCGCTCCCCGGGCCCGGCGCCGAACCGGGCGCGCCCGCCGTCCGGCCCGCGCACGAGGCGACCGGCGACGACCCGCTGTGCCTGGTGTACACGTCCGGCTCCACCGGCAGCCCCAAGGGCATCGTCCTGCCCCACGCGACGCTCGCCCAGTTCGCCCACTGGCAGGGTGAGACCTTCGGGGTGCGGCCCGGCAGCCGCGTCGCCCAGTGGGCCCCGTTCACCTACGACGCCGCCTACACCGAGGTGTTCGCCGCGCTGTGCCACGGCGCCGCCCTGTGCGTCCCGGCCGACCACGTACGGCGCGACCCGGTGGCGCTGGCGTCCTGGCTGCGCGCCGAACGCGTCACGCAGATCCAGACCGTGCCCGGCTTCCTCACCGTGCTCACCGAGGCCCTGGACCGCGACGGCGCCGCGCTCCCGGACCTGGAGCACCTGCTGCTCGCCGGGGAGGTGCTGCCCCCGTCGCTCGCCGCCGCCTGGGCGGACCGCCCCGTACGGCCCCGCCTGCACAACCTGTACGGGCCCACCGAATGCGTGCTGGCCACCCACCGGGAGCTGGCGCCGGGGGAGCGCTTCCCGTCGTCCGTGCCCATCGGGCGGCCCATCCCCGGCCGCGAGGCGCTCGTGCTGGACCACCGGGGCCGCCCCTGCCCGGTCGGCGTCGTCGGCGAGATCCACCTGCGCAGCGACCTCCTCGCCGGCGCGTACCACCGCAGGCCCGAGGAGAGCCGCCGCGCGTACGTCCCCGACCCGTGGCGGCCCGGCGGCACGCTGTACCGGACCGGCGACCTCGGCCGGGTGCTGCCCGACGGCGAGCTCGCCTTCACCGGCCGCACCGGCGGCCTGGTGAAGATCCACGGCAACCGCGTGGAGCTGGAGGAGATCGAGGCGATCCTGGAGTCCCACCCGGATGTACGGGAGGCCGCCGCCGCCCTCCACGGCACCCCGTCCGCGCCCCGGCTCATCGGATACGCGGTCGTCACCGGCGACGCCACCCCCGCCGCGCTGCGGGCGCTCCTCGCCGACCGGCTGCCCGCAGCGGTCGTCCCGGAGCGGGTGGTGCTGCTCGACGCCCTGCCCCGCACCCGCACCAACAAGCGGGACCGGGCCCGGCTGCCCGTACCGGAGGTGGCCGTGCCCGACGCGTCGGCGCCGCCGGCGGAAGGCGCCGAACAGCTCGTCGCCGACGCCTGGCGCCGCGTGCTGGGCGCCGACCGGGCCGTGGGCCGCCACACCAACTTCTTCGAGGCGGGCGGCAACTCGCTGCTCGCCGCCCGGCTGCAGCTCGACCTCGCCGAGCGGCTCGGCCGCCCCGTACGGCTCGTGGACATCTTCGCCCGCCCCACCGTCGCCGAGTTCGTCGCCGGTCTCGACGCGCCGGGCGGCGCCCCGACCGCCACCCCGCCCGGTGGCCCGGCCGGTGCGCGGGCGGACGAGGCCGCCGCGCGCGGCAGCCGGCGCCGCGCCGCCGCACGGGCCCGCGCCCGGGGGCGCGCCGCCGACCGCACCGACCCAACGACAAGGAGTAACTGACATGGACGTACGAGGCGTGATGGCGGAGCTGCGCGACGCCGTGGGCTCCGAGGGGCTGGAGCGGGTCGAGGAGTGCCTGGCGATCCTCGTCGGCGAGAAGGCCCCCGAGTACCTCCACGACGACCAGGAGCCGACCCGGCTGTTCTTCCCCGGCATCAGCGCCCTGCCGTGGCACGACACGGCCGCCCAGCCGTGGGTGGCGGGCATGGAGGCGGCGTTCGAGGAGATCCGCGCCGAGTTCCTGGCGCTGCGCGAGGCGGAGGCCCGCTTCGCCCCGTACGAGGACCTCTACACCAAGGAACTCGGCTGGCAGGGCTGGGACACCTACCAGATCTACCGCGACGGGGCCTGGCGCGACGAGGCCCGCGAGCGCTGCCCGAAGACGGTCGAGGCGCTGGCCGCGACCCCGCACGGGCCGCGCGACGGCATGTTCACCATCCTCAACCCGGGCGTCCACATCACCCCGCACACGGGCGGCGTGAACCTGCTCCTGACCGCACACCTCCCGCTGATCGTCCCGCCCGGCTGCTCCATCAAGGTCGGCGACGACGAGCGCGGCTGGGAGGAGGGCAAGGTCATCCTCTTCGACGACAGCTTCATCCACGAGGCGTGGAACCGGGGCACGCAGCAGCGCGCGGTCCTCCTGTGGGACGTCTGGCACCCCGACCTGACGGAGACCGAGGTCCGCGCCCTCGAACACCTCATGCCCCGCTTCCAGCGCTACCTGATGGCGGTCTGACCCACCGCCGGACGGCCCGCCCGTCCGCCGCCGCCGGACGGCCCGCCGTCCGCGGCGGCCCGCGGCCCGGTCCGCCTCCGGACGCGGCCCGTCCCCCTGGGAACGGGCTCCGTCCGCCGAGGCGGCGCCGGAGAACCGCCCCCGCCCGCCGACGGGACGCCCCTCCCGCCCGCCGACCGCGGACCGCACGCCCGCCCGCCCGCGCGGGCCGACCGCCCCGCCGGACCGCGCCCCTCCCGCCGACGGGCGCGAAACGCCCGCCGCCGGGACGGCGCGCCGTCCCACCGCCCCGCCGCCGCGCGGTGCCCGCACCGAGCCACCAAACGGAGACCAACGTGTACGCAGAGCCAGTCCGGCCCGACCGGGACGACGACACCGACGGCCGCATCGCCGTCATCGGCATGGCGGGGCGCTTCCCCGGAGCCGGATCCCCCGACGAGCTGTGGAGCCTGCTGGTGGCGGGGGAGGACGCCGTCACCCGCTTCACGCCGGAGGAGCTGACCGCCGCGGGCGTGCCCGCCGCCGAGGCGTCCGCGCCGGGGTACGTCCCCGCCAAGGGCGTCCTCGACGACATCGCGGGCTTCGACTCCCGGCTGTTCGGCTACAACGCGCTGGAGGCGTCGGTCATCGACCCGCAGCAGCGGATCTTCCTGGAGTGCGCGTGGGCCGCGCTGGAGGACGCGGGCTGCGACCCGGACCGCTTCGCCGGTCCCGTCGCCGTCTACGCAGGGTCGCTGCTGAGCACGTACCTGGTCCACAACCTGCTGCCCCGCGCCGACCTGCGCGCCACCCTCGGCGTGCCGCTGCTCTTCCAGAGCAACCAGCCCGACCAGCTCGCCACCCGCGCCGCGTACAAGCTGAACCTGCGCGGGCCCGCCGTCACCGTGCAGACCGCGTGCTCCACCTCCCTCGTCGCCGTGCACATGGCCGTGCAGAGCCTGCTCGGCCAGGAGTGCGACGTGGCCCTCGCGGGCGGCGTCACCGTCACCGTGCCGCACCGGGCCGGATACCTGCCCGTCGAAGGCGGCATCGAGTCCCCGGAGGGGCGCTGCCGCCCCTACAGCGCGCAGGCCGACGGCACCGTCTTCGGCAACGGCGCGGGCGTCGTCGTCCTCAAGCGGCTCGCCGACGCCCTCGCGGACGGCGACCGGGTGCACGCCGTGCTGCTCGGCTCGGCGGTCAACAACGACGGCGCCGCCAAGGCGGGTTACACCGCGCCCGGCGTCGCCGGGCAGACGGCCGTGATCCGCGAGGCCCTGTCCGTCGCGGGCGTGTCGCCGCGCACCATCGGCTACGTCCAGGGCCACGGCACCGGCACCGCGCTGGGCGACCCGATCGAGGTCGAGGCGCTCACCCGCGCCTACCGGGCGGCCGAGGCCGACGAAGCCGCCGAGGCCGCGGACGGGGCCGCCGGGGACGGCGGCGCGGCGCCCTGGTGCGCCATCGGATCGGTCAAGTCGACCGTCGGCCACCTCGACACGGCCGCCGGGGTCACCGGCCTGATCGCCGCCGTGCAGGCGCTGCGCCACGGCACGATCCCCGCCACCCTGCGCGGCGACGGCACGACCGCCGCCGACGCCCTCGACGGCACCCCGTTCCACGCGCCCGCCTCACCCGTCGCCTGGCCCGCCGGCGACACGCCCCGCAGGGCGGCCGTCAGCGCCTTCGGCATCGGCGGCACCAACGCCCACGTCATCCTCGAAGAGGCCCCGCCCCGGCCCGCCGAAAACGCCCCCGCCGACGGCACGCCCGCCGTGCCGGTCGCGCTGCCCCTGTCGGCCCGCACCGCCACCGCGCTCGACACCGCCGCCCAGCGGCTCGCCGCGCACCTGGAGGCCCACCCCGGCGTGCCGCTCGCGGACGTCGCCCGCACCCTGCGCACCGGCCGCCGCCTGCTGGACCACCGCCGGGTCGTCCTGGCCCGCGACACCGCCGGAGCCGTCGCCGCCCTGCGCGGCGGCGGCCGGCGCGACGCCGTCGCCGCCCGCACCGACCGGACCGACGCCCCCGTGGCGTTCCTGCTGCCCGGCCAGGGCGCGCAGCTGCCCCGCATGGCCCTCGGCCTGTACGACGCGCACCCCGTCTTCCGCGCCGCGCTGGACGAGTGCGCCGCCCTGCTGCGGCCCCTCCTCGACCGGGACCTGATCGCGCTGCTGCGCGACGGCACCGAGGAGGAACTGCGCCGTACCGACCTGCTCCAGCCCGCCGTCGTCGCCGTGGGCCACGCCCTGGCCCGGCTGTGGGAGCACTGGGGCGTACGGCCCGCCGCGCTCCTCGGGCACAGCCTGGGCGAGTTCACCGCCGCCGCCCTGTCCGGCGTCTTCGACCTGCCCGACGCGCTGCGGCTCGCCGCCGTACGCGGCCGCCTCATGGCGGAGACGGCACCCGGCGCCATGCTCGCCGTGCCGCTCGCCGAGGACGCCGCGACCGCGGAGGCCGCCGCCCTCGGACTGGACCTCGCCGCCGTCAACGGACCCGGGGCCGCCGTGCTGTCCGGCCCGGCCGACGCCGTCGAACGGGCCGCCCGCGCCTTCGAGGAGCGCGGCCTGCGCGCGCTGCGGCTCCCCGTCGACCGGGCGTTCCACAGCGCCCTGTGCGACGAGGCCGCCGCCCGGTTCGCCGACGAGGTCGCCCAGACCGCACGCCACGCGCCCCGCGTGCCGTTCGTCTCCGGCGTGACCGGCGACTGGATCACCGCCGAACAGGCCGCCGACCCCGGCTACTGGGCCCGCCAGATGCGCGCCCCGGTCCGCTTCGACCAGGGCCTGCGCACCCTGACCGCCCTCGACGAGGGCCTGGTGCTGGTGGAGAACGGCCCCGGCAGCGTCCTCACCGACCTCGTGCGGTCCGCGCGGCCCGGCGCCGACGCCCCGCGCACCGCCCCGGCGCCGCTCCCCTCGCGCGGCCGCCGCGGCCCGGAGGACGAGCCGGCGAGCGCCGCCCTGTCCCTGGCCGGACTGTGGGCGCACGGCGCCTCCGTCACCTGGGAGCCTGCCGCCCCCGGCGCCCGTGTCACGAGCCTGCCCGGCTACCCCTTCGAGCGCCTCCACCACTGGATCGACCCCGGCACGGCAACTGCCCCGGTCGGCACCGCCCCCGCGGACGCCGCCACGGAGCAGGACCTCGCCGACGCCCTGCACGCCACGCTCGTCTGGCGCCCCCTCGACACGGACACCGGCACGGGCCCCGACACCGGGACGGCGCCGGGCACCGACGGCGAGGCCGCCGACCCGCTGCGCGGCCGCCGCCAGACCTGGCTCGTCCTCATGGACCGCGAGGGCGCCGCCCAGCCCGCCGTCGACCTGCTGACCGCGCGCGGCCAGATCGTCACCGTCGTGCGGCCCGGCCCCGAGTACCGGCGCGTCCGGCGCGGCGTGTACGAACTCGACCCGGCCGACCCCGCCCAGTACGCCAAGCTCCTCGCCGACCTGCGGGCCCTCGTCCGCACCCCGACCGCGATCCTGTACGCCTGGGGCCTCGACAGCGGCGGCGGCGCGCGGGACGGCGGCGCCGACGAGACCGCCTGCTACTTCGGGCTGGTCCGGCTGGCCCGCGCCCTCGCCGAGGAGAGCGTCGTCAACGAGGTCCGCCTCGGCGTGCTCACCGCCGGCGCGTTCCGCACCGCCCCGTCCGAGCGCCCCGACCCGGCCGCCGCGATGCTCAGCGGCCCCGTCCAGGTGCTGCCCGAGGAGTACGCCAACCTCCGCTGCGCCCAGATCGACCTGGCGGCCGGCGCCGCCCTCGACGAGACCGCCGCGCAGACCGTGCTCGGCGCCGTCCTCACCGCGCCCGCGCGCCTCCTCGCCCTGCGCGACGGCACACTCCTCACCCGTACCGTCAGCACCGCCGAGCGGCCCGTCCCGGCCGCGCCCGTCCGGCTCGCCGACGGCGCCACCTGGGTCGTCACCGGCGGCCTCGGCGGCATCGGCCGGACCCTCGCCGCCGACCTGGCCCGCACCCGCGGGGCCCGCCTCGCGCTGCTCTCCCGCACCGCCCCGGAGACCGGCGGCGAGAGCGGGGCGGGGGACGACGGCGGACACGCGGCGTTCCTGCGGGAGCTGCGCGCCGCGGGCGCCGAGGCCGTCGCCGTACGCGCCGACGTCACCGACGCCGCGTCGCTCGCCGCCGCCCTCGACCGGGTCCGCGCCCGGTTCGGCCGCATCGACGGCGTCGTCCACGCCGCGGGCCTGCCCGGCGGCGGCTCCGTCGCCCTGCGCGGCGACGACGAGGCCCGCGCCGTGTTCGCCCCGAAGGTGGACGGCACACGCCACCTGCTCGCCGCGCTCGGCCCCGACGAGGCGGACGTCCTGGTGGTCTGCTCGTCGCTGGCCACCCTCGTCCCCACCTACGGGCAGGCCGACTACGCCGCCGCCAACGCCTACCTGGCCGCCGCCGCTGAGGCCGAGGCCGCCGCGGGCACCCGCCACGCCATCGCCGTGGACTGGGACATGTGGGCCGGGGTCGGCATGGCCGCCGACGCCGAGGTCCCCGCCGACCTGCGCGCCCTCCAGGAGCGCATGCTCGCCGGCGCCCTCACCGCCCGCCAGGGCGCCCGCGCGTTCGCCGCGCTGCTCGACGGACCGGCCGGACGCCATGTGGTGGCCCGCCCGTCGGCGGTCGTCACCGACGGCACGCTCACCCTGGCCGCGGACGAGCCGGCCGCCGCGCGCCCCGCCGCCGTCGCGCTGCCCCGACCCGACCTCGCCACCCCGTACGCCGCGCCGAGCACCCCGACCGAGGAGCGCCTCGCCGAGATCTTCGGCGAGATGCTCGGCGTCGACCGGGTCGGCGTCCACGACGACTTCCTCGACCTCGGCGGGCACTCCCTGCTCGCCGCGCAGATCGCCGCCCGGCTCCGCGCCGAGTTCGACGTCGAGGTGCCCGCCCGCGCGTTCTTCGAGGGCGGCCGCGTGGCCGACCTCGCCGAGCTGATCGAGGACCGCATCCTCGCCGAACTGGAGAACCAGTGACCAAGCCCACCGGCCGGGAGGACCGACTCGCCCGGCTCACGCCCGCACAGCGGGCCGCGTTCGAGGCCCGCGCCCGCGGCCGCGCCGCCGCGACCGGCACCGACGCGTCCGCGGCCGCCCCCGGCAACCCCGACGGCGCCCCCGACCGGGGCGCCGTCACCCCCGCCCCGCGCCCCGCGCCGCTCTCCTTCGGCCAGGAGCGCCTGTGGTTCCTGGAGCAGCTCGCCCCCGGACTCGGCGTCCACAACGAGTACGTCGGGCTGCGGCTCACCGGACCGCTCGACCTGGCCGCGCTCGACGGCGCCCTCACCCGGCTCGCCGACCGCCACGAGGCGCTCCGCACGGTCGTCGACACCGTCGACGGCACCCCGCTCCAGCGGGTCCTGCCGCCCGGCCGCTCCGTGCTGGAGGTCGTGGACGTGGAGCCCGGCGCGGAGGAGGCGCGGGCCGAGGAGGAGGCCGCCCGCCCCTTCGACCTGGAGCGCGGCCCCCTCTTCCGGGCCGTGCTGCTCCGCTCGGCGCCCGACCGCGCCCTGCTGGTCGTCGTCAACCACCACATGGTCGGCGACGCCTGGTCCCGCGCGGTCCTCGTCGACGAACTGTGCGCCGGCTACCGCGCCCACCTCGACGGCACCGGCGCCGACACGCCCGCCCCGCCCGTCCAGTACGGCGACTTCGCCGCCTGGCAGCGCCGCGAACTGACCGACGAGAACCTCGCCGGGCACCTCGCGTACTGGCGGGAGCGGCTCGCGGGCGCCCCGCCGCTGCTCCACCTCGCCGCCGACCGGCCCCGGCCCGCCGTCCCCACCCACCGGGGCGGCCGGGTGCGCTTCACCCTGGACGCGGCGCTCACGGAGTCCGTCGAGGCGGCGGCGCGGCAGGCCCGCGCCACCCCGTTCATGGTGACGCTCGCCGCCTGGCAGGCCGTCCTCATGCGCCACTCCGGCCAGGAGGACATCGTCGTCGGCGTCCCCACGGCCGGCCGCGACCGGCCCGAACTCGCGGGCCTGGCCGGGATGTTCGTCAACAGCCTGGTGCTGCGCTCCGACCTGTCCGGCGACCCGTCGTTCGGCGAGCTGCTCGGCCGGGTCCGGGAGGCGTCCCTCGGCGCGTTCGCCCACGCCCAGGTGCCCTTCGAACGGCTCGTGCGCGAGCTGAGCCCCGACCGGGACCTCGGCCACGCGCCGCTCTACCAGGTGCAGTTCGGCTACCGGAACGTCCCCGAGCGTGCCCTGTCCCTGCCCGGCGTCGACGTCGAGCCCGCCGACCTCGACAACGGCCTGTGCCGCATCGACCTGAGCCTCGAACTGGCCCGGCACGGCGACGTCACCGAGGGCATCTGCGAGTACAGCCGCGACCTCTTCGACGAGCCCACCGCGCGGACCCTGACCGACGCGCTCGCCCGCGTCCTGCGCCGCGCCGCCGCCGACCCGGACCTGCGCCTGTCGGAGCTGCTCGCCCTCACCCCCGCCGAGCAGGCGCTCCTCGACGCGGCCGGCGACGGCGGGCCCCTGCCGGACGACGCCCCCGACGTGCTCACCGCGTTCGAGCGGGCCGTACGGACCCGGCCCGACGCCGACGCCGTGACCTGTGCGGGCGAGACGCTCACCTTCCGCGCCCTGCGCGCCCGCGCCGACGGCGTCGCCGCCCGGCTGCGGGACGCGGGCGTCCGCCCCGGCGACCGGGTCGGCGTCGCCCTGCGCCGCTGCGCCGACCTGCCGGCCGCGCTGCTCGGCGTCCTCACCGCGGGCGCCGCGTACGTGCCGCTCGACCCGGACTACCCGGCGGAGCGGCTGCGGTACGTGTGCGAGGACGCGGCGCCCGCCGCCGTCCTCGTCCACGCCGCGACCCGTGCCGCCTTCGCGGACGGCGTCGTGCCGGCCGGGGTGCCCCTGGTGGACACCGACACCGACACCGGCACCGACACCGGCACGGACGCCGGCACCGGCACGGACGCCGGCACCGGCACGGACGCCGGCACCGGCACGGACGCCGGCACCGGCACGGACGCCGGCACCGGCACGGACGCCGGCACCGGCACCGGCGCCGGCTCCTCCACGGCCGTCCCGGCCGCCGCCGCGGGCGAGGGGGGCGAGGGGGACGGCGGCCGGCCGGACCCGGAGTCCGCCGCGTACGTCATCCACACCTCCGGCTCCACCGGCCGCCCCAAGGGCGTCGTGGTCCGCCACCGCAACCTGACGGCGTTCCTCGCCGCGATGGACCGCGTGGTGGAGACCGGCGGTGAGCCCGTCACCTGGCTGGCCGTCACCAGCGTCTCCTTCGACATCTCCGTGCTCGAACTGCTGTGGACGCTCAGCCGGGGCCACCGCGTGGTCCTCACCCCCGACAAGGACCACGCCCCCGCCCCGGCCCCCGCGGCCGAGGAGCCCGTACGCGAACGGGCGCCGGAGTTCAGCCTGTTCTACTTCGCCAGCGACACCGGCGGCACCCCGCCCGGCCCCGGCCAGTACCGCCTCCTCATGGACGGCGCGCGCTTCGCCGACGACCACGGCTTCTGCGCCGTGTGGATGCCGGAGCGCCACTTCCACGCGTTCGGCGGGCCGTTCCCCGCCCCGTCCGTGCTGGCCGCCGCCGTCGCCACCGCCACCCGGCGCGTCGGCATCCGCGCGGGCAGCGTCGTCATGCCGCTGCACCACCCGGTCCGCGTCGCGGAGGAGTGGTCCGTCGTCGACAACCTCTCCGGCGGCCGCGTCGGCGTGTCCTTCGCCTCCGGCTGGCACGTGGACGACTTCGTCCTCGCCAAGGACGCCTACGACGACCGCCAGGCCCGCACCCTCACCGGCATCGACCAGGTGCGGCGGCTGTGGCGCGGCGAACGCGTCCCGTTCGAGGCACCCGGCGGCCGCACCGTCGAGACCGCCGTCCTGCCCCGCCCCGTCCAGCCGGAACTGCCGTTCTGGCTCACCTCGTCCGGGAACCCGGAGACCTGCCGCGCCGCCGGCGAGGCCGGCGCCCGGCTGCTCACCCACCTGCTGGGGCAGAGCGTCGAGGAGCTCGCGGAGAAGATCGCCGTCTACCGCGAGGCGTGGCACCGCGCCGGGCACGCCGGGGCGCCGCACGTCACACTGATGCTGCACACCTTCGTGGGCGCCGACGCCGACGACGTGCGCTCCCACGCCTGGCAGCCGTTCCGCTCGTACCTGCGCTCCTCCGTCGGGCTCATCCAGAACATGGCCCGCGCGCTGGGCGTCGACGTCACCGCCGACGACTTCACCGAGGACGACCAGGAGGCCCTCCTCGACCACGCCTGCGCCCGCTACCTCGCGGACAGTTCCCTGATCGGCTCCGTCGAGGACCGGCTGCCGCTGGTCCGCCGGCTCACCGAGGCCGGGGTCGACGAGATCGCCTGCCTGATCGACTTCGGCGTCGACGCGGACGCCGCGCTCGGCGCGCTGCCCGCGCTGGCCGCCCTCCGCGACCGCGCGGCCACCGCCGCCGCGCCGGGCACGGCCGCGCGGGAGGAGAGCGGCGACGCCGCCTCGCCGACCGCCCTGATCCGCGCGCACGGCGTGACCCACCTCCAGTGCACGCCGTCCCACGCCCGCGCCCTGCTCGACGAGGAGGACGCGGCGGCGCTCGGCACCCTGCGCGAACTGCTCCTCGGTGGCGAACCCCTCGACGCGGACCTCGTCGGGGCGCTCGCCACGCACGTGCGCGGCACGATCCGCAACATGTACGGGCCGACCGAGACCACGGTCTGGTCGACGACCGACACGGTCGACCCGGCCGCCGGCGCCGTCACCATCGGACGGCCCATCGCCGGCACCACCGTCCGCGTCCTCGACCCGCACGGCCGCCGCGTGCCGCCCGGCGTCCCGGGCGAGCTGTACATCGGCGGGGCCGGGGTGACCGCCGGCTACCTCGGCCGCCCGGAACTGACCGCCGAACGCTTCGTCCCCGCCGACCCCGGCGCGGACGGGGCCGAGGGCGACGCCGCGCGACCGCGCCTGTACCGCACCGGCGACCTCGTCCGGGTACGCCCCGACGGCCGCCTCCAGTACCTGTCCCGCAACGACAACCAGCTCAAGATCCGGGGCTTCCGCGTCGAGGCCGGGGAGGTCGAGGCCGCGCTGACCGCCCTGCCCTCCGTGCGCCAGTGCGTGGTCACCGCGTACGAGCCGGGCACCTCACGCGCCGCCCTCGCCGCCTACCTGGTCCCGGCCGAGCCGGACGCCCCGCCCGCCCCGGAGGAGCTGCGCGCCGAACTGGTCCGCCGCCTGCCGTCGTTCCTGGTGCCCTCGCACTACGTGGTCCTCGACGCGCTGCCCCTGACCGACAACGGCAAGGTGGACCGGGGCGCGCTGCCCGCGCCGGTGCCGGAGCGGACCGGGGCAGGGGAGTACACCGCGCCCCGCACCCCGACCGAGGAGGCCGTCGCCCGGGTGTGGGCCGACGCCCTGCGTGCCGAACGGGTCGGCGTCCACGACGACTTCTTCGCGCTCGGCGGGCACTCCCTGCTCGCCACCCAGGTCGTCGCCGGGATCCGCCGCGCGCTCGGCGTGCGGCTGCCGCTGCGCACCCTGTTCGAGGCGCCCACCGTCGCCGCGCTCGCCGCAGCCGTGGACGCCCTCGCCGGCACCGACCGGGACGCCGCGGAGCGGGAGGCGGCCCCGGTCGCGCTCCGCCCCGACCCGGCCCGCCGGCACGACCCGTTCCCGCTCACCGACGTGCAGCGGGCCTACTGGATCGGCCGCAGCGGCACCGTCGGCGGCGACGTGTCCTGCCACCTGTACGTCGAACTCGACGTGGACGACGTGGACCTGCCCCGCCTCGAACGCGCCTGGCAGGCGCTGGTGCGGCGCCACGACGCCCTGCGCATCGTCGTCGACGAGAACGGCGAGCAGCGCGTCCTCGCCGACGTGCCGGACTACCGCATCGCCGCCGAGGACCTGCGCGGCCTCGACGCGGACCGGCGCGAGAGCCGGCTGGAGGCCATCCGCCGGGACATGTCCCACCAGGTGCTGCCCTCCGAGGTGTGGCCGCTGTTCGACCTGCGCGCCAGCCGCACCACCGGCACGGGCGCACGCCTCCACTTCGGCATCGACACCCTCATCGCCGACGGCGGCAGCACCCAGATCCTGCTGCGCGAACTCCTCGCCGTCTACCGGGGCGAACTCGACCCGCGCCCGCTGGAGCTGTCGTTCCGCGACTACGTCCTGGCCGAGCGGGCCCGCCGCGAAGGGCCGCGGCGGGAACGCGACCTCGCCTACTGGCGGGACCGTCTCGACACGCTGCCGCCCGCGCCCCCGCTGCCGCTGGTGCGCCGCCCCGAGGAGCTGGCCGAGACCCGGTTCGGGCGCCGCGAGGCGTACCTCCCGGCCGACGTGTGGACCCGCCTGAAGGAGCGGGCCGCCGCCGCGCGGATCACCCCGTCCGCGCTCGCCCTGTCCGCGTACGCCACCGTCCTCGGCGCGTGGTCCGGCGCGGGCCGCTTCACCCTGAACCTCACCCTCTTCAACCGGGTGGGCGACCACCCCGACCTGCCCGCGCTCGTCGGCGACTTCACCGCGCTGACGATGCTGGAGGTCGACGGCGCGACCGACGGGGCGTTCGAGGCGCGGGCGCGCCGCATCCAGGACCGCCTCTGGGAGGACCTGGACCACCAGCTCGTCAGCGGCGTGTGGGTGGCGGGCGAACTGGCCCGCCGCCGGGGCGTCGCCGAGGCCGTCATGCCGGTCGTCTTCACCAGCGAGCTGGGCGCCGACACCGGCGGCGGCGCACTCGGCGCCGGTCAGGGCGCGCGCGTCGCGTACACCATCACGCAGACCCCGCAGGTGTGGCTCGACCACCAGATCGCCGAGCACGAGGGCCGGCTCCGCCTCACCTGGGACGCCGTGGAGGCGCTGTTCGCGCCCGGCACGCTGGACGACATGTTCGGCGCGTACACGGCGCTGCTCACCGCGCTCGCCGACGACCCGGCCGCCTGGGACGACCCGCACCGCGAGATCCTCCCGGCCGGCCAGCTCGCCCGGTACACGGCGCTCAACGCCACCGACGGGCCGCTGCCCGACGGGCTGCTGCACGAGCCGTTCCTGGCGCGCGCCGCCACGGAACCGGAGCGCACCGCCGTCGTGTCCGCCACCGGCACCGTCACCTACGGCGAGCTGGACCGGGCCTCCCTGGCCGTCGCCCGCGCCCTGGGCGACGCCGGGGTGCGGGACGGCGACCTCGTCGGCGTCCTCGCCCACCGGGGCTGGGAGCAGGTCGCCTCCGCGATCGGCGTCCTGCGGGCGGGCGGCGCCTACCTGCCGCTCGACAGCGGGCTGCCCGCCGACCGCGTGGCCCGCTCCCTCGCCCACGCCGGAGCCGTGGCGCTGCTCGTCCCGGACACCCTCCCGGACGGCCACCCGGCCGGGGACGCGGCGCCCGACGGCGTGACCGTCCTGCGGTTCGGCGACGCCGTCGGCCGCGGCACCGCCCTGGGCTCCGGCCGGGACCCGCGGCCCGCGACCGCCCCCGGCGACCTGGCGTACGTCATCTACACCTCCGGCTCCACCGGCGAGCCGAAGGGGGTGATGACCGACCACCGGGGCGCCCTCAACACCGTCACCGACATCAACGAACGGTTCGGCGTCCACGCCGAGGACCGCGTGTTCGGCCTGTCGTCGCTCGGCTTCGACCTGTCCGTGTACGACATCTTCGGCACCCTCGCGGCCGGCGCGGCGCTCGTGCTGCCCGGCCCCGGCGAGGAGCGCGACCCGGTCCGCTGGGCGCGGCTCGTCGCCGAGCACGCGGTCACCGTCTGGAACTCCGTGCCGGCCCTCATGGAGATGCTCCTCGTCCACGCCTCCGGCAACCCGGCGGTGGACGTCGAGTCCCTGCGCCTGGTCATGCTGAGCGGCGACTGGATCCCGGTCGGCATGCCCGGCCACATCCGGCGGGTCGCCCCGAAGGCCGAGGTGATCAGCCTGGGCGGCGCCACGGAGGCGTCGATCTGGTCGGTGCTCCACCCGGTCGGCGCCGTCGACCCGGACCGGCCGAGCATCCCGTACGGCCGGCCCATGCGGAACCAGCGGATGTACGTCCTCGACGACGCGTTCCGGCTGCGGCCCACCGGCGTGCCGGGCGCCCTGTTCATCGGCGGCGTCGGCCTGGCCACCGGCTACCGCAACGCGCCCGAGCTGACCGCCCGCGCCTTCCCCGAGCACCCCGTGACGGGCGAGCGCCTCTACCGCACCGGCGACCTGGCCCGCCTCCACCCGGACGGCGAACTGGAGTTCCTCGGCCGGGAGGACTCGCAGGTCAAGGTGCGCGGCATGCGGATCGAGCTGGGCGAGATCGAGGCCGCGCTCGTCCGGACGGGCGGCGTGCGCGAGGCCGCCGCCCTCGTCGAGGGCTCCGGCATGTCGGCGCAGCTCGCCGCGTACGTGGTGCGCGAGACCGCGCCGGCGGCCGAGGCGCGCGCCGGGGAGGCGGGCGCGGGAGCGGACGCCGCACCCGCCGCGCTGGACGCCGAGCGGGTGCGCCGGCTTCAGACCCGGCTGGGCCAGCCGGGGCGGCGCCGGGACCTCGCGGGCCGCGAGATCGTCCCGTTCGCCCTGCCCGCCGACACCCGCGAACTGCGGGCCGCGTCCGCCGCGCGCGGCGCCGCGACCCGCTTCGGCCGCGGGCCGGTCCCGGCCTCCGGCCTGTACGCGCTGCTGACCGTGCTCGCCCGGCAGGACGACGACGGCGTGCCGCGCTACGCGTACGGCTCGGCCGGCGGGCTCTACCCGGTCCAGACGTACGTCGCGGTGGCACCGGGCGGTGTGGACGGGATCGGCGCCGGAACGTACTACCTGGACCCGGCGGGCCCCGCCCTGGTGGCGCTCGACGGGCCGGAGGGCGCCGGACGGGCGCTCGACCCGGCGCTGTTCGGGGAGTTCAACCGGCCGCTGGCCGGGGCGGCCCGCTTCGCCGTGTACCTCGTGGCGAGGAACGCGGCCGTGACGCCCGTCTACGGCGAACTCGCCCGCCCCTTCACGCTGCTGGAGGCCGGCGCGATGGCGCAGCTGCTGCGGCAGCGCGCCGCCGACTGCCGGATCGGGCTGTGCCCGGTCGGCGACGTGTACGCCGAGCCGCTGCACCGCGTCCTGCGGCTGGAGGACGACCAGACGGTGCTGCACACGCTGCTGGGCGGCCTGCCGGACGGGGCCGCCGCAGGCCCCGGCGACCCGGAGGCGTGGGCGGCGGAGCTCCGCGCCGAACTGGCGCGCCGCCTCCCCGCGTACATGGTCCCCCGCCATGTGCGGGCCGTGGACGCGCTGCCCCTGTCGGCCAACGGCAAGGTCGACCGCAAGGCGCTGGCCCGGCTGGGCGAGGCGCGGGAACGCTCCACGGCTCCGTCCGCCGCGCTGCCGGTGGCGGGGGGCGTCGCCGCCACGCCGGTCGCCGCCGTCCCCGCCTCCGGTGGCACCGCTCCGGCTGCCCCGGCGGCGCCCGTCGCGGCCGGTGGCCGGGGCGCGCTGCCCGGATCCACCGTCGAACGGGTCTCCGCGCTGTGGCGGGAGGTGCTGGACGGCCAGGAGGTCGCGGTCGACACGAACTTCTTCGACGCGGGCGCGACCTCCATCCACCTGGTGCGCGTCCAGCGCCGGATCACCGAGGAGTTCGGCACGGAGCTGTCGGTCGTCGACATGTTCGACCGCCCGACGGTACGGCTCCTGGCCGAACTGCTCGACGGGTCCCCGGCCCCCGCCGCGCCGGCGCCCGCCCCGGCGCCCGCCGAGGCGCCGGCGCCCGCCGCCCTGCCCGGAGCCGCCGACACGGCTCCGCCCGCCGCGCCGGGCACCCCGGCCGGCGAGGAGGGCGCCGAACCGCCCGCCGGACGGCGCAGGCACCACGAGCGGCGGCGCGCCGCCCGCCGCGCCCAAGGCCCCGGCAGCCCGGCCGCCGACTGAGGCGGCCCGCGCGGACGGGGCTCCCGCCCGGAGCCCCGTCCGCGCCGCGCCCCCCGCGCTCGCGTCACGTACCGCCCTAAGGAGAAGGACCTCATGACCAGTCAGGACACCGGCAGCGCCCTCGACGGCCCACCGGACCTGCCGGACGCGATCGCCGTGACCGGACTCGCGTGCCGGTTCCCCGGCGCGCCCGACGCCGGGGCCTTCTGGGAGAACCTGCTCGCGGGCCGCGACACCGTCACGTTCCGCGGCCGCGACGAGCTGGCCGCCCTCGGCGTGCCCGCCGACCGGCTGGACGACCCCCGGTTCGTGCCCGCCGGGGGCGTCCTGGAGGGCATCGACGAGTTCGACGCCGAGTACTTCGGGATCACCCCCGCCGACGCCGCGCTCATGGACCCCCAGCAGCGGCTGTTCCTCCAGTGCGCGGTGGCCGCCCTGGAGGACGCGGGCCAGCGCGTGCGGGACGCGGCGGGCGGCGTGGGCGTGTACGCGTCGGCCGGGTTCAACTCGTACCTCACCCACCACCTGCTGCCGCACGCCGCCGAGCTGGGCCACCGCGCGGACGTGCAGTGGCTCGCGGCGGGCGACAAGGACTACCTGGCCACGCAGACCTCGTACCGGCTCGGCCTGACCGGTCCCAGCCTCAGCGTGCAGACCGCCTGCTCGTCCGCCCTGGTGGCGCTCCACCTGGCAGGTGAGGCGCTGCTCAGCGGCGAGTGCGACGTCGCCCTCGCCGGGGCCGTCTCGGCGGGCGTCGGGCAGGGCCTGGGCTATCTGCACACCGAGGGCGGCATCCTCTCGCAGGACGGCCACTGCCGGCCCTTCGACGCCTCCGCCACCGGCACCGTCTTCGGCAGCGGCGTGGGCGTCGTCGTCCTCAAGCGGCTCGCCGACGCCGTCGCGGACGGCGACACGGTACGGGCCGTGCTCCTCGGCTCGGCCGTCAACAACGACGGCGACCGCAAGGTCGGCTTCACCGCGCCCGGACTGGACGGGCAGGTGCGGGTCATCACCGCCGCGCAGGCCGTCGCCGGGGTCGGCCCCGAGGACGTCTCCTGTGTCGAGGCCCACGGCACCGGCACCGCCCTCGGCGACCGCATCGAACTGACCGCCCTCAACCGGGTGTTCGCCCCGGCGCCGGACGCCCACCGGGTCCTCGGCGCGGTCAAGTCCAACGTGGGGCACCTCGACACCTGCGCGGGCATGGCCGGATTCATCAAGACGGTCCTCGCCCTCCAGCACCGCACGCTGCTGCCCACCGCGCACTTCACGCGCCCCTCGCCCGACCTCGACCCGCAGCGCTTCCGGGTGCTCACCGCGCCCGAGCCGTGGCCCGGCGCCGACGGCACCCGCACGGCCGGCGTGAGCTCCTTCGGCATCGGCGGCACCAACGCCCACGTGATCCTCCAGGACCCGCCGCCCGCCGCGCGCCGCCCCGCCGCCGGGAAGGACGACGCCTGGCAGGTGCTGCCGCTGTCCGCCCGCGCCCCCGAGGCGCTCGACCGCCTCGCCGCACGGCTGGGCGAGGCGCTCACCACGCCCGGCGCGCCCGCGCTCGCCGACGCGGCCCACACCCTCCAGACGGGCCGCGACCCGCACCCGTGGCGGCGCGCCGTCACCGCCGCGCCCGGCCGCACGGACGCCCTTAGCGGCGCCGCGACCGGATCCGGCGCGTCCGCCGAAGCCGTGCGCGCCGGGGGCGTCTTCGCCGGTGCGGCGTTCCTCTACCCCGGCCAGGGCGCGGGGACGCCCGGCATGGCCGCCGAGCCGTACGCCCGCGAACCCGCCTTCCGGGACGCCCTCGACCGCTGCCTCGACGCGCTGCGCCCGTGGACCGACGCACCCCTGCGCGCCCTGCTCCTCGACCCGGGCCACCCCGGCAGCCTGGACCGCACGGAGACGGCCCAGCCCGCGCTGTTCGCCGTCGCGTACGCCCTGACGGAATGGTGGGCCGCGCTCGGCGTCCGCCCCGCCGCGGTCGCCGGGCACAGCGTCGGCGAGCTGGCCGCCGCCTGCGCCGCCGGGGTGTTCACCCTGCCCGACGCCGCCCGCCTCGTCGTACGGCGCGGCGCGCTGATGGGCGGGATGCCGGAGGGCGCGATGCTCGCCGTGCCGCTGCCCGAGGCGGAACTGCGCGCCCTCATCGCGGACTCCGGCCCCTGGCCCGGCGACGGCGCCGCGCCCGGCGTGCCCGCGATCGCCGCCGTCAACGCGCCCGACCGGACCGTCGCCGCCGGCACCCCCGGCGCGGTCGCCCGCCTCACGGAGCTGCTCGCGGCCCGGGGCGTACCGGCCCGCCGGCTGCCCGTGCGGCACGCCTTCCACACCCGCCACGCGGACGGGCTCCTCGACGACTTCGCCGCGCTGGTCGCCGCCACCCCGGCGCGCACGCCCTGCGTGCCGGTGATCTCCTCCCTGACCGGGCGGCCGCTCACCGCCGAGGAGGCCGCGTCGCCCGCGCACTGGGCGCGGCAGCTGCGGCAGCCCGTCCGGTTCGCCGACGCGCTGCGCGCCCTGCCCGACGGCCTCGTCCTGCTGGAGGCCGGGCCGGGAACGGCGCTCACCGGGTTCGCCCGCCGCACGCTCGGCGCCGACCGGACCGTGCTGCCGGTGCTCGGCGCGCTCCGCGACGACGAGCCCCCGGCGCGGCTCACCGCGGTGGCCCGGCTGTGGGAGCGCGGCGCCGACATCGACTGGACGGCGCTGGGGGAGCGGGCCGGGCGGCGCAAGGTCGCGCTGCCGACGTACCCGTTCGCCCGGACCAGCCACTGGTTCCGGCCCGCCGGGGCGGCCGCCGCCGCTCCCGCCGGGGCGCTCGCCGGCACCGTGTCCGCGACCCCGGCCGCTTCTCCGGCCACGCCCCCGGCCGGTTCGCCCGCCGCGTCCCCGGCCGGTGCGCCCGGCAGCGCGGCCACGGCGGACGGCGGCGCGGCCGGGGACGGCGCCCCGCTCGACGGGTGGCTGCGCGTCCTCGACTGGGCGCCCTCCCTGCCCGCCGCGGCGGAGGCCGCCGTACCGGGCAGCGTCCTGCTCCTGGCCGACGAGGGCGGCCTCGCCGACGCGGTCGCGGACCGCCTGGCCGCGCGGGGCACGCGCGTGCACCGGGTGCGCGTCGGCGGCCCCGGACTGCCGGACGGCCTCGCGGCCGACGACGGCCTGGGCGGCGGCCCGCGCGGTCACCTGCTGGACCCTGACCACCCCGGCGCCTTCGCCGCGCTCGCCGCCGCACTGGCCGCCCGGGGCGAGGCCCCCGACGCGGTCGTGTCCTGCTGGGCCGCCGACGACCCCGCCCTGGACGACGCCTCCGCCGACACCGTCGCCCGGTGCGCGCGGCGCGCCGTCACCGTCCCGGCCGCGCTGAGCCGGGCCCTCGGCGACCGCTTCCCCGACCGGCCGCTGCGCCTGCTGCTGGTCACCGAGGACGCCCTCGCCGTGGCCGGGCGGCGCCCCGGAACCCCGCACGCCGCCGCCGCCACCGGCCCGGCCCGCGTGCTGCCCCACGAGCTGCCGGACTGCGCGGTGCGCGTCCTCGACCTGGAGCGCTTCCCCCGCACGGGCTCCGGGCCCGCCCGCGCCGCCCGCGCGGTCGTCGCCGAACTCGCCGCGCTCGCCGCCCCGTACGCCCCCACCGGCACGCCCGCTGCGGCGGGCGCCACCGAGCCGGTCGTCGCCGTCCGGGGCCGCTCCCGGCTCGTCCCGGTCCCGGCGCGGCCCGCGCTGACCCCGCCCGGCCGGGACGCGGACCCGCTGCCCGACGGGACCTGGCTGGTCACCGGCGGTCTGGGCGGCATCGGCGGCGCCGTCGCGGAGCGGCTCGCCGCTCCCGGCCGCACCCTGGTCCTGCTCACCCGCCGACCGGTGGCGGACGGCCCGGCCCGGCACGTCATCCGGCCCGAGGGCGCCGGACCGGCCCCCCAGTGCCCGCCCGCCGTGGAGGCCGCCCTGGCCGGGCTCGCCGAGAAGGGCGCCGAGGTGTGCGTCGTCCAGTGCGACGTGTCCGACGAGCCGGCCCTGACGGCCGCGCTGGGCGAGGTCCGCGCGCGGTACGGCCGCATCGCCGGCGTCGTGCACGCGGCCGGGCTGCCCGGTGGCGGCGTGCTGGCGCTGCGCGAGCCCGGTGACATCGCCCGCGTCCTGGAGCCGAAGGTCCGCGGGACCGTGCTCCTGCACCGGCTCACCGAGGCGGACGAGCCCCTCATGGTGCTGTGCTCCTCGGTGCTCGCCGTGGCCGGCGCGGCCGGGCAGGCCGACTACGCGGCGGCCAACGCCTTCCTCGACAGCTTCGCCCACACCACCGACACGGCCGTGTCGATCGGCTGGGACCGCTGGTCGCAGACGGGCATGGCGGTGGCCGCCGCCCCGGCCCGCGCGGCGGACCCCGGCGAGCCGCTGGACCACCCGCTGTTCGCGGCCCGCCGCGCGGCGCCCGGCGGCTGGACCGAACTCGTCCTCCGCGACGGCCCGCACACCGCGTGGCTGTCCCGCGAGCACCGCATGGCCGGCGAGCCGGTGCTGCCCGGCACCGCCCTGCTCGACCTGGCCGTGGCCGCCCACCGCGCGCTCGCGCACCCGGACGGCGACGGCGACGCCCGCGAGGCCGCCGGGGGCGCAGTCGAACTGGACGCCGTGTTCACCGCGCCCGTCCGCATGCCGGAGGAGGACGCCCCCGAGGTCGCCGTACGGCTGCGGCCCCATGCCGACGGCGGCCACGACTGGGAGGTCCGCTCCTCCACCGGCGCCCGGCCCCACGCCCAGGGCCGCCTCAGGCCCCACGACGGACCCCGCCCCGCCCGCGTCCCGCTCACGACCACCGCCGCCGAGTCCGCCGCCGAGTCCGACGCCGCCGCGTCCGGCGGCACCGCGCCGGTCGGGCCTGCGGCAACGGGCGCCGAGGCGACGGACGACGCGCGGAGCGGACTGCTGCGGACGGGGCCCCGCTGGGCCTGCGTCACCCGCACCGACCGGCCCGGCCGGGACGGCGAGCGGCGCCTGCTGCTGACGCTGCGCCTCCCGGAGGAGTACCGCGCCGACACCGCGGCCCACCCGCTGCACCCGGCGCTGCTCGACGCGGCCACGGGCGCCGTCGCCCAGGCCACCGGGCGCCACCTCCCCGTCGCCTACGGCAAGCTGACGGTGTACCGGGACATACCGGCCGAGGGCCGCGCCCTGGTGGCGTTGCGCTCCGGTGACCCGGCCGCCGAGGACGGCACCCTCGTCGCCGACGTCACCCTCACCGACCGCGAGGGCGACCCCGTAGTCATCGTGGAGGGCTTCGTACTGCGCCCGGTGCCCGCCGCGGCCGGCCCGCACGACCCCGCCCCGCACGACGCCCCCGCCGCGCACCCCGACGGCATTCCCACCGCCGAGGGACTGCGCGCCCTCACCCGCGTCCTCGCCAACCCGCACCTCGCCCATGTGCTGGTCACCCCCCGCGCCGCGGCGGAACCGCACCCGGCGCAGGCGCCTGCGGGCGCGGACGCCGGGACCGGGGCGGGGCAGGACGACGCGGCGCCGGAGGACGTCCCGTCCCGCATCGCCCGCGTCTGGGCCGACATGATCGGGCTGCCCGCCGTGGCGAGCGACGCCAACCTGTTCGAACTGGGCGCCGACTCGCTGGCCATCGTGCAGATCGCCGCCCGGATGCGCGGCGCGGGACTGCCCGTGTCGCCCGGCGACATCTTCGCCCACCCCACCCCCGCCGCCCTCGCCCGCAGGATCGCCGAGTCGGCGGCGGAGACCCCGGCCGGCCCCGCCTCCGGGACGGACGCCACCACCCCGCCCGATACACCCGACGCATCCGCGGCACCCGCCGCACCCGCCCCGAGCCACGCCCCCGGCGCCACCCCGTCCGCCGACGCACCGGGCCACTTCCCCGACGCGGACCTCAGCACCGAGGACCTGGCCCAGGTCATGCACCTGTTCCGGTCCGGAGAGGACACCCAGTGAACGACATCGAGGACATCTACCCCCTTTCCCCCGTCCAGGAAGGGATGCTCTACCACGCCACCACCTCTCCGGAGCAGGGCCTCTACGTCGAGACGACGACGTTCCGCCTCACCGGCCCGCTCGACGTGGACGCCCTGACGGCCGCCTGGCAGGCCGTCGTCGCTCGCCACCCCGTGCTGCGCACCGCCTTCGTCCACGAACGCATCAGCGCCCCCCACCAGGTGGTCCTCCCGAACGCCCAGGTCCGCGTCGACGTGCGGGACCTCACCGGCCTGGACCCCGCCGCACGCGACGAGGAGGTGGCGGCCGAGACCGCCCGCCGCCGCGCCGAGCCGTTCGACCTCACCCGGCCGCCGCTGATGCGGCTCCTCGCCCTGCGGCTGGGCCCCGACGAGCACCTGATGGTGTGGACGTACCACCACATGATCCTGGACGGCTGGTCGGCCGCCCTGCTCATGGCGGACGTCACGGCCGAACTGGCCCGCCCCGGCGGCGCCGGCACCGCCCCGCCGCCCCCGTTCCGCGACCACATCGCCTGGCTGCGCCGCCAGGACCCGCGGCGCGACCGCGCGTTCTGGACCGCGTACCTCGACGGCTACGACGAACCGGCCGTGTTCACCCTGCCCGGCGTCCGGCCCGGCGCCAAGCCGTCGGGCCGGTTCCGCACCGTGCGGGACACGCTGCCCGCCGACGCCACCGCCCGGCTGCGCGCCCTCGCGGCGGCCCGCTCCACCACCCTCGGCAGCCTGGTCGAGGCCGCCTGGGCGGGCACCGTCGCCCGCTACTCGGGCCGCGACGACGTCGTGTTCGGCGTCACCGTCTCCGGCCGCCCGCCGCTGCCCCGCGCCGAGTCGATGATCGGCATGTTCATCAACACCGTCCCCGTACGGGCCCGTGTCGACCACGACCTGCCCGCCGAGGAGTGGATCGCCGGGTACGCGGCCTCCCGCCACTCCGTCCTGGAGCACCAGCACACCCCGCTGACCGACGTGCAGCGGTGGGCGGGCGTCGAGCGGGGCGGGCAGCTCTTCGACACCGTCGTGGTGTTCGAGAACTACCCGGACGCCTCCGAGGCCGTCCTCGCGGGCGGCGCCCTGCGCACCACGGACGTCCACTACGAGACCCGCACCAACTACCGCGCCACGCTCGTCGTCCGCGCCGCGGGCGAGCTGCGCGTCCAGCTCGTCGTCGACGCCGACGCGTTCGACGAGGCCGAGGCGGACGCGCTGGTCCGCCACGTCACCACCGTCCTGGCCCGCCTCGCCGACCACCCCGGCGCCCCCCTGCGCGACGTCATCGCCGTGCCCGACGACACCCGCGCCCTGCTGCTGGACCGGTGGAACGGCACGGACGTCGACCGGACACCGCCGCGCGCCCTCCTGCCCGACCTGATCGCCGAGTCGGTCCGCACCCGGCCCGGCCACCCGGCGGTCGTCGCGGACGGCACGGCGTACACCTACCGCGAACTGGACGACCGGGCCACCGCCCTGGCACACCGGCTGGCCGCGCACGGCGTCGGCACCGGCGACCGGGTCGGCGTCTGCCTGGGCCGCGGCGCCGACCTGGTCACCGCCCTCCTCGCCGCGGCCCGCGCGGGCGCGGCGTTCGTACCGCTGGACCCCGCCCACCCCGCCGACCGCACGGCGTACGTCCTGCGGGACGCCGCCCCGGCGCTGCTCCTCACCGACGCCCCGGCCGCCCTCCCCGCGGACGCCTGGGACGGCCCCGTCCTCGACCTCACCCGCGAGCCGCTCCCGCCCACCGCGCCGGCCGCCCCCGAGGACACCGCGGCCCTGCCCGGCGCGACCGCCGACGGCCTCGCCTACGTCATCTACACCTCCGGCTCCACCGGCCGCCCCAAAGGCGTCGCCATCGGCCACCGCGCGCTCGCCAACCTCGTCGACAGCCTCGCCCTGCGCCACCCCGGCCTGAGCCCCGACGACCGGTTCCTCGCCCTGACCACCCTCACCTTCGACACGTCCCTCGCCGAACTCCTCGTCCCGCTCGCCGCGGGCGCCACCGTCCACGTGGGCGGCGGCACGCTCGGCCTGAGCGGACGCGAGGTCGACGCGTACACCGCCCGGCACGGCATCACCGCCCTCCAGGCCACCCCGTCCCGGTACCGGGCCCTCCTCGACTCCGGCTGGCAGGGCGGCGACCGGCTGCGCCTGTACAGCTGCGGCGAGGCGTTCCCGCCGGACCTCGCCGAACCGCTCGCCAAGCGCGGCCGGTCGGTGTGGAACATGTACGGCCCGACCGAGACGACCGTGTACTCCAGCGTCGAGGAGATCCACGCCGGAACCACCCGCGTCACCGTGGGCCGCCCGATCTCCCACACCGCCCTGCGCGTCCTCGACCCGCACGGCGCGCTGGTCCCGCTCGGCTGCGTGGGCGAGCTGTGCATCGGCGGCCACGGCGTCGCCGAGGGCTACTGGAACCTGCCGGAGCTCACCGCCGAGCGGTTCGTGCCCGACCCGTACGACGCGGGCCGCACCCGCATGTTCCGCACCGGCGACCACGCGCGCGTCCTGCCCGACGGCCGGGTGGAGGTGCTCGGCCGGATGGACCGCCAGCTGAAGCTGCGCGGCTACCGCATCGAGCCCGGCGAGATCGAGCAGGTCCTCCTGGAGGCGCCCGAGGTGGCCGCCGCCGCCGTGGCCGTACGCGACGACCGGCTCGTGGCGTGGACCGTGCCGGCCGACCGGACCGCCCCGGCGGGCCCCGACCGGCTGCGCGAACGGCTCCGCCACCGCCTCCCCTCGTACATGATCCCCGAGGTCCTGGTCACGCTGGACGACCTCCCGCTGACCCCCGCCGGCAAGACGGACCTCCTCGCGCTCACCGTCCCCGACGAACTGCCCGCCCCCGCCGCCGGTACCGACGCGGCCGCGGAGGGCGCCGGGGCGTCCGGCGGCCTGGAGGAGCTCGTCGCCCGCCTGTTCCGGGAGGTCCTCGCCCTCCCCGAGGTCGGGCCCGACGACGACTTCTTCGACCTGGGCGGCGACTCGCTGCGCGCCATGCGCCTGGCAGGCCGCCTCCAGACCGAGCTGGGCTCCGACTTCGACGTCGAGCTGCTCTTCGACTACTCGACGGTCCGCGAACTGGCCGCCGGCATCGCCCGCATCACCGCCGACGGCGGCACCGGCACCACCGCCGACGGCGGCCCCGGCGCCGCCCGCACCACGGCCGACGAGAACTGACGCAGAAAGGTCCCCCGCCATGGAAACGCCAGCCGACGCCGCCCACCGCCTCGACACGGCCCTGCTCGCCCGCTGGGACGCCCACCCCGGCCTCCCCGCGATCGTCGACGGCGACGACGTCGTCCTCGCCGGGGAGGTCAGGGACCGCGCCGTGCGCACCGCGGCGCTCCTGCGGGAGCGCGGCGTCCGCCCCGGCGACCGGGTCGCGGTCCTGCTGGAGCGCTCCGCGGACTTCGTGATCGCGGTGACGGCCGTCGTCCTCGCCGGCGGCGCCCACGTGGCCATCGACACGGCCAACCCCCGCGACCGCGTGCACTTCCTGCTGGAGGACAGCGCGCCCCGCATCGTCCTCACCTCCGACGCGCTGCGCCCCGGGCTGCCCGACGGGCTCGGCACCCGCGTCCTGACCGTCGAGGAGTGCGCGAAGGCCCCCGACCCCGACGGGTTCGCCCCGGCGGACGACCTCGCCGACCGCCCCGCCGTGGTCATCTACACCTCCGGGTCGACGGGCCGCCCCAAGGGCTCGCTGCTCAGCCACCGCGGGGTGACCGCCCGCCTGCGGTCCCTGCAGGGCAGCCACCCCATCGACGCGGACGACCGGGTGCTGCACCACACGGCCTGCACCTTCGACATGTTCCTGGTCGAGGTGTACTGGCCGCTGCTGCACGGCGCGGCCATCGTGATCGCCGCCCCGGGCCGCCACCGCGACCCGGAGCACCTGGCCCGGCTCATCCGCGACCAGCGCGTCACGACGGTCTGGTGGGTGGTGTCGCTGCTGGAGCTGTTCCTGCTGGCGCTGGGCCCCGGGGAGCGCGTCGACGGGCTGCGGCAGGTCCTCACCGGCGGCGAGGCGCTGAGCCCGGAGCTCGTACGCCGGTTCCACAGCCGCTCCCGCGCCACGCTCAGCAACCTGTACGGGCCGAGCGAGTGCAGCATGTACTGCACCGCGTGGGTGTGCCCGCGCGACCCGGACCCGGAGACCGTCCTGATCGGCTCCGCCATCGAGGAGACGACGCTGCGGATCCTCGACGAGCACGGCCGGCCCGTGCCGCAGGGCGAGCCGGGCGAGCTGTACATCGGCGGTGTCGGCGTGTCCCTCGGCTACCACGACCGTCCCGAGCTCACCGCCGAACGCTTCGTCCCCGACCCGGTCGACCCGTCCGCGGGCACCCTGTACCGCTCCGGGGACCTGGTGCGGGAGGTGACGCCCGGACAGCTGGAGTACCTGGGCCGGGTCGACCGGCAGGTCAAGATCCGCGGCTTCCGCATCGAGCCGGGCGAGATCGAGGGCGCCGCGCTGGGCGTGCCCGGGGTGCGGCAGGCGGCCGTGGTCGCCGACGGCACGGGCCACGAGACGCGCCTGGTCTGCTTCCTGGTCCTGGACGGAGCCGGGGAAGGACCGGCGCCGGACGGCGACGCCCGGCGCGGGGCGGAGCGCGTACGGTCCGCCCTCGCCGACCGGCTCCCCGCGCACATGGTGCCGGCCGCCGTGGTCGCCCTGGAGCGGTTCCCGCTGACCCCGAACGGCAAGCTCGACCACGCGGAGCTGACCGCCCGCGCCGCCGAGGCCCTGCCCACCGCGGCCACCGTTCCCGCCCCCGCCACCGTTCCCGCCCCGGCGGACGCCGCCCCCGCGGGCGCCGCGCCCGGCACGGGCACCCCGGCCGGGGAGGCGGACCTGGCGGCCGTCGTCGCGGAGGTGTGGGCGGCGGTCCTCGACGTCCCGGCGGTCGGGCCGGACGACGACTTCTTCGCCCTCGGCGGCGACTCGTTCCGCGCCGTCCGCGCCGTCCGCGAACTGGAGGAGCGCACCGGCCTCCAGGTGCCGATGCACCTGGTGTTCGAGGCGTCCGAGGTCACCGAGTACGCCGAGGCGGTGGCGGCCCTCACCCGCTGACGCCCGCCCGCACCCGCCACCCACCCCCTCCCACCCCCCCCGCACGAGGAGACGTCATGCAGTTGTCCACCATCGGCACGAAGCTGGCCGGGCTGTCCGGTCTGCGCAGCATCATGGAGGACGTCGCCGCGTGCACCGCCGGGGCGTCGGCGGGGGAGTGGCTCAATCTGAGCGTCGGCAACCCCGCCCTCATCCCCGAGGCGCGCGACATGTGGCGGGCCGCCCTCGCGGAGGTCCTGGAGGAGGACTTCGGCGGGACGAGCGGCAGTTACGGCGCAAGCCGGGGCAGCCACGTGCTGGTCGAGGCCATCGCGTCGTACTTCCACCGGACGTACGGCTGGCGGCTCGGCCCGGAGAACATCGCGGTCGGCCCGGGCAGCCAGATGGTCTGCTTCGCCGCCGCCGCGCTGTTCGCCGGGCCGTCCGCCGGGGGCACCCGCCGGGTCGTGCTGCCCATGGTCCCCGACTACACCGGCTACCAGGGGCTGTGCCTCCACGAGGGCGGCATCGTCGGCGTGCCGCCCCGCGTGGAGCGGGAGGGCGACCACCGCTTCCGGTACGCCCTCGACACCGAGGCGCTGAGCCGCCGGACGGACATCGGCATGATGCTCGTCTCCAGCCCCGGCAACCCCACGGGCCGCGCGCTCGACCCGGCGGAGCTGCGCGCCCTCACCGACCTGGCCGCCGAACGCGACGTGCCGCTCTTCCTCGACCAGGCGTACGGCGCCCCGTTCCCCCGCATCGGCGAGACCCACGGTGAGCCGGCGCTCGACGACCACGTGGTGCACTGCTTCTCCGCGTCCAAGGCCGGACTGCCCGGCGAGCGGATCGGCTTCGCCATCGGAGCGCCCCGCCATATCGCCCCGCTCGCCTCGTTCATGTCCAACTCGGTCCTGCACGCCCCGAAGCTCGCGCAGGCGGCCCTCGCCCGCGTCCTCGCCGACGGCCGCCTCGACACCGTGGTCCGCGACGCGATCACCCCGCACTACGAGGAGAAGCGGCGGTTCGCCGAGAAGCTCCTCGCGGAGCGGATGCCGTCGGACGTGGACTGGCGGCTCCACTCCGGCGAGGGCGGCATGTTCTGCTGGCTGTGGGTGGACCACGACTGGTTCGACGACCTCGCCCTCTACACGAGGCTGAAGGAGCAGCGCGTCTTCGTCGTGCCGGGCCGTCACTTCTTCGTGGACCCGCTGGAGACCCCGGGCCTCGCCCCCCACGCGACGCGCTGCTTCCGCCTCAGCCTGAGCGCCGACGAGGCCACCCTCACCGAGGGCATCACCCGCCTCGCCCACACCCTCACCACCCTGCGCCCCTGACCGCCCGCACGGCGCCCCCGTGAGCACGCCCGGCGGGGGCTGCGTCAGGAGTCCCCGCTACGTCACGACCGGCGGCAGCGGTTCGCAGGCCGCGTGCCATGCGGGAGGGAGGGCGACGCCGGTGCGGGCGGCGATGACCCCGCCCGCGATGGCGCAGGTGGTATCGATGTCGCCGCGCCCGGCGACCGTGACCCACAGGCCCTCGTGCAGATCGTCGAGGTGCCCCGCCGCACACCACAGGGCGTACGGGACGGTGTCGGGCCCCGACATCCGGTAGCCGGAGCCCAGGACCTCCGCGGCGTGCCGAACCGAGGTGTGCTCCGGCATCCGGGCCGCGATCCGCACGCCCGACCGGACGTCGCTGTCGGGGAGCCGGTCGGCGACCGCCCGCAGGAAGTCCGGTCCGGCCGGGGCGGCCCCGCCCCGGCTCCGCGTCGCCAGCGCCGCGGCCAGAGCCACGGCCACCGCTCCGGCGACCGCCTCCGGGTGGTGGTGCGAGACCGCGCTTTGGCGGGCGGCCTGCTCGGCGGCCACATCCAGGTCGGCGCTGTGCCAGGCGCCGAGCGGGGCGACCCGCATGGCCGCGCCGTTGCCCCAGGAGCCCTGGCCGCCGAACTGTCCGGCGACCACCTCCCGCCAGGGCTCGCCCGCGTCGATCCGGCGCAGCACGTCATGCATCGAGGCCCCGTAGCCGCGGTGCGTGTCCTCGGCGTAGGCCGCCGCGAGGCGCAGGGCCAGGCGGTCCTGGTCGACGATGCCCCCGCCCTCGACGAGTTCCCGTACGAGGACCAGCGCCTGAGCGGTGTCGTCACTCCACTGCCACAGCGGTTCCGGGGGCAGCGCCCGCGCCTCCAGGGCCGCCGGACCCTGCCTGCGCAGGATGCCGAACCAGCGGTCACCGAAGGCGTCGCCGAACGCGAGGCCGCGCAACGAGTCCGGCACGGCGGCAGGTATGTCGATCATCAGCGCAGTGTCGCAGCGCGGTGCCCCTCCCGCACTCCGGTTTCGGAGCGGCCGCTTCTGCCCGCGCATGCGCTCGCCGCAACCGCGGGCCGCGTTCCTCGCCTCGAACGGCACCGGAGTCCCCTTCACGGTCCGGGAGACCGGTGCGGGCCGGGCCGACCCGCTCGCGGAGCGGCGGTTCCTCGACCCCGCCCAGGGCTCGGGCCCGGCCCGCAGGCAGGTGGAACAGCGCCGGCGACTGGAGGGACCCCTCGCGCGAACGGTTCCCGGCGCGGGGTGGACCCGGCCCGGGGCGTTCAAGCTCTGACCTGCGGGCGGAGCGGGGACGGCGGCACCCGTCGGGTCCGGTGCGCGCCCCCCGAGCCGCGGGGCACGCGGCCTCCACGGCACCGGAGGGCCTGGCCGGGGTCGCGGTACGGGGCCGCGCGTGCGGGCAGTCCGGAGTCGAAGAGGGCGTGTCAGGAGTCTTGACCGGGTGCGGTGGAAACCTTAACTTTCTGGCACTTGCTGAAAGTTGCAGCAATGTTTTGCGGAGCGTGCCGTGGTGTTACGCCCGTGATCGCATCCACTCCTCAACCTCACCCCCACCCTTGGGAGCGCCTCATGAGCCCGCTCGCCTCCGCCCGGAGACGGACGTCCGCCGCCCTGGCGGGCGCCGGACTGTTACTCGGTCTGGTGACCACCCTCGCCTCGCCCGCCCCGCCGGCCGCCGCCGCGCCGGTCTCCAACGGCGACAAGAAGGTCACCGCCGTTCTGTTCGAGTGGAACTTCGATTCGATCGCCCGCGAGTGCACCCGCACCCTCGGCCCCAAGGGCTACGGGTACGTGCAGGTCTCCCCGCCGCAGGAGCGCATCCAGGGCAGCGCGTGGTGGACCGCGTACCAGCCGGTCAGCTACAAGATCCAGGGGCCGCTCGGCGACCGCGCCGCCTTCGAGAACATGGTCGACACCTGCCGCGGCGCGGGGGTGAAGGTCGTCGCCGACGTGGTGCTCAACCACATGACGTCCGGTTCCGGCACCGGCACCGCCGGCACGCCGTACAGCAAGTACCACTATCCCGGCACCTACTCCGACGGGGACTTCCACGGCTGCCGCCGCCCCATCGGCAGCAACTACGCCGACCGCTACAACGTCCAGGAATGCGAGCTCGGTGAGACGGGGCAGCCGTCGCTGTCGGACCTGAACACCAGCAGCGAGTACGTCCGGGACCGGATCGCCGGGTACCTCAACGACCTGCTGTCGCTGGGCGTCGACGGCTTCCGCATGGACGCCGTCAAGCACATGTCCGCCACCGACCTCGCCGCCATCCGCGCCAGGCTCAGCAACCCGCGCGTCCACTGGATGCAGGAGGCCATCCACGGCGCGGGCGAGGCCGTGTCGCCGAACGAGTACCTGGCCACCGGCGACGTCCAGGAGTTCCGCTACACCACCGACCTCAAGCGGGTCCTGACCGGTGAGAAGCTGTCCTACCTCAAGAACTTCGGCGAGGGCTGGGGCTACATGCCCTCCGCGCAGAGCGGCTCCATGGTCGCCAACCACGACACCGAGCGCAACGGCTCCAGCCTGAGCTACCGCGACGGCGCGAACTACACGCTCGCCCACGTCTTCATGCTCGCCCACCCCTACGGCGCCCCGTCCGTCCACTCCGGGTACGAGTTCACCAACCGGGACGCCGGCGCCCCCAACGGCAACGCGGTCAGGGCCTGTTACAGCGACGGCTGGAGCTGCCAGCACGCCTGGCGCCAGATCGCCAACATGGTGGCCTTCCGCAACGTCTCCGAGGGCACCGCCCTCACCCACTGGTGGGACAACGGCAACAACGCCGTGGCGTTCGGCCGCGGCAGCAAGGCGTTCGTCGCCATCAACCACGAGAGCGGCCCCCTCACCCGGACCTTCCAGACCGCGCTGCCCGCCGGCACCTACTGCGACGTCCAGCACGGCGACCCGACGGCGGGCGGCGGCTGCACCGGCACCACGTACACCGTCGGTGCCGACGGCACGTTCACCGCCACCCTCGCGAGCAACGAAGCCGTCGCCCTCCACATCGGCGCGCGGGTCGAGGAGAAGCCCGGCGACAACACGGCCACCGTCTACTACAGCACCGACAGGAACTGGTCCGCCTACAGGATCCACTACGCCGCGACCGGCGGTATGTGGACCGCCTCACCCGGTGTCGCCATGGAGAGCGCCTGCCCGGGCTGGGTGAAGAGGAGCATCGCACTCGGCTCCGCCACCGGCCTCAAGGCGGCGTTCAACAACGGCTCCGGCACCTGGGACAACAACAACGGCGCCGACTACGCCCTCGGCACCGGCGACATCACGGTCCGCAACGGCACCGTCGGCACGGGCAACCCCTGCGCCGGACAGCAGGCCGAGCCCGGCGCGTCCTTCACCGTCACCGCCACCACCGTCCCCGGCCAGGACATCTACGTCACCGGCGACCACCCCGCCCTCGGCAACTGGTCCGCCGCCGCGGCCCTCAAGCTCGACCCCGCCGCGTACCCGGCGTGGCGGCTCGACGTGAAACTGCCCGCGGGCACGGCCTTCGCGTACAAGTACATCCGCAAGGACGCCGCCGGGAACGTCACCTGGGAGAGCGGCGCCAACCGCACCGCCACCGTCCCCGCCGACGGCAAGGTCACGCTGAACGACACCTGGCGCGGCTGACCCGTCACCGGTACGCGCGTGGGCAGGTCCGGCCGCAGCCGGTACCTGCCCACAGCGCACGGGGCCACAGCCCGCGGGGATCAGGCCTGTGCGAAGGAGGGGCGCCCCATCCACCAGTTGCCGGGCGCCTCGGGGTCCGGGCTGGTCCAGAACTCGACGATCGCGTTGGTGAACTCGCCGGCTGACAGCACGCCGTCGCCGTCGGCGTCGAGGCGGCTGAACGCCTCGGCCGCGTCGTCCTCGGAGAACGCCGGGAAGTGCCCGCGCTGGAACGCCAGGAACTCGGAGGGGCCGATCAGGCCGTCCTGGTCGATGTCGGCGATCCGCAGATAGGTCTCGGCGAGCCTGCCGAGCGAGGCCCTGGCGGCCTCGGGGTCCTCGGCCAGCGTCCGGGTCGACGCGACGAACTGGTCCTTGGGGATGCCCTCGCCGCCGTCCGGGACGAACGGCAGATGCACCTCGCGCCAGATCGACGTGTAGGCGTCGATGATCCGCCGCGTCTCCGGTGAGTCCTCCGGGTGGCCGAGGGCGAGCGCCACCCGGCGGCCCATCTCCACATGGTCGTCCTCGGTCAGCACACCGTTGCCGTTCGCGTCGAGCCGGTCGAAGCCCCGCTCGATCTTCGCTGTCAGAAACGCCTGGTCGGCCATCATCGCTCCTCGTGGATATGAGCACCGGGAACGGGGCACGGAGTGCGCCCGTCGCGCTGGGCAACGATGGGCCGTCGGGAAGGCAACGCCTTGGGCGCGACCGGGCTCTCATCCGTACGCGGGACTGTCCGCCTTCCACAGGGCGACCTCGGCCTGCTCGACGCGGACGCGGGCCCCGCGCCGGTGCGCGACCGCCGCGGCGCTTCGCGCCTGGACGGCGGCCTCCGCCATCGCCTGCGCCGCCGTGTGGGTACGGACCGCGAACCACTGGGTGCCGCCCGTGCCGTCCGCGGCGACGGTGGACATGGTGACGAGCCACACGGGCAGGACCTCCGGCTCCCGCTTCGCGGAGCGGAGGATGCCCGGCCGCAAGACCGGCGCCGTTCGCGGCAGGGAGCTCACGGGGTGAGGGATCACGGTCATGGTGTCTCCTGCGGTGTCGCGGCTCACAGGCGAAACCGTCGGGGCGGCGCCCGGACCGGCCGGCGGCACGCCATCGGCCGGGCCGTGCTGTCCGTCGAGCCGTGCTGTCCGTCGGTCCGTGCTGTCCGTCGGTCCCCTTGGCGACCGGTGGTCCGCGCTGACCGGTGGTCCGCGCTGACACGGCGGAACAGGCCGTTCGGCGAGAGCCGGGCGAGCGGCTGATTCGTCCTGTGAAGGGCTGCGTCGACCATGTCTCGCCGCGCAGGCAGCCGTCAAGGGTTGTTACCGAAATTTCTGCAAGCGGCTGCAAATACTTGCAGAGCTGGCTCTTGCGGTGACGGCCGGTGTGGGGCGAGTCGGGCGGGTTTCTGGGTGCGGTTGGCCGAAAGTCTCTCCCCGGCCGGGGTGGGGCGCGGTCGGGCGAGCGGTGGGTCGCAGATGACGTTCCGCTGGCGGCGTCGAGTCTCGGCCACTGTCGGAAGGGGGCCGCCGAGCGGCTCCCGTCGCCCCACAACCTTGCCGGGTCAAGCGGCGACATGCCGAGCTGGGGGTTTCGCGGCCGTGTGGCACACCATCGTGTGCAACGGCTTTCACATGCCTGGATGGCATATGACCTGCGCATGAATGGACGGCTAGGGGGCATGGCTGAAAACTTTTTCAGAAACTTGCATGGATCTTGCTGCGCCTCCCAAGATGCGGAGCATGACAAACCTGATGCAGCGCATGACCCGTCCCGTCGCCCTCGCCGCCACCGCCGCGGCCGGTGTGCTGATGGCCCTGACCGCCGCTCCGTCCGCCGTGGCGAGCACCGGGTCCCCCGCCCCGGACTGCGTGGAGTACTACCAGAGCTGGCGTTACACGGACGTCTTCAACGGCTGCGGCGACACCGTCGCCGTCACGGTCGAGTACACGAACGGCCAGTGGGCCCCGTGCCGCGTCATCTCGCCCGGGGCGTGGGCGACCTTCGCCGGCTACGGCACCGACGGCAACTACGTCACGGGGCTGCGGACCTGCGACCCCGCCGCCTGAGCGCTGACATAGGCGGCGTCCGGTGTGGCGCGGGTCCGCTGTGAGCCCGCGGACCCGCGCCACACGTCGGCATGCGGAGCCCCGGCACCCCGCGCGCCGCGTCGCCGGCCCGGCTCACGGCGCCTCCGGGGCATGCGGCGACGCGCTCCGCCGCGCGGTCGGAGGCACATCGGATCCACCGCGCGCCCGCACCGCCCCCGGCAGACCGGTGAGCCGGACACGGTCGTAGCCTGTCCCCCCATGAGCGCCGACATCCCGCACCGCGAACTCCGCCACCGCGCCCGGCCCGGCAGCCGGTGAACCACCCGTCCGCGCCCGCCGAAGCGGATCTGACCGTCGACGGCACCGGCCTGCTGTGCGTGACCCTGCTGCTCCGCCTGCGCCGGCGGATCGGCGGCGCGCCGCCCGGCACGGTGGTCCATGTCGTCGCCACCGACCCGGCCGCACCACTCGACCTGCCCGCCTGGTGCCATATGACCGGCCACACGTACCTCGGCACGGTGCCGGGCAGGGAGCACGTGTACGCGCTGCGGCTCTCCGCCGACGCCCGCGCCACCCGCCCCGACGCGCCCTGGCACCCGCTCCCGCGCGACGCGGAAACACCGGAGGCGGACAAGTCCGGTTCCCCGCCGTGAGCGAAGGCCGGACACCGTCCGACGGGCGGACGGCCCGCGCGAGCTCTGCCGCCCCCCCGCCGGCGCTCACCGGATGGCGCCGGCTCGTCGTCCCCGGTTGTCAGGGGATGCGGAAGCCGCGGAAGGTCACCTGCTTGCGGGTGCGGAAGCCGAGGCGCTCGTACAGCGCGATCGCGCCCGTGTTCGTCTCGATCACATGGAGGAAGGGACGCTCGCCCCGCGCCACGATGCGTGCGGCGAGCGCGCCGACCAGACGGGCGGCGTGGCCTTGTCCGCGCGCCTCGGGGGCGGTGCACACCGCGCTGATCTCGGCCCAGCCGGGCGGCCTGAGACGTTCCCCCGCCATCGCCACCAGGACACCGTCGACGCGGACGCCGAGGTAGGTGCCGAGTTCGCGGGCGCGCGGCCGGAACGGCCCCGGTTTGGTCCGCGCGACGAGGTCGAGCATCTCGGGCACGCTGTCCGCGCCCAGCTCCACCAGGCCGGTGTCCTGTCCGTCGTGAGGCAGGTCCGGTGCGCCGCCGCCGTGCCAGACCATCTGGCGGCCGTCGACGCCGAAGACCGGCTCCCAGCCCGGCGGCGGTACGGCCGGGCAGCTGAACATGTCGGCGACGGCGCCGGGGCCCAGCAGCCGGGCCAGGTCGGCCCAGTCCTCCGCACCCGGATCGGCGGGCACGGCGGAGAACGCCGCCACGTCCTCGCGGTAGGTGGCGGCCCGGCCGCGCCGCCTGGCGAGATGCGCGTGCCGGCCGGCGAGCGACCGGCCCACCGGGTCGTCGAGTGCCCTCTCGTCCTCGTCGGTCATCGTGCGGTTCCTCCACAGGCCGGGAGTCGGCGCCGGGGCGCGCGGGCCCCCGCGCCGACCCCCGGCGGGACGGTCATGTGACGGCGAGACCCCGGTGCCGGGCCCGCCATTCGGGGGCGAGGACGGACCAGATCTGCTTGTCGTGGCGCGTTCCGCCGACGGGCCAGCACTCGCGCAGTACGCCCTCCAGCGTCATCCCGAGCCGCTTCGCCACCGCGGCGCTCCGCTCGTTGTCGGCCCGGCAGTGCCACTCCGCGCGGTGCATGCCCCGGTCGTCGAAGGCCCAGTCCAGCAGGATGCCGCACGCCTCGGTGACCAGGCCGCGCCCCTCGGCGGCCGGTTCGAGCCAGCAGCCCACCTCGCAGGTGCCGGACGCGGCGTCGAAGGCCGCGAACAGCACGCCGCCGACGAGCGTGCCGTCGAGCCAGATCCCGAACAGCCGGGCGCCGTCGGCCGCCTGGCGCTCGGCGTACCGCCGCAGCGTGCCGCGCGCGCCGTCCAGGCCGTCCGCGACGAACGCCGCCCCGACCCAGGGCCGGATGTGCTCGCGGGCCCTGTCCATGTGCGCGGCGAACTCCGCGGCGTGCCGGATCTCCAGCGGGCGGAGGCAGGCGCCGTCCCGCAACGGAAGGGAGAACATGAGGACCCCACATTCGCATAACAAGCGTTACGGTTATGTACCGTAGCAGCATGCCACGCTCCAAGGGGGACCACGAAGCCCGTCGCCGTGACGTATCCGCCGCGGTCTGGCGGGTGTTGGCCGCGCACGGGTTCGGCGGGCTCACCCTGCGCGCCGTCGCCGCCGAGCTCGGCGCGACGACCGGGCTGCTCACCCACTACTTCCCCGCCAAGCGGGACCTCGTCGCGTACGCCCTCGACCTGCTCGCGGAGCGCACCGCCGCCCGGCCCCGCCCGGCCGGCGGACCGGGCCTGGCCGCCGTGCGGGCCGCTCTGCTCGGCATCCTGCCGACCACGCAGGAGGCCACCGCCACCAACCGGATCTGGGTGTCGTCCTGGGACACCGCGCTCGCCGACCCCGCCCTGAGCGAGGACTACGCCCGCAAGTACGGGCGGAGCCGCGACAGGCTGTGCGAGCTGGTCGCCGCGGCCCAGCAGCTCGGCGAACTGCCGGACGGGGACCCGGCGCGCATCGCGGCCGGGGCGCAGTCGTTCGTACTCGGCCTGACGGTGCAGGCCCTGTTCGACCCCGCCGCGTTCCCGCCGCGCCGCCAGGTGGAGCTGCTCGACGACTACCTGTCGTCGCTGAACACCAGGGTCTAGGGCCTGTCCGGCGCATCTGGTGACTGCCCTACTCTTCATGGCCATGGTGAACTGGTGGGACATGCTGCCGGACAACGAGCGGCAGCATTGGCCGCTGGATCCCTTCGTGGCCGTGGGGCCGCTACGTTTCGGCGTGAGCCACAATGAGGTGTCGAGGGCGCTGAGCGGCGTCACGATGGAGTCCCAACGGCCCACACCGCACCAGCCCTCGCTCGACGTCGTCTCCATGGTCGTGGAGGGCAATTACCCGGAGTTCGGCCTCACGTTGTACTACCGGGAAGAGCGACTGGCAGCTGTTGTCGTCGACGCGCTGCGCGGGCCTCAGGTCCTTGCAGACGACATGCCGCTGGTGGGTCGGGTGCCCTCGACACTCGAGCAGTGGATGACCGACCGGGCCGAGGCTCGCGCGCCCCATGACGAGCTCGGCTATATGGCCGCAGGCGTACCCGGGTCGGAATCCTTGGGGGTCGTGATCGATGTGCAGCGAGCCGGCGACCACCTGCTCACTCGACCGGTGTTCGTACCGCTCGAAGCCATGGACGACCTGCCCCACTGGCTTCCGAGAAAGGCCTGGTCGCGTTGTTGAGGACTCTGGCTCCGTCAGTGATCCGCCGGACAGGACCCGGCTCCCCGGGCCCCGGTGCTCCGGGCCGCGGCCGGGACGGGAGCGGGGTCCGGGACCGGCGGGACGGCACGGTTCCGGGTGGGTCGCTGGCCGGGGCCGGGAGTCGGTGGGACGTGCGACTCCCGGCCGGGGCGGGGGCGTGCGGATCCTTCGGCCGGGTCCTTCGGCCTACCCGGCGTAGGTCTCGTACTCGGCGACCTTCGGGGTGCCGGCCGAGCCCGTGATCTCGAAGGTGATCTTGTTCAGGGTGGTGCGCGGTACGGAGATGAGGCCCGCTCCGCTGCCCGAGGCCAGGACCGCGCCGGTGTCGCCGTTGACGACCCGCCAGGTCCTGATGGCGCCCTCGGAGCCGGCCGCCTCGCGGATGTTGATACGCGACACGGTGGTGGGGGAGGACCACTTGACGGAGATGGCGCCGGTCGAGCCGACCGGTGACCAGTACGTGCTCATGCTGCCGTCCCGTACGTTGCCGTAACTCGTACCGTCGGCCTTGCTGGAGCCGTCGGAGCCGGCGCCGATGCTGAGGTTGGTCCCGGTCGGGGGCGTCGGGCTCGGCGTGGGGCCGGTCGGTGTCGGCGTCGGGTTGCTCGCGGTCGGGGTCGGCGTCGGTGTCGGCGTCGGGTTGGTCGGCGTGGGCGTGGGCGCCGGCGTCTGCGGTGAGCAGTTGCCGTCGGAGACCCGCAGGCCCTTGTTCGCGCCCGCCGTCTGGCTCACGACGGCCGGCACGCACCGGGCGTCGTCGAGGACGTAGGAGTACGGCACGCTGACCGTGGTGTTGGACTGGGGGTTGGGGCCGGCCGGCTTGTAGTCGGTTCCGGGGCCGGACCAGGTCACGTTGTCGAAGATGTTGCCGCCGACCTGCCAGTAGCCGGCCGCGTCGGTGTAGAAGGTGCCCAGGACGTCCTTGGAGTCCTCGAAGTAGTTGTTGTCGACCTTGGCGCGGGCGCCGGCACGGGAGTTGATGCCGGACTCGTTCAGCCTCACGTAGTGGTTGTTGTAGATGTGGGCCGTGCCGCCGCGCAGGAGGGGGGCGCGCGAGTCGATGTTCTCGTACAGGTTGTGGTGGTACGTGATGAAGCCGTTGGACAGGTCGCTCTCGCTGGAACCGACCAGTCCGCCGCGGCCCGAGTTGCGCAGGACGCTGTAGGAGAGGGTCACGTACTGGGTGTTGTCCTTCATGTCGAAGAGGCCGTCGTATCCCTCCGACTCGCCACCCGACGCCTCCAGCGTGACGTGGTCCACCCAGACGTTGCGGACGCCGCTCTCCATGCCGATGGCGTCACCGCCGTTGGAGGTCGGCGAGCCCGACTTCTTGACGTTCCGGACGGTCACGTTCTGGATGATGATGTTGCGGGCCTCCCGGATGTGGATGCCCACCTGGTCGAAGACGGCGCCGCTGCCGACGCCGACGATGGTGACGTTGCTGATCTGCTTGAGCTCGATCACGCCGTCGGCGGTGCTGCAACTGCTGCCGGAGACCTTGCTGGTGTTGGCGTGGTTGATGGTCCCCTCGACCTGGATGGTGATGGGGGTGCTGCTGCTGGCCCGGCCGCACAGGGCCGCGTGGATCGCGGTCCCCGTCGTGGCGCGCACTGTCTGCCCGCCCGCGCCGCCGGTGGTCCCGCCGTTCTGGGTCGCGTACCCACTGGCTCCGGCGGCCGCCGCCGACGCCTCGGGTGCCGACAGCACCGCCCCGGTCGCGGCCGCGAGCGCCGTCGTGGCCAGCGCCGCGGAGAGCCGCAGTCCGACTCGTCGTCTCATTCTCGCCTCCCTTTCGTCTTCCTGATCACCTGATCACCTGGACACCTGGTCGTCTGGTCGCGGGCCAGGTGCTGCTGTGCGCGGGCGCGCGGCATCGCGCGCCGGGTGCTCCACCTGCTGTCTGCGAGCCGTCACCGACGGGGGCACGGCGGACCGCGCGACGGGTCGCGTCGCGGCGTACGTCCTTCGTGCTGGGCGCGCGGGCAGGCCCGAGTGCGGCCCGGGCGCCGGGCGGTGGCGGCTCGTGAGCGGATCGCGGCTGCGATGGCCACGACTCGATCGCCTCACCGGCACCCCGTCCCGAGGGTGCGGTGAAAGCGCTTTCTGTTCCGGAGGATAGGGTGACGCCTGTGACAGCCGCAAGGTTCCGTACGGCTGCGGTTTTCTTAAGCGGCAAGGGAGTTGGGCCGGTGACGCGGCGTCCGGCCGGGACGGTCCGGCGGGGCGGGTCCCGTCGGCGGCGGCGGTGAGCTGCCGGTTCCGCCGCCGGCCGGTACGGCCTCACGCCGGGCTCGGCGTCCAGGCCCTGCGCGCGCAGCCCGGAGCGCGCGGCGGACACCGGCCGTACGAGCACCGGGGCCGTACGAGCGCGGGCCCTTCCCGCGCGCAGACCGTACGTCTACGGCGGCCCCCTGCCCGCGCAGGCCGCCACGCGCTACGGAACGCCTCTCAGCCGGACGCGCTACCGGAGGCCCCTCTCGGTCGGACGGAGGTCCCTCTCGGTCGGCCGACCGCCGCCGCGGCCGCCAGCCGGGCTCGGGCTCCGGGGGAGCATCAGCCCCGCTCGGCGCCCGGCGGCCCCGCTCGGGCGGCTCACGGCGGGGTGTAGCGGAATTCCGGGCCGTAGTTCTTGCCGCTGCCGTCCGGGAGGGGGCGTCTCATCAGGTCGCGGGCGGGGGAGCGCAGGGTGAACATCTTCACCTCCGCCTCGCCGAGCAGGTCCGCCGCCTGTGCGGGGTCGTCCTGGCTCCACACCTGCTCCAGGGTCCTCAGCAGGTCGCTGTAGGCGCGGTTGGACTTGTCGAGCAGGGCCGTCACCGGCGGGGCGGGGGCGTCCGGGCCCGTGCGGGGCCAGCCGCCCTCCGGGACGACGCCCATGGGGAAGGCCGCCGGCAACGGCACGCGCCCGTCGACCAGTTCCATGAAGGCGTAGTAGTGGGCGAGTTCGCCGCCCGAGCCCGGATGCGGGTTCTCGGGGGACGTGGACGTGCCCTCGCCCTGCTCCTTGATGACGGTGATCGCCGCCTCCGCCTCAGCGAGGGTCGTCAGAGGCGTCAGGGTGTTTCCCGAGCCGTGGTGAGCCATGTCCCGGCTCACCTGCCGGGCTCCCGTGATGAGGCCGGGGTCCGCGCGCAGCGCCTCCAGGATCGCGGTGTAGAAGGCGCCGATGGAGGTGAACGACTCCCGCGCCGACCGCGTCACCGGCGTGTCGGGCTTCTCGATGCTCGCGTACATCTTCACCGAGTCCGCCGTCAGCCCGCTCAGGTACACGGTCAGTTCCGGCCGCACCCCGCCGGGCAGCGGACCCGGATAGCGGGGCACCAGCGCCTCGTCGGCGAGGCGGGGCGTCCCGCCGGTCGTCGTGAGCAGATTGCAGGCGAGGCCCAGGTGCGACATCTCGTCGAAGACGATCGTCCGCAGGGTGCCGAGCGCCGGGGGACTGCCGGGTTCGTCGACCGACCACATGCCGCACAGGTACGGCGGGAGGGTGGCCAGCTCCAGCAGGACCGCCTGCTGGAGCGCGTCCCGCACCCACGCGGCGTCCCTGAGCTCCGCGGGCTGCCGCATCAGTTCGACGACGCGGTCGCCCCGGGCCGTCCCCTCGCGGGGGGTGTACGGGACGGTGTGCACCGTCTGCCTCCTTCGTTCGGGCTTCCCGCGGGCGCCGTCAGGCGGCGAGGAGCAGGAAGCTGGACAGCGGAGGGCCGTAGACGTACTGGGCGCCCACGCGGTCGAGTTCCGTGATGGCCAGTTCGCGCGAGCCCACACCGCCGCAGAAGTAGTGCATGACCGACCGCGGGTCGTACTGGGTGAGGTCCACCGTCCCCACGGTCGACTCGTCCGGGCAGAGGGCGGGCGCGCCGGAGCGGATGTGCTCGTGCCGGAAGCCGATGGCGTGGCCCAGCTCGTGCCGCAGCACGCCGACGTGGTCGAAGCTGGTGGTGTGGTACGACGGGTCGATGAAGACGCGCCGGCGGCCCTCCGGGTCGTTGGGGAAGAACGCCGAGGCGATGAACTGGCCACCGGAGTCCAGGTGCCGTACGGGGAAGACCACTTCCGGCGGTCGCAGCGCGTCGCTCTCGTCGGCGGCGGTGACGTGTTCGAACCGCACGCCGCACGTCGCCGACCAGTCCTCGGTGGCGCGCTGCATGTTCTCGACGACCGCCGTGTACCACTCCCTCTTGGGGAAGGTCTTCCGCAGGACGCAGTACTTCAGGACCGTGCCCGGTTCCCAGCGGACGATCTTGCCGTCCTGGAGGATGCCGAGCAGTCCGCTGGTCAGCCGCCCCAGCGGGCCGGTGTCCCCGTCGACGCCGGCGACGCCCCGCTCCCTCAGACGCCGGGCGGCCTCGCGCTGGGCCCGCAGTGCCTGCTGTGTCTCCAGATAGACGTCCAGCTCGTCGGAGTCGAGGAGCAGATCGCCCTCCACCCGGTAGAAGACCTGGCCGTCGATGACGATCTCGGGCGGCCGCTTGTCGGAGCTGTAGGTCATGGTTCTTTTCCTTCTTCCAGCAGTTCCGGCCGGAAAAGCCTGATCCATTCGACGATCAACTGGTCGCGGTCCATGAGCTGGTCGCCCCGCGCGACCCGGAACATCTCGCCGTCCACCTCGAGAGGGGGATGCCGTTCGAGCCAGGCGGTGAATTCCGGCAGCGACTCGACGGTCTCCCGCAGTCCGGGGAACCGGTCCAGCAGCCGGCTTTCCGGTGTTCGCTGCCCTTGTGCGCCGTCTTCGGACACTTCCGCTCCCGGAGCGTCGCGGATGTATGTGTCGGTGCGGCCGCCGGAAGGCCCGGTGGCGGACCGGGGGCCGTCCGGTGCCGGCCGTCCAGTGCCGGCCGTCCAGTGCCGGTGGTCCTGGGCCGGCGGTCCTGGACCGGCGGTCCTGAGCGGCCGTCCGATGCCGGCTGTGCCTGTGCCGGCGGGGCCGTTCGCGGCCCGCCGGCGCGCGCCGGGCGGACGCGTGACCGCTACTGCCAGAACACGCTGGCACGTATCCTGATGTCGCTGTTCCACTGAATCGCGCCCACGATCTCCAGGATTCCGTCGTCATGGGGGACGATATTGGCGACGCTCATGGTCGCCAGGCCCCGGAAGGGGCGGTTGTTCCCGTCCACCTCGCACAGCGACACGAAGGCCCGGCTGTACGACTTGAGGGTGGGGCCGCACACCAGCCGCCTCGCGAAGACGCCGCGCGCGGGGAAGATGAAGGTCGTGTAATCGACGATCCGCTGGTCCGCCGTGATCTCGTCGGGCTCCAGGAGGTCCTCGCGGACGTCCATCTCGCCCTGATCCGCCGATGCGTAGGAAACCATGATGGTGCTGCCTGTCCGCAGGCGTCGGTGCTTCTTTCCCGCTCCTCTCGTCCGGAGGCACACGGTCGACCGCGTGAAGAAGTCGGCGCTGTCATCAGGAGGGGTGCGGAAGTTGAACGGTGTCGTACTTCCGTATGTGCGGTCTGTCTTCAGAATACGCCCCGATCTGCGTCCTGCCGAGTTTTACAAGGGCCTTTCAGGGGAAAGGGGGAGCTTTCAGATGGTTGATTCCGATACCTTTTCCGGGTCGGTGCCGCGTATCTTCGGAGCTGCTCCAGCCAGCTGTTCCGGGCCGGTTCGGCGAAGGGGCGGGAAGGCGTCAGGGCCTCGGGGGGCGTGTGACGCCCGGTGGATGTCCGTGGGGCACCGTGGGCGAGGAGGCCGGACGTCCGCGCACGTGAGTGCTGTAGCTTCGCGTCCGTGATCGTGTATCCGCTGTGGCATGTCGGCCACCAGAACGAGGCCGGCGCCGACGGCTCGACCGTGCATGTCGACGAGGGCGGCGTGTTCTGCGACGAGTCGGACGGTGACGACGTGAAGCTGCTCGGCGTCTACTCGACTTTTGAACGGGCCGAAGAGCGCGCGCGTCAGGCTCGACTGCTGCCGGGCTTCCGCGACGAACCGGAGTGCTTCCACATCGATCGCCGCGAGCTCGATGAGGATGACTGGACCGAGGGCTTCGTCCGGGTCCCGCCCGGCGAGTAGGTCCTGCTTCCACGGGACCCCGTCCGGGCCCGGCGTGCGAGGGCGTGCCGGGCCCGTCGCGTGTCCACCCGGCACCGGTGGCAGCCCGGCCGCCGGGCGGCCTGCGCCGGAAGCCCGCGACACGGCGCGGAGGGCGGCCCTCGCCCGTGGCGTGGCCGCCCTCCGCGGTGTCGTGCCGCGCTGCCGCTACGCGCCCGCGTCGTCCTCCGTCAGGAAGCCGACGGCGCGGCGGACCACGGACTCGTCGCGCAGCACCTTCGTGTGGCCCAGATCGCGGACCCGCATCAGCTCCGCCTCACCCCAGGCGGCGGCCAGGGCCTCGCTGTCGCCGATCGGCGACTCCGGGTCGTTCTCGTCGTGGACGACCAGCAGGCGGCTGGTGAAGTCACGGGCCGCGAGAGCCGGTTCGATCGCGTCGAAGGAGATGCCGAGCCACTCCTCCGCGCGGGCGCGGACCTTCCCGATCGCCTCGGGCGACACCTGCATCACCTCGCCGGAGCGGCGCCACAGGCTGGTGTAGCTGCTGATCGGGTTGACGAACACGGCACGCTCCAGCGTGACCCCGCGCGACATGGCGTACGTCGTCGCCGCGGCGCCCAGCGAGTGGGCGACGACGCCGTGGAAGGGGCCGAACCGCTCGTGGGCCGCCTCGACCGCCCTGGCGAAGTGGATCACGGAGGACTCGCCGCCCTCCGACTCGCCGTGGCCCGGCAGATCGGGGACGACCACCGAGCAGCCCGCCCCGGCGAGCGCGTCCGCCAGGACCGTCAGGTGCCCGGCGTTGCCGGCCCAGCCGTGGACCAGCAGGACCCGCCGCTCGCCCGTGCCCCAGAGGTAGTGGACCACCTTGTCGCCGTCGACGACCTCGACCTCCTTGGCGGCCTGCTCCAGGACGGGCCGGGTGGCGTTCGGAGGCTGCGTCCGCAGCGGGGTGAAGGCCAGCCTGCGCAGCTTCTCCGTGGTGTCGGTGTCCAATGTGAGAGCCCCTTACCTTGTCTCTTCCACACTCCGCAGATGAGCGGAGACGATCTTCCTGACCTCGGGTGATTCCACGATGTCGAAGTGGCCGGCGCCCTCGACCAGTTCCACGGCGGAGCCCCGCCAGCCGGCGTGCAGCTCGGCCGCGTGCACGGCGGGCACGTAGTCGTCGGCCGCGCCGTGGACGACCAGCCCCGGCACACCGAGCGTGCGGGCCGCCCCGAGCGTCGAGTACTCGTCCCACACCGCCTGCCCGCAGCGCTCCTCGATACGGCCGACGACCTCCCGGACCCGATCCGCGTCCAGGCCGTTCATCTCCGCGAACCGCTCCACCAGGAACATCATGGCGGGCGGGGCGGAGATGGAGACCACGGTCCTGGCGGTCACCCCGGCGTGCCACGCCGTGAGCGCCCACAGGCCGCCCATGGAGTGCGCCACCACCGCGTGCAGGCCCGTGAGCCTGTCGTACAGGGCGCGCAGCAGGGCGCGGATCTCTGCGGGGTCGCCCGTGGTGCCCAGCGCCTCCCCGTGCGGCGGCACGTCGAGCAGCACCACGCGGTAGCCCTGCGCGAGGAGTTCCTCCGCGAGCGGGACCATGCTGCCCAGATTGGTGTTCAGACCGTGGACGAGCAGGACGGTCGGGCCGCTTCCGCTCTGGAAGTACTTGTAGAAGCGGCCGTTCACCTTGACCGTGTGCGAACGGCACCGGTTGAGGAACGCCCTCGCGAACGGGTCGTGCGGCAGCTTCACGACCGTGAAGAAGCGCTCCACCAGGTCGTCCACGGACTCTGCTGCGCTCACTGCGCCTTCCTCCATCGATGTCGAAGGCCCGCGGGGCCCGCCCCGCGGATGGTCCGCGAGGCGGGCCCCGGGACCGCGTCACGCGACCCGGACCCCGGGCCGGGGTCCCGGACTCGGGCCCGCGACCCGCGACGGGCCCGGGGCCCGGGCCTCAGCCGCCGGGCTGCTCGCTCAGGGCGGCGAGGCAGCGCCGGGCCCGCTCCGGCAGGACGTACTCGCCCTCCTTCGCGATCCGGTCGTACAGGGCCTCGACCCGCTCGTAGTGGTCGTCCAGGTTCTGGTCCAGCAGGTGGTACTCGGACTTGTTGTAGATGCCGAACTGCAGATCGGTCATCAGGCCGAACGGGTCGATGTCCGCCGCGGTCCGCGACCCGCCGAACACCAGGCGCAGGAACTCGTCGACGCTCTCGTAGCCGAGCGTGGCCAGGAGGAAGTCGATCGACGCCCACTTGCGCTTGATCTGGTAGGCCCGCTCGTCCGGGTCGACGATGAAGTCCAGGCCGCTGGTCATGCCCTTGGGGTAGTGCACCTTGTTGAAGCAGCGCAGGTCGATGGTGAGGCGGTCCTTGCTGGTGCGGGGCAGGGTGCTGTCCGCGTGCGCCCGGTAGTTGTCGAAGACGAGCGCGTCGCCGACCCGGCTGTCGCAGTAGTAGCCGGGCGACGGCCTGTCCGCGTACGTCTTCGCCCAGTACATCGCCATGAGGAAGTCCCGCACCGTCGGCAGGTCGATCTCCGACAGCTTCCCCTCGAGGAAGAGGTACAGCGCCTTGTCGACGGCCTCCTTCTCCTCGCCCTCCAGGCCGTGTTCGAGCATCTTCTCGTAGACGTAGGGGAGGTTCGGGGCCTCCACCTCGGCCTCCTCGAAGATGACGAACGGCTGCCGGGTCAGCGGCGTCGGGGTGAGCGCGGTGTGGAAGGAGCGGTACTCGGTCGGGAAACCGAGCTGCTTCTTCACCAGCGACGGGATCTGCAGGGCGATCGAGCTGGCCGCGTGCGTGCCGTACGGGCGCTTCTCCGCCGGCACGATGAACGCGTTCACCACCGCCGTCTCGACCTCGGGGAAGTGCTCGTGGACGATGTCCTGGTTCAGGTCGTAGAACCGCTTCGCCGACGGCACGAACAGCACGCAGTTCTCGAACATCGTGGAGACCGGGAAGTAGCTGCCGATCGAGGCGGCGGCGAAGCTCTCCTGGATCACCGCCTGGCAGCGCAGCTGCCGCGCCAGGTTGTCCGCCAGGTCGTCGTCCAGGTTCATCCGGACGACCTCGGTGGGGAGCACCTCGGGGTGGAAGCAGCTGGTGTTCAGCGTCCGGTGCGGAGGCAGCCGGGACGCCATCTCCTCCTTGTCGACCTGGTACTTGTCCAGCACCGGCGACAGCTGCTCCGCGTGGGCCGCCGCCGACGAGTGCAGGAAGGTGCCGGTCTTCTGGTACGTGCCGGTGACCGTGGCGTCGTCGTCCACCGCCGCGTCCGCCGTCATGTCTGCCGCCTGGGTCGCGTCGCTCATGCCGTCGTGTTCTCCGCTCGGTCCGAAGTGTTGATGCGGTCCACATAGGTGCGGACGAAGTCCTCGTCGATCGGCGGGGACGGGTAGTCCTCCGCGCCGAAGACGGCGCCTCCCACGGGAAGCGCGGCGAACATGTCCGCCAGGCCCTCCGCCGTCAGGCCGTCCACCACGGCGGCGATCCGGGCCAGCGGGCCGGCCGGATGCCCGGCGGCGTACTCCAGCGCCTGCCGCCGCCACTCGTCGAAGGGCACGACCTTGGCCCCGCCGCCGGCGGCGCCGACCATCTCGAAGAAGCGGTCGAACGACGGGGCGCCGGAGTTGACGAAGTCGTAGTCCCTGCCGATGCGCCCGAGGTCGTCCGTCACCGCCCCGGCGATGGTCCGGCACAGGTAGTCCACCGGCAGCACCGCCGTGAGGTCGGTGGCCACCGACGGGAAGCTCCCCAGCTCCAGGGAACCGGTGATCAGGTTGTGCAGGAAGTCCCCGCGGTCGAGCCGGAAGTGCCCGGTGCGGGTCGACGCGCCCACGAACGGCAGCCGGTACGTCGACGCCCGGGCGCCCCGCCAGCGGGCGGCGGCCACCATCTGCTCCGCCTGCCACTTCGAGGTCAGGTAGCCGTACTCCCGGTCGTCCTCGCTCACCTCGTACCCCAGGTACTTGGGGAGCGTGGCGAAGGTGGAGACGAAGTGGAACGCCTTGCCGCGGCCCCGCGACGCCAGCCGCAGCGCCTCGTGCGTCCCCACCACGTTCGGGCCGATGTAGTCCTCCAGCGGCCGCATCCAGTCGACCAGGGCGCCGGAGTGGCAGATGGCGTCGACCTGCTCGGCCAGCTCGTCGAACTCCTCCTCCGGCAGGCCGAACAGCGGCTTCGTCAGATCGCCCACCACCGGGTTCAGCAGCGGCCCGAACTCCTCCCGCCACAGGCCGTACGCGTCGAGGGACGCGACCAGGCGGTCCATGGCCTGCCGGGCGTCGCCGGCCCGCACCAGGCAGTAGGCGACCACGTCGGAGGCGAGCAGCTCGTGCAGCAGGTAGGCGCCGACGAACCCGGTGGCGCCGGTCACGAACACCGCCTCCGGGCGTACCGGCGCCGCGGCGGCGTTGTCGAAGCGCAGCTCGGGGTGCAGGCAGCCCTTCCGGGCCGTCGACACGTCCGCGCCCGGGGCGTCCGCCGCGCCCCCCTCCTCGGCGGCGACGGGACCCGCCGCCCCGCGTGCCTCGTCGAGCCCCGCCTCCAGCAGCTTGGCGAGCAGGAACTCGGCCAGCGACGTGAGGTGCGGGTGGTCGAAGGCGATCTTCGCGGGCAGGGCCAGCCCCGTCAGATCCGCGAGCTGGTTGCGCATCAGCACCGCCGTCAGCGAGTCGATGCCGATGTCCTGGAGCGGTACGCCGACGTCCACCGCGTCCGGCGAGGCGAAGCCCAGCGTCTTCGCCACCTCCTCGCGGACCACGCCGAGCACCACGGCCGGGTACTCCTCCGGTGCCGCCTCCGCGAGCAGCTTGCGCAGGTCCGTGCCGCTTCCGGCCCGGGCGCGCCCGCCGGCGTTGGCCGAGAGCAGCGACCGGAACAGCGGCGGGATGCCGCCCCGGTTCTCGTAGTAGTGCTGCACGCGGTTCAGGTCCAGCGCGGCGGCCATGGTCAGCGGGCGGCCGCTCCTGACGGCCAGCTCGAACAGCTCCAGGCCCTCGTCCGGGGACAGCCGGTCCAGGCCGAGCTGCGCGAAGCGTGCCCGGTCGAACTCGCTGAGCCCGGCGGCCATGCCGTCGCCCTCCCACGGGCCGAACGCCACCGACGTGGCCGGCAGGCCCTTGGCCCGGCGCAGATGCGCCAGCGCGTCCAGAAACGCGTTGGCCGCGGCGTAGTTGCCCTGGCCGGGCGCCCCCATGACGCTCGCGATGGACGAGAACATCATGAAGAGGTCCAGGTCCATGTCCGCGGTCAGCTCGTGCAGATGCCACAGGCCGTCCACCTTGGGCCGCAGCACCGCGCCGAACCGCTCCGGCGTCAGCGCCGTCAGCGCGCCGTCGTCCAGGACGCCCGCCGCGTGGACCACGCCGCGCAGCGGACGCTCCTCGCCGAACAGGGCCAGCACCGCCGCCACATCGTCGCGGTCGGCCGCGTCGCAGGCCACCACGGTCGCCTCGGCGCCCAGCCCGGCCAGCTCGTCCACCAGCGCCTGCGCGCCGGGGGAGTCGGGGCCGCGCCGGGACGTCAGCACCAGGTCGCGCACGCCGTGGACGCCGGTCAGCCACCTGGCGACACGCCGCCCGAGGTCGCCCACGCCACCGGTGACGAGGACAGCGCCGTCCGGCCGTACGAACTGCCGCTGCCGGGCCGGGACCAGCACCACCTTGCCCACGTGCCGCGCCTGGGCGATGAAGCGCAGGGCGTCGGAGGCCTGGGTGAGGGGGAAGGTCCGCAGCGGAAGCGGCGTGAGCTTGCGCTCGTCGAACAGCGCCGCGATGGCGACCAGCATCCGCTGGATGAGGTCCGGGCCCGCCTCCGGCAGGTTGTACACGGTGTACGTCACGCCCGGGTGGCTGCGGTCGATGGCGGACTGCTCCCGCACATCGATCTTGCCCATCTCCAGGAACCGCCCGCCCTCGCCCAGCATGTCGAGGCTCGCGTCGATGAACTCGGTCGCCAGGGAGTTCAGCACCACGTCGAAGCCGCCGCCCGGCGCGCCGCCCGTCCCCTTGCCGAAGCGCTCCACGAAGCCCAGGTCGCGCGAGGAGGCGAGATGCGCGTCGTCGAGGCCGAGCTCCCGCAGCGCGGGCCACTTGGGCTCGCTGGCGGTGCCGTACACCTCCGCGCCGGCGAGCCGCGCCAGCTGCACGGCCGCCATGCCGACGCCGCCGGCCGCGGCGTGGACCAGCACCCGCTCGCCCGCCCGCAGGCCGCCGAGCTCGTGCAGGCCGTACCAGGCGGTGAGGAAGGTCATCGGGATGGTGGCGGCCTCCTCGAAGGAGAGGTGCTCCGGCACGCGCACCACCTGGCGCGCGTCCGTGACGACCTCGGAGGCGAAGGAGCCCCGGGCCAGGCCGAGCACGGCGTCGCCCACCTTCACCCGGTCGACGCTGCCGCCGACCTCGGTGACCACACCGGCGAACTCCAGGCCGAACGCCGGGATCTCCACCATGCCGAGGGCGTTGAGCACATCGAGGAAGTTGACGCCCGTGGCCCTCACCTCGGCGCGGATCTCGCCCGGCGCGAGGACCCGCTCCGGGAGGGTCCGCACCTTCAGCGGCTCGTCCAGGCGGCCCTTCGCGGCGATCTCCAGCTGCCAGGGGCCGTCCGCCGGGAGCTGCAGCTCCCGCTCCGCGCCCACCCGCGTCAGCTGCGGCACCAGCACCTCGCCGCGGCGCAGCGCGCACTCCGGCTCGGCCTCCAGCATCAGCGCGGCGGGCAGCGCCCCGCGGTCCGCCTCCTCGTCCCCGAGGTCGATCAGGCGCAGGTTCAGCTCGGGGTGCTCGTTGCGGGCGGTCCGCATCAGGCCCCACAGCGGTCCGGCGCCCAGACCGGAGACCATGTCGTCGGCGCCGGTGCCCACCGCGTGGCGGGTCACCCACACCAGCGGCGCGCGGAACTCCGTGCCGACCGCCTCCTGGAGCTGCTCCAGCGCCCCGGCGGCGAACGCGTGGGCCTGCGCCGGGACGTCCGCGCCGGAGTCCCACAGGCACACCAGGCCGTCCAGGTCCTCGGCGTCCTCCAGCTCCCGGACCTTGATCACCTGGATTCCGGCACGGGCGAGGAGGGTCTTGACCTCCCGCGCCCACGGCACGTCCCCGGCCGGGGTCATCATGCCCCAGGAGCCGCCCAGTTCGACGTTGCCGGTGTCGACGGGACGCCAGTCCACGTCGAACTGGAAGCGCTCCACCCCGGCCGCGGCGAGGCGGCGCAGCACCGCCCGGTCCACCCGCCGCGCGTGGAGGCGGTGGAGCCGGCCGACGAAGGCGCCGTCGCCGTCGTGGATGTCGAGCGACGCCCAGAACTCGCCGTCGCCCAGCTCGAAGTCCGCGACCCGGACCCAGATCTCCTTCAGGCCCTTGACCCGCAGCGACAGGCGCTCCGCCTCGAACGGCACGAACAGGTCGTCGCCGGTGCGATTCCGCAGCCGCTGCGTCAGCAGCAGGGAGTGCATGGCCGAGTCGAGCAGCGCCGGATGCAGGACGTAGCCGGCGGCCGTCTGCTCGGCGCTCTCCGGCAGCGCGGCCCTCGCCCACACCTCCCCGCCCACGTGCCAGGCCTCCTTGATGCCCTGGAAGGTCGGCCCGTAGCCGTAGCCGAGGGCGTCCAGGTCGCGGTAGAGGGCGGACGCGTCGAGCGGCTCGGCGCCGCGGGGCGGCACCGTCACGGCGGCGCCGGCCATGTCCCGCGCGGGGCTGATCCGGCCCTCCGCGTGCAGCTGCCAGCCGCCGTCCTCGCCCTCGGGCGCGCTGTAGACCTGCACGGGACGGCTGTCGCCGACCTCGGGGCCCACGGTGACCTGCATCCGCACCGGCACCCCGGAGGCGAGGACCAGGGGCGAGGCGATGACCACGTCCGACAGGTCCCACTGGCCCTCGTGGGCCGCGTCGCCCGCCGCCCGCATGGCCTCGAAGAACGCGGTGCCCGGCATCAGGACGGCGTCCATCACCCGGTGCTCCTGCACCCACACCGGCTGGTCGGCCGCCACGACGGTGGTGAACAGCGACAGCCCGGTCCCGGCGATCTCCACACCGCCGCCCAGCAGCGCGTGCCCGGTCGGGTCGAGACCCGCGCCGACCTCACGCGACACCGGCGGCTCGAACCAGAACCGCTCCCGCTGGAAGGCGTACGTCGGCAGGTCCACCCGGCCGCTGCCGAACGGCGCGAAGTAGCCGTCCCAGTCGACCGCGACGCCCCGCACGTGCAGCTCGGCCAGCGCCCGCTGGACGACCGTGGCCCCGTTCCCGTCGGCCTTGCAGGACGGCACCCAGGACACCGGGCCCTCGTCGGCCAGGCAGGACGCGCCCAGACCGGACAGTACCGGCTGCGGCCCGAGCTCCAGGAAGGTGTTGGCGCCCTCCCGGCGCAGGCCGCGCATGCCGTCGCTGAAGCGGACCGCGTGGCGCACCTGGCGCACCCAGTAGCCGGGCCGCTCCAGTTCGCCGGGCGCGGCGAGTTCCCCGGTGAGGCTGCTGACCAGGGGGATCCGCGCCGGGCGGAAGCGGACGGTCTCAGCGACGGCCCGGAACTCGTCGAGCATGCCGTCCATGTGGTGGGAGTGGAAGGCGTGGGACACCGTCAGCCGCTTGGCCTTGCGGCCCCGCTCCGCGAAGTGCGCGGCGATCGCCTCCACGGCCTCGGTGTCACCGGACAGCACGGTCTGCGTCGGGGTGTTGAGCCCGGCGACGTCCAGCGCGCCGCGCAGCCCCAGCGCGTCGATGGCGGCCTCCGCCTCCGCGCCGTCGGCCTCCAGCGACACCATGGCGCCGCGGGCGGGCAGGGCCTGCATCAGCCGGCCGCGCGCCGCGACCAGCCGGCAGGCGTCGTCCAGGTCGAACACCCCCGCCACATGGGCGGCGGCCAGCTCGCCGATGCTGTGCCCGAGCAGCAGCTCCGGGCGCACGCCCCAGCTGTCCCACAGCCGCCACAGCGCCACCTCGAGGGCGAACAGGGCGGGCTGGGTGAAGTCGGTGCGGTGCAGCAGCGCCGCGTCCTCGCTGTCCGGGGCGGCCCACATCACGTCGAGCAGCGGCCGCTCCAGGCCGGTGAAGCGGGCGGCGACCTCGTCCAGCGCCTCCCGGAAGACCGGGTGGACGTCGTACAGGTCCTTGCCCATGCCGGGGAGCTGGCTGCCCTGTCCGGTGAACAGCACGGCCAGGGACGGCTCCTCGGTCAGACTCCCGCTGCGCACCGACTCCGCGGGCACCTCGCCGGTACGGGCGAACGAGGCCAGCCTGTCGAGGAGTTCCGCCTTGTCCTTGGCCAGCAGCACCAGCCGGTGGCGGAAGTGGCTGCGGGTCGTCGCCAGGGAGCGCGCCACGTCGCCGAGGCGGTCCTGGATGTTCATGCCCATGTGCAGGTGCAGGCTCTCCGCCTGGGCGCGCAGCGCCGCGTCGGTGTGGCCGGACACCAGGAACGGCAGCGTGGGCGGCGGCGCGGACGCGCTCTCCTCCGCGTCCTTCGCGGCGGGCCGCGGCGGCTCCTCGACGATCACATGGGCGTTGGTGCCGCCGATGCCGAACGAGCTGACGCCGGCGCGGCGCGGCACGTCCTTCGCCGGCCACGGCCGCTGCTCCCGCAGGAGCGCCATGCCCGCGCCCTCCCAGTCCACGGTCGGCGTGGGCTCGCTGACGTGCAGGGTGCGGGGCAGCGTGTCGTTGCGCAGGGCCAGGACGACCTTCATGACACCGGCGAGGCCGGCGGCGGCCTGGGTGTGGCCGAGGTTCGACTTGGCCGAGCCGACCCACAGCGGTTCCCGGCCGGAGTGGCTGCCGCCGAAGACCTCCGCGAGCGCGGTGCCCTCGATGGGGTCGCCGAGCTTGGTCCCGGTGCCGTGCGCCTCCAGGTAGTCGATGTCGTCGGGCTGGAGCCCGGACGCGCCCAGCGCGGCGCGGATGACCCGCTGCTGGGCGGGGCCGCTGGGCGTGGTCAGGCTGGCGCTGTGCCCGTCGTGGTTGACGGCGGTGCCGCGCAGCACGGCGAGGATCGGGTCACCGTCGCGCTGGGCGTCGGACAGCCGCTTGAGGACCACCGCGGCGGAGCCCTCGCTCCAGCCGGTGCCCTCGGTGTCGGCGGAGAACGAGCGGCAGCGCCCGTCCGGGGACATGTTGCGCAGGCGGCTGAACTCGACGTGCAGCTCCGGGGTGAGCATCAGGCTCACACCGGCCGACACCGCGAGGTCGCACTCGCCGTTGCGCAGCGCGTTGCACGCCAGGTGGGTGGTGACCAGCGACGACGAGCACGCCGTGTCCAGGGTGAGGGTCGGGCCCTCCAGGCCGAACACGTACGACACCCGGCCGGACATGGTGCCGCCGGCGGAGCCGGGCCCGACATAGCCGTCGAGGTCGGCCAGCCCGCCCGCCATGGTGAGGCCGTACTCGTGGTACGCGGAGGTCTTGCCGACGCCGACGAAGGTGCCGGTCTGGCTGCCGCGCAGCCGGTCCATGGTGTAACCGGCGCGTTCGAACGCCTCCCAGGTGGTCTCCAGCACCATCCGCTGCATCGGGTCGAGCGAGCGGGCCTCGCGCGGGGAGATGCCGAAGAAGGGCGCGTCGAACAGGTCGACGGGGGAGGAGACGAACCCGCCCCGGCTGCAGTACGAGGTGCCGGGCACCTCCGGGTCCGGGTTGTACAGGGCCTCGGCGTCCCAGCGGTCCTTGGGGGCCTCGACGATGCCGTCGCCGCCGCGCTCCAGCAGCTCCCAGTACTCCTCCGGGGTGTTGGCGTCGCCGGGGAGGCGGCAGGCCATGCCGATGATGGCGATGGGTTCGTCGTGGACGGCGCGGCGCAGACCGGGCACGGCCTGCCGGCCGGCGCGGGTGTCGTCGCCGGCCAGGTAGGCGGCCAGGGACTTGACGGTGAAGTGCTCGAACAGCTTGGCGCCCGGGACGGGGCGTCCCAGCAGTTCCTCCAGGCGCGACTGGACGCGGACGACCCGCAGCGAGTTGCCGCCGATCTCGAAGAAGTTCTGGTTGACGCCGATCCGGTCGTGGCCGAGGACCTCCGACCAGACGGCGATGATGTCCCGCTCCAGTTCGGTGGCGGGCCTGGCCGTGGTGTCGGCCTCCACGACGGGGTCCGGCAGGGCCTTCTCGTCGATCTTGCCGTTCGGGGTCAGGGGAAGCTCGTCCAGCTCCACGATGAACGCCGGCACCATGTACTCCGGCAGCCGCTCGGCCAGCCAGGGCCGCAGGACGCGGGACAGCGGGGCCCTGTCGGGCTCGCCGACGGCCGGCGTGTTGGCGTACCGGGTGGCGGCGTCGCCGGCCGGCGCGCCGGGGCGCGGGCTCAGGTCGGGGGTCTGGCCCGGCCGCCAGAACACGGCGTCGCACCGCCAGGTGTCGCCGGAGCCGCTGGGCAGCAGCGCCAGCTCCAGGCCGGCCTCACCGGCGAGGTCCGCGAGGTCCGCGGGGTCGACCCAGGACGCGGGCACCGGGGAGGTGTCCGCGCCCATGGCCTCCAGGACGGCGGCGACCCGGCCGGACACCTCGGCGAGGCGGCCGTTGGGGACGCCGTTCAGCCGGAGCGGGCGGTCGGTGACGGTGTCCAGCTCGGCGCGGAGCGCGGCCCGGTCGAGGCCGTCGGCCTGCCAGTCCCGCTCCCGCGCCGGCGTCGCGGGCGGGGTGTCCTCACCGATGTGGAGGGTGACGTCGTAGCGGTACCGCGTCATCTCGTTGACGTACCGGCCCTCGCGCAGGGCGATGTCGACCCGGGCGATCTGCGGGAAGCGGGCCTGGAGTCCGGCGAAGTACGCCCGGTCGAGGACCAGTTCGCGCTCGGCGCGCAGGCCGCGCTCGGCCCGGCGGGCCAGCTCGTCGGCGGCGGGCAGACCGCCCTCGGCGCCCGCGCGGAACTCCGCGACGTCGGCGTGGAACACCTCGAGGAGCGACAGGTCGCGGACGTCGCCGAGGAACACCCGTCCCCTGGTGACCGCCCTGGTCGCCCACTCCAGCACCGACGTCAGGTAGTCGGCGTCGGGGAAGTACTGGGCGACCGAGTTGACGACCACGGTGTCGTAGGCGCCCTCGGCCACCTCGGGCAGCTCGTGCGCGGGGCGCTGCTCGCAGGTCACGTGCGGCAGGGAGGCCAGGTGCCTGCGGGTCGCCTCGACGGCCGCCGCGGAGGCGTCCACGGCGTGGTAGGCGCGGCAGTGCGGCGCCAGGGCGAACAGCATCAGACCGCTGCCGGAGCCGATCTCGAAGACGCTCGAAGGCGCGTGGGAGAGGACGCGCCGGACGGACGCCTGCTGCCAGTCGCGCATCTCCCGCTCGGCGAAGGGCAGTCCGTCGTAGCTGTTGCGCCAGCCCGCCAGGTTGAACGGGGCGTCGGCGGTGGCGGGGCCGGTGCCGGAGTCCCCGCCGGGAGCGGTGGCGCCGGTGCCGCCGTCCAAGGCGCCGGTGTCGGCTTCGTAGGCGCGGTCCCAGGCGGCGGCCCACTCGGCGAGGGCGGTGCCCCGGTCCGCGGCGGCCCCGCCGGCCGCCGCGGTGTCGCGGACGCAGTAGGCGACCAGCTGCTCGTCGCGGCCGACGACCACGGCGCGGCAGACCTGCTCGTGGCGGACGAGGGCCGCCTCGACGTCGGCCGGCTCGATGCGGTGGCCGCGCAGCTTGACCTGGCGGTCGTTGCGGCCCAGCAGGGTCAGCTCGCCGGGCGCGGTGAAGCGGGCGAGGTCGCCGGTGCGGTAGAGGGTGCCGGGGTGGAACGGGTTGTCCGCGAAGCGCAGCCGGGTCTGCTCCGGGTCGCCGCGGTAGCCGCGCGCCACGCCGGCGCCGCCGATGCACAGCTCACCGGGGAAGCCGGGCGGCACGGGCGCCAGGTTCTCGTCCAGGACGTAGACCCGCGTGCGGTCGATGGGGCGGCCGATGAGGACGCCGTCCTGCCCGGCCCGGTCCTCCACCTCCCAGACCGTGGACCACACGGTGGTCTCGGTGGGGCCGTACATGTTCCACACCGAGCCCTCGCCCGCGGCGGCGAGCAGCCGGTCCGCCAGGTCGCGGGGCAGCGCCTCGCCGCCGCAGAGGATCTTGCGCAGGGACGGGGTGCCCTGCCAGCCCCCGTCCAGCAGCAGCTGCCACGTCGCGGGGGTGCCCTGCATGACGGTGATCGCGTGCCGCTCCAGCAGACCGCTCAGCGCCTTCGCGTCCAGGGTCTCCCGCGCCTCGGCGATGACCGCGGTCGCGCCGGCCAGCAGGGGCAGGAACAGCTCCAGCACGGAGATGTCGAAGGACACGGTGGTCACCGCCAGCAGCCGGTCGCCGGCGTCGCACCCGGGCCGCTCGCGCATGGCGCCGAGGAAGTTGCACAGCGCCCCGTGGGTGATCTCGACGCCCTTGGGGCGGCCGGTCGAGCCCGAGGTGTAGATGACGTACGCGAGGTCGTCGGCGCCCACCTCGACGGCGAGGTCCGCGTCGGCGTCCCCCTCCGCGCCCGCGTGGACGCTGACACAGCGGTCCTCCCAGGCGGCCAGAGCGGCCGGGGTGGCGGCGGGCGTGACGACGAGCGCCGGAGCGGCGTCCTCGATCATCTGGTGGACGCGCTCGGCCGGGAACCGGGGGTCGACGGGCATGTACGCGGCGCCGGTCTTCAGCACCGCCAGCAGGGCGACGACCAGGTCGATCGAGCGGTCCAGGGCCACGCCGACCAGGTCGCCCCGGCCCACGCCCCGGTCGGCCAGCGCGCGGGCGAGCCGGTTGGCGCGGGAGTCGAGCCCGGCGTAGGTCAGGCCGGTGTCCCCGCACAGCAGCGCGGTCTTGTCGGCGTGGGCGCGCGCGGCCTCCTCGAAGAGCCGGTGCAGCGCCCGGTCGGGGAGGTCCGCCGCGCCGGTGTCGTTGAACTCCTCGACGAACAGCGCGCGTTCCGCGGCGGTGAGCAGGTCGGCGGCGGCCGTGAGCTGCTCCGCGGCGGCGGGCAGACGGCCGCACCAGGCGCCGAACTGCCCGGCCAGCCGGGCGACGTCACGTGCTGCCAGACGCGTGCCGTCGTGGTGGAAGGCGACGAGGACGCCGTCTTCGGAGCCGTCGGATTCGATGTGGAGTTCCAGAGCCGGGCGGTCGCCGCCCCGGACACCGGTGTCCGTCCCGGCGGCGCGGGGGCCCCAGGAGACGAGGACGTCCGGGGTGAGGGCGCCGCCGCTCCAGCGCTCCCGGAGCGCCTCGTCCCGGCCGATCGCGTCGCGGCGCAGCCAGCCCCGCTCCTGGCCGGCGGTGAACTCCTCCCGCACCGCCCGCAGGTTCTCGGCGATCGTCGCGCCCGCGTCGACCCGGCACGGCAGCGGCAGCCAGGCCGCGAACAGGTCCCGGTGCGCGGGGTCGACGCCCTCGCGCGGGGCCGCCATCGCGAGCCGGACCTCCGGAACGCCGCTCGCCCGGCTCAGGAACACGGCCAGCGCGCCGGCCAGATGGGCGGCGGCCGCCGCGGCGGCGTCCGGACCGTCGCCGCCCTGCGCGGGCGGGACGTGGCAGCGTACGCGTACGGGCTCCGCCTCCGGCGCGGCGTCCGCGGCGCGGGGCCTCGGGAAGGGGAGGCGGTAGGGGTGCGAGCCGTCCCCGGCCAGGCGCTCACGCCAGTGGCGGGCGGCCTTCGACGCGCGTACGCCCGCCTCCGTCAGCCGGGCGCCCGCCTCGTCGCCGGGGCGGTCCAGGACCGTGCCGGGCCGGATCCCGAGGGCCGCGGCGACCGCGCCGACGCTCCGCTCCTCGCCCTCCAGGGTGCACAGCCGGGTCAGCGTGACGCTTCCGGATCCCGTGGCCACCCGCAGGCCCGACGCGTCGTCGCAGGCCAGGACCGTGCCGGGAGCGGCGGCCTGTGAGGCGGTGCCACCGGCGGCCGGGGCGGCGCCGCCGGCGTCGGCGCGGGCCTCACGCACGGCGTAGAACCGCCCGCCGGCACCGGTCTTGGGCCACACCAGCGGGCTGGCGAACGGTCCGTGGTCGGTGGCCCGGACCATGGCGGCGACGCGCTCGGCCGGGAGGCTCCAGTCGATCAGCCCCTCGGCGGGGAACTGGGTGTGCCGTGAGAAGTAGCGGCGCGTCGCGGAGTCCTGCGGCACCGGGGTCTCGCGGCCCTCCGCGATCGCGTCGACCAGTTCGCCCAGGCCGGCGACCGCCGCGTCGTCGCACTTCAGGCCCAGCGAGAGCGCGGTGTCATCCGGCTCGATCGCCACCGGCACCCGCCCCAGCACCTCGCCGGTGTCGACGGTCCGCGCCATCCGGTGCCAGGTGATGCCGTACTCGCGCGCCCCTTCGGCGATGGCCCACGACGGCGCGTGCAGGCCCGCGTACTCGGGGAGGGGGCCGTAGTGGTAGTTGACGGCGGCGCGCTCCGCGCAGCGCAGCAGCGCCTCGGGCACGACCGCGTAGTTGCCCACGCTCAGCAGGAGGTCGCAGGTCAGCCTCGGTGCGAGGGCCACGGCCTCGGCGAGTTCGTGGTGCGGGACGCCCGCCTTGACCGCCCAGGACCGCGCGGTGGCGTCGCTGGTCACCACGGCCGTGATCCGGTGCCCCTTCGCCACGAGTGCCTCGCCGCAGCGCGCGAGGACGCTTCCGCTGCCGATCAGGACGGAACTCAAAGAAGTCAAAGCCGTGTCTCCCCGTGAAGGCCCGCGGCGCGTCGGGTGAGCGCCGCCCGGTCCCGGGTCAGGGGCACACGGCATCCGGGGCTGCCCTTGTGAGGGCCCCGTGCCGGAACACAACGCGCGCACGGGGTCGGTCCCCCGTGCGCCCGTGCCGATCCCCCCGAGATCGAGCGGCGACCGTCCCACGAGCAGTCATGTGAGGGCTGCTCCGTGAGCCGTCCGCGCTGTCAGGATTGCAAGTACGCCAGAGTGCTGAACTGCCGGATGCGCAAGTGCTGTCGTGTGGAAACGCTGTCGTGGACGCTGTCGCTGTCGTGAACGCTGTCGTGCGGGTGCGGTCGTGCGAATGCGGTCGTGCGGACGTGCGGAAGTACCGGGCCGCGGGGTGCGCTCGCAGGGGAGGGGGCGGTAGCGGCCCCCTCGCCGTCGCGCCGGTTCCTCCCGGGCGCCTCGCCCATCATTGGCCTGCCGCGAGAGCGACCGCAAGGCATGACGGCGAAGATCTTCGAGCCAATCGCGGGTGATGGTGATCACATGGACCGGTCCTGTGATTCGCCCTTGCGTTCGACGCCGAGCCGGGCACACTTGCTGTCCCCGCACCACCTCAACCAGCCGGTCCGCACAGTCAGTTGATCACCGCGGGGTACGAGGCGCAGACGAGCCGAGGGGGCCGACCGACATGCCCGAGGAGCCGGCCCACGGCCGGGACGGCGGCGCGCGAAGCCCCTCGCGCCCGGCGGACCCCGCGCTCGTACTGGCGCTGTGCAGCGGCGCCGGCTTCATGGCCTTCCTCGACCTGTCGATCGTCACCCTCGCCTTCCCGGACGTCCTGGACGACTTCCCCGGCGCCTCGCTCGACACCGCGGCCTGGGTCCTCGGCGGCTACACGGTCCTGCTGGCGGCGGTGCTCACCCCCGCCGGGCGGATCGCCGACAGCGTCGGCCGGCGCACCGTGTTCCTCTGGTCCCTGGGGGCCTTCACCGCCGCCTCGCTCCTGTGCGCCGTGGCGCCGTCCCTCTGGTGGCTGATCGCGGCCCGGTGCGTCCAGGGCGCGGCGGCCGGCGGCATGATCCCCGCAGCCCTCGGTCTGATCCTCGCCGCGACACCGCGCGGGCGGATCGCCCGGGCGGTCGGCACCTGGTCCGCGGTGGCCGGGTTCTCCGCCGTCGTCGGCCCGGCCGCCGGCGGGCTGCTGCTGCGCGGCTTCGGCTGGCGGTCGGTGTTCTTCGTCAACCTCCCGCTGTGCGGGGCCATGCTGGCCGCCGCGGCCGTGGCCCTGCCGAGAGGGTGGTCGCGCGGCAGCGGGGGCCGGCTGCCGGACGCGGTGGGCAGCGCCGCGCTCGTCCTGGGCGTCGGCGGGGTGGTGACCGCGCTCACCGAGGGGCACGCCTGGGGCTGGGGCGACATCCGGACCGCCGGGCTCGGGCTCGGCGGGCTCGCGCTGGTCGGCGTGACCGTGCTGCGCTCACGCGGCCACGCGGCGCCTGCCCTGGAGCCGGTCGTGTGGCGCAGCCCCGTCTACCGGACGGCGAACGCGGGCCTCGGCATGCTGAACGCGACGATGTTCGCCTGGATGCTGGCCGCGCCGCTCTTCGCCGCCCACATCTGGAACTGGCCGGTCCTGCGGACGGCCGGCGCGCTGAGCGTCGGGGCCGTCGCCTCGACGGTCGGCTCCCTGGCCGCCGGACGGCTCACCCGGCCGGCGGCCCAGGTGAAGACGGCGGTGCTGGGGGCGCTCTCCTTCACCGGCAGCAACGCCCTCTGGGCGTCCGACCTCTTCGGCCCCACGCCCGACTTCCTGGGCGGCTGGCTCCCGGCGGCGGTCCTCGGCGGCGGCGGGCTGGGCCTGGCCCTCACCTGCCTGTCGTCGCTGGCGGCCGGGGCGGTGCCGCCGCCGCTGTTCGCGGGCGGCCTCGGGATGACGCTGACGGTGCGCCAGATCGGCGGCGCGGTGGGAGTCGCCGGCTTCGCCGCGATCATGGCGTCGGGCCCCGACCCCGGCGGTATCGCCTCCTACCACCGGGTGTTCATCGCGGCCATGGCGGTCAACATCCTGTGCGCCGCCCTGGTGTGCACGCTGCTCCCCGCGGTGAGACCCGCAGGGGCGGACCGGGCGCCCACGCCTTGAGGGCCGCGCGACTGGACCCGGCACCCACGCCCTGGGACGGCCGCGGGCGGGCCCGGTATACGCGCGCTGAAACCAGGACCACGACCGCCCGGCGGCCCCGGTGCGGGGCCGCCGGGCGGGTGGACGGGGCGTCAGGCGGACGGTACGCGCAGCAGCAGGGCGTCGCCCTGACCGCCGCCGCCGCACAGCGCGGCCGCGCCGAGACCGCCGCCGCGGCGGCGCAGCTCGTACGCCAGGTGCACGATGAGCCGGGCGCCCGAGGCGCCGATCGGGTGGCCGAGCGCGATGGCCCCGCCGTCGACGTTCACGATGTCCGGGCTGACGCCGAGCTGCTCGGTGGAGACGATCCCGACGGCGGCGAACGCCTCGTTGATCTCCACCAGGTCCAGGTCGGTCGTCTCCAGCTTGGCCTTGGCCAGCGCCGCCTTGATGGCGTTCGACGGCTGCTCGTGGAGGCTCGCGTCGGGCCCGGCGACGACGCCGTGCGCGCCGATCTCCGCGATCCACTCCAGGCCCAGCTCCTCGGCCTTGGCCTTGCTCGCCACGACCACGGCCGCGGCGCCGTCGGAGATCTGCGACGCCGTGCCCGCCGTGATGGTGCCGTCGGCGCCGTAGGCGGGGCGCAGCTTCGCCAGGATCTCCACGCTGGTGTCGGGGCGCACTCCCTCGTCGGTGTCCCGCACGATCGGGTCGCCCTTGCGCTGCGGGACCGTCACCGGCGCGATCTCCTCGGCGAACCGCCCGGCGGCCGTCGCGGCGGCGGCCCGCTGGTGCGACGCCGCGGCGAAGGCGTCCTGCTTCTCGCGGGTCACCCCGGCGTAGCGGCTGTTGTACTTGTCCGTCGACGCGCCCATGCTCAGCTGGTCGAAGGGGCAGAACAGCCCGTCGTACATCATGTGGTCGACCAGCGGCACGTCACCGGCCTTGAAGCCCGCGCGGGACTTGGGGAGCATGTGGGGGGCCTGCGACATGGACTCCTGGCCGCCCGCCACGATCAGGTCGAACTCGCCGGCCCGGATCAGCTGGTCGGCGAGCGCGATCGCGTCGATGCCCGACAGGCACACCTTGTTGACGGTCAGCGCCGGGACGCTCATCGGGATGCCGGCGGCCACCGCGGCCTGGCGGGCGGGGATCTGCCCGGCGCCCGCGGTGAGCACCTGCCCCATGATCGTGTACTCCACCTGCTCGGGCGCCACGCCCGCCTTCTCCAGGGCCGCCTTGATCGCGATGGCCCCGAGCTGCACGCCGGAGAAGTCCTTCAGTGCCCCGAGGAGGCGGCCGGTGGGGGTACGGGCCCCGGCCAGGATGACGGATGCGGACAAGACGTCCTCCGTGGGTAGAAGTTGTGAACCACAACACCGCTACATTACCCACGAGTTGGGCCGGGGAAATGGGCGCTTCGGCGGTGTGAGCGAAGGCACAGACGTTCGCCGCCGGACCCCCGCGCCCGGCGTCCTCCGGGGCCGGGACCGCCCCCGCCGTGCCGACGGCCGCGGCAGCCCGGGTGCCCGCTCCCGGGTCCCGTCCGCCGCCCTCGCCGCCTCCGGCGGGGCGCCCGGGCCGTTCAGCGCGGCGGCGCCTCGAAGACGAGCCGGATCTCCGTGACGCGGTAGCCGGCCCGCTCGAACGCCGCGGCCATCGGCGTGTTCGTGGTGTCCGTCGTCGCGGTGACGAGCCGCGCGCCGTCGGCGGCGTGCAGGCGTGTGATCTCCCCGAGCACCTCGTCGACGTAGCCGCGCCCGCGCATCGCCGGCACCACGCCCAGATAGCCGACGTTGCGGTTGTACGGCGTCGCCGACGGGATCGCCATGCCGGCCAGCTCCCCCTCGGGGGTGTACGCCAGCCGCCACCACTCCCGCTCGCCGGGACAGCCGAGGTAGAACTCCAGGTCGTCGCGGGCCTGCCGGTCCGCTCCGAGGACCGGCAGCTCCCGCCGGGTCGCCACGTCCAGGCTGCCGACGGCGATCCGCCCGAAGGCGTCGAGGAACGCCTCGTCGTCGGCGTCCGGCCGGAAGACGAGCCGGGTGGCCGGCGCCGGGACCCCGGCCGCGGGCGTCCACGCGTACCGCAGCCGCTCGACGCTCCCGGTCAGCCCGGAACGCCGCGCCGCCTCGCTCCGCCAGGCCACCGCGGCCGCCGCGTCCGGGCGGTCGCGCCAGCCGTGCGCCAGCGAGATGTCGTACCGCGGCCGCTTCGCCGCGCCGGCCCGCTCGAACGCGGCGTGCCCGGCCGCCAGGAGCGCCGCCGCGAGGGCGGCCCGGTCCCCGGCGGAGGGGATGACGCGCAGGCAGTCCAGCGCGATCGGATGCTCGCTGTCGGGCTTGCCCCACCACAGGGCCCGCGCCGTGATCCGCCCCGCGTCGTCCTCGGCGATCCACGTCCACTCCGGGCGGTAGCGCCGCTCGGCGAACTCCCGGCGGAACCGGTCGCCCGTGATCCCGCCGACCGGCTCCTCCACGGTGAAGCCGGCGACGCTGTCGATCTCGGTCCCGGACATCGCCCTGATGCGCATGCCCCTCCAGCGGTGTGGTGAGGGATCCGTCCAGCGGCGCCGGCGCCACCTCGCGCCCCGCCGGTCCCGGACCGGGGCGCGACACCCTCGTCGCCGGCCTCCCGCGCCCACCGTAGCGGGTGCCGCCGGCGAGTCCCGGACACCCTCCGCGCGGTCCGGCGGCTCGCGCCCTTCCGAAAGTCGCTCTTGCGCGGGGCCGCGCGGTCGCGCCGCGAGACGCTTTCGTACCTGTGCGTAGCGGAGCGCTGACGTGCAGTTTTCGGTTGGGGGTGGAGGATCTTGAGATCGCCGACGGTATAGATGAGTCTGTGACGCGAAGTCCTGCTGGCCCTACCTGAACCGAGTAGAGCCGGCCATCCCGAATCCCGCCGCCCGGCCGCCCTCGCCGCGGCACTCTCGAACGGGGGTACGAGAGCGATCATGGACGTCGACGTCCTCTCCGGCATAGTTCACAGGCTGGTCCGTGAGCACCGGATTCCCGGAGCCCAGCTCGCCTTGTACCGGGACGGTGCGCTGCGGGAGGTCTGCGCCGGCGTCGAGCGGATCGGCGCCGACGCGCCGGTGTCCCCCCGCTCCCGCTTCGCCTACGGCTCGGTGAGCAAGGTCTTCACCGCCGCGCTGGTGATGCAGCTGGTCGAGGAGGGCGAGGCGGAGCTCGACGCGCCGGTCATGGCGCCCCTCGCGGACCTCGCGGGACACCGCGCGGTGCCCGCGGACCACCCGATGCGCACGGTGACGCTCCGCCAGCTGCTCAGCCACACCGCCGGCCTCGTCTCCGACCACGAGGGCGCCCCGATGCGTTCGCCGTCCCTGCGACGCTACTTCGAGTCGGTGGTGCGCCACGGCCACTTCGGGGTGCCCGGCAGCGCGTTCTCGTACTCCAACACCGGCTACGCCGTGGCGGCGTACGTCATAGAGGTGATCACCGGGCAGAGCTGGTGGGACTCGCTGGAGTCCTACGTGATACGCCCCGCCGGGCTGGACCTCGCCTTCGTCGAGGACCCCCGAATAGGCCGCGCCCCGGGCGCCACCGTCAGCGGCCACGCCGTCGACGCGCGGACCGGCCGCACCGAACCGGTCGACTTCTACTGCGAGCCCACCCTCGCCGCCGCCGGAGGCATCGCGGGCAGCGCCACCGACCTGGTCCGCTTCGGCCGGGCCTTCCTGGGCGAGGGCCACGAGGCCCTGGACGCCGACATAGCCGACCCCGAGGCGCTCGCCGCCATGGGGCGCGCCGTACCGGCCGCCGACCCGTTCGGACTGGCCGCCGGCTGGGGCGCGGGATGGGGCCTCTACCCGGGCGGCGACACCCTGTGGCTGGGCCACGACGGCACCCTCGACGGCGGCTCCTGCAACGTCCGCGTCGACCCGGCCGGCGGCACCGTGCTCGCCTTCACCACCAACTCCACCACCGGCCTGGCCGCCTGGCTCGACCTCGTCGGCGAGCTGGACCGCCTCGGACTGCGCGTCGGCCACTACGAGCAGCCCGCCCCCGCCGACCGCCCCTACGACGAGGCCGCCGCGCTCGCCGGGGAGTTCGTGAACGGCGAGCTCGCCATAAGGGTCTCCCCCGAGGGAGCCGGCGGCGGCACGCTCCGCCTCGACGCCGACAACGGCGTGTCGGGGCTCCTCACCGTCGGAGCGGACCTCGTCTTCAGCGTGCGGGCCGAGGACCAGGGCGACGTGCTGTTCAGCGGCCGGTTCCTCAGCTCCGCGAAGGGCCGCCCCGCCGACCTCATGCAGTACAACGGCCGCACCCTGCGCAGGGCGAACGCCCCCTCCCGCCAGGCCGCCTGACCCGGGCCCCTGGCGCCCACCCGCTCCACGTCCCCCCAGCCGCGCTGCCGCCGACGCCCCGCCCGGCGGCAGCGCCCTGCCCTTTCCCCGTACGCGACAAGCCGCACCGGCGTGCGGCTCCCTTCACGCGCCAGGCCGACGCGGCGGCGCGCACCGCTCTCGAAGGAGTAGCAACCGTGGCTTCTGCCCAGCATGCGGAGAACCGGACGCTGCCGGCGCTGTTCGGCGCCCAGGCGGCCCGCCGGCCCGACGCGACCGCGCTGGTGGCCGAATCCGGCTCGATGAGCTACGCCGAACTCGACGCGCGCGTGGCACGGGCGGCCGCAGTGCTGCACGGCCGGGGCGTGCGGCGCGGGACGCTCGTCGGGGTGTGCCTGGAGCGCGGTCCCGCCCTGGTCGTGGCGATGCTCGCCGTGATGCGCGCGGGCGGTGTCCACGTCCCCCTCGACCCGGCCCATCCGGCGGAGCGGCTGCGCTACATGGCCGACGACTCCGGCCTCGGCCTGGTCGTCACCCAGCCGTCCGTGGCCGACCGGGTGCCGGACCGGGCGGACCGGGTCCTCGTGGCGGAGCTGGAAGGTTCCGGGGCGGCCGACGCGCCCGCCGTGGAGCTGGGCCCCGACGACGCCGCGTACATGATCTACACCTCGGGTTCCACCGGCCGGCCCAAGGGCGTCGTCGTCACCCACCGCGGCATCGCCGACCTCTCCCGCACCCAGCGCGAACGCATGGGGGTCACGCCCGACTCGCGGGTGCTGCAGTTCGCCTCGCCCAGCTTCGACGCGTCCGTCTTCGAGGTGACCAAGTCGCTGCTGAACGGCGCCGCCCTCGTCGTACCCGGCCGGGGCGGCCTCGCCGGGGCCGAACTGACCCGGACGCTGCGCGACTTCGCCATCACCCACGCGACGCTGCCGCCCGCCGTGCTGCCCACCATGAACCCCGACGACCTGCCCGGCCTCGCCGCCCTCATGGTGGCCGGCGAGGCGTGCCCGGGCGAGCTGGCCGGCCTGTGGTCGCGCGGCCGCCGCATGTACAACGGCTACGGTCCGACCGAGACCACCGTGTGCGCCACCATGAGCGCCCCCCTCGAAGGCGACGGCACCCCGCCGCTCGGCACCGCGGTCGACGGCACCCGCGTGTACGTTCTCGACGAAGCGCTGCGGCCCGTACCCGCGGGCGCCACGGGCGAGCTGTACATCGCCGGCGAGGGGCTGGCCCGCGGCTACTGGGGCCGCCCCGACCTCACAGCGGAACGATTCGTCGCCGACCCGTACGGCCCCGCCGGCGCGCGCATGTACCGCACCGGCGACCTGGTGCGGCGCACCGGCGACGACCGGCTGGAGTTCGCCGGCCGCGTCGACGACCAGGTGAAGCTGCGCGGCTTCCGCATCGAACCGGCCGAGATCGAGGCCGCCGCCATGCGGCAGCCGGGCATCGCCCACGCCGTCGCGATGGTCCGCGAGGACCGCACCGGCCACCGCCGGCTCGTCGCGTACGCCGTCCCCGGCACCGACGGCCCCGCCCCGACGCCCGCCGCGATCCGCACCGCCCTGGCGCGCGAACTGCCCGCCTACATGGTGCCGCAGGCCGTCGTCGTGCTGGACGCCCTGCCGCTCACCGTCAACGGCAAGACCGACCGCGCGGCGCTGCCCGAACCGTCCCCGTCCCAGCTCGTCGGCGAGTACGTCGCCCCGCGCGACGCCGCCGAGCGGACCGTCGCCGAGGTGTTCGCGGAGATCCTCGGCGTGGACCGGGTCGGTGTCCACGACGACTTCTTCGACCTCGGCGGCGACTCCATCCGCGCCGTCCAGGCCCTGTCGCGCATCGAGGCCCGGCTCGGCGCCCGCGCCGCACGACGCGCCCTGTTCGCCCACCCCACCGTCGCCGAACTGGTCGCGCGGGGCCTGACCGCCGCCCCCGCCGGCGACGCCATACCCCGCGCCGACCGCGACCGCCCGCTGCCGCTGTCGTCCGCCCAGCGCCGGCTGTGGTTCCTCGACCAGTACGAGGGCGGCTCCACCGAGTACTACACCGGCAGCGCCTACCGGCTGCGCGGCGACCTCGACGTGCCCGCCCTGCGGACGGCGCTGCGCGGGCTGCTCGCCCGGCACGAGTCGCTGCGCACCACCTTCCACGAGGACGGCGGCCACCCCGTCCAGCGCGTCCACCCCGCCGCCGACGCCCCGCTCGCCCTCGACGAGCGGGACCTGTCCGGCCTGCCGCCCGCCGACCGCGACGAGGCGCTGTCCGCGCTGCTGCTCGCCGAGGTGGAGACGCCCTTCGACCTGACGTCGGGCCCGCTGCTGCGGACGCTCCTGGTGCGGCTCGCCGCCGACGAGCACGTCCTCGTCCTGAGCACCCACCACATCGTCAGCGACGGCTGGTCCCTGGACGTGCTGACCCGCGACCTCAAGGCGCTCTACCGGGCCGCCACCGACCCGCGGTCCGCCCCGCCCGCCGAACCGGCCCTCCAGTACGCCGACTTCGCCGCCTGGGAGCACGCCGACCGGGACCGCGCCGCGACCGCCGAACGGCTCGCCTACTGGGCACGGCAGCTGGACGAGGTCCAGCCGCTCGCCCTGCCCACCGACCGGCCCCGCCCCGAGGTCCGCACCACCAGCGGCGCGGTGCACCGCCTCACCCTGACCGGCGCCGAGACGGAGGCGCTCAAGGAGCTGGGCCGCGGCCGAGGCGCGACGCTGTTCACGACGCTGACCGCGATGACGCAGCTGCTGCTCGCCACCGCCTCCGGCAGCGCCGACGTGGCCCTGGGCGTCGCCTCCGCGGGCCGCGACCACCAGCAGACCCACGACCTGGTCGGCTTCTTCGTCAATCCCGTCGTCATCCGCTCCCGGCCGCGCGCCACGGACACCGTGGCGTCCTTCGTCGACGCGGTGCGCACCACCGTGATGGAAGCCTTCGACCACGAACTGCCCTTCGACCGGCTCGTCGAGGAACTGGTCACCGAACGCGACCCGGCCCGCACCCCGCTCTTCCAGGCGATGATGGTGCTGCAGAACACCCTGCCCCGGCAGGTCGACCTGCCCGGCCTCGACGTCGGCGAGGTGCGGCTGCCCCGCACCCGCTCCCTGTTCGACCTGGTGGTGGAGTACGAGGAGCGCGACGGCGGCCTCGAGGTGGCCTTCGAGTACAACACCGACCTCTTCGACGAGGCGTCCGTACGCCGCCTCGGCGCACGCCTGCGCCGCCTCGTCGTCGCCGCCGCCGCCCGGCCCCGCCTGCCGCTCGCCGCCCTGGACCTGCTCTCCCCCGACGAGCGGCGGCAGCTGGACCGGTGGTCGGGCCGCGCCCCGCAGACCCCCGTGCCCGGCGTCCCCGAACTGTTCGCGGACGTCGCCGCGCGGCTCCCCGACGCCACCGCCGTCATCGGCCCCGCCGGACACCTCACGTACGCCGGACTCCGCTCCCGCGCCGACGACCTGGCCGGCCGGCTGCGCGCCGCCGGGGTGCGCGCCGAGACCCCCGTCGTCCTCGTCCTCGAACGCGGCGTGCAGGTCGTCGTCTCCATGCTCGCCGTGCTCCGCGCGGGCGGCGCCTACGTACCGGCGCACGCCGGGCATCCGCTGGACCGGGTCCGCGCCCTCATCGCCCAGACCGGGGCGGTCTGCGTGATCGCCGACGAGGCGTCCGCCGACCGGGTCCCGCAGGACACCGGGCTGCCCCTGATCGTCCTCGACACGGACGGCCGCCCCACGTCCGAGGGCCCGCGGGAGCCGCTCACCGGGACCTCCACACACCACCCGGGCCAGCTCGCCTACACCATGTTCACCTCGGGCTCCACCGGCACCCCGAAGGGCGTCGGCGTCACCCACGACGACATCACCCGGCTCGCCGTCGACAGCCGCTGGCGCGACGGCCGCCACGACCGGACCTTGTTCCACTCCGCGCACGCCTTCGACGCCGCGACCTACGAGATCTGGGTGCCGCTGCTCAACGGCGGAAGCGTCGTCGTCGCCCCGCCCGAGCCGCTCGACGCGGCGGGCTTCGGCGCGCTGGTCGACGCCCACGGCGTCCACTCGACCTTCGTCACGACGTCCCTGTTCAACCTGTACGCCAACCAGGCGCCGGACTGCTTCTCCGGGATGCGCGCCGTGATCACCGGCGGCGAGGCGGCGAACGCGCAGGCCGTCCGCAAGGTCACGGACGCCTGCCCCGGACTGCTCGTCCTCAACGGCTACGGGCCCACCGAGACCACCACCTTCGCCACCGTCCACCCCTACGAGCCCGACGACGGCGAGGCGTCGACGCTGCCCATCGGCACCGCCCTCGACGACACCCGCCTGCTCGTCCTCGACGGATTCCTGCGCCCCGTACCGGAAGGCGTCACCGGCGAGCTGTACATCGGCGGCGCCGGCCTCGCCCGCGGCTACTGGGGGCGCCCCGACCTGACCGCCGAACGGTTCGTCGCCGACCCGTACGGCGCGCCCGGCGACCGGGTCTACCGCACCGGCGACCTGGTGCGCTGGACGGCCGGAGGCGTCCTGGAGTACCAGGGGCGCGTCGACGCGCAGGTGAAGATCCGCGGCTTCCGCATCGAGCCCGGCGAGATCGAGGCCGCGCTGCTGCGGCTGCCCGAGATCGGCGAGGCGACCGTCGTGGTGCACGCCGCCGGCACCGGCTCCAGGCGGCTCGTCGGATACGTGGTCGCCGAGCGCGGCCACGACGCCCCGCTCGACCTCGACGGCGTCCGCGCCCGCCTGGCCGAGCGGCTCCCCGAGTACATGGTCCCGGCGGTCCTCGTCCCCCTCGACGCCCTGCCGCTGAACGCCAACGGCAAGGTCGACCGGCGCGCTCTGCCGGCCCCCGCCCCGGACGCTTGCGACCACACGGCGTATGTCGCGCCGCGCGACGCGGTGGAGCGGGTGCTGGCGGAGGTGCTCGCGTCGGTGCTCGGCGTGGAGCGGGTGGGCGTGCACGACAACTTCTTCGAGCTGGGCGGCGATTCGATCCTGAGCATCCAGGTCGTCTCCCGCGCCCGCCGTGAGGGCCTGCTGATCACCTCGAAGGACGTCTTCGTCCGGCAGACCGTCGCGGGCCTGGCGGCCGTGGCCGTCCCCGACGACGGCGGGCGCACCCTCACGGACCAGGGTGTGGTGTCGGGTGAGGTGGCGGTGACGCCGATCGTGGACTGGTTCCTGGGCCGGCATGTGCGGGCGCCGCATCACTTCAACATGGCGGTGCTGCTGGAGCCGGGTGCGGGTTTCGAGGCGTCGGTGCTGCCGGAGGCGGTGGGGGTGCTGCTGGGACAGCACGACATGCTGCGGCTGCGGGTGGTGGACGGGCGGTTGTCCGTGGCGGAGTCGGAGGACGTCGGGCGGGTCGTGGAGACCGTGGACGTGCGCGGTCTGTCGGGGGCTGAGCTGGACGCGGTGGTGCGGGAGCACTCGGTGCGGGTGCAGTCGGGGCTGGATCTGGTGGCCGGTCCGCTGGTGCGGGTGGTGCTGTTCGACGGCGGCGTCCCGGAGGCGTCGCGGCTGCTGTTCGCGGCGCACCACCTCGTGGTGGACGGCGTGTCCTGGCGCGTCCTGGTCGAAGACCTGAGCAGGGCCTGCCGCCGTCTGCCGCTGGGCCCGAAGACCACCTCGTTCCCGCAGTGGGCGCGGCTGCTCACGGCCGCCGCGGCCGAAGGCCGCTTCGACGCGGAGACGCCGTACTGGACCGAGGCCACCGCCGGGGCCGCGGCCGGGATCCCCGTGGACGGCGACGGCGCCAATCTCATGGGCACCCAGCGGATGGTGCGCTCCGGACTGCCGGCCGGGTTGACGCGGCGGCTGCTGCAGGACGTGCCGGGCGTGTACCGGACGCGGGTGAACGATGTGCTGCTGGCGGCGCTGGCGCGGGTGCTGTGCGGCTGGACCGGGCACGAGCGGCTGCTCGTCGACCTGGAGGGGCACGGCCGCGAGGAGCTGTTCGAGGGGGTGGACCTGTCCCGTACGGTCGGGTGGTTCACCACGATGTTCCCGGTGGCGCTGCGGACCTTCGACGGCTGGGACGCGCAGATCAAGCACACCAAGGAAGCCCTGCGCGCCGTACCCGACCGGGGCCTGGGCTATGGCGTACTGCGCCATCTGCGCGGCGCGCTCGAAGAGGTCCCGGCGCCCCGGGTGAGCTTCAACTACCTGGGGCAGTTCGACCCGCGCGGCGAGGACGGCCTGTACGAGTCGGTCGTGCTGAACCCCGGCGGCGAGTACGCGCCGGAGGAGGAGCGGGCGCATCTGCTGGACGTGGTCGGGCAGGTGGTGGACGGGCGGCTGGTCTTCGACTGGGCGTACTCGGCGGACGTGCACGACGAGGCGACGGTGGCGGCCCTGGCCGAACGGTTCACGGCGGAGCTGACCGCGCTGATCGACCACTGCCTGGCCGACGGGGCGGGCGGTGCCACCCCGTCGGACTTCCCGCTGGTGCCGCTCTCCCAGGCGGAGGTGGACCGGCTCGCGGGCGACGGCCGGGACGTGGAGGACATCCTGCCGCTGACCCCGATGCAGCAGGGCATGCTCTTCCACAGCCTCCTGGAGCCGGACTCCTCCGCGTACCTCGAACAGGTGCTGTTCGTCCTCGACGGAGTCACCGACGTCCAGGGCCTCGCCCGTGCCTGGCAGCAGGTGGCCGACGCCACGCCCGCCCTGCGCACCTCCCTGGCGTGGGAGGACCTGGACGAGCCGGTCCAGCGGGTGCACCGATCCGCCGCCTTCCCCGTGACGGTGGGGGACTGGAGTGGTCTGTCGGAGGAGGAGCAGCGGGCGGCGCTGGCGGAGTTCACGGCGGCGGACGAGCGGGCGGGCATCGACCTGAGCGTCGCACCGCTGTCGCGTGTGGCGTTGTTCCGGTTGTCGGAGTCGCGGGTGCGGGTGGTGTGGACGTTCCACCACATCCTGCTCGACGGCTGGAGCCTGCCGCTGGTGATGGAGGACCTGTTCACCGCCTACCGGGGCGGCGCCCTGCCGGCACGTCCGGCGTTCCGGGACTACCACGTGTGGCTGAGCGGGCAGGACACGCAGGCCGCCCACGCCTACTGGCGCGACGTCCTGGCCGGGTACGACACCCCCGTCCCCCTGCCCTACGACCGGGTGCCCGACGACGTGCGCGCCACCCGCTCCACCGCCCGGCTCGTCGAGGACCTGCCCGCCGCCCTGACCGCCACCGTCCACGACTTCGCCCGGCACCACCGCCTCACCGTCAACGCCGTGGTGCAGGCGGCCTGGGCGCTGCTGCTGTCCGCCCACTCGGGTCAGACCGACGTGGTGTTCGGCGCGACCACCTCCGGACGCCCCACCGACCTGCCGGACGTCGAGTCGGCCATCGGCATCTTCATCAACACCCTGCCGGTCCGCGTCCGTCTCGACCCCGCCAAGCCGGTCGCCGCGTGGCTGCGGGACATCCAGCTCCAGCAGACCGAGGCCCGCGACCACGACTACGTGCCGCTCGCCCGCGTCCAGGCGGAGACCGGACTCCCGGCGGACACGAGCCTCTTCGACAGCCTCGTCGTCTTCGAGAACTACCCCGTCGACGAGGACGCCGCCCGCGCCCACGGCCTCACCGTGGAGGACGTCACCGCCAACGAGGCCGTCAACTACCCGCTGATGCTGGCCGCCTACGACGGCGACCGGATCGGCTTCCACCTGCGCTACGACCCCCGCCACTTCGACGCGGACACCGCCCGCCGGCTCCTCGACCGGCTGGTCCACCTGCTGGGCGCGCTCGTCGCCGACCCCGACCGGCGCCTGGCCGCCGTGCCGCTGCTCACCCCCGCCGAGCGGCGGGAGGTCCTCGGCGGCCCCGCCCGACGCGGCGACGGCGGCGAGACCCTGGTGTCGCTCTTCACCGGCCAGGCCGCGCGGCACCCGGAGCGCCTCGCGCTGATCGGCGAGGACGAGGAGCTGACCTTCGCCGAGCTGGACGCCCGCTCCGACCGGGTCGCCCGCGCGCTGTGCGCCCACGGCGTGGGGCGCGGCGCGTTCGTCGGCGTCTGCCTGGAACGCGGACCCGCGCAGACCGTGGCGTACCTGGGCGTCATGAAGGCCGGCGCGGCCTATCTGCCGATGGACCCGGCGTACCCGCTCGACCGCCTCCAGTACATGGTCGACGACTCCGGCATCCGCGTGGTCGTCACGGAGCGCTCCCTCGCCGGGGCCGTTCCGGCCACCGAGCGGCAGCTGCTCCTCGACGAACTGGCCGCCGGCGACCCGGCACCGGCCGCCGCGGAGACGACCCCCGCCTCCGCCGGCGCGACAGCCGCGGACGCCGACCAGGCGCCGGCCGCCGACGCCCTGCCGGAGACCGGCCCCGACGACGCCGCGTACATGATCTACACCTCCGGGTCGACCGGCCGCCCCAAGGGCGTCGTGGTGAGCCACCGGGGCGTGGCCGAGCTCGCGCGCACCCAGCGCGACCGGATGCGGATCACGCCGGACTCGCGCACCCTGCAGTTCTCCTCGCCCAGTTTCGACGCCGCCGTCTTCGAGCGGACCGCCTCCCTCCTCAACGGCGCCGCCCTCGTCACCCCGTCCCGCGACAAGCTCGCCGGTGACGAACTCGCGGACGTCATCCGCGACTTCGGCGTCACCCACGCGCTCCTGCCGCCCGCCGTGCTGCCCACCCTCGACCCGGAGGAGCTGCCGGGACTCGAGGTCCTGGCGGTCGGCGGAGAGGCGATGCCCGGCGAGCTCGCCGACCGCTGGTCGCGGGGCCGCCTCCTGGTCAACGCCTACGGGCCCACCGAGACCACCGTGTGCGCCACCATGAGCGGGCCGCTGTCCGGCGCCGCCACACCGCCGATCGGCACCGGCGTCGACGGCAGCGCGGTCTACGTCCTGGACGCGTTCCTGCGTCCCGTGCCGGACGGGGTCCCCGGCGAGCTGTACATCGGCGGCGCGGGGCTCGCCCGCGGCTACTGGGGACGGCCCGGCCTGACCGCCGAGCGGTTCGTCGCCGATCCGTTCGGCGCGCCCGGCGCCCGCATGTACCGCAGCGGCGACGTGGTGCGCCGGCGTGCCGACGGGCAGCTGGAGTTCATCGGCCGCGTCGACCACCAGGTGAAGATCCGGGGCTTCCGCATCGAGCCCGGCGAGATCGAGGCCGCGCTGCTCGCCCTGCGGGGCGTCAGGCAGGCCGTCGTCACCGTCCGCGAGGACCGCCCCGGCTCCAAGCGGCTCGTCGGATACGTCGTCCCCGAGGACGGCACGGTCCTGGACCCGGCCGCGCTGCGCGCCGCCGTCGGCGAAGCGCTGCCCGCGCACATGGTCCCGGCGGCCGTGGTGCCGCTGGACGCGCTCCCGCTGACCGTCAACGGCAAGACCGACACCAAGGCGCTGCCGGACCCGGTCTGGGCCTCGGACGACACGGCGTATGTCGCGCCGCGTGACGCGGTGGAGCGGGTGCTGGCGGAGGTGTTCGCCTCGGTGCTCGGCGTGGAGCGGGTGGGCGTGCACGACAACTTCTTCGAGCTGGGTGGCGATTCGATCCTGAGCATCCAGGTCGTCTCCCGCGCCCGCCGCGAGAACGTCCACCTCACCTCCAAGGACGTCTTCGCCCACCAGACCGTCGCCGCCCTCGCCGAGGCCGCCGCGCCGGGCCGGAGCGCCGCCCCGGAGGCCGAGCAGGGTGTGGTCTCGGGTGAGGTGGCGGTGACGCCGATCGTGGACTGGTTCCTGGGCCGGCATGTGCGGGCGCCGCATCACTTCAACATGGCGGTGCTGCTGGAGCCGGGTGCGGGTTTCGAGGCGTCGGTGCTGCCGGAGGCGGTGGGGGTGCTGCTGGGGCAGCACGACATGCTGCGGCTGCGGGTAATGGACGGGCGGTTGTCCGTGGCGGAGTCGGAGGACGTCGGGCGGGTCGTGGAGACCGTGGACGTGCGCGGTCTGTCGGGGGCTGAGCTGGACGCGGTGGTGCGGGAGCACTCGGTGCGGGTGCAGTCGGGGCTGGATCTGGTGGCCGGCCCGCTGGTGCGGGTGGTGCTGTTCGACGGCGGCGTCCCGGAGGCGTCGCGGCTGCTGTTCGCGGCGCACCACCTCGTGGTGGACGGCGTGTCCTGGCGCGTCCTGGTCGAGGACCTGGACGCCGCGTGCCGCCGTGTCCCCCTCGGCCCGAAGACCACCTCGTTCCGGCACTGGGCGGCACGGCTGGCCGACCACACCGCGCGGGGCGGCTTCGACACCGAACTGCCCTACTGGACGACGCTCGCCGAAGGCGTCCCCGCCGGCATCCCGGTGGACCGCGAGGGCGCCAACCTCATGGGCACCCAGGAGACCGTGCGGTGCGAGCTGCCGGCGGGGTTGACGCGGCGGCTGCTGCAGGACGTGCCGGGCGTGTACCGGACGCGGGTGAACGATGTGCTGCTGGCGGCGCTGGCGCGGGTGCTGTGCGGCTGGACGGGCCGGGAGGCGCTGCTGGTCGACCTGGAGGGGCACGGCCGCGAGGAGCTGTTCGAGGGGGTGGACCTGTCCCGTACGGTCGGGTGGTTCACCACGATGTTCCCGGTGGCGCTGCGGACCTTCGACGGCTGGGACGCGCAGATCAAGCACACCAAGGAAGCCCTGCGCGCCGTACCCGACCGGGGCATCGGCTACGGAGCCCTGCGCCACCTGCGCGGCGAACTCGGCTCGCTCCCCGAACCGCGGATCGGCTTCAACTACCTAGGCCAGTTCGACAGTCCGGCGGGCGGCGGCCTCTTCGCCACCTCCGACCTCAATCCGGGCGGCGAGTACGCGCCGGAGGAGGAGCGGGCGCATCTGCTGGACGTGGTCGGCCGGGTCGTGGACGGGCGGCTGGTCTTCGACTGGGCGTACTCGACGGACGTGCACGACGAGGCGACCGTGGCGGCCCTGGCCGAACGGTTCACGGCGGAGCTGACCGCGCTGATCGGCCACTGCCTGAGCGTCGGGGCGGGCGGGGTGACGCCCTCGGACTTCCCGCTCGTCTCCCTGTCGCAGGCGGAGGTGGACCGGCTCGCGGGCGACGGCCGGGACGTGGAGGACATCCTGCCGCTGACCCCGATGCAGCAGGGCATGCTCTTCCACACCCTCCTGGAGCCCGACTCGTCCTCGTACTTCGAGCAGACCCTCCTGGTGCTCGACGGAGTCACCGACATCCAGGCGCTCGCCGACGCCTGGCAGCGGCTCGTGGACGCCACGCCGGTGCTGCGGACGACGATCGCCTGGCAGGGGGTCGAGCAGCCCGTGCAGATCGTCCATCGCGCCGCCGTCCTCCCCGTGACGGTGGGGGACTGGAGCGGTCTGTCGGAGGAGGAGCAGCGGGCCGCGCTGGCGGAGTTCACGGCGGCGGACGAGCGGGCGGGCATCGACCTGACGGCCGCGCCCCTGTCGCGTGTGGCGTTGTTCCGGTTGTCGGAGTCGCGGGTGCGGGTGGTGTGGACGTTCCACCACATCCTGCTCGACGGCTGGAGCCTGCCGCTGGTGATGGAGGACCTGTTCACCGCCTACCGGGGCGGCACCCTGCCGGCGCGTCCGGCGTTCCGGGACTACCACGTGTGGCTGAGCGGGCAGGACACGCAGGCCGCCCACGCCTACTGGCGCGACGTCCTGGCCGGGTACGACACCCCCGTCCCCCTGCCCTACGACCGCGTACCGGAGGACGTCCGCGCCGCGCGCGCCACGGAACGCGAGGAGCTGGACGTCCCCGCCGGGCTGTCGGACGCGGTGCTCGACTTCGCCAGGCGCCACCGCCTGACCGTCAACACGGTCGTCCAGGGCGCCTGGGCGCTGCTGCTGTCGGCGTACTCGGGCCGGACGGACGTGGTGTTCGGCGCGACCACCTCCGGGCGCCCCACCGACCTGCCGGACGTCGAGTCGGCCATCGGCATCTTCATCAACACCCTGCCGGTCCGCGTCCGCCTCGACCCCGCCAAGCCGGTCGCCGCGTGGCTGCGGGACATCCAGCTCCAGCAGACCGAGTCGCGGCACCACGACTACCTGCCGCTGGCGCGCGTCCAGGCCGAGGCCGGACTGCCCGCCGACACGACCCTGTTCGACAGCCTCGTCGTCTTCGAGAACTACCCCGTCGACGAGGACGCCGCCCGCGCCCACGGCCTCACCGTGGAGGACGTCACCGCCAATGAGGCGACCAACTACCCGCTCACGCTCAGCGCCTTCTCCGGCGACCGGGTCCGGCTGGTCCTCGGGTACGAGCCGAAGCACTTCGACCGGTCGACCGTGCGCGGCCTGCTGGACCACCTCCGGGACATCCTCCGGGCCATGACCGGCTCCGCCGACGTGCCGCTCGGCCGGATGCCCGCCCGCCGCGACCCGGCGCTGGCGGCCTTCCAGGACGGCGGGACCGCACAGGTGCCCGGCCGCACCGTCCCGGAGCTGTTCGCCGAGCAGGTCCGGCTGCGGCCCGACGCGGTCGCCGTCGCCGGCGACGACGAGCGGCTGACGTACGCCGCGCTCGACGCCGAGGCCGACCGGCTGGCCCGGCTGCTGGCCGAGCGGGGCGTCGGCCCCGAGTCGAGGGTGCTGCTGCTGATGCCGCGCTCCGCGCGGGTCGTCGTGGCCATGCTGGCGGTGCTGAAGGCGGGCGCGGCGTACGTCCCCGTCCACGCGGCGTTCCCCGCGGACCGGGTCGCCTGGCTGCTGGAGGACACCGCCGCCGCGGCGGTCGTCGCCGACACGTCGATGCTCGACCGGCTCGTCGACCCCGGTGTGCCGGTGATCACGTACGACAGGACGGGCGACGCCGCACCCGGCGGCACGGACGTCCCGCTGCCCCGCGTACCGGCGGACTGCGCCGCGTACGTGATGTTCACCTCCGGCTCCACCGGCACCCCCAAGGGCGTCACCGTCAGCCACCGGAGCATCGTGTCCCTCACCCGCGACCGGCGCTGGCGGGGTGCCCACGAGCGGGTGCTGTTCCACTCGCCGCACGCCTTCGACGCCGCGACCTACGAGGTGTGGGCGCCGCTGCTGTCCGGCGGCACCGTCGCCGTCGCCCCGGCCGGTGATCTGACGGCCCGGACGATCCGCGCCTGCGCGCAGGAGCACGGCGTCACCGCGATGTTCCTGACGACCGCGCTGTTCGACCTGTTCGCGCAGACCGATCCGGGCTGCTTCGGCGGGCTGCGCGAGGTGTGGACCGGCGGCGAGGCCGCGCGGCCCGCCGCGTTCGCCCGGGTCGCCGAGGCGTGCCCGGACACCACCCTCGTCCATGTGTACGGTCCGACGGAGACGACCACCTTCGCCACCTGCACCCCCATCGCCCCCGACGAGGCACGGGCGGCCGTGACGCCCATCGGCCGGCCGATGGACAACACCCGCGCCCACGTCCTGGACGCGCTGCTGCGGCCGGTGCCGGTCGGTGTGGCCGGTGAGCTGTACCTCGCCGGCGACGGCGTGGCCCGCGGCTACGAGAACCGGCCCGCGCTGACCGCCGAACGGTTCGTCGCCGACCCGTTCGGCCCGCCCGGGAGCCGCCTGTACCGGACCGGCGACGTGGTGCGCTGGAACGCCGACGGGCGGATCGAGTTCATCGGCCGCGCCGACGGACAGGTCAAGATCCGCGGCTTCCGCGTCGAGCTCGGCGAGATCGAGAACGCCCTCGCCGACTGCCCCGGCGTCGCCCGCGCCGCCGTCGCGGTGGCGGACTCGCCGTCCGGCGCCAAGCAGCTCGTCGGCCACCTCCTGCCGGAGGACCCCGCGGCCCTGCCCGAACCGGAGGCCGTACGGGCCAAGCTGGCCGGGATGCTCCCCGCCTACATGGTGCCGGCGGTGCTGCTGCCCATCGACGAGCTGCCGCTGACCCCGAACGGCAAGGTCGACCGCCGGGCGCTGCCCACGCCCGACTGGTCCCGGCTGTCCGACGAGCGCTACGAGGCGCCGGAGACCGTCACCGAGGAGGCGCTCGCCGACATCTGGGCCTCGCTCCTCGGGCTCGAACGGGTCGGCGTCCACGACAACTTCTTCGACGTCGGCGGCGACTCCGTCCGCAGCATCCAGGTCGTCGGCGCCGTGGAGGCCGCGTTCGGCGTGCGGGTGCCCACCCGGACGCTGTTCGCCCACCAGACGCTGCGGGCCTTCGCCGAGGCCGTCGAGGACGCCGTCCTGGCCGAGCTCGACGACCCCGACCAGCCGTGAACCCCCCGCCGCACTCCCGTCCGCACCACTCGAACCACCCTCGGAGGACAGCGCGATGACCCTCGACCGCAAGGAGCGGCTGAAGCAGGAGATGCTTCGCCGACTGGCGGCGCAGCAGGCCCGCAAGGACCGCGACAGGATCGCCCGCGTGCCCCGGGACGGCGAGCTGCCGCTGTCGTACGCCCAGCAGCGGCTGTGGTTCCTCGACCGGCTGGAGCCGGGCCGGGCGGACTACAACTCCGGGATCTGCCTGGAACTGCGCGGCGACCTCGACGCCGGGGCGCTGCGCCGCGCCTGCGCCGCCCTCGTCGTGCGCCACGAGTCGCTGCGGACCACCTTCCACGAGAAGGACGGGCAGGGCGTGCAGCGCGTGCGCCCGCCGCGGGAGGCGGAGGACGCCTTCACCTTCGAGTACGCCGAGGTACGCGACGACGCCCCGGCGCCGGAGGACGCCGGTGCGCGCGACGGCGCGGAACCGGGCGGTGACGCGCTCGCCGCCGCGCTGCGCGAGCGCCACCACCGGCCCTTCGACCTCGCCTCCGGGCCGCTGCTGCGGGTCCACGCGCTGCGGACCGGCGAGCGCCGCCACGTACTGCTGATGACGATGCACCACATCGTCACCGACGGCTGGTCCATGGGACTGCTCCGCTCCGAGCTCGACGTGCTGTACCGGGCGGCCCTGGAGCAGCCCGCCGCGCCCGCCGCCGCGCTGCCCGCCGCCGCGGGTCTCGCCGAACCGGCCGTGCAGTACGCCGACTACGCGGTGTGGCAGCGCGAACGGCTCAGCGGCGAGCGCTACGAGCGGTCACTGGAGCACTGGCGGACCCGGCTCGCCGGGGCCGAGCCCCTGGACCTGCCCACCGACCGGCCGCGCCCGCCGGTGCGCGGCACGGGCGGCGGCGCGCACACCTTCCGCGTCCCCCGGGCCACGGCCGACGCGATGCGGCAGGCCGCTGACGAGCGGGGCGCCAACCTCTTCATGGTGCTCGTCGCCGGCGTCCGGCTGGTGCTGTCCCGCTGGACCCGCTCCGACGACGTGGTCGTCGGCACGGTCGTGGCCGGCCGGGACGACCCGCGGCTGCGCGACACGGTCGGCTTCTTCGTCAACACCGTGGCCCTGCGCGGCCGGGTGGACGAGACCGGGACCTTCGGGCAGCTGCTCGACGACGTCAAGGACGGCGTGCTGGCCGACCTCGACCACGCCGACGTGCCCTTCGACGCCGTCGTGGACGCCGTACTGGACGAACGGGACAGCTCCACACCGCCGCTGGTGCAGGCCACCGTGGTCCTCCAAAACCTGGACAGCGGGCAGGGCACCGGCCTCGGCGACTTGCGGGTCGCACCGCACCCGCTGCGGCGCGAACACGCCGTCTTCGACCTGACCTTCGAATTCATGGAGACCGCCGACGGCCTCGACGCCCGGATCGAGTACACCACCGAACTGTTCGACCCGGACACGGTCGCCCGGCTCGGCCGCGACCTGTGCGCCGCGCTCGGCGCGGCCGCCGACCCCCGGCCGCTGCGGGACACCGAACCGCTCGGCGCCGACGGCCGCGCCCGCGCGCTGGAAGCCGGCCGGGGCGCGGCGGGCCCGGTGCCGCGCACCCTCGGCGACCTCCTCGCCGAGCGGGCGGCGCGGCACCCCGACGACCTCGCCGTCGTCTCCGACCGCGAAGAGCTCACCTTCGCCGCGCTCACCGACCGCGCCGCCCGCTTCGCCGCGTACCTGCTGCGGCGCGGACTGCGGCGCGGCGAGTCCGTCGGCGTGTGCCTGGAACGGGGCGCGGACCAGGTGGCCGCGCTGCTCGGCATCATGCAGGCCGGCGGCGTCTACCTGCCGCTGGACCCCGGCTATCCGGCCGAGCGCCTCGCGTACGTCGTCGCCGACTCCGGGGTGCGTACCGTCCTCACCCACACCGACACCGCCGCGGTCCTCCCCGACACGGTCGAGCGGATACGCGTCGACCAGGTACGCGACGAGATCCTCGCGTGCGAGCCCGCGCCGCACCTCGCCGCGGTCGAGGACGCCGCGTACATGATCTACACCTCCGGCTCCACCGGCCGGCCCAAGGGCGTCCTGGTCGGCCACCGCGGCATCGCGGCGCTGGCCCGGGCCCAGGGCACCCGGATGGACGTGGGACCGGGCACGCGGATGCTGCAGTTCGCCTCGCCCGCCTTCGACGCGGCGATCGCCGAGCTGACCGTGGCGCTGCTGAACGGCGCCACCGCCGTGGTGCTCCCGCGGGAGCAGTTGCGCAGCGAGGGACTCGTACGGGCGCTCGACGCGTACGGCATCACCCATGTGACGCTGCCGCCCGCGCTGCTGCCCAGCCTCACCCCGGACGACCTGCGGCCGCTGCGGGCGCTGCTGGTGGCGGGCGAGGCCACCCCCGGCGAGCTCGTCGCGGAGTTCTCCGCGGGGCGCGCGATGTACAACGGGTACGGGCCCACCGAGGCCACCGTGTGCGCCACCATGAGCGCCCCGCTGTCCGGCGCCGCCACCCCGCCGATCGGCACCCCCATCGACGGCACCCGCGTGTACGTCCTGGACCGCTGGCTGCGGCCCGTCGGAACGGGCGTGCCCGGAGAGCTGTACATCGCCGGCGACGGCGTCGCGTACGGCTACTGGCAGCGGACCGCCCTCACGGCGGAACGGTTCGTCGCCGACCCGTTCGGCCCGGCGGGCTCCCGCATGTACCGCAGCGGCGACGTGGTGCGCCGGCGCGCCGACGGCGCGCTGGAGTTCATCGGCCGCGCGGACGGCCAGGTGAAGATCCGCGGCCACCGCATCGAACCCGGCGAGGTGGAGGGCACGCTGCTGCGGCTGCCCGGCGTCGCGCAGGCCGTCGTGGACGTGCAGGCGAGAGGAGGCGACCGAAGACTCGTCGCGTACGCCGTACCGGCCGAGCCCGGCGCGCTCACCCCGCAGTGGCTGCGCGAACAGCTGGCCGCGGCCCTGCCCGACCACCTGGTGCCGTCCGCGTTCTGCCTGCTCGACGCGATCCCCCTGACCGGCAACGGCAAGGTCGACCGCAAGGCCCTGCCCGCCGTCGACTGGGCCAGCCAGTCGGGCGCCGGGCACGTACCGCCGTCCACGCCCACCGAGACCGCGCTCGCCCGGATCTGGGCGGAGCTGCTCGACCTGGACGACCCGGGCGTGCACGACAACTTCTTCCGCGTCGGCGGCGACTCCGTCGGCAGCGTGCGGATGCTGTCGCGCGCCGCCGACGAGCTCGGCGTACGGCTGCCCGCCCGCAGCGTCTTCGACCACCCGACGATCGCCGGGCTCGCCGCCCTGCTGGACGCCGCCGCCGGCACCGCCGCCACGGACCCGGACGGCGCCCGGATCACCCCCGTCCCCCGCGACGAGCCGCTGCCGCTGTCCTACGCGCAGCGCCGCCTGTGGTTCCTCGACGACTTCGAACCGGGCGGCTCCGAGTACAACTCCGGCGCCGCGCTCCGCCTCACCGGCCCCCTCGACGAGGCGGCGCTGCGCGGCGCCGTCGACGCGCTGGTCCACCGGCACGAGTCGCTGCGCACCGTCTTCGCCGCCCACGACGGCAGCCCCGTCCAGATCGTCCGCCCCGCCGCGCCCGTACCGCTGCCGCTCGCCGACCTGACCGGCGCCTCCCCGGCGGAACTCGACGCGCTGCTCGCCACCGAGGTCCAGCGCCCCTTCGCCCTGGACGAGGGCCCGCTGCTGCGCCTCCTGCTCGTGCGGCTCGGCGCGCGGGAGCACGTCCTGCTGCTGTGCATCCACCACATCGTCACCGACGCCTGGTCGATGTCCCTGATCACCCGCGAGCTCGGCGCCCTCTACTCGGCGGCGCTGGACAACCCGGGCACCGCCGCCGCGGAGCTCCCCGCACGGGCCGGGCTCGACGCGCTGCCGCTCCAGTACGCGGACTTCGCCGCCTGGCAGAGCCGCAGGGAATCCTCGCCGGCCTTCCGCGACTCCCTCGACCACTGGACCCGCCTGCTGGCCGGCGCCGAGCCGCTGGAGCTGCCCACCGACCGGCCGCGCCCCACCGTGCGCGGCACCGCCGGCGCGGTGCACGACTTCGCCGTCCCCGCCGACGTCGTGGACGGCCTGCACCGGCTCGGCGCGGCCCACGGCACCACCCTCTTCATGACGCTCACCGCCGCCGTGCAGCTGCTGCTGTCCCGGTGGACCGGGCAGAGCGACATCACCGTCGGCACGGTCACCTCCGGGCGGGAACGCGCCGAACTGGAGAACATCGTCGGGTTCTTCGTCAACACCGTCGCGCTGCGCACCCGCGTCGACGAGTCCGCGACCGTCGCCGGGCTGCTCGCCCGGGTCCGCGAAACCGTCCTCGACGCCTTCGGACACGCCGACGTGCCCTTCGACCGGGTCGTGGAGGCCGTCGCGCCCGAACGCGACCCGTCGCGGCCCACCCTCGTCCAGGCGGTCGTCGCGCTGCAGAACGCGCCGGGCGCCGCCCCGCGCCTCGACGGCCTGGCCATCGCCGACCACCCCCTCGTCCGCGAACACGCCCTGTTCGACCTCAGCCTGGACTTCGGCGAGGTCGACGGCCGGCTGCTCGGCGCGCTGGAGTACAACACCGACCTCTTCGACCCCGGCACCGCCGCCCGCTTCGCCGAGCAGCTCGTGGAGCTGCTGCGGCTGCTGGCCGAGGACGACGCCCGCACCCTGCGCGACCTCCTCCCGCTGCCCGGCGCCACCCGCCGCGAGCTGCTCGCCGCCGCGTCCGGGCCCGACCTGGAGCCGGGCGGCGGCCACCCCCTGCGCGCGCTGGCCGCCACCGCCGCCGCCCATCCGGAGCGGCCCGCGCTGACCGCCGGGGACGTCACGCTCTCCTTCGGGGAGCTCGACGCCCGCGTCAACCGGCTGGCCCGCCGCCTCATCGCCTCCGGCGCCGGGCCCGGTGACCGCGTCGCCCTCGTCCTGCCGCGCACGGCCGACATCGTGACCGCCGTGTTCGCCTGCCTGCGCGCCGGGGCCGCCTACGTGCCCGTCGACCCGTCCCACCCGGACGAACGCATCCGCACGATCATCGGCCAGGCCGCCCCCCACAGCGTGCTCACCGTCGAGGCCAGCGCCACCGCCCTGCGCGAACTGCTCGGCCCCGGCGTGCGGGTGACCGCCCTGGACGGCGAGACGGCCGCCGCCCTCGCGTCGGGCGACGCCTCCCCGCCCGACGACACCGAACGGACCCGGCCCCTCACCGACGCCCACCCGGCCTACGTGATGTACACCTCCGGCTCCACCGGCACCCCCAAGGGCGTCGTCGTCAGCCACGGCAACCTGCGCGCCATGATCGACGGCTACCGGGCCGTCGTCCTCGACGCGCTGCCCGACCCGGAGCGGCCCCGCCGCGCCGCGCACATCGCCGCCTTCTCCTTCGACGCCTCCTGGGACCCCCTCGTGTGGCTGATCCACGGCCACCACCTGCACCTCGTGGACGAGCGGACCCGGCTGGACGCCGAGGAGCTGTGCCGCGCCCTGCACGACTGGCGCGTCGACTACTTCGACGCGACGCCCTCGTACCTCACCCAGCTCGTCGCGGCCGGACTCCTCGACGAGGGCGGCCACCGGCCGCAGGTCGTCACCGTCGGCGCGGAGGCGCTGGACGAGGCGCTGCTCGCCCGGCTGCGCGAGGCCGGCGTGGCCACCGGCTACAACTTCTACGGCCCCACCGAGAACACCGTGAACAGCGTGTACTGGCCCATCAGGGAAGGCGGACGGCCGCTGATCGGCCGCCCCATGCCGGGGGTGCGCGCCCACGTGCTGGACGCCTGCCTGCGGCCGGTGCCCGTCGGGGTCCACGGGGAGCTGTACCTGGGCGGCGCGGGTGTCGCCCAGGGGTACGCCGGCCGGCCCGACCTGACCGCGGAGCGCTTCGTCGCCGACCCGTTCGGCCCGCCCGGCAGTCGCCTCTACCGGACCGGCGACGTGGTGCGCTGGACCCCGGACCACGAGCTGGAGTTCATCGGCCGCGCCGACAACCAGGTCAAGATCCGCGGATTCCGGATCGAGCTCGGCGAGATCGAGGCCGTCCTCGCCGCGGTGCCCGGAGTACGCCACGCCGCGGCCGTCGTACGCGAGGACTCGCCCGGCGTGCGCCGCCTGGTCGCCTACGTGGTGGCCGACGGCGTCCAGGCCCGCGACATCAGGGCGGCGGCCTCCGCTTCCCTGCCCGAGTACATGATCCCCGCCGCCGTGGTGCTCCTGGACGAACTGCCGCTGAACGCCAACGGCAAACTGGACCGCAAGGCCCTGCCGAAGCCGTCCCACGACGCCCTGGCCGGCGCCGCGTACGTCGAACCGCGCACGGCGACGGAACGCGCCCTCGCCGCCGTCTGGGCCGAGCTGCTCGGCGTCGAACGCGTCGGCGCCGAGGACAACTTCTTCGAGCTCGGCGGCGACTCCATCCTGAGCATCCAGCTGGTGTCCCGCGCCCGCAAGGCCGGGCTCGTCCTGACCTCGAAGGACGTCTTCGTACGGCAGACCGTGGCCGGGCTCGCCGCCGCCATCGACGCGGACGCGCACCCGGGCGGCCCCGGCGGGACGGCCGCCGAACAGGGCACCGTCACGGGACGGGTGCCGTTCACGCCCGTGCAGAGCTGGTTCCTGGACACCCACCCCGAGGCGCCCGGCCACTTCGACATGACGCTGCTCGTCGAACTGGACGAGGCCGTCGACCTCGCGCTGCTGCCGCGGGCCGTCGCCGCCCTCCTGGAGCAGCACGACATGCTCAGACTGCGCGTCACCCGGCAGGACGACGGCTGGACCCAGACGATCGTGCCGAGCGAGGACACGGACCGCGTCTGGCGGGTGGTGGACGCGTCCGCGCTGGACGACGACGCCCTCGACGCGGCGGTACGCGAGCGGGCCCACCGCCCGCGCCCCGCCGGACGGCTGGCGTCCGGCCCGCTGTTCGAGGTGGTCGCCTTCGACCGCGGCACCACCCGCCCGGCACGGCTGCTGCTCACCGCCCACCACCTGGTCGTCGACGGCGTGACCTGGCGGGTGCTCCTGGAGGCCCTCGCCGCCGCCTACCAGCAGGCCGCGGCCGGGAAGCGGCCCGACCTGGGCGCCAAGTCGACCTCCTTCCAGCAGTGGGCGACCCGGCTCGCGGAGTTCACCCGCGACGGCGGCTTCGACGACGAGGCCGCTCACTGGGCGGGCGTCGTCGACGGCGCGCCGGCCGGGGTGCCGCTGGACCACCCGGGCGGCGACAACACCGTCGCCTCGCAGGAGACGGTCGTCTCCGCACTGTCGGAGGAGCACACCCGGCTGCTGCTGCAGCGGGTGCCGGGCGCCTTCCGCAGCCGCGTCAACGACGTGCTGCTCGCCGCGCTGGGCCGTGCCCTGGAGCGGTGGACCGGCTCGTCCCGGGTGCTGGTGGAGCTGGAGGGCCACGGCCGCGAGGAGCTGTTCGACGACTTGGACCTCTCCCGTACGGCCGGCTGGTTCACCACCATCCACCCGGTCGTCCTCGACCTGCCGGGCGACGCGGACTGGCGCCGTACCGTCTCGGCCGTCAAGCGCCAGCTGCGCCGCGTGCCCCGCAACGGCATCGGCTTCGGCGCCCTCGCCCACCTGGGCACGCGGGAGCAGCGGGCCGCGCTGCGGGACCTGCCGATGGTGCCGGTCTCCTTCAACTACCTGGGCCAGTTCGGCGGCCAGGGCGGCCGGGACGGCTTCTACCGCCGCTTCCTGCCGAGCCCCGGAGGCGACCACGCGCCCGCGGAGCTGCGCACCAACATCCTGGACGTGACGGGCAGCGTGTCCGGCGACCGGATGGAGTTCTCCTGGACGTACTCGGCGGCGCTGCACCGGCGCGAGACCGTCGAGCGGCTCGCGCGGGCCTTCGGCGAAGGGCTGCGCGAGATCGCGGAGGCCGCCGCACCGGGCGGCGGCCCCGCCGGCGCGTAGACCGGCCCGCGGACCGGCACGGTCCGCCCGCCGGCGCCGGGCCCGCCGGCACCCCCTTCGCCGGTGCCGGACGCCCCCGGCACCGGCCCGCCCCCACGAGACCCCGTGGCAACCAGACCCCGCACAACGCGGATGGGACGCACGAAAGGAAAGACCATGAGCAACCCCTTCGAGGACGAGAACGCCACCTACCTGGTGCTGGTCAACGACGAGGGCCAGCACTCCCTGTGGCCGTCCTTCGCCGAGGTCCCGGCCGGGTGGGAGACCGTCCTGCCCGAGACCTCGCGCGCCGAGGCCGTCGAGTACATCAACACCCACTGGACCGACATGCGCCCCAAGAGCCTCATCGAGGCGATGGGCGCCTGATCCGCACGGAGCGCGAGGAGCGGGGCCCCGGCCGACCGGCCGGGGCCCCGCTCCGTACTGCACGCTCCCGCCCCGCTACTCGCGGACCCCGATGGCCTCGACCGGCTTGGCGCGCAGGGCGAGCCGCACCGGCAGCATCGTCGACACCATGCCGAGCACCACCGTCCCGGCGACCACCGACACGTAGACCAGCGGCGAGCCGGCGGGCATCGGACGGCCCAGGAAGCCGGCGCTCAGCGCCGCGAGCGGCAGCACGGCCATGGCGGTGCCCAGCAGGACCGCGAGGGCGCACATCAGCAGGGACTCCCAGCGCACCGTGCGGATCACCTGGCGGCGCGTCATGCCGATCAGCCGCATCAGGGCGAACTCGCGGGAACGTGCCGCGGTCGCGACGACCAGGGTGTTGACGACGGCGATGGCGATGTAGGCCAGGATCATCGCCAGGCCCGCCAGATTGACCCAGGCGGCGAGCGTGGCCTCCTCCCGCACCCCGGCGGAGAAGCCGTCCCCGTCCTTCACGGACAGCGCGGGATACTCCTCTGCCAGCGCGCGCAGCGCGGACCCGACGGCCGCGCGGTCGCCGCCGTCACGCACCCGCACCAGCAGCTGCCCGGGCGAGCGGGCCGTGGTGTGCCCGGCCAGCACCTCCTCGGGGACCGTCATCTCACCGAAGCCCATGGCCCGTTCGTACGTCGCCACCAGCTTGAGCCGTACCGGCGTGCCGTCACCGAGGCGCAGCTCCACCCGGTCGCCGACCGACTTGCCGAGCAGCCCGGCCTGGCTGTCCTCCATCGCCAGGGTCCCGCCCCGCAGATCCGCGATGTCGCCGTCGACGACGCCGAGGTCGATGGTCCGGGGCAGCTTCTCCGGGGTGACCCCGCGCAGCGAGAACCCGGCGAGCTCCTTGTCCTCGAAGACGGAGACCGTCAGGAACGCCTTGGACGTGGACACCGCGGTGGCCACCTCCACGTCCGGCACGGCGCGGACCCGTTCGACGACCCGCGGGGCCAGCCCGCCCGAACCGCCGTCGGCCACCACGTAGTCGGCGCCGAGCCCCTCCTCCACCTGCCGGCCGGCCACCGCCGACATGGTGGTCTGGGTGTAGACGAGGGTCACGCTGAAGCCGATGGCGAGCACCAGCGGCATCACCGCCGAGCTCAACCGGCCCGCCGCCGTGGCGCTGTTGGACCCGGCGAGGAAGCCGCTGACCCGGCTCGCCCGCAGCGGCAGCGCGACCACGGCGACCAGCGCGCGCACCACCAGCGGACCCAGCAGGGCCAGCCCCGCCAGGCCGAACAGGGCCGCGCTGCCGGCCCCGGCCGCGCCGAGCTCGCTGCGCACCACCAGCGGCATCAGCGCCGCGAGGGTGCCGGCGCCGAGGAGGACCAGACCGAGCAGGACCCGCCAGGCGGGCAGCCGGCGGCGCTCCACGGCCGCCTCGCCGAACGCGTCGACCGGATTGATCCTCGCCGGCCGGTGCGCGGCGATCAGACCGGCCACGAGGGCGGTGGCGGCGCTGAGGAACAGCGCCGCCACCATCGGCGCGGGACCGACGACCAAGGGGAGATCGTCGGGGATCGCGCCGAACCCGGCGAACAGGCCGCGCAGGAGCTCCGCGACGGCCGCGCCGGGAGCACAGCCCAGGACACCGGCGACGACGGCGACCAGCAGCGCCTCGGACAGGACCAGCTTGTAGACCTGCCGGGGGGTGGAGCCGATGGCGCGCAGCACCGCGAACTCCCGGCGCCGCTGGTTGACCGAGAGCCCGAGGGTGCCCGCGACCACGAACATCGCGACGAAGGCCGCCATGCCGCCGAAGGAGGTCGCCACCAGCAGCAGCAGTCCGCTGGAGGCGCCGACGTCCGGGAACTCCAGCCTGCTCCGGTCGTTGCCGGTGTGGGCGGCGGTGCCGGGGACCGCGCCCTCGATGCGGTCGGCCAGCTCCGCGGGGTCGGCACCGTCCGCGGCGAGCACACCGACGGCGTCGAAGGCGCCGGGGCGGCCGGACAGCCGGGCCGCCGTGTCGGTGGTGAAGAACACCGCGCCCTGGCGCGCCAGTTCGCCGCCGCCCGCCGGAGCGGCGATCCCGGACACCCGGTACTCGGCGGGTACGGACTCGACGACCACCCGCACCCGGTCCCCGACGCGGACCCCGGCGGCCCCGGCGGTGGCGGAGTCCAGCACCACGTCGCCGGCGGACGCGGGCGCCCGGCCCCCGGTCAGCCGGAACGGGCCGAGGACCGCGCTGTCCCACCCGTGCCCGTACAGCGGCCCGGTGTCCGCGCCGGGCAGGACGGCCGCGAAGCTGTACTCGCCGACGGCGCGCCGCACTCCGGGCACGCCCGCCACCGCCCGCAGGGCGGCCTCCTTCAGCCGGGCCCGCTCGGGCAGCGTCTCCCGGACCGTGAAGTCGCCGCCCGGGATCCGCAGCGTCTGGTCGCCGCCGACCACCACCGGGGCACCCGCGTACCGCTCGGGCGGCACCGACGTGCGCAGCCCCGACTCGACGAGGATCCCGGACGCGGCGATCACCGCCGTCCCGCAGAACAGCGCCACGAAGGCGCCGAGGAACGCCGCCTTGCGGGCGCGCAGCGTCTTCCACGCGATCTCGAACACGGTCACCTGCCCCCGAGGTGCGTCATGCGCTCGGCGACCGCCTCCGCCGTGGGGGAGTCCATGCGCTCGACGAGGCGGCCGTCGGCGAGGAAGAGCACACTGTGCGCGTACGAGGCGGCGACGGGGTCATGGGTGACCATCAGCACCGTCTGCCCCAGATGGTGCACCAACTCCTGGAAGAGACCGAGCACTTCCTGCCCGGTACGGGAGTCGAGGGCACCGGTCGGCTCGTCCGCCATGATGATGTCGGGGCGGCTGATCAGCGCCCGGGCGATCGCCACCCGCTGCTGCTGGCCACCGGACAGCTCGGACGGCCGGTGGCCCATCCGCGCGGTGATCCCCACCCGGCCGGCGACCTCCTCCAGCCAGCCCCGGTCCAGGGACGCGCCGCTGAGCCGCAGCGGCATGGTGATGTTGTCCTTCACCGTCAACGAGGGCAGCAGGTTGTACGCCTGGAAGACGAACCCGATCCGGTCCCGCCGTAACCGGGTCAGCGCCGTCTCGCGCAGACCCGACAGCGGAACACCGCCCAGCCAGACCTCGCCGCCGCTGGGCCGGTCCAGACCGGCGGCGCAGTGCAGAAATGTGCTCTTGCCGGAACCGGAAGGGCCCATTACCGCGGTGAAGGTGCCCCGCGCAAGCTCTACGGAAATACCCCGGAGGGCTTGCACCGCATTACTGCGGGAGCCATAATGCTTGGTCACGTCACGCAGGACCAGGGCAGGCGCGCCGGGCGCGCTGGAATTCACGGAACCATCGGACAAGAGGAACCCCCGCTCGGAATGACGCCGGGACGCTATCACGACGCCGCGAACGCGGACAATGCAGACCTGAATACACCCGAAGAGGTGGACTCAGCTATACCAACGAGGCGGGAGGCGACCGCCGTTCTGCGGAGAAGGTTCCACGAAGCCCGGCCCGAGATCCGCTATCTGGCCGCCGCGGCGCGATCGGCCGCACACTCCTGGGCGGCGCTCCCCTTACTCGTTTCCGCCTGCGTGATATCCGTGCTCGGGGTGCGCACCCATTTCGTGCCCGCGCTGCTGGAACGGTCGGGAAGAAATCGGGCCCGGGATCTCGACGCCGGATTCTCGGTATTCGCCCGCAGAAAAGTACCCGCGCCGGAGGGTATCCAACCGGAGCCCGGTGAGGAATTGGCCCGGGTGCGGCGGGAGCTCGGCCGGGCGGTCGTCAACGCGCTGGCCGGGCTGCTGGCGGGCGTCTTCCTGCTCGTGCCGGTGCTCAGCGCCGCCGTCGCCCTCACCGTCCCGCTCTGGTGGTGGCTGCTCCCGCCGCACATCGTGCTCAATCCCGCCTTCTTCGACGTCCGCGACTGGCCCACCGCGCTCCTCACCCCGCTGGCCGCCGTCGTCCACCTGGCCGTCCTGGTGCTCCTCGCCCCGCCGCTGGCCCTGCTGCACGCCCGCGTCACCGTCCGCCGGGTGACCTCGGGGGGCAGGGCCCGCCTCGCCCACCGGCTCGCGGAGGTCACCACCTCACGCGCCGAGGCGCTGGAGGCCCACGCCTCGGAACTGCGCCGCATCGAACGCGCCCTGCACGACTCCACCCAGAACCGGCTGGTCGCCGTACGGCTCCACCTGGGCGTCATCGAACGCCTCCTGGACACCGACCCGGCCAAGGCCCGCGAGCTGATCGCGGTCACCCAGTCCGCCGCGGAGGAGGCGCTCGCGGAGCTGAGGAACGTCGTACGCAGCATCTACCCGCCCGTGCTCGCCGACCGCGGCCTGGCCGGCGCGGTCTCCGCGCTCGCCCTGCGCTGCCCCCTGCCCTGCGACCTGGAGATCGGCGAACTGGCCCGCGCCCCCGCCGCCGTGGAGGTGGCCGCCTACCACGTCGTCGCCGAGTCGCTGACCAACGCCGTGAAACACAGCGGCGCGTCCCGCGTCCGTGTGACCATGGGAACCGAGGGGGAGGTCCTCCACGTCACCGTGACCGACGACGGCCGGGGCGGCGCCGAGGAGTCCCGCGGCAGCGGACTGGCCGGCATCAGGGGCCGGGTAGCGGCCTTCGACGGAACGACCAAGGTGTCCAGCCCGCCGGGCGGGCCCACGACCATCCGGGTGGAACTGCCGTGCGCGTGCTGATCGTCGAGGACGACGCCCTGCTGAGGGCCGGGCTCGAACTGCTGCTGGGGACCGAGGGCATGACCGTCGTCGGGGCGGTGGACCGCGCCGACGAACTGCCCGCCCTCGTCCGGGACCTGGCTCCCGACGCGGTGGTCCTCGACGTACGGCTGCCGCCCACCTACCGCGACGAGGGTCTGCGGGCGGCGGCCGAACTGCGCCGCGAACGCCCCGGCTTCCCCGTGCTCGTGCTGTCCGCGCACGTCGAGGACAACTACGCGACGGAGCTCCTCGGCGACGACGCGAGCGGGATCGGCTACCTGCTGAAGGACCGGGTGGGCAACGTCGCCGAGTTCATGGCGGCGCTCCACCGCGTCCACTCCGGCGGCACGGTCATGGACCCGGAGGTGATCTCCCAGCTGCTCGGCAGGCGCCACGCGCAGGACCCGCTGCGGCAGCTGACCCCGCGCGAACGCGAGGTCCTCGGACTGATGGCCGAGGGACACGACAACGGCCGGATCTGCGAACTGCTCGGCCTGTCGGTGCCCGCGGTGAGCAAGCACATCAAGAACATCTTCACCAAGCTCGGCCTGCCCGCGTCGGGCACCGGCCACCGCAGGGTCCTGGCGGTCCTCGCCTTCCTCAACCGCTGACGGCCGAGCCGGAAACGCCCCCCCCGGGACCGGTGCGCCGGCGCACACACCGCGCCGCACCGGCCGACCCGGGAGCGCCGCACCGGCGGGCCCGGGAGCCGTGCCGCACCGGCCGGCCCGGGAGCGCCGGACCGGCCGGCCCGGGAGCGCCGAACTGGCCGACCCGGGAGCGCTGGACCGGCCAGCCCGGGAGCGCTGGACCGGCCGGCCCGGGAGCCGCGCCGGACCGGCCGCAGGTCAGACCGCGCCTTCGAGCTCCCGTACCGCGGCCTCGGGGGAGAGGCGCTCGCCCTCGGCGCGCAGCCGGCGGAACTCCTCCCCGCCCAGCCGCGACGCCAGCCGGGCGCTGAGCACCCGCACATCGGGGCTGCCCAGATCCGCCAGCCCCCGCAGCGCCGCCGCGCAGCCCAGCAGCCGCGCGGCCACCGCCGGCCGGTCCTCGTCCAGGGCCACCGCCGCCAGGACCTCCGCGACCGTCGCCAGCACCCACATGTCGTTCAGCGGCACCGCGAGGCGCAGCGCGTCCGCCGCCGCCGACCTGGCCGCCGCCACCCCCTCGGCGCCCCGCGACAGCTCCAGCGCCGCAGCCCGCCGCAACACCTCGACGCGCAGGAACTCCCGGTCGAAGACCGCCTCGTCGAGCAGCCGCAGCGCCCGCTCCAGCCGCTCCGCGGCGATCGACGGCTGCCCGCGCCGGGTGGCGAGCTCGGCCAGCCCGGCCGCCACCAGCACCTCGTACTCGGGCATCGCGCACCGCGGCCCGCGCAGCGCCTGCCGGAAGCTGACCTCCGCCGCGTCGTGCTCCCCGGACCGCAACTGCTCGATGCCCAGCCGTATCCGGATCTGCGCGATGGCGTCGGCCGACCCCACCGCCTCGATCGCCGCCCGCGCCTCCCGCAGCAGCGCCAGCGCCCCCGCCGCGTCCCCCCGCAGGGAGGTGAACCGGGACAGCATGCAGGTGAGCTGCCCCGTGGACCACTGGTCGCCCAGTGCGCGGAACTCCTCGAGGGCCGCGCGCAGATGCCGCTCGCCCGCGCCGACGTCGCCCGCGGTCTCCGCCGCGAAGCCCAGGGCCGCGCGGCCGGACGCCCGCGCCCAGGCGTCCGGATGGCCCAGGGCCCGCCGGGCGGCGCGCTCCATCTCCTCGTGCTCACCCGCCAGCAGCCAGCACTTGGGTTCGAGCAGGGCCAGCAGCGGATGCTCCGCCATGACGTCGGCGTCACGGGCCCGCCGGGCCGCGTCGGCGATGCCCCGGTCGCGCCCCTCGCCGTCCAGGTCCTGCCCGGCGGGCGCGGGGAGCAGCAGCCGCAGCATGGCGAAGAGGGACGCCGCGCCCTCCGGCACCCGCCGCCCGAAGCGCAGCAGTTCGGCGCACCTGCCGTTGGCCTCGGTGTAGTGGCCGCGCATCACCCAGTACCAGCTCATCGCCAGGCCCAGCCGTACCGCGGTGTCGACGTCCTCCCGGTCCACGGCCCGTCGCAGGGCCAGCAGGACGTTGTCGTGGTCGGCGTCGAGCCGGGCGATCCAGCGGGGCTGGTCCGCGCCGCGCAGCCCCTCGGCGGCCCGCTCGGCGAGCGCCAGGAAGTGCCGGGTGCAGGCGGCCTCGGCCGACTCGCGCTCCCCGGCCTGCGCGAGGCGCTCCGCGCAGTACGCCCGGGTCGTCTCCGGCATGCGGTAGCGCATCTCGCCGCCCTCGACCTCCCACAGGTGCAGCAGGGACTTGTCGACGAGCGACGACAGGACGTACGGGACGTCGTCCTCGGCCAGGCCGGCGCCCGCGCCGACGGCGGCGGCCGCGTCCTGGGTGACGCCGTTGCCGGCCGCGGAGAGCCGCCGGGCCAGGGCCCGTTCGGGCTCGGTGAGCAGCTCCCAGCTCCAGTCCATGGTGGCGCGCAGGGTGCGGTGCCGGGCCGCGGAGGTGCTGTTGCCGACCGTCAGCAGCCGGAAGCGGTCGTCGAGCCGCTCGGTGATCTGCTGGACGGACATCGACCTGAGCCGGGCGGCGGCGAGCTCGATCGCCAGCGGCAGCCCGTCGAGCTTGCGGCAGATCTCCACGACACGGGCCGTGTTGGCCGGGGTGAGGGTGAAGCCGGGCCGCACCAGCGCGGCGCGGTCGCAGAACAGCTCGACCGCGGTGGAGTGCCCGGCCTCGTCCTCGGAGGCCGGAAGGCGCAGCGGGCCGACCCGGCACAGCGCCTCGCCGTTGACCATCAGCGGTTCGCGGCTGGTGGCGAGGAGCAGCAGCCGCGGGCAGGCGGCCAGCAGGTCGGCGGCGAACCGGGACACCGGGGCGATCAGGTGCTCGCAGTTGTCGAGGACCAGCAGGACGCGCCGCGCCGACAGGAACGCCGTCAGCTGGTCGAAGCGGCTCCGGCCCGGCTGCGGCTGCTCCAGCAGGGAGGTGCCGGGCAGGCCGAGGGCCCGCGCGACGGTGTCGGGCAGTTCGTCGCCGCCGCCGAGCCCGCCGAGCTCCACCAGGCACACCAGGTCGGCGGTGCCGGAGTCGGCGCGGGCGGCGAACTCGGTGGCGAGCCGGGTCTTGCCGACCCCGCCGGGCCCGTACAGCGTGACGAGCCGGGAGCCGCGCAGGGAGTCCGCCAGCCGCTGGAGCTCACCGTCGCGCCCGACGAAGCGGGTGAGCGGGCTGGGCAGGCCCCGCTTGCCCGCGGGCGGGAAAGCGCCGGACAGCGCGTCGGCGGCCGGTACCGCCGCACCGGCACCTCCACCCGGCCCGGACAGGGCTCCGCCACCCGGCCCGGACACGGCACCGGCGGCCGGCCCGGACACGGCTCCGCCACCCGGCCCGGACACGGCACCTCCACCCGGCCCGGACAGGGCTCCGCCACCCGGCCCGGACACGGCACCGGCGGCCGGCCCGGAGAGCGGTGCGGTGGCCGGCGGTGAGGGGTGCCCGTCACCGGGCCGCGGCGCGGTGTCCGCGCCCGGCCGGGGTCCAGGGCCGGCGCCCGGCCGGGGCGCGGCGCCGCCGGCCGGCCGCGCGGCATCGCCCCGCGCCCGGGGCGCCCCGGGAAGGCCACCGTGCGGGCCGGGGGGCGCGGGGCTCCGGCGGGCGCCGTCGTGGAGCGCCTCCGCGTGGATGCGCCGCAGCTCGGCCGAGGGTACGGCGCCCAGCGCGTCGGCCAGCGCGACCCGCAGCCGCTCGTACGCGGCGAGCGCGTCGGCGGGGCTGCCCGACAACTGCAGGGCGCGCATCAGCAGTCCGGTGGCGCGCTCCCGCAGCGGGTGCGTCGCCGTCAGGCCGTACAGCTCGGCGAGGAGTTCGGGGGCGCCGCCCAGCGCGAGCCGGGCCTCGATGTGGTCCTCCACGGCGGCGAGCCGCAGTTCCTCCAGACGGGCCGCGGCGCGGCTGGCGAACCCCGTGTCGGCGAACTCGGGCAGGGCCGCCCCGCGCCAGAGCGACAGGGCCTCCCGCAGCACGGGCACGGCCTGCGCGGGCGCGCCCGCCCGCAGCAGCCGACGGCCTTGCGCCGCCAGCCTCTCGAACCGGTGGGCGTCCACGTCGGCGGGCCCGACGTTCAGCGTGTAGCCGCCCGGCCCCGAGATCACGTGGGTGTCGCCGTGACCGGCCTGGTCGAGGGTGCGGCGGGCCCGGGAGACCAGCCGGTGCAGTGCGTTGACCCCGCCCGCGGCGGGCGGGTCGTCCTCCCACAGGTCGGCGATGAGGGTGCCGGTGGGGACGAGTTCGGCGGGGTTGAGCGCGAGCCGGGCGATCAGCAGGCCGACGCGCCGGCCGCCCGGTGAGATCGCCCGCCCGTCACGGGCGCGCAGTCCGAGTGGACCCAGAAGCAGTAAGCGCACGGTCGCCGCTCTCTTGGCACATCTCCCGGAAATTCCTCACGATTATCATCTCACGCGACGAGCTCCTTCGCCTGGGTTCCCTCCGCACGCCGGTCCGCGCAGTCCCGGCACCACGGACGGGCGGGCTCCGGAGGGGAGTTCAGCATGAGCGCCCCGAGCGCGGTCACCTCGTGGAGCACACTGCCGCCGTTGCGCGTCGTGGAGACCAGCCCGGAGCCGCGCAGGACCGATGTGTGCTCGCTGGCCGTGGTGGCCGATATCCGCAGCGCCGCGCTGAGTTCGCTGGTCGACTGGGGCCGCGTCAGCCGCTCCAGCACCGCCGCCCGGGTCCGTCCCAGCAGCTGCGGCAGCGGCTTGGCGGGCCGCTGCGTGTCCTTCACGAGCGCCGTCGACGCCAGCCCGTGCGGGCACACCGGGAAGACGAGGATGTGCGCCGGCGGGCCGGGCCGGCGCTCGGCCGCGCCGCCTTCGGCGGCCCCCTCCCGCCAGGTGTACAGCCGGGGGGTGCCGCTGAGGAACGCCGACGGCACCAGCTTCAGCCCCTGGCCGTCGAGGAACACCTCGCGGTCCGTGCCGTCGTCGACGGTCAGCGTGCCCGCCTCCCACTTGGCGTTGTACTGCAGCCGTTCCAGGGTCGCCGCCAGGCCCAGCCGCGCCACCATGTCCGAGTAGCACAGGCGGGTCTCGTCGAGCATCTCGCGCAGGCTCGTCCGGTAGGGCAGGAGGCACGCCTTCTGGAACTCGGCCAGCGCCGCCAGCGCCCGTCGCGTGTCCGGCGCGAGCTCCGCGTCCCGGTCCGGGGCGGGCCGCGCCAGCAGGAAGGGCAGCAGCTCATCCCGCAGCCGCAGCGCGTGCTGGAGCCCCGGGTGGCGGCAGGGCTGCGCCGCCATCCAGGCGCGCGCGTGCGAGACCCAACGGCCCACGCCCCGGCTCTGCCGCGCTAATCGCTCCAGGTGGCCGAGCGCGAACAGTGCCTCCGCCCCGGGGCGGGCCATGGGCTCCATATGGGTTCTGGCGATGTCCTCGTGAGTGAAGTGCACGGTCAACACCACGTCCTCCTGCCCTGCTTTCGCCGGCCAATGTGCCCGGCCGGGACGAACTCATCTTGTCCGACGGGCGTACGCTCGTACGGCCAGGGGGAACAGTACGGCGAACAGGACCGCCATCCAGGCGAGACTCGTCATCACGGGCCCCGAGGCGTCCCCGCCGAGCGTCAGGGCGCGCGTCGCGTCGACGAAGTGACTGACCGGATTCACCCCCACCCACCACCGCAGCCAGTCCGGCATCGTCTCCGGCGCGGCGAAGATGTTGCTGCCGAACGTCAGCGGCAGGACCAGCGCCATCGTGATGCCCGGCACCGCCTGCGGGCTCTGCGCGGCCATGCCGATCAGCACGGAGAGCCAGCAGAGCGTGAGGCCGAAACCGATCGTCAGGAGCATCGCGAGGAGCAGTTCGACCGGGCCGGTCCTGACCCGGAAACCCATGGCGAACGCCAGTGCGAGCAGGACGACCAGGGCGAGGGCGTAGCGCACCACGTCGCCGATGACGGCGCCCACCAGCGGGGCGGAGCGCGCGATGGGCAGACTGCGGAACCGGTCGAAAACCCCCTTGACGACATCGGTGTTGAGCGCGAGCCCGGTGCCGACACTGGCGTACAGGATGATCTGCACCATCAGGCCGGGCACCAGCGGCTGGAGGTACGCCTGCCAGTCGCCCGCGATCTCGCCGCCGAAGAGCAGCGCGAACACCACGAGGAAGAGCACCGGCTGGATGATCGTGTCCACCAGCGTGGCCGGCGACCGCAGGATGTAGCGGATGTTCCGCCCGGCGAGGGTCAGGCTGTGCTTCAGGCCGCGCACCGGCCCCACCCGCAGGGCGGCGGCCGATTCGGTGACGACGCTCATACCGCACTCCGTTCCACGGCCGGTCCGGTGCCGTTTCCGGCGGTGTCCGCGGCGGGCTGCCCCGTGAGGGAGAGGAACACGTCGTCGAGGCTCGGCAGCCGCAGCGCGAGCTCGTCGACCGCGATGCCCTCCTCGTCCAGCCGGCGCACCAGGGCCGACATGAGCACCGTGTCGTCGGCGAGCGTGGTGACCAGTCCCGTGTCCGGGTCCGCGGTCGGCTCGGCCTCGGTGAGCAGGCCGAGGATGCGCACCACCTCCGGCACGTCGCGGGGGTCGGCGGGCCGCACCTGGAGGGTCTGGCCGCCCGTGCGCTTCTTCAGCTCGTCCGCCCGGCCCTCGGCCACCACCCGCCCCCGGTCGATGACGGTGATCCGGTCGGCGAGGCGGTCCGCCTCCTCCAGGTACTGCGTGGTCAGCAGGACGGAGACACCGTCGTGCGCCAGCCCCTGGACGACGTTCCACACCTCGTTGCGGCTGCGCGGGTCGAGGCCGGTGGTCGGCTCGTCCAGGTACAGCACCTCGGGGCGGCCCACCAGGCTGGTCGCCAGGTCGACGCGGCGGCGCATACCGCCCGAGTACGTCTTGACCGGCCGCCCGCCCGCGTCGGTCAGGGAGAACCGCTCCAGCAGCTCCGCCGCGCGCGCCCGCGCGTCGGCCTTCGGCATCTCCAGCAGCCGGCCGATCAGCACGAGGTTCTCGAAGCCGGTGAGCTCCTCGTCGACCGACGCGTACTGCCCGGTCAGCCCGATCCGGCGGCGCACGGCGACCGGCTGGCGCAGCAGGTCGTACCCGGCGATGGTGGCCCTGCCCTCGTCGGGCCGCAGGAGCGTGGAGAGGATGCGCACGGTCGTCGTCTTGCCGGCGCCGTTGGGGCCGAGCACGCCGAGAATCGTCCCGGCGGGTACGGACAGATCGACACCGGCGAGCGCCGTATGCGATCCGAACCGCTTCACCAGGCCTTCTGCCTGGATGGCGAGTGTCATGGGAGCCTCCCTGGGTCCGTGAGGGATCGTGCGGGACGGCCCTGACAGCGGGCCCACAAGCCGCTGACAGCCCGCGCGAGCCGTCAGGCGGTGTACGGCGGGCGGGGCCCGGTCCGCGCGAAAACGGGCTGCCGGACGGGGGCGCCGGGACTACGATGGGCGGCGGCATTCCTGTTCCGCGGATCTCGCTTCCGCGGATCTTGTTCCGGGGATCGTCGCAGGAGGGGCACGTTGCCGTCGGTGACACGTGCCACGGGTGGCGAGCGGGCGCGCCGCAGGCCGCGTGACGCTCAGGCCGCCTGGTGGCCGCTGATTCGAAGACTCACCACGCACCGCTGAGCCTTGCCGTGAGCGCCACCGCTCCGGCACGGCGCGGTTTCCCGTGCCCATTTCCCCTTCACCGGCCGGTTCCCGGCGTGCCCGCGGTCCGTCGCGCCCTCGCCCGGACCCGTGGTCCGCCCTGCGCCGGCCCCTCCCACACGAGGCCATGAACAAGAACGGATTCCTGCCCGCGCTGCTCATCGCGGCGCTGACCGGCACCATCATCGAGCTGGACATGTCCGTGCCCAGCTTCCCCGACATCGCCCGGGCGCTGGACGCCTCCGAGGCGGCCGTCCAACTGACCGTCACCCTCAACTTCCTCGGCTACTGCCTGGGCGCCCTCGTCCACGGCCCCCTCTCCGACCGGTTCGGCCGGCGCGGCGTCATGCTGGCCGGGAACACCGTCATGCTGCTCGGCGCGCTGGGCTGCGCCGTCGCGCCGGGCATCGAGTTCCTGCTCGTCTCCCGGTTCGTCCAGGGCGTCGGCGCCAGCACGTCCGTCGTCCTCGTCTTCGTGATCATCGCCGATGTCTACGAGGGCCCGCGGATGCTCAGGATGTTCGGGCTGGCCAACGCCGCCATGTCCGCCCTCATGACCGCGGCCCCCGCCCTCGGGGGCGTCGTCAACCGCGCCCTCGGCTGGCGCGGCAACTACGCCGTCGTCTTCACCGTCACCCTCGTGTCGCTGCTGCTCATGGCGGCGTTCCTGCCCGAGACCGGCGCGCGGCGGGCGAGCGTGGGCGTGCGCGAGGTCGCGGCGGGCTACCGCAGGCTGCTGGGCAGCGGCGAGTTCGTCGCCGCGTCGCTCGTGCCCAGTCTGCTGTTCGCCGCGTACATGGTGTTCATCGCGGCCAGTCCGTTCCTGTACACGGGCGCCTTCGGCCTGTCGACGACGGCGTTCGCCGGCCATCTGCTGGTGGTCGTCGCGTCGTTCGCGCTCACCAGCCTGTGCGCCACGCGGGTCATGGCGCTGCTCGGCGGACCCGGCCGGACCGTGGCGTGCGGTGTCGCGGCCGCCGTGGCGGGGGCGGGCCTGTTCCTCGTCCTCGGTGACGGACCGGTGGTCACGACCGTGTCGCTGTCCCTGTTCTGCGCCGGGTTCGCCGCCCTGTACCCGGTGGTCTTCGGCCGGTCCCTGGGCGTCTTCCCCGAACTGAGGGGTGCGGCGTCCTCGCTGACCATGAGCGGCCGGGCGCTGCTGGTGGCGCTGTTCACCGGTGCGGCGAGCGGACTGTTCACCGGTGACGCCGCGGTCACCGCCGGGGTGATGGCCGCGGCCACCGCCGTCGCCGCACCGCTGGCCTTCCTGCGGCCCCACGCCGGTGCGGGGGAGCCGGCCGCACCCCGGCCGGACACCGTGACCGGCGCCGACTGAGCCCGGACGGCGGGTGCGGGCGCGCCCCTCGAGGCGCCCGCACCCGCCGTACTCCTGGCCGTGCCGCCACGGCCGTACTCCTGGCCGGCCCCGTACGGACCGTCCGGCCCCGTACGTCGGCCCGGCCCCGTACGCAGGGCGGTCCGTACACCGGGCGGCGGTCCCGTACGCCGGGCGGCTACGGCGGGGAGGCGTCGCCCGCCTGCAGGAACGACCGGATGCACGCGCTGAGCCGGTCCGGCTGGTCCTCGGGGATGAGGGTGTAGCTGTCCTCGATCTCCACGAGCCGCCCCTTCGGCAGCAGCTCGGCGAGCCGGCGCCCGTGCTCGGGCGGCATCACCCTGTCCTCGGCGGCCCACACCACGAGCGCCGGCCGGTCGAATTGGCGCAACTTCTCCGCCCAGGCGAGCAGTTCGCCCGCCGGCGGCACCCCGAGGACGTACGTGCGCAGGTCGCGGCGGATCTCCGGCGACGTCCACAGCGGCCGGAACCACGCGTCCATCACCTCGTGCGGCACGGGCCGCTTGCTCATCCACCCCCAGGTCACGGGAAGCCGGCGCATCGGCTTCCACTTCAGGAGGGTGAAGGCCAGGCGGATGCCGCCCGGCAGTTTCGCCGAGGCGTACAGGTTCTTCCCGGGCAGGCCCGGGGGGAAGTTGTCGAACGCCTCGCACGAGGTGATGACCAGCCGCCCGACGCGCTCGTCCCGGCCCTCGGAGACCAGGGCCTGCGCCCCGCCCCAGTCGTTCATGACCAGGGTGACGTCCCGCAGGTCGAGCCGGTCGAGGAACTCCGCGACGAGCCGGGCCACCCCCGCGACCGACAGGTCGGCGTCCGGCCTCATCGGCCGGCGGTGGCCGCCCAGCGGCAGCGTCGGCACCACGCAGCGGAAGTCGGAGCGCAGGGACGCCACGACGTTCCGCCACAGGGAGCCGTCCATCGCCACACCGTGCAGCAGGACCACGACGGGCTTGTCACCCCCGGTGTCCTCGTACTCGACAGGGCCGGCCGAAAGGTCCAGCTCAGCCATGTTCTCCCCTCTCCTCGGGCGGCGAGCGGCGCGGCGGCCGCCCGGACGGGCGGGTGCGGTGGCGGAACGCCCCGGCCCCGACCGCGCCGGCGACTCCACGGCGGGCCGGGGCCGTCGGGCCGTGAAGCGGCTCGCCGGGGGAGCCGGGCGGTCAGACGGGCGGGATCCGGCGGTGCAGGAGGCAGAACTCGTTGCCCTCCGGGTCGGCCAGGACGTGCCAGTCCTCGTCGCCGGTCTGCCCGACGTCGACGGTCCTGGCGCCGAGGGCGAGCAGCCGCTCCAGCTCCGCGTCCTGGTCGCGGTCGGTGGCGCTGACGTCGATGTGCAGCCGCAGCTTGCCGGTGCGGGGCGCGCTGCTCGGGCTGAGGACGAGAGTGGGGAGCGGGCCGCCGAACCCGGTGCCGGGCGGGCCGATCTCGATGCTGCCGTCGTCCTCCCGGCCGAGCTCCACATAGCCGAGGACCTCGCTCCAGAACGCGGCGAGCCGTTCCGCGTCGGCGCAGTCGATGACCAGCTCACTGATGCGGCATGCCATGCGGCCAGTGTACGGAGCCGGGCCGGACGACGCGCGCCCACCCCATGTCCCTTGCCGGCGAAGGGACTTGGGCGGCCTATCCGTCCTCGTCCAGCGCGACCACGAAGCTGTCGCCGTACGGGTCGCCCTCGTCCTCCGGCAGCAGCATGAGCGACAGGGTGCCGCGCGCCCCGGTGAAGCGGACCTCCGCGAAGGCGTCCCCCTTCTCGCCGGTGGCGAGGTGCGCGGTGGCCGGGCGCTGGGCGGCGTCGCCCCAGCGGGCGACCCAGCGCCGGGCGTCGTCCTCCCGGCCGGCGCCGTCCTTCGCGAACCCGGCGAGGCCGGCGGCGTCGCGCGCCTTGAGCCGGGCCAGCACGTGCTCCGTGACGGCGAGGCTGCCGGGCGTCGGGCGCCCGGTCACGGTCAGGTCGAGCTCGTTCGTGCCGTTCCTGACCCGCTCGGGGGTGTGGTCGGTGACGAACGCGTCGCAGCCGCCGAGGAGCAGGACGAGCGCGCCCGCGGCGCACACGGCCCTGCCCGCCCGCCTCAACGGCTCTCCCGCGTATGTTCCACGCCGGCCATGGACAACCCCCCTGGTGATCGAAGGGTCCAGCTTGCCATGGCCACGTGCCGGGGCGGCACCGCCCCCGGCCGGTCCGGCGGGCGGTGGCCACGTGCCGGGATGGCACCGCCCCCGGCCCGTCCGGCGGGCGCCCGTGCGCGGGCAAGGCCCCGGCCGGCCGCCCGCCGCCCCGCCGCCCCTTCAGTACGGGGGCGTCGTCTCACGCGCCCGGATGTCGGCGCGCAGCCGGGCCTTGTCGACCTTGCCGATGCCCGTGAGCGGCAGCTCCGGCAGCTCCACGTCCGCCGTCGCCTCGCGCACGAGCGCGGCCACCTCCCGGACGGTGGGGTCGTGGCCGGTCCACGGGTCGAACCGCACACCGTGCGCCTCGGCCAACTCCACTTGCAGCTGGGACAGATCGACCGAGTCCAGGCCCAGGTCGGCACGCAGCCGCGCGTCGCCGCGCAGCAGCTCAGCGGCGATGCCCAGGTCGGTCAGGACGCTCCGTACGTCGCCGATGTCGGCCACACCGGTCTCCTCCGGTCCGTCGGGCGGGCCGCCGGCGGGCGCCGACGGCCCCTGGGCGGCTCAGCTGAGGGTGAGCGTCGTGACGCCGGTGGCGCCCCGGAGCCCGGTGGTGAGGCAGAGCAGCAGGTCCGGCTGCGGAAGGGTGATGACCTGGACCAGCGAACGCCCCTCGTAGCGGCCGTCGACCACGGTGCCGGTGAGGGTGGTGACGACCTGCCCGGCGACCGCGGTGGTGGAGCCGGCGATGTCGGCGACACTGCTCTCGCCGGTGCTCCACGTGAACGTCCGCCGGTCGCGGAAGCCGTCCAGCAGGTTGTTGCAGCCGGCGTGGAGGGTGAACGCCTCCCCGTACGCCCCGCCCGTGACCTCCCCGGCGGCGTCGACGCACGAGTCGAAGCGGCCCTCGATGGTGATCTCGACCTCCCTCGGCTGGAAGAGGAGCGGCGGGTCGTACGAGGTGGACTCCCTCCCCTGGCACTGGAGCAGCGCGGCCGGCGCGGCCTCGGCCGGGGCGGTGACCAGGGCGCTCGCGGCGAGGACGGCACCTGCCGCCAGAGCGGCAAGACGCTTCCGTGAAGTGGCCATGCGGCCTCCTGTTCGGGACGTGGCGGAACGGCGAGGAACGCGGTGGGACACCCGGCCACAGGGCCGGGCGGGCCGGGTCGGGAGGACGGGCCTGGGCGCGGGGCGAGGAACCCGCCCGCGTGCGGGTGGGGACCGGGGGAGGCGCGGCGGGCGCGGGTCGGGGCCGGCGGGGACGGGGCGGGGCCCGGGGGGAGTCCTGCCCGGCGCCGCCGTGCCCCAGACCGGCGCGCGGGAGCGGCGGGGGCGCGCGGCCGCCGTCCGCCGGCGCGCGCGGAACGGACGCACGCCCTTCACCGGCCGCACGGACCGTGTGACCCTGGGGCGGCGACGGTCCCGAAGGTCTCGGCCCCAGGAGCGCGATGGACCCCCGTACGAGCGGCACGCTGGCCGTGCCCGGTGCCCGCCTCCACTTCGAGGAGCGCGGAGCCGGCCCCGCGCTGCTGCTCATCGCGGGCGGCAACTCCGACGCGGCCGTCTTCAAACGCGTCGCGGCAGCCCTGTCCGCCGGCCACCGCGTCATCACCTACGACCCGCGCGGCAACTCCCGCAGCGCCCTGGACGGCCCGCCCGTGGAACAGCGCGTCGAAGAGCACGCCGACGACGCGCTGCGCCTGCTGGACCACCTCCTCGGACCGGACGAGCCGGTGCGGGTGTTCGGCAGCTGCTCGGGCGGCCAGGTCGCCCTCGAACTCGCCGCACGGCAGCCGGGCCGGCCGCTGTGGACGGTCGCGCACGAACCGCCCGCCCTCGCGCTGCTCCCCGACGCGCGCGAGCAGCTGGCGCTCGTCGACGACGTCCGCGCGACGTTCCGCCGCGCGGGCCTCGTCCCCGCGATGAGCCTCCTGCAGGCCCTGTACGGGAACACACCCGCGCCCGTGCTGCCGCGGGCCCACGACAACACGGCGTTCTTCCTCACCCGGGTGATCGGCCCCGCGACGCGCCACGTTCCGGACACCGCGGCCCTCGCCGCCGTGCGGGACCGGGTGGCGACGGCGGGCGGCCGGGACTCCCGTACGCACACCGTGCACCGGCCCGCCGTCGTACTGGCCCGGATGCTGGGCTGCCGCATGGAGCTGTTCCCCGGCGGCCACGCCGGCTACGCCCGGTACCCGGTGGAGTTCGCCCGCCGGCTGGCCGAGGTGTTCGACGCACTGGGCGGCACGGAGCCGGGCGCCGTGCCCGGCGGCCGGCGACCGGGGCGGTGACGTGCGGATCCTGCTGGGCGCCCAGAACTGCGGCTTCGGGCCCGCGTCCGAACTGGTCGCCGTCTCCCGGCTGTTGCGGGGACACCGGCGGGTGTTCGTCGGGGACGGCATCGCGGCGGCGTTCGCGCGGCGCAACCCGGACGCCTTCGACACCGTGCGCGCCACCGACGGGATGACCCCGGACGCCGCCGACCGCGCGGCCGGCGAACTGGTGGCGCAGTGCGACCTGGTGGTGTCCGTGATGGACGCCGACCTGGTGGTCCGCGCCGTGGTGGCGGGCCGGCCAGTCGTGATGGTCGACAGCCTCTTCGGCTTCTGGCGGGTGCGGCAGCCGCTCGGCCGCCTCCACGAACGGTGCGCCGCGCTACCCCGGTCCTCGCTGACGGCCGCGCGCCGCCACCTCGACGGCCTCACCCCGCACGAGCGTGTCGTCGCCGCCCACCTGCTGGCGACGCACCGGGTGGTGCAGAACTTCCCCGGCGTCCCCGAACGCGCCGCCGAACTCGCCTCCGCCGCCGACGGGTTCACGGCGCACCTGGCCGGACCCGTCATCGACGGCGAGGGGCTGCGCACCGTCGACCGGGACGCCGCGCCCGCCCACGACCTGCTGGTCGACATCGGCGGGTTCCGGAACTCCCTGCTCGACTTCGACGCCCACCACGACTACCTGCTCCTGCTGCGGCGGTGGCTGCCCGACCTGCTGCGCGACTGGCCACGCTTCGGCCGCGTGCTGGTCTGCGGCGGGCCGTTCGGCGGGCACCGGAAGCGGACGGTCACGGTGGCGGGGCGCCGCGCCGACTGCCGGCTGCTCCCGCAGCGGCGCCTCCTCCAGGCGGTGGCCACCACCCCGTACCAGCTGCTCGCCCCCGGGCTCACGGCGCTTCACGAGGCGCTGGCCCTGGAGCGGCTGCCGCTGGCCACGCACGAGCAGCACACCGCGCACGTCTACACCCTGGACCGCCTGGCCGGGACGCTGCTGGGCCGCGGCGCGGCCCGGTTCGCGGACGTCCTGCCCGACCACCCGGTGCCCGCCGACGACCTCGCCGGTACGGCCGAGCTCGTACGGATCGCCACCCGCGTACGGCGGGACGAGGCGCTCTACGCCCGGTTCCGGCGGACGTTCAACGAACGGATCGAGCGGTACACCGCGCTCACCCCGGCCGAACGGCGGCACGGAGTCGCGGAACTGCGCGCCCTGCTCGGCGGCGAGCCCGCCCCCGAGATCATCAGCCGCGTGATCGGCCCGGCCGGGACGCCCACGACGCCGGGCCCCTGACCGGACGTGATGTCGGATTCCCGCCAGTACCGCGGGCCCGCCCTGACGCAGTCTGGACGCATGACGACCGTGACCTACCAGCCGAACGCCATCGCCCCCGACGTGCTGGACGAGCTCCGCGCACGCGACGACGCCGGCGTCGTCCCCCGCGTCCACGCGTACGACATGGACGGAGCGCCCCTGCGCTGCTGCCTGCGCCGCAGCCGCGCCGGCGAGCCGGTGTCCCTGGTGTCGTACGCCCCGCTGCGCAGATGGGCGGCGGAGGCCGGCGTCGACCCGGGCGCCTACGACGAGGTCGGGCCGGTCTTCATCCACACCGACCGGTGCGCGGGCCCCGACGCGGCGCTCGGCTACCCGTTCGCCGAGACCGGGGCGTCCCGGGTCCTCCGCCGCTACAGCGGCGAAGGCCGCATCACGGGAGGCGCGCTCGTGCGGCTGCCGGACGACCCCGACCAGGCCCAGGCGGCCGTCGAACAGGCCCTGCACGGCGCCTTCGCCGACCCGGGGGTCGCGCTCGTGCACGTACGGGCGGTGGAGTACGGCTGCTTCCAGTACGAGGTCCGCAGACCCTGACCGCGGCCACCACCCCACCCCGACGCCCGCGCCCGGCCGGCCGCCATCCCGGCGGGTGCCCGTTCCAGTGCCTGCCGCGCCGGTGGGCACCGGGTGGGGTGCCCCGTTGTGGCCACCTGCGCCGATGTCTCGGCTTCGCTCGGCCGGGGGGCACCCCACTCGCCCTTGCGGGACGCCTGCCCGCGACACGCGGGTGTCAGGGGGCGGTGTGGTGGTGGAGGAGGTCGGTGAAGGACTTCGCCCACGCCTCGACGGTGGCCTCGTCGAAGAGGTCCGTCGAGTACTCGAAGGTGACGGCGAGGGTGTCCGGGCCGGGCACCAGGACCGCGTACAGCTCGTTGCGGGCCGTGCCCGACGTGGGGAGGTCCCGCACCGTCGCCGTCACGTCGACCAGGTCCAGCGCGGGCGGCGGGGTGGTGACCACCGTGAACAGCACCGTCGGGAACAGCCCGTCCGCCGTGCCCGGGGCGACCAGCTCCACCACGTCGGTCAGCGGCAGCTCCTGGTGGTCGAGCGAGGCGAAGAGGCGCTCGCCCAGCTGCGCCACCAGGTCCGGGAACGCGGCCGCCTCGCTCAGCCGGGCGCGCAGCAGCAGCGCGTCACCCAGCAGGCCCACCACATCGGACCGGTCGCGTCGCGTGCGGTTCGCGCTGGACGCCGCCAGCACCACGTCGGGCAGCCCCCCGCACAGCTCGCCCAGCCAGGTCGCGAACGTCGCGGCCAGCACCGTGTACGGGGTCGTCCCCAGACGCGTCGCCGTGTCCGAGAGCCGCCCGGGGAGGTCCCCGCCGACGACCCGGGTGTACACGGCGCCCCTGCCCGACAGCGTCGCCGGGCGCGGCCGGTCGTAGGGCAGCGGCGGGCGCAGCGGCACACCGTCGAGCTCCGCCCGCCAGAACCGCTCCAGCTCCGCACGCCGCTGCGCGCCCAGCCCGTGCTCGGCGCGGGCGCAGTCGGTGAACTGCACGGCCGGGGACGGCAGTCCGCTCGCCCCGCCGCGGTGCCGGGCGTTGTAGAGCTCCCGCAGCTCGCGCCAGATCACACCCATGGACCAGCCGTCGACCACCGCGTGGTGGAACACCGTCACCAGGACCCAGCGGTCCGGTCCCAGCCGCGCCAGCCGGAAGCGGAACAGCGGCGCCTCGTCCATCGCGAAGGGCCGGGCCGCCTGCTCCCGGCACCACCGCTCGGCCGGCTCCGCCTCACCGGCATGCGCGGTCAGGTCGTCCACGGGCAGGTCCACCGGCACCCGGTCCAGCACCTCGACCAGGTACCGCCCCTCACGCCGTACGGCCCTGCTCCGCAGCGCGTGGTGGCGGTCCACCAGCTCCCCGAGGGCGTCCGCCAGCACCGCCGGGTCGAGCGCGCCGCGCAGGTCGACGCGGTGCGCGACGTTGTAGACGCCCGGGTCGGCGTGCTCGTGGTGGCGCCGCCACAACCGGCGCAGCGACGACGTCATCGGCGCCGTCTCCACGACCCGGCCGTTCGGGCCGGGGCGCCCGGCGCGCTCGGCGACGCCCCGGATGGTCGGGGTCAGGAAGAACTCCGCCATGGACAGTTCGACGCCCAGCTCGTCCGCCATGCGGTTCAGCAGCCTGATCGCGCTCAGCGAGTGGCCGCCCAGCTCGAAGAAGGACCGGGTCACCGGTATCCGGCGCAGGTCCAGCTCGGCGCACCACAGCGTGTGCAGGGACTCCTCCAGCGCACCGGCCGGACGCGCCTGCGCGTCCCCGGCTCCGCCGTCCGCCCCGGCTTCCGGGCCCGCCGCGGGGGACGGCTCGGGCAGCCGCTCCCGGTCCAGCTTCCCCGAGGTGTTCACCGGGAGCCGCTCCAGCAGCGCCCAGCGCCGCGGCACGAGGTGGTCGGGGAGCCGCGCGGCGAGCGCGGCGCGCAGCTCCCGCGGGTCGGCGTCCGGGGCGGCGGGCACCACGTACGCGACGAGTTCCGCCTCGCCGTGCCGGTCGCGGCGGGACACCACGGCGGCGTCCCGCACCCCGGGCAGGGCGCTCAACGCGGCCCGCACCTCGCCCGGCTCCACCCGGTGGCCCCGGATCTTGACCTGGTCGTCCACCCGCCCGCGGTACTCCAGCGTGCCGTCCGTACGCCAGCGGCCCAGGTCGCCCGTCCGGTACAGCACGGCGCCCGCGCCGTCCGGGAGGAAGGCGGCGGCCGTCTCCTGCGGCCTTCCGTGGTAGCCGTACGCGACGGGCACGCCGCCCACGTGGATCTCGCCGACCGCGCCCGGCGGCACCTCCCGTCCGGCGCCGTCGCGCAGCACGATCCGCGCCCCCGGCACCGGTGTGCCGATCGGCGGCCACTCCTCGCCGTCCGGGTCCACCCGGTGCGAGGTGACGATGACGGACGTCTCCGTGGGCCCGTACTGGTTGTACAGCGCGCAGTCGGGGTGCGCGGCCAGGAACCGGCGGAACGCGCCGGTCAGCCGCAGCGCCTCACCGGCCGAGAACAGCTCCCGCAGCGACGGCAGTCCGGGTCCGGTGCCGAGCAGGTACCCGAGCGGGGCGCACGGCATGAACATCCGCTCCACGCCGTGGCGGCGCACCGCCTCCGCGACGGCCGCCGGGTCGTGCCGCACCGCGTCGTCGATCAGCACCAGCGCCGCGCCGGAGCACAGCGTCGTGAAGATCTCCTGCACGCTCACGTCGAAGGCGGGGGACGTCCACTGGAGCGTGCGGAGCGCGGGATGCCGCTCCAGGTGCCCCCGTACGAGGTTCACCGGGCCGCGGTGCGGTACGACCACGCCCTTCGGACGGCCCGTCGACCCGGACGTGTACACGCAGTACGCGGGGTCCTCCGGGCGCGCCCCGCCGGCCGGCGGCCCGTCCCGGCGCGTGTCCGGCACCTCCTCCACGAGCCGTACGGGCACCTGCCCCGCGTCCAGCCCCGGATGGCGCGCGAGGACGTCGGCGCCGGTCAGGAGCAGCACAGGCGCCCCGTCGTCGAGGAGCGCGGCCAGCCGCGGAGTGGGCAGCGACGGGTCGAGCGGCAGATACGCGGCCCCGCTCTTGAGCACGCCCAGCACGGCGGCGATCAGCTCGGGGCCGCGCGGCAGCAGCAGCGCCACCCGCTCCCCGCGCGCGGCGCCCCGGGCGCGCAGGTCGTGCGCGAGGGCGTTGGCGCGCTGGTCCAGTTCCCGGTAGCCGACGTCGTCCCCGCCGCTCACCAGGGCCACGGCGTCCGGTGTCCGCCGCGCCTGCCGCTCGAACAGCCCGTGCAGGGTGTCCCCGACGGCGGGCGACGGCTCGTCCAGGCGCCCCAGCCGCGCGAGGGCCGCCCGGTCCGCGTCGGTCACGGCGGTCAGTTCGCGCAGCGGCGCGCCGGGCGCCGCGAGGGCGCGGCGCAGCACCTCCTCCACGTACCGGGTGAAGCGCCGCACGGTGGCCTCGTCGAACAGCGCCGTGTCGTACTCGACCATGAACCGCACACCGTCGCGGTGGTGGGTGAAGTAGACGCTCAGGTCGAACGGGGCCCGCTCGCTCGGCACGTCGAGCAGCGCCGCCGCCAGCCGGGGCGGGTCGAACGGCACCTCGCCCTCGTTCTCGTACTCCACCATCACCTGGAACAGCGGATTGCGCCCCGGGTCGCGGCGCGGGTTGAGCGCCCCGACCAGGTCGTCGAAGGGCACACCCGTGTGCTCGTACGCCGCCGTGCTGCCCTCCCGCGCCCGGCGCAGCAGCGTCGGGAAGTCCGGGTCGCCGGTCAGGTCCAGGCGCAGCGGCACGGTGTCGAGGAACAGGCCGATGTGGTGTTCGGCGCCCGCGGGACGGGCGGCGACGGCCGTGCCGAGGACCACGTCGTCCTGGCCGCTCAGCCTGCCCAGCACCGCGGCGACGGCGGCGGTCAGCGCCATGAACGGGGTGGCCCGGTGCCTGGCCGTGAACGCCCGCAGCGCGCCGGCCAGACCGGCGTCCAGCTCGTGCGTGAGGCTCGCTCCCGCACCCGACCTGACCGCGGGCCGGGGCCGGTCGGTCGGCAGCTCCAGCTCGGGGGCGCCGGCGAGCGTACGCCGCCAGAACTCCAGGGACGCCGCCGGGTCGTCCGCCGCGACGGCCGGTGCCGCCTCGGGCAGCGGCGGCGGCTCCGGGGCGCCGTGCACGAGGAACCGGTAGCGGGCGGCCAGGTCGCGGACGAGCACCGTCGTCGACGACGAGTCGAAGACGATGTGGTGGGCCAGCAGGAACAGCAGGTGCCGCTCCTCCGACAGCCGCAGCAGCCGGGCCGTCACCAGCGGCCCCTCCCGCAGGTCGAGGATCCGGCGCCCCTCCGTCGCGAGGGCCGCGCGCAGCGCCTCCTCCTCCGTCGCGCCGGTGCGGTCGTCGAGCGGGCACTCCAGGCGCGTGTGGTCGCGCACCTCCTGGTACGGCACCCCGCCCGCGTCGGGGAACACCGTGCGCAGCGCGGGATGCCGGTCGGCGACCCACCGCAGCGCCTCCCGCAGTGCCGGCACGTCCAGCGGCCCGTCCAGGCGGATCGCCTTGGGCTCGTGGTACATGCTCGTCCCCGGGTGCAGCCGCTCCAGGAACCAGATGCGGCGCTGCGCGGGCGTCAGGGGCACCCTCCGGGGCACGGGGGCGGGGGTACCGGGGGCCTGCGGCGGCGGTACGGCTTCGGGGGCGGGGGCCGCGGGGACGCGGGTCCGCCGTACGGACGCGGGGGCGGGACCCTCCGGCGGGGGCGCCGCCGGGTGCGCGGCCCCGGTGGCCGCGCGGCGGACCCGGTCGAGCACGGGCAGCCCCGCGAGGACCCGGTCCGCGGGCACGCCGAAGTCCACGAAGCAGGCGATCTCGTCGGCGCCCGCGTCCACCAGCCGGCGCACCGTCCCGGCGGCGGCCTCCTCGCCGCCGATCAGGGCGCGCGAGGCGCAGTAGCGCTCGTAGGCCCGTTCCAGCAGGAACTCCACGTCCTCCTCCGGGGTGTTGTCGAGGTCCGCCGTGAAGCCGAGGCTGTTGGCGACCTGCCCGAAGAGGGAGAGGGACGAGCGCAGATAGGAGACGAACGGCCGGTACGCCTCGGCCCGCGCCCGTTCCGCGTCCTCGCCGAGGTAGGTGTGCACCAGCACCACGACCCGGCCCCCTGCGTGATCGAGTCCGTGCTCGGCGCGGGTGCGCCGGTACAGCGCGACGTTCTCGGCGAGCTGCTCGACGCTCTGCGTCATCAGGTTGGTGACGATCCCCAGCCCCTCGGCGGCGGCCCGCCGGTAGCTGTCCGGGTTGCCCACCACGGCGACGTACAGGGGGAGTTCGCGCTGCACGGGGCTCGGGTGGAGGCGTATGTCGACGGGTTGGCCGTCGCCGGCGGTGGTCGGCAGCGGCTGCCCCGACCAGAGCCGCCGCACGGTCGCCAACTGCTCGTACATCACCTCGCGGTGGCGGCCGAAGTGGTGCGGGGCGAGCGAGAAGTCGGTGGCGTGCCAGCCGCTCGCGACGCACAGGCCGGCCCGGCCGCCGGAGATGTTGTCGACGACCGACCACTCCTCGGCGACCCGGACCGGATGGTGCAGCGGCAGGACGACCGAGCCCGCGTGCAGGCGGATGCGGCGGGTGGTGGCCGCCAGCGCGGCGGCGAGCACGGAGGGGTTGGGGAAGAGCGCGCCGAAGGAGTTGAAGTGGCGCTCCGGGAGCCACAGGGCGTGGAAGCCGTGCTGGTCCGCGTAGGCCGACGCCTCCATGATCAGGTCGTACTTGCCGCCGCCGCGGGCGCCCGCAGGGGCCTCGGCGTCCTGCGGGTAGTCGCCGAAGAAGTACAGGCTGAAGTCGCAGCCGCGGGCGGGGGAGGAGGACGGGCGGTCGGGCTGCTCCGGGACGCCGGGGGAGGCCGGGGAGGACCGCTCGCGGGCCGGTGGCTCGACGCGCGGGGTGGCGGCGGGGACCGGTGGCTCGACGTGCCGGGTGGGGGCCGGCGCCGGGGGAGTGGCGGGCGGGGCCGCCGTGGAGGCCAGGACGTCGAGCTGGCGGGACAGCACCCCGGTCACCTCGTGGACCAGCTGTTCGGCCACCCGCAGCTGCCGCCCCAGCAACGCGTGCAGCCCGGAGGCCGCCTCGGGGTCCGGCGCCGGGGCTGTCACGTCTCCCGGGGCCCGGACCGGCGGCGAGGGTTCCGGCGCGGGGGCCGGTACGGGTACGGGAGCCGGGCCGGGCGCGGGTACGGCGGCCGGAGCGGGTGTCGGCGCGGGCGCGGGTACGGCAGCGGGTGCCGGCTCGGCAGCGGGTGCCGGCGCGGGCGCCCGGTGCGACGCGGCCGCCACCCGCTCGGCCAGGGCGCGCGGGCTGTCCGCCGAGGTGAACAGTTCCCGCACCGGGACGCGTACGCCGTACCGCTGCTCCAGCTCCGCCGTCATGCCCATCAGGGACAGCGAGTCGGCGCCCAGGTCGAAGAACGAGGTGTCGGGCGTGACGTCCGACGGGTCGCGGCCGAGCTTCGCGGCGGTCAGCCGCCGTATGTCCGCCAGCAGTTCCTCGGGCACGGTCGGCTCCTTCGGGGAGGGGGCGGGCGGTGCCGCCGGATGGCCGGCGGCGGGGGCCGCGGGCGTGGTCGTCGGGGGCACCGGGCGGCGGCGCAGGGGGTGCCCGGGCAGCGGGACCCGGCCCCCGCCGCCGTCGAGGGCGGCCCAGTCCAGGTCGGCGCCCGCGCCGTACAGCGAGCCGAGCGAGGCGAGGAGCCCGCGCAGCTGGTCGGCCGGTCCGGGGCCCGCACCCTGCCCGCCCAGCCAGCGGCTTTCCGGTACGCAGTGCCGGCCGAGGCCCGTGAGGGTGTCCCCTGCGCCGATCTCCACGAAGTCCGCGCAGCCGTGCGCCGCCGCCGCTGCCATGGCCAGGTCGAAGCGGACCGGCCGCCGCGCCTGGAGGCAGAGGTAGCCGGCGTCGACCGTCCACCCCACCGGCCGCACCCGGCCGTCGGCCGCCGTCACCAGCGGCGTGCGCAGCGGGCCGTACGCCACCCGCTCGGCGTGGACGCGGAAGTCGCGCAGCACCGGTTCGACGGCGGCGGAGTGGAACGCCCGGTCCACGGGCAGCGCCCGCCAGCGCACTCCCTCCCCGTCCAGGAGGCGGCCCGCCTCCGCGAGGGCGTCCGGCGGGCCCGAGATCACCTGGGCGCGCGGGCCGTTCACGGCGGCCAGTTCGGCGCCGGCGGCCCGCGCGATCCGGCGCGCGTCGTCCTGGCCGGCGCGCACCGCGAGCATGCCGCCCGGCGGGCAGGCCGCCTGCATCAGCCGGCCCCGCCACGCCGTGAGCCGCAGCCCGTCGTCGAGGGTGAGGGCGCCCGCCGCGTAGAGCGCCGCGTACTCGCCGACGCTGTGCCCCAGCAGCAGAGCGGGGCGGACACCCGCGGCCCGCCACACGTCGGCGAGCGCCGACTGGTGGGCGAACAGCGCCGCCTGCGCCGTCCCGGTCGACCAGACGCCACCGGGGTCCGCCTCGCCGTCCGCGCCGGCTCCGCCCAGCAGCAGCGGCAGGAGGCTGCCGCCGAACTCGGCGGCGTACACCTCCTCGCACCGCTCCAGTACGCGGCGGGCGGCCGGGAAGGCGGCGTGGAGGCCGCCCGCCATGCCGGGGCGGCCGCTTCCCTGCCCGGAGAACGCGAAGGCCGGCGGCCCGGGCCGGGCGGGGGGCGCGGCGCGCCGTGCCTCCAGCGCGTCGGCGAGCTCCCCGGCGGTCCGGCCGACGACCGCGGTCCGCGCCGCCCGGTGCGGCCGGCCCAGCGCCATGGTCGCCGCCACGTCGGCCGCCGCGAGGCCCGGTTGCTGCCGCAGGTGGTCGCGGAGCCGGCCGGTGTACTCGTCCAGCGCCACCTCGTCGCGGGCCGACACCGGTACGAGCACGGGGAGTCCGGGTGCGGGAGCCGGCGGGGCGGACGGCACGGGGGGCTCCTCCAGCACCACATGGGCGTTGGTGCCGCCGACGCCGAGCGCGCTGACACCGGCCCGGCGCGGCACGCCGTCCCGGACCGGCCACGGCCGCAGTTCCGTGCCCAGGACGAGCGGGCCGCCCTCCAGGCGCAGTCCGGGGTTGGGCCGCGTCAGGTGCAGCGTGGGCACGAGCGTGCGGTGCCGCAGCATGAGGACCGTCTTGAGCAGCCCGGCCATCCCGGCGCAGGAGTCGAGGTGCCCGATGGCCGGCTTCACCGACCCGACGGTGCAGAACGCGGTGCGCGTGGTGCCCTCGCCGAGCGCCCTGCCGAGCGCCTCCAGCTCCACCGGGTCGCCGAGCCGGGTGCCGGTGCCGTGCGCCTCCACGTACGAGAGGGTGTCGGCGGGCACGTCCGCCCGGCGCAGCGCCTCGCGTACGACCTCCACCTGGCCCGCCACCCCGGGCGCGGTGAACCCGACCTTGCGGGCCCCGTCGTTGTTGACGGCCGAGCCGAGGATGACCGCGTGGACGGTGTCGCCGTCGGCCAGCGCGCGGTCCAGCCGCTTGAGCAGTACGGCCGCGACGCCGTTCCCGCCGACCGTGCCGTCCGCGTCCGCGTCGAAGGCGCGGCAGCGTCCGGTGGGCGACAGGATGGAACCGGGGTGGCTGCGGTAGCCGGTCTCCTGGGGCAGGTGCACGGCGGCGGCGCCCGCGAGCGCCAGGTCCGACTCGCCGGTGAGCAGGGACTGCACGGCCAGGTGCACGGCGACCAGGGAGGTGGAGCAAGCCGTCTGCACGCCGATGGCGGGGCCGGTGAGTCCGAGCCGGTAGGCGACGCGGGAGGCGAGGAAGTCCGGCTGCGTCCCGATCGCGGTCTGCATGCCCGCGGCCGGGTCGTCGTCGGCGTCCGTGCCGCCCGGCGCGCCGGGCGCGGCGGGACGCTGGTGGTCGTAGAGGTGCATGCCCGCACCGGCGAACACGCCGACCCTGGTGCCGGGCCCGGTCGCCGCGTGGCCGCCCTGCTCCAGTGCCTCGTGGCAGCACTCCAGGAACAGCCGGTGCGCCGGGTGGGTGAGCCGGGCCTCCTTGGGGCTCATCCCGAAGAAGTCCGCGTCGAACGCGTCGACATCGTCGAGTACGCCTCCGACCGGCACCAGACCGGGCGCCCGCCGCTGCTCCGGGGACAGTCCGGCGGCGGCGAGCTCCTCGTCGCCGAAGACCCGCACGCCGTCCACGCCGTCGCGCAGAAGGTCCCAGAAGCGTTCCGGCGAGTCCGCGCCGGGGAAGCGCAGCGCCATGCCGATGACCGCGACGCGCCGGTCGCCCGCGTCCGCCCCCGACGGCACGTCGGCCCGCGGGGGCGTGTCCGGTCCGCGGGGCGCGGGCGACGGCCGACCGCCGGGCACGGGCGGCCGCTCACCGGGCGCGCCGTCCGGGGCCTCGGCGTCCAGCGGCCCGGCGGCCGGCGTCCGGGCGTCCCGGTCCCCGCCGCCCGACCGCCCGGCGGCCACGCGCCCCGCGTCCAGGTCCCCTGCGTCCGGGTCCCCCGCGTCCGGGCGCAGGGCGTCCGGGCACGCGGCGGCCAGGTGCGCGCCGAGCGCGGCGGCCGTGGGGTGCTCGAACAGGGCGGTCTGGGCCACCGGCACCCCCAGCCGCTGCTCCAGGCGGGAGCGCAGGCGGGTCAGCAGCAGGGAGTTCAGCCCCAGCTCGTAGAAGGGCGCCCGCGCGTCCACGGGACGCCCCAGTACGGCGGCCGTCTCCTCGCACACCAGCCGGGCCAGGCCCTCGGGCGTGACGCCGTCGCGCTGCGCCACGGGGCCGGCGGGGCCGGCGGGGCCGTCGGTGAGGCCCCCGGCGAGCAGCCGGTCGCGCAGCTCGGCGCGGCGCACCTTCCCCGCGGGGGTCCTCGGGAACGCGTCGCCCGGCACGGGCACGACGTGCGAGGCGGTCAGGCGGAGCCGGGAGAACAGCGCCGCCCTCACCTCCCGTACGATCCGCGCGTCCTCGACGGCGCCCCGGCTGACGAAGAACACCGCGAGCCGTTCGGTGCCGCTCCCCTCGTCCGGGACGCCGCACGCGGCCACCTCGCCCTGGCGGACGCCCGCCACGGCGGTCGCGGCGGCCTCCACCTCGTGGCAGTAGACGTTGTGCCCGTTGAGGATGATCAGGTCCTTGCGCCGGCCGGTGATCACCACCTGACCCGCGTCGAGGAACGCCAGATCACCCGTGTCCAGCCACTCCCGCCCGGCCGGGAACGCCTCGGCGTCCGCCTCCGGGTTGTTCACATAGCCGGGCGTGAGCCGGCCGGGGGCGCGCACCTGGAGCCGGCCGATCCGGCCCGGCGGCACGGTCTCGCCCCGCTCGGCCAGGACCCGCAGGGTGACGCCGTGCGCGGGCGCGCCCGCCGCGACGAAGGTGACGCTGTCCTCCTCCGGGGTCCGCGCCCCGGCCCGCACCAGATCACCGCCCAGGCTGCTCTTGAGGAGGCGGTGGACGGTGCCGGGCCGGTCGAGCCGCCCGTAGGTGACGGCCGTGACCGTCTCGGCCATCCCCCAGGCGGGCACGATGTGCCCGTCCCGCACGCCGTACGCGGCGGTCGCGTCGAGGAAGCGGCGCAGCACCGGCAGGGCGAGCTGTTCGCCGCCGCACACCAGTGTCTTGAGCCCGCTCAGGTCCCGGGCCCGGCCGGGCCGCCCGTCCAGGGCGTCGGCGACGAGCCCGTACGCGAAGGTCGGTGCCCAGCTGTGCCGCGCCCCGTGCTCCTCCATCAGGTCCAGCCAGCGCAGCGGGTCGGCCAGGACGCGCTCGGTCGGCGCGTGGACGTTGGTGCAGCCGACGAACACGGCCAGCACGTGGTACAGCAGGAACGCGCCACTGTGGTCGACCGGCAGCCAGTTCACGGTCGTGTCGTCCGGCCGCACGTCGAGGATCCGGCGGCTGCTCGCGGCCAGGCCGGCCAGACCGGCGTGGGTGAGCCGTGCCGCCTTCGGCACGCCGGTGCTGCCCGAGGACAGCATCAGCAACGCGTCGTCGGACCCGGCCGGTTGGACGAGGTCGTCCGCCGGCCGCGCGGCCAGGCAGTCCCGCGCCAGCGCGACCCGCGGCCCCGGAGCGGCGCCCTCCAGCGCCCGCGCCCCGGCCGCGTCGCAGAGCACCAGCGGCCCGTCCAGCAGGGCGAGGGTGTGCGTCAGGCGCTCGTACGCGGGGGAGCCCGGCTCGGGCCGCTCGGCGATCGACGCGGGCCGCGCGCCGCCCAGCACGCAGGCCCAGAAGGCCGGGAAGAACTCCTCGAGCGGCAGCCCGCACAGCACCACCGGGTCACCGGCGCGCACCCCGCGCTCCCGCAGCCCGGTGAGCGTCCGGCGGGCGCGGAGCAGCAGCTCCCGGTAGGGCAGGCGGGTCGTGGAACCGTCCTGGGCTACCGCGACGACCGCCGCGCCCGAGTCGGCTTCGGCGGCACGCAGCAGCGCGGCCACGGCGTCGCGCGGCTCCTCCGGCGTGTACTGGGGTTCAGGCCCCCGGCAGAGCGCCTGTCCCTGTACGCGTTCCATGCGTGTCCCCTTCTTCTCCACTCGTGGACGGCCCCGGCCGGCGCCCGCCGGTGCGGACGGCGGCGAACAGCAGCAGCACCAGCGCCCCGCAGACCGCCGTGCCGTGGAACACCCCGACGACCGTCAGGGCGGGCAGCGTTTCGAGGGCCGCGGCGGCGAGCACCGTGCCCAGGGCGAAACCGGCCGTCTCGGCCGTGGCCGACAGCCCGAACAGCCGGCTGCGCTGCCGGTCGGGGACGGCCTGGAGGCGCGAGGTGTAGACGATCTCCGTCCAGCCGTCGGCGAAGCCCGCGCACGCGGCGGCCGCCATCAGGCCGGCGGCGGGCAGGCCGGTGAACGCGGCCACGAAGGACACCGACATCGCCAGCGTGCCGAGGGCGAAGGCCCGTTCGCCCCACGCTGCGGCGCCGCCGGCGCGCCTGAGGACGAAGTGGGCGGCGACGGTGCCCACCGCCCAGGCCGCCCAGAAGCGCGTCATGAACAGGGCCGGATCGGACGGCGCCCCGGCGTGCGCCACCACGGGCAGCGCCACGTTGTGCGAGGAGGAGGCCAGGGCGTCGATCCCGCGGAGGACGATCATGCCGAGCAGCAGCGCGGGGACACCCGACGCGAGGGCCCGCCACCGGGCGCCGCGCCCCCGGCCGGCACCCTGCCCGGCACCCGGGCCCCCGTCCCGTACGGGGTCGCCGCCCGCCGGCTCCCGGCCGTCCCCGGCCGGTCCGTCCCCGGCCGTGGCATCCGAGGCCGGTCCGTCCCCGGCCGGTCTGTGCCCCGCCGGTCCGCCCCCCGCGGGCTCGTCGTCGCCGTCCGTGCGGGGCCGCAGGGCGAGCAGCGCCGCCGCGGAGACCGCGAAGCTCGCGGCGTTGACGGCGAACGCCGCGGCGTAGCCGCCGAAGCCGATGACGGCGGCCGCCGAGGCGAAGCCGAGCACCGTGGCGAAGGAACGGGCCGTGACGAGCAGCCCGTTGGCCCGGGTGCGGGACTCCTGGCCGACCATCGCGGGGACGGCGCTGCGCAGGGCGACGGTGAAGTACGTGTTCCCCGCGCCCATCACGACGACCACGCAGCCCAGCAGCCATACCGGGGTGCGGTCCGCGCACAGCGCCAGCACCGCCATGGCGAGGCCCTGGGCGGTGTCCGCGCCGACCATCGTCCGCAGCCGCGTGGTCCTGGCCGACAGGGCGGCGGCGGTCAGCCCCGCGACGAAGCCGGAGAACAGGCGCAGCGCCATCACGGCCCCGACCCCGAAGGCCGTGCCGGTGACCTCGTACGAGAACAGGCTCAGCGCGATCAGGTTCAGGTAGTTGCCGTAGCCGGACACCGCGTACGCGCAGACGAGGGCACGGAAGCGCCGGTCCACACCCCCCACCGCGTCCCCTTTCCCGCGCACACGCGCCACCGGTCGTCGTTCCCTGCCACCGCGGGCACGCCGGACGCCTTCGCGGAGGCCGACGGGACTGCGGTGTCACATGATTGCCGTAGTCGGCCGTGAGCGCATCTCCCCGCGCGTATACGCCAGATGACGGGCCGTCGTCGGCGCGGCGGTCCCGCCGGAACCGGGGCCCGCGCCTCCGTCCCCCCGTACAGCGGCCGTACTGCCTCCCGTACGCTGCCAGTTCCGCCCCATGCACGCCCGACACCCCCGCCGCCAGGCTGTCTCCGATGTCGAGGGAAGGACCGGACATGTCGACAAAGCACCCGGTGCGAGGACGGCCCGCATGATCCGCCGACGGCCCGCCCGCGAGCGCCGGGTCCCCTACGGCGACCCCGGCACGCCCGACCTCCGCGGCCCCGCCCGCTATCTGTGGTGGCTGGTGGTGATGCAGCGCGGCCGGATCCTCCTCGGCTCCCTGTGGGGCTCCCTGTGGATGTGCGCCCTGATGCTGCCGCCGTACCTCATGTCGCGGGCCGTCGACGACGGCCTGCGGCGGCGCGACACGGACGCGCTGCTGTTCTGGGTCGCGGCCGTCCTGCTCACCGGCGCGGCCATCGCCGTCCTCGGCATCCTGCGGCACCGCACCATGACCCTCGTCCGCACCGACGCGGCGTACCGGACGGCGCAGGTCGTCGTCCGGCACGTCACCCGGCTCGGCGCCACCCTGCCGCGCAAGGTGTCCGCCGGGGAGCTCGGCCACCTCCAGGCCGGCGACCTCGGGCGGATCGCCGTGACGCTCACCATCACCGGTCCCGGCGTCGGCGCGGTCATCGCCTACGCGGCCGCCGCCGTCCTGCTGTTCACCATCTCCGGCGTGCTCGCCGCGGTGGTGCTGCTGGGCGTGCCGCTGCTCGCCGTCACGGTCGGCCCCCTCCTCGGCAGACTGCACGGCGCCGAGAGCGCCTACCGGGACCGGCAGGGCGCACTCACCGCCCTCGCGGGCGACATCGTCTCGGGCCTCGCCGTGCTGAGCGGCATCGGCGGCAAGGCGGCCTTCGGCGCGCGGTACCGGGAACGCTCGCGGGCCCTCCTCGCGGACGGCTACCGGGTCGCCTCCTTCACCAGCTGGGTCCAGGCCATCGGTGCCGGCCTGCCGGTGGTCTTCCTCGCCGCGGTCACCTGGATCAGTGCCCGCATGGCCGCCGCCGGCACGATCACGGTCGGCGAGATGGTCGCCGTGTACGGCTATGTCGCCGCGCTCATGGCGCCCGTGGCGTTCTTCGTCGAAGGCGCCGACGACCTGCCCCGCGGCCTCGTCGCCGCCCGGCGGGTCGTGCGCATCCTGGCGCTGAGGCCCGACGTCGAGGACGGCGCGGACCCGGCGGCGGCCCCGCGTGGTCCCGCCCCCCTGCACGACCCGCGCTCCGGACTGACGCTGGAGCCCGGCCGGATGGCCGCCCTCGTCTCCGCCCGCCTCGACGAGGCGCGCGCCGTCGTCGACCGGCTGGCCCGCCACACCGACTCCGACGCGACCTGGGGCGGCACCCCGCTCTCCCGCGTCGGACTGGACGAGATGCGGCGCCGCGTCGTCGTCGCCGACCACGACGCCCACCTCTTCGCCGGCTCCCTGCGCTCGGCCGTCTCCGTCCGCGACGACCACACGGACGACGAGCTGGCCGGGGCCCTGCGCGCCGCCGTGGCCGAGGACATCGTGGAGGCCCTGCCCGACGGCCTCGGCAGCCGGCTGGAAGGCCAGGGCCGCAACGTCTCCGGCGGGCAGCGCCAGCGCCTGCGCCTGGCGCGGGCCCTCCTCGCCGACCCGGAAGTGCTGATCCTGGTCGAACCGACGTCGGCGCTCGACGCGCACACCGAGGCCACCGCGGCCCAGCGCGTGCTGGAGGCCCGGCAGGGCCGCACCACCCTGGTCGTCAGCACCTCACCCCTCGTCCTCGACCGGGCCGCCCGGGTGTCCTACCTGGTGGACGGCGAGGTCGCCGCGACCGGCACCCACGGCGAACTGCTCGCCGCCCACCCCGGCTACCGCGCCCTCGTCCTGCGGGGCAGCGACGAGGCCGAGCCGGCTCCGCGCCAGGCGGCCCTGACGGAAGGAACCAGCCGATGAGCCGCCCGGAGCAGCCCTGGCGGCTTCCGGTCGCGGACCGCGCGACCGTGCGCCGGGCGAGCGTGGAACTGGTCAGGGCCGACTGGCGGTCCATGGCCGTCGTCGTCCTGCTCGCCGCGCTCGCCGCCGCGGCCGGCCTCGCCGGGCCGTGGCTGCTCGGCCGGATCGTCACCCGCGTCGAGAGCGGCGACGCGGGCGTGTCCGCCGTCGACCGGCTCGCCCTGGGCGTGCTCGTCTGCGCCCTCGCCCAGCTGGTGCTGACCCGCTTCGCCCGCCACCACTCCCACCGCTTCGGCGAGCGCGCCCTCGCGAGGCTCCGCGAGGAGGTCGTCGACCGGGCGCTCGCCCTGCCCGCGCGCGTGGTCGAACAGGCCGGCACGGGCGACCTGACGACCCGCTCCTCCCTGGACGTCGGCACCGTCGCCACGACGCTGCGCAGCGCCGTCCCGGACGTGTTCGTCGCCGGCACGCAGCTGCTGTTCCTCTTCGCCGCCGTCTTCCTGCTGCACCCCCTGCTCGGCCTGGGGGCCCTGGTCGGCATGCCGTTCGTCGTCCTCGTCACCCGCTGGTACCTCGCCCGGGCCAGGGACGCCTACCTCGCCGAGGGCGAAGCCGCGTCGGAGGTGGCCGAGATCGTCGCCGCCACCGCCGAAGGCGCCCGCACGGTGGAGGTGTTCGGCCTGGGCCGGCGCCGGGTCCGCGACGCCGACGCCGCGATCGGCCGCGCCTACGACGCCGCGCGCCGCACCCTGTTCCTGCGGACCGTGCTGTTCCCCGTCACGGAGTTCGCCCACTCCCTGCCCGTCGCCGTGACCCTGCTCGTCGGCGGGTACGCCTACCTCGACGGCTCCGTCGGCCTGGGCGTGGTCGTGGCAGGCTGCCTGTACCTGTGGCAGCTGGTCGAACCGCTCGACCGGGTGCTGATGTGGACGGAGCAGCTCCAGCGCGGTGGCGCCGCCTTCGCCCGGGTCAAGGGCGTCGGCCTGGTCGCCGGCGAGCCGAGGACCGATGTGCTCGAGCCCTCCGGCGACCGCATCGAGGTGCGCGGAGTGCGCTACGCGTACGTGGAGGGCCACGACGTGCTCAAGGACGTGGACCTCACCGTCCGCCCCGGCGAGCGCCTCGCCCTGGTCGGCCCGTCCGGCGCGGGCAAGACCACCCTCGGCAGGCTGCTGTCCGGCGCGGACACCCCGCGCACCGGCAGCGTCGAGGTGGGCGGTGTGCCGGTCGCCGACCTCGCCGCCGCCGGCCGGCTCGGCAACCGCGTCGTCCTGGTCACCCAGGAGCACCACGTCTTCCTCGGCACCCTCCGGGACAACCTGGCCATGGCCGCCCCCGGCGCCGGCGACCGGCGGCTGCTCGACGCGCTCGCCGCGGTCGGCGCCGACTGGGTCCGCGACCTGCCCGACGGCCTCGACACACGGGTCGGCTCCGGCGGCACGCAGCTGGACCCCGCGCAGGCCCAGCAGCTGTCACTGGCCCGGGTGGAGCTGGCCGACCCGCACACCCTGATCCTCGACGAGGCCACGTCGCTGCTGGACCCGGCCACCGCACGGCACGCGGAGCGGGCGATGGCGGCCGTACGCGCCGACCGCACGGTGATCGCCATCGCCCACCGCCTCCAGACCGCCCACGACGCCGACCGCGTCGCCGTGGTCGACGACGGCCGGATCGTCGAAATCGGCTCGCACGACGAACTGCTCGCCGCCGGCGGACCGTACGCGGCGCTGTGGCGCTCCTGGCACGGCCGGGGCGCGGCGGCGGACTGAAGGCCCGGCGCCGCCCGGCCGGCGGCCGGACGGCCCCGCGGGAGCCGGGACGTTGGGCCCCGCGGCGGGCGGGCCGCCGGGTCTGGTCGGCCCTGTCGGGGCCGCGTGTGCCCCGGCGAGCATGGGGCGCGGCCGGAAGGACGCCGTTCCCTCACCCCCGTACGCGGAAGCCTTCCGGCCGATCCACGCATCGCGGAAGGAAGGTCGGCCGTCCGGTGGACGAGGCACGCAGCATTCAGGTGAAGTCCGGGGAGCCGCCGCTCCCCGGCCCGGCCGCGGACGGGGACGCCGCGCGGCCCTCATGGACCGACTGGCTCACCACGACCGACCACAAGCGGATCGGCACGCTGTATCTCTGCTCCGCGCTGTTCTTCTTCGTGGTCGGCGGCGTCATGGCCCTGGTCATGCGGGCCGAACTGGCCCGTCCCGGCACGCAGATCATGTCGAACGAGCAGTTCAACCAGGCGTTCACGATGCACGGCTCGATCATGCTGCTGATCTTCGCCATGCCGCTGTTCACCGGCTTCGCCAACTGGATCATGCCGCTGCAGATCGGCGCGCCCGACGTGGCGTTCCCCCGGCTGAACATGCTCTCCTTCTGGCTCTACCTCTTCGGCTCGCTGATCGCCGCCGGCGGCTTCCTCACCCCCGGCGGCGCCGCCGACTTCGGCTGGTTCCTCTACGCGCCGCTGTCCGACGCCGTCCACTCGCCCGGCCTCGGCGCCGACCTGTGGATCATGGGCGTCGCGCTCTCCGGCTTCGGGTCCATCCTCGGCGCGGTCAACTTCATCACCACGGTCATCTGCATGCGCGCCCCCGGTATGACGATGTTCCGCATGCCGATCTTCACCTGGAACGTGCTGCTCACGTCCCTGCTGGTGCTGATGGTCTTCCCGGTCCTCGCCGCCGCGCTGTTCGCCCTCGAATGCGACCGGAAGTTCGGCTCCCACATCTTCGACCCGGCCAACGGAGGGGCGCTGCTGTGGCAGCACCTGTTCTGGTTCTTCGGCCACCCCGAGGTGTACATCCTGGCCCTGCCGTTCTTCGGCATCATCTCCGAGGTCGTCCCCGTCTTCAGCCGCAAGCCGATGTTCGGCTACATCGGCCTGGTCGCGGCGACCATCGCCATCGCCGGCCTGTCCGTGACCGTGTGGGCCCACCACATGTACGTCACCGGCGGTGTGCTCCTGCCGTTCTTCTCCTTCATGACCTTCCTCATCGCCGTGCCGACCGGTGTGAAGTTCTTCAACTGGATCGGCACCATGTGGAAGGGCTCGCTGTCCTTCGAGACCCCGATGCTGTGGGTGACCGGCTTCCTGGTCACCTTCGTCTTCGGCGGCCTCACCGGCGTCATCCTCGCCTCGCCGCCGATGGACTTCCACGTCTCCGACTCGTACTTCGTCGTGGCGCACTTCCACTACACGCTGTTCGGCACCGTCGTGTACGCGATGTTCGCCGGATTCCACTTCTGGTGGCCCAAGTTCACCGGCAGGATGCTCGACGAACGGCTCGGCAAGATCACCTTCTGGACCCTCACGGCCGGCTTCCACGCCACGTTCCTCGTGCAGCACTGGCTGGGCGCCGAGGGCATGCCGCGCCGCTACGCCGACTACCTCGCCGCGGACGGCTTCACCGCCCTCAACACCGTCTCCACCATCGGCTCCTTCCTCCTCGGCCTGTCCTTCCTGCCGTTCTTCCACAACGTCTGGAAGACCAGCCGGTACGGCGAGAAGGTCACCTCCGACGACCCCTGGGGCTACGGGCGCTCCCTGGAATGGGCCACGGCCTGCCCGCCGCCGCGCCACAACTTCCTCACCCTGCCGAAGATCCGCTCCGAGTCCCCGGCGTTCGACCTGCACCACCCCCGGATCGCCGGGCTCGACCGGCTCCGCGACAGGCCGCACGAGGCGGTGGACGCCCGGTGAGCGGCACCGTCCTCGCCCTGGGCGCCGGGGCCGTCACCGCCTCCGGCTGCGTCTGGTACGTCCCCGCCCTGGCCGACCTGCGCGCCGGCGCCGACCGCCCCGGCTCCCGGCGGCTCGCCGCGGCCTCCTGCGTCACCGGCTGGGCCACCGCGGCCGCCACCGCACCGCTGCTCCTGCTGGGCGTGCCCGTCCTGGCGCTGCTCGCCGCGGCGGCGGCCGGCGCGGGCGCCGCCGTCGCCCTGCGCGTACGGGCCGCCGCACGCCGCCGCCGGGAGGAACGGGACGACGCCGCCTGCTGGGCCGCCCTCGGCGCCGCCCCCGCCCGCCCCGAGCCCCGCCACCCCCGGTACGCCTTCGCCGGCGCGGTGGCGGCGGGCCTGGGCCTGGCCCTCGTGGCGGCGCTGCTCCTGGCGCGGGGCCGCGCCCACGGCGTGAGCGCCCCGCTCGCCGTCGCGGCCCCCGTGGCCGTCGCCGCCTGCGCCCTCCTGGCCGCCGCCCTGCGCGCCGCGCCCACCACGGGCCGAGGCGGCGCAGCCGTACGGCGCTGAGAGCGCCGGCGCCGGAGCTCCGCGCGCCCACCGCGGGCCGAGGCGACGGCGCCGGACCTCCGCGCCGGGCGCCACGGCGCGCCCCGGCGTGCGAGGCCGTTCCCCATAACGCGGCGCACTGGGGGACAGAACAGGTGGCTATTGGACGCTTGTCCGAAGGCCGTGTTGACATGGGCGCGTGCCGCGCGGCGGGTGCTGCCGCCGGTTTCACGGTCGAGCTGAGGGGGACTTCGTATGGCCGATGTCGAGAAGACCGAGGAGATGCACAAGCTCTTCGACAAGACCGCCAAGGTGTACGACCAGAGCGGTGTGGAGTTCTTCGGGCCCATCGGCCGACGGCTCGTCGAGTTCTCCGGTGTGTCGGCGGGTCAGTCCGTGCTCGACGTCGGCTGCGGCCGCGGCGCCGCGCTGTTCCCGGCCGCCGACGCGGTCGGCGCGGACGGCGAGGTCATCGGCATCGACATCTCCGAGGAGATGGTCAAGTACGCCCGCGAGGACGCCGGCCGGCGCGGCCTGGGCCAGGTGGCCCTCGCCGTGATGAACGGCCAGGCCCCCGACTTCCCGGCCGCCCGGTTCGACGCCGTCATCGGCAGCTGCTCCCTCTTCATCTGGACCAACGGCCCGGACGATGTCCGCCCGTACCGCGAACTGCTCCGCCCCGGCGGCCGGTTCGCCACCGCCGCGCCTTCCTTCTTCTCCACGCTGCGCGGCAAGTGGGCCCTCTTCCCCGAGGCCGTCAACGACCTCCTGATGCCGTACATGCTGACCTCGCTGAAGCAGAACGGCGCGTACGACTCCCAGTTCGCCAACGCGGGCAGCAACTGGCTCGCCACGCCCGAGGCGATCGAGAAGACCCTCACCGAGGCCGGCCTCACCGACGTGGAGGTCCGGGAGGAGGAGCTCCCCGTCGTCGTGGAGTCGGGGCGGCAGTGGGTCGACTTCACCTACACGACCGGCATGCGCGGCATGTGGGAGCGGATCGAGGAGGCCGAGCGCGCCGAACTCGTCCAGGAGGTGTCCCGCCGGCTGGACGGGCTGCGCGACGACAGCGGCAGCATCACCACGCCGGTGCCCATCGTCTACATCCGCGCGAACGCGCCGCGCGACTGATCGCGCGGGGCCGGCCGGCCGCCTCCGCCGCGTGGCCGCGGCACGGGTGCCGACCACGGCCGGCCGCCGTCTCTCGTCGGGTCGTCGCCCGGCCCGCCGCGCGGCCGGGTGCTAGGGGGAGTGGGAGTGGCGTTGGAAATGGGTGCCGACTGGCCCGTCAGGGAGGTCGAACTCCGCGAGATCGAACGGTTCCTCGCCCTGGGGGTGAGCGTCCTCGCCGTCGGCGGGCCCGGCGTCGGCAAGAGCACGCTGCTGGGCGCCGCGCTCGACCGGGCCGCGCGGGCCGGCACGTACATCGTCCGCCCCGATGCCCTCACCGACCCGCGGCGCCTCGTCCGGGGCACGCGGCGGCGAGTCGTCGTCGCGGCCGACGACCTCGCCGCCGCGGACCCCGGGGCGCTCGCCACCGCCTGCCGGCTGGTGAGCGAGGGTCAGGCGCTCCTGCTGGCCTCCGCCTCGCCCGCCGACCCGCTCCCCGAGGCGCTCCGGCGGCTGCTGATCGGCGGGCTCGTCCGCCGCGTCACCGTCGAGCCGTTCGGCCGCTCCGAGACCGCCGCCGTCCTGCGGGCCCTGCTCGGCGGTCCCGTCGACACGGCCACCGCCGAACGGTTCTGGCAGCTCAGCCGGGGCAACGCCCTCGTGCTGCGGGAACTGGCCGACCACGCCGTCGCCGCCGGCGCCCTCACCCCCGTACGCGGGAACTGGCACTGGCCCGGCCTCACCGGCGCCCCGGACAGCCGACTCACCGACCTGGCCGGGCTGCTCCTGGGCGAACTCGACCCGGCGGAGCGCGAACTGGTGGGCCTCCTCGCGCTGGCCGGGAGCCTCGACGCGGGGCTGCCGCTCGTCGCCGACGCGCGGGACGCCGCCGAGGCGCTGGACCGGCGGGGCGTCATCGTGACGGAACGCCACGGCTTCCAGCTGACGCTGCGCCTGGCCCACCCGCTGTGCGAGGCGGTCGTCCCGTGGCTGCTGCCCGAGCTGACCGCCCGCCGCATGCGCGCCCAGCTCGCCGACGCGCTGGAGGCCGCCGGGGGCCGGCGGCCCGGCGAGCTGCTGAGGGCCGCGACGCTGCGGCTGGCCACCGGTACGGCGCCCCGGCGGGACCACCTGGAGCCCGCCGCCGCCGAGGCGCTGGCCCACCACGACTTCGCCCTGGCCGAACGGCTGTGCCGGGCGGCCCTCACGGAGGGCCGGGCCCCGACCCCGTCCCTCGCCCTGCTCCTGGGCCGCGCGCTGGCCGGGCAGGGCCGCCACGCCGAGGCCGAGGACCACTTCCGGGACGCGGCGGGCGCGCAGTCCGGTCCGGAGGCCCGTACGGCGCTGCTCGGCGCGCGCGCCGTCAACCTGGCGCTCGGGCTGCACCGGCCCGCCGACGCCGCCGCCCTGGTGGACGCGGCCGTGCGGGACACCGCCGCCCGCCGCGGCGCGGACCCGGCCGACGGGCACGCCGCCGGTGCGGACCCGGATTCCGCCACCGGTGCGGACCCGGTCCGTGGCGGCGGCGCTGATCCGGTGCCCGCGGGGTACCGGGACGTCCACGCCCTCACCCGCCTGTTCACCGACCGCCTCCACGAGACGGCGGCGTACGCGTCCGAGCCCGCCCCGCCGGCCGGCCTTCCCGCACTCGCCCTGGCCCGCCACGAACAGGGCGACAGCGACGGCGCCCTGGCGCTCCTCGGGGGCGGCCCCGCCCCCTCCGGCGAGGACCGGGACCCCGCGGCGCACCTCGACCGGCTCGCCGTCCTCGGCTGGATCACCCTCAAGTCGCGCGGCGAGGCCGAAGCCCTGGCGGTGCTGGACGCGCTGCGCGAGGCGGCCCGGAACGGCTCGCCCCGCCACGAGGCCCACCTCAGCCTCCTGGAGGCCCGCGTCCACCGGAGCGCCGGCCGCACCGCGAAGGCCGTGGAGCTGCTGCGGCACGCCGCCGCCCGCGAGGCGCCGGGCGACTGGGTGGCGCCCCGCGCGTCGCGGCTCGCCGAACTCGCCGGCGCGCTCGCCGAACTGGGCGAGACGGCCGAGGCCCTGTGCCTGCTGGACGACGCGAAGGCCGCCCGGGAGGCCGAGTACGCCTACCCGCTGGTCGCGGACTCGGTCGCCCTGGAGCGCGCGGTCGTCGCCGTACGCCTCGGGGACCGGCCCGCGGCGGTCCGCCGGGCGCTCGGGGTCGCGGAGCGCGCCGCGGCCGCGGGCCGCCGCGCCCAGGCGCTGACCGCGCTGCACCTGGCGGCCCGCGCGGGGGACCCGGCGCGTGCCGCCGCCCTGCTCGACGGCGGGCCGGGCGGTGTGCCGGTGCGGGGCCCCGTCCCGGAGGCGCGGGCCCGCCATGTACGGGCCCTCGCGGACGACGACGGCGACGCCCTGGACGAGGTCTCGACCCGCTTCGCGGCGCTCGGGCTGCTGCCCCTCGCGGCGGAGGCCGCCACCCAGGCGGCGCTCGCCCACCAGAGCGCCCGCGACCGGCGCAAGGTCCGCGCCTCGCGGGCCGCCGGGGCGCGGCTGGGCGCCCACTGCGACACCCGTCCGGCCTCGGGCGCCGCGGCCCCGGAACGCGGGCGGGGGAGGCGTGCGGCGGCCCATCTCACCAGCAGGGAGCGGGAGGTCGTGGCCCTGGCCGCCGCGCATCTGACCAATCAGGAGATCGCCGACCGGCTGGTGCTGTCGGTGCGCACCGTGGAGAACCACCTCTACCGCGCGTACGGCAAGCTCGGCGTCACCGCCCGCTCCGAACTCGCCCGCCGGCTGGGGGCCGTACCCCTCCACGACCGGCGCATCGCCTGAGCGGCGCCGCGCGCCCCGCGTACCCCGGTCAGGGTACGCGGGGCGCGCGGCGCGCCGTCAGGCGGGTGTGTCCGGTGCCGCCGCCGCGCGGGTGAGCCGCTCGCTCCACGCCGCGAGCGTCGGCTCCTCCGCGAGCTCGGCGAACGTCACGGTCAGACCGGCGCGGCGCCACCGGGTGACGAGCCGCATCACCTGGAGCGAGCCGAGCCCCAGACCGATCAGATTGGCGTCGTCCCCGATCGCCTCCGGCGCCACGCCCATGAGCTGGGCCAGCACCGCCCGCAGCTCCTCGGCCGTGGCCGGCACGCCGGAGGCCGCCGGGGAAGCGGGCGTCGAGGGGGCGGTCTTGTCGCCGCTGCTGTTCATGTCCGCGTTCGTCCTTCCTGGTCCGGGTCGTTCAGTCCGCGGGCTGCGAGACGATCTCGACGATCGCGCAGCCCGCCTCGAAGCCGGGGCTCCCGGTGAACAGGAGGACCTTGTCGCCGGGGCCGACCTGCCGGGTGCTCCACAGGTGCTCCAAGCCGATGAAGACGTCGGCGGCGCTGATGTGGCCGACGCGCCTGGTGTGCTCCCAGATGCCGTGCTCCAGGGTGAAGCCGATCGGGTCGAGGAACTGGTCCCGCAGTGCCTCCAGGGTGGCGCTCGGGTGGCAGACGCGGGTGATCTCGTCGGCGGTGACGCCCGCGTCCTTCAACGCCTCGTCCAGCGCGGTCTGCAGCACCTCGCCGGGGTGCGCCATGGGCGGCGTGTTGCCCTTGGCCCACTCCTCCATCCAGAACCTGACGCGGGCCTCGTAGTCCAGCTCCCGGCCCACGGTCACGGCCGGCGGGAAGATCGGCTCGCCGCCCCGGTGCAGGGCCTCCATCGCCGGCGCGGAGTACGTGCCGATGGAGAGGACCCGGGCGATGCCGCCCTCGCGGGAGACCACGGCGGCGGCCGCCCCGTCGCCGAAGACGGACAGCCGGGAGGTCGTCCAGCGGTCCACCAGCGGCGCCGAGTAGTTGTCGGCGGCGGTCAGCAGAACCGCCGGCTTCGCCGGGTCGCAGGCCAGCCGGTGGGCGGCGATCGCCAGCGAGGAGAGCATCCCCTGGCAGCCCTGCTTGACCTCCATCGCGGTGATGGGCGTGCCCAGCGTGTTGGCGAGGATGTAGTGCGGCGGGGACCAGCCGTCGGGGCCCTGGTGGTACGCGGAGCTGTGCATCAGCGCCCCGAAGTCCTCCGGCGCGTGGCCCGAGCGCTCCACGGCGACGTTCGCCGCCCGTACGGCCATGTCGGGGGCGGACAGGTCGCCGGCGACCGCGACGGACTCGAGCCCGGACGCCTCCCGTACGGCCGCGTCGTACCAGCCGGCCCGTACCGCCTCCTCGGTGGTCACCAGCTCGGGCACATAGGTGCCGAGGCTGGCGAGAAAGACGCCCTCTATCTTCATCGTCGATTCCCTCCGACGCACTGCTGGGAGACCGGTGCGACGCGCTCGCCGCACCGCCGTCGTCAGCCGATCACGCGGGCGCGGGGCGCCGCCTGAGTAGCCGGTACTCAATTTGCGCCACGGCCGGTGGGCGGGCGGCCGGTTTGACGTGGCGCTGACGGTGGCGTGAACAAAGCTGACCAAGCTCTGAGCCGCGCCGGGTTGAAAGCCGCACCCGGCGCGGAACAAGCTTTAGGCCAACGACGCGCCCCCGCCGGCCGGCCCGGAAGGGGGGACGGCGTCGGCCGCGCGGCGGTCCCCTGCCCGCCCGCGGCGCACCGGCCGGCCCCCGCACGGCCCCGGCGATCCGCGCCGGCGCACCCGGACCGGAACGGCGGCCGGCCGTACGGAGCGGCGGCCGGAGCGGCGGCCGCGCCGCCGTACCGGATCCGTCACGAGCCGCGCCCGGCCCGCCGGGCCGGCCACCGCGTCGCCCCGCACCGTCCGTCCTCGCCCGCACCGTCCTCGCCGGCGCACCGCCGGACCGTCCCGTCGCGCGGGGCCCGCGCCCCGCGACCGCCACCCGGCGCGCCCGTACGCCGGGAACCTCACGCCCGAACCGCCGCGAGAGAGGCAGGCGCATGTCCCCGTCCCCAGAGGTGCCCATGGCCCCGTCCCCGCAGGACCGCCGCGAGCCGCCGCCCGGCGCCCGCGCGGTCGACGCGAAGCTGCTGCGCCGGGTGTGCGGGCACTTCGTCACGGGCGTGACGGTGATCACCAGCGGCCTGGGGGAGGCGGCGACCGGCACCACCGTCAACTCCTTCACCTCCGTCTCCCTCGACCCGCCGCTCGTGCTGTTCTGCCTGCACCGCGCGTCCCGGCTCCGCGCGGTGGTCGAGGAGTCCGGGGCGTACGCCGTGAACCTGCTGGCCGCGCGGCAGGAACCCCTCGCCCGCGCGTTCGCCGACCGCGCCACGGCCTCCCTGCACGGCACCCCGCACCGGATCGCCCGGCCGGGCGTGCCCGTCCTCGGGGCCGCGCTCGGCTTCCTGACCTGCCGCCTGGTGGAGTCCCTGGAGGTCGGCGACCACGTGGTCTGCCTCGGCGAGGTGGTCGAGCTGGGGCTGGCCGACCGCGATGCCGAGCCCCTGGTCTTCTTCCGCGGCGAGCTGGGCCCCCTGCGGGCCGGCACGGCCGGCGCCGCCCCCTGACACCCGGCCCGGCGCGAGCCGGACCAGCCCCTTGTCGTCCACCACCGAAAGGCTCGACGTGAACTCGATCAGTACGAAGTCGCAGGACGGTGCTCCCGGGGAGCGCTACGACGTGGCCGTGCTCGGCGCGGGCATGGCCGGCGGGATGCTCGGCGCGGTGCTCGCCCGCAACGGGGTCAAGGTCCTGATCATCGACGCGGGCGTCCACCCCCGCTTCGCGGTCGGCGAGTCGACCATCCCGTACACCTCCACCCTCACGAAGATCATCGCGGAGCGGTACGACGTCCCCGAGATCGCCCCGCTCGCCAGCTTCCGCGGCATCCAGGAGCGGATCTCGCCGATGAGCGGGCGGAAGCAGAACTTCGGCTTCGTGTACCACCGCGAGGGCCGCCCGCAGGACCCGACGGAGGTCAACCAGCTGGTCATCCCCGAGTGGCAGCGCACCGAGAGCCATCTGTTCCGCCAGGACATCGACGCGTACCTGTTCAACCTGGCCGTGAAGTACGGCGCCCACGCCCGCCTCGCCACCCGGGTCAAGGACATCGAGACGGGTCCCGACGGCGTCCTGCTGCGCTCGGAGCGGGGCGAGGAGTTCCGCGCCGAGTACCTGGTGGACGGCAGCGGCTTCCGCTCGCCCGTCGCCGACGCGTTCGGGCTGCGGGAGGAGCCCACCCGCGCCCGGCACCACTCCCGCACCCTGTTCACCCACATGGTCAACGTCACGCCGTTCGACGACACCGAGGCGGCCGCCGCGCACAAGCAGCCCAACCCGTGGCACCACGGCACCCTGCACCACGTCTTCGACGGCGGCTGGCTGTGGGTGATCCCGTTCGACAACCACGACGGCGCGATGAGCACCCTGTGCAGCGTCGGACTGACGCTGGACGAGCGGGTCTTCCCGAAGACCGACCAGTCGCCGCAGGAGGAGTTCGACGCGTTCCTCCGCCGGTTCCCGCAGATCGCCGAGCAGTTCACCGACGCCCGCGCGGTACGCCCCTGGGTGGGCACCGGCCGCCTCCAGTACTCCGCGACCCGCACCGTCGGCGAGCGCTACTGCCTCACCTCGCACGCGGCGGGATTCATCGACGCCCTGTACTCGCGCGGCCTGACCAACACGCTGGAGCTGGTCAACTCGCTGGCGTGGCGGCTCATCGAGGCGTCCCGCGACGGCGACTGGTCCACCGAGCGGTTCGCCTACCTCGACGCGCTCCAGCAGGGCCTGTTCGACGTGCACGACGACCTGGTCTACAGCTCGTTCGTCGGCTTCCGCGACTACGACTTGTGGAACGCCGTGTCCCGGGTGTGGAAGGCGACCAGCATCCTGCCCACCATGACGCTGGAACGGGCCTACCGGACCTTCCTGGAGTCCCGCGACGACGCGGTGCTGCGGGCGCTGGAGGAGCGGGAGACGCCGGGCCTGCCCGACCCGGTCGGGCCCGACGTCAGCGGACTGCTCACCTACACCCGCGAGCTGTGTGAGCAGGTGGAGTCCGGGGCCCTGCCGCCCGGCGAGGCGGCGCTCAGCGTGTTCGCCCGCATCCGGAAGACCGAGGCGCTGCCCGCCCCGTTCGAACTGGGCGACCCCGGCAACCGGTGCTTCGAGGCGACGCCCGACCTGATGCGGCAGACCGCCGAGTGGGCCGGCACCGACGCCCCCGAGCACATCAGGCGGCTGTTCTCGTAGCGCCCCGGCACCCGGACCGGGGCCGGTCCCTCCCTCCCCGCCGTGCGCGCCGCCCTCCACCGGGCGGCGCGCACGGCGCCTTTCGGCGTCCTTCACCGGGGCGGCGCGCACGGTGCCGCACGGGCACGGGGCGGTGGCCGGACACAGGCCCGGCGGTAAACGGAACCGCACGGGCTATTCGGAGTATTCAATTCCATGAATCCGGCCCGTCATCACACCCGAGCGGAGTGGATATCGCGCGTTGCCGTGTCGAGGTGGTTTTGAGCCACATTCCACGACGACCGAAAGTCCGGCGACCCGGTGGCGGCACGCCAATGCGGGCGGTTTGCGTGAGAGGGTGAGCCGGGGGCGTCCGGCTGGAGATCATTTTCTCCCTTGCGGCTCAACTATGAAGGTTTGTTATGCTGTTGACTTAATGATGCGGGGGAAGTTTACGTGTCGCATGCGGCTGGCCGTTTCCCGTGAGGGGACCGTCTCTCCGCGGGCCGGCCTGCAATTTTCCGTCCCAGTGCGTAACACCCTCCGGGTCCTTTTTGCTGTCGGACTGTCAAAAGGGGGAGACAGTGAGCCGTACGGACCTGATGCGCAGCCATCGGCCGGTGCCGGCCGTCACGGGGAGGCCGGAAGAGAAAGAGGAGGAGGTGAGGGCCCCGCTCCGGCCGGCGGTCGCGCAGTCGTCCACCGTCTGGCGGGTGCTCGTGGTCGAGAACGACGGCGACCACGCCGAGACCCTGGTGAAGGGGCTGCGGCGGCACGGCCACGACGTGCGGCGCGTGGAGACCGGAATGGCCGCCCTGTACGAGTACGACACGGTCGACATCGTCCTGCTCGACCTGGAACTGCCCGACCTCGACGGCCTCGAGGTGTGCCGGCGGGTCCGCTCGGCCGGGACCACCCCGGTCATCGCCGTCACCGCCCGGGGCACCGAACTGGACCGGGTCCTCGGCCTCCAGGCCGGTGCCGACGACTACCTGGTCAAGCCCTACGGCTTCCGGGAGCTGCTGGCCCGCATGGACGCCGTCATGCGGCGCGTCCAGGCGCACGCCGCCGCCCCGCCCGTCATCTCGCACGGCGCGCTGCGCATCGACGCCGCCGCACGCCAGGTCAGCGTCCACGGCCGCCGCGTCGAGGTGACCCGCAAGGAGTTCGACCTCCTCTACCTGCTCGCGTCGCAGCCCGACACGGTCATCCCGCGCAAGCGCATCATGCGCGAGGTGTGGGGCGACGTGTGGTCCCGCCGGACCATCGACACCCATGTCAGCAGCCTGCGCAACAAGCTGGGCGGCAGTGACTGGATACTGACCGTCCGCGGCATCGGCTTCCAGCTGGGCGGTTGCGCGACATCGTCCTGAACCGCCTCCCCCCGGCACCCGGCTCCGGCCGGGCAGGGGGGTCGCCAGGCGCTTGACGCGAGTGCCGTGAAGGCGTTCTCCGGCCATCCCGGAACCGTCCGGGAACCGACCTGTACAACCCGGCACTTCCGACTCTCTCCACCTCCCCCGTGACCACCCGAGAGAAGCGTGCAGCGCCCTCGGCGCCGGCCCCGCGAGACCCCGTCTCGCGGGGCCGGCGTCTTTTATCAGCCGGACATCGGATTCCGTTTCCCGCGCGTTTGACGAATCTCTGACTTGGATATGACCGGCCACCCACTCAGGCACACGGGCGGCCATGAATATGACGCAACCTGACCTCGTCCTGAAACAGATGTTCTTGTACGGCGGCGCCCGAGCGGTGAACCTTGTTTCCACGGGTTCCGGTGTTCCGGTGCGCTGTTTCCGGCCGGTTCGTCAGGCCCCCTGACCGGCCCGGACACACCCGTCCCGCACCCGAGCCGACGGCTCCCCGCGCCCGGCGCACCGCGCGCCCGCGCACGAAGCCGCCCCCGTCCGCCGCCCCGCACCAAGGCCGCCCGTGGCCGGCGACCACCGCCCCCGCCACCCGCCGCCGGGCGCGCACGGCGCCGGGCCCACCCGTGAGCCCAGAAGGAGAGAGACCTTGCACAGCACCCTGATCGTGGCGCGGATGCTCCCGGCCGCGAGCGACGACGTCGCCAGGCTGTTCGCCGACTTCGACGCCACGGAGATGCCCCACCGCATGGGCACGCGCCGCCGCCAGCTCTTCCACTACCGAGGGCTGTACTTCCACCTCCAGGACTTCGACTCCGACGACGGCTCCCGGCGCATCGAGGAGGCCAAGACCGACCCGCGCTTCGTGCGGATCAGCGAAGACCTCAAGCCGCACATCGAGGCGTACGACCCGGCCACCTGGCGCTCCCCGGCCGACGCCATGGCCACCCGCTTCTACCACTGGGAGGCGGGAGCGTGAGCGCCCGGCGCGTCGCCATCACCGGCATGGAGGTCCTCGCCCCCGGAGGGATCGGCACCGGGCCGTTCTGGCGGCTCCTCAGCGAGGGCCGCACCGCGACCCGCGCGATCACCTTCTTCGACCCCGCGCCGTTCCGCTCCCGCGTCGCCGCCGAGATGGACTTCGACCCCGAGGCGCACGGACTGACCCCGCAGGAGGCCCGCCGCATGGACCGGGCCGCCCAGTTCGCCGTCGTCGCAGCGCGTGCCGCCGTAGCCGACAGCGGCGTGGACGCGGCCGCGCTCGACCCGCACCGGGTGGGCGTCACCCTCGGCAGCGCCGTCGGCGCGACCATGACCCTCGACCGCGAGTACCGCGTCGTCAGCGACGGCGGCCGGCTCGACCTGGTGGACCACGACTACGCCGTACCGCACCTCTTCGACGCGATGGTGCCCAGCTCCTTCGTCCGCGAGGCCGCCTGGGCCGTCGGCGCCGAGGGACCCGCCGGCATGGTCTCCACCGGCTGCACCTCCGGCATCGACTCCGTCGGATACGCCGCCGAACTCATCCGCGAGGGCAGCGCCGACCTCATGGTCGCCGGCTCCTCCGACGCGCCCATCTCGCCCATCACCATGGCCTGCTTCGACGCCATCAAGGCGACCACCCCGCGCACCGACGACCCGGCGACCGCCTCCCGGCCCTTCGACGCCACCCGCAACGGCTTCGTCCTCGGCGAGGGCTGCGCCGTCTTTGTCCTGGAGGAGCTGGAGCACGCCCGCCGGCGCGGCGCGCACATCTACGCGGAGATCGCCGGCTACGCCACCCGCAGCAACGCCTACCACATGACCGGACTGCGCCCCGACGGCGCCGAGATGGCCGAGGCGATCACCGCCGCACTCGACGAGGCCGCCCTCAACCCGTCCGACATCCACTACGTCAACGCCCACGGCTCCGGCACCAAGCAGAACGACCGCCACGAGACCGCGGCGTTCAAGAAGAGCCTCGGCGACCACGCCTACCGGGTCCCCGTCAGCTCCATCAAGTCGATGGTCGGGCACTCGCTCGGCGCCATCGGCTCCCTGGAGATCGCCGCCAGCGCCCTCGCCATGGAGCACGGCGTCGTCCCGCCCACCGCGAACCTGACCACCCCCGACCCCGAATGCGACCTCGACTACGTGCCGCGCACCGCGCGCGAGCAGACCACGGACGCCGTGCTGACGGTCGGCAGCGGATTCGGCGGCTTCCAGAGCGCCATGGTCCTGGCCCGGCCCGACCGGCGCGGAAAGGCGGCAGCGTGAACACCACAGCCGTCATCACCGGGCTCGGCGTCGCCGCGCCCAACGGCCTCGGCACCCGCGACTACTGGGCCGCCACCCGCGCCGGCAAGAGCGGCATCGGCCGCGTCACCCGCTTCGACCCGGCCCGCTACCCGGCCCGGCTGGCCGGCGAGGTCCCCGGCTTCGTCGCCGAGGACCACCTGCCCGGCCGGCTGCTGCCGCAGACCGACCGGATGACCCGGATGGCGCTCGCCGCGGCCGACTGGGCGCTCGCGGACGCCGGCATCGACCCGCGCGCACTGCCCCCGTACGACATGGGGGTGATCACCGCCAGCGCGTCCGGCGGCTTCGAGTTCGGCCAGGGAGAGCTGCGCAACCTGTGGGCGCGCGGCAGCCAGTACGTCAGCGCCTACCAGTCGTTCGCCTGGTTCTACGCCGTCAACAGCGGCCAGATCTCCATCCGCAACGGGCTGAAGGGCCCCAGCGGTGTCGTCGTCGCCGACCAGGCCGGCGGCCTCGACGCCGTCGCGCAGGCCCGCCGGCAGATCCGCAAGGGCACGCCGGTGATCGTCACCGGCGGTGTCGACGCCTCGATCTGCCCGTGGGGCTGGGTCGCCCAGCTGACCAGCGGACGGCTCACCACCCGCGACGAGCCGACCCGCGCCTATCTGCCCTTCGACGAGGACGCGAGCGGCCATGTGCCCGGCGAGGGCGGTGCCATCCTCGTCGTCGAGGACGCGCGGAGCGCCCGCGCCAGGGGCGCCCGGATCCACGGCGAGATCGCCGGATACGGAGCCACCTTCGACCCCCGCCCGGGCAGCGGCCGCCCGCCGGGCCTGCGGCGCGCGGTCGAACTGGCCCTCGCCGACGCCGGGGCCGCACCCTCCGACGTCGACGTGGTCTTCGCCGACGCCGCCGGGGTGCCCGCACTCGACGCGGCGGAGGCGGACGCCATCGGCGCCGTCTTCGGACCGCGCGGCGTCCCGGTCACCGCGCCCAAGACGATGACCGGCCGCCTCCACTCCGGCGGGGCGCCGCTCGACCTGGCCGCCGCCGCGCTGTCCATCGGCTCCGGCCTGATCCCGCCCACCGTCCACGTCCGTCCGGCGTCCCGCCACGCGCTCGACCTGGTGATCGCCCAGCCGCGGCCCGCCCGGGTGGACACCGCGCTCGTCATCGCCCGCGGCCACGGCGGCTTCAACTCCGCCATGGTCCTGCGCCGCGCCGCCGACCGGCCGGCCTCCGACTGACCGCCGGCCGGCCGGCGTCCCACCGCAAGACCCACCGGCCGCCGGCCGGCCGGCGCCCCACCGCAAGTCCCCACCCGCCCGAAGCCGGCCACCCCCGGCTGACCGAAGGGAACGACGTGTCCACGACCGAATTCACCCTCGCCGACCTCAAGCGCATCCTGCTGGAGAGCGCGGGCGCGGACGAGGAGACCGACCTCGACGGCGACATCCTCGACACCACCTTCACCGACCTCGGCTACGAGTCGCTGGCCCTGCTGGAGACCGGCAGCCGCATCGAGCGCGAGTACGGCATCACCCTCGAGGACTCCGTGCTCACCGACGCCGCCACCCCCCGGGAGCTGATCGACGCCGTCAACGGGCGGCTCGTCGCCGCCTGACCGGCCCCGTCCCGGCCCGGCCGGCCGCGCACCGGCGCCCGGCACCCCGCACGCCGTCCACCTCGTACGTACGAAGGAAAGAGCCAGAGCATGTCTCAGCAGCACCGGAGAGTCGCCCTGATCACCGGCGCCACCAGCGGGATCGGGCTCGCCGTCGCCCGGACCCTCGCCGCCGCCGGACACCGCGTCTTCATCGGCGCGCGCACCGCCGAGAACGTCCTCAGCACCGTCAAGCAGCTGCGCGAGGAGGGGTACGAGGCCGACGGCACCGCCCTCGACGTGCGCCGGGACGCCGACGTCAAGGCGTTCGTCCAGGCCGCCGTCGACCGCTTCGGCACCGTCGACGTCCTCGTCAACAACGCCGGGCGCAGCGGCGGCGGCGTCACCGCCGACATCGCCGACGAGCTGTGGCACGACGTCATCGACACCAACCTCAACAGCGTCTTCCGGATGACCCGCGAGGTCCTCACCACCGGCGGCATGCGGGACAAGGACCGCGGCCGGATCATCAACATCGCCTCCACGGCCGGCAAGCAGGGCGTGGTGCTCGGCGCCCCCTACTCGGCGTCCAAGCACGGCGTCGTCGGCTTCACCAAGGCCCTCGGCAACGAGCTGGCCCCGACCGGCATCACCGTCAACGCGGTGTGCCCCGGATACGTCGAGACGCCGATGGCGCAGCGCGTCCGCCAGGGCTACGCCGCCGCCTACGACACGACCGAGGACGCCATCCTCGAGAAGTTCCAGGCCAAGATCCCGCTGGGCCGCTACTCGACGCCCGAGGAGGTCGCCGGCCTCGTCGGCTACCTCGCCTCCGACACCGCCGCGTCCATCACCTCCCAGGCGCTCAACGTCTGCGGCGGCCTGGGCAACTACTGAGCCGCCGCACCGACCACCGCCCGGGACGAGAGGGAACCACAGCCATGACAGCGAACGGGACGCGTGAGACCGCGCACGACATCACCGTCGACGCACCCGCCGGGGACGTCTACCGGCTGATCGCCGAGGTGGAGAACTGGCCGCGGATCTTCCCGCCCACCATCTTCGTCGACCATCTGGAACGCGACGGCGACCAGGAGCGCATCCGCATCTGGGCCACCGCCAACGGGGAGGTGAAGACCTGGTCGTCGCGGCGCACCCTGGACCCCGCCGCGCTGCGCGTCGACTTCCGGCAGGAGGTCTCCGCGCCGCCCGTCGCGGCGATGGGCGGCGCCTGGGTCATCGAGCCGCTCACCGCGGCCAGCTGCCGCGTCACCCTGCTGCACGACTACCGCGCGGTGGACGACGACCCGGAGGGGCTCGCCTGGATCGACGAGGCCGTCGACCGCAACTCGCGGTCCGAACTGGCCGCGCTCAAGGCCAATCTGGAGCGGGTGGCGGCCGAGGACGACCTGATGTTCTCCTTCGAGGACACCGTGCTCGTCGACGGCTCCGCCGAGGACCTCTACGACTTCGTCAACGAGGCCGGCCGCTGGCCCGAGCGGCTCCCGCACGTGGCGTCCGTGGAACTGACCGAGGACACGCCGGGCGTGCAGAGCCTGCGCATGGAGACCCGCGCCAAGGACGGCTCGACCCACACCACCCACTCCTACCGGGTCTGCCATCCGCACCACCGGATCGTCTACAAGCAGACCACCCTGCCCGCCCTGATGACCCTCCACACCGGCCGCTGGACGTTCCGGGAGACCGAGGACGGCAAGGTCGCCGCCTCCTCCCAGCACACGGTCGTCCTCAACACGGACAACATCGCGAAGGTCCTGGGCGAGCGGGCGACCGTCGCCGACGCCCGCGACTACGTGCGCGGCGCGCTCAGCGCCAACAGCCTCGCCACCCTCGGCCACGCCCGGGACCACGCCGAGAGGCGCCGGGCGTGACCGAGCGGACCCCCCGCCCGCACACCGCGCGGGTCCTCGTCGTGGGCGGGGGCCCCGTCGGACTGATGCTCGCCGCCGAACTGCGGCTGGGCGGCGCCGACGTCCTCGTCGTGGAACGGCTGGACACCCCCACCACCGAGTCGCGCGCCTCCACCCTGCACGCCAGGACCATGGAGATCCTCGACGCGCGGGGCCTGCTCGGCACGCTGGGCACCCCGCCCCGCGAACCGCGCGGCCACTTCGGCGGCCTCCCGCTCTCCCTGGACCTGCCCGGGCCCTACGGCGGCCAGTGGAAGGTGCCGCAGACCCGCACCGAGGAGCTGCTCGGGCAGTGGGCGCGGTCGCTCGGCGCCCGTGTGCTGCGCGGCCGCGAACTGCGCGCCCTCGACGTGCGGGAGGACGGGGTGGAGGCCGAGATCGCCGGCCCCGACGGGACGCGGCGGGTCCGCGCCGCCTACGCGGTCGCCTGCGACGGCGAGGACAGCACCGTACGCCGCCTGACCGGCGTGCCGTTCCCCGGCCACGACGCCCGCCGCGAACTGCTGCGCGCCGACGTCGCCGGCGTCGAGATCCCCGACCGGCGCTTCGAGCGGCTGCCGCACGGCCTGGCCATCGCCGCCCGGCGCCCGGACGGGGTCACCCGCGTGATGGTCCACGAGTTCGGCGCCGCCCCGCGCCCGCGCACCGGCGAACCGCCGTACGAGGAGATCGTCCGCGCCTGGCGGCGCGTCACCGGCGAGGACATCGGCGGCGGCACGCCCCTGTGGCGCAACGCGTTCGGCGACGCCTGCCGCCAGCTCACCTCCTACCGCCACGGCCGGCTGCTGTTCGCCGGGGACGCCGCGCACCGGCAGCCCCCGATCGGCGGCCAGGCGCTCAACCTCGGCCTCCAGGACGCCGTCAACCTCGGCTGGAAGCTCGCGGCGACCGTCCGGGGCTGGGCGCCCCCCGGCCTCCTGGACACCTACCACTCCGAACGCCACCCGGTCGGCCGGCGGGTGCTGGACAACATCGAGACCCAGGCCGGACTGCTGTTCGGCGGCGCCGAGTCCGAGCCGCCGCGCGCCCTGCTCGGCGAACTGCTGCGGATGGAACCGGTGCGCGCCCACCTGGCCGGGATCATCTCCGGCCTGGACATCCGCTACGACGTCGCGGCCCCGGACGGGCCGCGGCCCGGCGCGCCGCCGTCCCCCGGCCCGCATCCGCTGCTCGGCGCCCGGCTGCCGTACGCGGAGCTGACGGCGGGCGGCGGGCCGGCGACGACCTTCTCGCTGCTGCGTGACGGGCGGGGCGTCCTGCTGCGCCTGGCCGCCGGACCGGGGGAGACGGCGCCGGCCGCCGCGCCGTGGGCCGGGCGGGTGCGCGAGGTGGCGGCGGCGCTCCGCGCACCCTGCCCGGACCTCCCGGACGACACCGGCACCCTCCTCGTCCGCCCGGACGGCCATGTCGTGCTGGCCCTGCGGCGGGGCGAACCGGACCGGGGCGCCACACGGGCCGCTCTGCGGCGCTGGTTCGGCGAGCCGGACGGCCCTCGGACCCTCACAGAGGTGGAAGCGTGAAAGGAATCATCCTCGCCGGCGGCCACGGCACGCGGCTGCACCCGATCACCCTGGGCGTCTCCAAACAGCTCCTGCCCGTCTACGACAAGCCGATGATCTACTACCCGCTGTCCGTGCTGATGCTGGCCGGGGTGCGGGAGATCCAGATCATCTCCGCGCCCGGCGACGTGCCCGGCTTCCAGCGGCTGCTGGGCGACGGCTCGACGCTCGGGCTCACCCTGACGTACGCCGAGCAGGACAAGCCGCGCGGCCTGGCCGACGCGTTCATCCTGGGCGCGGAGCACATCGGGGACGACCAGGTCGCCCTCATCCTGGGCGACAACCTGTTCCACGGCCCCGGGTTCGGCGACATCCTGCGCAGCAGCGCCACGGACGTCGACGGCTGCGTCCTGTTCGGCTACCCGGTCGCGGACCCCGAGCGGTACGGCGTGGCCGAGATCGACGAGGACGGCCGGCTGACCCGGCTGGAGGAGAAGCCCGCGCGGCCCCGCTCCAACCTGGCGATCACGGGCCTGTACTTCTACGACAACGACGTCGTCCGCCTCGCCCGCTCGCTGCGCCCGTCGGAGCGCGGCGAACTGGAGATCACCGACCTCAACCGGATCTACCTGGAGCGGGGCAAGGCCGCCCTGGTGCAGCTGGGGCGCGGCTTCGTCTGGCTGGACACGGGCACCCACGACGCGCTCACCGACGCGGGGCAGTACGTGCAGATGCTCTCGCACCGGCAGGGGGTGCGGATCGGCTGCGTGGAGGAGATCGCCTGGCGCATGGGCTACATCGACCGCGACGCCTGCCACCGGCTCGGCATGGCCCTCGCCCACTCCCCGTACGGCCGCTACCTCATGGACATCACCACCGACCGGCGCGGCGACGCGGCCTGAGCCCGCCCGCGCCCTCGCGTACCGGCCGCCCGCGCACCCCCGGTACCGCGCGCACCACCCAGTACCGCCCGCGCCGACCGCGCCGCACGGCCGGGGACGCGCCACGACCTACGGAGAGACCCATGGACACAGACGTCATCGTCGTCGGGGCCGGCCCGACCGGGCTGATGCTCGCAGGCGAACTGCGCCTGGGCGGCGCGCGCGTCGTCGTGGTGGAGCGGCTGGCCCGGCCCACCGGCCAGTCCCGCGGCCTCGGCTTCACCGCCCGCACCATGGAGGTGTTCGACCAGCGCGGCCTGCTGGAAGGGTTCGGGCCCGGCCTGGAGACCAGCCCGCAGGGCCACTTCGGCGGCATCGTCTTCGACTACTCCGTCCTGCCCGACGCGCACTTCGGCGCCCGCGGCATACCCCAGTCGAAGACGGAGGAGGTCCTGGAGGCCTGGGCCCGCGGACTGGGCGCGGACATCCGGCGCGGCTGGGAGCTGACCGCCCTCACCGACACGGGGGACGCCGTCGAGATCGAAGCCGCCACCCCGCAGGGCGCCCGCCGCCTCCGCGCCGCCTACCTGGTCGGCTGCGACGGCGGGCACAGCGCCGTCCGCAAAGCCGCCGGATTCGACTTCCCCGGCTCCCCGGCCACCCGCGAGATGTACCTCGCGGACGTCGTCGGCTGCGCCATCCGCCCCCGCTTCCTCGGCGAGCGGCACCCCGAGGGCATGGTGATGGCCGCGCCGCTCGGCGACGGCGTGGACCGCGTCATCGTCTGCCCCGCCGGCACCCCCGCAGGCGAACGCGCCACCGAGCCGGACTTCGCGGAGATCGCCGCCGCCTGGCGGCGCATCACCGGCGAGGACATCAGCGGCGGCTCCGCCCACTGGGTCAGCTCCTTCACCGACGTCTCCCGCCAGGTCACCCACTACCGCCGCGGCCGGGTGCTGCTCGCCGGGGACGCCGCGCACATCCACCTCCCCGCCGGCGGCCAGGGCCTCAGCACCGGCGTGCAGGACGCCGTCAACCTGGGCTGGAAGCTCGCCGCGACCGTCCAGGGCTGGGCCCCGCCCGGCCTCCTCGACACCTACCACGACGAGCGCCACCCGGTCGGCGCCCGGCTGCTGACCAACACCCGCGTCCAGGGCGCCCTCTACATCGGCGGCGAGGAAGCCGACCCGCTGCGCTCCCTGTTCGGGGAGCTCATCGCGTACGAGGACGTACGGCGCCACCTCGCCGGCGTCGTCAGCGGCCTCGACATCCGCTACGACCTCGGCGACGGCACCCACCCGCTGCTCGGCCGCCGCCTGCCGCCCCGCCCGCTGCGCACCGCCACCGGCGACACCACCACCGCGGCGCTGCTGCGCACCGGCCAGGGACTGCTCCTCGACCTCGGCGACGACCCGGAGGCGCGGGCCGCGGCCGAGGGCTGGAAGGACCGGGTGCTGACCGTCACGGCGCGGCCCGTCGGAGCGGCCCCCGGCGACCCGCTCGCCGCGCCCCAGACCCTGCTGGTGCGCCCCGACGGGTATACCGCCTGGGCCGGCACCGGGACGGACGGCCTCCGCGAGGCCCTCGACCGGTGGTTCGGCGCGCCCGCGCGGCGCTGACCACCGCGCAGGACGCACCACAGCGAGCAAGGACCAGCCATGACCAGAGGAGAGCCATGACCACTTACGTCTGGGACTATCTGCCGGAGTACGAGAAGGAGAGGGCCGACATTCTCGGCGCGGTCGAGAGGGTGTTCGCCTCGGGGCGTCTGGTGCTGGGGGAGAGTGTGGCGGGCTTCGAGGAGGAGTTCGCCGCGTACCACGGTGCGGGGATGCGGTGCACGGGGGTGGACAACGGCACGAACGCGTTGAAGCTGGCGTTGGAGGCGCTGGGGGTGGGGCCGGGCGACGAGGTGGTCACCGTGTCGAACACGGCGGCCCCCACCGTCGTCGCGATCGCCGGGACGGGTGCGACGCCGGTGTTCGTGGACGTGCGCGAGGACGACTTCCTCATGGACACCGACCGTGTCGAGGCGGCGGTCACCGACCGGACGAAGGTGATCCTGCCGGTCCACCTGTACGGGCAGTGCGTCGACATGGCACCGCTGGAGGAGATCGCGCGCAGGCACGGGCTGAGGATCCTGGAGGACTGCGCGCAGGCCCACGGCGCCCGCCACCACGGCCGGCTGGCCGGCACGATGGGCGACGCCGCCGCCTTCTCCTTCTACCCCACCAAGGTCCTGGGCGCCTACGGCGACGGCGGCGCGGTCCTGACCGCGCACGAGGACACCGACCACGCCATGCGCCAGCTGCGCTACTACGGCATGGACAAGGTGTACTACGTCGTGCGCTCCCCGGGCCACAACTCCCGCCTCGACGAGGTCCAGGCCGAGATCCTGCGCACCAAGCTCCGCCGCCTGGACGCCTACATCGAGGGCCGCAACGCCGTCGCCCGCCGCTACGAGGAGGGCCTGGGCGACCTGACCGGGCCCGGCGGGCTGCTGCTGCCGCGCACCAACCCGGGCAACACCCACGTCTACTACGTGTACGTGGTGCGCCACCCGCGCCGCGACGAGATCATCGAGGCGCTCAAGGCCCACGGCATCGCGCTGAACATCAGCTATCCCTGGCCCGTGCACACCATGTCCGGCTTCGCGCACCTCGGGTGGGAGAAGGGCTCCCTGCCCGTCACCGAGAAACTCGCCGGGGAGATCTTCTCCCTGCCCATGTACCCCTCGCTCCCCGAGGCCGTCCAGGACCGCGTCATCCACGCCCTGCGCGACGTCCTCACCGCACTGTGACCCCGGACGCGACCGTCACCCCCATCGGAAGGCAGTGAGCACCGTGCAGGTTCAGACCCTGGGCATCGAGGGCGCGTTCGCGTTCACCCCGCCCGTCCACCGCGACGACCGCGGGCTGTTCACCTCGCCGTACCAGGACGCCGTCTTCACCGGCGCCCGCGGCAAGACCCTGTTCCCCGTCCGCGACATCAGCCACAACCTGTCCGCGCGGGGCGTCCTGCGCGGCATCCACTACACGGCCACCCCGCCCGGCCGCGCCAAGTACGTCTACTGCCCCTACGGCCGGGTCCACGACTACCTCGTGGACCTGCGGGTCGGCTCGCCCACCTTCGGCCGGTGGGAGGCCGCCGAGCTGGGCGGCGACACCTGCAAGGCCGTGTACATCCCCGTCGGCGTGGGCCACGCGTTCCTCTCCCTGGAGGACGACTCGATGGTCGTCTACGTCATGTCGGAGGGGTACGTCCCCGAGAACGAGCTGGCCGTCTCACCCCTCGACCCGGCCCTCGGCCTGCCCGTGCCCGAGGGGTACGAACTGGCCCAGTCGGAGCGGGACAAGGCCGCGCCCACGCTCGCCGAGGCGCGCGAGCGGGGCCTGCTGCCCGAGTACGGCACCTGCCGCAAGACGGAGGAGGCGCTGTGGCAGTGAACCCGCCGCTGGTCGCGCTGCTCGGCGCGACGGGATTCGTCGGCTCGGCCGTGCTGCGCGAACTCGCCGCGCGGGACGTGCGGATCAGGGCCGTCTCACGCCGTCCGGCCACCGCCCCGGCCGGGGCCCGCGCCGACGTCGAGGTGCGGGCCGCCGACCTGACGGAGCCGGGGGAGATGGCCGCCGCCGTGGCGGGCGCCGACATCGTCGTCCTGGCCACCCTGTACAGCGCGGCCACCTCCACCTGGCGGGTGGAGGACGGCGACACGGCGGCCGAACGCGTCAACGTCGGGCTCGCCCGCGACCTCGTGGACGCCCTCGCCGCCCGGAGCGAAGGGCCCCCGCCCGCCGTCGTGTTCACGGGCGCCGCGTCCCAGGCCGGCCCCAGCGACAAGGGCGTCCTCGACGGCAGCGAGGAGGACCGGCCGGCCGGGGCGTACGACCGCCAGAAGCTCGCCGCCGAGCGGCTGCTCTTGGAGGCGACGGCCCGCGGCGCGGTGCGGGCCGCCTCCGTACGGCTGCCGACGGTCTTCGGCTACGGGCCGCACTCCACGGCACGCGACCGCGGCATCGTCTCGGCCATGACCCGCAGGGCGCTGGCCGGCGACCCGATCACGATGTGGCACGACGGCACGGTCCGGCGCGACCTGCTGTACATCGAGGACGCCGCCCGCGCCGTCACCGCCGCCGTCGACCGCATCGACGCCGTCGCCGGCCGCCACTGGCCGATCGGCACGGGGCACGGCAGCCCGCTCGGCCCGGTCTTCGAGGAGGTGGCCGCCCTCGTGGCGGAGCGCGTGGGCAAGCCGCCCGTGCCCGTCGTCTCCGTCGAACCGCCCGCGCACGCGGAGCCGGGCGACTTCGCCAGCGTCACCATCGACGCGTCGGCGTTCCGGGCCGCCACCGGCTGGGCGCCGCGCGTACCGCTCGGCGAGGCGCTGCGGCGCACGGTGGACCACCTCGCCGCCGAGGCGGAACGCGCCTGACGACGGCGGCCGTCGGCCGGGACCCGCACACCGGGTCCCGGCCGACGCGCGTGCGCGCCCTCCGTCACATCGGGACCGGCTGGTGCTCCGACACCTCGACCCGGCCCGGCCGGTACAGCAGGAAGCAGACGACCGCGCCGGCGAGGAAGAGGCCCGCCGACCACCAGTAGGCGGTGGCGTAGCCGTGCAGCGCGGCCTCCGCCTGCGCCGCCGGCGTGGCGGGCCTGCCCTCCAGACGGGCCGCCACGGCACTCGTGGCCAGGGTGTTCAGCCCGGCGAGGGTGCCCGAACCACCCACCTGGAGCACCATGTTGACCGCGGCCGACGCGACGCCCGCGTCCCTGGCCTCGACCCCGTACGTGGCCATGTTGATCGCCGGGGCCATCGCGCCGCCCAGGCCCGCGCCGACCACCAGCAGCGGCGGCAGCACCCCGGTCGCGTACGCGCTGTCCAGGTCCAGCGTCGTCAGCCACACCAGTCCGGCGACGGTCAGCGCCATCGCGGCCGGCACCACGGGACGCGGCCCGATCTTCGGCAGCAGCCCGGCCGCCAGCACCGGAGCCACGCCCATGGCGCCGATCATCGGCAGGAACGCCAGGCCCGTGTTGAGCGCCGAGTAGCCGAGGCTCAGCTGCAGGTAGTACGTCAGGAAGAGGAAGACGCCCATCAGCCCGCAGCCGACGACGAGGATCGCCAGGAACGACGCGCCCCGGTCGCGGTCCAGCAGCACCCGCAGCGGCAGCAGCGGATGCGGCGCCCGCACCTGCCACCACACGAACGCCACCAGCAGCAGCGCGCCGGCGGCCAGGAACCCCCAGGCGGACGGGGCGCCCCAGCCGGTCCGCTCGGCGTTGGCCGACCCGAAGACCACGCCGAACACCCCGGCGGAGACCGCGACCGTGCCGGGCAGGTCCAGCCGGGGCCGCGGCCCCGCGGAGCGGAAGCCGGGCAGGACGGCGAGGCCCCCGGCGAAGGCCGCGGCGGCGAAGAACAGGTTGACGTAGAGGCACCAGCGCCAGTCGACGTACTCGGTGAGCACCCCGCCGAGCAGCAGCCCCACGGCGCCGCCGGCGCCCGCGATGACCCCGAACACGCTGAACGCCTTGGCGCGCTCGCGCGGTTCGGTGAACGTCGTGGTGAGCAGGGACAGCGCCGCGGGCGCCAGCAGCGCCCCGGACACGCCCTGCCCCGCCCGCGCCGCCACGAGCATCCCGAAACTGGTCGCGGCGCCGCCGACCGCCGAGGCGACGGCGAAGCCGGCGAGCCCGGCCAGGAAGGCGCGGCGGCGGCCGAACAGGTCGGCGAGCCGCCCGCCGAGCAGCAGCAGACTGCCGAAGGGCAGCGCGTAGGCGGTGAGCACCCACTGCCGGTCGCCGTCCGAGAAGACCAGGTCGGTCTGGGCCGACGGCAGGGCGATGTTCACGATCGTGGCGTCGAGCACCACCATCAGCTGGGCCAGCCCGATGACGACCAGCGCCCACCAGCGGCGCGCGTACGCGGGCCCGCCCGGCGCGGCGTCCTCGGTGAAGTCGGGTCGGGACACGGTTCTCTCCTCGTGAGGATCGGTCCGGCCCGCCCGACCCCGCGGTCCGCGCGCCGGACGCCGGACAGGACGGCAGGGGCGGGTCAGGGGCCCGCGACGCCGATGGCGTGGCGGACCGTGCCGGGGTCGCCGACCACGTCGAGCAGCGCCTTCGCGAGGTCGGCGCGGGTCAGGCTGGAACCGCTGACGTTCTCCTCCAGTGCGGTCCGGTACCGGCCGGTGCCCGGCTTGTCGGTGAGGTACGGGGGCCGCAGCACCGTCCAGTCGGTGTCGCTGCCGGCGAGGAGGCGCTCCATCACCTCCAGGTCCGCGTACACGTTCCGGTAGACCGCCCGGACGATCGGGGTGACCGTCGTACGGAACCAGAACGGCTCGCCCGCGCCCGAGCGCAGCACCGGCTGGGCGCTGACCGCGACGACGCGGCGCACCCCGGTCCGCTCCATCGCCTCCAGCAGGGCGCGCACGGCCCGCGAGCAGACCTGCCCGGTGTCCTTGCGGTCCCTGGCGCCGAGCGCGGAGACGACGGCGTCGGTGCCGTCGATCGCGGGCACCAGGTCGACGGCGGCGAACACGTCGGCCCGCAGGACGGCGAGCCTGTCATGCCGGACGGTGAGCTTCGCCGGGTCGCGGACGACGGCCCGTACGTGATGGCCGGCGTCGAGGGCCTGCTCGACCACCAGGCGGCCGGTGCCCCCGGTGGCGCCGAGGACGGTGAGTTGCATGATGCGGTGGCTTCCGTGAAGGGGACGGGGGTCAGGAGCGGTGGGCGCGGGCGCGGCGGGCGAGCTGCTCCACCACGTCCGACGGGTCGGGCATGGCGGCCAGTTCGGCCGAGACGACCTCGCTCACCGCGCGGAAGCCGGGCTCGCGCACGGCCCGGCGGACGGCCTCGCCCACCGTGTCGGCGGTGCACCCGGCGGGGTCCAGCGCGAGACCGGCGCCGCGCTCGGCGACCACCTGGGCGTTGGTGAGCGCGTCGCCCTTGGTGGTGGGCACGACGACCTGAGGGACACCGGCGGCGAGCGCGGAGAACATGGTGCTCATCCCGCCGTGGTGGACCACCGCCGCGCAGGTCGGCAGCACCGCCCCGAGCGGCAGGAACGCGTCCATCAGCCGTACCCGCTCGTCGTCGACGTCCAGCTTCCCCGCCAGGTCCGAGCCGCCGGAGGTGACGACGACCTCGGCGTCCAGGCCGAGGGCACCGCGGATCACCTCGCGCAGCAGCCCCACCTGGGTGTCGTTGTGGGCGGGCACCGAGCCGAGCGTGACCAGCACGCGCGGCCGCTTCGGCGCGGACAGCGCCCAGTCGGGCAGCACCCCGCCGCCGTTGTACGAGCAGGGGCGCATCGTCACCACGTCGTACGGGACGGCGTCGGCCGGCGCGGTCGGGTTGATCTTCTCCAACGACTCGGGACCCAGGCTCAGCTCGACGTCGGGCAGTGGACGCTGTCCGCCGGCCTCGGCGGCTGCCGCGCCGTCGCCGAGCGGGAACACCGGGTGGCGCAGGCCGATGCCGTGCTCCACGGCGAGGCTGCCGGCGTTCCGCGCGGCGACCAGCGCGGCGGGCAGCATCGGCGGGTAGAGCACCACGTCGGCGCGCCACTCGCGGGCGGTGCGCGTCAGGCCGGGCAGCATCATGTCGCCGATCTCGGCGAACGCGCCGAACACCTGCCGCATGACGTACTCGACGGACAGCTCCTCGCCGATGGCGGTCGACGCGAGCCGTATGTAGGGGGCCGTCAGGTCCTCGCCGGGGGCCGGGTCGACGGCGGTCAGGCCCGCCTCGGTCGCCGCGCGCAGGGCGGGACCGCCCGCCGCGAACAGCACCTGGTGGCCGGCGAGCCGGGCCGCCTGGGCGAGCGGGACGAGGGGGACGGTGTGGGAGAAGCCGGGTGTGGTGGTGAACAGGAAGCGCATGGTCTGCCGACGTGCCTTTCGTTCGTGGACCGGCGCGCGGCCCCGCCGGGCGGGCGGGCCGGGCCGGCCGGAGAGGACGGGGCCAAGACGGCGACTGCCGGCCCCGCTTCCGCCACCCATCGGGGAAGGCTTCCGCCTCACGCGCCCCACCATGCGCCATCTGTCAGGGATTTGGCGCCCCGCTGACGATCTTCTGACAATGTCGGCCGCGTCTTGCGGAAGCTCGGTCAAACGTGACCGAGCCTGACGTCGAGCTGAACCTTTCTTTCTTGTAAGGCTCCGGGGCCTCCGGCAAGACTTGCGGACATCACGGCCCGAAGCCCCTTCCACCGGCCCCGCCACCCACGTCCGGTCAGGCGCGTTCCGGGCCGGCTTCCAGTCCGCTTCACACAGTTTTGGGGGACGCGCATGTCCGAAACCGCTCGGCAGGGCTTCACGGACGAGGCGGAGCTGCGCCGGATCAACCGGGAGACGGTCGAGAAGTACATGGCCGCCCGGGGCGAGGACCGCCTCCGCCGCCACCTGCTGTTCACGGAGGACGGCCGGGGCGGTCTGTGGACCACCGACACCGGTCAGCCGATCAGCATCAACGGCCGCGACCGGCTCGGGGAGCACGCGGTGTGGTCGCTGAAGACCTTCCCCGACTGGGAGTGGTACAACATCGAGATCTTCGAGACGCAGGACCCCAACCGCTTCTGGGTCGAGTGCGACGGCCGCGGGAAGATCCTCTTCGCCGACTACCCCGAGGGCTACTACCAGAACCACTTCCTGCACTCCTTCGAGCTGGAGAACGGCAAGATCAAGCTCCAGCGGGAGTTCATGAACCCCTTCGAGCAGCTGCGTGCCCTCGGCATCCCCGTACCGGAGATCAAGCGCGCGGGCATCCCCACCTGACCGACCGGCGACGCCTGGGAGCATCCCCGTGGACGAAGTCCTGCGCGGCATCCGAGCCCGTGCGGCCCTGCAACAGCCCGACTGGCCCGACACGGCCCGCGCGGAGCGCGCCGGCCGGGAACTGGCGGCGCGCCCCGCGCTGGTACGCCCCGCCGACCTGCGCCGGCTGCGCGCCGCCCTGGCCCGGGTGGCCGCGGGAGAGGCCCTGGTCGTCCAGGCCGGTGACTGCGCCGAGGACCCCGCCGAGAGCACCTTCGGCGACGTCGCCCGCAAGGCGGCGCTCCTCGACCTGCTCGCCGGCACCCTGCGGATGAACGCCCACCGGCCGGTCCTGCGGGCGGGGCGGATCGCCGGCCAGTACACCAAGCCGCGCTCCAGGCCGACCGAGACCGTCGGCGACACCGTCCTGCCGGTCTTCCGCGGCCACCTGGTCAACTCCCCGGAGCCCGACCCGGAGGCCCGCCGCCCCGACCCGGGGCGCCTCCTCGACGGGCACCGGGCCGCCGCCACCGTCATGGAGCACCTCGGCTGGCGCGGCCCGCAGGCCGCCCACGAGCCCGTCGGCGCCCCGGTGTGGACCAGCCACGAGGCGCTGCTCCTCGACTACGAGCTGCCGCAGCTGCGCGCCGACGAGCGGGGCGGGCTGTTCCTCGGATCCACGCACTGGCCGTGGATCGGCGAGCGCACCCGCGCGCTGGACGGCGCGCACGTCGCCCTGCTGGCCGCCGTCGGCAACCCGGTGGCCTGCAAGGTCGGTCCCGCCATGGAACCGGACGAGCTGGTCGCGCTGTGCGCGCGGCTCGACCCGGACCGCGAGCCCGGGCGGCTCACGCTGATCGCCCGGATGGGCGCCGACCGGGTCGCCGGGCGGTTGCCCCGGCTGGTGGCGGCCGTGCGGGAGTCCGGCCACCCGGTGATCTGGCTGACGGACCCGATGCACGGCAACACCGTCGCCGCGCCGGACGGCAACAAGACCCGGTACGTCGACACCGTCGTCCGCGAGGTGCGGGGCTTCCAGGAGGCCGTCACCGGCGCCGGCGGCGTCTGCGGCGGACTCCACCTGGAGACCACCCCCAACGACGTCACCGAGTGCGTGTCCCACGACGTCGGGCCGGACCGCGTCGGCGACAAGTACACGACGTTCTGCGACCCGAGACTCAACCCGCGGCAGGCCCTGTCGGTGGTCGCCGCCTGGCAAGCCTGACCCGACCGGGGTCAGCGCCCGCCGCCCCCACCGGGACGGCGCCCGCCGCCCCCGACCGGGGCGGCGCCCGAGTCCGTCACTGGAAGGCAAGACCATGGCCGGCATACCGCCCATCGAGCCCTACGCGTTCCCGACCCCGGGGGACCTGCCCCGCAACACCGCGCGCTGGACGCCCGACCCGGACCGCGCCGTCCTGCTCGTCCACGACATGCAGCGGTACTTCCTCTCCCCGCTCCCCGGCACCCTGCGCGACGAACTCACCCACAACGCCGCCGAACTGCGCGGGCGCGCCGCGGCCGCCGGAGCGCAGATCGCCTACACCGCCCAGCCGGGCAGCATGACCGACGAGGAACGCGGCCTGCTCAAGGACTTCTGGGGCCCGGGCATGCGCCGCGCCCCCGCCGACCGGGAGGTCGCCCCGCCGCTGGCCCCCGCCGACGGTGACTGGCAGCTGACCAAGTGGCGCTACAGCGCCTTCCACCGCTCCCCGCTGCTGGACCTGATGCGCGAGTCCGGCCGCGACCAGCTGATCGTCTGCGGGGTCTACGCCCACATCGGCGTCCTCATGACGGCCGTCGAGGCGTTCACCCACGACATCCAGGCGTTCCTCGTCGCCGACGCGGTCGCCGACTTCTCCGAGCACCACCACCGCCTCGCCCTCACCTACGCCGCCGAGCGCTGCGCGGTGGTCCTCCCCGCGAAGGAGGTCTTCGCATGAGCGACCGCCCCGGCGCCCCGCTCGACCGCGACCAGCTCGGCCACGACCCGGTCGGCCGCGACCTGCTCGACGTCGTCCTGACCGACCCGCCGGACGCCTACGCCCTGCTGTACCGGCCCGAGTCCGCGGGCCCGCGCGTCCTCGACGTCCTCACCGGCGCTGTCAGCACTCCCCGGACGCTCGCCGGCATCCCGCTCGCCGACGAGCCCGCGCGGCCCGGCGCCCACCACGAGGTGCTCGCCCTCATCCCGTACCGGCAGATCGCCGAGCGGGGCTTCGCCGCGCCCGACGACGGCGCCCCGCTCATCGCGCTCACCGTCGGCCGCCAGCAGCGCGTCGCCCTCGCCGACGCCCTGCCCCGGCTGCCCCGCACGGCCACCGCCCTGCGCGGCGCCCACTTCGACGTGGACGACGACGCCTACGAGACCCTCGTGCGCAAGGTCGTCGACGAGGCCATCGGCACCGGCGAGGGCGCCAACTTCGTCATCCGCCGCTCCTTCGTCGCCGACATCACCGACTACGGCCCGCACAGCGCCCTGTCCTTCTTCGCCCGGCTCCTGGAGCAGGAGGTCGGCGCCTACTGGACGTTCCTCGTCCACACCGGCGAGCGCACCCTCGTCGGCGCCTCGCCCGAGCGCCACATCAGCCTCGACGGCGGCACCGCCGTGATGAACCCGATCAGCGGCACCTACCGCTACCCGCCCGGCGGGCCCGACCTGTCCGGCGTCATGGACTTCCTCGCCGACCGGAAGGAGGCCGACGAGCTGTACATGGTGGTGGACGAGGAGCTGAAGATGATGGCCCGCGTCTGCGAGGGCGGCGGCCGCGTCCGGGGCCCGTACCTGAAGGAGATGGCGCGCCTCGCGCACACCGAGTACCTCATCGAGGGCCGCACCCGGCGCGATGTGCGCGACATCCTCCGCGAGACGATGTTCGCCCCGACCGTCACCGGATCGCCGCTGGAGAGCGCCTGCCGGGTCATCGACGCGTTCGAGCCGGGCGGCCGCGGCTACTACTCCGGCACCGCCGCCCTGATCGGCCGCGACGAGCACGGCGCGCGCGCCCTCGACTCGGCGATCCTCATCCGCACCGCCGACATCGACCGGAGCGGCCGGGTGCGCATCGGCGTCGGCGCCACCCTCGTACGCCACTCCGACCCCGCGTCCGAGGCCGCCGAGACCCGCGCCAAGGCCGCCGGCCTGGTCGCCGCCCTGGAGTCCTCCGGCGCCCGCCGCCTGGACGACCACCCGGACGTACGGGCCGCGCTGGAGCGGCGCAACGACACCATCGCCCGCTTCTGGCTGGACGACCCCGGCGAACGCCGGCGCGCCGCGGACGGCGACCTGGCCGGGCGGCGGGTGCTGATCGTCGACGGCGAGGACACCTTCACCGCCATGATCGACCACCAGCTGCGCTCCCTCGGCCTGGAGGTGACGGTCCGCCGCTTCGACGAGGAGTACGCCCTCGACGCGTACGACCTCGTCGTGATGGGACCGGGACCCGGCGACCCGGAGGAGGACGGCCACCCCAAGATCGCCCACATGCGCGCGGCGGTGCGCACCCTGCTCGACCGGCGCCTGCCCTTCGTCGCCGTCTGCCTCAGCCACCAGCTCCTCGCGCTCGAACTGGGCTTCCCCATCCGCCGCCTGCCCGCGCCGCACCAGGGCCTCCAGAAGGAGATCGACCTCTTCGGCAGCCGCGAACGGGTCGGCTTCTACAACACGTTCGCCGCCCGCAGCGACACCGACCGGCGCGACGCCGGACCCGTGGGCCGGGTCGACGTCAGCCGCGACCCGGCCACCGGGGAGGTCCACGCCCTGCGCGGCCCGCGCTTCGCCTCCGTGCAGTTCCACGCCGAGTCGGTGCTCACCCAGGACGGGCCCCGCCTCCTCGCCGCCGCCGTACGCCACGCCCTCGGCGTCGCCTGACACAGAACAGCGAGACACCCATGCCCTCCTACTCCTACGCGGTGGTCGACGCCTTCGCCACCGAGCCCCTCCACGGCAACCCGGTCGCGGTCTACTTCGACGCCGACGGCCTGACCCCGGAGCGGATGCAGCGCATCGCCCGCGAGATGAACCTCTCCGAGACCGTGTTCGTGATGCGCCCCCGGCAGGGCGGCGACGCCTACGTCCGCGTCTTCACACCGGTCAACGAACTGCCCTTCGCCGGCCACCCGCTGCTGGGCACCGCGATCGCCCTCGGCAACCGCCGCTCCGTCGACCAGCTGAAGCTGGAGACCGGCATGGGCCTCGTCCCGTTCGAGCTGCGGCGGGACGGCGGCGTGGTGCGGACGGCCTGGATGCGGCAGCCCGTACCGGTGTGGGAGCCCTTCGACCGGCGCGCCGAACTGCTCGCCGCGCTCGGCGTGCGGGACACCGCCCTGCCGGTGGACATCTACCGCAACGGCCCCCGCCACGTGCTGGTCTGCCTGGAGAGCGTCGAGCAGCTGTCCGCGCTCACCCCCGACCACCGCGCCCTCGCCGCGTTCCCCGACATGGCCGCCAACTGCTTCGCCGGATCCGGCACCCGCTGGCGCAGCCGCATGTTCTCCCCGGCGTACGGCGTGGTCGAGGACGCCGCGACCGGCTCCGCCGCCGGGCCCATCGCCATCCATCTCGCCCGCCACGGGCTCGCCGCGTACGGGCAGCACATCGTGATCACCCAGGGCGTCGAGATGGGCCGCCCCTCGCCGATGCACGCCATCGCCCACGGCAGCGGCGACGAGGTGCACACCGTCGAGGTCGGCGGCGACGGCGTCCTCGTCCTGGAGGGCACGCTGCGGCTCTGAGCGCCCCGCGCCCGATCCCCGGTCCCGGGGCGTCGGGCCCCGCCCCCGCCCCGCGCACACCCGCGCGGGCCCGCCCGCCCCGCGCACGGACCACCCCCGGCACACGGAGAGACACATGAGCAGCACCAGGTCGGAGAGCCTCACCGGAACGGTACGGGTGGCCTTCCCCGAGTTCGAGCGGCCCCCGGCCGAGCCGATGGGGCTGCTCCGGGCATGGCTCGACGCGGCGGCCGCCCACGGCGTCCGCGAGCCGCGCGCCCTGGCCCTCGCCACCGCCGACCCGCGCGGCCGCTCCTCCACCCGGATCGTCGTGGTCGGCAAGGTCACCGACGACGGGTTCCTCTTCCTCAGCCACGACGGCAGCCGCAAGGGCCGCGAGCTGGCCGCCAACCCCTGGGCGTCCGGCGTCCTGTACTGGCGCGAGACCAGCCAGCAGGTCATCGTCGCCGGCCCCGTCACGCGCCTGCCCCGCCCCGAGACGGAAGCCCTGTGGGCGGCCCGCCCCGTCTTCACCCACGCCATGTCGACCGCCGCACGGCAGAGCGAGCCCCTCGACGGCCTGGAGGGCGTGGCGGAGCTGCGCGAGCGGGCGGCCCGCCTCGCCGCGAGCGGGGAGCCGCTGCCCTGCCCGGAGGGGTTCACCGCGTACGAACTCCACTTCGCCGAGGTGGAGTTCTGGGCCAACGGGACGGACCGGCTGCACGAGAGGCTGCGCTACGACCGCGACGGCGACGACGGCGGCTGGCAGGTCAGCCGCCTCCAGCCCTAGGGCCGTACTCCAAGCCCCGCACCCCTCCGCCCGACCCGACCCGCCCGCGCCCTCGGCTGTTCCCACACGCCCCGGCCGTTCCCACGCCCGGCCGTCCGACACGGTGTCCGGCCGTTCCGACACGGTGTCCGGCACCCGGCCGGACCGTCCACACCGCCCCGCACCACCGCAGCGAAACGCGAGAGACCATGCAGGAACCGCAGCCGTCCTTCCTCCACGCCGGCTTCCGCGCCTCGGCGCTCCGTCACCCGGACCGTCCCGCCCTGACCCTCGACGGACGCACCTGGACCTACGGCGAGCTCGACGCCCTGGCCCTGCGCTGGGCCGCCGCGCTCACCGCGGCCGCCGGCGGGCGGCCCCGCCGCGTCGGCGTCCTCGCCCACCGGAGCGTCGTCTCCTACGCCGGGTTCCTGGCCGCGCTGTACGCCGGGGCCGCCGCCGTCCCGCTGCACCCCAAGTACCCGGCGGCCCGCAACCGCGACGTGCTGGAGCGGGCCGGGGTGGACGCGCTCCTCGCCGACGGCGGCGCCCTGCCCCGGCTGGGCCCGCTCCTCACCGGACTCGCCGTCGCCCCCGCCCTCGTCCTGCCGGAGCACGACGAGGCACCCGCGGCCCTGCCCGCCGGGGCGCGCGTCCTGACCCGGCGGGACGTCGCCGCCGCCGAACCGCAGGCCGCGCCGGTGTCCCCCGATCCGGCGGACACGGCGTACCTGCTGTTCACCTCCGGCTCCACCGGCCGGCCCAAGGGCGTGCCGATCGCCCACACCCACGTCGCCTCCTTCCTCCGGGCCAACACCGAGCGGTACGGCTTCACCCCCGACGACCGCTTCACCAACACCTTCGACCAGACCTTCGACCTGTCCGTCTTCGACCTGTTCATGGCGTGGGGCAGCGGCGGCCACCTGTTGCCGCTGGGCGCGACGGACCTCATGGCGCCGCTGGACTTCGTCCGCGACAACGCCGTCACCGTCTGGTTCTCCGTGCCGTCCGTCGCCGTCCTCCAGCACCGCAGGGGACGGCTGAAGCCGGGCAGCCTGCCCGGCCTGCGCTGGAGCCTGTTCTGCGGCGAGGCGCTGCCCGACACCGTCGCCGCCGCCTGGCAGGAGGCCGCCCCCGGCTCCGTGGTGGAGAACCTGTACGGCCCGACCGAGGCGACCATCGCCTGCATGGTGCACCGCTGGGACCCGCGCACCTCGCCCGACCGGGCGGTCAACGGCATCGTGCCGATCGGCACCCCCTACCCCGGCATGGCGGCGGCCGCGCTCACCGAGGACGGCCGTCCCGTCGCCGACGGCGAGACCGGCGAGCTGTGCCTGTCCGGCGCGCAGGTCTTCGACGGCTACCTCGACGCGCCCGAGCAGACCGCGCGGGCCTTCCACACGGCGGCGCCGTACGGCGGGGAACCCGGCCGGTGGTACCGCACGGGCGACCTGGTGCGCCGCACCGCCGACGGCGAATTCGCCTACCTGGGGCGGCTCGACACCCAGGTGAAGATCCTCGGGCACCGCATCGAGACGGGCGAGGTCGAGGCGCATCTGCTGCGGCAGCCCGGTGTGGCCCAGGCGGTGGTCCTGCCGGTGCCGGGCGACGAGGAGGGCGTGACCGTGCTCGCCGCCGTGGTGTCCGGCGACGGCCTCGACGTGGAGGCGGTCGACGACGGGCTGCGCGCCGCGCTCCCGCCGTACATGATCCCGCTGACGTACCACCCGCTGGACACCTTCCCGCTGAACGCCAACGGCAAGGTGGACCGGGGGGCGCTGCGCGAGCGGGTCGTCTCCGGCGACCTGGAGCCCTACCCGCTGTGACGGCCGCACGGGCGCGCGGCCGGGTGACGGACGGGGCGGCGGTGCGGCCCGACGGTGTGAGAACGACTGAGAGGACACCTTCCCCATGAACGCTGCCGCTGCGGTGCGGTCCCTCGCGGACCGGGTGAGCGGCGCGGTGCTGCTGCCCGGCGACGACGGGTTCGACGCCCGGTGCGCGGGCTTCCAGACCGCCTACCGCCACCGTCCGTCCGTGCTGGTCCGGCCCGACGGGCCCGACGATGTGGCGGCGGCCGTCGCGTACGCCGCCGAACACGCCCTGCCCGTCGCCGCGCAGGCCACCGGGCACGGGCTGTCCGCCCCGCTGGACGGCGGCGTCCTCATCGACACCGGCACCCTCACCGGTGTCACCGTGGACGCCGCCGCCGGCACGGCCCGGATCGCCGCCGGCACCCGGGCCGGCGCCGTCGTGGACGCCGCCGCCCGCTACGGCCTCGCGCCGCTGAACGGCTCGTCCACCGGCGTGGGCGCCGTCGGCTATCTGCTGGGCGGCGGACTCGGGCTGCTGGGCCGGCGGTTCGGCTGGGCCGCCGACCACGTGCGGGCCGTGGAGATCGTCACCGCCGACGCCCGGCACCGCCGCGTGACCGCCGACAGCGACCCGGAGCTGTTCTGGGCGCTGCGCGGCGCGGGCGCCAACTTCGGCGTGGTCACCGCCGTGGAGACCGGCCTGGTGCGGGTGAGCCGGATCTACGGCGGCGAGCTCGTCTTCGACCTGGCCGCGACGCCCGGTCTGCTGGAGCGGTACCTGCGGTGGACGGAGGACCTGCCCGAGGAGCTGACCTCCTCGATGTCCCTCCTCGCCTACCCCGACCTGCCGGCGTTCCCCGCGAAGCTGCGCGGCCGGTACGTCGGCCATGTGCGCGTCGCCCACACCGGCGACCACCGCGAGGGGGAGCGGCTGGTGGCGCCGCTGCGCGCGGCCGGGCCGCTGCTCGCCGACACCGTCGCGGAGATGCCGTACACCGAGTGCGGAGCCATCTACAACGACCCGCCGGTGCCGCACGCGTACCTCGGCGACAATGTGCTGCTGCGCGCGATCGACCCGGCCGAGGCCGCCGCGATCACCGAACTGGCCGGACCCGGCGCCCCCGTGCCCTGCGTCGTGGACGTCCGCCACCTCGGCGGGGCGCTGGGCCGGGAGCCCGAGGTGCCCGCCGCCGTCGGCCACCGCTCGGCCGGCTATCTGCTGCGGGCGCTCGTCCCGCTGATGGGCGCCGCCCCCGACGACGCCCGCGCGGCCATGCGCCGGGTGCTCGACGCGGCCGGGCAGCGGGTGGGCGGCCGCTGCCAGAACCTCGTGTACGGCGAGGACGCGCCGGGCGCCGGGACGGCCGACTTCTGGGAGCCGGACGACCACCGGCGGCTGGCGGAGCTGAAGGCCCGCCTCGACCCGGCGAACCTCTTCCGCTGCAACCGCAACATCGCCCCGGCGGCTCCCGCCTGACCGGACCGCCCGCCACGCGCACGAGCGGCGCCCCGCCACTTGGCGGGGCGCCGCTCGCGCGTCCTGTCCGTCGTCCCGGTCCTCAGCCGTCCGCCGGCTTCTCCAGGGCGATGCCCAGACCGGCGAGCGACGGCAGCGCGTGCCGGCCCTCGACGGTCGCCTCCACGTCGAACCACTCGCGGAACTCCAGCGGGTACCCGATCACCTCGGCCGCGCTGCGCGGCAGCCGGGCCTCGGCCGCGGCCTGTGCCGACTCCCACAGGAACACCGCCCCCCAGCGGTTCTTCTCCGGGTCGGACACCCACACCTTCAGCAGCAGACCGGGGATGTCGGACCACGACTGCTCGGCCTCCTCGCGCAGAAACGCGCGCAGGCTCTCGGCGGTGTGCCCGGATTCGGTCAGATCCCACCACGCGATCATTGCCTTCATCGGGTCAGTGTAGGAAGACACGGCACCCCGCGGAGCCCCGCCGACGCGAAATCTTCGCCCGGATAAGGAAATTGAGTAGTGGTTACTCAGGCGCGCCCGCGCCCGCCTTGATCGAATAGCGGGTGGAGCACTTTTCCTGTCTGCTGCAATGGGAGGACGCGGTGGCGCGTGCAGACCTGTCGATCCTGGAGCTGCCCCACGACGCGAGTCCGGACCCCGACGAGCTGGTACGGGCCGCGATGGTGTGGCACTTCAGCCCGGACTCCGGTTCTCCGTACTGGCTGCGGCGCGCGGAGACACTGGACTTCGACCCCCTCTCCGACGTCAAGGGCTACGACGACCTGAGGCTCTTCCCGAACGTCGCCAACGAACTGCGCGACGTGCCCGCCGCCGACCTCGTCCCGCGCGGCTACGGCGAACGCCCCGACATCGTCGGCGTCTTCGAGAGCGGTGGCACGACCGGTGCGCCCAAGCGGGTGGTGTGCCCCGCCGACTGGCTGGAGAAGCTCGTCGGCTGGAGCAACGCCAATCTGGACGTCCACGGCTTCCCGAGGGGCGCCGACTGGCTCGGCATCACCCCGTCGGGCCCGCACATCGTCGGTGAGATCTTCCGCCGCTCGGCCCTCACCCACGGACGGTACGGCTTCCAGGTCGACCTCGACCCGCGCTGGGTGAAGCGGCTGATCGCCGACGGCCGCGGCGCCCAGGCGGACGCCTACGCCGAACACGTCGTCGACCAGGCCGCGCACATCCTGCGCACCCAGGAGATCGGCGTGATGACGGTGACCCCGCCGCTGCTCGAACGCATCGCCCAGCGCGAGGAACTGGTCGAGCTGGTCAACGCCAAGGTCCGCGCGATCCGCTGGGGCGGCACGCAGATGGACCCCGACACGGCGCAGCTGTACCGCACCGAGATCTTCCCCGACGCCGTCCTGTACGGCCACTACGGCAGCACGATGATCCTCGGCATCGCGGGCGAGCGGTACGGCACCCCGCCGGGCGAACCGACCGTGTTCGACACCTTCTCGCCGTACATCACCTTCCAGGTCGTGCACCCCGAGACGGGCGACCCGGTGGCGTACGGGGAGCGCGGCCAGGTGGTGATGCACCACGTCAGCAAGGCGCTGCTGCTCCCCAACAACCTGGAGCGCGACACCGCGATCCGGGTGGCCGCGCCCGAGGGACGCGTCGGCGACTCGGCGGCGGGCATCGCGCCCGTGGCCCGCTTCGACGACGAGGTCGTCATCGAGGGGGTCTACTGATGGCCACCGCGCCGACCGCGCCGGCCGTATCCGGGCCGGCCGCCGACGAGACCGTCCCCGGGCAGCGCCCCGCGGACCACCGGGCCGCGGACGAGCGGGCCGCCGCCCGCGAGGACACCGCGCCGGTGGTGCTGGACGCGCTCGGCCCGGCGGGCCCGTACCGCACCCACGGACGCCAGGACGTCACCGATGTGACGGGCGCCGTCATCGCCGAGATGAGCCTCGCGCCCGCCCTGTTCGTCAACCGCGCCATGAAGGCCCTGCACGCCGCCACGCCGCTGCCCGCCGGCGAGCGGGCGGCCGCGCTGGCCCGCGCGGCGGAGCTGTTCCGCTCCGCCACCCTCGGCGGGCTCACCCCCGGACAGTACGAGCAGGCCGTCAGCCGCGTGTCCGGGCTGCCGATCTCCGTCGTCCGCACCGCCACCGAAACCTGCGCCGCCCGCGTCGGCCAGTCCTACCGTAGCGTCCAGCTGGCCCGGCCTTCGGGCGCCGCACCCGACTGGCGCGACCCGCTCGCCCGCACCGGGCAGGCGGTGTGGACCCGGCGCGGCGAGGTCCTCGCCGTGCACGTACCGGGCAACCACCCCGGCACCCACGGCTTCTGGCCCGAGGCGCTGGCGCTCGGCTACCGGGTCGCGGTACGCCCCGCCGCCCGCGAGCCGTTCACCGCGCACCGGCTGGTGCACGCCCTGCGCGAGGCCGGGTTCGGGGACGACCACGTGGTGCTGCTGCCGTCCGGCCATCAGGCGGCCGACGCGATCGTGCGCGGCGCGGACCTGGCGTACGGCGGCGACGAGGTCATCCGCGGCTACGCCGACGACCCGGCGGTGCTCTCCCTCCAGCCCGGCCGCTCGAAGATCCTCGTCACCGCGGACACCGACTGGCGCGACCACCTCGACATGATCATCGACTCGGTGACCCGGCACGCCGGCAGCGGCTGCGTCAACGCCACGGGCCTGCTGGTCGAGGGCGACCCCGCCCCGCTGGCCGGGGCCGTCGCCGAACGGCTCGCCGCGCTGCCCAGCCTGCCGCCGCACGACGAGCGGGCCTGCCTGCCCGTCCAGAACCTCAAGGCGGCCCGCGCCCTGGAGCGGTTCGTGCTCGACCGGGCCCGCGGCACCCGCGCCTGGCTGGGCGGCACCGGCTTCGTCGACGACCTCGGCGACGGCAGCGCCGTGCTGCGGCCCGCCGTCCACCAGGCCGAGTCCGCCGACGCCCCGCAGATCGGCGTCGAAGTGCCCTTCCCCTGCGTGTGGGTCGCGCCGTGGAGCCGCGAGGACGGCGTCGAGCCGCTGCGCGACACGCTGGTCCTCACGGTGGTCACCCGCGACGAGGAGCTGGTGGACGCGCTCGTCGCCGAACCCACCATCAGCAATCTGCACATCGGCGACCACCCGACCCACTGGCACCGCCCCGGACTGCCGCACGACGGATACCTCGGGGAGTTCCTGATGCGCAGCAAGACCGTCTACCACCGCTGACCGCACCACCCGATCCCCGGTGGCGGGCCCCGGCCCGCCACCGGGGATTTCCGCATGCCCGGAACCGGGGAATCCCCCTGCCCGGAGCCGTGAAATCCGGCCGGGGAGCCGGTGATTCCGCATGGCCGAAGCCGGTAAATCCGGTCACGGGCCCGGTGATTCCGCCTGGCCGAAGCCGGTAAATCCGGTCACGGACCCGGTGATTCCGCCTGCCCGGAGCCCGGAATCCCGGCCGCGGAGCCGGGGATTCCACCCGCCCGGAGACCGGGAATCCGGCCGCGGAGCAGGCGGTTCAGGCCGTCGCCGCAGCCGGCCGCGCCCCCGTATAACGAGCGATTCTTCCATGTAGGGAGGGCATTTATTGGACACCCTCCGCAAGTGGCCCGGATGATTCGGGTACACCGCCGGGCGCGGCGGAGCGCAGGGGGAGGAGTGGAGTGGACTACATATCCCGTCGGAATTCTCCTGAAGGGGAATCGGCCACTTCGGCGACGCCCTCCGGGGCGCAACCGCATTCCGCCACCACACGGCTGGTGGCGGACATCTGGTGCGACGTCCTGGAGATGCCGGAAGTCGGCCACGACGACAACTTCTTCGACCTCGGCGGGCACTCCATCCTGCTCCAGATGGTGCAGAGCCGGATCGCCGAGCGCACCGGACGCGACGTCGCCCTCATGGACCTGTTCAACCACCCCACCGTGCGGGCGCTCGCCAGGCACCTCGACGGCGGGCCCGGAACCGGCGGCGCCCCCGCGCCGCGCGCCGCGCGCCGCCCCGGAGGGCGCACCAGCCGCCTCGGTGACCGCCGGGCGCGCCTCGGCGGCGAAGGACCGCAGTTCCCTGGAGACCTCGGTGACTGACCCGACCACACCCACCGGAGCGGCCGAGACGGCCGACGCGGACGACGACAGCGGTTTCGTCGCCGTCATCGGCATGGCCGGCAGGTTCCCCGGCGCCGCCGACACGGAGGCGTTCTGGCGCAATCTCACCGACGGCCTGGACACGGTCACCCGGCAGGCGCCCCAGGTGTTCCCGGGCGGCTCCGAGGACGGCTCCGACCAGACGTACGTACCGGCCAGGGGGCTGCTGGAGCGCGGCGAGTGGTTCGACGCGGCCCACTTCGGCATGACCCCGCGCGAGGCGTTCCTGACCGACCCGCAGCACCGGCTGTTCCTGGAGTGCTCGGCCGACGCCCTGGAGGACGCGGGCCAGGACCCCGCCCGCTGCCCCGGCGCGGTCGGCGTCTACGGCGGGTCGACCGAGACGGCGTACGCGCGGACGCTGCTGGCCCGCCGCGAGCTGCTGGGCGGCGCCACCGAGGACGAGATCCTGCTCGGCACCGCCCCCGACTTCCTGGCCGCCCGCACCGCCGAACGGCTGGGCCTGCGCGGACCGGCCGTCGCCGTCCAGGCCGCCTGCGCGACCGCCCTGGTCGCCGTCCACCTGGCCGCGCGCGGCCTGCTCGCGGGCGACTGCGACATGGCCCTCGCCGGCGGGGTCGCCCTGCACGTACCGCCCAAGCCGATCACCTGGACCGGCGCCGACGGCACCCTGGCGCCCGACGGCACCTGCCGGGCCTTCGACGCGCGCGGCGCCGGCACGGTCGCGAGCAACGGCGTCGGCGTCGTCGTCCTCAAGCGCCTGGCCGACGCGCTCCGCGACGGCGACCACATCCGCGCGGTGCTGCGCGGCTCGGCCGTCACCAACGACGGCGCCGCCCGGATCGGCTTCAGCGCGCCCAGCGTGCCCGGCCAGAGCGCCGCCGTGCGGGAGGCGCAGCTCGCCGCCGGGACCGACGCCCGGACCATCACCTACGTCGAGGCGCACGGCACCGCCACCCCGCTCGGCGACCCCATCGAGATCGCCGCGCTCACCGCCGCGTTCCGCGAGGACACCGACGACCGGGGCTTCTGCGCCATCGGCTCGGTCAAGAGCAACATCGGACACGCCGACGCCGCCGCGGGCGCCGCCGGACTGATCAAGAGCGTCCTGGCGCTGGAGCACCGGCGGATCCCGCCGAGCCTCCACCACACGGAGCCCAATCCGCGGATCGACTTCGACGGCAGCCCGTTCCGCGTGGCGACCCGGCTGCTCGACTGGGATCCCGAGGGCATGCCGCGCCGCGCCGGGGTCAGCTCCTTCGCCGTCGGAGGGGTCAACGCCCACCTCGTCCTGGAGGAGGCCCCCGCCAGGGCCGCCGCCGGCGCAGGCGAGCGCGACGCCCAGCTGTTCGTCCACTCGGCGCGTACGCAGACGGCGCTGCGCGCCCGCGTGGAGCGGCTCGCGGAGCGGCTGGAGCGCGACCCCGCGCTCCCCGCGGCCGACGTCGCCTGGACGCTCCAGACGGGGCGGCGCGAACACGCCTGGCGCACCTTCCAGGTCGTCGGCCCGGACGGGACCCCGCTGCCCGGCACCGCCGGACAGCTCGCGGCCCCGGCGGAGGCCGGACCCGAGCGGCCCGTCGTGTTCCTGTTCCCCGGGGAGACGGGCCCCGCGGGGACCTGGCGGCTGACCGCCACGGAACCGGCGTTCGACGCGGCCTTCCGCGCCTGCCTGGACGCCGTCGGCCCGGAGCTGGCCCGGTCGGTGCGCCGCGTGGCGCGCGGCCTGGCCGCACCCGCCGACCCGGTCGTCCGCGACACATACGTCTTCGCCCTGGAGTACGCGCTGGCCGCCCTCTGGCAGCGCTGGGGCGTGCGCCCGGCCGCCGTGTCCGGCACCGGGGTGGGCGCGCTCGTCGCGGCGGCGGTCGCCTCGGCGTACGACCTGCCGGACGCCCTGCGGCTCGTGGCCGCCCGCGCGGCCGCCGGGCCCGCGGCGCGGGACGGCGGCGGCCTGCCGGCCGGGGTCGGCCCCCGCCCGCACCGCGTCCCCGTGGTCCTCGCCGACGACGGGACCTGGCTCGCGCCGGGCACGGAGGCCGACGCGGCGCGCTGGGCGCGCGCCCTGGCCGGCGGCCATCCGGCGGACCGGGCGCTCGACACGGTACGGGCGGACCCGCGGCGCATCCTGCTGGAGGTCGGCGCCGGCACGCGGCTGACCGCGCGGGTCCGCGACAGGGCGGAGCCCGCCGACGGCCCCCTGCTGGTGCCCGCGCTGCCCGGCTCCGGCGGGGACGACGGCACCGGGGTGCTCCCCGCCCTGTACACCGCGCTCGGCGCCCTGTGGTCGGCCGGCGTCCCGGTCCGCTGGGAGGGCGTCCACGACGGGGAGCGGCGCGTGCGGGTGCCGCTCCCCACCTACCCGTACGAGCGGCTGCCGTACCTGGTGCGGGACCCCGCCGAGGAGGCGGCCGACGCGGCGCGCGCCATGGGCGGCGCGGCGGCCTCACCGGACGCCCGGCCCGGCGGCGCCCCCGCGGCCGCCGCCCACGACGGCGGCACCCCGCCGCCGCCCGACGCCGGCGACGCCCGTGCCGCCGGGGAAGCCGCTCCGGCGGAAGCCGCTCCGGCGGACGGCGGGCCGGCGGACGGGGACGGCGCCCACGCGGACGACGGCACGCCCCTGGGGCTGGTGCTGCGGCTGTTCGGCGAGGCCCTCGGACTGCCCGACATCGAACCCGACGAGAGCTTCTTCGAACTCGGCGGGGACTCCCTCATCGCGACCAGGGTCCTGGCCCGCATCCGCGAGGTCTACCCGGTCGACATAAAGATGCGCTCGCTGTTCGCGTCGGCCACCGCCGCCGACCTGGCCGCGCTGATCGAAAGCCGGTTGGCCGACCCGGACCGCGCCCGCGACACCGACGAGGAGCCCTCATGACCAGCACCGGCGACCTGGCGCCACCGACCGCCGCCGACACCGCCGCCGACCTGCGGGGCCGCTGGCTCTCCAGCCGCCGGCCCAAGGCCGACACCGCCCTCGACCTGTACTGCTTCGCCCACGCGGGCGGCTCCGCGGGGGAGTTCCTCCGCTGGTCCGGCGGCCTGCCCGGCGTGCGGCTGTGGGCCGTGAAGATGCCCGGCCGCGCCCCACGCCAGGACGAGGCGCCGTACAGGAGGATGACCGAGCTGGTCGACGACCTGGTGTCCCAGGTCGACTTCGGGGAGCGGGACTTCGCGTTCTTCGGGCACAGCCTGGGCGCCCTGGTCGCCTTCGAGGTCACCCGGGCCCTGCGCCGGGCGGGCCGGAGGCAGCCGCGCCGCCTGCTGCTGTCCTCCATGCAGCCGCCGCCCATCACCACCAGCCAGAACGCCCACCTGCTGCCCGGCGACGAACTGCTCGCCGAGGTGGAGCGCCGCTGGGGCGCCCTGCCCCGGGCCGTCCACGACGACCCGGAGCTCAAGGACATCGTCCTCGGCTACTTCCGCGCCGACGCCGAACTGGCCGAGACGTACACCTACGTCCCCGAGGAGCCGCTCGACGTCCCGGTCACCGTGTTCGCGGGCGACGAGGAGGAGCGCGACCAGCTCGGCTGGCACGTCCACACCACCGCGGAGTGCGACGTCCACGTCCTGCGCGGCGGCCACTTCTACTTCCGCGACCCGGAGCAGCAGCGCGAACTGCTGCGCCTGGCCGGCCACGCGCTCAACCCGCGACAGTAGGGATCCAGCGATGCGTTACACGACCTTCGGCCGCGACACCGGCCTGCGCGTGTCCGAGTACGCGCTCGGCACCGCCAACTTCGGCACCCTGTGGGGCGGCGGCGCCCGGCGCGAGGAGGCCCGCAAGATCTTCGAGCGGTTCGCCGAGGCGGGCGGCACCTTCGTCGACACGGCCGACAACTACCAGCTCGGTGAGTCGGAGCGGCTGCTCGGCGAGTTCCTCGCCACCGACCGCGACCACTTCGTGGTGGCCACCAAGTTCGGCCTGGGCGCGGGACGCCCCCGCATCTCCGGCACCGGCAACAGCCGCAAGAACATCCGCGCCTCCGTCGAGGCCAGCCTCAAGCGGCTGCGCACCGACTACATCGACGTGTACTGGGCGCACCTGCCCGACGGGGTCACCCCCGTCGAGGAGATCCTCCAGGCCCTGGACGACCTCGTCCGCGCCGGCAAGGTCCTCCACGCGGGCCTCTCCAACTTCCCCGCCTGGCGGATCGCCCGTGCGGCCACCCTCGCCGAACTGCGCGGCACGGGCCGCCTGGTGGGCGTCCAGACCGAGTACAGCCTCGCCGAGCGCGGCGCCGACCGGGAGGTGCTGCCGATGGCCGAGGCGCTGGGCCTGGGCACCACCGTGTGGTCGCCGCTCGGCGGCGGGCTGCTGACCGGCAAGTACCGCCGGAGCGACGAGGGCCGGCTCAGCGACTGGGACGGCCTCGCCATCCGGCAGGAGGACGGCGAGCAGCGCACCCGCGTCCTCGACACCGTCCTCGCGATCGCCGAGGAGGCCGGGGTGCCCGCCGCACGGGTCGCCATGGCATGGCTGCGCGCGCACGCCGCCCGGCTCGGCACGGCCCTCGTGCCCGTCATCGGGCCGCGCACCCCCGAGCAGCTGGAGGAGTACCTCGCGGCGCTCGAACTGGACCTGGACGACACCCGGATCGCCCGGCTCGACGAGGTGAGCGCCGTCCGGCTCGGGCAGCCCTACGAGCTGATCGCCGGCCACGCCGACGCGGCGCTCGGTGGCGAGGCGGCCCGGTTCGACCGGCAGGGCCCGCCCGCCGCCTGACCCTTCAGGACAAGCCGACGTGGAACGCGAAGAGGATGGGGGAGCGGCATGACCGTACGGGAGCCGGCCGAGGCTGACGCCCTGGTCGCCGTGGTCGGGCTGGCGGTGCGCTTCGGCGCGGCCGCCGACATCGAGGGGTTCCGGGCGGCGGCGCGCGCCCCGGAGGGGGTGGACTCCCGCCGGCCGCTGGCCGACCCGTACGCCTTCGACCACCGGTTCTTCGGGATCTCCCCGCGCGAGTCCGCCCAACTCGACCCGCAGCAGCGGCTTCTGCTGGAGTGCGCCCACCACGCCCTGGAAGACGCGGGGCACGACCCGTCCGACGGCGACCGGGTCGTCGGGATCTACGCGGGCGGCAGCACCACCCGGCACGCGGCGCTGCTGCGGCGGGCGGCGGACGGGCAGGAGGTGGACGACCGGCAGATCCGGGCCGCCACCGGCGCGGACTTCCTCGCCGCGCGCGCCGCGTACAAGCTGGGCCTGACCGGTCCCGCCGTCGCCGTGCAGGCGTCGGGCGCGACGGCGCTGGTCGCCGTGCACACGGCGGTGCAGGCGCTGCTCGGCGGCGAGTGCGACCTGGCGCTGGCCGGAGCGGTCACCGTCCGGCCCGACGGGGACGGCGCCGACGCCGCCGGCGGGTGCGGCGTCGTCGTCCTGAAGCCGCTGGACACCGCCCTGGCCGACGGCGACCGGATCCACGCCGTGGTGCGCGGCACGGCCGTCGGCAGGTCCGCGCCCGGCGAGAGCGACCGGGACGGCGCCGCCCGGACCGCCCGCGACGCCCGCCGGGTGGGCGGCGTCCCGGCGGAGACGGTCACCGCGATCACGGCGGGCCCCGGCACCGGAGTCACCGACCCGGCCCCGGCGATGGCGGCCCTCGTCCGGGCCGTCCTGGCGGTGGGCGAGGACGCCCCGCGCGCGGCGGGCCCGGCCCCGACGGCCCCCGCCGCCGGTACGGCCTGTGCCCCCGGTGCGGCCCCCGCCACGGCACAAGACCCCGGTGCGGCCCCTGCCACGGCGCAGGAGCCCGTTCCGGCCCCCGCCACGGCGCAGGAGCCCGGTGCGGCCCCCGCCACGGCGCAGGAGCCCGTTCCGGCCCCGGCCCCCGGTGCGGACGCGCGTCCCGCCGGCACCCTTCCGCAGGCCGCGACGCCGCACCGGATCGGGGTCGGCGCGTCCGGGCCCTTCGGCGTCCACGCCCACGTCGTCCTCGAACAGCCGCCCGCGCCCGACGACACGCCCCCGCCCCCGGCCGACGGCGCCTGGCAGCTGCTGCCGCTGTCCGCCCGTACCCCCGCCGCCCTCGCCCGGGCCGCGGCGGACCTCGCCGCCCACCTCGACCGGGCGGACGGCGCCGACGCCCTGCGCGAGACGGCCTGGACCCTCCAGACCGGCCGCACCGCGCACCCCCACCGCGCCTGGGTCGTCGCGTGCGACACCGCGGGCGCGGCCGAGGCGCTGCGCGCCCTGAAACCCGCCGGCCGCACGGCGAAGGACACCGCCCGCCAGGCCCCGCCGGTCGTGTTCACCTTCCCCGGCCACGGCGGCCAGCACCCCGGCATGGGCCGCCTCCTCCACCGCACCGACCCGGCGTTCCGGGCCGACGTCGACGCCTGCGCGCGCCACGCCCGCGCGGAGACCGGACTCGACCTGCGGGCCGTCCTCGCCCCGGACGGCGAGGACGAGGAGGCGGCGGCGCGCGAGGCGCTGTCCGACGGGGCCATCGCCCAGCAGGCCGTGTTCGTCCTGGAGTACGCGCTGGCACGCGCCCTCATCCGGTGGGGCGTCCGCCCCGCGGCCGTCGTCGGGCACAGCCTCGGCGGATACGCCGCCGCCTGCGTCGCCGGGGTCTTCTCCTTCCCGGACGCCTTCCGGATGGTCGTCAAGCGCACCGAACTGCTCCAGCGCATGGCGCCGGGCGCCATGGCGGCCGTCCGCATGCCGGAGGAGGAACTGCTCCCGCTGCTCCCCGGGGGCGTCGACATCGGCGCGATCAGCGGGCCCGACCAGGTGACGGTTTCCGGGCCGCGCGCCGCGGTGGAGGAGTTCGTCCGGCAGGCCGTCGACAAGGGCGTGGACGCCCGGCTCCTGAAGATCCCCGGCGCCGGGCACTCCTCCCTGGTGGAGCCGCTCCTCGGGGAGTTCGCCGACTTCCTGAAGACCGTCGAGTTCCACACGCCGCGGCTGCCCGTCGTGTCGGACACCACCGGCACCTGGGCCCGCCCCGAGGACATCACGACGCCCGCCTACTGGTGCGCCCACATGCGCCGCACGGTCCGCTACCACGACGTACTGGACACCCTCGACGCGTACGACGGGTGCGCCCTCGTCGAGGTCGGGCCCGGCACCACCCTGACGGCGCTCGCCCGCCGCCACGCCGGGCTGCGCCACGGCCATCCGATCCTCCAGACGCTGCCCCACCCGACCGACCCGGCCCCCGAGACGCAGACCGTGCGCCACGCGCTCGGCGCGCTCTGGGCCGCCGGCGTCGACCTGACGTGGAGCGCCCTCCACCCGCACGGCACGCCCCGGAAGACCGGCCTGCCCGGATACCCCTTCCAGCGCGTCCCGTTCCCCCCGCCCACCGCCTGAGCCACCGCCGGCCGACCGGGTCCACCGGACCGGCGGCCCGGCCCCACCGACCGGCGACGACGTCCCGGCACCGCGCGCGTGCCCGGGCGTGCCCCGGCGTGCCCGAGACCCACTCCCACGACACACCAGGAGCGACACACCATGGGGAAGAGCCTGTACGAGCTGGGCGAGATGCCGCCCCTCGGTTCCGTACCGGAGAAGATGTACGCCAGCGTGATCCGCCCCGAGCGGTACGGCGAGCCGCGCAAGGCGTTCGCCACGGAGGTGGTGGAGACGCCCCGCCCGGGGCGCGGCCAGGTGCTGGTCTGGGTGATGGCCGCCGGCATCAACTACAACAACGTGTGGGCCGGGCTCGGCTTCCCGCTCGACGTGATCGCCGCCCGGCAGAAGCGCGGCGCGACGGAGGACTTCCACATCGGCGGCTCCGAGGGCTCCGGTGTGGTCTTCGCCGTCGGCGAGGGCGTCACCAGCGTGTCCGTCGGCGACGAGGTGATCCTCTCCGGCGGCCAGTGGGACGAGACCTGCGAGGAGATCCGCCTCGGCGCCGACCAGACCTTCGCCCCCAGCGTCCAGGCGTGGGGCTACGAGTCCAACTTCGGCTCGTTCTCGCAGTTCGCGCTGGTGCAGGACTTCCAGTGCCACCCCAAGCCGAAGAACCTCACCTGGGAGGCCGCGGCGGCCTTCATCCTCACCGGCGCCACCGCCTACCGCCAGCTGTTCGGCTGGGAGCCCAACACGGTCCAGCCCGGCGACCCGGTGCTGGTGTGGGGCGGCGCCGGCGGCCTCGGCTCCATGGCCATCCAGCTCGTCCGCAACGCCGGCGGCATCCCCATCGCGGTCGTCTCCAGCGAGGAGCGCGCCGAGTACGTCCGCGGCCTGGGCGCCGCCGGAGTGATCAACCGCAAGGACTTCACCCACTGGGGCCGCATGCCCGACCTCGCCGACCACGCCGCGTACTCCGCGTGGATCTCCCAGGTCCGCGCCTTCGGACGGGCCTTCTGGGAGGCGCTGGGCGAGCGGCGCTCCCCGCGGATCGTCTTCGAGCACAGCGGCCAGGACACCATCCCCACCTCCATGTACCTGTGCGACACGGGCGGCATGGTCACCATCTGCGGCGGCACCTCCGGCTACGCCGCCGACGTGGACCTGCGGTTCCTGTGGATGCGGCAGAAGCGCCTCCAGGGCTCGCACGGCTTCAACCTCGCCCAGTGCCGCGCCATCATCCACCTGGTCGCCTCGGGGCTGGTCGACCCGTGCCTGTCCCGGCTGTTCCCGTTCGACGGGATCGGCGAGGCGCACCAGCTGCTCCACGAGAACAACCAGGCGCCCGGCAACATGGCGGCGCTCGTCAACGCGCCCCGCGAGGGCCTGACCACGCTGCCCTGACGCCCCGGCCCGACCGCGCGCCGGCGACCGGGCCCCGGACCGCTCCGGGGCCCGCCCCGGCCCCCGGCCGGCTTCGGGCCCCGCCCCTGGCCCACCACTCCGGCCCCCGGTCGGCTTCCGGGCCCCGCCTTCTCCGGGCCCCGCCTTCTCCGGGCCCCGCCTTCTCCGGCCCCCGCCTTCCCCGGCCCCGCCTTCTCCGGCCCTCGCCCCTCCGGGAGTGTCCGGCTGCCCTCCCACGACGAACGGACGGCCATGCGAGCCACGCGTACCGAACCCGCATCCACGTCACGCCCGCTGACCCTCCCGGCCCTGCTCGCGCGGCGCGCCGCGAAGACCCCGGACACGGTGGCCTACACCCACCTCCGCAACGGCGAGGAGCCGGGCGAGCACACCACCTACGGCGCCCTGCACACCGCCGTCCTGGCCCGTGCCGCCGCCCTGTCCGGCCGCGCCGCCACCACCCGCAGCGCCGTCCTGATGTACCCCAACTGCCTGGAGTTCATCAGGGGCTGGCTGGCCTGTGCGAGCACCGGCCTCATGGGCGCCCCCGTCCAGGTGCCGACCCGGCGCCACGCCGTACGGCGGCTGCGGACCATCGCCGACGACGCGGGCACCACCCTGGTCCTGACCACACGGGAGGTCCGCGACCAGGTGCTCGCCGACTTCGGCGGCCTGCCGGACCTCGCCGGACTGGACATCGTCGCCACCGACGACCTCCCCGGCACCCCGCGGCCCCCCGGCGCCGCCCTGCCCGCCGTCGCCCTGTCGGACACCGCCCTCCTCCAGTACACCTCCGGCTCGACCGGCTCGCCCAAGGGCGTCATGGTCACCCACGCCAACTTCTGGGCCAACGCCCGCGAGACGGACGACCTGTGGCCCCTCGGCGACGACGGCACCATCGTGTCCTGGCTGCCGTTCTTCCACGACATGGGCCTGCTGCTCGGCGTGGTCCTGCCGCTGTGGTCCGGCCGCCCCGCGTACCTGATGACCCCCGAGGCGTTCATCCGCCGCCCCGCCCGCTGGCTGGAGGCCCTGTCGCGGTACGGCGGCACCCACTCGTCGGCGCCGAACTTCGCGTACGACCTGTGCGCCCGCGGCGACGCCCCGCGCGAGGAGCTCGACCTGTCCCGCTGGCGGGTCGCCATCAACGGCGCCGAACCGGTGCGCGCCCACACGGTGCGCGAGTTCACCGCACGCTTCGCCCCGCACGGCCTCGACCCGCGCGCCGTCTGCCCCGCGTACGGGCTCGCCGAGAACACCCTCAAGGTCAGCGGAAGCCCCGGCGGCACCGAACCCGCCACCCTCCTCCTCGACGCCGAGGAGCTCGGCCGGGGCCGGGTCGTCCCGCTCCCCGCCGAGCGGGCCGGCACCGCGGGCACCACCACCGTGACCGGCTGCGGGATCACGGTCGGCGACACCCGCGTACGGATCGTCGACCCGCGCACGCGGCGCGCCGCCGGCCCCGGCGAGGTCGGCGAGATATGGGTGTCGGGACCGTGCGTGACCGCGGGGTACATCGGCCGGGACGAGGAGAGCGAGCGCACCTTCCGCGCCCGCGTCCACGGCGACGAGGCGGCCGGACCCCACCTGCGCACCGGCGACATGGGCTTCGTCAGGGACGGGCAGCTCCATGTCACCGGGCGCCTCAAGGACCTGATCGTCATCAAGGGCCGCAACCACTACCCGCAGGACCTGGAGCACACCGCCGAGTCCGCCCACCCCCTGCTGCGCCCCGCCTCGACCGCCGCCTTCGCCGTGGACGACGGGCGGCGCGAATCGGTCGTCGTGGTCGTGGAGGGCGACAGCCGGCTCCTGCGGTACGCGGGCGAGGCCGAGGTCGCCGCGGCCGTGCGCGACGCCGTACGGCGCGACCACCGGGTCACCGTCGACGACGTGGTGCTGATCCGGCGCGGCACGCTCCCGAAGACCACCAGCGGCAAGGTCCGCCGCCGCGCCTGCCGGGAGCAGTACCTCGCGGGGACCCTGGCCCGGCTCGGCGTACGCACCGAGCCCGTTCCCTCCTGACCTCACACGGATTTGACACTGCCCGGACGCGCAGCTGAGGGAAAGCACGGTTGATGACGTTCAATTACCTCATTTCCACGGAGAATTGACGCACATCACCGATACAGTGAAGCCATGGAGTTGCGTCAGTTGGAGTACCTCGTCGCCGTGGCCGAAGAGGCGAGTTTCACCAAGGCCGCCGCACGCGTATTCGTGACCCAGCCCTGTGTGAGCGCCCAGATAAGGCGACTCGAACGGGAACTCGGGCAGGAACTGCTCAATCGCGGCGGGCGCACGGTGCAACTGACCGAGGTCGGCGCGGCGGCCCTGCCGCACGCCCGCGCCGCTCTCGCGGCCGTCGACGGGGTCCGGCGGGCGGTGGACGACTTCACCGAGGTGCTGCGCGGCCAGGTCGCCATCGGCGCGGTCGCCTCCTCCCTCACCGCGCGGCTGCCGAAGCTGATCGCCGACTTCAGCGACACCTACCCGGCGGTGGAGATCTCCCTGACCGAGGGCAGCACCGACCAGCTGGCCGACGCCGTGCGCGCCGGCCGCACGGACCTCGCCATCATCGGCGTCGTCGCCGAACCGCCCGAGGGCCTCGAAGTGCAGGTCGTCGCCGACGAGTCCCTCGTCGGCGTGGTCAGCCACGACCACCCCCTCGCCCGGTACACGAGCGTGTCCGTGGAGGAACTGGAGAGCCACGCCCTGATGTGCCTGCCCGTGGGCAGCGGACTGCGGGCGGCCGCAGACGCCGCCTGGGCCGCCGCGGGCGCCCGGCCCCGCATCGCCTTCGAGGCCAGCGACCCGCGCGTGCTCGCGCAGTTCGCCGCGCTGGGGCTCGGCGTCGCGATCCTGCCCGAGCGGTTCGTCGAGGCCCACGCCCGGCAGCTGCACCGCGTCGAGATCCTCAGCCCCCGGCTGCGCGGCCGGCTCGCGCTCGCCTGGCGGGCCAGCGGCCACATCAGCCCCGCCGCCCGCGCCCTCGTCTCGTTCGCCCGCACCGCGCTCGCCGAGCGCTCCACCCCGTCCGCCGTGACCGCCCCGGCGGCCCGCCGCACCCGCCCCAGCGAGGTACGCCCCCTTGAACACCGCTGACCTCGCACGTCTGCAGTTCTCCGTCACGGCGGGACTGCACTTCCTCTTCGTCTCCCTGACGCTGGGCCTCGTCACCGTCGTCGCCGTGACGCAGACCCGCGCGGCCCTGGCCCGCGACCCCGAGGCGCGGGCCACCGGCATGCTGCGGGTGCGCTTCTGGGGCGGCCTGTACGTCGTCAACTACGCGCTCGGCATCATCAGCGGCATCGTCCAGGAGTTCCAGTTCGGCCTGAACTGGTCGGGACTCACCCACACGATGGGCAATGTCATCGGCGCCCCGATGGCCATCGAGACGATCGTCGCGTTCTTCCTGGAGTCCACCTTCCTCGGCATGTGGGCCTTCGGCTTCCACCGCCTGTCCGCCCGCGCCCACCTGGTGCTGATCTGGCTGGTCGCGCTGACCGCGTACGCCTCCGCCTTCTGGATCATGGTGGTCAACGGCTTCATGCAGAACCCGGTCGGCCACGACGCCGGCGACGGCACCGCACGGGTCACCGACTGGGGCGCCATCCTCACCAACGAGGCGACCTGGTACGCGCTGGCGCACATCGCGGGCGCCGTCGCCCTGCTCGCCGGGCTGTTCCTCGCCGCGGTCAGCGCCGCCCACCTGCGCCGGGACCACGAGGTCGCCTTCTTCCGCCCCACGCTCGCGCAGGGCGGGGTCCTCGCGGCGGCCGGCGCGTTCGTCACCGTCGTCGCCGGCGGCGTCCACCTGGTCGCGCTGGAGGGCTACCAGCCGGAGAAGTACGTCGTGATGATGGGCGAGACGGGCCCGGCGCTGGACGAGGCGAGGGCCGCCGCGGCGGAACGGTACGGGCCGGGCGACTGGCTGCCGCCGGAGTGGGTGGGTATCCCGTCCCTGCTCATGCTGATCATCGGCGTGTTCCTGCTGCTCCTCGCGTGGATCCCGGCGACCGCCGCCCGCCGGTCCGACGCACCCCTGTCGCGCAGGCGGTTCCGGCTGGGGCTCGCGACGAAGCTGCTGCCGTTCGGGTTCATCGCCCTGGTCTGCGGCTGGCTCAGCCGCGAGGTGGGCCGCCAGCCGTGGGCGGTGCACGGTGAGCTCACCGTGGAACAGGCCGTGTCGGACGTCTCCTTCGGCGCCATGCTGGCCACGTTCGCCGCCCTGACCGGCGTGCTCCTCGTCCTCGCCCTCGTCGACGGGGCGCTGCTCTCCCACTACGCGCGGCTGGGCCCGGCCGGGGCGTTCATCGGCGGCCCCGACATGTTCCCCGGCCCGGACGACCCCGACGGCGGCAAGGAGGCCGGTGGCGCCTCGGGGCGCCGGGCGGCGGGCTCCGCGGCGTCGGGCCGCGACCCGGGCGACGGCGTCGACGTCCACCTCACCTACTGACCGACCGAGCCACGCATAGCTGACGGGACGCCGCTGTGGATCTCTTCTGGTACGCCCTGACGGGCCTCCTCCTCGCCGGATACCTGGCCCTGGAGAGCGTCGACTTCGGCATGGGCCTGCTGTCCGCGCTCGCCCGCACGGAGCGGGACCGCGAGCGGGCGCGCCGTGCCGTCGTCCCCCTGTTCCTCGCCAACGAGGTGTGGCTGGTCGCCTTCGTCGGCCTGCTGCTGGGCGCCATGCCGCTGCTGGAGGGGCAGTTGCTGCCCGCGCTGCGGGGGCCCGTGGTGGCGCTGCTGTGCGCGTGGGTCCTGCGCGACGCGGCCCTGTGGTTCCGTACGGCGCTCCCCACCGGCGGGTGGCGGCGCACCTGGGACGTCGTCCTGCCCGCGGCGAGCCTGGTGCTGGCCGCCGGCTGGGGGATGGTGCTCGCCGTGCTGATCCGGGGCCTGTCCACGGGCGGCGACGGGCACGCGGTGGCCGCGCTCGCCGACCTGGTCCACCCGTTCTCGCTGGTCTGCGCGGCCGTGGTCACCGTCGCCTCCCTCCGCCAGGGCGTGCTGTTCGCCGTGCGGCGGCTGCCCGCGGCGGACCCGGCGCAGGCGCGGCTGGCCCGGCTCGCGGGCCGGCTCCACTGGCCCCTGGTGGGGCTGGTCCTGCTGGCCGCGCTGTCGGCGGCGTGGATGACCGGCGCGCCGGTGGCGGTGGCGGCCATCGGGGCGGCCGCCGCGCTCGGCACGTACGCCTCCGAACGCCTCCGCGGCGCGGGCCGGCCCGGCGCGGCGCTGCTGCTGGGCACGGCGCCGCTGCTCGCGCTGCCCGCCGCGGTCGGCGCGGTGAACGGCACGACGGTGCTGGCGACCCGCTCCGGGGAGGGCGCGCTCACCCTGGCCGAGGCGGTCGCGGACCCGGCGTCGCTCTGGCTGCTGGCGGTGGTGGCCCTGCCGGTGCTGGCGGGCGTGGCGTACGGGCAGGTGTGGATGTGGCGCGTCTTCGCCCCGCCGGGCGCCCGCACCCCGGCGACGGCCGCGGAGCCGGCACGCGAAGGCGCCCGGTAGGCGCCCGGCCGGACGCGCGGTGACGGACCGGGCGGGTCCCCCCGGGGCGTACGCCCTGGTCCCCGCCCGGTCCGTACCGGTCAGGCGCGGGTGCCGGTGGCCGTCACCTTGTTGGTCGCGAGCAGGACGCCGGAGCCGTCGTAGGTGTGGGCGGTGCCGGAGCTGGTGAACGTCTTGCCGTCGCGGCACAGGACCGCGCTCTGGGCGATCTCGATGCGTACGGCGAGGTTGCCGTCGGCGTCGTGGAACCGCTCCGTCAGCCGGAACGTGAACGTGTGCCGGCCGGTGGCGGTCCAGGTGCCGGTACCGCCCACGTTGTTCGTCACGGTGCCGTCCGCGGCGAGCGTCATGACCGTGTCGATGACATGGCCGTCGTCACCGGTGGCCCGCATGTTCCAGGTGCCGACCGCCGACGGAGCGGCGACCGGACGGACCGTGCGCTCCGCGACCGCGCCGCCGCTCTCGGCCGCCGCGGCGGTCCCGGCCAGCGGCACGACCGCCAGGGCGGCGGCCGCGGCGCTCACCAGCCCCCGTCTCCACAGCGCGGCCCCCGCCTTCCCACGAGCACGCGGAAATTCCATGGTCTCCCCCTCGGTTTCCCGTTCTGCGATACACGGACGATCCCTGCGCCGACGCCTTCCGCCACCGGAATTCCAGGGGCGGGATTCGGCCAGGTGCCAGGGATCGTACGGCACCCCCATGGGGAGCAACCGTCAAATGCCTTGGCGTATCTGTCGGGAAATGTCAGAGACAGGACAGGAGAAGGAAAGGCGCGCCGGACAGCGATTTCCAGCCGGAAATCCGAGGCGTGAGGGGCGGGCGGCGGCGGACCCCGCCCGGGTACGACAACGCCCCCACAACCGCGTGTTGTGGGGGCGCTCGGGTGTGGCGGGCCGTCAGGCGGCGGTGGTGACCTCGGCCTGGGTGAGGTCGGCCCACTGGGCGAGCAGCCGCGTGTACTCCTCGGCCCGGTCGTCCGTGGCGGGCCGCTGCATCATCAGGTTCCGGATCTGGGTGTTCAGGTCGGCCAGGGCGCGGCAGGGAGCGCCGCCCGGCAGGGAGACAGTGGACATGCGCACCACTCTATGCGCCCGCACTGACACACGACGCCATCCCGTGTCCGGTTCCCGCCGGCGCAGCGGGCCGTGGACGTCGGTGGAGGCCGCTGCCCGGACGCCGGTGGTGCGCTTGTGGCGCTTCCGGAGCGACGCTGGGCCCACGCCGTGGTTCCAGGGGCGGCACGCGGCAGGCCGCGTCCGTGTCCGGCGGCGTCGTGGGGCAGTACTGCGAGGCGAACCTGTGGGACGGGACGGTCCGCGTGCACGAGGAGTCGGAGCACCCTGGGCGGACGTGGGGTGCCGGCGGCGAGCGGCTGTGGCGGGCGGCGCGCGGCGGGCCGTCGCGCCGGCCCCGTGGCCGACCCGAGACGCCCCGCCGGGGTGCGAACCGGCCATACGGACGTGAGGCCCGTTCCCGCCCGTACCGGGGCGCCGCCGTGCGGGGGCGCAGGAGACCGCCTCGTACCCGTACGCCGTATAAAGGCTGCTTCCGGCCACCAGTAGCCGTGGTTGTTGGCGTCGCGCCGCGGCGGGCGACATGATGGGGATCATGTCTGACACGGCACGGCAGCAGAGCCCGGAGACAGTCAAAGCGGCGATCGCGGCCGAGCGCCGTGAACTGGCGGACGTGCTGGACACGCTGCGCCCCGACCAGTGGGACGCCCCGTCCCTGTGCGGCGGTTGGACGGTACGCGACGTCGCCGCGCACATGAGCCTGGGGTTCCGCTACTCCCTTCCCCGGATCGCCCGGGAGATCATCAGGGCGCGCGGCAGCCTCGACCGCATGACCGACCACTGCGCCCGCGCGGACGCCGCCGCGTTCTCCACGGCCGAACTCGCCTCGTTCCTGCGGGACAACGCGCACCACCCGTGGAAGCCCCCGGTCGGCGGCATCGCGGCGGCGCTCGGCCACGACGTGATCCACGGCCTGGACATCACCGTCCCCCTCGGCCTGGACCGCAAGGTTCCCGAGGACCGCGTGCGCATCCTCCTGGGCACGGTCAACCCGAAGACCGCCCGCTTCTTCCACGCCGACCTCGACGGCGTCCAGCTCCGCGCCACGGACATGGACTGGACGTACGGCACCGGCGACCCCCTGTCCGGCACCGCCCAGGACCTGCTGCTGGTCGCCTACGGCCGCAAGCTCCCTCCCGGCCACCTCACCGGCACCCCCGAAGCCCGCTTCACCCTCCGCTGACCCCCGCGCCGGGCCACCCCGCGCCCCGCCCCGCACGGCGCGCCGCGCACCCGCCGCTCCGCCTGGGGCGTGCGGGAGCATGGGCTCGGTGTCCCGCCAATTGCTCGACGCTCGCGGTCACTTGGCCGGGTGGGCGGGCGGCCGGTCTGTGCGCCGCGGGTCGTTACAGTACCCGTGGAGCCGTACACGATCTGCCTGCGGAGGAGGGCCCGGGATGACCGTCGCCGTGTGGGAGGGGATGCGGCGAAGGCCCCTGGGGTTCGCGGTGTCCGCGTGGGTGCCCCGGTGCTGGGCGTTCCTGCTGAGCGGGGTCCTCGTGGGCGGCGTGGTGCTGCTGCTCCTCGTCGTGCTGCTGTTCGCCGGCATCTCCCTGTCCCTGGTCGGCATCGGGCCGGCCGCGGTCTGCGGGCCGGCCGCCCTCGTCGCCGTCGCCGTGTCCGGCGTCCCCGTAGCGGCCCTGGAACGGCGGCGGTTACGGCTCGTCGAACCGGTGCCGCTGCCCGACCCGCACGGCGCCCCGACCCGCGCGGTCGCCACGCCTCGTACCGTCGCCCCGGCCCGCACAGGGGCCCTGGCCCGTACCGGCCGGTGGCCCCGTACCGGCCCCCTGCGCTGGCTGCGCACCCGGCTGCGGGAAGGCGCCACCTGGCGCGAACTCGCCTACACCCTCGTCCTCGGCGTCGTCCTCACCGCCACCGGCCTCGGCTTCACCGCCCTCCTCGGCCTGTCGGCGATCCTCACCGCCGCGCCCCTCGTCGTGTGGGCCCTCGCCCCCGAGACCGTCATGCTCATCCCCGGCCACGCGGTCCCGCACCCCCTCGCCGCGCTCCCCGCGACCGCCGTCGGCCTGCTCGGGCTGCTGCTCTGCGCCTACGTGGGCGGGCTGCTGACCGGCGCGCACGTGTGGGTCGCCCGGTCCCTGCTGTCGGCCCGCGAGGAGGACCTCCGCAGCCGCGTCATCGAACTGACCCGCTCGCGCGCCCGGCTGGCCGACGCCTTCGAGGCCGAACGCCGCCGCATCGAACGCGACCTGCACGACGGCGCCCAACAGCAGCTGGTCGCCCTGTCGATGACGCTCGGCCTCGCCGAGCTGGAACTGCGCGGCCAGGACTCGCCCGCCGCCCCGCTCATCGCACGCGCCCGCGGCGAGGCCCGCCAGGCCCTCGACCAACTGCGCTCCCTCGTACGCGGCATCCACCCGCAGGTCCTCACCGACCACGGACTGGCCGCCGCCGTCACCGAACTCGCCCTGCGCAACCCCATCCCGGTCACCGTCGACATCGACCTCCCGCACCGGCTGCCCACAGCGGTCGAGACCACCGCGTACTTCACCGTCACCGAGGCCCTGACCAACGCCGCCAAGCACAGCGGCGCCGAACGGGTCACCGTCACCGGGCGCCTGAGCGACGGCGCCCTCGTCCTCGACGTCACCGACGACGGCCGCGGCGGCGCCGACCCCGACGCCGGTGCCGGACTGCGCGGCCTGGCCGACCGGCTCGCCATCCTGAGCGGGACGCTCACCGTCACCAGCCCCGACGGCGGCCCGACCCGGCTGCGCGCGGAGGTGCCGTGCTCCGCGTAGTGCTCGCCGAGGACGCCGTACTGCTGCGCGCCGGGCTCGTCGAGGTGCTGTCCCGTGTCGGCCACCGGGTCACCGCCGCCGTGGGCGACGCCGGCGAACTGATGCGCGCCGTGGACGCCGACCCGCCGGACGTGGTCATCACCGACGTGCGCATGCCTCCCGGCTTCCGCGACGAGGGCCTGAAGGCCGCGCTGGAACTGCGCCGCCGCCATCCCGGCCTGCCGGTCCTCGTCCTGTCGCAGTACGTCGCCACCGCGTACGCGACGCAGCTCCTCGGCGGCGACGCGGCGACCGGCGGCGGCCTCGGCTACCTGCTGAAGGACCGCGTCGGGGAGGTCGCCGACTTCCTCGACGCGCTGGACCGGGTCGCCGGAGGGCAGACCGTCATCGACCCGGAGGTCGTACGGGTCCTACTGGCCGGGCGCACCGCCGACGAGCCGCTGCGGCGCCTCACCCCGCGCGAGCGGGAGGTGCTGGCCCTGATGGCCGAGGGGTTCAACAACCAGGCCATCGCCCAGCGGCTGTCCATCACCGAGGCGTCCGTGGTCAAGCACTCCGGCAACATCTTCATGAAGCTGGAGCTCGACCCGGAGGAGGGCAACCGCCGCGTCCTCGCCGTCCTCGCCCACCTCCGCGGCGAGGCCGCCGCCACCTGACGCACCGTCACCACCGGCATACGGCGTACGCGTCCGGGGCGACGGCCGGGTCGAGCAGCCGCGCCAGGCGCTCCGCCGACGCGTCCCACGACCAGTGGCCGTCCACCCACGCCCGGCCCGCCCCGCCCATCGCGCCCGCCCGCTCCGGGTCCCGCAGCAGCGCCGACACGGCACCGGCCACCGCCCTTGCGTCCCGGCCGTCCACCACCGTGCCCGTCACCCCGTCGAGGACCGCGTCCGGCGCGCCGCCCGAGTCCCCGGCGACCACCGGAAGCCCGCTCGCCGCCGCCTCCAGGAACACGATCCCCAGCCCCTCGGCCTCCAGCCCCGCCTTCCGTGTCCGGCACGGCATGGCGAACACGTCGGCCGCCGCGTAGTACGGCGCCGTCGAGGCGTGCTCCAGGCCGCCCGCGAACACGACGTGCCCGTCGGCGTACCGGCGTGCGAGCGCCCGCAGCCGCTCCTCGTCCGGTCCGCCGCCGACGATCACCAGCACCGCGTCCGGCACGGCCCGCCGGATGCCGGGCAGCGCCCGTATGAGCGTGTCCTGGCCTTTCCGCGCCACCAGCCGGGACACGCACAGGACGACCTTCCGGTCCCCGATGCCGTGCCGCTCGCGCACCTCCCGCGCCGCGCCGGGCGCGGGCCTGAACGCCGCCGTGTCCACACCGGGCACCAGCCGCACCAGCCGGGCCCGCGGCCCCAGGGCGGGAGCGATGCGGCGGCGGGTGTACTCGCCCAGGTACGTGACGACGTCCACGTGGTCGCCCACGCGGCGCAGCACCCGCCGGGCGCCCGGTGTGCGCGCCCACCAGATCTCGTGGCCGTGCGTGGTGGCGACCACGCGCCGCGCGCCGCCGTGCCGCAGCGCCGGGGCCATCGCGGCCAGTGGGGCGGCGGCCCCGAACCAGACCCGGTCGCAGCCGTGGCGCCGCGCGATCTCCACGGCCCGGCGCGCCACCCGCGGCGTGGGCAGCAGCATGCGCGCGGGGTCCCTCACCACGGGGAACGGCAACGTCGCGTCGTACGCGGCGGCACCGGGCTCGCTGGAGGTGTACACGACCACGTCGCCGCCGGGGAGGCGGGTGGCCATGGCGTGGACGAAGGTCTCGATACCGCCCTGCCGGGGCGGGAAGTCGTTGGTGACGATGAGGGTGGTCGGCATGCCGGGGGGTGCCTTTCAGGTCGGGGGTGGGGGAGAGGGGCGAGGGCGTCGGTCGTCGGTCGTCGGTGGGGAGGCCGCCGGGAACGCGTCGTAGATCCGCTGTCGCGCGGGGTGCGTACGGCGCGTGGGCGCGCTGCCGGTGGTGCGCAGGCGGGCGCGGGCGATCCGGTGACGCGCACGGGGTTGTGCGGCGGGACGCGGGGGCTCAGGGGGCGGGCGGGTCGGTCGGCGCCGTACGGGGTGGCCCCGAGGCCCGTACGACGTGGCTCCCCGGGGCCACATGGCTCGGCACCACATGGCCCCGGACCACATGGCCCCTGGCCACATGGCCCAGCACCACGTGGCTTCGCACCACATGGCCCCGGACCACATGGCTCCGCGTCGCGCGGCCGGGCCCGCGGGTGCCGTCCACCAACCGGGCCAGGACCGCGAGCAGCAGCGGCAGCGCCAGGTAGCCGTACCGGCCCGCCGGTGCGAGGAGGAAGCCCGCGGCGAGCCCGACGGCCAGCCGGTCGGCGGCGGCCACGAGCCCCTGCGGCGGCCGTACGGCGAGGGAGGCGGCGACGCCCACCCCGCAGGCCAGCAGCAGCCCCACCGCCGCCCACCAGCCGCCCGGCCCCAGCTCGGCCAGCAGCCGGCCCGGCAACGGGCTCGCCGCCGGGGTCTCCCACGGCCCGCGCCCGGTCGGGAACGCGAACACCTGCCGCACCAGCGGTCCCGGCGCCAGCACGGCGGCCGGCAGCAGGACGAGGGCCGTGCACGCCACCGCCGTGGCCGCACCCCGCACCGCGGCCCGCGGCCCCGCGCGGTGGGCCAGGAGCGCGACGGCGACCGCGACGGCCGGCCACGCCGTCCACTTCAGCGAGCAGGCGGCGGCGAGCGCGAGCCCGGCGGCGACCGGGCGGCGCCGCGCCGCGTACACCAGCGCCAGCAGCAGCAGGCCGGTCAGCGGCAGGTCCACTCCGCTCACGCACAGCGGCAGCGCCACGACCGGTGAGGCGACCAGCGCGCCCACGGCGGCCCGCCCCGTCCCCGCGCGTCCCCGCCACCGACCGGCCACGGACCCACGCCCCGCTCCGCCCGCGCCGGGAACCCCACCACCCGCCCGCCGCGCCGCCGCCACACAGCCGAGGAAGAGCGCGGCGCACCACAGCCGGGCGTCACCCGCCGCGGCGGGAAGCGGGCCGCCGTCCCCCCACACCGCCCGGGGCAGTCCGAGCACGGCCATGCCCGGCAGATACGGGGTGACCTCGGCCACCGTGCGCGGATCGGCCAGGTACGGATGGCCCTGACGCAGCGTCAGCACCCCGGCCCGCTCCATCACATGGACCTCGCTCTGCGCCGCGCCGCTCACCAGCAGCACCAGCAAGGGCACCGCCACCGCGCCGGCGAGCGCCACCCGCACCGACAGACAAGGCCGGGCCCGCCCGCGCGCCGCCCACAGCGCGGCGCCCGCCGCGCCGAGGTATCCGGCGCACGCGATCGCGCCCCACACCCGGTGCGGCTCGGGTGCCGCGACCAGCGCCAGCACCCCCGCCCACGCGGCGGCGGCGAGCCAGCCGCCGCACCACACCAGCCGGGGACTCCACGGAACACGCGTCAGAAGATCGGCCACCCGCCCATCACACCGGGGCGGGGGCAGCCCGGTCATGACGGCCAGGTCGAGACCTGATGGTCGGCTTTACCCGACCATCCACCCCGGGAGCACCCCGGTCCGGTGCCCCGCGAACGGCCCCAACGCGGCGTACCCGAACGCCAGTTCCTCCTCCCGGTATAGGCTTCCGGGCATGGCATCGCAGCTTGTGCAGGTGAACTTCAAAGCGCGCGACGACGCGGCGCTGGGCCGGTTCTGGGCGGACGCCCTCGGCTGGGGGGTCGACAGCGAGGGACCCGGTGTGACCAATGTGGAACCGGTGGGCTTCACCTGGCCCGATCCCTCCGCCGTCTGCGTCGACTTCGTCATCGTCCCGGACCCCGAGTCGGTCCGGTACCGCACGCACATCGAACTCGCCACCACCTCCGAGGCGCATCACGAGGAGCTGGTCGCGCGCCTGAAGGAGCTCGGCGCGACGCCCTCCGACGCCTGCCGGGGCGACCTGCCGCAGACCGTCATGGCGGACCCGGAAGGGAACGTCTTCTGCGTGCTGGAACCGCGCGAGATCCACCGGGACACCGGGCCGATCGCCGCTGTGGTCGTCGACTGCGAGGACCCGCGCGCCATGGCCGCGTTCTGGAGCGAGGCGGTCGACTGGACCGTGCACGAGCTGACCGACGAGCGGGCGCTGCTGCGCTCGGCCAAGGGCGTCGGCCCGTATCTGGAGTTCCTCCGCACTCCGCATCTGCTGGACGCCTGCAGCCGCGTCCACATCGACGTGCTGCCGGCTCCGGGGGAGCAGGAGGCGGAGGTCGCCCGCCTGCAGGCCCTGGGCGCGAAGCTCGCCGGCGGCGAGCGCGGCGAGTTCCCCTGGAAGATCATGACGGACCCGGAGGGCAACGACTTCTGCGTCCTGCGCCGGGGCTGACGCCACGGCTCCCGCGCGCGGCGTGCACACCCCGCGCGCCGCGCGCGCCGTACCCGCGCCCCGGCCCCGTACGCCCCGGCCCCGCCGCGAGGGAGTCGTCCCCGGCCGCGGCGAGGAGAACGAGCCCGGCGTGGCCTGCCACGGGACCGGACCGCGGGCCGAAACCCGACGGTGCGGCGCGGGCGCCGTCGTAACGTCGCCCGCATGGACGCCACCGCCTACACCTTCCGCACCGCCCGGCCGGAGGACGACGCCGCCATCGCGGCGATCGACGGGTCCTTCACCACGCGCACCGTCTTCCGCGTCGAGGCGCGCGAGGACGGGTTCTCACTGCGGGAGGTGGCCGTCGAACCGCCCCTCACCAAGGTGTTCCCCGACGACGACCCGCAGGACGAGGAGGACGGCGGCGAGGGCGGGGACGGCAGCGGCGGGCGCGCCGTGTTCGTCGCCGTCGCCCCGGACGGGGAGATCGCCGGGTACGCCGCCGTCTCCCACGCCCCGTGGAACCGGCGGCTCGTCGTCGACGACATCGAGGTCGCCCCCGCGCACCGGGGACGCGGAGTGGGGCGCGGGCTCATGGGGTGCGCCACGGCCTTCGCCCGGCAACGCGGCGCCGGACACCTGTGGCTGGAGGTCAGCAACGTCAACGCCCCCGCCGTCCACGCCTACCACCGCATGGGCTTCGCCCTCTGCGGGCTCGACACGACCCTGTACGACGGGACCGCGTCGGCGGGTGAGCAGGCGCTGTACATGAGCATGCCCTGCCCCTGAGCCCCGCCCTGCCCCGCCCTGGGGGCCGTTCCGGTACCGCTCCCGGCGCGTGTCCAGCGGGCCCCGGTGGCCCCGGGTGACGGCCTCGCCCTCGGCTCCCGCACCCCCGCCCCGGCCGCTCCGGTTTCCCACCGGCCCCAGGGGTGGAACCGGCTCCTCCGGGTACCCGTGCCTCTCCCGCCCCGCCGGGGCGGCGACAACCAGCGGTAACGGCGGCGAGACCGGCCCGGCTGATCCGGAGGCGTGCGATGACCGACCCCATGAGCGACGCGTGGGGCTACCCGACCCCGTCCCAGGCGGAGGGGGAGCGGGAGCCGGACGTGCAGGAACACCCCGACGTGGCCCGGACGACCCCCTCCCAGGCGGAGGGCGAGCGGGTCGCCGAGGAGACCGAGACGGAACTCGGGAGCGAGGCCCGCGAGAAGAAGATCACCTAGGCCGGCCGCCGGGCCGGTGACCCGCGGCGGCCCGGGGCGCCTCGCCCCGGCACCGGTGACGCACGCCCGCGTCCGGACCGGTCGACCAGGCCCGCGTTCGGGCCGGTCACCAACGGCTCCCGTACAGGCCGGTCAGCCCGCTGTCCGGGCCGGTCACCTGAGGTCCGCGTCCGGGCCGGTCACCCGAGGCCCGCCTCCGGCCCGCCACTCCTCACCCCGGCCGGATTCCGCGGCCCGGCGCCGGACCGTACAGGGGCGGCCGGGTGCGAATCCTCCGGCTTCCTGGGGCGCGGCACCCGAGTCCGGGCCGCCGCGGCGGACCGCCCAGCCCCCGCCACGGCGTGCGGCCCCGGCGCGGGCCCGCCGGTTCATGCCTCGCAGGAGACCTCCGTGTCCGTGCCCGCCTCGCCGTCGCAGTCGTCCGTGCCCTCCGCGCCGTCCTGGCGGTCGTCCGCCGGGCCGCCGCGCAGCAGGTCGTCACCCTCGCCCCCGTCGATGCGGTCCGGCGCCCCGCCTCCGGCGGCCGACCGGGTCGCCGGGCCGGCTCCGTCGACGTTGTCGCCGAACAGCCGGTCGTCGCCGCCACGGCCCTCCACCAGGTCCTCGCCGCCCGTCGCGCCCGCGGGATCGCCGTACGCGCTGTCCCCGGCCAGGACGTGCTCCCCCGCGGCCCCGCCCAGCACCCGGTCGTCGCCGGAGCCGACGGCGGCGCCGTTGCGGGCGTGGTGGTCGCCCCAGGCGGCGAACCCGCCGTCCTCGCCCAGGTCCACGAGGTCGTCGCCGCCCGCGCCCCGCGCGTCACCGGCCAGGGCGACGCTGTCGCCGGTCGCGTCGCCGTACTCGCCGGGGCCCTCCCGCAGCACGTCGTCACCGGCCCCCGAGGCCGCGTACACGCCCAGCGCGTCACCGATCAGGCCGTCGTGGCCCTCCTCGCCCTCCAGCACGTCGTCGGCACCGCCGATCGCGAGGTCGCCCCGGCTGTCGCCGACCAGCGAGTCGTCGTCCGGCCCGCCCAGCAGCGTGTCCGGTGCGGCCCCGGAGGCGGTGCCCTGCGCGGCGTAGGCGTCGCCCACCAGCATGTCCAGGCCCTGCCCGCCGATCAGCCGGTCGGCACCCGCCGGACCCGTCGCGTCGCCGGTCCGTGCCCCCTGGTCGCCGACGAGGACGTCGTCGCCCGTCCCGCCTTCCAGCCGGTCCCGGCCGGCGTCGCCGAACAGCAGGTCGTCGCCCGCGCCGCCGCTGATCCGGTCGTCGCCGCCCCCGCCGCAGACCACGTCGTCGCCCCCGCCGCCGTCGATCACGTCCGCGCCCGGAGTGCCCACGATCACGTCGTCGCCGGGCGTGCCGACCGTACCGGTGGTCGTCGCCGCCACGCCGAAGCACATCCGCGCGTCCGCCCCACCGCCCTCCGCCGCCCGTGGCGCGTCCGCCGCGCCCGCTCCGGGCGCGGCGGAGCCGACCAGGGCCGCCGCGGCGAGTACCTGGACGCAGACGGTGCGGACGATCCGGCGGACCGGGCTTCTTCGGTGCTCGTACGGCATGGTGCGCTCCCTGGTGGATGGTGGTGGTGTCGCGGTCACTGCCGCGTGATCCCTTCCATCACCGCCGGGCGCCACCGCCGGGGGTGGCGGTGATTTCATCCGTTCAGATAATGATCCGGTCGTGTGTCCGTGTGCGAAGGTGTCCCCGCCGGGGTACCGCCGCCGTGCCGTGGGGGGAACGAACGACCGTGATCGACCAGCTGCTGCCGTCCCGGGTGTCCGTCGCCGAGGCGTTCCACGACCCGCCGGACCTGCCGCTCCTCGGCACGGAGGCCGAGGAGGTGAGCCGCGCGGTCGACAAGCGGCGCCGCGAGTTCACCACCGTCCGCTGGTGCGCCCGCCGGGCCCTCGCCGGCCTTGGCATCGGGCCCGTGCCGATACCGCGCGGCGAACGCGGCGCGCCCGTGTGGCCGGACCGGGTCGTCGGCAGCATGACCCACTGCCAGGGCTACCGCGCCGCGGCCGTGGCGCACGACACGGACCTGCGGGCCATCGGCATCGACGCCGAGGACCATCAGCCGCTCCCGGACGGCGTCCTGAGCCTCGTCGCGTCGGAGACCGAACGGGCGCATCTCGCCGCACTCGCCGGGCGCCGGCCGGAAGTCCACTGGGACCGGCTGCTGTTCAGCGCCAAGGAGTCGGTCTACAAGGCGTGGTTCCCGCTCACGCGCCGCTGGCTGGGCCACGAGGACGCCGAGCTGGTCTTCGGGGTGGACGGCGTGTTCACGGCGCGGCTCCTGGAGACGGACCCGGCGGTGCCGGCGGAGGGGTTCACCGGCCGGTGGGCCGTGGACGGCGTCCACGTGGTCACCGCCGTGACGGTGCCGGTGGCGCGCTAGCGTCCCCGCATGGCGATGTTCGTCCACCTGACCGCCGCCGCGAACGCCGCCCGGGTGCGGCGCGGCGGGATACGCGCGGTCAGCCGGGGGCGCGGTACGCCGACGGCGGCGGTGCCCGGCCCGGGGGCCCCGGCGGGCTCCGGGCCGGGGGCGGGGCCCGGGGGAGTCCGGAGGGGCGTGTACTGCTTCCCGGTGCTGCCCTCGTACACCCTCACCCACCAGTGGCTGCGCGAGCTCGCCCGGCACGGCGGGCCGCGCGGCCTGGTCGCCGTGCACCTGCGCCTGCCCGACGACGAGCCGGTCGCCGTCGGCCGCTACACGGACCGGAGCGGACCGGTGTGGACCACGGCGGCCGACGCCGTACGGCGCGTCGCGGAGCTGCCCGACGCGCGCGGCTGGGAGGTGTTCGTCCCGCGCGCCGTCACCCGGCGGGAGGTGCACCGGGTGCGCGCGGTGCGGCAGGTGGCGGGCTGGCGGTACTTCCCCGGCGCGCACGGGGTGGCGCCCTGCACCTGCGCGGGGTGCGTGGTGCGCGGCGCGTACGGGTCGCGGCGGCTGCGCGAGCGGCGCCCCCACCCCTGGGACGGCCCGCCGCCCCCGCCGCGCGTACTGCTGCGGCGGATCGAGGCGGCGGCGGACGGCACCGGCGGGCCCGCGACCGGCACGGGGCCCGGGTCCGGCGGGGAAGCCGGGGCAGGGGCGGTGCCCGGCGGGGACGCCGCCGCGCTGTGCGACGCGCTGCACTGGTACGGGATGCGGCGCCGCGGCCCCGTGGAACGCCTCGCCCCGCTGGCCGGCCACCCCGACGCGCGCGTACGGGCCGCGCTGGCCGAGGCGGTCGGCGGGTGGTCGACGCCGGGCGTGGACGCCCTGTTGGAGCGGCTGGCGGCCGACCCGGACCCGGATGTGGCCGAGGCCGCGACGGACGCCGCGGCCCTGCGCGCCCCTGACCCGCCCGGCTGACCCGGCCGTGGGGGCGCCGCCGGTTGCAGGCCCGAGCCCGTACGGGCGGGCGCCGCCGGCCACGGGACCGACGCTTCGGAGCCGGACGCCGACGCCCGGAGCCGGACGCCGAACCCGGAGACGTACCGCCCCGGAGGCCCGGAGACGCACCGCCCCGCCGGGCCCGGGGCCCGCCGACGGCCGTCGCTCAGCCCTCCGCGGGCGCCGTCCCCGCCTCCGGCTTCGCCTCCGCCTCGGCGAGACGGGCCCGCAGCGCGGCGTTCTCCTCCTCCAGGAGCGTGATCCGCTTCCGGGCGAAGTACAGCTCCATCACGGCGTCGTGGAACTCGGCGACCAGCTGGTCGGGGGTCAGGTGCATCGTCGGAACTCTCCGGTCTCAGGGGTACGGACGGACAGGGGTACGGGTGCCGGGCGCGGGGCGACCGCGGCCGCCCGCTCAGGCCGGGGCGATCCGGCTGGGGTCGCCGTCGGGGCCGCGCCACCACAGCTCGCCGTTCTGCGCGTACAGCACGCCGCCGCCGCGCGAGTCGACGCCCGCCGGGGCGGTCGCCACGTCCACGATGCGGACCAGGCCCTCGACCATCAGCGCCGAGTCGGTGTCGGGCCGCTGGACGATGTGCAGCTGCGACCAGGGGTTCGCGCCGATGTTCATGCCGATGCCGACCCGGCCGCTGCCCTTCACCACGAAGTCGTCGCGCCCGTTGTTGCGCAGGCAGATCAGATTGCCCTTGGTGGGGCCGTTGCCCGCGATCAGGTGGATGCCCTGGGCGGCCGTACCGGCCACCGTCAGGTCGATCGACAGGGCGGAAGCCCCCGCGTCGGACCCGTCCGGCGCGCCGACGTGGGTGATCTTCACCGTGCCGCGCTGCGCCCGCTCGTGGCCCTTGATGTGGACGGTCGACTCGTCGGGGTTGTCCGAGATGACGTTGAGCGCCGCGCTCCCTCCCGACCTGCCCGCCTGATAGAGCGTCAGCACGTGCTCGGTCGTGGACGTCGTCTTGAGGAAGGCCGAGTTGGTCGTCGTGTTGGTGACGAAGCGCTGCGCCACCACCGGGCCGTCGAAGGTCGTCGTCTCGCCCGCGGCCTCGGCCGTTCCGGCGGCCGCCGCCTCGCCGCCCGCGGCGACGGTCACCGCGCCCGCCGTGAACCCGCCGATGAACAGCCTCCGTGTCACGCTCATGCGTCCGCACCTCTCCCTGGTGTCCGTGCGCGCCGATCAGGCATCGCGTCCAGGGTGGGGACCGCGTTGCAGGTCATTTGGTTGTACGGGGACCGGCACCCGGCCGGCCGCAACTGCCTTGCCGCGCAAGACAGTCGCCGATTATCTTGTACGGCATGACAATGGAGTTGCCCGGCGCCGGCGACCAACGGCGCAGCCAGCTCCTGCGCGGGGTGCTGGACGTGTGCCTGCTCGCCCTGATCGCGCAACGGCCCCGCTACGGCTTCGAGTTCACCCAGGCCCTTGCCGACAGCGGCCTCGACCTGGTCCGGGAGGGCAGCATCTACCCGCTGCTCGCACGCCTCGAACGGACTGGACTCGTCGACTCGTACCGCGCGCCGTCCGCCAGCGGCGGTGCCCCGCGCAAGTACTACCGGCTCACCGACCGGGGCCGTGCCGCGCTCGCTGAGGGGCGCGCGGCGTGGCGGGCGTTCGCCGGCCCGGTGACCGGGATTCTGGACCGCGCCGCCACGACGGGGGAGACCACCATGAACACGGGGGAGACCACACCATGACCACGGCAGACCGCACCGCGACCACGGCGGAGCGCACCGCGACCGCGCAGGGCGCGGTTTCGCCGGCGGCAGCCGAGCGCCCGGAGCACGACCGCGTCCTGGCGGTGTGCCGCAGCAACTGGGAGTACCGGGGCCTCGACGACGCCTCGGTGCGCGAGATGCTGCAGGAGCTCGCCGCCCATCTCCACGACGCCGAGGCCGCGGGCCGGACCGCGCGGGATGTCGTCGGTGACGACGTGCCGGCCTTCGCCGCCGTCTGGGCCCGCAGCCGGGCGCCCCTGCACCGGCGGGCCCTGCGGGTGGCGTCGCTGACCTGCGGGGTGGTGGGCGCCGTATGGCTGCTCCGCCACCTCTTCCGGTGGACCACCGAACTGCCCGTCAGCGCCTCGGACCTGGCCTTCTGGGGTCTGACCGCCACGGTGGTGGTCGTCTGCGAGCTGCGGTGGGGCAGCCTCGGACTGGGCAGGCTCTGGCTGCTGTCCCTGGCCGTCGGCCTGCCCGTGGCGCTCGGCGTCCGCCTCGTGGACGGGGGCGGCGCGCTGTTCACCCTGCCGCTGTGGGCCGCCCCGGTCCTGCTGCTGCCCGCCCTGCCGTACGCCGTCGCGGACCTCCGCGCCCGGAGGGCCGGGGAGCGGTGAGCGATCGTTCGGCGGGGCGGAGGGGCTGAGGCCCGCCGAAGCGGACGCCGGGGGCGGCCCGATCGCACACCGGGGCGCGCCGGGAGAGCCACCGGGGCGCGCCAGGAGTCACCGGGGCGCGCCAGGAGTCACCGGGGTTCGCCGTTGATTCACCGGCGGCGGCCCGACCGCAAGCCTGGGCGCGCCGGGAGTCACCGGTGGCGGGCGGGGCGCAGCCGGGCCGGGGAGGCGAGGTCCGCCAGGATCCGGAGCACCTCGTCGTCCGGGACCTGGTCGAAGTCCTCGTACCAGAGGCCGACCGCGCGGAAGTCGCCCGGCTCGGACAGGCAGACCACGTCGTCCACCTCGGCGCGCAGCTCCGCCGTCGCCCGCCGGTCGCCCACGGGTACGGCGAGCACCACCCGCTCCGGTTCCTCGCCGCGCAGGAGCCGCGCCGCCGCGCGCGCCGTGACCCCGGTCGCCAGCCCGTCGTCCACCAGGACCACCGCCCTCTCCCGCAGGTCCGGGGCGGGCGCGCCGCGCCGGTAGAGGGCCTCCCGGCGGTGCAGTTCCGCGCGCTCGCGGGCCACGTCGGCGCCCAGTTCGTCCGGGGTGATGCCGAGCATCTCCAGTGCCCGCTCGTCGAAGAGGGGCGGGGCCTCCCCGGCGATGGCGCCGATCCCGACCTCCGGCTGCCCCGGCAGGCCGATCTTCCGTACGACCAGCACGTCCAGGGGCGCCTCCAGCGCCCGCGCGACCTCCTCCCCGACCGGCACACCGCCCCTCGGCAGGGCCAGCACGACCGGGTCGGGCCACGCCTGGGCGGCCGCCCGCTCCCGTATCCGCTCGCCGAGGCGGCGCCCCGCGTCCCGCCGGTCCTCGAACCGCAGCTCCATCACGACCTCCTCACCGTCGCGCGCGTCCCGCGCGGGGCCGCCGCGCCGCGCCCCGCGTCAGGGCTGCTCGCCGTACGCCCCGGACGTGTCGTCGCCCGGCCGCAGGAACCAGTCCCGCGCCGCCCGGACCACCTGGTCCAGCGCGCCCGGCTCCTCGAAGAGATGACCGGCACCCGGTACGACCTCCACCCGGTGCGGCACCTTCAGCAGCGCGGCGGCCTCGCGGTTCAGCCGCAGCACCTCCGGGTCCTCCCCGCCGACGACCAGCAGCACCGGCGCGGTCACCCGGCCCAGTGCCTCGCCGGCCAGGTCGGGCCGGCCGCCGCGCGATACCACGGACTGCACCCGTACGGGCCGGTCCGCCGCCGCGCGCAGCGCCGCCGCGGCGCCCGTACTCGCCCCGAACAGCCCGATCGCGAACCGGCGGGTGCCCGGCTCGTCGCCCAGCCAGTCGACGGCGGACACCACCCGCGAGGCCAGCAGGTCGATGTCGAAGCGGTGCTCGGCGGTCAGCAGATCGTGCCGTTCCTCCCGCTCCGTGAGCAGGTCCATCAGCAGCGTGCCCATGCCCGCCTTCTGCAGCGCACCGGCGACGGCCCGGTTGCGGGGGCTGTGCCGGGAGCTGCCGCTGCCGTGCGCGAACACCACCATCAGCGGCACCGAGGTGGGCAGCGCCAGATCACCGCGGAGCGCGGAGCCGTCCGCGGCGGGCAGGGCGACCTCTTCCAGAATCACGTCGGCCTCCCTCTTCTCCGGGGACGGGTGCCTCCCGCGTGCCCGCCCAAACCCCGCCGTGCGCACGCGCGCGCCGGGGAGCGCCGGTGCCCGCCCCGCCTGCCGGGTGTGGCCCCGTTGACGGCGGTTCGTCCGCGTTCTAGTTTCGGGCCTGGACATAAGTCGAGGAGATGGGGAGGGGTCGGCATGAGCCGGTACGCGTGGCTGCGGCCCACCGCCGAGGAGCACATCGGCTGGGACGTGGACGTGCTGTACGGCCCCTGGCCCCGCCACCACCGCGACACGACCCTCGCCGAGGTCCGCGCCCGTCTCGCCGCGTCGCCCGTGGAGCGCGCGCTGGCCCTGTCCACGCGCGGCCCCCTCTTCGACGACGCGGGCGGCAACGCCGAGACCCTCCGGGACCTCGCCGGCTGCCCCGAGCTGCTGCCGGTCGGCACGGTCGACGTGCGCGACGCGCTGACCGCGGAGGCCCGCCTCGACGAACTGGCCGCCGCGCGCGTGCGGTTCCTGCGCCTGTTCACCGTCGACCAGGGCGCCGAGCCGGACTTCCCCGGCTACCGCAGGATCGTCCGGCTGGCCGTCGAGCGGGGCATGGTCCTCCTCCACGACGGGGACCCGCGCCGCTTCGGCCCGCCCCTCACCGGGCTCGGCGCCGACGTCGTGTTCCTCGACCTCCACGCGTACGTCCTCGCCGACTTCCTGCTGCTGGCCCGCGACGAGCCGGGCTTCCGGGGCACCACGCGGCTGCTGTCGGGGCCCGACTCCATCGAGCGGGTCGTGGAGCACATCGGCCCCCGCCACCTCGTCTTCGGCTCGCGGACGCCCTTCGTGGACATCTCGCCGCAGACGCTGAAGCTGCGGTACGCCGACATCTCCGCCGACGACCGCGCCGCGATCGCCACCAAGAACGTCGAGGAGCTGCTCGCCTGATGCCGATCATCGATGTGCACGCCCACGTGGGCCACTGGCCGTTCCATCTCACGTCCGGCGACGCCGACGCGAACCTGCGCCAGATGGACCGGTACGGCATCGACCTCCAGATCGTCTCCTCCTCCGAGGCCGTCGTGTACGACGCGGTCGCCGGCAACGCCGCCCTGTACAAGGCGCTCGCCACCCGGCCGCGCCTCCTCGGCTACGCCGTGGTCAACCCGAACCGCGCCGAGGAGAGCGCCGCCGACCTGCGCCGCTGCCTGGACACGGGGCGTTTCGTCGGCGCGAAGATCCACACCACCTATCCGGGGCGGCTGCCGGGCACGCCCGAGATGGCCGCCGCGTTCGACGTGGTCGCCGAGGCGGGCGTACCGCTCCTGCTGCACACCTGGGGCACCGAGGTCACCCTGCTGCCCGAGCTGGTCGAGGCGCGCCCCGGGCTGCGCGTCATCCTCGGCCACGCGGGCGGCGACGCCTGGCGCGAGGCCGCCCACGCCGCGGCCGCCTGCGACCGGCTGTACCTGGAGCACTGCCGGACGGCCACCGACGCCGGGCGCATCGCGTACGCCCGCGAGGCCGGAGTGCCCGTGGAGCGGCTGCTGTTCGGCACGGACGCCACGCTCATCGACCCGTGCGTCTCGCTCGGCGTGATCCGCGACGCGCACTTCACCGACGAGGAGCTGGAGCGGGTCCTGTGGCGCAACGCCGCGGACCTCTTCGGGCTGCGCCTCTGAATTCTCTACGGGCGGTAGTCGCGCCATTTCGGCGGAGTGACGCATTCCGTTGACATCGATTCAAATAGCGCGACGGCTTATCTCGATTCGATTACGACCTTCCCGTACAGGACTGGACCACTTTTCCGTTACGCGCGTAACTACCGCGGGCCGCAAGGCTTTTGAGGGTTCGTCAAAAAAAGCCAGCCGGTTACGGATCGGGCACGTTCCTCTGGTCGCGAATGCCGGAATTTTCCTCTGGCAGGCTTCCGCGCACCGTCCTCTGACCAAGGACCAAGGAAAGGTGCAACGAACGTGTCCGGACGTCGAAGAATGCAGAAGACGCCCCGCCGAAAGCCCCGCCGCCTCATACTCGCGACCGCCGCGGCCGCCGTGATGGCGACGGTCGGCGCGGTGGCCTACCAGGGGGTGTACGGGGCCGACGCGCCGTCAGCGGGTGGGAACGGCCCGCGGTCGCTCGCCCTGCCCGCGGCCGCCACGCCCAGCGCGGCGCCGGAACCGGCGGCCTCGCCCGCCCGCGACGAGAAGACCGAACCGATCACCGAGGTCCCCCGCAGCGAACCGGACAAGGGCCTCGTCTACAAGGGGCTCGAGCCCGCCCCCGAGAACGACGCCTGCGAGGGCGTCTACCGCACCGCGAGCGGCCACTGCACCCACGGCCCCGACGCCCCGCCGCCCGGTGTCGACATCAAGAAGGACACCCCGCCGGCCGTGAAGGCCGCCGTCCCCGCCGAGGATCCCGCTACCGCGCCCGGCACCGCGCCGGACGGCAGGGCAGCGGACGGCACGGCATTGGACGGCACGGCAGCGGACGGCAAGGGCGGCGATGCGGCCGCCGGCGGCCCGCAGGCCCCCGCCTCCGCGCCCGCACTCGACGCGGCCGCCGCCAAGGGCGGTGCCACCGCAGAACCGCCCGCCGCGTCCGCGCCGGCCGGCACCGCCGGCACCACCCGCACCGCCGCGAGCGGCCCCGCCGGGCAGACCGTGCAGTGCGAGGGCGACGGCGCCACCGGCAACCGCGTACAGGTCGTGTACGTCCACCCGCCCGGCAAGGACCGGTACGCCCAGTACCTGCCGTCCTTCCGCAAGTGGGCGGCCGACGCCGACCTCATCTTCGCCCAGAGCGCCCGCGACACCGGCGGCGTCCGCCACATCCGCTACGTGACGGCCGCCGACTGCACGCCCACCGTGCTCAACATCGAGGTCCCCGCCTCCGCGCTCGCCGAGTTCAGCGCCACCAACCGCGCGCTCGCCGCCAAGGGACTCGACCGCCGCGACCGCAAGTACATGATCTTCGCGGACGCCCAGGTCTACTGCGGCATCGGCACGTTCGCCGGCGACGAGCGGCCCGGCCAGAACAACCTGAGCAACTTCGGGCCCTCGTACGGCCGCACCGACTCCGGCTGCTGGGGCGGCCACACCGCCGCCCACGAACTGGGCCACAACCTCGGCGCCGTGAACAACAGCGCCCCCAACACCAGCCGGGGCGCCCACTGCACCGACGAGTGGGACGTCATGTGCTACTCGGACAGCCCGTACTACCCGAAGATGCGCACCGTCTGCGGCGACCGGGACTACGAGAACCGGCTCGACTGCAACCACGACGACTACTTCCACACCAACCCCAGGCCCGGCAGCTACCTCGCCACGCACTGGAACATGGCCGACAACCAGTTCCTGATGCGCCAGAGGGGCAACGGCACCGGACCGGGCCCGGACCCGGCGCCCACGCCGACCCCGTCGCCCACGGGCGGCACCGGCACCCCGGCCGGACCCGACGTCACCGTCGGCCAGATCGCACAGGACTCGGCCGTCGCCAGCTGGCGCGCCGTGCCCGGCGCCGCCTGGTACCAGGTCCACCTCGACGGCAGGCCGGCCGGATGGGTCAACGCGCCCAGCGCCCGCCTCTACAACCTGAAGCCCGGCACCGCCTACACCGTCGCCGTCTCCGTCCGCGACACCTCGGGACGCGACGGCCGACCCGGACGCGCCACCTCGTTCCGCACGGCGGACGGCGGCGGCGCGAACCCGGCGCCCGGCACCCGCTACGTGCTGGCCAACGGCGCCACCGGCAACGCCGCCGAGATCTGGGGCGGCCGCACCGCCGACGGCACCGTCCTCGTCGGCTCGCAGCGCAACGGCTACGCCCAGCAGCAGTGGTACTTCGACGACGCGGGCAACGGCTACACCCGCATCCGCTCCGCCGTGTCCGGCAAGTGCCTCCAGACGGGCGGCACCCCGTCGGCGGGCATGTGGGTCGCCCAGCAGCCGTGCTCGGGCGCCGCGAACCAGCGGTGGCGGATCACCCGCGGCGGCAGCGGCGTGACCGTCACCGCGGGCGACACCCGGTACGCGCTGGGCGTCAGCAACCGCCCGTACTACGGCTCGTGGCTGATCGAGCTCCAGCACCCCTCGGGCGCCGCGGCGCAGGTGTGGACGGTCCAGAAGCCGTGACCCGCGTCCACCGAGCCCTCCGCGCCGCCGTGCCGGCGGCCCTCGCCGGCCCCGCCCTGTGGCTGGCCGCGCCGATCGCCGCCCACGCCCACGGCGGCGGCCTGGCGGTCGACATCACCGGCCAGTCCTCCGGACGCGTCGAGGCGACCGTCACCTGGGCGGGCGACGGCGACCCGGTCGAGGAGCGGGTCGCGGCGACCGTGAACGCCGTGAGCGCCGACGGACGTGCCCTGGGCCCGTGGCCGCTGGTCCGCGCGCCCGGCACACCGGCCGGCTACACCACCGACGAGGCGCTGCCGCCGGGCCGCTGGCAGGTCACGGTCGAGATCGGCCACCCGGGCCTCGGCCGCGCCCAGGAGCGGCTGGAGGTGTCCCCGGGCACCCCGGCGTCCAGCCCCCCGCCGCGCCCCGACGGCGCCCCGGCCACCGGAGCCGCGACAGCCGGCCCCGGCACCCCGGACGCCCCCGGCACGGGCCCCGGCCCGGCCGCCGGTACGGCCTCCGCGCCCGTCACCGGCCCGGTCACCGGCCCCGCGTCCGGCGGCTCGGCATCCGGGTCCGCCCCGGCCGCCGCGACCGGTACGGGCTCCGCATCCGGCACCCGCCCGGCCGCCGCGTCCGGTACGGGAACGGCCAGGGGCGCGGCTCCGGCGGGCGGGTCCGCGGTCGCCGTGACGCTCGCGGCGGGCGTCGCCGTGGCCTGCGCGACCGGGTTCGTCCTGGCGCGCCGCCGGGCCGGGGCGCTGCCCCGGAGCCGTACGGCCGGCCGCTGAGCCGCACCGGGCCGGGGCGTCCCGGCCCGGTCCGCCATCCCCCCACACAGCGCCCCGGAGCCCCCACGCTCCGGGGCGCACCCCTGCCCCGCGCGGGCAACGCCCCGCCGGTTCACACGTAGTTGAGCCCCGCCTGCCGCACCAGCGGGTCCTCCAGCATCGACCACAGCGGCACCGCGTAGTTGCCGAAGCCGTACCGCCCGCCGAAGTGGAGGCCCAGGACGCGGTGGTCGGCCAGGTCCAGCACGGGGGAGCCGCTGTTGCCGCCCAGCGTCGAGCAGTCGTGCGTCAGCACGTTCCGCTCGGGCAGCAGCCGGCCGGCCGTACCGGGCTGCAGGCGCTTGACGTTGTACACGTCCATGAAGATCCGGCGCATCGACTCGGGCTCGTTGCGCCGCCCGTCCCACGCCGGATGCCCCACCACGTACACGGGGTGGCCCGGCAGATCGGCCGGGGCGTCCGCCGCCACGGCGAGCGGGGCCGGCAGCTCCTGCCCGCCCGGCGCCGGCGCGACCCGCAGCAGCGCCAGGTCGACGTCCCGGTGGACACCGATGACCTCCGTCACCGCGTACGTCAGCCCGCCCGCCCCCGGCAGCGCCCCGTACTCGCGGGCCAGGTCCATCGCGGCGGCGAGACCCGGCTGGAACGTCCACGCCGACGCGCCGTCGTCCGCCGCGAACTCCACCGCCACATGCCGGTTGGTCATCACCACGTCCGCGCCGACCAGGAACGCCGTCCCCACCCAGTCCAGGCGCAGATGCCCCGACACGTCGACCCGGCCCACCCGCGCCAGGGTCTCCCGGATGGCCGCCCGGTGGCGGTTCAGCACCTCCCACTCGCCCTCCTGCGGCGGGAAGTCCGCGTCCTGCACGAGGATCGCGGGCCGGCCCTCCAGCAGGACGATCGCCTCCATCCCGAACGACTCGTCGTCACCGATCTCGTCGTCGCGGCCCTCGGCCAGCTTCTCCAGGCCCCGCGCCCCCGCCTGGAGGACCCGCGCCCGCTCCTGCTCGGCGAACCGGGCGATCTCCTCGCCCGGCGCCTCATCGGCGGGCGGTTCGTACGCCGACTCCGGGACCTCCCGCGTCAGCCCTTCCCGCACCCGGTCCGCGACGCCCCGCAGATCGGCGAAGATCTCCGCGGGACCGGCCGCGACCGGCGACCTGCTACGGCTGGCCATGTGCTGCTCCTTCCCACTGCCGACGGGTCCTGCGACGGTCCGCCGGGCGTGTCATCCGGCGCCTCCCGCGGCGGTCCCCTGAGGCTCCCGGTCTCACCGGGGCGCCCCGGCCGCCGCCTCGCGCCGTACCGCCTCGATCTCGGCGTGCACGTCCGGGGCGTGCGCCGCGAGGTGCGCCAGGACGGCGGTGATCTGCGTGCCGACGTTCACGAACGCCGTGCCGCGCCCCTGGAACGACACGTTCTCCACGCGCCGCGTGCCCCGGTGCAGAGCCACCACCCGCCAGTCGTCCGTGAGGACCGGCGAGCCGGACGAACCGCTGCGCGTGTCGGTGAAGTAGTGCAGGTCCCGGTCGTCCGCCTCGAACACCAGGTTGTTGCGGAGCGCGACCCGCTTCGGCGCGCCGCCCGGGTGCTGGATGATGTTGACGGCCACCACATCGCCCTGCGCGATCCGCAGCGTCCGCCCGTACAGCGGCAGCACCGGACGGGCGGACGGCTCCGCGAGCCGCAGCACCGCGTAGTCCAGCTCCGCGTCGGCGGCGGCCAGTTCCTGTACGCCGGCCTCCGCGGTCTCGGTGTCGTCGCTCTCGTAGTCGAACCGCGCGCGGGCGGTGCGCGCCTGGTCGAGCAGGTCGCCGGGGGCGGCCAGGGGGCGCGTGCCGCCGGAGCCGGTACGGGCGTTGACGACATGGTGGTTGGTGACCAGCAGCCGGGGGGTGATCAGCCAGCCGGTGCCCGTGTGGGGGTTGCCGTTCGGCTGCAGCGGCCGCCCGCCCTCCAGCGGCGGCACCGTCACGCGGGCGACGGCGGAGCCCGCCGCGTCACCGCCCCGCAGGAACGCGAACGGCACCGTGTCGTCCCGGTGGACGATCTGCTCCTTCATCTCCGGCACCGGGCGCCCGGCGAGGACGTCCGGCTCGCCCGCCGCGTCCCGCGCCACATCGTCGAGCGCCCGCTGGAGCACGGCCAGCGGCGCGGCGGCCGTGGTCTGGGCGACGGCGTTGCGCAGCCAGATCTCCAGCGGCACCGAACCGTCGACCAGCCGCTCCACGCGGTTCATCTCCACCAGGTCCGACTGGGTCTGGAGGCCCGGAGCGGCGAGCAGCGGCAGCGTCGCCCGGTACCGGGGCATGATCCCGTTGAACAGCAGCGGCCGCACCGCGGGGTCGGTCAGGCCCGCGTCGAGGGCCGCGTCCCGCACGGCGAGGATCTCCTCCTGCGACAGGAAGCCCATGGACGTCCCACCGGTCACGGCAGTTCACCGCCTTCCCCGCCGCCGCGCAGCGCCGCGGCGACGCTCGCCGCGATCTGCCCGCTGCCGTCCCTCAGCACCAGCAGCCGCCGCGCGAGCTCGTCGAGCGTCCCCCGGTCCCGTACGAGCCGCAGGATGTCCGTGACGTCCGTCGGGGGCGGCGCGGGCGCGGCCGGCGCCTCGGGGGGAGGCGGCGGCGCCCCGGCGGGCGAGGGACCGGCCGGGCGGGCCGGCACGTCGTGCGCGCCCGCCGCCGACCGCAGGATGTCCATCAGCGGCCGCAGCAGCAGCGGGTCCGCCTTCACCGCGCGCCGCAGGCCCGCACCGAGCACCTCCAGCACCTCGTCGCCCTCCGGAAGGCCCACCAGGTCCAGCGCGTGGTCCAGCGCCCGCGCGTCCAGCGTGTACACCTGGGACGCCGCCGCCCGCACCAGAGACGGCTGGACGGCCAGCACCTCGTCCGGCACCTGCCGCAGCCGCCGCGCCAGCCGGGTGTCGGCGTCCCGGTCCGGCACCTCCGCCTCGTCGGCGAGCCGGGCCCGCGCCAGCATCGCGCCCACCGCCTCCAAATCCTGCCCGAGGCCGATCGCCACGTCCTCGGCGAGCCGCAGCTCCCGGTCCGCGCTCTCCGCGTCGCCGTCCTGCTCCGCGAGGCGCGCCGACAGCAGCAGCAGCTCCAGCTGCCGCTCCCCGCAGTCCGCCTCGCGCGCCCCGTCGACCGCGTCCGACGCCACCCGCCGCGCCTCGGCCCGCCGCCCCGCCCGGTCCAGGGCCTCCGCGTACAGCGCGTGCAGGGGGCTGCACGGCGTCCAGGGGCGCCGCTCCGCGAGCCGGGCGAGTGCCTGCTCGGTGAACCCCTGCGCGAGCAGGTCCTCCACCTCCCGTGCCGCGATCCGCTCCCAGTCCTCCTGGTCGGCCTCCGCCATCACCAGGTCAGAGGCCCCGCCGCGCCGCCGGTGCGCGCTCAGCAGCGCCGCCGCGCGGGGACTCATCTCCTCCTGGGCGCCCGCCAGCAGCCGCTCCACACCGGGCAGCCACCGCTCCTCCACGGTGCGCGGGTGCTCGCCGCGCCGCAGCCGGTGGTAGATCTCCTCGGCGCGCGCCTCCAGGCCCTCGCGCGCCGCGTAGTACTCCACGGCCCGCCGCTCCACCTCCCGCGTCGGCGACGCCGGGTCGCTCGCCGCGAGCCGCAGCATGATCGCCCGCACGTCGGACCGCACCCGCACCGCCTCCGGGCCCGCCGGTTCGACCAGGTCGAGCCGGGACAGCGTCCCGAACAGCCGCCGCGCCTCGGCGGGGTCCGGCACGGCCACCCCGCACGGCTCGGCCAGCACCTCCCGGATGACGTCCGGTGTGATCAGCCGCAGCACCAGCCCGGCCTGCGCGACGCGCCGCACGTCGGGGTCGGGGATGTGCTGCAGGATCCGCTCGTAGAGGATGCCCTGCACCAGCAGCTGGTCGACGCGGCGGAAGAAGTCGCGGCGCCGCGCCGGCAGGCTCCCGATCAGCTCCTTCACGCCCATCGCGTCCGAACCGGCCAGCGCCGCCGCCCGCGCCGCGAGCCGCAGGCTGAGCGGATGCCCGCCGACCCGTTCGGCCAGCGTCCGCGCGAGCTCCGGGTCCGCGACCCCGCACGCCCGCAGCAGCGCCACGGACGCCTCCGGGTCCAGGTCCCGCAGCTCGATCTCCACCGGCCGCGCCCCCTCCCTCGGGTGCCCGACGGGCGAGCGCCCCGACACCACGGCCCGCACCCTCGGGTACGCCTCCGACAGCGCCACGAACACCGCCCACATCCGGCCCAGCGCCGGCGAGCCCCGGTACTGCGCCTCCTCGAAGGAGTCCACGACCAGCACGAACGGCGGCTCGCCCGGCGCGGCCCGCCGCAGCACCTCGCCGACCTGGCGGGACAGGGCGCTCTCCCGCTCGCTGGCGCCCGACAGGAACTGCATCGACGACTTGCGGCCGACCCCCGCGCGCGTGGTGGCCAGCCGGTTGAGCTCGGCGACCCGCTCCTCCTCGGCCCGCTGCTGGTGCGCCTCCTCCTGGCAGGCGGTGGCCAGCGCGTCCAGCTCGGCCCGGAACGCCGGGTACTGGATGCCCAGTTGCCGCGCCGACTCCGCGACCAGCGTCACCGGCTCGTGCACCGACAGGGTGGGCCGCTCGAAGTCGATGTACGCGAAGGGGAACGGGAACCTCCGTACGCCGCCGCCCAGACCGCCCGCGTCGGCGCCCTCCCGCAGCGCGTCCAGCAGGAACGTGGCCAGGAGGGTGCTCTTGCCCATGCCGCCGGGGCCGTGCACCACCAGCGGCGCGGGCACCGTCCGGGCGCCGCCGGGCGGGAGTGGCGCGTGGACGTGGTCGCGCAGCGCCGCCAGCTCCGCGTCCCGGCCCATGAACGGCACCCGCACCAGCCGCTCCAGCGGCTGCAGCAGCCGGGCGAGCTCCAGTTCGCCGCGGACGACCCGGGCGTCGGGCAGCCCGGTCACGCCCGGCACCAGCGACAGCCACAGCACGGCCTGCAGCACGTCCGCCAGCTCGTCGGGGCCCGCGCCCGCCGTCTGGGGCGGCTTGCCGCGCAGCACGTCCAGGCACACCTGCTCGGGCCCGGGGCAGTCGGGCGCCGCGCCCAGGTTGGCCTCCAGGGCCCGCAGCGCTTCCTCAGGGCCGGGCAGGGCGCGCAGGGTGGCCGCCCGCACCTCCGGTTTCAGCGTCCACTCGGTGCGGTCGGCCATGCCGGTCGCCGTGCAGTCCGCCGCCAGCTCCATCACGGCCCGGCCGGTCGGCTCCGCCTCGTCCGGCAGGCGCAGCCGGCGCGGGTCGAAGGAGGTCAGCAGGCACGCCGCCGTGCGGTAGCCGCACCGCGCGTCCGGCACGGCTCCGGGCGGTCCCGCGGCGGGCCGCAGCTCCTGCCGCAGCCGGCTGCGGAACAGCTCGCACAGGGCCGCCGCGCCGGTGCCGGGCTCAGCGGAGGGTTCGGTAGACACGGACCGCTCCCTCCACCGCGGTACCCAGGCGCCGCATGTAGCTCTGCGCGCACGGCTCGGACCCCGCCCCGCCGTCCCCGGCGCCGCCGCCCCCGCCACCGTCCTCGGGGCCGGTGCCGCCCGCGTACCCGGGCCCCGCCGTGCCGCCCGCGCCGCCCGCTCCCGCCGTGCCGTCCGGGTCGCGGGCCGCCGCCGCGAGGACCTCCTCCACGGCCACGTCGACCAGGCCGGTGAGCGCGGCCTCCCGCTCCTCCGCCGCGAGCGCGGCCAGCGAGGGCGGCGGCTGCTCGCGGACGTACCGGTCGAAGAACGCCCGCACCTCGTCGGGCCCCGCGGTGCGCGCCCGGTCCCAGCACAGGCTGTGCCGCAGCTCGTACGGCAGCTGCCGGGTCGATTCGCCGTACCCCAGGAGCACCAGCCGCGGCGCCTGGTCGCGGCGGACGGGCGCGTGCTCGTACAGGGCGAGGGCCAGCTGGCTGATCAGGTCCCACACGTCGGAGCCCGGGTCGAGCCGGTCGCAGTCGTCCAGCACGAACCAGTACCGGTCCTCGGCGGCGGTTGCCTGGAGCACCACCCAGTGCACCGCCTCGTCCAGCGCCGGCAGCGGATCGTCCAGGTCCGTCGGCACGGGCGGCACGACCCCGGCGCGCGGATCGGAGACGAACGCGGCGAGGCGGCGTACGACCTTCGTGGCCGTCATCGTCGGGCCGAGCAGCACCCGCGCCGGGCGGAAGCCCTGGTGCTGGGCGATGTGCCGGATGAAGGTGTACGTGTACGACCGGCCGCTGTACGGCTCTCCGTCCACCAGCAGCACCGACTTGTCGCTGTCCGCGACGAACGCGCGCAGCGTCTCCCGCAGGTCCTCCCGGTCGAGGAACACCTCGGCGCCGCGCAGCACATGGGTGCGGAAGACGTCCTGCGACCGGTGCGCCTGCGCGTCCCGCTCCAGCTGGGCGAGGTATTCCTCGGCGTCCCTGACGTACGGCAGGTTCCGCAGGCGGTCGTTGAGGACCAGCGCCCGCAGCAGCCGCACCTGGCCGTCGATGGTGCGGCGGGACGCCTGGACGAGGACGCGGGCGTTCTGCGCGCTGACGGCGGTCAGCGGCAGCCCGCCGATGAACTCGGGCGCGAAGCCGGCGTGCCGCAGCTGCGTGTACGGGTCGGTGGAGTCCAGCAGGTATTCGCGGACCCACTCGGTGACCTTGTCCCACTCGGGGGTCTCCAACGGCATTGAGCACCTGCCCGGTCGTCACCGTCGTGCCGGTCACCCTCCCGGTCGCCCCGTGCCCCCCTTCGGCCCTCTCACGTTCATCGTCACACCGGGTAGGGGCTCATGCAATCCGGCTGAACACCCGGCGCACCGGGTCCCGCACCAGCGGGTTCGACAGGTACTCGCACGCCCCGTGGTGGTTGGCGCTCCCGTTACCGACCAGCAGATCCGTCACGCGGCCCGGCGGGGCGTAGTCGGGGCGGAGCGTGTGGTCGAGCGCCACGAGGTCCCGAGCGTCGGAGGCGTTGAGCCACAGGGCGACACCGGGCGGCACGGCGGGCGGCGCGGCTAGGCAGTCCTGGACCTCGGTGATGCCGAGCGGCGATCCGAGCGTCACGAACAGGTCCGCCCGCTGCCCGCGCTCGGCCAGCACCTCGTACGCGACGATGCTGCCCAGGCTGTGCCCGACGACGACCAGCGGTCCGCCTCCGTCCGCCCGCCGGGCCGCCTCGGCGGCGTCCAGGGCGTCCGCGACGACCTGCCGCACGGCCGGCCCCGCGCCGCCGAAGAAGTACGCGTGGACGTCCTCGAACACGTACCGCACGAGCAGCCGGAACAGCGACGTGCGGGCGGGCCGGGGGAGCGGCAGCGCCCGGGGCAGGGGCTCCTCGCCCGGACCCGGGCGGCGCTCCTCGGCCAGCGCGAGCGCCTCCGCGAGGTAGGCCATGTCCCGCAGCCACCCGCCGAGCGGCCCCTCCGCCACGGCGGGTCCGCCCTCCGCGCCGGCGCGGGCTCCGGCCGCCTCCGCCTCCCTCGCCGCGTCGGCGGCTGTGCGGGCCACGAACCGGGCGGGGTCCTCCAGCGGCGGCGGCGCGGGCGTCTCCGCCTCCTCCTCGGCCTCCGCCTCCGAAACGGCACCCGGCCGCCCCTCCAGCGGGTCGTTCAGCCGGTCCGGCAGCGGCTCGGGGTGGCGCAGCGGCGCCCAGTACGCCAGGTGCGACGTGCCGTCCGCGTCGTGCCCGAACAGCGCCCGGTCCCACTGCGCCCTGAGCAGGTCGGCGCGCGGCTTGGGTCCGCAGCCGTGCACGTACACGATCCGGGGTCGCATGGGGCCTCCCGTGGCTTCGGGCCTGTCTGGTCCGGATGTCTCAGAGGTTCAGGGCGGACTCGTCGGGTGCCTCCAGGCGCCGCCAGCGGGCCTCCGGGGCGCGGGCGGGCGGCATCAGGTCGGCGGCGGGCAGCGGCCCCAGGTCGAGGCCGGTCAGCAGGGCCACGTCGGCCACCGGCACCTGGTACGTGCGGAACGCGCCCAGCGGCGGCGGCGCGCCCGGCACGGCCCCGGCGAGGGCCCGGTCGGCGTCGCGCGTCAGGTCGGGGCTCTGGTCGAGGACGTACGCCGTCGCGGCGAGCCGCCCTTCGTGGACGAACGCCGCGACCTTCCAGAAGCGCAGCGGCACCTGCACGCCCCGGTAGGGCGGGTCGGCGTCGTGCAGCACCGGCCCGGTGAGGACGCTCAGCTTGCGGTCGTGGCGGGCGGCGTGGTCCAGCAGGTAGTTCTCCAGGCCCTGCCACACCTGCTTGCCCTGGTTGAACACATCGGCCTGCGGGGCGGCGTTCGTGTAGTGGAACGTGTCGCCGTCCGCGCGGTGCGCCACGGCCGTCGCGCCCCACACCGGGTCGAGGCGGCGCACCAGGTGCCCCCGGTCCAGGGAGTTGTTCCGGTACACCTCGGGGCCCGCCTGCCAGTCCTCCGCCACCCGCGGGTCGTACCGCCAGTCGTCGGTGCGCGGCACGTCCTCCACGAGCCGCTCGCCGTCGATGGCGACGGCGGTGGCCGCGGCGAGCCTGCGGTCCGGGCGGAGCAGGACGCTGAAGTGGGTGTACGGCAGCACGACCGTCTCCACGCTGGGCGCGGTGAGGCGCGGCAGCGGTACGGCGATGCCGAGGAAGCCCTCGTCGTAGCCCTCCCGGTCGGCCAGCGAGCCGCCGGCCGGGCGCTCCGGCGCGGGGCCCGCCGAGCCGTCCGGTTCATCGGAAGAAATCACGATCCGACTAGTACCGCGCGGTGGCGGCCCCCCAACGGCACCGCCGCCCACGCCACCCCATCAGCGCAGACCGCCGCCGACGGGCCGCGGCCGGGGGCGGTCCGCCGCGGCACCGCGCCGGTGACGGACCCGTTCAGGCGGATTTCCCCGCCCGGCCGCCGTCCGGCGGTTCGCCCGGACGCCCCGCACGGAAGGGATGGCACCGACCAACCCGCAGCCGCCCGCGCTAGGAGAACTCGATGGGTGCCACCGGCCTTTCCCTGCACATCGGACTGAACACGGTCGACCCGGACCGCTACGACGGCTGGGACGGCCGCCTCCTCGCCTGCGAGAACGACGCCCGCGACATGGCGGCCCTCGCCTCCGACGCCGGGTACTCCGGCACTGTCCTCATCACCGACGAGGCCACCGTCGACGGGGTGACCGCCGCCCTGCGCGCCGCGGCGGCCCGGCTGCGCGAGGGGGACGCCTTCCTGCTCACGTACTCCGGCCACGGCGGCCAGGTCCCGGACGAGACCGCCGACGAGCCGGACGCCCTGGACGAGACCCTGGTGCTGTACGACCGGCAGTACCTCGACGACGAGCTCAACCGCGAGCTGGCCCGCTTCGCCGACGGCGTGCGGGTCTTCGTCCTGCTCGACTGCTGCCACAGCGGCAGCGGGATCGAGGTGCGGGACCTGCTCACCCCGGAGGCGCTGCGGGAGCAGTTCGGCACCGACGACCGGGACGAGATCGAGACCGTCTCGCGCCTGATGCCGGTCGCCCGCCAAGGGGCCCTCTACCAGCGCGACAAGGACTTCTTCCGGGAGCTCCAGCGCGAACTGCGCGCCGACGGCCGACCCGCCGACGCACTGCTGGTCTCGGCCTGCCAGGACAACCAGCTCGCCTCGGACGGCCAGGTCAACGGCCTGTTCACCGGGACGCTCCTGAAGGTGTGGGACAAGGGCGCCTTCCGGGGCGACCACCGGGCCTTCCACCGGGCGATCACCCGCCGCATGCCCGCGAGCCAGAGCCCGAACCTGTACGTGTCGGGGCGCCCGGCGGAGGAGTTCCTCGCCCAGCGCCCGTTCACCGTCTGACGCCCTCGGGCCCTGATGCCCCGGCGCGCTGACGGTCTGACGGCCGGCCCCCGGCGCCCCGAGGCCCTGGTGGCTTACGCCCCGAGGCCCTGACGGCCGCCGTACGTCCCGAGGCTCCGAGGACCCGTCGCCCCGTGGCGCCGCCGGCTCGCCCGGGCACCCCGGCCTGCCGCCGGACGCCCGAGAGCCCGGCCGCCTCAGCCGAACAGGCCCCGCACGCGGATGGTCCGTACCGGCCGGTCGCGCCACGCGGAGGCCCGGCCGGGCCGCACCGGCCCGTGCGCCGGCAGCCGCGCCCCGGGAGCGCCCGGCACGCCGCCCTCGCGGCCCTTCGCCTCCACTCCCCGCTCGGTACGGGGCGACGCCCCCCGCTCGGTACGGGGCGACGCCCCCCGCTCGGTACGGGGTGACGCGCCCGGCTGCGTGCGCTGGGCCGCGCCTTCCGGGGCCGTGCGGTCGGAGCCCTCCGGCTCCCGCTCACCGCCACGGCTGTGCCTGGACCTGTTCGTCACCACGCCACCTCCTCCACGCGGCGCTCGCCGAGTCACCGGACACCACGTCGGGCCGCGGTCCCGCCTCACGGCACCGGCGAGATCCGGCCGTCGTCCTGCCGGGGCGGGAGCCCCGGCATCACCGGGTACGGGTACGGCGGTCGCGCGCCCACGCCGGGCAGCACCTCGGCGCGCCGCCCCGCCAGCGCCGCGACGACGTCGGCGGCCGTGAACAACCCGGCCAGCGTCCCGGCGTCCCCGACGACCGGCAGCGCGTCGCAGCCGTTCGCGTCCATGACGGCGACCGCCCGGCCCACCGGGTCCCCGTGGTGGACCACCACACACCTGCGGCAGCGCACCAGGTCCCAGGCGTAGCGGCGGGACAGCGAGACGGCGGGCGCCGCACAGGCGACCGCGACCTCGGCCCGGTCCAGCAGACCGGCGCACCGCCCGTCCGGCAGGACCACCGGGAGGTGCCGCGCCCCCGAGCGCTCCAGCAGCTCCCACGCGGCCAGCACGGTCTCCCCGGCCGCGACGGTCACCAGCGACGTCCGCATCACCTCCCGCACGGCCCGCTCCAGCACCGGCACCGGGCCCCGCCCGGTGGCGGACCCGGCCTCGGCGGCTCCCTCGTCGCGGGCGGCGGGGGCACCGGGTCCGGCGGATGCGGCCGCGCCCGCGGCAGGGGCCTCGGGGACGGCCCGAGCCGGTCCCGGCCCGGCGGCGGGGGCGGACGGTTCGGCGGCGGGGACTCCCGGCGCGGGGGCGGGCGCCCGCGGGGCCCGTGCCCCTTCCGGCCAGGGGGTTTGCGAGGCGCCTTCGGGCGAGGGGGCCCGCGGGGCGCCCTGTCCCGGCGCGTGCTGCCTCATGACGGCCTCCCGTACGGTCGGCGTCGGAAATGTCCGTGCGCGGTCCTCACCTTCCACTGTGGGACCTGTACCGCCCCGCGCAAGAGGGTGCGGCCGCTTCACGCGCCCCGGTTCAGCCGCCCTCGTGCGGGGCGTGCCGCGAGAGCAGCCCGGCGACCTCGTCGTCCGGGGTCTGCGCGAAGTCGTCGTACCACTGCCCCACCGATCCGAACCGCTCCGGCGACGCCAGGCACACCACCTCGTCCGCCTCGCGCCGCAGCAGCTCCAGCGCCTCCAGCGGGGCCACCGGGACAGCCACCACGACCCGCGCGGCGCCGTGCGCCCGTGCGACCCGGCAGGCCGCCAGAGCCGTCGAACCCGTCGCGATCCCGTCGTCCACCAGCACCGCCGTACGCCCCCGCAGCGGCACCCCGGGCCGGTCGCGCCGGTAGCGCCTGAGCCGCTCCTCCAGCACGTCCCGCTCGGCCCGCTCGACCCGCGCCCTGGCGTCCTCGCCCACACCGGCGGCGCGCACGACCGCGTCGTTGACGATGCGCACGCCGCCCTCCCCGATCGCGCCGAAGCCCAGCTCGGGGTGGGAGGGGACGCCCAGCTTGCGGACGACCAGCACGTCCAGGGGCGCGCCGAGCGCGGTGGCCACCTCATGGGCCACCGGGACCCCGCCGCGCGGCAGCCCGAGCACGACGGGGCGGTCCGGGCGCAGCTCCCGCACGGCCCCGGCCAGCTGCCGTCCGGCGGTCGCGCGATCCGTGAACCGCATGCCTCCAGCGTAGAAGCCCACCCGGCGGGCCGCCTGTTCGTCCGGACGTATCCTGGTACGAGGTGTTCCTCCCTCACCCGACCATCCCCGCGATCCCGGCGGTCCCCGCCGGCCCCCGCGCATCCGGGGCCGGGAGACCCCGGCGGTCCACGCGATCCACGTGGAGGACGCAGATGGACATCCTCGTACTCATCGGGCGCATCCTGTTCGCCCTGCCGTTCCTCGCCTTCGCCGCCAACCACCTGACGAAGACGCAGTACATGGCCGGATACGCGCAGAGCAAGGGCCTGCCCGCCCCCAAGCCCGCCACCCTCCTCAGCGGCGTGCTGCTGCTCCTCGGCGGACTGAGCATCCTGCTCGGCGTCTGGGCGGACCTGGGCGCGCTGCTGCTGCTCGTGTTCCTCATCCCGACCGCGCTGGTGATGCACGCGTTCTGGAAGGAGGACACCCCGGACGGCCGCCAGGCGGAGATGACCCACTTCCTCAAGGACATCGGACTCGCCGGTGCCGCGCTGATGCTGCTCGCGTTCTTCTCGTTCGTGGGCGACGAACTCGGACTGACCGTCACCGGCCCGCTGTTCGACATCGACTGACGGGCCCGTTGTGCGCCGGCCGACGCGCCCGCGGCACCGCCTGAGGGCCCGACGGCACCCGGTCCGCGGCGGCGGCCCGGGGCGGCGCTTGGCGACACGACCCGTGTCGGAGTTGGGCCGAACGGGTGAGGGACGCCAGGATGGGTGCATGAGTAGGTACGAGAGGTACGACGTCACCGACGAGCAGTGGGAGGGCCTGGCGCAGGTCGTCCCGCTGCGGGGGCGCGACGAGTGGCCGTCCAGGGTCGATCACCGCACGGTCCCCCAGGACTCCGAGGCCGGGGCGCAGCGCCGCATGGTGGTGCTGCGCGTCCAGGTCTTCGCGGACGCGCGGGAGGTCGCCGAGTACCTCGTCGCGCAGATTCCCGTGCTGCTGGACCTGACCAGCGCGGACACCGAAGTCGCCAAGCGGGTGCTGGACTTCAGCAGCGGGGTCGTCTTCGGCCTGGGCAGCTCGATGCACCGGGTCGACCGGAACGTGTTCCTTCTGACCCCGGCCGGCACGGAGGTCGAGGGCACCGCGGCCGCGGCCGGCCCGCACGCCTGACGGGAGATCCCGGCACCCGCGGGTGTCCGGGGCGGCCCGCCCCGGCGCGGGCGCGGGTGGTAGACCTGACGCCTGTGACCGAACTGGACGTTTCTGGACTGCAGCGCAGGCTGGCCGAGTTCGCCGCCTCGCGCGAGTGGCAGCCTTACCACACCCCGAAGAACCTGGCGGCGGCGCTGAGCGTCGAGGCGGCCGAACTGCTGGAGATCTTCCAGTGGCTGACGCCCGAGGAGGCCGAGCGGGTCATGGACGACCCGGACACGGCGCACCGCGTGGCCGACGAGGTGGCCGACGTGCTCGCGTATCTCCTGCAGTTCTGCGGGCGGTTGGGCGTCGATCCGCTCCAGGCGCTCTCCGCGAAGATCGACCGGAACGAGCGGCGCTTCCCCGTGGGGCGGCCGCCGGGGCGGGCCGCACGCCGTGATCGTCAGACGTGATCGTCACTCTGCGGAGTGATGGAGTTATTCACACTGAGCTTCGTGTCCACAGATTTCCGAATTCCCCTGGTGTTTGGGCTCGGACCGCTTCACTCTGGGTAGTGAACTTGTGAGCGGACAGTCGTACGAACGGGGGCGGCGGACATGGATGCGGAACGGCTCATCTCCCTCAGCCGGAGTGATCTCGCCGAGAGCCGGGCGGTGCCCGAGATCATGGCGTCCGTCTGGCAGGCGCAGTGCCTGGCCCAGGCGATCGGCGACCATCTGGCGCTGTTCGGTCCGCGGGAGTTGCGGGGCGAGGCACGCGGACTGGGGGAGACCGGCGGCCGCGGCGTCGCGGGCCCCGACCACCCGGCGCGCAGGCCGGGCGCGTCGGCGGCGGCGCAGCTGTCCGGCGTCCTCGACCCGCGCGGCACCTTAGTGGCCCTCGGCGTGCTGCTCGGGGAGGTGGGGATGGCGCTCGTCTCCGTGGCCTGCGCCACGGACGAGGAGGGCCTGTACTGGCAGTGCATCGAGGCGATCGACGCCGCCGACGAGGCCGGCGACCGCGTGCGGATGATGCTGCGCCGACTGCCGGTCCGCGACCTGTCCAGACCGCCCGAGCGGGCGGAGGAGGCCGACCCGGCGGACTCGGCGGCGGGGCCGTGAGGGCGGGGCGGCGAGGGGCGCGGCCCGTCGCGGTCCTGCCGGGGACGCCGATCGGTGCAGGATGGAGTCATGGATCTGCGCATCTTCACCGAGCCCCAGCAGGGGGCGAGCTACGACACCCTGCTCACCGTCGCCAAGGCCACCGAGGACCTCGGCTTCGACGCCTTCTTCCGCTCCGACCACTATCTGCACATGGGTTCCGTCAGCGGGCTGCCCGGCCCGACGGACGCCTGGATCACCCTGGCGGGCCTGGCCCGTGAGACCAGCCGCATCCGGCTGGGCACGCTGATGACGGCCGCCACGTTCCGGCTGCCGGGCGTGCTGGCGATCCAGGTGGCGCAGGTCGACCAGATGTCGGGCGGCCGGGTCGAGCTGGGCCTGGGCGCCGCCTGGTTCGAGCAGGAGCACACGGCGTACGGGATTCCCTTCCCGAAGGAGAAGTTCGGCCGGCTGGAGGAGCAGCTCGACATCGTCACCGGCCTGTGGGGCACGGAGACCGGCAAGACCTTCAGCTACGACGGGAAGTTCTACCAGCTCGCGGACTCCCCGGCACTGCCCAAGCCCGCCCAGGCGAAGGTGCCGGTGCTGATCGGCGGGCTCGGCGCGAAGCGGACGCCGCGTCTGGCGGCGCGCTACGCCGACGAGTTCAACATCCCGTTCGCCTCTGTCGCCGACACGCAGGCGCAGTTCGGCCGGGTCCGCACGGCCGCCGAGGAGGCCGGGCGGAGCGCGGACGACCTGGTGTACTCCAACGCCCTGGTGGTGTGCGTCGGCAAGGACGACGCGGAGGTGGCCCGCCGCGCGCAGGCCATCGGCCGGGACGTGGACGAGCTGAAGGAGAACGGGCTGGCCGGTTCCCCGGCGGAGGTCGTCGACAAGATCGGCCGGTACGCGGAGGTGGGCAGCTCCCGCATCTACCTCCAGGTCCTCGACCTCCACGACCTGGACCACCTGGAGCTGATCTCCTCCCAGGTCCAGTCCCAACTGAGCTGAGCCAGCCGCGACGGCCCGGAACGGTGCGCCGCGACCGCTGTGGGCCCTGCCCTAGGGCGGCGCGGGCCCGGCACCGCGACTGCTGTGGGCAGTCGTTCCGCTGGGGCGGAACGGGTGGGCACAGCCCACGACGGCGGCGCCGGAGACCGGGACCCCCGCACCCAGGACGGCCGGGCCTGTCCAAGGCGGGTTTCCCGGTCGGGCGACGCCGCCACCAGGGGAGGCGGGGCCACAGCCCCGACTGCGGCGCGGGCCCGACGGGGCGCGGGCACGACGGGCCGTCGGGCCCGACGGGGTGCGGGCCCGACGGGGCGCCGGGCACCACGACGCCCGGCGCCCCGCGCCTACAGGCGGGGGTCCACCGGCTCGGACTCCAGCGCCAGGACGGCGAAGACCGGTTCGTGGACCCGCCACAGGGGCTCCCCGTCGGCCAGCCGGTCCAGCGCCTCCAGCCCGAGGGCGTACTCGCGCAGGGCCAGCGACCGCTTGTGGCCGAGCGACCGCGAGCGCAGGCGCCGCAAGTTCTCCGGGCGGGTGTACTCGGGGCCGTACACGATCCGCAGGTACTCGCGGCCCCGGCACTTGACGCCCGGCTGCACCAGCCGCCCCGCACCGTCCCGCGCGAGCGCCCGGAGCGGCTTGACGACCATGCCCTCACCGCCTTCGCCGGTCAGCTCCAGCCACCAGTCGACACCGGCCCGCACGGACGCCTCGTCGCCCGTGTCCACCAGCAGGCGGCCCGTGCTCCGCAGCAGGCCCGTGCCGTCCGCCGCGACGAGCCGGTCGATCAGCGCGAGCTGCTCGTCGTGCGGCAGCCCGGTGAGGCTGCGGCCCCGCGCGGCGAGGATCTGGAAGGGCGCGAGCCGCATCCCGTCCAGCCCGTCGGTCGGCCAGCAGTACCGCCGGTACGCCTCGGTGAACGCCGTCGCGTCGGCCGCGCGCTCCCGCTGCCGCTCCAGCAGCGCGGACACGTCCACGCCCCGAGCGGCCACGGCCTCCAGCGCGGCCGTCGCGCCGGGCAGCGACGCCCCGGCGGCGGCGCCCACGGCGGCGTACTGCGAGCGCAGCAGCCCGCCGGCCTTCAGCGACCACGGCATCAGCTCGGCGTCCAGCAGCAGCCAGTCCGTGTCCAGCGCGTCCCACAGCCCGGCGGCCGTGACGGCCGCGCGCACCCGGTCGAGTACGGACTCGGTCGTCGCCTCGTCGCCGAAGAACGGCCGCCCGGTGCGGGTGTACAGGGAGCCGGTGGGGCCGTCCACGCCGAACCGCTCGCGTGCCGCGCCGGCGTCCCGGCAGACCAGGACCACGGCGCGCGATCCCATGTGCTTCTCCTCGCACACGACCTGTGCGACACCGTCGGCGGCGTACGCGGCGAACGCCTCCGCCGGGTGCTCCAGGAAGCCGTCGAGCCGCGAGGTCGGCGTGGGCGCCATCGTCGGCGGCAGATACGGCACGAGGCGGGGGTCGACGGCGAAGCGGCTCATGACCTCCAGCGCGGCGGCGGCGTTCTCCTCGCGCACCCCGACGTTGCCCGCGTGGCGGGTCTCCACGACGCGGCGGCCGTGCACATCGGCCAGGTCCAGCGGCCGGCCCTGGTGGCCGCCGGGGACGTCCGTGACCAGCGGCCGGGCCGGCTCGTACCAGACCCGCTCGGCGGGCACGTCCACGAGCTCCCGCTCCGGCCAGCGCAGCGCGGTCAGCTTCCCGCCGAAGACGGCACCGGTGTCGAGGCAGATCGTGTTGTTGACCCACGAGGTGTCCGGCACCGGCGTGTGCCCGTACACGACGGTGGCGCGGCCCCGGTACTCCTCCGCCCACGGATAGCGCACGGGCAGGCCGAACTCGTCGGTCTCGCCCGTCGTCTCGCCGTACAGGGCGTGCGAGCGGACCCGGCCGGACGTGCGGCCGTGGTACTTCTCCGGCAGACCGGCGTGGCACACCACGAGCCGGCCCCCGTCGAGCACGTAGTGGCTGACGAGCCCGTCGATGAACTCCCGCACCCGCTGCCGGAACGCGTCGTCCTCCCGCTCCAGCTGCCCGATCGTCTCGGCGAGGCCGTGGGTGTGCTGCACCTTGCGGCCGGACAGCCAGCGGGCCAGCTTGTTCTCGTGGTTGCCCGGCACGCACAGGGCGTCGCCCGACTCGACCATCCCCATGACGCGGCGCAGCACACCGGGGCTGTCGGGGCCCCGGTCCACCAGGTCGCCGACGAAGACGGCGGTGCGCCCCTCGGGGTGGCGCCCGTCGACGTAGCCGAGCTTGCCGAGCAGCGCCTCCAGTTCGGACGCGCAGCCGTGGACGTCCCCGACGATGTCGAACGGTCCGGTCAGGTGGCGCAGGTCGTTGTACCGCTTCTCCAGGACGACCTGGGCGGCCTCGATCTCCTCGACGCCGCGCAGCACGTGCACCTTGCGGAAGCCCTCGCGCTCCAGACCGCGCAGGGAGCGCCGCAGTTCGCCGCGGTGGCGGCGGATCACGTGGCGGGGCATGTCCGCGCGGTCGGGCCGGGCGGCGTTGCGGGCGGCGCACACCTCCTCGGGCACGTCGAGGACGATGGCTATGGGCAGCACATCGTGCTCGCGGGCCAGCCGCACCAGCTGCCGGCGCGCCTCGGCCTGCACGTTCGTCGCGTCGACGACGGTGAGCCGGCCGGCGGCGAGCCGCTTGGCGGCGATGTAGTGCAGCACGTCGAACGCGTCGCGGCTGGCGCTCTGGTCGTTCTCGTCGTCGGAGACCAGCCCGCGGCAGAAGTCCGACGAGACGACCTCGGTGGGCTTGAAGTGCCTGCGGGCGAAGGTGGACTTGCCGGAGCCGGTGGCGCCGATCAGCACCACGAGGGACAGGTCGGTGACGGGCAGGACGCGGGCCCGCGCGGCGGCGGGCTCCGTGACGGCGGTGGCGGTCATGCGGCCTTCTCCTCCTTCGTGGCGGTGGTGGCGGTGGCTGTCTGCGCGGCCGGGTCGGTCCGCATGGCCGCCTCGGTCGTCGCGGCCGGGACGGCCTTCCCGGCCGGGGCGGTGGTCTCGGTGAGGGTGAACACGGCCATCTGCGTGGGCGGGCCGACCTCCGGGTCCTCGGCCCCCACGGGCGTGTACGCCACCGTGTACCCGTGGCGTTCCGCGACGCCGTCCGCCCAGTCGCGGAACTCGGCGCGGGTCCACTCGAACCGGTGGTCGCCGTGGCGGACGTGCCCGGCGGGCAGGGTCTCCCAGCGGACGTTGTACTCGGCGTTCGGCGTCGTCACGAGCACGGTGCCGGGCCGCGCGGAGCCGAACACCGCGTACTCCAGGGCGGGCAGCCTCGGGAGGTCCACATGCTCGATCACCTCGCTGAGGACCGCCGCGTCGTAGCCCTTGAGCCGTGCGTCGGTGTACGTGAGGGAGCCCTGCGTCAGCCGGACGCGGGCCGCCTGCCGCTCGCCCATGCGGTCCAGACGCAGTCGGCGCGCGGCGACGGCGAGGGCCCGTACGGACACGTCGACGCCGACGATCTCCGTGAACCGCGGCTCCTTCAGCAGCTCCCGCAGCAGCTGCCCCTGACCGCAGCCCAGGTCGAGGACCCGGCTCGCGCCGGCGTCGCGCAGCGCGGCGAGGATCGCCTCGCGGCGCAGCACCGCCAGCGGCACGGGCCGCTCCTCGGTGTCGGTGTCCTCGTCGACGGCGTTGTCCAGCTCCTCGGCCTCCGTGTCGTCGGCCGCGGCCAGCCGCGCCAGCTCCAGGCGCTCCGTCGCCTCGCGCGTCAGGGACCGGCGGCGCGACAGATAGCGGTGGGTGATCAGCTGCTGTTCCGGGTGGCCGGGCAGCCAGCCCTCGCCGACCCGCAGCAGCTTGTCCACCTCGTCGGCCGACACCCAGTAGTGCTTGGAGTCGTCCAGCACCGGCAGCAGCACGTACAGATGGCGCAGCGCGTCGGCGAGGCGCAGCTCACCGTCGAGGACGAGCCGGACGTACCGGGAGTCGCCCCACTCGGGGAACCGCTCGTCCAGCGGCACCGGCTCGGCGGTGACCGTCCAGCCCAGCGGCGCGAACAGCCGGCGCACCAGGTCGGCGCCGCCCTTCGCGGGTACCGCCGGCACCTCGACGCGCAGCGGCAGCGCGGCCGCCGCCAGCTCGGGCCGGGCGGCGCACCGGCCGGCGAGCGCGCTGGAGAACACCTGGCCCAGCGCGACGGCGAGCAGCGAGGACGCGGCGTACGGGCGGTCGTTGACGTACTGGGCGAGTGCCGTGTCGGGGCTGCGGCCCTGATCGCGGCTGCCCTTGCCCCGGCGCACCAGCGCGACCGGATCCACCTCCAGCAGCAGCGCCGCCGTGCAGCGCTCGGCGCTCGCCTCCGGGTAGAGGACGTGGGCCGTGCCGTAGGAGGTGGAGAACTCCTGCGCCTTGTCGGGATGCTTGTGCAGCAGGAAGCCCAGGTCGGTCGCGGGTCGTTCGGGGGTACCGGTCGTACTGATCGTCAGGAACACCCGGTCAGTATCGGGGCCCCCGCCCGGCCCCGGCCAAGGGTTTTACCGCCCGGCCCCGCCACCCACCGCTCCCGGCTCCGGCCCCGCCACCCGTCGCACCCGGGCCCGCCACCGCCGACACCCGGCCCCGGCCCGTCCCCGCCACCCACCGCTCCCGGCCCCGACCCCGCCACCCGCCGCTCCCGGCCCCCGCCCCGCCTTGGCGCCGCGCGCCGGGGGCGCACGTACGGCGCACGGGGGCGGCCGTCCGGCGCGGCCCGGTCGCACTCGTGGCGCACACCGGAGAAGCCTGCGCCCGGTGCGCTTCCAGCCGTGTTGACGGGCCGGAACGGACCCCCTAGCGTTCTTCACCCCAAAGCAGTGACGCACCGTCAACACCATTGGCCACAAGGCCCGTTGAGCAGCCGCGCCAGTCGAACAGCGTGCGGACGCCCATGCGAAGCAATCGAACGCGCGACTGTCCGTCCGGATCCGCGGCGCGAGGGGGGAGGGGAGCGGAATGAGTCTTTTCGGCCAGGACCGCTCCTTCCTCGAAGCCCTCTCCGTCCAGGACCGCGGCGCCCTCCTCGCCAAGGGCCGGCGCCGCGTCTACGAACCGGGCGCGGTCATGATCCGGGAACGGGACACCGACGCCTACGTCCTGGTCCTGCTCTCCGGCTGGGCCGTCGTCTCCGTCAGCACCGAGCGCGGCAACCGCCTCATCCTCGCCCTGCGCGGCGGGGGAGAGGTCATCGGCGAACTCGCCACCGTGGACCAGGGCCCGCGCAGTGCCACCGTCACGGCGCTCGGCCGGGTCGAGGCGGTGCACGTACCCGGTGACCGGTTCCGCCAGTTCCTCGCCGCCCGCCCGCACGCCACCTCACTGATCATGCGGCAGCTCAGCGCCCGGCTGCGCAGCGCCGACGTCGAACGCCGCTCCCTCGCCTCCGAGACCGTCCTCCAGCGCCTCGCCGCCCGCCTCGCCGAACTCGCCGAGCGCGCCGGCCGGCCGGGCCCGCGCGGCACGGTCCTGGAGATCCCCCTGCCCCAGCACGACCTGGCCGCCGCCATCGGCGCCACCCGCGAGGCCGTCGCCAAGGCCCTGCGCCAACTGCGCGAACAGCAGATCGTGCGGACCGGCCAGCGCCAGGTCGTCGTCCTCGACATGCCCGCTCTCCTCCAGCTCGCCCAGGGCCGACCGGCCCGCCCGTCCGGACCGGCGAAGAAAACCCCGCCGGCTGTGTAAACGGCTACATCGCCCGCCGCCCGACCCGGCGAGGCTTGCCCTGTCACCACGAACACGACGACACACCACGACACCACGACCCGAGCACCACGCCGCGTCCGCGCGTCACCGGGGCCGGAGCCGCAGCGCCCCGCACGACGGCGCGGGCGGCCGCGACGCCCCGCCCCGCGCGGAAGGCCGCGGCCCGCGGCGCCACCACGCGCCGGACGCGCGCACCACCGCGGCGCACACGACACATCAGCAGCATTCACGGCACCAGGGAGTCCGAGTGAGCAGTGCGGGAGCCATCCACCGGCTGGTCGTCTACGGAGATGCCTGCGCCTCGGGGACGCTCGGCATCGACGCGAAGAGGCGTATGCGCGCCGCCATGTACGAGTCGTTCGGCGAGGCGTACGCGGCGATCGGCGTCGAGCCGGGCCACGTCCACCAGGAGGACCGGGGCGACGGCATCCTCGCCGCGCTGCGCCCCGACGTCCCGCCCACCCTCATGGTGGGACGCTGGATCGACACGCTCTACGAGTGCCTGCGCGAGCACAACGCGGGCCGCGACCCCAGGCTGCGGCTGCGCGTCGGCATGAACGCCGGCCTCGTCCTCGACGACGGCCAGGGGCTCGTGGGCCGCGCCGTGGACCTCGCCTGCCGGCTCTGCGACAGCGCGACCGCCAAGGGGATCATGGACCGCGCCCCCGGCGCCGACCTGCTCGTCGTCGTCTCCGGATGGCTGTACGACAACGTGGTCGCCGAGGGCGGCCGGTACGTCGAACCGGGCCACTACCGGCCCGCCCGCGTCAGCGCCAAGGAGACCGACGAGACCGCCTGGTTCCTCCTGCCCCGGCACCCCGCACCACCCCTGCCGGACGATCCCGGAGGGCAGCCCGCAGGCACCCGGAGCCCCGCGCCCGGTGCCGCACCGACCGGCGGTGGGCCGACGACGGGGGACGGCCCACCGCCCCGCACCGCCGACGCGCCCCCGCCCGGCCGCAGCTACCGGGCGGGGGGCGACCTCCAGGTCTTCGAGGGCAACACCATCAGCGGCGGGTTCACCGGCATCCGCAAGGACCGCGACGGAGGTGAGCGCGCATGACCGACCACGACGAGGCCGCCCAGCCCGACCACCGCGACACCGACACCGCACCCGGCGGCGGCCCCCAGCCCGAGGACCGCGACCGCGACCGTGACCGAGACCGCGACCGGGACAGGGATCGCGACCGCGACCGGGACCGCGACGGCTCCGACGGCGAGCGCGAGCCGGAACCCCCGCCCAACCCCTTCGACCACGCCGGACGCAACCCGCTCGGCGGGTCCGGCGGCACCGGGGGCGCCGGCACCGCCCACGCCGCCCGCACCACCTTCGAACACGGCCGAGCCGAACGCCGCTACGACTTCCGCGGCGACGGCCAGGTCTTCGAGGACAACACCTTCATCAGCCAGTTCTGGATCGACTCCGGGCCGCCCGCCGTCCAGGGCGCCGTACCGGAGGAGACGCTGGCCCGCCTCACGGACATCTACTGCGAGACCACCGGCTACCAGCGGATGAAGCAGCTCCTGCGCTCCTGCGGCCTCCTCGTCCTCACCGGCGAATCCGGCAGCGGCCGCACCGCCACCGCCCTCGCCCTGCTCTCCGAGCTGACCGACGACCACGTCACGCGCCTCGACCCGTCCACCGCCGTCCACACGATCGGCGACGACGCCCTCCAGCCCGGCCACGGCTACCTGCTGGAACTGCCGCCCGAGCACGGCTCCGACCCCGAGCCAGGTGACGAGGACCGGACGGCGCCCCGCCGGCGCCGCCTGACCGAACTGCACCTCGACCGGTTCAGCGGCCAGCTCCGCGCCAAGGGCTCGTACGGCGTCGTCATCGTCGAGAGCGGCGACCTCGCCGACCGGATCCTCCAGGGCCGCTACGGCGCGTTCTGCCCGCCCCCGCCGCCCGCCGACGTCCTCCACCGCCATCTGCGCACCCTGCTGCGCGGCGAACCCGACGGCGCGCTCGACGCCGCCCGCGCGCTCGCCGCCCACGACGACGTGGTGCGCGCCCTCGGCCTGGACGAGCTGCGCCCCCGCGAGGCCGCCCGCCTCGCCGACCACCTCGCCCGCCACCAGAAGGGCGAACTGACCCGCGAGCAACTGCTGGAGGACTGCGGCGCGTTCGTCCGCGCCCAGGCCCGCTCCTGGTTCGCCGGCGCGGACCGGCCCGGCACCCTCCCCGAGGCGCTGCCCGCGCTGAACGCCGCCGCGTTCCGGATCGCCGTCGCCGTCTTCAACGGCTCCGCGTACAGCCTCACCGCCGAGGCCGCCGAACTGCTCGCCTGGGAACTCGCCGTCACCCTCGACCCCGAACACCCCACCGGACGGCGCCTGTTCGGCACCCACGCCGACAACAGGCCGGTCGTGGCCCGCTCCGTCGTGGAGGACGGCGAACTCGACCTGGGCGCCGCCCGCGTACCCGCCCGCGTCATCCGCTTCCAGGGCGACGCCCTCGCCACCGCCGTCCTGCACGAGGTGTGGCACGGCCACCACAACGTCCGCGGCCCCGTCACCCGGTGGCTGCGCGGCCTGTGCGACGACCCCCGCCCCGAGGTGTGGGTCCGCGCGTCCATCGCCGCGGGCGTCCTGTGCTCCTGGGACTGGGTGTACGGCTTCGGGGAGCTCGTCCGCCCCCTCGCCGCGCTCGACGGGCGCGTCCCGCGCATGGCCGCCGCCACCGCCCTCGCCGAGGCCGCCCGCGACCCGCGCGTCCAGCCGGCCGTCGCCGCCGTCCTGCGCGACTGGGCCCGCGCCGGCGACCCCGCGCTCCTCGACACGGCCGTCCTCGCCCACGGCTACGCCCTGCCCGCCGCGTCCGTCCGCTCCTCCCTCGACGCGCTCGGCTCGGTCGTGCGGTCCGACGAGGGCCAGGACCCCGACGTGCTCGCCACCGCCTCGTTCAGCGTCGTACGCCTCCTGGCGTCCGCCGAACCCGAGACGGTCGTCGAACGCCTCGGCCACTGGCTCGGCGACGGCCGGCGCGCCCTCGCCGACCTCGCCCTCCTCACCGCCATCGGCACCCTCACCCTGCGCACCACCCACCTGTGGGGCCTCACGGAGGTGCCGCACCTCGAACCGCACGGCCGCCGGCCGCTGCTGCCGGCGCTGCTCGCCACCCGTCCCGGCCTCACCGCGCCGCTGGCCGGGCTCGTCCGCGCCGCCCTCGCCACGCCCCGCTCCGGCGAACCCGCCCTGGACGGCCTCGGGTCGCTGCTGCGGCGCGCCGCCCGGGACCCCGAGACCCTCCCGGTGATCTGCGGCTTCCTGCCGCTGCTCGCCACCACCCCCCGGGACCGCGACCGGTTGCGCGGCCTGCTCACGGGGCTCGTACGCGACCGGGACAAGCCACTCGACAAGTCCGCGGCCCGCCGCATGTGGGACGCCGTGGCGGAAGGAGCCGAGCGATGAACCCCGGGCCCGACCCGTACGCCCCCGGCAGCGACGACGAACCCGACGGCGAGTCGCCCGGCACCCGGCCGCGCGGACCGCTGCTGCGCGAGTGCCGTCCGCCCTACAAGCGGACCAGCGGCCGCGTCGCCGCCGTCCTGCTCTACCGCAACGGCGGCCACCGCGTGGAGTCGCCCGACCGGACCGAGGACTTCCGCAAGCCGCGCTTCGGCAGCCCGTACACCGTCTTCGAGGTACTGCTCGGCCGCAACGTCACCGAGTTCGACCTCGAACTGCCCGCCGCCGGCGACGGGGTGTCGTTCCGCGCCAAGGCGAGCGTCCAGTGGGAGGTCGACGACCCGCACCTGGTCGTCACCCGCCAGGTGTGGGACGCCGCCGAACTCCTGCGCGACGACCTCCTCGACGGGCTGCGCGCGATCTCCCGCCGGTTCGGGATCACCGAGGCCCAGCGCGCCGACGAGGCCGTACGGGACGAACTGGCCGCCGGGCGGCTGCACCTCGGCCGCGACCTGGGGCTGAGCACCCGCGTCCATGTCTTCTTCGACCTCGACCGGGACGTGAAGGGCCAGCTCGCCGAGGCCGACCGGACCCTCGTCGGCATGGGCGTCGACCGGCGCGTCGCCGAGCGGGAGCGCCGCAAGGAGGCGTACGACCGCCGGCTCCTCGCCGAACGGGCCCGCGAGCTGCAGGCGATGCTCCAGCAGGGGGAGGCCGCGCAGATCGCCTACCACATGGCCGCCAACCCGGACAAGCAGTGGGAGATCCGCCGGCAGCTGCTCGCCGAGGAGCGGGAGGGCAAGGCGGACTTCCTCGCCGTGCTCCACCGGCTCATCGACACGGGCGTGATCGAGCGCCACGACCTGGACCAGATGACCTACCAGGTGCTGGAGCACCTGCGCAGCAGCAGCGGGGGCGTACTCGGCGGCGTCGCGGACCGGGTGCTCGACCTTCCGCCGGCGCCCCGGCCCCCGGCCCTCACCGACGGCGGCACCCCCCGGCGGCCCGCCGCCGCGCAGCCGGCCGAGCCGGTCAGCCCGCCCTGGGAGGACGAGCCCGCCGCCCGCGCCGCCCTCGCGGACGACGACGACCCGCACCGCGTCCACGAGCCGACACACGTCCAGTCCGCCGGCGAACGCGAGCGGGAACGGGAGCGGGAACGGGAACGGGAGCGCGAACGGCGCCGGGACGGCGCCCCCCGGACCGGCGACCGGTACGGCTCCGGTGACAGGTACGACACCGGCGACCGGTACGGCGGAGGCGACCGTTACGGCAGCGGCGACCGCTACGACACCGGAGACCGCTACGGCAGCGGTGACCGTCACGGAGGCGACGCCTCGTACCGCCGTCCCGCGTCCGGCGCCCCGGCCGCCCCGCCCAGCGCCGACTTCGACGACTGGGACGACGAATGAGCGGCACCCCGGCGCCCCCGGACGAGGTCCGCGCCCTCGCCGAGCGCCTGCTGGGCTCCGTACGCGAGGACATAGGGCGCGCCGACACGAAGGCGGCGATCCTGCTGTCCGGCGCGCTCGCCTTCCTCGCCGTCGTCTTCGCCCGCGACCCCGGCCAGTTCAGCGCGCGGGGCGCGGCCGCCGTGCTCCTGGCCGCGGGCGCGGCGCTGTGGGGCGCGGGGATGCTGATGCTCGTCGGCGTCGTCCTGCCCCGCACCCGCGTCGGCGCCGACCGCACGCTGCTGCGCGACCTCGCCGCGGGCGCACCCGCCGGGGCGCTGCTCGACCGGCTCGCCGAGGCGGGCACCGACACGACCTCCTGGCTGCTGGACCAGGCCAGCGTCCACGGACAGGTCCTGGCCGCCAAGTACCGCTGGCTGCGCGCGGGCGTCCTCTGCCTGGCCCTGGGCGCGGCGCTCGCCCTCCTGAGTGAACTGTGGTGACGAAGACATGCGACTGACCAGCCCCCGACGGGCCGTGAGAGCCGCGGCCCTGGCCGCCGCCCTGGCCCTGGCGGCCCTGACGCCCGCACCGCCCCCGGCCGTCGCCGCCGGGGCGCACCCGGCGCGCGGCGCGGCGCACCAGGCGGCCGTTACGCCCGCCGCGCCCCCGGACGGCGCCGACCCGGTCGACTTCGCCATCGTCGTCGACCAGTCCGACAGCCTCTCCGACGACGATCTGGCCCGCGAGGTCGAAGCCGCCGCGCTCCTCGCGCAGGGGGAGATCTCCGACCGCTCCCGCGCCACCGTCATCGGCTTCGGCAGCTCCGAGAAGCCCGGCCAGTCGCCCGTACGGGAGGTGTGCCCGCTCACCGTCGCCGACTCCGCCGGACGGCAGCGGCTCAGCGACTGCGTGCAGCTGCTCGCCCGACGCGACGCCGCCCGCGTCGGGCCCGGCACGGACTTCCCGGCCGCCATCCGCCAGGCCGTCGGACGCCTCACCGAGCGGGACGAACCGGCCGTCCCGAAGGTCGTGTTCCTCCTCACCGACGGCCGCCTCGACGTGGACGACAGCCCCGAGTACGGCGCCGACCCGGAGAGCCGCAGGGCCAACGGGCTGAAGCGGCTCGCCGACGAACTGGCCCGCGCCCGCCAGGAGAAGGTGCAGATCTGGCCGCTCGGCTTCGGCAAGGCCATCGACCGGGCCGCTCTCACCCGCATGGCCGAGGGCGGCTACCGCGGCGGCTGCGCCGACCTGCCCTCCGCCACCCCCCGCATGCGGGTCGTCGCCGACTCGACCGGCATCGACGCGGCGCTGCAGGAGACGTTCGCCGCAGCCCGCTGCGCCAAGGTCACCGCAGGCGACTCCAAGCGGCCCCCGGCCGACCTGTTCGTGACGATCCCGCCGACCGCCACCGACGGCTCCATCACCGTCAGCAAGCACGACCCGAAGGTCACCGTCACCTACTACGACCCGCGCGGCCGCAAGGTCCCGGCGAACGGCCGCTTCGACGGCTCCACCTTCGAACTCAGTGGCCAGGGCGGCCCCGTGGAGGCGCTGCGCGTCAGCGACCCGCTGCCCGGCCGGTGGCGCGCCCGCGTCGAGGCGCCCGAGGGCCACCGGGACCGCGAGGTCGCCGTCCGCGCCATCTGGCAGGGGAAGCTCCGCTCGTCCGTCGTCGTCGGCCCCGCGGCGCCCCGCCCCGGCGAGCGCGCCGTGGTGGAGGTCCGCATGCAGACCCGCCGGGGCGTCTTCATCACCGACCCGGCGCAGCTCGCCGGCATCAAGGTCACCGGGGAGCTCGCCGGGGACGGCTTCACGCCCGTCGCCTTCACCCTCGCCGACGACGGCCGCGCCCCGGACCGCACGGCGTCCGACGTGCGGTTCACCGGAACCGTCACCGTCCCGGCCGGGGCCACCGGCGCACTGCGGTTCACCACCCGCATGGCCGCGCCCGGCGTCACCTCCGACCTGCGCCCGCTGCACACCGTACGCGGCGAACCCGCGCCCGCCGTGGTCGCCGGGCTCACCGTGGACCGTACGACCGTGCACCCCGGCGGCACCGTCCGGGGCACCCTGTCCGTCACCAACAACGACGGCTCCCCGCACACCCTGCGGCTCGCCCTCGCCGACCAGGCGGCCGGGACCGAACTGCGCGTCGAGCCGGCGACCGTCACCGTCGGGCCGGGCAGCCGCCGCGACACCCCCTTCACCCTGCGGGTCGGCCCCGGCACCCCGGCCGGCGACATCGGCGGGAAGATCACCGCCGTCGACGCGGCGGCGCCGGACGTGCCGCTGGCCGCCGCGTTCCTGGACGTCCGGGTCGAGGCGCCGCCGTCGTGGCTCGACCGCTGGTGGCCCGCCCTCGCGGGCGGCGGCGTCGCCGTGCTGCTCCTCGGGGTGCTCCTCGCCGTCTACCTGCGCGAGGTCCGCAAGCGGCTCGACCTGGCGGGCGTCGAACTGGAGCTGCTGCGCGACGGCCGCGGCCTGGACCGGCTCACCGTGCGCAGCGGGCAGAGCCGCCGCGGCAGGTACGCCTTCACCGTCGAGCAGTCCCGCGGCGCGGCCCCCACCCTCCACCGCGCCGGCCCCGGCGCGCGCGGAGCGCACCAGCTGACCGCCACCTTCGGCGGGGAGCTGCGGCTGCGCCCCCGCGGCGGCCAGGAGCGACCCGTACGCAACGGCGCCGTCATCGGCCTGGACGACGATCTCGAACTCGCCGTCCACGACGGCAGGAGGTCCGGCGCCCGCTCCTTTGGCGCCCGCTCCTTTGGCGCACGCCCGTCGGGCGCCGCAGCGTGGGCCAGCCGCCCGCCCGGACACCACACGTCCGCCGACCGCACGTCCGCCGACCGCACCGGCGGCGACGGCGGCACCGGCGGGGGATGGCGCGCCCGGATGCCGTTCGGCGCCCGCCGCACGCCCCCGCCGCGGCCCGGAGGCGACGACACCGGCGGCGCCCCCGCCTGGACCGGCGCCGGACCGGACACCGGGGACGCCCGCGGCGGCCGCCCCGGACGTCCCGGCGAGCGCGGGGCCGACCCGGACAACGAGTACTTCTGACGGCCGCACCGCACGACGGGGCGCGCCCGCGCCCCGAGGGGAGACGCAATGAAGATCTACCAGCCCATGCTCTTCGTCGGACTGGGCGGCACCGGCGGGAAGATCGGAGCCGAACTGGAGCGCAGCCTGCGCCGCGAACTGTGCGGCCCCGACGGCACCCGGCTCGTGGACGGCGGCCGCCGCGCCCCGTACCAGCTGCCCGACTGCCTCCAGTTCGTGTACGCCGACTTCAGCGAGGGCGACGCGCAGGCGCGGCTCGGGGCGCCCGGTGTGGAGGGCGCCGCCTACGCGCGGACCGCCCGCGTCGTGAACGACCTGCTGCCCGCCGGGTTCGAGGGCTCCACCGACGTGACCCGGATGCTGCGCGTCGCCCTGCCCGAGGAGACCCGCGACTGGCTCCCCCCGGACGTCCGCCAGCCCCGCGTCGCCCCGCTCTACAACGGCGCGGGACAGCTGCCCACCGTGGGCCGCGCCGCGCTGTTCGCCACCCTCCACAGCGGCCTCGAGAACGTCCTGCGCCCGCTGCGCGCCGCGATCGGGGCCATCGGCAGCTCGGCGGGCGACCTCCAGCGGCTGGGCGGCGGACGCATCCGCGGCTGCGACGTCTTCGTCGCGTTCTCCGTCGCGGGCGGCACCGGCGCCGGCATCTACCACGACTTCCTCCACCTCATCGGGCACGAGTTCGGCAACGCCCGGGTGCCCGGAGTGAAGATCTACCCGCTCGTCGTCATGCCGTCCGCGTTCCCGCCCGAGGCCGGCGGCGGCCGCGAGGCCGAACTCAACGGCGCCCGCGCCCTGGTGGACATCTCACGGCTCGTCGACGACCAGAACATGCCCGCCGCCGACTCCGACGTGGGCGACGTCGAGCACCGCTCCCGGATCAGCGTCCGCTACCCCGGCGACACCGTCGTACGGCTGCGCGCCTCCACCGCCCAGACCGCCTTCCTGTTCAGCAAGCCCGCAGTCATCCGCAACGAGGACCTGCGCCGCTCCATCACGGCCCTCGTCATGTCCCTCATCGGCACGGAACTGTCCGACCGGAGCACCGACGCCCAGGACTACCAGTCGTTCGCCGAGAGCTTCATCAACAAGGGCGTGGAACGCTCCCGGCACGCCCGCTCCGGCATCGGCTACCGCAGCCTGTCCACCACGCTCGCCGCGTCCCTCACCACCCCGGTCGACGACCTCGCCGAGATCGTCGCCGCCCGCCTCCTCGCCCAGGCCGTGCGCGCCATGGACGAGCGCGCCCGCCAGCCCGTCAAGGACGGCACCGCCCGCGTACGGGACATGTTCGAGAAGGCCCGCGTCGACGCCCTGTGGAACCGGGCCGCACCCGACATCCCCGAGCCCGAGGTACCGCCCCGCGGCAGCCGCGCCGTGACGGAGGCCCTGCACACCCGCCTCGGCGACATGAAGGACGCCCTCGCGCGCCTCGAACGCGACCTCGCCCGCGACATGCCGCGGATGGTGGAGGAGTTCCAGCCCGGCAGCGCCGTCCGCGCCCTCCTCGGCACGTACGGGCCGTTCGGCACCGGCACCGTCCTCCAGGGGCTGCGCGGCCACCCGGAGCGGGTCGCCGAGGCCGGCTTCACCGGCATGCTCGACAACCGCCGCAGCGAACCCCACCGCCCCGCCCACGTCCAGCGGGACGCCCCGCACGTGCCCAAGATCAAGGGGCCGGCGGGCGGCCTCGTACCGGCCCGCTGGAGCGACCCCGTCCCACGGGACGCCAAGGCCGAGCAGGACGACTGGTACCGCTGGCGGGCCCACCTGCTGTGGCACCGCGCCTGGCAGGACGGCGAGTCGCAGTGGCGTCCGGTGCTCAACCGCGCCGCGCAGGAACTGGACGAGCTCGTCAAGGCGCTGCGCGGGCACGCCGACGAGGAGGGCAAGGCCTTCGCCGCCCGCCGCCGCGAGCTGTACCGCGACGACCGCAAGGGCGTCTGCTACCTGCTGCCGCCGCAGAACAGCCTGCGCGTCTTCTACGACGACGTCGTCCAGCGCCTCGGCCGCAGCCTGCGCCTGCCCGAGGAGAGCATGGACGCGGCCGGCATCCTCGACGCGCTCGTGGAGCCCCAGGACTGGCGGCGTGCCCTGGAGGCCGTGCGCCACTCCCACGGCGCCGCCGTCAAGGAGATCAAGCAGGTCCTGGAGGGACGCGTCAAGCAGCTGTTCGGCGAGCGCGGCGAAGCGATCAACGAGCGCCCCCTCCTGCCGCCGATGGCACTGCTGCTGCGCGCCGCCGCCGGCGACGAGGCGGCCGAGGCGGCGGTGGACCCCCGCTGGCTGGAGCAGTTCCGCGCCCAGGTCGCCGGGCTCCTGCCCGTCGGCTTCACCCCCGACGGCACGGGCTCCCTCAAGGTGCTGATCACCTATCCGCGCAGCGAGGGGGACAGCCGCACCTCCGAGTACCTGAAGAAGGCGCTCTACCTCCCCCCGCACGCCGGTGTCGAACTGCGGGCCGTCGACTCGGAGTCCATCACCGTCGCCCTGTTCCGCAGCGAGATGAGCCTCACCGACATCTCCGAGGTCCGGGGACTGCTCAAACTGTGGTCGGAGGCGCGGGAGGCGGGCCGCTCCGACGACTTCCTGTCGTGGCGGCAGCGGCTCGGCTACCGGGACGACTGGCTCGTCAGCACCGAGGAGGACCGGCGCCACATCCTCCACCGCGTCCTGTGCGCCATGTGGAACGGGCTCGTCGGCCACGACGGCGACGCCGCGTCCCCGGACGTCGTGCGCATCCGCCTCCAGCGCGGCGAGTCCTCCACCATGGCGCTGCGCGTGGAGCCGTACGACGGGCAGCTGTCGAGCTGGGCCGGGCTGCTCCGGGCGTACGAGCGCACCGCGCTGCTGGAGGAGGAGTCGGTCATCGGGGTGTTCTGCGACCGGCTGATGAACATGCGCCCCGACGGCCTGACCACCGCGCCGGTCAAACCCTCCCCGCTGTTCCTGTACTTCCTGGAGGAGGTCGCGCCGCGCGAACTGGCCCGCGTCCAGGAGCTCACCGACCGGTGGGGCGCGGAGGAATGGCTGGAGCCGGTACGGCACTTCTGGGCGCGGACCCTGCCCGCCGCGCTCGACAGGCCCTTCGAACTGGAGGGCAAGGGCTCGGCGGGATCGCTGCGCGAGCTGTACCGGCGCCACCGCCGCGAGCAGGACGAGCGGCACACCGCTCCCGCCCCGCCCGCGGCCCCCGGCAGCGGCACCCACCCGCCGCAGCCGGCCCCGCAGCACCCCCCGTACCACCCGCACCACGCCCCGCCCCACCGGCCGGAGGCCGAGTCCCGCCACGAGTCCTTCCCGGAGCCCCGCCCCGCGCCCCGACCGGACAGCGCCGCACCCGCCCCCGCCGAACCGCAGACCGGCTCCGCGCCCACGTACCCCTGGGACGAAGAGTGAACCTCCGCGACACCCCCGGAACCTCCCCGGCGCACCGGCTCCCCGGCCGCGCCGTGCCCCTCGACCTGCGCCGGGCGCACGGCGCCGACGCGGTGCGCGCCGCGCTCGACACCCCGCAGCACGACGACGAGCGGCGGTTCCTCGTCGTGGACGACGCCGACCGGCTCGTCGCCCACCAACTGCTGTACGAACGCCTCTACTCGTACGGCCCCGCCCGGGTCCTGTGCGTCGCCGTCGGCGCCCCCGCCGAAACCGCGCCCGGCACCGGACCGGGCCCGTGGGCCGGCGTGCTGCGCCGCCCCCTGAGCCTGCGGCCGCCCGCCGCCGGCGTGCTGTGGGTGCTCGACCCGCGCACCGGCGGCGACCCCGACGGGCTGCGCCCGCTCATCCAGCTCCTCTGCCAGCCCGAGGTGTTCGACGCCGTCCTGCACGGCCTGGGCGGACTGGTCCACGGCGTCGCCGTCCCCTCGGTGCGGGTGGTGGAGCACGACCTGAGCGAGGAGGCCCGCACCCGCGCGTGGAAGGAGGCGCTCGCCGCGCTCGCCGGCCAGGACGTGGCGGGCGGCGGCCCCGGCGACTCCGTACCGCCCGAACTCGCCGTGCTGCTGGACGACTCGCTGCCCGAGGCCGTCGCCGGGCACCGGTGGCTGGAGCCGTCGGGGCCCGCCGCCGCCCGCCGCCGCGCCTGCGACGACGCGCTGGAGGACGCCCGCGCGGGCCGCCGGCTGGCGCGCGGCGCCGGCGGGCTGTTCGGCCGGGGCTCCCGCCACGCCGACCTGCCCGGCCGGCTCGTCGGCCTCGGCCGCGCCCTGGAGGCCTACCGGGACACCGTCGCCGGGGCGTTCACCGACGCGGACGGCGTACGGCTCACCCGCGAGCAGCGGTCCCGGCTCCTGGAGCGCGGCATCGACCTGCCCGACCTGCCCGCCGCGTCCCGCACCCGCGTCGTGCCCGCCCTGCGGGACCTCACCGAGCACCTGCTGGACCAGCCGCTGCCGCTGCGGACCGCCGCCGCGCGGCTCACCGCCCTGTCCGACCGGTCGGCCCCGGCGGGCAGCGCGGCCCGGCTGGCCCGCCTCGACGAGCTGTGCGCCCCGGCCTATCTGCGCCACCTGGCCGGGCCGCCGCCGTTCCGCGCGGGCGGCACGGCGCCCGGGGCGGCCCTGTCGGCGCTCGTACCGGCGTGCGCGGCGGGCCTGTGGCCGGGTCCCGGCTGGCTCCTGGGCCCGGCGGCCGGCGTACTGGCGGCCGGGCTCGGCGCCCTGATGTGGCGCCACCGCCCGAACCGCTCCGCCGACGGCCGCTACGACGGCGGGGGCACCACCCGGATCGCGGCCCGGCTCCTGGGCGGCCTCGCGGGCGGCACGGCCGGCGCCGTCGCCGGTTCCCTGCTGGGCCTGCCCGCGTGGGCCGGGGCGGTGGCGGCGGCCGTGGCGCTGGTCGGCGCGGTCGTCCTCGCCGTACGGGACTGGACGTCGTCGGTGGACGCCTGGTGGCGGGGCACCGACGCCGACCACGCCGCGCGGGTCGTCACCGGCGTGGACCGGCTCCTGGCGGAGACCGCCGTGCACGACTGGCTCCTCGCCGACGCGCGGCGCCACTGCGCGGACGGCGCCCGCGCGGTCGCCCTCCTGCTGCGGGCCCTCGCGGCGACCGCCGACGCGTACGGGGAGGACGGCGCGCCCGGGCAGGGCGCCGCCGCCGTGCCGGGGCCCCGCGCCGCCGCCCCGGAGCCCGCCCCGGCGGCCGGGGCTGAGGACGGCACGGGGCTGTGGGAGTGGGACACGTGGACCGACGGCGCCGAGGAGGACGACTGGTTCGGCGCGGCCGCGCCCCCGGCGACCGCGCCGGAACGCGACCCGTACGGCTCCGGCGACGACGCGTACGGCACCCGGGACCCGTACGGCCCCGACGACCCGTACGGCGCCGGGGACCCGTACGGCTCCGACAGCCCGTTCGGCACGCCCGGCCCCGGCGCCCCGGCGGACCCGTACGAGCCGGCGGACGGCCACGGCGCGGGGAGCCCCCACGGCGCCGACGCCACCGGGCGCCCCGCCCACCCGTACGACACGCCGGCCCCGGCCCACCCCTACGACCGCACAGGCGGCCCCGCCCACCCGTACGAGGCCGCCGACCGCGTGCACGACCCGGACGACGAGGAGGCGCGGATCATCGGCCCCGCCTACGAGGCCGTACCCGACCCGGCCCGCGACCCGTTCCCCGGACCCTTCACCGACCCGGCACCCGACCCGCTCCGGGCGGCGCGGGACGACGGCCGGGCGCCCTTCCACGTCCCCGAGGACCCGCCCTGGCTGGAGCGGGAGCGCGGCGACGGCGGCCCCGACCTGGTGGACACCCTCGTCGCGGACCTGGCGTCCGGCACCCGCCGCATCCTCGCCCCCTGCTGGGTGCGCGTCGAACGCGACCCCGCCCTCGCCGGGCGCACCCCGCTCGACGAGCCGATGCGGGACCTGCTGGACGAGGTGCGCGGGCGCCTCCTGCGCGACGCCGCGACCTCCCCGCCCCCGTACGACCCGCACCCCGCGCGGCGCCCGGACGCCACCCGCATGACCGGCGTCGCCCCCGACCGGGTGGCCGAACTCCTCGCGCCCGGCGGCGACACGGAGCCGACCCTCCCGCTGTGCGGCCCGCGGCACCGGCGGCTGCTGTCCGCCGACCCGCTGGCCGTGCACCGGGTCCGCTTCGCGCCCGAGGCGTTCCGGCGCGGCGCCGGTGAACCGGACGGCCGGGACCGGCACGGGCCGCGCACCGGGGCCGCCGGGACGCGCGGCGCCGACCACACCCCGTACGCCGGGACCGCCGAGTACGCCGAGGACGTGGTGTGGACGCCGACGGGCCGCCACGCCGGCCTGCTGGGCCTCGTACCGCTGCGCGGCGACGCCGTGCGGACGGTCCGCGAGGAGACGCCCGGAGAGGACGGCGACCCGTCATGAGCCGGCCCCGCAGGCCGGACGGGGAGCTGGCCTTCCTCACCCCCCGGGGCGTCCAGCGGCGCCTGCCCGCCCGCTTCGGACCCGACAGCGAACCGCCCGGCCGCCCCGGCGTGCTGGCCCGCACGGTCACCCTCGCCGACCGGACCGTCCTGCAGTACCGCATCGGCCCCGGCGACCCACGCGCGCACGCCGCCCTGGAACGGGAGACCGCGGCCGCCGTCGCCCTGGAACGGCGCTACGGTGACAAGGGGTTCGGGGAGGTCTTCACCCGTCTCGTCGGCCACGACCTCGACGCGCCCGAGCCGTTCGTCCTCTACCGGATCGCGGACTGCGCGCCGCTCTCCGCGTACCGCGGCACGCTCGGCGTGCGCGAACAGCAGGCGATCGCGGGCCAACTCGCCCTCGCCGTCCGCCTGCTGGAGGACGCCGGGCTGGTGTACCGGGCGATCGGCCCCGACACGGCCGGCTGGAACGGCACGCACGTGCGGCTCGCCGAACCGTACGCCGCGCTGCGCGCCGGGGAGCCCCGCGAGGCGTACGGCGCCGCCCCCTGGGCGTCCCCCGAGCAGCGCGGCGGCATCGGCACGGCCGACCCCCGCGACGACCTGTGGTCCGCCGCCCAGCTGGTGTACTACCTGGTCGCCGGCCGGCCCGACCGGGGCGCCGGCCCACCGGCCGACCTCGCCGACTTCCGCGGGCTCTCCGCGCTGCACCGGAGCGGCGTCTTCGCCCCCCGCGCCGCCGGCCGCCCCGCCCCGGCCGAGCTGATGCGCCTGCTGAACGTGCCCGACCCGCTCGCCGTGGCCCCCGGCGACCCCGACCCGCTGCACACCGGGCGCGCCGAGTACGACCGCCAGATCGCCCGCAAACGCGCCGACCTGGGCCTCGACCGGCCCCCGCCCGCGCCCGAGACGCACGAGGGCCGCACCTGGTGGCCGTTCCGCCGCCCCGCCGCGGCGCCCCCGCCGCCCCCGGCCGTCCCGGTCCCGCCCGCCGCCGAGGCGACGTCGCAGGAACGGCTGTGCCCGCACTGCCTGCTGCCCGTCGTCTACGACCCGTCGCGCCTCGTCACCATCGACCCCACCGGCGACCGCTTCCCGCTGGACCTGAGCGGCGACCTGCCGCCCGCCCACGTCCGGGACCTGCTGCGCACCGCGTACCAGCTCTGCCCGTACGCCGACGAGGACAACCTGCACGAGCTGCCCGTCCCGTACCTCACCCACGGCCGCCCCCTGACCATCGCCCTCGTCGGCAGCTCCGGCGCCGGCAAGACCCATCTGCTGGCCGCGATGCTCGGCGAGGTCGAGCAGGGCGGCCTGGAGCCGTACGGCCTCAAATGCCTGCCCCTGAACCCGGACACGCACCGCGCGTTCCTGCGCGACCGGGTGCAGAGCCTCCTCCAGGGCCGGGAGCTGGGCCGCACCGGGCAGCAGACGTTCGCCCGGTTCGCCGACGGGCTCCTCGTCACCGGCAGCGGCCCGACCCGGCCGGTCGTCTTCTTCGACCTCGCCGGGGAGGACCTCGCGCAGGACAGCGAGGTGGCGCGGTTCCTCACCGGCGTCGACGCGTTCGTGTTCGTCCTCGACCCGCTGCGCGCCCTGCGCCTCGCCTCCCTCGACCCGGTCCGCGAGCTGAACGGGATGCGGCTGCGCGACCTGGGCGACGAGGCGTTCACCACCGTCCTCAACCGCATCCCGCGCGGCTCGGGACCCTACGTCGCGGCGCCCACCGCCATCGCCGTCAACAAGAGCGACCTCGTCCGCGTCGAACCGGCCGTCGACCGGTGGCTCGGCCGCGCCCTGCCGCCGGAGTTCCGGCCGGACGAGGTGAGCGCCGAGAGCCGCGACGTCCACGCCTTCGTCGCCCGGCACGCCAGCCAGGCGTGGCTGCGGCCGTTCGACGACTGCGCCCGCTGCACGCTCCACTTCGTCGCGGCGACCGGCGGGCAGGCCCGCGACGACCGCTTCCCGCACGGCGTCCGCCCCCGCCGGGTCCTGGCGCCCCTGTTGTCGATCTTCGCCATGTGCGGGCTGCTGCCGGGCGTGGACCACGGAGAGGTAGGGATCTGATGCCCCCGCAGGACAGCCGCAACGACAGGCCCGCCGGCGGCCGCGGCGACGGCCACACCGACCAGATCGTCTTCCGCTGGGACACCGACAACCTCTCGGGCACCACCGGGTTCGGCCCGGTCGCCTGGTCCTGCGCCCCCGAACTGGCCGACGCCGTCTTCCGCGGGGCCGCCCCGCTGCTGCGCGCCACCGGCGAGGCAACGGCGCCCGCGCTGCTGCGCCTGGAGAACGGCGACCGGGCGCTGCTGGTGCGCCGCGCGCCGTGGCGGGACGCGGGCGGCAGGGCGGGCACCGTCTGCCACGCCCTGATGGGCCCGGCCGCCGTCCTCGACCCCGCGACCTGCCTGGGCCTGTACGACTGGTCGTGGGAGGGCGGCGACCTGCCGCTGGCCGAGGTGCGGGGCCGTCTGCCGAGGGTGCCGGAGGCGGCGCTGCTGCCCGCCGCCGACTCGGGGCAGTACCTGCTGACGCGGGGCCTCGCCGGGGCCCGGCGCGAACTGGTCGGCGCCGTCGCGGAGTTCCTGCGCCACCAGAACGCCGGGTTCACCTTCCTCGACCCGACGGGCGGGACGGCCTGCCGGGTGCTGTGGGGGCTGCACGGCATCTTCGGCGGCGGGGCGACGCGGCGGTGGACGTTCGCCACGCACGACACGGCCGAGTCGGACCAGCTGCGGTTCGTCTTCGTCAGCCGCTGGAGCGGCGGGACGTCCGGGAGCGGTGCCCGGCGCCGCAGCGACCCGGCCGAGCGGCGCGGCGACCGGGCCGAGTCCGTCGCCGAGCGGCTGGTCCGCCACCAACTGCGGGAGGCGTACGCGGTGTCGTCGGCGCTGCAGCGGGCGGCGCAGGACCTGCGCGGGATCCGGGGCGGCCCGGTGCCGCTGCTGGACCTGGCGGAGGCGGCCCTGTCGGACCTGCCGCCCCTGCCGGCCGACCCACCGGACCGGGCGGCCACGGGGACGGGGGACAGGCGGGGGCGTGACCTGTACGGGGCGGATGGTGGACCCGGGCGTGACCCGTACGGCGCGGGTCGCGGGGCCGAGCGTGATCCGTATGGTGCGGATGGTGGGCCTGGACGTGACCCGTATGGGGCGCATGGTGGGCCCGGGCGTGACCCGTACGGCGCGGGCCGCGGGGCAGAGCGTGAGCCGTACGCGGCCGGGGAGCGCCCTGACCCGGACCTGTACGGCGCGGGGGAGCGCCGTGGTCCGGAGCCGTACGGGACGGGGGAGCGCCGTGACCGGGAGGCGCACAGGGCCGCCGGGCGCGGACCCGGCAGGGACGCCGGGCGCGACCCCTACGGGGCGGGCGCCGCACCGGACGCGGCCGACGCCCCGACCGGTCCCGGGCACGCCCCCGCGGGCCCCGCGCCCGCACCCGTCGGCACGCCCCGGCAGGGCGCGCCGGTCCGCGTGGTGGCGCCCGAGTGGGCGGCGCCGTCCGGGGAGCGGCCGAAGGCGCGCTGGCGGCGGGGTGGCACGTCGCCCCGGCGGGGCCCCGCCGACGAGGAGCTGCTGCGTGCCCTGCGGGAGAGCGGCCGGTACGACACGCTGTCGGCCCTGGTGGCCGAAGCCGCCGAGCGGTGGCCGTCCTGGGACCGCGGCCGGCGGACGGCCCTGTGCTCCGCGCTCCTGGACAGGGAGCTGTTCGTCACCGGCCCGGCGGCCGCGGGCACTCCGGACGACGAGGTGCGGGCCGCCAACGCCGCCTCGCTGTACCGCTGGGCCGTACGGCCCCTGCTGGACGACCCGGCCCTCGCGGCGCGGGTGACGGAGCTGCTGCCGCGCCTGTACTCGGGGCCGTACCGGGCGGCTCGGGCCGCGGTCGACCAGATCGCGCGCGGCCGGGCACCGGGCCTGCCCGAACCGGTCTGGCAGGCGCTGTTCCGCTCGGCCGCCGCCCCGCCCCCGAAGACCCCCGCCCCGCCCCCGCCGCCCCGCCCACCGGCCGCCGCGCCGACGACACGGCACTCCACCCGGCCGGCCGCGGAAGGCCCCGGCGACGCCACGGCACCCCGCCGCGACGACACCCGCGGCCCCTGGGCGTACGGCGGCCGACCGGACGGGCGCGCGGGGGAGCGGCCCCGCTCGGGCGCGCATCCGGCCGCCTCCCGGCCCGCGTACGACGAGCCGGGCAGCGAGGACCCGCCGCACGCCGACCGCCCGCCGCCCGACCGGCCCCGCCCCGCCGGCCCCGAGGGTCCCCGGCAGAGCGCCGCCCCCGGGCACACCCTGCGCGCCGCACCGCCGGACCGCCTCGCGGGCGGGGTACGGGAGGACGCCGACCTCACGGTCCCGGCCCCCCGCCGCAGCGCCCCCGCCACCACCGGCCCGGGGGAGACGGGTCCCAGGCCGACCGGCCACGAGACCGCCGACCGCGCCACCACCGGCCGCGCGACCCCGTCGGAGGCGCCGCGCGACCCCATGCCCCCCGCCGCCCCGGCACCCGGCCCGCGCCCGGGAAGCGCCCCGCGCCCCGCGCCCCGCCCGGCCCCCCGCACCGGGGAGCCCGCTGACGACGGCCCCCGCACCGGGCAGTCGGCTTACGACGGCCCCCGCACCGGGCAGCCCGCTGACGACGATGCCCGCACCCAGGGCTCCGCCCACGGCGACCCCCGCACCGGCCGGCCCGCCCACGACGACCCCCGTACCGAGGACTCCACCCACAACGACCCCCGTACCGGGGACTCCACCTACGGCGAGCCCCGTACCGACCTGCCCGCGCACGGCGACCAGCGCGCCGGACACCCCCCGCTCCCCGAACACCCGCCGGCGCCGGCCGGCCCGGCACCCGTTCCGCCCGCCCGCACCGTGCCCCCCGACCGCCCGGCCCGTGACATCCCGGCGGACGACGGCCCGGCCCCCGACGGCCCGACCCCCGGCCGCCCGGCCCAGGGCGCCCCGGCGTCCGACGGGCGGCGGGCGCGCGAGGGGACCGGGCCGCCCGCCCCGGACGGCATGGACAGGCGGCCGTACGTCGTGTTCGGCGCGGGCACCGGCGTGATCCTCGTGCTCCTCGGCGTCCTCGTCGCGGTGACACTCCGCGCCTGCGGCTGACCATGACGGTGTAACGGGCGCCCGGCTCGGCCAGGATGGGGGAATGGGATTCCACGTCGATTCCGAGACCGGGCGCCTGCGGCGCGTCATCCTGCACCGCCCGGACCTTGAGCTGAAGCGCCTCACCCCGAGCAACAAGGACGCCCTCCTCTTCGACGACGTGCTGTGGGTGCGCCGCGCGCGCCAAGAGCACGACGGCTTCGCCGACGTCCTGGCGGACCGCGGGGTGGAGGTGCACCTCTTCGGTGACCTCCTCCGCGAGACCCTCGAACTGCCCGCCGCCCGCAAGCTCGTCCTGGACCGGGTGTTCGACGAGAAGGAGTACGGCCCGCTCGCCACCGACCACCTGCGTTCCGCGTTCGACGCGCTGGACACGCCGCAGCTCGTCCAGGCCCTGGTCGGCGGTGTGACGAAACGCGAGTACCTGGCGGGCCATGGCGAGCCCACGTCCGTCCGCTTCCACGTCATGGACCTGGACGACTTTCTCCTCCCGCCGCTCCCCAACCACCTCTTCACGCGCGACACGTCCACCTGGATCTACGACGGCGTGTCGATCAACCCGATGCGCTGGCCGGCGCGTCAGCGCGAGACGGTCCACTTCGAGGCGATCTACAAGCACCACCCCCTCTTCACGGGCCCCGACGCGGGCTCCTTCCACCACTGGTCGGAGGGGCAGGACGACTATCCGTCCACCATCGAGGGCGGTGACGTGCTGGTCCTCGGCAACGGCGCCGTCCTCATCGGCATGAGCGAGCGCACCACCCCGCAGGCCGTCGAGATGCTGGCGCGCGGCCTGTTCGCGGCGGGGTCGGCGCACACGATCGTCGCGCTGGACATGCCGAAGAGCAGGGCGTTCATGCACCTGGACACGGTGATGACGATGGTCGCGCCGGACACCTTCACCAAATACGCGGGCCTCGGCATGCTCCGCTCGTACACGATCGAGCCGGGCGAGGCCGGCCAGGTCCTCAAGGTCACCGACCACCCGCCGGAGCACATGCACCGCGCGATAGCCGAGGCGATCGGGCTGCCGGAGATCCGCGTCCTGACGGCCACGCAGGACGTGCACGCGGCGGAGCGGGAGCAGTGGGACGACGGCTGCAACGTCCTCGCCGTCGAGCCGGGCGTGGTCATCGCGTACGAGCGGAACGTCACGACCAACACACATCTGCGCCGGGAGGGGATCGAGGTGATCGAGATCCCCGGCAGCGAACTCGGCAGGGGCCGCGGCGGCCCCCGCTGCATGAGCTGCCCCATCGAACGCGACCCCGCCTGACGGCCGTCAGCCCCTCCAGGACCCCCGGCCCCCCGGACCCCCGCGACCGTCACGACCCTCAGGCCACCCAGGACCCAGGACACCCCGAGTCCCCACGGGCACTCCGAGTCCCACGGGCACTCCAGCCCCCACGAGCACCGGAGTCCTCACGGTCATCCGGGTCCCCACGGGCATCCGGGTCCCCACAGGCATCCGGGTTCCCTTCACATTCCTCCGACCCCAGGGCCCCCACGGCCCGTCCCGCACAACGGCCGGCCCGCGACTTTCCGGGGCCGTCCCCGCCCACCCTGTATAAGAATGCTGAGCGTCGTATAGACTTCCAGCCTCATCGGGCGGCCCGCCGCCGTCCGCCCGTCCGTCCCGCGCCCCGCGCCGCCCGCGCCCCCGATCCCAGGAGTACCCATGGTCCCCGACCTCACCGGCCGCCACTTCCTCAAGGAGCTGGACTTCACCGCCGAGGAGTTCCGCGGCCTCGTGGACCTGGCGGCGCGCCTGAAGGCGGCCAAGAAGGCGGGCGCCGAGGTCCAGACGCTGCGCGGCAGGAACATCGCCCTCATCTTCGAGAAGACCTCCACCCGCACGCGCTGCGCCTTCGAGGTGGCCGCCGCCGACCAGGGCGCCTCCACCACGTACCTGGACCCCTCGGGTTCGCAGATCGGCCACAAGGAGTCCGTCAGGGACACCGCGCGGGTCCTCGGCCGGATGTTCGACGCCATCGAGTACCGCGGCGACAGTCAGGCCACCGTCGAGGAGCTGGCCCGGTACGCGGGGGTCCCCGTCTACAACGGCCTCACCGACGACTGGCACCCCACGCAGATGCTCGCCGACGTGCTCACGGTCACCGAGCACACCGACAAGCCCCTGGACCAGGTCGTCTTCGCGTACCTCGGCGACGCCCGCTACAACATGGGCAACTCCTACCTCGTCACCGGCGCCCTCCTCGGCATGGACCTGCGCATCGCCGCCCCGCGTGCGTACTGGCCGGCCGACGACGTGGTGGCCCGCGCCCGCGAGCTGGCGGAGCGGAGCGGCGCCCGGATCACGCTGACCGAGGACGTGTCCGAGGGCGTCGCGGGCGCCGACTTCGTCGCCACCGACGTGTGGGTGTCGATGGGGGAGCCCAAGGAGGTCTGGGACGAGCGGATCGCGGCCCTCCGCCCGTACGCGGTGACGATGGACGTGCTGCGCGCCACCGGCAACCCGGCGGTGCGCTTCCTGCACTGCCTGCCGGCGTTCCACGACCTGGGCACGGGCGTCGGCCGCGAGATCCACGAGCGGCACGGCCTGACCGAACTGGAGGTCACCGACGAGGTCTTCGAGTCGTCGCACTCCGTCGTCTTCGACGAGGCGGAGAACCGCCTCCACACCATCAAGGCCCTGATGGTCGCCACTCTCGCGGGCCGGACCCCCGCCCTCTGACGCCCCGTCCGGCACGCCGGGCCCCCGGCCGTCTTTCCATGAGACGGTGCAGAGGGGTTGTCAGTGCAATTTCACATTACTATGTTACAGCTCACATTGCAGTGGCATGAACGCCTCAAGCCTGTGGGCGGCATGCCGCTGCGGTCAGGACGCCCGCACCCGGTCACCGGTCATCAGTCACCACGCACCCGTGGCCCGTGCCGCCAGACACGGTCACGGTCACGGACACCGGGCGCGGACGCACCCCCCATCGCCTCCGACACCAGGAGCCGCAACGGTGTTCCAGACCTCACGTGAGCCATCCGGCCGGCGACGCGCGCCCTTCAGGACCGCGCTCCTCACGGCCCTCACCGCGACCGCCCTGCTCGCCACCCCCGCGACCGCCACCGGCCAGGGCGAACCGGCCCCGCCCGCCGCGGGACCGCACAAGGCGGCCTCCCCGGGTGCCGCGGCGCCCGGGGGCGGCAACCCGCACGACGACGTGCGGCGCCTCGCCAGGGCGCCCAGGCCCGCCACCCCCGCCGCCGACGCGCCAGGCGCCCACCGCGCGGAGCGCCGCACCCCCGGCCGGGCACCCGGCACCGCACCCGCCGCCCCGCGCCGTACCACCGGCACCGCACCGGCCCCCGGCGGCCGTACGCCCACCGCCCCCGCGTCCGTGCCCTGCACGCTCGACGCGGTCACCCGTCTCGACCCCGAACCGTTCGCCGACTTCCTCGCCGACCCGGCCACCACCGCCGACGGCTGCCTCGGCGGCCTGATCTGGACCTGGGACGCGCGCCTCGCACCCGTCATGTCCGACGCCCACGTCCAGGCGGCCTCCCGGCGGGCCGCCGGCCTCGCACCCGGCCACGACGGCAACGACTCCGCCAACCTCCTGGCGATGTTCACCTACCTCCACGCCGTCGTGTACCACGACTTCTCCCGAGGCGAGATCGACGTCACCGACCCCGCCACCACCGAGGCCATGCGGCGCGCCGTCCACGCCTTCGGCACCGCGCCCCGCACCTTCGACCCCACCCGCACCAACGCCGACACCCTCCGCGAGGCCCTCTACACCGGCAGCGCCCCCGGCCTGCGCCACTCCCAGCTCGACCTGATACGCAAGGTGCTGGCCACCATGGACCGGTACCACCCCGAGACCCACGCGGACCGCGCCTGGGGCGGCGCCGTCCTCGCCGCGCTGTCCGTCAACTACCTGGGCCTGCACCCCGGCAACGACGACACGGCGTTCCGGACCCTCGTCGCCCGCAACGACACCTACCGCGCCGCGTTCCGCCGGTTCGCCGGGCACACCCACCTCAAGGGCGGGCCCAACGAGTGGACGGTGCGCGACGCCCTGTCCGAGTACGCCCGCTTCGGGCAGGTCCCCGCGCTGCGCGAGCGGATCGTCCCCGACATCGGCGCCCTCCTCACCCCCGTGACGGCCGACTGGGGCCGGGGCAGCGCCCCCTGGGCGAAGCTCGCCGGCTGGCTGAACTTCTACGAGGCGTGCGCGCCGTACGGCGTGTGCGTGGCCGACATCGAGCGGCAGCTGTTCCCGCACACGTACACCTACGACAAGGGCACCCTCAAGGTCCGCACCGCGCTCGACCGCGCCACCGTCGACCAGCTCTACTACGCGAGCAAGCAGGTCAAGGCGCAGTACCACCGCGTCCTCGGCACCACCGAGCCGCTCGCCGGCGACCCCAACACGGCCCTGACCACCGTCCTGTACGCCTCGCGCGCCGACTACGAGAACTACCACCCGCTGCTCACCGGCATGGACACCGACAACGGCGGCATCTACATCGAGCGCGGCGCGACCTTCTACACCTACCAGCGGCGCGTCCCGCAGGACTCCCGGCTGACGCTGGAGGAGCTGTTCCGGCACGAGTACACCCACTACCTCAACGGCCGCTTCGCCGTGCCCGGTTCCTTCGGTGAAGGCCCCTGGTACCAGGACGACCGCACCACCGCCATGGACGAGGGCACCGCGGAGTTCTTCGACGGCGCCACCCGCGACGACGGCGTCGCCGTCCGCAAGTCCCTCGTCCAGAGCGTCATCCAGGACACCGCGGGCGGCGGACCCCGCATGACCGTCCACCAGATCCTGCACGCCACCTACGCGGGCGACGGCTTCCGCTTCTACTCCTACGCCGGCACGTTCTTCGAGTACCTGTGGACCGAACGGCCCGCGCTGCTGCGGGAGATGTACCGGCACCTGCGCGCCGACGACCCGGCCGCCTTCGACGCCTGGCGGGCCCGGCTGGGCGGCGACCCGGCGCTCCAGCGGGGCTACGACGCCTTCCTCGACCGGCAGATCGCCCGCGTGGACGAGCTGTTCGTACCCCACACCACGTACGTCCCCGACAGCGGGCTGCGCGAGACGACCGCCGACGCGGTGGGCGCCTCCCTCGCCGCCGCCACCGGCAGCGACCCGCGCTGCACCGCCAACGGCGATCCGGGCATGCCCCGCTTCATCTGCGCGGGCCGCGTCACCGCCCGCCTGACCGACGCGGGCAGCGCCGACCGGGTTTTCCACGACATGTCCGAGACCGTGGACTACTTCCTGCTCGACCGGGCGGCGCCCGCCTCGCCCAACCTCTCCGACATGAACTGCTCGTTCGGCGAGGTGGAGATCTGGGCCGACCGCACGGCGGGCACCGCGGACTACCTGTGCGAGGGGCCGCTGCGCCGCTGAACCCCGCCCGGAACAAGGTCTTGTGGGCCGTCAGTGCCATGTGAAATATTACTGACGTGCCCATGAAACGTAACCGAAGCCGTCCCAGCACGCCCCCCGGCGGCGCCGCCGTCGACGCCGTGATCGTCGGCGCCGGAGTGGTCGGAGCGGCCTGCGCCTACCACGCGGCCCGCGCCGGACTCTCCGTCGCCGTCGTCGACCGGGGCCCCGTCGCGGGCGGCACCACCGGAGCCGGCGAGGGCAACCTCCTCGTCTCCGACAAGGAACCCGGACCCGAACTCGACCTCGCACTGCTCTCCACCCGGCTCTGGCGCGAACTCGCCGCCACCCTCCCGGAGGAGGACGCGATCGAGTACGAGCCCAAGGGCGGTCTCGTCGTCGCGTCCGACGAGACCGCCCTCACCGCGCTCCGCGCCCTCGCCGCCCGCCAGCGCGCGGCGGGCGTCACCGCACACGAGGTCCCCGCCTCCGGACTGCCTTCCCTCGAACCGCGGTTGGCGCGCGGACTCGCCGGCGGCGTCCACTACCCGCAGGACGCGCAGGTCCAGCCGGCGCGCGCCGCGGCCGCCCTGCTGCGCGCCGCGCGCCGCGCCGGAGCCGACGTACGGCTCGGCGAGGAGGTGACCGCCGTCCTGACGGGCCCCGACGGAGCCGTACGAGGGGTGCGCACCGAGCGCGGCGATCTGCACGCCCCCGCGGTGGTCAACGCCGCCGGCACCTGGGGCGGCCAGGTCGCCGCCCTCGCCGGGGCGCGGCTGCCCGTCATGCCCCGGCGCGGCTTCGTCCTCGTCACCGAACCGCTCCCGCCCGGCTTCGTCCGCCACAAGGTGTACGCCGCGGACTACGTCGCCGACGTCGCCAGCGGCTCCGCCGACCTGCAGTCGTCTCCCGTCGTCGAGGGCACCCCGGCCGGGCCGGTGCTGATCGGCGCCACCCGCGAGCGGGTCGGCTTCGACCGGACCCTGTCGACCGAGGCGCTGCACCGGCTGGCGGCCCGCGCGATCACCCTGTTCCCGGCGCTGGAACGGGTGCGGGCGGTACGGACGTACTGCGGGTTCCGCCCGTACCTGCCCGACCACCTGCCCGCCATCGGCCCGGACCCGCGCGTACCGGGCCTGCACCACGCGTGCGGCCACGAGGGCGCGGGCATCGGCCTCGCCCCGGCGACGGCCGCCCTGGTCACCGCCGCGCTGACGGGCACCGAACCGCCCGTGCCCGACGCCCCGTTCAGCCCGGCCCGCTTCGCCACCTGACCGCCGCGCCGGACCGCCCGGGCGGGCACCCGGACCGGCCACTGCGCACCCGGCACCCGAACCGCCCGCACCCCGGCCACCCGCGACGGACGACGAGCCGTCGCCGGCACACCCCGCCCGCCGGTCGCCGCCACCGCGCCCGCACCCCAGGCCCCGTACCGCCCCGGAGCACACCATGACGCCCTACCGGTTCACCTTCGACGGCACACCGCTCACCGCCGTACCCGGGCAGACCCTGGCCGCCGCGCTGTGGGCCGCCGGGATCACCTCCTGGCGGACCACCCGCCACCGCCGGGCCCCGCGCGGCGCCTTCTGCTTCATCGGCACCTGCCACGACTGCCTCGCCACCGTCAACGGCCGCCCCAACCAGCGCGCCTGCCTCGTCCCCGTACGCCCCGGCGACACCGTCACCACCCAGCACGGCACCGGCCATGACTCCGACCGCGCGGGCCTCGACTCCGACGGCACGGGGCACGGCGCCGACCGCACCGCCCCCGGGCCCCTCCCACCCGGCACCGGCCGCGGGCCCCGTGCCGCGGACGCGGACCGCCGGCCCCCCGCACCCGGCGAAGCCCCGGGCGCCCGCACCGGGGAGCACCGGCCATGAGCGCGCTCACCGACCTCGCCGTCGTCGGCGCGGGCCCCGCCGGGCTCGCCGCCGCCGTCACCGCCGCCGACCTGGGCCTGAGCGTCACCCTGCTCGACGCGGGGGAGCGGCCGGGCGGCCAGTTCCACCGCCACGCCGCCGGCGAGGCCCACCCGGACACCCGCCACGGCCGGCGCCACTACGCGCCCCGCGCCCGCCGCCTGGACGCCCACCGCCGGATGGGCCGGGTCCGCTACCTGCCCTCCCACCACGTGTGGACCGTCGTCCCGCACCCCGGCGCCGGCGCGCCGGCCTGGACGCTGCACGCCGTCGCCGGGCCCGACGAGGCGCCGGCGACCGTCCACGCGCGTGCCGTCCTGCTGGCGACGGGCGCGTACGAACGCCATCTGCCGTTCCCCGGCTGGACGTTGCCGGGCGTCCTCGGCGCGGGCGGCGCGCAGGCCCTGCTGAAGTCCGGGCCGGTCCTGCCCGGCAGGCGCGTCGTCGTCGCGGGCAGCGGGCCGCTGCTGCTGGCCGTCGCGGGTTCGCTCGCCGCCGCCGGGGTGCGCGTACCGGCCGTCGTGGAGGCCGCCGACTACACCGGGTACGCCCGCGCGCTGCCCACGCTGCTGCGCAACCCGGCCAAGCTCGCCGAAGGCGCCCTCCACGGCGGCACGCTGCTGCGCCACACGACCCGGCTGCTCACCCGGCACGCCGTCACCGCCGCCCACGGCACGACCCGCGTCGAAGCGGTCACCGTCTCCCGGCTCGACCGCGACTGGCGCCCCGTACCGGGCACCGCCCGCCGCGTCCCGTGCGATGTGCTCGCCGTCGGCCACGGCCTCGTACCGCAGCTGGAACTCGCCACCGGCCTGGGCTGCGCCACCCGCCGCACCCCCGACGACACCCCGGCGCTCGTCGTGGACGCCGACCAGGCGACGACCGTGCCGGGCGTGTGGGCGGCGGGGGAGACCGCCGGTGTCGGCGGCGCCGACCTGGCGCTGACCGAGGGCGAGATCGCCGCCGACGCCATCGCCCGCGCCCTGCGCGGCACGCCCCGCGACCCGCGCCGCACCGCCGCGCTCACCCGCCGCCGCGCCCGGCTCCGCGCGTTCGCCGACGCCATGGCCGCCGCGCACCGGCCGGGCCCCGGCTGGACCGGCTGGCTGGACGACGCGACGGAGGTGTGCCGCTGCGAGGAGGTCACCGCGGGCCGCGTCCGCGAGGCGGTCGCGGAGTACGGCGCCGGCGACGCCCGCACGGTGAAGCTGCTGACCCGCGCCGGGATGGGCTGGTGCCAGGGCCGCATGTGCGGACAGGCCGTCGCCCGCCTCGCGGGCGAGCCCCCGGCGCCCGACCGCCGCCCCCTGTCCTGCCCGGTACCCCTGGCCCACCTGGCGGCCCTGCCGCCCGGACCGGCACCGAAAGCCAGCCCGGACCCCGAGGACCCGGCACCACCCTCCGGCCCCACACCGCCCACGGCACCCACAGCACCCGTAGACCCGACCGCACCCACCGCACCTGTCACTCCCACCCGCCCCGAACCCACCGACGGAGGAACCCCGCGATGACCGACCCGACCCCGCACACCGCCACCCCCGCCACCACGCCCGACCTCACCGCCGAACCGCCCGCCCGTCCCTGGCGCGGCATCATGGTCGCCACCGCCCTCCCCCTGCGGGACGACCTCTCCGTGGACTACGACGCGTACGCCGAGCACGTCGCCCGCCTGGTCGCCGAAGGATGCGACGGGGTGGTCCCCAACGGCTCGCTGGGCGAGTACCAGACCCTCACCGACGAGGAGCGCGCCCGCGTCGTGCGCGTCGCGGTCGAGGCCGCGGGCGACGGCGCCCGTGTGATGCCCGGCGTCTCCGCGTACGGCAGCGCCGAGGCGCGGCGCTGGGCCGAGCAGGCCGCCGACGAGGGCTGCGGCTCCGTGCTGCTGCTCCCGCCGAACGCGTACCGCGCGGACGAGGACGCCGTACGGGCCCACTACGCGGAGGTGGCGCGCGCCGGGCTGCCGGTCGTCGCGTACAACAACCCGTACGACACGAAGACCGACCTCACCCCGGACCTGCTGGCGCGGATGCACGCGGACGGGCACATCGTGGCGGTCAAGGAGTTCAGCGGCGACGTCCGCCGCGCCTACGAGCTCGCGGAACTCGCCCCGGACCTGGACCTCCTGGTGGGCGCCGACGACGTCCTGCTCGAACTGGCGCTGGCCGGCGCGGTCGGCTGGATCGCCGGCTACCCGAACGCGCTGCCCGGCGCCTGCGCCGCCCTGTACCGGGCCGCGCTCGACCACGACCTGGACCTGGCGCTGCCGCTGTACCGGGCCCTGCACCCGCTGCTGCGCTGGGACTCGCGCACCGAGTTCGTGCAGGCCATCAAGTTGTCGATGGACCTGGCCGGACGGCCCGGCGGGCCCACCCGCCCGCCGCGCACCCCGCTCGTAGCGGAGCAGGCCGCGGCGGTCCGCGCGGCGACGGAGAAGGCCCTGGCAGAGGGCCTGGACTGACCCCCACCCCCAACCCTTTCCCCCCCGACCGCCGGAGGCCAGCGTTGCGCACCCGCCACGTCTACCACGCCGTCGATTCGCACACCGAGGGCATGCCCACCCGCGTCATCACGGGCGGTGTGGGCGTCCTGCCCGGCGCCACCATGGCGGAGCGCCGCCGCCATCTGATCGAGGAGATGGACCACGTCCGCACCCTCCTGATGTACGAGCCGCGCGGCCACTCCGCGATGAGCGGCGCCATCCTGCAGCCGCCCACCCGCCCGGACGCGGACTACGGGGTGCTGTTCATCGAGGTCTCCGGCGCGCTGCCGATGTGCGGGCACGGCACCATCGGCGTGGCGACCGTCCTGGTGGAGACCGGCATGGTCCCCGTCACCGAGCCGGTCACCACGGTCCGCCTCGACACCCCCGCCGGCCTGGTCTCCGTCGACGTACGGGTGGAGGACGGAGCGGCGCGGTCCGTCACCCTCACCAACGTGCCCGCGTTCAGCGTCGCCCTGGACCGGGAGGTGAAAGTGCCCGGTCTGGGAACGGTCCGGTACGACCTCGCGTTCGGCGGGAACTTCTACGCGTTCGTCCACCTCGACGAGCTGGGCCTGCCCTTCGACCGGGACCGCAAGGACGAACTGCTGGCGGCGGGCCTGGCCGTCATGGACGCGGTGAACGCCGCCGACCGGCCGGTCCACCCGGAGAACCCGCAGATCGGCGGCCTCAAGCACGTCTACCTGGCCGCGCCCGGCTCGGACGCCGCGCGGTCCCGGCACGCGATGGCGATCCACCCGGGCTGGTTCGACCGCTCCCCGTGCGGCACGGGCACGTCGGCGCGGATGGCGCAGCTCCACGCGCGGGGGGAGCTGCCGCTGGGCCGGGACTTCGTCAACGAGTCGTTCATCGGGACGCGGTTCACCGGGAGGCTCCTCGCGCAGACGACGGTCGGCGGCCTGCCCGCGGTCGTCCCGGCGGTCACGGGCCGGGCGTGGATCACGGGCACGGCCCAGTACTTCCTGGACCCGGACGATCCGTTCCCGGCGGGTTTCCTACTCTGAGGAGCCCGCGATGTGAACCGACGCACCACAGCAGCCCCGGAGGTAGGCCATGGGTGGCCATCTGAAGCAGCCCAACCTGATCACCGCGCAGGAGCGCCTGCGCGACCAGGTCGCCCACGCCCTGCGCGCCGCGCTGATCTCCGGGGAACTGCAGCCGGGCCGGGTCTACTCGGCCCCGGCCCTCGCCGCGGACTTCGGCATCTCCGCCACGCCGGTGCGGGAGGCGATGCTCGACCTGGCGCGCGAGGGCCTCGTGGAACCCGTACGGAACAAGGGCTTCCGGGTCACCGAGGTCAGCGAGCAGGACCTCGACCAGTACTCGGAGCTGCGCGCCCTGATCGAGGTCCCCACGGTCGGGGCGGTCACCCGCTCCGCGACGCGCGAGCAACTGGAGGCGCTGCGCCCGGTCGCGGAGGAGATCGTGGTCTCCGCCCGCGACCACGACCTGATCGGCTACCTGGACGCCGACCGCCGCTTCCACCTGTCGCTGCTGGCCCTGCACGGCAACGACAGGCTGGTGGAGACGGTCGGCGACCTGCGCAAACGGTCCCGCCTGTACGGCCTGACGACCCTGGACGAGCGCGGCCTGCTCGTCGCGTCGGCCCGCGAACACCTGGAGCTGCTCGACCTGATGCTGGCGGGCGACGCGGCGGCGGCCGAAGCCTGCATGACCCGCCACCTGGGCCACGTACGCTCCCTGTGGGCGTCGGACGACCACTGACGGACGGCCGCCGTCTCGGGGCGGAACGCGCACGCGGTGACGGGAGCCGATGGTGTCAGCCGGCCGGCGGCCTCTCGAAGCGCCACAGCTGGTTGAGGCCTGGCTCACGGCCGGCACCCAGGGTCGCCTGGACCACCGGAGCCGCGTGGGCCCGACTGGCGTGCGCGACGTCCAGCACCATCCCGGTGTGGTCCGCGACGATCGCGGCGCTGTTGTCGATGTGCGGCACCCGGCCGATGGAGCTGTTCACCAGCGGGGCCCGGCCCTGCGCGGGCGCGAACCACCACACCTGGTTGCTGCCGCCCGAGCAGTTGGCCTGCACCACGGGCGCGGCGTGCCTGCGGCTGGCGTGCGCGACGTCCAGGCACATGTTGGAGTGCCGGGCCTGGATCTTGAACCTCAGACCGTCACCCTGCGGTATGAGGCGCCACTGCTGGTTGTGGCCGCCCGAGCAGCGGGCCTGCACGACCGGCGCGGCGTGCTGCTGACTGGCGTGGGCGACGTCCAGGCACATGCTGGAGTGCCGGGCCTTGACGAGGAAGTACCCGCGGTCGACGGGAACGGTCGGCGCCGCCGCCGACGCGGTGCCACCCAGGCTCGACAGGACGCCGGCGGCGGTGAGACCGAAGCAGGCCGCGGCCCTCGATACTCTTCGCGCTGTGTGGGACATGGCGCTTCTTCCTTCAGACGGCTGGCGCCCGCCGCACCGGCCCGCCCCGGCCGGGGACGAGGGCCGACGAGCGTTCAAGCATCAACGGTTGACGGGATGACGGCCTGTCCGCGGAGCCCCGGGCGGGCCGGAAGACCGGCCGCCTGACGGGAATCCGGTGCGCCCCCGTGCCGACCGAGGACATGACCGCCCGCACCTGCCAGGCTAGGCCGCACCACGACCCCCCGCGACCGGGCGCGGAGCACCGTCGGGCTCAAGTCGTCGGCAGCCGTGAAGTCCACGCCGGGGCCGGGTCGAACCGGCGACGCCCCTCGTCGTCCAGCACGCGGCGCGCCGCGGCCAGCCAGTGGTCCTTGCGGGCCTTCGACGCGTTCAGGCGGGCGGCGTTCTGCTGAATCAGGCGGTGCTGGACGCGGGTCTCGGCGGCCGCCCACGCCTCCATCACCTTGCTGGACCGCTGGCACGACGCGTCGGCGCGGGCCGTGGCGTGCTCGGCCGGTGTGGGGCCGGGGGTGATCCAGCGCTCGTTCGCGGCGGCGGCCAGCGGGTCCGGGTAGTCGAAGCCGGCCTTTGCCATGCACGCCCGCCACGCGCGCAGGGCGGGACGCAGTTCGGGGGCGCGCCGGGAGGTCTCCAGGGCTGTGGCCGTCAGTTCGTTGAAGGCGCGGTGGTCGGGCGCGGCGACCCCGCCCGCGAGTTGCTGCCGGGCGGTCCGCAGGCAGCCGCCCGTACCGGAAGGGCCGTACGCGGCGCGCCGCACGTCGGTCGGGAGCGTCTCGCGCTCGTCCCAGGCGCGGTCGCGCCGTACCACCGACGGCGGGTCGGGGCGCGGGTGGTAGCCGTGGCGGAGGGCGTCCACGGGGTCGGCACCATACCGGCCGAGGTTCTGCGGCTCGATGTCACGGGCGTCCACGCGGGGCAGGGGTTTCCACTCCAGGCCCAGGCCCTTCATGCACCGGCCCATGAGGATCTCCTGGGCGTCCTCCACGAGGAGGGTCTCGGCCCCGGTCAGGACGTAGGCGTCCAGCGGCAGCCGAAGCCGCTCGGCCCATCCGGCCCGCTGGTCGCCCTGGTCGGCCCGCTGGTCGGTCGGCCCGGCCCGCTGGTCGGTCTGCCCGGCGGAGGGCGGGGGCGCGGTGGTGCGGGGGGCGGACGGTGTCTCGCGCGCCTCGGCCGCGCAGGCGGCGGTGGCCAGGAGCAGCAGGGCGAGCGCGGTGGTGGTCCGGGCGGGGGAGGGCGGCATGGTGGCCTCTCGTGATGCGATGCGCGGAGTCCGTCGTGGACGCGCGAAGGCGGGGCTCAGGGTGCGTCTGCTGGGGCGAGCAGCACGGGGACGGGGGAGGGCCGGGGGTGCGGGGTGCGGCCCCGGACGCCGCACCCCGCCCGTCAGCGGTAGCCCGCGAAAGGCCCGGCTGTCAGCTGAACTTGATGGAGCTCGTGCTGTCGTGCATGCCCGAGTGATCACCGAAGTGGGGCTCGGACTCGCCCGGCAGCAGGGTGAAGCGGGCACCCTTGTAGTTGGCGTGCTGGTAGAAGGTGACCGCTCGGTTGCCCTTGTTCTTGGCGGAGCTGATCGTGTCGTTCCAGCCGACGTCCTTCAGGTTCTTGACGTTCTTGGTGAACGTCGTGTTCCTGTTCTTGTACTTGGCGTCCTGGAAGACCTGGACCTTCGTCACCCGCGCCTTGGCCGCGGCGGCGTCCGCCTTGGCCGCGGCGGCGTCCGCCTTGGCCTCGGCGACGGCCGGCAGCGCGGAGCCCTGCGAAGGCGCGGCTCCGGCGGTCGCCGATCCGACGCCCACCAGACTCGCGACACCCAGTGCCAGCGCGCCGAGCGACACGGCCAGATTCTTCTTCATTGCTGTTTCCCCTCGTTTTTTGACGGTCCCCGGTTTACCCGGGACAGCTGCGCTGTGAAATCCATCCTGGCCGGGCGGGATTGGCTTGTGAAGGGTTTATTGATGCAGCCCAATTGCCCATTGATACCCTGGGCGCATGAGTCCGGGACGGTCGACCAACCGCCCCGGTAAGGGGGAAGAACATGACCGCAGACCCGAGTACGCATCAGTTGCGCCTGCTGCTCGTGCTGGCCGAGGAGCTGCACTTCGGCCGGGCGGCGCAGCGGGCGTTCATCAGCCAGCCGGCGTTCAGCCGCCAGATCCGCGGCCTGGAGGAGCAGTTGGGCGTGGCCCTCGTGGAGAGGTCCACGCGCCGGGTGGAGCTGACACCGGCGGGGAAGGCGCTGCTGCCCCGTATGCGCGCCGTCGTGGACGCCGTCGACGACCTGCGGGGCGCGGCGGAGGGAGCGGCGCACGCGCACGCGAGCCGTGTGGTGCTGGGCTCGTACATCTCGGCCCTGCCCGCCCTGCGGATCCTCCTGGACCAGCTGCGGAAAGGCTTACCGGGGCCGGATGTCGAGTGGCGGGCCGTGGACAACGTCGAGCAGGTGAGCGTCCTGATGGACGGCCAGATCGACGGCGTCATCTGCTACGAGCCCCTGCCCGAGGGGGTCCGCACCCTGCGCCTCGGGACGGAACAGCGGTTCGTGTGCATGCCGGAGACCCACCCGCTGGCCGAGCGCGACACGCTCACCCTCGCGGACCTGGCCGACCTGCCGGTCATCGGCTACTCGCCCCATGTCCGCCCGGAATTCCGGGACTTCTGGGCCGTCGACCCGCGCCCGGACGGAACGCGAGTGCGGTACACCGACCACGAGGCGACCACCCTGGAGTCCTATGTCGCCCTGGCCAGCCTGGGGCACGGCATCCGCTTCATCCCGGAGGGCTGCCTGCACCTGATGCCCCGCCCCGGCGTCCGCTTCCTCACGGTCACCGATCTTCCGCCCTGCACCGCGGTACTGGCCTGGCCGGCCGCCCGCCCGGTCACCCCCGCGTTCGCCTCGCTCCTGCGCCTCCTGCGCGCCCACGCCCGCACCACGGACCCGGAAACGCTCCGCGCGACGGGCAGACGCTGGTGGAACGCGGCCTGAAAAGCGCCCGGCCGCCGAATAGGCGTTCCATTCCCCGAATCCCCTTTCCGTGCCATCGGGTCGCACGCGGAGGCGCTGAGGAAAGGCGAACGCTCGCGCGTTCGTACGCCCGGCGAAATCCGACGCCGATATCCGAACCCAGCGCCGCGGGAGTGACGTTCATTCGGAACAGCCGCCGGACGCCACGCCGGACAGCCCCTCGGGTGACGGAGGGGCTCGGGGGTTCCGACGGCCGAGGTCGGGTCGTCCCCCCGAGCACCCATCGGATACCGTGATGCGGAAACCAACTTCCACAACCGGCCGAGCCGGAGGAGGAGGCGGAAGTGCGCGATCCGGAGGCTCTGACGCGGATGGCGGCGGCGACGAACCGCTTCGTCGCCACGGTCCGGTCGCTGACCGGCCAGGAGACGCGGCAGCCGTCGCTGGTCCCGCCGTGGACGCGCGGGCATGTCGTCACCCATGTCGCCCGCGCCACCGACAGCCTGTGCCGCCTGCTCCGCTCGGCCCGTACGGGGGTGGAGACGCCGCAGTACACGAGCATGGAGGCGCGGGCGGCGGAGATCGAGGCAGGCGCGGACCGCCCGGTGGAGGCGCTGGTGGCGGACGTCCTCGACACGGCGGCCCGCTTCGACCGCGAGATACGGGCCCTGCCGCCCACGGCCTGGCAGGCAAAGGTGCGTATGCGCACGGGCGAACTGCGCACCCCGGCCGACCTGATCCTCACCCGCATCCGGGAACTGGAGGTCCACCACGCGGACTTGGCGGCCGGCTACACCTTCGAGGACATCCCGCCGGACACGGCGCGCTGGATCATCGACGACATCGTGGCCGCTCTGCGTCGCCGCACCGACGTACCACCCATGACCATCAAGGCCACGGACACGGACCTCACCCACACCCTGACCCCGGCCCCGAACGCGGGCCCCACGGTCAGCGGCCCTCAAGCCGCCCTGCTGGCCTGGCTGACGGGCCGCGCCGAGGACGCCCCCCTCCAGGCCACCCCCGGCGACCTCCCCCCACCCCCCTTCTGGATCTGACCCCCCGCGCGCCCACCCTCCCCGGCCAGGTCCGACCGGCGACGGACAGGAACCCCCGCGGACTCCTGCCGGACCCTCCCCATGCCCCCGGCGCGGACGCCCGGCCGGCGCACCGCACACGGGAAACGCCTTCCGCCTGGGACGGACACACCGTTCGGTACGTGTCAGCGTCCCCGCGCGGAAGGCACTCCCGCGTGCCGGCCCGGTACGTGGATTCGGCCTCAGCCGGGAAGCGGCCGGGTCAGCAGGGCTTCACGTACCCGACCCCGCGCCACTGGCCGTGCGTGGTGCCCCAGGGGGCCGGCTTCGTGGAGCCCAGCCACTTCTTCGTGGGGCTGTACCAGTTGCCCACGCGGCCCGGCTTCTGGTTGTTGTACCAGGAGCCTCCGCTCTTCCAGCTGCTCGGCTTCTTGTGGAAGACGCACGAGAACCACTCACGCTCCGCGCCGGTGTAGCCCCTGCCCGAGTAGCCGCACAGGGCCTTGTAGGTGCAGGTGTGGGCCTTGGCCGCCTTCTTGCCGGTCTTGTCGAGCTCGCGTGCGTACTTCTCACCGGGCAGAGGCAGCAGCAGCCGGCCGTCCGCGTACCGGATCTCGTTGGCGGCGGTCTGCTTGCCGCCGTCCTGGGCCAGGGCCGCGTCGACGGCCTTCTGCAGCGCCGTGGCCTCCGCCGCCGTCAGCCCCGCCGCCACCGCCTGGGCCCGGAAGGCCGACCGGCCCGAGTCGGCGGACGCGGTGCCGTCCGCGAAGGCCGCCGGAGTGGCGAGAGCGGCAGTGACCAGAAAAGCGGAACCGATGGCCACCGGCAGGCGGTTTCCTCGTTTCATGACGCAAAGTCCCTTCACATCGTGGAGCGATCGAGCAGGCACCCGCCGTGCCTCCGGAGGAAGGGCACGGACACGTCCGACGTGTCACGCCGGTGCCTGCGGGGCGGCCGCTGTGGTCGTCCCAGTTCGAGTCCACCGGGTCCCTGGTTGTTGCACAGCCCTCTCCGAGACATGAAACAAAGCAGGTCAGCGGATCGGGTTGGCGAGATGACCGCTGTTCCGGCGCCACGGGGCGTGCTGGAATGGGACGCCGCCGCAGGTGACACGGGCGGCACGGGGGAAGGAAGCGACATGGGGCGTCCGGAGACGGACCTCGATCCGGCACAAGGGCCGGTCCCACGATTTGCGTACGAGTTGCGCCGGCTGCGGCAGGAGGCGGGCGGAACTCCCTACCGGGAGATGGCCCGGCAGGTGCAGGTCTCCGTCTCCACCCTGTCGAGAGCGGCCAAAGGGGAGCAGCTGCCCTCCCTGTCGGTGACGCTCGCCTATGTGGCGGCGTGCAAGGGTGACACCGCCGAGTGGGAGAAGCGGTGGAAGGCCGTGGCCGCGGAGGTGGCCGCCGCTCCGCGCGCAGCCGACGGCGAGGAGCCGCCCTACCGGGGGATGACCCGCTTCGAACCCGGCGACAGCGATCTGTTCTTCGGGCGCGAGCAGGTGGTGGACGACGTGCTCGAACGCCTGCGCACGCGCCGTTGCGCGGTGGTGCTCGGGCCGTCCGGCAGCGGCAAGTCCTCGCTGCTGCGGGCCGGTGTCGTCCCCCGTCTGCGCAGCCCGGAGCCGCCGGAACCCGGCCCGGCCGCCGTGCGCATCCTGACTCCGGGACGGCACCCGGCGCGTACGCACCTCGGCAAGCTGGAGCCCGCCGCCGGACCGGGGCCGACCTACGTGCTGGTGGACCAGTTCGAGGAGCTGTTCACCCTCTGCGCCGACCCGGCGGAACGGGAGCGGTTCATCCGCCGGCTGCTGGCCGCCCGGAACCCCGACAGCGGGCTGCGCGTGGTGCTGGGCATACGCGCCGACTTCTACGGCCACTGCCTGCGCTACCCGCACCTGGTGGACCTCCTGAAGGACGCGGCCGTGCCGGTGGGGGCGATGGGCCCGGCGGAGCTGAGGCAGGCGATCGTCAAGCCCGCCGCCACCCGGAACGTGATCGTGGAACGCGCCCTCACCACACGCCTCGTCGAGGAGATCGCCGACGAGCCGGGGGGTCTGCCGCTGCTCTCCCACGCCCTGCTGGAGACCTGGCACCGCCGCTCGGGGAGAACGATGACGCTGCGGGCCTACGAAGCGGCCGGCGGTGTGCGCGGCGCCATCGCCCAGACCGCGGAAGACGTCTACGGATGTCTCGCCCGCGAACGCGCCGAGCTGGCGCGGCTGATCCTGCTGCGCCTGGTCACCCCCGGCGAGGGCGCCCAGGACACCCGCCGGCCGGTGAACCGCGCGGAGCTGGACTTCGCCCCCGAGGAGGAGATCGGCGCCGTACTGGACCGTCTGATCGACGCCCGGCTGCTGACCGTGGACGACGGCACGGTCGACCTCGCCCACGAGGCTCTCATCACCGCCTGGCCCAGGCTGCGCGGATGGGTCGACGAGGCCCGTGAGGAGCTGCTGGTCCACCGCCGTCTGACCGACGCCGCCCGCGCCTGGCACGACCTCGGCCGGGACCCGGGCGCGCTGTATCGCGGGACGCGGCTGGACGTGGCCGGCGAACGGTTGGCGGATACCGCGCTCACCCCGCTGGAACGCGAGTTCCTCGGCGCGAGCCGGGCCGCCCGGACGGCCGAACTGCGGCGCCGGCGCGGCCTGCTCGCCACTCTCGCCGTCCTGCTCGCCGTCGCCCTGGTCGCCGGTGTCACCGCCTGGCGGCAGAACCTCACCAGCGAGCGCCGCCATGCGGAGGCCGAGGCCCGGCGCATCGCCGCGGTGGCGGACGCCATGCGCTTCGCCGCCCCCGCGACGGCGATGCGGCTGTCCGTCGCCGCCTGGCGGCTCGCGCCCACCCTCGAGAGCCGCTCAGCCCTGCTGAGCGCCATGGCCCAGCCCGAACAGGACGTGTTCCCCGTCCCCGACCCGGCCTTCGGACCGGCGACGAACCGGCTCTCGCCGGACGGACACACCCTGCTGTCGGTCTCGGCCCGCCGCGTGGTGGCCTGGGACGTGCGCACCCACCGCCGCATCGGCTCCTACCCGGGGCCGGGCGGACTGCTGTCGGACGTGGACCTCGACCCGGGTGTGGTGCCGAACTGGGGCATCAGCCCCGACGGCCGGCTGCTCGCCCTGCCCGCCCAAGGGGGCGTGCGGCTGTGGGACGTACGGGCCGGCCGGGTGGCGGCCACCCTTCCCGTGGAGGAGCCGGCCAGGGCGGAGTTCGGCGCGGACGGCCGTCATCTGACGGTGTCCGACTGGGACGGTGGGGAGTTCCAGCAGACGCAGGTATGGGATCTGCGCGGCCGACGGCTGCTGTCGACCGTGCGGGCTCCCGTGGTGGAGGAGTCCCCGACCAGTGTGAGCGCGGACGGCGGGACCCTGGCGCTGTGCCGGGGCCTGCGCCGTCTGGAGGTACGTGACCTCCGCACCGGGCGGATCCACCCGCTGTCGCGGACCGCGAACGCCGCGCGGATCGCCTGCCCCGACCAGGAGCGGTTCGCGGCGGGAGTCTTCGCCCTGCGGCCGGATGGCGCGGTCCTGGCGGCCGTCGACGACGACACGATCCGCCGCTGGGTCGTGCGTACGGGCAGGGAACTGCCCAGCCTGCCGTTCGAGGACGCGACCGCGGTGCGCTTCAGCGCCGACGGCGCCTTCCTCGCCGCCACCACAGGCGCGGACATCGCGCTGTGGCGGCTCAGCGAGCCGGACCAGCCCGTCTTCCGCCACCAGCTCATCGGCGAGGTGATCGACGACTTCTCCCTCGCCCCCGACGCCTCCGCCGTGCGGTACCTCCGGCGGAGCGGTACCTCCGTCGCCTCACTCGACCTGCGGCCGGTCGCCCGCGCCCGGTGGGAGGAACACCCCTCCGAACAGGTCCACCTCTCCCGTGACGGCCGCACCGCAGCGGTCCTCCACCGCGGGCCGGGCCGGACCGGCGTACGGCTGGTCGGCACAGGCGACGGCCGGACCCGCGCCACCCTGCCCGCCGCCCCGTGCCCGCCCGACACCCCGTACATCGGCACCGACGAGGAGAACCTCGCCAACTGCTCGGAACTGATGGCGTTCAGCCCCGACGGCCGGCGTTTCGCCTATGTGAGGGCGTGGGGGTACACCACGCGGCGGCAGCGGATCATCGTGTGGGACACGACGGGAAACCGCGAGGTGGCCACCCTGGACGCCGGCTCGGGGGCGGTGAACGGGATCACCGGTATGGCCTTCGACAGCGCGGGGCGCGGCCTGCTGCTGATGACGAGCGACCACGACTCCTCGACGATGGAGCGCTGGGACCTGGCCACCGGCAGACGGACCCGCGTCAAGCCCGCCGACTCGAGCCTCGACACCACGCAGACGGGGGGCTCCGGCACGATCCTGGCCGTACGCCCGGACGACGCGCTGGTGGTCACCAGCGACAACGAAGTCGTCGACCTGCGCGCCGGACGGGCCCGTCCCGTCGTGCTCAACGACGGCGACCTCCCCTTCGCCGGGGCGTTCAGCCGGGACGGCACCCGCTTCGCCGTCAGCGACGGCACGGGACGGGTGACCCTGTGGGACGGCGACCTGCGCCGCCGGCTCGGTGTGATCAACGGCACCTCCACCGTCGACCACGAGAGCGAGCGGGACTCGCCGGCGGCGCTGGCCTTCTCTCCCGACGGCACCACGCTCGCCGTCGTGGGCACCGCCTCCGTCCAGCTGTGGGACGTCGCCTCCGGACGCCCCCTGGGCTCCCCCCTGCCCACCTCCGGCCAGCCGCTCTCCAGCGTCGCCTTCTCCGACGACGGCACCGCCCTGTACACATCCGGCACCTGGAACCCGGCCGAGCGGATCGACCTCGACCCCGCCCGTCTCGTACGCCGGGTCTGCGCCCGCACCGGGTCGGGGCTGGCACCCGCGGACTGGCGGCTCCACCTACCCGACATCCCCTACCGCACGACGTGCTGAGCGGCGGCTCACCGGAAGCCGTCAGCCCCGGACGACAGCACGGCGACGACGGGGGCGACGGGCCCGCGGCAAGGCACCAACCCCCGGAGCCCGGGAAACACCGCACCCCGCCCCGGCCGCTCGGCGGCAGGGACGGGGTGCGGCGGCGCCAGGTGTCGCGGGGTCAGATGTCGCGGAAGATCTCGATCTGCGCGCCCACCGAGTTGAGGCGCTCCGCGAGGTCCTCGTAGCCGCGGTTGATGACGTACACGTTGCGCAGCACGGACGTGCCCTCGGCGGCCATCATGGCGAGGAGGACGACCACGGCGGGGCGCAGGGCCGGCGGGCACATCATCTCGGCGGCGCGCCAGCGGGTCGGGCCCTCGACCAGGACGCGGTGCGGGTCCAGGAGCTGGAGGCGGCCGCCCAGGCGGTTGAGGTCCGTGAGGTAGATGGCGCGGTTGTCGTAGACCCAGTCGTGGATGAGGGTCTGGCCCTGCGCGGACGCCGCGATGGCCGCGAAGAACGGCACGTTGTCGATGTTCAGGCCGGGGAACGGCATCGGGTGGATCTTGTCGATGGGCGCCTCCAGCTTGGAGGGCCGCACCGTCAGGTCCACCAGCCGGGTACGGCCGTTGTCCGCCGTGTACTCGGCCGAGCGGTCGTGGTCGAGGCCCATCTCCTCCAGGACCGCGAGCTCGATCTCCAGGAACTCGATCGGCACCCGGCGGATCGTCAGCTCCGACTCCGTCACGACCGCCGCGGCCAGCAGGCTCATCGCCTCGACCGGGTCCTCGGACGGCGAGTAGTCCACGTCCACGTCGATGTGCGGCACGCCGTGCACGGTGAGCGTGGTCGTGCCGATGCCCTCCACCCGCACACCCAGGGCCTCCAGGAAGAAGCACAGGTCCTGGACCATGTAGTTGGAGGAGGCGTTGCGGATGACGGTGACGCCGTCGTGGCGGGCGGCGGCCAGCAGCGCGTTCTCCGTGACCGTGTCGCCCCGCTCGGTCAGGACGATCGGCCGGTCCGGCGTGACGGACGGGTCGACCAGCGCGTGGTACAGGCCCTCCGTGGCCGTGATGTCCAGGCCGAAGCGGCGCAGGGCGATCATGTGCGGTTCGATCGTGCGCGTGCCCAGGTCGCAGCCGCCGGCGTACGGGAGCTTGAACGCCCGCATCCGGTGCAGCAGCGGCCCCAGGAACATGATGATGGAACGCGTGCGGCGCGCCGCGTCCGCGTCGATGGCCTCCATGTCCAGCTCGGCCGGCGGCACGATCTCCAGGTCCGTGCCGTCGTTGATCCAGCGGGTCCGGACGCCGATGGAGCTGAGGACCTCCAGCAGCCGGTAGACCTCCTCGATCCGCGCGACGCGGCGCAGGACCGTGCGGCCCTTGTTCAGCAGCGTGGCGCACAGCAGCGCCACGCACGCGTTCTTGCTCGTCTTCACGTCGATGGCGCCGGAGAGGCGGCGGCCGCCGACCACCCGGAGGTGCATGGGACCCGCGTAGCCCAGCGACACGATCTCACTGTCGAGCGCCTCACCGATGCGGGCGATCATCTCAAGGCTGATGTTCTGGTTTCCGCGCTCGATGCGGTTCACGGCGCTCTGGCTCGTCGCCAGCGCCTCGGCGAGCTGCGACTGCGTCCAGCCGCGGTGCTGCCGGGCGTCACGGATGAGCCTGCCGATGCGTACGAGGTAGTCGTCTGCCATAGCGGCAGGCTATCTCACATATGAGATGGTCCTCGCGTCGGGCTGTGCCGGACGGGTGATATCCCCCCAGGCGTAGGCCGGTTGGGGCACCCGCCTGGTGAGGCCGCGTCACCAACCCACGGATACCCCGCATCGCGGTCATCTCTCAGTAAACGCCCAGATTGCCCGAAACGGACCAGGTGTCCCCCTCGTGAAGGCGCTCTGACGGTGGCTCGGACCCTTCGCCGGGGTGCGTCTCAGCGCCGCCATACGAGGGTGTAGCGCCAGAACAGCCGCCTCCGCAGCCGCGCGCCGGGCAGCACCCGCCGCGCCTCGCGCACGATGTCCCCGAAGTCCGTTTCGGCCGGCCGGGTCCGCGCGGTCATCGCGGCGGGCCGCGGCGCGGGGCGTCCCCGGTTCCTCAGCCATCCGGCGGCGGCGTTGAGCGGCACCGCGACGGCGCCCAGCAGATGGTCGGTGAGGCCGCGCGCCCGGTAGAGGCCCACCACGACGAGCGTCCCGCCGGGCGCGAGGTGCCGCCGGAAGCCGGCGAGGGCCTCCGCCAGTGGCAGGTGGTGAAGCGTCGCGACGCAGGTGATGACGTCGTACGTCCCCTCCGGCGGCCCCGCCGCCGCGTCGCCGGCCCGGTAGGCCACCGCCAGGCCCTCCGGGGTCAGCGACCGGGCCAGCGCCAGGATCTCCGGGTCGGCGTCGAGGCCCACCACGCGCCGGGCGCGCCCCGCGAGCAGCCGCGCCAGGTCGCCCGTACCGCACCCCACGTCGAGCGCGGCCCCGAACCGCCGGGGCAGCTGCCGCAGGAGCCAGCGGTGGTAGTGGGCGTTGTGGTCCCACGGGTACGTGTCGTTGATCCGCCGGAGTCCCCGCGCGAGCCGCTCGGTCACCATGCGCCCCATCCTGCCCACCCGACGGCACGGGCCGCGACGCCCCCCTCGCGAGGGCGCCACCGCGACGGGACTCCGGCCCGGCGCCACCTGCGCCGGTGCCACTCGCGACGGACTCCGGCCCGGCGCCCCCCTCCGCCCGCGCCGCCCCCGCAGCACGGCCACCTCACCGCCCCCTCCGTCCTCCACCCGTGCCGTCCGCCCGCCCGCCGAAGGGCCTGCCGCGCGGGCCGGGCGGCGGGAAGGATCGCGAGTGCGGGGGCGTCGGGGCATGACCGGGCGGCGGTGATGTACTAGAGTTATCTCGACATCGAGATATCTGCTGACGACGCACCGCGGTCGCCCGCGCCGGTAAGGGTCACCTAACTAAGCCTTACCTTAGCGGATCGGCGAGATGCCATGGCGGCAGGATGCGGTTGAACGCGCACATTGATGAAGGAGACTGTCGTGTCGGCGAACAGCTTCGACGCCCGCAGCACGCTGCGCGTGGGCGACGAGTCGTACGAGATCTTCCGGCTGGACAAGGTTGAGGGCTCGGCCCGCCTGCCGTACAGCCTCAAGGTCCTGCTGGAGAACCTGCTCCGCACCGAGGACGGCGCGAACATCACCGCCGACCACATCCGAGCCCTCGGCGAATGGGACTCCCAGGCCCAGCCGAGCCAGGAGATCCAGTTCACCCCGGCCCGCGTGATCATGCAGGACTTCACCGGTGTGCCGTGTGTCGTGGACCTCGCCACCATGCGCGAGGCCGTCAAGGAGCTCGGCGGCGACCCGTCGAAGATCAACCCGCTGGCCCCGGCCGAGCTGGTCATCGACCACTCCGTCATCGCCGACAAGTTCGGCACGAAGGACGCGTTCGGCCAGAACGTCGAGCTGGAGTACGGCCGCAACAAGGAGCGCTACCAGTTCCTGCGCTGGGGCCAGACCGCGTTCGACGAGTTCAAGGTCGTCCCGCCCGGCACCGGCATCGTCCACCAGGTGAACATCGAGCACCTGGCGCGCACGGTCATGGTCCGCAACGGCCAGGCGTACCCCGACACCCTCGTCGGCACCGACTCGCACACCACCATGGTCAACGGCCTCGGCGTCCTCGGCTGGGGCGTCGGCGGCATCGAGGCCGAGGCGGCCATGCTCGGCCAGCCGGTCTCCATGCTGATCCCGCGCGTCGTCGGCTTCAAGCTGACCGGTGAGCTGCCCACCGGCACCACCGCCACCGACCTGGTGCTCACCATCACCGAGATGCTGCGCAAGCACGGCGTCGTCGGCAAGTTCGTCGAGTTCTACGGCGAGGGCGTCGCCGCCACGTCGCTGGCCAACCGCGCCACCATCGGCAACATGTCGCCGGAGTTCGGCTCCACCGCCGCGATCTTCCCGATCGACGACGAGACGCTCAACTACCTGAAGCTCACGGGCCGTTCCGAGCAGCAGGTCGCGCTGGTCGAGGCGTACGCCAAGGAGCAGGGCCTCTGGCTGGACCCGTCCGCCGAGCCGGACTTCTCCGAGAAGCTCGAGCTGGACCTCTCCACCGTCGTCCCGTCCATCGCCGGCCCGAAGCGCCCGCAGGACCGCATCGTCCTCGCCAACGCCGCCGAGCAGTTCGCCCAGGACGTCCGCAACTACGTCGACGAGGTGGACGAGGCGGGCAAGGAGTCCTTCCCGGCCTCCGACGCCCCGGCCTACACGCCCAACGGCGCCCCGTCGAAGCCGGTCCAGGTGACCGCCCCCGACGGCTCCACCTACGAGATCGACCACGGCGCCGTCACGGTCGCCGCGATCACCTCCTGCACCAACACGTCCAACCCGTACGTGATGGTCGCCGCCGCGCTCGTCGCGAAGAAGGCCGTCGAGAAGGGCCTGACCCGCAAGCCGTGGGTCAAGACCACCCTCGCCCCCGGCTCCAAGGTCGTCACCGACTACTTCGACAAGGCGGGCCTCACCCCGTACCTCGACAAGGTCGGCTTCAACCTCGTCGGCTACGGCTGCACCACCTGCATCGGCAACTCCGGCCCGCTGCCGGAGGAGGTCTCCCAGGCCGTCAACGAGCACGACCTCGCCGTCGTGTCGGTCCTCTCCGGCAACCGGAACTTCGAGGGCCGCATCAACCCCGACGTCAAGATGAACTACCTGGCGTCCCCGCCGCTGGTCGTCGCGTACGCCATCGCCGGCTCCATGAAGGTGGACATCACCAAGGACGCCCTCGGCACCGACCAGGACGGCAACCCGGTCTACCTGAAGGACATCTGGCCGACCGAGGCCGAGGTCAACGACGTCGTCGCGAGCGCCATCGGCGAGGACATGTTCTCCAAGTCCTACCAGGACGTCTTCGCGGGCGACGCCCAGTGGCAGGCCCTGCCGATCCCGACCGGCAACACCTTCGAGTGGGACCCGGAGTCCACCTACGTCCGCAAGCCCCCTTACTTCGAGGGCATGACGATGGACCCGGCCCCGGTCGAGGACATCACCGGCGCCCGCGTCCTGGCCAAGCTGGGCGACTCGGTCACGACCGACCACATCTCCCCGGCCGGCGCCATCAAGGCCGACACCCCGGCCGGCAAGTACCTCACGGAGCACGGTGTCGAGCGCCGCGACTTCAACAGCTACGGCTCCCGCCGCGGCAACCACGAGGTCATGATCCGCGGTACGTTCGCCAACATCCGCCTGCGCAACCAGATCGCGCCGGGCACCGAGGGCGGCTACACGCGCGACTTCACGCAGGAGGGCGGCCCGGTCTCCTTCATCTACGACGCCTCGCAGAACTACCAGGCCGCCGGCATCCCGCTGGTCGTCCTGGCCGGCAAGGAGTACGGCTCCGGCTCGTCGCGCGACTGGGCCGCCAAGGGCACCGCGCTCCTCGGCGTCAAGGCCGTCATCGCCGAGTCGTACGAGCGCATCCACCGCTCGAACCTCATCGGCATGGGCGTCCTGCCGCTCCAGTTCCCCGAGGGCGCGTCCGCGCAGTCCCTCGGCCTGACCGGCGAGGAGACCTTCTCCATCTCCGGCGTCACGGAGCTGAACGAGGGCCGCACCCCGCGCACGGTCAAGGTCACCACCGACACGGGCGTCGAGTTCGACGCGGTCGTCCGCATCGACACCCCCGGTGAGGCCGACTACTACCGCAACGGCGGCATCATGCAGTACGTGCTGCGCAACCTGATCCGCGGCTGAACCACGGGCAGGTGAACGGCCGAGGGCCGCACCCCGTCTCGCACGGGGCGCGGCCCTTCGCCGTTCCCGGCCGCCCCGTACGCGTACGGCCGACACCCCGGGCCCGCGTACGGGCTCACCCGCGCCCGCGTGCGACGGCCACCCGCGCCCGCGTACGGCCGACACCCGGGCCCGCGTGCGACGGCCACCCGCGCCCGCGTACGGCCCCGCTCAGGCCGTGGCCCGCGCCCCGGGCGCCCGCGCCCCCGTCACGCGCCCTTCACCACCCGGTCCAGCAGCCCGTCCGCCTCCGGGTACGGCTCCTCGCGCGGGAGCAGCCGCCGCGCCGCCTCCAGGTCCCCGGCGCGCACCAGGGCGTGCACCTCGCGGGTCAGCGGCGTGACGTCCCGGATGGACACCGTCCACTCGTCGGCGTACCGCCGCGCCGCCTCGCCGCACAGCCCCAGCTGCAGGGAGCGGTACGGCAGCGGCCGCAGGCGCAGATCGCGTTCCGGGTCCCACTGCACCCGCGCGGGCGCCTCGCGCAGCTCCCGACGCCACGCCTGCCGGCCGGTGTGCAGCCCCGGCGTGTAGTGCGACAGGCAGGCGTGGCGCAGCGCCCACTCGAAGCCCGCGCGCTCGATCTCGACGGCCAGCACGGTCTGCTGGCCCTCCTTCCCGGCCCAGCCGCAGCGGTACATCATCCACAGGAAGGACGGCTTGATCCAGGTCATACGGTCCCGCTTCCACGCCGCCGGGAACCGGCCGTCGCGAGCGGCCGGAACGCCGATCTCGGGGCCGTACGCCTGGTAGACGGTGACGGTCGTGTCCGTGTGGAGCGCGCGGATGCGACGGAGAGGTTCCTGCATGGGCGTCAGACTGCCGCCACCCCGCGGGCGCGGGCCAATGGATTTCGCCATACGGCCGCGCGGCGGGAGACGTGCGCGGCCGGGCGGGGAGGGTGGCCGAGGTCTCAACTAGGGAAAGACTCCCGCCGAATGCTGTAGCCGATCTTGCCCAGCTGACCAGAAGTGGACTATACCTGTCGCGTCCGCACGGCCGCTCCCGGTGAGCCGGCCGCGCGGCAGCGCGACCCCCTGCACCATCGGCAAGACCCTAGCTGCGACAGACCGCGGTGGCGGGGCCCTTCGCCTGAGGCGAGCGGTACGGGCGACCGGCACACCGCCTGGAGAAGGCGAGGACTTGAGCATGGGATCCACCTCCGCCCGCAACGACGGCTCCACCCCCGGGCACACCGACGGGGGCCACGCGGGCCCCGGCCGCCGCGATCTGATCAAGCGGTCCGCCGCTCTCGGTCTGATCACCGTCCCCTCCCTGGGCTTCCTGACCGCCTGCGCCACCGGCGGCGGTGGCGGCACCAGTGACAACCCCTCGGCGGCCGCCGGCGAGAAGACCGCCAAGAACCCGCTCGGGGTGAAGGAGGGCGCCCCGCTGGAGGCGTTCATCTTCAAGGGCGGGCTCGGCGACCAGTACGCGAAGGACGCCGAGGCCGACTACAAGGCCACGTACAAGGCGGAGGTGAAGCACACCGGCACCCAGCAGGTCGGCCCCAAGCTCACCCCCCGCTTCGCGGGCGGCAACCCGCCGGACGTCATCGACAACTCCGGCGCCGACCACCTGGACATGAACAAGCTGTCCACGCAGGGCCAGCTCCAGGACCTCGCCGCGCTCCTCGACGCCCCGTCTGTCGACGACCCGGCGAAGAAGGTGCGGGACACGATCCACCCGAGCACCATCGAGAAGGGCAGGCACGGCGACCGCTTCGACGTGCTGTACTACGCCTTCACCATCTACGGCACGTGGTATTCGCAGAAGCTCCTCGAATCCAGGGGCTGGACGTACCCCAGGACGCTGGACGAGATGGTCACGCTCTGCGGCGAGATCAAGAAGGCCGGGATCGCGCCGTGGACGTACGCGGGCAAGTATCCGTACTACGTCCACTTCAACCTCTTCGCGCAGATCGCCAAGATCGGCGGCATGGAGAAGTGGATCGCCATCGACAACCTGGAGCCGGGCGCCTGGACGTCGAACGACGCGGTCCGCCAGGTCGTCGAGCACTACGAGGAGCTGGCCGCCAAGAAGTACTTTCTGGAAGGCAGCCAGGGCCTCACCCACATCCAGTCGCAGACCGCCTGGAACAAGGGCAAGGCCGTGTTCCTGCCCAACGGCTCCTGGGTGGAGAACGAGTCCGCGCCGACCACGCCCGCGGACTTCGGCATGTCCGTGGGCGCCCTCTTCGACGGCAGCGGCGACAAGATGCCGCACGGCACCCTGCGCGCCGAGCCGAGCGAGCCGTACATCGTCGCCGCCAAGGGGAAGAACCCGATCGGCGGCATGGAACTGCTGCGCATCATGCTCTCCAAGAAGCACGCGCAGAACTTCGCGACCAAGGTGAAGTCCCTGACCTGCGTCATGGACGCCACCGACGGCATGACCCTCTCGCCGGGCCTCGCCTCCGCCAGCAAGGTCTTCAAGGAGGCGGGGGAGAACCTGATCAGCCTCCAGCTCCAGGAGTGGTACCCCGCCCTGACCGACGAGAAGATCGGCGGACTCACCGGCCAGCTCCTCACCGGTGAGCTGAAGGCCGCCGACTGGATCAGGAAGACCCAGGCGGAGGCCGACAAGGTGGCCAGGGACAGCTCCATCACCAAGTTCAAGCGCACCGCCTGACCGGATCGGCACATCCGCCGCGGTGGACCGCCGCGGCCCCGCCGCCAAGAGTGTCGGACGAGGGGGAGGGCCGGGAGCCTCATGCAGCACGGCAAGTACCGATTCATCGTGGGGTTCCTGGCCCCGCCGCTGCTCATCTACGCCGTCTTCGTCATCTCGCCGTTCGTCCAGGCCTTCCAGATCTCGATGACGGACTGGTCGGGCCTGGTCGGCGCGGCGCGGTTCGTCGGCGCCGACAACTTCGTACGCCTCTGGGAGAGCGACGACTTCTGGAACGCGCTGCGGCACAACGTCTACATGCTGGCGTTCGTGCCCCTGGTGACCCTCGCCCTCGGGCTGTTCTTCGCGTTCATGCTGAACGTGGGCGGCAAGCGGCGGAAGAACGAGGTGGTCACGGGGGTCGCCGGCTCGCGGTTCTACAAGTTCGTCTTCTTCTTCCCGCAGGTCATCTCCATCACGATCATCGCCGTCATCTGGTTCAACATCTACAACCCGGACCCCGAGGACGGCATGCTCAATTCGCTGCTCGGCGCGGTCGGCCTGGACGGGCTGCAGAACGCCTGGCTGGGGGAGAAGAGCCTCGCCCTGTGGTGCATCAGCGCGGTCATGGTGTGGGGCCACGTCGGTTTCTACGTCGTCCTGTTCTCCGCCGCCATGGCGTCCATCCCGCGCGACATCTACGAGGCGGCCCTGCTCGACGGCGCGGGGCGCTACCACACGTTCTTCCGCATCACGCTGCCCCTGCTGTGGGACACCGTCCAGACGGGCTGGGTGTACATGGGCATCATCGCCCTGGACGCCTTCGCCCTGGTGCAGATCATGTCCGTGAACATGGGCGGCCCGGACGGCGCCACCGACGTCATGCCGCTCAGGCTCTACCTGACGGCGTTCCGCGACAGCCAGTACGGCTACGCGGCGGCGATGGGCGTCGCGATGCTCGTCGTCACGATGGCCTTCGCCGTGCTCGCCCTGCGCTTCGCGCGGCGCGAGCGGATCGAGTACTGAGGGGGAGGCGCATGACCACCGACGAGATCCAGAAGGTGAACGCACCGGTGCCGGGCGGTCCCTCCCGGGCGGCCGCCGGCCGCGGGCCGCGCCCGGCCGCCGCGCGCTCCTCGGAGGGCGCCGTCCTCAACGTCTTCTCGCACGGCATCCTCGTGCTGTGGGCGCTGATGGTCGGCGTGCCGCTGCTGTGGGTGCTGTGGAGCGCCTTCAAGGACAGCAACGGCATCCTCACCGACCCGTGGGGCCTGCCGACCGTGCTGCACTGGGAGAACTGGTCCAACGCCTGGAACGAGGCGAACATGGGCCGCTACTTCGTCAACACGGCGATCGTCGTGGGCGGTTCGGTGACCGGCACGATGGTGCTCGGGTCGATGGCCGCCTACGTGCTGGCGCGCTTCACCTTCCCCGGCAACCGGCTGATCTACTACCTGTTCGTCGCGGGCATGTCGTTCCCGGTGTTCATGCTGGTGATCCCGCTGTTCTTCGTCATGCGGGACTTCCCCGGCAGTTCGCTGCTGGCGACGTACCACGGGCTGATCCTCGTCTACATCGCGTACTCGCTGCCGTTCACGGTCTTCTTCATGACGGCGTTCTTCCGGACGCTGCCCACCTCGGTCGCCGAGGCCGCGATGATCGACGGCGCCTCGCACACCCGGACGTTCTTCCAGGTCATGCTGCCGATGGCCAAGCCGGGCCTGATCAGCATCGGGATCTTCAACTTCCTGGGGCAGTGGAACCAGTACCTGCTGCCGATGGTGCTGAACCAGCAGGAGGACAAGTACGTCCTGACCCAGGGCCTGGCGATGATCGCGCTCCAGCAGGGCTACGAGAACGACTGGGGCGCCCTGATGGCCGGAATGATGATCGCGATGCTGCCGGTGCTGGTGGTGTACGCGGTCTTCCAGCGGCAGGTCCAGGCGGGGCTGACGGCCGGCGCCCTGAAGTAGCGCCCCGGCCGGCGCGGGGCGCCGCCGTGCCCGTACCGCTCCCTACGTACGAACCCTGAACCGCCCGCCGAGGGCCAGTCGTCCCCGGCGGGCGGTTTCCTCATGCCCGATAACCGACATAAACCGACTTTCCTGTGACATTAGCCGCTCATCGGAGCTTCGTGATGCTCAAGGCCTTGACGGGGGGCAACGCGAAACGCTCAGCTTAGAGTTCACATGTTGGAGAAAATGGCAGGAGTGAGAGAGTCGATGGAGACTCCGGGGTCGCAGACGTCTCTGCATCGCGCCAACCTCGAGCGGGTCGTGCGCGCCGTCCGAATGGCCGGATCGCTCACCCAGGCGGAGATCGCCAGGGCCACCGGGCTGTCCGCGGCGACGGTCTCCAACATCGTGCGGGAACTGAAGGACAGCGGCACCGTCGAGGTCACCCCGACCTCCGCGGGCGGCCGCCGCGCCCGCAGCGTCTCGCTCAGCGGCGACGCCGGGATCGTCATCGGCGTGGACTTCGGCCACACCCATCTGCGGGTCGCGGTCGGCAACCTCGCCCACCAGGTCCTCGCCGAGGAGTCCGAGCCGCTCGACGTCGACGCCTCGTCGGCGGAGGGCTTCGACCGGGCGGAACAGCTGGTCAAGCGGCTGATCGCGGCGACCGGCATCGGCCCCGACAAGGTGATCGGCGTCGGTCTGGGCGTCCCCGGCCCCATCGACGTCTCCTCCGGCACGCTCGGCTCCACCTCGATCCTGCCGGGCTGGAGCGGCATCAACCCCAGCCAGGAGCTGTCCGCCCGCCTCGGCGTCCCCGTGTACGTGGACAACGACGCCAACCTCGGCGCGCTCGGCGAGATGGTGTGGGGCGCGGGACGGGGCGTGCGCGACCTCGCGTACATCAAGGTCGCCAGCGGTGTCGGCGCCGGCCTCGTCATCGACGGGCAGATCTACCGGGGTCCGGGCGGCACGGCGGGCGAGATCGGGCACATCACGCTCGACGAGTCGGGCCCCGTCTGCCGCTGCGGCAACCGCGGCTGCCTGGAGACCTTCGCCGCCGCCCGGTACGTGCTGCCGCTGCTCCAGCCGAGCCACGGCCCCGACCTGACCATGGAGCGGGTCGTTCAGCTGGCCCGCGAGGGCGACCCGGGCTGCCGGCGTGTCGTCGCGGACGTGGGCCGCCACGTCGGCAGCGGCGTCGCCAACCTGTGCAACCTGCTCAACCCCAGCCGGGTCGTCCTCGGCGGCGACCTCGCGGAGGCCGGCGAACTGGTCCTCGCGCCCATCCGCGACTCCGTGTCGCGGTACGCCATCCCCAGCGCCGCCCGGCAGTTGGCGGTGGCGCCGGGGGCCCTGGGCGGGCGCGCCGAGGTGCTGGGCGCCCTCGCCCTCGTACTGAGCGAAATGGGCGATTCGACCCTGCTCGACAACGCGCATCAGGCCAACGGCCGCGCCGCCACTCCTGCGTTCACTTAGATAACGCATGGCACCGTTGTCATCTCGTTAAGAATTTACTCCTTGACGACAGCACTGCGGCCGAGTTGACTCACGTCCACCTCGGCCGCAGTGTCGCGGCCTCGTCAGGGAGGCAACCCAATGAACGCAATGACGCGACGCGTCGTCATAGGTACGGCCGCGGTGTCCATGGCCCTGTCCCTCGCCGCCTGCGGCAAGGCCGGAGACGGCGACACCGCCGGCGGCGGCGACACCAAGACGATCGGTCTGCTCCTGCCGGAGAACAAGACCACCCGCTACGAGACCTTCGACCGCCCGATCATCGAGGCGAAGATCAAGGAGCTGTGCTCCGACTGCGAGGTCAAGTACAACAACGCCGCGCAGGACACCGAGACCCAGAAGAAGCAGTTCGACGCGCTCGTCACGCAGGGCGTCAAGGTGATCATCCTCGACGCGGTCGACTACAAGGCCACCAAGTCCTGGGTGCAGCAGGCGGAGAAGAAGGGCGTCAAGGTCGTCGCGTACGACCGGCTCGCCGAGGGCCCGATCGCCGCGTACGTCAGCTACGACAACGAGAAGATCGGCCGCCTCCAGGGCGAGGCCCTCGTGAAGGCGCTCGGCGCCAAGGCCAAGTCTGCCAACGTTGTCATGATCAACGGCTCGCCGACCGACCCGAACGCCCCGTTCTTCAAGAAGGGCGCCCACAGCGTCCTCGACACGCAGGTCGGCAAGATCGTCTACGAGCAGGACATCCCGGACTGGTCCCCGGACGAGGCCAACCGGAAGATGGGCGCCGCGATCGACTCGCTCGGCAAGGACGGCTTCCAGGGCGTCTACTCCGCCAACGACGGCATGGCCGGCGGCATCATCACGGCCCTCGGCAAGCAGGGCATCAAGGTCCCCGTCGGTGGCCAGGACGCCGAGCTCGCGGGCCTCCAGCGCATCCTGAAGGGCGACCAGGCCTTCACCATCTACAAGCAGATCAAGCCCGAGGCCGAGACGACCGCGGAGATCGCGGTGGCGCTCCTGAAGGGCGAGAAGTTCGACCAGCTCACGCCGACCAAGGTCACCAGCCTCTCCGGTGAGTTCAAGGACATCCCGGCGAAGCTGTACGACGCGCAGATCGTGACCAAGGAGAACATCGCCTCCACGATCCTCGCGGACAAGGTCTACAAGGCCGCCGACCTGTGCACGGCCGAGTACAAGGCCGCGTGCGACGCGGCCGGGATCAAGTAGGCCCCGCCCGCGTCCGACCCGCCGCGCGGGGTCCGGCCCTCGGTGACCGTCCCGGCGGGGCAGGCGGCCCCGGCCGTACGGCCCCGGCCTCACGGGTCCCGTCCGGTACGGGCCACGGCTCCCGGACCAGGCGAGGCCCGGCCTCCCGGTAGGGGCCACGGTCCACTGGGCCGGGCCACGCAGGACATGCCCACGGACGGGTCCGAGGCTCCGGCCGGCAGGCCGGAGGCGCCGGCCACCGGGACCCGGCGAAGGTCCACGGCCCCGAGCCATCGGGACCCGGCGAGGTCCACGGGCCCCTGGTCCGCAAGGCCAGGACCCGCCCACCAGGCCACAAGGCCCGGGCGGGACGAGGCCCGGCAGGGACCCGAACGGCCCGGCAGGGACCCGAACGGCCCGGCCAGGACCGCCAGGGCCATGCCGACCCGGTCGGCTCCGGCGAAGGGCCACGCGGTCCCGGTGAGGGCCCGGCAGCCCCGGCCAGGACCGCCTGGAGCGGCCAAGGCCCGACCAGGACCGGCCGGCCCCGACAGGCCGACCGCCAGCCCGACAAGGACCCGGCAGGCCGAGCGCCGAGCCCGGCCAGGACCCGCCAGGGCCAGGCCAGGCGCAGCCAGACCAGGCCAGGCCCGCCAGGACCACGGCAGGACCGGCCAAGGCCACGCCGGGCCCGCCGTCCGTCCCGCAAGGTCCCGCGGGCCGGGCCCGCAAGGCCCTCCGTGGTCGTCGGCCCGGCCGCCCGGCCGGGCCCCGCAGCCGGTCCGGTGCCCTCCCGCTCCACACGCCCCGCAGCGGCGGGCGGGCACCGGACTTCCCCCCCGCACCCCCTGTGCTCACGTACCACCGTCCCCGCCGAGCGCGGGTGAAGGAGATGATTCACGTGTCCGCTACGCCCGTGCTGGCGTTGCGCGGAGTCTCCAAGCGGTTCGGCGCCGTCCAGGCGCTCACCGACGTAGACCTGGAGATCCACGCCGGTGAGGTCGTCGCCCTCCTCGGCGACAATGGCGCCGGCAAGTCGACCCTCGTCAAGACCATCTCGGGTGTCCACCCGATCGACGAGGGCACCATCGAATGGCAGGGCCGCCCCGTCCGGGTCACCCGGCCGAACGACGCCCAGGAACTCGGCATCGCGACCGTCTACCAGGACCTCGCGCTCTGCGACAACCTCGACGTGGTCGCCAACCTGTTCCTCGGCACGGAACTGCGCCGCGCCTCCGTCCTCGACGAGATCGCGATGGAGAAGCGGGCCAAGGAGCTGCTCGACACCCTCTCCATCCGCATCCCCAGCGTCCGCATCCCCGTCGCCTCGCTCTCCGGCGGCCAGCGCCAGGTCGTGGCCATCGCCCGCGCCCTGATCGGCAACCCGAAGATCGTCATCCTGGACGAGCCGACCGCCGCCCTCGGCGTCGAGCAGACCGCGCAGGTCCTCGACCTGGTCGAGCGGCTCCGCGAGAACGGCCACGGCGTCATCCTCATCACCCACAACATGGCCGACGTGCGGGCCGTCGCCGACCGCGCCGCCATCCTGCGCCTCGGCCGCAACAACGGTGTCTTCGACGTCAAGGACACCTCCCACGAAGAGATCATCGCCGCGATCACCGGCGCCACGGACAACGCCGTCACGCGCCGCCAGGCCCGTACGGCCTCGAAGGAGGACGCGAAGTGAGCGACCTCACCAAGACCCCGCAGGACACCGGCGCCCCGAACGGCGACGGGCCGTCCGCCGCCCCCGTCCCCGCCGTGGACCCCCGCCTCCTCGTCCGCGAGGAGGGCCTCAGGGGCTACTGGACCGAGTTCACCCGCAAGGTGCGCGGCGGCGAGCTGGGCTCCCTGCCGGTCCTCATCGGCCTGATCGTCATCGCGATCGTCTTCCAGGCGCAGAACGCGAACTTCCTGTCCGCGAGCTCCGTCGCGAACGTCGCGGTCTACAGCTCCGGCCTCGGCATCATGGCCGTCGGCATCGTCTTCGTCCTGATCCTCGGCGAGATCGACCTGTCGGTCGGCTCCGTCGCGGGCGTCGGCGCGGCCGTGTGGGCCGTACTGAGCGTCAGCAACGGGCTCAACGACTGGCTCGCCGTGCTGGTCTCCCTCGTCGCCGGCCTCGCCCTCGGCCTGCTGCACGGCTTCTTCTTCGCGAAGGTCGGCGTGCCCGCCTTCGTCGTCACCCTCGCCGGCTTCCTCGGCTGGAGCGGTCTGCAGATCTGGCTGATGGGCAAGGAAGGCTCCATCAACACGCCGACCGGCAGCATCGTGGAGAACCTCACCGGCTACTACTTCGAGGACAAGGCCGCCGCCTACGGCCTCGCCCTGGCCGCCGTCCTCCTCTACGCCGGCTCGCTCCTGCTGGACGTCAAGCGGCGCCGCGCCGCGAACCTGCCGTACCGCCCGACCAGCGAGATCCTGCTGCGCGCCGGCGCCGTCGCGGTGCTCTGCTTCGCCGTCGCGTACGTCCTGAACGAGCCCGCCGGCGCCCGGGGCCTGCCGCTCGCCCTGGTGCTGTTCCTCGCCGTGCTGGTCGTCGCCGACTTCGTGGCCCGCCGCACCTCCTTCGGCCGGAAGGTCTTCGCCGTCGGCGGCAGCGCCGAGGCGGCCCGCCGCGCCGGCATCAACGTGGACCGGGTCCGCATCACCGTGTTCGGCCTCTCCGGCCTGCTCGCCGCGTTCGGCGGCCTCTTCGTCGCCAGCCTCTCCGGCGGCGCCACCAAGAGCCTCGGCGGCGGCAACACGCTGATGCTCGTCATCGCCGCGGCCGTCATCGGCGGCACCAGCCTCTTCGGAGGCCGCGGCAAGGTCTGGTCCGCCCTCCTGGGCATGATCGTCATCCAGTCGATCCAGCAGGGCCTCAACATGCTCGGCATGGCCAGCGAGATCCAGTACATGATCACCGGCGCGGTGCTCCTCGCCGCCGTCGTCATCGACTCGGTCTCCCGGCGCACCCAGAAGGACGCGGGGCGCGCGTAGCGACGCGCATCACCCCTTCCGTGCCCGGCGCCGCGCAACCGGCGCCGGGCACCGCCGCGTCTCCAGGCAGGGGCGTGGCGGACACCACGGCCGTGAGGTGCGTCGCGCCGCCCGCACAGGGGTACATCGGCGTACGTTCGTGTCGGCCGAAGGTGTGATCATCGCAGCACCCTCGGGGGCATGGCCCGATGTCCGCACTCCGGGACGGAACATTAGACTCGGCGGATCGGCACGCTCGACCGGCTCAACCTCGACCAGCCCAACACGCAAGGAGGCACGGGTGGCATTGCTGACCCGTATCAGGGGACCGCGCGACCTCGACCGGCTCTCCCCGGAGCAGCTTGACCGGCTGGCCTCGGAGATCCGCACCTTCCTCGTCGACGCGGTCTCCAAGACCGGCGGCCACCTCGGCCCGAACCTCGGCGTCGTAGAGCTGACCATCGCCCTGCACCGCGTCTTCGAGTCCCCGAAGGACAAGATCCTCTGGGACACCGGCCACCAGTCGTACGTGCACAAACTGCTCACCGGCCGCCAGGACTTCTCCCGGCTGAAGATGAAGGGCGGCCTCTCCGGCTACCCGGCGCGCGCCGAGTCCGAGCACGACTTCATCGAGAACTCCCACGCGTCGACCGTCCTGGGCTGGGCGGACGGCCTCGCCAAGGCCAACGAGCTGCTGGGCCGCGACGACCACGTCGTCGCCGTCATCGGCGACGGCGCCCTCACCGGCGGCATGGCCTGGGAGGCGCTCAACAACATCGCCGACGCCAAGGACCGCCCCCTCGTCATCGTCGTCAACGACAACGAGCGCTCCTACGCCCCCACGATCGGCGGCCTCGCCAACCACCTGGCCACCCTGCGCACCACCGACGGGTACGAGCGGTTCCTCGCCCGCACCAAGGACATCCTCGACCGCACCCCGGTCGTCGGGAAGCCGCTGTACGAGACGCTGCACGGGGCGAAGAAGGGCCTGAAGGACTTCATCGCCCCGCAGGGCCTCTTCGAGGACCTCGGCCTGAAGTACGTCGGCCCCATCGACGGCCATGACATCGCCGCCGTCGAGTCGGCGCTCCAGCGGGCCAAGCGGTTCAACGGGCCGGTCATCGTCCACTGCCTCACGGAGAAGGGCCGCGGCTACCAGCCCGCCCTCCAGGACGAGGCGGACCGCTTCCACGCCGTCGGCAAGATCCACCCGGACACGGGCCTGCCGATCGCCTCCTCGGGCGCCGACTGGACCTCGGTCTTCGCCGACGAGATGGTCGCCCTGGGCAAGGAGCGCGAGGACATCGTCGCCATCACGGCGGCCATGCTCCAGCCGGTGGGCCTCGACAAGTTCGCCAAGGAGTTCCCGGACCGCGTCTACGACGTGGGCATCGCCGAGCAGCACGCCGCCGTCTCCGCCGCCGGCCTCGCCACCGGCGGCCTGCACCCGGTCGTCGCCGTCTACGCGACGTTCCTCAACCGCGCCTTCGACCAGGTCCTCATGGACGTCGCCCTGCACGACTGCGGTGTGACGTTCGTACTGGACCGGGCCGGTGTCACGGGCACGGACGGCGCCTCCCACAACGGCATGTGGGACATGTCGATCCTCCAGGTCGTGCCGAACCTGCGGATCGCCGCGCCCCGCGACGCCGACCAGGTCCGCGCGCAGCTGCGCGAGGCCGTCGCCGTCGAGGACGCCCCGACCGTGGTCCGCTACTCCAAGGGCGCGGTGGGCCCGGCCGTCGAGGCCGTCTCCCGCGTCGGAGGCATGGACGTCCTGCGCGAGCCGGGCACCGACCGGCCGGACGTGCTGCTCGTCTCCATCGGCGCGCTCGCCCCGATGTGCCTGGAGATCGCCGACCTCCTCGACAAGCAGGGCATCTCCACCACCGTCGTCGACCCGCGCTGGGTCAAGCCGGTGGACGAGGCCATGGCCCCGCTCGCGGACCGCCACCGCGTCGTCGTCACCGTCGAGGACAACGGCCGCGCCGGCGGTGTCGGCAGCGCCATCGCGCAGGCCCTGCGCGACGCGGGCGTGGACGTGCCGCTGCGCGACTTCGGCATCCCGCAGCGCTTCCTCGACCACGCCTCCCGCGGCGAGGTCCTCGCCGAGATCGGTCTGACCGCCCCGGACATCGCCCGCCAGGTCACCGGTCTCGTCTCCAAGCTGGACGGCCTGCACCAGGCGCGGGTCGGCACGGACGGCGAGCCCCGCGCGGCGGCCGCCGCACGCGGCGCGAAGGCCACGGAGACGGTCCGCGACTGACCGGCTGGACGACCGGCCGGCGACGGCCCGTGGGCCGGTGGGACCACCCTGTTCGGGTGGTCCCACCGGCCCATTCGTGTGACAACAGGCCCGTGGGCGCGCGTGATCCGGCCAGGTGTCCGGATCATGACGGGGTGAGTACACAGAGCGACCCGGCGGCGAGCCGGAGCAGCGGCCTGTTCCGCACCAAGACGGTCGAGCAGTCGATCCGGGACACCGAGGAGCCCGAGCACGCACTGCGCAGATCGCTGTCCGCGCTCGACCTGACGGTGTTCGGCGTCGGCGTGATCATCGGCACCGGCATCTTCGTCCTCACCGGCAAGGTCGCCAAGGAGACCGCGGGACCCGCCACGGCCCTCGCCTTCGTGGCCGCCGGCATCGTATGCGCCCTGGCCGCGCTCTGCTACGCCGAATTCGCCTCCACGGTCCCCGTCGCCGGCTCGGCGTACACCTTCGCGTACGCCTCGCTGGGCGAGCTGGCCGCCTGGATCATCGGCTGGGACCTGGTGCTGGAGTTCGCGCTGGGCACCGCCGTCGTCGCCGTCGGCTGGTCCGGGTACGTGCGCTCGCTCCTCGACAACATCGGCTGGCACCTCCCGCAGTCCCTGTCCGGCACGGACGAGGTCCACGGCTTCGGCTTCGACCTCCTGGCGTTCCTCCTGGTGCTGCTGCTCACCGGCGTCCTGGTGCTCGGCATGAAGCTGTCCGCCCGGCTCACGGCGCTGGTCGTCGTCATCAAGGTCACCGTCGTCCTCGTCGTGATCGTCGCGGGCGCCTTCTTCGTCAAGGCCGCCAACTACCAGCCGTTCATCCCCAAGGCCCAGCAGCAGCCCGCCGGCGCCGGCCTCGACGCCCCGCTGGTCCAGGTCCTCTTCGGATACGCGCCGACGAACTTCGGCGTCATGGGCATCTTCACCGCCGCGTCCGTCGTCTTCTTCGCCTTCATCGGCTTCGACGTCGTGGCCACCGCCGCCGAGGAGACCCGCGTCCCGCAGCGCGACATGCCGCGCGGCATCCTCGGCTCGCTGTTCATCTGCACCGCCCTGTACGTGGCCGTGTCCATCGTCGTCACCGGCATGCAGCACTACAGCCGGCTGTCGGTGGACGCGCCGCTCGCCGACGCCTTCAAGGCCACGGGCCACCCCTGGTACGCCGGGTTCATCAGCTTCGGCGCAGCCGTCGGCCTCATCACCGTCTGCATGATCCTGCTGCTCGGCCAGACCCGCGTGTTCTTCGCCATGAGCCGCGACGGCCTCCTGCCGCGGTTCTTCTCCCGCACCCACCCGACGTTCCGCACCCCCTACCGCGCCACCGTGCTCCTCGGTGTGCTGATCGCCGTCATCGCCGGGATGACCAGCATCGACGAGCTGGCCACGCTGGTGAACATCGGCACGCTGTTCGCGTTCGTCATCGTCGCCATCGGCGTCGTCATCCTCCGCCGCACCCGCCCCGACCTGCCGCGCTCCTTCCGCACCCCGCTCGTGCCGTGGCTGCCGATCGCCTCCGTGGCCGCCTCGCTGTGGCTGATGCTGAACCTGCCGGCCGAGACCTGGCTGCGCTTCGGGATCTGGATGGCCATCGGCGTCGTCGTGTACTTCGCGTACGGCCGGCGCCGAAGCCTCCTCGGCCGCGGCATCGACCCCGTACCCGAAGGCACCCGCCCCCCTCCCCGCTGACCCGCCGACCCGCCGCGCGCCGGGCCGTGTACGCCGTCCCCTAACCGGGCCGCACCGTACGCGGCCCGGCGCACTCGGCACCGTGCCCGGCGACCCGGCGGCGCAGCTCCCGGTCGGCCGTCACCACCACACAGCGCCGCCCCGCCGCCGCGCGGGCCAGCTCCACGACCGTGTCGTCGCCCTCGCCCGGCGCGGCCACCACCCGCACCCCGGGGACCGGCTCCACACCGCGCGCGGCGCCCTCCACCACCAGCACCACCTCCAGCGGGCCCGGCAGCAGACCGGGCACCCCGTCCGCCGCGTACCGCGCGAGGTGGTCCCGCAGCCGCTCGGCCGCGCCCCGGCGGTCACGCCACCAGCCGTCCGGTACGGAACCCACGACGTTCGCCGCGTCCACGATGAGCAGGGGGGAGGTCATGCCGTCCACGTTATCCACAGGCGCCGGACTGATTCCTCCGGGCCGCGCGCCGCGCTCGTACTATTGCCGAATGACTTCCCCGCACGCATCCGACCCGGACCAGGCCCTCGCGGTCCTCGGCCGGGTCTTCGGCTACGACTCGTTCCGCGGACAGCAGCGGGAGATCATCGAGCACGTCATAGGCGGCGGTGACGCGCTCGTCCTCATGCCGACCGGCGGCGGCAAGTCGCTCTGCTACCAGATCCCCGCGCTGGTCCGCCCCGGTGTCGGCGTCGTCGTCTCGCCGCTGATCGCGCTCATGCAGGACCAGGTCGACGCGCTGCGCGCCGCCGGGGTGCGCGCCGGGTTCCTCAATTCGACGCAGGACCTGGACGAGCGGCGGCTGGTGGAGGCCGAGTTCCTCGCCGGCGAGCTGGACCTGCTGTATCTGGCGCCGGAGCGGCTGCGCGTCGAGTCGACGCTCCGGCTGCTGGAGCGCGGCACGATCTCGCTGTTCGCCATCGACGAGGCGCACTGCGTCGCCCAGTGGGGCCACGACTTCCGGCCGGACTACCTCCAGCTGTCCCAGCTCCACGAGCGCTGGCCCGACGTGCCGCGCATCGCCCTGACCGCCACCGCGACCCGCGCCACCCACGCGGAGATCGCCTCCCGGCTGAAGCTCCAGGACGCGGCGCACTTCGTCGCCAGCTTCGACCGGCCCAACATCCAGTACCGCATCGTCCCGAAGAACGAGCCGCGCAAGCAGCTCCTCGCCCTGCTGCGCGGCGAGCACGAGGGCGACGCCGGCATCGTCTACTGCCTGTCCCGCGCGTCCGTCGAGAAGACCGCCGCGTTCCTCGTGGAGCACGGCATCGAGGCCGTCCCGTACCACGCGGGGCTCGACGCCCGCACCCGCGCCGAGAACCAGTCGCGGTTCCTGCGGGAGGACGGCCTGGTCGTCGTCGCGACCATCGCGTTCGGCATGGGCATCGACAAGCCGGACGTCCGGTTCGTCGCGCACCTCGACCTGCCGAAGTCCGTGGAGGGGTACTACCAGGAGACCGGCCGGGCCGGCCGCGACGGCCTGCCGTCCACGGCGTGGCTGGCGTACGGGCTGAACGACGTGGTGCAGCAGCGCCGCATGATCGACACGAGCGAGGGCGACGAGGAGCACCGCCGCCGCCTCGCCGCGCACCTCGACGCGATGCTGGCACTGTGCGAGACCGTCGAGTGCCGCCGCGTGCGGCTGCTGGCCTACTTCGGCCAGGAGAGCGGCCCCTGCGGCAACTGCGACACGTGCCTGACGCCGCCCAGGACGTGGGACGGCACGGTCGCCGCGCAGAAGGTGCTCTCCACGGTCGTCCGGCTGAAGCGGGAGCGCGGACAGTCGTTCGGCGTCGGCCAGATCGTGGACATCCTGCTGGGCCGCAAGACCGACAAGGTCATCCGCTTCGACCACGACGGCTTGAGCGTCTTCGGGATCGGCACGGAGCTGACGGAGGCCCAGTGGCGCGGTGTCGTACGGCAGCTGCTCGCGCAGGGGCTCCTCGCCGTGCAGGGTGAGTACAACACGCTCGCCCTCACCGAAGACTCCGCCGAGGTGCTGTCCGGCCGCCGGCAGGTGCCGATGCGCAGCGAGCCGGAGAAGCCGGCCCGCGCGTCCGCGAAGTCCGGCGGCGGCAAGAAGAAGGCCGCGCCCGTGGACCTGCCGGAGGAGGCGCTGCCCGTCTTCGAGCGGCTGCGCGCCTGGCGCGCGGCCACGGCCAGGGAGCAGGGCGTCCCGGCGTACGTCGTCTTCCACGACGCGACGCTGCGGGAGATCGCCGTCGCCCCGCCCGCGAGCCTCGCCGAGCTGGGCGCGGTCAGCGGCGTCGGCGAGAACAAGCTCGCCAAGTACGGCCAGTCGCTCCTGGACGCCCTGGCCGAGGACTGAGCGGCGGCCCCCGGCGCGCGACGGACGCGACGGGGGCGGAGAACGGCGGACGGGCCGCACGGGAGGCGATCCCGTACGGCCCGTCAGGCTCGGCGACGGCCGCTTACGCGGGGACGCTCGCGACGCCCTGCGGCAGGAACCGCTTGCCGTTCACCCGCTCGGAGACGCCCTCGCGGTCCAGGTACGGCGTGATGCCGCCCAGGTGGAAGGGCCAGCCGGCGCCGGTGATCAGGCACAGGTCGATGTCCTGCGCCTCGGCGACGACACCCTCCTCCAGCATGAGGCCGATCTCCTGCGCCACGGCGTCCAGGACGCGGTCGCGGACCTGCTCCTCGGTGAGGACGGAGTCGCCCTGCTGGAGCAGCGCGGCGACCTCCGGGTCGAGCTCCGGCTTGCCCGAGTCGTAGACGTAGAAGCCGCGCTTGCCGGCCTCCACCACCCGCTTGAGGTTCGGGGACACCGTGAAGCGGTCCGGGAAGGCCCGGTTCAGGGTCTCCGACACGTGCAGGCCGATGGCCGGGCCGACCAGCTCCAGCAGCACCAGCGGCGACATCGGCAGGCCGAGCGGCTCGACCGCCTTCTCCGCCGTCGCGACGGGGGTGCCCTCGTCGATGACGTTCTGGATCTCGCCCATGAAGCGGGTCAGGATGCGGTTGACGACGAACGCCGGGGCGTCCTTCACCAGCACCGCGGTCTTCTTCAGCTTCTTGGCGACGGCGAACGCCGTGGCCAGGGAGGCGTCGTCGGTCTTCTCGCCGCGGACGATCTCCAGCAGCGGGAGGATCGCGACCGGGTTGAAGAAGTGGAAGCCGACCACGCGCTCCGGGTTGCGGAGCTTGGACGCCATCTCGGAGACCGACAGCGACGAGGTGTTCGTGGCGAGGATCGCGTGCGCCGGGGCGACCGCCTCGACCTCCGCGAACACCTTCTGCTTGACGGACATCTCCTCGAACACGGCCTCGATGATGAAGTCCGCGTCGGCGAAGCCCTCGGCCTTGTCCAGGACACCGGTCACCAGCGCCTTGAGGCGGTTGGCCTTGTCCTGGTTGACGCGGCCCTTGCCGAGCAGCTTGTCGATCTCGGCGTGGACGTAGCCCACGCCCTTGTCGACGCGCTCCTGGTCGATGTCGGTGAGGACGACCGGGACCTCCAGGCGGCGCAGGAACAGCAGCGCCAGCTGCGAGGCCATCAGACCGGCGCCGACGACACCGACCTTGGTGACCGGGCGGGCCAGGCTCTTGTCCGGGGCGCCGACCGGGCGCTTGGCGCGCTTCTGCACCAGGTTGAAGGCGTAGATGCCGGAGCGCAGCTCGCCACCCATGATCAGGTCGGCGAGGGCGGCGTCCTCGGCGTCGAAGCCCTTCTGCAGGTCGCCGTCCTTGGCCGCCTCGATGATGTCGAGCGCGCGGTACGCGGCCGGGGCGGCGCCGTGCACCTTGCCGTCCGCGATGAACCGGCCGCGGGCCACGGCGGCGTCCCACGCCTCACCGCGGTCCACCTCGGGACGCTCCACGGTGACATCGCCCTTGAGGACCTTCGCGGTCCACAGCAGCGACTGCTCCAGGAAGTCCGCGCCCTCGAACAGCGCGTCGGCGATGCCCAGCTCGAAGACCTGCTTGCCCTTGAGCTGCTTGTTCTGGTTGAGCGAGTTCTCGATGATCACCGAGACCGCGCGGTCCGCGCCGATCAGGTTCGGCAGGATCGTGCAGCCGCCCCAGCCCGGCACCAGGCCCAGGAACACCTCGGGGAGCGAGAAGGCCGGCAGGGCCTTCGACACGGTGCGGTACGTGCAGTGCAGACCGGCCTCGACACCGCCGCCCATCGCCGCGCCGTTGTAGTACGCGAAGGTGGGGACGGCCAGCGCGGACAGCCGCTTGAAGACGTCGTGGCCGCCCTTGCCGATGGCGAGCGCGTCCTCGTGCCGCTTCAGCAGCTCGACGCCCTTGAGGTCGGCGCCGACCGCGAAGATGAACGGCTTGCCGGTGAGGCCGACACCGACGATCTCGCCGTCGGCGGCCTCCTTCTCGACCTGGTCGAGCGCCGCGTTCAGGTTGGCCAGCGACTGCGGGCCGAACGTGGTCGGCTTGGTGTGGTCGAAGCCGTTGTCCAGCGTGATCAGCGCGAACCGGCCCGCGCCCAGCGGCAGGTCGAAGTGGCGCACGTGCGCCGCGGTGACGACCTCGTCGGGGAACAGCTCGGCCGCACCCTTCAAAAGCTCGGCGGTGGTGGTCACTTGCTGCCTCCGGCGTCCTTGTGGTTCGGGTTCTCCCAGATGACCGTGGCGCCCATGCCGAAGCCGACGCACATGGTCGTGATGCCGTAGCGGACCTCCGGCTGCTCCTCGAACTGGCGGGCCAGCTGGGTCATCAGACGGACACCGGAGGAGGCCAGCGGGTGGCCGAAGGCGATCGCGCCGCCGTACTGGTTGACGCGCGGGTCGTCGTCGGCGATGCCGTAGTGGTCGAGGAACGCGAGGACCTGGACGGCGAACGCCTCGTTGATCTCGAACAGGCCGATGTCCTCGATGGACAGGCCCGCCTTGGCGAGGGCCTTCTCGGTCGCCGGGATCGGGCCGTAGCCCATGACCTCCGGCTCGACGCCGGCGAAGGCGTACGAGACGAGGCGCATCTTGACCGGGAGGCCGTTCTCGCGCGCGAACTCCTCGGACGCGATGATCGACGCGGTGGCGCCGTCGTTGAGACCGGCGGCGTTGCCGGCGGTGACCCGGCCGTGGACGCGGAACGGCGTCTTCAGGTTGGCCAGGCTCTCCAGCGTGGTGCCCGGGCGCATCGGCTCGTCGGCGGTGACCAGGCCCCAGCCCGTCTCGCCGGCCTCGGCGTTCGTGCGGCGCACGGAGATCGGCACCAGGTCCTGCTGGATCTTGCCGTCGGCGTACGCCTTGGCGGCCTTCTCCTGGGAGCGCACGGCGTACTCGTCGGCGCGCAGCTTGGTGATGTGCGGGTAGCGGTCGTGCAGGTTCTCCGCGGTCATGCCCATGAAGAGGGCGGACTCGTCGACCAGCTTCTCCGACACGAAGCGCGGGTTCGGGTCCGCGCCCTCGCCCATGGGGTGGCGGCCCATGTGCTCGACACCGCCCGCGATGACGGCGTCGTACGCGCCGAAGGCGATGGAGCCCGCGGCCGTCGTCACGGCGGTCAGCGCGCCCGCGCACATCCGGTCGATGGCGTAGCCGGGCACCGACTGCGGCAGGCCGGCGAGGATGCCCGCCATGCGGCCGATGGTCAGGCCCTGGTCGCCGATCTGGGTGGTCGCCGCGACGGCGACCTCGTCGATCTTCTGCGGGTCGAGGCCGGGGTTGCGGCGCAGCAGCTCCCGGATGGCCTTCACGACGAGATCGTCGGCGCGGGTCTCGTGGTAGATGCCCTTCGGGCCCGCCTTGCCGAACGGGGTGCGGACGCCGTCGACGAAGACGACGTCCCTGACGGTACGAGGCACGATGGCTCTCCTCCAGGGTGCGGGATGGCACTGCTGCGGCGCACGCGGCTAAGCGCGCGCTTGCTCACCCCCATGCTACTTACGGGTAACCAGACTGCACAGTCCCCCCGCCCGGAGCGTCGAAGGTCACACCGCCCACCCTCGCCCGTCCGCCCTCCCGGAACGTGGCGGCTCACCCCTCGGCCCGTGCGGGCGGCCCTGGCAGGATGAGCCGGGTGTTCGATTTCGGGATCGAGGGCTACCGGCCCGACTGGCTGCGCCGCCCGCGCGACATCGCCCGCCGGCACGGCGACCGGCTGCGCGCCCTCACCGGCCGGACGCTCACCGCGGTCCGCCTGGCCTGGGACCTCGGGGACGACACCTGGTTCGCCGACTGCCCGGTCGTGTTCGACTTCGACGGCGAACAGGTCGAGATCAACCACGGGAAGACCGGCGAGCTGTCCCTCACCTGGAACACCGTCGACCCCGCTCGCCCGCTCGGGTGGCCGGGTTTCGACCTGGAGTGGCGCGCCGAGCCCCTGCCGGAGCTCCGGGCCCTGCGCGGACTGCCCCTGCGACGGGCGGAACCGCTCGAGTGGACCGGGCGCGACGCCGCGCGGGGGAGCGTCGAGGTTGGCTTCGTCTTCGGGACGGGCCGGGTGACCGTGTTCAACGCCCTGGACGAGAACGGGCTGCGCTTCGACGCCCCGGAACCGCGCGTCCAGCGCGTCCTGCCGTACTGAAGGGGCGCGGACGGCCCTCGTCCCGGCGCGGGGCCTGCGGCGCGTACCGGCCTCGCCCGGCGCGTACCGCCGTACCGGGAGCCCCGGGCGCAGTCGGCCGGAAACCGCCCGGGCGGGGCGGCGGAGCGGGCAGGATGCCGCCCATGACCGACACCCCTCCCCTGACCGACGCCGTCCCGCCGCAGACCCGGGGCGGCTCTCGGCGGCGCGGCTCGGCCCCGTTCTTCTTCGTGGTGCTGGAGAGCGCCGTCACGGTGCCGCTGGCGCTCGGCTGGCTGCTGCTCTCGCTCGCGATGCGCCTGGAGGCGGCCACCGCCGTACCGGGCGCACCCGTGCCGGACGGGCACGAGGGGCTGGCCTGGTCGGCCGGCGGTGTCCTGGTCTCGGTGGCCCTCACCTGGCTCCTCCGGCTCGCCCCCGGCCATGTGACGCGGCACGCCGTGGACGGGGTGGTCGCGCTGCGTCTGCTCGCCGTGCTGATCGTCACCGCGGTGCTGCTCGTGGACCTGCTCGCGGACTGACCCGCCCCGGCCCGCCGGAAAGGGCGGTTGGAAAGCGGGCGGGCGGGCACCCGGCCGGACGCCGCGACCGCGTGTGCCGTTGGGCGGACGTCCGCGTGCCGGGCGTTAGCCCCGGCACCACGGCGGTCAAGGCTCAGGCGAACCAGTCCCGTCGCAGGAGGCCGCATGACGAACCCCCCGATCCCCGGCGCCCCCGCCCCCGAGCCCCCGTCCGTGGACGAACCCACCGAGGTGCGCGAACCGCTCCCGCCCAAACCCGACCAGACCGGCCCCGAAACGGTCGGCCCCACCGGCCAGCCCACCGGCGCCGACCGCGCGCGCGTCGCCCAGTCCGGCGCGTATCTGACCACCGCGCAGGGCGCCCGCCTCCACGACACCGACCACTCCCTCAAGGCGGGCGCGCGCGGCCCGGTGCTGCTCCAGGACCACCATCTGCGCGAGAAGATCACCCACTTCGACCACGAGCGCATCCCGGAGCGTGTCGTCCACGCCCGCGGCGCCGCGGCCCACGGGGTCTTCCGCGGCTACGGCACGGCGTCGAACGTGTGCCGCGCGGCGTTCCTCGCCAAGGACGCCGAGACCCCGGTCTTCGTCCGCTTCTCCACCGTCCTCGGCTCGCGCGGCTCCGCCGACACGGTCCGCGACACCCGCGGCTTCGCCACGAAGTTCTACACCAGCGAGGGCACGTTCGACCTGGTCGGCAACAACATCCCGGTCTTCTTCATCCAGGACGCCATCAAGTTCCCCGACGTCATCCACGCGGGCAAGCCCCACCCGGACCGGGAGATCCCGCAGGCGCAGAGCGCCCACGACACCTTCTGGGACTTCGTCACCCTGCACACCGAGGCCACGCACCACACGCTGTGGAACATGTCCGACCGGGGCATCCCCCGCTCGTACCGGATGATGGAGGGCTTCGGCGTCCACACCTTCCGCCTGGTCGACGCCGACGGCGGCACGACCCTGGCGAAGTTCCACTGGAAGCCGAAGCTCGGCGTCCACTCCCTCGTGTGGGAGGAGGCGCAGATCATCAACGGCGTCGACCCCGACTTCCACCGCCGCGACCTCGCCGACGCCATCGAGGCGGGCGCCTTCCCCCAGTGGGAGCTGGGCATCCAGACCTTCCCGGACACCCCCGAGCAGACCTTCGAGGGCATCGACCTGCTCGACCCGACGAACATCGTCCCCGAGGAGCTGGCGCCCGTGCAGCCGATCGGGCTGCTCACCCTCAACGCCAACCCGTCGAACTTCTTCGCCGAGACCGAGCAGGTCGCCTTCCACCCCGGCCACCTCGTCCCCGGCATCGACATCACCGACGACCCGCTGCTGAGCGGCCGCCTCTTCTCGTACCTCGACACGCAGATCAGCCGCCTCGGCGGGCCGAACTTCGCGCAGCTCCCCATCAACCGCCCGCACGCCCCCGTCAACGACATGTTCCGCGACGGCATGCACCAGACGGCCGTCCACCGGGGCGTCGCGCCGTACCGCCCCAACTCCCTCGACGGCGGCTGCCCGTTCCTCGCGGGCGCGGACACCGGCGCGTACATCGAGAGCCCCGTACGGGTGCCGGAGGCGAAGAAGGAGCGGGAGGCGCCGGAGACCTTCGCCGACCACTTCAGCCAGCCGCGCCGCTTCTGGCTCAGCATGTCGCCGCCCGAGCGCGAGCACATCATCGGCGCCTACACCTTCGAGCTCGGCAAGTGCTACGAGCAGGCGATCAAGGAGCGCGCGCTGAAGGTCCTGGCCAACATCGACCCGGTGCTGTGCGCCCGCGTCGCGGAGGGCCTGGGGCTGCCCGCGCCCGAGCCGACCGTGCCGCTCGCAGACGTGGCGCCGAGTCCGGCCCTGTCGCAGGTCGGGCGGACCTGGCCGGTGGAGGGCCGGATCGTCGGCATCGTGGCCGCGCCCGACGGCGACCTGGAGGGCGTACGGGCGGCCCGCAGCGCCGCGCTGGAAGCCGGTCTGGTGCCGCTGGTGATCGGCCCGACGGGCGGGATGCTCGACGCGGACGGCGGCGATCCGGTCGCCGTGCAGCGCACGTTCGTCACGGCGCGGTCCACGGAGTTCGACGCGCTGCTGCTGGCCGGCGTCCCGGCGCGCGGCTCCGACGCCAACGGGGTGCGCGACGCCAAGGCCGGCGACGCGGCCACGGCGGCGCGCGGCGTGGACCCGCGGGTGCTGCTGATGGCCTCCGAGGCGTTCCGGCACGCGAAGGCGATCGCGGTCTGGGCGGGCGCGGAGGCCGCGCTGGAGGCGGCCGGGGTGCCGCTGGACGCGCCGGGTGTCGTCGTCGCGGACTCCGGCGCCCGCGCGCTCGCCGAGGTGCTCACGCTGCTGCCCGCGCACCGCGTCTGGGAGCGCTTCCCGGCGACCGTCTGACCGGACGACCGGCGTACGGACGCGCCGCCGCCCCCTTCCCGGTGCGGCCCGGGAAGGGGGCGGCGGCGTGACACTCCTGTCCCCGGGACGGCCCGCACCGGCGCGGCCCCGCCGAGGCCCACCCCGGCGCGGACCTCAGACGTCCCGCACCGCGCGGGGCGGGTGCCGGGAGCCCTTCGCCACGCGGGAGCGGACCTCAGGCGTCGGCCCGCCCGGCGAGAGCCTCAGGGCCTGGCCGTGCGCAGGGCGGTCACCAGGGCGGGCGTGACCTGCTCGATCTGCCACGGGCGGGCGCCGTGGCCCGCCAGCGCCTCGGCCACGGACTCCTCGGTCGGATCCTGCGGCGGCTCCCAGCAGACCCGGCGGACCGTGTCCGGGGCGATCAGGTTCTCCTGGGGCAGGTTCAGCGACTCGGCCAGCGCCGAGATCGCCGTACGCGCCGCCGACAGCCGCGCCGCGGCGGCCGGGTCCTTGTCCGCCCAGGCGCGCGGCGGGGGCGGGCCCGCCACGGGCTGGCCGGGCTGCGGCAGCTGCGTGTCCGGCAGGGCCTTGGCGCGGTCCACGGCGGCCTGCCACTGCTCCAGCTGACGGCGCCCCATCCGGGTCCCGAAGCCGGGCAGGGCGGTCAGGGCCTGCACGTTCGCCGGCAGGGCGAGCGCCGCCTCGACGATCGCGGCGTCGCTGAGGACCTTGCCGGGCGACACGTCGCGGCGCTGCGCGATCCGGTCACGGGCGGTCCACAGCTCCCGTACGACGGCCATCTGGCGGCGACGGCGCACCTTGTGCATGCCGGACGTGCGGCGCCAGGGGTCCTTGCGGGGCGGCGGGGGAGGGGCGGCGGCGATGGCGGCGAACTCCTGGCGGGCCCACTCCAGCTTGCCCTGCCGGTCCAGCTCCTTCTCCAGCGCGTCGCGCAGGTCCACCAGGAGCTCCACGTCGAGCGCGGCGTAGCGCAGCCAGGGCTCGGGCAGCGGGCGGGTGGACCAGTCCACCGCGGAGTGGCCCTTCTCCAGGACGTACCCGAGGACGGACTCGACCATCGCGCCGAGGCCGACGCGGGGGAACCCGGCGAGCCGGCCGGCCAGCTCCGTGTCGAACAGCTCGGACGGCACCATGCCTATGTCGCGCAGGCACGGCAGGTCCTGGGTCGCGGCGTGGAGGATCCACTCCGTGCCGTCGAGGGCCTCGCCGAGCGCGGACAGGTCGGGGCATCCGACGGGGTCGATCAGCGCCGTACCGGCGCCCTCGCGGCGCAGCTGCACCAGATAGGCCCGCTGGCCGTAGCGGTAGCCGGACGCCCGTTCGGCGTCGACGGCGACCGGTCCGGTACCGGCGGCGAAGGCCTCGACGACGCGGGCCAGGGCCTCGGCGTCGGCCACGACGGGCGGGACCCCCTCGCGGGGCTCCAGCAAGGGGATCGGTTCCGAGGCGGCCGCCCCGTCGGCTGCGACGCCGTCGTCCGGAGGGCCGCCCCCGGTGGTTCGCAGTGGTGTCTCTGCTGCGGTGTCTTGGGCGTCGGTCACCTGTCAAGGGTATCGGTGAACGGGAGGCGCCCGCCGACGGAACGTTCCGTCGACGGGCGGGGAGGGATCGGGGACGGTCAGTGGATGATGCCGGTGCGCAGCGCGACCGCGACCATGCCGGCCCGGTCGCCGGTGCCCAGCTTGCGGGCGATGCGGGCGAGGTGCGACTTGACGGTCAGGGCGGACAGCCCCATGGAGACGCCGATGGCCTTGTTCGACTGGCCCTCCGCCACCAGCCGCAGGACCTCGACCTCCCGGCCGGACAGCTCGCGGTAGCCGCCCGGGTGGCTCGGGGCACCCGGGGGGCGGCGGTGGAGGCGGGCGGCGGCGGAGCCGATGGGGGCGGCGCCGGGACGGGTGGGGTGCCCGATGTTCGTACGGGTGCCGGTGACGACATAGCCCTTGACGCCGCCGGCGAGCGCGTTGCGCACGGCGCCGATGTCGTCGGCGGCGGACAGGGCCAGGCCGTTGGGCCAGCCGGCGGCGCGGGTCTCCGACAGGAGGGTGAGGCCGGAGCCGTCGGGCAGGTGGACGTCGGCGACGCAGATGTCGCGCGGGTTGCCGATACGGGGGCGGGCCTCCGCGATGGACGACGCCTCGATGACGTCACGCACTCCGAGCGCCCACAGATGGCGGGTCACGGTGGAGCGGACGCGCGGGTCGGCCACGACGACCATGGCCGTCGGCTTGTTCGGGCGGTAGGCGACCAGGCTTGCGGGCTGCTCGAGGAGAACGGACACCAGGCCTCCTGGGAAGGTGCGGGACACTGCCGGCTCGGGGAAGTCGCCGGGGTGAACCGTGCAGATAGGGTCACAGACCTCTTCGGCAGCAATGCCGTCCTCCTTTAGGGGGAGATCACGGATTACTAGGTAACAATTGGTGCAATTCGGACGCGCGAGCGAGCGTGAACGAGCGTGCTACCGAACAGCCCCCAGGGCGACGACGGCCGGGCCGCGAGGGGCTACGCCCGGTGCGGGCCCCGGCGCTGGGGGAGGGAGACGACGCCCGCCCCGCCGCCCTCCAGGGGGCCGGGGCCCGACGGGGGCAGGCCCGCCACCTGGCACAGCAGGTCGCCCCACGCCGCCAGGTGCGCCGCCGTGTCCGGCACCCCGCCTCGGTCGGCCTCGGGCGTCCATGACGCGCGGATCTCGATCTGGGTCGCGGGCCTGCGCTCCGCCAGCCCGCCGAAGTAGTACGACCCCGCCCGGGTGACGGTCCCGCTCGGCTCCCCGTATGACAGGCCCCGCGCCTCCAGCGCGCCCGTCAGCCACGACCAGCACACCTCGGGAAGCAGCGGGTCCGCCGCCATCTCGGGTTCCAGCTCCGCGCGCACCAGCGTGACCAGGCGGAACGTCCCCTGCCACGCCTCGTGCCCGGCCGGGTCGTGCAGCAGTACGAGCCGCCCGTCCGCGAGGTCCTCGCCGTTCTCCACGGCCGCGGCCTCCACCGCGTACGCCCACGGGGCGAGCCGCCGGGGCGGCCGGGTCGGCTCCAGTTCGAGCTCCGGGCGGACGCGCGCCGCCCGCAGCGCGTCGACCGCGACCCGGAAGACGGGAGGTACGGGGCCGTCCTCCCCGCCGCCCGTGCCCTCGGCGCCGTCGGAGTGACCGGAGAACTGTTCCTGAGCCGCAGCCATGCGGGGAAGAGTAGGCGGAACGGGGGCCCGGCGCAGGGCAAGACACCCGGTCCGTGCCGCCCGCCCCGCGTGGCCGCGCACCCGCACATGCGAAGATGCGATGCGTGAGTGCCAACAGCCGCCCCTCGGGCCCCCCGACGCAGACGTACGACTCCGCCTTCCTCAAGGCATGCCGGCGCGAGCCCGTGCCGCACACGCCGGTGTGGTTCATGCGCCAGGCGGGGCGCTCACTCCCCGAGTACCTGAAGGTCCGCGAGGGCGTCCCCATGCTGGAGTCCTGCATGCGGCCCGAGCTGGTCACCGAGATCACGCTGCAGCCCGTGCGGCGCCACAAGGTCGACGCGGCGATCTACTTCAGCGACATCGTCGTGCCGCTCAAGGCCATCGGCGTCGACCTGGACATCAAGCCCGGCGTCGGCCCCGTCGTCGCCGAGCCGATCCGCCGCCGCGAGGACCTGGCGCGGCTGCGCGACCTGACCCCGGACGACGTCGCGTACGTCACCGAGGCCATCGGCATGCTCACCGGCGAGCTCGGCTCCACGCCGCTCATCGGCTTCGCGGGTGCGCCGTTCACCCTCGCCAGCTACCTCGTGGAGGGCGGCCCGTCGCGCAACCACGAGAACACCAAGGCGCTCATGTACGGCGACCCGGAGCTGTGGGCCGACCTGCTGGACCGGCTGGCGGACATCACCGCGGCGTTCCTGAAGGTCCAGATCGAGGCCGGCGCCTCCGCGGTGCAGCTGTTCGACTCCTGGGTCGGCGCGCTGGCCCCGGACGACTACCGCCGCTCCGTGATGCCCGCGTCCGCGAAGGTCTTCGACGCCGTCGCCGGGTACGGCGTGCCGCGCATCCACTTCGGCGTCGGTACGGGCGAGCTGCTCGGCCTCATGGGCGAGGCGGGCGCCGACGTGGTGGGCGTCGACTGGCGCGTCCCGCTGGACGAGGCGGCCCGCCGCGTCGGCCCCGGCAAGGCGCTCCAGGGCAACCTGGACCCGGCCGTGCTGTTCGCCCCGCGCGAGGCCGTCGAGGAGCAGACCCGCCGCGTGCTGGACGCCGCGTCCGGCCTGGAGGGCCACGTCTTCAACCTCGGCCACGGCGTCCTGCCCACCACGGACCCGGACGCCCTGACCCGCCTCGTCGACTACGTCCACACCCGCACGACCCGCTAGGCGCCCCGCGCGCCGACGGCGCTCACGTTCACCTGGGCGATGCGGCCGGCCGCGTCGAACGTCACGTTCACCGACGAGCCGTTCGGCAGGCCGGCGGCCAGGGCGCCGGGCTCCGCCGGATGCGCGGGCAGGCCGTGCCGGGCGAAGTAGCCGGCCACCACCGCCCGGGGCGCCGCGTCCGGGAGGGCGCTCACGGCCGTCAGCAGGACCCGCGGCAGCGTCACCGGGTCCGGCGCCTGCACCGGCACCCGCGGGTCGTCCGGCACCAGGTACGCGCGGGTCGCCGGGCCCGCCTGCACGCCGATGTACCCGGCCGCGCCCAGCAGGCCCATGGCGCCGAACGCGAGGCGCTCCACCGCCATCGCCGGGTCGTCGAAGCCCGACAGGTCGACCGCCTCGCGCGCCAGCTCGGGCACCCCGCGCTCCTCGCCGAACCGGCGCAGCGCCTCGGCCGCCGCCACCACCGGCGCACCCGCGAAGCCGGGATTGGCCCAGCCCCACAGCCAGGAGCCGTCCGACTGGTCGAACGTGCCGAGCAGGCCCACGCGCAGTTCGATCCCGCCCTGCCGGTACACGCACGCGTCCAGGTCCGCCGTCCACGGCGCGGACGGCAGGAAGCCGGTGAACGCCTCCAGCTGCTCCATGCCCCAGGCGGCGTGCGGCTCCGTGGCGCGGACGAATCCCTCACTGAAAGAAGTGATCATGCGCCGACCCTAGAGGGCGGCCCGCACCCGCGTCGAACGGCCGTACGGGCCCGGGGCCGCGCGCTCAGCCCGCCTCGCGCACCGCTGCCGCCGCCTTGCGCGCCGCGACCTGCACCGGGTCCCACACCGGCGAGAACGGCGGCGCGTACCCCAGGTCGAGCGCGGCGACCTGATCCACCGTCATGCCAGCCGTCAGCGCGACCGCCGCGATGTCCACGCGCTTGCCCGCGCCCTCGCGGCCCACGATCTGCGTGCCCAGCAGCCGGCCCGTGCGCCGCTCGGCGATCATCTTGACCGTCATCGGCGCAGCCCCCGGGTAGTACCCGGCCCGGCTCGTCGACTCGGTCACCGCCGTCACGTACCGCAGCCCCACCTCGCGGGCGTCCCGCTCCCGCAGGCCCGTGCGGGCGATCTCCAGCGAGCAGACCTTGCTCACCGCCGTCCCCACGACGCCGGGGAACGTCCCGTAGCCGCCCGCCACGTTCGCGCCGATCACCTGGCCGTGCTTGTTGGCGTGCGTGCCGAGCGGGATGTGCCGCTCCCGGCCGGACACCAGGTCCAGCACCTCCACGCAGTCGCCGCCCGCCCACACCTCCTCGCGGCCGCGCACCCGCATCGCCAGGTCGGTGAGCAGCCCGCCGAACGCGCCGAGCGGCAGACCCGCCGCCCGCGCCAGGGCCGTCTCCGGCTCCACGCCGATCCCGAGGACCACCACGTCGGCCGGGTACTCCTCGCCGCCCGCGGCCACCGCCCGTACGCGCCCGTCGGCGCCGGTCAGGATCTCCGCCACCTCCGCGCCGCCGACCGTGGTGATGCCCAGGCCGTCCATCGCCGCGTGGACCAGCCGCCCCATGTCCGGGTCGAGCGTCGACATCGGCTGCTCGCCCCGGTTGAGGACGGTCACCTCGTAGCCCCGGTTCAGCAGCGCCTCGGCCATCTCCACGCCGATGTAGCCGGCGCCCACGACGACGGCCCGCCGCCCCTCGGTGGCGTCCAGCGTGTCGAGGAGCGCCTGCCCGTCCTCCAGCGTCTGCACGCCGTGCACGCCCGGCGCGTCGATGCCCGGCAGCGGCGGGCGCACCGGACGGGCGCCGGTCGCCAGGACCAGCCGGTCGTACCCGGTCCACGACTCGGTGCCCGACTCCAGGTCGCGCACGCGCACCCGGCCGCCGTCCAGGTCGAGTTCGGTGACCTCCGAGCGGAGCCGCACGTCGATGTCCCGCGCCCGGTGCTGCTCGGGCGTCCGCGCGATGAGCCGCTCCCGGTCGGTGACGTCGCCGCCGACCCAGTACGGGATGCCGCAGGCCGAGTACGACGTGAAGCGGCCCCGCTCGAACGCCACGATCTCCAGCTCGTCCGGCCCCTTCAGCCGGCGGGCCTGCGACGCGGCGGACATGCCCGCCGCGTCGCCGCCGACCACCACCAGCCGCTGCCGGCCCGTACTCCCGCGTGTGCCTCGATCCATGGGCACCACGCTACGGGCCGTGCCGCGACGGTCAGTCCCGGCCCTCCTCCGGGGCCGGCGGGGCGTCGGACGCCCCGCCCCGCCCGGCATCCGACGGCGCCTGCCCGGCCGGGCCCCGCGCCGACCCGCCCCGCGCCGACGGGTCGTGTGCCGGCCGGCCCTGCGCCGCGCGGTCCTGCGGGGGCAGCTGCGCGCCGCCCGCCGGCGCGCCCGTGCGGGGAGCGGCCGCCATCGGGGGCCACGGGTTCGGCGGCCCCTGGCGCACCGGCCGCCCCGGCCGGCTCGCGCGGCGGCGCGCCCGCCACGGAGCCAGCACCCGCCGCCACACGAGGAACACGACGCCCAGCAGGCCCAGCCACGGCGCCAGCGCCGCCAGAACCAGCAGGAACCACGTCAGCGACGTCAGCAGCGCCTCCCAGCCGCCGCGCAGCGCGTCCATCACACCCGGCTCGTCGTCGTCCCGCGCCGGAGCGGTCTCCGGCTCGCTCAGCTCCAGCGTGATCGTCGCCAGCGCAGTGCGGTCCTTCAGCGACGCCTGCTGCGCGAGCAGCGCCTCCAGATCCGCCTGACGGGCGCTCAGCTCCCGCTCCAGCTCCACGATGTCGCTCAGCCGCTCGGCCCGGTCCATCAGCTCGCGCACCCGCGCGACGCTCGCCCGCTGCGTGGCGATGCGGCTCTCCACGTCGACGACCTGATCGGTGACGTCCTTGGCCTCGGCGCGCCGCGACAGCAGCTTCCCGGTGCCCGCCAGCTCCTTGACGACGTCCTCGTACGCGGCCTGCGGGACGCGCAGCGAGATGCGCGAGGCCAGACCGCCCGTGCGGTGCCGCCGCGTGGACTCGTCGGCGACGTGCCCGCCCGCCTTCGCGGCGGCGTCCCGGGCGCGGGCCAGCGCCTCGTCGGCGTCCTCCACCTCCACGGACAGCGTCGTGGTCCGGATGACGTGCTGCTGTACGGCGCCGGGCCGCGCCGCCTTCGCGCCGCCCGCGCCGCCGGACTGCGCACCGGCGCCGTACCCGGGCCCCTGCGCGTCCCGCGCCGCCTCCTGGGCCGCCGCCCGGTCCGCGGTCGCTCCCGATTCGCCCCCGCCCGAGCACCCGGCCAGCGCCAGCGAGGCGCCGAGCAGTACGGCCGCGAGGGCGCGGCGTGGACGTGTCGACTTCGGCATGGATGGTCCCCCCCGGGGTTCGGTGCCGTTGCGTGGGTTCGACGTACGAGGGTGGCGTGCCGGTTGCGGCCCCCGGTTGCGGATGGGTCACGTTCGGGACTCGTATCGGCGTTTGAGACAGTGGACCCATGAACACGGACAACGTGGACAGCGCCCGCGGACGGGTCGTCGTCATCGGCGGCGGCATCGCCGGACTGGCCGCCGCACACCGCCTGGTCGAGGCCGGCCGCGACGTCGTCCTGCTGGAGGCGTCCGGGCGCGTCGGCGGCAAGCTCCGCGCCGGGGAGATCGCCGGGGCGCCCGTCGACCTGGGCGCCGAGTCGATGCTCGCCCGCCGCCCCGAGGGCGTGGAACTCGCCCGCGCCGTGGGCCTGGGCGAACGCGTGCGGCCGCCCGCCACGGCCACCGCGTCCGTCTGGACCCGCGACGCGCTGCGCCCCATGCCCAAGGGGCATCTCATGGGCGTCCCCGGCGACGCGGGCGCGCTCGCCGGACTGCTGTCCGAGGAGGGCCTGCGGGCCGTCGGACGGGACCGCGAGCTGCCGCCCAACGACCCGGGCGACGACGTGGCCATCGGCGCGTACGTCGCCGGGCGCATGGGCCGCGAGGTCGTCGACCGGCTCGTCGAACCGCTGCTCGGCGGGGTGTACGCGGGCGACGCCTACCGGATCTCGATGAGGGCCGCCGTACCGAAGCTGTACGAGGCCGCGCGCCGCCACCCCACGCTCACGGACGCCGTCCGGGCCGTGCAGGCCGAGGCCGCCCGGGCGGCCGCCGACGGGCCGGTGTTCGCCGGTATCGAGGGCGGCATCGGACTGCTGCCGGACGCCGTCGCGCGGGCCGTCACCGCGGGCGGCGGCGAGATCCGCCGCGACACCCGCGTGCAGGGCCTGACCCGCCGCCCCGGCGGCTGGGAGGTCCGCACCGAACGAGACGTCCTCCACGCCGCCGCGGTGGTCCTCGCCACGCCCGCCTGGTCCGCGTCCGAGTTGCTCGCCGCCGAGTCCCCGGCCGCCGCCGCCGAGCTCGCGACGATCGAGTACGCCTCGATGGTCCTCGTCACCCTCGCCTTCCGCCGCTCCGACGCGGCGGCGCTGCCCGCCGGGTCGGGCTTCCTCGTGCCGCCCGTCGACGGGCGCACGATCAAGGCGTCCACGTTCTCCAGCCGCAAGTGGGGCTGGGTCGACGAGGGCGCGGACGACCTGTTCGTCCTGCGCACCTCCATCGGGCGGTACGGCGAGGAGGAGCACCTCGGCTGGGACGACGCCGACCTCGCCGCGGTGTCGCTGCGTGACCTCCACGACGCCGTCGGACTCACCGCGAAGCCCGTCGCGACGGAGGTGACCCGCTGGATCGGCGGCCTCCCGCAGTACCCCGTGGGCCACGTCGCGCGCGTCGCCCGCATCCGCGACGCGGTGGCCGGGCTGCCCGGACTGCGGGTGTGCGGCGCGGCGTACGACGGGGTGGGCATCCCCGCCGTCATCGCCGACGCGCGACGCGCCGCCGACGAGATCCTCGCCACGCCGACCCTGGCGCGGAGCACTGAGAGTGACGAGTGAGAATAGCGGTATGAGTGCGCCCGAAAAGATCCCGAACGCCGGTAAGAAGGCGAAGGACCTCAACGAGGTCATCCGCTACACCCTGTGGTCCGTCTTCAAGCTGCGCGAGGCTCTGCCCCAGGACCGCGGCGGCTACGCCGAAGAGGTCCAGGAGCTGTTCGACCAGCTCGCCGCCAAGGACGTGACCGTCCGCGGCACCTACGACCTGTCCGGGCTGCGCGCCGACGCCGACATGATGATCTGGTGGCACGCGGAGACCTCGGACCAGCTCCAGGAGGCGTACAACCTCTTCCGCCGCACCCGGCTGGGCCGCGCGCTCGAACCGGTGTGGTCGAACATGGCGCTGCACCGCCCCGCCGAGTTCAACAAGTCGCACATCCCCGCGTTCCTCGCGGACGAGACGCCGCGGAACTACGTGAGCGTCTACCCGTTCGTGCGCTCCTACGACTGGTACCTGCTGCCGGACGAGGACCGCCGCCGCATGCTCGCCGACCACGGCAAGATGGCCCGCGGCTTCCCGGACGTCCGCGCCAACACGGTCGCCTCGTTCTCGCTCGGCGACTACGAGTGGCTCCTCGCGTTCGAGGCGGACGAGCTCCACCGGATCGTGGACCTCATGCGCCATCTGCGCGGCAGCGAGGCCCGTATGCACGTCCGCGAGGAGGTCCCGTTCTTCACGGGCCGCCGCAAGGACGTGGCGGACCTGGTGGCGGGGCTGGCGTAGCTCTCCGCCGCGGGACCGGGGGCCTTCCCCCGGGAGCTGCCGCACGGGTCGCCGCGAGCACGCGGCGGACCCGGCGGCGCGGCCGGCGAAGCGCCCTCCCGGCGGCTTCGTCCGGTCGCCGACCTGAATGACCTGGTGGTGTCCGGTGTGAACGGACACCGCCCCTCGACCCGGAAGATCAGACGGCGGGCGCGATCCGCCCGCCGCTCCAGCGACACCGGGTCCGGCTCCGAGTGCGGCGCGCAGGGTCACCCTGCGCGCCGCACCGGCGTCACGCCGCCAGCACGGCGCGCGCCGCGTGCACCAGCCGGGCCGCACGCCCCGGCGGGCGCGGGCCGGAGCGCTCCGCCCACCACCGGTACAGCCGCCGCCTGGCGCGTACGTCGCCCGGCCGCCCCGCGTCCAGCAGATGCCGGGCGAAGGCCAGGGCGTCCTGCCGGTAGCCGCCCGTCATCGGACGGGTCCGCGCGTACGCCACGAACTCCTCGCGGTAGCCGTCCCCCAGCAGCTCCGGCAGCTCCGGAGCCAGCTTCGCGACGACCCCGGCCCGCTTGCGCGCCAGCGCCACCGCCTGGAGCCGCAGCCGCGCCCCGTCGAAGCCCTCGGGCGCCGGGGTGCCCGCGACCAGCGCCGACAGCAGCGCCGCCTGCCCGAGCCCCAGACGCTCCCGCGCGGCCTCCGCCGCACGCGGCACCTCCGGGCGCCGTACGTCCGCCCGCTCCGGGAGCCTCCCCGTCGCGGGCACCCGGCCCCGGATCGCGGCCAGTTCCGCCGCCAGCTCCTCCTCGGGCGGGAAGTCGTCGTCGCGCTCCAGCAGCACCCCGGGCGGTGCCGCCCGCCCGGCCAGCTCCGACAGCAGGTCCAGGACGGGCGGCGGTACGGGATGGGCGTGGGTGTCGTGCCAGACCCCGTCACGCTCGACCCCGCCCGCCACATGCACATACGCGATCGCCTCGACGGGCAGCTCGGCCAGCGCCTTGAGGGGGTCCTCACCACGGTTGAGCTGGTTCGTGTGGAGGTTGGCCATGTCGATGAGGAGCCGTACCCCGGTGCGCTCCACCAGTTCGGCCAGGAACCGGCCCTCCGTCAACTCCTCGCCCGGCCACGAGAACAGCGCCGCCACGTTCTCCAGCGCCAGCGGCACGGGCAGCGCCTCCTGCGCGATCCGGACGTTCTCGCACAGCACGTCCAGCGCCTCGCGGGTGCGGGGCACCGGCAGCAGGTGCCCCGCCTCCAGGGCGGGCGACGCGGTGCGCCGCCCGCCGGCCCGTACGAACGCGATGTGCTCCGTCACCAGCGGTGCGCCCAGCGCCGTCGCGGTGGCGGCCAGCCGCGCGAGGCGGGCCTCGTCCGGGCGGTCGGCACCGCCCAAACCCAACGACACCCCGTGCGGGACGACGGTCACGCCGCGCTCGCGCAGCCGGGTCAGCGAGGCGGGCATGTGGTCGGCGCACACGTTCTCGGCCACCACCTCCACCCAGTCGACGCCGGGCAGCCGCTCCACCGCGTCCGCGATCTCCGGCCGCCAGCCGATGCCCATGCCGAGAACCGCCATGTGTCCCTCCCCCTCCTTCGTACCGCTGGAGGGGTCATGGCCCCGTCAGACGCCCGCGAACCGCCGTGCGCCGCTTTCAGAGGTTCATTTGAGCTTCGGCCGGCCCGACGGCATCCGCCCCCACGGCTGCGCGGGCCGCGGGATCGCGCGCGGGGTGGTCATGGGCCGCGACCTCACGGGCGGCGGGTCTCGATGGCCGTGGGCGGGCCCGGCCGGGTCGAGGGCAGCGAGGTGAACGACTGGCCGGGCGCGGGCACGACCGGGGACGGGGCGGGCGGCAGGTTCCCGTTGGGCGGCGGGGGGCCCGCGGGACTGGCGGTGGCCTGCCCGGCCGCCTCGTTGGCGATGGCGTCGAAGTCGACGCGGCCGGTCGCCTCCAGCATGGTGATGTGGTCGAGGACGGTCTGGTTGGCGTCGGTCGCCAGCTGCCGGATCAGGCTGTTGCGGGTGGTGTGCCGCACCTGGGCGACCAGCGCGAAGACCTTGCCGTGCGCGTTGCGCAGCAGGTTCGCGAACTTGATCTCGTACTCGACGCCGCTGGCCGCCGACAGCTCGCGCAGCCAGCCCTGCTGCTGCTCGGTCGGCTGGTTCGGCAGCTCCACGCCGAGCTTCGCCGCGACGTCGCGGGCCCGCTGGTCGAGGTCCGTGTGCCCGACCACCAGGTGGTCGCCCGCGTCCCTGATGGCCTGGGTGGGCGCCCGCTCGATGGCCTGCTGGCCGGCCGGGAGCTCCCACAGTCCGGCCAGCCGCACCTTGACCAGGAAGTCCCGGTCGGTCGCCGACAGCGGGCCCCACTGCGTCGCCACGGTCGACGCGTTGAGGTTCGCCTGCCCGGTGCCCGAGCGGTCGGCGTACGACCACACCGGGAACGCGAGCGCCCCGATCGTCGCGACGAGCGCCGCGATGATGAGCGCCGTGCCGTTGATGCGCCGCAGCAATGTGCCTCCCCTGCCCCATGTGTTCCAGCTGTCTGTCGGCGCAGGGGGATACGTACGGCGGCGCCTCGGCGTTCAGGCGGGGGGACCGGCTCGCGCGTCCGCCGGGGCGGTCAGGTGGCCGGACCGGCTCGCGCGTCCGCCGGGGCGGTCAGACGGCGGGGGAGTAGTCGGAGACCACCGTGGCGGAGCCGGGGGCGATCTCGGTGAACCCGGCGTCGCGGACCACGGGGCGGCCGCTCGCGACTAGCTCCGCCCACCGCTCGGGCCCCGCCGTGCGGACCGCGACGGGGAAGCCCGCCTCCCGCCAGGCGGTGCGGGCCGCCCCGTCCAGCGCCCACCACAGCAGCTGCGCCCCGTGGCCCACCTGCGCCATCTCCTTGCCGGCCGACATCCGCAGCTCCGGGTTGAGCCACAGCACGGCGGCGCCCGGCGCGGGCGGCGGGGGAGCGGACGGGTCGGCGAGCTCGGTGCCGGACACCTGGAGCCGGGCGAGGTCCTTGGGCCAGCCGTCGAGCGGGACGGGCGGGAAGACCCGTACCTCCGCCTCCGCGCCCGTGACCGTGATGCCGGGCAGCAGCCCCGCGCGCCGCCACTCGGCGCCCCGCGCCCGCCGGACGACCTTCCGGATGCGGGCGTCCTCCCAGTCGCGCACGGCCCGCGCCCAGGGGCCGTCCCCGGTCGAGCGCTCGTCGGACAGCATCACCAGCACGGCCCGCGCGGCGGTCTCCAGCGCGTCGGTGCGGGCCGGAGGGGCGGTCTTCTCGATCCGTACGACGAGCGGCAGGACGAACTGGGGCGCGGCGTCCCGCTCGTCGGCCTCGATGACGTTCTCGCTGCTCACGCGCCCAGTCTGCCAGCCGGCCGCGAGCGCCCCGGCGCCGGGGAGCGGGGCGCCGCGCGGGAGGGCCGCGCGGCCCGGGGCTGGCGGACGCGGCGGTTCCGGGCGAGCATGCGTGCATGAAGAGCGATCTTTTCGCCTCCGAGAACGTGGCCCGCCAGGCCGAGGCCCCCGGGATGTCCCTCCAGAACTCCAAATGCGTCAAGTACGCCGTGAACGGGGAGATGCACGCCCGGCAGGGCTCCATGATCGCTTTTCGGGGCAACCTCCAGTTCGAACGCAAGGGCCAGGGCATCGGCGGGATGCTCAAGCGGGCCGTCACCGGCGAGGGCCTGCCGCTCATGGCCGTGCGCGGGCAGGGCGAGGCGTGGTTCGCGCACGAGGCGCAGAACTGCTTCGTCGTGGAGCTGGAGCCGGGCGACGCGCTCACCGTCAACGGCCGCAACGTCCTGTGCTTCGACGCGTCCCTCTCGTACGAGATCCGCACCGTGAAGGGCGCCGGCATGGCCGGCGGCGGGCTGTTCAACAGCGTCTTCACCGGCTCCGGCAAGCTCGCGCTGGTCTGCGACGGCTCACCGGTGGTCATCCCCGTCGGCCAGCACCAGCCGGTGTACGTGGACACGGACGCCGTGGTCGGCTGGAGCGCCCACCTCGCCACGTCCCTGCACCGCTCGCAGTCGTTCGGGTCCATGATCCGCGGCGGTTCGGGCGAGGCGGTGCAGCTGATGCTCCAGGGCGACGGCTTCGTGGTGGTCCGCCCGAGCGAGCTGACCGCCCAGCCCGCGCAGAGCTGAGCGGCCCCCCGCGCGGCGTGCGCCCGGTGACGCCGGACCCGCCGGGGGCCGCGGAGTTACAGTCGTACGTATGGACGAGACCCGGGACCGCGACAGCGTCTACTGCGCCCCGCGGGCGCCGGAGCCGTCGCGCGCCGCCGGGGCCGGCGGCGGGGAACCCGTCGCCGCCTGCGTGCTGTGCGGGGAGCCCACGGAGTACCCGGAGTCGACCAGGGGCGCCACGCTGTGCCCCGTGTGCGAGTGGCAGGAGGCCCAGCGCGGCGCCTGCTCGGGCTGAGGGCGCCGCCCCCGCCCGCCGGTTCAGCCCGCCGCCATCAGCTCCGACACCTTCACGAACCGGTAGCCGCGTGCCCGCAGCTCCGGGACGATGCGGCGGATGGCCTGCTCGGTGACCGGCGCCGCGCTGAGCGTGCAGTGCAGGACCACCACCGATCCCGGCCGGACCCCGTCCAGCACCTGCCGGGCCACCGCGTCGGCGTCCTTCGCGAACGCGTCGCCGCTGACGACGTCCCACTGCACGGCCGTCACGCCCGTCGGGGCCAGCGCGCGCAGCGCCTCGTCGTCGTAGCAGCCCCCGGGGAAGCGGAAGTACGGCACGACGTTCCGGGCGCCGGCCGCGCGGAACGCCGCGAACGCCCGGTCCACGTCCGCCGCCATCTCGCTCCGGCCCACCGTCGGCAGCCCGTAGCAGGGCGAGCGGAAGGCATGGTGGCTGTACGAGTGGTTGGCGATCTCGAAGCGCGGGTCCGTGCCGATGGAGCGGGCCTGGTCGGGGTACTCCTCCGCCCAGCGGCCCGTCATGAACACGGTCGCGTCGACACCGAGGCGGCGGAGCGTCGCGATGAGCTGCGGGTTGTCGAACCGCTCGCCGCGCGCCGCGCGGGGGCCCTGATCGGCGGTCATGTCGGCGTCGAAGGTGAGCGCGACGGTCTTCTCCGCCGCCGCCCCGCCCGCGCCCGTGTCCGGGTCGGCGCGGCGCTCGAAGACCGGGGTCAGACCGCCCGGACCCGGAGCCATGGTGGGCGGGACGCGCTTGGCCGCCCCCGCCCCGGTCCCGGTCCGGGCCCCGGCACCCGTGCCGGCTCCGGCTCCGGCGCCGGTCAGGGCGGGCGCACCGGACGTGGACGGGACGGGGGAGGGGGCGGCGGCCGGCTGTCGCTCCGCCGGACCGGCCGCGGGCACCTGGGTCCCGCAGCCGGTCAGCAGCACACAGAAGGCGGCCAGCACCGGCACATATCGAGCAGAAAATCTCACTATCGGAAAGTATCCGATCACTTGCCCGGCGTCGCCCCGACGCCCTCCCTTCGTGTCGGACCGTCAGACGCCGGCCCGTCGGACGCCGGACCGTCAGACGCCGGGCCGTCTGCCCGCCGGCGCGTCAGCGCGCCCGCGGCTCCTCCCGGGCGGCTACCGCCACGGCCCCGTCACCGCGAACGTCGTCCCCGGCGCGTAGCAGTTGAGGTACATCGTCCGGCCGTCCGGCGAGAAGGCGACGCCGGCGAACTCGCCCCACTCGGTCGCCTGGCCCGACGCGTCCGTCGCCAGCGCCTGGGCGTTGCGCGCCATCGCGTACACCTCGCCCTGCCGCGTCAGCCCGTACACGTGCTGCGCCCCGCCGCCGTCCTCGCAGACCATCAGCCCGCCGCCGGGCGCGAGGCAGATGTTGTCCGGGGACTCGCCGGGCAGCCGCAGGTCGGTGTCCGGGCCGAAGACGACGACCAGCGTGAGGCGGCCCCGGTGCGGGTCGTACCGCCACACCTGCCCGTGGTGGTTGGCGGCCGAGCCCTGGGAGGCGCGGGCGAAGCTGGAGACGAAGTACACCGAGCGGCCGCCCCAGTAGCAGCCCTCCAGCTTCTGCGCGTGGGTGATGCCGCGCGGGCCGAAGTCCTGGAGGCGGATCGGCGTCTGCCGCGCCTGGCTGTCCGGTACGGGCACCCACTCGACGCGGTCGAAGGACGTGCCCGGCTCCCGCACGGCGGACAGGTCGGGCACGTCCGGCACCCGCATCGCCTCCAGGGTGCCGCCCGCGCGCAGCGAGCCGGGGCCGCCGAGGGGCCGCTCGGGCAGGAAGCGGTAGAACAGCCCGAACGGCCGCTGGAACGCGTCCTCCGTCTCGTAGACGACGCCCGTGCGGGGGTCGACGGCGACGGCCTCGTGCTGGAAGCGCCCCATCGCCGTCAGCGGCACCGCGCCGGTGCGGGCCGGGTCGGCGGGGTCCACCTCGAAGACGAACCCGTGGTCCCGGGCGTAGCCGTTGGTGCCGGCCAGGTCCTCGGTCTCCTCGCAGGTCAGCCAGGTGTTCCACGGCGTCGGGCCGCCCGCGCAGTTCACGGCCGTGCCGGCGACGGCGACGCGCTCGTCCAGGACGGCGCCGCGCGCGTCGAGGGTCAGGACGGTGCAGCCGCCCTTCGCCGCCGGGTCGTACGTCAGACCGGGCACCGTCGGCACGCCGGACGTGACGCGGGCGCTGTTCTCGTGGTTGCGCACCAGGTGGACGCGGCCGCGCCGCCCGGCGAAGGCGCCCATGCCGTCGAACCGGCCCGGCACCGCGCCCTCACCGGAGCGCAGCGGGGCGCCCTCGCGGGACAGCACCCGGTAGCGGAAGCCGCGCGGGAGGTCGAGCAGACCGTCCGGGTCGGGGACGAGCGGGCCGTACCCGCTGTTCCCGGTGTGGGCGGACGCGGAGCTCGTACCGGAGAACAGCTCGGCGAGCGCCCCGCTGAAGGCGATCCCGGCGAGGGCGGTCCCGGTGGTGGCGAGAAGGTGACGTCGTGTCGCGGTCATGGCAACTCCCTGCTGGCGGACAGGAATACGGACGTGACGGAACCGCACACGTGTATCACGCTGTGTGGCGGGAGGAGAACCGTGCGGACACCGTTGTTTCCGTGACCGGTGACCGGTGACCGGCGACCGGTGACCCGTGACCCGTGACCGGAGACCGGCGGCCGCGGGCCGGGACGCCCGGCCCCCGGGAGTGCCGCTGCCGGAAACGGCTCCGGCCGCCGCCCTGGGAGGGCGGCGGCCGGATCTCGGCGGTGCGGGGGCGCTCAGCCCGCCAGGCTCGCCGTCAGCGTGATCTTCGTACCCGCCAGCGCCTGGCTGACGGGGCAGCCCGCCTTGGCCTCCTCGGCGGCCTTGGTGAACGCGGCCTCGTCCATGCCGGGCACCTCGCCCTCGACCGTGAGGTGCACACCCGTGATGCCGGTGCCGGGCTGGAAGGTGACGTCGGCCTTCGTGGTCAGCCGGGTCGGCGGCGTGCCCGCCTTGCCGAGGACGGCCGACAGGAACATGGAGAAGCAGCTGGAGTGCGCGGCCGCGATCAGCTCCTCCGGGCTGGTCTTGCCGTTCGGCTCCTCGGCGCGCGCCGGCCAGGAGACCGGGTAGGAGCCGATGCCGGAGGAGTCGAGGGTCACGGTGCCCGTGCCCTCGGTGAGGTTGCCCTCCCAGACGGTGTGCGCGTGACGCGTGGTGGCCATGCCGGGTTCCCTTCCGACGCCGTTCGACGTCAGGACGGTGGACGGTTGGGGCTTGCGGCCACCCAACCTACTGCGCCACGAGGCCCTTCGCGTCGCGCGCCAGTGCGGTGAGCCGCGAGATCGCCCGGAAGTACTTCTTGCGGTACCCGCCGTTCAGCATCTCGTCGCTGAACAGCCGGTCGAAGGGCAGCCCGGAGGCCAGGACCGGTATCTCCCGGTCGTACAGCCGGTCGGCGAGGACGACGAGGCGCAGCGCCGTCGACTGGTCGGGGACGGCCGTCACCCCGGTCAGGCAGACCGCCGCGATGTCCTCGGTGAGCGCCCCGTACCGGCTCGGGTGGACCCGCGCCAGGTGCTCCAGCAGGTCGGGGAAGTGGTCCAGGGAGGCGCCGGGCGTGGTGTGGGCGGCCCGGGTGACCTGCTCGTCGGCGTACGGCGCGGGGGCCTCCGGCAGGCCGCGGTGGCGGTAGTCCTCGCCGTCGATGCGCAGCGGCCTGAAGTGCGCGGACAGGCCCTGGATCTCGCGCAGGAAGTCCGCGGCGGCGAACCGGCCCTCGCCGAGCTTGCCGGGCAGCGTGTTGGACGTGGCGGCCAGCGCGACGCCCGCCTCCACCAGCTTGCCGAGCAGCGTGGAGACGAGCACCGTGTCGCCCGGGTCGTCCAGCTCGAACTCGTCGATGCACAGCAGCCGGTGCCCGCTCAGGGTCCGCACCGTCTGCTGGAAGCCGAGCGCGCCCACCAGGTTGGTCAGCTCCACGAACGTGCCGAACGCCTTGAGCGCGGGCTCGGCGGGCGTGGCGTGCCACAGCGAGGCCAGCAGGTGCGTCTTGCCGACGCCGTACCCGCCGTCCAGGTAGACGCCGCGCGGCCCCGTCGGCGCGGCGGGCTTGCGGGCGAACCAGCGGCGCTTGCCCGCGCCGCTCGCGTGCGCCCCGCCCAGGCCGGCGGCGAAGTCGGCGAGGACCCGGACGGCCTCGGCCTGGCTCGGCTGGTTCGGGTCCGGGATGTAGGTGTCGAAGCGCACGCCGTCGAAGCGCGGCGGAGGCACCATCTCGGCGACCAGGCGATCGGCGGGGACGTGCGGCTCGCGGGCGCACAGGGACAGCGGGACCGCTTCGGTCAGGGCACTCGTCGACACGCTCCCCACTGTAAGCGCCGTGCCAGACTGCTCGACATGCGACGCCTGTTCCCTGTGACCGACCCGACACCGCCCGTTCCCGCAGCTCCGGCCGCCCCCGCCGCCCCCGCGCCCGCCGGTACGTCCCCGTCCGCCGTGGCCCCCGCGTCCGCCGGTACGTCCCCGTCCGCCGCGGCGCCCGCGCCCGCGTCCCCGTCCGCCGGTACGCCGTCCGCCCCCGTCGCCCCGGACGGGCGCCGGGAGTGGTCCCTGGACGAGCTGGCGGACGCGTACGCCTACCCGGCCGACCCCGCGGCCGCCCCGCACGGCGCGTGGCTGCGCGCCAACATGGTGTCGTCGCTCGACGGCGCCGCCCAGCACGACGGGCGCTCGGAGCCGATCTCGTCCGCCGCCGACATGCGGATCTTCGGCACGCTGCGGGCGCTCGCCGACGTGGTGGTCGTCGGCGCGGAGACCGTACGCCTGGAGGGGTACCGCCCCGCACGGGCGCGGGAGGCGTTCGCCGCGCGCCGGGAGGCCGCCGGGCAGGGCCCCGCGCCCGCCATCGCCGTGGTGAGCGCGTCGCTGGACCTGGACTTCTCGCTGCCGCTGTTCACCTCCCCGCTCGTGCCGACGCTGATCCTCACCGGCGCCGCCGCGCCGCCCGCCCGGCTGCGGGAGGCGGAGCGGGCCGGCGCCGAGGTGATCGTCGCCGGCGACGGGCCGGGCGTGGAGCCGGAGCGCGCCGTGCGGGCGCTGGCCGCGCGCGGGCTGACCCGGCAGCTCACCGAGGGCGGCCCCAGGCTCCTGGGCCAGTTCATCGCCGCCGGGGTGCTGGACGAGCTGTGCCTCACCGTGTCGCCGATGCTCACCGCCGGTGACGCGCAGCGCATCGCGGGCGGGCCGTCTGTGGCCGTGCCCTCGCGGTTCGCGCTGGCGTCGGTCCTGGAGGAGGACGGGTTCCTCTTCACGCGATACCGCCGGATTCTCCCGGTATGAGCCGATCTGATGGTGGACACACCGATCTGACAATCGAGCGGAATTAACCGTTCCGGTTACCCCTCCGTGGGCACACTTACCTCGCAGACCCCGTGCGGGCACGGGGAAGGATGGTTTCCGCAGAAGGGCTCCGAAGGTGTTCACAAGCGTTCTGATGATCGAGAAACCGCTGTCGTCCGTGGACGTGGATTTCGTCACGACCCTGCACGGGGACGAGGCTGTCTCCTTCATCGTGCTGATGCAGCCCCGCGGCGACCAGGCCGACGTGCTGCTGCGCGCCATCGACGACGTGGCCGTCGGCGCGCTGAAGGACGCGGCCAAGGAGGGGGAGGAGCCGTCCGGCACGGAGGCGCGCCGCCCGGCGGAGGTGGCGCTTGAGCAGTCCGTGCAGGCCCTGCGCGACGCCGGGTGCGAGGCCGTCGGCCATGTCGTCGAGGACCACCCGCTGGACAAGATGAAGGCCGTCGTGGAGGAGTCGGGCGCCGACGAGGTGATCGTGCTGACCGCCCCGCACTACGTGGAGGAGTTCTTCCACCGCGACTGGGCCTCCCGCGCCCGCCACAAGGTCGGCGTACCGGTGCTCAAGCTCTTCGCCCACAACGAATAGGCTGGGCCCCCGCACATACGCCACACCCCGGGGAGAGATCGCATGGCACCCGCCATCCCTGCCGCAATGGAACGGCCGCACTTCATCGGCATCGGCGGCGCCGGAATGTCGGGCATCGCGAAGATCCTCGCCCAGCGCGGGGCCAAGGTCGCCGGCAGCGACGCGCGCGAGTCCGAGACCGCCGCGTCGCTGCGCGCCCTCGGCGCGACCGTCCACATCGGCCACGCCGCGCACCACCTCGCCGACGACGCCACGTGCGTCGTCGTCTCCAGCGCCATCCGCGCCGACAACCCGGAGCTGGCCCGCGCCGGGGAGCTCGGCATCCCGGTCGTGCACCGCTCCGACGCGCTCGCGGCGCTGATGAAGGGCCTGCGCGCCATCGCCGTCGCGGGCACCCACGGCAAGACCACCACCACCTCGATGCTGGCCGTCGCCCTCACCGAGCTGGGCCTCGACCCCTCGTACGCCATCGGCGGCGACCTCGCGGGCCCCGGCACCAACGCCCGGCACGGCGAGGGCGACCTCTTCGTCGCCGAGGCCGACGAGAGCGACCGCAGCTTCCAGAAGTACGACCCCGAGGTCGCCATCGTCCTCAACGTCGAGCTGGACCACCACGCCAACTACGCCTCCATCGACGAGATCCACGAGTCGTTCGAGGCGTTCGTCGCCAAGATCCCGCACGGCGGCACCCTCGTCGTCGGCGAGCACGCGGGCGCCCGGGAGCTCGCGGGCCGGGTGTCCGGCCGCCCGGGCCTCTCCATCGTGACGGTCGGCGAGTCGGAGACCTCCGACGCCTGGATCCGCGCGATCACCCCGAAGGGCATGACCAGCGAGGTCGCGGTCGTCCTCGACGGCGTCGAGCACACCTTCACCGTCTCCGTGCCGGGCCGCCACTACGCCCACAACGCCGCCGCCGCGCTGGCCGCCGGCGCCCGCATGGGCATCGACCCGGCCGCGCTGGCCCGGGCGCTCACCGCCTACACCGGCGTCGGCCGCCGCCTCCAGCTGAAGGGCGAGGCCGCGGGCGTCCAGGTCGTCGACTCGTACGCGCACCACCCCACGGAGATGACCGCCGACCTGGAGGCGATGCGCGCCGCCGCCGGAGCCGACCGCCGCCTGCTGGTGGTCTTCCAGCCGCACCTGTTCTCCCGGACCCAGGAGCTCGGCACGGAGATGGGCCAGGCGCTCGCCCTCGCCGACGAGTCGCTGGTCCTCGACATCTACCCGGCCCGCGAGGACCCGATCCCGGGCGTCACCAGCGCGCTGATCACCGACGCCGCCGTGGCGGCGGGCGCCCGCGTCACCGCCGTCCACGACAAGGGGCGGGTCCCGGAGCTGATCGCGGGAATGGCGCGCCCCGGCGATCTCGTTCTCACCATGGGCGCCGGCGACGTCACGGACCTCGGCCCGCAGGTCCTCGACCGCCTGGCGCACTGACCGGAGCCGAGCCGAGGGAGCTGAAGCGGACCATGCCGTACGAGGTCGAGAAGCCGGACGAGCAGTGGCGCGCCGAGCTGTCCCCGCAGGAGTACCACGTCCTGCGCGAGGCCGGCACGGAGCCGCCGTTCACCGGCGAGTACACCGAGACCAAAACGAAGGGCGTCTACTCCTGCCGGGCCTGCGGCGCGGAGCTGTTCACGTCCGACACGAAGTTCGCCTCCCACTGCGGATGGCCGTCCTTCTACGACCCGAAGGACACCGACGCCGTCGAACTGATCCAGGACCGCTCCCACGGCATGGTCCGCACGGAGGTCCGCTGCGCCCGCTGCGGCTCCCACCTGGGCCATGTCTTCGAGGGCGAGGGCTATCCCACCCCGACGGACCAGCGGTACTGCATCAACTCCGTCTCCCTCCGCCTCACCCCGGCCGAGGACTGAGCGCCCCCGGCGCACGGCGGAACGCCGCCCCCGAGGGGGCGGCGTTCCGCGGTCGCGGGTGAGGGGTCAGGACAGCTTGCCGTCGTAGTCCGGGAGCTTGAAGGTGCGCTCCGCGTGGCCGCCGACGAGGTCGCTGGGGCGGTTGCCGATGTTGGCGATGATCTTGTAGCCCTTGGCCTCGATCTCGGCGCGCTTCTCCGTCTTGTACGCGGAGACCTCGGCGAACAGGTCCGGCAGGTCGCGGACGTACAGGCCGTCCACCGGGTAGCCGACGGAGCGGAGGTTGCGGGCCGTCAGGTCGTGGATGATCCCGGGGCGGGCCGTGACGAAGAAGACGTCCACGCCGCGCGAGTCGGCGTAGCGGGCCAGGTCCAGGGACTGGCGGACCGCCGGGGTCGGGAACTCCCAGAAGTAGTGGAAGTCCGTCTCCAGGGACGTGTTGTCGATGTCCAGGACGATCGCCAGCTTCTCGCCGGACGCGTTCGCCGTGCGCTGCTCGATGTAGGGGCGGGCCGGGGCGAGGGCCGCCGCCACGTCGCGCTGCCACGCCGTGTAGTCCACGCCCTTGAGCTGGGCGATGCCGCCGGAGGCCGCGACCGCGGCGGCCGGGCGGGCGGGGGCGGCCTCCGGGGCCGCCGCGCTCGCCTGGACGGGCCAGGCCATGGCCAGGGCCGCGGTGGCGGCGACCGTGAGGGTGCGGCGGCGCTGGGCCGGCTTGCGTCCGGACATGGGTGTCTCCTCTTGTGGGGGGTCGTGAGCCGTGGTGGGTTGCCATGCTCGTGTCACATGGTGTACGGAATGAAGCGCTCCGACTACTGGTCGGTAGCCACCAATTGACTACCCGTCGGTAGTAAACGGGGGACCGCCATCCCCGCGCGGACAATGGGCCCATGGACGTCATCGACGCGCGGCGGCTCGACACCCTCACCGACCGCGCCCGCCGCCTCGCCACCCCCGGCACCCGCCGCCTCCTCGGCCTCGCCGGCCCGCCCGGAGCCGGCAAGTCCACCCTGGCCGCGCGCCTCGTGGACCGGCTCGACGGGCTCGCCGCCCTCGTCCCCATGGACGGCTTCCACCTCGCGGGCGCCGAGCTCGACCGCCTCGGCCGCGCCACCCGCAAGGGCGCCCCCGACACCTTCGACGCCCCCGGCTACGTCCACCTGCTCGCCCGGCTGCGCGCCCCCGAGCCCGGCACCACCGTGTACGCGCCCGCCTTCGACCGCGCCCTGGAGGAACCCGTCGCCGGCAGCGTCCCCGTACCGCCCGACGTGCCCCTCGTCGTCACCGAGGGCAACTACCTGCTGCACGACGACCCCGCCTGGGCGCCGGTCCGCAGCCTCCTCGACGAGGTCTGGTACGTGGAGGGCGACGACGCCGCGCGGGTACGCCGACTGATCGAGCGGCACATCCGGTACGGCAAGGGCCGGGCCGAGGCCGAGGCGTGGGTGCGCGCGTCCGACGAGGCCAACGCCCGGCTGGTCGCCCGCGGCCGGGACCGCGCCGATCTCGTCGTACGGATCGACTGACGCCCCCCGTCGACGACCGGCCAGACTGGCCCCATGGACGCCCAACTGCTGCGTACGTTCGTGACGGTGACCCGGCTCGCCTCCTTCCCGGCCGCCGCGCGCGAGCTCGGCTGCGGCGAGGACACCGTCGCGCGGCACGTCGCCGCCCTGGAACGGGACCTCGGCCTGCCGCTGCTGACCCGGCGCCCCGTCGTCCCCACCGTCGCGGGCGCGCGGCTCCTGGAGCACGCCGTACCGCTCCTGCTCCGCCTCGACGCGGCCCGCGCCGAGCTCGCCCGCCTCGCCCCCGCGCCCGGCGGCGCGCTGCTGCTCGCCGCCGCCCCGCTCGCCGTCGGCCCCCGGCTGCTCACCGCCCTCCCGGCCGCGAACGCCCGCGTCACCCTCTCCGTACGGCCCCGCGAGGAGATACCCGCCGCGCTCGGCGACGGCACCGCCGACCTCGGCCTCGTGGACCGCCTGGCCCGCACCGGGGACCCGGTGCCCCCGCCCCGCGCCGGCACCCTGACCGCCCGGCGCGTCACCGAGGCCCCGCTCGCCGTCCACCTGCCCGCCGGCCACCCGCTCGCCCACCGGGCCGGCCTGCGCCTGACCGAACTGGCCGGCGCCCGCTGGGTCGACGCCCCCGCGGCCGGACTGCCGCTGGACCAGCTGCGCGCCGCCGACGGCACGTACGGCTTCCGCCCCGCCCTGCGCTACGACGGCACCGACGTGCGCACCCTCACCGCCCTCGCCGCCGCCGGGCAGGGCCTCGCCCTCCTCCCGGCCACCGTCCCCGCCGCGCCCGCCGCGACCGCGGTCCCCCTCGTGGAGCCCCGCCTCGTCCACCGGGTCGAACTCCTCCACCCCGCCGAACCGGCCGGCGCCGCGGCGGAGCTGGCCGCCCGGCTCACCGGCGGGTGAGCCCGGCCCGGGCGACCGCGGCGCGGGGCGCGGGCGCTCCCGGAGCCGGGCCGGGCTCCTAGGAAGCCGCCAGCACCACGCACGACTCCGCCGGCACCAGCAGTTCCCCTCCGCCCGGCCCCGGCGGCTCCACCGGTTCCCACGCCGCCAGCACCCGCACCCCGTCCGGGCCCAGTGGGACGCGCGCCGGACGGTCCGACAGGTTCACCGCGACCCGCACGTCACCGCGCCGGTACGCGATCCAGCGGGCCTCCTCGTCGTAGCTGACGTGCACCGCCGCCAGATCCGGGTCCGTCAGGTCCGGCTGGGAGGCCCGCAGCGCGATCAGCCGCCGGTACCAGTCCAGCAGCCGCGCGTGCGGCTCCCGGCCGGTCTCCGCCCAGTCCAGGCACGAGCGGTCGCGCGTCGCCGGGTCCTGCGGGTCGGGCACGTCCTCCTCCCGCCAGCCGTGCGCCGCGAACTCCCGCCGACGCCCGCGTCGCACCGCGTCCGCCAGCTCCGGGTCGGTGTGGTCGGTGAAGAACTGCCACGGCGTGCCCGCGCCCCACTCCTCGCCCATGAAGAGCATCGGCGTGAACGGCCCGGTCAGCACCAGCGCCGCCGCGCACGCCAGCAGGCTGGGGGAGAGCGACGCCGACAGCCGGTCGCCCTGCGCCCGGTTGCCGACCTGGTCGTGGGTCTGCGCGTACCCGAGGAACCGGTGCGCCGGCGTGCGGTCCACGTCCACGGGGCGGCCGTGCGTACGGCCCCGGAACGACGAGTACGTGCCGTTGTGGAAGAACACCTCGCCCAGCGTCTTCGCCAGCGCGGCCAGGGGCGCCCGCGCGAAGTCCTCGTAGTAGCCCTGCGACTCGCCGGTCAGCGCCGTGTGCAGCGCGTGGTGGAAGTCGTCGTTCCACTGGGCGTGCAGACCGAGCCCCGTCTCCGCGCGGGGCGTCGTCGTCCGCGGGTCGCACAGGTCGGACTCCGCGATCAGGAACAGCTCCCGCCCCTGATGCTGGCCCAGCTCGTCCACCGCCGCCGACAGCTCCTCCAGGAACGTCAGCGCCCGCGTGTCGGCCAGCGCGTGCACCGCGTCGAGCCGCAGCCCGTCGATGCGGTAGTCCCGCAGCCACGCCAGCGCGCTGCCCAGCAGATACGCGCGCACCTCGTCCGAGCCCGGCGCGTCCAGGTTCACCGCCGCGCCCCACGGCGTGTGGTGGGTGTCCGTGAAGTACGGCCCGAAGGCCGGCAGGTGGTTGCCCGACGGGCCCAGATGGTTGTGCACCACGTCCAGCACCACGCCCAGGCCGAGCTCGTGCGCCCGGTCCACGAACCGCTTCAGCGCCGCAGGGCCGCCGTACGGCTCGTGCACCGCCCACAGCGACACGCCCTCGTACCCCCAGCCGTGCCGCCCGGGGAACGGGCACAGCGGCATCAGCTCCACGTGCGTCACGCCCAGCCGCACCAGATGGTCGAGCCGCCCGGCCGCCGCGTCGAGGGTGCCCTCGGGCGTGTACGTGCCGACGTGCAGCTCGTACAGGACCGCGCCGCGCAGCCCGCGCCCCGGCGCCCCGGCGCGCCACGCGTACGCGGTGTGGTCGACGACGGCGCTGAGCCCGTCGGGCCCATCGGGCTGGCGCCGTGAGCGGGGGTCGGGCAGCACCGGGCCGCCGTCCAGCGAGAACCCGTACCGCGCCCCGTCCGGTACCTCCTCCGGCGCGCCGCCGGCCGTCACCGTCCACCAGCCGGCGCGCTCCGGGTCGCGCTCCATGGGGTGCCGGGCACCCTCCAGCACCAGCTCCACAAGCTCGCGCGCGTTCGGCGCCCACACCTCGAACAGCACTGGCGATCCCCTCGTCGTCGGCCAGGTCCCTGCCACCGCGCCCATCCTGACAAGACCGGCGGCGGGAAGCACGGGACTTCGCCGTGCGGGGCCGCGCGCCTCCCCGAGGGGCCGTCACCTCCGGCCGCCGGCGGCGCCTCGCCGGGCGGGCCGGCCGGCCGCGGTGACGGCCCGTCTGGACACGCCGGGGCCCCGCGACCGACAATCACCGTCGTGACGTCGCCTTTCCAGCCCCAGATCCATCCCGCCCGGCCTTCGGACGCCGAGCGGGACCGGGCGCTGGAGCTGCTGCGCGAGGGAGCGGTGCAGGGGAGGCTGTCCCACGACACGTTCCTGCGGCGCATGGAGCTCGCCCTGGCCGCCCGCCACGCCGACGAGCTGGCGGCGCTCACCGAGGACCTGCGCGAGCCGGAGCGGGGCTGGGCGCGGCGCCTGTTCGGCGCCGTCGAGAGCGTGTCCGCGTTCAGCATGCGGCTGCGCCACGCCTGGCAGGCCGAGCGGCTGCCGAAGCTGCTGCTGCCCGAGCCGGGCCCGCACCCGCTGCGGATAGGCCGCGACCCGGCGAACGGGCTGCGGCTCAGCCACGAGACGGTCTCCCGGATGCACGCCGAACTGTGCCTGCGGGGCGGGTTGTGGATGCTGCGCGACCTCAACTCCACGAACGGCACCACCGTCAACGGGCGGCGGGTGACCGGCACGGTCGTCGTCCAGCCGGGCGACATGGTCTCCTTCGGCAACATGGCCTTCCGCCTCGCGTCCCGCTGAGCCCGAGCGCCGCTGAGCCCGCGTCCCGCTGGGCCCGAGCGCCACTGCGCCCGCGCCCTGCCGCGTTTCGTGCCGCGGCGCCTCACTCCGTACGGCTCAGCAGCGCCACCGGCAGCTCCCCGAGCAGCTCCGCGACCGGCACCGCGCGCCCCCCCTCCAGCACCCGCTCCCCGTCCAGCACGTCCAGCCACCGGCCCTCGGGCAGCGCGAGCGCCGTACCGGACCAGCCGCCCCCCTCCGCCAGCCGCAGCGACAGCCGCGTCACCGCCGTCACCACCCGGTCCGACCGCAGGAACGCCACGCAGTGGTCCGCCGCGGGGCCCTCGGCCCGCAGCGGCGTGTACGTGCCGGACGGGCCGAACACCTCCGGGTGCCGCCGCCGCAGTCCGAGCGCCGCACGCGTCAGCGCCGTCTTCCCGTCCGGCCGCGCCCGCCGGAACGGCGCCCGGTTGTCCGGGTCCACCAGCGCCTCGTACACCGCCTCGGTGCCCTGGTACAGGTCCGGCACGCCCGGCATCGTCAGATGCAGCAGCGCCGCGCCCAGCACGTTGGCCCGCACATACGCGTCGAGCTCCCGCGCCAGCTCCGCCACCGGGTGCTGCCCCGCACCCGCCGGGCCCGCCGCCACGAAGTCGGCCACAGCCCGCTCGTACGCCGCGTCCTGCTCGGTCCAGCCGGTGTGCAGTCCCGCCTCCCGGGCCGCCTTCAGCAGCGCCCCGCCGAGCCGCTCCTGCGCACCGGCCCCGCCCGGCCCGTCCCCGGAGCGACGCCCGCCCGCCGCGCCGCCCAGCCCGAACGCCGTCTGCCAGCCGGCCCACGCCAGCTGCCCGTCGGGCGCCGGCACCCGCGCCACGTCGCCCAGCAGCTTCGCCCACCGGCCGGGGCACTCCGACAGCACCGCGATCCGCGCCCGCACGTCGCCGCTGCGCTTCGTGTCGTGCGTCGACAGCACCGTCCCGGTCGCCGGCCAGTCCCGCGCGATCCTGGCGCAGTACGCGTGGAACTCCGCCGGGTCCACCGCCGGACGGCCCGGCTCACCGCCCACCTCGTTCGCCGACAGCAGCGGCACGTACCGGTAGAACGCCGTGTCCTCCACCGACTTCGCCCGCAGCGCCGACGAGGTCTGCGCGAACCGCGCCCGGAACGCCCGCTGGTCCGGCCCGTCCCCGAGCCGCCCCAGCGCCAGATCCCGTACGACGTCCACGGCCGCCGCCTCCTCGGGCACCGCGAAGGCGGCCCGCGCCTCGGCCGCCGCCTCCTCGGTCAGCACGTCCTCGGCGCCGATCCGGTACGGGCGGTACACCGGCACCCGGATCAGCAGCTCCCGCACCGCCGCGCGCAGCGCCCACGGCGCGTGGTCCCGCAGCCGTGCGTCCGCCGCGCACACCCGCCCCGCCGTACGGGTCAGGTACGCCACCTCCGCCGCCAGCTCGTGCGTCACGACCTTGTACGCGGCACGCCGCGCCGTCGGCTCCCAGTGGCCGCCCCGGTCGCCGGGCGGGGCGGCGAACCGCCGGTACAGGTCGCCCAGTTCCGCCGCGCCCGCCGCGTCCACGAACAGGCCGTCCACGCGGCGCAGCGCGTCGTACCCGGTGGTGCCCGCCACCGGCCAGCCCGCGGGCAGCCGCTCGTCGCCGGTGAGGATCTTCTCCACCACCGTCCAGCACGCCCCGCCGGTCGCCCGGTCCAGGGCGCGCAGATACGCCTCGGGGTCGGCGAGGCCGTCCGGGTGGTCGATCCGCAGGCCCTCCACCACGCCGTCCCGCACCAGCTCCAGGATCTTCGCGTGGGTCGCCTCGAACACCTCCGGATCCTCGACGCGCACCCCGATCAGGTCCGAGATGGTGAAGAACCGCCGGTAGTTGAGCTCCGTGCGGGCCAGCCGCCACCAGGCGGGCCGGTACCACTGGGCGTCCAGCAGCTCGGTGAGCGGCAGCCCCGCCGTCCCGGCGCGCAGCGGGAACACCTGCTCCCCGTACCGCAGGAGCCCCGCGTCGGCGTCCACCCGCAGCTCGTCCAGGACGTCCCCGAGCCGCGCGGGGAGGACCGGCAGCAGCACCTTGCCGCCGCCCGCCTCCCAGTCGATGTCGAACCAGCGGGCGTACGGCGACGAAGGCCCGTCGCGCAGCACCTCCCACAGCGCCCGGTTGTGGGGGAGGGCCGCCGCCATGTGGTTGGGCACCAGGTCCACGACGAGGCCGAGCCCGTGCGCGCGGGCGGTGCGCGCCAGCTCCCGCAGCCCCGCCTCGCCGCCGAGCTCCTCGCGTACCCGGCCGTGGTCGGTCACGTCGTAGCCGTGCGCGGAGCCGGGGACGGCCTCCAGGACCGGGGACAGGTGCAGATGGGTGACGCCGAGGGCGGCCAGGTACGGCACCGCCTCGGCGGCGGCCCCGAACGGGAACTCCGGCTGGAGCTGGAGCCGGTACGTGGCGAGCGGGGCGCGGGGCGCGTGGGACGTCATGCGAACGTACGTACCCGCCCGCGCGCCGGGTCTCTCCTCGACCCGGCCGATGACCTCGTTCGGGGGAACGGCGGCCCCGCCGACCTCCGCGTCCGAGGGGGCCCGCCCCCCCCGGACGCCGGGGGCTACGCCGGGCGGCGCAGCACGGTCAGGCTGCGGCCGACGAGGGTGAGCCGGTCGCCGGCCGCCACCTTGTCGCCCTGGCCCGGCGCGATGCCCTCGGGGACGGCGGTGTCCACGACGACCTGCCACTGGCGGCCGTGGTTGACCGGGACGACGAAGTCCAGGTCGTCCGCGCCCGCGTTGAACATCAGCAGGAACGAGTCGTCGGAGATCCGCTCGCCGCGCGGGCCCGGTTCGGAGATCGCGTGCCCGTTGAGGAACACCGACAGCGCCTTGGCGTGCGCCGCCTGCCAGTCCCGGGCGGTCATCTCCCGGCCGTCCGGGGTGAACCAGGCGATGTCCGACAGGTCGTCGTGGGTGCCCTCCACCGGCCGCCCGTGGAAGAAGCGGCGGCGCCGGAACACCGGGTGGTCGCGGCGCAGCCACACCATCGAACGGGTGAACTCCAGCAGGCTCCTGGCCTCCGCCTCCGCCACGTCGTCCGTGCCGCCGGCACCGCTGTTCCCGCCCGCGCCGGGCCAGTGCACCCAGGACAGCTCGCCGTCCTGGCAGTAGGCGTTGTTGTTGCCGTGCTGCGTGCGGCCGAACTCGTCGCCGTGGCTGAGCATCGGCACGCCCTGGGAGAGCAGCAGCGTCGCGATGAAGTTGCGCATCTGGCGCATCCGCAGCGCGCGGACGTCCGGATCGTCGGTCTCGCCCTCGACGCCGCAGTTCCACGACCGGTTGTGGCTCTCACCGTCGCGGTTGCCCTCGCCGTTGGCGTCGTTGTGCTTCTCGTTGTACGAGACGAGGTCCCGCAGGGTGAAGCCGTCGTGGCAGGTCACGAAGTTGACGGAGGCGAGCGGGCGGCGCCCGTCGTCCTGGTACAGGTCGGACGAGCCGGTCAGCCGGGAGGCGAACTCGGCGAGCGTCCTCGGCTCGCCGCGCCACAGGTCGCGGACCGTGTCCCGGTACATGCCGTTCCACTCGGTCCACAGCGGCGGGAAGTTCCCCACCTGGTAGCCGCCCTCGCCCACGTCCCACGGCTCGGCGATCAGCTTGACCTGGCTGACCACCGGGTCCTGCTGCACCAGGTCGAAGAACGACGACAGCCGGTCCACCTCGTGGAACTGGCGGGCCAGCGTCGCCGCCAGGTCGAAGCGGAAGCCGTCGACGTGCATCTCCGTCACCCAGTACCGCAGCGAGTCCATGATCAGCTGGAGGACGTGCGGGGAGCGCATCAGCAGCGAGTTCCCGGTGCCCGTGGTGTCCATGTAGTACCGGGGGTTGTTCTCCACGAGCCGGTAGTACGAGGGGTTGTCCAGGCCCCGGAAGGAGAGCGTCGGGCCCAGGTGGTTGCCCTCGGCCGTGTGGTTGTACACCACGTCGAGGATGACCTCGATGCCCGCCTTGTGCAGGGCCCGCACCGCCGACTTGAACTCCAGCACCTGCTGGCCCCGGTCGCCCCAGGACGCGTAGGCGTTGTGCGGGGCGAAGTACCCGATGGTGTTGTAGCCCCAGTAGTTCGCCATCCCGGCGTCGACCAGCCGGTGGTCGTGGACGAACTGGTGGACCGGCATCAGTTCGATGGCGGTCACGCCCAGCTCGGTCAGGTGCTCGATGATCGCCGGGTGGGCGAGGCCCGCGTAGGTGCCGCGCAGCTCCTTGGGGAGCGCCGGGTGCAGCATCGTCAGGCCCTTCACATGGGCCTCGTAGATGACCGTGCGGTGGTAGTCCGTGCGCGGCGGCCGGTCGTCGCCCCAGTCGAAGTACGGGTTCACGACGACGGACGACATGGTGTGCGGCGCCGAGTCGAGGTCGTTGCGCGAGTCCGGCCTGCCGAAGTGGTAGCCGTACACCGCCTCGTCCCAGTCGATCGTCCCGGCGACCGCGCGGGCGTACGGGTCGAGGAGCAGCTTCGCGGAGTTGCACCGCAGGCCGCGCTCCGGCGCGTACGGGCCGTGCACCCTGAAGCCGTACCGCTGCCCCGGCATCACCCCGGGCAGATAGGCGTGGCGCACGAACGCGTCGGTCTCCCGCAGCTCCACCGCGGTCTCCGAACCGTCGTCGTGCAGCAGGCACAGTTCGATGCGCTCGGCGGCCTCCGAGAAGACCGCGAAGTTGGTACCGGCGCCGTCGTACGTGGCGCCGAGGGGATAAGCCTGTCCCGGCCAGACCTGCATAGATAAGACTCTTCCATTCTGATCCGGCTAATGGGTCACTCCGCTTGATACTCCACCAAAGTGGCCCGCCCGCCTAGGACGCCGGACGGTGCTACCGGGTGACCGGCGACGAGTCCGTGCGGATACCCGCGCCGCGGCCGCGCGGCGATCTGGCCGGAAATCGCCCCTCTTGGGGTGGCGTGGCCGGGCGCGGCGGTGCGCGCGCCCGGACGGGTGGCGCATCCGGCGCCGGGGCCGGAGGCCGTACGGGCCGCCCCGGCGCCGGACCGCGGGGCGCAGGGTTCCGGCCAGACGGCGCGGGCGCCGGCGCGGAGGCGGAGGGGTCAACTCCGCGTTCGCCGGTGTCCCCCGCGCTTCCCCGCGCCCGTCACCCGCCCGGGCGGTCCGCGCCGGGGCCCGGTGACGGCCGCTCACCACTATGAATCAGCTCACTGAAGCCCGCGCCGCACCCCGGAACCACCGCGTGAATCAAGGGACGTGGGGAAATGAGCCTGTCCATCCGGCTGCACCGCATCGCCCTCCCGGAGTACCCTTCCTTGATCGTTGAAGACGGGTGTTCGGAACCAGAAGGCGGTGCGCGGGTGAGCTCGGGAGGGCTGGAGCTGCCCCCAGGTGACTCGGGTCATGAGGGGGACTCCACTGACTCCGCAGATGTCCCGCCCGGCGCGGTCTCCCTCGCCCGGCCGATGGAGATCGGTGCGGAACTGGAATGGGACGCACGCGACTGGAGCGAGGTGCGCACCCGCGCCCAGCGCGCCGGACGGGCCTATATCTGGCTGAATCTGGTCGAACAGCGTCTGCGCGCGGTCGTCGCGGCCGTCCTGCGGCCCATTTACGAGCCGATGCACGGCGACGACTGGGTCGTGGCCGCCGCCGGACCGGCCGGACAGGAGTGGGTGCAGCGCGCCGTCGCCGTCCGCGAGGTCTCCCGCCGCAAGGGCTACCTGCTGGACCCCGCCGACGACAACGTCCTCAGCTTCCTCACGCTGCCCCAGCTGCGGGAGCTCATGGTCCAGCACTGGCCCTGCTTCGAGCCCTACTTCGACGACCGGCGGGAGCTCGAGCTGGCCCTCGACGAGCTGGAGGTCACCCGCAACGTCGTCTCCCGCAACCGCGCCCTGTCGCGGACCGTCCTCGACCAGTCGGAGCGCGCCTCGGCCCGCCTGCTGGAGATCCTCGGCAGCGGCGCGGGCGTGCCGTCCGCGCACCGGCTCCCCGTGGACGCCGTGGAGGACCTGGTGGGCGACCGGTACGCCGACGTGGTGTCCGTCCACCCCGACCGGGTGCGCCTCCAGCGGCAGATGCCCGCCGAGGACCTGTTCGGCGGCGCCCGCCGCCTCGACGCCATCGGCATAGGCCTCAACCTGCTCGTGCAGAACTTCTCCGGCCGCAGGCTCGTCCGCCTCGCCGAGTCGGGCTGCCGGATACGGCTGCTGTTCCTCAACCCCGCCAGCAGCGCCGTCAAACGGCGCGAGCGGGAGCTCGGCATCAAGAAGGGCGAGCTCAGCCGCTCCGTGGAGATGAACATCCTGCACATGCGGCGCGTCCGCTCCAAGCTGCGCGACCCCGGCGCCTTCGAGATCCAGGTCTTCGACGAGACGCCCCGCTTCACCGCCTACCTGGTCGACGGCGACGGCCCCGACGGCGTCGGCGTCGTCCAGTCCTACCTGCGGCGCGCCCGCGGCATGGAGGCGCCCGTCCTGGTCCTGCGCGGCGGGCGGCGGTCCGTCGTCACCTCCTCGCCGGACGGCGACCACGGGCTGTTCGAGACCTACCGCGAGGAATTCGAGTCGTTCTGGGCGGATTCGCGCCCGGTGTCCTGAGACTCCCGATACGGGGCCGCGGGGCCCGTTGTCAGTGCCGCGTGCGAGGGTGAAAAGCCCAAGGGGGGAGGCGCCGCGCGGACCGCGGCGCCACGAAGGAGGTTCAGGCATGCGCTGGCACGGGGAGACGCTCGTCGGATTCGACCTGGAGACGACGGGGACGGAGCCGTTCGAGGCGAGGATCGTCACGGCGGCGGTCGTGGAGGTACGGGACGGGCGCACCCTGGCGCGCCGCGAGTGGCTCGCCGACCCCGGCGTCCGCATCCCCGCGCAGGCCTCCGCGATCCACGGCATCAGCAGCGAGCGCGCCGCCGCCGAGGGCCGCCCGGCCCGCGAGGTCGCCGACGAGGTCGCCGACGCGCTCGCCGGGTACTGGACGCGCGGGATACCCGTCGTCGCCTACAACGCCGCCTTCGATCTGACGCTGCTCACCGCCGAGTTGCGGCGGCACGGACTGCCGTCGCTCCGCGACCGGCTCGGCGGACGCCCGATCGGCCCGGTCGTCGACCCGTACACCATCGACCGGGCCGTGGACCGCTACCGGCGCGGCAAGCGGAACCTGGAGGCGGTCTGCGCCGAGTACGGCGTGGTCCTCGACGGGGCGCACGAGGCGGCCGCCGACGCCCTCGCCGCCGTCCTCGTCGCCTGCGCGATAGCCGAGCGGCACGCGCTGGTGGCCCGGCTCACCCCGCGCGAGCTGCACGCCCGGCAGGTGGAGTGGTACGCCGAGTGGGCCGCCGACTTCCAGGGCTTCCTGCGCCGCAAGGGCACCCCGGACGCCGTGGTCGACCCGCGCTGGCCGCTGCGCGAGCCGGAGCCCGCCGGGGCCCTTCCCGCCGGGGCCGGGGCCGTTTCCGCCGGGGCCGGGGTTGTTGAGCGCGCGCCCGGCGCGGCGGTGCCCCCCGCCGCAGTGCCCGCGCCCCGGGAGGGCACCGTCGGGCCCGCGCCCGCCGGTGTGGTGCCGGCCGGCCCCGTGCCCGCCGACGGACCCGCGCCCGAGGGGGCGGCTTCCGCGGCGGTCACCGGCTGAGCGGCCTCCAGGACCAGACCCGAGGGGCTCCGTCCGGCGCCCGCGCGAGGCCCCGGGCACGGGCCCGCGGCGTCAGGGGTGCGCGGCCAGGAAGTCCAGCAGCGTCGCGTTGACCCGCTCCGCCGCGTCCAGCTGGAGCCAGTGGCCCGCGTCCTCGACCCGCTCGTACCGCCAGGAGCCGTCCACGTACTTCTCCGTGCCCGTCATCGCCTGCTCGGTGAGGAACCGGTCGCCGGTGCTCCACATGCCCAGCACGGGGCCCGGCAGCGACGGCAGCGGCACCGCCGGCCCGAACAGCGCCTTCGGCGGCAGCCCCGCACGGTAGACGGCCAGCGCGGCCGTCAGCGCGCCCGGCTCCGAAAGCCGCGCCACCGCCTCGTCCGCGTCCGGGTGCTCGGCCAGGAACTCCCGCAGACGCGCGGCGCCGTCCCGCAGCAGCCACTCCTCGGCGATGCCCTCGAACTGGAACAGCAGCATGTACCACGAGCGGCTGCGCTGCTCCCATCCCGCGGCGTCCAGCGCGCCCACGTGGCCCACCGACAGCAGCGACAGGCTCGCCACCCGGTCCGGTACGGCCATGGCCAGGCCCTGCACGATGCCCGACCCCCAGTCGTGGCCGACGAGGTGCGCCCGGCCCACGCCCAGCCGGTCGAGCAGCGCCAGCAGGTCCGCCGCCGAACGCGCCGGGGCGTACGCGGCGGTGTCCGCCGGGCGGTCGGAGCCGCCGAAGCCGCGCAGGTCGGGGACGATCGTCCGGTATCCGGCCGCGTTCAGCGCGGGCACCTGCAGGCGCCAGCAGTCATGGGTGTCCGGGAAGCCGTGCACCAGGAGCACGGCGGGGCCGGTGCCCCCGCTGTCCTGGACCTCCAGGGCCACCTCGTCCAACTCGACGCGCATCCTGGTCTCCGTTCGTCCGGTGGGCTTCCGCGGGACATGACCGGATCATGATGACAGCCCGTCAGAACGGGTACCAGCGCACCTCCGGGTCGTCGTCCCGCAGCGACGCGACCCGGCGGCGGAACTCGGCCAGCGCCTTCGGGTTGGCCGGCGCGTGCTGGGCGACCCACGCGCAGCTCGCCGTCTCCCGCGCCCCGCGCAGCACGGCGCAGCCCTCCCACTCCCGCACGTCCCAGCCGTACGCGTCGGTGAACGCGTCGTACGCCGCCGGGGCCAGGCCGTACCGGTCGCGCGACAGGGCCAGCACCACCAGGTCGTGTTCGCGCAGGTCCACGGAGAAGGTCTCCAGGTCGACGAGGACCGGCCCGTCCGGGCCCACATGGACGTTCCGCGTCAGCGCGTCGCCGTGGATCGGGCCCGGCCGAAGACGCGGCACCAGCGCCGCGGCCGCGTCGGCGAACCCGTCCCGCCGCTTGCGCAGATACGCCGCGTCCGCCGGGTCGATCGCGTCGCCCGCCAGCCGCAGCCACCGCTCCACCCCGCCCAGCAGGTCCCGGGCGGGCAGCGGGAACGGCGGCGCGGGCAGCTCGTGCACCCGGCGCAGCAGCGGCGCCAGGTCGCGCGGCTCGGCGGGCCGTACGGCGTCCGGCAGCCGCCGCCACACGGTCACCGGATGGCCGTCCACCAGCCGCGCGCCGTGCTCGGCCGCCCGTACGGCGGGGACGCCCGCGTCCGCCAGCCACTCGGCGACGGCCACCTCGCGGCGCGCCCGGTCCAGCAGCGAGGCGTCCCGCCCCACCTTCACCACCAGCCGCCCGGCGGCGAACACGGCGTTCTCGCCCAGCGCCAGCAGCGGCGCGTCCCCGCCGCCCGCCGCGAAACCGGCCGCGTCCAGGACCTCCCGCGCCCGCGCCTCGTCCATCCCGCCGCCCCGCCCTTCACCTCTCACGGGACCTGATCCCGCACGTACCTGCCGTTCACCGGCCAGTCTCCCGCATCCCCGCCGGCCACCCCCGCAGGGGTCCGGCCCTCCCCGAAGACCGCCGAGCACCCGCAGCAGGCGCCGCAGCGGGCGCGGGGGCGGCCCGGACCGGGGCACGTGGCGTGTCGATCTCGTGGGGCGGGGACAACCCCGGGGGGAGTGACGGGGGAGTACGGGGGAACGGCGATGGTCCACACAGGGGTCTATCTCGCGGCTTTCGTCCTGGTGGCCGGGGCGCTCGTGTACCGGCTCGCCGCTGCCGCGCGGGTGGTGGCGGCACTGAGGTGCGACGGGGAGGTCCGCCGGGACCTGTCCGCCGAGGAACTGGCGTTCCTGGCGGGAGGGCCGCGCCGGGTCGCCACGACCGTGCTGTTCCGGATGAGGGAGGAAGGCCGGCTGTCGGTCGCCGAGGACGGCACGGTGACGCTCCACGCCGACGCTCACGCGGCCGACGCGCGGGACGGCATAGAGAAGGCGCTCCTCCAGGCCGCGGGCGTCTCCCGCGCCGAGCGCCTCGGCCCCCTGGTCGCCCGCACCGCCACGAGCGGCGCGGTGCGGTCCGTCGGGGACCGGCTGCGCGCCGAGGGCCTGCTCGTCGCCGCCTCCCTGCGGCTCCGGCAGCGGCGTGCCCGGCGCCTGCTGTGGGCGTCTGCGGTGCCCCCGGCCGCGCTCGCCCTGTACGAGGCGGCCGCCGGCGCGCCGCACCGGTGGTGGGCCGGGCTGGCCCTGGCCGCCGTCGCCGCCGTACCCGCCTGGATCGTCCGGCCGGTCGCGGCGCAGGTGCCGTACCGCGTGCGGGCCGGGCTCGACGCCCTGCGCGCGGCCCGCCGGCGCCCGGCGCCCTCCCGCACGGCGGGCGACGCCCTCACCGCCCTGGCCGCGACCCCGCTCGGCGCGGTCGCCCTCGACGGCCTGGCGGCCTCGGACGAACCCGCACTGCGGGCGCTGGTCACCTCCGAGATCTGGCGGGCCGTGCCCAGCCCGTACGGCGACGGCTTCGCGACGGCCCCCGCCTCCTGGTGGGCCGCGCCCGACGACTGGGGCTCCGCCGGGGACGCCGGCACCTGCGGCGGAGGCGGCGGCGGAGCCGACGGGGGCGGGGGCGGCGGCGGAGGAGGATGCGGCAGCCCGTGAAATTCCCTCGCGCGACCGCCCCGTGGGACCGAGACTCGTCGCATGGACGACAGTCGCACCACCGGCATGCGGGCGTTCCGGGACGCGGTGACCGCCTGGGCGGAGGGCGGCCCCGGCGAGCCCGCTCACCGGCTGGCCGCCCGGCTCCCCGTCCGTACGGCGGTCCTCCTCGAAGGGGCGAGCGACGTCGCGGCCGTCGACGCGCTGGCCCGGCGCCGGGGCCGGGACCTGGCGGCCGAAGGGGTCTGCGTCCTGTCGATCGGCGGCGCCATGAGCGTCGGACGCTACGCCCGGCTCCTCGGAGCACCGGGCCTGGGCCTGCGCCTCACCGGCCTGTGCGACGAGGCGGAGCGCCCGTACTACGCACGGGGGTTCACCGCGGCCGGCGCGGCGGAGGCGGACTTCTTCGTCTGCGCGGCCGACCTGGAGGACGAACTCATCCGGGCCCTGGGCCCGGAGCGGGTGGAGGAACTCGTCCGGGACGAGGGCGACCTGCGGCCCCTGCGGACGTTCCTGCGCCAGCCCGCGCAGCAGGGGCGTGCCCCCGAGCGGCAGTTGCGCCGCTTCCTCGGCACGAAGAAGGGCCGCAAGATCCATTACGGCCGGGTCCTCGTCGAGGCCCTCGACCCCGTCCGCGTCCCGGCCCCGCTCGACGAGCTCTTCGCCGTCCTCGGCCACCCGGCCGGCACGGGGACCGGGTCTTAGGCCGCGGTTGGGACGGGGATGGGCGACCCCGCCGCCGGTGACGCCCGCATCCGCTGCGGTGCCGACGGCTTCGGGACGCCCGGGGCCGCGCCGATCGGGACGAGGCCGCCGGGTCGCAGAGCCCCGCCGCAGCGGCTCAGCTGCGCCGTGACCGCCTGGTCGCCCGCCCGGTCGGACCGCGTTCCGTGCGACGCCCGGACCGGACCGTCCGCGCCCCCCAACGGACCGGACCGTGCGCGCCCGAGGGACCGGACCGTCCGCGCCGGGCGGCGCCGCGTGCCTGCCGCAGCGCGGTCGCCGGGGCGTGCCGGGGTGGCGCGGGGCGGCGGTGAACCGCCGGCAGGGGCCTAGGGTGGCGCCATGACGACGACCACGCGATACGCCGTCCTGCTGCGCGGAGTCAACGTCGGCGGGCCCCGCAAGGTGCCCATGGCCGAGCTGCGCGGCGTCCTCGCCGGGCTGGGCCACACCGACGTGCGGACCTATCTCCAGTCCGGCAACGCCTTCTTCACCACCGCGTCCGGCGCCGGGGAGGACGCGCTCGCCGGCGCGATCGAGCGGGCGCTGGAGGAGCGCTTCGGGTTCCGCGTCGACTGCCTCGTCCGCGGCGGGCCCTACCTGCGGGCCGTGGTCGACGACTGCCCGTTCCCCGCGGCGGAGCTGGAGCCCCGGCAGTTGCACGTCACGTACTTCTCCGCGCCCGTCACCGCCGACCGGTTCGCCGCGCTCGACGCGGACGCCCACCTGCCGGAGGAGTTCCGTCTCGGGGACCGGGCGCTCTACCTGTACGCCCCGGACGGCCTGGGCCGCTCCAAGCTGGCCGCGGCACTCGCCCGCCCCGCCGTCGTACGGGGGCTCGTCGCCACCACCCGCAACTGGAACACCGTCCTCAAGCTCGCCGAAATGGCCCAGGAGACCGGCGGCTGATTGGCCCGCCCGCCCAGGCCACCCCTCGGCTAGCGTCGCCGGGCATGAGCACTGAACAGCCCACGACCGCCGTCGACTTCTGGTTCGACCCCGCCTGCCCGTTCGCCTGGATCACCTCCCGCTGGATCCTGGAGGTCGAACGCCACCGCGACCTCGACGTCCGCTTCCACGTGATGAGCCTGCACCTCCACAACGAGGGCAACGAACTGCCCGACTGGTACCGCGACCTCGTCGACCGGTCCGTCGGCCCCGTCCGCGTCGCGGCGGCCGCGGCCGAGCGGCACGGCGAGGACGTGCTGCGCGACCTGTACACGGCCTTCGGCACCCGCATCCACCAGGAGAGGAACGGCGACTTCGACGCGGTCGCCGCCGAGGCGCTGGCCGAACTCGGCCTGCCCGCCGAGCTGGCGAAGGCCGCCGGCGACCCCGCCTGGGACGAGGCCGTGCGCCGCAGCCACGACGCGGGCAAGGACCCCGCCGCCGACGGGTACGTGGGCACCCCGACGATCCACGTCGACGGCACCGTCTGGTTCGGCCCCGTCCTCAACGCGATCCCGCGCGGCGAGGAGGCCGTCCGCCTCTTCGACGCCTTCCGCACCCTCGCCGCGCACTACGGCTTCTTCGAACTGAAGCGCACCCGCACGGGCGGCCTCTCCTACGACTGACCGGCGCCCCCGCCCGACCGCGTTGTCAGTGGCGCTTGCTACAACTGGCAGCGCATCCACAACGACGGACGAGGAACGGCGGGGCAGCCATGCTGGGGGACGACAACACGTGGTACGGGCTTCCGGTCCACGACTTCCCGGGACCGGACGACGAGGGCCGCACGCCCCTGCCCGAGGCCGACGCCGTCGCCTGGCGGGTGTCGACCGACACGTACGACGCGGAGGAGACCTGGCCCGAGGCGTTCGCGCGGTTCACCGCCGCCGTGGACCCCGGCAGGGTCCGCGCCCTCGTCGTCGGCGCCTGGGAGGAGGCGTACGAGAACGGCTCGGAGGAGATCGTCCGGACGGTCCTCGACGCCCGGTCCCGCCTGACCTCCCTGCGCGCCCTGTTCCTCGGCGACATGGAGTCCGAGGAGTGCGAGATCTCCTGGATCACCCAGAGCGACGTCACCCCGCTCCTCGACGGCTTCCCCGAGCTGGAGGCGTTCGGGGTGCGGGGCGGCACGGCCCTCGCCTTCCCGGCCGCCACCCACCGGCGGCTGCGGACCCTCGTCGTGGAGACCGGCGGCATGCCCGCCGCGGTCGTGCGGGGCATCGCCGCGAGCGACTTCCCCGCGCTGGAGCTCCTCGACCTGTGGCTGGGCACGGAGGAGTACGGCGGCGACTGCTCCGTCGAGGACGTGGCGCCGATCCTCGACGGCTCCCGCCTGCCCCGCCTGCGCCATCTCGCCCTGCGCAACAGCGACATCCAGGACCACATCGCCCGGGCGGCGGCCTCCGCGCCGGTCGTCTCCCGCCTGGACGTCCTCGACCTGTCGATGGGCGTCCTCACCGACGAGGGCGCCGAGGCCCTGCTCGGCGGACAGCCGCTCACCCACCTCCGCAAGCTCGACCTGCACCACCACTACCTGAGCGAGCCGATGGAGCGGCGTCTGCGCGAGGCGCTGGAGCCCGCCGGCGTCGCCCTGTCCCTGGACCGCGACGACGCCGAGGAGTACGAGTGGGACGGCCGCGTCCGGCGGTTCGTCGCCGTCGGCGAGTGACGGACCGGCCGTGACGGTGGAAGCGCCGCCGCGCTGGGCGGTCGTCGGCAACCCGGAGAACCGCCGCGTCGCCCTGTTCGACCGGGCCGTACGGGAGGCCGGGCTGCCCGCGCCGCGCGTCGTGCCCTGGGCGGACGTCCTGCGCGACGGCGGCGCCGGGTTCGCGCCCGACGAGGTCGTGCGGCTCGATTCGCCCGGCGAGAACGCCGAGGTGGACCGGGCCCTGCGCGGCGTGGACGACCCGACCCGCGTCGAGGGCGGCGCCCGCTGGTACGAGCGGTTCACCGCCGCCGTCCGCACGCTGCGGGGCGGCGTGCGCCTCGACGACCCCGACGAGCTGGCCGTCCTCTTCGACAAGCGGCGCTGCCACGCCGTCCTCGACCGGGCCGGGGTGCCCGTCCCCGCGTCGCCCACCTCCGGCGGCGCCGCCCCGGTGCGCGGCTGGGACGACGTACGGGCCCTGATGGACGCGCACGGCATGCCCCGCGTCTTCCTCAAGCCCGCCCACGGGTCCTCCGCGTCCGGTGTCGTCGCCCTCGAGACGGCCGGACGCGGCCGGATCAGGGCGACCACGTCCGTGGAGGCCACCCCGGACGGCCGCCTCCACAACTCACTGCGCGTCCGCCGCCTCGACGGCGAACGGGAGATCGCCGCCCTCGCCGACGCGCTCGCCCCGGACGGGCTGCACATCGAACGGTGGTGGCCCAAGGCGTCCCTGGGCGGCCGGACGGCGGACCTGCGGGTCGTCGTGGTCGCGGGCAGGGCCACCCACGCCGTCGCCCGCACCAGCCGCTCGCCCATGACCAACCTCCACCTCGGCGGCCGGCGCGGCGACCTGGCCGCCGCCATGGCCGCCGCCGGCCCCCGCTGGGCCGACGCCCTGGAGATCTGCGAGCGGGCCGCCGCCTGCTTCCCCGGCACGCTCTGCGTCGGCGTCGACCTGCTCCCGGCGGTCGGCTGGCGCCGGTTCGCCGTCGCCGAGGTCAACGCCTTCGGCGACCTCCTGCCCGGCCTCACCGGGCTGCCCGGCAGCGGCGCCGAGGGCCTCGACACCTACGCGGCCCAGATCGCCGCCGTACAGCACCACCACACGAGGAACCACCGTGCATCCGCCTGACAGCAGCCACCTCCCCGGCACACCCGGCCACTCCGGCACACCCGGCCACCCCGGCCACGCGGCCTCCGGCACGAACGCCGTCGCCGATCCACCCGGGACCACGGGCATCCCCGAGCCGTCCGGCACGGACGCCGTCCCCGAGCCGCCCGGGACCACGGGCATCCCCGAGCCGTCCGGCACGGACGCCGTCCCCGAGCCGCCCGACATGAACGAGGTCGTCGGCCGGGACGACCTGCTCCTGCTCACGCTCGACACCCTCCGCTACGACGTGGCCGCCGAGCTCGCCGCCGCCGGCCGCATCCCCCACCTGGCCCGCCACCTCCCCGGCGGCGCCTGGGAGAAGCGGCACGCCCCCGGCAGCTTCACCTACGCCTCCCACCAGGCGATGTTCGCCGGGTTCCTGCCCACGCCCGCCGCGCCGGGGCCGCACCCGAGGCTGTTCGCCGCCCGCTTCGCCGGCAGCGAGACGACCGCCGGGCGCACCTACGTCTTCGACACACCGGACCTCGTGTCCGGGCTGGCCGCCGCCGGGTACCGCACGGTGTGCGTCGGGGGAGTCGGCTTCTTCAACAAGCGGGGCGCGCTCGGCGACGTCCTGCCGGGCATGTTCCAGGAGAGCCACTGGGAACCGGAGTTCGGCGTCGCGTCACCCGTCTCCTTCGAGGCGCAGGTGGCGCGGGCCGAGCGGATCGTCGCCGGACTCCCGCGCGAGCGGCGGCTGTTCCTCTTCCTCAACGTCTCCGCGCTGCACCAGCCGAACTGGTTCCACCTGCCCGGCGCGACCCGCGAGGCCGGGGACAGCCGCGCCACCCACGCCGCCGCCCTGGAGTACGTCGACCGGCACATCGGGCGGCTGTTCGCCGCGATGAGCTCCCGCCGCCGCTGCTTCGCCATCGTCTGCTCGGACCACGGCACGACCTACGGCGACGACGGCTACACCGGCCACCGCATCGGCCACGAGGCCGTGTGGACCGTGCCGTACGCACACTTCTTCCTGGAGCCGTCCGCATGACCGCGCCCGCCGCCACCCCCGCACCCGCGCCCACCACCGCCCCCGCGCCCGCCACCGCCTCCGCGCCCACCGCCACCGCCTCCGCGCCCGCCGCCACCGTGGGCCCCGTGCGGCCGTACGAGGCGTACGTCTACGCCTACCCGCACAAGACCGCGTACACGGAGCTGGACGACCGTCCCGCGTTGCGCGACCTGTGGCGGGGCGAGGCCAAGGACGCCCTCTCCCTGTACTTCCACATCCCGTTCTGCGAGGTCCGCTGCGGCTTCTGCAACCTCTTCACCCGCATCGGCGCCCCCGAGGGGCTGACCGGCCGCTACCTCAACGCGCTCGAACGGCAGGCCACCGCCGTCCGCGACGCCCTCGACGCGTCGGACACCGCCGGGCCCGGCGCCGTGCGCTTCGCCAACGCCGCCTTCGGCGGCGGAACCCCCACGTTCCTGACCGCCCGCGAACTGGAGCGGCTCTGCGACATCGCGGAGACCCGCATGGGCGCCGACCTGCGCGCGATCCCGCTCTCCGTCGAGACGTCCCCCGCCACCGCGACCGCCGACCGGCTCGCCGTCCTCGCCGAGCGCGGCGCCACCCGCCTCAGCATCGGCGTGCAGTCCTTCGTCGACGAGGAGGCCAGGGCGGCCGTACGGCCCCAGCGCCGCGCCGACGTGGAGGCCGCGCTCGGCCGCATCCGCGACACGGGCGTCCCCGTCCTGAACATCGACCTCATCTACGGCATCGACGGCCAGACCCCCGCCACCTGGCGCACCTCCCTCGACGCCGCGCTCGCCTGGCGGCCCGAGGAGCTGTACCTCTACCCGCTGTACGTCCGCGCCCTCACCGGTCTGGCCCGCCGCACCGCCCACACCGACCGCGACTGGGACGAGCAGCGCCTCGCCCTGTACCGGCAGGGCCGCGACCACCTCCTCGCGCACGGCTACGAGCAGGTGTCGATGCGGATGTTCCGACGCGCCGACGCGGCGCCGCAGGGCCCGGACGACCACGCCTGCCAGACCGACGGCATGATCGGCCTAGGCTGCGGCGCCCGCTCGTACACCTCCACGCTCCACTACTCCTTCGACTACGCCGTCGACATGGGGCGGATACGGGCGATCATCGACGACTACACCGCCACCGAGGACTTCGGGCACGCGGTCCACGGCCGGAGGGTCGACGCGGACGAGGCACGCCGCCGCCACCTCCTGCAGTCCCTCCTCCAGGCGCGCGGCATGCCGCTCGCCGACTACCGCGACCGGTTCGGCACCGACCCGCACGACGACTTCCCCGCCGAGCTCGCCGCCTTCGCCGCCCGCGGCTGGCTCGCCGGGGACGGCGCGGCCGGCGGCGGCGCGGGCGGCGGCGGCGCGGGCGGCGGCGGCGCGGGCGGCGGTGTGCTGCGGCTCTCCCCGGAGGGCCTGGCCCACTCCGACGCGCTCGGCCCCGCCCTGTTCTCACCCGCCGTGCGGGCCGCGATGGCCGCGTACGAGGCGAAGTAGCCGGCCGTGGACCTGACGATCCTGTACCGCGGGCCGCTCGCCTCGTGCGACTACGACTGCCCGTACTGCCCCTTCGCCAAGCGCCGCGACACGCCCGCGCAGCTGCGCGCCGACCGCGCCGCGCTGGAGCGGTTCACCGCCTGGGCCGCCGCGCAGACCGGCGACCGGCTGTCCGTGCTGTTCACCCCCTGGGGCGAGGGGCTGGTCCGCTCCTGGTACCGGCGGGCGCTGGTCGAGCTGTCGCACCTGCCGCACGTCCGGCGCGTCGCCATCCAGACCAATCTGAGCTGCCGCACCGACTGGCTCGCGGACGCCGACCCGGACACCGTCGCCCTGTGGTGCACCTACCACCCGGGCCAGACCCCGTACGAGCGGTTCCTGGCGAAGGCCCGCGACCTCGCCGACCGGGGCGTGCGCTACAGCGTCGGCGTCGTCGGCCTGCCCGAGCACCTGGAGCACGCGCGGCGGCTGCGCGCCGCCCTGCCCGCCCATGTCTACCTGTGGGTCAACGCCGCCGAGGGCCGTGCGTACACCGACGAGGAGGCCGCCGTGTGGACGGCCGTCGACCCGCTGTTCCCGTACAGCCGCCATCCGCACCGCTCGGCCGGACTGCCGTGCCGCACCGGCGAGTCGGTCGTCTCCGTCGACGGGGACGGCACGGTCCGCCGCTGCCACTTCGTCCGCGCCGAGCTGGGCAACCTGTACGACGGCTCCTACCGTGCCGCGCTCGCCCCGCGCCCCTGCCCGCTGGCCGTCTGCGACTGCCACATCGGGTACGTGCACCTGGAGACGCTGCCGCTGTACGACGTGTTCGCGGGCGGCGTCCTCGAACGGATCCCGGCGCCCGCGCACGTCCGGCGCACCGGCTAGACCGCGGCCGCCAGCGGGCGCGCGGCACGGGCCCCGTCGTAGCGCCGCACGAGCAGCCGGGCCAGCTCCGGGGCCGGGCCCAGCACGTCGGCGAGGACGTCCGCGCCGGCCGCGCCGGCCGCGATGCGGTCGGGCAGCCGGCCCGGCGCGATGACATACGGCGCGACCGCCACCCGGCGGACGCCCTCCGCGCGCAGCGCCCGCACCGCGTCCTCGGTGCGGGGAAGGGATGCGGAGGCGAACGCGGGCCGCACGGCGCACCAACCGGTACGCCGCAGCTCCCGCGCCGTTTCAGCGAACACCGCGTTCGCCTCCGGGTCGGTGGAGCCCGCGAAGGCCAGGACGACCCCGGTCGCGGGCTTGTCGGCGGGGGCGAGCCCCGCCTCGTACAGGCGCCGTTCCACCGCGCGCAGCAGCAGCGGCGACGGGCCGAGCACCTCCGCCTGGCGGACGCGCAGCGCCTGCGGGGCCTGCCGCAGCACGGCGGGGATGTCCGCCTTGGCGTGGTACGCGCGGTTCAGCAGCAGCGGCAGGGCCACCACGTCCCGTACGCCGTCGGCCGCGAGCGACTCCAGGACGGCCGGGACGGACGGCACGTTGAAGTCGAGGAACGCGGTCTCCACGCGGACGCCGGGCCGCAGCGCCGCCACCGCCCCGACCAGGGCGTGGACGGTCGCGGCGTGGCGCGGGTCGCGGCTGCCGTGCGCGACGACGAGGAGGACGGGCGCGGCCATGGCGCTCAGCCCTTGCCCAGCAGTCCGCGGCGGCGCAGCACCGCGCGCTCCAGCGGGCTGAACACCAGCAGGTCGATGGCGATGCCGACCAGCAGGATCAGCAGGATCGCCAGGAAGATCCCCGGCATGTCCGAGTTGTTGCGGCCGTTCTCCAGCAGCTGGCCGAGCCCGAGGCCCAGCTCCGGGGACGACGCGATGATCTCGGCGGCCATCAGGGAGCGCCAGGAGAACGCCCACCCCTGCTTCAGGCCCGCCAGATAGCCGGGCAGCGCCGCGGGCATGACGATGTGCCAGGCGCCCCGCAGCCCGGTCGCGCCGAGGGTGCGGCCCGCCCGCAGGAACAGCGGCGGGACCTGGTCGACGCCGGCCACCAGGCCGTTGGCGATGGACGGGACGGCGCCCAGCAGGATCACCGCGTACATCATCTGGTCGTTCAGCCCCAGCCACAGCACGGCCGGCGGCACCCAGGCGACCGACGGCAGCGACTGGAGGCCCGAGAGGATCGGCCCCACTGCGGCGCGCACGACCTTCACCCGGGCGACGAGCAGCCCCAGCGGCGTGCCGATCGCCAGCGCCAGCACGAAACCGAGCAGAGCGCGGGACACACTGGTCCACATGACGCCGAACAGCGTCCCCTGCAGCCACATCTCGGACAGGCTGTCCCACACCGCGGACGGAGCGGGGAGCTTGTACGCGTCGGTGACCTCCGCCCAGACGAGCAGCTGCCAGACGACCAGGACCAGCGCGACCGCGACGACGGGCGGCAGGACCTTCCTGACCAACGTCTCGCGCAGCGGCGTACGCCGGGTCTCCACCGCGTCCAGCGCGTCGAGGCCGGCCTCCAGGCCCGCCAGGTCGTCCGGCCCGCCGGCCTTGGCCTTGCCCGGCGCGGCGGCGGACTGCGGCTCCGCCCCGGCCCTCGTGTCAGTGCTGCCCATGTCGGCGGATCTCCCCCCGCAGTTGTTCCGTGATCTCCAGGGACAGCTCCGCCACCGCGGCGTCCTCGATGCGGCGCGGCTGCGGCAGGCCGACCGTCCACTCCCGGGCGATCCGGCCCGGACGGGACGACAGCAGCACCACGCGCTGGGCCAGCCGCACGGCCTCGCGCACGTTGTGGGTGACGAACAGCACCGACAGGCCCGTCTCGTGCCAGATGCGGGTCAGCTCGTCGTGCAGCACGTCGCGGGTGATCGCGTCGAGCGCGGCGAACGGCTCGTCCATCAGCAGCAGCCGGCTGTCCTGGGCGAGCGCCCGCGCCATCGCGACCCGCTGCCGCATCCCGCCGGACAGCTCGTGGACGCGCTTGCCGTACGAGCCGCCGAGCCGGACCAGCTCCAGGAGCCGCTCCGCCTCGCCGCGCCGGTCGGCCTTGGCCACTCCGCGCAGCTTCAGCGCCAGTTCGATGTTCTTCCCCGCGGTCAGCCACGGGAACAGCGCGTGCTCCTGGAACATCAGGGCGGGCCGCCCGTCCGTGGCGATCGTCCCGGAGGACGGCCGGTCGAGCCCGGCCACCAGGTTGAGCAGGGTGGACTTGCCGCAGCCGGACGCCCCGAGGAGGGTGACGAACTCGCCCGGCGCGACATCGAGGCTGATGTCGTCCAGGACGAGCTGCTGCCCGGCGGGGCCGGCGAAGGACTTCGAGACGCGCTCGATCCGCGCGGCGTACTCGACCGCCGTCGTGCGGTCCTCGGCGCGGGGCGCCGTACCGATCGTGATGGCCATGGTCGTCACCTCCTGGGAGCTGGTCTGACGGACTGACGGGACGGATGGGGGCGGGGCGGCCGGGGCCTTACCGGGGCGGGCCCGGCCTGGCGGGGACTCACGGGACAGGGACTCAGCGGACGGCGCCCCACCGGGCCGGGGCCCACCGGGCCGGCGCTCACCGGACACCGAGCCCGGCGTCGGCGACGGGCGCGCGGCCCTCGGCGGCGAGCACCCGGTTGAGCGGCCGCACGTCGTAGATCCCGTCCAGCAGGGGCTTCTCCAGCAGCCCGGCGGCCTCCGCGTGGCGGGCCTGCTCGCGCAGCGTCTCCGCCAGCGGGTCGTCGAGGAACCGGATCGTCGGCCACGCCGAGTCGATGACCTCGGCCGGCAGTGCCTTGCCGGTGAGCGCCTCCATCTGGGCGTTCGCCGCGGCCTTCGCCTCGCGGGGGTGGGCGGCGATCCACGCGTTGGCCTTCAGCGAGCCGCGCAGCACCGCCTCCACCACGTCCGGATGCCGCTCCAGGAAGGGCTGCGCGACCACGATGTTGGTGATCACGAACCGGCCCCCGGGCCACAGCCGCGCCTCGTCCAGCAGGGGCTTCGCCCCCTCGGCGATCAGCTTCGACGCGGTCGGCTCCGGCACCCACGCCCCGTCGACCGAACCCGAACGGTAGGCGTCGGGCAGGATCTTGTTGTCGACGCGCACCACGGACACATCGCCCTGGCCGCTCTGCGGATCGACCTTCCAGCCCTGCTCGGCCGCCCAGTGCAGGAACGCCACGTCCTGGGTGTTGCCGAGCTGCGGGGTCGCGATCCGCTTGCCCTTCACATCGGCGAGGTCCTTCACCCGGTCCGGGTTCACCACGAGCCGGACGCCGCCGGACGCGGCGCCGCCGACGATCCGCAGGTTCTTGCCGCCGGAGCGGCTGTAGCCGTTGATCGCGGGCGAGGGGCCGAGGTACGCGATGTCCACCGACCCCGCGTTGAGCGCCTCCACGGCGGACGGGCCCGCGTTGAACGTGGCGGTCCGCAGCCGCGTGCCGCGCAGCTCCTTCTGGAAGAAGCCCTCCCGCTCGCCGACGAGCGCCGTGCCGTGGGTGAGGTTCGCGAAGTACCCGACGCGGACGGTGTCCACGGACAGCTTCGGCCCCTCGGGCACCACCTTCGCCCGGTTCTCCACCGCCTGCGAGCCGTAGCCGCACGAGACCAGCGCCATGAGCAGCAGCGGCAGGACCGCGGCGGCGGCGAGGGTGCGGCGGGCGCGCGGCGCGGGCCGTGGACGGGGAGTGGCAGGCACGGGAGGTTCCTCTCGTCGGCCGGCCGCTACCCCCCGTACGGGTGGGCAGGCGCGGCCGGGCGGGCGGCGGTGGTCGGGCTGCCGCGGTGCGGGCCGCGGCGGTGGAGCGGGCGGGCGGTCACCGGGCACATCGGGCGACACCCCCGGTGCCCGCGCCGAGACGTCCGCCGCCGACCCGGCCGCCCTCCTTCGCGAAGGTCGCGAACGCGTCGCGGGCCGCCAGGACGCCACCCGCGATCAGGACGCCGCCCGCCATCAGGGCGCCGCCCGCCTGGGCGTTGCCCGGCATCAGGACGCCGCCGCTCCGGGCGTTGCCGGCCATCAGAAGTCCCAGCCCTCATCGTCGGCCGGCGCCGCGGCGGCCTTCTCGGTGGCGAACGACTCGCCCGCCATGCCCGCCGCCAGCGTCGTGCCGTCCGCCGGGTCGATCAGCAGGAACGAGCCGGTGCGCCGCGAGTCGGCGTACGCGTCGAGCGCGAGCGGCTCGGCCGTGCGGACCTTGACCGTGCCGATGTCGTTGGCGACCAGCCGGCCCGGGGCCGGGTGCTGGGACAGGTCGTCCAGGGTCAGCCGGGACGGGATGTCCTTCACGATCGCCTTGACCGTACGGGTCGTGTGCTTCAGCAGCACGCGCTGGCCGACCGTCAGCGGCTGGTCCGCCACATGGCACACCGTCGCCTCGACGTCCTGGCTGGTCGCCGGGGCGTCCCCGGACGGCACGATCAGGTCGCCGCGCGAGATGTCGATGTCGTCCTCCAGCAGGAGGGTGACGGACTGCGGCGTCCACGCCACGTCCACGGGCGTGCCCAGCAGGTCGATGCCGGAGATCCGCGACGTACGGCCCGACGGCAGCACGGTCACCTCCTGGCCGACCCGGAACGTGCCGGCGGCGATCTGCCCCGCGTACCCCCGGTAGTCCGGGTGCTCGGCGGTCTGCGGGCGGATCACGTACTGGACGGGCAGCCGCGCGTGGCAGGCGGTCAGATCATGGCTGACCGGCACGGTCTCCAGGTGCTCCAGCACCGTCGGACCGCCGTACCAGTCCATCGTCGCGGACGGCTCCACCACGTTGTCCCCGGCGAGCGCCGAGATCGGGATGGCGGTCACCTCGGGGATGCCCAGCTCCGTCGCGTACGCCGTGAACTCCTCGGCGATCCGCGCGAAGACGGCCTCCTCGTAGGAGACGAGGTCCATCTTGTTGACGGCGAGCACCACGTGCGGGACGCGCAGCAGCGCGGCGATCGCGGCGTGCCGGCGGGTCTGCTCGACCACCCCGTTGCGGGCGTCCACGAGGATCACGGTCAGCTCGGCGGTGGACGCGCCGGTCACCATGTTCCGCGTGTACTGCACATGGCCGGGCGTGTCGGCGAGGATGAACCTCCGCCGGGCCGTGGCGAAGTAACGGTACGCCACGTCGATGGTGATGCCCTGCTCCCGCTCGGCCCGCAGGCCGTCCGTCAGCAGCGCCAGGTCGGGCGCCTCCTGGCCGCGTGAGCGGGAGGCGTGCTCGACGGCCTCCAGCTGGTCGGCGAGGACCGACTTGGAGTCGTGCAGCAGCCGGCCCACGAGGGTGGACTTGCCGTCGTCGACGGACCCGGCGGTCGCGAAACGCAGCAGGGTGGTGGCCGAGAGCTGCTCGGCGGTGGTGCTGGACATCTCTAGAAGTACCCTTCGCGCTTGCGGTCTTCCATCGCGGCCTCGGACAGCTTGTCGTCGGCGCGGGTGGCGCCCCGCTCGGTCAGCCGGGACGCGGCGATCTCGGCGATCACGGCGTCGAGCGTGGTGGCGTCGGAGTCGACGGCGCCCGTGCAGGACATGTCACCGACCGTGCGGTAGCGGATGAGCCGCTTCTCGACGGTCTCGCCCTCCTTGGGGCCGCCCCACTCGCCGGCCGTCAGCCACATGCCGTTGCGCCGGAACACCTCCCGCTCGTGCGCGAAGTAGATCTCCGGCAGCTCGATGCCCTCGCGGGCGATGTACTGCCACACGTCCAGCTCGGTCCAGTTCGACAGCGGGAACACCCGCACGTGCTCGCCCGGCGCGTGCCGCCCGTTGTACAGCTGCCACAGCTCGGGCCGCTGCCGGCGCGGGTCCCACTGGGAGAACTCGTCGCGCAGCGAGAACACCCGCTCCTTGGCGCGGGCCTTCTCCTCGTCGCGCCGCCCGCCGCCGAACACCGCGTCGAAGCGGTGCTGCTGGATCGCCTCGGTCAGCGGCACGGTCTGCAGCGGGTTGCGCGTGCCGTCCGGGCGCTCCTTGAGGACGCCGCGGTCGATGTAGTCCTGGACGGACGCCACGTGCAGCCGCAGGTGGTGCCGGGCGACCGTCCGGTCGCGGTACTCGATGACCTCGGGGAAGTTGTGCCCCGTGTCCACGTGGAGCAGCGTGAACGGCACCGGCGCGGGCGCGAACGCCTTCAGCGCCAGGTGCAGCATCACGATCGAGTCCTTGCCCCCGGAGAAGAGGATCACCGGCCGCTCGAACTCTCCCGCCACCTCGCGGAAGATGTGGACGGCCTCCGACTCCAGCGCGTCCAGGTGCGACAGCGCGAACGGGCTGTCCTGCTGCTCCTCCACCGCCGTGATCGTCGTGGTCACGCCAGGCCCCTCTCGGTCAGCAGCGCGTGCAGCGCCTGCGCGGATTCGGCCACCGTCTGCCGGTGGGACTCGATCCGCAGGTCCGGGCTCTCCGGCTCCTCGTACGGGTCGTCGACCCCGGTCAGGCCGCTGATCTCGCCCGCCGCCTGCTTCGCGTACAGCCCCTTCACATCGCGTTCGGAGCACACCTCGACCGGCGTCGCCACGTGCACCTCCAGGTACGCGGTGCCCTCCTGCTGGTGCCGCTTGCGGACGGCCTCGCGGCTGTCGGCGTACGGGGCGATGACCGGCACGAGGACCTTCACGCCGTTCGACGCCAGCAGCTCGGCGACGAAGCCGATGCGCTGCACGTTCGTGTGCCGGTCCTCCCGGCTGAAGCCGAGGCCCGCCGACAGGAACTCGCGGATCTCGTCGCCGTCGAGCACCTCCACGCGGTGCCCCTCGGCGCGCAGCCGGGCGGCGAGCTCGTACGCGATGGTGGTCTTGCCGGCGCTCGGCAGACCGGTGAGCCAGATGGTGGCCCCAGTCACGTGCTTCTCCAAGGAATGGTCGTTCGTCATGCGTGCAGCCCGCACTCGGTCTTGGCGCGGCCCGCCCAGCGGCCGGCGCGCGCGTCCTCGCCCTCCAGCACGCGGCGCGTGCAGGGGGCGCAGCCCACGGAGGCGTAGCCGTCCATCAGCAGCGGATTGGTGAGGACGCCGTGCTCGGCGACGTACGCGTCGACGTCGTCCTGCGTCCACCGGGCGATCGGCGACACCTTCACCTTGCGGCGCCGCGCGTCCCAGCCGACGACCGGCGTGTTCGCCCGGGTGGGGGACTCGTCGCGGCGCAGCCCGGTCGCCCACGCCGCGTACTTCGTCAGGCCCTCCTCCAGCGGCTTGACCTTGCGCAGCGCGCAGCACAGGTCCGGGTCCCGGTCGTGGAGCCTCGGCCCGTACTCGGCGTCCTGCTCGGCGACGGTCTGGCGCGGCGTCAGGGTGATGACGTTGACGTCCATCACCGCGGCGACCGCGTCCCGCGTGCCGATCGTCTCCGGGAAGTGGTAGCCGGTGTCCAGGAACACCACGTCCACACCGGGGAAGGCGCGCGACGCGAGGTGCGCGACGACGGCGTCCTCCATGGAGGAGGTGACGCAGAAGCGGTCGCCGAACGTGTCGGCGGCCCACTTCAGGATGTCGAGCGCCGGGGCGTCCTCCAGCTCGCGGCCGGCGCGCTCGGCGAGCGCCTTCAGCTCGTCGTCGTTCTCCGTGACGGTCATGTCGGGTCCCCTCCGCTGTCAGGGCGCTGGAGGCCCCGGGCCAGCAGGCCCAGGAACTTCAGCTGGAAGGCTCGATTGCAGGCCCCGCACTCCCAGGCCCCGTGCCCCTGCTCGGCGGGGCGCAGGTCCTCGTCACCGCAGTAGGGGCAGTAGAAAGGAGCAGCCCTCTCACTCACGACAGGGCCTCTCCCTCTTCGAGGGCTCGGTTCGCGCTCATGACAGGGCCTCCTCGTCGGCGCGGGCCGCCCAGGTGGCGAAGCGTTCTCCGGGCTCGCGCTCGGCCTGGTAGCGGGTGAGGACGCGCTCGATGTAGTCGGGCAGCTCCGCGGAGGTGACCTTCAGTCCGCGCACCTTGCGGCCGAAGCCCGCTTCCAGGCCGAGCGCGCCGCCCAGGTGGACCTGGTAGCCCTCGACCTGGCGGCCCTCGTCGTCCAGTACCAGCTGGCCCTTGAGACCGATGTCCGCCACCTGGATACGGGCGCAGGCGTTGGGGCAGCCGTTGAGGTTGATGGTGATCGGCTCGTCGAAGTCCGGCAGGCGGCGCTCCAGCTCGTCGATGAGGGAGGAGCCGCGCGCCTTCGTCTCCACGATGGCCAGCTTGCAGAACTCGATGCCGGTGCACGCCATGGTGCCGCGGCGGAACGGCGACGGGTTCACCCGCAGGTCCAGCGACTCCAGCGCCGCGACCAGCGAGGGGACCTGTGCCTCCTCGACATCGAGGACGATCATCTTCTGCTCGACGGTGGTGCGGACCCGGCCGGAGCCGTGCGCCTCGGCCACCTCGGCGATCTTGGTGAGGGTCGCGCCGTCGACGCGGCCGACGCGCGGGGCGAAGCCCACGTAGAAGCGGCCGTCCTTCTGGCGGTGGACGCCCACGTGGTCGCGCCACTGCCGGACCGGCTGCGCGGGGGCGGGGCCGTCGACCAGCTTCCGCTTCAGGTACTCGTCCTCCAGGACCTGGCGGAACTTCTCGGCGCCCCAGTCGGCGACGAGGAACTTCAGGCGGGCGCGGTTGCGCAGCCGCCGGTAGCCGTAGTCGCGGAAGATCGAGATGACGCCGGTGAAGACGTCCGGGACCTCGTCCAGCGGGACCCACGCGCCGAGCCGGACACCGATCTTCGGGTTGGTGGACAGGCCGCCGCCGACCCACAGGTCGAAGCCGGGCCCGTGCTCGGGGTGCTCCACCCCGACGAACGCCACGTCGTTGATCTCGTGCGCCACGTCCAGCAGTGGCGAACCGGAGATCGCGGACTTGAACTTGCGGGGCAGGTTGGAGAAGTCCTTGTTGCCGATGATCCGGCGGTGGATCTCCTCGACGGCGGGCGTGCCGTCCACGATCTCGTCCTCGGCGATCCCGGCCACGGGGGAGCCGATGATGACGCGCGGGGTGTCGCCGCACGCCTCGGTCGTGGACAGGCCGACCTTTTCGAGGCGGCGCCAGATCTCGGGGACGTCCTCGATGCGGATCCAGTGGTACTGGATGTTCTGCCGGTCGGTGATGTCGGCGGTGCCCCGGGCGAACTCCTGGGAGATCTCGCCGATGACCCGCAGCTGGCGGGTCGTCAGCCGGCCGCCGTCGATGCGGACCCGCAGCATGAAGAACTCGTCGTCCAGCTCCTCCGGCTCGAGGACGGCCGTCTTGCCGCCGTCGATCCCGGGGCGGCGCTGGGTGTAGAGGCCCCACCAGCGCATGCGGCCGCGCAGGTCGTTGGGGTCGATGGAGTCGAATCCGGCCTTCGAGTAGATCGTCTCAATGCGTGTCCGCACATTGAGACCGTCATCGTCCTTCTTGAACTGCTCATTGCCGTTGAGGGGCGTGAAGTGGCCCCTGGCCCACTGGCCCTCGCCACGGTGGCGCCCCACCTTGCGGCGGGGCGTGGCGGGTGCGGGCTTTTCCGGGGTGGCGGCCATGGCTATACGTCCTTCGGGACTGCAGGAGGGCGGCTCTGACCTGCGCAATGTCGCGCAGGAGTGAGCTCCTGCGCGACATTGCGCGGTGGGTTCAGAAAGGGGGATCGCGGCGGGTGCTGGGTTCGCTCAGCTCGCCGGACACATGGCGCTGGACATGCGGCCGAGGTCGACGTGCCGCCGACTCACCAAGGCAATTCCAGCTCGAGACATGACGGAAGCGTGTCACGGGAGTTTGGACTCAGTCCACCTTTGTCCGCATCGCGGACGGAACTGTCCCGGATGGTGGACAAGTGTGGCGCCAGTCACGTTTGGGCGCGCCGTCGCGCGGGGCGGGTGGGGCTGACGCGGCGGGGGAGTGGGGCGGTGCGGGAGCGGGCGCTCAGGCCCGCCGGTGCCGCCGCTCAGGCGAAGGCGCCCGGCCACGGCCCCGGCGTCTCGACGGCCGGCTTGGCCGCCACGCGCGTGTCGTACAGGCGGAATCCGCGCCGCTCGTAGTTGGCGAGGGCGTGCTCGCCGTCCAGGGAGCAGGTGTTCAGCCGCACCCGCTTGGTGGGCGTGCGGCCAGGCCACCGGTCGGCCAGGTCCCACGCCCGGGCGGTGCCGTACGACAGCAGGTACCCGCCGATGCGCCGCCCCCGGAACGCCGGGATCAGCCCGAAGTACATGATCTCCACGACGCCCTCGTCCTGCGGGTCCAGCTCGATGAACCCGGCCGGCGTCCCCTTCTCGTACGCCACCCACGTCTCGACGCCCGGCCGCTCCAGGATCTCCCGCCACTGCGCGTACGTCAGCCCGAGCCGGTCCACCCACGACACGTCGCCGCCCACCGAGCAGTACAGGAACCGGCTGAACTCGGGCGAGGGCACCTCGGCGCGGACGATCCGCACCTCGTCCCCCTCCGGCGCGGCGGCGGGCCGCAGATCGCCGGGGGAGGTCTGCTCCAGGTACCAGGTGGTGACATCGACGCTGCTCATGCCGGCCAGGGAACCATGGAGGGTCTGTTTCTGGCCAGTGTGATCATCCCTGCTGGTCGGCGGTGCGGGCGCGGGGGATGAGGGGCAGGGCGGCGCGGACGGCCTCGGCGGGGTCCACGACGTCGACGCCGAGCGCGACGAGCCAGTCATGGGTCTGGCTGAGGGAGGTGCCGAGGGCGCGGGCGCCCTTGAAGAGGCCGTACAGGCGGACGGGCGTACGGTTCCGCGGGTCCGTCTCGCTGATCAGGTCGACGGCCCGCGCGGGCGACAGCCCCTCGGGCAGCTCCTGACAGGAGAGGGGGAAACCGTGCTCCGCCAGCCGGGCCGCGATGTCCGCGGGCGGGATCATGAGCTGGGAGGCCGCCTCCAGGACCCGCGCGTACGGGATGGGGGCGCCGGCCCGCAGCCGTCGCCAGTCCAGCGGGCCGGAGAACAGCGGGCCGTCCAGCTCCGACGGGGCCACCGGGCGAAGGGCGGGCACCGCCAGGCCGTACGCCCGCATGCGGGAGGCGACCACCGCCGGGGCGAGGCCCTCACGCCGGGCGACCGCGAGCAGTTGTGTGTACAGGACGGGGCGTCCCGGTCGCAGCGGCGTGTGCCGCAGCACCTCGGGATCCACGGGAGGCGTCAGGATGTCCAGATCGTGGGATTCCGTCTCGGCGGGGAACGACTCCGGCACCGGGAAGCCGAGCTGCCGGAACCAGTCGATCGCCTCGGCCGGTCCCACACCGAGCTCCCTGGCCGCCAGCAGCACACGCGAGGGAGGCACGACGGCGTCCGGGTCGAGGGGCCAGGACCGGTCGCTCATGTGCTCGCTCAGCGCCAGGAGCAGACCCGCCGTGGGGGAGTCGGGAAGCACGGACTGCTCCGGCGCCAGTCCGCAGGCCCGGAGCCGTGTGCACAGCTCCGGCACGGTGCGGTCCAGCGTGAGAGCGAGGTCCACCAGGACCCGGGGCTGGACCCGCTCACGCGGCGCGAACCAGGGGCACGGCTGTTCGCGAAGGTAGGGATGGAGCACGTCATCGGCCAGGCCCGCCCTTGCCGTGGCCAGGACGGCGTCCGGCACCTCCCTTCCCGCGTCGCGCAGCCGGCGCACCACCGTGTCCAGGGACTCGGCGCCGTCCACACACGCCCCGATGAGCGCCCCGGCGGTGACCTCGCGGACGTGCCCGCCGATCAGCGGCGGCCGGTACGAGCGGTTCTGCGGAACGGGCGTGTCGGGCAGGTCCTCCCACGGCTCCCCGTACAGACCGAGCTCCGCGGCGCGCCGGGCCACCGCCCGGGGAGAGCGGTGCAGCAGGCCGGCCATCTCGAACACCGGAGCCCCGGTCACCATCCTGCCGCCGACCCACTTGAAGAGGGCGCCGTCGGACGGGAGCGCGGGAGGCATGGGACCGACGGCCGCCAGGTCGGGACAGAGACGGCTCAGCTCCTCCAGGGGGCACCGGAGCCCATGGGCGAGCAGACGCCACAGCAGGATGTGGTCCGGAATGCCGTCCATGGAGGTTTCCCGCCTTGACGCGGTCAAGCCCGCCCGCTCCGGGAAGAGGAGGTGGACGTCGTCGGGCAGGAAGCCCGCCCGGCTCGTCGCGGCGGCGCCCGGCGGGGCGCCGGGGATGTCCCGCCCTTCGGCCAGGCAGCGTTCCACCACGAGGTCGGCCAGCGCCGTGCTCTTGGACGCGATGCGGGAGAGCCAGTCGGCATGCGGGAGGGGCCCGTCCAGCAGATGGCCGGTGGCCTGCGCCAGCAGCCCGCGCACCGTGTCCCGTACGTCGTCCAGGATGAGGGTGCGGTCCGCCGACAGCCGCTCCGGGGCAAGCGGCCCGGAGAGGTTGACCACCGCGCCGGACAGTCCCGCACCCTGCTGCGTCAGTACGCCTCCGCGCGTGTCGGGATGCACCACGAGCCCGTCCACGAGCAGGCCGCCGCCCCTCCGGCACCAGAACACCTGCGCCCCCGGCGGAGCATCCGGCCACGCCTCCATGGCGTCGCCCGCGTCCAGGTGCAACGCGTGGCCGCTCGACCGCCGCTCCCGCAGCGTCCCCGGCTCCCACCGCATGACCTCCGTGCCGTTCCGCGCGACCGTCTGGAACTCCGCCACGCCCAGCACCCTCCCCAGCACCTGCGGGCAGGACCACCGATCGTCCACGTCCCGCAGGTACAGCCGGACCGACGTGCCCGGCTGCTCACCCCGCTCCCTGGTACGGACGATCCGGAACAGGTGCCCCGGACCGAAGACGGAAGCCTCCAGGACCGGGCCCGGCATGCCGTCGCGGCCCATCCGGCAGGTGGTGACGCGCAGTTCGTCGGCGAGCATGAAGTAGCTGAGCACGCCGATGCCGAAACGGCTGTTCGGGTACAGGACGACCGGCGGGTCGAGGCGGGCCCAGTCGGCGCGCTCCTCGCGGAACTCCGGCTGCTCCGCGAACCGCGCGCCCGCGTGGGCGAAGACGCCCCGCAGTTCCGCCTCGCCCATGCCGATGCCGTTGTCGCGGCAGTCCACGTACGCGCGGCCGTCCTCGTCGACGCCCTGCTCGAAGACGATGGAGCCCTCGTACGTGTACGTCGCCGCCGGGTGCGTGCGGTCCAGGTACTCGGTGCGGGCCCTGCGGTACCGGCAGGCGTCCAGGGCGTTCTGGTACAGCTCCCGGATGGCGAGGTCCCGGTCCTTGTACAGCTGGACGCCCATCAGCAGGTCCCGTACCCGCCGTTCGTCCAGCCGGAAGCTCGCCCACCCGGTGAAGGCGCCCTCCACCGGGGTCACGCCGTCGGCGGACAGCCGCACCGGCAGGCGGGGCATGGGCTGCGCCAGCTCCCGTGCCGTACGGGTCACCGCGTGCAGCACCTCGTCCATGCGGCCCACCGCGGCCCGCAGGCCCTCCACCACCGCCTCGTGGGAGCACTCGGCCCGCAGTACCGGCAGCTCGGGCGTGCCGCCCCACTCGGACTCCTCCAGCGTCGTGCGCAGCGCGTCCAGGTCCACGGCGTGCGGGATGCCCAGATGTTCGGCCACGACGTCCGGCAGGCCCGTCGTCTCGGGGCTCAGCGCGTACGCGAGGGCGCACAGCAGGACCAGCCGCCGGTCCCGCACCCGCTGCACGCCCACCGTCTCGTCGGCGGCCAGGGCGTCCAGGAATTCCGGGTTGCACACGTCCGGGCCGCGCCGCAGCCCGTGGAGGAGGCGGCTCACCCGGCGCACCGTCAGCACCCGGCCGAGCGCCGCCCCGCCCGCGTCCCCGATGTCCGCCCCGAGCGCGTCCAGCAGGTCCCGTACGGTCTCCGGCGCCGCGTACGCCTCGTGCCGGACCAGCCAGCGGTGGTACAGCCACCACCCGAGCGGAGCCGCCGCCTCCGGGCGCAGCAATGCCCGCTGGACCAGCACGCCGTTCCCGTCCGCGTACGCCTCGAACGCCGGACGCTCCGGCGACGCGAGGTCCCCGGCCGGGCCCAGCCGCCACGGTTCGACGTGCAGCCGTCCGGCGGCGAGCCGCAGGTCGTGCACCCGCGCCAGCAGCGGGGCGAGCGTGAACAGCGCGGCCTCCGCCGGGTACAGGTCGAGGCCGGCGCCCTCGTCCGGTTCGCCCAGCAGCCACTCCAGGCGCTCCGCGAACCGCTCCGGCGCCCGCGGGTCGCGCCACGGGTCGGCCGCGAGCCGCGCCTCCGCCTCGTCCCGCAGCCGGGCCAGCGCTGACGCCACGGCCCCGGCCGCGTCCCGGTGCACGGCGGCGTCCCGCGTCCGGGGCACGTGCCGCCACACCGCCGATCCGCGTACGCGCGCCGCCCACGGCTCCTCGTCCGCGTGCGGGTGCGGGCACGGCCCCGGCGCCGCCTGATGGATCGTCAACGTCTCGATGCGGCCGGCCTGGACGACCGGGCCCGTCACCTCGCCCGCCACGTTCCGCGTGACCCGTTCCGGCATCGCGCCCGTCCCTCCCCGCACCAGCGCCGACAAGGGGACCAGCTTAAGGAGCGGCCACGCGCGCCACGTTCGCGTCGCATGTGCAAACCCCCGCGAACCGGTCCCGGCGCCCACCCACCCGCGCCGTTGTCACCCCCGTCTGACAGGATCTCCCGCCGTACGGAACCGGCCACGCGGTGTACGCCGTCCTGGCCGGTGCAACGGGGAAAGCGAGGAAACACCTATGTCTGCGTGGACACGTGGAGTCGCGGCGGCGGGCGCCCTGGCGGTCGTCCTGACCTTGGCCGGCTGCGAGGGCGGCTCGTCCAAGAGCGACAGGAAGTCCGGCGGCGGCTCGTCGGCGACCGAGTCCGGTTCGGGCTCCGAGTCCGGACCGGACGGTGCGGGCGACGAGAAGACGACGTTCAAGCTGGGCGAGGAGAGCCCGGCGATCGAGAGCGACATGCAGGCGTCCAAGGGCGCCACGTACACGCTCACCCCCACCCGGGTCACGACCGGCACCAAGGCCGACATGGACGGCTCCGGTCTGAAGAAGGACGACAAGGACGGGCCGAAGATCCCGGTCTACGTCTGGACGAAGATCACGCACAAGACGGGTGCGCCCATGGAGATCGGCGACATGGACGACGACCTCGTCGTCCGGACCGACAAGGGCACCCGCACCCGCGCGCTCATCGTCATCCTGGGCGAGGCGAAGTGGCCGAACTGCCCGGCGCCGGAGACCGACAAGAAGCTCTCGCCCGGCCAGTCGCAGGAGATCTGCAAGGCGTTCCTCGTCCCCGAGGGCGAGAAGGCCGCAGCGGTCGAGGTCACGCGCGGCTTCTACAAGAAGCCCCTGGAGTGGCCGGCCGCCGGCTGACCGCCGCGCCGAGCCCGCCGGGGCGCCCACACGGCGGCCCCGGCAGGGCCGGCTCCGCCGGCGCCCGAGCCCGACGGGCCGGCCCGCACCCCCCGCCCCGGCGCCCAAGGCCCGCACCGCCACTCCGCCCCGGCCACCAAGGCCCGCACCGCCACTCCGCCCCGGCCACCAAGGCCCGCACCGCCACGCCGCCCCGGCCACCAAGGCCCGCACCGCCACTCCGCCCCGGCCACCAAGGCCCGCACCGCCACGCCGCCCCGGCCACCAAGGCCCGCACCGCCACTCCGCCCCGGCCCCCAGGACCGGCCCCGCCCGAGGCGGCCTCAGCCCCCGGAAGCGGCCGCGCGCCGGGCGGCCAGCACCGCGGGGGCCGTCGAGTGGGGCAGCAGGTCCGCCGGGTCGCGCGGAGCGCGCACCTCCACCTCCACCTCGTCGCGGAAGCGGTACGGGCGGTGGGCCAGCACCCCGCCCAGGGTGCGCCGGATCCGGGACATCTCGGCCCGCACGGTCACCGTCCTCGTACGGTCGCCGAACACGTCCGCGGCCAGCTCCGCCGCCGTACGGCCCTCGCGGCGCACGGCCAGCGCGTACAGCAACTCCGCGTGGCGCGGGCTCAGTTCCCGCTCCCAGCCGCCGGCCGCGCCCGACACGCACACCGTCCACGCGCGGGGACGGCTCAGGTCCAGCACCAGCCGGACCGCCGTCCCGCCGGCCTCCCCGCCCGTGCCCGCGGCGTCCAGCGGCCGCAGCAGCCAGCCGCCCGGCAGGGGCTCCACCGCGCACTCGCCCAGCGTCGGCAGCCAGACCCGGCCCGGTCCGAGCGACGCGGGCAGCGGCACCCGGTCCACCGGGGCGAGTCCCGTCACCGCGGCGGTCCAGCCGTGCCCGTCCACCGCCAGGGCCCGGCCGCCCACCCGGCACAGCAGCGGCGCTGCGACCGCCCGCAGCCGCGCGAGCGCCGCCAGATGCCGGTTGCGCAGCTCCGCCTCCGCGAGCCGCGCCACGGAACCGATCAGCAGCAGCGTCGCCGGGTGCATCGTCGTCACCGGACCGCTCACGTCGACCACGCCGATCAGCCGCCCGTCGCGCGGGTCCGTGATCGGCGCGCCCGCGCACGTCCAGGTGTGGTGCGTGGCGACGAAGTGCTCCGCCGAGTGGACCTGCACCGGGCGGCGCATCACCAGCGCCGTGCCGACGCCGTTCGTGCCGACCGTCGACTCCCGCCAGTCCGCGCCCGGTTCGAACCCGTGCCCGTCCGCCATCCGCAGCACCGACGGATGGCCCTCCCGCCACAGCACCCGCCCGTCGGCGTCCGCGACGACCATGATGTGCCGCACCGCGTCGGAGCCGGCGCCCGGCACCGACATCAGGCCCTCGCGGAGCACCGGCAGCAGGCCGGCGAGGGGCGAGGCGCCGCGCCGCGCCTCCAGCTCGGCGGGCGGCAGCAGCCCCGAGCGGCGGTCGCGGTCCGGGTCGACGCCCTCGCGGAGCATCCGCCGCCACGACGCCTCTATGTCGGCGCGCGGCGCGAGCGGCGCCCGGCCGCCCCGCAGCGCAGCGTCACGGATGCCCTTGAGCAGCCGCGTCGCCTCACGCGGCTCCATCGCGGCGAGCCGGGTCATGTCGATGGTCGCGTTCCGCACCGGGCCAGCCCTCCCCGTTCCCCGAACCTCCCCATCATCCCCCGCCCGTACGGCCCTCCCGGCCGCGGCCGCATGGAACACGCCACCGCTGCAACCCCCTGCAACCCTCGCGCGGGGCCCCGCGCCGTAGAAGAGTGGCCGTGTACCGGTACGCCGGTACGCGACGGGATGGTGCCGTGTCGGCGCAGCACCATCCCGCCCGCGCCGCCCGGGCGCGGGACGCCGCACCGGCCTCCCGCGCCCCTCGGCGTACCCGCGCCCGTCAGGCGTACCCGGCCCCTCGGCGTACCCGCGCTCGTCAGGCGTACCGGGCCCCTCGGCGTGCCCGCACCGGCCTCGGCGTACCCGGCCCCCCGCGCGTACCCGCGCCGGCGCCACGAGGGCCACCCTCGGGCCGGGCGGCGCGCCGCCCGCGCGGACCTGACGCCCGGCCGGCGTACCGCCCGTACCCCTACGGCCTGGCCCGCTCCACGACGGCGCGCAGGTCCAGCGTGTGCGGCAGCGTCCCGAACGCCGACCCGCGGTCGCCGCCCAGCCGGGACGCGCAGAAGGCGTCCGCGACCTCCGGCGGCGCCCACCGCACCAGCAGCGACCCCTGCAGCACCAGCGCCATGCGCTCCACCAGGCGCCGGGCCCGCGCCTCGATGCCGTCCAGGTCGGCCAGCTCCGTCAGCAGGCCCTTGATGGCCGCGTCCAGCCGGTGGTCCGCGCCGCGCGCCTGCCCGACCTCCCGCAGGAACGCGTCCAGCGCGCCCGGCTCCCGCTGCAGCGCCCGCAGCACGTCCAGCGCCTGGACGTTGCCGGAGCCCTCCCAGATGGAGTTGAGCGGCGATTCGCGCAGCAGCCGGGGCATGCCCGACTCCTCCACGTACCCGTTGCCGCCCAGGCACTCCAGCGCCTCCGCCACCGTCGGCGTGCACCGCTTCGTCACCCAGTACTTCGCGGCCGGGACCGCCAGGCGCAGCAGCGCCCGCTCCGACTCCGCGCTGCCCCCGCCCGCCGCGGGGCGGCCCGACTCGACCGCGTCGTACGCGGCCGCCAGCCGCATCCCGAGGACCGTCGCCGCCTCGGACTCCAGCGCCAGGTCGGCCAGGACGTTGCGCATCAGCGGCTTGTCGATCAGCAGGCCGCCGAACGCGCTCCGGTGCGCCGTGTGGTGGACGGCCTGGGCGACGGCCTGCCGCATCAGCGCGGCCGAGCCGAGCACGCAGTCCAGCCGGGTCGCGGCGACCATCTCGATGATGGTGCGCACCCCCCGGCCCTCCTCGCCGACCCGCCGCGCCCACGTCCCGTCGAACTCGACCTCGGCGGAGGCGTTGGAGCGGTTGCCCAGCTTGTCCTTCAGCCGCTGGATGCGGAAGACGTTGCGGGTGCCGTCGTCCAGGACCCTCGGCAGCAGGAAGCACGTCAGCCCGCCGGGCGCCTGCGCCAGCACCAGGAACCCGTCCGACATGGGCGCCGAGCAGAACCACTTGTGACCCGTCAGCAGGTACTCGCCCTCGCCGTCCAGCGGCTTCGCGGAGGTCGTGTTGGCGCGGACGTCGCTGCCGCCCTGCTTCTCCGTCATGCCCATCCCGAAGAGGGCGCCGGCCTTGCGCGCGGGCGGCAGCAGCTCCTCGCCCTCGTACACCTTCGACGTGAGCCGGGGCTCCCACTCGGCGGCCAGCTCCGGATCGGTGCGCAGGGCCGGTACGGCCGCGTGGGTCATCGAGACCGGGCAGCCGTGCCCCGCCTCCGTCTGCGACCACACCAGGAACCCGGCGGCGCGCCGCACATGCCCGCCGGGGCGGCCCCAGGCGCCGGTCAGCCCGGAGGTGACGGCGTGGCCGAGGAGCCGGTGCCAGGCGGGGTGGAACTCGACCTCGTCGATGCGGTTGCCGTACCGGTCGTGGGTGCGCAGCCGCGGCGGGAACTCGTTCGCGAGGGCGCCCCAGGACTGCGCCTGCACCGACCCCGCGGTGGTGCCCAGGGACGACAGCTCCTTGACGGCCTCCTCCCGCAGCTCGGGCGGAAGGTGTCGTTCCACCGCCTCGGTCAGGACCCGGTCCGCGCTGAACACGTCGTACCCGACCAGGGGCGGAGGCTGGTTGGTCACGGTGTGGGTGGTGGCTGCCATGCGGATACGGTAAGGAGGTGCAGGCAGCAAAGGAAACACCCGAGTCGGCCAGGGGCCCCGCCGGAACCCACGGCTCGGCAGGACAGGCCGCGTCCCCCGACGCGTCCCCGGGCCGGCTCCACCGCGCCAGGGTCCTCTACCGGAACGTGTCGAAGCGGAAGCTGGCCTGGCTCCTCCTGAAGGACACGGTCAACTCCTGCATCGAGTACCGCATCCTCGGGCTCGCCGCCGAAGCCGCGTTCTTCACCCTGCTTTCCCTGCCGCCGCTGATGCTCGGCCTGATCGGCCTCCTCGGCTACATCGACGACTGGACGAACACGACGACCGTCGCGTCCATCGAGAAGAACATCCTCGCCGCCGTCGGCACGGTCCTCTCCGACCGGGGCGTCAACGAGATCGCCCGCCCGCTGCTGGAGGACGTCACCCGCGGGGGCAGGCCCGACGTCATCTCCATCGGCTTCGCCATCGCCCTGTGGTCCGGGTCGCGCGCGGTGAACGTCTTCATCGACACGATCACCGTCATGTACGGGCTGGACGGGCACCGCGGCATCGTCGCGACCCGGCTGCTCGCCTTCCTCCTCTATCTGATCGCCCTGGTGATCGGCGCGGTCGTGCTGCCGCTGGCGGTGGTCGGCCCGGACCGGGTGGTGGAGGTGGTGCCGTTCGGCACGGAAGTGGTGACCGTCCTGTACTGGCCGGTCGTCATCCTGCTCTCGGTGGCCTTCCTGACGACCCTGTACCACGTGTCCGTCCCCGTCAGGTCGCCGTGGATCGAGGACGTGCCCGGCGCGCTGGTGGCGCTCGGCATGTGGGTGCTGGGCAGCTTCGTCCTGCGGATCTATCTGACGCAGACGGTCGAGGGCCCCACCATCTACGGCTCCCTCGCGGCGCCGATCGCCGTGCTGCTGTGGATCGGCATCTCCGCGTTCGCGGTGCTCGTGGGCGCCGCCGTGAACGCGGCCATCGACCGGGTGTGGCCGTCCGTCGCCACGGCCGCCGCCCGCGCCGAGACCGAACGGGCCCGCGCCGCCGAGGCCGCCGCCCTGGTGGCCCGCACCCAGGGCGCCGGCGACCCCGACATGCCGTCGGAGTTCCCCGAGCGCTGGTCCCGCTTCCTGCCGCCGGACGACGTACGCGCGCGCCTCCAGTGGGAGAAGTCCGAGAAGGACCGCCGGCCCAAGGAGCCGCCCGCCCCGGGCGCGCGCCCGGGGCCCGGTCCCGCCGGCGAGCGGCCGGCCGACGGGCCCGCGGGGCAGGAGCGGCACCGGCGGTACGGCGACGGGGAGCGGGACTGACCGCCCGCTACCGCGAGCGGCCGTCCCGGCTGGCCGGCGCGGTCGTGTGGACGGTGACCGGCGCGCGCCCGGACGGCCGGGCGGGCAGCGTCCTGCCCGACGGCTGCATGGACCTGCTGTGGTCGCGCGGCCGCCTCGTCGTCGCCGGCCCCGACACACGGGCGTACGCCTCCGAGGACCCGGGCGCCGACTGGGCGGGCGTCCGGTTCGCGCCCGGCGACGCGCCCGCGCTGCTGGGCGTACCGGCGTACGAGCTGCGCGACCGGCGCGTCGACCTCGCCGACCTGTGGCCCGCCTCCCGCGCCCGCCGCCTGACCGCCCGGGTCACCGCCGCCCTCGCCCGCGCCGCGGCCGGGGCACCGGCCGCCACGGCCACGGCGGCCTCCGGACCGCCGCCCGCCGGGCCGCCGCCCGCAGGGCCGCCGCTCGGGGGGCCGGCCGTCGCGCTGGAGGAGGCAGTCCTGCACCTGGCGGCCGAGGCGCCCCGCCCCGACCCGCTGCTCCGCGCCGTCGCCGCACGGCTGGACGCCGGGTGGAGCGTCGCCGCCACCGCCGACGCGGTCGGACTCGGCGCGCGGCAGCTGCACCGGCGCTCCCTGGACGCCTTCGGGTACGGGCCGAAGACCCTCGCCCGCGTCCTGCGCCTCCAGCGGGCCCTCGCCCTGGTCCGCGCCGGCACCCCGTACGCGGAGGTCGCCGCCGCCGCGGGCTACACCGACCAGGCCCATCTGGCCCGCGACACCCGCGCCCTGACGGGCCGGACCCTCACGGCGTACGCGGCGGACTACGCGGCGTCGGCGAACAGGTCCACGCCCCGCCCGTCCGGGTCGAGGACCACCGCGTAACGCTGCCCCCACGGGGCGTCCCACGGCGGCAGGTGGCCCCGGTACCCGGCCGCCGTCAGCTCCCCGTACAGCGCGTCGACCTCCGCGGGCGCCCCGCAGCGGAAGGCGAGCGCCGTCCGGCCTTCGGCGGGCGCGTCCGGCAGGCCCGGGTCGAACGCGCGTACCGCCTCCTCCGTGTCCCACATCAGGCGCAGGCCGCCCGGCAGCACGGCCTCGGCGTGCGGGGCGGAGTCGGCCTCCGGCGGGACGTCCAGGCCGAGGCGGCGGTAGAAGGCGAGCGAGGCGGCCATGTCGGAGACGACCAGGCCGATGGCGTCGAAACGAGGTGTCACGGTCATGCCCCGCACCGTACGAGCCGCCGCCCGCACCGGTCTTGTACGAATCGGACGTGAGCATTTCGTGATCCGTTCCGCGCACTTCCGCGTCGCGCCGCACGTTGAATGGGCGACCCGGAGGACTTTTCGAGGAGATGGCGGCGATGGCGGAGAGAAGACGCGCGGCGAGCAGGCCCCTGGTGATCGGCGTGCTGGTGGTCGCCCTGGCGGCGGCGGGGTTCGGGCTGTACTGGTTCCAGCCGTGGAAGCTGTGGACCGACGACACCGTACGGGACGCCCTGCCCGAGGTGACGGCGTCGGCGCCCGCCGCGCCCGTGCCCTCCGAAGCGCCCGGCGGTCCGGCCGCGTCGCCCCCGCCGTCCGCCGACGCCGGCCCCCGGACGCTGGCGACCGGCGAGATGATCAGCCACGAGCACCCCACGACCGGCACGGTGCGCGTGCTGGCGCTGCCCGACGGCTCGCAGGTCCTGCGGATCGAGGGCCTCGACACGGACAACGGGCCGGACCTGCACGTGTGGCTGACCGACGCCCCGGTCATCGACGGCGAGGACGGCTGGCAGGTCTTCGACGACGGCGCCTACGTCAGCCTCGGCAAGCTCAAGGGCAACAAGGGCGACCAGAACTACGCGCTGCCCGCCGGCACCGACCTCTCCCGGTACACGAGCGTCAGCATCTGGTGCGACCGCTTCAACGTGTCCTTCGGCGCGGCCGAGCTCAAGAAGGTCTGAACCCGTCGCGGCCGGGAGGGCACCCGATTCTCGTACCTGACGATATAGGGCTATAAGGGACATCTGTTGATAGGGTGAGGCTCCTCGCTCCACCGGCCACCGCCCGTCATCCCCGTCCCTCCCGGAGGCGCGGTCATGAGTACGCGTCGCACCCCCCTGCCCGGCGTCGGCACGCAGTACGACTTCACCACCGAGGACGGACGGCACCTCTCCGTCGTCGTCCACCACGACGGCCGCCGCTTCCTCGGCTTCTACCGCCCCGACGACCCCGACGCGTGCGAGGCGACGGTCCCCCTCACCCCCGAGGACGCCGCCGCCCTCGCCCAGCTCATCGACCCCGTCCCCGTCGACGGCATCCGCACCGACGGCCTCGACCTCGTCACCGAGCACATCCCCGTCACCAGCCGCTCCCCGTACGGGGGGCGGCTGCTCGGCGACACGAAGGCCCGCTCCCGCACCGGCGCGTCGATCGTCGCCGTCCTGCGGCGCACCAGCGCCCACCCCTCACCCGGCCCCGACTTCCGCCTCGCCATCGGCGACACCCTCGTCGTGGTCGGCACCCGCGAAGGCGTCGACGCGCTCGCCACGCTCATCAGCGGGGAGTGACGGTGCACGACACGACCGGGCTCCTCATCGAACTCGGGGCGGTCATCCTCGTCCTCGGGCTCGTCGGCCGGTTCGCCGAACGCGTCGGGCTCTCCCCGATCCCCCTGTACCTCCTCGCCGGACTGGCCGTCGGGGACGGCGGCATCGTCCCCCTCCACGCCAGCGGCGACTTCGTCGCGGTCGGCGCCGAGATCGGCGTGATCCTGCTGCTGCTCCTCCTCGGCCTGGAGTACAGCGCCGGCGAACTCGTCAGCAGCCTGCGCACCCAGTACCCGTCCGGCGTCGTCGACTTCGTCCTCAACGCCCTGCCCGGCGCCGCCGCCGCGCTCCTCCTCGGCTGGGGGCCGATCGCCGCCGTCGCCCTCGGCGGCGTCACCTGGGTCTCGTCGTCCGGGGTCGTCGCCAAGGTCCTCACCGACCTCGGGCGGCTCGGCAACCGCGAAACCCCCGTCGTCCTGGGCCTCCTCGTCATGGAGGACCTGTCGATGGCCGTGTACCTGCCGGTGCTGACGATGCTCCTCGCCGGGATCGGACTCGCCGGCGGCAGCGTCACCCTGCTCATCTCCCTCGGCACCGTCGCCATCGTCCTCTACCTGGCGCTGCGCCATGGCCGCCACATCAGCCGCGCCGTCTCCTCCGACAACCCGGAGATGCTGCTCCTGGTCGTCCTCGGCATGACGGTCCTCGTCGCCGGGGTCGCCCAGCGACTCCAGGTGTCCGCCGCCGTCGGCGCGTTCCTCGTCGGCATCGCCCTGTCGGGGGAGGTCGCGGAGGGCGCCCGCCGCCTGCTGACCCCGCTGCGCGACCTGTTCGCCGCCGTGTTCTTCCTCTTCTTCGGCCTGTCGACCGCGCCCTCGTCCATCCCGCCGGTCCTGCTGCCCGCGCTGCTCCTCGCCGCCGTCACCGCCCTCACCAAGATCGCCACCGGCTGGTACGCGGCGGGGCGCGCCGAGGTGGGCCGGCGCGGCCGGCTCCGGGCGGGCGGGGCGCTGGTCGCGCGCGGCGAGTTCTCCGTGGTCATCGCCGGGCTGGCGGCCGGCTACGAGCCCCGCATCGGTCCGCTGACCACCGCGTACGTGCTGATCCTGGTCATGCTGGGCCCGTTCACCGCCCGCTGGACGCAGCCGGCGGTGGACGGGGTACGCGATCTGGTGATCCGCGCCGGGCGCCGTCGCGGCGGCACACCGCCGGGCGCGGACGCCCGTGTGGAGAGCGCCGAGACCGCCGACGGCGCCCGCGCGGCGGGCTGACCCGCGGCCCCGGCCCGTCCACCGCGCCCACCCGGCACCGTCCCCCCGGCCCCGACCCCGGCCACCGTCCCCCCGGTCCCGGCACCGTCCCCCCCGGCCTCGGCCCGCCCGGCCCCGGCACCATCCCCCCGGCCCCGGCCCCGGCCCCGGCCCCGGCCCCGGCACCGTCCCCGGCCCCGGCCCCGGCACCGTCCCCCCGGCCCCGGCGCGGCCATCCGCGCCCCGCTCAGTCGCCCCGTACCGCCACCAGCACGCAGCTCGGGCCGTACTGCCAGACCGGCCCCGTCGCCTCGAAGCCCGCCTGGTGCAGGAGCCGCACATGGCGCTGGAGGGTCAGCCCGTTGTCGCCGCCCGCGCCCGGGCCGCGCCGGGCGCGCTCGGCCAGCGGCTCCGCCAGTTCGGGCGCCGAGGCCGCCGCCTCCCACCAGCCCCGCCAGTCCTCGTGGGCGTCCGACCCGTGCCGCTCGGCGTGGCGGCGGCCCACCACCTCGGCCAGCGCGGCCACCGCCGGATGCTCCTGGAACAGGTGGTCGCCGTTGACCAGCACCCCGCCCGGCCGCAGCGACTCCCGCACCTGCCCGTACACCGACAGCAGCGCCGGCTCCGGCAGATAGTGCAGCGCCGTCGCCGACACCACCGCGTCCAGCGGCCGGCCCAGGTCCAGCCGGGCCAGCCAGCCGGGCGCCCCGATCGTCACGTCCGCGAACCGCACCTGGGCGCCGTGGTACGCCCGGCCCAGCGCCAGGAGCAGCGGATCGGTGTCCACGCCGACCACCTCGGCGTGCGGCAGCCGCTCGGCCAGCCGGGCCGCGAGCGAACCGGGACCGCAGCCGAGGTCGGCGACGAGCGGCCGCGACACCCCCGCCACCGCCGTCTCCACCACATCGGCGATCACCGTGAAGCGGGCCTCCCGGTCACACGCGTACCGCTCCTGCTGGAGGTCCCACCTGCGGACCCACTCGCCCGCCCGCTCGGCCGTCAGCCGACGCGACATCAACCCTCGGGACATCGTCTCCTCGTGCTCCCTTGCTCAATCGTGCTGGCGCCGCCCGCCCGGCCGGTCGTCGGCCAGGCCGGACAGCACCCCGAGGAGCCGGTCGATCTCCTCGGGGGTGTTGTAGACGTGCAGGCTGACCCGCACGGAGGCGTCGCTCTCGCCCGCCCGCGCCTGGCACAGCCCGTCGGCGCGGACCAGCAGCCCGTGCGCGGCCAGGATGAACCCCAGGTCGTTGGCGCCTATGGAGCGGTGGCGGAACGTCACCAGGCCCTGGCGGCGCTGCACGGTCGAGTCGGCCGCCAGGCTCAGCGGACAGCCCAGCACCTCGTACGCGTCGAGCCGGCTCAGCCCGTCCGTCAGGCGCACGCCGAGCCCGACCGTCCACTCCTCGATCCGCGCGGGGCCCGCCGCGTCCAGCCAGTCCAGCGCGGCCCGCAGGCTGACTATCCCGGCCGTGTTGGGCGTCCCCTGCCAGCCGCCCGGCCGGAACGGGCGGCCGCGCAGCCCGCGCGCCCACACGGCGCCCGTGCCCGGCAGGGCCATCGCCTTGTGCCCGGAGAACACCAGGAAGTCCACGTCCAGCGCGCCCAGGTCCACCGGCAGATGGCCCACGCTCTGCGCCGCGTCCAGGCACAGCACCGCGTCCGGCCCGACGGCCTCCCGCACCCGGTGGACGTTCATGTCGGCGCCGTACACATGGTGGACGTGGGTCACCGCGACGAACCGCAGCCGCCCCCCGGCCGACGCGGCCAGCGCGGCCAGCGCCTCGACGTCGTAGTCGCGCGAGTCCTGCTGGTACGGCATCGGGTGCACGGTGATCCGCACGCCCCGCTCGGCGAGCAGGTCCCGCGCCTCCAGCCACGGCAGATGATTGGCCTCGTGGTCCGCGAACGGCACCACGATCTCGTCGCCGTCGCTCAGCTCGCCCACCAGCCAGTCCCGGGCGACGGTCCGCAGCCCCTCGGTCGTGCCGCTGGTGAACCACACACCGGAACGGTCCGGGTCAGGGTCGCCGAGGAACGCCTTGACCCGCTCCCTCGCCTCCTCGATCAGCGCCGTGGTGCGGTTGGCCCAGGTGTACGTGCCGCGCCCGGCGTTGGCGTTGCAGCCGGTCAGATACGCCTGCACGGCGTCCAGCACGGCCTTCGGCTTCTGCGCGGTGGCCGCGCTGTCGAGATACGCGAGCCCCGGATGCCCGGTGACGATCGGGAACTGCTCCCGCAGCGGCCGCTGCCACTCGCGCAGCCCGGCGGCCGGGGCGGTGCCCGTCATGGAGGTCGTACGCATCGGCGGCCCCCCCCTCAGTCCCGCACCATCGGCGCGCCCGCGTCCCGCCAGGCGATCACCCCGCCGGCGAGGCTGCGCACGTTGCGGTGGCCCATGCGGGTGAGGAGCGCCGCGTACGTCACGGACTGCTCGCCGACCGGGCAGACCAGCAGCACCGGCTGGGACCTGCCGAACGGCAGCCCGCCGTGCAGCAGTTCCTCGAACAGCTCGTCCACGATGTTGACGGAGCCCTCGATGTGCAGCGCGGCGAAGGCGAACGAGCCGCGCAGGTCGACCACGACGGGCCGTTCCGTCGCGATCCACGCCCGCGCCTCCTCGACGCCGATGACGTGCACCGCGGCCAGCTCCTGCGGGGTGAGCGTGGCGGGGGAGTTGGGGCGGGGCGGCCGGCGCAGCAGCTCCGGGCGGCGCCGGCGCACGTAGCTCATATAGCTCTCGACGCGGTCGCACACGATGAACACGGCCGTCCCGCGCCGCCCGTCGCCGGCCTCGGCCAGCTCGGCGTCCCGCTCCCGCAGATACCGCACGGCTCCGAAGTACGCGGCGCCGCCGGTCGGCCCCCCGAGGATGCCGCAGCGGCGGACGAGCGTGAGCATCCCGTCGATGGCCTCGTCGGCGGAGACGGCCTCCAGCGCGTCGTACGTCTCCGGGTCGAACAGGCCGACCTCGTGGACCTCGTCGATGTTGCGGATGCCGGGGACGAAGTCGCCCTTCTGCGCGACCAGCCCGAGGACGCGGGTCGCGGGGTCGTGGGCGCGCAGGGCGCGGGCGGCGCCGGTGGACGAACCGGCGGTGCCGACGCACGCCACGAACCAGTCGGGCGCCGTCCCGCCGAGGTCCTTGACGATCTCCGGTCCGGTGCCTGACGCGTGCGCCTCGGCGTTGGCCGGGTTGTAGTACTGGTCGGTGTGGAGGTAGCTGCCGTCGTCCTCGGTGAGCATCCGGTGGATGCGGGTGAGCGGATCTTCCGTCGCGGTCGGGTCGAGGCATTCGGCCTGGCCGGGCAGTTCCTCGATCTCGGCGCCCAGGAGCAGCAGCAGGTCCTTGATCTCGGGGACCTTCATCCGGTTGGTGACGCTGCGGAACGGCAGCCCGTGCATGCCGGCGATGACGGCGAGGGCCTTGGCGGTGTTGCCGCTGGACAGCTCCACGACGGTACGCCCCTGCCGCCGGGCTTCCTCCAGGTGCGGCCGGGCCATGCGCCAGGCGGCCCGGTCCTTGACGGAGCCGAACGGGTTGAGCATCTCCAGCTTGGCGTACAGGTCGATGTGGCGCAGTCCGTGGACCTCGGGGTCGATCCGGACGAGGGGCGTGTCGCCGATGGCGTCGGTGATGTGCTCGTACCTCATTCGTCGTCCCCCGCGGTGAGGTGTGGCCAGTACTGTTCGTCGAGGCACCAGCTCCACGGCCCGTCGCAGCCGTCCCGGTACACGGCGACCTTGCGGGCGACGGGCTGGTGCAGGGCGTGGTCGGCGGTGAAGTCCATGAAGTACCCGGCGGTGTTGGCGAAGACGAGCAGGTCGCCGGGGCGCGGTTCGCGCTCCAGGAACACCAGGCGCCGGGTGATCAGGTCGGACTCCAGGCAGAGGTTGCCGAGGAGGTACACGCCGACAGGCCCGCCTCCCCGGTGCGCGGCCGTCCCCGGCGCGGGTGGCAGGAGCACGGGGTCGAGGAGGAGGCCGTGGTCCTCCAGGCCGATGTCGCGGGCGTTGGCCGCGAGCCGCACCAGCCGCTCGCCGTCCCCGGTGACCCGCACCTCGACCACGCGGGTGAGGGTGAGCCCGCACTGGTCCGTGAGCGCGCGGCCGGGCTCGGTGTGGAGGTCGTACAGGTTCTCCAGGAGCAGGGTGGCCAGCGGGCGGCCCAGCGACGGGGCGGTCTGCGCGAGGAGTTCGTCGAGGTAGCGGGCGCCGGCGACGGGGCGGTGGGGCGGGTAGACGCTCAGGGCGCCGCGCAGGGTGCCGTTCTCGCCGCGCAGCCCGTAGCCGTGGCCCTCCCAGGTGAGCGGGGGGCGCTTGCCGAGCAGGGCGCGGGTCAGCTCCGTCGTGTACCGCTCCCACTGGGCGCCGTCGGCGAGGTAGTCGACGCCGTAGCCGCCGCCGATGTCGACGGCGCGGGGCCGCAGTCCGCGCCTGCGGGCCTCGTCCAGGACGAGCAGGCAGCCGTCGAGGGCGACGGCCTTCTCGGCGAGCCCCATCGTGTCGAGGTGGTACGAGACGCCGGTGAGGTCGACGCTCTCCTGGTGCTTCTCCACCAGGTCGAGCAGCGCGGCGGCATCGTCGACGGGGGTGCCGAAGCGGCTGCGGCGGGTCAGGACGCGGGTGCCGGGCGCGGTGAACCCGGACAGCCGCGGCAGGACGGGCACGCGCGGCAGCCGGAACCGTTCCACCAGCGCGGCCAGCGCGGTCAGTTCGGCGGGGGAGTCCACGGCGACCGTGACCCCGGCGCGGGCGGCGAGCCACAGGAAGTCCGGGTCCTTGGGGCCGGTCGCGACGATCCGGTCCGGGGTGAGGCCGCAGGCCAGGGCGTGCTGGAGCTCGCCCAGCGACGCGACGTCGACCCCGACGGCGGAGGCGGGACCGGTGGCGGCGATCCGGCGCACCAGGGCGCTCGAACGGTTCGCCTTGTGGGCGTAGAGGACGCGCCCGCCCAGCCGGTGCCGGGCGTAGACGGCGCGGAAGCCGCAGACGTTGTCGGCGATCTGGTCCGGCAGTACGACATTGAGCGGCGAGCCGAGGGCGGTCACCAGCGAGTGGAGGAAGGCGGGGGAGTCCAGCAGCGCCGCGGGCCGCGGCTCCAGGCGTGGTGCGAGATACAGCGGTTCGCTCATACGGGTCTGGTCCTGGTCCTCTCGAAGGGGCTGGAGGCAGGGAACTGAGCAGGACTGCGTGCTGGCCCCGAGTCTGACCGCGGGACGGGCGGAGGACGAGCATGCCATCTATCGACAACGATTGTCATAAGCATTCTCCGTGTCCAGCACGGACCCCGCGCAAACGGAATGTGTAACTCCGCAGGCTGGCTGTGGTGCGCCGATGAGCACCCCCGGGCGCGACACCCCGGCGCGCGACGCCTCCCCGAGCGCCGGCATCATGCACCCGGCGTACACACACATCGACACACCACCGCCAAACGCCGCCCCCGAATACGGCGGGATGGGGGCGTGGGGGTACGTCAATCGCCGTACGGGGCGTGCGGCGGCCGGGGGCTGGCGGACGCCCATCCCCGCGGGGTGCGGGGAGCAGACCGAGAGGTCCGCCCGTGACGACTCCAAGGCGGGACCATCCCCGCGGGTGCGGGGAGTAGACAGGCGGGATATCGAAGTCGCCCAAGATGTTGGGACCATCCCCGCGGGTGCGGGGAGCAGAACCGGGTACCGCCCGTGCGCTTGGCCGTCGGGGGACCATCCCCGCGGGTGCGGAGCAGGTACCGAAAGAGCGGGCCGCGCTCATGGCCGAGGGACCATCCCCGCGGGTGCGGGGAGCAGACCTGCTCGCCTTCGACCAGTTCGCGGTAGCCGGGACCATCCCCGCGGGTGCGGGGAGCAGGCGCGCAGCTGGGGCCAAGGCATCGCCGGGCCGGGACCATCCCCGCGGGTGCGGGGAGCAGGACGGGAAGCCGCGGCCGATGAGCCTGGACGAGGGACCATCCCCGCGGGTGCGGGGAGCAGATGAGATCAGGCGCGACCTGGAGGAGAGGGCTGGGACCATCCCCGCGGGTGCGGGGAGCAGGCCGCAAGGTCGGTCAGATCATCGAGCGGGTCGGGACCATCCCCGCGGGTGCGGGGAGCAGGCTGGGTGGCCTGCGGGTTTACCTTGGCTCCGGCGCCGTTTCTGCCACTTTCGCGGATTCCGGCAAACCCGACATGTCTCGCTCCTTGTCCTGCCCGGCCGGCTGGTACGTCGCCAGTATGCCGCCCCGTCAGTTCCCCGTCTGAATCGATCAGGTTTGATCGATTCGCGGAAGCGGACCGCCGAGCGGGTGATTCGCATGTATGTCTTGCTTTATGAGTAGTGGGGAGAGGGCTCGCAGCGGCCTGCTGGGCAGGCTGGGCGAGTCGGCTCGGGCGGTGTGGGCGAAGCATGATCGCGATACCGATGACTGGCTGCCGCTGTGGCGTCATATGGAGGACAGCGCCGCCGTGGCCACGTTGCTCTGGGACCAGTGGCTGCCTGCCGGAGTGCGCGGGCTGATCGGTGCCGCGCTGCCCGCCGGGGAGAAGGACGGGCGTGCCCTGGCCGTCTGGCTGGCCGGAGTACACGACATCGGCAAGGCGACCCCCGCGTTCGCCTGCCAAGTCCCGCTGCTGGCCGACGCGATGCGTGACCGTGGGCTGGAGATGCGTTCGCGTGAGGCCTTCGGGCCGGACCGTCGGCTCGCTCCGCACGGGCTGGCCGGGCAAGTACTGCTGGCGGAGTGGCTGGAGGAACGCCACGGGTGGGCGCCGTCGGCGACCGGGCAGTTCACGGTGGCGGTCGGCGGCCACCACGGGCTGCCGCCCGAGCACGGGCAGATCAAGGCGCTCCACGACCACGAGGAACTCCTGCGCACGCCTGGACCCGGCAGCCGTCTGTGGAAGGACACGCAGACCGAGCTGCTCGACGCCTGCGCCGCCCACTTCGGCGTGGAGGACCGGCTCGCCGCCTGGGCCACGGTGAAGCTGCCGCAGCCCGTACAGGTGCTGCTCACCGCCCTGGTCATCGTCGCGGACTGGATCGCCAGCAACCCCGACCTCTTCCCGTACTTCCCGCAGGCCGCGGCCCACGGCCACGACGAGCGCCTGGCAAGGGCCTGGCGAGGGCTGGACCTTCCCGAGCCGTGGCGTCCCGTCGAGCCCGCCGAGGACACCGACGAGCTGTTCGCCACCCGGTTCGGCCTCCCCGCCGGGGCGAAACCGCGGCCCGTCCAGGAGGCGGCGATGTCCCTCGCCCGCGAGATGGAGACGCCGGGGCTGATGATCGTCGAGGCCCCCATGGGCGAGGGCAAGACGGAGGCAGCGTTCGCCGTGGCGGAGGTGTTCGGCGCGCGTTCCGGCGCCGGCGGGGTGTTCTTCGCACTGCCCACGATGGCCACGGGCAACGCGATGTTCCCCCGGCTGCTCGACTGGCTGAAGAAGCTGCCCTCCGTCGACGGCAAACGCCACACCGTCCACCTGGCGCACTCCAAGGCGGCGCTGAACGAGGACTTCGCCGGGCTGATGGCCCACGGCCGGGTCGCCGCTGTCGATCTAGACGGCGACGGCGACGGCGACCGCGACCGCGACGGGGACGGCGCGGCCACCACCCGCTCGCGCCGCGACGCCGACCGGCAGGCCGGCCCCGAACTCGTCGCTCACGCCTGGCTCCGGGGCCATAAGAAGGCCATGCTCGCCTCGTTCGTCGCGGGCACCGTCGACCAACTTCTGTTCGCCGGGCTCAAGAGCAGGCACCTGGCGCTCCGCCACCTCGCCGTCGCAGGCAAGGTCGTGGTCATCGACGAGGCGCACGCCTACGACACGTACATGAGCGAGTACCTCGACCGGGTGCTGTCCTGGCTGGGGGCGTACCGGGTGCCCGTGATCGTGCTGTCGGCGACGCTGCCCGCCGCCCGCAGGAGGGAGCTGGTCGCGGCCTACGCGGGCAGCCGGGACGCGGCCACCTCCGGCTCCCTCCTGGCCGACGACGCCGCCTCGACCGCCTACCCCCTGCTGACCGCCGTCGCCCCCGGTGGCACCCCGCTGGTGCGCCGCCCGACGGCGTCCGCCCGCTCGACGGACGTACAAGTGGAGCGCCTCGCCGACGACGTGGACCTCCTCGCCGACCGGCTGGACGCCGAACTGACCGACGGGGGCTGCGCCCTGGTCGTACGCAACACCGTCAAGCGGGTCCTGGAGACCGCCCGGGCGCTGCGTGCCCGGTTCGGCGACGCGGCCGTCACCGTGGCCCACTCCTGCTTCGTCGACCTCGACCGGGCCGCCAAGGACAGCGTGCTCCTCGCCCGCTTCGGCCCGCCCGGCAAGGCCACCGACCGGCCCGCCGGCAGGCACATCGTCGTGGCGAGCCAGGTCGCCGAGCAGTCCCTGGACGTCGACTTCGACCTGCTGGTCAGCGACTTGTGCCCGGTCGACCTGCTCCTGCAGCGCATGGGCCGGCTCCACCGCCACCAGCGAGGCGCGGACCAGAACGACCGGCCCCCGCGCCTGCGCGCCGCGCGCTGCCTGGTCACCGGCGCCGACTGGGAGGCGGACGTACCGGTCCCGGTGCGCGGTTCCGTCGCCGTGTACGGACGGTACGCGCTGCTGCGGTCGGCCGCGGTCCTGCTGCCGCACCTGGAGGGGGGCCCGCAGCGGCCCGTCCGGCTCCCGGCCGACATCAGCGCACTGGTGCAAGGCGCCTACGGTGACGGCCCGGTCGGACCGGCCCACTGGGACCAGGCGCTCAAGGACGCCAGGGAGCAGTTCGACGCCCATCGCACCGACCAGGCAGAGCGGGCGGCCGTGTTCCGCCTGGGAGAGGTCGGCCGACCGGGACGGCCGCTGTTCGGCTGGGTGGCAGCCGGTGTCGGGGACGTGGACGACACGAGGACGGGGCGGGCCCAGGTCCGCGACAGCCGGGAGAGCCTGGAGGTCGTCGTCGTCCAGCGCCGCGCCGACGGGACCCTCGCGACGCTGCCGTGGCTGCCGCCCGACCGGCGCGGGCGCCCCCGCGGTGGAGTCGAACTGCCTACGGACGCCTCCCCTACGGCGTTCGCCGGCCGTACGGCGGCGAGCTGCGGGCTGCGGCTCCCCCTGCAGTTCTCGTACGCCGAGACCATGGACCGGGCCATCGCCGAGCTGGAACAGCTGTACATCCGCAACTGGCAGGGCAAGGACAGCCCTTGGCTCTCCGACCAGCTGATTCTCGCTCTCGACGAGGACTGTCAGACCCGACTGGCAGGATTCACACTCCGGTACAGCCCTGATGACGGCCTCGAGGTGACCCGTGACCCACGCGACTGAACCGCCCACCACCGGCGTGGGCGCCCCTACCGGCGCGGTCGCGGCCGACGTACCCTCCTTCGACCTGACCACGCGCCCCTGGATCGGGGTGCTCCGCAGCGACGGGACCCAGGACGAGTTGTCCCTCCGCCAAGTCTTCGCCTGCGCAAGCGACTTGAGGCGCGTCACCGGCGACTTGCCCACCCAGGAGTTCACCCTTCTGCGTCTCCTCCTGGCCGTCGCCCACGACGCCCTCGACGGTCCGCGGGACATCGAGGACTGGGCCGACCTCTGGAACGACGACGACTGCTTCGCGCCGGTGCAGTCCTACCTCGACACGTACCAGGAGCGCTTCGACCTGCTGCACCCTGAGACCCCGTTCCTGCAGACACCCGGCCTGCGCACCACGAAGGACGAGGTCTTCTCCCTCAACCGAGTCGTGGCCGATGTCCCCGCAGGGCACCCGTTCCTCAGCGCGCGCATGCCGGACGTCGACCGGCTCACCTTCGCCGAGGCCGCCCGCTGGGTGGTCCACGTCCACGCGTACGACACCTCGGGCATCAAGACCGGCATGGCGGGCGACGACCGGGTCAAGGGCGGCAAGGTCTACCCCCTCGGCACCGGCTGGGCCGGCGGGCTGGGTGGTGTCTACGCCGAGGGGGCGACGCTCCGCGAGACCCTGTTGCTGAATCTGGTGGCGGCCGACACCGACCAGGTGGACTTCGCCCCCGGCGACGTGCCGGCCTGGCGCCGCGACCCCTGCGGGCCCGGCTCCGACGGCCGTACCGCCACCGGTCTGCGCGACCTGTACACCTGGCAGTCCCGCCGGGTCCGCCTGCACCACGACGCGACAGGCGTCCACGGCGTCGTCCTCGGGTACGGCGACCCACTCGCCTCCCGGAACATGCAGAGGCGCGAGCCCATGACCGCCTGGCGGCGCAGCGAGGCCCAGGAGAAGAAGCTGAGGCAGTCGCCCGTCTACCTGCCGCTCGAGCACGATCCGGCGCGGGCGGCCTGGCGGGGTATCGCCTCACTCGTCGCCGACCGGCTGGAGGAGACGGGCGGCGCCGAGGCCCCGTCCCGCCTGCGGCCGAGGATCCTCGAATGGGTCGCCCGCCTCGTGACCGAAGGCCACCTGCCCAGGCACTTCCTCGTCCGGGCACGCCTGATCGGCGTGACATACGGGACGCAGCAATCCGTCGTCGATGAGATCGTCGACGACCACCTGACGATGCCGGTCGTCCTGCTCCACCAGCGGGACCACACCTACGCCAACGCGGCCGTCAGCGCGGCGCAGGACGCCGACCGGGCGGTGAGCGCCCTGGGCGACCTCGCCGCGGAGCTCGCCCAGGCCGTCGGAAGCAGCCCGGAGGGCCCCAGGACGGCCGCCCGCACCACCGGGTTCGACGCACTGGAACAGCCCTACCGGCAGTGGCTGGAGTCACTGGCCGAGGCCGACGACCCGTTCGAGCGGCGCGAAGCGTGGCAGCGGGATGTACGGGACCTCGTCGGCCGGCTTGGCGGCCGTCTCATCGAGACTGCGGGGGACACGGCCTGGGAGGGACGCACCGTCACCGGCAAGAACGGCAGCACGCTCTGGCTGAACGCCGGCCTGGCCGACGTCCGGTTCCGCGGCCGGCTGGCCCGCGTCCTGGGCGACCCCGACGGGGGAAGACCCGCCGAAGGAGGCAGCCCGGCCGGCGAGGGCACCGGCGACGGCCCGCCCGGGCCTGCGGCCGGGCCGGATTCCGTACTGTCCGCGAACGAACCGAAGGTGCGCGCATGACCAACGCATCCGCTCCGCCCGGCACCAAGGCGCCCTCCGTGGCGAACAGGACCGCCGAGCTCACCATGGCACTGATCACCGACTGGCAGAGGGGCTACCTCGCGGACCGGCCGCAGGCAGTCGCCGCGCTGGCCCGCCTTCGCCGCGGCGCGGGCCGGGAGGCGGGCGAGCTGCCCGACCTGTGGAGCCTGATCGACCTCGGACCGCTCCACGACCCGCAGGACGGCGTACGACGGCTCGGCGAGCTGGAGCTGGAACGCGCCGAGAACGCCGTGCACGCCGCGCTCACCCTGTGGGCGTTCCACCAGCAGTCCCGCGGCGACGGCATGCACCGGCGGCACTCCGACGAGCGGCCGACCGGACTGGGCGCCGCCGTGCGACGGCTCATGCCGACCGATGGCGTTGACGAGCCTGTCCGCAAGCGCCTGGTCCGGGCCGGCACCGCGCCCGACCTGGTCACGCTCACCCGGCGGCTGCGGGACCTCGTCTCCCTCCTCCGGAGGGACAACATCCCCCTCGACTACGGCCTGCTCGCCGCCCAGCTCTACACCTGGCAGTGGCCCGACGGCCCCACAGCCGTACGCCGCGCCTGGGGCCGCTCCTTCCACACGGTGCCCCGTAAGCCGCGGAAGCCGGCCGACGAAACCACCGCCAACAACCCGGACACCGACAAGGACGCCTCGTGAACCGCATCTTCCTGGACGTGCACGCCCTGCAGACCGTCCCGCCGAGCAACCTCAACCGGGACGACACGGGCGCGCCGAAGACGGCCGTCTACGGCGGTGTCCCCCGCGCCCGCGTCTCCAGCCAGGCATGGAAGCGGGCCATCCGCACCTACTTCGGGGAGCGGAACCTGCTCGATCCCGCCGAGCTGGGCGTGCGGACGAAGAAGATCGTGGAGCTCCTCGCCGACCGGATCACCGCCTCCGACGCGTCGGTCGCACGGGAGACGGCGCTGCTGCTCGCCGACGAGACGGTCAAGGCCGTCGGCTTCAAGACCGAGCCGCCGAAGCGGAAGACCGAGCAGGCGAAGAACGACGGGCCGCAGCCCGCCCCGGAGGCCAAGTACCTGGTCTTCCTCAGCTCGCGCCAGCTCGACGGCCTGGCCCGCCTCGCCCTCGAAGGCGCCTTTGACATCACTGCCTTCCTCAAGGCGAAGGAGAACAAGGCTCGCGCGAAGGAGATCGCGGACAGCCGGCACTCCGTGGACATCGCCCTCTTCGGACGCATGGTCGCCGACGTCGCCGACATCAACGTGGACGCGGCCGTGCAGGTCGCCCACGCGATCAGCGTCCACCGCGTCGAGAACGAGTCGGACTACTACACGGCCGTCGACGACGAGAACAAGGAGGAGGAGACCGGAGCGGGCATGATCGGCACCGTCGACTTCAACTCCGCGACCCTCTACCGCTACGCGGCGCTCGGCGTGCACCAGCTGGCGGCCAACCTCGGCCAGGGCCTGCGCGAGGACGAGCCCCGCACCGAGCCGGTCCGCCGCGCCGTCGAGGCGTTCGTACGCAGCTTCGTCGAGTCGCTGCCCACCGGGAAGATCAACACGTTCGGCAACCACACCCAGCCCGACGCCGTCGTGGTGACGCTCCGCACGGGGCGGCCGATCAGCTTCGTCGCCGCGTTCGAGGACCCGGTCCGCGGCGACGGCGGCCACCTGCGCGAGGCGTCCGACCGGCTCGCCGAGTACGCCCTCGACGTCGAACGCGCCTACGGTGACCCGGAGACCACCCGCACCTGGGTGCTGCGCGTCGGCCCGGCAACTCAGAAGCTCGCCCAACTCGGCGAGGAGGCCGAGAACCTCGGCGAACTCACCACCGCCGTCGGGCAGGCCGTGGCGGACCATCTGGAGAAGCCCGAATGAGCGTCCTCGCACTCCGCCTGGCGGGCCCCCTGCAGTCCTGGGGGGCCTCCTCGCGCTTCACCCTCCGCGCCACCGAATCGGCACCGACCAAGAGCGGCGTCATCGGCCTGCTCGCCGCGGCGGCCGGCGTCGAACGCGGCGACGACGCCCGGCTGGCGCCACTGGCGGCCCTGCGCTTCGGAGTGCGCATCGACCAGCCGGGCACCCGCATCCGCGACTTCCACACCGCACACCACGCGGTCACCGGTGCCTCCATGCCGCTGACCGAGCGGTACTACCTGGCGGACGCCGTGTTCGTCGCTGCCGTCGAGGGCGGTCACGAACTGCTGGGCGGGTTGTACGAGGCGCTCAGGAATCCGGTCTACGCGCCGTTCCTCGGCCGGCGCTCCTGCCCGCCCTCCCAGCCGGTCGAACTCGGCCTGTACGAGGACACCCGGCTGGAGGACGTCCTGGCCCGCGTGCCCTGGCAGGCGTCCGGGTGGTATCGCAGGCGTACCGGGATGCCGGAGACCCTGACCGTGCTCCGCGAGCTCGCCCCCGAAGAGTCCCCGCAGACCGCCGACGTCCTGCGCGACCAGCCAGTCAGTTTCGACGCGGCGCACCGCCGACACGTCCTGCGCACCGTCGTCACCGACCGGGTACCCCTGCCCGTCCCGGCCGGAGCCGCCCCGCTGGACCGTCATGACCCGTTCGAAGCACTGCCCCCTGCTCTGGAGGACGAGAGCATCTGATGTTCATCTCCCGCTTCCGCGTCAACACCGCGCGGCCCGGCGCCCGCCGGCTCCTCTCCTCCCCGCAGGCCATGCACGCGGCCGTGATGTCGGCGTTCCCGCACATCCTGCCCTCGGACCGTCCCGTCCCCGACGCGCCGAGGGTGCTGTGGCGCCTGGACCAGCAGGCACGCGCCGAGGTGCTGCTCTACATCGTCAGCCCCGACCGGCCCGACCTGACGCATCTGGTCGAGCAGGCCGGCTGGCCCGCCGTCGCCACCGCGGAGGACCCCGGCTGGCAGACCCGGCCGTACAAGCCCCTCCTGGACCGGCTCGCCGCGGGGGACCGGTGGGCCTTCCGGCTCACCGCGAACCCGGTGCACACCATCCGCCGCGCGGGCAGGGACGAACCCCGCAAGATCACCGCCCATCTGACGCCCGTGCACCAGATGGGCTGGCTCCTCGAGGAGGACCGCCAGCGGCGCCTCGGCTTCCGCGTCACCGAGAAGCCCGCCGACCAGCGCCTCCTGCCCGAGGGCACCACCAAGGGCAAGCACCCCCACCCCGGCGACCGCTACGAACTGGCCGTACGGGACAGCCGCCCCCTGGCGTTCAAGAAGTCCCGCGACGCCGCCGGCCGCGGCCAGGGCAAGCCGGTCACCGTCGTCACCGCCACCTTCGAGGGACGCCTGGAGATCACCGACCCCGACGCCATGCGCCGCACCCTCACCCAGGGCGTCGGCCGCGCACGGGCCTACGGATGCGGACTGCTCACCCTCGCGCCGATCGCCGGGAACGGCCCGCGCACACCATGAGCACCCCGTCCAGGCGTCCCGCCCTGACGCCCCGGCACCTGACCCGCACCGGCGACCGTCTCTCCTTCGTCTACCTGGAACGCTGCCTGGTCCACCGGGACGCGAACGCCATCACCGCCCAGGACGCGGAGGGCACCACCCACATCCCCTCGGCGACCATCGGCACCCTCCTCCTCGGTCCCGGCACGCGCATCACCCACCAGGCGATGAGCGTGCTGGGCGAGACCGGCGCCGCCGTCTGCTGGGTGGGGGAGCGGGGCGTGCGGTACTACGCCTCCGGCCGCGCCCTCACCCGTTCCTCCAGCCTCATGGAGGCCCAGGCCCGGCAGTGGGCCAACCCCCGCAGCCGCCTGGCGGTGGCACGCGAGATGTACCGGCTCCGCTTCCCCGACGAGGACCCCGCCGGCCTCAGCCGGAAGGAACTCCTCGGCTGCGAGGGCCGGCGTATGAAGGACTGCTACCGCGCGGAGTCGGCCCGTACCGGAGTCCCCGGCGCGGGCGCCGCTACGTCCCCGGCGACTTCTCCAGCGGCGACCCCGTCAACCAGGCGATCACCGCCGCGGCCCAGTGCATGTACGGCATCGCCCACGCCGTCGTCACCTCCCTGGGCTGCAGCCCGGCCCTCGGCTTCGTCCACTCCGGTCACGAACTGTCGTTCGTCCTGGACGTCGCCGACCTCTACAAGACCGAGATCGGCATCCCGATCGCCTTCGATGTCGCAGCGGAGAGCCACGAGGACATCGGCCCACGCACCCGCCGCGCCCTGCGCGACCGCATCAATGAGACCTCCCTGCTGAACCGGTGCGTCGACGACATCAAACACCTGCTGCTCCAGGGCTCTTCAGACCCCTCGGGCACCGGAACCACTCCTGCCGACGACCTCGACGTCGTGACCCTGCAGAGCGACGGCGGTCAACAACTCCCGTCCGGCGTCAACTACGACGGGCCCGACGCCTACGTGGACGGAGAGCTGAGCTGGTGACCGTCATCGTCCTCACCAACTGCCCGGCGGGCCTCCGGGGCTTCCTCACCCGATGGCTGCTGGAGATCTCCGCCGGCGTCTTCATCGGCAACCCCTCCGCCCGCGTCCGCGACGTACTGTGGCAGGAGGTCTGCCAGTACGCGGGCCAGGGCCGCGCGCTGCTCGCCCACACGACCAACAACGAGCAGGGCTACACCTTCCGGACCCACGACCACGCCTGGCACCCCGTGGACCACGAGGGCGTCACCCTGATCCGCCGCCCGGACCGCGATACACAGGACGCACCAGAGCCGAGCGCACCGACCACGCCACCACCCGGCTGGAGCCGAGCCTCCAAGCGCCGCCGCTTCGGACGAAAGTGACGCAGAGGTGCCCGGATTGATTAGTTTGTCGCGATCGATGAAAGTGGCCAGGAGTGGCATACGGCGCCGATAAACTCGCAGGTCATGAAGAGTGCTCCCCGCACCCGCGGGGATGGTCCCGGGAGACCAGACATGACCCAGACCCAGCGATGGTGCTCCCCGCACCCGCGGGGATGGTCCCCAGGCGCTGGACGGGCGCGACATGCGGCAGTTGTGCTCCCCGCACCCGCGGGGATGGTCCGAGGCCGTGCCCAGCACGACGCGCACGGTCAGGGTGCTCCCCGCACCCGCGGGGATGGTCCCACCTTCACCAAGAGCCACGAGGAGGAGACGACGTGCTCCCCGCACCCGCGGGGATGGTCCCGACTCGTCGTCCTGATGCGCGGTATAGAAAATGTGCTCCCCGCACCCGCGGGGATGGTCCCCAGTCGGCCGCGCCGGCGAGGCCGCCGATGGCGTGCTCCCCGCACCCGCGGGGATGGTCCCCGTGAAGCCGCGCCGGGCGCCCAGCTTCGTCAGTGCTCCCCGCACCCGCGGGGATGGTCCCAGCAGCATCAGCGTCACGCCCACGGCCATCAGGTGCTCCCCGCACCCGCGGGGATGGTCCCGACCCCGCCCCCTTCGGGTTCACCCTGGACGGGTGCTCCCCGCACCCGCGGGGATGGTCCCTCGGCGGCCTTCCGGCTCTCGAGCCGGTAGAGGTGCTCCCCGCACCCGCGGGGATGGTCCCAGACAGGACCCCAGCTCGATACCGCTCCGAGCGTGCTCCCCGCACCCGCGGGGATGGTCCCCTGTCGACCCTCGCCCGGATGGCGCGGGCGGCGTGCTCCCCGCACCCGCGGGGATGGTCCCGCCGCGCACGGCTGGGCGGTGGACGGCGGGCAGTGCTCCCCGCACCCGCGGGGATGGTCCCGCCGCGCACGGCTGGGCGGTGGACGGCGGGCAGTGCTCCCCGCACCCGCGGGGATGGTCCCACGGGTTGACCTGCGGGTTTCCTGGTTTCCCCGTGCTCCCCGCACCCGCGGGGATGCTCCCGACCAGGTGACAAAGCGGGCCGGGGAGACCCGGTGCTCCCCGCACCCGCGGGGATGGTCCCCCCTCGGGGTTGTTCTCCGGGAGGGAGTTCGCGTGCTCCCCGCACCCGCGGGGATGGTCCCGGGTCTCAGATCACGCCCATGGTGGCGACGGGGTGCTCCCCGCACCCGCGGGGATGGTCCCACGTACACGGGCGTCGGCAGGGTCCCGTGGAAGTGCTCCCCGCACCCGCGGGGATGGTCCCCAGCTCCCGTCCGTGACCGACATCCGCATGGCGTGCTCCCCGCACCCGCGGGGATGGTCCCCACTCCAGTGCGTGGATGAGCAGCGGGGCGTCGTGCTCCCCGCACCCGCGGGGATGGCCCCTGGTAGGCCCACGTCTTGTCGATGTACTCCTGGTGCTCCCCGCACCCGCGGGGATGGTCCCGCGTCGGCGGGCGGTCGGCGCCTCGAGGACGTGTGCTCCCCGCACCCGCGGGGATGGTCCCTCCGCATTGCGGATGCGGACCGCGGAGTGGTTGTGCTCCCCGCACCCGCGGGGATGGTCCCTTGGCGGCGAGCTGCCGCGCCGGCTCCCGCCAGTGCTCCCCGCACCCGCGGGGATGGTCCCCCCAACGTGGAGGAGGGGGAAGACGTCGAGTAGTGCTCCCCGAACCCGCGGGGATGGTCCCCGTGCGCCCGCGACCAGGCACGGACACCCGGGGTGCTCCCCGCACCCGCGGGGGTGGTCCCGAGCGCGACCACCAGCACCGCCGCGATGAGCTGTGCTCCCCGCGCCCGCGGGGATGGTCCCGTCGGCCGCTCCGGGCCCTCATCCGCCCACCTGTGCTCCCTGCACCCGCGGGGATGGTCCCCGGCCCCGGCCCGTGACGGCGGTGGTGCGCCGGTGCTCCCCCACCCGCGGGGATGGTCCCTACGTGATCGCCGACCGGGTCGGCATGACCGTGTGCTCCCCGCACTCGCGGGGAAGTCCCGGCAACACCTCTGCCGCGTTTCGTCTGCTCGTGCGCTCTCCGCACCCGCGGTGATGGCCCCGGTTGTGGGCAGGCAAGCGAGGGCGCCCGCGAATGTTCCCGCACCAACAGGGTTGCTCTCCAGTCGCTATCTAGCGACTCACGTGATGCGCTTGCTCGCCGCATCCGTGAGAACGGTCCCCGCGCCGCACTCGGCGTGGACACTAAGTGCCTGTGCTGCCTGGACCCCCAGGGGTCCCGAAGGCAGCGGCTCGGCATGTGCCAACTCCGCGGGTCCTTCTATGTGCGCGGGGATCCCCCGGTCATGGCGGCGGCGAACGCACAGCCGCCGTGCTCCTCACCCACTGGGCCCGGTGCGGTCCGCGCGCCTGCCATCGCAAGCAGGAGACGGCGCTCCGTCAGCGATGCAGGCGAAGCGCCGTCATCCCCGCTGACGCGGGGAGCAAGGTTCTGCACCCCTTAACTCGGGGCCATCCCCCTCGAGAGGGGGAGCAGTCTTGGCCTGCGATGGGTCACCACCGCCTGAGCGAGCGATCACTTTTCGGCAGGTCGCTTGCGCTCTGCCCAGCGTACTAGCGGCAGCGACAACGAGCCGCAGATGGTCGCCGCGACTGCCGTGCCCACCGTCCACCTGATGGTCTCGTCCTGCGGCAAAAGGCCCTGGGGTAACGACACGGCCAACCGCAGAAAGAACCAGAAGGCGACAAGAAGTGCGCCGACCACAGCACACCATCTCGCTGAATTAGTTAACGAAGACATATGCTCCTCGGTGCTCCCCTCAACTCGTTCCATTATCGTGATGGCTACGATGGCGGACGCGCGGTTGGTGCGTCAAGTCGGCCCGATAGAGGGCGCGTTGGAGGTTGCGCGGTGCGTTTGCCCATGCCCCGGAAACAGCTGGTCAAGGGCGGCCTACCCCAGGAGGGGCTGACTGCTCGCGCTCGGCGGCGGTCTGCGGGCTGAGCGGCGGGGTGAAAAATACGATGGCGCTCGATCGTCGGCCGCTCTAGGCTGTTCCCCGTTGGCGAAGCGCTCCGTGAGTGCTGTTCGTTCGAGTTGAGGACTTGGGAGGTGTGACCGATGGCTGTCGCTGTGATGGGCCTTGCCCGCAACCAGTCGTTCGTTCCGTTCACCTCCGTGGCCTCCGGCTGACCTCACTCCTTCCTCGCGCGTCGATGAACGCGCGCCGTCGGGGCCACCCTTGCGAAGGGCACCCCTTGTCTTCCTCGTTCACCTCCACCTCTTCCTCCCCGCTGTCCTCCTACGGCTGGGACACCCACTGGGAGGCGGAGTTCGCCCCGTACGCCGAGCGCGGGCTGCTGCCCGGGCGGGTCGTGCGCGTCGACCGCGGGCAGTGCGACATCGCCACCGCCGAGGGCGTCGTCCGCGCCGACACCGCGTTCGTGACGCCCCACGACCCGCTGCGGGTCATCTGCACCGGCGACTGGGCCGCCGTCGACCCGGTCGGCGGCGAGCCCCGGTACGTCCGGGCCTACCTGCCGCGCCGTACCGCCTTCGTACGGTCCACCTCGTCGAAGCGGTCCGACGGGCAGATCCTCGCCGCCAACGTCGACCACGCGATCGTCGCGGTCTCCCTCGCCACCGAGCTGGACCTCGGCCGCATCGAGCGGTTCCTCGCCCTGGGCTGGGAGTCGGGCGCGCAGCCGCTCGTGGTGCTCACCAAGGCCGACCTCGTACCGGACCCGGTGGGGCTCTCCTACCTCGTCCAGGACGTGGAGACCACCGCGCCCGGCGTGCCCGTGCTGCCCGTCAGCTCCGCCACCGGCGAGGGCGTGGACGTGCTCCGCGCGGTCATCTCCGGCGGTACGAGCGTGCTGCTCGGGGTCTCCGGCACCGGCAAGTCCACCCTCGCCAACACCCTGCTCGGCGAGGACGCCATGGCCGTCCAGGCCGTCCGGGACATCGACGGCAAGGGCCGCCACACCACCACCACCCGCAATCTGTTCGCCCTGCCGGGCGGCGGCGTCCTCATCGACACGCCGGGGCTGCGCGGCGTCGGCCTGTGGGACGCCGGCACGGGCGTCGGGCAGGTCTTCTCGGAGATCGAGGAACTGGCCGCCTCGTGCCGGTTCCACGACTGCGCCCACGCCGCCGAACCGGGCTGCGCGGTCCTCGCCGCCGTCGAGGAGGGCACCCTGCCCGAGCGGCGCCTCGACAGCTACCGCAAGCTCCTGCGGGAGAACCAGCACATCGTCGCCAAGACCGACGCCCGGATGCGGGCCGAGCTGCGACGCGACTGGAAGCGCAAGGGCGCCGAGGGGCGCGCCGCGATGCAGGCGAAGCGGGAGGGCTTCATCCGCTGAGTCCCTGTTCCCCGCCACCGCCGCCGGGTTCCGGCCCGGTGGCCGTGGCGGGGTGAGGGGTCAGGGGGGCGGTGGGCGGGTGCGTGTCGTCGGGCCAGACGCCGATGTGGTCCTGTTCCAGGCGCAGCATCACCCGGTCCCGCATGCCGAGCGAGTCCGTGTAGTCGGCCGGCAGCTGGAGCCGGCCGGCCCGGTCGAGCATCGCGTACTCGCGGGCCACCGTCTCCTCCTCGCCCGTCGCCGCGTCCACCTCCGTACGGCGCAGGATCTCCGTGGACGTGCGGCCGTCCCGGATGGCGACCGTGCGGCGCACCTCGCGGGCCACCGCCTGGTCATGGGTGACGATCACGACCGTCGTGCCCAGCTCGTCGTTGGCCGTGCGGAACGCCGCGAACACCTCCTCCGCCGTACGGGAGTCCAGCTCGCCCGTCGGCTCGTCCGCCAGCAACACCGACGGGCGGTTCGCCAGCGCCACCGCGATCGCCACCCGCTGCTGCTGGCCGCCGGACATCTCGCCCGGCCGCCGGTCACGGCAGTCCGCCACACCGACCACCTCCAGCAGCGTCCCCACCCGCTCGGCCCGCTCGCGCGCCCGCCCCCGGCCCTTCAACTGCATGGGCAGCGCCACGTTCTGCGCGGCCGTCAGGTAGGGGAGGAGGTTGCGGGCGGTCTGCTGCCAGACGAAGCCGACGACCTCGCGGCGGTAGCGCAGCCGCTCGCGCGCCGTCATCGCCAGCAGGTCACGGCCCGCCACCCTCGCCGCGCCCGCCGTGGGTGTGTCGAGCCCGGCGAGGATGTTCATCAGCGTCGACTTGCCGCTGCCCGACGCGCCCACCAGCGCCATCAGCTCGCCCTCGCGGACCAGCAGGTCCAGGCCCTGCAGCGCCTGCACCTCCACGCCGTCCGCGGAGAACACCCGCACCAGCCGGTCGCAGGAGATCAGCGCGTCATGCCCGTACGCCGGCCGGTCACGGCGCGCCGCCGCCCGCCGCTCCAGCTCGTCCAGCGTCGCGGCGGCGGAAGCGGCGGAAGCGGGGGGAGGGGAAGACGCGGGGGAGGCGGGGGAAGGGGACGATGCCGGGGAAGCCCCGGAGGCTCCCGTACCCGCAGCGGCTCCCGTACCCGCGGATGCTCCCGCGCCCGTCCCGGCGGAGGTCTCGGTCATCGTGTGTCTCCTGCCCTGAGTTCCGTCGTCGTACGGCGGGTCGCCGACCGTGCCGTCACAGCCGCCACCGCCACCGCGAGCACCACCACGGCCAGCGCCGACAGCAGCAGGCTCCACGGTTCGGCCACCGGCGCCACGGGGCCCGTCGCCGCCCCGCCGCCGTGCCCGGCCAGCGCGGGCGCCGTCAGGTCGATGCCCGGCCCCAGCAGGACGATCGCCACCCACCCGGTCAGCACCCCGCCCGCGGCCGCCAGCAGCGCCTGCGGCAGGGACTCCAGCACCAGCAGCCGCCGGCCCTGGCGGCGCGTCAGGCCCATCGTGCGCAGCCGCACCAGCAGCGCCGTCCGCTCCGGTGCCGCCTGCAGCAGCGCCAGCAGCAGCGCGAGCACCGCGTACCCGGCGCCCGCGGCGACCGCCGCCGTGTAGATCCGCTCGGCGCCCCGCTGGCCCGGCGAGTCGGTGAACCCGGCCCGTACCGCGGCCCGCAGCGACGGTTCCGCGTCCGCCCCGGCCGCCGCCTTCAGCGCCGTACCGGACAGCGACGCGCCGCTCACCAACAGCGTCGTCGGCGCACGGTCCGCGCCACCCGGCAGGGCCGCCGCGTCCACGACCATGAACTCGCCGCCCGACGCCGCGCCCGGCGTCACCTCCCGCACCGCGCCGACCCGCACCGTGAACGGCGCGTCCGCCGGGCCGACGCCCACCGCGTCACCGCCCAGCAGCGCCGCCACGCCCGGCGACACGACGGCCGGGACGACCCCCGGGCCGCCGGAACCGGCCGGGGCGCGCAGCGTGCCCGCCCCGAAGGCCCCCAGCCCCGTACGCGCCGCCAGCCGCGTGTACGACTCCGGTTCGACGGCCAGCAGCGTCACGCTCCCGATGCCGCCCGTGTCCCGCCCCCGCAGGTCCAGGTCGTACGAGCGGCGCACCGCCGCCACATCCGTCACACCCGGCACCTTCCGCACCGCGTCCGCGGCCCCGGCCCGCAGCGGGTCGCCCTCCACGCGCGCGTCCGCGCCGACCGCCGCCAGCGACGCGCGGTCCCGGGCGTCCGCGATGCCCGTCAGGACCGCCCCGCCGAACGCCGCCGTCGTCAGCGCCATCAGCAGCGCCAGCAGCGGCAGCGCCGCCGCGCCCCCGGCCCGCCCGGCCCGCGCCAGCGCCAGGAACGCCACCGGGCCCCGCCGCCGCGCCGCCGACCGCGCGGCGAGCCGCAGCGGCAGCGGATACAGCCGTACGAGCAGCAGCGCGGCGATCAGCGCGACCAGCAGCGGCGCGGCGCTCGCCAGCAGGTCCGCGCCGCCCGTACCGCCCTGCGGCGACGCGCCGTCCCGCCGCAGCGCCGCCACGGCCACCACCGCCAGGACCAGCACCGTCAGCTCGGCGACCGTCCGCCCGCGCGACCGCCTCGCCCGTACGGCGTCCGCCCGCTCACCGTGCACGCCCACCTGCCGGTGCGTGAACGCCGCCCGCAGCGGCAGCGCCCCGCACGACACGACCGCCACCGCGGCCGCGGCCAGCAGCGACGGCAGCGCCCGCCCCCCGGGGACGGCGGCGAACGCCAGCGCGCACCCCGCGGCCGCCGCCGGAAGCACCGGCACCGCCGTCTCGCCCAGCAGCCGCCCGGCGACCCCGGCGAGCGAACCGCCACGCGCCCGCAGCAGCGCCAGCTCGTCGTGGCGCCGCGCCGCCACCAGACCGCCCGTCATCAGCAGGACCACCCCGGCGACCCCGGCCACGCCGAACGCGCCGACCGCGACCACCGGATCGAGCGCCGCCAGCGTCCGCTCCACGCCCAGCAGCACGTCGTCCAGGCCCGACTCGACGAACAGGTCCGGCGAGAACACCTCGCTCAGCTCCGCACGCACCGGCCCGTTCTCCACCGACGCCACGGCACGCCGCAGCGCCTCCGCCTCGCCCGCGCCCAGCCCGGAAGGGTCGGCGGCGATCCGCCAGTACGCCTCGCTGTCCGGGCCCGTCGACCGCAGCACCGGCGCGGCGCCCGGAGCGAGCAGCAGCGCCCCGTGCCAGTACGGCTGCGGTACGGGGCCCTCCTTGAGCAGCCGCGTCGGCGTGCGCAGCACCGGCTCGAACGCCCAGTAGCTCCCCTCGGGACGTACGGGCTCCACGATGCCCGTCACGCGCACGGCGAGCGGGCCGCCGCTCCCCGGCACCGGCAGGTGCACGACCGCACCCGGCCGGATCGCCAGGGTCCGCGCGGTCGCCGTGGTGACGGCCGCCTCCACCGCCCGCGTGTCCGGCGCGACCGACCCGGCGGGGGCCTTCGGCAGCCGGCCCGCGCGGAGCACCGCGTGCCGGTCGACGCCGTGCTGGGCGCTGAGGGTGAACACCGTCCGCCCGCCGTCGAGCTCCGGGAGCCACGGGTCGTCCGCCGCGAGCGGCGAGCCGGTGCGCACCCCGTACGCGGACTCGGCGCGGTCGGCGCGCAGCGGCGCGGGCAGCGCGGCGACGATCCGCTCGTACCGCTGCGCCATCACCGCCGGGGCGATCGGGTCCTCGCCCGTGCCCGAGTCGCCCTGCCACGGCGTGTCGGTCAGCTCGACCGCGCTCCGCTCGGGCGGGGCGGTCGCCAGGCCGTGGCGCAGCGCCGCGGCCGCGTACCCGTCCATCGCCCTCGGCAGCGCCGCCGCCAGGAACGAGGTGACGAGCGTCAGCAGCAGCAGCGCCACCGCCGCGCCCGGCGCGGTGCGCAGCCTCGTACGGACCCACGGGGCCACGGCCCTCATCTCACTCGCCTCCCCGCGTGCGGAGCGCCCGCACCGGGTCGCCCCGGCGCAGCGCCACCGCCGCCACGATCAGCGCCGGAGCGGCGGCCACCCCGGCGAGCAGCACCAGCACCCGCCCGAACGGCAGCTCCACCAGCACCTCCGGCACGGGCCGGGTCGCCTGCCCGGTCAGCACGATCAGCGGGATCACCGCCCGCGCCAGCAGCGCCCCCAGCAGCGGCCCGATCACCAGCGCCAGGCCGATCAGCAGGGACTGCTCCAGCGCGACCAGCCGGGCGGGCAGCCGGCGCCGCGCGCCGAGGGCCCGCAGCACGGCGAACTCGCCCGCCTGCTCCCGCAGCGCCCCGGCCGTGCTGACCGCGAAGCCGACGGCCGCCAGCAGCGCGGCCGCCACCGCCGCCCCCAGGAGCGCCGCCTGCGGGCCCGAGCCGAGCGGATCGTCCCGCAGCCGCTGCGCGACCTCGTCGCGCACGACGATTCCGGCCGGGTCCGTGTCGCCCCGCGCGCGCAGCGCCGCCGCGACCTCCGCCGTCTTCCCGTCCGCGGTGAACAGCCACCATTCGCCGGGCTGCAGCGACGCGTCCGGCCGCGCGCCCAGCACCAGATTGACGGCGCGCAGGTCCACCAGGAGCGCCCCGCCGTCCGCGCGGGCGTCGGCGGCGGCGCCCGCGGCCGAAGCCGCCTCCTGCGGGCCGGTCGTCGGGACGGCGTCCAGCACACCGCTGATCCGCACCTTGACGGCGCCGCCCGGCATCGGCACCTCCAGCAGCGAACCGGGCGCGGCGCCGCTGGACTCCAGGAAGCGGGGCGTGGCCAGCGCTTTCGGCACCGGGGCGGCGGGCCGCCGCAGCGCGGCGCGTACGGTGACCGCGCGCTGGGCGCCCCACGCGTCGGCGAAGAGGGCCGTCCCGGTGTGGAACGACACGTCCAGCGGCGCGCGCGCCGCCGATGCGGCCGCGGTCGCCTGCGGCCGCCGCTCACCCGCGGCGGGGGCCGGGTCGGCCACCGCCGTCACGTCCCACACGAGTCCGTCCGGTACGGCGACGGCCTGCGTCACCGGCCCGATCGTGCCGTAGCCGACGTCGGCCCGCAGTGCCCGGACCGTGAACCGCTTGGCCGACGCGCGGACGGGGAAGCCGCGCTCCTCGACCTCCACGCCGGTCACCCGCAGCGGCCCCGCCGCCCGGCCGTCCGGGGCGCCGGCCGCGCGGTCCACGTCCGCCGTGAGGGTGCGCGGGCGGGCGGCGGGCCCTTCGGCGTACGGGACGGTGCCGAGCGGCAGCCGGTACGGCACGCCGAACCGGTCCTCCACGACGAGGGCGAGCGTCGCCGACGGCGCGCCGTCCGGGCCGTCGCCGCCGGGCTGCCGGGTGAGCGCCACGTCCAGGTGGAGCCGCCGTGTGTCGGGCGGCAGCGCGATGCCCGTCCGCTCGCCGCCCTGCGGCGCCAGGGACATCACCCGCGACACGGGGTCGTCGTCCTCCAGGAGGTCCCCGCGCAGCGGCAGCCGGCGCTGCACGGGCACCGTGTCGAGCGCCAGGACCGTGGCGCGGCGGCCGCCGGACAGGCTCATGGAGGTCCGCGCGGCCGGTACGGCCAGGTCGAGCCCCGGCATCCCGTCGTACGCCCCGCCCTGCCCGAACCGGTCCGTCGTACCGCCCGTCACGCGGATGTCCGCACCGGCCCGGAAGTCGGCCTGGTCGTCCTGCGACCGCTGCCACGACGCGCCGTGCGCGATCGCCAGCATGCCCATCGACACGGCCAGCACCAGCAGCAGCACGGGGCCCGCCGCGCGGGCGGGGCGGCGGCTGAGCTGCCACCCGGCGAGCGGCGCGGTCAGTCCCCGCCCGGCCGCCGCGCGCCGCCCGGCGATCCGCGCCGCCACGGGCAGCAGCCGCAGCGTCAGCACGGCGCCCGCCAGCAGCGCCAGCGCCGGGGCGGCGATCAGCAGCGGGTCGACGCCCAGGGGCCCGCCCCAGCCGCCGCCCAGCAGCCCGCCGTCGGCGCCGCGCCGCTCCAGCTGCCAGTACGCCACGCCCGCGAGCGCCACCAGCGCCAGGTCGGCGCCCGCCCGCAGCGGCCCCGGCAGCGCCCGCGCCCGGCCCCGGTCGGCGGCCCGGGCGGCGGTGAGCGCCGGGCCGGCCACGGCCGCCGCGCAGGCCACCGCGACGGCCGGCCCGGTGAGCCACACCAGCGGCCCCGGCACGGCGTCCAGCCGCAGCCCGGCGCCCGCGGGCAGGCCCCAGTCGGCCAGCAGCCGCGTCAGCGGCCCCGCCAGGAGCGGCGCGCACACCGCGGCGGGCAGCGCCAGCAGCAGCGCCTCGGCACCGGCGAGCGCCGCGATCCGGCGGCGGGACGCGCCACGTGCCAGCAGCAGCCGCGTCTCGCCGTCCCGTTCCGCCGTCAGCAGCCGGGCGACCAGCAGCAGCGCGTACAGGGCGAGCAGCGCAAGCTGCGCCGAGACGATGAGCAGCGTCGCCCGCGCCACCAGCAGCGACCGCTCCAGCCGGTCCAGCGCCTCCGGCAGCGACGTGCGGGCCGTGGCGTCGCCGCCGAGCAGCGGCTGCGCGGAGATGAAGTCCCGGCTCTGCCGCGCCGCGTCCCGCAGGCCGTCCACGTCGTCGGCGCGCAGCGTCCCGAAGTCGGCCGTGGCGGCCCACCCGAGCTCCTGCCGGACCACCGGGCCGGGGCCGAACACCGTCACGTCGGCGACGAGCGGGCCGTACGAGGTGAACGCGCCGTCCGCGTGGAGCCCGCGCCCGCCGCCGAGCCGGTCCAGCCGCCAGTACGGGGCGGTCGCGTCGGCCGGCCGGTACACGCCGGTGACGCGGACGCGCACCGGGGGGCCGCCGAGCCGGTCGGTGAGCGTCAGCACCCGTGGTCCCGGCCGCATGCCCAGCTGCCGCGCGGCGGCCTCCGGCACGGCCACCTCGACCACCCCGCCGCCCGCCGGTACGGCTCCGGGGCGGCGGCCGGCGGTGAACCGGACCTCGTCGGGGTGGACGGCGGCGAACTCGGTCAGGTCCGGCTCGCCGTCCTCCGCCCGCGCGGCGCCACCCGGGGCGGCGGCGCCCGGCTTCCCGGCGCCCGGCTTCGCGGCGGCGGAGGGCCGGGGCAGGGCGTACGGGCCGGAGTGGTCGAAGCGACGCAGGCTCACCGGCAGCCCGGCGAACGACCGCCCGGCGCCCCGCAGGACGTCGCGGGTCGCGGCGTCCGGGTCGAGTCCGGCCTTCTGCGTGGTGACGAACAGTGCCGCGTCGGCGGCGTCCCGGTGCCGCAGCGCGTGCCGCAGCCCGGCGTCGCCGACGGAACCGGCGAACGCGGCGATCCCGGCGAGGACGGTCGTGGTGAGCAGCACGGCCGCCAGTGCGGCGGCGAGCAGCAGCCGGTGCGCGCGTGCCCGCCGGAACAGCAAACCCGCCACCGTGCTCCCCCCGCCGGCCAGAAAGGCCGTCCCCCTCGAAAGCCCTTTCGGAAGGGGGATCTTTACACAGCTCCGGCCGCCAACAGGAGGCGGAAGTCCAGGACTTGACGAGATCGTGACCGTCCAGCGAACGCGCGGCCCCGATTACCGCACGCGCGGCGCCTCCACGCGACACGCGCCCGCGACCGACCCGGACCGGGCAGGCCGCGTACGGCACCGCAGACCCCGCGTACGGCACCGCAGACCCCGCGTACGGCACCGCAGGCCCCGCCGCGTACCGGCAGGCCCCGCCGCACACCGCCAGGTCCCGCACCGGCCCGTCCAGGCAGGCCCCGCACCGGCGGCTCCGCACACTGCCAGGTCCCGCACCGGCGGACCGGCGCGCCGCACCGGCACCTCCCCGCCCGGCCCCGCGACAGCCCGCCCCGCGCCCCGCAGTGAGCCCGCCCGCGCCCCGCGCCAGCCCGCCCGCGCCGGAGGGGCCCAGGACGGTGGCGGGCTCAGCCCGCCGGGGCGGCGGCCGCCGCGGCGGGTTCGGTGATCACCCCGTCGTGGAGCTCCAGCACCCGGTCGGCGAGGTCCAGCAGCGCGGCGTCATGGGTGGCCACCAGGGCCGTCACGCCCTCGCCGCGCACCACCGCCCGCAGCAGCTCCATCATGGCCCGCCCCGTCTCGGCGTCCAGTTGGCCGGTCGGCTCGTCGGCGAGAAGCAGGGCGGGCCGGTTGGCGAGCGCCCGCGCGATGGCGACGCGCTGCTGCTGGCCGCCGGACAGCTCGGTCGGCCGCTGCTCGGCGTGGTCGGCGAGCCCCACCATCGACAGCAGCAGCCGCACCCGCTCCTCGCGCTCCGCCGGGTCGTCCCGGCGCAGCCGCATCGGCACGCCCACGTTCTCCGCCGCCGTCAGGATGGGGACCAGCGCGAACGACTGGAACACGAAGCCGACCCGGTCCCGGCGCAGCCGCAGCAGCCCCTCCTCGCCGAGGTCCGCGAGATCCGTGCCGTCCACGGTGATCCGCCCGCCGTCGGGCGTTTCGAGGCCCCCGACGAGGTTCAGCAGCGTCGTCTTGCCCGAGCCGGAGCGGCCCTTCAGCGCCACCAGCTCGCCGCGCGCCACCTCGAACGACACCCCGCGCAGCGCGTGCACCGCGGCGGGCCCGGAGCCGTACGAGCGGCGCAGGTCCTCCACCCGCACCATCGGCTCCCCGTCGCGCACACCGCTGTTCCCCGCCATGAGACCGCCCCCGTACGTCGTCGAATGGGGCCCCAGTATGCGCAGCGCGGCAGCGCCCGGCAACGGCCTCCGGCCGGCTCCGCCGTCAGGTGCCGAGCACGACGCCCAGCCACGCCGCGACGACCAGCAGGCAGGCGTACAGCTCGACCAGCACGCTCGTGCCGATCGCCCGCATCACCGACCGCGTCGCCGCGACCGCGGCCCCGTGACCGCCCAGCCGCCGCCGCTCCACCAGGTAGATCCCGCCCATGTAGCCGAGGGCGCCGCCCACCACCGGTACGAGGACGAAGCCCAGCAGCGCGCCCACGCCCGCGTACACGACCATCCGCCGGGTCACGCCCACCCCGCGCAGCCGCCGCACCGGCAGCCGCCCCACCTCCGCGCGGGTGGCCAGCAGCAGCGCGGTCGCCCCGGCCAACAGCCACCACGCCGCGGCGGACGTGTCCTGGAGCGTCCACCACAGCACCCCGGCCCACACCAGCCACGGCCCCGGAAGGCCCGGCACGAGCACCCCGACGAGGCCGAGCAGCAGCACCAGGGCGACCAGCAGCTGGTCCCACACGCCCATCTGTCCAGCGTGCCGGAAGCCGGCCCGAGGCGCCGTCCGTGCGGCCGCCGCCGGGGCTGCGGGTTCAGCGGGTGACCCAGCCCCGCTCGTACGCGTGCCAGCCCAGCTGGAGCCGGGTCGTCACGCCCGCCAGCTCCATCAGCCACTTCACCCGCCGCTGCACCGTCCGCAGCCCCAGGTCCAGCTGCTTGGCCACGCTCGCGTCCGTCATGCCCGCCAGCAGCAGCGACAGGACCTCCAGGTCCGTCGCGTCCGGTCCGGCGGCCGGCGCCTGGACCGGAGGCCCTTCTGGGGTGTCCACCCGCAGCGGCACGGCGTCCCGCCACACCGCCTCGAACAGGCCCGCCAGCGACTCCAGCAGCCCGCTCGCGTGCACCACCAGCGCCGCGGGCTCCGCGCCCTGACCGGTCAGCGGCACCATCGCCAGCGAACGGTCGGCCACGACCAGCTTCGTCGGCACCCGGTCCACCACCCGCACCTGCTCGTCCCGGCGCAGCGCCGACGCCACCTCCGCCACCCCCGCGGGCTGCTCCAGCACCTCCCGCTCCACCACCACCCGGTACGCCACGCCCCGCTCCGCCGCCCGCTCCTCGGCGTCGTTCTCGGCGCCCGTGACCACCACCGGCCGGCCCGTCACCAGGGCGCAGACCTCCCGCGCCGCGCCCAGCTGGAGCTGCCGGAACCGGTGCGCCACCGCGCTCGCCCCGGTCACCACCTCCACCAGGTCGTGCACGGCGGGCTGCGCCGCCGCCTCCGCCCGGTACTCCCGAGCCAGCCGCGCCGCCGCGAGCTCCGCCTGCTCCAGCTCGTGGCGCTGCTGGGTGAGCAGCGCGCCGAGCGCCACCGCGGGCGGCGCCGCCACCCACCGGCCGGTGCGGTACGAGGACTGCGCGGCCAGGCCCTGCGCCTCCAGGCGCCGCAGGGTCCGCTCCGTCTCCGGCTCGGGCAGCGCCAGCCGGTGCGCGAGGTCCCTGACCTCCGCCGCGCCCAGCGACACCAGCGCCCGGTACGCGGACTCCTGCCGTTCGTCGAGCCCGATCGCGTTCAGCACCGGGACCTCCCTCCCCTCAGGCCATGGCGGGAAAAGGCCACGGCGCAAACCCGCCGCGCCCATCATCCCCACACCGCCCGCCACTCTGCCAAGGTGGCGCCACCGCGGCGCCGGCGGCCTGTCGGCCACGTGCCGGGGTACGCGCCGCCGCGTCGTGCCGTACGACTCCGCGCGCGACGCGCGCGACGACCCCGGGTCCGCCGGGACGCCCTCCTCTGTTGGGGGAGGAGGACACTCCCCGGCGGACCCCCGCGCCTCCCCGCCGGACTCCGCCCCCCGCCCCGGTGTACGCCGAAGTCCGTACACCCGGCGGCCTCCGGGAGGCGGGAGCGCGCCCGCCGTGCGTGGATGGGAGCCATGGGCAGACAGAACGTGGCGGAGCAGTTCGTCGACACCCTCGTCCGCGCCGGCGTCCAGCGCCTGTACGGGGTCGTGGGCGACAGCCTCAACCCGGTGGTGGACGCCGTCCGGCGCACCCGGGGCATCGACTGGGTGCAGGTGCGGCACGAGGAGAGCGCCGCGTTCGCGGCCGGCGCCGAGGCGCAGCTGACCGGGCGGCTCGCCGCCTGCGCCGGCTCGTGCGGGCCCGGCAACCTCCATCTGATCAACGGCCTGTACGACGCGCACCGCTCCATGGCCCCCGTCCTGGCGCTGGCCTCGCACATCCCGTCCTCCGAGATCGGGCTCGGCTACTTCCAGGAGACCCATCCCGACCAGCTGTTCCAGCGGTGCAGCCACTACTGCGAGCTGATCTCCAACCCGCAGCAGATGCCCCGCCTGCTGCGCACCGCGATCCAGCACGCCGTCGGGCGGGGCGGCGTCAGCGTGGTCGCCCTGCCCGGTGACATCGCGGCCCAGCAGGCGCCGGAGAAGACGACCGCGCACGATCTGGTCACCACCCGCCCCACCGTGCGCCCCGGCGACGCCGAGATCGACGCGCTGGTCCGCATGGTCGACGCGGCCGACCGGGTCACGCTGTTCTGCGGGAGCGGCACGGCCGGCGCCCACGCCGAGGTCATGCAGTTCGCCGAGCGCGTGAAGGCCCCGGTCGGCCACGCCCTGCGCGGCAAGGAATTCATCCAGTACGACAATCCTTTCGACGTGGGGATGAGTGGGCTGCTCGGGTACGGCGCCGCGTACGAGGCCACCCACGAGTGCGACCTGCTGATCCTGCTCGGCACGGACTTCCCGTACAGCGCGTTCCTCCCCGACGACGTGCGGATCGTCCAGGTGGACGTGCGCCCCGAGCGGCTCGGGCGGCGCTCGCGCCTCGACCTCGCCGTATGGGGCGACGTCCGTGAGACCCTGCGCTGCCTCGTGCCCCGTGTGCGCCCCAAGAGCGACCGGCGGTTCCTGGACAAGATGCTCAAGAAGCACGCGGAGGCGCTGGAGGGCGTCGTCCGCGCCTACACCCGCAAGGTCGAGAAGCACGTCCCGCTCCACCCCGAGTACGTGGCGTCCGTCCTCGACGAACTCGCCGACGACGACGCCGTGTTCACCGTGGACACGGGGATGTGCAACGTCTGGGCCGCCCGCTACCTCACGCCCAACGGACGGCGGCGCATCATCGGCTCGTTCAGCCACGGGTCGATGGCGAACGCGCTGCCGCAGGCCATCGGCGCGCAGTTCTCCCATCCCGGGCGGCAGGTCGTGTCCATGTCCGGCGACGGCGGGTTCGCCATGCTCATGGGCGACTTCCTCACCCTCGTCCAGTACGACCTGCCGGTGAAGGTCGTGCTGTTCAACAACTCCTCGCTCGGCATGGTCGAGCTGGAGATGATGGTCTCCGGGCTGCCGTCGTACGGCACCACCAACCACAACCCCGACTTCGCCGCCGTCGCCCGCGCCGCCGGGGCGTACGGGGTGCGGGTGGAGAAGCCCAAGCAGCTCGCGGGGGCCCTCAAGGACGCCTTCCGGCACCGCGGCCCGGCCCTGGTCGACGTGGTGACCGACCCGAACGCGCTGTCCATCCCGCCCAAGATCCGCGCGGAGATGGTGACCGGCTTCGCCCTCTCCGCCAGCAAGATCGTGCTGGACGGCGGCGTCGGGCGGATGGTCCAGCTGGCCCGGTCCAACGTGCGGAACATCCCGCGACCTTGACACCCCGCCGTGCCCCACTGCTCCCCTCTGTGCGCCCGCCCGTGGGTGCTCGGCACGCGTGACACGCGGGACACGGGGGCATGGAACCCCGTGAGCCTGTTCGAGGGAAGGGCCGATGACGTGGGTGGGGGCTATGAGTGGGCGTCAGGCAGGGGTCGGACCCATGGTGGACGGGCGGGGCCAGGACAGACCGGAAGCGGCGGGACTGTGCCGGCGGATCGGCGCGGGTGACCTGGGCGCGGTCGCGGGGGTCCGCGCGGCGCTGCGGGAGTTATGGGGCCACCGGGTCGCCGAGGACCCGGCGTTCACGGCGGAGCTGCTCACCAGCGAGCTGGTGACCAACGCGCTGATCCACACGGCGTACGGCGCGGTCGTCACCGCGTCCCTCGCCGGCGACGTCCTGCGCGTGGAGGTGCGGGACTTCGCACCCGAGCCGCCCGATCCGTATCTGCCCGTCTCGGAGGACCGCACCCACGGCCGGGGCCTGCTGCTCGTGCAGGCGCTCGCCGACGCGTGGGGCGTGCGGGCGCTGGGCGCGGGCAAGGTCGTGTGGTTCGAGCTGGCCGGGGTGAAACCGGCCGCCTGACCCGCGCCCGCCGGCCGGTGCGCCGGCGGGACGGCACACCGCTGGGCCCGCCGCCTCGGAGCGGCGGGCCCACCGGTGTGCCCTGCGCGCCGTGTCCGCGCCCGTACGCCTCAGCCTCAGCCGAACTGCTGCTCCAGGCTCTTGAGCTTCCGCTCCAGGGAGTCGAGGCGGGGGATCGTCTGGGTGTCGTCCTCCGCCGTCAGGTCGACCGTCCGCGGCTCATCGCCCCGTACGGCCTGAAGGGAGGGCCGGGAGTGGTGCGGCAGCTGCCCCTGCCCGGATATGGCGGGCTCCGCCAGCGACCCTTCCACGGCGCCCTGCCCGGACCCCGACGCGGAGTTCAGCCCCGGCACGTCGACCTGGCGCCCGCCGCCGCGCCCGAGCCCCCAGGACCGGTGCTGGCGGTTGAACGCGCGCAGCCGCGCCCGGTCCAGCTTCTGCTGCTCGCGCCGGCGCCGGCGGCTCAGCTCCTTCTCGCGCCGGTCCTCGCGCACCTCCTCGACGGCCTCGTCCAGGGTCCGTACGCCCTCCAGCAGCATCAGCGACCAGGCGGCGAACGTCTCGCGGGGCGCCCGCAGCCAGCGGACGATCCGGATCTGCGGCAGCGGGCGCGGCACCAGGCCCTGCTCGCGCAGCGCGGCGCGGCGGGTCTGCTTCAGCGCCCGGTCGAAGAGCACGGCCGCCGACAGGGACATCCCCGCGAAGAACTGCGGGGCGCCGTCGTGGCCGAGGCCGCGCGGGGCGTGCACCCAGTTGAACCAGGCGGCCGCGCCGGCGAACAGCCACACCAGCAGCCGCGAGCCGAGCGCCGCGTCGCCGTGGCTGGCCTCGCGCACGGCGAGCACCGAGCAGAACATGGCGGCGCCGTCGAGGCCGAACGGCACCAGGTACTCCCAGCCGCCGGACAGGTTCAGGTTCTGCCGGCCGAAGCCGACCAGCCCGTGGAAGGAGAGCGCGGCGGCGACCGCCGCGCAGCAGAACAGCAGCAGATAGGAGGCGATGCCGTAGACGGCCTCCTTGCGCCGGCGGCGCTCCTCGCTGCGCTCCCAGGAGTCCTCGGGCACGGTCTTCTCACCGGCGGCGCGTTTGCCGCGCGCGAGCACCGCCACCGCCGCGGCGGCCCCGACGAGCATCACACCGCCCGGGAGAAGCCAGTCCAGCGATATGTCGGTCAGTCTCATGCGGTGTCCCTCGCATCGCAGTGGTGCATGTGGTGCGCCATCTTGGCCGACCCGCGGGACGCGTCAGGGGGTTTCGCGGCAAGAGCACGCCATCGGGGCGCAAAGGCCCGTGAACAGGCCCTTTGCGCTCGAACGATGATCCGATCAGCATGGGTTCTGTTCGAATACGGCCACTCGGGCGGGTGGCGTGGAACGCGCCACGGCCGGGCGCCGGACCCCCGCGACGGGTGTGATGCTGTACGCGGAGCGGCACCGGCTCCGGGGCCGCCGGGCGCGCGAGGCAAAGGACGAAGAGAGTGCAGCGGATCACCGTGCTCGGCGAGTGCGTCGCCGACGCCTTCACCGACCCCGTCCACCCGGGCGGGCCGCCCGGCGCCGGACTGACCCTGAGGGTCCTGCCCGGCGGCGGGCCCGCCAACACCGCCGTCGCCCTCGCCCGGCTCGGCACCCCCGCCCGCTTCCTCGCCCGCCTGTCGGACGACGCGTTCGGCACGCTGTTCCGGGACCGCCTGCTGGCCTCCGGAGTCGACCTGACCGGCTCGGTGGCCGCGTCCGAGCCGAGCACCCTGGCGGTCGCCGACGTGGATGTGCGCGGGCACGCCTCGTACACCTTCCACGCGGAGGGCGCCGCCGACTGGCAGTGGACCGCCGAGGAGCTCGCCGCCGCGCCGCTGGACGGCACGGTCTGCCTGCACACCGGCTCCCTGGCCCTCGTCCGGGCGCCCGGCGGGCGGCGCGTCGAGGAGTTCCTCGCCTCCGTGCGGGAGCGGGCCACCGTCTGCGTCGACCCCAACGTCCGCCCGCTGCTGGTGCCCCCGGCCGCCTACCGGGAGCGGATCGGCGACTGGTGCGCGCTCGCCGACATCCTGCGCGTCAGCGAGGACGACCTCGCCCTGCTGCTGCCCGGCGCCACGCCCGAGGAGGCCTGCGACCGGTGGCACGCGGCCGGCGCCCGGCTGGTCGTCGTCACGCTCGGCGCGCGCGGGGCGCTCGCCTCCCTGGACGGGGCCCGCGTCACCGTACCGGCCCCGCCGACGGAGGTCGTGGACACGGTCGGCGCGGGTGACTCCTTCACGGCGGGGCTGCTGCACGCCCTGGCCGGCCTCGGCCGCCTCGGCGGCCGGCTCGACGGCCTGACCCCGCAGGAGACCGCCGCGTGCTGCGCCTACGCCGCGCTGGTCGCCGCCCGTACGTGCGCCGTGCCCGGCGCCGACCCGCCGTGGGCAGCGGACCTCCCGCAGCCGCCGCGGCCGACGCGCTGACCGGACGGCGGCGCGGCGGGGGCGCTGACCGGACGGCGGCGCGGCGGGGCGGACCACCACGGCCCGCCCGCGCCGCCGCATTGACGTTTCGTCAGTTCGCCCCGGCGGCGGCCAGCCTGCGGACCCGGTCCGCGTCGCAGGTGCGCGGACACGTCACACAGGTGTCCTCGGGGCGCAGCGTGTAGAACAGGCAGCAGCTCGCCCGGTCGCGCGTCGGGAACGACCGCCCGTCGGGCGCCGTCAGCTCGCGGAAGCCGGCCGGGCCCACATACGGCTTCGCCGTGCCCGGCAGCAGCAGCTCCAGCTCCGCCATGGCGCGCGGCTCCTCGCCGAGCAGCCCCGCCACGTACCAGATGCCCTCGACGATCTCGTCCGTCGCCATGCCCCACAGCGCCCGGCCCCGGCGCCGCATACGCGGACCGAACCCCTCCAGGACGGGCCCGATGTGCTCGGCGACCGCCGCCCGCACCTCCGCCCGCAGCGCCTCCTCGTCCGGCACGACCCGCGCCCCCGGCAGCGCCGCCGCCGGATCGCCCGGCAGGCACGCGAACTCCCGTACGCGCACGGCCATGCGGCCCAGCGTCCGCTGGAACGCCACATCGGAAGGCGGCACCCGGGGCACCCGGCGGTGCAGGAACCACGGGACCGTCACCAGCAGGCAGGCCGGCCAGGCGTACCGGTGGAGTCCGAAGCTCGCGACCACGTCCGGGCGGGCCGCCGTCCCGTAGTCGCGCAGCGTCTGCGCCTCGTCCCAGGCGAGGAACGCGTCGAGCGCGGGGCCGCCGGCCGCCAGCTCGTCCGCGCGGACCCAGCCGTCGCCGCTCGGTGCCGGTTCGCCCTCCGCCAGCTCGTGTACGCGCAGGCCGGGGAAGACCTCGGCGAGACGGGCGTACGAGGCCGCGACGGGCGACGCGGACGCGGAGGGCAGCAGTGCGGAGAGGGACATGCAGGACCACCGAATCGCGATCGTTTGCAGGTTAGCCTTACCTTACCCGATCTGATCGATGTGTGCCCCGCCGCTTGGTCCGCCTATCGTGCACACAGGGCCCCCGCACCGCGAGCCGGGCCCCCGCACACCGTCGGTAGGAGGACCCGAGTGGAGCAGGGCAGGCCCCGCGAGGCGGCCGGGCGACCCGAACGGCACCCCGCGCCGCCCGCCGCGCCCCGGCACGCCGCCGACCGGCACGGCCCGCACCGGGCACCCGGCCGGCACACCAGGCCCGAGGCACCCGGCCCGGCCGCCGCCCACCGCGTCCCCGAGCAGGCGCGCGGCCCGCACGACCACGACGACGACGGGCCGTGCCCCGGCGCCCCCCGGACCGTCCAGCGGCACTCCGTGCGCGGCCAGGTCCTCGACGCGCTGCGCGCCGCGCTCCTCGGCGGCGATCTCGCGCCCGGCCAGGTCTACTCGGCGCCCGCCCTCGGCCTGCGCCTGGGCGTCTCCGCCACCCCCGTACGGGAGGCCATGCAGCAGCTCGCCGTCGAGGGCGCCGTCGAGGTCGTCCCCAACCGGGGCTTCCGCGTCATCGCGCGCACCCCCCGCGAACTCGCCGAACTGGCCGAGGTCCGCGCCCTCATCGAGGTCCCGGTCGTGCTGCGCCTCGCCCGCACCCTGCCCGCCGGACGCTGGTCGGAGCTGCGGCCCCTCGCCGAGGCCACCGCGGCGGCCGCGGCCCACGGCGACCTCGCCACCTACGGCGAGGCCGACCGCGCCTTCCACCGCGCCCTGCTCGGCCTCGCCGGGAACGAGCAGCTGGTCGCCGTCGCCGACGACCTGCACCGCCGCTCCCAGTGGCCCCTCGTCAGCCCGCCCGCGGTACGCCGCGCCGACCTCGTCGCGGACGCAGCGGAGCACGGCGCCCTCCTCGACGCGCTCGTCGCCGGAGACCTGGCGGTCGCCGAGTCCCTGGTCCGCGAGCACTTCACGGGCGCCCGCGACTGACGGGCGCGCCGCAGGGCGCCGCGTACGGGACGGCACGCCCCACGGGCGCCGCCGGACCGGCGGGGAGCGCCGCACGGGCGCCGGCGACGGGCCGGCGCGACTCCACGGGCGCCGGCGGGACGGCCGGCGCCGACCACGGGCAGCGGAGAGGAACGGCAGTGCGCGCCACGGTATGGACGGTCGCCAACACGCTCGGCGTGGTCGCCGGCACCCCCGGCGAACTGCTCACGGCCCTGCTCGCCGCCCCGCGCCGCCCCGACCGCGTGGTCCTGCCCGCCGGCGCTCCCGGAGTCGGCGAACTGGCCGCCGGGCTGCGCGCCCTGGGCCCGGTCGAGGTCGTCTGGGAGGAACAGGAGCGGCCCGCGCCGGCCGGGCCGCCGCGCCTGTCCGACCCGGCGGCCGTCTGCGCCGCCGACCCCCTGAGGGTGACCCGCGCGTACGAGGAGGAGCCCGGCGCGCACGGGGGGCTGCGCGCGGCGTGGCTGCGGGCCGGCCAGGCGCTCGTACGGGACGACCAGACGCCGCCCGGCCGGGCGCTGGCGCTGCTGGCCGCGCTGCCCGAGGACGCGGCGGCGGGCGTGCGCGACGAATTGGCCGCCCTCGCACGGGACGCCCCGTGGAGCGTGGCCGGTGTGCGGGAGGGCCGCGTGACGGCGCTGACGGTGTGCGGCGGGCAGCCGGTCGGCACCGGTGACCGGCGCGTCCGGGCGGTCGCCTGCCTGGGCGACGGCACCCGGATCGAGCTGGACGAGCGCGGTCGGCTGCGCACCCCGGCGGCTCCCGCGCCGCGCCTGGTCGAGGCCGTGGCGGCGACGCTCGCCACCCATCCGGCGACCGCGCTCGCGGCCGTCGGGGACACGGTCCTGACGGGGGACCGGATGGGTTTCGTGCACGCCTTCAGCCTGGCGGGGCTGCACCAGGCGGCGCCGCACTCCGGCCGGGTCACCGCCCTCGCCGCGACCGGCGGGCCCCGCGCCTACAGCGGCGGCGCCGACGGGACCGTACGGCTCTGGCGGCCCGGCGCGGACGAGGACCGTCGCCCGGTGGTGGCGCGGCGCCCGCACCCGGTGGCCGCGCTGCACGCGCGGGGCACGGCCCTCGCGGTCGCCTGGGCGGACGGGCTGGTGGAGCTGCGCGACCGGGACGCGGCGCGGGCGGTGCGCACGTTCCGGCCCGGCCCGGCCGTGCGGGCGGTCGCGCTGCTGCCGGACGGCACGCTGGCCATCGGCACGGACACCTCCCGCGTACGGCTCCGGCCGGCGTGAACGCCGCGGGCCCCGGCGACGCGCGGCCCTGAAGGGGCGTTCGCCGGGGCCTGACGCGCGCTCCGGGAGCGGGAGGGGCTGTCCCGGGGGCCGGGCGGGGCGGGCGTCAGCGCTCCCGCGCCCGGCGGGTGCGCGAGCGGTTCTCCTTGCGCAGGGCCTCGGCCAGTTCGGCCTTCGTCATCTGGGAGCGGCCCTCGATGCCGAGCCGCTTCGCCATGTCGTACAGGTGCTGCTTGGAGGCGTTCTCGTCGACGCCCTCGCCGCTGCGGGCGGGCTCGCCGCGGGGGGCCGCGGCGCGCGGGTCGGACGGGCCCTTGCGGCCCCCCTCCTTGCGCTCCCAGTGGTCGCCGACCTTCTCGTACGTGTGCTTCAGCGCGCTGAAGGCGACCCGGTGGGCCCGCTCTCCCTCGCCGTACTGCTCGACGGCCGAGTCGTGCGCCTTGATCCAGGTCCGCTGGGCCTCCTTCGCGGACCGCTCCAGCGTGGAGGGCAGTTCCTCACGCCCTGGCATGGAGATCACCTCCGGGTTCGCCGGGGACGGACGCCGGACGTGTGCCCCGGCGACCGCCGCCGAAACGCCCCGCGCCGCCTCCTGGCCGCCCCCGCGCCGCCTCCGCTGCCCGGACGGCGCCGTGGCGGACGCGCGGCGCGGCAGGGACCGGCCGCCAAATCCCGCCGGTCCCGGCGGTGCGTCAGCGCGCCTTCCGCGGCGCAGCCGTACCCCGGCCGCGCGGGCGGGTGTTCAGAGCGCCGGGCGGGCCGTCAGGTGCGCGGCCAGCCACGTCGGTACGCCGCCCAGGAGGCGGAACAGGCGCTGCGCCTCCGCCCGCAGGCGGCTCGCCTCCGGTTCGGGCTCGGCGTCCGCCAGCGCGGCCAGCGCCGGAGCCGTGCCGACGAGGTAGCCGAGCTCCTCCCGCAGCCGCAGCGACTCGGCGAACCCGTGCCGGGCCTCGGCCAGTTCGCCCTCGCGCAGCGCGAGTCCGGCCAGGTGGCGCCAGGTGAACGACATCAGCAGCGTGTCGCCCTGCGCGGTCGCCCCCGCGTGCGCCCTGCGGTACGCGGCGCGGGCCGCCTGCGGGGTGTCCGCCAGGTACTGGGCCAGCAGCCCGCGCCGGAAGTCCAGCAGGGCCCGCCCCGGGGACGACGGGCCGATCAGCGCCGCCGCCCGGCCGAGCGCCGCCCGCGCCTCGTCCGCCCGGTCCCGCACGCCGTGCAGGGTCGCCGCGTACGCCAGATAGCCCCGCTCGCAGGCGGCGGCGCCCCGGTCCTCGTCGGCCCGCGCGACGGCCTCGGCGGCCCGCAGCGCGTCCTCGGCCTCCGCCCAGCCCGCCTCCGTGTACAGGCACCGCTCGATCAGCAGCGCCGCCCGCTGCACCGCGGCGGGAGGGTCGTCGGCCCGGGGGGCCAGCAGCGCGGCGGCGTCGGTCCAGCAGCCGCGGGAGCGCAGCCGCCATACCGCGGTCTGGAGGGGATCGTCACCTTCGGTCGTTCCGGAACCAGACATGGCGGTATACGCCACATTGCCCTCCCCGCACACCGTTGGGCCGATGAGTCCGGACGCATCACAGCACGGAAACGCTCACCCGGCCAAGAGGTCGAGTGAAATGTTTCACAATCACCTGCCGACCGGATCGAGGTGCGCGCCGTCCCCCGGGGCGAGCAGTGCCAGGTGGCCGCCCTCGTCGAGAGGGGCCGGGACCCGCAGCGTGCCGGCGGGTGACGTTCCGTCGAAAAGGTGAATCTCTCCGTGGCCTCCCCGGCTGACGGCGACCAGCGCGGAGCCGGGCGACGCGGCGACCGCCCGGCGCTGCACACCGTCCCAGGGGGTGCCGCCCGGCCGTGGCGCGCCGTCCATGGCGGGCAGCGGCAGCCGCGCCGCCACGCGCGGCGACTCCGCGTCGACCAGCACCAGTTCGTCGCCGTCAGGATGCACGCGCGCGTACGCGATGTGGGCGGCCGACACGGCCAGGCGGAACACCAGTCCGGGACCGAGCGGCACCCGGCCCGTGCGCCGGTCGTCGTCAAGCCCGTGGAACCAGGCGTCGTTGGTCCACTCCGGCCAGCGCCCCGGATCCGGCGGGCCGCCCCGCACGCACGACCAGAGCGTCCGCCGCGCCGGGTCCAGGCGCAGGTAGTAGCCGCGCCCCGGACCGCCCCACGGCAGCGGTTCCTCCACCACCAGCCGGCCGCCCTCGCGCCGCGCGCGGTGCACCCCCGAGCCGGCCGCAGCGAACAGCCGCCCGGTGAGCGGGTCGTGGGCGTCGCCGTGCCCGTCCGCGTCGGCGAGCCCCGTCTCGTACGCGGGTGTCGCCGGCGGGCAGGCGGGCGCGGCGGCCATCAGGTCGGCGTGCCGGTACGCGGTGAGCGCGCCGGGCTCGCGGTGGCGCAGGACCACCAGCGGGTCGTCCGCGCCGAGGACCGTGACGCCCGGTTCGCCGGTGCGGGTCCGGACGCGCACCGCCCTCGGGCGGTCCGGCGCGTCCAGGTCGACGGCGGTCAACAGGTCGCTCCACGCCGCGTGGTTGCGGCCCAGGCCGGTGGTGACGGCGATGCGGCGGCCGGTCGGGTCGGCGGCCAGGTGCTCGGCGGGGACCGCCACCGGGGCGGTCGCCGCGACCAGCGGGCGGCCGGCGTCGGGGCCGTACGGGTCGAGGACGACGAGCTCGCCGGCGAGGTCGTCGACGAACGCGGCGCGGCCGCCCGGCAGGGCGAGGAAGCCGGCGTGCTCGGCGAGGTGCCGGTCCGCGACGACCCCGGCGACCGCGCCGTCCGGCAGGTCCAGGAGCCGCAGGGAACCGGCCACTTGATCGGCGACCAGCAGGCGGGGGGAGAGGGGCATGGCGGCTCCGCGATCGAGGGGAGGAAGAGGTGTTCAGCAGTTATTGAGAATGATTATCATGTGGCGCACTGTTGCGACAGACCCCGCCGACATCTCCACGGAAAGAGGCCCGATGACCCACGGGACCCCCGCTCACGCCGTACCGGCACACGAGGCGCGGACGCAGACCCCGGCGACGCCGGGAGGCGGCATACCGGCACCGCGCCGGATGGCGCGGACCCTGCGCCGCTGGGCGGCGGCCGCCGTCCTCGGCACGCTCATCGCCGGCTGCGGCACCACCGCCCCGGCCGACACGGCGCAGAAGGCGGCCGGCGAAGGGGGGAAGACGGACGTCTCCGTCCAGCCCATCACCGCCGCACGGCAGATCACCGACCCCAAGGGCCACAAGGTCACCACCAAGGCGCCGCCGCGCCGGATCGTCTGCCTCGTCGCCCTCTGCGACGACATGCTGGCCGAACTGGGCCTCACCCCCACCGCCACCAACTCCGCGCTGCTCGCCCACCCGAAGTTCCTCGGCAAGGAGAAGGCCGCCCGCATCCCGGTCGTGCCCGGCGGGTTCATCGCCCCCGAGACCGAGGCGATCCTGTCCCACAAGCCGGACCTGGTCATCGGCCTGGAGGACACCCACGGCAAGCTCGCCCCCGCCCTCGACGGCGCCACCGTCTTCTGGCCCGTGCAGCCCACCCGCTGGCAGGACAGCGTCGGCTACCTCAGGGGCCTCGCCGCGCTCACCGGGCGCACCCGTCAGGGCGAGGACGCCGAGCGCGCCTTCCGCGCCAAACTCGCCGCCGCGGAAGGGAGGAAGAGCGACAAGACCGCGCTGATCATCTTCGGCAGCGACGAGAACTTCGGCGTCGCCACCCCCGGCCGGGACGTGGCCGCAGGACTCATGCCCTCGATCGCCCACTACCCCTGGGAGAACCGGGGCGTCGAGGGCACCTACAGCATGGAGGAGATCCTCGCCCGCGACGTGGACGTGCTGTTCGTGGAGACGCTGTCCTTCGGCGAACCCGACGGCAAGCTCTCCGAGAAGCTCGCCGGGAACCCGCTGTGGTCGCGCATCCCGGCCGTCCGCAACGGCGCCGTCCACGAGGTCGACGCCGAGGTGTGGGCGAAGGGCCGCGGCACCCGCTCCCTCGGCATCGTCCTCGACGAGGCGACGGCCGCGCTGAAGTGACCCCGCCGCTGACCCGTCCCGCGCGCCTGTACGCGGCCGGGGGCGCCGTCCTGGCCGCCGTCACCGTCTCCGCGCTGTGCCTCGGCACCCCGTACGTGCCCCTCACCCGGCTGCTCCCGGCCCTCGGCGGCGACGACCTCGCCGGCGTCGTCGTCACCGAACTGCGCATCCCCAGGCTCCTGCTGGCCCTGGTCGCGGGGGCGTGCCTCGGCGCCGCCGGGCTCGTCCTCCAGGAGGCGCTGCGCAACCCGCTCGCCGTGCCGGAGATGCTCGGCGTCTCCGGCGGCGCGGCCCTCGGCGTCGCCGCGCCGCTCGTCCTCGCCCTGTCCGTCCCGCTCGCCGCGCAGCCGTTCCTCGCCCTCGGCGGGGCGGCGCTCGGCGGGCTCCTCACCCTGGCCGCCGCCGGGTTCGGCCGCAGCCCGTCCGCCGTGCTGCTCACCGGCGCGGCCGTGGCCGCCGCGCTCCAGGCCGCCCTGCTGGTGCTGATGGTGCTGGCCGACCAGCTCGACCTCCAACTCGTCTACCGGTACCTGCTGGGCAGCCTCTCCGCCCGGACCTGGGACGACCTGGCCGGGCTGTGGCCGTGGCTCGTCGCCGCCGTCCCCGCGCTGGTCCTGTGCGCTCCCGTGCTGAGCGTGCTGCGGCTCGGCGACGACGACGCCCGAGCCCTGGGCGTCCGTGTGCGGCGCGCCCGGCTCGCCGCCCTGGCCATCGCGGTCGTGCTGATCGCCCCCGTGGTCGCCGTCTGCGGCCCGGTCGCCTGGGTCGGGTTCCTGGCCCCGCACCTGGCGCGGCGGCTGCGGCCCGACCTGGACGCCGTGGGCTGGCTGCCCTGGGCGGCGGCGTGGGGCGCCCTCGTCGTCGCCGCCGCCGACCAGCCGGCCCGGCTCGCCCTGGCCCCGACGGAGACCCCGGTCGGCGCCTGGACGGCGCTGCTCGGCGTACCGGCGGGCGTGGCGCTGCTGCGGCGGAAGGGGGCGCGGACATGAGCAGCGCCCTCCTGAAGCGGGTCTCCTCGGCGGTCCCCCTCCGGCGGGTGTCCCTCGCCCTGCTCCTGGCCGGTGCCGTGTGCGCCGCCGTCGCCGGGATGGTCGCCGGGCGGGCCGTCGGCGCCGGACAGGTCGCGGAGGTGCTGGCCGGGGGCGGCGACGCCACCGCGCGGCACGTCGTCCTGAACCTGCGGATGCCCCGTACGCTCGTCGCCCTCGTCGCGGGCGCCTGCCTCGGCGTGGCCGGCACGGTGCTGCAGTCCGCGCTGCGCAACCCGCTGGCCGGACCCGAGGTCACCGGGGTCACCCCCGGCGCGGTGCTCGGCGCGGTCGCCGCGACGGGCCTCGGCTTCGCCGGGTGGCGGTCGCCCGGCGCCGTGGTGGCCGCCGCCTGCCTGGGCGGGTTCGCCGGCGCGGCGCTGCTGTGGCTGCTCGCCGGGCGGGACCGGGGCGACCCGGAGCGCACCGCCGTGCACGGCGTCCTCGTGTCGGCCGTGCTGTCGGGCCTCACCGCCATGGTGCTGCTGGTCGCCCCCGGTGAACTGGGCAGCGTCGTCCAGTGGCTGGTCGGCTCCACGGAGGGCCGGGTGTGGACGCACTGGAACCTGCTGTGGCCCTGGGCACTCGCCTGGAGCGCCGCCGCGTGGCTGCTGGCCGCCCCGCTGACGCTGCTGCGGTGCGGCGACGAACAGGCGGCCGCCGCCGGGCTGCGCGCCGGCCGCGCCCGGCTCGCCGCGCTGGCCTGCGCGGTGGCGCTGACCGCCGGTGCCGTGTCGGTCGTGGGCGCGCTGGGGTTCGTGGGGCTGCTGGTCCCGCACCTGGCGTTCGCGCTGTGCGGCGCCGACCTGCGCCTCGCCCTGCCGGGCGCCGCGCTGACCGGCGCGGTCGTCGTGGGGGCGGCCGACGCGGGGGCGCAGTGGCTCTCGCAGCTGCTCGGGCCCGCCCTGGGCTCGGACCGGCTGAGCGTCCCGGCCGGGGCGCTGACCACCTGCGTGGGGGCCGCGCTGCTGCTGATCGTGGCCCGACGACGGAAGGAAGCGACATGACGTCCACACCCGCCGGGGCGACGGCCCCGAAGTCCGCGGCGCCCGCACCGGACGGGCCCGCCGCACCGGAGCGCGCGCCGGAGGGGAGCGCCGGGTCCGTCCGCGTGGAGGGGCTGCGGTTCGGCTATCCCGGGCGGGAGGTGCTGGCCGGGGTGGACCTGCGGGTGGAGCCCGGCGAGGCGGTCGCGCTCGTGGGCCTCAACGGCTGCGGCAAGAGCACCCTCCTGCGCCTGTGCGCCGGGCTGCTGCGCCCCTCCGCGGGGCGGGTCCTGCTGGACGGCGACGACATGTCCCGGCTCTCCCGCAGGGCGGCCGCCCGCCGGGTCGCGCTGCTGCACCAGTCCGCCCCGCCCGTACCGGGCATGACGGTGCGTCAGCTGGTGCGGCAGGGGCGGTACGCGGCGCGCGGGCCGCTCGGCATGCTCCGGGACGGCGACGACGCCGTGTGCGCGCGGGCCCTCGCCGACGTGGGCGTCCAGGACTGGGCCGACCGGCCGGTGGACGACCTGTCGGGCGGCGAGCGGCAGCGCGTACGGCTCGCGATGGCCCTCGCGCAGGACACGCGCGTCCTGCTGCTGGACGAGCCGACCACGTATCTGGACCTCCGCCACCAGCTGGAGGTCATGCGGACCGTCGTACGGCTGCGCGAGGAGCGGGGCCTGACGGTCCTGATGGTCCTGCACGACCTGGGGCACGCGGCCCGGTTCGCCGACCGGATCGTCGCGCTGCGGGACGGCCGGGTCGCGGCGGACGGCCCGCCGGAGGAGGTCGTCACACCGCGCCTGCTCGCCGAAGTCCTGGGCGTGGTGGGGCGGGTGGGGCGCGACCCGGAGGGCGGGTGGCCGGTGTGTTACCCCGATCACCCTCTGCCCCCGGTATTGCAAAATGAAAATCATATTCACTAGAGTCCATGGTGTGCCGCCGGGACCGGTGGCACACCACTCACGCACCACCGATCCGATTACGGAGGCTCAACCCATGGAGCAGCACGAGGTGTTCACCCCGATCGCCGAGCAGGGCCAGCTCGCCCACCTCTCCGCGACCCACTCCAACGCCCTCGTCGAGAACCCCTTCGACGACGCGGCCGAGGTGGACGCGGACCAGTAGTCCGCGGCCCTCACCCGTACAGGGCCCGCCCGGATCGCCTTCCCGGGCGGGCCCGCCCCGTCCCCGCCCCCACCCGCTCCTGGAGGAACCCGTGCCCCTCGCCCCCGGCGTCGTCCTCGTCACCGTCCCCGGCGAAGGGCTCGCCGTCCGCACGCCCGACGGAACGTTCCTGCGGGTCGCCACCGCGGACGCCGACCCGCGGGCGCTGACCGCCCTCCTGACGGACGGCCAGCCCGCCCCCGCCGTCGCCGACCCGCGCCTCGACCGGATCGCCGCCGCCTTCGCCGACGCCGGCTACACGGGCGAGGCCCCGCCGCCTCCCCTCGCCGGCCGCACCGTCGCCGTCCTGGGCGACCCGGTCCTCACCGTGCCCCTCACCCGGTGCGTACGCGACGCCGGCGGCGTCACCCGCACCGTCACCCCCGACGAGGCCGCCGCGGCCGACTCCGACCGCACCGCCGTCGTCTGGTGCCTCGACCGCCCCGTACCGCCCGGCCTCTGGGACGCCGCCGACCGGCTCCCCGCGCGGGGCACCGCCTGGCTGCGCACCCACCGCGAGGGCGCCCACGCCTGGATCGAACCGCCCGCCACCGCGCCCGGCGACGTCACCGCCGCGCACGTACGGCTCCGCCGCCTCGCCGCCACCGCCGCCCACCGCGAACTCGCCGCCCTCTGGGCCGGGCACGCCACCCCCGACAGCGGCCCCCGGCACACCGAGGCGTCCGCCGCGCTCACCGCCGCGCTGCTCACCGCCGACCTGATCGCCTGGGCCACCGGGGCCCCCCTCCCGGTACGGCGCCGGCTGCGCCGCCTCGACCTGCGCGACCTCGCGGTCACCAGCCACCCGGTCCTGCCCGTCCCCGACGTGGCCCCGCTCCCGCTCCGGGCGGAAGGCGGCCCGGCGTGAGCGGCGCGGCCACCCCGGCGAGCGCGGCGGGGGCGCGGGGCGCGGCGGGGGCGACAGGGGCTGTCACCCCGGCGAGCGCGGCGGGGGCGACAGGGGCGGTCACCTCGGCGGGCGCGAGGAACGCGACGGGCGTGATGGACACAGCGGCAGGCGTGCGGGAGGGCGCGGGCGTGCGGGAGGGCGTGCCGGGGGTGACGACCGTGCGGATCGACGGGCTCGCCACCGACCTGTGCCTGCCCGCCCGGCCCGGACCCCACCCCGCCGTCGTACTGCGCACGCCCTACGACCGCCGCGCCCACCGGGCCGAGCTCGCCGCCTGGGCCGCCCGGGGCTTCGCCGCCCTCGCCCAGGACGTGCGCGGCCGCCACGGCTCCGACGGCGACTGGCACCCCTACGGCGACCACGAGCCCCGCGACGGCGCGGCCACCCTGCGGTGGGTGCGCGACCAGCCGTGGAGCGACGGGCGGGTGGTTGCCGCCGGCGCCTCCTACGCCGCCCACTGCGCCCTCGTGACGCCCGGCGCCGACGCCGTGCTGGCCGCCGTCCCCGCCCTCGGGCCCGCCGAGACCGCCCGCGAACCCACCGGCCCCGAACGGCTGCACGCGCGGGCCGGCTGGTGGGCCGCCCACGGGCGGGGCCGCGTCTCCACCACCGCGGCCCCGCCGGACCCGCGCCGACTGCCCGTACGGGACCTCCTGGACGTACCCGGCTGGGCCGCCCTGTGGGACGCCGCCCGCCGCCCGCCCCTCACGGGCCGCGTGCCGCTGCTCGCGGTGGGCGGCACCCGCGACCCGTTCGCCGAGGACACGGTCCGCCTCTGGCGCGGCTGGCACGGTCCCGCCCGGCTCCTCCTCGGCCCCTGGGGCCACGGCCTGACCGCCGACCCCGCACCCGAGGCCCGCCCCGCCCACCGGGTCAACCTGGGGGAGCTGTACGCGCGTTGGGCCCGCGCCGCGCTGGCCGGCACCCTCAGCGGGCGGCGCGCGGCCGTCGGGCACGGCGACAGCGACCACTGGTACGCCCTGCCCGACCCCGCCGACGCGCCCGCCATCTGGCGCTTCGGCGACCCCGCGGGCCTGCGGCTGCTGAGCGGCGCCGCGTTCACCGCCGACCCGGCGCGCCCCGTGCGCTCCGACGACCTGGCCGTCCCCGTGTGCGAGCCGCCCGACCGGTGCCTCCTCGCCGGGCCGCCGCTGCCGCGCCCCCTCGACCTGCTGGGCCACGCCGAGGCGCGGCTCGACGCGGACGCCGACACCCCGTCCGCCGACTGGGCCGTCCGCCTCGTCGCGCTCACCCCCGACGGCCGCGCCCGGCCACTGGCCACCGGAGTCGTACGGCGCACCCGGCCCGGCCCGTTCACCGTGCCGCTCGGCCACATCGCCCGCCGCCTCGACGCGGGCACCCGCCTGCGCGTCGAGGTCGCCGGACACCACTTCCCCGCCCACGCCCGCAACCCGCACACCGGCGAGGACCCGGTCACCGCGACCCGTCTGACCGCCTCCCGGCGCACCGTACGCCTGCCCGGCAGCCATCTGGGGCTGCCCGCCGTACCCCGCGCCCGGCTGCGCCGGACCGACCCCCTACAGGAGATACCGACGTGAGCAGCGCCCTGGACATCGAGTCGCTGGTCGACCCCGTCTGCGGGATCGTCCGCGAGGTCGCGCCCGTCCCGCACCCCGAGGGCGCCCCGCCCCGCTACACGGCGATGACCGCCGACGTGTCGGACGCCCGCCGCTTCGGCGCCTGGCCCGCCGACCGGGTCTCGCTCGGCACCACGTTCGGCGACCCGGAGGGCGCCCGGATCGCCGCCATAGCGGAGGCCGTCGAGCGGTACTGCGGCAACCGCCTCCCGCCGCCCGGCCACCCCGACGCGCCCGTCCGCGCCACCGCCGCCGAACTGGCCGCCGAGGGACGGCGCCTGTACGGGCCGGGCGACCTCCCCGCGTACGCCCCCTGGCAGTACGACAGGCCCCGCTTCCCCTACCGGCCGCTCACCCCCGACACCCCCGCCCTGTGGGCCCGCGCCCGGGAGGGGGACGGGGACTGCTGGGTGCCCGTCGCCCTCAGCCACCTCAACTGGCGCCAGGGCGAGCTGCGTTCACTGCCCCGCACCCACCACCTCAACTACGCGGGCATCGCCACCGGGCAGGGCCTCGACGACGCGGTGGAGCGCGGCCTGCTGGAGGTGGTGGAACGCGACGCGCTGGAACTGTGGTGGCACCTCGACGGACCCGCGCGCGGCATCGACCCGGCGAGCGTCCCCGGCCTCACCCGCGACCTCGACGGGACCGGACTGGAGGTGGCGCTGGTCGAGATGCCGTCCGAGTTCGCGCCGTGCGTGGCCGCGCTCGTCCACGACCCGGCCACCGGCATCCACGCCGCCGGGTTCGCCTGCCGGTACGACCCCGCCGAAGCCGCCCGCAAGGCCGTCCTGGAGGCCGTCCACACCTGGGTGTTCACCCAGGGCGCCACCGAGCCGGACGGCTGGGTGTTCCGGGCCGTCGAGACCGGCCTCCTCGCACGCGGCCTCTACCTGGACCATCGCGCCGACCGCCGCTATCTGGACGTGTGCGGGGAGGACTTCGCCGCCGTGCGGGACCTCGGCGCCCACGTCCAGGTGTGGCTCGACCCGCGCATGGCGCCGTACGCCCGCCGGTTCACCGCGCCCGCCCTCGGCACCGTCCCCGTCCAGGACCTCGCGCCCGGCAGCCCCGGGAAGCTGCGCGCCCGCCTCGCGGAGGGCGGCCACCGGGTCATCACCCTGGACCTCACCACCGAGGACGTCGCCGAGACCCCGCTGCGCGTCGCCCGCGTCCTCGTCTCGGGGCTCGTCCCCAACGCCCCGGCCGCCTTCGCCTACCTGGGCTGCCCCCGCTTCGCCGACGCCGCACTGGCGCGCGGCTGGCGCGACCGGCCGCCCGCCGGCCCCGGCGACTTCACCCTCGCCCCGCCCCCGCACATGTGAGGCGTGCCGTGTCCCTCGTGAACAAGCCCCCGCGCGGGGCGGACGAGACCCGCCCGGACGAGCGCCCGCCCGGCGTGGAGGACGCCCGCCCGGACCGGGACGTGTGCGCCGTGGAGGACGCCCGCGCGGACCGGGACGTGTGCGCCGTGGCGGACGCCCGCCCGGACGAGGACCTGCCCGCCGTGGCGGGCGCCCCCGCGGACCGGGCCCAAGGCCTCGTCGGCGGCGCCCTGGCCCTCGCCCGGTCCGGGCGGGTGCCCGGACCGCGGTTCCCGGCCGGGCCGCAGACCACGCCCTGGCCGGGCCCCGCCCTGCCCGTACCCGCCCCGCTCGACCGGCTGCTGCGGCTCTCCCTGGCCGGGGACCGGCTGCGCCCCGCCGCGTCCGCCGGGGCCCTGCACCCCGTCAACGCCCATCTGCTGCTGGGACCGGGTGCGGGCCTGCCGCCCGGCCGGTACGCCTACCAGCCCCTCGCGCACCGGCTCCACCCGCGCGGCGCCGCCGGCGCGGACGTGCCGCCCGGCGCGATCGCCGTGTTGACGGTCACCGCCCGCAGGACCGTCTCCCAGTACGGCCACCGCGCCTGGCCGCTGCTGCTCCTGGACGCCGGGCACGCCGCCGCCGCGCTCACCCTCGCCGGGGCGCCCGCCTGGTGCCCCGACGCGGACGGCGCCCTCCTCACGGCCGCCGCGGGACTGCCGTACGGCCCCGGTGCCGTCGAACACGCCCTGCTGGCCGTGCGGTTGACGCCGGGCCCGGACGACGCCCTCGAACGGTGGGCCGCGCTCGCGCCCGGCGCGGCGCCCCCGCCCGACGCCCGGCCCGTACCGCCCGTGCTGAAGGCCGCGCGGGACGTGCTGGTCGCGCTCACGGCGTCGGGCACCGGCACGTGGCGCCCACCGGGCGTGCCCGACCTGCCCGGCACGGCCCTGGCGGCCCGGCGCAGCGCGGCCCCGCCGTTCCCCGGAGTCCCGCCCGCCGACCGGCTCGCGGCGGTCCTCGCGGCGGCGACGGCCGCCGCGGGCTGCGTCGGCTCGGGCCCCGCCGGCACCGGCTCCGTGGGCACGGGCTCCGTCGGCACCGGTTCCGTCGGCTCGGGCGCGGGCCCCGGCGCGCTCGCCTGGGACCTCGTACGGGCCGACGACCCGCACGCCCCGTGGCGGCCGGGCGACCTCGCCGCGCGCGCCGCCCGGCAGGGCTGGCTGGCCCGCACCGGGGCGCTGCTCGTCGCGCACGGCTGCCCCGACGACGCCGCGCCCGCCCGTGTCCGCCGCGACCACGTCACCGCCGGGTACGCCGTCGGCGCCGCCCAGGCCGCGGCCGCCGCGCTCGGCCTCGCATCCCGGCCCGTCGGGTCGTGGCAGCGCGGCCCGCACGGCCCCACGCATCCCGTCCACGCCCTGGCGCTGGGCACCGCCACCGAAGGGAACGCCCCCCGATGATGCTCCACCCGGAGCTGCTGCGCGCCGCACGGGCCGCCCGCCGGCCCCTGCTCGGCGCGACCGCGCTCCTCGCCGCCGTCACCACGACGCACCTCGCCCAGGCCGTGCTCCTCGCCGTCGCGCTCGCCCGCATCGCGCGCGGCGACGCCGCTGCCCTGCCGCCCGTGCTCGGCGCGGTCCTCGCCGTCGTCGCCGTACGCGCGGCCCTCGGCCGCGTCCAGCGGGCGCTCGCCGCCCGCGCCGGCGCCCACGTTCGCACCGAGCTGCGCGACACGCTCCTGGAGCGGCTCGGCACCCTCGGCCCGGCGCGCGGCGCCGACGACCGGGCCGGTGCCGTGCGCGCCACACTGGTCGACGGGGTGGAGGGCGTCGACGCGTACGTCTCCCGCTACCTGCCGCAGCTCATCGTCACCTGCGCCGCCCCGCCGCTGCTGCTCGCGGCGGTCGCGGTCGTGGAGCCGTACGCCGTGCTCGCCCTCGCCCCGGCCCTCCTCGTCGCGCTGTTCGCGCCCCGCTGGTGGGACCGGCTCCTCGCCCGGCGCGGCCAGGAGCACTGGGGCTCGTACGAGGCGCTCGCCGCCGACTACCTGGAAGCCCTCCAGGGCATGCCCGCGCTGCGTGCCGCCGGGGCCGTCGGCCGCGTCCGCGCCCGCCTCCAGGAGCGCTCGGCGGCGCTGCACCGGGCGACCGTCGCCAAACTGCGCGTCTCCCTGGTCGACACGGGCCTCACCGACCTCGCCGTGCAGGGCGGCACTGTCGCCGCCGCGCTGCTGGCCTGCGCGTCCGCCGCGTCCGGCCGCACCACCGCGACCGGCACCTACCTGGTCCTGATGCTGGCCTCCGAGTGCTTCCGGCCCGTGCGCGACCTGTCCCGCGAATGGCACTCCGGGTACCTGGGGGTCTCCGCCGCCGACGGGATCGCCGCGCTGCGCACCGCCCGGCCGGCCGTGCCCGACGACGGCACCGCCCTCCTGCCGTCGGGGAAGCCGCCCGCCATCGCCTTCCACGACGTCCACTTCACCCACCCGGGCGCGCCCCGGCCCGCCCTGCGCGGCGTCACCTTCACCGCCGAGGCCGGCCGTACGACGGCGGTCGTCGGCCCGTCCGGCGCGGGCAAGTCGACGCTGCTCGCGCTGCTCCTGCGCCACGGCGACCCCGACGCGGGCCGCATCACCCTGGACGGCACCGACCACACCGCGTACGCCCTCGGCGCGCTGCGGCGCGGCATCGCGGTCGTCTCCCAGGACACGTACCTGTTCCACGCCACCGTCGCCGAGAACCTGCGCCTCGCCCGGCCCGACGCCACCGACGGAGAACTGCGCGCCGCCGCCCGCGCGGCCGGCGTCCACGACGAGATCGCCGCCCTGCCCGACGGGTACGACACGCAGGTCGGCGAGCGCGGCGCGACGCTCTCCGGCGGCCAGCGCCAACGCCTCGCCCTGGCGCGGGCGCTGCTCGCCGACGCGCCCGTCCTCGTGCTGGACGAGGCGACCAGCGCCGTGGACGAGCGGCGCGAGGCCCGCATCGGCCGCGCGCTCACCGAGGCCGCGCGCGGCCGCACCTGCCTGGTCGTGGCGCACCGGCTGGCGTCGGTGCGCGACGCGGACCGGATCGTCGTCCTGGACGGCGGTCGCGTCGAGGCGACCGGCACCCACACGACCCTGACGCACGGCAGCGCGGTGTACGCGCGGCTGGTGGCGGCGGGCACGACCGAGGAGGCGGCGGCATGACGGACCGGACGACGGCGGACCTGGCACACGACGCACCGGCGGACCTGGCACACGACGTACCGGCGGAGGGTGCCTGCGACGTACCGGCGGGCAGGGCGCACGACGTACCGGCGGACGAGGTGCACGACGTACCGGCGGACAGGGCCCACGACAGGGGGGCGGACCGGGCGGATGGCGCCGCGGCGCGGCCCACCGGGGACGACGCGGGGCCCGGCCGTGTGCCGCGCGGGGCGCTGCGGGCCCTGCTGCCGGTGCTGACCGGGGACCGGGCGATGCGCGCCATGACCGCGCGCACCTTCGCCGCGGCCCTGCTGGACCAGGCCGCGCTGGTCGCACTGGTGACGCTCGCCGCGCACACCGTCGGCACCGCCGTCGCCACCGGGGCCCCGCCGGGCGCCGGGACCGTCGCCGCGCTGGTCGCGCTGGTCCTCGTACGGGCGGTCGCGACCTGGCGGGAGATGGACCTCTCGCACGATCTGGCGTACCGGGTCCTCGCGGGGCTGCGCATACGGGTCTTCGACGGGCTCGCCCGGTCCGCGCCCGCCCGGATCGGGGGGCGCCGCAGCGGCGACCTCGCGGCGGCCGCGCTCGGCGACGTGGAGGCGCTGGAGTTCTTCTACGCCCACGCCGTCGCCCAACTCGCCGCGTCAGCGGTGGCGTTCACCGGCGGGTCGGTGGTGCTGGCCGCCGTCGACCCCGCGCTGCTCACCGCCGTCGTACCGGCCGCCGCGCTGCTGGTGCTGGTGCCCGTACTGGACGCGCGGGGCCGGGCGGCGCGCGGCGCCCGCACCCGGCGGGCGGCGGCCGACCTGTCGGCGGACGCGGTGGAGACGGTCGACGGGATGCCGGAACTCCTCGCGTTCGGCGCCCTGGACCGGCGCCGGGCCCGTCTGCGGGAACGCGGGCGGCGCCTCGGTGACGCCCAACGCGCCGAAGCAGCCTGGGAGTCGGGCGCCGCGGCCGTGCGGGACGTGCTGGTGGCCGCCGCCGTCGTCGGCGTCGTCGCGGTCGCCGCGCGCGCCCTGGAAGGCGAGGGCGGCTGGGCGCCGGCCGCCGCCGCCCTCGCCCTGGGCGTGCTGGCCCCCGTCGCCGACTCGGCCGCCGCCCTCGGCCAGGCGGGCGGGCTGCGCGCGGCGGCCGGGCGGGTGCGCGCCGCCATCCACGCCGAGGCGGGCGCCCCGCCCGCGCGCAGCCCGCGCCCCGTACCGCCGGGGCCGCTGGCGGTACGGCTGCGCGGCGTGCGCTTCGACTACGGCGCGGGGCGGCCCGTGCTGGACGGCCTCGACCTGACCGTACGGGCGGGGGAGACCCTGGCGCTGGTCGGCGCGTCCGGGGCGGGCAAGTCGACGTGCGCGCACCTGCTGGCCCGGTACTGGGATCCGGCCGAGGGCGCGGTCGAGCTGGTCGGCGCGGACGGTACGGCCGTCGACCTGCGGGACCTCGCCGACGACGTGCTGCGGCGCACGGTCGCCGTGGTCGGGCAGGACGCGCCGCTGTTCCACGGCAGCCTCGCCGACAACCTGCGCCTCGCCGCGCCCGACGCGACGGACGCGCAACTGCGGGACGCGGCACGGCTGTGCGGCGTGGACCGGATCGCGGACGCCCTTCCGGACGGGTACGCGACGGTGGTGGGGGAGCGGGGCGCCACCCTGTCCGGCGGGCAGCGCTCACGGGTGGCCCTGGCCCGCGCGCTGCTGGCCCGCCCCCGTGTGCTGGTGCTGGACGAGACGACCGCCCACCTGGACACGGCCGGAGACGCGGAGCTGGCCGCCGCGCTGACGGCCGCGTCGCGGGGCCGTACGACCCTGGTGATCGCCCACCGCCCGGCGACCGTGCGCCGCGCGGACCGGATCGCCGTGCTGGAGGGCGGCCGGATCGCCCAGCAGGGCACCTGGACGGAACTCGCCGCGAAGCCGGGGGCGTTCACCCGCGTACTGACCCGCTGAGAACCCACGCCGGTCCGCGCCGGTCCGGCGGGTCCGGGGCCGGGTCCGGCGGGGCGCGGCTGCGCCGGGCAGGGAGCGCGGCCGGGGCCGCGCGGCGGGGTCAGGGGCCTTCGTCGCCGGTCACCACGGTTCCGGAGACGTCCCCGCCCACGGCGACCGACCGCGCGCCGGGGGTCCGCACCCCGGCCGGCGGCCCGGAGCCGGGCCGGGTCCCTCCCGACGAGGGCCGCGGCGGCGGGAGCGTGCCGGTACTCCGGCCGTCCCCGGTGACGACCGTGCCGGAGAGCGTCCCGCCCACGGCGACCGACCGCTCGCCCTCCGCCGTCACCACCGGACCGGTGGCCGCGGCATCCGGAGCCCGCCGCGACAGCGACAGCGCGCGCAGCGACACCGCCAGGCCGGCCGAGCCCGCCAGGGCGCCGACCACGCTGGCGAGTTTGTCCGCCGTGTCCAGGTCCCGCACGACCAGGGCCGTCAAGGCTCCCAGCGCGAGCAGCCCGCCGAGGACCGCCGCGCTCCAGACCAGCACCTTCCGCTGTCGTGTCATACGGCCATCATGGCGCAGTCGTCGCCCCGGCACTCCCGCGAACTCCCATCCGGGGGCGGGCGTTGACGCATCCCGGGCCGCCGGGCCGTGCCGTCACCGCCAGGACCGGCCCGCCTTGACCACATCGGGGTACGGGTGGCCGGGGGAGATGTCGCCGGTCCGGAAGGGCGCGCCCCGGTCGTCCACGATGAGCGTGCCCTGCTCGCCCTTGTACGCCCAGTCGAGGGCGAGCTTCCACGTGACCACGCAGTCGCACGCGACCCGGTCGGGCTCGTCGGGGGCGAGGGCCTCGATGGAGAACACCTCCGGGTCCGTGGCGGACACCGCGTACCCGAAGGGCTTGTCGACGCGCCGCGCCGAGCCGTCCGGCTCGGGCACCACGAGGGTGACGTCCTGGTCGGGTTCCCCGAGCCGCGCCTGGTAGTGGCGCTCCTCGAGGCCGCCGCCGCAGCCGAGGCGCAGACCCACCGCGGTGCCGGGGGAGAGCGGCTCCTCGCGCTGCTCGACGGCGCGCAGACCCAGCAGTACGACGTCGTGGTCGCCGGTGCCCTGCACCACCAGCCGGAGTGCGGTACGGGCACGGTCGACGCCGCCGTTGGTGTGGGCCCACTCGGCCGTGGGCGTACCGGCGGGCACGGGAACGGCACCGGGCAGCCGGCCGGGGAAGATCCAGCCATCGCAGTGGTCCGGGTCCGGCGCGAACCCCGCCGCGACGGCCAGAGGCGGCCGACCGGCTGCCGCAGAGCCGCCCTCGGCCGGACCGGGCCAGTACCAGGCGGCCGCGACACCGCCGAATACGAGGGCGGCCACGATCCCCGCCGCCCCCAGGCCCAGGTTCACATGGGTGACGTTGTCGCCGGTGATGACCGTCCGCGCGTTGCCGCCCGCGGCCACCGACCGGTCACCGGGACTTCCGACGGCCGGGCCCCTCGGCGGCACGGGTGCCGGAGGTTCGGTCGCCCCGGCCGGGGTCTTGCCGTCACCGGCGGCCATCAGCGCTCTCCTCGTCACGTCACTCCCGCTGACGGGCGGGCCTTCGGCCTCCCCGTACCCGGCCGGCCGTGCGCTCCGGGGAGACGGGCGAGCCGCTTGGTGGCCGTCACCCGGCACGCGGGTAGCGCGTCGGGCGCCCCCCGCCGAGGCAGTCGGACGCCAACTATGCCCGACCGGCCGGGCGTTCGCACGCCGTTCACGACGCGAGCGGGCCCTCGCCGACCATCCCGGCGGCAACACGGCAACACGGCAACACGGCAACACGGCACCGCCCACCGGCCGGCGAACCGTCAGGACATGCGCAGCGCCAGGAAGAAGTCGAGCTTGTCCTCCAGGCGGGACAGGTCGCGGCCCGTCAGCTGCTCGATGCGGCCCACCCGGTAGCGCAGCGTGTTGACGTGCAGGTGCAGCCGGGACGCGCAGCGGGTCCACGAGCCGTCGCAGTCGAGGAACGCCTCCAGCGTCGGGATCAGCTCCGCCCGGTGGCGCCGGTCGTAGTCGCGCAGCGGGTCCAGCAGCCGCGCCGTGAACGCGCGCCGTACGTCGTCCGGGACGAACGGCAGCAGCAGCACATGCGACGCCAGCTCGTGGTGGCCGGCCGCGCAGACCCGGCCGGGGCGCGCCGCCGCGACCCTGCGGGCGTGCCGGGCCTCCTCCAGGGCGCCGCGCAGGCCCTCCGCCGAGTTGACGGCCGCGCTGACGCCGAGCGTGAGCCGCCCGTCGTCGCCGAGGCCCGCCGACAGCGGAGCCCGTACGGCGGCGAGCAGCCGGTCCGCGTGCAGGCCCGGCCCCGCGTCGGCCGTCCCGTCACCCGCGGCGGCGGGTGCCTCGGGCCCGTCGGCCGCGCCGTCCGCCGCGGGGTCGCCGTCGCCGTCCGCCGCCGTCCCGGCAGTCGGCACGGCGGGAACGGCCGGGAGCGGTACGAGGGCGATCGCCTCGTCGCCGGAGTACGCCACGGCGATCCGGTCGGCGGAGTCCGCGCCCGTCGTCGCCGGGTCGACCAGCACCTCCTCCAGCAGCGCCTGCGCCACCGGGCCGGCCTCCACCGCGCCGTCGCCGCCCCACTCCACGCGGGCCACCACGACCTGCCAGTGCGGCGCCGTGCCCAGTCCCGGCAGCAGCACCGGGGCGGCCACCCGCAGCCGCGCGGCGACCTCGGCGGGCGCCGCGCCCGTCTGCACCAGCTCCAGCACCTCCTGCGCGAGCCGCCTGCGCACCGTGCGGGCCGCGTCCCGCCGGTCCCGCTCCACCGCGATCAGCTGCGTCACGCCCTGGAGCAGGTCCAGCCGGGCCGCCGGCCAGTCGCCGGCGTCCGCCTCGACGGCCAGCAGCCACTCCGACAGCACCGTCTCGCGCACGTCCCGCACCGCCGGTGCGGCGCCGCGGCCGGTGTTGCGGATCGGGAACAGCGAGTACGTCGTCCCCGCCACCTGCGCCCGGTGCGGGCCGCGCCGCCCGGCGCGGGACGCCGCCAGGTGCTCCCCGGCCAGCGCGGCGGCCGTCCCGGGCGGCAGCGGCGCCCCGGCCCCCGCCACGCGCCGCCCCGTCGGGGACAGCACCCAGGCGCGCAGGTCCAGGTCCGTGCCCAGCAGGTCGAGGACGACCTCGGGGCCGCCGCCCGCCGGGCCGGACGTCATCAGCCGCCGGTGCCGGTCCACCACGGCCGCCAGGTCCCCGGCGCGCTCACCGGACACCTGTCGAACGACGTGCTCCGTAATCGTTGCGAACGCGACGGACTCGTGCACCGCGAACAGCGGCAGCCGGTGGCGGGAACACGCCTGCACCAGATCGTCCGGGATCGCGCCCAGCTCCGCCTCGCCCGCCGCGAGACCCGCCACCCCGGCCGACGCCAGAATCCGTACGAACGGCTCCGAGTCCGCCGCGTCGCGCCGCCACGCCAGACCCGTCAGCACCAGCTCACCGCCCGACAGATAGCGGCTGGGGTCCCTCAGGTCCGTGGTCATGACGCCGCGCACGGTGCGGTCGAGCTCGTCCTCGCCGCCGAGCAGCCGCAGCCCCAGCGCGTCGGTCTCCAGCAGTGCGCGCAGCCGCATGTCGTTGCCGCCGATCCTTCTCGTGGGTGTCTCAACAGGACCGGTGACCCGCGTCACCGTTCCCGGGGGAAAACGAAGAGGACAACCATCCTCGCGTTTCGTTCGAATCTACAAGACGCCGGGTGCCGCCAGCCAACTCCTTCATGGTTTCGGTGACTGCACCGGGTGGAGCACCGGTGGGTGTACTGGGCCCACCAAGCGTGAACACCAGATGAACACGCCCCCGGGCCGGCCGTCCCCGACCCCGGAGGACATCCCGATCACACCGATCAAAGAGAGCCACTCATGGACTTCCTTCGCCCCGCCAGCTGGGAGGAGGCGCTCGCCGCCAAGGCGGAGCACCCCACGGCTGTGCCCATCGCGGGTGGCACCGATGTCATGGTCGAGATCAACTTCGACCACCGGCGGCCCGAGTACCTCCTGGACCTCAACCGGATCGAGGCGCTCGGCGAGTGGGAGGTCGGCGAGGAGAACGTCCGCCTGGGCGCCTCCGTCCCGTACACCCGCATCATGGAGCACCTGCGCGCCGAGCTGCCCGGCCTGGCCCTGGCCTCCCACACCGTCGCCTCGCCGCAGATCCGCAACCGCGGCGGCGTCGGCGGCAACCTCGGCACCGCCTCCCCGGCCGGCGACGCCCACCCCGCGCTGCTCGCGGCGGGCGCCGAGGTCGAGGTCGAGTCGGTGCGCGGCACCCGCTTCATCCCCATCGACGCGTTCTTCACGGGCGTGAAGCGCAACGCGCTGGAACCGGACGAGCTGATCAAGACGATCCACATCAAGAAGGCCGGCGGCCCGCAGCAGTACTCCAAGGTGGGTACCCGCAATGCCATGGTCATCGCCGTCTGCGCCTTCGGCATCGCCCTCCACCCGGAGACCCGCACGGTCCGCACGGGCATCGGCTCCGCCGCGCCCACGCCGATCCGCGCGCGGGAGGCCGAGGAGTTCCTGAACGCCGCGCTGGAAGAGGGCGGCTTCTGGGACAACGGCAAGATCATCACCCCGTCGATCGCCAAGCAGTTCGCGGAGCTCGCGGCCGCCGCCTGCAACCCGATCGACGACGTACGCGGCACGGCCCGCTACCGGCGGCACGCCGTCGGCATCATGGCCCGCCGCACCCTCGGCTGGACCTGGGAGCAGTACCGGGGCAGCGCCCGCACGCTGGAAGGAGCGGCATAACCATGCGCGTCAATTTCACGGTCAACGGCCGTCCCCAGCAGGCCGACGACGTGTGGGAGGGCGAGTCCCTCCTGTACGTGCTGCGCGAGCGCCTGGGCCTGCCCGGCTCCAAGAACGCCTGCGAGCAGGGCGAGTGCGGCTCCTGCACGGTCCGCCTCGACGGAGTGCCCGTCTGCTCCTGCCTGGTCGCGGCGGGCCAGGTCGAGGGGCGCGAGGTCGTCACCGTCGAGGGCCTCGCCGACCACGCCCGGCAGCGCGCCCAGGGAAGCGCCCACTCCTGCGGCGGCGGCACCACCCTGGACGAGGCGAAGGGCTGGTCGGCGCGCGGCACCGACTCGCAGACCGGCGAGGGCACCGAGCTCTCCCCGATCCAGCAGGCGTTCATCGACGCGGGCGCCGTCCAGTGCGGCTTCTGCACCCCCGGCCTGCTCGTCGCGGCCGACGAGATGCTGGAGCGCAACCCGTCCCCGACCGACGAGGACATCCGGGAAGCGCTCTCCGGCAACCTCTGCCGCTGCACCGGCTACGAGAAGATCCTGGACGCCGTCCGCCTCGCGGCCGCCCGTCAGGAACGTCAGGGAGAGGCGGTCTGACCCCCATGACCACCACCGCGCACACCACCACGGCGCCCACCACCACCGCGCACACCACCGCCACCGCCGCGTCCGGCACCGCCGCCAAGGCCGCCGCGACGCCCGCCGGCACCCCCACCAAGGTCACCCAGGGCGTCCGGGGCACCAAGGGCGGCATCGGCGAGTCCACGCTCCGCCCCGACGGCACCCTCAAGGTCACCGGCGAGTTCGCGTACTCCTCGGACATGTGGCACGAGGACATGCTGTGGGGGCAGATCCTGCGCTCCCCCGTGGCCCACGCCGAGATCGTCTCCATCGACACCTCCGAGGCCCTCGCCCAGGCCGGTGTGTATGCCGTCCTCACCTACGACGACCTGCCGACCGAGGTGAAGAACTACGGCCTGGAGATCCAGGACACCCCGGTCCTCGCCCACGGCAGGGTCCGCCACCACGGCGAGCCCGTCGCCGTCGTCGCCGCCGACCACCCGGAGACCGCCCGCCGCGCCGCCGCCAAGATCAAGGTGGAGTACCGGGAGCTGCCCGTCGTCACCGACGAGGCGTCCGCCCTCGCCCCCGACGCGCCGCTCCTCCACCCCGGACGCGACGACCACCACGCCGGGCACGTCCCGCACCCCAACATCGTGCACCGCCAGCCGATCATCCGCGGCGACGTCGGGGCCGCCCGCGCCCGCGCCGACGTGATCGTGGAGGGCGAGTACACCTTCGGCATGCAGGACCAGGCGTTCCTCGGCCCCGAGTCCGGGCTCGCCGTGCCCGCCGAGGACGGCGGCGTCGACCTGTACATCGCCACCCAGTGGCTCCACTCCGACCTGCGCCAGATCGCGCCCGTCCTCGGCCTGCCCGAGGAGAAGGTCCGCATGACGCTCTCCGGCGTCGGCGGCGCCTTCGGCGGCCGCGAGGACCTGTCGATGCAGATCCACGCCTGCCTCCTCGCCCTGCGCACCGGCAAGCCCGTCAAGATCGTCTACAACCGGTACGAGTCGTTCTTCGGGCACGTCCACCGCCACCCGGCGAAGCTGTACTACGAGCACGGCGCCACCAAGGACGGCAAGCTCACCCACATGAAGTGCCGGATCGTCCTGGACGGCGGCGCCTACGCCTCCGCCTCCCCGGCCGTCGTCGGCAACGCCGCGTCCCTGTCCGCCGGCCCGTACGTCATCGACAACGTCGACATCGAGGCCATCGCCCTCTACACCAACAACCCGCCCTGCGGCGCCATGCGCGGCTTCGGCGCGGTCCAGGCGTGCTTCGCGTACGAGGCGCAGATGGACAAGCTCGCCGCGAAGCTCGGCATGGACCCGGTCGAGTTCCGCCGGCTCAACGCGATGGAGCAGGGCACCATCATGCCCACCGGGCAGCCCGTCGACTCCCCGGCCCCCGTCGCCGAGCTGCTGCGCCGCGTCAAGGCCCGGCCGCTGCCCCCGGAGCGCCAGTGGGAGACCACCGCCGGCGCCGACGTCCGCGCCCTGCCCGGCGGTCTGTCCAACACCACGCACGGCGAGGGCGTCGTCCGCGGGGTCGGCTACGCCGTCGGCATCAAGAACGTCGGCTTCTCCGAGGGCTTCGACGACTACTCCACCGCCCGCGTGCGCATGGAGGTCATCAACGGCGAGGCCGTCGCCACCGTCCACACCGCCATGGCGGAGGTCGGGCAGGGCGGCGTCACCGTCCACGCCCAGATCGCCCGTACGGAGCTCGGCGTCACCCAGGTCACCATCCACCCGGCCGACACACGGGTCGGCTCCGCCGGCTCCACCTCCGCCTCCCGTCAGACGTACGTCACGGGCGGCGCCGTCAAGAACTCCTGCGAGCTGGTCCGCGAGAAGGTCCTGGAGCTGGGCCGCCGCAAGTTCGGCACCTACCACCCGGCCTGGGCCCACGCCGAACTGCTCCTGGAGGGCGGCAAGGTCGTCACCGACAACGGCGAGGTGCTCGCCGACCTCGTGGACGTCCTGGAGGACGAGGCCGTCGAGGTCGAGGCCGAGTGGCGGCACCGCCCCACCGAACCGTTCGACCTGCGCACCGGCCAGGGCAACGGCCACGTCCAGTACTCCTTCGCCGCCCACCGCGCCGTCGTCGAGGTCGACACCGAACTGGGCCTCGTCAAGGTCATCGAACTGGCCTGCGCCCAGGACGTCGGCAAGGCCCTCAACCCGCTGTCCGTGGTCGGCCAGATCCAGGGCGGCACCACCCAGGGCCTCGGCATGGCGGTCATGGAGGAGATCGTCGTCGACCCGAAGACGGCGAAGGTCAAGAACCCCTCCTTCACCGACTACCTCATCCCCACGATCCTCGACACGCCGACCATCCCCGTCGACGTGCTCGAACTCGCCGACGACCACGCCCCCTACGGGCTGCGCGGCATCGGCGAGGCCCCCACCCTGTCCTCCACCCCGGCCGTCCTCGCGGCGATCCGCGACGCGACGGGACTGGAACTGAACAGGACGCCGGTACGCCCCGAGCACCTCACCGGCACCGCCTGACGGCACCGCGCCGGCACCCCCGGACGCACCGGCCCCGCACACCCCGCGGCGCCGGCACGCCCCGGGCCTCGCCGGCACCACCGGGACGCGATCCCCCGCGCCCCGTGCCCCCACAGCCCTCCGGGCGGTGCGCGCCACCGGGAACGTCACAGTCCACGGCCGCGCGCACCGCCCGGAGCCCCCACGCACCAACCCCGTTCGTCTCGGGCCGTCCCCCGGGTCGTGCAGCCAGGCAGCATCCCAAATCCCGCGCACAGGCACAGAAGCAGAGCCGCGGGTGCCCCTGTGAACCTTGGGAGTAGGCACCATGACCCAGTCGACAGTGGAGCCGAAGACCGTCTCGGAGGACGCGGGCGACGGCTCACGCGTCCCCGCCGGACGGTCTTGGCTCGACCGGTACTTTCACATCACCCACAGAGGATCGACCGTCGCGCGCGAGGTGCGCGGCGGCGTCACCACCTTCATGGCGATGGCGTACATCCTCCTGCTCAACCCGCTGCTCCTCGGCGGCGCGGACGTGCTCGGGAACAAGCTGAGCCAGCCCGCCCTGATCACGGCCACCGCGCTCGCCGCGGCGGTCACCACCCTGGCGATGGGCATCATCGGCAAGGTCCCGCTCGCCCTGGCGGCCGGCCTCAGCGTCGCCGGTGTCGTCTCCACCCAGGTCGCGCCCCACATGACCTGGCCGCAGGCGATGGGCATGTGCGTCGTGTACGGCGCGGTGATCTGCCTGCTGGTCGTCACCGGCGTCCGCGAAGTCATCATGAACGCCATACCCCTGGCGCTGAAGCACGGCATCACCATGGGCATCGGCCTGTTCATCGCCATGATCGGCTTCGTCAACGCGGGCTTCGTCGGCAAGGGCGAGGGCGGCGGCCCGGTCACCCTCGGAACCGGCGGCTCGCTCACCGGCTGGCCCGTCGTCCTGTTCACCGTGACCCTGCTGCTGATCTTCATGCTGCAGGCCCGCAAGGTGCCCGGCGCCATCCTCCTCGGCATCGTCGTCGGCACGGTCATCTCCGTCGTCGCCACCGCGACCGGACTGATCGACGAGCGGGCGTGGGGCGGCAGACCGCCCGTCCTGGACGGCGGCGTCGTCTCCATGCCGGACTTCTCCCTCTTCGGGCAGGTCGAGTTCGGCGGCTGGGAGCAGCTGGGATACGCGGCCGTCGGCATGATCGTCTTCACACTGGTGCTGGCCGGCTTCTTCGACGCGATGGCCACCATCATCGCCGTCGGCCAGGAGGCCCGGCTGGCCGACGCGTCGGGGCGCATGCCCGGCCTGAACAAGGCGCTGTTCATCGACGGCGCGGGCGGCGCGATCGGCGGCGTCACCAGCGCCTCCGGGCAGACCGTCTTCATCGAGTCCGCGACCGGGGTGGGCGAGGGCGCCCGTACGGGCCTCTCGGCCTCGGTCACCGGGCTGTTCTTCGCCGCGTGCCTGTTCTTCACCCCGCTCACCCAGCTCGTCCCCGGCCAGGTCGCGTCCGCCGCGCTCGTCGTGATCGGCGCGATGATGCTGCAGAACGCCCGGCACGTCGACTGGGCCGACTGGTCGGTCGCCGTGCCGGTCTTCCTGACCGTGGTGCTGATGCCGTTCACGTACACCATCACCACCGGTGTCGGCGCGGGCGTCATCGCCTACTGCGCGATCAAGGCCGCGCAGGGCAAGTGGCGCGAGCCGAGCGTCCTGATGTGGATCCTGTCCGCGGTGTTCGTCTTCTACTTCGCCACGGGCACCGGCCACTGACCCGCCCCGGCCGCCCGCCGCCCCCGCCGGCCGTGCCCCCGGCACCCGGCGGGGGCCGCGCCGGACGGCCGCCGGCTGCGGTCGGCCCCGCCCCGCCGGGGCACCCGCCACGGTGGCGCCCCGGCCCGCCGGCCCGCCGGCACCAGGGCGACCCGCCGCCACCGGGTCGCCGCCCCGTCCCCCGTACATCCGCTCCCGTACACCAAGGAGGCCGCCATGCTGGACATCGCCGACGAGCTCGGGCGGTGGATCGAGCAGGGCCGCGACTTCGCCGTCGCCACCGTCGTCGCCGTCACCGGCAGCGCGCCCCGGCTGCCCGGGGCGGCCCTCGCCGTCGACCGGGACGGCACCGCGATCGGCTCGGTCTCCGGCGGCTGCGTCGAGGGGGCCGTCTACGAGCTGTGCCGGCAGGCCATCGAGGACGGCGAGACCGTCGTCGAACGGTTCGGCTACAGCGACGAGGACGCCTTCGCCGTGGGCCTCACCTGCGGCGGGATCATCGACGTGCTCGTCACCCCGGTCCGCGGCGGTGTCTACCCGGCCGCCCTCGCCGAAGCCGCCGCCGGGCGGGCCGCCGCCCTGGTCCGCGTCGTGGACGGCCCGCGCGAACTGATGGGCAATGCCCTCCTCGTACGTCCCGGCGGCGGTCACGAAGGCGGCCTCGGCGGACACCCCGCGCTGGACCGCACGGCCGCCGCGGAGGCCGGCGCCCTGCTGGACGCCGGCCGCACCGGCACCGTCACCATCGGCGCCGAGGGCGCCCGCTGCGGACAGCCGGTCACCCTGCTCGTGGAGTCCAGCGTCCCGCCGCCCCGCATGATCGTCTTCGGCGCCGTCGACTTCGCGTCCGCGCTGGTCCGCGTCGGCAAGTTCCTCGGCTACCACGTCACCGTCTGCGACGCCCGCCCGGTCTTCGCCACCGCCACCCGCTTCCCCGACGCCGACGAGATCGTCGTCGCCTGGCCCCACGAATACCTGGACGCGACCGGGACGGACGCCCGCACGGTGCTGTGCGTCCTCACCCACGACGCCAAGTTCGACATCCCCCTCCTGCAGCGCGCCCTGCGCCTGCCCGTCGCGTACGTCGGCGCGATGGGATCGCGCCGCACCCACGAGGACCGCAACCGGCGGCTGCGCGAGGCCGGCGTCACCGAACTGGAACTGGCCCGGCTCCGCTCGCCCATCGGCCTCGACTTGGGCGCCCGCACGCCCGAGGAGACCGCCCTGTCCATCGCCGCGGAGATCGTCGCCGACCGGCGCGGCGGCAGCGGCGCGTCCCTGACCGGCGCCCACACCCCCATCCACCACGACGGCCCCTCCGCCCCGGACCGCCGGATAGGGTCGGTGGCCTGACACGGGACCACGGACGGGAGGCGCGGTGCCGCGCAGACGCAGCCTGATCGGAGCCCTGCTCGCCCTGCCGGCGGCCGGCTGCGCCGCGGCGGCGGGTCCGGGCCCCGGCGCCCGGCGCGACCGGGCCTCCGCCACGCCCCCGCCGCCCGTACGCCGGTACGACCCCGGGCCCGTCGAGGCGCGGTTCCCGCAGCTCGGGCCGCTCGTCGACGTCACCTGGGCGGTGTGGACCCCGCCGGGCGCGCACGGCAGGCAACTGGTGCCGGGTCCCACCGACGTCCGGCTCTCCGGGGTCGCGCGGCTCGCCCCGGCCCACGCGCGCCGGCTGCTGGCCGAGTACGCCTGGACGCCCGCCGCGACACCGCCCGCCCCGCTCGACGCCGTCGCGGCGACGGTGCCGCCCGGGGCCCGCTGGCGCACCAGCGCGGGCTTCGTCCAGGCGGTCACCCGGGGCCGCTACCGGGCGGACTTCCACTTCGACCCCGCCGGTCGGCTCATGGTCTTCGACGCGGTCGACCCGACGCGGGCCACTCCGGCGTCCGGCAAGGGGTCTTGACGGCCGTACGGGCGGGCGGGAAGGTGTGGGAGCGCTCCCAGTACGTGCCTCCCATCCGCTGCCGACCCCCCACGAGAGGTCCCCATGCGCCTGCGCACCCGCACCACCGGCCGCCTGCGGGCGGCGACCGCCTTACTCGCCCTGCCCCTCGCCCTCGCCGCCGGGCTGCTGACGTCCCCCGCCGCCGCGCGGGAGGGCGCGGGCCCGGCGCCGGAGGCCGCCCGGGAGGGCGTCCGCCCGGCGTCGGAGGCCGCCGTCGCGGGCAGAGGGTCCACGCGCCTCTACACCCCGGCGCCCAACCCGGACGCGCTCGTCCAGGCGCGGGCGCTGGAGGCGGAGGGAAGGTTCACCGAGGCGGCAGGGATACGCGCCATGGCCGGCACCCCGCAGGCCGTGTGGCTCCACGGCGCCTCCCCGGCCGAGGTGTACGACAGGACCGCGGCGATCATGCGGGACGCCGCCGCGAAGCGCGCCGTCCCCGTGCTGGCGCTCTACAACATCCCCGGCCGGGACTGCTCCAACTACTCCGGCGGCGGCGCCTCCACCACCGCCGAGTACCAGGCGTGGACCGACGCCGTCGTCCGCGCCGTCGGCGGCCGCCGCGCGTACGTCGTGCTCGAACCCGACTCGCTCGCCCTGCTGCCCTCCGACTGCGGCCAGGACGACGCGCAGGGCACCCGCACCAGCGCCCGTTACGACGAGGTCCGGTACGCCGCCGCGCGCCTCTCCGCCCTGCCCCGCACCAAGGTCTACCTCGACGCCGGCCACGCCGCCTGGCACAGCGTCCGCGCCATCGTCCCCCGCCTCGTCCGGGCCGGCGTCGGCGGTACCACCGGCTTCTATCTGAACGTCTCCAACTACCAGACGAACGCCGCCAACCTCCGCTACGGCAAGCTCATCTCCACCTGCCTCGCCCATGTCTCCGGGGGCGGCCAGGCCGCGGACTGCCCCGACCAGTGGACGCCGCAGGACCAGGCGGACGCCTGGGTCGCCGCGCACACGCCGGCCGACCGCTCGAAGATGAAGCGGTTCGTCACCGACTCCAGCCGCAACGGCCGCGGCCCCTGGACCCCGCCCGCCGGCGTCTACCCGGACCCGCAGGACTGGTGCAACCCGCCGGACCGCGGCCTCGGCGCCCGGCCCACCACGGCCACCGGCGAAGCCCTCCACGACGCGCGCCTCTGGATCAAGATCCCCGGTGAGTCCGACGGGCTGTGCCTGCGCGGCACGGCCGGCCCCGAGGACCCGGCGCGCGGCATGATCGACCCGCGCGCGGGCGCCTGGTTCCCGCAGCAGGCCCTCGAACTCGTACGGCTGGCCCAGCCGCCCCTCGTCTGAGGCCGTGTGAACGGCCTGGCGCCGCCCCCGGACCGCCGCGGTCCGGGGGCGGCGCCAGGCCGGCCTCCGCGCCGGTTGCGGGTCCGCGCCGGTCCGCGTGCCGGTCCGGCCTCCGCGCCGGTTGCCGGTCCGCGTCAGTTCAGGGTCTGCGTCACCTCGTGCCGTGTGGCCGTGTGGACGACCCGGGCCGACGCCCCGTTGACGAGCGGCAGGTGGGGCTGCACGTGGCCGCACTCCACGTCCGCGATCAGCGGGACGCCCAGCGGCCCCAGCGCGTCGAGGACCGCCTCGTACTGGGTGAGGGAGGGCCGGTCGGGCGCGGAGGTGCGGCCGATCAGCACCGCGTTGGCCGCGTCGAAGAACCCGGCCAGCCGCATCCCGTGCAGGGCGCGGCAGATGGTGAACGCGTTGTCCTCGCACGCCTCCACGTACACGATCAGGCCCTCGGGCGCGTGGGCGCGGGCGAAGGCCGGTACGTCCCCGTACGGCGTCCCGGCGAGGTTGCACAGCGTCTCGACGCAGCCGCCGATGAGCCGCCCCCGCACGTCCACGTCCCCGTCGCTGTCCAGCCGCCGCCAGCTGCCCGGGGTGTCCAGCTTCATGGTGTCGGCGTGCGGGTCGGCGGCCCAGTCGTCCCAGCCGGGGGAGCGGTGGTACCCGTGCGCGCTCTGCGTGAACGTGCCGCCCTCCGGGACCGTCACCACGTCGAGCCAGGACAGCAGGCCCTCGGGCGTGCGGTACGGGGTCTCCATCAGGTTGTCGCCGTGGAGCGTGGCCGTGCCGGTGAGCAGGGTGAGCGGGGTCAGCAGGGTCGAGAGGTCGGAGTAGCCGACGAGCCAGGTGGGCTCGGCCTCCCGGATCCGGTCGAAGTCGAGGAGCGGCACCAGGTCGATGGCGGTCTCGCCGCCCCAGGGCGGCACGACGGCCCGCACGGACGGGTCGGTGAGCATGGCCGTCAGTTCGGCGGCGCGCTCGGCGGCCGGGGCGCTGACGTGCCCGGAGCCGTCCATGCAGGCGCCCGTCACCACCTCGTAGCCGCGGGCCTCCACCGCGCGCACGGCCACGTCGAGCCGCGCCCGCAGTTCCTTGGGCACTCCGCTGGACGGGGAGGTGACGGCTATGCGGTCGCCGGGGCGCAGGGGGCGTGGATATCGAATCGGCATGCGGGGATTCTGGCACCGGCGCGTCCCCGCGCGCCCCCGGTTAAACCCCCGTGGCCGCCCTGCCGCGTGCCGGCCTCTCCAGGCGCCCGCGAGGTGCCCGCGAGGGACGGAACGGGTCTGGCCGCATGGGAAGGGTGCCGCATGGAGCGGGTGCCGCTGATGGGCTGTCCGGTGACGGGCGCGGGGCCGCTATCCGCCGTGGCCGGGTGCGTCCAGGCGGGCGGACAGCCGCTCCTTAACGGCGGGCCACTCCGGGGCGAGGATCGAGAAGTACACCGTGTCGCGCCAGGTGCCGTCGGGGCGTCTGCGATGGCGGCGCAGCACCCCCTCGCGCTGTGCGCCGAGCCGTGCGATGGCGGCCTGCGAGCGGTGGTTGAGGTGGTCGGTCTTCAACTGCACGCGCCCCATGCCGAGGTCCTCGAAGGCGTGGGTGAGGAGCAGCAGCTTGGAAGCGGTGTTGACCGCGGTGCGCCAGTACGCCCGCCCGTACCAGGTCCAGCCGATCTCCAGCCGCTCGTGGGCCACGTCGATGTCCATGTACGTGGTCCAGCCGACGGCGCGGCCGCTCTCGCGGTGGACGACCGCGAAGGCGACGTACTCACCGCGCCCGGCGCTCTCCAGCAGTTCGGCGAGCTTGCCGCCGAGTTCGTCGCGGGTCTGGGGCGCCGGCCCGCCCTGCCACCTCCACACCTCCTCGTCCCGGCCGCCGGCCGCGAACAGGTCGTCGAGGTGCGCCATGGCCAGGGGCTCCAGGCGTACGTGGGGTCCGGTGAGCGTGACGGGGCGGGGAGGTGAGGCAGGCATGCCGGGAATCTATCCCGTCTTCGCACTAGCTGCAAATGCCTTCTGTACTAGTGCAATACTGTCCGTCGGTCCGTCCGTCTGTACGGTGCGGGGCGGGGGCGCTGGACGTGCGGGGCTCGGCGTGCGGGCGTGGGTGGCCGTACGGGCGTGGCGCGCGGGCACGGGGGCGCTCGGCGTGCGGGGGTGGCGCGCCCGGACCGCAGGGCGCTCGGGGCGCTTCAACGAGGCGCCGGCGCCGTTGTTTTGGCCGGATGCGACGGGAACTCGCCAGATACCCGCGAGGGGCTTCCCGGGCGGTGCGCCCGCCCGCCGTACCGGGGATGATGGACGACCCAGCACGTTCGGCAAGTCCGGCAGTTCCGTCATTGTCCCCCCGAGGATGCGACCGGAAAGGCGGGTTCTTTTGCGCAGCGTCGGAGTGGAGGAGGAACTCCTCCTCGTGGACCCGCGATCGGGGGAGCCGCGCGCTCTCTCCGAAGAGGTGCTGGCCATCGCCGCCAGGCACCACCAGGGACGGGCCCACGCCTACACCAAGGAATTACACGGCCAGCAGCTGGAGTTCGGCACGGAACCCCGGACCGCCATGGCCGAGGTCGCCGCCGAGATCGAGCGGTGCCGCGCCGGCGCCGCCCGGCTGGCGGCCGAGGCGGGCGCCGCCGTCGTGGCGCTGGCCACCTCGCCCCTCCCGGTGGGGCCGGCCGTCACCGAGGGCAGGCGCTACCGGTGGATCCAGGAGCACTACGGCCTCACCGCGCTGGAGCAGCTCACCTGCGGCTGCCACGTCCATGTGTCGATCGCCTCCGACGAGGAGGGCGTGGCGGTGCTCGACCGGATACGGCCCTGGCTGTCGGTGCTGGTCGCGCTGAGCGCCAACTCCCCCTTCTGGCACGGCAAGGACACCGACTACCACAGCTACCGCAGCCGTGTGTGGGGCCGCTGGCCCTCGGTCGGGCCCGTGGAGCTGTTCGGCTCGGCCGAGCGGTACCACGAGCGGGCGCGGGAACTGCTCGCCACCGGCGTCCTCCAGGACGAGGGCATGCTCTACTTCGACGCCCGGCTCTCCCGGCACTACCCGACCGTCGAGATCCGCGCCGCCGACGTCTGCCTCGACGCCTCCACGACCGTCCTCGTCGCCATGCTCGCCCGCGCCCTGGTGGACACGGCCGCGCGGCACTGGCAGGAGGGCCGCCCGCCCGCGTCCCACGGCATCGGACTGCTGCGGGCCGCCGCCTGGCGGGCCGCGCGCTCCGGGCTCGACGGCGACCTGGTCCACCCCGGCACGATGCGCCCCGCCCCGGCCGGGCAGGTCGTGCAGGCCCTGTTCCAGCACGTGGAGGAGGCACTGGACGGCAACGGCGACCACGCCCGCGCCCGCAAGGCGCTCGACGACCTGATCAGCGGCGGTACCGGCGCCCGCGTCCAGCGCCGGCTGCTGCGGCGGTACGGCACCCTCGGCGCGGTCGTCGCGGAGTGCGCACGCCGTACGCAGGAGGGGGTGCGCTGACCCGGGGGCCCGTACCGCCCTGATGGGGTGGTTGTGTCCTGGTTTGGCGGTGCGGCGGGCGGGCAGGCGCATGGCGCGGGGGGACCCGACCGACAGTCAGGGAGTACGCACATGTCCGCCAAGCGGAAGGCATCCACCAAGGTCGAGCAGGCCAAGGGCGCGGTCAAGGAGAACGTGGGCCGCGCGGTCGGCAACGAGAGCATGACCGCCGAGGGCCGCAGCGAGCGGGCCAAGGCCGATCTGCGGGAGGCCGGCAAGAAGGCGAAGGACGCCTTCAAGCGCTGACCCCCAGCCGGACCCTCCGGTCCGTGCCGCCCCGTGCGGCGGCGTCCGTGCCGCCCCTGTCCGGCGTCCCCTGGCGCCGGACAGGGGCGGCACGCGCGCGCCCGGCGCCCGTTTGCACCGCGCGCGGGTGCCGGGAGGTGTGACCTGGGCCAGGCTGGATACGCGGAGCAGGCGAAACCGCAGCCGACCGGGAGCCAGCCATGGGAACCGAAGAGACGATGGGCGACGAGGTCTACCAGCCCGACCCCACCGACGACCGCGAGGTCCGCGAGGACCACGGGGTCCTCGACGACGAGGACACCCTCTCCGACCGCGCCTCCAACCCGTACGACGAGGGCTACTCGCCCCCGGAGCGGCCCCTCGCCTCCGACGACGTCGGCACCACGGCCCGCGAGCAGCGCGAGGGCGAGACCCTCGACCAGCGCCTCTCCCGCGAGGTCCCCGACCCCACCCAGCGCACCGACGCCGACGTCTCCGACGACATCGGCGACCTGCCCGGCGGCATGGGCGAACCGCTGGACGACCAGGTCGGCCGCGAGCGGTCCGGCCGCCTCGTCGCCCCCGACGAGGGCGCCCGCACCGACACCGAGAAGGACGTCGTCGGGCGGGACGTGGGCGTCGACGGCGGCGCCGCGTCCGCCGAGGAGGCCGCCGTCCACCTCGTACCCGAGCCCAGCGAGGAAGGCGAGGGCGACCGGGGCTACGTGGGCGACACCGGCATCGGGGGAGACACGGGCGACGAGCGCAGCGGCTGACCGGCCCGGCGCGCCGCCCCACCCACCGCCCACCGAAAGGCCCCGCACCCGTGCAGCCGACGACCTCCCCGCCCCCGCCCGACGTGTACCACTCCGAGGTCACCCTGCGGGTGAACGGCGAGCCGCGCGCGCTCACCGTCGACCACCGCACCACCCTCCTCGACGCGCTGCGCGAGCACCTGGACCTCACCGGCGCCAAGAAGGGCTGCGACCACGGCCAGTGCGGCGCCTGCACGGTCCTGGTCGACGGGCGGCGCGCCAACAGCTGCCTGCTCCTCGCGGTCACCCTCGACGGCTGCGACATCACCACCGTCGAGGGCATCGCGAAGGACGGTCCCGCCCGGCCCGCCGCCCCGCAGGACGGCGCCGCCCGGCCCGCCGCCCCGCAGGACGGCGCCGCCCAGGACGGCGCCCCGCGGGGCGGCACCCCGCGGGGCGGGGGCGGCGGGCCCCGCCTGCACCCGCTCCAGCAGGCGTTCCTCGACCGCGACGCCTTCCAGTGCGGCTACTGCACCCCCGGCCAGCTCTGCTCCGCCCTCGGCATGCTCGCCGAGGCGGCCGCCGGGCACCCGTCGCTCGCCACCGACCCGGACGCCCCGCCGGCTCAGGGGCCCGCCGCGCTCACCCCGGACGAGATCCGCGAGCGCATGAGCGGCAACCTGTGCCGCTGCGGCGCCTACCCGAACATCATCCAGGCCGTGGAGGACGTGATCCGGTGAAACCCTTCGCGTACGTCCGCGCCGCCACCGTCCAGGAGGCGACCGCCGCCCACGCGGCGCACCCCGGCGCCCGCTACCTCGCCGGCGGCACCAACCTGGTCGACCTGATGCAGCTCGGCGTCGAGACCCCCGAGACCCTCGTCGACATCACCCGCCTGCCCCTCGACTCGGTCGAGGAACTGCCCGACGGGGGCCTGCGGGTGGGCGCGACCGTCCGCAACAGCGACCTGGCCGCCCACCCCCTCGTCCGCGCCCGCTACCCCGCCGTGTCCCGCGCCCTCCTCTCCGGCGCGTCGGGCCAGCTCCGCAACACCGCCACCACCGGCGGCAACCTCCTTCAGCGCACCCGCTGCCCGTACTTCCAGGACCTCACCAAGCCCTGCAACAAGCGCACCCCCGGCAGCGGCTGCGGCGCCCGCGACGGCGTCCACCGCGACCACGCCGTGCTCGGCCACTCCTACCTGTGCATCGCCACCCACCCGTCCGACCTCGCCGTCGCCCTCGCCGCGCTCGACGCGGACGTGGAGCTGCACGGCCCGGACGGCGCCCGGACGGTGCCCGCCGCCGAGTTCCACCGGCTCCCCGGAGACCACCCCGAACTGGACACCGTCATCCGGCCCGGCGAACTCATCACCGCCGTCACCCTGCCGGCCGCCACCGCCGGGCTGCCCTCCGCGTACCGCAAGGCCCGCGACCGCGCCTCGTACGCCTTCGCCCTGGTCTCCGCGGCCGCCGCCCTCGACCTGGCACCCGACGGGACCGTACGCCGCCTCCGCCTGGCGTTCGGCGGGCTCGCGCACCGGCCGTGGCGCGCCCACCGGGCCGAAGCCGCCCTCCTCGGCGGCCCGCCCGCCCCGGACCGCGTCTCCCGCGCCCTGGCCGCCGAACTCGACGCGGCAGAACCGCTGCGCGACAACGCCTACAAGGTGCCCCTCGCCCACCGGCTCGCCACCGCCCTCATCGGCGACCTGGCAGGCACCCCCCGGCCGACCTGACCGCCCGTCCCCAGACCTCCGACGCCCAGCCGCCGGTCCAAGCCCCCGACCCCGGAGCCGCGTATGGCCGCCACCGCCACCCCGCACATCCTCGGCACCCCCGCCGAGCGCATCGAGGGCCGGGACAAGGTCACCGGCGCCGCCCGCTATGCCGCCGAGCACACCCCGCCCGGCTGCGCCTACGCCTGGCCCGTCCCCGCGGGGGTCACCTGCGGCCGCATCACCGCCGTCGACACGGCCGCCGCCATGGCGCAGCCCGGCGCCATCGCCGTCCTCACCCCGTTCAACGCGCCCCGCTTCGCCGCCCCGCCCGACGACCCCGAACTGGACGTCCTCCAGTACGACGCCGTGCCGCACCGCGGCTGGTACGTCGCGCTCGCCGTCGCCGACACGCTGGAGAACGCCCGCGCCGCCGCCTCCGCCGTCCGCGTCACCTGCGCCGGGCACGCCGACGAACCCGAGCCGCACGACGTCGTCCTCACCGAGGACCACCCTGAGGCGTACACCCCGGAGAAGGCCAACGGCGGCCAGCCCGCCCACCGCGAACGCGGCGACGCCGCCGCCGCGTTCGCCACCGCCCCCGTACGCGTCGAGGCCCTGTACCGGGTGCCGCCGCTGCACAACCACCCCATGGAGCCGCACGCCGCCACCGCCCACTTCGCCGGCGGGCGCCTCACCGTCTACGACTCCTGCCAGGGCACCAACGCGGTCCGCTCCGTCCTCGCCTCCCTCTTCGACCTGCCCGAGGACCGCGTCACCGTCGTCGCCGAGCACGTCGGCGGCGGCTTCGGCGGCAAGGGCACGCCCCGCCCGCACGTCGTCCTCGCCGCGATGGCCGCCATCCACACCGGCCGCCCCGTCAAACTCGCGCTGCCCCGCCGCCATCTGCCCTCCGTGACCGGCCATCGCGCGCCCACGCTGCACCGCCTCCGCCTCGGCGCCGAAACCGACGGCACGCTGGTCTCGGTCAGCCACGAGGTCACCACCCACACCTCCCGCATCACCGAGTTCGTCGAGCAGGCCGCCGTGCCCGCGCGCGTCATGTACGGCTCCCCGCACAGCCTCACCACCCATCGCGTCGTGCCCCTCGACGTGCCCAGCCCCTCCTGGATGCGCGCCCCCGGCGAGACCCCCGGCATGTACGCCCTGGAGTCCGCCATGGACGAGCTCGCCGAAGCCCTCGGCATGGACCCCGTCGACCTGCGCGTGCGCAACGACCCCGCCACCGAACCCGACAGCGGCCGCCCCTTCAGCAGCCGCCACCTCGTGGAGTGCCTGCGCGAGGGCGCCCGCAGGTTCGGCTGGGACCGGCGGGACCCGCGCCCCGGCGCCCACCGCGAGGGCCCCCTCCTCATCGGCACCGGAGTCACCGCCTCCACCTATCCCGCGTCGGCCGCGCCGTCCACCGCGACCGCCACCGCCCACCCGGACGGCACCTACACCGTCCGGGTCAACGCCACCGACATCGGCACCGGCGCCCGCACCGTCCTCGCCCAGGTCGCCGCCGCCGCGCTCGCCGCGCCCTTGGAGGCCGTACGCGTCGAGATCGGCAGCACCCGCCTGCCGCGCGCCCCGCTCGCCGGCGGCTCCTCCGGCACGGCCTCCTGGGGCTGGGCCGTCCACCAGGCGTGCGCGGACCTGTCCGCGCGGCTCGCCGAACAGGACGGGCCGCTGCCCGGCGAGGGGCTGACCGTCGCCGCCGACACGACCGCCGACGCCCGCCGCACACCGCCGTACGCGCGCCACGCCTTCGGCGCCCAGTTCGCCGAGGTGCAGGTGGACACGGTCACCGGCGAGGTCCGCGTCCGGCGCATGCTGGGCGTGTTCGCCGCCGGGCGCATCCTCAACGCGCGCACCGCCCGCTCCCAGTTCATCGGCGGCATGGTCATGGGACTCGGGATGGCGCTCACCGAGCACAGCACCATGGACGCCGCGCACGCCGACTTCACCGAGAGCGACCTCGCCTCCTACCATGTCCCCGCCCACGCCGACGTGCCCGCCGTCGAAGCGCACTGGATCGACGAAGACGACACCCTGCTCAACCCCATGGGCAGCAAGGGCATCGGGGAGATCGGCACGGTCGGCGCGGCCGCCGCCATCGGCAACGCCGTCCACCACGCCACCGGCGTCCGCTTCCGCGAACTGCCCCTGACCCCGGACCGGGTCCTTCCCGCGCTTCGGCCGGACGGGCGGTTTGCCGGCTGACGTCACCGCGCACGGGCCCGGCCGCGCCCGGCGCCGCCCTACGGTGCCGGGCATGGTGACCGCAGACGACATCGCCCGGCAGGTGGGAGTGGCGCTCCGGGAGGAGTACCGGGAGCGGCTGCGCCGCCTGCTGCTCCAGCAGCCCAAGGAGTGGCTGGCCGACGAGCTCATCGACCGCCTCGACCGTCCCGCAGCTCCCGCCCTCGGCCGCGACGGCGCCCGCCCCGGCCACCGCGCCCCCGAGGCAGCCGCCCCGGGTGGCGCCCCGGACACCTCCCGCGCACCCGGCCCGCCGGGCGGCTCGCCCGCGCCGGGCGACACGGGACCGCCGCGCGCGGCGGACCCGTTGCGGGACCCGGGCCCCCTGGGGGAGAGCGAGGAGGACCGCGCCCGCCGCAGGGAGCGGCTCCGGGCGTGCCCGCTGGACCGCGACGCGCTGGCCGAGCGCACCGCCCGGTTCGCCTCCTGGACCCGCGAGCGGCTGGAGGCCGAGGGCCTGCTGCACGATCCGCCCGCGCGGGGCGGGCCGCCGATCGGCCCGGAGAATCGTTCCCCCGCGGGCGAGGCGCTGCTGCTGGAGGCGAAGGACCTCCTGTACGCGCTGCTGTTCGGCGACGCCGACGACGGCGTGCGGCTCGACCGGGTGGAGCGCGAGCTGCTGACGCTGACCCTGCCGCGCGCGAAGGCCACCTGCCTCACGTTCCTGCTGCGCGCCGCGACCGGGATCGGCGCCGTCGGCACCCGGCGCGACCCGTCCGGCACCGCCCGCGCCGAGGGCGCCCCGGACCTGCTGGTGCAGGTGGAGTACGGGGAGGTCGCGGGCGGCCTGGTCGGCGCCGGCGCCGCCGCTGCCCTGCGCCTGATCAACCATCTGGAGGTCAACGAGGAGGTGCTGTACGGGCGGATGGAGAACATCGAGGAGACCACCGCAGGCTGACCCGCGGCCGCTCGCCGGGCGGGCGCGGCGGCCTGAGGGCGAGGGGGCACAATGGGGGCGCACCGTCCCCGGTACGGCGCCCACGCCCCCGTACCGCCGCCCGCCCATCCGTCCCCGTCCCGCCGGAGAGCACCGCCGTGGCCCCCGCCTTCCAGCCCGTCCTCGACCAGATCGCGGCCGACATCGCCGCCCGACCGGGCCGGGGCCGCCCGGCGGACTACATCCCGGCGCTCGCCGAGGCCGACACGAGCCGCTTCGGCATGGCCGTCGCCGAGCCCGATGGCACGGTCTACGGGGTGGGGGACTGGCGGGTGCCGTTCTCCACCCAGTCCATCACCAAGGCGTTCACCCTCGCCCTCACCCTCTCCCTGGAGGGCGAGGCGCTGTGGGAGCACGTCGGGCGCGAGCCGTCCGGCAATCCGTTCAACTCGCTGGTCCAGCTGGAGTACGAGAACGGCATCCCCCGCAACCCGTTCATCAACGCGGGCGCCCTCGTCGTCACCGACCGGCTCCACGCCCTGACCGGCGACGCGTCCGGCACGCTCCGGGAGTTCCTGCGCGCCGAGAGCGGCAACGCCGCCCTGGACTTCGACCACGCCGTCGCCGCGTCGGAGGCCGCGCACGGGGACCGCAACGCCGCCCTGGCGCACTTCATGGCCTCGTACGGCAACATCGGCACGCCCGTCCCGCGATTGCTGGAGGAGTACTTCCGCCAGTGCTCCCTGGAGGCGTCCTGCGCCGACCTGGCGCTGGCCGCGGGGTTCCTCGCCCGGCACGGCATCCGCGCCGACGGCACGTCGCTGCTCACCCGCAGCGAGGCGAAGCAGGTCAACGCCGTGATGCTGACCTGCGGCACCTACGACGCGGCGGGCGACTTCGCCTACCGGGTGGGCCTGCCCGGCAAGAGCGGCGTCGGCGGCGGCATCATCGCCGTCGTCCCCGGACGCTGCACGCTGTGCGTGTGGAGTCCGGGCCTGGACCAGCGCGGCAACTCGGTCGCCGGGGTCGCCGCGCTGGACCGGTTCACGACCCTGACGGGCCTGTCCGTGTTCTGAGCGCGCTCGGCCACCACGACACCGGCCCGATGTCCCGCACCAGCGCCGGTACGAGCAGCGAGCGCACCACCAGGGTGTCCAGGAGCACGCCGAACGCGACGATGAACGCGATCTGCAGTAGGAACGCCAGCGGGATCACCGCGAGCGCCGCGAACGTCGCCGCCAGCACCACACCCGCCGACGTGATCACCCCGCCGGTCGCGGTGAGCCCCCGCAGCACGCCCTCGCGGGTGCCGTGGCGGAGGGTCTCCTCCCGCACCCGCGACATCAGGAAGATGTTGTAGTCCACGCCCAGCGCCACCAGGAACACGAACCCGTACAGCGGCACCGACGCGTCCGTGCCGCTGAAGCCGAGCAGCCGCTCGAAGACCAGCGCGGAGACGCCCAGCGTCGCCACGAAGTTCAGCGCCACCGTCGCCACCAGCAGCACCGGCAGCAGCAGCGACCGCAGCAGCCCCACCAGGATCAGCAGGATGATCACCAGGACGACGGGGACGATGACGGTCCGGTCCCGCTCGGCGGTCCGCTGCGTGTCGTACTGCTGCGCCGTGTAGCCGCCGACCAGCGCGTCCGCGTCCGGGACGGCGTGCACGGCGGCCCGCAGCCGGGCCAGCGCGGCCTTCGCGGCGTCGCTGTCGGGCGCCGCCTCCAGGGTGGCGTTCAGCTGCGCCCGCCCGTCCACGACCAGCGGCGGGCCGCCGCCCGGCCGACCCGAGGCGGTGACCGGGACGACCGAGGCCACCCCGGCGGTCCGCTCGGCCGCCCGCGTCACGGCGGGCAGCGCCGAGGCGTCCGCGATGACCACGGCCGGGTTGCCGGAGCCGCCGGGGAAGTGCTCCCCGAGGGTCTTCCCCGCCGCGACGGACGGCGCGTCGTCCACGAAGATCTCGTCCAGCGGCACGCCCCGCGCGGTGAGCGACGGCGCGAAGGCCGCGCACGCCACGAGCACGACGAGCGTCCCCGCCCACACCTTGCGCGGCGAGCGGTCCACCAGGGCGGCGACCCTCGTCCACAGCCCGTGCCCGGCGCCCGACGACGCCGGCTTCGGCGACGCCGGCCAGTACGCGGCCCGGCCCAGCAGCACCAGCACCGCGGGCAGGAACGTCAGCGCGCCCAGCACGGCGCACACGATGCCGATCGCGCCGACCGGGCCCAGGGCCCGGTTGTTCGTCAGATCGCTGAGCAGCAGCGCCAGCAGGCCGAGCGCCACCGTGGCGGCGCTCGCCCCGACCGGCCCGTACGACTGGCGCAGCGCCTCGCGCATCGCGGCGTACCGGTCGGCGCGCAGCCCCAGCTCCTCCCGGAACCGGGCGGCGAGGAGCAGCGCGTAGTCGGTGGCGGCGCCGATGACCAGGATGAACAGGATGCCCTGCACCTGCCCGTCCACCCGTACGACGTCCGCGTCGGCCAGCACGTACACGACCGCGCACGCCAGGGCCAGCGCGAACACCGCGCACAGGATGACCACGAGCGGCAGCAGCACGCTCCGGTAGACGAGCAGCAGGATCAGCAGCACCGCGGCGAGGGCGACCCCGAGCAGCAGCCCGTCGATCCCGGCGAACGCGTCCTTCAGGTCCGCCTGCGTGGCCGCCGGCCCGGCGAGCTGGACGCGGGTCCCGGGCACCTCGCCTGCGGCGGCCCTCACCCGGTCCAGTACGGCGGGCAGCTCGTCGCCCAGGTCCGGCGCCAGCCGCAGCGCTCCCTGGAGGGCCTCGCCGTCCCGTGAGGGCAGGGCGGGCGACGGCGGGCCGACCACCCCGTCCGCACCGGCCAGGGAGGCGAGCGCCCGCGTCGCGGACGCCTGCCGGTCCGGGGCGAGGGGGCCGCCGTCGTCCGCCGTCCAGACGACGACGAGGGGCACCGTCTCCTCCTGCCGGAACGCCTTCTGGGCGTCGAGGACGCGGGTCGACTCGGCGTCCTCGGGAAGGAAGGCGGCCTGGTCGTTGGTGGCGACCTCGCCGAGCTTGCCGGCGTAGGGGCCGAGGCCCCCGCCGACGGCGAGCCAGACGGCGATGAGCAGGGCGGGCAGCAGCCGGCGGGCGAGGGCCGGGGAGGCGGGCATGGTTCTCCTGCGGGACGGGGGATCGAGGTGGTGTCTCGATGAAAAACTATCTTAATGATTGAGATAGATCGCGGCCGGGTGCGGCACGCCGGGGCAGGGAGCACTTCAGGGCACGGGGGCGGGACGGGACGGGGGCAGGGGCACGCGGGCGACTGCGGGCGGTGCCCCTGGAGCACGGCCAAGGGCGCCCTTGGGCCGGGGTCGGGGGACCGTCCCCCGGGGCCAGGGGTGGGGCCGGGGCGGGGGAGTGCCCTGGGTCAGGTGCGGGGAGGAACGCCCGCCGCTCCCCGCTCCAGCTCCTCGTTGAGCACCGTCAGGAACCGCAGCGCCGCCTCCAGCTCCTGCGGCGTGAACCGCCCGGTCGCCGTCTGCGCCGCCGCCGCGAGCGGCCGGAAGAAGGCGCGGGCCGCCGCCTGGGCGCCGGGCTCGTAGTGCAGATGGACCACGCGGCGGTCGGTGCTCTCGCGGGACCTGCGGATGTGCCCGGCGCGCTCCAGCCGGTCCACGCACGCGGTCACCGCGCCGGAGGTCAGCCCCAGGCGCTCCCGCAGCCGCCCGGGGGTCATCGGCTCCTCGGCGTCGAGGATCGCGGCCAGCGCCTGCACATCCGTCGGATGCAGGCCCTGGCTCGCCGCGAAGGCGTGCGCGAGCCGGTTCACCTCGCCGTTCATCCGGCGCAGCTGGACGGCGAACGCCTGGAGGTCCGCCGGGGCCGGCTGCCCGCCCCGTGTCTCCTCGCCCGTACGGTCGTTCCTGGTCACCACCTGGTCAGCCTATAGAAGCCCGCGCGTCCGCGACCCCGGAGGAACCGGGCGGGCGGAAAACGGGCGGCCGGTCCACGGTGGAGAGACCACGCCACGTCAGACCCGACCGACGGACGGAGGCCCCATGCCGGCGCCCGAACACCTCCCCGAGGCCCCCTCCCCCTCCCCCTCCCCGGCCCCGGACGCCGCCGGGCGGGCCGACCGGGCGCCGGGCCGGCTCTGCCTGGTCACCGGGGCGAGCGGGTACATCGGCGGCCGGCTCGTCCCCGAACTGCTCGACGCCGGGTACCGCGTCCGCTGCCTCGCCCGCACGCCGTCCAAGCTCCGCGACCACCCCTGGGCGGGGCGGGTGGAGACGGTGCGCGGCGACGTCACCGACGAGGCGTCGGTGCGCGACGCGATGCGCGGCGTCGACACCGCCTACTACCTGGTCCACGCCCTCGGCACCGGAGGCGGCTTCGAGGACACCGACCGGAAGGCCGCCGAGGTCTTCGCCGCGCAGGCGCGCGCCGCCGGTGTCCGCCGCCTCGTCTACCTCGGCGGCCTAACCCCCGGCGGGGTCCCCGAGAGCGCGCTCTCGCCGCACCTGCGGTCCCGCGCCGAGGTGGGGCGCATCCTCCTGGACTCCGGCGTCCCCACGACCGTGCTGCGCGCCGCCGTCATCCTCGGTTCCGGCTCCGCGTCCTTCGAGATGCTCCGCTACCTCACCGAGCGCCTGCCCCTGATGGTCACGCCGCGCTGGCTGCGCACCCGCATCCAGCCCATCGCCGTCCGTGACGTGCTGCGCTACCTCGTCGGCAGCGCCGACATGCCGCCCGACGTGAACCGCGCCTTCGACATCGGCGGCCCCGACGTGCTCACCTACCGCGACCTGATGGCGCGGTACGCGGCCGTCGCCGGACTGCCCCGGCGGCTCATCCTGCCCGTGCCGCTGCTGACCCTGCGCCTGTCCAGCCTCTGGGTCGGGCTGGTCACACCCGTACCGGCGTCCCTCGCCCGCCCCCTGGCCGACTCGCTGCGGCACGAGGTCGTGTGCCGCGAGCACGACATCGCCCGGTACGTGCCCGATCCGCCCGGCACGCCCCTCGGCGTCGACGAGGCGCTCGCGCTCGCCCTGCGCCGGATCCGGGAGGCCCGCGTCACCACCCGCTGGTCGTCCGCGTCCGTGCCCGGCGCGCCCAGCGACCCGCTGCCGACCGACCCCGACTGGGCGGGCGGCAGCCTCTACACCGACGAGCGCGAGCGGCTCGTGGACGCGACGCCCGAGCGGCTGTGGCAGGTCATCGAAGGCGTCGGCGGCGACAACGGCTGGTACTCCTTCCCCCTCGCCTGGGCGGTGCGCGGCTGGCTGGACCGGCTGGTGGGCGGGGTCGGCCTGCGCCGGGGCCGCCGGGACGCGGCACGTCTGCGCGCCGGTGACTCGCTGGACTTCTGGCGGGTCGAGGAGATCGAGCGCGGGCGGCTGCTGCGGCTGCGGGCCGAGATGCGGCTGCCGGGCCTGGCCTGGCTGGAGATGTACGCCGAGCGCGATGGGCGGGGCCGCACCCGCTACCGGCAGCGCGCCCTGTTCCACCCGCGCGGGCTGCTCGGCCACGCGTACTGGTGGAGCGTCGCCCCGTTCCACGCCGTCGTGTTCGGCGGGATGGCCCGCAACATCACCAAGGCGGCGGAGAGACCGTCCTTCGACCCGGCGCCCCCCGGCACGCCCCCGGCGCCCGGCGGGGCGTCATGAGCACCGCCGTGGTGCTGTTCACCTGCGATCTGCGGCTGCACGACCATCCGCCGCTGCGCGCCGCCCTGCGGGAGCACGACACGGTGGTGCCGCTGTTCGTCCGGGACGAGGGCGTCGCCGCCGCCGGGTTCGCCGCTCCGAACCGGGCCGCGTTCCTCGCCGACTGCCTCGCCGACCTCGACGCGGGCCTGCGCCGGCGCGGCGGGCGGCTCGTCGTCCGGTCCGGGCGGGTCGTGGACGTGGTGTGCCGGGTCGCCGCCGAGGCGGACGCGGTGGAGGTGCACATGGCGGCGGACCACAGCGGGTACGCCCAGCGCCGCGAGGAGCGGCTGCGCGGGGCCCTGGAGGGGGAGCGGCGGGCGCTGCGGGTGCACGCGGCGGTCGGCACCGTCGTCCCGCCGGGTGCGATTGTCCCGCAGGGTGCCGAGCACTACGCGGTGTTCGGCGCGTACCACCGCCGCTGGGCGGCCGAGGGGACCCGCAAGCCGCTCGCGGCGCCGCGTGCCGTGCCCGTGCCGGACGGGGTGCGGTCGCAGGAGCCGCCGTCGCGGCGGGGCGTGGCCGGAGTGTCGCCGGGGCTGGCGCCGGGCGGTGAGACGCCGGGGCGGCGCAGGCTCGCGGCATGGCTGGACGGGCCCCTCGACGCGTACGCGGACCGGCACGACGACCTGGCGGCCGACGCCACGTCCCGCCTCTCCGCGTATCTCCACTTCGGCGCGGTCTCGCCCACCGAGGCCGTGTACCGGGCCCGCGCGCGGGGCGGGCCGGGCGCCGAGGCGTTCGTACGGCAGCTGTGCTGGCGGGACTTCCACCGCCAGCTGCTCGCCGCCCGCCCCGCCGCCGCGCGCGAGGACTACCGCACCCGCCACGACCGCTGGCGCCCGGGCCCGGAGGCGGCGGCGGACGTGGCGGCGTGGAAGGAGGGCCGCACGGGCTACCCGGTGGTGGACGCCGCGATGCGCCAACTGGCCCACGAGGGCTGGGCGCACAACCGGGCCCGCCTGATCGCCGCGAGCTTCCTCACCAAGACGCTGTACGTGGACTGGCGGGTGGGCGCCCGGCACTTCCTGGAACTGCTGGCCGACGGGGACATCCCCGATAACCAGCTGAACTGGCAGTGGGTGGCGGGCACCGGCACCGACTCCCGCCCCAACCGCGTCCTCAACCCGGTGGCGCAGGGCCGCCGTTACGACCCGGACGGCACGTACGTCAGACGGTGGATGCCCGAACTGGCGGGCGTGGCGGGCCCGGCGGTCCACGAACCGTGGAAGCCGGGCGTCCGCGCCCATGTCGCGGCCGCCTACCCGCCACCGGTCGTGGACCTCCCGGAGTCCCTGGCCCGCTTCCGGGCCGCCCGGGGCCTGGACTGAGCGGCCGGGCCGCGGCGGGCCGGTATCGTCGGGCCGGTGAGGGGGAGCCGATGACTTCAGAGCCGACACACGCCCCGGGCACGGCGGACACGTTCTCCGTCGGAGGCGAATTCCGGGTGACGCGGATCGGGTTCGGTGCCATGCGCCTGCACAGCGGGCCGGGACCTGAACGGAAGGCCGCGATCGCCGTCGCCCGGCGCGCCGTCGAACTGGGCGTCACGCTGATCGACACCGCCCACCTGTACGGATGGGGCGCCAACGAGGAACTGCTCGCCGAGGCCCTGTTCCCGTATCCGGACGACCTGCTGATCACCACCAAGGTCGGCGTCACCCGGGGCGGGCCGGAGGGCTGGGCGTACGACGCGCGGCCGGAGAGCCTGCGCGAACAGGTCGAGCAGGGCCTGCGCCGGCTCCGGACCGAGCGCATCGGCCTCCTCCAGCTGCACCGGCTCGACCCGAAGGTGCCGGTCGCCGAACAGGTCGGCGCGCTCCGCGAGCTCCGGCAGGAGGGCAAGATCGGGCACATCGGCCTGTCGGAGGTGACGGCCGCCCAGCTCGCCGAGGCCCGGCGGACCGCGGACATCGCGAGCGTGCAGAACCGCTACAACCTCTTCGACCGCGAATACGAGCCGGTCCTGCGGGCGTGCGAGGCCGTCGGCATCGCCTTCCTCCCGTGGCGGCCCGTCGCCGCGGCGGCCGCGTCGGGCGAGGTCTCCGCGGTCGCCGCCGAACTGGGCGCGACCGCCCCGCAGGTGCTGCTCGCCTGGCTGCTCGCCCGTTCGCCGGTCGCCCTGCCGATCCCCGGAACCGCCTCGCCGGCGCACCTGGAGGAGAATCTCGCCGCCGCGGACCTGCGGCTCACCGACTCCCAGCTGCGCCGCCTCGACCACCACGGACCGGTCTCCTCCGCCTGAGCCCCGCGCCGTCGGCCGCGGTGGCCGCCGGCGCGGGACCGTCTCGCCCGGACGTGCCTCCGCGTACGGGGCCGTCCGCCGGACGTGCCTCCGCGTACGGGGCCGCCCGCCGGACGTGCCTCCGCGTACGGGGCCGCCCGCCGGGCGTGCCCCGGAGGGCGGGGCGGACGCCCGGGGGCGGCGGAGGCGCGTGCGACCGCGCCGGCGTCCCCGGCCACGACGACCGGCGACGCCGGCGACGACGGCGCGGTGGCGGAGGGCGGAGGCGGCCCTCCCGGCGCCTACGACCGGTGCCCGCGCCGCAGTTGCCAGACGAAGTACGGCGTGCCGATCAGGGCCGCCAACAGCCCCGAGGGGATCTCTGCGGGCGCGATCGCCGTGCGGCCCACCGTGTCCGCGGCAATCATCAGCGCAGCCCCCAGCAGCCCCGCCACCGGCAGCAGCCGGTGGGCGCGCGAACCGACGAGCATCCGCGCCGCGTGCGGGGCCACCAGGCCCACGAACGCGACCGTCCCCACCACCGCCACCGCGCACGCCGCCAGCGCCACCGCGAGGACCAGCACCGCCAGCCGGGTCCGCTCCAGCGGCAGCCCCAGCGTGCGGGGCGTGTCCTCGCCGAGCGCCAGCAGGTCGAGCCGCCGGAACGACAGCACCAGCAGCGGCACACCGACCGCCACCGCTCCCGCCAGCACCGACAGGTCCGTCACGTCCCGCGCGTACGTCGAGCCCGACAGCCATGTCAGCGCCTGCGCGACCTGGAAACGCGCCCCCACCACCAGGTAGTTGGTCGCCGCCGTGGTCAGCGCGAACGTGCCGATGCCGACCAGCACCAGACGCTCCGGCGCCACCGAGCCCTTCCGCAGCGACAGCCCGTACGTCAGCGCGAACGCCGCCGTACCGCCCAGCAGCGCCGCCACCGGCAGCATCGCGTACGGCACCGTCGGCAGCGCCACCAGCACCAGTGCCGCACCGAAGCCGGCGCCGCCGCTGACGCCCATCACCGTCAGGTCCGCGAGCGGGTTGCGCGACACGGTCTGCACGATGCCGCCCGCCATCGCCAGCAGCGCGCCCGCCAGGGCCGCCACCAGCAGCCGCGGCAGCCGGTACTCCAGCACCACGCCCCGCAGCAGTTCGTCGCCGCCGCCCGCCAGCAGACCCGGCAATTGCCCCGGCGGCACGGCGATGTCGCCCAGCACCAGACCGCCCGCCAGCATGGCCGCCACCACGGCGAACCCGCCCACGAGCAGCGGCGGGTACGGCAGCCGCCGGCCGCGCCGCCCCGGCATGACCGTCCCGGGGGCGGCCGGTTCCGACGGCAGGCGCCGCGCCAGCCACAGGAACAGCGGCGCGCCGAACAGCGCCGTCACCACACCGGCGGCGACCTCGTTGCCGGTCGGCGACGTCACCCGCGCCAGCAGGTCGGCGGCGAGCAGCAGGGTCGCGCCCCACACGGCCGCCGCGGGCAGCAGCGCCGCGTGCCGCCGTACACCGGCCAGCCGCACCAGGTGCGGGGCGGCCAGGCCGACGAAGCCGATCGGGCCGGTCACCGCCACCGCGCACGCCGTCAGCAGCACCGACAGCAGCACGGCGGTGAGCCGCACCCGGCCCACCGCCACCCCGAGGCCCCGAGCCGTCTCGTCGCCGGTGCCGAGGATGTCCAGGGACCGGGCCAGCAGCAGCCCGCCCACGAGCCCCGCCGCGAGCAGCGGAAGCACCGTCAGCGACCGGGCGCTGTCGGCCACCGCGAGGGAGCCGTGCCCCCAGAAGAACACCGCGCCGGTCTCCTCCTGGAACAGCACCACCAGCACCGCCGTCACACTGGACAGCGCCAGCGTCACCGACACCCCGGCCAGCACCAGGTGCGCGGGCCGCCCCCGTGACCCGCCCGCCACGGTGTGGACGAGGGCGGCGGCGAGGAGCCCGCCGGCGAAGGCGACACCGCCGCGCGGCAGGTCGCCCAGCGAGAACCCGGTGATCGCGCTGACCGCGACCGCCAGATACGCGCCGGCCGTCACGCCCAGCGTGTCCGGCGACGCCAGCGGGTTGCGCACCGACGACTGGAGCAGGCACCCGGCGACGGCCAGCGCCGCACCGGCGACCAGCCCCGCCAGGGTGCGCGGCAGCCGCCCGCCGAGCAGCACCGACCGCGCGTCGGCGTCCCCGCCGCCCGCCAGCAGCGCCAGCAGGTCGCCGAGGCCGATGTCGCTGCGGCCGTACCCGAGGTGCGCGACGGTCACCAGCAGCAGCGCGAGCACCCCGCCGGCGACGATCGCGGCCGGGCCGGCCGGGAGGCGCAGCGCCCTCCCGGTCCGGCCCGGCACGGTGTCCGGGGGACGTGTGGCGATCCCGGTCATGAAGTGAGCGCGCTCGCGATCTCGTCGGCGACCTGGGCGGTCGAGAACGGCCCGCCGAAGAACCAGGTGCCCGGGTCGAGGGCGTGGACCCGCTTGTCCTTCGCGAAGTCCAGGTTCTGCCACAGGGCGTTCTTCGGCAGCGACGTGGCGAACACGTCGTCGTCCTTCGCGGCGACGTACACGAGGCTGGACTTCTCCACGGGCTTGAGGCCCTCGATGTCCACCTTGCTCATGCCGTACGCGTCGGCCTTGCCCGTCCACGCGTTCTTCAGGCCCAGCCGCGGCAGCAGCCCGCCGGGGATCGTGGAGTCGGTGAGGACCTCCACCACGGCGGCGCCGTCCGTGGTGTAGCCGCGCGCGACGGTGACCTCGGCGCCGTTCTTCTTCGCCGTGTCCAGCTTCTGCTTCGCCGCGGCGATCTTCGCGTCGAGGTCCTTCAGCGCCGTGTCCGCCGCCTCCGGCTTGCCGACCGCCGTGCCGATCTTCTTCAGCGTGTCCCGCATCTCCGTGTACTCGCTGTCCGTGGAGTACGGGTCGAACATCAGCGTCGGCGCGATCTTGTTCAGCTGCTCGTAGTTGGCCTCGGAGCGGACCTTGGAGGTGATGATCAGGTCGGGCTTCAGCGCCTTGATCGTCTCCAGGCTGGGCGCCTGCCGCGTCCCGACGTCCTTGACGTCCTTGCCGAAGCGGGGCCCGCCGGTGACCCACTGGTCGTAGCCCTTGACGTCGGCGACGCCGGCCGGGGACACCCCGAGGGCCAGCAGATCCTCCGCGTAGGTCCACTCCAGGGCGACGACCTTCCTGGCGGGCGCCTTCAGCGTGGTGGAGCCCTTCAGATGGGAGACGGTGACGCCGCCGCCCGCCGCTTCGCCGTCCCCGCTCTTCGCCGGGGAGCCGCCCCCGGCCTCCTCGGCGGCGGAGCCGCAGCCGACGGCGGTGACGGCGAGCGCCGCGGCGGCGATGAGGGCGGTGAGGCCGGTACGGGCCCGTGGTCGAGTGCGCATGCGCGATGTTCCTTCGCTCGATCGGTGGTCCGCGGCGGCCGTGCGGGACGCCGGTGGACCAGTGGTACGGGCCGGCCGCGCGGTGCGCGGCCGGGTGGTGCGGCGGGTGGTGCTCAACCGGCGGCCGGCGACGGCTCGCGCCACGTCGGCAGGCAGGTCGGCACCCCCGTGTGGGGGTCGAGGGTGACGGTCGTGTCGATCTGGAACGCCGTGCGGACGGTGTCCTCCGTCAGCGCCTCGGCGGGCGGCCCGGAGGCGACGATCCGCCCGCCGGCCAGCACGACCATCGCGTCGGAGAACGCGGCGGCCTGGTTCAGCTCGTGCAGCACCACCGCCACGGTGATGCCGTGCTCGTCCGCCAGCCGCCGCACGAGCCGCAGCACCTCGATCTGGTAGCGGATGTCGAGGTACGTCGTCGGCTCGTCCAGCAGCAGCAGACCGGTCCGCTGGGCCAGCGCCATCGCGATCCACGCCCGCTGCCGCTCACCGCCCGACAGCCGGTCCAGGGTGCGCTCGGCGAGCGGCCGCAGGTTCGTGGCGTCCAGCGCCCAGGCGACCGCCTCCCGGTCCTCCTCGCCGCCGCCGCGCGCCAGCAGCCCCTGGTGCGGGTGGCGGCCGTACGCGACGAGCTCCTCCACCGTCACGCCGGCGGGCACGATCGGCGACTGCGTCAGGAAACTGAGCTTGCGCGCCAGTTCACGCGGCCGGTACTCCGCCAGATCGCGCCCGTCCAGCACGATCCGCCCCGCGTCCGGGGTGTGCAGCCGGGCCAGCGCCCGCAGCAGCGTCGACTTGCCCGACCCGTTCGGGCCGACGAGCGCCGTGACCGCGCCCGGCGCCAGCGTCACGCCGATGCTCTGCGCCACCGGCTCGCCGCCGTGGCCGAGGGTGAGCTCCCGCGCGCTGATCTCCACGCTCACGACAGCGGGTTGGGGACGGTGCCGTTCGGGCGCAGCGCGTGCCGCAGCGCCCGGTCGACATAGCGGGTGACGACGAGCCGGTCCGTGTTGAACGGGTAGCGCGGGAACTCCCGCGCGAGCATGTCGTACTCGGCGTACCGGTCCTTCTTGTCCGGGAACCGCTTCTGGTACGACACCACGGCCTGCCGCACCAGCCGCCAGAACCGCTCCTCGGGCACGCCCAGCTGCTCGGCGGCGAGCGGCGCCAGGTACCGGAAGTGCCCCAGCAGCAGCTGGTCCACGACGTGCTGGCGGATGACGACCGGGTTCTTGCGCGGCAGCACGTGGTCGTAGCCGTCCGGCTCGGGACCGCGCTCCGGGACGGGGGTGTGCGACACGGACACGTCGTCCACGAAGTCCTTCAGGAACAGCCGCCGCGGCACGTCGTCCGCGTCGTACCCGATCAGCGTGTTCTGGCCGTGCGGGTTGAAGGTGATGCCGTACGTGTACATCACGTGCAGCACCGGGTGCATCACCGTCTCGAACAGCCGCGACAGCCACTCCTCGGCGGGCAGCCCCGACGCGCGGGCCAGCTCCGCCGCGAACGAGGTGCCCTGCTCGTCCACGTACAGCAGCGACGCGAACGTGCGGACCCGCTCGCCCTCGTCCCGCCGCGACGACACCGACTCGCGCCAGATGCAGCCGAGCGTCTCCAGGTGCTGGTACGGCATGTCCGGCACCCGGTCCAGATACGGGTGGCGGACCGTCACCGACGCGATCTCGCCGAGGAACACCGTCCGCAGCTCGTCGCGCAGCAGCTCGTCCTTGCCGAGCAGCCCCGTCAGCCACTGCGTGGTCAGCGGCGCGCCCTGCGTGCAGTGCGGCGGGATGCCCCGCCAGATGAGCGTGTTGACGATTTTGAGCGGGAGCTTCACGTCGTACCGGCCCCGCCGCGACATGTTCGTCATCGTCCGCACCGACTGCTGCGGCAGGTACGCGTCGGCGCTGTCCCCGAGCGGCACGATCCGCCGCTGCGCGACCTCACCGGCGAACAGCACCTGCACGGCGTGGTCCCACTGCCAGGGGTGGACCGGCATCCACACATACGCGTCCGGGTCGCAGCCGGCGGCCTCCACACGGGAGCGGAAGGCGGCGACGGTCTCCGCGTCCAGCTCGTGCTCCACGACGGACCGCTCGCTCAGCTCCGGGGTGCCCCGGAACTCCGCGAGCCCCCGGTGCACGGCGATCCACCGCAGCGCGACCGGCCGCTGCGCCTCGGGCGCGTACGCCCGCACGTCCGACGCGGAGAAGCCGATGCGGCCCTTGTTGGCGACGAGCGTCGGATGCCCCGTCATGGCGCACTCCAGCTCCGCGTGGTCCAGCTCGCGCAGCTCCGCCGCCGTCCGCCCGCCGTGCTCGATGCGCGCCGCGTCCACCGCGAGCGTCGCCGACACCTCCGTGAGGTACATGCCGAGCGTCGGCGCGTCGGTGCCTATCGTGTCCGCGCAGTCCACCAGGAACTGCTGCACGTCCCACGCGGGCGTCTCGATCTCGTTGCCGAGGAGGCCCGCCGCGCCGCGCGTCACCGAGTCCCCGGCGACCCGCCAGGAGCCGAGCGCGCCGCGCGTCGCGGAGAACACGTACGAGACGCCGCTGTCCAGGTCGACCCGGTAGCGGCCCTCCGCCTCCAGTCCCTGCGGCTCGACCAGCTCCTCGAAGGCGAACTCGGAGAGGGTCTTCGCCAGGAGCCTGCGATTCGCCTCGCGCCACGACTCCGGTGACACGTCGGCGAGTTCGGGGACGGGGTGGCCGTCAGTCATACGGGGGGTGCCCTTCTCGTGTGGACGCCGGCTTCTCTTCCGGCCTTTACGCTGCTCCGCTTCGCGGTGCTTCATGCGGCGCTCCCTTCCTCGGTGGCCTCCACGGCCAGGCCCGCCCGGACGATCGCGTCGAGCAGGCCGTCCACGTCCGTGGCGCGGGTCTGCGGGTTCAGCAGGGTGAGCTTCAGATGGACGGCGGGGCGCCCGTCGCCGCCGGGTGCGTCGGTCCGCCCGACCAGCGCGGCGCCGGTGCGCAGCAGCCTGCGGCGCAGCGCCCCGTTGACGCGGTCGGACGCGGCCGGGTCGGTGGTGACGTACCGGAAGACGACCGTGGAGAGGGTGGCCCCGGCGGTCAGCGCCAGACGCGGGTGCGCCGCTATGGACCGCTCGGCGTGCCGGGCCAGGTCGTGGCAGGCGTCCAGCATCGCCCCGATGCCGTCGGTGCCGAGCGCCAGGAACGTCGCCGCGACCTTCAGCGCGTCGGCGCGCCGCGTCGTCTGCAGCGACAGGCCGAGCAGCCCGTCGTAGCCGGCCTCGCCGTCGTCGTCCGGGTTCAGATACGCCACCCGCAGGCCCGTCGTCGGCGCGAAGTCCGCCGCGTCGCGGGCCAGCAGGACACTCGCGGCGGCCGGCTGCCACGCCGTCTTGTGCAGGTCCAGCGTGACCGTGTCGGCCTCCCCGATGCCGTCCAGCAGCGGCCGCAGCCGCGCCGAGAACAGCGCCCCGCAGCCGTACGCGGCGTCGACGTGCAGCCGTACGCCGTGCTCCCGCGCGACGGCGGCGACCTCCGGCAGCGGGTCCACCGAGCCGTAGTCGGTCGTCCCGGCGGTGGCGACGACCGCGACCGGCAGATCGGTGTCCGGGTCGGCGCGGCGCAGCAGGGCGTCCAGCGCCTCGGGCCGCATCCGGTGCCGTCCGTCCACCGGCACGGGACGCACCGCGTCCTCGCCGAGCCCCAGCACGGCGCAGGCGCGGGCGACGGAGAAGTGCGCCAGCTCGGAGCAGTACACGAGCGGCCGCTGCCCGGTCCCGGCCAGCCCGCCGGCGCGGACGTCCCGCGTCTTGGCCAGCGCCGCGTCCCGCGCGACGAGCAGCGCCTGGAGATTGGACGCGCTGCCGCCGGGGGTGAGCACCCCGCCCGCGTCGGGCCCGTACCCGGCCGCCTCGCACAGGCCCTTCACGAGCCGCCGCTCGATCTCGACGGCGTACGGACCGGAGTCCCAGGTGTCGACGGACGCGTTGAAGATCCCCGCCAGGACGTCGGCGGCCGCGGCGACGGCCAGCGACGGCGGCTGCAGGTGCGCGGCGGCGCGCGGGTCGGCGAGGTCCACGGTGGTCCGCGCGCAGGCCCGGGCGAGCTCCAGCACGGCGTCCCGGCCGGCCCCGGCGCGCGGCACGAGTCCGTCGGGGAACTGCGCGTCGACCAGGCCGGTCAGCTCCTCGGGGCTGAGCGCGGGCAGCGGGCCGCCGCGCCCGCTCAGCCCGTCGGCGCACGCCCGGACGATCTCGTGGACGAGCCGGGCCAGTTCGGCGAGCCCGGCGGGGGCGGCGGCCAGCAGGCCGGGGTCCAGCAGGGGGGACGGGGAGGCGGGGGCGGCGGGCAGGGAACTACCGGGCAGAGTCATCGAACGTCATTCCTTCGTCTCGGGCTCGATCCCGCTCGGCCGGGGAAACCCCACAGGGGCGCTCTCAGCGGGGGTCGGGAGGACGAACGCGCCCACCGTCCCGCGCCCGCGCGCCCCCTCCGCCAACCGCCGCTGGGGCAGCGGGACGCGGGGAACGGCGCGCGGGGCGCGGGCGGCGCCTTCACGGGCGACCCGCCGCGCGGGCGCGGCGGGCGCGACCGGGGCGGCGAGCGCCAGGGCGCACAGCAGGGCACCCCCCACCAGGAGGGGCGCCCACAGGGCGGCGGTCGCCGCGCCGGTCGCGAGGAGCGGCGCGAGCAGCAGCCCCGCCGTCTGGCCCATGGCGACCACGCTGTACGCGGCGCCGGAGCCGGTCGCGGCGATGACCCGCTCGTCCAGGGCGACCTGGCCCAGCGCCAGGCCCGCCCCGAACACCAGCCGCGCCACGGCCAGCCAGCCGGCCTCGGTGACGGCGGCCTGCACGGAAAGGCCGGCGGCGGCGACGAGCATCCCGTACCGCAGCAGCCGCCGCCCGCCCAGCCGGGCCCGCAGCGGGGCGGCGGCGGGCAGCAGCGCCAGCACGGCGACGTGCGGCAGCACGAACAGCAGCGTGGCCGTGCCCGCCGACGCGCCCGCGCCGGCCGCGTACTCGGTGAAGTACGGCCGCGCCGCGTACACGGCGACCGCCGTCAGCAGGACGTACAGCGCCGGACGCCACATCGCGCCCACCGCCGCGCCCGCCCCGTGCGCGGCGCCGTCGGCGATCCCGCCCGCCGGCCCGTCCGCGCCCTGCGCGGCCGCGGGGGGCCCGGAGGCCGGGCCGCCCGTACCGGAAGCGGTCGCGGAGGCCGGGGCCCCCTCGGCCGGGGCGGCGGCGCGCGGGCGCAGCAGCCGCAGGCACGCCACCAGCAGCACCGCCTCCAGCAGCGCCAGCAGCGGCAGGGCCGTGCGCGGCTCGGGCACGGACACCACGAGCCCGCCCAGCAGCGTCGCCGCGACCGACGCGGCGTGCAGCACGGCCACATACTGCACGACGCCCGGAAGCACCCCGCGCGGATGGCTGCGGGCCAGCCCCGGATAGGCGAGGAGCACGACCGCCTTCGCGGCCACGAGCAGCACGGACACCCCGGTGAACACCGCGTACGACGGGGCGAGGACCAGCCCGGCGGCCAGCAGCACCGCCGCCGACTGCCCGGCCGTCACCAGCCGCGCCAGCGGCACCCGGCGCGTCGCCCGCCCCCACAGGGGCAGCGCGACGACCGCCGACACCTGGCACACCACCAGGAACAGCCCCGTCGCGGCCAGCGCCTCCACCCCGTACGCGGCGCGGAACAGCGCCGGGTAGAACGGGGCGAGCGCCGACTGGGTCACCATGTGCAGACCGGCCGCGGCCAGCAGCACCGGGCGTCCGTGCCGCCCCGTCATGCCGTGCGCTCGCGGACCATGAACGCGGCCTTCTTCGTCGGCAGGTCGATCTGCCGCAGCAGCCGGAACCCGGCCCGCTCGAAGGCCCGCACGGACCGCTCGTTGCGGACGTCCGGCTCGGCGACCACCCGCCCGGCGTACGGGTCGGTGCGCAGCAGCCAGTCGGAGACCGTCCGCAGCAGCACCGCGCCCAGCCCCCGGCCCCGGTACGCGGACGGGCCGAGCAGCAGATGCACCCCCGCGTCGCGGGTGCGGGCCGGATAGTGGTGGCGCAGCGGGTCCAGGTCGGCCCGGTAGACCTCCCAGTAGCTCATCGGCGTGCCGTCCACGCAGCCGACGTACGGCGTGGAATGGGCGCTGCCGAGCTGCTCGCGCAGATAGGCGGCGATCCGCTCCTCCGGCTGGGCCAGCTCCCAGAAGGCGGCCACCTCCGGGTCGTTCATCCACGCGTGGACCAGCTTCGCGTCCGCGGCCGGGTCGACGGCGCGGAGCGTGAACACGCCCTGCTCCAGCGCCGCCCCGCCCCCGAGGAGGTCCCCGTCCGTCACTTGCGCACCTCCACGATCGGGTTGGCGATGTCCACGTACACCGACTGGGCCTCCAGCGGACCGGTCAGCTCGTCCATGCCGCGCACCCGCGTCAGCAGGTTCGCCTTGCAGCGCAGGCTCGGCTCGTCCCGCAGCAGCGCGGCCAGCCGCAGCCGGTCGCCGTGCTCGGCGGCGGCGGACGCGAGGAACCGGTCGGCGCGGCGCAGCAGCCGCGTCTCGTCGGCGAGGCCCTGCGAGCCGAGCGCGCCGACGACGCCCAGCAGGTTGTTGATGCCGACGTAGTAGGCGAGCCGCTCGTCGATCACCTCGTCCGCGACGTACGTGCCGAGGTCCCGGCCGATGCCGGGCACCCAGCCGTACAGCGCGTCGCTGCGGGCGGGGGAGAAGTAGTAGCCCTGGTTGTCGCGGTACCGGCCGCCGGCGGGCCAGCCGTCCTCGTCCAGCACGACGAGGGTGTTCTGCTGGTGGGCCTCCAGGCCGAGCCCGTACGTCGCGTACAGCCACAGCACCGGGGCGACGACCTGCGCGGCGTACCGGGCGAACCACTCCTCGCCGGTCTCGGCGACGGACCGGCCGGTCCGCTCGGCGAGCCGGTGCACCAGCGTCGCCAGGTGGGAGCGTCCGCCGGGCAGGTCGGGGCGGGGCGCGACCAGGCCGGCGACGCACAGGCCCTGCGCCGCGGCGCCGGCGCGGAACGGATTGGCGCGGACCACCACGTCCAGGCCCGTGCCGTCCCCGCCGCCGGGCCCCGCGTCCACGGCGAGCCACGCGGGGTCGCGGACCACCGCGAAGCCGGGGTGCGCCGTGTGCAGCGCGCGGCCGAGCCCGGCGGTCAGGAGCCGGTCGACGGCGAGGCCGCGGTGCAGCTCGGAGCGCATGTTCTCGCGCCGCGAGTTGGTGATCCGCAGGCCGAGCGAGAACTTCAGCATCACCGGCGCGTCGGCCCGGTACAGCGTGCGGATCGACGAGGTGGGCGACCAGTCGGCGCCCGCCGGGCCCAGGTCGTGCAGCAGCCCGGCGTCCAGCAGGGCCCGTACGGCGGGCCGGTGGACGACGTCCTGCGCCTGCCACGGGTGGGCGGGCACGAGGACCGTGCCGTCGGGGCGGGCCGGGCCCTCCCCGGCGAACGGCGCGAGGAGGTCCTCGGCGCTCTCCTCCAGCGACGAGTCGGAGCTCACGACGGACGGGTCGGCGGCGAACCAGTGCAGCGGGAACGCGCCGCGCGTCTCGGGGGAGTAGCGGGCGGCCTCCGTCTCGGTGAGGCCCTCGCGGCTCTTGGGCGTCGGGTGCAGCGGATGCCCGGTGATCAGCGCCTGCTCGGCGGCGAGGAACGGCGTCGTACCCGCCGGGTCGTCGGGGACGGCGGCCCGGACCCGTACGAACTCGGTGACGCGGCGCACGGAGTCGCTGACCCGGCCGGTCAGGTCGGCGACGGACGCGGGGTCGCCCTGCGCGGCCTCCACACCGAGCAGCGCGGCGAGCGCCGTCGCCGACGCGGGCGCCCCGGAGGGCAGCCGGGCGGGCCCGAACCGGTGCCAGCCGACGGGCGACCAGTACCGCACGGGCGCCTCGACGGCCGTGCCGGACGCGGGCAGTTCCAGGCGCAGCACGTCGTCGGCGGGGCGTTCCACCCCGGTCTCGCGCACCCAGCAGCGCAGCAGGTTGTCGACGGCGGCCCGGTCGGCCTCCGCGGCGGGGTCCAGGGGCTGGGTCTGGCTCATACGCACTCTTTCCGGTCGTCGTGGGCGCGGTCGTGGTGGGTGCGGTCGAGGTGGGCGTGCTCGTCGGAGCCGCGCTCGTCGGCGCCGCGGCCGTCGTGGGCGTCGCGGCCGCCGCGCGGGCGCTGGTCGCGGGCGAGGCCGAAGGTGGTGAACGCGGTGCGGCGGGGCAGCGGGTAGACGGGTCGGCCGGTCAGCGTGTTGAGGATGACCGCGGACCGCCACGCGGCCAGGCCCAGGTCCGGCGTGCCGACACCGTGGGTGTGCCGCTCGGCGTTCTGCACGAACACGCAGCCGCCCACCTTGTCGTCGAGCACGAGGCGCTGGTCGCGGTCGACGAGGGGCCGCCCGGCGCCGTCGCGGGCCAGGTGCGCGCCGAGGGGTTCGACGAGCCCGTCCACGGGGCGCTCCGCGTAGCCGGTGGCGAGGACCACGGCGTCGGTGGCGAGCGTGGCGCGGGAGCGCTCCTCGCCGTGCTCCAGGGCGAGCTCCAGCCGTCCGCCGCGCCGGGCGGCGGCGGTGACGGCGACCCCGGGTGTGAGGGTGACGTCGGGCCACCCGCCGCCCAGCGTCCGCCGGTACAGCTCGTCGTGGATGTCGGAGAGCGTGTCGGCGCTGATGCCCTTGTACAGCTGCCACTGGGCGGGCAGCAGCCGGTCGCGGGTCGCCTCGGGCAGGCCGTGGAAGTAGCGGGTGTAGTCCGGTGTGAAGTGCTCCAGGCCCAGCTTGCTGTACTCCATCGGAGCGAACGCCGGGGTCCGGGCGAGCCACGTCAGGCCCTCCCGCCCCTCGGGCCGGTCCCGCAGCAGGTCGAGCAGCACCTCGGCGCCCGACTGCCCGGCGCCGACGACGGTGACGTGCCCGGCGCGGCGCAGCCGGTCGCGGTGGGCGAGGTAGTCGGCGGAGTGCAGCACCGGCGCGTCCGGGTCCGCCGCGAGCTCCCGCAGCGGTCCGGGCACGTACGGGGCGGTGCCGACGCCCAGCGCGAGGTGCCGGGCGTACATCCGGCCGGTGGACAGGGCGGCGCCGTCCGCGCCGACGCGGCTGAACTCCACCTCGTACGCCTGCCGCTCCTCGTCCCAGCGGACGCTGTCGGCCCGGTGGCCGAACCGCAGGGACGGCAGCCGCTCGCTGACCCAGCGGCAGTACGCGTCGTACTCGGCGCGCGGGATGTGGAACCGCTCGGCGAAGTAGAACGGGAACATCCGCTCCTGGACGCGGACGTAGTTGAGGAACGACCAGCGGCTCGTCGGGTCGACCAGGCTCACCAGGTCGGCGAGGAACGGCACTTGCAGCGTGGCGCCCTCGATGAGCAGTCCGGGGTGCCAGCGGAACGCGGGCCGCTGCTCCAGGAACACGGCGTCGAGCCCGGCCACTGAATCGGCGAGCGCGGCCAGCGACAGGTTGAACGGCCCGGCGCCCACGCCCAGCAGATCGACGGTCGGCGGTTCGCCGCGGGCGTGGTCGGCGGCTTGCTCTGGGGTCATCGAGGTCCTTCCGGTTCCGGTGTGTCGCGGGGTGCCGGCGGCGGCCGGGCCGGCGGGCGCGGCCGTCACGTCCGCGCCGGCGGCGGGGCCGCCGCCTCGGCGGTGGCGGCGCCCGCGAGGGCGGTCGCCGCGGCCGCGGCCAGGTCGAGCAGGCCGGCCAGGTCCTCCCCGGTGGCGCGCGGGTGGAGCAGGGTGGCCTTCAGCCACAGCCGCCGGGTGCCGTCGGCGTCCTCGGCGACGGCGCGCCCCACGACCGCCCGCCCCTCGGCGAGGAGCCGGCGGCGCACCTCCGCCACCAGCGCGTCGCCCTCGCCGGGCGGTACCGCGTCGGCGGCGGCCGGCCGGAACAGCACGGTGCTGATGCCGATGTCGCCGGGGCGGCGCCGCAGCGCCGGGTGGGCGTCCACCAGCGCGGCGAACTCCCGCGCGGTGGCCACGCAGTGCTCGACCAGCGCGCCGATCCCGCGGCGGCCCAGCGCCCGCAGGGTCGCGGCGATCTTCAGTACGTCGGGGCGGCGGGTCGTACGGATGGAGCGGCCCAGCAGGTCGGGGAGCCCGGCCTCGCCGTCGTCGTCGGCGTTGAGGTAGTGGGCGCGCAGGGCGAGCGGGGCGAGCAGCGCCGCGTCGCGCACGGTGAGGACTCCGGCGGCGACCGGCTGCCAGCCCAGTTTGTGCAGGTCGAAGGTGACGGACACGGCGGCGTCCAGCCCGTCGAGGAGCGGCGCCAGCCGGTCGCTGAACAGCAGCGGACCGCCGTACGCGGCGTCCACGTGCAGTTCGGCGCCGTGCGCCGCCGCCACGCGGGCCAGTGCGGGCAGCGGGTCGACGAGCCCCTCGTCGGTGGTGCCGGCGGTGGCCACCACCAGGACCGGACCGGGGTGCGGGCCGAGACCGGCGAGGGCCCGGTCGACGGCGGCCGGGTCGAGCCGCCCGCCGGGGCAGTCGACGGTGACGGGGTCCGGCAGGTCCAGCAGCCAGGCGGCGCGCCGCACGCTGTGGTGGGCGTTGGCGCCGCACACGACCCGGACGGCAGGGGCTCCGGCGGCGCGGGCCCGTTCGCGGGCCAGGAGCAGGGCGACGAGGTTGGATTCGGTGCCGCCGCTGGTGATCAGCGCGTCGGGCGCGGCCTCGCGGGGGTGGACGAGGGCGGCGAGCGCGGCGGTGACCTCTTGTTCCAGTACCGCCGCGGCGGGGGCCTGGTCCCAGGAGTCCATGGAGGGGTTCAGGGCGGCGGCGGCCAGGTCGGCGGCGGCGGCCACGGCGAGGGGCGGGCAGTGCAGATGGGCGGCGCACCACGGGTCGGCGGGGTCGGCCGCGCCCTCGGCGACGGCCCGTACGACGGTGCGCAGGGCCTCCTCGGCGCCCGTGCCGTGCTCGGGGAGCACGGGGGCGCAGGCGGCGCGTAACCGGTCGGCGACCGCGCCGGGGCCGCCGCCGGGGAGCGGACCGCCCCGGACGGTGGCGCCCTCGGCGAGCGCGTCCAGCACGACCGACGTCAGCTTTCCGAGCGCGTACGCCCCGTGGGTGTCCCCGGCGACGGCGGTGTCGGCCTCGCCGGGCGGCGCGGGCGCGTCGGCCCGGTGGGCGCGGTCCGGCAGGACGGGGCCGGGCGCACGGTCCGGTACGGCGCGGTCCCGGCCGGGTATGCCGGGCCCGGGTATGCGGGGGCGGCCGTCGCGGCTCATCGGGTGCTCTCCAGGGCGGCGGCGAGGCGTTCCACGACGGAGTCGGCCTGCTCGTCGGTGAGGACCAGCGGCGGCAGCAGCCGGACGACGGTGTCGTCGCGCCCGCCGAGCTCCAGGATCAGCCCGCGGTCCAGGCAGGCGGCGCGTACCGCGCGGGCCCGTACGGGGTCGCCGGGGAAGGCTCCGTACCGGTCGGGCGCGGCGTCCGGGTCGACCAGTTCGACGCCGGTCATCAGTCCGCGTCCGCGCACCTGGCCCACGCCCGGGTCCTGCGCGGCGATCTCGCGCAGTCCGCGCCCGATCCGCTCGCCCAGTTTCAGCGCCCGCTCGGCGAGCTGCTCCTCGGCGACGGTGCGCAGGGTGATCTCCCCGGCGACCATGGCGAGGGTGTTGCCGCGGAAGGTGCCCGTGTGGTGGCCGGGGCGCCAGGTGTCGAGTTCGGGGCGGTACGCGATCAGCGCGAGCGGCAGTCCGCCGCCGACGGCCTTGGAGGTGACGAGCACGTCGGGTGTGACCCCGGCGCGTTCGCAGGCCCAGTAGTGGCCGGTGCGGCCGATGCCGGTCTGCACCTCGTCGATTACGAGGACGACCCCGTGCTCCTCGGTGATCCGCCGGACCTCGCGCAGCCACCCGTCCGGGGCCTCCACCACGCCGCCCTCGCCCTGCACGACCTCCAGGATGACCGCGGCGGGCGGTGCGACACCGCTGCTCGGGTCGGTGAGGAGGCTCTCCAGCAGCCGGGCCGACAGCTCCCCGGACTGCTCGGCGTCACCGGTGCCGAAGGGGCAGCGCAGCCCGTACGGGAAGGGCAGCCGGGTCACCGGGACACCGTCCGCGCCGACGGCACCGCTCATCCGGGGCGGGCCGGACACGGCGGACGCGCCGAGCGTCATGCCGTGGTAGGCGCCGGTGAAGGCGACGATCCCGCGCCGCCCGGTGGCGTGCTGGGCCAGCTTCAGCGCCGCCTCGACGGCGTCCGTGCCGGCGGGGCTGCAGAAGTGCAGCCGGGCCGAGTCCCGCAGTCCACCGGGCAGCCGGCGGAGTAACTCCCCGGAGAAGGCGTCCTTCTGAGGGGTGATCATGTCCAGGGTGTGCAGGGGCGTGCCCGAGGCGAGCACCGACTGGAGGGCCGCGACGGTGGCCGGGTGGTTGTGCCCGAGCGCGAGGGTGCCCGCGCCGGAGAGGCAGTCCAGGTAGGTGCGCCCGTCAGCGCCGGTGATCACCGCGCCGGCGGCGTGCACGGGGGCGACGGGCAGGGTGCTGGCGTAGGTACGGGCGGAGGACTCGCGTCGCTCCTGGCGCTCGAGGAGCTCGGCGCGCAGCGCACCGTTCGGCATGGCGGATGCCCTTCGGTCGTGTTGCGGGGGTCGCGCACAGGGCGCACACGCGTCGGACGGCGCGACGGGGGTGACTCGTGGCCGCCTGACGGAAAGTTAGGTTAGCCTAACCTGCGGAAAGATCAAGGGTTTACGCCGGCGCATTCCCCTTTCCAGGGGGCGCCAACTCCCCACCGCACGCCCCCCGTTGCACCGCCACCGCACCGTTCCCGCAGCTCACACCGGCGTGTCGCGAACCACCCACCCGGCCGCCGGGGCGTCCCGGATCGGGTCACCTGGGGCCCGGCCCCGCCTGGCCCGCACCACGACCTGACCCGCGCCCCCTCCGTGGCGCGCGATCCGCAAGGCCACACTCAAGGCTCTGTGCCCGGAGGGCGACGCGCCGCACGTGTGCCGGGTGCCCCGGTTCGCGGGCTGATCGGTACGGCGGGCCGTCCGGTGCCGGAAGAGTCCGGCCCGGGCGGCGCGCCCCGGCGGCCGGCGGTGCCCCGGCGCCCCGGCGGCCGGGAGCGGTCCGGGGCGGGACCTGCGGCCGCCTCTACTCCGGCAGCGGCAGGCGCACCGACCGGCCCGGTTCGATGGAGACCGCCGTGCCCGGCAGTTCGATGTCGATCGGGGCCACCCCCGACTCCGGCACCGCCACGTGCAGGCTCTCCGGTGTCATCCGCAGCCGCACCCCCCAGTGCCCGTGGAAGCGCAGCGTGAACGCGTACTCCGACAGCTCCGGCAGCCGTACCGGGTCCAGGCGCAGCGCCCCGCCCCGGGTGTCCAGGCCCGTCAGGCCCCGCTGCACCAGGTCCAGGGTGCCCGCCATCGCCCCCAGGTGGATGCCCTCGCCCGTCGTCCCGCCGTGCAGGTCCGCGATGTCCGCCTCCAGCGCCTCCTGGCAGAAGTCCCACGCCCCGGCCCGCCGCACCCGCGCCAGCACCCAGCCGTGCACCAGCACGCTCAGCGTCGAACCGTGGCTCGTGCGCCGCAGGTAGTAGTCGACGGTCCGCCACCACGTCTCGTCGTCCAGCACGTGCCCCAGCCGCCGCAGCAGCCCCCGCAGTTCGGCGGGCGGGAAGAGGTAGCCGAGCATCAGCACGTCCGCCTGCTTCGACGCCTTGTAGCGGTTGACCGTGTCGCCCTCCGCCTCCAGGATGCGGTCCAGCCGCCGGATGTCCCCGTACTTGTGCCGCAGGCCCTCCCAGTCCAGCTCGGCCAGCTCCCCGTACCCGTGGAACTGGCTGATCACCCCGTCGTGGAACGGCACGTACAGCCGCCGCGACACGTCCTCCCACAGCGCCAGCTCGCTGTGGTGCAGTCCGATCCGCTCCTCCAGCTCACGCCGCCGGGGCTCCGGCAGGTCCGTCATCAGCTGCAGCGCCCGCGCCAGCACCCAGGCCGCCGTCACGTTCGTGTACGCGTTGTCGTCCAGGCCCGGCCGCCGCGCCCCCGGATACGCGTCGTGGTACTCGTCGGGCCCCATCACCCCGCGGACGCGGTACCGGTCCAGCGCCTCGTCCCACTGCGCCGAGTCCGCCCAGAACCGGGCGATCTCCAGCATCATCTCGGCGCCCTTGGTGTGCAGGAACTCGTCGTCCCCGGTCGCCTCCCAGTACCGCCACACGTTGTACGCGATGGCCGACCCCACATGGTGCTGGAGGTGCGAGTGGTCCGGCAGCCACCGGCCCGAACGCGGGTTCAGGTGCAGCCGCTGCGTCTCCTCCCGCCCGTCGCTGCCGCTCTGCCACGGGTACATCGCCCCCGACCGCCCCGCGTCCCGCGCCGCGAACCGGGCGGCGCCCAGGCGGCGGTGACGGTACGTCAGCAGAGCCCGCGACACCTCCGGGAAGTGCAGGTTCAGATACGGCAGCACGAACAGCTCGTCCCAGAACACGTGCCCCCGGTACGCCTCCCCGTGCAACCCGCGCGCCGGCACCCCCACATCCAGGTCCGCCGTGTGCGGCGACAGCGTCTGCAGCACGTGGAACAGGTGCAGCCGCAGGATGCGGCCCGCCTTGTCCGGCACCTCCAGCTCGCCGCGCCGCCACAGCTGCTGCCACGCCGTGCGGTGCGACGCCAGCAGCTCGCCGAAGCCGTCGGCCCGGCCCACCCGGTCCACCGCCGCGTGCAGCGGGTCGGAGATCGCCGGGTCGTGCGAGGTGTGCAGCGCCACCACCTTGTCCACGACGGCCACCGCGCCCGGCTGCAGCGACAGCCGGTACCGCTGCGTCACCCGCCCCGGCTCGTGCGCCACCTCGGCGTCCACCGGCGCCGTCGTGCGCGCCGCCAGCCCGATCCGCACCTCCGACGACGCCGTACGGCAGCCCAGCCACACCCGGCCGCCCTCCGCCTCGCCCGTCACCACGTCCTTCAGATGCCGCGACGACAGCTGCCGGTAGCGGGCCACGCCCGTGTTGGCGACCGCCCCGTCCAGCGCCGCCTCCACCTCCAGCTCACCCGCCCAGTTCTCCGCCGTGAACTCGGTGCGCAGCGCCGCCACATGCGGATCCCCCATGTGCACCAGCCGCAGCTGCCGCACCGCGAGCCGCCGCCCGTCGTCGTCCTCGTACCGGCTGCGCCGCTCCAGCACACCGCCGCGCACGTCGAGGGAGAACGCGTGGTCGGTGAGGAACTCGTGCGCCGGCTCCAGCCACGGCCCCGGCTCGGCGCCGTCGGCCACCCGATAGCGCAGGGGCAGCCAGTTCGGCAGGTTCACCATGTCCTCGTTCTCGACGCCGCGCCCCGCCACCTCCGACACCAGCCGGTCGTAGCAGCCCGCGACATACGTCCCCGGGTAGTGCGTGCCGTCCGCCGCGCACTCCGGGAGCGCCCCGCGCGTCGCGAAGTACCCGTTGCCCAGGGTGCACAGCGCCTCCCGCAGCGACTCCCGCTCGGGGGCGTACCCCTCGAACTCCCACGTCCAGTCGCTCATGACGGCTGTCCCTCCCGTACGGCGAGCAGCTCCGCCAGATCCGCCACGACCAGGTCGGCCCCGTGCCGCCGCAGCGCCCGAGCGGTACTCGGATCGGAACCGGCGGCGGGGGCGGGCTCGCCGGGCCCCCCGCCCCGCGCCCGGTCCACGCCCACGACCAGGCCGAACCCGCCGCGCCTGCCCGCCTCCACCCCGGCGAGGGCGTCCTCCACCAGCGCGCACCGCCCCGCCGGCACGCCCAGCCGCCGCGCGGCCTCCAGGAACAGCGCCGGATCGGGTTTCCCGGGCAGCCCCAGGTCCGCCGCCTCCACCCCGTCCACCAGCGTGTCGAACAGGTCGAGCAGTCCGGCGCCCGCCAGCAGCTCGCGGGCGTGCCGGGACGCGGACGCCGCGGCCATCGGGACCCCCGCCTCCCGCAGCGCGCGCACCAGGCGCACCGAGCCCGGGTAGGCGTCCACGGGGCGGGCGCGCAGGTGCTCGGTGAAGCGGCGCTCCTTGTCGGCGGCGACGGCCTCGACGGCGTCCTCGCCGGCCGGAAGCCCGCGCGCCGCGAGGAAGGCGGCCGCCCCGTCCCGCCGGGAGCGCCCGTCCACGTACCTGCGGTACTCCTCCGCCGCGTCGAACGGCCGGCGCGCCGATGCGTTCGCCGCGCCGGGCGGCAGCGCGCCCAGATACGCGTCGAACGCCTCCTTCCACGCCGCCGCGTGGACCCGCGCCGAATCGGTGAGCACCCCGTCCGTGTCGAACACGACGGCACGCGCGGACCGCAGCGCGGGAACCACCGTGCTGCGGTCCGTGCCTGGGCTCATGGCGGCGTCTCCTTGCGTCGTCGCCCCGCCGGGTGCCCAGAACCCCTGGGGTCACCCGGCGCGGGCGCGAAGAACGGGCTCCACCGCCCATCATGACCCCGCGCCCGCCGCCGGGTACGGCCATACAGGGCCATGAGGGGCACACCGCCCCTCCCGCCCCGGCCGCGCCGGGCTCAGCCCATCGCCTCCGCGAGGAGCCGCGCCGCCTCCGCGACCAGCTCGTTGTCGGCCGCGGCGTCCGGCGTGCAACGGGTCGTCTGCACGGCGAGCACGACGGGCGGCCGCCCGGGCGGCCAGGCCACACCGGCGTCGTTGTTGCTGCCGTACCCGCCGCCACCGGTCTTGTCCGCCAGCAGCCAGTCGGCGGGCAGGCCCTTGCGGAACCGCTCACCGCTCGTCTGGTTGGCCAGCATCCACCGCGTCAGCCGCTCCCGGTCGTGCGCGGGCAGCACATCGCCGAGCAGGAGCCGCCCGTACGTGCGGCCGATCGCGCGCGGCGTCGTCGTGTCGGTGATCCGCCACGGCTCGGCCGAGTTCAGCTCCGGCTCCCAGCGGTCCAGACGGGTGATGTCGTCGCCGATCGACCGGCAGAACCGCGTCACCGACGTCGGCCCGCCCAGCTCGCGCAGGAGCAGGTTGCCCGCCGTGTTGTCGCTGCGGGTGATCGTCGCGTCGCACAGCTCGGCGACCGTCATCCCGTTCCGCACGTTCTCCGGCAGCTCGGTCACGGGGGAGTAGCCCGAGTCCTTCACGTACTGCGCGGTGTAGCGGATCCGGCGGGCCAGCACCTCGCCGTCCCGGTCCAGGTCGCGCAGCACGGCGGCGACGGCGACCGCCTTGAACAGCGACGCCATCGGGAAGCGCTCGTCGGCCCGGTAGGCCACCGTGCGCCCCGTACCCGTGTCGTACGCGAACGCGCCGAGCCGCGCGTCGTGCGCCGCCTCCAGCGCCCGCAGGCGCCCCTCGACCCGCGCGGCCCGCCCGCGCGGCGCGGACCCGGCGGAGGCGGGGGAGGGCGCGGCGTGCGCGGGCGCGGCCGCCGCCACGGCGGCGGCCAGCGCGGCACCCACGCCCGTCGCGAGGACGGCACGGCGGTTCGGGCGTGCACCAACGGGATTCACGTAGAGACCCTTCACCTCGACATCGAACAACAACCACCACGACGGCACCGTTCGCCACACTGGTTTCACGTCTCACGCGGTCGGCTGAAAATCAGCCATGCGCCGGCCGGTGCGTCGGCCCGTGAGCCGCCGGAGCCGCCCGGCAGAGTCCCCGGCACACCTGGACCCGGCGGCCTCGGCCGCGCCCGCGGACCGGTCGGGCACGCCGCGCGGGCGCTCGGAGGCGTCCATTCCCGGTCATGGGCAGTAACGTTTCTGCCAGCATCGTTCGAAGCCGTGGCGCAATGCGTATTCGTGTCGATGTCACGTCAAGATGCGCCTATGCACCCTTTCATTCGGAGTGGGTCGCCGACCCGATGAGCCAGAGCACCACCACCCAGTCCCCGCCCGTCCCGTCCCAGCCGGAGTCCCCGCCCATTCAGTCCCAGCCGAAGTCCCAGCCGAAGTCCCAGCCCAGCCGTCCCCGGTCCGCCGAGTCCCGGAGCGACCGGCCCGAGACCGACCAGCCCCCGGCCGACCGGTCCGTGACCGGCAAGTCCCCGGACGCCGACCGGCCGCAGGCCGAGCAGTCCCCGGACGACCAGCCCCAGGCCGGCACGTCCGAGACCGGCAAGTCCCCGGACGACAAGCCCGAGGCCGGCACGTCCGAGGCCGGCACGTCCGAGACCGACCAGTCCCCGGCCGACAAGCCCGAAACCAGCCAGTCCTCGGCCGTCCGGCCGGTGCCGGGTGGCCCCGGTGCCGCCTCCACCCGCGCGCGGACCGCCGTCGAGTCGTACGACGCGCTGTACGCCGAGGCCGCGCCCGCGCTGGTGCACCAGGTGTTCCTGCTGACCGGCCGCCGCAGGCACGCCTTCGACTCCGTCGAGCACGCCTTCCAGCGCGCCTGGGAGCACTGGCCGGAGGTGTCCCACGACCCCGACCCCGTCGCCTGGGTGCGGGCGCAGGCGTACGACTACGCGCTGGCGCCCTGGCAGCGGTTCCGGCTCCGCCCGGGCCGCGCCGAGACCCCGCCCGCCGACCCGGCGCACCGCGCCCTGCTGGAGCTGCCGGCGCCGTACCGCCGTACCGTCCTGCTCTGCGACGGTCTCGGGCTGAGCGTCGACGAGGCCGCCGCCGAGTGCGCGGCCGGCGTCCCCGCCACGGTGAGCCGCCTCCACCACGCGCGCGCCCAGCTCGCCGAGGCCCTGCCAGGGCAGGCGGACGCGGACGAGCCGTGCGCCTGGCTGGGCGACCTGGCCGCCGCCGTGACGACCGCGACGCTCCCGCTCGCCCGCTCGGTGCGCACCGGCAGCGAGCGGCGCGTGCGCGCCCTGACCCGGACCGTGTACGGGCTGACGGCCGTGCTGCTGGGCGCGGTGGTCTTCTCCGCGGTGAGCGCCCCCGCCCCGGCCCCCGCACCGGCGCCCCACGGCCCGGTCTCCGACGACGGCGCGCCCCGCGACGAGCCCGCGCCGCCCCGCCGCTGAAATCCCCTTGTGCGGCGGGTGCGGTTGCCGCAGGGTGGTCGCCCGTGACGGACATCGACAGCGATCTCGTACGGGACCTGGTGGCGGGGCAGTTCCCGCAGTGGGGCGACCTCCCGGTGCGCCCGGTCGCCCGCCAGGGCTGGGACAACCGGACCTTCCGGCTCGGAAGCGGACTCGCCGTGCGGCTGCCCAGCGCGGAGGGGTACGTCGCCGCCGTCGAGAAGGAGGACCGCTGCCTGCCGGTGCTGGCCGCGCATCTGCCGACAGCCGTCCCGCAGGTCGTGGCGACCGGCCGTCCGGGCGCCGGCTACCCCTACCCCTGGTCGGTACGGCGCTGGCTGCCCGGTGACACCCTCGACGCGGCCCCGGACGTCGACCGCGTCCGACTCGCCCGCGACCTGGGCGCCTTCCTGACCGAGCTGCGCGCCGTCCCCGCGGAGCACGGCCCGGCGGGAGGCCGCCACTCGTACTACCGCGGCTGCCATCCGAGCGTCTACGGGGACGAGGTCGAAAGCGCCCTGCGCGTCCTCGGCGACCGCGTCGACACGGCCGCCTGCCGCGCCGTCTGGCGGGAGGCCCTCGTCTCGGCCTGGCCCCGCGACCCGGTGTGGTTCCACGGCGACGTCGCCGCCGGGAACCTCCTGACGACCGAAGGACGGCTGTCCGCCGTCATCGACTTCGGCACCTGCGGCACCGGCGACCCGGCGTGCGACCTCGTCATGGCGTGGACGTACTTCACCGGCGACGAGCGGCGGATCTTCCGCGACGCCGTCGGCCTGCCCGACGACGCCTGGCGGCGGGCGCGCGGCTGGGCCCTGTGGAAGGCGCTGGCGACCATGGCCGGACTGTCCAGCCCCGACCCGGAGGGCCTCCAGGAGCGGGTGCTGCGCGAGGTGCTCGCGGACCCGCTCACCGGCTGACCGGCGCGCACCCGCCGGTCATCGGCGACGCCCGGAGGTGAACAGGCGTTCATCAACAAGCCGTTGACCGATCATCACCAAGCGTATTACTTTCGGCCGGTCGGAGTGGCGTGACTACTCGGGGGGTTTGTGTGGCGGCGGACGACCGGTCGTCGTCGGAATCCGATCTCTTCACCTTCCTCGAACTCCTCGCCGGCGAAGCCCCCGACAGCGCCTTCGAGCAGGTCGTCGCGGACGCCCGGCGCGCTGGGGCGCCGCGTGACGACCTGCGGCGGCTGGTCCGCGCCAAGGACGCCGCCCTCGCCGTACGGGAGAATTCCGGACGGCGCCGGCAGCGCGAGGCCGGCCTCGCCGCGCTGGTCGACACGGCCCGCGATCTGTCGCTCCCGCACGGGCCGGACGCCCTGCGGAAGACCGTCGTCCGCCGGGCGCGGCTGCTGCTGGGCGTCGACATGGCGTGGATGGCCCTCCACGACCCGGGCCGGAGCCGCTCCCGGGTGTGCGCGTCCGACGGCCACGCGACCGCCGACACCCTGGGCTGCGCGGTGCCCGCCGACGGGGGCGCGGGGCGGCAGGCGATCCGGCGGGGCGGCCCGTTCTGGACCGCCGACTACCTCGGCGACGACACCTTCGACCACGTCCCGCCGCTGGACGAACTGGTCCGCGCCGAGGGGCTGCACGCCGTCATGGCGGTGCCGCTGCGGTCGGAGTCGGCGCGCACACGGGACGCGGCGTTCGGTGTCCTGTACGTCGCCGACCGGCGGGTGCGCCACTTCACGCCGGACGAGACGGCGCTGATGAGCGCGCTGGGCGACCTGTCCGCCGCCGCCGTCGAACGGGCCATGCTGCTGGAGCGCACCCGCGCGCAGGCCCGCCGGCTCGCCGCCGAGGCGGCCCGCGCACGGCAGGCGCTGGCCGCCGCCCGCACCTCCCGCGAGGTCCACGACCGGCTGCTCGACCAGGTCCTCGCGGGACGCGACCTCCAGGCCGTCGCCGTGGAGGCGGCCGCGCTCCTCGGCGTGGCGGAGCTGGTGGTGCGGGACCCGGCGGGGCGCAGGCTCGCCTCCGTGGGCGGGGCGCCCGACGAGCCGGACGGGCCCGGTCCGCTCGCCCGGGTGCTCGACGCGCACGCCGAGGGGCGGCCCGTGCGTGCGGGCGGCGGGGGCTGGGTGTGCCCTGCGAGCGCGGGCGACGAGGTGCTCGGCACGCTCCACGTCGTACCGCCCGCGCCGCTCGGCGCCCACGGCCTGGAGCTGCTGCGCACCGCCGCCCGCGCCGTCGCGGTGGCCCTGCTCGTGCGGCGCAGCGCGGGCACCGACGGGCGGGTGCGGGACCTGCTGTTCCGGGACCTCCTGCAGGGCGGGGCCGCTCCGCCCGAGGAGCTCGCGGAGCGGGCCCGGCGGCTCGACGTGGACCTGGACCGGCCGCACGTCCTCGTGGTCGCCCGCCCCGAGGGCGGTATGGGCGGCCGGGCGGCCGTGTGGGCGTCCTCGTACGCGTACCGCACATCGGGGCTGAAGGCCGTGGACGGCGACTGCCTCGTGATGATGCTGCCCGGCACGGACGCGGGCGCGGCGGGCGAGGCGCTGTCGGCGGAGCTCTCCGCGGTGCTGGGCCGGCCGGTGACCGTGGGCTCGGCGGGGCCGGCGACCGACCCCGCCGGCATCGTCGCCGCCCACCAGGAGGCGCGGCGCTGCCTGGAGGCGGTGACCGCGCTCGGCGGGGTCGGGGTCGCCGCCTCCCCGCGCGAGCTGGGGTTCCTCGGGCTGCTGCTGTCGGACAGCCCCAACACGGTCGGGTTCATCGGCCGCACCATCGGTCCCGTACTGGACTACGACACCCAGCAGTGCACCGAACTGGCCCGCACCCTGGAGGCGTACTTCGCCTCCGCGTGCAGCCCCAGCCGCGCCGCCGAGACCCTCCACGTCCACCCGAACACGGTGTCGCGGCGCCTGGAGCGGGTCACCGAACTGCTCGGGCCCGGCTGGCAGGAGCCCGCCCGCGCCCTGGAGGTGCAGCTCGCCCTCCAGCTGCGCCGCACCCGCCAGGCGCTCGTACGGCGCCGCGACCGGGCCGACCGCGCCGTCGGCTGATCCCCCGGCGCCCCGGCCGGCCCGGCTGCGGCCGGCCCGCCCAGCGCCCCCGCCGGCCGGCCCGCTCACCGCCCAGCGCCCCCGCCGGCCGGCGCCCCGCTCACCAGCTCCCCGCCGCCCGGCGCCGGAGCCGTCCGGCCCGCCGCCGTCAGGGTGCGGACGGCCTGCGCGGCGGAGGCCAACGTCGTGTGCCGGTGCCACCCCGCGTACGAGCGGCCCTCGAAGTCCACCAGACCCACGTCCACCGAGGTCGCCGCGAAATCGGCCGCCACCCGCCCCGGCAGCAGCGCCAGCCGCAGCAGTTCGCCCCAGGGCCGCCCCGGCACCCCCGTGAGCCAGCAGCGCACCGGCCCGCCGAGCGCCCCGCTCCCGTCCCACAGCCCGAGCAGCAGAGCCGTCCCCGCCCCCGGCAGCGCGACCCGCACCCCCGCCACGAGCCCCGCCCGTGTCCGCCCCGTCACCGGGTCCGCCCAGGTCACAGGCCTTCGCAGCGGCCCCGCCAGCCGCAGCAGCTGCCCCGCGGGCAGCGGCCCGGCACCGCCCCGGCCCAGCGCCGGGTCCACGGCGGCCACCGGCACCGCGTCCGGCACGGCCACGACGAACGGCAGCCGCGCGCCGCGCAACGCCCGTACGAGCGCCGACGGTTCCAGGTCCGGCAGATCCGCGACGACCGGGCGGCGCGGCGTGTCCGTCCACTCCCCGGCCTCCCGCACCGCGCCCGCCGCGCACTCCGGCGCGGCCGCCCCCGTGACGCCCCGCGGCAGCCCGCCGACGCGCCGCCCCGCGAGCCGCAGCCGCCAGTTCACGGGCGTGCTCCAGCCGTCACCCGCCGCCCACACGCCGTACGCCTCCTGGCTGTTGACCAGGTGCCCCGCGCTCGGCACGAACCGCCGCGCCACGCCGACCGAGTGCCGGCCCGCCTTCGGGATGACGACGCTCCGCACGACCCAGCAGCGCGGCCCCAGCTCCCGCTCCACACACCGGGCGAGCGCCGCCCGCACCTGCGTCCAGTCCCACGGGGAGACCGAGACGAAGTGGTGCAGGCTCTGCTCGGACGCGCCGTCCCCGGCGGACGCGGCGATGTTCCGGGCCGACTTGCGGCCCCGCGCCGTCAGCAGCCCGCGGAGGTACTGCTCACCCCGCAGCCGCTGGTCCCTGCGCCGGAACCCGGCGAACAGCTTCTCGCACAGCTCATCGACGACCCCCTCCGGCACCCCCTGCTCCGCAGGTCTTTCCGCCCGTACGCCTTCGAAGCCCATGCGGCCCCCCGATCTGACGGTGCACCACGCAACGCGGACGACTCCACGGTGCGGTGCGGACCGGGTCCGGGCCCAGGTGTGCCGATCACACACTCACGCCCCACGACGCACATCCGCCCCCACAGACCCACGGGCCGTGATCTGTCGCCGGAACGCGGACGTGCCCGCGTACCGGTGGGTACGCGGGCACGTCGGGCGGCGGGGCCGGGATCAGCCGATCGGGCCGCTCCAGCGGGCGGCCGGGGCGCCGAAGCCGGTGCCCGTGCTCAGCCACGAGTACAGGCCGTCCACCTTGCGGCCGTCGGCCGTGGTGCCGAGGTCGTACAGGACCGCCGCGTCGTCCTTGCGGTCGCCGTTGTAGTCGCCCGCGGTGAACTGGGAGGCGCCCCAGCGGAAGGAGCCGGTGCTCTCCCACTTCAGCGACGGGGCGTTGAACGCCGTACCGGTGCTGGTGAAGGTGTACAGGTTCGAGCCGTACTTGCCGTCGGCCGCCAGGCCCCGGTCGTAGAACACGCCCACGTCGGCCTTGCCGTCGCCGTTGAAGTCACCCGACGCCACCTTGCTCGCGCTCCAGGTGAAGCCGCCCGACGCGAGCCAGGTGCGCTGCGCGGCGCCGAAGTTCGCGCCGGTGCTGTACAGGGTGTACAGGGCCGACAGGTTGCGGCCGTCGCTCGACGTTCCGGCGTCGTAGAAGACCGACACGTCGGCCCGGCCGTCGCCGTTGTGGTCGCCCGACGTCACCTTGGACAGCGCCCAGCGGAAAGCCCCGGGGCTCTCCCACTCCAAGGTGGGCGAGCCGAATGCCGTACCGGTGCTGGTGAACGCGAACAGCGCGGAGCGGTAGACGCCGTCGGCGCCCCGGCCCCGGTCGTAGAAGACGCCGATGTCGGCCTTGCGGTCGCCGTTGAAGTCGCCCGAGACGACCTTGCTCGCGTCCCAGGTGAAGCCGCCCGGCGTCGTCCACGTGCGCTGCGGCGCCGCGAAGCCCGTGCCGGTGCTGTACCAGGTGTAGATCGACGAGATGTTCTTGCCGTCGGCGGACTGCCCGCCGTCGTAGAGGACGGCCACGTCGTCCTTGCCGTCGCCGTTGTAGTCGCCGGCCGTCACCTTGGACTTCGCCCAGGTGAAGCCGCCGGTGGCGGTCCACACGTTCTTCGGCGCCGCGAAGCCGGTGGCGTTGCCCAGGAAGCTGTACAGCGACGAGCGGTGCGTGCCGTCGGGGGACACGCCGTTGTCGTAGAAGCCGATGACGTCGGCCTTGCCGTCGCCGTTGAAGTCGCCGGACGCGGTCTGCGACTGCTGCGGCAGCGCGCGGACCTGGCGGACCCACTCGCCCAGGTCGTCGACGCGGGCCTCCACGGCGCCGGTGCGGGTCTCGGTCTCGTCGGTGCCGTAGCAGCCGCCCTGCCAGGAGGCGCTGTTCAGCGCGACCAGTTCCACCTTGCCGTCCCGCTCGCGCAGGGCGGGGCCGCCCGCGTCGCCGCGGCAGACGGTGCCGCCCGCGCTCGCCAGCGGCACGGTGGTGGCGTCCGGGGCGGCGCTGACGGTGAACGCGCCGCTGTGCAGCCGGTCCGGCACCCACGCCGTGCGGGTGCGGCCGTAGCCCAGCACGCGCAGCGTCTCGCCCTCGGTGGGCGCCTGGGACGCCAGGAGCACCGGGTCGACGCCCGTGACGGGCTGGGCGAGGCGCGCCATCACCACGTCGCGGTCGGCGCGCGGCACGATCTCCGCGACCTCGGTCCGGGTGCCGCCCGCGGCCGTCAGATCGGCGACGCCGACGGTCACGGTCGTCTTGAGACGGGGGGCTCCGGCCGGCGCCGGGAAGGGCTGCAGCGGGTTGTCCGAGAAGCAGGAGGCGGCGGTGAGGATCCACCGCGGGTCGACCAGGACACCGCTGCACGCGCGCTCGCCGCCGACGTTGACGTAGGCGGCGTAGGGGTGGGCGCCGTCGGCCACGCTGTCGCCGACGAGAGCCTGGGCGGGGGTGGTGACGGTCAGCGCGCCGGCCGCGGCCACGGCGGCGAGAAGCGCGACACCCCGCGCGGCGCGGGGCTTTCTTTCGGGCACGAGAGGAACTCCTGGCGGTCGGCTGCCGACCGGTGCCGCGCCGGGTCCGGGGTGACGCAGCCCCTGCGGCGACCGCCGCGCGGTGACAGCGGGACGGCGCCCCGCGCATCACCCTCCCCCCGAGCACGCGCACGGTCAGCGCGTATGGATGCCGGTCAAAAATAGCCGATCAAGATCATGTGTCAAACAGTCAGGAGGGCCTTTTCCCGGGCGACTTGCGCGCTCCGGCGCCACGGCGCCCGTCCGGTCCCGGCGCCGTGCGGGCGCTCAGGTCGCCGCCGCGCGGCCGGGCTGCTGCATCAGCTCCTGGAACACCGACATGCACGACAGGCAGTGCCGGTCCGTCTCGTCGCTCGCCTCCTGGAGGGGCTGTCCGCAGAGGGCGGAGGTCTGGTCGTGGCCGACGACATGCCACACCAGGCCGGTACCGGTGGCGGCCGTACCGATGCGCATTTCGTACATGGCGGCTCTCCGTGCGGTGGACGACACTTGCCACCACCCCAGCACGCCCCCGCCCCGCCCGCCCCCGCTGCCGGTCCGTCCGGGTGACCCGCACGCCCGGTCCGGGCGCCGCTCACCACGGCAGGAAGACGTGCACGTCCTTCCCCTCCGGCCTGGTCAGCACCGACACCTGCGTGGCGAGCGCGTTCACCAGGTACCACCCCACGGCCCCCGTGTTGTCCGCCGGCGACCAGGGCCGGGGGACCGGCGGATGCGGATTGCTGTCCCATACGACGACGTGGACGCCGTCGAAGGTCCGCCGCAGCCGCAGCGAGAAGGGGCCGGGCGCGTACTGGACCGCGTTGCCCGCCAGCTCCGTCACGACGAGCAGCACATCGTCGCGGTGGTCGGGCTCGGCCGGAGCGGCGGTGCGCTCCAGCGCCTCCAGATAGCGGTCGGCGATCAGCCTGGCGGCGGACACGTCCTCCAGCGCCCCGTCGAAGCGGGCCTCCAGGCCGTCGGTGTCGTCGGTGCCCCTCCGCTCGGCACCGTCGTTCATGGGCGGGCCGGTGGCCACGGCGTCCTCCTGATCGTCACCCGGTTGCGTTCCGCCGCACGGGTGCCCAGCAGCGCGCTCCCGATTCCTCCCCGCTCGACGCCCCGCGGTACGGACGCCCACCCGTCCGCGCACGACGGCACCAGAAACTTGAGTCGCCACTTGTCAACAACCATGCCGCGCGTTATATAAGAACTGTCGCTGCGGAGCATCGGTACGACACCTGTGCGAGGGAGGCGATGACGAGATGCTCATGCGGACCGATCCCTTCCGTGAACTGGACCGCCTCACGCGGGACCTCTTCGGCGCCACGGGCCAGTCGGGCGGTGTCCCGATGGACGCCTGGCGCACGGACGACGCGGTCTGGGTCGCGTTCGACCTGCCCGGCGTGGACCCCGACTCGGTGGACCTCCAGGTCGAGAAGGACGCGCTGACGGTCACGGCCGAGCGCGCCACGGCCGTCCCGGAGGGCGGCGACCTGCTCTTCGCCGAGCGCCCCACCGGTACGTTCACCAGGCGCCTGTTCCTGGGCGACACGCTCGACCCGGACGGCATCGAGGCGACCTACGACGCGGGTGTCCTGCGCGTGAAGGTCCCGGTCGCCGAGCGCGCCAGGCCGCGCAAGATCGAGATCGGTGGATCCGGGCGCAAGGCGCTCCGGTCCTGACGGACCGGCGGTCCGGGCCCGCGGCGCGCCAGGCCGCGGGCCCCGCGCCGCCCGCGCCCGGCCCATCCGACGACGGACGACTGCGAAGGGGGGACCCCTCATGGAGCCGCTGCTGTGGCTGCTCATCCCGCTGACGGCCGCCCTCGGCGCGAGCCTGTGGGCCTGGTACGCCTCGCGCCCGCACCCGATGGACGTGTGGACGGACGTCGACCGGTACGACCGGCTCCGCGCCTCGCTGGGCCGCGGCCCCGGCGCGGGCGGGCGCCCGGCCGCGAGCCGCGACGACCGTCCCGTGGGCGCGGCAGCCCGCTAGCCGGAGGCGGACGGGCGGGAACACCGCACGCGACCACGGAGCCGCCGGGCCACCGGTGCCGCCCGCCTGCCGGAGGGCCGCGGGAGCCGCCGGGCCGCCGGGCCGCCGGGCCGTCGCGGCGTGAGGCCCCGGTCCCGGCGGCTCCCGCGAACGGCCCGTCCGGATGTGCGCGGCGCCCCGGCCGGTCCTACGGTGGCGAAGGGCGGCTCTCCCCGAGCCGTACGGCAGGAGGGAAGCAGACCGATGCGGCACGACGAGTTCCTCGCCCGCGTGCGGGAGCGTGGCGAATACCGCGACCAGGAAGAGGCCGCGCAGATCACGCGGGCCGTGCTGGAGGTGCTGGGCCACCGCATCACCCCGGGCGAGGCGGCCGACCTCGCGGCGCAGCTGCCCGGCGACCTCGGCGACGTCCTCACCGCCGACGCGGACGGCGACCGCCCGACCGACCGCTTCGGGATCGAGGAGTTCTACCGGAGGGTCGGCGAGCGCACCGGGGCGCGTCCCCGCACCGCCCAGTGGGACGCGAGCGCCGTCCTGTCCACGCTCGCCGACGCTGTCTCCGGCGGGGAGCTGAACCAGATCATCAGCCAGCTCCCGAGCAGCTTCGCCGTCCTCTTCGGCAAGGCCGACCTGTCCGACTGACCCCGGACCCGCGTCCCGGCCCGCCCGGGCCCCTCCGGCAGCCCTGCCCCCGCGGCGCACCGGCCCACGGCTTCAGGCTGCCCACCGTTCCCAGCGGCCCACCGGTGTTTGGCCGCCGCGGGGGCCCGCATCCCTCCGCGCCCGGCGGCCCGCCCGCCCGCCGTGCCAGGCCGCCGGACATCCACCGGGCCCGGACCCCGGGACGGGCGTGTCACGCCCCTTGACTGCTCGACGCACCGCCGCGATCCTCGTCGGACCAATTGACGGGACATGAACAAACGGCGGTGCGCCCATGACCCGAGCCCCCCACACCTCACGGCGCGGTCTCCTCGCGCTGCTCTCCCTGCTCGTCACCGCGGTGGCCCTCGCCCTCGGCCCCGCCGCCCCCTCGGGAGCCGACGCCCCGCCGCCCTGGTGGGAACCGGTCGCGCGCCCCGCCCCCGACTCGGCCGTCAACGTCACCGGGGAGCCCTTCCGTGGCACCGACGCCCAGGGCCGGGTGCGCGGGTTCGTCGACGCGCACAACCACATCATGTCCAACGAGGCGTTCGGCGGCCGCCTCATCTGCGGCAAGGCGTTCTCCGAACTCGGCGTCGCCGACGCCCTGAAGGACTGCCCCGAGCACTACCCCGACGGCTCCCTCGCCGTCTTCGACTTCATCACCCGCGGCGGGGACGGCCGGCACGACCCGGCGGGCTGGCCCACGTTCGCGGACTGGCCCGCCCACGACTCCCTCACCCACCAGCAGAACTACTACGCCTGGATCGAGCGCGCCTGGCGCGGCGGACAGCGCGTCCTCGTCAACGACCTCGTCACCAACGGCGTCATCTGCTCCGTGTACTTCTTCAAGGACCGCGGCTGCGACGAGATGACCTCCATCCGCCTCCAGGCGCAGAAGACGTACGAGATGCAGGCGTACGTGGACCGCATGTACGGCGGGCCCGGCAAGGGCTGGTTCCGGATCGTCACCGACAGCGCCCAGGCCCGCGAGGTCGTCCGGCAGGGCAAGCTCGCCGTCGTCCTGGGCGTCGAGACGTCCGAGCCGTTCGGCTGCAAGCAGATCCTCGACGTGGCCCAGTGCGACCGCGAGGACATCGACCGGGGCCTGGACGAACTCCACCGGCTCGGCGTGCGCAGCATGTTCCTCTGCCACAAGTTCGACAACGCCCTGTGCGGCGTCCGCTTCGACTCCGGCGCCCTCGGCACCGCCATCAACGTCGGCCAGTTCCTGTCCACCGGCACGTTCTGGAAGACCGAGCCGTGCACCGGACCCCAGCACGACAACCCCATCGGCGGCGCCTCCGCCCCCGGCGCCGAGGCGAAACTGCCGCCCGGCGTCACCGTCCCCTCGTACGCCGAGGGCGCCCGCTGCAACACCCGCGGCCTGACCGACCTCGGCGAGTACGCGGTACGCGGGATGATGCGGCGCGGCATGATGCTGGAGATCGACCACATGAGCGTCAAGGCCGCCGGCCGCGCCCTCGACATCCTGGAGTCCCAGGCGTACCCGGGGGTGCTGTCCTCGCACAGCTGGATGGACGCCGAGTGGACCGAACGGGTCTACCGCCTCGGCGGGTTCATCGCCCAGTACATGCACGGCGCCGAGCAGTTCACCGCCGAGGCCCGCCGCACCGACGCGCTGCGCGCCCGCTACGGCGTCGGCTACGGGTACGGCACCGACATGAACGGCGTCGGCGGCTGGCCCGCGCCGCGCGGCGCCGACGCGCCGAACCCGGTGCGCTACCCGTTCCGCACCGCCGACGGCGGCTCCGTCGTGGACCGGCAGACCACCGGGCAGCGCACCTGGGACCTCAACACCGACGGCGCCGCCCACCACGGCCTCGTGCCGGACTGGCTGGAGGACATCCGGGTCACCGGCGGCCAGGACGTCGTCGACGACCTGTTCCTCGGCGCCGAGTCGTACCTGCGCACCTGGGCCGCGTCCCAGCACCACGACTCCGGCACGGACCTGGCGGCGGGCAGGCCCGCCACCGCCAGCTCCACCCAGTGGTGGGACCCCTTCACCGACCACGCTCCGGGCAGGGCCGTCGACGGCGACACCCGCACCCGGTGGGCCAGCGAGTGGAGCGACGACCAGTGGCTGCGCGTCGACCTCGGCGCGGTCCGCCCGGTCGGACGCGTCACGCTCGACTGGGAGGACGCGTACGCGAAGGCGTACCGCGTCGAGGTCTCCACCGACGGCACCGCGTGGCGCGCCGTCTGGTCCACCACCGCCGGGGACGGCGGCCTGGACACGGCCCGTTTCGCCGCCGCCGACGCGCGGTACGTCCGCGTCCACGGGTTGGAACGGGGCACGCGGTGGGGATACTCGCTGCGCGAGGTCGGCGTCTACGGCGGGGGATGACATGGCACGGGGCACGGCGGGAACGGGCGGCCGGAGCGGCGCGCGGTGGCGGGTGACCGGCACGGCGCCGTTCGCCGCGGCCGCGCTCACCGGTACGGTCGCGCTCTACATGGCGCTCGTCGCCTTCGGCAACATCACGGACTTCGGCACGAACCAGCAGTTCGTCCGGCATGTGCTCGCCATGGACACCACCTTCAAGGACCCCGACCTGATGTGGCGGGCCGTCGAGTCGCCCGCCCTCCAGGACGCCGCCTATGTGGCGATCATCGTCTGGGAGACCCTCACCGCGCTCGTGCTGCTCGCGGCCACCGCCCTGTGGTTCGCCGCCCTGCGCCGCGGCGCGTACGGCAGGGCGAGGGCGGTGAGCAGCGCCGGACTGGTGATGGTGCTGCTGCTGTTCGGGCTCGGGTTCATGGCGATCGGCGGCGAGTGGTTCGCCATGTGGCAGTCGTCCGACTGGAACGGCCTCGACGCCGCGGCCCGCAATGTCGCGCTGGCCGCGTTCACCCTGGTCGTGGTCCACCTGCCGGCCGCCACCCGGCACGACGCCTGACCCCGGACCCGTACGGGACCCGGCCTTCGGTGCCGGCGGCGGCCCGGTCCGCACCGGGACCGGGCCGCCACCGCGCCTCGGGTCACCCGCCGATCGCCAGCGGGTCACCGCGCCTCACACGCCGGCCGGCTTCTCCTCGCCGGCCGGCTTCTCCACGCGGGCCGGTTTGCGCGCCGTACGCCCGCCCCCTCCCCGTACCGGCTTCCCGCCCCGCGTCTGGAGCTCCACCGCCAGCGGCGCGGCCGTCAGCATCGACGAGTACGTGCCCACGACGATGCCGATCAGCAGCGCCAGCGCGAAGTCCGTCAGCGAACCGCCGCCCAGCACCGCCAGCGCGGCCAGGATGAACACCGCGCCCATGCCGGTGTTCAGGGTGCGCGGCACCGTCTGGAGCAGCGCCGTGTTCGTCAGCCGCGCGACGGACCGGTCCCGCCGCGGCCCCGACCCGCTGCCGACCGTCCCGGCGGTCAGCTCCCGCACGCGGTCGAACACGACGACCGAGTCGTTCACCGAGTAGCCGATCACCGTCAGCAGCGCCGCCAGGAACACCCCGTCGACCGGCTTGCCCAGCCACGCGAAGACCCCCACGAGGATCGCCGCGTCGTGGACCATCGCCACCACCGCCGCCGCGCCCAGCTGCCAGCGGAACCGCACCGCCAGGTACAGCAGCTGCGCGCCGACCGCGACCGCGAGCGCGATCAGGGCGCCCTTGCGCAGCTCCGCGCCGAGGCTCGGCCCGATCAGCTCGTCGCGGACCTTCTCCGCCTCGCCCCCGGCCAGCCCGCCGAGGGTCTGCCCGATCCGCGCCTCGTCGTCGTTGGACATCCCGTCCGTGCGGACCGTCAGCCCGCCCTCACCGGACGACTGGACCACCGCGCGCGGGAACCCGGCGTCGGCCAGCGCGTCGCGCGCCCGGTCCACGTCCACCGGCGACGACGTGGCGTACTCCACGAGCCGGCCGCCCGTGAACTCCACCCCGAAGTCCAGCCCCCGTACGAAGATCCCGGCGACCGACAGCAGCATCGCGGCCGCCGACACGGCCAGCCAGCGACGGCGGCGGCCCATCAGGTCCGGGTCGCGGCGCAGCAGCCACCCGCGCACCGCCCCCGTGTCGCCGATGCCCGACCAGCGCGGGCGCCGCCGCACCGCCCCGCGGGCCACGGCGAACTCGGCCAGCGCCCGCGTCACGACCAGCGCGCTCACCATCGACGCGAGGACGCCGATGCCGAGCGTCACGCCGAAGCCCCGCACGGGGCCCGACGCCAGCAGGAACAGCAGCACCGCCGCGATGAGGGTGGTGATGTTGGAGTCCGCGATGGCGCTGAACGCGTGCCGGAACCCGGCCGTCAACGCGGACCGCAGGCTCCGCCGGGCCGCGGCGCGCCGCCCGTACTCCTCCCGCGCCCGTTCGAAGACCAGCACGTTCGCGTCGACGGCCATGCCGATCGCCAGCACGAACCCGGCGAGGCCCGGCAGCGTCAGCGTCGCGCCGAGCGCCGCGAGCGCCGCGTACGAGATCACCCCGTAGCAGGCGAGCGCCACCACGGCCAGGCCGCCGAGCAGCCGGTACACGCCGATGATGAACAGCCCGGTCAGGGCCGTGCCGATCACCGCGGCCCACGCGCTGCTGCGGATCGCCTCCGCGCCCAGCGTCGGGCCGACCGTCCGCTGCTCGACGGTCTCCACCGGCACGGGCAGGGCGCCGCCGTTGACGAGCAGCGCCAGCTCCCGCGCCCCGTCGGCGCCGAAGCCGCCGGTGATCCGGGTGGAGCCGCCGACGATGCCGGTGTTGCAGGCGATGCCCTCGTCCACCTGCGGCGAGGAGATGACCTTGTCGTCCAGGACGATCGCGACCCGGCGGGCCGGGTCGCCGGGCGCCGCGCACGCCGCCTCGCCGGTGAGCTTCGCCCAGCCGTCGCTGCCCTTGTCCTTGAACTCCACGTCCACGTACCAGCCGAGCCCGTTCTGCGGGTCGATCACGGCCCGTGCCTCGGCCACGTCGGCGCCGGTCAGCCGCGACGGGCCGAGCCGCAGCCCGCGGCCGTCCTCGTCGGGCAGGACGAGCTCGCCCTTCGGCCCCGGCTTCGGCTTCGGCGCGGCGGGTGCGCCGGGCGGGGTGCCGTCCGCCGCGCCGAGCACGGGGTGGAAGGTGAGCTGGGCGGTGCGGCCCAGCACGTCGGCCGCCTCACGCGGGTCCTGCACACCCGGCAGCTCGACGATGATCCGGCGGTCGCCGGAGCGGGTCAGTACGGGCTCGGTGACGCCGAGCGCGTCGATGCGGCGGCGCAGCACCTCCACGGTGCGGTCGGTGGCCTCCGAGTCGGCGGTGGCGGTGGGGGAGTCACGGGTCTCCAGCACGATCTGCGTACCGCCACGCAGATCGAGGCCCAGACGGGCGGGGACGGTCACGGCGATGTAGACGGACAGGGCGACGACGGCGAGTGCGAGCAGCGCGCGCACCCGCATGGCGCGGGTCAAGAAAGCCTCCAGCGGGCAAGGCCGCGGCGCCCACCGCGTACGGGGGCGCGCGGACGGATGACGAAAAGGGGTCAGCCGACTGGAGGAGCGGGAGGGGCGCGCCCGACGGGACGGGCGGGCCGGTGGCCGCGCACGGGGTCGCGGCACGGCGCGGGAGCGGCCGGACGGGCCGCCGGCGGTTCGGGTACGGGCGGCGGCGCGGGCGGGGCCGCGCCGGTGGGCGGCGGCACCGACCGGGTGCCGGTGGCGTCCGCGTACGCGCGGGGGGCCGCCGAACAGGCCGCCGGGCACGCGTCGTCCGGGGCCGCCGCCCGCGCCGCTCCGGCCGGGGCGGGCCCGGCGGGGACGGTCGCCTGGGCGGACGGCGCGAGGACGCCCAGCACGGCGAGGAGCACGGCCGCCACGACGGCGGCGAGGTTGCGGGCGGCGTGCGCGCGGGGGCCCGGGACGGGGTACCGCGCGGTGTGCTCGCGGTTCCGCGCGGCGTGCGCGCGCGGGACGGGGGCGCGGCCGTGCGTGCCGTACCGGCGCATGCCCACCACCTCCCGTCCCGTCGTATCCTGCCGCATCCGACGGGCCGTCAGGCCGCCGGTCCCCCCGTCAGGGCTCGATGAGGCCCGCCCGGATGGCGTACCGGGTCAGCTGGAGCCGGTCGCGCAGGCCCAGCTTCTGGAGCAGGTTCGCCCGGTGCCGCTGCACCGTCTTGACGCTGATCACCAGCATGTCCGCGATGTCCTTGGACGAGTGGCCCTCCGCGACCAGCTTGAGGATCTCCTCCTCCCGCGCGGTGAGCACCCGGTCCGGCGGCTCACCGCCCTGCCGCGCCCGGTCCAGGTAGTCGCGCACCAGGGCCGTCACGGCGCCCGGATACAGGAACGGCTCCCCGCGCATCGCCGCCCGGCAGGCCGCCACCAGGTCCCGGTCGGCGACCGACTTGAGTACGTACCCGCACGCCCCCGCCTTCAGGGACTGGAAGAAGTACTGCTCGTTGTCGTACATGCTCAGCATCAGGATGCGCAGCGACGGATGGCGCGCCGACAGCTCCCGGGCGGCCTGGAGCCCCGTCATGCGCGGCATGGCCACGTCGAGGACGGCCAGGTCGACGGGGTGCTCGCGGGCCATGGCGATGGCCTCGGCGCCGTCCCCCGCCTCGGCGACGACCCGCAGGTCCGGTTCGCCGTCCAGGATCAGCCGGACCCCGCGCCGGACCAGCGCGTGGTCGTCGGCGAGGAGGATGCGGGTGACGGGGGTCTCGGGCTGGTTCATGCGGCCTTCCCGGCGGGACGCGGTACGGACAGGGACACGACGGTGCCGCCGGAGCGGCCCCGCCGGATGTCGAGGGCGGCCCCGGCCAGCAGGGCGCGTTCGCGCATGCCGCGGATGCCGGCGCCCTCGCGGGCCACGCCCACGCCCCGGCCGTCGTCCTCCACGGACAGCACCACCCCGTCGGTGGTGCGGCGCAGCGCCAGCTCCACACGGGTCGCCTCGGCGTGCCGGGCGGCGTTGGTGAGCCCCTCCTGCGCCACCCGGTACAGCACCAGCTCCGTCTGCCGGTCCAGCGGCGGCAGGTCCGCGTCGAGACGGCGCCGCACGGTCAGCCCGGTGTGCGTGGCGAAGTCGTCGGCCAGCGACGTCAGCGCGCTCACCAGGCCCAGGTCCTCCAGCACACCGGGGCGCAGCCGCCGGGCCAGCCGCCGCACCTCGTCCAGACTGGACCGGGTGATCTCCTGCGCCTGCTGCAGCTCCGCTCGCAGCGGCTCCGGTGCCCGGTCCGCGACGCGCTTCAGCCCGAGCAGTACGGCCGTCATGCTCTGCCCCACCTCGTCGTGCAGCTCCTGCGCCACCCGCCGCCGCTCCGCCTCCTGCGCCGACAGGGCGCGGGCGCTGCTCGTGGCGCGTTCCGCCTCCAGCCGGTCCAGCATGTCGTTGAAGGTGCTGATCAGCTCCGCCACCCCGCCGTTGCCCGAGACGGGCAGCCGCTGACCGGGCCGCAGCAGGTCCACGGTCGTCATCTCGCGCGTCAGCCGCTCCAGCGGCGCGAGCCCCACCCGCAGCAGCGCCGCGTTGGCCACCAGCATCACCGCGAGACCCGCCACGAGGATCACCGCCTCCGTCAGCAGCACCGGTACGGACACGGTCACCGGCGCCCACAGCAGCAGCGCGGTCGCCGTACCGAGGACCACGGCGTTGAGCCCGAAAATCCGCCAGAACAAGGACACGGTGTGCAGAACCTTCCTATAAACCCCACAGATGCCACCACTATCCCCGGCCGCCCCGGGCCGCCGCGCACCGGGCGTCCCCGCACCCGCCCCACCGGCCCGCCCGGTACCGGACCCGCCCCGTCCGCCGCGCGTCACGAACGGGCCGCGCAGGTGCCCAGCCTGCCGGACCCGCGCCGCGCCCGTCGATGGGCTCCGGCAGCCATCCGCGCTCACCCCTACGGCCCCGACCTGCGCGTTCCTGCATCCCGCCGCCCACCGGAAATGGGTGCCGCGACCCATGGCCACCGCCGCCTCCATCGGCCAGGGTGGAAAGTCAGCCGCCCGGCGGTCCGGACGACCGGAAACCGCCGTGGTGGCCCCTGTGTGTTCCCACCCGTCCTTGTCCAGGAGGAGTACGCCATGACGCTCGGCAGCGCCGCTTCGGGAGCCGCACCCGGACGGCTGACGGACCACGAGGCCCGGCAGCGCCTCGAGCACGAGCGGGAGTCGCGGCTCACGCAGCTGAGGGCCATCGACGCGGCCGGGGCCGGCCAGCAGGCCGCCGACGACCTCCTCGCCGCGCAGCGGGCCTCGACCCGGCGGGTCCTGAAGGAGATCGACGCGGCGTTCGAGCGCCTGGCCGACGGCACGTACGGCAGCTGCCAGGGATGCGGCAAGGCCATCCCCGCCGAGCGCCTGGAGATCCTGCCGTACACCCGCCACTGCGTGAACTGCCGCCGCAGCGCCGCCTGACGCCCCGGCCGGCGTGCCGGACCCGGACCGGCACGCCGGGACCCCCGTGTATCCGTGCCCCTGTGGAGTGGTGACCCGTGAGCAACCGGACCGCCCGCGCCGACGACGCGGGCCTGACCGCCGAGGACTTCGCGGCCCTGCGGCGCAGCCTCCAGGAGCAGCGCCGCTTCCGGCTGGAGCAGCTGGCCCGCATGACCCGCCACGCCCCGCCCCGCGCCCCCGAGCGCGCCACCGCCCCGGCCGCCCGCGACGGCGGCGGACCGGCGGCGCGGGACGGCAGCGCCCCGGCCGCGCGGGAGGGCAGCGCCGCCCGCCGGGAGGTGCGGGCCGCGCTGACCGCGTCCGCGCGGATGGTCCTCCACGACGTGGAGGCCGCCCTGGAGCGGATGGACCAGGGCCGCTACGGCAGCTGCCAGCTCTGCGCCGGCCCCATCGGCCTGCGCCGGCTGACGATCGTGCCGCAGGCCCGCTACTGCGGACGCTGCCACCAGGCCAGGGAGACGCGCCGGTGAGCACCGGCCGGCCCCTGCCCGCGGGCCCGCACCGCACGGGGCGCCCGGCGGGCCGGACGTATCCGGGGCTCGCCGTCGAACTCGGCAGCGCCCGCACCCGCGTGTGGGTGCCCGGCCGGGGCGCCGCCTTGGACGTGCCGACCGTGACGTTCGCCGGGGCGGGCGGCGCGTCGTACCCGGTGCGGCGCGGGGCCATCGTCGACCCCGAGGGCGCGGCCCGCATGCTGCACCGGCTGCTCGCCCACCGCGTACCGCGCGGCACCCGGCCGCTGATCGCGCTGGCGGTGCCCGTGCTGGGCGGCGTCGAGCACCGGGCCGCCGCGCTGACCGCCCTGCGCGTACTGCGGCCCCGCCGCGTCCTGACCGTCCCCGCGGCCCGGGCCGCCGCCATCGGGGCCGCCGCCGAACTGGCGGGACCGCTCCTCGTGGTGGACGTGGGCGCCCACCTCACGGAGGTGAGCCTCCTCGACGACGGCGCGGTCGTCAACGCGTACCGCACGCTCCTGGGCACCAGCGACATCGCCGCCGGCACCGCCCACCACGACCTGGTGGACGCCGCGACCGGGATGGTCACCGACATGTTCCGCACCGAGCGCACCCCGCTCAGCGCCGCGGCGCTGCGGCGCGGCGTCCTGCTCACCGGCGGCGGCGCCCTGCGCCCGGAGACCGCGCGCGCACTGGGCGAGCGGCTGCGCGCCCCGGTGCGCGCGGTGCCGTCGCCGCACACCGCCGCCGTGCGCGGCGCCGCCACCGTCCTCGTATCCGCGCGGGCGCGGCGCTCTGCGGCGTGCCCGCCGTACGGCACCCGGGCCGACGACACCCCTCTCTGACCTTTTCGCGCGCATCCGTGGCGGAGCGTCACCTTCCGATCGGCCGGGTGCTCGGCCATCATGAGCCCCCGTCAGCCGACGGCGGAGAGGACGGTTCATGGCCAGGCTCCGGATGGGACAGGGCGTACTGCGCAAGAAGCCGATCGAGCACATCGAGGAGGCGGAGGGCGCGCCCAGCGAGCAGCTCACCCGCACCCTCGGCCTGTGGCAGCTCACCGCGATCGGCGTCGGCGGCATCATCGGCGCCGGGATCTTCACCCTCGCGGGCACGGTCGCCAACGGCACCGCCGGGCCCGCCGTGCTCCTGTCTTTCCTGATCGCGGGCGTCGCCAGCGCGGCCGCCGCCTTCTCGTACGCCGAGTTCGCCGGGCTCATCCCGAAGGCCGGCTCCGCCTACACCTACGGCTACGCGGTCCTGGGCGAACTCGCCGGCTGGTTCATCGGCTGGGACCTGCTGCTGGAGTACACGGCGATCGTCGCGGTCGTCGCCATCGGCATCTCCGGCTACTTCAACTTCCTGCTCACCGAGACCGGCGCCTCGCTGCCCACGTGGATGCTGGGCGCGCCCGGCACCGGCGAGGGCCACCGCGTGGACCTCTTCGCGGCGCTGCTCTGCCTGCTCATCGCGTATCTGCTGACCCTCGGCATCAAGAACGCGGCCCGCTTCGAGACCGTCGTCGTGGTGCTGAAGGTGCTGGTGGTGCTGCTGGTGATCGTGGTGGGCTTCTTCCACGTCAAGAGCGACAACTTCGCGCCCTTCTTCCCGTACGGCGTCGGCGGCGCCTTCACCGGCGCGGCGACCGTCTTCTTCGCCGTCTTCGGCTACGACGCGATGAGCACGGCCGCCGAGGAGTCCAAGGACGCGCAGCGCCACATGCCGAAGGCGATCCTCTACTCGCTGGCCATCGCCATGGTGCTGTACGTCCTGGCGTGCCTGGCGCTGACGGGCATGCAGAAGTACACCGAGATCGACCCGGAGAGCGGCTTCTCGACGGCGTTCAAGTCGGTGGGGCTCGGCGTGGTGGCGGACATCGTCGCGGTCGGCGCGATCATCGGCATCCTCACGGTCATGTTCACGTTCATGCTCGGAGTCACCCGTGTGTGGTTCAGCATGTCCCGTGACGGACTGCTGCCCCGCTGGTTCGCCAAGACCCACCCGACCCGGCACGTCCCCACCCGGGTCACCTGGATCGTCGGCGTCGCGTCGGCGGCCATCGCCGGCTTCGTGCCGATCGGCGAGGCCGCGGAACTCACCAACATCGGCATCCTGCTCGCCTTCGCCGTCGTCTGCACCGCCGTGATCGTCCTCCGCTACCGCCGCCCCGACCTGCCCCGCGCCTTCCGCACCCCGTTCATGCCCGTCACCCCGGCGATCGGCGTCGTCGCCTCCATCTGGCTCATCACCTACCTGCGGGTGGAGACCTGGCTGCGCTTCGCGGTGTGGTTCCTGATCGGCCTCGTCGTCTACTTCGGCTACTCGTACCGCAAGTCCGCCCTGGCCACCCGCGACCACGACACCACACGCGCCTGACGGCCCCCGCGTGGCGGGGCGCCGCGCGGCCGGCGCCCCGCCCGCGACTCCGGGTGCCGCGCCGCGCGGCCGGGGCCCCGACTACGACTCCAGGTACCTCAGGACCGCCAGCACACGGCGGTTGTAGCCGGTGGTGCGGGACAGGTCCAGCTTGTCGAAGACCGCGTTGAGGTGCTTCTCCACCGCGCTCACCGAGATGTGCAGCTTCCCGGCGATCGCCGTGTTGGTGTGGCCCTGCGCCAGCGCCTCCAGCACGCCGCGCTCACGGGGCGTCAGCCGGGCCAGGGGGTCACCGTGGGCGGAGCGCAGCATCAGCTGCCGTACGACCTCCGGATCGAGCGCCGTACCGCCCGCGCGCACCCGCTCCAGCGCGTCCAGGAACTCCTCCACCTGCGCGACGCGGTCCTTCAGGAGGTACCCCGTCCGCTGCGCGCCGGACGCCAGCAGCCGCGCCGTGTAGTGCCGTTCGATGTGCTGCGACAGCACCAGCACCCCGACCTCCGGCCACCGCTCCCGGACCTCCAGCGCGGCGCGCAGGCCCTCGTCGGTGTGGCTCGGCGGCATCCGGATGTCCAGGACGACGACATCCGGCTGCCGCTCCTCCATCGCCGCCAGCAGCGCCGCGCCGTCCCCCACCGCGGCCACGACCTCGTGCCCCTCCTCGACCAGGAGCCGCACCAGGCCCTCCCGCAGCAGGGTCGAGTCCTCGGCGATCATCACCCGCACGGCAGCTCCGCGGTCACGGTAGTCGGTCCCCCGAGGGGGCTGTCGATGCGCAGCGAGCCGTCGAGCGCGGCGACCCGGCTGCGCAGCCCGCTCAGCCCGCCGCCCGCCGGGTCGGCGCCGCCCCGGCCGTCGTCCTCCACGCGCACGGTCAGCGTCCCGCCGCGCAGGGCGACCCGGACGGAGACGGCCGTGGCGGCCGCGTGCTTGGCCGCGTTGGTCAGCGACTCGGACACGACGAAGTACGCGGCGGTCTCCACGGCCCTCGGCAGCGCCCCGTCCACCAGGTACTCCGTACGGACGGGGACGGCGCAGCGCTCGGCCACCCCGTCCAGCGCCTCCCGCAGCCCCAGGCTGTCCAGCGCCGAGGGGTACACCCGCCAGGCCACCTCGCGCAGTTCGGTGAGGACGCCCTGCGACTCCTCGTGCGCCTGCCGCAGCAGCGCGTCGGCCCGCTCGGGGTCGCGCTGCCTGCGGGCCCGGCCCAGCAGCATGGCCAGGGCGACGAGTCGCTGCTGCACCCCGTCGTGGAGGTCCCGTTCGATGCGCCGCCGCTCCGCGTCCACCGCGTCGACCACGGCGGCCCGGCTCTCCGCCAGCTGGTCGATGCGCCGTCGCAGCAGCTCGGCCTCGGACGGCCCGAAGCAGCCGCGGGCGGTCCGCGCGTCCAGGGCGGCCAGCGAGTGGAGCCCCTGGAGGTCGAGGAAGAGCAGCACCCCGCCGAGCAGGAGCTGCGTCAGCAGTTCGTCCCAGCCCAGCGACCCGCGCAGCACCCCCCGCGCCAGCAGCACCGCGAGGACGGCCCCGAACCCCAGCAGCCCCGTCACGACCGCGCACAGCAGCCCCGTGTACGCGCGGACCGCCAGATAGCGCAGGACCTTCCGGTCGGACGCCCTGTAATGCTCGGGGAACCGGTCGTGGAAGAACACCGTGCGGCGCGTCCGCTCCAGCCGCGCCAGCGCCCGCGCCCCGCCCATGAGGAACCGCAGCGCGTCGGCCCTGGTGTACGGCCACAGCAGGAACGGCCCGAGGGCGGCGCCGACCAGCAGGAAGTACAGGAAGTGCGGCAGGGCGGTGAGGCAGCCGAGGAGCGTCCCGACGGCCCGGCGCGTCCGTGACGCGGCCGCCCGGCCGTCCCCGGCGGGGCCGGCGGCGGTCCGGTCGGGCCGCTCGTGGGCGGTGACGGCCGCAAAGTCCCCCTGCACGGGGCCCGAGCCTAGTGCCGGCCGCGTCACCGCAGCAAGATCGCCCGGAGATGCCACGGCCGGCCGTACGGGAGCGGGGGAGGGTTCCGCGGCGCGGCGCCGCACAGCGGCGGGCCGGTGCCTCACGGGGTGCGGCGGTGGTGCCGCGCCCGCTTCGCGCCGCGCAGCCGCACGGCCACGTACCCGATGAGGGCCGCCACCGCCACGGCCAGGACGACCTTGGACAGGACGCCGACGTAGGTGCCCACCGTCGCCCACTGGTCGCCCAGCCAGTAACCGGCCAGCACCAGCACCGAGTTCCAGATGAGGCTGCCGAGCGTGGTCAGCATCACGAACACGGGCAGCGGCATCCGCTCCACCCCGGCGGGCACGGAGATCAGACTGCGGAACAGCGGCACCATACGGCCGAGGAAGACCGCCTTGGTGCCGTGCCGCGCGAACCACGCCTCCGTGCGTTCCAGGTCGGATGCCTTCACCAGGGGCAGCCTCGCCCACACGGCGTGCATGCGCTCGCGGCCGAAGACCCGGCCGATCCAGTAGAGGACGACGGCTCCCACGACGGAGCCCAGGGTCGTCCAGAACAGGGCGGACGCGAGCGTGAGCACCCCCTGCCCGGCGGCGAAGCCGGTGAGCGGAAGGATCACCTCGCTCGGCAGCGGCGGGAAGAGGTTCTCCAGCGCGATCGCCAGACCGGCCCCTGGCCCGCCCAGCGCCTCGACGAGCCCGACGGCCCAGCCGGCGACGCCGTCGGTGGGGGGCTGGGACGAAGCCGAGGACATGAGGTGCATACAACGCTCCCAGTCGGTTGGATTGCCGCCCGCGACGTGGGCGACGGGATGTCCTCCAACCTAGGCAGCGCTGGTCAGCGCCGGTATGAGGGTCACCGTCAAGCCCAGTGCCGCTTTCCCCGGTACCCGCCCTGCGGAAATCCGCACCCCCGGGCCGGGGGCGACGTGCCGCCGGCCTCCGCGCGGCTCAGGCTCCCGCCTCGTCCAGTGCCTCCCGCGCCAGCTCCACGGCCTGCGAGAGCCCCAGGCCGGGCGCGGCCCGCCGGATCGCGGCGACCGCCTTCACCTGGTCGTCGACGTCCACGCCCGCCTCCGCGAGCACCTCGCGCGCCCACCGGCCGCGCACCTCCGCGTCCGTGCGGGCGCACTCCCGCTCCACCAGGGCGAGCGCGCGCTCCAACCCGGCCCGCTCCTCCGGGGCCGCGTCGGCGACGGCGGCCCGCACGGCCCGGCGGACGGCGGTTGCGTCACGCAGGACGAGCACCGACTGCTTGGTGCGGAACACGGGGATCTCCTTCGGCGAGGTCGACGTCCGGCCCGGAAAGCCTGCCAAGCAAGATCACCCCGAGGCAAAGCAGTTGAGCGGCATCTGAGCTTGCCGCCGCCGATCCGGCCGTGACGCCCGGTTCCGACGCCGGCCCCGCGCCCCGGCTGCGGAGCCCGCCCGCGCCGGGGTCCGCTCAGGGCGCCGCCGCGTCCCACGCCGTGGTGAGGCCCTCCAGCCACGCGGGGGGCAGTTCGGCGGCGTCCCACTCCTCGCGCAGCCGCGCCGGGTCGGTGAGGAGCCGTTCCAGTACGGCGACGCTGGTGGGGGAGTGGATGAGGGAGTAGCGGCCGTGGATGGCGATCCGGCTGCCGGCGCCGTACCGCGCGTACAGACCCTCCAGCCGTGCGCGGTGGGCCGAGGCGAACTCGGCGAGCCGGCCCGCGTACGCGGCGCGCTGCACGGACGTCATGGTGCCGAGGACGGCGGTGAGCACCTGCTCGGAGACCTCCGGATCCAGGTCGGAGAGGTCCGTGAACGACAGGTAGAGCGGTACGACCGCCGTCCTCGCGCGTTCCACCTGCATTCTGCTGACGGGCGGGCGGTGGTCATCGGCGGGCGCCCGGCGGTGGGCGGCGACGGCCTGCCGCAGCGCGCGCTCCGCGAGGCCGCCGAGCCCGTCGAGGACCGTCTGCGCGCCGTCGCGCCAGCCGGACTCGTACAGCTCGCCCTTCTCGCCCGGCGCGTCCCGCCCGAGCTCCTCGGCCTCCCGGTGGGCGAGGGCGAGCGCACCGGCCTCCACCAGGCCGATCAGCTCCTCCGCGTCGCCGGCGCCGACACCCGTCCTCTCGAGAAGGTGCAGGAGCGTGCTCTTCGCGTTGCGGACGCTGACCGCGTCCAGTTGCTGCCGTCCCTCGTCGGCGGCGTTCATGGGCCCTCCTCATCGCCTGGAGCGGTGTGGTGCGCTGCGCGGGGGCGGTCCCCTCCGGGAGCCGCCCCGTCCATGGTCCTCCATACCGGCGGCCGTCCGGGCGACGGCGAGGGCGCGGGGCGCGCCACCGGGCAAAACCTGCACCGGAAGAGGGACGGCCGGTGCGGTGAGGCGAGCCGGGAAGGGCCCCCGTCGCCGTGTACCCGGCGGCCCGCGCGGGGCGGGCCGCCCGGTACACGGGGGCGAGGCGAAGGGCGGGCGGTCAGCCCGTCACACGGATCTCCAGGAGGACCGTGGGCGGCTGGCCCAGGCCCTCGCCGACGCCCTGGAAGTCGTTCTTCGGCACGTCGACGGTCTGGCTCTTGCCCTCGGCGGTCAGCTCGGCCCGCACGGGGTGGCTCTCCGTCTGGATGGCGAAGACATCGGCCAGTTCGAGCGTGACGTAGCCGCTGGTGTGGGTCGCCTTGAAGCAGAACTCGCCGGCGCCGACACGGGTGAGCACCTTGATCTGGTCGGCCGAGTCGTTGCAGGCGACCAGGGTGATGCGGCCGTCGCCCCGCTTGAGCTTGATGCCCTGCTCGGTGAAGATGCGGTCCGCGCCGGGGTAGTTGAAGTCCTCCACCGCGTACGTCATCTCGCCCTCACCGGCGAGGGGCGCGGCGGCCGGGGCGGCGGCGGCCAGGGCGGTGCCTCCGGCGACGACGGCGCCGACCGTGGCACCGGCCAGCAGGATTCTGCGGGTGCGGGACTTCATCAGGTGATTCCTTCCAGGGAAACGGCATGCCCGGCGCATGCGGACACGGCTGACCGGAACCGGTCGGCACCGTCGGCATGCCGGTCGCGCGCGTCGGTGACGGCCGCGAATCGGCCGGTACGGTGACGCGCGGCGCGGCGTTGGATGTCCCGCCCGGATGGCACGACGTCCCCCTCGCCCCCCGGAGCGCGTCCACGGCCGAAGTCGCGGAGCGCCCCTGTGCGGCCACCCGGTCTCGGCGGCGATCGCACGATATCAAGAGTTCAACGGCCCGGCACGGGTGATCACTTCACCGATCGCACAGGCGGTGACCAGGGCGTTCCCGGCAGTACCGGACGTTCCGTCCAGGCCGAACGGCCGTCACGGGACTGCGGCATGATGTTCCGTCAGCCAGGCTCGCGGGACACCGTGCGCTCGCTCGCGCCGTCCTCCCGCGACACCGGCTTGGCGCCTTTATGCGCCACGTATCCTCACGACGTCGAACTCCCTTGTCCAGACCATGTGTTGGCCAGAAATGAATGGTTGTGCCCACCTTGATACACAGACGCGGATCCCGGGCCGGAGTCTTCCGGCTGCCGGATATTGACCGTCGCACGCGTGCGACGAGGAACTCGGCGCGGGCGGTCTGCCTGGCCCTGCTCCTCTCGCTCGTCGTCGGCCTCCCCGGCACCCCCGCGCTCGCCACGACCGCGGCGACCGCGACCACCGGCGAGACCCCCGCTCCCGAGGACGCGCCCAGCACCGACCACATCCCCGCCACCCCGCGCGGCGAGGTCCTGCGGGCCTGGAAGCTGGGCGGCCCCGGAGTGAAGGCCGCCGCCGAGGCCGCGCTGCTGGGCTCGGACGCCCAGGTGCAGGCGTTCCTCTCCAGCGAGCGCGCCGTCGCCGAACTGTCCGACGACCGGGTCGCCACCGTGCAGATCTTCTCGGCGGGCGGCCGGGGCGTGCGCGAGGCGGCCCAGGCGGCCCTCGCCGGCACCCCCGCCGACCTGGACGCCTTCCTGGAGTCGGGCTGGCAGGCGCCGCTCGTCCAGGACCAGCGGGTCCGCGCCACCCAGATCATCAGCGCCGGCGGGCCGGAGGTGAAGCGGGTCGGCCAGGCCGCCCTCAACGGCACCCCCGAGGACGTGCAGCGCTTCATCACCGAAGGCCAGTACGACGCCCGGCGCAACGACGAGCGCGTCCAGGTGGTGCAGATCCTCAGCACCGGCGGCCCCGCCACCCAGGAGGCCGCGCGGGTCGCCCTCGACGGCACGCCCGAGGACGTGACCGAGTTCCTGGAGGTGGGCCAGCACATCGCGCGGGCCCGCGACCAGGAGCAGGCCACCATCGAGGACCTCGTCGCCCAGGTCGAGGAGGCCGGCCGGCAGGCCCGCGTCGAGACCGAGGCCGCCAAGGAGGCCTCCGCCCGCGCCATCGCCGCGACCAAGCTCGCCAAGGAGGCCGCCCAGAAGGCCGCCGTCGAGACCGCCGCGGCGAAGGAGGACGCCATCAAGGCGTCCAACGCCGCCGGCCGCGCCGCCGACGCCGCCCGCGGGGCCGCCAAGGCCGCCCAGGAGGCCATCGGCGCCGCCCGCGCCGCCAACACCTCCGCGCGGATCGCCGCGAGCGCCGCCGCCCAGGCCGCGTCCGCCGCCGCGGCCGCCGCCCAGGCCGCCGCCCGCGCCCGCGGCGCCGCCGCCGACGCCGCGACGGACGCCACCAAGGCCGACGCCGCCCGCAAGGCCGCCGAAGGCGCGTACGCCGCGGCCAAGGGCGCCGAGACCGCCGCCAAGGCCGCCGACCACGCGGCGACCGCCGCCGACGAGGCCGGTGTCGCGGCGACCGCCGCCGCCAGCGCCGGTGCCAACGCGGACGCGGCCGCCGCGGCCGCCGAGGCGGCGAGCGGCCACGCCAACGTCTCCAGCGCCCAGGCCCAGCGGGCCCGGGAGGCGGCGGCCGACGCCCGCCGGCACGCGGCCGCGGCCACCGCCGCCGCGAACCGGGCCGTCGCGCTCGCCGCGAAGTCCGCCACCGCCGCCCGCCAGGCGCGGGACGCCGCCAACTCCGCGGCGACCCACGCCCGCAACGCCGCCGCGGCCGCCGAGGCGGCCGCCGAACACGCCGGTGACGCCGCCGTCGCGGCCACCGAGGCCACCAAGCACGCCAACGAGGCCAAGAAGGCCGCCGACACGGCGACCGCCGCCGTCGCCCAGGCCAAGACCACCTACGACGTCGCCCGCGAGGTCGAGGCGGCCGAGCTGGCCGACCGCCGCTACACCGAGGTCGAGAAGGCCAAGGCCCTCAAGATCGCCGACGACGAGCGCCGGGCACGCGAACTGCGGGAGGCCGAGGAGGCCCGCGCCGCCGACGCGGAGGCGCAGCGCCTCGCCACCGAGGTGAGCGCCCCGGGCGTGAACCTCGCCGACGTCGCCGCGAAGGCCCGCAAGGTCGCCCTGCACGTCGCCAAGACGCGCGGCATGTGGAGCGCCACCACCGCCGAGGCCGCCCTCGCCGGGTCGGACGAGCTGGTCGTCGAGTACATCCGCACCGGCTTCCAGCAGGCCGTCAAGCGCGACGAGCACGCCCGTACGGTCAACCTCGCGTGGGACTCCGACTACGAGGCGGTCCGCACGGCGGCCAAGACGGCGCTGAACGGCGACGCCGCGCAGATCAGCGCGTTCATCGCGACGGGCCAGCACGAGGCGGCCCGCAACGACTACCGCGTCCGCGTCACGCAGCTGATGAACAACGGCGGCCCCGCGGTGATGAAGGCGGGCCAGGAGGCGCTGGACTCCGGCTCGACGGAGCGGATGCGCGAGTTCATCCACACCGGCTTCTACACGGCCCGCACCAGCGACGAGCGCGTCCGCGCCGTCCAGCTGCGCAGCTTCGGCGGACCCGAGATGAAGGCCGCGGCCGATGTGGCGCTGAACGGCCCGCCGCAGGTGCTGCACCGGTTCATCCAGGTGGAGCAGTACCGCGCGGCGCGGCAGGACAAGCTCACCGCGACGCACGTGTCCCGGCTCCAGGGCATGATCGCCGGCGCGGCCCGCACGGCCGCGACGGCCCAGCAGAACGCCGCGCTCGCCCTGAAGGTCGCCGCCGAGGCCCGCAAGGCGGCCGCCGAGGCGGCCGAGTACGCCCAGCAGGCGCAGGCATCCGCGACGCAGGCGTCGGAGTACGCCCAGCAGGCCGACGCCCACGCGGACGCCGCCGAGAAGTCGGCAGCCGAGGCCGCGGCCTCGGCACGGGCCGCCCGCGCGGCCGAGGCCGACGCGAAGAACGCCGCCCGCAGCGCCGACCTGTCGGCCAGCCGCGCCCAGGCGTCCGCCGCCGCGGCGCAGGCCTCCGCGGCCGACGCCTGGGCCGCCGCCGACGCCGCGTACGCCTCCTCGATCGCCGCCGGCAAGGACGCCGCGGCGGCGAGCAAGGCCGCGACCGCGGCCGGCGAGGTCGCCTTCCGCAAGCTGCAGGAGGAGATCAGGCAGCACTTCGCGGATGTCGCGGCCGAGTGGGAAGAGCGCGCGCTGCGGGCGGAGGACGAGGAGTTCGCCGAGTACATGGCGAAGCTCGACGACATCGACTGGGGGAAGCTGCTCTCCGAGGGCGGCCACTTCTCCCTCGACGTCCTCGGCCTGATCCCCGGCTTCGGCGAGGTGGCCGACGGCGCCAACTGCGCCTGGTACTTCGGCGAGGGCAAGAAGATCGACGCGGGTCTCTCCTGCGCGGGCATGGTGCCGTTCGCCGGCTGGGGCGCCGCGGGCGTCAAGTTCGGCAAGTGGGGCACCAAGGCGGACGACTTCTTCCGCAAGCTGTTCGGCAAGAACCCGGCCTTCGCGCTGTGCGCCAGGTCGCTCGCGAGCTTCGCCGCGTTCACGGCGATGTCGGCGAGCGCGTCCACCTCCTTCAGCTGCCCCGTGGGCTTCCAGAACCTGGGCAACGACATCTTCCAGTCGCCCGGCGGCCTGGTCTACATGCGGGAGAGCGCCAACCGGCACCGCATCGACCACGTCATGGACCACACCCGGCCCAACCCGGACAAGCCGCTGCACGGCGTGTTCAAGGAGAAGGACCAGGGCGCGCTGCTCGCGCTCATCGACGACGCGTGGAAGAAGCGCAGCGGCGACCCGATCCTCAACCGCGGCAACAAGGTCTTCCCCGTCGAGTACGACGAGGCCATCGGCGACGGCGGCGAGAAGTTCCTGTGCATCGTGACCCGGTACAAGAGCAAGAAGTACCGTGTCATCACCGCCTACCCGTCGGCGTCGAGGGACTGCCCGACGGCCTGAGGCACACACGGCCCGAGGGTCTGAAGGGGCGGCGGCCGGTCCGGCCGCCGCCCCGGCCGCATTCCGAGGGCACCGCCCTCACCCCCGGCGGGACGCCGCCCGCTCCCGCCCCCGCCCCACCGCGTAAGGACACCCATGCTTCCCCCCGACCGCCTCCGCGCGCTGCTGCGCGAGCAGGACGACCCCGCGCACCTCGAACTGCCCGCGGACTACGACGTCCCCGCCGCCCGCGCCCGCTTCGCCCGCCTCGCCGACGCCCTGCGGCGGCGGTTCGGCCCGTCCGTGACGGCCGGTCACGGGCAGGACGCCAGCTTCCTCGGCTACGTCTCCGTCCCCGCGGGCGCCTCGGGAGCGGACCGGCCGCTGTGGGTCCTGCTGAGCAACTTCGGCCCGTTCGTCACCGCCGGCACGGGCGACGCCTGGGGCGTGCCGGGCTGCGAGGAGGGCCTGAGCGCCCCGTTCGTGACATGGCTGGACGACCTGTGCGGGGAACTCGGCTGCGTCTACGTCCCCGTCGCCCTGCTGCTGGAGCCGTACGACGGCCCGAGCCTCGGGGAGGACGAGGAGGCGGAGGCGATCCTGGCGGCGCTGGCCGCCCAGGACGACGAGGAGGCGGAGGAGGAAGACGACCTGCCCCCGTCCTGGTGGGACCGCTACTTCCAGTACATGTGAGCCCGCGTGGCACGGCGGCGGCGCGCGGGACCCACGCCCCGTCAGATCCCGGCGGTCCACACCCCGGGCGGATGCTCACCGGGCGGAAGCCACAGCGAGGGCTGGGAGCTCCGGTGCGCCGGGGCGGCCCGCTCCTCCCAGTGGAAGCCCCCGCCCGCGTCGGGCCAGGCGACCTGGAGGAACGGGAAGGGCGGGCGCCGGTGGAACCCGACGGCCCGGCCGCCCTGGCCTGCGGCGCGTGCGACCGTGGTGGCTCGGCCCGTATGCCCGGCCCCGTGACGGGACGGTCCGCACGCGTGCCCGGGGACGTCACCCTTAGGATGATCTCCGCTCGCACGGCCGAGGGCCGGGTGGACGGCGGCGGACGCCAGGGGGGTGCTGCCGCGCGGGGATTCGGGACACGTGCAGCCTTGGGGGGCGCGGGATGTCGGCAAGAGGAGCAGCGGGTCCACTGGTGACCCTGGCCGTCCTGCTGGGCGGGATCGGAACGCTCGTGGGTTTCTTCCTCTCGGCCGAGGGCTACCTGCCCTGGGACGCCATGCTGAAGTCCTGGGCGGCCGCGGAGGACCGGGGGGCGGAGGCCACCGCCGGCGACGACAACTGGGTCGTCGGTGATGTCGCCGTCCGCAGCCGCTACGACGCGGTGAGCGGATACGCGCTCACCGGGGACCGCAAGGGCGGCAAGCTCTGGGAGTACGTGCCGCCGGCCCGGGGCGAGATCTGCGACAGCGCCGAGCACGCCGGTGCGGGAGCCGTGCTCGTCGTCCAGAGCGCGGGCGGCCGCGACAGCGCCGGGCAGCCTGCATCGCCCTGCACGACCATCATCGCCCTGGACGCCAGGAGCGGCCGGCAGCTGTGGAAGGAGGAACGGGAACGCGGCAAGGACCTCGGCGACGCCGCCGCTCTGCCGAACCCCGACCTCGACGCGGGCGGTGACCTCGCCGTGGTGGCCGAGGACCTGCGCGACCCCGAGCACGATGCGCAGGAGCGCCCCGCGAAGACGGACGGCGCGCGCGGCAAGGCCACCCTGCGCGGCCTGGACCTGCGCACCGGCACGCTCCGATGGACGGCCCCACTGCCCGACCGGTGCGGGCCGGACGAGGTCGCCGTCGGTGAGAAGCGGGTGGTCGCCGTCCTCTCCTGCGAGGCCGGGGGACGCGACAAGCGCGAGGTCTCCGAGCTGACGGTGGCCGCGTTCGACCGCACCACCGGCGCCCTGAAGTGGAACGTTCCCATCGACGCGCGCCGCCCCCTCGACCCGGCGACGAGCGTCTACATCGAAGCGGTCGACCCGCTGGTGTTGGCGATCGGATCGTCCGACAAGAACCAGGGGGCGACGGGCCTGTTCGCCTCGTTCGACGACAACGGCCGTCCGCGGCCCACCATCGACTTCTCCCAGGGCGACGACGGCGTGATCGACGCGGGCAGCCTGATGCAGACGGCGGTCGCCGGCGACCGCCTCTACGCGCTGGCCGGCTACTGGCACAAGGGCAACCACCACACGGTCATCGCCTTCGACCTCAAGACCGGCCGGAGAGCCTGGTCGGAGGAGATGGACGATCCGGCGGCGGCGATGACGGTGAACGGCGGCAAAGTCACGGTGCTGTGCGAGTGGTCCACCCAGGCCGAGGCGATCACCACCCTGATCGAGCTCGACGCCCGGGACGGCGACGAGACCGACGAGCGCCACTTCCGCGACCCGGTGCCGAGCCCGGTGAGCGCCATGTACGAGGTCGGCGGGCTGCTCGTCACCGCGGGCCGCGGCGGCGGAGCCCCGTTCATCGCGTGGGAACGGTGGTGACTACGCCGGCGGCCGAGAAAGGCCGATGAGCACGCGGGGGTCCGCTCGTTACAGCCAGCCCCTGCGCTTGAAGATCACGTACAGGCTCGTACACACCACGGCCATCAGCAGGATCGCGAACGGGTAGCCGTACAGCCAGTGGAGCTCCGGCATGTGGTCGAAGTTCATGCCGTAGATCGTGCCGACCAGGGTGGGGGCGAAGAGGATGGCCGCCCACGCGGAGATCTTCTTGATCTCCTCGTTCTGTTCGAAGCCCGCCTCCGCCAGGGCGCGCATCTCGGCGTTCTGCTGCTGGGTCACCAGGGTCGCGTTGACGGTGAGGATCTCCGTGAGTGCCTGGCGGAAGCCGTCGACGCGTTCGCTGATGTGCGTGACGTGGTCGGCGACGTCCCGCAGGTAGCGCTGGAGCTCCTCGTCCGTGCCGTACTTGGTGAAGCCCGCCATCAGGCCGTGGAGCATGCCCACCAGGGGGCGGGTGGCCCGCTGGAACTCGACCGTCTCGCGGGACAGTTCGTAGATGCGCCGGGACACCTCCGGGTCGCCGCGGAACACCTCGGTCTCGATCTCGTCGATGTCGTTCTGCACACCCGCCACCACCGGCGCGTACCCGTCGACGACCGCGTCGAGGATCGCGTACAGCACCGCCTCGGGGCCCAGGGCCAGCAGTTCCGGGGTGTCCTCCATGCGGCGGCGCACGGCCGAGAGGTCCGGGGCGGCGCCGTGCCGGACGGTGATGAGGAAGTCCGGGCCGACGAAGACGTGCAGCTCCGCGAAGTCCACCTCCTCCTGCGCGTCCAGGTAGCGGGCCGCGCGCAGGACGACGAACAGCGTGTCGCCGTACCGTTCCAGCTTCGGCCGCTGGTGGGCCTCCATCGCGTCCTCGACGGCCAACTCGTGGAGGCCGAACTCGACGGCCAGCGACAGCAGGTCCCGCTCCGACGGCCGGTGCAGTCCGATCCACGCCATGCCGTCCGGCTCCTCGCGCAGCCGGCGGTACGTCTCCGACAGCGACGCCGGGGACGCCACCCTGCGCCCGTCCCGGTACAGGGCCGCCTCCACGACACTGGCCGGGGCGGCGGGCGCACCGGGCGCCGCGACGGGGTCCGGCGGGGCCTGCTCCCGCGCGCGGCGCCGGTGGTGCTTCCTCGACGGCAGCGTCATCCTCCGCGCTCACCTCCCGCTCGCCGGCTCACTCGTACGGGCGTGGCGGCGCACGCCCCGTGCAGGATATACGCACCGCTTTGCCCCGGCATGGCCGCAATCCGTACGCCTCGCGGACAGAAGGTGTCCGCGAGTCTCGGTAGCGTGCCGGGCATGGCCACGACGTCCCCGCCCGAGCTCTCCCTCCGCGCCCTGAACCGTGCCACCCTCGCCCGCCAGCTCCTCCTGTGCCCTGCCCCCATGGGCGCCGAGGACGCCGTACGCCACCTCGTCGGCCTCCAGGCGCAGAACACCAAGCCGCCCTACCAGGCCCTCGCCGCCCGCCTCGACGGGTTCCGGCCCGAGGAGCTGTCCGGGCTCATGGAGCGCCGCGCGGCGGTCCGGACCGTCACCATGCGCTCCACCCTCCACACCCACACCGCCGACGACGCCCTGGCGCTGATCCCGCTGACGATGCCCGCCCGGGACCGCGAGGTGCGGATGTTCGCCAAGCGCTGCCCCGGGGTCGACCTGGACGCCCTGACCGCGCTCGTCCGGCCGTTCGTGGAGGAGCGGCCCCGCACCCCCAAGGAGATCCGCGCGGTGCTGCTGACCCGCTGGCCCGACGCCGACCCCCTCGCCCTCACCGGCCTCGCGCGCTGCCTCCTGCCCCTCGTCCAGGCCACCCCGCGCGGACTGTGGGAGCGCGGCGGGCAGGTCGCGCTGACCACCGTCGACGTGTGGCTCGGCCGGGGCCCCGGCGCCGGTCCCGTACCGCCCGCCCGCCTGGACGACCTCGTCCCGCGCTACCTGGCCGCCTTCGGGCCCGCCTCCGTCAAGGACATGCAGACCTGGTCCGGACTGACCCGGCTGCGCGACGCCTTCGCCCGGCTGAGGCCCCGCCTCCTCGTCTTCCGCGACCCGCACGGCACCGAGCTGTTCGACCTGCCCGACGCGCCCCGCCCCGACCCCGACACCCCGGCCCCGCCGCGCTTCCTGCCCGAGTACGACAACGTCCTGCTCTCCCACGCCGACCGCACCCGCCTCGTACCGGACGTCTACAAGGCCCGCACCTGGAAGGGCAACCAGGCCTACCGCACCTTCCTCCTCGACGGCTTCCTCGCCGGGCTCTGGCGGCTGGAGGAGGCGGCGGACGGGCCGGTGACGGTGACCGTGCAGCCCTTCGCCCCCCTCGGGCGCGCGGCCCGCACCGCCGTGGTGGAAGAGGCCGGGCGGATGCTCGGCCTCCTCGGCGGCGGACGGCCGTACGACGTGCGGTTCGGCACCGTCGCCGGGTGAAGGGCCCCGCACGCCCCGCGTCCTACGGCAGCAGGCCCGCCCTGCGGGCCGCCACCACCGCCTCCAGCCGCGTGTGGGCGCCCAGTTTGCGCATCGCCGACCGCAGGTAGCCCTTCACCGTCTCGGGCCGCAGCCCCAGGCGCCGCGCCGCGTCCGCGTTGGTCGCGCCCGTCGCCACCGCCGCCAGCACGTCCAGCTCACGGGGCGCGAGCCCCACCCGCGGCGCCCGCCCCTCCGCGCCAGCCGCGGGCGCCCCGGCCGCCGAGGCCAGCCGGCCGCACGCCGCCAGCAGCTCGGCCCGCAGCGCCGGGTCCGCGATGCGCGGGGCCAGCGCGCGCAGTTCCCCGTGCGCCTCCCGCACCGCCTCCCACGCCGCCGCCCCGCCCGGCGCCCCGGCCCCGTCCGGTGCCCCCGCCCCGCCGGGCGCCCCGGCCGCGCCGCAGGCCGCGCCCCTGCCGGGCTCCGGGGCCAGGAGGCGCCGCGCCTCGTCGCGTACCGCCAGCGCCTGCTCCATGTCCCGCGCCGCCGCGACCGCCGCGTCCAGCACCCGGTCGCCCAGCGGCAGCGGCGTGCGCAGCGCCCCGTACAGCACCGCCCGCACCCGGCGCCCCACCACCACCGGCACGGCGAGCACCGATCGCAGGCCCTCCGCGGCGACCGGCTGGTCGTACTCGTGGCTGATGTGCCGCGCCACCGGGTAGTCCGTCACCGCGCACGGCCGCGCGAGCGCCATCGACCGGCCGCCCAGGCCGCTGCCGGGGCTGATCACCAGCCCGCGCAGCACCTCCGACGACGCGCCCGACAGCTCCTCGATCCGCAGCGGCGCCCGGGGCCGGTCGTCCAGCAGCCCGCCGAACGCCACCGGCAGCCCCGTGGCACGGCGCATCCGGAGCAGCGCCGTCCGCAGCTCGGCCGCCTCGCTCCGCCGTCCACCCACGCGCACCCGTTCACCCACGCGCACCGCTCCCGCCCGCCGCTTCACCCCCGTACGGGGGTAGTGAGACCTGGGTCACTGATTACACGATGGCGCGAACAGGTCCCGCAACGAGGAGGACACAGATGTCGGGTAGCGGCGCGACCGAGGAGTTCCGGGCCGCCCGGGACTTCCTGCTACGGCACCGGGAGGACTACGAGGCGGCGTACGCCGGGTTCACCTGGCCCCGGCCCGCCCGGTTCAACTGGGCGCTGGACTGGTTCGACGCCATCGCGGACGGCAACGACCGGACGGCGCTGCACATCGTGGAGGAGGACGGCACCGAGACCCGGCTGTCCTTCGCCGAGATGTCCGCCCGCTCCGCCCGCGTCGCCAACTGGCTGCGCGACACGCACGGCGTACGGGCCGGCGACCGGATCATCGTGATGCTCGGCAACCAGGCCGAACTGTGGGAGACCGCCCTCGCGGCGATGAAGCTGCGCGCCGTCGTCATCCCCGCCACGCCGCTGCTGGGCCCCGCCGACCTGCGGGACCGCGTCGAACGCGGCCGGGCCCGGCACGTGGTCGTCCGCGCGGCCGACGCGGCCAAGTTCGACGAGGTGCCGGGGGAGTACACCCGCATCGCCGTCGGCGGCACCCCGGACGGGACCGGCTGGGCGCCGTACGAGGAGGCGTACTCCGCGGACGCGGCCTTCACCCCCGACGGCCCCACCGACGCCTCCGACACGCTGATGCTCTACTTCACCTCGGGCACCACCGCACGCCCCAAGCTCGTGGAGCACACCCACACCTCGTACCCCGTCGGGCACCTCGCGACGATGTACTGGATCGGTCTGCGCCCCGGCGACGTGCACCTCAACATCTCGTCGCCCGGCTGGGCCAAGCACGCCTGGTCCAATCTCTTCGCGCCGTGGAACGCCGAGGCCACGGTCTTCATCCACAACTACACGCGCTTCGACGCCGCCCGCCTCATGGCCGAGATGGACCGGCACGGCGTCACCAGCTTCTGCGCGCCGCCCACCGTGTGGCGGATGCTCATCCAGGCGGACCTGACCGCGCTGCGCACCCCGCCCCGGGAGGTCGTCGCGGCGGGCGAGCCGCTCAACCCGGAGGTCATCGCGGCGGTGCGGCGCGCCTGGGGCGTCACCGTCCGGGACGGGTTCGGGCAGACCGAGACGGCCGTCCAGATCTCCAACAGCCCCGGCCAGCCGCTGAAGCCCGGCTCCATGGGGCGGCCCAGCCCCGGTTTCCGCGTCGAGCTGCTGGACCCGGTGACGGGCCGGCCCGGCGCCGACGAGGGCGAGATCGCGCTGGACCTCTCGGCCGCCCCGGTCGGGGTGATGACCGGCTACCACGGCGACCCGGAGCGCACCGCCGAGGCCATGGCGGGCGGCTACTACCGGACCGGCGACATCGGCTCCCGCGACGCGGACGGATACCTCACGTACGTGGGGCGCGCCGACGACGTCTTCAAGAGCTCCGACTACAAGATCTCGCCGTTCGAGCTGGAGAGCGCCCTCCTCGAACACGAGGCGGTCGCCGAGGCCGCCGTCGTGCCCGCGCCCGACCCGCTGCGGCTGACCGTGCCGAAGGCGTACATCGTGCTCGCCGACGGCTGGGAGCCCGGACCGGACACCGCGAAGGCGCTGTTCGCGCACTCCCGCGCGGTCCTCTCCCCGTACAAGCGCGTCCGCCGCATCGAGTTCGCGGACCTGCCCAAGACCGTGTCCGGGAAGATCCGCCGTATCGAGCTCCGCCGCCGCACGGCGGAGGGGTCGGCCGCCGAGTACCGCGAGGAGGACCACCGGTGAGCGGTGTCAAGGAGCTCTCGTACGCGCACGGCACCGGCGGCACGCCGCTGCTCGGCGACACCATCGGCGCCAATCTGGCGCGGGCGGTGGAACGCTTCCCCGACCGCGAGGCGCTGGTGGACGTCCCGTCCGGGCGCCGCTGGACGTACGCCGAGTTCGGCGCCGCCGTGGACGAACTGGCCCGCGCCCTGCTCGCGTCGGGCGTCGAGCGCGGCGACCGGGTCGGCATCTGGGCCGTCAACTGCCCGGAGTGGGTGCTCGTCCAGTACGCCACGGCCCGCGTCGGCGCCGTCATGGTCAACATCAACCCCGCCTACCGCGCCCACGAGCTGGCGTACGTCCTCAACCAGGCGGGGGTGAGCCTCCTCGTCGCTTCCCTGGCCCACAAGACCAGCGACTACCGGGCGATGGTGGAACAGGTGCGCTCCGAGTGCCCCGCCCTGCGCGAGACCGTCCACATCGGCGACCCGACCTGGGACGAGCTGATCGCCCGCGCCACCCCCGGCCACGCGGCGGAGCTCGCCGCGCGCGAGGCGCTGCTGTCCTGCGACGACCCGGTGAACATCCAGTACACCTCGGGCACCACCGGATTCCCCAAGGGCGCCACCCTCTCCCACCACAACATCCTCAACAACGGCTACTTCGTGGGGGAGATGATCGCCTACACCGAGCAGGACCGGATCTGCCTGCCGGTGCCGTTCTACCACTGCTTCGGCATGGTCATGGGAAACCTCGCGGCCACCTCCCACGGGGCGTGCGTCGTCATCCCCGCGCCCTCCTTCGAGCCGGAGGCCACCCTGCGCGCCGTCCAGCAGGAGCGCTGCACCTCCCTGTACGGGGTGCCGACCATGTTCATCGCGGAGCTGAACCTGCCGGACTTCGCCGCGTACGACCTCTCGTCGCTGCGCACCGGGATCATGGCCGGCTCGCCCTGCCCGGTCGAGGTGATGAAGCGGGTCGTCACGGAGATGAACATGGCGGAGGTGTCCATCTGCTACGGCATGACGGAGACCTCGCCCGTCTCCACGCAGACCCGCCGCGACGACGACCTGGAGCGCCGCACCGGCACGGTCGGCCGCGTCCTGCCGCACGTGGAGGTGAAGGTCGTCGACCCGGTGAGCGGCGTGACCCTGCCGCGCGGCGAGGCCGGCGAACTGTGCACCCGCGGGTACGGGGTGATGCTCGGCTACTGGGACGAGCCCGAACGGACCGCCGAGGCCGTCGACGCGGGCCGCTGGATGCACACCGGCGACCTGGCGGTGATGCGCGAGGACGGATACGTCCAGATCGTCGGCCGCATCAAGGACATGATCATCCGGGGCGGCGAGAACGTGTACCCCAGGGAGATCGAGGAGTTCCTGTACGGCCACCCGAAGATCGCCGACGTGCAGGTGGTCGGCGTGCCCGACGAGCGGTACGGGGAGGAGATCCTCGCCTGCGTGATCCCGCGCGACCCGGCCGACCCGCCCACCTACGAGGAGGTCGCCGCGTACTGCCGCGACCGCCTCGCGCACTACAAGATCCCGCGCCGCGTGGAGGTCCTGGACGCCTTCCCCATGACGGTGAGCGGCAAGGTGCGCAAGGTGGAGCTCAGGGAGCGGTACGGGAACCGCCGGGACTGAGGGCGGGGGGCGCGGGGCGGCTGGGGCGGACGGCGGGGCGGGGCTCGGGGGCTCCGGGGTGGGCGCGGCGGGGTGCCCGGTGTCCCGGCTCAGCGCAGGTCGCGGCGCATGCAGACGCGCGGCCAGCGGTCCAGGCCGTGGGCCGCCTCGGCGCTGCGGATCGCGCGCAGCCCGCCGGTCAGCTCCGCCGCTTCCAGCACCCGGAAGCCGAGCCGCGCGTAGTACGGGGCGTTCCACGGCACGTCCGTGAACGTCGTCAGCGTCAGCGCCGGTACGCCTCTGGCCGCCGCGTCCGCCGCCAGGTCCTCGATCAGGGCGCGGCCCACGCCCCGGCGGGCGGCGTCCGGGTGGACGGACACCTGCTCGACGTGGGCGGCGCCGTCCACCTCGTCCCAGACCAGGTACGCGACCGGGCGCCCGCCCAGGTCCGCCACGCGGGCCCTGCCGGCCGCCCGGTAGCCCTCCAGGACGTCCAGCGGCGGAGGGTCGTCGTCGGCGATCGCGTCCATGCCGAGCGCGCGGAACGGCTCGCCGGCCGCGCGCTCGACGTCCTGGAGCAGCGGCAGGTCCTCGGGGCGGGCGGTCCGGATGCGCACGCTCACGCCCCCCGCGCCAGGAGGTCGTCGGCCGGGGTGTTCACGGGCTGCGGGGTGCCGGTGAGGTCCATGACGAACAGCGGCAGGCAGACGCCGTCCGCGCGGGCGCGGGCCCTGTCCTCGTACCCGGCGAGCGAGAAGTACACGGCGGCCGACGAGGAGGCGAGCCCCTCCAGCCAGAGGCACTCGACGGCCCGGAGAGGTACGGGGCGGGTCGTCGGATCGACCTGGGCGACCAGTCCGGGGCCGCGCAGCTCGACGGCCGGCGACACCGAGGAGCGGCGCTCCTCGGGCTGTACGACCTCGCGGAAGCCCAGCCAGCGCAGATAGAGCGCGGCGGCGGTCACCACGTCACGGGCGGTGCGGATGGTGACGGGGTTGAACGGGGGGCGTCCGGCGGCCGGAGGGACCGGGTGCGGGGGCGGGGGCGGGGAGGCCGCGGGCACGGTGGACACGCCTGGGGTGGAGGACGTGGCGCCGGGGGCGCCGGGTCGGGGCGGAGCGGGGTCGGCGGGCTCGGCGCCCGTACCGGGGCGGGCGCCCGCGCCGCCCGTACCCGGTGCGCCGTCCGTACCGGGGACGGCGCCGGAGGCGGCGCCCGCACCCGGAGTACCGCCCGTACCGGAGCCGCCGGGAGTACCGCCCGTACCGGAGCCGCCGGGAGTACCGCCCGTGCCGGGGAGGGCGCCGGGGGCGCCGCCCGGCGCGAGGGAGCGGGGCGGGGACGCGGCGGCCGTCACGGGGCGCACCGGAACGCGCAGCACCGTGCCGCACGGGCAGCCCAGTTCCGGCTGCGGCCACTGGTCCTGGCGGCCGCACGCCGCGCAGCGCACGGTGACCCACTCGTCCGTCCAGGTCCGGTGGGTGATCGGCTCGGCCGGGGCGCCGCGCATCAGCGGCGGCGCGACGGGCGCCCCGCAGGCGCACGGATAGACGGGCGACGCGTACGCGTGCGCACGCCGGCAGACCGGGCAGCGCACCGGCACGTTCTCTCCCACGGCGATCGCCCCCTTCGACTCGTCGCCCATCGTCCACCACGGCCGCGCGGATGGGGAGGGCATTCGGCCATCCCTTGACGGGTTCCGGCAGCCCCGCCTACATTGCTTCCGTATAACAGAAAGAGACTTCCGCATTGCGGAATCGCATACGGATCGATGCTCTCAGGTGGCGCGACAGAGCCCGGTCCGCCAGGCCGAAGCAGGAGCACCCATGCCTCGAATGACCGCCGCCCGAGCGGCAGTTGAGATCCTCAAGCGCGAAGGCGTCACCAGCGCGTTCGGTGTGCCGGGCGCGGCGATCAACCCCTTCTACAAGGCGCTCAAGGAGGGGGGCGGCATCGACCACACCCTCGCCCGCCACGTCGAGGGCGCGTCCCACATGGCCGAGGGCTACACCCGAACCAACCCCGGCAACATCGGCGTCTGCATCGGTACGTCGGGCCCGGCGGGCACCGACATGATCACCGGCCTGTACTCGGCCATGGGTGACTCGATTCCGATCCTGTGCATCACCGGCCAGGCGCCGACGCACGTGATCCACAAGGAGGACTTCCAGGCCGTCGACATCGCGTCGATCGCCAAGCCGGTCACCAAGGCGGCCACCACCGTCCTGGAGGCCGCGCAGGTCCCCGGCGTCTTCCAGCAGGCGTTCCACCTGATGCGCTCCGGCCGTCCGGGCCCGGTCCTCATCGACCTGCCCATCGACGTCCAGCTCGCCGAGATCGACTTCGACCCGGAGACGTACGAGCCGCTGCCCGTCTACAAGCCGGCCGCGACCCGTGCCCAGATCGAGAAGGCGCTCTCCTTCCTGCTGGAGTCGGAGCGTCCGCTGATCGTCGCTGGCGGCGGTGTCATCAGCGCCGACGCGTCGGACCTGCTGGTCGAGTTCGCGGAGCTGACCGGCACCCCGGTCATCCCGACCCTGATGGGCTGGGGCGCCGTCCCCGACGACCACGGGCTCAACGCCGGCATGGTCGGCGTGCAGACCTCGCACCGCTACGGCAACGCCAACTTCCTGGAGTCCGACTTCGTCCTCGGCATCGGCAACCGCTGGGCCAACCGGCACACCGGCTACAAGCTGGACGTGTACACGAAGGGTCGGAAGTTCGTCCACGTCGACATCGAGCCCACCCAGATCGGCAAGATCTTCGCCCCGGACTACGGCATCGCCTCGGACGCCAAGGCGGCCCTGGAGCTGTTCGTGGAGGTCGCCAAGGAGCTGAAGGCCGCGGGCCGGCTGCCGGACCGCACCGCCTGGGTCGCCTCCACGCAGGAGCGCAAGGCCACGCTGCAGCGCCGCACCCACTTCGACAACGTGCCGCTGAAGCCGCAGCGCGTGTACGAGGAGATGAACCGCGCGTTCGGCCCCGAGACCCGGTACGTCACCACCATCGGGCTCTCCCAGATCGCGGGCGCGCAGATGCTGCACGTCTACAAGCCGCGCCACTGGATCAACTGCGGCCAGGCCGGGCCCCTCGGCTGGACCATCCCGGCCGCGCTCGGCGTCGCCAAGGCCGACCCGGAGGCGCAGGTCGTGGCGCTCTCCGGCGACTACGACTTCCAGTTCATGATCGAGGAGCTGGCGGTCGGCGCCCAGCACCGCATCCCGTACGTCCACGTCCTGGTCAACAACTCGTACCTGGGGCTGATCCGCCAGGCGCAGGCCGGCCTGGACATCAACTTCCAGGTGAACCTGGAGTTCGAGAACATCAACTCCCCGGAGCTCGGCGTCTACGGCGTCGACCACGTCAAGGTCGTCGAGGGCCTCGGCTGCAAGGCCATCCGCGTCACCGAGCCCGACCAGCTGCTGCCGGCCTTCGAGGAGGCCAAGAAGCTGGCCGCCGAGTACCGCGTGCCGGTCGTCGTCGAGGCGATCCTGGAGCGGGTCACCAACATCTCGATGAGCCGCACCATGGACATCAGCGACATCACCGAGTGGGAGGAGCTGGCCACCGAGCCGGCCCACGCCCCGACCGCGATCCGCCCCCTCGCCTGACCCGAGCCCCGCGGCCGCCCGACCGGCCCCCGCCCCGACACCCCGGGGCGGGGGCCTTTCGTTGTGCTGCGGGGCTCCGGCCGCAGGGCTTGGGCCACCGGGCGTGAACCGCGGGCCGCGCGCGTGGCATGGGGTCGCGGGGCGCGGCCCGCAGGGCGCGTGTGGCGCGGGGCGCGGAGCCCGGGCCGCAGGGGGCGCGTGGCGCGGGCCGGAGGGCGCGTGCCGTGGGCCGCGCACCTGGTCCCCGTGCGGGACGACCCGGCCCCGGCGCCGCACCGCGCCGCACCCGCGCGCCTCCCGGGACCTTCGCTGCCATGGCCGCGCGGTGAGGGGGTAGCCGTACGTACATGACCGACATCGTGGACGCGGACGAACTCCTCCGGCGCCTCCGTGCCGCCCGCGACTGGGCCAGGGGCGAGGAGCAACGGGCCACCGACGAGACGACGGCGACGGCCTACCGGGTGGTGCGCACGGTCCTGGAACGCCTCGTGGACCCCAGTCACGCCACCCGCCACTGAAGGGGCGCGGATGGGCAGGGGGCCGGCAGGCGTGCGCGCACGCGGAAGAGCGCGGAGTCGGGGACCGTAACCGACTCCGCGCTCTGGCTCTGGCGGCGGGACGTGACAGGCGGGGCACCTGCGGTGCCCGCGACGGGTGCGGCGGGAGTGCCGCCGTGTCCGCGCCGCCGAGGGTGGAAGCCGTCCGACGGTGCGAGGCTGGCGCGACAGGACGTTCGCGCCGCCGGACGGGGCTCGTGGGGAGGTGCGGGGGACCGCGGCGGCGCGCGCGGAGCCTCCGTACGCCCTCCTTCAGGTCAAGAAGGCGTACCGGGGTCCCTTCGCCACCGCACTGGCGCGCTACGCCGCCGCGGTCCTCGCTGTCCGTTCCCGTGGCCACCCCTCATCCGGGCCACGGTCCGGACCGCGTACGGCGACGGACCTCCCGTCAGCCGCCGTACGCAGCTTCATGGCGCCGCTCAGTCCTCGCGCAGGGCGCGGACCGCTTCCTCGACGCGCTTGCCGTAGTCGGGGTCGGCGGCGTGGAAGTGGGCGAGGTTCTTCTCGATGACGTCGTCGCGGGAGACCTGCGACAGGCTGCCCGCGATGTTCGCGACGAGCCGGGCCTTCTCCTCGGCCGACATCAGCCGGTACAGCTCGCCGGCCTGGAAGAAGTCGTCGTCCTTGACGTGGGCGGGCGCCGGGTGGGTGCCCGTGTATCCGGAGACGGCGAGCGCGGCGGAGAGCGCCTGGCCGGTCTCGGCGGGGCCCGCGTACGAGTTGGGCTCGTAGTTCTTGTCGTGGCGCGAGCCGTTGCGGGTGGCCATCAGGCCGTCGCGGCCGTAGTTGTCCGCCACGGTGGCCTTCGGCGCGTTGACGGGCAGCTGCGTGTGGTTGACGCCCAGGCGGTAGCGGTGGGCGTCCGCGTAGGCGAAGAGGCGGCCCTGGAGCATCTTGTCCGGGGACGGGCCGATGCCGGGCACGAAGTTGTTCGGCGAGAACGCGGCCTGCTCGACCTCGGCGAAGATGTTCTCCGGGTTGCGGTCGAGGACCATCCGGCCGACCCGGTGCAGCGGGTAGTCGGCGTGCGGCCACACCTTGGTCAGGTCGAACGGGTTGAAGCGGTAGTCGGCCGCCTCGGCCGCCGGCATGATCTGCACGTACAGCGTCCACGAGGGGTTGACGCCGCGCTCGATCGCCTGGAGCAGGTCCGTCTGGTGCGAGGTGGGGTCGGTGCCGGCGACCTCGGCGGCCTGCTCGGCGGAGAGGCAGCGGATGCCCTGGTTCGTCTTGAAGTGGTACTTGACGAAGAACGCCTCGCCGTCGGCGTTGGTCCACAGGTAGGTGTGGGAGCCGTAGCCGTTCATGTGGCGGTACGAGGCGGGGATGCCGCGGTCGCCGAAGAGCCAGGTGATCTGGTGTGTCGCCTCGGGGGAGTGGGCCCAGAAGTCCCAGACGTTGTCCGGCTCCTGCCTGCCCGTGAAGGGGTCGCGCTTCTGCGAGTGGATGAAGTCGGGGAACTTCACCGGGTCCTTGATGAAGAACACCGGCGTGTTGTTGCCGACGAGGTCGTAGTTGCCCTCCTCGGTGTAGAACTTCACCGCGAAGCCGCGCGGGTCGCGGACGGCGTCGGCGCCGCCGAGCGGGTCGGCCACCGTCGAGAAGCGGGTGAACAGCTCGGTCCGCTTGCCGACCTCGGAGAGGAACGCGGCCTTCGTGTACGCGGTGACGTCGTCGGTCACCTCGAAGTAGCCGTACGCGCCGGAGCCGCGGGCGTGGACCACGCGCTCCGGGATGCGCTCCCGGTTGAAGCGGGCGAGCTTCTCGATCAGGTGCTGGTCCTGGATGAGGAGCGGGCCGCCGATGCCGGCGGTGGCGGAGTTCTGGTTGTCGGCGACCGGGGCGCCGGACTCGGTCGTAAGCACGCGCTTCGACATCGTGACCTGGTGACCTTCCGTACGGGGAGCTGCTGGCGAGTGCTCTGGAGCGTAGGGACGCCCCGAGGTGACGTCAACAGTTTGTTGAAATCGGAGAAGGGGATTCCGGACGGCGCCGGCGCCTGGGCGCGACAGGACAGGTTGTCAGCGCCGACGCCGTCCGGAAGTCGGGCCCGGCCCGGGCCGGTGAAGGAGCACGGCTCCGGGACGGGAGTGCGGGGGTGAGGGCCCGTCAGACCTGCTGCCCGGACAGCCGCTCGACGGCGCGCAGCAGCGCCGAGTGGTCCAGGCCGCCGTCGCCCTGGGCACGCAGCGAGGCCACCAGCTGGGCGACCACGGCGCCGACGGGCAGGGCGGCGCCGACGTTGCGGGCCGCGTCGGTCACGATGCCCATGTCCTTGTGGTGCAGGTCGATCCGGAAGCCCGGCGCGAAGTCCCGGTTCAGGAAGTTGTCCTTCTTGCGGGTCAGCACGGTGGAGCCGGCGAGGCCGCCGTTGAGGACGTCCAGGGCGGCCTTGAGGTCCACGCCGGACTTCTCCAGGAAGACCACGGCCTCGGCGCACGCCTGGATGTTGACGGCGACGATCAGCTGGTTGGCCGCCTTCACCGTCTGGCCGGAGCCGTGCGGGCCGCACAGGACGATGGTCTTGCCGAGCGCCTGGAAGATCGGCAGCGCGGCGTCGAAGTCGGCCTGCTCGCCGCCGACCATGATCGACAGCACGGCCTCGATGGCGCCGGCCTCGCCGCCCGACACGGGGGCGTCCAGCACGCGGATGCCCTTCGCGGCGGCGGCCTTCGCGAGGTCGACCGAGGTCTGCGGGGTGATCGACGACATGTCGATCAGCAGCGCGCCCTCCCTGGCGTTCTCCAGGATGCCGTCGGGGCCGTACGCGATCGCCTCCACCTGCGGCGACGCCGGGACCATCGTGATCACGACGTCCGCGTCGCGGACCGCGTCGGCGAGGGAGGCGGCGGCGGTGCCGCCCGCCTTGGCGAGCCGGTCCAGCTTCTCCTGCTCCAGCGTGTAGCCGGTGACCTGGTAGCCGGCCTTCAGGAGGTTCTCGGACATGGGCGAGCCCATGATGCCGAGCCCGATCCACGCGATCTTCGGAAGGGTGCTCATGGTGTCCTCTTTCAAAAGCTCGTGCTCAACAGCTCGTGCTGCGATCAGCCGTGTGCGGCGCCGGGCGCCCATACGGGGCGTCAGCCGGCGGCGCGCAGTTCCCGGGGCAGCCAGTCGAAGGCGTCGGCGCTCGGCCGGTCGCCGGGCTTGTACTCCAGGCCGACCCAGCCGTCGTAGCCGCGCTCGTTCAGGCGCAGCAGCAGCGCCGACAGGTCGAGGTCGCCCGTGCCGGGCGCGCCGCGGCCCGGGTTGTCGGCGATCTGGACGTGGCCGGTCTTGGCGGCGTACGCGTCGATCACCGCCTCCAGGTCCTCGCCGTTCATCGACAGGTGGTACAGGTCCAGCAGGAACGCGGCGTTCCCGAGTCCCGTGGCCTCGTTGACCTTGTCGACCACCTCGACCGCGGCCGGCGCGCTCACCAGCGGGTAGCGGGGCGACTCGGGCCGGTTGAGGGCCTCGACGAGGAGGGTGGCGCCGATCCGGTCGGCGGCGCGGGCGGCGAGTACCAGGTTCTCCAGGGCCAGTTCGTCCTGGGTCGCCGGGTCCACGCCCTCGACGCGGTTGCCGTACAGCGCGTTCAGCGCCGTGCAGCCGACGGAGGCGGCGAAGTCGGCGGCCACGTCGATGTTGGCCCGGAAGCGCTCCGACTCCTCACCGGGTACGGACAGGGCGCCGCGGTCCGGTCCGGGCAGCTGCCCGGCGTAGAAGTTCAGCCCCACCAGCCGCGTGCCGGCGTCCTTCAGCGCCTGCCGCAGCGCGTCCAACTCGCCGCGCGGCGGGGTGGGCGTCTCGATCCAGGGCCACCACAGCTCCACCGCGGTGAAGCCGGCGGCCGCGGCGGCCGCGGGGCGCTCCAGCAGCGGGAGTTCGGTGAAGAGGATCGACAGGTTCACATCGAAGCGCTGGGCCTTGCCTGCGTCTTCTGAAAAGCGGGCCATGAGGCGGCGCTCCTTCCGTATTGCGGAAGTTCATTTCTGCGTGATGGAAGACTGCAAGTGATGGGTCCTCGTTGTCAAGGCCCACCCGCCAGATGGACGCCCGCCGGTGCGGCGCTACCGTGAGGCCATGGAGCGATTGAGGGTCGAATTCACGACCGAGCCGTTCGACCTGGACGAGGCGCCGGCCCACGCCGTCGTCGCCCGCGAGGTCATCCAGGGCGCCGAGCTCGACGCCGTCGACGTGGGGCCGTTCGGCAACACCGCGGAGGGCCGCGCCGACGCGGTGCTCGCCGCCGTGGACGCGCTGCTGCGCCGTGCGCTGGAGGCCGGGGCCACCCGCGTTTCCCTGCAGCTGAACGTCATCGGGGACGAGCGGTGACCGCGCCGGGCGACCACCCGCTGGTGACCGCGGTGAAACCGCTCGTGGACGCGATGGGCGGGCGGATGCTGCCGCCGGAGGAGGCCGGGCCCGACGACGTCGTGCTCGCCTGGGAGGGCGAGGACGTGCTCGCCGTACGGCTGCCCCAGCTCGCCGACTCCCTGGAGCAGATCCTCGCCGCGCTGGAAAGGCGGCACGGAATGCCGCTGGCCCAACTCGACCGCAAGAGCAAGCAGGAAATCGTCCGGAGTCTGGAGGCACGCGGTGCCTTCTCCGTGCGGCACGGAGTGGAGACCGTCGCCGGCGCCCTCGGCGTCAGCCGGTTCACCGTGTACAACTACCTGAACAGGGAGAACGCCGCCAAGGGCAAGTGACCCCGCCCGCCGGGGCCCCTCGCCGGGGCCCGGTGGAACCCTCACGGAAGTGCCGCGGAACCGCGGTGGAACGGAAGCCGTCGCCCCGATGTCCGGGCGACGGCTTTTGTGTCACCGACTTTTCAACAAAGTGTTGACGAGGTGTCGCCGCAGGGCGTTAGCTATCCGCAGCCCGTCCGACGACAGCGAAAAACAGCCACGGAGGCTCCCCGTGACTTCGAGTACCTCGACACCGGGCCTCACCCGGTTCAACACCTCGGCGGACAGCGACGCGCTCGCCGCCCTGCACGAGGTGTGCGCCAGCCCGGCATGGGGGAGCAAGCTGCTCGCCCAGCGCCCGTACGCCACCGCCGAAGACCTCCTCCTCGCCAGTGACGCCGCCACCGCGGAGCTCACCGCCGAGGACCTGGCCGACGCCATGGCAGGGCACCCGCCGATCGGCCGGCCGAAGCCCGGGGACCCCACGTCCGCCCGTGAACAGCGCGGCATGGCCGGGGCCTCCGAGGAGCTCAAGGCGGAAATGCTCGAACTGAACCTGGCCTACCAGGAGAAGTTCGGACACGTCTTCCTCATCTGCGCCACCGGCCGTACCGGCGAGCAGATGCGCGACGCGCTCCGTGAGCGGATCGCCAACACCCCCGAGCGCGAGCGTGAGATCGTCCGCGCCGAACTGGGCAAGATCAACCGCATCCGCCTCACCCGTCTCGTGGAGGAAGACCCCGCATGAGTACCGACACGACCGCATCGGTGTCCACGCACATCCTGGACACCAGCGCCGGCCGCCCCGCCGAGGGCGTCGCCATCTCCCTCGCGGCCCGCGCCGGCCGCGCCGCGGAGTGGGTGGCGCTCGGCGGCTCCGCGACCGACGCGGACGGGCGGTGCAAGGACCTCCCGGCCCTGCCGGAAGGGACGACCCACGTACGCCTCGACTTCGAGACCGAGGCGTACTTCGCCAGCAAGCAAGCCGAGGCACAGCAGGACGCCCCCGCGACACGGGACAGCGGCGTGTTCTTCCCCGAGGTGGCGATCACCTTCGCCGTCGTACCGGGCGAGCATTACCACGTTCCGCTGCTGCTCAACCCGTTCGGCTACTCCGTTTACCGAGGGAGCTAGCAGCCACATGCCCACGATTCTCGGCCAGAACCAGTACGGGAAAGCAGAGAACCGCGTCGTAAAGATCACGCGGGACGGCGCGACCCACCACATCAAGGACCTGAACGTCTCCGTCGCCCTCTCCGGCGACATGGAGGACGTCCACTACTCCGGCTCCAACGCCAACGTCCTCCCGACCGACACCACCAAGAACACGGTGTACGCGTTCGCCAAGGAGCACGGCATCGAGTCCGCCGAGCAGTTCGGCATCCACCTCGCGCGCCACTTCGTCACCAGCCAGGAGCCCATCCACCGGGCCCGCATCCGGATCGAGGAGTACGCCTGGGAGCGCATCGCCACGTCCGACGCCAACTCCAAGTTCATCGGCGCCGACGAGGTCAAGCACTCCTTCGTCCGCAAGGGCCAGGAGACCCGCCTCACCGAGATCACCTACGACGGCGAGAGCTGGCAGGTCATCTCCGGCCTGAAGGACCTCGTCGTCATGAACTCCACCAACTCGGAGTTCTGGGGCTACGTCAAGGACAAGTACACCACCCTCCAGGAGGCGTACGACCGCATCCTCGCCACCCAGGTCTCCGCCCGCTGGCGGTTCAACTGGACCGACGACGAGCAGCGCATGCCGCACTGGGAGAAGTCCTACGAGCAGGTGCGCAAGCACATGCTCCAGGCCTTCGCCGAGACGTACTCGCTCTCGCTCCAGCAGACGCTGTACCAGATGGGTGCGCGGATCATCAACAACCGCTCGGAGATAGACGAGGTCCGCTTCAGCCTCCCCAACAAGCACCACTTCCTGGTGGACCTGGAGCCCTTCGGCCTCAAGAACGACAACGAGGTGTACTTCGCGGCGGACCGCCCCTACGGCCTCATCGAGGCCACCGTCCTGCGCGACGGCGTGGAGCCCCGCATCCCGGTCGACCTGACCAACCTGTGACGCTCCGGGGCCGGCGTCCACCCGCGACACCCGGTCCCCGACACCCCGTCCGCGACGTCCACCCCGGCGTCCCACCCCGGGCGCTCCACGCCTGACGTCCCACCCGTGACGTCCCGCGTCCGGCGCCTCCGGCGGCCGGCGCCCCACCGGGGACGCCCCGCCTCCGGCGGCCGGCCCTGCGCCACCCTTCCAGGCCGCACCCGGCGCCGGAGGCGACCGCCGGCCACCGACCCGGACGACGGTCCGCCCCGCCTCGGCGGGTCGGGGCGGACCGTCGTCCGGCCCACCGACTTCATCCTCTCGGCACCCTCGGCACTCGTGCCGCGGCACTCAAATCCTCCTAGGGTCCTGCCGTGCCCACCCTCGCCACCCGAAACCCAGAAGGACGCACCATGGCACCTTCGGCAGCCCAGCGCACCGTGATCGAGAACTGCGCCATCGCGACCGTCGACGCCCAGGACACCGAGTACGCCTCGGGCCACATCGTCATCGCGGACAACAGGATCGAGTCGGTCGGCGCGGGCCGGGCCCCCGAGGGCCTGACCGACGTGGTCCGCCGCATCGACGGCACCGGCCACCTGGCCACGCCGGGCCTGGTCAACACCCACCACCACTTCTACCAGTGGATCACCCGGGGCCTGGCCACCGACCACAACCTCTTCGACTGGCTCGTCGCCCTCTACCCCACCTGGGCGCGCATCGACGAGCAGATGGTGCACGCGGCGGCCCAGGGCTCCCTGGCGATGATGGCCCGCGGCGGCGTCACCACCGCCATGGACCACCACTACGTCTTCCCGCGCGGCTCCGGCGACCTGTCCGGCGCGATCATCAAGGCCGCCGCCGACATGGGTGTCCGCTTCACCCTCGCCCGGGGCTCCATGGACCGCAGCGTCAAGGACGGCGGCCTGCCCCCGGACTTCGCGGTCGAGACCCTCGAAGGCGCGCTCGCCGCCACCGAGGAGACCGTCCGCCGCCACCACGACGCCTCTTTCGACGCGATGACCCAGGTCGCCGTCGCCCCCTGCTCGCCCTTCTCCGTCTCCACCGAACTCCTCCGGCAGGGCGCGGAACTCGCCCGCCGGCTGGGCGTGCGCATGCACACCCACGGCTCGGAGACCGTCGAGGAGGAGAAGTTCTGCCACGAGCTGTTCGGCATGGGCCCCACCGACTACTTCGAGTCGACCGGCTGGCTCGGCGAGGACGTGTGGATGGCGCACTGCGTCCACATGAACGACTCCGACATCGAGGCGTTCGCCCGCACGAAGACGGGTGTGGCCCACTGCCCCTCGTCCAACGCCCGCCTCGCCGCCGGCATCGCCCGCGTCCCCGACATGCTGGCCGCCGGCGTCCCGGTCGGCCTCGGCGTCGACGGCACCGCGTCCAACGAGTCCGGCGAGCTCCACACCGAACTGCGCAACGCGCTCCTGATCAACCGGCTCGGCGCCCACCGCGAGGCCGCCCTCAACGCCCGCCAGGCGCTGCGCCTCGGCACACACGGCGGCGCCCGGGTCCTCGGCCGCGCCGACCAGATCGGCTCCCTGGAGCCGGGCAAGCTCGCCGACCTCGTGCTGTGGAAGCTGGACACCCTCGCCCACGCCTCCATCGCCGACCCCGTCACCGCACTGGTCTTCGGCGCGGCGGCCCCGGTCACCGCGTCGTTCGTCAACGGCCGGCAGATCGTCGAGGACAACCGGCTGCTGACCGCCGACGAGGACGCCATCGCGCGCTCCACCAGGGACGAGGCCCAGCGCCTCGCCCGCATCGCCGCCCAGGGCTGAGCCCGGGCGCGATCCACGAAGTCCGGTCGGGGGGGACGGCCCTCGACCGGTACCGCGGACCCCAGCGGGGCCCGCGCAGCCGGACCGGGGGGTGCCGTACCGCGAGGTGCGCGCCCCCCGGAACGGTACTGGTCGCCCGCACGCGCAGGTACCGCCCCTCGCCCCTCCGCACCCCCCGCACCCTCCGACCTCCCGGATCACCAGCAGCACCTCCCTGAAACCCGTGTCACACCGCCGACGCGTTAACCGACCGGAGGAACCGCCGTGGCCGCCACGCCCAGGTCCCACAACGATGCAGGCAACCAGAACCCCGCCCCGGGGACCGCCCCCGCACCGCCGGAGGCCCCCACCGACGAGCAGCCCGTACACCAGCACGGCAGCCAGAAGCCGCCGACCGGCGAGAACAGCGCCGGGAACCCCCACGAGACCGCCGTGGCCCCCGCGGCCCCCGCGGCCCCGGTGGAGAGCGGGACGACAGCGGAGAGCGGGGCGACGGCGGAGAGCGGGGCGAAGCACCCCGTCGACGAGATGCTCCCGCCCGTCCGCATGCTCACCAGCGGCCTCCAGCACGTGGCCGCCATGTACGCGGGCGTCGTCGCCCCGCCCCTGATCGTCGGCGCGGCCGTCGGCCTCTCCGCCACCGAACTGACCTTCCTCACCGGCGCCAGCCTCTTCACCGCCGGCCTCGCCACCTTCCTCCAGACGCTCGGCGTGTGGAAGATCGGCGCGCGGCTGCCGTTCGTCAACGGCGTCACCTTCGCCGGCGTTGCCCCCATGCTCGCCATCGTGGACACGACGGAGGACAAGGCGGACGCCCTGCCCGTCATCTTCGGCGCGATCATCGTGGCCGGCGCCCTCGGCTTCCTCGCGGCGCCCTGGTTCAGCAAACTGGTCCGCTTCTTCCCGCCCGTGGTCACCGGCACGGTCATCACCCTGATCGGCGTGTCGCTGCTGCCCGTCGCCTTCGGCTGGGCGCAGGGCCCGAACCCGGCCGCCGACGACTACGGCTCCACCACCTATCTGACGCTCGCGGCCGCGACCCTCGTCGTGGTACTGCTGCTGCGCCGCTTCACGCGCGGGTTCGTCAAGCAGATCGCGGTCCTCATCGGCCTGGTGATCGGCACGCTGATCGCCATACCGTTCGGCGTCACCGACTTCAGCCCGGTCGCCGAGGCCGACCTGATCGGCTTCCCCACGCCGTTCCACTTCGGCGCCCCGCAGTTCGCCGTCGCCGCGATCATCTCCATGTGCGTGGTGATGCTCGTGTCGATGACCGAGTCGACCGCCGACATGCTGGCCCTGGGCGAGATCGTCGACAAGCCCGCCGACGAGCGCACCATCGCGGGCGGCCTGCGCGCCGACACCCTCGGCTCGGCCATCAGCCCCCTGTTCAACGGCTTCATGTGCAGCGCCTTCGCCCAGAACATCGGCCTCGTCGCGATGACCCGCATCCGCAGCCGCTTCGTCGTCGCCGCCGGTGGAGGCTTCCTCGTCCTGATGGGCCTGTGCCCCATGGCGGCCTCGCTCATCGCCGTCGTACCCCGCCCGGTCCTCGGAGGGGCAGGCGTCGTCCTCTTCGGCTCGGTCGCCGCGAGCGGCATCCAGACGCTCGTCCGGGCGGGCCTGGAGAAGGACAACAACGTCCTGATCGTCGCCGTGTCCCTCGCCGTCGGCATCATCCCGATCACCGCGCCGGAGTTCTACCACGCCTTCCCGGAGACCGCGAAGATCATCCTGGACTCGGGCATCTCCACCGGCTGCGTCGCCGCCGTCCTCCTCAACCTGGTCTTCAACCACCTGGGAGCCGCCGCCCGACGCGACTCCGACGACGTCACGGCCCCCATGGAACCGGGTGAGGAGATCGGCGAGACCCGCGCGCCGAACCCGGTCCACGCACACTGACCCGGCCACCGCCGGGGAGGCCTGGCCCGGGGCGCGCCGTCACGCCCCGGGCCAGGCCATCAGCCTGCTGAACATCTCCGCCTGCTCGATCGCGTCGTCCAGCGCGTGATGGGTGTGCCGCCGCCGCGACAGCAGCCCGGCCGGCATGGTCCGCTTGGCGACCGCCCGCAGCGGCACCCCCGCCTTCACCGCGTACAGGGTCTTCATGTCCAGGCACCCCGCGTGCCCGAACGGGCTCTCGCCGGTGAACCGCATCAGATACCAGTACAGGAACATCCAGTCGTACGCCGCCGGGTAACCGCACATCACCGGCTGCGCGCCCCGGCTCACCTCCCGCACCCAGGCGGTGAACTCCCGCAGCGCCGCCTCCGGCTCCGCCCCCTCGGCGGCCAGCCGCTCCCGGTCCAGCCCGCTCACCGCGAGCGCCTCCGGCACGAAGTCCCCGCTGATGGGCCGCAGCTCCCGGTAGAAGGTCTCCGCCTCGGGGTCCGCCGCCACATACCCCTCGGCATCCTGCCGCCCGGCGACGGCCGCCCCGAAGCTGAGCATCGAGTACGGCCCCGGAACGGGCCCGTCGGCCTCCACGTCCACGGAGATGTACAGACTGGGTCGCACACGCTGAACCATGCCGCGGAGCATTCCACACCCGCGCACCACGCGACGGGGCGGCGTCCCGGGAGACGGGCGTCCCGGGTGGCGGGCGTGGTCGGGCGGCGGGGCGGCGGGCCGCGCAGGGGCGCGGCGCGTGGTCGCGCGCGGGTCGCGCCGGGTTGCGGGCGCAGCTGGGCGGCGGGCGTCGCGGGTGGTGAGCGCCGCCGGGCGGCTGCCGGGGTGGGTGGCGGGCCGTGCAGGGCCCCGGCGCGTCCGCGTCACCCTCCGCGTCCGCCGCGGGGTTGCGGGCGTCGCTGGGTGGCGGCCTGGGCGGCGGGCGTCGCCGGGCGGCTGCCGGCCTGGGTGGCGGGTCGCTCCGGGTAGCCGGCCGCCGGGTGGCGGGCCACGCCGGGCGTCGGGCCGATCCGGGCAGCCGTCCGCCCCGCGGCGGCCCAGCGCGGGCCCGGCGGCCGGGCTCAGCCGGCGGGCGCCGCCTCCCCCTGCGCCGAGCGCCCCGGCCAGTCCGGACGGCGACCGCTGAGGGCGATGACCCGGTCCAGCAGCGGAGCGTCGTCCGGCACGGCCACGGGCGGACCGAACGGGTCCTGCCCCGCGACCCGCTCGGACGCACCCGGCTCCAGGAACCCGTACGACACGCGCAACTCATCCTCCCCCGGCGCGTACGGCTGACCGGTCGCCCGCGCCAGGTCCCAGCCGTGCACGAGCAGCTCGTTGAACGCGACGAGCCCCGCGACCCCGCCGGGCAGGTCGACCCCGCCCGCCCGTGTCATGCCCTCCCAGGCCGCGGGGACCCGCCACGCCTCGGCGACCTCCTCCAGCCGCCGCGGGAAGACGGTCCGCCACTCCTCGTCCAGGACGGGCCGCGCGCTGCCGGGATCGGTGTCCGTCGTCGGCCCGAACGCCTTGCGCGCCGCGTCCCGGAAGGCGAGGGCGAGCCCGCCGACATGGGCGAGCAGCTCCCGCACGGCGTAGTCCGGGCACGGTGTGGGCAGCCCGAGCTGCCGGTCCTCGACCCGGGCGAGCAGCCCGGCGACCCGGCGGGCCGCGGGCCCGAGGTCGGTCCTCTGCGCTTGTGTCTCCATACACCTGCAGACCGTCCCCGGCCCCGGAACTCATCGCCCGCCCCCGCCCGCGCCCCCTTCCATCCGCCGCCGGCATTCCTCGGCCAGCCACGGGTACGCCTGCGCGATCGCCCCGTACACCCGGCGCCGCAGCAGCCGCTCCGCCTCCGCGCGCCCGGCGGTGGCGAACAGCCCGTCCAGGAGCCGGTCGTACGACCGCAGCGCGCTCCGCAGATAGCCCACCTGCCAGCGCGCCGTCCCCGAGGGCCCCGCCCCGTCGTCGGCCCCGGCCCCGCCGACCTCCCTGCGATACCGCACGGCGCGGCGCTCCAGCTCGGCGGGCGGCAGGATCGGCACCCGGATCGGCTCCGCCCGCAGTGTGGCGAGGACGGCCCGCCGCCTGCCCTCCGCCGCCACCCGCGTCCCGGTCAGCCCCGCCGCCCCGCCGGCCCGGGCGCACACCCGGAACTCCCGCGCCCGCTCCACCGCCTCCACCCGCGCCAGCAGGTAGAGCCGCACCATCGACGCCCCGGCGGCCTGCCGGGGACTCCGCCCCTGGATGTCCGGCTGCCCGAGCAGGTCGCGCACCATCCCGTCGGTCCACCCACGCGACCGAAGCCCCTCCAACGACACGAACACCGTACGGTCCGTCACGACTCCCCCTGGATTCGACTACTCTCCGTGACGAAACCAGTGAAGCACCCCCCACTGACAACGCACCCGACGCGCGTTCCGACTCATACGGGACCGCGCCCCCACCCGTCTCCGGGGCAGAAGACGAACCGACACCGGAAGAGGCCCCACCATGACGCCCGTCCGAAAGACCCTCGCCGCCACGCTCGGAGCCCTCACGGCCGCGGCCGCCGTCCTCGCCACCTCGGGCAGCGCCACCGCGGCGCCCCAGGCCACCCCGTGCTGGCCCAAGAGCGGCAGCTACTACTACTGGTGCAACAACATCCCCGGCTCGCCCGTGTACTCCACCGCCGACTACAAGACGGTCGTGGGCTACATGTACTCCAACCCCTCCTGGTTCCAGTGCCGTTACGAGTACGGCCCGAACCACGGCGGCCCCCACCCCACCCGCTGGCTCTACACCCAGGCGGACAACGGCGCATGGGGATTCATGAACGACAACCACATCCACAGCGAGACCAACCCGGTCCCGGTCTGCCCCTGACACCCCCGCATGCACGGACCCCGCCCCGCACGTGGCGGGACGGGGCTAGATGGAGCCGTGCAGCGGTCAGGCGCCCAGACCGGGGCCCGTCCACTGCTGGTTCGTGTGGTGCGGGGTGCAGTCCCAGATGCCCAGGCGGGAGCCGTCGGCGGTGCGCCAGCCCAGGGCGTCCAGGCAGCGGCCCGAGTGGACATTGCGCAGCAGGCCGCCGGGGAGCTTCTCCCACCGCTGGTTCCCGGCGCCGTGGCAGGTGTTCAGGCCGAGGAGCGAGCCGTTCTCCGTCTTGGCGTACTGCACGTCCATGCACGTGCCGGAGTGGACGCCGACGATCTGGCCGGCGGCGGCAGCGACAACACCCCCCGCCCCGGCCGCCGAAGGCCCAGGGGCGCACCTCGTGGAGAATCGTTCGTGCACGTGGTGGCGGTTCAACTCCGAAGAGGTAGAGGTCCGATGGTGAAGGTCCTTGTGTCCCCGTCGTACGGCAGCGCGGAGGCGCGGCGGCACTGGCGCGACACGCTCGACCAGGAGGTGGACTTCCAGGCACCCGACCTGCGGAGCCGGCTCACCGGGGATGAGGCGGCGGAGCTGGACCGGCTCCACCCGGAGGGAAGGGCGCGCTTCTGGGGCGCGAGGCCCACCCACGACAAGAAGATGGCGACGGTCGTGTCGGGGGACGTCGTGCTGTTCACCGGCGAGAAGCAGGTGCGGGCCATCGGCGAGGTGGGTGTCATCTTCCGCAACGCGGAGTTCGCCGCCGCCCTGTGGCCTCCCCGGGACGGCGCCGAAGGATGGCACACGGTCTACAGCCTCACCGCCTTCGAGCGGACGGACATCCCGTACGGGGAACTCAACGGAGTGATCGGCTACAACAGCAACCACACGTACCCGGGACAGCTCCTGCTCACCGGGGACCGGGCCCGCGCCGTCTGCGACGCCTTCCTGATCAGCCCTCGACGGGTGCCGCGCCCTCGCGACGCGGATCCGGCGGTGCGGGCCGTACGCGTCGCCGCCGCGGAGGAGCTGCGCGCCACCCATCTGGCCTATGACCGGCCGGGGGCCAGGCAGTTCGTCCGCCGCAGGGAAGGGGCGTTGGTCCGTGCCTACCGCGAGGCTCTCGGACTGGCGGAAGGGAAGCGGTACTACTGCCCCTCGGGTATCACGGACCTGTATGTCGAGGCGCCTGTCGCGGAACTCATCGAGGCGAAGGGCGGCACCACGCGCACCCATGTGCGGCAGGCACTGGCCCAGCTCCTCGACTACGCGCCGCACTGCCCGACGCCGGACGCCCGGCTCACGGCCCTCTTCCCCGCCCCGCTCGACCACACGGACACGGCGTACCTGCACCGCTACGGCATCGACTGCGTCTACCAGACCGCAGAAGGCACGTTCGAACGGCTGCCCGCTCCGGAGGAATCCCGCCGCGCGATGACCGCGCTGATCCGGGCGGAGGCCTGAGACGTCGCGGCCCTCATCCTGTAGGCGAAAACGCGCTCGTTCCCCCTGACCTGTGCGACCACGGATACCAATGGGAACGCATCAGCCGATGCCGAACCCCAGTGCGCGCATGGGCGGTTGGTCCTATGGTGCGAGCGGAAAATCATCTGACTACCCGCCAGTCGCGGCTAGCATCCTGACCGTCTCCGGCGGGCAGGCGCACTGACCAGTCTGAACTCGGTCAGCGGCGCTGTCCTGTGCTGCCGTGTCCACTCATCCGCGATACAGGACCAACGTGAAGATCAAGCGAGTACGCGTCGAGAATTTCCGCTGTCTGCACAAGGTGGACATCTCCTTCGAGGAGATCACCTCGTTCATCGGCCCGACCGGCGTCGGCAAGTCCACTGTGCTGCGCGCGCTCGACTGGTTCTTCAACGGGGAAAAGTCTGTCTCGCTCAGTAGTGAGGACGTCCATTCGGCTGCCGACGGGGAGCGCATCTCCGTCGAGGTCGAGTTCGATGGCCTCACGGCCTTCGACCGCGAGACGCTGGGCCGGTACGCCCCTGATGGCGCGGAGACCGTCAGCATCTGGCGGACCTGGGACACCGGGGAGGACAAGATCACCGGCAAGGGCCTGGCCTACGCGCCGTTCGAGGAGGTGCGGCGCCAGGAGGGCGCCCTGGCCAAGCGGAGAGCGTACAACGCGCTCCGCGACGGCGACCCTTCACTCGGCCTGCCGAGCGTCAGCAACGAGAAGGCTCTCGTCGCGGCCATGGCCGAGTGGGAGCGGAGCCACCGCCACCTGCTCACCGAGTCGGAGGTCGAGGACACGCACCTGTTCGGCTTCGCGGGGCAGAGCGTGTTGGCCAAACTCATCGACTTCGTGTTCATCTCCGCCGACCTCCGTGCCTACGAGGAGACGGACGACCGCAAGGCTTCTGCCATCGGCCGCATCCTCGACCATGCCGTGGATCGCACACAGGCGCATGAGCAGCTCGGGGAGATCGAGCAGCGGGCGCAGCAGCAGCGGTTGGACGTTCACGCGACCGTGTACGGGCCCGTGCTGACGGACCTGTCGACCGCGCTCTCCCAGGAGGTGGCGCGGTTCACGACCGGCCGGGAGATCGTGGTGACGCCTGTGGTGCACACACCCAGACCGGTCAAGACGTCGTTCCAGGTCAGCATCAGGGACGGCGCCGCCGAGACGTCGGTCCACCGGCAGGGGCACGGCTTCCAGCGTGCGCTCATCATCGCGGCGCTGAAGCTCCTCGCGGAGCGCAGGAGGCCCGAGTCCGGGAGCCGTACCCTGTGTCTGGCCGTCGAGGAGCCGGAGCTGTTCCAGCATCCGCCGCAGGCGCGCACCTTCGCCGAGGTGCTGCGGGATCTGGTGACCTCCGCGCCCGAGGGCCGGACCCAGGTCATGTACGCGACCCACAGTCCGGTCTTCATCGACCCGCGCAACTACCACGAGATCCGCCGTCTCAGCCGCGACGGCACCGAGGAGCACCCGGTGACCCGGGTGCGGCAGATCACCGAGCGCGAGCTGATCGGCTCCCTTCCCCACGACCTGGTGAACGAGGGCGCCATCCGGAGGAAGGCCGGTATCCAGTGCGCCGGGACCCTCGCCGAGGCGTTCTTCGCTCGGGCCGTCGTCCTCGTGGAGGGCGACACCGACGGCGCGGTGCTCACCGGGTGCGCTGAGCGGCGGCGGTACAGCCTCGGTGCGCGCGGCATCAGCGTGATCAGCGCCGGGGGAAAGGACAACATCGCCCTGTGCCGGGCGATTCTCGACGCTCTGGAGATCCCCACCCATGTGGTGTTCGACGGAGACGCGGGCAATGTGGAGCGGAACCGCCGCAGGCTGGAGGACATCACCGACCCGGAGAGCCGGCGCGCGAAAGAGCAGACCTACGAGGGGCAGCGCCGCAAGGACATGGCCCTCAACGCCGGCCTGCTGAGCTACCTCGGTGCCTCCCCGGCGTCGTTCCCCACGACTGCCACCTGTGCGACCCACACCGTTTTCGAGGACAACCTGGAGGCGTATCTCGGGGAGCACTGGGCTGCCTGGGGCGCGCGCAGGCGGGAGCTGGTTGCGTCCGGCGACGGCTTCCCGGAGAAGAACGCCGCGACATACCGGGAGGCGGCCCGCACAGCGGATGCCGAGCCTCCGTATGTCATCGAGGCGATGCTGGAGAACATCATGACGTTGGTCAGGTAACAGCGGCGCGTGCCCCCGCGGTTGACCCCGGTCGCCAGCGGCAGGGTCGTGCGGGCTGCCCTCCCGGCCGGCAAGGTGGGGGTCGGGAATGGCCCCGCCCCCGGCGCTGTGCGGTGCCGGGGGCGGGGCGGGGGTGCCCCTGGGGTGGGGCCGTCGGCTGGTGTGCGGGTCAGCCGACGAGCTGTTCGTACGCGGGGAGGGTGAGGAAGTCCGCGTAGTCCTCGTCCAGGGCGACCTTCAGCAGCAGGTCGTGGGCCTGCTGCCACGTGCCGGACGCGAAGGCCTCCTCGCCCAGTTCGGCGCGGATCGCGGCGAGTTCGTCGGCGGCGACCTTGCGGGCCAGCTCCGGGGTGGCCTTCTCGCCGTTCTCGAAGACGACCCCGGCGTTGATCCACTGCCAGATCTGGGAGCGGGAGATCTCCGCCGTCGCCGCGTCCTCCATCAGGTTGAAGATGGCGACCGCGCCGAGGCCCCGCAGCCACGCCTCGATGTAGCGGATGCCGACCTGCACGGCGTTGACCAGCCCGGCGTACGTCGGCTTCGCGTCCAGCGAGTCGATCGCGATGAGGTCGGCGGCCTTGACGTCGACGTCCTCGCGCAGGCGGTCCTTCTGGTTGGGCCTGTCGCCGAGGACCGCGTCGAAGGAGGCCATCGCGATGGGCACCAGGTCCGGGTGCGCCACCCAGGAGCCGTCGAAGCCGTCCGCCGCCTCGCGGTCCTTGTCGGCCTTGACCTTCTCGAACGCGACCTTGTTGACCTCCGGGTCCTTCCGCGACGGGATGAACGCCGCCATGCCGCCGATCGCGTGCGCGCCCCGCTTGTGGCAGGTGCGGACGAGGAGTTCGGTGTAGGCGCGCATGAACGGGGCCGTCATCGTGACCGCGTTGCGGTCCGGCAGGACGAACTTGGCGCCGCCGTCACGGAAGTTCTTCACGATGGAGAAGAGGTAGTCCCAGCGGCCCGCGTTGAGCCCGGACGCGTGGTCGCGGAGCTCGTAGAGGATCTCCTCCATCTCGTACGCGGCGGTGATCGTCTCGATGAGGACGGTCGCGCGGACCGTGCCCTGCGGGATGCCGACGTAGTCCTGCGCGAAGACGAAGACGTCGTTCCAGAGGCGGGCCTCAAGGTGGGACTCCGTCTTCGGCAGGTAGAAGTACGGGCCCTTGCCCAGGTCCAGCAGGCGGCGCGCGTTGTGGAAGAAGTACAGGCCGAAGTCGACCAGCGCGCCGGGCACGGGCCGGCCGTCGCAGACGAGGTGGCGCTCCTCCAGGTGCCAGCCGCGCGGGCGCATGACGACGGTTGCGAGCTCCTCGGCGGGGCGCAGCGCGTACGACTTGCCGGTGCGCGGGTCGGTGAAGTCGATCCGCCGCTCGTACGCGTCGGTGAGGTTGAGCTGGCCGAGGATCACGTTCTCCCAGGTGGGGGCGGAGGCGTCCTCGAAGTCGGCGAGCCAGACCCGCGCGCCCGAGTTGAGCGCGTTGATGGTCATCTTGCGGTCGGTGGGACCGGTGATCTCCACGCGGCGGTCGTCCAGCGCGGCCGGGGCCGGCGCGACCCGCCAGCTGTCGTCCCGCCGGATGTGCTCGGTCTCCGGGAGGAAGTCGAGCGTGCTGGTGCGGGCGATCTCGGCGCGGCGCTCGGCGCGGCGGGCGAGGAGCTCGTCACGCCGGGGCGTGAACCGCCGGTGCAGCTCCGCCACGAAGGCCAGGGCGGCGTCGGTGAGGACCTCCTCCTGCCGGGGCAGGGGCTCGGCTTCGACGATGGCCAGCGGAGACGGCGCTGGTGCGGACATGAGCTGTCACTTCCTTCAGCGGGCTTGGCGGGGCTGGGACGGGCTCGGATGCGCATGGCACGCGGTGCCGTGGGAGCCGCGGGGCGGTCACGGGCCCTGTGGGACTGTCCGGTCCTTCTGGTCAGTGGATAGTAGTTTCCTCATAGTGGAAGTTCAATGGTTTGTTGATATCGAGATTCTTCGGGTCGACACAACGTGGCGCTCGGTGCCGCGCCGTACACGGCCCGTTCACCCCGCCCCCTCAAGGTGCGCCAGATCCGCCGCCGTGTCGATGTCGTACGGCTCCGCCACGTCCCCGCACGGCACCAGCGTGATCTCCGCCTCGTGGGCCCGCAGGTACGCCCGCGCGCCCTGGTCGCCCTCCGCGCCCTCCGCGACCTCGGCCCACCGGTCCGCCCCCAGCAGCACCGGGTGCCCGCGCCTGCCCCCGTACGACGCCGCGGCCAGCGAGCCGCGCCCCCGGTACGCCCCCGCCACCCGCGCCATCGCCCGCGCGCCGATCCCCGGCTGGTCCACCAGCACCACCAGCACCGCGTCCGCGCCCCCCGTCTCCGCCGGGGACCCGAGCGACGCCAGCCCCGCCCGCAGCGACGAGCCCATGCCCCGCTCCCAGTCCGGGTTCTCCACCACCACGCACCCCGCGAGGCCGGCCCGCTCCCGTACGGCCCCGGCCGCGGCGCCCAGCACCACGTGCACCGGCCCGCACCCGGCCTCCCGCAGCGCGGCCACCGCGTGCTCCACCAGCGGCCGCCCCCGGTGCTCCAGCAGTGCCTTCGGCCGCCCCCCGAGCCGGCGCCCGCCGCCCGCCGCGAGCAGCAGCCCGGCGACCGGCCCTCCGGCCCGCCCGGCGGCCAGTGGGGGAGAGGCGCGGGGATCCCGCCCGCCGTGCGTGCCCGCCTGCTCCGTCCCCGAGTGCTCCCTTACCGCGTCCGCTGTCCTCGTGTCGTCCGTCCTCAAGTCATGCGCCGGCACGTCGGTCGCCCGCGCATCGTCCGCTCGCGCAGCGTCCGCTCGCGCACCGGACGTGACGCCGCGGGGGGAGCCGTCCGTGAAGCCGTCCGTGCGGTCGGCCGTGTAGTCGTCCATGGAGGAGTGCATACCGCACCGCCGGTGAACGGACGCGTGCCACCCGCCCGCGCGCTCAAGCCCGGACCCCCACCCGGAGCGCGTTCCGTTCCCGCACGCGCGTGGAGCCCGGCCGCCCCGCTTGGATAGGGTGCGGGTCCGGCACCGCAACGCCGTTCACGCAACACGTACGCACCGCGCGCGCGGTGAGTCCTTTTCAGGAGACATGGATTGATGAGTGGTGGTCAGCACCATGGGGGAACCGTCTTCCAGCCGCTGGAGGAGGACGACCCGCGCTCGGTCGCGGGATACCGGCTCGCGGCGCGCCTCGGCGCCGGCGGCATGGGCAAGGTCTATCTGTCGTACACGCCCGGCGGGCGGCCCGTCGCCATCAAGGTGATCCGGCCCGACTTCGCGCAGGACGCCGAGTTCCGGCGCCGCTTCGCCCGCGAGGTGCAGGCCGCCCAGCGTGTCCAGGGCCTCTACACGGCACCGGTCATCGACGCCGACACGGACGCCCGTGAGCCCTGGCTCGCCACCGCGTACGTGCCCGGCCCGTCCCTGGCCGACGCCGTCCAGAAGCACGGCCCGATGCCTGTCGACACGGTCCTGCTGCTGGTCGCCGGCATCGCCGAGGCGCTCCAGGTCATCCACGGCGCCGGTATCGTCCACCGCGACCTGAAGCCCGGCAACGTCCTGCTCGCCGCCGACGGGCCGCGCGTCATCGACTTCGGCATCGCCCGCGCCGCCGACGCCACCTCGCTCACCAGCAGCGGCGTCACCATCGGCACGCCGTCCTTCATGGCGCCCGAGCAGGCCGCGGGCAGCGAGGTGACGCCCGCGACGGACGTGTTCGCGCTCGGCCAGGTCGCCGCGTACGCAGCGCTGGGCAGCCCCGCGTTCGGCGAGGGCACGTCGCACGGCGTGCTGTACCGCATCGTGCACGAGGAGCCCTCGCTGGACGGGCTCCCCGAGCAGCTGCGGGAGCTGGTCACCCGCTGCCTGACGAAGGACCCGGCGGGCCGGCCGTCCATCGCCGACGTGCTGACGATGTGCCACCAGGCCAGTGATGTCACCGCGTTGCGCCGCCCCGAGGAGTGGCTGCCCGGCGCCGTCGCCGCCGACATCACCACCCGCACCGCGGCCCCGGCGCCTGCCGCCGCCACCACCCCGCCCCCGCCCGCCACGCCGCCCACGGCCCCCGTGGCCCAGGCCCCGGTGGGCCCGCCGCAGGGGCAGGCCGGGCAGGCGCCGACGGGAGGCCCCGCCACCCCGCCGCCCACCCACCCGGTGACCGCCCACGCCGAGCCGTCCGCACCGCCGCAGGGCTTCGGCCCGCCGCCCACCATGGGCCCCGGCCACGCCCCGACGCCGCCCCCGCAGCCCCAGCCGCACCCGTACACCCACCCGGTCGTGGGCACCGCCCCGTACGGCCCGGGCGCCCCGGGCGCGCCTACCCCGGCCGCGCCCGCCCCGAAGCGCAAGGGGCGCGCCGCGCTGGTCGCCATCGCCGCGGTCATCGCGTTCGCCGTCGCGGGCGGCGCCACCGCGTACGTACTGCTCAACAAGGAGGACGCCAAGGAGCAGCGCACCGGCCAGGCGCAGGGCGCCACGTCCGGCGCGCCCAGGCCCTCCGCGAGCGGCGGCACCACCGGCCAGGGCCAGGGCGAACCGGCGGGCGACGGTGCCGGTACCGGCGCCGACGCGGGCGCCGGAGGCGGCACCCCGTCGCAGGGCACCGGAGCCGCCCCCGCCACGCCGCCCCAGCCGGTCGACTACAAGGGCATCGACCTGACCGAGGGGTACGAGCTGTCGCTGGCGGACGACCCGGTGAAGCCCAAGGGGGACGGCGGCGACATCCGGTACGGCATCTCCGGCCTCAACGCCAACGACGCCGGCCGGCTGGTGATGCTGCGCAACGGCCAGGAGGGCTCGCTGCAGACGTGCCTGGACGAGACCCGCTACACGACCACGATCGAGGACTCGCAGATGACCAAGGGGTCCCGCATCTGCCTGCAGAACGGCGCCGGTGACGTCGCCCTGCTGACCGTCCTCGGCTTCTCGCCCGAGTCCGACCCCAGCGACTACATCAGCCTCGACGTGACGGTGTGGCGCGGGGCGATGGATGTGGAGCAGTCCAGCTGACGGCCCGGCCGGGAGGCGCCCCGCGGCCCTCCCGGCCGGCCTGGTCCCGTCGGTCCGGTCGCGGTGCCGCGTCCGGCGTCACGGCCCCGCCGCCACCGCGCGCGGGGCCGTGTGTCGTGCACCGGGTGAACGACCGCCTGTACGGGGGCGGTTCACCGGCCAGGGGTATCGCCGCTCAGCCCCTCACGCGGCGGCCCCGCGCCGAGCGGCCTTCGTCTCGCCACACCCTGACCTGAACGGCTCCACGCACGGGCCCGACGGCGCCGTGCGCACCGGCCTCAACGGCTTCCGCGCGCAGGCCCCGACGGCTTCGCGCACACGCGGTGGGCCCGGGCGTGCCGCACGAGTCCACCCGCCTCCGCGCGGAACGTGTCCGCGATGCCACGCCGTCCGGGCGCGGACGCACCCGCCCGCCTCACCAACCACGCAGGACGTGTCCGCGACGCCACGTTGTCCGGGCGCGGACGCGCCGCCCCGCCTCACGACCCGCGCAGGACGTGCCCGCGACGGCGCCGCACGCCGCTGCCCGCCGCCGTCAGCTCGGCGACGACGTGTTGGTGAGCGCCGTCGCCAGATCGCGCGCCACCTCCTGGAGCACGGGGACGATCTTGTCCGTCGCCGCCTCCGTCACCCGGCCCGCGGGGCCCGAGATGGAGATCGCCGCCGGCGTCGGCGAGTCGGGCACCGACACCGCGAGGCACCGGACCCCTATCTCCTGCTCGTTGTCGTCCACGGCGTACCCCGCCGCCCGCACCTGCTCCAGCGCCGCGAGGAACTCGTCGGGCGTGGTGATGGTCTTCTCCGTGGCGGCGGGCATCCCCGTACGGGCGAGGAGCGCGCGCACCTCCTCGGGCGGGGTGTGCGCGAGCAGCGCCTTGCCGACGCCGGTGGAGTGCGGCAGTACGCGCCTGCCGACCTCGGTGAACATCCGCATCGAGTGCTTGGACGGCACCTGCGCGACGTACACGATCTCGTCGCCGTCGAGCAGGGCCATGTTCGCCGTCTCGCCGGTCTCCTCGACCAGGCGCGCGAGATAGGGGCGGGCCCAGGTGCCCAGGAGGCGGGACGCGGACTCGCCGAGGCGGATCAGCCGGGGGCCGAGCGCGTACCGCCGGTTGGCCTGCTGGCGTACGTAGCCGCAGGCCACGAGGGTGCGCATCAGGCGGTGGATGGTGGGAAGCGGCAGGCCGCTGCTGGCGGACAGCTCGCTCAGCCCGACCTCGCCCCCGGCGTCGGCCATCCGCTCCAGGAGGTCGAAGGCACGCTCAAGGGACTGCACGCCACCGGACCCGGCGGCGGGCTTGGCGGCGTCGGTGGTGCTGGCGCTGGACGACGGCACGTCAACGGTCCTTTCGAGGCGGATGGACAAGGCAGCAGCCTACCGGGCCCTCCGGCGGGGCACATCGCCCACGGGGTGGCATCCCGGCCGGTCAGGGCCTGTTTGTCCATGTGTCCGCACTGTTTCCCCGCTGCCTCCGGACGCCTCCTTCGTGCGGAGCTACGTTCTTCCATGCGGAATCATATTTCCATGTTGTGGAAACCGCCAAGTGGATCTTCGGGCTCCGGACACCCCTTGACGGGGGTCGGCCGGAGGGCGAGACTCCTTCAACAGAACGTTGAAATCCGCTGGAGGGGAGAGCGTTGGACGTGAGCGTGCACGTGAGTGGTGACGTGGAACTGGTACTGCGCTCGACGCGCGTCGTCACCCCCGACGGCACGCGCCCCGCGTCCGTCGCCGTGGCCGCAGGCACCATCGCCGCGGTCCTGCCGTACGACGCCGAGGTCCCCGCCGGGGCCCGCCTGGAGGACGTGGGCGACCACGCCGTACTGCCCGGCCTGGTCGACACCCACGTCCACGTCAACGACCCCGGCCGCACCGAGTGGGAGGGCTTCTGGACCGCCACCCGCGCCGCGGCCGCCGGCGGCATCACCACGCTGATCGACATGCCGCTCAACTCCCTGCCGCCCACGACGACCGTGGAGCACCTGCGGGTCAAGCAGGACGTCGCCCGGCCCAAGGCCCATGTCGACGTGGGCTTCTGGGGCGGCGCGCTGCCGGACAACGTCAAGGACCTGCGGCCGCTGCACGACGCCGGGGTGTTCGGATTCAAGTGCTTCCTGTCGCCGTCCGGCGTGGACGAGTTCCCCCAGCTCGACCAGGAGCAGCTGGCCGCCTCCCTCGCCGAGATCACCGGCTTCGGCGGACTGATGATCGTCCACGCCGAGGACCCGCACCACCTCGACGCCGCGCCCAGCCGCAGCTCCGCCAAATACGCCGACTTCCTCGCCTCCCGCCCCCGCGACGCCGAGAACACCGCGGTCGAGAACCTCATCGCCCAGGCCCGCCGCCTCGGCGCCCGCGTCCACGTCCTGCACCTGTCGTCCGCCGACGCGCTGCCGCTCATCGCCGCGGCCAGGCGCGAGGGCGTCAAGGTCACCGTCGAGACGTGCCCGCACTTCCTCACCCTCACCGCCGAGGAGGTGCCGGACGGGGCGACCGAGTTCAAGTGCTGCCCGCCCATCCGCGAGGCGGCCAACCAGGACGCCCTGTGGCAGGGCCTCGCCGACGGCGTCATCGACTGCGTCGTCTCCGACCACTCCCCGTCCACCGCCGACCTCAAGACCCCCGACTTCTCCACCGCGTGGGGCGGCATCTCCTCCCTCCAGCTGGGCCTCCCGGCCGTCTGGACCGAGGCCCGCCGGCGCGGCCACACCCTGGACGACGTGGCCCGCTGGATGTCCACCGCCCCCGCGTCCCTCGTGGGACTCGACCGCAAGGGCGCCATCGAGGCCGGCCGCGACGCCGACTTCGCCGTCCTCGCCCCCGACGAGTCCTTCACCGTCGACCCGGCCCGGCTGCACCACCGCAACCGGGTCACCGCCTACGCGGGCCGCACCCTGTACGGCGTCGTCACCTCCACCTGGCTGCGCGGCGTACGCATCGCCGACCGCGGCCGACCCGCCGCACCCAGCGGGCGACTGCTCGAAAGGAACAAGTGAATCCCGTGACCGACTCCGCAGCCGACTCCAAGGACACCGGCTCCGACTCCAAGGACACCGGCTCCAGCACCGGCATCCCGCGCTTCACCGGTGACGCCAGCCCCTACGGCGGCGGCGACCCGTACGCCGACTACCGCACCGCCGACCTGCCCTTCACCGGGTACGCCGACCTCGCCGACCGCCGCCTCGGCGCGGGTGTCGTCGCCGCGAACGACGAGTTCTTCGCCGAGCGGGAGAACCTCCTCAAGCCCGGCCCGGCCGAGTTCGACCCGGAGCACTTCGGCCACAAGGGCAAGGTCATGGACGGCTGGGAGACCCGCCGCCGGCGCGGCGCCTCCGCCGACCGCCCGCACCCGGACGCCGACGACCACGACTGGGCCCTCGTACGGCTCGGCGCGCCCGGCGTGATCCGCGGCATCGTCGTCGACACGGCCCACTTCCGCGGCAACTACCCGCAGGCCGTCTCCGTCGAAGCCGCGTCCGTGCCCGGCTCCCCGTCCCCGGAGGAGCTGCTCGGCCCCGACGTCGAGTGGACCGTCATCGTCCCGCGCACCGCCGTCGGCGGGCACGCCGCCAACGGCTTCGCCGTCGACGTGGAGCGCCGCTTCACCCACCTGCGCCTCAACCAGCACCCCGACGGCGGCATCGCCCGCCTCCGTGTCCACGGGGAGGTCGCCCCCGACCCGGAGTGGCTGGGCGCGCTCGGCACCTTCGACCTGGTCGCGCTGGAGAACGGCGGCGGTGTCGAGGACGCGTCCGACCGCTTCTACTCGCCCGCCACCAACACCATCCAGCCGGGCCGCTCCCGCAAAATGGACGACGGCTGGGAGACGCGGCGCCGCCGCGACCAGGGCAACGACTGGATCCGCTACCGGCTCGTCGAGCAGGCGGAGATCCGCGCCGTGGAGATCGACACCGCGTACCTGAAGGGCAACAGCGCCGGCTGGGCCGCCCTGTCCGTGCGCGACGGCGAGGACGGGTCGTGGACCGAGTTCCTGCCCCGGACCCGCCTCCAGCCCGACACGAACCACCGCTTCGTGCTGCCCGCCCCGGCCACCGGCACCCACGTGCGGATCGACATCTACCCCGACGGCGGCATCTCCCGGCTGCGCCTCTTCGGCTCCCTCACGGAGGAGGGCGCCAAGCGCCTCGCCACCCGCCACCAGGAGCTGGGCGGCTGACGCCTCTCCCGGCCCCCCTGCCCACCCGGCGACGACCGTGACGCTGCCGGGTGACCCGGCCCCGCGCCTCCCCCGCGCGGGGCCGATTCGCGCGGGGCGGACTCGCGCGGGGTCGGCTCGCGCGGGTGTTGCTCCTCCGGTGGGACACGCCCGCCGCGTCGCCGCCCGGCGATGAGTTCCGGGCGGCGGCAGGGTCTGAGCTGGTGACGGAAACGGACCAGCGACGAAAGGTGCCAGCCATGGCCCGGCTCACCCTCACCACCTTCCTCAGCCTCGACGGCGTGATGCAGGCCCCCGGCGGCCGCGACGAGGACCGCAGCGACGGCTTCGACTACGGCGGCTGGCTCGTCCCCTTCGCGGACGAGGACATGGGCCGCTTCGTCAACGAGGTCTTCGACCGCGCCGACGCCTTCCTGCTCGGCCGCCGCACCTACGAGATCTTCGCCTCGTACTGGCCGCAGGTCACCGACCCGGACGACCCGATCGCGAGCCGCCTCAACAACCTGCCGAAGTACGTCGTCTCCCGCACCCTCGACAAGGCCGAGTGGAACAACTCCCACCTGGTGGAGGGCGACATCGCCGAGGTCGTCGCCCGGCTGAAGGCGGGCCCCGGCCGGGAGATCCAGGTCCACGGCAGCGCCCGCCTCGCCCAGGGGCTCATCGCCCACGGCCTGGTGGACGAGCTGAACCTGCTGGTCTTCCCCGTCTTCCTCGGCAAGGGCCGCCGGCTGTTCCCGGAGGGCGGCAGCCCCACGGCGTACGAGCTCACCGGGCACCGCACCACGTCGACCGGGGCGACCGTCCAGACGTACCGGCCCGCCGGCCCGGCGGAGTTCGGCACCTTCGGCCTCCCGGAGTGACGTGACCCGCCCACCGGACCACCCGGCCGCCCTCCGGACCGCCCGGCCACCCTCCGGACCACCCCGTCGACGACCACCAGTCCGCCCGGACCCCCGCCGGACCGCCAGGCCACTCGCCGGACCGCCCGCCCGCCGAACGCCGGCCCCCCGGCCAACCACCCCGCCGACGTGCGGGCCGCCGCCGCGAGCCGGCCCGCCGCCACGAGCCGCCCGCGAGCGGAGGCCCGAGGGGCGCGGGCCGCACCGCGCCGGGCCTCCCGGCGCCGCCTACGCGCGCCCCCGGCGGTCCGCGGCGGCGAGCAGGGCGAGACCGGCCGCGGCGAGCACCGCGTGGGCGGCCAGCGGCGAGTCCCGCAGCGGCGGAACGCTCTCCACCACCACCCGCGTGACGCCCATGAACGCGAACCACCCGTCCGTCAGCTCGCGCACCACGCCCACGCCGCCCACCACGAGCAGCACGGTCCCGAACACTTCGAGGATCTTCTTCATGGCCCCGATCCTCCGACGCCCCGGGCCCCTCCGCTTCCGACCTCCGGATGGCCGTCCCGGTCCGGAAGTCCACGCTTCGCCGACTTCGGTAGCCGCCGGCCGGCCGCGGGCCGTCCGCCCGGTCCGGGCTGCGTAGCGTGGAGCGCGTGACACACGCCGAGTACCCCTGGCTGCTGCCCTCCGACCTGGCGCGGAACGCCGACCCCGACCCCGACGGCGCGAGCCGTCCCCGTACCGTGCGCGACTGGGCCGTCGACACGGTGGCGTTCGCCTTCGCGGTGCTCGTCGGGATCGCCGCGGTCGACAACAGCCGCAGGCTCAACGAGTCGGACGCCGTCGTGTGGACCGACCTCGTCCTCGGCGCGGCCGCCTGCCTCCTGCTGTGGGCGCGCCGCCGCCGCCCCGCCGCGATCCCCGTCGCCGTGTCGGTGCTCGGCGTCATCAGCCCGGCCACCGGCGGGGCGGTGCTGGTCACGGTGTTCGGCGCCGCCGTGCGACTGCCGCCCCGCCGTCTCGCCGCCGTCGCGAGCGTCGTCCTGGCGTGCAGCACCCTCCAGGGGTTCATCCGCCCCGACCCGGAGGTCGACCCGCTCCTCGGGCTCGTCGTCACCCTCGTCCTGCTGCTCCTCGTCACCGGCTGGGGCATGCTCGTCCGCTCCCGCCGCCAGCTCGTCGCAGCCCTGCGCGAGCGGGCCCGGCGCGCCGAGGCGGAGGCGGGGCTGCGCGCCGAGCAGGCGCAGCGGGCGGCGCGCGAGGCCATCGCCCGCGAGATGCACGATGTGCTCGCGCACCGGCTGACCCTGCTGAGCGTCCACGCGGGCGCCCTGGAGTTCCGGCCCGACGCGCCGCCCGCCGAGGTCGCCCGTGCCGCCGGGGTCATCCGCGACAGCGCCCACGAGGCGCTCCAGGACCTGCGGCAGATCATCGGGGTGCTGCGCGCCCCGGGCGACCGCGACGACACGGGCGGCGACCGGCCGCAGCCCACGCTCGCCACACTGGACACGCTGATCGCCGAGTCACGCGAGGCGGGCGCCGCCGTCACCCTCGACATCGGCGTACCCGACCCGGCCGCCGTCCCCGCCGCCACCGGCCGCACGGTCTACCGCATCGTCCAGGAGGGCCTGACCAACGCCCGCAAGCACGCGCCCGGCGCCGAGGTCGCCGTCTCCGTGCACGGCCGCCCCGGCGACGGGCTCACCGTCGACGTGCGCAACGCCGAGCCGCCCGGCCCCGTCCCGCACGTCCCCGGCTCCGGCCAGGGCCTCATCGGCCTGACCGAGCGGGCCACCCTCGCGGGCGGCCGGCTGCGCCACGGGCCGGGTCCCGGTGGCGGGTTCACCGTGCACGCCTGGCTACCGTGGCCCTCATGACCATCCGGCTGCTCGTCGTCGACGACGACCCCCTCGTCCGCGCGGGACTCTCCCTGATGCTCGGCGGCGCCCAGGACATCGAGATCGTCGGCGAGGCCGCCGACGGCGCCGACGTGCCCCCGCTCGTGGAGCGGCTGGCCCCGCACGTCGTCCTCATGGACATCCGCATGCCGGGCGTGGACGGGCTCACCGCGACGGAGCGGCTGCGCGCCCGGCCCGGCGCGCCCGAGGTGGTGGTCCTCACCACCTTCCACGCCGACGAGCAGGTGCTGCGCGCGCTGCGGGCCGGGGCCGCCGGGTTCGTCCTGAAGGACACCCCGCCCGCCGAGATCGTCGACGCCGTACGGAAGGTGGCCGCGGGCGACCCGGTGCTGTCCCCGGCCGTCACCCGCCAGCTGATGACGCATGTCGCGGGCGTCGCGGGCCCGGCCGTACGGGAGGACGACCGGCGTACGGCGGCGGCCCGGCGCCTCGCGGAGCTGGCGGAACGGGAGCGGGAGGTCGCCCTGGCCGTGGGCCGGGGCGGCTCCAACGCGGAGATCGCCGCCGCGCTGTACATGTCCGTCCCCACCGTGAAGGCCCACGTCTCGCGGATCCTCGCGAAGCTGGGCCTCAACAACCGCGTCCAGATCGCCCTGCTCGTCCACGACGCGGGCCTCCTGGACACGGACGACGTCCGCTAGCCCCACCGCTCGTCCGTGCCGGGCCCGTCGCCTATCCGTGTCCGCACCCTGGTCCGCCCCGGCGGCGCCCCCTACGCTGCCGCCATGACCGGAGATCCCGCGCTCGAACTCGCCCGCAAGGTCCTCGACAGCCAGCCCTTCAGCCGCCTCGTCGGGGCCCGTGTCACCGCGTTCGGCGAGGGCCGGGCGGTCCTCGAGGTGGACGTACGGCCCGACCTGCTCCAGCAGAACGGCTTCCTGCACGGCGGCGTCCTGTCGTACGCCGCCGACAACGCCCTCACCTTCGCCGCCGGCACCGCGCTGGGCCCGGCCGTGCTGACGGCGGGGTTCTCCATCCAGTACATGCGCCCGGCCGTCGGCCGGACGCTCGTCGCGCGCGCCTCGGTCGTGCACGCGGGGCGCCGGCAGGCCGTGGTCCGCTGCGACCTGCTGACGGTCGGCGAGGACGGCGGCGAGGAGACGCTGTGCGCGGTCGCCCAGGGCACCGTCCTCGCCGCCGACCCCGCCCGCGACTGAACGTGCCGGACGGCCCCGCGGCCGCCGCCACCGGCCGCGGCCCCTACACCGCGCCCTCCAGCCCCGGAACCTCCGCCAGCCGCACCGGGCGCCGCTCCCGGCGGGAGAGCTCGCACGCCTCGGCGACCCGCAGCGCCTCCAGGGCCTGCCGCCCGTCGCACGGGTTGTCCCGCTCGCCGCGCGCGAACCGTACGAAGGCGTCCAGCTCCGCCTCGTACGCCGCCCCGAACCGCTCCAGGAAGCCCGTCCACGGGCGGGTCGCCGGGGGTGGGCCCAGCGGCTCGGCGGAGGTGACCGGCGTGCGGTCGTCCAGGCCCACCACCAGCTGGTCCCGCTCACCGGCCAGCTCCATCCGCACGTCGTATCCGGCGCCGTTGCAGCGTGTCGCGGTCGCCGTGACCAGCGTGCCGTCGTCCAGCGTGAGCAGCGCCGCCGCCGTGTCCACGTCCCCCGCCTCGCGGAACACCGAGGGTCCCCGGTCCGAGCCCGCGGCGTACACGTCGGTCACCTCCCGGCCGGTGACCCAGCGCACCATGTCGAAGTCGTGGACCAGGCAGTCGCGGAAGAGCCCGCCCGACAGCGGGACGTACGCGGCGGGCGGCGGCTCTGCGTCGGAGGTGACCGTCCGCACGGTGTGCAGCCGCCCCAGCCGCCCGGCGCGGACGGCCTCGCGGGCCTTGGCGTACCCGGCGTCGAAGCGCCGCATGAAGCCCAGCTGCAGCGGCGACCCGGCCGCCGCCACCGCGCGCAGCGCCCGCAGCGTGCCGGGCAGGTCCGCGGCGACCGGCTTCTCGCAGAACGCGGGGAGCCCGGCGCGCGCGGCGCGCACCAGGAGGTCGGCGTGGGACGCGGTCGCCGAGGTGATCACCACCGCGTCGACGCCCCAGGCGAACACCTCGTCCGCGCTCGGCGCGGCCGTCGCGCCGATGGCCCGGGCGAGGCGCTCCGCCCGCGGCGCGTCCACGTCGGTGACGACCAGCGCGCCGACCCGCGCATGCCGACTGAGCACCTTCGCGTGGAAGGTCCCGATACGACCGGTTCCGATCAATCCGATACGCATGTCCCACAGTGGGGCACGCGCCGGGCGCCGTGTCAAAGACGGGCGCGCCCTCGCGCGGCGGCCGGTCCCCCGTACCCGGTGGGCACCCGGCGGGACCCGATGACCGATACTTGGGCGGTCGGGACGGGACGAAACGCCCACCCCGGCAGCGGCAGGACGACAGCGGACGGCAGGAGGGCACGGACTCGTGGCAACGGTTCGGACAGGAGTACGCGCGGTCGCCGCCGTGCTGGCGGTGGCACTCGGAGTGACCCTGACCGCCTGCAGCGCGACCGGCGGCAAGCGCGCCGAGGACGCCAGGAAGGCCGCCGCCGAGGCGGCCTCGGGCCGGGCCAACGTCACCACGCCCCGCTGGACCTTCGCCATGGTCACCCACTCCGGTGACGGCGACACGTTCTGGGACATCGTCCAGAAGGGCGCCCGCCAGGCCGCCGCCAAGGACAACATCAACTTCCTGTACGCCCACAGCGACGAGGGACAGCAGCAGGCGCAGCTCGTCGACTCGTACGTGGACAAGAAGGTCGACGGCCTGATCGTCACCCTCGCCAAGCCCGACGCGCTCAAGGCGTCCGTCGCCCGCGCGGTCGCCGCCGGCATCCCCGTGATCACCGTCAACTCCGGCTCCGCCCAGTCCAAGGCGTACGGCGCGCTCACCCACATCGGGCAGGACGAGACCGTCGCGGGCCAGGCCGTCGGCGACGAGCTCGACAAGCGCGGCCGCAAGAAGGCCCTGTGCGTCCTGCACGAGCAGGGCAACGTCGGCCACGAGCAGCGCTGCGCCGGCGTACGCGCGACCTTCGGGGGCACGCTGCAGAACCTCTACGTCGACGGCACCAACATGCCCGACGTCCAGGCGTCCATCGAGGCCAAGCTGCAGAGCGACCCGGCCATCGACGCCGTGGTCACCCTCGGCGCCCCCTTCGCCGACGCCGCCGCGCAGGCCAAGCGCACCGCCGGGTCCAAGGCCGAGATCGACACCTTCGACCTCAACGCCAAGGTCGCCGCCGGGCTGAACAGCGGCACCCTCGGCTTCGCCGTCGACCAGCAGCCCTACCTCCAGGGGTACGAGGCCGTCGACCTGCTGTGGCTCTACCGCTACAACGCCGACGTGCTGGGTGGCGGCCGTCCCGTCCTCACCGGCCCGCAGATCATCACCAAGAAGGACGCCGGTGCCCTCGCCGCCTACACGGAGCGGGGGACGCGATGACCGCGACCGCCATCCGCACCGGGCGGAGGACGCGATGACCGCCACCGCCCCGCCCGCCGGGCGCGGCACGCAGGGCGCTCCCGGCGACGAGCGCCTGCTGCCCGCCGCCCCGCTGAGGAAGCTGCTCACCCGCCCCGAGCTGGGCTCGGTCGTCGGCGCCGCCGCCGTCTTCGTCTTCTTCGCGTTCGCCGCCGACGGCTTCCTGCGCGCCGCCAGCCTCGGCACCGTGCTCTACGCGGCCTCCACCATCGGCATCATGGCCGTGCCCGTCGCGCTGCTGATGATCGGCGGCGAGTTCGACCTGTCGGCGGGCGTCCTCGTCACCACGTCGGCGCTGGTCTCGTCGATGTTCAGCTATCAGATGACCGCCAACGCCTGGGTCGGCGTCGCCGTGTCCCTGCTGGTCACCCTCGCCGTCGGGTTCTTCAACGGCTTCATGCTCACCAGGACCAGGCTGCCCAGCTTCATCATCACGCTCGGCACCTTCCTGATGCTGACCGGCCTCAACCTCGGTCTGACCAAGCTCATCAGCGGCACCGTCTCCACCAAGACCATCGCGGACATGGAGGGCTTCGCCTCCGCCCGCGCCCTGTTCGCCTCCGAGGCGACGATCGGCGGCGCCACCCTGAAGGTCACCGTCCTGTGGTGGCTCGGCCTGGTCGCGGTGGCCACCTGGATCCTCCTGCGCACCCGCTTCGGCAACTGGATCTTCGCCGTGGGCGGGAACGCCGAGGCGGCCCGCGCCGTCGGCGTCCCCGTACGCCGCACCAAGACGCTCCTCTACATGGGCGTCGCCTTCTGCGCCTGGGTCTCCGGGCAGCACCTGCTCTTCTCGTACGACGTGGTCCAGTCCGGCGAGGGCGTCGGCAACGAGCTGATCTACATCATCGCCGCGGTCATCGGCGGCTGCCTGATCACCGGCGGCTACGGCTCCGCGGTCGGCGCCGCCGTCGGCGCAGCCATCTTCGGCATGACCAGCAAGGGCATCGTCTACGCCGAGTGGAACCCGGACTGGTTCAAGTTCTTCCTCGGAGCGATGCTCCTCCTCGCGACCCTCCTCAACGCCTGGGTCCGCAAGCGGGCGGAGGCCACCTCATGACGACCCCCCTCGTGGAGCTCGACGCGGTCAGCAAGCGGTACGGCTCCGTCCGCGCCCTCACCGACGTCTCCCTCCAGGTCCACGCCGGGCAGATCACCTGCGTCCTGGGCGACAACGGCGCGGGCAAGTCCACCCTCATCAAGATCATCTCCGGGCTGCACGCCCATGACGCCGGAACGCTCCGCGTCGACGGCGAGGAGACCGCCTTCGCCTCTCCCCGCGAGGCCCTGGACCGGGGCATCGCCACCGTCTACCAGGACCTGGCCGTCGTCCCCCTCATGCCGGTCTGGCGGAACTTCTTCCTCGGCTCCGAGCCCACCACCGGCAAGGGCCCCTTCAAGCGGCTCGACGTGGCCCGCATGCGCGCCACCACCCGCGCCGAACTGCTCCGCATGGGCATCGACCTGCGGGATGTGGACCAGCCGATCGGCACCCTCTCCGGCGGTGAGCGGCAGTGCGTCGCCATCGCCCGCGCCGTCCACTTCGGTGCGAAGGTCCTCGTCCTGGACGAGCCGACCGCCGCCCTCGGCGTCAAGCAGTCCGGTGTCGTCCTCAAATATGTGGCCGCCGCACGTGACGAGGGCCTCGGCGTGGTGCTCATCACCCACAACCCGCACCACGCCTATCTCGTCGGCGACCGGTTCGTGCTGCTCAAGCGCGGGGCCATGGCGGCAAACCACACCAAGGACTCGGTCACCCTGGACGAGCTGACCCGCCAGATGGCCGGCGGCAGCGAGCTCGACGCCCTGCGTCATGAACTGGAACGGGCGGCCCCTCCTGGCACAATCGACGACGGCGGGCACCGCCCGCCGCCGGACCCCGAGCGCGCCCGGCCCACCGACCGGCAGGGACGACAGGACCCGTGAGCACGCACCGCGACCCCCTCCGCGTCACGGACCTCGTCTCGGAACGCGCCACCGTCCTGCGCACCGTCGGCAGCCGCGAGCGCCGCTCCCACCTCAGCGCGCCCCGCGTCCCGACCGTCGGCATCGACATCGGCGGCACGAAGGTGATGGCCGGCGTCGTCGACGCGGACGGCGTGATCCTGGAGAAGGTCCGCACCGAGACCCCCGACAAGTCCAAGAGCCCCAAGGTGGTCGAGGACACCATCGTGGAGCTGGTCCTGGACCTGTCCGACCGGCACGATGTGCACGCCGTCGGCATCGGCGCCGCCGGCTGGGTGGACGCCGACCGCAGCCGCGTCCTGTTCGCCCCGCACCTGGCCTGGCGCAACGAGCCCCTGCGCGACTCCCTGCAGGCCCGCCTCGCCGTCCCCGTGATGGTCGACAACGACGCCAACACCGCCGCCTGGGCGGAGTGGCGCTTCGGCGCCGGCCGGGGCGAGGACCACCTCGTCATGATCACGCTCGGTACCGGCATCGGCGGCGCCATCCTGGAGGACGGCCGCGTCAAGCGCGGCAAGTACGGCGTCGCCGGCGAGTTCGGCCATATGCAGGTCGTCCCCGGCGGCCACCGCTGCCCCTGCGGCAACCGCGGCTGCTGGGAGCAGTACAGCTCCGGCAACGCCCTCGTCCGCGAGGCCCGCGAACTCGCCGCCGCCGACTCCCCGGTCGCATACAACATCATCGAGCGCGTCAAGGGCCACGTCCCGGACATCACCGGGCCGCTCATCACGGAGCTGGCCCGCGAGGGCGACGCCATGTGCGTCGAACTCCTCCAGGACATCGGTCAGTGGCTCGGCGTCGGCATCGCCAATCTCGCCGCCGCCCTCGACCCGTCCTGCTTCGTCATCGGCGGCGGCGTCAGCGCCGCCGACGACCTGCTCATCGGCCCCGCGCGCGACGCCTTCCGCCGCAATCTCACCGGCCGCGGCTACCGCCCCGAGGCCCGCATCGCCAAGGCGGAGCTGGGCCCGGAGGCGGGCATGGTCGGGGCCGCCGACCTCGCCCGGCTCGTCGCCCGCCGCTTCCGCCGCGCCAACCGGCGCCGTGTCGAGCGGTACGAGCGGTACGAGCGCTACGCGCAGGCGTTCCGCGCCGGTGCCGTCCGCCCCACCCGCCCCAGGAGCACCACCGAGGAACCCGGAGCATGAGCCCCACCCAGCCCCCCACCGGCACCGAAACGCCCGCGAGCGCTCGCGCCGCCGACGGGACCGGCGCCGCGGCCACCCCCGACCCGGATGCCGGCGGTGCGGGCGCGCCGGCCGCGCCCGCACCGCCGGCCAGGAAGGCGCCCGGCCCGGCGGGTGAGACCCGCGCCCAGACGATCCTGCGCCGCTGGTTCACCGCGCTCGTGATCGTGCTGCTGATCGGCATCCCCGCCGGGTACCTCGCGGTCTCCGCCGAGCAGAGCCGCTCCAGCGGCCGCGACAAGGAGGCCGAGTCCTCCGTCAGCGGCCTCCAGGCCAGCTGGCCGTCGAAGATGAAGCGGCGCGTCTTCGAGGTGCCGATCCCGGCCCGCTCCCGCGATGTGGCCTACTTCGAGACCAGCAACTGGAAGTCGAGCCGCCTGTACGTCCAGTTCACCACCACCGGCGCCGGGCTCGACACGTTCCTCGGCGACAGCGGCACCAGCCGCTCCGCCCTGGAGGCCGGCGACATCACGGTCAGCGAGCGCGACGCCGGCATCGTCGGCTGGAGGTTCGCGCCCGGCCGCGACTGGTCCGGCACCACCCACCGCCAGGACCGCCCCCGGCCCACCCGCGACATCACCGTCGACCTCACCGACCCGGCCGCGCCGCGCGTCTACGTCGTCTCCACCGCGACCCCCTGACCTGACGCCCCGGCAGGAATCCGGGGGCCGGGCACGGGAACCGGGCGGCGCCCGGCGCCGCCCGGCGGGGTGCGGGGCCCTCGGGCCCCCTTCCCGGGATGTGTCGAGGCGTCCTGGGGAGTCTCCGGATGTCCCGGAGTCCGCGGATGTCCCGCCGTCTTGGGGTGTCCTGTCCCTAGGGGACGATCTCGAAGATCTGGTCCGAGTTGTCGTCCACGTTGAACAGGAACATGTCGGCGTCGAAGGAGTCCGTGCTGGCCGTCCACTCGCACCAGCTGAACACCCGCGGCGGCAGGGCGCGGATGATGCCCGAGCCCGGCCACACCTGACCGCCGCCCATGATGAAGTCGCACCACCAGGCGTTCACATCGTCCAGGTCGCCGCCGTACGGGATCTTGGAGCCGCCCGGTGGAATGTTCCACCAGCCTTCCTTCGTCCAGTCACCGCCGTCCGAGCAGCCGGGCGTGTAGCGCATGATGGCCACCGAGACGGTGAACGGGCAACGATTCAGATACTGCAGCATCGCGGCCACTTCCCTCCGGGTCCTCAGCTCTGCCCGGACTCCGTGGCCCGGCCCGGAGCCGGACGCACGCCTTCGCGGCCTTCGAGCGCGACGAGCACGTCAGGTGCCTGAGCCGTCCGGTAGGGCCGGCGCACCGTGACATTCGTCTTGCGGTCCTGGAACTTCGCGCCGCCCGAGGCACCGAGGTCCTCCCTCTGGCTCACCGGGACGGTGAAGCGTTCTTCTTCCGTCATGTCCGTCGTCCTCCCACAGGGGTGCGGGGGTTTCGGGGAAGCTCGGAGCAGACGGCCCACCGCGGGCGCGGCGCGGCGCGGCACCGGTCAGCGGCGGACTGCCGCTGGGAACAGGCCCTTTCCTCCATCGTCACGCCGTAGCGCACACGGCGCAATCCGGCAAGCCGGGCCCCGGCCAGGGCCCAACTCGCCGGAGCCGGACGGGGTCAGGCGAACGCGGGCATGATCCGTTCACTGATCAACTTCAGCTGCGTGTCCACATCGGCGGCGTCCGCCAGGTCGCGGCCGGTGAACGCCTTGACCAGCGACCGGTCCGTGATGGCGCAGATCATGTGGTTCACGCCGCTGGGTGCGATGTCCCGCCGGATCTTCTCCAGGCACTCCTCGGGCGTTCCCGACACCGACAGCCGCTCGGCCACCTCGGGGGAGGTCAGTTCGATGCCGCGGGCCAGATCGCCCGCCGCGATCGCGTCGACGACCGGCTTCAGCTCCGCCGGGTCCACGCCGTTGCGGCGCAACTGCTCCTCCGGCATGGACGACGCGTAGATGCCGACCATGCTGCGCGCGGCCTCCTTGGCCGCCGCCGCGTCCGGGCCGGTCGCGAAGACCACCCAGGCGCCGATGTCCAGCGTCCGCCAGTCCCTGCCCGCGCGTTCGGCGCCCGCCCGGATGTGCCGTACGGCGTAGTCGTACGCCTCACGGGTGTAGCTCAGGGCGTGGTGGCAGCCGTCCGAGAACTCGCCGGCCGCCTCGAAGGACTTCGGGCCGCGCATCGCGCCGAGCTTCAGCGGCAGCCGCTCCTGCACCGGCCGGGCGAAGGTGAACAGGCCGTCGTACGAGTAGAACTCCCCGTCGTACGTGAGGGCGCCCTCGTCGAGGAAGGTCCGCATCACGTGCAGCGCCTCCTTGACGCGGGACAGCGGCCTCGTGCGGGTCCAGTCGACGCGGTACTGGGCGAGAAGGCCGAAGTTGCCGCTGGACAGGACGCCTTCGGCGCGCCCGCCGGTCAACTCGTCCAGCGTGGCGAGGGCCTGGGCGATCAGCGTCGGTTCGCGCAGCGTCACGGGCGACACGCTCGGGCCCAGGCGGATGCGGCGGGTCTGCCCGGCAGCGGCGGCGAACAGCAGCCACAGGTCCTTGTGCCAGGTCTCGTCGGCGGCGTAGCAGGCGTGGAACCCGAGTGCGTCGGCGAGCCGGATGGACTCCAGGGACTCGGCGAGCGGGTAGTCGGGGAGCATGGCGTAACTGAACTTCACGGGCGCGGCCTTCCGTCGGAGGGGAGAAGCGCGTGCGGACGTCAGGTGCTCGACTGCCGATCCTGCGATTCCGCACGGCGGCTGTCCAGTGGACCAACGGCCGTGACGGAGACCGGGTCACGGCGCACGGCCCCGCCCCGGACCTCGCGTCCGCCGCGGCGCCCCGTCGGCGCGGGGGAGCGGGCGGGCTCCTCCCGAGCCCTGCGGGATTCCGCGTCCGTGAGAGGGTCTGACGGTGAGCGAGACACCACCGAACACCCTGCGACACCGCTTCGACGGGCGGGAAGACGCCCCGGTCCTCGTCCTGGCTCCCTCACTGGGCACCACCTGGCACATGTGGGACCGCCAGATCGCGGAACTGACCGCGCGGCACCGCGTCTTCCGCTTCGACCTGCCCGGCCACGGCGGCGCCCCCGCCCGGCCCGCCTCCTCTGCGGCCGAACTCACCGGCCGGCTCCTCGACACCCTCGACGCGCTCGGCGTCCAGCGGTTCGGGTACGCCGGTGCCGGGCTCGGCGCGGCCGTCGGCGCCGAACTCGCCCTGCGCGCCCCGCACCGGCTGGCCTCCCTCGCCCTGGTCGGCGCGTCCCCCCGGTTCGGCACCGCCGACGAGTACCGGCAGCGCGGCGTCGTCGTCCGCGCCCACGGCATGGACCCGATGGCCCGCCTCGCCCCCGAGCAGTGGTTCACCCCCGCCTTCGCCGCCGCCCAGCCCGCCATCGTCGACTGGGCCGTCCAGATGGTCCGCACCACCGACCCCGGCTGCTACATCGCCGCCTGCGAGGCGCTCGCCGCGTTCGACGTCCGCGCCGACCTCACCCGGATCGGCGTCCCCACGCTCGTCCTGGTCGGCTCCGACGACCGCGTGGCGGGCCCCGCCGCCGCCCGCACCCTCGTCGCCGGCATCCCCGACGCCCGGCTCGCCGTCGTCCCCGCCGCCGCGCACCTGGCCCCCGTCGAGCAGCCCGCCGCCGTCACGGACCTGCTCGTACGGCACTTCGCCGCGTCCTGGCAGGACACCCTCGCCGAGGTGCCCGCGCCGCCCCGCACGCCCACCCCGTTCGCGCAGGGCCCGGCCGCGGCGGCCGCCGACCCGGCGGGGGCGCAGCCCGCCCAGGTCCCCGCCCCCGCCGCCCCGCCCGCCGCGCACCGGCCCGACCCGTACGAACCGGGACTGAAGCTGCGGCGGGAGGTCCTCGGCGACGCCCACGTGGACGCCGCCCTCGACACGGCCGACGACTTCACCCGCGACTTCCAGGAGCTCGTCACCCGCTACGCGTGGGGCGAGGTCTGGTCCCGCGACGGCCTCGACCGCCGCACCCGCAGCAGCGTCGCGCTCACCGCGCTCACCGCCCGCGGCCACCTCGACGAGCTGGCCGTCCACACCCGCGCCGCCCTGCGCAACGGACTCACGCCCACCGAGATCCGCGAGGTACTCCTCCAGGCCGCCGTGTACTGCGGCGTCCCCGCCGCGAACGCCGCCTTCCGCGTCGCCGCGCGCGTCATCCGCGAGGAGACCACCCTGGAGCCCTGACACGGGCGGAACCCGCCGCTCCCGCACGGGGACTCGGGCACCCCGTGCGGGGCAGGATGGGGGGCATGAAGCTGACCAAGAAAGCGCACGCCTGCGTACGGCTGGAGAAGGACGGACAGACCCTCGTCATCGACCCGGGCGGGTTCACCGAGCAGGACGCGGCGCTCGGCGCCGACGCGATCCTCGTCACCCACGAACACCCCGACCACTTCGACGAGGCCCAGCTCCGCGCGGGCATGGAGGCCAATCCGGCCGCGGAGATCTGGACGCTGCGCAGCGTCGCCGAGCAGCTCTCCGCCGCGTTCCCCGGCCGGGTCCACACCGTCGGCGACGGCGACACCTTCTCCGCCGCCGGTTTCGACGTGGAGGTCCACGGCGAACTGCACGCCGTGATCCACCCGGACATCCCCCGCGTCACCAACATCGGCTTCCTGATCGACGGCGGCGCGGTCTTCCACCCCGGCGACGCGCTGACCGTGCCGGGACGGCCCGTGGAGACCCTGTTCCTCCCCGTCCACGCCCCCTGGAACAAGATCTCCGAGGTGATCGACTACGTCCGCGAGGTCAAGCCGCAGCGGGCCATCGACATCCACGACGCGCTCCTCACCCCGCTCGCCCGCCCCATCTACGACCGGCAGATCGGCGCGCTCGGCGGCACCGACCACCGCCGGCTGACCCCGGGGGCCTACACGGAGCTGTGAGCGCCCGTTGTCAGACCCCGCCGTTAGGCTGTCCGACATGCGTATCGCCACCTGGAACGTCAACTCGATCACCGCTCGGCTGCCGCGCCTGCTGGCCTGGCTGGAGAGCAGCGGCACGGACGTGCTGTGCGTCCAGGAGACCAAGTGCACCGCCGAGCAGTTCCCCGCGGCCGAGCTGCGCGAGCTCGGCTACGAGTCGGTGGTGAACGCCACGGGCCGGTGGAACGGCGTGGCCCTGGTCTCCCGGGTCGGCCTGGACGACATCGTCACGGGCCTGCCCGGGGGACCGGAGTACGAGGGCGTGCAGGAGCCGCGGGCCATCTCCGCGACCTGCGGCCCCGTCCGCCTCTGGTCGGTGTACGTGCCGAACGGCCGGGAGGTCGCCCACGACCACTACGCCTACAAGCTGCGCTGGCTGGAGGCCCTCCAGGCGGCCGTCGCGGCTGACGCGGCGGGCCCCCGCCCCTTCGCCGTGCTCGGCGACTTCAACATCGCGCCCACCGACGACGACGTGTGGGACCGCTCCTTCTTCGAGGGCTCCACCCATGTCACCGCGCCCGAGCGCGCCGCCCTGGAGGGCCTGCGCGGCACGGGCCTCACCGACGTCGTGCCGCGCCCCCTGAAGTACGAGCACCCCTTCACCTACTGGGACTACCGCCAGCTCTGCTTCCCCAAGAACCGCGGCATGCGGATCGACCTCGTGTACGGCAACAAGCCCTTCGCCGACGCCGTCAAGGACAGCTACGTCGACCGCGAGGAGCGCAAGGGCAAGGGCGCGTCCGACCACGCCCCGGTCGTCGTCGACCTCGACGTGTGACGGCGGGCCGCGCGCCCGGTGCGCGGCCCCCGCGCGCCCTGTAGTGCCGGGCCGCGCGGGGTGTCACGCTGGGCCGTATGAACATCCCTTTCCTGGACTCCTGGCGCAAGCGGCGCGGCGGCGGACCGAGCACGGCCCTGGCCTCCGCCTTCGAGAGGGACCCGGAGGGCGTGGCCGGTCTGCTCTCGGAGTGCGCCCTGCTGCGCTCCCGGGCCGAGGAGGCAGGGGTGCTCCTGGACGACACGCCCCGCTCGCTGGAGGCCCTCGACCAGCTGACGCCCCGCTGGCGCGAGGACCCCGAGGAGCTGCCGTGGGTGGGCAACGACGCGGGCCTGTACCTGGGCACGGTGATCGTCAGGACCGTGCCCGGCGCCGGCTGGGACGTGCTGCCCGGCGGCCGCGCCGTGGTCCGGCTGGCCTCGGGCCGCGAGATCGACGTGGTGGCCGCGGGCCTGGACTGGGCGATCACCGGCTCCCCGCAGCTGTCCCAGATGTACGGCGAGGCGGCCGAGGGCCGCTGAGCGGCGCCGCCGGCGCCCGTACCGCCCCGCTTCATCATGAAATACCGCTATTGCCGCACTTCCGTGTCGGGACGTGAAGTGCCCTTCCGCACTGGATAGTTTGCGCTGGCCCCCGGCACCCCCGAAGGGGGAGGAAGGCCTCCGGCACGACCCGGCAGCGGCCGGAGATCACTCCGCGCGCAGCGGCACCGACAGGTACGAGGGGTCGGACGGCGGCGAGGAGAAGGTCAGCCGCGCGCCGGCCGGGTTGTGCTCGATGTACAGCGGGTCGGCCGTGTCGACGACCAGGGCCAGCCGGTGCCCGGCCGGCACGTCGTACGCCGTCGAGAACAGCTCCAGGTCCACCGTGAACGGCTCACCGGGCGTCCGCCCGTGGAAGGTGTACGGGGCGTTGCTCACCAGCTTGCCGAAGCCCAGCGGCCCCACGTCGTACAGGTACGCCATCAGGGTCCCGCTGCTCGCCGTGCCGGTGACCGTCGTGTGCAGCTTCGCCGTGCCCCGCACCCGCTGCGCGGTCGCGTACCGCTCCGACTGCCAGACGGCGGCGTACGAGCGGGGGAGCAGCGGCACGGAGACGGTCGGCGGGAGCTTCAGGAACTGGTCGAGGGCGTTGGACAGCAGGACCACGCCGCCGTTGGCGCCCGAGTCGGCGCCGGTGCGGACGGCGTGTCCGCGGTCGAGGGGGATGCGCTCCTCGCGCGCGCCGACGGAGGCCCAGTCGGGATAGCCCTCGTAGCCGCCGGACGTGCGGGACTTGATCCGCACCGGCTGCTCGCGGTCCACGCCGTTGTCGACGCCCCTGAGGTGGTGGTCGAACCAGCGGCGGGTGCTGGTCCAGGTGTCGTTGGGCAGGCCGAACAGGCCGGTGGCCTCGGCGGTGGCGTGGTCGCCGGGGCGCAGCTCCAGGCGCTTGGGGCCGGTGAGCCTCTCGTAGAAGGAGGCGTACTGGTTGGGCGGGAAGATCGTGTCGCCCCAGGCGTTGCCGAGCATGATGGCGGCGCCGTTGGCGTTGATCCGGTCGATGTACGCGGCGGGGGAGCGCTTGCGGCCCCAGTCGATCATCTCCTGCTCGCGCTCCAGGTCCGACGAGAGGAACCCTTCGAGGATGTGCCGCAGTTCGGCGCTGGGGCGGCCGGTGAGATGGCCGGCCCCGCCGAGCAGGGCGGCGGCCTGGAGGTGCTGGGTGCGGCCGCTGTAGATCGACTCGATGAGGTCGGCCCAGCCGCTGAGCGCCGCGACGGCCTTGATCCGCGGGTCGTGGGCGGCGGCGAGGAGGCTGATCCCGGCGCCGTAGGAGACCCCGGCCATGCCGATGCGCCCGGGGTCGGCGGGGGTGTGGGCGAGGGCCCAGTCGATCACCTTGGAGGCGTCGGCGATGTCGGGCGGCCCCGCCACCTCGATCTCACCGCCGGACTGCCAGAAGCCGCGCGAGTTGTAGCTGACGACGACGTACCCGGCGTCGGCGAGGGCGCGGGCCTGGGCGAGGTACTCGATCTGCGGCATCGCCCAGCTGGTGGGGAGCACGATGAGCGGGTGGCGGCGGGTGCCGTCGGCGTTCGCGGGGGTGAGGACGTTCGCCTTGAGGACGGTGCCGCCGTCGCCCGCGATGTCGACGAAGCGGATGCCCGCGCTCTCCGCCGCGGCGGTCGCGCTCGCGGTGTCCCCGGCGGCCGTGGCCGTGGTGGCCGTGGCGGGGGCGGCCGCGGCGGCGGGGGTGAGCCCGAAGGCCGCCCCTGTCGCCAGCACGGCGGCGGCGGTGCCGACGGCCGCCGTACGCATGGCTGTGCGCGTGTGTCCCACGGGTCACTCCTCACTCGCCGATCAGCGGTGGTTGAAAGTGACCCGACGGTAACCGGCTGGGCTTACCTGGGGTAACACCCTGGTCGGTCACGTGACGGTAACAATGGGGCGCGGGCCGCCCCGCCGGCGAGGGGGTGGCCTTCCGGGTGGGTGGCGGCCCCGCGGGTGAGGGACGGCCCGCGCCCGGCGGCGGCTCAGCGCAGCGCGCTCTTCGCCTGCCACTCGCTCCAGGACACGTTCCACTCGCCGTAGCCGTTGTTGACGGCCTGCGTGCCCTTCGCGTCGGCGCCCTCGATCTCGAACGGGTCGCCGACCTGCACCTGCCCGTACACCCACGCCGCGTTGTCGTCGTTCATGCCGATGCAGCCGGAGCTGCGGTTGGCGTTGCCCATGTAGCGCGCGTTCCACGGGGCCGCGTGCGCGTACATCCCGGACCAGGTGAGCCGCATCGAGTAGTCGACCATCTTGTCGTAGGCGTCGCCGAGCCCGACCGTCTCGGAGCGCATGTTGATCGTGCCCTCCTTCGACATCAGCACGGTCCGGCCCCGCCAGGACGCCTTCTCGCCGCCGGGCGTGCCGCCCGATATGGGGACGTCCCGGACGACCTGCCCGTCCCGCACCAGCTTCAGCCGGTGGCCGTCCAGGTCCACCTTGACGACCTGGTTCTTGCCGACGGTGAAGCCCGTGGCGTAGTCGCGGACGAACCAGCCGCCCTCGGGGCCGGAGTCGACGCCGTTCAGCCGGGCGTCGAGCGTCACCTTCGTGCCCGCCTTCCAGTACTCCTTGGGCCGCCAGTCCACGCGGTCCTTGCCGGACCAGTCCTGCATCCAGCCCCAGGAGCCCTCGGTGTTGTTCGAGGTGGTGACCTTCAGCGCCTTCTCGACGGCCGCCTTGTTCTTGACCGGGTGGTCGAAGACGATCGACAGCGGCTGCGCGATGCCGACCGTGGAGTTCTTGCCGGGCGCCAGGGTCAGCTTGTTGACCTTCTCCGGCGCGGCGGTCGCGAAGTCGGCCTTCGCCGTGCCGCCGTCCGCGTCGCGCGCCTCGACCGTGTAACCGGTGCCGGGGGCGGCGTTGCGGACGGACGTCCAGGTGCGGCCGTCCGCGGAGACCTTGCCCTCCAGCGTGGCGCCCTTGGAGTCGGTGACGGTGACCCCGGCGAGCCGGCCTTCGGCGAGGGTCACCTCGACGGGGCTGCCGGGCCTGGCCTGCTTGCCCGTCAGGTTCACGGTGATGCGGGTCTCGGGCTTGGCCTTGGCGTCCCCGCCGGCGCCGCCGGCCGAGGACCCGCCGCCACCGCCCGAGCACGCGGTCAGGGCCGCGGTCAGAACCGCGGTACCGGCGAGGGCGGTGGTGCGGAGCAGGATGCGGGCACGTGTGCGGCTCAACGGGACAACCTCCGATACGTTCTGTCGTCGCAGGGAGAGAGGGGGAACGGGCGCGGCGGGTTGCCGGTGTCCCGAAGATTTCGCGGTGACGTCGGGCACGGTGCCGGCCGCGCGGCCGACGACCGTCGCGCCGATGTCCCGGACCGGCTACGACCTGGTCTCCCCCTGGTAACGGAAGCGGGCTGACGCCCCGTCATGCGGTTGAGTGTGCATGATCAACTTCATGGCCGAGGGAAGGGAATCCGGTGGCCGTTGCACTACGGGGAATCGCTGGCGCCGCTGCGCTGATGGTCGTACTGACCGCGTGCGGAAGCGATGGGGCGGACTGGACGCGGGACGACGGCAGGCCGCTGACGCTCGACGAGAACCAGCTGCTGATGGCGCTTCCCGGGAAGCTCTCCGCGCCGCAGGGGTGGGAGGCCGGCGACCCCGAGACGGATGACGGCTCCCGCGCCCTGGAGGCCTGCCAGGAGGAGACCGCGTCGAACTGCGCGGGCCTCGGCGCCGCGGGCGGGGGCCGGTACTACCGCGACGGCGAGTCCGACCAGAAGATCAAGTACAGCGTGTACGCCTTCGACACGGTGGACAACGCCTCGGTCGCGATGAAGGGCACCCTCGCCCAGGAGCGGGAGGACGCCGGGAGCGGCACCCGTGAGCTGAAGGTCGACACGGGCGCCGAGGCGGCGGAGGCGTTCGCCGACAAGGACGGCGACGCCGAGGTGGTCATGCGCGGCGGGGCCGTCATGATCCGCATGCAGGGCAACGACGTCGTGGACGAGAAGGTCCTCGGCGAGTTCGCCCGGCTCCAGATCGACCGCATCCGCAAGGCCGCCGCCGGGCAGAACCCGGACGCCGCCTGACCGCACCCGTACCGCGCCGGGCCGCGAGCCGACAGGGCCGCGGCCCCGCACCGACGACTCGCAGGGCCGCGGCCCCGCACAGCGACTCGCACGGCGGCGGACCCGCGCGGGGGCGGCTCGCTCAATCACGGCCCACCGCGGGGGTGCGCGCGCGGACCGTACGCCGCCCCCTCGGGCACGGCCGTCCCTTCCGCTCGCCGCGGCCCGCTCCGTAACATGATCGCCGCCGGAAGCGCGAGCGGTCCGGCGGGCCGTCGACGGCGATACACGGGGGAGCGGACGTGACCGCGCAGAGGAACGACACACCGTCCGGCAGACGCACCGGACGCACCAGACGCACCAGGCGCGCTCTGGCCAGGGCCGGGGCCGCGCTGGTGGCCCTCTGCGCGTTCGCCACCGGGTGCTCCCTCTTCGGCCCCGACGAGATGCGCGTCGTCTGGGACACCCCGGCGGACCGCAAGGGCGAACCGCAGGGCAACGGCGCCTGGCTGGCGGGCGACACCCTGGTCCGCAGCCGCTTCGACGCCGTACGCGGATACGACGCCTCCAGCGGCAGACGGAGCTGGGAGTACGTGCCGCCCGGCCGCTCCGCGGTCTGCCACGCCGCAGCCGACACCGACGGCTCCGTCCTCGTCCTCACCCGCGACCGGGACGGCGCATCCGCCACCGCCAAGGGCGAGCCGTGCGCCACCGCCGTCGCGATCGACATGGCGAACGGCCGCGTCCTGTGGGAGCGTCCCCTCTCCGTCACCGACCCCGCTCTCCACCGCCTCCAGCCCTACACGGTGTCCGCCGGCGGTGGCATCGCCGTGCTCCTCACCGGCGAGCAGCTGCGGGCCGTGGACGCGCGCACCGGCAAGCCGCGCTGGAAGGCGGCCCTCCCCAAGGGCTGTGTGCCGGGCAGGACCGCGACGGCGAAGCGGCACGTCGCCGCCCTCCTCGCGTGCGGCGGCACCGGGAAGCGCTGGGACGAGAAGGTGCCGGACGGCGCCGAGCTGCACGCCGCCGCGTTCGCCCCGGACACCGGCGCGCTGCTGTGGTCCGGCCCGCTCGGGGACCGGCGCGCCGTCGGCTGGGACGCCGCGGCGGCCTTCGTCTCGGCCGACCCGGTGGTCGTGGCCGCCTCCGAGTCATCCGACTCCGACTTCGGGGCCTACTTCTCCTTCGGCGGGAACGGACGCCCGAACCCGCCCATCGACTTCAAGGGCTCCTACGGCGAGATCAGCCGCGACAGGAGGCTCACGGCGGCCGTGGGCGACGGCAGGCTCTACGTCCTGCCCTACCACCGGGTGAGGATCAGCCGCTTCGAGTACCGCCTGACCGCCTTCGACCTGGCCACCGGTGAGCCCGTCTGGGGCGGCACCCTCGAAGACGACCGCCTCGACGGCGAAACCGGCTACCACCTGCAGTTCCAGGACGGGAAACTCCTCGTCCTCGCCACGTCGGACGGCTCCGACCACGGCCTGCGCGTCCTCGACCCCGCGACGGCCGAGCAGCGCGAAGCCCGCGACTTCCCCGACGACCCGGGCCCCGCGGACACGCTCTTCGTGTACAAGGACCGGATCGTCGTCGCCCGCTACGGCGCCTACACGACGCCCCCCAGACCCTTCACGGCGTACGCACGGGACTGACGGGCCGTCAGTTCACCCGGAGGTCCCGGACGCCCCGGTCCCCGCCGGCCCCCCGGACCGCGAGCCGCGGCTCCTGCGGGGGGTCCGTCCGGTCGCGGAGCCGGCTGCCGGATCGGCCGGGCCCGCCGGGGCCTCGCCCGCCTCGCCGCCACCGTGTCCGCCGTCCCCGTCCCCGGCGTCGCCCGCCTGGTCGCCGTCCGCCGCGGTCGCGGGTGCCGGGACCGGCGCGGGAGCCGCCGGCGGGCGGGTCGCCGCGTCCGTCACATCGGCCGCGAGCTCCACCACGTCGGGACCGTACGCCTCGGAGTTCACCACCTTCAGCAGCAGCACGAACGGCCCGCGCCCGTACCGGCGGGCCAGCTCCTCGTGGTGGCGCACCAGATAGCGGGTCGCCGCCTGGTTCGTGACCGCCTTCTGGCCGCAGAACAGGAACACCGGCCGCCGCCCCTCGCCCGCGGTGAGCCGCGCCAGCACGACGTACTCCCTCACCCCGTGCTCCGCCCGGTACACCTCCCCGCCGACCCGGTACACGTCCGGGCTGCGGTCCGGGGACTCCTCCAGGACCAGCCCCGGCAGGAGGGTGCGCAGATGGGCCCGCATCCGCTGGTTCGACGTGGGCCCTCCGAGGCAGAACTCCGTACGGTCCCCGAAGCCCTGGACCGCCTGGTCGTGGCGCACGATCCTGGCGTGCGCCCCGCAGTCGCGGATCAGCGCCGACAGCTCCAGCAGCGCGAACACGTCGTTGCGGTGCACCCCCTCGCCGCCCGCCTCCCGGTTCACCACCAGCAGGCAGTCGGAGTCGTCCGGGAGCCCGAAGAACCCCTGCTCGCGGCGGAGCCGGCGGCGCGCCAGCGCCGCCCGGCCCAGCCATCCGAGTGACGCGCTGAGCCCACTGGCGGCCACGCCGAGCACGATGTTCCACAGGTCCTGGTCCATGGGCGCGCATGCTAGCGGTCCTGACGCGCCGTGCGGCATGAAGTTACGCTGCGCGGACGGCCGTTGACTGGAGGTACACCGGATGCGTCGCTCCACCGTACGGAACGTCTCCCTCGCCGCCGTCGCCACGACGGTCCTCGCCCTCGGTGCCGCCGCCCCGCCGGGCACCGCCGCCCCCGCCCCCGCGCCCGCTTCCGCGGCGCCCGCCAAGGTGCCGGTGGCCGTCGGGTACGGCGGGGCCGTCGCGAGCGTCGACCCCGACGCGTCGGCGGCCGGGATCGAGGTGCTGCGCGCGGGCGGCAACGCCGTGGACGCCGCCGTCGCCACCGCCGCCGCCCTCGGGGTCACCGAGCCGTACTCGGCGGGGATCGGCGGAGGCGGCTACTTCGTCTACTACGACGCCCGCACCCGCACCGTCCACACCGTCGACGGCCGCGAGACCGCGCCCCGCACCGCCGACGCGTCGCTCTTCCTGGAGGACGGCAAGCCCCTCCCCTTCGCCGAGGCCATGACCAGCGGCCTGTCCGTCGGCACCCCCGGCACCCCCGCCACCTGGGACGCCGCGCTCGGCGCGTGGGGCAGCAAACCGCTCAAGGACCTGCTGAAACCGGCCGTGCGGCTCGCCAGGGACGGCTTCGTCGTCGACGAGACGTTCCGCGAGCAGACCCGCGCCAACGAGGAGCGGTTCCGGGACTTCCCCGCCAGCGCCGAACTGTTCCTGCCCGGCGGCGAACTGCCCGTCGTCGGCTCCGTCCTGAAGAACCCCGACCTCGCCCGCACCTACGACAAACTCGCCCGGCAGGGCACCGGCGCGCTGTACCGGGGCGACCTCGCACGCGACATCGTCCGCACCGTCCGCACCCCGCCCGTGCGCCCCGGCGCCGACCGGACCGTGCGCCCCGGCGACCTGACCCTCCGCGACCTCGCCGAGTACGAGACGGTCGACCGCCGCCCCACGCAGGTCTCCTACCGCGGCCTCGACGTGTACGGCATGGCGCCGTCCTCCTCGGGCGGCACCACCGTCGGGGAGGCGCTCAACATCCTGGAGGGAACCGACCTGCGGCGCGCCACCCCGGAGGCGTACCTGCACCGGCTCATCGAGGCGAGCCGCGTCGCCTTCGCCGACCGGGGGCGGTGGGTCGGCGACCCGGCGTTCGAGGACGTCCCGGTGGGCGGTCTGCTGTCGCAGCGGTTCGCCGACGCGCGGGCCTGCCTCATCCGCGACGACCGGGCGCTGACCAGCCCGCTCGCCCCTGGCGACCCGCGCCGCCCCGAGCCGTGCGCCACGGGCGGGAAGGCCGCGCCGACGACGTACGAGGGTGAGAACACCACGCATCTGACCGCCGCCGACCGGTGGGGCAACGTCGTCGCGTACACCCTCACCATCGAGTCGACCGGCGGCAGCGGCATCACCGTGCCCGGCCGGGGCTTCCTGCTCAACAACGAGCTGACCGACTTCTCGTTCGCCCCCGCCGACCCGGCCGTCCACGACCCGAACCTGCCCGGCCCCGGCAAGCGGCCCCGCTCCTCCATGTCCCCGACGATCGTCCTGGACCGGCACGACCGGCCCGTCCTCGCGCTCGGCTCGCCCGGCGGCGCCACGATCATCACGACGGTCCTGCAGACCCTCACCGGCGTGGTCGACCGGGGCCTCCCGCTGGTCGACGCCATCGCCGCGCCCCGCGCAAGCCAGCGCAACCAGCCCGTCACCGACCTCGAACCGGCCCTGTACGGCAGCCCGCTGCGCGCCCGTCTCGCCGCGCTCGGCCACGCCTTCCGCGAGAACCCGGAGATCGGCGCCGCCACCGGGGTCCAGCGGCTCCCCGACGGCCGCTGGCTCGCCGCCGCCGAAACGGTCCGGCGCGGCGGCGGGTCCGCGATGGTGGTCCGCCCGGCCGGCTGACCCGGCCGACCGCGTCCGGGGGCGCCGGCCTTCACGCCCGCCGGGCCTCCGGGGGCGGCTCCGGGGCGCCAGGGGGGCGCGTCCGGGGGCGCGCGGCGTGCCGCGCCCCCGGAGCGTACGAACCCGGCCGATCTCAGTACCCGGCGCGTTCGTTATGGACCACTCGGGTATGAAAAATGATCGAGTCGGACGGCAGGCGGCGACGGTCTTGCCCCGGGATGTGACGAGGCTTACGTTCTCCTCCTACCCATCGCTCTACGTGCGTAGAGGCTCGTCGACGCCTTGCCGAAGGAGCAGCTCATGTCCCCGACCGTGCGCGCCGCGCTCGTCCAGGCGACCTGGACCGGCGACACCGAATCGATGATCGCCAAACACGAGGAGTACGCCCGCGAGGCCGCGAACCAGGGCGCGCGGATCATCGGGTTCCAGGAGGTGTTCAACGCCCCGTACTTCTGCCAGGTGCAGGACGCCGGGCACTACCGCTGGGCGGAGCCCGTGCCCGACGGCCCGACCGTGACCCGCATGCGGGAACTGGCCCGCGAGACCGGCATGGTCGTCGTCGCCCCCGTCTTCGAGTCCGAGGGCCCCGGCTTCTTCTACAACACCGCCGCCGTCGTCGACGCGGACGGCACCTACCTCGGCAAGTACCGCAAGCACCACATCCCCCAGCTCAAGGGCTTCTGGGAGAAGTTCTACTTCCGGCCCGGCAACCTCGGCTGGCCCGTCTTCGACACCGCCGTCGGCCGCGTCGGCGTCTACATCTGCTACGACCGCCACTTCCCGGAGGGCTGGCGCCAACTCGGGCTGAACGGCGCCCAGCTGGTCTACAACCCGTCCGCCACCCACCGCGGCCTCTCCTCCCATCTCTGGCAGCTGGAGCAGCCCGCCGCCGCCGTCGCCAACGCCTACTACATCGCCGCGATCAACCGCGTCGGGCGCGAGGAGTACGGCGACAACGACTTCTACGGCACCAGCTACTTCGTCGACCCGCGCGGCCGCACGGTCGGGGAGACCGCCTCCGACCAGAAGGAGCAACTCCTCGTGCGGGACCTCGACTTCGGCCTCATCGACGAGGTCCGGCAGCAGTGGGCCTTCTACCGGGACCGGCGACCCGACGCGTACGAAGGGCTGGTACGACCGTGACCACCGACCGCACCCTCCACGTCCACCGCCACCTCCACGACCGCCACCGCGGCGTCCTGCCCGACTGGCTGTCCCTCTACTACGACGAGCCCATCGAGATCACCCACGGCGAGGGCCGCCACGTCTGGGACGCCGAGGGCAGGCGGTACCTCGACTTCTTCGGCGGCATCCTCACCACCATGACCGCCCACGCGCTGCCCGAGGTCACCAAGGCCGTCACGGAGCAGGCCGGGCGGATCATCCACACCTCGACGCTCTACCTCAACCGGCCCATGGTGGAGCTGGCCGAGCGGGTGGCCGCGCTCTCCGGCATCCCCGACGCCCGCGTCTTCTTCACCACCTCCGGCACCGAGGCCAACGACACGGCGCTGCTCCTCGCCACCGCGTACCGCCGCAGCAACCAGGTCCTGGCGATGCGCAACAGCTACCACGGACGGTCCTTCTCCGCCGTCTCCGTCACCGGCAACCGCGCCTGGACCACCACCGGACACTCCGGCCTGCACACGCTGTACGTCCACGGCGCCGTGCGCCACCGGGGCCCCTTCGCGCACCTCGGCGACGCCGACTTCACCGCCGCGTGCGTCGCCGACCTGGAGGACCTGATCGGCCACACCGGCGACATCGCCGCGCTGATCGCCGAGCCGGTCCAGGGCGTCGGCGGCTTCACCTTCCCGCCCGACGGGCTGTACGCGGCGTTCCGCGAGGTCCTGGACCGGCACGGCATCCTGTGGATCAGCGACGAGGTGCAGACCGGCTGGGGCCGCACCGGCGACCACTTCTGGGGCTGGCAGGCGCACGCCGCGAGCGGCCCGCCGGACATCCTCACCTTCGCCAAGGGCATCGGCAACGGCATGTCCATCGGCGGCGTCGTCGCCCGCGCCGAGGTGATGAACTGCCTGACCGCCAACTCCATCTCCACCTTCGGCGGCTCCCCGGTCACCATGGCCGCCGGGCTCGCCAACCTCGCGTACCTGATCGAACACGACCTCCAGGGCAACGCCCGGCGCGTCGGCGGCCTGCTCGCCGAACGGATCCGCGCCATCGGGGCCGGCGTCGACCGGGTGCGCGAGGTGCGCGGACGCGGACTGATGATCGGCGTCGAACTGGCCGACCCCGCCACCGGCGCCGCCGACCCCGAGGCCGCGGCGGCCGTCCTCGAAGCGGCCAGGGAGCAGGGCCTGCTGATCGGCAAGGGCGGCGGCCACGACACGAGCGTCCTGCGGATCGCCCCGCCGCTCTCCCTCACCGTCGCCGAGGCCGAGGAAGGCGCCGCCCTCCTCGAACAGGCCCTGCGCGTCCTCCGGTAAGCCACAGCAAGGGGCCCCACACCATGAGCACCCGCACCCTGATCCGCGGCGGCCTCGTCGTCACGGCCGCCGAGGAGACCCACGCCGACGTCCTCGTGGAGGACGGCAGGGTCGCCGCGCTCGCCGCCCACGGCAGCGCGGCGGCCCGGGCGTGGACCGCCGACCGCCTCATCGACGCCACCGGCAAGTACGTCATCCCGGGCGGCGTCGACGCCCACACCCACATGGAGTTCCCGTTCGGCGGGACGTTCGCCTCCGACGACTTCGAGAGCGGCACCCGCGCCGCCGCCTGGGGCGGCACCACCACCATCGTGGACTTCGCCGTCCAGAGCGTCGGCCACACCCTGCGCGAGGGCCTCGACGCCTGGCACGCCAAGGCCGACGGCAAGTGCGCGATCGACTACGCCTTCCACATGATCATGTCGGACGTCGACGAGTCGTCGCTGAGGGAGATGGACGGCCTCGTCGAGGAGGGCGTGAGCTCGTTCAAACTCTTCATGGCCTATCCCGGTGTGCTCTACAGCGACGACGGCCGCATCCTGCGCGCCATGCAGCGCTCCGCCCTCAACGGCGGGCTGATCATGATGCACGCCGAGAACGGCATCGCCATCGACGTGCTGATCGAGCAGGCCCTCGCCCGCGGCGACGTGGACCCCCGGTTCCACGGCGAGACCCGGCACGTGCTGCTGGAGGCGGAGGCCACGCACCGCGCCATCCAGCTGGCCCGGGTCGCCGGGGCGCCGCTGTACGTGGTGCACGTGTCGGCCCAGGAGGCGGTCGCCGAGCTGGCCGCCGCCCGCGACAAGGGCCTTCCGGTCTTCGGCGAGACCTGCCCGCAGTACCTGTTCCTCTCCGCCGACCACCTGGCGGAGCCGGACTTCGAGGGCGCCAAGTACGTGTGCAGCACGCCGCTGCGGCCGCGCGAGCACCAGGCGGCGCTGTGGCGGGGCTTGCGCACCAACGACCTCCAGGTGGTGTCCACGGACCACTGCCCGTTCTGCTTCCGCGGCCAGAAGGAGCTGGGGCGGGGCGACTTCTCCCGCATCCCCAACGGGCTGCCGGGCGTGGAGAACCGCATGGACCTGCTCCACCAGGCCGTCGTGGACGGCCACATCTCGCGGCGCCGCTGGATCGAGATCGCCTGCGCCACCCCGGCCCGCATGTTCGGCCTCTACCCGAAGAAGGGCACCATCGCGCCCGGCGCGGACGCCGACATCGTCGTCTACGACCCGATGGCCGTGCAGACCCTGTCCGCCGAGACCCACCACATGAACGTCGACTACTCCGCGTACGAGGGCAGGACCGTCACCGGCCGGGTGGAGACCGTCCTGTCGCGCGGCGAACCCGTCATCGACGGGCGGAAGTTCACCGGCCGCGCCGGGCACGGCGTGTACACCCCGCGCGCCACCTGCCAGTACCTGAGCTGAGAGGACGCAGCCATGGACTTCGGACTCGTCCTGCAGACCGACCCCCCGGCCTCCCGCGTCGTCGGCCTGATGCGCCGCGCCGAACGCAACGGCTTCCGCTACGGCTGGACGTTCGACTCCGCCGTCCTGTGGCAGGAGCCCTTCGTGATCTACAGCCGGATCCTGGAGCACACCACGAAGCTGCGGGTCGGCCCCATGGTCACCAATCCGGGCACCCGCACCTGGGAGGTCACCGCCTCCACCTTCGCCACGCTCAACGACATGTACGGCAACCGGACCGTCTGCGGCATCGGGCGGGGCGACTCCGCCATGCGCGTGGCGGGCCGCGCGCCGGACACCCTGGCGCGGCTGGGCGAGGCCATCGACGTCATCCGCGACCTGGCCGAGGGGCGCGAGGCGGTCGTGGACGGCAACCCCGTGCGCATCCCGTGGATCAGGGACGGCAAGCTGCCGGTGTGGATGGCGGCGTACGGCCCCAAGGCCCTCGCCCTGGCCGGCCGCAAGGCCGACGGCTTCATCCTCCAGCTCGCCGACCCGTTCCTCACCGAGTGGATGGTCAAGGCCGTACGGGACGCCGCCGAGCGGGCGGGCCGCGACCCCGGCGCCGTCACCGTCTGCGTGGCCGCCCCCGCCTACGTGACGGCCGACGGCTCGCCCGGAGCCCTGGCGCACGCCCGCGAGCAGTGCCGCTGGTTCGGCGGCATGGTCGGCAACCACGTGGCCGACCTCGTCTCCCGCTACGGCGAGCGCTCGGGCCTGGTGCCCGAGGCCCTCACCGCGTACGTCAAGGACCGCCAGGGCTACGACTACAGCCACCACGGCCGCGCAGGGAACCCCTCCGCGGACTTCGTCCCGGACGAGATCGTCGACCGCTTCTGCCTCCTCGGCCCCGCCGGGGCCCACATCGACAGGCTGCGCCGCCTCCGGGACCTCGGCGTGGACCAGTTCGCCGTGTACGCCATGCACGACGCGGAGGAGACCGCCATCGACGCGTACGGCTCCGAGGTCATCCCCGCGCTGAACGGCTGACCGCCGGCCGGGCCGCGGAGCCTGGACGGGGCGCGGCGCGGGCCGTTACGGTCAGGTGCCGCCCCGGCCGCCTGATGTGCCGTCAGAAGGAGTTGGCCCATGCCCGATCCGCTGGAGTGCCGCACGTCCGCCGAGATCGCCTCCCAGCCGCGCACCTGGAGAGCGGCGGCCGACGCCGCGGGCCGGGTGGCCGACGCGCTTCCGCGCCGGGGCGAGCGGGTGGCCGTGGTGGGCTGCGGCACGTCGTGGTACATGGCGCTGGCCTGCGCCCGGCTGCGGGAGGACGCGGGTCACGGCGCCACCGACGCGTTCGCCGCGTCGGAGTTCCCGTACGGGCGTGCGTACGACCGGATCGTGGCCGTCACCCGCTCCGGGACGACCACGGAGGTCCTGGAGCTGCTCGACCGGGTGCGGGGCACCGTGCCGACCGCGGCGGTCACCGCCGACCCCGGAACGCCGGTGATGCGGGCCGCCGACACCGTCGCCGTACTGGACTTCGCCGACGAGCGGTCCGTCGTCCAGACGCGGTTCGCCACCACCGTCCTCGCCCTCTTCCGCGCGCACCTGGAGAAGGAGGGCGCCCCGCCGCCCGGGGTGCGGCCGCTCGCGCGGGCCGTCGAGGACGCGGAACGGGCGATCGCCGAGCCCCTCGCCCCCGCGGTCCGCGAGGCCGGGCAGTTCACCTTCCTCGGCGCCGGCTGGTGCTACGGCATCGCCCTGGAGGCGGCGCTGAAGATGCGGGAGGCCGCGGGGGCGTGGACCGAGGCGTACCCGGCGATGGAGTACCGCCACGGGCCCATCAGCGTCACCGGGCCCGGACGGGTCGCGTGGCTGTTCGGCCCGGCCCCCGACGGCCTGGACCGGGACGTGGCCGCGACCGGGGGGACCTTCGTCGCCGGGTCCGGGGGACCGGACACCGGTCTCGACCCGATGGCCGACCTGGTGCGCGTCCAGCGGCTCGCCGTCCACCTGGCCCTGCGGCGGGGGCTCGACCCCGACCGGCCCCGCAACCTCACCCGGTCCGTGGTCCTCGCACCGCGCCCCTGAGGAGGCCGACCATGCCGCTCGCCCGCACCGGCGACATCGTCGGCCCGGCCCACACCGCGCGCACCGGCGTCGGCGCCTTCAACGTCGTGCAGATCGAGCACGCCGAGGCCATCGTCTCCGGGGCGGAGCACGCCGGACGCCCCGCCATCCTCCAGATCAGCGAGAACACCGTCCGCTACCACGGCGCGCTCGCACCCGTCGGCCTCGCCTCGCTGGCCCTCGCCCGGTCCGCGCGCGTACCCGTCGCCGTCCACCTCGACCACGCCGAGTCGGTCGGCCTCGTGGAGGAGGCGGTCGCACTCGGCTTCAGCTCCGTCATGTTCGACGCCTCCCGGCTGCCGTACGAGGAGAACGTGGCCCTCACCCGCGAGGTCGCGGAGCGCTGCCACCGGGCGGACGTGTGGGTGGAGGCCGAGCTGGGGGAGGTCGGCGGGAAGGACGGGGCGCACGCCCCCGGTGTGCGGACCGACCCCGACGAGGCGAGGGCCTTCGTCCGGGCGACCGGGGTCGACGCCCTGGCCGTCGCGGTCGGCAGCTCCCACGCCATGCTCACCCGTGACGCCGAGCTGGACCTGCCGCTGATCACCCGGCTGCGGGAGGAGGCGCGCGTCCCGCTCGTGCTGCACGGCTCGTCGGGGGTGAGCGACGGCGGCCTCGCGAAGGCGGTCGCCGCGGGCATGACCAAGGTGAACGTCTCCACCCATCTGAACAAGCTGTTCACCCGGGCCGTACGGGAACACCTGGCCGCCGATCCCGCCGTGGTGGACCCCCGGAAGTACCTCGGCCCCGCCCGCGCCGCCGTGGCGACGGAGGCGGCCCGCCTCCTGCACCTGCTCGCGGGCGCGGCGGCGTGAGCGCCGTGCGGACCACGCGCCGCGGCGGCGCCAGCGCCGTGCGGACCACGCGCCGCGGCGGAGGACCGCCCGCGGGAGCCGCGACATGAGCCGTACGCCCCCGCCGGGCCCCGCGCCCCGGCCCTCGCCCGTCCTCACCCACCGCGACGGCGCGTTCCTGAGCGACGGCCGCCCGCACCGGGTCCTCGCCGGGTCGCTGCACTACTTCCGCGTCCACCCCGGCCAGTGGGCCGACCGGCTCGCGCGCCTCGCGGCCATGGGCCTCAACACCGTGGACACCTACGTCCCGTGGAACTTCCACGAGCCGAGCCCGGGACGGTACCGCTTCACCGGCGGCCACGACGTCGAGGCGTTCCTGCGGCTCGCCCGGGACGCCGGGCTCGACGCGATCGTGCGGCCCGGCCCGTACATCTGCGCCGAATGGGACAACGGCGGCCTGCCGGCCTGGCTGACCGGCCGGCCCGGCATGCGCCCGCGCTGCTCCCACCCGCCGTTCCTGGAGGAGGTCACGCGCTGGTTCGACGAGCTGATCCCGCGTGTCGCCGCCCTCCAGGCGGGCCGGGGCGGCCCGGTGGTCGCGGTGCAGATCGAGAACGAGTACGGCAGCCACGGCGACGACCGGGAGTACCTGCGCCGCATACGGGACGCCCTGGTGGAGCGGGGCATCACCGAACTGCTCTACACGGCCGACGGTCCCACCGCCCTCATGCAGGACGGCGGCTCCCTGTCCGGCCACCTCGCGGCCGTCACCCTCGGCTCACGCGCCCGCGAGGCCGCCGCGCTGCTGCGCTCGCGCCGCGCGGACGAGCCGCTGCTGTGCGCCGAGTTCTGGAACGGGTGGTTCGACCACTGGGGCGGGAACCACCATGTGCGTGCGCCCGGCAGCGCCCTGAAGACCTTCTCCGACATCCTGGACGCGGGCGGCTCCGTCAGCCTGTACATGGCGCACGGCGGCACCAACTTCGGGCTGTGGGCGGGCGCCAACCACGACGGCACCGCGATCCGGCCCACCGTCACGAGCTACGACTCGGACGCGCCGATCGCCGAACACGGCGCCCTCACACCCAAGTTCCACGCCCTGCGCGCGCGCATCCTCCAGGCGACCGGCGGGCCCGCCCCGCCCCTGCCGCCGGACCCCCGGCTGCTCGCGCCCCGCTCCTTCGCGGCCGTCCCCCGCGCGGGACTCCTTCAGTCGCTGGGCGCCATGTCCCAGCCGGCCGCCACGCCCTGCCCGCCCTCCTTCGAGGAGCTGGGCCAGGCGTCGGGCCTCGTCCTGTACCGGGCGGAGCCGCTGCTGCCGCCCGGCACGTACCCGCTGACGGTGCACGGCCTGCACGACCGGGCCCAGGTGTTCCTCGACGGCGTGCCGGCCGGCGTCCTCGACCGGGAGACCGCCTCGCTCGACGTCACCGGCACCGGGCGGCGGGTCCGCCTCGACCTCCTCGTGGAGAACCTGGGACGCGTCAACTACGGGCACCTGCTCGGCGGCCGCAAGGGCATCCTCGGCGCGGTCACCGTCGGCAGGCGGCAGGTCCACGGCTGGCGGTCGCACCCGCTGCCCCTGGACCTGTGGACGGCGGACGACCTCGCCCGCGCGGTCCGCGCCGCCGCCCCGTCCGGTACGGCGGGCTTCGCGACGGCCCGGTTCACCACCCGCGAGCCGGCGGACGGCTTCCTCGCCCTGCCGGGCTTCGCCAAGGGCTTCGTCTGGGTCAACGGCACCCTGCTCGGACGCCACTGGGAGACCGGCCCGCAGACCACCCTGTACCTGCCCGCTCCCCTGGTGCGCGCGGGACGCAACACCGTGACCGTGCTGGAACTGCACCGCATGGGCGACCGGATCGAGCTGCGCGACCGGCCCGGGCTCGGCCCGCCGGAGGAGTACGTCGAGACGTTCTGAACCGCCCCCGTGTCCGCCGCGTCCGCGCGGCCCCGCCCCGGCGTGCGCGTGCGGAGCCCGGACCGGGCCGCGCGCCGCCGCGGGGGGCTTCCCCGCCGGGCAGCCGCCGCGGGGGTTCCCCGGCGCGTGCCCCGCCGGGCAGGCTGGTGCGATGACCACCTCACGGAGCACCGGGGCGCCGGACGGGACACGGCGCGGCTACGACGCGGTCGCCGAACGGTACGCGGCACAGATCGCGGGCGAGCTCGACGGCAAACCGCTCGACCGCGCGCTGCTGGACGCCTTCGCCGAACTCGCCGCCGACGGGCCCGTCCTCGACGTCGGGTGCGGACCGGGCCACGCCGCGGCCCGCCTCGCCGCGCGCGGCGGGGCGCCGGTGCTGGGCCTCGACCTGTCGCCGGGCATGTGCGCCGTGGCGCGCCGCACCACCGCCCTGCCGTACGCCGCGGCGGACATGACCGCGCTGCCGGTCCGCTCCGGCGCGGCCGCGGGCGTGCTGTGCTGGTACGCCGTGATCCACCTGGACCAGGCGGGGCGGGACGCCGCGTACGCCGAGTTCGCGCGGGTCCTGCGCCCCGGAGGCCACGCGCTCCTCGCCTTCCACACGGGCGACGCCGAGGCGGCCCCCGGAACGGCCAGGCGCCTGACCACCTGGTGGGACCACCCGGTCGACCTCACCTTTCACTTCCTCGACCCCGAGGCCGAGACGGAAGCCCTCGCCCGCGCGGGCCTCACCCCGGCCGCGCGCCTCGACCGGGCACCGGACCCCGCCGTCGAGCACGCCAGCAGCCGCACGTACCTCCTGCTGCGGCGCATCCGAAGCCGCGGGCCCTCCTGACACCGGGGTTACCGGGCGGTAAGCTCCGCGCGCATGACCACCGAAGCCACCCCCGGCGATCTCGGACTCGTAGAGCAGGCACGGCGGTTGAGGGAGGGCCTGACCACCTCCACCGCCCTGGTGCGGGCGTCGCTCGAACGCGCCGAGGCCACCCGCGCCACCCTCAACGCCTTCCGCTGCCTCCGCGCCGACGCCGCGCTCGCCGAGGCGGAGGAGGCCGACCGGCGCCTCGCGGCGGGGGAGAGGGCGCCGCTCCTCGGCGTGCCCGTCGCCGTCAAGGACGACACCGACGTCGCCGGGCTGCCCACCCGCTTCGGCTGCCCCGGCGACCTCCCGCCCGCCACCGCCGACGGGGAGGCCGTCCGCAGGCTCCGCGCCGCCGGGGCGATCGTCGTCGGCAAGACCAACACCTGCGAGCTCGGCCAGTGGGCGTTCACCGAGGGCCCGGCCTTCGGCGCGACCCGCAACCCGTGGCACGCCGGCCACACGCCCGGCGGCTCCTCCGGCGGGTCCGCCGCCGCCGTCGCCGCCGGGATCGTGCCCGCCGCGCTCGGCTCCGACGGCGCTGGGTCCATCCGCATCCCCGCCGCCTGGACCCACCTCGTCGGCATCAAACCGCAGCGGGGCCGCGTCTCCGTCCACCCCTACGACGACTGCTTCGAGGGCCTCACCGTCAACGGCCCCCTCGCCCGCACCGTCGCCGACGCGGCGCTCCTCCTCGACGCCGCCGCCGGGCCGCACCCGGGCGAGCCGCACCCGCTGCCCGCCGTGGACGCCTCGGCCGCCGCCCGCCGCGACCCCGGCCGGCTGCGCGTCGCCCTCGCCTGGCGGCCGCCCTTCACCGCCACCCCGACGCCGCTCCACCCCGACATACGCCGCGCCGTCACCGGCCTCGCCGAGACCCTGGCCCGCCTCGGCCACACCGTCGAGGAGGCCAGGCCCCGCTACGGGCTCATCGGCCTGAGCTTCCTGCCGCGCGCCACGGCCGGGATCGCCGCGTACGCCGACCGGCACCCCGACCCCGCGCTCCTCGATCCGCGCACCCGCGGCGCCACCCGCGCCGGCCACCTCCTCGGCGGCCGGGCCCTGCGCGCCGCCCGCGCCCGCGAACGCCACCAGCACCGCAGGATCGGCGCGCTGTTCGCCGCGTACGACGTGATCCTCACGCCCACGACGGCCGCGCCGCCCCCGAGGATCGGCGCGTTCGACGGGCTGTCCGGCCGGCGCACCGACCTGGCGATGGCGGCGGCCTGCCCGTACGCCTGGCCGTGGAACGTGCTCGGCTGGCCCGGTGTCGGCGTCCCGGCCGGCTTCACCCGGGACGGCCTGCCGGTCGGTGCCCAACTGCTCGGACCGCGCGGCGGCGAGGCCGTCCTCGTCTCCCTCGCCGCCCAACTGGAGGACGACCTCCGCTGGCACGAACACCGCCCGCCCGTCCACCCGTAGCGCCGCGCCTGGGCGCCGGCGTGGCGGGGCGGTCGGCGGGCGGCCGGCCCGTGCCCCTACGCCGCGTCCGGCCGCGACTCCCACGCGCGGGCGAACAGTTCGTGCGGCGGCAGCAGCGGCAGCAGGCGTACGCACGGGGACGACACCTCCTTGCGGGCGACCGTCGCGTGGTACGCCGCCAGCTTCGCCGTCTCCAGCGGCAGTTCCGGCGCCTTCACCTCCGTCCACGGGCCCGGTACGAACGCGGTGCGCCCCGCCCGTGCCCTGCGGCCCGTCTCGACGGCGCCCACGGCCGCCAGCTCCGCCTGGGCGGCCTTGTGGCGGGCGGGCGACCAGCCGTTCCAGCGGCGCACGTTGCGATCCGTCGGCCGCGCCAGCGCCAGCAGCTGGAGATACAGCGCCGCCGCGTCCGCGCCCACCCCGAGCGCCCCGGCCGCCTCCGCCACCAGAGCGGGCACGCTCAGCGCCGGGTTCAGCTCGTACCCGCCGGCCGGGACCGGCGTCGACGCCGCCCGCTCCACCAGGCGGGCCACCCCGCCGCCGCGTATCGCCCCGAGCCGCTCGATCCTCTGCCGCAGCCACGGCCGGTCCAGCTCGCGGCAGAGCCGCAAGGCCCGCTCCAGCCGCACGGGGTCGGCCAGTGCCGCCGTCCGCAGGCAGGTGTCGCCGCTCGGCAGCGCGACGACGAACGTCCCGTCGTCGTACACGGCCTCCACCGGCACGCTCCGTCCCGCACCCTCCCGCGGGCAGGGCGCGACCGTCCCCCGGTACGGCGGCACGGCCGGGTCGGCGGCCAGCGCCTCCGCCAGCCGCCGCTCCCCGTACAGCGGGACCAGGGTCCCCGGATCGTCCATCAGCGCGGCCAGCCGCCCGTGGAGCCGCACGGCGGCGGCCGCGGCCGGATCGCCGACGGGCCGCTCGGTCAGCGCCCACACGATCAGCGACACGAGCCGGGCGTCCACCACACGCGGCCCCACGTACGCGCCGGCCGTGCCGTCCGCCTCCGCCTCGTGCACATCGAGCCCGCCCCGGCCGTCCTCCGCGAGGACGAACCCGGTGGCGCCGAAGCCCGCCACCCCGGCGGGCGGCTCCCCGGTGGCGAGGCTCCGCGCCCACTCGCCGCCCAGCCCAAGGTCCTCCTCCACCGCGGCGGTCAGGTCCTCGTCGACGTACACCTGCCTGCCGACCAGACGGACCCACACCTCGGCCATCCGCCCGGCGGCGGCCGCCATCCCGCCGGCCGCCCACAGCTCCGCCGGGTCCTCCGGCACACCCGCGGCGAGGACCGCTGCCCGACCCTGCGCGCCCAGCCCGTTCCACAGCGACCGGTACGCGTCGACGACGGCCTTCGTCGCGGCGTACGGCTTCGACCGCAGCATCCTCCGGTCCTCGTCGTACCCCTCGCGGCGCGGCAGCCCGGCCAGCACCAGCGCCGCGACGGGCCGCCGCACCCCGGTCCGCCGCGCGAACACGTCCACCGCCTCCGCCGCCAACGGCAGCGGCCCGTGCCGCTCCACCAGCTCCAGCAGCCCCGGCAGCCGCGCGGCGTCGTCCCGCCCGACGGTCACCGTCGCCACGTCCTCGGCGCCGTCCGGCGCGGGCTCGGCGGCGGACTGGAGGAACCGCACCGCCCCGTCCTGCCCCGCGCCCGTGGCCAGCAGCCCGCCGGCGGCCCGGCGGGCCTCCACACCGGCGTACGGGGCGCGGCCCGTGCGCCACCGGCTGCCGCGCTCGGCGAACGGCTGCCCGCTCCACACCCGCAGCAGCGCCGCCAGGGCGTCCCGCTCCTCGCCTGGCGTCGTCTCCACCGCCGCGCGCCAGCACACCGCGTCGATCCGCCCCGCGAGGGCCGTCCACTCGCCGGGCGTCGCGGGCAGCGCCAGGGCCGCGGTCTCCGCGTCGATCCCGCCCCGCAGATGGCGGCCGTCCGCCGCGACAGCCGTGAGCGTCGCCGCCAGCGGCCGGACCTTCGGCGCGGCATACGGGCGCAGCTGCGGAAGCAGCCCGTACAGGGCGGGCAGCAGCACCGTGTCCGGCACCTCGGCGGGCAGCGTCACCACCGGGCCCGACCGCATGACGGCGACCCGCCGGGACAGCTCCTCACGACGCCGCAGCACATCCGCCGCGAGCAGCGCCGCCCGCACCACACCGGCCACCACCCGCGGCTCGGCCACCTCGGGCAGCACCCGCGCGAGCGCCTCCCGCACCGCCGCCCCGGCCCCGCCGGGCGCCGCGCCGTCCGCGCCGCCGCGGCCCCCGGGCGCGCCGCCGCCGAGCGCCGCGTCGAGCAGGGCGCGCACGGCCTCGTCGCCGGCCGCGCGCAGCGCCTTCGACGCCGCCTCGTCGCGCGGGGTGAGGAAGTGCCAGTACGCGGGCGGGGGCACCGGCCCGACCGCGTGCCCGGACGGGCGGCGCCACCGGTGCCGTTCGCCGCCGGGGAAGCCGTGCGCCTCCCACAGCAGCGAGCCGTCCCGCGCGGCGTACGCGCGGACGTTGTCCGGCTCGACCAGCACCGCGTCCTCGCCGCCCGCGGGCATCCGCAGCACACCCCACGGGTGCCGCCCCGGCTGCGCACTGCGGAACCGGGCCCAGCGGCCGTCGACGCCCTCCAGCACGAAGTCCGTCGGCGACGGCCCGGCGTACGGCGTCCCGTACAGCACCCGGCAGCCGACCAGCCGCCCGTCCTGCCCCAGCGGCGACGGCGGGGCGCCCTCCGGCAGGGCCGCGAGCGACAGCGAGTCCGCGAACACCGCCCGGCCCAAAGGCACCTCGCCGTCCCGGTGGAACGCGGGCAGCGCGCGGTCCCCCAGCCGCGCGCCCGTCGCCGGGTCCACGCGCTCCCAGTCGCCGCGGAAGACCCGCGCGCTCCACAGCCGCGTGCCGTCGCCCATCTGGAGCTCGCCGTCGTCGTCGACTCCGCCCCGGTCGCCGGGCCGCAGCACCCGGGTCCCGTCGTGCCGCCCGCCCCCGTCCGGGGTGGCGAACTGGAAGCCGAACGCGCCGTCGACGAGCCCGTCGAACGGCCGCAGACCGGACACCCGCTCCGGCTCGAACACCTCCTCCGGCCGGTCGGACCAGAAGGCGCGCCGCGCGAACGTGCCCTTCTCCTCGTCCGTCCAGCTCACCAGGAACCGCCCGCCGGCGAAGTGCGCGACGTGCATCGTCGCGTCCTGCGGGACGGCGAACGCGCAGGCGGCGCGCCGCCCCGCGTGGTCCACGGCGACGGCCCGGTCCCGCCCGTACACGGTCAGCACCGGCCAGGTGCAGGTCACGCCCCGCACCCCGTCCGGGCCGAGCTCCGCGACCGCCTCCTCCAGAGCGGGCCAGCCCAGCTCCTCCGGTAGGCCCGCCCGCAGGGAGCGCGCCAGGGGCCCCGTCAGGTCCAGGCCCGCCAGCGCCTCGTCGACACCGTCCAGGGCCGTGGCCGTCGGCCGGTCCAGCAGCCGCGCCAGCTCGTCCACCGCCTCGTCGGCCGCCGCGAGCCCGCCACCGCGCACCTCCCGCAGCAGCGCGTCGATCCGGGCGCGGACCTCCGCCGCGATGCCGGAGTTCTCCGGCATCCGCGTGATGGCCGTGCCGCCCCCGCGCAGCCCGGCGTGGACCGTGCCCTCCAGCCGCCGCCCGAACACCGGGTCCGCGGCCAGCGCCTGCAGATCGCGCCGCGACCGCTCGCCCCAGAACTCCAGCCGCACCGCGTCGCCCGGGTCCTCCACCGCGACCCCCTCGGCCAGGCACGCGTCCAGCAGGTCCGCGTCGAGCCCCGGATAGCGGTAGCGGTCCTCGTGCAGCCGCACCGGCGCCTCCGCCGCCCGCAGCCGCGGCGCGAACCGGGCCACCAGGTCGAACAGCTCCTGCGGCATCGGCTGCCGGACCACACCGCCGCCGCGCCGCCCGTGGGAGTACATCCGCGTGTACCGCCCCAGCCATCCGGCGACCCCGCCCTCCGGCGTCACCCGGCCCGCCACCACCGCGTCGGCGGCCCCCGACCGCTGGAGGAGCCGCAGCCAGGCCGCCGCGTCGCCCCGCGAGTCCGGGAACAGGTCCACCAGCGCCGCGTACACCCCGTCGTCCTGCGGGTGCCGCTCCAGCAGCGCGGCGACCGCGTCCAGCAGGGCGTCCGGCACCGCCTTGCCGCGCCCGCCGCCCACCACGCGCGCGAGGACCCGCGCGTCCTCCGCCGCGTCGAGCCCGGCCGCCCGCGCCGACGCCCGCACGCGCCGCGCCAGATCGGCGGGCAGCTCGCCCGGCGACCCGGCCCACGCCGTCAGCACCCGCACGAACTCCCGGTGCGCCTCCCCGGCGTCCAGCACCGAGGCGAGCCACCGCTGATGGTCGCTCAACTCCTTGGCCGGCAGGACCCCGGTCCCGGCGAGCAGCCGCACGTTCGCCACCCGCCACGCCGTGTCCACCGGCAGCGTGTGCTCCCGCTCCGCCTTCCGGGCCAGCGCGAACACCCGGCCCGCGTACCGGTCGCTCCAGCCGCACAGCCGGTGCGCCACCGTGTCCCAGAACCACGGGCGGTGCGCGGGCGGCAGCTCCCGCACCCGCCGCTCCAGGCCCTCCACGAACCGGCCCGGCTTCTCCCGCGCCCGGTGCACCCCGCCCGCCACCTCGTCGAGCAGGGCCACCGCGGCCGCCTCCGCGCCCGGGTCGTGGGCGCGCACCCAGTCGACGTACACCTGCGACCTGTGGAGCTCCGAACGGAGCGGGGTGGGGACGTTCATGCCCCCGATCCTGGCAGGCGCCACCGACAACGCCCGCGAGAGGGCCGGGAGTCGGGCGGGCGGCGCGCCCCGGCTCCCCGTGCGCGACCATGGGGCTCGAGATGCCGGCGTCGAGGATGTCCGCGTAGCCCGGCTCCCCGTGCGCGACCACGGGGCCCGCGGCGTGAAGCGCGGGCGAGTGGCGGTCGCGCCCCGGCTCCCCCCCCGCGCGACCACGGGCTCGCGGCGTGAAGCGCGGGCGAACGGTGGGGGACGACTCCGCCTCCAGGTGTCACCGGCCGTGAACCCCGGCGTGTCGGTGGGGCGTGGTGTGATGGACGCATGAGCGACGAAGTGCTGGACGACACCGGTTTCCTGTCCGCCGTCGAGGACGCCGTGCGCGCGGCCGCCGCCGCGGAGGTCACGCCCCGCTGGCGGCAGCTCGCCACGCACGAGGTGGACGAGAAGTCGGGACCGCACGACCTGGTCACCATCGCCGACCGCCAGGCCGAGCTGCACCTGACGCGGTCCCTGACGGCGCTGCTGCCCGGCTCCGTCGTGGTGGGGGAGGAGGGCGTCCACGCCGACCCCGTCCTGTACGACGCGATACGCGGCGACGCGCCCGTGTGGATCGTGGACCCGGTCGACGGCACCCGCCAGTTCGTCCACGGCGACCCGGGCTTCTGCACCCTCGTCGCCCTCGCCCGCCACGGCGAGCTGCTGGCGTCCTGGACGTACGCCCCCGCCCTGGGCGAGACGGCCGTCGCCGTCCGCGGCAGGGGTGCCCGGCTGAACGGCGCACCGCTGCGGGCCGGCAGCCCCGAGCCGGGTGCGACGCTGCGGGTCGCCACGGCGCACCCCGACTACACGACCGCGGCGCAGAAGCACGCCCTCGCCGGCCTCGCCGTCGACGGCGTCGACCCCCGGCCGTGCGGCTCGGCGGGCCTGGCGTACCTGGCGGTGGCGCGCGGCGACTGCGACGCGGTCGCCTTCACCTGGGAGTACGCCTGGGACCACGCGGCGGGCCTGCTCCTGGTCACCGAGGCGGGCGGCACGCACCGCACGATCGCGGGCGACCCGTTCCGCGTCACGGGCGGCAACACCCTGCCGTTCACGGCCGCGCGGGACGAGGCCACCGCCACGCGCGTCGTGTCGCTGCTGCGGCCCCAGTGACGCCCCGGCGCCCCGCCCGCCGCCCGGCGGCCGCGGGCGGCGCCCTATCCTGGGCTGTCCTGGCCGTCGGCTGACGAAGGAGTCCGAAGGTGCCGTCGATGCTCGATGCCGTCGTCGTGGGAGCGGGGCCCAACGGGCTGACCGCCGCCGTCGAGCTGGCCCGCCGCGGCTTCTCCACGGCCGTCTTCGAGGCGAAGGCGACGGTCGGCGGCGGAGCCCGCACGGAGGAGTTGACCCTCCCCGGCTTCCGTCACGACCCGTGCTCCGCCGTGCACCCGCTGGGCGCGGGTTCGCCCGCCTTCCGCGCCATGCCGCTCGACCGCTACGGCCTCGAATGGCTCCACGCGCCGCTGCCCATGGCCCACCCCTTCGACGACGGCACGGCGGCCGTCCTGGCCCGGTCCGTCTCCGAGACGGCCGCCTCGTTCGGGCCGCGCGACGCGGGCGCGTACCGGCGCCTCGTCGAGCCGTACACCGGCAGATGGGACACGCTGGCCCGCGACTTCATGTCGCTGCCCCTGACCGCGCTGCCCCGCGACCCCGTGACCCTCGCCCGCTTCGGCCTCGACGGGCTGCCGCCGTCCACCTGGCTGATGCGCCGCTTCCGCGACGACCGCGCCCGCGCCCTGTTCGCCGGGCTCGTCGCCCATGTCATCGCGCCCCTCGGCGGGCTCGCGACCGGCGCGATCGGCCTGGTCTTCGCGCTCGCCGCACACGCGGGCGGCTGGCCCCTGCCGCGCGGCGGCTCCCAGTCCATCTCCGACGCGCTCGCCGCGTACCTGAAGGACCTCGGCGGCGCCGTCCACACCGACTACGAGGTCAAGCGCCTCGACGACCTGCCGCCGGCCCGCGCGTACGTCTTCGACACCTCGCCGACCGCGCTCGCCCGCATCGCCGGCCTCGGAGGCTTCTACGACGGCTACCGCTACGGCGCCTCCGTCTTCAAGATCGACTACGCGCTGGACGGCCCCGTCCCGTGGACCGCCGAGGAGCCCCGCCGCGCCGGAACGGTCCAAGTCGGCCCGTCCACCCGGGAGATCGGCACCGCCCTGCGGCAGGCGTCGGGCGGCACGGCGCCGGAGACACCGTTCCTGATCACCGCTCAGCCCAGCCTCGTCGACCCCGGTCGCGCCCCCGCCGGCAAGCACGTCTTCTGGGCGTACGGCCACGTCCCCAACGGCTGGCAGGGCGACCTCACCGAGGCGATCGAGCGGCAGATCGAACGCTTCGCGCCCGGCTTCCGCGACCGCGTGCTGGCCCGCGCCACCGCCGGCCCGCGCGAGATGGCCGCGCGCAACGCCAACTACGTGGGCGGCGACATCGCCTGCGGCGCCGCCCGCGGCCTCCAGCTGATGCTCCGCCCCCGCCTCACGCTGCGCCCGTACCACACCCCCCACCCGGCGGTGTTCCTCTGCTCGTCCGCCACCCCGCCCGGCCCCGGCGTCCACGGCATGTCGGGGCACAACGCCGCGAAGGCGGTCTGGCGCCACCTGCGCCGGGACCCGCGCTGAGCCCCGCGGAGCCCTCCGCTTCACCCGCGCGGCCCTTCCCGGTGGCCGGGTGTTCCCCGGCGGCCTGTAGCGCCGGTACAGCCGGGTGGTGCAGGGTGGGGACCGTCGTGCCCGGGTGTCGGCCGCCGGGCGCTCGGCGGCCGCGTCGGCGGTCGCCGCGGTGAGGGGCGGGCCGGGACACCGTGAGGGCAGGGGGGAAGCGGACGATGACTCCGGCGAGCCCGTTCCGTTGTTTCGTGGCGCGGCCGGACGCCGCCGTGCGGCTGTACTGCTTCCCCCACGCCGGAGGAGCCGCCAGCGCCTACCACCGGCTCGCCCGCGGGCTGCCGGAGTGGATCGAGGTGCGGGCCGTCCAGTACCCGGGCCGCCAGGACCGCTACGACGACCCCGCGCCCGCGTCGGTGGAGGCGCTCGCGGAAGAGGCCGTACGGGCCCTCGACACGCCCTTCGACCGGCCCACCGCGTTCCTCGGGCACAGCATGGGCGCCGTGGTGGCGTTCGAGGCCGCACGGCGGCTGCGGCCCCGCTTCCCCTCGCCCCTGACCGCCCTCTTCGTCTCCGCGTGCAAGGCCCCGGCGGAGCGCGTGCCGCGCGGCCTGGGCTTCGGCGAGGACGAGGTGCGCGCCTGGCTCCGGGGGCTCGGGGGCGAGGGCGCGCGGGCCCTGGAGGCGCACCCGGAGCTGTGGCAGCTGGCGTACCCGGTCGTCAGCGGCGACCTGAGGATCATCGAGGGGTACCGGTATGTCGCCGGGGCGCCGCTGACCTGCCCGCTCGTCGCGATCGGCGGTGAGGACGACGCCTCCGTCCCGCCCGGCGACCTCGCGCTGTGGAAGGACTACGCGGTCGGCGGCGCCGAGGTCCACACCGTCGCGGGCGGGCACTTCTACTTCGACGAGGAACTCGGCCCCCTGGCCTCCGTCATCACCGGCACTCTGGACCAACTCGTGCGCCACAAACCCTGATTCGGGGCCTCCGGGGCGAGCCGCGGCGCGTTCTCCGGGTGCCCCGGAGAGCGGACCCCGCTTCCCCTAGGGGACAGCTCCTGGATAGCCCTGGGCCGCCCCTGGGGCGGTTGCACCCCGGCGTCGCACCTGCCAGCGTTTGCATGCAGGTGACGGCACGGGAACCCGAGGGAGTTGGCCGGCATGGACTGCTCGTACTGGTTCTACGTGCTGCTCGTTCTCGCCACGGCGCCGCCGATGGTGCCCAACTCCGCGCTGCTCGCCGGGGCGGGCGCCGTCGCGGCGGCCGGCGGTCTGAGCCTGCCCCTCCTGCTGCTCATCCCCCTGACCAGCGCCGTCCTGGGAGACCTCGTCGTCTTCTCGCTGGGGCGCAGGTCGCGGGGCCGGGCGCTGGCCTGGCTGTCGCGCGACGCCCGGCGCCGCTCGATGCTGGAGTGGGTCAGCCACCGGATCCACCGGTACGGCATACCGGCGGTGATCGCCGTGCGCTTCGTGCCCACCGGGCGCGGCGTGGGCGGACTCACGGCGGGCGTGGTGGGCTTCCCGCTCCGCAGCTATCTGATAGGCGCCGGCATAGCCGAGACCCTCTTCGTCTCGTACACCGTCGGCCTCGGATATCTCGGCGGGCGGCTGGTCACGGGCTGCGGGCCCGCCCCGCTGCTGGTCGGCCCGGCGGTCTCGCTGCTGGTCGCCGCCGTCGCGCTGGGCGTGCAGCGGCGGTCGGGCCGTCGCCTCGGACGAGCGGAGCGGTGAGGGAGTCGGGGATGCGGATACGGACGGGACGCGTGCGGCGGCCCGTCAGACGCGGCCCGAGCAGTGCCCGGTGACGGCGCGGGTGCCCCGGCGGCGGCGCGCTGGTGCACACGCTGGTCACCCTGGCCCATCCGCACCGGCTTCGCGTGGTGGCCGCGCTCTCACCACGGCGGACCTACGTGAGCCAGTCGGCGAGGGAACTGCGCTCCACCTGACACCAAAACCATCGCGGCTGCGGCACCGACGCTCAGCCTCGACACCGTCCACGACGACGCCTGGGTGGCCCGCTGCTACGGCACCCCGGCCCCCGGGGCGGAAATGCGGCCGGCGCCGTCCCCGGATCCGGCATGATCGGCTCATGACGCGACTGACCCTGACGCTCGGCGACATCACCCGGCAGCACGCCGACGCGATCGTCAACGCCGCCAACTCCTCGCTCCTGGGCGGCGGCGGGGTCGACGGCGCCATCCACCGCGCGGGCGGCCCCGCGATCCTCGCCGAGTGCCGCGCCCTGCGCGCCTCCCGCTACGGCCGGGGCCTGCCCACCGGGCAGGCCGTGGCCACCACCGCCGGACGGCTCCCCGCCCGCTGGGTGATCCACACCGTCGGCCCGGTGTACGGGCCGGACGGCGGCGGCGATCCCGAGCTGCTCGCCTCCTGCTACCGCGAGTCGCTGCGCGTGGCCGACGAACTGGGCGCCCGCACGGTCGCGTTCCCCGCCATCTCGACCGGTGTGTACCGCTGGCCCCTCGACGACGCCGCCCGCATCGCCGTGCGGGCGGTGCGGGAGGCGGAGACGGCCGTCGAGGAGGTGGTCTTCGTCCTGTTCGACGAGCGGGCGTACGAGGCGTTCGCCCGGTACGCCGGCACACCGGGCGACGACGCCGACGGCCCCGGCGCACCCGTGACCCCCTGACCACGCCACCCCCGGCCGTGCCACCCGCGGTCCGCTGACCACGCACCCGGGCGGCACCGCCCCCGGCCGCGCGGCCCCCTGACCACGCATCTCGGCCGCGCCGCCCGCAGGGCGGGAGCCGGTCCCGGGCCACGGCCGTCGGCGGGTCACCACTCGGCGACGAGCGGCGTGTCCGGCTCCTGCCGCCGCCAGGCGGCGGTGAGCCGTCCGAGGCGGGCGCGGGCGGCGATGCCCCGCACGGTGGCGATCCTGCCGCCCGCGATGTCGAACGTCACGGCGCCGACGACCTGGTCGCCGACGACGACCAGCAGCGCCGGGGCGCCGTTGACGCACGCGTAGTGCATCGCGGGCGTGCCGCCCGCGAGCCGCCGCTTCGCGGGCGTCGGGGTGAACCCGGCCCGCGCGACGGCGGCGATCCGCTGCGGCGTGTCGAACTGCAGCAGCCTCTCCGCCAGACCGGCGCCGTCGGAGATCGCGACAGCGTCGTCGGTGAGCATCGCCACCAGCCGCTCGGTGCGCCCCGACGAGGCGGCGGCGAGGAACTCCTCCACGATCCTCCGGGCGGCCGCGGGGTCCACGTCGTCGCGGTGGCGGCGCGCGGCGGTGACGCGGCGCCGCGCCCGGTGCAGGTGCTGCTGGCTCGCCGCCTCGCTGATGTCGAGGATCTCCGCGATCTCCGCGTGGCTGTGAGCGAACGCCTCGCGCAGGATGTAGACGGCCCGCTCGACGGGGGACAGCCGCTCCATGACGGTGAGCACGGCCAGGGAGACCGACTCGCGCTGCTCGAAGGTGTCGGCCGGGCCCAGCATGGGGTCGCCCGCGAGGAGCGGCTCGGGCAGCCACGCGCCGACGGAGCGCTCCCGGCGGGCCCGCGCCGAGCGGAGCCGGTCGAGGCACAGATGCGTGACGACCTTGGTCAGCCACGCCTCCGGCACCCTGATCCGCTGCCGGTCGGCTGCCTGCCAGTGCAGGAAGGCGTCCTGCACGGCGTCCTCGGCGTCGGCGGCGGAGCCCAGCAGCCGGTACGCCAGCGAGGCCAGCCGGTTCCGGCAGGCCTCGAACCGACTGGTGTCGAAGCGGTCCGTGTCAGTGCTGTCCACGCGGGCCACCCTAGGCGGCGGCACGGCCCTCGGCCGGCGCGTACGGCGGGACCACGAGGGCGAGCTGACGCTTCGGCAGGCCGAAGGTCGGATGGGAGACGCCCCACAGCGCGACCCTGAGGATGCCCGCCTTGATCCGCGCCGCCTTCCGGCCGCTCACGTGCGCCGGCTTCGCCCGCCCCTCGGCGTCGACCAGCTGCAGGATGCCGTCCCGCCGGCCGAGGCTGATGTGGTTGCCCACGTAGCCGAGCCTGACCCGGGCGGCCTTCCGGCCGGTCAGGCGGCCCACGACCGACTCGGCGGCCTGCCGGCCGGTGGAGCCGGCCGAGGCGCACGACATCGGCAGCGGCCTGCCGTTGTCGCCGATGGCGTAGGCGCTGTCCCCGGCGGCGTACACGTCCGGGTGCGACACCGACCGCATGGCGCGGTCGACGACGATCCGGCCGTCCCCGGTGGTCTCCAGTCCGCTGGCGGCGGCGATCGGGTGGACCGCGAACCCGGCCGCCCACACGGTCGCGTCGGCGGCCAGGGCGGCGCCGCCGGCGCACAGCACGCGGGCCGCTTCGACCGCCTCGACGCCGGTGTGCTCCACCACGGCGATGCCGAGCCGGTCGCAGGCCAGGCGCAGATGGGCGCGGGCCCCCGGGGAGAGCCTGGCTCCCAGCTCGCCGCGGGCGATCAGCGCCACCGACAGGGCCGGACGCGACTCGGCGATCTCGGTGGCGGCCTCGATGCCGGTCAGCCCGTCCCCGACGACCACCACGCTCCCGCCGCCTGCGCGCTCCAGGGTGTCCAGGCGCTCCCGCAGGCGCAGCGCCGAGGCACGGCCGGCGACGTCGAAGGCGTGCTCGGCCGCGCCCGGCACGCCGTGGTCGGCCACGTGGCTGCCGAGCGCGTAGACGAGCGTGTCGTAGCCGAGTTCGCCGCCGCCCCGCCCGTCGGCCACGGCGACCACCCGCCGCTCGGGGTCGACCGCGGTGACGCGGGCCAGGCGCAGCCGGACCCCCGTGCCCGCGAAGACGTCGGCGAGCTTCGGGGCGCCGATGTCCTGCCCGGCGGCGACCTGGTGCAGCCGCAGCCGCTCGACGAAGTCCGGCTCGGCGTTGACGAGGGTGATCTCGGTGTCCGCGGAGGAGAGCCGGCGGGCCAGGTTCCCGGCCGTGAAGGCCCCGGCGTATCCGGCGCCCAGGACGACGATGCGGTGCTTCATGCGCGTGCTCCCGTCTCGGTTCGCTTGCTTCCGCGTGTTGAGCGGGGCGGCGGGCCGATTGCTGACAGGAAGCATGTGTGATCTGAGTCATACGAGGGGGTGTCGATCAGGCGAGTACGAGGATCGCGAGCGCGCCCGACACGTCGACGACACCGCACCACTCGGACCACGCGCGCGGCACCACGCGGCCGGAGCGGTGGTGGACGAGGTCCCACACCCCGTGGGCGAACCATCCGGCGGCCGCGACGTACAGGCCCCACCGGGCGTCGGCGGCGAGCGCGAGCGCCGCGAGGGCGCCGAAGCCCGCCAGCCCGGCGAGCTGCACCGCGAGCGTCCGGCGGTCGCGGAGTTCCCCGCGGAACGCGCCGAAGACGAGATAGCAGACCGGCATGGCGACGAGGAGCGCCGCCAGGAAGGCCAGGGGCGGCACCCCGTCGACGAAGGTCACCAGCGCCAGGGCGAGCGCCAGGAAGGTCGGCCATCGACGGGTCAGTGCGTGGTCCGGCATGTGTCACCCTCCGCGATGCCCGGCCGGAGGACCCCGGCCGGCGTGTGTCCGGTGCGGGGAAGTATCCCGGCGCCGCCCGCGCCGGTGCCGGCACTTCGAGAATCCTCAAGACGTCGCCGCCGGCGGCGCCTCACCCGACGCCGGACAGGTCGATGCGGAACATGCCGCGGCCGTGCGTCACGCACACCAGCGTGGCGTCCATCCAGAACAGGTCGTCCACCGAGCAGTTGGTCGGCCCCTCGTTCGTCGGCGACCACGACAGACCGCCGTCCTCGCTGGCGAAGAGACCCACCTCCGTGCCGCAGTACAGGAAGGAGGAGCGCCGCGGGTGCACGGCGAGGGCCCGCACGGGCGCGGCGGGCAGCGCCGAGCCCAGGTTCGCCCACTGCGCCCCGCCGTCCCGGCTCACCCACAGATTGCCCCGGACGTACCCGCCGAAGGCGGCGTACACGGTGTCCGGGTCGCCCGCGACGGCGGTCAGGCACGTGCAGTACCGGGCCGGTTCCAGCGGGCGCGGCCCCGTCACCCCGACGCGGTCCCAGGACGGCATGGGGGCCGTGCCGTCGCCCGTGCGGAACACCCGGCCGTCCGTGTGGCCCACCCAGATCACGTCCGGGTGTCCCGGGGCGACCGCGATGGCGCTGACCGGCTTGCCCGCCGGAGGCTTGACGGCCCGCCACTTCGGGCCCGTCGACAGGGTGTTGGGCGCCTTCGCGTCGTCGGTGCGCCACAGCGACATGCCGCCGGCGAGGAGGCGCCTCGGGGCGTTCGGGTCGAGGACGAACGGGGCGATGAACAGGGCGCTGCCCGACATGGCGTCGGGGATGCGGTACGGCACCGGCTTCCACTGCCAGGTGTTGTCGACCGGGTTCAGCACCTGCCCGTTGATGTACCGCTCGTACCACGGCACGCCCGCCGACTCCCCGTCCGTCGTCGCGCCGTCCACGGAGCGGTGGATGCCGAGCCGTACGTACTCGCCGTAGAAGACGTCCGGGTCGGTCGGGTCGGCGGCGCACCAGCCGCCGTCCCCGCCGAAGATGCTCCGCCACGCCTCGCTGCCGTCGGCCGGGCCGACCGCGAGCGTCCCGTTGTCCTGCGCGCCGCCGACGATGGTGCCGCTGGCCGCGTTCCCCGCGCCGCCGTAGAACTGGGTGGCGCCGTAGTTGTTGACCAGCTCCGTCCAGCCGGCGGTGAACGGCGGTTCCGGCTCGGTGCCGACGGCGGCCAGGTCGACCGCCTTGAACACCCCGCCGTCGTTGCCGAAGAACACCGTCCGGTTGCCCGTCCCGTCGTATCCGGGGTGCGAGACGATCGCGTGCTGGTCGGCGTGCACGGACCGCCCGTGCCACCAGGTGCTGATCTCCCGCAGCCGGTGGCCGCCGTCGGTGCTGCGCCACAGGTTGATCCCGCCCACCACGAGCAGGTCCTCGTCGGCCGGGTCACCGGCCCACACGGCGTTGTCGTACCAGCCCTGCTTGCCGAGGTACGGGGCCTTCAGGCCGTTGGGGGCCAGGGTGCCGCGCCGCCGGTAGGTCGCGCCGCCGTCGTCGGACCGCCAGATCTCGCCGTCCGTCGCCTCCACCGAGGCGTACACCACCTCCGACGTGCGCGCCGCGTACGCCAGCTCCACGCGCCCGCCCCACGGGCCGCGCGCGGCGGGCGTCCACGTCAGGCCGCCGTCCCTGGTGTACCAGGCCTCGCCGTCGGCCATGGCGCCCGCGACGGCGCGCAGGTCGTCGCCCGGGTCGAACCGCACGTCGCCGACCGGCACGTCCAGGACCCTGCGCCAGGTGGCGCGTGCCGGGTCGTCGCAGCGGTGCAGCCCCGTGCCGGTCGCCGCGATCAGCACCTCGCCGGTCGAGGACACCGCGATCCGGCTCACGTAGTGGAAGTCGGGGGTCTGGGTTGCGGGCAGCGGCACCCAGGTGACCGTGTCGGCGGTGGTGAAGATCCCGCTGCCGCGCAGCGCGTCGCCGTTGGAGAAGCCCTCGCCCGTGCCGACGTACAGCCGCCGGTGGTCGGCCGGGTCCATGGCGAGGCACGCGCAGGCGAGGTTGCCCAGGAAGTCGTCCACGGGCGCCCACCAGGCCCCGCCGTCCCCGGTGTGCCAGACCCCGCCGCCCGCGCTCGCCGCCCACATCCGGTCCGGGTCGTCCGGGTCGACGACCAGTCCGCGGGTGCGGCCGCCGATGTTGCCGGGACCCAGCCACTCCCAGGCGGTCATCGCCATCCCGGCGGTCGGCGCGGGCCCGGCGCGGGTGCCGATCCCGTCCTGGAGGGTGGGGACGCCGGCCGTCACCGGGGAGGGCGGGCTGGAGCGGACAGCCGTCCACATCTGCCCGAGCGCCGTCTCCAGCGCCTGCTCGGGCACCTTGCCCTCGTCGTCCCGCAGCTGCTCCAGGCGGAACATGCCGCGTTCGGTGGGCAGGTCGGCCCGGTCGAGGCGGACCAGCGCCTTGCGCAGCGCGCCCTCGGGCGTCCGCGCGAGCGTCTCGTTGGTGGTGCCGCGCGCCTCCCGCAGCAGGGGCACCTGGTCGACGGGGATGTTCCTGGCACGGGCCAGTTCTTCGTCCGAGGTGGTCATGGCGATCCGCTCTCCTCGCGGGCCGGTCGGTTCGGCACCCGGTCACGGGCCGCGGGCCGTGGCCGTCGTGCCGGGGTCAGGGGCGGGGCGGCAGGGGGGCGCGGCGCGGCCCCTCGTCGAGCACCACCTCCCAGGCGGGCGCCTGCGCGCCCGGATCCACCGCCCGCAGCACCAGCGCGTCGCCCGCCGCCCCCCGCCGTACGGCCAGCTCCACCCGCCGTACGCCGACCCGGCCCGCTTCCAGTACGTCCGGCGGGAGCGGCCCGGCACCGTCCGGTGCCTCCCGTACGGCCTCCGGGACCGGCCCGGGCGCCTCGGGCAGCACCACCGGCGACGGCCCGGACAGATCCACCCGCACCGCGCCGCTCGCCTTCCGCACGGCGGCCGCCCGCGATCCGGGGCCGGGCGGGGCGCCCCCGTCGTACCGGTCGAGCGCCGCCCACCGCAGGACCACGGCCCGCCCGCCGGCCGCCACCTCGGCGGCCAGCGTGAACACGGGCGTGTCGACCAGCGAGGGCCGCGCCCAGTCCGGCAGCCGCAGCGGCGCCGACTCCCATCGCTCGTCGCCGTCCTCGATGTCGACCACCACGGCCGTCACGGGGCCCGCCGGACCGGGGCCGTCCCGCTCGTGCGCCTCCGCGGGCCCGCCGCCCGGCACCCCCGCCAGACGTACGGCGACGACCGCCGCGCCCGCCACGGCGCACGGCCGCAGCCGCCGGCCGCGCCGCCACAGGACGGTGCCGGTTTCCGTGTCGAGCGCGATCAGCGTGCCGTGCCGGTCGTGGACGACCGCCCGCCGGCCGTCCGGGTCGAGCACACCGCGCGGGATGCCCGCCGCCATCGCCGGCCCGCTCTACGCGCCCTGCTGCGGGCGGACCCTCCACCGCCGGTCGCGCACCCGCCGCACGCCCTCCACGACCGCGTCCAGGACGAACCAGGTCGCCAGGAACGCCACCGCCTCCAGGGCGAAGCTGCCGAACTTGTAGAACAGGCTCGCCAGCACGAAGGAGAGCGCGAAGACCGGGAACTGACGAACCGCCAGATCGGTCGAGCTGAGGTTGCGGAACAGCTGGAACATCGAAGACCCCGGGGGAGTAGGGGTGGTGGGGACGCGGGGCTCACCCTGCCGCCCGCGTCACACCACCATCGTCCTCCCGCCCTGCGGCCCCCGCATCCCGCGGCGGTGACGCGCCACCGGCCCCGCGCCGGTCACCCGTTCAACGGCGCGGGCGTCAAGCCGTGGACGCTTCAACCGCGCCCGCGCCCGCGCCCTCGCCGGCGCCCGCGTCCGCGCCCGTGGACCGCGGGTCGTCGGGGCCGTCGCCGGGGCGGGGGGTCTCCAGCAGGACGACCTCCAGGGTGCGCGGGCCGTGCACGCCTTCGACCCGGTCCAGTTCGATGTCGCTGGTCGCGGACGGACCGGAGATCCACGTCAGCGGACGGCGCGGGCCCAGCCGCTCCAGCGCCTCCGGAACGGAGGAGACGATCTGCGCCGGGACCCGTACGACGCAGATGTGGTGGTCCGGCACGAGCGTGATCCGCCGTCGGCCCTGGTCGGGCCCGCCGTCCAGCACGAGCGTGCCCGTCTCCGCGATGGCCAGCGCGCAGCCGGTGACGACGCTGCCGGCCGCGTCCAGCTCCCGGACGGTGTGCGCCGCCGTGTCGGGGACCAGGGCGGCGCCGGTGGCCGCCAGCCAGTGCGGCGGCAGCGCCGGCGGCACCAGCACCGCCGTCGAGCCGCGCCGGGCCAGGAGCCCGGCCAGCAGGGCGGGGAGGCCGTCCTCGGTGGTCCGGTGCACGACCGCCCGGTAGTCGGCGAGGTTCTCGGCCAGGAGGGCCACGGTCTCCTCGGCGGTCCGCCGCCCGTGCGTCCGCAGGTAGGACCGCTCCACCGGCACGTCCGCGGGCCGCTCGTCGCGCGGCACGTCCACCAGCGCGCGCCGTACCCGCGCCAGCACCCGCTCCCTGCCGCCCGCACCCGCACCCGCGCCCGCGCCGCCCGCACCGCCCGTTCGGCTCCCGCTCACCGCGCCGCGCCTCCCCGTGTCCTCGACCACCAGTCCCGGAACGACTCCGCCGGCACCTCCGGCAGCTCCCGTGTGTCCGTCCAGGCCCTGCCGGGCCCCGGCAGCCGCCTCGGGTGCAGCCGCCGGGTGCGCGCGGCGAGCCGCTGCCCGGCCCGCAGCGCCGCCGGGTGGTCCAGCGTCCAGCGCGCCGCGCGCATCGCCGCCCGCTCGGCCGCGTGCCCCTTCGCCGGGCGCAGCCTGACCCGCACCCCGTTCCGCGTCACCTCACCGCCCTGGACCACCCGCTCCCGCAGGTGCACCAGCACCTCCGGGATGTCGATGGCGACCGGGCACACCTCGTAGCAGGCCCCGCACAGCGACGACGCGTACGGCAGCGACGCGTCGACCTCGCTGTCCGTGCCGCGCAGCTGCGGGCTGAGGATCGCTCCGATGGGACCCGGGTAGACGGAGCCGTACGCGTGGCCGCCGGCCCGCTCGTACACCGGGCACACGTTCAGGCAGGCCGAGCAGCGGATGCAGCGCAGGGCCTGCCGGCCCACCTCGTCGGCGAGCGTGTCGGTGCGCCCGTTGTCGAGGAGCACCAGGTGGAAGGCGCGGGGCCCGTCCCCGTCGGTCGTGCCGGTCCACATCGACGTGTACGGGTTCATCCGCTCCGCCGTCGAGGAGCGGGGCAGCAGCTGGAGGAAGATCTCCAGGTCCCGCCAGGTGGGGACGACCTTCTCGATGCCGACGACGGAGATCAGCGTCTCGGGGAGCGTCAGGCACATCCGCCCGTTGCCCTCCGACTCGACCACGACGAGGGTGCCGGTCTCCGCCACCATGAAGTTCGCACCCGAGACACCGACCTTGGCCCGCAGGAACTTCTCCCGCAGATGCAGCCGCGCCGCCTCCGCGAGGTCGGCCGGGTGGTCGGTCAGCCCTTCGGGGGCGGGGCGGCCCCAGCTGCCCATCCGCTCCCGGAAGACGTCCCGGATCTCGCCCCGGTTGCGGTGGATCGCCGGGACCAGGATGTGCGAGGGCCGGTCGTCGCCGAGCTGCACGATCAGCTCCGCGAGGTCCGTCTCGTAGGCGCGGATGCCCTCCGCCTCCAGCGCCTCGTTGAGGCCGGTCTCCTGCGTGGCCATCGACTTGACCTTGACGACCTCGCGTTCGCCCGTCGCCTTGACGAGGCCGGTGACGATCTGGTTCGCCTCGGCGGCGTCGACGGCCCAGTGCACCGTGCCGCCGGCGGCGGTGACCGCCTGCTCCAGCCGCACCAGGTGGCGGTCGAGGTGGCGCAGCGTCCGGTCCTTGACCGCCCTGGCGGCGGCGCGCAGCCCGTCCCAGTCCTCCAGCTCGGCCACCGCGCGGGCCCGCTTGTCGCGGATCGTGCGGGTGGCGTGGCGCAGGTTCCGGCGGAGCGTGGGGTTGCGTACGGCGTCGTGCGCGGCCTCGGGGAAGGCCGGCATGCCCAGGTACGTACCGCTCATGCGTGGGGCTCCTCCTCGGTGGCGGCCAGGATCTCGGCGAGGTGCACGGGCCGCACCCGCGAGCCGCGCCGGGCGAGGGTGCCGCCGATGTGCGCCAGGCACGAGTTGTCGACGGCGCACACCGCGTCGGCGCCCGTCGCCTCGACGGCGTCCGCCTTGTCGGCGCCCATCGCGGCGGAGACGTCCGGGTTCTTGACGGCGAACGTCCCCCCGAAGCCGCAGCACTCCCGTGCCCCGGTGAGCTCGCGCAGCTCCAGGCCGCGGACGTGGGCGAGGAGCCGGCGGGGACGGTCCGCGAGGCCCAGCGCGCGCAGGCCGTGGCAGGTGGGGTGGTAGGTGACGGTGTGGGGGAAGTACGCGCCGACGTCGGTCACGCCGAGCACGTCCACGAGGAACTCGGTCAGCTCGTACGTCTTCGGCGCCGCGCGCGCCGCCGCCTCGGCGAGCCGAGTGCCCCGGCCCTCCGCGGCGGCCTTCGCGCCGAGCCGCGGATAGCCCTCGCGCACCATCGCTGCGCACGAACCGGAGGGGGTGACCACGTAGTCGTACGCGCGAAACGCCCGGTCGAAGCGGAGCGCCAGCGGCTCCGTCTCGTGCCGGTAGCCGGTGTTGTACGCGGGCTGGCCGCAGCAGCTCTGGCCGGCGGGGAACTCCACCGCCACCCCGAGCCGCTCCAGCAGCCGCACCGTCGCCACGCCGGTGCGCGGGTACAGCGTGTCGTTGACGCAGGTGACGAAGAGCGCCACGCGCATGCCCCGTCCTCTCCCGGCCGGTGGGGCCGTGGTTCCGGGCCGCCCGCTCGTGGAGGCGGGCGGTGCGATCACCTGACGGATCGTAGTACCGCGGCCGGGGGAGCGGGCCGGGTCCGCCGGGGAACCGGCCGGCCCGGGGTCAGGCGCCGGGCGGCAGCATCCGCGCCACGAGGTCGTGCCAGGCCGCCTCCAGGCGGCTCAGCGGCATGCCCCGGTCGGTGCGCAGATGGTGGGTGAGGCCCGGGTCGAGGGAGCCGAGCAGGGTCTGCGCGGCCAGCTCCGGATCGGCGTCCGTACCCGCCTCCCGCAGCAGCGCCGTCAGGTGCGTGAGCCGTACGAGCCGGGCCGGCACCGTGTGCCGCCGCACCGGATCGAGCTGCGCCGCCGCCAGGTACAGATCGCGGTGCTCGTCCTCGTGGCGCAGCGCGGCCGGGCCGAAGGCATGCAGCCGCCGGGCGGCCGGCGCGCCCGGACCGAGCGGGGCGGGCCCGCACATGAACGCCTGCTGGAACCGCTGCTCCTGGTGGTCGAGCAGGGCCAGCAGGAGGCCGGAGCGGTCGCCGAAGCGGCGGAAGACCGTGCCCTTGCCGACCTGGGCGGCGCAGGCCACGGCCTCCATGGTCAGATTGGCGGCGCCCTGTTCGGCGGCGAGGCGCGCGGCGGCCTCCAGGAGGCGGGCGCGGTTGCGGGCGGCGTCCGCGCGCAGCTGCGGGGGCGCTTCGACGGGGGTGAGCGACAGCTCCATGCGTCCGTGCGGGGGCGGGGAGGTCATGGAAGCAGCCTAACGCCTCGGGAATGAAAGTGGACCGCGGTCCGGTTACCTGGTACAACTTTAAACGGACCTCGGTCCGGTTAGTTGTCCTTCTGACCGCTTCCCCTTTCAGGAGTCACCATGTCCGCTCGTATCCTCGCGCTCGTCGGCAGCCTCCGCGCCGGTTCCCACAACCGCCAGCTCGCCGAGGCCGCAGTCGGTCTCGCCCCCGAGGGCGTCACCGTCGAGCTGTACGAGGGCCTGGCCGAGGTCCCCTTCTACAACGAGGACATCGACACCGAGGCGGGTGCCCCCGAAGCCGCCGCGAGGCTGCGCGCCGCCGCCGCGGACGCCGACGCCGTGCTGCTCTTCACGCCCGAGTACAACGGCACCATGCCGGCCGTGCTGAAGAACGCCATCGACTGGCTGTCCCGCCCCTTCGGCGCCGGCGCCCTGAAGGACAAGCCGGTCGCCGTGATCGGCACCGCCTTCGGCCAGTACGGCGGCGTGTGGGCGCAGACCGAGGCCCGCAAGGCCGCCGGTGTCGCCGGCGCCCGTGTGCTGGAGTCCGTCGAGCTGGCCATCCCCGGCTCCGTGACCCGCTTCGCGGAGACCCACCCGGCCGAGGACGCCGAGGTCATCACCGGTCTGTCCGCCGTGCTGACGCACGTCGCCGAGGCCGTGGCCGCCCCCGCCGACGCCACCGCCTGACCGCAGCGCCCCCGTCCCCACGGCCGCGGCCGCCCCGCCACCCGGCAGGGCGGCCGCCGCCGTATCCGCCCCCCACGGCCGGACACGATCCCTCCGGCGTACCGGCGCCGCCCGCACACCCGTACGGCGACACCCCCGGCCGCAGGCAGCGGAAGGTTCATGTCGGATTTCCGCCAGCGGCGGCCCGCCCGCCTCCACCATCCTGGAGGCATGCACACCGACACCGAGCGCTGCGTGCGGGCCGTCCAGTCGAAGGACGCCCGCTTCGACGGCTGGTTCTTCACCGCCGTCCTCACCACCCGCATCTACTGCCGCCCCAGCTGCCCGGTCGTGCCGCCCAAGCCGCAGAACATGGTCTTCTACCCGAGCGCCGCCGCCTGCCAGCAGGCCGGCTTCCGGGCCTGCAAGCGCTGCCGCCCCGACACGAGCCCCGGCTCACCCGAATGGGACGTCCGCGCCGACACCGTCGCCCGCGCCATGCGCCTCATCCGCGACGGCGTCGTCGACCGCGAGGGCGTCCCCGGTCTCGCCGCGCGCCTCGGCTACTCGACCCGCCAGATCGAACGGCAGCTGCGCGCCGAACTCGGCGCCGGACCGCTCGCCATCGCCCGCGCCCAGCGCGCCCAGACGGCGCGGGTGCTCATCGAGACGACCGCGCTCCCCATGGCCGACGTGGCGTTCGCCGCCGGCTTCTCCTCCGTACGCTCCTTCAACGAGACCGTCCGCGAGGTCTTCGCCCTCGCCCCCGGCGAACTGCGCGCCCGCGCCACCGGCAGCCGCGGCGCCCCCGCCGCCCCCACCCCCGGCGTGATCGCGCTCCGGCTGCCGTACCGCACCCCCCTCAACCCGTCCAACCTCTTCGGCCACCTCGCCGCGACCGCCGTCCCCGGCGTCGAGGAGTGGCGCGACGGCGCCTACCGCCGCACCCTCGCCCTCCCGTACGGGCACGGCATCGCCGCCCTCGCCCCCGCCGCCGACCACATCGCCTGCCGCCTCCACCTCACCGACCCGCGCGACCTCGCCCACGCCATCAGCCGCTGCCGGTGGCTCCTCGACCTGGACGCCGACCCCGTGGCCGTCGACGAGCAGCTGCGCGCCGACCCGCTGCTCGCCCCGCACGTCGACCGCGCCCCGGGCCGCCGCGTGCCCCGCACGGTGGACGCGGCCGAGTTCGCCGTACGCGCCGTCCTGGGCCAGCAGGTCTCCACGGCCGCCGCCCGCACCCACGCCGGGCGGCTCGTGGCGGCGCACGGCACCCCCGTCGAGGACCCCGGCGGCGGCCTCACCCATCTGTTCCCCGCGCCCGAGGCGCTCGCCGCACTCGACCCGGAGGCCCTGGCCCTGCCCCGCAGCCGCCGCGCCTCCCTCACCACACTGGTCGCCGCGCTCGCCGACGGCACCCTCAAGCTCGGCCTGGACAGCGACTGGGACGAGGCGCGCGCCGGACTGCTCGCCCTGCCCGGGTTCGGCCCCTGGACCGTCGAGGTCATCGCCATGCGGGCGCTCGGCGACCCGGACGCGTTCCTCCCCACCGACCTGGGCGTGCGCCGCGCCGCCGCCGCGCTGGGCCTGCCGTCCACACCGGCCGCCCTCACGGCCCGCGCGGCCGCCTGGCGCCCCTGGCGCGCCTACGCCGTCCAGTACCTCTGGGCCACCGACAGCCACCCCGTCAACCACCTCCCCGCCTGAGCCGAGGAAGCCAGCCATGCACCGGCAGCACACGATCGTCGACAGCCCCTACGGCCCGCTCACCCTCGTCGCCACCGACGGCGTCCTCAGCGGCCTGTACATGACCGAGCAGCGCCACCGGCCACCGGAGGAGACCTTCGGCGAGCCCGACCCGCGCCCGTTCCGCGAGGCGGTCCGCCAGCTCGACGCGTACCACGCGGGCGAGCTGACCGCGTTCGACCTGCCCCTGCACCTGGCCGGGACGCCGTTCCAGCGGAGCGTCTGGGAGCTGCTGCGGACCATCCCGTACGGCCAGACCCGCACCTACGGCGAGCTGGCCGCCGCGCTCGGCCGTCCCACCGCGTCCCGCGCGGTCGGCCTCGCCAACGGCCGCAACCCGATCGGGATCATCATCCCGTGCCACCGCGTCATCGGCGCGAGCGGCGGCCTCACCGGATACGGCGGCGGCCTGGACCGCAAGCGCCGCCTGCTCGCCTTCGAAAGCGGCGCCGGCACCGGCGGCCTGTTCTAGTCCGCAGCCCGGCCCGGGTCGGCCGCCCCGGCCCCGTCCCGCAGCCGCGCCAGCAGCGCCGGGAGGGCCGTGCCGATCGGTTCGCGCACGACCTCGTCGGCGAGCCCATCGTACGGGGTCGGCTCGGCGTTCACGACGACCAGCCGCGCCCCGTGCTCGGCGGCGATCCCCGCCAGCGACGCGGCCGGCTGCACCTGGAGCGACGAGCCGACGGCGACGAACACCTCGCACGCCTTGGCGATGCCCATGGCCCGCCCCAGCACCACCGGGTCGAGCCGCTCCCCGAACATCACCGTCGCCGACTTCAGGATGCCGCCGCAAGCCCGGCACGGCGGGTCGTCCTCACCGGCCACCACCCGCTCCAGCGCCTCCTCCATCGAGGACCGGGCGTGGCAGCGGGTGCACACGACGGCCCGCGCCGTGCCGTGCAGTTCGAGGACCTTCCGCCCGGGCATCCCGGCCATCTGGTGCAGCCCGTCCACGTTCTGCGTCAGCACCCGCACGGCGAACCCGGGCGTCCGCTCCAGCTCCGCCACCGCCAGGTGCGCGGCGTTCGGCCGGGCCCGCAGCACCGGGCCGTCGAGCCGCATCCGCCACGAGCGGCGGCGGATGTCCGGATCGGCCATGTAGTACGCGTACGTGACCAGCTTCCCGGCCTCCGGGTCCCGCCGCCACAGCCCGTTCGGGCCCCGGTAGTCACTGATCCCCGAGTCCGTGGAGATGCCGGCACCGCTGAGAATCGCGACCATCGTCATACCGCGAGCCTACGAGCCGGTTCCCGCGACCCGCGAACAGATGCCCGCCCCGCGCTGTAGGGTCCGCCCATGGCCAAGGTGAACATCGCGCTCGACGCCGAACTCGTCGTCGAAGTCATGGTCCTGGCGGGCGTCGGCAACCCGCAGGACGCCGTCGAGCTGGTCGTCCGCGACTACATCCAGCGCGGCCACCGCACCGAGGCCCGCGTGGCCCCCCGGGAGGACGACCTGCGCCGCCCGGCCCCGAAGCCCCAGGACCAGGGCTGACCCGTCCCGCTCCGGACGCCGCCGGCCGGGACCGGGCTCCGCGCGCCGGCACGGGCCCCGCTCACCAGGGAGCGCGGCGTCCCGGCCACCGGGCGGACGGCTTCACATGGCCGGCGCGCCGTTCTCCAGTTCCGCCGGGCCCCGGCCCGCGTCCAGGGCCTCCAGCGCCGCGAGGACGCGCGGGCCCAGGGTGCCCGGCAGGTACGCCGGGATCTCGTCGCGGGTGATCAGCTTCCACGACAGCAGCTCGGTCTCCTGGAGGCGGATCGCGCCGAGCGCCGCGTCGTCCAGGACGCCGCCGTCGTACACGTACGCCACCAGCGGCGGCCGCGCCGTGCCCAGCACCCAGTCGACGGCCAGGAGCGGGCCCGGCGCCACGTCCAGGCCGATCTCCTCCAGCGTCTCCCTGCGGGCGGCCTGACGGGGCGTCTCGTCCTCGTCCGACTCGATCGTCCCGCCCGGCAACGTCCACCCGTCGCGGTAGTTGGGCTCCACGACGAGGACGCGGCCCGCGCCGTCCCGGAACAGCATGGCGGCGCCCGCGAGGACCCTCGGCAGACCGGCGATGTACATGGCGTAGTCGGTGGTCGTCACCCGGCCAGCGTAGTGGCTTTCCCGGCGGACGCTCCGGCACCACGCACCGCCCGCCGGGAGCCGGGCCCGCGCCGCGCCGCCACCGGCAAGTGCGGCGCGGCGAAAAGCGATTGCCCGCCCCCGCGGGAGCGTGCCACCCTGCCGCCTGGAAGGCAGTCGATCACTGCCGGCGGAGCCGCCCCCGGGAATGCGCCGCACAGGCCGTCAGGACACAGACACGAGGTGCACGCCGTGGACGACTCATACGCGCAGAGGTGCCGCCGGTCGCTGGCCGCGGAGCAGGCCCGGAGCCTGTCCGCGACCGACGACTGGGCGCACGTGGACAGGGAGCGGGTGCACCGGGACTGGGACGCCCTCTACCAGGAGATCGCCGCCTGCCTGGACGGCTCGCTCCCCGGCGACCCCCACGTGCAGGAACTGGTCGGCAGGCACTTCGGCATAGCCTGCCGCTTCTACACCCCCAGCAGGGAGGCCTACATCGGCATGGCCCTCCTGTACGCCGAGGACGACTCCATGCGGGAGTTCCACAACTCCTACCACCCGGGGATGGTCGAGTTCCTGGGCGCGGCGATGAAGGTGTACGCCGAGCGGGGTTCGGGCTTCGCCGCGTAGGACCGCACGGCCCGTCCGGGCGGGGCCGCCTCGGGCGGGGCCGGGGCGCCGCCCGCGCCTCACCCCGGTCCGTCGCCCCGGCCGCCGGTGTCGTCCTCGGACTCGCTGCGCGCCCGCGCCGCCCGCCGCAGCCGGTGGTGCCGCCCGGGCACCTGCTCCGTCACCGCGTCGCCGACCATCGTCCGTACGACGTCCCGCAGCCCGTGCAGCGCGGGGTGCCGCACCAGCCCGGCGCCCGGGTCCTCCCGCAGCTCCCTCAGCAGCGCCCAGCACAGGCACAGCATCACCACCACGAACGGCAGCGCGACCAGGATCGTCGCCGTCTGCAGCGAGTTCAGCCCGCCCACGACCAGCAGCACCGCCGCCACGGCCGCCATCAGCACGCCCCAGCCGACGACCAGCCACGTCGGCGGGTGCAGCGAGCCCCGGCTGGTCAGCGACCCCATCACCAGCGACGCCGAGTCCGCGCTCGTGATGAAGTACGTCATCACCAGCACCATCGCCAGGAACGACGTGATCGTCCCCAGCGGCAGCGCGTCCAGCATCGCGAACAGCGACGCCTCCGCCCCGTCCTGCACGGCGCCGGCGAGGTCCGCGGCGCCCGTCGACTCCAGGCGCAGCGCCGAACCGCCCATCACGCAGAACCACACGACGGTCGCGCCGCTGGGCACCAGCAGCACCCCGATCAGGAACTCGCGGATCGTCCGCCCGTGCGAGATCCGCGCGATGAACGTCCCCACGAACGGCGCCCACGACAGCCACCACGCCCAGTAGAAGATCGTCCAGGCGCCCAGCCACGAGTGGTCCGAGAACGCGCCCGTGCGCGACGCCATCGGCAGCAGGTTCTGGAGGTAGCCGCCGACCGACGCGGGGATCGAGTCGAGGATGTACACCGTCGGTCCGACGAGGAACACGAACACCATCAGCAGCGCCGCGAGCGTGATGTTCAGCGTGGACAGCCACTTGATGCCGCGGTGCAGCCCGGAGAACGCCGACAGCACGAACGCCGCCGACAGCACCGCGATGATCACCAGCTGCGTCGTGCGGGTCGCCGTGAGCCCCGCCGTCAGGTCCAGGCCCTCCGCGACCTGCAGCGCGCCCAGGCCCAGGCTGGTCGCCGTGCCGAAGACCGTCGCGAACACGGCCAGCAGGTCGATCAGCCGGCCCGGCCACGACTCGGCCCGCCGCGCGCCGATCAGCGGCACGAACGCCGCGCTCAGCCGGTTCCCGCGCCCCTTGCGGAAACCGGCGTACGCCAGGGCGAGGCCGGCGATGCCGTAGATCGCCCACGGGGTGAGCGTCCAGTGGAAGAACGAGTACTCCATCGCCGCGCGGGCCGCCTCCGCCGACTCCGCCCGCACGGCCGCCGCCGGCGGCGGGGTGAGGTAGTGGGTGAGCGGCTCCCCGACGCCGTAGAACATCAGGCCGATGCCCATTCCGGCGCTGAACATCATCGCGATCCACGCCAGGTTCCCGAACTCGGGCTCCGAGTCGTCCTTGCCCAGCCGGACGCGGCCGAACCGGCTGAAGGCGATCACCAGGCACAGGACGAGGAACACGTCGGCGGCCACCACGAACAGCCAGCCGAAGTTGTCCAGCACCCAGGACAGGCCCGTCGACGACGCGCTGTCGAACGAGTCCTCGCCGAGCCAGGCCCACAGCACGACGGCGAGGACCGCGGTGAAGCCGATCGTCACGAGGGTCCGGTCCGGCGAGGGTTCCGCTGAGGTGCCCGGGGGAGCGCCGGGCGGGGGCTGATCCATCGGTTCCGTGCTCATGACGCCCCACTATGGTCGGCGCGACCGGGTGCCGGAGGGGTGGCACGCCGTCCGGCGCTCCGGATAGGGTCCCCTTGGCGCGACTGCCTGTTCGATAGCAAGGGATGCAAGAGTGACGGACGGAGCAGTTACTGAGGCCGCGCGCGTGCTCGTCGCGGCCGACAAGTTCAAGGGGTCCCTCACGGCCGTGCAGGTCGCCGAGCGGGTCACGGCGGGGCTCCGGCACGTCGTCCCCGGTGTGGCGGTGGAGGCCCTGCCGGTCGCGGACGGCGGCGACGGCACGGTCGCGGCGGCGGTGGCCGCCGGGTTCGAGCGCCGCGAGGTCCGGGTGACCGGCCCGCTGGGAGAGCCCGTCACCGCGGCGTTCGCCCTGCGCGACGGCACGGCGGTCGTGGAGATGGCGGAGGCGTCCGGCCTCCAGCTGCTGCCCGAGGGCGTGTTCGCGCCGCTGACGGCCACCACGTACGGCTCCGGGGAGCTGCTGCGGGCCGCGCTCGACGCGGGCGCCCGCACCCTCGTCTTCGGCGTGGGCGGCAGCGCCACCACGGACGGCGGCGCCGGCATGCTCGCCGCGCTCGGCGCCCGGTTCCTCGACGCGGACGGCAAGCCGGTGGGGCCGGGCGGCGGCGGGCTGCGCGACCTGGCGACGGCCGACCTGTCGGGCCTCGACCCGCGCTTCGCGGACGTGGAGCTGGTGCTCGCGAGCGACGTGGACAATCCGCTGACCGGCTCGAAGGGCGCCCCGGCGGTGTTCGGCCCGCAGAAGGGCGCGACGCCCGAGGACGTGGCCGCCCTGGACGCGGCGCTCACGCGGTACGTGGAGGTGCTGGAGAGGGCCGTGGGCCCGCGCGCCGCCGAGGCGGCCCTCGCCCCGGGCGCGGGCGGCGCGGGCGGCATCGGGTACGGGGCCCTGGTCGGACTCGGCGCGGGCTTCCGGCCCGGGATCGAGCTGATGCTCGACATCCTCGGCTTCACCGAGGCCCTGGACCGGGCCACACTCGTGATCACCGGCGAGGGCTCCCTGGACGAGCAGACCCTGCACGGCAAGGCGCCGGCGGGCGTCGCGGCCGCGGCCAGGGCGGCCGGGGTGGAGGTCGTCGCGGTCTGCGGCCGCCTGGCGCTGCCGCCGGAGGCCCTGGGCCGCGCCGGCATCCGCCGCGCGTACCCGCTGACGGACCTGGAGCCCGACCCGGCGAAGTGCATCGCGGAGGCGGGCCCCCTGCTGGAGCGCGCGGCGGCGAACCTGGCCCGCGACTTCCTGCTGTAGCGCCCGCGCCGGCCGGGCGGGCCGCCCCCGCCCGGCCGGGGCCCGGAATCCGGGCCCGCGCGGCGGTGCCACCGCGGTGCGGCGGGCCCGCGCCCGGCGGCGCGGTCGGGATCCGGCCGGTCAGTCCTCCGTCCACGGGCGCAGCTTGCCGGGGTTGCGCACCGCCCAGATGCGCGTGATCCGGTCGTCCGCGACGTCGAACGCGTACACCGCCACCGTGGTGCCCTCGTGCTCGAGCACCAGGCCGGCCCGGCCGTTGACCGTGCGTTCCAGGACCGTGAGGCCGCCGGAGGCACGGGCGGCGAGACCGGTGAGGTAGTGGGCGATCCCCTCGCCGCCCAGGATCGGGCGGAGCGCGGCGGGGACCACGCCGCCGCCGTCCGCCGTGAACGTGGCGCCGGGGGCGAGGAGGCCGATGAGGGCCTCGACGTCCTGCGCGTCCCACGCCTCCTTGAAGTCCCTCACGAGACGTGCCTGGTGGGCCGCCGGGGCTTGCGGGGGCAGCGAGGCCCGGACGCGGCGACGGGCCGAGGAGGCCAGTTCGCGGCATGCCGCCGGGGTGCGGCCGGTGATCCGCGCGATCTCGGCGAACGGGTAGCCGAAGACGTCGTGCAGGATGAGCGCGACCCGCTGGGCCGGGGTCATGGACTCCAGGACGACCAGGAACGCCATGCCCACCGACTCGTCGAGGGTGACCCGGTCGGCCGGGTCCGCGGCGTGGGCCGCCTCGGTGCCCCGGCGCCCGCCGATCCAGTCGGTCCGCCCCGGCAGCGGCTCGGGGAGCCATTCGCCCACGTACCGCTCCCGCCGCATCCGCGCCGAGCCGAGGATGTCCAGGCACACCCGGGTGGCGACCGTCGTCAGCCAGGCTCCGGGGGACTCGACGGCGTCCTGCTGCCGCCGGGACATGGCGTACCAGCGGGTGTAGGTCTCCTGGACCGCGTCCTCCGCCTCGGCCAGCGAACCGAGGAGCCGGTAGGCGAGACCGGTCAGCCGCCGCCGCTCGCTGATGATCGCCTCCAGCTCCGCGTCGGAGTCGTCGTCGTGTCGTGACGTCGCGTGCACGGTCATGGTTCCTGCGGCTCCCTCGTCTCGGATGTCCCTCCCCCTTCCGACGGGACAGCCCGATCGATTGTCAGGTCCGCGCCCTCCTGACATTCCGGCGGGCCGCTTCGTCGTACTGCTCGACAGACGCCACCGGCCCGGAGGACCCGGGCGGGACACCGCAGGAGACGGCATGACCAGGATCGGCATACTCATCGGCAGCACCCGCCCGGGCCGCAAGGGGGAACAGGTCGCCCGTTGGGTCCACGAGCGGGCCGCCCGCCGGGGCGACGCGCGGTTCGAGGTGATCGACCTGCTCGACCACCCGCTGCCCCATCTGGACGAGCCGCTGCCCGCGCTCACCGGGCGGTACCAGCACGCGCACACCCGGGCGTGGGCGGACACAATCGCCGGCTTCGACGGCTTCGTGATGGTCACCCCCGAGTACAACGCCTCCATCCCCGGCGTGCTCAAGAACGCGATCGACTACCTGTACGCGGAGTGGACCCACAAGGCCGTCGGTTTCGTCTCCTACGGCGTGCGCGGCGGCGCCCTGGCGGCCCGGCGGCTGCGGGCGCTGTGCGAACTGCTCCAGATGGGTGCGGTGGCCCCGCAGGTCTCGCTCTCCCTGGACGCGGACTTCGACGAGCAGGGGACGCTCACGGCGGGCGCCCACCAGGCAGGCGCCCTGGACACGCTGCTGGACCACGTCGTCGCCCGCGGCGCGCAGGGGCCGGCGGCCGCGCCCGCACCGCGCGAGACGGACGAAGACGCGATCCGCCGCCTCGTCGACGGCGTCACCGGCGCGGTCCGGGCCAATGACACCGAGGCGCTGCGGCGGCTGTACGCGGCGGACGTGGTGTCCTTCGACATCGAGCCGCCCCTCCAGCACGTGGGGGTCGACGCGAAGCTCAAGAACTGGGCGCGGGTGTTCGCGACCTTCCAGGACGTCACCTACGAGATCCGCGACCTGGTGACCGCGGTGGGCGGGGACGTGGCGTACGCGCACGGTTTCGGCCGTCTCGGCGGCACGCTGCCCGACGGGACACCGGCGGGCGGCACATGGGTCCGGGTGACGCTCTGCTTCCGGAAGACCGACGGTGCATGGCTGATCACCCACGACCAGGTCTCCGTGCCGTTGGACATCCCGGACGGCAAGGGGGTCGTCGATCTCGAACCGTGACCGGCAACCGGCTCCCTGCCCGCCCTTCCGCCCGGACGGGAGGGCGGGCGCCTGTTCAGCGTGACCGGGCAGGCGGGGAGCCGGCCCGGACCGGGCACGCCTCATCACCGGCGGAGCGGCGCCCGGCCGTGACGGCCGGCGCGAGGACACCGCGTCCCGGGAGGCGCCCGTCATCCGGGCGCAACACACCGCTGCGACGATGCGCCCATGGACATCGACACCCTCCGCATCGAGACCCTGGACGGCGCGCGTGTGCGCGCCTCGGCCCACGCGCTCGGCGCCCTCCTCCGGGACGCCGTCCACGGCGGCGCGTCCGTCGGCTTCCTGGCCCCGCTCGGCGCCGCCGAGGCCGCCGACTGGTGGCGGGGCGCGGCCCGCGAGGCCGAGGAGGGCGTACGGACCGTCTGGGCCGCGTACGGGGCCGGGGACGCCCTCCTGGGCGTCGTGACCCTCGTCCGGGCCACCGCGCCCAACCAGCGGCACCGCGGCGACATCGCCAAGCTCCTGGTGCACACCGCCGCGCGGGGCCGGGGGCTCGGCCGGCGGCTCCTCGCGGCCGCCGAGGCGGGGGCCGCGGCCGCCGGGCTGCGGCTGCTGGTCCTCGACACCGAGACCGGGAGCCCCGCCGAGGGCCTGTACCGCTCCGCCGGGTGGAGCAGGGCCGGGACGATCCCCGGTTACGCCACCGACCCGGCGGGGGAGCCCCGCGCGACCACGTACTACTACAAGGCCGTCGGCTGACCCGGTACGGCGCCCGCACATACGACGAGGGGCCCGGGTGCGTGTCGCACCCGGGCCCCTCGCCCTGTCATCCGCCTACGGCAGCTGCGCCGCCCGCGCCTCCCGGCTCTCGCGCCGGTTGTCGCGGAAGGTGTTCACCCGCCGCGCCGTCGCGAAGAGCGGGATCACCGCGCCCAGCACCACCTGGAGCGCGCACCCCGTCTGGAGCAGCAGCTGACCGCCGGGCGCGTCGAACGCCCAGGCCGCCAGCATGCCCATCGCGCCGACGATCCAGCTGAGCATCGCCACCGCGAGCGGGCCCCGCGGCTTCGGGTACTCGACCCGGCTGACCATCAGCCACGCCGTGCCGAGGATCGCCAGCAGCGTCGGGATGAACGGCAGGCCCAGCAGCACGATCGACACGACCGTCAGCGCGCCGAACGGGCTCGGCATGCCCTGGAACATGCCGTCCTTCATCGTGACGACCGAGAATCTCGCCAGCCGCATCACGACGGCGAGCAGCACCACGATCGCGGCCACCGCGGACACCCGCTGGTGGGCGTCGCTGTCCACCATCCCGTACACGAGGACGAAGTACGCCGGGGCCAGACCGAAGCTGATCAGGTCCGACAGGTTGTCCAGCTCGGCGCCCATCGGGGACGAGCGGAGCTTGCGCGCCACGAGCCCGTCGAACAGGTCGAAGATCGCCGCGCAGAGCATCAGTATCACGGCCGTCGCGGCGGAGTGCCGCGCCATGCCGGTCTCCTCGCTGCCCGTGAGGTGCGGGATGAGGATGCCGGTGGTGGTGAAGTACACCGCCATGAAGCCGCACGTGGCGTTGCCCAGGGTGAGCGTGTCCGCTATCGACAGCCGGAGGGACAGGGGCATCTCCTCCTGCTCCTCCGCGGCGGCCTCGTCCGCCTCGCCGTCGGCGACCCAGCCCGCAGGTCGCTCAGGGTCAATCACGGTCAATGCGAGTCACCCCCGCGGTCGTGGTCTGTCCGACCTCGACGGCGACGTCCACACCTTCCGGGAGGTAGATGTCGACCCGCGAGCCGAAGCGGATCAGGCCGATCCGGTCGCCCTGCTCGACCTTGGCGCCCTGCGCCAGGTACGGCACGATGCGCCGGGCCACGGCGCCGGCGATCTGCACCATCTCGATGTCGCCGAGCTCCGTGTCGAAGTGCCAGACGACGCGCTCGTTGTTCTCGCTCTCCTTGTTGAACGCCGGCACGAAGCCGCCCGGGATGTGCTCCACGGACGTCACCGTGCCCGCCATCGGGGCGCGGTTGACGTGGACGTTCAGCGGGCTCATGAAGATGGCGACCCGGGTGCGCCCGTCCTTCCACGGCATGATGCTCTGCACCACCCCGTCGGCGGGCGAGATGACCCTGCCCTGAGCGATCTCGCGCTCGGGGTCGCGGAAGAACCACAGCATGCCGGCCGCGAGCGCGGTCGTCGGGACGGCGAACGCCGCGGCACGCCGGGAGCGGCGGGCGCGGACGAGGCTTACTGCTGCGGTGGCGACGGTCGGCAGAAGCCACGGCGATGCTCCGCGCGCGAGACGGACACGGCCGCGAGGTGCAGAGGTTTGGCTGTGGGGCATGGATGACCTTCGTAGCGGATGATGCCGCGCTCGGGAACGGGGGACGGCGGCTTTTCGGCGATGCTATCGGTTGCGGGCCGCAACTGGGCAAGCCAGAAGCCGAGTCGAAGGCCGGAAGAAGATGACTGGATGTGATCTTCTTCGCGGCCATTACCCCCCAAAACCGACAATCAGCCCTGGAATCGGTACTCCTCGAGCAGGCGGCGACCGATGATCATTTTCTGGATCTCGGCGGTGCCTTCACCGATGAGCAACATCGGGGCCTCGCGGTAGAGGCGCTCGATCTCGTACTCCTTGGAGAACCCGTAGCCCCCGTGGATGCGGAAGGCGTCCTCCACGACCTCCTTGCAGTACTCGGAGGCCAGATACTTGGCCATGCCTGCTTCGAGGTCGTTTCGTTCCCCAGAGTCCTTTTTGCGAGCTGCGTTCACCATCATGGCATGAGCGGCCTCGACCTTGGTAGCCATTTCGGCCAGCTTGAACTGAATGGCCTGATGCTGGGCGATCGGCTTGCCGAACGTCTGACGCTGCTGGGCGTACCGGACACCCAGTTCGAACGCACGCTGTGCGACGCCGCAGCCACGGGCCGCGACGTTCACCCGGCCGACCTCGACGCCGTCCATCATCTGGTAGAAGCCGCGCCCGGTGACGCCGCCGAGGACCCGATTGGCCGGAATCCGCAGCCCGTCCATGATCAGCTCGGTGGTGTCGACCCCCTTGTAGCCCATCTTGTCGATCTTGCCGGGGATGGTGAGGCCCGGCCGGACCTCGCCGAAGCCCGGCTCCTTCTCCACCAGGAAGGTCGTCATCGACTTGTGCGGCGCCGTGCCCTCGGGGTGTCCTTCGTCACTCCGGACCAGAACGGCCACCAGCGTGGACGTACCGCCGTTCGTCAGCCACATCTTCTGGCCGTTCAGGACGTACTCGTCGCCGTCCCTGACCGCCTTCGACGTGATCGCCGACACATCCGAGCCGAGCGCCGGCTCGGACATCGAGAACGCGCCGCGCACCTCGCCCGCCGCCATCCGCGGCAGGAAGGTGTCCTTCTGCTCCTGCGTGCCGTGCTGCTTGAGCATGTAGGCGACGATGAAGTGGGTGTTGATGATGCCCGAGACGGACATCCAGCCGCGGGCGATCTCCTCCACGCACAGCGCGTACGTCAGGAGCGACTCGCCCAGACCGCCGTACTCCTCGGGGATCATCAGGCCGAAGACACCCAGCTCCTTCAGCCCGTCCACGATGTCCTGGGGGTACTCGTCGCGGTGCTCCAGCTCCGTCGCGACCGGGATGATCTCCTTGTCGACGAAGTCCCGGACCGTGGACAGGATCTCCTGCTGGACATCGGTCAGACCGTGGGTCTGCGCGAGTCGGGCCATGACTACTTCTCCTGGTGGTTCAGCTCCGGGCGGCCGGGCTGCTCGCCGCCGCGCTCCTTGATGTAGGTGGCCGTGGGGACCATCACCTTGCGGCGGAAGACGCACACGAGCGTGCCGTCCTGCTTGTACCCCTTGGTCTCGACGTGGACGATCCCGCGGTCGTCCTTCGACTTCGACGGCCACTTGTCCAGGACCGTCGTCTCGCCGTAGATCGTGTCGCCGTGGAAGGTCGGCGCCACGTGCCTGAGCGACTCGATCTCCAGGTTGGCGATGGCCTTGCCGGACACGTCCGGCACGGACATGCCGAGCAGCAGCGAGTAGACGTAGTTCCCGACGACGACGTTCCTGCCGAAGTCCGTCGTCTTCTCCGCGTAGTTGCTGTCCATGTGGAGCGGGTGGTGGTTCATCGTCAGGAGGCAGAAGAGGTGGTCGTCGTACTCGGTGACCGTCTTTCCGGGCCAGTGCTTGTACACCGCCCCGACCTCGAACTCCTCGTAGGTGCGTCCGAACTGCATCGCTTACGCCTCCGGGGCCTCGAACGTGCTGGTGCGCCGCATCCCCGCGGCCCGGCCCTTGCCGGCGATGACCAGGGCCATCTTGCGGCTCGCCTCGTCGATCATCTCGTCGCCGAGCATCGCGGAGCCCTTCTTGCCGCCCGCCTCCGACGTGTAGTACTCGTACGCGTCCAGGATCAGCTCGGCGTGGTCGTAGTCCTCCTGCGAGGGGGAGAACACCTCGTTGGCCGCCTCGACCTGGCCGGGGTGCAGCACCCACTTGCCGTCGAAGCCCAGCGCGGCGGCGCGGCCGGCGACCGCGCGGAAGCCGTCCACGTTCTTGATCTGCAGGTAGGGGCCGTCGATCGCCTGGAGGTCGTTGGCGCGGGCGGCCATCAGGATCTTCATCAGGATGTAGTGGTAGGCGTCCGCCGGGTAGCCGGGCGGCTGCTCTCCGACGACCAGCGACTTCATGTTGATCGACGCCATGAAGTCGGCCGGGCCGAAGATGATCGTCTCGATGCGCGGCGACGCCTGGGCGATCTCGTTGACGTTGTTCAGGCCGCGGGCGTTCTCGATCTGCGCCTCGATGCCGATGCGGCCGACCTCGAAGCCCATCGTCTTCTCGATCTGCGTCAGCAGCAGGTCCAGGGCGACGATCTGCGAGGCGTCCTGCACCTTCGGCAGCATGATGCAGTCGAGGTTCTGCCCGGCGCCCTCGACGACGGTGACGACGTCCCGGTACGTCCAGTGGGTCGTCCAGTCGTTGACCCGGACGACGCGGGTCTTGCCGGTCCAGTCGCCCTCGTTGAGGAACTTCACGATCGTGTGCCGCGCATCCGGCTTGGCGAGCGGCGCGCAGGCGTCCTCCAGGTCCAGGAAGACCTGGTCGGCCGGGAGGCCCTGGGCCTTCTCCAGGAAACGCGGGTTCGAGCCCGGCACCGCCAGGCAGGAACGGCGGGGGCGCAGCCGGTTCACCGTACCGGCGGGCGTGGTCTCGGTCATGCGGGGACCTCCGTGCTTTCGAGAGGGTCGAGCTTGTTGGCATTGCGGATCTCGTCGACGATACGGCCGATGATCTCCGTGATCCCGAAGTCCTTCGGGGTGAAGACGGCGGCCACACCCGCACGCCTCAGGTCCGCGGCGTCCGCGTTCGGGATGATCCCGCCCACGACGACCGGGATGTCCGCCGCGCCGGCCTCCCGCAGCCGGTTCAGCACGTCCGGCACCAGCTCGGCGTGCGAACCGGACAGGATGGACAGTCCCACGCAGTGCACGTCCTCCGCGAGCGCCGCGTCCACGATCTGCTCCGGGGTGAGCCGGATGCCCTGGTAGACCACCTCGAACCCGGCGTCCCTGGCGCGTACGGCGATCTGCTCGGCGCCGTTGGAGTGGCCGTCCAGGCCGGGCTTGCCGACCAGCAGCCGCAGCCGTCCCGCGCCCAGATCGGCGGCCGTCCGGGCGGCCTTCGCCCGGACGGCCGCGAGCGGGGAACCCTCTTCGGCCGCCACCGCCACGGGGGCGGACGAGACGCCGGTCGGCGCGCGGTACTCGCCGAACACGTCGCGCAGCGCCCACGCCCACTCCCCGGTCGTGACCCCCGCACGGGCGCACTCCAGGGTGGCGGCGAAGAGGTTCCCGTCCCCGGCGGCCGTCGCCTTGAGGGCGGCGAGGGCGTCCTGGGCCCGGGTCTCGTCGCGGTTGTCGCGCCACTCGTGCAGCGCGGCGACGACCCGTGCCTCGTTCGCCGGGTCCACGGTCTGGATCGCCGTGTCCAGATCCGCGGTCAGCGGGTTCGGCTCGGTGGATTCGAAGCAGTTCACGCCGACGATCTTCTCCTCGCCGGCCTCGATGCGGGCCCGCCGCTCGGCGTGCGAGGCGACGAGCTGCGCCTTGAGGTAGCCCGACTCGACGGCGGCCATCGCGCCGCCCATCTCCTCGATCCGGGCGATCTCGGCGAGGCACTCCTCGACCAGGGCGCTCACCTTCGCCTCGATGACGTGCGAGCCCTCGAAGATGTCGTCGTACTCCAGCAGGTCGCTCTCGTGCGCCAGGACCTGCTGGATGCGCAGCGACCACTGCTGGTCCCAGGGCCGGGGCAGGCCCAGCGCCTCGTTCCACGCGGGCAGCTGCACGGCGCGGGCGCGGGCGTCCTTCGACAGCGTCACGGCGAGCATCTCCAGCACGATGCGCTGGACGTTGTTCTCCGGCTGCGCCTCGGTCAGGCCCAGGGAGTTGACCTGGACGCCGTAGCGGAAGCGGCGCTGCCGGGGGTCCTCGATGCCGTACCGCTCGCGGGTGATCTTGTCCCAGATGCGGCCGAAGGCGCGCATCTTGCACATCTCCTCGACGAAGCGGACGCCCGCGTTCACGAAGAACGAGATCCGGGCGACCACGTCGCCCCTGCGCTCCTCGGGCACCTGCCCGGAGGCGAACACCGCGTCCAGGACCGCGATGGCCGTGGACATCGCGTACGAGATCTCCTGCACCGGTGTGGCGCCCGCCTCCTGCAGGTGGTAGCTGCAGATGTTGATCGGGTTCCACTTGGGGATGTGGTTGACCGTGTAGGTGATCATGTCGGTGGTCAGCCGCAGCGACGGACCGGGCGGGAAGACGTGCGTCCCGCGCGACAGGTACTCCTTCACGATGTCGTTCTGCGTCGTCCCCTGGAGCCTGGAGATGTCCGCGCCCTGCTCCTCCGCCACCACCTGGTAGAGCGCCAGCAGCCACATGGCGGTGGCGTTGATGGTCATGGACGTGTTCATCTGCTCCAGGGGGATGTCCTGGAACAGCCGCCGCATGTCACCGAGGTGGGAGACCGGGACGCCGACCCGGCCGACCTCGCCGCGGGCGAGGACGTGGTCCGGGTCGTAGCCGGTCTGCGTGGGCAGGTCGAACGCGACCGAGAGACCGGTCTGCCCCTTGGCGAGGTTGCGCCGGTACAGCTCGTTGGACGCCTCGGCGGTCGAGTGACCGGCGTACGTCCGCATGAGCCAGGGGCGGTCCTTCTTGCGTTCCGTCATGACGGTGGTGTCGCCTCTCGGACGTTCCGGTCAGATGTTCCGGAAGCGGTTGATGGCGTCGATGTGCTTGGCGCGCATCTCCGGGTCGCGGACGCCCAGGCCCTCCTCGGGGGCGAGGCAGAGCACGCCGACCTTGCCCTGGTGGAGGTTGCGGTGGACGTCGTACGCGGCCTGGCCGGTCTCCTCCAGCGCGTACACCTTCGACAGGGTGGGGTGGATCTTGCCCTTGGCGATCAGGCGGTTGGCCTCCCAGGCCTCCCGGTAGTTGGCGAAGTGCGAGCCGATGATCCGCTTCAGCGACATCCACAGGTAGCGGTTGTCGTACTCGTGCATGTAGCCCGAGGTGGAGGCGCAGGTGGTGATGGTGCCGCCCTTGCGGGTGACGTAGACCGAGGCGCCGAAGGTCTCGCGGCCCGGGTGCTCGAAGACGATGTCGATGTCCTCGCCGCCGGTGAGCTCGCGGATGCGCTTGCCGAAGCGCTTCCACTCCTTCGGGTCCTGGGTCCGCTCGTCCTTCCAGAACTTGTAGCCCTCGGCGTTGCGGTCGATGATCGCCTCGGCGCCCATGGCGCGGCAGATCTCCGCCTTCTGCGGCGAGGACACCACGCAGATCGGGTTGGCGCCGCCGGCCAGGGCGAACTGGGTGGCGTACGAGCCGAGTCCGCCGCTCGCGCCCCAGATGAGGACGTTGTCGCCCTGCTTCATCCCGGCGCCGTTGCGGGAGACCAGCTGCCGGTACGCGGTGGAGTTGACCAGGCCGGGGGCGGCGGCCTCCTCCCACGACAGGTGGCCGGGCTTCGGCATCAGCTGGTTGGACTTCACGAGCGCGATCTCGGCGAGGCCGCCGAAGTTGGTCTCGAAGCCCCAGATGCGCTGCTCGGGGTCGAGCATCGTGTCGTTGTGGCCGTCGGAGGACTCCAGCTCGACCGAGAGGCAGTGTGCGACGACCTCGTCGCCCGGCTTCCAGGAGTTGACGCCCGGCCCGGTGCGCAGGACGACGCCCGCGAGGTCGGAGCCGATGATGTGGTACGGCAGGTCGTGGCGCTTGGCCAGCTCGCTGGTGCGGCCGTACCGCTCCAGGAAGCCGAAGGTCGACAGCGGCTCGAAGATCGAGGTCCACACCGAGTTGTAGTTGACGGAGCTGGCCATCACGGCGACGAGGGCCTCGCCGGGGCCGAGCTCGGGCAGCGGCACCTGGTCCAGGTGGAGCGACTTGCGCGGGTCCTTCTCGCGGGTGGTGAGACCGGCGAACATCTCGGTCTCGTCCTTGTGGACGGTGACCGCGCGGTAGGACTCGGGCAGTGCGAGGTGGGCGAAGTCCTCGGACGTGGAGTCCGGCGACTGGATCGCGTCCAGGATTTCCTTCACGGTGGTGCCTCCGGCGATGCATGCGTCTTCTCGGGGACGCTGAGGGGTACGTCGGGGTGTGCTGCAGGGAGGTGTGCCGTCGGTTCGGCCGGTGGTGCTTGGCGGCGCGGGGTGGTGCGCGAGAGTGCCTGTGACGCAGGCGTCCGGGCGCGCGGCCCCGGGAAGGGCTGCGGGGACAGCCGGCGTACGAGAGTCCTCTGCACGCCGGCCGCCCGGACAACATCAACGTATGGCACGCCGTGCCAGGTGACAAGACACTGCGTGCCAGAAATTGCTCTCACTTGGAAAACGTCGCGCTCGGATGAGCGATGATCGATCAGTTGCCCCGCGTCCGCAGCGGGCGCGCGAGACCACGCCACACTGCGCCCCACACCTCACGGTGGAAGTGCCAGAAGGCGACGAGCGGCGCGAGTGTCGCCAACTGCGGCACGAGAGCCCACGCGGCGTCGATGGCCGGCCCGGCCTGGAGGAAGCCCACACCCGCGCCGGCCACGGTCCAGACGCTCGCCAGCGCCACCGACAGGGTGTTCCTCCCTGTGGCCAGCGTCCGGTAGGACGCTCCCAGGCCCAGCGCGCCGAGCGTCAGATACCCCGCCCACAGGGCCCAGTGGGCGAGGGGCGGCAGCCCGGGCGGCAGACCGGCGAACGGTGCCGCCACGACGCACAGCAGGGCCACCGCGAGCCGCGCCCAGGCGGAGGCGGGCAGGGTGCGGTCCGGCGGGGGAGGTGGCGGGGGAAGCCTCTCGTCGTCCGAACTCTCCAGCGCTGCCCCGGCCAGGGTCTCGACCTGCTCACGGCGTGCCCGCCGCTCCTCTTCGCGCCGCCCCGCCGACGACGCGACGGCGTGCTCCGCGTCCCTCTGCCCTCCGTCGGCCACGTGCCGCGGCGCGTCACTCCGCGCCTCCCTCTCGGCCTGCTCCACCTCCCTGTCCGAGAGCAGGGCGTCCACGAGGTGCGGGAGCATCTTCGACAGGGGGGCGGGGAGCCGAGCCGCATCCAGGGCCAGGTCGGCCCATTCCCGCGCATCCGCGAGATCACCCCGCGCGAGGGCGAACCGGGCGAGGGTGACGTGCGACGCGACGCGGACGCCGTGCTCACCGGTGCGGCTCGCCAGGTCGTATGCGCTCTTGGCGTGCTCCACCACGCCGCGCGCGTCCCCCCGCGCCAGCGCCGCCTCGGCCAGCTCCCGATGGGCCAGCGCGGCGACGGAGGGGTAGTCACCGGTCCCGGCCAGGAGCAGCGCCTGGCGGAGGACCGAGGTGGCCTGCTGGTTGCGGCCCAGAGCGAGGTACGCCGAGCCGAGGGCGCACAGCGAGACCGCGCGCTCCCGGTCGCGCCGCTCCCGCCGCCAGATACGCTCCGCCGTGGACAGGTGCGTCACCGCCTCCGCGTGCCGCCCGTGCATGCGGGTCTGCGTACCCAGGAGGTCGTGGAGGCGCCCCCGCATCACGCCCAGGGGGACATGAGCTCCGCCGTGCCGGTAGCGCAGCAGGTCTCCGGCACGGTCGCACGCCCTCGCGTGATCCACGTGGCGCAGTTCCGTGTACAACTCGCTCATCTGGTTCAGGGCGCGCTGTTCGGCCGCGCGGTCCCGGCGCCGCCCGGCCGCCATCGCCCGGTGCCTGAGGACGGTCAGGGCGTCGATGAGGTGGGAATGGCGGACCAGGTACGCGGTCAGCGGCTCGCCGAGCTCCTCCACCGCCTCGTCCAGGCGCGCGGCCGCCGCCGCGGCGAGGGCGGCCACCGCCGCGCCGCGCTCGTCCTCCAGCCACGGGGCGCCGGACCGGGCCGCGCGCTCGGCGAAGTGGCGCAGCAGCCGGGACAGGGCCTCGGTGCGCTCGGCCTCCGGTCCCTCCTCGAGCCGCTCACCGGCATAGAGGCGTACCAGGTCGTGGAAGCGGACCCGACCGTCCGGCGCGGCGGGCAGCAGCAGCCCCGCCCGGAGCAGCCGCCGCAGCCTTCGGACGGTCTCGGCCTCCGGCACCCCGGCGAGCGCGGCGGCGGAGCCGGGGTCGATCAGCGTCGCGGGGTGCAGCGCCAGCAGCCGCAGCAGCCGGGCGTCGTCCGGGGCGAGCGCCCGGTACGAGGTGTCGAACGGACCGTGCAGGTCCAGCTCGGCGAGGCGGTTGCGGCCCTCCCGCAGCCGGGCGAGCAGCGGGCCCAGCGCGCCGCCGCCCTCCTCCCGCAGCCGGGCCAGCGCCATGGACAGGGCGAGCGGGAGGTGCCCGCATAGTTCGGCCACCTCGGTCAGGTCCCGCTCGTCCACGGGCCCGAGCCGGCCGGCCCGGAACATGGCCAGCGAGTCCTCCGGGGCGAACACGTCGAGCGGCAGCACCGCGAGGTCCGGCCGGCCGGGCGGCCTCTCCCGCGATGTCACCAGAAGCCGGTGCCCCGCCCCGGGCGGGACCAGCCCGGCGAGGTCGGCCACCGACGCGGCGTCGTCCACCAGGATCAGCGTCGCCCCCAGGCGTTCCCCGCGCCGGGCCAGCTCACCGCGGAACAGGGCCTCCAGGCCGACGAGGTGGGTGGGGACGTCACTGCCCGCGACCCCCAGCATGCGCAGGAAGCCGTCCAGCAGTTCCTCCAGGCCCGCCTCGCGGCCGGGGTGGTGGGCGCGGGCGTCGGCGTACAGCACACTGCCGGGGAACCAGCCGCGGCCGACCGCCTCGTACGCCGCCTCCAGGGCGATCACCGTCTTGCCGACACCGCCCTGGCCGGTGACGGCCACGGCGTGCGGTGCGGGGAAGGGAGCGGTCGGGCGCAGGTGCTCCAGCAGGGCGGCCAGGGTCCGCTCACGGCCGACCACCGTCTGCGGGCGGGGAGGCAGGCTCCGCAGAGCGGCCGCGGGCGGTCGCGCCACCATCTGGTGGATGGTCAACGAGCCGATGCTCCCGGCCTGCACGACGGTCTCCGCCGACGTGTCCGCGAGCCGATTGCTCACCCGGTCATGGCGGTTGACGCCGTCTGCCCCGCTCGTCCCGCCCGCCTCGTCCATGCCCCGTGGATAACACGCGGGGGCGGCCGGCGTCAGCCGGTCCGCCCCCTTCGGGCGCTCGGTGCCGCGGCTCGTCAGTGCCGCTGCCTCGTCGCACGGCGGCGTGCGGAGGCGAACAGCAGGGCGCCGGCCGCCGCCAGGGCCGCTGCCGCGCCCGCGAGGGCCAGGGTGCCGGTCGAGCCGGTCGAGGCGAGGGCGCCGGAGCCGCCGCCCGTGCCCGTGCCGTACGTCGGGTTGCCCGCGCCGGTGGAGGAAGCGGACGGAGTGGGCGTGGCCGTGCCACCGGGCGACGGGCTCGCACTCGCGCTCGGGGAGGGACTCGTCGTGGCCGCCGCGGTCGCCGTGACCGTCAGGAACGCGACCTTCGCGCGCTGCGCCGGGTCGTACGGGCTGAGCGACGGCTCGAACACGACGCCCCTGGCGCCGTTCAGAGCGCGCTGCGGCTTCAGGGCGAAGGAGAAGAGCAGCTGCTTCCCGGGCGCCAGGTCCGCCGGGTCGGCGCAGCGGTAGACCGCGCCGGTCGGGACGGGCGCGGCGTCGCCGGGGCGGTTGCCGAAGGTGGGCGGCGGCGCGTCGTTCCACCGGTCGGACCACGGCTCGGGGCGGCAGCGCGGATCGGGCCGTACGACCTCCACACCGCGCGGCACCTCGACCAGGGCGGCCGGCGCGGTGAGCGGGGCACCGCCCTTGTTGGCGACGCCGACGCGGGCGGTGACCTCGCGGCCGACCGCCGTCCGCACGCTCGTGCCGATCGCGGCGCCGTCGGCGGCGGGGCGGCTGCGCACGCTGATGACGGGCGGGTGGTTCAGCGTGTAGTGGTCGGCGGGCATCGGGACGCGCGGCGGCGTCGGGGTGGTGGTGGGCACCAGGCCCAGCGGGGCGGAGCCGCCCCGTACGCCCTTCCGCGTCGCCGGGCGGGTGGAGACGGAGAACTGCAGGCGGCCGTGCTCGGCGAGGCCGGCCAGGGAGACGGCGAGGCCGGGCGACGGCCGGTAGGTGACGCCCGGCCGCAGGCCGGCCGTGAACTCGCAGGCCATGGCGATCCGCGCCGACTTGGGGTCCTTGGGGTCCTTCGTGAGGTACCAGCAGTTGTCGTGGTCGCCGGGGAGGACGACCGTCGCGTCGCCGTCGAAGCCGTCCACGTTGAGCGTCACGCGGTCCAGGGTGCGGGCGCCGGTGTTGGTCACCTCCAGCGGCACCGTGGCGCGTCCGCCCGGCGGGACGTCCACGATGTCGTCCGGGAGGCCGCCGATGGCGACGCTGTCGCGGTCGGCGATGACCACCGGCATCTCCGTGGGGGTGTCCTCGACCATGCGGGCGTTGCCGGCGGTGACGGTCGCCTTCACCACGCCCTGGTCCCCGGCCGCCGTGCCGAGGCGGGGGCGGATGTGGAACGGGACGTGGGTCTCGGGGTCGCCGTTGCCGTCGGGCATGGCGACCGGGCAGACCGCCCGCGCGCCCGTGACCCGGCACTCGGGGCGGAACCGGAACTCCGCGACCCGCTCGGCGCCGCTGACGTCGATGGTGATCTCCGCGCCGGTGACCGGTGCGCCGCCGGGCAGTTGTCCCCCCACGACGAACTGGTAGGTGAGGAAGTGCGCCTCGGTGAGCGCCCCGGCCGGCCGGGGCAGCGTGTCGGGGGAGCGGAGGGTGCCGACCTCGATCACGGCGGGCAGCGGCGTGGTGTCGGCCAGGGCGGGCGCCGCGGCGGCGCCGCCGGTGAGGAGCACGGCCAGGGCCGTGCCCCCTCCGACGGCGGCACGGCGCAGGCGCCCGGGCGGGGCAGGGGTCATGTCGGAACGGGTCCTTTCGCGGAGGTGACGGAGCGAGGGGTGAAACGGCCCTTCGTCTCCGGTCGGCCCCCCGCGTCCCGCAGGTTGGACCCCCGTACCGCCCCGAGGGTTGTACGGCCCCTTGCCCGGTCTCGCCGCCGGACTGCCCGTGCCCGGTCTCGCGGCCGGGCTCTGCCCGGTCTCGCCGCCGGACTGCCCGTGCCCGGCCGCGGGCCCGCGCCGCCGGCCGGGCTTGCCGCCCGGGCCACCGGGATGCCCGTGCCCGGCCCGCACCCGTACGGACCCGGGCCGCGCCGTCAGGGGGTGTCGTGGCCCAGGGCGCGGGTGATGGTGCGCATCACCTGGTCGAGCGGCGCGTCCGTCCGGGCGACCGCCACCAGCACGTCGCCCGCCGCCGAGGCGGTGACCGCCGGGCCCTCCCCGCCCGTCCGCGGCGCCGTGGACCGCCCGGCGCCGATGCCGGTGCCGAACGTGCGCCGCACGATGGCGAACGCGTGGTCGAGCTGGGCCTCCACGTCGCCCTGGCCGCCGGCCCGCAGCCAGCGCCGCAGCACGTGGTTGTGCGCCGTGACGACCGCGGACGCGGCCACCTCCGCCAGCAGCGGGTCGTCGTTGCCGTCGTGGTGGTCGCGCTCGTCGAAGTGGCCCAGCAGATAGCGGGTGAACAGCCGCTCGTAGCGGGCCACCGAGGCGATCTCGCGCTCCCGCAGCGTGGGCACCTCGCGGGTGAGCCGGTAGCGCGCGACGGACACCGCGGGGGACGCGGCGTACATCTTCATGACTTCCTTGATGCCCCGGCACACCGTGTCCAGCGGGTGCTCGTGCGCGGGTGCGGCGTTGAGCACCGCCTCCGCCCTGACCAGCGTGTCGTCGTGGTCCGGGAAGATCGCCTCTTCCTTGGAGCGGAAGTGGCGGAAGAACGTCCGCCGGGCCACACCCGCGGCGGCGGCGATCTCGTCGACCGTCGTCGCCTCGTACCCCTTGGTCGCGAACAGCTCCATCGCGGCGGCCGCCAGTTCGCGGCGCATCTTGAGCCGCTGGGCGGCGGCGCGGCCGCCCGCGGCGCTCTCGGGGCTGTCGGGCGCTGTGCTGGTACGGGGTGTCTTCGCGGGCTGGGACATGCCCCGAACGTACTGCATCGGTGCGGGGGACCGCGCCCGAGGGGGAGAGCCGCCCGAGGGCCCGAGCAGCCCGCCCCACTCGTCGTACGTCCCGTGTGGCCCCGGTCCGTACGCCCTTCCGGGCTCAGCGCCGCGCATACTCGCGGAAGCCTCGCCCCGTCTTGCGGCCCAGGCAGCCCGCGGCGACCAGGTGCTCCAGGAGCGGCGCGGGCGCGAGGCCGGGCTCGCGGAACTCGTCGTGCAGGACCCGCTGGATGGCCAGCGACACGTCGAGTCCGACCACGTCGAGCAGTTCGAACGGGCCCATCGGGTAGCCGCCGCCCAGCTTCATCGCGGCGTCGACGGCGTCGAGCGTCGCGTAGTGGTCCTGGACCATCTTCACGGCGTTATTGAGGTAGGGGAAGAGCAGCGCGTTCACGATGAACCCGGCGCGGTCGCCGCAGTCCACCGGGTGCTTGCGGATCTTCGCGGTGACCGCGCGGACGGTGGCGTGGACGTCGTCGGCGGTGAGCACCGTGCGGACGACCTCGACCAGCTTCATCGCGGGGGCCGGGTTGAAGAAGTGCATGCCGATGACGTCCTGGGGGCGCGAGGTGGCGCGGGCGCAGGCGACGACGGGCAGCGAGGAGGTGGTGGTGGCGAGGACGGCGCCCGGCTTGCACACCTTGTCCAGAATGGCGAACAGCTGCCGCTTCACCTCCAGGTCCTCGGCGACCGCCTCGACGGCCAGGTCCACGTCGGCGAAGGAGTCCAGGGACCCGGCCGGGGTGATCCGGGCGAGCGTCTCGTCGCGGGCCTCGGCGGTGAGCCGGCCCTTGTCGACCGAACGGGCCAGGGACTTGGCGATGCGGGCCTTCGCCGTCTCGGCCTTCTCCGGGGAGCGGGCGGCGAGGACCACGTCGTACCCGGCCTTCGCGAAGACCTCCGCGATGCCCGACGCCATCGTGCCCGACCCGGCCACACCGACCGAGCGGACCTCGCGCGGCACGGCCCCGCCGGTGCCCTCCGGCGCCGGGGTGAGCGCGTCCGGGACGACCTCCGCGCTGTCGGGCGCCGCGTACGTGTAGAAGCCGCGTCCCGCCTTGCGGCCCGTCAGCCCCGCCTCGGCGAGCTGCTTCAGGATCGGCGCGGGCGCGTGCAGCCGGTCGCGGGACTCGGCGTACATGGCCTCCAGGACCGTGCGGGCCGTGTCGACGCCGATCAGGTCGAGCAGCGCCAGCGGGCCCATCGGCAGGCCGCAGCCGAGCCGCATCGCCGCGTCGATGTCCTCGCGGGAGGCGTACCGCGACTCGTACATGGCGGCCGCCTGGTTGAGGTAGCCGAACAGCAGCCCGTCCGCGACGAAGCCGGGCCGGTCGCCGACCTCGACGGGCTCCTTGCCCAGGGCGTGCGCGAGGTCGGTGACGGCGGTGACCGCCTGCGGGGCGGTGAGCACCGAGGAGACGACCTCGACCAGCCTCATCGCGGGGGCCGGGTTGAAGAAGTGCATGCCGAGGACGCGCTCGGGCCGGGCGGAGTCGGCGGCGAGCCGGGTCACGGACAGCGCGTTCGTGCCGGTCGCGATGATCGCGTCGGGCCGGAGGATCCCGTCGAGCGCCCGCACCACCTGCTGCTTCGCCTCGTACGACTCGGGCACGACCTCGATGACGAGATCGGCGTCGGCGGCTGCCTGGAGGTCGGAGTACGTGCGGAACCGGGCGAGGATGTCGCGCCGCTCCTCCTCGGTGATCCGCTCCCGGGACACGGACCGGGCGGTGGAGGCGGCCAGCGAGGCGACGGCGCGGCGGGCGGCGGCCTCGCTGATGTCGATACCGACGACCTCGCGGCCGGCGCGGGCCAGGACTTCCGCGATGCCGGTGCCCATGGTGCCGAGACCGACGACGGCGATGGTGGAGAGAGGGGTGTCCATCACGGGACTCCAGGGATGAGTGACGACTGGTGAGGGTGCGGGCGCGGCAGCCCGGCGCGAGCACGCGCGGGGCGCGGCGGAAAAGGGGGGCGTACCGCGCGCGGGCGAGGGGGCCGCGCCGAACGGGCGTCGATGGCCGTACGGGCGTGTCGTGGCGCGCCGCGCGAAAGAGGGCCGACGGACTCTGTCCCGGAGTCACATCGTGAAAGGTGCTGAACCGACGAGCACATGGACGGCTGCGTCACCAGGCCGCCCATGGGGGTCGCGGGGGGTTGGCCCCGCTCACCTGAGATTAACCGGTGGGTAATGAGCGCGCCAGCCCCCGGAGCGGGAGAGGCGATGTGATCTGGATCGCGGCCCCGGGGCGTCGCTACCCTGACGGCCATGGACCCCGAGTTCGGCTCCCTCACCGACCGGCTGGAGCACGAGGCCGGGGACGACCCCGTCTACCCCCGCCTCCTCGCGACCGGCGACCACGACGAGCTGGCCGCCGTCCTCACCGCGCCCCGCATGCCGCTGTGGGCGCGGGAGCTGGCCGCCTTCCGGCTGGGCACGGCCGGCGACCGGCGCGCGTTCGAGGCGCTGGTGCTGCTCCTCAACCACCGGGACCCCGAGCGGTGCGTGTCGGCCGCGCACGCGCTCGCCGTGCTGGGCGACCCGCGCACGCCGCGGGCCGCCGCCGCGCTCGCCACCAACGAACTGCGCGTCGCCTACGCCCTCGTACCGGTGCGGCTGCTGGCCGCGCTGCGCGCGCCCGAGTCCGTACCGGCCCTCGTCACCGCGCTGGGCCGCCGCCTCGCGCCGGACGACCCGCACTGGCGGGTGGGCGTGGCGTGCGCGGAGGGGCTCGGCGCTCTCGCGGACCCGCGCGCCCGCCCCGTGCTGGAGGCCGCCCGCCGCCACCCCCGGATCGGCCCGGCGGCGACGGCGGCCCTGGACCGGCTGCCGGGGTAGGTCACAGGGCGCGCGCGTACCGCAGCTCCATGACCGTCCGGCCCCCCACCTCCCACGGCTCGCGCGCCCCGTCGGGCACGAACCCGGCCTTCGCGTAGAACCGCCGGCCCCGCGCGTTGCCCTCCAGCACCCACAGCGACAGGCGCCCGAACCCGAGCCCCGCCGCCCGCGCCAGGACCTCGCCGGTCAGCGCCCGCCCGACGCCCGTGCCCACCGCGTCGGGCCGTACGTACAGCGCGTACAGCTCGGCGTCGCCGGGGCCCGCGCCGGGATCGCGGCCGGGTCCGAAGGCGGCCCAGCCGACGACCTCCTCCCCGGCCTCGGCCACCAGATGGACCGTGCGGTCCCCGGCGCGTGCCAGGTGCTCCCGCCGGGCGTCCGTGTCGGCCTCGACGCTCATCGCGTCCAGGTACGCGTCGGGCAGCAGCCCCCGGTAGGCGAACCGCCAGCCCGCCACCCGCACCGCGGCGACCGCCGCGCAGTCGGCGTCCGCCATCTCCCGGACGGCGACGGCCACCGCCGCTCCGGTCACCGCCGCGTCCCCTCGGGCAGTACGGCGAACGCCTCGATCTCCACGAGCAGTTCGGGCCGGAACAGGGCGCTCACCTGCACGGCGCTGCTCGCCGGCGGGCGGGCGGTGTCGATCACCTCGTCGCGGGCCGCGCGGACCGCCGGCAGGTGCGCCACATCCGTCACGTAGTACGTCAGCTTCACCACGTCGTCGAAGCCGGCGCCCGCCGCCGCGAGGCAGCGGCCGAGGTTGGCGAAGACCTGCCGGGCCTGGGCCGCGGCGTCGCCCTCGCCCACCACCCGGCCGTCCGCGTCGAAGGCGCACTGGCCGGACACGGCCACGAACCGGCCCGTGCCCCACACGACATGGCTGTAGCCGGAACCGGGCGCGACCCCCTCGGGGGCCGCCACATGCGTCAGATGAGTCGTCGTCATGCCGCCCATCCTGCGCGACGCCTCCGCCCCGCCGCGCCCGGTTTTCCGCAGCCCGCGGGCACCGGGGGCCAAGGCGCCCGCGGGCTGCGGCGTCAGGCGCCGGGGGCGCGGGCCGCCAGGGCGCCGTGGACGGCGGGGGGCGCCTTGACGGCCGGCCCGGCGGGCTTCGGGTCCGGACGCGCCGGGCACACCACGTCCGGGTCGTCCCCGCCGTCGCCGCGCGGCACCTCGCCCGTGTCCAGGTACCGCGCGAGCACGCGGTCCGCGCAGGTGTTGCCGCGCAGGGTCACCGCGTGGTCGCCGCCGCCGCGCTCCACCACCAGCCGGGAACCGCGAAGCAACCGGTGCGTGGCCACGGCGCCCTCGTACGGCGTCGCCGCGTCCTCCGTCGCCTGGAACAGCAGCACGGGGGGCGCCGCGTCGTTCGCCACGTCCGGGGGCGTCAGCGACGGCACCGGCCAGAACGCGCACGGCGCGTTGTACCAGGCGTTGTTCCATGTGGAGAACGGCGCCTTCGTGTGCGCGGCCCACATGTCGCGGTGCCACACGCCCCACGACCGCGGCCACCGCGCGTCCCGGCACTGCACGGCCGTGTAGACCGCGTACGCGTTGGCGGTGGCCTCGTCCGGCGCGGCGAGCGCCTCGTACGCCTCCACCAGCGGCCGCTCGTCGCCCTTCCCGGCGTACGCGGAGAACGCGGCGGCCAGCAGCGGCCAGTAGCTGCTGTGGTACGCGCCCGGCAGGAACGTGTCCTCCACCTCCGCCGCGCCCACCTTGCCGCCCGCGGGCTCCTCGCGCAGCGCCGCGCGCATCGCGTACCAGCGGGCCTCCACCCGCGCCGGGTCCTTCCCCAGCCCGTACGCCGCGTCATGGCGGGCCACCCACGCGAGGAACGCCTTGTGGCGCGCGTCGAACGCGTGGTCCTGCGCCAGGTTCGCGCCGTACCAGACGCCGCCGGGGTGGACCACCGAGTCCAGGACCGCCCGCCGCACCCGCTGCGGGTACAGCCTGGCGTAGACGGCGCCCAGGTAGGAGCCGTACGAGTAGCCGAAGTAGCTGACGCGGGGCGCGCCGAGGGCCCGGCGGATTGCGTCCATGTCGTGCGCGGCGTTCACCGTGCCGATGTGCGGCAGCAGCTCGCCGTGCTCGTCGCCGCACGCCCGCGCGAAGGCCGCCGCCCGCTCGGCGTTCCGCCGCTCCTCGCGCAGGTCGCGGGGGACCGAGTCGGGGCGTACGGGCGTGAAGTGGCCGGGGCGGCAGGTGAGGGCCGGTCTGCTGGCGCCGACACCGCGCGGGTCGAAACCGATCACGTCGTACCGGGCGGCGACCTTCGCCGGGAGGGACGCGGCCACGAAACCGGCCAGGTCGCGGCCGCTCGCGCCGGGCCCGCCCGGATTGACCAGCAGCGGTCCTTCGAAGGCGCGGGCGGTGTGCCGGACGCGGGACAGGGCGAGCGTGATCTGCTTCCCGTCCGGGTCGGCGTGGTCGAGCGGCACCCGCAGCGAGGCGCACTCCAGCCTCGGGTACCGCTCCGTGCCGCACGCCGTCCACGACAGCGACGGGGTGCGGGGCCCGGGCGCGGGCGGTTCGGCGGCCGACGGGGCCGCGCCGACCGCACCCGCGATCAGCGCGCCCGCCGCGATGAGGGTTCCTGCGCGTTTCTGCATCCGGCCAGTCTCCGGTCGCGGACGGGCCGGACCGGGGCGAACGGCGCCGATCCACCCGTACGTGACCCGATCGGGGGCGGGCGGCTCCGATCGGGGTGCCGCGTGGCGGGCGTCCGGGCCGGGCCGGGGCCGGGCGGCCGTGCGCGGCCCCCGCGCCAGAGGTGAGCCGCGTGTGGCTCCGTGCCAGGGGTGAGCCGTGCGCGGCCCCGCCCAGGGGTGAGCCGCGTGTGGCCCCGCGCCAGGGGTGAGCCGTGCTGGCGGGCCTCAGAGCAGGGTGAGCTGCGTGGGCTCCGCCGTGCCGTCCGGCGGGGCCTCCTCGCGCGCGGGCCGGGTGATGCGGCGGGACGCGCCGCGCCCGGCGGGCCCGATCCCGAACTCGGCGGCGAACTCGTGCACCTGACGGGTGATCCGCCGCTGGTACCAGGTCGGCGCGTACGCCCCGGCCGCGTAGAGCGCCTCGTAGCGCCGCACCAGGTGCGGGTGGTGCTCGCCGAGCCATGCCATGAACCACTCGCGGGCGCCCGGCCGCAGATGCAGCACCAGCGGCGTGACCGAGGTCGCCCCGGCCTCGGCGATGGCCTGGACGGTGGCGCGCAGCTGCTCGGGGCGGTCGCCCAGGAACGGCACGACCGGCGCCATGAGCACCCCGCAGCCGATGCCCGCGTCGCCCAGGGCCCGCACGACGTCGAGGCGGCGCTCCGGCGCGGGCGTGCCCGGCTCGACCGTCCGCCACAGCTCCCGGTCGGTGAAGCCGACCGAGACGGAGACGCCCACGTCGGTGACCTCGGCCGACTGCCGCAGCAGGTCCAGGTCGCGCAGGATCAGGGTGCCCTTGGTGAGGATGGAGAACGGGTTGGCCCGGTCGCGCAGCGCCTCGATGATGCCGGGCATCAGCCGGTAGCGGCCCTCGGCGCGCTGGTAGCAGTCGACGTTGGTGCCCATCGCGACGTGCGCGCCCTGCCAGCGCGGGGAGGCCAGCTGGCGGCGCAGCAGCTCCGGGGCGTTCACCTTCACCACGATCTGGGTGTCGAAGCCGATGCCCGTGTCGAGGTCGAGGTAGCTGTGCGTCTTGCGGGCGAAGCAGTACACGCAGGCGTGGGTGCAGCCGCGGTACGGGTTGACCGTCCATTCGAACGGCATGCGGGAGGCGCCGGGCACCCGGTTGAGGATCGAGCGGGCGCGGACCTCGTGGAAGGTGATCCCCCGGAACTCCGGTGTGTCGAACGTCCGGGTGGTCACCGCGTCGGTCCCGAACAGCGCCGCCTCGCCGGCCGCGGGCGCGTCCGCCGAGCCGTCCGGGCGGTCCCCCAGGTTGTCCCAGCGCATGGCGGCCTCCTCGGTCGTTCGTGTCGTGCACCGCCACAATAGAACAAACGTTCCCATGATCGCCGCCCGCCGATTTGGGCGCGCCCCGCCGAGGTGATTGGCTGGCCCCTGATCGAGATACGCCGAAACGCGGAGGACAAGGCAATGGCGCAGGTCGAGGCCACTACGGAACGAGTCGTCGCGGCGGACGCGGAGACGGTGTTCGACGCGCTCGCCGACTACGCGAACACCCGCGCGAGGCTCCTGCCCGAGCAGTTCAGCGAGTACGAGGTGCGCGAGGGCGGCGACGGCGAGGGCACCCTCGTGCACTGGAGGCTCCAGGCCACCAGCAAGCGCGTCCGCGACTGCCTGCTCGACGTCACCGAGCCCACCGACGGGCAGCTCGTCGAGAAGGACCGCAACTCCTCCATGGTCACCACCTGGACCGTCACCCCCGCCGGCGAGGGCCGCTCCCGCGTGGTCGTCGCCACCGTCTGGAACGGCGCGGGCGGCATCGGCGGCTTCTTCGAGCGCACCTTCGCCCCCAAGGGCCTCGCCCGGATCTACGACGCGGTCCTCGCCAACCTGGCCGCCGAGACCGAGAAGAGGTAACCCGCACGGGCCGCCCGGCCCCTCACCGGATCGGGTGGAATTCCCGGCCGCCCCCGGCGTGCGCGGCGCGCATGGGGGCGCGCCCGCGGCCACGGCGCCGACCCCCTCGCACCCTGCGCGGACGGCCCGCCGCCGCCCCCGGCACCACCCGGCCACCCCCCTCACTACCCGCCCTTTCGCCCCGGCGCGCACGCGCCGACGGCCCGCTCGCGCGGCCAACAATGGCGCCCTGCGAAGCCGGCCGCGAACGAGGGGAGCGATTTTCCGTGGGTGGGATCACGCTGACACAGGACGAGCGCACCGGGCACGCCCCGCCGGACGGCACCGCGCCGCCGGCGTCCGACACCGCGTCGCCCGGCCCCGCGCCCCGGCCCCGGCGCGGCCGGACGGCCCTCGCCCTCGCCGGGCTGGTGACCGCCGTCCTCGCCGCCGCCTTCCAGCAGCTGTCCGTCGCCGCCGTCCTCCCGGACCTCGCCGCCGACCTGCCGGGCGGCCCCGGCCGCGCCCCCTGGGCCGTCACCGCCTACCTCCTCACGGCCGCCGCCTCCCTCCCGCTCCACGGCAAGCTCGGCGACCTCTACGGACGCAAGGGAACGTTCCTCTGCGCGCTCGCGCTGTTCACCGCCGCGACCGCCCTCGCCGGCTGGGCGCGCACCCCCGACGAGCTCGTCGCCCTGCGCGCCCTGCAGGGACTCGGCGCCGGAGGCGTCCTCGCCGGCGCCCCCGCCGCCACCGCCTGCCTGGCGCCCGCGCACCGGCGCGCCCGCCAACTCGCCCTGACCGGCGCCGCGTTCGCCGTCGCCACCACCGCCGGACCACTGCTCGGCGCCTACACCGCCACCGCGGCCTCCTGGCGCTGGACGTTCCACCTCACGGCACCCGCCGCCCTCGCCGCGCTGCTCCTCGTCGCCGGGGCCCTCACCCCGGCCGCACCCGGAGCGGCACGCGGCCGGGGGTCCGCCGACGCCCACCGCCGCGCCCGCCCCGGCCTCGCCGGCGCGCTGCTCCTGACCGCCTCGACCACCTGCCTGGTGCTGCTGCTCACCTGGGCCGGCGGCCAGTACGCCTGGACCTCCCGCGTCGTCGCCGGCCTCGGCTGCGCCGCCGCCGGGAGCCTCCTGCTGTACCTGGTCTCGGCCCGCCGCGCACCCGAACCGGTCCTGCCGCCCCGGCTGCTGCGCGACCCGGTGCTGCCCGTCGCCGGGCTGGTCGGCGCGGTCGCCGGCGCCTGCCTGGCCGGGATCGCCGTGTGCCTCCCGGCGCTGCTCCAGCGCGGCGGCTCCCAGGGCCCGGCGGACACCGCCGTGCTGATGCTGCCGCTCGTCGGCGCCCTCGCCGCCGCCGCGCTCGTCTCCGGGCACCTCGTCCACCGCACCGGCCACTACGCGGTCCAGGCCGTCATCGGCGTCGCCGTCGCGTGCGTCGGCATGTGGCTGCTCTCCCGGCTCGACGGCGGCACCCCGCGGGTCGACCACAGCGTCTGGCAGGCCCTCGTCGGCGCGGGCCTCGGACTGCTCCTGCCGGTCCTCGTCCTCGCCGTCCAGAACGCCGCCCCGCCCGCCGACCTCGGCGCGGCGACCGGCGCCCACGCGCTCGCCGGGCAGCTCGGCGTCTGCGCGGGCGCCACCGTCCTGGGCACCCTCGCCGCCGGGCCGGGGACGCTGCCCGCGGCGGTGCGCCACGGGTACGTCGAGGCGTACGCCGACGCCGCACCGCGCGTCCTGCTCCACCTCGCCGCGCTGCTGGCCGCGGCGCTGGTCGTCGCCCTGTTCCTCAGGGAACGACCGCTGACCGCCGGTCCGGCGCCCGCGGCCGTCCCCGCCGCCCGGCCCGCCGAACCGGCGCCCGCCGCGCCGGCCACCGCGCCGCCCGCCTCGGTGCTGCCCCCGCCGCGCGACGACTACGAACTCGCCCCGCCCGCCGGACCCGGCGCGCCCCTGTGCGGCACGGTCCGCCACCACGACGGCACCCCCGTGCCCGGCGCCGCCCTCACCCTGCTCGACGCCCACGGCCGCCAGACCGGACGCGGTGCCAGCGGGGCCGGTGGCCGGTACGCGCTGAGCACCCCCGCCCCCGGCGCGTACGTCCTCGTCGCCTCCGCCGCCGGCCACCGCCCCCGCGCCGTCACCCTCACCGCCGGCGCCCAGGCGGACGGGCCCGTCGAACGGGACATCGTCCTCGGCGGCGCCGGACGCCTCCACGGCACCGTCACCACCCCGGACGGCGCGCCGGCCGAGGACGCCGCCGTGACCCTCACCGACGCGCGTGGCGAGGTCGTCGCCACCGCCCGCACCCGCCCCGACGGCGGCTACGCCCTGACCGACCTCCTCGCCGGCGACTACACCCTCACCGCCGCCGCTCCCGGCCTCGGCCCCACCGCCCTCCCCGTCGCCGTGCACCCGGCGGGCGACACCCGGCAGGACGTGGAGATCGCCGGCGGGGCCGCCCTGCGCGGCACCGTGCGCGCCCCCGCGGGCCGCCCCGTCGACGACGCCCGCGTGACCCTCCTCGACGCGGCGGGCAACACCGTGGCCACCCTCACCACGGGCCCCGACGGCACCTTCCGCTTCGCCGACCTGGCGTCCGGCGCCTACACGCTGATCGCCTCCGGATACCCGCCGGTCGCCACCGCCCTGCAGATCGCGGGCGGCTCGCGCACCTCACGGGAGATCAGACTCGGCCACGAGGCCTGACCGCCCGCCCGGTACGGGGCCGGGGCGCGCCCCCGTACGACGGCAGGCCCGCCGAGCGGCCGCTGGGGCCGGTCGGCGGGCCTGCCGTCACGCCTCGGGTCAGCTGGGCTTGCCGCGCCCCGAGAGGGCGTCGCGCAGCCGGTCGACCATGCCGGTGCCCGGCGCGAGGAGCTTGTTGGCCGGCGGCTTGTCCGGGGCGGCCGGGTGCGGCCGGGTCGGCGCGGTCTTCTTCGCCTGCCGCACCTTCTCGCCCAGCTCCTCCAGCGTCTCCTGCGTGCACGCCTCGCGGAGCCGGGGCAGCAGGTTCGCCTCCTCGTCGGCGACGTGCTCGCGGATCTCCGCCATCAGCTGGGTGATCAGCGCGTCGAAGCGGGCGTCGTCCGCCTCGCAGCCCTCCAGGTCCTTCATCGTGCGCTCGGCCGCCGCGTGGTCCTCCAGCTCCTTGTCGGCGAGCGCGTCCCCGTTGGGCACGTGCTCCCGGACCGCCGGGTACAGATACGCCTCCTCCGCGACCGAGTGGCGGACCAGCTCCATCGTGACCTGGTCCGCGAGGCGCTTGCGCTCCGGGTCGCCGGAGGGCAGCTCCGTGATGCGGGTGAAGAGCTCCTCCACCTCCCGGTGGTCGGTCGTCAGCTCGGTGATCACATCTCCGCCGTGTCCCATGGCGTCTCCTCACGCGTTCCGGGTGATCGGTGCAGAGTGCGGATACCACCGGGAGCGGGTGATATGCGTCATTACGCCGTCCGGCCCCGCCGGGGTAGCGTGCCCCCGTCCGCACCCGTTCGGCCCAACGGATCGCCCGTGCACCCACCGCTCGCCCCGCTCGTCGCCGCGACCGCCCAGTGGCTCCTGCGCGCCTACCCGCCGGGAAGCGGCGCCGTCGACCGCGCCCTCGCACACGCCCAGGCGCGCCAGGCCGCCGACGCGGCCGCCGCGCTGCGCTACCCCACCGAGCTCGACGCCGCCCTGGTCGACGTCACCGGCGGAGGGGGCGCCGACCGGCTCGACTGGATCACCGGCGCGGGCGCCGACGACGCGCCGTGGCGCAGCTGGGTCGACGAGGTCGTCGCCAGCTGGGCCGCCTGCCTGCTCGGCGACCCCGCCCTGGCGCGGGCCGCCGTCGAGGCGGCCGGCCGGGCACCCGCCGAGTACGGCCGCCTCCTGGCACCCGGCGACCTGGACCGCCGCGCGGCGGCGCTGCTGCGCCACCCCGACCTGCTGGCCCCGGTCGCCGACCTGCACCGCGCGGAGCTCCTCACCGCACTGGCCCTCGACCCGCGCGACCCGGCCGTCGCGGTCTGACCGCGGGCGCGGGCGCCGTGCTCAGAGCGCCGCCCGCGCCGGGACGGCACCCGCCGGCACCGCCCGCTCCGGCGCTCCCCGCTCCAGCACCGCCACCAGCGCGCCCGCGAGGCGGCCGGCCTGCGCCTCCGGGAGGCCCGCGATGTTGATGCGGCCCGTCGCCGTGCCGTACACCGCGTGCTCGCGGCGCAGCAGCGCCATCTGGCCGGCCGTCAGCGGCAGCCCCGCGAACATGCCCTTCTGCCGCGCCAGCGGCCCGGCCAGCGCGTCGCAGCCCAGCGCCCGCAGCTCCGCGACCAGCGCGGCCCGGTTCGCGGCGATCCGCGCCCGCATCCCGTCCAGCTCGTCGCGCCACATCCCGCGCAGCCCCGCGTCCTCCAGGACGGCCGCCACGATGGCGGCGCCGTGCTCGGGAGGCATCGAGTACAGGGTGCGGGCGGCGTTCTGCAGCGCGGTCTCCGCGTGGCGCAGCGCCCGCTCCGACGCGCCCAGCACGATCGCGCAGCCCGTACGGTCCGCGTACAGGCCGAAGTTCTTGGAACAGCTCACCGCGACCAGCACCTCGGGCAGCCGCGCGGCCAGCATCCGCGCCGCCCACAGGTCCTCCTCCAGGCCGTCGCCGAGGCCGTGGTACGCCAGATCGAGGAACGGCACCCAGCCGGCGCGGGACGCCAGGTCCGCCAGCGCCTCCCACACCTCGCGCGTCGGGTCGACGCCCGTCGGGTTGTGGCAGCAGCCCTGGAGGAGCACGACGTCGTCCCGTCCCGCGTCCCCCAGGTCCGCGAGCAGGCCGTCGTGGTCGGTCCAGCGGTACGCGCGCACGGTGAGGCCCGCCGCCTCCAGGATCGGCTGGTGGTTCACGTACGCCGGGTCGCTGATCCACACCGTCGCGCCCGGGCGGGTCTGCCGCACCAGGTCGGCGAGGAGCCGCAGCGCGCCCGTCCCGGCGACGGTCTGCACGGCGGTGGCCCGCCCGGCCGGCACGTCGCCGCCGAGCACGAGGGAGAGCATCGCCCGGTTGAACGCGGCGTTGCCGGACAGGCCCCGGTACTCCTTCGACGCCGCGTGCTCGGCCAGGCGTATCTCGGCCTCCCGCACGGCCCGCATCACCGGGGTGACGCCCGTGTGGTCGCGATAGACGCCGAGCACCAGGTTCAGCCGCTGGGGGCGCTCGTCGGCGCCGTACTCGGCGGCCAGGTTCCACAGCGGGTCGACCGGCGGGACGGGCAGCAGCTCAAGCATCGGGGGAGACCTCCGGTTCACGCGGGGTACGGGGGCGCCGGTTCGCGAGGACCACGCCCGTGGTGATGAGGGGTACGCCGACGAGGACGGCCACCGTCGGCCGCTCGCCCAGCAGGGGGATCGCCAGCAGGACCACGGCGACCGGGCTGAGGCTGCCCACCACGGAGCTGCGCTCGGCGCCCAGCCGCCGGATCGCGAACGCGTACAGCAGCCCGGCGCACAGCCCCACGCCCAGGCCCTGCACGACGAGGAACAGCGCCACGTCCGTCACGGCGGCGTCCGCCAGCCCGGTCGGCAGCACACCGGCCGCCACCAGCAGGGCGATCACCGCGAACGACGGCAGGCACAGCAGCCCGATCGACCCGACCGGGTCGAGGTCCACCTCCTTGAGGCCCACCGTGTACAGCGCCCACAGTCCGCTCGCCACCAGCAGCGTCCCGGAGCCCAGCATCACGTCGCCGTCGAACGGCACCGCGTACCGCCACACCAGCGCGACCACGCCGACCGCGATCAGCACCAGACCGGCGCCCTGCGTCCCGCGCGGCACGCCCCGCCCCCGCGCCACCATCAGGGCGGAGACGAACAGCGGCACCATGCCCGGCACGATCGCCCCGACGAACGACGCCGAGGTCAGCGACCCGCCGAACATCGCGGCCAGGAAGAACGGCACCCCGGCCCCGCAGACGATCTTGACGGCGGGTCCGGGCCGCACCGAGCCCAGCGCGCGCCTCCGCCGCCACAGCGCGGGCGCCAGGACGACCAGCGGCACACCGAAGCGCAGCAGCGCCGCGTCAGCGGGCAGCAGCGTCGACGTGCTCAGCGCCCGGGCGCTCAGCGCGAACGCCGCCCAGATCGACACCGTCAGCAGCAGCGCCGCCATGCCCGCCGCCCTCGGGGACAGGCCGCGCGGGAACACCCCGCGGCCCGCCGCGGGAGCCTCCATCGCGTTCGTCGCGACCACACCGTCCTCCAGCCCCTCCGGGTCCCCTGTCACCGCAACGCTAGGCCCTGCGGCGGGGCAGCCGATTGCTAGTTCTGCCCTCCACGTCTACCGTGGGGGCAGAATCTGCCAAGAACGGGCGGAGTAAGCGCGGGGAAAACCGGGTAACGGGCGGAACGGACGGCACATGGACGACATCGACCTGCGGATCATCCGGGAGCTCCAGGCCGACGGCCGACTCACCAACCAGGAGCTCGCCGACCGCGTCCGGCTGTCCCCCTCGCCCTGCCTGCGCCGGGTGCGCCGCCTGGAGGAGGCGGGCCTGATCCGCGGCTACACGGCGATGGTCGACCAGGTGGCGTACGGGCTGCCGATCACCGTCTTCGTCCGCATCCGCCTGGAGCGGCACACGGCGGAGGCGGTCGCCGTCTTCGAGGAGCACGTCGCGCGCATCGAGCACATCCAGGACTGCTATCTGATGGCCGGCAGCAGCGACTACCTCCTGCGGGTGGTCATCGAGAGCCTGGAGGCGTACGAGCGGCTCGTCCGCCACCGGATCCACGCCATCCCCGGGATCGCCTCCATCGAGTCCAGCTTCGCCTTCGGCAGCGTCAAGCAGTCGCGCACCTACCCGCGCCCCGCCGACCCGCGCTGAGGCGGCGCACCTGGTACCGGCCGCTGGAGGCCGCGTACGGTGTGCGCATGAAGATCCTCATCAGCGCCGACATGGAGGGCGCCACCGGGGTCACCTGGCCCGCCGACGTCCTGCCCGGCACGCCCCAGTGGGAGCGCTGCCGGGCGATGTTCACCTCCGACGTCAACGCGGCCGTGCTCGGCTTCCTCGACGGCGGCGCGGACGAGGTCCTCATCAACGAGGCCCACTGGACCATGCGCAACCTCCTCATCGAGCAACTCGACCCGCGCGCCCAGATGCTGACCGGCCGGCACAAGTCGCTCTCCATGGTCGAGGGCGTCCAGCACGGCGACGTCGACGGCATCGCCTTCGTCGGCTACCACACCGGGGCCGGCAGCGAGGGCGTCCTCGCCCACACCTACCTCGCCAACTCCATCACCGGCGTCTGGCTGAACGGCGTCCGCGCCAGCGAGGGACACCTCAACGCGCATGTCGTCGCCGAGTACGGCGTGCCCGTCATCCTGGTCACCGGCGACGACCTGACCTGCCGCGACGCGCTGGGCTACGCCCCCGAGGCGCGTATGGTCGCCGTGAAAGACCATGTGTCGCGGTACGCGGCGGTCTGCCGCACCCCCACGCGGACGGCCGCCGACATCCGCGCCGCGGCGAAGGACGCCACGCGTCTCGCCGTACGGTACGAGCCGGTGCGCGGCGGCCCGTACACCGTGGAGCTGGAGTTCGACGCGGAGCACCTGGCCGCGGCCGCCACCGTCGTCCCGGGGGTGGCGGTGAGCGGGGAGCGCCGGGTCGCGTACACCAGCGAGACGATGTACGAGGCCATCCGCACCTTCAAGGCGGTCACCACGATCGTCTCGGCCGCAGTGGAGGAGCAGTATGGCTGACCGGACCCTTCAGGACCGGGAGCAGGAGCGGTACCCGTCGGACGGGCCGGCCTTCGACGAGGTGGTGGCGTTCACCTCCGACCTGATCCGGATCGACACGACCAACCGCGGCGGCGGCGACTGCCGGGAGCGGCCCGCCGCCGAGTACGTCGCCGAACGGCTCGCCGACGCGGGCATCGAACCGCGTCTGCTGGAGCGGACCGAGGGCCGTACCAACGTCGTCGCCCGGATCGAGGGCACCGACCCGTCCGCCGACGCGCTGCTCGTCCACGGCCACCTCGACGTGGTGCCGGCCGAGCCCGACGACTGGAGCGTCCACCCCTTCTCCGGGGAGGTCCGCGACGGCGTCGTGTGGGGCCGGGGCGCCGTCGACATGAAGAACATGGACGCGATGATCCTCGCGGTCGTACGGGACTGGGCGCGCCGGGGCGTGCGGCCGCGCCGCGACATCGTCATCGCGTACACCGCCGACGAGGAGGCGAGCGCCGCGGACGGCGCCGGCTTCCTCGCGGACCGGCACGCCGACCTGTTCGAGGGCTGCACCGAGGGCATCAGCGAGTCCGGCGCGTACACCTTCCACGCCGGACCGGGCATGGCGCTGTACCCGATCGGCGCGGGCGAGCGCGGCACGGCGTGGCTGAAGCTGACCGCCCAGGGCCGCGCCGGACACGGCTCCAAGGTCAACCGGGAGAACGCGGTCACCCGCCTCGCCGCCGCCATCGCCCGCATCGGCGAGCACCGCTGGCCCGTCCGCCTCACCACCACCGTCCGCGCCGCCCTCACCGAGCTGGCCGCGCTGCACGGCATCGACGCGCCGGACCTGGACGACCCCGGCTTCGACATCGACGGCCTCCTGGCCAAGCTGGGCCCGGCCGCCGCGCTGGTCGAGGCGACGCTGCGCAACAGCTCCAACCCGACGATGCTGCACGCCGGTTACAAGGTGAACGTCATCCCCGGCGCGGCCAGCGCCCATGTCGACGGGCGGGTCGTGCCCGGCGGCGAGCGGGAGTTCGAGGCCACGATGGACGAGCTGACCGGCCCCGGCGTCCACTGGGAGTACCAGCACCGGGAGATCGCCCTGGAGGCGCCGGTCGACTCGCCGACGTACGCCACGCTGCGCGCCGCGATCGAGAGGTTCGACCCGGACGCGCGGGTCGTGCCGTTCTGCATGTCGGGCGGCACCGATGCCAAGCAGTTCTCCCGGCTGGGCATCGTCGGCTACGGTTTCGCCCCGCTGAAACTGCCCGTCGGCTTCGACTACCAGGCGATGTTCCACGGTGTCGACGAGCGTGTCCCGGTCGACGCGCTGCACTTCGGTGTCCGCGTCCTCGACCACTGTCTGCGAAACGCCTGACCCACAGGGGGGAGTCGTCATGGTGCCCACGGGGCCTTACGGAACATGGCCGTCGCCGATCGACGCGCGGCTCGCCGCCGCGCACGACGGGCTGCCGGAGTTCGTCGGCACGGTCGGCGACGAGGTGTGGTGGACCGCGCCGCGCCCCGCCGAGGGGGGCCGCCGCGCGCTGGTCCGCCGGACCTCCGACGGCAGGGAGGTCTCCGTCCTGCCGGCCCCGTGGAACGTCCGCAGCCGCGTCGTCGAGTACGGCGGGCAGCCCTGGGCCGGCACCGCGCGGGACGGCGGCGCCGGGCCGCTCGTCGTCTTCTGCCACTTCCCCGACCAGCGGCTGTACGCCTACGAGCCGGACGGCGGCGCCCCGCCCCGCCCGCTCACCCCGCTCTCGGCGGTCGGCGGCGGGCTGCGCTGGGCCGACCCGGTGCTCCACCCGGACGGCACCGAGGTGTGGTGCGTCCTGGAGGAGTACACCGGCGAGGGCCCCTCGGACGTGCGGCGCGTCATCGCCGCCGTGCCGCTCGACGGATCGGCGGCCGAGGACCGGAGCGCGATACGGGAACTCACCGACGACCGGCACCGGTTCGTCACCGGGCCCCGGCTCTCCCCGGACGGCCGCCGGGCCGCCTGGCTGGCCTGGGATCACCCGCTCATGCCGTGGGACGGCACGCTCGTGATGACCGGCGAGGTCGTGCCCGGAGGCCCCTTCGCCTCGGTCACGCCCGTCGCCGGGGCGGTGGACGAGTCGGTCTGCCAGGTCGACTGGGCCGCCGACGGCTCCCTGCTGTACGCCTCCGACCGGAGCGGCTGGTGGGAGCTGCACCGGCAGGCGCCGGGCGCCACCGCGGCGACCGCCCTGTGCGCCGGCCGCGAGGAGGAGTTCGGCGGCCCCCTGTGGAAGGTCGGCCTGCGCTGGTTCCAGCCGCTCGACAGCGGGCTCGTCGCCGTCGTCCACGGGAAGGGCACCACCGCGCTCGGCATCCTCGACCCGGAGACCGGCGAGCTCGTGGACGCCGCCGGGCCGTGGACCGAGTGGGCGCCCGCACTCGCCGCGCACGGCAGCCGCGTCTTCGGCGTCGCCGCCAGCCCGCGCAGCGGATTCGAGGTGGTGGAGCTGGACACCGGCACCGGCCGCGCCCGCGTCATCGGCGCCGCCCACGAGGACCCGGTCGACCCCGCGTACTACCCCGAGCCGCAGCTGCGCACCTTCACCGGCCCGGACGACCGCGAGATCCACGCCCACGTCTACCCGCCGCACAACCCCGACCGGACCGCCCCCGGCGACGAACTGCCCCCGTACGTCGTGTGGGCGCACGGCGGGCCCACCGGCCGCGCCCCCCTCGTCCTCGACCTGGAGATCGCCTACTTCACCTCGCGCGGCATCGGTGTCGCCGAGGTCAACTACGGCGGCTCCACCGGCTACGGCCGCGCCTACCGCGAGCGGCTGCGCGAGCAGTGGGGCGTGGTGGACGTGGAGGACTGCGCCGCCGTCGCCCGGGCGCTCGCCGACGAGGGCACCGCCGACCCGGCCCGGCTCGCCATCCGGGGCGGCAGCGCCGGCGGCTGGACGGCCGCCGCGTCCCTGACGGCCACCGACGTCTACGCCTGCGCCGCCATCCGCTACCCGGTCCTCGACCTGGTCGCGTGGGGCACGGCGGGGGAGACCCACGACTTCGAGTCGCACTACCTGGAGTCGCTCGTCGGACCGCTCGCCGAGGTGCCGGCCCGGTACGAGGAGCGCTCCCCGCTGAGCCGGGTGGACCGGATCAGCGCGCCGTTCGTGCTGCTCCAGGGGCTTGACGACCTGGTGTGCCCGCCCGCGCAGAGCGAGCGGTTCCTGGCCCGCATGGCCGGGCGGGGCGTGCCCCACGCGTACCTCGCGTTCGAGGGGGAGCAGCACGGGTTCCGGCGCGCCGAGACGCTGGTACGGGCCCTGGAGGCCGAACTCGCCCTGTACGTACGGACGTTCGGGATCGCGCGTGATGACGTACCGCCGCTGGAGATGACCAGGTGAACCCTCAGCCCTCCCCGGACGCCCCGCGGCCGCCCGCACCGTCCCCGGCCCCGTCGTCCTCCGCCGAGCCGCCCGCGCCCCCGCGCCCGGTGCCGGCTCCGGCGCCGCTCGCGCCGCTGACCCGGCCGGAGCGGCTGCGGCCGGGCGCGCGGGTCGCGGTCGTCGCCCCCTCGGGACCGGTGCCCGAGGAGCGCCTCGCGGCCGGGCTCGACCTGCTGCGCGGCTGGGACCTGGACCCCGTGGCCCTGCCGCACGCCCTGGACCGCCACCCCGGCTTCCGCTACCTGGCGGGCACCGACGAGGACCGGGCCCGCGACCTTGAGGCCGCCTGGTGCGACCCGGACGTGGACGCGGTGGTCAGCGCCCGCGGCGGGTACGGCGCGCAGCGGATCGTGGACCTGCTCGACTGGGACGCGATGCGGGCCGCCGGGCCGAAGGTGTTCGTCGGGTTCAGCGACGCGACGGCGCTCCACGAGGCGTTCGCGCTGCGCCTGGGCCTGGCCACCGTGCACGGGCCGATGGCCGGGGCGGCCGCCTTCCTCAAGGACGCCGCCACCCAGGAGTCGCTGCGGGCCACGCTGATGGAGCCGGAGGCGGTACGGGTGCTCGGCGCGGGCACGGCACGGCCGCTGGTGCCGGGGCGGGCCCGGGGCGTCACCGTGGGCGGCTGCCTCAGCCTGCTCGCCGCCGGCCTCGGCACGCCGGACGGCCGGGCGTCGCTGCGGGGCGGGCTGCTGCTCCTGGAGGACGTGGGGGAGGAGCCGTACCGGATCGACCGGATGCTGACGCAGCTGCTGAGGGCCGGGGTGCTGGACGGGGTGGCGGGCGTGGCGCTCGGCTCGTGGGAGGAGTGCGGCCCGTACGAGGCCGTGCGCGCGGTCCTGCTCGACCGGCTCGGGGGGCTCGGGGTGCCGGTCGTGGAGGAGCTGGGCTTCGGGCACGGCACGCCCGCGCTGACCGTGCCGCTGGGCGTCGAAGCCGTACTGGACGCGGACGCCGGGACGCTCGTACTGGAGACGCCCGCCCTGCGCTGAGCGCGCGGGGCGGGCGTCCGGTGCGTGCGGCGTCCGGTCAGCCGGCGGCGCGGACCGCGGCGTAGCCGGGGCGGACGATCTCCTCGATGATCCGGCGGCGCTCCGGCAGCGGCAGGAACGCGGCCTCGACGGCGGCGACGGTGAACTCCTCGAACACGTCGGGGCCGTAGCCGAAGGCGTCCGCCATGTGCTGGAACTCCTCGCTCATGGTGGTGCCGGACACGAGCCGGTTGTCCGTGTTGAGGGTGACGCGGAAGCCCAGGCGGCGCAGCCGGTCGATGGGGTGCGAGGCGTAGTCCTTCGCGGCGCCCGTCTGGAGGTTGGAGGTCGGGCAGACCTCCAGGGCGATGCGGTTGTCGCGGACGTACGCGGCGAGGTGGCCGAGCGTGCCGTCCTCGGCGATGTCGTCGGTGATCCGCACGCCGTGGCCGATCCGCTCCGCGCCGCACACCTGCACGGCCTCGTGGATCGACTCGGCGCCGACCGCCTCGCCCGCGTGGATGGTGAAGTGGCAGTTGTGCCGCTTGAGGTGCTGGAACGCCGGGAGGTGGCGGGACGGCGGGTTGCCGATCTCGCCGCCCGCGATGTCGAAGCCGCACACGCCCCGGTCCCGGTGCGCGACGGTCAGCTCGGCTATCTCCAGGGAGCGGTCCGTGTGGCGCATGCCGGTGAGCAGGGTGCCCACGGTGACGCGGCCGCCGGTGCGGCGCTCGCCCTCGCGGAAGCCCTCGTTCACCGCCTCGACGACCTCGTCCAGCGTCAGCCCGGCCGACAGGTGCTGCTCGGGGGCGTAGCGGACCTCGGCGTAGACGACCCCGTCCGCCGCCAGGTCCTCGGCGCACTCGGCCGCGACGCGGAACAGCGCCTCGCGGGTCTGCATCACCGCGCAGGTGTGGGCGAACGTCTCCAGGTACCGCTCCAGCGAACCGGAGTCGGCCGCGTCGCGGAACCACACGGCCAGCTCGGCCGGGTCCTCGGTGGGCAGACCGGTGTAGCCGCACGCGCGGGCCAGCTCGATGATCGTGGCGGGGCGCAGCCCGCCGTCCAGGTGGTCGTGCAGCACGGCCTTGGGGGCCCGGCGGATCCAGTCCGCGACGGAGACGGTCGAGGCGAGGTTGTCAGACAAGTGCATGACCGGAGTGTAGGGCAAGCGCGCGGCGGGTGCCGTGACCCGTACGACAGGCCGCCCACCGGGCGCCGCGGGGCTCAGTTGGACTGGAGCACCGGCAGCGCGGGCGCGCCCGTCGGCAGCATGTGCTTGGCCGCGAGCACGGGCGTCTCCCCGACCCGCACGACCTGGGTGACCAGCACCGCCGGGGTGTCCGCCGGCCGGTCCAGCTGCTCGCCGCGCCGCTGCCCGAGCAGGGTCGCCGTGACCGCGCTGTGCGCCCCGAGCGCCACCCCGCGCGACGCCCCGGCCAGCACCGCCAGCATCGAGGTGCGCTCCGGCGCCGCGGCCTCCCGCAGGGCGGCGGCGAAGGACGGATGGGCCCGCTCCAGCACCTCGTCGGGCGCCGCCCACTCCTGGCTGAGCGCCGCCGCCGTGCCCTCGGCCGCCAGCAGGGACTCCCAGAACCGCAGCTCCGCCCGGACGGGGGCCAGCAGGTGCTGGGCGGTGAAGTCGGTCGGCTCCTCCACGGTCCGCAGCAGCGCCCGTACGCGGACGGGGGCGCCCGCGCCGAGCAGCTCCTCCAGGGGCCGGACGTGCTCGAAACCGCGCCGGGGCGGCTGGTCGTTGACGGTGCGGCCCACGCCGCGGCGCACCGACAGCAGCCCGTCCTCCTGGAGCAGCAGCAGCGCCTCGCGCAGGGCAGGCCGGCTGACGCCGAGTTCGGCGGCGAGGCGCGGCTCGGACGGCAGGGTGGAGCCGGGCGGGTAGGTGCCGGCGTTGATGGCGTCGACGATCCGCTCGTACAGCACCACGACCGGACGCCGCTGCTCCGCACCGACCACCGCAGATACCTCCTGGCTCGCCTGTCCGCCGATCACCCGCACGGTATGCCGCCCGCCGCCCACCAGGCAATCCGTGCTTGTCTGACAAGCTTGGGCCGGTGGTGGAGGCGATCTACGCTGGACCGATGTCCGACGTCACCGCGCCGCACCCGCCGTACCTCGCCGAGGGCCCCCGCGTGGGCCTGCGCCCCTTCCGTCACGAGGACGCCGGGGAGTTCACCGCGCGGGCACGGGAGAGCAAGGACCTGCACCACCCCTGGCTGTTCCCGCCCGACACGGCCGAGGCCTACGCCGGATACGCCCGCGCCCTCATCGAGGACCCGGCCCGGCTCGGGTACCTGGTGTGCGAGCGCGACGGCGGCGCCATCGCCGGGTTCGTCAACATCAACAACATCGTGCGGGGCGCGTTCCAGTGCGGCGCCCTCGGATACGGGGCCTTCGCGCACGCCGCCGGGCGCGGACTGATGAGCGAGGCCCTCGCGCTCGTCGTCCACCACGCCTTCGGCCCGCTCGGACTGCACCGGCTGGAGGCCAACATCCAGCCGGGCAACCACGGTTCGCTCGCCCTGGTGCGCCGCGCGGGCTTCCGCAAGGAGGGCTACTCCCCGGCGATGCTCCGCGTCGACGGCGCCTGGCGCGACCACGAACGCTGGGCGATCACCGCGGAGATGCCCCTCCCGCCCGTCGGCGGCCCCCGCCGCTGACCGCCGCCCCGCGCCGCCGGCCGCCGCGCCGCCGACCGCCGCGCCGCCGACCGCCGCGCCCCTGGGGGCCGGTGCTTTTCGCGCCGGCGTTCGCGATGGTCCTCCCCGCCGGCGACGACCTTCCCGCGGCGATGGGCCGTCGCGTGGCGGCGGGCACCGGTCCGTCCGGGGACCGTCCCGTAGAGCCGTGCCTACGGCGTGCCGTCGGCGTCGGGCGTGCGCCGGTCCACGTACTCGAAGACCGAGCCGTCCGGGTGGATCGCGATCAGATTGCGGCCCACCGGCGTGGGCACCGGACCGGCCACGATCTTCGCACCCACCTCGGTCAGCGTCGCGTGCGCCGCGTCCACGTCCGCCACCGCGATCGTCGCCGTGACCTTGCGCAGCACCTCCAGCTCCGATTCGGGGCCGCTCATCAGGAGGAAGCAGCCGACCGCCGCGACGCGGACCCCGCCGCGCTCGAACCGCAGGGCCGGGGCTCCCGTGAGGCGCTCGTAGAACGCCGTCGCGGCGTCCAGGTCGTCGACGCAGACGCGCAGTGTGGTACCGAGGATCTCCATGCGCACCAGGGTAGTTGGAACGGATCACACCCGGCAGAGGATCTCCCCGTGCGGCACCCCGAACCAGCCGTCGTCGTGGCGCCCCCACTCCCGCCATCCCTCGGCGAGGGCGGCCAGCCGCTCCGGCGACGTGTGGCCCGCCTCCACCGCCAGCCGCCCGTACGCCGACCGCGTCGTGCGGTCCGCCCACAGCCCGCTCCACCAGGCACGGTCCCCGGGTGTGGCGAAGCACCACATCGAGGCGCCGGCCGTGATGTCGGTGAACCCGGCGGCCCGCGCCCACGACAGGAGCCTGCGCCCCGCGTCCGGCTCGCCGCCGTTGGCGCGCGCCACCCGCCGGTACAGCGCCAGCCACTCCGACAGCTCCGGCACCTCGGGGAACCAGGTGAACCCCGCGTAGTCGCTGTCCCGCACGGCGACGACCCCGCCGGGCCGGCACACCCGCCGCATCTCGCGCAGCGCGCCGACGGGATCCCCCACGTGCTGGAGCACCTGGTGGGCGTGGACCACGTCGAAGCTGTCGTCGGGGAAGTCCAGCGCGTGCACGTCCGCCACCGCGAACTCCACCGTGTCCAGGCCCCGTTCCGCGGCCGCCGCCCGTGCCTGCTCCAGCACGCCGGCCGACGCGTCCACCGCCGTCACCCGGCCCGGCGCCACCCGCTCGGCCAGGTCCGCCGTGATCGTGCCGGGACCGCACCCCACGTCCAGCACCTCCAGGCCGGGGCGCAACTCGCCCAGCAGGTACGCCGCGGAGTTCCCGGCCGTACGCCAGCGGTGCGAGCGCAGCACCGACTCGTGGTGTCCATGGGTGTAGACAGCGTCCTTCACGGCTCCGCTCCCCGTCCGACTCGATGGGCGGTACGGGCGCCACGCTACGGCATTCCGCCGCATGGCGAGACGGCTTTCTCGCGATGTGGGACGGCCGTGGGCGGGCGGGCCCCGCGGGACCGCCGCGCGTCCCACCACGTCGGCGGACACGGGCTGTTAGCGGCGCGGCGCCCCGGGTACCCGGCGCCCCATGAGAAACAAGACCCCGCGGTCCCGGCAGCCGGCCCGGGCGGCCACCGCGGCGCTCGGCGGTGCCCTGGTGGCCGCGCTCGTCACGGTGGTCCGCCGCCGCGCCGCCCGCACCGCCGAACGCCACCCCCTGCGCGCCCTCGAACCGGAGCCCACGGGACCCGACACGCAAGCCGGCGACGGCGGTGAGCCCGGCGAGGTCCGCGTCGTCGCGCCCGGAGCCTCACCCGCCCCGGTCGTGCCGCCCCCGCCACCGCAGGACGCCGCCCCCGCCGAACCGACCGAACCGGCGACGCCGCCGGGGCCGCCCGCCGACCCGGAGGCACCGCACCACCGAGCCTGAACCGCACACCATCCCTCGGGAGGCCCAGTGACCACCCAGCCGCGGCGCCGCCCGCGCGTCCTCATCGTCGGAGCCGGCTTCGCCGGCTACCAGACCGCCCGCGAACTCTCCCGCACGCTGCGCGGACGTGCCGAGATCGTCCTGCTCAACCCCACGGACTACTTCCTCTACCTGCCCCTGCTGCCGCAGGTCGCCGCGGGCGTACTCGAACCCCGCCGCGTCACCGTGTCCCTGCCGGGCACCCTGCGCCACGTACGGCTCGTCCTCGGCGAGGCGGGACGCGTCGACCTCGACGCCCGCCGCGTCCACTACACCGACCCGGAGGGCACCCCCGGCGACCTCGGCTACGACCGGCTGGTCCTCGCCGTCGGCAGCGTCAGCAAGCTCCTGCCGATCCCGGGCGTCGCCGAGCACGCCACCGGCTTCCGCGGCCTGCCCGAAGCGCTCTACCTGCGCGACCACATCACCCGGCAGGTGGAGCTCGCCGCGTCCGCCGCCGACCCCGCCGAGTGCACCTCGCGCTGCACCTTCGTCGTCGTCGGAGCCGGCTACACCGGCACGGAGGTCGCCGCCCACGGCAAGATGTTCACCGACGCGCTGGTCCGCAAGCACCCCGCCTGGCCCGAGGGCGTACGGCCCCGCTGGATGCTCCTCGACGTCGCCGACCGGGTCCTGCCGGGCCTCGACAAGCGCCTGTCGGACACCGCCGACCAGGTGCTCCGCTCCCGCGGCGTGGACGTCCGCATGGGCACCTCCGTCAAGGAGTCCACACGTGAGGGCGTCCTGCTGGACACCGGCGAGTTCGTGGCGACGCGCTCCCTGATCTGGTGCGTCGGGGTGCGCCCCGACCCGCTCGTCTCCGAGCTGGGCCTGCCCGTCGAGCGCGGCCGGCTCGTCGTCACCCCGCAGCTGGAGGTGCCCGGCAAGCCCGGCGTCTACGCCTGCGGCGACGCCGCCGCCGTTCCGGACCTGCACCGGCCGGGCGAGTTCACGCCCATGACCGCCCAGCACGCCGCGCGGCAGGGCAAGGTGGCCGCCCGCAACGTCGCCGCGTCCCTCGGCGTCGGCGACCCCGTCCCGTACCGCCACAGCGACCTCGGCTTCGCCGTCGACCTCGGCGGGGTCAAGGCCGCCGCCAACCCGCTCGGCGTCCCCCTCTCGGGCATCCTCGCCGGAGCCGTCACCCGCGGCTACCACCTGGCCGCCATGCCCGGCAACCGCGTGCGGGTCGCCGCCGACTGGCTCCTGGACGCGGCCCTGCCCCGCCAGGCCGTCCAGCTCGGGCTGGTCCGCTCCTGGCAGGTCCCCCTCGACACGGCCTCGCCCGAGCTGGCCAAGACCGGCCCCGCACCCCGCAAGGAGTGACATGAGCCCCGAAGAACTCACCGAACTGGGCCAGCAGCTGCGCGTCGACGCCGTCCGCGCGTCCGACGCGGCCGGCTCCGGCCACCCCACGTCGTCCATGTCGGCCGCCGACATCGCGGCCGTCCTCCTCGCCCACCACCTGCGCTACGACTTCGACCGGCCCGACCACCCCGGCAACGACCGGCTCGTCCTGTCCAAGGGCCACGCCTCGCCCCTGCTGTACGCGCTGTACCGGGCCGCGGGCGCCATCGACGAGGACGAGCTCCTCACGTACCGCACGCTCGGCAGCCGCCTCGAAGGGCACCCCACCCCCCGGCTGCCGTGGGTGGACGTGGCGACCGGCTCCCTGGGGCAGGGCCTGCCCGTCGCCGTCGGCATGGCGCTGGCCGGGCAGAGGCTGGACCGGCTGCCGTACCGCGTGTACGTCCTGTCCGGCGACAGCGAGATGGCCGAGGGCTCGGTGTGGGAGGCCGTCGAGCACGCGGCGTACAACCACCTGGACAACCTCACCCTCGTGGTGGACGTCAACCGGCTCGGCCAGCGCGGCCCCACCCGCCACGAGCACGACCTGGACGCCTACGGACGGCGCCTCCACGCCTTCGGCTGGCACGTCGTCGAGGTGGACGGTCACGACGTGGAGGCCCTGGACTCGGCGTTCTCCGAGGCCCGCTCCACCACCCGGCAGCCCACCGCGATCCTCGCCCGCACCCACAAGGGCCGCGGCGTCGAGGCCGCCGAGGACCGCGAGGGCCTGCATGGCAAGCCGCTGAAGGACGCGCAGGCCGCGATCGCCGAGCTCGGCGGCGTACGCGACGCCCGCGTCACCGTCCAGGCGCCGCCGGACGGCGAACCCCCCGCCGTGCCGCCGGACACCGTGCCGGAACTGCCCCGGTTCGACGTGGGGGACGAGGTGGCCACCCGCACCGCGTACGGGCACGCGCTGGAAGCCGTCGGCTCTGCCCTCGGCCGGGTCGTCGCCCTCGACGCCGAGGTCAGCGACTCCACCCGCACCGAGTTCTTCGCCAAGGCCCACCCGGACCGGTACTTCGAGTGCTACATCGCGGAACAGCAGATGGTCGCCGCCGCCGTCGGCCTCGCCGCGCGCGGCTACGTGCCGTACGCCTCCACGTTCGCGGCGTTCCTCACCCGCGCCCACGACTTCATCCGCATGGCCGCCGTCAGCCGCGTCGGCCTCAACCTCGTCGGCTCGCACGCCGGGGTCGCCATCGGCCCGGACGGCCCCTCCCAGATGGGCCTCGAGGACCTGGCGATGCTCCGCGCCGTCCACGGCAGCACCGTCCTCTACCCGTGCGACGCCAACCAGACGGTCCGCCTCGTCGCCGCCATGGCCGGCCTCGACGGCATCCGCTACCTGCGCACCACACGCGGCGACCTGCCCGTCCTGTACGGCCCCGACGAGGAGTTCCCCGTCGGCGGGTCCAAGGTGCTGCGCCGCCACGACGACGACAAGGCCACCGTCGTCGCGGCCGGCGCCACCGTGCACGAGGCCCTCAAGGCCGCCGACCTGCTGGAGCGCGAGGGCATCCCCGTACGCGTCATCGACCTGTACTCGGTCAAGCCCGTCGACGCGGACACCCTCGACGAAGCCGCCCGGCAGACCGGCTGCCTGCTCACCGTCGAGGACCACCACCCGGAGGGCGGTATCGGCGACGCCGTCGCGGAGGTCTTCTCCGACGGCCGCCCCGCCGCCCGCACGGCCCGCCTCGCGGTCCGCGGCATGCCCACATCCGCCACCCCGGAGCAGCAGCTCCACGAGGCCGGCATCGACGCCGACGCCATCGCGTCGGCGGTGAAGCTCCTGGTGGAGCGGGTCATCGCGTAACGCGGCACAGAGCGGGCGCGTGGCATCGCGTAACCCCGCAGCCACAGCGGGCGCCGACGGCCGGAGGCCGTCGGCGCCCGCGCGTACGCGACCGGACAGGGGCCGGCCGCTACATCGTCGCGGCCTCCGTCTCCTTCTCGTCGTACGGCCAGCGCAGCAGCGCCCCGAGCCCGCCGACCGGCAGCTCGTCGTCGATCTCGGGCCGTACGCGCAGCACGTCCGCGCCGGTCGCCAGCGCCGACCGGAGCAGCGCGTCGTCCGCCCGCGCGGGCAGCGGCTCGGTGTCGCCCAGGTACTGCGTCTCCGAACGCCGCACCGCCAGCTGGTCCGGACGGGCCCCCACCCACACCTGGCGGTGCGCGTCCGGGCCCTCCGGGCGGATCAGCAGCTCCGCGATCCGGTGCTCACGCGCCGCCTCCACCAGCGCGGGCACGCCCTCGGCCGCCGTGGAGCCCGCGGCGCTCGCCCCCTCCGGGGCCCGCGCCGCGCGGAACCGGTCCAGCTCCGCCTCGGCCCTGCGCCGCAGGAACGCCTCCTTCGCGGCCCGCACGTCCTCGTCGAGCCGGTCCCGGCGGGCCCCGGCGGCCCGCCCGCCGTGCTCGCTCTCCACCACGTCGGCGGTGAGCGCGACGGGCAGCCGCTCGTGGACCGAGCGCCGCTCCCGCTCGTCACCCGCGAGGACGACCACGTCCACGCCGTACTCCGGCACGGCGTCCGCGAGCGCGTCGGCGACCTTCTGGGCGTTCTCCTCCCAGGTGTTCTCCACACTGAGCTGGAAGTGGCGCTCGGACCAGGCGTTGCTCGACGTGCGGTGCATCGGCCACTCCCTGCCCTGCACCTGCCCGGCCGGCATCGCCCCGATGGGGCTGCGCAGCTCCAGGTCGGCGCCGGACCGGTCGATGTAGGCGACCAGGCACACGGGCTCCTGCGCCGCCAGGTCCAGCAGCGGGCCGAGGCGGGGGAGCGCCGACCAGAACACCTGGGACGGCGCGAGCGGCCGCACGGCCAGCGGCGGGTCGAGCACGACCTCGCCGTGCGTGGCGAAGACCGCGCGCCCGGCCTCGCCGGCCGGCCGCGGCCAGTCGGACAGCGCCTCGTGGACTGCCCGCACGGTCGCCTCGTCGCACCCGAGCGCGGCCAGCTCGTCGCACGCGTTGCGCGCCATGAGCTCCTGCCGCCACTGGGCGGACTCGTCCATCCGTGACGTGTCGAGATACACGCTGGCCCAGGGGCCCGGACGGTCGTAGAGACTGGTCAGAAAGGCGAGTTGCATGGCTCCCTCCCGGAGGCCGGAATGTCCGTTCCCGGCGAGTACCCGTGCGGCCGGACGCCACACGGCCGCACTGCTGTCGCGTGGAGCCCCGCAGCCGCACAGAGTGGAACCCCGACCCCCTACGGAGGTGACCCATGTCCGGCAGCCCGCTCCTGGACCGGCACAAGCAGGCCCTCGACCTGTTCTCGTCGCGCGTCCACGCGATCAGGGACGACCAGTGGGACGCGCCCACGCCGTGCACCGAGTGGCCGGTGCGCGCCCTGGTCAACCACCTGACCGGCGAACAGCTGTGGGTCCCCGACCTGGTACGGGACGGGCGGACCGTCGCGGAGGTCGGCGACGCGTACGACGGGGACGTGCTCGGCGACGACCCGGTGGCCGCCTGGGACCGGGCGGCGGCACGGGCGCGGGAGGCGTTCGCGGAGGACGGCGCCCTGGACCGCACGGTGTCCCTGTCGTCCGGTGACACGCCGGCCACCGCCTACTGCTCCCAGATGATCACGGACGCGGTGGTGCACGCCTGGGACCTGTCGCGGGCGATCGGCGCCGACGAGCGGCTCCCGCCGCAGCTGGTGGACTTCGCGCTGCGGGAGGTCACCCCGTACGCGGACTCGCTGGCCTCGTCGGGCCTCTTCGCCGATCCGGTGCCCTCGCCGCCGGACGCCGACGCGCAGACGCGGCTGCTGAACATGATGGGCCGCCGCACCTGAGGGACGGGACGGCGGCGGCGCACAACCGGCGCGGAGCCGGGCGACCCGTACGCACGCGCCACGGGCGCCGGCCGCCGGGTCGGGCGGCCGGCGCCCGTGCGGTACGGGACCCCGGCTCGGTCGGTCCGGGCTCAAGGGCCTCGGCTCAGGCGGCCTCGGCGCCGGCGCGGGCCTTCGCGAACTCCTCCGTGAACGCCGCGCAGAACGCGCGCAGGTCGTCCGGCTTCCGGCTGGTCACCAGCGTGGTGCCGGAACCGTCGCGCGAGACGACGACCTCCTCGTCGACCCACTCGCCGCCCGCGTTGCGGATGTCCGTGCGCAGGCTCGGCCACGAGGTGAGCCGCCGGCCGCGCACCACGTCCGCCTCGACGAGGGTCCACGGCGCGTGGCAGATCGCCGCCACGGGCTTTCCGGCCTCGAAGAATCCGCGGACGAAGGCCACGGCCTTCTCGTCCATCCGGAGCGCGTCGGGGTTGGCGACGCCGCCCGGCAGGACCAGCGCGTCGTACCCGTCCGGCGACACCTCGTCCACCGTCCGGTCGACGGGGAACGTGTCCGCCTTGTCGAGGTGGTTGAACGCCTGCACCTCACCGGGCGCGGTGGACACCAGCTCCGGCGAGTCCCCCGTGTCGAGCACCGCCTGCCACGGTGCGGTCAGCTCGACCTGTTCGACGCCCTCGGGCGCCGTGAGAAACGCGATGCGCACGATGTACTTCCCTTCCTCGTCATCTGCACGGTCAGCTTCCTGGCCCGCACGTCCCTCACGCGGGTTCGGTGTTCGGCTCCGCCCTGCTGATCTCGGCGAGGGCCGAATCCGGGTCCTCGGCGACCGCGAGGTCCCCGAGGCTCACCACGCCGAGCGGCCGGCCGTCCGCCACGACGGGCAGCCGCCGTACGGCGTGCCGGCGCATCAGGCGCACGGCGGTCGCCACCTCGTCGTCCGGGCCCACGCACACGGGGTCCGGGGTGCACACGGTCTCGGCGTTCACGGTCAGCGGGTCGGCGCCCTCGGCGACCGCCCGTACCGTGATGTCGCGGTCCGTCACCACCCCGAGGAGCAGGTCGCCGTCGGCGACGAGCACGTCCCCGATGTCCTGCGCCCGCATCAGCTGGGCCGCCTCGACCAGCGAGGCGTCGGGGCGCACGGCGGCGACGCCCGCCGTCATGACCTCTCTCACGAGCTGCGCCACGGCTGCCGTCACTCCCTCCGTCGCCCCGGCCGGTCAGGCGCGGTGCAGGGCCACCGCGACGTCCTGCACGCTGCGGTACGTGCGGTCTCCGGGCAGGTCCTCCACCCGCTCGGTGAGCGGATCGGGTGCGTGGCGCTCCCGCAGGACGCGCAACAGGTCGCCCCGGTGGGCCGGGAACGGGGTACGGGCGAGGTGCCGGGCCAGTTCCAGGCGCAGCGCCTCGAACGTGTCGCCCGGTACGCGCCCGAAGGCCAGGTCCGGGTCGTCGTCTGCCACCGGTTCGGGGTCGTGCCACTCCTCCGTACGGGTGGGGTGGCCGGACCGGAGCAGCCCTTCGAGCTGGTGCTTCATCGCGTCGTCCTGACGCCGGCTGAGCCGGTCGCTGCCTCGCTGCATGGCGCCCTCCCAGGTGCCGCGTGTGTCGGTCGCCGGGCGGGTACCCGGCGCGGCCGACGCAAACCCCGGCGCCCGGCGCCCGGCGGTTTGGGCCCGGGGGGCCGGGGGGACTCGCCGCTGCGGCCGACGGGCGGGCATCCACCGGCGGCCGGGGCGCCCACCGGCCGGCCGCGGAGGGGCCGGCCGCCGACGGGCGGCGGGGCTGAACGGCCCGGCGGCCGGACTGACGGGCCCGGTGGCGGGCCTCCGCCCACGGGCGGCGCGGACTCGGACGGAAGGACGGGGCGATGGACGTGACGGCCGTACTGATCGCCCTGGCCCTGCCGCCCGTGATGCTCGCGGTCGTCATGGCGATGTCGGGCTACGAGGACCTGGTGCTCCCCGCGGAGCCGGCCGACGTCCCACCGGCCGACGCGGCGGAGACCGGGCCGGAGGTGCTGGGTGCCGAGGCCCTGAGCGCGGGCGAGTGAGCGCACCCCGCACGCGGAGGTACTGGAGTACTCCGCGCCGAGGCGTCGAATACGGCGAGTGGAGCGCAGCCCGCGCCGAGGCCCCCCGGAGCACCGGCGGCGAGCGCACCCCGCGGCCCCCGCGTGTCACCCGTACGGCGGCATGTCCCGCTCTTCGGCAGCGCGGGCGCCGGGCCCGGACCGGTGCCGTCCCGAACTGCGGCTATACCGCCTCCCGCATGCCGGACCGGCCGGCGGGCGCCGTGGTCCCGGCGCTCGCGCACCCGCCTTGGCGAGCCGTTCCGGGAGATCCGGCGGAGAGTGGTTTCAAGGCGTTTGCCACCCCGGGCCCCGGGCAGGCGCAACTCGTGCTTCGGACCGGAGGCACGTCCGTGGGAGCGGAGGACCCCCGCTCCGGGCGTGCCTGTCCACGTCCGGTCCGGGGCGGAGCTTCCCCGGGGTGACAGCCAACCGTCAGCGCCGTTCAGGGAGCTGAGAACCACATGCCTACGCTCGCTCACTCGAAGCATCCGCACGATGACGCCCCCGACACCGCCGAGGCGTTCCGCCGCCTGGCCTCACTGCCGCCCGGCGAGGAACGGGACCGCGTGCGCCAGGACATCGTGCGTGCCTGGCTGCCGATGGCGGACCGGCTGGCCGGCCGGTTCCGCAACAGGGGCGAGGCGCTGGAGGACCTCAAGCAGGTCGCCGCGCTCGGCCTGGTCAAGGCCGTCGACCGGTACGACCCCTCGCGCGGCGCGGCCTTCGAGAGCTTCGCCGTGCCCACCATCACCGGCGAGATCAAACGGCACTTCCGGGACCACATGTGGACCCTGCACGTGCCGCGCCGCGTCCAGGACCTGCGGGGCCGGGTGCGGGTGGCGTACCAGGAGCTGTCCCACTCGGTCGGCGGGCGCGCCCCGACGGTCGCCGAGATAGCCGAGAAGGCGGGGATGACCGAGGAGGAGGCCGCCGCCGGCCTCGAAGCCCTCGACAGCTTCACCGCCTTGTCCCTGGACGCCGAACTGCCCGGCACGGAGGACGGCTACACCCTCGTCGACGCGCTCGGCGGGCCCGACCCCGCCCTCGACGTGGTCGTGGACCGCGAGGCCGTCAAACCGAAGCTGCGCAGCCTGCCGGAGCGCGAGCAGAAGATCCTGTACATGCGGTTCTTCCGCGACATGACGCAGAGCAGCATCGCCGAGGACCTCGGCATCTCCCAGATGCACGTGAGCCGCCTGATCAGCCGCTGCTGCAACCGGCTGCGGGAGGACATCATGCGGGACGCCGCGTAGGGCGTGCCCGTGCCGCCGCCCGCGCGGGCCCGGCCGGAAGCGCTACCGCCCCGGCGGGTCCGGGCGGCGCATCGCCAGCCCGACGTGCCGGGACAGCACGTCCGCCGCCTGCGCCTCCGCCATCGAGAACGCCCGCCGCGCCCGTGTGCGCAGCAGCGTCAGCACGGCCAGCACCCGCGGCTCCCCGGCGCCGGGGGCATCGGCGGCCACCGGAAGGCACAGCAGCGAACTGACCTCGGCCCGTACGAGCACGGCCGCCCCGCCGGTGTCCGTGCCGAGGGCCAGCGCGTCCTCGGGGCGCACCTGCAGCGAGGCCGAGCCGCCCGCCGCGACCTCCCGCACCAGGGGGCAGTCCGCCGGGTCCTGCGCGGCCAGCTCCTTCGCCAGCGCGGGGTCGTCCGGCGGCCCGAGCACCAGCACCGGCGCACCACCCCGGGGCCCGGCCCCGCGTCCCCGGAGCCGTCCCCGGCGGCCGTGAGGTCCGCGATCACCCAGTCGGCGAACCGCCCGTGCAGGACCCGGGCCGCCGCCTCGACGGCGCCCCGGGCGTCCGCGGGCGGCGTACGCAGCAGGGTCGTCGCGACGGTGTCCACCAGGTCCAGCGCCGCGGCCCGCTCGGTCGCCTCCACCAGGTCCGGCGCGCCGCCCAGCCGCCGCCGCCCCCGGACCGCGCCGCCGGGCCCCGCGAAACCGGCACCGGTCCCACCGGGCCCCGCGAAACCGCCGCCGGGTCCGGGGGGCTCCGCCCCGGCAGCTCCGCCCGCCTCGCGCCGCCCCGCCGGGTCCGCCGCCATGCGCCGCCCCACGCCCGCCGGGCCGTTCGGCCCCGCTCCCGCGACGCCCGGCTGGAGGACGAGCAGCACCGTCTGCTGCGGCTCGCCCGGCAGGGCCAGCGCGGCGAGGGTGGCCCGCACGGGCTCCTTCGGCCGCTGCTGGAGCCGTACGGTCAGACTCCGCCCGCCCTCGCCGCGCGCGGTCGCGGCCACCTGCGAGCGGAACGGCGCCCGGTCGCCCGGCGTGAGCAGCGCGGCCAGCGGGCGCCCCGTGGCGTACCCGGCGCGCACCCCGGTCAGGGTCGTCGCCGCAAGGTTCATCCGCCGCACCACCGTGTCCCGGTCGATCAGCACCACCGGCAGCGGCAGCCGCTGGAACACCGTCTTCAGCAGCTGCCGCTCCTGCCGCTCCGCCGACGTGCCCTCAGGGGCCCGTGCCGCCAGCCGCTCGTACCGCGGCCACAGCGTCTCCGCGGCGTGCTGCAGCTCGAACAGCGCCGCGTCCAGTACGCCCCGCTGCTCCTCCGGCGGCAGGGCGCGCGCACTGCGCAGCTCCGCCACGCGCCGGACGAAGTCCGCGAGCTCCTCGCCGAACGCGCCGGTCTCGCTCATCCCAGGACTCCCGCTCCGCCCGGCGTATCCGCCCCGGCTTCCGTTCCAGCACCGTGCTCGGGAGCGCACACCCGCGCGCGCCCCTGGGACGTATGCCCCGTCGTCCGCACAACCAGCACCGTAATCGCGACACCGGGCGCCGGCGGCCCGCCCACGCCCCCGGTGGCGCGTCGTTTCACCGCACGCGCAGCGGGCAGCCGCACCCCCGGAAGGAGACGCCTCCCATGCTGATCGAGCCCGAGTACGAAGGCACCGACCCGGCGGCGGCGGTACGCCGCCTCCAGCAGCTCGCCGAGAGCTGCGTCCGCTCGGTCCCGGCCTGCTGCGGCGCCGTGGCCACTCTCGGCGACGAGGAGGAGCAGGAGCGCGGCGAACGCCGCACCACCGCCACGCACCCGGACCTCGCCGCCCTCGTCAGCGTCCAGGCGGCCTGCGGCGACGGGCCCATCAGGGCGGCCCTCGACAGCGGCGCGCCGGTCGTCGCCGACGATCTCCTCCACGACGAGCGGTGGCCCGCCTTCCGCGCCGCCGCCCTCGCGGCGGGCGTCCGCTGCAGCGTGACCCTGCCCTTCCACCGGGCGGGCGTCCTCGTGACCCTCAATCTGTACGGCTTCCGCCCCGGCGCGCTCGCGGGCGCGGCCCTCGGCCCCGCCGCCGTACTCGGAGAGGAGGCCACCGCGGGACTCGTCCGCGACCGCCGCTACCGCGCCGCCCTCACCGAGGTCGGCCAGCTGGAGTCGGCGCTGCGCTCCCGGCCCGTCATCGACCAGGCCGGCGGCATCGTCATGCACGTCCTCGGCTGCGGCGTCGAGGAGGCGTACGCCGTGCTGCGGCGCGTCTCGCAGCTCACCAACCGCAAGCTGTCCGACGTGGCGGCGCAGATCGTGCGCAGCCGGGGCCGCGGCCTGGAGAAGGAGCTGGCCCGGCTCGCCCCGCCGCCCCCGGCCACGGGTTCGCCGAACGGCGAACCACCGCAAATCTTCGTATAAAGGGTTCGGGTCCGCAGACGTACGGGAGGTCGTGGTGACGCGCAGCTCCGCCCACGGGCACGGGCAGGTGCGGTACGCCCCGCCCGCCCCCGACACGGGCCTGCCCGTCGTCGACGAGCTGGCCGGCCTGCTGGCCGCCGCCGCGGCCCGCACCGACCCCGAGCCGCCCGGCGGCGGGCCGGTGCTGCGCGAGGCGGCGTGCGGCTACTGGTCCCGCCGCGGCCTGCGCTGCCACCCCGAGGACATCGCCGCGTCTCCCGGCACGGGACCGCTGCTGACGGCGCTGCTCGCCGCGCACGGCGGCGACGTGCTGATGCCCCGCCCCTGCCCGCTCGCCTGGACCCCGCAGGTCCGCCTCCTGGGCCGGCCCGCCTACCACGTGCCGACGCCCGCCGAGTGCGGCGGCGTCCCCGACCCGTACGCCCTGCTGGAGACCGTGCGGCGGGTGCGCGCCGAGGGCGGCCGGCCCGCCGTGCTGCTGCTCAGCGTCGCCGACGACCCCACCGGCACGGTCGCCCCGCCCGAACTCGTCCGCGAGGCGTGCGAGGCCGCCGCCGGCGAGGGCCTGCACATCGTCAGCGACGAGACCTGGCGCGACACCGTGCACCGGCCGCACGACACGGTGTTCGTCAGCCCGGCCGAGACGAACCCCGACGACGTCACGGTCCTGTGCGACCTGGCCGGCGCCGTCACTCCCGCCGCCTGGCCCGCCGCCGTCGCCCGCTTCCCGGCCGGCCCCTCCGGCGCGGCCCACCGCGCCCGCGCCCTCGACGTGCTCACCGCGCTCGGCGCCGACCTGCCGGGGCCGCTCGCCGCCGCCGTGGCCCACGCCCTGGACGAACCGGAGGCCGTCACGGCGCGCAACGCCGCCGCGACCGCCCTGCACGCGCGCGTGGCCGCCGAGGCCCACCGCGCGGTCCTCGCCGCCGGCGCGCTCGCCCTGCCGCCCGAGGCCGGCCGCCATCTGTACGCGGACCTCGGCCCTCTGCGCGCCGCACTCGCCGGTCAGGGCGTCACCGACTCCATCGAACTGGAGGACCACCTCACCGCGCGGCTCGGCACCCCCGTACCCGGCGGGCACCGCTTCGGCGACGAACTCGGCGCCCTGCGCGTCCGCCTGGCCACCACCCCGCTGCTCGGCGCCACGCCCGCCCTGCGGCTGGAGGCCCTGAACGCCGAAGACCCCCTGGCCCTGCCCCATGTGGCCGAGGCCCTGGCCGCCCTGTCGGCCGCACTCCGCGACGCCACCCCGCGCACCGACCGCGCCGCCACCGCTGGAGGAGCCCGCAGATGACGGACGGGACACCCGCCGACCTCACCGCCCCCGCCCCGCGCCCCGAGCCCGCGCCGCCCGGCACCGGCACCGGGCCCGCGCCGGTGTCCGGGGCCCGCCCGCTGGGCGAGACCCGCGCCTGGCCCCGCTCCTTCGCCGGAAGGCTCACCGCCCCGCTGCCCGGCGTCCGCGCCTTCGCCCGCCTCGCCCGCGAGGGCTCCGCCGCCATACGCCCCGGCGCCGACGGCCTGCGCGACGTGCCCCGGCTGCCGTTCGCGCCCGGCCCGCTGCCGCCCGCCGGGCCCGACACGGTGGCCGTCACCTGGGCGGGCCACGCCAGCTGGATCGTGCGGATCGGCGGTCTCACCGTCCTCACCGACCCCGTGTGGTCCCGCCGCATCCTGGGCACCCCGGCCCGCGTCACGCCCGTGGGAGTCCGCTGGCAGGACGTGCCGCCCGTCGACGCGGTCGTCATCAGCCACAACCACTACGACCACCTCGACGCACCCACCCTGCGCCGACTGCCGCGCACCACACCGGTGTTCGTCCCCGCCGGCCTCGGACGCTGGTTCCGCCGCCGCCGGTTCACCACCGTCACCGAGCTCGACTGGTGGGAGTGGGCCGAACTGCGCGGCGTCCGCTTCGACTTCGTACCGGCCCACCACTGGTCCAAGCGGACCCTCACCGACACCTGCCGCTCCCTGTGGGGCGGCTGGGTGCTCTCCGAACGCCGCGGCCGCCGGGTGTACTTCGCCGGGGACACCGGGTACGGCCACTGGTTCCGCCGCATCGCCGACCGCCACCCCGGCATCGACCTGGCGCTCCTGCCGATCGGCGCGTACGCCCCCCGCTGGTGGCTCGGCGACGTCCACACCGACCCCGAGGAGGCCGTCCGCGCCTTCCGGGACCTCGGCGCGCGGATCATGGCGCCCATGCACTGGGCGACGTTCGTCCTGTCGTCGGAGCCCGTCCTGGAACCCCTGACCCGCCTCCGCGCCGCCTGGGAGGCCACGGGCCTGCCCGGCGACCGGCTGTGGGACCTGGCGGTCGGCGAGTCGCGCGTGCTGCCCTGACCCTCCGCCCCCGTCGACCGCCCCCGCTCCCGGCGACCGCCCCCGCCCCGGCCCGCCTCCGCACCGCCCACTCCGGCGCCCGGCGCTACGCCGCCCGCCTGCGCCCCGCCCGCCGTCCCGCCCGGCGCCGGGCCCACCGCCACACCCGCGGCACCGCGCCCACCAGCAGCGCCAGCGCGACCGCCGCCGCCACGCCCTGCCAGGGGTGCGGGAACAGCGACCCGCCCGCCACCCCGATCAGCTGGTACGTCGCCGTCCACGCCAGCACCGCCGCCGCGTCGCCCCGCACGAACCGGCCCAGCGGCATCCGCGCCAGCAGGCACGCCAGCATCACCGGCAGCCGCCCCGCCGGCACCAGCCGGGAGACCACCAGCACCCCCACCCGGTGCTCCCGCAGCGTCTCCTGCGCCCGCGCGAGCCGCTCCGGGTCCGCCCGCCTCCGCAGCGCGTCCAGCCACCGCGACCCGCCCCGCGAGGTCACCCCGCGCCGCCCGAGCCAGTACAGCGAGGCGTCGCCCGAGAGCGCCGCCGCCGCGGCCACCAGGAACACGAACAGCAGCGCCAGGGGCGAGGGCTGGTGGAACGCCACGACCGCCGCCGAGCTGACCACGGCCCCCGTCGGCACCACCGGCACCAGCGCGCCCAGCGCCACCAGCAGGAACAGCGACGGGTAGCCGACGGCCCGCTGCGTCTCCTCCGGCGGCAGCTGGCCCACCAGCTCCGCGATCACCGCCCCGCCCCCGGCCGCACGCTCTCCCCGTGGCCCAGCAGGTGCACCGCGACGCCGGGCGCCCACCTGGCCGCCAGCCGGGCGAACTCGCCGCCCGGCGCGTGGAACTCGTGCGGCCGCACCGCGTCCATCCCGATCGGCCAGTACGTCCCGTAGTGGACCGGCACCGCGGCGCGCGGCGCCAGTTGCGCCAGGGCGCGCGCTGCCCGCCCCGCGTCCAGGTGGCCGTGGCCGAGGAAGGGGCCCCAGCCGCCGACCGGCAGCAGCGCCAGGTCCACCTCGCCGACCGCGTCGGCCATCCCGTCGAACAGCCCCGTGTCCCCGGCGAAGTAGGTGCGGGCCGCGCCCCGGATCACGTACCCGAGCGCGGGGGAGCGGTGCGGCCCCACCGGCAGCCGCCGCCCGTCGTGCGCGGCCGGCACCGCCCGTACCACCACGGGGCCGGCCTTCACCTCGTCCCCGGCCCCGACCTCGGTGATCCGCAGCCCCGCCAGCCGCCGCAGCCCCGGCACCGAACGGGTCGCGCCGAGCGGCACCACCAGCCGCGTCCCCGGCGCGAGCCGCGCCAGCGACGGCAGGTGCAGATGGTCGGCGTGCAGATGCGACACCAGCACCACGTCCGCGCGCGCCGCCTCGGGCGGCGGCAGCGCGCCCCGCCGTCGCCGCAGGTGCGCGAGCCGCCGGGTGAACAGCGGGTCCGTCAGCACCCGTACGCCGGAGTCCTCTACCGTGCAGGTGGCGTGGCCCCACCAGGTGACCTCCATGCCACGAGCGTAGAACGCGACCCCTCCCACGGGGCGCCGACCGGAGTAGGGTCGGCCCATGGACGACGTACGCGTGGCGGCGATCGCCAGCATGACGCCGCTCGAAGAGCTGGACCGCGACCCGTTCCTGGTCGACACCCGCAGCCAGCACGCCATGTGCGAGCGCTGGGCCGCCGACAAGGGCTATGTCGTGATCCGCCAGCTCCTCTTCTACGGGATGCGCCCCGACCACCGGACGCTGTGGGCGGACGTGGAGGAGGGCGCGGTGGACCTGTTCGTGGCGCCCAACGAGCGGGTCCTCGACCGGGCGGTGACATCGGCGCGGGCCTTCTTCGCCGAGTGCGAGCGGCGCGGGGTCCGCCTGGAGACCGCGTGCCTCGACGAGCCGTCGTACGACACGGAGATGAAGGCGCGGGTGCACCGCCGCCTCTCCATGCCCACCGCGGGCTACGACGGCTGCTGACACTCCGGAGCCGCTGTGCCCCGGCGGCGTCCCTCCGGGCCGCTCCGCCCCGAGCCGGAGCCGGGGCCGACCCGTCCGGCCCCGCGCGCGGGTCGCCGCGCACCGGGCGTGTGCCACGCTGGATCTCCCGGACGGCAACGGCGAGAGGCGGATGGCGTGGTCGTGGGCGGAGGCGTCGGAGGGTGGCGGTCGCTGGGCGGCGCCGCCCTGCGGGTCGTCGTCGTGTGGGCCGTGTCGACCCTCACCCTGCTCGTTCTCGCCGGGGCCCTGCCCGACTTCCAGCTCCAGTCCGACGACGGCGACAGCGCGACCCGCACCGCCGTCACCGCCGCCTGGGGCGCGGGCGCGTTCGGCCTGCTCGGCGCGCTCGTCTGGCCCCTGGTCGTGCGGGCCCTGCTGCTGGTGCCCGCGCTGGTCCTGGGCGTCCTGGTGTTCTTCCTCAACGGCTCCCTGCTGCTGGTCGCGCTCTGGCTGATCCCCGACGGGCGCGGCGAGGCCGACCCGGACAACGCCGTCGTCGTGGCCGCCGTCATGTCCGCCGTGGCCTCCGCGACCTCCACCGCCCTCGCCGTGCGCGATGACGACGCCTACGGCCGCCGCCTCTACCGGCTCGCCGGGCGCCGCCGGGCGGTCCCACGCCCCGACGCCCCGCCCGGCACGGTCTTCCTCCAGCTCGACGGCGTCGGCCACCGCGTGCTGCGCGACGCCGTCGACGCCGGGCTCATGCCGACGCTCGCCGCCTGGGAGGGCGCCACGCACCGGCTCACCCCGTGGCGGACCGACTGGTCCAGCCAGACCGGCGCCAGCCAGCTCGCCCTGCTGCACGGCACCAACCACGACGTGCCCGCCTTCCGCTGGTACGAGAAGGACACCGGCCGCCTGATGGTGAGCAACCGGCCCGCCAGCGCCGCGGAGCTCCAGCGCCGCGCCGCCGCCCGCACCGGCGACCCCGGCCTGCTCGCCGACGACGGGGCCAGCCGGGGCAACCTCTTCGGCGGCGGCGCCGACCAGCTCGCCCTGGTGCTCTCCGTCTCCGGCCGCCGCGGCCCCGGCATCCGCTCCCGCGCCGGGTACGTCACCTACTTCCGCGACCCCGCCAACGCCACCCGCACCGCCATGTCGTTCGTCGCGGAGGTCGTCCGGGAGGCCGGCCAGTCGCTCGCCGCCCGGCTGCGCGGCGACACCCCCCGCGTGCCGCGCGGCGGCGTGTACCCGTTCGTGCGGGCCTTCGCGACGGTCGTCGAGCGGGACGTGGTGGTCGCCGCGGTGCTGGGCGACGTCCTGGCCGGCCGCACCGCCGTCTACGCCGACCTCGTGGCGTACGACGAGGTCGCCCACCACTCCGGGCCGTACAGCGCCGACGCCGCGAAGGTCCTCACCCGCCTGGACCGCTCCGTCGAGCTGATCGCCAAGGCCGCCGGGCACGCCCCGCGCCCGTACCGGATCGTGCTCCTCTCCGACCACGGCCAGAGCTTCGGCGAGACCTTCGAGAGCGCGTACGGGCTGACCCTCCGCGACCTGGTACGGGCCGGGTGCGGGCTGCCGGTCTCACGGCGCGCCCGGCACAGCGCCAGCGGCGCGGAGGCCCGCAACACGCTGCTCAGCGCCCTGCACCGGCCGGTCGAGGGGGAGCGGCGCGGGGAGCGCCCGGCGCGCGGGGCGGGCCCGCTGGTGCTGGCGTCGGGGAACCTGGGGCTCGTGTCGTTCCCGGACGTGCCGCACCGGATGTCGCGGGAGGAGATCGACCACCGCTACCCGGGGCTGCTGCGGACGCTGGCGGGGCATCCGGGCATCGGCTTCGTCCTGGTCCGCTCCGAGCGGCACGGCTCGGTGGTGATGGGCGCCGACGGGTTCGAGGCGCCGGTGGCGGAGCTGGTGGACGGGGCGGGGCCGCTGGCCGCCTTCGGTCCGGGCGCCGCCGACGCGATCCGCCGCACCGACGCGTTCCCGCACGTCGCGGACATCATGGTCAACTCCATGTACGACCCGGACACCGGCCGCGTGCACGCCTTCGAGGACCAGATCGGCTCGCACGGCGGGCTCGGCGGCGATCAGTCGGAGGCGTTCCTGCTGTGGCCGCGCGAGCTGTCCCCGCCGACGCGCGAGGGCGAGGCGCTGGTGGGCGCGGAGGCCGTCCACCGGGTGCTGCGCCGCTGGCTGGAGGAGGGGCGCGGCACCGGGGCCGGCGCGGCGCCCGGTGCGGAGCGGCCGGCCGCTGCGCCTTCCGCCACGGCTTGCGAGACACGGGTCACATCCGCGCAGGAATCGCCGTCCGCGCGGCAAGCGGATGGAAGTCTTCCGGTTTCCGAGGGGCTCGCGCCGGACAAAAACGGGTGATTTGGAGCGCTGTTTCGCCGTACGCCAGCATGGTGAACGTTTGTACGGAGAAAGGCGCACCACCCCTCATGACCACGGTCACCACACCGGACACGGCCCCCGGCCCCGCCGCCGGGCAGGGCACCCCGCACCCCGCCGCCCCCGGCGCCCCGGCCCCCGGCGGCGCGGACGGCGGCAGGCACGCCCGCCGCTTCGGCCTCCCCGTCGCCACCGCCCTGGTCATGGGCAACATCATCGGCGGCGGCATCTTCCTGCTGCCCGCCTCCGTCGCGCCGTACGGGACGATCAGCCTCGTCGCGTTCGCCGTCCTCACCGTCGGCGCCATCGCCCTCGCCCTGGTCTTCGGGCGGCTGGCCGACCGACACCCGCGCACCGGCGGGCCGTACGTGTACGCCCGCGAGGCGTTCGGCGACTTCGCCGGATTCCTGTCGGCCTGGTCGTACTGGATCACCGCCTGGGTCTCCAACGCCGCCCTCGCCGTCGCCGCCGTCGGCTACCTGGACGTCCTGCTGCCGCTGCACGGCTCGGTCGCCGCGACCATCGCCGCCGCCCTCGCCGTCCAGTGGCTGCCCGCACTCGCCAACCTCGCCGGCACCCGGTACGTCGGCGCGGTCCAGCTGATCGCCACCGTCCTGAAGTTCGTCCCGCTGCTGCTCGTCGCGGTGGGCGGGCTGTTCTTCTTCGACGCGGACAACCTGGGCCCCTTCCACGGCGGCGACACCGGGGCGCTCGGCGCCGTCTCCGCGTCGGCGGCGATCCTGCTGTTCAGCTACCTCGGGGTCGAGTCGGCCGCCGTCAGCGCCGGCGAGGTCCGCGACCCGCGCCGCAACGTGGGCCGCGCCACCGTCCTCGGCACCCTCGGCGCCGCCGTGATCTACCTGCTCGGCACGGTCGCCGTCTTCGGCACGGTCGCCCACGACCGGCTCGTCGAGTCCTCCGCGCCGTTCTCCGACGCCGTCGACGCCATGTTCGGCGGCACCTGGGGCGGCACGGCCATCGCCTGCATGGCGGTGGTGTCCATGATCGGCGCCCTCAACGGCTGGACGCTGCTGAGCGCCCAGACGCCGTACGCCGCGGCCCGCGACGGCCTGTTCCCGCGCGTCTTCGCCCGCCGCAGGCGCGGCGTCCCGACGGTCGGCGTCCTGGTCACCGTCGTCCTCGCGTCGCTGCTGACGGTCTACAACTACACGGTCGGCTCGGAGGGCGTGTTCGAGACGCTGGTCCTCGTCACCACGTTCACGGCGACCGTCCCCTACCTGCTGTCCACGGCCGCGCAGATCTACTTCCTGCTCTCGGGGCAGGGCGAGCGGGTCCGGGGCGCCCGCCTGGTCCGCGACGGCGTGCTCGCCGCGCTCGCGGCCGGCTTCTCGATGTGGCTCGTCGCCGGCTCCGGATACGCCGCCGTCTACCAGGGCGTGCTGTTCCTCTTCGCCGGTGTGCTCGTGTACGCGTGGATGTCGGCCCGCAAGGACCGCGACGCCGCCGAGGCCGCGCCCGAGGCCTGAGTGCCGCCCCCGACGCCTGAGGGTTGCCGTTCCGGCGGGCCGGGCCGCCGCGGGCGGGTCGGGCGGCCCGCCCCGGGCCGGGGATCAGGCGGCCTCGGGCGCGGCCGGTGACGAGAGCCCGGCGGCCGACCGGGCCAGCGCGTCCAGGACCGGCCGGATCAGCGGATGGTCCTCGGCCCCGCGCCGTACCGCGGCGAACACCCGCCGGAACGCCGCGGGACCGGCCACCGGCCGGACCACCACGTCCTTCAGCTCGATGCCGCGCAGCGCCGAACGCGGCACCAGCGCCACCCCGGCACCCGCCGCCGCGAGCGCCACGACCGCCCGGAAATCGTCCGACACATGGACGAACCGCGGCTCGAAACCGGCCAGCTCGCAGGCGAACAGGATCATGTCGTGGCACGGGTTGCCCGGGGACTGGCCGATCCAGTCGCTCCCCGCGAGCGCGGCCAGCGCCACCTCCGGGCCCTGCGCCAGCGGATGGCCGGCGTGCAGCACCGCGTCGAACGGCTCCGCGTACAGCGGCACCCGCGCCAGCCTCCGGTCGCCGTCGCGTGGCGCGCCCCGGTACTCCACGGCCAGCGCCAGGTCCGCCTCGCCGTCCAGGACCAGCGGCAGCGACTCGTCGCCCTCCGCGTCCCGCACGCGCAGGCGGATCCCCGGATGGGTCCCGGCGAGCCGGCCGATCGCCGGGGCCAGCACCTCCGCGATGCCCGTCGCGAACGCCGCGACCGACACCTCGCCGGCCGTCCCGTCCGCGTACGCCGCGAGCTCCGCCTCCGCCCGCTCCAGCTGGGCCAGCACCTCGTTGGCGTGCTGGAGCAGGATCTCCCCGGCGGGGGTCAGCCGGACGCCCCGGCCGCTGCGGGTCAGCAGGGTGTGCCCGGTCTCCTGCTCCAGCGCGGCGAGCTGCTGGGAGACGGCGGACGGGGTGAGATACAGGGCTGCGGCGGCGGCGGTCACCGTACGGTGGTCCGCCGCGGCCCGCAGGATGCGCAGCCGGCGGGGGTCGATCACCCTGCCATTGTCACCCGCCCGCACACCCCGGCGGCACACGGCCGGGACCCGGCACCACCGGCCCCCGGCCGCGGATCCGCACCCCTTCGGAGGGCGCGGGCCGTCAGCCCTCCATCGCGGCGCGGGCGTCCACGAAGGCCCGCACCGCGCGTTCCACGTCCGCCGTGGAGTGCGCCGCCGACAGCTGCACCCGGATGCGGGCCTGCCCCATCGGCACCACCGGGTACGAGAACCCGATCACGTACACCCCGCGCTCCAGCAGCAGCTCCGCCATCCGCGCCGCCTTCGCCGCGTCACCGATCATCACGGGCGCGATCGCGTGGTCGCCGGGCAGGATCTCGAAGCCCTCCTCCGCCATCCGCGTGCGGAACAGCTTCGTGTTGGCGTCCAGCCGCTCCCGCAGGTCGCCCGCCGACTCCAGCAGGTCCAGGACCTTCAGGGACGCGGCGGCGATCACCGGGGCGAGGGAGTTGGAGAACAGGTACGGGCGGGAGCGCTGGCGCAGCAGCTCCACGATCTCGGCGCGGGCCGCCACATAGCCGCCGGACGCGCCGCCCAGCGCCTTGCCGAGGGTGCCGGTGACGATGTCCACGCGGTCCATCACCCCGTGCAGCTCGGGCGTGCCCCGGCCGCCCGCGCCGACGAAGCCCACGGCGTGCGAGTCGTCGACCATCACCATCGCCTCGTACCGGTCGGCGAGGTCGCAGATCTCCCGCAGCGGCGCCACATAGCCGTCCATGGAGAACACGCCGTCGGTGACGATCAGCCGGCGCCGGGCGCCCGACGCCTCCTTCAGCCGCGCCTCCAGCTCCGCCATGTCGCGGTTGGCGTACCGGTACCGGGCGGCCTTCGACAGGCGGATGCCGTCGATGATCGACGCGTGGTTCAGGGCGTCGGAGATCACCGCGTCCTCCGGGCCGAGCAGCGTCTCGAAGACACCGCCGTTGGCGTCGAAGCACGAGGAGTACAGGATCGTGTCCTCCTGGCCGAGGAACGCCGACAGCCTGCTCTCCAGCTCCTTGTGGATCTCCTGCGTGCCGCAGATGAACCGCACGGACGCCATGCCGTAGCCCCAGCGGTCCAGGGCGTCCTTGGCGGCGGCGACGACCTCGGGGTGGTCGGCGAGGCCCAGGTAGTTGTTGGCGCAGAAGTTCAGCACGTCGCCGGGCGCGCCGCCGGCCGTCACGGCGACGGACGCGGACTGCGGGGTGCCGATGACCCGCTCCGGCTTGTACAGCCCGGCGTCCCGGATCTCGTCGAGGGTGGCGCGCAGCTCGTCGCGTACGGACACGAACATCAGAGGAACTCCTAGGAGGAAAGAGGTACGGGGGCGGGGCGGGCCGTCACGCGGTCCAGTCGAGGATGATCTTCCCGCTGCGGGCCGTGGCCGCCTCGTCGAAAGCGGCGTCGAAGTCCTTGTACGCGTACCGGCCGGTGACCACCGGGCTCAGGTCGAGGCCGCCCTCCAGCAGCACCGTCATCGCGTACCACGTCTCGAACATCTCCCGGCCGTAGATGCCCTTGACGGTGAGCATCGACGTCACGATCTTCGACCAGTCGACCGGGAACTCCTCGGCGGGCAGGCCGAGCATGGCGATGCGCCCGCCGTGCGTCATGTTGGCGACCATGTCGCGCATCGCCTCCGGGCGGCCGGACATCTCCAGGCCGATGTCGAAGCCCTCCCGCAGGCCCAGCTGCCTCTGCGCGTCCGCGATGCTCGTCTCCGCGACGTTCACCGCGAGGGTGGCGCCCACCTTGCGGGCCAGCTCCAGGCGCGGCTCGCTCACATCGGTGATGACCACGTTGCGGGCGCCGGCGTGCCGGGCGACGGCGGCGGCCATGATGCCGATCGGACCGGCGCCCGTGATCAGCACGTCCTCACCGACGAGCGGGAACGACAGCGCCGTGTGCACCGCGTTGCCGAACGGGTCGAAGATGGCCGCGATGTCGAGGTCGACCCGCGTCCGGTGCACCCACACGTTGGACGCGGGCAGCGCCACGTACTCGGCGAACGCCCCGTCCCGCCCGACACCGAGCCCGACCGTCGCCCGGCACAGATGGCGGCGGCCCGCGAGGCAGTTGCGGCACTTGCCGCACACCAGGTGCCCCTCGCCGCTGACCAGGTCGCCGACCGCGATGTCCCGCACGTCGGAACCGACCGCCGCGACCTCGCCGACGAACTCGTGCCCGAGGACCAGCGGCGTCGACACGGCCTGCTGCGCCCAGCCGTCCCAGGCGCGGATGTGCAGATCGGTCCCGCAGATACCGGTCCGCAGCACCTTGATCAGCACGTCGCCGGGGCCCGTCTCGGGCTCGGGAACGTCGATCAGCCACAGGCCGGGCTCGGCCTTCTGCTTGACAAGGGCCTTCATCGCGGCGACTCCAGGCGGGAAAGAGTGGTGAACGCGACCAATCTGCCCATCCGGGCGGGCCGCGTCCATCGAGGTTTTCTTAAGCGGTCCCACAGCGCAGCTTCACGCGCCCCGCCGATCGGGTGACCGAAGCCGACCCGGGCCGACGGGGCTGGCTGGGCGGGTGAGGGGTAGTCGGCCGGTGAGAGAGCCGGACGGCGGCGCCCGCCGCCCCGTGAGAAAGAGGTCGGCTCATGGCAAGCCACTCCCGTACGACCACCGCACGCACCCCCGTGCAGCAGGCCGCGCTGCTGGTCGGCGCCGTATTCCTGCTGGTGGGCATCCTCGGCTTCATCCCGGGGATCACGACGGACTACGACACGCTGAAGTTCGCCGAGCACCATTCCGAGGCGAAGCTGTTCGGCCTGTTCCAGGTGTCCGTCCTGCACAACATCGTGCACCTGCTGTTCGGCATCGCCGGGATCGCCATGTCCCGCGCGGCCGCCACCGCCCGCCAGTTCCTGATCTGGGGCGGTGCCGTCTATCTGCTGCTGTGGCTCTACGGCCTGATCATCGACCACGACAGCGCCGCCAACTTCGTCCCCGTGAACACCGCGGACAACTGGCTGCACTTCGTCCTGGGGGCCGGCATGATCGCCCTCGGCGTGCTCCTGACCAGGGACGCCGGCCGCCTCACGAGCCGGTAGCTCCCGCCACGACGACCGTACGGGACCGGGCAGCAGGGGGCTGCCCGGTCCCGGCCCGTGTGGCGCCCTCCGGCCCGGTACGGGCTGCGCGGCGTTCTCCGTGCCTGTGCCTGTGCCTGTGCCTGTGCCGGTGCCGGTGTCGGTGCCCGGGGCTGCGGGGCCGTCCTCCCGGTACGCGTCCGGGCCGTGCCGGGCGGCGCCTCACGCCCGCCGGAGCGGGTCTGACGCCCTCGCCCGCCCGCGCCGCGAGGTGCCCGGGCGCGGTGCCCGGTCGCGCTGCGGATCACCCGACCCGGTCGGCCCCCGGCGGGAGCCCCCGCCGCAGGGCCGCGTCACGCGGTGCGGGCCGGTACGCCGAGGAGGTGCCCCGCGTGGGTGAGCCGTGCCACGAGCCGCACGGCCCTGCTGCTGCCGGTGAGGGTGAAGGGCTTCCCCTCGGCCGCGGCACGCCGGTGGACGGCGAGCAGGAGGTGGAGGCCCGCCCGGTCGCAGGCCGACACCGCCGAGAGGTCCAGGTCCAGGCCGCTCGACGAGGTGAGGGCCGCGAGCAGCGTGGCGTGCAGATAGGGGACCTGGCCGGCGTCGAGTTCGCCGATCACCGTCACCACCGGCCGGTTCTCGCGCGAGCCGGTCACCGTGGCGACGAGACGCGGCGGCTCCGTCCCCGGCCGCCGTCCCCGGCCGGCCGTTCCGCCTGTGCCTCCGTGCCGTCCCACGGCCTCCGGGTGCCCTGCCGGGAGGGAGGTAACCGGCACGGGCCCCCGCGGCGAGCGAGAGGCACCCGGCCGCCGGACGCGAGCGCCTCCAGGCCCGTCCTCCTGCCCGTGAGGTGCGGTCCCGTGTCGTACGGGCCGGGCGGGGCACCCGGCAGGGGGGCGCCGTCTGCCCGTGCCCGCGAAGGGCGCCGGCAGGGTGTCCAGACCGCAGCCCTACGAAGGAGGTGCCCGGTGAAGCGCGTCACGTCCGCACTCGCGGTGGCGGCGGCCGTCGGGACGGGGGCCGTCGCGGCCCGCCGGACCCGGTCGCGTGCCGCCGCCGAAAGCGAGTCCGCCGACCGGTGGCTGACCGTCACGATCAACCGCGCGCCGACGGACGTCATGCCCGGCGGCACGCTGCCCGAACCCCTGGACACGATGGCGGACCGGCTGGAGGCCCGCGTACGCCCCGCTCCCGGAGACCGCGGCACGGAGCTGGCGGTACGGCTCAAGGACGGCCCGTCCCGTGCGCAGGCCTCCCTGCCGGGACGCCTCGCGGGCCAGGACCCCCGCCAGGAGGTGCGGACCGCCCTGCGCGAGGCCAAGGCGGTCCTGGAGGCGGGCGAGGTGATGCTGCCGGACGCGCCGCCCACCACGCGGAACACCCCGGCGGGGAAGGTCCTCGACATCGTCGCCCGCCGGTCGGGCGGGGAGGGAGTGCTGTGAAGGCGCTGTGCTGGCAAGGAGTGAACGAGCTCTCCGTCGAGCGGATACCCGACCCGGAACTCCGCAACGAGCAGGACGTCATCGTGCGGCTCATCGCCGGCACGACCTGCGGCTCCGACCTGCACCTGATCGGCGGCTACATCCCCGCCATGCGGGCCGGCGACGTCATCGGCCACGAGTTCATCGGCGAGGTGGTGGAGACGGGACCCGCCGTACGGCGCCACAAGGTCGGCGACCGGGTCGTCGTCGCCTCCTTCGTCGGCTGCGGACGCTGCTGGTACTGCGCCAACGACCTGTGGTCCCTGTGCGACAACACCAACACCAACCCGGGCATCGGCCAGGCCATGTTCGGCTACGAGTCCGGAGGCATCTTCGGCTACTCGCACGCCATGGGCGGCCTGCGCGGCAGCCACGCCGAGTACGTCCGCGTCCCGTTCGCCGACTACGGGGCCTTCCCCGTGCCCGAGGAGGTCGACGACATCAGCGCCCTGTTCGCGTCGGACTCCGTGCCGACCGGCTGGATGGGCGCCGACCTCGGCGGGGTCGGGCCGGGCGACGTCGTCGCCGTGTGGGGCTGCGGCGCCGTGGGCCAGATGGCGGCGCGCGCGGCGATCCTGCTCGGCGCCGAGCGGGTGATCTCCATCGACCGCGTCCCGGAGCGGCTGGAGATGACCGAGCGTCACATCGGCGCGGAGACCCTGGACTACACCGCCACCGACGTCGCCGCGGAACTGCGTGAACGCACCGGTGGCCGCGGGCCCGACGTGTGCATCGAAGCGGTCGGCATGGAGGCCCACAGCGACGGCCCGGCGCATCTGTACGACCAGGTCAAGCAGCAGCTGCGCCTCCAGACCGACCGGCCGACCGCCGTCCGCCAGGCCGTCCACGCCTGCCGCAAGGGCGGCACCGTCTTCGTCCTCGGCGTGTTCGCCGGGGCGGTGGACAAGTTCCCCCTCGGCGCGGTCGTCAACAAGGGCCTCACCGTGCGCGGCGCGCAGCAGCACGGCCAGCGGTACATCCCCATGCTCCTGGACCGCATGGCCAAGGGGGAGATCACCACCGCGCACCTGGCGACCCACACGATGCCGCTCGACCGGGCCGTCGAGGGCTACGACATGTTCAAGGAGAAGACCGACGGATGCGTCCGCGCCGTCTTCACGGGCCCCGGGCGGGCCGGGTGACCGGCCGGCCGGGCGCGCGGCGCGCGGCGGGGCGGAGGCGGTGCCGGTGAGGCGCGCCGGACGCGGCTTGCCGCGCGTCGGCCCGCGGACGGTCGCGCGCGCCCAGGGCCTGTTCAACGTGGTCGGCGGGGCCTGGCCGCTGGTGTCGCTCCGGACCTTCGGCCGGGTCTACGGCCCGATCGCCGACGGCTGGCTGCAGAAGACCAGCGGGGCCCTCCTGCTGTCCGCCGGCTGGACCATGCTCCGCGCCGCCTCCGGCACGGCCGGCGAGGACGGCGTACGGCACGCGCGTCGCACCGGCATCGGCACGGCCCTCGCCTTCCTCGCCGTCGACCTCGTGTACGTCCCGAAGGGGCGCATCCGGGCCACGTACCTGGTGGACGCGGCCATGGAGGCCGCGTGGCTGGCCGCCTGGTGGCGGGCCGGGACGCCGCGGCGCGGGCCCACCGGCCGGGCGGCACGGCGCCGCCCCGGTCGCCGCCGGGGGTGACGCCGCACGGCCCGCGACACCGCGCACGCGCCCGAACCGGCGCGTGCGCACGCGTACGCGGCCACGTCCGGCGGCGCGCACGCGTACGCGGCCACATCCGGCGGCGGCGCGCACGCGGCGGGGTGCGGGCCGCGGGCGCGGGCCCCCTGCCCGGCCATTACCCCCGGGGTAATCGACCCGTCGCCGCGGGACCGGCAGGGTGGTGTGCACCGGGGCCGCCACGGCCCCCGCACCGCCCCCGTGACCCGTACGACCCCGATGGAGGGTGATCCCGCCATGTCCCAGGCCCTGCTCGCCGGACTGTCCCGCACCACCGAACCGCGGGCCATGCTCCGCCGCTTCCTCGCGCTCGACGCGCTCGTCACCGGAGCCAACGGCCTCGCCTACGTCGCCGCGTCCGGGCCGCTCGGGCGGCTGCTCGGGGTCGACGCCGCGCTGCTGTTCGGGCTCGGGGTGTTCCTCGTCGCGTTCGCCGCCGCCGTAGGGGCGCTCGCCTCCCGGCAGCGGCCCGCCCCGGCCGCCGTCACCGCCGTCGTGGACGCCAACGTGGCGTGGGCCGTCCTCAGCGTCGTCGCGCTCGTCGCCTGGCTGGAGCCCAGCACCGCCGGAGCCGTGTGGGTGCCCGCGCAGGCCCTGACCGTCGGCGGGTTCGCCGCACTGCAGTGGACCGCGCTGCGCGCCGCCCGCTGACCGTCAGCCCGGCAGGGGCACCGAGCGGAGGTACGCGGCGGTCGCCGCGTCGGCCGGCAGGAACGTCTCGATGGCCAGCTCGGCGACCGTCACGTCCATCGGCGTGTTGAACGTCGAGATCGACGACACGAACGACAGCACCCGCCCGTCCACCTCGATCCGCAGCGGCAGCGCGAAGTACGGGTACGGCTCCGACGCCTCGCCCCCGTCGGGGCCGCCGCCCGTCACCGGGTACGCCGCCACCTCCTCGTACAGGCTCCGCAGCCGCTCCGAGCGGTCCAGCGCGATCTGCCGCTCCATCTGGGCCAGCAGATGCCCCCGCCACTCCGGCAGGTTCCGGATGCGCGGGGCGAGGCCCTCCGGGTGCAGGGTGATCCGCATCGCGTTGGGCGCCTGCAGCAGGTGCTCCGGCAGGCCCCGCAGCAGCAGCCCGGCACCCCGGTTGGCGGCCAGCACCGCGTACGAGCCGTCCACCACGATCGCCGGGTACGGGTCGTAGCCCGACAGCAGGCGGTCGATGCCCTCCCGCAGCGGGCCGAGCTCCGGGCCGTCCAGCGCCGATTCGCTGTACCGCGGCGCGTAACCGGCCGCCAGCAGCAGCGCGTTGCGCTCCCGTACCGGCACGTCCAGGTGCTCCGCCAGGCGCAGCAGCATCTCCTCGCTCGGCCGGGAGCGGCCCGTCTCGATGAACGAGATGTGCCGGGCCGACGAGTCGGCGCGCAGTGCCAGCTCCAGCTGGCTCAGCCGCCGCCGCTCCCTCCAGTCCCGCAGCAGAGCCCCTACGCCCGTGACCGTCGCGACAGTTGTCATACCGCAGACGGTAGCCCAGTCGGACGTGTTGACCACCGGGCGCGGGGGGCGGACCGTAGGGTCGGGAGCGTTGCCGGGACCGCGGGGACCGGCGGTGTGCCGCGGCCGCGGGGCCGGGATCGCCGCACCCCCACCGGCACCGAACCGAGAAGGAGGACGGGACATGCCCACCGAACCGCTGTCGCAGAAGGAGATCGAGGACCGGCTGCGGGAGCTGCCCGGCTGGTCCCTCGCCGACGACCGGATCACCCGCACGTACCGCCTCGCCTCGCACGCCGCGGCGGCCGCGATGACCGTCCACATCGCCCGCGTCCAGGACGAGCTGAACCACCACTCCGACCTGACCCTCGGCTACAACACGGTCACCGTCGCGGTGAACACCCACGACGCGGGCGGCGCCGTCACCGAGCGGGACTTCGAACTGGCCGCCCGCGTCGACGCCCTCGCCGGCGCGCACGGCGCCTCCTGACCCCAGCCGCACCGGGCCCTCCTGACCGCTGCCGAACCGGTCCTCCCTGCCGCCGGCGCGCCGGCGCCTCCCGACCGCCGTCGTACCGGGCGAGGCCGGTCACGTCCCCCGCACGTGACCGGCCCACGGCTCCCGGCGGCCGGTGCGGGCGCGGCGGCCCCGCGCCCGCCGCCCGCCCGCCCTACACCCCCGCCCCCGGAGCGAACGCCGCCTTCACGGCGTCGGCGAAGTCCCTCGGCTCACGCCCCAGCACCCGCCGCACCCCGTCCGTCACCGACGCGTTGTGGCCGTCCAGCAGCGACGCGAACAGTCCCGCCAGCCATGCCGCCTCCGGCTCCGGCAGCCCGTACCCGACCAGCTCCGCCGCGTACCGCTCCCGCGACACGGGCACGTACCGCACCTCCCGGCCCAGCGCCGCGCCCAGCTCCGCCGCCGCCTGAGCGAACGTCAGCGGCCGGGGCCCCGTCACCTCGTGCACCTTGCCCGCGTGGCCGTCCTCCGTCAGCGCGGCCACCACCACGTCGGCCAGATCGTCGGCGTCCACGAACGGCTCCGCGACCGACCCGGCGGGAAACGAGAACGCCCCGGCAGCCACGCCCTCCGCCAGCGCGCCCTCCGTGAAGTTCTGCACGAAGAACGCCGCCCGCACCACCACCAGTCCGACTCCCGCGGCCGCCTGGCGCAGCGCCTCCTCCGCGCGGGCCGCCTCCGGCTCGCCGCGCCCGGACAGCAGCACCACCCGCCGCACCCCCGCCCCGGCCGCGAGCCGGCCGAACGCGCTCAGCGCCTCCACCGCGCCCGGCGCCGCCAGATCCGGGTAGTACGCCGCGTACACGAGCCCGGCGCCCTCCAGCGCCGGCCCCCAGGTCTCCTCACGCTCCCAGTCGAACAGCGTCCCTCCGCCGCGCGACCCGGCCCGCACCGCGAACCCCCGCGCCGCCAGCCGCTCCGCCACCCGGCGCCCCGTCTTCCCCGTCGCCGCCGTCACCAGTACCGTCCGCGCATCCGTGTTCCGTGTCATGCGTCCAGCCTCCCGGCCGCGCCCCGCCCCGGCCATGTCCGGGAAGCTCGATCGCCTGCGCGGGAGTCCACATCCCCGCCCGGCTACGCTCACCGGCATGGACGCGCTCGCCGGACTCCTCGACGGACCCCGCGCGCGGGGCGCCTTCCTGCTGCGGATGGTGATGGCCCCGCCCTGGTCGGTACGGGTCGACGACCGGGCGCCGCTCTGCCTGATGTGCGTCAGCCGCGGCCAGGCGTGGATCGTCCCCGACGGCGGCGACCCCGTGCTGCTGCGGCCCGGCGACCTCGCCCTGGCGCGCGGCCCCGCCCCGTACACCGTCGCCTGCGACCCGGCCGCCCCGCCGCAGGCCCTCATCGGCCCCGGCGGCGCCTGCCGCACCCTGCACGGCGAGCCGCTGGAGCAGTCGATGCGCCTCGGCGTCCGCACCTGGGGCAACGCCGCCGACGGGCCCGACAGCGTCCTCGTCGGGACCTACCGGATGGAGAGCGAGGTCAGCCGCCGTCTCCTCGACGCGCTGCCGCCCCTGCTGCACCTGCCCGGCGACTCCTGGACGTGCCCGCTCACCCCGGTCCTGGAGGACGAGATCAGCCGGGACGCCCCGGGCCAGAGCGTCGTCCTCGACCGTGTGCTCGACCTGCTGCTGATCGCCGCCGTACGGGCCTGGTTCGCCCGCCCCGACACCGCCGCGCCCGCCTGGTACCGGGCCATGGGCGACCCCGTCGTCGGCGCCGCGCTGCGGCTGCTGCAGAACGAGCCCGCCCACCCCTGGACCGTCGCGTCCCTCGCCGCGCGCGCCGGGGTGTCGCGGGCCGCGCTGGCACGCCGGTTCACCGACCTGGTGGGGGAGCCGCCGATGGCCTACCTGACCGGCTGGCGGCTCACCCTCGCCGCCGACCTGCTGCGCGAGACCGACCGGACCGTCGAGTGGGTCGCCCGGCAGGTCGGCTACGGCGGCGCCTTCGCGTTCAGCGCCGCGTTCAAGCGGGTCCGCGGCGTCAGCCCGCAGGAGTACCGCTCGGCCCACACCGGGAAGGCCACGGGAAACGGCACCGGGAAGTTGCCGGACCGGCACGGTTCCTCGCCGCCGCAGGCCCCGGCGAGCACGCTGTCCCCATGACTCACGACCACACCCACATGGACTGGACCGCGCTGCTCCCCCTCCTGGAGCGCGGTGCCGAACTGCGCGACCCGCTCCACCGGCAGGCCGCGGCCTGGCTGACGGGGATCCTCCCGGCGGGCGCCGCCCGGCGGGTCCTCGACGTCGGCAGCGGCCCCGGCGTCCTGTCCGCCCTCCTCGCCGAGACCTACCCGTACGCGGAGGTCGTCGCCGTCGATCCGACCCCGGAGCTGCTGGAGCGGGCCCGCGAGCGCACCGCCGGGCTCGGCGGCCGGGTCACCACCCTGCGCGCGGAACTCCCCGGCGACGTCGACGCGCTGGGCGAGGCCGACGTGATCTGGGCGGGCGAGTCCGTCCACCACGTCGGCGACCAGCGGGCCGCCCTGGAGGGGCTCGCCCGGCGGCTGCGCCCCGGCGGGCTCATCGCCCTGGTCGAGGGCGGCCTCACGGCGCGGCACCTCCCGCGCGACATCGGCATCGGGCGGCCCGGCCTGGAAGCCCGGATCGAGGCCGCGCACTCCGACTGGTTCAGCGAGATGCGGGCCTCGCTGCCCGGCGCCCGCCGGGAGACCGAGGACTGGGCGGCGCTGCTCGCCTCCGTGGGACTCGTACCGTCGGGGACCCGCACCTTCCTGCTGGACATCCCGGCACCCGTGCCCGCCGCCGTGCGGGAGCACATCGTCATGACGTTCACCCGCACCCGCGCCGGTCTCGACGAACGGCTCCCCGACGAGGACCTCGCCACCCTCGACCGGCTCCTCGACCGGGACGACCCGGCGAGCCTCCACCACCGCCCGGACGTGCACCTCCTCATCGCCCGCACGGTGCACACCGCCCGCCGCGCCTCCTGAGCCGGGCGTACCGGCCGGGGGCGGCCACCCGGCAGGATGACCCCATGACGAACGGATGGGCGGACGCCGCCACCCCGGCGGCCCGCCTCGACGCCCTGCTGGAGAGCGCCGGTCTGGAGCCCCTGCGCGGCGGCCCCGAGGACGGCGGGGCGTACGGCGCCTGTGCAGCCGACCTGCCGGCGCCGCAGGCCGCCCTGCGCATCGCGGCGGAGGTGCCGGACGGGCCGGGGGCCCTCACAGCCGGCGGGCCGGGCGCGGCCTGGAACGGCGGCGCCGTGCACCTCGCGTCCGACGACGGGGCGCGCGACCACTGGGCGCGGACGGCCGCCGCGTACGGGATCGGCGGCGACGGCACCTTCCTCGTCGCCGCCGCCGTCCGGCACGTCCCCCTCGTGTGGCGCCGCGTCCGGCCACGCCCCGACTGGGCCCCGGCGGCCCTCCTGGTGGGCGGGCGGGGCCGGTTCGCCGCCGTCGCCCCGGACGGTTCGGCGCTGCTGGGCGCGGCCCGCGAGGGCACCGGCGTCCGGATCGCCGCCCTCGACCGGCTGCGCCGGCGGCGCGAGGAGGCCGCGCTCCACGAGGCGGAGGAGACGCCCGGGCAGCGTGAAGCCGCCTGGGCCGGCCTCTTCCGGGACGTGACCGCCGACGACGTGCTGCGCCTCGCCTGGGCCGAGTGGCTCGGCTTCAACCCGTCGGCGCCCGACGACGTACTGGTGCGCCTCGCCCGGCTGCGCGTGGGGTACCCGGGCCACCGCCGCGACCTGCCGCCCGCCGTGACCGAAGCCCTCGCCACCGACCCCGACTGGCGTGTCCGCGCCGAACTCGTCGAGGCACGCCGGGACTTGACGGCAGCCCAGTGGGACGCCCTGTTCTTCACGCCGCCCGCGCCACGCCGCCTGGAGCTCCTGGTCGAGCGTGCCGCCCGGCATCGCGCCGACCTCTCCCCGGACACCTGCGAGCGCCTCGCCGCCCACCCGAACCCCACCGTCCGCGCCGCCGCTGTCGAACTGCCGGGCCTGCCCGGCCCGTTCGCCGCCGCCCTCGCCGCCGACCCGGTCGCCGCCGTACGGGCCGCCGCCTGCCCGGCCGCCTGGCCGCACCTCGACGCACCCGCCCGCCGCCGCCTCCTGGACGATCCCGCCCCGGTCGCCCGCCGCGCCGCGCTCCTCGCCCACCACGAGGACCACCCGCTGCCCCGCCCCGTGTACGAGGCCGAGGACCTGGGCGAGACGGCCGTACGCCGCTGCCGCCTGGAACGGGACCTCGCCGAGCACCTGGCCGCCCACCCCGACGCGACGCTGCGCGAACGGCTCGCCGCCAACCCGCACCTCCCGCCCGACCTGGTCGCCGCCCTCGGCCACGACCCCGACGACGCCGTGCGCCTCGCCGTGTCCGTACGGCCCGAACTCACCGAGCAGCAGCGGGCGTCCGTCCCCTACACGGTCGCCCCGCACGCCCTGCGCCGCACCCCGTCCTGGGTGGCCGCCCTCCACGGCGACCCGGAGGCGATGCGCCGCTGCGCCGCCTCCGCGCACCCCCTGCTGCGCGCCGGCGCCGCCCGCGCCCGGCGCCTCCCGCCGGACGCGGTCGAGCGGCTGGCGCGCGACGAGGACAGCGTCGTACGGCTGTTCCTCGCCGAGTCCTGCGACGACGCGCCCGCCGACCTGCTGCTGGAGGTGTGGCGCTGGTGGGACGGCAGTCTCAGCCACCCCGACCGGCCGCGCGGCCACCCGAACTTCCCCCGCACGGGCCTCCTGCGGTACGCGGACGACCCCAGCCCCCGGATGCGGCGGCTCGCGCCCGACGACCCGCAGTCGACACCGGAACTGGTGGAGCGCCTCAGCCGCGACCCCGCCGCCGAGGTGCGCCGCCGCGCCGCCGAGGACCCCCGGCTGTCGGCCGCCTCGGCGGTACGGCTCCTGGACGACGTCGACGAAGGGGTCCGCACCGCCGCGGCCCGCAACCCCGTTCTGCCGGCCCGCTCCCTCGTACGGCTGCTGCGCGACCGCGCCACCCTGCGCGACGCGGTCGCCAACCCCGGCCTGCCCGTGCCGGTGATGCGGCGGATGCTCGAAGGGGTCGGCCCGCGCAATTGAGTCCGGCAGGGCGGCCCCGGGCGGTCCGGCGTGGTCCGGCAACCGGCCCGGGGCGGTCCGGCGCGGTCCGGCGAGCGGTCCGAGCGGTGCCGGTCCTCCGGGACGCCCGCGGCCGGCCGGTGAGTTGGGGGCGGCCTCACGCCCTCACTATGATCCGGCGATGATCACACGAAAGCGACTGGCGGCCGGTCTGTGCGGCCTGCTGGTCACCCTGACGGGCGGCCTCTCCCCGGTGGCCGCCCGGGCCGACGCCGGGGAACCGGCCGCGAAGGAACCACCCAAGGTCGAACTGGTCCTGGACGTCAGCGGGTCCATGCGGGCCCGCGACATCGACGGCCAGTCCCGGATGGCCGCCGCGAAGCAGGCGTTCAACGAGGTCCTCGACGCCGTCCCCGACGAGGTGCGGCTCGGCATCCGCACCCTCGGCGCCGACTACCCCGGCAAGGACCGCAAGGAGGGCTGCAAGGACACCCGGCAGCTCTACCCGGTCGGGCCCCTCGACCGCACGGAGGCCAAGGCCGCCGTCGCCACGCTGACCCCGACCGGCTGGACGCCCATCGGACCCGCGCTGCTCGGTGCCGCGAAGGACCTGGAGGGCGGCGACGCCACCCGCCGGATCGTCCTCATCACCGACGGCGAGGACACCTGCGCGCCCCTCGACCCGTGCCAGGTCGCGCGGGAGATCGCCGCCAAGGGCATCCACCTCACCATCGACACGCTCGGCCTCGTCCCCGACGCCAAGACCCGCGCCCAGCTCGTCTGCATCGCCGAGGCCACCGGCGGCACCTACACCTCCGTGCAGCACACCGGTGAACTGTCGGCCAGGGTGAGCCAGTTGGTCGACCGCGCCGCCAAGCCGGTCCTCACCCCGGTCGCCACCGAGGGCGCCGGCAGCTGCGCCAAGGCGCCCGTCCTCCAGCCGGGCCTGTACACCGACCGGGAGACGTTCGGCCAGCACCGCTGGTACCGCGTCGAGGTGCTGCCGGGGCAGGAGCTGCGCGCCTCGGTGAGCGTCGCCGCCGACCGCGCCGTCCACCGCGACTACGGCGTCCTGCTGAAGGCGTCGACCCTGGCCGGGCGGGAGATCGTGCGGGGCGAGGCGGCCGGTGACGGCCGTACCGACGTCATATCGACGGGCCTGCGCTATCCCAGGCCCGACATCGAGGGCGCCGACTCCGACTCCGCCGCCAAGCCCGCCGCCGAGACGGTCTGCCTGCGCGTCAGCAACTCCTTCTCCGCCCCCGCGGGCGTCAAGACCACGCCCGGCCTGCCGGTCGAGCTGAGCGTCGCCGTCGTCGACGGCCCGGGCGACGCCGACGACACCGCCTTCCTCGGCCTCGGCAGGGGCTGGTGGCTGCTCGGCGCGCTCACGCTCGCCGGGTTCATCGCGGGACTGCTGTGGGGCTGGATCTCGCGCTGGCGCGTCACCGTCTGGAGGACCAACTGATGCGTACCGTACGGACCTCGCGCACCGCCGCCACCGCCGTGCTGCTCGCCGGGGCCGCCCTGCTCGGCGGCCTCGCCGCACCGGGCACGGCCGCCGCCGCGAGCCCCACGCCCACCCCGGCCGCCACGGACGGCGAACCGCCCGCGCCGACGGAGGCGGGCACCTCGTTCCGCGCGGCCACCGCCGTCCGCCCCGGCCAGCGCGCGACCGCCCAGGCGTCCACCGGCGACTACCTGTACTGGCAGTTCCCCGCCGACACGGGCGACCGGGCCACCGTCCGGGCCACGGTCACCCTGCCCGAGACGTCCGCCCGCAGCGCCGCCGCCACCTGGCGGATCGACGTGTACGACGGGCTGCGCCGCCGCCAGGCGTGCGTCCACGGCAGCGACACGCGCGGCCTCGCGGCGGACGCCCGCACGGTCACGCTCACCTGCCGTCTGCGCACGGTGCGCGGCTGGGCCGAACCGTGGTCGAACGACCCGCTGCCCGGCGCGTACTACGTGCGGCTGACCGCCACCCGCCTCGCCGCGACCGACATCGGCCTGCCCTTCGACGCGGCGCTGGACGTGTCCGCCGACGACGCGGGGGCCGCCGCCGACGTGGACGGCCGGCTGTCCGAGCCGCTGGTGCAGGGCTCGTCGGCGACCGTGGAACCCGAGGACGGCTGGGCCTCCGGCTGGTGGTCGGCGCGCTGGCTGTGGACGGCGGGCGGAGCGGCGCTCGCCGCCCTGGCCGGCATCTGGGGCTACACCCTGACCCGGGGCAACGGCCGCCCGCCGGGGGTGCCCGGCAGGCCGTGACGCGGCGGCGGCCGGGCACACACGGGGCCCGGCCGCCGGTCGCGTACGCGGCTCAGGGCTGGACGCGGTGCCGGCTGGACGCGGTGCCCGGCCGGGTCGGGCGCGGTGCCGGGGCCGGGCGTCCTGGTGCGCTGGAGCCCCGGCGGGCCGGACCCCCGGGTGGGCTGGGCGCTCCGGCGGGCCGGACCCCCGGTGGGCTGGGCGCTCCGGCGGGCCGGGGCCCCGGCGGGCGGGCTGGTCCAGGAGGGGGCAGGGGGCCCGCGGGTCCGGTGGCGTCAGCGGTACAGCGCCTCGACCTCCACCGCGTACACCTTCTCGATCGCCCGCCGCTTCAGCTTCAGCGACGGGGTCAGCAGGCCCTGCTCCTCGCTGAACGGATGCGCCAGTATCCGGAACGTGCGGATCGACTCGGCGTGCGAGACGAGCGTGTTGGCGGCGATGACCGCCCGCCGGATCTCCTTCTCCAGGGCCGGGTCGCGGACCAGCTCGGCCGCCGGCATCGGGTCGCGCCGCTGCATGGCCAGCCAGTGGTCGACGGCCTCCTGGTCGAGGGTGACGAGGGCGGCGATGTACGGCCGGTTGTTGCCGACGACCACGCACTGCGCGACCAGCGGATGCGACCGCACGCGGTCCTCCAGTGCGAGCGGCGACACGCTCTTGCCGCTCGTCGTCACCAGGATCTCCTTCTTCCGCCCGGTGATCGTCAGATAGCCGTCCTCGTCGAGCGCCCCCAGGTCGCCGGTGGCCAGCCACCCGTCGCGCAGCGCCGCCTCGCCGGATGCCGGGTCGTTCAGATACCCGGAGAAGACCTGCGGGCCGCGCAGCCACACCTCGCCGTCGTCCGCGATCCGCACCGAGGTGCCCGGCACGGGCCGGCCCACCGTGCCGAACCGGGTCCGCTCCGGCGGGTTGGCGGTCGCCGCCGACGAGGTCTCCGTCAGCCCGTACCCCTCGTACACGGTGATGCCCGCGCCCGCGTAGAACAGCCCGGTGCGCCGGTCCATCGCCGAGCCGCCCGACATGGCGTGCCGCACCCGCCCGCCGAACGCCTCACGCACCTTCGCGTACACGAGCTTCTCGAAGAACTGGTGCCGCATCCGCAGCGCGGCCGAAGGCCCGGGCCCCAGCCCGAACTCCCGGTCCTCCTGCGCCTCCGCGTACCGCACGGCCACCTCGACCGCCCGCTCGAAGGCACCGCCCTTCCCTTCGGCCTCCGCCCGCCGCCGGGCCGCTGCGAGGACCTTCTCGAAGACGTACGGCACGGCCAGCACGAACGTCGGGCGGAACGCCGCCAGGTCCGGCAGCAGCGCGGCCGCCGCCAGCTGCGGCTGGTGGCCGAGCTTGACCCGGCCGCGCACCGCCGACACCTCCACCATGCGGCCGAAGACATGGGCGAGCGGCAGGAACAGCAGCGTGGACGCCTCGTCACCCGGCCTGGAGCGGAACACCGGCTCCCAGCGGCGCACCAGCGTGTCCGACTCGAACATGAAGTTGCCGTGCGTCAGCACACAGCCCTTGGGGCGGCCGGTCGTGCCCGAGGTGTAGATGACGGTGGCGACGGAGTCCGGGGTGACCGCGCGCCGGTGCCGGTGCACCACGTCGTCGGCAATCCGCGCCCCCGCGGCGACCAGTTCGTCGACCGCGCCCCGGTCGAGCTGCCACAGCCGCTTCAGATGCGGCAGGCGGTCCACGACGGAACCCACCGTCATCGCGTGGTCCTCGTGCTCGACCACGCACGCGCTGACCCCGGCGTCGTGGAGCATCCAGTGGACCTGGTCGGCGGAGGACGTCGGGTACACGGGGACGGGCTGCGCGCCGACGGTCCACAGCGCGAAGTCGAAGAGGGTCCACTCGTAGCGCGTACGGGACATGACCGCCACGCGGTCCCCGAACCGCACGCCGTGCGCGAGGAGCCCCTTGGCGAGAGCCAGCACCTCGTCCCTGAACGCCCCGGAGGTGACGTCGTGCCACACCCCAGACGCGTCCTTCCGGCCCAGGGCGACCCGGTCCGGATCGCTCGCGGCGTGGTCGAACACGGCGTCGGCCAGCCCGCCGACCAGCGGAGCCGCCGCCAGGGGCGGGACTGTCAACTCGCGCAATGGCCTGCTCCTTGTGGCGCTCAGCACAGCGGAGGGTGACGGTACCGGACGGAGAGTTTCGGCGGGAGGCTCTTGATGAAGTCTGGACACATGTCATCGGCACAGGTCAGACCGGTGAGCACATGGTCATGGAGGTGGGGGAGCGGCGGCTGCCGGGGGCCGGGGCGGAGGCCGGCGGCGGGAATCTCCACCGAATCCGTACGCGAGGGCCACAGGGCGGATGGCCGAAGACCACCGGTGCCGCGCGGAACCTCCTCGTACGCGGCGGGTCCGCGCCCTGTACGGGGCGGGCCCGCGCCCTGTACGAGGCGGGCCCGCGTCGTGCGCGGGGCCGTGACCGCGCCCCGTACGCGGCCGGGTCCGCGCCCGAGGGATGCGCACGGGGCGGTGCCGGGCACGGGCGCGGGCGCCGGGAAGCGCGGACGGGCGCACGCGCGGGGCGGCCGGCGCGCGGGCGCACTGGCACGCCGGGGGTACGGGGAGCACGCGGGCGGCTCGGTGGCACCCACCCCCGCACGCCAAGATCACGGCGGCTACGGTGAGAGCCATGCCCGCACCCGCGACACCGGCCCGCCTGACGCTCGCCCGCCCGACACCGGCCCGCCCGACGCTCACCGGTCCGGCACTCGCCGGCCCGGTGGCGACCACCCGCCCCGTCCCGCCCCTCGTCGCCGGAGGCGTGCGGTGACGCGCGGCTGGATACGTCCCGGGGCGTCCCGGCCCTGTTCGCTCGTCGTGTGCCGGGGCTGCTGCTGCGGCGACCCGCGCAAGAACCCGGGCACGGACCACGCCGGCCAGCTGGAGCGGCTGCGGCAGGCCGCGGCGGCGTCCGGCGGGCGGCTGGCCGTGCGTACGAGCGACTGCCTCGGCCCGTGCGGCCAGGCCAACGTCGTGGTCGTCCAGCCGTCCACCGAGGCCCGGCGGAGGGGCGCCCGGGCGGCGTGGATCGGCTGGGCGCTGGACGACGACTGCCTGGACGACATCCTGTCCTGGGTCGAAGCGGGCGGCCCCGGTGTGGCCGAACCCCCGGCGACGCTCGCCCTCCAGATGATCGACCCGCCGAAGGAGGCCGGGGGCAGGGCCCGCTGACGCGCACCCCGCGAGGAGCCGGCGAGGCCCCTGGCGTCCTGCTGCGATGCATTTGAGCGACCCTTCGCACAGCGTCGAGTTGCCCCGCCGCGCTACCAGTTCGCGACGGCGGGCGCGCCCACAGCACCCGTAGCGCCCGGCTGCCGTTGCGGCGGGTGGTGCGCTTCCCTCTGCCACTGGAGGCGGCGCCGCCGTGGCAGCGGGACGCGGAGGCCGACCCGTACGCGGCGCCCCGCTGACCGCCGCTTCCCCGGGCCGCCAGCCGGAGCCGGAACCGTGTGTACGGAGCCATCCGCCCGCGACCGGCGCCGGCCCGGCGGGATCACGCGTCCGTCAGCGGATCCCCGTCGGGGCCGAGCAGCCGCTCCTCCCCGGCGTACACGTTCATCGACCCGCCCCGCAGGAACCCGACCAGGGTCAGCCCGGTCTCGGCGGCCAGGTCCACGGCGAGCGACGACGGCGCGGAGACGGCCGCCAGCACGGGGACGCCCGCCATGACGGCCTTCTGGGCCAGCTCGAACGAGGCACGCCCCGACACCATCAGGACCGTCCCGCCGAGCGGCAGCCGCCCCTCCCGCAGGGCCCGTCCGACGACCTTGTCCACGGCGTTGTGCCGCCCCACGTCCTCCCGCACGTCGATCAGCTCGCCCGACGGGGAGAACAGGGCCGCCGCGTGCAGCCCGCCGGTCCGCTCGAACACCCGCTGCGCCTCCCGCAGCCGGTCCGGCAGCGCGGCCAGCACGTCCACCCCGACCCGCACCGGCGGTCCGTCCGACGGGGCGAACCGGGTGGTCGTGCGCACCGCGTCCAGGCTGGCCTTGCCGCACAGCCCGCACGAGGAGGTCGTGTAGACGTTCCGCTCCAGGCTGATGTCGGGCACCGGCACACCCGGCGCGAGCCGCACGTCGACCACGTTGTACGTGTTGCCGCCGTCGTCGCGGGCGCCCGCGCAGTACGCGATGTTCCGCACCTCGTCCGCCGAGCCGAGCACGCCCTCGCTGACCAGGAACCCGGCGGCGAGCGCGAAGTCGTCGCCGGGCGTGCGCATGGTGACCGCGAGCGGCTTGCCGTTCAGCCGTATCTCCAGCGGCTCCTCGGCGACGAGCGTGTCCGGCCGGACGGACACGGCCCCGTCCCGGACGCGGATGACGCGCCGCCGCTCCGTGACCCGTCCCATGTGCCTCGTCCCCTCGTCGCGTCGTACGGCTCCGCAGCCCATTGTCGTGCACGGCGCATCCCACGAACCGGCAGGTGGCGATGTGGCGGACCCTCCAAGAGGCGGCCGCGAATGCTGTGGGATCACGCTGCGGGTTACCCGTGAGTCGCTGACCAGACTTGGGGCTCCTGACCATCCGTACCAACCAGCCGAGGGGGTCCCCGGGCATGACGGGCACTCGTATCGCCGCGCTCGGGCACTACCAGCCCGCCAAGGTGCTCACCAACGACGACGTGGCCCGCCTGGTCGACACCAGCGACGAGTGGATCCGCAGCCGCGTCGGCATCCGCACCCGCCACGTCGCGGGACCGGACGAGCCGGTCGACGAGATGGCGGCCCACGCCGCGGCGAAGGCGCTGGCGTCGGCGGGCCTCATGCCCTCGGACATCGACCTGGTGCTGGTCGCCACGTCCACGGCGATCGACCGCTCCCCGAACACGGCCGCCCGCGTGGCCGCCCGCCTCGGCATGGGGTCGCCGGCCACGATGGACCTCAACGTGGTGTGCGCGGGCTTCACCCACGCCCTGGCGACGGCCGACCACGCGGTGCGGGCCGGGTCGGCGCGCCGCGCGCTGGTCATCGGCGCCGACAAGATGACGGAGGTGACCGACTGGACGGACCGCACGACGTGCGTCCTCGTCGGCGACGGGGCGGGCGCGGCCGTCGTGGAGGCCGCCCCGGACGGCACACCCGGCATCGGCCCGGTCCTGTGGGGCTCGGTCCCGGAGATGGGCCACGCGGTGCGCATCGAGGGCACCCCGCCGCGCTTCGCCCAGGAGGGCCAGGCGGTCTACCGCTGGGCCACCACGCAGCTCCCGCCCATCGCCCGCCAGGTCTGCGAACGCGCGGGGGTGGCCCCCGAGGACCTCGCGGCGGTCGTCCTGCACCAGGCGAACCTGCGGATCATCGAGCCCATGGCGCGGCGCATCGGCGCGGTCAACGCGGTGGTGGCCCGCGACGTCACGGAGTCCGGCAACACCTCGGCGGCGTCCATCCCCATGGCCCTGTCGAAGCTGGTCGCCCGCGGCGACGTGCCCCCCGGCTCCCCGGCGCTCCTCTTCGGCTTCGGCGGCAACCTCTCGTACGCCGGCCAGGTCATCCGCATTCCGTAGCCCGCAGCACCCGCCCTTCACCCTCCGTAACCACCCCCGAACGGACCGGGCACCCCGCCTGACCACGGGATATGAGGGTGAAGGGCACCTCAAACCCCTGGTAGAGTTATCCATGTCGCCGCGGGGAACACCCCCGAAGCGACAGACACCTGGTCCGGGTGGCGGAATGGCAGACGCGCTAGCTTGAGGTGCTAGTGCCCTTTATCGGGCGTGGGGGTTCAAGTCCCCCCTCGGACACCAGCGAAAGACCCCAGTAGATCTGGGGTCTTTCCGCGTTCCCGGCCGCGTGGGGGCGCGGCGGCGCGGGTATGGCATGCCCTGCCGGGCACTTGCGCGACACGGACGACCCGGCTTCGACCGCAGGGGGGCGTCAGTGGGATTCAGGGGGGCCGATCCGGGACTCGGGGAGATACGCGGCCATTACGCCGTCATCAACCCCGCCGTGGGGGCCACGATGCAGGTGCTGCGCGGCTTCATGCTGCTGCTGTGGGGGGTCCTGCTCGTCATCACCGTCGTCGACCCGTCCCAGGTCGACGGCAACGCGGCCGTGATGACGGCCGTGGTGGCCGGGGTGTACGCCGTGAAGTTCGGATGGCGCGCGCTGAGCGCCCGCCTCGGTGTGAACAGGTGCTACCTGTGCGCGGACGGCGTGGCGGTCACCGACCGATTCGGCCGGGTGCGCGACTCCGTGGCGTGGAGCGAGGTCACCGGCGTGCGGCAGACGGCGGTGGCGGGTCTCGTCGCGGGCTTCCACCGCGTCGAGATCTCCCGGAGCCGTCCGGACACGCCTTTCTGGCGCCCCGCTCCACCTCTCTGGTTCGTCGCGCCGGGGATCAAGTCGCCCCTGGTGCGGGCCCTGCTGGAGGAGGGCAGACGCAGCGGCGCCCTCCAGTGACCGGGCGGGCGGCGCACGCGGCGTCCGGCGGACGTACACGCGGCCCTCGGCGGCTCCGGGCCCCCTTGCGTCACGGGGCGGCCGCCGTCACCAGGTAGTAGTCGAGCAGGCCGTCGCGGTACGAGGTGAGGAAGGCGCGGGGCCAGGTCACGCCCAGGTCGAGGCCCGCCAGGTAGTGGTCCAGGCCCGGCCAGACCGACGCGCCGATCGACTCGGGCCGTACGTCCGCCAGGCCCGCCGCCGCGAGCGCGCCGGTCAGCGCCCCCAGCGGGCGGGCCGCGTCGAGGCCCGACGCGAAGCTGTCCAGGCGCGCCGCCAGCTCATCGGCCGCCTCCGGCCGCTCCTCCTCGCCCGGCACGAAGAACGACGCCACCGCCAGGCGTCCGCCGGGCCGCAGCACACGGGCGCACTCGGCCGCGAACGCGTCCAGGTCGCGGAAGTGCTGGGCGGCCTCCACCGAGTACACCCGGTCGAACTCGCCGTCCCCGCACGGCATCCGCTCCGCCGCGCCCCGCACCAGGCGCAGCCGCCCCGGCGCGGACGCCAGGAGCGCGGCGTTGGCGCGGCGGGCGCGCTCCAACTGGTCGGGGTGGATGTCCATCCCGGTCACCGCGTCGTACGCGTACTCCTCCAGGGCCAGCGCGCAGCCCAGGCCCAGCCCGCAGCCCACCTCCAGGGCCCGCCCTCGGCCCTCCCCGGCGCCGTCCAGCGTGTTCAGCACCCGCCGGTACAACTGCCGTTCGCTGCGCACCCGGTCCCCGGCCGTGAGCGGGCCGTCCAGGGAGATGCCGTCCCAGCAGCCGAAGTTGATGAACCCGCCCCGGAAAGCGGGTACGGAACTCAGATCCTCCGGGCCGTACACCGCGCGTACCGCCGGCGGGACGGCCTCCTCGGGCCGGGCCTGCTCCGTGTCGTCGGCCGTCATGCGCGTACCGTACCCGCCGCCCCGTCACGAACCCCAGTTGACGATCGACGCGGCGCGGTCGCCCCAGCCGAAGCGGGCCAGGTCCGGGGTGTTGCAGCCCTTCGGGGCGAAGAACTCGTTGCCCTGCCAGTCGAAGGCGTCGAACAGCGACACGTCGAAGCGGCACCAGCTCAGCGACGAGATCACGTCGTTCCAGTTCTGCGTGCCGAGGAAGCCCCGCCGCACCCGGCTCAGGTTGGGGAAGCCCAGCTCCGGGCCGAGGCACTCCTCGTCGCCCTGCTCGCCGGCGTCCTCGAAGAAGCACACGTGCGCGTCGAGCACGGTCGGGTTCGACACGCAGATCTCCTTGAGGGACGCGCGGGCCTCCTCGCGCCGCTCCGGGGACAGCTCCTCGTAGCCGCGGTCCTCCCGGCGTACCGCCTCCAGCATCGCCGCCCGGTCGGTGAACGCCGCCAGCACCATGTCGCCACCGCGCCCGAGCGGGGTCAGGTGCAGAGGTCCCGCCAGGTCGGCGTGCATCCGCTCCTCGTCCTCCACGGGCTCCCTGTCCAGGACCAGCGGGACCGACGCCTCGAACAGCCGGACCAGGCCCAGCGGGGCGCGGTCGGCGAACAGGTCCCGCACGGTGTCCGGCGTCAGCCGCCGCGGCTGCTCGCCACGTACGGCGCTCCCACGCCCCTCGTCACGTACGGCGCTCCCGCGCGGGTCCACTGCCCGGTCCGCGCGCTCCCCGGCCTGGTCGATGTCGCGGTGCGCCATGGCCGCCACCTTTCGTCCATCCGTCCCGTCCAGGCTATGCCCGCGAGCCCGGGCCCGCCTGCGGGCGGCCGGAGGGGCAGGGGCCGCCCCTCGGGGCCCGGAACCGGCCGCCTCACCCCTCCGGCGGCGGCTCGACGCGGGCCGCCAGCGCGTCGAAGTAGCCCCGGCTCACGGCCGCCAGGTCCACCTGCTCCGGGTCCAGCAGCCACAGCAGATGGACGCCCTCCAGGAACGCCGCCGCCTCCGCCGCCAGCCTCTCCGCCGGCAGGTCCGCGCGCGCCGAGCCGTCCGCGACGGCCCTCCGGAACACCTCCGTGAGCCGACCCCGCAGCGCCCGGTTGCGGTCCCGGAACCAGGTGTGCAGCGCCGCCCCGGGCTCCAGGTTCTCCGCGGTCAGCGTCGTGTGCAGCGCCGCCAGTTCCCGCTCGGCCGCCGCCGTGTGCTCCACGTCGCGTACGAGCCAGTCGAACGCCTCCCGCACGGTGGGCCGCGCCGCCGGCGTCGCCGACAGCCGCTCCAGCGCCCGCCGGTCCGCCTCCTCCAGTACGGCCCGCAGCAGCCCGTCCTTGCTGCCGAAGTGGTGGATCAGGGCGGACGGTGTGACCCCGGCGCGCTCGGCGACGGCGGCGACACCCGTACCCCGCACGCCGTGCCGCGCGAACAGTGTGATCGCCGCGTCGACCATCGCGCGGCGCCGCTCCACGCCCCGCTTCTGCACCTGCCCCTTGACCCCTGCCATGCGCAACAGGGTGCCGGGGCCCCTTCCCCCGCGTCCAGCCGGGCCGGAGCCGTACGGGCACGCCTGCCGTCAGCCGGGCCGGAGCCGTACGGGCGCGTGCGCCCACCCCGTGCGCCCGGCGCGGAGTCCCGGCCGGAAAACGGTGGCGCTCGCCGCCGCCGCCCATTAACCTGAACGACCATGCAGGAAAATGATCGCGGGACCGACATGGACCGCTTCGCAGGGACCGAGCGCATGGTGCCGGCCGGGGAACTCCAGCTGTGGACCGAGGAGTTCGGCGACCCCGACGACCCGGCGGTACTGCTGCTGATGGGCGCCGGCGCCCAGGGCGTGCAGTGGAACGACGGGTTCGTCCGGCGGCTCGTCGCCGGTGGCCGCCGGGTCATCCGGTACGACCACCGGGACGCGGGCCGCTCCTCCACCGTCGACTTCGCCACCCACCCGTACACGGTCGCCGACATGGCGGCGGACGCCCTCGCGGTCCTCGACGGCCTCGGCGTCGAGCAGGCGCACTGCGTCGGCGCGTCCCTCGGGGGCGTCATCGCCCAGCGGCTCGCCGTCACCCACCCGGACCGTGTGCTGACCCTGACCGCTCTCGCCTCTTCCCCGCTGGGCACCGACATGGCCGCCATCGTCGGCCGCGCCGCGGCCGGGCTGCCGCCGCTCCCGGACCAGCTCCCGCCGCCCACGGGCGAACTGCTGGCCGCCCTGGCGTCGGCGCCGCCTGCCGCGGCGACGGACCTGGAGGGGTACCTCAGCGCGCGGATGCCGCTGTGGCGCGTCCTGCACGGGCCGGAGCTGCCGTACGACGAGGACGAGTACCGGGCGATGGAGACGCGGGTGTACGAGCGGGCCCGCGACCTGTCCGCCGCCCTCAACCACACGCTCGCCGGAGCCGCCGGGAGCGGTGCCGCGGACGAGCTCGCCGGTGTGGCCGTGCCGACGCTGGTGCTCCACGGCACCGCCGACCCGATGTTCCCCTACCCGCACGCCGAGGCCCTGGCCTCCGCCATACCCGGCGCCCGGCTGGTCCCCCTGCCGGGCATGGGCCACACCCTCCCGTCCGCCCTGGACGGCCGGTTGGCCGAGGAGGTGCTGCGGCACACGGCCTGAGCGCCGGCGGCGCGGGGTGTCGTCATGGCGGGTGACGACCGGCGGCCCGGCGGCGTCCACGGCGGGCGGCCGCCGTGGGCGGTGCGGGGTCCGCCGTGGACGGCCTGGCGAGGTCTCCGTGGGTGGAGTAGGCGGGCGCGCGGGCTCCCGGGGGCCTGGCCGCGGGCGGGGCGTCGCGGGAACGGTTCAACGGCGGGCGGGGCGTCGCGGGAGGGCTCACGGGGGGCGTCGCGGGGCGGCTCACGGGGGGCGCGGGGACATGCCGGGGTGATAAACCGTATATGTCTGATCAGTCCCCGTCCCGTGCCGCCGCCCGCACCGAAGGAGACCCGAAGCGATGAGCGACGACGACCTCCCCGAAGGCACCCCGGGCCCCGCCCCCGCCCCGTTCCCCGTGGTCGGGCCCGACGGGACGCCCCTGCCTGCGCCCGCCCCGATCGTCGTCCTCGGCGTCGTCCCGGCCGACCCGCCGTACCGCGTGGTCGAGGTCAGGGGCGAGGTCGTCGGCACCGCCCGCGACATGGTCGACGTGATCCGGCTCGCCCACGAGTCGGGGATGGCCCATGTCGACCTGGACGATCCGGCCGCCGTCCGGTGGGTCGGCGGCGGCAAGTACCGCTGGACGCCGCGCACCTGACCCGTCCGCCGCGCGAAATCGGGGGCGGGCCGGTGGCGGGGCGTGTGAGGATCGCCGTATGCGAGAGACGGGGGACATACGGATCGACGCCGTCCCGATGGGCGCGGTCGACGTGGACGGCGACGTCCGGGCCACGGCCGGCGGACGGATCGGCGTGTGGACGGACGAGCGGGTCGACGTGTACGAGCGCGAGGCGTTCCTCGCCGGTCCCTGCGAGCCGGTCGCGAGCTGGGCGCCGCCGACCGGTGCGCGGGTGGAGCCGGCCGCCGATGGCGGCTTCGTCGTCGCGGAGCCGTCCCGCGTGCGGGCCGTCACCGCCGACGGCGCGACCCGCTGGGAGCTGCCGCACGACCCGTGGCACGGCGGCCACCGCCCGCCCCGCGCGCCGGGCGCCCCGGCGCCCAGCCCGTGCGGCCGGTTCGTCGCCGCCGCGGTGCCCACGCTGCTGCCCGACGAGGACCGGGCGCGGGCGATCCTGGTGTACGACGACCCGCCCCGGTACGGCTACGGCCAGGACCGCCTGCTCCTGCTGGACGCGCGGACCGGGGCCGTCCTGGCCGAGCGGCCGGTCGCGGCCGTCTCCGGGGCGGTGGACCTGGAATGGCGGGCCGACGGGGAGCTGCTGGCGGCGTCGTTCTGGACGGCCTGGTACAGCTGGGCCGGGTACTGGATGGAGCCCGCGCCCGACGCCCTGCGCGTCCTGGGGGCCGGCGGGGACCGCCACCAGGTCGTCGCGTTCGTGCCCGGCTCGTCCCGCGTGGTGACCATGCGCCGCGCCGAGTTCATGAGCCTCGACGACGAACGGTACGAACTGGCCCTGTACGACGCCGGTGACCCGTCGCCACGGGCCGGACTCGACCTGGACGACCTGTCGTGGGACACCGAGAACGACGAGTTCTCCCATGTGTACGCGCTCGACGGCCGGCACCTCCTCCTCACCGCCGACTGGACGCCTCGGGGCGGCCGGCCGGAGCGGACGCACTGGCTGCTCGCCGCCGACACGCTGCGCCGCCTGGGGCGGCTGCGCTACCCGTGCGGGGCGGGGGACAGGGTGGTCCCGCTCGGCGACGGCACCTGGCTCACCCCGCACGCGGGCCGCGTCCGCCGGTGGCGGCTCGGCTGAGCCGCCACCGGCGGACGGGGGGTCAAGGCGCCCCCGGGAGACGGGGGTCAGGGCGCCGCCGTGAGGTGCGCCTCCGTGGCGGCCTTGTCGATGCCGAGACCGCTGAGCAGGCCGTCGCCGTTCTCGTACTCCAGCTGGGCGAGCAGCAGGTGCTCGGGGCCGACGTACTGGTGCCCGAGGCGCAGGGCCTCGCGGAACGTCAGCTCCAGGACCTTCTTGGCCGCGTGGTCGTACGGCACCAGGGACGGCGGCTCGTCGGCGGCCGGGGGCAGTGCGCCGGTCGCGGCGCTCCGTACGGCGTCCAGTGCCACGCCCTGCGCGGTGATCGCCCGCACGGCGGCCGTCTCCGGCTCGCTCAGGAGGCCGAGCACGAGGTGGGGGAGGCCCATTTCGGCGCTGCCGGCCTGCTGCGCGGCGGTGTGCCCGGCGACGATGATGTTCCGGGCCGTCTCGTCGAACCGGCTGAACCCCTGGCTCGGGTCGATCTCCGTCGGCTCGCCCGGGTCCTTCGGCACGAACCGCTTCTGCGCCGCTTGCCGGGTCACGCCCATGCTGCGGCCGATGTCCGTCCACGACGCGCCGGACCGGCGCGCCTGGTCCACGAAGTGCCCGATCAGGTGGTCCGCCACCTCGCCCAGGTGGTCGGCGGCGATGACGGCGCTGGAGAGCTGGTCGAGCGTGTCGTCGTGGGTCTTCTTGATGGCCTGGATGAGGTCGTCGAGGCGCACGGAGGCGGTGGCGTTCCCGGGTTTCGTCATGCGTCAACCTTAAGTTGACACTCTGAGGGTGTCAACCGCCGGTTGACGTGCGGCCGCCGGGGTCGGCGTCGCGTCGGATGGCCGGCCGGGCCGCCCTCCCGGTGGGCGTCAGGTGAGGGTGAACCGGAGTTCCGGCCGCTCCCAGGTGACCTTCGGCGGCATCGGGGGAGCCGTCCCCACCCGCTCGGCGCCCATCCGCCGGTAGAACCGTTCGGCGGGAGGGTGCGACACGACCCGGACCTCCGTCAGTCCGGCCGCCCGCGCCCGGTCGAACATGTGCTCAAGCAGCAGTCGCCCGATGCCCGTGCCCTGCGCCTCGTCCGCCACGAACGCCAGGTCGAGCTCCGCGGGCCGCAGGATCAGGGCGTAGAAGCCCAGCGGGCGGTCGGCGGCGTCCACGGCCGCGTAGACCTCGTGTCGGCGGATGTATTCGGGGGTCACCTGGTATCCGGCCACCATCGGGGCGTACCTGCCCCGGTACGCGCCGGACCCCTGGACCATCGCGGTGAGGCGCGCCGCGTCCCGTGCGGCGGCCCGTCTGATCGTCGTCGGTTGCATGGCGGGAGTATAGGGGTGAAGTGGTGTTGTGCCTCTTACCCGCTGGGTGGCCCGAGGGGTTTGTCGCGTGGTGTCCGGGCCGCGGGGGCGGAGGTGGTGCCGCCCGCTGACGGGTTGTCGGACGCGCCCGCTACAGTGCGCGGTGCGCATGCGTGTTCGAGCGCGTGTTTGCGGAGCGGAGGGGAAGGCCATGCACACGCGACTCAGGGATCTGGCCGAGGAGTTGGCGGTACTCCTGTGGCGGGAGCACACGCTGTACCGCGAACGGTCGGGCGGCGTCGTCATCCGGGGCGAGCACGTACGGCGGTGGATCAGTCTGTCGCCGCGCGGCACCCGCGACGACGTGCTCATCCGCGCGGGCCGCATCATCGACGGCGGCACCACCGCGCCCGCCCGCTCCGAGGTGGTCGTGAGCCTCTCCGCCGGTCGCGACGAGCTCGCCGCCGTCTGCCGCCGCCTCCTGGCCGAGGCGGCCGCCGACGCGGAGCCGTCCCGGGCGGTACGGACGAAGCCCGCGCGCTCCGGTGGCCGGGCCGGGCGGCGCGGCGGGGACGGCGCGCCCCGGGAGCGTACGACCAAGTCCGCCGCGAAGAAGGGGCGTTCGCGCCACACGAGCCTGAAGTCGTGGGCGATCCTCCTCGGCGTCATGGCCCTCGTCGGCGTCTACGCCTACAGCGTCTCCGGCGCGTACCGCTGACCGCGGTCCGTCGTCTGCTCTCGGGCCGCCGTCTACCGTGGGCCCGCTGTCTACCGTGGGGCCGCCGTCTACCGTCGGCGCGCCGGGCGCGGCTGTCCCGCCGGGTGCGGGACCGAGGGCTGAGGCCGGCCCTTGGGCGGCTCCCCGGCCGGGCGGCGCCGGATCCCGGTACGCGCGGGCCCGGCGGCGGGTGGCGGGGCCGTGCTGGACCGGACGACCAGTTCCGTCGCCAGTTCCACCGGTAACCCGTCCATCGGCTCGCCCCTCGCCAACCGCGCCAGCAGGGACACCGCCGCCCCGGCCACCCCGGCCAGCGGTCGCCGCACGGTCGTCAGCCCCGGCACCGCCCACCGCGCTTCCGGCAGGTCGCCGTACCCCACTACGGACACGTCGTCCGGTACGCGCAGGCCCCGCTCGGCGAGCACCCCGTACACGGCCGCCGCCCAGGCGTCGGAGCCGACACACACGGCGGTGGGGGGCTCGGGCAGGTCCAGCAACTCCCGCATCCGCCGCCGGGCCCCGTCGGCCTCCGCCCCCGCCGAGCCCGGGTCCGCCGCCCGCACTCCATACCCGGGCGGTTCCGCAGCCCGGCCCGTGTCCGCACCGCCCATGCGCGAAGCCGCCTTCATGGACGCGCCACCCGCGCCGGGCGCCCCGCCCCGGTCCGCAGCCTCCATGCCGGGCGCCGTCCCCGCGTGGGCCCCGCCCGTGTGGCTCCCGCCCATGTCCGCCGACGCCATATGGTTCCCGTCCGTGTGGCTCCCGCCGGTATCGGGCGTCCCCATGTGGGCCTCGCCCGTGTGGCTCCCGCCCATGTCCGCCGACCCCATATGGGCCCCGCCCATGTCCGCGCCGCCCATATCCCGCGCCCCGCCCATGTCCGCATCGCCCCCGTCGGGCCCCGGACCCCACACGTAGTCGGGCCTGACCCGCAGTCCCGCCGCGGCGATCGCCTCCCGCCAGCCGGCCAGCCACGCGGACTCCGCCCGGCCCGGCGCGGGCCCCGCCACCACCGCGATCCGCTCGTGCCCCAGCCCCAGGAGGTGTGCCGCCGCCGCGTGCCCGCCCATCCGGTCCGCCGCGCCCACCCAGGGGGTGCCCGGCGGCGGCTCCCGGACCGGGTCCACCAGTACGTACGGGACCCGGTGCCGTGCCAGCCAGGCGGCCTGGGCCCCGCTCGGGACGTCCCCGTGGAACAGCACCCCGGCCGTGCCACGGGCGGCCAGCCGGTCCAGCCGGTCGCGCCCCACGTGCCGACCCGCCGACACGACGACCTCCAGGCCCTCCGCGTGCGCGGCCCGCTCCACCCCGCGCACCACCGCCGCGCCCGCTCCGTCCAGCGCGGACACCACCAGGTCCACCATGCCGTGCGGCCCGGTCGGCCCGGACCTGCGGCGGCGTACGTAACCCAGCCGGTCCAGCACCTCCGTGACCCGGCGCCGCGTCTCGGGCGCCACGTCGTCCCGGCCGTTGACGACCTTCGAGGCGGTCGGCACCGAAACGCCCGCCTCCCGGGCGACCACCGCCAACGTGGGCCCGGCGGCGCTCGCCGTACGCCTCATGGCGATCCTCCGAACGGTCGTAGTAAGCGCTTCCTATCGGCCCCCCACCCTAGGCGGCGGCCCAACTCGCCGGGAAGACCCGTGCGTTCCCCGTGATCGCCGGGCGCGGACGGCCCTGCGGCTATCCCTGACGCCGCTCCCCGCGAAGCCGCTCGGCCACGGCGGCGATCGCGTCCGGGCCCACCCGGCAGCAGCCGCCGATCAGCCGCGCACCAGACCGCCGCCACTCCTCCGCCCGGTCCGCCGAGTAGGTCGCCGGGCCGCGCCAGCGGTGCGCCGCCGCGTCCCACGCCTCGCCGCTGTTCGGGTACGCGACCACCGGCTTGCCCGTCACCCGCGCCGCCACCTCCACCGCCCGCCCCGCGTCCTCGGGCGCGCAGCAGTTGACGCCCACCGCGACGATCTCCTCCGCGTCGGCCAGCAGCCCGAACGCCTCCTCCAGCGGCTGGCCCGCCCGCGTCCGCTCCCCGCTGACGGTGTACGACAGCCAGGCAGGAACGCCCAGGCCGCGCACCGCCCGGAGCAGGGCGCGCGCCTCGTCGGCGTCCGGCACGGTCTCCAGCGCCAGGATGTCGGGCCCCGACGCCGCCATGACCTCCAGACGCGGGCGGTGGAACGCCTCCAGGGCGGCGGTGCCGAGCCCGTACCGGCCGCGGTACTCGGACCCGTCGGCGAGCATCGCCCCGTACGGCCCGGCGGACGCGGCCACCCACAGGGGGCGTGCCGCCCCGGCGTCGCGGACCTGCCGGGCGGCCTCGCGGGCCAGGTCCACGCTGAGCGCCAGCAGCCCGGCGGCGCGGTCGCGGCCGATGCCCCGGCGGGCGAACCCCTCGAAGGTGGCCTGGTAGCCGGCGGTCGTCACCACGTCGGCGCCCGCCTCGTAGTAGGCGCGGTGGGCGGCGACGAGCGCGCCGGGGTCCTCGGCGAGCAGCCGCGCCGACCACAGGTCGTCACGGAGGTCGTGGCCCGCGGCCTCCAGCTGGTTGGAGAGCCCGCCGTCGAGCACGACCACGGCGGAGGAGGAGGCGAGGACGTCGGCGAGCGGGGGAGCGGCGGTCGTCATGCCGCCGACCGTAACGAACCGGACTCCCGCCCGCTCGCCTCAGCCGGGGTGCCGCCACCCGACCGCAGGCCCCGACCCCCGTAGCCGGGCCGACCCCGTCGCCGGGCCGCAAGCCTGGAGCCGGGGTGGGAAGGCCGCGCCCGGTGGCCCGCCCCGAGCACCGGCCGGCCGCCGCCGACGCGGATGCGCGCCGGCCCCGGATTCACCAGTCGAGGTCCACCAGCGCCCCAAGCAGCCGCGAGCTTCCTCCGCCCGGCTGCGGCCCGTACCGGCCCGGACCAGCCCGGCTGCGGCCCGGCCCGGCCGCGAAAGCCCGTCCCCTGACGCGCTCCGAATCAACGCCCCCGACCTCGCGGCCAACCGACGCCCCATCAGCTCAGCGACCGTCAGCAACCGCCCCCGGCCCGCACGGGAGCCCGCCCTGCCCCCGCCCCGGCCCGCACGGAAGCCGGCCCCCGCCCTAGATGGGCGACCTCACCGTCGGGACCGTCCACGCCGGGGCCGTTCCGGTGAGCTGGCAGACCATCAGGTACAGCGGGATCGGCGGGGTGTACGGGGACGTGGCTCCCGGGCGCCGCATCAGGCGCGGGCGCCGGTCGGGGACGTACCCGCCGGGCGCGTAGCAGGCGGGCAGCGGCCAGCGCAGATCGGCGTCCGAGCCGGCCGGTACGAGCCACCACCACCAGTCGGAGTCGGCGAACACGCAGCCGTTTCCGGGCAGTCGGCTCAGCAGCCGCATCCCGTGCCGCGCGGGCACACCGACCGCGTCGCAGCCGAGCACGGCGGGCAGATGGGGCGGCGGGGTCAGCTGGACCTCGCCGAGCGCCTCCCCCCGCAGGCCGCCCTCCCCGGGGCGGCCGTGCGGCCCCGCCCCGTCGCGCGCGCCGCGCGTTCCCGCCCCCGCGTGCGGGCCGTGCGCGGACAGCAGGGACACCATGGACCTCAGCATGGTTCCGCCGTGTCGTGGACCAGTTCCGCCCAGACGACGCGGCCCGCCCCGTGCCGGCTGTCATGGCTGCCCCAGGCGCTGGACATGGCGTCGACGAGCAGCAGTCCCCGGCCGCACTCCTCGCGCTCGGCGGTGCGCAGCCGCGGTCCGGTCACGCGGCAGCCCTCGTCGTGGACGGCGATCCGCACATGCGCGCCGCGGTCGCGCAGCTCGCAGACGACCCGGCCGCTGGCGGTGTGGACGACGGCGTTGGTGAACAGCTCGGAGACGACGAGTTCGGCCGTGTCGCGCACGTCCCCGGCCAGGCCCCACAGGGCGAGGCGGTCCACGACGAGGTGGCGGGCCCTGGCGACGGACTCGGCGCGGGCGGGCAGCTCGAACGCGAAGCGGCGGACGTCCGGGGTGTGGGTCGTGGCGGTGTGCGCGCGGGGCCGCGGGATCTGGGGCAGGCCGTGGGGGAGCGGTGTCGTGGTCACCGGTCGAGCGGCTATGAGCTGGGGGGTGAGCGCATTACCAGGTGCCACGACCGATTCCTCACATGGGAGCGGCGCCGTACGCCGCATCTCCCCGGGGCAGAGCGCGCGGCAGCCGCGTGAACTGGTTCACCGACTGGTTCATCGGAATACTTTCCTCCCGTCGGCGACACTTGGCAAGAGGCACTCTGAAAATTGCAGAGTGCTGTGTTCTCTCTGGCCATCACATGGCACACTCAACGAAAAAGCGCGTGGGAGGTCAGAAGTGAGCGAGCCGCGGTCCGCCCCCACGGTGGGACAGGTCGTACTGGGCAGACGACTCCAGGATCTGCGGGAGCGCGCGGGCCTGAAGCGCGAGGAGGCCGCCAAGGTCCTGCACGTGGCCCCGGCCACCGTCCGCCGCATGGAGACGGCCGAGGTGGCCCTCAAGATCCCTTACGTGCAGCTGCTCCTCCAGGCGTACGGCGTCGACCCCGCCGAGGCGGACGGCTTCGTGCGGCTCGCCGAGGAGGCCAACAAGCCCGGTTGGTGGCAGCGGTTCCACGACGTCCTGCCCGGCTGGTTCAGCATGTACGTCAGCCTGGAGGGCGCGGCGAGCCTCATCCGGGCATACGAGCCCCACTTCGTTCCCGGACTGCTCCAGACCGAGGACTACGCGCGTGCCGTCCTGCGCGCCGGCGCCCTCGGACAGGTCGGCCCCGAGGACATCGAGCGCCATGTCGCGCTGCGGATGGAGCGGCAGGGCCTGCTCACGCGCGAGGACGCCCCGAAGTTCTGGGTCGTCATGGACGAGACGGTGCTGCGCCGCCGCCCGCCCGGCACCGCCCCGGCGGTGATGCGGGCCCAGCTCGACCGGCTGATCGAGGCGGCCGAACTGCCGCACGTCACCCTCCAGGTGGCCGAGTTCGCGTCGGGCCACCACCCCGGCGCGTACGGCCCCTTCGTCCTCTTCCGGTTCGCCGTGCCCGAACTCCCGGACATGGTCTACAGCGAGTACCTGACCGGCGCCGTCTACCTCGACGCGCGCCCCGAGGTGGCCTCCCACCTCGAGGTCATGGACCGCATGGCGGCGCAGGCCGCCTCCGCACAACGCACGAAGGAAATCCTCCAGGCTTTCCGCAAGGAGCTGTGAATGGTTCGCATATACAACGGCATGCCCGCCGCCGACCTCGGCGCCGAGGGGTGGCACAAGCCGTGGAGCGGCGGCAACGGCGGCAACTGCATCGAGGCCATGAAGCTGGCCGACGGCAGGGTCGCGGTGCGCCAGTCCGCCGACCCAGACGGCCCCGCCCTCATCTACACCCCCGCGGAGATCGCCGCCTTCATCCAGGGCGCCAAGTCCGGGAAGGCCGACTTCCTGCTCACCTGACCCGCAGTCATACAGTGGCGTCCGTCACGGTGATGACCACGCGGCCGACCCCCGCGCACCGCGGCACCCGAAACGCACACGCACCGACCCCGACCCCTGGAGCAGCCGATGACCGGGAACGACACCGCCACCGACGGCGTACCCACCGCAGGTGGCGTACGGATCGACACGAGCAAGCCGCATCCCGCCCGGATGTACGACTGGTTCCTCGGCGGCAAGGACAACTACCCGGTCGACGAGGAGATGGCCCGCCAGCTCCTCACCATCGACGCCAGGGGCCGGGACATGGCGCGGGTGAACCGGGCGTTCATGCACCGCGCGACCCGCTGGCTCGGCAAGGCGGGCGTCCGCCAGTACCTGGACATCGGCACCGGCATCCCCACCGAGCCCAACCTGCACCAGATCGCCCAGCAGGTCGCGCCCGAGTCGCGGATCGTCTACTGCGACAACGACCCGATCGTCCTCGCCCACGCCGAGGCGCTGCTGCGCTCCACCCCGGAGGGCGCCACCGCGTACATCCAGGCCGACGCCCGCGACCCGCAGACCATCCTCGAACGCGCGGGGGAGGTCCTCGACTTCACCCAGCCGATCGCGCTGTCCATGCTGGCGCTGCTGCACTTCGTGGACGACGAGGACGGCGCGTACGAACTGGTGGCCCGGCTCGTCGAGCGGCTCGCGCCGGGCAGCTATGTGGTGCTGTCCCATGTGACCAGCGAGTTCGACCCGGAGGGCGCCGAGAAGGCCCGCGCCCTCTACCAGAAGCGCGGCCTCACCCTGCGGCCCCGCACCCGCGAGGAGCTCACCCGCTTCTTCGACGGCCTGGAGCTGGTCGAGCCGGGCGTCACCCTGACCGCCGATTGGCACCCGGAGCTGGGCGAGCCCGTCCCGGTCGCGGGCGACGAGCCGATCCCGGGATACGCGGGAGTGGCCCGCAAGCCCTGACCCCGCCGCACCGGCCGCGACCCCGCGGCCACCACCGCCGCGACCCCGTCGCCACGGCCGTGCTCCCGCACCGGAGCCCGGCCGTGCGGCCGTCCGGCCGTCGGGTCGGCGCGCAAAGCCGCAGCAAGCGCCGCCCTCCAGGCCTCCGGCCGGCGCAGGGCCGCAGCGAACGCCGCCCTCCCGGCCGTCGGGCAGCAGCCGCAGGAAACGCCCTAGCCGAGGTACGCCAGCCCCGGGTGCTGCGCCCGGTACGCGTCCAGCAGGCGCCGCGCCACGGCCACCGAGTCGACCAGCGGGTGCAGGGCGAACGCCCTCACCGCCGCCTCCCGCGACCCGCTCTCCGCCGCCGCCAGCACCTCACGCTCCACCGCCTTGACCGCCGCCACCAAACCCAGCGCGTGGTACGGCAGCGGCGCCACCGACACCGGGTGGGCGCCGTTCGCGTCGACCAGGCACGGCACCTCGACCACCGCGTCCGCGTCGAGGCCCGGCAGCGCCGAGCGGTTGCGGACGTTCAGGATCAGCGTGGCCCGCTCGTCACGGGCGACGGCCCGCATCAGCGCGAGCGCCACCCGCTCGTACCCGCCCGGCTCCAGGTCCTCCGCCGCGCGGCCCCCCGTGTCCCCGGCCGCCTCCCGGTTCGCCGCCATGTACGTGGCCTCCCGCTCCGCGAGGGTGCGCCGCCACGCGTCGAGCGCCCGCACCTCCGGCCGGGCCGCCTCCGCGTAGAAGACGGCCTGCTGGTCGCGCAGATACGCCCCGCGCGTCCGCCCGCCGTCCCGGTAGGCCGCCACGGTCTCGCGGTTGGCGTAGTAGTAGTGGAGGTACTCGTTGGGGATCGCGCCCAGCGACCGCAGCCAGTCCGCGCCGAACAGCCGGCCCTCCTCGAACGAGCCGAGCGCCGCCTCGTCCGCCAGCAGCCCGGGCAGCAGGTCCCGGCCGTCCACCCGCAGCCCGCGCAGCCAGCCCAGGTGGTTGAGGCCCGCGTAGTCCATCCACACCCGGTCCGGGTCGGCGCCCAGCACCCGCGCGACCCGCCGGCCCAGCCCCACCGGCGAGTCGCAGATGCCGATCACCCGGTCGCCCAGCACCCCCGCCATCGCCTCCGTCACCAGGCCCGCCGGGTTGGTGAAGTTGATGACCCAGGCGTCCGGGGCCACCCGCGCCACGCGCCGCGCGACGTCCACCGCCACCGGCACGGTCCGCAGCCCGTAAGCGATGCCGCCGGCGCCCACCGTCTCCTGCCCGAGCACGCCCTCGGCGAGCGCCACCCGCTCGTCGGCGGCCCGGCCCGCGAGCCCGCCGACGCGGATCGCCGAGAAGACGAAGTCCGCGCCGCCCAGCGCCTCGTCCAGGTCGGTCGTCGCCGTCACGGCGGGCGCGTCCGCGACCCCGTCCGCCTGGTCGGCCAGGACGCGGCGGATCGCCGACAGCCGCGTGCCGTCCACGTCGTGCAGGACGACCCGGGTGACCCGGCCCTCGCCCCGGTCGGCCAGCAGCGCCCGGTACACCAGCGGCACCCGGAACCCGCCACCGCCCAGAATCGTCAGCCTCATGCCCCCGTACGCTACTGCCTTGCCGGTCAGCCCAGGTCGAGCGCGTTCGGCAGGCCCATCCGGTACCGCAGCAGGTCGTGCCGCTTCAGCGCCTCCAGCTCCGGCGGGCGGAACAGGCCGTGGACCGTGCAGCGCGGCGCCGCCGAACCGGCCCGGTCCAGCAGGGCGTTGACCGCCTGCCGCGCCGAGGCGTTGGCGCCCTCCATCGTCGCCAGGTCGATGTCGACGGCCACGTAGTCCCCGGCGAGGAAGAAGTTCGGCACCCGCGTCGCCGCGTCCGGCCGGTTGTGCAACGTCCCCACCGGATGGATCAGCAGCTCGTCCTCGTTGGTCGGGTGCGGCGTGCCGAGGCCGTCCACGCCCGGGTCCAGGAACCACGAGTGCAGCGCCCCGTCCTTGAGCGCCGGAGCGCCCGTGTCGTTGAGCGCGGCCTTCAGCTGCGCCCACACCTCCCGCGCGACCTGGTCGCGGGTGCACTGCTTGGCCGTCTTCCCGTACAGGATCCCCGGCCGGTCCCACTCGGAGATGTCGACCGACAGGCAGTCCACCACCGTGCCGTCGCCGTACGTGCCGGCGAAGTCCCCGCCCGTCCAGTGGTGGGCCTGGGCGATGGCCGTCAGCGACCAGGGCGAGTCGACGCAGTTCACATGGCCCCGGACCAGCGGCGGGCGCTCGGTCAGATAGAACTGGATGCCCGTCATCCAGTCGGTGCGCAGCCGGTCGCACCGGGCGAGCCGGGGGTCGGCCGCCCGCAGCGCGGCGCCCCAGGTCCGGCGGGCGTGCTCCACCGGCAGGGCGCTGACGTAGTGGTCGGCGGTGACCGTGCGGCCGGCGCCGTCCGGGCCCTCGACCAGCGCGCCCGTGATCCGGCCGTCCCCGTACCGCATCTCCCGGAGCGTCCAGCCGACCTTGAACTCGACTCCCAGGGAGCGCAGATGCGCCACCCACGGGTCGATCCACGCCTCGTTCGTCGGCGCGTTGAGGATGCGGTCCGGCGGGCCGTCCGCGCCCCGGCCGAGGGCGTTGAGGACGAACGCCTCCCCGAGGGTGCCGACCGTGCGGGTGCTGGCCTCCTCCGCCTTGGTGGCGACGATGTTGCGGGTGACGCCGACGGCGAGGATGCGCTGGTAGTCGGCGGACATGCGCTCCGCGCGGGTGAACTCCCACCAGGGCACGCGCTCCCACTGCCCGTCGCGCCGCTCCCGGCAGCTCGTCAGGAAGACCAGCGCCCGGTTGACGAAGTACGCCACCTCGTGCGCCGGCAGACGGACGGCCGTGTCGAGCAGGGCGGTCAGGGCGCGGCGCAGCTCGTCCAGGGTGAGCGCCTCCGGGCGGTGGCCCGGCCACGGAATGGGGAAGCGCAGGTCCTCGCGGCCCGTGCGGGCCATCATCATCTCGCGGGGCGCCACCAGGTTGTCGTGGACGCCGTTCGGGTTGCCGGGGAAGGGGATGCGCCGCATCGTGTCCGGCAGGTTGTGGTAGATGCCGGGGATGAAACGGAAGCCGTGCTCGGCGGGAAGCGGGCGGCGGCCGCCCCTGGCGCTGCCGGGCACGTCCATGCTGCGCGCCTTGCCGCCGAGGGCGCGGCGCTCGTACACGGTGACGTGGAAGTTCCGTTCGGCCAGTTCGTGCGCGGCCGTCAGCCCGGCGACGCCGCCGCCGAGCACGGCGACCGTCCCCGGTGATCCGGCGCCCGCGGGGCGGGGCGCGGCCGCGCGGGCGGTTCCCGTGCCGGCCAGCCCCGCGCCGGTGACGGCGGCCGCGCCCGCGACGAACGTGCGTCGTGTCGTACCCGTACGGTCCATGCCGCCCCCTCTACCTGCCGGTAACCAGGCGCAGGAGGATAGGGGCGGGTGCCGGGACCCGGAAGCGTCGTGCGGAGCGGGCCGCGCACAATGGCCGGAAGCCGCCCCGGGCACAATGGCCCCATGTCGCGACGCAAGCCCCGCCCGAAGTCCCCCGCCGCGCCCGCCCCGGCCCCGGCCGTCCGGCCGGAGGGCCCGTGCCCCTGCGGGCTGCCCGCCCCCTACGGGGAGTGCTGCGGGCGCTTCCACACGGGCGCCGCGACCGCCCCGACCGCCGAACGGCTGATGCGGTCCCGCTACAGCGCCTTCGTGGTGCGCGACGAGCCGTACCTGCTGCGCACCTGGGCGCCGGCCACCCGCCCGCGCTCGGTCGACTTCGACCCGGACATGCGCTGGACGGGGCTGGAGGTCCACGCGGCCGAGGACGGCACCCTCTTCCACACCACCGGCACGGTGACCTTCACGGCCCGCTACACCCACCGGGGCGAGCCGGGCGCCCTGCGGGAGCGCAGCCGCTTCGAGAAGGCCGACGGGCAGTGGCTGTACGTGGACGGAACCTTCGACGGGGAGTGACCGGCGGACGACCCTGCCGGACCGTCAGACGATCCCGCCGCCGGGACGCAGCACCAGACCGGGGTTGTACGCGGCGAGGATCTTGTTCGCGCGGGCCAGCGCCGCCAGGGCGTGCTCGCGGTCGGCCTGGTCCTCCTGGCACATCGGACCCCGGAAGCGGCGCACCTCGCGGGCCGCGCACTCGGCGTCGATCTCCGCCTGCAGGACGCCCGTCGGCATGCAGGAACCGATCAGGGCGGCGACGTGGTCGGGGATCGGGACGGGGATGAGACGCGACACGGTCACGTGAGGTCCTTTACTGCTGTCCTGCTTCTGGCAGGCGCCGGGTGCGGGGTGTACCCCTCCATGGTGACGGTTGGCGGGCACCGGTTCGTCGCCGGGTCTGTATCCGTCCTGCAACCGTTCCGGCGTTTCCCGGCCGACCGGGGGGTACCCGACCGGGCCGGAGGTGATCGCATGCCCGAGCCAGGCAGCAAGAAGTACGACATCCACCGCGCCCGGCTCCGCAAGGAGGCCGAGGACCGCGGCGTCTCCGACCAGGAGGCCAACGAGGAGGCCAACGCGACCCTGCAGAGGTCACCCGGATGGCGCTCCCGCGGCCCGCGCACCGAACGCGGCCGCGGCCCGAAGGGCGAACGCCAGGGGGAGTGACCCCCGGCGGGGACGACACCGCGGGGCGCGGGCCCATCGCGGACCCGCGCCCGGCGCCCGCACCCCGCGCCCCGTCCCCCAGGGTCCCGAGCCCCGCGCCCGCCCCCGCGCCCTCAGGGTCCCGACAGCACCTCGTCCAGGTCGTACGAGACGGGCTCCTCCAGCTGGGCGTAGCCGCAGCTCTCCGGGGTGCGGTCCGGGCGCCACCGCCGGAACTGCGCCGTGTGCCGGAACCGGTCGCCCTCCATGTGGTCGTACCCCACCTCGCAAACCCGTTGCGGGCGCAGCGGCACCCACGACAGGTCCTTCTTGCCCGACCAGCGGCTCGGCGCCCCCGGCAGCCGGGCGGTCTCGTGGGCGGCCGCGTCCGCCCAGGACGCCCAGGGGTGGCCGTCGGGCGGGTCCATGACGAGCGGGGCCAGCTCCTCGACCAGTTCCCGCCGCCGCGCGGCCGTGAAGGCGGCGCACACCCCGACGTGCTGGAGGGCGCCCCCGGAGTCGTACAGGCCGAGCAGCAGGGAGCCGACGACGGGGCCGGTCTTGTGGAGCCGGTACCCGGCGACCACCACGTCCGCCGTCCGCTCGTGCTTGATCTTGTACATGAGCCGCGCGTCCGGCCGGTAGCGCAGGTCCAGCGGTTTGGCGATCACCCCGTCGAGCCCGGCGCCCTCGTACTGCTCGAACCACCGCTGCGCCACCGCGGCGTCGGTCGTCGCGGGCGCCACGTGCACGGGCGGCCGCACCCCGCCGAGCACCCGCTCCAGCGCCGCCCGCCGCTCCGTCAGCGGCTCGTCCATCAGGGACGCGTCGTCCAGGGCCAGCAGGTCGAAGGCGACGAACCGCGCCGGGGTCCGCTCGGCCAGCATCCGCACCCGCGACTCGGCCGGGTGGATGCGCTCGGTCAGCCGGTCGAAGTCCAGCCGCCCGCCGTGCGCGACGACGATCTCGCCGTCCACCACGCACCGCCGCGGCAGCCGCTCCCGGGCCGCGTCCACCAGCTCGGGGAAGTACCGGGTGAGCGGCTTGCCCGTCCGGCTGCCGATCACCACCTCGTCCCCGTCGCGGTGGACGATCGCGCGGAAGCCGTCCCACTTCGCCTCGTAGTGCATCCCCGGCGGGATCTTCTTCACGCTCTTGGCGAGCATCGGCTTCACGGGCGGCATCACCGGCAGGTCCATGGCACGATTCTGCGCCCGGATCGTCCCGATATGCGCGTTGGGTGTGCTCCGCCTACCGTGGCGCCCATGGGAGAAGCGGTGGAGCTGGAGGCCGGCGGGCGGACCGTGCGCCTGTCCAACCCGGACAAGGTGTACTTCCCGGAGCGCGGCTTCACGAAGCTGGACGTCGCCCGGTACTTCCTCGCCGTCGGCGACGGCATCACCCGGGCGCTGCGCGACCGCCCCACCACCCTGGAGCGCTTCCCGGACGGGGTCGAAGGCGAGTCCTTCTTCCAGAAGCGGGCCCCCAAGAACCTGCCCGACTGGATCGCCACCGCCCACATCGCCTTCCCCAGCGGACGCTCCGCCGACGAGATCCGCCCCACCGAGATCGCCGCCGTCCTGTGGGCGGCCAACCTCGGCACCCTCACCTTCCACCCCTGGCCGGTGCGCGGCGACGCCACCGACCACCCCGACGAACTGCGCATCGACCTCGACCCCCAGCCCGGCACCGGCTTCGCCGACGCCGTCCGCGCCGCGCACGAACTGCGCGCCCTCCTCGACGAGTACGGGCTGCGCGGCTGGCCCAAGACGTCGGGCGGGCGCGGCCTGCACGTCTTCGTGCCCATCGAGCCGCGCTGGACCTTCACCGGGGTGCGCCGCGCCGCCATCGCCGTCGGCCGCGAGCTGGAGCGCCGGATGCCCGGCAAGGTCACCACCGCCTGGTGGAAGGAGCAGCGCGGCGAGCGGATCTTCGTGGACTACAACCAGACGGCCCGCGACCGCACCATCGCCTCCGCCTACTCCGTACGGCCCCGGCCCCACGCCCCGGTCTCCGCACCGCTGCGCTGGGACGAGCTCGACGCGGCCGACCCGCGCGACTTCGACCTGCTCACCATGCCCGCCCGCTACGCCGAACTGGGCGACGTCCACGCCGACATGGACGACCACGCCTTCGGCCTGGAGGGCCTGCTGGAGCTGGCCGAGCGCGACGAGCGGGAGCACGGCCTCGGCGACCTGCCGTACCCGCCCGACTACCCCAAGATGCCCGGAGAGCCCAAGCGCGTGCAGCCCAGCCGCGCCAAGAAGGAGTGACACCCCCATGCTGACCACCCGCTATGTCACCGGGGCGCCCGTCTGGGTCGACCTCGGCACCCCCGACATGGACGGCGCCCGCGCCTTCTACGGGGCGCTGTTCGGCTGGGAGTTCGCCCCCGGCGGCCCCGAGGTCGGCGGCTACGGGATGTTCACGCGGGACGGCCGGACCGTCGCGGGCGGCATGGCCGTGCCGCCCGAGCAGGGCGAGCCCGCCTGGACGCTGTACTTCCGCACCCCGGACGCCGAGGCCGCCGCGACCGCCGTGCGCGCGGGCGGCGGCAGCGTCACGCTCGACCCGATGCGGGTCCTGGACCTCGGCCGCATGGCCCTGTTCACCGACCCCACCGGCGCCGGCTTCGGCGTGTGGGAGCCCGGGCGCAACCCGGGCCTGGACACGGTGGGTGAGCCGGGCGCGCTGTACTGGACGGAGCTGTACACCCCCGACCCGGTCGCGGACCTGTCGTTCTACGACATGGTCTTCGGCATGGAGGCCCACACGACGGAGGCCGGGGGGCCTGGCGCCGGCTCCATCCTGCTCCAGCCGGCCGGCACGGGCGTCGCCTCGATCGAGGACGCGTTCGGCGCCGTCGTCCCGCTCGCCGACGACCCGTCCGAGGCGGCCGGCCCGTCCTGGACGCCGTACTTCGCGGTGGACGGCCTCGACGCGGCCCTCGCGGAGGCCGAGCGCGGCGGCGGCAAGGTCCGCAAGGGCCCCGCCGACCTGGCGGGCATCGGCCGCTGCGCCAAGCTCACCGACCCGTACGGGGCCCGCTTCGCCGTCGTGGAGCAAACGCGCCAGGCGCGGTGACACGCCTGGCCGGGCAACCCCTTGTCCCGCCGCCGGGCGCGGGACATGCTGGCGGGGAAGCGACCGCTCTACGGGCGTTGATCCGTTGTTGACGAGTCGTTTATCGCGGTGGGGCAGCGTGGTCCGCATGCCGACGCACACCATTGAGAAGCGCCCCGCCCACCGCACGGACGACCGTGCCGACGTACGCGCCACGCCCCGCACGGACGACCGCCCCGCGCCCCGCGCCCCGCTCGCCCTCGCCCCGGCGGACGCCGAGCTGTCCTGGCAGGAGAGCGCCCTGTGCGCCCAGACCGGGCCCGAGCTGTTCTTCCCGGAGCCCGGCTCCTCCACCCGCGAGGCCAAGTTCCTCTGCGGGCTGTGCGACATCCGCGAGGCGTGCCTGGAGTACGCGCTCACGCACGACGAGCGGTTCGGCGTGTGGGGCGGCCTGTCCGAGCAGGAGCGGCACGAGCTGCGGCGGCGGCGCGCCGGCCGCCGCTGAACGCCGTGCCGGCGGCCGTCAGTGCCCGGCGCGGGCCGCCATCCGGGCCTTGCGCGCGGCGAGCTTCTCGTCGAACTTCGCCGCCTCCGCGTCCAGCCCGTTCATGTACAGCCCCAGCTCCTCCTGCGCCTTGAGCCCCTCCGGGCCGAGGCCGTCGATCTCCAGCACCTTGAGGAACCGCAGCACCGGCTGCAGCACGTCGTCGTGGTGGATGCGCAGGTTGTAGATCTCGCCGATGGCCATCCGGGCCGCGGCACGCTCGAAGCCCGGCATGCCGTGCCCCGGCATCCGGAAGTTGACCACCACGTCCCGCACCGCGCGCATGGTCAGGTCAGGGGCCAGCTCGAAGGCGGCGCCCAGCAGGTTCCGGTAGAAGACCATGTGCAGGTTCTCGTCCAGGGCGATGCGCGCCAGCATCCGGTCGCACACCGGGTCCCCCGACTGGTGGCCCGTGTTGCGGTGCGAGATCCGCGTCGCCAGCTCCTGGAAGGCCACGTACGCCACCGAGTGCAGCATCGAGTGGCGGTTGTCCGACTCGAAGCCCTCGCTCATGTGGGCCATCCGGAACTGCTCCAGCTGGTCCGGGTCCACCGCGCGCGACGCGAGCAGGTAGTCGCGCATCACGATGCCGTGGCGGCCCTCCTCGGCGGTCCAGCGGTGCACCCAGGTGCCCCAGGCGCCGTCCCGGCCGAAGAGGGTGGCGATCTCGTGGTGGTAGCTCGGCAGGTTGTCCTCCGTGAGGAGGTTGACCACCAGGGCGATCCGGCCCACCTCGGACACCTTGGACTGCTGCGGCTCCCACGCCTCGCCGTCCTCGAAGAGGCCGGGGAAGTTCCGGCCGTCCGACCACGGCACGTACTCGTGCGGCATCCAGTCCTTGGCGACCTTGAGGTGGCGGTTCAGTTCCTTCTCGACCACCTCTTCCAACGCGTACAGCAGCCGGGCATCGGTCCACTCCGCCGAACTGCCGAGGTGAGGAGAGGTAAGGGTCACGGGGGCTCCTGGAAAAACGGATCACTACCTACGGGCTCGTAGGTTACGAGACCGTAGGTTAAGCAGGCCGTAAGGCCCCCGCCAAGCCCGCCTCCGCCCGTGCCCGCTTACGTTCCGTTATGGGTGGAGGTGGGGGCGTCCAGGTCGAGCGTGCGTGTGATGCCGATCGCCTCCAGGAACGGCACATCGTGGCTGGCCACGAGCAGTGCCCCCTCGTACGCCTCCAGTGCCTGGGTGAGGCTGCGCACACTCGCCATGTCCAGGTTGTTCGTCGGCTCGTCCAGCATCAGCAGCTGCGGCGCCGGCTCGGCCAGCAGCAGCGCCGCCAGCGTCGCGCGGAACCGCTCGCCGCCCGACAGGGTCCCCGCCCGCTGATCGGCCTTCGCGCCCCGGAAGAGGAACCGCGCGAGGCGCGCCCGGATGCGGTTCGGCGTGGCGTCGGGCGCGAACCGCGCCACGTTCTCCACGACGCTCAGCCCGTCGTCCAGCACGTCGAGGCGCTGCGGCAGGAAGCGCAGCGGGACGTGCGCGGCGACCTCGCCCGCCACCGGCTCCAGCTCCCCGGCGATCGTCCGCAGCAGCGTGGACTTGCCCGACCCGTTCCGCCCGACCAGGGCGATCCGCTCCGGCCCGCGCACCTCGAACCCGCCTTCGAGCCGCACCCCGTGGCGCAGCGTCAGGTCGCGCAGGAGCAGCACGTCCCGGCCCGGAGGCACCGCCGTGTACGGCAGCTCCACCCGGATCGCGTCGTCGTCCCGTACGGCCTCCACGGCCTCGTCCAGCCGCTCACGCGCCTGCTCCAGCCGCTGGGCGTGGACGGCCCGGTGCTTGCCGGCCGAGACCTGCGCGGCCCGCTTCAGCCCGCCCGCCACGATCGGCGGCACCACCTTGTTGGCGGCCTGCTTATCGCCGTACCTCTTCCGCTTCGCCAGTTTCACCTGGGCCTCGGCCAGCTCGCGCCGCTGCCTGCGCACATCCGACTCGGCCGCGCGGACCAGCCGCTCGGCCGCCTCCTGCTCGGCGGCGACGGCCTCCTCGTACGCCGAGTAGGGGCCGCCGTACCAGGTGACCTCGCCGTCGCGCAGCTCGGCGACGCGGTCCACGTGCTCCAGCAGCTCCCGGTCGTGGCTGACGACGACGAGGACGCCCTGCCAGGCGTCGACGGCGGCGTACAGGCGGCGCCGGGCATGCAGGTCGAGGTTGTTCGTCGGCTCGTCGAGCAGCAGCACGGCGGGCCGGGCCAGCAGGAGTGCGGCGAGCCGCAGCAGGACGCACTCGCCGCCCGACAGCTCCCGCGTGGTGCGGTCCAGGCCGACCCGCTCCAGACCGAGCTGGTCGAGCGTGGCACGGGCCCGCTCCTCCACGTCCCAGTCGTCGCCGACGGCCGTGAAGTGCTCCTCCCGCACGTCCCCGGACTCGATGGCGTGCAGGGCGGCGCGCGTCGCGGCGATGCCGAGCGCCTCGTCCACCCGCAGCGCCGTGTCCAGCGCCGCGTCCTGCGGGAGGTAGCCGATGTCCCCGGCGGCGCGGACGGTCCCGGAGAGCGGGGCCAGCTCGCCGGCGAGCAGCTTCAGCAGTGTGGACTTGCCGGAGCCGTTGCGGCCGATGAGTCCGGTGCGGCCGGGGCCGACGGCGAGGTTCAGCCCGTCGAGGACGGGGGTGCCGTCGGGCCAGGCGAAGACGAGGCCGGCGCAGGAGAGTGCGGGCTGGGTGGGGGGATGTGACATGAGTGTCTCCCGGTTGCGTGAGAAGGGGTCCAGGGCAACGGGTGAGACACCGGGTGGACGACCGGGGCGGGCTGCGGCACACCGCGCGGCACGGCGCCCTCGGTGAGGGGCGGTGCGGCGCGGCGGGGGACGGGCTCGTACGCCGAGGTCGTACACGGGCGGCACGCACGGCACGCGCAGAAGGGCGCGCGGGTGCGGCGGCACGGTGTCTCAAGACCTCAGACGAGCAATGTCCTACTCCGATCGACGGCAATGGGCCGAGAAGAACGCTAGGGCGGCGCCACGGGAGACGCAATCGATTTAACGGGCGCGGGCCGGGGCGGCGCCTCTCGCGCAGGCCCGGGGTCGCGCCTCGCGCCGGCCGGGCGCGCCTCTCGCGCAGGCCCGGGGTCGCGCCTCGCGCCGGGCGGGGCCCGTCCCGTCAGAGGGCGTCGCGCAGCAGCAGCGCTAGGTCCCGGTCGAGGTCGAGGAAGAGGTGCTCGCACCCGGCCGGCACCGCGTGGCGGGTGCGGCGCAGGAAGCGACGGACCTCGCTGGTGCGGACGTGGACCATGGCGACGCCCTCGACGGCGTGGAACTCCACCACCGTGCGGTCGTGGCCGTACGGCCGGATCCGCACGTCGCCGACGCCGGCGGGCGCGTCGGCCCCCGCCGCGAGCAGGTCGCGGGAGAACTCCCACACGGCCTCCACCCCTTCGAGGGTCGCGGACGCGGGGAAGGCCATGCGGACGGCGAAGGGGTCGGCGGGGTCGTAGCTGAGGACGGCGGGGACGACGTCCATGCGGGGCGCCGACGCGACGAGACGGGCTTGCAGGGCCTGTTCGATGACGGTGGACACGTCCGGCTCCCTCGTAGGTCTCCCAGTTCACGGGGGAGGACGGCGAATCCGGCCACGGCGTGCACTCCGGGCCACTGTGACCTGTGTCACGAAGGCGGTGCCGAAGGGGCGGTCTGGACGGGGGCGGGGCCGGGCAGTACGTTCCGGCGCCATGAGAGCCAAGGGGAAGACGAGACGGTTGACGTCGCTGGCGCTGTGCGGGGCGGCCGTGGCCGCGACCGCCCTGCTGACCGGCCCGCCGGCGCAGGCCGCCCGGCCCGGGGCGCCCGGGGCCGAGAGGGCGGAGACGGCCGCCGGGGAGCGGGGGAGCGGGCTCTCCTGGGAGCCGTCCGCGACCGGCAGCACGGCCAGGTTCCGGGGCCTCGCCGCCGTGGACCGCGACACGGCGTGGCTCGCCGGTTCGCGCGGCACGGTCCTGCGCACCGCCGACGGCGGCCGCACCTGGCGGGACGTGTCACCGCCGGGAGCGGGGGAGCTGGAACTGCGGGACGTCGAGGCGTTCGACGGGCGGCGCGCGGTGGTGCTGGCCATCGGCGAGGGCGAGGCCTCCCGCATCCTGCGCACCGAGGACGGCGGAGCCACCTGGACGGAGGCGTTCCGCAACCCCGACCCGCGCGCCTTCTACGACTGCGTGGCCTTCTTCGACCGGCGCCACGGCCTGGCCATGAGCGACCCCGTCGACGGCAGGTTCCGCATCCTGTCCACGGCGGACGGCGGCCGCACCTGGCGGGTCCTGCCCGACGCGGGCATGCCGGCGGCGCTGCCCGGCGAGGCCGGGTTCGCGGCGAGCGGCCAGTGCCTGGTGACCGCGGGCCCGCGCGACGTGTGGCTGGCGACCGGCGGCGGCGCGACCGGCCGGGTGCTGCACTCCGCGGACCGGGGCCTGACATGGCGGGCCGTCGACGGGGTGATCCCGGCGGGCGACCCGGCGCGCGGCGTGTTCGGGCTCGCGTTCCGCGACCGGGCGCACGGCATCGCCGTCGGCGGCGACTACCGCGCCGACCAGCCCTCGGCGCGGGCCGCCGCCGTCTCGGGCGACGGCGGCCGCACCTGGCGTCCGGCCGCCGCGCCGCCGCCCGCGTACCGCTCGGGCGTGGCCTGGTTGCCGCACAGCCGGTCCGCCGCGCTCGCGGTCGGCCCGACCGGCACGGACCTCACCACCGACGGCGGCCGCACCTGGCGGACCATCGACACCGGCTCGTACGACACGGTCGACTGCACGCCCGACTTCTCCTGCTGGGCGTCCGGCGCGCAGGGCCGGGCGGCGCGCCTCGCGGTACACGGGGCGCCGCCGGTCCGCTGACGGGCGCCGGCCCGCCCCCGGCGCCTTCCTAGGCGCCTCCCGCCGGGGGGCGGGGGGCACGGCGACGCCCTAAGCTGACGGGCACTATGACGATCCTCGAAACGCCCGCCGGCTGGCCCGCCGACGAGACCGAGGCCCTGGCCGTCCAGGACGAACTGCGCGCCCGCGTCGTGCTCGACGAGCCGGGGCCCCCGGTCGGCACGGGCCTCGTGACCGGTGTCGACGTGGCGTACGACGACGAGCGCGATCTCGTCGCCGCGGCCGCCGTCGTCCTGGACGCCCGCACCCTCGACGTGGTCGACCGGGCCACCGCCGTGGGGCGCGTGTCGTTCCCGTACGTGCCGGGCCTGCTGGCCTTCCGCGAACTGCCCGCCGTCCTCGCCGCGCTGGACGCCCTGTCCACCGGCCCCGGCCTCGTGGTGTGCGACGGCTACGGGCAGGCGCACCCGCGCCGCTTCGGCCTCGCCAGCCACCTGGGCGTACTGACCGGCCTGCCGGTGCTGGGCGTCGCCAAGAACCCCTTCACCTTCACCTACGAGCAGCCGGGCCCCGCCCGCGGCGCCACCAGTGCGCTGACGGCCGGCACCGAGGAGGTGGGGCGTGCCGTGCGCACCCGCGACGGGGTGAAACCGGTCTTCGTGTCCGCCGGGCACCGCGTCACCCTGGACGACGCCTGCGCCCACACGCTGGCGCTGACGCCCCGCTACCGGCTGCCGGAGACCACCCGGCACGCCGACGCCCTGTGCCGCCGCGCCCTGCGCGAGGCCACCGTCCGCGAGGGGAGCGCCGCATGACCGGCCGCCTGCAGTGCGTGGTCCTCGACTGCCCCGACCCGCTCGGCCTCGCCCGCTTCTACGAGGGCGTGCTCGGCGGGGAGGTGAACCGGCCCGACCCGCGGTGGTCCCTCGACGACGACTGGGCGACCCTGCACCTGGCCGACGGGCAGGTCCTCGCCTTCCAGCGGGCCCCCGACCACCGGCCGCCCCGCTGGCCGGACCCGGCGCACCCCCAGCAGTTCCACCTGGACGTGGGCGTGGACGATCTGGCACGGGCCCGCGACGCGGCGGTGGCGCTGGGCGCCGCCGTCCTGGACGAGGGCGGGCCGGGGCGCGGCTGGATCGTCTGCGCGGACCCGGCCGGACACCCCTTCTGCCTGGTACGGGAGTAGCGGCGGGGCTCCGGCCGTCGCGCCGCTCAGCGTGCGTCGGCCACCCGGAAGCGGATGCCCGCCGCGCACAGCCGCTCCAGCAGCGCGTCGCCCATCGCGACGGCCGTCGTCACCTGCCCGGCCACCGCCGGAAGGCCCGTGTCGAAGGCGAGGCACAGCGCCGACTCGGCGAGCATCTTCGCCGTCTCGTCGTAGCCCGGATCGCCGCCCGACACCTCGGCGCAGACCCGCCGCCCGCCGCCCTCGCCGACGAACCGCACCCGGAACCAGCTGCGCCGCCTGCGCTCGGCGTCCGGGCCGCTGCCCGGCGCGTAACGCTCCATCAGCCACCGCCGCGCGGGCGGCAGCTGCGCCAGCGCGAAGCCCGCGCCCACGGCCGCCGCGCCGCCCAGCGCCATCGGCAGGGTCCGCACGGCCGCGTAGTGCCGGTACCGGAAGTCCGGGCCGTACACGGGCAGCGCGGCCGCCGACCGGGCCACCACGCGCGGGTCCAGCGTCGGCAGCGGCAGCGCCCACGCCCCCGTCTCCGGGCTGAACCGGGGCGCTCCCAGCGGCGCCCTGGCCCGCCGCCCCACCCGCCGCGGCTCGTGCAGCCGCCGCTCCCGCGCCGCCCGCGCCATGTGCGGGGCGCGGCCCATCGCGGTGAGCGCGGAGGCGAAGGTGCCGCCCGAGAAGAACGCGTTCGTCCGGACGAAGCCGTCCACGCGCAGCGGCACGTCGCGCGGGAGGCGCCGTACGGTGAAGTAGACGCCCAGGTCGTGCGGGACGGAGTCGAAGCCGCAGGCGTGCACCAGCCGCGCGCCCGTCTCCCGCGCCCGCGTGTCATGGCGTACGTACATCAGGTCGACGAACTCGGGCTCACCGGTTAGGTCGACGTAGTCCGTGCCCGCGTCCGCGCAGGCGGCGACGAGCGGCTCGCCGTACCAGAGGTACGGGCCGACCGTCGTGGCGACCACCCGCGCCGACCCGGCGAGCTCCCGCAGCGCGGCCGGGTCGCCCGCGTCGGCGACCAGCAGGGGCACATCGGCGCACGAGGGGTGCTCGGCGGCGAGCCGGTCGCGCAGCCGCTCCAGCCGCGCCCGGTCCCGCCCGGCGAGCGCCCAGCGGCAGCCCGCCGGGGCGTGCGCGGCGAGATAGCGGGCGGTCAGCTCCCCCACGAAGCCGGTCGCGCCGTAGAGAACCACGTCAAACGCCCGTGCCGTGCCGTCCCGCGTGTCCATCCGGTCCTCCGCCGCTGCTCTGGTGGGCTGGTTCCAGCAGGCAGAGGCTAGCGCCCGCGCCCGCCGGAGATCCCCGGCCGGTCCGCCGCCGGGCCGGGTCCCCGCGCCGGGTGATCCGCCGCCGGAAGGGGGGGCCCGGTTCCCGCGCCGCCCGCCGGGACCGGGGCGCGAGCCGTGTGCGCGGCGCGCCGGAAGGGGGTTGTGCACAGTGGAACACGTTCTTAACATCATCACTGTTACAGCGGAAGTGTCACAGTGGCGTGGCGAGGGGGCCGGATGACGGCGACGACAGGGAACGGCCCGCTCGGCGGAGTGCGCGTGGTCGAGCTGGCCGGCATCGGCCCCGGCCCGTACGCGGCCATGCTGCTCGCCGACCTCGGCGCCGACGTCGTACGCGTCGACCGGCCCGGCGGCGCCGGCCTCGGCATCGACCCGGCGTACGACCTGACCAACCGCAACAAGCGCTCCGTCCTGGTCGACCTCAAGGCCGACGACGGCCCCGCGACCGTCCTCGACCTGGTCGAACGCGCCGACATCCTCATCGAGGGCTACCGCCCCGGAGTCGCCGAACGCCTCGGCGTCGGCCCCCGCGCCTGCCTCGCCCGCAATCCGAAGCTCGTCTACGGGCGGATGACCGGCTGGGGCCAGGAAGGCCCGCTCGCCTCCCGCGCCGGCCACGACATCACCTACATCGCCGTCACCGGCACCCTCTCCATGATCGGCGCGCCCGGCGAACCGCCCACCGTCCCCGCCAACCTCCTCGGCGACTACGCGGGCGGCTCCCTCTACCTCGTCGTCGGCGTCCTCGCGGCGCTCCACCACGCCCGCGCCGAGGGCGGCACCGGACAGGTCGTCGACGCCGCCATCACCGACGGCGCCGCCCACCTCGCCACGATGATCCACGGCATGCTCGCCGCCGGCGCCTGGCAGGACCGGCGCGGCGCCAACCTCCTGGACGGCGGCTGCCCCTTCTACGGCACCTACGAGACCGCCGACGGCGGCCACATGGCGGTCGGCGCGCTGGAGCAGCGCTTCTACGACGAGTTCACCCGCCTCCTGGGGCTCGACCCGGACACCGCCGCCGCCCGCCACGACCCGGCCCGCTGGGACGAGCTGCGCGCGGCCGTCGCCGCCCGGTTCCGCACCCGCGGCCGCGCCGAGTGGACCGCCCTGTTCGAGGGCACCGACGCCTGCGTGGCGCCCGTGCTCTCGCTGCGCGAGGCCCCCGACCACCCGCACCTCGCCGCCCGCGGCACGTTCACCGCGCACGGCGGCCTCACCCAGCCCGCGCCCGCGCCCCGCTTCTCCGCCACCCCCGGCTCCGTACGCCGCCCGCCCGCGACGCCCGGCGCCGACGCCGACGAGGTGGCCCGCGACTGGGACGTGCCCCGCATCCGCCCCACCGACAGGAGGCCGAGTTGAAGCGCCGCATCTTCCGGGCCGAGCACGACGCGTTCCGCGACACCGTCCGCACCTTCCTCGCCAAGGAGGTCCTCCCGCACTACGCGCGCTGGGAGAAGGACGGGATCGTCGCCCGCGAGGCGTGGCTCGCCGCCGGCCGGCAGGGCCTCCTCGGCCTCGCCGTCCCCGAGGAGTACGGGGGCGGCGGCAACCCCGACTTCCGCTACGCCGCCGTCCTCGCCGAGGAGTTCACCCGCGCGGGCGCGCCCGGCCTCGCCATCGGCCTGCACAACGACATCATCGGCCCCTACCTGGTGAACCTCGGCACCGACGAGCAGAAGCGCCGCTGGCTGCCCGGCTTCTGCACCGGCGAGACGATCACCGCCATCGCCATGACCGAGCCCGGCGCCGGATCCGACCTCCAGGGCATCCGCACCACCGCCGAGGACCGCGGCGACCACTGGCTGCTCAACGGCTCCAAGACGTTCATCTCCAACGGCATCCTCGCCGACCTCGTCATCGTCGTCGCGAAGACCACCCCCGAGGGCGGCGCACACGGCCTGTCCCTCCTCGTCGTGGAACGCGGCATGCCCGGCTTCGAGCGCGGCCGCAACCTCGACAAGATCGGCCAGAAGGCCCAGGACACCGCCGAGCTGTTCTTCCACGACGTGCGCGTCCCCAAGGAGAACCTGCTCGGCGAGGTCGACGGCGCCTTCGTCCACCTGATGACCCATCTCGCGCAGGAGCGCCTCGCCATCGCCGTCGCCGCCGCGGCCGGCGCCGAGCACCTGCTGGAGATCACCACCGCGTACGTCAAGGAGCGCGAGGCGTTCGGGCGGCCCCTCGCCAGGCTCCAGCACGTACGCTTCGAGATCGCCGAGCTGGCCACCGAGTGCGCCGTCACACGCGCCTTCGTGGACGCTTGCGTCGAGGAGCACGCCGACGGCGGTGGGCTCGACGCCGTCCACGCCTCCATGGCGAAGTGGTGGGCGACCGAACTGCAGAAGCGGGCCGCCGACCGCTGTCTCCAGCTCCACGGCGGGTACGGCTATATGAGCGAGTACCCGGTCGCCCGCGCGTTCACCGACGGGCGGATCCAGACCATCTACGGCGGCACGACCGAGATCATGAAAGAGATCATCGGCCGTTCGCTGCTCGGCTGACCGCCACGGCCGGCCGGCCCCCACCGACGTTGAAGCGATCCCCGCGACGCGAAAGGCCCGACAGTGACCACCGAAGCGTATGTGTACGAAGCGATCCGCACCCCGCGCGGGCGCGGCAAGGCCAACGGCTCCCTGCACGGCACCAAGCCCATCGACCTGGTCGTCGGCCTCATGCGGGAGATGTGCGCCCGGCAGCCCGGCCTCGACCCGGCCGCCGTGGACGACGTCGTCCTCGGCGTCGTCTCGCCGCTCGGCGACCAGGGCTCCGACATCGCCAAGATCGCGGCCATCGCCGCGGGGCTGCCCGACACGGTCGCCGGCGTCCAGCAGAACCGCTACTGCGCCTCCGGCCTCGAAGCGGTCAACATGGCGGCGATGAAGGTCCGCTCCGGCTGGGAGGACCTGGTCTTCGCCGGCGGCGTCGAGTCGATGTCCCGCGTCCCGATGGGCTCCGACGGCGGCGCGTGGATGTCCGACCCGATGACCAACCACGACACCCGGTTCGTCCCCCAGGGCATCAGCGCCGACCTCATCGCCACCCTGGAGGGCTTCTCCCGGCGCGATGTGGACGAGTACGCCGCCCTCTCCCAGGAGCGCGCCGCCACCGCCTGGAAGGAGGGCCGCTTTGACCGGTCCGTCGTCCCCGTCAAGGACCGCAACGGCCTCGTCGTCCTCGACCGCGACGAGCACATGCGCCCCGGCACCACCGCCGACAGCCTCGCCTCGCTCAAGCCGTCCTTCGCGGCCATGGGCGAGATGGGCGGCTTCGACGCCGTGGCCCTCCAGACGTACCACTGGGTCGAGAAGATCGACCACGTCCACCACGCGGGCAACTCCTCCGGCATCGTGGACGGCGCCGCCCTCGTCGCCGTCGGCTCCCGCGAGGTCGGCGAGCGCTACGGGCTGACGCCGCGCGCCCGGATCGTCTCCGCCGCCGTCTCCGGCTCCGAGCCCACCATCATGCTCACCGGCCCCGCCCCCGCCAGCCGCAAGGCGCTGGCCAAGGCCGGGCTGACCATCGACGACATCGACCTCGTCGAGATCAACGAGGCGTTCGCCGCGGTGGTCCTGCGCTACGCCCGCGACATGGGCCTGTCCCTCGACAAGATCAACGTCAACGGCGGGGCGATCGCGCTCGGCCACCCCCTCGGCGCCACCGGCGCGATGATCCTCGGCACCCTCGTGGACGAACTGGAGCGCCAGGACAAGCGGTACGGCCTCGCGACGCTCTGCGTCGGCGGCGGCATGGGCATCGCCACCATCGTCGAACGCCTCTGACCGCGGTCGTCCCCGCACCGTCCGCGCCGCCCCCCGACTCCGCCGTCCCGCCCATCCCGCAACGGCCCGTAACGGAAGAAGCATCCATGACCGCCATGCCGACGCGCTCCACCATCCGCTGGGAGCAGGACGACACCGGGATCGTCACCCTCGTCCTGGACGACCCCGAGCAGTCCGCCAACACGATGAACGAGGCGTTCCGCGCGTCCATCGCCGCCGTCGCCGACCGGGCGGAGGCCGAGAAGGACTCCATCCGCGGCATCGTCTACACCTCCGCCAAGAAGACCTTCTTCGCCGGCGGCGACCTGGGCGACCTGATGAAGGCCGGCCCCGGTGACGCCGAGGCCGTCTTCGACGCCGCGAACGGCATCAAGCGCTCCCTGCGCCGGATCGAGACCCTCGGCAAGCCGGTCGTCGCCGCGCTGAACGGCGCGGCCCTCGGCGGGGGCTACGAGATCGCCCTCGCCTCCCACCACCGGATCGCCCTCGACGCGCCCGGCTCCAAGATCGGCCTGCCCGAGGTCACCCTCGGCCTGCTCCCCGGAGGCGGCGGCGTCACCCGCACCGTACGCCTCATGGGCATCACCGACGCCCTGCTGAAGGTCCTCCTCCAGGGCACCCAGTACGCGCCGCGCCGCGCCCTGGAGAACGGCCTCGTCCACGAGGTCGCCGAGACCTCCGAGGAGATGCTCGCCAAGGCCCGCGCCTTCATCGACGCGCACCCCGAGTCCCGCCAGCCCTGGGACGAGCCCGGCTACAAGATCCCCGGCGGGACGCCCGCGCACCCCAAGTTCGCCGCGAACCTGCCCGCCTTCCCCGCCAACCTGAAGAAGCAGCTGAACGGCGCCCCCTTCCCGGCCCCGCGCAACATCCTCGCGGCGGCCGTCGAGGGCGCCCAGGTCGACTTCGAGACGGCGCAGACGGTCGAGTCCCGCTACTTCACCGAGCTGGTGACCGGGCAGACCGCCAAGAACATGATCCAGGCGTTCTTCTTCGACCTGCAGGCCGTCAACGCCGGCCGCAGCCGCCCCCGGGGCGTCGAGCCGCGCACCGTCCGCAGGGCGGCCGTGCTCGGCGCCGGGATGATGGGCGCCGGCATCGCCTACGCCTGCGCGAAGGCGGGCATCGAGGTGGTCCTCAAGGACGTCACCGAGGAGGCCGCGGCGAAGGGCAAGGCGTACTCGGAGAAGCTCTGCGCCAAGGCGGTCGAGCGCGGCCGCACCAGCCGCGAGAAGGCGGACGCGCTGCTGGCCCGCATCCGGCCGACCGCCGACGTGGCCGACCTCGCGGGCTGCGACGCCGTCATCGAGGCCGTCTTCGAGGACACGGCGCTCAAGCACAAGGTGTTCCAGGAGGTCCAGGGCGTCGTGGCGCCCGACGCGCTGCTGTGCTCCAACACCTCGACGCTGCCGATCACCGTCCTCGCGGAAGGGGTGGAGCGGCAGGCGGACTTCATCGGCCTGCACTTCTTCTCGCCGGTCGACAAGATGCCGCTGGTCGAGATCATCAAGGGCGAGCGGACCGGCGACGAGGCGCTGGCCCGGGCTTTCGACCTGGTGCGGCAGATCGCCAAGACGCCGATCGTCGTCAACGACTCGCGCGGCTTCTTCACCTCGCGGGTCATCGGCCAGTTCCTCCACGAGGGCGTCGCGATGCTCGGCGAGGGCGTCGAGCCGGCGTCGATCGAGCAGGCGGCGGCGCAGGCCGGCTACCCGGCGAAGGTGCTGTCGCTGATGGACGAGCTGACCCTGACCCTGCCCCGTAAGATCCGCAACGAGACGCGGCGCGCGGTGGAGGAGGTCGGCGGCACCTGGCGGGTGCACCCGGCGGAGGCCGTCATCGACCGCATGGTCGACGAGTTCGGCCGTCCGGGCCGCAGCGGCGGCGCCGGTTTCTACGAGTACGACGAGGAGGGCCGCCGCACCCGGCTGTGGCCGGGGCTGCGCGAGCACTTCACCAGGCCGGACGCGGCGGTGCCGTTCGAGGACATGAAGGAGCGGATGCTCTTCTCCGAGGCGCTCGACTCGGTGCGCTGCCTGGAGGAGGGCGTCCTCACCTCCGTCGCCGATGCCAACATCGGCTCGGTGATGGGCATCGGCTTCCCCGCGTGGACGGGCGGCGTGCTCCAGTACATCAACGGCTACGAGGGCGGCCTGCCCGGCTTCGTCGCCCGCGCCCGCGAACTGGCGGCCCGCTACGGCGACCGCTTCGCACCGCCGGCGCTCCTGCTGGAGAAGGCGGAGCGGGGCGAGACCTTCACCGACTGAGGCGCGAACACCCGGTCGGAGCCCCGTCTTCCTCCAGGCGGGGCCCCGCCGGGGTGCGCTGCCGTGCCCGCGGTGAAGAGGTGCACCGGCACGGCGCTTTCCAGCCACCCCCACCGGCCGGGCGCCTCCCGTCCCCGTCCCGGTACCCGAGACGTGGCCGGGGCGGCGGATCGGCTCGTACGCACGCCGCTCCCGCCGCACGCGCGTGTACGGATCGGCTACGGCATCCTCAAGCGAACGCACCCGCGCGGAAGGCACCCACACCTCATGGATCTCGTTCTGGACCCGCCACTCGGCGCCGGCCCCGTACGCCTCGGGATGACGCCCGACGAGGCCGTCGCGGCCGTATCCCCCTGGGGCACGCCCGAAATCGAGACGGACGACGACGAGACGGTCATCCACACCAGGTGCCGGGACATCCCGGTGACCGTCTTCCTGGAGGGAGCCGGCGATGCCGTCACCGCCGTCGAGCTGTGGTGGCCCGGCGAAGGCCGCCGGACCGACGTCCGGGTGCTCCTCTACGGCGACGACGTCTTCACGACCCCCGCCGAGGACCTGTTCCGCCGGGTCGAGGAGCGCGGCTGGACCGTCGACCGGACCGAGCCGGAGCACCCCTTCGTCCCCGGCGTCTGCCTGGGCTTCACCCGCCGGACCTCCCAGGAGGTGCCCCGCACACAGGACGGCCTGCCCGTCCACGTCACGGCCGTCCTCGTCGCCGGCGAGCACTACTACGACGTGCGCCTGCGGGGTGACCTCTGACGCCGGGCGCGCCGCCCCCGACGGTCCGGCTACTCGTCCGGGGCCCGGAAGGCGGCGCGCAGTTCGTCGGTCAGCGACCGCTGGAACGCCGTCACCAGGGCCTGCACCACCAGCGGCTGCATGTGCGCCGACAGCGACTTCATCGCCTTGACGCGCTGCGGGTCCTCCGGGTCGGGCTCGCGCCGCCGGTACGGGTCCCACACCTCGTCGCGGAACAGCCGGGTCAGCTCCTGCGCGGCCTCGCGGGTGTGCTCCACCAGCACCTCCCGGGCGGCCACGATCGTGGCGTGCGGGATGGGCACGTCGAGCAGTTGCAGCCCGAGCCGCAGCAGCCCGAGGTCCACGCGCAGGGCGCCCTCCTCGTCGGGCCCGGACAGCACGTCCATCGCGGCCAGCAGCTCCATGTCCGCGTCGCTCAGCTCACGCCCGGCCCGCCGCTCCAGCTCGGCGCGCGTCAGACGCTCCACGCTGTCCGGCGACCACGTGGCGACGAGCGCCCGGTGGATGGCGAGGTCATGGGCGTTGACGTCCGGCGGCAGCTGCTCCAGGTACCGCTCGATCGCCGCGAGCGTCATGCCCTGATGCTGCAACTCCTCGATGAGCGCCAGCCGCGCCAGGTGCTCGGAGCCGTACCGGCCGACGCGGCGGGGCCCGATGACCGGCGGCGGCAGCAGCCCGCGCGTGCTGTAGAAGCGGATCGTGCGGACGGTGACCCCCGCGCGCGCCGCCAGCTCGTCCACGGTGAACGCCTGCGCTTGCGTCTCGGTCGCCACGGTGCCCTCGTCTCCCTGCGGTGTCGCACTGCTGCAACAGTATTGCTGTCTCACCACCCCTGTGAAACCGCCGGGCGGGGAGATCTTCGGGGCCGTTGTCAGTGGGGGCGCCTACGGTGGCGGGTGTGACGGGTACGGGGATTCGCTATGTGAAGGGTGACGCGACCGCGCCGCTGGGCAAGGGCGTGAAGATCATCGCGCATGTCTGCAACGACCTGGGCGGCTGGGGCAAGGGGTTCGTCGTCGCCCTCTCGCGGCGCTGGCCCGAGCCGGAGGCGGCCTACCGCCGCTGGCACCGGGAGCGCGCCGGGAACGACTTCGGCCTCGGCGCCGTGCAGTACGTCCAGGTCGGGCCGTACCTGTGGGTGGCGAACATGGTCGGGCAGCGGGGGATACGGACCGGCAGCAAGGGCGTCCCCGTGCGGTACGAGGCGATCGACGCCGCGCTGGACGCGCTCGCCGGGAAGGCCGCCAAGCTGGGCGCGTCCGTCCACATGCCCCGCATAGGCTGCGGCCTCGCGGGCGGCCGCTGGTCCCGCGTCGAGCCGCTGATAGCCGGGCGCCTGGTGGCGCGCGGCATCCCTGTCACGGTGTACGACCACGACGGGTGAACGGCGGCGGGGCCGTCAGCCGTGGGGGCGGGGGCGAAAAGGGTTTGCCGGCTTCGCCCGGAGGTGGTCGGGTGGCCGCCATGGACCATGGGGAAGTACGGGAGCTGTTCGACCGGCGGATGCGGCGGGAGGCGCCCGCGGACGGGCCGGGCTGCCGGGTCGAGCGGGTGGGGGACGTCGTCCGGCAGACCGGTCCGCCGGAGGCGTGGAACGGCGTCGTGTGGAGCGGCCTCACCGCCGCCACCGCGGACGCCGCCATCGCGGAGCAGATCCGCCACTTCACCTCGCTGGGCCGCGAGTTCGAGTGGAAGCTGTACGCCCACGACGAGCCGCGCGACCTCGGCGACCGCCTCCGCGCCGCCGGTTTCTCGGCCGGCCCCGGGGAGGCGCTGATGGTCGCCGAGGCCGACCGGATCGCCGCGCTGGGCGCCGCCCCGCCCGACGGCGTGGAGCTGGTGCCGGTGACGGACGCCGCCGGGGTGGACCTCATGGCCGAGGTCCACGACCGCGCGTTCGCCACCGACGGGACGCGGCTGCGGCAGCGGCTGGTCCGGCAGCTCGCCGAGACGCCCGGCACGGTCGTCGCCGTCGTCGCGGTGGCCGGCGGCCGGCCCGTCAGCTCGGCGCGCATGGAGCTGGTGCCCGGCACCGGCTTCGCCGGGCTGTGGGGCGGCGGCACCGTACCCGAGTGGCGCGGGCGCGGACTGTACCGCTCCCTCGTCGTCCACCGGGCCCGGATCGCCGCCGCCCGCGGCTACCGCTGGCTCCAGGTCGACGCGTCCGACGACAGCCGGCCGATCCTGGGCCGCCTCGGCTTCGCGGTGCTGTCCACCACGACGCCGTACGACTACCGCCCCGGCTACCGCGCGGAGGCGACGACCGGGTAGTGGTCCGACAGGTTGGTGTAGGTGTACGAGGTGCCCCAGCTCGACACGGTCCAGGGGGCGCTCTGCTCCTTGATCACCAGGTTGGTCCAGCCGGCCGGGCGGGCGTGCCCCGCGCGGTGCAGCACGTGGTCCAGGTCCTCGCGCGGGTCGTCCGGGTAGCGGTCGGCCGCGATGGTGTTCTCCGCCGTGTCGAAGGAGTACGGGTGCCCGGTGCGGGCGTCCGAGTCGGCGAGGCCCGCGTCGGCGAGCATCGTCGCGTACTCCGGGGTGCGCGAGTCCACGTTGAAGTCGCCGGCCACGATGACCTGCTCCGACGCGGGGATGTTCTTGGCGTCCAGGAAGGCGTCCATCGCCTTGAACTGCCGGGCCCGCGTCTGCGCGGCCTCGCCCGCCGCGCAGCCGGGGTCGGTCGACTGGGCGTGCGTGCCGACGACGTGGACACGCTGCCCGTTCACGCTCAGCACCGTGTACACGAAGCCCTTGTTGGAGTACCAGTCCGCGCCGCACGCGTCCTTGTAGACGTACTGCTCCTTGCGGAGGATCGGCCACTTGCTGAGGATCGTCACGCCGCCGTCCTCCGGCGTGGTGGAGGAGTACGCCCCGCCCGTCGCGTCCCAGCCGGACGTGGAGCGGCCCATGACGGGCGTGCGGTACGGGTACTGCGCGGCGGAGTTCCGCAGCAGCGTGTCGGACGCGGTGTTGTCGAACGCCTCCTGGACCACCACCACGTCGTTGCCCTGGAAGAACGGCGCCGCCGGGATGGCCTTGGCACGGTGGTCCTGCCCCCAGTTCGGGTACAGGGTCCGGTTGAAGAGGAAGACGTTGTACGTCAGGACCTTCAGGCTCGGCGTGGCCTCGGCCGCCGCGGGAGCGGCGCCCGCGGACGGTGCCGAAACCGCCAGCGAGACCGCCGCCAGGGCCGCGGAGAGGGCGGCGGACAGGACGGCGCGCGGCGCGCGGCGGAGCACGGAACGCGGCGGGGACTGGGGCACGGCAACTCCCTTGTGGGGGCGGGCTGTCGAACGGGGCGCCGCACATCAAAGCAGCCGCGGTTACTCTCGGGTAGACAACGGATGGAGGAGATCTTGCGGAGATCGGGCAGCCCGGCGAAGAATCCCCACGCGAGGGCCGGGGACCCCGCGAGACCCTCCGTCCGCCCGCCTCGCATACTGGAGGTCCACCCGACGGACACCGGCGCCGGGGCCGCTTCACCCCCGCCGCGCGGCGCCCGTGCCGGTGGCCGTCCGGCGCCCGTCCCCGGACCCGCCGCCACGCCCCTCGGACCCCGCCCCCGGCACCCCGCAGAACCCGGAGCAGCCCCCATGACCCAGGCCCACGACCACCCCGCACCGCCGCCGCCCGGCGGGGTCCTGTGGAGCCTCACCGGCGACGTCCGCGCGCTGCTCATGCTTCCCGCGGCGCTGGTCCTCCAGGTCGCCCACCCGGCCGTCGGCGCCGGCGTCGACGAGCACTCGGTCTTCCGCACCGACCCCTGGGGCCGGGCCGACCGCTCCCTGCGCTCCCTCCAGCTGTGGGTGTACGGCGGGGACGCCGCCGCCGAGGAGGGCCGCCGGCTGCGCCGCCTCCACCGCACCATCCAGGGCACCGACACGCGCGGCCGCCGCTACCACGCGCTCACCCCCGCCACGTACGCCTGGGTCCACGCCACCGGCTTCCCCGTCTACCGGTACGCCGCCCGCTATCTCGTCCGGCCCATGACCGGCGCGCAGGAGCGCGCGCTCTACGCCGAATGGCTCCAGGTGGGGCGGGTGCTCGGCATCCGCGACCGCGACATGCCGCAGACGATCGAGGAGTTCTGGCCGTACTACCAGAAGGCCCTCGCCGGCGAGGTCGAGATGACCGCCGTCGTCCGCGACCTGCTGGCCACCGACGTCCCGCTCCCGCCGCCGGCGCGCGGCCCGCTGCCGGTGCGGCTCGCGCTGCGCGCCCTGTGGCCGCTGCTGTGGCCCCGCCTGGCCCGCGCCCGCGCGTTCCTCGCCGCGGGTTTCCTGCCGCCCGAGGCGCGCGCCGCGATCGGTGTCGACTGGTCGGAGGCCCAGGAGCGCAGGCTGCGCCGCGTCGCCCGGGTCGTGCGGGCCGTCGTGCCCGTACTGCCCGAGCGGCTGCGGTACCTGCCCCTCGCCCGCGAGGCGCGCCGCGCCCACCGCCTCGGCACGGCGGCCGGGCGGGGCTGACCCGGACCGCACCGCCGAAGGGGCCGCCCGCCCCCGTTGAGACCGGCCGCCCAGACGACCGCCCCCCAGACCAGAGGACCGCCCGCCCCAAGGGCGCCGGCCCAAGGGCGCCGGCCCAAGGGGGGCCCGGCCCGAGGGGGCACGGCCGAGGGACGGCCGGCCCGACCGCCCCGGCCATGCCGCCCCCCTGACCTCGCCCTGCCGCCCCCAGGCCGGGCCGGCCGCCCTACCCCGGCAGGCCGCCCCGCGCGATGACGTCCGCGTACCAGCGGGCGCTGTCCTTCGGCGTGCGGCGCTGCGACGCGAAGTCGACGTGCACGATGCCGAACCGCTTGCTGTAGCCGTACGCCCACTCGAAGTTGTCCAGCAGCGACCACAGGAAGTAGCCGCGCACATCCGCGCCGTCCTCGATGGCCCGGTGCACGGCCGCCAGGTGCTGGCGCAGGTACGCCACCCGCTCCGGGTCGTGCACCGCGCCGGACGGGTCGGCGTAGTCGTCGTACGCCGCGCCGTTCTCGGTGATCACCAGCGGGACCCGCGGCAGCTCGTCGCGCAGCCGGGCCAGCAGCTCGTACAGCCCGTCGGCGTCGACCGGCCAGTCCATCGCCGTGCGCGGCCCCGGCGCGGGCTCGAACCGCACATGGCCCTCGGCGCCCGGCCACGGCGACGGGCCCTCGTGGGTGCCGGCCGCGACGACGGTGGGGGAGTAGTAGTTGATGCCCAGCGAGTCGACGGGCGTCGCCGCCACCTCCAGGTCGCCGTCCCGGACGAACGACCAGTCCGTCAGCGCCGCCGTGTCCGCGACCAGGTCCTCCGGGAGCCGCCCGTGGAACACCGGGTCGAGGAAGACCCGGTTGCCGAGCGCGTCGATCCGCCGCGCCGCGTCCCGGTCCGCCTCCGAACCGGTCAGCGGCCGCACCGCGTGCAGGTTCAGCGTCAGCGACACCTCCGCCGAGCGGGGCAGCGCCGCCCGCAGCGCCCGGACGGCCAGGCCGTGCCCCAGGTTGAAGTGGTGCGCCGCCCGCAGCGATGCGGCCGGGTCCGTACGGCCCGGTGCGTGCACCCCCGAGGCGTAGCCGAGGAAGGCGGCGCACCACGGCTCGTTCAGCGTCGTCCAGGTGGCCACCCCGTCGCCCAGCGCGTCCGCCACCAGCCCGGCGTACTCGGCGAACCGCTCGGCCGTGTCCCGGTGCGGCCAGCCGCCCGCGTCCTCCAGCTCCTGCGGCAGGTCCCAGTGGTAGAGCGTGGCGACCGGACGGATGTCCGCGGCGCGCAGCTCGTCCACCAGCCGCCGGTAGAAGTCCAGGCCCTTGCGCACGGCCGGGCCGCGCCCCGTGGGCTGCACCCGGGACCAGGACACGGAGAAGCGGTAGTCGGTGACGCCGAGCTCCCGCATCAGGGCGACGTCCTCGGGCATCCGGTGGTAGTGGTCGGCCGCGATGTCGCCCGTGTCGCCGTTGCGGACCTTGCCGGGGACGCGGCTGAAGGTGTCCCAGATGGAGGGGGTGCGGCCGTCCTCGGTGGCGGCGCCCTCGATCTGGTACGCGGCGGTGGCCGTGCCCCAGCGGAAGCCGGCGGGGAAGGCGAGCCCCGTCGCGGGACGGAGCCGTGCGTCGACAGCGGTCATGAGGAGGGAACTCCCAACGATCGGTGAGGGATTGCGAGTAAGGGGGAAAGGGGGTGTCGGCCAGGGGCGGGGCGTCAGCCCTTGACCGCGCCCTGCATGATGCCGCCGACGATCTGCCGGCCCAGCAGGCCGAACACGAGGAGCACGGGCAGGGTGCCCAGCAGCGTGCCCGCCATGATCACGGACTGGTCGTGGACATAGCCGCCGCCGAGCTGGCGCAGCGCGACCTGCACGGTCGGGTTCTGCGAGGACAGGGCGACGATGGGCCAGAAGAAGTCGTTCCACGCGGCCATGAACGTCAGCAGGCCGAGCACCGCCATGCCGGGCCGGGCGATGGGCACCACGATCGACCAGAAGATCCGCGCGGTCGACGCGCCGTCCACCCGCGCCGCCTCGATCAGCTCGTCCGGCAGCGCCTGCACGAGGAACTGCCGCATGAAGAACACCCCGAACGCCGAGACGAGGCCCGGCAGGATCACCGACTGGAGCTGGTTCACCCACTGGAGTTCGGCGATCACCATGAACAGCGGGATCACGCCGAGCTGCGGCGGGATCATCATCGTGCCGACCGTGACCGCGAGGAGCGCCCCCCGGCCGCGGAAGCGCAGCTTGGCGAAGGCGAACCCGGCGAGCGTGCAGCACAGCACCGTTCCGACGGTGATCGACCCGGACACGATCAGGGAGTTGACCAGCGCCGTGCCGATGTCGGCCTCCTCCATCACCGCCTGGATGTTGCGCAGGAGGTTCGGGCCGGGCAGCAGCGCGGGCGGGACCTGCGCCAGGTCGGCGTTGGACCGGCTGGCGGCGACGATCGTCCAGTAGAACGGGAAGGCCGAGACGAGGACGGCCAGGACGAGGATGGCGTACGCGACCTTGCCGCCGTGCAGCGTGCGCCCCGCGCGTGCGGTCATCGGCCGGCCTCCTTGCGGGAACGGCGGCGCGCGAGCAGGGCGTTGGCCCCCACGAGCACCACGATGAGCAGGAACATCACCCAGGCGATGGCCGCGGCCCGCCCCAGGTGGAAGAAGCCCCAGCCCTGCTCGTACATGTACAGGCCGAGCGTCTGGTACTGGTGCGAGATGCCGCCGGAGACGGAGCCCTCGTACAGCAGCGGCTCACCGAACAGCTGCGTGGCGCCGATGGTGGACACGACGACCGTGAAGACGATGGTCGGCCGCAGCCCGGGCAGGGTGACGTGCAGGAACTGCCGCCAGCGGGACGCCCCGTCCATCTCCGCGGCCTCGTACAGCTCGCTCGGGATGGACTGCATGCCGGCCAGGTAGATCAGCGCGTTGTACCCGGTCCAGCGCCAGATGACGATGGTGGAGACGGCGATCTGCGAGGCGACCGTGCCCGTCTGCCAGTCGACGGGGCCGAACCCGACCAGCCCGAGAAGGTAGTTGATCAGCCCGAAGTCGCGGCCGAAGAGCTGCGCGAAGACGAGCGTCGCGGCGGCGACGGAGGTGGCGTACGGCAGGAGCATCGCCGTGCGGAAGAAGGTCCGGCCGCGCAGCTTGTAGTTGAGCAGGTGGGCCAGTCCGAGCGCCATGACGAGCTGCGGCACGGTGGACAGCACGCCGATGGTGAACGTGTTGCGCAGCGAGATCCAGAAGAACTCGTCGGTGAACAGCGCCGTGTAGTTGCCGAGCCCGCGCCACTCCATGTCGCCGGGGGTCTGCAGCTCCACCCGGTAGAGCGACACGAACGCGGTGTAGAGGAGCGGGAAGAGCCCGAAGGCGGCGAAGAGGGTGAAGAACGGGGCGATGTAGGCGTACGGCGAGACGGTCGCCCAGGCCCGGCGCACCGCCGAGGGCCTGGCGGCCCGGGCGGCCTGGTCGGGGGGTGGCGTCGGCGGTGTGGCGGTGCCCGCCGGAGCGGTCAGGGTCACGGTGCGGCCCTTCGGGAGGTCGGTGGGGCGGTACTTCACGGGTCGACGGGGGCGGTACGGGGGGTGGGAGCGCGGCCGGGCGAGGGGCCCGGCCGGGGCGCCCGGCCGGTGGCGAGGCCCCGCCGGGCGGGCAGCGCCCGGCGGGGCCGGCGGGCCGGGTCAGCCCATGACGTTGTCCACGCCCTTCTTGGCGTTGGCCCACGCCTTGTCCGGGTCGGTGCCCTTGCGCTCCACCTCGCTCAGCGCGTTGGTGATCTGGTCGGCGACGTTCTTGTCGTGCACGCCGAGGACCTGCACCGGGGCCTCCTTCGCCGCGTCACCGAAGATCTTCCCGATGGGCGCGTCCGAGAAGTACGGGTCCTTCGCGTCGGCGACCTTGGCGATGGCGCCGGTCGAGGAGGGGAAGTTGCCCTGCTTCTCGAACAGCTTGGCCTGCTGCTCGGGCGCCGTCAGCCACTTGATCAGCTCGTACGCCTCCTTCTTGTGCTTCGCCGCGCGCGGCACCGCCAGGTACGAGCCGCCCCAGTTGCCCGCGCCGCCGGGCAGCTTGGCGATGTCCCACTTGCCCTTGCCCGCCTCGCCGGCCTGGCCCTTGATGTAGCCGAGCATCCACGCGGGGCAGGGGATCGTCGCGAAGGACCCGGCGGCGAACGCCTGGTTCCACTGCGGCGACCACTGGTCGAGCTTGGCGCTCAGACCGGAGGCGGCCGCCTCGGTGGCGGCGTCCCAGGCGGCCTTGACGGCCGGGTTGTTCTCGTAGATCAGCTTGCCGGAGGCGTCGTAGTACCGCTCCTCCTCCTGGCCGATCATGATGGTGTAGAGGCTGCCGACGCTGTCCAGCCAGGCGCTCTTGGCGGGGGCCTTCGCCTTGTACTGCTTGCCGAGCTCCAGATAGCCGTCCCACGTGGCCCACTTCTTGGCGAGCTCCTCGCGGTCCGTGGGCAGCCCGGCCTGCTTGAACAGGTCCGTGCGGTAGCACATGGCCTCCGGGCCCACGTCCGTGCCCAGGCCCAGCACCCGGCCGTCCTTGGTGGTGGCCGCCGACCACTTGGCCTCGGCGAACTGGCCCTTCAGGTCGTTCGCGCCGTACTTGCCGAGGTCCTCGAACTTGTCCGCCTGCTGCTGGGTGACGGACGCGATCCGGCCCACCTCGATGCCCTGCACGTCGGCGAGGCCGCCGCCGCCCGCGAGCCGGGTCTGAAGGGACTTCCAGTAGTCCTGCTCGTCCTCCGTGTCGGTCTGCTTGATCGTGACGCCGGGGTGGAGCTTCTCGTACTCGGCGTACAGCCCGGCCTCCTTGTAGCCGAACGAGCCGAACAGGTCGACGGTGATCGTGACCTTGCCGCCCGCCGCGTCGGACGAGGTGTCCGACGCGCCGGACCCGCAGGCGGCGAGCATGGCTCCGGCGAGCGCGACCGCACCGAGTCGTGCGGCGGCCCTTCTGGCGGCTCGGGCGATGGGCATGAGAAGCCTCCCTTGGCTTCGATCGAGCGGTGAACCATTCACTGAGAGCGCTCTCAAGAATGTGGGGGGAGCGTGCCCCGGCGGGCCGTGCCACGTCAAGACTCGAACGCATAACGGCTGTGCCGCACACCAACTCCCGGCGGTGTCACCCGTATTGACAGTCATGTTTCAGGAGTTTTACGTTCCAGGAACTTGAGAGCGCTCTCGGACCGCTCTACCGCCACCCTCACCACTGAGGTGAATCCCCCATGAGAACCCCCCGCTCAGGCGTCGTCGTGCTGGCCGCGGCCCTCGCGGCCGTCGGCCTCACCGGCCCCGCCGCAACCCCCGCGGCCGCCGCCACCGTCCCGGTCGGCGCCGGCAGCTACTCCGACACCCGCCCGCCCGGCACCACGGGACCCATCACCAACACCGGCACCCCCGTCACGCCCAAGGTCACCCCGGCCGCCCAGGGCAGACCGGTCCCCACCAACGACTGGTGGTCGTCCCTCGCCTTCCAGCGCTACGGCGACAACCCGTACTCCACCCCCATGTACGGCCATCCGCTCACCTATCAGGCCACCGCCGCGGGCCTGGACATCGGCTACCCGACCACCCCCGCGATCGTGGGGGACGGACGGCAGTACGAGTTCGCCCACAAGCGCGACCTCACCCTCGGCCTGACCGGCCTCAACGCGCCCGACACCAAGGCCGACGCCTGGTCCGACTGGACCGTCACCCCCTACTGGTCCGACGGCGCCCGCACCCTGCGCGCCACCATCGGCCACGGCCTGCCCTTCGTGTACGCCAAGGGCACCGGCGGCGACGCCCGCGTCACCACCGCCACCGCGCCGACCGTCTTCGCCGACCAGGGCAACGTCCTCGGCATCACCGTCGCCGGCCACCACTACGCCCTGTTCGCCCCCACGGGCGCCGACTGGACGGTCTCCGGCTCGACCATCACCGCGGGCCTGGCCGGCAAGGACTACTTCTCGCTCGCCGTCCTGCCCTCCACCGGCGCGCTCGCCACGTTCAAGAAGTACGCCTACAGCTTCGTCACCGGCTCCCAGGCGTCCTGGTCCACGAGCGGCGGCACCGTCCGGGCCACCTACACGCTCACCACCCAGCCGCAGGAGGGCACCGAGACGGGCACCCTCCAGGCCCTCTACCGCCACCAGTGGCTGCACACCACCGACCCGCTCACCTCGTACACCTACGTCTCGCCCCGCGGCACGATGAAGGTCCGCGAGTCCCGCACCTTCACCACGAGCCAGCGCTCCGCCCCCGTGCTGCCCGCGCTCCCCAAGGCGTCCGGCACCGACGCGGCCCGGCTGCGCGGCTATCTGAACGAGGTGGTGAACGCCTCCGACCCGTTCTCCGGCGCCACCGACACCTACTGGACCGGCAAGGCGCTCGGCCGGCTCGCCCAGCTCGTCCCGGTCGCCGAGCAGATCGGTGACACGGCCGTCCGCGACCGGCTCCTCGGGCTGCTGAAGGGCCGCCTCCAGGAGTGGTTCACGGCCGGCGGCGCCTCGGAGTTCAGCTACGACCGCACCTGGCGCACGCTGATCGGCTACCCCGCCTCGTACGGCAGCGACAGCGAGCTGAACGACCACCACTTCCACTACTCGTACTACGTGTACGCGGCGGCCGTCGTCGCCCAGTACGACCCGGCCTGGGCCGCCGACTCGGCGTGGGGCGGCATGGTGAAGACCCTCGTCCGGGACGCCGCCAACCCCAGCCGCACCGACTCCGCCTTCCCCTTCCTGCGCGGCTTCGACGTCTACGCCGGGCACAGCTGGGCCTCCGGCCACCAGGGCTTCGCCGCGGGCAACAACCAGGAGTCCTCGTCAGAGTCGACCAACCTCAGCGCCGGCCTCGTCCTGTGGGGCTCGGCGACCGGCGACACCGCCCTGCGCGACCTCGGCGTGTACCTCCTGACCACGGAGTCCGAGGCGATCAGCCAGTACTGGTTCGACGCCGACCAGCAGGTCTTCCCCGCCGCCTTCGGCCATGACACGGTCGGCATGGTGTGGGGGAGCGGCGGCGCCTACGCCACCTGGTGGACCGCCAACCCGGAGGAGATCCACGGCATCAACGTCCTGCCGGTGACCGGCGGTTCGCTGCACCTGGCGGCCCGCAAGGACGCCATCCGCCGCAACATCGCCGAGATGGAACGGCAGAACGGCGGCCAGGCCGTCGAATGGCGCGACATCCTGTGGGAGTTCCAGTCGCTCGCCGACCCGGCGGCCGCCAAGTCCAAGTGGGACGCCCAGCACGCCTCGTACACCCCGGAGCAGGGCGAGTCCAAGGCCCACACCTACCACTGGCTGACCACCCTGGACACGCTCGGCGCCCCCGACCCGTCCGTCACCGGCGACCTGCCCACGTCGGCGGTCTTCACCAAGGGCACGGTACGGACGTACGCCGCGCACAACCACGGCTCCACCAGCCGCACCGTCACCTTCTCCGACGGCGCGAAGCTCACCGTCCCGGCCCGCTCCACCGCCACCGGCACCGGAACGGGCGGCTCGGACCCCGGCCAGCCCGGCCCGTCCACCGGCAACACCTTCCAGCTGCGCACCGGCGGCACGCTCACCACGGCGACCGGCGCCACGGCCGGCGCCGACACCATCGCCTCGGCCTCCGGGGGCAACTACGACGGCACCCCGCACCTGCCCCTCGTCTACGAGGCGCGCGGCGTCAACGGCACGCTCCAGCCCGGCGCGGCCACCGCCTTCCGCCTCCAGGTCGACGCGGGCACCAACGTGGCCCTGGGCCAGCAAGCACGGGTCAGCTACGACCTGACCGGCGACGGCACCTTCGACCGCACGGAGACGTATCACTACTTCGCGACCGACCCGGTCGCGGGCTGGGAGGAGTACAACCAGTCACGCGGCCTGAAGGCGGCCACCGGAACCCTCGGCGACCTCAAGGGCGGCACGGTCCGCCTGGAGGTGTGGCACGCCATCGGCAACGGCACGGCGCGCCTCCAGACGGGCACGGACCGCTCGGTCCTGGTCATCCCGTACGCGTAGGGCCGCTGCGCGGAGCCGTCGCGCACGGTCCGGCACACACCGGACCCCGCGACCGGCTCCCGCCGGAGCAGCCGCCACGCCCCCGTCCGTACGCGCCGCCGGCCCGTACGGACGGGGCTCGGGCGCTCGGGCGGAGGCCCGTACGGACGGGGCTCGGGCGCTCGGGCGGAGGCCCGTACGGACGGGGCTCGGGCGGAGGCCCGTACGGACGGGGCTCGGGCGGAGGCCCGTACGGACGGGCTCGGGCGGAGGCCCGTACGGACGGGCTCAGGCGGAGGCCCGGCGCACCAGCTCCGTCGGAGTGATCACCGACCCCGGGGCGGCACCCGCCGCTCCGGGGTCGCCGTCCCCGTTGAGGGCGCGCATCAGCAGCCGCACCATCAGCCGGCCCATGCCCTCGATGTCCTGCCGGACCGTCGTCAGCGGCGGGTCCGTCGTCTCGGCCACCGACGCCATGTCGTCGAAGCCCACCAGCGCCACGTCCTCCGGCACCCGCAGGCCCCGCTCGCGCAGCACCCGCAGGGCGCCCGACGCCATGAGGTCGTTGCCCGCGAACACCGCGTCCAGGCGCGGGCGCCGCTCCAGCAGCTCCGCCATGGCCCGGGCGCCGCTCTCCGCCGTGAAGTCGCCCTGCGCCACCAGGTCCGGGTCGGCGTCCAGGAGCACGTCCCGGTAGCCGGCCAGCCGGTCGGACGCGGACGTCTGGTCGCGCGGGCCCGCGATGTGCGCGATCCGCTCCCGGCCCTGGCCCAGCAGATACCGCACGGCCTCCCGCGCGCCGCCCCGGTTGTCGGCGTCCACGTACGGCACGGCCCGCTCGCCGGTCGCGCCCGGCCAGCCGGGCCGCCCGCCGAACACCGTCGGCACCTTCACCCGCCGCACGATGGACGGCAGCTCGTCGTCGTCGTGCACCGAGAACGCCAGCGCGCCGTCGACATGGCCGCCGCCGAGGTAGCGGGCGATCCGCTCGTAGTCGCCGGCGCCCTCCACCCACAGCAGCACGAGCTGCGAGTCGTGCGCCGTCAGCTCCCGGCTGATGCCGCGCACCTGCTGCTCGAAGAACGGGTCGGAGAAGATCCGGAACTCCGGCTCCGCGATGATCACCGCGACGGCGCCGTTGCGCCGGGTGACCAGGGTCCGCGCGGCGTGGTTGGGGATGTACCCCAGCTCCTCGACGGCCCGGCGCACCCGCTCCACGAGCGGCTGGCGCACCCCCGCCCCGCCGTTCACGACGCGCGACACCGTCGCCCGGGACACCCCGGCACGGGCCGCGACGGCTTCGAGCGTGGGACGCGTTCCCGGGCTCGGATCGGGCAAGGCGGGCTCCTCAGGGCGGCTGCGGCAGGGCGTACACCGGTCAGAATATCGGGTTCCCACACTGGTGAGAGCGCTCTCACCCCGCCGTCGGCCTCCGCCCCGACGGCCCCCGGGCCCGCGGGCCCGGCCCCGCACCGGGTCGGTGCGGGGCCGGTACGGGATCGGTGCGGGGTCCGGGCCCGGCGTCCGAGACGTGCGGCCCCGCGCCGGAGGCGTCGGTCCCGTCGGACCCGTGTGCGAAAACCCGGTGCCTCGGTGCGCGTCCCTTTGCGACGATGCGCGGATGGTTCACCCTCTCGAATCCCTGGTCCTCCGGCACACCCGCCGCCTGCCCGTGCCCGACGGGCCCGCCGGACGCGGCGAGGCGGCGGCCCGGCAGTTCGACATCGCGCTGATGTCCGCGGGGTTCAAGCTGTCGACGGAGCTGCTGGAGCGGCTGTCGGGGCTGTCCGGTGTGACGGTCGCCGCCATCGCCCGGCGCGCCCTCGACTGCGTCCGCGCCATGGTCGGCGACCACGTCCGGCACAACCCCTACTTTCGCGACTTCCCCGCGGGCGTGCCCGACACGGCGGAGTTCTGGGCCCGGTGCGTGCGCCAGGCCCTCGCCGACGACGCCACGCGCGAGGGCACGCTCGCCCAGCTGAACGCCGGCGCGGTCGACCTGCTGACCCTCCCGGCGTACGGCACGCCGCAGCACTCGTACGGCGACATGCTCGGCGCCCACGAGGAGTTGATCGCCGCCGCGGGTGACCGGGTGACCGTGCTGCACGCGGGCGGCCCCGCGAAGGACGAGGTCACCGCCCTGTACCTGGCCCTCGCCGGCAGCGCCACGCCGCTGGGCGACGACGGCCTGCGCGATCTGCGCGCGCTCGCCCGGTACTGCGCCGACGGCCCCCAGCCGGAGGAGATCCCGGTCCGGGAGAACCGCGCCGTCCTCAACGCGGCCCGGATCGCGGCGGGCCGGGAGCCCCTGCTCGACACCGTCACCGACGTGCTGCGCCTGGCGTGCGCCCTCTCCGGCGGAGACGTGACGCTGACGGCGCCGACGCGCTTCAGGTCGCTGCGCCGGTCCGAGCGCCGCGCCCTGCTCGCCGGGCTGGACGCGGTGGTGGCGGCCGCACCCGCCAAGCTCGCCGACGTCCTGCCGTACCGGGAGCCGTTCAAGCGGCTCGGCGAGCGGCTGCACCCGCACGAGTACCCCCGGTGGCCGCACGCGGCGGACGTCTTCGCCGCCGCCCGGGGCGACAAGCAGGTCCGCACCCTCGAGAGCCGCGTCGAGGAGCTGCTCGCGGCGGGCGACGCGGCCGGTGCCGCCCGGCTCCTGACGGCCGCCCCCGGCAAGCTGCTGCGCTCCCTGGACCACCTGCTGCGCGCCTGCCGCGGCGAGGACGACCGCGAGGCCGTGGTCGCCGCGGCGGAACGGGTCCTGCCGAAGGTCTCCGGCCGGGTCCTGCTGTCGGTCCGCGACCATCTGCGCCACCGCACCGGGGAGAGCGACCGCGGCCGGGTCTTCGTCAACCGGCGCGGCCACGCCCACGTCGCGGCCGACACCCGCGCGCCCCTGCCGCCGGAGGACGTCCGGCGCCTGGCGGCCGCGCTCGACGAGGAGACCCGCCGGCGGCTGCCGGAGCCGGGGCACCTGCTGATCGACCCCGACATCCTGGACGTGGCGCTCCCGCTCAGCGGCAAGGCGGCGACCGGCGGCTTCGGCGTCCTGCCGCGGGGCTCCCTCTCCCCGGTCGACGGCGAGCTGCTGCGCTTCTTCGTCCACTGGAAGCAGACCGCGCGAAGGACCGACTACGACCTGTCGGCGCTGATGCTCGACGCCGACTACACGACGGACTGCTGGCTGTCGTACACCGCGCTCACCCAGTTCGAGGGCGCGCACTCCGGCGACGTCACGGACGCCCCCGACGGCGCGTCGGAGTTCATCGACCTGCGCCTGGGGGCGGTGCGCGGCACCTTCGTCGTCCCGCTGGTGAACATCTTCTCCGGGGAGGGCTTCGAGGAGGCCGAGGAGTCCTTCTTCGGCTTCATGCTGCGCGAGGCCGGGCAGCAGGGGCGCCCCTTCGAGGCGCGCACGGTCCGGATGAAGTCGGAGCTGCGCGGCCCCGGCCGGGTCGCGCTGCCGCTGGTGTTCCTGCGCGGGGACGACGGCCGGTGGCGCGCCAAGTGGCTGCACGTGTATCTGCGGGGCACCCCGTCCGCCAACCGGGTGGAGGACAACCGCGTGACGGTCGCCGCGCTGGTGCGCGGCGTCGTGGAGCGCGACCACCTGACGGTCCGGCACCTCACCGGCCTGCTGGCCGAGCGGGCCGCCGCGACCACGCTGTGGGACGGCACGGCCGTGCCGGACGGGCCGGTCACGTACATCGGCCTGGAGCGTCCCGAGGGCCTGCACCCGGACTCGGTGGTCGTCACGCCGGAAAATCTGCGCGCGCTGATCCCGGCGTGACTGCTAGCGTGTGACGCGGCGAGGCCATGGAGGGGCTTCCTTCTCTCTTCGTTCCCAGAAACCAGTTCCTCCGCTTTCTTCGCCGCCGACGTCACGCCGGGGTGCCCAGGGCACCCCGGCGTCGTCGTTCCCCGGCGCGTGCTGGGCTGACGGGCCCGCCTAGTGGCGGCCGGCCGGCCGGTCGTGGGCGTCGGTGCGGCCGGCGCGCTCCCCGTGGCCGGCATGGTCGCCGCGACCGGTGTGGTCGTGAGCGCCGTGGTCGCCGTGGTCGTGGATCGTGTTCGTCGCGGCGATCTTGGCCCAGGACTTCGGCGGGGCCGCCGGGGCCGGCGCCGCCGACCGGGCCGCGTCGGAGGCTCCGTACCGCGCACCCGCCGGGGCCGGCCCCGTCACGGGCTTCGACGGCTGGTACAGCCAGGTGTCGAACAGCGCGTCCAGCTCCCGGCCGGACAGCCGCTCCGCGTACGAGACGAAGTCCGCCACCTCGGCGTTGCCGTACGCCCGCTCCGTCGGCCAGCCCTTCAGGATGCGGAAGAAGTCCTCGTCGCCCAGCTCGTTGCGCAGCGCCTGGAGCGCCATCGCGCCCCGGTCGTAGACGGCCGCGTGGAACTGGTTCTCCGCGCCCGGGTCGCCCGGCTTGACCGTCCAGAAGGGGTCCTCCGCCGGGCGCGTGGCGTACACCCAGTCCGCCAGCTCCTGCGCGGTGCCCTCGCCCTCGCGCTCGGACCACAGCCACTGGCTGTACCGGGCGAAGCCCTCGTTGATCCAGATGTCCTTCCAGTTCTTCACGGACACGCTGTCGCCGTACCACTGGTGGGCCAGCTCATGGACGACGACCGACACGTTGGAGCCGTTCGCGAACTGGCGCGGGCTGTAGAACGGCCGGGTCTGCGTCTCCAGCGCGTACCCGCTGCGCACATTCGGCACGTAACCGCCGAGGGCGTTGAACGGATACGGCCCGAAGACCTCCTCCAGCCACTCGGCGACCTCGGCGGTCCGCTCGATGCTGGCCCGCGCCGCACCCGCGTTCGCCCCGAGGTCCTTGCTGTACGCGTTGACGACGGGCAGCCCGTTCGCGGTGGTGTCCGTCGTGACGTCGTACCTGCCGACGGCCAGCGTCGCCAGGTACGTCGCCTGCGGCTTGTCGGACCGCCAGTTGTAGCGCGTCCAGCCGAGCCGCGAGGTCTGCGACTGCAGCACGCCGTTGCTGATGGCCTGCGTGCCGTCCGGGACGGCCACCGACACGTCGAAGGTCGCCTTGTCGAGCGGGTGGTCGTTGGACGGGAACCACCAGACGGCCGACTCGGGCTGCTGCGCGGCCACACCGCCGTCCGGGGTGCGGTGCCACGCCGTCCAGCCGTCGATCTTCACCTCGGACGGCTTGCCCGCGTACCGCACGACGACCGAAACCGGACGGTCCTTCGGCAGCGGTACCGCCGGTGTGATCTCCAGTTCCTGGGCGCCGGACGCCTTGAACGACGCCTTCCGGCCGTTCACCCGCACCTCCAGCGCCTTCAGGCCGAGGTCCAGGTTGAAGCGGGACAGGTTCTGCGTCGGGGTGGCGAGGATCGTCGCCGTGCCCTCCAGCAGATCGGTCGACGGCTGGTACTTCAGCCGCAGGTCGTAGTGGGTGACGTCGTATCCGCCGTTGCCGCTGGCCGGGTAGTAGGGATCGCCGATGCCCGGCGCCCCCGGCGCGAAGTCCGCGGCCGAGGCCGGGATCGCCAGCATCAGGGCGGCCGCGATCGCGCCGGGGACGATCAGTCTGCGGTGCACGTATCACTCTCCAACTCGTCGGAAAAGCGGTTCGTCCGAACGCTATTCAGCGCGCGGCCGCGCAGTCATGTCCATGGCTTGTGCCGTCACACGAATGCCATCCGGCCGACATGGACCCGCGAGGCCCGGCTCACCCCGTCTGACTCCCTTGCCCCGCAATCGCCCTCTTTTTCAGGGCCGTTGACGGCAGTACCGTCCCGGCCATGCCGATACGCACGCGGAGAACGCTCTCGCACGCTCCCGGCTCACCCCGGGGAGGGGCGACGGCCCCCCTCGCGAGCAGGACCCTGGTGACGGCGGCCGCGGCCGCCCTGATGTCCCTCCTCGTCCCGGCGGGCACCGCCCACGCCGCCCCGACCCCCGCCCCCCGCACGGCCCCGGCCGCCCACGCGGCGCCCCGCCCCGACGTCTCCCGGCCCGTCTACGCCTACGAGAACGCGATCCGCGAGTCCGTCTGGGTCGACACCGGCCTCGACGGCGACGGCGACGGCCGGACCGACCGGGTGGCCGCCGACATCGTCCGCCCCCGCGAGGCCGAGCGGCGCGGGCGCAAGGTCCCCGTCATCATGGAGGCCAGCCCGTACTACTCCTGCTGCGGACGCGGCAACGAGAGCCAGCGCAAGACGTACGACGCGCACGGAGCCCCCGCCGGAATCCCGCTCTACTACGACAACTACTTCGTGCCGCGCGGCTACGCCTTCGTCGCCGTGGACCTGGCCGGAACCAATCGCTCCGACGGCTGCGTCGACGTCGGCGGCCGCTCCGACGTCCTCTCCGCCAAGGCCGTCGTCGACTGGCTGAACGGCCGCGCCCCCGCCTACACGACCCGCACGGGCACCACCCGCGCCCACGCGACGCGCTGGACGACCGGCGCCACCGGCATGATCGGCAAGAGCTGGGACGGCACCGTCGCCAACGGCGTCGCCGCGACCGGCGTCGAGGGCCTGAGGACCATCGTCCCCATCGGCGCCATCTCCTCCTGGTACGACTACTACTTCAGCCAGGGCGCCCCCCTCTACGGATCGGGCCCCGACTGGCTGTCCCACTACGTCAACAGCCCCGAGGCGCGCACCCGATGCCAGGCCGTGCAGCGGGCCCTCGCCGAAGGCGCCCCGCGCTCCGGCGACCTGACGCCGCTGTGGGACGCGCGCGACCACGTCCCCGACGCCTCCCGGGTACGCGCCAGCGTCTTCGCCGTCCACGGGCTGCAGGACCTCAACGTCCGCACCGGCCACCTCGGCCGCTGGTTCGACGCGCTCGCCGCGCACGGCGTCGAACGGAAGATCTGGCTCTCCCGGACGGGGCACGTCGATCCGTTCGACTTCCGCCGCGCCGCGTGGGTCCGCACGCTGCACCGCTGGTTCGACCACCATCTCCTCGGATACGACAACGGCGTCGAACGGGAGCCCATGGCCGACATCGAACGCGCCCCCGACCAGTGGACCACCGACCGCGTCTGGCCCCCGGCCGGCACCGAGACCACCACCCTGCGCCCCGCCCCCGGCCCGGCCCCCGGCGTCGGCACGCTCGGCCTGCTGCCCGCCCCGGCCGGCGCGACCGCCACGTTCACCGACGACCCCGCGCTCGGCGAACTCGACTGGGCCGCGCACATCGACACCCCGACCCCCGCCAAGGCCGGGTTCACCACCCGCCCCCTCACCCGCGACCTGCGGCTCGCCGGCTCCGCCACGGTGACCGTCACCGCCACGCCGACCACCACGAGCGCCCATCTCACGGCCGTCCTCGTCGACCTCGGTCCCGCCACCATCCGCGACTACGCGGCGCCCGGCGAAGGCATCACCACCCTCGACGCCCGCACCTGCTGGGGCGCGAGCACCCCGGCCGACAGCGCCTGCTACCGGGAGACCCGGGCCCGGACGACGGACACGGACTTCACCGTCGTCAGCCGCGGCTGGGCCGACCTCGGGACCTGGGCCGACCCGCGCAAGGGGCGTCCCCTCGACCCGGGGCAGCCGCACACCCTCACCCTCCGCCTGCACGCCGCCGACCACGTCGTCCCGGCCGGGCACCGGCTCGCCCTGATCGTCGCGGGCACCGACGAGGACCTCGTCGAGGCGCCGGACTCCACCCCGACGCTCACCCTCGACCTGGCCCGCACCCACGCCCGCGTCCCGGTCGTCGGCGGCCCCCTCGCGTACGCCCTCGCCACCGTCCCCCGCCCCCGCGCGGACACCCCGCCCCCGTCCGCCACCCCGCCGACCGTCCCCGGCACGGCCCGGCCCTCGACCGCGCCCGGCCCGACCCCGCCCACCGCCACCCCGCCCACCGCCACCCCGCCGACCGCCACCCCGCCGACCGGACCGCGCGCGAGCGCCACCGCCACCGCCCCGCCCCTCCGCTCCGGCCCGGACGCCCCGCGCCCGCCGCGCACCGAGCCGCCGATCCCGGGAGCCGCCCGATGAACCTCCGCCCGCGCGCCCTGACCGCCCTCACCGCGTGCGCCGCCGCCCTCGCCCTGTCGGCGGGCCCCACCCAGGCCACCGCCACCCCCGCCCCGGCCGGCGCCTCCCAGCCGCCCCGCACCGGCTTCGAGACGAGCGGCGGCGCCCACTGGACCGGCCAGGACGAGGAGCTGCGCTTCCTCACCGCCGTCGACCGGGGCAGCGCCAGGACGACCCTCACCACCCTCGGCACCACCCGCCAGGGCCGCCCCCTCCACCTGGTCCGCGTCGGCGCGGCCCCCTCGGCGGCCACCACCACCGTCCTCCTCGTGTGCGGCCAGCACGGCGACGAGCCCGCAGGCCGCGAGGCATGCCTGACCACCCTCAGAGACCTCGCCTACACCCGCGACCCGGACACCCTCCGGTTCCTGGCCCGCACCGCCGTCCTCGCCGTCCCCACCGCCAACCCGGACGGCCGCGCCGCCCACACCCGCCACAACGCCGACGGCGTCGACGTCAACCGCGACCACATCGCCCTGAGCACGGCCGAGGCGCGCGCCGTCGCCCGCGTCCTGCGCGACCACCGGCCGCACGTCGTCCTCGACCTCCACGAGTACAGCGCCACCCCGCCGTACTACGTGAAGGACCTCCTCGCCCTGTGGCCGCGCAACCTCAACACGGGCCCCGGCGTCCACGGCGAGGCGCGCACCCTCTCCGAGGCGTACGTCCGGCCCGCCGCCGAGCGCGCGGGCTTCACGAGCGGCCTCTACGGCATCTGGACCGACCCCGTCACCGGAGAGCCGGTCCGCCAGGTCGCCGGGGACGGCCAGGAGCGCATCCTGCGCAACACGACCGGCGTCAAACACGCGGTCGGCCTGCTGGTGGAGACCCGCGAGAACGCCCTCTCCGACAGCGGCGACCCGGCCCGCGACCACCGGCGCCGCGTCGACAGCCACCTCGCCGCCCTCGACGGCGCGTTCGCGTACGTCACCGAGCGCCGCGACCGCATCGCCGCGGCCACCGCCGCCGCCCGCACCGCCGGGTACGCCGACCGGGGCCCGGTCCTGCTGGGCGGCGCCGACAACGACCCGGCCGAACCCGCCGAGATCCTCCAGGACCCGCCCTGCGGCTACCGCCTGGACCCCGCCCGGTACGCCGAGTGGTCCGACGAGCTCGCCCTCCACGGAGTGCGGGCCGTACCGGAGGGCGCCGGCGCCTTCGTCCCGCTCCGCCAGCCCCTGCGCGCCCTGGTCCCGCTCCTGCTGGACGCCCGCGCCGCGCACCACCTCACGGACGGCGTCCCCGTACCCCGCTGCTGACCGCCCCGCCCCGGGGGCGGCGCCCGCACGACCGGGGCAGCCGCCCCCTGGCCTAGGATCGGCGTCCTGATGACTGCCACCCTCGTCGCCAAGAACCTCGCCGCCGGACACGCCGAGCGCACCCTCTTCTCCGGGCTCGACCTCGTCGTCGCGCCCGGCGACGTCATCGGCCTCGTCGGCGTCAACGGCGCCGGCAAGTCCACCCTCCTTCGCCTCCTCGCCGGGCTCGACACCCCCGAGGACGGCGAGGTGCACCTGTCGCCGCGCACCGCGACCGTCGGCCACCTGCCGCAGGAGCCCGAGCGCAGGGCGGGGGAGACCGTACGGGACTTCCTCGCCCGCCGCACGGGCGTCGCCGCGGCGCAGGCGGCGATGGACGCGGCGACGCAGGGCCTCGTCGACGGGACGCCCGGCGCCGACGACGCGTACGCGACCGCCCTGGACCGCTGGCTCGCCCTCGGCGGCGCCGACCTGGACGACCGGGCCGGGGAGACCGCCGCCGCGCTCGGCCTCACCGTGGGCCTCGACCAGCCGATGACCGCGCTCTCCGGCGGCCAGGCCGCCCGCGCGGGGCTCGCCTCGCTGCTGCTGTCCCGCTACGACGTGTTCCTCCTGGACGAGCCGACCAACGACCTCGACCTGGACGGTCTGGAACGGCTGGAGGCCTTCGTGCGGGGCCTGCGCGCCGGGACGGTCGTCATCAGCCACGACCGCGAGTTCCTCGCCCGCACCGCCACCAAGGTCCTCGAACTGGACCTCGCCCAGCAGCGGACGACCCTCTACGGCGGCGGATACGAGGCGTACCTGGAGGAACGGGAGACGGCGCGCCGCCACGCCCGCGAGGACTACGAGGAGTACGCCGACAAGAAGGCCGCCCTGGAGGGCCGCGCCCAGATGCAGCGCTCCTGGATGGACAAGGGCGTCAAGAACGCCCGCCGCAAGGCCGGGGACAACGACAAGCTCGGCCGCAAGTTCCGCAGCGAGGCCAGCGAGAAGCAGGCCGCCAAGGCCCGCCAGACGCAGCGGATGATCGAGCGGCTCGACGCGGTGGAGGAGCCCCGCAAGGAGTGGGAGCTGCGCATGGAGATCGCCGCCGCGCCCCGCTCGGGCGCCGTCGTGGCGACCCTGCGCGACGCGGAGGTCCGGCGCGGCGGCTTCGCCTTCGGCCCGGTGACCCTGCAGGTCGACTGGGCCGACCGGATCGCCATCACCGGCGCCAACGGGGCCGGCAAGTCCACCCTCCTCGCGGCGCTCCTCGGCCGCCTCCCGCTGGACGCCGGGCACGCGGCGCTCGGCTCCGGGGTCGTCGTCGGCGAGGTCGACCAGGCGCGCCGGCTGTTCCATGGCGAGGAGACGCTGCTGGACGCGTTCTGCGCGGCCGTACCCGACACCGAACCGGCGGAGGTGCGCACCCTCCTCGCCAAGTTCGGCCTCAAGGCCGCGCACGTCCTGCGCCCCGCGACGACGCTCTCACCGGGCGAGCGGACCCGCGCCGCCCTCGCCCTGCTCCAGGGCCGGGGCGTGAACCTGCTGGTCCTCGACGAGCCGACCAACCACCTGGACCTCCCGGCGATCGAGCAGCTGGAGTCCGCCCTCGACGCGTACACGGGCACGCTCCTGCTGGTCACCCACGACCGCCGCATGCTCGACGCCGTCCGGGTGACCCGCCGCGTGGAGGTCGCGGCCGGCAAGGTCACCGAGATCTGACCGCGGCCGACCCGCCTGAGCCGGCGCCCGCGACCGCCGTCGGCCCGGCCGCCGCGCCCACGCGGCCGACCCGCCTGAGCCGGCGCCCGCGACCGCCGTCGGCCCGGCCGCCGCGCCCACGCGGCCGACCCGCCTGAGCCGGCGCCCGGCCGGGGCGGGGAACCGCCCGGCCGGCCGGGAGCTACGGGCGGTCCTCCGGCTCCTCGTACGCGTCGAACGTGCTGTACGCCTCGTCGTCGGGCGCCGCGCCGCGCGCCCGGTCCTTCCCGTCCTGCGCGGCCGCGTCGTCCCGCTCGCCGGGCTTCCCGCCGCGTGCGGCGCGCCGCTCCTCCTCGTGGTGCCTGCGGACCTCTTCGGGCTTGTCGCCGATCTGGTTCATGGCCGCTCCGTCTCCGCCGCCGGACCGTCCGGCGACCCGGTCTCCGCCGCCGGACCGTCCGGCGACCCGGCCAGACTCACACGGCCCGCCACCGCCCGCACGTCGGCACCGGGGCGGGACGCCGGCGAGCCGGTGCGCACCGAACGGGTCCCGCCCGGACGCCACCGGGGCGGGCGGGGAGACCCCCGTCCCGCCCCGGCGGCGTCACACCGATCCGGCCCCGCCTCAGCGGCGTCCCCGGCCCCCGCCGGAGCGGTCCGGGCCGCCCAGGAGTCCGGCCTTCCGCAGGGCGTCCGCCATCGCGCTGTTCGCGGGCGCCGCGGCCTGCCGGTCGCCGCCCCGCTCGCCGCCGCGCCCACCGCGCCGGTCCTGGCCGCCCCGGGCGCCACCGGAGGCCCCGGCCGCCGCGCCCCCGCCCTGGCGCTGCTGCGGGGGACGGGCGCCCCGCTCACGCCGCTGCTGCCCGCCGGAGGCGCGGCCGGACGCCGCCGCCTCGTCGTCCAGGCGCAGCGTCAGCGAGATCCGCTTGCGCGGCACGTCCACGTCGAGGACCTTCACCTTCACCACGTCGCCCGGCTTCACCACCTCGCGCGGGTCCTTGACGAAGTTCCGCGACATGGCCGACACGTGCACCAGCCCGTCCTGGTGGACGCCGACGTCCACGAAGGCGCCGAACGCCGCCACGTTGGTGACCACGCCCTCCAGCACCATCCCGGCCGCCAGGTCGCCGATCTTCTCGACGCCCTCCTTGAACGTGGCCGTGCGGAACGCCGGACGCGGGTCGCGGCCCGGCTTCTCCAGCTCCCGCAGGATGTCCGTCACGGTCGGCAGGCCGAACTTCTCGTCCACGAAGTCGTCCGGCCGCAGCGACCGCAACACCGCCGTGTTGCCGATCAGCGCGGCGACCTCGCCGCCCGTCGTCTTCACCATCCGCCGCACCACCGGGTACGCCTCCGGGTGCACCGCCGAGGCGTCCAGCGGGTCGTCGCCGCCCCGGATCCGCAGGAAGCCCGCGCACTGCTCGTACGCCTTGGGGCCGAGGCGCGGCACGTCCTTCAGCGCCCGCCGCGACCGGAACGGGCCGTTCGCGTCCCGGTACGCCACGATGTTCTCGGCCAGCCCCGACCCGATGCCCGAAACGCGCGACAGCAGCGGCGCGGAGGCGGTGTTGACGTCCACACCGACGCCGTTCACACAGTCCTCGACGACCGCGTCCAGCGACCGGGACAGCTTCACCTCGGACAGGTCGTGCTGGTACTGACCCACGCCGATGGACTTCGGGTCGATCTTCACCAGCTCGGCCAGCGGGTCCTGCAGCCGCCGCGCGATCGACACGGCGCCGCGCAGCGACACGTCCAGGTCCGGCAGCTCCTGCGAGGCGAACGCCGACGCCGAGTACACGGAAGCGCCCGCCTCGGACACCATCACCTTGGTCAGGTTCAGCTCCGGGTGGCGGGCGATCAGGTCCGCGGCGAGCTTGTCCGTCTCACGCGACGCCGTGCCGTTGCCGATGGCGACCAGCTCGACGGAGTGCTCCTTCGCGAGGCGCGCCAGCGTCGCCAGGGACGCGTCCCACTTGTTCTGCGGCACGTGCGGGTAGACCGTGTCCGTCGCGACGACCTTGCCCGTCGCGTCGACCACGGCGACCTTGACGCCCGTGCGGTAGCCGGGGTCCAGGCCCAGCGTGGCGCGGGTCCCGGCGGGCGCGGCCAGCAGCAGGTCCCGCAGGTTCGCCGCGAACACCCGTACGGCCTCGTCCTCGGCGGCCGTCCGCAGCCGCAGCCTCAGGTCGATGCCCAGGTGCACCAGGACGCGGGTGCGCCACGCCCACCGGACCGTGTCCGCCAGCCACTTGTCGGCGGGGCGGCCCCGGTCGGCGATCCCGAACCGGCGGGCGATCATGCCTTCGTACGTGGACGGCCCGTCGACCGGCTCCTCCGGCTCCAGGACCAGCTCCAGCACGTCCTCCTTCTCACCGCGCAGCATCGCCAGCACGCGGTGCGAGGGCAGCTCGGTGAACGGCTCCGCGAAGTCGAAGTAGTCGGCGAACTTGGCCCCCGCCTCCTCCTTGCCCTCGCGGACCTTCGCCACCAACCGGCCGCGCGTCCACATCCGCTCGCGCAACTCGCCGATCAGGTCGGCGTCCTCCGAGAAACGCTCGGTGAGGATCGCCCGCGCGCCCTCCAGCGCGGCCGCCGGGTCCGCGACGCCCTTGTCCGCGTCGACGAACGCGGCGGCGGCCGCCGCCGGCTCCACGCCAGGCTCGGCGAGCAGCCCGTCCGCGAGCGGTTCGAGCCCCGCCTCGCGGGCGATCTGCGCCTTCGTGCGCCGCTTCGGCTTGAACGGCAGGTAGATGTCCTCCAGGCGGGCCTTGGTGTCGGCCTCCCGGATGCGCGCCTCCAGCTCCTCGGTCAGCTTGCCCTGCTCGCGTACGGAGTCGAGGATCGCGGCGCGCCGGTCCTCCAGCTCCCGCAGGTACCGCAGCCGCTCCTCCAGGGTGCGCAGCTGGGCGTCGTCGAGCATCCCGGTCGCTTCCTTGCGGTAGCGCGCGATGAACGGCACGGTCGAGCCGCCGTCCAGCAGCTCCACGGCCGCCCTGACCTGCCGCTCCCGTACGCCGAGCTCCTCGGCGATCCTGCCTTCGATGGACGTCGTCACGGTGTGTCCCGACCCGCCTTCCCGTGCTTCCAGGTTGCCGTCGCATTCTGCCTGGCCGGGCCCGGATGTGTCGCATTCCCGGCACGCCGGGCCGCGCCCGCACGCCGGGCGGGCGCGGCGCGCGGGCGGGCGGGGGTCAGTCCCCGTCGGTGAGGCCGCGCGGGAACGCGCCCGCGGCGGCCGCCTGCCGGAGGAAGCCCTTGGCCAGTTCGGTGAGCCGTTCGACGCCGGCCGCGCCGAGGTGGGCGTACGGCGCCGTGTCCATCCGGTCGGTGTGGACCTCCACCTCCTCGCGCAGCGCGGCGCCCGCCTCGGTGAGCGCGCCCTCCGCGTCCATCAGCCCGCGGGCGCGCAGCCGCTCGACGGCGGCGTCCCAGTCGGACCGCTCCCAGCCGCGCGACGCGAGCACCCACCGCGGCGAGATGCCGATGCCGGTCGCGGCGTGGCTGACGACGGCCTCCAGCGGGTCGAGCCCGGCGCTCAGCAGGGCCGCCAGGTGCGCGTCCCCCCGGTGCTCGCGCAGCAGCGTCGCCGCGTGCCAGTAGGCCAGGTGCGGGGCGTCCGGCACGGGCAGGTCGGCGTGCGCCGCGTACAGGGGCCGGGCGTGCCGGGTGCACCCCTCGGCCGCGCGCAGGGCGAGCTCGGCGGCCTCCGCCATGCCGGCCGAGTCCACCGCGTCGCCGAGCAGCCGCCGTACGGTCCGGTCGGCCGCGCGCAGCCGCGCCGCCAGCACGTCCGCCGGGGAGGCGGTCTCCCAGACGGCGGGCAGGTGCCGGGCTATGAGGGCGTGGTTGAAGTTGTAGAAGGCGGCGGCCACCGTGCCCGCGCCGACCGCGCCCATCGCCGCGGCGCGGCCCGCGAAGTAGGCGGCGTGCCGGTCGGCGATCCCGACGCCGGCCAGCTCCTCGGCGAACTCGGGGGAGAAGTAGACGGTCGAGTGGAAGAGGTTGACCGGGTGGTGGCAGCGGCGCACCGCGCGCGGCGGAAGAGGCATCGTCATGGCCGACACGTTACCGACTGGTCGGTACGGAGCGAAGGGGGCCGCCCGGTCCGGAGCGCAGAGGCTGCCCCGGTCCGGCGCGAAGGGATCCGCCCCGGTCCGGTGCGAAGGGGCCCGCATCGATCCGGTGTGAGGGGGGCCATGCCGGTCCGGTGCCGGGTCCGCTCAGCCCCGGTAGGTGAAGTCCGGCGTCCGCCGCTCCAGGAAGGCGGCCACGCCCTCCGCCTGGTCGCCGCTCTTGCGCGCCTCCTCCGCCCAGTGCGCGTCCCGGTCGGTCACCCCGGAGGCGAACTCCTTGGCGGCGGCCTGCGTCAGCGGCGACCGCGACAGCAGGACGCGGACGAACTCCGCGACCCTGCCGTCCAGTTCGCCGGCCGGCAGCAGCTCGTCCACGAGCCCGGTGCGCAGCGCCCGCCGGTCGTCGATCAGTTCGGCGGAGAACAGCAGGTACTTGGCGGTGGCCGGCCCGACCAGCGAGACCAGCCGCCGGGTGGACGAGGAGGGGTAGACGATGCCCAGCTTCGCCGGCGTCACGCCGAACCGCGCTCCCTCCTCCGCGAACCGCAGGTCGCAGGCGGCGGCGAGCTGGCACCCGCCGCCCACGCAGTAGCCGCGCACCGCGGCGATCGTGGGCCGGGGGAAGGCGGCCAGGGCCTCCTCGGCGCGCACCGCCAGCGACGGCTGCCGGTCGTCCGGCTCCCGCAGCGTCGAGATGTCGGCGCCGGCGCAGAAGGTGTCCCCCTCGCCGGTGAGGACCAGCGCCCGCACGTCCCGGTCGGCTGCCAGCTGCTCCAGCAGCTCCGGCAGGGCCCGCCACATGGCGGCCGTCATGGCGTTGCGCTTGGCCGGGTTGCTGATGACGACGGTCGCGACCCCGTCCGTGACGCGGTGCTGCAGCTGGGGCTCCATGCGCCGGATGCTATCCGGGCGGCGCCGCCGTACGGCCGGCGAGGGGCCGCTGTGGCGGCCGTACCGGGAGTGGCGCGGGCGGGAGCCGGCACCACACAGAAGCCATTCAAGGTCGGTCGAATCCGTAAGAACCGCTGCGTAAATCTGTCGAACTCTCGCGATAAGCGGTCACTTCCGGTCAGCTTCCCAGGGTGGGCTTCACGAGGCCAACACTCGGATCCGTGGCGACAATCGAGCACGAGGGCGGGAGCCGGACCATGGAGAGCCGCGGAAGCGTCCCGGCCCGGCCGCCGTCGTACGAAGGGGTCTGGCGCTTCACCGCACCCGCGGTGGACGCCTCCGTGCCGCAGGCCCGGCACGCCGTGCGGGATCTGCTGCGACGTCAGGCGGTCCCGGCGTCACCGGACGTGGTCCAGGGCCTGCTGCTGATCGTCTCCGAGCTGGTGACCAACGCCGTCCGGCACGCGGCCCTGCTCTCCCCGCAGCTCGCGGTGGAGGTCGCGGTCGAGGCGGGCTGGGTGCGGGTCGCCGTCGAGGACAACCACCCGTACCGGCCGAAGGCGCTGGAGGCCGACGACGCCCGGACGGGCGGCCGCGGCCTGCTCCTGGTCCGCGAGATCACCCGCGAGGCCGGGGGAGTGTGCGACGTGCAGCACACCGCCGGCGGCGGCAAGATCATCTGGGCCGCCCTGCCCCTGTGACGGGGCGCCGTCCTGCGGCCGGGCCCGCGCCTGTGCGACCCGGCGCGGCCCTGCGGCCGCCCCTGCCCTGGTGACCGTACGGATGCCCGCACCGCGGACCCCGCCCCCGGCACGCGGACGCCCCCGGCCGCGTACGACCGGGGGCGCGCCGTCGGGACCGCGCGGGGCGGCCGGGGGTCACCAGCCGCCCGCCGCCCCCGTCAGCTCCTTGATGGCCGGCCGGGCCGCGTCCAGGACGGTCATGAACCACGCGGAGAACGGCACCGACGCGTGCCGCTCCGCCAGCTCCCGGGCCGTCACGAAGGCGGTCTCCCCGACCTCCTCCGGGTCCGGCCGCAGCGGGGCCTGGACCATGCCGACGAACAGGTGGTTGTACTCCTGCTCCACCAGGCCCGACACCGGGTCCGGGTGGTTGTAGCGGACCGTGCCCGCCTCGGCCATCAGCGAGGGCGACACGCCCAGCTCCTCCGACACCCGCCGCGCCGCCGCGGTGAACGGCGCCTCACCCGGATACGGGTGCCCGCAGCAGGTGTTGGACCAGACACCGGGGGAGTGGTACTTGCCGAGCGCCCGCCGCTGGAGCAGCAGCCGCCCCTCCTCGTCGAAGAGGAAGACCGAGAAGGCGCGGTGCAGCCGACCGGGCGCCTGATGCGCCGACAGCTTCTCGGCGGTGCCGATGGTGGTGCCGTTCTCGTCGACCAGCTCCAGCATGATCGACGGTGCGGCTCCGCTCGGCGCGCTGGTCGCCGCGGTGGCGGGTGTGGTCGGCATAACCATCCTTCGCATCGGTTCTCGGCCCTGTGGGGGCAATCCTCAGTCTGCCGTACGCGGACCGCTCGCCGGGACACCGCCGACGCGTCCGCCCGGACGAAGACCGCCCCCCTGGCGGTGGTCAGACGCCGAACGCGGGCGGATAGGTGATCGTCCCCGCCGGCACCTCGCCGCCGTCCAGCCGCAGCGCCATCATCGCCTCGTCCGGCACGTCGAAGGGCGGCCGGATGCCGTACCGCGACGCCGGTACGAAACCGAAGCGCGGGTAGTACTCCGGATGGCCGAGGACCAGCACCAGCCGCTCACCCGCCAGCCGCGCGGCCTCCAGGACCGCCCGGACGACGGCCTGCCCGGCGCCGCGCCGCTGGTGCTCCGGGGCGACCGCCACCGGGGCGAGGGCCGCCGCCGGGGCGTCGCCGACCCGGCAGCGGGTGATCAGCGCGTACGCCGCGACGGAGCCGTCCGGCGCCTGCGCGACGTACGACAGGCCCGGCAGCCAGGCGTCGGCGTCGGCGCGGAGCGCGTCGACGAGCTCGGCCTCGGCGGAGGTCTCGAAGGCCGCGGCGTTCACCGCGTACACGGCGGCGCGGTCGGCGGCCGTCTCGGGACGGGTCCGCCAGCGCGGCAGCGGGGAGGGAGAAGTGGTGGAACGGGAGAAGTCGTCGTGCGACAACGTGGAAACCCCTTGGATGAGCGGGTCCCCGGCCGTCGTGTCAGCCGGACACCCGGGAACGGGAGTGAGAACGGGGCGTCTCGCCGCCGAGGGCGGCGCGGACCTGCGCGGTCATCAACCTCAGCTCCTCTCCCGGACCGGTGCGGGTGTCTCCCACGGGGAAGCCTAACAGCCGGCTGATCAGTGGCACAGCCCCGCTTCGTGCGCCGCGTGCCCGCTCGGCTCCAACTGGAAGGTGCAGTGCTCCACGTCGAAGTGGCCCACCAGGCACTCCTGGAGGTCGTGCAGCATCTTCTCGTGGCCCGCCCCGTCCAGCACGCTCGGCTCCACCACCACGTGCGCCGACAGCACCGGCATCCCCGACGTGATGGTCCACGCGTGCAGGTCGTGGACGTCCTCCACGCCGGGCAGCTCCAGCAGATGCCTGCGCACCTCGGTCATGTCCACGCCCTTCGGCGCCGACTCCAGCAGCACGTCCAGCGTCTCCCGCAGCAGCTTCACCGTGCGCGGCACGATCATCACGGCGATCACCAGCGACGCGATCGGGTCCGCCGCCTGCCAGCCCGTGGCGAGGATCACCCCGGCGGCCACCAGCACCGTCACCGACCCCAGCGCGTCCGCCAGCACCTCCAGATAGGCGCCCCGCACATTGAGGCTGTCCTTCTGCCCCCGCACCAGCAGGGACAGCGACACCATGTTGGCGACCAGGCCCACCAGGGCGAAGACGATCGCGAGGCCGCCCTTCGTCTCCGCGGGCGTCACGAACCGCTGCACCGCCTCGAACAGCACATAGCCGCCCGCCCCCAGCAGCAGCAGGCAGTTCGCCAGCGCCGCGAGGATCTCCGCGCGGGCGTAGCCGTAGGTGCGCCTGGCGGTGGCCGGGCGGTTGGCCATCCGGATCGCGAACAGCGCCATCGCCAGGCCCACGGCGTCGGTCGCCATGTGGGTCGCGTCGGCGACCAGGGCGAGCGAGTCGGCCAGCACACCGCCGACGATCTCCACGACCATCACGGAGAGCGTGATGGCGAGCGCCACCCGCAGCCGCCAGCGGTGCGCGGCGCCCGCCGTGCCCGGCGGCGGCCCTCCATGCGTGTGCCCGTGGTTGTGCCCAGCCCCCATGAGACGCCTCCCGATCAGTTCCGTGACTGCGTTCCGCGCGGTCAGTCAACTACGGGTGGGGGGTATGAGCAAGCTGAGGCTGAACACCGTTGTCATTGCCTCTGACCTGCGCTTTCACCCTTCCGGGCGGCAGCGTGCCCCGCCCCGATCGGAACCGCCCGGTCCGCCCGGCCGGCGGCGGCCCCGACCTGGGGTTTGTGGCCCGAGCCGGTGATCGAGGATGATGAGCGCGCCCCCGGGCCGGGCGCCGCCGTCCACGCCAAACCTCGGTGAACTGCGCCTTCCGTCCATCCGATAGCCTCTGCCGACGTGCCGCCGCCCGCGACCGGGCCGAGCCGCCGCGCACCCAGCAGCTCTGTCAGCTCCAAGGAGTGAGTTCGTCTGTCGACCGCCATCCTCACCGGTCCTCCGGTACCCGGATCGCCGCTCGAGGGCGATCTGCGGTCGCTGGGCTTCGAGGTCCGCACCGCCGCGGACCCGCACGAGACCGCCGCGCTGCTCGCCGACGTACCGGCGGGTGAGCGCGTCGCCGTCGTCGATCCGCGCTTCGTCGGCCACCAGCACGCGCTGCGGCTCGCCCTGACCGACCCGCGCTTCCCCGCGGGCGCGGCCCCGGGCGCCCTGACGGCCCAGCCCGAGGCCCGCCCGTCCCTGACCCGCGCCCTCGGGGCCCTGCCCGGCGGGCCGGCGGCGGACGGCCCGCTGCCCGACGCGCTCGCCGCGGCCCTGGAGGCCGACGGCGTCGCCGTCCACCGGCCGGAGCTGGGCTCCCTCGTCGCCGCCGTCCCCGTCGACCCGCAGTCCCGCAAGGAGACCCGCGACGCCGTCGCCGCCGTGGACGACGAGGCCGTGCGCCTCCGCTCCGCCGTGAAGTCCCGCGACGGGTTCTTCACCACCTTCTTCATCAGCCCGTACTCGCGCTACCTCGCCCGCTGGTGCGCCCGCCGGGGCCTCACCCCCAACCAGGTCACCACCGCCTCGCTGCTCACCGCGCTCGTCGCGGCCGGCTGCGCGGCGACCGGCACCCGCGGCGGCTTCGTCGCGGCCGGGCTGCTGCTGCTGTTCTCCTTCGTCCTGGACTGCACCGACGGGCAGCTCGCCCGCTACTCCCTGCAGTACTCGACGCTCGGCGCGTGGCTCGACGCCACCTTCGACCGCGCCAAGGAGTACGCCTACTACGCCGGCCTCGCCCTCGGCGCGGCACGCGGCGGCGACGACGTGTGGGCGCTCGCGCTCGGCGCGATGGTCCTCCAGACCTGCCGGCACGTCGTCGACTTCTCCTTCAACGAGGCCAACCACGACGCCACCGGCAACACCAGCCCCACCGCGGCCCTCTCCGACCGGCTCGACAGCGTCGGCTGGACGGTCTGGCTGCGCCGCATGATCGTGCTGCCCATCGGCGAGCGCTGGGCGATGATCGCGGTGCTCACCGCCGTCGCCACCCCGCGCGTCGTCTTCTACGCGCTCCTCGCCGGCTGCGCCTTCGCCGCCTGCTACACCACCGCCGGCCGCGTCCTGCGCTCCCTGACCCGCAAGGCCCGCCGCACCGCCCGCGCCGCCCGCGCCCTCGCGGACCTCGCCGACAGCGGGGCGCTGGCCGAGGCCGCCGCCAAGGCGCTGCGGGGCGTCGCCCGCCCGCTCGGCGGCCGCACCCCGTACGCCGCCGCGGGCGCCGCCGCGCTGCTCGCCGCCGCCTGTGCCGCGCCCCTCGACGGGCCCCTCGTCGTCCTGGCCGCCGTCCTGTACGCGGTGACCTCCGGCGCCGCCGTGGCCCGCCCCCTCAAGGGCGCCCTGGACTGGCTGGTACCGCCCGTGCTGCGCGCCGCGGAGTACGTCACCGTCCTCGTGCTGGCCGCCCGCGCGGACGCCCCCGGAGCCCTTCCGGCGGCGTTCGGGCTGGTCGCGGCCGTCGCCTACCATCACTACGACACGGTGTACCGCATCCGCGGCGGCACCGGCGCCCCGCCCGCCTGGCTGGTGCGGACGCTCGGCGGCCAGGAGGGGCGCACGCTGCTGGTGGCCGTCCTCGCCGCACTCCTCGCGACGGGCGGCGGCGACGGCTTCACCCTGGCGCTCGCCGCCCTCGCCGGCGCCGTGGCGCTGGTGGGGCTCGCGGAGTCCATCCGCTTCTGGGTGTCCTCCGGAGCACCCGCCGTACACGACGAAGGAGAACCCGCATGATCGGCCTCGTACTGGCAGCCGGTGCCGGACGGCGTCTGCGCCCCTACACCGACACGCTTCCGAAGGCCCTCGTGCCGGTCGACGGGGACACCACCGTCCTCGACCTCACCCTCGGCAACTTCGCCGAGGTGGGCCTCACCGAGGCCGCGATCGTCGTCGGCTACCGCAAGGAGGCCGTCTACGAGCGGAAGGCCGCCCTGGAGGCGAAGTACGGGCTGAAGCTCACCCTCGTCGACAACGACAAGGCCGAGGAGTGGAACAACGCCTACTCCCTGTGGTGCGCCCGCGACGTGCTGCGCGAGGGCGTCATCCTCGCCAACGGCGACACCGTCCACCCGGTCTCCGTCGAGCACACCCTCCTCGCGGCGCGCGGCGGCGACAAGCGGATCATCCTCGCCCTCGACACGGTGAAGTCCCTCGCCGACGAGGAGATGAAGGTCATCACCGAGGATGGCCTCGGCGTCCGCCGCATCACCAAGCTCATGGACCCGGCCTCCGCCACCGGCGAGTACATCGGCGTCACCCTCATCGAGCCCGAGGCCGCCGACGACCTCGCCGACGCCCTGAAGGCCACCTTCGAGCGCGACCCCGACCTGTACTACGAGGACGGCTACCAGGAGCTCGTCCACCGCGGCTTCCGGATCGACGTGGCCCCCATCGGAGACGTCCGCTGGGTGGAGATCGACAACCACGACGACCTCGCGAAGGGCCGTGAGATCGCGTGCCTGTACTGACCCGGCTCATCCCCTCGCCGGTCGTCGTCGACATCAGCGACGGCGCGATGGACAAGCTGGCCGGCCTCCTCGCCGACCAGCGGATCTCCGCGTCCGGCAAGCTCGCCATGGCCATCAGCGACGGCTCCGGCCGCGCCCTGCGCGAGAAGCTGGCGCCGCTGCTGCCCGACGCGCACTGGTACACGGTCGACGACGGCACGATCGACTCCGCCGTCCGCCTCGCCGACGCCATCCGCGGCAAGCGGTACGACGCGGTCGTCGGCGTCGGCGGCGGCAAGATCATCGACGTGACGAAGTACGCCGCGGCGCGCGTCGGCCTGCCCATGGTCGCCGTCGCGACGAACCTCTCCCACGACGGCATCTGCTCGCCGGTCGCCACCCTCGACAACGACAACGGCCGCGGCTCCTACGGGGTCCCCTCGCCGATCGCGATGGTCATCGACCTGGACGTGATCCGCCGGGCGCCCGTCCGGTACGTGGCCTCCGGCATCGGCGAGGCGGTCTCCAACCTCTCCGCCATCGCGGACTGGCAGCTCTCCCACCGCGTCAACGGCGAACCCGTCGACGGCCTGGCCGCCGCCATGGCCCGCACCGCCGGCGAGTCCGTGCTGCGCCACCCCGGCGGCGTCGGCGACGACGAGTTCCTCGTCGTCCTCGCCGAGGCCCTGGTCCTGGGCGGCATCGCCATGTCGATCAGCGGCGACACCCGGCCCTCGTCCGGCGCCTGCCACGAGATCAGCCACGCGTTCGACCTGCTGTACCCGCGCCGCGCCGCCCTGCACGGCGAGCAGGTCGGCCTCGGCGCGGTCTTCGCCATGCACCTGCGCGGCGCCCACGAGGAGGCCGGCCTGTTCGCGGAGGTCCTGCGCCGCCACGCGCTGCCGGTGCTGCCCGCGGACATCGGCTTCACCGCCGACGAGTTCGTCGCGGCCGTGGAGTACGCGCCGCAGACCCGTCCGGGACGGTTCACGATCCTGGAACACCTCGACCTGTCCACCGACCAGATCAGGGACGCGTACGCCGACTATGCAAAAACCATCGGTAGCTGAGCTCCGCCCCGTCGTCCACCCGCCGGGTGTGAAGGACCGGCGCAGCGGCGAGCACTGGGGTGGCCGCCTCTACATGCGCGAGGTCTCGCTGCGCGTGACCCGGCACCTGGTCACGACGAAGGTCACGCCGAACCAGCTGACGTACGTGATGACCGTCGCCGGCGCGCTCGCCGCCCCCGCGCTGCTCGTGCCGGGCATCCCCGGGGCCCTGCTCGGCGTGCTCATGGTCCAGCTGTACCTGCTGCTCGACTGCGTCGACGGCGAGGTCGCCCGCTGGAAGAAGCAGTTCTCCCTCGGCGGCGTCTACCTCGACCGCGTCGGCGCCTACCTGTGCGACGCGGCCGTGCTGGTCGGCTTCGGCCTGCGCGCCGCCGACCTGTGGGGCAGCGGGCGCATCGACTGGCTGTGGGCGTTCCTCGGCACGTTCGCCGCGCTCGGAGCCGTACTGATCAAGGCGGAGACCGACCTGGTCGCCGTCGCCCGGCACCAGGGCGGGCTGCCGCCGGTGAAGGAGGCGGCGTCCGAGCCGCGCTCCTCCGGCCTCGCGCTGGCCCGCCGCGCCGCCGCCGCGGTCAAGTTCCACCGGCTCGTCCTCGGCATCGAGGCCAGCCTGCTCATCCTGGTCCTCGCCGTCGCCGACACGGTCCGCGGCGACCTGTTCTTCAGCCGCCTCGGCGTCGCCGTGCTCGCCGGCATCGCGCTGCTGCAGACGGTGCTGCACCTGGTGTCGATCCTCGCGTCCAGCAGGCTGAGGTGACGGACATGAAGCTCGGTGCCGTCATCATCACCATGGGCGACCGCCCCGACGACCTGAACGCCCTCATCGAGTCCGTCGCCCGCCAGGACGGCGAGCCGGTCGAGGTCGTCGTCGTCGGCAACGGCGCCCCCGTCCGCGGCGTCCCCGGCTGGGTCCGCACCGTGGACCTGCCCGAGAACCTGGGCATCCCCGGCGGCCGCAACGTCGGCATCGAGGCGTTCGGCCCGAACGGCTCCGACGTGGACGTGCTGCTGTTCCTCGACGACGACGGGCTGCTGCCGAACAAGGACACCGCCCAGCTGCTGCGCGAGGCGTTCACCGCCGACCCGGAGCTGGGCATCGTCAGCTTCCGCATCGCCGACCCGGACACGGGCGTCACCCAGCGGCGCCACGTGCCCCGGCTGCGCGCCTCCGACCCGATGCGCTCCTCGCGCGTGACGACGTTCCTCGGCGGCGCCAGCGCCGTACGCACCAAGGTCATCGAGCAGGTCGGCCCGCTGCCCGGCGAGTTCTTCTACGCCCACGAGGAGACCGACCTCGCCTGGCGCGCCCTGGACGCCGGCTGGATGATCGACTACCGGTCGGACATGGTGCTCCACCACCCGACGACCGCCCCCTCCCGGCACGCCGTGTACCACCGCATGGTCGCGCGGAACCGGGTCTGGCTGGCCCGCCGCAACCTGCCCGCGCCGCTGGTGCCGGTGTACGTCGGCGTGTGGCTGCTGCTCACCCTGCTGCGGCGCCCGTCGGGGCCCGCGCTCAAGGCGTGGTTCGGGGGCTTCAAGGAGGGCTGGACGACGCCCTGCGGGCCCCGGCGGCCGATGCGGTGGCGCACGGTGTGGCGCCTCACACGACTGGGCCGCCCGCCCGTCATCTGACAAGCTCGGACCCGGCGGCACCGGTGCCGGGTCAAGGGCCGCCGCCCTTCCCGGACACCGGCGCCGCACCTCTTCCGCCCCCGCACCGTGAACACGAAAGTTTCGACCTGTGAGTGAGACAACCCACGACCGAGCGGTCGCCGTGAGTGTCCCGCCCTCGCCCGACGACGGTCTGACGCCGGCGGAGCTGGCGGCCAAGTACGGCCTGTCGGTGAGCGGCGCCCGGCCGGGCCTCGCGGAGTACGTCCGGCAGCTGTGGGGACGGCGTCACTTCATCCTGACGTTCTCCCGGGCGAAGCTCACGGCCCAGTACAGCCAGGCCCGCCTCGGCCAGCTGTGGCAGGTGGCCACACCGCTGCTGAACGCCGCGGTGTACTTCGCGATCTTCGGCCTGATCCTCGAGGCCGGCAAGGGCATGGACAAGAAGGTCTACGTCCCGTTCCTGGTGACGGGCGTCTTCGTGTTCATGTTCACGCAGACGTCGGTGATGTCCGGGGTGAAGTCGATCTCCGGCAATCTGGGCCTGGTGCGGGCCCTGCACTTCCCGCGCGCCTCACTGCCGATCTCCCTCGCGCTCCAGCAGCTCCAGCAGCTGCTGTACTCGATGCTGGTGCTCTTCGTCATCGTGGCGATCTTCGGCAGCTACCCGTCGCTCGCCTGGCTGCTGATCGTGCCGGCGCTGGCGCTGCAGTTCATGTTCAACACGGGCCTGGCGCTGATCATGGCGCGGCTCGGCAGCAAGACGCCCGACCTGGCCCAGCTGATGCCCTTCATCATGCGGACGTGGATGTACGCGTCGGGCGTGATGTTCTCCATCCCGATCATGCTGCGGGACAAGCCGGCGTGGATCGCCGACGTCCTGATGTACAACCCGGCGGCGATCTACATGGACCTGATCCGCTTCGCGCTGATCGAGGGCTACACCTCCGACAACCTGCCCGACCACGTCTGGGCGGCCGCGGTGCTGTGGGCGGTCGTCGTGGGCGTCGCCGGGTTCGTGTTCTTCTGGAAGGCTGAGGAGCGGTACGGCCGTGGCTGACGACATCGACGGCGCCCGCCCGACCGGGCCGCGCATCCCCACCGTGATCGCCGACGACGTGCACATCGTGTACCGGGTCAACGGCGGCGGCTCGGCGGGCAGGGGCAGCGCCACGGCGGCACTCAGCCGGATACTCCGGCGCGACAAGGGCGAGAGCCGCGGCGTGCGCAAGGTCCACGCCGTGCGCGGGGTCTCCTTCACCGCCTACCGGGGCGAGGCCATCGGCCTGATCGGCACCAACGGCTCGGGCAAGTCCACCCTGCTGCGCGCCATCGCGGGCCTGCTGCCCACCGAGCGCGGCAAGGTCTACACCGACGGCCAGCCCTCCCTCCTCGGCGTCAACGCCGCGCTGATGGGCGACCTGACCGGTGAGCGCAACGTCATCCTGGGCGGTCTCGCGATGGGCATGTCCCGCGAGGAGATCAAGGAGCGCTACCAGGACATCGTCGACTTCTCCGGCATCAACGAGAAGGGCGACTTCATCACCCTGCCCATGCGGACCTACTCCTCCGGTATGGGCGCCCGCCTCCGCTTCGCCATCGCCGCCGCCAAGAACCACGACGTCCTGATGATCGACGAGGCGCTGGCCACCGGTGACCGCAAGTTCCAGATCCGCTCCGAGGAGCGCATCCGCGAGCTCCGCAAGGAGGCCGGCACGGTCTTCCTGGTGAGCCACAGCAACAAGTCGATCCGCGACACCTGCGACCGGGTCCTCTGGCTGGAAAAGGGCGAGCTGCTCATGGACGGGCCGACCGACGAGGTCCTGCGGGCGTACGAGCGGGAGACCGGCCGCTAGCCGCGCCCGCCGCCCGGAAAACCGCACGTCATCCCCGCCGGGGCCCGGCCGGACCCCCGGCCCGGGCCCCGCGCCATGTGCGCGCGCCGCGAGCCGACCGGGCCGTGCGGAGGGGACGGCGTAAGCTGTACCGGTTGTTTCACGCCATGTGCGGCGATGGTTCCAGAGGACCGGCGGCGTGTCCGAAAGAGGATGCTTCGGGTGCGCAGTGTAGAACGGGAGACGTGACGGCCATGACGGAGAACCCCCAGCCGACCCCCGGGTCGCCGCTGGCCGAGGGACCCGCCGTCCCCAGGCCGGGCGGCCCACGGCGACGGGTGTCCGACAGGTGGTGACACCCGACGCTCCCGCGCGGACGACCCTCGACAAGGCCACGGACGAGAACTTCCCCGTGGCCCCCTTCTTCCTGCCCCGCGCCTGGCGCGCCGACCTGATGGCCCTCTACGGCTTCGCCCGCCTCGTGGACGACATCGGCGACGGCGACCTCGCCCCCGGCGGCGCCGACGCCCGCCTCCTGGGCGCCCGCCCCGACGACGGCCCCGAGGCGCTCCTCGACGCCCTCGAAGCCCAGCTGCTGCGCTGCTTCGGCACGGACGCCGGCATCCCGCAGGCGGGGCCCGTCCACCCGCTGCTGGAGTCGGTCCGCGCCACCGTCCGCCGCCACGGCCTGGCCCCCGAGCCGTTCCTCGCGCTCATCGAGGCCAACCGCCAGGACCAGCGGGTCCGCCGCTACGCGACCTACGACGACCTCCTCGCCTACTGCGAACTGTCCGCCAACCCCGTCGGCCGGCTCGTCCTCGCCGTCAGCGGAACCTCCACGCCCGAGCGCGTCCGCCGCTCCGACGCCATCTGCACCGCCCTCCAGATCGTCGAGCACCTCCAGGACGTCTCCGAGGACCTCCGCCGCGACCGGATCTACCTGCCCGCCGAGGACATGGCCCGCTTCCACGTCACCGAGGCCGACCTCGCCCGGCCCACCGCCAACGCCTCGGTGCGCGCCCTCGTCGCGTTCGAGGCGCAGCGCGCCCGCGACCTGCTGGACGAAGGCGCCCCGCTCGTCGCCGGCGTCCACGGCAGGCTCCGCCTCCTCCTCGCGGGCTTCGTCGCCGGCGGCCACGCCGCCCTCGACGCCATCAGGGCCGCCCGGTACGACGTGCTCCCCGGACCGCCTTGGGCCCCCAGACACCGCCTGCTCCGCCGCGCCGGAGCGGTGTGGCGAGCAGCGCGCGGAGAGGGGTGAGCAGGACCGTGGACACGACAGCGCAGACGCCTTTGCCCGTCCAGGCCGCGTACAGCTACTGCGAGGCCGTCACGGCCCGGCAGGCCAGGAACTTCGCGTACGGCATCCGCCTCCTGCCGGCCGGGAAGCGCCAGGCCATGTCGGCCCTGTACGCGTTCTCGCGGCGCGTGGACGACATCGGCGACGGCACCCTGGGCCCCGACGCCAAGCAGAGCCGCCTCGAAGCCGCCCGCGACGTGCTGGACCGCGTCCGGCGCGGCGCGGTCGCCGAGGACGACACGGACCCGGTGGCCGTCGCGCTCGCCGACTCGGCCCGCCGCTTCCCGCTGCCGCTCGAGGGCTTGGACGAGCTGATCGACGGCGTCCTGATGGACGTGCGCGGCCGGACGTACGAGACCTGGGACGACCTGAAGGCGTACTGCCGCTGCGTCGCCGGCGCCATCGGACGCCTCTCCCTCGGCGTGTTCGGCACGACCCCGGGCGCACGCGACGCCGCCCGCGCCCCCCACTACGCCGACACGCTGGGGCTCGCCCTGCAGCTCACCAACATCCTGCGCGACCTGCGCGAGGACGCCGCCAACGGCCGCAGCTACCTGCCCGCCGAGGAACTCGCCACGTTCGGCTGCTCCGGCGGCTTCCACACCGCCACACCGGCCCCGGACGCCGACTTCACCGGCCTGATCCACCACGAGGTGCGCCGCGCCCGCGCCCTGTTCGCCGAGGGCTACCGGCTGCTGCCGCTGCTCGACCGGCGCAGCGGCGCCTGCGTGGCCGCCATGGCCGGCATCTACCGCCGCCTCCTCGACCGGATCGAGCGGGACCCGGCGGCCGTCCTGCGCGGCCGCGTCTCCCTGCCCGGCCGCGAGAAGGCGTACGTCGCCGTGCGCGGCCTGTCCGGACTGGACACCCGCACGGTCACCCGCCGCACCGAAAGGACCCGCCCGTGAACGCCACGCCGAGTCCGCGCAGCCCCCGGGAGCGCCCATGAGCGGCCACCACGCCGTCGTCGTCGGCGGCGGCCTCGCCGGGGTGACCGCCGCGCTGCGCCTCGCCGACGCCGGAGTGCGGGTCACCCTCCTGGAGGGCCGCCCCCGCCTCGGCGGACTCGCGTTCTCCTTCCGCCGCGGCGACCTCACCGTCGACAACGGCCAGCACGTCTACATGCGCTGCTGCACCGCCTACCGCTGGTTCCTCGACCGCGTCGGCGGCACGGACCTCGCCCCCGTCCAGAACCGGCTCGACGTGCCCGTCCTGGACGCCGCCCGCCCCGGCGGGCCCCGCCTCGGCCGGCTGCGCCGCAGCGCCCTGCCCGTACCGCTGCACCTGGCGGCCAGCCTCGCCGCCTACCCGCACCTGTCGGTCGCCGAGCGCCTCGCCGTCGGCCGGGCCGCCCTCGCGCTGAAGGGCCTCGACCCCGCCGACCCCGCGCTCGACGCCACCGACTTCGCCGGCTGGCTCGCCCGGCGCGGACAGTCCCGCCGCGCCGTCGAGGCCCTGTGGGACCTCGTCGGCGTCGCCACCCTCAACGCCACCGCCGCGCACTCCTCCCTCGCGCTCGCCGCCATGGTCTTCAAGACCGGGCTGCTGTCCGAACCGGGCGCCGCGGACATCGGCTGGGCCCGCGTCCCCCTCGGCCACCTCCACGACACCCTCGCCCGCAAGGCGCTCGAAGCGCGCGGCGTGCGGATCGCCGTCCGCACCAAGGCCACCGCCGTCACCCCCGCCGACGGCGGCCGCTGGGTCGTCGACGTGCCCGGCGACTGCCTGGACGCCGACACCGTCGTCCTCGCCGTACCGCAGCGCGAGGCCCACGACCTCCTCCCGCCCGGCGCCCTCGACGCGCCCGGCGACCTCCTGCGGATCGGCACCGCCCCCATCCTCAACGTCCACGTCCTGTACGACCGTCCGGTCCTGCGCCGCCCCTTCTTCGCCGCGCTCGGTTCACCCGTCCAGTGGGTTTTCGACCGCACGGAACCGGCCGGCCTCACCGGCGGCGGCCAGTACCTCGCCGTGTCCCAGTCGGCGGCCCAGGCGGAGATCGACGCGCCCGTCGCCGAGCTGCGCGCCCGCTACGTGCCGGAACTGCGGCGTCTGCTGCCGCCCGCGCGCCACGCGCGGGTGACGGACTTCTTCGTCACCCGCGAGCGCACGGCGACCTTCGCCCCCGCTCCCGGCGTGGCCCGGCTGCGCCCCGGTGCCCGAACTCGCGTGCCTGGCCTGTATCTTGCGGGCGCGTGGACCGCCACCGGCTGGCCCGCGACCATGGAAGGAGCGGTACGCAGCGGTTTCACCGCCGCGGCCGCCGCTCTCTCGGCCCTCGGCCGCCCCCATGTACATCCGCTCGAGGAGGCGGCATGAGACCGAGTTCAGGAAACAGAGGAGAGACCGTGCCGACAGTGCCCCCGGCGAACCCCGCCGTCGACGCAGCGGAGGTCGCCGCGCTGCTGGACCGCGGGCGGACCCTGTCCACCCCCGTGCTGCGCGCGGCGGTGGACCGGCTCGCGAAGCCCATGGACACCGTCGCCGCCTACCACTTCGGCTGGATCGACGCCCTCGGGCGGCCCGCCGACGGGGACGGCGGCAAGGCCGTCCGGCCGGCGCTCGCGCTGCTGTCCGCCGAAGCGGCGGGCGCCCCGCCGGAGACGGGGATCCCCGGCGCGGTCGCCGTGGAGCTCGTCCACAACTTCTCGCTGCTGCACGACGATCTGATGGACGGCGACGAGCAGCGGCGCCACCGCGACACGGTGTGGAAGGTGCACGGCCCCGCGCAGGCCATCCTCGTGGGCGACGCGCTGTTCGCCCTCGCCAACGAGCTGCTGCTGGAGCTCGGCACGGTCGAGGCCGGCCGCGCCACCCGCCGGCTGACCGTCGCCACCCGGAAGCTGATCGACGGCCAGGCGCAGGACATCTCGTACGAGCACCGCGAGCGGGTCACCGTCGAGGAGTGCCTGGAGATGGAGGGCAACAAGACGGGCGCCCTGCTCGCCTGCTCCGCCTCCATCGGCGCGGTGCTCGGCGGCGCCGACGACACCACCGCCGACGCCCTGGAGGCCTACGGCCACCACCTGGGCCTCGCCTTCCAGGCCGTCGACGACCTGCTGGGCATCTGGGGCGACCCGGAGTCCACCGGCAAGCAGACCTGGAGCGACCTGCGCCAGCGCAAGAAGTCCCTCCCGGTGGTCGCCGCGCTCGCCGCCGGCGGCCCCGCGTCCGAGCGGCTGGGCGAGCTGCTCACCGCCGACGCCAAGAGCCAGGACTTCGACTCCTTCTCGGAGGAGGAGTTCGCCACCCGCGCCGCCCTCATCGAGGAGGCCGGCGGCCGCGACTGGACCGCCGAGGAGGCCCGCCGCCAGCACGCCGTCGCCATCGGCGCGCTCGACCGCGTGGACATGCCCGCGCGCGTACGGGCCCAGCTCACCGCGCTCGCCGACTTCGTGGTCGTACGGAAGCGATGACCGCGAACACCGCCGCGCGCACGCCCGGAGCCCTCCCGACCCGCACCGGGAGCCCGATCCGGCACATATGACGTCGCGGTCGCCGGCCGGTGCCGTACGCCACGCGCGTACGGCACCGGCCGACGGCAGACCCGAGGCAGCAGCACATCCACTGCACGAAGGGGAAGCCATGACAGCGACGACCGACGGAAGCGCCCAGGCCGCGGGCCCGGCGACCGCCGACCTCCACGACACCGCGACGCCCGCCGCCCCCGGCGCGGCCCCCGCCGCCACGGCCACCGCCATCCCGCCGGGCCCCGCGGCCACGGCCACCGCGACGGGCGCCCTCGCCGCGCCCGCCGTGGAGAGCGGCCCCGCCACCGCGGCCGAGACGGCCATGCGCCGCGCCGTCGACCACCTCCTCGCCCGGCAGGACGCCGAGGGCTGGTGGAAGGGCGACCTGGAGACCAACGTCACCATGGACGCCGAAGACCTGCTCCTGCGCCAGTTCCTCGGCATCCGCGACGACGCCACCACCGAGGCCGCCGCCCTCTTCATCCGGGGCGAGCAGCGCGACGACGGCACCTGGGCCACCTTCCACGGCGGGCCCGGGGAGCTCTCCACCACCGTCGAGGCGTATGTGGCGCTGCGCCTCGCCGGCGACCCGCCCGACGCCCCGCACATGGCCCGCGCCGCCGCCTGGGTCCGCGACCAGGGCGGCATCGCGGCCGCCCGCGTCTTCACCCGGATCTGGCTGGCCCTCTTCGGCTGGTGGAAGTGGGAGGACCTGCCGGAACTGCCGCCCGAGATGATCTACCTGCCGCGCTGGTTCCCGCTGAACATCTACGACTTCGGACAGTGGGCCCGGCAGACGATCGTGCCGCTCACCATCGTCTCCGCCAAACGGCCCGTGCGCCCGGCGCCGTTCGCGCTGGACGAGCTGCACACCGACCCGCGCCGGCCCAATCCGCCCCGCCCCCTCGCCCCGGCCGGCACCTGGGACGGGCTGTTCCAGCGCCTCGACAAGGCCCTCCACCACTACCGCAGGATCGCGCCGCGCCCCCTGCGCGCGGCCGCGATGAACGCCGCCGCCCGCTGGATCCTCGAACGGCAGGAGAACGACGGCTGCTGGGGCGGCATCCAGCCGCCCGCCGTGTACTCGCTGATCGCCCTCCACCTCCTCGGCTACGACCTCGGGCACCCCGTGATGCGCGCCGGGCTGGACTCGCTGGACCGGTTCGCCGTACGGCGCGAAGACGGCGCCCGCATGGTCGAGGCGTGCCAGTCGCCCGTCTGGGACACCTGCCTCGCCACCATCGCCCTCGCCGACGCCGGGCTCCCCGCCGACCACCCCGCCCTCGTCAGGGCCGCCGACTGGCTCCTCGCCGAACAGGTCGTACGCCCCGGCGACTGGGCCGTGCGCAGGCCCCATCTGCCGCCCGGCGGCTGGGCGTTCGAATTCCACAACGACACCTACCCCGACATCGACGACACCGCCGAGGTGATCCTCGCGCTGCGCCGGGTGCGCCACCCCGACCCCGAGCGGGTGGACGCGGCCGTCGAGCGCGGCGCCCGCTGGACCCTCGGCATGCAGTGCCGCGACGGCGCCTGGGGCGCGTTCGACGCCGACAACACCAGCCCCTTCCCCAACCGGCTGCCGTTCTGCGACTTCGGCGAGGTCATCGACCCGCCGTCCGCCGACGTCACCGCCCATGTGGTGGAGATGCTCGCACACGAGGGCCGCGCCAAGGACCCGCGCACCCGCCGGGGCATCGCCTGGCTCCTCGCCGAACAGGACCCGCGCGGCTCCTGGTTCGGCCGCTGGGGCGTCAACCACCTGTACGGCACGGGCTCCGTCGTGCCCGCGCTGACCGCCGCCGGGCTGCCCACGACCCACCCGGCGATCCGGCGGGCCGTCGCCTGGCTGGAGTCCGTGCAGAACGAGGACGGCGGCTGGGGCGAGGACCTTCGCTCGTACCGCGACGAGGGGTGGATCGGCCGGGGCGCCTCCACCGCCTCGCAGACCGCGTGGGCGCTCATGGCGCTGCTCGCGGCGGGGGAGCGGGACTCGGCCGCCGCGGAGCGGGGCGTCGCCTGGCTCGCCCGTACGCAGCGGGAGGACGGCTCCTGGGACGAACCGCACTTCACCGGCACCGGCTTCCCCTGGGACTTCTCCATCAACTACCACCTCTACCGGCAGGTGTTCCCGCTCACCGCCCTCGGCCGGTACGTCCACGGGGAGCCCTCCCCCGGCAAGGGGCGCTGAGTGGCCGCCGGACCGGGCCCCACCGGACCCCCCGGCCGCCCGCCGCGACCGGAACCGCCGGCCCGGCCGCCCACCGCCGCGCCGCCGCCCGGCCCGTACGAGACCGCGCACCCGTCCGGCCCGTACGAGACCGGGCCGCCGTCCGGACCGTACGGCGCCGGGCAGCCGCTGCTGGTCGCCTGCGCGCTCGGCATCGAGCACCTGGCGCTGCGCAGCGGCCGCGCGGCGGGCCGGGCGACGCTGCTGCGCACCGGCATGGGCCCCGAGCAGGCGCGCCGCGCCGTGGCGGGCGCCCTGCGGGACGGGCCGCTGAGCACCGCGGCCGTGATCGCCTCGGGCTTCTGCGCCGGGCTCGCCCCCGGTATGCACCCGGGCGACCTGGTCGTCGCCGACGAGACGCGCGGCCCGCACGGCGCCACCCCCTGCACGGCCCCCGAGGCGCTGGTCGCGGCCCTGGCGCGGGCGCTGCCCGGCCGGACCGTGCACACCGGCCCGCTGACCGGCTCCGACCACGTCGTACGAGGACAGGAGCGGGCCGCGCTGCGCGCCACGGGCGCCCTGGCGGTCGACATGGAGTCCGCCGCCACCCTGCGCGCGGCACTCGCGGCGGGGCCCCGCCCCGTTGCCGCCGTCCGGGTGGTCGTGGACGCCCCGGAGCACGAACTGGTCCGAATCGGCACGGTACGCGGTGGAATATCAGCCTTCCGTGTTCTCCGTGCCGTACTCCCCGCGTTCCATGAATGGCACCGTTCCTTGCTGCTCCCCAGGAGGTGAGCCAGATGGCCATGCCGCTCCGCCAGACCGTCCGGGTCGGGACCTATCTGCTTGGACAGAAGCTCCGCAGGCGCGAGAAGTTCCCCCTCATCGTCGAACTGGAGCCGCTCTACGCCTGCAACCTCAAGTGCGAGGGCTGCGGCAAGATCCAGCACCCGGCCGGCGTCCTGAAGCAGCGCATGCCCGTCGCCCAGGCGGTCGGAGCGGTCCTGGAGTCCGGGGCGCCCATGGTCTCCATCGCCGGCGGCGAACCCCTGATGCACCCCCAGATCCACGAGATCACCCGCCAGCTGGTCGCCCGCCGCAAGTACGTCTTCCTCTGCACCAACGCCCTCCTGCTGCGCAAGCGGCTGGACGACTTCACCCCCTCCCCCTATTTCGCCTTCGCCGTCCACATCGACGGACTGCGCGAACGCCATGACGAATCCGTCGCCAAGGAAGGCGTCTTCGACGAGGCCGTCGCCGCCATCAAGGAGGCGAAGCGCCGCGGATTCCGCGTCACCACCAACTCCACCTTCTTCAACACCGACACGCCCCAGACCGTCATCGAGGTCCTCGACTTCCTCAATGACGACCTGCGCGTGGACGAAATGATGATCTCCCCCGCCTACGCCTACGAAAAGGCGCCCGACCAGGAGCACTTCCTCGGCGTGGAGCAGACCCGCGAACTCTTCAGAAAGGCGTTCGCCGGCGGCAACCGGCGCCGCTGGCGCCTCAACCACTCGCCACTGTTCCTCGACTTCCTGGAGGGCAAGGCCGATTTCCCCTGCACCGCCTGGGCCATCCCCAACTACAGCCTGTTCGGCTGGCAGCGCCCCTGCTACCTGATGAGCGACGGATACGTCCCCACCTACCGGGAGCTGGTGGAGGAGACCGACTGGGAGGCGTACGGACGCGGCAAGGACCCGCGCTGCGCCAACTGCATGGCCCACTGCGGCTACGAACCGACCGCCGTCCTCGCCACCATGGGCTCCCTGCGCGAATCCCTGCGCGCCGCCCGCGAGGCCGTACCGGGCCGCAGGGCCTGACGAGGAGCGAGGCATGAGCACCGACTTCGACCTGCGGAAGCTGCTCGCCGACCGCGCCCGCGAGCGGTACGAACTGCACGCCCGGCACCTCAACCACCAGCTGCCGCGGATGCTGCACACCATCGGCTTCGACAAGATGTACGAGCGCGCCGAGGGAGCCCACTTCTGGGACGCCGAGGGCCACGACTACCTCGACATGCTCGCCGGGTTCGGCGTCATGGGCCTGGGCCGCCACCATCCCGTGGTGCGCCGCGCCCTGCACGACGTGCTCGACCTGGACCTGCCCGACCTCACCCGCTTCGACTGCGCGCCGCTGCCCGGTCTGCTCGCCGAGCGGCTGCTCGCCCACTCGCCCCACCTGGACCGGGTCTACTTCGGCAACAGCGGCGCCGAGGCGGTGGAGACCGCCCTCAAGTTCGCCCGCCGCGCCACCGGCCGCCCCCGCGTCCTGTACTGCTCCCACGCCTTCCACGGGCTCACCACCGGCGCGCTCTCCGTCAACGGCGAGGACTGCTTCCGCGACGGCTTCGCCCCGCTGCTGCCCGACACCGCCGTCGAGCTCGGCGACCTCGACGCCCTCGACCGGGAGCTGCGGCGCGGCGACGTGGCCGCGCTGATCGTGGAACCCGTCCAGGGCAAGGGCGTCCACGAGGCCCCGCCCGGCTACCTGCGCGCCGCCCAGGAGCTCCTCCACAAGCGGGGCGCCCTCCTCATCGCCGACGAGGTCCAGACCGGCCTCGGCCGCACCGGCGACTTCTACGCCTACCAGCACGAGGAGGGCGTCGAGCCCGACCTGGTGTGCGTCGCCAAGGCCCTGTCCGGGGGGTACGTGCCGGTCAGCGCCACGCTCGGCAAGGACTGGATCTTCAAGAAGGTCTACTCCTCCATGGACCGCGTCGTGGTCCACTCCGCGAGCTTCGGCGCCAACGCCCAGGCCATGGCCGCGGGCCTCGCCGTCCTCGCGGTCCTGGAGGACGAGGACGTCGTCGGCAACGCCCGCCGCACCGGCGCCCTGCTGAAGTCCCGGCTCGCCGCGCTCACGGACCGGTACGAGATGCTCCGCGAGGTCCGCGGACGCGGGCTGATGATCGGCATCGAGTTCGGCAGGCCCGCCTCGCTGGCGCTGCGCGGGCGCTGGACGATGCTCCAGACGGCCCGCAGGGGACTGTTCGCGCAGATGGTGGTGGTCCCGCTGCTCCAGCGGCACCGCATCCTCACCCAGGTCTCCGGAGACCGCCTGGAAGTGATCAAGCTCATCCCGCCGCTGATCATCGGCGAGGCGGACGTCGACCGCTTCGTCACCGCGTTCACCGATGTGATGGACGAGGCGCACAGCGGCGGTGGACTGATCTGGGACTTCGGGCGCACCCTGGTCAAGCAGGCGGTCGCCAACCGCTGACTTTTGCCCGTGGGGCAAGAAAATTGCCCCACGGGAAAATTCCTGGCGCAATGGTCGTATGACGACCGTCGAAGGAGAGCCGGCCGAGAGCCTGCCGGACGTCGCGCCCCAGCTGCGCGCCCTGCGCCGCCGCCGGGGCCTGACCCTGGAGGCGGCCGCCCGGCGCGCCGGACTCTCCCCGGCCCATCTGTCCCGCCTGGAGACCGGCCGCCGCCAGCCGTCGCTGCCGATGCTGCTCGGGCTCGCCCGCACCTACGGTACGACCGTCTCGGAGCTGCTGGGCGAGGTGGCCCCGGCCACGGACCCGGTCGTCCGGGCGGGCCGCGCCGAACCGGTCGAGGCCGGCGGCTGGACGTACCACCAGGCGGGCGCGGCGGGCCGGGCCATGCAGGCGCTGCGCGTCGAGGTCCCGTACACGGGGCTGCGTGACGCGGTGCGCGTCCACGCGGGCGAGGAGTGGCTCTACGTGCTCGCCGGGCGCGTGCGGCTGGCGCTCGGCGACGCCGTGCACGTCCTCGATCCGGGCGACAGCGCCCACTTCGACTCGCTCACCCCGCACCGCATCGCCGCGGCCACCCGGAGCGGCGCCGAGCTGCTCTTCGTCCACACCCTCATGCAGAGCCCCGCCGCCGACCTGTGCCTCGGCGACGGCCCCGCCGCGCACCACTGAGCAGAACCGAGAGGTACGCCATGCCCGAGCCGGAGAACCCGAAGCCCATCCCGAGCACCCAGGAGCGGTGGATCAACCGCAACCTCGTCATACGGCTGTTCGCCTACCTGGTCGCGGGCCATCTCTTCGCGGCCTTCCTGTACCTGCTGTTCATGCTGGGCGGGCAGAACCAGTAGCCCGGCTCAGCCCGCCCCCGGGCGTCTCGGCCGTCCGCGCCCGGCTCAGGCCGTGCAGGCTCAGGCCGTGCCGCCGTCTCAGCCGTCGAGGAGACGGGCGCGCAGCCGTTCGCGGGTCTCGTCGGTCAGCCCCAGCCCGTCGGCGAGGTACCGCTCGGTCGACCCCCAGCGCTCCTCGATCGTCGCGTACGCCGTGTCCAGGTACTCCGCGCGCGCGTCGAACAGGGGGCTGAGCAGCTCCATGACCTCGGAGGACATGCCGGCGGGCGACGAGTCGCCGCGGCGGACCTTGTACCGGCGGTGCGGGTCGTTCGACTTCAGGTAGTCCGCCTCGATCGCCTCGCGCTCCACGCCGACCGCGAGCAGGACCACCGCTATGGACAGGCCGGCGCGGTCCTTGCCCGCCGCGCAGTGCATCAGTGCGGGCACGCTCTCGGCGGCGAGCGCGTGCAGGACCCGGCTGTGCTCGGCGGTGCGCTCCGCGATGATCGACCGGTACGCGGCGCGCATGCGGGCCGCCGCCTTGCCGTCGCCGAGCAGCTCCCGCAGCTGGTCCAGGTCGCCGTCGCGGACCATCGTCCAGAACTCGGCGCCGTCGGCCGGGTCGGTCAGCGGGATGTTGACGTTCCGGACGCCCGGGAGCTCCACGTCCGGGCCCTCCAGGGCCTGGTCGGCGGCGTTGCGGAAGTCGAAGACGGTGTGCAGCCCGAGGGACGCGAGGAACGCCGCGTCCTCCTCCGTCGCGTGCGCCAGGTGACCGCTGCGGAACAGCACCCCCGGCCGCACCCGGCGCCCGTCCACGGTCGGCAGCCCGCCCACGTCGCGGAAATTGCGGACGCCGGTCAGCTCCGGTTCGGCGGTCGACGGGAAGGGCGGCAGCTGCGTCACGGGGGCTCCTCCGTGTCCGGTGTCGGCGACGTCCGCCGACAGGTTGGCGGTCCGACGATACGACATCGCTTCCCCGGTCGGCGTGGCCCGACGCCCGCCCCCACTCCGTCGCCCCGCCCCTTCTCGGGGCCCCCGCGCCGCCCCTTCCCTGGGCCCCCGTGTCACCCCTTCCCTGGGCCCCCGCGCCATCCCTCCTCCCGGCGTCCGTGTCACCCCTTCTCCCACCCCGGCGACACCGCCCCTTCTCCGACCCCGGCGACGCCGCTCCTTCTCCCGGCTCCCGTGCGCCCCTCCGCACCGCCCGGCGCAGGGCCCCCGGGGGCGCCCCTCCGGCGGCCCGCTGCCGTGCCCCGGCCCGCCCGCGCCTCGCGCCCCATCAGGACCCACGATGCGATTACCTCCCACTTGACGAGGAGTTGGGCCGCTGATCACTTAAAGATGCTTCTGTCGCTTCTGTCCGTATTGCTCTGCTACGTCATAACGCGCCCTGGAAACAAGGGAGATGGCCGCCGCCGCGTGAGCAGCGTCATAAAGGTGACGGACCGTGGCCGACGGCGCCGCGCAAAAGCCCTGCGCCGCACGGGAATTCATGATCCGTAATCCACGGAGGGTGACCGCAATTCCCCGGTGAATTCCGCGGAGTGAATGCGCCCGCGCAACCATCCGCTTGTTCCCGTCGTCCTCACTCGTTTACCGTCCCGTTCCAGCCGGGCGGATCGCCGAATCCTGCCGCCGCCCCGGAAATTCGCACCCATCCAACGTGTGGCAGGAGCGGGGGAACCAGGTAGTCCGCCGTGCGGGAATTCCCGTACGGCTCGGGGTGAAGTCGCGCTCGACGCGCGGCCGGACAGCTCCAGTCCGAACCCGACAGCTCACCTCGCAGGCGCCGGAGAGGAATTCGCCATGCCCGCCAAGGGTAAGCACCGCCGTACCAAGTCCCATGCCCTCACCCGCGGTTTCGTCGCCGCCGGTACGGGTGGCGCCGCCATCGCCCTCCCGCTCCTCGGTGCGACCGGCGCGCACGCCGCCGCCCCCGCCGCGGCCCCGGCCGCCGCCCCCGCGCAGACGGCGGCCGTCGCGACCGTCGCCGAGGCGGGCAAGGCCGCCCCGCGCGTCTACACCGTCGTCGCCGGCGACTACCTGGCCAAGATCGCCCACAACAAGAACGTCAAGGGCGGCTGGAAGAAGCTGTACGCCGACAACCGCGAGGTCATCGGCAGCGACCCGGGCCTCATCCACCCGGGCATGAAGCTCACCCTCGGCGCCAAGAACACCGCCAAGAGCCCCGCGAAGGCCGACGACACGCGAGGCGAGCGCGCCTCCCGTTCCGCCGCCAAGACCGAGGCCCCCGCCGAGGCGAAGCCGGCCGCCGAGACCCCGGCCCCCGTGCGCGAGCAGGCCCCCGCCCAGAGCGGCTCCGGCTTCACCGCCCCGGTCTCCGCCAGTGTCACCACGCCGTACCGGGCCTCCGGCTCCATGTGGTCGTCCGGCTACCACACCGGTGTCGACTTCGCCGCCGCCTCCGGCACCAGCATCAAGGCCGTCGGCCCGGGCACCGTCGTCTCCGCCGGCTGGAGCGGCGCGTACGGCAACGAGGTCGTCATCAAGCACGCCGACGGCAACTACTCGCAGTACGCCCACCTCTCCTCCCTCTCCGTCTCCGCCGGCCAGTCGGTCGGCGGCGGCCAGCAGATCGGCCTGTCCGGCTCCACCGGCAACTCCTCCGGTCCGCACCTGCACTTCGAGATCCGCACCGCCCCCGGCTACGGCTCGGACATCGACCCGCTGGCCTACCTCCGCGGCCACGGCGTCAGCATCTGACGCATAACGCACCAAAACGCCACGGCCCGGCCCCCGAAAGGGTGCCGGGCCGTCGCGCGGTGGCGGAGATCACGCCCCGTCAACCCCTCCTTACGGTCGCGTAGGTCACATCTCGGGGTGAATGATGTGCGGCCGTGGCAGACGATTCGACGATGGGGGAGAACGACGTGATCGGGTCGTACACGGCGATCGGCGACAGCTTCACCGAGGGCGTCGGCGACCCGGGCCCGGACGGCCGCTTCGTCGGCTGGGCCGACCGGCTCGCCGTCCTGCTGGCCGACCGGCTTCCGGAGGAGCACGAGTTCCGGTACGCCAACCTCGCCGTACGCGGCAGGCTCCTGGACCAGATCGTGGCCGAGCAGGTGCCCCGCGCCAAGGAACTCGCCCCGGACCTGGTGACGTTCTGCGCCGGCGGCAACGACATCATCCGACCCGGCAGCGACCCCGACGACGTGGCCGAGCGCTTCGAACGCGCGGTCGCCGACCTGAGGTCCGTCATCGGCACCGTCGTGGTGACCACCGGCTTCGACACCCGCGGCGTGCCGGTCCTGCGCCATCTGCGGGGCAAGGTCGCCACGTACAACGGCCATGTGCGCGCCATCGCCGACCGGTACGGCTGCCCGGTACTCGACCTGTGGTCGCTGCGCTCCGTGCAGGACCGCCGCGCCTGGGACCAGGACCGGCTCCACCTGTCGCCCGAGGGCCACACCCGGGTCGCGCTGCGCGCCGCCCAGGTCCTCGGCCTGGAGGTCCCGGCCGACCCCGACCAGCCGTGGCCGCCGCTCCCGCCGCGCGGCACGCTGGAGGTCCGGCGCGACGACATCCAATGGGCCCGCGAGTACCTCGTGCCGTGGATCGGCCGCCGGCTGCGGGGCGAGAGCTCCGGCGACCGCATCTCCGCCAAGCGCCCCGACCTGCTGCCCCTGTAGCGGCGGGGCGGCGGCCGCGCGGGTCCCCGGAGCGCAGGGCGCGGGACGGGGACCCGGGCCCGGCGGGAACGGAGCGCGGAGCGCGGGCGTTGTCGTACCGTCCGCTCATAATGGAGGGGACCCGAGCCCCTGGAGGTGCCGTGACCGGCGACGACCCCCTCGTACGGCTGCGCGCCCGCCTCCGCGCCCTGCGCCCCGCCGCCTTCGGCGCCGACCCCGCCGGCGAGCGGCTGGCCCGCATCCGGCGCTCGCCGCACTTCGCCGACGGCGCGTTCCGCAACCCCGGCGCCACCCGCCACCGCCCCTCCGGCTCGGCGGTGGAGTTCACGAAGACGTACTTCCGCAAGGAGGAGCGCGTCCGGCGCGCCCCCGCCCGGACCATACCGCTGCACCCGGCCACGGCCGCCGACCTGGCCCGGCCCCCGGCCTCCGGGCTGCGCCTGACCTGGACCGGCCACTCCAGCGTGCTCGCCGAGATCGACGGCGCGCGCGTCCTGTTCGACCCCGTGTGGGGCGACCGCTGCTCGCCCTTCGCCTTCGCCGGCCCCAAGCGGCTGCACCCCGTCCCGCTGCCCCTGGCCGCGCTCGGCCCGGTCGACGTCGTCGTGATCTCCCACGACCACTACGACCACCTCGACCTGCCCACCGTCCGGGCCCTCGCCGGCACGGACACCCTCTTCGCCGTCCCGCTGGGCGTCGGCGCCCACCTGGAGCACTGGGGCGTGGCCCCCGCCCGGATCCGCGAGCTGGACTGGAACGAGTCCACCGAGGTGCGCGGCATCCGCCTCACGGCCACCCCGGCCCGCCACTTCTGCGGCCGCGGCCTGCGCAACCGGCAGCACACCCTCTGGGCGTCCTGGGCCGTCGCCGGCCCCGAGCACCGGATCTACCACAGCGGCGACACGGGCTACTTCCCCGGCTTCCGCGACATCGGCGCCCAGCACGGCCCGTTCGACGCGACGATGATCCAGATCGGCGCGTACTCGGAGTTCTGGCCCGACATCCACATGACACCGGCCGAGGGCATGCGCGCCCACCTCGACCTCCAGGGCGGGCGCCCCTCCGGTGTGATGCTGCCGATCCACTGGGCCACGTTCAACCTGGCGCCCCACCCGTGGGCCGAGCCGGGGGAGTGGTCGAAGGACGCGGCGGAGGAGGCCGGGCAGTCCGTCGCCCTGCCGCGGCCCGGCGAGCCCTTCGAGCCCGCGGTGGCCGTGCCCGCCGAGCCGTGGTGGCGCGCGGTGTCGACGCCCCTCGACCACCCGTGGCGCGACTCCGCCGAGCCGCCGCTCCCGTCCTCCGAGGAGACCGCCCACCCGACGCGGGGCTGGCCCACGAGCGGTGAGGACCGGGGGCCGTACCCCTCCACCGGCACACGGCCCCGTACGCGTCCCCGGTGACGAGGCCGCCCGGCGCGCCGCCGCCGGGCCCGTGACGAGGCCGCCCCGGTCCCGTGCGCGCCGCTGACCAGGACGTACGGACCCGCGTCCCGGGGCGCCCCCGTCCCGCGGCCGCTCCTGCTCCGAACCGGTGAGAAGGGCCGGGACGGGCGCGCGGGTGCGGTCGGATCGCCGCGAGCGGTGGTTGTCTGCTCCCTCCGACCCCGCACGCGCAAGGAGCGCCGCCGTGCCGCCAGAGCCCGCAGACATCGCGTACACCATCCCCGGAATGGACGTCCGGGACAGCCAGGACATCATCGAGCTGCTGCAGATGCGCCTGCACTCGCTCAACGACCTCCACCTGACCCTCAAGCACGTCCACTGGAACGTCGTCGGCCCCCACTTCATCGCCGTCCACGAGATGATCGACCCGCAGGTCGACCAGGTGCGTGCCATGACCGACGACCTCGCCGAGCGGATCTCTACGCTCGGCGGCGAACCGGTCGGCACCCCCGGCGCGCTGGTGGAGCGGCGCACCTGGGACGACTACTCGATCGGACGTGCCGAGGCCATCGAGCACCTGGGGGCGCTTGACCTCGTGTACACCTCCGTGATCAGGGAACACCGGGAGGCCATGCGCGCCACCGAGTCCTCGGACCCGGTCACCCAGGACATGCTCATCGAGCAGCTGCGCGGCCTGGAGCTCTTCCAGTGGTTCGTGCGCGCGCACCTGGAGTCCAGCGGCGGGCGGCTCAGCACCCGCGGGGCCACCACGGAGACCGGCGCCGCCGGCCAGGCGGCCGAGCAGGCGCGCCACCAGCCGTGACGCCCGCGCGGGCGGACGCCCGGCGTGCGCCCGCCCGCGCCACCCCGCGACCGGGGCGGCCAGCAGGCGGGCGCCCGGCCACGCGCGGCGCCCGGCCCCGCGCGGTGCCCGGCTCCGCGGGCCGGACGCCGCCGGGGCCGCCGCGCCCGGCTCCGTGACGAGGCGCGGCCACACCCGCCGCCCGAGCGGTCGGGGAGCCGCAGGGCCCCGGCGTCCCCGTGTGCGACGCCGTTTCCCAGGGCCGGCTCCGCCAGACGCGTGGGATCGACATGCCGCACCGCCGCCCTCCTGCCCGTCCGTGCCCGCCGCGCCGCCGGCGCCCGCCGGGAGGTCCGGCTCAGGGCACCGGCTCCGCGGTGACGACGAGGTTGGCCTGGTAGCCGCCGTCCTCGGGGACGAAGGGAGGGGCGCAGGTGACGAGGGTGAGGACCGGCGGGCCGTCCCTGCGGAACGCCCAGTCGGGGAGGGAGCCCTTCGGGACGGTGGAACGCGCGGTGACGCGGTAGCGGACCGGCGGGCCACCGGCGCGCCGCACCTCCACCAGGTCTCCCGCCGCGACATGGCGGAGCGCGGCGAACTCGCCGGGTGCCCCGGTGTCGTCGTCGACGTGCCCCGCCAGGACCGAGGAGCCCCGCGGAGCGCCGGGCGCCGGTCCGAAGCGGTACCAGCCCGCGACGGCCGGGTCGGCCGGGACGGCCATGTCGCCCGCCCCGGTGACGCCGACCGGCCGGACCGGGGCGTCGAGGCCCACCCTCGGCACCAGCACCCGCTGGGGAGGCCGCGCGTCACGCGTCGGCGGCGCGGGCGCCCGCGGGGTGGGGAGGGCGCCGGGCACCGCGGCGTGCGCGGTGCCCGCGCGGCCGAAGTCGGGCGGTGCGGAGCCGTGCCGGGACGGAGCGCCCGCCGGGGCGAGGACCACCGCCAGGGCGGCGGCCGTCACCACGGCGAGGCCGCCGATCCGCCGCGCGGTGTCACCCACGCCGGGTCGCGGTACGGCGGACCGCCAAGGCGCCCGCCACGGCGGCCGTACCGGCCACGAAGGCAGCGGCCGGCCACTGCGCGGCGGAGCCGGACGCGACGGGCGCGCCGCCCGCGTGGACGGCGTCGGGCGCGGACTCCCGGCCGCCGAGCGTATGCGTCGCCAGCCCGAGGTTCTTGTCGGCGGCGCTGCCCCAGGCGTAGACGACCGTGCTGGTGCCCTCCTCCAGGTTCAGGTCGGCGGGGCCGATGGCCACGGTGCCGGTCCCCGCGAGGACCACGTCGGCGGACACGGCGCCCGCGTCGGTCGTCGTGGTGGCCTGCTGCGGGTTCTCCAGCGCCGTGAACACCGGCTTGCCGTCGGCCCGCACGTCCACGGACGGGGCGGCCGCGACATGGCGAACGGTCAGGCCCGCCTTGCCCGCGTCGAGCCTGGTCTCGTCCTCGACGAAGGCGGTGAGCTGCGGTTTGCCGTCGGCGGAGAGGTGGGCGGCGATCGTGGCGCTCGCTCCGGCGGGCACCTCGATCTTCTTCTGGACGGCCGGGGTGCCGTCGTCCGGGCCCTGGTCGCCGGGGTAGACCTGGATGTCGTACGTGCCGGCGTCGAGGGGCCGCGGCTCGCTCACCGTTCCGGGCGTGAAGTCGTCGAGCAGCCTGGCGCCGTCGGCGTAGACGTCCACGGTCAGTCCGGGGACGCCGTGGAAGACGGACACCGCCGCCTTGCCCTCACCGGCGGCGGAGTCCGCCGAGACGCCGGGAGCGGCCGCGGCGGGGACGGCGAGCGCGAGGGTGAGGGCTCCGGCCGACGCGCCGAGGACCAGCGGAGTACGGGAGTTCATGGGGATCATCCCTTCGGGGGGAGCGCCGATGGCGCGGTCTCATGGGTGTTTCGTGGACGGGTCGCGCGGCGGATGCGCGCGGTCGCGGCCGCTCGGCGCGGGTCAGGCGGTGTTCCCCGGGGTGCGCCCCCGCTCGATCCCCTCCCGCAGCCGGAGCAGACCGCGGCGGGTGTGGCTCTTGACGGTGCCCAGGGGCATGCCGGTGCGCTCGGCGATCTGGGTCTGCGTCAGGTCCTCGTAGAAGGCCAGGCACAGCACCTCGCGCTGGGCGCGCGGCAGCCGGGACATGGCGTCCACCAGGAGGACCCGGTCCAGGACTTCGTCGGCCGCGCCCTCGTGGTGGCGCCGCGCCCCGGTGTCGCGGGTGACGCTGTCGACGAGGGTGAGGCGGCGCGTCCTGGCGGCCAGAGCGTCGACGATCTTGCGGCGGGTGATGCCGACGAGCCAGCCGCCGAGGGGCCCGCGCTCCGGGCGGTATCCGTCCCGTCCGCGCCAGGCGCCGAGGAACACCTGCTGGGTGACGTCCTCGGCCTCGTGGGCGTCGCCGAGCGAGCGGGTGGCCATGGTGCGGACGAGTGAGCCCCAGCGCCGGTAGACGTCCGCGAACGCGTGTGCGTCGGCGGCGAGCAGACCGCGGGCGAGCTCGTCCTCGTACGGGCTCTCCGGAGCGGCCGGCGTGGGGAATCGGGTGTCAAGCGTGCTGGTGGACATGGCCTTGTGCCTCCTGCCGTCTGCGCGGTGCGGGCGCGGAAGGCCGCCCGTGGAGCGGGTCCGGACGGCGTGTGCGCCGCTGTCGCCGGCTCGTGCGTCCAGTCTTCCGAGGCGAAACGACGCGGACAACGTGCGTCGTTTGTGCGTCGTAAGCTGGGCTCATGGGCAGGGATGAGCGGATCCGCAAGGCAGGGCCGGCGCGCCACCGCGGCGCCGAGGGCGGCGCGAGCCGGCCGCCACGGAGCGGCGGCGACGACGACCCGGCGGAATCGACGCGCGGCAGCGGGCTCACCACCGGCGAGGTGGCCAGGCGCCTGGGCGTGGCGCCCACGACGGTCCGCTCGTGGGACCGCCGCTACGGGCTGGGCCCGGCGGCGCGCGACGACGGCCGGCACCGCCGGTGGACCACCGGGGACGTCGCCCGCCTGGAGAGGATGTGCGCCCTCACGGCGACCGGGGTGCCGCCCGCGGAGGCCGCCCGCCTCGCCCTGCGCGGCGCGGACGCCGCCGGGCCCCCGCGCGCGGAGGGCACCGCTCCCGCGCCGCGCGCGGACGGCACCGCCCCGCCCGTCCGGCGCCGGACGGGCGGGGCGGTGGGGCGCCCCGGCGGGGGACTGCGGCTGGGCGACGCGCGCCAGGAGTGCAGGGGCGTGGCCCGCGCGGCGCTGCGGCTCGACGCCGCCGCCCTCGACGCCCTCCTGTCGGACGCGATCGACCGGCACGGCCTGGTCACCGCGTGGACCGAGGTCATCATGCCGACGCTCCAGGCGGTCGGCCGGAAGTGGGAGGGGTCGGGGGAGCGGTACGTCGAGGTCGAGCACTTCCTGTCCTGGCACGTCTCCGGCGCGCTGCGGCGCCACACGCCCCCCGTGGCGGCCGACCGGCCCGAAGGCACCACGGTGCTCGCCTGCGTGCCCGGCGAGAACCACACCCTTCCACTGGAGGTGCTGGCCGCCGCGCTGGCCGAACGCGGCCTGACCGTGCGCATGTTCGGCGCCGCGCTGCCGGTGGAGTCGCTCGTGGCCGCCGTGCGCAGGACCGGGCCGTCGGCGGTCGGCCTGTGGGCCCAGTCCCGCACCACGGCCAGCCGCCCGCTCGCCCAGCACGTCGCGGGCATCGAATGGGGCGTGCGCGGTGCCCGCCGGAGGCCGGTCGTCCTGACCCTCGGGCCCGGCTGGTCCCGGCAGACCGTACCCGGCCTGCCGCACCCTCCGGGGCTGGCGGAGGCCGTCGCGGCGGTGGAGTCGGCCGTACGCGGGTAGGCGGACGTGGTTGCCCGGCGCCACCGGGCGGAACGTCCCGGATGGGCCTTGGGCCTTGGGCCTTGGGCCTTGGGCGTACGGCGCCCCGGCTGTCCGGGCGCGCGCCCGGACAGCCGGGCGGCGCGGCGCGGTTCCGGTCCCGCCGGGCGTCGGCGCGGCCTGCGGGGCCGCCCCGCGCGGCTCCGGGCGCGGACCGCGCAAGCGCCGGAGGTGCCCATGGAGGAGGACATGAGCCGTCGTCACCGCGACGCTCCGGACACGGTCGTTGCGGGCGCGGGCCTCGCCGGACCGGCCTGCGCACCGCACCGCGCCTGTGCCGCACCGGGCCGACCGTCGCGCTGCCCGAGTCCTCCGACGGCGTCGGCGGCCGGACGAGGTCGCGACACCGGGCCGAGCTGTACGGCGCGGACACGAGCGGCAGGCAGCGGATCGCCGTGCACCCCGTCCACGGCGCGCTGCCCGCCATGGTGCCGTCCGTGGCCCCCGAGTCGTACGACGCGGGTCGCCCTCGGCGGACACGTGTGCGGGGACCACCGCCCCACCGGCGGCGTGCAGGGCGCCCCGGCCTCGGGCGCCCGCGCCGCACGGGAACCGCTTGCCGACCCGGCGTCCGGGTGACGGCCGGCCGGGCCGCGCGCGCCGCATCCGCGGAGCCCCGTCGCGCGGAACAGACCATGGACCTGCGGCCGGTCACCGGCCGCCGGCCACCGGCGACCGGACGCGGGCGACGGCGGCCGCCGGACGGCGATTGGAGTCCGTCCACCCCGAGAGCGGAGTCCGTCCACCCCGAGAGCGGAGGCGACAGTGAATCCCGACGGCGCACGCGAGCCGGTGTCCGCCGCCACCGGCACCCCTCGCCCCGCCACCCGGCGCGCCCGCGCCGTCGGACGGCACGCCCGGTGAGCCCCCACGACCCCGCCTCCCGGCCTGCCGGAGACGTGGTGATCATCGGCGGGGGCGCGGCAGGACTCAGCCTCGCCCATCGCCTGGCGGCACCCGCCTACCCCGCCGTCACGCTGGTGGAGGCCCCGGACGGGCCGCTGCGGCCACCCGAGCGGACCTGGTGCTACTGGGACCGCGGCACCGGTGTCCTCGACGCGGCGGTCACCGCCACCTGGTCCCTGCTGCGCGTCCACGGCAGTGACGGCCGGGCGGTCACCGTGGACCCGTCCCCCTTCACGTACCGCATGATCCGGTCGGCTGACTTCGAACGGCTGGTGCACTCCCGGCTCGCGCGTTCCCCCAACGTCCACGTGCTGCGCGCGACGGCGCAGGAGGTGCGGGACACGCCCGGCGGGGCGGAGGTGCGCTGCGCCGGACCAGGCGGCCGGACGCTCGCGCTCCCCGCCCGGCACGTCTTCGACTCCCGGCCGGTGCGCGCCCTGCCGCCCGCGCGCACCCGGCTCCTCCAGCACTTCCGCGGCTGGTTCGTCCGCACACCGACGAGCCGGTTCGACCCGGCGGTCGCCGACCTGATGGACTTCCGGGTCCCGCAGCCCCGCCACGGACTGGCCTTCGGCTACGTCCTGCCCCTCGCCCCGGACCGGGCGCTCGTCGAGTACACGGAATTCTCCCGGACGCCGCTCACCACCAGTGCGTACGAGGCGGCGCTGGCCGCCTACTGCCGCGACGTCCTGCGGCTCGGCCCGTTCACGGTCGAGTCGGCGGAGCAGGGCGTCATCCCCATGACCGACGCGCGCTTCCCCCGCCGTACTGGGCCCGCCGTCTTCCGGATCGGCACGGCGGGCGGCGCCACCCGCCCCGCGACCGGATACACCTTCGCCGCCGTGCAGCGGCAGAGCCGCGCCATCGCCGCAGCCCTGCGCTCCGGGCGCGCGGCCGTGCCGCCTCCCCACGGCCGGCGGGCCCTCGCCATGGACGCCGTACTGCTGCGGGCCCTGGACACCGGGCGGATCGACGGCCCCCGCTTCTTCACGGACCTGTTCCGGCGCGTCCCGCCGGAACGGCTGCTGCGCTTCCTCGACGGGGCGACATCCCCCGCCGAGGAGTGGAGCATCGGCCTGCGCACCCCCGTCGCCCCGATGCTCCGCACCACCCTCGAACTGCCGTTCCTGCCCCGCCGTCCGGCACCCGACGACCCACGAACCGGAGAACGACACCGATGACGCCCCCGCGCGACCACACCATCCCGGCCCGCCGGGGCACCGACGCGCACCCGGAGGGAGCCCGGTGAGCGCCGCCCGGCGCGCGGCCCGGCGAGGCCGCGACCGCAAAGCGGAGATCATCGCGCCCCCGCCCGGCCGGGACCGGTTCGCGCCCGGCGACCGGCCCCGCGTCGCCGTCGCCGGCGGGGGCATCGCCGGGCTGGCCGCGGCCACCCTGCTGGCCGAACGCGGAGCCCATGTCACCCTCTACGAGCGCGAGGAGTCGCTCGGCGGGCGCCTCGCGGGCCGGCGCGTCCGGCTCTCCGACGGGTCCCGCGTCACCATGAGCCGCGGCTTCCACGCCTTCTTCCGGCAGTACTACAACCTGCGCGGCCTGCTGCGGCGGACGGACCCCGGACTCGACCGCCTCCGCCCGCTGCCCGACTACCCGCTGCGGCACAGCGGCGGGTTGACCGACAGCTTCGCCCGCGTCCCGCGCACCCCGCCGCTCAGCGCCCTCGGCTTCGTCGCCCTCAGCCCCACCTTCGGCTGGCGCGATCTCGCCGCCATGGACGCCCGCGCCGCCCTGCCGCTCCTCGACGTCCGCGTCCCCGACGTCTACCGGCGCTTCGACGACATGAGCGCGACGGCGTTCCTGGAGGGCGTGCGCTTCCCGGAAGCCGCGCACCACCTGGCCTTCGAGGTGTTCTCCCGCAGCTTCTTCGCCGACCCGCGGGCACTGTCCGCCGCCGAACTGCTGCTGATGTTCCACATCTACTTCCTCGGCTCCGCCGAGGGCCTGCTCTTCGACGTGCCCACCGAGCCGTTCCCGCAGGCCCTGTGGGAGCCGCTCGGCGACTACCTGCACCGCCTCGGCGCGGACATCCGCACGGACACGCCCGTGCGCGAGGTCCGCCCCGACGGCGACGGCCGCGTGCGGGTGCGCACGGACGGCACCTGGGACGACCACGACGCCGCCGTGCTCGCCCTCGACCCGGGAGCGCTGCGCGCCCTGGTGGCCGCGTCCCCGGAGCTCGGCACCACGGCCTGGCGGGACGACGTCGGCGCCCTGGCGACGGCCCCGCCGTTCCTGGTCTCACGGCTGTGGCTCGACCGGCCCGTGCGCGCCGACCGCCCCGGCTTCCTCGGCACCAGCGGCTACGACGGCCTCGACAACGTCAGCGTCCTCGACCGCTACGAGGGCGAGGCCGCCCGCTGGGCCGCGCGGACCGGCGGCTCCGTGGTGGAACTGCACGCCTACGCCGTCCCCGACGGGCAGGAGCCCGCGGCGGTGCGGCACCGCCTCGTCGACGCCCTGCGCCGGGTCTACCCGGAGACCCGCGAGGCGCGGATCACGGACGAGCTGCACGAGTGGCGCGCCGACTGCCCGTTCTTCCCGGTCGGCTCCCACGCCCGGCGGCCCCCGGTGCGCACGCCCCATCCGAACGTGACGCTGGCCGGCGACGCGATCCGCTGCGACCTCCCCGTGGCCCTGATGGAACGCGCGGCCACGACCGGTTTCCTCGCCGCGGGGGCCCTCCTGGCGGACCGGGGCGTGCGCGGGCAGGTGCTGTGGACCGTGCCCCGGGCCGGGCGCTCGGCCGCCCTGCGGGCCCTCGGCGGCCTCGGCCGCCTCGGCCGCCGATGAAGCGGGCGGCCGGAGGAGGAGCGCGGCGTCCCCCCGGCCGCCGGCGGGGGAGCGCCCCTGCCCGGCCTGTACGACGGGACCGCCCCGGCCTGTACGACGGGACCGCCCCGGCCCATACGGCGCTGCCGCCCCTGACCGTCCGTACGGCGTACCGACTCCGCCCAGCCGACGGGGCCGCCCGGCCCGTACGACGTACCCCCCGCCCGGCCCGTACGGCGTGCGCGCCGCCGCACCCCGGCGCGGGACGCCCCGCCCGTACTCCGCTCGGCCGGGGACCCGGCCCGCCGGGAACCCGCCCGCCGGAAACCCGCCCGCAGGAAGCCCGGCTCAGCCGGGGAACCGGCCCGTGCTGCGCAGCTCCCAGCGCCGCTCCGCGTACGCCAGGTCGTCGCGCCACAGCCTGCCGGCCGCCCGGCGCATCAGCGGGCGCAGCACGGGCGCCGCCGCCCGCGCCACGGCGAAGCCGCGCCGGTCCGACGCGGCGACGACCGCCTCGACGACGGCGGTCCGCGGACGCGCGGCCGACTCGGCGGTCAGCGGCGTGGCGTGCGTCTCCACCACCGACGTGCTGCCCTCCCCCTCGGTGATGCGCATGACCACCGTCCGGGGCTCCGGTGCGGTGAACTCCGCCCGCACCGGCACCACCAGACGGCCCGTCACCCGGAAGGAGACATCGACGACGAAGACGTCGTCCTCCTCGCCGCGCGGCGGCCGGGCCACCCGCAGGTCGACGAAGGAGTACGGGTGGAACCAGGAGCCGTGCCACGGGTCGAGCCGGTTGGCGACCACGTCCTCCGGCTCGCACCGCCCCACCGCCGTGAACACGGCGTCCACGCCGCCGCCCGCCCGCGGCCGCACCGGCACCACCGGCCGCTCCGACGGCTCCTCCCCGCCGACCGCGTCCAGCCGCACCCACACCAGCACCCCGTCGTCGTGCGCCGGGTACGGGTCCCAGCCCGTGAACGGCCCGCCGTCCAGCGCCAGGCCGTGCCAGTGGCACACCAGCGTCCCGCACACCACCCGGCTGTCCCGCAGCGGCGCCCCGAGGTGCGGGCAGACGCCGGACCCCGCCCGCAGTTCCCCGGACTCCGACCGCCACAGCACGATCTCGACCCCGCCCACGGTCCTGCCGACGGGCCCGCCCCCGGCCCGCACGTCGCGCGAGGCGCCGACGACGTACCAGTTGCCGGAGGGCCGCGCCGAGGCCCGCTTGAGCGCGTCCGCGATCAGCGAGGGGCGCGCCTCCCGCCACGTCGGCTCCTGCGCCGCCCAGTCCGGCCGCGCGCGCCGCCGCCGCAGCGGCGGAGTCCACCGGCCCCGGCCCGTCCGGTCACTCACCCGGTGCTCCCTTCGTCTGCAGCGCGGCGCCGCCGGTGCGGGCCGCGCCGTGTCCGGTACGGGCGCCGCGTCGCGCCCACGCGATCTGCGCGACCCCCGCGGCCGCCATGGCCGCCCGCCGCCGGCGCGACACCACCGCCCGCCGGTGCAGCACCGTGTAGCCCTGGTCGGCGATCGCGTCCAGGATGGCGCCGTACAGGGAGAACGCGGTACGGATGCAGGGGCGGGTGCGCGGCGCGAGCATGGCGATGCCGGGCTCCGCGCTCCGGTACACCCCCCTCGTCAGGGCCTCCGCCGCGACGAGGGCCGCCCGGATGCGCGGGTCGGCGCGGCCCGTGCGGCGGCTCCACTCCAGCAGCGGCCGGTCCACGCCGTGCGCGGCGAGGAGGTCCGCGGGGAGGTAGACGCGCCCCCGGTCCAGGTCCTCGCCCACGTCGCGCAGGAAGTTGGTCAGCTGGAACGCCACACCGAGCGCCGCGGCGTGCGGGGCGGCCTCCTCACGGGGGACGACCGTGCCCAGGACGGGCAGCATCTGCAGTCCGATCACCGCCGCCGAGCCGTGCATGTAGGCCCGTAGGTCGGCGTAGGTCGGGTAGTCCGTGACGTGCAGGTCGCTGCGCATCGACGCGAGGAAGTCCGCGAACAGCGTGTGCTCGACGCCGTACCGCTCCGCGGTGTCGCTGACGGCCCGGACCACCGGCTCGTCGCTGCGGCCGGTGCGCAGCCCGCGGGCCAGCTCGCCCTCCAGGCGCCGCAGCAGGCGGTCGCGCTTCCCGGGGCTCAGGCGCCGGTCCAGGTCGTCGACGATGTCGTCCGCCCAGCGGGCGAAGCCGTACAGCGCGTGCACGGCGGACCGGTGCTCCACCGGCAGCAGCCTCGTGGCCAGGAAGTAGCTCTTGCCGTGGCGGGCGTTGAGCCGCCGGCACTCGGTGTAGGCCGCGCGCAGGGCGGGGTCCGTGATCCCCGCCGCGTCCAGCTCACGACGGCTCATGGGCGGCACCTCCCACGGCCGGTACGGCAGCCCCGGCGCCGCGCCGCACGGGGCCGGAGCGGGTGCGGCGCGGCGCCCCGCCCGTCACCCGGGCGGCGGCGAGCTTGCCGCTCAGCAGCACCGTGGGCACCCCGACCCCCGGCGTGGTGCCGCACCCCGCCAGTACGGCGTTCTCCACGCCCCGCACCAGGTTGCGCGGGCGGAACGGCCCGGTCTGGGCGAAGGTGTGGGCGACCGAGAAGGGACCGCCCGCGGCGTGCCCCTGCGCCTCCCAGTCCAGCGGCGTCACCAGCATCTCCTCCCGCACGCTCCGCGCGAACCCGTCCAGCCCGCGCCGCTCCAGCTCGGCGACGAGGCTGTCGCGGTAGCGCGGGCCCAGGTCCCGCCACTCCGCCCCGGACGGCCCCACCTCGGTGTTCGGGCAGGGCGCCAGCACGTAGTGGAGGTGCCTGCCGGGCGGCGCCAGACCGGGATCGTGCGTCGTCGGACGGGTGATCAGCAGGGACGGGTCGCTCATCAGCCGCCCCTCGCGCGTCAGTTCGTCGAACGTCCGCTCCCAGGCGGCGCCGAAGGACAGCGTGTGGTGGGCGAGCCCCGGCCAGGTGCGGTCCGTCCCCGCGTGCAGCACGACGGCGGACGGCGAGTGGCGCAGCCGCACCGGACGTTTCGGGGCGCGCCCCAGCAGCCGGTGCGCCGCGGACAGTTCGCACGTCAGCACCACGGCGTCGCACGCGATCCGCTCACCCGAGGCCAGACGCACGGCGCGCACCCGGCCCCCCGACCGCTCCAGCGCGGTGACCTCCGCCGACCAGCGGAACGCGGCCCCGGCGCCCGCCGCCGCGTCGGCCATCCCGCGCGGCAGCGCGTGCATCCCGCCCCGCGGGAACCACACCCCGGCCACGGTGTCCATGTAGGCGATGACCGCGTAGGCCGCCAGCGCCCTGGCCGGCGCGACACCGGCGTACAGGGCCTGGAAGGAGAAGACCCGGCGCAGCCGCGGGTCGGCGAGGAAGCGGCCGATCCGCCGGTCCAGCCGCCCGAACCCGCCCAGGGCCGCCAGCCGCGCCAGGTCCGGGTGGAGCAGCCGGAAGGGCGAGTCGAAGTTCGCGTCGATGAAACGCCGCATCTGCGCCCGGTACAACCGCTGCAGCCACCGCCGCAGCTCCCGGTAGCCCGCCGCCTCCGACGGGCCCGCGAACCGCCTGACCTCCTCCTCCATCGCCTCGCCCCCGGTGTGCACGTCGAGCGAGGTGCCGTCCGCGAAGGACGCCCGGTACGCCGGGTGCAGGGCCGTCAGCGAGACGTGCCGCTCCAGGCTGTCGCCGACCGCGGCGAACGCCTCGTCGGCCAGGTGCGGCATCGTCAGGACCGTGGGGCCCGTGTCGACCTCGTAACCTCCCATGCGTACGCGCCCCGCCCGGCCGCCCGGCCCCGCGTCCCGCTCCACCACGGTCACCTCGCGGCCCGCGCCGAGCAGGTGCAGCGCGCACGCGAGCCCGGACAGCCCGGCCCCCACCACGACGACGTGTCCCGTCGGCCCCTGCACGGTCCTCACGCCGCCTCCCCGGCGTACTCCGGGCGCGCCCCCGAGGCCCGCTCGACGAGCGCCGCGAACTCCCTCAGGGCCGCGCGGTCCGCGCCCGTCCGGCGGAAGTGCCGCAGACTCGCCTCCGCCAGCTCGGCGATGGCCGCCTCGACGACCGTCCGCGCCCCGGTGCGCTCCAGCGCCGCGCGCATCCGGCGCACGCCGTCGTCGGACGGGGGCGGACCGCCCGGACCGAGCACCTCCGACGCCTCCCGGTCGCCGGAGGCCCCGGCCAGCCTGATCCCGATCGCGAGCAGGCAGGTCGGTTTGCGCGTCCGCAGGTCGTCGTCGGCCGGTTTGCCCGTCAGCGCCGGGTCGCCGAACGCTCCCAGCAGGTCGTCGCGCAGCTGGAAGGCCAGGCCCGCGGACCGCCCGGCGGACCGCAGGGCCCCCAGTACGGCGGCGTCGGCACCGGCCAGCGACGCGCCCAGCGCCAGGGGGCGCGCCACCGTGTACAGCGCGCTCTTGAGGGTGGCGACGACCACCGCGTCGTCGAGCCCGCACGCGCCGGTCGCCTCCGCCCGGACGTCCCGGTACTGCCCGGCGACCATCTCCCCGCGCATGGCCTGCCACTCGCGGTGCAGCCGCGGCCCGTGCGGCGAGCGGAGCGCCGTCTCGGCCAGCAGATCGTCCGCCCAGGCCAGCGCGAGGTCCCCGGCGAGCACGGCGCCGGCCGACGCGAACCTCCCGGAGGGGCCCGCCATGCGCTCGGCCTCGTGCAGCCGGGCGAACTGCACGTGCACGGACGGCGCTCCGCGCCGCAGCGGCGATCCGTCCATCACGTCGTCGTGGACGAGCGCGCACGCCTGCACGAGTTCGAGCGCGGCTCCCGTGCGCAGGACCGGTGCCGCGCACCCCGATCCCCCGGCCGCCCGCCACCCGCACCACGCGAACGCCGCGCGCAGCCGCTTCCCGCCGCGCAGGACGAGCGCGCCGACGCGCTCGGCGACCTCACGGGCGAACACCGGGTCCGTGTCGTGCGCGCGGCGCAGATTCTCGCCGACCACGCGCCGCAACTCCGCCTCGGCGGCCCGTGCCGCGTCGCGGGCCGTGAGCGGACCGTCGGCCGGCCTGACCGGCCCGGCCGCGGTGGGCCGCAGCTCCAGCATGCACAACCCCTTCTCCCTGTCGGACACCTGCACATCGGTGCTTCCGGTGGGCGTCCCTGGACGGATGCGCTGATACCTGCCCGGTCCGCGGGCTCCTCGCGGGACCGTCACGCCATCGGACCCGTCGGACCGACCGGACGGCGCGCGGCCGCACCGGGGTCCGGGGCCCGGGGCAGCGCCGCCCAAGGGAGGGGCGAGGCCCCCGGACGGGCTGGGCAGGACGGGGCGAGACCCCCGGACGGGACGGGCGGGCGCCCAGGAGGCCCCCGCACACGCCGGGCAGCGGGGCCCGGGGCGGCACACGGAACGGCCCCGGCACACGGCGGCGACGGCGGATGTCCGGAAACGCACCGCCCGGAGGTTCGGGCGGCCGTGCGACCCCTCATACCAGAGCGGGACGCTCTACGGGCAAGTTTGGCGACAGCCCACCGCGGACGAACATCGGGCGACTACCGTGTGTTGCCGGTGATCAACGGTGGGCTCATCGGTTCAGCGTTCCGACCCCCGCCGTCCGATGCCGCGCACCCGTTCGGTGCCGAAATACGCCGATTCCCTGGGACCCACGTACCAAGGACACTGATGTCTCCACTTCGCGCACCCGCCGCGCGGCCGGACCGCCGAGAGGGCGGGCGGCACGGCCGGTCAGGCGCCCGCCCCCTGCCGCAGCCCGGCGGGCCGCAGCCCGCGACGCCCCCGCCGGACGCCCGCATACGGCCCCGGCTCCTGCGCGCCGCCGTGCTCCCGGCCGTCGCCGCCGCGCTCGCCGGCGCCGGCGCGGTCGTCTTCACCCTGCACTCCGCCGGCGTCCGGCCGACCGCCGCCCTCTGGACGGTCCTCGGCGCCGCCGCGGCCCTCGCCGCTGCCGCCGTCGCCGCCGCCTGGCTCGGCGCCGACCGCACCGCCCGGTCCGTACGGGACCGCTGCACCGACCTGCGCCGCACCACCGCGCGCGGGCAGAACGAACTGCGCGGCGTCGTCGAACAGCTGCGCAGAGGCGAGCGGCCGCCGCCCCGGCAGGCGCCCCCGCCCGCACCGCGCGGCGACGACCTGGACCTGCTCGCCCACGAGCTCGGCCGCGCCCAGGACGCCGCCGTCGCGGCCGTCGTCCAGGCGTCCCAGCTCTCCAGCAGCCTCCGCAACGAGCAGAAGGTCGAGGTCTTCGTCAACCTCGCCCGCCGCCTCCAGTCCCTCGTCCACCGCGAGATCCAGCTCCTGGACGAGCTGGAGAACGCCGTCGAGGACCCCGAGCTGCTCAAGGGCCTCTTCCACGTCGACCACCTGGCCACCCGCATCCGCCGCCACGCGGAGAACCTCGCCGTCCTCGGCGGCGCCATCGCCCGCCGCCAGTGGTCCAACCCGGTCACCATGACGGAGGTGCTGCGCTCCTCCATCGCCGAGGTCGAGCAGTACCCGCGCGTCAAACTGGTCCCGCCGATCGACGGCACCCTGCGCGGCCACGCCGTCGCCGACGTCATCCACCTCCTCGCCGAACTGGTCGAGAACGCCACGCTGTACTCGGCCCCGCACACCACGGTCCTGCTGCGCGCCCAGTACGTCACCGCGGGACTCGCCGTCGAGGTGGAGGACCGCGGCCTGGGCATGCCGGTCGGCGAGCAGGAGAAGATGAACGCCCTGCTCTGCGACCCGGACCAGGTCAATGTCGCCCATCTGCTCCAGGACGGCCGCATCGGCCTGTACGTCGTCTCGGCGCTGGCCCGCAGGCACGGCATCGCCGTACGGCTCCAGTCCAACATCTACGGCGGGGTGCAGGCCGTCCTGGTCATCCCGCAGGAACTCCTGGGCGCCGACCCCGCGAACCCGCACCAGGCGGGCCGCCCGCAGACCGGCGCGCCCGGCGACACCGCGGGCCCCGCGCCCCTGGCCGCCGCGCCGCCCGCCGCCGTCCCGGCCGCCGCCGCGCGGGCGGCGATTCCCGCCCCGTACGACGCGCACGACACCGGACGCGCCCCGGCCCGCGCCGACGGCGGCGACCTCCCGCCGCGCCGGCCGCGCCACGCCGCCCCCGCCCGCGCCGAAGGCCGGGAGCCCGCACCCCTGCCCGTACGGGGCGAACACCCCGACCGCCCCCAGCCGCCGTACGCCGCCGACGCCCCCGGCCCGGCGACCGGCCAGGGCCCCGCCGCGCCCGAGCCGGTACGTACCACCCCGCCGCCGCAGGCGCCCCAGCCGGTGCGCGCCGCCGCGACGCCGCCCGCCGTGCCCGCCGCCCACGCGCCCGTACCCCGGCAGCAGGGCGCCCGCCCGGAAACGGCGCCGGACCCCGCGACGGCCCCCTCCCCGCAGCCCGCCCCGGCACAGCCGCCGGGGCAACCGGCCCAGGCCCTGCCACTGCCCGCCCAGGAGCAGACGCGGCCCCGGCCGCAGACGCAGGCCCAGGCACGGCCGCAGACCCCCGCCACCCCCCGGACCGCCGAAGCCCCCGCCCCCGGCCCGCTGGACGGCCGGGACGGGCGGCCCCGGCTGCCGAAGCGGCGCGCGCAGGAACACCTCGTCCCGCAGTTGCGCGGCGAGCCCGTCCGGCGCCGCCACGAGGACCAGCCGCTGCACGATCCGGGACTGATGGCGGCGTTCCAGCGCGGCATCGGCCTGGCGGAGTCCATGCCGCCCTCCGCCCCGCCCTCCGCCGACGAACCGCAGCGACACGACGAAGCCCACAAGGAGTAGATGCACCATGGTGAGCGATGTGCCCAGCGGCCACGCCCCCGACCTCGACTGGCTGCTCGCCGGCCTGGTCCAGCGAGTCCCGTACACCCGCAGCGCGGTGCTGCTCTCCTCGGACGGCCTGGTGAAATCGGTGCACGGCCTCGACGCGGACAGCGCCGACCACATGGCCGCCCTCGCCTCCGGCCTCTACTCGCTGGGCCGCAGCGCGGGCGCCCGCTTCGGCGACGGCGACGAGGTCCGGCAGGTCGTCGTGGAACTCGACAACACCCTGCTGTTCGTCTCCACCGCCGGCTCCGGCACCTGCCTCGCCGTCGTCGCCGGGCGCGAGACGGACGCCGCCGTCCTCGGGTACGAGATGACGATGCTGGTCAAGAGCGTACGGCCGTACCTGGTCACCCCGGCCCGGCACGCGGCGGCCGCGCCCGGAACGGCGGGGCGCTGAGCCGTGCCGTACCGACAGGACCGGCCGTGGCTCGACGACGCGGCCGGCCGCCTCATCCGCCCGTACACGGTGAGCGGCGGCCGCACCCGGCCCACCGCCGCGCTCGACCTGCTGTCGCTCGTCATGGCCACCGGGACGGCGCCGCCCGCACCCCTCGGGCCGGAGCACACGACGGCGCTGCGCCTGTGCGACGGGCCGACGTCGGTCGCGGAGATCGCCGCGCATCTGCGGCTGCCCGCCGTCGTCACCAAGGTCCTGCTCTCGGACCTGGTCGACTGCGGGGCGCTGACCGCGCGGGAGCCCCGCCGCCACCACGACCTGACCGACCGTTCCCTGCTGGAGGCAGTACTCGATGGCCTACGACGACGGCTCTGAACGCCGGCCGGCGACCGAGGACGTCTTCCCGACCGCCCTGAAGATCCTCGTCGCGGGTGGCTTCGGCGTCGGCAAGACCACCTTCGTCGGCGCGGTGAGCGAGATCGAACCGCTCAGCACGGAGGAGGTGCTCACACAGGTGAGCGCCGCCACGGACCGCCTCGACGGCATCGAGTCGAAGACCACCACCACCGTCGCGATGGACTTCGGCCGCATCACCCTCGACCCGAGGCACGTGCTGTACCTGTTCGGCACGCCGGGACAGGAACGCTTCTGGTTCATGTGGGACGAGCTGTCGGAGGGGGCGCTCGGCGCGGTCGTCCTCGCCGACACCCGCCGCCTCGAGGACTCGTTCTCCGCCGTGGACTTCTTCGAGCGGCGCGGCATCCGCTTCGTCGTCGCCGTCAACGAGTTCGACGGCGCCTACCGGTACGACCCCGAGGAGGTGCGCGCCGCCATCGACCTCAAGCCGGAGGTGCCGGTGGTGCTGTGCGACGCCCGGATCGCCGTGTCCGGCATCGAGACCCTCGTCACCCTGGTCCAGCACCTGCTGGCCACCAACCCGGCCCCGGCACCGGCGCCGAGCTACGGAGCATCCGCATGACCTACGACCCGACCGGACACCTCCTCCTCACCCCCGTCGACCAGGAGGCACCCGCCCGCGTGCGGCGGCTGCGCGAACTCGGCCTGGGGGAGCACCCGGACCCCGCGTTCGACGCGTTCGCCGACCGGCTCGCCGAGGTGACCGGCGCACCGTACTCGATGGTCAACTTCATCGACGAGAACCGGCAGTTCTTCGCCGGGCTGCACACCCCGACGGGCACGCACTCGGGCACCCACTCCGGCGCGGACCTCGCCGCCCACGGCACGGTCAGCCGCTACATGGCCCGCGACCACGGCTACTGCCCGCATGTGGTGGTGCGCCGCAAGGCCCTCGTCCTGGAGGACGTGTGCGACTACCCGAGGTTCGCCGGCAACCCGGTCGTGGACGAGATCGGCATCCGCTCCTACCTGGGCGCGCCGCTCATCGACCGCACGGGCACGACGCTCGGCACGATCTGCGTCGTGGACACCGAGCCCCGGCCCTGGGGGCGCGCCGGCCTGGAGACGATCAAGTCGCTCGCCGCGGAGCTGGTGGAGCAGATCCACCGCCGTGAGGAGGGCCGCCTCCGGCCCTGACCCACGACCGCCGGGCGCGTCCCGGTCCGCCGTGATTCCTCCCGTATCGTCCCCGAGGGTGCGCAGGGCCCTCGGGGACGCCGCGTCTCAGGGGACGGGCTCCATCCGTACGACGTCGGCGAGCCGCTCCGACCACTGGCCCTTCGCCGTGCCCAGCGCCACCTCCGCGAGCCGCAGCAGCTGGACGTCCGACGTCCCGGCCGGCGCGAAGATGTGGTGGGCGTCCCGCAGATAGCGCTCGATGGGCCGGTCCGTGAACAGCCCGGCCGCCGCGTGGATCTCCATCGCGTTGCGCGCCGAGTCCAGGGCCCATTCGACGTTGACCAGCTTGGCGTTCATCAACTCCGCGTCGCAGGGCAGACCTTGGTCCAGCATGTGCACGGCGTGGTACGCGGTCAACCGGGCCGTCATCAGCCGCGACTGGAGCTGCCCCAGTTTGAGCTTGACCGTCGGCAGCGCGTGCAGGGGCTCGCCGTAGCGCTGCCGTTGTGCGCAGAAGCGGGTCGTCTCCTCCAGGATCGCCTGGTGCAGGCCGAGGGAGACGGCGGTGAGGTTGGCGCGCCCGTAGAGGACGCTGGAGGAGTACGCGACGGCCAGCCCGTCGCCCTCGTCGCCGAGCCGGTGGTCGGCGGGGACCCGGCAGTTGTCGAACCGCAGCTCGCCGAAGCCGAATCCGTGCAGGCCCATCGTCGGCTGCTCGGCGCAGACGCGCAGACCCGGCCGGTCGCTCTCCACCAGGAAGGCGGTGAGCCCCTTCGAGCCGGGTCCGGTGCGCACGACGACCCCGTGCAGATCGCCCACATGGCTGTTGCCGACGAAGACCTTGCGCCCGTTGAGGACGTAGTCGTCGCCGTCGCGGACGGCGGTGGCCGTCATGCCGAGGACATGGCCGCCCGACTCCGGCTCGGTCACCGCGATGGTGGGCAGGCACTCGCCGGCGGCTATGAGCGGCAGCCACGTCTTCTTCTGCGCCTCGCTCCCGAAGTGCAGGATCTTCGCGACGCCCAGCTGGGACGCCTGCACCATGGCGCCCATGGCGGCGCTCACCCGGGACAGCTCCTCGATGATGATGGTCTTGCCGAGGTGCCCGACGCCCATGCCGCCGTGGTCCCTGCCGATCGTCGCGCCCAGCCAGCCCTGGCGGGCGATGAGCCGGGACAGCTCGTAGTGGACGGACCTCGCCGCCTCCATGGCGGGAATCCGTGGTCTGACCTCCCTCTCGGCGAACTCCCTCACCTGTTGTCTGAGTTGGTGGTGCGGCTGACCGGCGAAATAGCCGTCCATGCGAGCCCTCCTCTGCGAAACGCCTGCTCGCGCGGGTGTTCGAGCAGGTGGTGCATCGGTAGTGGTCCCGTCCCGAGCAGGCGGACACCTCATGGTGTTGATCTCCCGGGAGCGGTTCAACACGGTCTTGAACAATGTCTGAAAGACGGTTCATTGACGTCCGTTGAGGACTGTGCAGGGCATCGCCCGATCTGGCCAGCCCCCCGAAGGCATTCCCGCCGTACGTCTCGCTGCCACATGCCAACGGCAAGCGAGGGGCGCCGCCGCCCCCACCTGGGTCGGTGTGCCGTTCCGCCCCGCCCCACCGGCCCCACGGCCCCTCCGGGCAGCCAGGCGCACCTCCTGTCACCGGGCGCCTCCGCAGCGTTCACCTATGGCCGAAGACCGGCCCGGCGCCCGGAGGCGGTGAGGGGCGCGAAAGGTGCGCCGCGCACCCGGCGGCGCACGCCCCTGGCCCGGACACGCGCGTCCCGGTAAAGCGGTTAGTGATCACCAGCCGGAGTGCGGTATTGTTCTCATGCACGCCGGGCCGGGGGAAACCCCAGGTCAGACGGGCAACGGGACGTGGCGCAGCTTGGTAGCGCACTTGACTGGGGGTCAAGGGGTCGCAGGTTCAAATCCTGTCGTCCCGACTTGAGAAAGTCGCAGCTCAGGGGCCGTTTCAGAGTGATCTGAAACGGCCCCTGAGCGTTTTTGGGTGCCATTCGGACGGTGATCACCGGCGTGGCCGGGTACGGGCCGGACCCGGGACCGGGGAAAGCGGCCCGCGGGCGGGGGGAATGCGGCCTGCGGGCGGGGGGAATGCGGCCCGCGGGCGGGTGTCGGGAACGGGCCGCCGGTTCCCTCCTCGGTATACCGGTGACCCACAACGCCGCGCGACACAGAGGGAGAACCGCCATGGCGCTTCAGCGGATGGACAACGTCGGCATCGTCGTCGAGGACCTGGACGCCGCCGTCGCCTTCTTCACCGAACTGGGCATGGAGGTCGAGGGCAGGGCGCCGATCGAGGGGCTCTTCGCGGACCAGGCCGTCGGGCTGGAAGGGGTGCGCAGCGAGATCGCGATGATGCGGACCCCGGACGGGCACGGCAGGCTGGAGCTCGTCCGGTACCACCACCCCGCGGCGGTCGGCGGCCCCCACGACCCGCCGCCCAACACGCTGGGCCTGCACCGGGTCATGTTCGCCGTCGACGACATCGACGACACCATCGCCCGGCTGCGCCGCCACGGCGCCGAACTGATCGGCGAGGTGGCGCGGTACGAGGACGTCTACCGCCTCTGCTACCTCCGCGGCCCCTCGGGCATCATCGTCGCCCTGGCCGAACGGATCGGTCCGGGCCCGACGGGCACCGGATCCGCCTGAGACACACCTCGGAGCCGATGCCCTCGCGGGACGGGCCGGTGCGGCGCGTGCCCCCGCCCGGCCGCGGTGACCCCAGGGCCGGCGGACCGCGGAGCCGGGGCCACGCCCCGGGCACGGCCCACGGGACGGTCGGCGCGGCCGGCTCCCCGGACCCCGCCACGAGACGGTATCCGGGCGCCGGTGACGTGGGGGAACGCCCGTGCGACGGCGCCGGTCGGAGTAGCCCGACGGAGTAAGGACACGTCGGAACGGTGCGTCGTCCGGCGGCGGGCACGGGCAGGCTGAGGCCATGGACAGAAGCGGCGGCGGAAACGGAAACGGCGGCGGCAGCGACGGGGACGGCGGCGGGGCGGGCGGCCTGCGGCTGGACTCCCCGCGGGGGCGTTGGGTCCTCGCCTGCGTGGTGCTCGCCTCCGGCATGGCCATGCTCGACGCCACGGTCGTCACGGTCGCCCTGCCCCGCATGGGACGCGACCTGGGTGCCTCCCTGTCGGTGCTCCAGTGGGTCGTCAACGCCTATCTCCTGACGCTCTCCGCCCTGATCCTCTGGGGCGGCGCCCTCGGCGACCGGATCGGCAGACGGCGCGCGCTCGTCGTCGGCGTCGTCTGGTTCACCGCGGCCTCGGCGCTGTGCGGCGTCGCGCCGGACGGCTCCGTGCTGATCGCCGCCCGCGCGCTCCAGGGAGTCGGCGGCGCGCTGCTCACCCCCGCGTCCCTGGCACTGGTGCAGGCGTCCTTCCACCCCGACGACCAGGCGCGCGCCGTCGGCGCCTGGTCCGGCCTGACCGGGGTCGCCGGCGCCCTCGGCCCGTTCCTCGGCGGCTGGCTGATCGACGGCCCCGGCTGGCGGTGGATCTTCCTCATCAACGTCCCCCTCGCGGTCGCCGTGCTGCTCATCGCGGTCGCCTCCGTACCCGAGAGCCGGGACCCCGCCGCGGCCGGGCGCCCCTTCGACACCCGGGGCGCGTGCCTGGCGGCGGTCGCCCTGGGAGGCGTGAGCTACGCGCTGGTCGGCGCCTCGTCCGGGGGTTCGGCCGTGCGGATCGTCCTCCCGGCAGTCGTCGCCCTGGGCGCGGGGGCCGCCTTCCTGCGCGTCGAGCGCCGCGCCCGGAACCCGATGATGCCGCTGTCCCTCTTCTCCTCCCGGCTGTTCTCCGCCACCAACGGGATGACGCTGTGCCTGTACGCGGCCATCGGCGGCATCCTCTTCCTGCTGCCCGTCCACCTCCAGACGACGCTCGGATACGACGCGCTGGAGGCCGGGCTCGCGACGATGCCCATCACCGTCCTGATGCTCCTGCTCTCCGCCCGCGCCGGTGAGCTCGCCCAGCGCGTGGGGCCCGCCCTGCCCCTGATCACGGGACCCCTGGTCGCCGCGGCCGGGGCGCTGCTGCTCCTCAGGGCCGGGCCCGGATCCGCGTACGCGACGGACATCCTGCCTCCGGTGCTCGTCATGGGCCTGGGCATGAGCCTGTTCGTGGCGCCGCTCACGGCGACCGTCCTGGCCTCGGTCGACGCCCGGCACACGGGGCTGGCGAGCGGTGTGAACAACGCGGCGGCGCGGGTCGCCCAGCTGCTGATCGTCGCCGCCCTGCCGCTCCTGGTGGGCCTCTCCGGCGACGCCTACACCTCCGGCGCCGCGGTGGACCGCGCCCTCCACCGCGCCGCCATGGTGACCGCGGTGCTGTTCCTCGCCGCGTCGGCGACGGCCGTCGTGTTCGTCCGCCCCCGGCGTCTGCGGCACCGGATCGAGCAGGCCCCGCACCCCGTGTGCCGCTCGCACCTCTCCCTCGCCGGCCCGCCACTGGAGCCGGGCCCTGACGCCCACCGGCGGGACCCGGACGCGAGACCGGGCGGCGGGGCCGTGTGAGCGGCGGGTGCGGCGTCGCGTCATCGCATCGAGCCGCCTCCCGGACCGGGCGGGGCCTGGTCCGGGAGGCGGCTCGATGTGGGGGCCCGACGGAGGCGAGGGGCGCGCGGGCTCAGGCGTTCGCGGCCTTGAAGCCGCGCAGGCGGAGGCTGTTGCCGACGACGAAGACGGAGGAGAAGGCCATGGCGGCGCCGGCGATCATGGGGTTGAGGTAGCCGAGGGCGGCCAGGGGGAGGGCGGCGATGTTGTAGGCGAAGGCCCAGAAGAGGTTGCCCTTGATGGTGGCGAGGGTGCGGCGGGAGAGGCGGATGGCGTCGGCGGCGGCGCGCAGGTCGCCGCGTACGAGGGTGAGGTCGCCGGCTTCGATGGCGGCGTCGGTTCCGGTGCCCATGGCCAGGCCGAGGTCGGCCTGGGCGAGGGCGGCGGCGTCGTTGACGCCGTCGCCGACCATGGCGACGCTGCGGCCCTCGGCCTGGAGGCGCTTGACGACCTGGACCTTGTCCTCGGGCAGGACCTCGGCGATGACGTGCCGGGGTTCGATGCCGACCTCGGCGGCGACGGCGCGGGCGACGGCCTCGTTGTCACCAGTGAGCAGGACGGGCGTCAGACCCAGGGCGCGCAGCCGGCGCACGGCTTCGGCGCTGGTGTCCTTCACCGCGTCGGCGACTTCCAGCACGGCGCGGGCCTGGCCGTCCCAGGCGACCGCTATGGCCGTGCGCCCGGTCTGCTCGGCCTCCTCCTTGGCACGGCGCAGCGACTCGGGCAGTTCCATGGCCCACTGGGCGAGGAGCTGCTCGCGTCCGACGAGGACGGCGTGGCCGTCCACGATGCCCTGGACGCCGAGGCCGGGGATGTTGGCGAAGTCCTCGGGTGTGGGCAGCGTGCCGATCCGGGCGGCGGCGCCGGTCGCGACGGCCTGGGCGATGGGGTGCTCGGAGGCGTTCTCCAATCCGCCCGCCAGCCGCAGCACGTCGGTCTCGTCGGTGCCGTCGGCGGTGTGCAGGGCGAGCAGGGTCATGCGGCCGGTGGTGACGGTGCCGGTCTTGTCCAGGACGACGGTGTCGGCCTTGCGGGTGTTCTCCAGGACCTCGGGGCCCTTGATGAGGATGCCGAGCTGGGCGCCGCGTCCGGTGCCGACCATGAGCGCGGTCGGGGTGGCCAGGCCCAGGGCGCAGGGGCAGGCGATGATCAGCACGGCGACGGCGGCGGTGAACGCGGCCGTCACCCCCGCGCCCGAGCCCAGCCAGAAACCGAGCGTGCCGACGGCCAGGGCGATCACGACGGGCACGAACACGGCGGAGATGCGGTCGGCCAGGCGCTGGGCGGCGGCCTTGCCGTTCTGGGCGTCCTCCACCAGCTTCGCCATCCGCGCCAGCTGCGTGTCCGCACCCACCCGCGTCGCCTCCACCACCAGACGGCCACCCGCGTTCAGCGTCGCGCCCGTCACGGTGTCGCCGACGGCGACCTCCACCGGCACCGACTCACCCGTCAGCATCGACGCGTCCACCGCCGACGAACCCTCCACCACGACCCCGTCCGTGGCGATCTTCTCCCCCGGCCGCACCACGAACCGGTCACCCACCCCCAACTGCCCGGTCGGCACCCTCACCTCACGCCCGCCCCGCAGGACCGTGACCTCCTTGGCCCCCAACTCCATCAGCGCCCGCAGCGCCGCACCCGCCCTGCGCTTGGAACGCGCCTCGAAGTACCGGCCCGCCAGGATGAACGCCGTCACCCCCGCGGCCGCCTCCAGATAGATGTTCCCCGCCCCGTCCGAGCGGGCGATGGTGAACGCGAACGGATGCGTCATCCCCGGCGTCCCGGCCGTACCGAAGAACAACGCCCACACCGACCACAGGAACGCCGCCCCCGTCCCCACCGAGATCAGCGTGTCCATCGTCGCCGCACCGTGCCGGGCGTTGGTCCACGCGGCCCGGTGGAACGGCCACGCGGCATAGACCACGACGGGCGCGGCCAGGGTGAGCGAGAGCCACTGCCAGTACTCGATCTGGAGCGCCGGGACCATCGCCATCGCGATGACGGGCACGGTCAGGACGACGGCCGTGACGAGCCGCTGCCGCAGCGGCCGCAACTCCTCGTCCGCCTGTCCCTCCCCTGGGGGCGGGCCGTCGTCGCCGCCCGCGCCGCGCGGCGCGGCGGGCTCCCGCGCCGTGTAGCCGGTGGCCTCGACGGTGGCGATGAGGTCCTCGACCGAGACGCCGTCGGTGAAGGTGACCTTGGCCTTCTCCGTCGCGTAGTTGACGGTGGCCTCCACGCCGTCCATGCGGTTGAGCTTCTTCTCGATGCGCGCCGCGCACGAGGCACACGTCATCCCGCCGATGGCCAGCTCGACCTGGGCGGTGCCGGTGGTGGTGGTCGTCATTTCCTGCTCCTCGTACGGGTGGGGTCCGGGGCCGGGGCCCGGTCGCGCGGACCGGGCCCCGGCGGCCGGGGTGGGGCTGCTGGTGGGGTGTCAGGCGCGGACGGCCGGCTCGGTGCCGGTGCCGTCGGCCTTCGCGGTGACCGCCGCGTCGGTTTCGCCGCCGACCGTCACGGTCGGTTCCGCCATGTCGGTGGGCGTGGGCGTGGACGCGGCGTCGGTGGAGCAGCTGCCGTCAGGAGTACAGCAGGAAGACATGAGGGCCTCCTCGTTCGGGAATCCCGTCGTACATACCCATGGGGGGTATCCGGGCCGGGTTTATGTATACCCCTCGCCCGTATGCGGCGCAAGTCGCCGTCCCGGCTTGACTGGGTACCCCCTGGGGGTATTGTGAGGTGCGGAGAGACCAGCGCTTACCTGCCTACGGGAGAGCAGCCATGAACACCGGAGTGAAGATCACCGCCTTCGCCGCCGCGCTCGCCGCGACCTTCGGGGCCGCCTACGGGCTCGGCACGGCCGCCGGCCCGGTGGAGGAACCGGCCAAGCCGGCGCACACCGAGCACGCGGCCCCCGCGAGAGAGGGGGAGGGCGGGCACTCCGCCCATGAGGAGGCGGCTCGAGGGCCCGCGGCCGGCGGCCTCCAGGTCTCCGAGGGCGGCTACACGCTGGCCCTTCAGACCCCCCGGATCACGGCCGGACGGAGCGTCGTCGCGTTCTCGGTGAAGGACCGCGAGGGCCGCAAGGTCACCGCGTACCAGACCGAGCACGGCAAGGAGCTGCACTTCATCGTCGCCTCGCGCGACCTCACCGTCTACCGCCATCTGCACCCGGTGCGCGCGGCGGACGGCACCTGGTCGACGCCGGTGGACCTGCCGGCGGCGGGCGCGTACAAGGCGTTCGCCGACTTCACCCCGGCGGGCGAGGGCACGAGGAACGTGACCCTCGGCGTCGACCTGCCGGTGGCGGGGACGTACGCGCCCCGGCCGCTGCCCGCCGCCACGACGACCGCCCGCGTGGACGGGTACCAGGTCGCGCTGGACGGGGCGCTGACGCCGGGCAGGCCCGGCAGGCTGAAGCTGACGATCAGCAAGGACGGCAAGCCCGTCACCGACCTGCAGCCCTATCTGGGGGCGTACGGGCACCTCGTCGCCCTGCGCGCCGGCGACCTGGCGTATCTGCACGTCCACCCCGACAAGGGCGGCCCCGGCCCCGAGGTCTCCTTCACGGCCACGGCCCCGAGCGCGGGAGCGTACCGGCTGTTCCTCGACTTCCGGCACCAGGGCGAGGTCCGCACCGCGGCGTTCACCGTCCACGCGGGCGGCCACGGCGCGACCCCCGAGGCGCCGGACGGCCACACGCACTGACGGCGGAACCACCCGGCGCGGCGGCCCGTCAGCCGCCCGGGCAGTCGGCGGAGTCGCCGCCGCTGCGGCAGCCGGTGAACCCGGTGGGCGCCGGGACGGGCCTGCTCCGCTCGTCCTCGTGCCGCTGCAGCGCCGCCCCGCCGACCAGCACCGCCGCGATCAGCACGCCCATCACCAGCTGCGAGACGGCCGTCACCGTGGCCCTCGCCCGCGCGGCCAGGGCGGCGGCCAGGAAGACCAGCGCGCCGAGGACCCCGACGGCAGGGAGGTACCGCCAGAGCGAGAACGTCTCGCGGGGCGCCTGCGGGTCCAGCTCGAAGTGGTCGAGGAACGGCCACGCCAGCAGGATCGCCGCCAGGGCCACCAGCTCCAGCAGCACCAGGGCACAGCCCGACGCGATGTCCCCGCCCCGGTCGGCCTTCGCGGGGCCGGGCGGCACAGCGGGGTCCGGGGGCACAGGCGGGACCGGCGGCGGAGTGCTCATCCCAGCACCGTGCCCGCGGAGCGGCGCCGCCGCATGAGTACGGATACTCACCCCGCGCCACCCGCCCCGGACCGCCACAGCCGGAAAACCGCTCGCGTCCGAGGCGCCTTCCGCCGGAGACGCCGCCACCAGGCCCCTCGCCCGCCGAAGACGCCCCCCGTCCGGGCCGCCGCCCGCCGAAGACGCCCCCGTCCGGGCCGCCGCCCGTCGGCAGGAGGCCCCACCGCCCGGGCATCCTCCGGGCCGGCGGAGGATGATCAATGGCGTTCGGTCGCAGCGGCCGAGGGCGGCCGAGGCCGGCCGCCGTCAGCGACGGGGATGCGGGGGTGCGCGCGTGGGCGCGGTGGCTGCTCTGGAGAAACTGGCGCCGGTGCTGCTGGCGTTCGGGTGCGGGGTGCTCCTCGCGCGGCGGAGGACCGTGCCCGCCGACAGCTCCAAGGTCTTCGCCGACTACGCGTTCCTCTTCGCCGTGCCCTGCTTCCTGTTCGGCAACATCTACGGCAGCGACCTGGCCGCGCTGTTCGACTGGCGGGCCATCACCGGCTACGCGGCGGCGACCGGCGCCGCGATCGTCCTGGCGGGCGGCCTCGCCCGAGCCTTCGGCGTACACGACCCGCGCGGTGTGGCCCTGCGCGTCATGGCGGCCGTCCAGGTGAACACCGCCTACTTCGCCGTACCGGTGTTCATCATGCTGTTCGGCAACGCGGCGCCCGTCTTCCCCGTCCTGCTGTTCCAGGTCTGCGTGCTGTCCCTGGTCATCATCTCGATCATGGAGCTGGGCCGCCCCGAGCGCGCCGGGAGTCCCGGACGGCGGCTCGGCGCGGCCGTCGGCGCGTCCCTGGCCACCCCCGTCGTCATCGCCTGCAACGCCGGAATCGTCCTCAACCTGCTGGACGTGCGCCTGCCCCAGGTCGTCCTCGACAGCTCCGCGTTCGTCGGGCAGAGCGCCTCGCCCGTCGCGCTGTTCGCCCTCGGACTGCACCTCGGCGGGACAGGGCTGAAGCTGCGCGAGACGACCGTGGAGGAGATCTGGCTCATCGCCTTCAAATGCGTGGCCTTCCCCCTGCTGACGTTCGCCGTCTGCCGCTACGGCCTCGGGGTGGACGGCGCGTGGCTCGACCACCTCGTCCTCATCGCGGCGATGCCCGCCCCGCAGAACCTGTTCATCTTCGCCCAGCGCTATGACGTGAGCGTGGACATGTCCGCCGCGCTCGTCGTCAAGAGCTCGGTCGTCGCGCTGCTCCTGCTCCCGCTGTGGACGCAGTGGGTGGCGTACGCCGGCTGAGCGACCGGACGGGGCGGCGCGGTCCGGCAGCGCGGTACGGGCGGGTGGTACGGGCGGGTGGTACGGCGTGGGCGCGGCGCTCAGTCCTCGAACGTCGCCACCGTCTCCAGACCGGCCTCCCGCAGCGACCGGCGCACGCCCCGGTGCGCGCCGCGCACATGGAGGACGGCCGGGGTGTCGCGGACCGTGGCCGCGCGGAGCAGCGCGTACGCGCACGGCAGGTCCAGGCGGGTCAGCCCGTGCATGCGCAGCTCCCACGCGTCGGCGTCCCGCAGCCGCGGGTCGCCGAGCGCCTCCTCCAGCGGGCCCACCGCGTGCGCCTCCAGCTCCCCGGAGAAGACCAGGACGGCCCGCCCGCCCGCGGCCGACTCGATCACCACGGGCGGCGCCTGCCCCGGCGCCGGGCGCCCTGTGCCGTCGGCTGTCACCACGACCTCCTCGCCGTCGGGCTCCTCCTGCCCTTCCATGGTCCACCAAGAACGCCCACCGCGCGGGCCGGAGGCGTCAGTGGACGCGGGCCACCAGCAGCGCCACGTCATCGTGCACGTCCGGTTCGCGCATCGCGTCGAGCACCTCGTCGCACATCGCGTCCAGCGACCGGCCGCCCGTCTCCCGCAACAGGGCGAGCAGCTGCTCCAGGCGCGCGTCGATGGACTGGCCGCGCACCTCGATCAGGCCGTCCGTGTACAGCACGAGCCGGTCGCCCGGTTCCAGGACGGCCGTCGTCGTGTCGAACGGCACCCCGCCCACCCCGAGCGGCACCCCGGTCGGCAGGTCCAGGAGCCGGGGCGGGCCCTCCAGGGGGACCCGCACCGGGGGCAGATGGCCCGCGTTCGCGACCCGGAACTCCCGGCGGCGCGGGTCGTACACCCCGTACACGCACGTCGCCGTCGAGTCCCGCAGCCCCGTCGTGCCGTGGTCCATGTGGCGCAGCAGGTCCGCCGGGTCCAGGTCCAGGTCCGCGAGCGCCCGGGCCGCCGTCCTCAGCTGGCCCATGGTGGTGGCCGCCGAGACGCCGCTGCCCATGACGTCGCCCACGACCAGCGCCGTCCTGCCGCCGGCGAGCGGGATCACGTCGAACCAGTCGCCGCCCACCTCCCCGGCGGCGCCCGCCGGCTCGTAGCGGTGCGCCAGCTCCAGCCCGGGCCGGGGCTCCGGGGCGTGGGGCAGGAGCGAGCGCTGCAGGGTGAGGACCGTGTCGTGCTCCCGCTGGTACCACCGGGCGTTGTCGACGGCCACCGCCGCGCGGCCCGCGAGCTCCCGCGCCAGCACCAGATCGTCGTCGTCGAACGGCACCGCGTCGCGGGTGCGCCGCAGCGACAGGGCGCCCAGCACGGTCCCGCGTGCGGTCAGCGGCACCACCAGGTACGAGCGCAGCCCGGCCCGCGCCAGACCGTCCGGGGTCTCACCGCCGCGGACCAGGCGCGGCAGGTCGTCCGCCGCCACCCGGCGCACCAGGTACGGCTCGCCCGTCGCGACGCACCGCGCGACCAGGCCCTCGTCGTCCGCCTCGTACGGCGCGCCGGGGCAGCCGGCGTCGTCGTCCCGCCCGCCGGCGGGCGCGGCGGCCAGCGGCCGGAACAGCCGCCTGCGCACGCCGGCCGCACCGGGCCCGCCCGGTTCGCCGGGCGTACGGAGCGCCGCGTCCAGCACGTCGACGGCGGCCGCGTCGGCGAGCTGCGGGACCACCAGGTCGGCCAGCTCGCGGGCGGTCCGCCGCAGATCGAGCGTCGTCCCCACCCGCACCGACGCGTCGGCCACCAGGGCGAGCCGCCGCCGGGCCCGCGCGGCCTCGGTCGCCGCGCGGTACCGGTCGGTGATGTCCACGACGGACACCGCGAGGCCCAGCACCTTGCCGTTGCCCGCCTCCAGCCGGTAGTACGACACCGACCAGGCGTGCTCGCGCTCCGGGTCCGCCCGGACGCGGCCCACGAGGGTCTGGTCGACGAGCGGCGCGCCCGTGCCGAGCACCCGGCGCAGCGCCGCCTCGACGGGCGCCGTGTCGAGGAACGACATCGTCTCGCGCAGGGCGCGGCCGACGTGCGCCTCGGCGGGGACGCCGGTGAGCCGGGCCAGCGCCGGGTTCACCGACAGGAAGCGCAGGTTCGTGTCGAGTACGGCCAGGCCGATCGGCGACTGCGCGACCAGCCGCGTCGACAGCGCCACGTCCCGCTCCACGGCCCGCAGCGTCGACTGGTCGGTGGCCAGACCCAGCGCGTAGAGGTCGCCGCTCTCGCCGCGCAGCCGCATGTTGCGGAACTCCAGCAGCCGCGTGCCGCCGTCCTTGTGCCGCACCGGGAACACCCCGGCCCAGCTCAGGCCCTCGTCCATCACCCGCGCGAACAGCTCGACGACCAGGTCGAGGTGCTCCTCGCGGACCAGCAGCCGCCCCGCGTACCGGCCGAGCGCCTCCTCGGCCCGGTACCCGAACACGTCCTCGGCCTGCGGGCTCCACAGGACGATCCGCCCGCGGTCGTCCAGCACGACGGCGGCGACGTTCAGGACGTCCAGCAGCCCCCCGGGCGGCGACGGCGCGACACCGCCCCGCGGCGCGGCTCCCGGCGCGTCCGCCGCTCCGGGAGCGGGCGCCCCGGCGGCTCCGGGCCCGGCGGCCGCGGCGCCCGTGTCCGGGGCGTCACCGTCGCCGGGGGTCGGGTGCCGGGCATCCATCGCGTTCACCACCTGGGGCCGCTTCCACGGCTGCCGCGCCGTCGCACCATCGTCCCCGCGCCCGCGCCGCCCCGCACGTCAGCGGGCGGCGGGCGGTCCCGCCACGATCACGTCGGCGGGGCGGAGCAACTGCCCGCCCACCCGGTAGCCGGAGCGGACCACCTCCGCGCAGACCGGCCGCTCCACCCCGTCCACCACCCGGTACGCGACCGCCTCGTGGACACGCGGGTCGAACGGCTCGCCCGGCGTGCCGAACGCCACGAGCCCCAGCGCGGCCGTCTCGTCCTCCAACTGCCGGGCCACCCGCAGGAACCCGCCCGTCAGCTCCCCGTGCCGGGCCGCCTCCGCGACGGCGTCCAGGACGGGCAGCAGCCGGGCGAGGACGTTGGCCACGGCGACCTCGCGGACGGCGAGCCGGTCGCGGTGGACCCGGCCGCGGTAGTTGTCGTACTCGGCCTTCAGCCGCTGCAGGTCCCGTGTCCGCTCGGCGAGCGCCGCCGCCACGGCCGCGACACCCGCGCCTCCGCCACGCGGGCCGGACGCGTCCGGGGCCGGGGCACCCCCCGGACCCGGAGCGTCCGGGCGCCGGGCGCGGTCCGCGCGGCCGGCGGCACTCGGAGCCGTACCGCCGTGTTCCGCGCCGCCGCCGTCCGGGCGCGGGGGCCCGGACGGGGCGGGGGAGAGGGATGGCCGGGCCGGGGCCGTCCGGTCGGACGGCGGTGGCGCCAGCATCAGGCGGCGGTCCGGGCGGCTCTCGACACGGAACCGGTCCCGCCTCATCCGGCACCTCCCTGCCGCGCCCGGTCGTCGTCGTCCACGATCTCCGCGTCGACCACCTCGTCCCCGTCCGGCGTGCCGCCGCCGCCCTGCCCGTCGCCGGGGGCTCCCGCGCCCGCCGAGGCGCCGGCGCCCGCGCCGCTCTGCGCGTACATGGCCTGGCCGAGCTTCTGGGAGACCGCCGCGACCTTCTCGGTGGCCGTGCGGATCTCCGCGGTGTCCTCGCCCTTCAGCTTCTCCTTGAGCTCGTTCACCGCCTCCTCCACCTCGGCCCGCACGTCGCCCGGCACCTTCTCCTCGTTGTCCTTGAGGAACTTCTCCGTCTGGTACGCGAGCTGCTCGCCCTGGTTGCGGGTCTCGGCGGCCTCCCGCCGCGTCCGGTCCTCCTCCGCGTACCGCTCCGCCTCACGGACCATCCGGTCGATGTCGTCCTTCGGGAGCGAGGAGCCGCCGGTGACGGTCATCTTCTGCTCCTTTCCGGTGCCGAGGTCCTTGGCCGTGACGTGCATGATGCCGTTGGCGTCGATGTCGAAGGACACCTCGATCTGCGGGACGCCGCGCGGCGCCGGCGGCAGACCGGTCAGCTCGAACATGCCGAGCTTCTTGTTGTACGCGGCGATCTCGCGCTCGCCCTGGTAGACCTGGATCTGCACCGACGGCTGGTTGTCCTCGGCCGTGGTGAAGATCTCGGAGCGCTTCGTCGGGATCGTGGTGTTGCGCTCGATCAGCTTGGTCATGATGCCGCCCTTGGTCTCGATGCCGAGGGACAGCGGGGTGACGTCGAGCAGCAGGACGTCCTTGACCTCGCCCTTGAGGACACCGGCCTGGAGCGAGGCGCCGATCGCGACGACCTCGTCCGGGTTCACACCCTTGTGCGGGTCCTTGCCGGTCAGCTCCTTCACCAGCTCCGTCACCGCGGGCATGCGGGTGGAGCCGCCCACGAGGATGACGTGGTCGATGTCGGAGACCTTGATCCCGGCGTCCTTCACCGCGTTCTGGAACGGGATCTTGCAGCGCTCCAGCAGATCGGCGGTCATCTGCTGGAACTGGGCGCGGGTCAGCTTCTCGTCCAGGTGCAGCGGGCCCTCCGCCGACGCGCTCAGATACGGCAGGTTGATCGACGTCTCGGTCGCGGCGGACAGCTCGATCTTCGCCTTCTCGGCCGCCTCCCGCAGCCGCTGCGTCGCCATCCGGTCCTTGGACAGGTCGATGCCGTACGCGTTCTTGAAGCGGGTCGCCAGATGCTCCACGACCCGCTGGTCCCAGTCGTCGCCGCCCAGGTGCGTGTCGCCGTTGGTGGCCTTCACCTCGACCACGCCGTCGCCGATCTCCAGCAGCGACACGTCGAAGGTGCCGCCGCCCAGGTCGAAGACGAGGATCGTCTGGTCGTTCTCCTTGTCCAGGCCGTACGCCAGGGCGGCGGCGGTGGGCTCGTTGACGATCCGCAGCACGTTCAGCCCCGCGATCTCGCCGGCCTCCTTGGTGGCGGTGCGCTGGGAGTCGTTGAAATACGCCGGGACCGTGATCACGGCGTCCCTGACGTCCTCGCCCAGATACCCCTCGGCGTCCCGCTTCAGCTTCTGCAGGATGCGCGCCGAGATCTCCTGCGCGGTGTACCGCCTGCCGTCGATGTCGCCCTTCTCGGGGAAGTGCCAGCCCGCGTCGCCCATATGGCGCTTCACGGAGCGGACGGTGCGGTCCACGTTCGTGACCGCCTGCCGCTTGGCCACCTCGCCCACCAGCACGTCGCCGTTCTTCGCGAAGCCCACCACCGAGGGGGTGGTGCGGGCGCCCTCCGTGTTGGTGATGACGGTCGGCTCACCGCCCTCCAGGACGCTCACCACGGAGTTCGTCGTACCGAGGTCGATCCCCACTGCGCGTGCCATCGCGATCCTCCTCAGCTCGACTCTGCGGAGAACTATCGAGGTCCATTTCAGGATATGCCCGGCATGCGCGGGCGGGGTCCGCTCCGGAAACGGCGCGGGCCGCGCCGGACGGGTGTCCGGCGCGGCCCGCGCGCGGTGGGCATCGGCCCCGGTCGGGACCGGTGTCAGCCCAGGGTGGCCAGCGCCTGGTTGAAGGTCTGGGACGGACGCATGACCGTCGCCGCCTTCTCCGGGTCGGGCTGGTAGTAGCCGCCGATGTCGGCCGGCTTGCCCTGCACCGCGATCAGCTCCTCGACGATGGTGCCCTCCTGCTCGGTGAGGGTCTTCGCCAGGGGCGCGAACGCCTCCGCGAGCGCGCTGTCGTCGGTCTGCCGCGCCAGCTCCTGCGCCCAGTACAGGGCCAGGTAGAAGTGGCTGCCGCGGTTGTCGATGCCGCCGACGCGGCGGGTCGGGGACTTGTCCTCGTTGAGGAACGTCGCCGTGGCGCGGTCCAGCGTGTCGGCCAGGACCTTGGCCCGGGCGTTGCCCGTGACCTGCGAGAAGTGCTCGAAGCTGACGGCCAGCGCGAGGAACTCACCCAGGCTGTCCCAGCGCAGGTAGTTCTCCTTGACCAGCTGCTGGACGTGCTTCGGGGCGGAGCCGCCCGCGCCCGTCTCGAACAGGCCGCCGCCGTTCATCAGCGGGACGACCGACAGCATCTTGGCGCTCGTGCCGAGCTCCAGGATCGGGAACAGGTCGGTCAGGTAGTCGCGCAGCACGTTGCCGGTGACGGAGATGGTGTTCTCGCCGCGGCGGATGCGCTCCAGGGAGAACTTGGTCGCCTCGACCGGCGCCATGATCTCGATCTGGAGACCCTCGGTGTCGTGCTCCGGCAGGTACGCCTTGACCTTCTCGATGAGGCGCGCGTCGTGGGCGCGGTTCTCGTCCAGCCAGAAGACGGCCGGGTCGCCGGTGGCGCGGGCACGGGTGACGGCCAGCTTCACCCAGTCCTTGATCGGCGCGTCCTTGGTCTGGCACATGCGGAAGATGTCGCCGCGGCCCACCTGCTGCTCCAGGACGACCTCGCCGGCCGCGTCGACCACGCGGACCGTGCCGGGCGCCGGGATCTCGAAGGTCTTGTCGTGGCTGCCGTACTCCTCCGCCTTCTGCGCCATGAGGCCGACGTTCGGGACGGAGCCCATGGTCGCCGGGTCGAAGGCGCCGTTCGCGCGGCAGTCCTCGATGACGGCCTGGTACACACCGGAGTAGCTGCTGTCCGGGAGGACCGCGAGGGTGTCGGCCTCCTGGCCGTCCGGGCCCCACATGTGGCCCGAGGTGCGGATCATGGCCGGCATGGAGGCGTCGACGATGACGTCGCTCGGCACGTGGAGGTTGGTGATGCCGCGGTCCGAGTCGACCATGGCGAGCGCCGGGCCCTCGGCGAGCTCCGCGTCGAAGGACGCCTTGATCTCATCGCCCTGGGGCAGGGAGTCCAGGCCCTTGAGGATGCCGCCGAGGCCGTCGTTCGGGCTGAGGCCGGCGCCGGCGAGCACGTCACCGTAGGCGGCGAAGGTCTTCGGGAAGAACGCGCGGACCACGTGGCCGAAGATGATCGGGTCGGAGACCTTCATCATCGTCGCCTTCAGGTGCACGGAGAACAGCACGCCCTCGGCCTTGGCGCGGGCGACCTGCTCGGCGAGGAAGGCGCGCAGCGACTCCACGCGCATCACCGACGCGTCCACGACCTCGCCCGCCAGGACCGGCACGGACTCGCGCAGCACGGTGGTCGTGCCGTCCTCGCCGGCCAGCTCGATGCGCAGGGTGCCGTCCTCGGCGATGACCGTCGACTTCTCGGTGGACCGGAAGTCGTCGGCGCCCATCGTGGCGACGTTCGTCTTGGAGTCGGCGGTCCAGGCGCCCATGCGGTGCGGGTGGGCCTTGGCGTAGTTCTTCACCGACGCGGGGGCGCGGCGGTCGGAGTTGCCCTCGCGCAGGACCGGGTTGACGGCGCTGCCCTTGACCTTGTCGTACCGGGCGCGGATCTCGCGCTCCTCGTCCGTCTTCGGGTCGTCCGGGTAGTCCGGGAGGGCGTAGCCCTTCTCCTGCAGCTCCGCGACGGCGGCCTTCAGCTGCGGGATCGACGCCGAGATGTTCGGCAGCTTGATGATGTTGGCGCCGGGCGTCTTGGCCAGCTCACCGAGCTCGGCCAGCGCGTCCTCGATCCGCTGGCCCTCCTGGAGGTACTCCGGGAAGGACGCGATGATCCGCCCGGCCAGCGAGATGTCGCGGGTCTCGACGCTGACGCCGGCCGTCGAGGCGTACGCCTGGACCACGGGCAGGAACGAGTACGTCGCCAGGGCCGGGGCCTCGTCAGTGTGGGTGTAGATGATGGTCGAGTCAGTCACCGGGTGCTCCGCTCCACGTCTGTAACATTGCTCGACATCAAGATATCTCGTGATCGACCCCCTCTCGACAGACCCCCTCCACGGATTTCCCGCGTCCTCCTTCCGCGGGCGGGACGGCCCGGCGGCGCCGGCCGCGGGGACCGGGCCGTCCGCGCCGCGCGAGCCCGGCCGACCCGGTCGCGCGGGCGTGACCTTCCAGCCGTGCGGGCCTGACCGCACCGGTCGTGCGGGCCTGGCCTCCCAGGTCGGGCGGGTCTCGCCCCCGGGCCGGGCGGGTCTGGCTCCCGGGTCGGGAGGGGCTGGCCCCCGGGTCGGGCGGGCCCGGCCGGTCCGGTCGTGCGCGGTGCCCTCCTGCCGGGCCGCGGCGCCGGGATAAAGGTCTGGACCAGAGTCTTGCCCCGTCGCCGCAGGGCGGCGAAGCTCCCGGTATGGACCTGGAGTTGCGGCATCTGAGGACGGTGAGGGCCATCGCCGACGCGGGCAGCCTCACCAAGGCCGCCACCGCGCTCGGACTGGCCCAGCCCGCGCTCAGCGCCCAGCTCAAGAGGATCGAGCGGGCCCTGGGCGGGACGCTGTTCGAACGGGGGCGGCACGGCGTACGGCCCACACCCCTCGGCGAGCTCGTCGTGGAGCGGGCGCGGATCGTGCTGCCCGCCGTCAGCGAGCTCCAGCGGGACGCCGTACGGTTCGCCAGCGGCGCCGCGGACGGGGCCGGAAGCCGCTTCCGGCTCGGCGGCACCCACGGGCCGCTCCTCGGCGCCCTCGTCGACCGGCTCGCCGCAGGCCACCCGCGCGCGGCCGTCACCACCCACACGTCCTGGTCCGAACGGGAGATCGCCGCCGCCGTCACCGAGGGCCGCCTCGACTACGCCCTCATCGGCACCTGCGGCACCAGCGCCCCGCCCGGCGGCGACCGGCTGACCTGGCGGGAAATCGCCACCGACCCCGTCTTCGTCATGCTCCCCACCGGCCACCCGCTCGCCGCCCGCGACCAGGTCGACCTCGCCGACCTCGCCGACGCCGCCTGGGCCGACGTCCCCGGCGACGGCTGCTTCGCCGACTGCTTCCACGCCGCCTGCGCCCGCGCCGGCTTCACCCCGGCCCGCGTGTACGAGACCGACACGGCGTCCTGCGTCCACCTCGTCCAGGTCGGCCGCGCCGTCGGGCTGTGCCGCGCCACGTTCCCCGACACGCCCGGCCTCGTCACCCGTCCGCTCGCCGGCACGCCCCTCGTATGGCGCCACCTCATCGGCTGGCACCCCGGCACCCCCGCCGACGCCGCCGCACCGTCCGTCGCCGCCCTGGCGCGCGCCGCCCACTCAGAGGCCGCGGCCCGCAGCCGCAGTTACGCCGCCTGGAGGGCGTCGACGCTCCCATAACGCCGAAGAGAGGGAAAAACGACATCTTCTGAGGGCTGTTCGGCAACACCTACGGTTTCGGAACCCCCACCCGAATCCGAGGAGAACACCCGATGCTCCACAGACACGCCGGAGCCGCGTCCGCCGCCGCGGCGGCCGTCGGCGCCCTCGTGCTCACCGCGCTCCCCGGCGCGGCGGCCGCGGCGCCCGCACCGCCCGCCACCACCCCTTCGGCGGCGGTCAGCATGGGCGCCGACCGGACGTCCCCCGAGGTCCTGGCCGCGATGCAGCGGGACTTGGGTCTGACCGCGCCCCAGGCCCAGCGGCGCCTGGTCAACGAGGCCGAGGCGGGCGCGGTCGCCGGCCGCCTCGGCGCGGCCCTCGGCGCGGACTACGCGGGCGCCTGGGTCCAGGGCGCCGAGTCCGCGACCCTGACGGTCGCCACCACCGACGCCGCCGACGCGTCCGCCATCCGCGCCGCCGGCGCCGAGGCCCGCGTGGTCCGCCACGCGCTCGCCCGCCTCGACACCGCCAAGGCCGCCCTCGACCGGGCCGCCGCCCGCGTCAACACCCGTGACGTGCCCGTCTGGTACGTCGACGTGCGCACCAACTCCGTCACCGTCCACGCCACCAGGCGCGCGGCCGCCGAGACGCTCCTGAGGACCGCTGCCGTCGACCGGTCCCTCGTCCGCGTCGAGACGTCCGCCGAGCGGCCGCGGGCCCTGTACGACATCCGGGGCGGCGACGCGTACTACATGGGCGGCGGCGGCCGCTGCTCCGTCGGCTTCGCCATCACCAAGGGCACCCAGCACGGCTTCGCCACGGCCGGCCACTGCGGCCGCGTCGGCACCTCCACCAGCGGTTTCAACCAGGTCGCCCAGGGCACCTTCCAGGGCTCCAGCTTCCCCGGCCGCGACATGGCGTGGGTGGCGGCCAACACCAACTGGCGCTCCACCCCGTACGTCAAGGGCGCCGGCGGCCAGAACGTCCAGGTCACCGGCTCCACGCAGGCCGTCGTCGGCGCGTCCGTCTGCCGCTCCGGCTCCACCACCGGCTGGCACTGCGGCACCATCCAGCAGCACAACACGAGCGTCACCTACCCGGAGGGCACGGTCAGCGGCGTGACCCGCACGTCCGTGTGCGCCGAGCCCGGCGACTCGGGCGGCTCGTACATCTCCGGCAGCCAGGCCCAGGGCGTCACCTCCGGTGGCTCCGGCGACTGCCGCACGGGCGGCACGACGTACCACCAGCCGATCAACCCGCTGCTCCAGGCGTACGCGCTGACGCTCACCACGACCACCGACCCCGGTCCGGGGCCGGGCGAGCCTCCGGGTGAGCCGGGCGGCACCTGGGCGGCGGGCACCGTCTACAGCGCGGGCGCCCAGGTCACCTACGGCGGCGCCACCTACCGGTGCCTCCAGCCGCACCAGGCCCAGGTCGGCTGGGAGCCGCCGAACACCCCGGCGCTCTGGCAGCGGGTGTAGCCGCGCCGCGCGGGCGCGGAAACGTCACAGCGGGCGGGGCCGGCCGGGTCTTCCGGCGCGCCGCGCCAGGCGGGCGCCCGGTACTCCGGGGGCGGCCGGGCCCTCACCGTCCTCCGGGGCCCGGCCCCCTGACACCCCGGAGCCTTCCGGCGCCCCGCCGCTGCCCGGCGGGGGCGCCGGGCACCCGGCCCCCGGCACCGGACCCCGTCCGGGGCCGGGGGCCCGGGCGTCCGCCCGGCGCGTTGCGGGTCCGGGAGTGGCGGGCCTTCGCGGGGGCGCACCGGGTGGGCCGCATGCGGTGCGGGGCCTCGGCCGGTGGGGGTCGTCCGCCCGGTGCGGGGCTTCGCGGGCGCGTCGGCCGCGGACCGGCGTGCGTCCGGTCGGACGGTGGGCGTTGCCGGGCGGCCGGGGCCGGGCGAGGCTGGGGGAATGAGTCGTTCCGTACCCCGCATCCGGCTGCGGCGGGTGTACGAGCCACCCGAGCCCGGCGACGGGGTACGGGTGCTCGTGGACCGCCTGTGGCCGCGCGGCCTGGCGAAGGCCGAGGCGCGGATCGACGAGTGGCCCAAGTCCGTGACGCCGTCGACGGAGCTGCGCCGCTGGTTCCACGCGCAGGACGCGGCTTCGGACGAGGTGTTCGAGGAGTTCCGGCGACGGTACGACGCCGAGCTCGCCGGACCCGAGGCGGCCGAGGCACTCGCACACGTCCGGGACCTCGCGCGGAAGGGCCCGCTCACCCTGCTGACGGCCGCCAGGGAACCGGACCGCAGCCACGCCGCCGTACTGCGCGACCGGCTCGGCGGCGGGTGACGCCACCGGTCGGGGGAGGGGCCCACGGTGGCTTCCGGCCGACCTCGCCCGTACCGCGCCGACGCGCGCCCCGCCCCGGCGTCCGCCGTTCCACCGCGCGCCTGTCAGGAGTCGCCGGCCGCGCCGTGCGCACACCCGCCTGACGGCGCCCGCCCCACCCTGCCGCCCCGTACGCGCCTAGCGGCCCGTCAGGCGGGGGGCCTCCGCCACCGGGTCGACCGCCGGGCCAGCGTCCCCGGCCGCCTCCCCGGCCGCCTCCGGGCCCGCCTCCCCGGCCGGCTCCGTGCCCGCGTGCCGGTCACCACCGGAGACCGGGGCGCCGTCCGCCGTCCCGGCCAGCCGTTCCGCGAGGCGGTGCGCCCAGGCGGCGAGGCCCGCCACGTCGATCCCGTACGGCCCGGTTCCGGGGGCGCCCGGCCCGGCACCGTACGGGGCGATCCGGTCCGCGCCGCGCAGCAGGAGCCGCGCGCCGCCCGGGGCGTTGCCGCGCGCCGCGTGGGTCAGCCCCACCGCCAGCTGCGCGAGGCCGCGCCACAGTTCGCGCTCCTCCGCGCGGCCCGTGTCCCCGCAGGACTTCCAGGCGTCCTCCAGCACCTCGTGCGCGTGGAACGGCATCCCCGCGTCCAGCAGCCGCTGCGCCTCCCGCAGGGACTCGTCGGGCGAGCGCACCACGCCCTCGGGCTGCCGCTCCACCCCCGGCGCCCCGTAGGGCAGCGGCCTGCCCAGCCCGTCCCGTGGCCGCGCGTTGCGCGCGCGGCCCTCCGCGTCACGGTCCCTGCGAGCCCTGTCCATCCGCCCATTGTCCCCGCACCGCGCCGACGCCCGCACCGCGCCGGCGCCCGCACCGCCCGACGCCGGGCTGCCATACCGGCACCGCCCTCGCCGCACCGGCGTCGATGCCGCGCGCCGGGGTGGCGGCGCGGCCCGACCGGCCGCGGTCGGCACGGGTCGCGGGGAGGAAGGGCGCGCCGCGGTGTCGTTACGATGAACGGCCGCCTCGGGTCATGCGGGCGGGACGACCGGAGGGAGACGGGGTGAGGGAGCAAGGGCGTGCTCGGCGCGGTCAGGGAGAGCTGGAGGCCCAGGTGCTCGGTGCGCTGCGCGCGGCCGACGGCCCCGTGGACACGGCGTGGGTGCGGGAGCGGGTCGGTGGCGACCTGGCGTACACGACCGTGATCACCATCCTGACGCGGCTGCTGGCCAAAGGGGCGGTGACCAGGGAGAAGTCGGGGCGGGCCTTCGTGTGGTCGCCCGCCGCCGACGAGGCGGGCCTGGCGGCGCTGCGGATGCGGCGGCTGCTGGACCAGGAGAGGGACCGGGAAGCGGTGCTGGCGAGCTTCGTCACCTCCCTGCCGCCGGGGGACGAGAGGCTGCTGCGGGAGCTGCTGGAGCGCGCCGCGGAGCCGGAGGACTGACGACGTCATGGGGGTTTTCGTCTTCCTGCCGCTGGTGCTGCCGTTGACGGCGTGGCCGGTGGCGCGCCTGGCCGAGCAGCGGCTGCACCCGCGGACCGCCACGGTGCTGCTGTCGGTGGTGGCCGGGGTGCTGGCCGTGTGCAGCACGGTGTGCCTGGCGCTGCTGATGGTGGTGGGGACCGCGCAGCTGCCCGGCAACCCGCTGCCCGACGGCTGGTCGGACCCGGAGGTGCGCGAGGCCGTCCCCTACGACGAGGTCGCCGGCCGGCTGGCCATCCCCGCGCTGGGGGCCGTGGTGGCGGCGTGCGCCCGCACGTGGTGGGTGCATCTGCGGGTGCGGTACCGGGCCGAAAGGGCTGTGGCCGGTCTGCCGACGTCGGTGGTGGTGCTGCCGGACGCCGATCCGTACGCCTACGCGCTCCCCGGACGCCGGGGCGGGGCGGGCCGGGTGGTGGTGTCGACGGCGATGCTGGAGTGCCTGGAGGCGGCCGAGCGGCGGGCGCTGTTCGCGCACGAGCGGGCTCACCTCGCGGGCCGCCACCACCGGTTCCTGCTCGCCGTGCAGCTGGCGGCCCGTGCCAATCCGTTCCTGCGGCCGCTGCGTACCGCGGTGGCCTTCACGGCGGAGCGGTGGGCGGACGAGGAGGCGGCCGGTGCGGTGGGCAGCCGACGGGTGGCGGCCCGCGCGGTCGGCAAGGCGGCCCTGGTCTCGCGGGGAGCTCCCGCGGTGACCCTGGCCCACTTCGCGCAGGCGGGGCCGGTGCCCCGGCGCGTGGGCGCGCTGCTGGGCCCGGCACCGGCGGTGCGCGCGTGGCCGTCGGTGTTCACCGCGGTGGGCCTGGCGGCGTGGACCGCCGCGGCGGGCACCGCGCTCTCCGCGCTGTCCTCGGCGAACGCGGCCGTGACGCTGTTCTTCGTCCTGAAGGCCGCCACCCCGCTGTAGCCCGGAGCGGTACGCGACGGCCGCCCGGCGGGATGCCGGGCGGCCGAGGCGGGGCCTGTCGCGCGGGCCGGTGCCCGTGCCGTGAGGTGGTACGTGCCGCGCGGGCGGCGGCCCCTGAGACGTACGTGCCGCGTGGGCCGGTGTTCCCGCCGCGAGGCGGTACGCGCGGCCTGGGCGGCACCCCTTGATACGAGACGTACGTGCCACGTGGGCCGGGGCGGGCCTTGCGGCGGTACGCGCGGCGCGGGTCGGCGGCCCCTGAGGCGTCCGGCGCCGCCGCGCGCGGCGAATGCGATCCGGGCGGCCGGCTCGACGCGGTCGGTGCCGTTGCCGTCCGCCACGCCCACGGCGGCGCCGGTCGCGGTGACGGCCGCTCGCACCGCGGGGGCGGCAGGCGGCCTACGGATCGAACTCGTGGGCGGCCGGCGGTCTACAGGTCGAACTCGTGGGGCGGCAGGTCGAGGGCGAAGCACGCCTCGCGGACCACGGCCTGTTCGGCCTTGTCGAAGTCGCCGTCGGCGCCGCCGATGACGATGCCGATCTGGATGACCGCGCGGGCCTCGGCGGGCTTCTTGGCGGCCTTGGCGATCTCCCGCAGAACGCTGACCTTGCCGAAGCCGAAGTCGGCCGTCAGCCTGGCCAGGTTGTCCTCGAAGCGCCGCCGCAGGTCGTCGGCGTCGAAGTTCCGCAGTACCTCGTTGGCGGCGATCAGCTGCGCGACGCGTTGGCGCTCGGCCGGGTCGACGGTGCCGTCGGCGGCCGCGACGAGCGCGCACATCGCCATGGAGGCGTCCCTGAACGCGCCTGACCTCAGGTCGTTCCTCTTCGCCATCAGCTGGCTCTGCATCGTCGATGCCGATTCGCGGATGCGGTCCCACAGGGCCACGGGGCAACTCCTTCGTCAAGCGGCGCGCGGGCCGGGGGAGTCCGGCCCGCACCTCCGCGTCATGGGGATGGTTCAGGCTTCTTCGTCGCCTTGGTCGTCGCCTTCGAGGAAGTCGCCGACCTCGTCGACGACCTCCGCGGCGACGAGGCCGCCGGCCACGCCGACGGCCAGGCCGGCCGCGCCCGCGGCGACGGCCGTTCCCATGCCGGGCCCGGAGCGGTGACCGCCGTGGCCGTCGTGGGAGGGGTGGGCGTCCGTGTGCCCGTGGGGGGCGGGGGCGCCGTGGCCGGCCGGCATCTGGCGGATCCAGGCGTCGACGACGGTGTCCCAGTCGCGTTGGCCGGCACCGTCGTGGCTGACGACGTGCCGGCTGACGGCGTCGTGGCCGCCGGAGAGGAACCCGCCGGGCCTGTCGGCCTCCAGGACGACCTCCATGCCGCCGGGGTTGGCGAGGAAGGTGACCTCCAGCTCCCGCATGGCGTGCGCGTACTGGGGGGCGGGGGTGAGTTCGATCTCCTGGTGGAACGGCAGCTGCTGGCCGGTGCCCCGGATGTGCCCGTACTCCAGGTCGGCGGCCTTGAAGCCGAAGCCGAGCCGGCCGAGGGCTTCGAGGATCGCCTCCTGCACCGGCAGCGGGGAGACCGTGAGCGGGTCGAGGTCGCCCTTGTCCTTCGCTCCGGCCACCGCCAGCTCGGTGCGCACCCCGAGCACGATGCCCAGGGCCTGCCCGTGCAGCTCCGTGACCGGCGTCTCCCACGGCAGCGCCACCGTGAACGGCACGCTCCGCTGCTCACCCTGCGCCAGGCGGAAGCCGCCCGCGACGGCGACCCGGCCGAACGCGACCGTGCCCTCGGCCTCTCCGCCGTCGTGCTCCGCCTCCACCCGGGCCACCAGCTCCAGGGTGATCTGCCCGATGTCGAAGTCGGCGCCGCCGCCCTTCAGACGCACCTGGCCGGCCAGGCTGCCGCCGGGCCGGACGGGGCCCGGGTCGAGGACCGTGTCCACGGTGGGGCCGCCCACACCGAGCGCGCCGAGCAACTTCTTGAACACCATGCGGCGTTCACTCCTTCACGTGCGAGAAAGGGGCGCGGTGCCGCCGGGTCCTGCGGACCGGGGGACCCGGCGGCACCGCGGTCGGAGAGGTGACTACTTCGCCGCGTCCAGCGCGGCCAGGGCCTGGGCCCAGCGGACGTACTTCAGCTCGGCGAGCCCGGCGACGGTGGTGACGCCGAACGCCTCCTCCAGCAGCTCGCCGTCACGGTCGGAGACCCCCTTCAGCGCCGACACCGGCGCCGCGAGGACCTCGGTCAGCGGCTTGTCCGCCCACGCCTTGTCCAGCACCTTGCTCAGATCGATCGAAGCCACGTATGCCCTCCCAGGCCGATAGCGAGTGAAACCAGCGGTACGCGGGCCCCATGGGGCCGCGCAGGCGCCGTCCGGGTACGACGGCACCGGTGCCGTGCCGGCGAGGAGCCGCCGAGCGCGTCCGGCGCGCCGGGCCCGCGGCCAGGGCGACGGAGCCCTGGCCGCTCCCGTGGGGAACCGGCGGCCGGGCATGGCGCACCGCCTCCCGGCTGCGGGGTGACCGGTTACACCCCGGCCGCCCCTCGCATTTTCTACACGACTGTAGAAGCATAGGGCCAGGCCGGTGCGGCGCGGCCCCTCCCCGGACGCCGGGGCGCCAGGAGCCCGCGCACGCCGTGACCAGCCGACTCGAGGGGGGCTTTACTGGTGCTTTACCGGCCCTTTACCATGGAGTGGGGGAGACTTCCTCTCCCCGCGAAGACGTACCGCCCCCGCACCCGGGGGCGGGTGAGTGACGAAGGAGCAGCAGACCCGCAATGGGTGAACCTCCCAGTACGAGCCGTGCCACACCCCGCCCGACGAGCTGCGCACAGGGGGTGGCACGGTGACCGAGCTGCTGCTGCTCCTGCTCGCCCTGGCGCTGACGCTCGCGTGCGCGGTGTTCGTCGCCGCCGAGTTCTCCCTGACCACCGTCGAGCGCGCCGACCTCGAGCGTGCCGCCGGGGCCGGTGAGCGCGGCGCCGCCAGCGCCCTCAAGGCCGTCAAGCGGCTGACGTTCCAGCTCTCGGGCGCCCAGCTGGGCATCACCGTGACGTCCCTGGTGATCGGCATGCTGGCCGAGCCGTCCCTGGCCGCCCTGCTGCGCGGACCGCTGACCGCGATCGGTCCGGGCGCCGCGGCCTCCACGATCGCCACCATCCTCGGCGTCGCCCTGTCCACGGTGGTGCTGATGGTGATCGGTGAGCTGGTTCCCAAGAACTGGGCGATCTCCCGGCCGCTGGCCGTGGCGAAGGTCGTCGCCACCCCGCAGCGCGGCTTCACCGCCGCCTTCGGGCCCTTCATCAGCCACCTGAACAGCACGGCGAACCGGTTCGTGCGCCGCCTCGGCCTGGAGCCGGCCGAGGAACTGGCCCACGCCCGCGGCCCGGAGGAGCTGGTGGCCCTGGCCCGGCACTCCGCCGCCCAGGGCGCGCTGGAGGAGGACTCCGCCGAGCTCTTCGTACGCACCCTGCACCTGGGAGAGCTGACGGCCGAGAACGTCATGACCCCCAGGGTGGATGTCAAGGCCCTCGAAGCCCGGGCGAGCGCGGCCGACGCGGTCAACCTCACCCACGCGACCGGCCTGTCCCGCTTCCCCGTCTACCGCGACAGCCTGGACGAGATCATCGGCACCGTCCACATCCGAGACGTCCTCGCCCTGGACGAGGACAAGCGGCAGGCGACGCGGATCACCGAACTGATCACACCGCCGCTGCTGGTGCCCGACAGCCTGCCCGTCGACACCCTCCTCGGGCGACTGCGCGCGGAACGCACCATGGCCGTCGTGATCGACGAGTACGGAGGCACCGCCGGCGTCGCCACCGTCGAGGACATCATCGAAGAGGTCGTCGGCGAGGTCCGCGACGAACACGACCCCCACGAGGCCCCCGACCTGCTCCCGCGGCCCGCCGCCGAGGACGGCCGGCGGGTCTGGGAGGCCGACGGCGGCGTCCGCACCGACGAGCTCGCCGGGATCGGCCTGCGCGCCGGGGAAGGCCCGTACGAGACCCTCGCCGGCCTGACCGCCACCCTGCTCGAACGCATCCCGGAGCCCGGAGACACCGTGCACCTCGCCGGCTGGGACATCACCGTCCTCGACGTCGACCACCACCGCGCCGACCGCCTCGTCCTCACCGCCCCCGCGGCGGACCGCGACCGGCAGGAGATCAGCCGATGACCACCGTCCAGCTGCTCATCGGCGCCCTGACGCTGCTCACCAACGCCTTCTTCGTCGGCGCCGAGTTCGCCCTGATCTCGGTGCGCCGCAGCCAGATCGAACCCAGGGCCCAGGCCGGCGACAAACGCGCCAGGGCCACGCTGTGGGGCGTGGAGCACCTGTCGGCGATGATGGCCACCGCCCAGCTCGGCATCACCGTCTCCTCCCTGGTGCTCGGCGCCGTGGCCGAACCGGCCATCGCCCACCTGCTGGAGCCGCCCTTCCACGCCATCGGCGTGCCCGAGGGGCTCATCCACCCCATCGCCTTCGTCATCGCCCTGGCGCTCGCGACCTACCTGCACATGCTCTTCGGCGAGATGGTGCCCAAGAACATCGCCCTGGCCGCGCCCGTACCCACGGCGCTGCTCCTCGGCCCGCCGCTCGTCGCGCTCACCCGCGTGCTCAAGCCGGTCATCTTCGGCATCAACGCCTTCGCCAACACGCTGCTGCGCCTGCTGAGGGTCGAGCCCAAGGACGAGGTCTCCGCCGTCTTCACCGACGACGAACTCGCCCGGCTCGTCACCGATTCCAGCCAGGCCGGCCTTCTCGACCCGGCCGACGGCGAACGGCTGCGCGACGCCCTGGAGCTCGGCACGCGCCCGGTCGGCGAGGTCCTGGTGCCGCTGGCGAGGATGCGCACGGTCGACCACCGCGTCACCCCCGCCCGGCTGGAGAAGGCCGCGACCGGCGCCGGCTACTCGCGGATGCCCGTCGTGGGGCCCGGCGGCACGATCATGGGCTACCTCCACATCAAGGACGCCATCGGCGTCGCCGAGCGGGACAAGCCCTTCCCCCGCGCCGCCCTCCACCCCGTCATCCGCGTGCGGATCGACACCCCGCTCGACGACGCCCTGACCGCGATGCGGGCAGGCGGCACCCACCTCGCCGCCGTCACCGGCGACAAGGGCACCGTCATCGGCTTCGTCACCATGGAGGACGTCCTGTCCGAACTCGTCGGTCCCGCCCCGGCCTGAGCGGACCGGCACCGGGCGCGGCAGCCCGGTGCCGGTGCGTCCGCGAGCGGCCCTCGACGACCCGCGTCCCTCCCCGGGGAGGCGTCCGAGGGCCCCTCGCGGCCTCCCTCCCCGGGGAAGCGTCCGAGGGCCCCTCGCGGCCTCCCTCCCCGGGGAGGCGTGCGAGGGCCCCTCGCGGCCGCCGGCCGCGCCGGGGGCTCGGCGGGAACCCCCGGCATCGCGGTCCGTCCGGACAGCGCCGACTCGCCCGGACGGCCTGAATCATCCCCTCCGCTCACCGTCCCCGACTACGCTCGCTCTCGAACGCACATGCGAGAAAGGGGAAGGGGATGCTGCCGTTCAGGGCGGAACACCGGCTGTCCGTACCGCTGCTGGAACGGGAGCCCGAACTGGCCGCCGCCGCACACGCGATCGAGGCGCTGACCGGCCCGGACGCCACCGGGGGACTGCTCGTCTTCCGGGGCGACGCCGGCATCGGCAAGACGTCCCTGCTCGCGGAGGTCGGCCGCCGCGCCGCCGACCGCTGCACCGTGCTGTCCGGCAAGGGCGGCGAGACACTCACCTCCGTACCGTTCCACGTCCTGCGCCAGCTCCTCGTACCGGCCCTGATGCCGCTGCCGGAGGGCCTGCTGCGGCGGCTGTTCGGCGACCGCTTCGACATCGCCGCGCCCGCCCTCGGCCTCGCCACGCCCAGCGCGCCGCTCGCCGACCCGCAGGGCGTGCGGGACGGCCTGGACCGGGTCGTCACCCGCCTCGCCGAGCAGCGGCGCGACAAGCCGCTCGTCGTCCTCGTCGACGACGCGCACTGGGCGGACGCCGAGTCGCTGCACTGGCTCGCGGAGTACGCCGGCCGCCTGCCGGGCCTGCCGCTGCTGATCGTCCTCGCGCACCGCGCCGACGCCTCCGCCGACCGCCCGGAACCCGCCGCGACCCTGCTGCGCCGCGTCGAGGAGCAGGCCAGGCTCGCCACCACGCTCCACGCCCTCACCGAGGACGCCACCGCCGACCTGGCGCGTGCCGCGCTGGGCGAGCGCACCGACGACCCGTTCTGCCGCGAGGTGTGGGCCGTCACCGGCGGCAACCCCTACGAGACCGTCGAACTCCTCGCGACCGTGCGCGACCGCATGCTGGAGCCCGTCGCCCGCAGCGCCGGACTACTGCGGGACCTCGGCGCGTCCGCGCGCGGCAGCGGCCTCGTCGCCCGCCTCGAAGCCCTCGGCACGGCCGCCACCCGGTTCGCGTGGGCCGCCGCGGTCCTCGGCACCGAGATCCCGCTGCGGCTCGCCGCCACCCTCGCCGGCATGCCGGCCGAGGAGGCCGCCGACTGCGCCGCCCGGCTGCGCGAGGCCCGCATCGTCACCGGCTCCGACCCGCTGGAGTTCGCCCACCCGCTGGTCGCGACCGCCGTGTACCGGTCGATACCCCCGGCCACCCGCACCGCCCTGCACGGGCGGGCCGCCTGGGCCGTCACCCGCGAGGGCCTCGGCGCCGCGGCCGCAGCCCGCCACCTCCTGGAGGTCCACCCGGACGACGACCCGGAGCTCGTCGCCCAGCTCCGCGAGGCCGCCCGCGAACACCTGGCCGTCGGCGCGCCCGACGCCGCCCGCCGCTGCCTCGAACGCGCGCTCCAGGAGCCCCCGCCGCCCGACGCGTACGCCGAGGTGCTGTACGAGCTCGGCTGCGCCGCCCTGCTCACCTCACCGGCCGCCACCGTCGGCCATCTGCGCTCCGCGCTCGGACTGCCCGGACTCGACCCGGCCCTGCGCGCCGACGCCACCTGGCGCCTCGGCCAGGCCCTCGCCCACAGCAACCAGCTGGCCGAGGCCTCCGCGACCGTCGCCGCCGAGGCCGCCCGCACCCCGCCCGGCCGCGCCCGCACGCGCCTGGAGGCGGCCCACTTCATGTACGAGTCGTTCCGCGCCGCCGAGGACGACCCGCACGGCCGCTCCCGGCGCCTGGCCGCGCTCGCCGACCACCTCCCGGGCGCCGACGACGCCGAACGCGCCCTGCTGTCCCTGCGCGCCTTCGACGCGATGCTGCGCGGAGAGGACGCCACGCGGGTCGTCGAGCTGTGCGACCGGGCCCTCCTCGACGGCCGCCCCGCGCCCGGCGTGAGCTGGACCGACACGGAGTGGGGGTTCGAGACGCCCGCCATGATCGGCATCGCGTACGCGTTCACGGACCGGCCCGACCGCGCCCGCGCCCTCTTCGAGGAGGCGGTCCGCGCGTACGAGATATCCGGCTGGAGCGGCGCGCACCTCGCGTTCGCGCACACCCTGCTCGGCCTGGCGCACCGCCGCGCGGGCGACCTGCCGCGCGCCGAGGCGTACCTGCGCGAGGGGCTGCGCCTCGCCGACCGGGCGGGCCGCGGCCTGGCCGTGCAGTGGGACGCCGTATGCCTGCTGGTCGACACCCTCCTCGCGCGGGGCAGGACCGGCGAGGCCCGCGAACTGGCCGACGCGTACGCCTTCGGCCCGCCCTGGCCCAGCGCCATGGTGCTGCCCGACGGGCCCTGCGTACGGGGGCGGCTCCTCCTCGCCGAGGGCAGGACCCGCGAGGCGGCCGACGAACTGGAGGCGGCCGGCGAGGCCCTGGAGGCGCGCGGGCGGCACAACGGCGTGTGGGCGCCCTGGGCCTGCGACCTGGCCCGCGCCCTCGCCCGCGACGACCCCGACCGGGCGGCGGCCCACGCGGCGCTGGCCCGCGCCCACGCGGAGCGCTTCGGCACCGGCACCGCCCTGGGCGAAGCCCTCCGCTGCGCCGCCCTGTTCGCCGCGCCCGACGAGGCGGGCGCGCTCCTGGAGCAGGCGGTACGCCACCTGGAGGCGTCCCCGTCCGCGTACGAACACGCCCTCGCCCGCCACCAGCGCGGCGTCGCCCTGGGCTCCCGCACCGAGCTGGCCCGCGCGGCGGCCCTCGCCACCGCCTGCGGCGCCGACGCCCTGGCGGCCCGCGCCCAGGGGGCCCTTTCGGATCTGCCCGCAGGGTGAGGTAATGTTCTCTTGCGCGCTCACCCGGCGAGTCCGGGCCGAAGCGCATCGGGACGTGGCGCAGCTTGGTAGCGCACTTGACTGGGGGTCAAGGGGTCGCAGGTTCAAATCCTGTCGTCCCGACTTTGCGAAGTCGCAGGCCGAGGGGCCGTTTCGGAGGAATCCGAAACGGCCCCTCGGGCGTTTCCGGGGGCCTGCCGGGACCATGCGCCGGCCGCGTCAGCGGGCCGCCGCAGTCGCGCCCGGCGGCGACCGGGGAGCGCGCCGGACCTCCGTCCACGAGGCCGGGTGCGGGGCGGGGGGATGCCCGGCGGCTGAGGGGGCACACGTGCACACGGTGCTCGCACCCCGCGCGGCCGGACATGCCACCGGCGGCGGACACGTGGGCGGGCGGACGACGGCAGGTGACGACAGGACGCAGGGAGCGCAGGGATGAAAGTCCGCTCGTGGCCGATCCGATGGGACAACAGGCTCACCGCCCACGTGGTGGCCGGACGCTACCGGCTCGACGACCTGCTGGGTCGCGGCGGCGCGGCCGATGTGTACGAGGGCCTGGACCTGCGCCTGCGGCGGCCGGTCGCGGTGAAGGTCTTCCGCCCGGACGGTGCCGCCGACACGGAGGAGCGGTTCGACGGCGAGGGCCGGCTGCTGGCCCGGTTGCAGCACCCCGGCCTGGTCACCGTGTACGACTGCGGACGGGACGACGGAACGCCCTACCTGGTGATGGAGCTGGTCAAGGGCACGACGCTGCGCCGGCGGATCGCCGCGGCCCCGCTGCCGCCCGCCGAGGCGTGCCGGATCGGAGCCGCGCTGGCCTCCGCACTGGCCCATGTGCACGAGGCCGGAGTCGTCCACCGCGACGTCAAGCCCGCGAACATCCTGCTGGACGAGGCGGGCGCCCCCCACCTGACGGACTTCGGCATCTCCAGGACGCTCGGCGCCACGGCCCAGACCGTCCCCGGCGCCCTGATCGGGACCGCCGCCTACATCGCCCCGGAGCAGGTGCGGGGCCGGGGCGCCGGGCCGGCGGCGGACATCTACAGCCTGGGACTGGTGCTGCTCGAGTCCATCAAGGGCGAACTGGAGTACCCGGGGGCGCCGCTGGAGGCCGCGGTCGCCCGACTGCACCGGAGCCCGGCCATTCCGCCGGGCATACCGGCGGCGCTGGCCGCACTGCTGGAAGCCATGACCGACGCGGACGAGAGCCGACGGCCGGACGCCACGGCCTGTGGGCGCGCCCTGGCCGCCCTGGCGTCGCAGGACCTCGCGGGAGGCGCCACCGCGCCGACGGGGACCTCCGCGCCGGCGGGGACCTCCGCGTCGGCGGATCCGCCCGTGAGCGGCGAGGACGATGGCGAGCGGAACCCGGACACGCTGAGGCCGAACCGGGCGGGCGCCGGGGCGGGGGCTGCCGGCGGCGAGTCCGCCGTCCCCGCCCACGGCGGGCCGGTGGCCGCACGGACCGCATCCGGCCGGCCCGCCCCGCGCAGGGCCGGCCGGATGCTGCTGACCGCCGGCGCGGCCCTGACCGTCTTCGGCGTCGGACTGGCCGGTTCGGTGGGCGGGCCGTCCGCCGAGGCGGACAACGCCGCGTCCGGTCCGCCCCGCCCCGCCACGACCGAGCCGGACTCCCCGGACGCGAACCGGTCGGGAGCGTCCGCCTCCTCCTCCCGGTCCGCCCCTCCCTCCTTGTTTTCGCCGGCCGCCCCCGCCGCCTCGCCCGCTCCACCGGCCGGAGCCGCCGACGGCGCCGCGCCGCCGCGGTCCCCCTCGCACACGGGGCACGGCCGGGCCGCGGCAGCGGACGCGGCGACGGACAGCGGCGCGCCGTCGGCTGCCGGCGGCTCGGAGCGGCAGCGCGACCGCGCGGCCGGCCCCGGAGCGGCCGGTCAGGCTCCCGGTAAGGCCCAGGCGCGGCAGGGGAAGCCGGCCAAGGGCAGGCACGCGCGGTGACAGCGCCGCGCCCCCTGGCGTGACGCCGCCCTGACGGGGCACCAGACACGCAACTCGCCGGCCCCCGCCCGGGGCGGTGGCGGCCGGGTGGCGGCAGGCCCCGAACGGAGCGGTGATGTCATGACGATCGGTGTCCCCGCGAGCGGCTCGGCGCCCGGTCGGCGCGACCACGGCGCGTACGCGCGTGCCCTGGCGCGTACACCGGTCGCCGTCTGGGAGGACGACCTCACCGACTGGGCGGCGGCGCTGACGTACTACGCGGTGCTGGCCGTCTTCCCGGCCCTGCTGGTGATGGTCTTCTCCATCGCCCTGCTGGGCACGGACACCCCCCAGGAGGTCGTCGCGCGACTGGCGGACTTCGTGCCCGAGGCGGCCCGTCCCGTGCTCGCCCAGGCCCTGAGCAGTCCGCGGGAGGACCCGTCGGTCCGCTGGCTGCTGCTCCTGGTCACCGCGGGCGCCGCGCTGTGGTCGGCCTCCAGCTACCTGGCCGTCTTCCGGCGGGCGCTGCACGCGATGTACGGCGTGCCCGACTGCCGTCCGGCGTGGCGGACGTTCCCCGCCATCCTGCTCAGGGCGCTGACCGTGCTCGCCCTGCTGGTCAGCGGAGTGCTGACGCTCACGGCCGCCGAGCGGGTCGCCCGGGCCATCGGCCGGGGCACGGGAACGGACCATCAGGCGGCCCTCGTCTGGGCCGGCTTGAAGTGGCCGCTGCTGGCCGCGGTGGTCGTCGCCCTGGTCCTGCTCCTCTTCTGGTCGGGCCCGCCGGAGGCCCGCGGTGTGCGGCGGACGCTGCCCGGCGGAGCGCTGGCGGTGCTGCTGTGGCTGCTGGCGTCGGCGGGCTTCGCCTTCTACGCGTCGCACATCGCGACGTACAACCGCCTCTACGGCTCCCTGGCGGGCGTGGTGGCGTTCCTGGTGTGGCTGTGGGTCTCCCACGTCGTGCTGCTGGCGGGCGCGCAGTTCAACGCCGAACTGGCGCGGGACGGGCGCCCGGAGCGGCCGGATCCCTGCTCGGGCGACCGTGCCGACGCCGCCTCGCGGTGACGCCGGCCACCGGCACGGCGGCGGAGCCGGCGCGTCCGGCCCGGGGCCCACGGCCCGTACCGGCTGTGCGGCCGTAGGCGGTCTGCCCGGTGGGGCCTGGCCGGGGGCCACACGGGAGGGGGCGGGCGCGGCGCTCACGCCGTGAGGCCTGGCCCGCCGACCGGTTCAGTGCGCCCGTGACCCGTGGCCCGTGGCCCGTGGCCTGTGGCCTGTGGCCTGTGGCCCGTGGCCTGTGTCCCGTCGCCTGTTCACGGGCGCTGACGCCCGTTCACGGTCGCCGGCGCCCGGTGTGGTAGCGCTGGGCGAGCCGTGCCAGCGCGACGGCGCCGAGGAGCAGCCCGAAGTCGCGCAGGGCCACGTCGTAGTGGTCCGGGATGGTCAGCAGATTGACGATGATGCCCGCCAGCCACCCCGCCACCAGCCAGCCTCCGAAGCGCGGAGCCAGCGCCACGGCGAGGCCGGCCACGATCTCGATCACGCCCACGGCGTACATGGCCGCCTGGGCGCTGCCGGGAACGACGTCGTCGATCCACGGCGCGAGATAGGCGGGCCAGTCCGCGAGCAGGTTGGCGAACTTGTCCAGTCCGAACAGGATCGGCGCCACCGTGAAGCCGGTGCGAAGGATCACGAACGCCTGGTATCCGGGGTCGGCGAGCGCCGCTCGCCGGGTGGTGGGGGTGCTGGGGCTTGTGGTTGCGGAGGACATGGCCCTCTCCTTCTATCGGCAAGGCTCATTTCCTATAGAAGACCTCGCTCGCTCTTTAGTCAATGGCCGAGGGTTTTACACTGGTGTTCGTGGACAACCCGGAGGAAGTACACGACGCGGACGTCTCCGCCGTCGCCGCTCTCGACGAGCCCACCCGCAGGAGGCTGTACGACCACGTCGTGCGCCAGCCGGGTCCGGTGAGCCGTGACGAGGCGGCGGCCGCTCTCGGGCTGGCCCGGAAGACCGCGGCGTTCCACCTGGACCGGCTGGCCGACGAGCGGCTCCTCGACGTCGTCTTCGAACGCCGCAGCGGACGCTCCGGGCCGGGCGCGGGCAGGCCGGCCAAGCTCTACCGCCGCTCGGCGAAGCAGATCGCCGTCACCCTGCCCGGCCGCCGCTACGAGCTGGCCGGGAAGCTGCTCGCCCAGGCGGTGGAGGAGTCCGACGCGACCGGCGAGCCGGTGCGCGGGGTGCTGCACCGCAAGGCCGAGGAGCTCGGCAGGCAACTGGGCGGGCAGAGCGGCACGGATGTCGTCGACCTGCTGGAGGAATACGGCTTCGAGCCCCGCCGCGAGGGCGACGACATCCTTCTCGCCAACTGCCCCTTCCACGCGCTGGCCCGGGAGCACACCAGCCTCGTGTGCGGCATGAACCTCCGTCTGCTGAGCGGCATCCTCGACGGCGCGGACGCGACGGGGTTCGAGGCGTGCCTGGCACCCGGCCCCGGACACTGCTGTGTCCGGCTGCGCCCGGCGGCCTGAGCCGGCGGCGTGGCCGTCGCCACCTTCGGCAGGACAGGGAGTCCGCGGTCCGGGCGGCCCCAGCCCGGACATCGGGTCCGGCTTCCCGCGCGTCCGCTGACGCTGCCGGGCCGGGCCGGGACCGGGCCGGGTCGTGCCGGGTCGTGCCGTCCGTCGGCCGGCAGCGGGGCACGGTGCCGGGCCGTGGGCGCGGATATCCGGTGTCCCGCTCCCCGGTGGAGGGGACAGGATGGCGCGCATGACTCTGGCGACCCCCACCCTGCACACCGCTCGCCTGCGGCTGCGGCCCTTCGCCGACGACGACGCCGGCCACCTCTTCGCGCTGCACGGCAACCCCCGTGTGATGCGCTACTGGGACTCCCCGCCGTGGAGCGAACCGGCCCGCGCCGAGCGCTTCCTCGCGACGTGCCGGAAGATGGCGGACGACGGGACCGGAGCGCGCTTGGCCATCGACCGGGCATCCGACGGGGCCTTCGTCGGCTGGTGCACGCTGACCGCGTGGAACGCGGAGTACCGCAGCGCGTCGCTGGGCTACTGCCTCGACGAGGCGATGTGGGGCCACGGCTTCGCGACGGAGGCCGCGCACGCCCTGCTGGAGTGGGGATTCCGCACGCTGGACCTGAACCGCGTCCAGGCCGAGGTCGACACGCGCAACCCGGCGTCCGCCCGGGTCCTGGAGAAGCTCGGGTTCCGGCGTGAGGGGACGTTGCGGGAAGACTGCGTCGTCAACGGCGAGGTGTCGGACTCATGGGTGTTCGGGCTGCTCAGGCGGGAGTGGCGGTCCCCGGCGGCGCCGGACGCGGCCCGGCGCGAGCACCTCTGAGCCGTATGCGGGGGACGCGGGGGAGTGGTCAGCGGCTTCCCCCGTCCCGGCCCGGCGACGCGTCGGCGGTCGCGCGGTCCCGTAGGCCGTCGATGCCGCCGGGCGAACACTCCGGGCGGGGCCGGAACAGTACGGCCGCCGCCCGGCCCCGCGTGGATCACCTCCAGATCGCGCCCGTTCGGGCCCTGGCCCGGCGTCGGTAGGGGCCCCGGTCCGACCCGCCCCGGCGCCCGGACCGCCTGGTGCCACCACTTCCCGTCGGCCGGCCTCCCCCGGTCCGGCCCTGGCCCGGTCCCGGCAGGGGCACGCCCCGACCGGGAGGCTACGCGTCCGCGACATCGCGCCCCAGGTCACGGACGCCCTGCCGCCCCGCCGCGCTCCGCTGCCGCCGGGAGCCGGTGCGGGACCGGGCCAGGTGGCCCAGGGCCGCGCCGGACAGGCCGAGCAGCGCGGCCACCACGCCCCCGCCCAGGCCGTTCCCGGTGCCCAGCCCGCCCTCGGCGGTGACCACGACCGCGACCCCCGCGGTCACGGCGACCGCACCCGCCGCCCACGCCACGAGGGCCCCGGTACGCGCGTCGCCCCGTGTGGTGCGGCCGGTGGCGCGGGCCAGCGCCAGCGCGCCGGCGACCACGCCGACGAGCCCGGCCAACGCGGCCGCGGCGGCCGCCAGGCGCCCCGGACCCATGGTGTACACGTCGGCGGCGAGCGGCTGGACCGCGAGATGCGCGGCCGCCGGTACGGCGAACTCGAGGGTGACCGACATGGGGTGCTCCTTCTCCTCCTGCGACGGACATGCCCCACGAGCATCACGGCCGCGCCCGCCCCCGGTCGTCCCGCGTACGCGGACACTTCACCCTGCCGCGTGCGCCGCAGGACGCGCGGCGGTACCGCGCGCGCGGTAGTCCGCCGCTCGTCCGGCAGGGGGACCCGCCCGACGGCGACGGCCGGTTAGGGTGCGCGCATGAACGCAGGGGAGCGGGTCCGGGGCGGGACCATCGCGGCCGGGGCCTCGGGGGCGGGCGCCGGAAGCGGGACGAACACGGCCGGGGCCGCGGGTACCGGAGCGGGGGGCGGCACGGGCGCGCCCCGGGCCGCCGGCCGGGCCGCCGTGCCGGTGCGCGCCCGCGCGGCGGACTGGGCCGTGGCGGTCGGCGTGGCGGCGGCGCTGCTGGCCACCGCCCTGTCCGGGCAGCGCTCAGCGACGTATCCGGCCGCCGCCGGCTACGACTTGGCGGGCTACGCGCTGCTGGCCGCTGGCGGACTGGCGCTCGCCTGGCGCCGCCGCGCCCCGCTCGCGGTCCTGGCCGCCACCGGCCTGTGCGCCCTCGGCCACCAGGCGGCCGGCTTCGACGTGCCCGTCGTCGCGTACCTGTTCGCCGTGTACGCGGCCGTACGGGCCGGACACCGCACCGCCACGGCCGTCGCGAGCGTCGCCATGCTCGCCGTGCTCCCGCTCGCGGCGCTGGTGTCGGGCCCGTATGACGCCGGGGAGGCGTTCGCGCGGGCCCGCGGCGCCCTGGAGATCGCCTGGCTGGTCGCGGCGGGCGCGGCCGGCGAGGCGCTGCGGCAGGCCGAGCGCCGCGCCGACGAGGCCGAACGCACCAGGGAGGAGACCGCGCGGCGCCGCGCCGACGAGGAACGACTCCGCATCGCACGGGAGTTGCACGACTCGCTCACGCACCAGATCTCCGTCGTCAAGGTCCAGGCCGAGGTGGCCGTGCACGTGGCCCGCCGACGCGGCGACGACGTCCCGGAGGCCCTGCTGGCCATCCAGGAGGCCGCCCGCGAGGCGAGCCGGGAGCTGCGCGCCACCCTGGAGGCGCTGCGCGACGACGACACGGCCCCGGCGCGCGGCCTCGACGACGTACCCGAACTCGTGCGCGGCGCCCGGGCGTTCGGCCTGGACGTGACCCTGACCGTCGAAGGGCGCCGGCACGGCCTGCCGGCCGCGGTGGACCGGACCGTCTACCGGATCGTGCAGGAGTCGCTCACCAACACCGCCCGCCACGCGGACGCGACCACCGCGTCGGTCCGGATCGAACACCGGTCGGACACCCTCGTTGTACGCGTCGACGACGACGGCAGGGTCGCGCCCGCCGACGCCCCGGTGCCGGGCGTCGGACTGCTCGGCATGCGCGAACGCGTCACCGCCCTCGGGGGCCGGCTCAGCGCGCGCCCGCGCGACGGGGGCGGCTTCACCGTCCACGCCGAACTCCCCGTGGAGCGGATGCCGTGATCCGGGTCCTGCTGGTGGACGACCAGCCGCTCATCCGCAGCGGGTTCCGCGCGCTCCTCGACCTGGAGGACGACATCGAGGTGGTCGCCGAGGCCGCCGACGGCGCGCAGGGCGTGGCGCTGGCCCGGACGCACCGGCCCGATGTCGCGCTCGTCGACATCCGGATGCCGCGAGTGGACGGCATCGAGGCGACCCGCCGCATCGCCGCCGACCCGAAACTCACCGGGGTGCACGTCGTCATCCTCACCAACCACGGCCTGGACGAGTACGTCCTCGACGCGCTGCGCGCGGGCGCCGCCGGGTTCCTCGTCAAGGACGTCCTGCCGGAGGACTTCCTGCACGCCGTGCGGGTCGCGGCCCGCGGCGACACCCTGCTGGCCCCCGCCATCACCCGCAAGCTCATCCACCGGTACGTCACCCAGCCGCCCGACCCCGGCGCGCCCACCGGCCTCGACGAGCTGACCGACCGGGAACGCGAGGCCGTCGCCCTCGTCGCACGCGGCCTGTCCAACGACGAGATCGCCGGACGGATGGTGATCAGCCCCATGACCGCGAAGACCCACGTCAACCGGGCCATGATCAAACTCGGCGCCCGCGACCGCGCCCAACTCGTCGTCTTCGCCTACGAGTCCGGCCTCGTCGTACCGCACGCCCGCACGGCCCCGGAGGACCCCGCATGACCCGCACCACGCCCCCGCGCCCCGTCGACGCCGAGGCCCTCTTCCCCGGCCTCGCCGCGTACCGGCGCACCGCGACCCGGCTCCATCCGCGACGCGGAGCGCCGACGGCGCGGGACAGCTCGGTCGGCGGACCGCTGCTGTGGCCTGCCGACGAGCCGTGGCCGGTCTGCACGGCGGTCCATCCCAAGGGCACCGGCCACCGGCTGTCCGACGTGCGCCTGCGCCGCCGCATCGAGGAGGACGCACGGGGCCGGGAGCTCACCGACGAGGAGCGGCGCACCCTGGACGGCATGGCACCCGGCCGCCACGCGCCCGCGCTGCGGGACGACGACCCGCTGCCGATGCTGGCCATAGCCCAGCTCCACGCCGGGGACGTACCGGACCTCGCGGCGCCCGGCGGCTGCGACCTGCTGCAGGTGTTCTGGTGCCCGTTCGAGGCGCACGGGCCGGGGCGCACCATCGACGTGGCGCTGAGATGGCGCCGCGCCGCCGCCGTGGGAGCCGTACTGGAGCCGCAGCCCGAGCCCCCGGTCGCCGGCCGCGCCGAGTGCGTCCCGTCCCCGTGCGTGGTCCATCCGGAGCAGGTCGTGGAGCACGAGTACGTCGGGCTCTTGAGCGAGGAGCTCCAGGAGGCGATCGACGCGTGGGAAGACGGCCTCCACGACGGAGACGAGGACGAGGACGGCGAGGACGAGGAGGGCGACGGCGGCACCGGGGACGCGACGGGCTACGCCACGTACGAGGAGTACGAGGCGGCCATGGCGGCCGCCCGCGCCGAGGAGCCGGAGGAGATCGACTACCGGAGCGATCTGTCCATCGCGCCCGGCTGGAAGGTCGGAGGCTACGCCTCCTGGCATCTGACCGACCCCGCGCCGGTCGACTGCCCGGTCTGCGGGACGCCGATGCCTCCGCTGCTGACCGTCGCCATGGGGGAGTGCGACGGCGCCTCCGCCGGCTGGCTCCCGCTGGAGGACCGGGGGCCTGGCGGCGACACCCGCGACATCGACCCGCGCGTCGTCGACCCGGTCGGCGTCTACCTGGGACGCGGCCTGATGCGCGTCCACACGTGCCCGGCCGACCGGGCCCACCCCCACCGCCTCAGCTTCCAATGACCGCAGGGCCGACGGACCCGTCCCCGGCGGCCGTCGGGCCAACGGGCCTGTCCCCGACGGTCACTCGGGCCAACGGGCCTGTCCCCGGTGGCCGTCGGGCCAACGGGCCTGTCCGGCCGCCGTCGGGACCAGGGCCGCGGGCCGAGGGGTGCCGCCGGGGCCGTAGGACCCACGGGGTACGAAGCACCTGTCCCCGGGCCGAGGCGGCGGGGGCGCGGGCGGCCGTAGCGTCGCCGTCATGAAGATCGGAATTCTCGGAACAGGCAATGTGGGGCGCGCCCTCGCCGGGGCGTGGGCGCGGGCCGGGCACGAGGCCGTCCTCGGCTCGCGGCGCGCCGCCGGCTTCGGACCGGCCCCCGTCGAGGGCGTACCGGTCGTGGACTGCGCGTCCGCCGTCGACGGGGCAGGCGTGGTGGTCAACGCGACACCCGGCACGGCCTCCGTGCGGCTGCTCACCGCGATCGGCGCGCCCGCGCTGGCGGGGAAGGTGCTCCTGGACGTGGCGGTCGGCTTCACCGAGGACAACGACCTCTCCCACCTGGGGGAGAGCCTCGGCGAGGAGATCCAGCGGACGTTCCCGGACACGCGGGTCGTCAAGACGCTGTGCACCATCGACCGCGCGCTCATGGTCGACCCGGCGTCGGTGGAGGGCCCGAGCACCGTGTTCCTCTCGGGCGACGACGCAGGGGCCAAGCGCACGGTCCGCGCGCTGCTGGCCGACCTCGGCTGGCCGGAGGACGCGCTGCTCGACCTGGGCGGCATCGCCACGGCCCGCGGCCAGGAGCACTACAGCCTGCTGTTCATCGGTATCGCCCAGGCCCTCGGCTCGTACGGCTTCGGCATCCGAGTGGTCCCCCCGGTCCGCGGCTGACCCCCGCTGAGCCGTACGGCCTGCCGGTGCGGCGGCGCCGGAGGCCGTACGGGCGGCAGCGCGGTCAGCGGGCCGTACGGATGAGGGGCGGCGTCAGCACGCCGTACGGGTGAGGGGCCGCGTCAGGAGGCGGTGGGGGTCCAGCCGCCGAGCCAGTCCGCGACCTCCTGGCCGGCCGCCTGCGCCGGGGTCAGGTGCGGCCGGTCCGCGCTCGCGGCGCCCGCGCCGGGGCCGGAGTTGCGGTACTCCGCGAAGCGGGCGTCCTTCCACGAGAAGCCGCTCATGTCGCTCCACGGGGCGGCCTTGACGGCGTCGCTCAGCGTGGTGTCCCGCACGGTGACCTGCGGGTCCAGCGACGCGTCGCCGCCCGCGTACCAGGGGCGGCCGAGGTGGAAGGTGCGGGGCGCCACATCGCCGTTGACGACGGACCGGTTGATGAGGAAGCCCTTGCGGTTCGCCGGGGTGCTGGGCGCGGCGACGTACCCGGCGGACGTGCCGTTCCAGCGCTTCTTCAGGGTCAGCACCGACTTGTCGATCACGGCGGTGGCCCGGCCGAAGACGAAGTCGACATTGCCGGTGATGTACGAGTCCGTGACGTACACGCGGCCCAGCCGGTCCTTCGCGGCGGTGTCCAGCAGCAGCGTGTCCTGGTCGCCCTCGACGATGATCCGGTCGAGGAGCACCCGGTCGGCCGCCGTGCGCAGGGCGACCGCCTGGTGGCCGGACAGGTGCTGGTTGCGGGCCTCGTCGAAGTCGTTCGCGATCGTCAGGTTGCGCGCCTGGAAGTCGTCGGCCTCGACGGCCACGGTGGCGCTGCCCCCGGTTCCGTACGTGCCCGAACCGTCCGGCTTCGGCGTGCCCGACGCGTTGCCGTAGACGATGACGGTGTCCTTGCGGCTGCCGCCCGAGCCCTGGATCGTGACGTGCGGCTTGTTCGCCGGGACCTTCACCGTCTCCCGGTAGGTGCCGGGCGCGACGGAGATGACCACCCGCGACGCGTTGCCCGCCGGTACGGCGTCCACGGCCTTCTGCACGCTGGTGAACTGGGCGCCGCCGCCCTTCGCGACGGTGAGCGTCCGCACCGCGGCCGGGGCGGCGGCCGCCGTCGCCGCCGCCGTACCGATGGACGCCCTCGGCCCGGCGCCCGCCTTCACCAGCGCGGGCACCGCTTCCGCGCGGTCCAGCCTGTACGCGTACGACGCCCCCGGGTCGAACGCCGCGCCGCCGCCGCTCTCGTTGCGGCCGCTCGTGCCGGAGAAGACGTTGCCGCGCTGCACCAGCACGGCCGTGGCGTCCCGGATGACCGGGTTCCGCATCCCCTGGAAGTAGCTGTTCTCCAGCACCATCCGGGTCCTGCCGCGCGCGTAGTTGCCGTACGCGGAGGTGATGCGCGTGTCCGGCGTGTCCTCCAGGTAGTTGTTGTAGAGGTGCGCGCGGGCCGCGTTGTCCGTCGACGGGTTGCGCTGCTCGGTCTCGCGCAGCCAGTTGTGGTGGATCGTGATGTCGGTGACCGTGTTCGGGGTCCACCCGATGCCGAACGTCTTGTTGTTGTCGCTCATCCGGTTCCACGACACCGTCACGTACGTGCTGTCCTTGCGCACGTCGATCAGCCCGTCCGCCATGTGCCGCAGGTCGTTGTGGTCGATCCACACATGGTGGGCGCCGTCCATCTGCACGGCGTCGAAGTCGTGGTCCTTGTCGTTCCAGACACCCTGGTACGAGTCGCGGATCGTCAGGTTCCGGATGATGACGTTGTGGACGCCCGGGCCGAGGAAGAAGCCGCCGCCCACGATGTGCCCGCTGGTGCCGGACCCGACGATCGTCTTGTCGGACGCGACGCGGATCTCCTTGCCGACCGGGTTCACCGCGATCGTCCCGGCGACGACGATGACGTACGGCTCGGCGGCGGTCGCGTACTTCTCCAGGTCGGCGAGGGTCCGCACGGTGACCGTCCGGCCGCCCCGGCCGCCGTACGTCCCGTTCTGGCCGAGCGCGTCGACCGAGGCGAAGCCGTCGGCCTCCTCGACGGCCCACGCGGGCGCGGCCGGCGCCGCGTGGGCGGACTGCCCGCCGTGACCGCCGAAGATCCCGAACGCCCCTCCGTAGGCGAGGGCGCCCGCGGCGGCGAGGGCGAGCGGGACACCGGCGACGAGCGCCGTCCGCCGCCTGCGGTGGCGCGCCCGGTGGCGTGTCTGCGTCATGTACTGGCTCCGATGCTGTGTGCGTGTGCGTATGCGTGTGCGTGGGTGTGTGCGTGCGGGGTGGGTGGTCTGTGGTGGGTGGTCTGTGGCTGGGCGTGCGGGTGTGGTCTGCGGTCTCGCGCGGGTGTGGTCCGTGGTCTGCGGTCCGTCCGGGGGGCGTGGTGCTCGCGCAGGGGGCCGAGCACCTGTCGGTCGCCGCGGCGGCGCGAAAGGTTGCCGTCGCATCGGAAGCGGTGCGGGCGGTCGTCCGGTGGGCTGGGCGGGCCGGGTCCTGCGCCGATCGGGCGGCGCCGCCACACGGCCGGTGACCTCGGCGGCGGACGGGGTACGCGTGTCGGGCGGGCCGGCGCGCCGCCGTGTCGTCGTACGCGGCGGGCGGCTGCGGCGCCGGCGTGTCGTACGCGAGCGGAGGACGTGCCTTGCCCGGTCACCCCCGAGACGCCGAACCGAGCACCACCGGAACCCGTACGGGGACCCGCGCGGAGCCCGCGGGCCCGCAGCCGCGTACCGGACACCCCGGAGAGGGGCCGGCGCGCACCCCCATCGGCGACTACGGGCTGCTCTCCGACCGGCACAGCGCCGCCCTCGTCAGCCGTACGGGCGCGGTCGACTGGCTGTGCTTCCCGCGCTTCGACAGCGCCTCCGTCTTCGCGGCCCTGCTGGACGAGCGCGCGGGCAGCTGGACCATCCGCCCCCGCGGCCCCGCCCGGACCTCGCGGGCGTACCTCGGCGACAGCATGGTCCTGCGCACCACCTTCACCACCCCCACCGGCACGCTCACCCTCACCGACGCCCTCGCCACCGGTCCGGGCGACGACCCGCACCGCCTCGGCGCCCGGGCCCCGCACCTGCTGATCCGCGCCGTGACCTGCACCGCCGGGACGGTGGACGTCACGGTCACCTGCCGGCCCCGGCCCGAGTACGGGCTCGTCGTCCCGCTGCTCACGGTCTGCGACGGCGGCGTCCTCGCCCGGGGCGGCCCCGCCGTGCTCGCCCTGAACAGCCCCCTGCCGCTCGACGCCGACGGCGACGAGGCGACCGGGGAGGCCACCCTGCGGGCCGGCGACACCCTGCACTTCGCGCTGCACTGGGCGCCGCTCGGCGGGCCCGAGCCGCGCGTGTGGGACCAGGGCGAGCTGGCCGCCGAACTGGCACACACCCTCACCGCCTGGGAGGCGTGGTCCCGTACCCACCAGGGGTACACCGGCCCCTGGCAGGAGCGGGTGCACCACTCCGGACGCGTCCTCCAGGCCCTGTCGTACCAGCCGACGGGCGCCGTCGTCGCCGCGCCGACCACCTCGCTGCCCGAGGACCCCGGCGGCGAGCGGAACTGGGACTACCGCTACGCCTGGGTGCGCGACGCCGCGTTCACCATGGACGCCCTGTGGGTGGCGGCCTGCCCGGACGAGGCCGACGAGTTCTTCTCCTTCATGGCGGCCGCCGCTGCCACCGGCTGGTCGCGCGCGCACCTCCAGATCGTGTACGGCGTGGGCGGGGAGCACGATCTGACGGAACGCGAGCTGCCGCACCTGGCCGGCTGGGCGGCCAGCCGGCCGGTCCGGGTCGGCAACGGCGCCTGGCGGCAGCCGCAGCTCGACGTGTACGGCGAACTGCTCGACACGGCCGCCCGCTTCGAGGACCAGCTCCGCTCCCGGCCGCCGCTGTGCGCGTTCCTGGCCGGGCTGGCGGACGCGGCGGCGGAGGTGTGGCGGCAGCCCGACCACGGCATCTGGGAGATCCGCGGCGAGCCCCGCCACTTCCTGTACTCGAAGCTCATGTGCTGGGTCGCCCTCGACCGCGCGGTACGCCTGGCCGGCAGCCTGACCGGTGCCGGTGCCGGTGCCGGTGCCGGTGCCGGTGGAGGTGCCGGTGCCGGTGCCGGTGGAGGTGCTGGTGGCGGTGGGGGTGACGGTGACGTCGGCGGGGCGGATGGGCCGGTAGGGCGGTGGCGCGCCGCCCGCGAGGAGGTCCGCGACGCGATCCTCACCCGCGGTTGGAACCCGTCCGTCGGCGCGTACACCTAGTCCTTCGGCTCCGACGACCTCGACGCGTCGGCGCTGATGCTGCCGCTGACCGGCTTCCTGCCCGCCGACGATCCGCGGGTCCTCGCCACGGTGGACGCCGTCGACACCCACCTCACCGACGGCACCGGCCTCGTACGCCGCTACCGCACCGCGAGCCGCGTCGACGGGCTGGCGGGCGACGAGGGCAGCTTCCTGCTGTGCACGTTCTGGCTGGCCCAGGCGTACGCGCTCGCGGGACGCACCGACCGGGCCCGCGCCGTGTTCGAGCGCGCCGCCGGCCACGCCAACGACCTCGGCCTCCTCGCCGAGCAGGCCCACCCCCGAACGGGCGAGCCGCTCGGCAACTTCCCGCAGGCGTTCAGCCACATCGGCCTGGTCAACGCGGCGTGGGCCATCGCCCGGGCGGAGGCCGCCGCGACCGGGCCGCACCGGCCCTGAGCGCCCGCACCGGCCGCCCGGCACTCGGCGCCCGCACTGGCCGCCCGCGCTGGTCGTCCCGCACCGGCCTCCCCGCGTCGGTCCGGCGGTGCCGGTTTCACCCGGCCCGAGAGCGGTAGCCGGGAGGGAGCACCCCGGGGCCCCCGCAGCGGTCCCCGGGCCTGGGAGCCCCGGCCCGCCAGGGGAGAGGAGGCGTCCACGTGACCGATCCGCGCACCACCGTCGTGATCATCACCCACAACCGGCGCGACGAACTGCTCCGCACCCTCGACAACACCGTGCGGCTGCCCGAGCGGCCGCCGGTGATCGTCGTGGACAACGCCTCCTCGGACGGCACCGCCGACGCCGTGGCCCGCTGCCACCCGGAGGTCACCCTGCTCACGCCGGGCGCCAATCTGGGCGCCGTCGGCCGGAACCTCGCCGTACGCCGGGCCCGCACCCCGTACATCGCCTTCTGCGACGACGACTCCTGGTGGGAGCCCGGTTCGCTGGCCGGTGCCGCCGATGTACTGGACCGGCACGAGCGGCTGGCCGCCGTGACCGGGCGCATCCTGGTGGAGCCGGGTGGCCGGGAGGACCCGATCGTCGCGGAACTGCGCGATTCGCCGGTGCCCGGCCCCGACTGGCTGCCCGGCCCCGCGCTCGGGTCGTTCCTCGCGGCGGCCACCGTCATGCGCCGGGACGCCTTCCTCACGGCCGGCGGCTTCCACGAGCGGCTCTGGCTCGGCGGCGAGGAGGAACTGCTGGCCACGGACCTGGCGACGCTCGGCTGGTGGCTCGTGTACGTCGCCGACCTCACCGTCCACCACGCCCCGTCCAAGGCGCGCGACGCGACGAAGCGGCGTGTCGACGGGCTGCGCAACACCCTGTGGTTCTGCTGGCTGCGCCGCCCCGTCGGCCCCGCCCTGCGCAGGACGCTGCACCTGGCCCGCACCGTGCCCCGCGACCGCGCGTCGGTACGGGCGTTCGCGGCCGCGGCGGCCGGACTGCCGTGGGTGCTGCGGGAGCGTCGCGTCGTACCTCCGCCGGTGGAGGCGCGGCTGCGGACCCTGGCGAAGGCGCAGCGCGAGTCGACCGCGCGCCGGTACGTCGGATGACGTTCGGGCCGCAAGCCCGCCACGACCGGTGACGGCCCGGTCGGCGGTCCGGCACACGGGTGGCGCCCGGTCGCGTGGCCGCCGCAGCGGACGGCGCCGACGCCGATGGCGTCCGGCCCGGACGGCGGCCACCCCGGGCGACCGCCGCCCCCGGCAGCGAGAGCGAGGAAGACCGTGAACTGCTACGAGTGCGACCGCCCGAACCCGGCCGTCGCGGTGTGCCGGTTCTGCGGCGCCGGACTGTGCCGCGACCATGTGCGGGTACGGGGCGAGACGGTGCGCGAGCCGGTCGGCCCCGGCCCGTCGCAGCCGGTGCGCGGTCGGCGCATGCTGTGCGGGGTGTGCGCCGACGTACCCGACACGAACGCCGCGAGCCCCCTCGACGGAGGCGGGCTCCTCGACGCCGGCGGCGGGCCGTGACGAGTGCCGCACGGGCCGGCGCGCCCGGCGGTGACGCCGGGCGGGTGCGGGCCGACGCGCTGCCGCTGACCGGCCCCGGTTCGCTGGACCCGCTGATGGAGCGGATCGGTGACGCCCGCTACGTACTGATCGGTGAGGCGTCGCACGGGACGGCCGAGTTCTACCGGTGGCGGGCGGAGCTGACGCGGCGGCTCGTCGAGGAGCGCGGCGTGTCGTTCGTCGCCGTGGAGGGCGACTGGCCCGACTGCCTGGCCGTGCACCACGTGGTGACCGGAGCACCGGGCGCCCCGGAGGACCCGCGCGAGGTGCTGGCGGGCTTCCGCCGCTGGCCCGCGTGGATGTGGGCGAACACCGACGTCGCCGACTTCGTCGGCTGGCTGGGGGAGTACAACAGGCGGCTGCCCGCCGGACGGCGCGTCGGGTTCTACGGGCTCGACGTGTACAGCCTGTGGGAGTCCCTGCACGCGGTGCTCGGCCATCTGCGGCGGCACGACCCTGACCGGGTGGAGGCCGCGCTGGAGGCGTACCGGTGCTTCGAGCCGTACGCCGAGGACCCGCAGGAGTACGCGAGGGCGGCCCGGCTGGTGCCGTCCGGCTGCGAGCCGGAGGTGCTGTCGCTGCTCGTGGACCTGCGGCGCGGCCCCGATGTGGCGGACCGGGGCGGCGCGGTCGGGCGTGCGGACCGGGGCGGCGGCGTGGCGGTGGCGGGTCGGGGGCCCGGTGACCGGCTGGCCGAGCTGGCACTGCGGCAGAACGCCGAGGTGGTCGCCGGAGCGGAGGCGTACTACCGGGCCATGGTCCGGGGCGGCCCCGAGGCGTGGAACATCCGCGACCGCCACATGGCCGACACCCTGGACCGGCTCATGCGGCACCACGGCCCCGGAGCGCGGGCCGTGGTGTGGGAGCACAACACCCACATCGGGGACGCCCGCGCCACCGGCATGGCCGACGCCGGGATGGTCAACGTCGGCCAGCTCGTCCGTGAACGGCACCTCGCCGAGGGCGTCGTACTGATCGGCTTCGGCTCGTACGAGGGGACCGTCCTGGCCGCCGACTTCTGGGGTGCGGAACCGCGCGTGATGCGGGTCCCGCCCGCCCGGAGCGGCAGCCTGGAGCACCTGATGCACGAGGCGCTGCCCGGCCAGCCGGCGCTGTTCGTCCTCCCCGGCACGGAGAGCGGCGGCTGGACCGCCGCCGTACGGGACCACCGGGCGATCGGCGTCGTCTACCACGCGGCGCGGGAACGCTGGGGCAACTACGTGCCGACGCTGCCCGCCGACCGGTACGACGCCTTCCTGCACCTCGACCGCACCACCGCCCTGACCCCGCTGCGCACCACCGGACCGCCGGACACCCACGAGGAGGAGACCTGGCCCACCGGCATGTGACCACCTCCTCGCCCGCACTCCGGAGACCCCGGACATCCCGAGCGCGGCGGAACACGGCGGGGCGCCGGACACCCGGACGGCCCGGGCACGGTGGACGCCGCCGAGTACGGCGGGACGCCGGTCAACCGGACCGCCCGGGCACGGTGGGCGCGGCCGAGTACGGCGGGGCGCCGGTCACCCGGGCCTCCCGCGGGGCTCCGGTCACCTCGGTCGGCGGGGGTTCGGCAGGTCGCGGGGGAGCGGCTCCAGCGGATCGTCCGGCCCGGCCACGACCCACGCCACACCGCCCGCCAGGAGCGACGGCCCGGCATGGTGCGGGCGGCGCCGCGTCAACCGGACGCTCACATAGGCGTCCGCGTCCGGCACGGGCAGCCGCAGGGCCCCGGCCACCTCGCGGCCCCGCCGGTTGCCGCCCACCACCAGCACGCCCTCCTCGCGGAGCAGCGCAGCCGCCTCCCGGACCGTGCGGGCGTTGTCGCGGCGCCGCGACACGGGCCGCAGCGCCGCCTCGGTCACGGGCCGCTCCCGCACCCGCCGGAACAACTCCGCCGTGCGCTCAACGGCGGACGCGGGCGCCAGGATCGCGGCGCGGTCCCCGTCGCGCAGCCGCAGCAGCAGGTTCTCCCGCAGCGGCGCGGCGCGATGCAGCCACAGCACCGCCGTGCGGGCCTCCGGCGTCAGCGGCGACGGCGCGTCCGCGTGCACCGGCGCGACCGTCATGCCGGGGCGTATCCGCACCAGCCCCGCCGACCAGCGGGCGTGCTCCTCGTCCGCCCGTACGACCAGGCAGATGTCCCCGTGATCGGCCGGCGAGAATGCCCAGCCGGCGCCCTCCAGCGACAGCTTCAGCCGGTACCGCGCGGCCGCCGGGAAACCGGCGCGCAGCTCCCGCGCCAGCCGTCCGGCGAGCAGCTCCCTCTCCCGCTCGTCGAGCCGGGCCGGGTCGTAGCGGCCCGTCAGCTCGGGGTCGAGCACCGAGTCGATGGACTTCCGCAGAGCGGCGGCCATGAGCTGCCCGTCCGGGTCGCCGTCGCTGAACACGCGGGCCAGCATGAGCAGTTCGGCGTCGTACGCGGACAGGTCGGTGCGCGGGGTGAGTACGACGCAGACGGCCTGCCCGTCCTCGACGACCTCGTGGGCGGTGAAACGCCCCGCCACGAGACCGTCGGAGTCCCGGCCGCCCAGCCGCTCGAACGCCTCGGGCGAGAGGCAGAGCGTCGTGTGGAAGGGGAAGTTCCGCGAGTGGTCCCGGAGTCGGCGTGAACCCGCCATCGTCACCGTGAGCCCGATGTGCGGATCGGAGTCGTCGATCCCGCCCCGCCGCGTGGAAACGTCCCCGACATGGACGGCCAGGCGCGCGGCGGGCCTTCCGCCGGCCGCCTCCAGTTCGTCCGGCAGCCGCTGCGCCAGGCCGACGAGCAGGGTGTCGAGCGGTACTTCGGACGGCAGCACCATCACGCACCGGTCGTCCCCGGCCAGCATCCGGTGGCCGGCGCGCGGCATGCCGGGGACGTCCGCCAGCGAGGCGAGGGCGAGCGAGAGCGCCTGTCCGGTGACGGTGACGTCGCCGTCGGCCGCCAGGGCGAGGACGACGGCGGGACCGCCAGGCCCGGCACCGGCCGCCGCTTGCGCGATCGCGGCGAGCACCTGCCGGGCCTCCTCCCGGCCGGCTTCCCCCTCGGGCCCGGCGTCGAGGTGCGAGAGCGCCGCCTGTGCCGACGCCTCCGCGTCGGGCAGCCGCCCCAGCGCGATCAGCGTCCGCGCCATCCGGACGAGGACCAGGCCCTCCTCGTGGGGGTTCCCGCCCTCCGTCCGGTACTGGGAGATCAACGCCTCCTGCGCGGTGAGCAGCTCCCGGTGGCGTCCGGCCGCCGCCAGCGCCTCCTCCAGGGCGAGCAGGCCCCGCCGCATGAGGGCGTGGGGTACCGAGTCCCGATGGCTGCCGAGCGCCTCCAGAACCGTCCGCAGCACCTCGTCGGTCCAGCCGAGCCGGGTGAGGACCGACGCCAGGTCGAGGCCGCACGTCGCCACGCCGAAGCGGTCACCGTCCGTGCGGTACGCGTCGAGCGCCCGCCTCAGGAACGCCTCGGTCTCCTCCAGACGGCCGCGCTCCCACGCCAGTCGCCCGGCGAGCTGGTTCGCGGGCCCCCGCAGCGCCGGATCCTCGTCCCACGCGCCGCTCGGCAGGTCGCCCAGCGTCTGGGCCGCCTCGCCGACCGCCCCGGCGGCGTACTGCGCCAACGCCAGGGCGACCACGGCCCGGACCGCCGACTGCTCGGCTCCGGCCGGCGCCGCCTCGATCAGCGCCCTCGCGGCTTCCTCGAACCGCGAGCGGTACGGGGTCGACGCGCCCTGCACGTGCAGCAGCAGGAGCAGGTCGGCGAAGTGGTCCGGCGACCGCGCCGGCGTGGCCGCCTCGGCCGCCAGTGCCAGCGCGTTGGCCGGCCACACATGCGAGGGGCCGTCGTCGGTGACCTCGGTGGCCCGCACCCTCAGGTTCTCGGCCAGCGCGGAGCCGGGGCGCTCCTCCTCGTGGAGCGCGGCGGCAGCGGCGAGGTGGTGGCGTACGAGCCGCGTGACGGCGACGGCGGCCCGGGCGTCGTGCGGGTGCCCGGCGAGGACCTGGCGCCGCACGTCCTGCGGCATCCGGTACACCCCGGCACCTCGCCGGTCCAGCAGCCCGTGGCGCGCCAACCGGTCGAGCATCGTGAGCGCGGCCCGGCGGTTGCCGAGGAGGGCCCACGCCTCCGTGCGGGTCACCTCACCGGTGGGGAGGCGGGCCAGCAGGGCCAGCGCCTCTCGGTCGTCCGCCGGGAGGTGACGCAGCCGCAGGTCGAGAACGGCTCGTCCGAGCGCCGCCGGCTGGGCGACGGCAATCGTGCCGACCAGCCGGCTCAGCTCGGGCAAAGGCGGCGCGGAGCCCGAGGCGATCCAGGAGCCGACCAGGCGCAGCGTGCGCGGCCACCACACGCGGTCGGCCGTCAGCTCGCGCAGCGCCTCCCGGTCCCCGTCGCCGTCCAGGCCGGCCCAGGCCGCGACGACGCGCACGGCGTCGTCACCCGTCAGGGGAAGCAGCCGGTGCCCCCGCACGGCGCGTACGCCGGTGACCGTGGCCAGTACGGCACAGCCCGGCGCCACGGGCAGCAGGTCCCTCATCGGGCCGGGGTCGGCCACGTCGTCCAGTACGAGCAGCACACGCCGCCCGGCGACCGCCTCCGCCAGCCGCGCGGCCAGCTCGCGCGCGGTGTGCGGCCCCGGGCCGGGCGAGGCGCCCATCTCCGTCAGCAGCCGGTGCAGCGCGGCTTCCGGCGGTACGGGATGCGGACCGGAACCGCGCAGGTCCACGTAGTACCGCTCACCGGCGAAGCGGTGGGCCACGTGCAGCGCCAGGGCCGTGCGCCCCGTGCCGGGTGTGTCCTCGACGGCGGACACCCACACGACACCGGCGGTCGGCGCCGCGAGCTGTGCGACGAGGGAATCGACGACGTCCGCGTCGCCGATGAACACGTCGGGCGGCGGGGGGAACCCGCCCGAAGTCCCGGACCAGCCCTCCGTCTCCGCGCCGTGCGGGTCCTGGTTGTCCCTGCTCTCGTCCCGGCCGTCGCCCCGGTCCGGCTCCGCGGGCTCCCCGGCGGGCACGGACAGCCCCAGCAGCTCCAGTGTCTGCCGGGACGCGCGGGCGAACGCCTCCTGCTCGGCGGGCAGTTCGCGGGGGCCCGCCTCGTCGTACGCGACCGAGCGCAGCCCCGGTCGCCCGTCGCCGCGCGAGGCCACGTACCGGTCGAGCGCCTGGTGGACGCGCCACGCCTCATGCGCGGGCAGCCGCTCCCGCAGCACCGCCCTGACGTCCTCGGACAGGACCAGCTCCAGCGACCCGGCGTCGCCGTCGCCCTGACCCAGCTCGAACAGGCCGCTCGTCACGGCCTCCGCCACGTCGGCGGTCGTCGCGTCGGGCACCAGCTCCCGGCGGATCACATGCAGCAGCCGCAGACTGAGCCGGTCGAACGGCGCGCACAGCACCGCGAGCCGCACGGCACGCGGCGAGGCCGTACGGAGGAAGCCCCGAGCGGCCGTGCCGGGCGAGGCCGGCAGGGCGCGCGGCCTGGGCCGGCCGGGCAGCCGTCCGCCGGGCGGGACGAGCACGGCCGTACAGCCCTCCGGTGCGCCGCGCATCAACGCCCGCGACCAGCGGTCGAGCGAGTGCGGCGAAAGGGCCAGCACGGGGATCGGCAGCCACGCACCCGCGTCGGCGCCCCCGGCCCCGGCGACCGCCCCGCCAGCGCCCGCCCCGCCGGGAGCCGCACCGCCCGGGACCGCACCGGCAGGGGGCGCACCACCCAGGACCGCTCCCGCACGGGACGCACCGCCCAGGTGAGGAGACGTCCCGCCGGCAGACCCACCATCAGAAGACGTCCCGCCGACAGGTGTCCCGCCAGGGGGTGACTCGCCCGGCGCGGACAGGTCCAGCAGGGGTGGCGCGGCGTGGGGGAGGCGACTGCGGTGGGCCCCGGGCGCGGCGGGCGCGAACCGTACCGTCGGCAGGTTCAGCCCGCCGCGCCGCCACAGCTTCGTCGGGAGCGGGTTCAGCAGCGCGACGGGAGTGGTGGCCGCCCACTCGCGCAGCAGCAGCCACACGGGGGGCCGCCGCCAGGGCTCGGCCACGCAGTCCGACACGACGACCACCAGCCTGCGCCCGTCCGCCTGCCGCAGCTGCCCCGGCGCTTGCGGGCCGCCGGAGTCGTCGAACCGCAGGTCCCGCACCTGGAGCGTGCGGAAGGCCCCCAGCCGGTCCAGGACGCCGTTGAAGTCGTCGAGGGTCTCCTCCCACACGCGCATCTGAGGGGACTGGTCCACGACGAGCGTCAGATCGAACCACCGTTCCGGCGCGGGCGAGAACACCGGGATCAGTTCGCCGCTGCGGGCGTAGCCGTCCACCGTCGCGTCGATGTCCAGTCTGCCGCGCCGCCCTTCCGGCCAGGGGCGCTTCCACGGCCGCAGCGCCCGCGTCACCTCCAGCGCCCGGGGCAGGCCGGTGGCGCGCGGCGCGGCCACGGCGTGGCCCCGCACCCGCGTGGCGGCGCCCGGCAGCCGCTCGTGGAGGTGACGCGCCCCGGCGGGCCGCGCCTGCGAACCGCCTGTGCCCACCGGGTCCGGCGCCGGGAGTTCCCGCTTCCGCAGCGCCGTGGTCCCCTCCTGGGCCGGCGCGGTCGCTCCCGGCACCGCGGCCGGCTCCGGCGGGTCGGCCGGCGCCGGGACCGCCGCCCCCTGCCCGGCCATCGCTGCGGCCAGCCACAGCGCCTCCGCCAGCGCCGTGCCGTCCAGCGCGTCCGCCGGGCCGCCCCCGCTCCCCGCCGCCGGGTCCAGGTGCGGGACGGCCGTACGCAGCGCGGCCAGCACCCGGCCGAGGGCGTCAGACACGGGAGAGCTCCCGCAGCAGCAGGTCCACGACGGCCTGCCGGCGCTCCCCGTCCGGCGCGCCGTCCCCGGACAGGAGGTGCACGGCGTTGAGGAGTTGGTCCACGGCGAGGCTCTCCCCGGCGGCGAGCCGCTCCACGAACACGCCGACCAGCTCCCCGGCCGTCTCCGACTCCGCCGTGTCGGCGCCCAGATGCGCGGCGACGACCCTGAGCAGGCTCTCCGGGGTCGGCATGGGCATGGTGAAGCGGATGCAGCGGCGCAGGAACGCGGCCGGGAAGTCGCGCTCACCGTTGCTGGTCATCACGATGAACGGGAACTCCGTGCACCGCACCCGGCCGCGCGTCACCTCGTGGTGCGCGTCGCCGCCCCACTCCCGTACGGCGACGACGTCCCTGCCGTACCGGGCGAGCTCCGGGATCTCGAACTCGCCCCGCTCCAGCACGTCCAGCAGATCACTGGGCAGGTCCAGGTCGCTCTTGTCGATCTCGTCGACGAGCAGCGCCCGGGGCCGCGGTGACGGCAGCAGAGCCGTGCCGAGCGGCCCCATCCGCAGGAACGGCGCGATGTCGTCGCCGCCGCCCGGGCCCTCCAGCCGCTGCGCGTGGATCCGGCCGAGCGCGTCGTACCGGTACAGGGCGTCCGTCAGGCCGCTGCGGGACGTGATGTGCCAGCGCAGGACCGGGCCCAGCGCCAGCTCGGCCGCGACCTGCTCGATCACCGTGGACTTCCCCGACCCCGCCGGGCCGGTCAGCAGCAGCGGGCGGCGCAGCAGCAGCGCGGCGTTCACCGCCTCCACCAGGCCGGGCGGAGGGACGAACTGCTCGTGCAGGGACCTGCGGGGAAACACCCGCCAGGGCGGCGGCGGTGCCAGCTCCACCCGCTCGCGCGCGGCGACACCGGTTCCCGCGTAGAAGGGCTGCCAGGTCATGCGGGACTCTCCCCATCCGTCGTGAACTGTTCGAACCACCTGCAGAACTCCAGCCACTCCGCGTCGTCCCACACCGTGCGCAGCCGGGCGAGGTGGCCGCGCCCCGGCCCCCCGCTGTCCCCGCCGCTCCACCGGTCCCGGTACGCGCGGCAGAACTCGCCCGGCAGCAGATGCCAGTACGCGTCCAGGTAGCGGCGCGCCTCCGCGGGGACGCGATGCGTCTCGTCGTCCGGCCACAACACGATGGGCGAGGAGGCGAGCAGCGTCTCCAGCATGTCGCTCAGATGCGGCGGGCGGTGCTCCAGCGCGACCGCGCGGGTGCGCGGACCGGCGAGCAGCCGGTCCCTCAGCTCACGCACCTGCCGCGTCTCGGTCTCGCCGAGCCACTCCAGCCGGCCGCCGTCGGGGCACTCCTCCATGGCTTGCAGCGTCCGGCGCGCCCGGTCGTTGATCCACCACAGATGGTCGGGCGGCTGGATGCGGTCGCTCCACCGCAGGACCACGTCGTGCTCGGCGCCCAGGCGCATCCCGAAGTCCGTCTCCTCCGGCCGCCACCGCACCAGCAGCGGCGCGGGCGCCGCCACCTCCACACGGCGCAGCGGCACACCCGTCGCCGCGGCCAGCCGGGACGCCCACCGCAGCGCCGCGCCCACCTGCCGCTCGACACCCGTCCGGTCCGGGCTGCACGCGAACTCCTCGCGGTCCCGCACCTCCCCGCCGTCCAGCAGCCACGCCGCGAGCGATTCCGGCCACTCGTCGCCGACCGCCGCGTGAAGGCTCACCACCAAGCGCAGCCGCGTCTCCCGCGACCGGTCCGCGAGCCGCACGAACGCGTCGTTCAGATCGATCACCGCACCGAGCTCCGCCGCCCAGTCGCGCACCGCGGGAGTCCCCGGGGCCACCCCCGTCTCGTGCGCCAGCAGCGCCACGAAGTCCACCAGCGGCGCCCTCCGCGGCCGGCCCGCAACCGGGGCCCGCAGCAGCAGGTACTCCACCACGTCCCGCAGCAGGTCGGTGCCCGACGACGCCGGGGGCGACTCCACCGGACCGGGGCACGCCCCGCCGAACGCCCGCCGCAGGAGACCGGAGGTGAGCGGCGCCCCCGGCCACGCTTCCAGCAGCCGGACCGTCCGCGCCGCCGCGCCCAGCGCGTCCACCACGTCGAGCGCCCACTCCCGCGCAGGCGACGGCTCCGCGGCGGCCACCCCCTCCCGTACCGCGTCGAGGTCCTTGCCGGTCGTCACCCGGCAGTCCACCGGCGTGTCCACGGCCGCCACGGCGCGTGCCAGCTCCTCCGACCCCACCGGGCCCAGCCGCGCCCCCGGCGCCGCGTGCCGGGAGTTGCGCGCCAGCCACAGCGGGCCCGGCCCGAACCGCGCCCCGTCGAACTCGGCCCGCCAGATCGCCTGCCCCACGGTGCCGCCGTCCTCCCGCACGGCCTCCACGACGGCGTCCGCCGCCAGCACCTCGCCCCCCGCCGCGATCCCCTCCCGGAGCACCTTCACCAGGGTCCTGCTGAACCGCAGTCCGTACGCCTCCTCCGCCGCACCCGACCCCATCAGCAGCGACAGCCGCGTGTCGCCCTGCCGGATGCCGTTGGCGACCGACTTCAGATCGGGCACCGCGTTGCCCGCGTGGCAGGTGTCCACGATGGCGATGACCCCCGCCAGGCCCCGCGTGTCCAGCGCCTGCGCCAGCAGCGAACCCACGTCCACCGCCGTCAGGGGCTCCTCCGGCAGCGAGTCGCTCGCCATGAAGTACAGCCCCGTGCCGCCGGCCATGCCGTGGCCGATCAGCGCCAGGACCAGCACCGCGCCCGCGTCGCCCGCGCCCAGCGCCGCCGCCCGGACCGCCGCCTCCACCCGGGCCCGCGTCACCTGGTCGCCGCACAGCAGCGACGGCCCGCCCGGCGGGTCCTTCTCGCAGCCGCCCGCCCACGGCGCCGTCAGCGTGCCGTGCAGCGCCCGCGCCGCGTCCTCGAGCCCGTCCAGCAGGCCCAGGCCGGGGCACTGCGCCCCGATCACCAGGGCGTGCCGCGGGCCGGTCATGACGTGGCGGCGGCGGTCAGGGCCTCGACGAGCGGGCCCGCCACTGCGGCCTGCGCCAGGTACCGCGCCGCCGGGTGCACCCACGCGCCGTCCGAGTCGACCCGGCCGCTCACCGGCCGCACCGACGAGGCGTTCGCCCGTACGAACTCCTCGAGCCGGGGCCGGGCGGCCACGATGTCGTCCCTGTCCCAGAAGTTCAGCCACCGGCCGACGCAGGCGGGAGCGGACACCGGCTGCGGGCGCACCCGCGGCAGCACCGCCGTCCGCGTCCCGAGCGGCGACCCCAGAGTGATCAGCAGCGGCACCTCGCCGCGGTGGGCGTGCAGGGTCTCCAGGGCGACGACCGTGCCCAGCGAGTGCGCCACGACGACCGTCGGCCCGTCATCGTCGAGGCACTCCGCGACCCTCCCGCGGATCCGGGCGTCCAGCGTCACCCCGCCCTCGGGCTCGCCCCGGTTGAGGTACCGGGCGACCTGGCCGAGTACGCCGATCGTGGCCCGGCCGCTCAACCAGCCGCCCGCCGACCGCAGTCCGGGCAGCGCCAGCAGCGTCGTCAGCGCGTTCGCCGCGTGCCGGCCGGGCGCGCCGAGCCCCTGCGCCCCGCCGGGCGGCACCAGCTGGGCGCGGGCGTGGGCCAGCACGCGCGCCTCGTGCGGCGCCACATCGGGATCGGCCAGCCGCTCGTCCACCGCTTCGAGGAGCAGCCGCACGACCAGCTCCTCGTCGTCCCGCCCGCCCGGCGTCCCGACCGCGCCGCCGGCGCCCTGGGACTCCGACGTGCGGAACAGATCGCCGTAGTAGGCGAAGCGCGCGTCAGCGGCCCAGCCGCCCGTCAGTCCCGAAACGCTGCCGCCGTGTCCCGCCGCCCGCGCCCCGTGCGCCAGCGCGCGTAACCACTCCTGCAGTTCCGCCCCGGCATCGCGGGGACCGCCGATGCCGTGGACGAACACCAGACGAGGCCTCATCGCCACCCCCTTCGTCATCGTCCAGACCGGGAACGATCTTTTCGCGTACGGACGAAGCCGGGCAACCCCTGTGGAAAACGCCCTGTGGACAACCCTGTTGCTCCGTGTCGCTCCACGTGAGGGACCAGTATGACGCGGACCGGGCAGCCGCCCACCCGACGGCCGTCCACCCGGCAGCCGCCCACCTGACGGCCGCGCCATCCGACGGCCGCCCACGCGACAGCGGCCACCGACGGCCGCCCACCGAGCCGCCTCAAGCAGCGCCCGCCGCCGCCCGCCGCAGTTCCTCGTACAGCTCCGCCGCCGACCAGCGGCGCGCCCCGCCCGGAGGGGCCGCCTCCGCCTCGCGCACCAGCCGGACCAGACGCGCGTTGACCGGGGCGGGCAGTCCGTGACGGGACGCGAGCGCCACGACCTCGCCCTGCAGCGAGTCGATCTCCGTGGGCCGGCCGCGCTCCAAGTCCTCCCACATGGACGACCTCGCCCGCGCGTCCACCCGCAGCGACGCCGCCGCGACCCGCCGGAACACCGCGTCCGGCAGCCGCAGCAGCCGCGGCGTCCACGACGCGGGCACCGGACCGAGCCGCGCCGGGACCACGCCCTCCGCCCGGTATGCCGCGAGCGCCTCCTCCTGGCACAGCGCCAGGCACCGCCGGTACACCCGCGTCCCCAGCTGCTCGCGCAGCGGCAGCCCGGACAGAGCGTTGACCGCGTTGTTCAGGTTCATCAGCAGCTTCGCGTACTGGACGGCCCGCATGTCACCGCGCGGCTCGACCTCCAGCCCGGCCCGCCGCAGCGCCGCCACCAGCGCCCCCGCGTCCGGCACGTCGTCGACCATCAGCGCGCCCGCCGTGCCCTGGTGGAACGCGGCCGGCCCCGTACGCACCACGTTGTACGGGACCATCCCCGTCAGCACCGCCGTGCCCGCGGGCAGGGCCGCGCCCAGCACCTGCGGGTTGCGTACGCCGTTCTGGAAGCTCACCACCACCGTGTGCGGGCCCAGGTGCGGGCCGATCGCCTCGGCGGCCTCCCGTGACGCCCCCGACTTGACGGTGACCAGCACGTAGTCGGCGCCGGAGACGTCCGCGGGCGCGCTGGACGCCCGCAGCAGCGCCGGGGCGACCCGCGCGTCCGGGCGCCCGCCGCCCGTCAGCCGCAGCCCCCGCTCCCGTACGGCCTCCATCGCGGCGGGACGGCCGATCAGCGTCACCTCGCAGACGGCGGCGAGGAGGCCGCCCAGATGGCACCCGATGCTGCCCGCGCCGAACACGGCGATCTTCAGTGGCATGCAGCCAGTGTGGCCGCCGCGCGGACAGCCGTCGAGGTGCCGTCACACGCCGTCCGCCTCCGGGGCCGGACGGCGGTGGACGGGGGAGGCGGGACGCGTGTGGATGAACAGCTCCTGCCGCTTGGGAGGCGCCGCCCGGTGCTCCGGCACCGGCAGCTCGTAGCGCACCGGCCGCCGGTGGTCGGCCAATTGCCGCTCCGGGTTGTACACGCGGCCGAACTTCCACAGCATCCGGGCGAAGTTCGTCTGCCCGCGCAGCAGGTTCCGGCCCAGCACCCCCATGGCGCCCACCGCGTTGCGCAGCCCCAGGTGCTTGCGGTTGAGGACGGCCTGGGTGCGCACCAGTTCGCGGTAGAACTCCTCCAGCGGCAGCTTCGTCGGGACGACGGCGTGCTGGATGTCGAACAGGCGGTAGTCCCGCGTCGTCAGCTGCCGCGCCTCCGTGTGCCAGATCTCGGTGCCCGGGTACGGCGTCATCACCGTCAGGTGGACGATCTCCGGCACGCTCAGCGCGAACTCCCGCACCACGCGGAACCGCTCCCTGTCCCAGGCCGGGTCCACGATCAGGTTGATGGCGACCATGATGCCCATCCGCCGGGCCGCCTCCAGGGCGCGGAAGTTGTCGTCCGGGCTGACCCGCTTGCGGTACAGGTCCAGCCCCTCGGCGTCGATCGCCTCCATGCCGAGGAACATGTACCGCAGCCCCAGCCGCGTCCAGCGTTCGAACACCTCCGGATGGCGCAGCAGCACATCGCTGCGGGTCTCCAGGTAGTACTGCTTCCTGATGCGGCGCCGCTCCAGAGCGGCCGCGATGCCGTCGCCGTGCTCCGGCTTGATGAACGCCACGTCGTCGACGATGAAGACGTTCGGCTCCCGGATCGACGCCATCTCGTCGGCCGCGGCCTCCGGCGACGCCTTGCGGTAGCTGCGCCCGTAGAACGTCCACGCCGAACAGAACGAGCAGTCCCACGGGCAGCCGCGGGTGAACTCGATCGACGCGCACGGATCCAGCTCCCCGATGAAGTACCGGTTCCGTTTGCGCATCAGGTCGCGCGCCGGGCGCGGCCGGTCCAGGCTGTCCAGCAGCTTCGGCGCGGGCCCGCACCCCTCCGCCGAGACGACACCCGGAACGGTGCCGAGACCGCCGTCGCGCGCCGCCTCCAGCAGCGGAGCCACCGCGGGCTCGCCCTCGCCGCGCACGACGGCGTCCACCGCGCCCTCCGCCTGGCGCAGCACGTGCTCGGCGATGAACGACACGCTGTGCCCGCCGAAGAACACGAAGCACCCCGGAGCCGCGGCCTTGGCGCGCCTGGCGATCTCGATGGCCTCGGGGATGTTCGCCAGGTAGTTCAGGGAGATGCCCAGCGCCTCGGGCGCGAACGACCGCAGCTCCGCGTCGAGTACGGAACGCGGCAGCACCTGCAGGTCCACCACCCGCACCTGGTGCCCGGCGTCGCGCGCGGCGGCCGCCACCCGCTCCAGGCCCAGCGGCTCCAGCCGGAGGAAGATCTCCGAGTACATCAGGGCACTCGGGTGGACGAGCAGCACGCGCATGGGGTTCTCCAGCCGTGTGGCGAGGGGGGTGTGCGGGTTCGGGGTCTCGGATCGCGGCTCGGGGTCCGCCGGGCAGTCGCGGGTCGGCTCAGCCGTGCCGCCGCCACACGAGGTGGACGGCGAAGTTCACCTCCGCCATGCCCTTCGCGACGACGACGCCGGCCTCGCCCCCCACCTTCAGGCCGAAGTCCACCGCCGCCTCCTCCGGCCCCAGGCGGCGCAGCGTGTCGAATATCTTCGCCAGGGCGGGGCCCAGCTGGTCCAGGGCCTCCTGGAGCGACACCTGCGCCCGGGCCGCGACCGACCCGCCGGGAAAACCCTCCGGCTCCACCGGCAGCAGGTCGTCGTCGACCTCGAAGACGGCCGTGCCGTCCTCGCCGTCGCCCACGTCGATCGTGATCAGCTGCGCCACGAGGCCAGCCTCACCCAGCCGCGCCCCCGCCGCACCCCGGACCGCCCGGAGGGACGACCCCACCCCTCCCAAGGCCCCGTCTCCCGGTGGACCGGGCGGTGGCGTCACTCGTTCAGGGCGTCGTACACCGTGGCGCCGTCGGGCATCCAGGGGAAGGCGATCGAGGGGAAGGCGGCGGAGCGGTCCCGGAGACCGAAGGCGAGGACGGCGAGCAGCGCCAGTAGCCCGGACGCGAACCGCGCGGGCGCCGGGCTGGCGGTCCAGGGACGACCCGCCTCCAGCTGCGCACGAGACGGCACCGCCCGCCTGCCCGCGGTGCCTCGCCGGGCGGCTCCCACCCTCCGCCCGACGCGTGTCCCGTCAGTGTGATGCAGGTCACGCTCTCCCCGTCGATGACTTCACCGCCCGCCCTCGGTCATATGTGCGACCGAAACGCGAACGAGGAAGGCCCGACATGACCCAGACGCTCAGCGCACGCCCCCACGCCGACCACAGCTCGTCCACGTCGGGGTCGGCGGCTCGTGGGCTGATGGCCGGAGCGGTCGTCGCGGGGCCGCTGTTCCTCGCGGCGGGCATCGCCCAGGGACTCGTCCGCGACGGGTTCGACTTCGGGCGCAACGCGATCAGCCAGCTCGCCCTCGGCGAGGCGGGCTGGATCCAGACGGCGAACTTCCTCGCGGCGGGCGCCCTGCTGATCGCGGGCGCGGTCGGGCTGCGCCGCGCGCTGGGCGGCGGTGCGGGCGGCACCTGGGGGCCGGCCCTGGTCGGGGTCTTCGGCGCGTCGTTCTGGGCCGCCGCGCTCTTCCCGGCCGACGCGGGCGCGGGCTTCCCCGCCGGCGCCCCCGCCACCACCGCGATGAGCGGCCACGGCCTCGCGCACATGCTGGCGGGGACGGCCGGCTACCTCGCTCTGTGCGCGGCGCTCGTCGTCCTGGCCCGTCCGCTCGCCGCCCGCGGCCACCGCGGCTGGGCCGTCGCCTCCCGCCTCGTGCCCGTCGCCGTCCTCGCCGGATTCATGTCCTCGGCCGTCTCCGTGCTCGCGTTCACCGCGGGAGCGGGCCTCGGCCTGCTGTGGCTGGCCGCGGTGACGGCCCGCCTGGCCATGACCCCGGCGCGCCGCTAGACGACAGCGGGCCTCGCACGTCTCATCGACAACCTCAAGATCATCCAGTTCGTCCAGCAAGAAGGGCATCTCATGACCGACACGGTGAAGGGTCCCGCCAGCTACTTCCCCTCCATCGAGAAGAAGTACGGCCGCCCGGTCGCGGAGTGGAAGGAGCTCATCCGCACCTCCCCGCTCACCCGGCACATGGAGCTGGTCGGCTGGCTCAAGTCAGAACACGGCCTGGGGCACGGCCACGCCAACGCCCTCGTCGCCCACACCCTCGCCGAGGACGCCGGCAGGTAGTCGGAAACGCCCGCCCAGACCGGCACTTCCGCCGAGCCGGTCCGGCGGCGGGCGGGGGCGCTCTGCGGCAGCGGGGTCGGTCCGGGGCGTGCGTACCGGGCGGCGGTTTCGCTGGGCCGGTCCAGCAGGTAGCTTTCGCGAAAAAATCTTCGAGGAAAGTGTTGTCGCCGCCGCCGCGCCCGATCTCCCAGTCGCCGGACCACAGCCGGCACCCCTTGCAGGAGAGCAGAGAGCGGAGTTTCCGTGCAGCACCCCCGAGACCCCCAGGACCACTCCGGCGCCACGCGGCGGGAGGCGGCCCGGCACGGGCGGCGTCGCCGTTCCGGTGGCCGCCGGGCCGCGGCGGCGCCCCACCGCCACGCCAAGCGCCGCTGGAGCTACCAGGGCATCGGCACCGTCGTCGCCGGTACGGTCGCCGTCGCCGCGGTGGCGACCGGGACGTTCGTACTCGGCGGCACCGGCGACGAGGACGGCTCCCTGGCCGCGCGTACGGTCGCGCCCGTTCCGTCCCTCGACGGCCGCGTGACGGGCATCCCCGCCACCACCCCCACCCGGAGCGCCGGCATACCCAGCGCGCCGCCCTCGGCGTCGGCATCGCCGTCCGCGAGCGCGAGCCCCTCCGCGTCCCGTCCGGCGCCCACCAAGTCCGCCGCGGCCTCCGCCGCCGCGCGCCCCGCGGCCCCCGAGAAGCGCCGCACCGCCGCGCCCACCCCGCGCGCGGAGGGCGCCGACCCGTACCGGTTCCGCACCTCCCAGCCGGGCGGCTCCGGCGGAACCGGCGGGGGAGGGGACCACATCAGTCGTGTCATCGAGCTCGCCAACGCCGAACGCGCCAAGGCCGGCTGCCCCGCCCTGCGCCCCAACAGCCTTCTGCAGAAAGCCGCTCAGGGCCACGCCGACGACATGGCCGCCCGCGACTACTACGAGCACGACACCCCCGAGGGGCTCAGCGCGGGCGACCGGATCGAGGCGGCCGGCTACCGCTGGAGCACCTGGGCCGAGAACATCCACCGCGGCCCCGAGGACCCGGCCACGGCCGTGCGCGACTGGATGAAAAGCCCCGGCCACCGCGCGAACATCCTCAACTGCGCCTTCCGTGACATAGGTGTCGGCGTCAACACCCGTTCCAACGGCCCCTGGTGGGTGCAGAACTTCGGCGCCTCCGCCTAGGGCCTGTCTTTCGGATCTTCCCGGGGCCGCGGGGCCTGGCACGCACGTCTGCGGCGTTGTCGTCGGTCGCCAGTGCTCCGCAATGGCTCCCTCCTCCGCCTTGCATCCGCACGCACCATGCCCCGCTCACCCACAGGCAAAGACACCGCGCCACGGAGTCGGGCTGATCCGAAAGACAGGCCCTAGCGGGCGCACCGCGGCTCACGCCGGGCCGGCCAGGGTCTGCACCCACACCGTGCCCTCCGGCCCCGGCACCGCCGCCACGCCCGTGTCCCGGTACTGGCAGCCGAGCATGTTCTCCTCGTGGATCGAGCCGTCCATCCAGTCCTCGACGACCACCGCCGGGTCCTCGGGCCCCTGGTGCAGGTTCTCCGCCCAGGCGCCCGCCTCGTACCCGGCCTCGGCCATCCGCGTGTCCGCGTGGCGGCCCTCCGGGTCGGCGTGCGCGAAGTAGCCCCGCTCCACCATGTCGCGCGCGTGGGCGCGGGCCGCGGCGGTCAGCCTCGGGTCCAGGCGCAGCGGGGCGCACCCCGCCTCGGCGCGACGGGAGTTCACCAGCGCGGTCAGCCGCTGCGCCACGCCCGGCGCGGTCCGCGGGCCGACGGTGGGGGTCGGGGTGGGGGTTGGGGTGGCGGTGGGGCTCGGGGGAGCGGTCCGCGACGGGGAAGGGGACGGGGACGGGGAGGCCGTACGGGACGGGGGCGGCGCGGCGGACGGCGTGACCGGCGCGGCCCTGCCCCCGGGCGGCCCCTCCGTGAGGGGCGCGGGCGCCTCGGGCGCCACCGGCCACAGCGCGGCCAGCAGCAGCCCGCCGACGACCGCGCCTCCGACGGCAGCGGGCAGCCGCCAACGCGCCCCGCCCCCGGAGGGGCCGGCCGGACCGGTCAGACCCCGCGCGGCCTCCGCACCCGATCCGCTCTCCGCAGCGCCGCCCACACCGGGCTCCCCGCCGCCCGAGCCGTCCGCGCCGGACCGACCGCCCACCGCGCCGCCCATGCCCGGCTCCCCGCCGGAAGGGCCGGCGGTGCCGCCCGGGCCGGAACCGGCCGCTCTCGCCTGCGCGGGGGACGACCAGACGGCCGCGGACCCGCCGTCCGCCACCGTGCCCGCCGTCCCGTCGGGCAGCCCCGTCGACGCCGCCGTCACGGCCGTCGCGCCGCCCCCGGCAGCCGGGACCGGCGGGTAGCCGGCCAGCGGTACGACCAGGGCGAGGCCGGCCAGCAGGCCCTCGGCCGGGATCAGGTCCGTCCAGTGCCCGCCGCAGGCCCGGCAGCCCCGGACGTGCCGTGCCACGCGCTTGCGCCACACCGGCGCCGGCCGCCCGTCCCAGTCCTCCGTCAGCCGCGCCAGCGCACCGCACCGGGGCTTCGCCGCCAGGGCGCGCACCACCACCCGGCCCGTCTCCAGCTGGGCCTTCATCCGCTGCACCCGCACCGCCGCGTGCCGCGCCGGCACGCCCAGCGCCTCCGCCAGCTCCGCGCGCGTGAGGCGCCCCGACGCCTCCTGCCACCACAGGGACAGCAGTTCCCGGTCGTCGTCGTCCAGCCACCGCGTCGCCTCGGCGACCTCCCGCCGCTGCCCGGAAAGCCCCAGCCGCAGGATCGTCAGGTCCACGAAGTCGCCCGACGGATCGGGCCGTTCCGCGACCCGCTCCAGCGTCGCGACCGGTGCCTGCTGGCGGTCGTTCCAGCGGCGGCGTATCTGGTTCATCGCGATGGCGACCAGCCACGACCTGAACCGGGACGGCTCGCGGAGCCCGCCCAGCCCGTCCAGCGCCCGGTACATGGTGTCCTGCACCACGTCGTCGACGTCGGCGTGCCCGTCCAGCGCGCGCCCCACCACGTTGTAGACCAGCGGCAGATAGTCCTCCACGAGCTGTGCGCGCGCCCGGCCGTCACCCGCCCGGGCGGCGCTCACCAGCTCCGGTATGTGCTCGCTGTCCCTGTGCATGCCTGCCTCGCCGTCGTTCGCGTACGTCCTGTCGTAGGGGGACCCGGCGGCGCGGCCCCGACAACAGAAAACAGCCGACCTTACGCAGTGGGCCCCGTCCGCCGAAACTTTCGAACGCGCGGGCGGCCTCACGGGCTCTTGCCGAGGGCGGCGCGCGGAACTTACGTTCCCTGTGAAACCGTCCAGGTCCGGCCGCCAGGCCCCAGGCTCACGGAGTGCCCATGCCGCTCAACGTGCCCGCCGGTTCGCACCTCCTCTTCCAGGGCGACTCCATCACCGACGGCGACCGCGACCGGCTCCCGCACGCCCATCCGAACGCGGAGCTCGGCCACGGATACGTGTACCTGGTGGCGGCCCGTGCCGCGGCGCGGGCCCCCGGCCACCGCTGGCGGTTCACCAACCGCGGCGTGAGCGGCGACAAGGTCACCGATCTGGCCGCCCGCTGGCAGGCGGACGCCCTCGACCCGGCCCCCGACGTGCTGTCCGTCCTCATCGGCGTGAACGACGCCTGGCGGGTCGTGGACGGCGAATCCGACGACCTCGACGCCGAAGGGTTCCGCACCGTCTACGACGCGCTCCTCACCCGCACCCGCCTGGCGCTCCCGGACACCCGCCTGCTGCTGTGCGAACCGTTCAGCCTGCCCGGCGGCGCCGACGCGGACTTCGACGCCGCGCTCGCCGCGCAGGTGCAGCTGCGGCAGAAGGCCGTCGCCGAACTCGCCGCCGCCCACCGCGTGGAACTCATGCGCCTGCAGGCGGTGTTCGACGAGGCGGCGCGGCGGGCGCCCGCCACCCACTGGATCTACGACGGGGTGCACCCCACCCCCGCGGGCCACCAGCTGATTGCCGACGCGTGGGTCAGCGCCGTTGCAGCCGGGCCGCACGCGCGCTGATGTCGGGAAGCCTCGCGTACAGCGCGGCCCCCGGGCAGCGGGTGGCGTAGCCGTCCACATGGCCGCTGACGACCGGCAGCACGGCCGTCGTCCCCTCCGCGAACCGCGATTCGTCGCTGGTCGAGACGAGGGTGACCGTGCCGCGCGGATCGGCGCCCGCCGGGTCCAGCTTCCAGGCGATCAGCCGGGCGATCGCGTCCAGCATCGGCTCGGGCACCTCCGCGCCCTCGGAGAACGTGCCGATCGCCGCGATCCCGACGGTCCCCTCGTTGAGGCCCTTGGTGTGCGCGCCGACGACGGCCCGGTCGACGCCGCCCGCCCGGCCCTCGTAGATGGTGCCGCAGGCGTCGACCAGGAAGTTGTAGCCGATGTCGTCCCAGTCGCGGCCGTACGCGTGCCCCGCGTACAGGTCCCGCAGCGTCGCGGGGACGGCCGCGCAGTCGTAGCCGTTGGGGGTGCTCGTGTGGTGGATGACCGCCGCCCGCACCGCCGGCGCGTACCGGGCGGCGGGCGCCGTCGACACGGCCTCCGCGTGCCACGCCGTACGCGGCACGATCACCGGCCGGGGCCCCTGGTGGCGGGCCGCGCGGTGCGGGGACGTGCCGCGGGCCTCCGAGGCGCCGGAGCCCGCCGGGCCCGACGACGGCCCCAGCAGCAGACTCGTCGTCACCAGCGCGCCCAGTACGCCCAGGGACACGCCCGCCCGTGCCCGGCGGGTCCGCGGCAGCCGCATGCTCCCCGCCTCCTCCGCGTCAACCGTCCCGCGGCCGTGGTCCGCCTCCTCGTCGTCACCATCGTCGCCGACCCCGTGGCGGGCCGCGCGCGGTGGTGCTCCGTACGGGAGCACCCGCCCGGCCGGGTCCGTGACCGGGTGATTGTCAGTGGCCCGTCCTACGGTTTTTCCAGTGGGACCCGCGGGACAGGCCGCGGGTCCGCCCTGGGGAGGGGTCTGTCAGTCATGTCTGCTGCTGTGTCCGCCGAGACGACGTACCTGGAGCTGTCGCAGGACGGCGGCGGTGCGCACAAGTTCTACGAGGTGACCGTCGACGGGCAGGTCGTGACGGTGCGGTACGGGCGGATCGGCGCCGCCGGCCAGACCCAGACCTCCACGTTCCCGACGGTGGAGAAGGCGCGCGCCGCCGCGGCGAAGAAGGTGGGCGAGAAGGTCCGCAAGGGGTACGCCCCCGCCGTTCCCGGCCGGCGGGCCCCGCGCGCCGTGACCCGCCGCCAGGTCGCCTCGGCCCCGTCGACGGCCCGCGCGGTCGCGCCGGTGCTGTGGCGGTTCCGTACGGGCTCGGCCGCGTTCGGCATCCACGTCGACGACGAGCGGTGCTGGGTGGGCAACCAGTCGGGCGACGTCTACACGCTGGACCACGACGGCGCCGTCCTCGCCCGCTTCAGCCTGCCCGACGGCGTCAAGTGCCTGGTCGCGGACGACTTCTGGATCTACGCGGGCTGTGACGACGGCCGGGTGTACGACCTGTCGTCGAAGCTGCCGTTCGCCGCGTACGACATCTCGGCCGACGTCGACATCTTCTGGCTCGACATCCACGAGGGCGTGCTGAACGTGTCGGACCGCGCCGGCCGGCTCACCGTCATCGACCACGAGGACGAGCACCAGTGGGCCCGGCGCAGCCAGGGCGAGCACGCCTGGATGGTCCGCGCCGACGACCGGGCCGTCTACCACGGCCACCACCGGGGCGTCACGGCGTACGCGCCCGACGGCGGCGGCGAGCTGTGGCACACGCAGACCAGGGGCAGCGTGCTGTTCGGCTGGCAGGAGGACACCGCCGTGTACGCCGGCACCGCCCACCGGGTCGTGCAGCGGCTGTCGAAGGACGACGGGCGCGTCGAGGCGACGTACACCTGCGACAGCGCCGTCTACGCGTGCGCCACGTCGCCCGGGGGCCGGTTCGTCTTCGCCGGGGACGCCGCGTCGTCCGTGTACTGCTTCGACCGGGACGGCACCCGTCTGTGGAAGCTCGGCACGGGCGGCGGCTCCGCCCTGTCGATGCAGTACCGCGACGAGCGGCTGTACCTGGTGACGACGGACGGCTCGCTGGTCTGCGTGGACGCGAGCGAGGCGGCGATCGAGGCCGCCCAGCGCGGCACGGTGCCCGTCGCCCGGGACGTGAAGCTGGCCGCCGCGCTGCCGACGTACGCCCCGGCGACGGCCCCGGCCGCGGTGGCGACCGTGACGGACGCCCCGGCGGGTTCGGTCGTCGTGGAGTGCGTCCAGCAGGGCGGCAGGCTCCGCGTGCACGTCGTGTCCGAGGGCTACGAACCGTCGTGGAACGTCCAGTTCCCGCGCGCCATACGGGAGCCCGGCGCCCGCTACGTGGTGGACGCCCTGCACGCCGCGGCGGGCGGCTTCTACCGGGTGCGCGGTGACATCAGGCGGCTGCGGTGACCGGGGCGGGCGGCGCGTTCGAGGCGGCCACCGGGGACGGGCCGCCGCGCCCCGACCCGCAGGCCGACGCGGCGGCGGCCGAGCGGCGCGCCAACGAGGTGCGGGTCGCGTACGAGGGGCTGCTGCAGATCCGGCGGCTCACCAACCTCCGGGGCGGCGACCCCAGGGCCGTACCGGCGCCGTGGGAGCGCAACCAGCCGGTGCGGGCGGTCGCCCTGGCGCTGGAGGCCGCGGGCATCCCGCCGTCCGCGCTGGACGCCGAGGGGCGCAGGGTCGGCACGGGCTACCGGGTCGGCCCCGGCGAGCGGCCCGGGCAGGTGCGGGTCGAGTGGCTGGGCCCGCCGGGCGGCGGCGCCCCGCAGGAGGAGGAGGCCGCCCTGGAGCGGTGCGCGCGGGCCCTGGAGCGGCTCGGCTGGGAGGCGCTGCTGTACCGCGGGCCGCGGCGCCGCCGCCACCTGGAGGTCGAGCCCCTGCCGAACGAGGACGGTTGACGTGCGGGCCGGGCACCGGGCGGCCTCGGGTACGGGGGCGCGGGAGGCGTCGGTCGCCGTGCCGGCCGTGCGCGCCGCCGGGGCGGCCGGCGGCCTACAGGTCCACCACCGGGGCGGCGGACGTGAGGGACACAGCGAGCGGGGTACGGAGCCGGTAGACCAGCGCCGTCGACGGGGTCGGGGCGGACCCGTGGGCCCGCCCCGGACAGTGCGGTTACGGCTGCGGCTGTCGTGGCGCCGTCGCGGCCACGGCCGGTTCAGCCGGTTCAGCCGGTTCAGCCGGTCCTGCCTGTGCCGCCGGTTCCGGCTCGCTCCGCACAGGGAGCTTCGAGTAGCGGAAGGGCGCGACGAGCAGCCCCAGGTACGAGTCGGGCATCTTGACGTTGTCGGCGAGGCCGATCTCCTCGGGGGGCCTGCGGTCCTTCGGCTTGTAGAAGGTGCCGAAGAGCAGGTCCCACACGACGACCTTGCCGCCGTAGTTGCTGTTCGCCTCCGAGAGGTTGCGCGAGTGGTGCCAGCGGTGGGTCTCGGGCCCGGGGACGAGGTAGTTCAGCGGGCCCAGGCGGATGTCCATGTTCGAGTGCATGGTGACGCCGTGGCAGTTGTAGAAGGTGAGGAGGATGATCAGGCCGGAGACGCTGTGCAGCGTCCAGCCGGTGAGCGCGAGCGGGAAGACGATCGCGACGTCGTCGAGGAAGAAGTCGACCGGGTGGAAGCGGGCCGAGTTGAGCCAGTACAGACGCTCGGAGCTGTGATGGACGGCGTGGAAGCGCCACGCGACCTTCGACTGGTGCACCCAGCGGTGCATCCAGTAGTAGAAGAACTCACCGACGAAGAGGGCGAGCACCGCCTGGGCCACCGGATGCCAGTCCGTGGGCCACAGCGTGTAGCCCAGGTCCTGGGAGAGGTACACGGAGACCGCGAACAGCCCGGACAGGAAGAGCGGCTCGATCAGCCGGGCGACCCCGAAGAGGGCGACGAGGCTGGAGGTCGCGTCGGTCACCACGTCCTTGCGGGACCGGTTCCAGCTTTCGTAGAACGGCTGCACCCGTTCCAGCACGGCCACATAGACCGAGGCGAAGACAGTGACCATCGGAACGATGAGCAACTGCGGAAACGACGTGTCGACCAGGCATATGGCGGTGCCGAGCGTCACCGCCATGAGGAAGGGGTAACTCAGGTACCTGATGGCGAATCTCACGGCTCTGCGCCCACCCCCCATCTCTTCGTTCATCGCTGATCCCACGCCTCTGTTCCTTTCGCCGTACGCATGCCGGTTGACATGGTTGCTGTGGCATTCGTGAAAGTCATGGCCGTCATTCCCCGGTGCCGTCCTGCAGCCATACGCGGAGCTTCCCCAGGCGCGTGCATCCGTGTTCCAGGGCGGCGGCCAGCGCATCCCCGCGTTCGTACCCGACCACGTCGACTCCCGGGGCCTCCCGGGCGAGGCAGGAAAGCGCGCCCGCCCATGTCGCGGACGTTTCCCCGGCCGGGCCGAAGACGTTCGACAGGCCCACCACACCACCGCTGGCATTCGCGACCGCTCCGGCAGTCAGCCGCCCCTCGGAGAATCCTCCGAGGAACAGGACCGGGGTGGCGAGGAGGCTTTCCGGGAACATCGTCGCCGCATCCTCCGGACCCGGCCAGGTGCGCTCCCACACGGCGAGTTCGGCGGGGGTGGTGAGGCGCCGCCACGCCTGCGTCGGCGGAGCCTCGGGGGCGGGGGCCCGCCCCGGCCGGTGAATCCACTCCGCTTCGAAGAGGACGCTGAATCCGTCGTCCGAGAGGTCGAGGTCGGCGAAGCTGTCCTTCACCGCGAAGCCGCCCCCGCGGCCGCCGGAATCGGCGCGCAGAAAAGCCGTGGCGGCGCTCTTGGAGACGGCGGGCTCGACCGTCACCAGATGCGGATAATAGGGAACCGTATGGCGCGGGGCAGCCCAGAAACCCCCGGTGAAAACCCCGGGCACCCCGTGCGTCCGGCACATCTCCTCACACCATGCGGCGTTGTTCGCCGCCGCCTCGCGGATGAGTTTCTCGGACATGGGCACTCATCCCTCCGCCGCGGTCTTGTGGGACGCGGCACGGCGCAGGTTTCCGATCCAGGAGACGGCGACGGCGAGGACGGCGACGGCCGCGGCCATGCCCGCGATGTTCTGTATCACCGGCGTGAACCCGTCGGGCCCCCGCGGATCGAGGAACATGTACGGGTACCAGTCCACGACCTGCCCACGCACGAGGATCCAGGCGGCGTAGAGCGTGGGAAAGGCCAGCCACCACAGCGACTGCCGAACCGTGATGCGCTCGGCCGGCGGGTCGGTCAGCCAGTCCAGCAGCAGCGCCACAGGCATGATCTGGTGCAGCACGGCATTGCTCCACGGGTTCACGTTCTCCATGCCCTCACCGCCGCCCATCAGGGTCGCGAACACGATCCCGGTGACGATGAGGTAGACGACGGCGGCCCCCCGGTACCGGTCTCGGCGGGAGCTGGGCGCCGCGGCGGCGCACCAGAGCAGGACCGTGGCGCCGAACAGATTGCTGAGCATCGTGAAGTAGCTCAGGGCGTCGACCGGATTCACCCCGGAGAGCAGGATCTGGTGACCGACGTCCCAGCCGACGGCGGCGAACGCCGCCACGGCCAGCAGCGCCCGGCAACCGGACAGCCAGGGACCGGCCGACCGGGGCGGCGTCCCAGTCAGGGGGCGCGTCATCGGCCCGTGGACGGGGCTGCGCCGTCCAGGCGGAATGCGAGCGGGTGGGTCATCGTGGTTACTCCAGGACGGACGGGAAAAGGGCCGCACGAGCGACGGGGCGGGCAGTCGGGCAGTCGATCAGCCGATGACCGCTGCCGGAAATCGCGAGCGGCCCGAAGAGCGGGCTACGGGCAGGGCACCGGAGGGAACGAATCACCTTCGAGGCGGACACCCACGCTCGGCGCAGCCATCTGAAGCACCTTCGAAGTGCGCGCCGAAATCGCTGCCGCCGGAATGTCCGACTGGGCGTGGATGCGCCGGTTCCGCCTGAAGACGTCGGTGGATACCGGCGACGGGGAACCAGCGGGGGCTTATCTCCTCAATGTCTCATTGAGGGCCGCGAGCAATGAAAGGGCATCCCCCTTGGTCCATCCCGAATGAAGATCACGCCTGGCCGTCGTGATCACCATTCCCCACCGTGCCAGATGCGTCAAGCCCCTTGTGGCGGCGGCTGCTTGCCCCGAACTCGGCAAACCGTTCCAAAGGCTTCCCGAGGGGTCCCAAGGCGGCTCGATGGGCCGGTCTCCTCCCGGAAAGGGCGTGAACTGCCGGCGTACGCGGGGTCGGGCGGAGTCGTGAGGCGCTGGGTTTCGCGCTGCGGTTCGCCCGATGTGGCCGGCAAACCGCCGGGCCATTTCGTTTCCGGCCGGGTCGCGGATGTCCGGGCGCCGCTGTCCCGCGCGCGGGGCGTGGAATGCGACGGGAATGCCGCTCGGTCGAGTCGACTGGCCGAACGGCATGTACGGGGGGGGGTACGTGGGGGCGACCGAGGGCCGGGCTTCGCCTGCCGGGCCGAGGGGCGCTTTCGCCTGCCATGCTGAAGGGCGGTGCGGTGACTCCCGCCGGTCGGGGAGCGGGCCGCGCCGGAGGGGTGGACGCGGCGCCGGTCCGCGTGGGAGGTCAAGGCGCCGCGCCGCCGGATCGTCCTGGCCTGCGCCATAAGGTAGGCCCGCCATCACCCCGGCACCTCACCTCCACCGGCCCGTTCCGGCTGAACCCGGTCGAACGGTGGTGCGCCGAGCCGAGCGACACGCAGTACGAACAGTGGGGGTTGCCGGGCCGTCTCCGGGCCGCCTTACCGGGGTGCCGGTGCCGGTGTGCCGGGGCGGCGAGGCCCGCCGGGCCGGGTCGGGCCCGCCCCGAGCGGTGGACGCCGGACAGGGTCGGGCCCGGGCAAGCGGTGGCCGCCCGACCCGCTCGGGCCCCGCTCCAAGCGGTGGCCGCCCGGCCCGCTCGAGCCCCGCTCCAAGCGGTGGGCGCCGGATCGGCGGTGGGGGCCGCTCAGGCGATGGACGCCGAGACGATCGCGGACACCGCCAGGTTGCAGGAGGCCGTCACCCACACCGCGGGGTGCGGCTCGGGCTGGACCAGCAGTGCCCCCAGCCGGCCAGGCGTGATCAGGTCCACCACGACGAACGCCACCGCCATCATCACCAGGCCCAGCAGGCCGAACACGGCGGTCGACACGAGGCCCTTGCCGAAGTCGTCGTACGTCGACCAGATCGAGGTGAAGACGATGCCGCCGATGCCGAGCAGCGCCGAGCTCAGCAGCAGGGCACCGTTGCGGTTGCGGTCCTCCCAGATCAGCCGCCGCAGATTGCCGGGGGTCAGCACGTCCATCAGGACTATCCCGAGGATCAGCAGGACCAGGCCGAGCCCGCCGTAGGCGGAGGCCCGCCCGAGTCCGTTGACAATGTCGATCATGGTGAGCCGGCTCCCCGTTGCAGAAGGTGATCGTGAGTGATCGCGGTCAAGGCGACGAAAATGTAGCGCACCCCCGACGGGCGTCCGCCCGCGTGGGCGGGGGAACGGCCGTGACCCGTATGGCTCCGCCACCTGTGCGCGTCACGGCGGCTCCCGCGCACAGTGGTACGGGCGGACACCCTGCCCCGTCGCCTCCGCGACCCCCACCGCCCGACGCAGGGAGGAACGACCCGATGGCGCTCGACGTGACGGCGGAGCGGGCCCTGCCGCCGCCCCGCCTCCGCGTGGCCGGCCACGCGACGGACCGGCGCGGCGACGCCGGGTGGACGAAGGTGGTCCGCGAGGCCCGGGTGACCCGCGAGCCCCGGGTCACCCGCGAGGCCGGCACGGGCGGCTTCGGGCCCTGACGCCCGCTCACCTTCACCCGCGCCGGCCGCGGCGACCCGCCCCGCCGCCCGACCGTCGCCGTCCGCCCCACCGCCGCCGTCCGCCCGCCCCGCCGCCCGACCGCCGTCGTCCGCCCGACCGCCGCCGTCCGCCCCGCCCCGCGTCCGACCGCCCCGCCGCCGACCGCCGTCGCTGTCCGCCCCGCCCCGCGACCGCCGCGCGCCGGCGTCCGGGAGCCGATGTCCCAGGAAGGCCCAGCCCCATGAGCAGCAGTACGACCGACCGCCGCCCGCTGTCGATCCTCGTCATGACCGGCTCCCGGAGGGCCGAGTCGTTCAACACCAGACTGGCCCGGCTCGCCGTGGACGCCGTCGACGCCAACGGCGCGTCGGCCTCGTTCGCCACCGTCAAGGAATTCGAGGTGCCCGACTACGACGCCGACGCCGAGCGGGCCGACGGCATCCCGCCCGGCGCCCAGCGGTTCAGGGAGCGGCTGACCGCCGTGGACGCTCTGATCATCGCCTCGCCCGAGTACAACGCCTCCGTGCCGGGCGTCCTGAAGAACCTCATCGACTGGACGTCCCGCTTCCGCCCGCAGCCCTTCAACGAACTGCAGGCGCTCCTGCTGTCCGCGTCGCCCTCGATGGTCGGCGGCAACCGCGGCCTGTGGGCGCTGCGCGTCCCGCTGGAGCACCTCGGCGCCCGCGTCTACCCCGACATGTTCTCCCTCGCCGCCGCCCACACCCAGCTCGGGGCGGACGGCCGCATCACCGACGAGACCCTCCGCGACCGCTTCGAGGCCAACATCGTCAACTTCATCAACCTCGTCGAGGCCGCCACGCACTACCCGTGCGTCAAGAAGGCATGGGTCGAGTACCTCGGCGAACGCCCCGACCCGGCGGTCGACCGCATCGAGGCGGAAACCCGCTAGCCCCGCGCCACCCCGGCGGAAAACCGCCGCCCCGCCTCCCCGTGGCCGGGCCGGACGTTTGTGGCCGTCCGCCATGGTGACCCGGACGGCACGACCGACCGCGCCGCCGGCCGGGGCGCGCCCCGGCCGGCGGCGACCACGAGGGGTCCGGCAGGACCAGAGGGAGACGCCATGACTTCGGTGGCCGACTACGTGCTGGAACGGGTGCGCGGATGGGGCGTCGAGCGCGTCTACGGGTACCCCGGCGACGGGATCAACGGCCTGCTCGGCGCGTTCGGCCGGGCCCAGGACGGGCCGGAGTTCATCCAGGCGCGGCACGAGGAGGCCGCCGCGTTCATGGCGTGCGGCCACGCCAAGTTCACCTGCGAGGTCGGCTGCTGCGTCGCCACGTCGGGGCCCGGCGCGATCCACCTGCTCAACGGCCTGTACGACGCCAAGCTCGACCACCAGCCCGTCGTGGCGATCGTCGGCCAGCAGCGCAGGCTGAGCCTCGGCTCCGCCTACCAGCAGGAGATCGCCCTCGAACAGCTCTTCGCCGACGTGTCCGAGTTCTGCCAGATGATCACCCATCCGGGGCAGGCGCGGCACGTCGTGGACCGGGCGTTCAAGACGGCGCTCACCACCCGCTCCGTCGCCACGGTCATCATCCCGGAGGACGTCCAGGAGGAGGACGCGCTGCCCTCGCCGCCCAAGCAGCACGGCTCCGTCTACTCCAGCATCGGCTGGAGCCGCCCCCGCGTCCTGCCCGACGAGGCCGAACTGCGCAAGGCGGCCGACGTCCTCAACGAGGGCGCCAGGGTCGCCATGATCATCGGTCAGGGCGCCGCCCACGCCGGGTCCGAGGTGGTGGAGGTGGCCGAACTCCTCGGCGCGGGCGTCGCCAAGGCGCTCCTCGGCCGCGAGGTGCTCCCCGACGACCTGCCGTTCGTCACGGGCCCGATCGGCCTGCTCGGCAGCAAGGCCAGCGACGACATGATCCGCGGCTGCGACACGCTCCTCATGGTCGGCACGTCGTTCCCGTACGCCGAGTGGCTCCCCGACGAGGGGCAGGCGCGCGGCGTCGAGATCGACATCGACGGGCGCATGATCGGCATGCGCTACCCGATGGACGCCCATCTCGTCGGCGACGCGCGCGAGACGCTCAGGGCGCTGATCCCGCTGCTGCACCGCAAGAAGGACCGCGCCTGGCGCAAGAAGATCGAGAAGGACGTCACCGAGTGGTACGGGGTCCTGGACCGGCGCGCCCACCAGAGCTTCGGCGGCAAGGTCAACCCGCAGAGCGTCGCCGCCGAACTGTCGCCGCGCCTGCCCGACCGGTGCATCCTCACCGCCGACTCCGGTTCGGCCACCAACTGGTGGGCCCGGCACCTGAAGCTCCGCAAGGGGATGCACGCCTCGCTGTCCGGCACGCTCGCCACGATGGGGCCGGCCACCCCGTACGCCATCGCCGCCCGGTTCGCCTACCCGGACCGGCCGGTGATCGCCTTCATCGGGGACGGCGCGTTCCAGATGAACGGCATGAACGAGATGATCACCGTGAAGCGGTACTGGGACCGGCTCGCGGGCGGCCCGCCGCTGATCTTCTGCGTCTTCAACAACCAGGACCTCAACCAGGTCACCTGGGAGCAGCGCGCCCTCGCCGGAGACCCCAAGTTCCCCGGCTCGCAGGACATCCCGGACGTGCCGTACGCGCGGTACGCCGAACTCCTCGGGCTCAAGGGCGTCTACTGCGACCACCCGAAGAAGGTCGGCGCGGCCTGGGACCAGGCGCTGCGCAGCGACCGGCCGGTGGTCCTGGAGTTCAAGGTCGACGCCGACATCGCGCCGATCCCGCCGCACATCATGGGCGAGCAGGGACTGAAGGCGGCCAAGGCCGCCGTACGCGACCCCGACGGCGCCGGGATCGTCACGCGCGGCGTCCGCCAGAAGCTCACCGAACTGGCGGGCCACCTGACCGGCCGCGGCACGTCCTGACCACGCCCGCGCCCCCGCGCCGCCCCGGGAGCCGGGCGGCCCGCGTCATGACCGCTCCCCGTCGTGCGGCGGCTCCTCCAGCAGCCGCTGCACGGCCCGGTGGGCGTCGACCAGGAGGGAGCCGTACAGCCCCATCCACTCCGGGTCGGCGGTGCCCCGGTCCGCCAGCAGCCGCCGCAGATCCTCGTGCGCGGCGTCGGTCCGCGCGACCGCCCGCCGCAGCCGTTCCCGCGCCTCCCGCGAGTCGTCCGTGACGACCCGCCCGAACGCCTCCACGGCGACGGCCACCCGCTCCAGCAGCCGCGCGTACCGCCCGGCCACGTCCGGCTCGGGGCGCGGCTTGGCGGTGCCGTCGTCGGCGGCCTCCACCAGCGTGTGCGTCAGGTCGCGCGTGTAGCGGGCGAGCTCCTCCAGCACGTACACCGTGTGCGCGTACGGCCCGCTCCGCCGCAGCAGCGCGGCGCGGCGGGGCGCGGCCGGGTTGAGCCGGGCGCTCTCCTCGGTGCGGGCCAGCGCCTCCCGCGCCTCGCCGACCAGCTCCGTCACGCGTCGCGCCCGCCGGTCCCACGCGAGGGCGTCCCCCTGGTCCCAGGTACCGGCCAGGCCGCGCGCGATACCGGTCAGGCACTCCGCCGCCGCGTCGGCCGCGCCGCGCAGCGCGTTGTGGCTGTCGCGCAGGTACACCGGGGGCCTGATCAGCATGTTCACCGCCACGCCGACCACCGCGCCCAGCACCGACTCCAGCAGCCGCGCCACGGCCTGGTCGACGCTCGGGTCGCCCGTGGTGAGCGTGAACAGGGCCGCCGTGGCGCCGTAGACGCCCTGGTCGCCCAGCTTGCGCCAGTTGCCGATCAGCAGCGTGACGGGCAGCACCAGCACCATGGCGAGCGTCGGGTCGCCCACCGCCATGCCCGCGGCCGTCGCGAGGGTCGTCCCGAGGGCGATGGCCGCGAGCTGCTCCAGGCTCTGCGCCAGCGACTGGTAGACCGTCGACCGGACCAGCGCGACCGCCACCCAGGGGGCGATGAACGGCATCGGCGCCTGCAGCACGTGGCCCGCGACGATCCACGCGACCAGCGCGGCGAGCGCGGCCTTGAGCGACTGGGCGGCCAGGTCGCGCTCACGTCCGGGACCCGCGCAGGCGCTCCGTACCGCACCGGCCGTGGAGCGGGCCTCGGCGCGCAGGGCTTCGGGGAGGTGGTGCCAGGGTTTCGCCATCCGGTGCGCGTGCCACGCCGGGCGGGTCCGCACACCTCCCCGTCCCGGCTCCTCGTCGGCCGGGCGGGCGCTCCCCGTACGGCGCCCGGGTGGCGGGCCCAGCGGCTGCGCGCCGCGGTCCGGCCCGCCACGCTGGAGGGATGGAAGCGAGCCTGATCACGTTCGGACACGGCACGGCCCCGCGCGAGCGCATCGTCCAGCTGCTGAGAGGCGCGGGTGTGCGGGCCCTGGTCGATGTGCGCACCGCGCCGGGCAGCCGCCGCGACCCGGACGTGTCGCGGGACCGGCTCGCCGGGTGGCTGCCGGACAGCGGCATCGCCTACCGGTGGGAACCGGACCTCGGCGGGTTCCGCAAACCGCCGCCCGACAGCCCGGACGTCGTCTGGCGCAACGACTCCTTCCGCGGGTACGCCGCCCACACCCGCACACCGGGTTTCGTCGCCGCCATGGACCGGCTGACCGGCGCGGCGCGGGCCGGACGTACGGCCGTGATGTGCGGCGAGGCGGTGTGGTGGCGCTGCCACCGGAGGCTCATCGCCGACTTCGCCGTCCTCGCGCGGGGCGTGCCCACCGCCCATCTGATGCACGACGGCCGGCTGACGCCGCACTCGCCCACCCCCGGCGTGCGGCTGCGCGACGACGGGCTCCTCGTGTACGACGACCTCGCGGCGGCCCCGTCCCGTCGGTGATCAGGCCCCGTCGAGGTCGATGACCACCTTCACGTCGTCGTCGCGCGCCTCGAACGCCTCCCGGAAGCGCTCCAGGGGGATCCGCCGGGTGACCAGGCGTTCCAGCCAGGCCGCGTCGGCCCGGGCCAGCGCGTCGGCGGCCTGCCGGTAGTGGTCGAGGTTGGCGTTGACGGAGCCGACCACCACGTCGTTCTCCAGCACCAGATCGCGGTTGACCATCCCCGCGTCCACCGTGACGTGCCGCCCGGCGGAGGACACCCCGGTCAGGCAGAGCACGCCGTACGGGGTGGTGCCGGACATCGCCGCGAACACCACCTGCGCCGCGCCGGTCGCCTCGATCACCACATCGGGCCGCACCTCGTCCAGCACGTCCCCGACGTCGCCACTGTGGTAGACGGCGCCGAGCGACCGCACGAGCCCGGGCTTCGGCCCCTCGTCCACCCGGTCCAGGACATGCGTCTCCAGCCCCCGCTGCACGCCGATCAGCGCGGCCAGCAGCCCGATCGGGCCCGCCCCGGTGACGAGCGCGCGCCGCGGCTCGAACCACGAGCGTGACCCGACGGCGTCCACCTGTTGCCACGCCTTGGCCACCACGGACGCCGGCTCCAGCAGCGTGCCCACCCGCTCCAGGCGCGGGTCCAGGGGTACGGCGTAGTCGCACTCCACGGTCCAGTACCCGGCGCCGTACCCGTCCAGCTCCTTGATGCCCCGCTCCCTGTAGCGGCCGTTGCGGCACATGTCGAAATGGCCGCGCGCGCACGCCCCGCACGGCTCGGGGTCGGGGCGCCGGACCACCCCGACCACCAGGTCGCCCGGCGAGAAGCCGCTGCCGTCGGGCGCCTGCTCCACGCGGCCCAGCGACTCGTGCCCGGCCACCATCCAGTCCCGCCCGCCGGGCGCGGTGCCGTACTGGCCTTCGGCGATCTCCCGGTCCGTACCGCACACCCCCAGCGCCAGCCCGCGCACCAGCAGCTCACCCGGCGCGGGGGAGGGGCGCGGCAGTTCCCGGACCTCCATCGAGGCGCCGGGCCCCGGTCGGACGGTCAGTGCGCGCATGGGCCATCACTCCGTTCCACATCAGGGGGCGGGAACGCGGGGGGACCCGTCCCGCCGTGTCGGGGTCGCGGGGACGCGTCCCGCCGTGTCGGGCTCACCGGGGCGGGGGACGCGCCCCGTCGTGTCGTGTCGTGTCGTGTCGTGTCGGGTCGGGTCGGGTCGCGGGGCCGCGTACGTCTCGTCCACGCTACGGAGGCCGGGCCGGCCCCGCTTCCCGGCGACCGCCGCGTACCGCCCACGGGCCTGCCCGTGACAGCGCGAGGCCCGAGCCGATCAGCCGACGCAGGGCGATCACGGCGGCGGCCGTCAGGATGCCGTCCCACGCGGGCTCCCCGGCCAGCCGCAGCAGACCGGCGGCGGTCAGGAAGTCGAGCAGTACGGACAGGGCGCGGCGGACGTCGCGGGTGATCCGGTACGCGGCCGCGGCGGCGGCGAGCCCCGCGCCGGTGACCAGCACGGCGGCGGCCTGCAGCCAGGCGTTCACCGCGACGTCTCCCCGGCCGGCCGCTCCGCGCGGCCCGCCTCGTCGCCCCGGGCGATCTCCGCGCGTTCCTGGGCGATCTCGCGGCCGAGGAAGTAGTTGAGCGCGGTCCGGATGGCCGCGATCGCCGCGAGCTGCCCGATCTCGGTGAAGCTGGGCGCGACGGCCGTGCGCAGCACATCCCCCGCGAGCTGGAACTCCAGGCCGAGGACGAGGAAGCGCCCCAGGCTCAGACGGATCCGGTTGAAACCGGCGACCCGGTCGCGGCCCCGCAGGCCCGCCTTGACGAACTGGACGAACGCCCAGACGGCGCCCAGGAAGATGATCAGCGCTCCGGCGGCCTCGACGAGCCGGACCACGACCCCGATGGCGTCGCGCAGCGCCGACTCGGGCAGGAGCTCCACCGACAGGATCATGGAACGCGGGTACCCCGGCGGTCCCGCCCCGATGCCCCCGATGATCCACTCGGCCCAGCCGACCCACTCAGCCCCCTCGGCCCACCCGTCCCAGCCGGCTACCGGCGCATCTATCGCACCCGGCCGGCCCGCCCCACCCGCCGCACGTGACCTGCCCGGCTCACCCGCCCCGTCCGGCGTACCAATCGCACCCCGGCCTGGCCCGCCACACCCGCCGCACCTGAGCCGCCCCGTCCGGCGCGTCGGCCGGACCCGGCCCACCCCTGTGGACCCGCCCCGGCCTCACCCCGCGTCGCGCACGGCGGCGAGGGCCAGATCGGTCGTCTCCTCCGGGGTCCCCTCGACGGAGACGACGGCGCCGCGCTCCTCCGGCGCGAGCGGCTCCAGAGCGGCGTACTGCGAGCGCAGCAGGCTCGCCGGCATGAAGTGGCCGCGCCGAGCCGCGATCCGCGCGGCGATCAGCTCGGCCGGGCCGTGCAGATGGACGAAGAAGACCCGCGGCGAGGCGGCGGTCAGCCGGTCGCGGTACCGCCGTTTCAGCGCAGAGCAGGTGATCACGCCGCCCTGCCCCTGGTGGGCGGCGAGCCAGGCGGCGATCCGCTCCAGCCACGGCGCCCGGTCCTCGTCGGTCAGCGGCGCGCCGGCCTCCATCTTGGCGATGTTGCCGGGCGGGTGGAGGTCGTCCCCCTCCTCGTACGGCACGCCAAGCCGCCCGGACAGGGCGCGGCCGACGGTGGACTTGCCGGAGCCGGAGACCCCGGTGACGACGACCAGTGGAGACGCGTGATCGGGCATGTCCCTCCCGCCTCGGTGTTCCTCCCGTGGGCGGCCGGGTACCCGCGCGGAAGCCCCCGTACGCGAGGCGTCCGCCAGCGGGGGCCGGAATGCGCACAGATCAGAACGCCCATCGGATTCATGCGTATATGACCGGGAAGTGATCTCTTGTGGCCATTCCCGTTCATGATGTGAATCCGGCGCGCCGGGTCCCCTGGGTCACGTACGCGCTGATCGCCGTCAACGTGGTCGTCTTCCTGCGCACACCCGGAATGGCGGGCTCCCTCGCCGGCGACACCGGACTGGCGCAGCTGTGCCGGCTGGAATCGTTCCTCGACCAGTGGGCGGCCGTGCCGCGCGAACTGATCCACGACCGGATGTCACGGCTGGTGCCGACCGGCCAGATCGGCTTCGGGCCGTCCGGGCCGGGCTGCGTGGTGGCCCCGCCCGACTACGACAAGTCGCCCCCGCTGTCCGTCCTGACGGCGATGTTCCTGCACGGCGGCTGGGCACACCTGATCGGGAACATGCTGTTCCTCTTCGTCTTCGGCGACAACGTCGAGGACCGCCTCGGCAAGGTGCGCTACCTGCTCTTCTACGTGCTGTGCGGCTACGCCGCCACGTACGGCTTCGCACTGGCCGACCCGACGTCGCCGACCCCGCTGATCGGCGCGTCCGGCGCGGTCGCCGGGGTGCTCGGCGCGTATCTGGTGCTCTACCCGCGCGCCCGCGTGTGGGTGCTGGTGCCGTTCCTGATCCTGCTGCCGCTGCGCCTGCCGGCCTGGTCGGTGCTCGGCCTGTGGTTCGTCCTCCAGGCTGTCTTCTCGTACGGGGCCGGGGTCTCCGGCGCGGGCAACGTGGCGTACCTGGCCCATGTCGTCGGCTTCGCCGTCGGGATGCTCTGCGCCTGGCCGCTGCGCCGCGGCACGCCACCGCCGCAGGAGCCGCCGCGGCCGCTGTGGGGCCGGCAGGCGCGGCCGGGTCCGACCTGGCCGGGGCGGCCGCGCCGGGGCTGGTGACGGGGACGCCCGGCGCGGCCGTACGGCGGTGTCAGCCGATCGGATGACCACGCCCCGCCGCATCAGGGCGGAGTCTTGGACCACGGCGGTACGCAGGTGCCGCCCCCGGCAGGCCGGCGCGGCGCACCCGTGCCGCCTGCCGGGACCCGACCACGCCACACGACGGAGTCACGGGCCCGGCATGGACACGCACGACCACCCCACCCCCACGCGGTACCGGCAGGCCCGCTCGCCGCGCGGACACCGGCACCGCCGCACCCCCCACACCGCACAAACGCCCGCCGTGCTCGCCCTGGCCGCGGCGGCGCTGCTCACCGGCTGCACCGCCGCACCGCCCGCCGCCCCCACGGCGTCCGCGCCCCCCGCCACCGCCCCGGCGAGCGCGGGCACACCCGGAGCCCCGCACTCCGCGGCCCCCGCCCCGCCGCCGGGCACCCTCCTGGTCACGGACTTCGGCGCGGACACCGTCACCTTCGTCGACCCGTCCGCGCGCGGCGCGGCCGCCGACCTGGGCTCGGTCCGGGTGGGCACCGCCCCCTACGGGATCGCGCTCGGCGCCGACGGCACGGCGTGGGTGGCGACGGCGGAGGGCGTCGCGGCCGTGGACACCCGTACACGCGAGCGCACCGCGCTCATCCCGTACGCGACCGCGACCGGTGCGGTGACGACGGGCGAGTACCGGGGCGGCGGCATGGGCATCGCACTGTCCCCGGACGGCAGCCGGGTGTACGTGGGCGTGAACGTCCCCGGCCGCGAGGGCGCCCTGGAGGTCGTCGACACCGCGCGGCGGAAGGTCGTCCGGACGGTGCCGGTCGGGCGCCGCCCCTTCGACGTGGACGTCTCCCGCGACGGGCGGCAGGTGTACGTCACGAACCACGACTCCTTCGACGTCACGGTCGTCACCACCCGCGACGGGTCGGCGCGGCGCGTCGAAGTGGCCCCGTACGGCACCGAAGGCGGCCTCGGCTCCTGGCTGAAGCCGCACTACGCCGTCGTACGCCCCTCCGACGGCGCCCTGCTCCTGCCGTTCGAGGGGGAGCGGCTGGCCGTCGTGGACCCGGCGACCGGCCGCGTCCGGATCGAGCCCATGACGGCCGACACCCACCAGCACGGCGCGGCGGTCGCGGCCGACGGCACGCTGTACGTCGTCGGCACCGGCCCGATCGACCCGGCCGAGGACGCCGGCCCGTCGCTGACCATCCGCACGCCGGCGGGCCGGGAGCGGCTCGTGCCCCTCGACGGGCCGCACGAGGACGTCGCGCTGTCGGCCGACGGCGCCACGGCGTACGTCTCCGGCGGCTTCACCCGCGACGGGTACTGGAACGGGCTGAGCGTCGTCGACACCGCGACGGGCCGGGTGACCCGCGTCCCCGTCGGTGAACGCCCCCTCGGCATCGCCGTCCTCTGACCCGGCGTGGCCTCCTCGACGCGGCGAGCGCCGGGCGGGCACAGTGGAGGGCGCGGGAACGGACCAGGGGGGAAGCGTGACCGGTGGCATGCTGCGTCTCGACCCGGTGGAGCGGCTTGCGGTGCAGGTGACGCTCCATCCGGGAGGAACCGTGTTCTCCGTGCTGAAGGACCTGTTCAGGGCCCCGCCCGAGCGGGTTCCCGCCCGGTGGCGCAGGGCCCTGCGGATGGCGGTGCCGACCCGCGCCCTCGACGCCGTGCGCCCCGTGCTCGCCCAGCGCGACTGCTTCATGCCGGACGGCCTGGCGCTCATCCCGGATCTGACGGCCTTCGACCTCGCGGAGGTCGGCGCGCGGCTGCGCGCCCTGGACCCGCACCGCACGGCCGCCGAGGTGTCCGCGTACTTCGAGGGCGCCCCGCCGCCGGCCTGGCGGGGCCTGATGGACGACCCGCGCGGCTTCCTCGCGGCGTACGCGCTGGTCGTGGACGCCGTCACCGACGCCGTCGCCCCGAGGTGGCGCAAGGCCGGGCCGCTGCTGTCGCGGGAGACCGAGCGGGTCGGCGCCGCCGTGGTGACGGGCGCCGTCGACGCGCTGCTCGGCACCCTGCCGGCGCCGGTGCGCTACGAGGAGGGCCGGATGCGGCTCACCCACAGCTGCGGGGTGGAGTCGATGGCCGGCCGGCCGCTGGTGCTGATGCCGCTCGTGGCGGGCTTCACCTCGGGCATGTACGGCGTGGACCGCGACGACGCGGTGTGGTTCGCGTACCCGGTGCCGGGCCTGGGCCACCTGGAGTCCGGCGAGCCGGGGGAGGCGGCACCCGCGGAGGCCGACCCGCTGGGGCTGGTGCTCGGCCCGGTGCGGTCGCAGATCCTGCGCCGCCTGCTCCTGCGCCCCACGCTCGGCCGGCTGAGCCGGGAACTGTCGCTGAGCCCCAGCACCCTCACGTACCACTGCGACCAGCTGGCGGCGGCCGGCCTCCTCCACCGCGAGCGCCGGGGCCGCCACGTCGTCGTCACGGCCACACCGCGCGGCACGGCCCTGACCCGCCTCCTCACCGACATCCCCGACCGCTGAACCGAACCCCGCCTCGCGGGTAGTCGACCGCTGAACCCACCGGGCCCGCGCCGCGCGGGCCCGGTGACCGCTGAACCCGCCTCACGGCCGTCGATCCCTGAGCCGACGGACACCGGCCCCGCGTGTCCCCGACCGCCGAACCCGGCCCCGCCGGTCGTCCTCCCCCTAGATGATCAATTCCAAGGGTTCGGTGACCGCGCGGGGTGAGCGAGTGAAGGATCTCTCGCCCTTGGACTGGAGCCAGTTGCTTCGGGCCGGGCGTGAGCCTTCCGATGTGATGCATGGCTGCCAGTAGACGGGGGCGCGGCGTGACTCCGATGGGCTTGTCACCACTGCCGGTGCACGGCTGCCTTACTGCCGGTCACCAGGCTTGCCGGCGGAACGTCATCGGCCACGACCGCACCGGCGGCGACCACGGCATCACGGCCGATACTGACGCCGGGCAGGATCGTGGCACCGGCACCGATCCACACGTTCTCCGCGACGTCGATGGGAGCGCCGGTGAGGTACAGCCGCCGCTCCTCGGGATCAACCGGGTGGCCGCTGGTGATGAACGTGACCTTCGGTCCGATCATCACGCGCTCGCCGAGCCGGATGCCGGCGTAGTCCAGGAACGTGCAGTTCTGGTTGATGAAGACGCGATCGGCGAGGTCGAGGTTCAGGCCATGGTCCGTGTAGAAGGGTGGATAGATCGTGACTCTCGGCGGCAGTGGCTTGCCGAGGATCTGTCCGAACAGCTCCGCCTTGCCCGCTTCGTCTTCGAAAGGCAGGGCGTTCAGGCGGGAGGTGAGCTCGGTGACCCGCAGGACCCTCTCGGCCATGGCTTGGAACTCTGCGCTGTGGATGCGCATGAGACGGTCGCTGGACATGCCACGGTCCTTTCGAGGGGCGCCTGCAGAGACGAGAACGAGGGTGTCCAAGATCGTTGTGTGACGAACAACCTGGACACCCTCGCGACGCCACTCTATGCGACGACCGTCGATCTACCTGGCGCCGTGCGGCCGACTTTGGGGATCACGCCGCGGCTCACGGACGCTGAACTGGTCACCCTCGCGATGATGCAGGCCATGCTCGGTTTCACCTCCGAGCCAGGTGGCTCCGGCATGCCCGGGCCCACCTGCGGCATCTCTTCCCGTACTTGCCACAGCGATCCGGCTACAACAAGCGGTCGCGCAAGGCCGCCGAACTGCTCCGCCGGGTCACCCGGGTCCTGGCCACCAGCACCTCGGCGTGGAGTGACGATGTGTGGATCGTGGACTCCACACCCGTGGAATGTGGCCGCTCACGGGAGACCGTGAAGGTTCCGACCTGGCCGGATGGGCCCAGTACGGCTACTGCGCCAGCCACAGCCGCTTCTTCTGGGGCCGGCGGCTGCACCTGGTGTGTGCACCCTCCAGGGCCTGCCCGTCACCTTCGCCCTGACCGGAGCCAAGGCCGACGAACGCGAAACCCTGCTGGACTTGTTTGCAGCGGAATCCCACCTGGTCAGCACCCGGCCCGGCCAGATCCTGATCGGCGACAGGAATTACTACGGCCGCGTCTTCCAGGAGGAACTTGCCCAGCAGGGCACCCGGTTGCTATGGCCGACCCGCAAGGGTGAACGGCAGCGACCCGGCGGGTCCCTGTTCAAGCCGCTGCGGCAGGTCATCGAGTCGGTCAACGAGACCCTCAAGGGACAGCTCGACCTCGAACAGCACCGAGGACGCACACCCCGCGGCGTGATCGCCCGCTCATGCAGCGCATACTCGCCCTGACAACCGTGATCTGGCACAACGACCACACCGGGCAAGACACCCTCCGCTCGCTCACGTCGCGATCACCGACCCCTTGGAATCGATCATCTAGTCCTCCAGGCGGACCGGCATCAGGATCGAGAAGCCCTCCTCGTCGTCCGGCCTGCGGATCGCGATCGGGTTCGTCGGGGCGCCGACCTCCAGGCACAGCCGGTCGCGGGCGCCCGCGACCAGCGCCTCCAGCAGGAAGCCGCGGTTGACGCCCACCCGGTCCGGGCCGTCGTCCTCGTGCGGGCACACCGTCACCGTGGAGTCGTCCCCCAGCCTGAGCACGCTGACGTCCGGCCCGCCGGCCTCTCCCGACCGGACCGGGCCCGCCTCCAGGGCCTCGCGGAAGGCGGCCACGTCGACGAGGGCGCGGCGCCCGCCGGGCACGGGGAGCAGACGCCGGTAGTCGGGGAACTCGCCGCCGAGGCAGTCACCGGCCACCTGGCGGTCCCCGGCCTCCAGCACCATCCGGCGCCCGTCGACGGACAGCCGGACCTCCCCGCCGCCCTGCAGCAGCGCCCGCGCCGCGTCGACCAGCGGCGTCGGCACGACGACCTGCGTACGGCCCCCCTCGTGCCCGGCGGCACGGAACCGCCCGACGGCCATGCGGTACCGGTCGGTCGCCACGGTCCGGACACCGCCGCCCTCGATGTCGAGCAGCACCCCGTCCAGCATCGGCAGCTCCGGGTCGGTGCCGACCGCGAAGCGGACCGCGTCCAGCGCGGCGGCCATCTCCGGCGCGTCGGCGGACAGCCGGACGGCGGTGTCGAGCGGTGAGGTCATCGGGTTCTCCCTGTCGTCGAGCAGTGGACGGAGCGCGGAGAACGCGTCACGGGCGTCGGAAAGGCCCTGTTCGAGACGGCGAAGATGCGCGTCGAGCAGCCGCCGTACGAGCCCGGTCTCCGCCCCGGACCAGCCGGCCAGCACGAGCCGGATGTCCGCCAGCGGCATCCCGGCGCGCCGCAACCGCGCCAGGATCCTGGCCTCCTCGAGCTGCCCGGCTCCGTACCAGCGGTATCCGCTGTCCGGCGCCACCCAGGCCGGTACGAGCACCCCGGCACGGTCGTAGAACCTCAGGGCGCTGACCCCCAGACCGCTGTCGCGGGCCATCTCGCCGATGCTGCGCATGTCGTTCTCCACACCGGGAACTCTGGGCCCTGCACCAGGTCGAGGGTCAAACGACCTGCCGGCACGGGCGGGGCACGGCCCGCAAGCGCACACCCCCGACGGCCGTGCCGATCGGCCGGGACGCCGCCAACACCCGCCCAGAGCAAGGCCGTTACGCTGCCCCGATGGCCTCCGACATCACGCGCCTCCACCACGTCGGGCACGTCGTGGACGACCTCGTGGAGGCGACCGGCCTCTACGAGCGGCTGGGCTTCACGCTGCCGCCGCCGCACTGCCCCGCGATGGCCGCCCACGAGGACGCCGCGCCGCGGCCGTTCGGTGTGGCGAACACCCACGCCGACTTCCCGCGCTCCTTCGTCGAGCTGGTGACCCGGGTGGGTGACGACGGCCCCGGCCGGCTGCCCGACGACGCGCGTCTCGTCCCCCTGCGCGCCCCCGCCGGGCAACTGCCCCGGCTGGTGGAGCGCATCCGCGCGACGAGCGATCGCGTCGCGGCGTACCTGGACCGCTTCGAGGGCCTGCACATCCTGATGTTCTCCTCGCCCGCCATCGACGCCGCGGCGGACCGGCTGGCCCGCGCCGGTGTGCGCCACGGCGGGGTGGACACCGTCGGCCGCGCCGCACCACCCGGCGCGGCGGCCCCCGTGGAGACCGTGCGGTATGTGGAGTTCGACGGCGACGGGCCCGGCGACGAGCCGGGCGCCGACCGCGCAGGCCGGTCCGGCGAGGGCCGGCTCGGGGTCGTCGCCGACCTCGACCCGGACATCCAGGGCGCCCGGGACCTGGCACATCCCAACGGCGCCCTGGAGCTCGTCGAGGCGGTCCTGTGCGTCGCCGACGGCGAACTCGCCACCGCCGTACGCCGGTACGAGACGTACACCGGCCGGACGGCGGCGCGGCGGGGCGCGGCCCGGACCCTCCACCTCGACGGCGCCGCCGTCACCGTCGTACCCGCGTCCGGCCTGGCGGAGGTGCTGCCCGGTGAACGGCCGGCCGCGCTGCCCGCGCTGGTCGGCTACACCGTCGCCGTACGCGACCTGAGCCGCACGCGGGCCCTGCTCCAGCGCAACGGCTTCCCCCTCCGCGCGACCCCCCGGGGCGACGTGCTCGTACCGGCCGCCGCGGCCCTGGGCGCCGCCATCGCCTTCCGGCAGGCGGCCCCGTGACAGCGCGCGCGGTCCGCCGCCGGCCGTGAACGCGACCGCGCACCCCTCGGCCGCCGACCCGGCGGACCGGCCTCCCGGCCGGGCCCCGGGGCTCTATCCTCAAGGGCCACGGTGTGGTGAGGGGGCGTCTGCTGAATGATTACCAGTCCGTTCGGTCCTGCCGCGGACCGGCCGCGCGGTGAGGACCACGAGCTGCCCGCCCAGACCCTCAGGCGACTGAAGGCCGCCCAGGAGGCGGCCGAGGACCTGAGGAGGGCCGTCGAGGCCGGCGAGAAGGAGGCCGCGCGGCTCAGACGGGCCCTGGAGCGGGAGCGCGAGGCGCGCCGGGCGGCGGAGAGCCGCCTGAAGGAGGCGCTCGGAGCCGGGGCCGGCGGCGAGGAGCGCGAACGACGGCCCGGCCCCCCATCGCCGGACGCGCACGAGCGGACCGCGAGACCGCCCGCGCCGCCGCCCCCGCCGCCGGAACTGGCCGAGCTGCGGAAGCGGTTGGAGGACAGCGAGGCGGAGCGTGCGACGCTCGCCGCCGTGCTCGCGGAGAGCGAGAGGGAACGGGACGCCGCCCTGCGCGCGCGGGACGCCGCGATCGCCCGGCTGCGGCCCCGGCAGGAAGCCCGGGAGACCTGGGACGCCCGGGCCCTGAAGGCGCGGCTGGAGGCCACGACGTTCGAGGACGTGCTGCGCCGGGCCGGACGGTACTGCGCGTCCCTCGTCATCACCGCGGACCCCGACGAGGCGCGGAAGCTGGACCACCATCAGAAGGCCGCGCAGTGGCGGGGCCGCCTCGCCGACACCCTGGCCACCATGCAGCTGTACGCCGAGGCGAAGAACGCGGCACGGGCACGCGGCGGCAACTGCGGACCCGAACTGGCCAACCTCAGGGCCTACTGCGCGAACCAGCCGTCCCCGCTGCTCAGCGACAAGAAGGTCGCGCTCAACGAGGGCCAGCTCGCCAGCACCAGCCCCCGGGGCCGCGCGGAGCGGACGTTCCGCGTGCCCCGGCAGATCGCGGAGTGCGGCACGGCGGTCATGGTCGAGCACATCCGGATCGGCGACGGCTCACCGCCCGCGCCGAGGCTCCACTTCCTCGACGACACGGACGACAGCGGCCTGATCGTCATCGGCTTCCTCGGCGACCACCGCTACAACGCCAGCACCAACTGAACCACCGGGCGAGGCGGCAGCCCCGAGCGGCGCCCCTCACCTCCCGGATCACGCCGCCGCAACTCCAGACACCGCACCCACGGACCATGCGCCGCACGCGCTGCGCCGTGACCCCGGTGCGGGCCCCGCGGGCAGACGTCGGGTAATCGGTTCGCGGGCGGGGCGGTGGGTGCGTAGCCTGCACCGGTGATCAGCCTGGGGCTCATGGACAGAACGGGGCGGCGTATCGCCCTGCACGACGTGGACGACGACAACTGGCGTGCCGTCGCCGACGTCGCTCCTCTCGACGACCAGCGGCGGTACGTGGCCGCCCTGGCCGCCCGCTACCTGCTGTTGTCGATGCGTGAGGGCGTGTGGCACTCGCTCGCCGTGTGCGCCGACGACACCGTCGTGGGCCACGTCATGTGGGGACGCGACGACGAGGGGTCGTACTGGATCGGCGGCATGCTCGTCGACGGCGCGGAGCAGGGCCGGGGGATCGGGCGCGCGGCGGCGCGCACGCTCATGGCGTGGCTCGCCGGGCGCGAGGACTGCCGGGTGCTCCGCCTGTCGTACCACCCCGGCAACACGGCGGCCCGAGACCTGTACGTCTCGCTGGGCTTCCGGCCCACGGACGGCGCCGAGGGGGACGAGGTGGTCGCCGAGATCCCCGCGGGAGCGGTCCCGGCGGGCCCGGGATCGGTGCGCGGGTGAGCGGGCATCCGACGCCGCGCCGGGCCGGAAGGGGCGGTACGCGGAGGGCCGGTGCCGCGGCAGCGGCGGCCGCGCTGCTCGCCCTCGCCGCGGGCTGCGGCCAGGGCGCCGACGCGACGGCGGGCGGCTCCACGGGCACCCCGGGGCGTACGACGAGCCGCCCGGTGGAGGACACCGCCATCACGGCCGCGCCGGGCGAACGCTTCACGCTCACCGTCGACCAGAATCCCTCCACCCGCGAGTACTGGTACCTCGTCGGCCCGGCGCCCGACCCTTCGGTGCTGGTCGGCCTCGGGGAGGAGTACGCCTCCGACTCCGGCGGCGAGCCGGCGCCCGGTTCCGGCGGCCGGCTCACCTTCACCTTCGAGGCCAAGGGCAGGGGCACCACCCGGTTCACGCTGCTGCACTGCACGTTCAGCACCTGCCGCGGCGACACCGCCACCCGGCCCCCCGGGACGGCCGGACCCTCCGCCACTCCGACGGCGGGTCCGGCCGCCCCCTCGGGCGCCCCCGAGCGCATCACCTACACCGTCACCGTCGGCTGAGCGGCGGACCAGGGCGGAACGGTCGGGGCGACACGGCCGGGTCAGTGCGCCGGGCCGCGCCGGTAACACCGGGTCAGTTCGCCGGGCCGCGCCGGTAACACCGGGTCAGTGCGCCGGGGCGCGCCGGACCCGGCCGACCACGACGTCCACCGCGAGGAAGCCCAGCAGGGTGCACCCGAGGACGGGCAGCGCCCAGCCCAGCGCGGCGACCGCCGGGACGCCCGCGATCAGCAGGGGCAGGGGCAGCCCGCGCCACGCTCCGCGCGCGGGCGCCCTCCCGGGCCGTGCCCGGTCGCCGTCGCGGGTCGGGCGGCGCTGCCACCACATGCGGTAGCCCCAGAACACGACGAGGATCAGGCCGAGCGCCACCACCGCCAGCACGATCTGGTTGGCGACCCCGAAGAGCACGCCCATGTGGGCCTGGATGCCGAGCTTGGTCAGCTTGGCCGGCAGCGGGTGGTCCGACCAGCGGGTGTGCGCGGTGACCTCGCCCCTGGCGGTGTCCACGGCCACCTGGTCGTAGTGGACCGGCCAGACGTCGTCCTTCTGGGCCACCACCCATGCGCGGGAGGCGTCCGCGGGAGGCGTCAGGACGACGGCGCCGCCCAGGCCGGCCTCGCGGGCGGTGGCGAGGGCCCTGTCGAAGGCGGCCGGATCGGCGTCGGCTGCGTGCCCGGACCCGCCGTGTCCGCCGTGGCCGGCGTGTTCGCCTTCCTGCGCGCCGGCCGGCGGACGCGCGCCCGGCAGCAGCGTGTCCAGCTCCGGAGCACGCCCCCCGGCCGTGTCGAGCAGCTGCTCGAAGCGTGCGCCCGCGTACTGGGACCAGGTCAGGCCGGTGGCGCTGAGGAAGAGCAGGCCGAGCGCCAGCCAGACCCCGGTCGCGGCGTGGAGACCCCGGGTCCGGCGCACTCCGCGGGCGGCGCGGTCGGGCAGCAGCACACCCCGCGCGGACCGCGCCCGCCGGCCCCGGCTCCCGCCGAGCCACAGGACGAGACCGCCCGCGACGAGCACCCACAGCCAGCTCGCGGCGACCTCGGAGTACAGGCGGCCGACCTCGCCCAGGTGCAGGTTCTTGTGGAGGTCGCCGAGCCAGGTGGTCAGCGGCGTCGACCCCCACGACGTGGTCAGCTCGCCCCGTACCTCCGCGGTGTACGGGTCCACGAACACGGTGCGCTGCCGCTCGCCGAGCTCCGGGACCGACAGCACCACGCGGGTGGTGTCCTCCGGCCCGGCCGGGGTGAGGACGGAGGACAGGGTGCCCTCCGGGTGCGCGGCCCGCGCCGCTCCGATCTGCTCGGACAGCGGGCGGGTCGGCCCGCCGGCCTCCTCGACCCGCAGCCGGTCGCCGTAGGCGAGCTGGTCGAGCTGCGGGGCGAAGGCGTAGACGAGCCCGGTGAGCGCGGTGACGAGCAGGAACGGGGCGACGAACACCCCGGCGTAGAAGTGCAGCCGGACCAGGAGGGCCCGTATGCCCTGCCGGTGGGGTCCGGTTCGCCCGGCCCGTGCCGGTGCGGAGGCGGTTGTCGGTGGATCGCGGTCGATGGTCGAAGACATGCGTGTTCCCCAGGGAGTACGCGCGGCGACGTGGGCGCGCGCGTACGACGAAGCCGAAAGGTGATGGGAGCCGCCCGGAGGGCGGGTGTCGTGATCGCGTACGGGCGATCAGGCGGCCGTCGGCGCGGGCGGGCCTCGTCGGGGGCGGCAGCGGGTGAGGAGGACGCGGAGGCGGACGTGGCCCGCCGTGGACGGCGGCGGCGTCCGCCGCGCGGAGGGAAGGGGGCACGCGGCGAGGGCGAGGAGGACCAGGCGCGGCAGGAGGAGGGCGGCGAGGCGTCGCAGGACGCGGTCGCCGTGGAGGACGCAGAGGGCGGCGCCCAGCGTGGCCAGGGCGTGCGCCGCTGTCATCTCGCCGGTCAGCAAGTGCCCGGCGACCGCCTCGGCCGTGTGCGGGTGCGCGTGCGCCGTCGGATCGTGCCCGGCCATGGCGTGGTGGCCGCCGCCCGCCCCGGGCGCCGACAGCCGGTGGAAGGCCAGGTGCAGGCCGGTCTGGGCCGCGCCCAGGACGAGGACGGTGACGTCGAAGCGGCGCCGCCGGCCGCCGAAGAGGACGACGCCCAGCACGGTGAGGCCCGCGAAGAGCGGAGCGAGGCTCCCGGGTCCCGGCAGCGACCCGCCGGCCGCGACATGTCCGATCGCGCCCGGAATCAGGCAGGCGGCAGCGCAGAGCAGACCCTTCGCCGTCCGCCTCAGCCATCCGTCCCGTGCGCGCACCGGCACAACGTAGTCAGCCCCATGGGCCGGTCAGCGGCACCGGACGACGGGGCGGGCAGCGGGGGAGGAGCGGGTGATCCTTCCTGACGTTTCGTCATTGCCCGGACGCCGAAGGGGCGTTGCGTCTCGGGTGGTGGTGAGTGCACCCCTTCCCGGCGAGGAAGATTTCGAGCCGAAGTGGCCGGAATCACAGCAGGAATAAAGCCGCATTCAGGGCAATTCCCAGCCCTCTCGCCGCCTGTGGTAACTTGCGCAAGCCAGTCGCACTCCGTACGTTCCGTGCGTACGTGGGTCAGGGAATCCGGTGCGAATCCGGAACTGACGCGCAGCGGTGAGGGTGACGGGCGAGGCATACGAAGCCACTGGGGCGCATCCGCGGCCCGGGAAGGCGCCTCGTCCGGACGACCCCGAGTCCGAAGACCTGCTGGCGCATTCGTACGGACGGGCCCCGCGCATGGGCCCACGACGCCGAGGACAACGCCGTGACCGTCACGCGCCCGACCGCTTCCCTCGCCGTGCTCCTGTGCGGAGCGCTGCTCCTCACCGGATGCGGCGCCACCGCGCCCGCCGCGCCGCCGGACGAGGCGGCGACCACGCTCACCAACTGCGGGCAGCAGGTGCGGATCCCCGCCGGCGGGCCCCGGCGGGCCGTGTCGCTGAACCAGGGCACCACCGAGATCATGCTGGCCCTCGGCCTCGCCGACCGCATGGCGGGCACGGCGACCTGGACCGACCCGGTCATGAAGGGCCTGGAGAAGGCCAACGCCGGAGTGCCGAGGCTCGCCGAGAACAACCCGTCCTTCGAGAAGGTCCTGGACACCGAACCCGACTTCGTCGCCGCCTCCTTCGCCTCCACCCTCGGCAAAGGCGGAGTGGCCACGAGGGAGCAGTTCGAGAAGCTCGGCGTGCCCACCTACCTCTCCCCGTCCGACTGCGTGGGCAAGGACAACAGCGGCGACGGCGACGGCGTGCGCACGACGCCCCTGACGATGGACACCGTCTACGGAGAAGTACGGGACCTCGCGCGGATCTTCGGCGTCGAGCGGCGCGGCGAGGAGCTCACGGCACGTCTGAAGGCGCGGGTCGCCAAGGCCACCGCCGGGCTGAACGCGCGGGACGTCACCCTGCTCTACTGGTTCTCGGACGCCCAGTCCCCGTACATGGCGGGCTGCTGCGGGGCGCCGGGAGTCATCACCCGCGAGGTCGGCGCCGAGAACGTCTTCGACGACACGACCGAGGAGTGGCCGCAGATCAACTGGGAGACGGTCGCCGACCGCAACCCGGACGTCCTCGTCATCGGCGACCTCACCCGCAAGGCGCAGACCGGCGAGAGCGCCGCGAAGAAGATCGAGTTCCTGGAGTCCAACCCCGCGACGCGGACCATGGACGCCGTACGCCACAAGCGGTACGTCCTGCTCAGCGGACAGTCCATGAACCCGACGATCCGCACCGTCGAGGGCATCGAACAAGTCGCCGCCGGCCTGCGCCGATTCGGCCTCTCCGGGTGACCGCCGCCCTGCTGCGCACGACGGCCGGACTCGGCGTGCTCGCCCTCTCCGTCGCCCTGGCCATCACCATCGGCCCGGCGGACATCGGCGTCACCGACGTCTGGTCCGTCGTCGTCTCCCATGTGGGCGGGGAGCCGTCCGGGCTCACCCCGATCCGCGACGGCATCGTCTGGAACCTCCGGCTCCCGCGCACGCTCCTCGCGGCGGTCTGCGGCGCGGGCCTCGCCGTGTGCGGCGCGGTCATGCAGTCGCTGCTGCGCAACCCGCTCGCCGACCCCTTCGTCCTGGGCGTCTCCTCCGGCGCCTCCACCGGAGCCGTCGCCGTGGTCGTCCTCGGAGCCGGCGGCGGCGCGCTGTCCCTGTCCGGCGGCGCCTTCGCCGGCGCCGTGTGCTCGTTCGCCGCGATGCTGCTGCTCAGCCACACCCTCGGCGGCACCACCGACCGGGTGGTGCTCTCCGGCGTCGCCGCGATGCAGCTCTTCTCCGCGCTGACCTCCTTCATCGTCGTCACGTCCGCCGACGCCGAGACCACGCGGGGCGTGCTGTTCTGGCTGCTCGGCTCGCTCAGCGGCGCCGGATGGGCCGACGTGTGGCTGTGCTCCGCCGTCCTGGTGCTCGCGCTCGCCGTCTGCCTGGGCCACGCGACGACGCTCGACGCGTTCGCCTTCGGCCAGGAGGCGGCGGCCACCCTCGGTGTCGACACCGCCCGCGCCCGGCTGGTCCTGCTCTGCGCCACCGCCCTCCTCACCGCGGCCCTGGTCGCCGCGGCCGGCGCCATCGGCTTCGTCGGACTGGTGCTGCCGCACGCGGCCCGCGCCCTCGTCGGCCCCGGCCACGGCAGGCTGCTGCCCGCCACGGCGCTGGGCGGCGCCGTGTTCCTGGTGTGGATCGACACCGCCGCCCGCACCGTCATCGACCCCCAGGAAGTCCCGGTCGGCGTCATGACCTCCCTGGTGGGCGTACCGGCGTTCGTCTACGTGCTCCACCGCACCCGCAGGAGGCCCCGATGACCCTCGCCGCCGAACGCGTCACCCGCACCGCCGACGGGCGGCTCATCCTCGACGGGGTCGGCATCGACCCGCCGCCGGGAGCCATGACGGGGCTGCTCGGGCCCAACGGCTCCGGGAAGTCGACCCTGCTGCGCGTCCTGTGCGGCGTGCTGGCCCCCGCCTCCGGCGTCGTCACCCTGGACGGAAGGCCGCTCGGGGACCTGCGGCGCCGGGACGTGGCCCGCCGGGTCGCCGTCGTCGAGCAGCAGGCCGACACGACCGTCGAGCTGTCCGTCGCCGACATCGTCCGGCTCGGCCGCACCCCGCACCGGCGCGCCTGGAACCCGCCGTCGGCGGAGGACGAGCGGGCCGTGCGCCACGCCCTGGAGCGCACCGGTCTCACGGACCGCGCCGACCGGTCCTGGCACACCCTGTCCGGCGGCGAACGCCAACGCGTCCAGATCGCCCGCGCCCTGGCACAGGAGCCGCGCGAACTCCTGCTGGACGAACCGACCAACCACCTCGACATCCAGCACCAGCACGACCTGCTGAGCCTCGTGCGGGAGCTGGAGGTCACCAGCGTCGTCGCCCTCCACGACCTCAACCTCGCCGCGATGTACTGCGACCACCTCGTGGTCCTCAGGCAGGGTCGCGTCGTGGCCGCCGGCACGCCCCTCGACGTGCTGAGCGAGGAACTGATCGCCGACGTCTACGGCGTACGCGTCACCGTCACGACCCCGGACGCCGACCGCCGCCCGCACATCCGGGTGCTCGGCACCCTGACCCGCGAGCGTGCCGCCGCCGGACGGTAGCCCTCCGCCCGCCGCTGCCGCCGGGCACCCGGCGGCGGCGACCCGGCCCCCGGCCCGGCCCGACCCCGGAGCACCGGCGGCATACCGCATCACCGGGCTTGACGGGTTCTCGGCTTGTGCTCGATCCGCGGGACACCCCCGTACTTCCTGTATCCCTGGTGCGCGGCCGCGGGTAGGACGGATACGCGGCCGCGGGCGGGCCTCACCCGTTTCCCCGGCGCCGCGCGTCGCTTCGCGGGACGCGGTGCCCGGCGGCCGTACTGTCGGAGCGGCGACCGAGGAGGACTTCCGATGCGCAGCGTGACCTACTCGATGAACGTCTCACTCGACGGCTACATCGTCGGGCCGGACGGCAGCTTCGACTGGACGGGCCCCGACCCGGAGGTCTTCCGCTTCTGGATCGACGAGATCCGGGACGTCGGCGTCCACCTGCTGGGGCGGCGGCTGTACGAGACGATGCTGTACTGGGAGACCGCCGAGCAGGACACGCAGCTCGACGACGCCCAGCTCGAATGGACGGCGCTGTGGAAGCCGCTCCCCAAGGTGGTGTTCTCCACCACGCTCGCGGCGGTGCGCGGCAACGCCCGCCTGGCCTCCGGCGGCCTCGCCGAGGAGATCGGGCGGCTGCGGGCCGAACCGGGGGAGGGCGACATCGCGATCGGCGGCGCGACCCTCGCCGCCCAGGCGGCCGCCTCGGACCTGATCGACGAGTACCGGACCGTGGTCTACCCGGTGCTGGTCGGTGGCGGTGTGCCGTACTTCCCCCAGCAGGCGCGCCGGGTGGACCTCGCCCTCGTCGAGAGCCGCACCTTCGGCTCCGGGGTCGTCTACCACCGCTACCGCGTGGTCCGCTAGGGCCTGTCTTTCGGATCTTCCCGGGGCCGCGGGGCCTGGCACGCACGTCTGCGGCGTTGTCGTCGGTCGCCAGTGTCCCCCAGCTACCGCTGGGAGGTGCCCCCACCGCAATGGCTCCCTCCTCCGCCTTGCATCCGCACGCACCATGCCCCGCTCACCCACAGGCAAAGACACCGCGCCACGGAGTCGGGCTGATCCGAAAGACAGGCCCTAGCCGTACGGCCCCCGGGCGGGACGCGGGGCTGCTGCTAGAGTCCCGGCGCGTGGAAGACAGCGTGTACGTGGGCAACGCGGGCAAGGACGCGCCGCTCGACCGGGGTTGGATCCTCGGCCACTTCAAGGACCCCGGCGATCCGCGCCACAGCGGGGACGTGGAGATCAAGTGGGGCGTCCACCCGCGCGGCGACCGGCGGCTCGCGTGGGTGAGGGGCGAGGAACGCACCACCGTCCTGGTCCTCGTCAGCGGCCGCTTCCGCGTCGAACTCCCCGGCCGTCACGTGGTCCTGGAGGAGCAGGGCGACTACGTCGTGTGGGGACGCGGGGTCGACCACTCCTGGTACGCGGAGGAGGAGTCGGTGGTGCTGACCGTCCGATGGCCTTCCGTGCCCGGCTACGCGGTGGCGCCGCAGGACGGACCGCGTCCGTAGAAGCGGCCGCCGGGGCGCGGGGCGGGGCCGCGGTGGCCGTGCCCGGCGCAGGGGCGGCCGGCGTGCGGACCGGTGGCGGGCACCGGTCCGCGAGAAGCCGGACGCCGCCTCACATACCGAGGGCCAGGCGGTGGTACGCCTGGTTCCAGCGCAGGTCGCGGCGGAACTGCCGGGGCGTCGTCGACGCGTCGATCAGGGCCAGCTCCACCTTCAGCATCTCGGCCAGGTCGTCCAGGTGCTCGGAGGTGAGCGCCGTGCTCAGGACGGTGTGGTGGGGCCCGCCCGCCATGAGCCAGGACTCCGTGGACGTCCGCAGATCGGGCCGGGGGCGCCAGACGGCGCGGGCCACCGGCAGCGCGGGCAGCGGCCGCGGCGGCGCGACCACGTCCACCTCGTTGGCCACCAGGCGGAAGCGGTCGCCGAGGTCGCTCAGCCCGACCACGACGGCCGGGCCGGGAGCCGCGTCGAAGACCAGCCGGACGGGGTCCTCGCGGCCGCCGATGCCCAGCGGGTGGATCTCGCAGCCGGGCGTGTCGGCGGCGATCGACGGACACACCTCCAGCATGTGGGCGCCGAGGATCAGTTCGCCGCCCGGCGTCATGTCGTACGTGTAGTCCTCCATGAACGAGGTTCCGCCGGGCAGGCCCGCGGCGGCCACCTTGAGCGCGCGCAGCAGGACGGCCGTCTTCCAGTCGCCCTCGCCGCCGAATCCGTACCCCCCGGCCATCAGGCGCTGCACGGCCAGGCCCGGCAGCTGGCGCAGGCCGCCGAGGTCCTCGAAGTTGGTGGTGAAGGCCTTGAACCCGCCCTCGTCGAGGAACGTGCGCAGACCCGCCTCGATGCGCGCCGCGTAGCGCAGCGAGTCATGGCGTTCGCCGCCCGCGCGCAGCTCCGGCGCCAGGCGGTAGAGGTCCTCGTACTCCGCGACCAGGGCCGTGATCCCGCTCTCGGGCGCGCGGTCCACGACGTCCACCAGGTCGTTGACGCCGTAGGTGTTGACGGACACGCCGAAGCGGAGCTGCGCCTCCACCTTGTCGCCCTCGGTGACGGCGACGTCGCGCATGTTGTCGCCGAAGCGGGCGACCTTGAGGGTGGCCAGTTCGGCGCGGGCGTCCGCGGCGCGCGCCCAGGTGACGACGCGCTCGACGGTCACCGGGTCCGAGACGTGGCCGGCCACCGTCTTGCGCGGCACTCCGACGCGGCCCTGGACGTGGCCGAACTCGCGGTCGCCGTGGGCCGCCTGGTTGAGGTTCATGAAGTCCATGTCGATGGTGTCCCAGGGCAGGGCCACGTTCGACTGGGTGTGCAGATGCAGCAGCGGCTTGCGCAGGGCGTCCAGCCCGGCGATCCACATCTTCGCCGGGGAGAAGGTGTGCATCCAGGCGATGAGGCCCACACACCGGTCGTCGGCGCCCGCGTCCAGGCACACACGGCGGATGGCGTCGGCGTCGGTGAGCACGGGTTTCCACACGACGCGGACGGGCAGGCCGGCGGTGGCGGCCAGCGCGGTGGCGATCTCCTGCGACTGCCGCGCGACCTGCTTCAGGGTCTCCTCGCCGTACAGCCCTTGGCTGCCGGTGAGGAACCACACTTCACGCACGGGGGAATGCTGGCTGGGCACATGGGCTCCTGGAAAATCGGCATGGCGGATCGGGACGGCCGCGGCGGGCGCGGCCGGGCGGGACGGGGGGTTCAGTTCGCGGCGAGTGCCGTGTTGCGGATGCCGCGCAGGCGGTGCAGCAGCTCTCCCGGGCCGAAGTGGTCGTGGAGCTGCCGGTACAGGGTGAAGAGGGCGTCGTAGGCGTCGGCCCGTGACGGGTCGGGCACGTAGACGGCGCGCCGCCGCCGTCCCATGGCGGCCGTCGCCGCGCGTACGTCGGGGTGCGCCCCGGCGGCCACGGCGGCGTGGACGGCGGAGCCGAGGGCGGGGCCCTGCGCGGACACCGCGAGGGAGACCGGGCGGCGCAGGACGTCCGCGTAGATCTGCATGAGCAGCTCGTTCCTGGCCAGACCGCCGGCGACGATGAACTCGTGCACGGGCACGCCGCCGCTCTCCAGCGCCTCGACGATGACCCGGGTGCCGTACGCGGTGGCTTCGAGCATCGCGCGGTAGACGTCCTCGGGCCGGGTGGCGAGGGTGAGGCCCGCGATGACGCCGGAGAGGTGGTGGTCGACGAGGACGGAGCGGTTGCCGTTCAGCCAGTCCAGGGCGATCAGGCCGTGACCGCCCACCGGCTGGCCCGCCGCCTTGCGGGTGAGCAGGGCGTGCAGGTCCTCGCCCCGCGCCTCGGCCTCGTCGCGGTACTCCTGCGGGACGCCCTGGTCCAGGACCCAGGCGAAGATGTCCCCGACGGCGCTCTGCCCGGCCTCGTAGCCGTAGGCGCCCTCCACGATGCCGCCGTTGACGACCCCGCAGATGCCGGGGATCTCCGCGAGGACGGGGGCGTTGACGACGTGGCAGGTGGAGGTGCCCATGATGGCGAGCAGGCGCCCGTCCTCCACGGCCTGGGCCGCCGCTGCGGTGACGTGGGCGTCCACGTTGCCGGCCGCCACGGCGATGCCGGGGCGCAGCCCGGTCCACGCGGCCGCCTCGGCGGACAGGGAGCCGACGCGGGAGCCGAGCGGGGAGAGGGGGAAGTCGAGGCGGGTGCGGACGAAGTCGGCGAACCGGGGGTTCAGCGCGGCCAGGTACTCCTCGCCGGGGTAGCCGCCGTCCTGGTGGATGCCCTTGTATCCGGCGGTGCAGGTGTTGCGGGACTCGGAGCCGGTGAGCTGCCAGACGATCCAGTCGGCCGCCTCGATCCAGCGTGCGCAGGCGTCGTAGACCTCCGGGTCCTCTTCGAGGACCTGGAGGGCCTTCGCGAACTGCCACTCGGCGGAGATCCTGCCTCCGTACCGGCCGATCCACTTCTCGCCCCGGGCGTGCGCGAGCGCGTTGATCCGGTCGGCCTGGGGCTGCGCGGCGTGGTGCTTCCACAGCTTGGGCCACGCGTGCGGCCGGTCCGCGAGGGGCGTCTGGGCCAGCGGCGTCCCGTCGGCCAGGGTGGGCAGCACGGTGCAGGCGGTGAAGTCGGTGGCGATGCCGATGACCGCGTCGGGGCGGACGCCGGACGCGGCCACGGCGGCGGGCACGGCCCGCCGCAGGACGTCCCGCCAGTCCTCGGGGTGCTGCAGAGCCCAGTCGGGCGGCAGTCGCGTGCCCGAGCCGGGGAGTTGACGGTCGATCACACCGTGGGTGTACGTGTGGACCGCGGAGGCCAGTTCTTCACCGTCGCGTACCCGTACGACCACGGCGCGGCCCGAGAGGGTGCCGAAGTCGACGCCCACGGTGTAGCGCTCGCCGTCGTCGGAGGGGTGGGATGCGGATGCTGCGGGGGGTGAGGCGGACGTCACCGGGGTTGCCTTTCGGGTAGCCGTGCGGCGGCGGACGCCGCTGCCGGTACCGGAAGCGGTGCCCGCGCCCGACGGACGGTGGGTTCCCTGGGAGTGTTAGCGCTAACAATCCCGGACGCAAGAGGTGTGCGGAAAACGTATGCGGACCTCCGCCCGCGACGGAACGCCGCCGCATGGGGTGCGCGTGGCTCGGGTTGGGGTCCGGGCCCGGTCCGGCCGCGCGATGCGGGGCCGTGCAGGGGTGTCCGGGCCGGCCCGGCCGCCGGGGTGTCGCGCGAGGTGCGCGGCGCGGGCCGTCGGGCCGCTGCGGGATCACGGAAACATAACGCGTGCAAGGGGGTTGAGGATTCGCAGTGTTAACGCTCACAATTCATCGGCGTCCCCTCCTCGACGAGGGTCGCCCTCCTGTCCCGATGCCTGACGCCGGCCGCGCTCCCGGTGGCACGGACGGGTACTTCCGTGCACCTCGAAAGGACAACCGCCATGGCTCGCAGAGCTGCTCTCGCCGTCAGCATCGCCCTCCTCGCCTCCACGGCGCTGACCGCGTGTTCCACCCAGGCCCCGGAATCCGGCTCCGCGGGGGCCTCCGGAGGCCGCTCCGACGGCAGGATCACCCTCGGCTTCGCCCAGGTGGGCGCCGAGAGCGGCTGGCGCACGGCCAACACCAAGTCCGTCCAGGAATCGGCCAAGAAGGCGGGGATCACCCTCAAGTTCTCCGACGCGCAGCAGAAGCAGGAGAACCAGATCAAGGCGATCCGCACCTTCATCCAGCAGAAGGTCGACGTCATCGCCTTCTCGCCGGTCGTGGAGTCCGGCTGGGACACGGTGCTGAGGGAGGCGAAGGACGCCGGTATCCCGGTGATCCTCACCGACCGCGCCGTGGACACCAAGGACACCTCCCTCTACAAGACGTTCCTCGGCTCGGACTTCGTCAAGGAGGGCCGGTCCGCCGGCGAGTGGCTCACCACCGCCTACGCCAAGGAGAACGGCCCCGTCAACATCGTCGAGCTCCAGGGCACCACCGGCTCCGCGCCCGCCAACGACCGCAAGGCCGGCTTCGCCGACGTCATCAAGGACGACGGCAAGTTCAAGATCATCGCCTCGCAGTCGGGCGACTTCACCCGGGCCAAGGGCAAGGAAGTCATGCAGGCCTTCCTCAAGTCGCACCAGGACATCGACGTGCTCTACGCCCACAACGACGACATGGCCCTCGGCGCCATCCAGGCCATCGAGGCCGCGGGCAAGAAGCCGGGCAAGGACATCAAGGTCATCTCGGTCGACGGGATCAAGGACGCCTTCGTCGCGATGACCGAGGGCAAGATCAACGTCGTCGTGGAGTGCAACCCGCTCCTCGGCGACCAGCTGATGGAGCTGGTGAAGAAGGTCGCGGCGGGCGAGGAGGTGCCGCCCCGCGTGGAGGTCGAGGAAGGCGTCTTCACCCAGGACAAGGCCGCCGAGGCGCTGCCGTCCCGCAGGTACTGACGCCACGGACGTCCGGACGCCGGAGGGGACCGCCTCCGGCCCTCCGCCGACCCCATGAGAGGAGGGCGGATGGCAGCCCCATCCACCCCGCGGAACCCGGCCGCCGACGAGCGGCGGCCGGTCCTTGAAGCACAGGGCGTCCGCAAGGAGTTCCCGGGCGTGCTCGCCCTGGACGGCGTCGCCCTGCGGCTCTTCCCCGGCGAAGTACACGCCCTGATGGGCGAGAACGGCGCCGGCAAGTCCACCCTGATCAAGGTGCTCACCGGCGTGCACCCGGCCGACGGCGGCACCATCCTCGTCGACGGCCGGCCGCACGCCTTCGCGGACCCGCTCCAGGCGCAGCAGGCCGGCATCAGCACCGTCTACCAGGAGGTGAACCTCTGCCCGAACATCTCGGTCGCGGAGAACATCCTCATCGGACGGGAGCCGCGCAGGTTCGGCCTGGTCCACTGGTCCGCGCTGCGGCGCAGGGCCGCCGAACTCCTGACGGAACTGGACCTCGACCTCGACGTCACCACTCCGCTCGGCGCCCACTCCCTGGCGGTGCAGCAACTCGTCGCCATCGTCCGCGCGGTCGACGTCTCGGCGAAGGTCCTCGTCCTGGACGAGCCCACCTCCAGTCTCGACCGCGAGGAGGTCGAGCAGCTCTTCGCCCTGGTGCGGCGGCTGCGGGACAGGGGCGTGGCCATCCTCTTCGTCACGCACTTCCTGGACCAGGTCTTCGAGATCTGCGACCGCGTCACCATCCTGCGCAACGGACGCCTCGAAGGGGAGTACCCCATCGGGGAGCTCACCCCGGTGACCCTGGTGCAGCGCATGATCGGCGGCGCCCTCGCCACCCTCGACGAACTGTCCGACCGCGCCCAGCGGGAGGCGGCGGAGCGGGCGGCGGGCGAGCCCTTCCTCCAGGCCCGGGAACTGACCCGCGCCGGATCCATCGAACCGTACGACCTGGACATCCACGCCGGAGAGGTCATCGGCCTGGCCGGCCTGCTGGGATCCGGGCGCACCGAGGCGGCCCGGCTGCTGTTCGGCGCGGACAGCGCCGACGCCGGACAGGTGAGGGTGGAGGGCGAGACGGTGTCCCTGCGCACCCCGCGCCACGCCATCGCCCACAAGATCGCGTTCTGCTCGGAGAACCGCAAGTCCGAGGGGATCGTGGGGGAGCTGACCGTCCGCGAGAACATCGTGCTCGCCCTCCAGGCGGCCCGCGGCTGGACCAGGCCGCTGTCCCGGAGCACCCAGGACGAACTGACCCGCACATGGATCGAGGCGCTGGACATCCGCCCGGCCGATCCCGAAGCGCAGGTGCGCAACCTGAGCGGCGGCAACCAGCAGAAGGTGCTCCTGGCGCGCTGGCTCCTGACGGAACCCCGGCTGCTGATCCTCGACGAACCCACCCGCGGCATCGACATCGGCGCCAAGGCGGAGATCCAGAAACTCGTGGCGCGCCTCGCCGCCGACGGCACCGCCGTGCTGTTCGTCTCGGCGGAACTCGAAGAGGTGCTCCGCCTCAGCCATCGCGTCGCCGTGCTCAGGGACCACCGGATGGTGGCGACCCTGATCAACGACGACAGCGTCACCCCGGAACGCATCCTGGCCACCATCGCCACGGGAACGGACTCATGACCTCCCAGCACACCAAGGCCGCGACGGCCGGCGGCCTGGTCCGAAGGGCGGCCGGCCACCGACTGCTGTGGCCCTCGCTCGTCCTGCTGACCCTGCTGCTCGGCAATGCCGTCTTCACCGACGGCTTCCTCACCGTCGGCGTCCGCGACGGCCACCTCTACGGCAGCCTCGTCGACATCGCGCAGTTCGGCGCCCCCCTGATCCTGGTGGCGCTCGGCATGACCCTGGTGATCGCCACCCGGGGCATCGACCTCTCGGTGGGGTCCACCGTCGCCATCGCGGGCGCGCTCGCCTGCGAGCACATCGCGTCGTCACCGAGCCCCGGCAGCGTCACCACCGTGCTCACCGCCGCCGGCGTCGCCCTCGGCGTTGCGGCCGTATTCGGCCTCGTCAACGGAGTCCTGGTGTCCCGGGTGGGCGTCCAGCCCATCGTGGCCACCCTGATCCTGATGGTCGCGGGACGCGGTGTGGCGCAGCTGATCACCGACGGGCAGATCATCACCGTGAACAGCGACGCCTACCACATGATCGGCGGGGGCTACTGGTTCACGTTCCCGTTCGCCGTGCTGCTCGCGGCCGCCGTCGTCGCGCTCACCGCCCTCGTCACCCGGCGCACCGCGCTCGGCCTGCTCATCGAGTCGGTCGGCGGCAACCCGGCGGCCAGCCGCCTGGTGGGCATCCGCGCCGCCGGGCTGCTCACGCTGGTGTACGTGTTCTGCGCGCTGTGCGCCGCCGTCGCCGGTCTGATGATCAGCTCCAATGTGTCCAGCGCCGACGGGAACAACGCGGGGCTGTGGATCGAGCTCGACGCCATCCTCGCCGTCGTCATCGGCGGAACGGCCCTGACCGGCGGGCGCTTCTCCCTCGGCGGCACCGTCCTGGGCGCGCTCATCATCCAGACCCTCTCCACCACCGTCTACACCCTCGGGGTGCCGCCCGAGACCACGCTCGTCTTCAAGGCGTTCGTCGTCATCGCGGTCTGCCTCGTCCAGTCCCCGGCCTTCCGGGCGAAGGCGCTGCGCCGCCGCCGGACGGCGCGGCCCCCGTCCCCCACCACCACGGCGGGCGCCGCCCCGCAGCAGCAGGAGGTACGCGCATGAGCACCGGCACCGCGAACGCGCGTCTCACCCGGCTCCTGCCGGGCCCCGTCTCGTCGCGCCTGCGTACGCGCCTTCCCCTGATCGTGACCGCCGCCCTGCTGGTGGCGATGTTCGCCGTCGGCTCGGTGCGCTACGAGGGCTTCCTCTCGGCCCAGGTCGTCCTGAACCTGCTGATCGACAACGGCTTCCTGCTGGTCGTCGCCATCGGGGCCACCTTCGTCATCCTCACCGGCGGCATCGACCTGTCGGTGGGCTCCATGATCGCCCTGTCCACGATGACGACCGCCTGGCTGGTCGAGGTGCACGGCTGGCCGCTGGCCTCCGTCATCCCCCTGGTCCTCATGATCGGGGCGGGCGGCGGCGCGCTCATGGGCTGGGTGATCCACACCTTCGAGATCCAGCCGTTCATCGTCACCCTGGCCGGCATGTTCCTCGCACGCGGCCTGTGCTACACCATCAGCACCGAGTCGATCACCATCGACGACCCGGCCACCGTGGCGCTGGCGCAGACCCGGCTGTACGGACCCGGAGGGCTGTTCGTCTCCGTCTCCGTGGTCATCGCCCTGGTCGTCCTGGCGGTCGCCTTCGTGGTCCTGCACCACACCCGGTTCGGGCGAGGCGTCTACGCCGTGGGCGGCAACGAGACCTCCGCACGGCTGATGGGCCTGCCGGTGGGCTCCATCAAGGTGGCGGTCTACGCGATCAGCGGTCTGTGCTCGGCGCTGGGCGGGCTGCTGCTGACCTTCTACATGCTCTCCGGCTACCCGCTGCACGCCATGGGCATGGAACTCGACGCGATCGCCGCCACCGTCATCGGCGGGACCCTGCTGACCGGCGGTTCGGGCTTCGTCCTGGGCACCGCGCTCGGCGTGCTGGTCCTGGGAACGATCCAGACGGTCATCAACTTCCAGGGCACGCTCAGTTCCTGGTGGACGCGCATCGTCATCGGCGTCCTGCTGTTCGTCTTCATCGTGCTCCAGCGGCTCATGACGGGCCGGCGGGACGCCACCGACTGAACGCGGACCGAACACCGCTCGGCCGGGCGCGCGGCCCGTCGGGGTACGCGGCCCGTCGGGGTGCGCGGCCCGACCGGGCGCGCGGCCCGGCGCCCGCCGTTGTGCCCGGCCCCGCGCGGGACGACCCGCCCGCCGGGCGGCAAGGGGGCGGGGAGGCGCGGAGGTTCGGCTGCCCGGGCCGGTACGGGGCGGGGCACGCGCACCCGCCGGGTGCGCGGCCACGCGCACGCCCGGCGCCGCCCGCGCGGCCACGCGCCCGCACCCGGTGCCAGGTTGCGGGCCGGGCCAGAGGGATGGGGGAGCGGCGACGATCCCGTACGCGCCGCTCGCAGGGCCGCTGTGCTCGGAGGGGGGCGCTACCGGGGCTCCACGTCCGGGGGCAGCGCGTCGATCGGCCGGGGCGCCCTTCGCCGGGCGCCGTCTGCCCCCGCCCGCCACGCCGTAAGGTCCCGTGCGCGGGTGCGTACATCGAGCCGGGGTTCCGGGGCTCAAGGGTGCCGGGGGCGGACCGGGCCGGATGCCCGGTCTCCCCGCGCGGTCACTCCTCGGCCGCGGTCCTGCGGCGGGCGGTGCTGGTGCGCACGATGAGCTCGGGTGCGACCGTCAGGTGCGCGGCCTCCGTCGCGGTGCCCTCGATGTGGTTCAGGAGCAGGCCGATGCTGCTGCGGCCGAGCGAGCCGAAGTCCTGGCGGACCGTGGTGAGCGGGGGCGGGAAGAACTCGGCCTCCGGGATGTCGTCGAAGCCGGCCACCGCCACGTCCGCCGGGGTGCGCAGCCCCACCTCCCGGAAGGCCCGCAGCACACCGAGCGCCATCTGGTCGTTCGCGACGAACACGGCGGTGAGCTCCGGTCCGCGGCCGTGGGACGCCAGCGCCCGGCCCGCGAGCTGCTGCCCGGCCTGGTAGCCCGACAGGGGGCTCCAGTCGCCCCGCAGCACGGGCGGCACGTCGGCGCCCGCCTCCCGCAGCGCGCTCTCCCAGCCGGCGGTGCGGGCCTCGCTCTCCAGCCAGTCGGAGGGGCCGGCCACGTGCCACACCGTGGAGTGCCCCGCGGCGAGCAGATGCTCCGTGACCATCCGCGCCCCGAGGTGCTGGTCCACCGACACTCCGGGCAGGTCGAGGGTGTGGCCGCCCTCCACGGTGACGACGGGGCACGGCGCGTCCAGGGCGGCCAGGGCGCGCACGGCGTCGCGCTGCGGGGTGATGGCGATCACGCCCTCCACGCCCCAGGCCATGAGGTGCTGCATCGCCTCGGTGAGCGAGGCGTCCGTGATCGTGCGCAGAGTGACGGCCGAGGTGAGGTAGCCGCGGTCCCGCGCCGCCTCCTGGACGCCGCTGAGCGTGCTGGCGGGCCCGTGCAGCGTCGTGTTGACGGCGATGACGCCCAGCGTGTGGGTCCTGCGGGTGGCGAGGGCGCGGGCCGCCGGATTGCGGCGGTAGCCCAGCTGCTCGATGACCTCCATCACCGCGGAGCGTGTCTTGGCGCTGACGTTCGGGTGGCCGCTGAGCACGCGGGAGACGGTCTGGTGGGACACGCCGGCGACGCGCGCCACGTCCGCCATCGTGGGCGCTCGGGAGACGTCCGGGAGCTGGGTCAATCCTCTGCCTTCCTGGTTCGCTGGCTGGCCCCTGGCCAAGGTACCGCCTGAGCGGCGGCCGCCCCCAGGGCCGGACCGGGTGCCTGCTCCGGCGAACAGCGATGTGTGCGTTCACATCCACCGGGCGTGCCGCGTGTAAGAGCGGGGTGACTTCTGCGTCACCTCTTGAGTTATCGCCATGTTAGCGCTCACAATCCAGGGGTGCGACGCATGGGCACTCGACGCCCGCGTCGTCCGGTCCCCTCCATCCACTCGTGCACGGACGCGGGCTCCTGCGGGCGCACTCTCCGAAGAGCCGCTGCCGATGTCGGAAAGACGGTGAGACGTAGTGAGCGAGCCCCTCTCCTTCGGGGACCTCCGCCGTGAGGTCCTGGCGGCCAACCTGCGGATACCGGAAGCCGGCCTGGCCACCCTCACCTGGGGGAACGTCAGCGGTGTCGACCGGGACGCCGGGGTCTTCGTCATCAAGCCGTCCGGCGTCTCCTACGCGGAACTCACCGAGGAGGACCTGGTCGTGGTGGCCCTGGAGGACGGCAGGGTCGTCGAGGGGGACCTCAGGCCGTCCACCGACACCGAGACCCACCGGTGCCTGTACCGCGCCTTCCCCTCCATCGGCGGCGTCACCCACACCCACTCGACGCACGCGGTCGCCTTCGCGCAGGCCCGCCGCCCCATACCCGTGCTCGGCACCACCCATGCCGACACCTTCAACGGCCCCATCCCCGTGACGGACGACCTGACGGCCGCCCAGTGCGCGCGTGACTACGAGTACAACACCGGCCAGGTGATCGTGGCGATGCTCGAAGGCGATCCCCGCCGGGCCGAGGAGGTGCCCGGCGCGCTGGTCTCGCGGCACGGCCCCTTCACCTGGGGGGCCACCGCGACGGCGTCGCTGGAGAACGCCGTCGTCTGCGAGGCGGTCGCCGAGATGGCGCTGCACACCCTGGCGCTGCGTCCGCCCGCCGACCACTCCGAGCCGCCGCGGCACCTGCTCGACCGGCACTTCACCCGCAAGCACGGACCCGACGCCTACTACGGCAACGCCGCCCCCGCCACCGCGCGCTGACCGCGGGCGGCTCCCTCCCCGCGCCGGTGCGCCCCGGCACCCCGGTCCGGCCGCCCGTCCACTCGGGCCGTGGGCCCCGGCACCGGGGCCAGGTGCAGCGCGCGTCCGGGACGCGCCGAGACCCCCTCATCCGCCCGGGCGCCCCGCCCGGCACACCGGCGCCCGGCCGTACCGTCGCACGGCTCCCCGTCGCCGCACGGCTGCCCATCGTCGTACGGCTCCTCCACCGCCGCACGGCTTCCCCGCCGTCGTACGGCTGCCCGTCGCCGTACGGCTTCTCCACCGCCGCACGGCTGCCCCGGCGCCGTACGGCCTCACCTGCCCGCTCGACGTCACCTCTCCGGCATGTCGATCCCTTCAACGAGAGTCGCGGAGCCTCCATGTCACCCACCCCCTTCAAGATCGGTCTGGGCCTCGCCGCCCTCCTCACCGCCTCCGTCCTGCCGCCACCCGCCGCGCAGGCCGGGGCCGCCACCGACTACACGATCACCGTCGCCCCGGACGCGGCGGGCCCGGCGATCGACGACACGATGTACGGCGTCTTCTTCGAGGACATCAACCGGGCCGCCGACGGCGGGCTGTACGCCGAGCTCGTGCAGAACCGCTCCTTCGAGTACTCCACCGCCGACAACGCCGGCTACACCCCGCTCACCTCGTGGGCGGTGGACGGCACCGCCCAGGTGGTGAACGACGCGGGCCGGCTCCACGAACGGAACCGCAACTACCTCTCCCTGGGCGCCGGTTCGGCCGTGACGAACTCCGGCTACAACACCGGCATCCGGGTGGAGAAGGGCAAGCGCTACGACTTCTCGGTATGGGCCCGCGCCGAGTCGGGCACCACCCTCACCGTCGGGATCGCGGACGCGGCGGGCCCCCTCGCGACGGCGCGCCAGGTGGCGGCGACGGGCGGCTGGCGCAAGTACACCGCCACCTTCACCGCCGAGCGCACCAGCAGCCGCGGCCGCCTCACCGTCGCCGCGACGCGGGCGGCGGCCCTCGACATGGTGTCGCTGTTCCCGCGCGACACCTACAAGAACCAGCCCAACGGCCTGCGCAAGGACCTCGCCGAGAAGATCGAGGCCCTGAAGCCCGGCTTCGTCCGGTTCCCCGGCGGCTGCCTGGTCAACACCGGGTCCATGGAGGACTACAGCGAGGCCTCCGGCTGGCAGCGCAAGCGGGCCTACCAGTGGAAGGACACCATCGGCCCCGTCGAGCAGCGCGCCACCAACGCCAACTTCTGGGGCTACAACCAGAGTTACGGCCTCGGCTACTACGAGTACTTCCGCTTCGCCGAGGACGTCGGCGCCATGCCGCTGCCCGTCGTCCCCGCCCTGGTGACCGGCTGCGGCCAGAACCGGGCCACCGACGACGAGGCGCTGCTGAAGCGGCACATCCAGGACACCCTCGACCTCATCGAGTTCGCCAACGGGCCCGTCACCTCCACCTGGGGGAGGAAGCGCGCCGAGATGGGCCACCCCAAGCCCTTCGGCCTCACCCACATCGGCGTCGGCAACGAGGAGAACCTCCCCGTCCCGTTCTACGAGCGGTTCGTGAAGTTCCGCACGGCCATCGAGGCGAAGTACCCGGACATCACGGTCGTCTCCAACTCCGGTCCCGACGACACCGGCACCACCTTCGACACCCTCTGGCGCCTCAACCGCGAGGGCGGCGTCGCCATGGTGGACGAGCACTACTACAACAGCCCCGAGTGGTTCCTGCGGAACAACGACCGCTACGACTCCTACGACCGGAAGGGCCCCAAGGTCTTCCTCGGCGAGTACGCGTCGCAGGGCAACACCTGGGGGAACGCGCTGGCCGAGGCGGCGTTCATGACCGGCCTCGAACGCAACGCGGACGTCGTCAAGCTGGCCTCGTACGCGCCGCTGCTGGCCAACGAGGACGCCACGCAGTGGCGGCCGGACATGATCTGGTTCAACAACCGCGCCTCCTGGGGCTCGACCAGCTACGAGGTCCAGAAGCTGTTCATGAACAACACCGGTGACCGGGTCGTGCCCTCGACCGCGACCGGCACCCCGGCCGTCAGCGGCCCCATCACGGGCGCTGTCGGCCTGTCCACCTGGGCGACCAGCGCCGCGTACGACGACGTGCGGGTGACGTCGGCGGACGGTACGACACTGCTGAGCGACGACTTCTCCGGCGACACGTCGCGGTGGAAGCACGTGGGCGCCGGCAGCTGGAGCGTCCAGGACGGCCAGTACGTGCAGACCGACGCCGCCGCCGAGAACACCCTGATCACCGCCGGCGACCCCGCCTGGCACGACTACGACCTGCGGGTGAAGGCCACCAAGAAGTCCGGCAGGGAGGGCTTCCTCGTCGCCTTCGGCGTCAAGGACACCGGCAACCACTACTGGTGGAACCTCGGCGGCTGGGGCAACACCCAGTCCGCCGTCGAGCGGGCCGTGAACGGCGGCAAGTCGACGCTCCTGACGAAGGCCGGGTCGATCGAGACGGGCCGTACGTACGACATCGAGATCAAGGTGCGGGGCCGTCAGGTGAGCCTCTACCTCGACGGTGCGAAGTGGGGCGAGTTCACGGACGACAAGGCGGCCGAGCCGTTCCGCCAGGTGGTCACCGAGGACGAGGCCACCGGCGACCTGATCGTCAAGGTCGTCAACGCCCAGGACACGGCGGCCCGCACCACCGTCGACCTCGGCGGCGCCGACGTCGGCCCCAGGGCCCGGGTGGTCACGCTGGCGGGTGACCGGAGCGCGGTGAACACCGAGGCGGACACCGCGATCACCCCCGTGAGCTCGACCTTCTCAGGGGTGTCGCAGAAGTTCACGTACACCTTCCAGCCGAACTCGGTGACGTTCCTGCGGATCCGGCAGAGGTAGCGGGCGCGGACCGGCATCCGGCCGGGCGGACCGGGGGCGGCCACCAGGGGCCGCCCCCGCTGCCGCCCACACCGGCCGATGCTTAATGAAAGCCAAAAGATAAGTAGTGACAGATCCCTTGACCGCCCCTGTCGCGGCGGGCATGGTTCCCGAGAGCGCTCTCCCCCTGCCGTTCTCGTCCCCGAGGAGCCCCCCATGCCTCCAGTCGGCATACCGTCCGTGGCGCCACCACCACCCCGCAAAGCCGCCCGCCGGGGTGTCGTCGGCGCGGTGGTCACCGCACTCACCGCGGTCCTTCTCGCCTTCGCCCCCGCCCAGGACGCCGAGGCCGCGCCCGTACTGCTGTCCCAGGGCAGGCCCGTCACCGCGTCCAGCCAGGAGGGCCCGGCGACACCGGCGGGCGCGGCGGTCGACGGCGACCACGGCACCCGCTGGTCGAGCGCCTTCTCCGACCCGCAGTGGCTGCGCGTCGACCTGGGCGCGGCCGCCGCGATCAGCCAGGTCGAGCTGCGCTGGGAGGCCGCGTACGCCAAGGCGTACCGCATCGAGACCTCCCAGAACGGCACCGACTGGACGACGGCCTACTCCACCACCTCCGGCGCGGGCGGCACCGAGACGCTGAACGTCTCCGGCACGGCCCGCTACGTCCGGATGCTCGGCACCGCCCGCGCCACCGGATACGGCTACTCGCTCTGGGAGTTCAAGGTGTACGGCTCCACGGGCGGCGACGGCGGCCCGACCCTGCCGGGCGGCGGCGACCTCGGCCCCCACGTGCACGTCTTCGACCCGTCCACCCCCGGCATCCAGGCCAAGCTGGACGAGGTGTTCCGGCAGCAGGAGTCGGCGCAGTTCGGCAGCGGCCGGCACGCCTTCCTCTTCAAGCCGGGCACGTACCACGGCCTCAACGCCCAGATCGGCTTCTACACCCAGATCGCGGGCCTCGGCCTGCGGCCCGACGACACCACCATCAACGGTGACGTGACGGTCGACGCCGGCTGGTTCAACGGCAACGCCACCCAGAACTTCTGGCGGGCCGCGGAGAACCTGGCGCTCAACCCGGTCAGCGGCACCAACCGGTGGGCGGTCTCGCAGGCGGCCTCCTTCCGCCGCATGCACGTCAAGGGCGGCCTCAACCTCGCGCCGAACGGGTACGGCTGGGCCAGCGGCGGCTACATCGCCGACACCAAGGTCGACGGGCAGATCGGCAACTACTCGCAGCAGCAGTGGTACACCCGCGACAGCGCGATCGGCGGCTGGTCCAACTCCGTGTGGAACCAGGTCTTCTCCGGCGTCGAGGGCGCCCCGGCGACCAGCTTCCCCGAGCCCCGCTACACCACCCTGCACACCACCCCGATCTCGCGCGAGAAGCCGTTCCTCTACCTGGACGGCGACGAGTACAAGGTGTTCGCGCCCGCCCGGCGCACCGGCGCGCGCGGCACGACCTGGGCGAGCGGCACGCCGCAGGGCGAGTCGATCCCCCTGAGCCGGTTCTACGTCGTCAAGCCGGGGACCACCGCCGCCACCATGAACGCCGCCCTGGAGCAGGGCCTGCACCTGCTGTTCACGCCGGGCGTGTACCACGTCGACCGGACCGTCAACGTCAACCGGGCGAACACCATCGTGCTCGGCCTGGGCCTGGCCACGCTCATCCCCGACAACGGGGTCACGGCGATGAGGGTCGCCGACGTGGACGGGGTCAGGCTCGCCGGCTTCCTGATCGACGCGGGACCGGTCAACTCCCCGACCCTGCTGGAGATCGGCCCGCAGGGCGCCGCCGCCGACCACGCGGCCAACCCGACCACCGTCCAGGACGTCTACATCCGCATCGGAGGCGCCGGCCCCGGCAAGGCCACCACCAGCATGGTCGTCAACAGCGACGACGTGATCATCGACCACACGTGGGTCTGGCGCGCCGACCACGGCGAGGGCGTGGGCTGGGAGACCAACCGCGCCGACTACGGCGTCCGCGTCAACGGTGACGACGTGCTGGCCACCGGTCTGTTCGTCGAGCACTTCAACAAGTACGACGTCGAGTGGTACGGCGAACGCGGCCGCACGATCTTCTACCAGAACGAGAAGGCGTACGACGCGCCGAACCAGGCCGCCATCCAGAACGGCACCACCAAGGGCTACGCCGCCTACCGGGTGGACGACACGGTGGACACCCACGAGGCGTGGGGCCTGGGCAGCTACTGCAACTACAACGTCGACCCCGGCATCCGCCAGGACCACGGCTTCAAGACCCCGGTCAAGCCCGGGGTGAGGTTCCACAGCCTGCTGGTGGTGTCCCTCGGCGGCATGGGCCACTACAACCACGTCATCAACGAGACGGGAGCGTCCACGGTCCCCGCCGGCACCTCGACGGTGCCGTCCACCGTCGTCTCGTTCCCCTGACCGCCGGTCCACCGCGCGTCCCCTTGACCGCCGGTCCACCGCCCGGCGCCCGGCCACCGCCCGGCCATCCGGCCGCCGGTCCACCGCCCGGTGCCGGGTCCGGCGGCCGGCCGGCCATCCGGTCCGGACCGGCGGTGACTCCCCTCCGGGCCGGATGGCCTCCCCGCGACCCGGCCCGGAGGGGCCGCCGCCCGGTCCGACGCCCCATGGCCTGGGACGAGGCCGGTCACCGGCGGGCGCGCCTACTGCGCCGCCCGCTCCCGCAGGGTCGTCTGCCAGGCCGGACTGTGCTGCTCCGGATCGGCCTGCGCGCGGCGGCCGCCGCGGGCGAAGAAGTCGGCGAGCGGCAGGCTCGCGGCCCCGACCGTGACGGCGTCCGGTCCCAGCGTGCCGAGGTCGATCTCCACACGCGCGGCCGGGTACTTCAGCGAGTACGAGGTGGCGTGCGTGCGCACGGAGTCGAGGAAGCGCCGGCCGAGCTGGAGTCCCGCCCAGCCGCCGACGAGGATGCGCTCCGGCTGGAAGAGGTTGATCAGGTCGGAGAAGCCGGCACCGAGGTACTCCGCGGTCTCCTCCAGCACGGCCAGCGCGGTGGCGTCGGCCGGAGGAGCCGTCCCCTCCCCGTCGGGCGCGGGATACGCGGCGGCGAGCATCGCGGTCAGCGCCGTCTCCTCGTCCACGCCGGCCGGGGGCCGACCGCCCGCCTCCGCCCACCGCTCCAGGAGCGCCTCGGCGCCGGCGTACGCCTCCAGGCAGCCCTTCGCGCCGCAGCGGCAGTGCCGGCCGCGCACCCGCACGGTCAGATGCCCCCACTCCAGGGCCACCCCGGACCGCATGTCGTCGGTGACGACGCAGGCGCCGACACCGGAACCGAAGAGGACCACCACCGCGTTCTGCGCGCCGCGCCCGGCGCCGAACCACATCTCCGCCTGGCCGAGCGTCTTGGCGCCGTTGTCGATGTAGTACGGCACGCTCTCCGGCAGGAGGCGGGACTCGCGCAGCAGCCGCTCCAGCGGCACCGCGTCCCAGCCGATGGTCTGGCCGTGGACCACGGCACCGTCCTCGGGGGTCCTGGCGACGATGCCCGGCACGCCGATGCCGACGCCCAGCAACTGCTCCGCCGGGATGCCGGCCTGGCGCAGCACGTCGGGGATGCCCTCGCGCAGATGCCCGACGACGACGCCGACGTCGTACCGGTCGACCCGGCGCGGGCCCTCCGTCTCCAGCGGCTTCTCGACGCGTGCGAGCTCGGTGAGGGCCAGGTCGAAGAGCTCGATCCGCACACGGGTCTCACCGACGTCCACGCCGATCATGTAGCCGCTGCCGGCGCGGATGCGCAGCAGCGTGCGGGGGCGGCCGCCGGCCGAGTCGACGCTGCCGGCCTCTTCCACCAGTCCCTCGGCGACGAGCTCGGACACCACGTTGCTCACGGAGCCGGAGCTCAGGCCGGTGACCGGGCCGAGCGAGAAGCGGCTGAGGGGCCCGTCGAAGTACAGCCGCTGCAACACCGCCGTGCGGTTCTCACGCCGCAGGTCACGCACCGTACGGCCGCTGCGCATCTTCACCATGCCCCCTCGTGCTCAATGTCCTGGACGCAACCTACATGGGGTCGAGACCTTGACGCGACCTTCACTTGAGGTTTAACTCACACCGTGAATTAAGCGGCGGGGTGCTTCAGGGCTCGAACGCGGGACGCCACCCGTGTCGCACCCTTCCCGCAGACGAAGTCCGTACCTCCGCGGAAGGACCCCTGAAGTCATGCGCAGAACCAGAGCCGCGGCCGCCGGCGCCGTCACCCTCTCGCTCGTCCTCACCGCGGCCGCCTGCGGCGGGGGCACCTCCGGCTCCGAGGGCTCCGACGAACGGCCGCGGACGCTCACCTACTGGGCCTCGAACCAGGGCGCCAACCTGGAGGTCGACAAGAAGGTCCTCCAGCCGGAGCTCGACAAGTTCGAGAAGCGGACCGGCATCAAGGTCGAGCTGGAGGTCGTCCCCTGGTCCGACCTGCTCAACCGGATCCTCACCGCCACCACCTCCGGACAGGGCCCCGACGTCCTCAACATCGGCAACACCTGGTCGGCCTCCCTCCAGTCCACCGGCGCCCTGCTGCCCTGGGACGAGCAGAACCTCGCCGCGATCGGTGGCAGGGACCGCTTCGTGGCATCCGCCCTCGGCTCCACCGGGGCCCGGGGCCAGGACCCCGCCGCCGTACCGCTGTACTCCATGGCCTACGCGCTCTACTACAACAAGAAGCTGTTCGCCGAGGCCGGCATAGCCAAGCCCCCGGCCACCTGGGACGAGCTGATCGCGGCCGGCCAGAAGCTCACCGCCAAGGGCAGGAACGGCCTCGGAGCCGAGGGGTCCAACCTCTCCAACAACATCCACCAGGTCTTCGTCCTCGGCAAGCAGCACGGCGCCGACTTCTTCACCCCCGACGGCAAGCCGGACTTCACCTCCGACGGCGCGGTCGCCGCCGTCAAGCAGTACGTCGACCTGATGGCCGAACACAAGATCATCGCCCCGGGCAACGCCGAATACGCCCAGAACCAGTCCCTGAGCGACTTCGCCAGGAACAAGACGGGCATGGTGCTGTGGCAGACCGCGTCCGCCACCTTCAAGAGCCACGGCATGAAGGACGACGCGTGGGGAGTGGTGCCCGCCCCGGTGCGCTCCGGCAAGCCCGGCCCCGGCACCGCCACCAACTCCATGGTCGCCGGCATCAACCTGGCCGTCTTCAAGAACACCGAGAACATCGACGGCGCCAGGAAGTTCGTCGCCTTCATGACCAGCGACGAGGAGCAGGTCATCCTCAACAAGGCCTACGGCTCCATCCCGCCGGTCAAGACCGCCCAGCAGGACCCGGCCTTCGACACCCCGTCACTCGCCGTCCTGCGCGAGACCCTCGCGACCAGCGCCACCGCGCTCCCGCAGGTCCCCGAGGAGTCCCAGTTCGAGACCGTCGTCGGCACCGCGGTCAAGGAACTCTTCGCCGACGCCGCCGCCGGCCGGCCGGTCACCACCGAGTCGGTGCGCGCCAAGCTCGAAAAGGCCCAGCAGCAGATGCCCCGGAAGTGAGCACGGACCCCTCCATGACCACTCTCACCGCCGCCCCCGGCACAGGTGAGCGGAAGGCACATGAGAAGCCCCCCGGAGCGCCGCGCCCGCGCCGCTCCGGGCGGCTGCGCCGCATCGGCCTTCCGTACCTCCTGCTGCTCCCCGCGCTCCTGCTCGAACTCCTCGTCCACCTGGTGCCGATGGCGATCGGCGTCGTCGTCAGCTTCAAGGAGCTCACCCAGTTCCACATCCGCGACTGGACCACCGCCCCCTGGAACGGGCTGGGCAACTACTCCGTCGCGGTCGACTTCAGCGCCCCCGTCGGCGAGGCGCTGCTCAAGTCCTTCCTCACGACCTGTCTGTTCACCCTGCTCTCGGTCGGGCTGTGCTGGCTGCTCGGGACCGCCGCCGCCATCTTCCTCCAGGAGGGCTTCCGCGGCCGCGGCTTCCTGCGCACGCTCTTCCTCGTCCCGTACGCGCTGCCCGTCTACGCCGCCGTGATCACCTGGGCGTTCATGTTCCAGCGGGACAACGGACTGGTCAACCACGTCCTGCACGACCAGCTGGGCCTCACCGGCAGCCCGCCGTTCTGGCTGATCGGCGACAACAGCTTCACCGCGCTGCTCGTCGTGTCCGTGTGGAAGGGCTGGCCCTTCGCCTTCCTGATCGTCATGGCCGGGCTGCAGAACATCCCCCGGGAGATCTACGAGGCCGCCGCCCTCGACGGAGCGGGGATCTGGCAGCAGATCCGCGCGATCACCCTGCCGTCGCTGCGCCCGGTCAACCAGGTCCTCGTCCTCGTGCTGTTCCTGTGGACGTTCAACGACTTCAACACCCCCTTCGTCCTCTTCGGCAAGGCAGCGCCGGAGGCCGCGGACCTCATCTCCCTGCACATCTACCAGTCCTCGTTCCAGACCTGGAACTTCGGCGCCGGCTCCGCCATGTCCGTCCTGCTGCTGCTGTTCCTGCTCGTCGTGACAGGCGCCTACCTCCTGCTGACCTCCCGAGGAAGGAAGGCGACCGATGCCTAGCCCGTCCCGGCGCCGGGTCCGCTCCCCGATGGCCGCCCCGCGGTCCTTCCTGTGGAGCCGGCGGATCTTCCTGGCGCTCCTCGCCGGCTTCGTCCTGCTGCCGGTGTACGTGATGGTCTCCAGCTCGCTCAAGCCGCTCCAGGACGTCTCCGGCGCGTTCCGGTGGATCCCCTCGGACCTCACCGTCCGCCCGTACTTCGACATCTGGCAGACCGTTCCGCTGGCCGACTACTTCATGAACTCGCTGATCGTCGCCGGGGCGGCGACCGTCTGCTCCGTCACCATCGCCGTGTTCGCCGCCTACGCCGTCAGCCGCCACTCCTTCCGCGGCAGGCGCCTCTTCACGGTCACGGTGCTCTCGACGCAGATGTTCCCCGGCATCCTCTTCCTGCTGCCGCTGTTCCTCATCTACGTCAACATCGGCAACGCCACGGGCATCGCCCTCTTCGGCTCCCGCGGCGGCCTCGTCCTGACCTACCTCACCTTCTCGCTGCCCTTCTCCGTCTGGATGCTGATCGGGTACTTCGAGTCGGTGCCCCGCGACCTCGACGAAGCGGCCAAGGTCGACGGCTGCGGACCGCTCGGCGCCCTCTTCCGGGTCATCGTGCCCGCCGCCGTCCCGGGCATCGTGGCGGTCGCGGTCTACGCGTTCATGACCGCGTGGGGGGAGGTGCTGTTCGCCTCGGTGATGACCAACGACACCACCCGGACCCTCGCCGTCGGACTCCAGGGCTACTCCACCCAGAACGACGTGTACTGGAACCAGGTCATGGCCGCCTCGCTGGTCGTGAGCCTGCCCGTCGTCGCCGGCTTCCTCCTCCTCCAGCGCTACCTCGTCACCGGACTGACCGCCGGCGCCGTCAAGTAGCCGCCGCACTCACCGTCCTCGCCCTCACCCCTCCGACCACGTCAGAGAGGCCCTCTGTGTCCGATCCGATTGATCTCGCCGCCTTCCCGCCCGACTTCGTCTGGGGCACGGCCACCTCCGCCTACCAGATCGAGGGAGCCGTCGCCGAGGACGGCAGGGCCCCGTCGATCTGGGACACCTTCTCGCACACCCCGGGGAAGACCGACAACGGCGACCACGGCGACGTGGCCTGCGACCACTACCACCGGTGGCCCGGGGACATCGCCCTCATGAAGGAGCTGGGCGCCGGCGCCTACCGGATGTCCATCGCCTGGCCCCGCGTCGTCCCCGGCGGCGACGGGCCGGTCAACGCGGCGGGCCTCGACTTCTACGACCGGCTCGTCGACGGCCTCCTCGACGCGGGCATCACCCCCAACATCACCCTCTACCACTGGGACCTCCCGCAGGCCCTGCAGGACCGCGGCGGCTGGACCGTCCGCGACACGGCCGAACACCTCGCCGCCTACGCCTCCGCCGTCGCCGGGCGGCTCGGCGACCGGGTCACCCGCTGGGCCACCCTGAACGAACCGCTGTGCTCCGGGTGGATCGGCCACCTCGAAGGCCGCATGGCCCCCGGCCTCACCGACCTGACGGCCGCCGTGCACGCCTCGTACCACCTGCTCCTCGGGCACGGACTGGCCGCGCGGGCGATCCGCGCGGCGGCGCCGGACGCCCGGATCGGCCTCGTGACCAACCACTCGACCGTGGCCGCCGCGTCCACCCGGCCGGAGGACATCGCGGCGGCCACCCGCATGGACGGCCACACCAACCGCTGGTGGCTCGACCCCGTCTACGGCCGGGGCTTCCCCGCCGACATGCGCGAGCTCTACGGCGTCGAACTGCCGGAACGCCCCGGCGACCAGGAGACGATGGCCGTCCCGCTCGACTGGCACGGCCTCAACTACTACTTCCCGGTCACGGTCGCCGACGACCCGGCGGGGCCCGTCCCGTACGCCCGCGAGGTGCGCCTGCCCGACGTGCCCCGCACCGGCATGGACTGGCAGATCGACGCCGACGGCCTGGAGGCGTTCCTCATGCGGCTGACCGACGACTACGGCGTACGCCGGCTGTACGTCACGGAGAACGGCTCGGCCTTCCCGGACACCGTCCGCCCCGACGGCACCGTCGACGACCCCGAGCGGACCCGCTACCTCGAACAGCATCTGAGCGCCTGCGCCCGCGCCGTACGCAAGGGCGCCCCGCTCGCCGGGTACTACGCCTGGTCGCTCCTCGACAACTTCGAATGGGCCTACGGCTACGACAAGCGCTTCGGGCTCGTCCACGTCGACTACGCGACGCAGACACGCACCGTCAAGTCGAGCGGCCGCCGGTACGCGGACATCATCCGCGCCCACCGGGAGGCCCACGCCTGACCCGCCCGGCAGCCTCCCGCCGGCACGCGCACCCGCGCCGGCGGGAGGACCGGGCACGGGCGACCGGCGGGCGCGCGGGCGGCCGGCGGAGGTCCCGGCTCGGTGGTCGGTGGACGGCGGCGCGCGGCCGGCCCGAGGTCCGGGCCCACGGTGGACGGCGGTCGGTGGTCGGTGGTCGGCGGAGGGCGGCGCGCGGCCGACTGGGGCGGGGTGCGGCGGCGGATGGTAAGGCATCGACGCGGGTGATCCAGCCCATGTGGGCCCGCCCACATTTCTTCCTCACATCTCCCGCACGAACGCCGACCACCGCGCTCCCGCCGCGCGGCGGGGCCCGTCGACCCGTGCGGCGACTGGGACGCGACCGCCCCCCGCCTGCCATACGCGGCCATCCGCCCTGGTCATGGACGAAACGGAGGTGCGCATTTCACGTTACCCGTGAGTTCCGAACCGGTCCGCACAAGTCGCCTTTCAGTCGAAGATTGGCGCCAAGTCATGGGTTGGACGGCCATACCGGCGGCTGATCGGACAGGAGCGGTCAATTCCACTTTGACTCCCCCCAGGTGATCTTCAAGACTGCGCCGCGACCACCCGCACGCGTCCGAGAAACCGCGTGCGGGACCTAGCAGGGGGACCAGAACCAGAATGAAGACCAGCACCACGAACTCCCGTGTGCGCAGAGCCGTCACGCGCGGACTCGTGACCGCCACGGCGCTCGCCTCCGTCACCGCCGTCGCCGCTCCGCAGGCCGCCGTCGCCACCCCGCCGGCCGCACCGGCCGCGGCGGCCGGCATCGGCACCACCGACACCCAGCGGGTCGACGCCGCCGCCGTCGTGCGCCTCGACCCGAGCCCGGACGTACTGCTGCTCAGCGACCACGACTTCATCCACGCCCTCTGGCAGAAGGCCCGCGACGGCGGGGAGTCGTTCGACGCCGTGCGCCAGGCGGCCGAGGCCGCCATGATGAGCGAGACCGCCGACGACCACGTGCGGTTCATCGTCTCCGGCATCCACGAGGCGTACGCCGTCGACAAGCAGCGCGAGAAGGACAAGGCCGACGCCGCGCGCGCCGCCCGGCTCGCCAAGTCCCAGGCGCTCATCGCCATCGGCATCCCCAACAGCCCCGACCTGCTCGACCTGAGCGACGACAACTTCATCCGCGCCGTGCTGCGCCACGAGGCCGCCGGCCCCGAGGTCCGCGCCGCCGCCGCGACGGCCCTGGCCGCGGACCCCGCCGCCTGGCAGGAGTTCATCGCCAACGGCGCCCGCGAGGCCCACTCGCGCGACGTCGCCAACGAGCTCAAGGAGCTGGAGGAGAAGGACCGCGCGGAGGCCGAGCGGCGCAAGGAGATCGCCGCCCGCACCAACGCGGCGGCGCTGTTCCGCATCACGCCGTCCGAGGCCATGCTGACCCTCGGCGACGACAACTTCATCCGCGAACTGCTGCGCGCGGCACCGGCCGACGCCAGGTCGAGCGAGCTGTACGCGGCGGCGCAGCGCGCGGTCCTCAGCCCCGACCCGGCCGTGTGGAAGCAGTTCATCCACACCGGCGCCGAAGAGGCGTACAAGAAGGACGACGAGGCGCGCCGCAAGCAGATCGCCGACGCCAACCGCCGCCTCGCCCTCCAGATCCAGGCCGCCGCCGAGAAGACCGGCGTCAACCCCCACCTGGTGGCCACCGCGAAGAAGGCCCTGGCCGGCAGCGACGACGACATCGCGAAGTTCCTCACCGCGGAGAACCAGTACCGCGCGAAGCGCCAGTCCTTCCAGCCTGCGAGCGGCAAGCCCGCGGGCTTCTACATCCGGCAGTCCGCGCCCGACGCCGGGGAGGCGTTCCTCGCCCCGCTGTCCGCCGCGTCCAAGCAGACCGACCGGGAGGACGGCACCTGGGTCGTCGTCCCCGCGCTCAACGGCCAGCCCGGCTGCTACTCCTTCGAGTCCTCCCGCAAGCTCGGCCACTACCTCACGCACAAGGACCTCCGCGTCAGGATGGCCGCGAGCGACAACAGCACCCAGTTCCGCAAGGACGCCACCTGGTGCGCCAAGAAGGGGCTGAGCGGCTCCGGCACGTCCTTCGAGTCGGCCGCCCAGCCCGGTCGCTTCCTGCGCGAGTACTACGGCGACCTCTTCGCGGCCAACAAGTCCGCCAAGAACCGCTTCGACGCCGAGAAGGACTTCGCCCAGGACGCCACCTGGAAGCTCGTCACCCCGCTCGCGCGCTGACCGCGAGGCCCCGCCGGCTCACGCGCTGACCGTGCGGGCTTCTCCCGGCTCGTGTGCTGACCGTGCGGGCTGCTCCGGGCTCACGCGCCGACCGTGCGGGCTGCTCCGTGCTCACGCGCTGACCCCGCCGGTCGCCCCAGGCTCGTGTGCGGACCGCGTGGGTCGCCCACGGCTCATGCGCCGATCGCGCCGATCACGCCGGTCGCCCCGGCTTCGCCCCGGCCGCCCGCCCGTCCGCCGGGCCCTCCCCTCCCTACTGAGAAGAACGGAACCACCCCATGTCCCGGATCGTCCGATCCGCCCTGGCCGTCGCGGCCGGTGTCGCCGCGCTCGCCGGCGGCGTGACCGTGGCCGCCGCCGACGAGGCGCGCCCCCAGCTGGCCCCCGCCGCCGCCACCACCGCCGTCTCCACGTCCGCCGGGGACCCCGGTGACGCCAGGGCCGCCGCCACCGCGGCCTCGGCGCCCTCGGCGGTGCAGCTCAGGGCCGCCCACAGCGACAAGTGCCTCACGATTCCCAACGCCAGCCTCCGCAACGGCGTCAACAGCGTCCAGTCGGCCTGCGCCGCCGACGCCGGGAACCAGCAGATCGACCTGGTGCCCACCGGCGCCGGCACCTTCGAACTGCGCTTCGGCCACAGCGGCAAGTGCCTCGACGTGGAGGCCGCGGGCACCAAGAGCGGCACCGTCGTCCAGCAGTGGTGGTGCGTGGGAGCGCAGAACCAGCGCTGGCGCCTGGTGATGGTCGACATCGCCAACGAGCTGTACGAGCTGCGGCCCGCCCACACCCCGGCCGCCATGAACCGCTGCCTGGACGTCGAGTCCAGCAGCAAGGCGGACGGCGCCGCCGCCCGGCTGTGGGCCTGCAACGGCTCGGCCGCCCAGCAGTGGCGCGTCCACCCCGCCACGGCCGCCTGAGCCCCCGTACACGCGACAGAAACGGATCGCCCATGTCTCGCATCATCCGGGCCGCCCTGACCGCGGGCGCGGCCCTCGCCGTCCTCGCCGGTACGGCCACCGCCGTCCAGGCCGACGGCGACCCCGGCACGCCCACCGTGTCCGGCACCGCCGCCGAGGCGGCCCGCGAGGCCGCCACCGCGGCCGCCGCCGCACGGGCGGAGGCCGCCGCCCGCTTCAAGCTGCCCCAGCAGGCCGTCACCTTCACCGCGGCCCACAGCGGCAAGTGCCTGGAGACCGAGGGCGGCAAGACCACAGACGGCGTCAACGTCCAGCAGTACGCCTGCAACGGCACCGACTCCCAGAAGTGGAACGCCGTCGCCGCGCGCGGCGGCACCTTCGAGCTGCGCAACGCCAAGAGCGGCAAGTGCCTGGAGGTCCAGGGGCAGAGCGTCAAGTCGGGCGCGGCCGTCCAGCAGTTCGGCTGCGGCCAGGGGGACCACCAGCGCTGGCAGATGACGCTGGTCGACCCGGTGCGCAAGCTGTACGAGCTCCAGCCCGCGCACGCCGACGAGATGTGCGCCGACGTGCCCGGCAAGAAGCAGGACAACGGCATCGACGTCCAGCTGTACACCTGCAACCGCACCGACGCCCAGCTGTGGCAGGTCCGGCCGGTCGCGTGACCCGGCCGGCCGGAGCGCCCGCGCACGCGTGGGCGTCCGTCGCACGCCGCGAAGGGGCGGGTCCGTGCCCGCGGCCCCGCCCCGGCGGCCGTGAACCGTACTTCATTCCGAGGGGGTCTTGAGTTGAGTGGTCAGTGGAGAGGCGCGCGGGCGGTGACCGTCGGCGCGCTCGCCGGGGCGATCGCCCTCGCGGGCGGCGTACCGGCGTGGGCCGGTGCCGGCAGCCCGGCCGCCGCGCCGCGGCAGGTGGCGTCCACGGCCGGCGCCGCACCGGCCTCCTCGCCTGCGCAGGAGCAGGCGCAGGTGCCAGAGCAGGCGCAGGTGCCGTCGCCGGAGCTGGCCGCCGCCGTCGAGGAGGCCCGCAAGCGGGTGACGACGATGGCGAAGACCCACCCGGCCGCCGAGGTGCGGACGTCGGCGTGGAACGCCCTGCGCAGCACGCGGGGCGACCAGGCGGTCCTGGAGTGGCTCGCCCCCGGCGGCGGCTTCGACGCCGCGAAGCAGCGCGCCCGGGAGACCCGCGCCCGCAACAAGGCGTTCTGCGAGCGGGTGATCGCCACCCACACGGCGGAGTTCTCCCCGCACGTACGGGCCGCCGCGACACGGGCACTCAAGGGCGGCGTCGCCGCGCAGGCCGCGTTCGCCGCCTCCGGGTACGCCGAGGCGCAGCGCCTTGACCGCGCCGCGCGCGAGGCGGGCGAGCAGCAGCGGCTGGACGTCGCCGCCGCCGACCGCGAGTTCGTCCGCACCCTCGGCCTGCGCGACCCGGGAGAGCAGGTGCGGGTCGCGGCCCAGTGGGCGCTGCGGCCCGGTGCCGCGGACGACGACGTGGCGGAGTTCTTCGGCTACGGCTGGGCCACCGGCGCCACGCTGGACCTGACGGCCTACCGCGCCCGCGTGGCCGACGCGGAGGCGGCCCGCCACCACACGCTGACCCGCCTCATCGCGGAGGCGACGGCGGCCGAGGCGGCCGTGGCCGGTGCGGCGGACGCCGCCCGCGCCCGCGCCGACGCCGAACGCGCGTGGCAGGCGGTGTCCGAGCACGCCGGTGCGGCACGACGCGCCTGGCAGGCCGAACAGGCCGCCGCGGCGGCCCAGGCGGAGAACTGGCGGAACGTCGCCCAGCTGTCCCGCGAGTCCGCCGAACGCCTCTGGCAGGCGATCTCCGGCACCGCCGCCGACCACGAGACCGCGTGGTCCGGGGAGCGGGCCGCGGCGGACGAGGCGGCGGCGTTCTGGCAGTCCATGTACGACCGCGCCCAGGACGGCGAGAGCCGCGCCCGGGGCTGACCGGGCAGCCCGTCGCCTGACCCGCGACCGGCGCAGGGAGGCCGGTGGCCCGCGACCGGGGCCGGGGCCGGTTCGGCCCTGACGGGGCCGGAGCGGCAGCCGTGCCGGACCCATCACCGGTGCGAGGCCGGGCAGTTTCCCGGCACCCGCGAGGTGCCGGGCCTCGTGGCCCGCCGGGCATGCGTGGCCCTCCGGGCGGGGTACCCCGTGGTGCCCGCCCGATCGCCCTGGGGCCGACTCGGGAGGGGGCTCGGGGGAGTGACGGCTGCCCGCGACGGCGCGAGGCCCCTGACCTGGGCCCGAGCCGGAAGCGGGTGGCCCGTCACGCGCAGGGCCGGTCGGCACCTGACCGGGGGCCGGACGGGCAGCCACCGCCCTGTGACCGGGGGCGGGGCAGCCAAGCCAGTGGCCCGCACCAGGGACCGGAAAGCCGGTCCGCCCCTGACCGGGGGCCGACCCCGGCCGCCCGCCCGGCCCACGACCAGGGCCGCAGCCGCAGCCGGTCGGCCCTGCCGGCCGGGGACACGCACCGGCCGGGGACACGTACCGGCCGGGGACACGTACCGGCCGGGGGACACGCACCGGCCGGGCCGCGTGGCGGCCCAACGACCACCCGCCCGTGACCGGGGCGGGATTTCCACGATCATTCGTCTAGGGGGGTTTCCCGTGAGGGGAAGGTTCCGGCCCAGAGCCGGAGGGCCGCGCGTCAGCGCGGCCGCGCGCGTACGGAAGGCGGTGTCCGCGGCGATCGCCGTGGCGGTGCTCGGCACCGCCACCGCTGAGGCCGCGGCCGCGACCTCGGTACGCACCGAGCAGATGTCGCCGGCGCGCACGCTCCAGTCGCTGGACCGGTTCGCGGCGGCGGTGAAACCGCCGAGCGACAACGCTCCGGCACCCGCCGCCACCTCCGAGCTCCAGCGCCTGAGCGACGAGCGGGACCGCCAACTGGTGGAGGACTTCGCGGAGTTCGACGAGGAGGAGGAAGTCCGCGAGGCCGCCAAGGCGGCGCTGGCGAGCACCGACCCGAACGCCGTCCGCGACTTCCTGGAGCGCGGGGAGGCCGAGGCGCGGCAGCGCGCCAAGGACAAGCGCGCCGACGTCGACGGGACGAACCGCCGCACGATCGAGGCCCTGCGCGGCACCGGCGGACCGTTCTTCGACGCCGAGGTCGAGCGGGTCCTGAAGGGCACGGCTCAGGACCGCGCCGACTTCCTGGCCTTCGGCGCGGCCATCGCCAGGCAGCGCGACGAGGCGGACCGGCAGAACGCCGCCAAGCGCGCCGAGGAGAACCGCAAGCGCGTCGAGATGCTGGCCTCCGTCGGCGGCCCCGCCGTGAAGCGGGCCGCGCTGGCCGCGCTGGAGTCCGGGGACGCCGCCGTCATCGCGGAGTTCCTGGAGAAGGGCTACCAGGCCGCGGCCAGGCAGGACGCCGACGACCGGGCCGCGCACGAGAAGGCGCAGAAGGAGGCGCAGGAGGCCGCCGAACGCCTCCGCGACCTCGCCCGCAAGGCCGCCGTCGCCGCCGAGGCCCGTACCAAGCTGATCGCCGCGCACGGCGACGCCGTCAAGGCGCTCAAGGACGCCTCCAACGCCATGTCGTCGGCCGCCTCGGCCGCACGCGAGGCGGACCGCATGCTGGCGGCCGACCGGGCCGGCAAGCGCCTGTCGGACTACGCGCAGGTCAAGGCGGAGGTCGCGCGCCAGGTCGGGTACGCCGAGGACGCCGCCAAGGCCGCCGGGATCGCCGCCGCCCAGGCCAAGGTCCAGGCGGACGTCCTGGTCGGCACGGGCTTGGAGCACGGCGTCCAGTGGTCCGAGGTCGCGTCCGGCATCGCCTCCGCCGCGGACGCCGCCGCGAAGGCCGCCGCCACCGCACGGCACGCGGTCGACGCCACCGCCGCCGACGCCGCCGGGCTCAACGCGAAGAACCAGGCCGAACTGCACGCGCAGCAGGCCGCCAAGTGGCGCGCCAACGCCGAGGAGCACGCCAAGGCCGCGGCCCGGCTCGCCGAGGCCGCCGCCAAGCAGGCCCAGGTCGCCGCGACCGCCGCCGAGCGGGCCAAGCAGGCCCGGGTGGCCGCCGAGCAGGCGGAGCGCGCGGCGTGGGAGCACGCCCGCAAGACCCGCGAGGCCCGTGTCGAGGCGCAGCGGCAGGCCGCGATCGCCGCCGAGCAGCGCAAGATCGCCGAGCGGGAGCGGGACCTCGCCGCAGCCGCCCGCGCCCGCGCGGAACGCGAGCGGGACATCGCCGCCGCGGCACGCGCGCGTGCCGAGGCCGAGGCCCGTACCGCCGCCGCGGCACGGGCACAGGCCCAGGCCGCCGCCGCCACGGCGGCCGCCGCGCGCGCCGACGCGGCCCACCAGGAGGGCATCGCCGCCGAGGCCGACCGCCGGGCGAGGGCCGAGGAGACCAACGCCCGCAACGCCCGGAACGCCGCCTTCAAGGCGGAGCAGAACCACCAGGCCAAGGAGGCACGCGCGCGTGCCACCGAGGCGCTCGCCGCCGCGGGCCGCGGCACCGTCGACGCGGGTGTGGCCCGCGCCGCCGCGGACGCCGCCCGAGCCGACGCCGAGACGGCGGGCACCGCGGCCCGGCAGGCCCGGGGCGCCGCCGACACCGCGAGCGGCGCGGCCGTACGGGCCCGCTCCGCCGCCACGGAGGCCGCGGGGGCCGCCGCCCGGGCACGGGCCGCCGCCGCCGAGGCGACCGCCCACGCCGCGCGCGCCAACGCCGCCGCGAACAAGGCCGAGGCCGCGGCCGCCGCCGCGAACGCCGCCGCGAACAAGGCGGAGGCCGAGGCGGCCCTGACGCGCGCGGCCGCCCGCCGCGCCGACGAGAAGGCCGCCGAGGCCACGGCCCAGGAGGCCCGCGCCGGCATCGCCGCGCACGAGTCCGCCCGGCTCGCCGGCCTCGCCGCCATGGAGGCGGGCAACTCCCTCCAGGCCGCCAACCGCACCAAGGAGGAGGCTCAGGGCGCCGTACGCGAGGCGGCCATGGCACGGGTCCAGGCGACCGTCGCCACGACCGCCGCGGCGGCGGCCCGCAGCACCGCCGCGGGCATCGCCGAACCGGCCGACACGGCCATCGCGATCACCGCGCCGTTCACCGGCAAGGACGCGGACGCCGACTTCGCCGCGGCGGTCGCCGCCGCGGCCGAGCAGATGGGCGCCGAGCAGGTCGCCTCGGCGGACGCCAAGGCCGCGGAGGCCGTGAAGGCCGCCGACGCGGCGGAGGCCGCCGCCAAGCGGGCCAACGCCCAGGTCGCCCCGGCCTTCAAGGCCGCGGCCGACGCGGCGCGTTCCTCCGCGAAGGCCGCCCGCTCCGCCGCAGCGGCCATGAAGTCGGCCGCCCAGGCCGCCGAGGACGGCGCCAAGGCACGGGCCGCCGCGGCCCGCGCCAACGAGGCGGACGCCCAGGCGCAGGCCGACGCGAAGCTCGCCCGCTCCGCCGCCGGCCAGGCCTACGCGGACGCGACGGCGGCCCGCAACGCCGCCGACCAGGCCGAGGCCGAGGCGGCCCGCGCCCGGGGCGCCGCCGCCGAGGCCGACAGCCACGCCGTGGCCGCCAACAGCGCCGCCAACCTGGCCGAGAAGGAGGCGAGCGTCGCCCAGGGCGCCGCCGCCCAGGCCGAGAAGGACGCCGCCGACGCGAACAAGTTCGCCGAGTCGGCCGAGAGCCACGCCAAGTCGGCGGAGGCGGCGGCGAAGAACGCCAACAGCTACGCCCACGAGGCGGACGAGGCCGCGAAGCGGGCCGAGGAGTACCAGCGCGAACAGGACCGCAAGGCCCGCGAGGCGGCGGCGAAGGCCGCCGAGAGCAAGGGCGATTCGCTCGGGGACCTCACCGAAGCGGAGATGGAGGCCCTGAAGCTCGCCGGCATCACACCGGAGGAGCTGGAGAAGGCACGCGCACTCGCCGCCAAGGACCTCGCGGACTTCCTCATCGAGAACGGTGGGCAGATCATTGTCGACCTCCTCTTCGAGGACATCAAGAAGTGCTTCAGCGAGGGCAACTTCGAGAGCTGCTTCTGGGCCGTGGTCGGCTCCCTGCCCTGGGGCAAGGCGCTGAAGGTCATCAAGGAGACCCCGGCGATCACCAAGGCGCTGATCAGGATCGTCGGCGGGCTCGACGACTTCCTCGACAACTCCGCCAAGGCGAAGAAGCTGGTCGACAAGAGCAAGGAGATCCTCGAGAAGTTCCGCAAGAACCCGCCGCCGTGCGCGCCGGGCGGCAAGAAGAACAGCTTCGCGCCGGGCACGCCGGTGCTCATGGCCGACGGCGCCCGCAAGCCCATCGAGGACGTACGGGTCGGTGAGCACGTCCTGGCGACCGACCCGCTCACGGGCAGGACCGAGAGCCGCGCCGTCACCGACCTGATCACCGGCGAGGGCACCAAGAGCCTGCGGGAACTGACCGTCGACACCGACGGCCCGGCGGGCGACGCCACGGGAACGGTCACGGCGACCGACGGGCACCCGTTCTGGGTCGCGAGCCGCGGGCACTGGGTGGACGCCGAGTACCTCACGGCGGGCGACCGGCTGCGCACCCCCGGGGGCGAGCTGAGGGAACTCGTCGGCATCCGCGCGTACACCGAGCCGATGCGGGTGTACAACCTGACGGTCGACGATCTCCACACGTACTACGTGCTGGCGGCCGGGACACCGGTACTCGTCCACAACGCCACGCCGTGCGACGAGGAACTGGCCACCGTCTGGACGTCCCCCAACCGGACGCTCGCCGAGAGCTTCGCACACCACTACGACAAGCACGCCAAGCCGCTCGGCAAGACGGAGGCGGAGTACCAGGCCGACGCCAAGGCGTGGCTGGAGTCGAACCCCGCCAAGTCCAGAATGAACGCGAAGCTCATCGAACTGGCCGACGGCAGCAAGGGGGTCAAGTACACGACACCCGGCGGAGGCGTGGGAGGCATCGTCCACAACGGCAAGCTCGTCAGCTTCTGGTACGACGACGACCACTAGAAACGGGAAGAAGCCGCGGAGCCCATGGATTTCCTCGATTCCTACAGCGTCTGGCGCCAACTCGTACGTCCCCCCAAGGGAGTCGACGAGGAGACGCGGGACCTGCGCACCGATCTGCTGGTGTCCGACGAGTACCTGATGTCGGCGGCGAACCTGGTGGAGCACGGGGTCTTCGACCCTCCGAAGACCGATGTGTTCGCCTTCCTCGACGACATCCTGCTCCGGGCGGAACGGCTGATCGCCGGGGGAAGTCCGGAGGTGCGGGAATCCGCCCGCGCTCTCCACGCCTACGCGGCGCTCTCCCGCCAGGTCTACGAGCAGTACCTGGAGGCGGGCCGCGCGACGTGACGGCGACCGGGCCCGGCCCGCGCCCATGACCGCGCACCCCACGAGACGGCCCCACGGCACCCGCCGCGGGGCCGTCCACGTGTCCGGGGGCGGTGCCGGGCGGGGACGGCCACGTGTGAGGCTGCGAGCCGTACCCGCCGGGCGGCAGGACGGTGCGGGCAGGGTGCGCCCGGCGGGCACCGCTCAGGAGGAGCCCCGGCTCTCCCAGCGGTCCCTGAACCACGTCAGCGTCTCGGTGAGCAGCTTCAGGTTGCGGTCCTTCTCCAGCAGGGACAGCCGGACGTTGGGGCGCAGCTCCAGCTTGCCCTCCGGGATGTCGACGCCGTCCAGGGCGTTGAGGCGGGTGAGAAGCTCGGCGCGCAGCGCGCGGTCGGTGAACGGCTCCCGTGCGGCCATGTACTGGAACACCACCTCCGCCGTACCGCCGCGTCCCGCACCGGGGTAGAGCGTCATCGGCCAGATGCCGCGACCGGGGCCGCCGGCCTTGCCGAGCATGAGGTACGCGCTCGTGGTGACATGTCCCGCGCCGTGGCCGATCCAGCCGCCGAGCGCCTCCCAGTGGGCGAAGAGCGCGCGGACCGCTTCGACCGTCTCGGGGGAGTCGTCCGCGGCGAGCTGGCGGAAGAACCGTTCGGCGCGGGTCTCCTCGCCCGGTGTCTCCGCGGTTCCGTCCTGGGCGGTGTCCTCGCCGTCCGCCCGGTCGTCGTCCGTGCCGGCGAGCAGCGAGGCGAGCTCCTCGGCGGTGAGCCGCTGGGCCGGGTCGGCGGCCCCGGCGGCCGTGAAGCGGATGCCGTCGGCGGCCAGCCGGGCGCGGACGTCATCACCTCCCGCCTCCTGGGGCGTCGCCCACCGGAAGCCGTCGGAGACTTTGCCCTCGGAGGTGAGGACGCGGTACGCGTTGACCACTCCGGGGGTGTTGGCCAGGTGGTTGCCCACGGCCTGGGCGCCGGAGCCGAGGAACGCGGCGAGGTCACCGTACGAGGTCCAGGTACCGTGGGGGAGCGCGGCGAGGACCTGGTGGGCGAGCTGCCAGTCGCGGTTGCGTTCCGCACGGCCGACTCCGCGCAGCGGGGCCGGCCACAACGCGATGGCGTGGTCGGCGAGTTCGTCGGCGCGGGCCAGGATCTCGCGCACGCCCCAGCGCTCGGTGGCGGCGATGCGGCGATTCATCTCCAGATGGCTGCACCGCAGCAAGTCCTGCTTGCGCTCGAAGGGGTGGTTGGACAGCTCCGCGTTGACCGCGGTGAGCGTCAGGTTGCCGAGGGTGTGCTGAAACCGAGCGTGCAGTTCCTCCGCGGTCTCGCCCTCGTCGGCCTCCTCACCCAGCGCGCGCAGCCACTCCTCGCCGGGCGACTGCGGCATGACGTGCTCGACGGTGAGCTGCGCGGCGGCGAAGTCGACCGGCTCGGGATGCCCGTAGCTCTCCTCCAGCCGCTGCAGCACCAGTTTGCGCTGCTGCCACCGGCCGTACTGGTAGAACGGCGCCGTCCTGATCTTCTCGCGCAGTTCGGCGTCGTCGGGCCAGAAGCGGTTCTCGGAGGAGAGGAGCCGGTGCAGCCCCTCGGTGACGGGTACGTCGAGCGGGAGCTGCCCGGGCACGGCCTGGAAGATCCGGTTGAGGTTGTTGGTCGGGACCCGGCAGATCATCCGGCGGACGAGGAAGCTCTCGATGTACGCCAGGGCGCGGGCGGTCTCGGAGGAGTCCAGCTCCCCGCGCTCGCGCCGGTCGAACAGCAGCATCAGGGCGGGGTAGGTGACGGCCGCCTGCCACGCGTCCAGGCGGCGGAGCGCGGCCCGGACCGCGGGATCGGGCTCCTCCTCCGGGTGCAGCAGCCGACGGAAGTGGGCACTGCGGCGGTGCAGTTCCCTGATGTACTCCTCGATCTCCGCCTCGTCGGCCCTGGTGTCCTCGAAGCGCCTCTGCTGGGCCGCGTACAGGTCCTGGCGGCGCACCCGGTCGTCCCCGTCGAGCACCAGCTGGAGCCACATGAGCTGTTCCAGTTCATCGTTGCTCAGACTCTTCTGCAGCGGGAGCCAGTAGCTCTCGTAGACGTGCTCGCCGCGGGCCTGAAGCCGCATGAAGAGGTAGTTGCGCAGCAGGTCGGCCTGGCTCAGCTTGAGGCCGGTGTTGTTGAGCGACTCGAAGATGCGGTGCACGTTGTCGCCGCGCTCGGCGGTCACCGCCACCAGCGCGAGCCGGGAGGTGATCGCCTGCTCGATGCGGAACACGTCCTGCGGAGCCGCCGGATCGTCCGCCTCGACGAGCTTCTTGCGGAAGAAGGCGTAGGCGGTGGCGATGCCGCTGCCGGTGTCCTGGTCGGTGAGGGGGCCGCGGATGTGGGCGGCGAACTGCTTCCGGTCCGCTTGTGTCGGGAGCAGGCGGAGGTGGTCGTCGCCGCTCTTCCACTTGTTGATCAGGTACTGCTCGTCGATGCGCTGCGCCTCGACCGGCGCGGTGTCCGCGACGTGATCGCGGATGGCGGCCAGCGCCAGGGACAGCGTGGTCAGCCGCTGCTGGCCGTCGACGACGAGCCAGCGGGGGAACGTCGCGTCGTTCTGCGGCGACGGTGCGAGCACCACCGAGCCGAGGAAGTGCGTGCTCCCCTTCTCTTCACCTGACTCCAGCAGCCCGGCCTGTTCCAGGACGTCGCTCCAGAGCTGTTTGAGGTGTTTCTCGGTCCAGGAGTACGTCCGCTGGTAGAGCGGCACCTGGAACTGCTGGGCCCGGCCCTGCATGAGATCGGCGAACAACGTCTCCTTGGCCTGCATTCCGCGCTCCCCCTTGAACCTCGGTCCTCCGCCGAGGATTACACCAGGCCCGGCCGGTCTCCGTATCGAAAAGCTCCAGGATGTGCGGAACCAACGGAGAACCGGTCACATCCCGTTCTCCGAACCGGGCCGACACGTGTACGTGGGCCGCCGGGGTGTGGTGGTGGGCCGGCGGACGTAGCGGATGATCCGGACCGCTTCCTCCTCCATGAGCACCGTGACTCCCGTCCCCACTGTCACGCGGGCGCCGAAGTCGATCGCCTGCCCCTGGACCACATGCGTCCGGAGGAGTCCACGCGGTGCCGCTCACTGGTGCAGGCCGAAGGGCCGACGGAGCCGTGACGGGCTACGCCCTCAGGAAGAAGTGTGAGTCCTCAAACACCTGGCGGCAGCTGTCCGGACACGCGGATGGTTGTACTCTGCGGATACCGCCCTTGACCTGCGAGAGCAGGCAGGGAGCCTATCTTTGGGAGTACCTCGATGATGCGAACCATGTTCAAGTCGAAGATCCACCGGGCCACGGTGACGCAGGCCGACCTGCACTACGTGGGATCGGTCACCATCGACGCCGACCTGATGGACGCCGCCGACCTGCTCCCCGGTGAGCTGGTCCACATCGTCGACATCGACAACGGCGCCCGCCTGGAGACGTACGTCATCGAGGGCGAGCGCGGGTCCGGGGTCATCGGCATCAACGGCGCCGCCGCGCACCTGGTCCACCCCGGCGACCTGGTCATCCTCATCAGCTACGCCCAGGTCGACGACGCCGAGGCCCGTGCGCTCGTGCCGCGCGTCGTCCACGTCGACGGCGCCAACCGCATCGTGGAGCTCGGCTCCGACGCCTCCGCCCCCGTGCCGGGCACCGACACCGCGCGCAGCCCCCACGCCGTGCCGACCGACCGCTGACCACGACGGCCACCGGACCCGCCGACGCCCGTATCCCGTACGGGCCCGGCGGGCATGGCCTGGGCGTGCGGGGGAACGCGCAGCGCGAGACCCTCGACAGGGCAGTGACCGCCGTCCCCAGGGAGAGGCCATGACCGAGCCCCGACCCGATCCCGTGCCGCCCATGCCGGACCCGGCCCCCGTGCCCGACCCGGCGCCCCCGCCGGAGCCGCCGCCGGGCCCCGGGCCCGTACCGACCCCGCCGCCGCATCCGGCACCCGGCCCGGTGCCCACGCCGGACCCCGTGCCCAAGCCCCCCGGACCCGACCCGGTGCCCGACCCCGACCCGTCCCCGGGCCCCCTCGGCTGAACCGGCACCCCGCCGGCCGGACCGGCGGGGGAGCACACGCGCGGGGACGCGCCGTGCGGGCCTACCCGTGCGGCGGTACGGGACCCCCGGCGCGCCCGGCGCCGTGACCGCCGTACACGTACGGGGCGGTCCGCGCCCCCTGCGCTCTGTGCGCCCCCTTGTCACGCCGTGGCGCCCGCCTCTAGCTTGGGCGGCTGCTGACCTGTGCACAGGGGGGTACCGCCATGGCCGTACGGGGACGACACCGCCGGCAGCAGCCGAGCCGTCTCAACCGCGCCTCGTTAACCGTCACGATCGGCAGCGCCCTGCCGCTGATCGGCGCCGGAACCGCCCACGCGGCGTCCGTCGACGTCTGGGAGAAGGTCGCCGCCTGCGAGTCCACCAACCGCTGGCACACCAACACCGGCAACGGCTACTACGGCGGCCTCCAGTTCAGTCAGTCCACCTGGGAGGCGTACGGCGGGACCCGCTACGCGCCCCGCGCCGACCTGGCGACCAAGGACCAGCAGATCGCGGTCGCCGAGAAGGTGCTCAAGGGCCAGGGCCCGCGCGCCTGGCCGACCTGCTCCGAACGCGCCGGGCTCACCCGCGGCGGCGAGGAGCCGGCCGTCCGCACGGACAGCCGCACCGGCGACGACGGCGACCGGGCCAAGGCGCCCGCCGTCCGCACCCAGACCCGCGGTGACCGCGCCGACCGGCCCGCCACGCCGACCACCATTCCGAACCAGCGCCGCGAGAGCTACACCGTCGCCCGCGGCGACACGCTGTCCCGCATCGCCGCCGACGAGCGCGTCCCCGGCGGCTGGCAGCGGCTGTACGAGCGGAACCGCACGGTCATCGGGGACGACCCCGACCTGATCTTCCCGGGCCAGAAGCTCACCCTCCGCGCCTCGGCCCCCGCCAAGCCCAGACCGGGCACCGGGCCCTCCACCAAGGCCCCGGACAAGCCCACGGCAGGCCCCTCGGACAAGGCCGGGCCCAAGACCCGCGGCGACCAGTCCAAGCCCCGGACCCAGCCCGCCGCCAAGCCGAGAGCCCAGCAGCCCGCCGCGAAGCCCCGGACCCAGCCCGCCGCGAAGCCCAGAGCCCAGCAGCCCGCGGCGAAACCCCGGACCCAGCCCGCCGCCAAGCCCAGAGTCCAGCAGCCCGCCGCCAAGCCCCGGACCCAGCCCGCCGTTTCCAAGCCCCGCACCGACGGCCTCAGCGCGCCCGTCGACTCCGCGCCCGGCACCCGCTACGGCAAGCCCGGCTCGTCCTGGTCCTCCGGCTACCACACGGGCGTCGACTTCCCCGTGCCGACCGGCACCTCCGTGAAGGCCGTCGCCTCCGGACGCGTCGTCTCCGCCGGATGGGCCGGGGCGTACGGCTACCAGATCGTGCTCCGGCACGACGACGGCAAGTACAGCCAGTACGCCCACCTCTCCGCGCTCACCGTCCGCGCCGGCCAGACCGTCACCAGCGGCCAGCGCATCGCCCGCTCCGGCTCCACCGGCAACAGCACCGGCCCGCACCTGCACTTCGAGGTGCGCACCGGACCCGGCTACGGCTCCGACATCGACCCCCTCGCCTACCTCAGGAGGGGCGGGGTCGACCTCTGACCCCCGCGCCCCGCCCGGCCCCGCACCGCTACCGTGGTGCCCGGCCGGGCGGCACCAGGGGAGGGCACGGGATGGACACCGAGGCGCGGGCGCTCACCGCCGACGAACTGCGGGGCCTGAGCGCCGTCGGCGGGTTCTTCGTCCTGGCGACCGAGCCGCCGGGACCCGGCCCCTACGTCCCCCTCGCCGACGCGTACGCCGCCCGGCACGGCCACGGCGCCCCCGCCCGGTCGGCCACCGCCGCCCCCGCTCCCGGCGGCGGCCCCCTCGCCGTGCGGGTCGCGCGGATCGCGGACGGGCTGCGCACGCCCGAGTACCGGGTCGCCGCCTCCATGGCGCAGCTCGGCCTCGCCGCCCGGCTCTGGTCGGTGACGCTCGGGTCGGCCGCGCTGTACGGCGTCGTACCGGACCTCTCGCCCGCCACGCTCCACTGGGACCCGGCGCGCTCCACGCCCGACGAGCTGTGGTGGTCCGGCACCGCCACCCGCCCGGGCACCGTGCCGGAGCTGCGCCGGGTCGTCCAGTACGGCCACCTCGTCCCGCTCGCGGACGCCCTGCGGGCCGCCGGGCCCGTCTCCGGGCGGCTCCTGTGGGGCAACGCCGGGTCGGCGCTGGGCGGCGCCCTGCGCGAGCTCACCCGCTGGGCGGACCGCCACGGCCGCCCCGACGCGGCCCGCCGTGCCGCCGCGCTCACCGCCGGGCTGCTCGACGACCCGGACCTCGCCGGGACCGTCCGCCCGCCCGCGCTGCGGCGCCGTACCTGCTGCCTGTACTACCGCACACCGGGCGGCGGACTGTGCGGCGACTGCGTGTTCGACAGCCCGCCCCGGAGCGCCCCGCGCAAGCCGGGTTTGGCGGGCGGGGCGTCGGCTCCGTAAAGTGCCACTTTTGGAACGTGGCAAACGAGTGATCGAGGAACGGCAGCGGCCATGACGGTGACAGAAGACAACCACGCGTACGGGCCGGGCATCGACCCCGAGCGTCTGGCCGTCTGCCTGAGCGTGCTCGACGAGCTCGACAAGCTGGAGATCGACCACCCCGACGCGATCGCCGTCCGGCGCGCCACGGCCGGCATCTACCGGACCGTCAAGCAGCGCCGCCGCCAGGAGCGCCGGGCCGCCAAGACGGCGCACGACCGGGCGGTCACCGAGGCCACCGCGACGGGCTCCGCCGAGCGCATCGACGACGAGACGCAGGGCCTGCTGCCCAGCTCCTCCGCCGCGGGCGAGATCGCGGGCATCCTCCAGCGCCCCCGCTCCTGCTACATCTGCAAGGACCGGTACGTCCAGGTCGACGCGTTCTACCACCAGCTGTGCCCGTCGTGCGCGATCGAGAACCGGGCCCGCCGCGACGCCCGCACCGACCTCACCGGCCGCCGCGCGCTGCTCACCGGCGGCCGCGCCAAGATCGGTATGTACATCGCGCTGCGGCTGCTGCGCGACGGCGCCCACACGACGGTGACGACGCGCTTCCCCAACGACGCGATCCGCCGTTTCAAGGCCCAGCCGGACAGCGACGAGTGGATCCACCGGCTGAAGATCGTCGGGATCGACCTGCGCGACCCGGCGCAGGTGGTCGCCCTCGCGGACTCCGTCGCCGCGGCCGGTCCGCTGGACATCCTGATCAACAACGCCGCGCAGACCGTGCGCCGCTCCCGGCAGGCGTACAGCGAGCTGGTCGCCGCCGAGTCGGCGCCGCTGCCGGCGGGCGAGCTGCCGGCCGCCGAGGTCATCGGCACCTTCGGCAGCGGCGCCGTCGAGAGCGTGGCCGCCCTGCCGTCGGCGCGCACCGGTGACGGGCTGACCGCGCAGGACGTCACGGACCTGGCCCTCGTCAGCGGCTCGGCGACCCCGGCGCGGATCGCGGCCGGCACGGCCATCGACGCGGGCGGCCTGGTGCCCGACCTGGCGCCCGTGAACAGCTGGATCCAGACCGTCGAGCAGGTCGACCCGGTGGAGCTGCTCGAGGTGCAGCTGTGCAACTCGACCGCCCCGTTCATCCTCATCAGCCGTCTGCGCCCGGCGATGGCGGCGTCCACGGCCCGCCGCAAGTACGTGGTGAACGTCTCCGCGATGGAGGGCGTCTTCAGCCGCGGCTACAAGGGCGCGGGGCACCCGCACACGAACATGGCGAAGGCCGCGCTCAACATGCTGACGCGCACCAGCGCCCAGGAGATGTTCGAGTCCGACGGCATCCTCATGACGGCCGTCGACACGGGCTGGATCACCGACGAGCGGCCCCACCCGGACAAGATGCGGCTGGCCGAGGCCGGCTTCCACGCCCCGCTCGACCTCGTCGACGGCGCGGCGCGGGTCTACGACCCGATCGTGCGCGGCGAGGCCGGCGAGGACCTGTACGGCTGCTTCCTGAAGGACTACGCGCCCGGAAAGTGGTGACCGTCGACCGCCGTTGACGACACGGAGTGCCCGCAATGGGGCACTCCGGGCCACTGTGTCCGGATCTCGACGGTGTGATGCGTTCCATCGAGCGCGGGCGCGCTCATGTGGTTACTCTGAGGCGGACGGCCGGCCGACCGGGATTCACGAACTCCCTGGGGCCGGCCGCGGGGCCGGCCTGCACCGAAGGGCCGCGGTCCCGCCCGGAGACCGGCGCCACCGCGACCGAACGGCAGCACATCGTCCCCCAGGTTCGCGACACGAAGGAGTGCGCGGTGACACCAGAAGCGACCACGCAGGAGAAGCCGGCCGATCCGCCCGCCCGGTCCACCCGTTCGGATCAGCTCGGCAGCCTCGAGGTGTGGGCCCGCTCGGCCCCGATCCGGCTCGCCGGGTACGAGGACGACCTCGCGGAGCCCCACATCCTGCCCAGCGTCGACTGAGCGCCCCGGTGGGCGCGAAGCCCCGTGCCCCGGCCGTCATGGCGGGGCACGGGGCTTCGTCCGTCCGGTGCCGACACGGGAGAGCACACACCGGACGGTGCTGCCTCGGCGGGGCAGACCGCCGGGCCGAACGTCATCGGCATCCGCTCGGCCCGGCTCACTGCCGCTGAAAGGTAGCCGAGACCCCCCGCACCCACCAGCTTTGACCAGGGCTTCACCCAGCGCTTCGGTCGCCTCCGGCCCGGCGCCGAAAGCCTCCCGGCCGCGCCGCCGCGTGCCCCGTGCGCCGCCCTCAGCGGCGGGCGCCCCCGCGCGGCGACGCCGTCCGGTCCAGCCGCGTCGGCGGCAGGAAGTCGCGCACCGGGGTCCGGTGCCACCAGGCGCCGGTCTCCCGCAGCTCCCGCCAGGTCGTGAACCGGTACCGGTACAGCCGCGCCCTGATCAGCGCCGGGGGAGCGTCGGGGAACGGGTTGTGCCGCAGCAGCCGCAGCGTGTCCCGGTCGTTCTCCAGGAGCCGCTCCACGAACGGCCCGAACCACTCGGCCGCGTACGCCGGGGAGAGCGCCGCGAACCACATCAGCCAGTCGAGCCGCAGATGGTACGGGGCGAACTGGCGCGGCAGCCGCCGCACGTCGCCGGGCTTGCCCTTGAACCCGTACTCCCGCCACACCGTCCCCTCGCGGGCCACCGGCTCGTCGGTGCCCTCGACGACGATCTCGTACCGGACCCGGCCGACCGTGCCGAAGGCGCCGTAGGTGTTGACCAGGTGCAGAGGGTCGAAGGAGCGGTTCATCGCCTGGTGCCGGGAGAGCAGGTTCCGCACCGGGCGCACGCTCAGGACCAGGACGAGCACGGTCACGGCGACGACGAGCACCGCGTACCACAGGGGCGGATCGGGCAGGCGGGGCGCGGCGGCCAGGAGGGCGCCGTCGACGGCGGACAGGGCCAGCACGATGGTGATCCAGTTCAGCCAGGAGAAGTTCCCCGACAGCACCAGCCACAGCTGGGTCACCACGATCAGCCCGGCCGCGGCGGTCGCCACCGGCTGCGGGGTGAACAGCAGGAAGGGGACGACCAGCTGCGTGACGTGGTTCGCGGCCGTCTCCACCTTGTGCAGCGGGCGCGGCAGACGGTGGAAGAACCAGCTGAGCGGGCCCGGCATCGGCTGGGTCTCGTGGTGGTGGTACAGGCAGGTCAGGTCGCGCCAGCACCGGTCGCCGCGCAGCTTGATCAGCCCCGCGCCGAACTCGACGCGGAACACCAGCCAGCGCAGCAGCCACATCAGCAGCACGGGCGGGGCGGTCTCGTCGTTGCCGAGGAAGATCGCGAGGAAGCCCGCCTCCAGCAGCAGCGACTCCCAGCCGAAGCCGTACCAGGTCTGGCCGACGTTCACGATCGACAGGTACAGCCCCCACAGCACCGCCCACATCAGCATGGACACGGCAAGCGGCGCCGCGTCCCCCGCCCCGGCGGCCAGCGCGAGGGCGAGCGCGGCGCCCGCCCAGGCGCACAGCGCGAAGAACCGGTCGGAGTAGTGCAGCCGGAAGAGGCTGGGCGCCCGGCGCGCGGGCACCCGCCGCAGGTACTCCGGCACGGGGGTCATCCCGCGTTCGCCGATCAGCGCCCTGAACTGCAGCGCCGCGCAGAGGAACGCGACCAGGTAGATCCCGGCGAGGCCCCGCTGGAAGAGCAGGCGGCCCAGCCAGTGGTCGGACGAGGCGAACCAGGCGAACGGCTCCATCCCCTCCAGTATCAGCCGCCCGCGATCCTCCGCACGGCGCGGCCGAGACGGCGCGCGTACCACCGCTGGAGCGGCGGGACGAGCGGCCCGGCCAGCCGCGTGTACCAGCGGGCGGGGCGGCTGAACGCGGTGACCGTGAACCAGACCGACCCGTCGGGCGCCTGCTCCACGACGAAGGACTCCTCGCCGTTCTCGGGATGTCCGGTGAGGGTGCCGTACGCGAAGCCGGTGCGGGTCTCCTCGTACGCCGTCCACACCACCTCGCACGGCACCCCGTACTCGAGCGGGCCGGCGCCCACGCAGACGCGGACGCGCACGCCCGGTGCCGCGCGGACCGCGTCGGCCCGCAGGCGGACGCCGGTCTCGCGGTGCATCCGCCAGGTGGTGACGGCCGCGCCCGCCGCCTCGAAGGCGTCCCGGCCGCGGCCGACGAGGGTGCGGTGGCGCAGGTGGTGGTAGCCGTCGGGGAGGGCTTCGGGGGTGCGGGTCGCGCCGACCTCCGGATAGGTGAAGGCGGGCGCCCCCGCGGGGGCGGTGCGCCGGAGGGCGCGGGCGAGGCGGATCATGCGGGGGTCTCCTCATGGTGCGGTGCGGCCGTACGGGGACGGGGCAGCGGTCCGGGGGCGGGGCGCGGCAGCCGGTGCCACGCCAGCAGGGAGCAGAGGGCGAAGCCGAGGGCGTTGGCGACGCCGTGGGTCGCCGCCATCCACGCCAGGCTCGGGTGCGGCAGCCCGGTCGCCTGGCCGACCGCCCAGCCGAGCGCCAGCAGCATGGTCGCCACCAGCACGGCGGCGGAGACGGCGAGCAGCGCGCGGGCGACGCGGTCGCCCGTGGAGGCGCGCACATCGCGCCAGGTGAGCAGCCCGACGGTCCACATCCCGGCCGTCAGCACGACGGCGCCCGCGAGCTCGGCCCAGTCGTCGACGAAGTACCCCAGCAGCACCAGCAGGGTGCCGAGGGGAACGCTCAGCGCGGCGAACGCGGCCGGGCGGCTGCCCGGAGCGGCGCGGTGCACCAGTCCGGCGACGAGCGCCGCGGCGAACCCGGCGTAGTGGAAGTGCGGCACGGTCAGGTCCAGGATCTCCAGGTCGAATCCGAACAGCGGGTACCCGCTCCGCTCGGCGACGAGCGCGGTCGCGGCCACGGCGGGGCTGACCAGGGCGGTGCCGAGCGCCACCTCGGCGGGCGCGAGCGACCGGTGCGCGGCGGCGCGCCGTGCGGCGGCCGAGGCCAGCAGCAGCGCGCCGGCCGCGTACACGCAGGCCAGGGCGGTGGCGGTGGTGCCGCGCGGCAGCCACAGCGAGAGCGCGCCCGGCACGGCGAACAGCGGCCAGAGCCGGACGGCCGGGCCCGTCTCCGGCGCCTCGGCCAGCCGCAGGCCCATCGGAACGATCACCAGCATGCCCAGCATCACGATCAGGTCGACCAGCACCGGCACGGAGACCACCCCCCTTCCCTTCTTTGAACGTGTTCAAGGCGCTGTGAACCTACCGCGCCGGTTTGAACATGTTCAAGTCGTGGACGGGTGGGCCGCAGGGCGGCTGCGCCGTATCCGTGACGGGTACCTCCGGGTGGCCGAACGCCGGTTGCGGGCGACCGCGCGGTTCGGCAGATATGGAGGGACCTGTCCGGATCAGCTCGGTGGAAAGGCGGGAGATGCGCGTGCGTCCACCCACACGCCGCCCCTCGGAACCACGCCTCCCCTCGGCGCGCGCCCGTCGTGCCCCCGTCGTCCTCACCTCGCTCGCCGCCGTGGCCGGGCTGCTCGCCACCGGCTGCGGCGGCGGAGACCGCCCCGCCGCACGGCCCTCGCCGTCGGCGGACGCCGTACCCCTGCTCCAGCCGGCCGCCGAACCCGGCCCGCACCCCTTCACCGCCTCCACCGTCCTCACCGCCGACCGCTCCGCCACGCGCACCCCGCCTCCGCCCTCCGCGTCCGCCGGCCCCGCGAACCGGGCCGCCGCGCAGGCCGGACCGCGCACGGTCGACGGCGCGACACCCGGCCTGTACGGCGGTACGCACTCCCTGCCCAGCTGCGACGTGGACCAGCAGGCCCGGTTCCTCGCCGCCGACCAGGCCAAGGCCCGCGCCTTCGCCCAGGCCGCCGGGGTCACCCCGCGCGGGCTCGGCGCCTGGCTGCGCGGCCTCACGCCCGTGATGCTCCGCGCCGACACGCGCGTCACCGGGCACGGCTACCGCGACGGAGCGGCCCTCCCGTACCAGGCCGTGCTCCAGGCGGGCACCGCCGTCCTCGTCGACTCCTACGGGGCGCCCCGCGTCCGCTGCGCCGCCGGCAACCCGCTGCGCAACCCCGCCGACGCGCCGCCCCCCACCGCGTACCGGGGCGAGCCCTGGCCCGGCTTCCGCCCCGAACGAGTGGTGCTGATCACCCCTACGCAGCGGACCCTCGACAGCCTGCTCCTCGTCAACGTCTTCAACGACACCTGGCTCGAACGGAAGGCCGGCAGCCGGGGCGACGAGGACCGCAAGCCCGCCGTGCCCCCCGCCTACGAGGCCGCCCGGCACGTGGCGGACGCGCCCGTGCCGGACGCCGCCCACGCGGGGCCCGCCGCGCGCCCCGCGGGCCCCGGCGCGGCGCCCGGCAGCCCGTCCCCGGCCGTCCCGCCGCCCCCGCCGTCCGCCGCGCGGCCGCCCGCCGCCGAGGCCGAACCGCCGCCCGCGGCGCCCGAGCAGCCCCCCGCCCCGGAGCCGGCCGGGCCGGGCGAACCCGACGCCGGGCCGGAACCGGCCCTGCCCGACGCGCATCCGGAAGGCGACGCGCCCGCCCTGGACGAGCCGTCCGGGGGTGACGTCCTGTACGGCCCGCTCCCGGACCCGGCAGCCGGGGAGTGAGGCGCCGTTGAGCCGCCCCGAGGTCGATAAACCCGGCAAATGATGGCAGAGTGGCTCCATGGTTGATCCGGCAGCGGACGCCCTGTCGCTCCCCGAGGACTGGCCCGCCCACCCGGATCTGAGCCTGTCCCTCAACCGCATGGGCTGCTTCGACTGGGACCTCGACACCGGGCTCATGCACATGGACGAGATCGCCCTCGGCCTGTTCGACATGGACCCCGCCGAGTACGACGGGCGGCCCGAGAGCCTCGGGCGCAGGGTTCCCCCCGGCGAATCCGTGCGCCTCGACGGCATGGTGGCGCAGGCCCTGAAGAACGGCAGCAGCCACTACGGCGCGTACTTCCGCGTCCGGACCCGCGACGGCCGGCTGCGCTGGACCCACACCCAGGGGTTCATCCGCCGCGACGGCAACGGCCGCCCGCACCGCATCATCGGCATCGTCCGCGACGCCACACAGGAGCTCGCCGAGTCCACCACCCGCGTCGGCGTGGACGCCGAGCGGCGCCGCCGCACCAGCGTCGTGGAGTCCACCACCGCCGCCCTCGCCCACGCCCGCACCGTCCAGGACGTCATCGACGTGCTCATCGACTCGCACGGCCTGGAGCACCTCGGCGCGACCAGCCTCGTCATGGGCCTGCTGGAGCCCGGCGGGCGCATCCACCTGGTCGCCGACGGGCCGCGCGGCTCCTTCGTCCCCGGCACCCGCTACACGCGCGTGGACGAGGAGTACCCGATGAGCGAGGTCATCCGCACCCTCGCGCCCCGCTTCATCGTCTCGCCCGAGGACTTCGCCGCCTCGTACCCGGTCCTCTGGCCGCACATCACCGGCCTGGGCATCACCTCGGCCGCCTATCTGCCCCTCATCGCCCAGGCCCGCCCGATCGGCGCCCTGGGGCTGCTGTACAGCGACAAGAACGGCTTCACGCCCGACGAACGCGACGTCCTCGTCGCGCTCGGCAGCAGCATCGCCCAGAGCCTCCAGCGGGCCATGCTGTTCGAGCAGGAGCACGACCTGGCGGAGGGCCTCCAGCAGGCGATGCTCCCGCGCCGCATCCCGGACATCCCCGGCGCGCAGGTCGCCGTCCGCTACCGGGCCGGACGGCTCGGCCGCGACATCGGGGGCGACTGGTACGACGTGATCCCGCTGCCCGGCGGCCGGGTCGGCGCCGTGATCGGGGACGTACAGGGCCATGACACCCACGCGGCCGCCGTCATGGGCCAGCTGCGGATCGTGCTGCGCGCGTACGCCGCCGAAGGCCACACCCCCGCCACCGTCATGGCCCGCGCTTCGGTCTTCCTGCGCGAGCTGGACACGGACCGGTTCGCCACCTGCACCTACATGGAGGTCGACCTGGCGACGGGCGTGGTCCAGGTCGTACGGGCCGGGCACGTCGACCCGCTGCTGCGCGACACCGACGGCGAATGCCGCCGCGTGTGCGTGCAGGGCGCGCTGCCGCTCGGCCTGTCCGCCGAGTTCGGGGCGCTCGACTACCCCGTCAGCGTCCTCGAACTGGACCCGGGCCAGACCCTCGTCCTGTACACCGACGGCCTCGTCGAGCAGCCGGGCGCCGACCTCGACGAGGGCATGCGCTGGCTCACCGACCGCGTCCGCAGCGGCCCCGCCGACCTCCAGACCCTCGCCGACCAGCTGTGCGACGCCGTGGGGGAGCGGGGCGGCGACGACGACGTGGCGATCCTGCTGCTGCGCCGCCGCGTCGGCTACAGCCCGCAGTCCGGCGGCCGGCTCCAGCAGCACGTCGCGCAGAACGACCCCGAGGCGCTGCGCGCCGCCCGCCACATGATCCGCGCCGCCGTACGCGCCTGGGGCGCGCGGGAGCGGGCCGACGAGATCGAACTCGCCGCCGACGAGCTGATGACCAACGCGCTCCTGCACACCGACGGCGGGGCGGTCGTCACCCTGCGGATGCTCACCGGGCACGAGCGGCGCCTCCGCGTCGAGGTCGAGGACCGCTCCAGCGTCCTGCCGCGCCGCCGGGACGCCGACACCAGCGGCGTCTCGGGGCGCGGCCTGATGCTCGTGGACCAGCTCGCCGACGTGTGGGGCGTCGAGTCGCGGGGCGGCGGCAAGTGCGTCTGGTGCGAGTTCGCCGTGCCGGAGCGCTCCGGGGAGACCCGCGGGCTCCGGCGCGACCACGGCGCGGTGGGCCCGGCGAGCGAGGCGGGCAGCCGGATGTGGCGCTGCTGAACAGGGGCCTTCGGGCGGGCTGCCGGGACTGGGGGTCTCAGGTGTCCTTTACGGGCGCCCGGGGCCGTCAGGGATTCTGTGGGCGTTCGTGCGGCAGGGCCCATGGCCTTCGGGCGTCCTGACGCGGCCCGGTGGCCGGGGTGTCCGGTGAGGCGTGCCGCCGCCTCCTGCGGCAGTCTGGAACCATGCCCGAACTGCCCGAGGTGGAAGCGCTCCGCGAGTTCCTCGACGCGCATCTGACCGGCAAGGAGATCGCCCGCGTCCTGCCCGTCGCGATCAGCGTCCTCAAGACGTACGACCCGCCCCTCAGCGCCCTCGAAGGGGCCAGGGTCACCGCCGTGGGCCGGCACGGCAAGTACCTCGACATCACCGCCGGCGGCCTCCATCTGCTCATCCACCTGGCCCGCGCCGGCTGGCTCCAGTGGCGCGACGAGCTGCCGCCCGGCCCGCCCCGCCCCGGCAAGGGACCGCTGGCGCTGCGGACCGCGCTGACCGGCGGCGACGGCTTCGACCTGACCGAGGCGGGCACCACCAAGCGGCTCGCGGTGCACCTCGTCCACGACCCGGCCGAGGTCCCGGGCGTGGCCCGGCTCGGCCCCGACCCGCTCGCCGACGGCTTCGACCGTGACGCCTTCGCCGCGCTCCTGGCGGGGGAGCGGCGGCAGATCAAGGGCGCCCTGCGCGACCAGGGCCTCATCGCGGGCATCGGCAACGCCTACAGCGACGAGATCCTCCACGCCGCCCGCATGTCGCCGTTCAAACCCGTCCAGAACCTCGGCGACGACGAGATCACCACCCTGTACGAGGCGCTGCGCACCACGCTCGCGGACGCCGTCGCCCGCTCCCACGGACTGGAGGCCGGCAGGCTGAAGGCGGAGAAGAAGAGCGGGCTGCGGGTCCACGGCCGCACCGGCGAGCCCTGCCCCGTGTGCGGGGACACCATCCGGGAGGTGTCGTTCAGCGACTCGTCCCTGCAGTACTGCCCCACCTGCCAGACCGGCGGCAGACCGCTCGCGGACCGGCGCCTCTCACGGCTGCTCAAGTAGCCCGCCGCTACCCGCGCCCCGCCCGCCGCCGGCCCGCGGGCCACCCCGGCACCCGCCACCCGCGCACGCACCAGCCCCGCACCCGCCGGGCCCGCCGCCCCCGCGGCCCCGACCCGGCCGACGACCCTGACCCGGCCGACGACCCTGACCCGGCCGACGACCCCGACCCGGCCGTCGCCGCGGACGAGGCCGACGGGGTCGCGCGGCGGCGGGGCGGAGGGGACAGCGGCGTACGGCCCGTCAGCTGCGCCAGCGCGGACGCCACCTCCGCCAGCTCCACCAGCCGCAGCGCGCAGCTCGCGCACCGCGCCACGTGCTCCGCGCAGCACAGCTCGTCGTACGGCTCCAGCACGCCCAGCGCGTAGGCCCCCACCGCGTCGTGCCGCTCCGGCCGTCCCATCCCCGGTCCCTCGCTCCCGTACGTACGGATCTGCCCAGATCCGTACGTACGGCGGGCGCTTCCCGCTCAACCGGCCCGCGCCTACACTCCGCTGCATGCTGCGCGTACTGGCCGTCGACGACGAGAAGCCCGCCCTCGAGGAGCTGCTCTACCTGCTGCGCTCCGACCCGAGGGTGCGCAGCGCGGAGGGCGCCACCGACGCCACGGAGGCGCTGCGCCGCATCGGCCGGGCCCTGGAGGCGGGCCCGGACGGCGACGAGGCCGTCGACGTGGTCTTCCTCGACATCCACATGGCCGGGCTGACCGGACTGGACGTGGCGCGGCTGCTCGCCGGGTTCGCGCGCCCCCCGCTCGTCGTGTTCGTCACCGCCCACGAGGGGTTCGCCGTGCAGGCGTTCGATCTGAAGGCGGTGGACTACGTCCTCAAGCCGGTCCGCAAGGAGCGCCTCGCCGAAGCGGTACGGCGGGTCAGCGACCTGTCCGGCCCCGCCCCCGCTGCCCAACCGCCGGCCGAGCAGATCCCCGTGGAGCTGGGCGGCGTCACCCGCTTCGTGCCCGTGGACGACATCGCGTACGTCGAGGCGCAGGGCGACTACGCGCGCCTCCACACCGACGAGGGCAGCCACCTCGTCCGTATCCCGCTCTCCACCTTGGAGGAGCGCTGGGCGGCGCGCGGCTTCGTACGGATACACCGCAGCCACCTGGTCGCGCTCGGCCGCATCGACGAACTGCGGCTGGACGGCGGTGCCACGACCGTACGGGTGGGCAGCGCCGAGCTGTCCGTCAGCCGCCGCCACGCCCGTCAGCTGCGGGACCTGCTGATGCGCCACGTCCGCGCATGACCCGCTCCCCGCTCCGGCCGCGCGGCACGGAACGATCCGCAGGTCACGGGTAGGACAATCCGCTTACCCGCCCGGAGGGGATCTGCGTAGACTCCACCCCCCGAGACCCGCCGACGCCCCGAGACCCGCCCGACCCGAGCACCCGCGACCCGCCCCATCCCCGACCACCCGACACCCGCCGAGCCCCCCGAGATCCCAGCACCGGGACCAGCCGGCCCCCGAGACCCCGGCACCCGGGACCAGCCGAGGCCCCGAGCCCCGTGGGACACGGAGGCACACCGGCACACCCCGGCCCCGCCACCGCACCGAACCGGACGCCGATGCCCCCAGAGCCGCAGCCAGCGACGCGCCGCCCCCGACGCGAGACCGTCACCGGGGTGCCCCGCTCCCGGCGCCGCCCGCCGCGCCCCGCGCCCGCCCGCTCCGAGATCAGCGAGCAGACCACCCTCGGCCACACCTACGTCCGGTCCCTGATGCGCAGCCAGCTGCGCGCCGCGCTGTGGGCGCTCGGCGCCCTCGCCCTGCTCGTCGGCTCCCTCCCGCTGCTCCTCACCCTCCCGGCCGCACTGGCCCCCGGCGGCGCGGCCCCGTCCGCGGAGCCGTTCCTGTGGGCCGCGCTCGGCGTCGCCGTCCACCCCGTCCTGTGGCTCGTCGCCCGCTGGTACGTGCGCCGGGCCGAGCGCAACGAGCGCGACTTCACCGGCCTCGTCGAAGGCAGGTGAGCCGCGCCGGTGAACCAGACCCACGCGATGGCGGCGGTCGCCACCGTCGTCGCCGCGACCGTCCTGATCGGCTCCCTCGGGCTGCGGATCTCCCGCACCACCTCCGACTTCTACGTCGCCTCCCGCACCGTGAAGCCGGCCCTGAACGCCGCCGCCATCAGCGGCGAGTACCTGTCGGCGGCCTCCTTCCTCGGCGTCGCCGGACTGGTCCTCCTCCAGGGCCCCGCCATGCTCTGGTACCCGGTCGGCTACACCGCCGGATACCTGGTGCTGCTGGTCCTCGTCGCCGCCCCGCTGCGCCGATCCGGCGCGTACACCCTCTCCGACTTCGCCGAGGCCCGCCTCGAATCCCCCCACGTGCGGCGCCTCGCCAGCCTCTTCGTCGTCGGCATCGGCTGGCTGTACCTGCTGCCCCAGCTCCAGGGCGCGGGCCTCACACTGGAGATCCTGACGGGCGCGCCCGACTGGTTCGGCGGACTCCTCGTCGCCGTCGTGGTCACCGGCGCGGTCGCGGCGGGCGGGATGCGCAGCATCACCTTCGTCCAGGCGTTCCAGTACTGGCTGAAGCTGACCGCGCTGCTCGTGCCCGCGCTGTTCCTGGTCGCGGCCTGGTTCGCGGACGACGCGCCGCGCGCCAGGTTCGACGCGCCCGCCGTCTTCCGCGAACACACCTCCGTACGGGTCGACGACACCGTCCGCCTCGACCTGGAGGCCCCGCTGACCGTCACCGTCACCGGCACCGTCGACGGCGCCGCGTACGACGGGCGGACCGCCGTACTGGGCGAGGGGCTGCACCGCGTCGAGGCCGGCACCGTCCTCGGCTTCCCGCCCGGCGCCCACGTCCCCGGACGCGCACCCGACCCCGACGACCCGCTCGGCTGGTCCGGCTCCCTGTCCGGCGGCCCGGAAGGACAGCGGCTCTACGCCACCTACGGGCTGGTCCTCGCCACGTTCCTCGGCACCATGGGCCTGCCGCACGTCGCCGTCCGCTTCTACACGAGCCCGCACGGCCGCGCCGCGCGCCGCACGACCCTCGTCGTCCTCGGCCTGGTCGGCGCGTTCTACCTGCTGCCGCCCGTGTACGGGGCGCTCGGCCGGATCTACGCGCCCGAACTGGCCCTGACCGGCGACGCCGACGCCGCGGTGCTGGTCCTGCCCGACCGGCTCGTCGGGGGTACGGCGGGGGACCTGCTGGGGGCGCTGGTGGCGGGCGGCGCGTTCGCCGCGTTCCTGTCGACGGCGTCCGGGCTGACCATGTCGGTCGCCGGCGTCCTCGGCCAGGACGTGCTGCCCGCGCGGGGCGTGCGGCACTTCCGGCTGGCGACGCCGCTGGCGATGGGCGTGCCGCTGGGGCTGAGCCTCGTCGCGTCGAACGTGCCGGTCGCCGACGCGGTGGGCCTCGCCTTCGCGGTGTCCGCGTCCTCGTTCTGCCCGCTGCTCGTGCTGGGCATCTGGTGGCGGCGCCTCACCCCGCCCGGCGCCGTCGCGGGGCTGCTCGCGGGCGGGGGCGCCGCGCTCACCGCCGTCATGGCCACCCGTGCCGGGCTCGCCCCCGACGGCTGGCCGCACACGCTGATGGCGTGGCCCGCCGTCTGGTCCGTGCCGCTGGGCTTCCTCACCATGGTCGGCGTCTCGCTCGCCACGCCCCGCCGCATCCCGCCCGGCACGCAGGCCACCCTCGCCCGGCTGCACCTGCCCGAAGGGCTGATCGGCCGCGCCCACCCCGAGGGGGCCGAACGGTGACCGGCACGCTCCTCGCCGCGCTCGCCGCCACCGGGGCGCTGCTGCTCGCCGCCGGGTTCGCCCTCGGACGGCTGGCCGCCCGCCGCGAACGGCGCGACGGCCTGGACCTCGGCACCCCCGTCGAACGCGCCACCTTCCACACCCTGCACACCGCCTCCCTGGCCGCCCCGCCCCTGCGCGCCGGGCTCACCGAGGACACCGCCCGCAAGGCCGCCCGCCGGCTGCGCCCTCTGCTCGGCACGGACGCCCTCGCGCTCACCGACCGCACCGGCGTCCTCGCCTGGGACGGTACGGGCGCCCACCACGCCGAGCAGGTCATGGAGCATGTCGCGGAGGTCGTCGCCTCGGGGCGCGGGCAGAGCGTCCGCGCCGGGTGCGCCGACCCCGGCTGCCCCCTGCGCTGGGCCGTCGTCGCGCCGCTGACCGGCGAGGAGGGCGTCGTCGGCGCGCTCGTCGCCTACGGCTCCCACGAGTCCGCCGTGCTGGTGCGCGCCGCGACGGAGGTCGCCCGCTGGGTGTCCGTCCAGCTCGAACTGGCCGAACTGGACCTGTCCCGCACCCGGCTCATCGAGGCGGAGATCCGCGCTCTGCGCGCCCAGATCTCCCCGCACTTCGTCTACAACTCGCTCGCCGCCATCGCCTCGTTCGTGCGCACCGATCCGGAGCGGGCGCGTGAACTGCTGCTGGAGTTCGCCGACTTCACCCGGTACTCCTTCCGCCGGCACGGCGACTTCGCGCAGCTCGCCGACGAATTGCGCTCCATCGAGCAGTACCTGGCGCTCGCCGGGGCCCGGTTCGGCGACCGGCTCCAGGTGACCCTGCAGGTGGCGCCCGAGGTGCTGCCGGTGACGCTGCCGTTCCTGTGCCTCCAGCCGCTGGTGGAGAACGCCGTCAAGCACGGCCTGGAGGACTCCCGTACGACCTGCCGGATCACCATCGCCGCACAGGACGCGGGCGCCGAGGCGGTGGTGACCATCGAGGACGACGGCGTCGGCATGGACCCGGCCGTGCTGCGCGCCATCCTCGCCGGGGAGCGCCCCCCGTCGTCCGGCATCGGCCTGTCCAATGTGGACGAGCGGCTGCGCCAGGTGTACGGCGACGACTACGGCCTCGTGGTGGAGACGGGCGTCGGCGCGGGGATGAAGGTCACCGTCCGCATCCCCAAGTACCGCGCGGGCGTCCACCGCGACCCGCCCTGACCGCCCCTCCCGGGGCCCCGGCACGCCCGGCGCCGGTCCTACAGGGTCTCCCACGGCGTGCCGGGCGCGGCGCGGCGGCGCTGGCGGTCGGCGCCCGAGCCCCGGGCGAGCACCCGCTCGGCCAGCTCCCGCACCTCCGCCTCGTCGCCGCTGGCCTCCAGCGCGGGCCGCACCCGGCGCAGCAGCGCCCGTACCGCCTCGGCCGCCGGGACGCGCTCGCCGGTCTCCGGGTGCAGGGCGGGACCGGACACCCCGTACCGGGCGGCCGTCCACAGCGCGGCGCCCGCCGCGTGGTCCGGCAGCCGGGGGGCGGGGCGGCCCCGTACGACCGCGTGCAGCGCGCAGGTCACCAGGGCGCGGGTCAGACCGGCCTGGAGGACCGCCTCGTCCACGGTGGGCGTGACGTCCGCGACGCGCACCTCCACGGTCGGCAGGTGGTGGGAGGGGCGCGCCCACCAGTAGGCGTTGCCCGCGCGGGACGGCAGCACGCCGGAGCGGCGCAGGGCGGCGACCGTCCGGTCGTACTGGGCGGCGGACGCGAAGCGCGGCGGGATCTGGTGGGTGGGCCAGCGGGACAGCGCCAGCACGCGCCAGCTGGCGTGGCCGGTGTCGGCGCCCCGGTGGTAGGGAGAGTTGGCGGAGAGCGCCAGCAGGACCGGCAGCCAGGGCCGCAGATGGTTCAGGACCGCGACGGCGGACTCCCGGTCGGGCACGCCGACGTGGACGTGGCAGCCGCAGGTCTCCGTCTCGTCGGTGAGCCGCCCGTACAGCCGGGCCATCTGCCGGTAGTGCCGGGTCGGGGTGACCGCGCGGGCCGGGGCGGCCATCGGGGCGGTACCGCTGGCGAGCGGGCGCAGCCCGGCCTTGCGCGCGGCGCCGTCGAGGCGGGCGCGGGCGGCGGTCAGCTCGGCGCGCAGTTCCGCCAGGCCGGTGCACACGCCCGTCGCCGTCTCCACCATCGAGGCCAGCAGCTCCCGCTGGAGTCCGCGGCCCGGTGCCGGTCCGCCGTCCGGGCCGCGCAGGCCGCGCTCGGCGTCCAGCACGTCGCCCGCGCCGCCCACGGGGGCGCCGTCGACGGGGTCGACCAGCAGGAACTCCTCCTCGACCCCCAGGGTCACCTCGCGGGCCCCGGGTACCGCGACCATCCGGACCACCACCACTCCCGCCCCAGCCGTACGGACCCGTGCTCGGCGCGGCGCCGGCAGGAACCGGCGGCCGCCCACAGGATGACCGGCGCCGCCGGAGCGGGCAACGGTGCGTTTCCGGCCTCCGGGCGGGCTCAGTACAGGTGGAGCGACAGATGGCCGAGCGGCAGGCCGAGCCGCCACGACGGCAGCCACACCCGCGCCGACTCGTCGACCGCCGCGCCCGCCGGGGGCGCGGGCAGGGTCTCCAGATCCGCCGCGAGAAGTTCGGTCTCCTCCAGCAGCCGCCAGGTCTCCAGCGCCAGGGCCAGCCCCGGTTCGCCCTCGCCCTCGCGGGCGCGGCGCTCGGCCAGCCGCTCGCGCACCCACTCCGGCCAGGGGTGGCCGTGGGAGGTGCGGTCCAGCCACTCGTCGAGCCGCTCCTCCGGTGCCGCGCCGTCGCTGAGGTAGACCGTCAGCGCGAGCGTCCGGCGGCCCGCCACGTACTCCAGGGATCCGGTCTCCACGAGACCGCCCCTGCGCAGCAGCTCATCGGCCAGGTACTCGGCACACAGCCAGTCCATCGGGACGGCCAGGCCGCCCCCGCCGGTGCCGTTCGTGCTCTCGGGCCGCAACGTTCCCACCTTCTCCCGGACGTTCTTCCGCGCGTCGCTCGGCCACGCACCCTCGATGACGAGCCTCCATGACGAGGCGGGGCCGGAGCCGCTGTTTGCACAACTTCACGGTGTGGTTTCGCATACGTTCGCGTCCGTGGCGTTACGCGTGGGAAGGAACGTATCCGCTGGTGTCCCCGTGGCCACCGGGTTCAGGCGGGGGGCCGCCCCGTGCGCGCCGGCCGGCCCCGGCCGCCGGAGGGCCGGGAGCGGCTGTAGCCGGGCAGGCACCGGCCGAGCGCCCGCAGCGCGTAGTACGAGCGCGACTTGACCGTCCCGGCGGGTATACCGAGCTCCTCCGCCGCCTCGCTGACCGTCAGCCCGTCGAAGTAGATCCGCTCCAGTACGGCCCGGTGGGCGGGGCTCAGCTCCGCGACCGCCGCCCGCACGTCGAGCGCGGCGACCGCCGACTCGGTGGCGTCGGCCGGGTCGGGCGTGGAGGCGAGGACCCCGTCGCCGATCTCCGTCGGGCGGGCCAGCCGCGAGCGGCGCGCGTCGATCGCGAGCCGCCGGCCCACGGTGAACAGCCACGGCCGCATCGACTCGTACGGCGCCTCGAAGGCCTCCGGGTGCTGCCAGGCCCGCACCAGCGTCTCCTGGAGCAGGTCCTCGGCGCGCTGCCGGTCGCCGTGGGTGAGACCGAGGAGGAAGCTCAGCAGCGCCGGTCCGTGCTCCCGCTGGAGCTCCTCCAAGGCCCGCTCGTCGGTGGTCGTCATGGCCGTCGTCATCGTTCACATCCCTTCCCGCGGCTCCAGGACCCACGAGCGGTATCCGAACGCATCCGGGCCCGTCCGGACAGCCGACGCACCGAGGTGTGCGGCGAGCGGTCGCACCGAGCGGCGAATGGTGCGCCGAACGGTCGCCGCGCGGACATGACGCCAATTCAGCGAATTTATCGTATTTGTCATATTCAGTGATTGACTGAGGTCGATGTCCGCTGTGCATTCGGGAGGGTCCCCTCCACTCGTCCCGACCCCCAGGAGCCCCCCATGCCCCGCCGGACGGCCCTCGCCGCCACCGCCCTGCTCGCCGCCACCACCGCAGCCGCCTGCACGGCCACGCCCCGGTCCGCCGCCCCCGCGCCCCAGGCCGCCACCGGAGGCGGGACCGCGCCCGCCGGACCGCCCGCCCCGCGGCCGTTCACGCTGGCCGCCACCGGGGACGTCCTCCCGCACGCCTCGGTCATCCGGGCGGCCCGCGCCGACGCGCACGGCACCGGATACGACTTCCGCCCCATGCTCGCCGGCGTCGCCCCCGTCATCTCCGCCGCCGACCTGGCCATCTGCCACATGGAGACCGTCTACGGCCGGGACGGCGGGCCCTTCACCGGCTACCCCTCCTTCAAGTCGCCGCCGCAGGTCGCCGACGCCCTGCGCGCCACCGGCTACGACTCCTGCTCCACCGCCTCCAACCACACCCTGGACGCCGGCCCCGAGGGCATCCGCCGCACCCTCGACCACCTCGACCGCGTCGGCATCAGGCACGCGGGCTCCGCCCGCACCGCCGACGAGGCCAACACCCCGGTCCTGCTGGAGGCCGGCGGCGCCCGCGTCGCCCACCTCGCCTACACCTACGGCACCAACGGCATCCCCGTCCCCGAGGACCGGCCCTGGTCGGTCAACCTCATCGACGAGAGCCGCATCCTCAGCGACGCGCGGGCCGCCCGCGAGGCCGGAGCCGACGTGGTCGTCGTCAGCCTCCACTGGGGCACCGAGTGGCAGACCGCCCCCGACCGGCAGCAGCTCGGACTCGGCCGCTCCCTCACCGCCTCCACCACGGCGGGACGCCCCGACATCGACCTCATCCTCGGCACCCACGCCCACGTCCCCCAGGCGTACGAGAAGGTCAACGGCACCTGGATCGTCTACGGCATGGGCGACCAGATCGCCGGGGCCATGGTGAACCACTCCGGCGCCCACGACCCGCGCGGCAACGAGGGCACCATCGGCCGCTTCACCTTCGCCCCGCCCCGCACCCCCGGCGACCGCTGGCAGGTCACCCGCGCCGAGTTCATCCCCCAGTGGTTCGACACGGAGGCCAACCGCGTCATCGACCTGAACGCCGCCGTCACCTCCGGCGACACCGCCCTCGCCCCCGTACGGGAGCGCATCACCGGCGTCGTCCTCAGCCGGGGCGCGGCCGCCCAGGGCCTCGTCCGCGCCACTCCGTAGAACCGGGGCGGCCCGGCCCCGCGGCCGCTCGGCCGGGCGGGTGCTTTCGCCCCGCGCGCCCGGTGTCGCACACCTCATCCACCCGTCGCCCGTGCGGAGCATTGGTCATGAAAAAAGACCAGATGCCTTCCGGGCGGCGGATGGTGCTGCGCATCGCCGCCGCGCTCGGGGCCACCACCACCATCGGTCTGTTCAGCCTCGACCGGGCCGTCGCGCCCGGCACCACCAACGCCGCGCCGCCCGCACGCCCCTCCCCGCCGCGCGCACCCCGCCCGGCGGCCCCCGCGGCAGGCCCCGGCGCGGGCGCGGCCGGGCGGCCGATGGCCCCCTCCTCCTACCGGCTCCAGCCCATGACCTCCTACGCCCCGCCCCGCTTCCGGCGCGCCCTGCCGCCCGTGCGGCAGCGGCCGTTCCTCCGGGTGTCCGGCACGGGCAACACGATGGTCCTCAGCTTCGACGACGGGCCCGACCCGCGCTACACCCCGGCGATCCTCGCCACCCTGCGCGACTACGGGGTGCGGGCCATGTTCTTCGTCTGCGGCGAGATGGCCGTCCACCACCCGGACCTGCTGCGGGAGATGGCCGACGACGGGCACGTGGTGGGCAACCACTCCTGGTCCCACCCGCTCATCCCGAAGCTCCCGCCGTCCCGCATCCGCGCCGAACTGGGCTCGACCAGCGACGTGATCGAGCGGACGCTCGGCTCCGCCCCCCTGTGGTACCGCGCCCCGTACGGCGCCTGGAACCGCCTCTCCTTCGAGATCGGCGCCGAACTCGGCATGGAACCGCTCGCCTGGACCGTCGACACCCTCGACTGGCAGGAGCCCGGCACGGCCACCATCGTCGACCGCGTGCTGACCGGCGCGGGACCCGGCGTCGTCGTGCTCTCCCACGACGCGGGTGGCGACCGCTCGCAGACCGTGCGCGCCCTGCGCACCTATCTGCCCCGGCTGATCGACGAGGGATACCACCTCACCGTGCCCCGCCGGTGACACCGGCCCACGGGGCTCCCGCACGGCCGCCCGGCGCCCCGGCGCCGCGCGGCCGACGGCACCGGGGCCCCCGCCCTGCGCGGCGGGGGCCCCGGTGCGCTCCGGTCGGCGGGCGTCAGCGGGTGGCGACCAGCCGGGCGAAGACCACCACGTTGCCGTCGTAGCCCCCGGCGCGCGAGTAGTCGCCGCCGCAGGTGATGACCCGCAGCTCGGGGTGGCCGGTGTCCCCGTAGACGCGTACGCCGGGGAAGTCGTCCTTCTCGTACACCTCGACGCCGTACACCTGGAACACCGCCACCCGCCCGTCGTACCGGGTCACCTCCACCTTCGCGCCCGGCTTGAGCGTGCCCAGCGCGTAGAAGACGGCGGGCCCCGAGTCGTTGTCGACGTGCCCGACGATCACGGACGTCCCCGACTGGCCCGGCGAGATGCCGTTCTGGTACCAGCCCGCCAGGTTCGGGTCCTGCGGCGGGGGAGCGCTGATCCAGCCCTCGCTGTCCAGGCCCACGTCGATGACCGGCGCGTCCACCTTCAGCGACTCGATCCGCACCCGGGACGCCGGCGCGTACGACAGCGGGCGCAGCCCGGCCGACGGCTTGGGCGCGGCGACCCTGCGCCCTTGCTCCGCCGAGACCGCTCCGACCGGCTGGGGCGGCCCGGACGGCGCGTCCATCCCGTTGCGCATCATGGCCAGTCCGGTGAGCATGACGAGCGCCAGCGCGCCCCACGGCCGGCGTCCTCTGATCACGTCCCAGGCACTGCGGTCCCCGACGCCGGTGCGCTCCAGGCCCATGGTTCTCCCTTCGTGGCCTCCTTCCGGCACGGTAAGCGCGGACCCCGGACCCGGCGATCACAGAGCGGCGAACGGGTGGCGGCGCGGCAGACGGGTGAGGGCCCATCCGGGTCATCCGTGAAAACGGCCTGACACTCCGTGACCTGCGGGTCCGTCAGATTCGCCCGCTCCGGGCCGGGCGTGTCGCCTCACCGGGGTGGCGCACCGCCGGAATGCGACTATCCGGATATCCGGTGAGGGTTCGTCATGGAAGGCGCATCCGTCGATTTCCCGGAGCACCGCTTTGGGGGCGTCTTCCGCTGGAGGTTCAACGATGCGTGCTTCACGCGCCCTCGCGGTGGCCGCCACCGCCTGCGCGGTGATCGGATTCACGGCGCCGATCGCCGCCGCCACCGACCGCGACAACGACACGGGCATCGGCGGCAACGGTGGCCACGGTCCGACGAACGTCACGGTCTCCCCGACCCACGTGCACCAGGGCGGCGCCCTGGCGGTGAGCGTCACGGGCTGCTCCCGCGGCGGCGTCGTGACGTCCAACGCGTTCCCGAAGACGGCCCTGTCGGTCAACCCCTCGGGCAACTCGGCCGCCGATCCCCGGATCTACGACCACGCCACCCCCGGCCGCTACAACCTCGCGGTCAGGTGCACCGGCAGCTCGCGGGTCGCCACCGCCTCGTTCACGGTCATCCGCGGGCACGGCACGGACGGCGGCCTGGGCGGCTCCATGGCGCCCAGCTCCACCGAGATGACCATCGGCGCGTCCATGGTGGGGGCCGCGGCCCTGGGCGGCGCCGTGTTCGTCAGCCGCCGTCGCCGTCTGAGCGGCGGAAAGGCCTGACCGGCCGAACCTCCCGGTCGGCCGACTACGCCCGTCGCCCCGAGTCCCCGCAGGGACCCGGGGCGACGGGCGTACGCCTGGCTCTCCTCTTCCCGGACGCGTTCTGGACACGTTCCCGGACGCGTTTCGGACGCGGCCGGTTCAGTGGCGGCGGCTCGCGGCCCTGCGGCGGACCACGAACACCGTGCCCGCGGCCGCCGCTGCGACCAGCGCCCCGCCCGCGGCGAGCTCACCGGCGTCCCAGGTGCCGACGCTGCCGCCGAGGCCGCCCCGGACACCCGAGGGCGCGGTGGTCACGACGGTGGCCGTCCGGGTCACGGTCGGCACGGAGGTGGAACTGGTCGTCGCCGACGCGATGGTCAGCCGGGCCGTACCGGGGGAGCCCCCGGCGCAGGTGAAGGACACCGTGTAGACCGCGCCCCGCCGGGCGTCCCAGTCGACGGTGGCCAGGGCCGAACCGCCCGCCGGGATGGTCACGGTGTCGAAGATGCCCGACGACGCCATCGCCGTGCCGGGGCAGCCGGGCGCGGACAGCGTCACACGGCCGCCCGGATTGACGGTCGAGGGGGAGACGACGAACGGGTCCACCGCGACCGCGGGGGGAGCGGTGAGGGCGAGAGCCGCCGCTCCGAGCAGAGCGGCGGAAGCGGCACCTATCGCACGCATGGAATGAGTCCTCCGGTCCCGAGGGGCAGTGCGGAAACGGCTTCCGCTGAAGCTGTGACATGACCCTCTATGTCCGGAACGCTAGAAGCGCACTACCACACCCGCGACCCCGGACGGGCGAATGGGGCATTCACTCACCCGCCCGGCCCACATCCGTGTCCCGCTCAGTCGCCGAGATGCGGGAAATGGTGCAGGAACGGCTCCGTCGTGGCCGACACGCCCCGGCCGAACGGCGCGTCGATCGCCCAGATCAGGAACAGCAGGAACGCGATGAGCGCGCTGTACAGCCCCGCCAGCAGCAGCTCACGGAACGTCCGCCGGATCTGCAGCGCGAAGATCAGCCCCACCGCGACCAGCGCCCCGGTGATGAGCCCGAACCACACCACGCCCGGCATCGTCTCGCCCGCCGTGTCCGCCCGCTGGCTGCGCGCGTCGTCCGCCGCCGCCACCTGGTCGACCAGCGGCTGGTACGCCTCCGCCTCGTGCGGGTCGGCCGGCCGGTAGGAGGCGACCGTGCGCCGCACCTGGAGCAGCAGCTCGTCGCCCCGCGCGGTGACCTCGCCCTCCTCGGCCATGGCCTCCCACTCCGGCCCCACCACGTGCCGGACGTAGGTGTCCACGTCCGCGGCGATCCGCTGCCGCACCTGGGCCGGCCACACCTCGGAGCGGGCCACCACCTCGTGCAGCGCCTGCGCCTCCTGGCGGACGCTCTCCTGCGCGGCGCCGCGGCCCTCCCAGACGCCCGCGATGGCCAGGCCCAGGACGATCGCGTAGACCACGCCGATCATCATCGTCATGTACTCCATGACGTCCGGCGTCTCGGTCGGGTCGTCGTCCTCGCCGACGCGGCGGTTGTTGATGACGGCGATGGTGAGGACGACCGCGCACGCGGCGGCCATCGCCAGGGTGAGAACAAGCCATTCCGACATGGGGAGTGCCTCTCGGGTTCAGCGGGAGCGGGGGCGCAGGACGGCCGCGGCGAACACGGCCGGCGCGGTGAGCAGGAGCATCAGCGACACCATCGACGGACCGCTGTCCGCCTTCTGCCGCCGCACGCCCCGGTAGCCGTGCACCGGCGGCGGCTGCTGCCCGGGAACCGCCGACGGCCACGGCCCCGACTGCCACGGCCCCGGTGGCACGGGCGCGGGCGGCAGCGGAAGGCCGGGCGGCGCCGGGGCCGGAGCGGGCGGCGTGGTCGGCACGGGCACCGACGGGCCGGGGCTCACGGACGGTAAGGGCGGCGCGGGGGCGGGGGACGGCGGGGGCGGGGTGGGACCCGGCGGGGAACCGGTGGGCGGCCGGGTCGGCGCGGGTGTCGCGCTGGGCGCCGGGGGCACCGGAGGGGAGGGGCTCGGTGCGGGGGTCGGCGGAGGCGTCGAGGGGACGGTGGGCGAGGGAACGGGCGAGGGGGTGCAGCGTGAGCCGCCCACGACGACCACCGCGCCCGCTCCGGGGCCGGTCGTCGCGTGGGCGCAGCTGTGCGCCGCGGCCGGCGCCGAGAGTGCGGGGGTGAGCACGAGCGGGCACACGAGCGCCGCGCTCGCCAACGCCCGTGCGGCCAGGGGTCCGTACACGCCGAGGAACATGATCTGATCAACGACGGCCCGCCCCGCACCGCGCGCCCATTCCCCCGATGGTGGAGGCGCCCGAACACCCGTCCCCAAACCGGCGGGAGTGGTGTCCCCGCACCACCGCGGGCGGGGAACTCGCCCGACTTTCCCGGCCCGTTGAACGCTCCCCGCCCCCCGGCCCGTACCTAGGGCCATGACACGGCGCACCGCGGGCGCCACGAGGAACGGCAAGACGACGGGAGTCGAGATGAGGAACCGGCGCAACACCGCGCTCGCGGCCACTGCGGTGGCGGCCCTGATGACGCTGACCGCCTGCGGACAGGAGCAGGGCGACCGCATCGGCGGCCAGAGCGTGGGAGCCGCCGCCCCCGCCGGCGCCCCGGGCCAGGGCGGTTACGGCAACGGCGGCGAATACGGCTACGGCTCCGGCACCGGGGCGTCCGCCGGGGCGGCCCCCACGTCGGCCGCCGGGCAGCTCGGCGTGTGGAAGGGCAGCGAGTTCGGCGACGTGCTGATGGACGCCGAGGGCCGTACGCTCTACCGCTTCGACAAGGACACGCCCAACCCGCCGAAGTCCGCCTGCGAGGGCGACTGCGCCAGGACCTGGCCCGTCGTCACCGCCGACGGCGCGAAGGCCCCCGAAGGGGTCGACCCCGAGCTCCTGGGCGTCCTCACCCGCCCCGACGGCACCAAGCAGCTCACCGTGGACGGCTGGCCGATGTACCGGTACGCGAAGGACACCAAAACCGGCGAGGCCAAGGGGCAGGGCGTCGGCGGCACCTGGTTCGCGGCGGCCCCCGACGGCAAGAAGGCCCAGCCGGGCAAGGCGTCGGGGGAACCCGTCCCGGCGGGCTCCGGCTCCGGCTCCGGCGCGCGGGACGGCGGCGAGGAGACCGGCGAGGAGGCCGGGGGCTCCGGGGCGCAGCCCGCCGACCGCGCCGGGCTGTCCGTCGCCGACGACCCCGAGCTCGGCGAGATCGTGGTGGACGCCCGAGGCAGGACCGTCTACCGCTTCACCAAGGACTCCGCCTGGCCCATGAGGACCGCATGCACCGGTGACTGCCTCAAGAAGTGGCCCGTCGTCGAGCCCGTCGCCAAGAACGACACCGAGGGCATCACCACCAAGGGCTATGTGACCTTCAAGCGGCCCGACGGCAAGGAGCAGCAGACCATCGACTGCTGGCCCCTCTACACCTTCGCCGGCGACAAGAAGCCCGGCGACACCAACGGTCAGGGCGTGGGCGGCACCTGGTACGCCGTCTCGCCCGACGGAAAGCTGGTCGGAGCGCCCAAGTAGAGTCCCCCACGCGCGACTCCGGCCGGGGCGGCGGCCCGCCGTGTCCCTCCCCTCGGGGGACCGGCGGGCCGTACGTCCGCGTGCGCGTCGGCACCCGCCCGCACGCGTGCCCGGGCACGCACGTGCCCGTGGCCTGTGACGAAGAACGGACCGCTTTTTTCCGTTTCCCCTCGCCCTCCCGGCGGGCGATCAGTAGCCTCGGCTCGAACACCGGCCCGCTTCAGGGCCGAACACCGTGGCGACTGTTGGAGATTCGATGGACCGTCCCGCCTGGGCCCCGCCGGGCATCGACCTGTCGGTGCCGAGCGTGTCCCGCATCTACGACTACTACCTGGGCGGCTCCCACAACTTCGAGGTCGACCGCGAAGCGGCGCGCAGGGCCATGGAGTTCCTGCCGGGTCTCCCCAAGATCATGCAGGCGAACCGGGCGTTCATGCGCCGCGCCGTCCGCCACGCCGTCGCCGAGGGCGTCACCCAGTTCCTCGACATCGGCTCCGGCATACCGACGTTCGGCAACGTCCACGAGGTCGCCCAGCAGGCCGATCCCGCGGCGCGCGTCGTGTACGTCGACCACGACCCGGTCGCCGTCGCCCACAGCAAGGCCGTACTGGAGGGCAACGACCGCGCCGACATCGCCGCCGCGGACCTCCGCAAGCCCCAGGACATCCTGCGCAGCCCCGAGGTCGCCCGCCTCCTCGACCTGGACCGGCCCGTGGCGCTGCTCCTCGTCGCCGTCCTGCACTTCCTGGAGGACGCCGACCGGCCCTACGAGGCGGTCGCCGAGCTGCGCGACGCCCTCGCGCCGGGCAGCCTCATCGTCGTCACCCACGCCTCGTTCGACGGCATCCCCGTCCCGCAGGAGCAGGCGGGCGGCACGGTCGGCGTCTACCGCGACATCCGCAGCCCGCTGGTGATGCGCTCCCGCGAGGAGGTCGCCCGCTTCTTCGACGGCTGCGAGCTGGTCGAACCCGGCCTCGTGTCGATGCCCCACTGGCGGCCCGACACCCCGCCCGAGCAGGAGGACCCCTACGCCTTCTCGGGCTTCGCCGGGGTGGGGCGCAAGGGGTGAGCACGCCGGCGCAGGCGTCGGATTCCCGCGTGGAACCCGACGGCCTGGAGGACAGACTCCAGCGGTTCGCGACCATATGGAGCCGGGCCATCTTCCCGGTCACCGCCACGTCGATGACCCGCACCGAGTTCGAACAGCACCTGCTGCCGCTCGCCCGGACGCTCAGCGCCGCCCTGCGGGCCCGGCCCTTCGACGTGACGCCCGCACAGGAGGTGGGCGCGGCCCTGATCGCCGCGCACTGCACCGACCCGGACGTCCTGAGCCGCACGCTCAGCGTCGTCGAGTCGTACCTGGTGCTCTACTGCGGCACCGGCGCGGACACGCCCGCCGACGATCTGCGGGCCCGCTGCGCCCGGCTCCAGCACGCCTTGGCCGCCGGGTTCGCGCGGGCGCTGCGCGAGCGGACCCTCAGCGAGCAGGAGGCCATCGCCCGCTCCGCGCTCGCCGCCCGCGCCTTCGCCGAGCAGGCCCTCCACGCCACGGAGGCACGGTTCCGCGCCGTCTTCGAGGACGCCGCCATCGGCATCGGCATCGCGGACCTGGAGGGCAACGTCCTCGACGTCAACGGCGCCCTCACCCGCATGTTCGGCGGACTGGAGCAGATCGTCCGCGGCCGCAAGGTCACCGAGTGGGTGCACCCCGAGGACGCCCCGCACGTGTGGAAGCTGTACGGGGAGCTGGTGCGCGGCGAACGGGAGCACTTCCGCGTCGAGAAGCCCTTCTACCGCTCCGACGGCACCGTCCTGTGGACCAATCTGACGGTCTCCCTGCTGCGCGACCCGGAGGGCCGCCCCCAGTACCAGCTCGCCCTCATGGAGGACACCACCGAGCGGCGGCTGCTCAATCTGCGGCTGCGCTACGAGGCCACGCACGACGCGCTGACCGGGCTGCCCAACCGCAGCCTGTTCTCCGAACGCCTGGAGAAGGCCCTCGCGGCGGGCGAGGAGACCCGCTTCGGCCTGTGCTACCTCGACCTGGACGGCTTCAAGGCCATCAACGACAGCCTGGGCCACGCCGCGGGGGACCGGCTGCTGGTCGAGGTCGCCGACCGGCTGCAGTCCTGCGCCACCGCACCCGGCGAGATGGTCGCCCGGCTCGGCGGCGACGAGTTCGTCGCGCTGACCACCGGACCCGACGTCACGGACCGGGACACCGAGGAGCTGGCCGGCCGCATCCTCGCCGCCCTGTCCACCCCGATCAGCCTGGACGGGCGCGAGATCACCGTACGGGGCAGCATCGGCATCGTGGAGGGCCGCGCCGGCGAGCGCGGCCCCGCGGACGTGCTGCGCAGCGCGGACATCACCATGTACCGGGCCAAGTCGGCGGGGGGCAACCGCTTCGAGCGGGCCGACGCGGAGGCCGACGCCCGCGCCATCACCCGGCACGGCCTGACGACCGCCCTGCCCACCGCCCTGGACCGGGGCGAGTTCTTCATCGAGTACCAGCCGCTCGTCCACCTCGGCGACGGCACCGTGCACGGCGCGGAGGCCCTGGTGCGCTGGTGCCACCCGCAGCACGGGGTGCTCGGCCCCGACCGGTTCATCCCGCTCGCCGAGCACACCGGCCTCATCGTGCCGCTGGGCCGCTGGGTGCTGGAGGAGGCCGTACGGCAGGCCAGGTTCTGGAAGCACCGCCACGCCGACGGCGGGCCCCTGCGCATCAACGTGAACCTGTCGCCCACCCAGCTCCACCATCCGGGCCTGGTCGGCGACATCACCGACGTCCTGGACCGCTCGGGCCTCGCGCCGGGCGCCCTGTGCCTGGAGGTCACCGAGTCCGCCCTGATAGGCGCCGACGAGGACCTGCTCAAGCCGCTGCGGCAGCTCGCCGAGATGGGCGTCGACATCGCCCTGGACGACTTCGGCACGGGCTACTCGAACCTCGCCAATCTGCGCCGCCTCCCGGTGAGCGTCCTCAAACTCGACCGCTCCTTCACCCGCGGGATGCAGCAGCACCCGGCGGACCCGGTGGACATGAAGATCGTGGAGGGCATCGTCTCCCTGGCCCACAGCCTCGAACTGGCCGTCACCGTCGAGGGCGTGGAGACCGCGGCGCAGGCCGAGCAGCTGCGCGCCCTGGGCTGCGACACGGCCCAGGGCTGGTACTACGCCCGCCCCGGAGCCCCGGACCGCATCCACGCCCTGCTGCTCGCCGACGCCGTCTAGCCGGCGACGCCCCGGAGCGGGCGGGTCCGTCCGCCCCGCCGGCCGCGGCCTAACCGCCGGCGACCCGGCCGGGCTCGGCGCGCCCGCGCTCCGCCCGCCGCGCGGCCAGCCTGCGCCGTACGCCCGCGGCGGCGCCCAGCAGCAGCCCCGCCCCGACGACGGCCAGCCCGCGCAGCCACACCCCGGGCTCGACGCGGGTGGCGAGCAGCACACAGGAGGCGGCGCCGAGCACGGGCAGCACGGTCGGCGCCCGGAAGTGACCCGGTTCGCCCGGATCGCGGCGCAGGACGAGCACCGCCGTGTTGACCATGAGGAAGACCACGAGGAGCAGCAGCACCAGGGTGGACGCGAGCGCGGCCACGCCGCTGGTGAGGGCGAGGAGCACCGCGAGGCCCGTGGTGGTGCCGATCGCGGCCCACGGAGTGCGGCGCTCGGGCAGCACCGCGGTCAGGAACCGGGGCAGCAGGCCGTCGCGGGCCATCCCGTACGCGAGGCGCGAGGACATGATGCCGGTGAGCAGCGCCCCGTTCGCGACGGCGACCAGGGCGATGGCGCCGAAGAGGCGCTCCGGCACGCCGCCCGCGGCCCGCACCACCTCCAGCAGCGGCCCGCTGGACGAGGCGAGGGTGCCGGTCGGGACGGCGGCGGACGCCGCCAGGCCCACCAGGACGTACACGGCCCCGGCGGTGAGGAGCGCGCCGAACAGGGCGCGCGGATACGAGCGGCGGGGGTCCCGGGTCTCCTCGGCGACGTTCACGGAGGTCTCGAAGCCGACGAAGGAGTAGTAGGCCAGCACCGCCCCGGTCAGGACGGCGGCCGCAGCGCCGTGCTCGGCCGTCCCGAGCCGGGTGAGCCGGGCGGGGTCGCCGTCGCCGCGCAGCAGGATCCACGCGCCGAGCACGACGACGACGGCGAGACCGGCCACCTCGACCAGGGTCGCGGCCACGTTCGCGCGGGTGGACTCGCGGATGCCCCGCGCGTTGAGCAGCGCCAGCGCCACCAGGAAGAGCACGGCGACCGGGCCGACCGGCAGGGTGACGAAGACGGACAGGTAGTCGCCGGCGAAGCCCCGCGCGAGCGCGGCGACGGAGACGACCCCGGCGGCGAGCATGCAGAACCCCGCGAGGAACCCGGCGAACGGGCCGTAGGCGAGGGTCGCGTAGTGCGCCGCCCCGCCCGCGCGCGGGTACTTCGTCGCCAGTTCGGCGTACGAGGCGGCCGTCAGCAGGGCCAGGGCGAGCGCGACGGTCAGCGGCACCCACACGGCGCCGCCCGCGTCGGCGGCGATCTGGCCGATGAGGACGTACACGCCCGCGCCCAGAACGTCCCCGAGGATGAAGAAGTAGAGCAGACGGGTGGTCAGGGCACGCCGCAGCGGGGCGTCTTGGGAGGTGGCCATGCACCTCCCTCTTCCCCGCGCGCCGCCGCGACACGCGCGGCTGTCGGATCGTGCCGGTACGGGCCGCACCGGGGCGGGTGCCGGGCGCGGCGCGGCGCGGCGCGGCCGGGCGGCGGTGCGAACACGGCCGGGCGGCCCCGCCGGTGCCGGTGCCTGTGGCTGTGCCGCTCAGGGGGCGCGCCGGGTGAACCGGTGCCACCAGTGGCGCCGCCGGGGGTGGACGGCCCGGCCCAGCCTGCGCCCGAGGAGGAGGTACCCCAGCAGGGCGCCCGCGCTGTTGAGGATCACGTCGTCGACGTCGAAGGCACGCCCGGTGATCAGCGCCCCCTGCACCAGCTCCACCAGCGTCATCACGGCGGCGGTCGCGACGACGACCCGCAGCAGGCCGCGGGCGCGCGGCGCCAGCACGGGCAGCAGCAGCCCGAACGGCACGCCCAGGGCGATGTTGCCGCCCAGCTGCTTCACCGTGTCGCGGAACGCGGGGCGGGAGAGGTAGTCGCGGATGGAGTCACCGGGGCGCAGATTGGTGTGCGTCAGCCGCTCGGACGCGGCCGACGGCTCCAGCGTCAGCCGCGCCAGGATCACCGCGAAGCCCACCATCACCACGAACGCCACCAGCATGAGCGCGACGCGCGCGCCCCGCGACCACCGCGCGGCGTCGAGCGGTGCGTCCCGTTCCGCGTCCTTCCCCGACCGCCCGGACGATTCCCTCCACCGCGTCCACACCATGCCGCCCCTCCCGGACCGATCCGCCTCCACGGCGGCGGCTACCCCGGCGCCGGGGCGGCACACGCCCGCGCCGGCCCTACCCCGCCGCGACGCGGCGCCACGCGGGGCGCGAGGGCACCCCGGGGGACGGACGCCCGCGCGCGGCCGGCCGGCCCGGTCCCTCGGGTCGAAGTGGGGTCCGGCGGGTACGAGGTTGATGTGCCGACCCGTCTGAGGGATGGTGGGGGAACCGTGTCTTCCAGTGGAAGGTGATCGGGTCCGCGGAAGCGGGCCCGGGGATATGACGAGTTGCGAAGGCCCCCCGCGCCCGGCGCAGGGCCTGATGACGTCCGTGGGCGCCTCCTGGATGGCGGCGCCCTACCCCGCGCTGGTCGTGGACGCCTCCGGTGCCGTCGTGGAGGCGAACGCGCGGGCCACCGCCCTGTTCCCGCGCGCGGTGCGCGGGGCGCCACTGGCCGAGGTGGCGCCCGGCTGGCTCGTGGAGGGCCACCGGCGGGCCGGCTCGGGCGCGGCGGAGCCGGTGCGCGGGAGCCACGGCCCGTCGACGCTCGAGGCCCATCCGACGCCCGGCGAGCACGGCGAGACCGTGTGGTGGCTGGTCGACGACACCGCCCGGTCGCTCGCCGAGACGGCACTGCGCGACGAGCAGCGGCGCACCGCGTTCCTGGCCGACGCCTCGACCCGTCTGCTGGCCTCCCTCAACACCGAGCGGTGCATGGAGGTGACGGTGCGTCTGGCGGCCGAGCACCTGGCCGACGCCGCGGTCCTGGTGGCCCCCGCGTCGGGCCGGCGCCACCCGCTGGCGGTGGCCGTCGACGGCACGGTGACCCACGCCACGGCGCGGGTCGACCCGTCGGCCGTGCCCGGCCTCGCCGAGGCGCTGCGGGGCTTCCCCCCGGTGCCGTCCCGCTGGATCGACCCCGCGGCGCTGCCCGACTGGGTGGTGCCGGAAGCCCTGGCCGGGCGAGTCGGGTCGGTGGCGGTCACCCCGCTGCCCGGGCACGGCGTCCCGGCCGGCGCGCTGATCCTGCTGCGGCGCGGCGGCCAGGCCGCGTTCGACGCGTCCGAGGAGGTCTTCGCGCGGGTCTTCGCCGCGCGGGCCGGCATAGCGCTGTCCGCCGCCCGGCTGTACATGGAGCAGAGCCGGATCACGGCCACGCTCATGGCCGAGCTGCTGCCCCCGGCCCTGCGGCAGGTGCACGGCGTGGAGTTCGCCGGCGGCTACCGCGCCTCCAAGGACACCGAGCGCGTCGGCGGCGACTTCTACGACGTGCACCCCGGCAGCGGTCCGGGCGACGAGACCCTGGCGGTGCTGGGGGACGTGTGCGGCAAGGGCCTGGAGGCCGCGGTGCTGACCGGCAAGATCCGCAACACCCTGCAGGCGCTGCTGCCGATGGCCGACGACCACGGGCAGCTGCTGCGGCTCCTCAACGGCGCCCTCCTCAACGGCCACCACACCCGTTTCGCCACCCTCGTCCTCGCCTCGGTGCGGCGGTGCGGCGGCGTCACCCACCTGCGGCTGACCAGCGCGGGCCACCCCGCGCCGCTGATCGTCCGTCAGGACGGCTCCGTGGAGGAGGCGCCCACGGCCGGCACCCTGGTCGGCGCGCTGCCCGACATCAGGTCCACCACCGCGCACGCCGACCTCCAGCCCGGCGAGACCTGCCTGCTCTACACCGACGGCCTGACCGAGGCGAAGGGCGGTCCGCTCGGCGACGTGATGTGGGGCGAGGACCGGCTGCGGGCCGCGCTGGCGGAGTGCGCCGACATGCCGGCCGAGGCCGTCGTCGAGCACGTCAAGATGGCCAACGCCACGTGGATCGGCGACCACCGGCAGGACGACATCGCCCTCATGGCGATCACCGCGCCCCGTACGACGCATCTGACGGCGGTGGACGGCCACACACGGGGCAGGTACACCGCATGAGTGAGACGACGATCGCCGTCGCGTCGGACGGAACCCTGCTGGCCCGGACACGCGACGCACTGTGGCGGGCCGCCGTGCGGGACCACGACGAGGACGCCGCCGCGCGGGCGCTGTTCGCCGCCCTCGACGAGGGCGCCGCCGCGGAGGACCTCCTGCTGGACGTCATCGGCGCCGTGCAGCGCTCCGTCGGCGACGCGTGGGCGGCGGGCCGCCTCACCGTCGCCCAGGAGCACGCCGCGACCGCCATCCACGAGCGGGTCATCGCCGCCATGGCCCACCGCGCCCCGCCACCGCCGTCCCGCTCCGTCGGGACGGTGACCGTGGCCTGCGTGGACGGCGAGTGGCACGCCCTGCCGGCGCGGCTCATGGCCGAGGTACTGCGCCACCGCGGCCACCGGGTCGACTTCCTCGGCGCGCACGTGCCCGCCCCGCACCTGATCGCCCACCTGCACCGGACCGCCCCCGCCGCGCTGGCGCTCTCCTCGTCGCTGCCCACGCGCCTCCCGGCCGCCCACATGGCGATCACCGCCGCGCAGGCCGTCGGCATCCCCGTCCTGGCCGGCGGGGCCGCCTTCGGCGCGGACGGCCGCCACGCCCGGCTGCTGGGCGCCGACGCCTGGGCCCCCGACGCCCGCGGCGCCGCGGACGTCCTCGACCTCGGCCTGGCGGTCCCCGCGCCCGGCGCCGCCCGGCTGACCGTGGACGACCTGCCGCACCTGGACGACCAGGAGTACACCCTGGTCCTGCGTGACCGGCGCGACCTGGTGCGCGAGACCCTGCGGGGACTCGAGGAACGGCTGCCGGCGGTACGCGCCTACACCGACGCCCAGCGCGAGCGCACCGCCGAGGACCTCGCCCACATCGTGGACTTCCTCGGCGCCGCGCTCTACACCGACGACGACCGGCTGTTCACGGACTTCCTCGTCTGGACCGGCGACGTCCTGGAAGCGCGCGGCGTCCCCGCCGGTGTCGTCGACCCCGCCCTCGTCCTCCTGCGGGAACAGCTGAAAGACTTCCCCCGCGCCCTGGCCCTCCTCGCGCGGGGCCGCGCCGCGCTCCTGGCGCGAGCGTCCCGTCCCCCCGTCCCCGGCCCCGCCTCTCACCTATGACTGCCGACCGAAACGACGCCTTCGACCTGGTGACGACCCTGGACCGCTCCGGTGTCGCCCGCATCCGCCTCGCCGGCGAGCTCGACTGGGAGACCGCCGACGACCTCACCGCCGCCGCGCGCTCCTGCCTGAGCGCCGATCCGCCGCCCCGCCGGCTCCATCTGGACTGCGCCGGGCTGACCCTGTGCGACTCGCTGGGCCTCGCCGCCCTGCTCATGATCCGCCGCAAGGCGGACGAGAAGGGCACCCGGCTCCACCTGGACAACCGGCCCGTGCTGCTCGACCGCATCCTGGAACTGACCTGCACCGATCACCTCTTCTCCGATACGGGGGAGGCGGACGGCCAGGTGCCCGGCGCGGCGGAGCAGGCCGCCGGTACGCGGCCCGTTCCGCCGCCGCAGAATCCGTAGGGAGCGCGGGACACGGAGCGGTCCCGCGAGCGCCCCCCGCGCTCAGGCCCCCGCTCCCGGCGCTCGGGCCCCACCCCCCGCGCTCAGGCCCGCGTCCCCGGCGGTAGCCCGGCTGACCCTCGCTACCGCCGGACCGGCGGCGTCCCGTCCCGGCTCCTGGGGCCGCCTCGTCCCGCGTCCCGCCCGCGGAGCACGCGGCGGCGCGGGAGAATGGCGGCATGAGCGACGCAGCCCCGGCGGCGACGCGCGCCCCGACGCCACCACCGCCCGTACCGCGAGCCGACGGCGGACGCCCGCCGCCGCGCGGCACCGGCCATGGAGCGGCCGCGCGGCAGCCGTGCGGGGCGAGGACCGTCACCCGTGCGCCGCAGGAGGGACCATGACGGCCGCCGAGCACACTGCCGACCGGCCGCAGACCGCCGTCGCGGCCGCCCGCGCCCGGGTGCGCCGCCTCCTCGGCACCCGCGAGGACGATGCGGTCCCCGCAGGCGTGGCGGACGACATCCTCCTCGTGGTGACCGAACTGGTCACCAACGCCGCGCGGCACGGCGGCGGCGTCACCGGCTTCCACGCCGAGCTGGACGGGGACGATCTCGTCGTCAGCGTCGCCGACGCCTCTCCCGCGCTCCCGCACACCCGGCCGCGCGACGACCCCGCCGCCTCCGGGGGATTCGGCTGGCCGCTCGTCCTGAGGCTCAGCAGCCGGGTCACGGTGGCACCCGCGCCGGGCGGGAAGACGGTGACGGCCGTCCTCCCCCTGCGGGGGACACCGGGTGAGCCGGAGAGCCACCCCCCGCCACCCGGCCGGACCGAGGCGGGGGACGGCGGCGGCCTCGACCTGGTGTTCCCGCACCACGAGAACGAGATCGCCCCCTCCTAGCCGCCCACCGTCGAGCGCAGCAGCACCCGTTGCAGTTCGCGGGCCGCGCGCGGCGGCGCCACGTCGCTGCGGTGCGCCAGCGCGATGGTCCGCCGCAGCCCCGGCGGGGCGAGCGCCGTGACCCGCACGTCCCGCCCCGCCCGCGCCGCGACCATGCTCGGCACCACCGCCACGCCCAGACCGGCCCGTACGAAGCCCAGCACGGCGTCCATCTCGCCGCCCTCCACCGTGAACGACGGCTCGAAGCCCTCCGCCCGGCACGCCGCGACGGTCAGCTCCCGCAGGTCGTACCCGTGCCGGAACATCACCATCGGCCTCCCTTGCAGGTCCGCGATCCGCACCGGCCGGCGCGGCGCCGGGTCGGCGGCGGACGACACGACGACCAGGTCCTCCTGGAGCAGCTCCACCGTCGTCAGCGCGGGCGACTGCGACGGCAGCGGCAGCACCACCAGGGCCAGGTCCAGCGCCCCGCGCGCGAGACCCCGCACGAGGTCGTGCGAACCGCCCTCCTCGATGAACAGCCTGATCCCCGGGTACAGGTCGTGGAAGGCCCGCAGCACCTCGGGCAGCAGCCCCGTGCACAGGCTCGGCGTCGCGCCCAGCCGCACCCGCCCGCGCCGCAGCTGCGCCAGCTCCTGCACCTCCTGCCGGGCCGTGTCCGCGTCGGCCAGGATGCGCCGGGCCAGCGGCAGCAGCGCCTCGCCCGCGTCGGTCAGGGCGATGTTGCCGCGCGCCCGGCTGAACAGCTCCGCGCCCAGCTCCTTCTCCAGCGCCCGGATCTGCTGCGACAGCGAGGGCTGCGAGACATGGACCCGCTCGGCGGCGCGGGTGAAGTGCCGCGTCTCCGCGACGGCCACGAAGTACACGAGCTGCTGGAACTGCATACGGCCAGCATAAGCGGGAACGATAGGCGGCGCCTATCAAGATCAGCCCGGCCATGTCTTGGACCACTGGGGCCGTCCGGCCCTACCGTCGGGAGACATGGCTCTGGCATCGCGGACGCACCCCTCGGGGACGGAGCGGAAACCCTCCCCCTCGCGCCCTCCCCGGCGCACCTTCCTCGGATCGACCGTCGGCAAGAAGGCCGTCATGGCCGTCAGCGGCCTGATCCTCCTCGGCTATCTCATCGCCCATGTCATGGGGAACCTGAAGGTCTTCTTCGGCCCCGACGAGTTCAACGCGTACGGCCACTGGCTGCGCACCATGGGCGCCCCGGTCCTCCACCACGGCTGGGCCCTGTGGATCGTCCGGGTCGTGCTGCTCGCCGCCGTCGTCGCGCACGGCGTGTCGGCGTACCAGCTGACCCGGCTCGACCGCAGGGCGCGGCCCGTCCGGTACGTCCACAAGCGGCGCCGGGCGAGCTACGCCACCCGCACCATGCGCTGGGGCGGCGTGATCATCGCGCTGTTCGTCGTGTGGCACCTGCTCGACCTGACGACCCTCACCGTCAACGAGAACGCCCAGCCGGGCCACCCGTACGAGAACGTCGTGGCGACCTTCTCCACCTGGTACGGCAACGTCATCTACCTCGTCGCCATGCTCGCCGTCGGCCTGCACATCCGGCACGGCTTCTGGAGCGCCGCGCAGACCCTCGGCGCGGGCAGCGCCCGCCGCGACCGCGCCCTCAAGGCCGTCGCGAACACGCTCGCCCTGGTCCTCACGGCGGGCTTCGTCGCCGTGCCCGTCGCCGTCATGACCGGAGTCGTCAGCTGACATGAGCGCCTACACCGCCTACACGACCGGCGAGCCCATCGCCGACACCAAGGCCCCGAAGGGCCCCATCGCCGAGCGCTGGGACACCCGCCGCTTCGAGGCGAAACTCGTCAACCCGGCCAACCGCCGCAAGCACACCGTCATCGTCGTCGGCACCGGCCTCGCGGGCGGCTCGGCCGGCGCCACCCTCGCCGAACAGGGCTACCGCGTCGTCCAGTTCTGCTACCAGGACTCACCGCGCCGCGCCCACTCCATCGCCGCGCAGGGCGGCATCAACGCCGCGAAGAACTACCGCAACGACGGCGACTCGGTCCACCGCCTCTTCTACGACACCGTCAAGGGCGGCGACTTCCGCGCCCGCGAGTCGAACGTCCACCGCCTGGCGCAGATCTCCGTCCAGATCATCGACCAGTGCGTCGCCCAGGGCGTCCCCTTCGCCCGCGAGTACGGCGGCCTCCTCGACACCCGCTCCTTCGGCGGCGTCCAGGTCTCCCGCACCTTCTACGCCCGCGGCCAGACGGGCCAGCAGCTGCTCCTCGGCGCGTACCAGGCGCTGTCCCGGCAGATCGCCGCGGGCAACGTCGAGATGCACCCGCGCACCGAGATGCTCGACCTGATCGTGGTCGACGGGCGGGCGCGCGGCATCGTCGCCCGCGACCTGGTCACCGGCGAGATCAGCACCCACTTCGCGGACGCGGTGGTCCTGGCGACCGGCGGCTACGGCAACGTCTTCTACCTGTCGACCAACGCCATGAACTCCAACGCGACCGCGATCTGGCGGGCCCACCGCCGCGGCGCGTACTTCGCCAACCCCTGCTTCACCCAGATCCACCCCACCTGCATCCCGCGCACCGGCGACCACCAGTCGAAGCTGACGCTGATGAGCGAGTCGCTCCGCAACGACGGCCGCATCTGGGTCCCGAAGGCGAAGGGCGACACCCGCCCGCCCCACGAGATCCCCGAGGACGAGCGGGACTACTACCTGGAGCGGATCTACCCGTCGTTCGGCAACCTGGTGCCCCGCGACATCGCCTCGCGCGCCGCGAAGAACGTCTGCGACGAGGGCAGGGGAGTGGGCCCCGGCGGCCAGGGCGTCTACCTGGACTTCGCCGACGCCATCCGCCGCATGGGCCGGAAGAAGGTCGAGGAGAAGTACGGCAACCTCTTCGACATGTACGAGCGGATCGCCGCCGAGAACCCGTACGAGGTCCCCATGCGGATCTATCCGGCCGTGCACTACACGATGGGCGGGCTGTGGGTCGACTACGACCTCCAGACCACCGTGCCGGGCCTCTTCGCGATCGGCGAGGCGAACTTCTCCGACCACGGGGCCAACCGGCTCGGCGCCTCCGCGCTGATGCAGGGGCTCGCCGACGGCTACTTCGTCCTGCCGTCCACCATCAACGACTACCTGGCCCGCAACCCCCACCGGGACGGCGTCGACGACACCCACCCGGCCGCCGTCGCCGCCGTACGGGAGACCAGGGACCGGCTGGAGAGGCTGCTGGCCGTCGACGGCGACCGCACCCCGGACTCCTTCCACCGGGAGCTCGGCGAACTGATGTGGGACCACTGCGGCATGGCCCGCTCCGAGAAGGGCCTGCGCGAGGCCCTCGAACGCATCCCGCGGATCCGCGAGGAGTTCTGGCGGCGCGTCAGGGTGCCCGGCGGCGGCGAGGAGCTGAACCAGTCGCTGGAGAAGGCCAACCGGATCGTCGACTACCTGGAGCTCGCCGAGCTGATGTGCCTGGACGCCCTGCACCGCACCGAGTCCTGCGGCGGCCACTTCCGCGAGGAGTCCCAGACCCCGGACGGCGAGGCCGCCCGCAAGGACGAGGAGTTCTCGTACGCCGCCGCCTGGGAGTTCTCCGGAACCGGCAGCGCGCCCGTCCTCCACAAGGAGGACCTCGTCTTCGAGTACGTCCACCCCACCCAGCGGAGCTACGCATGAGGCTCACCCTGCGCGTCTGGCGCCAGAAGAACGCCGACACCCCCGGCGCCATGGCCACGTACGAGGTCGACGGCATCTCCCCGGACATGTCCTTCCTGGAGATGCTCGACACCCTCAACGAGGAGCTGATCCTGCGCGGCGAGGAGCCCGTCGCCTTCGACCACGACTGCCGCGAGGGCATCTGCGGGGCGTGCAGCCTCGTCATCAACGGCGACGCCCACGGCCCCGAGCGCACCACCACCTGCCAGCTCCACATGCGGTCCTTCGAGGACGGCGACACCATCGACGTCGAGCCGTGGCGGGCGGCGGCCTTCCCGGTGGTGAAGGACCTCGTCGTGGACCGGTCGGCGTTCGACCGGATCATCCAGGCCGGCGGCTACATCAGCGCGCCCACCGGCTCCGCCCCCGAGGCGCACGCCACGCCCGTGCCCAAGGCCGACGCCGACTACGCCTTCGAGCACGCCGAGTGCATCGGCTGCGGGGCCTGCGTCGCGGCCTGCCCCAACGGCTCGGCCATGCTGTTCACCTCGGCGAAGGTCAACCACCTGAACGTGCTGCCGCAGGGCGCCCCCGAGCGGGAGAGCCGGGTGCTGGACATGGTGGCGCGGATGGACGAGGAGGGCTTCGGCGGCTGCACCCTGACCGGCGAATGCGCCACGGCCTGCCCCAAGGGCATTCCGCTGCCGTCCATCTCCGCCATGAACCGCGAGTGGCTGCGCGCCAACCGCCGCCGCGCCCGCTGACCTCGCGCGCGGGCGGGGCCACGGGGGCGCGGGCCCGCCGGCGGGCCGGGGCGGCGGAGCCCCGGCCCGGCCCCGTCACCCCGCCGCCCCGCCGACCGTGGCGCCGTGCCGGACCGGGGCGGCGCGCCCGTCCGTGGCTCCGTGCCCGTCCGTGGTTCCGTGCTCGGGCCGCGCCGGTGCGGGCGGGCGCAGGCCGGCCAGGCGGGCGAGGCGCCGGTAGGAGTCGCGCAGCGCCGCGCGGTCGTACGTGCTCGTCGTCACCAGCAGCTCGTCCGCGCCGGTCTCCGCCGCGACCCGCTCCAGCGCGGCGCGCACCCGCGCCTCCGTGCCATGGACGTGGCCGCGCAGCCCCGCCTCGAAGTACTCCCGCTGCCGCGCCGTCATCGCACGGTCCGCCACCGCCCCGGCCGGGGGCAGCGGCGGGAACGTGCCGTGCGTCCGCGCGTACGCCATCGACCAGGACTCCGGCACCAGCAGCCGCGCCGCCTCCTCGTCCGTGCCGGCCACCGCGACCGTCCCCGCCACCACCACGTACGGCTCGGCGGCCCACACGGACGGGCGGAACCCGGAGCGGTACCGGTCGATCGCCTCCAGCACCTTCGCCCGGCCGCTCAGGTCGCCGATCACCAGCGGCAGTCCGGCCGCCGCCGCGATCCCCGCCCCCGCGCCGGTCGCCAGCACGAACGGCGGCACGCGCAGCCCCTCCGACGGCAGCGCCCGCACCCCCGGGTGCGTGCCCTGTGTGCCCCGGAACCAGCCCAGCAGCTCGTCCAGCCGCTCGGCGAAGTCCTCGGCGTCCTCCTTGCCGTGTCCCAGCGCCCGCCGCACGCCGTCGGTGAACCCCACCGAGCGGCCCACACCCATGTCGATCCGGCCCGGGTACAGCGCCTCCAGCACTCCGAACTGCTCAGCGACCACCAGCGGCCGGTGGTTGGGCAGCATCACCCCGCCGGTCCCCACCCGGATGGACGAGGTCGCCCCGGCGACGGCCGCCGCCAGCACCGTGGGCGCCGACCCGGCGACCCCGGGCACCCCGTGGTGCTCGGACACCCAGAACCGGTGGAAGCCCCACGCCTCCGCGTCCCGCGCCAGATCCACCGTGTCGCGCAGGGCCCCGGCGGCGTCACCGCCCTCGCGGATCCGGGAGCGGTCGAGCACGGACAGGCGCAGCGGCAGCGGGGCGACGGCAGAAGGACTCACACCCGGTACAACGCCTCCCGCCCCGCCGGATTCCCTACGCTGACGACGTGACGAGCAACAGCAGACCCCTGGCCGTGTTCGACCTGGACAACACCCTCTCCGACGCGCGGCACCGGCAGCACTTCCTGGAGCGGACCCCGCGCGACTGGGACGCGTTCTTCGACGCCGCCCCGCAGGACCCGCCGCTGCCGCCCGGCGTCGCCCTCTGCCTGGAGGCGGCGCGGCAGTGTGAGATCCGCTACCTGACCGGGCGCCCCGAGCGCTGCCGGCAGGACAGCCTCGACTGGCTCGCCGAGCACGGCCTGCCCGAGGGGCGCCTCCACATGCGCCGCGACGACGACCGGCGGCCCGCCCGGCTCACCAAGATGGAGGTGCTGCGCCGGATCAGCCGGAACCGCGAGGTGCGCATGCTGGTCGACGACGACGCACTCGTGTGCGAGGCCGCGGAGAAGGCCGGCTTCCGCGTCGTACGCGCCGACTGGGCGCTCGGCTCGCCCGCCCTGCACCAGGCGCAGGAGAAGGAGGGCCGCACCTGACCGCGCTCCCGGCGCGCGGACCGGCGGCCTCGCGGCGCCTCCGCTCGGGCACGGGCCCGCCCCGTTGCGGGCAGTCGTTCCGCCGGGGCGGAACGGGTGGGCGCAACGGGGACCCCGTCCGGGAGGGTGCCCCGGCGTACCACCGGCGTCCGGCCGCCCGCGCGCCGGGGCGGGTCCGGGGCAGCTCCGCGCCCGGACCGGGGTGATCCGGATCGCACCGGAGGCGCGTGCGGGGTCTGAGAGACTGATTGGTATGGACATCGAGCGCAGGAACAACGTGACCGTCACCGGGAACCCCCAGGGGCGGACGGTGGTCCTGGCTCACGGCTTCGGCTGCGATCAGAACATGTGGCGGCTGACCGTGCCCGCGCTGGCCGACGACTACCGCGTGGTGCTGTTCGACTACGTGGGCTCGGGCGGCGCCGACCCGTCCGCGTTCACGGAGGAGCGGTACTCCTCGCTGGACGGCTACGCCCAGGACGTGGTCGACGTCTGCGAGGCGCTCGACCTGCGCGACGCCGTGTTCGTCGGCCACTCCGTGAGCGCGATGACCGGGGTGCTCGCCGCCCGCCAGGCCCCGGAGCGGCTGGGCGCGCTGATCATGGTCGCCCCGTCCCCCCGGTACATCGACGACGAGGGCTACCGGGGCGGTTTCAGCTCCGAGGACATCGACGAGCTGCTGGAGTCCCTCGACCTCAACTACCTCGGCTGGTCCGCGGCCATGGCGCCGCTGATCATGGGCAACCCGGACCGGCCCGAGCTGGGCGAGGAGCTGAAGAACAGCTTCTGCGCCACCGACCCGGACATGGCGCGCGTCTTCGCCCGGACCACGTTCCGGTCGGACTCGCGCGACGACCTGAAGACCGTGACCGTCCCGACCCTCGTACTGGAGTGCTCCGACGACGTCATCGCGCCCCGCGAGGTCGGCGCCTTCGTCCACCGGGCCATCCCCGGCTCGACCCTGGTCACCCTCGACGCCACCGGCCACTGCCCGCACCTGTCCGCTCCCGCGGCGACCAACGAGGCCATCACCGCCTTCCTGACGGGCCTGCGGTGATGTGCCGCGCCGGCCGGGAGCCGGAGCCGAGGGACGGCGAGGAGACAGAGGACGCGGGGGATCACGCGGACGCCGGGGACGGGTCACGCGCGGACGCCGCGGCCTTCGCGGCGCTGCTGGAGGACAGCGTCGAGGACCTGTACGAGAGCGCCCCCTGCGGCTATTTGTCCACGCTGATGGACGGCACCATCGCGAAGATCAACACCACGCTGCTCCACTGGCTCGGCCTCGACCGGGACGCCGTGGTGGGCCGGATGCGCTTCAGCGACCTGCTGACCGTCGGCGGCAAGCTGTACCACGAGACCCACTACGCGCCGCTGCTGCGGATGCAGGGCGAGGTCAGCGGCATAGCCATGGACGTCAAGCGGGCCGACGGCGAGCGCATCCCCGTGATGGTCTCCTCCGTCGTCAAGTACGGGACGACCGGGCAGCCGCTGCTCATCCGCAGCACCCTCTTCGACGCCCGCGACCGCCGTGCCTACGAGAAGGAGCTGCTCAGCCGCAGGCAGGCCGCCGAGGAGGCGCGCAAGCGGGCGGAGGCCGACCGGGCCCGCCTGCAGGAGGCGCTGGCCGTGCTGCAGCAGTCGCTGCTGCCCGACACCCTGCCGCCGATCCCGGGCATGGAGACGGCCGCGTACTACCACACCGCGTCGCCCGACCGGCTGGGCGGCGACTTCTACGACGTCTTCCCCCTCGGCGAGGAGCGCTTCGCCTTCTTCCTGGGCGACGTCTGCGGCAAGGGCCCCCAGGCCGCCGCCGTCACCTCGCTGACCCGCTACACCCTGCGCGCCGCCGCGCTGCACGACCCCGACCCGGTCGCCGCCCTGACGACCCTGAACCAGGTCCTCCACGAGCGGTACGCCGGCAGCGGCGACCCCCGGTACTGCACCGCCGTCGTCGGGACGCTCGAACCGGGCCCCGAGCCCGGACAGGTCGCGGTCCGCCTCGCGTCGGGCGGCCACCCGCCCGCCGTGGTGCTGCGCGCCGACGGCACGGCCGACTTCCTGCCGACGCCCGGCGGACTCCTGGTCGGCGTGCTGCCGTCCGCGCCCTTCACCAGCGCCTCGACCGTGCTCGGCCCCGGCGACACGCTTCTGCTCTACACTGACGGCCTCACCGAGGCCCGCACCGGTGAGGACCGCGTCGGCCGCTACGGGGACGAGGGACTGCTCGCCTTCGCCCTCGACCACGCCGGTGAACCGCCGCACGCCGTCGTCAAGGCCCTCACCGACGTGCTGGCCGGTTTCGGTGACGGCCTGGACGACGACACCGCACTGCTCGCCCTCGGGGTCACCGCCACCGGCCCCCGCACCACGAACTGACGATGAGCCGACTGACGATCACCACACAAGACGCCGCGACCGGTCCCGTGCTGGCCGTCTCCGGCGAACTCGACTACGCGAGCGCCCCCGGACTGCGCGACGTGGTCGGCCGGCTCGCCCTGAGCCCGGGGCAGCGTCTCGTACTCGACCTGCGCGCCATGGAGTTCTGCGACTCCAGCGGCATCACGGCGCTGATCGCCGCCCGCGCCCACGCCCTGGACGCCGGGGCGGACATCGCCCTCGCCGCCGTGCCGCCCCACACCCTGCGCGTGCTGCGGCTGGTCGGCCTCGACCAGGTCTTCACCATCGAGACCGGCGCCGAGACCGCCGACCAGTCCTGACCCCGCGCCGGAACGCCGGGTCCCGGCCCCGCCGGACGCCCGGGCCGTCCGTCCCGGCGGCCGGGCCTCAGGCCTCGTCGCCCGCGTCCGGGCCGTCGAGCCGGAAACCGACCTTCAGCCCCACCTGGTAGTGCGCCACCTTGCCGTCCTCCAGGTGCCCCCGGATCTGCGTCACCTCGAACCAGTCCAGGTTGTGCAGCGTCTGCGCGGCCCGCGCGATCCCGTTGCGGATCGCCTCGTCCACGCCGGTGTGCGAGGTACCCACGATCTCCGTGACGCGATACGTGTGGTGTGACATGGCGGTCTCCTCGTCGACGGTGGTGCGGGCGCGCCCGCCGCGCGCCCCTTCCACGGTGCCCCAGGGCGCGCGGGACCGCGAGGCGGGCGCTCCGGACTTGACCCGTCCATTGGTACATACCAAAATCCAGCCATCGCCCGTGCGAACGCGTTCGCTCCCCCCACGTCGGGTCGGCCCCTCCCGCGCCTCAAGCCAAAGGTGACCTACGTGAAGAAGCGCCTGCTCGCCTGCCCCACCGCGATCATTTCCAGCCTCGCCCTGGCGGGCTGCGGCCTCGTCCCCGGCCAGGACGGCGGCACGCGGACCGTCACGGTCTGGCTGATGAAGGGCAGCGCGTCGGACGAGTTCCTGAAGCGGTTCACCACCACGTACGAGCAGGAGAACCCCGGCGTCCGGCTGGAGATCGTCATCCAGGAGTGGACCGGCATCGGCAAGAAGGTCACCGCCGCCCTGGCGAGCGAGGACGCCCCGGACGTCATCGAGGTCGGCAACACCCAGGTCGCCCAGTACGCCGAGACCGACCTCCTGTACGACCTGACCCTGGAGTCCGTGCGCGACCTCGGCCGCGAGGAGTGGCTGCCCGGCCTCGCAGAGCCGGGCAGCATCGACGGCAGCCAGTTCGGCATCCCCTGGTACGCGGCGAACCGGGTCGTCATCTACCGCAAGGACCTCTTCCAGCGGGCCGGCGTCGAGGAGCCGCCGAAGACCCGCGAGCAGTGGATCGAGGACATCGAGAAGATCAACGGGACCGGCGCGCAGGGCATCTACCTCGCGGGCCAGGACTGGTACACGCTCTCCGGCTTCATCTGGGACGAGGGCGGCGAACTCGCCGTCGAGAAGAACGGCGAGTGGACCGGCGCGCTCCACACCCCCGCGGCGCTCAAGGGCATGGAGTTCTACCAGACCCTCCAGTCCCTCGGCAGCGGGCCGAAGGACGCCGACGAGGAGAACCCGCCGCAGGCCGAGGTGTTCGCCAAGGGCGACGTCGCCCAGATCATCGCCACCCCCGGCGCCGCGGCCGCCATCCAGGAGCACAACCCGTCCATGGCCTCGCGCCTCGGGTTCTTCCCCATCCCCGGGAAGACCGCCGGCCGGCCGGGCGCCGTGTTCACCGGCGGCTCCGACCTCGTCGTCCCCGTGAACGCCGGTGAACGCGCCGCCGCCATCGACGTGGTCTCCGCCCTCGCCGGGGAGGAGTGGCAGACCGACCTCGCCCGCACCATGCACTACGTGCCCAACAAGACCTCCCTCGCCTCCGTCGTGGAGGGAGACGAGGCCACCGCGGCGATGGCCGCGGGCGCCGCGCGCGGACGGGCCACGCCCAACTCTCCGAAGTGGGCGGACGTCGAGGCGGACAACCCCATCAAGCCCTACATGACGGCCGTCCTGCGGGGCGAGGACCCCGAGACCGCGGCCCGCAGGGCCTCCCAGGCCATCACGGAGGCCCTCTCCGGCTGACGGGCCGGGCGCGGCGGCGAACCGGTCATTCAGCCGCCGCACATCCACGCTCCGCCGGGCGGTCACGTCGAATCCAGGCGGCGACGGCACAAGTAGGGGTACGGGCCACCGCACCCCCGCGGTCGCCCCCGCCGCCCGGCCAAGGAGCCTCCATGACCACGACGACCCCGGCCCCGGCCCCGGTCACCCCCGCCCCGGCGCCCGCACCCCGCTACCGGGTCCTCCTCGCCCGCGAGCAGGAGGAGGTGCGGGCCGCGCAGCGCCTGCGGCACCTGGTCTTCGCGGGCGAGCTGGGCGCCCGCCTCGACGGGCCGGAGCCCGGCCTCGACACCGACGCCTTCGACGCGTACTGCGACCACCTCCTCGTACGGGACGACACCACCGGCGAGGTCGTCGGCACCTACCGCCTCCTGCCGCCCGAACGGGCCCGCATAGCCGGGCGGCTCTACTCCGACGGCGAGTTCGACCTCGCGCGCCTCGCCCCGCTGCGCGACGACCTCGTCGAGCTCGGCCGCTCCTGCGTGCACCCCGCCCACCGCAACGGCGCCGTCATCTCCCTCATCTGGGCCGGCATCGCCCGCTACATGGCCCGCACCGGCCGCAACTGGCTCGCCGGCTGCTGCTCCCTGCCGCTCGCCGACGGCGGCACCCTCGCCGCCGCCACCTGGGACACCGTCAAGGCCAAGCACCTCGCGCCCGAGGAGTACTGGGTCACCCCGCACCGCCTGTGGTCCCCCGAAGGCGTCGCCCGCCCCGCCGGCCGCACCGAACTCCCGCCGCTGCTGCGCGGCTACCTCCGCCTCGGCGCGTGGGTGTGCGGCGCCCCCGCCCACGACCCCGACTTCGGCGTCGCCGACCTGTACGTGCTGCTGTCGCTGCGCCGCGCCAACCCCCGCTACCTGCGGCACTTCCTGTCGCTCGGCGCGGAGTGATGAGCGCCTGGCTGCCGACCGCGCCCTGCCGCCCCGAGCGGTGCGCGACCCGCGCCCGCCCGGCGGCCGGGCCCCCGCGCGCCGCGCTGCGCCTGGCCGCCGGGCTCACCGCCGTACTCGCCGGGGTGGCCCTCGCCCCGCTGGCCGCCCCGCTCGGCCGGGCCGCCCGCCACCGGCTGACCCGGCTGTGGTGCCGCACGGTCCTGCGCGCCTTCGGCGTGCGGGTGCGCGTCACCGGCGCCCCGCCACCGCCGGGACCGCTGCTCGTCGTCGCCAACCACGTCTCCTGGCTGGACGTGCCGCTCGTCGCCGCCGTCCTGCCCGGCCGGATGGTCGCCAAGCGGGAGGTGCGCCACTGGCCGCTGCTCGGGCGCCTCGCCGCCCTCGGCGGCACCCACTTCCTGGACCGGGACCGGCTGCGCGCCCTGCCCGGCGCCGTACGCGACCTGGCCGGCTCCCTGGCCGCCGGACACCGCGTCGTGGTCTTCCCCGAGGGTTCCACCTGGTGCGGCCGCGCCCACGGCGCCTTCCGCCCGGCCGCCTTCCAGGCCGCGCTCGACGCGGGCGCCGCCGTCCAGCCCGTACGGATCACCTACCGGCCCGCGGGTCCCGCCGCGTTCGTCGGGGACGACCCGCTGGCCGCTTCGCTGTGGCGGGTCGCGGCGGCCGGGCGGCTCACCGCCGAGATCCGGCTCCTCGAACCGGTCCCGCACGGTGCCCACCCCGACCGCCGCGCCCTCGCCCGCGCCGCCCGGACCGCGGTCGCGGGGCCGGTGCCCGCGGCCGACTGCCCGGCCGCGGCCACGGACGCCTCGGACGCCGCGGAGACCACGGCGCCGGAAACGCCGAGGCGGGCCGCCCTGCCACCGACCGCCCTGTCACCGGCCGTCCCGGCAGCGGTGGTCCTGTCAGCGTCCGCCCCGGTGCCGGGCCCCGGGGCGGTACCCGCTCAGACCGCCGTCGCCAGCGACAGCGCGAACCGGCCCTGCGCGTCCGTCCACCACCGGGACAACTCCAGCCGTGCCGCCGCCAGTTCCGCCGCGACGCCCTCCTGACGGAACTTCGCCGACACCTCCGTCCGCATCTCCTCGCCCGCCGCGAACGGCACGGCCAGTCCCAGCTCGGGGATCTTCACGGTCAGCGCGCGGCGGGCCCGCAGCCGCATCTCGATCCACTCGTGGTCCCGGTCCCACACGGCGACGTGCTCGAAGTCGTCCGGGTCCACGTCCGCTCCCAGCTCCCGGGCCAGGACCGCGAGCACGTTCTTGTTGAACCGGGCCGTCACCCCCGCCGCGTCGTCGTACGCCGCCACCAGCGTCGCCTCGTCCTTCACCAGGTCCGTGCCGAGCAGCAGCGCGTCCCCCGGCTCCAGCAGCGACCGCACCGAGCGCAGGAAGACGGCGCGCTGACGCGGCAGCAGATTGCCGAGCGTGCCGCCCAGGAACGCCACGAGCCGGGGCCCCGGAGTGCCCGGCAGGGCCAGGCCCCGGGTGAAGTCGGCGACCAGCGCGTGCACCCGCAGCCCCGGCAGCTCGGCGGTGAGCGTCCCGGCCGCGCCGGTCAGCGCCGACTCGCTGACGTCCACCGGCACGTAGTCCACCAGGCCGGGCCGCAGCGCCCGCAGCAGGTGCCGGGTCTTCTCCGACGAGCCGGAACCCAGCTCGACCAGGGTGCGGGCGCCGGTCGCCGCGGCTATCTCCGCCGCCCGGGCGACGAGGATCTCCCGTTCGGCGCGGGTCGGGTAGTACTCGGGCAGCCGGGTGATCTCCTCGAACAGCTCGCTGCCCCGCGCGTCGTAGAACCACTTCGGCGGCAGCTCCTTGGGCGTGCGGGTCAGGCCGATGCGCACGTCGGCGCGCAGATCGGCGCCGGTCGTGCCCTCGGGCAGGGTGCGGGTCAGCAGGAACGGGCTCACGCGGGGGACTCCTCGAACGGTTCGGCGGCGGGAAGGAGGGCGGGGGAGTGCGGCGGGTCCAGGGGGAGGGCCGTCACGCCGTCGGCCCCGGCGGTCAGCACCGTCCGGTCCGGCACCTCGCGCCAGCCGGGATCGTCGTCGTACGGCTCCGACGCCACGACCGCGGGGCGGCCGGGCCCTGCCAGGTACCACAGGGTGTCGCCCCACGCCGTCGCGGTGACCGCCGTGCCGTCCGTCAGCAGCAGGTTCAGCCGCGATCCGGGCGCGGCTGCCGCCACGTCGCGGACCACCCCGGCGAGCGCGTCGGACGGCGGGTCGCCGCGCCCCAGCCGGTGCAGGGCCAGCGCCCACACGAGCGCCGAGTCGTTGCGGGCCTCCAGGGCGAGCAGTTCGGCGGGCGGCAGTCCGGCCGCGAGCGCGGCGACCGAGCCGGGCCAGCCGGTCACCGCCCCGTTGTGGCTGAACAGCCAGGGCCCGGACGCGAAGGGCGCGGCGGCCGCCTCCCCGTCCGCGCCGGGCAGCGTCGCGTCCCGTACGGCCGCCAGGCCCGCGCGGGAGCGCACCACCCGCGCCAGGTCCGCGAACGACGGGTCGGCCCACACCGGCCCGGCCCTGCGGTAGCGGGCCGGCACCGGGTCGCCCGGCGCGTACCAGCCGACGCCGAAGCCGTCGGCGTTGACCGTCCCGTACCGCTGCCTGCGCGGCGCCCACGACTGCCGGTACAGCCCGTGCGCGGGCGCCACCAGCAGCTCCCCGAGCGCCACCGGCCCGGCGCCCGCCCATGCGATGTGACGGCACATCAGCGCATCACCCCGCGTCCCGCGCCGTGCGGAACCCGGCGAAGATCTGCCGCCGCACCGGAAGGTCCCAGTTGCGGAACGTCCCCCGGCAGGCCACCGGCGCCACCGCGAACGACCCGCCCCGCAGCACCTTGTGCTCCGGCCCGAAGAAGACCTCCGAGTACTCCCGGTACGGGAACGCCACGAACCCCGGGTACGGCAGGAAGTCGCTCGCCGTCCACTCCCACACGTCCCCGATCAGCTGCCGCACGCCCAGCGGGGACGCCCCGGCCGGATACGCCCCGGCCGGGGCGGGCCGCAGGTGCCGCTGGCCCAGGTTGGCGTGGTCCGGGGACGGCTCGGCGTCGCCCCACGGGTAGCGCCGGGACCGGCCGGAGACGGGGTCGTACCGGGCGGCCTTCTCCCACTCGGCCTCCGTCGGCAGCCGCCGCCCCGCCCAGCGCGCGTACGCGTCGGCCTCGTACCAGCTGACGTGCAGCACCGGCTCGTCGTCCGGCACGGGCTCCACGACGCCGAAGCGCCGCCGCAGCCACTGCCCGCCCTCGCGGCGCCAGAACAGCGGCGCGCCGATGCCGTGCCGCCGGATCTGCTCCCATCCCTCGGGTGCCCACCAGCGCGGATCGCGGTAGCCACCGTCGTCGATGAAGTGCCGGTACGCGCCGCACGTCACCGGCACCGTGTCGAGGAAGAACTCCGGCACGGACCGGATGTGGGCGGGGCGTTCGTTGTCCAGCGCCCACGGCTCGTCCCCGTGCGACACGCCCATGGTGAAGGGCCCGCCCGGTATCCGCACCTCGGCGGGGAGCGCGGCCGCGTCGGGGCCGGGGCCGGGCGGCTCGGGCGCGGTCAGGGCGGCGGGCCCACGGCGCAGCTGATGGGTGATCAGCATCGTCTCGTCGTGCTGCTGCTCGTGCTGGGCGATCATGCCGAACGCGAACGCCGCGTCCACCAGCGGACCGCCCTCGAAGCGGGCCGCGTCGAGGACGTCGAGGACCCGGTCACGCACCTCGGCCGCGTACGCCCGCGCCTCGCGCGGCGGCAGCAGCGGCAGGGAAGGCCGGCTGGCGCGGGGGTGCTGGAACGCGTCGTACAGCGGATCGATCTCGGGCCGCAGCGCCGCGCGGCCGCCCACGGAGCGCAGCAGCCACTGCTCCTCCTGGTTGGAGATGTGCGCCAGGTCCCAGACGAGCGGGGACATCAACGGCGAGTGCTGCGCGGTGAGTTCGCCGTCGTCGACGCACTCGGTGAGCAGGGCGGTACGCGCCCGCGCCGCCGCCAGCGCGTCGTGCGCCCGTCGCCTGAGCGTCTCGGGGGAGGCGGTGACGGTCATGTGCGGGGCTCCTTCCCGGAGTCGGGGCGGGGTGCGGCCGCGCCGGGCGCGGGTGCCGCGGGCGCGGCTGGCCGCGGCCGGAGCGGCGGCGGCAGGGGAGCGGCGTCGGCCGGAGGAGGTACGGGAGCGGCGTCGGCCGGGGGAGGTACGGGCACGGCGCCGGCCGGAGCCTTCGGCGGCGCGGGCGGGGCCGCGGCCGGGCGGGCGTCGGGGGACGGCGGCCTCGGCAGGGTCACCGGGGCGAGCCGCTGATCGTCGGCCGGGCAGCGGCGCCGCAGCACGAACCGCTCGTGGAACGCGCCCACCGCGTCCCGCACGGCGGCGGGCGCCCCCGCGCGGGACAGCGCGCCGAGCGCCAGCGTGAAGCACTCCACCGCCGCCCGGTGCAGCGCGGGCGCCGCCGGCCCGTCCCGGACCGCCGCCCGCCAGTGCGCGTCCCTCGGCGGCGGCAGCGGCCCCGCCGTCTCCGCCAGAGGCAGCAGCAGCCGGTACGCCGCCTCCGCCGCCTCCGGGTCGTCGAACAGCGCCGCCGTCACCGCGAGCGGCACCACCCAGCCGTCGGCGCCCGGCTGCGCGTCCAGCATCCGCAGCTCCAGATGGGTGCCGCGCGGCCGCACGGGCGGGAACAGCGTCGTCAGGTGGTAGTCGAGGTCCGCGCGCGTCGGCGCCCGCATCGCCCCCGACCGCAGCCACTGCCGGAACGTCAGCCCCTCCGGCACGGCCCAGGGCCCCTCGGCCGCGCGGACGCACATCACCGGTGTGTCCAGGACGTGCCGCGCCCACGCGGCGCGCGGCTCCCGCCCGGCCGGCGGCGCCGTGCCCCGCAGCGGGTCGATGCCCGCCCACAGCGACTGCCGCGAGGACCGCAGCCCGGTCGGACGGCCGTGCAGGGTGGGGGAGTTGGCGAAGGACGCGACCAGCACCGGACCCAGCAGGTGCGCCAGCCGCCACCGCCGCGCGTATCCCAGGGGGCCCGGCTCCTCGTATCCGGAGTCCACGCACACCTGCACGGACGCCGAGTCGCGCATCATGGTCCGCCCGGCAGTGCCCCAGCGGTCGAGGTAGACCTCCATCGCGTCGTAGCGCGGCTCGCGCAGCACCCGTTCCCGCGCGGGCAGCCACGGGTCGGTGCCGGAGCCGGTGAGGGTGAGGCCGAGACGGGCTAGCACGTCCCGTACGGCGGAGAGGTCGGCCGTGACGGTGGCGACGCAGGCGGCGAGGGAGGCGGCGGGCGGCGAGCTGAGCTCCAGCTGTCCGCCGGGTTCGACGGTGAGCGACGACCCCAGGTCCAGGGCGCGCAGCGCGGTGAACGCGGTGTGGAGGCGGTCGCGGGGGACGGGCAGGTACGGGTGGTGCAGATCGTGGACGAACCACTCCAGTTCGACGCCGACCGCGCCGGGCGGTCCGGTCTTGAAGCAGATGCACCGAAGCAGGTCCTCGGCCTCGTCCTCCGTCAGCGGCGGACCGCCGTCCGGGAAGGCGCTCGACGGCATGGGTCAGCTCCTCCTGTCGCGGGCGTACCGTTCCACCTAAGCCACCGCCGCCGAGGCGCACAAGGGTGCCCGCGTGAACGGCACATGCCGGATAAACCCGTTGCGGCCGATCCGTGTGATCACCAACGATGCCGGGTATGAGCGCACGTCTACGCAGTATCGCGCGGGAGACCGAGGAGATCGTCGCGGCCGGCCGCTACCGGACCCCCGCGGGCGAGGTCGACCTCGCCGACCTGATCGCCAGGGCCCTCGACGGCACCACCCTCCACGGCCCCGGCCCCGTCCCCGCCACCCCGGACACCGGGCGCGCCACCCGGATCGAGGTGACCGGCGAGTCCAGCACCGAGGCGGCCCGCCGCCTCACCGCCGCGGCACCCGGACAGCCCGTCGCCGTCCTGAACTTCGCCTCCGCCCGCAACCCCGGCGGCGGCTACCTCAACGGCGCCCAGGCGCAGGAGGAGGCCCTGTGCCGCGCCTCCGCGCTGTACGCCACGCTGCTGCGCGCCCCCGGGTACTACGAGCACCACCGGGCCGACCGCGACCCGTTCTACACGGACCGGGTCATCCACTCGCCCGCCGTCCCCGTCTTCCGCGACGACCGGGGCCGGCTCCTCGACCGCCCGTACACCGCCGGCTTCCTCACCTCGCCCGCGCCCAACGCCGGTGTCATCCGCGCCCGTACGCCCCGGCTCGCCTCCCGCATACCGGCGGCCCTCGCGTCGCGCGCCGAACGCGTCCTGGAGACCGCCGTCGCCCACGGCTACCGGCGGATCGTGCTGGGCGCCTGGGGCTGCGGCGTGTTCCGCAACGACCCGGCCGAGGTGGCGGGCGCCTTCCGCGCGCTGCTCACCGGCGCCGGCCGGTTCGCGGGCCACTTCGACGAGGTCGTCTTCGGCGTGCTGGACCGCACGCGCGAGCAGCACACGCTCGGCGCGTTCCGCGCGGCCTTCGCGACGCCGCGGCCCGTACGCAACCGCTAGCACCCCGGCGCACGCCCCCCTCAACCCGTGCCGCCGCGCGCCGCGCGGGACCCCCGCGGACGGGCGCGGGCACCCCGACGGCGCGCCCCTGACGTGCGCCGGACGCCGTACGTCCTTAGCGTCACGACCATGGACACACATCGGCAGCACCCGAAGCGCCTGGAGATCCTCATCGTGCCCGAGCACGCGGAGGGGCGCGACGCCGCGCATCTGGCGGAGGTGGCGATCCGCTCGGCCCTCGTGGAGGCCACCGGCGAGACGGGCGCCTCCGGCTACCCCCGGTACGCCGGCGGCGGCCTCGTCGCCGACGTGGACCCGGAGACCCGCACCGTGGAGGCGCTCCTGGTGGACGGCTCGGAACTGGACTACGGCCTGTCGGCGCGGGTCAGGGACGCCGGCCCCGCCTGACGGGCGCCGGGCGGCCGTTGACACCGACCGCCCCGGAGCCGGAGACTCGCCCCGTCGGTAGTGAACACCCGTTCACCGTACGTACGCGCGCGTACGGGGCCCGTAGGCGCGCACCAGCCTGTGGGAGAGACCCCGATGAGCATCCGCGACGTCTACATCGTCGACGCCGTCCGCACCCCGATCGGCAAGTTCGGCGGTGCCCTCTCCTCCGTCCGCCCCGACGACCTCGCCGCGCACGTGGTGCGCGCGCTGGTGGACCGCACCCCGGACCTCGACCCGGCCCGCATCGACGACGTCTACTTCGGCGACGCCAACGGCGCGGGCGAGGACAACCGCGACGTGGCCCGCATGGCCGTGCTCCTCGCCGGGCTGCCCGTCACCGTGCCGGGCGTGACCGTCAACCGGCTGTGCGGCTCCGGTCTCGAAGCGGTCGTGCAGGCAGCCCGCGCCATCGCCCTGGGCGACGCGTCGGTCGTCCTCGCGGGCGGCGTCGAGTCGATGTCGCGCGCCCCGTGGGTGCTGCCCAAGCCGGAGCGGGCCTTCCCGGCCGGACACGAGCAGATGTACTCGACCACGCTCGGCTGGCGCATGGTGAACAAGCGCATGCCGGCCGAGTGGACCGTGACGCTGGGCGAGGGCGCCGAGCAGGTCGCCGACAAGCACGCCATCAGCCGCGAGCAGCAGGACGCCTTCGCGCTCGCCAGCCACCGCAAGGCCGCGCGGGCCTGGGCCGACGGCCTCTTCGACGGCGAGGTCGTGCCCTACGAGGGCGTGGACCTGACCCGCGACGAGTGCATCCGCGACGCGACCTCCATGGAGGCCCTGGCAAAGCTGAAGCCCGCGTTCCGCACCGACGGCACGGTCACCGCCGGCAACGCCTCGCCGCTCAACGACGGCGCGGCCGCGCTGCTCCTCGTCGACGAGGACGGCCTGCGCGCCTGCGGCCGCGAGCCGCTGGCCCGCATCCGCACCTCGGCGGTGACCGGCATCGAGCCGCAGCTGTTCGGCCTCGGCCCGGTGGAGGCCGTCCAGCGCGCCCTCGGCCGCGCCGGGCGCACCTTCGCGGACCTGTCGGTGATGGAGCTGAACGAGGCGTTCGCCGCGCAGGCGCTCGGCTGCCTGGCGGAGTGGCCCGAACTGGACCCGGCCGTCGTCAACCCGCGCGGCGGCGCCATCGCGATCGGCCACCCGCTCGGCGCCTCCGGTGCCCGGCTCGCCGGTTCGGTCGCCCACCAGCTGGCCGCGGCCGGCTCGGGCACGGGCGTCGCGGCCTTGTGCATCGGCGTCGGCCAGGGCATCGCCGTCGTCCTGGAGCGGTAGGCGCACCGCGCGGCCCGCGTCCCCGGACCGGCGCGGGCCTCCCGGGCGGCGCCGGCCCCCGCGTCCGCGCGCCGCGGAGCCGTACGGGCCGGCCCCGGGTCCGCGCACACGGCGGGGCCGGGCGGGATCGCTCCCGCCCGGCCCCGCGCGCCGGAAGGCTCAGCCCGCCGCGCCGGGCGCCTGCCCGGCCTGGGCCTGCGCGATGGACTTGCGCACCTCGTCCATGTCCAGCCCCCGCGCCTGCCCGATCAGGTCCTCCAGAACGGGCTCGGGCAGCGCGCCCGGCTGGGCGAACACGGCCACGTTCTCCCTGACGATCATCAGCGTCGGAATCGACTGGATCTCGAAGGCGGCGGCGAGCTCCTGCTCCGCCTCCGTGTTCACCTTGGCGAACACCACGTCGGGGTGGCGCTCCGACACCGTCTCGTAGACCGGGGCGAAGCGGACGCACGGGCCGCACCACGAAGCCCAGAAGTCGATCAGGACGAAGTCGTTCTCCGACACGACCTGGTCGAAGTTCTCCTTGGTCAGTTCGATCGTGCTCATGCCGTCCGCCTCTCAGGGGGTTCGTCGGTGCCCGCCACAACGGCGCCCGGGACAGGCCTATTCCCCGGCACCTCCCGCGCGGGGGCGCGGGAAAGGCGCGGGTGCCACGCGCCACGCCGGGTACCCGGCGCCGCATGATGAAACGTGCTCTGTGGCAGGGACTCGTGGCCGGCGCGGCGGGCGGCCTGGTGATGACGCTCGGTGAGAAGGCCGAGCAGCGCCTCACCGGCAGACCCGACTCGTACGTCCCCGCACGCGTGCTGGAACGGCTCACCGGCATGCCGGAGCGGCCCCGCGAGCAGTCGGCGGCCGTGAACCTGGCCATGCACTTCGGGCAGGCCGCCGCGCTCGGCGTGCTGCGCTCCGTCATGGCCCACGCCGGGCTGCGCGGCCCGCTGTCGTCCGCGCAGTTCGCCGTGGTCCGCCTCACCAACGACCAGATCCTGGAGAACGCCACCGGCGTCGGCGCCCCGCCCGCCACCTGGCCGCGCCGTGAACTCGTCGTGGACCTCGCGCACAAGGCCGTCTACGCCTTCGCGACGGGGCTCGTCGCCGACGCGCTGGCCGGCCGGAGCGGTCCGGGCCCGGGACAGCGCCACGCGGCCGTCCGGCCGGGCCGCCACGCCGATGTCGGCCCGCTCCCGCGGGGAGCGGCCCACGGGCGCGGCCGCTGAGGGCGCGCGACCGGCACCGGTTTCCTGCCGCGCATGCCGCAAGGTCCGGGGCCGGCCGGAGTTTCCCCGGCGCGCGGCGGGCTACTCGGTCCGGCATGGAACGATCACTCACGCCCCTTCGCGCGGCGCGGGCGGCGCGCCGCGTCCTTCCCTCGGCCGACGGGCCCGGACGGGTCCTGCGCGGTGTGGACCGGCTGGAGCGGTGGCCCGGCGCCGACCGGCTCATCGACGCCGTGCGCTCGGCCGTCCACGCGGTGCCCCTGGGCGCCGGGCGGGACGCCCTGCACGGACGGTGGCTCGGCCACCCCGTCCATCCGCTGATGGTGCAGGTGCCGCTCGGGAGCTGGCTGTCGGCGGCCGTGCTGGACGCGCTGCCCGGCCACCGCCGCGCCGCCCGGACCCTGATCGGCGTGGGCCTCGCGACGGCCGGCCCCGCGGCGGTGGCCGGCTGGACCGACTGGGCGGACCTGCCGAAGGAGCAGCAGCGCGTGGGCCTGGTGCACGCGGCCGCCAATCTGACGGCGGTCGCCCTGTACGCGTCCTCGTACCTGGCGCGCCGCCGCGGGCGGGTGTGGCGCGGCAAGGCACTGGGCCTGGCCGGGCTGTCGGTGGTCGCCGCCGGCGGGGCGCTGGGCGGCCACCTCGCGTACCGGCAGGCGGCGGGCGCCAACCACGCCGAGTACGTCTCGCACGCGGTCGGTCCCGGCTGGCACGACGTGGGCGCCGTCTCCGAGTTCCCGGTGGGCCGCCCGGTACGGCGCCGGGCCGGCGAGGTGGAGGTGATGGTCTTCCGCGAGGACGCCGCGACCGTCCATGTGCTCGCCGACCGGTGCAGCCACATGGCGGGACCGCTGTCGGAGGGCGACATCGAGGACGGCTGCGTGCGCTGCCCCTGGCACGGCAGCCTGTTCCGGCTGGCCGACGGCTGGAACGCCGAAGGCCCCGCCACCGCGCCGCAGCCGTCCTTCGACACACGGGAGGTGGGCGACCGCCTGGAGGTGCGGCTGCGGCACCAGGGCGATGCCGGGCGGGGCGCCGGCGAGGAGGCCGCGTGAGAGGCGGCCCGGCGGGCGGTGGCGGCCATCGCCGAGACGTGGAGGAAAGGATGTGAGGACATGGCCGGCAAAGCGCTGACGAGAGTGCGGGAGCCCCTGGCCCCCGAGGTCCGGAGGGCCCTGCGGGAAGGGCAGCGGGACCAGCTGGTGAGCCTGCTGCTGGTGCTCACGGCCGTCGCGTTGTTCGTCGCCCCGTGGGTGAACGGCGACCCGATGACCGGCAAGGACGCCCACCGCAACGAGCTGGGCGTCGGCATGGTCGTGCTGTTCGTGGCGATGGCCCGCTTCAAATGGCACCTGGGCCGGTGGGCGGATCTGACGGTGCTGGCCGCCGGCGCCTGGCTGGTGGCGTCGCCCTGGCTGCTGGGCCTGCGCGACACGGTGGTCTTCGCGGACGGCGCGCACGTCTTCCACGTGGCGGCCGGCAGCGTCCTCATCGTCCTGTCGGTCGTCTCGCTGCTGCTGTTCAAGGCCTCGGAGCCGCGCGACGGCGGAGGCGGCGCGCGCGGCCGGCACCGCGCCGGCTGACCACGGCGCACGCGGCCACACGACGAGGCGGTGGCGGGCCCCTGCGGCCCGCCACCGCCTCCGTCTTCCCGCGCCCGCCCGCCACGGCCTCCGTGGTCTGGCGGCCGCTCGCCTCCGTGTCCCCGCGCCCGCCGCCCTGCCCGCCCCGGGCCGCGACGGGCCTCCGGTCACCAGGAGGAGCGCGACCACCGTCCTCGGCCGCCTCCGGCCCAGTCGGCTCAGTCGTCCCCGGCCACCTTCTCCGTCAGGGCGCTGTACGCCAGCTGGAGCGTGTCCGCCCCGGCGAGCGCCGTCAGGGCGCCCGTGACCGTACGGGTCGCGCGCGGCCACAGCAGCCCGGCGGCGGTCAGCGTCGTGACCGTCCAGACGCTCAGGCAGAAGGGGCAGGACACCAGCTCGCCCACGGTGTGCGCGGCGCCGTCACGCGGCTCCTCGTGCACCTCGGCGGGCGCCGCCTGCTGTCCGCGGTACTCCGTGAACGGCGCCCGCAGCGGACGGGTGACCGCCCCCTTGCTGACCAGCCGGCTCAGCCGGAAGGCCGCCACCGAGGTGAGCGCCAGGTCCCACGGCTCGGGCCGCTCCGGCAGCGCCCGCCCCCGGCGCCGTACGGCCGCCGTCCACGCCGCGGTGTACACCGCGTAGGCGGCGAGCGCGGCGGCGTGCCCGCCGACCGGCGAGGGGTCGTCCCCCCGGACATAGGCCCGGCGCACCCGTTCGGCGGCCCGGCTGATCAGCTTCGCCATCCTGCTTCCTCGCTGTCGACGTACACGCTGGCCCTGCCACGGGTGCCCGCGTGCCGCCCGCGCGAACCCGCCCGGGCGTGACCTCGGCCGACTGGGCCATCGCCGCTGGCCGACCGGGACCGGCAACGGTACGGATGGAAGGAAACCGGCCATACTCGCAAGATCACGCCGTTTTTCCCCATAGGCGGCGTATCGCGGGTACCCGGCCCCCGCTGTGATCCCGCACCCGCGAAGGAACCGTCCATGACGTTCAACCCCCTCGAACAACGCGGCATCCCCCTGGACCGCCAGATCCGCAACTGGCGCGAGCTCAACGTGCGGCCCATCGACCCCGACCACAGTGACCCCTACACCCGCTGCCGCGTCATCACCATGAACGGCATCGAAGTGGAGGCCATCCTCTTCAGCCACCAGCTGGCCCGCAACACGGTCGACCCGGAGGTCAAGCGGCAGCTCGCTCAGGTCCGCTACATCGAGGCGCAGCAGCAGAAGGCGGTCAACTGGCTCCTGCCGGGCGTGTCCTCGGTGCTGGAGACGACCATCGCGTACGAGCAGGTCGCCGTGGACCTGACCGCCTGGGTGGCGCGGATGGAACCGGACCCGTACCTGAAGCAGGCGTACCAGTTCGGCGTCCTGGAGGACTTCGACCACCTGTACCGGTACGCCAACCTGTACGAGATGATCGAGCACCGCAAGGCCGAGTCGATCGTCGACGGCCTGACCGAGGTCATGCCGGGCCGCCCCACCAAGTTCCACCACCGGGACCCGTACGACAACGTCCGCGACCCGTACGCCAAGGACCAGACGAACCCGCTGTCGAAGCTGCACGCGCTGACGATCATGTCGGCGGAGCAGCAGACGATGAACTTCTACATGAACACCGGCCCCACCTACATGGAGCCGATCGCCCGGCAGCTGTACCAGGAGATCGGCCTCATCGAGGAGGAGCACGTCACCCACTACGAGTCCCTGGTGGACCCGGGCGAGACCTGGTGGGAGCAGCTCGTCAACCACGAGTACAACGAGTGCTACCTCTACTACTCCTTCATGGAGCAGGAGAGCGACCCCAAGGTCAAGGCGCTGTGGGAGCTGCACCTCAACATGGAGCTGGAGCACCTCCACCTGGCCTGCGACCTGATGCGCCGCCACGACGGCCGCGACCCCGCCGAGGTGCTGGCGCCCGAACTGCCGAACGTGCTCACCTTCGAGCCGAACAAGGCGTACCTGCGGGAGCTGCTGGACACGCAGATGGACCTCACCACCCTCGGCGCCGGGTACGTGCGCGAGGCGCACGAGCGGTTCGAGGCCATGCAGGCGCGGCTCAACGGCGACGAGGAACCGCCCAGCGAGCGGGTCGTCGCGGACCACCGGGAGATGTTCGGCCGCGAGTACCGGCTGGAGACCGAGGGCGAGCACCCCGACCCGGCGATGCGGGAGAAGTGAGGAGAGACCATGGCGAAGACCGCACCCACCCCCGCCACCCCGCACGCCGGCGACGACAACGCCCCGGACGACGACGTCGTGTCGCTGCTGATGCGTCAGCACGGCGACATCCGCAATCTGTTCGACGAGGTGGAGGGCGCCACGGGCGACGAGCGGCGCGACGCGTTCCACCGGCTGGTGCGCCTGCTCGCCGTGCACGAGACGGCGGAGGAGGAGGTCGTGCACCCCTTCGCCCGCCGCGAGCTGCCCGGCGGCGACGGGGTCGTCGAGGAGCGCCTCGCCGAGGAGCGCGAGGCCAAGGAGGTGCTCGCCGCCCTGGAGGACATGGACCCGGACTCCCCGGACTTCGCGGCGCGCCTTCTCGAACTGCGGGTCGCGGTGCAGGAGCACGCCCGCGCCGAGGAGCGCTACGAGTTCGCCCACATCCGCCGCTACGGCGACCCGGGCAGGCTCGCGGCGATGGCCCGCGCGGTGAAGGCGGCCGAGGCGATGGCCCCGACCCGCCCCCACCCCGGCGTCGAGTCCGGCACGGCCAACGCCCTGCTCGGCCCGGTAGCGGCACTGATGGACCGTACGAGGGACGCGGTGCGCTCCGCCATGAAGAGCTGACCGGTGGCCCACGGGGGCCGGTGCGCACCGCCGCGCTGGCGGCGCGCACCAGCCCCCTCAGGCGACGGCCCGCCGGCCCGGCCGGACCGTCGACCGGCGGCAGGCGTGTGACGGCACGCGTGTGACAGCAGGCATGCGACGGCGGCGGGCGGCGCCGTGCGGACAGAGCCGGACCGCCGCCCGGAGAACCGACGCCCCGGAGGTCACCGACGCCCGGTGGCGGACGCGGGCGGCGACGGGCGCGGGAGCGCGCGGAGGGGAGAGGACGACGGCGATGGCGAGCGGAACGGCCCCGCGACACGGCGGGCCCCCACCCCGGGGCACCCCGCGCCCCCGGCGTTCCCTGGCGGTCTTCGCACTGATCGGGGCCGCGCTGATGGCCGCCGTCGACGAGATCGTCTTCCATCAGCTCCTGCACTGGCACCACTTCTTCGACCGCTCCACACCGGGCGTCGGGCTGCTCTCGGACGGCCTCCTGCACACGGCGGAGGTGATCGCCCTGGTGGCGGGCGGCGCCCTCTACGCGGACCTGCGCCGCTTCGAAGCCCTCTCCCGGCCGCACGCGCGCGCCGGGTTCCTTCTGGGCCTCGGCGGCTTCCAGCTGTTCGACGGGATCGTCGACCACAAGGTGCTGCGCGTCCACCAGATCCGCTACGGCGTGGACGTGACGCCCTACGACTGGGCGTGGAACGGCGCGGGCCTCCTGCTGCTGCTCGCCGGGGCCGTCCTCGCCGTGCGGGCCCGGCGCCGCACGGACGGCGGGGGAGCGGGCGCGTGACACCGGAGGCGGCCGGCCCCCACGCGGTTCCCGGCGGGGGCTTCGCGACGGCCGTCGCGGCGGCGGCGCTGGCGGCGGCGGCCGGGTACGCCCTGGCCGCGTGGCGGCTGCGGCGGCGCGGCGACGCCTGGCCGTGGCGGCGCGACGGCTCATTCGCCGCGGGCTGCCTGGCGCTCGCCCACGCCATGCTGCTCCCCGCCCCGGGCGGGCCGTTCACCGCGCACATGGCCCACCATGTCGTCACGGCGATGGCCGCGCCCGTACTGCTGGTCCTGGGGCGGCCGCTGACACTGGCACTGCGCTCCCTGCGGCCGGGCCGGGTGCGTCGCGGCCTGCTCGCGGTGGCGCGGTCACGGCCCGCGGCGTGGCTGGTGTTCCCGCCGGTGGCGGCGCTCCTCGACATGGGCGGCCTGTGGCTGCTGCACCGCACCCCCCTGATGGCCGCCGCCCACCACAGGCCGCTGCTCGACGCGGCCGTCCAGTTCCACCTGCTGGCGGCGGGGCTGCTGTTCACGTTCTCCGTGTGCCGGCTGGACCCGGTACGCCACCGGTGCGGCCTGGCGGTACGGGGCGTCACCCTGCTCGCGGCCGGCGCCGCGCACGCCGTGCTGGCCAAGACGCTGTACGCGGCGCCGCCGCCCGGCACCGGGTACGCGGGCGCCGACCTGCGGGCCGGCGCCCAGCTCATGTACTACGGCGGCGACCTCGTCGAGTGCGCGCTCGCCGCCGTCCTGGCCGTCGAGTGGTACGCCCGCCGGGGCCGCGCCGCGCGGGTGCGGGGCCGCCCCGGGGCGGCGGTCCTCAGCGCGGGGTGAGCGCCCAGGCGGCGAGCCCGGCGAGGGCGGCGGCACCCGCGGCGAGCGCGGCGACCGTGGCGCACAGGAGCCGCCGGCGCAGCTCCTCGTACCGCTGGGTGTACTCCTCGCGCAGTTCGGCGGCCCGGCGCACCACCAGCCGCAGCGCCTGCGCGATCTGCTCGGCGTACGCCTCCGCGTACCGTTCGGCGATCTCCTCCCGCTCGGTGGCCGTCAGCCACGGCAGCCGCTGGACGAACGCCTCGGCCCGGGTCCGCGCCTCCCGGAGATGGGCCTGGCCCGCCAGATAGCCCTCCAGCCGCGCCATGCCCGCGGCCGTGTCGGCGGCCTCCTCCCGCCCGTGCGCGCGGCCCGGCGTCATTTGCCGTCCTCGCGGGAGACGACCGTCTTGTTGTCCGGGTCCACCACGTCGCGTCCCTGGTTCCAGCCCCGGTCGACGGCGGTCATCTCGGGGTGGTGCAGGTCGAAGGCGGGGGACTCGGAGCGGATGCGCGGCAGGGTGACGAAGTTGTGGCGGGGAGCGGGGCACGACGTCGCCCACTCCAGGGACCGCCCGTAGCCCCAGGGGTCGTCCACGTCGACGCGCTTGCCGATCCGGGCCGTCTTCCACACGTTGTACAGGAACGGCAGCGTCGACAGCCCGAGGACGAAGGCGCCGATGGAGGACAGCATGTTCAGTCCGGTGAAGCCGTCGGCGGCGAGGTAGTCCGCGTACCGGCGGGGCATTCCCTCCGCGCCGAGCCAGTGCTGCACCAGGAAGGTCAGGTGGAACCCGACGAACAGCGTCCAGAAGTGGATCTTGCCGAGCCGCTCGTCGAGCATCGTGCCGGTCATCTTCGGCCACCAGAAGTGGAACCCGGCGAACATGGCGAACACGATCGTGCCGAACAGGACGTAGTGGAAGTGGGCCACCACGAAGTAGGTGTCGGTGACGTGCCAGTCGAGCGGCGGGGAGCCGAGGATGACACCGGTCAGACCGCCGAAGAGGAACGTCACGAGGAAGCCGACCGACCACAGCATCGGCGTCTCGAAGCTGATCGACCCCTTCCACATGGTGCCGATCCAGTTGAAGAACTTCACCCCGGTCGGCACCGCGATCAGGAACGTCATGAACGAGAAGAACGGCAGCAGCACCGCCCCGGTGGCGAACATGTGGTGGGCCCACACGGTGACCGAGAGCCCGGTGATGGCGATGGTGGCGCCGACGAGGCCGACATACCCGAACAGCGGCTTGCGGCAGAAGACCGGGATGACCTCGCTGACCACCCCGAAGAACGGCAGCGCGAGGATGTAGACCTCGGGATGGCCGAAGAACCAGAACAGGTGCTGCCACAGCAGGGAGCCGCCGTACTCGGGTGCGAAGACATGGGAGCCGAGCTGGCGGTCCGACTGCAGCACCAGCAGCGCGGCGGCCAGCACCGGGAACGCCAGCAGGACGAGGATCGACGTGAGCAGCACGTTCCAGGTGAAGATCGGCATCCGGAACATCGTCATGCCGGGGGCGCGCATGCAGACGATCGTCGTGACGAAGTTGACCGCGCCGAGGATCGTGCCGAAGCCGGACAGCGCCAGGCCCATGATCCACATATCGGAGCCGGGGCTGGGTGACCGCTCCTCGCGACTGAGCGGGGTGTACGCGGTCCATCCGAAGTCGGCGGCGCCCTGCGGCTGGAGGAGGCTGGCGACGACGATCAGGCCGCCGAAGAGGAACAGCCAGTACGACAGCATGTTCAGCCGCGGGAACGCCACGTCCGGGGCGCCGATCTGCAACGGCATGATCGCGTTGGCGAACCCGGCGAACGTCGGGGTGGCGAACAGCAGCAGCATGATGGTGCCGTGCAGGGTGAACGTCTGGTTGTACTGCTCGTTGGAGATGAGCTGAAGGCCCGGCCTGGCCAGCTCGGCCCGCAGCAGGAGCGCGAGGAGGCCGCCGAACAGGAAGAAGCCGAACGAGGTGATCAGGTACAGGTGCCCGATCTTCTTGTGGTCCGTCGTGGTGAGCCAGTCGACGGCGATACGCCCCAGTCCGCGCCCCTTCACGGGCACGAGGGTGGGCGGCTCCGTGGATGTGACCATGTGAATCCCATCGGTGCAGGCGGGGGAACGCGACCATCGCCCCCTGTCGCGACCGAGGGAACATTACGGAGAGTGGCCGAGTGCGCGCCGTGGAATGAGGCCACGCGCCGTGATCTGTCACCGGATCGGGTGTCCCGCGCGCGCCGCGCCGCGCCCCCCGCGCCCGGGCGCCGGCCCGGCCGGGCCGGCGCCCGGGCGGGCCCCGGCGGCGGCGGGGCCGGAGGGGGCGCACCCCCGTCAACAGCCCGCCGCGCCTGACACGCGGGGCCGGGCGCGCCGCCCGCACGGCCCGGAACGCTCGGCCGCCGACCGCGCCCGGACGCCGGCCGGGACCCTCCGCCGGGGTCAGTCCACCGACTCCATGAAGGCCAGCATCCGCCGGTTGACCTCGTCCGCGTGGTCGATCTGCGGGCCGTGGCCCGTGTCGGCGACGATCTCCGCCCGGGCCCCCGGCACCAGCCGGGGCACCCGCTCGACCTGCCGCTCCGGGTGCACCAGAAGGCTCCGCCTGCCGAGCACCAGATAGAGCGGCACGCGGACGGACGCCAGCTCCTCGTCGGTCAGCGGAAGCGGCGCGGGACGCCGGATGCGGTACGCGCGCACGCCCGCCCGGATCATCGCCCGCAGCTCCGGCACGACGAGGACCGGCTGCTCCAGCCACGCCGCGAGCCGCGGCCGCAGCGCCTTGGGGGCGAACGTCGCGAAGAGGCTGACGAAGATCCAGGCGAAGAACCGCAGCCCCACCTTCTCCAGGCCGCCCGGATCGAGCAGCGTCACCGAGGCGAGGCGGCCCGGCGCGCGGTGCGCCTGGTTGAGCGCGAGCCACCCGCCGTACGACGTGCCGACCAGGTGCACCCGGTCGAGCCCGAGGCCGTCGAGCGTCTCGTCCAGCCAGCGGGCGGCGTCCTCGGGCCGGTGGAGCGGCTCCCGCTGCACGCTGCGCCCGGGGTCGCCCGGCGTGTCGATCGCGTAGACCGTGCGCTCGGCGCTGAGCGCGGGCGTGTTCGGGTACCACATCGCGGAGCAGCTGCCCGCGCCGTGCACCAGGACGACCGGTGTGCGGTCGGCGCCGGATGGGTCGTCGGGGCCGTACCGGTAGACGTGGGTGGTCCCGTAGGCGGTCTCCACATCCGTCTCCGCCACGGCGGCCGCGCCGAGCGCGTACACGGCGTCGCACGCGGCGAAGTAGCGCTCGCGCAGGTCGTCGTTCACATAGCGCCCGACGTCCCGGCGGGGGTCGGGGGCGGGGTCGCGGTGACCGTCGCGGGTCCTGGTCTCGGGCACGGTGGCACCTCCGGAGGCATCGCCTGTTGATGATACGACCGTACCATCACAGTGGTACGGATGTACCATCAAGGCTGCCGGACCGGGCCGTGAAAGGCCCCACAGGAGTCGTGGACGAGAGGCGGACACCGATGCCGAAGCGCGTCGACCACGCGGAACGGCGCACCGAGATCGCCGAGGCGCTGCTCCGCGTCGCCGGACGCCGGGGGCTGCACGCCGTCGGCATGCGCGACGTGGCCGCCGAAGCGGGGGTGTCGCTGCGCCTGGTGCAGTACTACTTCGAGACCAAGGAGAAGCTGCTGCTGTACGGCCTGCGGCACCTCGCCGACCGGTTCGGGCAGCGCGTCTCCGCGCGCGTCGCGGCGGCGGGCGACGAGCCGGGGGCGCGTGCCACGGTCGAGGCGATCCTGACGGCGGCCCTGCCGACCGATGAGGAGAGCCGCACCTTCCACCTCGTCTACACGTCGTACGCCGTGCTCTCCGTGACCGAACCGGCGCTCGCCGCCCAGCCGTTCATCCGCGAGCCGGACGCCGCCGAGGACGGCGTGGCCGCGCTGATCGAACGCGCCCGGCGCGACGGGCTCGCCCCGCCCGGCCCGGACGCCCGTATCGAGGCGGCCGGCCTGCTCGCCCTGTCGGCGGGGCTGGGCACGAGCGTCCTGGTCGGCCAGCGCACGCCGGAGTCCGCCGCCGAGGTCCTGCGCCACCACCTGGACCGGATCTTCCCCGCGGAGCTGCCCGCCGGGCGCTGACCGGCACGCGCCCGCGCCGCGCGGTGCGCGACGGCCCGCCGCGACCGCACGGCGCGACCGCACGGCGAGGGCCGGACGGCATCGCCCGTCCGGCCCTCGCCTCCTCGCGCGGGACGCGTCCTGCGGCGTCCCGGGTGTCCTACTGCGCCATCTCGTACGCGCCGGACAGCGCCTCGACGCGCTCCCACACGCGGGCCGAGCGGGCCTCGTCCACGACCGGGCGGCGCACCGCGTCCAGCGCCCAGCGCTGCTGCGCGTCCGTGGCCGAGTCCTTGCCGTGCAGCTCCACCGCGTACGCGGAGAAGTCCCGTACGAGCACCGCGAACAGCTCGTCCAGCACGTCCTCGTCCAGGCCCTTCAGCGCGGCCTGCTCCAGGATCAGCTGGGCGTGCACCACCAGCGCGAACAGCTGGCCGACGGCGAGCAGCAGGTCCAGGTCGCGGCTCTGCTCCTCGTCCGGCGCCGCAGTCGTGACGAACGCGCACAGGGCGTCCGCCTGCTCCCGGAAGCGGCCGATGTTCGGCAGGTGCGCGTACGCGTCGAACGCGGGCCGCCAGTCGTGGAAGCGGATCGCGCCCAGACCGCGCGCGGGCCCCTGGCGGAACAGGAACGCGTCGTCGGCGGCGTCCAGTCGCGTCGGGACGGGCGCGTAGTCCACCGGGGCGAGCAGGTGGTTGCGCATGAACTTGAGGATCAGCGCCAGGTTGACGTGGACGGTGCCCTCCAGCTTCGGCAGGCTGCGGATCTCCACGGCGGCCTGCGCGAAGTAGGTGTCCTTCTCGAAGCCCTTGGCGGCGATGACGTCCCACATGAGGTCGATGACCTTCTCGCCCTCGGTGGTGACCTTCATCTTCGTCATGGGGTTGAAGAGGAGGTAGCGGCGGTCGTCCGGGCCCGCGGAGCGGAAGTAGTCGACGGCGCGGTCGCTGAACAGCTTCATGCCGACCAGGCGGACGTACGCGTCGGTCAGCTCGCGCCGCACGTGCGGGAACGCGGTGACGGGGCGGCCGTACAGGACGCGGTTGTGCGCGTGGGTGACGGCCTCGTACATCGCGTGCTCGCAGATGCCGATGGACGCCGTGCACAGGTTGAACTTGCCGACGTTGACGGTGTTGAGCGCGGCGTCGAACGCGGCGCGGCCCGTGTGCAGGACGTCCTCGGCGCGCACCGGGTAGCCGTCGAGGCGGAACTCGCTGACGTACTTCGACGAGTCGACGACGTTCTTCACCAGGTGGTACGCCGGGTGGCGGCTGTCGGCGGCGAAGAAGACGTAACCCTCGGGGCCCTCGACGTCCGTGCGGCGGCCGAAGACGGAGACGAGTCCGGCGGCGTTGCCGTTGCCGATGTAGTACTTGGAGCCGGTCGCGCGGAAGCCGCCCTCGCCGTCCGGCTCCAGCAGCATGTCGGTCGAGTAGATGTCCGCGCCGTGGGTCTTCTCGGAGAGGCCGAAGGCGAACACCTCGCCCTGGTCGAGGAGTTCGGCGGCACGCGCGCGGGCCTCGGCGTTGCCGCTCTGCCAGACCGGGCCCAGGCCCAGGATGGTGACCTGCCACGCGTACCAGTAGTCGAGTCCGTAGAAGCCGAAGATCTCGTTGAGCGCCGCGATCCGGGCCGTGTCCCAGCGCTTGCCGGCCTGGCCGCCGGCGTCGGACGCGGGCGTGAGGAACGTCGCGAACAGCCGCTCCTTCGCCGCGAAGGCGAGGAAGTCCGCCAGCCAGGCGCGGGACCGGTAGTCCTCGATCAGCCTGCGCTTGCCGCGCTCCTCGAACCAGTCGACGGTGGCGCGCAGCAGCCTGCGCGTCTCGGGGTCGAAGTGCGCCGGGTCGTAGGTGCGGGGGTTGAACAGCAGGGAGTCGGCCATGCCGGTTCACCTTTCCGGTTCGGGGGTGGCGGGTGTGGGTGTGTTCGTGAGGCTTGTGGTGGCGTGCGGGCCGGGGGCGGCATCCGGCCAGGGGCGCCGGACGCGGTGTGCGCGGTGGGCGCCGGGGAGGCGCGTGCAGCGTGCCGGGTGCGGTGGCCGGCCGCGGGCGCCGCCGTCGGGGCTAGCGGGCGGCGCCCAGCCGGTGGAGGGTCGCCAGTACGTCGTCCAGCCAGTCGATCATCATGCGCTCGTACGCGATGCCGCCCCGCAGCACCGCGTGCTGGAGCTCCCGCCCGGCGTCCGGCGGACCGGGAGCGTCGTCCGGGGCGTCGCCGAAGTCGCGCCGCTCGCCCGCCAGATAGTGGGCGAGCCGGTCCCGGTGCATGCCCTGGTGCCGCTCGACCTCCCGGATCAGCGCCGCCGGGTCGTCGAAGGCCGCGCCCCGGATCTTCACGGCCAGGTCGTGGCGGACGCTCTCGGGCTCGATCGGGTCGTGCAGCCACCGGGACAGCGCCCTGCGGCCCTCGTCGGCGACCGAGTACTCCTTCTTGTCCGGGCGCGTCCGCTGCGGCACGCCCCGCGCCTCCACCCAGCCGTCGGCCTCCATGCGCTTGAGCACGCGGTAGATCTGCTGGTGGGTGGCGGTCCAGAAGTAGCCGATGGACCGCTCGAACCGCCGGGCGAGCTCATAACCGGAGCCGGGTTTCTCCAGCAGGGAGACGAGGATCGCGTGTTCGAGCGCCATACCGCGATCCTGCTATGCAACTAGTTGCATAGACAAGCCCGGCCGGGCCCGGTGAGACACGGCTCACGCGCCGGGCGGAGGCGGGGCGGGGGAGCGGCCGGTGCGCCAGGTGTTGACGCGTACGCGGCATGTCGGTTGAGTGGGAGCGCTCCCATCGTCTGTTTCCCCGCGTCTCACCCCTGGAGCCGCTTGTGAGAACCGTACGAACCGCCCCAACCCGAAGGTCCCCGCGCGCCCTGCTCGCCGCCCTCGTCGGGCTGCTCGTCCTCCTCGCCCCCGGCGTCCCGGCCGCGGCCCACGCCGCCCCGGACGCCGCGGCCCCGCCCGGCGCCGTCGACCGGCCGCGAGCCGCCACCGCCGCCGGACTCCACATCGAGGGCGGCCGACTGGTCGAGGGCAACGGCAACGACTTCGTCATGCGGGGCGTCAACCACGCCCACACCTGGTATCCCGGCCAGACCCGCTCGTTCGCCGACATCAAGGCGCTCGGCGCCAACACCGTCCGCGTCGTCCTCTCCAACGGCCACCGCTGGACCCGCAACGGCCCCGCCGACGTGGCCGCCGTCATCGACCGGTGCAAGACCAACCGGATGATCTGCGTCCTGGAGGTGCACGACACGACCGGCTACGGCGAGGAGCCCGCCGCCGCCACCCTCGACCAGGCCGCCGACTACTGGATCGGCCTCAAGGACGTCCTCGCGGGCCAGGAGGACTACGTCATCGTCAACATCGGCAACGAGCCCTGGGGCAACACCGACCCCGCCGGATGGACCGCCCCGACCATCGCCGCCGTCAAGAAGCTCCGCGCCGCCGGCCTCGCGCACACCCTCATGATCGACGCGCCCAACTGGGGCCAGGACTGGCAGGGCGTCATGCGCGCCAACGCCCTCTCCGTGTACGAGGCCGACCCGACCGGCAACCTCCTCTTCTCGATCCACATGTACAGCGTCTTCGACACCGCGGCCGAGATCACCGACTATTTGGAGGCCTTCGTCGACGCCGGACTGCCGCTGGTCATCGGGGAGTTCGGCGGGCCGCCCGACCAGTGGGGCGACCCGGACGAGGACACCATGCTCGCCGCCGCCGAACGGCTCCGCCTCGGCTACCTCGCCTGGTCGTGGAGCGGCAACACCGACCCCGTCCTCGACTTGGCGACCGCGTTCGACCCGGGTCGGCTCAGCGGCTGGGGGCAGCGGATCTTCCACGGTGTCCACGGCATCGCCGACACCTCCCGCGAGGCCACCGTCTTCGGCGGCGGAACACCCGGTGACACCCGGCCGCCCACCGCGCCCGGCACCCCCGTCGCCTCGGCCGTCACCGCCACGTCGGTCACCCTGACCTGGCCCGCCGCCACCGACGACACCGGCGTCACCGGCTACGAGGTCGTCCGCGTCACCGGCGGCACGGAGAGCCGCGTCGCCTCCTCCACCACGCCGTCGGCCACCGTGACCGGACTCGCCCCCGGCACGGCGTACACCTTCGCCGTGTACGCCCGCGACGCCGCCGGCAACCGCTCCGCGCGCTCCGCCACCGCGACCGTCACCACCGGCGACGGCGGCACACCCGCAGCGGGGTGCTCGGTCGCGTACCGCGTGGTCAACGAATGGCCCGGCGGCTTCCAGGGCGAGATCACCCTGCGGAACACCGGCACCACCGCGCTCGGCGGCTGGACCCTCCGCTTCGCCTTCCCCGACGGCCAGACGATCGGCCACATGTGGGGCGGCACCGCCGTCCAGGAGGGTGCCGCCGTGAGCGTCACCCCCGCCTCCTACACGTCCACCGTCCCGGCGGGCGGCGCGGTCACCCTCGGCTTCACCGGCGCCCGGGGCTCCGCCAACACCGCCCCGGCGGCGTTCACCCTCGGCGGCGCGGCCTGCGCCACGGGCTGACCGCCGACGGACGGACGGGTGGCCGGAGGCGGTGCCTCCGGCCACCACCCGTCCCGCACTCAGAGCTTCCGGGTGTCCCGTGGTTCGACATACGGCTCGGCCTTCGGCGGATGCCCCGCTTCGATGGCCCGCTCCCGCTCCAGCTCCGCGTTGAACTCCAGGCCGAGAAGGATCGCGATGTTGGAGATCCACAGCCAGACCAGGAACACGATCACGGCGGCCAGGCTGCCGTACGTCTTGTCGTAGCTGGAGAAGTTCGCCACGTACAGGGCGAACAGCGCCGACGCCACCATCCAGAGGAGGATGGCGAGCAGCCCGCCCGGAAGCACCCAGCGGAAGCCGCGCCGCACATTGGGGGCCGCCCAGTACAGCAGGGCGATGATCAGGCTGAACAGGACGACCATCACGGGCCACTTGGCGATGTTCCAGACCGTCACCGCCGTCTCGCCGACGCCTAGGACCTCCCCGGTGCGCCGCGCGAGGCCGCCGGTGAAGACCACGCCGACGGCGATCAGCGCCAGCAGGACCACCACGACGAGCGTGACGCCCAGCCGTACCGGTAGCGTCTTCCACACCGGGCGGCCCTCCCCGATGTCGTACACGGCGTTGGACGCCCGCATGAACGCCGCCACGTACCCGGACGCGGACCACAGGGCGACCGCCAGACCGACGGCCAGGGCCAGCCCGGCCTTCCCCTGGCTGCCCTCCAGCTGCTCCAGCACGCTGGTGAGCATGTCCCGTGCGGCGCCCGGCGCCAGCTGCCCCACGTTGTCGATGAGCGGCCGGATCGTGGATGTCCCCATCAGCCCGAGGATGGACAGCAGGGCCAGCAGGGCGGGGAAGATCGACAGCACCCCGTAGTAGGTGAGCGCCGCGGCCCAGTCGGTCAGGTTGTCCTGCTTGAACTCCTTGACGGTCCGCTTCAGGACGGACCCGTAGGAGCGGCCCGGCAGCTGGGCGGGCCCCCGCGCCGCCTCGCCCGTCCCCGGTCCGTGGTCGTCGGGCGCGGGGCCGTCGTGTCGCGTACGCGCGTCGCGGTCCATGGGCTCCTCCTCGCAGTACGCCGTAGGAATGCCGTACGGGATGTCCCGGGGGCGGCGTACGGGACGTCCGGGGGATGCCGTACGGGGCGCCCGGGGGACGCCTGAGGGATGCCTACGGGATGGCGCCGGGCCGGCCCGGAATCCGGACCGGCCCGGCGCGGCCGTTCACAGCGCGGCTCGGCTAGACGGAACCCGGCGAGGAGCCGGAACCCGGCGTGTCACCGGAGCCCTGGCCCTGCTGCCCGCCGCGCACCTCGCCCGCGACCTGCTGACCGGACTCGCGCGCCTGCTCCTTGAGGTGCGTGGCCTGCTCGCGGGCCTGCTCGCCGGTGGTGCGGGCGGCCTCCGCCGCGGTGTCCTTGACCTGCGTGGCCGTCTGCCGGGCCGTCTGCGCGGCCTCGTCCTTCAGCCGCTGCGCCGACTCCACCGCCGCCGCCTTGACCGGCTCGATCATCTCGCCGGCCCGGTCGGACACCCGGCTCACCGCCTGCTGCTCCGACTTCGACTCGGGCAGCAGCGAACCGGCGAGCATGCCCGCGCCGAACGCGATCACGCCGGCCGCCAGCGGATTGCCCTGCGTCTGCCGCATCGCCCGCTCGGGCGCGTGCTTCACGGCCTCGCCGACGTGCCCGGCGCTCTCCTGCGCGGAGTGCGCCGCGTGGCGGGTGCGGTCCGCCGCCGCTCCGCCGGTGTCCGAGGCGACGCCCATGACCCGGGCCCGCAGGCCCGACGCGGCCGAGCGCGCCCGGTCGGTGCGCCTGCGCATCATCCGCTTCGGACTGGTCCGGTCGGCCAGCCTGTCCACGTTCTGCGACAGGCGGTTGCGGGTCGCCTCGATGTCGGCCCTCACTTGGTCGGGTGACGTGCCCACTGTGCGTCCTCCTTCAGCGTCTCGATCGTGCGCTCCGGCTTCGGCGACACCTCCCGCATGCGGGACCGGCCGAGCATGAACAGCACGCCCGCGATCACCGCCCACACGGCGGTGACGATCAGCGCGGCCCAGCCCGCGTCCATCACGTTGGCCAGCCCGAACACGGCCGCCAGCGACAGGAACAGGGCCACCATGTAACCGGCGAAGCCGGCGCCGCCGAACATCCCGGCCGCCTTGCCGGCCTTCGTCGCCTCCTCCTGGATCTCGGCCTTGGCCAGCCGGACCTCCTGCCGGAGCAGATGCTGCACGTCGGCCGTCACCGCGGCCAGCAGCTCACCGGCCGAGCGGTCCGCCGACCTCACCTCGTCGGACGGCGGGGTGTGAGCGCCGCCGCGGGTCCGCGAGTACAACGTCGCCATGTCACACCACCCGCGGGTATTCCGGGTACTCCGGCAGCTCCGTGCGCGGCGGTGCGCCCGGCGGCAGGACCGGCTCACCGGTGTCCGTCGCCGTCTGGCGGACGTCGCCGTCGGCGGAACCCGTGTCCCCACCGGAGGACACGGCCTTGCCGGCCTTCATCAGCCGGCCGGCCACCAGGCCCGCCAGCACCGCTCCGCCGAGGAAGGCGCCCGGCTTGCGGCGCGCGAAGTCCTGCAGCTCGCCCATGAGGCCGTCGATGCCGCGCTGGTCGAGATAGTCGGCGGCCCGGCGTCCGCCGTCCGCGACCTGGGAGACGAGACCGCGGGCCGGGGAGTCGCCCGGTGCGTTGCTCGCCATGCTCTCGAGGTCGTCCGCCCACTGCCGTACGGTCCCGGCGAGCCGCTCCGTCTGGCCCTGGCCCTCCTCGCGCACGCGGCTGCGGAGGTCCCGGACCGCGCTGCCCACCTGCTGGCGGGCCTCGCCGGCCACCGCCTTCGCCTGCTCGGCGGCGCTTCCGGCCACTTCGCGGCCCGCCTGACCGGCGCGAGAGGCCGTGGCCGAGGCCTGTTCCTTCGCCACCTCGCCCGATTGCCGAACCCGACCGGCATCAGTCATAAGCCACTCCTCCTTCGGCTGCGGACCCCCGCCGAAACGGGGCCCGCCGGATTGCGTGTCGGGCTCGCGGGTACCACCGTGCGCCGTCGCAAAACAGGGCGAAGCCCCGCCTTCCGACCCCGTCCCGGCCAGGAGGGGGACCGGAACGGGACGGGAAGGCGGGGTGCGGCCCCGCGTGGCGCGGGGTCCGGCGGGCGTACCGGGGGCGCGGCGGACCGCCACATGGGCGGGGCGCACGGGGAGGGTGTGCACCCCTTGGAGCTGGCGCCCGGCAGGTCGGAGCCGGTACGCGGGCGGGGCAGGGCACCCCGGCTCCCGACCCGCCGCGCCCCCCTGCCCCGTGTGCGTGGCGCCCGGAGCCGTACGGGGCCGCCGTGCCCCGGAGCCGTGCGGGGCGTGCGGCGCCGTGGCCCGGGGGAGCCGGGCCCCGGCGCCGTACCGCTGTCAGGCGGTGTGGAGGCGGAGCCCGTAGCGGTTGAGGATCTCGTTGACCGGCTGGTGCCAGGTCTGGCCGCCGCCGGAGCAGTTGCCCCAGCCGCCGGAGGTGACGCCCTGGGCCTGGTCGCCGCTGATGAACGAGCCGCCGGAGTCACCCGGCTCGGCGCACACGCTCGTCTTGGTCATCTGGTGCACCGGGCCCTGGCTGTAGTTGACGGTCTCGTTCTTGGCGAGGACGACACCGCAGTGCCAGCGGGTCGTGGACCCGGAGCGGCACACGGACGCGCCGATCGGCGCCTCGGCCGAGCCGCGCACCAGCTGGTCGGGGACCGTGCCCCAGCCGAGGACCACCGGCACGGTCCACCAGCCGCTGCCGACGCTCACCCACGCGTAGTCGTTGTCCGGGAACGACGAGCCCTGGAACGTGCCGATGTAGCTGCGGTCCCAGCCGTACACGGCCGCGCCCTGCCTGCCGCAGTGGCCGGCCGTGACGAAGCCGCCGTGCACCGAGAAACCTATGGAGCAGCGGACGTTGCCCGTGTAGTAGGGGTCCCCGCCGACCGTGCCCGCGGCGAAGGTGCGCGGCACGTCGCCGGTGGTCCGCACGGTCACGGGAGCCGCCTGGCGGGCGCGCGCCACGAAGGCCCGCACGGCCGGGTCGTCGCGGCGGTCGGCGACGACGTTGACGGCGACCGCGTTCGCCTCCGGGTCGACATGCCAGCTCACCACGCCGGACGGCGCCGGGAGCCGGTCGACGCGTGCCTTCGCGGCGTCCAGCTGCCGGGCGCTGTGGCGTACGAGGACCGTGTCGGCGCCGGCGGCCTCGACGGCGGACCGCTTGGCCGCGTCCGTCACCGCGACGGTGAGCCGGCCCGAACCGGCCTCGAACCACGAGCCGCCGTAGGCGGCGCCCGCCGCCTTCCGGGCCGGTGCTTCGACTCCGCGCGCCGCGGCCTCCGCGCGGAGGCGGGCCGCGGCCTGCGCCTCCGTCAGGCCGAGGTCACGGCCCATGGCGGTGAGCAGCCCCGGCGAGAGCGCGGCGTCGGCCCGCACGGACACGGGAGCGGAGGAGGCCGGGGCCGGGGAGCCGGAGGCGGATGCGGCCGAGGCGGGGGAGAGGCCGAGGGTCGCCGTGGCCAGGAGCAGCGCGGAGGTGAGCGCGGTGCCCACGAACGTCGTACGTCTCACGGGGGTTCCCTTCCGTCATCACTGACAGGGATCGGTGTGTGGGGGAGCAGCCGCCCGGGAAGCCGTACTGAGAGCGCTCTCAAGCGGCGTACGGCAGAGAGTAGCGACTTCGGGATGGCAGGTCCATGCCAATCGCTCGGCTTGGCTCGGACCCATCCCTCGCCCGCGTCGGCGGCCCGTCCACGCGCGGCCGACGGGGCGCCGCATCCGGCCGGCTCCGCCTGCCGTGACACCGCTGTACCGGTCGGACGGGTCGCCGGATTCGCCGACGGGAGGCCGTGCGGGGGGCCGCCGGTTGCCCCTGCCGTAGGGCACTCCGAGCTTGATCGTGGCCGTGGGCCAGTGGCCGCGGTCCGGCGGCGTCAAGGCTGTACGCGTGGCGCCTTGCCGCCTGGGCGAAGGCGGCGCGAGGGAGTGGGGGCGCTCCCTGGGAGCGGGCGCTGTGGCAGGCCGCCCGGTGGAGAGGGGCCGGGGGTGTCCTGCGGGGCGCGGGCTGCTCGTGTGACGCCCGGGGGAGCGCGGTCGCCTCGTGACCGGCGGGGAGGGATGTGGCGCGCGGGAGCCGGTGTGACCCAGAGGCAGGTGTGGCGGGCAGGCCCTGTGCGGCCGGAGGGGCGGGCGAGGCCGGCGGTCGGGGTGACGGTCGGCGGACAGGGTGCCGGCCAGTGGGGAGCCGGCGCCGGGCATCTACCGCGCGGCTTCACACGGAATTCCGCGCGAAGGATATGATCAACGCCGAATGGTGGGCGATTTGCCGGGGGTTGTCGGAGTCGGGCAAGCCTGTTCCCGTGGTGCAGAACTGATAAAACGCCAGTGCTTCACACGAATGGAGTGCCTCCGTCACCCGGATGCCGCGCATCCAGGCGATGAGGGTTGCGTTAGGCGGGATATGGCAGCAACGCTCACCGACAGCTACCCCTCCGGTCGCGCCAGAGTCCCCGGCTGGGCGCACAGTTCCGTGGCCATGGGCGACTTCGTCTTCATTCCCGCGTCGACCCTCTCAGGGGGCGCCAACGGAAAACTCCTGGGCACCGGCCAGTCGATCCCGCTCACCTGGTCCGCCCCCGTTCTGGCGGAATTCGTCAGCACGATGGAGCGAATCGAGCGGGATTTCTCATGTTCGTGGAAGAACGCCGAACTGTCACCCGGCAGAGTGGCCATGATGGCCGGGAAGCAGGCAGGGCAGCACCAGCATGCGTGACTACGGCGCCGGGGATTCCTACGGCACCCCCTACGGCTTCCACGACCGCACCGGCACCCAGGCCTGGGCGTCGCTGCCACCCGACGTCCCCACTGTCCCGCCGGACGACCTCGCCGGATACGGCGGCCCCGGCGGCCTGCTGGACTCCTCCTGGGACCCCGCGGAGGAACTGGCCTCCCTCCTCCAGGACGCCATCAAGGCCGAGCGGAACACCCCGCCTCCGGTGGTCCACCCGCCCGTGGTCCACCCCCCGGACGACACCGACTACCCCCACGACCACGACCACCTCGCCGGACTCACGCAGATCACCGCCGACCTGCCCCCGGTCCGCCGCACCGCCGGCCCCGGCCACCGCAAGACCCGCCGCGGCTCCATCGGCTGGGTCCCGACGGTCAGCTACTCCATCGCCGCCGTCGCCGCCGTCCTCGTCTCCATGGTGAGCGTCTTCGGCGGCGTCATCGCGTACGACCCGCTGCGCGACATCGCCGAGCCCCGCACCTCCGCCGACGTGGTCAACTGGTGGCCGCTGCTGGTCTACGGGCCGTGGCTGGTGGCGTCCCTGTCCATCCTGCGGGCCGCCGTCCACCAGCGGCGGGCCGTGCACTCCTGGGTCGTCGTCCTGCTGTTCTCCTTCACCGCGATGTTGCTCTGCGTCGCCCAGGCCCCCCGCACCCTCACCGACACGGCCGCGGCGGCCCTGCCGACCGTGGCGTCCCTGGCCTGCTTCCACCAGCTGGTCCGCCTCATCACCCTCACCCGGCCGCCCCGCAGGCCCACGCGCGGCCGCCGCGTCCAGCGCCCGGCGGCCCGCCCCGGCCGTACGGCCGCGCAGCCCCTGGGGACCCACCTGCCCCGGCAGACACCCCCGGGCAAGCGCCTTCTCTGAACCGCACCCCCGAGAAACCGGCACCCCTCCCCGCGGCGGCGTCACGGCCCGGGGCACCGGTGGCGACCGGCCCCGAGGCCCACCGGCCAAGGGCCGGACCGCCCCACCGCCCCACGGACCGGACCCTCCGGCCCCGGGCACGGCCGACCACCGGACCCCGGTCCACGGACGCAACCACCGTGCTCCGGTCCACGGACGGAACCACCGGACCGCGGACGGTCCGCCACCGCCCCACCGGGCGGGCGGCCGTCCGGGCGCCCACCGGGCCCGCGCCGCCGCCGCGAGGAGGGCACACACCCGCGCGCGGGCCCCGCGCCCGCGCACCGGGCAGCCGGCCCCACCCCCCCTGCGGTACTACGAAAGGAACACCTCTGTGGACACCACGCTGTGGCTCCTCCTTGCGGGCGCGTCCGCGTGCTCGATGGTGTCGGCGTTCGGCTCGTCCCTACGGATCGGGATGTCCCGGCTCGACGCGGCCGAACTGCGCCGCCGCCGCCATATGATCCAGGTCCTCGAAGCCAACGCCCAGCTCCTCACCCGCCGCCACGACGCGCCCGCCCAGCCCCCGGACGGCGCGGGCGACGCCGGACGGGAGCCGTCCGCCGCCACCCGCCTGCGCGGCCACGTCATCCGCGCCTGCCGCTCCGTGTACGTCCGGTTCGGCGGCTAGGGGGCTGTCTTTCGGATCTTCCCGGGGCCGCGGGGCCTGGCCCGCACGTCTGCGGCGTTGTCGTCGGTCGCCAGTGTCCCCCAGCTACCGCTGGGAGATGCCCCCACCGCAATGGCTCCCTCCTCCGCCTTGCATCCGCACGCACCACGCCCCGCTCACCCACAGGCAAAGACACCGCGCCACGGAGTCGGGCTGATCCGAGAGACAGGCCCTAGTCCTCCCGGACCGCACCGCCGACGGGGGACGGCGGACGCGAGCCCACCACGCCGGCCGGGAGCAGGACGTCAGCCGCACCCCGCGACGAACCGCCCTTCCCGGCCCCGGCGACGCCGTCGCCGCACATCGCCTCGTCGTACAGCGCCGTCAGAGCGGCGTCGATCGGGTCGTGCCCGGCCGCGCCCGGAGCGCGCCACCGCGCGAGATTCACCGCGACGGACATCTGCCGCCCGCCGTCGGCCCGCGTCAGGGACACCGTCCCGGCCCCCCACGCCGAGCCGTCGTGGCCCCAGAAGGTGCCGCACGGGGTGACGACCTTGTGCAGGCCGAGGCCGTACTCGATCACCGAGCCGTCCAGGGCCTGCACCGGGAGCGTGCGCTTCATCTCCGCCAGCGACGACGGGCTGACGATCCGCCCGTCGAGCAGCGCGGCGTAGAAGCGGTTCAGATCACCCATGGTGGACACCAGACCGGCCCCCATGGTGACCCAGGACATGTTGTAGACGCTGTAGTCGCGCGGCGGATCGAGCAGCCCCCACAGCCCCTCGTACATCCGCGGATGCGGCCCCTTGATGCGCGGCCCGTCCGGGAACGCGGTGTGCCGCAGCCCGGCGCGCAGGATGACGTCGCGCGTGATGTACTCCTCGGCGCCCATGCCCGTGACGCGCTCCAGGAGCTGCCCGAGGATCTCGTAGTTGGTGTTGGAGTACACGCCCGGCCGCGCCCCCGGCTCCCCGGCGGGAGGCGCCGAGAGCCCCATCTCGATCAGCTCGGCGGGACGGAACTGCCGGAACCGGTTGTCCTCCAGGCTCCGGGCCGAGACGTCCGGATCCGTCGGGAAGCCCTGGAGGGACGGAAACGCGTACGGGATGTAGTCGGGGATGCCGCTGGTGTGGTTCAGCAGCATCCGCACCGTGATCCGCCTGCCGCGCTCGCCCGGCACCAGCTCCGGCAGGTAGCGGCCGATCGGCGCGTCGAGCTCGATCCGCCCCCGCTCGACCTGCCGCATGACCGCGGCGGCGGTGAACGTCTTGGTGATGCTGCCGACGCGCTGGCGCATGTCCGGTGTGACGGGACGGCCCGTCGCGAGGTCGGCGACCCCCGAGGCGCCGCGCCACACCCGGCCCTCGCCGCGCACCTCGCCGTACACGCCCGGCATCCCCGCCTCGTGCACGGCGTCCATCGCGGCACCCAGCCGCTCGGTGTCGAAACCGGCCGACGCGCCCGCGCCGACCGCCCCCGCGCCGAACGTCCCGGCACGGACCGCCCCCGCGCCGCCCGCCGCCGCGGCCCCCGGCCCGTCGGGCAGGGGCACCGCCGCGACCGCGGTCGTGCTCACGCTCAGCGCGGCCACGCATCCGCACAACACCAGTCTGATCCTCATGGTCTTCCTCTCGGGTGGGTCGGGCAGGGCACGGCGGCCCACGGGACCGGTGACCGGGGACGCTCCCCGGACCGGGCGGTTCACGGGGCGAGGGCGCGGCGCACGGCGGCGCACACATCGGCGATCTGACGCTGCGACACCGCGGCCGACAGGATCGCCTGCGACCCGTGGAACGTGCCGGGCCACTGGTGCAGGTCCACCGAGACGCCCGCCTGGAGCAGACGCAGCGCGTAGGCGATGTCCTCGTCGCGGTTCGGGCACAGCTCCGCGGTCGCGATGTACGCCGGCGGCAGCCCGGACAGGTCGTCGGCCCGCGCCGGGGCGGCGTACGGCGTGCCCGGCGCCGAGCCCAGGTAGTGCCGCCACGCGGCGTCGGCCTGGCGGCTGTCGAACCACGGCACATCGGTGAAGTGCCGCCGCGACCAGGTCAGCGGCCGGTCGTCGAGACCGGCCTCGTTGAGCAGCTGGAAGCAGACCGGCGGGCCCTGTTCGTCGCGCGCCCGAAGCGCCGTCGCCGCCGCGAGCCCGCCGCCCGCGCTGTGCCCGCCCACCGCGATGCGCGCCGGGTCGACGCCCAGCTCGCCGGCGTGCCCGGCGGTCCACCGCAGCGCGGCGTACGCGTCGTCCAGCGCGGCCGGGAACGGATGCTCCGGCGCCAGCCGGTAGGCCACGGAGACCACCACCGCGCCGGACTGCGAGGCGAGCCGGGCGGCCCACGGGTGCTCCGTGTCGAGGTCGCCGAAGACGCCTCCGCCGCCGTGCAGCCAGACCAGGGCGCCCCCCAGGGCGCCGTGCGGGCGGTAGATCCGTACCGGCACCTCCGGGTCGGCGGGCACCACGCGGTCCTCGATCTCCAGGCCCGAGGTGTCGGGCGCCGGCACGGACGCGGCGCGTTCCGCGAACACCTTGCGCGCGGCGACCGGGTCGGCCAGGTCGAGGGGCGGGAGGAACGGGATGAACGCTTCGAGTTCTGGGTCCATGCCGGCCATCCTCACGGCCGCGCCCCACCCCGGTCATCCGCCGTCCGTCGCCCATCCGCCCCCGGACGCGCGCCACTTGGCGCGCCGCCGCCCGCCTATCCTTCCCCCATGCAGGCACTGGCCGAACGGCTGTCCGGAGTGGACTCGTACGTCGACGGCGCCATCCGCGTCGTCGCCTTCTACGACACGCTGATGCGGCGCCGCGTCGACCTCCCGGCGCTCGCCCGGGCCTCGGCCGGCCTCGCCGAATGCGTCGTCGGCCTCCGCCTCCACGGCACGGGACGGGCGATCCGCGTCTCACCCGCCGGCGCGGAGGAGCCCGGCCCGGCGGGCCCCGCGACGACCACGGTGCCGGTCACCCTGGACGAAGAGGAGATCGGCACGGTGTGGCTGGAACGCGCCACGCCCGCCCACCCGTTGGACGAGGTGCTGCTCGAACGGCTCGCCATCGCCGCCGCGGCCGCCGTGGAGCGGTACGGCCCGGCGCGGACGACCATGGCCGACCCCGCCCTCGTCGAACTGGCCGTCAGCTCGACCGGCGACGAGGCCGCCCGCGCACGGGCGCTGCGCCTCCTCGGGTTCGCCGCCGGCCGTCCCGTCCAGGTCGTCGCCGTGCGCACGTCGCTGCCGCTCGACCGGATCGGCGGGCTGATCTGCCCGGCCGGGCCGGTCAAGGCGGCGGCGCTCGCCGACGTCGGCGTCATCCTGGCCGCCGCGGTGGACACCACCCGGTTCCCCGAGGGCGTACGCGCCGGACTCGGCGCCGCCGAAGGCACCGCCGCGTCCTGGCGGCAGGCCCGGACCGCCCTGCGCTTCACCACCCCGCGCGACCCCGTCGTCCGCCACGCCGACCTCGGCGCGCTCGCCCTCCTCGCCGACGTGCCGCGCGACACCGCGGCGGGCAACGCCGACGTGGCCGCCGTCGCCCGCGTCGCCGGCAGCCCGGAGGACCTGGAGACCCTGGACGCCTACTGCGCCACCGGCTCCCTGCGCCGCGCCGCCGACCTTCTGCACCTGCACCACAGCAGCGTCGCCCGCCGGCTCGAACAGATCGCGAGGACTCTCGGCATCGACCTGACGGAGCCCGCGGGCCTGACCCGCGCGCGGGTCGCCCTGACCGCGTGGCGGCTCCTCGACAACTGACGCATCGTCAACTCCCCTCGGTCCAGTGTGGTCCCCGCGCCGTCCGCGTACGGTTACGGCCTCGCCTACGACGATCTGCGGATGCCGCGGCGGCACCCAGTCTGCGAGGGTCTGCCGGGGGAGTCCCGGAGCGGCGGGACGGACGGGGAGCGGGACGAGGGGGAAGAGCCATGTGGGGTTGCCTGGCCCTGGTGCCGGCCGTCGGCATACTCGGGCAGCTGCTGACGTCGCCGCTGACCGTGTCCGACCTGATGGCGGCGCAGTCGCCGCCCCAGCAGCCGCTCTGGTGGGAGTGGGCCGCGCTCGGCGCCGTCTCCGTGCTGACCGCGCTGACCGTGACCTGGTCGGCGGGGCGCCGCCGCCCCGGCCGCGCGCCCGGCCTCGCCGTCCGCACGGCGGTGCTGCTGGCGCTGTGCGCGCTGGTCGCCCTGTGGGTCCGCGACCGGGTCGGCACCGACGACTGGACCTTCGGCGCCACTCTGGAGAGCCTCGCGGCCGGCGTCACCGCCCTGGTCTTCCGCGGGGTCGTACGCCGCCGGGAGCGGGGCCGGCCGCTGCCGGGCGAGGTCTGGCTCGCGATGGTGCCGTTCCGCGACAGCGAGCAGGCCGCGCGGCACTACTGCGTCGTCCTGCGCCGCCGCCGCGGACACGCCGACGTCCTCCAGATCACCTCGCAGGACAAGTCCGGCCGACGCGGCTACCTGCCGATGCCCAACGGCACCTGGGACACCGTGTCCGGCAAGGGCCACTGGGTGGAGACCGGGCCGCGGCCGCGCCGGGTCCCGTACCGCGACTTCCTCAAGGACCGGCCGCAGGGCCCCTGCCCCACCGCTACCTGGCGGCAGCTGCGCCACCGCCGCGCTCCGGCCGCACCACGCGCGCCACGTCGCGGTACACCCGCACCCGGTGGGTCACGGTGAGCGCCGGCACGTCGCCCACGTCGACCCGCCGGTAGGCGTTGCCGGGGCCGACCGCGCGCAGGTCCACCACACGGCGGGCCACCTCGTCGGTGAACGGGAGCCAGTCGCCGACCTGGAGTTCGAAGGGCATCACGTCGAGGGGCATGGTCCCCGCCGGGGGCCGTGCGACCTCCGCCGCCGGCGCCACCGGAACGTTCCCGGGGCGCGGCGCGGCCGTCGAGGGCGGCACCGTCCAGCGGCGCCGCACGGAGAACCGATTCGCCTGAAGGGGCCCGGCCGCGGTGCCGCCCGGTGGGGCCGCAGGCCAGGGCCCGGCGCCGGCCGGCCGCTGCGGGGTGCCGGGCCAGGGCGGGGCCGTGTCCGACCGCTGCCGGGTGCCGGGTGCGGGCAGGCCGGTGGCCGGCCGGTGCGGGGTGCCGGGCCAGCGGGCGGTGTCCGTGGAGAGCCGCCGGGGGCCGTCGGTCTCGGGGCGGTGCGTCAAGGAGTTCCTCTCCGTAGGGGGCGCCGGGTGCGCTTCGACCGCGGCCGCCCCGGCCCGTCGGGGCGGCCACCGGTCCGACCACCGGAGGGGGAGGCGGCGCCGGCCTCTCACCGGGGCGGCCGCGGGGGGACGACGGCGGCCACCGGCCGGCCCGCGCACTTTCCCGCCCCTCCGGGGGCGCCTACCAGCGTGACCTGCCGGGCACGGCACTGTCGGGAATTCGCCACGAGATCGGTATCCGGATTCCCGGAGCCCGGGACGGCTCGGTATACGTACGCGCTCACCTCGCGGTCCCGGTGGGCGGATCCCCGGCGGGCGGCGCGTGCACCCGCGGCTCCCCGGCCGCGGGGCCGCTCACGGGCGGCTCATCGTGCGGCGGCGGGATCTGCTTGCGTGACCGGACCCCCAACTTCGCCAGGATGTGCTCCACATGGGCGTCGGCGGTCCGCTTGGAGATCACCAGCCGTTCGGCGACCTCCCGATTGGACAGCCCGCGCGCCACCAGCGCGGCGACCTCCCGCTCGCGGGGCGTCAGCACCCCCGCATCGCGCGCCGCCACAGCGGGCCGGGGCGCGTCCGCAGGTACGCCGGTGTGCGGCGCGCCCACACCCCGCGCACCCGCGCGCCGGGCGGCACGGCCCGCCGCCACCCCGTCCGGTGACCCGCCGTCCGGCGGGGCGGCGTCCAGTACGTCCACGTCCTCCCGTACCGCCGCCAGCACCTCCGGGAGCGACAGCCCCGCCCCGGCCCGCAGATGTGCCTCGAACCCCTCCCGGCCCAGGGCGGACCGCGCCCGGTGCCGCACGGACATGTGCTCCCGCAGCAGCGCCGGCACGGTCACCACCGGGTCCTCCCGCAGCGGGTGGGCGCCCTGCGCGTACCCGAGCAGCCACGCCGCCCGCGCGTACCGCCCCCGCCGCGCCGCGTGCCAGCCGAGAACGCGGCACGCCGAAGCCCCGACCGGCACGTCCCCGACCTCACCGGCCCACGCCAGGCCCCGGCGCAGCGCCTCGGCGCCCGCCTCGTACGCCCCGGCCCGCCACAGCACGGCCCCCCGCACGGTCAGCGCCGCGGCGGAGAACTGCCGCTCACCCGTCTCCCGCAAGCCCTCCAGGGCCGCCCCGCACCACTCCAGCGCGCCGGCCGTGTCCCCGAGCGCCGCCCGCAGCAGCGCGCCCTCGCCGTGGACGACGGCCGCGCCGAGGGCGTCCCCGGCCGCCGCGATCCGGCGGCGCGCCGCCTCCACCCGCGCCGTCCCGGCCTCCACGTCCCCGTCCAGCGCGGCCAGCGCCCCCAGATACGCGTCGGCGTACAGCTCCACCCGCCCGTCTCCGGTGCGCCGTGCCGCCTCGACGGCCGCGGTGAATCGTTCCGCCGCCAACGCGCGGTCGGCCGACCACACCGCCAGCAGCCCCGTCGCGAACAGCCCCCACGCCCGCTCCCGGCACTCCTCCGGCACCAGTTCCAGACCCTCGTCGATCCACTGCCGCCCCTCCGCCGACGCCCCCGCCGCCCGCCAGTACGGCGTGATCCGCGCGGCCAGCCGCAGGCCCCGCACGGCGCGCCCCCCGGAGCCGTACGCGTGCCGCAGCGCGGCCCGCACGTCGGCCGCCCCCTCGCGCACGGCTCGGTACGACGCGGCCTGCGACGGCGTCAGCAGGCCCGTCCACAACCGCCGCGCCAACGAGGCGTGCGCCTCCAGATGCCGGTCGCGGAACAGCCCGGCGGTACCCGAGCGCTCCAGCAGCTCCCCGCCGAACCGGCGGACCGCGTCCGGCAGCACATACCGCGTGCCCTCGTCGCCCACGCGCCGCAGAACCGATTTGTCGACGAGGCCCACCAGCGCCTCCAGCACCTCCTCACCGGCCAGACCACTGCCCGCGCACACCGTCTCGGCCGCCGACAGCGTGAACGGACCGCGGAACACCGAGAGCCGCGTCCACAACAGCCGCTCGCCGGGCGTGCACAGCTCGTACGACCAGCCGATCGCCGCCCGCAGGGAGCGGTGCCGGTCCAGAGCGCACCGCCGGCCCCCGGTCAGCACCCGCAGCGGACGGTCCAGCCGCGCCACCAGCTCCGCGAGCGGCACGGCACGCAGCCGCACGGCGGCCAGCTCCAGCGCCAGCGGCACCCCGTCCAGCCGCTCCACCAGGGCCGCCACCCGCGCCCGGTTGTCCGGCGTCACGGCGAAGTCCGGTACGACGTCCGCCGCGCGCCGCGCGAACAGCTCCACCGCGTCGTCCCCCTCCAGCGGCCCGACCGGTACGCACCGCTCCCCGGGCACGTCCAGCGGCTGCCGGCTCGTCGCGAGCACGGCCACCCCCTCGGCCTCCCGCAGCAGTACATCGCTCAAGGTCCCGCACGCGTCGATGAGGTGCTCGCAGGTGTCCAGCACGACCAGGAGCCGCTTCTCCCGCAGACCGGCCACCACCGCGTCGAGGGGCGGCGCACCGGGCCGCTCCGACAGTCCCAGCACCGCCGCGAGCGTGGCGGGCAGCGCATCCGGGTCGCGCAGCGCCGACAGCTCGACCAGCCACACTCCGTCGGGGAACCGTTCCCGCAGCCGCGCGGCCGCCCGCAGCGCCACCCGGCTCTTGCCGACCCCGCCGGGACCGGTCAGCGTGACCAGCCGGTGCCGTTCCAGCTCCCGGGCCACGGCGTCCAGTTCCGCGGCGCGCCCGACGAAACCGGTGCGCTCGGCGGGGAGCTGCCCGCCGCGCCGCTGTCCGTACCCGAAACCCATGCCACCCCCGTAGCGCGTGAGCGCCGCCGGCTGCCCGCGCCGCGGCGACGCCACAGCGTATGCGGGGCGGCGCGACGGGAGCCCCGGCCGCCGCCCAATCCACCCGATCGTGCCAACCTCACCACCCCGCCCCGCCGCACGGCGCCGGACGAAGGAAGCACGACAAGCGCCGCGCGGCGCCTACGACAGCGCCTCCGCCGGGTAGTCCTTGGTCCGTGCATCCCTCCTCCGCCCGCGCGGAGATACGGACCTCCCGACCGGCCCAGGGGCGGGGGCGGGCACCGGCCCCACCGGTCCGGTCGCCTCCGCGCACGCCGGTCGAGGGCGGGAGCAGGCGATGGCCGACGTTCGCGGCGACTGACGTTCGCGTCGACTGAGGTCGGCCGCGACCGCCAGACCCGTCCCCGGCCTCCGCCGGACGCCCCCGCCCCCGGCCTCCGCCGGACGCCCCCGCCTTCCGCCTCCGCCGGACGCCTCCGGCTGGCCGGCCTCCGGTCCTCGCCGGAGTTCTCCACCCGTCTTCCCTCGCCGGGCCGCCGCTCAGCGGACCGCCGCGCAGGTGTCGCGGGGTGGTGCGCCGCGCGGCGGGGAGGCGGGGGCCTCGAAGCCGAGCGGGGCCGGCGCGGCCGCCTTCGCGGCGTGCGGCGGCCGGCCGGGGGCGCCGCGCTCCAGGTCCTCCAGCAACCGGCGCAGCGCGTCGGAGCCGTACGGCAGCGGCAGGCGGGCGTCCAGCGACGCGAGCGCCCTGCGCGTACGGCGCCACGCCCGGCCGGGGTGACCGCGCCGCTGGTCGACGTACGCCTGCGCGTACCGGGCGACCAGCGTCGCCCACGCGTCACCGCGCGCCTCCCGCTGCGCCAGGGCGCGCCGCGCCGTCCGGTGCGCCGCGCCCGGCGCGAACCCGGCCTGCGCCACCGCCAGCGCCGCCAGGCTCACCGCCGGGGACGGCCCGCCGGGCGCCCGCGCCGGCACGAGCGACGCCGCCTCCCGGAAGTGGTCGGCGGCCTCCGCGAGGGCGCCCTCGTGCAGCGCGAGGACCCCCTGCACATGGGCGATCCGCCCGACCGCCGCGCTGTCGCCGAGCATCACCGCCGCCGGCCACGCCCGCCGCAGCAGCTCGTCCGCCGTGCGCGGCGCGTCGCACGCCGACAGCCACGCCGCCAGCCACAGCGCACGCACGGTCACCGGCCGGTCGGCCGGGGCGTGCGGCAGCAGCCGCAGCAGATGGCGGCGCCCCGCCTCCCGCTCCCCGTACACGACCCACCAGAACCACAGCCCGGCCACCGTCTCCAGCACCTCGCCGGCCTGCTCCGGCCGCCGTACCGCCCGGTCGAGGACGGCGTGCAGGTTCTCCCGCTCGTCGCTGAGGAGTTGCGCGGCCTGCGCCTGGCCGCCGGCGTTCCACAGGCCCTCCGCCACCACCGCGACGCGCCGCGCGTGCACCGCGAGCCGTTCGGCGGCGATCTCCGCCTCCCCGGCCTCCCACAGCCGTTCCGTGCCGAAGTCCCGCGCGGCCCGCGCCATCCGGTACCGCGGCGCGCGCAACCCGCCCGGCTCGCCCATCAGCTCCAGCACGCCCGCGGCGGCCAGCCGGGCCAGGCACGCCGGGACGTCCTGCGGCGCGACGCTCCCGCCCACGCACACGAACGCCGCCGCCGACTCGTCGAAGCCGCCCGCGAACACGCTGCCGCGCGCCCACACGACCCGCTCCGTCCGGTCGCACAGCGCGTACGCGGCACCCACGGCGCTGCGCAGCGAACGGTGGCGGCGCAGCGCGGCCCGCTCGCTCGTCAGCCAGCACTGGCCGTGCCGCAGCGCCCGCGCCAGCTCGTCGGCGCTCCGGTCCGCGAGCTGCTGCGCGGCCATGGTGATCGCGAGCGGCAGCCCCTCGAGGGACCGGCACACCTCCTCCGCCGCGGCCGGACCGACCGCGTCCGCCACCGCGTCGCCGCACGCCTCCCTCGCCGCGGCGAGGAACAGCTCGGCCGCCGGCGACACACCCGCCGCGCCGGCCGACACGGGCAGCGGACCCAGCCGGCACACCCGCTCCTCGCCGAGCCCCAGCGGCTGGCGCGCCGTCACCAGCACGCGCAGGCCGGGCACGGCCTCCAGCAGCTCCCGGACCACGCCGACGCACGCCCGGTGCGCCGCGTCCATGTCGTCCAGGAAGAGCAGCGTGCGTCCGCTCCCCGCGAGCCGCGCCGCCACGTCCGCGACGCCGACCGGCCCGGAGCGCGGGGGCGCCCCCGTGACGGCGTGGAACACCGCCGCGGCGACCTGCCCGGGCGAGGCCGGACGGGTGCCGCGCCATCGCACCCGTACGACCCGCTCCCGGGGACCGGGCCCCGTCCGCGTCCGCCCGGCGCCCGGCAGTGCCGCGGCCGCCAGGCGGCTCTTGCCCACCCCGACCCCGCCCACCACGGTCACCAGGCGATGAGCCGCCACCAGCTCCCGCACCTCGGACACCTCGCGGTCGCGCCCCACCAGCGCGTCACGCGTCCCGTACGCGGGCGGTACCCCGGGCCCGCCACCGTGCTTCCCCACCTGGTCACTCTCCGCACGTTCGTCATCGGCCTCACCGGTGACGCCGCGGCGCAGGGGCCGATCCCCCTCATGCAGAATCGTCTCTGCGGCGGCCTCACGGGTACCTCAACGCCCGAACGGCGCAATGGTGTCGTCGGTCGGGCGGGCCGACCGCCGATTCACACCGCCCGCCGACCCTTCGAGTCTTTGTCCGCCCGCGTCGCGGGCGCCGGGCCCGTGGCCGTGTCCGGCTCCGCGGCGTCGGAGTGGTCCCGCAAGTCCGCGAGCACGGCGGCGTGGTCGGACGGCCAGACGCCCGCCACGGGCCCGTCGCCGGCGCGCCGCACCGAGCGGGGTGCGCCGAGACCGCCGGGGCCCGGCGGACCGACGTGGATGTAGTCGATGCGGACGCTCGGCGAGTGGCGCGCGGCGACGTACGGGTTGGCTGCGTCCCAGGTCGCCGACGGCTGCGCCGGGTCGGCGTACTCCCAGACATCCACGAGGACCCGCCCGGGCACCACGGGGGCCGTCTTGTAGCCGCCGAACCGGCGTACCTCGTCGGAGTCCGGCCACGCGTTGAAGTCGCCCGTCACCACGGGTGGGAAAGCGGTCCCCTCGCTGTGCGCCGCCACGAACCGGGCCAGTTCCTCCACCTGGCGGCAGCGCAGCGCGGAGGCGTCGTCGGCCGAGCTGAGATGCGTGGTGAAGAACGGCACCCGGCACGAGGGGGCGTCGATGCCCGCGTACAGGGCCAGTCGTCCGTCGTCCTCGCCCTCGGGCGCGGGAAGCTCCGCCGTGGCGCGCTCCGCGATGGGCCAGCGGCTCAGTACGGCGTTCCCGACCTCCACGGCCGGGTCGCCGATCCGCCGCTGCCAGCCCTGCGGCGCCCGCGACGGCGCCCACGTCCAGTGCATGCCCAGCCGGGACGCGAGCCACCGGGCGAGGTTCTCCCCGTCGCGGGCCCACACCTCCTGCAGGCCGACGACGTCGGGCCGCAGGTCGCGCAGCACCGCGAGGACGGCGTCCCGCCGCTGCTCCCACGGGCCGAAGCGCCACCACACGTTCCAGGTCAGCACCCGCATTCCGCCCCCTCCCGCCCCGGCGCCGCACGCGGCCGCGGGCGCACGCCACCACCGTACGACCGGCCTTCACACGCCCGCGCGCGGGGCCGTACACAACCGCCCGGGTACGGGGCCGCAGGAGGGCCATCCGGTACGGGGCGCAGGGGCGCACGAGGCCCTCCCGCGCGGGGCCGTCGCCACGGCGGCCGTCCGGGCGGCCGGGAGACCGGGGCCGCCGCAAAAGGGGCCACCGCGAAAGGGACCGCCGGGAAAGGGCCGCGCCCGCGCCCCCGGGGGAAGGGGCGCGGGCGCGGCAGTTCGGAAGGCCGGGTCAGAGGGCCAGTTCGGGCTTGTAGTGGTCCAGCCACAGCGCCAGGTCCACGACGCGCTCCAGGCGCAGGCGGTGGCCCCACTCCAGGCGGTCGGGCGGCGTGTCCAGGCACGGCTTGATCAGGGTCTCGTCGGCCAGCGCCCGCACCTGGTCGACGGTGAGCGCGTCACGCGCCATCTCCTGAAGGCCCCGGTTGTAGTCCGGGTGGTGGGTGGCCGGGTAGTGGTTCTTCGGCCGGTGCAGCACCGAGTCCGGCGCGTACCCGGCACCGGCGGCGCGCAGCAGGCTCTTCTCGCGGCCGTCGAAGCTCTTGAGCGACCACGGCGTGGAGAACGCGTACTCGACGAGCCGGTGGTCGCAGTACGGCACGCGGACCTCCAGGCCCTGCGCCATGCTCAGCCGGTCCTTGCGGTGCAGGAGCTGGCGCAGCCACCGCGTCAGCGACACGTGCTGCATGACGCGCTGCCGGTGCTCCTGTGGCGTCTCGTCGTCCAGGTGCGGCACGGCGGCCAGGGCGCTGCGGTAGGTGTCGGCGCGGAACTCCGCGAGGCCCAGCCCCAGTTCGGGGTTCATCGGCATGGCGGCCTCGTCGCCGGTGACCAGCAGCCACGGGAACGTGTCGGCCGCCAGCGCCTTCGGGTTGTGGAACCACGGGTACCCGCCGAACACCTCGTCGGCGGCCTCGCCGGACAGGGCGACCGTCGAGTGCTTGCGGATCTCGCCGAACAGCAGGTAGAGCGAGGTGTCCATGTCCCCGACGCCGATCGGCGAGTCCCGCGCGATGACGACGGCCTTGCGGTTCTCCGGGTCGAGCAGCGCCCGGGGATCGAGGATGACGGTGCTGTGGTCGGTGCCGATGTACGCCCCCGCCTCGGTGGCGTACGGGGTGTCGTGACCGGTGCGCAGGACGTCGCCGGTGAACTCCTCCGCCTGGTCGCTGTAGTCCACCGCGTACGAGCGGATGCGGGCGTCCGCGCCCTCGCGGCGGCGCAGTTCCTCGGCGAGCAGACCGGTCAGGACCGTCGAGTCGATGCCGCCGGACATCAGGCTGCACAGCGGGACGTCCGCCTCCAGCTGGCTGCGGGCGGCGGAGCCGACCAGCTCGCGCACCCGCTCCACGGTGGCGTCCTGGTCGTCGCGGTGCGCGGTGGCCTCCAGCTGCCAGTAGCGGCGCTCGCGGATGCCGCCCCGGTCGAGGACGAGCAGCCCGCCGGGCTCCACCTCGCGGACCCCGGACCAGACGGTCGGCCCGGTGTTGAACAGGAGGCTGTACGCCTCCCGCAGTCCGTCCGCGTCGACCCGCGGCCGGATCTCGGGGTGCGCGAACAGCGCCTTCGGCTCGGACGCGAACGCCAGGCCGCCGTCGACGGCAGCCCAGAACAGCGGCTTCACGCCCAGCCGGTCGCGCACCAGGAGCAGCCGCTGCTCCCGCTCGTCCCACACGGCGAACGCGAACATGCCCTCCAGCCGGTCCGCCATCGCCTCGCCCCACTGGGCGTACGCGCGCAGCACGACCTCCGTGTCGCTGCGGGTATGGAAGACGTGCCCCAGACCGCGCAACTCGGCGCGCAGTTCATGGTGGTTGTACACCTCGCCGCTGTAGGTGAGGACGACGGCGGGGGAGTCGGGGCGGTCCAGCATCGGCTGGACGCCGCCGGATATGTCGATGACGGCGAGGCGCCGGTGACCGATCGCCGCGTGCTCACCGACCCACACGCCTCCGGCGTCGGGGCCGCGCGGGGTGAGCTTGGCGGTCATGGCCTCGATGACGGGGGCCTGTTCACGGGCGTCGCGGTGGAACGACACCCAGCCGGTGATTCCGCACATGGGGGGTTCTCCTGGTTCAGGGGCGGGCGGCGGAGGCCGCGTCGGTCGTCTCGTCGGGTTCTTCGTCGGTCGCCGTCCGGTCGCGTGGACCGGCGGCCGTTTCGGGGGGCGTGCCGGGGGTCCGGCCGCCGGCTGCCGCGGCGGGGGCCGTCGCGGGGGACGTGCCGGGTGCCGCCCCGGCCCTCTCGCCGGCGGGGGAGGGGGCCGTACGGCCCCGGAAGGCGATGAGCGGGACGGCGGCGCAGGCGGCGACGGCGGCCAGGGCGAGGCCGGCGCGCACCCCGTCGGCGGGTCCCGCGAGACCCCACGCGGCGGTCGCCAGCGCGGGTCCCACGGTGAAGCCCAGGCTGCGCGCGAGCTGGAGCGTGGCGGCGACGGTGGCGGTGCGTTCCCGTGGCGCGGCGCCCATGACGAGGGCCTGGGTGGGGCCGCCGTTGAGGCCCATGCCGACACCGGCGAGCGCCAGCCGCCACGCGATGTCCGGCAGCGACCAGTCGTCGCCGAGCGGCACCAGCAGCAGCAGGCCCAGGGCGGTGAGGGACGCGCCGACGACCGCGACGGGCCGGGCCCCGTACCGGTCGGCGAGCCGCCCGCCGACCGGCCCCGCCACGCCCATCCCGAGCGGGAACGCCAGCAGCGCCAGCCCGGTCGCCGTCGCCGAGAACCCGGTGTCCCGCTGGAGGTACAGGGCCGCCACGTAGTGCGTCGCCGCGAACCCGGCCGCCAGGCCCAGCACGGCCCCGTGCGCCGGATACGCGCGCGAGTCCCGCAGCGCGCCGGTCACCGGGCGGCCGCCCGGTCCGCGCAGCCACCACCACAGCGGCGGCACGGCGGCGAGCGCGGGCAGCAGCCACCCGGGCGCGTCGTAGGCCAGCGTCAGCGACACCAGCAGCACCGTCACGCCGGTCGCGACGAGCGCCGTGTCGACGAGGGCGCGCCGGTCCAGTCCCCGCAGCCGGCCGTCCTTCGGCATGGCCCGCCAGGCGACCACCAGCGCCAGCAGGCAGACCGGGATCTTCACGAGGAACACCGCGCGCCAGCCCAGGTGGTCCAGGAGCAGTCCGCCCACCGCGGGGCCGGTCACCGCGCCGAGCGGGCCCAGCGTCGCCGGCACGCTCATCGCCCGCCCGCGCGCCTCGGGCCGTACGGAGCGGATCGCCAGCACCGGCATGAGCACGAACAGCACGGCGCCGAAGGCGCCTTGGGCGATCCGCGCGGCGATCAGCCACGCCACCCAGGGCGCGACGGCGGCGAGCGCGCTGCACACCGCGAACCCGCCGGCCGCGACCAGCAGCGCGGAGCGCTGTCCCACCCCGTCCAGCCACCGGCCCACCGGCAGCAGCAGGGCCACGACCGGGAGCTGGTACCCGAGCACCGCCCACTGGGCGGTCGCCGCCGACACGTCCAGGCTGTCCGAGATGGCCGCGAGCGCGATGTTGACGATGTTCATGTCCAGCATCGCCACGAACGACAGCAGGCCCGCCACCGCGACCAGGAGCCAGCGGTCGGCGGGTTCCGGTATGTGACCGGACGGTTCCGAACCGAAACCGTGGTCTGACACCCTGGGCCCTCCCCCTCGTCTGCGCGGCCGCCGGTCGGCGGCCTCGTTCCAGTAGTCGGAGGCGCGGGGGTGGAGGTTCCCGGTCCTTCGGCCGGCCGCGCCGATCAGGCCGGAACCCGAAGGGCGGCAACGCCCGCCGTCTTCGGTCGGCGGGGTGGGGCGGCGGCGGGCCCGGGGGACCGCCGAAGGGCGCCCACCTGCGGGCCCCCCGGCGGAACCGGCGGCGGGGCGCCGACCGGCGGTTCCGGTTCCGCCCGCCGCGACGCCGCCGACGAGGGCGCGGAAAAGTGGCTGAAGATCATCCGTGGCGGCGCGGCCGTCCGCGGCCGGGGCCGGATCCCGCCGGCCGGGCCTCGGGGGTCAGGGCGTCGGGCGTCGCAGCGGCCGGGCCGGGGGCTGCTCCGGAGGGCCGGTGGGCGGGGCGCCGCCGGGTGGGGACGGTGCGGTCCGCCTGGCCGCGCGGGCTCGCGGGGCGCGCGTAGCCTGGAAGAGGACTCGGGGGAAGCGGCACTCCCTGGGAGGCGGACGACCATGGCAGGAATCGTCTGCAGGAATTTCGACGCGGCCGACGAGACGCGTCCCTTCGAGGGCGACAAGGGACGGCTGGATCTGCTGAACACCGAGAGCGGCCCCGTCGGGCGGGCCGTCTTCGAGCCCGGCTGGCGCTGGTCGGAGCACGTCAAGCCGCTCGTGGGCACCGACAGCTGCCAGGCCGCCCACACCGGGTACGTGGTCAGCGGCCGGATCAAGATCGTGATGGACGACGGGGAGAGCGGCGAGGCCGGCCCCGGCGACTTCATCATGATCGAGCCGGGCCACGACGCCTGGGTGGTGGGCGACGAGCCCTGCGTGACCCTGGACTGGACCGGCTTCGGCGACTACGCCCGTCCCGCCGGCTGACCGGCCCCCGCACGTACCGGTGGCCCGCCGGAGCCCCCGACCCCGGCCGGGAGCCCGGCGGGCGCGGGAGCCGGGCGGGCCCACGGGCCGGGGGTGTCGCGGTGTGCGCACACCCCCGGCCCGCCCCCCGTCGCGCCCGGCTCAGCCGTTGGCGAGGGCCTGGACGCGGTCGTACGCGCCGTTGAACCGGTTGTGGTCGCCCACGATCGGACCCGTGGAGGTGTACTGCCACATCGTGTAGTAGGGCCACCCGGCGGGGAGTTCGCCGACGGTGGTGTTGTACCGCGCGATCCAGAGCGGGTTCGTGGCGCCGAAGCCGCCGTAGTTGCCCGTGCACTGCTTCCACCAGCTAGTCGCCGTGTAGATCACCGCGTCGCGGCCCGTGCGGTGCTTGTAGCGGGCCAGGAAGTCGCGGATCCAGCTGACCATCCCGGCCTGCGTCTTGCCGTAGCAGGCCGACCCGTACGGGTTCCACTCGATGTCCAGCGCGCCCGGCAGGGTCTTGCCGTCCCTGGACCAGCCTCCGCCGTTGTTGACGAAGTAGTCGGCCTGGGCGGCGCCGCTCGTCGTGTCGGGGGTCGCGAAGTGGTAGGCGCCCCGGATCATGCCGATGTCGTACGAGCCGTTGTACTGCTGCGGGAAGTACGGGTTCTTGTAGTACGTCCCCTCGGTGGCCTTCACGTACGCCCACTTCACGCCGCTCGTCCACAGCGCCGGCCAGTTGACGTTGCCCTGGTGGCTGGAGACGTCCACGCCCTCCGTCTGGGTGGCGTAGGGGTCGGCGGGCGGGATGCCGCCGACGCCGTCGTGGGCGGGGACGCCCATGCCCATGCGGGCGGAGCCGCGCGGCGGCTTGCCGGGCTTGTCGGCGGCGTTCGCCGCTCCGGGGAGGGTGAGGAGGAGGGCCAGGACGGCCAGCAGGGCCGTGGCCACGGCGGTTCGGGTCGTTCCGGATCTGTGCACGGGCATGGCGTGCCTCCGAAAGCCTGAGGTGAACATGTCAGGTGGCGGATTCACGCTACGCACGTAGAACGCGCCGGGGAAGGGCGGGGCGCGAACGCCGTTGGTCTACGCCTCTGCAAGCGCCGCCAAGCTGGGGCGACGGCCGTCGGCGGACGGAACTTTCACGCCACGGCCGCGCGGCGCCACGCCCCCGCCCGCCCTCCGGCGCCCGCCCCGGTCCCGGCGCCAGGCATCCGCCCGCCGCTGTGGCCGCCACCCCGCCGGGGCCCGGAGCCGCCGCCCCGGGCCCCGGCAGCCGCTGTCCGCACGGCCCCTACCCCGCCCGCCCCCGTGCCCTACGCCACCGGAACCGGCCCGCCCGTGAAGGTCTTGCTGCGCATCAGGAACTCGCCGAGGTACCCGTCGTGGGGGAGGCCCGGCACCAGCACGTCGGTCGGGTGGTCGCCGACATGGAGGTTCCGGATGTCCGGGTCGCTCAGGAGCCGTGCCACCAGTTCCTGATCGGACGTCAGCGCCGTCAGCACCAGCGTGTCCCGCAGCGGGGCCAGGCCGTCGGCTCGGCTCCACGGCGCGAACCACACGCAGGGGAACGGCATTTCCCGTCGCGCCTGCGGAGCGTCCGCCCGGTCCAGCTGGAACACCGCGGGGCGCAGCACGGCGGAACCGTCACCGAGGTCGGCGACGACCGTGTCACCCCCCAGCCACGCCCTGGCACCGGCGGCCGCGGCGTGCAGGTACTTCTCCAGGGACCGCGCGGCGTCCAGCTCCCGCACCGGAAGGACCGCCTGCTCGCTCGTCGGCGGCAGGGACGGGAGCTCGGCCAGGCGCGCGGCCACGGCCTCGGCGACCGGCGCCGGGTCGCCCTCCACGAAGACGGCCGTCGTGTTGGCGCATTCCGCGCCCGCCTGCCGGCTGACCGAGTGGACGATCGTGTCGAGATGCCGCAAGGCATCGGTCTCCGCCGTCAGCAGGATCTTGGCCCGCCCCGGCCCGTGCGGCAGCACGGTCGTACTGGCGCGGTACTTGTCGACCACGGCGTCCCCGCCGTAGACGATCGCCAGGTCGGCGCCCGCCACCAGCTCGTCCGCCACGCCGTGGTCGCTGGGCAGCAGGGCGACCTGGTCCCCGCCGAACCCGGCCGCGTGCAGCGCGCTCACCACCCGGTGCGCGCTGAGCGGTTCGCGCCGCGAGGGCCGCAGCGCCACGCGGTAGCCCAGCGCCAGCGCCTCCACCCACTGGGCGTGGATCCCGGGGTGGTTGCCGGCGGTGAGCGCGGCGAAGACCTCACCGCGCCGCAGCCACGCGGCCGTTCCCGTGCCAGGGGCGCTGTCCCTGCTGCCGCGCGGCCGGGCCTGCGAGGCGAAGCCGTACGCCCCGGCCAGCCCGGTGGCGAGGGTGCCGGTCGACTCCCGCACCGTCCCGAGGGGCAGGCCGCTGACGCGGGCGACGGTGTGCTCGTACCGCTCGGGCGTCAGCCCGCCGAGGGTGGCGGTGGCGAAGAGCCGCCCGGCCTCGGCCAGCGCCGCCACCCGCTCGTCCAGCGGCAGCGGCTCGGCCCGCCGCAGCGCCGTCAGCGTGCGCCGCGCGTAGAGGCGCGGCACCATGCTGAGCCGCGCGACGGGACGGCCGGTGACGTCGTGGACGACGTCCGTCTCGTGCGTCCGGTAGGGCCCGCCGGGGCCGAGCGCGTCGAGGTGGAGGGGTTCCGCGGAGTCCGGCATGTCAGTAGACCCCCTCGACCACGGTCGTCCCGTCGAACGTCGGCACCGGTCTGATGTCGGCGACCGCGTCGCCGCCGGAGCCCTCGGCCGGGCGCACCCGGATCGCGGTGTCCCGTTCGAGGTTGTTGGGCAGGAGCATGCTGCGGCTGACGTGGCTCATGACGACCTGTCCGCGTTCGCCGTAGGGCACGGTCCGGCCGGTGTCCGGGTCGACGACCCGCATGCTGACGAAGGGGTACGGCGGGTCGAAGGTCGACGGCTCGTCGGCGGCGAGCCCGTCCCGCTCGTACATCCCCGCGCCGACCATCGTGCTCCCGTAGAAGCCGAGCAGCCGCGTCCGCGGGAACACCTCGTCGCGCAGCAGGCTCCGCGTGTCCCGGCTCATCGACGCCCCGCCCCAGATGAGGGTGCGGACCTTCGCGTTGACCAGTCCGGCCAGCTCCTCGTCCGCGCCGAGCGCCTCCAGGATGGGCGGCGTGGTGAAGACGACACCGACGTCCTGGGTCCGCAGGATCGTTTCGACCTGGTCGAGGACATGCGCGAGGTACCTCTTCGCCTCCTCGCTCCTGCCTTCGGCGACGCACTTCTTGGCCCACCGCGGATCGAGGTCGACGGTGAACGGAAGGCCCCCGCGGCGATGGGCCAGGGAGCGCCCCATGGGGCCGAACATGTGCGGTCCGCTCGGGCCGATCGTCAGCCAGTTCGCCCCGCGGGGGACCCCCCGGTCGTCGAGGACCGCGCAGTGCCAGGTGATCAGCTGCTCGTGGAGGTCGGGCAGCCAGGCGATGCGCTTGGGCGCACCGGTCGTCCCGCCGCTCTCGTACACCTCCAGCGGGATCGGCTGGTCCCCGTAGCCGCGCGGGACGAGGTCCTCCACGCGGACGTCCCGCAGCTCGTCCACGACGTTCGGGAACAGAGCCAGGTCGGCCTCGGTGCGGACGTCCTTGCGCGGGTCGAAGTCCAGGGTCCTGGCGCGCTCCAGCCAGAAGCGCGAGCCGGTCTTCGGGTCGAAGTGCCACTCCATGGCGGCGGCGAGCAGGTCGGACATCGACGGCGGCCGCTCCCACGGCCGGTCGAGCACCGGCAGGGCGCGGGTGGGTGCGGCGGAGGGGCCGCGCCTGCGGGAGGCGTACTCGGTGAGGACGCCGCCCACGGCCTCCGCCACCCGGTCCGCCTCCTCCTCGCTCATCACCAGCGGCGGGCTCATCAGGACGGTGTTGGGGTTGTTGCGGACGATGACGCCGCAGCGCTCCCGGACCAGGGGCGGTACCCACTCGGCGGACAGCGGCTCCCCGGTGTCCGGGTCGGCGGCGAGCTCGATGCCGATCATCAGGCCGATCTGCCGGACCTGGCCGACCACGGGCAGCTCCTCCAGCCGGCGCAGCCGCTCGCCGAGGCGGTCGCCGATCCGGGTGGCGGCGGCCAGGAGGTCCTCCCGCTCCAGGATGGCCAGGTTCTCCAGGGCCACCGCGCAGCCGGTCGCGTGCCCGCTGTAGGTGTAGCCGCCGACGAAGCCCTCGTCGCGGGTGACGACGTCCACCACGTGGTCGGCGACCAGCAGCGCGCCCATCGGGAAGTAACCCGATGTCAGCCCCTTGGCGGTGACGATGAAGTCGGGCGCCACGCCCAGCCGGTCGGCGGCGAACCAGTGCCCGGTCCTGCCGTACGCCGTGATGACCTCGTCCAGGATGAGCAGGATCCCGTGCGCCGACAGCAGTTCGCGTACGCGCGGCCAGTAGTCGGCCGGCGGCTCCACCACGCCCGCCACGCCGAGGATCGGCTCGCCGATCATGACGGCGATGTTCTCCGCGCCGATCTCCTCGATCGTCTCGCGCAGTTCGCGCAGACAGAACTCGGTCGGGTCCTGACCGCCGTACATCTCCGGGTGGAAGGGCATCGGCGGCGTCAGATGCCGCACGTGGGGCATCATGGGCCCGAAACCCTGGTGGAACATGGGCAGACCGGTCGCCGCGGCACCGCCGTACGTGACCCCGTGGTAGCCGAGGTTGCGGGCCAGGACCCAGGTGCGGTCCCGCTCGCCGCGGCGGTGGTGGTAGAGCCGGGCCATGCGCAGCGCCGCGTCGACGGCCTCCGCGCCGCCGCTGGTGAAGTAGATCCGCTCCATCGGGGCGGGCGCGAGCTCGATCAGCCGGTCCGCGAGCCTGATCGAGGGCTCGTTGGTGAACTCGTGGAAGCTGCTGTAGTACTCCAGCCTCGCCATCTGCCCGGCCGCGGCCTCGACCAGTTCACGCCGCCCGTGGCCGACGTGCGCGAGCATCAGCCCGCCGGTGGCGTCGAGGTACTCGCGGCCGTGCGCGTCGCGTAACCGGCAGCCCGACCCCTCCACCATGATCAGCCGATCGGGCACGTCACCGGGGAGGTGGGGGTGGATCAGACGGGACTGGTCCCGCTTCACCAGGAGGTCCACATCGGCGAGCGGTGCCGTCATCGCGTTGAGTGCGGTCATCGCGTCCTCACATCGGCATTCGGTCGAATGTTTCATTTCCGGTGTTCTTCGCGGGGATGCTAGTGCGCGGCAGGGTGGAAGAGACAGCGACGTGTTCAACTGGATCGGGGCAGACCGGAGGGGCGATCGAGCACCTGCGACCTGCGGCTCCAGGGGCTGCCCGGGGGCCCGGGCAGCCCCCTCCGGAGGGCCTCCCGTGCCCGCGCCCCCTCCCGGACGCCGCCGGACGGACGCACGGGTGTAGCGGGCGGTACGCGAGGAACACGAGGTGCATGAAGGAGACGCACCAGAAGACGGAACGCACCCCGAGGACGGCCGCGGAGCAGGTCCTCCACGAGGTGGAGGAAGCCGAGCTGCGGCTCGACCGGGACGAGACCGACCCGGACGACGGCGAGGCCGCCGACTCCCTGACCCCGAGCCGCCCGGCCCAGGAGTCCGTGCGGAAACACCCCCCTGCCCACGGCGACACCCCCGGGCGGCCCGCGGACCACTGAACCCGTCGCGCCGCCGCACCCCGACGCCCCACGACCGCACGCCCCCGCGAACCGGCAGCCCGCCGGGCCGGGGGCGTGGTGGTCCTCACCGGCGGGTGCTGCGGCCCGGCGGGCCCCTGCTGCCCGACTTCCATGTCGGGGACCGGTCGCGGCTCAAGGCCGAGGGCTGCACGTCGGGGACGGGTCGCGGCTCAAGGCCGAGGGCTACGGCGGCGGCGCCCTCCCCGCGCGCCGCGTCAGCTGACCGGGGCGCCGAACCACCTCGGGAGCCGCTCCAGCAGGTCCTCCTGCTCCTCGCCGACCCACACCACATGGCCGTCCGGGCGCAGCAGCACCGCGGGCACCTCCAGTCCGGCGCCGGTGTCGGCCACGTACTCCACCCGGTCCGCCCAGCCCCCGACCGAGAGCCGGCCCGTCCGGTCCAGCAGCAGGCCCCGGCCGCCGCGCGTCAGCTCGTACAGGCGGCCCCGGCTCAGGGGCACGTCCGGCATGCGCCGGCCGAGCAGCTCATGGCCCTCGCCGCAGTCGTAGCGGACGTCGACCGCGCTGATCATCCCGGTGATGTACCGGTTCACCTCCTGGAAGTCCATCAGCCTCAGGAACAGTCCGCGCAGCGCGGCCGCCCCCGGATCGGTGCCCAGCAGGGCGATCTGCGCGCGGGTGTTCTCCAGCACGGCGGCCCCCACCGGGTGCCGTTCGGCGTGGTAGCTGTCCAACAGCCCGTCCGGCGCCCAGCCGTTGACCTCGGCGGCCAGCTTCCAGCCGAGGTTGAACGCGTCCTGGACACCGAGATTGAGCCCCTGGCCGCCGGTCGGCGGATGGATGTGCGCGGCGTCGCCGGCCAGCAGCACCCGCCCGACCCGGTACCGCTCCGCCTGCCGGGTCGCGTCGCCGAACCGGGACAGCCAGCGCGGCGAGTGCGCGCCGAAGTCGGTGCCCGCGACGGCCCGGAGCCGCTCCTTGAACTCCTCCAGGGTCGGCGGGACCGTGCGGTCCTCCGCCACCCCGTCGGCGGGCACGACCAGCCGGTACACCCCGTCGCCCTCCGGGATGGCGCCGAACCGCAGCTGCGTCTTGCGGACCTCCGCGACGACGGCGGCGACCGTCTCCGGGTCCTCGGTCAGCTCCATGTCGCCCAGCAGCGTCTCCACCGTGGCGGGTTCGCCGGGAAAGCCGACGCCCAGCAGCCTGCGCACCGTGCTCCGCGCGCCGTCGCAGCCGACGGCGTAGCGCGCCCGCAGCCGCGTACCGCCCCCGTCACGGGCGTCGCCCGGGGCCAGTTCGACGGTCACCCCCTCGTCGTCCTGGCTCAGCCCGACCACCTCGCTGCCCCGCCGGATCTCCGCGCCCAGCTCCACGGCCCACTCGTGCAGCAGCCGCTCCGTGACCGGCTGGGGGGTGGCCAGCGTGTACGGGTGGGCCGTGTCCATCCCGTCCGGCCACGGCTTGACGATGCCGCCGAACAGACCGCCGACCTGGAACTTCTCACTGACCGCGAGAAACCGCTCCAGCAGCCCGCGCTGGTCCATCATCTCGACGCTCCGCGCGTGCAGTCCGCGTCCGCGGGACTGCCCGGTCGGCTCGGCCAGCCTCTCGAGCACGACCACCCGCACACCCTGCAGGCGCAACTCGCCGGCCAGCATCAAGCCGGTCGGACCGCCGCCGACCACGATCACGTCGATCATCACAACACCCGTTCAGGAAGGGGGACTTCAGTCGGAGCCGGGGCGCCGCATGCGATAAAAGCGCAGATACGTCGCGAAGCGGTCGTTTCCCTGCGTTCCGACCCCGGGCCGGTCATTCTGCGCCACCCCCGGGGCCTTGCCGCAAGGCCCCCCGTGCGCTATACCTTGAGAGTGGCAAGGAGTCGGTGACCTCCTTGCCTTTGTCTTTTCCGCGGCCCCGTCGCCGCCGGTCACTCCTCCGGGACCGCCCCGTACGACGGTGCGGGCGCTTCCGACACGGCCCGGTCCGCCCGTACGCCCGCGGTGCGCACGCCCGCCGTGGTTCGCCGCACGGCCGGACCCCCGCGCACGGCCGGGTCCCCACGACGGCCCGGCTCGCCCGCACGGCCGGGTCCCCGCGCACGGCCGGGCTCGCGCGCACGGCCGGGTTTGACCCGCGGCCGCCGGGACACCCGTCAGAGGTCCCGTCGACGCAGACCGTCACCCCGCGCACCGCGGGTGACCCCGGCCGCGGAGGAACAGGCATGGCCGTACGGCACCACCTCATCCAGAGCCCGCCCTCAGCGGTGTGGGAGGTCCTCAGCGACCCCGACAAGTACGCCGAATGGGTCGTCGGCACCGAGGAGACCAGCCCCCTGTTCGGCACCTGGCCCGAGGTCGGCGCCACCCTCCGGTACTCCGTCGCCCTCGGCCCCGTACGACTCGAGGGCTCCACCGTCGTCCGCCGGCTCGAACCGCCGAACCGGCTCGAACTGGAGGTCAGGAGCGGCCCCGCCGGCACCGCCCGCGTCGCCATCGAGATCGTGCCGTGGGGCGAGGACACCCTCGTCATCGTCGACGAGCATCCCCTGCGCGGGCCGGGCGCCCGGCTCCACAACGCCCTCCTCGAATCGGCCATCCAGCTCCGCCACCGCCGCATGCTGCGCCGACTCGCCGAAGTCGTGGAGGCCACGCACACGACGGCGGCCTGACCCATGGCCGACGCCGTCGTCATCGGAGCCGGCCCCAACGGCCTGGTCGCCGCGAACCTCCTCGCCGACCGCGGCTGGTCCGTCGAGGTCCTGGAGGCCCAGGACGAGCCGGGCGGCGCCGTGCGCACCGACCGGGGCGTCCACCCCGACTACGCGCACGACCTGTTCAGCTCCTTCTACCCGCTCACCGCCGCCTCCCCGGTCATCCGCTCCCTGCGCCTCCACGCGTGGGGCCTGCGCTGGAGCCACGCACCGGCCGTCGTCGCCCACCCCCTGCGCGACGGCCGCTGCGCCGTACTGGAACGCGACCCGGAACGCACCGCGGCGGGGCTGGAGGGCTTCGCCCCCGGTGACGGCGCCGCCTGGCAGGGCCTGTACGACCTGTGGGAGCGCGTCCGCCCGGACGCCCTGCGCGCCCTGTTCACGCCGTTCCCGCCGGTACGGCCCGGCCTGCGGCTCGCCGCCCGGCTGGGCGTCGCCGACGGGCTGCGCCTCGCCCGCTTGGGCCTCCTGCCGGCCCGCCGCCTGGGCGAGGAGACCTTCACGGGCGACGGCGGGCGGGTGCTGCTCGCCGGCAACGCCCTGCACGCCGACCTCACGCCCGAGACGGCGCTCGGCGGCGGCTTCGGCTGGCTGATGTGCATGCTCGGCCAGAGCGTCGGCTTCCCCGTGCCCCTCGGCGGCGCCGACGCCCTCACCGCCGCGCTCGCCCGCCGCCTCGCCGACCGGGGCGGCACCATCCGCTGCGGGCGGCGGGTCACGGAGGTGGCGGTGCGCGACGGCCGGGCGGTCGGGGTGCGCACCGCCGACGGGCAGTTCACCGCAGCCCGCCGCGCCGTGCTGGCCGACGTGCCGGCGCCCGCCCTGTACGGGGGGCTCGTCGCCTGGGAGCACCTGCCCGGCCGGCTGCGCGACGACATGCGGCGCTTCCAGTGGGACTTCGGCACCGTCAAGGTCGACTGGGCGCTCGACCGGCCCATCCCCTGGACGGCCGACGGCCCCGCCCGCGCCGGGACCGTCCATCTCGCGGACGGCGTCGACGAGCTGACCCGCTTCGCCGCGCAGATCGCCCGCCGGCTCGTCCCCGACCGGCCGTTCCTGGTGCTCGGCCAGATGACGACCGCCGACCCGTCCCGCTCACCCGCCGGCACCGAGTCGGCGTGGGCGTACACCCATGTGCCCCGCACCGTCGTGGGCGACGCGGGCCCGGACCGGCTCACCGGCGCGTGGACCACCGGCGAGCAGCAGCGCATGGCGGACCGGATGGAGGCCGTCGTCGAGACGTACGCCCCCGGGTTCCGCTCCGCGATCCGCGCCCGCCGCGTCCTGGCCCCTCCCACGATGGAGGCCCTGGACGCCAGCCTCCACGGCGGCGCCATCAACGGCGGCACCTCCGCGCTCCACCAGCAGCTGCTGTTCCGCCCCGTGCCGGGCACCGGGCGCCCCGAGACACCGGTACGGGGCCTGTACCTGGCGTCGGCCTCGGCGCACCCGGGCGGCGGGGTCCACGGTGCGCCGGGTGCCAACGCGGCCCGCGCGGCCCTGCGCACCAGCGGCGCGCCGACGGCCGCACTGCTCGCGGCGGGTCAGCGACTGGTCCGCCGCCCCCACTGAGAACGCCGCGCGGCTCCGCGCACACCGCACGGGCGTCACCGCCCCCGCGTCCGCCTCAGCGCCGCCGCCACGCCCGCCCCGGCCACCGCCGCCGCGCCCGCGCGCCGCCCCGCCGTGCGGGTCCTGCCGTGCCAGCCGCCGCCCACGCTGCCCGGCCCCGGCTGCGGCGCGAACAGCGTGCCGTCGCGGTCGGGGGCGCCCTCGCCCCGGACGAAATGCGTACGGTCCACCTTCACCGCCAGCGTCCGCTCCACCGCACCGGGCACGAGCGCCTCCACCAGCCGCAGCGACCGCGCCGACACGCCCACGAACACCGTGCGCCTCGGCCGGCGCACCGCGCTCACCACCGCACGGGCGACCCGGGGCGCCGTGTACACCGGCGGCATGGCCCGCACCCGGCGGCCCGTCCGGTTGGCCAGGTGCTGGAAGAACGGCGTGTCGACGGTCGCCGGGCACACCGTGCACACATGGACGCCCCGCTCGCCCGCGAGCCGCAGCTCCTGCCGCAGCGACGCGTCGAACGCCAGCAGCGCGTGCTTCGACATCGTGTACGCGCTGTTGTACGGCGACGACACCAGACCCAGCACCGACGACACGTCCACCAGCACGCCCGCGCCCTGGCGCCGCATCACCGGCAGCGCGGCCCGCGCCCCGTTGACGCATCCGACGACGTTCACGTCCAGCACGCGCCGCACCTCGTCGGCGGGTACGTCCTCCACGGCGCCGAACACGGCGACCGCCGCCGCGTTCACCCACACGTCGATCCGCCCGTACTCCCGTACCGCCCGCCGGGCCAGCTCCGCGACGGCCGCCTCGTCCGCCACGTCGACCGGCAGGACCAGCGCACGGGCGCCCCGGTGGGCGCGGCACTCCCCGGCGACCGCCTCCAGCCCCTCCGCGCCGCGCGCGGCCAGCACCAGCGCGGCACCGTGCCGGGCGAACTCCAGCGCGGTCGCCCTGCCGATCCCGCTGGACGCCCCGGTGACCACCACGACCAGATCCTTGACGCGCACGGCGACCTCCACGGCTGCTCGGCAGACGCGACACCGCCGGGACGGACGTACAACAGGACGTCGTTCCCGACCGGCACGGACGCCCGACGGAGTACCCCGCGCGGCCCGGCCCACTCCCGCGCCCTCACTGCACGGCGTGGACCGCCGCCGCGAAGACCCGGGGCAGGCGGGACGCCGCCGGTACGATCAGCCGCCCGGCCGCCTGTTGGCAGCCCACCCGCACCAGCGCGCCCGTCAGCAGCCGGTGCCGGAGGGACAGCCGCCGCCACGCCGCCTCGTACGCCTCCGGGCGCCCCGCGCGCAGGCAGCGCACCGCCGCGTCCGCCGACGCCAGCGCCAGGGCGACACCCTCCCCGGTCAGGGCGTCCACGTACCCGGCGGCGTCCCCCACCAGCAGGACCCGCCCGGCGACCCGGCCCCGCACCCGCTGCCGCATCGGCCCGGCCCCGCGCACCTCCCCGGCCGGGGCGCCGCCCAGCCGTTCGGCCAGCTCCGGGAAGAGGGCCGGCCACGTGTCGTACGGGCGCCGGGCCCCCGTCAGCACCGCCACCCCCACCAGGTCCTCCGCCACGGGCGTCACATACGCCTCGCCCTCCCGCGACCAGTGGACCTCCACGAAGCCGGACCAGGGCGCTACGCGGTAGTGCCGCCGCAGTCCGTACCGGCGCGGCCCGCGCCCGGGCAGGTCCAGGCCCAGCGCCCGGCGCACGGGGGAGTGAAGCCCGTCCGCCGCGACCAGCCACCGGGCCCGCAGCCCGGCCGCGCGCACCCCGTCCGGGCCCTGCCGCACCTCGCCCACCCGGCCCGGCACGACCCGTACGCCGAGCTCCGCCGCCCGCTCGGCCAGCGCGGCGCTCAGCACCGTCCGGCGCACCCCGAGGCCCGTGCCGCCGCGGAACACGGCCTGCGCGCGGTGCGGGCCCTCCACGTACCGGATGCCGTGCAGCGGCCGGCCGCCGGGCTCCACGCCGAGCGCCCGCAGCGACCGCACCCCGCCGGGCATGACGCCCTCCCCGCACGCCTTGTCGACCGGGTTCGGCCGCGGCTCCACGACGACGGCCTCCATCCCGGAGAGCGCGGCCCGGATCGCGGTGGCCAGACCCGCGGGGCCGCCCCCGGCCACCAGCACGTCGATCACGCCCGCCCACCACCGGCGCCCACCCGCGGGCCGCTCACCGGCCCCACACCGGCCACCACCCGGGGACGCGCCCGCGCTCCGGCCATCGTCCCGCACAACCCCGCGCCGGCCACCGCCCCGTACAGCCCCGCGCCGGCCACCGCCCCGTACAGCCCCGCGCCGACCACCGCCCCGTACAACCGCTCGCCGGTCACTACCGGGGCGCCCGTCCGCAGTCCTCTCACCGGCCCGCAGCCCCCACCGGCGCGACCCCGGCGCCCGGCGCCGCCCACTCCAGTGCCGCCTCCTCGCAGCGCACCCGCACGGCCAGCAGCGCGGCGTTGGCCAGCGTGAACACGAAGGCCGTCACCCACGCCCCGTGGACCAGCGGCAGCGCGACGCCCTCCACGACGACCGCCACGTAGTTCGGGTGGCGCAGCCACCGGTACGGCCCGCCCGCCACCAGCGGAAGCCCCGGCACCACCAGCACCCGCGTGTTCCAGCGCGGCCCCAGCGTCACCACGCACCACCAGCGCAGCGCCTGCGCCCCGGCGACGGCGGCCAGCATGGTCCACCCGAGCGCCGGGTCGAACGGCCGCCCCGCCAGCCACACCTCGGCCAGGCAGCCGGCCAGGAGGCCCGTGTGGAGCGCCACCATCACCGGGTAGTGCCGCCGCCCGAACTCCACGGCGCCGCGCGCCGTGCTCCAGCGCGCGTTGCGGCGCGCGACGACCAGTTCGGCACCGCGTTCGGCGGCGACCGCCAGGACCAGCAGGGCGTACGCGTTCACGTCTCTCCGTTCCTACCAGCGCAGCAAGACCAGTTCGGTGCAGAAGCCCGGCCCCATGGCGAGCACCAGGCCGGGCGTGCCCGGCGGGGGCGGGGGATCGGCCGCGAGGGTGTCCCGCAGCACGTGCAGCACGGACGCGGACGACAGGTTCCCGGCCGACGCCAGCGACCTGCGGCTCACGTCGAGCGCGCCGTCCGGCAGGTCGAGCGCCTCCGCGACCGCGTCCAGCACCCGGGGACCTCCCGGATGGGCCACCCACCGCGTCACGTCGCGGCGCGCCAGCCCGTACTCGGCGAGGAAGCCGTCCACGTCCGCCGCGAGGTGCTTGCGCACGACGTCGGGCACGGCCGGGTCGAGCACGACGCGGAAGCCGGCCGCGGTGACGTCCCACCCGAGCAGCCGTTCCGTGTCCGGATAGAGGCGGCTCCGGCTCGCCACCACCGCCGGCCCCGCGCCCGCGCCGGAACCGGTCGCCGTGCCGCCCGCGGAGCGCCGGGCCCCGCAGGCCACGACGGCTGCGGCCCCGTCGCCGAACAGCGCCGTCGCCACCAGGTTCGCGGGCGACGCGTCGGACCGCTGGAAGGTGAGCGAGCACAGCTCCACCGACAGCAGCACCGCGACCCGGTCGGGCCACCCCGCCAGGCAGTCGTGCAGCCGCCCGAGCCCCGCCGCGCCCGCCACGCACCCGAGCCCGAACAGCGGCAGCCGCCGCACGTCGGGCCGCAGCCCGAGCCGCCCGGCCACCCGGGCGTCCACGGACGGCGCCGCGATCCCGGTCACCGACGTGAACAGCACCAGGTCGACGTCCCGCGGCGACATGCCCGCCGCGTCCAGCGCCCCCGCGAGGGCCCGCGTCCCGAGGTCGACGGCGGCGGAGATGTACGCGTCGTTCACCGCGCCGAAGTCCGCCAGCTCGCCGTACCGGTGGAGGGGGAGCGCCGTGTGCCGGGTCTCCACCAGCGCGCCCGCGTGCAGCCGGTCCAGGGCGCGGCGGTCCGCACCGGCGGGCAGGCAGGCGCGGGCCACCATGTCGGTGAGGTCGCGCTGGCGGTGCCGGTGCGGGGCGAGGACCCCGTGCACGGCGGCGATCCGGGTCATCGGAGGCTCCAGGTCGGTACGGCGTGCGGTCATCCCTGCCCCCGCGCCGCCGCGCCGTACCGGGGGATCCCCCGTTGGGCGCCCTACGATCCCCGGGTGGACGCCCACGAACCCACGCCGGCCCCGCCGCCCGCCTCACCGCCCCCGGCCGCTCCACCGCAACGCCCGGCCGCCTCCCCGCGCCGACCGGGCCCCGCGCCCGTCCAGCTGGACACCCCTGGTCCGCCGGACACGGCGGCCCTCCGCGACACCGCCCTCCCGGACCCCGTCCTCCGGGACCCCGCTCTCCCGGCCACCGTCCTCCGGGACCCCGCCCTGAAGCTGCCGGAACCCGCCCCGCCGGGCGCCGCTCCCGCCCCGCCGGGAGCCGCTTGGGCCGCCCGGTCCGCGTACCGGATGGTCACCGGTCTGGCCCGGGCCTGCCATCCGCTGCCGACGGCCGCCGTCACCCTCTTCGCCACCGCGCTGGCCGCCGCGGCGGGGCAGGACCTCGCGGGCGTCCTGCCGGTGGCGGCGGCGGTCCTGGCCGGCCAGCTGTCGGTCGGCTGGTGCAACGACGCGGTCGACGCCCGCCGCGACCGCGCCGCCCGCCGCCGCGACAAGCCCGTCGTCTCGGGCGTCGTCAGCGAAGGCGCCGTGCGGGCCGCGAGCCTCGCCGCGCTCGCCCTGTGCGTCCCTCTCTCCCTCGCGTGCGGCGCCGCCGCCGGGGCCGTCCACCTCCTCGCGGTCGCCGCGGCCTGGGCGTACGACCTCGGCGTGAAGGGGACGGCGCTGTCCTGGCTGCCGTACGCGGTCGGCTTCGCCGCGCTGCCCGCGTTCGTCGTGCTGGGGGTGCCCGGCGGCCCGGCGCCGCCCTGGTGGCTCCCGGCGGCCGGGGCGCTCCTCGGGGTCGGGGCCCATCTGGGCAACGCCCTGCCCGACATCGCGGCCGACCGCGCCACGGGCGTGCACGGCTGGCCGCAGCGGCTGGGCCCCCGGCGTACGCGGCTGCTCACCCCGCTGCCGCTGGTCCTCGCGTCGGCGGTCATCGCCGCGGGCAGCCCCGACGCCCTGGGCGCGGCCGGTCTCACGGTCGCCGCGCTGACGGCGGCGGCCGGCACCGCGTACGGCCGGCACCGGCCCCGCGTGCCGTTCATGGCGGCGATCGCCGTGGCGGGCCTGGACGTGGCCATGCTGGTATGGCGGGGTGCCGCCCTCTTCTGACGGCCCCGGCGGCGACCGAACGGCAGGAGGCCCGCCCATGCCCGACCAGCAGGAGACACCGGACCTGGCCGTTCTCGTGGGACTTCAGGCCGCGGGCAAGTCCACCTTCTACCGGCAGCGCCTCGCCGGCCGGTACGCGCTGGTGAGCAAGGACCTCTTCCCGCGCGGCGCCCGGAACAAGCAGCGGCGGCAGATGGCCCAGGTGGCCGAGGCGCTGGCCGCGGGCCGCCCGGTGGCGGTCGACAACACCAACCCGTCGCCCGAGGAGTGGGGCCCGCTCGTGTCCGAGGCCCGTGCCCACGGCGCCACGGCCACGGCGTACTGGTTCCCGCCCGACGTGCCCGGCTCGCTGCGCCGCAACGCCGCACGGCACGGCCGGGAGCGCGTACCGGAGGCGGGCTTCCGCGCCACCCTCGCCCGGCTGCGCAGACCGTCGCGCGCCGACGGGTTCGACGCGGTGCTGGAGGTCCGGATGGACGGGCGGGGCGGCTTCACCGTACGCCCGGCCCCCGGCGGACCGCCGCCGCGGGACACCCCGCCCGTCCACCGCGATCCGGCCCCGCCCGCCGCCCCGCCGCCCGCCCGCGACGAAGCACCCGTACGCGAGGAGGCACCCGCCCGCGACGAAGCACCCGTCCGCGACGAAGCACCCGTCCGCGACGAAGCGGCCGCCGGTCAGCAGGTGGACCCGGCTGCCGGGAGGCATCGCGCGGGGCGGCCCGGGTACCCGCCGACCGACGCACAGGACCCGACGCACGGAGGAGGGATCGAGGTGACCGTTCCCGAGGAGAACCGTCCGAAGACCACCACCACGGACGACGTCATCGAGGCCACCGAGACCGAAGACCAGCAGGAACGGCAGCCCGGCGGCTCCGGCCGCTCCCTGCGCGAGGCGATGGAGGAGGCCGGGGTCAGGCGGGAGGACTACGAGGAGAAGTAGCCCCAGCCGAGGGCGTGCGGCCCGCCCACACCGCACCGCGCGCCCCCACCCCGGCTCCCAGCCTCCGCCCCTCAGCCCCCGCCTGCGGCCGCCGCGCTCGCCGTCATGTACGCCGACCAGGCCCGCAGGGGCAGCTCACCGTCGTCCGGCCCGGTGAGCGGCAGCAGCCCGGCACCGCGCGGGCCGGGGCGGAACACCGTCACCGCCGTCGACAGGTCCTCGCCGTAGCCGACGAACCACGCCGCCTCCGCCCGGTCCGCGCCGCCCGTACGCCCGGCGGCCACCGGCCCCAGCGCCCGGAGGGTGTCCGGGTCGACGGCCTCCACCGCCACGTCCCGCAGGCCCCGCGCGACCTCCCGGGCCACCTCCGGCTCCAGCACCTGCCGGGCGGCCGGCCGCTCCAGCCCCTCCAGCGGCGCGCCCCGGTACGTCACCGCCGTCACCGAGTACGGCTCCGCCCGCAGCCCGCCCGTCGCGAACGTGCCGTACGCGCCCGCCATCCTGATCGCGCTCGGCGTGGACGTGCCCAGCGCGAACCGCGGCTCCAGCGCGGCCATGCTGCCGGGCAGCAGCCCCGCGCCGACCGCCACGTCCCGCACCTCGGCCGGCCCGACCGCCTCGCCGAGCCGCAGGAACACCTCGGCGTCGGCCCGCACCAGGGCCCGGCGCAGGGCCTGCGTGCCGTCCGTGCCGTCGTCGCCCCGGACACCCTTCCGCAGCGCGGCCGCCATCACGAACGGGGCGAACGCGGACCCGACCGGCACGCCCGCCGTGTCGGCGTTGCTGGTGAAGTGGCGGGTCGCGTCGGGCCCGCCGTACAGCGCGAGCACCGCCCCGTCACCGGGCCGTACCGACGCCGCCCCGAACTGCGGCTCCCCACCGCCCACGGCGCCGTCCCCGCCCCCGCCGGGGGCACCGCCGGAGCCGGCCGCCGCGCGGGCGGCCACCCCCTCCACCGCACGCGTCAGCCGGTCCACCGCCGCCCGCTCGAACGTCGTACGGACGCGGTAGCCGCCGCGCCCCAGCTCCTCGGCCGTCAGGCCCGTCCTGTTGCGCAGGTCCTTGTTGGCCGCGTCGACCAGATAGCCGATCTGGCCCGCCATGCCGCCCGCCACCGAACGGGAGCGCGGCTCGGGGAAGTCCCGGTACGCCGCCCGCTGCGCCCGCGTCATGAACCCCGCCTCCACCTGCCGGTCCAGGACATACCGCCACCGCGCCTCCGCCCGGCGGCGGTGCTGCTCGCTCAACCCGGGGTCGTAGAAGTCGCCGCCCTTGAGCAGCGCGGCCAGCAGGGCGGCCTGCGACGGGTCGAGGTTGCGCGCGTCGGTGCCGTAGTAGGCGACGGCCGCCGCCTGCACCCCGTACGCGTCGCGCCCGAACCAGCTGGTGTTCAGATACCCTTGGAGGATCTCGTCCTTCGTCAGGTACCGGGACAGCTTCACCGCCAGGCACAGTTCACGCAGTTTGCGCGACAGGGTCTGTTCCTGCGTCAGATAGGTGTTCTTCACATACTGCTGGGTGATGGTGGAGCCGCCCTGCAGCTCGCCGCCCCGCACCGTGTTCACCACCGCACGGGCCAGACCGCGCACCGAGAAGCCGGGGTCGCTGTAGAAGGTGGCGTTCTCGGTGGCGATCACGGCGTTCCGGAGGGGCTCCGGGATGTCGGAGAGGGGGACGTTCTGCCGGTTGACCGGGCCGACCGAGACCATCTGGCTGCCGTCCGCCCAGTAGTAGACGGTCGCCTCCGAGCGGGCCTCGGCGTTGACGTCCGGGATCGGCGTCGTGGCGTACAGCCAGCCGAGCAGCCCGGCGGCGGCCGCACAGCCGAGCAGCGCCAGGGCGAGCAGCTGCCGCCACGACGGCACGAAGCGGGCCGCGCCCCGCCGCCCCCGGCGCGGGTAGTCGACACGGAGGCGGCGCAGGGCCCCGGCGCGGTCATGTCCCGGACGGGGAGCGCGGACGCGGGTCCGGGCGAGGACACGGGAAAGGATCACGGAAGCGCGCTCCCCTTCGTACGGCGGCGCCGGCATGCGCCCTCTCCTACGGGACGGGGCCCCCGCCCGTTCACGCCGTGCCCGCCAGCCACTCGGCGATCGCCCGCGCCACCGGCAGTCCGGTGTCCAGCTCCACGAACCCGAACTGGCCGCCCTGGTTGCACTCCAGGAACCACCACACGTCCTCCTCGTCCTCCGCGAAGTCGAACGCGGCGTACGCGAGGCCCGCGGCGGCCGTGTAGGCGCGCACGGACCGTTCGATGCGCTCCGGCACGGCGGTCGGCTCCCAGCCGTGCCCCGTGTCGCCGTACCGCCCGTCGACCTGGCCCTCGGCGGCGGTCTTCCGCGCCGCGAACAGCCTCCGGCCCACGGCCGTCAGGCGGATGTCCGCGCGCTTGGGCACATAGCGCTGGAGCAGGGTCGGAGCGGCCGCCACGGCGGCGAAGTCCGCGTCCGCGCCGACCAGCGCTGTCGGCACCGCGATGCGCGGCTCCCCGCGCGGCGGCCCGGACAGGGTCTTCACGACCACCCGGCCGTGCCGCGCCGCGAACTGCTCGGCGACCCGCGGGAACGTCGTCACGACGGTCGGCGGGACGGCGAAGCCGCTGCCGTGCGCGGCGCGCAGCTGCCACGGTTTGAGCCGGGCCCTCTCGGCGGCGCCCGGCGGGTTCATCCAGCGGGCGTCCGTGGACGCCAGCATCCCGTACAGGGCCTGGCCCGTCTCGGCGGTCAGCCAGTCGGACGGCTCGGCGGCGAGGGCGGCGGGCGGGCCGGGGCGGCGGACCCACACGCCCCGCAGCGCGGCGGCGGCGACCATCCGGCCGTCCACGGACAGGTAGCCGTCGAAGTCGCCGCTCGCGTACTCGGCGGACAGCGCCGCCCGGCCCGGCAGGTCCGCCGGGTCGAGTCGTACCAGCGGCGTGCCCAGCGCGGCCAGTTCGGCCACCACCAGGTCCGCCGTGACGTCCCCTTCGCAGGTGAGGATCAGCACGGTCATCGCGGGCCGCCTCGCCGTCAGTCGTCGAAATGCGTCTGGGAGCCGGCCTTGGACGTCGTCGTGCCCGCCGCGCGCAGCACCGCCGGGTCGCACACGGCGGGCCGCCCGTCGGGCAGGACGTTCAACTGGAGGCCGGAGTCGTACGCGTACGGGAGCGCCGCGTCGTCCGAGGTGCCGGCCGGCACGGCGTACTGGAGGGCGAACGGTCTGCTCATGGCTCGGTCTCATCCCCGCTCGGTGGGTGGTGTGTCCACCGACCAGTACGGGGAAGCGGCGTAGGGATCTCACCACACACCGTCACCCGACGCCCTGACACGGGCTCTTGTCCCGGCGGGAACGCGAGAGGCCCGGCCGCCTGGGAGGCGGCCGGGCCCTTGGCCCGGGACGGCGGTGCGCCGTCGCGTGCGCGCGGTGGGGACTAGAAGGTGAGGTTCCAGGCGTCGATGCGGCCCGTGTCCTGGGTCGCGATGTCGCGGACGCGCAGCTTCCAGGTGCCCGCCGCCGTCTCGGCGGAGGCGTCGACCGTGTACGTCTTGACCACGTCGTCGCCGCTGTCGCCGTTGGCGAAGTCCTCCAGCGGGTACACCGTGCCGTCCGGGGCGACCAGCGACAGGACGAGGTCGCCGCGGTAGGTGTGCTTGACGTCCACGCCGACCTTCAGGGCGGCGGGGGCGTTGCCGGTGAGGCCGGTGACCGAGATGGGGCTCTCCACGGTCGTGTTGTCGGGGACGGCCACGTCGGTGAGGTTCTCGAAGTACCGGCCCGGCGCGGGCGGCGTCGTCCCGCCGGAGACGGCCTTCAGCGCGTCGGTCTGGCCCTCGCCGAAGAAGCCGTTGTTCGCGGTGGTGCCGGTGCAGCGGCTGTCGGACGGGCAGGCCGTGTCCGTCGCCTGCGCCGCCAGCCGGGCCCGCAGGTCGGCCGGGGTGAGGGCCGGGTTGACGCTCACCATCAGCGCGGCGACACCCGCCACGTGCGGGGACGCCATGGAGGTGCCGTTCATGTTGCCGTACTTGCCGCCCGGCAGCGTGGAGTACACCCCGTACGAGCCGTCACCGCCCGGCGCGGCGATGTCGATGACGCCCTGGCCGAAGTTGGAGTACGACGCCTTCACGTTGCCGCGGCCCATGGCGGCGACCGTCACGACGCCCGGCAGCTCGGTCGGGATGTCGAGGCACGCGTTGGTGATCCGGCGCGTCACCGGGGTCGAGTCGTTGGGGCTGGAGGTGTCCGTGGTCTTGTTCGCCAGGTCGTAGTTGGAGTTGCCCGCCGCGGCGACCTGGAGGGAGCCCTTGCTCTCCGCGTACGCCTGGGCCCGCCGGACGCCCTCGATGATGGCGGCCTGGTCGGGGTCGTCCGGGCAGTTGAACATCCACGGGTCGGTGTAATAGCTGTTGTTGGTGACCCGGAAGCCGTGGTCGCCGGCCCACATGAAGCCGCAGATGGTGTTCTCGGCGTAGAACATCGACGTGCCGGGCTCCGCGATGCGGACGGAGGAGATCTTCACCCCCGGCGCGACGCCGACGACGCCCTTGCCGTTCTTCGCCGCGGCGATGGTGCCCGCGACATGCGTGCCGTGGGTGCCGACGTCGCGCCAGGCGCCGGCGCGGGTGTCGGCCTTGCCGTAGGCGCAGGAGACGGAGTCGGCGGCGTTGAAGTTGGGCGCGATGTCCTGGTGGAGGTCGTCGACGCCGGTGTCCAGGACGCCGACCTTCACGGTGGCGGAGCCGGTGGTGACGGCCCACGCCTGGTCGGCCTTGATCTGGGTCATGTCCCAGCGGTTGGACTCGGTGAGCGTCGTCGGGCTCTGCGCCGGGGAGGCGGGGATCGCCGGGGCGTACGCGTCGGCGGGCACGTCCGAGGTGCGGGTCGCGCCGACCTGCTGCACGCCGGTGACACCGCGCATCGTGGCGGCGAACGACGTGGACGCGGAGTGCGCGACGACCACGCCGATCGCGTCGTAGTGGGCGAAGACGGTGCCGCCGTTCGCGGCGACGGCGGCGCGTACGGCCGAGGTGTCGCCCGGGGCGGTGATCACCAGGTACGCGCGGGTGCCCGCGGCCCAGGCGCCGGCCGGGGCGGCCGCGGCGGCCGGGACGGCGGCGGGCGCGGCGGCCGGTGCCTGCGCGCTCGCGGCGGCGGGGGCCGCCGGCACCGCGAGGGCGACGGCCGCGCCGAGAGCGGCGACGGCGGCCGAACGCCGGAGCCCGGCGGATATGTGGGGCAGCATGAGTCCTCCGAAGGCCGCCGACGGGTCGGGCCGGCCGGCCGGGTGAGAAGTGGTCGACGCGAAAGATCTCATTCATGAGCACGTCAAGGGAAGAGGTCTTTTCGCACAGGTTGTTCACCGGCCGGTCACCCGGGCTCCCCGAGCGTGTCCGGCACGCCGGACCGCGGATGCCCCGAGCGGACGGACGCGGGCGCAGCGGCCGCCTCGGCACGCCGGACCGGCCCCGACTCCCGTGTGGGGGAGGGGGCTTCAGCGCGCCGCTTCCGCCACGTCCCGGGCCAGTGCCGCGCGCAGCCAGTCGTCCAGGGCGCCGAACGTCGGCTCCGCCGTGGCGGCCGCCTCGGCCGTGAGCTGCCAGAAGCGGTCGATCCGGGGGTGGGCGACCTCGTCGAGGTAGCGGCTGAGCCGCCGCCGGAACTCCGGGGTGTCGCGGGCGGAGCGCATCGCGGCGTGGGCCGCCACGAAGCAGTCCAGGGCCTCGCCGCCCGTCGGCGCGCGGTCCGCCCGCACGTCCGGCGCTGCCAGCGCGAACGCCTCGGCGAGCCCGTCGTACAGCACGGCCGGACGGCACGTGCCCTCCGGGGTGTTCGCCACCGGCCGGCACACGCTGACCGCGCCGGCCGCGTCGGTCGCCAGCGCGTGCAGCCGGGCGAAGGCCAGTACCTGCGCGGGCGCCGGGTCGTCGGGCGGCGCCGGGACGGCCGCGTCCATGATCGAGGCGACCAGCCGGGCGGGCAGCCGCGGCGGCAGCACCCGGCGCAGGAACCGCGCCACCGGGGCCGTGCTGGGCGGGGAGTCCAGCGCCCCGATCAGCCGCAGCCGGTCGGCGCGCTCCTCGGCCGGGCAGTCCCGCAGCAGCCGCAGGGACGCCTCCCGCCAGCGCAACCGGGCCATGGCGGAGCCGAGTTCGCGCAGCCGACCCGCGACGGCGCCCTCCAGCGCCTCGCCCAGGGCGTCCTCGCGGTCCAGGAGCCGGCCCACCTCGGCGACGGGCAGGTCCAGGCCGCGCAGCGACCGGATCAGCCGCAGCCGGTCCAGCGCCCCGGCCCCGTACCGGCGGTGGCCGCCGGCGCTGCGGGCGGCTTCCGGCAGCAGCCCGAGCTCCGAGTAGTACCGCACCGTCTTCACGGTGGTGCCGGCCTGCTCGGCGAGCTCCCCGATGCTCCACGTCCCGTCGGCGGACACCGTCACCTCCCTCGGCGGGCCCCCACCGTACCGGGGCGGACAGGCGGCCCGGTACGGCGGGGGAGTGGCGGTGAATCGTTACGTCACTTCACGTTGACCGCGGCCCACGCCTTGGCGACGGCCTGGTACTCGGCGCTGTTCGCCCCGTACAGGTCGGTGGCCGCCTGGAGGGTGGCCGTGCGGGCGCCCGCGTAGTTCGTGCTGGACGTCATGTACACGGACAGGGCCTTGTACCAGATCTGGTACGCCTTGACGCGGCCGATGCCGGTGACGGGAGTGCCGTCGTAGGTCGGCGAGTCGTAGGAGACGCCGTTGATCGTCTTGGCGCCGCTGCCCTCGGACAGCAGGTAGAAGAAGTGGTTGCCGACGCCCGAGGAGTGGTGGACGTCCATGCGGGCCACCGAGCGCGACCAGAAGTCGGCGGAGCTGCCGTCCTTGCTGGGCTTGTCCATGTAGCGCAGCGGCGTGCCGTTGCCCCGGATGTCGATCTTCTCGCCGATGAGGTAGTCGCCCGGGTCGCTCGGGTTGTTGGCGTGGAACTCGACGGAGGTGCCGAGGATGTCGCTGGTGGCCTCGTTGAGGCCGCCGGACTCGCCGCTGTAGCGCAGGCCCGCGGTGCGGGAGGTCAGGCCGTGGGTCATCTCGTGGCCGGCCACGTCGATGGAGGTCAGCGGCTTGGCGTTGTTGGCGCCGTCGCCGTACGTCATGCAGAAGCAGCTGTCCTGCCAGAAGGCGTTGACGTACGCGTTGCCGTAGTGGACGCGCGAGTAGGCGGCCTTGCCGTCGCCCGCGATGCCGTTGCGGCCCAGCTCGGACTTGTAGAAGTCCCAGGTGAGCGCGGCGCCGTAGTGGGCGTCCACGGCGGCCGTCTGGCGGTTGGTCGGCAGGCCGTTGCCCCAGGTGTCGTCGGCGTCGGTGAACAGCGTGCCGGTACCGGACGTGCCGCCGCCCAGGTCGTACGTCTTGTGGCCGCCGCGGGCGGCGTCGGTCAGCGTGTAGCCGGAGCCGGTGGCCGTGGTGCCCAGCGGGACGGTGCCGCTGTACTGGCTGGTGCCGCTGCCGGTCTCGACGGCCTGGTAGGAGTACAGCTCCTTGCCGGTCGCGGCGTCCGCGATGACGTGCAGCTCGCTCGGGGTGCCGTCGTGCTGGAGGCCGTGGACGACCGTCTCGTACGCCAGGACCGGCTTGCCGCTCGCCGCCCATATGACCTTGCGGGGCGCGGCCGCGGACGGCGTGCCGGTCACCTCGTCCTCGGCGGCCGCGGCGGCCAGGGCGCCCTTGCGGGCGGCGGCCGGTGCCAGGGCGGCTTCGGTGTCCGCCACGGCGATCTTCGCCTGGGTCGCCTTGGTGACGCCCTTGGTGCGGCCGTCCTTGGCGGTGTGGACGACCAGGTCGCCGCCGAGCACCGGGATGCCCGCGTACGTGCGCTCGTAGCGGGTGTGCACGGTGCCGTCGGCGTCCTTCACCACGTCCCGGACGACCAGCTTCTCGCGGGCCGTGTCGAGTCCGAGGCGCTCGGCGGTGGCGGCGGCCCCGGCCTGCGCGGAGCGGATGGCCGCCACGCGGTCGGCGGCGGCGAGCGGCAGCGCCGTCGCGCCGGCGGCCCGGTCGAGGGCGGCCGAGCCGGTGGCGGCGTCACCGGCCGTGGCGGTACCGGACTGCACGCCCACCACGACCATGGCGGCGGTGGCGGCGAGGGCGGCGGCGCGCAGAGTACGCCGCGACGTGCGGGAGTTCGGGGACACGCGGTCTCCTTCTCTCGATCCGTGGGGGATGGGGATGCGGAGGAGACTGCCAGGAGACGACCATGGATTGACAGTGCTCAATCAAGTTCTTGACCAGCTCTTGTCCTGAAGGTGTGGTCCAACGTTCGCTCAGCGGACACCTGTTGGCGGTACGTCGGATTTTTTCGGCGTACGTCGCGATCGCCTCGTTCCGTCGCGGAACGACTCGTTCCATGGCGCGCTGTCCGGTGGTGGGCGGACGGCGCCCGATGCGCGGATACCGGCCACCGCCCCCCGGTGTACGGAAGCGCGCCCGCGAGGGCGCGCGGGCGCGCGTGCGGACCCGTGTCCCGGCGTGCGGGACGCGGGCACCCGCGTGCGGATGTGCGGCCGGGTGCGCGCGGGGTGCGGCACCGGCGGGACGTCCGGCCGGTGCGCCGGTCCAAGCCGCCGAAAACACCACCGAACCGGGCGAACGGAAAGCCCGCATATGCCCTTTCGAATAATCCGCTGGCACGCGGGGAAACCCTGGGTGCGAGCCCGGCCGAATGATATTGACAGTGTCGATCACGATACGGGTTAATAAGCGCGAATGGCTTCAAAGAGCAGCTCGGCGCAGTCCCCGTCCGGACGGGAAACGAGCTGTTCCGCGGCCGGAGTGAGCAAGGTGAGTCACGGCGTGCGGCCCTCCGGTCGCGTGCTCGATACCGGCCTCCGGCCGAGAGCGGGCGAACCGGGGGAATGCGGACCGGGATTTCCTTCGGAGGGAGATCAATGCCCCATCTCGACCCTTTTACCGTTCCGGAATTTCATCTTCCCTTTGAGAACTCCAAGGACCCCGCGGGCGACCGCGCCAACGCCGAGGCGACCGCCTGGGCCGTCGAGCGGGGCCTGATAGAGACGGCGGCGAGCGAGCAGTTCGCGGGCATCGGCTTCGGCCATCTCTCCGCCCGCGTCAGCCGCGGCGCCCCCTACGAGCGGCTGCTCCTGCTCTCCCAGTGGATGGCCTGGTCCTTCGTCCTGGACGACCAGCACGACCTCCTCATCAGGACCGGCCGCGTCCAGGACTGGCAGCCCCTCTCCGACGCCATCGCCCTCCATGCCACCGGCGCCGCGGGGGCCGGCGTGCCCGGACCCGCCCGCGACAACCCCCTCGTGGCGTCCTTCGCCGAACTCTGCGACCGCATCCTGGCCGGCATGACCCCGCTACTGCGGGACCGCTACCGTCGCCATGTCCCGCGCATGCTCCGCTCCCTCGACGAGGAGGCCGCCAACCGGCGCCCCGGACACCGCCCCACCGTCGAGGACTACATCCAGACCCGCCGCCACAGCTCCCAACTCCTGCCCATGATGGACATGGTGGAGGCCGACCAGGGCATCGAGGTCCCCGAGCACCTCCATCGCAGCCCCGCCCTGCGGGAGCTCCTCTTCAGCGCCATCGACGTCATCTCCTGGGGCAACGACGTCTTCTCGCTCCCCAAGGAGTACTCCTGCGGCGACACCAACAACCTCGCCGCGCTCCTCGCCGCATGGCACGGACTCACCCTCCCCGACGCCGTACGGGCCGTGGAGCGGCGTATCCACGACCGCGTCGAGGAATTCCGCGCCGCCGCCCGCGACCTGCCCCGCGCCCTGGACGCGCTCGGCGTCACCGACCCGGCCGCCCGCACCGCCGTGGAACACCGCGTCCGCGGGTACGAGGACTGGATGATCGGCGCCGACCTCTGGCAGCGCCACGACTGCACCCGGTACCGCGACGAGCGGTTCGCCGCCGGGCTCGAAGCCGCCTACACCCGCCCGGACCTGGTCTCCGTGACCTGAGGGGACATCCCATGACCGACACCCGGCACACCCCCACCACCGCACCCGGCCGCGGGAGCACGGCCGGACGCGCCCCCGTGGCGCCCGGACGGCTGCCCGTCCTCGGCCACGCCCTCCAGCTCTCCCGGGGACCCATCGCCTTCCTGGAGTCGCTGCGCGGTATCGCCCCCGTCGTCCGCGTCGACCTCGGCGGCTGGCCCCTGCACGTGCTCACCGACCCCGCCCTCATCCACACCGTCCTCGTCGGCGAGGCCCACAAGTTCGGCCGCGGCCGCATCTTCGAGAAGCTGCGGCCCCTCTTCGGCAACGGCATCGCCACCACCGACGGCGCCTTCCACCGCAAGCAGCGCCGCCTCATGCAGCCGGCGTTCCAGCGCAACCGCATCTCCCGCTACGCCGAGCTGATGTGCCGCGAGGCGGACGCCATGGCCGCCTCGTGGACGGAGGGGCGGGAGATCCGCGTCGACCGGGAGATGCGCCGCTTCGCCCTCTCCGCCGTCGCCGGGATGATCTTCTCCGGCGACGTGGACCAGCCCGCCGTACGCGAGGTCCACCGGTCGTTCCCGATCATCCTGGAGGGCATGCTCGTCCGCACGGTCATGCCCAAGGCCTTCGACCGCCTGCCCATCCCCCTCAACCGGCGCTTCAACGCCGCCGCCACCCGCCTGCGCTCCATCATCGACGAGGTCGTCGCCGAGCACGGCCCCGAGGACCGCGGCCGCGACGACCTCATCTCCCTGCTCCTGGCGAGCAAGGACCCCGAGACCGGCGACACCATGAGCGCCGAACAGGTCCGCGACGAACTCATCACCATCCTCTTCGGCGGGACCGAGACGGCGTCCACCACCCTCGCCTGGATCTTCCACGAACTCGCCCGCCACCCCGACGTCGAGGCCCGCGTCCACGCCGAGATCGACGAGGTCGTGGGCGACCGCCCCGTACGCCCCGAGGACCTGCCCTCGCTCACCTACACCAAGAGGGTCTTCGAGGAGTCGCTGCGGCTCCACTCGCCGCTGCTGTTCACGAGGCGGCCGCTGACCCCGGTCACCCTCGGCGGCGTCGACATCCCCGCCGGAGCCGAACTCGCCTACAGCCCCTACGCACTCCACCGCGACCCGGAGCTCTTCCACGACCCCACCGCGTTCGACACGGAGCGCTGGAACGACACCGATCCGTCCCGTGTGCTGCCGCGCCTCGACAGCTTCATCCCGTTCGGCGCCGGGCAGCACAAGTGCATCGGGGACGCCTTCGCCGTGGCGGAGATCCTCACCGCCGTCGCGAGCGTCGGCCGCCGCTGGCGGCTCAGGCCCGCACCCGGCTCCACGGTCAAGGAGGTGCCCGCGGGCATCCCGCTCCCCGACGCCCTGCCGATGATCCCCGTGGCCCGCGACTGAAACCCGGTCCCGGCGGCAGCGTCAGCGAAGGATACAGCGTTCCCCTCATATGAGTGGCGATATTCCCCAAAGAATGGTCCGCCAGGGCAACTTCCCGCTGTCATGCCCCTAGACTCGGCCGCACGCGCTGGAGGGGGCACGTCATGACAACGGCCGGAGAGCAGCGGGGACGAGACACGGCCCCGCTGCTGGAACGGGAATCCGAGCTCGAAGCGATCGAGCGGTCGCTCGACGGCCTGTGCGGCACCTCGCCCGACGGCGGGCTCACCGCCCGCCAGGGCGGGGTGATCGGATTCGCCGGACCGGCCGGAGTCGGCAAGACCACACTGCTCAAACGCCTCCGCCGGCTCGCCCGCGAGCGCGGCTGCACCGTGCTCTGCGCGAGCGGCGGCGAGCAGGAGCGGCAGGTCCCGTTCCATGTGATGCGCCAGTTCGTCCAGCCCGTCTTCGCCGCCATGCCCGAGGACGAGCGCCGCCAGATCCTCGGCGACTGGTACGACATCGTCGCCCCGGCCACCGGACTGTCCGCGCCCAAGCCCGGCGCCAGCCCCGACCCGCAGGGCGTCCGCGACGGACTCGACTGGGTCGTCACCAACCTCTCCGTACGCAACGGACCCGTCGTCCTCACCCTCGACGACGTCCACTGGGCCGACCCCGAATCCCTCGCCTGGCTCACCGCCTTCGCCTCCCGCGCCGCCGAGCTCGGCATGCTCATCGCCGTCGCCTGCCGACCCGACGAACTGCCGCGGGAGGCCATGCGCCTGCACGCCCTCGTCGCCCGCGACCGCACCCTCGCGCACGAGCTGTCCCCGCTCACCTCCGCGGCCGTCAGCAGCATCATCCGCACCACCCTCGGACAGAACGCCGACGAACTCTTCTGCCGCGAATGCTGGGCCATCACCGGCGGCAACCCCTACGAGGTCGTCGAACTCACCGAGAAGGGCCGGCGCCGCGGACTCGTCCCGCGCGAGGAGAGCATCCCGCAACTGCGCGACCTCGCCTCCGCCGTCAAGGGCAAGGGCCTCATCGAACGGCTCGAACAACTCGGCCCGTCCGCCAGCCGCCTCGCCTGGGCCGCCGCGGTCGTCGGCAGCGGCGTCCCCGCCGGCATCGTCGGGACCGTCGCCGCCCTCGGCGACTCCCCGCTCGCCGAAGCCGCCGCGCTGCTCGACAAGGCCCGCATCCTGCAGATCACCGACTCCCGCACGGAAGGCGAGCGGGTCGTCGAGTTCCACCACCCGCTGATCGCCACCGCCGTCTACACCTCCATCCCGCACGGCGTACGCGTCGGCATGCACGGCATGGCGGCCACCGCCCTCGTCGACGCGGGCCTCGGCGCCACCGCCGCCGCCCGCCACATCCTCGAACTGCACCCGGAAGGCGACCCGTGGGTCGTCCAGCAGCTGCGCCGCGCGGCCCGCGACAGCCTGTCCGCCGGCGCGCCCGATGCCGCCCGCCGCTACCTCGCCCGCGCCCTGCGCGAACCCCCGGACATCGAGGACCGCGCGCAGGTGCTCTTCGAACTCGGCTCCGCCAACCTGCCCCACGAGCCCGCCACCACGGTCAACCAGCTCCGCGCCGCCCTGGAGGAACCCAAGATCGACCCGGACCTGCGGGAAGCCGTCACCTACCGGCTCGCCCAGGCCCTCGCGCACACCGGCCAGATGGAGCAGGCCACCGGACTCCTCGCAGAGGAGGCCGGGAACACCACCAGCGCCAGGACGCGGCTGCGGATGCAGGCCGAGCAGTTCAAGTGGAACGCGGTCAACGCCGCGGACCCCGACGCGCCCGGCCGGTCCCGGCTGCTGTCCCAGTTCGCCAGGCACGTCACCGGCCGCGACCTCGCCGAACGGCACATCCTCGGCCTGCGCGCCTGGGACATCGTCATGCGCGGCGAGCCCGTCGCCCAGTCCCTCCACTACGCCGAGCGCGCCCTGCACGGCGGAATGAGCTGGACCGACCAGGACTTCGGCTTCGAGGTACCGGCCGTCGTCGCCCTCACACTGATGTACTGCGACCAGCCCGGCCGCGCCGAGGAGCTGTTCCACGAGGGCATCGCCGAGTTCGAGGCGAAGGGCTGGCGCGGCGCCCACCTCTCCTTCGCGTACACCCTCCTCGGCTACATCCGCTACCGGCGCGGACGGCTCGCGGAGGCCGAGGACTTCGTCCGCAGCGGACTGCAGATCGCCGACCGCGTCGACCGCGGCATCCCCGCCCAGCTGTACGCGATCGGCACCCTCATCGAGACGCTCCTCGCCCGCGGCCGCACCGACGAGGCGCAGCGGATCGCCGACCGCTACCGCTTCGGCGAGGAGAATCCCAAGACCGTCGTCTACCCCGACCCGCAGGCCGTCAGGGGACGGCTCCTGCTGGCCGGCGGCAGGACCGACGAGGCCGTCCAGCAGCTCACCGCCGTCGGCCGGCGGCTCCGGCAGCGCGGCGCCCACAACCCGGCCTGGAGCCCCTGGCAGCTGGACCTCGCCCTCGCCCTGGCCGACCAGCGGCCGGACGAGGCCCGCGAGCAGGCCGACGAGGCCGTCAACCGGGCCCGCGCGTTCGGCACCGCCGCGCCATCGGGCAGGCCCTGCGGATCGCCGCCGCGGTCGTCGAACCGGCCCGCGCGATCCCGCTGCTCGACGAGGCCGTCGGCCACCTGGAGCAGTCGCCCGCCGCGTACGAACTGGCGCAGGCGCTGGTCGACCAGGGCACGGCGCTGCGCTCCATGGGCAACCTCGACCAGGCCGCGCAGCAGCTCTACCGGGGCATGGAGGCCGCCGTCGCCTGCGGCGCCGACACCCTCGCCGCCCGGGCGCGCGAGCAGCTCTCCGCCGCGGGGCTGCGGCCCCGGCGCCCCGCCCACGCCGACCGGGACACCCTGACGACCCGTGAGGAGTCGGCGGCGCTGCTGGCCGCGGAGGGCCTCGACAACACGGCCATCGCCGGGCGGCTGCGCAGCGACGAGCAGACCGTTTCCGAGGTGCTGTCGGCGGTGTTCACCAAGCTCGGCACCGACCGGCTCGGACTGCGCCGCGCCCTCGGCCTGTGAACCGTCCCGGCGCCCCGCCGCGGGGCGCCGGGCTCAGGGGGCCGTCGGGTCCGGCTCCGCCTGCGGCTGAGGATGCGTGACGCGCAGCTTCGACTGGCCGTGCGGCAGCCGCTCCCAGTCGTCCATGAACCGCGCCTGCAGCCCGTGCCGCCGCGCCAGGCGCACCAGCGTCTCGGTCCGGTAGTAGAAGTCCTCCCGCAGCACCTGGTGCTCGCGCCCCTCCGTACGGTCGTACGTGAAGTCGAAGAACCCGCCCGGCGCCAGCACCCGCCCCACGTTCGCCAGGCACTCGTCGATCACCTCCAGCGGCGAGTGGGAGAACACGCTGTGCGCGTGGACCACCGTGAACCAGCCGTCGGGGAGGAAGTCCAGCGTCAGGTCGTCCACCGGCGTCAGATACGGCATCCGGTCCTGCAGCCCGTACCGCACCAGCGTCCGCTTCGCCTCGATGAGGATGTCCGGCGAGATGTCGATCCCGTAGTAGTGGCCCGGCTCCAGATGCTCGATGAACCGCCACCCGGCCCGGAGATTGCCGCAGCCGATCTCCAGCATCCGGTCCTGCGGGCGCAGCCCGTGCTCCAGCAGGTAGTCGAACTGCATCCGGCCGATCGCCAGCCACCGCTCCCGCGACGGCCCGCCGCCCACCGCCGCCTCCGGGCTGCGCGCCGTGTCGCTGGCCATCACCGCCCGGTAGTACGCCACGTGGTCGCCGCCGCTGCGCAGCCGCAGCCACAGATCCCGCCCGGCCCGCCGCACATACGGCACGACCCGCTCCGGATGGCTCAGCGCGTACCGCACCTTGTACGACGCCTTCGACCGGTCCCTCCGCGTCCCCGCGGACCCGCTGCGCGACATGGCGTCCTCCCGGTGGTGTCTCCCAGATGCGGACCACTGCCGCTCCACCGTGCACCGGCGGCCGCGCGCCGCGGCGGGGACACGCCGTGCTAGCCCGCCCAGTGCCCCGGCCGCCGCAGCGTCGCCGGGATGCGGGTCGCACCGTCGCCGTGGGCGGCCGTCAGCTGCGGCTGGGTCAGGAACAGCGCCCCCGTCAGGTCGGCGCCCGACAGGTCGGCGTCCCGCAGGTCCGCGCCGATCAGGTCCGCGTCGCGCAGGTCGGCGCCCGACAGGTCCGCGGCGATCAGATAGGCGCCGCGCAGGCTCGCGCCCCGCAGTTTCGCCCCGCGCAGCCGCGCCCCCATCAGATCGGCACCCCGGTGGTCCTTGCGGCGCCCCGGTACGGCGGCCCTGGCCAGTTCGCTCGCCCGCAGCAGCAGGACGTTCACCTCCGCCCGCAGCGCCGGCACGTCCAGCGCGAGCAGCGATCCGGCGTCGCCGCGCGTCAGGGCGTCGATCTCGTCGTGGCGGCGCCGCAGCTCGCGGTGGACGGGCCGCGCCGCCGGCAGGTCCAGGGCCTCGGCCGCGTACCGCAGCAGCTCGTGCAGCTGCCGTACGACGGGGAAGACGGCGAACATCTCGCGCGCCGCGTCCGGCTCCGCACGCCAGTCGCGGCCGCCGAACGTCACCTGCGACACCTTCTGTCCGGCGCCGAAGCAGTCGAAGACCGTGCAGCCCGTGTAGCCGCTGTCGCGCAGCCGCGTGTGGATGCCGCAGCGGAAGTCCGCGCCGAGGTTGCCGCACGGCGTGCCGGCGGGCTTGTCGGCGGCGAAGTCGGCCGACCTGGCGAAGGGCAGCGCCACACAGCACAGCCCGAAGCAGTCGGCGCAGTCGGCCCGCAGGTCGGAGCGTTCGGTGTGCGGGACGCGGGGGGACGGGGCCTTCACGGCGGTGGGTCTCCTAGGTGCGGGCCGCCGCGGGGCCGCGCGGGGCGGTCCCCGCCGGGCGCGCGTTCGGGTCGTCGGGCGGTTCGGGAAGCTGCGGGCGGGCGCGGGGCCGGCGGCGGCCCCGTACGGGCTCCCATTCTCCCCGACCGGTTTCCGCGCCCGCCCCCGCCCCGCCAGGACCCGGATCAGGAGGCGGCGGTGGCCGCGCGGGCCTTGGCGATGACCGTGTCGAGGAGCGACAGCAGCACCCCGCGCACCTCGGCGCGGACCCGCGCGTCCACCATCAGCACCGGCGTCTGCGGGTCGCTCAGCCGCAGCGCCGCCCGGATCTCGTCGGCGGTGTAGGGCTGCTCCCCGTAGAAGCAGTTCGCCGCGACCACGAAGGGCAGGCCGCGGTTCTCGAAGAAGTCCACCGCCGGGAAGCTGCGGTCCAGCCGCCGGGTGTCCACCAGGACGACCGCGCCCAGCGCGCCCTGCAGCAAGTCGTCCCACATGAACCAGAAGCGCTCCTGCCCCGGTGTGCCGAACAGGTAGAGGACCACCCCCGCGTCGGTGAGGGTGATCCGGCCGAAGTCCATCGCCACGGTCGTCGACGTCTTCGCCTCGATGCCGTCCAGGTCGTCGACGCCGACCCCGGCGGCGGTCAGCCGCTCCTCGGTGCGCAGCGGCTCGATCTCCGAGACCGTCTCCACCAGGGTGGTCTTGCCGACCCCGAAGCCGCCGGCGACGAGGATCTTGACGGGGGCCGGCTCCTGGCGGGCCGCTGCGGGGTCATATCCGGGCAAGGTTGTCCCTGATTCTCATGAGCAGGTGGACGTTGGTGGTCTCGGCCCCCTCCAGCGGCGGCCGGTGACGGACGAGCCCGCGGTCCGCGAGCTCACCGAGCAGGAGCGTCATCGGGGTCAGCCGCATGCCCATCCGCGCGGCGATCTCGGCGACGGCCCGCCCCTCCGGGGGCGGGCACAGCGCCAGGACCCGCTGCCACTGGGTGGGCAGCCCGTCGTGGGCTTCGTCGCCGGGCGCGACCGCCGCCGTGATGGTGGTGTCCATGGTGAGGACGGTCCGCGGCGCGGCCGTACGGCCCTCGGTGAGGGCGTACAGCCGCGGCCGGCGGCCCGGACGCTGCGGCGCGTCGGCCATTACGCGCCGGTCGGCGACGAGGGCGCCTGCGCGCGCTCCGGCGTGGCCAGCCACTCGCCGAGCGCCTGCGCCGTCCGTACGGCCTCGCCGCCCAGCTCGCCGAGGCGCGCCTTGCGGGACGTGACCACGATGAGGGTGCTGCCCTCCCCGCAGCCGACGATGCAGAGGTACCGGTCGTCCATCTCGACGAGCTGCCGGATCACCCGGCCGCCGTCGATCTCTCGCGAGATCGCCTTCATGGTGGACGCGATGCCCGAGGCGGCCGCGGCGACGCGTTCCGCCTGCGGACGGTCCAGCAGGTAGGCGCTGAGCTTGATGCCGTCGTTGGACAGCAGCACGGCGCCCTCGATGCCGGCGATCCTGCTGAGGTTGTTGTCCAGAACGCTGTAGATCATGTCGTTCGTCGTTGTCATGGCTGATCCTGTCGGAGTTCCGCTTCCACTTTCCGGGTCCCGTCCTCGTAGTCCGCCCAGGCGTCCGCCACCTCTTCGGGGGTCGCCTCGGCACGGTCGTGTGCGCTGGTGCCGCCGTTTCGCGCGCCCGCGCCGTCCGCCCCGGCGCGCGGGTTGCGCAGCTCCTCGGCCATGTGGGTCTGCGGGACGCGTTCGGGCAGCGGCGGGCGGGTGCCGCCGGGCGCCGTGCCGGCGCTCGGTGCCTTCGCCCTCGGGCGGGCCGTCCGCACGGGCAGGGCGGCGCCCGGGTGGAGGACCAGCTCCGGCCTGACGGCCGCGTCGCCGCGTACCACCTCGTCGCCGGCCGCGCCGTGCTCCGCCCGCTGCGGCACCGGGCCGGCCGCCCTGTCCCCGGCCGGGTCCGCCGCGGTGTGCCGTGCCCGGCCGGCGGCCTTGCCGGGTGCCCCGATCCGCGCCGCGTCGTGTGCCGGGTCCGGCGCCCCCGCCCGCGCCGTGTCGTGTGCCGGGGCCGGGACGGCCGCCGGGGCCCGGCGCGCCGGGAGGGGTACCGGTGCCGGGGCGGGGGCGGGCTTGCGTACGGCACCGTCCGCGGTCGGGACGAGCAGCCGCCCGGGGATGACCACCACGGCCGACGTGCCCCCGAACACCGAGCGGCGCAGCGTCACGGTGGCGCCCAGCTGGTCGGCGAGGTGGCCCACCACGAAGAGGCCGAGGCGGTGCGCCTCCTCCGCGAGGACCGCGTACGGCGGCGCCGAGTGGAGGCGGGCGTTCATCTCCGCGTACCGCTCGGGGCTGACGCGCGGGCCCCGGTCCTCGATCTCCACGGACAGCCCGTCCGCGACGAGCTCGGCGCGGACGACCACCCGCGACCGGGGCGGCGAGAAGCGGGTGGCGTTGTCCAGCAGCTCGGCCAGGAGATGGCTGACCTGGCTGATGACACGGGGCTCCACGCTGATCTCGTCCAGCGCCTGGCGGTCGATCCGGCGGAACTCCTCCACCTCGGCGGCCGCCTCGAGCAGCAGGTCGGCGACGCGCATCGGCTCGGTGTGCGGGTCGGGCACCTCGCCGCCCGCGAGGATGAGCAGGTTCTCGATCTGGCGGCGCATGCCGACGGTGAGCTGGTCCGCCTTCATCAGCTGTGCCAGCAGCGCCTCGTCGGCACCGAAGGTGTCCTGGAGCTCCTCGGTGAGGCTGAGCTGACGGCTCACCAGGTTGCCGGTGCGGGAGGCGATGCCCGCCGCGAAGCTGCCGAAGCCGTGGCGTTCCGCCGCCAGTTCGCGGTGCCCGTCCACCGAGACGGCGACGACCCGCGCGAACGCGTCGCTGATCTGCCCGACCTCGTCCCGGTCGCTGCGTACCGACGGCAGCGCCTCCTCGTCGACCGGGCGGCCGTCGCGGAGCCGGGCCACCACGTCCGGCAGGACCGTGTCGGCGACCCGCACCGTCCGGTCGTGCAGCAGCCGCAGCCTGCGCAGCACGGAGCGGGTGGTGGCCGCGACGACCCCGACGACGGCGAGCAGCCCGGCCGAGCTGAGCGCGATCAGCCAGGTCACCTCGGTCTCCAGGGCGGACGCCTTCGCGTCGCCGTGCGCGAGGAGGCCCTTCGTCCGCGCGGCGTTGAGCGCTTCGAGCTCGGCGCGCCAGGAGGCGTGGGTGGTGGACCAGCCGGTCACCTCGCGGGGCAGCCGCACCCCGGAGGGCAGGTCCTTGTGGTCGGACAGGATGTGGTTCTCGATGCGGGTCTTGGCCTGCCAGGCGCCCGACCCGACCAGCCGCGCGTACCGCTCCGCGTCCTCGGGCGGCAGGTACGGCGCGATGGACTGGTCGTACAGGTACCGGTGCGCGCCCACCAGGTTGAGCAGCTCCGCGAACCGGGACGCGGACAGCTCCCGCGACGGGCCGGCCAGCGCGATCGCGGTGTCCTGCTGGGCCAGCATCTCCGCCGCCGAGAAGAGGGAGACCACCACCTGGCTCTCCTGCGTCAGCTCGCCGTCCTCGGTGTGGCTGAACGCGTCCTGGTAGAACCGGATGACCTGGCTGATCAGCCCGTTGAAGTAGGCGACGGTGGTGTCGGGGTAGCCGGTGCGGGAGTCCATCCGCTCGCGCTGGCCGGGGAGCGCGTCGAGGCCCTCCCGGATCTCCAGGAGCCGCCGGTCCGCCTCCTGGGAGCCCGCGCCCCCGAGTGCGGCGGCCCGGCGGAACGCGGCGGCCGCCCGGTCCGTGGCCGCCCGCCGGGCCGTCAGCTCCGACTCGGGCAGGCCGGGGTCGCTCCAGTGCGCCGCGGTGGCGCTGCGCTCCGCCTGGAGGCCGGTCATCAGCGTGTAGAGCGGCAGGCCGATCCGCTCGCCGGTGTCCACGTCGGAGCGCAGGTGCTCCGACTGCTCGAGCAGCCGGTCGGCGGTGACGACGACCTGGGCGCCCATGGCGAGGGTCGGGACGACGGCGAGCATGACGAGCAGGGTGCGCAGGCGCACGGTGCGCCGCCGACGGCGGGTCGACGGGCCTCGCGTGCCCTCGGGTTCCATGGCAGACATCGGCCCTCGGGAGCGGGAGCGGGGACAGGGCGGCGACCGGTATCGGCGCAGCCCTGGGGAAGGGCCGGGGGGACCGCCGGTCCGGCTCCGGTGACGCGTGGGGGTGCCGATCATAACCAGCCAGATCCGGTTCGGGTCAGGTTGTCATGATGATCGGAACGTGCTATTCCGCGAGCGTTCCGCAGCGCTATGCGGACGATTGAGGGCGTATCAGGCGTACGCCTCAGTCGTGCGGACCTCCGGTCGCCGGGCCGGGGAGCACCGCCCGGAGCATCCCGCCCCGCTCCGGGCCCTCGGCCTCCACCCGCACCCCGAAGCCGCGGCTCACCCGGTCCAGCGTCCCCCGCAACCAGTCGCGCTCGGCCGCCGACGCGTGCTCCAGGCGCAGCCGCCGCGCCCGCAGGGGCGCCATCCGCAGCCCGAGCAGCGCGCCCGTGTCCGCGTCCAGCGCCGCCAGGTACAGCAGGCGCAGCTCGCCGCGGAACTCCTCGTACCCGCCGATCCCCTCGTAGTCGTCCACCAGGTCCCCGCAGCCGTACAGCACCGGCCTGCCCCGGTACACCTCCAGGGGGCGCGGGTGGTGCGAGGAGTGGCCGTGCACCACGTCCACCCCGCCGTCCACCAGCGCGTGCGCGAACCGCCGGTGACCGTCCGGCACCCCGTACCCCCAGTTCGACCCCCAGTGCACGGACACCACCACGAGGTCGCCCGGCCGCCGTACCTCCCGCACCCGCCGCACGACCTCACGGGCGGCCTCCCCGGTCGCGGCGGGCACCACGTCCACCCCCGCCCGGCCCGGAGCGGCCGCCCACTCCTCCGGTACGCCGCTCGACGGCATCCCGCACGCGAACACCAGCACCCGCCGCCCGCCCGCCGCGCCCGGCACGGGAACCGCGGCCGGACGGCGCGCCTCCGGGCGTCCCGCCCGGCGCCCGCCGTCCGCAAGCCGGCCGCGTGCAGCGCGTCGAGCGTGTCCAGCAGCCCTTCCCGGCCGAAGTCCAGGACGTGGTTGTTGGCCAGCACGCACACATCGGGCCGGGCGGCCGCCAGCGACGGCAGGTTCTCCGGGGACATCCGGTAGTGCACCGCCTTGTCCGGCCACGGGGCGCCGCGCCGGGTGACGCTCGTCTCCAGGTTCACCACCCGCACGTGCGGCGCCGCCGCGTCGAGCAGCGGCAGCGCCTCGCCCCACGGCCAGGACGGGTCGGCGGGGCGGGGCACGGGACCGTTCACGGCCTCCGCGAGGGCCACGTACGCGCGGGCGTCCGCGACGTACTCCTCCCACAGCGCCGGATCGCCGGGACGGGGCAGGATCTGGTCGACTCCGCGCCCCGGCATCACATCGCCGCAGAGGAACAGGGTCACCGCCGACTCCCCGCTCATCCCTCCACCGTAGCCCCGTGCGAAGGACCGGCCACCCCGCGATCGACCGTCTGTACGGGGCGTCGCTATGATCACGCGCGGCAAGGCTGTAGCGCAGAGGTCGTCGCGCCCACGCAGCAAGCTGGAGGACGTCGGTTCGAATCCGACCGGTCTTGCCGCCTTCTCATCGTGGAGACGTCGAACGCCGGGCACCGGCGCGGAAAACCGGTGGAGTGGTGATGACGGAGCCGACCCCTTCCCCCCGCGACGGCCGCGCCCCCCGGGCCCCGGTTCCGTTCACCGGTGAGGGCCGCGCCCCCCAGGCCCCGGTCACCTGTCGCCGTGAGGGCCGCGCCCCCGAGCCCCCGGCTCCTTCCCGCCGGGCGGGCCGCGACGCCCCCGAGGCCCCGGTCCCCGTGCGCTGCCCGGCGATCGAGCACCCGGCCCCGCCGCTCGCCGACCCCGCCGCACTCGGCCCGCTGCTCGCCCGCCTCGCGGCCGCCGACCCGGTGGCCGCCGACGAGACGTACCCGCTGGGCACCCTGCGCGCCGACGGCCGTATCGACCTGTGCAAGCAGGGCCTCGGCCCCGACGGCGCGGCCCGCGTCCTGCCCGCGGCCGCCGCCTCCCCGCACGCCGCGCACCTGCTGCTCGGCACCAACGGCATCGGCGACGACGGCGCCCGCACGGTCGCCGAGGCCCTGGGCCCCGGCCACGGCCTGCGCACCCTCTACCTCGGCTGCAACCGCGTCGGCCCCGCGGGCGCCGCCGCCCTCGCCGCCCGCCTCGCGGACGACGACACCGTCCGCGCCCTGTGGCTCAAGCGCAACCCGGTCGGCGACGACGGCGTACGCGCCCTCGCCGACGCCCTGCGCCGCAACACCGCCCTGCGCACCCTGGACCTCGTCAACACCGGCCTCACCACGGCCGGCCTGCGCGCGCTCCTCGACGCGCTCACCGCCCGCGAACGCCCCCTGGAGCGCCTCTTCCTCGGCGGCAACGGCCTCACCGCCGACGCCGCGCCGCTCCTCGCCGCCCTCGCCCGCGACGCCGGGGTGACCGAGCTGTACCTCCCGGCCAACCACCTCCGCGACGAGGGCGCCGCCGTACTCGCCGCCGCCGCGTCCGCCGAACCGGCCCGGCCCCTCCACCTCGGCCTCGGCGGCAACGGCATCGGACCCGGAGGCGCCCGCGCGCTGGCCGCCGCCCTCCACGGCGTCGAAGCCCTCGACCTGGGCCGCCCCCGGTCGGAGCGCAGCCTCGGCGCGCCCCCCAACCACACCGGCGACGAAGGCGCCGCCGCCCTCGCCCGCGCCCTGCCCGGCAGCCCCCTGCGCACCCTCGAACTGCGCCACACCGGGCTCACCGGGCGCGGCGCGAAAACCCTCCTCGCCGCCGTCCCCGACGACTCCGCCCTGGAGTACGTCGGCCTCGGCCCCGGCCTGCCCCGCCGCGTCAAGCGCGACTTCCGCCGGCGCGTGCGCCCCGCACGGCCCGCACACCCCGACCTGCGCGCGATAGGAAGTGTCCACCGGTGACCCTCCCGCCACCCGACGAGGCCTCCTCCTGGCGCCGGGCCCGCCGCCACGCGGTGCCCCGCTGGATGATCGAACGGGCCACCGCGCACCGTCTCGCCGGGGACTGGGCCGCGGCCTGCGCCACCGCGCACGTCGACGTCGCCTTCGACCCGGCGGCCGTCGCCCGCCGCCACGGCGCCGGCACCGCCGCCGCGCTCCTCGACGACCTGCGCCACCTCGCGCCCGACCTGCTGCGCTGGCACCTGCCCCGCGTCCTGGGAGGCCGGACCACCCTCGCCACCGGCATCGACGTCGTCATCGCCGCGTACGGAACACCCGGCCCGTGCCTGTACGTCACCACCCCGCGCATGAGGTCCGGCCCCCAGCGCCTCACCCTGCGCTTCGGCGCGCCCCGCGGCCCCCTGCCGCGCCGCCCCGCCCTCACCCACGACTGGACGACCGCCCGCCACCTGTGGGACGCCCGGCACGCGGACGACCTGCGCGAGCGCGTCGGCGGCGGCCCCGACCGCGCCCCCTTCTGCCACCCCGACGGCACCCTGCGCACCGCCCGCGAACTGCCCGCCGCCGACCCCGGCCCCGGCGACCCCGCCGGGCGCAGCGAGTGGATCGACCTCGCCTTCCACGCCGGCGACTACGAGGGCGCCTTCACCGCCGCGGGCATCGACTACGACCCGACACCGCCGCGCACCCGCTACCGTCCCGCGCCCACCAGTCCCCGCGCGCTGCTGGGCTCCCGCCACATGGACGTCGCGCGGGTCGCGGCCGAGGTGCGGCGCCTCGCCGCGCACGGACGCGGCGAGCGCTTCCTGATCCCCCTCGGCTGGCAGACCGTCCTCCTCTTCGAGCCGTCCGGGCCCGGAGCCGACGCGGAGGTCCGCATCAGCGAGGCCGTCCGCGAGGACGTGGACGGCGTGCCCGAGCTGGCGGAGGCGCACTGGCGGCGCCTGCCCGACCTGGACCTGCTGCGCGGCGGGGGAGTGGCACCCCGTGAACTGCACCCGCTCGTCACCCGCTCCCTGTTCCCCGCCCTCGACGCCGGGGAGTCCCGGCCCGAACCGGCGTACGGCCCGCCCGGCCCCTGCCCGCCGCCGCCGGTCCGGGTGCGCTGCCGCGGCGAGTGGCACGAGGTCTCCTTCCGCGACGGCGCCCTGCGGATGCCCCACACCGAGGACGAGCAGCGGCGCGAGCGGGCGCTGAGCGCCTTCGGCGGCGCCGTCACCGGCTGCTTCGCCGTCCAGCGGGCGTGGACCTCCCGGGGCTTCAGGCTCCCCAGGGCGCTGGACGCGCTGCGCAAGGAGCTGTTCCTGCGCGCCCAGCACGGCGACACCCCCGGTGTGACCGCCCTGCTGGACGCGGGGCTCGACCCGCACGTCCGCCACGCCGACGGCCGCACGCTGCTGCACGTCCTCAACCTGATGGACCACGAGGAACTGCTGCCCCGGCTCCTGGCGGCGGGCGTGAACCTGGAGGCCCGCGACGCGCTCGGCCGCACGCCGCTGTTCACGGCCGTCAACGACCGGGGCAGCCGGGCCCTGGTCGACGCGCTGCTCGCCGCCGGGGCCCGCGTGGACGTGCTGGACCACCAGCAGCGCTCGCTCGCCCACCTCGTGCGCATCTACGGCCGCCGGGACCTGCGGTTCCTGCGCGAGCGCGTCCAACGGGACCACCCGGGCCTGGGCTCGGCCTGGTGGGAGGAGTACGGCGGGGTCGACGCGGAGCCCCAGGACGACGAGACCGGCCCGTCGGGCCGAACCGGCCCGTTCGCGGAAACCGGCCCGTTCGACGGGCCCCACCCGTCCGGAGGGTCCCACCCGTCCCGTGGGTCCCACCTGCCCGGCGGGTCCGGCGGCGACGACGTGAAGGACGAGGCGTGACCACCACCCCGCTCGCCGCCGCCGACGCGCTCAACGCCCGTATCGGCGCCACCCGCACCGAACCCGCCGCCAACCCCCGCCTGGAGGCGCTGGCGCTCGCGGTCACCGCCAACCAGCCGGTCCTCCTGTGGGGCGAGCCCGGCATCGGCAAGTCCGCCGGGCTGGCGCAGCTCGCCGCCGGGCTCGGCCTGCCGCTGGAGACGGTCGTCGCCAGCGTCCACGAGCCGTCCGACTTCGCGGGCCTGCCCGTCATCGGCGACGACCCGGCCACCACCGGTGTGCCGATGGCCCCGCCCGACTGGGCGGTCCGCCTCGCCCGCACCGGTCACGGCCTGCTGTTCTTCGACGAGTTGTCGTCCGCGCCGCCCGCCGTGCAGGCCGCGCTGCTGCGCGTCGTCCTGGAGCGCCGGGTCGGCAGCCTCGCCCTGCCCGAATCCGTGCGGATCGTCGCCGCCGCGAACCCGCCGTCCAGCGCGGCCGACGGCTGGCACCTCAGCCCGCCGCTCGCCAACCGGTTCGTGCACCTGCGCTGGACGCACGACCCGCGCACGGTCGCCCGCGGCATGGCCGGCACATGGCCGGAGTTCCACGTCGGCACCGTGGACCCCGCGAAGGTGCCGGGCGCGGTGGCGCGGGCCCGCGGCGCGGTGTCCGGCTTCCTGACCGCCCGCCCCGGCCTCGTCCACCACCTGCCGGACGACGCCGAGAGCCGCGGCCGGGCCTGGCCGTCGCCGCGCACCTGGGAGATGGCGCTGCGGCTCCTCGCCGCCGGGTACGCGACCGGCGCCGGCCGGGAGGCCCTGGCCGCCGCGCTGACCGGCGCGGTCGGCGAAGGCGCGGGCATCGAGCTGCTGTCGTACCTGGAGCACCTGGACCTGCCCGACCCCGAGCGGGTGCTCGCCGACCCCGGCGCGGTGAGCCTGCCCGAGCGGGGCGACCGCCAGCTCGCGTTCCTCATCGCCGTGGTCTCCGCCATCCAGAGCGACCTCACACGCGAGCGCTGGGAGGCCGGCTGGGCGGTCCTCGCCAAGGCCGTCGAGGCGGGCGTGCCGGACGTCGCCGCCCGCGCCGCCACCGACCTGGCCGCGATGCGCGCCCCCGACTGGCCCGTACCGCCGGGCATCGACGCGTTCGTGGACCTGCTCCAGCGCTCCGGCGCCCTGCCGGGCTGAGACGGGGCCCCGCATGGCCGCCCAGCAGCCCGCCGCCCCTCAGCCCGGCCCCGCCACGCCGCACCCCGCCCCCGCATCGGCGGACCCGCACCCCGGCCCCGACACACCGCACCCCGCTCCGGGATCGGCGGACCCGCACCCCGCTTCCGGACCGGCCGCCGCCCCGGCCCTGGACCGGACGAAGCTGCTGGCCGCGCGCTACCGCGCGGCCACCGACCGCCCGTATCTGGCGTCCGCCCTCTACGCGCTGACCGTCGTCGAGAGCCACCGGGTGCCCACCATGGGCGTGGACCGGCACTGGCGGGCGTACGTGTCGCCCGCGTTCGTCGCCGCCACCCCGGTCGCCGAGCTGGCCGCCGTCTGGCTGCACGAGGTGGCCCACCTGCTGCGCGACCACCACGGCCGCGCCGACCGGCTCCCCGCAGCCGACAAGCACGACCGGTACCGGGTGAACGTCGCCCAGGACTGCGAGATCAACGACGACCTGATCGCCGACGGCCTTCCCCTCCCCGCCGGACGCGTCGAGCCCCGCCTGTACGGCCTGCCCGAGGGCCGGATGTTCGAGGAGTACGTCACGGCGCTGCCCCCGGATGTGCGCGGCCACGACTGCGGGTCGGGCTCGCACGGGCAGCCCTCGCCCTGGGACCTCACCGGCCCGGAGGGACCCGCCCGGATCGGCGGCGCCGAGGCGCAGGCGCTGCGCCGGACCACCGCCGAGGCCATGCGCGCCCACCTGCGCGGCCGCGGCACGCTGCCGGGCGGCTGGCAGCGCTGGGCGGAGCGGGTGCTGGAGCCGGCCGTGGACTGGCGCAGGGCGCTCGCCGGCGCGGTGCGCGAGGCCGCCGCGTGGGCGGGCGGCGCCGTCGACTACACGTACCGGCGTCCCTCCCGCCGCTCCGCGGCGCTGCGCGGCGTCGTCCTGCCGAGCCTGCGGCGCCCGCTGCCGCGGGTGGCCGTCGTCGTGGACACCTCCGGCTCGATGGGCGACGCCGAACTGGCCGCCGAGATGGCGGAGGTCACCGGGGTGCTGCGCGAGGTGGGGGTGCGCGGCAACCGGGTCACGGTCCTCGCCTGCGACGCCGCCGTGCAGGCCGTGACGCGGGTGGCCTGCGCCGACGAGGTCCGGCTGGGCGGCGGCGGGGGCACCGACCTGCGTGTCGGCATCGAGGCGGCGCTCGCCCGGCCCGAGCGCCCCGGCATCGTGGTCGTCCTCACCGACGGGCTGACGCCGTGGCCCGACCGCGAGCCGTCCGGCTGCAGGATCGTCGCCGCCCTGATCGGTGCCGGCGCCCCCCAGCCGCCCGCCTGGGTGGAGGCGGTCCGCGTCCCCCTCACGGGCGGTCCGTAGCCCGCCCGGCGCTCCGTAGCCCGCCCGGCGCTCCGTCAGGCGCCGGCGTCCGCCGGCCGCGGCAGCCCCAGTCCCAGCGCCACCATGCCGATGCCGAGTCCGAAGTGCAGCCAGTTGTCCGCGGTGTTGACCGGGACGAAGTTGGCCGCGCTGTCCAGGTCGATGATCACGCCGTACACGGAGAGCGCCAGATAGATCAGCCCGCCGACGACGAGGTACGCGCGGGCGTTGACGGCCGTCCGGGCCGAGACCGCCCCGGCCACGCCGAACAGCAGATGCACGATGTTGTGGAGGACCGACACCTGGAACAGCCCGAACAGCTTCGCGTCCGACTCGTGCGACGCGAACGCCAGCGAGTCGTAGCCGCTCGTGACCCCCGGGACGAACCCCAGCGCGCCGAACAGCAGGAACACCACCCCGACGAGCAGCGCCGCACGCCGCACGGGGGAACCGGACACCGACGTCCCGCGGGATGCGCTGCTCATGGCCATGCCCTTCCACCAGACGACCGGAACGGGCCGCTCCACACCTCGCGGCCCGCCGACGGGTACCCCCGCCGGGCCCCCGCTCACCGGCCGGCCGCGACCCGGCGGACCCGCGCCGGGACCCCGTCGGATCGTACTCGCACCTCCCGACCCGCCCCCGGCCCTCCCCGGGCGCTGTGATCCACTGAGCGCGGGCGGCCGACCGGAAGAGCCGGCCGGGAGCCCGGGCCCCGCAGGCAGCCCGAAGGCTCCGCCCCGCGAGAATCCCGACACACCGCAGGAAGCCCGACAGGAGGAGCAGTGCCCACGTACCGCCAGCCCGGCGTCGTCCTCACCGACCACCACTTCACCGTCCCCCTCGACCACGACGACCCCTCCGGTGAGAAGATCGAGGTCTACGGACGCGAGGTCACCGCCGCCGGACCGCCCGACACCGACCGGCTGCCGTGGCTGGTGTACCTGGAGGGCGGCCCCGGCAGCGCCGCCCGCCGGTTCTTCGGCAAGCAGGCGTGGCTCGCGCGCGCCGTCCAGGACCACCGCGTCCTCCTCCTCGACCAGCGCGGCACCGGACGCTCCACGCGGGCCGACCGGCAAACGCTGGCCCTGCGCGGCGGGCCCGCGGAGCAGGCCCGCTACCTGGCCCACTTCCGCGCCGACTCCATCGTCCGCGACTGCGAGTTCATCCGCCGCCGCCTCACCGGCGACGCGCCCTGGACCGTCCTCGGGCAGAGCTTCGGCGGCTTCTGCGCCACCCACTACCTGTCCACCGCCCCCCACGGCCTCGACACGGTCGTCATCACGGGCGGCCTGCCGTCCCTCCACGCGACGGCCGACGAGGTGTACCGCGCCGCCTACCCCCGCATCCGCCGCAAGAACGAAGCCCACTACGACCGCTACCCACAGGACGTCGACCGGGCCCGCCGCATCGCCGAGCACCTGGCCGCGCACCCCGTGGTGCTGCCCGGCGGCTACCGGCTGACGGTCGAGGCGTTCCAGTCCCTCGGCATCCTCCTCGGCGGCGGCGACGGCAGCCACCAGCTGCACTACCTGCTGGAGGACGCGTTCGTACCCACCGCGTCCGGCCCGGCGCTGTCCGACGCGTTCCTGGAGGCCGTGCAGTCCCACCTCTCCTTCGCGTCCCGGCCGCTGTACGCCGTCCTCCACGAGGCCATCTACGCCCAGGGGCAGGGCCCGACGGCCTGGGCCGCCGAGCGCGTACGCGGGGAGTTCCCCGAGTTCGACGCGGCGGCGGCGCTCTCGGGCGACGACCCGGTCCTGTTCACCGGCGAGACCATCCACCCCTGGCACTTCGACGTCGACCCGGCCCTGCGCCCCCTGAGGGAGACCGCCGAACTCCTCGCCGCCCGCGCCGACTGGCCCGCCCTGTACGCCCCGGAGCGCCTGGCCGCCAACACCGTCCCCGTCGCGGCGGCCGTCTACCACGACGACATGTACGTCGACGCCGCCCACTCCCTGGAGACCGCCCGCGCCATCCGCGGGCTGCGGACCTGGGTGACGGACGAGTACGAGCACGACGGCGTCCGCGCGAGCGGCACCCGCGTCCTGGACCGCCTGCTGTCCCTCGCCCGCGGCGAAGCCTGACAACCGGTACGCCCGGTGAGCACACCGGCGGGGGCGCCGCGCCCGTATCCTGCGCCCATGAGCGATCAGGACAACGAGCCGACGGACCGTCAGGGGCCCCCGCCGCTGCGCCCGATGCCCGAGGACTGGCACAGGGCGCTCGCCGTCGTCGCACACCCCGACGACCTGGAGTACGGCTGCTCGGCGGCAATCGCCGGGTGGACCGACGCCGGGCGCGAGGTCGTGTACGTGCTGGCCACGCGCGGCGAGGCCGGCATCGACACCCTCGCGCCCGCCGTGTGCGGGCCGCTGCGCGAGCGGGAGCAGCGGGCCGGCGCGGCGGTCGTCGGCGTCGAGACGGTGGAGTTCCTGGACCACAAGGACGGCGTCATCGAGTACGGCACCGCCCTGCGCAGGGACATCGCCGCCGCGATCCGCCGCCACCGCCCCGAGCTGGTCATCACCCTCAACCACCGCGACACCTGGGGCGGCGTCGCCTGGAACACCCCCGACCACGTCGCCGTGGGCCGCGCCACCCTCGACGCGGCGTCCGACGCCGGCAACCGGTGGATCTTCCCGGAGCTGACCGAGCAGGGCCTCGAACCGTGGGACGGGGTGCGCTGGGTCGCCGTCGCCGGTTCGTCCCGCCCCACCCACGCCGTGGACGCCCGGCCGGGCCTGGAGCGCGCCGTCCGCTCCCTCCTCGAACACCGTACCTACATCGAGGCGCTGACGGACGAGGAGCCCGAGGCGTACTGCCGCACCTTCCTCACCGGCGGCGCGGAGGCGGCAGCCGACCGGTTCGGCGGCGTGCCCGCGGTCACCTTCGAACTGTTCCCGCGCTGACCCGCCCCGGTGGCCGCCGTGCCCGTGTCCCGCCCCGGGCGGCGCCCGCCGGGCGGGGCGGCGGGTGCGCTCTCCGGGGGCGGGCGCGGCCTCCGGGGCGGGGGATTCGCGGGCCGTACTGTTCCCAGCGGGCAAGCGACCGCTTAGTATGCGAGCCGTTGCGGTACTGCCCGACTCTCTGTGGAGGCCCCGATGCAGGCATGGCGCGTACACCAGAACGGCGAGCCCGGCGAGGTGATGCGGCTGGAGGAGGCCGAGCGGCCCGTCCCCGGCCCCGGACAGCTGCTGCTCAAGGTGAGGGCGGCGAACGTCAACTTCCCCGACGCCCTCCTGTGCCGCGGCCAGTACCAGGTCCGGCCCCCGCTGCCGTTCACCCCGGGTGTGGAGATCTGCGCCGACACGGAGGACGGCCGCCGCGTCATCGCCACCCCGGCGCTCCCGCACGGCGGGCTCGCCGAATACGCGATAGCGGACGAGGCCGCCGTGTTCCCCGCCCCGGAGACCCTGGACGACGCCGAGGCCGCGGCCCTGCACATCGGCTACCAGACCGGCTGGTTCGCCCTGCACCGCCGCGCCGCCCTGCGCGAGGGCGAGACCCTCCTCGTCCACGCCGCGTCCGGAGGCGTCGGCAGTGCGGCCGTACAGCTCGGCAAGGCGGCCGGCGCCCGCGTCATCGGCGTCGTCGGCGGCGCCGACAAGGCGGCCGCGGCCCGCGCGCTGGGCTGCGACACGGTCATCGACCGGCGTACCGACGACATCGTCGCCGCCGTCAAGGAAGCGACCGGCGGCCGGGGCGCCGACGTCGTCTACGACCCGGTCGGCGGCCCCGCGTACGCCGCGTCCGCCAAGTGCGTGGCGTTCGAGGGCCGTATCGTCGTCGTCGGCTTCGCCAGCGGCGACATCCCCGCGCCCGCCCTCAACCACGCCCTGGTCAAGAACTACGCGATCCTCGGCCTCCACTGGGGCCTGTACCAGCAGAAGGACCCGGCCGCCGTCCGCGAGTGCCACGCCACGCTCACCGAATACGCCGCGAAGGGCCTGATCAAGCCGCTCGTCAGCGAACGCGTCGCCCTCGCCGACGCCGCGTCCGCCGTCCAGCGCGTCGCCGACGGCACGACCACGGGCCGCCTCGTCGTCCTGCCCGCCGCCGACTCCGCCCCGGCCGCCGGGGACGCCGCCGGCCGCGGCCGGGAAGGGGCCGCACGATGACCGTCACCGAGGCGGACCTCCGCGACCGGGTACGCGCCCTCCTCGCCGCCCACCCGCCCGCCACCACCGACCGCGCGGCCTTCCTGAACGCCCGGTTCGACGCGGGCCTCGCCTGGGTCCACTACCCCGAGGGGCTGGGCGGCCTGGGCGCCGACCCCGCCCTCCAAGCCGTCGTCGACGCCGAGCTCTCCGCCGCGGGCGCCCCCGACAACGACCCCCGCCGCATCGGCATCGGCCTCGGCATGGCCGCGCCGACGATCCTCGCCTACGGCACGGAGGAGCAGAAGCGCCGCTTCCTTCGCCCGCTGTGGACCGGCGAGGAGGTGTGGTGCCAGCTGTTCAGCGAACCGGGAGCCGGCTCCGACCTCGCCGCCCTCGCCACCCGCGCCGTACGCGGCGACGACGGGACCTGGCTGGTCGACGGCCAGAAGGTCTGGACGTCCAGCGCCCACCTCGCCCGCTGGGCCATCCTCATCGCCCGCACCGACCCCGACGCGCCCAAGCACCGCGGCATCACCTACTTCCTGTGCGACATGACCGACCCCGGCGTGGAGGTCAGGCCGCTGCGCCAGATCACCGGCGAGGCCGAGTTCAACGAGGTGTTCCTCACCGGTGTACGCATCCCAGACAGCCACCGCCTCGGAGAGGTCGGCGACGGCTGGGCGGTCGCCCGCACCACCCTCATGAACGAGCGCGTCGCCATCGGCGGCGCCCGCATCCCCCGCGAAGGCGGCATGATCGGGCGCGCCGCGCACACCTGGCGCACCCGCCCCGAGCTGCGCACCCACGATCTGCACCGGCGCCTCCTGGACCTGTGGGTGGACGCCGAGGTCGCCCGGCTCACCGGAGAGCGCCTGCGCCAGCAGCTCGCCGCGGGACGCCCCGGCCCCGAGGGCAGCGCCATGAAACTCGCCTTCGCCCGCCTCAACCAGCAGATCAGCGGGCTGGAGGTGGAACTCCTCGCCGACGAGGGCCTGCTGTACGACGACTGGACCATGCGCCGCCCCGAGCTGGTCGACTTCACCGGCCGCGACGCCGGCTACCGCTACCTGCGCTCGAAGGGCAACTCCATCGAGGGCGGCACCAGCGAAGTGCTGCTGAACATCGTCGCCGAACGCGTCCTCGGACTGCCCCCGGAGCCGCGCGACGACAAGGACGTGCCGTGGAAGGACCTCGCCCGATGACCGACCTGCTGTACTCCGAGACCGAGTCGGACCTGCGGGCGGCCGTACGCGCCCTGCTCGCCGACCGCGCCGCCCCCGCCACGCTGCCCGGCCGCCTGGAGGGCCGGGGCCCGCACGACGCGGAGCTGTGGCGCGCCCTCGCCGGGGACATCGGCGCCGCCGGCCTCCTCGTCCCCGAGAAGCTCGGCGGCCAGGGCGCGAGCCACCGCGAGGCCGCCGTCGTGCTGGAGGAGCTGGGCCGCGCGGTCACCCCGCTGCCGTACCTCACCAGCTCCGTCGTCGCCACGCGCACCCTGCTCGCCCTCGGCCCGTCCGGCGAGGCCGCCGGGCTGCTCGCCGACCTCGCCTCGGGCCGCCGCACCGCCGTCCTGGCCGTCCCCCTCACCGCCACCGCCACCGACGCCACGTCCGCCGACCCGGCCGGCCCCGCGGGCGCGATCCTCGCCGTCGCGGACGCCGTACTCGCCGATGTGCTCCTGGTGCCGCGCCCGGACGGCCTCCACGCGGTGGAAGCCGCCGACGCGGACATCCGCCCCCAGACTCCGCTCGACCTGACCCGCCCCCTGGCGGCCGTCACCGTCGCGGCCACCGCGCCCGGCACCCGGCTGGCGGACGCCGGCACCTCCCGCGCTGCCCTCCGGTCCGGGCTGCTCTCGGGGGCGGGCCTGCTCGCCTCCGAACAGCTCGGGCTCGCCGAATGGTGCCTGGAGGAGGCCGTACGGCACACCCGCACCCGCCACCAGTTCAACCGCCCCGTCGGCTCCTTCCAGGCCCTCAAGCACCGCATGGCCGAACTGTGGCTGGAGGTCGCCGGGGCCCGCGCCGCCGCCCGCAACGCCGCCGACGCCCTCGCCACCGACAGCCCGGACGCGCCCCTGGCGGTGGCGGTCGCCCAGGCGTACTGCTCCCGCGTCGCCGTCCACGCGGCGGAGGAGTGCGTGCAGCTGCACGGCGGCATCGGCATGACCTGGGAGCACCCGGCGCACCTCTACCTCAAGCGCGCCAAGTGCGACCAACTGGCCTTCGGCGCGCCCGGTCACCACAAGGACACCGTCGCCGCCCTCGCGGACCTTCCCGCCCCCACCCCGTAAGGAGCCGCTCCCGTAAGGGTCCCTTGACGACACGCCCCTGTACATGCTGTTTAATTGCGAAGAGTTCGCAACAACAGTTGATCTTACATAAGGGGTGTGGCGCATGACCGCCCGAACCGTCCGACCGATACGCGGCACGGCCGCCGCGGCGCTGGCCACCGCTCTGGCGCTCACCGCGGCGGCCTGCTCGAACCCGGACGGCTCCGGCTCCAGCGGCGGCTCCGCCGCACGCGACAGCGTCGTCGTCGGCATCGCCTACGAGCCCGACACGCTCAGCCCCCTCCTCGGCTACGGCAAGGACGGCAACTCCAAGGTCTTCGACGGCCTGCTCGCGTTCGACGCCGACATGCGGCTCAAGCCCGCCCTCGCCGCCGCCCTGCCGACGGTGAGCGCCGACGGGCTCACGTACACGTACAAGCTCCGCAAGGGCGTCACCTTCAGCGACGGCCGGCCCTTCGGCGCGAAGGACGTCGTCTTCACGTACCGCACCATCCTCGACAAGCGGACCAACAACCCGTCGAAGACGGAGCTGGACGCCCTCAAGGACGTGAAGGCCGTCGGCGACGACACGGTCGTCTTCACCCTCAAGTACCCGTACGCGGCGTTCGCCCAGCGCACCGTCCTCGCCATCGCGCCGCAGCACGTCGCCGCCCGCCAGGACGTCAACTCCGGCCCCTTCACCACCAAGCCCATCGGCACCGGCCCGTACGTCCTCACCGGCTGGTCCAAGGGCGAGAAGCTCACCTTCAAGGCCAACCCCCGCTACTGGGGCGGCGAACCGAAGGTCAAGAAGCTGACGATGGCGATCGTGAAGGACGACGACGTCCGCGCCACCCGCCTGCGCTCCGGCGACCTCGACGGCGCGATCCTCCCGCCGAACCTCGCCAAGGGCTTCAAGAACGACCCCGGCAGGAAGACGTACGCGGCGACCACCTACGACTACCGCACCGTCACCCTGCCCACCCACAACAAGGTCACCGGCGACATCGCCGTCCGCCGCGCCCTCGACCTGGCCGTGGACCGCCAGGCCATGGTCGACAAGATCCTGGAAGGCGCCGGGAAGCCCGCCTACGGCCCCGTCCCCACCGGCAGCGAATGGTTCGCCAAGGGCACCGAACGGCGCCACGACCTCGCCGCCGCGAAGAAGATCCTCGACGACGCCGGCTGGAAGCCCGGCCCCGACGGCGTCCGTGTGAAGAACGGCGTCCGCGCCTCCTTCCCCCTCTGGTACGTCTCCGGCGACAAGCTCCGCCAGGACCACGCCCTCGCCTACGCCTCCGACGCCAAGAAGGCCGGCATCGAGATCACCACCCAGGCCGGCACCTGGGAGGTCATCGAGCCGCGGATGAAGCACGACGCCGTCCTGGCCGGCGGCGGCTCGCCCGGCGACCCCGACTTCGACCAGTACCTCCTTCTCAAGTCCACCCTCGCCGGCGACGGCTTCAACAACATGGCCTGGTACACCAACCCGGCCGTCGACAAGGCCCTCGAGGACGGCCGGAAGACCGACGACAAGGCCGCCCGCAAGGCCGCCTACGACACCGTCCAGCGCGAACTGGTCAAGAACCCCGGCTACACCTTCCTCACCCACATCGACCACCTGTACGTCGTCAGCGACCGCTGGGACGGCCTGTCCACCCAGGTCGAGCCGCACGACCACGGCCTCGCCGCGGGCCCGTGGTGGAACGTCGAGGACTGGACCCCCAAGGGCGCCGCGAAGTGACCCACCGCAGCACCCCCGGCGCCCCCGGAGCGCCGGGCGTCCCCGATGCCTCAGGCGACACCGGCGTCCCGGCCGTCCCCGGCGACACCGGCACCCCGGCCGTCCCGGTCGTCGCGGACGGCTCAAGCGCCGGGGCCGTGGCGGACGGCTCCGGCACCCCGGCCGCCCGCGGGCGGTTCCCGTGGGGGCCGATGGCCCGGATGGCGGGGCGGCGGGCCGTCGCCGCCGTCCCCGTCCTCCTGCTCGTCACGTTCGGCGTGTTCGCCGTCGCCGCCGCGTCCCCGTTCGACCCGGTCAAGGCGTACGCCGGCACCGCCGGCCTCACCGCCTCCCAGGAGAACCTCGACCAGCTCCGCGCCAACCTCGGCGCCGACCAGCCGCTGGTGCCCCGCTGGTGGGGCTGGCTGACGTCCGCCCTCACCGGTGACCTCGGTGACTCCAGCGTCATGCGGCAGCCCGTCGCCGACGTCATCGCCGAACGCATCGGCTGGTCGGTGCTGCTGGCCGCCGCCGCGTTCGCCGTCGCCGTCCTGGCCGGCACGGTCCTGGGCGTCCTGGCGGCCCGCCGCCAGGGCGGCATGCTGGACCGGACCGTCACGTCCGTCGCGTACACCCTGGAGGCGGCCCCGGCGTTCTGGCTCGGGCTCCTCGCGATCTGGGTCTTCGCCCTGAAGCTCGGCGTCCTGCCCGCCGGCGGGCTCACCGACACGGCCAGCGACACGGTCACCTTCGGCCAGGTCGCCTCCCACCTGGTCCTGCCCGCCCTGGTCCTCGGCTTCTCCCAGCTGCCCTGGTTCCTGCTGTACGTCAGGCAGGGCGTGGCCGACGCGCTGGAGGAGGACCCGGTGCGCGGCGCCCGCGCCCGCGGGCTGAGCGAGCGGACGGTCCTCCTCGGCCACGCCCTGCGCTCCGGTCTCCTGCCGGTGCTCACCCTGATCGGCTCCCGCGTCCCGGAACTCATCACCGGCGCCCTGCTGGTGGAGACCGTCTTCAGCTGGCCCGGCATCGCCGCCGCGACGGTCCAGGCCGCCATGTCCGTGGACTTCCCCCTGCTGGCCGCGCTCACCGTCCTCGCCACCGCCGCGGTCCTCCTCGGCAACCTCCTCTCCGACCTCCTGTACGCCCTCGCCGACCCGAGGGTGGGCTTCCATGGCTGACCGCACCCCCACCACCACACCCGGCACGGCCCCCGTGCCCGCCTCGCCCGACGGGCCCGAGCTGCCGACCACGCCCGCCGAGACCCCCTCGGCGGCCCCGCCCGGCGAGGAACCCGCACCGCCCGGCGCGCCCGCCGCCACCGCCTGGCGGTCGCACGGCCGCACGCGCCGCTCCACTCGGACCGTCCGCGTCACCGCGTCCGCCGCCATCACCGGCGCCGTCGTCCTCGCCGTGCTCCTCGTCCCGCCACTGGCCCAGCTCGACCAGCAGGCCGTCGACCTGTCACTCAAGCTCCAGCCGCCCTCCCTCGCGCACCCGTTCGGCACCGACGACATGGGCCGCGACCTCCTGCTGCGCTGCGTGTACGGGCTCCGCGTCTCACTCCTCGTCGGACTGGTCGCCGCGCTCGTCGCGACCGTCGTCGGCACGGCCGTCGGCGCCCTCTCCGCCGCGCTCGGCGGCTGGGCGGACCGGCTGGTCATGCGGGCCGTCGACACGTTCGCGTCCGTTCCCCACCTGCTGCTCGGCATCTTCGTCGTCGCCATGTTCCGGCCCGGCGTATGGCCCGTCATCGCCTCCGTCGCCGTCACCCACTGGCTGTCCACCGCCCGGATCGTCCGCTCCGAAGTGCTGTCGCTGCGCTCCCGCCCGTACATCGACGCCGCGATCTCCGGCGGCGCCTCCCGCTGGCGCGTCACCGTCCGCCATCTGCTGCCGGCCGTCCTGCCGCAGGCGGGCCTCGCGGCGGTGCTGATGGTGCCGCACGCCATGTGGCACGAGTCCGCCCTGTCGTTCCTCGGCCTCGGCCTCCCCGCCCACCAGGCCAGCCTCGGCAACCTGGTGCAGACGGCACGCGGTTCGCTGCTCGCGGGCGACTGGTGGCCCACCCTGTTCCCCGGACTGTTCCTGATCATCCCCACCCTCGCCATCGCCGGACTCGCCGGGGCCTGGCGGGAACGCCTCAACCCCCGCCGCCGATCGGAGCTGATGCTGTGACCCCGGTGCTGACCGTCAGGGACCTGTCCGTCCGCTTCCGGATGCGCGGCGGCCGCCACATCGCGGCCGTCACCGGCGTGAGCTTCGACCTCGCCGCGGGGGAGTGCCTGGCCCTCGTCGGCGAGAGCGGCTGCGGCAAGTCCGTCCTCGCCTCCGCCCTCCTCGGCCTGCTCCCCGGCAACGCCCAGACGGCCGGCACGGCGCTGCTCACCGCCCCCGACGACACGCCGGGCACCCCCGCCGTCGACCTGCTGACCGCCGGTGAACGCACCCTCGCCCGCACCGTCCGAGGACGGCGCGTCGGCCTCGTACCGCAGTCCCCGGCCGCCCACCTGACGCCCGTCCGCACCGTCCGCGCACACCTCGAGGAAACCCTGCGCGAGCTGACCGGCACCCGGCGTGCGGCGCTGCGCGCGGCGGCCGAAGCGGCCGCGGAACGCGCCTCGTTCCCCGCCGGGCTCCTCGACCACCACCCGCACCAGCTGTCCGGCGGCCAGGCACAGCGAGCCGCGACCGCCCTCGCCCTCGTCGGCGACGCGCCGCTGCTCCTCGCGGACGAGCCCACGACCGGCCTGGACCGGGACCTGGTGGAGCGGACCGTCGACGAACTGCGCCGCCACGCCGACGAGGGCCGGGCCCTGCTGCTGATCACCCACGACCTGGCGGCTGCGGAACGCATCGCGGACCGCGTGGCGGTCATGTACGCGGGCCGCATCGTGGAAGTCGCCGCGGCCGACCGCTTCTTCGGCGCGGAGGGGCCCCGCCACCCGTACGCACGCGGCCTCCTCGCCGCCCTGCCCGAACGGGACTTCACCCCCATCCCCGGCATGCCCCCGGAACTGGGCGCCCTGCCCGACGGCTGCGCCTTCGCCCCCCGCTGTACCCGCCGCACCGACATCTGCCGCACCCTTCCACCCCTCACCGGCGGCACCGCCTGCCACCACCCGGTACCCGTCACGCCCGCTCCCTCGCCCGCCTCCGACGCGAGCCCCATCGCCGCCCCCGGGCACCCCGCCCCCGCGGGGACGGCCACCGCCGTCGAGGAGACCGCCCGTGCTTGAACTCACCTCACTCACCGCCGGATACGACCGCCACACCCCCGTCTTCCGGGACGTCTCGCTGACCGTCGCCCCCGGCGAGGCGGTCGGCCTGCTCGGCCCGAGCGGCTGCGGCAAATCCACCCTGGCCCGCGTCGCCGCCCTCCTGCACCGCCCCGACGGGGGAGACGTCACCGTCGACGGCCGGACGGTACGCGGCTGGCGCCACCGCGCACCGCGCGAACTGCGCACCGCCATCGGCGTCGTCTTCCAGCAGCCCCGCCTCTCCGCCGACCCCCGGCTGACCCTGCGCGACCTGATCGCCGAGCCCCTGCGCGCCACCGGCCGCCGCGCCGAAGGACCCGCGCGCACCGCCGAACTCGCCCACCGCGTCGGCCTCACCGACGACCTGCTGTCCCGCCGCCCCCACGAGGTCAGCGACGGCCAGCTCCAGCGCGCCTGCCTGGCCCGCGCCCTGGTGCTGCGCCCGCGCTGGCTCGTGTGCGACGAGATGACCGCCATGCTCGACGCCTCCACCACCGCCGCCCTCGTCGCCGCCGTCGAGGAGTACCGGGACGAACACGGCGCCGGGCTCCTCGCCGTGAGCCACGACCAAGTCCTCCTGGACCGCTGGTGCGACCGCACGGTCCACTGGGCGTCCCTCACCCGCGCCCCGGCATTCGCCACAGCCCCGATGAAAGGCAGCTGACCCCACCGCCCTCCCCGCCACGCACCTCCCGTCCGACGTAACGGCCGGGCCATTCGTACCCGTTCGGCCCACATGCCGTACGGCCGTCCGGCGCCGCCGCTGGGTCAGACTGGCCGCCGAACGCCGTACGACCCGTGCGGCACCGGGCCGAGGAGGACGACACATGGCCGTAACCATCTCCGTCGTGTTGCTTCTGTTGATCCTGGCGGTGGTCTTCCTGCGCAGCGGCGGCCTGAAGCTCTCCCACGCGATCGTCTGCGGCCTGCTCGGCTTCTTCCTCGCCGGTACGAGCATCGCCCCCACCATCTACAACGGGGTCTCCGCCACCGCCGACGTGGTCAGCAGCGTTCACCCGTAGGACGACCGGCCTCCGGCTTCAGCGACCGGCGGGCCCGGCGCCCGCCGGAGCCGGAGGCCAGTCCAGGCGCCCCCGCCGGCGCACCGGTGGCCCCGCCACCTCACGGACGGACGAACACCCCGATCCCGTTGGGCACCGGCCGCTCGGCGCCGCCACTGGGCCGGTTCAGCACCCGTACCGTGTCGGCGCCGTCCATGCGAGCCACCAGCGTCGACGACCCGCCACCGTCCAGGTTGACCCCGTCGGACGCGCCCAGGTCCCGCAACAGCGCCGCCACTTCGACCACCGTCAGCCCCGAACGGAACTCCTGGCCACCGTCCAGCGCGAGGAGCAGCAACCGCCGCCCGCCGTCCGCGACCCCGGCTGCGGAACGCACCGCACTCGTCACCGCGTCCATCCCGGTCAGCGGCCGCCCCTCGCGCAGCACCGGGTATCCGCCCACCGCGAACCGGAAGGACACATCCGGTTCCCCGCCGACCGGCACGAGCCGGTGCCCCACCCACACCTGGTCGCCCACCGCCAGGCCCCGCAGCCAGCGCGCGCCCGCCTCACGCCCCACGAGTACCTGCGTGCCCGCCGCGATCGCCCCCGCCCCGGGTGCGTCCGCCACCCCCACGACCCGCCCCCCGCGCACCCGCACCTCATACGTCTCCGTACTGCACGGCGCGCCCCGGTCCGTATCCGTCCCACACGTCGCCCGCAGCCGTGACACGGAGCCCCAGTCGCGGGTGAACAGCCCCACCGAACCCACCGGCAGGGCGTACTGGTTCAACCCGCCCAGCCCGATCCGCCCCTCCGACGTCCGCACCTCCCCGGACAGCGCCAACTCACCCAGCCGCGCCCGCCCGTCGCCGTCGACGCCCAGCACCATACGGGTGTTGGTCCCAGGAGGAAGCGCCGGACCGAACCGCTGACCGCGTGGCACGGCCGCCTTCAACGCCCGCCCGTCGGCCACCGCAGGACCTACCGGAGCGCCCGTCGCCGGCACACCTGGGTGCTGCGCCTCGGACAGGTTGAAGAAGTCACCGTTCACCCCGGCCACGGCGCCGGCCCCATCCGCGAGCGCCGACAGCGGCGCCCGCCCCGCGACAACCCCCGGATACAGCAAGCCGACCGAAACCCGCCCTTCACGCAGGTCCACCGTCAACAGATGCACCCGCGCCGTACCCCGCGACGACGGAACGTCCAGCACCCGGTATCCCACACCCGTCGCCACCCACCGGGTGTCCGACACGACCGACGCCACCGACGCCCGCCCAGCCGTCGCCCCCGCAGCAGGTGGCATGGCAAGCCCCGTCCCGGCCAACGCACTTCCCAACAGCGCTGCGAGCACCCCGGCCCGCCACCGCAGCCGTCTCATGACCACGCCCCCCACCGCGTCGGGAACCCGCACACCAATCCCCGAAAAGCTGCCCCACCACCGCTCCCGCCAACCAACACAGCCGACGCCTCATCAGGAGCGCCACCACAGACCCCCTCCGACCGATCCCCTGATCACCACCAGTCCCGCAACTCCGTCCCACCCCCAGCCGCATCACACCCCCCCTGCACCATCTGGAAAGCCCCCATCCGCCCCCTGATCCCCGACTCCGCACCCCCGGCCTTCCACCTCCCGATACGTTGAGGCCTCACCTCTGCCACGGAAGGAACCCCATGAGCAGCAACCAGGACATCGACGTACTGGTCCTCGGCGGCGCCGGCGTGGACACCATCGTGTACGTCCCCGCACTGCCGCTTCCGCTGGCCGACAGCTACATGATCCGGCCCGGCATCCAGACCCGCGCCGGACAGACCGGCGACTTCGTCGCCCTCGGGCTGCACGCCCTCGGCCTGCGCACCCACCACCTCGACATGATCGGCGACGACCCCGAGGGCGATCTTGTCCGTACGCTGCATCGCGAACACGGCATCCCCCTGACCGAGGTCAAGCAGCCCGCCGGCACCAAACGCGCCGTCAACCTCGTCTCGCCCGACGGCCGCCGACTCTCGCTCTACGACGCGACACGAGGCGACGACACCGACCGGCTCCCCGACGAGACCGTCACCGCCCTGGCCTCCAGGAGCCGCCACGCCCACGTCTCGATCACCCAGCCCTGCGCCCACACCCTGCCCACGCTCCGCTCGGCCGGCGTCACCGTCTCGACGGACCTGCACGACTGGGACGGCGAGAACCCGTACCACGCGACCTTCGCCCACTCCGCCGACATCGTCTTCGTCTCCGCCGCCTCACTGGACGACCCGGAGCGGACCATGCGTGACATCGCGGCCAAGGGCCGGGCCAGGGAAGTCATCGCCACGGCAGGCGCGGCAGGCGCCTACCTCCTGGCGGACGACCAGCTGACCCACATCCCGACCATCACGCCCCCTTCACCCGTGGTGGACTCGAACGGCGCGGGTGACGCCTTCGCCGCCGGCTATCTGTTCGGCCGTCTGACCGGTAAACCCCCGCGCACCTCCGCGCTGCTCGGCGCCGTAGCCGGCGCGCACGCCTGCACCGTCCCGTCGACCCGCACCAAACCCATCGACCGCGAAACCCTGCTCACCCGCGCCGCACCTCTTCGCTCCACCCCCTGACCCCACGGCGCCGGAGACCGATGCCACGGCAGGCCAGGCCAAGCCTCAGCCCCACACCGGCTGCCCAGCATCGAACCACTCGCCGCTCCGGTCGCAGCCGGGCAAGCGGCGGGCGATCCCGAACTGACGTGTGCCGCCCCTCCGCCCGGTTCCCTGTAGGGGCGGCACCCGCAGCAAGCCTCAGCCTCAGCGGCTCACCGGGGACAGGAAGGGCTGCTCCAGCAGCCACTTCACGCTCAGCCGCTGGCCCGCCCCCGGGTCCAGAAGCGCAGGATCGAGCTTGATCTGCTGACCACCACCCGGCTGCTCGAACCACGGGGCGATCCTGCCCTGCCACACCGGGAACGGCCGCTCGACGCGGTACACGTGGTAGTCGCAGGGGAAGGCGGCGTCCCGCGTGTTGAGGTTCTGCGGGGGCAGCGCCCGCTTCGCATAGGGGTCACCGGCCGGGGCGAGGTAGGAGCCGTACTCGGAGCCTAACCGGTCCAGCTCCTCACCGGGCTCCAGCACCTCCACGTGCTTGTCCACCCTGCCGTTCACCTCCGCGAAGCCGTCGTTCGGCGGGTACTTCCAGCCGGCTGGCCCCTCGGCACTCTCCTCCTTCCAGTACTTGGCGAGAAACGCCTTCGCCGACAGCCCACCAGTCCGCTGGTAACCCTTCAGCAGTGGCCCGACGGGCTTCTCAGAAGGGCGGGGCAGATACTTGGGCCCCAGCCGGGAATCACCTTGGAAGGCATCTGTGCAGGCAGCGGGGCGCGCCTTGCGGACATCGACGGCGGAGGATTCCGCGGCCACGGCGGGCACGGCGGGCGCGGACAGCGCTGTGACGGCCAGGGCCAGTGCGGACAGGACAGCGCGCAGACGGTTCACGTCGCGTAGCTCCTAGAGTGCGGGGAAGGTTCCTCGCGCACCGTAGTGAACCGGACACGCTTCGGCGGGTGATTGCCAGGGCGGTTTCCGGCCGAGATGCCCCGTCTCCCGTCACTGGCAGTCGGCGAAGTCCGTCGACACCCCGGGTATCGGTCCCCAGTTGCTGCCGCCGCGTACATAGACGGCGCTGATCCAGCCCTTCGGACCGCCCGCGTCGACCAGCAGCCACCAATCGTTCACATAGGCGCCGTCGCGTACGACGTCTCCACGGTTCTGGCAGAAGGCCGTGACGTTCATACGACTGACCTTGATCGAGCCGTAGGTCGGGCAGGAGAACGAGTTGCAGCTGCGCATGTTCACATCCGTCGCCCACACGTACACGGTGGTCGCGTTCGCCGCCGCCTGGGCGGGGGCGGCGGTCACCAGGGTCGCGGCAGCGCCCGCCGCCGCTGCCCCGGCAACAGCCATGCGGCGCAGTCGGCCGGCTCGCTTCGTCATCGGTCGCTCCCCTCTCGGATGCATCGACACCTGATGCGATGCTGTCGAAGGGGGGGACGGGTGGCGGGCTCTCTCCGTATGACCGAACTTCCGAAGACTTCTCGCAAGGCTGCCCGACCCCGTCAGTGACCGGCCGTGGCGCGGCCGGATACGTCTCTCCGACAGAAAACTGGACTCGACGCTCATACGAGAGCGCCGTCCACCCCGTCACCCATGCGAAGGACCCTTGGACGACGAAGGCGAGGTCATCCGACCGGACGACGAAGGCCCCGCATGAGGCGACGCTTTTCGGACCGGACTGCGAATCGGCAGCCCGGTGACAGTCGTGTCCGAAGGCTCTCGCCGGTATCGTCTCCACCCTGTACGGACGCCGTGACAGGGGGACTCGGGGGACCATGCTGGATGTGCGTTTACTCGGTCCTGTCGAAGTGTGGGACGGAGACCGCAGGCTCCGTGTGAGCGGCGCCAAACCGACCGCCATCCTGGCCGCCCTGCTCGTCCGAGCGGGAGAAGTCCTGTCCGTCGAGCGGCTGGTGGACCTCGTCTGGGAGGAGCAGGCCCCCGCCACCGCGCGCGCCCTCGTCGCCTCCCACGTATCCGCACTGCGCCGCGCCCTGCAAGGAGTCGAGGGCGGCGACGCAGTGGTGCGTACGCGATCACCCGGCTATGTGGCCGAACTCCCCCTCGACCAGGTCGACACCCACGTCTTCGAGAAGTCCCTGGCACTCGGCCGGCGCAAGGCCGCCGCCGGTGACCACGCCGGAGCCGTGGCGACATTCCGCGAAGCCCTCGCACTGTGGCGCGGCAAGGACGCCTTGGAGGGCCTCGGTCAGTCCTTCGCCCGGAACGAGTCCGCCCGCCTGGCCGAACTGCGCCGAGCGGCCCTGGAGGCCCGGTTCGCCTCGGAGCTGGCGCTCGGCGGTGGCCCGGACATCGTCGCCGAGCTGTACGCGCTCGTGGCCGACGACCCCGTGCGGGAGCGGCTGCGCGGTCAGCTCATGACGGCTCTGTTCCGCATGGGCCGCGTCCCCGACGCGCTGCGCGTCTACGACGAGGGCCGCCGCCACCTCCGAGCGGAACTCGGCATCGACCCCGGGCCCGAGCTGCGCGCTCTCCACCAAGCGCTCCTCACCGGCGACACGGACCTCCTCGGCACACCCGTCACCGCCCCCGCCTCCCTTCCCGCAGCCCGCCCGTCCGCCGACGCGACCGGGTCCGCCCCCTCCGCGTCGCGGGGCGTACCCATCGGCGACCAGCCACCGCCCGACGTGCCCCACCAGGCCACCAGGACCGCCGAGCCACCACCCGCGCCCGGCCGCGACGCGTCACCCATGCCCTGCCATCTGCCTCCCGACGTGGCGGACTTCGTCGGCCGGGAGGCAGAAATCGCCTGGGCGTCGGAACTCCTCCGCGGCGCCGGCGACCCCACCCGCACCGCCGCCCCGGTCGGGGTGATCTCCGGGCGTTCCGGCGTCGGCAAGACCGCCCTCGCGGTCCACATCGGGCACCGGCTCGCCGCCCTCTTCCCCGACGGACAGCTCTTCGTCGATCTCCGCGCGTCCGACGCCGCCCCCGTCCGCACCGCAGACGCCCTCGCCCGACTACTGCGAGCGCTCGGAGTCGACCCGGACACCCTGACCGGCAGCCCCGACGAGCTGATCGGCACGTACCGCAGCCACATCGCACGCCGCCGCGTCCTGCTCGTACTCGACAACGCGGTCGGCGAAGCCCACCTGCGGCCACTCCTGCCGCCGGGGCCGGGCTCGGCCGTCCTGATCACCAGCCGCCGAAGGCTCGTCGCCCTCGAAGGAGCCGCCCATCTCGACCTCGCCGCCCCCGCCGAGGACGAGGCGTTCAAACTGTTCGTCAAGGTCGCCGGCGAGAAGCGCGCATGGGCCGAACCAGGCCGGACCGCCGAGATCATCGCGCTGTGCGGCCGACTGCCCCTCGCCGTACGCATCGCCGGAGCCCGGCTCGCCGCGCGGCCCCACTGGACCGCCGACCGTCTCGCCACCCGGCTCCGCGACGAGCGGCGCCGCCTCGACGAACTCCAAGCGGGAGACCTCGAGGTACGCGCCGGCCTGGAACTCGGCTACGCCGAACTCACCGAGCGGCAACGCCGGGCGCTGCGCCGACTCGCACTGCTGGAACTGCCCGACTTCGCCGCCTGGGTCGCCGCGCCCCTCCTGGACATCACACCCGACGACGCGGAAGAAGCCGTCGAGACACTGGTCGACTGCCACTTCGTGGAACTGGTCGGTGTCGACATGACCGGCCAGACCCGCTACCGCATCCACGACCTGGCCCGCGAACACGCGCGTGAACGCTGCCTGGCCGACGAAACCCCCGAGGAACGCGCGGCCGCCGTGGGACGCCTCGTCGACTGGTGGCTGCACCTCGGTCGGACGGCCGCCGCACGCGGACCGGGCGGAACACCCCGGCTGCTGCCCGGCCGGGAACCCACCGATCTGCCCGAACCGCACCTCGCCGACGAACTCCTGCTGACGCCCTCCGCCTGGTTCGCCTCCGAACAGTCCTGCCTCGTCGCCGCCGTCACGCACTGCGCGGACAACGGCATGGCCGACGCGGCCCGTGATCTGGCGGCGGTCCTGATAGCGAGCTCCGCAGCCCTGTACAACCAGTTCGACGCCTGGTCCCGCTCCCACACCGACGCCCTCGCGGCGGTCCGCCGCAGCGGCGACACCGAGGGGGAGGCGTGGCTGCTGCACGGTCTGGGCCGGCTCCGCCTCGAACAGGACCGGTTCGACGACGCCTTCACCTACTTCCAGGACGCCCTGCGCCTCTTCGACGAGACGGGAGTGGCACGCGGCCGCGCCGACGCCCTCGCCGGGATGGGACACGTCCGCCGGGAACAGGGCCGCTTCACCGAGGGCCTGGAGCTGCTGGAGGCCGCGGCCACGGCGTACGGGGACTCCGAGGACCAAGCCGCCCTCGCCGCAATCCAGTACGGCATCGGAGCCATCCACCGGGACCGCGGCGACCAGCAGGCGGCACGGGACGCACTCACGAGCGCGCTCCGCAGGTACCGGCAGGCCGATGACCGGCGAGGGGAAGGGCTGACCCTGCGTTCCCTCGCCCTGTGCCACCGGGCCGAGGACGACCTGTCGGAAGCGGAGCGGCTGCTGCGCGACGCCCGGCACCTCTTCGAGAACACCGGCGACGCCTTCGGCGCGCTCTACACCGCTCAAGCCATGGCCAAGGTACGGCTGCGCCAGGGCAAGGTGGACCAGGCCCGGGACCAGCTCGAGCGGTGCCTGGAGATCACGCAGCAGCGGCGGGACCTCTTCGGCGAAGCGCTCGTCCTGCGCTCCCTCGGAGAGGCCCGGATCGCCGGCCGTGACTGGGACGGCGCGACGCGCGAACTGCGCCAGGCGCTCGCCCTGTGGGACCGGATGGGCCTGCCCCTGTGGCGGGCCCGCACCCTGCGGGATCTCGGCACCGCCGCGGCCGGCCGCGGCGACAGGGAGGCCGCCGGGAAGGCCTGGGGCGAGGCACTGGAGATCTTCCTCGCACTCGGGAGCAGGGAGAAGGACGAAACCCCGCGACAGCCCTGACAGGGCCGCCGGGCGGCCCTGAACAGGCCCCCGGCCCCGGCTTCGTCTCCGGTCCACTGGGGACCGGTCGCATGGCTGCAACAGCTCTGCAAAGCCCCTGCATGACGGCGATCGCGCTGCCGAGCTCGCGTTGCAGAAGATCTGCAGCGTTTCTGCAGAGGCCGCAGGCACGCTCGGAACGTGACCGAGATCATCCTGCTCTCCGATCCGAGAGTCGCGAGCACCGGTGTGGCCGAGACCGGCGAACGCCTCGTCGACCTGCGTGCCACCGGATCCCTGCTCGTGGACGCCCGGCAAGCCGACGACGACGGTTCCTACGCCCACGTCCGCGCCGGTGTCGCGGACCGGCTGCTCGACGCCCAAAAACGACTCCCCACAGGGATACGGCTCCTCGTCGTGGAGGGATTCCGGCCCCCCGCACTCCAACGTCGCTACTACGAGGAGTACGCGACCGTCATGCGGGCCGAGCACCCGACCGCCCCGCCGACCCGCATACGTGAGCTGACCAGCGCCTACATCTCTCCACCCGAGGTCGCCCCGCATGTCAGCGGCGGCGCCGTCGACCTCACCCTGTGCACCGACGACGGCGTCGAACTGCCGCTCGGCACCGAGGTGAACGCCACTCCGGAGGAGAGCGGAGGCCGGTGCCGCACCGCCGCGCCCGGCATCACGGCCGAGGCCCGGAGCCATCGCGACATCCTCGGCCAGGCCATGACCGCGGCCGGATTCGTCAACTACCCGACCGAGTGGTGGCACTGGTCGTACGGCGACCGGTACTGGGCCCTGCTCAGCGGCCGACCCGCAGCACCGTACGGGCCCGCCGACCGGCCCCGCTCCGCCTGACCACACACCACCGGCCGCACGCCGAGCAACACCCACGCGCCCGACGAGCGCGAGAGCCACGGCACCACGGTCGCCCTGCACGCCGACGGAGAGCACCGCACACCAATCGGGGGAAGCACGTGCACGCCAACCGCACCACCAAGAGGACCACCGGGAACCTTCACACCACCACCCTCGTCGTCGTCCCCGCACCGGCCGACACGACCACCGACACCGCACCCCAGCCCGTCCGCGTCGGCACCCTGCGCGCCGTCCACCCGGTCGAAGCGGCCGCACTGGCGGGGGAAACCCGCTATGCCGAGTCCACCGGCACGGGGGAGCCCGCCGGTGATCCCCGCGCCGACGACCTGATCGCGATGGTCGAGCGCGCCCTCGCCCCGACACCCCGCGCCGGGACCACCCGAGCGGAGGCTTCGGCGGGCCACATGGCGGAATCGTTCGAGGCCGGACTCACCGCCTGCGCCAACCGGATGAGCCCGGAGGAATTCGACGCCCAGTTCATCGCGGCCATGCCCAGGCTGCGCCGCCGGCTCATCTCCCTGACCGGCAACCCCCACGACGCCGACGACCTCCTCCAGGAGACCTACCTGCGGCTCTCCCACCGCGCCCGGATCCGCACCCTGGCCCGACAGGAACACCCGTACGCCTACACATGCGCGGCCGCGACGAATCTGCTGCGGGACTCCTGGCTCCACCCCTCACGCCGGGAGCGCAGTACCGATCGCTTGCCAGAACAAGGCTGGGACGGCGGGCTCGCCGCACGTGAGGCCGAGGCAGTCACCGTCGCCCTGCTGCGCGTGCTGTCACCGAAGGAGGCCGCAGCGGTGATCCTCATCGACCTGGAGGGCTTGACCCACGACCAGGCCGCCGAGCGGCTCGGCACCCACCGCGGCACGGTGCAGCGCAACCGCATGCGCGCACTCGCCAAGATGCGTGCCGCACTCGGCTCATACGAAACGGCTCCTCGCCCCGTCACCACCACGAAGACCCGCGGTGGCGCCGACCGCGCCCGCGTCGCCGCCCCACGGGCCGCGGCGGCCTGACCAACCGCGCCGCACCGGTACGGCCGTCGCCACGGCGGCACACGAACAGGGGGAAGCAAGCACATGCGTCGCACGCACCACGTACTCGCCTCCGCAGCCGGGAGCCTCCTCCTGGCGGCCTCGCTGACCACCACCGCGGCAGGGCCCGCCACCGCGGCGCCCGCAGCGAGCGCCGCCGCGACGGCTGCCGACTGCCGCCCGCTCACCAGCGCGTCCACCCAGGCGGCGGCCATCGTCAACGCCGCCTGCTCGCAGATCGGCGTGCCCTACTCCTGGGGAGGCGGCTCGATCCACGGCCCGACGTACGGGCAGGACTACCCCGGGGGAGGACCCGGCGCGCACGACAGCCAGGTCAAGGGGTTCGACTGCTCGCACCTCGTGCAGTACGCCGCCTGGCAGGGTGCCGGGATTCTGCTCCCCGAAGGCTCCTGGAACCAGGCCAGGTTCAGCGGCGCCACCGCCCGCTTCACCCGGGACCAGGGCCTCGCACCGCTCCAGCCGGGCGACCTGCTGCTGTGGGGTTCCGACCCGGGCAACCTGGGCTCCGTCCACCACATCGCCATCTACCTCGGCAACGGGAAGATGGTCGAAGCCCGGGAGTCCGGCACGCTCGTGATGGTCAGCGACGTACGACTGAACGCCCAGTACGCCGGAGCCCTGCGTATCACCGGCGCGACGAGCCAGCCTCCCGCCGGCACGAAGCGGTTCATGACCTGGGGCACCGACGTCAGCCTGCGTCCCGAGCCCGGCACCAGCAAGCCGCCCGTGACGCGCCTGCCCGGCCCGACCCCCGTCGACGTGCAGTGCCAGGCGCGCGGCCAGATGGTCCACGCCGAGGGCTACAGCAACGACGCCTGGTCCTACCTGCCCGCCTACAAGGCGTGGATCTCCAACATCTACATCGACGACCCGGCGGCCTGGCTCCCCGGCGTCCCCGCGTGCTGAGCACGCCCCGCGAACCCACTGTGCCCTTCACCCACCCTTCACGTTCAAGGAGAGGTCCCATGCAGCTGAAAACGCGCACCAAGTCCCTCGGTGTCCTCGCCGCCGCCTCAGCGGTGGCCGCTCTGCTCCCGTTCACCGCCGTCGCCGCCGAATCGGCTCCCGCGGGCGCGACCGCTTACGCGGGTGCCTGTCCCGCCGCGGGCCGGGTCACCCAGGGCTACCACTCCGGCCACGACGGAGTGGACATCGCCAACGCCCTGTACACGCCGATCTACTCCACCGGTCCGGGCACCGTCATCGCCTCCGGCACCGCCAGCGGCTACGGCCAGTGGATCCGCATCCGCCACGACGACGGCACGGTCACCGAGTACGGTCACATGAAGGAACGGCTCGTCTTCGTCAACAACCGGGTCAACGCCGGCACGCTGATCGCCAAGATGGGCAGCGAGGGCCAGTCCACCGGGTCGCACCTGCACTTCGAAGCGCACAGCTCCACGTCCAGCACGCGCGGCATGGACCCGTTCGCCTACCTCGCCGCCCGCGGCGTGAGCCTGCCCTGCACCCCGGGAGGTGGCGGGGGCACCCCCGCCACCAACTTCACCACGTGGGGGACCAGCGTCAACGTCCGTGCGGACGCCCGGCTCAGCGCTGCCATCGTGCGCACCCTGAGCGGCCCGACCCCTGTGTACGTCGAATGCCAGAAGCGCGGCGACATGGTCCACGCCGAGGGCTACAGCAACGACGCCTGGTCGTACATCCCCGGTCTCGGCGGTTACGTCTCCAACATCTACATCGACCACCCGGACGCGTGGCTGCCGGGAGTGCGTACCTGCTGACCGGTACCCACCGATGAAAGGGCGGTGAGGCGGGCTGCGGCAGCCCGCCTCACCGCCCTCGCCGTTCCCACCGGTGGCTCACGGCCATCTACCCCGCCTTTGAGCCGCACCTCCGACTGCGCTCCCGCCTTATGACAAGACGCCCCTGGCGCCGCGCTCGTGCGCGGTGCCAGGGGCGTTCGGCTTCCGCCGTGTCCTTGGTCAGCAGGGCCGGCCCGACGGGTCCGCGCCGATGTTGACATTGCCGCCCCACACATAGACGTAGTGGCGTGTGGGCTCCTTCAACTGCCCGTCGACCACATGGCCGTGGTACCAGACGTCCGTACCGTACGTACCGATCTTGACGTACTGGCCGCGCACGTAGCACAGGCCCTCCATGTAGTAGCGGTCGACCGTCCAACCGGTGTTGAGGACGACCGTGCTGCTCGTGTTGGGGGCGGTGCGGACATTGCTGTTCGTCTGGAGCGAGACATAGAAGTTGCTCGCACCGGCATGCGCGGTGCCGGTCGCGCCGAACATGACGAGGGCGGCGCCGGCGGCCGCACCGGCGAGGGCGCGTCGGGCAGTGCGCTGGGACATGGGTGTCTCCGTGGGTCGGGGCCCGTCAGGGCCGCGAGGTGGCTTGCCCACAGGACGGGTTGCGTCACGCTCCCGTATGACTCGGACCCACGATGTGTCCAAGACAGGCCAATTCAGCCTCGGCCTCATACAGGGAGCGCAGTCCGCCCGTCATTCAGGTGAAGCGCGCCGACGACCGCCATCGTCACCGTCCTTCCGGCGGCCCGATGCCCACCGGAGGGAGCAGTGCCACAGGACTCGCGACGGTCCTGGCGCTTGACCGGCCCGCGCCCCGCACGACTGCCCCACTCCTCTTGGAGGCCGTACACCGTGATTGCTCACCGTTCCCCGTTACGCGCACTGACAGGCGCCGTGGCCATGGCTCTGGCAGCAGTGCTGTCCTCGGCCGCGGCCGCCATGGCCACTCCCGGTTCCGCACCGGATGTGACGCCCCCGGCCGCCCGGGCCGCTACCGCCCAGGTGCCGGCCGGCGTCACCGCGGGGGTCGCCGTCTTCGACCGGCAGACCGGCACATTCACCGAACAGGTCAACGCCGCCGCCCCGTTCCGGTCGGCGTCCGTCGTGAAGATCCTCATCGCGCTGGACCTCGTCTGGAACAACGGCCCGGACGCCTTGTCGGCGGCCGACCGCTCTCGTGCCGACGCCATGCTGCGCGGCAGCGACGACAGCGCGGCCAGCTACTTCTGGGTCAACCACGGCCAGGGCGCCATGATCGACCGGATGGTCTCCCGACTCGGCCTCCTCGACACGGCACGGCCCCCGGCCACCCATCCGGGTTTCTGGGGCTATACGGCGCTGTCGGCCCGTGACACGGTCACCGTATACCGCTACCTCCTCGACCGTGCCCCGCAGTCCGTCCGCGACTACATCATGGGCAACCTCCGGCAGTCGACCCGATGCGCCACCGACGGCTACGACCAGCACTTCGGCATAGCCGGCGCGTTCAACCGGCCCTGGGCGGTGAAGCAGGGCTGGTCGGGCTTCGAATCCGGCGGCTGCACCGCCACCAGGGCCGCGAGCACCACGGCGCACTCGGACACCGCCACGGCTGCCCCGGCGCCCGCCTCGGCCACCGCGATCGATCTGGCCCGACCGGCACTCCACACCACGGGCGTCGTGGGCACCGGCGACCGGTCCATCGTCGCCGTCCTCACCCTCCATCCCGAGGGCACCGCGTACGGCAAGGCGTACACGGACGTGGGCCGGCTGACCCGCTCGTTGAACGTCCCCGGCGCCACCCGCCCCGCCGGCACCTGGATCGGCACATGGGGGAGCGGCGTTCGGGTGCGCGCCCAGGCCACCACCACCTCGACGGCGCTGACGACCCTCCCGGCCGGGGTGGAGGTCCTGGTCTCTTGCCAGAAGCGGGGCCAGCAGGTGAGCGTCCCGCCGTACGTCAACGACTGGTGGGCGTACCTGCCCCAGTACGGCGGCTACATGACCAACATCTATCTCAGCTCCCCCGACAACCAGGTGCCCGGCGTCCCGATCTGCTGAGCGCGACGCCTGCGCCCCACTGGTGAAGGTCACCAGCCCCGAGGACACGGCGTCCTCCGCTCCCTCGTCGTGGGTGAGACCAGGACGGGGGAGTGCCAGGCGGGCCGCCGGTAAAAGCCCACTCCCTGCGTACGGCGGCGTCAAGACTCCTCGGGGGAGCGACGCGCGGCGGCGAGCGTATGGGCGTATGGGCGGAGGAGACGGAAGGCCACACACACGCACCGCCGGTTCACGTCAGCGCGGACCGCTCACGCTGAGCGGTGCAAATCGTCGGGGCGTACAGGACCGGCGAAGGGAAGCCCGGCCGCGTACCGCTCCAGTTCGTCCAGTGCCGCGTGGACCAGCCGGCCCAGCTCGTTGCCGAGTGACCCGGCGACATGCGGGGTCAGCAGCACATTGGGCAGGTCATACAGTGGTGAGTCCCCCGGGAGCACTTCCGGCTCCGTCACATCCAGCACGGCGTTCAGTCGCCCCGCCACCAGTTCGGCTGTCAACGCCTCGGTGTCCACCAGCGAGCCGCGTGCCGTGTTGATCAGAGTCGCGCCGTCCCGCATCAGGGAGAGCCGCGCCCCGTCGAACAGACGTCGCGTCTCGGGCAGTTCCGGTGCGTGAAGACTCACCACATCACAGGCTCGCGCCAATTCGTCCAGGTCCACCAGCCGGACGCCCAGTCGGCTCGCCTCCTCCCCGGACAGGTACGGGTCGTACAGCAGCACCCGGAGGTCGTAGGGGCGCAGCAGCGCGATCACGCGCCGGCCGATCCGGGACGCGCCGACGACACCGACCGTACGGCCGAAGTTGCCCGCTCCGGCCAGCAGATTCAACATGTCGACGCGGTCGCGGCGTTGCCGGTAGGCACGTTGCGAGTCCAGCACCCGCTTACCGGTGAACAAAATCGCGGCGACGGTGTATTCGGCGACGGGCAGGGCGTTGGCCTCGGCCGCCGAAGCGACGGTGAGCCCACGGGCCCAGCAGGCGTCGGTGACGTGGTGCTTCACCGACCCCGCCGCGTGAACGACCGTACGGAGCCGGGGCATCCGATCCAGGACGCTCTCCGTGAGCGGCGGGCAGCCCCAGCCGGTGAGCAGCACCTCCGCCCCGGCGAGCGCGGCCATGTGTTCGGCAGCGCTGAAGTCCTGCACGACGGCGAAGGGGTCGGTGTTCGCGACGGCGATGAGCCGGTCCACTGCCGCCGCGTCGAAGAGGGCGTCCCGCACCCGTGGCTCCATGGCGAGGACGGTCCGGGGCCGACGGCGGGCGGAAAGGCTGGGCATGGACGGCTCCCAGGGGGTCGCTGCGGAACCGCGGCAAGCGCGGACGCCGGCCGGTTCCGGCCGCTCGCGTACCAGTGGAGCAGACGGGGCCCGCAGCCCGATACAGCGGCGACCGGCCAACAGGGAGGCCGCGGCGCATCCGCCGGACGGCACGGCGCCCGGCCACCCGCCCGGCACCGCCGCGAAGCGGCCTGGCACCGCCGAGCGGACGCGGCACCGCCGAAGGCAGAGCACCACCGTACGGCGCCCAGGGCCCGCGCAACGGCCGGGGGCGGGCGCCGCACGGCGAGCCCGCCATCACCGCGCCCGGACAGGCAGGGGCAGGGGAGGCACGGCATCCGTCGGTCACCCGTCCGGACTTCGCCGGTGGCCCGGCCAGGCGGCGACGGACAGGCTGGCGTGCGGTGCCGCACTGGTGCCGCCGCACCGTCTGAGGAGGCTGGGGAATGCGCGTTGCCGTCGTCGGACAGGGCTATGTCGGCGTGACCGGGGCGGTTGCCCTGGCCAGGCAGGGCCATTACGTGACCGGCATCGAGAAGGACCCGGCGCGCCTGCGGTCCCTCACCGAGGGCCGCACGCCGGTGTCGGAACCCGGGCTCCAGCAGGAGCTCAACCTCGCCCTGGAGACCGGGCGGCTCCGCTTCGCCCCCGACCTGACCCGCACCCATGTGACCGAGCCCTTCGAGATCGTCCTCATCACCGTGGGCACACCGCCCGCCGACGACGGAACCGCCGACCTGTCACAGGTCAAGGCCGCCCTCGCCGAGGTCGCCGAACTGCTGCCCGCCCCTCACGTGGTGCTGAAGTCCACCGTGCCGCCCGGCACCAGCGAACGCCTCATGGCCCAGCACCCCCGGCTGCGGGAGCGGTACGCGTACAACCCCGAGTTCCTCAACCAGGGCAGCGCCCTCGACGACTGGACGACCCCCTCCCGCGTGGTCGCCGGTGTGTGGGCGCAGCCCGTCATCGACGTCCTGCACGCCCTGTACGGCGCGCTGACCTGCCCCTGGGTGGTCACCACGCCCACCACGGCCGAGATGACCAAGTACGCCAGCAACGCCTTCCTCGCCACGAAGATCAGCTTCGCCAACGAGTGCGCGCGCCTCTGCGCCACCCCGGACCTCAACATCGACCAGGTGATGCAGGCGGTCGGCCTCGACCCGCGCATCGGGCACGCCTTCCTCCAGCCCGGTCTCGGCTTCGGCGACTCCTGCCTCCCGAAGGACACGGCCGCCCTCTCCCACTGGGCCGCTGCCCGGGGACTGCCCACCCCGCTGCTGAACGCGGTCATCGACGTCAACCGCGGACAGGCCGCCCTGGTCCGCGACGCGCTGCGCGAGGAGCTCGGCGCGGATCTCCAGCACAGCGAGGTCGCCGTGCTCGGCGCGCGCTACGAACCGTGGAGCGACGACATGCGCGCCGCGCCGAGCCGGGCGGTCGTACCGCAGCTCCTCGCCGAGACGGCCGGCGTGCGCGTGTGGGACCCCGCCATGGACGCCGACGAGCTGGCCGCCCTGTTCCCCGGCGCGCGGCCCTGCCCGGACCTGCGGACCGCCCTGCGCGGCGCCCGCGCGGTCGCCGTCCTCACCGAGTGGCCCGAGACGATCGAGGCCGACTGGTCGGTCCTCGCCGCCGAACTCGCCGCCCCGGCCGTCATCGTCGACGGCAAGAACTGCCTCCTCCCCGAGCGCCTGGCCGGTCTCCCGCTCACCTACCGCAGCGCCGGAAACCGCCTCCCGGAACGCGCCACGACCGCGTTCGGCGACGGCACGCCGTACCCCGCGCCCAGCGCCTGAGGGACCTCCGCGTAGCCGCTGGTGAGCGCGCCGGAGCCGGGTTTCACCAGCACGTGTGCCGAGGTTCGTGTGGGGTTCTGTTCTGGGAGGGGCGGTGGCTGCATACTGTTCCTCCTCGCCCCGGTGTCGAAGCGGCTCGTCCGCCCGCGCACCTCCAGTGACGCGGACGGCCCCGGCAAGGCGAGCACTCCCCATCACTCGCGTGCCGCCCTGCCGGCGCGGGAGATCCCCTGCTCCTGGAAGACCCGAGGTTCCGTGCCAGTACCTGTTGTCCTTGCCGGGCGCACCGTGCGCCTGGAGCCGCTGGCCATGCGCCACGCGGAGGGCCTCGCCTGGGCCGGCGCGCAGGATCGCGCCGCGTACGCCTACACCCCGGTGCCGGACGGCCTGGAGGCGGCACACGACTACATCGCCCGCGCGCTGACCGATCAGGCGGCCGGCCGGGCACTCCCGTTCGCCCTGGTCACCACCGCCGACGGGCGTGTCGTCGGTTCGACCAGGTTCCTGGAGCTGGACTACTGGCGGGGCCCCGTGGTGTGGCCGCCGGTCACCGGCGTCCCGTACGGCGATCCGCTCACCGCCGTGCCGGACGCGGCGGAGATCGGCAACACCTGGATCGCGGGCTGCGCGCGCGGTACGGGTGCCAACGCGGAAGCGAAGCTGCTCATGCTGCACCACGCCTTCGAGACGTGGGGCGTGCGCCGGATCACCCTGCGTGCCGACGCCCGCAACACGCGCTCCCGGGCGGCGATCGAACGCCTCGGGGCGACCTGCGAGGGCGTCCGCCGCGCCCACTCGCGGGGCCTGGACGGAGTGGTCCGCGACACGGCGTTCTACTCGGTCCTCCACGAGGAGTGGCCCACGGCGTTCCATCATCGAACTGCGCCTGTCGGCCACCGCGCAGCATCCGCCTGCGCCGTTCCCCCGCCCCCAGCGTGCCCACGACGACGCGGCGGGGCAGCTGCTCCTGACCTGAGCCGCCCGAGGGCGTCACACACCCGCCGACGGGGCCGCCGGAGGCGGGTGTGTGACGACGGGAGGGCCGGGTAAGCGGACGTCCCCTGGCCGTACGAGATGGCCGTACGAAAGGAGACGTGTCGTGCTGATGGCCCACCCCGCCGTCCTGACGAAGCTGATCGAGGAGTACACCGCGCTCAGCAAGCTCGACGCCCACAACGGCGGACCGGAGGTACGGCAGCGCATGGAGGACGTCGCGTACACGCTGTGCGTCTCCACCGGCACCCGCGACATCGACGCGGCGCTCGTCGCCGCCCGGCACCGGCTGCCGGGCGCCCGCCCGGAGGACGACTCGCTGCTGACCGACCGGTCGATAGTCCCCGCAGGCCGGACTTCAGACGCCGTCGGGGGGCAGCGTGAGGTGCAGCAGGCAGATGTCGTCGCGTCGTGACGGGGACAGCGCCTCCGTCAGCCGTACGGCGAGGCGCTCCACCCCGCCCGCCGCGCGCACCGCGCCGCCCGCCCTCCGGGCCAGCCGGTCGAGGCCCGCGGTGATGTCCTCGCCGGGCCGCTCGACCAGCCCGTCCGTGTAGAGCAGCAGATGGTCTCCGGGCGCCACCGTGAAGTGTTGTTCCTCGTACGAGCAGTCCGCGGTGGCGCCCAGCATGATCCCGTACGGCGGCGTCAGGAAGCGCGCGTCGCCGTCGCGGACGAGCAGCGGCGGCAGATGCCCGGCGTGTGCCCACGTCAGCGTGCGGTCCCACGGCCGGTAGCGGGCCAGGATGAGCGTCGCGGTGGAGTGGCGGCCCTCCGGGGCGTGCATCAGCAGGGCGTTCAGCCGCTCCAGGGCGTCCGGCAGTGGTGAACCGGTGACGATCATGCCCTTGGCGGTGAATCGCAGCTGCGCCATCGTCGCCACCGCGTCGATGCCGTGCCCCGCCACGTCGCCGATCACGAAGAGCCCGCTCCCGTCCGGCAGGTCGATGGCGCTGTACCAGTCGCCGCCGACGTTGAGTCCGGCCTGCGACGGCAGGTAGAACACCTCCGCCCGCAGCCCGGCGACCGTGAGGGTCCGGTCCTGGTGGGGCAGCAGAGCCTGCTGGAGCCGTGTGGCGAGTGACCGCTCAGCCTCCAGCAGGCCCCGGTGGACGAGGACCGCCCGCTCCGACTCCAGCAGGGCCTGCTCGGCCTGCCGTTGCGCGGTGAGGTCCTGGTAGAGGGCGTGCACCTCCACGGTGGCGCCTTCCGCGTCCGTGACGGGCTCGGCGACGAGCCGCAGGTGCCGGAGCCCGCACTCCGTCCTGATCCGGAACGTCCGGTCCAGCGGTTCCCCCTCCCGCAGCAGCCGGCGTGTGGCCTCCCGCAGGTGCGGCGCGTCCTCCGGCACGACATGGTCGGGGAGTTCCGTCCAGGACAGCGGCGAGTCCGACGGGGCGCGGCCGAAGATCCGGTAGGTGCGTTCCGACCAGGCTGTCTCGCCGGTGCGGACGCTCCACTCCGCCCAGCCGAGGTCGCCGAGGCGTTCCATCTGCTGCCGGCGGCGCGCCTCGTGGGCTTCCTCGTCGTGAGAGGACCAGGAGACGAGGAGCCGCTCGCCGAGCCGTGCGGCCCGCACCGTCCAGGTCGTGAGCCGGGGCGTGCCGGCGGTCACCTCCTCGTAGGTGAACGGCTCGCTCTCGTACGGCACCCCTGTCAGGAGCGTGCCGGCGTAGCCCCGCCACTGGTCGGTGCCGGCGAGCGTGGGGTACGTCTCCAGGATGCGCCTCCCCACCAGTTCGGCGCCGCGCCGGCCGGCGCAGTCCAGTGAGCGGGGCGTGGCCGCGTCGATCCGGTAGTCCTCGACCTCGCCGGTGCCCGGCGAGCGGATCGGGGTGAGGAGGACGGCGGACCCGGGCAGCGCGCCGAGGACCGCCCGCACCTCCTCCACGCCGGGCCCCGAGGGAGCCGCATCCGTCACGGCCGCTGCGCCGCCACCGTGGTCGTCCTCGGTCGTGCCGCGTGCCGGGGCGGTGCGGCAGCGGCCGGCCGACCGGGCGGCCTCCTGGAGCAGCTCGCGTGCCGCCGCGTCGAAACCGCCCGGCCCGGCGGGCAGGAATCCGAACACGATGCCGGCCGGCCCGCCGTTCCCGAAGAACGGCACCCATGCCGCGACGGCGCCGTCCGGCATGGGCGTCCGGTCGGGCCAGACCGGCTGCCCGCTGTGCAGCGCCGTCAGCGCCGCCGGGCCGCCCGGCTGCCCCGAGAAGGACAACACACGCGACCAGCGGGCCGCCGCGGCCGCGTCCAGCCCCGCGTGACCGAGCAGGACCAGCCCGCCGTGCGGCGCCTCCTCGCAGACCAGCACCCCGGCGACGTGCGCGGGACCCCGCAGCACGTCCAGCAGGACCCGCGCCGTCGCGTCGGGGGCGGCGCTCCTGCGAGCCGTCTCCTTGCGGGCCGGGACCTTCTGCGTGGCGCCCAGCACGGCCCAGCACTCGTCGGCGAGAGTACGGCCCCGATGCTCGGCCCGGAGTACCAGTGCGGCCTCCGCCTCGCGCGCCGACAGGCCCTCGCGCGCCATCAGCGCGCCCTTCGCACGTTCTTTGAGCGTGCTCGTCGCGAGCGTCTCCTCCAGCTCGTCGACCCGGGCGCGCAGCCTCGCGACGACCCTGGCGAGCGCCACCACGTCCGAGGCGTCGCCGTCCGTCGGGACACGCGGTTCGTCCACCCTCCGAGCATGGCACAGCCCCCTCGAAGCCGCCCGGGAGCGGGCCACCGGTCGGCGCGGGGCGCCTCAGTAGGCGTTGCGCCGGCGCAGGCCGAGGGGGCGGCCGTCGGGGTCGACGAGCAGCCGGTAGGCGGGGGTGGACAGCGCGGCGACGGCCCGGTGCAGCTCCGGAGTGCGGTACGCGCGCAGCCGGCCCGGCGGGCGGGACCCGCGCCGCCCGCCCGCGTGCCAGGCGTCGAGCGCCTCCGCCGAGGCGGCGAACGCCCGGAACACCCCTTCGGGGTCGCACAGCGGGTCCGGACCGTGATCGTCGCCGGCCGGCCCCAGGTCAAGGTGTTCACGGGCCAGGGTGAGGCGCAGTTCCCTGGCGAAGCGACGGGCTCCATCTCCGAGCCCGCCCGGGTCATACGGATGGCGTTCGTCAACCGTCTCATCCACGACGGCGCAGCACAGTTCCGAGTCGTGCGTCCACGAGCGCAGGTTGACGTTGTCGGACCCGACCGCGGCCCACACGTCGTCGATGACGCACACCTTCGCATGGACGTACACGGGGGTTCCCGCATGATTCTCCAGCCCGTACACGGCGACCCGGTCGCCGCCCGCCGCCCGCAGCTGGTCGAGCGCGGCGATCCGTCCGACCAGGTTCATCGGCAGCGACAGCCGTCCGTCCTGCTCGGGGTAGGAGGGGACGACAGCGATCAGCCGCAGCCGCGGATTGGCGGCCAGTGCCGCGGCGAACCACCGGACGACGTGCGTGGACCACAGGTACTGGTCCTCCAGGTAGATCAACGCCCGGGCGCGGCGCAGCGCCTTGAGGTAGCCGCGCGCGATGCTCCGCTCTCCGTCGGGCGCGAAGTCGTAGCCGTGCACCAGGCGCCGGGGATAGGTGCGCAGTACCTGCACGGTCTGCGTGCCGCACGGCGGTGGGTCGGGCAGCTGCGGCGGAAGGGGCGCCGCGTCGGTGTCCTCGTGGTGGGCGAGCTGGCGGATGCGGGTGAAGGGGCTGCGGGTGAGGGGCGCCGGGTCGTCCCACCTCTCGCGGAAGCACGCCTCGATGTCGCCGACGGCCGGTCCGCGTACGGCGAGCTGGATGTCGTGCCACGGCGGATGCGGCCCGTAGGCGTCGGCGATGGGCAGTGCCTGCGGGTCGCCGTGGTGCGCGGCGTCGTCGCGCCGGCTGTGGCACAGGTCGGTGCACCCGACGAACGCCACGTCCCGTTCGGGGCGGCCGGGGTGGCGGAGGACGACGTACTTCTGGTGATGGGAGCCGCCGGGGCGTACGCGCATGTCGAGCAGGCACTCGCCGCCCGCGGCCTCGATCTCCGTGCCCAGGTGGCGGTTCTCGGTCGCGCTGAAGCGGAAGCGGTCGAGGTGGGACCGCCAGATGAGCCCCTTGACGATCACCCCGCGGCGGGCGGCGTCTCCGAGTATCCGGGCGATCTCGGTGCCCTCGCCGTCGAGCCGCTCGTCGGGGTCGCCCCGCCAGTCGGTGAAGAGGCACAGATCGCCGGGGCGCTGGGCGCGGAGCGCGGCCAGCAGTTCGGAGAAGTAGACCGCGCCGTGTACGAGGGGGCGCACGTCGTTGCCCCGCGACCAGGCGGCCTCGCCCCGGCGCGCGTCCAGGCGGACGGCGGGGTTGCCGCGTTCGGTCGCGGTCAGCAGCCAGTCGGTGGGCTCCACGGCACGGCCTCTCGTCCGTACGCTCCTCCGCCCGGCGGGTACCCGTATCCGGCCCGCTCATCCGGGGTGCGTCACGGGCGGGCCCGGCCCGGGGATGTGACATGGGTGCGCGCGGCACGGCGGGGGAGGGCCGCCGTGCCGCGCGCGGGTCCCTCCGGCGGCGCGGGTGGCGCTGCCGGAGGGACGGGACGGTCAGCTGGAGACCGTGATGTGCTGCGCCGGGTCGGTCGTGTCGGTCACCAGGTAGGTGGCCGAGAACGACGAGGAGGTGGCGCTGGTCGGGCATCCGAAGCCGCCGACGACCTTGATCGGCACCTGGGCGTTGCTGAACGCCAGGGACGACGGGGCGCCGTTGGTCCAGCTGCCGCTGGTGGTGGCGGGTGCGGTGGGCGCCGCGGTGACGGTGCAGCTGGCGAGACCGGACGTCTTGACGACGAGGCCGCCGACGGGGACGGCGAACGACGCGACGATGGGCGAGCCGTGCTGCATGGACACGGTCCACGCGCCACTTGTGGTGACGGTGGCGCTGACGCCGGCCATGCTCGTGGTGCAGGAGGAGAAGGTCGGCGGGGTGATCGCGCTGGAGACGGGGCCCGCGGCGTTGTGGTTGCCCGGCGCCGACGGGACCTGACCGGTGGAGGAGGAGACCGCGCAGGTGACGGTCACCGTGCCGGCCTTGAAGGTGGCCTTGCCGCTGAGCGTGGCCTTGAAGCCGTGACCCGCGGGGGTGACGGTGGTGGAGCCGGCGAGGGCCGGGGCGGCCTGCGCGGCGGTGGCGGTGGAGCCGGCGAAGACCAGGGCGCCGACGGCGGCCAGGCCGGTGCCCAGGGAGAGTGCCTTGCGGGTGAGGGTTGCCATGTGGCGTTCTCCTTCGGGGATGGTGTGACGGGGTGTCACACCGCTGCGGGTGTGGGGGGCCCGAGAAAGTACGGAGATCCGTGGGGACCACGGGTTGCGGTGAGAAGCGTGAGCGGTGACGGGGCCGGGGGTGGCGGCCCCGTCGGATGCCTGCGTCCATCGGATGCCTGCGACGGCCGGAGACGGCGGCGGCGCGGGCGAGGTTGCCGTCAGGCCTCGGCCGGGGTGTCCGAGGTGTCGGGGGACGGGGGAGCGGTGTGCGAGCGATGCCGGGGCTCGACCGGCTGCCAGGCGAACATCATGGCGCCGCCCAGGATGCCGACGAGGGTGCCGATGAGGAACCCGCCGAGGTTGGACATGACCAGCGCGGCGGCCGCGATCACGGTGGTGACGACTCCGGCGAGTGAGCGGTACTGCGGGGACACCCAGACCGAAACGCCTAGCATGATCATGACAATGCCTAGGAGTACGGAGGGGACTCCGGCGATGCCCTGGTGGAGCATCACCTCCAGGGGTGCCAGGGGGATCGCGCAGATCTCGGCCCCGGCGAGGATGGTGAGAAGCCCGCCCCAGAAGGGCCGGCTCCTGCGCCAGCGGCGCCACCTGCCCCGCAGACCGGGGCGGACCGGAGTCCCGAGCGCGGCGGAGGTCTGGTTCAGGCCCTTGCCGTGGTGCTCGTCCGCCAGGAGTCTGTCCGGGGAACCGCTCAAAGGCTCTCGCGTCGCCCCGTCGGCCGGTGACGGCATGTCAGAAGCATTCCTTCTTGCCCTTGGTGATCTTCATGTTCAGGCCGGACAACTTGAACGTGCCGGCGTTGGTGGCCCAGGCCACCTGCTCCAGATTGGAGATGGTCACATCGTCCGCCTGCTGGCCGAACAGGTCCTGCATGCCCTGCGCGCCCTCGGGGCCCTTGTCCAGGGTGGAGGCGTCACGGCCGATCTCGATGTTGTTGAAACCGGCGTCGCCGGAGAGCTGGGCGGCGTCCACGAACAGGTTCGTGGCCTCGACCGGCTTCTTCTTCCCCGCTGTCAGGTTCAACGAGATGTCACCGATGACGGGCAGCGTCGTGACGACGGACTGGCACAGGTTGTGCAGCTTCGCCTCGCCGATCGCGGTGACCGCCACGGGGAGCAGCTCCTCACGGGCGTTCGTGTCGATGCTGCCGTACTGCGCGAACCCCTTGCCCGTCAGGCTGTCCGCCGACACCTTGAACTGCTGGCCCGACACGGCGAACGAAGCGGCCAGGGCGCCGCTCGACAGGGCGACTCCCAACGCGGCGGTCAGGGCGACCCCCGGCACGGACAGGGCGGCGAAGCGTTTCCACTGGATACGGCCGACGACCTCGTCCTCGCCGTTCCCAGGTGCGTTTCTCATGAAATATCCCCTCTCTTGCTGTCCACGGCCGCGGTGACCGTCGGCCACGGATATCGGATGGAGCGGGAGACCCTGCTCGAAGGCGGGCCGCCGGGGGGACGCGGCGGTGCGCGGAAAATCGATGAGCGGAGAGCGACCGCGAGGGGTGTGACCTGCCATCAGGCCTACTCGCGGGTGTTACCGACGGGTTGAATGTAAGAGTGCCAGTGGGTGTTGGCAAGGTTGACGAACGACGCTTTTCGGCCTACTCGACGGATCTTCAGGAGACCTCATGCCCGTTCCCGTGATCCTGGACTGCGACCCGGGGCACGATGACGCCTTCAACATCATGCTCGCCGCAGCTCACCCCCGTATCGAGCTGCTGGGGATCACCACGGTCGCCGGCAACCAGACCGTGGAGAAGACCACCCTGAACGCCCGCCGGGTGTGCACCGCGGCCGGTGTCCGAGGCGTGCCGATCGCCGCGGGCATGGCCGAACCTTTGCGGGGACCCGGCATCGTCGCACCGGACATCCACGGTGAATCGGGGCTGGACGGCCCCGAGTTCGGCGAGCCGGACGTGCCGGTCGACGGCCGCGACGCCGTCACCTTCCTCCGCGACACGCTCCGCGCCCACCCGGAGCCGGTGACGCTGGTGCCGACCGGGCCGCTCACCAACATCGCCGCCTTCCTGCTCGCCCACCCCGAACTGGCCGACAGGATCGAACGGATCGTCCTCATGGGCGGCTCGACGGAGCGAGGCAACCGGACGCCCGCCGCCGAGTTCAACATCCTCGCCGACCCGGAGGCGGCCGACGTCGTCTTCCGCAGCGGACTCCACCTGACGATGATCGGCCTCAACGTCAGCCACCGCGCGCTCGCCACGCCCGACGTCGTCGCGCGCGTCAAGGCCCTCGGCACTCCACTCGCCGAGATGAGCGCCGCACTGCTGACCTACTTCGGCGACACCTACCGCGAGGTGTTCGGCTTCCCCGCCCCGCCCCTGCACGACCCGCTCACCGTCGCCCACATCGCCGCCCCGGACCTGCTCACCCTCGTCCACGTGCCGGTGGCCGTCGAGCTGACCGGCACCCACACACGCGGCGCCACCGTCGTCGACCTCGACGGCGTCACGGGAGCCGCCCCCAACGCGCATGTAGCCGTCGACGTGGACGTGCCCGCCTACTGGGACCTGATCGTGGACGCCGTACGCACCCTCGGCCGACCCGCCCCGACGGGAGGCGGGCTCAGTCGGTGAGTGGCCGGTACACCGTCAGCGCCTCCGGCAGCTTGTCGATCGTCAGGCCGGGCGCCGCGGGCACCACCTCACCGTCAAACGCCATATGGGTACCGGGCGGCAGCCCCGTCACCCGCAGGCCCGTCGTCCGGGCGGCGGCGTAGAGCCGCGTACGGGCCAGCCCGCCCGCCGCCGTCGCCAGCAGGCGGGGCCGCGCCAGCCGCCCCGCCTGTGCGATCCGCACATCCAGCAGCCCGTCCGCCACATCATGGCGACGCAGCGGCGCCAAACCCACGCTGCGGTACACCCCGTTCCCGGCGAACAGGAACCACATCGAGCGCGGTCTGCCGTTGACCTCCGCCCGCAGCGGGGCCGCCGTACGCAGCACACGGGCCGCGCCGAGCAGGGTGGCGGCGGGCCCGCCGATCCGAGGCGACCAGCGCTCGCGGAGCCGTACCAGCTCCGGATAGACGCCCAGGCTGAAGGTGTTGACGAAGTACACCGGCTCCCGCGCCGCTCCGCGCCCGCCGTGCAACCGGACGCGGCCCACATCGGCCCGCACCGCGTGCCCCTCGGCCAGCGCGTGGCAGCCGTCCGCGACCGAGTCCACCCCCAGGTCGGCGGCGAAGTGGTTGAACGTGCCGCCCGGCAGGACCAGCAGCGGCACCCGGTGGCGCAGGGCGGGCGCCACCGCGGCGTTCACCGTTCCGTCCCCGCCGCACACCCCGAACACCCCGCCGCGCCGGGCGGCCTCGGCGGCGGCGGTCTCCAGCAGGTCCGTCAGCGAATCGACGCCCTGACGGCACAGCAGCACCTCCGCCTTCGGCAGCAGCGTCGTGATCTGCGTCGCCGGGTCCATCAGATGCGTCCCCGCCCCCGACGACGGGTTCACCACGACCACCAGACCGCCCCCGTCTGGCAGCGCCGGCACCTTCGCGCGCGGACGCGCGGGCACCGGCACCAGATCCCGCGTCGGCACCAGCCCCCGTACCGCGAACGCCGCACCCGCCCCCAGCGCCATCCCCACCAGCACATCACTCGGGTAGTGGACGCCCGTGTAGACACGGGAGAAGGCCACCGACGCCGCGACCGGCACCAGCGCCGCGCCCATGCCCCGCGACTCCAGTGCGACGCCCGTCATGAACGCCGCCGCGGACGCCGAGTGGCCGGACGGGAACGACGTGGTCAGCGGCTGGCGCGGCAGCCGGCGCGCCAGCGGCACCCGGTCGATCACCGGGCGCTGACGTCGCACGGCGCCCTTGGCCAGCGTGTTCACCGTCACCGAGGCGAGGGCCAGCGACGCCACCCCGCGCACCGCCGCCCGCCGCCCCCGAGCCCCGCCCAGCGCCCACATGCCGGCGGCGATGCCCAGCCACAGCGCCCCCCGGTTCGCACTGGCGCTCAGCCGCGGCAGCACGGGCTCCGCCGCGGGCCAGGTCCGCTGCGCCACCTGGGCGAACATCGCGCGGTCCAGTCGGCTCAGCACGCTCCGCGCCTTGGGTGCCTCTCGCATCGGCTCTCCTCCTCGTACCCGGAAACGCTCCGGCGCGCGTCAACGTGCCCGACGGCGCCAACGTACCCATCGATGCCGGTGCGACGCCTGCCGGGCGGGCCGGGCGTATGCCTTCACGGCAATGCTTCCGGTGGGCGTTCCCCCGTTCGTGGAGGAAGGTTGTCCGGCTCGTGGCGATCCGCTCTACTGCTGTACGGCGTGCCGCGCACGGCGGGCGGGGGAGAGGGGTCGCGATGCGGACGGAACACCACGGAAGCGCCGGGGAGCCACAGCCCCGCCGCGGGCAGGACGAGAAGCGCTCGCTACTCGGCGGACACGCCGAAGTCCGGTCGCACCACGGCGAACCCTCCCGGGCCCGCCCATCCCGCCGGGGGCCGGGCGCCGCCCCGCGGCGCCACGGTCGGGGCCGCCTGCGGGGGCGGTCCCTTCTGGGCGGCGTGATCGGACTGGTGCTCGCCGTTCTGTGCACGGGCCTGGCCGCCGCCTGGGAGAGCGACCCGCGCGCCGGCGGCACGTCCGGCGAACCGGGGGACACGGCGCGCGCGGACGCCGCCACCGCGCTGCCCTTCGACCTCCCTGACCGTGCCGTCCTGCGCGCCCGCGGCAAGCTCGTGTTCGCGCACTACTTCACCCCGTACCCGCTCTCCCTGGACAACGAGGATCCGCGCCGCGACTACTACGCCCGCCACTACCTCACCCCGCACGGTGAGAACGGCAAGCATCGCGCGTACGGCGGCCTCCTGCGCGACCGGCCGCAGCCCGTCCGCCCCAAGAGCGGCGACTGGGAGCTGGCCAACCTCCAGCAGGAGGTCCGCACCGCGCGCGCCGCCGGTCTCGACGGCTTTACCCTCGACGTGCTGTCCCTGTCCGGCAGGAACTGGGAGCGCTGCCGGCTGATGCTGGAGGCCGCCCGGTCGGTCGACCCCGGCTTCCGGATCGTCCTGATGCCCGACATGGCGTCCCTCACCACCGAGAGCCCCCGCGAGATCGCCGACGCCCTCGCCGAACTCGGCCGCAGCCCCGCAGCGCACCGGCTGTCCGACGGGCGCCTCGTCGTGTCCCCGTTCAAGGCGGAGGCCAGGAGTGCCGGCTGGTGGTCCGCGCTCCTCGACGACCTGCGCGCCCGGCACGGGGTGCGGACGGCGTTCTTCCCCGTGTTCCTCGACTTCGGCGCCCACCACGAGGAGTTCGCGCCGATCAGCCACGGCTTCTCCGACTGGGGGGTGCGCACCTACACGCAGCCCGACGACCCCGGTCGCGACGCCCGTATCGCCCACCGCCTCGGCAAGCTGTGGATGCAGCCCGTCGCGGTCCAGGACGCCCGCCCCAGCCAGGGCGTGTACGACGAGGCCGGCAACACCGCGACCCTCCGCGCCACCTGGCACCGCGCCATCGCGGGCGGCGCGGACTGGGTGCAGCTCACCACGTGGAACGACTACTCCGAAAGCACCCACGTCGCGCCCTCCCTGCACAACGGGCACGCCTACCTGGACCTGACCTCCTACTACCTGACGCGCTTCAAGACCGGCACATGGCCGGCGATCCTGCGCGACACGCTGTACGTCACCTCCCGCACGCAGTTCGCCGACGCGGTGCCCACCGGCGGCCAGACCCGGCTGATGAGGCTCCGCGAGAGCAGCGAGGAGGCCCGCGACACGGTGGAGGTCCTGGCCTTCCTCACCCGCCCCGCCACGCTGCGCGTCACCGTCGGTACGGTCACCACCAGCCAGCCGGTGCCCGCGGGGACGTCCCCCGTGCTGGTGCCGCTGCGCACCGGCGAGGTGTCGGCGGCGGCGGTACGCGACGGCCGCACCGCCGCGGCCGTCGAACTGCCCTACCAGGTGGTCCGCCACCCGCAGGTGCAGGACCTCCAGTACTACGCCGCCACCAGTGGCCGCCCCACCCCGCCCTGCTGTCTCTGACCGCCCGGGAACCCGCACGCGCCGCCGACAGGGCCCGCAGCTTCCGGAGTGGTGCGAACGGCGGCGGCCGGCGTTAGAGGCGGGCTCCTCCGGGTACCGATGGATGCCTTGGCGCGCCCGCTGCCGAACCGGGCGCGCCGGCAGGTGCCGGGCGTGCGGAGCTGGGAGCCACGATGGGCGGATGGGTCGACCGGATCGCGGAGCCGTGGGGCGGGCGGACCCCGTACGGGCGGGGCGGGACATGGCCGGCGCGGGTGGACACGTACCTCGCCGAAGGGATCGACCCCGGCACGGTCGAGCGGTGGGTGCAGTCCGCGTCGATCCTGCACTCCGACGGCGACGCGATGGACATCGCCGTACGCGACGGGCGCATCGTCGGGGTGCGCGGCCGGGCCGTGGACCGGGTCAACCACGGGCGGCTGGGCCCGAAGGACCTCTTCGGCTGGCAGGCCAACGCCTCACCGGACCGCCTCACCCGTCCCCTGGTCCACGAGGGCGGCCGGCTCGTGGAGACCGACTGGGACACGGCGATGGAACGGATCACCGGCCGCTCCCGGCAACTGCTCGGGGAGCGCGGTCCTGGTGCGATCGGCTTCTACACGACCGGCCAGCTCTTCCTGGAGGAGTACTACACCCTCGCGGTGATCGCCCGCGCGGGCATCGGCACCAACCACCTCGACGGCAACACCCGTCTGTGCACGTCGACCGCCGCCGAGGCGTTGAAGGAGTCGTTCGGCTGCGACGGCCAGCCCGGTTCGTACGACGACATCGACCACGCCGACACGATCGCCCTGTTCGGCCACAACATCGCCGAGACGCAGCCCGTGCAGTGGATGCGGGTCCTGGACCGGCTGGAGGGCGCCGACCCGCCCCGCCTCCTGTGCGTCGATCCGCGGCCCACCCGCGTCGCCCGGCGCGCCGACGTCCACCTCGCGCCGCGCGTCGGCACGAACGTGGCGCTGCTCAACGCCCTCCTCCACGAGATCATCCGCACCGACCGCGTCGACCACGACTACGTCGCCGCGCACACGGTCGGCTTCGACGAACTGGCCCGCCGCGTCGCGGACACCACCCCCGCGTGGGCGGCGCGGATCTGCGACGTGCCCGCGGCCCGCATCGCCGAGGCGGCCGAACTGCTCGGCACGGCGCGGCGGTTGCTGTCGACGGTGCTCCAGGGCGTGTACCAGTCCCATCAGGCGACCGCCGCCGCCGTCCAGATCAACAATCTGCACCTGCTGCGCGGCATGCTGGGCCGCCCCGGGGCCGGCGTCCTCCAGATGAACGGCCAGCCCACCGCCCAGAACACCCGCGAGTGCGGCGCCAACGGCGACCTGCCGGGCTTCCGCAACTGGCAGAACGAGGAGCACGTCGCGGACCTGGCCAGGGTGTGGAACGTCGACCCGTCGGCCATCCCGCACCACGGACCGCCCACCCACGCCATGCAGATGTTCCGGTACGCCGAGCAGGGGTCGATCCGCATGCTGTGGATCAGCGGCACCAACCCGGCCGTTTCCCTGCCCGAGCTGTCCCGCATCCGCTCGATCCTCGCCCAGGACCGGCTGTTCGTCGTCGTGCAGGACCTGTTCCTCACCGAGACCGCCCGCCTCGCCGACGTGGTGCTGCCCGCCGCCACCTGGGGGGAGAAGACCGGCACCTTCACCAACGCCGACCGCACGGTCCACCTCTCCGGCAAGGCCGTCGAACCGCCCGGCGAGGCCCGGCCCGACCTGGACATCTTCCTCGACTACGCCGCCCGCATGGACTTCCGCGACAAGGACGGCGGCCCGCTCGTCACCTGGCACGACCCCGAGTCGGCGTTCGAGGGGTGGAAGCGGTGCAGCGCCGGCCGCCCCTGCGACTACACGGGCATCACCTACGGAAAGCTGCGCGGCGGGAGCGGTATCCAGTGGCCATGCCACGACGGAGCCCCGGAGGGCACCGCGCGCCTCTACACGGAGGGCGTCAGCTGGGCCGCGCCGGACGTGTGCGAGTCGTACGGCAAGGACCTGGTCACCGGCGCGGCCACCGAACCGGTCGAGTACCGGGCGCTCAACCCGGACGGCAAGGCCATGCTGAAGGCCGCCGCCTATGTGCCCCCGCACGAGGAGCCGGGCGAGCGGTACCCGTTCCAGTTGACCACCGGCCGTACCGTCTACCACTTCCACACGCGGACCAAGACGGGCCGCGCCCCGCAGCTGAACGCCGCCGCGCCCGACGTGTGGGTGGAGGTGTCCGCCGAGGACGCCGCCGCCCGGGGGCTGGCCGAGGGCGACCTGGTCGAGGTGGCCACGCCGCGCGGCGCCCTGCGGGGGCGGCTCCGCGTGACGGACATCCGCCGGGGCCTGCTGTTCGTACCGTTCCACTACGGCTACTGGGACACCCCGGACGGCCAGGGGCCCGGCGACGGTACGCCGGGGCGGGCCGCGAACGAGACGACCATCACGGACTGGGACCCGGTCTCCAAGCAGCCGCTGTTCAAGACGGCCGCGGCGGCGCTCACCCTCGTCGAACGCGGCGACGGCACCCCCGCCCCCGCCCCGACGACCACCGCGTCCGCGCCCGCACCGGCCCCCGCGTCCGCCCCGGCGCGCGGCGGGTCCGGCCCGCGTGTCGTGCCCGGCACCGAAGGCGGGCCCTCCGCGCGCGTGGCCGAGTCGGACGCCATGCCCTGGAACGGCCCTGGAGGAGGCGACGGCGCGTGAACGGCATCACCCTGACCCTGCGGGCCCTGCACCACGGCGAACGGCACCTCGCGCGGCACCTGACGGCCGTCGGGGAACGGCACAGCACCGACCACGAGGTCCGCCATGTCGCCACCGACCTCGCCCGCTGGTCCCGCGAGCACGCCGAACGGCTCGCCGACACCGCCCGCGAGCGCGAGGTGCGCCTCGTCGGACTCGACGGCACCGAACCTCCCGGCGTCCTCACGGCGCTGCGCGAGAAGGCCGCCGAAGCGATGGGCCACCGCCCCGAACCGGGCCTGCTGCTCCTGTGGGACCTGCGCCAACTGCACCTGGCGGCCGCCGGTAACTCGCTGTACTGGGAGATGCTCGCCCAGGCGGCGCAGGCCACCAGGGACGACACGCTCCTGGCCCTCGCCTCCCACTGCCACCCGCAGACGCTGCGCCAGATGCGCTGGACCAACAGCATGATCAAGATCCTGTCCCCGCAGGTGCTGACCGCGCTCTGAGCGGCCGTACGGCGGCCGGCCGCCGCCGCGCGGGGACGCCAGGGACGGCGCGCCGCCCGGCCGGAGCACTCGGCAGGGCCCCTGGAGCGGATGGGCGGCCACCTCAGCCGGCGCGCCCCGATGCCAGCAGCGCCGTGTGCGGCAGCACCAGGCTGCCGTCGGGCGCGGTGAACTCGGCCGCCAGCACACCAAGGTGGCGCCGTATCGCGGCGACCGTCGCCGGGGGCTGGGCGACGATGGCCTGACCGATCATCGCCACCCCCGCCGCGGGGCCGCTCCACCACTCCTCCAGACCGGTGCGGTGGTCCCAGGAAAGCCGCGCGCACGACACGTCCGTGAACCCGGCGCCGCGCAGCAGACCGGCGAAGCCCTCCTCGGTGCGCGGGAACTCCTCCTCGGGCGCCAGGCGGGGCAGGTGCGCCGACAGGTCCACCCCCGCCGCCGCCACGGCGCGCCCCAGCAGCTCCTGGCCGGCGCCCCTGGGACTGCCCCAGGTGGTCAGGGCGATCCGGCCGCCGGGCCGGGTCACCCGGCGGAGCTCGGCGAGTGCCGCGCGCGGCCGCCCCACGTGGTTGATCACGAAGTTGCCGACCACCGCGTCGAACCGGCCGTCCCCGAACGGCAGACGCGGCAGTACGACGACCCGCACATCCGCGCCGGGGACGCTGCCGGCGGCCAGTTCCACCATGCTCGGCTCGGCGTCCACCGCGGTCACGTCGGCGCGGCGCGCGTACGCCCCCGCCGCTACGGTCCCCGGCCCCGTGCCGACGTCGAGGACCCGGCAGCCGGGCCCGACCCGCGCGGCGTCGAGGAGCCTCCCCGCGGGGTGGGCGCAGAGGCGGGCGAACCCGCGCGCATAGGCGGAGGCCCGCCCGTCCCACGCCCGCCGCTCGCACGCGTCGAATTCCGTCATTGCCCCCCCGGGAAGTCATCCGCCCCAACGGGCAGGCGAGAACGCTACCCGGCGGGCCGCTCACGCGCGAGCAGCGGATTCGGCGCACTGCGCGGTCAGCGCGACCGTCGTGAACCGCGCGGTGAAGGAGCCGCCCGCCGCGTCCACGGCGGCGCCGACGCCCGCCGCCAGCCGCGCCACAGTGGCCGGGGGCAGCCCGGCGTGGCCGCCCGTCGTGAACAGGTGGTCCAGCCATGCGTCGCGCGTGGACGGCAGCTCCCACGCGAAGCGCCACACCTCCGGCTCGCTGAACGAGCCCGCCGCCCGCATCCCGTCCGCCGCCCGGCGGATGACGGCCGCGTACGGCTCCTCGGCGCTCGCCCTCCACAGCCGCGCGGCCGGTACGTCGGGCGCGACCCGCTGGTACACCTCGGCGAACGCGTCGGCGAGCTCGCGCGGTGGCCGGCCGTCGTTCCAGAAGACGGCCAGCAGGCCGCCGGGCCGCAGCACCTCGGCGGCTTTCGCCGCGCCGGCCACCGGGTCGATCCAGTGCCAGCTCTGGCCCGACACCACGGCGTCGAACGACCGGCCCGCGGGGTCCCACTCCTCGAACGCCGCCACCTCGACCCGGTCGCCCCGCCGCCGCGCCACGTCGGCCATCCGCGCGTCGGGGTCCACGCCGAGCACCGCGCAGCCGGCCGCGCGGAACAGGCGGGCCGCGATGCCCGTGCCGATGCCGACAGGGGTGGCGATCCGCGAGGTGCGGCGGCAGCTGTTCGACGCCGCCGAACGGGTCCTGCGCGACGGCGGGCCCAGCGCGCTGACCAGCAGGGCCGTCACGGCGGAGGCCGGCTGCGCGAAGGGCGTCCTGCACCGGCACTTCACGGACTTCGACGACTTCCTCGCCAGGCTGGTGGAGGACCGCGCGGCCGGTGTGGAGGCCCGCGCGGCAGAGCTGCGCGGCGCGGCGGGCACGGGCACCGTCACCGGCAATCTGACGGCTGCCCTGGCCGAGTTGTTCGGCACGGTCGCCCTCGCGGTCGTGGGTCTCGTCGCCGCCCGCGACGAACTGCGGGCGCGGCTGCGCCGGAGGTGGCCCACCGGCGTACCGCTGCTGGCCGAGGCCACGGCCTCACTGGCCGCGTACCTCACCGCTGAACGCGACCTCGGCCGCCTGGCGGCGGAGGCCGACGTGGAGTCGCTGGCCCCCGCCCTGATCGGCGGGGGCCACCTGCTGTACGCCGACCGGACCGGCCCCCCGCCCACCGCCGAGACGGTGGAGCGGATGGTGGCCGCGCTCGTCGGCCCCGCCCTGCGGACGCCCCGCGGATGAGGACCGCCGCCCGCGCCCGCCCGGCCCTGCCGGACGCGCGCTGACGGCGATCACCGGAACAGCGGTGCCGCGGACCGGGTGTGCGGCCGCCCGGACCAAGTCGTGGGCGCAGCCCACGGGCCCTATGCGGCTGCGGGTACGCCGAAGAGGGCCGGTACGCCGGGGGAGTAGAGGACGCTGCACGGCGGACCCGCCGGCGCGGGCAGCCCCGCCGCCTGGACGAGGTTCTCCTCCAGGTGCTCCACGCGCGCGTGGTGGAGCGGCCAGGCCGGGTGGTCGTTCGGCAGGTACAGCGTGCGGCCGTACCAGTCGGCGTGCAGGCCCCAGCGGGCGGTGAGGAACATGTCCAGGTCGCTCGGCCCGTCCAGGGGCCGGCCCGCCTCGACGGTCAGCCGGTACCCGGCCGCCCCTCCCGCCGCGAGCCTGCGCCCCGTGTACGTGAGGCGGTCGCCCGACCGGCTGATGCGCATCGACGCCCAGCGGTACGGCAGCCGGAAGGCGGCCCGCCCGGCCAGCGCGGGCAGCAGCCGGGCGGCGTCCATGCTCAGGAACACGACCCCGCGCCGGCCCCGGGCGTCGACGCTGTAGAGCCGTACGTTCGTCTCCGGGAACGTGCCGAGATACGGCATGGCGGGGCCGCGCCCGAACGCCACCGCCTCCATGCGGAACGCGACGAGACCCACATACGTGGTGCCGTCCAGCACGTCGGGGCGAGTGCCGTGCGGCAGCAGCGGCGCCACGTCCGCCGGGGCGGCGGGCCAGTGGAGGAACACCACATCCGTCCACCGCTGCGACAGGACCGGGCGGCGCACCACACGCGGGGTGGTCGCGGTCAGCGCCTCGTACGGCTCCGTCATGCGCCCATCATGCCGGACGGGGCATCCGCCGGGCGTAGTCGCGGCAGACGGCCAGAACGAGGAACCCCCAGGCCGCCGCGGGCAGGTACAGGTACGCCACCCACGCCGGGGGCTGCGGATACTCCCGCTCCTGCGCGATGAGCCGCGGACCCTCCTCCACGAACCCGAAGACGCCGTTGGCGACGCCGTAGAGGGTGATCAGCACCAGCAGCGCCCCGCCGGTCCGGGCGACGCGCAGCACCGCGCGCCCGGGCACGGGCCGCCCGCCCACGACGGGCAGCCACCGGGGGAAGACCCGGCCCCAGCCGCTCACCAGCCCCACCGTCAGATACGCCAGAGGGACCGTCAACCCGCTCAGGCCCACCATGTAGGCGCTCTCCACCGCCGTGTGGCCGTTGCCGACCCCGACCGCGACCCGCCACACGGCGGAGGGCAGCACGCCCAGCGGCGCCGCCCACGCCGCCCACACCGCCCAGCGGGCGGGCGGCGGCGCGGGGAGCGGCTCCACGGGCGTCACGGCCGGCCCCGCGTGGGCGCGTCGTGCGGCGCGGCACGGCGGCTCGCCGCCAGGGCCAGGACGCCGATGGCGATGAGCGCCCAACTGCCGGTGACCGGGAAGGAGAAGACGCACAGCGGCACGCCCAGAACCAGCAGGTACCAGCCCACCTGGGCCGGCAGGCGCCCGGTGGCGCGCAGCGCGTGCCGGGACATGGTGCCCAGCGCGAGCAGCGCGACCCCGCAGGCCATGAACCAGATGCTCGCCTCACGCGCGAAGTAGTCCGGCGCCGCCGTGTCGACGGAGGTCCGGAAGAAGCCCTCTCCGGCGATGTCCGCCCAGGCGTGGGGCTGGACGAACGCCCAGACGAAGTGCAGCGCCGCGGTCGCGATGATCAGCCGCGGTATCCAGCGCGCCAGTCCGCTCATGTGCCGGGTCCCTCCTCCTGCGGCGCCAGACGCAGCGCCAGGCCGTAGACCTCCCGCAACTCCTCGGCGGGAAGCGGCGGTACCAGCTGCTGGGCGCCGACCAGCAGCAGATACAGCAGGCGGGCGAGCGGCGTCGCGTCGGCGTCCCCGCCGCCCGCGCCGCCGACGAGCTCCCGCAGATAGCCGACGCGCAGCTCGTCCACGCGCTGCTGCAGGGCGCGGACCTCTGGGTCCTGCAGCGCCCAGGCGCGCATGGCGATCTCCAGCCGGTCGCTGCCGGCCTTGTCCTGGAGGACCAGATCGCGCAGACGCAGCAGCCGGTCGCGCGGGGCGGCGCCGCCCTCGCGCTCGGCGTCGGCGATGTACCGGCCGGTGTGCTCCGCCTCGTAGTGGGCGAGCAGGTCGGTCTTGTATCCGGTCATGCCTTTGAAGTGGTGGTAGAACGAGCCCTTGGTCAGCCCCAGGCGCGCGGCGAGCCGGTCGACGGTCAGCGCCGGCGCCCCCTCCTCGCCCAGTACGCGGAGCCCTTCCTCCAGCCAGTCCCGTCTGTCCGCCATACGCCGCCCCGCCCGTTCTCCGGTCCTCACTGCTTCCTCCGACCACCATACCGTACCGTATGGTACGGAGCCCCGCGCGGTTTTCCCCAGGGCGGGGGAATACCGCCTGGGCATTGTCGGTGGCGATCCCTACGATGGTCGTGAATTCCGAGTCCTCCCCGGTCACGTGCCCGATGCGCGCGCCGACCGGGCGGGCCGGGCCCATTGCGCATCGTGAGGGGGGGACCCCGCGATCGCCCGACCCGCACCCGCGGCCGCCGTCCGGTGCCGCGTGGCTGCTCAGAGCTGCCCATGAACCTCACCGCATCCGAATCGCCCGACACCCCCGAGCCGTCCGGCCCGTCGCGGCAGTCCGCGTCCCCCGAGCCGTCCGTCAACACCTTCCAGGTGGACCTGCGCGGCCTGGTGGACCTGCTGTCCCACCACCTGTACTCCAGCCCCCGCGTCTACGTCCGCGAGCTGCTGCAGAACGCCGTGGACGCCGTCACCGCGCGCCTCGCCCACGACCCGTCGGCGCCCACGCGCATCCGCCTCACGGCCACCGGCGACGCCGTCGTCATGGAGGACTCCGGCATCGGGCTCACCGCCGACGAGGTGCACACCCTCCTCGCCACCATCGGCCGCAGCTCCAAGCGGGACGCCCTCGACAGCGCCCGGCGGGAATTCCTCGGCCAGTTCGGCATCGGACTGCTCGCCTGCTTCGTCGTCGCCCGGCAGATCCGCGTCGTCTCCCGCTCCGCCCGCAAGCCCGGCGAGCCCCCCGTCGAGTGGCTGGCCGCCGACGACGGCTCGTACACCGTGCGGACCCTCCCCGACGACGCCCGCCCCGAGCCCGGCACCACCGTCCGCCTGGAGCCCCGCCCGGGCGCCGAGGAGTGGACCGACCCCCGGCGCGTCGCCGAACTCGCCCGCGACTTCGGCTCCCTGCTGCCGTACGACGTCACCTTCACCGGCCCCGACGCGACCGACCGCCCGCTGACCGAGCGGCCCGCCGTGTGGGACCGGCCCTACCCCACGCCCACCGCCCGCCGGGTCGCCCTCGCCGGGCACTGCGCGCGCGTCTTCGGGTTCACCCCGCTCGACTCCATCGATCTGGACCTGCCCGTCGCCGGAGTGCGGGGCGTCGCCTACGTGCTGCCCACCGCCACCAGCCCCGCGGGCCGCGCCGCCCACCGCGTCTACCTCAAGGGCATGCTCCTCACCGACCGCGCGGACAACCTGCTGCCCGACTGGGCGTTCTTCGTCCGTGTCGTCCTCGACACCGACACGCTGCGCCCCACCGCCTCCCGCGAGAACCTCTACGACGACGAGACCCTCGCCGCCGTGCGCGACGCCCTCGGCGGCCGCGTCCGCGAGTGGCTCACCGAACTGGCCGCCGGCGACCCGGACCGGCTCGCCGCCTTCCTCGCCGTCCACCACCTGGGCGTCAAGTCGATGGCGCGGCACGACACCGAACTGTTCCGGCTGATGCTGCCGTGGCTGCCCTTCGAGACCAGCGACGGGCAGGTCACCCTCGACGCATTCGTCCGCGCCCACCCCCGCGTGCACTTCACCCGCACCGTGGAGGAGTTCCGCCAGGTCGCGCCCATCGCCGCCGCACACGGCCTCGGCGTCGTCAACGGCGGCTACACCTACGACACCGACCTCATCGCCCTGCTCCCGCAGGTCCGCGACGGCGTCACCGTCAGCGAGCTCGACGCCGGCGCCGTCACCGCCCACCTCGACCCCGTCGAACCCCGGCAGGAGCTCGCGCTCTCCGGCTTCCTCGCCACCGCCAGGGCCCGCCTCGACCCGCTCGGCTGCGACGTCGCCCTGCGCGCGTTCCAGCCGGTCACCGTCCCCGCGCTCTACCTCGACGACCGCGAGGCACGGCACGAACGCGACCGCGCCGCCGCCGAAGAGGGCGCCGACCCGCTGTGGAGCGACATCCTCGGCGCGCTGCGCGGCGCCGCCCCCCGCGCCCGCCTCGTCCTCAACCACAACAACCCCCTGGTCCGCCGCATCGCCGCCATCACCGACGCCGACCTCGCCGGGACCGCCGTCGAATCGCTGTACGGACAGGCACTGCTCATGGCACAGCGCCCCCTGCGCCCCGCCGACACCTCACTGCTCAACCGGGCCTTCCTCGGGCTCCTGGAATGGGCGACCCACCCCACCACCGCCCGCGACACCCAGGAGGACGACAAGTGACCACCGCGGAACACTCGCCCGAAGCCATCCGCCGTGCCCTGTGGGAGAACGACCGCGCCCCCAACGGCCTCCTGCGCAACGCCCGCGCCGAGGAGCTCGTCGCCGCGGCCGAGGCGGCCGGCGACCCCGCGCTGCTGCGCCAGGCCCTGTTCGGAGCCATCCGCGCCTACGAGTACAGCACCGAGCGCGGCAAGATGCTCGTCCCGTTCGCCCGGCTCCTCCAGGAGTGGGACCGCGACCCCTCGGCCTTCTGCAGCAGCGACACCCACACCTTCCACTGGGTGTTCAAGTGGGTCAGCTCCGGCATGCTCACGCTCCCCGAGATCCCGCTCGCCACCATGGAGCAGTGGCTCGCCGAGATGGAGCGCCGCTACCGCACCGCCGGATACAGCGAACGAGCCGTCCGGCAGGCCGAGTACGAACTCGCCGTCGACACGGGCGACGGCGAGCGGGCCGAGCGGGCCTTCGCCGCGTGGACGGCGGCCGACCGCGACGAGATGGCCAACTGCCACGCCTGCGAGATCAACGCCCAGGGCTCCCACTGGCGCGGCGAGGACGACGAGAAGGCGCTGCAGGTCTGGGCCCCCGTCCTCGACGGCACGAGCACCTGCATGGAGGAGCCGCACCGCGTCCTCGCCAAGTCCCTGCTGCCACTGGTGCGCACCGGCCGCCACGACCAGGCGCGCGCCCACCACCTGCGCGGCTACCGCATGGCCCGGGGCAACGAGAGCCTGCTGCCGTCCGTCGGCCTGCACATCGAGTTCTGCGCCCTCACCGGAAACGAGGCACGCGGCCTGGAACTGCTCGCCGAACACGCGGCGCACCTCGCCTCCGACGGCAACCCGTGGGCACGCCTCCAACTGCTGACGGGCACCCTCGTCCTGCTCCGCCGCCTGCTGGCCCTGGGCGCCGGCGACCAGCCGGCCGTCCCCTACCAGGGCGAGCAGCGCACCGTACGCGATCTGCACGACCTGCTCGACGCGGACGCCACCGCCATCGCCGCCCGCTTCGACGCCCGCAACGGCAGCACCGTCGTCTCCGGCCGCCTCAAGCGCCGGCTGGAGCAGGAGCCGCTGCTCGCCGCCCTGCCCCTCGGCGTACGCCCCTCGACCGCGGTGCCCGCCGCGGCACCCGCCCCGGCCGCCCCCGAGCCCGTACGGGACGACACGGCGACCCTCGCCCAACTCGTCGCCGAGGCACGGCGGCTGCGCGGCCAGGGGCACCCCCGCGCCGACGCCGCGTGGGACCGGGTGGCCGCCGTCGCCACCGACGCGGACACGGCCCGAGACCCCCTGCTCGCCGCCGACCTCCTCGACCACCGGGCCCTCGCCGCGGGCCGCGCCGACGACGGCGACGCCCGCGAACGGTTCGAGCGGGTCGTCGCCGCCTACCGCGAGGCGGGCGAGCCCGGCAGGGCCGTGCTCGCCGAGCTCCGCGTCGCCGTCGCCGCGCTGCGGGCCGGTGCCGGACCCGACGAGGCACGCGCCCTGTTCGCGCAGGCCGCCGCGTCCGCCGAGGCGCTCGATCCGGCCGAACCGACCCGCGTCCGCCGCATCGCCGCCGTCGCCCTCATGCGGGCCAAGGCCGAGGCGATGCTCGACCACGACACGGACGACCACGGCGCCGGCCGCCTCGACGCCGCCCTCGCCGCGTTCGAGGAGCGGTTCGCGCCGTACCTCGACGCCGACGCCGCGGGCGGCGGAGTCGACGACCTGCTCGCGGAGGCGGACGAGACCCGCGCCGACCTGGCCTGGCAGGCGGGCGACGCGCAGGCCGCCCACACCCTGCTGACCCGCGCCGCCCGGCGCTCCCTCGAAGCCGGACGCCCCTGGCAGGCGGCCGCACCGCTCGCCACCCGCGCCCGTCTGCTGCTGCGCCTGGGCCGGACCGCGGAGGCGGAGGAGTCGGCGCGCGAGGCCTACGGGCACAGCGCCGAACTGACCTCCCCGCACGACCTGGCCGGGGTACGCCTCACGCTGGCGGAAGCGCTCTACGCGCAGGACGGCAAGGAGGCGGAGGCCGCCGAGTACGCCCTCGAGGCGGCCCACTGGTACGACGCGGCGGGCGACACCGAGGGCGCCGGGGCGTACGCCCGACTGGTGCTCGGCCGGGCGCTCGGCGAGGCCGGGCGGTCCGCCGAGGCCGCGGAGGTGCTGGAGTCGGCCCTGCCGGACCTGCTGGAGCACGGCGACGACCAGGCCGTACAGGCCCGTGACGCCCTGGCGCGCAACCTGCGGGCGCTCGGCGACCACCGGGGCGCCGCCGAGCAGTACCTCCGCGCGGCCGAGGTCGCCGCCGGGTGGGAGCACCAGGGCGCGCACGCCCAGCTGGCGACGCTCGCCGCCGAGAACCTCGCCCGGCTGGGCGAGCTGGCGGACGAGGCCGCGTCCGCGTACCACCGGGCGATCGCGCTGTGGGAGCAGGTGGGCGAACCGCGGGCCCAGGCCCGTGCGCTGCGCTCCCTCGCCTGGCTCGAAGCGGGCCGGGGCGACCGGGCGACAGCCGGCGAGCTGATGGGCCGCGCGCTGACGGCACTGGAGGGCGACGGCCCGGTGCTGCTGGAGGAGCGCGCCCACACCTGGGCGCAGATGGCGGAACTGCTGGTGGAGGGCCACGAAGCCGAGACCGCGGAAGCCGCGCAGGGTGCCGAGGGCGCCGAGGCGGTCGAGGGCGTGCGCCGGTCCGCCGAGGACGTGCACGGCGAGGCGCTGGAACTCCTGGACCGGGCCCAGCGGGTGCTCGCGGACCTCGGGCCGGACGTGCTGGGTGATCGCGTCCGCACCGTCTTCTACGCGGCCTGGCTCGAAAGGAAGCTGGACCGGCCGCAGGAGGCCGAGGCCCGCCTTCGCTCCCTCGCCCGGGAGCTGGAGGCGATCGACACGGAGGAGGCCCGCGGGATGCTGACGCGGGTGCGGGCCCGGCTGGAGGAGTGGGCCCGGGAGGACTGAGCGATGGGGCGCCCGGCTGCCGAAGGCCGGGCGCCCCCTTCCCCGCTGCGGGCCGCACCGGCCACGGGACGGCGCGCGGGTGACCGGCGGGCAAGGAAGGCAGGCACCTGTGTGACCGGCGGGCACGGGCGGTGGGGCGCCCACGGCGGCGTGGGAGCATCGGCTGATGCATGGACAGACCGATGAGCCCAGGAGCCCGTTCGTCCTCGCGGAGGGCACGCGGCCCGAGGACGCCGCGCGCGTGTGCCGGGAGGCACTGAGCGTGTTGCGGCCCGCGCTGCACACCGCGTCCCTGGACGCCTACAGCGACGAGCCGTGGCCGTCCGACGTGGCGGGCTCCTACGAGCTGGCCGTCGCCCTCGGGGAGGCGGCCGCACCCGAGCGCTTCCGCCGGGACCCCCGCATGGGCATCGCGATCGACGTCCACGACGACATCCAGTTCGGTGTCCTGCGGGAGCTCGCGCCCTACACGATCTACGCCGAATGCCAACGGGGCGAGCGGGTGCTGCTGAGCGCCGCCGACACGGGAACGTCGCTCTGGTTCGCCCTCACCGAGGCGGAACACGGCCGGCTGCTCGCCCGCCTGGACGGGCTGGGGATCCCCCATGCCGTGACGGCCGCCCCGCCCGGCCGCCGTAGCCGGTGGCGGTGGCCCGCCTCATGGGGTTTTCAGCCCAGGCCGTAAGGCGCGGCGGACGTACCGGGGCATCACCTAGTCTGTGATCATGAATCAGCCCATACCCCCGACTCGGCAACCCGGCCCCCACGGAGCGTCCCAGCCGCCGGGACCGTACGGGCAGGCGCCGCAGCCGGGACCGTACGGGCACCAGCCGCCGCCGGGACCGTACGGCGCCCCGCCTCAGCAGCCGGGCCCCTACGCGCAGCCGTCCCCCGGGTATCCGCAGCCGGCGTACCCGGCACCCGGGCACTGGGGCGCGCCCCCTCTCGGAGCGCCGCCCGCTGGGCCGCCGTCACGGCGCGGCGGACGGCCATGGCTGGTCGTCGGCATCGTCGCGGTGTCGCTCGCGGGTCTCGCCGGTCTGTCGTATCTGGGCAAGCAGCTCATGGAAGGCGGCGGCGCCGCGCGGCCGTTCCCGGCGGCCGAGTACCGCCTCACCGTGCCCGCCACGCTCCTCGGCGGTGACTACCGGCTGGTCGAGGACAGTTCGGCGGAGGCGGACGCTCAGGCGCGCAAGGAGACCGACTACGACGGGCCCTCGTCGCGCACCGCCTCCTCCGTCGTCGGCTCGTACAGCGGCACGGCCGCGGACGGGCACCAGGGCCTGGTGCTCGTGGGGATGTACGGCCAGTTCAAGTTCCCCGAGCGGGAGCGCGCCAGTCTGCTGAAGGGGATGCGGGAGGCCGACGGCATGAGCGCGCCCGGTCCGTCGAGGACGATCAGGCCCGCCGGCTCGGATGTCGAACTCGAGTGCACGGTCCTGCTGTCCAAGGACGCGTCGGGCACCGCCACGGTCCCGGTCTGCGCGTGGGGGGACGCCAACACGGTCGGCTACGTCGCCTTCCGCGCCTCCGCCGCGGACGCGGACACCGGTCAGGGGCCTGGGTCCGTGGACCTCGACGCCACCGCGAAGCAGGTGCTCCAAGTGCGCGCAGAGGCCAGGCGGCCCATGGGCTGAACGCCGTCCGCCGCCGTGGGTGACGGCGGCCGAGGACGCGGGTGCGGGAATGGGCCCGAAGGTGCGGACCGGCGCCCAAAGGGGCGGACTGGGGCCCAATGGTGCGGGCCGGGGCCCAATGGTGCGGGGTGGGTGCCCCACAGGTGCGTGGACGGGGGCCCGAGGTGGTCGGGGCCCCCGTCCGAAGGGGACGCGTCGGCACGGCCCGGGGTCACCGGGAGGACGGTCCGGGCGTCGCGGGGCGCTCTGCCCAGGGGGTCACAGGGCGGGCGGCTCCGGGGGTTACAGGGCGGACGGCTCCGGAGGTCTGGCCTCGGCGGCCGCCAGGGTGGCGCTGTGGCGTTCCGACCAGTTCTCCAGTGCCGTGCGGCACGCGTGGTCGAGGTGGTGCAGACCCGACAGGTCCAGCTCCACCGGCCGGTCGTGGGGGAGGGCCTCCAGGGTGTCGAGGATCTTGGGCAGCCGCAGGAACGTGGCGTTCCCCGTCAGCTGGGCGAGGACGGGGCCCGTGCCCGGGTCGACGACGTTCAGGCGGATGTGGGACGCGTCCCACGCGGCCTTCGCCACCGACAGGGCGAGCCCGATCAGTACGCCCTCGAACATGTTGACCGCGACGATGGACACCGCCGTCACGACCAGGATCAGGGCCTCCCCGCGGTGCGCGCGCCACAGGGAGACGACGGCCCGGAAGGGGATCAGCTTCCAGCCCGCGTGGACCAGGACGCCGGCGAGCGCGGCGAGCGGGATGAGCCCCAGGGTCGCCGGGAGCAGTGTCGCGAACAGCAGCAGCCATACGCCGTGCATCACCCGCGACGCCTTGGTGCGGGCGCCCGCCTGCACATTGGCGGAACTGCGGACGATCACCGCGGTCATCGGCAGGGCGCCGAGCAGACCGCAGACCGTGTTGCCGGTGCCCTGGGCGATCAGCTCCTGGTCGTAGCGGGTGCGCGGACCGTCGTGGAGGCGGTCCACGGCCGCCGCGCTGAACAGCGACTCCGCCGACGCGATCAGCGCGAAGGCGAGGACGGTGCCCAGCAGGGCGATGTCGCCGAGCCGGCCGAAGGCGTCGAGACCGGGCGGCTGGACGGCGTCGAGCAGTCCGTCGACCTCCACGGTCGCCAGGGGCAGGGACAGCAGCTGCGTGGCGGCGGTAGCCAGCACGACCGCGGCGAGCGCGCCGGGGACCGTGCGGACCCGCTCCGGCATCCGCTGCCACAGCACCATCACGCCGATGGTGCCCGCGCCGACGGCGAGCGACAGCAGCGCCGTACCGCTGCCGGCGACCTCCACGATCGCGCCGGGCAACCCGGCGATCTTGCCGAGGCCCGAGGTGGGGGCCTCCACGCCGGCGGCGGCGTACACCTGGCCGGCGATGATGACGAGGCCGATCCCGGCGAGCATGCCCTCCACGACGGACACGGAGATCGCCCGGAACCAGCGGCCCCAGCGCAGCGCGCCGAGGACGATCTGGAGGAGCCCCGCCAGCAGCACGATCACGCCGAGGGCGGGCAGTCCGAACTCGTGGACGGCCTCGAAGACGAGCACGGTCATGCCGGCCGCCGGGCCGGACACCTGGAGGCTGCTGCCGCGCATCAGGCCGGTGACGATACCGCCCACGATGCCGGTGACCAGGCCCAGTTCGGCGGGGACCCCGGAGGCGACGGCGACGCCCAGGCAGAGCGGGAGGGCGACGAGGAAGACGACGAGCGAGGCGGCGAAGTCCTGCCGCAGATGGGGGAATCGGGACGCCACGGTGTCCGCCCTCACAGGGACTCGAACGAGTCGGTGTCCGCGCGGTGCTCCCGCACGGACCCGGTGTGGACCTCGTAGTACCAGCCGCGCAGCGTGAGCCGGCCGTCCCGCAGGCGCTGTTCGACGCAGGGGTACGAGCGCAGCCGCAGCAGCTGGGCCAGCACGTGGTGCTGGACGGCCTCCGCGACGGTCGGGTCGTCGGGCCGTCCCGTCGCCGGTTCGGGCACGGCGTGCGCCAGCCATTCGCGGACGGCCGGTACGGCGCTGAGGTCGTCGCCGCGCACCAGGGCGCCCACGGCGCCGCAGTGGGAGTGGCCGCACACCACCACGTCGCGCACGCCGAGGACCTCGACGGCGTACTCGATCGTGGCGGCCTCGCCGGTGGGCCGGCCGGAGGTGTACGGGGGGACGATGTTGCCCGCCGTGCGCAGCTCGAACAGCTGGCCGGGGCGGGCGCCCGTGATCAGGGCGGGGACGACCCGCGAGTCGGAGCAGGTGATGAAGAGGACCTCGGGCGACTGGCCTTCCGCCAGCTTGGCGAACTCCTCAGGGCGCTGTCCGAACGAGCGGGCGTTGTCGATGAGGGGCTGCATAGGTGTTTCCTCCTGGCGCGCCGTAACGGCGCGTCGGACCGATGAGACGGGGCCGGATGGGACGGCGCCGGTCAGCAGCGGAACACCTGGAGGCGGGCGAGGACACGGGAGGTGGGCGGTCTCTCCCGGCGCGGCAGCGGGACGGGGCCGGCCCGGACGCGGTCCGCCGCCGCGTCGGCCGCGCACGACGGGCGGTCGGCCTGCGGGGGAAGCGGCGCGTGACCGCACGGGCGGTGCCGGTCGCGGCCGCGCGGGGCGTCGCCGACGGCGGCCGCGGGCTGGTCGCAGTCCCGCTTCCCGGTGCCCGCGTGCTGCGCGGTGGCGGCCGGGGCGTGGAGGCGGGGCATGTCCGCCCCGGTGTGCGGGCCCGGAGTGCGGCCGTGCGCCGGGGCGGTGAGGATCAGTAACTGCGCGACGACGAGGGCGAGCACCGCCAGGGGTGGCACGAGGAGGGTCAGGACGGCCCGCGCGGCCGTCCTGACCGGGGCGGATGAGCGCATGTGCCGTCCCTCCCTCCGGGGCCGTGTTCTCCAAGTCGGGGGCCCGGCTTCACCAAGACGAATTAAAGGCCGGGTCAATGGAGAGTAATGTCGGCGGAGGTTGCGGGGTTACGGCGACACGGTGAACGGAGGGTATTTCCGACTGAAAAACAACCCGATGTGGCGAAAAACTAGATGATGCTCCATCGGACGGCGCAGGCCACCGCCTGGGCGCGGGTACGGGCCTGAAGACGGCCCATCAGCTCGTACACGGTGTTCTTCACCGTGTGGGGTGAGCACGACAGGGTCTGGGCGATCACCGCGTTGCCGTGCCCCTCCGCCATCAGCGACAGCACCGAGTGCTGGCGCGGTGTCAGACGCGGCGGGTCGGCCGCCCGCGCCCCGCCCAGCAGCTGCACCAGCGCCGAGTACGGCACGCGGCTGTCGCCGTGCCAGGCCCCGTACACGGCGGCGGCCAGCTGCGGCGGGGTGAGGTCGGGGGAGCGGAGGACCGCGCGGACCCCGGCCCGCAGCGCGTCGCGCAGACCGGACGGCGACACCGTGTCGCAGACGGCCAGCAGCCGGTCGCCGGGGCCCGAGCAGAGCGCCACCGCCTCCTCGACGGTCGCGGTGACCGCCACGGTGACCGCGTCGGGCCAGGCGGTACCCGGGCCGGCGGCCGGCTCGTCCGGCGCGCCGGGCCCCGTGACCGGTTCGATGCCCGCCTGCCGCAGCAGCGCCGCCACCCGCCCGCACGACGCGGCCCCTCCGGCCGCCGTCGGGCCGCCCGCCGCGTGGACCACCCGCACCCGCACACCCGTCACCGCCGCCGCGGCTCCGGACGGCATCTGCATCCGGGCCTGGGCCTGCGCCGGGCCCGAGGCCTGGGCCGGCGGGGCGGCCTGCGCCAGGGCCGTCACAGCAGCCCCGTCCGCAGCGCGTAGGCGACGGCGTGCGCGCGGTTGCGCAGCCGGAACCGGCGGGTGATGTCGTGCACCACGGAGGTGACCGTGCGCGGCGAGTAGCACAGGCGCCGCGCTATCTCGTTCGTCTCGTGGCCGTCCGCGACCAGGCGCAGCACCGAGCGCTCGCGGTCGTCGAGGCTCGCCCCCGCCCAGGCGGGCGAGGAGCCGCCGGTGCCCGCGCCCCCCGCCTCCGCGTGCTGGAGGAGCCGGTCGAGCAGGTCGGGCGGCAGGGTGCAGTCGCCCCGCGCGGCGGCCAGCGCGGCGCGGGTGAGCCGTGCGGCGTCCGCCTCGCAGCGGCGCAGCAGGCCCCGCGCCCCGGCCGCCAGGGCGTGCAGGGCGTCCCCGGGCGCCAGGCGGCTGGCGACGAGGACCACCTCCGGCTGGGACGGGGCCTCACGGACCGACCGGAGGGCGTCCAGTTCGGAAGGGGACACCTGGTCGACGGTCATCACGACGACCCGCGGCTCGCCCGCCGCGGTGGTGAGGGCGATCTCCGGACACGCCGACAGGGTGCTCCGGATGCCGGCCTCCAGCACCGGGTCCAGGGCGACGACGCTGACGAGCACGGGTTCTCCCACCGAGTCCTCCAAACATGCGACGTGGGTAGCGGCACTGCACCCAGCGTCCGGCCCCTGACCGCCGCGTGCATCGGGCCCCCGCCCCCACTTTTGCGCCACCGCACGGGCCGGAATGGGGAGGCCGGGGCCCGCACCCACGCGGCCGCCGCCGGGGCACGTGGCGGGAAGGGGGGCGGTACGCACGCGGGGCGCCCGGCAGCGGCGGCTGCACGGCCACGGGCACCCGGGCGGAACGGCCCGTACGCGTACGGGGTTCCGGGCGCCGCCCCCGTACGAGGGCCGAACCCGCCGCCGCGCGGCCGGGCGCCCCTCCCGTACGGGCTACGGGCCTCCGCGGCGCCGCTCCCGTACGGGCCACGGGCCTTCGGGGCACCCTCCCCGCGGGGCCGGGGGCAGCTGCCCGTACGGCCCCGGCGCACGGCCTCCCGTGCGGGGCCCGGGGCGCCGCCCCCCACCGGGACGGGACCACCCTCCCGCACGGACCCCCAGGGCGACCACCCCCATGGGACCGGGACGCCCGCCCGTACGGGTGCCGAGGCGCCGGCGCGTACGGGGCAGGGCCCCCTCCCGTACGGATCCGTGCCCGTCACGCCCCCGCGGGGCCGGCGAGCGGGCCGTCCACGGGGGCCGGTCCCGCCCCCCATGGGGGCGGCCGCGCAGAATATGGGGGACCGGCCCCCATGTGCGCGCCGCCGGGCTCTGGGAGTTTCATCGACGTGACTGAAACCGCCCTCGCCCGAGAAGCCCATCTCGGCCCGCTGCCTCCCGCCTGGTGGGCCCCCGGCCTCACCCTGCGGGAACGGCTGGCCGCGCCGGACGCCCCGGCACCGGTCGCCGCGCCCGCCGCCGACACTCCGGTGCCGTGGTCCGTCGGGGACGCCGCGGGCTTCGCCGGGCGACTGGCCGCGCTCGGCGTCGGCGAGGACGTCGCCCTCGGGCTCGCCGCCGAACCGGCCGGCCGCCTCGCGGCCCGCGCCACCCGGCCGGAGTGGGCCCGCTTCGTGGAGGACGCCCTCACCGGCGCGGCCAGCGAGCCCGTGCGGGAGGACGGCGCCGCCGAGGGGCCCGCCGTGTTCCTGCCGGTGGTGCGGCCGTTCATCGCCGCCGCCTGGACGTCCGTCGCCGCACAGGCGCGCACCGCCCCCGCCGACACGGCCGCCGCGCGGACCGCCTTCGAGGCGCTGCTGGGCGAACGGCTCACCCGCCAGGCGGCCCGCACCCTCGTCACCGAGCTGCACCACGCCCGCACCGGCGGCCTCCTCGCCGGCGCCACGCCCCGCGAGCGGTTCACCGCCTTCGTCGAGGGCCTGTGCGCGCCGGACGCCCTCGCCGCGCTGCTCGCCCGCTACCCGGTCCTCGCCCGCATGCTGGGCGAGACCTGCCTCAACACGGCCGCCGCCACCGCCGAACTGATGGCCCGCTACGCCGACGACCGCGCCGCCATCGTCGCCGGGCTGTGCGACGGCGACGACCCCGGCCCGCTCGTCCGCGTCGACCTCGACCGCGGCGACGCCCACCAGGGCGGCCGGTCCGTCGCCCTCCTCCGCTTCGCCCGGGGCCGCACCGTCGTCTACAAGCCCCGCCCCCTCGACCAGCACACGCTGCTGGACCGGGCGGTGGCCTGGCTCAACGGCAAGACGCCCGGCCTGGGGCTGCGCACCCCGCGCACCGTCCGCCGCGCGGGCCACGGCTGGATGGAGTTCATCGCGCACCGCTGGTGCCGCGGCCCCCTGGAACTCGACCGGTTCTACCGGCGCCAGGGAGCGCTGCTCGCCCTGCTGTACGCGCTCGACGGGGTCGACATGCACTACGAGAACGTCATCGCCCAGGGCGACCAGCCGCTCCTCGTGGACGCCGAGACCCTGCTCCACGCCGACCTGCCGCAGGCGACGACCGCCGGCCCCGACCCGGCCGCCGAGGCCCTGAGCGTCTCCGTCCACCGCACCTGCCTGCTGCCGAGCCTCCTCATCGGCGACAACGGCGCCCTCGACATCTCCGGGCTCGGCGGCGCGGACGGCGAGGCGTACCCGAGCGACGGGATGCGCTGGGAGGACTGCGGCACGGACGCCATGCGCATGGTGCGCGGCCCGGTGCGCAGCCCCGCCGCGCAGAACCGGCCCGTCCCCGACGGGCGCCCCGTCCGGCACGCCGACCACCGCGCCGCGCTCCTGGAGGGCTTCCGGGACGCGTACGGGGCGATCACCGACCACCGCGCCGAACTCCTCGGGGGCCTCCTCGACCGCTGGGCCGACGGGCGGGGGCGCCTCATCGCCCGCTCCACCCGCCTCTACGCCACCCTCCTGGAGGAGTCCACGCACCCCGGCGTCCTCGGCGACGCCCTGGCGCGGGACTCCGTGTTCTCCCTGCTGTGGACCGAGTCCGCGCACGACCCGGCCCGGCAGCGCCTGGTGGAGCACGAGATCGCCGACCTGTGGGCCGGTGACGTGCCGTTCTTCTCCCACCGCCCGGCGCACCCCGACGTGTGGACCGCGCGCGGCACACGCCTCGACGGGGTCCTCGCGCGGCCCGCGCTCGCCGCCGCCCGCGACAAGATCACGGCGATGGGCGAGGTCGACCGCTACGACCAGGAGTGGATCGTCAACGCGACGCTCGCCGTCGCCCACGCCAACTCCGGCAGCGAGAGCCCCCGTTCGGAGCTGTCCGTGCACCCGGCCGCGCCCGTCGCACCCGACGCCTCCCGCCTGCTGAGCGCCGCCTGCGGGATCGCCGACGAGGTCGCCGCCCGCGCCGTGCACGGTGAAGGGCGCGTCAACTGGCTGGGCCTGGAGGAGGTCGCCGCCGGCCACTGGGCGGTCCTGCCCATGGGCGCCGGCCTCGCGCAGGGCTACTGCGGGGTCGCGCTGTTCCTCGCCGAGCTCGGCGCGCTCGCCGGGGCCCGCCGCTACACGGACCTCGCCCGGCAGGCCGTGGCGCCGCTGCCCGGACTGCTGGCCGCGCTGGCCGGCGACCCCTCGCTGGGCGCCGCCGCGGGCCCGGGCGCCCTGCACGGGATCGGCGGCATCGTCTACGCCACCGCCCGGCTGGCGCCGCTGCTGGACGACGGACTGCTCGCCCACCTGCCGCTCGCCCTCGACGCCCTGGAAGGCGCCGCGTACGGCGACGACGAGGCGGGCGACGCGGCCGGGGCGCCCGACGGCGTGCCCGCCGCGCTGGCGGACGGTCTCGCCGGTGCGCTGGCCGCCGCCCTGGCCGCCCACCGCACCGGAGCGGCACCCCGCGCCGCCGCCCTCGCCCACCGGCTGGCCGCACGGCTCGCCCGCGCGGCGGCAAGGCCCTGCGGCGACCCCGGATTCGCCCACGGCGACGCCGGGACGGGCTGGGCACTGCTGCGGTTCGCGGCGGACGCGCCCGCGGGCCCGGCCGGATCCGGATGGCCGGCCCCGGAGTCGTACGCCCGCACCGGTACGGCCCTGCTGCGGTCGGCTCTCCTGGCCGCCCCGCACCGGGCGGGCGGGGAAGGCGGCTGGTACGCGGGGCTGCCCGGAACCGCGCTCGCCGCCCTGGACGCCCTGCCGCCCGCCGACCTGTGGGACGACGCCGACCGGTGGGTGCGGCACCTGGACGGCTCCGGCTGCCGCAACGACCTGAGCATCCGCCAGGGAGCCCTCGGTTCCCTGGAACTGCTCGCCGCGCTGGCCGGGCACGACCACGACGGGGCGCGGGACGCGCTGACGCGGCGCACCGGCGAGGTGCTCGGCGGCCTCCAGCAGTACGGCCACCGCTGCGGAACCCCCGGCCACGTCCCGTCCCCCGGCCTCCTCACCGGCCTCTCCGGCATCGGCCACCAACTGCTCCGGCTGGCCTTCCCCGACGAGGTCCCCTCCGTCCTGCTCCTCGACACCCGCCGGCGCCGCTGACCGCCACCGGCCGCCCGGCGCCACCGCACCACGCTCCTCACCCTCCTTCCGCGAGAAGAAAGGCCACCACTGCCATGCAGAACACCGCCGCCTCCGCGACCGCCGCCGTCACCTCCGCCGCCCCGGCCGAGGTGGAGGCCCTTCAGACGGCCGTGGGCGCCGACCCGGCCGGCGGCATCGCCCTCTCCGGGCGCAACCGGGCCTGCGCCCGCGCCCGCGCCCTCGCCGGCCTCGTCCTCACCAGCGGCATCGTGATCACCCTCAGCTCGTTCGACACCAGCGTCTCCGCGCCCAACGTGCACGGCTGACACCCCGCCACCCCGCGCGACCCATCCATGCCCGGCCCGCCCGGTACGCCAGGTACGAGGCACAGGGCCCGCCGACCGGCGGGCCCGGCCGGTACGGGGGACTTCCGCAACCGTTGACCGGTTCGCGGCACCGCGCACTAGCATGCGCTCATGCGTTCACATGTTCCGCACATCGTCGGACGTGACCTCCATTTACGGGAACTCGCCCGTGCCCTGACCGACGCGTGCGCCCAGCGCGGGCGGGGCGTGTTCCTGGTCGGCGAGGCGGGCATCGGCAAGACCCGGCTCGCCGCCGAGGCGGTCGGCATGGCCGTCGGCAACGGGATGCGCGTACTGCGGGGCCGGTCCACCACCACTGGCCCCGCCGTCCCGTTCCGGCCGCTGACCGAGGCCCTCATGTCGCTGTTCCGCGGCGGCGAACCCCTGGACGACCTGCCCCTCGGCCCCTACCGGCCCGTCCTCGGGCGGCTCATCCCCGACTGGGGCGGCGACGTCCAGGCCGGCAGCTCCATGATCGTCCTCGGCGAGGCCGTGCTGCGGCTGCTCATCGCCACCGGCAAGGACCGCGGCACGCTGCTGCTCCTGGAGGACCTGCACGACGCGGACCCCGAGACGCTCGCCGTCGTCGAGTACCTGGTCGACAACCTCGACCAGGCGCCCGTCGTGCTGCTCGCCACCATCCGCACCGAGCCCTGCGACGCCCTTGACCTGGCCGAGTCGGCCCGCTGGCGGCGCGTGGGGACCACCCTCGACCTGGCCTCCCTCACCCGCGACGAGGTGGCCGCCCTCGCCGCGTCCCAGCTCGGCACCGACGTCGACGGCGTCCCCGAGGCCGCCCTGGAACGCCTGTGGGAGGACAGCGCGGGCAGCCCGCTCCTCGTCGAGGAACGCCTCCAATCCATGGTCACCAGCGGGTCCCTCGTCAACGGCGACGACGGCTGGAAGGTCGTGGGCGACCTGCGCGGCGACGTCTCCACCTCCATGGCCAAGGGCCTCCTCCAGCGCATCGACCGGCTCGGCCCGCAGGCCCGCGACCTCTTCTCGGCGGCCGCCGTCATCGGACGGCGCTTCCCCCTGACCGTCCTCCAGGACGTCACCGGCGTCGACGACCGCGAACTCCTCAGCCACCTCCACGCCGGGGTCGCCTCCCGCCTCGTCGTCCCCGACGAACCCGCACCCGACTGGTACGCCTTCCGCCATCCCCTCACCGTCGAGGCGCTGTTCACCCAGCTCACCCCCGGCCGCCGCGCCGAACTCGCCGGCCGGGCCGCCGCCGCCGTCCAGGCCCTCCACCCCGGACTGGAGGGCGACTGGTGCCAGCTCGCCGCCGGGCTGCGCTCCGAGGAAGGCGACGTCACCGAGGCCGGGCGGCTGTTCGCCGAGGCAGGGCGGCGCGCGCTCGCCGCCGGGGCGATCAGCTCCGCCGTCACCCTCCTCTCCCGCGCCGAGCGGCTCCTCGCCGACAGCGGCGACGCCACCCGCCGCGCCGAGGTCCTGGAGACACTGCTGCCCGCGCTCGCCGAGACCGGCGACTTCGACCGGGCGTTCAGCCTCGCCCGCGAGCTGAACGCCCTCGCCGGCACCGACCTGACCGTCTCCCGCCTCGCCGCCCTGCACACCCGCCTCGCCAAGGTCGCCCACACCGCCGGCCGCTGGGAGGACGGCAACCGCGCCATCGCCCACGCCCGCGCCCTGCTGCGCCGCGGCCCCGACGAACGGGCCGGGGCCCTCGTGGACGTCGCCGCCGCCTACCTGGCCCTCGACACCCCCGGCCCCGACTGCACCCAGCAGGCCGAGAAACTGGCCCGCGCCGCCCTGCAGGCCGCCGAACGCCACCACCTGCCCTCCGCCGTCTGCCAGGCGTGGGAACTGCTCGCCACCCTCGCCCGCGAACGGGACTTCGACGAGTCGACCGCGCTCCTGGAGTCCGCCCTCCTCACCGCCGAGCAGCACCGGCTGCCCCTCCAGCGGATGTACGCCCTCACCCGCATCGGCGGCAACAACTGGCTCACCGACGGCAGTACGGCCCCGCTGCTCGCCGCCCGCGAGGAGGCGCTGCGGCTCGGCTCGGCCACCATCGTCCACACCATCGACGGCATCCTCGTCCTCGACGCCGTCCTGCGCGGCGACTTCGGCACGGCCCGCCGCGCGGCCGACGAGTGCCTCGCCGTCGTGCGGCGCCTGCGCCTCGCCCCCGCCAGCCGGTACGTGCTGATGGCGCAGGCGACCCTCGCCGCCCACCAGGGCGACCGGGCCGCCATGGACCAGGCGCTGGCCGCGTTCGCCGAATGGGACGGCGCCGGTTCGCAGGAGGAGCCGCTCACGATCGGGCTCGCCCGCGCGTTCTGCGCCCTCATGGAGGAGGACCGCGACGGCGCCGTACGGGCGCTGCGGGACGTGGCCGCACTGGAGCACGCCAACCCCAGCACCTACTACCTGAGCGGCCGGTACGGCATCGGCGTCCTCCTCGACGTGCTCGCCGGGGACGCCGGCCGCGCCGAACAGGAGGAGACCGCCGCGACCGCGCCCGGCCGCATGCGCTGGAACCGCCAGTTCGTGCTGTTCGCCGACGCCGTGCTGCTCGGCCGCGAGGGCCGCCCCGCCGACGCGGCCGGCGCCGCCGCCGAGGCGCTGCGCGTCGCGGAGCCGTACCCGACGGCGCTGCACCTGGCGCTGCGGCTGATATCGGAGGACGCCCACACGCACGGCTGGGGCGAGCCGGTCGCCTGGCTGCGCCGCGCCGAGCACCACTTCCACCAGGCGTCCGTGCCCGCCGTCACCAACGCCTGCCGCGCCGCCCTGCGCCGGCTCGGCGCGCCCGTCCACCAGCACCGCACCGGCAGCAGCCGCATCCCGGAGGAGCTGCGGGCGCTCGGGATCACGGTCCGCGAGTACGAGGTCTTCCAACTGCTCCCGGAGCGGCTCGGCAACAAGGAGATCGCCGACCGGCTGTACATCTCGCCCCGCACGGTCGAGAAGCACATCGCCAGCCTCGGCACCAAGACCGGCCGCACCAACCGGGCGGCCCTGTGCGAGTTCTCGGTGTCCTTCGCGTCCTGAGCCCCGCCCGGCCGGGCAACCGCCGCGGACGGCCGCGCGGACCGTACGGCACCCCGTTCGGGGGCGTACGGTCCGCGGTGGTCCGGCGCTCGGGCGCGGGGCCCTCAGCGCATCTCGCGCACCGTCCGCGAGGCGAGGATCCCCAGCGCGGTCAGCGTCAGGATCACCGCCGTCAGCGCGAACATCGGCGCCGTGCCCGACTGGGCGAGCGCCCCGCACACGACGAGCGACAGCGGCGCGACGGCGTACCCGAGGACCATGTCCACCGAGATCACCCGGCTCAGCACCGAGCCGTCGATGTTCCGCTGGATCCAGCTCACCCCGAACACGCCCTGGAAGCCGATGCCGAAGCCCATCATCAGGACCGTGCCGAGCGCGGCCGCCGTGTTGCCGACCGTCCCGAGGACGCCCATGCCGAGGGCGAGCCACCCGGCCAGCGCCGCGATCATCAGCCCGACGCGGGGCCGCCCGCCGACCATCCCGCCGGCCAGGGCGCCCAGCATCGCCCCGCCCGCCAGGGCGCCGTTGAGGAGGCCCAGCGTCGTGGAGCCGCCCTCCAGGTCGACCTTCGCCAGCGTCGCGAAGCCCACCGTGAACGGCCCCGAGTGGCAGAACGTCACCGCCATGTCCACCACCAGCACCGTACGGATGCGCGGGTCGTCCCACGCGTAGCGCAGCCCTTCCCGGATGCGGGCGCCCAGCGACGCGGCGGGCGCGTCCGCACCGCCCGCGTCCCCGTCCCCCTGCGGCTTCGCCGGCAGCGTCCGGATGCTCGCCACGCACAGCCCGCACAAGGCGAAGCACACGCCGTCCACCAGGAACGCGACCGGCGCGTCCGCCACCGCGACCACCAAGCCGCCCACGGCCGGGCCGAGCACCGCCGACACCTTGGCGCCCACCCCCAGCAGAGCGTTCGCGGGCGCCAGCGTCTCCTTGTCGACCACGGTCGGCAGGATGGACGCCCTGGCCGGCTGGAAGAACGCGTCCACCGCGCCGAACAGCGCCGCGGCCGCGCACAGCATCCACACCGTCAGCGAACCGGCCAGACCCAGAAGCCCCACCGTCACCATCAGGGCGGCGCGCGCCCAGCTGGAGAACGCCATCAGCGTCCGGCTGGACCAGGTGTCGCTGAGCGACCCGCCGACCAGGGTCAGCACCGCCCGCGGCACCGCCTGGAACGCCAGCACGTAGCCGAGGCTCAGCGTCGAGCCGGTGAGGCTCAGCGTGATCCACGAGAACGCGATGTAGCTGAAGCCGTCACCCAGCAGGGACAGCGACTGGCCCATCCACAGGAGCCGGAACGACCGCTGCCGGGCGGGGGACCAGAGCCGCGCCCCGGCGCTGGTCAGAGTGTTCGCCATGTCGAACCCTTCGTCTCGCCGCCCCAGCGGGCGGCGGGTGGTCAGTAGCGGACGGGCAGGGCCGTCAACGCGCGGTTGAGCAGCGACGGCTGCCAGGACAGGGGCTCGTCGACCAGCCGGAGGCCGGGACGTTCCCGTACGAGCACGTCGACCGCGCTCACGGCGACCAGCCGGGCGAGGGCCGCGCCGACGCAGAAGTGCGCCCCGAACCCGAAGCCCAGGTGCATGGGCCCGCCGCTGCCGCGCCTGACGTCGAACCGGTCGGGGTCGGCGAACCGGTCCGGGTCCCGGTTGGCGGCGGCGGTGACCAGGAACAGCCGGTCCCCGGCCCGTACCGCCCGGCCGTCGAGGTCCAGGTCGCCGGCGGCGATGCGGATGGACATCTTCGACGGCCCGTCGAAGCGCATCGTCTCCTCCACCGCCATCGGCACCAGCGCCGCCGGGTCCTCGCGGACAGCCGCCAGCTGGTCGGGCCGGGCGAGGAGGGCGAGGAGCGTGTTCGCGATGAGGTTGCTCGTCGTCTCGCCGCCCGCGAACGCCATCTGCGTGAGCATCCCGACGAACTCCTCCTCGCTGACGGACGTCCCGATGCGGCCGCCCGCCAGCACGGCGCTGATCAGGTCGTCCTTCGGGTCGGCCCGGCGCTGCCGCACCAGGTCGGCGAGGTAGTCCTCCAGATTGACCAGGGACTGCAGGGACGTGCGGTACTCGCGCTCCTCCTGCGCCGCCCCGAGGACCAGGTCGCCCACGCGGGCGTTCCAGTACCAGAAGGACGGCGCCTCGGCCTGCGGCACGCCCAGCCAGCGGGCGAACACCAGCGCCGGCAGCGGCCGGGCGATGTCGGCGACCAGGTCCCCGGCCTTGCCGGGCGCGGCCCGCCGGTCCGCCATGGCACGGGCGGCCCGCTCCACGAAGGCGCGGTAGCGGCCGATGGCCCGGGCGGCGAACTGGTCCTGGAAGACCTGGCGCAGCCGCCGGTGCTGCGGCGGGTCGTTGAAGACCATCCAGCGGGACAGGATGCCGAACGCCCGCTCCGCGTCGTCGCGGGCGCCCTCCGGCACGGCGTCCATCAGCGGCCGCACCCGGTCCGCCGAGACGGCGGGGTCGCGCAGGCAGTGCATCAGGTGGTCGTGGCCGGTGACCAGCCACGCCCGGTGCATCGCGCTCCAGTAGACGGGGTCGTGGTCGCGCAGCGCGTTGAGGTAGCCGTACGGGTCGGCGTTGACCGCGGGCGAGAGCAGGTACTGCTCGGTGAAGCCCGGCGCGCGGGTGCCGGCCGCGCAGGCGGGCGTGCCGGTGGGCGCGGAGGCCGGTGCCGCCGTCACGGTCGTGGCCCGTGTCCCGGCCGGGCGGGGAGGGGCGGTGGCGGCCGCCCCTCCCGTGACCGGGCAGCCGGTGGCCGCGGGGGCCGACCCGTGCGCGGGCGCGGCCGGAGCGGTGGTGGCGGCCGGGGCCGGGGCCGCGGCCGCGTGGACCGGGCAGCCGGCGGCCGACCCGTGCGGGGCCGTGGCCGGTGCGGTGGCGGCCGACCCGTGCGCGGCCGGAGCCGGAGCCGGTGCGGTGGTGGCGGCCGAGGTGGTGCCGGTGCGCTCGGTGGGGGCCGTGGGCGCGACCGGGGCCGGCGCCATGGGCGTGGTGGTGGCGTGCCCGTGCGGGGCCGTGGTGACCGGGTTCATCGCGCGACCCCCGTCCCGATCTTCGCCAGCAGCGCGGCGGTCGCGGGCATCAGCCGCTCGGACATCATCGACATGTGGTCCCCCTCCGTGACATGGACCGTCAGCCCGCCCAGCGCCAGTTCGCGCCACCGTTCGACATAGGTCCGGTATCCGACGTCCAGTCCGGGCATCGGCTCGTCCTCGGGCAGCCCGGCCGCCGTGCTGCCCACCACCAGGTGGATGTGGCCCGGGTACGGGCGCACCCGGTAGCCGGCCAGCGCGACCAGCAGCGAGTGCCACACCTCGATCGGCGCGTTCTCCACCAGCGCCGCCTCGCTCGGGCTCATCCCCGCGCCCAGCAGCAGCGCGGTCAGCTCCGCCACCGCCGCCTCCCGCTCGGCGGAAGGGGCGAGCCCGCGGATCCGGTCGCGCATGCCGAGCGCGGTCACCATGTCGCGGCCCACGCCGGCCAGCCGCTCGGCCGCCACCGGGTTCGGCAGGTACGGCTCGATCAGCACGAGCGGCTCCACGGTGTGCCCGGCCGCGTACAGCTGCGTGGCCATCTCCAGCGCCAGGTTGGCCCCCATCGACCAGCCCAGCAGGTCGTGCGGGCCGCGCCCGCCGTGCGCGGTGATCTCGGCGACGTAGTTCGCCGCGATCCCGGCCACCGTGGTCGGGTCCACCCCGCCCAGCAGGCCGCGCGCCTGGAACGCCCGCACCGGCCGGCCCGGCGGCAGCTCCCGGGCGAGCGGCACGTACCAGGCGGCGCTCCCGCCCGTCGGGTGCACGCACCACAGCGGCGCGCCGTCCCCGTCCCGCAGCCGCACCTCGGAGCGGACCTCCGCGCCGGGCGCCGTCCCCGCACGGGACGCCAGCTGGGCGATGGTCGGGGCCTCGATGAGGTCCCGGACGGTCACGCGCAGGCCGCGCGCCGTCGCCTGCGCCGCCACCCGCACGGTGGACAGGGAGCTGCCGCCCAGCCGGAAGAAGTCGTCGTGCACCCCGACCTCGTCGACGCCCAGCACCCCGCGCCACACCTCCGCCAGGAGCAGTTCGGCGGGTGTGCGGGGCGCGACGTACGGGGCGCCGCCCCGCTCCCGCCCCGCGGGCGGCAACGGCAGGGCCCGCTTGTCGATCTTGCCGCTGGTGTTGACGGGCAGGTCGCCGAGGGTCACGAAGAACGCCGGGACCATGTAGCCGGGCACCCGCGCCCGCAGCCCGCGCCGCAGCTCCTCCTCGCCCGCGCCGGAGCCCTCGCGGGGCACCACGTAGGCGACGAGGGCCGGTTCGCCGCCCGGCAGGTCGCGGCGGAGCAGGACGACCGCCTGCCGCACCTCGGGCAGCTCCCGCAGCGCGTGCTCCACCTCGCCCAGCTCGATGCGGAATCCGCGCAGCTTGACCTGGCCGTCCCGCCGGCCCAGCCACTCCACCTGGCCGTCCGGCCGCCGTACGCCGATGTCGCCGGTGCGGCACAGCCGGTCGCCGGGCGCCCCGTACGGGTCGGGGACGAACGCCGCCGCGGTCAGCTCCGGCCGGTCGAGGTAGCCCCGTCCGACCGCGTACCCGCCGAGGTGGATCTCGCCGGGCACGCCGACCGGGACCGGCTGGAGGTCGTCGTCGAGGACGTGGACCTGCGTGTTGCGGATGGGGCGGCCGATGGGCGCCCGCCGGCAGTCCGGCGTCAGACGTGCGGCGACCGACCACGACGAGGTCTCGCTCAGCCCGTACACGTTGTACATCCGCCGGCCGCGCGACCACGTCCGGGCCAGCTCCGCGGGGCAGGCCTCACCGGCGACCTGGAGCACCGCCAGGTCCGGGAACCGGTCCTCGCCGAGCACCGCGAGCGCGCTGGGCGGCAGCATCGTCCCGGTGATCCCGTACGCGCGCAGCGTCTCCGCGAGGTCCGGGCCGGGCCGCAGGGCCTCCTTCGGCGCGGTGCACAGCCGGCCGCCGTTGGCGAGCGCCCACGTCATCTCCAGGATCGACGCGTCGAAGCTGAACGACGCGAACTGCAGCACCCGGTCGCCGGGTGACGGCTGCACCAGGTCCCGCTGGCCCTCCAGCATGTTCGTCAGGCCCCGGTGGGGGACCGCCGCGCCCTTGGGGGTGCCCGTCGAGCCGGACGTGTAGATGACGTACGCGGTCGTGTCGGGCGTCACGGCGGGCGCCCCGGCCACCGGCTCCGGCGACGGCTCCCACACCGCCGGGTCGTCCAGGCGCAGCACGGGACCGTCGAACGGCACCGCCCCGGCCAGCGGCGACTGCGTGAGCAGCACCCGCATGCCGCTGTCGCGGGCCGTGAACGCCAGCCGCTCCACCGGGTGCTGCGGGTCCAGCGGCAGGAACGCCCCGCCCGCCTTGAGCACGCCGAGGACCGCACGGAGCATGTCCGGGCCGCGGTCCACGCAGATCCCGACGACCGCCTCCGGGCCCACCCCCAGGCTCCGCAGCCGCGCCGCCAACCGCTCGGCGGCCCCGTCCAGTTCGGCGTACGTGACCTCCTCGTCCCCGTGGGCGACGGCCACCGCCCCGGGGGTGCGGGCGGCGTGCCGCGCCACGCACTCGTGGAACATCAGCCCCTCGCCGGGCAGGTCCGCCCCGCGCGCCTGGGCCAGCGCCCGCTCCCGCGCCTCGCCGCGCGGCGCGGGACGGGTGACGGGCGCGTCCGGTGCGGTCACCATCGTCTCCAGCACCGCGCACAGCAGGTCCGCCAGTTCGTCCGCCGTCGCCGGGGACACGTACGCGGGGTCGGCGTCCAGCTGGAAGCCGTCCACGGACGCGTTGACCAGCAGCGGGAACATCGTGCGGGCGATCTCCATGGACTCGTCCCACGTGTCGCCGGACAGCCGGTGGAAGTTGACGAAGTTGAACACCGCCTGCACCGGGCTCGGCTCACCCGGCCGCAGCTGCGCCAGCCGCACCAGCGGCACCCTGCGGTGCGGCAGCATGTCCTGCTCGGCCGCGAACACCGCCTTCAGGTACTCCAGCCAGCTGCCGCGCGGGCGCTCCACGCCGAACGGCACCGTGTTGAGGAACAGCCCGCGCATCCGGTCAGCGCCCGGCAGTTCCGGCCGGCCGTTGGTGACCAGCCCGATCGCGTGCCCCGCGCTGTCGTCCTGCTCGGCGTACAGGCCCATCAGGTGGTGGAAGGCCGTCAGCAGCACGGTCCGCCGCGGCACGCCGGCCTGCCGCGCGAGCCGCCCGACGGGCCCGGCGAGCCGCTTGTACGAGCGCTTCGTCTCGTACACGCCGCCCGCGGCCTCCTCGTCGTCGGCGCCGCGCCGCGTGAAGCGCACCGGGCTCAGCGCGTCCAGCGCCGTACGCCAGTACGCGAGGCTCTCCTCGTCCCGCAGGGCCGCCCGCTCCAGCGCCACGTACTCCGCGAACCGGGGCGCGGCGGGCAGACCCGGCTCGCGGCCCTGCGCCACCGCCTTCCGGTGCAGGTCCAGCAGATCGGCGATCAGCGACGTGAGGCTCCAGCCGTCCAGGACGACATGGCAGTCCGTCAGGGTGAGCCGCAGCTCCCGGTCGGTGAGGTGGTGCAGGTGGATGCGGACCAGCGGCGGCGCCGCCAGGTCGAACCGGCGCCCGAACTCCTCGTCCACGTACCGCCGCAGGGCCGCGCGCTGCTCCTCCCGGGGCAGGCCCCGCAGATCCGTGTAGCCGACCGGGAGGGACGCCTCGCGGTGCACCAGCTGGAGCGGCTCGGAGTACGACACCAGGTCCACGGAGGTCCGCAGGATGCCGTGCTCCCGCACCACCGCGTCCACCGCCGCCTGGAACGCCGCCGGGTCGAACCCCTCGGGGACGGTGATCTTCAGGTCGGTGACGTTGTGGTACGCGCCGCGCCGCTCGTCGGCGAGCATCTCGTGCAGCATGCCGGCCTGGAGCATCGTCAGCGGGTAGGCGTCCTCCAGGCCCTCCGGGAGCCGCTCCCGGTCCGCCGGGTCCAGCTGCGAGAACGGCTCCACCGCGGGCGGCGCCTCCCCGTCGGCCGCCGTCGCCCGGCCCGCCAGGTCGCCCAGCGTCGGCGCCCGGAACAGGTCCGGCACCGTGAGCGCGAGCCCCGCCGACCGGGCCAGGCCGATCACCCGCAGCGCCAGGATCGAGTCGCCGCCCAGGTCGAAGAAGTTGGCCGCGCGGCTGACCCGCTCCACGCCCAGCACCTCCGCCCACACCCGGGCGAGCGCCTCCTCGGCCGCGCCGCGCGGCGGGACGTACCCGGCGGGCGCGGCGGCCGCGTCACCCGCCACCGCGCGCAGCGCCCCCCGGTCCACCTTGCCGTTCGCGGTGATCGGCAGCCGGTCGTGGCGCACGAACAGCGCGGGCACCATGTACGACGGCAGGGTCAGCCGCAGCCGGTCCCGCAGGTCCGCCGCGTCCAGCGGCCTGCCCTCCGTCAGCACCAGATGCGCCACCAGCCGGGCGCCCTGCGGCTCCGGGCGGGCCACCACGGCGGCGTCCGCCACACCGGGCAGGGCGCGCAGCGCCGTCTCGATCTCGCCCGGCTCGATGCGGAAGCCCCGCACCTTCACCTGGTGGTCGGCGCGCCCCACGTACGCCAGCTCCCCGTCGGGCAGCACCCGCACCAGGTCGCCCGTGCGGTACATGCGCGTCCCGCCGGGGCCGAACGGGTCGGCGGGGAACCGCTCGGCGGACAGCTCCGGGCGGTTGCGGTAGCCGCGCGCCACGCCGCCGCCGGCGACGTACAGCTCACCGACCGTGCCGCGGGGCACCAGCCGCCGGAACCGGTCCAGGACGTAGCCGTGCTGGCCGGTCAGCGGCCGTCCGATGGGCGAGGTGACCGGCGACACCGTGTCCGCCTCGGTGATCAGCCGGTACGTGACGTGCACGGTTGTCTCGGTGATGCCGTACATGTTGACCAGCGCGGGCCGCTCGTCCTCCGGGACGGTGAACCAGTCGCGGTAGTCCCGCGCGTCGAACGCGTCCCCGCCGAAGACCACCGTCCGCAGCGCGAGGTCCGCGAAGACGGCGCCGGCCTGGGCCATGTGCGCCCGCAGCCCCTTGAACGCGGCGGGCGTCTGGTTCAGCACCGTCACGCGCTCCTCGCGCAGCACCCGCAGCACCGCCGCCGGGTCGCGCACCTCGTCGTCGGTGAGCACCACGACCCGGCCACCCGAGGTGAGCGGCCCCCACAGCTCCCACACGGAGAAGTCGAACGCGGGGGAGTGCACCAGCGTCCACACGTCGTCCGCGCCGAAGGAGAAGTGCCGGTCGGCCGCGTCCAGCAGCCAGGCCAGATTCCCGTGCGTCAGCTCCACGCCCTTGGGACGGCCCGTGGAACCGGACGTGTAGATGACGTACGCCAGCCGGTCCGCGCCCGGCGCCTCCTCGAGCGAGGCCCCGTGCGCGCCGTCGCCCGCGCCGCCGCCCTCCAGGGGCACCACCTCCACCGGCAGGCCCTCCACGGCCGCGCGCCCCGCACCGCCCGCGACCACCAGGGACACGCCCGCGTCGGTCACCGTGAACTCCCGGCGGGCCTTCGGGTGCGACGGGTCCAGCGGCAGGTACGCCGCCCCCGACCGCCACACCCCGAGCAGCGCCACCGCCAGCTCCGGGCCGCGCTCCACGCACACGCCGACCAGCCGCTCCGGCCCCGCGCCGGCCGCCCGCAGCCGCCCGGCCAGCGCCCGCGACGCGGCGTCCAGCTCCCCGTACGTCAGGCTCCGCCCCCCGCCCGACACGGCGACGGCGTCCGGGGCGCGCCGCACCTGCTCGGCGAACCGCTCCAGGGCACCGCGCGGCGCGGCGGACTCGGCCGCCTCCGGCCCCGCGCCCACCTCGGGGAGCGCGGGGCGGTTCGCGGGGCCGTCCGGGCCCAGCAGCTCCCCGATCTCCTCGTCGGTGAGCAGCGCCATCTCGCTCAGCGGCACGCTCGGCACCCGCACGAACGCCCGCAGCACCGCCACCAGGTGCGCGGCGAACCGGGACACGGACTCCTCGGTGAACAGGTCCGGGCGGTACACGAACCGCAGCGCGATCCGCCCGTCGCCCTCCAGCACGTCCAGCGTGAAGTCGAACTTCGCCGTCGTCAGGTCGATGGGGAACGCCGTGCCCGCCGTCTCCCCGAGCCGGAAGACGCCCGACGAGACCGGGGTGTGGGTGAACAGCACCTGGAACAGCGGATTGCGGCCCAGGTCGCGTTCGGGGCTCAGCTCGTCCACGACCTTCTCGAACGGCAGCGACTGGTGCGACAGCGCGCCCAGCACGCTCTCCCGCGTACGGCCCAGCAGCTCGTCGCCGGTCGGGTCGCCCGACAGATCGGTGCGCACGACCAGGGTGTTCACGAAGAATCCGGCGAGCTGCTCCGTCTCGGGCCGCTCACGGTTGGCCACGACGGTGCCGATCGCGATGTCGTCCTGCCCGCTGTGGAAGGCCAGGGTCGCCTGGAACGCCGACATCAGCGTCATGTAGGTGGTCGCGTCGAGGCGCTCGCCCAGGGCCCGCAGCCGCTTCGTCAGCTCCTCGGGCAGCTCCACCGTGTGCAGGGCGCCGGTGTAGGAGCGTTCGGCGGGGCGCGGACGGTCGGTGGGCAGCTCCAGCGGGGTCAGCCCGGCGAGCGTGCGGCGCCAGTAGGCGAGGTCGTCGCCGTGGTCGCTGCCGCGCTGCCACACCGCGTAGTCCGTGTACGCGATGGGCAGGGCCGGCAGGGCGGCGTCGGTGCCCTCGACACGGGCCCGGTGGAAGGCGGCCAGGTCGCGCAGCAGCACGTCCAGCGACCAGCCGTCCGCGACGATGTGGTGCAGGGCCAGGACGAGCACGTGGTCGTCGTCCGCGACCCGCAGCAGCACCGCCCGGAAGCCGGGCTCGGATGCGAGGTCGAAGGGCTGCGCGGCGACCTCCCGCACGGCCGCGGCGAGCGCGTCGGCGCCGCCCTCCCGTACGGCCGCGGGCAGCTCCACCACGTCGAGGCCGGCGGGCTCCCCGTCGAGGACCCGCTGCGCGGGCACCCCGTCCTCCTCGGTGAAGACGACCCGCAGCTGCTCGTGGCGTCCGACCAGGTCGCGGACGGCCCCGTCGAGCGCGGCCGTGTCCAGCGGGCCGGTGAACCGCCAGGCGGCCGGCATCAGGTACTCGACACCGTCCGGGTCGAGGCGGTGCAGGAAGTACAGGCGCTGCTGCGCCGCCGACAGCGGGACGAGCTCCGGGCGGGGGTCCAGGCGGGGGATGCCCGTGGGCGCGGCGCCGGCCCGGCCGCGCAGGCGGAGCTCCAGGAGGCGGCGCGCGGCCGGCGAGAGCCCGGAGCCCGACGGGGCGGAGGGGGCGGGGGAGGGGGAGGAGGGTGATGCGGTGGCGCGTTCGGCGTGTGCGGTGGTCATCGGGGTTCCGTCCCATCGGAGAGTCGGTGAGCAGAAGTCATCAGCGGTCGGTGCCCGCAGTGGTCTGCGGTCGTGCCGGAAGTCGTCAGCGGTCGGTGTTCTTCGCAGTGGTCCGCGGTCGTGCCGGAAGCCGTGGGGCCGGCCGGTGCCCGCCTGGTCCGCGGTCGTGCTCCAAGGCACCGGCGGTGGTGGGTACGTGAGGGGCAGGGGCGGGCGCCGCGCGTGGGCGGCCGCGCCCCGGACGCCGAGGCGACCCGGTGGCCCCGGCGGCGGCCCACCCGCCGCCGGGGGACCGGCGTCAGTAGTCGGCCGTCAGCGACAGGTCGATCTCGTCCTCGCTCATCGCGGAGATCAGCTCGACGAGCCGGCGCTCCACCTCGGCGGCCAGCCGCTCGACCGTCGGGTGCTCGAACAGGTCGCGCACCTGCACCGGGCAGTCGAACGCGGCCCGCAGCCGGGACGCCACGGCGACCGCGCGCAGCGAGTGGCCGCCCAGCGCGAAGAAGTCGTCCTCCACGCCGACCTGCGGAAGGCCCAGCACCTCGGCCCACACCTGCGCGGTCACCACCTCGGTCGGGGTGCGCGGGGCGACCGACCCGGCCGTCGCGGGCGGCTCGGGGTCGGGCAGGGCGGCCGTGTCGCACTTGCCCTGCACCGTGCGGGGCAGCGCGTCCAGCGCGACGAACGCGGCCGGCACCATGTAGCCGGGCAGCCGGTCCCGGCACCACGCGGCGAGCTCCGCCGTGTCCAGGTCCCGCCCGGCGGCGTACCCGACGAGCGCCCGGTCGCCGCGCAGTTCGCGGACGATCACCGCGGCGGCGTGCACGCCGGGGTGCGCCTCCAGGACGGCCTCGACCTCGCCCAGTTCGATGCGGAACCCGCGGATCTTCACCTGGTGGTCGGTGCGGCCGAGGAAGTCCAGCTCCCCGTCGGGCAGACGCCGCACGATGTCGCCCGTCCGGTACAGCCGGCCGCCCGTCCCGCCGAACGGGTCCGGTACGAACCGCTCCGCGGTGAGCGCCGCCTGCCCCAGGTAGCCGCGGGCCAGTTCCGGCCCGCCGACGAGCAGCTCGCCGGGTACGCCGACCGGTGCGAGCCCGCCGTGCGCGTCCACCACATACAGGCGGCGCGCCCCCCAGGCCGTGCCGATCGGGACCCGTCCCTCGACGGGCCCGGTCACCAGCCGCGACGTGGCGGAGATGACCGTCTCGGTGGGCCCGTACGTGTTCTGGATCGGCACGTGCGGCAGACGCGCGAACCACCGGGCGAGCGGCGCGGACGGCAGGGTCTCACCGCCCGTCACGACCAGCCGCAGCCCCTTCAGGGCGTCGCCGACGGTGTCGAGCCGGGCGGCGATCTCCTCCCAGTAGGACGGCGTCACCTCCATGACGGTGACCCCCTCCGCGCGGACCCGCTCGGCCAGTTCCTCCACGGTCCACACCTCGTCCGGGCGGATCACCACCGCGGCCCCGGCGCCGAGCGCGGGCAGGACCTGCTCCAGCGACGCGTCGAAGGAGAACGACGCGAAGTTCATCACCCGGTCGTCGGCGGTGATCCCGAAGCGCTGCCGCGCGGTGAGCGCGTGCGCCGCCAGGGCGTGGTGCTCCACGCCGACCGCCTTGGGCCGGCCCGTGGACCCGGAGGTGAAGATGACGCACGCCAGCTCGCGCGGCGTCGGCGTGTGCCGGGGGCCGTCCGGGTCGGGGCCGACCGTGCCGACGTCGAGGACCGGCGCGCCCAGTCCCGCGGCGAGCGGCGCCGTCGCCCGGTCGGTGACGACGTGCCGCACCCCGGCGCGCTCCACCATGTACCGCAGCCGCTCCTCGGGCAGGCGCGGGTCCAGCGGCACGTACACGCCGCCCGCCCGCCAGATCGCGGCCATCGCGACGACGGACCACAGCCCCCGCCCCAGGCACACCCCGACCGCCGTCTCCGGGCCCGCGCCCGCGCCGGCGAGCTCCCGCGCCAGCCCGCCGGCCAGCCCGTCCAGCTCCCCGTACGTCAGCCGCGCGTCCTCGCAGACCAGGGCGACCGCCCCGGGCTCGCCCGCCACGGCGTACGGCGGCACCTGCGCCACCGCCGGGGCTGCGGCGTCCACCGGGCCGACCAGCTCCGCGTACTCGGCCTCCGGCAGCATCTCCAGCCGCCCCACGGGCACGCCGGGCCCGGCCAGCACCGACTCCAGGACCCGCGCCACATGCCCGGCGAACCGGGTGACCGTGGCCGCGTCGAACAGGTCCGTCGCGTACTCGACGTTGAGCGCGAACCGGTCGGGGTACAGCAGGAACGTCGCCGTCAGGTCGAACTTCGCCGACCGCCACGGCAGCGCGAAGGGCGCCACGTCCAGGCCCTGGGCGCGCGGCCCGCCGACGGGGCTCTCCTGCACGTCGAACATCACCTGGAACAGCGGGTTCCGGGACGCGTCACGCTCCGGCCGCAGCCGCTCCACCAGCTTCTCGAACGGCACGTCCTGGTGGTCGAACGCGCCCAGCACGCTCTCCCGGACCCGGCCGAGGAACGCCTCGAACGTCGGCTCGCCCGACAGGTCGCCGCGCAGCACCACGGTGTTCACGAACAGCCCCACCAGCCGCTCCAGCTCCAGCTGCCCGCGCCCCGCGACCGGTGTGCCCACCGCCACGTCCGACTGCCCCGACCAGCGGGCCAGCACGATCTGCACGACCGCCAGCAGCACCATGAACCGGGTCGCCCCGTGCCGGCGGGCCAGCTCGTCCAGCCCCTCGGCGAGCGACGGCGGCAGGTCCACCTCGATGGCCGCGCCCCGTCCCGACCACACGGCGGGACGCGGCCGGTCCGTCGGCAGCTCCAGCGGCGCGAGGCCGGCCAGCGCGGACTCCCAGTAGTCCAGCGGCCCGTCGAGCGCGCCGTCCTCCGCCGCGCGCCGCTGCCAGACCGCGAAGTCGCCGTACTGCACCGGGAGTTCCGGGAGCTCGGCCCGCCCGTCGGCCAGCCGGGCGGTGTAGCAGGCGGTCAACTCGCTTACCAGCACGTCCTTGGACCAGCCGTCCGTCGCCGCGTGGTGGAACGCGATCACCGCCACATGGTCGTCCGGGGCCAGCTCCCACACGCCCGCCCGCAGCAGCGGAGGGGCCGCCAGGTCGAACCGTCGCGTCGCGAACGCCGCCGCCCGCTCCCGTACCGCGTCCAGCGTCGCGCCGTCCGCGCCGGCGCCGCCGCCGTCCGCGACCGTGTGCCACTCCAGCGGCGCCGGCACCGGGCCGCGCACCCGCTGCGCCGGCCGCCCGTCCACCTCGAGCAGCGCGGTCCGCAGCACCTCGTGCCGGGCCACCACGTCGTCCAGGGCGCCCTGCCAGGCCGTACGGTCGAGCCCGCCCCGCACCCGCCACGCGTACCAGAGCACGTACTCGTCGCCCCGGTCCGACATCCGGTCCAGGAACCACATGCGCTCCTGGGCGAACGACATCGGCAGCGGACCCGACCGGTCCACCGGCACCACCCCGCCGCCGCCCGCCGCCCGCCGGGCCGCGCCGACCAGCGGGCCGAACTCGCGGATGCGCGGGTTCTCGAACAGGGTGCGCAGCTCCACCTCGCGGCCCAGCCGCTCGGCGATCCGGGACACGGCCATCGTCGCGAGCAGCGAGTGCCCGCCCAGCTCGAAGAACCCGTCGTCGATGCCGACGCGCTCCACGCCCAGGACCTCCGCCCAGATCTCCGCGACGACCCGCTCCGTCGCGTCGCGGGGCGCCGCGTACGCCGGGCCGCCCGCCGCGCGGTCGTCCGCCCCCAGGGCCGGCAGGGCCGAACGGTCCAGCTTTCCGGCGGCGTTCACCGGCAGGGCGTCCAGCACCGCGAACTCCGACGGCACCGCGTAGTGCGGCAGCCGCGCCGCGCACCACGCCCGCAGCACGCCGGGCTCCACCCCGGGCGCCACGCCGGCCCCGCCCGTCCCGGCCGCCTCGCCCGGCCCCGCGACGGCGCCCGGCCCCGCGACGGCGCCCGGCCCCGCGGCGGCCCCCGGCTCCACCGCGCCGGACTCCACCGCACCCGGCTCCGCCGTCCCGGCCGGGCCCGCCACCACGTATCCCGCCAGGCTCAGCGACCCGCTCGCGTCGGGCCGGGCCGCGACGGCCGCCGCCGCCACACCGGGACACTCGCGCAGCACGGCCTCCACCTCGCCGAGCTCCACCCGGAAGCCCCGCACCTTCACCTGGTCGTCCACGCGCCCCACGAACTCCAGCCGCCCGTCCGGCCGCCGCCGCACCAGGTCCCCGGTCCGGTAGAGCCGCCCGCCCGTCCCGCCGAACGGGTCCGGTACGAACCGCTCCGCCGTGAGCCCCGGCCGCCCCAGATAGCCACGCGCCAGCTCCGGGCCGCCGATCAGCAGCTCGCCGGTCTCCCCGGCGGCCACCGCCTCGCCGCGCTCGTCCACCACATACGCCCGGCGCGCGCCCAGCGGCCCGCCGATCGGCACCGTGCCCCGCGGGTCGTCCGCGCCGGGCAGCACGTCGTACGTGGTGGCCGTGACGGTCGTCTCCGTCGGCCCGTACGCGTTGCACACCCGCACATGCGGCACCCGCGCCCGCCACGCGGCGAGCGGTTCCGGTCGCACGGCCTCGCCGCCCAGGATCAGCAGCCGCAGCGACGCCAGGGCCGCACCCGCGTCGTCGCCGAGCGAACGCACCAGCTCGGTCCAGTACGTGGGCGGCAGGTTCACCACGGTCAGCGCGCGGCGGCGGACCTCCTCGACGAGCCGCGCCGGATGCCACTGCTCGTCCGGGCGGACCACCACCGTCGCGCCCCGCGACAGTGCGGGCAGCAGCTGGTCGAGCGAGGCGTCGAACGAGAAGGACGAGAAGGCCAGCACCCGGTCGTCACGGGTGATCCCGAACGCCTCGCGGGCGGCGGCCACATGGGCGGACAGCGCCCGGTGCTCCACCCCGACGGCCTTGGGGCGGCCCGTGGAACCCGAGGTGAAGACGACATACGCCAGCTCCCGCGGGTCCGGCACGTGACGCGGCGCGCCCGGCTCAGGCCGCACGGACTCCAGGGGCCGTACCGGCACGTCCAGCGCCGCCGCCGCCTGCGCCGTCGAGGCGTCGGCCACCACGCACCGCACCCCGGCCTCGGCCACCATGAACCGCAGCCGCTCCCCGGGCAGCGCCGGGTCGAGCGGTACGTACACCCCGCCGGCCCGCCACACGCCGGCCATCGCGGCGACCGCGCCCGCGCCGCGCCGCACCAGCACGCCCACCGGGTCGCCGGGCCGCAGCCCGTCCGCGGCGAGCGCGGCGGCCACCCCGCCGGTCAGCGCGTCCAGCCCGCCGTACGTGAGGGACTCGTCCCCGCACACGAGCGCCACCGCGTCGGCGTCACCCGCCACCGCGAACGGCACGGCCCCGGCCGGGGCGCCATCCTCGGACACGGCACCGTCCCGGCCGTCCTCCACCGGCGCGGCACCCTCCCGGCCGTCCACCGGCGCGGCACCCTCCCGGCCGTCCACCGGCACGGCACGGGCCTCGGCGTCCTCGGCCGGCGCGGCGCCGCCCCGCTCCGCCCGCGCGGTGGCCGCCGCCGGCCGCGCACCCGTCAGGGGCGCCAGGCCGGCCGCGGTCTCGCTCAGCGGCGCGTCCGGCGCGTCCACCACCGCGCCCAGCAGCGCCGTGTACCCGTCGCGGAAGCGGTGCATCGTCGCCTCGTCGAACAGCGCCGTGGAGTACTGGAGCCGCGCGGCAACTGTCCCGTCGGGGCGGGCCCCCAGGTCCAGGAACACGTCCAGCGGGGTGCCGCGCAGCGGCGGCGGGACCAGCTCCACGTCCAGCCCGTGCAGCTCCGGCGGCCGCTGGGTGTTGAGCAGCGTGAACGACGCCTGCGCCAGCGGGTGGCGCGACAGGTCGCGCGCCCCGCCCACCGCCTGCACCACCCGGTCGAACGGCGCCTCGGCGTGCGAGAAGTCCCGCAGCGCGCCCGCCCGCACCCGGCCCAGCAGCTCCGCGAACGGCGGGTCGCCCGCCAGGTCGGTGCGCAGCACGATCGTGTTGACGAACGGCCCGATCACATCCGCCGCGCGCGGGTCGCCCCGGTCGGCGAGGGTCGTGCACACGGCGATGTCCGTCCGGCCCGAGTACCGCGCCAGCAGCGCCTGGTAGGCGGCGAGCATCACCATGTACCGGGTCGCCCGGTGGGAGCGGGCCAGCCGGTCCACGCCGGCCACGAGCCCGGCCGGCAGGTCGAAGCGGACCACGTCGCCGGAGCCGTCCCAGAAGCGGGGGCGGGGCCGGTCGGTGGGCAGCTCCAGCGGCGCGGCGCCGGCCAGCCGGTCGCGCCAGTAGCCGAGCAGCCGCTCCATGCGCGGCCCGCTCAGCCGCTCGTGCTGCAGGCGCGCGAAGTCGGCGTACTGGAGCGGCGGGGGAGCGACCTCCTCGCCCCGGTACCCGGCCGCCAGCTCCCGCAGCAGCACGTCCCACGACCAGCCGTCCACGGCGATGTGGTGGACCACGACCAGCAGCAGGTGCTCGTCGGGGCCGGTCCGGGCGAGGACCGCCCGCAGCGGCGGTTCCTGCGCCAGGTCCAGCGGACGGGACAGCTCCCGTGCGAACAGCTCGTCCGCGTCGGCCGCCGCCACCCGGCGCACGGTGAACGCGCCGGGCGGGTCGACCCGCGGGACGGGCTCCCCGCCCACGGTGACGAACCGGGTCCGCAGCACCTCGTGGCGGGCCACGACACCCGCCAGCGCCCGCTCCAGGGCGGGGACGTCGAGAGCGCCGCGGAAGCGGAGCGCCAGCGGGAGCAGGGAGTCGGCGGAACCTCGGCTGAGCTGGTCGAGGAACCACAGCCTCCGCTGCGCGGACGATACGGTGCGAACAGCTGCGCCAACCTTCACTGCGGGCCTCCCAAGCGGTGGATTTCCTCCACCCTCGCGGCTGCGGCGCGCGCCCAGTAGGGAAGAAGACGCAGCCGCACGCGCAGAGGCCCGCACCCGCGGCGGCCGCCCGGAAGCGCCGACGGCGGCGCGCCCCGCCGAAACCGGCCGGGCGCGCCGCCGTTCAGCGGCCCGCGCGGACGTGACTCGGCCGCCGTCAGCCCGCCGCCACGTCCCGGGGGACCGCCGCCATGTCCTGGTCGTTCCGCCGCCGGGCCATCGTCAGACCGCCCCCCGGTTCCCGCCGGCCGGCGCGGAGTCCTCGGCGACCGCCACGAACCGCAGCTCGGAGGTGTACGCGGCGCCCTGGTCGTCGACCAGCCACGCCTGTTCGGGCGTCGGCAGCATCTCCGTGACGACGACCCGCCCGTCGGGCTCCTTGCGGACCATGCGGCGCACGGCCTTCGCGAGGATGTTGACGTACACGGGGCTGTCGAAGTCCACGTAGAAGGGCCGCGGTTCGGTCGGCAGCACCACGAACACATACCGGGGCAGCCCGTGCCGCGCGCGCCACCGCCGGGCCCGTACGAACCGGCGCGCCTCGTCCTTCTCGTCGGCGAAGTCCAGGTCGGGTCCCGGCAGCCGCCAGGTCTCCCGCGCCACGACCAGCCGGTCCACCGTGACGCGCGGGCTGTGGCCGTCCTCCGGCAGGATCTGGAACAGGTCCATCGCCAGCGTGGTCAGCACATGCGCGAACACGTCCACGGCCGGGAACCGGGCGCCGTCCGGCAGCACGACCACGAGCTCGCCGTCCTGCTCGGTCACCGTCACATCGGCGCTGAGCACCGTACGGGGACGGCCGGCGCCGCTCGTCACGTCGACCAGCGCCACGTGGTAGTCCTCCGGCCGGACCAGGGCGTGCCGGGTGCGGACCGAGAGCCGCGACCGGTGCTCCTTCGGCAGCAGCGGCATCAGGCGCGGCCGGGGGTGGTCGCGGTGGGTGAGCCGCACCAGCTCGCCGGGGTCGGGGTGCTGGTGCACGAACAGCGAGGCGCCCAGCGTGTTGGCGGCGAGGTGCAGTTCGCCGAGCACCAGCTCGAAGTCGCCCCGCTCGACGGCCTCGGCGCCGGCCGCGGCGACCATGACGTCCGGGCTGGCGTACCGCGCCGCCGTCCACCCCGCCCCGGCGGGGGCGCCCCCGCCCGGGCCGAAGTGCTCGGCGACCGGCCCCGCGACGTCCGCGAGGGCTCTGTGCACCCGGCGCGCCCCGTCGGGCACGGCCAGGACGGCCGCCCACCGCTCGCGGAACTCCCGCTGGAGCGCGTCCGCCCGCGCCCTGGCGGAGCCGTGCAGCACCGGCATGCACGCGAACCAGAACGACGCCAGGTCCACCGGCCCCTGAGCGGCCAGCCGTTCGTACACCCCGCGCGCCTCGGCCATCACCGCCTCGGCGAGGCGCGCGGTGAGCCACGCCGAACTGGCCAGCAGCGGTTCCAGCGGCGCCAGCGCCTCGTACACGGCGCGGCCCGCCCGGACGGTGGCCGCGCGGCGGCAGTCGGCGTACACGACGGCCCGGCACGGCGCCGTGCCGGCGGACTTCTCCCGTACCGCCGCCGTGTCCGTGAGGGCCGCGAACTCGCCCTCCAAAGCGGTCAGCGCCGCCACCACGGCGTCGGCGCCCTTGGCCGTCCGCACCCGGTCCCGGCCGCGCTCCAGCGCGTCCAGCGCCGCCGTCCAGCGTGCGCGCGCCTCCGGGTCGCCGACCCGCTCCAGCCAGCCCCGCAGCGCCCGTTCGGGATGCGCCCCGGCCGGCACCTCCAGCTTCCACACGATCCAGCGGCGCCTCACCAGGTCCGCGAGGACGGCCGGCACGTCCACACCGGGCAGCGCGGCGCGGATGTCCCGCACGGGCCGCACCCCGTCGCACAGCGCCAGTACCGCCGCCTCGTCCGCGCCGACGGTCCGCGCCGGGCGGCCGGGCACGGTCACCTCCGTGCCCGCGATCCGCACGAACGGCACCCGGCGGGGCGCCACCCACTCCCGCAGCGCCGGGTCGGCGTCGATCCGCGCGGCGAGGGCGTCGATCGCCCACCCGGCGAAGTACACCTCCGTCGCGGCGATCAGCCCCTCACCCGGATCGACCTCCACCCCCGGCCCGTCCGGCTCCCAGCGGCCCCAGCCGACGGGCCCGAAGAAGCCGATCGTGTCGTTCTTGACGCAGAACCGCTGCCAGTAGTGGGCGACGAGCTCCTCCCGCTGCCTCGGCATGCTGGTCCGCCCGGCCGCGGTCGGCGTCCACGCCAGGAACGGCGCGATCCCGGAGGTGAGCACCGGCCGGTTCTGCCACGCCACGGCCTCCCGGAACGCCGGTGTCCGCGCGATGTCCTGGAGGCGGTGCGCGCTCTCCACGGCGGCCTGTGCGAACCGCTCCGTGAAGTCGGCCCACTCCGGGTCGCCGGGGCCGGTGCCCGCCGTGTCGTCCTGCGCGAACTTGTCGGCCGCCTCCGCGAGCCCCGACGGGGCCAGCCGCAGCACCCCCCCGGCGGGGAAGCCCGGCCCCCGCAGGGCGAACTGCTCCCACAGCCGCCACCGGCCGCCGGGCAGCCACACCCCGTCACGCTCCTCCACGGCGCTCACCCCTCGACCAGGTCGCTGTGGACGACGTCGGCGAGGTCCGCCGGCGTCGGGTAGGCGAAGACCAGCGCCACGGGCACGTCCACGCCCAGGGCGTCCTGGAGGCGCGCGGTCACCTGGAAGGCGGTGAGCGAGTCGCCGCCGTTCTCGTAGAAGTCGCTCTGCTCGTCCAGGCCGGGCGCGCCGAGGGCGTCGCGGTAGACGTCGACGAGCAGTTCGGTGAGGGCCTCCACGCCCGGGGTGGCGGCGGGGGCGGTCAGGGTGGTGGTGGTCGTCTCGCTCATCGGGTCTCCTCCAGTTCGGGTCGCGCGCCGGTCGGCGCGGTCCGCCGGGCGTGGCCGCCCGGCTCGATGGGTTCGGTCGGATACGTCAGGTCGTCCGGGGTCGCACGGCCGGCCGGGCCGACGCGGCCGGGCTCCGTACGTCGGGTCAGGTCCGTGCGTCCGGTCAGGTCCGTGCGTCCGGTCACGTCCGTACGGGCGGTCAGCGCCGCCAGGGTGTTGCCGCCGGACACCACGGCGACGGCCCGCTCGCGCAGCCGTCCCGCGCGCAGCGCCCCCGCGAGGGCCACGGCGCCGCTGGGCTCCGCCTCGACGCCCAGGCGGCGCAACCGGTCGGTGGCGGTGAGGATCTCGGCGTCGGACACGGCCACCAGGTCGTCCACCCGGTCCCGCACCACCGCGAACGGCACCTCGCCCGGCGCCTGCGCCCGCAGCCCGTCGGCCACCGTGTCGCAGGGCGGCAGCCGCAGCGGCCGGCCCGCCTCCAGGGAGCGCGCGTACCGCGGTGTCCCCTCGGGTTCCACGCCCACGATCCGCACCGGGTGGTCGCGGGCGGCCAGGCACACCCCGGCCAGCAGCCCGCCGCCGCCCACCGGCACGTACAGCGTCCGCACGTCCGGCACGTCGGCGAGGATCTCGCGGGCCACCGTGCCCTGCCCGGCCACGACCAGCTCGTGGTCCGACGACGGCACGAGCACCGCGCCGGTCTCCTCGGCCAGCTGCCGCGCCCGCTCCTCCCGTTCGGCGACGCCGCCCCGCACGCTCACCGTCCGCCCGCCCAGGGCGCGGATGCGGTCCGCCTTGGCCGGGCTCGTCCCGGCCGCCAGCACCACCGTCACCCGCACGCCCATCGGAGCGGCCAGCCGGGCCAGGGCGATCCCGTGGTTGCCGGACGAGCCGGTCACGAGGGCGCGGGCGCCCAGCGCCAGCACCGCGTTCGCCGCGCCGCGCAGCTTGAACGACCCGCTGTGCTGGAGGTGTTCCGCCTTCAGCAGCAGCCCCCAGCCGCCGCGCCGCCGCCCCCGCGCCGGGAGCCCCGGCAGCAGCGGCGTGCGCCGCGTGTACCGGGCGACGCGCTCGGCCGCGCGCTCCACGTCGGCGGGGGTCAGCCCGCCCCGGTACGCGGTCACGACGCGGCCGCCGCGTCCGCGAGGGCCCGCCGGTCCGCCTTGCCGCTGCGCGTCGTCGGCAGCTCCGCGAGCCGGACGAACCTGCGCGGCATCAGATGCGGCGGCAGCGTCGCCGCCAGGTGCGCCCGCAGCGCCCCGTCGCCCGTGCCGTCCAGGTCACCGGTCACGTGCGCGACGAGGAACACCCGCCCCTGCCCGTCCTCGGCGGCCGTGACGACCGCCCCCGTGACGCCGGGGTGGGCCAGCAGCGCCCCCTCCACCTCGGCGGGGTCCACCCGGTAGCCGCGGATCTTCACCTGCCGGTCCCGGCGCCCCAGCAGGTGCAGCCCGCCGGGGCCGCTCCTGGCCAGGTCGCCGGTCCGGTACAGCCGCGCCCCCGGCGGACCCGCCGGGTCCGGCACGAAGCACTCCGCCGTACGGGCGGGAAGGCCCCGGTAACCGCGGGCGACGCCGATCCCGCCGACGCACACCTCGCCCACCGCGCCCTCCGGCACGGGCCGCAGCTCCTCGTCGAGCAGCCGCACGACCACCCCGTCGATGGGCGTCCCGACGACGTCCGCGTCCGTCACCGGATCGGCCGGCACGTCGTACCGGGTCGACGTCATCGTGCACTCCGTCGGCCCGTACTGGTTGACGAGCCGGTCCTCGACCACCGCCCGGCCGCCCGCCCGAAGGAACGGGCGCAGCGACTCCCCGCTGCTCACCACCAGCCGTACGCCCTCCAGCAGCCCCGCCCCGTCCGGCCGGCCCGCCAGGAACGCCAGGAACGACGGCACCACGCTCAGCAGCGCGTTCACCCCGTGCTCCCGCACGACCGCGCCGAACTCCTCCGGGCGCAGCACCGCCGACCGGGGCACCACCACCAGCCGCCCGCCCGCGAGGAGCGGCGCGAACGTGTCCCGTACGGACGCGTCGTAGCCGAGCGGCGCCACCTGGAGCGCCACCGTGTCCGGGCCGAGCCCGAAGTCCGCCGCCACGAACCGCAGGTACGAGTCGAGAGACCGGTGCTCCACCAGCACGGGGCTCGGCTCGCCGGTCGAGCCTGAGGTGTGACTGACGTACGCCAGCGCCCGCCCGTGCGGAGGCCCCGCCGGCAGGGCGCCGCGCCCGTCCCCGGGCTCCGGCCGGTCCAGAAGCACGGGCCGCCCCGGGACCGGCAGCTGGAGCCGCCCGGCGAGCGCCTCCGTCGTCACCAGCAGGTCCGCGCCGCCGCTGCGCACCAGCGCGGCCAGCCGGGCCGGCGGCTGCTCCACGTCCAGCGTGAGGAACGCCGCACCGCACCGCACGGCCGCGGCCACGGCGATCATCGCGTCGACCCCGCGGGCCACGGCGACCGCGCACACCGTCTCGGCGCGCGCCCCCCGCGCGGCCAGCGTCCGAGCCAGCGCGTCGATCCGGGCGGTCAGCTCGGCGTACGTCAGCTCCCCGCCGGGCGTGCTCACCGCCACCCGGCCCGGCTCCCGCGCGGCATGCGCGGCGATCTCGTCCACGAACGTCCGCATCACGCGCCCCCCTCGCCCGGGCCGGCCACCGTCTGGTCCACCGCCACGAACCGCAGCTCCGAGGTGTACGCGCGCCCCTCGTCGTCCGTCAGCCACGCCTGCTCCGGCGTCGGCAGCATCTCGCTCACCACCAGCCGCGCCCCCGCGTCCTGGCGGGCCAGCCTGCGCGCCGCCTTCGCGAAGATGTTCACGTACACGGGGCTGTCGAAGTCCACGTAGAACGGCCGCGGCTCGGCCGGCGACACGACGAACACGAACCGGGGCAGCTCCCGGTCCCGCGCCCACGCCCTGGCCCGTACGAACCGCCTCGCCTCCGACTTCTCGTCGCTGAAGCCCATCTCCGCGACCGGCAGCGTCCACGTCTCACGCGCCACGACCATCCGGTCGACGCTGATGCGCGGGGTGTGGTCGCCCTCGGGCCGCAGCGTGAAGCGGTCCATCACACGCTGCGTCAGCGTGTTGGCGTACACGTCCAGCACGTCGAATACGGCACCGTCCGGCAGCACCGCCACCAGCCGGCCGTCCCGGTCCTCCACCGCCACGTCGGCGGCGAGCACCGTGCGCTGCCGGAACGGGTCACCGGTGTGGTCCACCAGCGCCACGTGGTAGTCCTCGGGCCGCTCCAGCGACGGCCTGCTGCGCGTCGACCACTTCAGCGGCAGCTCCTTCGGCAGCATCGGCAGCAGCCGCGGCCCGGGGAAGTCGCGGGACGTCTCCGCCACCAGCGCCTCCCGGTCGGCGTGCTGGTGGACGAAGAGCGAGGCGCCCATCGTGTTCAGCGCGCAGTGCATCTCGCCCAGCAGCAGCTCGAAGTCGCCCCGCGCCACCGCGTCCGCGTCCTCGGCGAGCACCAGCACGTCCGGGCTGAAGTAGCGGGCCAGCGACCAGCCGTCACCCGGCTCGTCGAACTCCTCCCGCACCCGCTCCGCCAGCTCCGCCGACGACCGCCGCACCCGGCGCGCCCCCTGGGGCACCTCCAGGACGCGCGCCCACTTCGCCCGCAGCTCCGCCTGCACGGCCGCGACGTCCTCCTCCGCCTTCGGATGCGGCGACGGCAGGCACGCCAGCCACAGCGCCGCCAGGTCGACCCGGCCCCCGTCCGCGTCGGCGGCCAGCCGCTCGTACACCGGCCGCAGCCGCCCGCGGATGCGTTCGGCCACCCGGTTCGTCATCCACCGGGCCGCCGTCAGGCACAGCGCCAGCGGGGTCAGCTCCCCGAGCAGCCGTGTGCCGAGGACCGCCGTCGCCGACCGGCGGCAGTCCGAGTAGACGACGCCCCGGCACGGCGCGGTCTTCGCACCCTTCGCCCGCTGGGCCTCCGTGGCGGTGAGCGCCGCGAAGTCCGCCTCCAGCGCGCCGAGCGCCGCCGTCAGCGCCTCGGCGTCCGTCCCGGCCGCCGCCACCGCGTCGCGGCCCCGCTCCAGTACGGCCAGCCGCTCCAGCGCCGGTTCACGGACCGCCGGGTCGCCGATCCGCTCCAGGATCGCCCGCAGCTCACGCTCCGGGTACGTGCCGGACGGCACCTCCAGCCGCCAGTGCACCCAGCGCCCCGCCACCAGCGCCCGTACGGACTCCTCCGCCTCCGCCGCGGACAGGCCGGCCGCGGCGGCGATCTCCGCGACCGTCCGCGTCCCGTCGCACAGGCCCAGCACCGCCAGCTCCGTCGCCGGCACCGGCCGCGGCCGCCGCCCCGGCACGCGCACCGTCCCGTTCTCCATCCGGACGAACGGGACGCGGCGCGGCGGTATCCACGCCCGCAGCGCCGGGTCGGCGTCCAGCGTCCTGGCGAGCGCGTCGATCGCCCAGCTGGAGAAGTACACCCGGGAGTCGGCGAGGAAGCCGCTGCCCGGATCGACGGCGATGTCCTCCCGGCCCAGGTCCCAGCGGCCCCAGCCGACCGGCCCGAAGAAGCCGATGGTGTCGTTCTTCACGCAGAACCGCTGCCAGTAGTGCGCGACCAGCTCCTCCCGCTGCCTCGGCATGCTGGTCCGCCCGGCCGCGGTCGGCGTCCACGCCAGGAACGGCGCCACTCCCGTGCGCAGGACGGCCGGGTTCTGCCAGGCGACCGCCGCCCGGAAGCGCGGGCTCGCCGCGATCTCCTGGAGCAGTCCGGCCGTGCGTACGGCGCCCGCGTCGAACTCCTCGGTGAAGGCCTGCCATTCGGGGCCGGCCGGCGCCTGGTCCGCCGTGAACTTGTCGGCCGTCTCCGCGAGTCCGGGCGGCGCCAGCCGCAGCACACCCTCGGCGGGGAAGCCGGGCCCGCGCAGCGCGAAGTGCTCCCACAGGCGCCACCCCCCGACGGGCAGGTGAACGGTCTCCGGCATGTCCGGCATGGCGGAACTCCTTCCGAGGAGGGCCTGGTTCGTGGTTCCGCAGACACTGCCGGGACCCCGTACACGCCCACCAGGGAAGGAGCCGCACGGCACACCGCCGGTGCTGCTGCGCGTTTGTCCCTGTCGCCCGGCCGCCGCCGGGGCCACGCTGGGCCCGTCTACCGACCCGAGCCATGGAGGACCGAGCGAGATGAGCGACAGCGAGGAGTACCAGGTCGTGCTCAACGACGAGGAGCAGTACTCGATCTGGCGTGCGGACCGCCCGCTGCCGGCCGGCTGGCACGCCGAGGGCACGACCGGCTCGCGTCAGAAGTGCCTGGACCACATCGGCCGCGTCTGGACGGACATGCGCCCCCTGAGCCTGCGCCGCCACCTGGCGTCGGCGGACGCCTGAGCCTGCGCCGCCGCCCTGGGCGCCCTCCTCCGCCGCCGTCGGGCCGGCGGGTGACTGAGCCGGGCGGCCGCCACGCGAGCGGGCCCCCGCCACGGTCGTGCCGTGGCGGGGGCCCGGGTCGTGCCGCGCGTCAGTTCTGGCAGTAGTCCACCCAGCGGTGGGAGGAGATGTTGTCGTTCATCGCCTGCCCGCCGCCGGTCCCGTTGTACGGGAAGCGGTCGTAGCGCATGTCCATCAGGTAGTTGCCGTTGCGCAGGCAGTACGCGGCGCCGCCGTGACCGGCGTCCCAGTAGAGCAGGACGTCGTCGTAGGCGCCGGCGAAGCCGTTGTTGTGCACCGACGAGGCCTGGTTGCGCATGTTCCGGTCGACCCAGTTGGAGCTGTCGCCGTACCAGGTGGCCTGGCGGCCGCCCTTCCACGCGTGCTCCCAGGCGTACAGGTAGCCGTCCGCCGCCGCCGCGTCGGCGACGGCGGGCGCCGCGACGGCGGGGGCCTTGTCCTGGGCGTGGGCGGTCGGCGCCAGGCCCAGCGCGGCCACGGCGAGGGCGGCGGCGGACACCAGCGTGCCTCGGTTCTGCGACATGGGGAAATCTCCTCTGAGGTGTGCGAACGGTGCGGTGGACCCGCGCAGGGCGCGGGGGACTGTGGGCCGGCCCCGTGAGCGGGCCGGCGGACGGTGACGGGCGGCGGGGCCGGTGACGGGCGACGGGCCGGTCAGTCGCGAAGGCCGGCCAGTACGGCCCGTGCCCGGGGCAGCGCGGCGGCGCGGAGCGCGGCCACCCGCTCGACGGCTGCGCGGTGCTCCCGGCGCAGCGACTCGCCGTGGCGGCGGTCCAGGTCCCCCGCGACGGCGGCCAGGCCGCTGCTGTGCGCGCAGCGCGCCTCCGTTACGGCGGTACGGACCTCCCGCGCCGGGTCCGCGCGGCGCTCCCCGCCCAGGAACGCCGCCCTGGTGTCGGCCGGCTTGCCGTACGGCGCCCCGTGCCGCCGCATACAGGCCGCCCAGCGCGGTACGGCCGCCAGGAACGCCGGGTCGGCGGTGACCCGCCGCTGCCGCATCCCGCCGAGGTTGTCGACGAGGGTGAGGGCCGCGAACCAGGTCTGCGCGTCCCCATACAGGTGCCGCCAGGCCGCGACCTGGCAGCCGTCGGCGCTGTGGCCGATGACCGCGCCGCCCGGCAGTTCGGCGCGCAGCCCCGGCCGGCCGGGCGTGCCGTTGAGCGCGGCGACCGCGGCGCGGCGCCGCTCGTCGGGCAGGCCCCGCAGGTAGACCCGGTTGGGGTCCTGGTCGCGCAGCCGCCGCGCCCGCTCCCGGAAGGCGCCGCCGTAGCCGTACCGCTGCGCCCACCGCACGTCGTCGACGACGTAGGGGAAGTCGCGCGCCTCGGGCAGCGGGTTCTCCGGGACGGGCCGGAACTCGAAGCCCGCCGTCGCCATGCAGGAGCGCAGCAGTTCCTGTTCCGCCCGGTGCAGCAGGCTCCGCTCCGGGGCCGTGGCGGTCGTGCGGGGCGCGGGCCCGGCCGGCTGGGTGCCTGCCGGAGGCTGCGCCGCCGGGGCCGGCTGCGGAGGCGGACCACCGGCGCATCCGGTGACGGTGACGGCGGTGGCGAGCAGCAGGGCCGCCCAGACCGGCCCGCCGGGCCTGACGGCGGACCGCCGCCGGCTCGGCGGCCGGCCGGCGGGTGACTCCTTCCCGGCGTCCATGATGACGAGGCTCCTCGCGTCCGAAGCGACCGGGCCGGCGCCTCCCCCGTGGGGCGCCGCACCCGCCGACATCCAGGAGTCTCGGGGAGGCCACGGGCCCGCCGGCAGCCTTTCGAAGACGTTCCGAATGTTCGGCGCCGCCCCTCCCTCGGTTCCCCGCGCAGGGCCGCGGGCCGGGCCGTCACCCGCCGCAGCGCGCGGGGGCGGGCGGGTCCCGGGACGGCCGAGTGTCAGGAGCCGGTCGGCCGGGGGAGGCCGGGAGCCGGGCGACTCCCGGGACGGCCCGCGAGAGCGGAGGGCCCGCGGGAATCGGCCCCGGACCGCGCACAAAAGAGGTCACCCGCGGGGACGTCGTCGTCCCCGCGGGTGACCGTCAACGGGTGGCCTCAGCGGCGCCCGGAGCGCAGCTTGCCGAACAGCTGCCGGGCCTGCTCCCGCTTGCGCGGGTCGGCGGCGGCCCGTCGCGCCGAATCCACCAGCCGCCGCCCCTGCGGGCTGCGGCCGAACTCCTTGAGGCGATTCACCAGACCGGGCATGACCTCTCCTCTCGTACGAATGCCGGGGCGGCGCTCCGCGGCAGGACGCCGGGTGGCACTCCGCGCGCCTCGGCGCCCGCCGGAGCTCCACGGCCCCGTGACAACCGACTGCCCCGCGTGACGGTGTCCATACGTGCCGGATCCGCTCCGGCCTCCCGCGCCACCCTCCTGGAGCAGCGACGTGTACGCCCGGTGCGGCGGGGCACACGGGGTGGCGGAGGCTGATAATCATGGTTCCCCTTCTTCTGGTCCTTCTGCTCATCCTGATCCTCTTCGGCGCGGGCTTCGCCCTCGAAGCGCTGTGGTGGATCGCGGTCATCCTGCTCGTCGTGTGGCTGCTGGGCTTCGTGATGCGGTCGGCGGGCACCGGCGGCCGACGAGGACGCTGGTACCGCTGGTAGACGCCGGTATCCCTGGTCAACGGCCCCCGCGCCGCCTGCCGTGGCCCTCTCCCGACACACCGGGGGAGGGCCACGGCGCGTTCACCCGCCATACCGGGGGAGGGCCACGGGGCGTTCACCGCGCGCGGCAGCTGCCGCTCAGAGCGGGGTGCGCAGGCTGGTGGCTCCCTCGTGCCAGGCGCGCAGCAGGTGCTCGCCGAGGCGGTCCTCCAGGTGGACGGTTGCGGCGATCCCGAACGCCACGTCCGGGGCGAGGCCCGGCTCGTCGTCCAGCAGCCCGCCGATCACGTCCCTGCGGACGATCTGCTCGTGCACCGCGTCGGCCGTCACGTGCTCCGCGTAGAAGTGCTCGGCCGCCGGCCCCGCCCCCGTACGGCGCATGGCCTCCGCCAGCCGGCGCGAACCCGGCGACGACGTGACCTCGACCGTCGCGAAATGTCCCACCAGGGCACCCCTGCGGGCCCGGTGCAGTCCGAGCAGCGACATGAGGTTGACGTTCGCCAGCATCGGGGCGGGCGTGTGGTCCAGGTACCGGCCGTAGCGCGTGTCGAGGCCGAGGTCGGCCATCAGGTCGGCGAAGAGGCGCGCGTGGACCCGTTCGGGCCGCCCGCCGCCGAACTCGTCGTACTCGACCGCCACGAACGCCGCCTTGGCCCTGCCCCGCAGCCGGGGGATGACCCACGCGTGCGGGTCGGCCTCCTTCAGGTGGTACAGCGACCGCTGGGCGGCGTACTCGCGCAGCTGCCACAGCTCGCCCTTGTCCCGCAGGAAGTGCGACACGCCCTCGCCGTCGACGGGCTCCACCAGCAGTTCGTCCAGCGCGTCGGCCACATCCGGGTGGCCCTCGGTGCGGGCGCGCAGCTCGGTGAGGAAGCGGCCCTCCAGGGCCTGGCGCAGGGCCAGCAGGCCGGGGTCCCACTCCCAGGCCGGGTCGACCCCGTCGAAGCCGCGGTAGTGCAGCTCGTAGCAGAGGTAGAGGGCCAGCTGCAGGTCGTCGCCCAGCGGCTCGGCGCCCCGCGCGGCGCCCGCGTCGGGCACGGGGGCGCCCACGGGGCGGCGCAGCGCGTCCAGCACCCCCTGGGAGAGCTCCCCGCGGGCGGGCGGCAGCTCGCCCTCCGGACGGTCGTCCGCCACGTGCCGCATCCGGTCGTGGTCCTGGTCTGGCATGGTCACCTCTTCGTACGTCGGCGGTGGCTCGTGTCGCACCACGGGTAGGCGCGGCTGCGGCGGCAGGTGCACAGCGCCACCGTGAAGCGGTCCGACCGCACGACGGTCCCGTCGTCGAGGACGACCTCGACCGGGCCGTCGAGCAGCAGCGGGCCCTCGCGGGTCACCGTGACCCGGCAGGGCCCGTCGGCCGGGCTGTTCTCGTCAGGGGCGGTGGGCACGGATGATCACCAGCTCTTCCTTCTCCTGGCCGGGCTCGATCAGGCCCTGCTGTTCCAGCCAGCCGGAGCGTTCGCGCAGCACGGGCCCGAACGGCACGACGCTGCGCCGGACGACGGTGGCCGTCAGCCCCGCCCGCTCCAGCCGTCCGAGGGTGGGCGCGACCCCGCTGAGCGCCGACTGCACCAGCAGCAGGGCACCCGAGGGCCGCAGCAGCGCGGGGGCGCCGTCGCAGATCCGGTCCAGGACCGCCCGGCCGTCGGGGCCCGCGTCCCAGGCGACGGCGGCGCCCCGCCGGGGCGGCCGCTTCCGGGGCGAGGGGACGTACGGCGGGTTGCACACGATCAGGTCGAAGCGGCGGCCCGCCGCGGGCTCCAGCAGGTCGCCGTGGAGGACGCGGACCCGCTGCCCGGCGAGCGCGGCGTGCAGCCGGGTGGTGAGCACGGCGCGCCACGACCGGTCGACGGCGGTCACGCGGGCGCCGCGCCGCGCGGCCGCCAGGGCGAGCGCCCCGCTGCCGGTGCCGACGTCCAGCACCTCCGCTCCGGGCGGCAGCTTCTCGCGCTCGATGGCCTCCTTGAGGAGGAACGTGTCGGACTGGGGCGCGTAGACGCCCGGGGCGAGCCGCAGGGCCCCACCGGTCAGGCCGGTGTCGAGCAGACTCGGCATGGCGGCTCCTCGCAGGATCGTGCCGGCGGCCCGGTGCCGCCCGGCGTTCTCGCTCCCCGGATGCCCCTCGATGCCGTTTTCATCCCCCTTCGGCGGGTCCCGCGGTGTGAAACCCGCAGGCCGGGGGAGCGGGCGGTGTGCGCGGGCGGGCGCGTGCACGCGCGGACGGGAAGGCCAACTCCCCGGCGGTGGAGGCGTGTTGTCCCGGTCCGGGGGCAGAAGGGGGTCATGACCGTAGCGAAGAGAAGCGTCCTGGTCCTCGACTGCTCGGAGCCGGAGGCGCTGGCCGAGTTCTACGCGAGCCTCCTGGGCGCCGAGGTGCGCCGCTGCCCCGATCCCGACTACGTGGAGGTGGTCGGCCATGACGGTGTGCGACTGGCGATCCGGCGGGACCACGGGTACGCGCCGCCGAGCTGGCCCCGACCGGACGACTCGCAGCAGGCGCATCTGCACATCAGGGTCGCGGCGGCCGACATGGACGAGGCCGAGCGGGAGGCGGTCGGGCTGGGGGCGCGACCGGTGGAGGCCAAGGATTCGGGGAGCGCCCGGGACGTCCGCACGTACGCGGACCCGGCGGGCCACTCCTTCATCCTGATGGCCGAGCCCGAGGGCTGAGGCCGTCCGTCTTCACGCTGATGGCCGAGCCCGAGGACTGAGCCCGTCCGTCTTCATCCCGATGGCTGCCGAGGACCGGGCCCGTCCGTCGCCGTCACACCTCCACGACCGCCCAGCGGCGCCGGGCGCCGTCCTCGGGGCCGTCCTCCGTGCCGGCCGCGACCGCGCCGAGCCCGGTGACCTCCCGCAGCAGCCGCTCGTCCTCCGGGACGCCGGACCGCTGGTGGGACAGGACCAGCACCACGACCTGGCCGTCGAGGTCCTGGTCGGCGAGGTGGACGCTGGCGCGGCGCCCCCCGTCGGCGACGGCGGCCCGCACCAGCCGCGCGGTGATCACGGCTACGGGGTGCTGGTCGGGAAGGCCGTACCCCCAGGACCGCAGCCGGTCCAGCACGGCCCGGGCGGCGCGCGCCGGAGTCGAGTGCGCCGCCCACGCGGCGGTGTCGTACGTCCAGTTCCCGGCGCGCCGGTTGGCGATCCGCACCCGCGCCCGGGGCCGCACGGCGATAACCTCCGCGCCCTGCCGCTCGGGCCGGGGAGGCTCGACGGGGCGCTTGGGCGGCGGCGGGGTCCTGGGCGGGTAACTGGGCGGCCACTTCTCGGCGTCCGGCGGCATCGTCACAGGCGTGGCCCTCTCCGCGCGCGGGGGTGTCCCGGCCCCGGCGCCGGAGCCGTACGGCCATCGTAGAGGCCGGGGGAGCCGCCCGGCGGGCGTTCGGCGCACCGCACCCGACCGGGTGAACGGACCTGCGGGCACCGCCCCGGCCGGGGATGTCAGCGGGGCGTGACACCATTCCCCGCCATGACGACCACCGGTGCCGCGGGCGGGCTGGCCCTCTTCCGCGGGGACATCCCCTTCTACACGCTGACCTTCGCCAAGGGCCTGACGCCCGTCGACCTGCTGACGCGCATGGGTGCCGACCCGGACACCCTGGCGCCGCGCCACCACGGCGAACTGGCGGAGGAGTTCGGCGACACCCTGCTCGACGAGGACGAGCCGGTGGTGACGACCGGCACCGACGGCGCCTGGACGTGGGCCTGGGAGCAGGGCGGTGTCCACGGGCTGGACGACGGCGTCCTGGGCGCCGTCTCGCGCGGGACGGAGGCCGTCGCGCTGCACCGCAACGAGAAGCCCGCGCACCGGTTCGCGTACGCCGCCGACGGCGGGATCGTCGTCGCGTTCGACACACTGGTCCCCGTCGAGCCGACGGGCCGGGACCCGAGGCGGCTCGACCCGTTCATGCGCCCGCTCGGTCTCGTCCCCGGGCGGACCGGTTCGCCGCACAGCGTCCTGGAGCTGGCGGAACGCGCGTTCGGACTGCGGGTCACTCCACCCGGCGACGACGAGCGGCGCTGGAGCGGCAGCCTCCGCCCCCTGCCCCGCCCCTGACGACCGGGACGGAACCCACCGGCCGGCCGCCCACGATCACCGCCCGGCTGCTCCGCGACCACCGGCCGGCCCTGCGACCACCGGACGGCAGCGGACGGCCGGACCGGCGGCCACCGGACGGCCGCCTTCGCCTCTCCCCAACTCTCCTGACCACTCCCGCACTTGTGTGATCATTTTCCGTGCAGAGAGAAGGGGGCGACAGCGACCGGCGCCCCCGGAAAGCCCAGGGGAGAAAAGGGGCATGAACCCGATCATCACGCCGCCCGGGCGGCGTTCACGACCGGCTCTGCTCGCGGCCACGGCCCTCACCGTGGCCCTGAGCGTGTTCGGCACGGCGACCGCCGAGGCGGCGCCCGCGCGGACCGGCTCCGACCAGCCGGCCTCCGACGCCCGTGCCCGCGTCGTCGAAGTGTGGAAGACCGGCGGCCCGGCGACCAGGCTCGCCGCCGAACAGGCCCTCGTCGGAAGCGACGCCGACGTCCGGGAGTTCCTGGACGACGCCATGCGCGTCGCGGCCGAGGAGGACGACCGCCTGACGGCGCTGCGGCTGCTCAACACCGCGGGCCCCGGTGTGCGGGAGGCGGCGCAGCGCGCGCTCAGCGGAACCCCCGCCGACCTGCGCGCCTTCCTGGAGTCCGGCATACCAGGCCCGCTCCGGCACGACCAGCGCGCCGAGGTCCTGCGCGTCATGGCCACCGGGGACCGCGCCGTGCGCGCCGCGGGGCAGACGGCCCTCGACGCCGGTACGGACGAGGCGCTCGGCGCCTTCCTCACCACGGGCCAGCACAAGGCCCGCGAGGAGGACGACCGCTTCCGCACCCTCCAGATCATGAACACGGGCGGCCCCCTCGTCCGGCAGGCCGCCGCCGAGGCCCTGGCGGGCACCGCCGACGACGTCCGGGAGTTCCTGGACAACGGGCAGCACGCCGCCCGCGCCCGCGACCAGGAGACCATGACGGTCGCCCAGCTCGCCGCGGTGGCCGCCGAGGCGAGCAGGCGCGCCAAGCGGGAGACCGACCTTGCCAAGGCCGCGTCCGCCAAGGCCGAGGCCGCCGCGGAGGAGGCGCGCAAGGCCGCCGTCCGCGCGGCCGAGGAGACCGCGGCCGCCAAGGACGACGCCAAGAAGGCGAGCCGCGCCGCCGGGCGCGCCGCCGAGGCCGCGCAGGGCGCCGCCCAGGCCGCCCGTACCGCCATCGGCGCCGCCAACCAGGCCACATCGGCCGCCCGCACCGCCGCCAACGCCGCCACGGCTGCGGCCTCCGCGGCAGCGGCCGCCGGCCAGGCCGCCTCCCGCGCCTACCACTCGGCGAGCGCCGCGGTGAAGGACGCCGGCCAGGCCGCCGCCGCCCGCCAGGCGGCGCAGGACGCCCGTACGGCCGCGGCCGGCGCGCGCACCGCGGCTGCCGCCGTCGACAAGGCGATCGAGGCGATCGGCCAGGCCGTCGGCTCCGCCCGCGCCGCCGCCAACGCCGGCGCCAACGCGGCCGCCGCCGCCGCGGCGGCGGCCGAGGCCGGAGCACACTCGGCGACGGCGGGCGCCGAGGCCCGCCGGGCCGCAGCGGCCGCTGCCGAGGCCCGCCGCGCCGCCGCCGTCGCCAACAGCGCGGCCGACCGCGCCGAGTCGCTGGCCGCCCGTGCGGCCGCCGCCGCGCAGCAGGCACGCGCCGCCGCCGACAGCGCGGCCCGGCACGCCGACGCGGCCGCAGCGGCCGCCGAGGACGCCGCCGCGCACGCCGGCCAGGCCGCGGACTGGGCCAGGAAGGCGACCGCCCACGCCGACGCGTCCCTGGCCGCGGCCAAGCAGGCGCGCGCGGCGGCCGACCAGGCCCGCAGCACCGAGGCGCTGGCCCGCGAGACCGAGGCCGCGGAGCTGGCCGCCGACAAGGAGCAGGCCGTACAGGCCGCCGAGGACCTGAAGCACAAGTACGAGGAGCAGCAGGCGCGCATCGCCTGGGACGAGGCGGAGGCCGCCCGGCGCGACGCGGAGACCAAGCAGCTCCTCGCCGACGCCGCCGCGCCGTCGACCGAGCCCGCCGTCGCCCTCGCCAAGGCCCGCAAGGCGGCGCTGCACTTGGCCGAGGACGGCGGGCCGTGGACCGCCAAGGCCGCCGAGGAGGCCCTCGCGGGCACCGACGAGGCCGTCATGACGTGGGTGCGGACGGGCCGTCAGGTCGCGGAGGAGCAGGACGACCGCGCGCGGGTGACGCATCTGCTGCTCACCGGCGGCGAGGCGATGAAGGCGGCCGCCGAGACCGCGCTCGCCGGCGACCACGCGCGGGTCAAGGAGTTCCTGGAGACCGGCCAGCACACCGTCATGGCCGACGACTACCGGGTGCGCACCCTGGAGATCATGCAGACCGGCGGCCCCGCCGTACGCCGGGAGGGCAGCGCCGCGATCGACGCGGGAACCACCGAGGCGCTGCGGGACTTCATCAAGACCGGCCAGCACAAGGCCCGCGAGGAGGACGACCGCGCCGAGACACTGCGGATCATGAACAACGGCGGCGCCCACACCAAGGCCGCCGCCGAGATCGCGCTCGCCGGGCCGCCGCCGCTGCTGCGCACCTTCGTCGAGTTCGCCCAGCACAAGGCGGCGAAGAAGGACCACGACACGGCCGTCCACGTGGCGTCCGTGCGCCGGCTCGTCGCCAACGCCGCGCTGTCGGCCGCCAGGGCGGAGCAGCAGGCCGCCGAGGGCGCCAAGGCCGCGGCGGACGCGCGCGGCGCCGCCGAGGCGGCGCAGGGCTACGCCCGCCAGGCGAAGGACGCGTCGGAGGCGGCCCAGCGCTACGCCGCCGACGCCGCCCGCTCCGCCGAGCAGGCCGACGCGTCGGCACGGCAGGCCGCCGAGTCCGCCCGCCAGGCCAGGGCGGCCGCCGACCGGGCCACCGACGCGGCGGCCGCGGCCGGCCGGTCCGCGAGCGCGGCGGCCGCGTCCGCCGCACGGGCGGCGGCCTCCGCCGACTACGCCTACGAGCAGGCCGACCGTGCCGCGGCCGCCGCCGTCGCCGCCGGCAAGGACGCGGCCCAGGCCGCCGCTGCGGCATACGAGGCGGTCCTGACGGCCGTGGTGAAGCTCATCGAGGAGGCGACGAAGGACGACGGCACCGAGATCGGCACCGGCGAGCAGGACTACCCCGGCGACGGCGAGGACCTGACCGGCGAGGGCGGGCTGTCCGCCGCCGACAAGGCGGCGCTGGTGCTCGACGTCACGGGCATCTTCGACCCGTCGCCCGTCAGCGACGGCGCCTCCGGCCTGCTCAGCCTGTTCCGCGGCGACATCGAGGCCGCGGGCCTGTCGGCCGCCGCGCTGATCCCGTACGCGGGCGACGCGCTCGCCAAGCCGGCGAAGTTCGCGAAGTACCTGGAGAAGTTCGACAACCTCGCGAAGCACGCCACCGACCTCGACTGGGTCGGCAAGGCCGCCCACAGCCTGAAGCACCTGTCGCCCAACCAGTGGCACGACGCGCTCACCAAGATGAACAAGCTGTCCGGCGACGCGGCGAAGGCGTACAAGAACAAGCGGTACGTGCAGGCCGCGGAGAAGTTCGGGCTGCCCACGAACGGCCCGGTGCCCTTCGTGCCGCGCAAGGACTGGGACGTCAAGCGCCCGCAGATCAGGGGCGGCGGCTTCGAGGACAAGTACGGCAACGTCTGGACCCGTGCCAAGGACGGCAAGGACGAGTGGGACGTGCAGATCCCGAAGGGCAAGGGCTTCGAGACCTTCGCGGGGAGCAAGAATCAGGGCAAGGACTACTCGCACGCCAACATCTCGAAGGACGGCAAGGTGACCCACTGATGTTGTTCAAGCCCACCGACGTCGTGGTCCGGGTGTTCCTCAACACCCGGGACGCGGCCACGGCCGACGCGTCCATGCGCGAGTGCCTGGAGCTGGTGGCCGAACTGGCGCCCGCGACCGTCTCGTTCGAGCAGGCCGACCCGGCGGGGCTGCGCCGCGGGTTCCTGGTGGAGCTCATGGTGGTGCTGCCGCCCGCCGCGGGGGAGCGCCCTGACCGGGTGCTGCTCTCCACGGTCCGTCCGCTGATCGCGCGACTGGGCCTCGACGAGGCGCGCTTCGAGCTGGACGACCCGTCCGGCAGGACCGGAGGCGTCCTCGTCCCCGAGCACCAGCGCGACGAGCGGCGCACGGCCTGCGGGGCGTACTGGCTCCTCGCGGGCCTCGGCGTCGACCCGCTGACCGGCCAGGACACCGACGAGGCCGACTACGAGGGCGACGGCGACGACCTCTGACGCGCGTCCGTGCCGCTCCGGGCGGCGGGGCCCCGCCGGCCCCGCCGCCCGGATCCGTCTCGCCGGCGGGGCTACGCGCGGGCTTCCACGTCGGCGGCGGCGCGCGCCCGCCGCCGGGGCGCCGGACCGCGCAGGTCGAGCCGCATCAGGACCCGCGGATGGCCGGCCAGCACGGACGTCGTGTCGGCGGCGTGGACGAAGCCCGCGCGTTCGAAGTTCTTCCGCAGTCCGGCGTACGCCATGGTCAGATCGACCCGCGCGTCGCCGTTGTCCAGCGGGTACGCCTCCACCGCCGGCGCGCCGTGGGCGCGGGCGAACTCGACGGCGCCGGCGATCAGGGCGTGTGAGATCCCCTGCTTCCGGTGGCCCGGGCGCACCCGCACGCACCACAGCGACCACACGGGCAGGTCGTCGACGTGGGGGATCTTGCGGTTGCGGGCGAAGGACGTCTCCGAGCGGGGCGCCACGGCCGCCCAGCCGACGGGCTCGTCACCGTCGTACGCGAGCACGCCCGGCGCCGGTTCGGCGCGGCACAGCCGGGCCACGTAGGCGCCCCGGTCGGGCCCGCGCAGCTCGTTGTTGAGCTTCGACGGAATCCGGTAGCTCAGGCACCAGCAGACGTTGGCGCCCGGCGACTTTGGGCCCAGCACCGCGCGGACGTCCTCGAAGACGGTGGCCGGACGGACGTCGATGGTCATCGTGGCTCGCTCCCCGGACCGATTCCCGCCGGCGGCCCCGCAGCGCCGGAGTGCGGCCGTCGTGGAGACCCGCCGGTACCCCCATGGATCTCAGATGTCACTGTAGTCCGCCGCGCACCCCCCGCAACACGGCCCGCACCCCGTGCGGCACGGCCCGCGCGTCCCCCGCGGCGCACCGGCTCGGCCCGCCGCCGCGGCGGTTGTATGCGCTTTGTATGCCCTCCCCCTTCAATCGCCGCGACATCTCGGCGAACCAACGGGAGGAACCATGCAGAGACGCACCAGGCGCGGCCGCCGGCTGCTCGCCGTCCTCAGCGGCATGGCCGCGCTCGCGGCGGCGGCGCCCGACTCCGCCGCGACGGCCCACGCGCCCCGGCAGGACCAGGCCCGGACCGCGTCCGCGGTGAGCGCGGAGTCGACCCGTCCCGCGTTCCGCATGCCGTTCGTCTGCGGCCAGTCGTGGCGCGGCAGCAACTGGCAGGGCCACAGCCCCGCCCACTCCATCGACTGGAACCACTACGACGCCGACGGCAACCCGGACGACCTCGGCCGCCGCGTCCTCGCCAGCGCGGGCGGCACCGTCACCGCCTCGTACTACTCCACCGGCACCGGCTACGGCAACACGGTCGTCATCAGCCACGGCGACGGCTGGCAGACCCGGTACGCGCATCTGAACACCCGTGACGTCCAGAAGGGCGACACGGTCACCCGCGGCCGGCGCATCGGCACGGTCGGCGCCTCCTCCGCGCTCTACGACCTCTCGCCGCACCTGCACTACGAGCAGATCCACAACGGCTCCGTCGTCGTCGCGGTCGTCCAGGGCGTCACCTGGTACGACTACCTGGTCCGCTACCAGACCAGCACCAACGGCTGCTGACCCGGCGCGGCGGCCCCTCCGGGCGGCGGGCACGGCGGCGCGTCCGGGCCGCCGTACCCGCGGCCCGCACCCCGGAGGACCGGCCGGCCCGCGGTACCCGAGCCGCCCGCTCGCGCTACCCGAGCCCGCGCCCGCCGGCCCCGCTCAGCGCAGCACCCGCAGTTTCGCGTCCACCAGCTCTGCCTGGTCGCGCGCGTCGAGCCGCCGCCACGCCGACAGCGAACGCTCGAACGCGGCCCGCGCCTCGGCGCAGCGGTCCTGGTGCAGGTGGAGCCGGCCCAGGTCGCGCAGCAGCGCCGCCGTCCGCACGTCCCCGTCCGGCGGCAGGGCCGCCAGGACCAGCCGGTGGGTGCGCAGCCAGTCCCCGTAGCAGCCCCGCAGGTGGAAGAACCCGGCGAGCTCCACGGCCAGGTCGGCGGCGCGTGCCGGATCGCCCAGGCGCAGCGCGTCCTCCACCGTGGCGACCAGGACGCGGCGCTCGCTCTCGAACCACTCCACGGGCCGCGCCCGCACCGCACCGGCGACCCGCGCGGCCGGCCCGGCGAGCGCCACCGGCTCGCCGAGGACGCCCGGGAACCGGCTGGGCATCGCCGCGTTCGCGCAGCGGGCCACCGCGATCAGCGCGTCCACCACCCGCAGCCTCCGGGCCCTCCGCACCGGCGCGGGGTCGGCCTCGGCGCGTTCACGCGCGTAGATGCGCAGCAGGTCGTGCATCCGGTAGCGCTGCAGGCCCAGCGGATCGGTGCCGGTCACCTCGACCAGATGCTCGTCGAGCAGCGTCTCCAGCGGCTCGGGCGCGCCCCCGGACTCCCGCGCGCCCCCGGCGGCGACCGCGACGAGCCAGCCCGCCACCGCTTCGCCGGGCAGCTCGCCGAACGCCCGGAACGCGGCGGCCGCCCGCCCCGGCAGATGCCGGTAGCTCAGCTCGGCGCTCGCCCGCACCTCCAGCTCATCCGTCCGCAGCTGGTCCAGCCGGCCCCGCTCGTCGTGCAGGATGTCGGCCAGCGCGGCAACGGACCAGCCGGGCCGGTCGGCCAGCCGGGCGCCCGCGATCCTCACGGCCAGCGGCAGCAGCCCGCAGCCGGCCAGTACCCGGTCGGCGTCGTCGCCCGCCGCGCGCAGCCGGTCCTTGCCGATGATCCTGCCGAGCAGCGCCCGCGCGTCCCGGCGCCGCATCACCCCGAGCGGACAGGGGTGCGCCGGCAGGGACGGCATGCGGCGGCGCGATCCGACGAGCACGGCGGAGCCGCCGGTGCCCGGCAGCAGCGGCCGCACCTGGGCGGCGGACGCCGCGTCGTCCAGCACGATCAGCACCCGCCGCTGCGCCAGCCGGGAGCGCAGCAGCGCCGCCCGCTCGCCGGGACCGGCCGGTATGGCGTCGTCGATGACGCCCAGCCCGCGCAGCATCTCCGCGAGGACGTCCTCCGCCGCACGCGGCTCGCCGCTCATGCCGCCGAGGTCCGCGAACAGCTGCCCGTCGGGGAACGACTCGCGCACGCGGTGCGCCACGTGCACCACCAGCGTCGACTTCCCCGATCCGGGGGGCCCGGACACGACGGCGACGACCGGCCGCCGCCGCGCCGACGACAGCAGCTCCTCCAGCGCCGCGACCTCCTCGTCCCGGCCCGTGAAGTCCGGCACGTCCATGGGCAGCTGGCACACCGGCGCGGGCGGGGCGGGGCGCCGGCACACCGCGTACCCGTTGACCTCGTCGCCCGCGGCCCGCAGGGGCGCGCCCGGCGCGACGCCCAGCTCGGCGGCGAGGACCCGCTCCGCCTCGGCGTACGCGGCCCGCGCGTCGGCGGCCCGCCCGGCACCGTGCAGGGCGCGGACGAGCATCTGCCACAGGTCCTCCCGCAGCGGGTCCTGCGCGAGCCGCGCCCGCAGGTCCGCGACGAGCGACGCGTACTCGCCGAGGCGCAGCCGCAGCTGGAGGCACTCGTCGGCGGCGAGCGACCGCAGCTCCTCCGCGCGGGTCAGCGCCGGGTCCCACACGACGCTGGACGGCAGGTCCTGGAGGACCCCGCCGCGCCACAGGGCGAGCGCCGACTCGTACCCGCGCAGGGCCGTGCCGTCGTCACCGCGGTCGCGGGCGGCGCGGGCCCGGTCGAGGCGCTGTTCGAACAGCAGCAGGTCGTGGTCGCCGGGCGGCACGTCGAGGGCGTAGCCGGCGGGCAGGGTGCGCAGCCCGTCGGTCGCCACCCCGGCCGCGGCCAGGGCCCGCCGTACGCCGCGTACGTACGTACGGACGTTGGCGACCGCCGACCGGGGCGCCCCGCCGGGCCACAGCACCTCGGTCAGCACGTCGAGCGAGACGAACGCGCCGGGCCGCAGCAGCAGTGTGGCCAGCACGGCCCGCGGCTTCGGCCCGCCGAGCGGTACGGGCCCCGGTGTGCCGCGCCCCCGCACCCGGAGCGGTCCCAGCACGCCGAACACCGGCTCCCCCATCCGCGCGCCCCCCGTGACAGTGCGTAACGGCCCGTGACTGCGGGACAGAGTAGCGGCGCGCGGGACCGCCGAACAGCAGTTCAGCGATCCCGTACGAGAGGGGTACACCGGGGCGTCACGTCCCGTCGACCGGGACGGCGTCCAGGCGCGGCCCAGGCGGCTGCCTGCCGCCGCCGCACGCACGGCCACGGGACTCACCGGCTACCGGACGCACCGGCTACGGGGCTCACCGCCCAACGGGCTCACCGGCTACCGGACACACCGGCCACCGAGCTCACCGGCTACCGGGCTCACCGCCCACCGGCTCACCGCGGGGCGATGGGCAGCCGGCGCTTGTGCTCGGTGAGGCGGTAGCGGCGCACGATCATGTCGAAGGCACGCGCGTCGACCGGCTTGCCCTCCAGGAAGTCGTCGATGTCGTCGTACGTGACGCCGAGCGCGTCCTCGTCCGCCTTGCCCGGCGCCAGGGTCTCCAGGTCGGCCGTCGGCGTCTTCCACACCAGCTCCGCCGGGGCGCCCAGCGCGTCCGCGACGGCACGCACCCGGCGCTTGGTCAGACCGGTCAGCGGCACCAGGTCGGCCGCGCCGTCACCGAACTTGGTGAAGAACCCGGACACCGCCTCCGCCGCGTGGTCCGTGCCGACGACCAGCCCGTCGTGCGCGCCGGCCACCGCGTACTGGGCGATCATGCGCTGCCGGGCCTTGATGTTGCCCAGCACGAAGTCCTGGTGGTGGGCGTCGCGGAAGGCCACACCCGCGTCCAGCGCTGCCCGCAGCGCGGCGTCGCTCGCCGGCTTGACGTCCACGGTCAGCACCTCGTCGGCCCGGATGAAGGAGAGCGCGAGCTGCGCGTCGTGCTCGTCGGCCTGGACGCCGTAGGGCAGCCGCATGGCGTAGAACCGGGCCTCGTGCCCGGCCGCGCGGGCCCGCTCGACGGCGAGCTGGCACAGCCGGCCCGCGGTCGTGGAGTCGACGCCGCCGCTGATGCCCAGCACCAGGCAGCGCAGGCCGGTGGAGGTCAGCCGCTCGGTGAGGAAGGCCACCCGGCGCTCGATCTCCCGCTCGGCGTCGAAGGTCTCCGCGACCTCCAGTTCCCGGGCGATCTCCTGCTGAAGGGCGATGGGCGCCGGCTCGCTCACGTCTGCTCCTGGTTCCGCTGTGTTCGCTCACGATGTGCTGCCCGCCCACCCTACCGAGCGCCCCCGCCGCGCCCCGGGCCAGGACCGCCCGCGCCCGCGCGACCTCGGGCGGGGACGCGTACGGCCAGCAGGGCAACGTCGTCCTCGTTGGCGGCCGGCCGCGCCAGCCGGAGCAGCGCGTCGGCGAAGGCGGCCGGCGGGCGGTGGGCGAGCGATGCGGCGATGCGGCGCAGGGCCTCCAGGCCCTCGTCGAGCGGGGTGCCCGGCGCCTCGACCAGCCCGTCGGTGTACAGCAGCAGCGTCGAGCCCGGCGGCAGGTGCGTCGACGCGTCAGGCCGGGCGGTGGGCGGCCGGTGCGCCCCCAGCCCGAGGAGGACGCCGGCGCCCTCGGTGAGGAAGCGGGCCGACCCCTCACGCGTCACCAGCAGCGGCGGCGGGTGTCCGGCGTTCGTCCAGGTCAGCACGGACGCCCCGGCACCGTCGACGCGGACCCGGCCGAAGACCAGGGTGGCCATGGAGACCTCCGCGATGTGCAGCGACGCGTCGTCCAGCCACTCGACGATCTTGCTCGGGGGTTTCTGCTGAGACCAGGCGTAGGCCCGGAGCATGTTCCGCAGCTGCGCCATGCCGGCGGCGGCCTCCAGGTCGTGGCCGACGACGTCCCCGACCGCCAGCGCCGTCGCGCCGTCGGCGAGCGGGAACGCGTCGTACCAGTCGCCGCCGACGTGCGAGGCGTCCGGGGCGGGCAGATAGCGGGCGGTCATCTCCAGACCGGGCACGGTGGGCAGCTGCGGCAGCAGATGCCGCTGCATCGTCTCCGCGACCTTCCGCTGCCGCTCGTACAGGCGGGCGTTGGCCAGGGCGAGCCCGGCCCGGCGGGTGATGTCCTCCAGCAGCGCCATGTCGGACGGGGTGAACGCCTCGGGCCGCTCCGACCGGCCCAGCGTCAGCGCCCCGAGCACCTCCCGCAGGCCGCGGATCGGCGCGATGACCGCCGAGTGCATCCCCGTCGCCTCGAACAGCCGCCGCTGCTCCACCGCGATCCCCGAATCCGGCGGGCCCTGGTACGTCTCCGGTCCGATCAGCGCGGGGGCCACGCCGCGCAGGGCCCGCGACAGCGGCATCATCGACCCGACCGGCACGGGCGGCATCGGGCCCTGGAGGGCGTCGTTGTGGACGAGGGCGTCGTTCTCGAAGTGGACGACCGCCGAGCGCCACACCTCCTCGCCCTCGGTGATCAGGTCGACGACCGCCCAGTCGGCCAGGCGGGGCACCACCAGCCGCACCAGCCGGCTCAGCGCCTCGTCCACGTCGAGCGTGGACGTGAGGGTGGTGGTCGTCTCCGCGAGCAGCGCGAGCCGTTCCAGCTCCGTCAGCGACGGCCGCGCCTCCGGCGGCTGCTCCTCGGGCGGGCAGGCCGAGTCGAGCGGATGGAAGACCACCAGCGAGGTCCCGTGCGGGGCGCCGGTCTCGCACGGGGTGACGAACCACGACACCGGCAGGAGTGTCCCGTCGCCGCGCAGCATCCACTCGTCGGAGCCCTGGGCCGTGCGCCCGGCGAGCACGGCCTCGCGCACCGGGCACTGCGTCTTCGGCAGGGTCTCGCCGTGCCGGTCGCGGTGCAGCCGGTCGTGCGCGTCCCCGCCGACCAGGCCGGCCGCCGGGCGCCCCAGCAGCTCCTCCGCCAGCGGGTTGACGGCGGTGACGCGACTGCTGTCGTCCACCAGGTACGCCCCGGCGCTCAGGGCGGCCAGCACCCCGCCGAACGCCTCCCACGCCGTGCCGCGTGGAAGCTCATCGGCCTGCCGGCCCGCGGGGTCCGTCATCCAGCCTCCCTGACAGGCCCCATTCTCCCGCCGGCGCCGCCCCCGCGCCCGTCCGGCTGCGCCACCCGGCGCCCGGAGCCGCGCCGGCCACTGCCCGGCTGCGCCACACCGGCCCCCGGTAGCGCGACGCCCGCTGTCCGGCTGTGCCGCCACGGCGCCCCGGAGACCCGCGGGCGGTGCCCGGCGGCCCGACCGGGGTGCCTGGAGGGGCGCGCCGTCATCCCCCCGCCGGGGCGCCCGCGGCCGTCGCGCCCAGGTGGCGGGCGAGTTCCGCCGGGTGGGTCAGCTGCGGGTAGTGGCCGGCCCCGGCGATCGCGGTCACCGGGTGGCCGACCGGTACGGCCAGGGGGTCGTCCGCCCCCACGACGATCCGCACCGGGACCGCGACCCGGTCCAGCAGCGCCCGCGACCGGTCACGCCCGGCGGCGTCCGCGCGCAGCGCCGCCACGGTCCTGCGGGCCACGCCCGGACGGCGCAGGTCCGCCACCGCGCTCTCCACCGCGGGCCCCTCCGGCACACCCAGCGCCCGCGCGAGCCGGGCGGCGGACACGCGGCGCAGCAGCGGCGCGGCCAGGGCCGAGCCGGCGAGGCGCGCGCCGGGCGCCTGGAGGAACGACGGGGACACGAGGACGAGCCCGCCGATCCGCTCCGGGCGCTCGGCGGCGAAGCGCACCGCCGGTCCGCACGCCGCCGAGTGCGCGACCAGGACGGGGCGGCCGCGCACCGGCGCCATCAGGTCGTCGAGCCACCGGTCCGTCGAGTCGGCCGGGGCCGCCGAGCGTCCCAGGCCCGGCAGGTCCGGCACGAGGACGGGCCCGTCGAGGCGGGCGGCGAGGGGCGCCCACACGTCGCCGTTCACCGGCAGCCCGTGCAGCAGGACATAGGCGGGCCGGTCCCGGTCCCCGGCCGTCCAGGTCCGGGTGCCGGCCACCGCGTGGAAGCCGCAGGGGGACGCCCAGGGGGACGCGGCTGCGCCGAAGCGGGCGGCCACCAGGTCGTCCGCCCAGGCGCGCAGGGCGTCGGCGGCCGGCGGCATGTCGAGCCCGGCGGCCTCGGCGAAGGCCCGGGCGGAGGCGGTCGGGTAGCGGTCGGCGGACAGGAACGACAGCGTCTCCGGGTCGACGCCCGTCAGCGCGCGCGGCAGCCGCCGCAGCAGCCCGACGGGCACGCCCCGGCGAGGAGCCCGTACGCCCGTGTGCGCGGCGAGGACGCGGACGAGCTCGGGCAGCGGGGGAGTGGCGTCGTCCAGCACCCAGTAGTGCTCGCCGGCCGGGCCCGAGGGAATCTCGGCCAGGAACCGCGCGAGGTGGCCGACCGTGACGACGGGCACGAACGTGTCGGGGCCGCCGGGCAGCGCGGGCAGCCTGCCGTTCCACAGCTCCTTCACGAGCGAGGCGAGACCGATGTACTGGCCAGGCCCGATCACGCTGCTGGGGTTGGCGATGTTCAAGGGGACCGCCAGCTCGCGGGCCCGGGCGCGTACGGCGCGATCGCCCTCCACCTTCGACGCCTCGTAGGCGCCGAGCACGGACGGGTCGGGAGGGGCGCCGTCGGTGCCGCCCACCCGGTACCCGCTGACGTGCACCAGCCGCCGCAGCGACGGCAGCGAGGCCGCCCACTCCAGCACGTGCAGCGCTCCGGTGACGTTGGTCGCCCGGGCCTCCCGCTCGGTCAGTCCGAAGGCGTAGCGGCCGGCGGTGTTGTAGACGTCCCGTGCCGGCGGCAGCCCGGCGAGCGGGCGTGTGATGTCGGCGGTGACGATCTCCAGCCGGGTGGTGTCCGTCCCGCGGGCGGCGAGCCAGGGGGTGAGGGTGTCGCGGCGTACGGCCGCCGCGACCCGCAGGCGCCGGCCGAGCAGTTCGGCGACGAGGTGGCGGCCGATGAAACCGGTCGCGCCGAAGACGATCGCGTCCATGGGGCTCCTTGTGATCCGGGGACGGGAAGGAATAGATCGGTCTGCATATTTTGGGGGCCGTAGAAGGGCCCGCCTGAGGTGGCGGGCCGTGTGTAGCGGGGTCGGCGGGGTGGGAGCGGGGCTTCGGGCCCCTGTCGGTGGCCGGGCGTGAAGGGGGCCGCGCCGCCTCAGGCCAGCAGCGCGTCGATCCTGCGGGCGACGCGGTCCAGGGGGTCCCGGCTGCGGTGCGCCCGGGCCAGCAGGAGCGCCCCCTCGACCAGGGCGAGGATCGTGACCGCCAGGTCGTCGGCGTCGGGACGGGCGGCGAGGCGGGTCCGCAGAGCGGCCTCCCAGGACTGGTAGACCTCCGAACAGGCCGCCTGGAGCGCGTCGTTGGTGGCGGCCGTCTCCAGTGCCACGGTCGCCACCGGGCAGCCCTTGCGCCAGTCCGAGGCCTCCAGCCGGTCGCCCAGCTGTCGCAGTACCGCGCCGACGAACTCGGTGTCCGACGCTCCGGATCCGGCCAGGTCCTCCAGGGCCTCACCGATCGCCCGGCCCGCCCGCCGCACCGACTCGCCGACCAACTGGTCCTTGCCGCCCGGGAAGTGGAAGTACAGCGAACCGCGGGGTGCCCCGCTGGCCGCGATCACCTGGTTGAGCCCGGCGCCGAAGTAGCCGCCGCTCTCCATCAACTCCTGTGTCGCGTCGAGGAGTCGTGCCCGCGTCTCGGCGCCCTTCTGTCCCATGACGTCAAGCTAGACCGGTCTGCATATTCTTGCAACCCCCGGCAGCTCCGGGACCCCCGGTACGCCGCCGCGGGGCCCCCGGCCGCACCGGGACCCGCGTACGCGCCGGGCCGCCCCGGCGAGGGGCGGCCCGGCGGTGCTCGCCCCGCGCGGTACGGCGTTCGTCGCCGCGTCCGTGCGGGGCGGGTCGCAGGCCCGGGAACTTGGCGGTCAGAGGCCCAGGTACTCCGCGAGGTGTTCGCCGGTGAGGGTGGACCGGCCGGCCACCAGGTCGGCGGGCGTGCCCTCGTAGACGACGCGCCCGCCGTCGTGGCCGGCGCCGGGACCCAGGTCGATGATCCAGTCCGCGTGCGCCATGACCGCCTGGTGGTGCTCGATGACGATGACGGACTTGCCCGAGTCGACCAACCGGTCGAGGAGGCCCAGCAGTTGCTCCACGTCGGCGAGATGCAGACCGGTCGTCGGCTCGTCCAGGACGTAGACGCCGCCCTTCTCGCCCATGTGCGTGGCCAGCTTCAGCCGCTGCCGCTCACCGCCGGACAGGGTGGTCAGCGGCTGCCCCAGCGTGAGGTAGCCGAGGCCGACGTCGGCCATCCGGTCCAGGATCCGGTGGGCCGCCGGGGTGCGCGCCTCGCCCGCGCCGAAGAACTCCTCGGCCTCCGTGACGGACATCGCCAGGACCTCGCTGATGTCCCGGCCGCCGAGCCGGTACTCCAGCACCGACGCCTGGAACCGCTTGCCCTCGCAGTCCTCGCAGGTGGTCGCGACCCCGGCCATCATCGCCAGGTCGGTGTAGACGACACCGGCGCCGTTGCAGGTGGGGCAGGCGCCCTCCGAGTTGGCGCTGAACAGCGCGGGCTTCACGCCGTTGGCCTTCGCGAACGCCTTGCGGATCGGCTCCAGCAGCCCCGTGTACGTCGCCGGGTTGCTGCGCCGCGAACCCTTGATCGGGCTCTGGTCGACCGACACGACCCCCGCCCCGGCCGGTACCGACCCGTGGATCAGCGAGCTCTTGCCGGAGCCCGCCACGCCGGTGACGACGGTCAGCACGCCGAGCGGGATGTCCACGTCGACGTCGCGCAGGTTGTTCGCGTTCGCGCCGCGGATCTCCAGGACGCCGGTCGGCTCGCGCACCGCCTCCTTGAGCGCGGCCCGGTCGTCGAGGTGCCGCCCGGTGGTGGTGCCGCTCGCCCGCAGCCCCTCGACGGTCCCCTCGTACACCACCTCGCCACCGCCCGTACCCGCGCCCGGGCCGAGGTCCACCACATGGTCGGCGATCGCGATCACCTCGGGCTTGTGCTCCACCACGAGCACCGTGTTGCCCTTGTCGCGCAGCCGCAGCAGCAGATCGTTCATCCGCTGGATGTCATGCGGGTGCAGGCCGACGGTCGGCTCGTCGAAGACATAGGTGACGTCGGTGAGCGACGAGCCCAGGTGCCGGATCATCTTCACCCGCTGCGCCTCGCCGCCCGACAGGGTGCCCGACGGCCGGTCGAGCGCCAGATAGCCGAGGCCGATCTCCACGAACGAGTCGAGCGTGTGCCGCAGCTTCGCCAGCAGCGGCGCCACCGACGGCTCCTCCAGGCCGCCCACCCACTGCGCCAGGTCGCTGATCTGCATGGCGCACGCGTCGGCGATGCTGATCCCCTCGATCCTGGACGACCGGGCCGCCTCGGTCAGCCGTGTGCCGTCGCACTCGGGGCAGGTGGTGAAGGTGACCGCGCGGTCCACGAACGCCCGGATGTGCGGCTGCATCGCCTCCCGGTCCTTGGACAGGAACGACTTCTGGATCTTGGGGATGAGGCCCTCGTACGTGAGGTTCACCCCCTCGACCTTGACCTTGGTGGGCTCGCGGTACAGGAAGTCGCGCATCTCCCGCTCGGAGAAGTCCCGGATCGGCTTGTCCGGGTCGAGGAAGCCGGACTCCGCGTAGAGCCGCACGGTCCAGAAGCTGTCCGACTTCCAGCCGGGGATGGTGAACGCGCCCTCGGAGATCGACTTGGAGTCGTCGTACAGCTGCGTCAGGTCGATGTCGGAGACCGAGCCCCGGCCCTCGCAGCGGACGCACATCCCGCCGGTGCGGGTGTAGGTCGCCTTCACCGCCTTCTTGGCGCCCTTCTCCACCGTGATCGCGCCGCTGGCCCGCACCGACGGGACGTTGAACGCGTACGCGGAGGGCGGTCCGATGTGCGGCGAGCCGAGCCGGCTGAACAGGATGCGCAGCATCGCGTTGGCGTCGGTGGCCGTGCCGACGGTGGAGCGCGGGTCGGCGCCCAGCCGCTGCTGGTCCACGATGATCGCCGTGGTCAGCCCGTCCAGCACGTCCACCTCGGGCCGTGCCAGCGTCGGCATGAAACCCTGTACGAACGCGCTGTACGTCTCGTTGATGAGCCGCTGCGACTCGGCCGCGATCGTGTCGAACACCAGCGAGCTCTTGCCCGAGCCCGAGACCCCGGTGAACACCGTCAGCCGGCGCTTCGGGATCTCGACGCTGACGTCCTTCAGGTTGTTCTCGCGCGCTCCCTGCACGCGGATGAGGTCGTGGCGGTCGGCGGCATACGGCGCGGACGGCTCCGCCGCGGACCTCGCGGCCCTGCTCATCGGATCTCCATCGGTCAGGCTCCGGCCGGCGGGCTCGGCGCCCCCGGCGGTCGTCGTGGCGGTCGTCGAGGTGGCGGGGGTCACGCGGTGCGGCGCTGCGCGAGGCGCACCATGTTGCCCGCCGGGTCGCGGAAGGCGCAGTCGCGGACGCCGTAGGGCTGGTCCATCGGCTCCTGCAGCACCTCCGCACCGGAGGCGCTGATCTTCTCGAACGCCGCGTCGCAGTCCTCCGTCGAGAAGATCACCCCGCGCAGCATGCCCTTGGCGAGCAGCTCGGCCATGGCCTGCCGGTCGGCGGGCGAGGCGTTCGGGTCGGCGAGCGGCGGTTCCAGCACGATCTCCACATCGGGCTGCGACGGCGAGCCCACGGTCACCCAGCGCATCCCCTCGAAACCGACGTCGTTGCGCACCTCCAGGCCCAGCGCGTCCCGGTAGAAGCCGAGCGCCTTGTCGTGGTCGTCGACGGCGATGAAGCACTGCGAGAGTCTGATGTCCATGCGGCTTACGCTACGGCGCGCCCGCGGCCTTCGCTTCTCCATTCCTGACCGGTCGCGTGAAGACCTTCGCGACGCACGCCGGGATGGCCGCCCCCGCCTCGTGGGAGCGTGCCCGGTACGCGCTCGGGCTCATGCCCACCAGCTCCGTGAACCGCGAGCTGAACGAGCCCAGCGACGTACAGCCGACCGCGAAGCAGACCTCCGTCACCGACAGGTCGCCGCGCCGCAGCAGCGCCTTGGCGCGTTCGATCCTGCGCGTCATCAGATAGCTGTACGGGGTCTCGCCGAAGGCGGCGCGGAAGCTGCGCGAGAAGTGGCCGGCCGACATGTGGGCGGCCCGCGCCAGCGCCGGGACGTCCAGCGGCTCCGCGTAGTCGCGGTCCATGAGGTCACGGGCCCGGCGGAGCCGAACCAGGTCCGAAAGCGTCATCCGTCCAGCATCCCACGCCCGTCCCGGCCCGGTGGCCGCCGGAGCGGGCCGTGCGGGCCCGCCGGTCGGGGGCCCGGGCCCCGCGGGCCTCCGGTCGTCGGCCCGGTCGGGGCGGCCCGTTCCGGCCGCTCCGGCCTCCCGTCCTCGTCGCGGGCACCGCTGCCAGGGCCGCGGCCCGGCGTGCGGACGGGGCGGCGGGCCCGATCGCACCACAACGTGGCCCGTGTGCGCCTTCCGCGCCCGCGCGGCATGGGGCAGGGTGGTGGCGGAGCCGGGGGGAACCCGCGGCGTGGCCCGGATGGAGGAACGCCGGTGAATTGCCAGCGGTGCGGCGCGCCCGCGTTGCAGCAGGGGAGCGGCTGGGTCTGCTCGCAGGGGTGCGGATGGTCGAGGGTGTCGCCTCCGCCCGCGCGGGTAGGTTGTCCCGGCGATGACCAGTAGATGGGAACCGGAGCGCGAGCCGGCCGCCGCCGAGCCGACGACCCCGGAGATCACGACGACGATGTGCTCCGCGTGCGGATCGCAGGTGTCCGGCCTCAACGGCCGCTACGCGTGCGGGGTGTGCGGATGGGTGAACAACTGGGCGGAGGGCCACACGGCCCTTCCCCCCGCGGAGGCCGATTCGGACGCACCCCGACCATGACCCGGCTCCCGGGAAAAGGGCGAGCGATACCCGGCACCGGACGGTGAGGCGCGCACACATGTCAGCCGCGTGTGGAATCAGCGGCTGATTGAATTCGCGACTGTGGAATGCGCAACCGCAATACAACGGTGGCGTTCGATCCGCAGGCGGCCCATGATGGAGAGAGAACTGTCACCCGTATGGGCCCCTCGGAGTGGCGGATGACTCGGCACCCGCCTTCGCGGCGGCAGCCGGTGCGGCGCGAGATGCCGATTCGTCTCCTCGCCCACGGGGTCACGGTCACCCTCACCGCCGACTCACCCCGCAGCCGTGATGAGGCGTCGACACTTCCATGGACACGTCGCGGAACGAGGCCACGATGTCCGCAAGGCTCTCCCTTTTCTCGAACAATCTCCCGGATTTCTTCATCATGGATCGAGGCGGTTCGGTCGACATCGCGAAAGTCGAAACCGACGCCGACCGTGCTGACGCCACCTTCGAATGGACCGCCGACCTCGCCATCGGTCAGACGGGGCAGTTGCTGCGGGCCGAGCCTCCCCTGGGCTTCTGCCTGCGCATCGCGACATTCGACGACTTCCGCATCCACAGCAAGTTCTTCACCGGAATCGACGACCCCGAGGTCGCGGCCGAGGTCCGCCACGACTCGACATTCACCTTGGTCAGCGCGGAAATCGACCCCAACCAGGTCTCCTTCCGCTCGGTGCGGTTCCCCGACCGCTTCATCCGGCACAGGGACTTCACGCTCTTCGCGGAGCGGGTGAACACCCCTCCGGAACTCCAGTCCGCGTGCTTCCGGATCGCGCCGCCGCTCGCGGACCAGTAGGCCACTGTCTCTTCGCGTCATTGGAGGGCCCCATGTCCGTTCTCGCGAAACTCCTGGAGCTGACCGCGGCCACCTGCCAGGACCCCGACGGAGAGGACGAGATCGTCTTGAGCCGCGTGGGGGGCGTGCAGTTCTTCCCCACCAGCGGCACCGTGTCCATGCGCGAGGGCACCACGGAGGAACTGGACATCTTCGTGCCGGTCTTCGGCGGCGACGTACAGCTCGCTCTGCACGAGGTGGACCGGGGCTCGGGCATGCCCGCGCGCCTCGTGGGGACGGTCTCCCTCAAGCCCGAGGAAGCCGGCCGGGGGACCATACGGAAGCGGTTCGACGGCGCGGGCGCGCTGTACGAACTGAGCTACGTGGTCAACTGAGGCCCACCTCACGGCAACCGGGCCGGCAACCGCCCCGCGCGGCCGCCGCGGAGTGGACGGAGGCCGGCCCGATGCCGTACACCGCTGCGCCGGAGCGCTCGTGCGGCGGTCGCCGGCCGCCGCACGAGCCGTGACCACGCACCCGGGACTTCCGGGACGGCCGTCAGACCCCGTCGGCGAAGCGGACTCTCACAGCGAGGAGGCCACCGGACGCGTCCCGGTCGGCGAACACGGGGAAGAAGCCGTCGCCCCAGCTCGTCATCGCGCACAGCACGCGCGCACCAGCGAGGTCCAGGGCTCCGGCCTCCACCGGCGACGCACGTACCTCGCGCATGATCTGCCAGTGATGGGAGTGCGGCCGGAAGTCCACCGCCATGCGGCGTCCGGTCTCGTCCTTCCACCTCAAGAGAGCCCGTGCCCGATCCCATGCCTCCGGGAGCGGCAGGCCGGTCCACCCGCGCACTCCGTCCTCGCCCGCCTCGCCGAGTCCGGGCGCGGCGAACACCGCCGCCGCCTCTTCCGCCGCAGCGCCCCAGAACGCCACGTCGGCCAGACCGTCCACCGGCTCGTCGTGCTGCCAGACGCTCAGCGCTTCGACGTCACCGAACAGCACACGAGCCCAGTCCACGCCGATGTCACCGAGAAAGACCGATGACGCCACCCGTCCCTCACCCATGCGGATCGAGATCTCGGACCAGCGTTCCCCGGCACCCTCGCCGTGGCCGACCCGAGCGGCCAGAACGGGCAGCTGCCGGTCGCGGGGTACGCCGCCCACCGCGACGACGGGCACCCCGAACATCAGAAAGCCGCCCCCGCCCTCTTCGGCGGTCCGGCGCGCCCTGTGGGCGTGTGCCTCCCGGACGGGCAGCGCCTCCAGCCGGGCGTCCAGACCGGCTGACCGGCAGTGCCCCTCGAAAGCCGCCTCCAGGCCGGCGGCCTGCGAAGCCGGGATGTCGTGGAGCCTGGATCCCGGCTGCCGGTCGAAGCTCCGCGCGGCTTCGGAGGCGTCCGGCCCGGTGACGACGAAGTCGACGGCGCCCGCGACATCGGCGGCCACGGCGGCGTCGTCGATCCCCAGGTGAGCCGGATCGATGTCCGCCGGCGACCGGTCCCCGCTCCACAGCCCCAGGTGGCCACCGTCCATGAGCACCAGGGTCCCGGACGGGCAGCTGACGGTCCCCAGCTCGAACATCTCTTCCATGGCGCGCGAGTCTACGGTCGCGCTGCCGGCCGCCCGCCGGCGGACGGCTGACCGCGAGGGCGTGTACGTCTTTCGCGTACCTGTACGGGAGAGCGGACACGGGCCCGCCCTCCACGCGCCCGGCAGCGCAGGGCCAGAAGGCGGCTGCCGGTACCGACCGGTTCGCACCACGGCCGCGGCGATACGCGACCGGTCTCCCGGTCACTCCTTCCGGCCGGCTTTGCGCGACGGGCTCCGCCCGCACCATCGCCCCTCGTAGAGTCGGGCCGGTCGACGGGTGGGAACGGAGCGAACGAGATGCCGTGTGATCTGACCGAACTGGCGCGTGTCGGCCGTGTGCTGGATATGGCACACACCCTGCTGGAGGGCGAACGGAAACGGCTGGAGCGGCAGTACGGGCCGCGCCCGTACGGAGACGTCGGCGCCGGCAGCCCCATGCAGACGCTGCAGGGCGTCACCTACCTGTCGAACGCGATGGCCGAGGCGCTCAAGTGGGTCGCCCTGGCCGCCGGCCACTCCGTCCTGGGCCTGGACCACCGGGCGGACCACGCGCTCCGCATGGCGGAGATGAGCCCCGTGGGCTTCCCCTCCGGCGCGGACCGCATGGCGCGCCCGCTCGGCGAGGCGACCGTACGGGCGATGGAACTGGTGCGGGATCTGGGCTTCTTCCCGGGCGAGTTCGCGATCGCGGTGGACGTCGCTCTCGCGGCGCCGCAGGCGACGTACCCGCCGGCCGACTGGAGCGACTTCGGACGGCGAGGAGCCGGGTTCGAAGGAGACTGAGGCCACGCCGCGGACCGCACACCCAGCGGCCACGCCCCGCACCCAGACGCCCGACGAGCCGGTGCCGCGTACGTCGAATGCCGGGAGCGGGCCGTCCCCTATCATCCCGCCCATGGGCAACTTCTCCTGAGTGGGCCGTGGCAGTCCCACCGGCATCCGCCCGGCAGGCGCCGGGCTCCGTCAGCGTGCCCGCACGCTCACCTCAGGAGACACGACCACACCATGTCCGTTCACTCCGCCCGCTCCGCCCTGGACGACCGCATCGCACGTCTGCGGCAGCTCGCCCATGCCGACCTGCGGCTGGAGGGCGTCCTGCTCTACGGATCGTGGACCGCAGGCGAGGCCGACGCCCATTCCGACATCGAGGCCTACCTCTACGTCCGGGACGACCACCTCGCCGACTTCGACGGCCCCGGCTTCCTGGCGCGGCTCGCACCGCTCCGGCTCGCCTACACCAACATGTACGGCGTTCTCGCCGTCGTATTCGACGACTTGATGCGAGGCGAGTTCCACCTCACCGCGGCCGGTCCCGGCATCGACGAGATTCCCGCCTGGCGGGGCATGGTGCACCTGCCCCGCCCCGACGACGCCGTCCTGCTCGACCGCACCGGCCGGCTCACCCGGGCCGCCCGGCGACTGGCCGCCTTCCAGCCGCCCGAGCCGGTGACCACCGCCCAGCAGCTCACCAACGAGCTGACCAACTGGACGCTCATGCTCGCCCACGTCCTGGCCCGCGGCGAGATCGCCCGCGCCCACGCCCTGCTCCACACCGTCATCGGACCCCTGCAACTCCAACTCTGCCGCCTGCTGCGCGACAGCACGGCCCACTGGCTCACCCCCAGCCGCGCGCTCGAACAGGACCTGCCCGAGAGCGACCGCCACCGCTACGTCTCCACCACGGCCGCCGCCCGCGAACAGGACGTGCGCACGGCGGCACGCAACAGCTGGCGCTGGAGCCGCGACCTGGCCGCCGAGGCCGCCGAACGCTGGACCGTCCACGTGCCGCACGAGCTGCACGAACAGATCGGCAGCCACCTGAACGACCCTCGTTGACCACCCCGGGGCCACCGGACTCGTACGGTGGCCCCGGCCGGCGGCCCCGACGGCGGATAACGCCGACCGGGACTTTCCTCTGGAAAAGACGCCGCCGCTCATCTCGCCCTGCTGGAAATCGAACGCCTCCATTAACCCCGCCCTTGCCGGATGTCCGGGAATCGGAACGCATTTCGGCCTTTCGCCTGTTCCGGGGAAAGCCGATGCCCAGGGAATGGCCACTCGCCGGGCGACCCGGCCGGTAAGCAAGCCCCACCGCAGGGCAGAGCCGACCGCTGGCAAGCCGTCCGCAGTGCGACCCCAGCCGTGAGCGATCCGCTCGCAGGACACCCCCACCCGAAAGCACATCCCGCCCGTGGGGCAGGCCGGCCGTCGGGCTTACGCGCCGGAGGGCTGGAGGCGGGGGCGGGGCGGGGGGTCGGTGGTGAGCGGCACCAGTTCCCTCAGGGACGCGGACGGCTCCAGGCCCAGTTCCTCGTGGAGGACCCGGCGGCACTGCTCGTACTGGCGCAGCGCCGCGCCGCGGTTCCCGGCGGCCAGGTGGGCCTTCACCAGCACGCGGTGGGCGCTCTCCCGCAGCGGCTCGGTGCAGACGGCGGCGAGGCCCGCTGCGACGGCCTCGCCGAAGCGCTTGGCCGACGTGAGGCGCTCGGTCATCGCCTCCAGGGCGTAGAGCCGGAGCTGGTGGTATTGCTCCTGCTCGATGCGCATCCAGTCGTTTTCCGGCCACTCGGGCAGGAGGTCCGCCGAGAGGATCTCCAGGGTCCGCATGGTGAGGATGTCCTCGCAGGGGCGGGTGCTGTCCAGCAGCCGGCGGGCCCGCGCGACCGCCTCGTGGAGGTCCACCGCGATGTGCGGGGAGAGGGCCAGTTCGCGCGCGGACACGTCGATGACCGGGTGGCCCATGCGCGCCGCCCTCCAGAGGGACGACCGCAGGTTGGCGTTGGCGCGGGACGCGGTGACGTCGGGCCAGAGGCTCCCGGCCACGTACGTGCGGGAGCGCGGCATGTCCTGCAGGGCCAGAAAGGCGAGCAGCCGTTGAATGCTGGAGCACACGGGAATGCTGGTGCGTCCCACCGCGAGTGCGAATCCCTTGAGCAACCTCAAAGTAATAAGATCTGCTTGTCCGCTCATCGACGCCCCCGATCGATGTTGACTGGGTGATCTCCGGTCCCGCGCGCCCTCTTTTCGAAGCCATGCTACGGGCACGTCTCTCACCCCACACCCGATCAATAGCGGGACGGGCGTCAAAAAGGAATCATCGGAGCGTCGCGGAAACGTCACCCGTCCCCTTCCAGCACCTCATCCAGCCACACCCGCACCACCGAAAGCACCGCCTCCGTCTCGCTCGCCGCCGCGGCGGCCTCCCGCTTCCCGTCGACGGTCCGGATGATCCGCGCGCGGAAACGGTCCGCCTCGCCGTCTTCCAGCCACACCCTGAGCACGAGGACGCCGTACCGCGTCGAAGGGGTCTCCATGAGAGAGCGAGTGTCACCCACAGGTGTCACGGAGGCGTCGTCGCGCCGTGCCCGCCGACGTCGTGGGGCCGCGGCGGGCCGCCCGAAGACGCGCGCCGCCGGCCCCTCCGCACCGCCTCCGGGGCCCTCCACCGGCCGGATCCAGCCCGTTGGCCGGGCCCTCCGGCGTCCCCGTGCCGTCCCCGCCGCGAAGACGCGGTCGCGACGAGCGCGGTGACGGCGCGGGTGACGCCCGCGCGACGGGACCGTCGCGGACCGCTCACACGGGGCCCGCCATGCTCTCGCCGTACGCGGTCCGCACGCGTAGGGGAGGGGCTTCGCATGGGTGACTTCGGGGTGATCGCCGATGTCTCGTCGGTCATCGTGAACACGCTGACGCGCTCCCTGCGCGGGCTCAGCCAGGTCGAACCGCCGATCGCGGAGCTGAACGACCTCTCCGAGACCGTGCAGACACCACCGCCCAAACTCACCGTGTTCCTCTACGAGATCGCCGAGGACCCCACCTCGCGCAACCGGCCCCCGGTGCGGTCCGGGCCGCCCGGCCCGCCCACCACCCGCAAACCGCCCATGGCGCTGCTCCTGCGGTACCTGATCACCCCCTGGGGCGGCGACCAGGCCACCCAGCACCGCATGCTGGGGCGCGCCCTGCAGACCTTCTACGACGACGCCATCCTCGACGGGGCGCAGCTCTCCGGGAGCCTCGCCGGCAGCACCGACGCCCTGCACCTCACCCTGACGCCGCTGACCCTGGACCAGAAGTCGTGGGTCTGGTACGCGATCCAGAAGCCGTACCGGCTGTCGCTCAACTACGAGGTGCGCGTCGTCGACCTGGACTCCGCCGTGGAGACGGCGGTCCGCCCGGTGCGCAGCCGGACCATCGAGGGGACGGCGACGCCATGAGCGCCTTCCTGCCCCTGGCCCGGTCGACGCTCCGCAGCCCCGTCTGGCTGGTGCCGTACGACGAGCACACGCGGCGCGTGCGCACCACCGGCGTGGAGGTCCGCCTCGAACGGTTCGACGACGCGGACGGCGTCTGGCTGCCGCTGGACGACGCGGCGGTACGCACCCCCAGCGGGGCGCTCGCCTTCCCCGGGCTCGGCAGGCGCGCCCGGCCCCGGGACGCCCCGCCGGAGCTCCACCGCGTACGGTTCGCCGCCGCCGGCCGGCTGCCCCTGTACCCGGCGGACGGCGAGCCGTTCCGGGCCGACCTCGCCGGCGTCGAGTTCCTCGTCCACCCCCACGACGACACCCACCCGCCGGCCCTCCCCGCCGAGCCCCGGCTGGTGCGGCTGCTGCCGGCGCCCTCGTACCCGTACCCGCCGCGCGTCCGCACCGTCCACGGCGTGGTGGTCGACGCCGACGGCGGGGCGCCCGTCGCGAACGCCCTGGTGGAGGCCGAGGGGCGGACCAGCCGGGATCTGGCGCCGTGGCACGAGCGCACCCTCTGCGACGCCGGCGGGGCCTTCCGGCTGGCCCTGCGCTGGGAGGGCGAGAAGGCCGACGAGAACGCCACCGAGGAGACCTTCCGCCTCCGCGCCACCGAGCGGCCGGGACGGACCGGGGCGCTCGTCGTGCGCCTGCCCCGCGACGCGGCACGCCGTCACGTCATCGAGATCCGCGAGAGTTGAGGAGCCCACCCATGGCCGAGTACCTGAGTCCCGGCGTCTATGTGGAGGAGATCGACGCGGGGCCGCGGCCGATCGCGGGAGTGAGCACCAGTACCGCCGGCATGGTCGGGGTCACCGCTCGCGGCCCGTACACCGGCAAGCCGAAACTCGTCACCAACTTCCTGGAGTTCCAGAACCTCTTCGGCGGCTTCCTGCCCGAGCCGGAGGCGTCCGTACGCGACGCCTGGGCGGGCGACCACGCGGAAGGCGGCCGCTGGTGGCTGTTCCCCCTGGCCGTCAAGGGATTCTTCGACAACGGCGGACGGCGCCTGTACGTCAAGCGCGTGGCGAGCGGCGGAGCCAGGGCGGCCTCCGGCGTCCTCGGCCAGGGCCTGGTCAGCCACGTCGCCGCCGACGCCGCGCGCGGCGAGACCCGGCTGCGGCTCGGCCATCTGATCGGCTTCACCGGCGTCGGGCAGCAGCTCCAGGTGTTCCGCGGCGACGACCGGAGCGCCGTCCACACGGCGACGGTCTCCGCGTACGAGACGGCCACCCGCAGCGTCACCCTCGACCAGCCGCTGCCCGCCGAGGTGCGCGCCTCGCGCGGCGACTACGTCCAGGTGGGGGAGCGCGGCACCGGAGCGACGCTGCGGTTCTCCGCCGTGAGCCCCGGCTCCTGGGGCGGCGGCGTCCAGGTGCGGGTCCAGCCCGTGGTGGGCGCCGTCCTGCCGGTCCTGCCCGAACCGGCGGAAGGCGGGCTGTTCGTCACCCGCCTCGTCGCCGACGCGCCCGAGGACAGCACCACCGTCGAGGTGGCCGCCGTCACCGGACTCGACCCCGCTGAACTCCCGGACGACGTGTGGGCGCAGATCGGCGCCGCCCGCTTCCCCGTCCAGGTCGGGCCCGTCGCCGACGGCAGGGTCACCCTCACCCTCCCGGCGGGCACCGCCCACCCCGCGTGGGAGAGCGGCCTGACGGTGCGCCGGGTCCGCAGGGGCACCACCGCGCCCGGCCGGACCCTGCGCGTCGGCGGCGCCGGCAGGCTGTACGCGGGCGCCGTCGTCCAGGTCGACGACGGCACCGCACTGACCTGCCTCACCGTCGAGACGGCCGGCGGCGACACCGTCACCTTCGACCGCGACGTACCGGGGACGCTCTTCGAGACCGACCGGGTCCACCTGGTCGAGGCCGAGGTCGCCACCCGCTTCACCGACCCCGGCGGAGCCACCGTCACCGAGAACTTCCCCGGGCTGCGGCTCACCGGCGACGGCCCGGCGGACCTCGTGACCGCGCTGGCCGCCCGCTCGCAGCTGGTGCGCGCCACCGCCCTGCCCGACCTGTCCACCGACCCCGCGCGCTTCCCGGTGCCCGCCGTCGGCTCCTGGCTGACCCTCTCCGACGGCGACGACGCCTACGAGTCGCTGACCGTGGCCGACTTCACCGGCACCGACGGCGGCAGCGGGCGGCGCACCGGCATCGTCGCCCTGGAGGACATCGACGAGGTGGCCGTCTGCGCGGTGCCCGGCATGTGGTCCGGCACCGTCGAGTCCGCCCTCGTCACCCACTGCGAGCTGCTGAAGGACCGGTTCGCGATCCTCGACCCGCGCGACGGCCTCGACATGGAGGGCATCCAGGCGTTCCGCGAGCCGTTCGACACCAAGTACGCCGCCCTCTACCACCCCTGGCTCGTCACCCGCGACCCCGCGACCCAGCGCGACGTCGAGGTGCCGCCGTCGGGCCACATCGCCGGCATCTACGCGCGCGTCGACGTGGAGCGCGGCGTCCACAAGGCGCCCGCCAACGTCGTCGTACGGGGGATCCGGCAGACCGACGGGTTCGCCCAGGACATCACCCGCCGCCACCAGGACCTGCTCAACCCCAAGGGCATCAACGCGCTGCGGTACTTCCCCGGGCTCGGCCACCGCGTGTGGGGCGCGCGGACCCTGTCCTCCGACAGCTCCTGGAAGTACGTCAACGTCCGGCGGCTCTTCCTCTACCTGGAGGAGTCCATCGACGAGGGCACCCAGTGGGTCGTCTTCGAACCCAACGACGAGTCGCTGTGGGCGCTGGTCCGCCAGACCGTCGGCAACTTCCTCACCACCGTGTGGCGCGGCGGCGCCCTCGCCGGGACCACCGCCGACGAGGCGTTCTTCGTCGCCTGCGACCGCACCACCATGACCGAGGACGACCTGGCGAACGGCCGCCTCATCTGCGTCGTCGGCGTCGCGCCGGTCCACCCCGCCGAGTTCGTGATCTTCCGGATCCAGCAGAGGACCCGCGAGACCCCGACCACCTGAGCACCCGACCGAGGAACGAGGAGGGGGCCGCCATGCCGCCCGTGACCAGGGACGACCCGTACGCGTCCTACAACTTCCAGCTCATCGTCACCAACGTCAGCGACGACGGCGTCGCGGTCAGCGGCTCCTTCACCGAGGTCAGCGGACTGGAGCTGGAGATCCCGCCCATCGAGTACCGCAACGGCAGCGAGGACATCACCGTCCGCAAGATCCCCGGGCTGAAGAAGTTCACCAACATCACCCTCAAGCGCGGCGTCACCGGCCACGTCGGCTTCTGGAACTGGATCGTCGAAGCGCTCAACGGCAAGGTGCGCCGCACCTCCGGCTCGATCGTGCTGCTCGACGAGAACCGGCAGGAGGCCATGCGCTGGAACTTCGACCGCGCCTGGCCCACCAAGTACACCGGCCCGACGCTGAGCGCCACCAAGAACGAGATCGCCATGGAGACGCTCGTCCTCGCGGTCGAGAAGCTGGAGATCGACGTCTGACATGGCCGGTGAAGCCCTTCCCGGAGTGTCCCTGACGTCCGCGCCGCGCGGCGACGGGGCGGAGCCGCTGCGCACCGACGTGGCGGTGTTCCTCGGCCGGCTCCGCCGGGGCCCGGTCGGCGCCCCGGTACGGGTGGAGAACTGGAACGACGTCGTGGCCGCCTTCGGCCCGCCCCAGGGCGCGGCCCCCGGACAGGGCGGCGGCCACGCCACCCCGTACGCCCTGCGCGGGTTCTTCGAGAACGGCGGCCGCACCGCCTGGGTGGTGCGGGTCTGCGGACCGGCCGCGACGGCCCGCGCGGCCTGGACGGCCGGCCCGCTGAGCGGACTGCCCGCCGAACGCTGCCACGTGGTCGCCACCAGCCCCGGCACCTGGGCCAACGGCGGCCGGGTCGCCATCCGCTACCAGGCCAGCACGGTCGCCGGGCCGCCCACCGTGAGCGTCCGCGTCACCGTGCCCGGCGAACCGCCCGAGATCTTCCCCGGCCTGCCGCTGCCCGGACTCGCCGACCGGATGGCCGCGTCCCGGTACATCCGCCTCGTCCCGGACGGCCCGCCGCCACCGCCCGGCCTGCCCGGCCCCATCTCGCGCTCCTGGGACATGACCCTCGGCGGAGGCACCGACCTGCCCCCCGCACGCGACGCCTACGAGGACGCCGTCGCCCTCCAGGCCGAGCTGCCCGAACCGGCGCTCGTCGCGCTCCCCGACCTCGGCACCGACCTGGCCGCAGACGCCCACACGGAGGTGGTGCTCACGCTGCTGCGCACCATCGCCCCGCTCCACGACCGGCTCGCCGTCCTCGACGTGCCGCCCGCGCTGGCCTCCGTCGACGAGGCCGTCGCCTGGGCCGGGACGCTCACCGCGGGCGGCGACGCCGCGCTCCTCGGCTGCGCCGCCGTCTACCACCCGGGCCTGCGCGTCCCCGACCGGCACGGGACGCGCGCCGTCCCCGCGTCCGGGCACGTCCTCGGCGTCATCGCCCGGCTGGACGCGGAGCGCGGCGCCCACCACACGCCCGCCAACGCCGTGATCCTGGAGGCCGTCGACCTGGCGGCCGAACTGCCCGAGCCGCAGCAGGCGCGGCTCTTCGACGCCGGTGTCGACCTGGTGCGCTGCACCCGCGGCCGGGGGCTCGTCGTCTGGGGCGGCCGCACCCTGTCCGCCGACCCGCGCCACCGGCACATCGCCCACCGGCGCCTGACGCACCTGCTGGTGCGCGCCATCCGCAGGGCGGCCGGGCCGCTCGTGTTCGAGGTCAACTCGCCGGAGCTGCGCCTGACCCTCGTCCGGGCGATCACCTCGGTGCTGCTGTCCGCGTTCCGCTCCGGGGCCCTCGCCGGGGCGCGCCCCGAGCAGGCGTTCCGCGTCGCGTGCGACGACACCCACAACCCGCCCGGTCAGGACCCGGGGCGGCTCGTCTGCGAGGTCGAGGTCGCCCCCGCCGTGCCCATGGAGTTCATCCGGCTGCGCCTCGTCCTCGGCCAGGACCGGGGCCTGGAGGTGATCGAGGCGTGAACGAGGACCCGCTGCCGAAGTACCGCTTCCTGGTGACCCTCGATCCCGGCGACGCGTATCTGCCGTCCGCGCAGGCCCTGCTGCTGCCGCTGGTCGCCGCCGGAGCGTTCCAGGAGGTCACCGGGCTCGGCGCGCAGCTGGAGGTGACGGCCTACCCGGAGGGCGGCCGCAACGACTCGGTGCACCAGCTCCCCGTACGCCACACGTGGAACCGGATCACCCTCAAGCGCGGCGTCGTACGCGACCCGGGCCTGTGGGCCTGGTACCGCGCAGGGCTCGCCGACTCGCTGGGCGCCCGCCGCGACGGCGCGGTGATCGTCCTCGGCCCGGACGGGGTGCCCGGCGCCGCCTGGGCCTTCCACGGCGGGCTGGCCGCCAAGTGGACCGGCCCCGACCTGCACGCCGAGCAGAACGCGATCGCCGTCGAGTCCCTGGAGATCGCCCACGAGGGGCTGACCAGGGTCGCGCAGGACACCGCGGCGGACTTCCCGCCGCGACCGGACCGAGGGAGGTGACCGGCGTGCCGAAGGTGACCATTCACCATCTCGAAGTGCGCTTCCAGGTGGACGGCGACGACGGTGCCGTGTTCACCCGCCTGTTCAACCAGCACATCCGCGCCTGGGCGAAGCTGTACGAGGACGCCTGCGACCGGGCCCGGCGCACCGACGCCGAACGCCGCTTCGGCGACGGGGAGGGCTGACCCAGTGAACGTGACGCCCGTGTCCCTCGCCCGCCAGGGCTCCGCCCGCGCCCGCCTGGAGATCGTCCGGCCGGTCATCGCCGACGAGCGGAGGCGGCGCATCCCCCTCCGCTTCAACCCCACCGACTACAAGCTGAGCAAGAGCAACACCTTCGCCGAGGTCACCATCCCCGGCCTGGAGACCCCGCCCCTGCAGTACGTGCGCGGCGGCACCGAGACGCTCACCGTCCAGGCGCTCGTCGACACCTCCGACACGCTGGAGAACGTGCGGGCCGCGTACGTCGACGCCGTACGGAACCTGCTGCGCCCCGACAGCCGCGAACACGCCCCGCCCGTCGTGCGGTTCGTGTGGGACGAGGAGGTCTTCACCGGCGTCGTGGAGAAACTCGACGTCGCCTACCAGCTGTTCCGGCCCGACGGCGTACCCCTGCGGGCGATGCTCGACCTCACCCTCAAGGAGTTCCGCCCCGCCGCCGCGCAGGTCGCCGAACGCCCGCGCTCCTCGCCCACCGTGGAGAAGAGCTACGTGGTGCGCCGCGGCGACACCCTCAGCTCCATCGCCGGCACCCTCTACCGGCGGCCCGACGCCTGGCGGGAACTGGCCCGCGCGAACGGCATCACCGACCCCAGGGACCTGCGGCCGGGCCGGGTGCTCACCGTGCCCCGGCTGCCGTGAGGAGCGCGCGATGAGGAGCCCCGCCCCCGAGGTCGCCTCGCCCGACCGGTACGCGCCCGAGTTCGACGTGCGCATCGAGGGCCTGGAGATGGACCCGTCCACCAAGAACGACATCATCGACATCAAGGTGAACCGGGACATCGACGAGATGTCCGGCTTCGACCTGACGCTCAACAACTGGGACGACGTGAACCTGCGGTTCAAGCACAGCGACTCGCCCCGCCTCCGGCTCGGCGGCCGGGTCTCCGTACGGCTCGGCTACGCCGACCGGTTGCTCACCGTCGCCACCGGCACCATCTCCACGCTCAGCCCCCGGTTCACCGAGAGCGCGTCCCCGACCGTCCAGGTCAGCGGCGTCGACGGACTGCTGCGGCTCAAGGACCGCAAACCCACCGGGAACGAGGTGAAGATCTACCGCGACCTGCCCGACTGGCGGATCGCCGAGCAGATCGCCCGGCGCAACCACCTGCGCATCGAGGTCACCCGCGAAGGGCCCGTCCACGAGCGGGTGGTGCAGAAGAACCAGGACGACGCGACGTTCCTGCTCGAACGGGCCAAGCGCCTCGACTTCGACTGCCACATCCTGCCCGACCCCGTGACCGGCGAGGACACCCTCTACTTCGTCAAGCCCACCGACGGGCGCGACGCCCGGCCCATCCGCGTGTACCGGCTCGCGTACGCGCCCGGCCTGTCGACCGGCCCCACCGACCGGCCCCAGGGGCTGATCCCCAACCTGATGGAGTTCACCCCGACGCTGACGGTGTCCCAGCAGGTCAGCAAGGTCACCGTACGCGGCTGGGATCCGCGCGCGAAGCAGGCGATCGCGTACACCGCCACCGCCGAGAACCTGCCGGCCGGGCAGAACACCGCCGACGGCCAGAGCGGCCCCCAGGTCGCCGAGTCCACCCTCCAGGGACGCCAGGAGGTCGTCGTCGACGCCCCCGTCGGCAGCGACGAGGAGGCCCGCGCCCTGGCCGTCAGCCTCCTGCGGGAGCGGGCCTACGAGTTCATCACCGCGACCGGCAAGGTGGCCGGCCTGCCCGAACTGCGGCCCGGCGACAACCTGGAGATCCACGGCCTCGGGCGCCGCTTCTCCGGCATGTACTTCGTCAAGCGCGTCGAGCACACCCTCAACACCAGCGGGTTCTTCACCCAGTTCACCGGACGGCGCATCCACCAGGGGGACCAGTGACCATCAGGACCACACCGCGGGCCCGCAGCACCGACAAGCGGTACTACGGCGTCGTGGAGGCCCTCGTCGTGGAGAACGAGGGCGACGACGAGGGCCGGGTCAAGCTCAGCTTCCCCTGGTTCGACGACGTCACCGTCACCGACTGGGTCCGCGTCAGCCAGCCCTACGCGGGCGGCGGCTACGGCACCCTCTTCGTACCCGAGAAGGGCGACGAGGTCCTCGTCGCGTTCGTCCACGGCGACATGCGCTTCCCGATCGTGCTCGGCGGCCTCTACAACGGCAAGGACAAGCCGCCCACCGCCCGCACGGACGGACGCGACCAGAAGACCATCCGCACCCGGCACGGCCACGAGGTCCTCCTGGACGACACCCCCGGCCGGGCCGCCGTGCGGATCACCTCCGCCGCCGGGCACGTCCTGGAACTCGACGACACCGGCAGGGCCCTGCACATCACCGCCGCCGACGGCGGCAGCGTCACCGTCACCGCCCAGGGCGAGATCACCCTCAAGGCACCCCGGCTGACGGTCGACTCGCCCTCCATCGACCTCGGCGGCGGCGCCACCGAACCCCTCGTCCTCGGCAACGCGCTGCTCCAGGCGTTCAACACCCACACCCACCCGACCGCCGCCGGACCCACCGGACCGCCCGCCCCGCCGCTGACCCCGGCCGTGCTGTCCAGGAAGGCGAGGACGGCGTGAGCGACGAGTTCCTGGGCACCGGCTGGCGCTTCCCGATCCTGCCCGACGCGTCCGGGCGGCTCGGCTACGCCGTCGGCGAGGAGAGCATCGAACACTGCCTGCGCGCCCTGCTGCTCACCGGCACCGGCGAGCGCGTCATGCGGCCCGACCTGGGCACCCGGGCGCACGAACTGGTCTTCGCGCCCGGCAGCGCGCAGAACCTGCGCGACCTGGAGCACTCGGTCGCCGAGGCCGTACGCGCCCACGAACCCCGCGTCGAACTGGACGAGGTCCGCGCCGAGGCCGACCCGGACGACCCGACCCGGATCACCGTCTCCGTCGTCTACCGCATCCGGCGCAGCAACACCAAGGCGAACCTGGTCTTCCCCTACTACGCCGGCCTCACCGCGCTCGGCGGCCCCGCGGGGACCACCGGTCCCACCGCACTCGGCGGCCCCGCGGGCGCGACCGGCCACACGCCCGCCGCCGGCTTCGAGGGGAGCGTGCCGTGACCCTGCCCCCGCCCCGGCTGGACGACCTCACCTGGGCCGACATGACGGCCGCCGTCCGCCGCCGCATCCCCGCCGAGTCGGACGGCCTGTGGACCCTGCACGCCCCCGTCGACCCCGGCGTCACCCTCCTCGAACTCTTCGCCTACCTCCTCGAACAGCGCCTGTACTGGCTCGACCAGGTGCCCGACGCCCTCGTCGTCGCCCTACTGCGGCTGCTCGGCCTCGAACCGCCCCGCCCCGCCCGGCCCGCGGCGACCGTGCTGCGCCTCACCGCCCGGCAGGACGGCGTCCCCGTCCCGGTCGTGCCCGCCGGGACTCCGCTCACCCGCGACCCGGCAGGGCACACCGTGTTCACCCTCGACGACGACGTGGCCGTCTTCCCGCTCGCCGAAGGCGCCGACGTCACGGTGTGGACCGACCGCGACCGCACCGCCGACCTCGCCGCCCGCCGGGGCGTGCCCCTCCTGGCGGCCGACGGCGCCCCGGCGGCCGTCCGCTTCACCCTGCCGCTCAGCGGGGCGCACCCCGCGCCGGGCCCGCTCAGCCTGCTCTTCGAACTGGACCGGACGGCGGGGCCGGCTGCCGCGTGGCTGCCCGGCGCCGTCGACGACGTGCCGCCCCCCGCCGAGCTGGCCTGGTCCTGGTTCCGGCCGGGCACCGCTCTGCACGGCCCGTTCGCCAGGGTCGAGGACGGCACGGCGGGGCTCCGCCGCTCCGGCATCGTGCGGCTCCACCCGCCCGCCGGCTGGACCACACGCGACTGCGGCGTCCTCCTGTCCACCCCGGCCGCCACCCACACGGCGCCGCCCCGCCTGCTCCAGCTCGCCGTCAACGCCTCCGCCGCCCGCCACCTCCGGTGGCTCACCGCGAGCGGCGCCGACCTCCGGGACCAGACCGCCGCCTGGCTCAAACTGCCCGGCCAGGAACTCCTCCTCCCCGACGCCGCCGGGCAGCTCGTCGAGGCGCGCGTGCGGATCGGCGGCGAGGAGTGGCGGCCCGCACCGGACCTGGCCTTCGGCGGTCCGGCCGACCGCGTGTTCGTCCTCGACCGGGACCGGGGCGCCGTCGTGTTCGGCGACGGGCTCACCGGCCGCATCCCCCGGCCGGGCCGCGACGTGAGCGTCGCCTACGCGGTCGGCGGCGGCCGCGGCGGCAACGGCGGCATGACCGCCAACTGGGTCCCCGCCGAGGAGGCCCCCGCCGCGCTCACCGCAGCCAACGTGGTGCGCGCCGAAGGCGGCACCGACCCGGAGACCGTCGCCGAGGCCAGGCGCCGCGCGGCCGCGTCCCTCGGCAAGGTGACCCGCGGGGTCACCGCCGACGACCATGTCGCCCTCGCCCGCACCACCCCCGGCGTCGCCGTCGCCCGCGCCCACGCCGCGCTCGGCGAACACCCCGGATTCCCGTGCGCCCACGTCCCCGGAGCGGTCACCGTCCACGTCGTGCCGGCCGCTCCGCGCGACGACCCGGACCGCGAGGACTTCGTCGCCGCCCCCGTGCCCGACCCCGGCACGCTGTGCGCGGTCGCCGCCCGACTGGAGGCCGCCCGGCTGCTCACCGCCGAGGTCTTCGTCCGCGCGCCCCGCTACCGGGATGTGGAGCTTCGCGCCGACCTGTCGGGCGCCCCCGCCGACCGGGCCCGCGTGTCGGCGCTGCTCACCGGGGCGCTGCGCCGCCATCTCGACCCGCTGGTGGGCGGCGACGACGGCGAGGGGTGGCCGTTCGGCGGACCGCTGCGGCCGTCGGCGCTGCTGCGGGCCGCGCAGCGGGCGCTCGGCGACCTGGCGGACGTCCACGCCGTCGCGGTGGGCCTCGACGGGGCCGTGCCGGACGAGTCCTGCCGGGACGTGCCGCTCCGGCCGGGTGAACTGCCCGTGCTGCGCGCGGTCCACACCCGGATCGTGCCCGCCGTCGAACCGGGGGAGGGACTGGCATGACCGGCGCCGTGTGGTGGGAGAGGGCCGCGCGGGAGGACGGCGAGGGCCGGATCGTGCCCGGCCCGGCGCCCGCCGGTGTCCAGCCCGAGCTGACCGAGGCGACCCGTGAGGCCGTGCGCGCCGCCGTGCGGAGCCGCATCGCCGGCTACACCCCCGACTGGACCGACCCCGACCGGCAGGACGCCGGCGTCGCCCTCGTACGCCTCTTCGGCACCCAGGCCGAGCCGGTGCTCGCCCGCGTCAACCGGCTGCCGGAGAAGGTCCTCGCCGAGCACCTGGCGACGGCGGGCGTGCGGCGGCGCCCGGCAGGGGCGGCGGCCGTCCTGCTGGAGTTCACCGTCAACCCGCCCGACGGCACGTCCGTCCTCGTACCGGCCGGATTCCAGAGCGCCGCGTCCGGCCCGGCCGGGCAGACCGTGTTCGAGACCGACCAGGACCTGTACGCCACCCCCGCCACGCTCGCCGCGCTCGCCGTGGAGGAGGGCGGCACCCTGCAGACGGTGCCGCCGGGACCGGCCGGGCCGAGCCACCCCTTCCCGCCGTTCGGCCGGGACCCGGAGCCCGGCAACAGCCTGTGGATCGGACTCGCCGGGACGGCCTCCCCCCATCCGCGCCTCACCCTCGGCCTGGTCGTCGCCGGAGCCCCGCCCGCGCCCGCCGTGTCCGGCGCGGCGGTGCCCCCGTCCCCGGCGCCGCTGCTGCGGTGGGACGTGCTCGACGGGACCCGGCTCGTGCCCGCCGAGGTCGTCCGCGACTCCACGGCCGCGTTCCGCACGAGCGGCACCCTCGAACTGCGCGTCCCGCGCTCCTGGGCGCCCGGCAGGCCGCCCGGCGCCCGCACCCGGCCGCCGCTGCGCTGGCTGCGGGTGCGGATCGCGCACGGCGCCTTCGGCCGGCCCGCGCCGGTGCTGACCGGACTGCGCCTGAACACGGTCACCGCCACCGCCGCCCGCACCGTCCGCGACGAGCCGCTGCAGCCCGTCCAGGACACCGGGGCGGGCGGCGGACGCCGTATGACGCTCAGTCAGGTGCCCGTGCTGAAGGGCTCCGTGGTCATCGAGGTCGACGACGACCCGGGCGCCGACGTGTTCGGCACCACGGCGGGCACCGCCTCCCGCTGGCACGAGGTGGAGAGCCTGGCCGCGTACGGCGCCGACGACCGGGTCTTCACGGTCGACCACGCAACCGGCGAGGTCGCCTTCGGCGACGGCGTTCACGGCGCCGCCGTACCGCCCGGCTTCCGCAACGTCCGGGCCGTCCGCTACCGCGTCGGCGGCGGCGCGGCCGGAGCCGTCCGCGCGGGCGCCGTCAACGCGCCGGTGACCGGCCTGCCCCACGTCGTCGGCGTCACCAACCCCTTCCCCTCGTCCGGCGGCACCGACGGCGAAGGCGACGCCGACGCGGTACGCCGCGGCGTCGGCGAACTGCGGGCCCGCGGCCGGGCCGTCGCCCCCGCCGACTACGGCGTGCTCGCCGTCCGCGCGCCGGGCGCCTCCGTGGCCCGCGCACGGGGCGTGCCCGGACTGCACCCCGACTTCCCCGGCGTCCCCATCCCCGGCGTGGTCGGCGTCCTCGTCGTCCCGCCCGGCGACGACAGCGGGGAACCGCCCGTCCCCGGCGCCGCCACGCTGCGGGCCGTCGCCGACCACCTGACCCGCGAGGCCGCCCCCGCCGGGGTCACCGTCGTCGCCGCCCCCGCCACCTACCGGCGGGTCGCCGTCGAGGCGTGGCTCGCCCTCGACCCGGACCTCGACCGCGCCGCCGTCCTGGCCGCCGCACGCGACGCCGTACGCCTCCATCTGGACCCGCTGCGCGGCGGCGAGGACGGCGACGGGTGGCCGTTCGGGGGCGCCGTGCGGCACGCCCCGCTGGTGCGGCGCCTCCTCGCGGCCGACGGGGTCCTCGCCGTCTCCCGGCTCTCGCTCACCGTCGACGGCGTACGGCTGCCGCCCTGCGCCGACCACGCGATCGGACCCCACGACCTGGTCTGGCCGGAACGCCCGCTGCTCATCCCCGTAGGAGACCGGCCATGACCTGCGCCCCACGCCCCGCCACGTTCCGCCTCCTCGACGCCCACACCGGCTGGGACGAGACGCCCGCCGGGAGCGAACCCGGCACAGGCGGACTCGTCGGCTTCGACGACCCGGCCGGGGTCCGCCTCGCCCACCCGGGCGCCGCACCCGAAGGCCCCACCCGCGCGCAGCTGCTGCCCTGGTTCCCCGACCCGCGGCTCGCCCCCGGATGCGGACCGTGCTCCTGGTACCTGCTGGTCCCCGGGGAACGGCTGCTGCTGCGCCGCGACCCCTGCGACGGCGCGTTCACCCCCGTGTGGCCGCCCCCGTGCGACCCCGGCACGCTGCGGGAGCCCCTCTCCGTCGCCGCGCGCGGACACCGGCTGGCCGTCGTGGAGTCCGACCGGGTCCTCGTCTGGCGCGGCGACGGCGCCCAGCCGGCGGGCGTGATCCCCGTACGCCACCCCCGGTGGGCGGCGCTCGGGCCGGACGACGAGGTGCTGGTCGCCCGCCGGGGCGGCAGCGACCTGCTCCGGTACGACACGGCGGGCGGCTTCCACGGGGTGCTGCGCACCGGCGCCCGCGGCGACGTCGCGGGGCTGCGCACCGGTCCCGGGCGGACCGTGTGGCTGCTCACCGACGACGGCGGCCGGCTCCGCGTCCACCGGGGCGGCCCCCGCGGGCCGTTTCGCACCGCGACCCTCGCCGAACTGGCCGAGGCCCTGCCGCCGTCCGCGCTGACCGCCGCCGACGACGACGGCTTCTGCCTGACGGAGCGCGCCCCGGACGGTCCGGTGACGCGCTGCCACACCTGGCGGGGCGCACCCCGCGCCACCCCGCCGCCGCACCCCGGCGCGTACGTCACGAACGGCTCGTACCTCACCACCCTGATCGACAGCGGCGTGTCCCGCTGCCGCTGGCACCGGGTCCGCGTGGACGCCGACGTGCCGCCGGGCACCGCCGTGTCGGTCGGCCTGGTGGTCACCGAGGACGGCCGGTACGAGCCGAGCGACTGGCAGTCGTCGGCGCCGGGCGCCGCCGATTTCCTGGTGGACCAGCCGCCCGGCCGCTTCCTGCGGCTGAGGCTGCGTCTGACCGGCGACGGCGCGGCCACCCCCGTCGTCCGCCGGATCAGGCTCGACTTCCCCCGCGTTACGAGCGCCGACCTGCTGCCGCCCGCCTTCCGCGAGGACCCGGCGGCGGACGACTTCACCGAGCGGTTCCTGTCCCTGTTCGACGCCACGTTCGCCGAACTCGACCGGATCGTCGAGCGGTACCCGGCCCTCCTCGACCCCGACGGCGTCCCCGACCGGGTCCTGCCGTGGCTCGCCGGACTGCTGGGCCTGTCGTTCGAGGCCGGCTGGGACGCCCCGACCCGGCGCGCGCTGCTCGCCGCCGCGCCCGAGCTGTATCGGCGCCGGGGCACGCCGTGGGCGCTGCGGGAGGCCGTGCGCATCGTGTTCGGCGTGACGCCGGTCGTCGAGGAACTGGCGGCAGAGCGCGCCTGGGCGTCCCTGCGGGCCGCGGACGGCTCCGGCGGACCGCCGGCCGGACCCGCGCCGGGCCGGCGGCGGGGGCTCGGCGGCGTACGGCTGTTCGGCCGGTCGGCGAGCCGCTTCCGGACGGGCGGCTCCGCCCTCGGGGCGGCGCCGCTGCGGGCGTACGGCGACCCGGACGGCGATCCGCTGAGCGCCCACGCACACCGTTCCGGGTGCTCCTGCCCGCGGGACCGGCGGACACGGAGGCGCTGGGGCGCCTGGTGCGGCGCCAGGCGCCCGCGCACACGCTCGGGGCGGTACGCACCGGCACCGCCGGGTTCGTGGCCGGCTCCCGGTCCGCGGTCGGCGTGGACACCGCGTTCGTCCCGCTGCCGCCGCCCGTGCTGGGCGGAGCCCGCCCGCCGCGGCTCGACCGCGACGCGGTGCTCAGGCCGGGACCCGCAGGAGCGCGCCGGGGGGTGGGCGTGGGAGTCGCCTGCGCCGTCGGCGTGCACACACGAGTGTCATGAGAGGACGGGGCGATGACGGAGACGGGAACACCGATGACCGCGCAGTCCGACGAGCAGCCACCGCGCAGGCTGCGGTACTTCCACGGCCAGATGCTGGCGGCCAGGGACTTCCAGCGCGAACAGGACTACCACCGCGAGAAGGCCAAGCGGCACGTGCGCCGGCTCCTCGGCTACGGCGTGGTGTGCGGGCTGTTCGTCGAACCGGTGCCGGACGACGACTGCCGGACCGGGGGCGGCGACTCCGGCACGGCGTCCGACGCGACCGGACCGGCGGTCGACGGGACCGGCCTCGCGGGCGGAGGAGGCGTACCGGAGCCTGGAGGGGCCCATCCGGCCGAGGGCGTCCCGCACCCGTCCGCGACCGCCGGAACCGCGCCGGACGGCGCCGACGGGCACGGCGAGGACGTGGCGCACCGGCCGCGCCGCGCCAGGGTGCGGATCACGCCCGGCCTCGCCGTGGACTGCGACGGCAACGAGGTCGCCGTACACGGCGGCCACGTGGTCGACCTGTGGAAGGCGCTGCCGCCCCATGAGCGCGACACCGACACGGTGTGGATCGGCGTCCGCTACGCCGAACGGCCCGTCGAACCGACCCGCGCCGTCTACAACGACGCCTGCGCCGACACCTCCGACTGCGCCCACGGCTGGACGGAGGAGTGCTTCCGCGTCTGCGTCACCGGCTGCGAACCGCCGGCCGACGACCGCTGCGACACCTGCTGCGCCCCCGGCCCGCACAAGGTCCTGTGGCTGGCCCGCGTCGACCACGTGGACTGGCACCGCCCGCCGCCCCGCCGCAGCATCCACATGAACGTCCGCCGCCCGTTCGGCCGCCACGTGCCCACCGTCATCACCGGTGTCAACTGGATCCACGGCCACACCTACACCATCGACGAGGCCAGGGCGCTGCTCGGCACCCAGGACCAGGACGCCGGACTGGTCGTGCGGTTCTCCGACGGTGTGCGCACCGACTCGCTGCGGCCCGGAGTGGTGGAGCTCCAGGTCATCGAGGGCGGCAGCGGACGCAACGCCTCCACCTGGTACATGGGCGGCGCCTTCGCCGAACCGGACGCCGGGTGCGGCGAGTTCACCCGGCAGTTCCGCTACCGGCAGACCACACGGGAGACGCTCCAGGACGGCGACCGCGTCATGATCACCGTCCGGGCCGCGTTCCTCCTCGACCGCTGCCGCCGCCCGGTCGACGGCACCCACGTCGGCGGGCGCGTCCCCCTCATCGGGCGGGCCGGGGCCACCGACGCCTCCGGTGGCCCGGACGGCCGCGACCTGCCGCCGTCGGGCATCGGCCCCTGGACGTCCGGCACCGGCGCCGGCGGAGACGTGTTCGAGAGCTGGTTCTTCATCAAGGAGCGCTGACCCATGCGAACAGACTGCGGATGCGGCTGCGGTGGCGACGCCACCCGCACCTCCGCCTTCGTGCGCCCGCGCTTCTTCGCGGGCCAGCTGCTGACCGAGGACGACCTGAGCCTGCTGGTCGACTACACGACCGCCAAGCGCAGGCTGCACAACCGCTCCCTGTACGGCCCCGGAGTCGTCTGCGGCCTCACCGTCACCTGCGCCCCCTGCGGCGGCGGGGCGGTGACGGTGCAGCCGGGCCACGCCCTCGACTGCGCCGGCAACGACATCGTCGTCCCCTGCGCCGAGCAGGTCGACGTGCGCGCCCTCGTCCGGGAGCGGCGCACCGCCGCCCTCGGCACGGACTGCGGCGACGACTGCGACGACGCGGGGCGCCGCTACGGCCTGTACGTCCGCTACCGGGAGCTGCCCGTCGAACCGGTCGCCCCGTACGCCACCGAGGAGCCCTGCGCCACGCCCGGCTGCGTGCCCTCCCGCGTCCAGGAGGGCTTCCACTTCGTCGTCCGCTGCGACGACGACGGCGAGGACCACCGCCACAACCCCGGAACCCGGCTCCTCGCCCGCGTCGGCGACCTCGCGCGCGCCGACCGGGCCCGCACCAGGGACCGCCGGCTCGGCCGCTACCTGGACGCCCTGTTCACCGCCTCGTCCGCCACCGGCAGGACGTTCCGCTTCGACGCCTCCGACGCCCGCCGCTACGCCGCGTCCCTCGCCTGGCTGCGCGACCACGCGGGCGGCGAGGGGCCGCCGCCCCCGCCCGCCGCGCGCGAGATGACCGAGCACGTCCGCGCGCTCGCCGCGTCCGTCGCCCGGTACGACACCCACGACGAGGCCGGACAGGAGCGGCTCAGGCGCGCCTACCCGGACCTCGCCGGCGTGCGGGAGGCCCGCGCCGCCCTGGGCGCCGCCTGCGACCGGCTCCGCTCCGGCGACCCCGAGGCGGCCTGGCCGGACCCGCTGCGCCGCACCCTCGCCCGCGCGGTCGTGACCGAGACGGCGGCCCGCGCCGTACCGGACGGAGGCGACCCCGACGCGCCGCTGGAGGTGCGGATGCTGGCCCAGGGCACGCCCCTGAGCCACGCGCTGCGGGCCGAGTTCCGTGCCGACCTCGCGCTGATCCGCGAATGGCTGCTCGGCCGGCTCGACCAGACCGGCGAGACCGGCGACTGCCGGCTGCGCGCCCGGACCGCCGCCGTCGACGTGCCGCCGCCGCTCCCGGCGCCGCCGTCCGACAGCACCGCGACGGCGACCGCCGCCGAGTTCCGGCAGACCGCCGAGGCCGGGGCGGCGCTCACCGCCGCGCTGCGGAGCTTCCTGACCGACGCGGCCTGCGCCACCCTCAACCCGCCGTGCGGCGACAGCACGGACACCGACGTCCTGCTCGCCCATGTGGAGCTGGACGGCTGCGAGGTCGTACGGGTCTGCTCGGCCACCCGCGAGCAGGTGCTGCCCGGCGGCTCGGCGTACGGCGAGTGGCTGCCGAAGCTGTACCGGCTCCGCGAGCTGGCCGAACGGCTGTGCTGCCGGCCCGTACCGCCGCACGACCCGCCGGAACTCCCGCCGGACGGCGACGTGGCGCGACCGTACGCGCAGGGCCTGCTCGGCGACTGGCCCCGCGGCGGCGACCTGGAGGAGATGCTGTCCCTGCTCCTCACCCCCGCACCGGGCGAGACCCCGCCGAAGGCGCTGCACGAACAGGTCTACACGACCCCCGCCGAAGTCACCGACAGCCTGCGGGAGCTGGCCGCGCTGCGCGCCCGGGTGACCGAGCTGACGACCGCGCTGGAGGGCGTGCGCGCCGAACTGGGCAGCGCGCAGACGCAGGTCGCCGGGCTCCGCCGGCAGGTACCGGAGGGCCTGGAGGCCCGCCTCGCCGGCCTCGAAGGCACAGCCGGCCCGGCGGGCGCGGATTCCGGCCCGGCGGGCGCCGCTTCGGGTCCGGTGGACGCCGCAGCCGGTCCCGCGGATGCCTCTTCAGGCCACGCGGGAGGCGGGCCCGAGCCGGGCGGAGGCCCCGCCCCGGACGAGCCCGCGCCGCCCCCGGCCCGCCGCACCCGCTCCTCCCGCGGCCGCAAGACCGGGGAGACGTCATGACCGGCCCGCTGCGCCCCGCCTTCCACGAGGGCCAGGTCCTCGCAGCCGCCGACCTGACCGCCACCGTCGCGTACGCGCGCGGCCTCGCCGTCCGGCACGCCCGGCACCTGCACGACTGGGGCGTCGCCGAGGGGCTCGGCCTCACCGCCACGCCCCGCACCGACCCGCTGACGGGCGCCCGCCACGTCGAGGTCGGCGTCGCACCCGGCCTCGCCGTCGACGGCACCGGCCGGGAGATCGTCCTCACCGAGCGGGTCGTGCTCCGCGAGAGCGACTTCGAGGAGGTCAACGGCGCCGACCAGCCGACGGACGAGCCCTACCCGGTGTTCCTCACCGCGGCCGACCGGGACCCCGTCACCGCGCCCGCGCCGCTCTCCTGCGCGGGCGGCGCCACCCGCACCCGCGTCGAGGAGTCGTACCAGATCCTCTTCGGGCGGCTCGGCGACGAGCGGCTCGCCGAGGAGCAGCGCCCGCCCGCGCCCGGCGCCCCGCCCGCCGAACCGCCGGAGCGCTGGCTCGTCCTGCTCGGGTACGTCCGCTGGGCCGACGGCCACTTCGACGGCGTGGCGGCCGAGGCGCGCGGCGTGGGCGTGCGCTTCACCGGGGTACGGGCGGACACCGTCGCCGCCCGGTCCGGAGCGCTGACCCTGCGGACGCGCCCGGACCCGCTGGAGGGCGAGCCCGCGCTCGTCCTGTCCGGCGGCGACCAGCCGAGCCTGGTCTTCGGCCTCTACCAGGGCAGCGGCACCGTGGCCCCGCTGATGACCGTCGCGGCCAACGGCAACCTCACCGTCGAGGGCAGCTTCAGCGGCCGCATGCCCGCCGGCAGCACCCTGGTCGCGTCCGGGACCGCGACGGACGGGATGCTGCTGCCGCTCCCGCCCGGCGTCGCCCCGGAGCAGGTCGCCGACGGCCGCGTCCTCGTCCACGTCTGGCTCACACCGCGCATCCCGCCGCCCGGCACCGACTCCGCGCTCGTCAGCACCGTGGAGGCCGCCGTCGACGGGGAACGCCGCGTGAGGTGCAGGACCCGCCTCTACGACCCGCTGGCCGCCCCGGCCGAGGTCGTCGAACGGCCCGGCGCCGTCGACTTCCTCGTCCTGGCGACCGTCGCGGCGACGAACGGCGGTGGCTGACGATGGCCCTCACCGTCCTGTACACGGCCGCCACCGGCCATGTCGTCGGCGCGCTGGCGCTCACCGGCGCCGCCGCACCCGCGGACCCGGCCCGGCTCGTCGGACGCGCCCTGCCGCTGCGGGTCGCGCTCGGCGCCGGACGCACCGCCGTGCTCCCGCTCAACGCCCGCGACCTCGCCGCGACCGCCGTCGACGACGAACCGGCCCTCCTCACCGATCCGTTGGCGTTCGGCGTCGAGCGGTCCGCCGACGGCAGGCCCGGGCCCGCACCGGCCCGGCTGGCCGTCTGGACGGGCGGCGGCGTCAGGCTCGCCGCCGACGGGCTCACCGTCACCGTTCCGGTCGCCCCGACCCGGCCGGCCCCCGTGGTCGCGCTCGTCTCCGACGACCAGCACACCCATGTCCTCGCGGGGGAGATCCCGGCGGAAGGCGACCGGGTGAAGCTGCCCCTGGCGGTCGAACCGGGCGGCACCCACGGGGTCCTGACCCTCGTCGCGGGGTGGGCGGGCCGCCTGGAGAGGGTGACGGTGACATGACCGCGCCCGCCGGACACGGACCGGGGGCCCCGGGGACGGCCGGGACGCCCGGGGCCTGCGCCGCGCCGGGCGCCGCCGGGGCCTCCGCGGCCCCCCGTGCCTCCGCCGCCGCCGGGGACGACGGCGAGCTCTCCGTGCTGCGGTGCACGGTGACGGTGGCGCGGCGCGGCGGGTGGAGCTGGGGCCCCGACCCGCGGGGTCTCGTCCAGCAGGTGATCGACACCGTCCCCGAGTGGCTGGCGGACCACTTCGCGCCGCAACTCACCGGGGACGGCCCCGACCTGGAGATCACCGAACCGGTGACCGTCACCATCCGCCCCGGACGGACCGGGTGGAGCGGCGCCTTCCACCCGGAGGCCGAGGTGCGCGTCGGGCCGGTCCACCCGGCGCGGGCCCCCGCCGGGACGCCGCCCGACGCCCCCGTGCCCTTCGACGAGGTCTTCGCCGCCCTTGCGGCCCCCTGGACCCCGCCCACGGCCGCCGCGCTCTTCGGGGAGCTGGCGGAGCGGGACGAACTGGACGCGCTGCTGGCCCTGTTGCCCACCGGCTCCCTCCGGGCGTACGCCCTCGCCCTGCTCGGCGCGGACGACGCCCCGTCCGCCCCGGTGGCCGCCCGGCTGCTCGCCGAACTGGTCCGGCGCGCCCGCCTTGGAGCCGTACCGGGCGGGGTGCTGCCCGAAGCGCTGCGTGCGGGCGGGAACGACGCGCTGCCCGCCCTGTGCGCCGCCTACGCGGAGTCGGCCGGCCGCGTTGAGGCGGTGCGGCTGGTGCGGGCGCTGACGGACGAGGACGGCCCGGCGCCCACCGCCCAGGCGCCTCGCGGGAGCCGCGCGCGCCCCGCCCCCGCGGCCGGGGAGGTGCGGGTGTGGTCCGCGCTGCCGTTCCTGCTTGCCGGGCCCCTGGCGCGGATCGGCTGGCTCGACGCCGTCGGCCCGGCCCTGGCGGGTGTCGAACTGGCCGACGAGGCACCGCTGTTCGCCGCAGCCCTCGCGTACAAGGTGCTCGGGGCGACCGCGCGCGGCTGGCGCCGCGAGGAGCGGGACAGCGAGGCGGCCGCGGCGTTCGCCGGGCTCGAACCGCCCGTCCCCGAGGAGGCCCTGACCGCCTTCGCGCGCGCCGTACGCCCCGCGCTCCCCGTACTCGACGGTGTCCTCGCCCTCGCCGTGAGCCGGGGCCACGACCCCGCCGAGCCGCTGCTGCTCACCGGCACGGACGCCGGCGGGCTCCTCCTCGCCGACGCACAGGGCGGGTTCCCCCTCGCCTGGGCGGACGACCCGGCCGCGCTCCTGCCCCACTGGCGGGCCTGCGGACGGCCGCCCGTGCTGGTCTGCGACGGCCCCCTGCCGCCCGGCACCCTCACCGTACTGGCGGCGGCGGACGTGCCGTTCCTGACGGCGCTGCGGCCGCTGCGCGGCGATCCGGCCGTACGGCTGCCGTGGCGTACGCCGCTGTGGACCGGCGCGGCACGGCCGAGGGCCGCCCCCGCGCTCGCCGCCGGGCTGCCCGGCCACACCGCGCGGCTCGCGGAGCTGACCGCCGCCTTCGTCGCCGAACGCCGCGCCGTACCGCTCGACCCCGGCGGCGCGCTGGAGCGCACCGCCACCCTCGCCGCGCTGCTCGGCCTGTCGACCATCGCCTGGACGCTGTGGCGGGACCGCGAGACCCCCGACCCGCTGCTCGCCCTGCACCGCTTCGCCGACCTGGAGGCCACCGTCCGGTTCGACCGCGACGCCGTACGGGTCCGCGTCCCGCTGGGGCGGCGCCACACGGACCTGCTGCGCGGCGGACTGCTCGCCGACGTGCCGGACGTGCCGTGGCTCGGCGGGCGGCCCCTGACCTTCACCGGAGGCTGATCCCCATGGGCGAACCGGCGCTGGACCACCTGCGCATCCGCCTCGCCGGCATCCACCGGGCACTGCGCGCCGCCGTGGTGCGGCAGGCACGGCTGGCCGCCCGCCTCAGCCGGCCGGACCTCACGCCCTACTGCGTGACGGACGAGCAGGTCGAGGTACTGCTCGGCGAGGTGGGCGCGGCCGCCGACGCGCTGACCAGCCCCTGCCTGCCCCGGCACCGCGAACCGGAAGCCGAACAGCGCCTGCGGCGCCGCGCCGCGGCCGACGGCGTGCGCCTGCCCCTGGACGCCCTCGCAGCGGCGTACGGCCTCACCCGCGCCGAGCAGGACGTCCTGCTGCTGGCCGCCGCCCCCGAACTGGACCGGGGCTACGAGCGGATCTACGCCTACATCGTCGACAACCTGAACCGCCGGCTGCCGAACGTGGAACTGCTGGTCACCGTCGCGGCCCTGGCGGCGACCGAGTCCGCAGTCGCAAACGGCGCCGCCACGGGACCGGAGCCCGGCACCCCACCGCAGCAGGGTCCCGGACCGGAGCAGGGTCCCGCACCGCAGCAGGGCCTCGGACGGGAGTCCGCTTCCGCACCTCAGCAGGACCCCCGTTCCCAGCCCGGCGCGGGACCGCAGGGCGTCGCGCCGGACCCGGAGCCCGCCGCCCGTCTCGCGCTGCGCCGCGCCCTCGGCCCCGCCGGTCCGCTGCGCCGGTACGGCCTCCTGCGCCCGCACGGCGACGCCCCCGTCGAGCTCGCCCTCGAACTGGTCCCCGGGCCGGGCGTCCTGGACTTCCTGCTCGGCTGGGGCACCGACGCCGGCCTCATCGGCGACGATCCCGGCGAGGTCGCCCAGCGAGGGCCGTCACCCGCGCTCCCGCACCCGGCATCCGACCGGCTCACCCGGCTCGGCCGGGCGCTCGCCGCCGGCCACATCGACCTCGCGGGGCTCTGGGGCGCCCCGCCCGACGGCCAGCGCGACGCCGTCCACGCCCTGGCAGGGGCCGCCGCCGTACCACTGCGCACCCTGACCGGCGACCTCGAAGCCGACCTGCGCACGGCCGCCGCGTTGGGCGCCCTGCTGTGGGTGCCCACCGACGACCTGCACGGCGAGGGGCGGCGCCCGTACGCCGACAGCGTGACCGCCGCAGTGCTGCGCACCCGGCTGCCGGTGTGCCTGACCGGACTGCGCCCCTGGCGCCCGGCACCGCTGCTCGCCGCGCGCGCCTACGCCGAAGCGGCCCTCCCGCAGCCCGGGTTCGGCGAACGGCGGGCCATGTGGTCGGCGGCCATCCCGGGCCTGGACGGCCCGCGCGTCGACGACCTGGCCGCCCGGTACCGGATGAGCGGAGGCGAACTGCGCGCCGTGGCGTCGGTCGCCCACGCGGGCGCCCGCCTGGCCGGCAACGGCCTCCCGGCCCCGGTCGCCGACCACGTCGAACCCGCCATCGCCACCGTCACCCGGGGCCGCACCGGCAGCGCCGTGCGCTCCATCGCGCCCCGGCGCACCCTGGACGACCTGGTGCTGCCCGACGTGCAGCTGCGCCAGATCCGCGAGATCGCCTCGGCGTTCCGCGCCTGGCCGCGCGTCGCGGAGACCTGGGGCTTCGCCCGCCGGGGCGCGCACGGCGGCGTCAAGGCGCTGTTCACCGGCGAGCCCGGCACGGGCAAGACGCTCTCCGCCGAGATCGTCACCGGCATGCTCGGCCTGGAACTGCTCAAGGTCGACCTCGCCCAGGTGGTGTCCAAGTGGGTGGGCGAGACGGAGAAGAACATGGAGACCGCGTTCCGCCAGGCCGAGGAGAGCCACGCGGTGCTGCTGTTCGACGAGGCCGACGCCCTGTTCGGCAAACGCGGCGACGTCAAGCACGGCACCGACCGGTACGCCAACATGGAGGTCGGCTATCTGCTGCAACGCCTGGAGGCCAGCGACGGGCTGGTGATCCTCACCAGCAACCTCCGCGACAACATCGACCCGGCGTTCACCCGGCGCTTCCACTTCGTGGTCCACTTCCCCCGCCCGGGCGCGGCGGAGCGGCGCAGGCTGTGGCGGCTCGCCTTCCCGGCGCAGGCGCCGCTCGCCGCCGACGTGGACCTCGACACGCTGGCCCGCCTCGACATGACGGGTGCGGGCATCACGGCGGCTGCCCGCACCGCCGCCCTGGCCGCGGCGGACGGCGGCGCCGACACGATCGGCATGCGGCACGTCGTACGGGGTGTGGCACGCCAGTTCCAGCGGGAGGCCAGGCTGCTGCGGCCCTCCGAACTGGGCCCGCACGCCCACCTGCTCGACAACGCCTCAGACGACGCCACCCAGGGGTGACCCGATGCTGCCCAGCGAACCGCCGCTCTCCCTCCACCGGCTCGTCGCCCCCGTCCCGCCCGCGCGGCCGCAGGAGTCCGCGGCGGCGGCCCGCCAGACGCCGCCGGCCGCCGAACCGGCCCCGGTGAAGCCGCCGACGGCCTTCGAACGCCTCCTGGCGGCCGGGCACGACCAGGTCGGCAACGCGGCGGTCGCGGGCGCGGCCGCCCAGGCGGGCCCCGCCGCATCCGGGCCCGCGGCCCTGCTGCCGGAGCCGGTGCGGAAGGCCGCTCAGGCCCCCGCGTCCCCCTGACAGGCGTCCGCCCGCCGCCGCAGCTCCCGCACCCGCTCCAGCGCCGCGTACTCCTCCTCGACCTCCTCGTCGTCCACGGAGCCGGCGCCCCGGTTCGACGGGCTGTCCCGCTGCGCCTCCAGCCGCCGGACCGCCCGGACGTGTTCGCCGTGCAGGACCTCCAGCAGGGAGTCCCCGCAGCGCACCGCCGTGCCGGCGGGAGCCGTCCGGGCAAGGGAGAACACCGTGGAGCGGCCCTCCCGCAGCTCACCGAGCCGGTAGCAGACGACCTGGTCGGGCGTGTCGAACGCGACGGCCGGGATGCCGCAGAGCGGCATCAGGTCCGGGTCCTCCGCCAGCAGCCGCCGCTCGGTGGCGGCCATGCTGTTGATCCTGGCCGACGGACCCCCCAGGGAAGGGGGGACGGCGGGCTGCCACGGCTGGTTGGTGAAGCGGGCGCGCAGCTCCAGCCGCCACAGGCCGCCCGCGACGAGCACGAACACCTCCGGCGGGAACGTGACGCCGTAGCATTCGCGCAGCACCTCGGCCGGGCCGAGCCCCGTCTCGTACAGTGCGCGCGCGAGACGGGCCATCGACGCGTAGTCGTCACGTGATGCCTCAGCCCGCAGGGCGTCGAGAGCCTCCGGGGTCATCGTCGTCCTCCTCGCCTCCGCCGCTTCGTGGCGTCGTCCAGTGCCCGGCGGATACGCTGCCACAGTCCGGTCAGCTCGGAAGCGGTCATCGCCGAGATGATCTCCTCGGTTATCTTCTGCGCCTGCTCGATGCCCTTCCTGACACGTTCCTTCTCCGCGATGTCGCTTTCGAGGAGTTCCCTGACGTTCGCCTCCAGTCGGCCCAGCCGGGACTTCACGACGGGGCTCTCGGCCGTGAGCCGGGGGTTGTCGGCCATCAGCATGGCGACGTCCTCGACATGGACGAACACCTTGGTCCGCAGCTGGTCCTGGACGCTCGGGCCGAGTCCGCTGACCCGGGAGAACTCCCTGGCCAGGGTGTTGGCGCTGGCGTTCGACTGGGACTGGATGATCAGCGCGTACATGCGGTGGCTGACCCGGATGGCCTCCAGCCACCTCCTGCCGCGCATCCGCCCCTTGGCGGCCAGGCGGACCGCCTCCGGCCGGACGGTGAGCCCCCGCGTCAGATCGCGCGGCAGGGGACTGGTGCTGGTGCTCGCCTCCGGGGCGTAGGCGACGGAGAAGTCCGTACCGAAGATCCGCATCAGCTCGTTGCGGAAGGTCCGCCCCTCCGCGCTGCCCACGCCGAACAGCTTGCCCTGGGTGCGCGCCTGGTCCCCGGCGGTGAGCAGGGCGGCCGTCCTGGCGTTCTGGAAGATCCCGCCCGAGCCCTCCTCGTCCCACGCCTTGATCAGCATGTTCGGCTCCGTCGGGTAGAGCATCTGCGGGTACTCGCGGGCGATGGCCTCCCGGATGGCCCGGTCCAGCCGGTTGGCCAGGACGGTCAGCTGCCTGCCCCGCCGGTCGGCGTTGCGGCCCCAGTCGAAGTCCTCGTAGTGGTAGCCGCCGATCGTCAGCAGCGGGTGGCGCTCCATCTCCCGCAGCACCTTCTCGTACGCCCTGAGGACCCCGACGCCGCTGCGTGCGGAGACCCCGGTGTCGGCGTCCTGGCTCACGATGTGGACCTGCCGGTTCACCGGCGGCTTGAGGATGTCCACGGCCCGGCGGGTGTAGTCCGAGCGCAGCACCTCCTCGCGGAACAGCCCGTAGGGCAGGGCGCCCTTGTCGCGCAGCCCCCGCTCCTCCGCCTCGGCCCGCCGCTTGTGGCGGCCGCTGAGCTTCCGGTAGGCGGCGCGCACCTCCTCCAGGCCGGCGTCCGAGTTCGTGCGGCGGTCGACCCACCGGGGCGTCCACAGGAAGCCGAACACCGCCAGCCGGAGCTCCGGCCGCTTGCGGACGGCGTGGACCGCGGCATGGACCGGGTCCGCGCCGTCCGGGTTCAGTCGGTCGAAGGTGTTGACGCCGATCACGACGGCGGTGCGCGCCTCCGCGAGATCCGCCGCGTTCCTCGCCCCCGTGCCGGCCCACGCCTCGTCGAGGTACCGGAGCGCCACGTTCGGGTTCTTCTTGATCTCGTCGGGGATCGCCGCCATGTTGACGACGAACCCGATCCACGACTCGTTGCCCTGGAAGGGCTGGGTGAGGTGGCTGAGCTGGTCGACCACGGCCTGCTCGTGCCGCCGGACGGCCATCGGTCTGCGGGCCCTGCCGATCTCGTACGGGAACAGGTCCCGGTACGACGTGCGCCGCGTCGGGTTGATCGCCACCGTGACGAAGTACCGGTTCGGGGCGGGCTGTTCCAGCGCGATCCGGGTGAGGCGGTGCCGGGCCTTGATCGCCGGGAGGCCGCGCCGGATGCTCTCCTCGGTCGCGCCTTCCGCGTCGAGCAGCCGTGTGGCGTCGCGTACGGCGGCGTCCAGCGCGCGCAGCATGTCCTTCCTGGACCGCTGGTCGGGACGGCGCCGAACCCTCGGGGCGCGTGGGTCCCGCCGCTTCGGGTCCCTCCGTCGCGCGTTCCGCCGCTTCGGGTCCCGGCGGTCGTCGCGCCGCGGCCGCCGCCGGCCGGGTGTGCGGCGCTCTGGCCCGCGGCGCCGGTCGGGACGGCCCGGCCTGCCCGGCCGGTCGCGGCGCCCCGGCCTTCCGGGCTTCGCGGGCCTTCCGGGCTTCGCGGGCCGGTCGGCGTCGGCGCGGCGGTCCGGGGACCTCGCACCGCCCGACGAGGACCTGATCCTCGCCCATGCCTTCCTGACCAGCCCGGCGATCTTGTCGATGACCGCGTCGACGGCCCGGTTGACGGGGGCGGCCAGCCGCTGGACGATCTGCCGGACCCGCGCCGCGATGCCCCCGACGCCCAGGATCGCCGCGAGGACGCCCAGCAGGACGGGGATCGAGCGGGCCAGGGCCCGTTCCACCATGGCCGGTACGCCCCCGCTGCCGCCGCGCGCGATGGCGATGACCGCGTCGAGCACGGCGTTGACGAACGCGAAGATCTGGCGGGCCTGCGTGACGATGAACCGTACGAAGTCGACGATCAGCTTCACGGCGCGGACGAACGCGGACGCCGGGTTGAGCAGCGAGATCACCCAGGTGATGCCCGCGACGACGATGGTCGGCGTGACATAGGCGATCACGTTGTCGAGCAGCTGTCTGCGCAGGTCCCCGACGCGCGGCCGGAGGTCCGCCCACATCGCCGTGATGCCCCGTCTGCGGACGTCGGCCAGGAGCGGCACCGACGTCTCGGCCGCCGCGACGGCCGGCTCGGGGACCTTGCGGGTGATCCGGCCCCGGATGTTCTGCCACGTCAGGCCCAGCACCCCGCCGAGCATCCGTACGACGCCCTGCGTGTCGAACGTCGCCGGCACCTCGAGGCCCGCCTCGGCGGTCCTGCCGAGCAGCCACGACAGGATGCCCTGCTGGAGGTGGCGCCCGATGTTCTGCAGGAACCTCCGCAGACCGGCGCCGACGGCGGAGACCAGATTGCGCAGGAAGCCGACCGGGTCCTTGAGGATCAGCATGACCGCCTGGGCGGCCTTGGCGAGCACCGCGAGCAGCAGCCGCTTCAGCTCCATGATCGTGTTGATCACGGCCTTGACGGCGTTCACGGCCTTCGCCACCAGGCCCTTGTTCTTCTCCTTCTCGGCGGCGATCTCGTCGTCGACGGACTTCAGGGCCTCGGTGTACTTCGTCGCGAGCGTGTCGACCAGCTGGGTGCCCTTGTCGTCGACGGTCCGCGTGAGCTCGTCGAACTTGTCGGCGAACTCGGCCGCGGCCTGCTGCCCGACGGCCCGCAGGTCGGCCGGGAGCCCGCGTACCGCGTCCCGCATCTCGGCCCGGCCCTGGGCGATGCGCCGCTTGGCCCGGTTCAGCTCCGCGCCGATGGTGTCGGCGACGTCGGAGATGACCTGCCGCATGCGGCGCACATAGCCGTCGCGGGCCTCCTCGAAGATCCTGTCGGCCTCGGCGGGCAGCCCGGCGAACAGGTCCCGCACCCAGCGGAGTTTGCCGGTGGCGCCCGCGTAGCGGCGGTCCTTGTACTCGTCCATCTTCCGCCGGTGCTCGGCGGTGAACGCCTCCCGCGCCGCCTTCTCGCCCCGGCCGAACTGCTCGTCCACCAGCGTGTCCAGCCCGTCGAGGATCGCCTCGACGTCCTTCTTCATCGTGTCGAACACGCCTTGCAGGACAGCCGTGACCCGGGCCCGCTTCTGCTCGTCCCGGCTCTTGGCGCCGCCCTTTCCCGTGTCCACCTGCCGGCCGGTGCGCACCCGCTCGGCGCCCATCGCGCCCATCGCCTCGGCGCCGAGCCGCCTGGCCCGCGCGGTGGAGGCCCGCAGTTCGGCCGCCTCGTGCTTGCGCAGCCGCCCGGGCGCGCTGGACGAGTGCCGTTCGGCGGCCTTCTTCTCACCCAGCGCCTTGGTGAAAGCGGGCTCGTTGGACTTCTTCAGCTGTGCCTCGGTGACCTGGGCGTCCGCCATCCGGCGCTCGACCTCGGCGGGCCCGGCCGACAGGTCGGTGGCCGACGGCGGCAGCCTGTCGGGGACCGCCTGGGCGGGGTTCGGCGCGGCGGGGGCGCCGGGAGGCCGGTCGGCGGCCATCGGCACGACTTTCTTGGGGACGGCCGCCGATGTGTCGGGCGGGGCGGCGGTCGTCGTGGCGATCTGCTCGGCGGAGTCGGCCCTGCCCTGCCCGACCTTGCCGTGCACCTCGGCGCGGACCTCTTCGGCCTTGCCGGAACCGGCGAACTTGTCGGCCTCGTCCAGGTTCTTCGGGGCCCGGTCCGCGACCGCCTTCTCGACGGCCCGGATGAACGCGTCCTTGTCGAACTCCTTCGGCTTGGCCTCGTTCATCTTCTCCGCGTTGGCGGCCTTGCCCTGCGCCTCGATGTCGTCGCCCGGCGGCAGCGCGGCGTCCTGCGCGGCGGCGGCTTCGGCGCGCGGAGGCGGATGCGACGCGGCGAGCGCGCGCTTCTTGCGGGTCACGTCCCTCTTGAGCGCGGCGAACTCGGGATCGGACTGCGGTCCGCCGCGCCGCCGCCCGCCTCCCGTGGACTGCCCCTCGGACGCGCCCTGTCCTTCCGGCGCCGGGGACTCGGCCGCCTGCGAATCGGACCTCTTGGACTCGGGTGCCTGGGAGTCGGGTGCCCGGGATTCGGGTGTCCGGGGCGGGGATTCGGGCGGCGCCTGTGACCCCGGGGAAACGGCACCCCCTTCCGCCTTCCGTACGTCCCCCACCGCTTCCCGCGCCGCTCCGGCCTCCGACGCCGCTCCGGTTTCCCGACCGTCTGCCGGGTCGCGCCCGCCCGAATGCCGCGGCCCGCCGTCCGCGTCGGGCGCCGTCGAGGACGGCAACCCGGCGGGTACGAGGCGCCCGGCCGGTACGAGGCGCCCGGCGGCACCGGCGACGGCGCCGTTGCCGAAGGCGTCCTGGGCGCCCGGGCCGTCGCCGCGCCCGGGGAGGGGCGGCGCGGCGGTGCCCGCCCCTGCCGCCAGGGCGGCGGCCACCCCGGCGTTGGACGCGCCGGAAGGGGCTCGTACGGAACCGTGCTCCCCGGCACGCCGTACCGTCGGCGCCGACACGGTCTCCGTCACCGTCTGCGGCCGCACCCCGAGGACCTTCGGCACTGGCATCGGACGGCATCCCTCCCACGGCACGGCGAAGCCACGGGAGGCGCAACCGCCCGGCAGCCCCGAGCCACCCTGCCGCCCGCCCCGTGACGGCCGCGTCACCCCCGCATCCCCGAGACGTCTCCGCACCCGCGCCCGGAGCCCCACGCGCCCCGCCCCTCCGGCCTCGGCCGCACCTACGATGCGGCCATGACGATCACCTACGAGTGGCGGGGCGACATCGACAACGCCGCGCTGAACGCCCTGCACGCGGAAGGCTTCGGGCACCCCGTCGGCGTGACCGACTGGCGGGAGCGGCTACTGCGCCACAGCCTCGGCTGGGTCTGCGCCCGTGAGGACGGCACGCTCATCGGCTTCGTCAACGTCGCCTGGGACGGCGGGGCCCACGCCTTCCTCCTCGACACGGTGGTCGCCCGGCACCGGCGTGGCAGTGGCGTGGGCGCCGCCCTGGTGGCCACCGCGGCCGAAGGGGCCCGCGCCGCGCGCTGCGCCTGGCTCCACGTCGACTTCGAGGAGCACCTGACCGGCTTCTACCTCGACGCGTGCGGCTTCAGAAGCACGGCAGCGGGCCTGATAGCCCTGTAAGCGCAGCCCCCGGCCCGCTCACGCCACGGCCGCCTCGGTGCCGCCGCGCTGCCGGTGGGCGGACGCCTGCCGTCGGCTATGTGTCCCAGTCCCAGGTGTCGAAGTAGGCGGGCGTCCCCGTCCTGCGGGCCTCCATGACGGCGGTGAGCCGGTCGAAGTCCCGGCCGGGCATCAGGCCCCGCCACTGCTCCGGTGACAGGACACGGACCTCGTCGTGCTCGTCGGGCGCGAGGCGGATGCCCGCGATCTGCCGGTCGGTGAGCCGCCCCCCGTCGAAGACGAAGCCCACCGTCGCGACCGGCCAGTCCGCCGACGGCAGCCCGAAGACGGCCGCCAGCAGCCGCGGCGGCCCCGGCACCACCAGGCCCGTCTCCTCACTCGTCTCCCGCACGGCCGTCTCCCACGGCCGCTCGCCCGCCTCGGCCGTACCACCGGGCCACTGCCAGGGGTGCTCGGAGCTGTACACGGCGTGGAGCTGCACCGGCCGGTCCTGCTCGTCGGTGAAGAACACGGCACCGAACATCGCCGCCTTCGGCAGGCTCGCCACGTACTCCTCCGGCGGCAGCCATGTCGTGCTCACTGTCGGGGTCCTCCTCGGGGATGCGGGCGGCCGCTGCGCGAACCGCCGGTGCCGGGCGTGCTGTCGGGGGCCGACGAGCGACCGGGCCGGGGCCGTACGGGCTCGCCCGGGGCCCGGGTCGCGCACCGGCTGGGCGAAGCCCCCCGCCGCCGGCTCGTGCGGTCACCCCACGACACTGGGAACGAGCCGCAGCCGGTCGCGTTCCGGGTCGTGGGCGAACGGATCGCCGGCCTCCCGCAATGGGACCGCGAGAGCAGCTCCCGACCGGTACGCGTCGAGCCCGGCGCGGCAGTGGGCGACCTCCGTTCCGGCAGGGCGGCGAGCGGGAGAGGTCCACGCGGTCGCACACCTCCAACGCCATGACCGCGGGTGTGCCGCGCCGGCGGCAGACCGGGGCAACGCCACTCGGGCGGGATGTTCGCCATCTGCCGCAGCAGGTCCCAGCCGCGGAGCAGGTGCTTACGCTCCTCCAGCGCGCTGTGCCGCTGGGCGCCGTGTCCCACCCGGTAACCGCGGCAATTGCGCGGACTCATGAGGCTGGAGTCACCGACGTCGGACTCGTGGCCGCAGCACGGGCATATGGCCGCCGTCGGCCGGCCACCCTTCCAGAGCATCTCCTCGCCGTATCCACAGATCCGGCAGATGGTCTTGTTTCCACGCTCATCTTCCCCGCGGCCGGCCGGCCGCCAAAGGCACAGCGCCTGGTGGCGAAGGCCGTCCTGCGCGGAGACCGGCGGCATGCTCGCGTCGTGGGGGCATCGGGAACGCCGCCGTGGACCGCAGGTCATGAAGGGCCCAGTAGGAGGGGGAAGTCGAACGACATGAGCGCCGGTCGTACCCCAGCGGCCGCAACGGCGTTGCGGTGTCCATCGCAGTGCGGCTGACGGTGCGTGCGCGGACGACCGCACCGCCCCGCCTCGGCAGTGAGCAGCTCCTCGGCGCGGGCCTTGTGGTGCCTCCGCAGCCGGCGGCGCTCGACGGCGGTGCGAGGGATTCGGTGTACGTCGAGTGTCAGTCGCGCCCCCGCAGGCGAGCGTCTCGAGGACGATCCTGCCAAGGACATGTATGAGCGCTGTTATATTAGCGCTGTGACACCTTCTGACCCCACGGCGGTACCCGACCCCTGGCACTCCCTGCACGAGCTGTTGGCGGCCATGGACGCCGAGATCGAGCAGGTCTACGTCGAGCGCGGAATCCAAGGAGTGCGGCCTCGGTTCGCCTATCCGCTCATCCGGCTCGCCCATACCGGACCAATGACCATTCGCGACTTGGCGAAGTCCCTGGGGCGCTCGCACTCCGCCACCAGTCAGACCGTCGCCGCCATGCGCAAGGAAGGGCTGGTCACCTCCGAGCCCGGGCCTGACGCCCGTACCCGGCGAATCGACCTGACCGAGCACGCGCGGTCACTGGTGCCGTTCCTCGAGGCGGAGTGGCGTGCCACCCACGACACCGTCGCCGAGTTGGACCGCGAGATCCCGTACGCGATGACCGCCGTCGTCGAGGAAGTGCGGCGGGCGCTGGACCGCCGGCCGATGCGCCGACGGATTCTTGATCACCTCGTCGAGCCGCCGCGATGAGCGGGCGCGGCGTCATCCGCTTCCTCGACACCCGGCCACTGCGCGGCAGCAGGCCGTTCGGTGACCTGTGGATCGGCACCTCCGCGTCTCAACTCGGCGGACAGATAGCCACTGTGGCGGTGCTGGCCCAGGTCTGGGAGCTGACCGGCAGCCCGGTGGGCACAGGTGCCATCGGGCTCGCCACCGGGCTGCCGATGGTGCTGTTCGGGCTGCTCGGCGGCACATTGGCCGACACCTTCGACCGCCGCGCGGTGGTGCGAGTCACCACCGTGGGCAGTCTGCTGGCCGCCGCCGGACTGCACACCCAAGCGGTGGCGGGCAACCGCAGCGTGCTCCTCCTGCTCGCCCTGGTCGCCGTGGGGACGAGTTGCAGCGCTCTCGGCGCCCCCGCGCGGCGCACACTGCCCGTCCGGCTGCTGCCGAGCGATCAGGTGGCGGCCGGCCTCGCGCTGATGAACGTCTCCTTCCAGGCGGCCATGCTGACTGGGCCCGTGCTGGCCGGGTTGCTCATCGCCCGCTGGGATGTCCCTGCCGCATACGCCGCCCAGGTCGTGACCGCGACCATCGCGGCACTCTCACTGACCCGCCTGCCTGCCATGCCTCCCGACGGCGCCGGGGCAGCCGGGGAAAAGCGGCGTCCGGGGCGGGGTGGCTGGCGAATCCTGCGCCGCCCGACCCTGTGGGGCTCGATGGCCACAGACCTGGCCGCAACGCTGCTCGCCATGCCGGTCGCGCTCTTCCCGCTCGTCAACGAGATCCGGTTCGGCGGAAACCCACAGACCCTCGGTCTGTTCCTCTCGGCCGTCGCGGTCGGGGGAATCACGGCCGGACTGCTCTCCGGCACGGTCACACGTTGGCGCCGTGGCGGTCTCGTCCAGCTTTCCGCAGCCGCTGTCTGGGGGCTGGCGCTGGCCTGTTTCGGCCTGGCGGGACCTTTGTGGTTGGCGCTCACCTGCCTGGCCGTCGCGGGCGCCGCCGACACGGTGTCCGTCATCACCCGAGGGGCGCTGGTCCAGTTGGAGGCCCCGGACGCGTACCGGGGGAGGGTCTCCTCGGTGGAACACGTCATCGGCGTCGCAGGTCCCGAACTGGGCAACCTTCGCGGCGGCCTGCTGGCCTCGGCCACCTCGGCGTCCTTCTCGCTCGTTTTCGGCGGACTGTCCGCCGTGCTGGCGATCGCGGCCGTGGCGGCGGCCAACGGCCCCCTTCGCGCCTACCGCACACCGCCCCCTACGGAGGAGCGGACTGGACCTGAAACCCCTGGTGTGCAAGCCGGGCACGGGGCCGACATCGGGCTCGGCGAGGGGCCGTCGAAAGCGGTGCTCTGACGCCCCTGGCCAAGGGCGTTCCACGACGACGGACCTACGAGTCCTCCTTGGCGGACCTCGCGGACGTTCACCGCGCCGGGTGTCCCGCCCGGTGCCGGGCGGACGGCGGGGCCGACCACCTTCGCGCCCCGGCCCTCATGACGCCGCCCCTTCCACAGTGGTGTCGCGGGACCGGCAGCCCTCGGCCTGAGGGTGCACGTGCGTGCGTAGAGACCGCCGGGCGCCATGAGCTCGCCGTGCGAGCCCGATTCGACGATTCGGCCCGTCTCGTAGAAAGAAGCGATCGCACTCCACGACGCCGGCGAGGTGGTGCGAGATCAGGACGATGATCTGGTCCTCACACATCCTGCCGCGCAGGACGGCCTTGTACGCGCCGTGTTCGGGGGGCGGGCGTGCTTGCGGTCCGGATCTTCGCGTGACACAGGGCCCGGCTGGCGTGCCGACCCCCGCGCCACCGACTCCCCTACACCACCCGTGCGGCACGTGGGGCGGCGCCCGGAAGGGGCATGGCCGAAACGCCGACACCCCCGCCCCTCCCGCCGAACACGACGACCCCCGCGCCGTGTTCACGCCAGGACGACGCACCCCCGCCGCTCCAACTCCCGCACCAGCGGCAGCGAGGGGTCGACCGCGTTCCAGCGCAGATCGAGCTTCTCGAGCGCGGGCAGCTCCAGGAGCCACTCCGGAAGCCGGCTGATCCGGTTGCCCCGCACGTCGATCTGACGCAGACGCGGAAGGCCGGCCAGCGAAGGCGGCACCTCGCTCAGGAGGTTCTCGCGCAGGTCCAGATGGCGCAGCTCCCGCAACGCGGCGACCGACGGCGGCACCCGCGTGAGCGCGTTCCCCCGGAGCCACAGCTCCCGCAGTCCGCCCAGCCCGCCGAGGGAGTCGGGGAGCGCGGCGAGCCGGTTGTGCTGCGCCCGCAGTTCGACCAGCCCGGTCATGGACCCCAACGCCTCGGGCAGTTCCGCCAGTTCGTTCTCGCCGATGTTGAGGTAGCGCAGCCGGGTCAGATTGCCGAGAGTGCCGGGGATCCGTGACAGCCGGTTGTCGTGCAGGTAGAGGAAGTCGCTGAGCCCGCTCAGATCACCCAGCTCGTCGGGGACCGACGTGAGGGCGTTGTGGCCCAGGTCCAGGGTCGTCAGCCTCCGCAGCCGTCCGATGTCCGGCGGCAGGTGGGTGAGGCCGTTGTCCGCGAGGATCAGCACCTGCAGTCCGGTCTGCTGCCAGACCGTGCCGGGTACCTCTCCGAGCTGTCGCCGCCACAGGTTCAGGGTGTGCCGCACTGCCGTCTCCTCCGCATCCGCCGGTCGGGACCCTGATTGTGGTGCGCGCGCCCGGCCGGCACCCCCGGATTTCGCCGCCGCCCACGTTCCCGGCCCGCCCGGCAGCGAGCCGGTGCCCCGTTGCGCCTCCTGCACGCCCGGCCCGGCGCCCCCGTGCGTCCCGGCCTGCCGTAGAGTGGGGGCGGGCCGTGACTGGCGCTTGGGTGGAGTACCACCGGGGAGCGGCCCGGCGGACCCCGCCACCTGCCGCGCGCCTGGGCGATCAGCACGCATCTGTCTGCCGACGCCCAGGAGGACCCGTGTCCACGACCGCCAGCGCCCGCCTCATGGACGGTAGCGGCCTCGCCCGCCGCCTCGTCGAGGAGACCGCGGCCCGCGCCGCCGGCCTCACCCGCCGCACCGGCAAGCAGCCGTGCCTCGCGACCGTCCTCGTCGGAGAGGACCCCGCATCCGTCACCTACGTGCGGATGAAGCGCGCCCGCTGCGAGAAGGCCGGCATCCGCTCGCGCCACGTCGAGCTGCCCGCCACGACCACCACCGAGGAGCTCGTCGCCACCCTGCGGGACCTCTCGGAGGACCCGGACGTGCACGGCATCCTCCTCCAGCACCCGGTGGGGCGGCACATCGACGAGCGGGCCGCGTTCGAGGCGATCGCCCCCGAGAAGGACGTCGACGGCGTCACCACCAGCTCGTTCGCGTCGATGAGCTTCGGCCTGCCCGGCTTCGTCTCCTGCACGCCCGGCGGCATCATGCGGCTGCTCGACGCGTACGACGTCGACCCCGCCGGCAAGCGCGCCGTCGTCGTCGGCCGCAGCGCCATCCTCGGCAAGCCCGCCGGGATGCTGCTGCTCGCGCGGAACGCCACGGTGACGTACTGCCACTCGTACACGCCCGCCGCCGAGCTGTCCGCCGCCGTGCGGGAGGCGGACATCGTGGTCGCCGCCGTGGGCCGTGCCCGCTTCATCAAGGGCGAGGACATCAAGCCCGGCGCCGTCGTCGTCGACGCCGGCTACAACGAGGGCAACGTCGGGGACGTCGACTTCGAGGCCGCCGCCGAGCGCGCCGGGCTCATCACCCCGGTCCCCGGCGGCGTCGGCCCCATGACCATCGCCACACTGCTGGCGCAGACGGTGGACGCCGCCGAACAGCAGCTCGGCGCCACCACCGCCTGACGCCCGGGCGGCCGAGGGGCCGCCCGGGTCACCGCCGGCCGCGCCCCTCCCGGCGCGGTCGGCGGTCACCCGCTGCGGCGCCACCGTCCTCGTACGCCGCCGCACCCGGTACGCCTCGATACCGCCCGTACGACGCTGCTGCCGTGCGCCGCCGCACCCGCCGCGCCGCGGTAGTGCCCGTACGACGCTGCCGCCGTGCACCGCCGCAGCGGTGCCGCCCCGTGCCCGTACGGCGCCCGGACGTGCCGTCACGCCGCCCGGCACCGCCCCGCCCCGGGCGCCGTCACCGCGTGTCGTCGCCCTCCAGCAGCGGGGCGAGGACCGCGCCCGGATCGTGCCCGGCCGGGCCCGCGGGGGCCCAGCGGCCCTCCTCCCGCCGGTACGGCCACCAGCGGCCGTCCCGCCCGAGCCGCACCTGCACCTCGTCGCCCGGCCCGGACCAGCGCCCGCCGCCCAGCGGCCGCAGCACAGGCCCTTCCCCATCCTCCCCGGCAGCCGCGACGAGCGCCTCGGCACGCGCCGCCGCGGCGGGCTCCGGTGTCCACTCCTCCTCCAGTACGGCGAGGGCCGCCGCACCGCCGAGCCGCCACGCCCGTACGGCGAGGTCCATGCCCACCGCGTCCCGCCCCGTCCCGGCGGCGAGCCGCGCCACCACTCCGGGCGCCGCCTCGGCGGCCGCGGCGAGGCGCACCGCGTCCTGGCCCACCGTCAACACGCCCTCGCCCGGCGCTGCACCGGAGCGCCCGGCAGTGGAGGACCCGGCAGGGGAAGGAGCGGCGGGGGAGGGCCCGGCAGGGGAGTGCCCGCCGGTGGTCGAGTCCGCCGCGGTCAGCACCTCGGCGAGCATCCGCCGTGCCCGCCGTGCCGCGTCGGCCGCCAGCATCTCCAGGGCGGCCGGGTCCACCGCCGCGCCGGGATCCGTCTCCGTGTCCAACGACGGCGGCTCACCGGCCCGTTCGGGAACCGGCGGCGGACCGGGCAGCGGGGGCAGGATGCCGCCCATCGCGAACGCCTCGTCCGCCCGTACGCCCTCCGGCCCCGCCGCCTCGGCCTCCCCGGCACCGCCGTCGGCCGTGCCGCGCGCCGTCAGCTCCTCCAGCAGCCACCGCTCCGCCCGGCCCCGCATCAGCAGCAGCACGAACGGGTCCCGGTCGAGGAGCCGCGCCACCTGGTAGCAGAGGGCCGCCGTGTGCGGACAGTGGTCCCACGCCTCGCACGCGCACTCGGCCTCCAGGTCGCCGAGCCCCGGCAGCAGCTCCACCCCGGCCGCCGCGGCGTCCTCGACCAGGTGGGGAGGCATGTCCCGGTCGAGCAGCGCGGCGACATGGCCCGCGCGTTCCACCGCCGTGCCCAGGAAGCGGTCCCACTCCGCGTCCGACAGCTCCTGCACCAGCACATCGGCCCGGTACGCGGTCCCGTCCCGGTCCGTGACGACCGCGGTGATCCGCCCCGGGCGCACCGTCACGGCACCCACCGCACCGGCGCGCGCGCGAGCGCGGCCCTTCTTCAACTGCTGGCCGTCGAGCGCCGTGTCCTCCAGCGCCTTCAGCCAGGCGCGGCCCCACCAGCTCTCCGCGAAGGCCCGCCCCTGGGCGGGCGGCAGGGCGGCGAAGGTCGCCTCGTCCTCGTATCCGCTGCTCATCGTCCGCGTCCCCCGATCGTCCCGTCCACCAGACCCGTCTGATCCGCGGCGCCCGCTGCGCCGTGCTTCTCCGGCCCCTCGTCCCCGTCGTAACCGCCGTCCGCCGCGCGCAGCCGCACCAGCTCGGCGAGTTCCGCGTCGGTCAGCTCCGTGAGAGCCGCCTCGCCCGCGCCGCCCAGCACCGCGTCCGCCAACCGCCGCTTGCGCGTCAGCATGTCGGCGATGCGGTCCTCGACCGTCCCCTCGGCGATCAGCCGGTGCACCTGCACGGGCTGCGTCTGCCCGATCCGGTACGCCCGGTCGGTGGCCTGCGCCTCCACCGCCGGGTTCCACCAGCGGTCGAAGTGCACGACGTGCCCGGCGCGCGTCAGGTTCAGGCCCGTGCCCGCCGCCTTCAGCGACAGCAGGAACACCGGCACCTCCCCGTTCTGGAAACGCGCCACCATCGCCTCGCGTTCCCCGACCGGCGTACCCCCGTGCAGCAGTTGCGCCGGTACGCCACGCGCGGCCAGGTGGTCGTGCAGCAGCCGCGCCATGCGCACGTACTGCGTGAAGACGAGGACGCTCGCCCCCTCGGCGAGGATCGTGTCCAGGAGCTCGTCCAGCAGTTCGAGCTTTCCGGAACGGCCGGCGAGCCTCGGCGCGCCCTCCTCCTTCAGGTACTGGGCGGGGTGGTTGCAGATCTGCTTCAGCGCGGTCAGCAGCGTGACGACGAGTCCGCGCCGCTCCATGCCGTCCGCCGCGGCGATCGCGGCGAGCGTCTCGCGCACCACCGCCTCGTACAGCCCGGCCTGCTCCTTCGTCAGGGCGACCGCACGGTCCGTCTCGGTCTTCGGGGGAAGCTCCGGAGCGATGCCCGGATCGGACTTGCGGCGGCGCAGCAGGAACGGCCGGACCAGCCGGGACAGCCGCTGCGCCGCGGCCGGGTCCGCGCCGCCCTCGACGGCCTGCGCGTACCTGCTGCGGAATGTGCCGAGGCGGCCGAGCAGTCCGGGGGTCGTCCAGTCGAGGATCGCCCACAGTTCGGAGAGGTTGTTCTCCACGGGCGTGCCGGTCAGCGCGACCCGCGCCCGCCCGCCGACGTTCCGCAACTGCCGGGCGGTCGCCGAGTACGGGTTCTTGACGTGCTGCGCCTCGTCCGCGACGACCATGCCCCAGTCCACGCGCGCGAGGCGCCCGCTGTCGAGCCGCATCGTCCCGTAGGTGGTGAGCACGAACCCGTCGGTGACGCCGTCCAGGTCGCGGCGGGGCCCGTGGAAGCGGCGGACCGGCGTGCCGGGCGCGAACTTCTCGATCTCCCGCTGCCAGTTGCCCATCAGCGACGTGGGGCACACGACGAGCGTCGGACCCGCCGCGGCCGGATCGGTCTGCCGGTGCAGGTGCAGCGAGATGAGCGTGATGGTCTTGCCGAGGCCCATGTCGTCGGCGAGGCAGGCGCCGAGCCCCAGGGAGGTCATGCGGTGCAGCCAGTTCAGGCCCCGCAGCTGGTAGTCGCGCAGCGTCGCGGCGAGCGCGGCGGGCTGTGCGACCTCCTGCGGGCCGCTCTCGGGGTCCGCGAGCCGGTCACGCAGCTCCCGCAGCCACCCGGACGGCTCGACACCGACCTGCGCGCCGTCCACCTCGGTGGTGCCCGTCAGCACGGCGCCGAGCGCCTCCACGGGCGTGACGCGCCGGTCCCGGCGCTCGCGGGCGCGCCGCACCTCCTCGGGGTCCACCAGCACCCACTGGTCGCGCAGCCGCACCAGGGGACGGCCCGCCTCGGCGATGCGGTCGAGTTCGGCGCGGTCGACGGACTCGCCGCCGAGGGCGAAGCGCCAGTCGAAGGCGAGCAGCGCGTCGGCGGAGAGGAACGACGGCAGGCCGGAATCCCGCCCGTACGGCACGCCGTCGCCCTCGCCGCGCGGGGGCCCGACGACGGCCTTCGCGGTGAGTGTCCGCGCCAGGCTCCTGGGCCAGTGCACCTGTACGCCGGACTGGGCGAGCGCGCGCCCGGCGCCGCCCAGCAGCTCCGCGATCTCCTCGTCGGCCAGCTCCAGGGCGTCCGGCACCGACGCCGACAGCAGCGGCGACAGGGCGGGCCACACGCGGGCGGCACGGCGCAGCGCGAGCAGCGCGTCCCGGCGGGCCGACGCCCCGAACGCCGCGCCGGCGGCGCCCGACCACACCTGGGCGGCGTCCGCGACGAGCGCCGCGTCCCCGACGTGGTGCAGCTGCGGCACGGCACGGAAGGCCGGTTCCCCCGTGGCGGGCTCGCCGGCGGCGGGGCCGTCCAGGCCCGTCACCTCGATGCGCAGCGAGAGCCGCACGCCGGCGTCGTGACCGGCCGCCACATCGGCCGCCCACGCGAGCAGTTCCGGCACCCGCTGCGGGGCCACGTCCGCGAAGGGCGCACCGCCCGCGGCGAGCGGCGCGGCCGGGGTGCGGGGCAGCACGTCCGCCACCGCGTCCAGGAACGCCCGCAGCAGCGCCTCGGGTTCGGGCAGCAGCACCGCCCCGTCCTCGGCGGTTCCCGCCGGTACCGCGTGGGCGCTCGGAGGCATCGACGCGGCGAGCGTCCGCACCCGGTCGAGGTCCTCGGCCGCGAGCGGGCCGACCCGCCAGGCGTCGTAACCGCCCTCCGTCACTCCGGGCAGCAGGCGGCCCCGCGCGACGAGGTCGAGGGCGAGCAGCGCCGCGGCCCCCCAGAACGCGCATGACCCCGACGGGTCGCCGACCGACCCGGCGCCGGTACGCGCCAGCAGCGGCAGGGCGTCCCGCACGGGCAGGCAGAGCGCCGGCACACGCCGCGACGCGGCGTCGTCCGCGACGACGTCCACCTCCTCGACGGCGCCGCAGCGGGGGGCCTCGGGCAGCGGGGCGCCGTCGTCCGCCCAGAAGACGAGGCGCCCGTCGCGTGCGGGATCGGCGGGCAGGAAGAGGGTGGAGCAGCGGGCGAGGTCGGCGAGAGTGGGGTCCCAGTGCACGGTGCTGACGCAGTCCTCAAATTTGACTAGCCGGATGTGGAAGCGCCGACGGTACAGGACGCCGCGGACGGAAGGGAATCCTCCGGCCGTGAGGTGGCTCACACCGGTGCGGCGGGGTGGCGTCCGCACCACTCCGGATGGAGGGGTTGCCCCCACCTCGTACGGGTGCTGCCGTCATGGTCCGCGGCACCGCCCTCTCCGTAGGTTCATGGGTACAACGTCGCCCACGGCACGACGGGCTTCCGCAACAGCGTACGGAGGCCCGCGCCGCCCCACCCGCATCCCGCCGAACCGTCGGCCCGCAGAACCGAGACCGGAGACCACCATGCCCCAAGCCCTCGCCGCCCCACCGGAGCGCACCACGGCGCCGACCCGCACCAGCGCGAGCGAGTTCACGCCCCTGCTGCGCGCCGTCCGGGACCAGGGCCTCCTGGAGCGGCGACCCGGCTGGTACGCCGCCGGCATCACCGTCAACCTCCTCGCCCTCGCGGCGGTCTGCGCCGCACTCGTCCTCTACGGCGATTCCCCCTGGACCCTGCTCCTCGCCGTCCCGCTGGCCGTGTTCTCCGCCCGCACCGGCTTCATCGCCCACGACGCGGGGCACGCCCAGATCGCCGCCCGCCGCCGCACCAACCACCTCCTGCAGATCGTCCACGCGAACCTGCTGCTCGGCATGAGCCAGGAGTGGTGGAACGACAAGCACAACCGCCACCACGCGAACCCCAACCACGTCGACAAGGACCCGGACGTCGCCCCCGACGTCCTCGTCTTCGCCCGCCACCACGCGGACGGCCGCACCGGCCTGCGCGGCTGGCTCACCCGGCACCAGGCGTGGCTGTTCTTCCCGCTCACCACCCTCGAAGGGCTCGCGCTCAAGGTGTACGGCTTCCAGGCGGTGTTCACCGGCAGGGCCCGGCGCGGCACACGCCGTGCGAGGTTCGCGGAGGGCGGCCTGCTCGTCGCGCACGTGGCCGGCTACGCCACGCTGCTCCTCGCCACGATGCCCGTCGGGCAGGCACTGCTCTTCGCGCTGATCCACCAGATGCTGCTCGGCCTCCACCTCGGCATGGCCTTCGCCCCCAACCACAAGGGCATGGCCATGCCCGGCGAGGACGGCGCCGACGACAACTGGGGCCATCTGCGCCGGCAGGTCCTCACCTCGCGCAACATCCGCGGCGGCGCCGTCACCGACTGGCTGCTGGGCGGCCTCAACTACCAGATCGAGCACCACCTGTTCCCCAGCATGCCGCGCCCCCACCTGCGCCTCGCCCAGCCGCTCGTCCGCGACCACTGCCGGCGGCTCGGCATCCCGTACACGGAGACCGGCGCCGTCGACTCGTACCGGCAGGTGCTCGGCCATCTCCACGCGGTCGGCGAGCCGCTGCGCACCGCCCCCTGAGCCGGCACCGCCCGCCGGAACTCCGACGCCCGGCCGGGCGTTCACCGTGCAGACAGCCGAGAAGGAGGCGTCCATGTCGACGAGGACCAAGATCGTGATCGGGGGAGTGGCCGTCGGGCTGCTGCTGATGCCCCTGATCGGCTTCTGGATGTCCCTGTTCATCCTGCTGGGCGTGCCCGCCCTGGCGTATCTGGCGCTGGACCCCGGCCAGCGGCGCCGCCTCAAGCGGGTGGCCGCGCGACGCGAGATAGGCCGCTGACCCCGGGGCCGTACGCGGCCCGCCGTACGCGCCGCTCTCCGCAGGCGGCTCCACCCGGCGCCCGATGCGCGGCGCGTCGACGGCTCCGTACGTGCGCCCCACGCCCGCAGACGCCACCGCGCACCTCAGCGTTGCCGCCGATTTCCTGCTTCGTCGCGGTGGGTGGGGAGTCGACTCTTGTCGTCCGTTATCGAGCGAGGTCCGACCCGAAGATGAGCCGCGAAGGCTCGGAGTCTTCACTCGGAGCGGGCCCGTACGGGCAGGGGAAGGCGGCCGTGCCGTATCCCACCGTCAGGGGGCCGGGCTGCCCACGCGCCCCTTTCAGGGCGTCAGCACCGGACCTGGCGACATCCTGCCTCTCATCCCCGTCCGGGGAGAGGTGCAGAGCCGGCCTCCGCTGGGTCGCGAGGTGCTGCGTGCGGGCCTCAGCCCGGACGTACCGCCATGGCGTCCAGGCCCGCCAGCAGACCCGGCAGCTGGGGGCCGCGCCCCACGGGCAGCACCTCGCCGGGCCGCTCGTCGAGCAGGACGAAGGCGATGTCGTCGGTCCTCGCCACCAGCGACCAGCCCGGCCCGTCCACCCGCAGCATCCGCGCACCGCCGGGCGCGAACGTGGAGCGCACCCGTCCGGGCGGCGGCGGGTCCGCCAGGTAGGCCCGCGCCTCGGCCAGTACCCGCCGCACCGCGGCGTCCGGCCCCGGCCCGTCGGCAGGCCCGCCGCGCTCCCCGGCAGCCTGCGCCGCGCCCTCGCGCTCCGTGCCACCGCCGCCTTCCAGCCGGGCGTGCGCCGCGCCGCCCGCCGGCCCCTCGGCGGCGGCCCGCGCATCCGCCGCATGCAGACCGGGTGCCGCGCCAGGCGGCTGGGCGGCGCCGAAATCCTCGTCGCCGAGCTGCTCACGCCACGCCGCCCACTGGAGGGCGATCTCGTCCGCGCCGAGCCGCCGCTGCGCCGGACCCCACCGGGTCTCGTCGGGCGGCGTCAGCAGCGGCGGGTCTCCCTCCGCCGTCTCCGGATCGTGCGGCGTGGGGAGGCCCGGCGCCGAGACCGCCAGGGCGAGCGGCCAGCCCGGCAGCGCCGCGACGACGCTCCGCTCGTCGGGCGACAGGTCGTACTCCATGCCGCAGTCCCACGCGGCGATCGCCACCGCCACCAGCGACACGTCGTCCACGGCGACCGTCCACCGCGCCCCGTCGCCGTCCTGCCCGAGCACGAGCCCGTAGCCCTCGGCGTACGGCTCCAGACCCAGGGCCCGGCACGCCTGCGGGTAGTCGTCGCCGAGGACGCTCGGGAACCGGGCGGGCGTGAGGAGCAGGGCCGTCAGCACATACAGCGCGTCGTCGCCGTCCGCCTCGCCCGCGGCACCGGTCCCGCCGGGGCCCTCGGCAGCGGGCCCGACGGCGGAACCGGCCTGCTGTCCGGCCCCGCCACCCGCGCGCTGGTCGTCCGTACCGGTCACGGCGGCCTCCCGTCGTACAGTCGCGACAGCCCGCCGCGTGCGTCCGTCGAACGCCGTGCGGGTCGGTCGGCGCACCTTAACCAGCGAGTAACCCAGCCGTCGAGACCCGGGCGCCACTCAGCCGGGCGGGAGCCCCAGCAGACCGCGCGCCACCGTGTGGGGCGACTCGTCGCGCTCCCGCGCGAGCGCTATCACCGCCCTGCAGGCCAGCTCCTGCACGCCGAAGGACAGCGCCTCCGGCGACACCCAGCCGGCCGCCTCCTCCATCGCGTCCTCGTCGTCGTCCGCACAGGCGGCGACGTAGGCCGACGCGGCCTCGAAGATGTTGTGCGGACGTTTCTGCGCCCGCAGACCGGCGCCCGGCGCGCCGTCCGCTGCTGCCGCGCCACGGCGGGCCTGGGCGGGGAACGGGAGGATCGCACGCAGCTTGTCGAACATGGGGGCCACCTTCCCGTGCGGCGCACGCGTCGCCGTCTGCCGTCTCGTCCCTCCAACGTATTCCCGGCGGCACCACCGCAGTAGGGCGCGTGGGCCGTGCGCTGCCCGGAACCGGGCAGGCGCCCGAACCGCGCAGTCCCCCGAACCCGACCACGCCTCGAACCGGCAGGCCCCCCCCGGCAGCCACCGTCCCAGGCCCGCGCCCCCCGGAAGGTCAGGCCGTCCGCTCGGCCAGCGCCAGGAAGCGGCTGTCCTCGTCCACGTACGACTGGAGCCGCCAGCCCGATCCGGCGAGCAGCGGCCGCAGGTTCTCCTCGGCGCGCAGGTCGTCGCCGGTGAGCCGCCGGCCGTGGCGTGCGGCGAGGGCGGCGCGCCCGACCGGGTGGAACAGGGCGAGCAGTCCGCCGGGCCGCACCACGCGCGCCAGCTCCCGCAGGTCCTCGGCGGGCCGTGCCAGGTGGGAGATGAGACCGGCTCCGAACACCGCGTCGAAGGCGCCGTCCCGCAGCGGCAGGCTTCCCACATCGGCCAGCAGCAGCGCCCCGCTGCCGTTCCGGCCGGCGCGTAGGGCCGCGTCCAGCATCTCGGGCGTCAGGTCCACACCGACGACCGTGCCCAGCGGTCCCACGGCGGCCCGCAGCGCGGGCATCGCCCGCCCGGTGCCGCAGCCCGCGTCGAGGACGGCGTCGCCGGGCCTGAGCCCGATGTCGGCGACGGCGGCCTCGTACGCCGGACCGTCGTCGGGGAAGCGCGCGTCCCAGGCGGCCGCGCGCGCCGCGAAGAACTCCTGGACGTCTCTGTGGTCGTCGCTCACGCGTTCATGATCCCTCACCCGTGCGTGCGGCAACCTGCGCACACGTACGAACGTCCGCGATCGTTCCGGAACATCGCTCTGTCATATTCCGTCAGCTTTCGAATGTGTCCCCGAACCGGGTGTCTTGTCCGACTACGGTCCCGGACCCATGGGACACCTGGACCACGCCGCCTTCGGCTGGCTGACCCCCGTGCTGTCGTACGCGATGGCCTGCGTCGGAGCCGCCCTCGGCCTGCGCTGCACCGTCCGAGCGATGGGCGCGACCGGCGCCGCCCGCCGCAACTGGCTGCTCACCGCCGCCTCGGCGCTGGGCACCGGCATCTGGACGATGCACTTCGTCGCCATGCTCGGCTTCGGCGTCACCGGCACGGACATCCGCTACGACGTGCCGCTGACCGTGCTCAGCCTCCTCGTCGCCATGGCGGTCGTCGGCCTCGGCCTCCTCGCCGTCGCCCAGGGCCCCGACCCGCGGGCCCGGTCCCTGCTGGTCGGCGGGCTGACGACCGGCATCGGAGTGGCGAGCATGCACTACATCGGCATGGCGGCCCTCCGGCTGCACGGCACGGTGCGGTACGACCCGCTGCTCGTCGCGATGTCCGTCGTCATCGCCGTCGCGGCCGCCACGGCGGCGCTGTGGGCCGCGCTGAACATCCGGTCGCCCGCGGCGGTCGCGATCGCCTCCCCGGTGATGGGCGCGGCCGTCAGCAGCATGCACTACACCGGCATGTACGCCGTCACCGTCGACGTCGCACCGTCCGCCCAGCCGCTGCCGGGCGCCACGGCCATGCAGTTCGTGTTCCCGCTCGCCGTGGGGCTCGGCTCGTACCTGTTCCTCACGGCGGCGTTCGTCGCCCTCTCCCCGGCGGCCCGCGGCCAGGCCCGGTACGAGCGGACCCGGCACGGCCCCGTCCGGTACCCGGCGCCCGACCACCCCGGCGACGCGGGCCCCGCCCCCGCGGGCGCCGCCGCCCGCACCGTCCCCCGCGTCGAGCCCCGGCCGCAACGGCCCTGAACCGTCGTTTCACGGCCCGCAGCACCCCACCCGGCGTCGTCGCCCCACCGGCGTCGCACGGCCGCCGGCTCCCGCAGGGGCCGTACGACCGTCGGGGGCGCAGCCCAGCCCCCGCGCCCGGCCGCCCGGCCAGGACCAGATCCGCCCCCGCCCCGCCACGAGACCGCACCACCCGTCCCGCGACCGGTCACCCACCCGCCCCTCACCCCCCAACCCGCCCGCCGCACCTCGCAGCACCGCCCGAACATCCGGAACGAGGAGGCCATGCGCAGCCCCCGCACACCCGACGGCGCCGACACGCCCGCCGCGCCACCACCGGCCCCCTCGCCCCGAGACGCCTCCCGGCCGCCCCGTGGCCGCCGTGCCCACGCGGCCCCGCCACCGCCCGCCGAGCACCGCGACCGCCCGACCAGGACCCGCGAGCCGGGCGAGCGCACGGCCCGCCCGCCCGGTGGCCTCCGCGAACCGCGTGAGCACCACGTCCGAGGGGTGCGGGGCGAACCGCGCCTCCCGTGGCGGCTGCCACGGGCCCGCACCGTGCGCGCCCGCGTCATCGCCCTCCTCATGGTCCCCGTCGTCGCCCTGCTCACCCTGTGGGGCTTCGCCACCGTGACCACCGCCCAGGACATCGCCCACCTCCGCGCGGCCCGGAGCGCCGAGCAGCGGGTCGGAGAACCCGTCAGAGCGGCCGTCACCGCCCTGCAGGAAGAACGCCGCGCCGCCGTACGCCAAGCCGCCGCGCCCGGCACCGTCCACGCCGGCGAACTGCGGCAGCGGGTCCGCCGTACCGACGCCCTCGTCGCCCGCCTGCGGCTGGGCGGCCGGCACACCACCGCCGACACTGGCGACCTGCCACTGGAAGTCGCCGACCGGCTGCGGCGGTTCGTCGACGAGACCGCCCGCCTCAAGCCCCTGCGCCTCCAGGCCCAGGCCCCGGCGTCACGTCCCACCACCCGGTCGCGGGCGGCCGGTACCGCGGGCCTGCTGCACGACGGCTACACGGACATCATCGCCGCCGCCCACGACGTCCAAGGCGCCCTCACCCGCCTGCCCGACCTCCCCGACGGAGCCTCCGCACGGGTGCTCCTCGACCTGAACCGCGCGGCCGAACTCCTCGCCCAGGAGGACGCCCTGCTCACCACCGCCCACCTCACCGGCTCCTTCCCCGCAGAGCGCCGCCGCGACTTCACCGGAGCCGCCGAAGCCCGCCGCGCCCTGCTGCGGGGAGCCACCGCCGATCTACCGGTCCCCGCCCGCACCGCGTGGCGCCGCCTCGCGGACGGCAGCGCGTACCAGCGGCTCACCGCCGCCGAGGAAGCCGTCGCCAAGGCATCGACGGCACGCCGCGCCGCCGAGGCAGCCCCGGCCACCACCTGGGACCCCGCCCACACAGCCATACGGGCCCGCCTCGCCGCCCTGGAGGACGACGCCCGCAGGGCCGCCGCCGACCGCGCCGATCCGCTCGTCGGCGGCGCCCTCACCCCCGCCGGCGCCGCCGTCCTCCTCGGCTTCGCCGCTGTGGCCGCCGCCCTCGTCATCTCCGTACGGATCGGCCGCGCCCTCGTCGTCGAACTCGTCGGCCTGCGCGACTCCGCCCTGGACATCGCCCATCGCCGCCTCCCGGACGCCATGAGGCGCCTGCGCGCGGGGGAGGAGCTCGACATCCACGCCGAGGCACCGCAGGCACCCCCCACGCACGACGAGATCGGGCAGGTCGCGGCGGCCCTGTCCACCGTCCACGGCGCCGCGCTCAACGCCGCCGTCGAACGCGCGGAACTCGCCGACGGCATCTCCGGGGTCTTCGTCAACCTCGCCCGCAGAAGCCAGGTGCTCGTCCACCGGCAGCTCCATCTGCTCGACAGCATGGAACGCCGCGCCGACGACCCCAACGAACTCGGTGACCTCTTCCGTCTCGACCACCTCACCACCCGCATGCGCCGCCACGCGGAAAGCCTGATCATCCTGTCGGGCTCCGCCCCCGGCCGCGCCTGGCGCACCCCGGTCCCCCTCACCAACGTGGTCCGCGCGGCCGTCTCGGAGATCGAGGACTACGCGCGCGTGGAGGTCCACCCCCTGCCGGAGACGGCGGTCACCGGCGGCGCCGTCGCCGACCTCACCCACCTCCTCGCCGAACTCCTGGAGAATGCCGCCCAGTTCTCCCCACCCCACACCAAGGTCCGCGTCACCGGCGAACCGGTCGGCAGCGGCTACGCGCTGGAGGTCGAGGACCGGGGCCTCGGCATGAGCCCGCAGGCCCTCGCAGACGCCAACCGGCGCATAGCCGGATCCGAGTCGCTCGACCTGTTCGACAGCGACCGGCTCGGCCTGTTCGTCGTCAGCCGACTCGCCGTCCGCCACGACATCAAGGTCCAGCTGCGCACCTCCGCCTACGGCGGCACCACCGCGGTCGTACTCCTCCCCACCGACCTGCTGCAGGGCACCCTCCCCGTCAGAGAGCCCGCCCGCCGCCCCACCCCACGAGCACAGGACAGCACCCCCGCCCCCGGCCCACAGGACAGCAGCACGCCCATCCCACGGCTACGGGACGGCGCACCGGCCCCATATCCACGCGACGGCGCAACGGCGCCTCACGTACGGGACAGCGCACCGGCGCCACACGCCCGGGACTCCGCCCCCGCGGCGCCGCCGGCGGCACGCCTGCGCCCGACGGCCCCACCCCACACGCCCGCGCATCCCCACGCGCAGGGGGCCGCTGCGTCGGCCCGGCCCCCTGCCGCCGCCCTCCCCGCGCGGGACCGCGGCCCCGATCACGCCCCGGAACCACGGCCAGCGGGCGACGGTCTGCCACGCCGCGTACGGCAGGCCGGCCTCGCCCCCCAGCTGCGCCAGGCACCCCCGGCGCCGCAGGACCCGCCTCCGCACCCGCCCGCCGACGACCCGCCCGAGCGCACCCCAGAGCAGGTCCGGGACCGCATGGCGGCCTACCGGGCGGGGTGGGCGCGCGGCAGGGGCCCCGCGCCGGGCCCGGCAGCCGCCCGCCCGCCCCTCCCCGGAACGGCGGCCGGCAGCGGCCGTTCCCACCCCCACGGCAGCGAAGGAGACGCAAGATGACCGACCACGAGGGCCACACCGCGCGGCACCACGCCTCACGGGACCTGGACTGGCTGCTGGACGACCTCATCGCACGCGTACGGGAGGTCCGCGACGCCGTCGTACTCTCCGCGGACGGGCTGCCCGTCGGCGCCTCCAGCGGCCTCGGCCGCGAGGACGCCGAGCACCTGGCGGCCGTCGCCTCCGGGTTCCACAGCCTCGCCAAGGGCACGGGCCGGCACTTCGGCGTCGGCGGGGTGCGGCAGACGATGGTCGAACTCGACGACGCCTTCCTGTTCGTCGTCGCGGCCGGCGACGGCTCCTGCCTGGCCGTCCTCAGCCACGCCTCCGCCGACATCGGCCTCATCGCGTACGAGATGGCCCGCCTGGTCAAGCGCGTCGGCGAGCACCTCCACACCCCGCCGCGCGCGGTCCACGCCCCGGCGGCCGGCTGACGGAACGGACAGCGCGCGATGACCCCCCAGGACAGCGGCCCGCACCCTCCCGGCAGCCGCTGGTACGACGCCGACGCCGGCCCCCTCGTACGGCCGTACGCCATGACCGGCGGGCGCACCAGACCCGGCGCGGGCACCGCCCGCTTCGACCTGATCGCCCTCGTGGCCGCGGCCCCCGAGCCGCCCACCGCCGATGACCTGCTCCTCGGTCCCGAGCACCGCGTCCTCATGGCCCTGTGCCGCACCGCGACGCAGTCCGTCGCCGACCTGGCAGCCGAGTCGGACCTGCCCGTGGGCGTCGTACGCGTCCTGCTCGGCGACCTCCTCGAAGCCGGACTCGTCACCGTCCACCGCCCGGTACCCGCGGCGGAACTGCCCGACGAACAGATCCTGAGAGAAGTGATCAATGGCCTTCGAGCCCTCTGACACCCTGGCGTTGAAGATCCTCGTGGCCGGCGGCTTCGGCGCCGGCAAGACCACCCTCGTCGGAGCGGTGAGCGAGATCCGTCCCCTGCGCACCGAGGAACGGCTCACGGAAGCCGGCCGGGACGTGGACGACACCGGGGGAGTGGACCACAAGACCACCACCACGGTCGCCATGGACTTCGGCCGGATCACCATCCGGTCCGGTCTCTCCCTGTACCTGTTCGGCACCCCGGGACAGGACCGGTTCTGGTTCCTGTGGGACGAGCTGTCCCAGGGAGCCCTGGGCGCCGTCGTCCTCGCCGACACGCGGCGGCTCCAGGACTGCTTCCCCTCCGTCGACTACTTCGAGCACCGGGGCATCCCGTTCCTCGTCGCGGTCAACTGCTTCCCCGGCGCGCGCTCGTACTCCGCGCCCGAGGTGGCCGACGCCCTCGACCTGGACCCGGGAACGCCCGTCGTCCTGTGCGACGCCCGCGAACGCGACTCCGGGAAGGAGGTCCTCGTACGGCTCGTCGAGCACGCGGGGCGCGTCCACACGGCCCGCATGCTCGAGACCGTTTCGTGACCAGGTGACCGGGAGGGCGCTTGCCGCGCCCACCCCGGTGGGTAAGGCTTACGCGGACACGGGGAAAACGGGGACATACGAAAACGGGGAGGACCGGGCATGGCGCTCGACAAGGAACTCGACTGGCTCCTGGACGATCTGACCCAGCGTGTGGCGCACATACACCACGCCCTGGTGCTGTCGAACGACGGACTCGTGACCGCCGCCAGCAGCGGACTCGCCCGCGAGGACGCCGAGCACCTCGCGGCCGTCTCGTCGGGACTCCACAGCCTGGCCCGGGGAGCCGGGCGCCACTTCGGGGTGGGGGAGGCCCGCCAGACGATGGTGGAGTTCGAAGAGGCCCTACTCTTCGTGACCGCCGCGGGAGAGGGCAGCTGCCTCTGCGTACTCAGCGCCTCCGAGGCGGACGTGGGCCATGTCGCCTACGAGATGACGCTCCTCGTCAACCGCGTCGGAGACCACCTGGCCGTGGCATCACGCCACTCCGACACACCCGACGCCTCCTGACCCGGCCCTCGCGCACGACCCCTCCAAGCCCGCCGCGATCACACCGAGTTATCCACAGGTTCGCGCGGGGGAACTCCGGCTGCGCTACGTTCGTCACAGAGAGTAGTCGAAGTCGAGATTCGGGGGAGCCGCATGTCAGTCGATCAGATCGGACACACCGTCGCCTACGGAAAGGCGGCACAGGAACTGGTTCTGCGCCGAAGCGAGTTCGATCTCGCGGTGCACCTGGGGCAGGTGCGGACGGTACCGGCGCCGTCGGGCGGGCGGCCCAGGGTCCCGCAGGAGGAGATCGACCGGCTCCGGGCCGAGCCGGACTTCCCGGCCGGTCTGCGCGACCGGGTCCGCACCGTCGGCACCGCGCAGGCGGCCGAACTGGCCGGCATCTCGCCCGACCGCTTCACCCGACTGGCGAGAACCGGCCATTTCTCGCCCGTCGCCTACTACTTGAACCGGTACCGCGCTGTCGTCTGGCTCTACCTGGCCCGCGAGGTCGTGGAGACCGCGGCACGCCATCGGGAGCTCCTCACCGGCCGGGCGCCGGCCGGACTCAGGGAGCGGCTCAAGGCGGGGGAGGACGCCCGGCCGCGCACATGGCGGGCCCGCCGCCGGCGACTGCTGATGGACCAGGCGTGGGACGCCTGGGCGCGCGTGGCGGCGCTCGCGTCGTTCCTCGATCCGCACGAGCTGGCCGCGGTCGTTCCGGACATGGACGAGCGGGCCCGCCTGGAGCGGCTGAGGCCCCCGCCGCCGCACGGCCATCCGGAGTCGCCCGCCGCCCGTGCGGTGGCGGACCGGCTGCTGATCGCCGACGACCCGGACGAAGCGGCGGGCCTGCGCGCGGAGCTGGCTGAAGCGCTCCGCGCGGCACGGAGGCGCTCCCCGGTGCTCGGCCCCGGCACGCTGGCATCGGGCTCGACGGAGCCGTGGGCGACCATGCCGGGCTCGGCTGCGCCAGGCTCGACCGTGCCGGGGTCGGCCACACCCGGGTCGACCGTGCCGGGAGTGCCGGCGCCGCCCCCACCGTGGTCCCCCGCTGTGCCGGTGGCACCAGCGTCATCGCTCACGCCGCCGCACGTCGCACCGTGCGCGACCTCGTCTGCGGCGACGGACCCGGCAGAGCCAGTCGGCCCGCCCATCGGGGCCCCAGTGGCCGCCCAAGGATTCTGGACCCCCTGGGCGCAGGCGGCCGGGATGGCCGTCCGCGCGGGTGCCGACACGGGAGCAGCGGTCAGCGCGGCCACGCGAACGCCGGTGCCGCCCAGCTACGCAGGGGGCGGGGCAGAAGGCCGACCGGTGCCGCCCCGCACGCGACAACGACCCGCACCGACGTCGCTCACCGCGCCGCATGCCCCCGTGGGGCCGCCCGGCCCCACCGCACCGCCCGGCCCGCAGGCGCATCCTGGTCCCACCGCGCCAGGCCGCCCGGCGCCTGGTCCCGTGCGGCCGCACGGCCCGGAGAGGCGCCGCCGTAAGACCGCGCGTGCGGGCTTCCTCGCCCGGCTCGGCCTGCGGAGGCCCCGAGTGGGGTGACACACCCGGGCGCCGAGGCGGACGTGCCGGACGGAGGGCGGCAACACCCCCTTGCCCGTGCCGAAGGGCCGGATGCCCCCGTACGCTCCGGCCCCCGGGTGACGGATCTGCCTAGGCGCCCGCGCGGGGGACGACCGACGACAGGACGGCCGGGAGCGGGTACCAGTCGGCCGACACGATGCTGGCGTGCCGCCCGGCCAGCAGGGCGAGCCGGTCGCGGGCCTGCGCCTCGGTCGGGTTGGTGCCGTCGATGGCCGGGGCGACGTTGTGCGCGTCTGTCATGACGACCAGGTAGTTCCGTCGCGCGTACCAGGAGGTGTCCACCGAACCGCCCGCGTACACCGAGGCGTCCCCGTCGAACACCACGAACCACGGCCGCAGTCCGGCGTCCGAGTAGCGCAGCCGGGGGTCACCGGCCTGGGCCCGGTGCACCGCCGGAAACGCGCCGGCCTCCCCCAGCCGGCCGGCGGCGGCGAGGTTCCGCAGATGGCCGGCGTACTCGCGATCGGTCCACAGGGAGTCGGCCGGGTTGTCCTCCTCGACCGTGCCGGGGATCAGCTCGACGATGAACTTGCCGGCGAGGCGGGCGCGGCTGGGCCAGCCATCGGTGCGGACGGCCGTGTCCAGGTCCGGGTGGGTGCCGATCAGATCGGCCGGCCGGAACAGCGCGTCACCCAGCCGCGCCGTCAGCAGCGCGTCCAGCGCGGCCGGCCCCCGCCCGTAGCGGTCCTGGAACCCGTCCTTCATCTCGATCTTCAGCAGGACCGGCCGGTGCCCCGGGTGGGCGTCGTGCCAGGCGCGTATGTCGGCGAGGCAGCCCCCGAGATCCTGGTTGCGGGACTTGGTGCGCAGCTCGCCCGCGTGCGCGGCGTTCTCGCAGTTGTTGTCGTTGCCGAGGGGATTGCTGTGCGACACCCGCCAGGACCGGCCGAACGCGTTGGTCCACACATCGAGTTCCAGCATGGCCGCACCCGAGTCCAGGGCGTCCGCGAAGTACCGGTACTTGGTCTTCTCGTAGGCGTTGTGGACGCCCACCGCCGTCGACGCGCCATAGGACAGCTGCCCCGGATCGACGGCCACGGCCGCACCGGGAGCGGCGCCCAGCACCATGACCCCCGCCACCACGACGGCCCCCGCAGAACGTGCCAACACGCCCATAACAGCCCCTGTTTCCTCGTCGGCCACTTGAAGTCGCCTGAAGATTAGGGGAGTTGAGTGAAGGAACGGAGACATGCGGCTTGATCTCCGACCACGCGCCGCCATCCCCCGAGCGACATCCCCCGCACCCGGCGGCACACCGGCGGCACCTGACGCGCCACCGCCCAGGCCGCCCGTCGCGCCACCGCCCCGGGCCCCCGGCGAGCACCCCGTCCCGGCCCCCGACGCCCAGGCCGCCCGCCGTGCACCACCGCCCCGAGCCCCAACCACCCACCAGCGCCCCCGCCGCGCAGAGCACCGAGCACAGCGCCACCCACACCACCGCACCGCGAACCGGCCGACACCCGGTCCTGGCCGGTCGCCACCCGACACCTCGCCGCCCGCTCCGGGACCGGTGCCGCCCCGCCGACCGCTGCGTCCCGCTCCCGCCTCTGTCCGCCGACCGGTACGCACCGTCCCCAGCGCCCCGCGTCGGTCAGGGTGACCGGTACGACCCACTCCCGCCGTTGTCCGCCGACCAGTACGCGCCGTCCCGGCGCCCCGCGCCGTCCACCGACCGGCACGCGCCCCTCCCGCCGCCCGCGTCGGCCGGGGAAACCGGTACGCCCCCGCTTCCCGGCGCCCGCCGTCGGTCGGGGCGACCGGCACCCCCGCTTCCCGCACCCCCGCGTCTGCCCGGTACGCACGCGTGCCGCGACCGGCGCGCCCCGGCCGGTACATGTCGTACGGCGTGCGGTCGGGGCGGGGGACAGGCACGATGGCGGCATGCTGCTGGCTCGCCTCGCCGATGTGTCCGAGCAGGTCGCCGCCGTCTCGGCGCGCTCCGGGAAGATCGCCGTGCTGGCCGACCTGTTCTCCGCGACCCCTCCGGCGGAGGTCCCGCTGGTGATCGCCTACCTCGCGGGCCGCCTGCCGCAGGGCCGGATCGGGATCGGGTGGAGCACGCTCAAGGAGCAGGTCCCGCCCGCCGGCCACGCCACCCTCACCGTCGCCGGGACGGACGCCGCGCTGACCGCGCTGGCGGGGGTGAGCGGGCAGGGCTCGCAGGGGGAGCGGCGGCGCCTGGTGCGCGAACTGATAGCGGCGGCCACCGCGCCCGAGCAGCGGTTCCTGCTCAGGCTGCTGACCGGCGAGGTACGGCAGGGCGCGCTGGACGCGATCGCTCTGGAGGCTGTCGCCAAGGCGGCCCATGCGCCGGCCGCCGACGTCCGCCGCGCGGTGATGCTCGACGGATCGCTCCCGCGGGTCGCCACGGCGCTGCTCGCCGAGGGGCCGCCGGCGCTGGAGCGGTTCCGTCTGCGCGTCGGCACGCCCGTGCAGCCCATGCTCGCCCACACCGCGAAGAGCGTCGCGGACGGGCTGGCGACGCTGGGCCCGTGCGCCGTGGAGGAGAAGCTCGACGGCATCCGCGTCCAGGTGCACCGGACCGGTGACGACGTGCGGGTGTACACGCGTTCGCTGGACGAGATCACCGACCGGCTGCCGGAGGTGGTGGCCGTCGCGCGGGAGATCGCCGCGGACGGGTTCATCCTGGACGGCGAGGTGATCGCCCTCGACACGGAGGGCAGGCCCGTGCCGTTCCAGGAGACCGCGTCCCGCGTGGGTTCACGGGTCGATGTGGCCACGGCCGCGGCGGCCCGCCCCGTGTCGCCCGTGTTCTTCGACGTCCTCGCCGCCGACGGGGCCGTGCTGCTGGACCTGCCCGGCAGGGAGCGGCACGCGGAGCTGGCGCGTCTCGTGCCCGAACCCCAGCGGGTGCGGCGGATCGTCGTCCCGGACCCCGCCGACCCGGCGCAGCGCCAGGCCGCCGAGGCGTTCTTCGCCGACACCATCGACCGGGGCCACGAGGGCGTGCTCGTCAAGGCGCTCGACGCGCCCTACAGCGCGGGGCGGCGCGGCCGCTCCTGGCTGAAGGTGAAGCCGGTACACACCCTCGACCTGGTCGTCCTCGCCGCCGAATGGGGCCACGGGCGCCGCACCGGACTCCTCTCCAACCTGCATCTGGGCGCCCGCGCCGCCGACGGCACGTTCGTGATGCTCGGCAAGACCTTCAAGGGCCTCACGGACACGATGCTGCGCTGGCAGACCGACCGGCTGCGGGAGCTGGCCGAATCCGACGACGGCTTCACCGTCCGGGTGCGGCCCGAGCTGGTCGTCGAGATCGCCTACGACGGGCTGCAGCGCTCGCCCCGCTACCCGGCCGGGATCACCCTGCGCTTCGCCCGGGTCGTGCGGTACCGCCCCGACAAGCCCGCCGCCCAGGCCGACACGGTGGAGCAGGTGCTGGCAGGTCCTCAGTCACGCGTCGTGTAGCGGTGCCGCGCCCACATCGGCAGCACGAACCAGCACACCAGGTACCAGAGCGCCACCCCGGACACCAGCCACGGCACGTAACCGTCGTGGGTCGCCACCCGCAGGACGAGGAACAGCGCCGTCACCATCGTCGCCAGCAGCAGCACCAGGCCCACGAACGTCAGCCGCGACGCCCACACCACCGTCTGCGGTTTGATCCGGCGGCCCGACACGATCCGGTGGAACGACACGGGCCCGATCAACGCGCCCGTCGCCGCCGCGCCGAGGACGACGGTGGTGATGTAGATGCCCCGGTTCACGTCCGACAGGTCCGCGAAGCGCGGCGCGAAGACCACCGTCAGCAGGAAGCCGAACAGGATCTGCACACCCGTCTGCGCCACCCGTATCTCCTGGACCAGCTCGGCCCACCGCCGGTCGGCGCGCTCCTCCGGGGTCTCACGGCGCCCCCGCCACAGCCCCTGCTGCTCGCCGCTCTCCCCGGTCTCGGCCGCACCGCCCGCCTCCCTGCCGGCGCCACGCTCCTGAGCAGGCATTTCGCCCTCCTGTCCTCGCTGTCGACCCGTTCCTGGTACCCCCTCCCACCCGCACCAGCCCACCGAGTCGCCGTCGCCGCGACCCGGCCGGCACGACCGCACGCCGATACGGCAGCCGAAGGAAGCTCACCGGGTGTCGCGCGGCGGTGACGTGACCGGCCGCCCCCGCGCCCCCATGCTCGTACCCGTGCCTCCGGGACCTCCCCGGGGCGAGGCGACGAAAGGAGCCGAGCCGCCCGTGCGCCGACGTCCCGCCGTCCTCGTGCTCGCCGCCGCGGCCACCGCGAGCGCCGTCCTCGCCGGCTGCGCCACCCCCGAGGCCGAACGCGACGCCGTCGACACCGCCGCCCTCCGCTTCGCCCGCCACGCCGAGAGCTCCGACCACGCCGCCGCGTGCCGGCTCCTCGCCCCGCCGACCCGCCAGGCCCTGGCCCAGGACCCGGGCCCGACCTGCGAGGCAGGGCTCACCGACGCCGCCCTCCCGGCGCCGGGCCGGGTCCGCACCACCGACGTGTACGGCCACCAGGCCCGCGTCGTCCTGGAACACGACACGTACTTCGTCACCTGGTTCCCGGACGGCTGGAAGGTCCGGGCGGCCGGCTGCACGCCGCGCCCCGAGCGCCCCTACGACTGCCGTGTGAAAGGGGACTGACCCCGCCGTGCGCACCATGTTCACGCTGTACGCCCTCACACTCCTCAGCGGCCTCGTCTACTTCAGCGTGCTCGGAGCGACCCACCGATGAGCCCGTCCACGAAGCAGCCGAAGAACCGCCTCCTCCGCTTCGCCAAGGACAACGGCCTCTCCCTCGCCTTCGGCGCCGGGTTCCTCGTCACCGTCCTCTGCCAGGCCGTCGCCGGGCAGGCCCAGTACAACGAGGAGATGCGCGCCATCGGCGCCGAGCACATCGGCTTCGGCCGCTATCTGACCTCCGCCGACTTCGCGGTCGCCGTGACCGAGAACTGGCAGTCCGAGTACCTGCAGTTCTTCCTCTACCTGTTCGGCACCGTCTGGCTGCTCCAGCGCGGCTCACCGGAGTCGAAGGAGATGCACAAGGCCGGCACCGAGTCCGACGAGGACCAGCGCGTCGGCCGCCACGCCACCCCCGACTCGCCCCGCTGGGCCGGGGTGGGCGGGCTGCGGCAGTCCCTGTACTCCCGGTCCCTCGGCATCTGGATGTGCGCCGTCTTCCTCGCCTCCTGGTACGCCCAGTCCGTCAGCGGCGCCGCCGCGTTCGGCGAGGAGAGGCTGCGGGAGCTGGAGAGCCCGCTGCCGTGGTCGCAGTACCTGGTGGAGCCGGACTTCTGGAGCCGCACGCTGCAGAACTGGCAGTCGGAGCTCCTCGCCATCGGCTCCATGGCGATCTTCTCCGTGTATCTGCGGCAGCGCGGCTCCCCGGAGTCCAAACCGGTCGGCGCGTCCCACGGCGCGACCGGCGTCGAGGGCTGAGACGGCCGGGGCGGGGAAACCGCAGCACACAGCCACCGGCCGGACCGGCCGCACAGAGAGAGGACCCCGATGAAACGCGCCGCCGTGTTCGACGTGGACGGCACCCTCGCCGACACCAACCACCTCCACGTCACCACCTGGTGGGAGGCCTTCCGGCAGGCAGGCCACCACGTGCCGACGCACGCCATCCACCGCGCGATCGGGCTCGGCGCCGAAGACCTCGTCGAGCACCTCCTCGACCCCGACCGCGACCGCGGCGGCGACGCGTCGATCAGCGCCGCGCACAAGACCCTCTACGGCACCTACTCCGACCGCCTGGCGGCCCTGCCCGACGCGGGCCGCCTGCTCAGGACCCTCGCCGGGCGCGGCTGGACCGTCGTCCTCGCCACCTCCGCCGGCGGAGCCGAACTCGCCGCGCTGCGCCGCGCCATCGACGCCGACGACGCCGTCACGGCCATCGCCAGCGCCGACGACACCGAGGAGGGCAAACCGTCCCCGGACCCCGTTCGGCACGCGCTCGAACTGGCCGGCGCGCCCGCCGACCGGTCGGTGTTCGTCGGCGACACCGTCTGGGACATGAAGGCGGGCACCCGCGCCGGGGTGACCTGCGTGGGCCTGCTGTGCGGCGGGATCCCGCGGGCGGACCTCACCGACGCGGGAGCGGCCGCCCTCTACGCCGACCCCGCCGACCTGCTCGCCCACCTGGACGACAGCCCGCTCGGCGGGGACAGCGCGTAGGACGGCCGCCCCGGCCGGCTCACTTGCCGAGCTTGCGCTGAAGCTCCGCCTTGTTCATCGAGGACCGGCCGGGGATGTCCCGCTTCCGGGCCTCGGCGTACAGCTCGTCATAGGTGGCGCCCTCCGAACCGCCGCCCCGCGAGCCCTGCCCGCCGCGCTTCGACGACGACGTCTCCCGCGACGACGAGGAGCCGCGCGACGCCGACTTGCCGGAGCTCCTGCCACCGGACGAGCCCGACGAGCCCGAGGACTTCGTCTCGCCGCTGCGGGCCCGCTCCTTGTTGACGGTGCGCGCGGCGATCTCCTTGGCGCGCTTCTCGCCCTCGCCGCGCTCACGGGCGCTGTCCTTGATGTGCTCGTACTGCCGCTCGCGCTTGGAGCTCGATCCTGCGGGCATGGCCGTTCCTCTCCTCTGTGCCTGCTGATGGCCCCCGTCGGTCCCACCCCGGTACCAGGCATCCCTCCCCGCAAACACGCACCGTGCCCGTCCGCCAGCGGAGTGGCACCCAGGTGCCATCCGTGGCGGCACGGGGAAGACGGGTACTCGTTCCGCAGGACCCGACGGAAGGACGTGGAGAACGCCATGGCAAGCGACCCGGGAAAGGACACGGCGAACCGGCCCACGGGGGACCACCCCGCCGACTGCGACGTCACCGTTCAGCTCAGCGACTGCGGCCGCGCGGACGCGGAGGCGGTCTTCAAGGCGCTGGACGACGTCTTCGCCGGCTGCGAGGACGTGACCCCGCACTCCTCGTCCGGGCGGGAGCCCACCGTGTGGATGGCCACGTTCGACAGCTCCGCCCACTCCGGCGAGCCCACCGCGACGCCCCGGCTCAGCAAGGAGGTGGAGGCGACGCTGACCGGTGACCACCACTCGGTGGAGGCGGTCGAGAAGGCGCTCGGCAGGCTGTTCGACGTGCGGTCCACCCAGCACGTCTCGGGAGAGCACGAGACGGAGACCCGCCTCCTCCTCGCCTCCCGCTGAGCGAGCCCGCCCCGCCCGTTCAGCCCCCGGCCGCCTGACCGCCCCGCACGGGCGAGGCGCCCGGCCCCTGAGCGCGCCGACCACGCGTCGGCGCGCTCAGCCGTCCCCCCCGCTTACGTCGCCCCGCCGCTCCCCACGCCGGGTCCGGCGGGTCCACCGCCCGGACCGCCCGCCCCCGCGGGACCGCCGTACGCCGGTTAACCTCGTCGGACAGTGAGATCAGCGTGCGCCCCGGCCGCCCGCGTCCCCGCGGCCGGCCACGGAGGCGCACGCACCCGCCGACCAGGCAGGAGAGCACCCCCGTGAGACCGGCCCCCTACCGCGCCTCCGACGACCGCTACACGACCATGCGGTACCAGCGGTGCGGGCGCAGCGGCGTCCTGCTGCCGCAGGTGTCCCTCGGCCTGTGGCACAACTTCGGCGACACGACGCCGCTCGAGACGCAGCGCGCCGTGCTGCGCCACGCCTTCGACCGGGGCGTCACCCACTTCGACCTCGCCAACAACTACGGCCCGCCCTACGGCAGCGCCGAGGCGAACTTCGGCACCCTCTTCGCCCAGGACTTCCGCCCCTACCGGGACGAGCTGTTCATCGCCACCAAGGCCGGGTACGACATGTGGCCGGGCCCGTACGGCGAGTGGGGCTCCCGCAAGTACCTCCTCGCGAGCCTCGACCAGTCCCTCGCCCGCATGGGGCTGGACTACGTGGACGTGTTCTACTCCCACCGGCCCGACCCCGACACCCCCGTGGAGGAGACGGTCGGCGCGCTCGACACCGCCGTACGCCAGGGCAAGGCGCTGTACGTGGGCCTCTCCAACTACAGCCCCGACCAGATGGTCCGCGCGGCCGCCGCCCTCAGGGAGCTGGGCACCCCGCTCCTGATCAACCAGCACGCCTACAACATGCTGGACCGCACCATCGAGCGGAACGGGCTGATCGCCGCGTCCGACGAGGCCGGCGCCGGAGTGATCGCGTACTCGCCGCTCGCCCAGGGGCAGCTGACGGACCGCTATCTGCAGGGCGTTCCGGCCGACTCGCGCATGGCCATCGGCCACTTCCTCAAGCGGGACGTGCTCACCGACGACAGGCTGGCCCGACTGCGCGCGCTGAACGCGTTCGCGGCGGGACGCGGCCAGACGCTGGCGCAGCTCGCCCTCGCCTGGACCCTGCGCGACCCGCGCGTCACCTCCGTCCTGGTCGGCGCGAGCAGCGTGCGCCAGCTGGACCAGAACCTCGGAGCCCTCGACGCCGCGCCGTTCGACGACGCGGAGCTGGCCGAGGTGGAGCGGCTCCTCGGCTGACGCGTCCCTCCCGCCGGCCCGCGCTCGCGCCCGTGTCCGGCGCTGACCTCCCGGAACGCCCGGCGCGGGGTTCGGCCACCCGGCCGGACCCGTCGCGTCGGGCCTCTGCCGTCCGCGCGCCGCCGGGGGCATCCTGGTGGGATGGGGGCCGGGTACGCAGCGGCGCGGCCCCGGAGCGGAGGTGAGGTCCCATGCCCGCCGGAGACAAGGTCCTCCTGGTCGACGACCACGAGGACAACCTGTTCGCCCTGTACAGCGCCCTCGCACCGCTCGGCTACCCCCTGGAGTCCGCGACCAGCGGCGACGCCGCGCTCAAGGCGGTGCTGCGCGGCGGGGTCGCGGTGATGGTCCTGGACGTCGTCATGCCCGGGGTGAGCGGCCTCGACGTACTGCGCTACATGCAGCGCCTGGAGCAGACGCGCCGCATTCCGGTCATCCTCGTGACCGGCATGGGCGTCGACGCGCAGCTGTCCCGCACGGCGATGCGCCTGGGAGCGGCGGACCTGCTGGTCAAGCCCATCGACCCGTGGTCGCTGTGCATCAAGGTCGGCTACCTCCACCGCTTCGCGCACCGCCCCCCGGACCTCGCCCCGCGCGTCCCGGCCCCGCCCACGACCCGCGCGGCCCACTAGCGTCCGGCCCCGCCGCCCCCGGCCGCCTCCGCGGTACGGCCCTGTCCCCGCCGGCACGCACCCGCACGACCCGTCCCCGCACCCCACGCACCCCCCGCACCCGCGGCTGAGTCCCCGCACCCGCGGCTCAGTCCCCGTATCGCCCTACGCTCGGCTCCGTACCCGCACCGCGCCGGCTCCACCGGCGTCCCGAACACTCACCCGCCCCGTCGCGGGGTGCCGCGCGCCAGCCGTTGCGCGGCCTCCCTGGCGTGCCTGGCGGCCTCGCGCGCGGCGCGTTCCGTCTCGCGGACCCGCTCCCTCGCCTCGCGTACGGCTCCGTGGGCGGCCTCCCGCCGGGCCTGGGCCTCCTTGAGCAGTGCGGCCAGCTCGGTCACCCGCAGGTCCGCCTCGTGGGCCCGCTGCTCGGCGCCCTCCAGCGCGTCCGCGGCGTGCCGGGCCGCGTCCTCCCGGGCGGCCGCCTCCCGCCGGGCGGCGGCCGCCTCCTCCTCGGCCCGCCTCCGCTCGGCCTCGCGCTCCTCGCGCTCCCGCCGTGCGGCCTCGCGCCGCTCCGCCTTGCGCTCCTGGCGGGCACGGCGCGCCTCGGCCGCGTCGGACGGGGCCGTACCACCGCCGTCCGGGTCCTTCGCCGAGCCACCGCCCCGGTGCCCCACCAGGGAGAGCCTGGCCCGGGCGCCGCCGGTCTTCCCGGTGCTCGGCGCCTCCCGCGCACCGCCGGACGGGGGCGGCACCACGGACAGGTGCCGCGCCCCGGACTCGCCCCCGAGCCCCGCGGCCGCGAAGCCGACCGGTGCGCTCAGGGCCTTGCCGAGGCGGCCGGTCACCCACTCCTCGGCCGCGTCGGGGTCGGCGAGCGCGGCGTGCAGCGTCGCCTCCACCTGCGCGCGGGCGGCCTCTCCGATCTTCTCCCCGGCCTCGGCCGTCAGCCGCTGCGCCTCCCGTGCCAGTGCGGCCACCAGCACATGCTGCTGCCGGCCCAGCTCCCGCAGCCGTGCCCCGTCGAGGTCGCGGTGCGCCTGCCGCAGGCCGTCGCCGAGCGCGACCAGCGCGCGTGCCTCGTCCGGCCGGGCCCGTACGAGCAGATTGCTCGCCCACGCGGCCAGGGTCGGGCGCCGCAGGGCGCGGATGCGGTCGGCCAGCTCGCGGTCCCCTGAGGTGCGCGCCTCGGCGGCGCGCCGGTCCCGCAGCGCGGTGAACTCGGCGGGCCGCAGCCCGTACAACTCGTCGGCGACGCTCTCCACGTCCATGGCTCACGTTCCGTTTCACGTATGCCCGTGCTCGCCCCACCAGTGTCGGCCGCTCCACCGGCCGCGCGCACGGCGACGGCCCGCGCCGCTCTCCGTGGCAGGGGAGGATGCCGTGGAGAGGGCGCGGGCCGTCGGGGAGGCCGGTCGCTGCCGGGAAGCCTCCGGCTCGCGGGTCTAAGGCCCGGAGCTCAGAAGGAGAAGACGGGACCGGCCTGGTTCGCGAGGTCGCAGGTGTTGCCGAACGTGCGCTCGTAGCGGACGCGCTTGCCCTCCCAGACGCCCTCGGCGATGGCGACCACCGGGTCGTAGATCTTGACGCAGGCACGCTCCTGGTCACCGCGCAAGGCGGAGAACTCGCCGTTGACCGCGCGCAGCTCGGCGCACGCCTCCGCGGGGGCGGGATGCGTGCCGCCGGGGGTCGGCGCACAGGTCAGCGTCACCGCGCGGAGCGGCGTGGCCGTGGCGGCCGTCTCGCCGTCGGCGATGGTGAGGACCAGTGCGTTCGGCGCGTAGAGCCGCGTCTCGCCCGTGGTCGCCCGCTCGGGGGCGGCGACGGCGGCCGGCGCCAGCGCGGTCATCGCAGCGGCGGTGATCGCCCCGAAGATGGCAGTACGCCGTATAGATGTCCGCATGTGCCTCATGGTCATCACTTTCCTTCACATCCTGTTCGGTCGTGGTGCGTGAACAGCCTGCCGTTCCCGAGGGGTTGACGCACATTCAGTGAAGGTTTTCAGGTTTTGTCCCGCTTTGAAGCAGTGACCTGAAATCGGCACCCCCAGGTTACAGCCCGGTAGATGACCGGGTGTCACCGCAGGTTGACGGGCCGTCGCCGAATCGGTTCAAGCGTGGACCATGCGTGAAACGGTGCGGTGTGTGAGCCGCAACACGGCCGAAACATGGTGGTAACGACTCCGTTTATGCCCTTGCCGGACATACACGGGCCGTCGGGATGTCTCCGTCAGTTCCCGCTTCCCAGCAGGAAGTCGGTGATGGACCAGGGTGTGACGGTGTCCTTCTTGACCAGCGCCACACCGTCGCTCGACGAGGCCGGGGCGTCCGGCGCCTGCGGGGCGGTCTGCGCCGCCTGGGCGGGGGCGGCGGCACCGGCCGCGCCGAGCAGCAGCGCCCCGGCGGCTGCGGCGAGAGCGGTGGTGGCGGTGGTGCGGAGGCTCATGGTTCTCCCTCTCGGTCGGTCGGCGGTCGTCGCGAGGTGTCCGCGCGGACACCCTCTGCGGCTGCTCAACGACGGCACGCCGCCAAGGTGTCGCGTCCGGCCCCGGCGGGCCCGCGCCGACCCTGTGCCGGTAGTGCGGCGCTCGGCCCGGGGCGGGGACGCGGAGCCGGACGGCCGGCGCGCGCGGGCCGGGCTGCCGGTGCGCCCCGGGTCACCCGGGTCCTGCCCGGCGAGGGCTCAGCCCGCGAGCCGGTGTGCGAGGCCGACGAGGTCCTCCGCCCGCAGCACGCGCCCGAACCCGGGCAGGGGGACGTGCAGCGGCTCGGTCCAGCGCGCGGGGATCGCGTCCAGCCCGTACCGGGCGCCCGCGAGCCCTCCGGTCACCGCGGCCACGGTGTCCGTGTCGCCTCCGAGGTCGACGGCCGCCCGCAGCGCCCCCTCGAATGTCGTCGTGGTGCGCAGCGCCCACACGGCCGACCCCAGGCAGGGCCAGACGGCTCCGTTGAACTCGGTCGCCAGGTCGGGGTGCCAGTCCGGCGCGAGGACGGCGGCATAGCGCGGCCGCTGCCCGGCGGCGAGGCGGTCCACGGCATCCGGCAGTACGGCGAGGGGGTCGCCGCCGTCCAGGGCGACCCGCACCAGCTCGTGGTAGACGGCGGTGCCCTCCCAGGCGGCGGGGTCGCCGTGGGTGAGCGCGGCGACGCGCCGGGCGGCGTCCATGGTGGCCGCCCGGCCGGCGCGCGCGAAGTGGACGGCGCTCGTCGACGCCCGCATCAGCGAGCCGTTGCCGGCCGCGCGGCCGGTCATGCGGAAGTGGGCCTCGGCGGCCGTGTCCCACGTCCGGCCGCTCGTCAGCACGTCCTCCGTCTGGAGCCCGATGTCCTTCGGCTCGGCCGCCGCCCACCGCTGGAAACGCGCGAACACGTCCGGCAGGTCCAGTCCGCCGCGCTCCAGCAGGGACTCGCCCACGAGGACGGCCATCTGCGTGTCGTCCGTGGCCTCGCCCGGATCCCAGCCGCCGCCTTCGCACATCTCGCCCCCCGCGCCGGGCTCGGGGAACCGCGCCGAGAGGGCTCCCTCCGGGCCGAACTCGAAAGGCGCGCCCAGCGCGTCCCCCACCGCCGAGCCGACGACCGCCCCCGCCGCCCGGAGGAGCCGCTCCTCCCGCCCGGCGCGCCCGCCGCCGGTCCTCCGTGTCCCGCGCTTCATCGGCTTCTCCGATTCCATCCGCGCAGGCTATCGGCGCCGGTCCGGTCCGCTGCCGTAGCCGTCCGTCCCGCCGGTCCGTCTTCGGCGGCCGCCGCGTGCCACCCCCGAGGGAGTCGCCGGAAAAGTCGCTATTGACCTGAATAGGCCAACAGGCGTTAGATGGTGGTAAAGGGCAGATAAAGGCTTCTACAGGAGGCGGCCCGCAATGACCACCCACCCGACCATCGAGCACCACCCCGACATCGCCGAGATGCGCGCCCGGTTCGAACAGGCCACCAGCACCCCACGCGGGCAGGCCCTCGAGGCCCTGGCCTTCCTCACCGGCGTCTATCTGGCCGCATCCCCGTGGATCGTGGGGTTCAACGGGCTCACGGCGCTCGCCGTGTGCAACCTGATCCTCGGCATCGCGTACGCCCTCTGCATGGGCGGCCTGCTGGGAAGCGCGTACGAGCGGACCCACGCGATGGCCTGGTGCGCCGTGGCCATCGGCGCGTTCACGATCATCTCGCCGTGGCTCGTCGCCGGAAACGTCGACACGACCCGCAGCGTGTGGAACAACATCGTCGTCGGCGTCGTCGCCCTGCTGCTGGGCGCCGCCATGGCCGCGACGGGTGAGCGGCGCGGCGGCGCGCCGCGGGGCCGCAGGAGGGTGACCACCTGACACCCGCGCCGAACCGGCCCCCGCCCCGCCCGGCCCCGGTCACCGGTACGGCGCGGACGCGGGGCCCGGACAGCGGAAAGCCCGGGGCCGCCTCACCAGGAGGCGGCCCCGGGCCGTGCATGTGTCCCCGCGGCCGGTGTACGCCCCCGCCCGGCCCCACCGCATCATGCGCGGAACCGCCGCGGCGGCGCCCGTACCGGCGTCCTCAGCGTGCCGACGCGTCGTGCCGCATCGGCGTCAGCTGCTCGATGTCGTACCGCGCCCGCAGTTCCGCGATCGCGGCGTGGTCCGGGGGGCCGCCCCCGTCGAGGATTTCCAGCAGCTCCTCGAAGTACCGCTCGTGATCCGGGGGAGGGGACGCCTGGAAGAACATCTTCGCCGGCTCGTCCGTACGGTTGGCGAAGGCGTGGGGGCAGCCGGGCGGCACCACGATCACCGTGCCGGGCGTCGCCCGCACCGTCCGCCGCCCGCCGGCCGACTCCCAGTTGCGCCAGTCGTCCCGCGTCCGTACGCGCGGCTCGAAGGCCAGCACGTCCAGCTCGCCCTCCAGCAGGTAGAACAGCTCCTCGCTGTGCGCGTGCACATGGGCGCCCACGTCGAAGCCCGGCGGCACGACCACCTCGAAGCTCGACGCGGCCCGCGCGTGCTCGCCCGTCACCTTGAACGTCACCTGGTGCGCGGGCGCGGTCAGGGTCCGGCCGTGCCCGGTCGGCACCAGCAGCCCGTCCGGCGTGGCGTGCGCGCTCATCCCCACTCCACCGGCATCGACTCGGGACCCCGGATCAGCGCGCCCCGCCGGAAGCGGACCTCCTCCGCCGGCACCGCGAGCCGCAGCCCCGGGAACCGGTCGGCGATCGCGTCCACCAGCAGCTCCGACTCCAGCCGCGCCAGCATCGCGCCGACGCAGAAGTGCGGCCCGTGCCCGAAGGACACATGCGGGTTCGGCGACCGGTCGAAGTCGATGCGCTCCGGGTCGGGGAACACGTCCGGGTCGCGGTTGGCCGCCAGATACGACACGTACACCGCGTCACCGGCGCGGATGCGCACCCCCGCGACGGTCACGTCCTCCAGCGCGATCCGCGACAGGCCGACCGCGCTGCGGTGCGGGATGTACCGCAGCAGCTCCTCGATCGCCCGCGGCCGGCCCTCCGGGTCGGAGCGCAGCCGCTCCATCAGATCCGGCCTGTTCAGCAGGATGTACAGCATGTTGCCGGTGTTGTTGGTGACCGCCTCGCCGCCGATCTGGACCAGCAGCGCCAGCCCCACCGACTCCGACTCGGTGATCTCCCCGGCCTCCACCGCGGCCGACAGCAGACCGATGACGTCCTCGCCGCCCGTGCCGCGACGCCGCCGCATCGTCTCGGCGAAGTAGCCGCACATCTCCTCCTTGGCGCGCTGGCTGCGCTCCGCGCCCTGCGCCGACGACAGGATGAGATTGGTCCACTCGTGCATCCGCGGCCGGTCCTCCGCCGGGACGCCCATCAGCTCGCACACGACGGCGAGCGGGAAGGCGCCCAGCAGCCGCTCGGTGAAGTCGGCCGGCGGCCCGTCCTCCAGCACGCCCGCGACCAGCTCGTCGAGCATCTCGCGCGCCCGGTCGCGCAGCCGCTCGACGCCCCGCGTGGTGAACGCGGGCGCCACCGCGCGGCGCAGCCTCGTATGGTCCGGAGGGTCCTCGAAGCCGACCGCCCCGTCCACGGGGATGAAGTGCGGGGCCAGGCGCGTGACGTCGTTCTCCACGACCAGCTTGCGGCTGAACCGCGGGTCGTTCGTCACCGCGCGCACGTCGTCGTACCGCGTCACCAGCCAGGCCCATCCGGACCCGTTCGGCAGCTTGATCCGGGTGATCGGCCCTTCCTCCATCAGCCGCGCCAGCACCGGGTCGAAGTCGACCCCGTGCAGGTCGAGCGCCGGCCAGTGCCGCACCGGTGGCAGGGCGGGCCCGGCACCGCCGGCACCCTCCCGCCGGTCCGGCGCGGTGGTCGTGGTGTCATCCAGCACGGTCGGGCTCCTCGGTGGTGTACGCGTCGACGAACGCGTTCGGCGTGACGGTGACCGCGGCGCCGCGCGACGCGATGCGGGCGGTGGCGGAGGAGGATCCCGTGGTCCAGCGGCCCAGCGACATCTCCGCGGTGATGCCCGGCCCGAACCCGGCCAGCAGGCCGCGCGCGGAATCCGGTGTGCCGCCCTCGTCGAACATCCGGCGCAGCGCGTCCAGCACGACGGCGCTGGCGATGTTGCCGTACTCGGTGAGGGTGGCCCGGCTGAAGCGGAACGCCTCCGGGGCCACCCCGAGGAACTTGCTGAGGTCGTCCAGGATGCGCGGACCGCCCGCGTGGATGATGTAGAAGTCCAGGTCGGAGGCGTCCCAGCCGTGCTGCCCCGCCAGCTGCTTCAGCGCCGGCGCGAGCGGCTCCATGGTGCCCGGCACCCGCTTGTCCAGCTTGAAGTGGAACCCGGTGTCCCGGACGTCGTACGCGATCCAGTCGACCGTCTCCGGCACCAGGTAGGAGCCGTTGCGCTCCAGCTCCACGCCCGTACCGCCCTTGCCGCGCATGACGGCCGCGGCGATCCCGTCGCCGAACAGGCCGTTCGACAGCAGGTTGCCGACGCCCAGGTCGGTCGGCTGGTAGCAGAGGGAGCAGAACTCGCACGCGACGATCAGCGCGTTCGCGTCCGGGTAGGCGCTGCAGAAGTCGTGCGCCCGGTTGATGGCGGCGCCACCCGCGGCGCAGCCGAGCTGCGCGATGGGCACCTGGCGGGTGTCGCTGCGGAAGTCCATGGTGTTGATCAGCCACGCCGTGAGCGACGGCATCATGAAGCCCGTGCACGACACGTAGATGATCACGTCGATGTCGGAGGCGCGCAGCTCCGCGTCCTCCAGCGCACGGCGTATCACCGCGGGCACCCGGGCCTTCGCCTCCGCCTCGTACACGGAGTTGCGCTGCTCGAATCCGGGGTGCTTCAGCGTCTCCTCGATGGGCCGGAGGATGTGGCGCTTGCGGACCCCGGTGTTCTCCATCAGGCGCAGGGCCAGCGGAAGTTGGGGGTGGTCCGCGTGGATGGTCCGCGCCAGGTCGAGCGTCTCCTCCATGGTGATCACATGCTCGGGGACGGACACCGCGGGTCTGCACAACGTGGCCATGATGTCGAGCCCTTTCGTCGCGTGTTGCTCGCGTTCACTCAAAGAATGTGCGAGCACCGGCGACCGCGCGCGTCGAGGCGACCGCATGGAGTCACCCCGCGGCGGCCCGGAGAGCGCCCCGACACGGCGGCGGTCAGGGCATATGCCGTAAGAGGGCCGTCCAGGCACTCACCCGTCCGGCCGCCACGGCAGGCACCCGTCCGGCCGCCATCCGGAGTACCCCGACGGCTCCCACCGGCCCGCACCCGCCAGGCCGCGGAGCCTCCCGCCGGGCCGCGGAGCCTCCCGCCAGGCCGCGGGCCCACCCGCGGGGCCGGGTACCGACGCGGCGGACGGCGACCACGGCCGAGGGCCGACCACCGCCTGCCGCGCGCCCGCCGCCGCCCGCCGCGCACCTGCTGTCGGTCGCCGCACCCGACCACCGCCTGCCGTGGTGCGTTCCCGCCGGATCGACGTGGGCCGCCCGGCGGGCGTACCCGCCGCGCCCTGCCGCCGCCGTGCGGCACCGGCGTGGCCGCGCCCGGCGCACACCGCGGCGGGGCGCGCCGGACCGCCACCGGCGTCGTCGCGCCGGGTGCCGTGGCAAGGGCGGGAGCGGATGCGGGCCCGCCGCGCCCGTCGCACGATGGACCAATGCGCCATCATCTGCGGATAGTTCACGGTTCACCGACGAGCGCGGAGCTCGCCGCCATCACCGCCGTCCTGGGCGCCCTCGTCCTCGGCGGACACACCCCCGGCCACCCGCACCGCCGCGCCCACCGCGCGGAGTGGGACCGCCACTGGCACCCCCACCCGGTCCCGCACTCCTGGTGCTCCCGCCGCGCGCCCTTCCACCGGCCGTAGCGCCCGCCCCCGGCACGTACGCCTCGGACGCCGCCGGGCCGCCTCCGCGCCGGGCGGCTCAGGGCCGGCCGACTCCGCGCGAGGCCGTGTCGTCGCGGCGCCGCCCGGCCTCCCCGGAGGCCCGTACGCCGCCCGGCCGACGCGGACCCCCGGCCGCCTCGGAGGCCTGCACGCCTCAGACGCCGCCCGTAGGCCTGCGGGCCTCGTCCGCGCGCCGCCGAGCCTCCTCCGTACGTCTGCGGGCGCCCCGTACCTCCGCCACGGACGCGCCGCCCACCCCGTGACCGGCCAGGGGGCCGACCTCCAGCCCCCGCGCCCGGCACTCGGCGACCAGACCGGGAAGGGCGCCGAGCGCCGCCCGCCAGGAACCGGGCGCGCACATCGCGTCCGAGTCGTGCAGCAGGACCGTCGCCCCGCCCCGCAACTTCCGGGCCACCTCCGCCCGTACGCTGCGGGCCGTCGCGTCCGCCGTCCAGTCGCGGCCCCACGCCGACCACAGCACCGGCCGCAGTCCCGCCGCGCGCGCCGCCGCCCACCGGCCGCCGGTCAGCACCCCGTACGGCGGGCGGTACCACAGCGGCCACCGCCCGGCCGTCCGTGCCACCAGCTCCGCCGCCCGCGCCACCTCCCGCACGTCCCGCACCGGCCGCGGCACCCACGGCGGATCGTGCCGCCAGCCGTGGACGGCCAGTTCATGGCCCTCGTCCGCGATGCGCCGCCCGAGTGCCGGGGCCCGCTCCAGCCGCTCGCCCAGCACGAAGAACGTCGCCCGCACCGACAGGCGGTCCAGGGCCCGCAGGAACAGCGGCGTCGTCCCGGGGTCGGGCCCGTCGTCGAACGTCAGCGCCACCCGCCCCGGATGGCCCCGTCCGTCCAGCGCGGGCAACAGCGCCGCGCGTACGCCGGGCAGCCACGTCCCGGCCGGTACGACATGCCAGCCCACCAGCCCCGCGACCGCCGCCACGCCCACGCGCCCGGCCGTACGGCCCGCGGCGGTAGACACCGTGACCGGGCCGCCGCGCCACCGGCGGCGGGACGCATCGCTCACCATGTGCCCTCCCCGTCGTCCCCGCCCGTCACCAGCGGCGAGCGCGCCAGTTCCACACACGCCACCACCAGCACCGCCACCGCGATCGCCTCGAAGACGCCCCGCGCGCCCACGATCACCCGCTCGTCGAAGAGCCACACGCCCAGCACCACGCTCAACAGCGCGTCGCCCAGCGTCAACGCGGGCTGCGACGCCGCCAGGGTCCCCGCCCGGAACGTCACCTGAAGCATCAGGAAACTCGTCAGCCCCACCGCGACCGCCGCGTACAGCTGCCAGGTGCCGAACACCGCCCCCAGCCCGTCCGGCAGCCTGCCCAGCGCGTCCTTCAGCAGCGCCGCCGTCCCGGAGAAGCCCATCGCCGTCGCCGCGCCCAGCACGGCCGCGCGCGGCGCCGACGGCAACCGCAGCGCCACCACCACCAGGCCCACCGCCACCGCCCCGATCACCAGGCCCGCCCACAGCCAGTCCGCCGCCGGCACCGTCGCCCGACCACCGGACGGCTCCGCCAGCGCCAGGAACGCGGCGAGCCCCGCCGCCATCGCCGCGAACGCCCACCACGTACGCCGGTCGGGGTTCTGCCGGAACACCACCCCGCCCAGCACCAGCGTGAACAGCAGCTCCGTACTCATCACCGGCTGGACCACCGCCAGCGGCCCCGTCGCCAGAGCCAGCGCTTGGAAGATCCCCGACAGCGCCAGCATCACCGAACCCCAGACCCACACCCGCCGCCGCATCAGACGCGGCAGCCACCCCCGGGACGGAGCGGCCGAGCGCTCGTCCGCAGCGCCCGTGTCGGCGGCCGCGCGCCGCTGGAGCACCGAGGCCGCGGCGTTGCCGACCGCCGCCAGCAGCGCCAGGCAGATCGAGAGAGCGAGCATCGCGCGCCGCTCAGCCGAACCGCTTGGCCATCGCCCGGAAGAACCCGGGCGCGCCGCCCCGCAGCCGCGCGGGACCCGCCAGCCACGCCGGTACGAACACCTCGTCACGCCCGTGGACCACCGACCGCCACACGAGGTCCGCCAGCCGCCGCGCGGGCACCGGCCGCGGCCGCTCGCGGTGGTACGGGGCGCCGCGGTGCGCGAAGAACGGCGTGTCCACCGCGCCCGGCAGCACCGACGTCACCCCCACCCGCGTCGCCGCCAGTTCGTAGCGCAGGCTCTCCGCGAACGCCAGCAGCCCGCCCTTCGTCGCCGCGTACACCGCCTCGTTCGCCACCCCCGCCCAGCCCGCCATCGAGCTGATCAGCACCACCCGGCCCCTCCCGCGCTCCACCATCCCCGGCAGGACCAGCCGCACCAGCTGGATCACCCCCGTCAGGTTCACCGCCACCAGCCGCTCCACCATCTCCGGCGGCGTCCGCGTGAACGGCCCCGCCCAGCCGATCCCGGCCGCCGCCACCAGCACATCGACCCGCCCGGCACGCTCCAGCGCCCGCGTGCCCAGCGACTCCACGCCCGCCAGGTCGCCCAGGTCGCCTGTCAGTCCCACACCGCCCGTACGGCGTGCCACCTCCGCCAGCCGCGCCTCGTCCCGGCCCGCCAGCAGCAGCCGCCAGCGCCGCTCGGCGTCCACCGCGAACCGCTCGGCCACCGCCTCCCCGATCCCGGAGGACGCGCCCGTGATGAGCACGACCGGCCGTGCCGTTCCCGCCATGCCAGACCTCCGCACTCGCGCGCACCCGTCCCGCTCGACGGCCCCGCTCCCGACAGATTCCAGGTTTCTCCCCGGACCGCCCCGCCGCGACGGGGCGCCGGGCCCGCGAACCACCCGAACAGGCCCGCCCGGACCGCCCCGCGCCGCCCACGCCCGCACGATGGGAGCGACCCGCATCCCGCCACGGAAGGCGACCACATGACGCGGCGCTGCCTGGTCCTGAGCGCGAGCATGGGCGCGGGCCACGACGCCGTGGCCGCCGAACTCGCCCGCCGCCTGCGGGCGCACGGCCACGACGCGCACGTCCACGACGTCCTGACGCTGCTCCCGCCCGGCACCGGGCCCGCCCTGCGCGCCTTCTACCGCACCGTCGTACGCCGCGTCCCCCCGCTCTATTCGGCGATCTACCGGGTCTTCCTCGCCCCGCCCCCGCCCCGCGCCGACGGGCCCGCCGTGCCCCGCCCCGACACCTCGCCCCTCGCGGCCCTCGCCGAACGGCCCCTGCGGCACCTCGCCGCACACCTCCGCCCCGACGTCGTCGTCTCCACCTTCCACCTCGCCGCGCAGATCACCGGCCGCATGCGGGAACGCGGCACCCTCAGCGCCCCCAGCGCCGTGTACGTCACCGACTTCGCCGTCCACCGCGCCTGGCTCCACCCCGGCAACGACCTGTACCTGTGCGTCAGCCCCGGCGCCGCCGACGCCGCCCGCACGGGGACGGGCCGCCGTACCTCCGCGCCGGGCCCCGTCGTACCGCCCGCCTTCCACGCCGCCGCCGAGGCGCCGCCCGCCCCGCCGCCGGACCCGCACCGGCCGACCGTCCTGCTGTCGGCGGGCGCCTGGGGCGTCGGCTCGGACCTGCCGCGCACCGCCCACGCCCTGGTGCGGCACGGTCTGCGGCCGGTCGTCCTGTGCGGCCGCGATGAGGGCCTGCGGCACCGCACCGCACGCGTTCCGGGGGCCGTCGCCCTCGGCTGGACCGACGACCTGCCCGCCCTGATGGCCTCCGCCCGCCTCCTCGTCGACAACGCGGCGGGCCAGACCGCCGTCCAGGCGCTCGCCGCGGGCCTCCCCGTCGTCGCCTACCGCCCCATCCCCGGACACGGCGCCGACGGCGTACGCCACATGGCGGCGGAGGGCCTCACGACGGCGGCACCCGACCTTCCGTCCCTCCTCGACGCCGCCGCACGCCTCGTCCCCGACGGCCCGGCCCGCGCCGAACGCGTCGCCAGGGGACGCGCCCTCTTCCGGGACGACGCCGCCGAACTCCTCACCTGCCTCACCTGAGCGGCCCCGCCGCTTCACGATTCGTCCAAGGCGCGGCCAACGGAACACCAAGACACGGACGGGGCACGGGTACGGCGCCTTACGGTGCCGGGCGTGACTTCGACACCCGACCTCATATCCCGCGCCCTCGCCTCCGGCCGCGACGCCGCACACGCCACCGCGCCCGCGGACCCCGCCGCGGTGCGCGGCGCCGGCCGGCCGGACCGGCGGGCGCTGCTGCGGGCCGCGCTGGCCGGCGGTGCCGTGCTCGGCGCGGGCGCCGCCCTGCCCGCCGCACCGGCGGTGGCCGCGCCCGCCACCGCCGACCGCCCGGACACCCCGCGCGCCGCGCTGCGCGCCCTGCGGCACGGCAACCGCCGCTGGGCCACGCGCCACCAGACCCACCCGCACGAATCCGGCACGGACCGCCTGCTCTCCGTGTCGGGTCAGCACCCGTTCGCCCTCGTCCTCGGCTGCATCGACTCGCGCGTCCCGCCCGAGCTGGTCTTCGACCAGGGCCTCGGTGACCTGATGACCGTGCGCTCGGCGGGCTGCGTCCTCGACGAGGCGGTCCTGGGCAGCATCGCCTACGGGGTCCTGGAGCTGGACATCCCGCTCGTGATGGTGCTGGGCCACCAGTCGTGCGGCGCGGTCACCGCCGCCGTCCACGCGGAGGAGAGCGGCGAGCAGCTGCCGGCGCACATCGCGTACGTCGCCGAGCAGATCCGCCCCGCCATCGACCACGGCCAGACCGGCCAGGCCCGTGTCGACGCCACGATCACCGCGAACATCCGCCTGGTCCGCTCACGCCTCGCCGCCGAGCCGGACCTGGCCGCCCGCACCGCGACGGGCCGCCTCGCCATCGTCGGCGCCCGCTACGAACTGGACACCCAGCGGGTGGAACGGGTCGACTGAACCCACGCGCACGGCCGGTCGGGTGACAGTCTCGCCCGAACGGCCACGCACACGTCCGGCCGGTTCCGGGGCGTTTGTCGGTACGGCTACTTGGTGTAGTTGTAGACCGTCGCCCGGGAGACGCCGAGCTGGTCGGCTATGAGCTGTGCGGAGCTGCGGCTCTCGAAGAAGCCCTCGCGATACAGCCGACGTACCAGCTCGCGCTTCTGGTCACGGTTGAGACCACGCGGGGTGCTGGAGCGCTCCGCCGCGAAGGAGTCGATGGCCGACCGGAGTTCGCGTCCGGTGCGGTCACGCAGCGTCTCCAGGGCCTTACCCTGGTGTTCGGTATCCGTGGCGACCAGGTTGGCCAGGGTCAGGGCCAACGGCGACAGCGTACTGACGTCCAGGTTCAGGCACAGGGCCGCGACATAGCGTCCCTCGGCGTTCTTGATGCCGATCGAGGTGCTCTTGGCCGGGCGTCCGTCGGGGAACTGGTTGCTGTAGTTCTGGATGACGCTGGGGTAGTCGGGGTCCGCGATACGGCGAAGGCCCAGTTCGGTGGCGGGATCGCCGATCCGCCGCCCGGACAGGTTGTTCTCGATGACGCGGATGGCGTTGTCAGGCAGACGCAGATCGTGCAGGACGACCTCGCACAGACCCGGGAACATGCGCCCGATGGCGACGGCGATGCGCTCGGCCTCCCGGATGAGGTGCTCGTCATCCTGTATGTGGCGCTTGCCTTCCGGTACGGCGGGCTGGTCCGCGTGCTCGTCTTCCGCTCGGCCGGTGGGGAGCGTCATCGGGCGCTGCTCGATTCCCGCGCGTCCTCACCGTGCTCGGCGAACACCGCGGCCATCTTCTCGGCGGACTTCAGTCCCGCACCGGTGAGCACGACCACGGTCGTCTCGTCCGGAGCGATCTCTCCGGACGAGATGAAGTGGTCGAGGGTGGCCGCTGCGACGCTGCTGGTCGGCTCGGCGTACAGGCCCCGCGCACACAGAGCGCGGACCGCGGCATGGATCTCCGCCTCGGGGACGGCGTAGGCGGCGCCGTCGGAGCGGTGTATGGCCTCCACCACCTCGGGCAGCCGGACCGGGTGAGCGATCGACGCGCCCTCGGCGATCGTCGGCACGCGCTCGCCCCGGCTGGCCGGGTCGATGCCGTTGAACGTGTCGGCGATGGTCGCCCAGTGCTCGGGCTGACCGACGAACAGGCGCGGGAGCCTGTCGATCTGGCCGGCGTGGAGCAGCTCACCGAACGCGACGTCGCACCCGATGACGTTGCTGCCGGCCCCGGCCACGAGCACCACGTTGTCAGGCGCGGTGAAGCCGAGGGACTCCCACATCTCGTAGGCGATGGTCTTGGTGCCCTGGATGAACATGGGGTGCCAGTTGTGGCTGGCGTAGGGGATCCGCTCCGACTGCCGGATCGCCTCGTCCGAGACCTCGTCGCGGGTGCCGACCACGAGCTCGATCTCAGCTCCGTAGGCGCGGGCCTGGAGGATCTTGGCCGCCGAGGTGGCGGCCGGAACGATGATCTTGGCGTGGATACCGGCAGCGGCGGCGTAGGCGGCCACCGCGGAACCGCCGTTGCCCGAACTGTCCTCAAGCACGCGGTCGGCGCCGTGCGCCGCGAGGTGGGACATCATCACCGACACGCCCCGGTCTTTGAAGCTGGAGGTCGGGTTGAACCACTCCAGTTTGAAGTGGACGCGCCGGCCGGCCCAGTCGAGCGGGATCATCGGCGTGCACCCTTCGCCGAGGCTCACCCGGCGGGCGGCCGGGACGGGCAGGGCCGCACGATAGCGCCACAGGGACCGCTCGGCGGTATCGATCTGCTCGGGACGCAGACCCGGCAGTGCGCTGACGGCGAGGGGGCTGCCGTCCTCGCCCCGCCAGCGGGGGGTGTCCAGGGAGTAGCGCTTTCCGGACCGGTCGTACAGGTGGGGGGTGGTGACGGCTGAGTGCTGCTCGGGATTCAAGGGCGGTTCCGGCTTCTCTCACTCGACGCGCTGTCGCTGGGTCTCACGGCCCGGCGAGCATCCTGCCACTTCACTCTAGACGGATTTTCCAAATGTGGACAACCAGTCCAACAGGAGTCGCCCGTCTGCCGCACTGGCGGATGCGGCGGAAGGTAAGGCGCACGCCCCTCACTGCCGCATCACGCCCCTGTCCGGTACCGGGTCGTGGCGGACGCGGTCGGGCGGGAGCCCGGTGGCCGCCAGGTGCCAGGCCGCCGCGGTCACCATGGCCGGCGGGCCGCTGACGTACACGACATGGCCGTCGAAGCCGCCGTGCCGGGCCAGCGCGTCCACCACGGAGCCGTGCGCGGGCCCGACGGAGCCGTCGTCCAGGACGCGGACGACCCGCAGCCACGGGCAGCGGCTCTCCAGGCGGTCCAGGGCCGGGCCGTCGTACAGGTCGTCGGCGCCGCGCGCGCCGACGAACAGGTGCGCGGAGCGTCCCGGCGGGCGCCGGGCGGCGAAGTCCTCCAGCAGCGCCTTGGCGGTGGCCCACCCCGTGCCGCCCGCCACGATCAGCACGTCGCGCGTCAGCTCGCCGTCCAGGACCGTGGTGCCCTGCGCGGGCCCCAGCCTCAGGGTGTCGCCGACGCCGGTGTCCGTGACGAGCGCGTCGCTCACCCCGGCCGGGCCGGTGCGCCGGATGTGGAACTCCAGCTCGCCGTCCGCTCCGGACGCCCCCGCGATGGAGTAGGGGCGCCAGGTCAGCGGCAGCAGCGGCGTCTGGAGGGTCGCGTACTGGCCGGGCCGGTACGGGTACGGCGCGGACGGCCGTACCCGCAGCACCGCGACATCACGGCCGCGCCGCTCGTGGCCCGTCACGTCGGCGGTCCAGTACGCCGGTTCGGCCAGCGCCTCCTCGGCGCCGCGCACCATGCCCGCCGCGGCCAGCCGTACCATGCGCAGCCACGCCTCCGTCACGTCCCCGCCCAGTTGGCCGCCCGCGTGCCGCTGGAGGGCCTCCCGCAGCGCGGCCTCGAACACCTCGTAGTGCACCGGCAGCACGCCGAGCTTCCGGTGGTCGCGGCCCAGCCGGGTGCAGAAGGCGTCCACCTCCCCGGGCCGGTCCAGGTTCTCGATCAGGTACCAGAACGCCCGGCCGAGATGGGTTCGCTGGAACTCCATCGACTCGGGGAACAGCTTCCGCAGGTACGGGTGCCGCTCGAACATGGCGTCGTACAGGTGGGTGATCAGCGTGTCGAACGGTGTGACGAGCCCCAGGTTCCGGACGATCAGCTCCTGGTCGGCGGCCCCGTCGTAGACGTCCGGCGCGAGTTCCGCGGTACGGGGAGCGGGCGAGGCGTACGACACCGAGGGCCCCCTCGCCCCACGCGAGACGGGCGCGAGCAACTGGTCGCGCAGCCGCATGGCCTCGCGGCGGGCCAGCAGCGCGTGGTAGTCGTCGCTCACGCGCACACCCGCTTCGCGCAGCCGCCGCACACCGTGCCCGCCGCGCCGACCGGTGTGGCCGGGGCGGCGGGCCCGCAAATCCTTCGGCGCCCGCGTCGGGCCTGGTACAGGGCCAGGTTGGAGGTGAGTCCGGCCGGCAGGAGCCAGAGGGCGCCCATCCAGACGCGGCCCTGAGCGAAGGACACCGCGGCGGCGGCCGCGGCAAGGGCGCAGAGGACGGGGGCGAGCAGGGCGGTGCGGGACATCGGGGCGCTTCCTGTCGGGTGCGTGCGTACGCGCGCCCGCTCCCCGTGCGGCGCACATGCCGAACGGCCGCGCGCGGCGGTACGGCGGACGGGCCGTGCCCCACGTCGGCGGTGATCGGAACGGAGCGGAGGGCGCATCCGGATCACATCACGTCAGACGGCCCGGGGAGCGCCGCCGAGAGGCCCCGGAACCGGGCCCAAGGTCCCTTCCCGGCAAGGCCCTTCGGCCCTGCCGCGACGCGGGCCCCCGTGCGCGGCTCCGACCGACCGGCCTCTGGGTCCGGCCCGACCACCGGCCCCTGGTTCCGGCCCGAACGCCCGGCCCCGGCTCGCACGGTGCGCCTCCAGGGATCGGCCCCCTTTTTCGTCGCCCGGTGCGCCGATGGCATGGGGTCGACGGCGGAGGCGCCGCCGGCCTGGCTGCCAGGACTCGCCGGGTTAAAACCGGAGCTAAAAACGGGGATAAACCCCTGCTAGGGTGACGGCGGAGGTGTCCGATGGCGACCGAGGAAGAGCTGTTCGCGGCGGTGGACGCGCTGCTGGAGGGCGAGCCGCAGCTGCCGCCGCCGGCCGAGCGGGCCCGGCTGCGGGAGGCGGCGGGCGTGACGCAGGCCCGGCTGGCGCAGGCCCTCAAGTCCACCACACAGACGGTCAAGAACTGGGAGAACGGCCGCTCCGAGCCGCGCCCCCCGCGCCTCCAGGCGTATCTGCGGCTCCTGGAGGGCTGGGCCGCCAAGTATCCGCCCGCACCCGAGCCCGCCACTCCGGCGCCCGCGGGCCCCGCGGGGACCCAGCCGGCCGTCCCCGCCCCCCAGGCCCCTGCCGCGCACGCCCCGTCCCACGCGGCCACCACCCAGGCCCCCGCCCCGACCGACACGGCCCCCGCACAGGCCCCCCAGGCCCCGGCCGTCCTCGCCCACCCGGCGGCGCCCGCCACCGCCCACCCGGCCGCCCCCGCACCCCCCCAAGCACCCGCGCCCCGTCGCCCCGCGCCCCGGACCGCCCCGGTGGCCAAGGGGCGGCCCGCCGCCGCGCCCGCCCCGCAGGGTGCGCCGGACGAGCGGTTCCCGCACGGTCCCCTCGCCGTCCTCGACGGCGACGGCAACGCGTACGGCATCGGCGGACTCGTCCTGGACTGCCCCGCCACCACCGTCCCCGAACTGGTCGAGTGGGCGCTCGCCGAGAGCGGGCTCGGCGCTCCGCGGCTGCACCGGCACGGCAAGGACTCCGACCCGCTGATCGTCCTCACCGAGGCCGCGGCCGTGCGGCTCGGCCTCCCGCCCCGGCTGGAAGGCCCCGAAGCGCGCCGCTCCCTGCGCCTGCCGCAGGACCACCCGGTCGTCCGGCAGATCACCCGGGCGAAGTGGCAGCTCACCCAGCGCGGTTTCGGCCCCTGGCCCCGCGTCTACCGCCGCGCCGAGGCCGGGCGACGCCAGTGCGTGCAGCTGGCAATCCTGCCCTGGGACGCCCTCGACCCCCGCTCCTGGGGCGACGCCGCCGCCCTGCCCGCGCCGCAGCTCGCCCGTGTCCTCGGCGTGTACGCCCGCCGCGTCCTCACCCCGCGCGGTTCGACCGCCGTCACCGGACTCGAACTGATGACGGCCCTGCGGCCGCCCACCCGCGCCGTGAAGAACGAGACGACCGGCGCCTGGACCTCCGGGCACAACCCGGGCAGCCTCGGCGAACACGGCGTCGACCCGGCCCCGCCCGAGGCCCCCGCCGAGCACCCGGTCGCCCAGGGGTGGACGGACGGCTTCCTCGACGAGGAGGCGTACCAGTGGGTCCGCGACCCCGCGCTGCTCTCGGACGACGAGTGCCTGGAGCCCTGGGCGGTCGGCATCGACCTCAACACCGCGTTCCTCGCCGCGTCGTCGCGCCTCACCGTCGGTCTGGGCGGGCCCGTCGAGGTGGACCGCCCGGTCTTCGACAAGAAGGTCCCCGGGTCGTGGCTGGTGGACCTGTCCCACGTCGACCTCGACCCGCGCCTCCCCTCGCCGTTCACCCCGTCGGGCCTGCGCCCCGAAGGGCCCGCCTGGTACGCCACGCCCACCGTCGCGTACGCGGTGGAGCTCGGCTACGAGGTGGCCCCGGTCAAGGCGTTCGTACGGCCGGAGAGCGGTCCGTACCTCGACCCCTGGCACGACCGGCTGAGGGACGCGTACGCCGCCACCCTCGCCGACATCGGCGTCACCAAGGACCTCGACGACACGGCGTTCCTCGCCCGGAGCGCCCTCCACCAGCTGCTCCGCCAGGCCGACCCGGAGCAGCCCGGCACGGTACGCGAACTGGCCGCGGCCCAGGCCGCCGTGCTCGCGGGGCCGGACGGGCTGCGCGCCGCGATCGGCGACCACCAGCCCACGGCGACGGCCCTCCTCCACGCCGACCCCGCCGAGCTGGCCGAGCTGGCCGGCGCGGACGACGACCGGCTGCGATCCGCCATCGAACGGCACCGCATGGTCGCCATGGCCCTCTCCGCCGTCAAGTCGACCGTCAAGGGCGGCATCGGCAAGCTCCGCGAACGGCCCCAGGGCCGCCACTACCGCGACGGGGAGCGCTGGCCCGCGCTCGACCGGCCCACCTGGCGGCCCGACATCCGCGCGGCGGTGATCGCCAAGGCACGGGTCAACATGCACCGCAAGATGCTCAACACGGCGAAGGCCACCGACCGTTACCCGCTCGCGGTCCTGTCCGACTGCGTCGTCTACCCGTCGCCGGGGCCGAGCCCCCGCGACTTCCTGCCCCGCACACCCGACGGCGCGCCGCTGCCCGGCGCCTTCCGCCTCGGGCCGATGCCGGGCCTCGCCAAGCACGAGGGGACCCAGGAGACCGCGTGGGCGGTCGACCTGATGGAGCGCCGCTACAACCCCGCCCGGCACATCAAGGGCGGCGACGCCGTCATGGAGGAGGGGGAGTAGCCCATGGGCGACATCGACGACGCCCTGCGGCGCGCCGACGAGGAGGCGTTCACCCGCGAACCCCCCAAGTCGACGCGGGCCCGCGTCAACTTCCTCGTGGGGAAGCTCAAGTCGACCCGCGCCGTCGCCGAACTCCTCGGCGTCACCCAGCGCTCCGTCGAGCGCTACCGCACGGGCGCGCGCAGGCACCCGCCGCAGGACATCGCCGCCCGCATCGAGGCGGAGGTACGGGCGCGCTGGCAGCCGCGGGTACGCGACCGACGCCGCCGGCAGGCCGCCACCGCGACCGGGATCACGGTGGAGACCCGTGCCCGGTTCGGCTACACCGCGCCCGTCGGCAGCACCGACGACGGAAGGCTGCGGCGCCTGACGGTGCACCTGCCCGCCGATTACGCCCAGCGCCTCTTCGACGCGCAGCGGCGCGGCGAGACCGACCGGCGCCTCAGGGAGATCGTCGCGGAGGGCCTCCAGGAGGTCTACTTCAAGGACGGCGGCCGCCGCGCCGACGCCCTCGAAGTCGAGTTCACCGACATCGACTACTTCGACGTGTCGTTCTAGCCGCGCCGTGCCGCCGGGCGGGCACCGGCCACGGCCGGGAGCCCCGGCGCCGGCCGGCGGCCCCCGGCCGTGGCCGGGCTACGCGCCGCCGCCCGGCTTCAACGCGCGCAGCCGGGAGTCCAGTTCGCGGCGGTAGAAGTCGATGAAACCGTCCGGGTCGGGGCCCGCGTTCTGCATGACCAGCCGGTCGAAACCGGCGTCGACGTAGCTCTGCGCCTTCTCCACGTACGCGGCCGGGTCGTTGCCGCAGGCGAAGGCGGACAGGATGTCCTCCTCGCGGACGGTCGTCGTGGCCGCGTCGAAGTTCACCGGGTTCGGCAGCTCGCTCATCACCTTCCAGCCGGTGACCGCCCACCGCGACGTCTCCAGCGCCGCGCGCGCCGCCGTCCGCTCGTCGGGTGCCCACGCCATGGGCACCTCCGCGTACGTGTGGCCCTCACCGCCCGCGTCCCGGTAGCCCCGCACGATGTCCGGCTTGGCCTCCGTGGCGAACAGCGCGTCGCCGAGCTCGGCCGCGATCCGCGTCGAGTCCGGGCCGCTCGCCGCCACGGCGATCAGCGGTGGCGCCGGTGGCAGGTCGAAGACCCGGGCGTCCTCCAGCCGCAGATGCTTCCCCTCGTACGAGCGGTAGCCGCCGCTCCACAGCAGGCGGATGATCTCCAGGGCCTCGCGGAGCATCTCGTGCCGGGCGGCCACCGCGGGGTAACCCTCGCCCGTGACATGCTCGTTGAGCCGCTCGCCCGAGCCGACGCCCAGCACGAACCGCCCCTCCGACAGCAGCGCCAGCGTCGCCGCGGCCTGCGCGATCACCGCCGGGTGGTAGCGCATCGTCGGACACGTCACGCCCGTGGCCAGCCCGATCCGGCTCGTCTTCGCCGCGATCGTCCCGAGCACCGTCCAGGCGAAGGGCGAGTGCCCCTGGTTGTCCAGCCACGGGTGGAAGTGGTCGCTGATCTCGACGAAGTCGAACCCGGCCTCCTCCGCCAGCACCGCCTGCCGCACCAGCTCACCCGGCGCGTACGCCTCCGCCGCCAGCTTGTACCCGATCTCCATACGACACCCCTGAGCGTGGAACCGTCCGGTCCGCGCAGAGGTACCCCGCGAACCGGACGACTAACAGCCCCGCCCCGCCGAACGGAGTACCGCCACGCGCCCGTGCCCCGTCAGATCGCGTACGGCCACGTCGTCAGCATGTACGCGCCGTACCAGCAGCCGAACAGCACCGCCCCCGCGAGCACCCCCACCGCCGTGCGCGTCCGCGCGTCCGCCAGGGCACGCGCCGCCGGCACCAGGAACACCACCGCGGGCAGCAGCAGCCGCAGCTTGCAGTGGTAGTAGTTCGACTGGCCCACCGCCAGCACCACCACCGCCGTGCCGTACACCAGCAGCGGCGGCCACGCCCCGCGCCGCCACGCCGCGGCGGTCCCGCCCAGCACCACGAGGACCAGCACCGCGGTGCTCACCGGCACCCAGCCGTCCTGCCGGGTCAGCGCCTCGCGCAGGAACCGCGCGAACGCCGCCCCGTGGTCCCAGCCGGTGCCCCACCCGGCCCGCTGGATGAGGAACCACGCGTCCATCCGCCCGAGCCGCGCCCCCACCCACACCAGATACACGGGGGTCCCCGCGCAGGCCAGTAGCACCGCGGCGAGCGGACGGACCTCCAGCCGGCGCCGCCGCAGCAGGTGCCCCGCCGCCGCGACCGCCACCGCGAGCGCCACGGCCAGCGCGACCGGCCGGGTCAGCCCGCACAGCAGGGCCAGCGAACCGGCCGTCAGCCACGCCCGCCGGTGCAGCGCGAGCAGCGCGCCCGCCGCCAGCGCCAGGAACAGCGCCTCGCTGTACCCCATGAGGAACGCCACCGCCATCGGCTGCGCCCCCGCCAGCAGCACCACCCCCGCCAGCGCGGCCCGCTCCCCGTGCAGCCGCGCCAGCAGCCCGTGCACCGCGAACAGCGCGCCCAGCAACGCCAGATGGGCGGTGACGATCGCCGCCGTACCCGTCTCCAGGCCCGTCACGAAGGCGGCTGCGCGCACGGCGAGCGGGTACAGCGGGAAGAACGCCAGCTCGTTCCCGGTGAGTTCGCCCTTCTCGTCGTACGTGAATCCGGACGGGTAACCACCGGCCGCTATGTCCACGAAGTGGCGCGCGTCCCACGCCAGCAGCCGGTCGCGCACCCCGGACCCTCCCGGCGGGACCATCAGCGCCAGCACCAGCAGGTGCAGCGCCGCGCTCCCCGCGTGGACGGCGCACACGAGCAACGCGGAACGGGCCGCCGGGCCACGCCTCCAGGCCGTCGGCGGCGGGGACGCGGGCCCCCGCTCCGGCGCGGGGGAGGGGCCGCCCGGCCGGTCCGCGCGGGCGCGGCGGTTCGTGCGGGGCGGGACGAGGGTCGTCGGTGTGGTCGGCACCGGCATCGGCTCCTTCGGCGGGCCCTGGCGAGGCCCGGTGGGGAATGTGGTCGCTGCCGGGGATACGCCCGCGCCGACGGGCCGGTTGACCGGTGAGACGCAGCTCACTCCCGCCCGGCGCGCCCGGTGGGTGCCCGACCGCCGCCCGACTCGTCTGCGGCGGGCTGGGATTGGGGCGGCACGGTCGGCGAGGGAACGGGCGGCGTGTCCACGGAGCCGGTCCGCGCCGCGTCCGCCGAGGCGGAACCGGTCGGCGCCGGAAGCCCCGACGCCGGGATGGTCGGTACGGGCGCGGGGGCCGTCGCGGTGGAGGCCGCCGGACCCGGCGACGCCGGCGGGGCGGGCTCCTGCGTACCCGCCCACACGGCGAGCACCACGGCCGCGCCCCCGCACACCAGGCCCGCCCCCGCGGCGGTCGCGCGCCGCCGCCGCAGCGCCCGGCCACGCGCCCGGACCGCGCCCACGTCGGCGGGGGTGGACCGCTCGGCGGCGTACCGGGCGGCTCGGCGCAGCCCGGCGGCCAGCCGGTCGTCGTGCTCAGACATCGCGCTCCTCCACGGCGGGGACGTGGTCGTCGAGGTACAGGGCGAGCTTGGCCCGCGCCCGGGACAGATGCGTCTTGACCGTTCCCGCCGACAGCCCCGTCTCGGCGGCTATCTGCTCGACGGTCAGATCGCAGACGTAGAACAGCGCGGCGCACTGCCGCTGCCGGGCCGGCATCCGCCGCAGGGCGGCGCCGAGGTCCACGGCCGCGGCGTCGGGTTCGCCGACCGCGGCCGGGTCGCCGCGCCGCCGCCAGGCGCGCTGCCCGCGCACCACGCGCCGCCAGCGGCTGACGGCCAGCCGCCACGCCACGGTACGCACCCACGCCTCAGGACCGAGGTCCTGGTCGATGCGGTGGCGCCTGGCCCACGCGCGGGCGAACGCCTCCTGCACGACGTCCTGCGCCTCGTGGAAGTCGCCCGTCATCACGTACAGCTGCCCGGTCAGCCGCCGGACCGCCTGCGCGTAGAACGCGGCGAACTCCTCGTCGGTCACAGCGGTTCTCCAGCGGGTCGGTGCGTGCGCGGTCCACGGGCCGGCGCTCGGTGGACGGGCGGGCCCCGGAGGCCCCGGTTCCGCGCCGCCGGGGCGGGACCGGGGGGAGGGGGCGGGCCCCGGCGGCCAGGCTAACGAGTCCGTCACCGGCCCCCGCGGCCGGTCCCGCCGGGCACCTCCCGCGACGGGCATGCATGACTCGGCGTGAGCGGGTTACCCGGAGTCGCGTGCCGAAGCGCGGCGTCTGCCCGCCGCGCCGGAGTCACCAGAGGCAAGGAGCGACTGATGAGCAAGGTGAAGGAGACCGTCGAGGTCGAGGTGCCGGTCCGCACCGCGTACAACCAGTGGACCCAGTTCGAGGAGTTCCCGAACTTCATGGAGGGCGTCGAGGAGGTCAGGCAGCTCGACGACCGGCACAACCACTGGACGACGAAGATCGGCGGTGTCCGGCGCGAGTTCGACACCGAGATCGTCGACCAGCTCCCCGACGAACGCATCGCCTGGCGCACGGTCGGCGGCGACACCCAGCAGAAGGGCGTCGTCAGCTTCCAGCGCGTGGACGACACCCACACGCGCGTCGAGCTGGTGATGGACGTCGAGCCGAGCGGCGCCGCCGAGAAGGCGGCCGACATGACCGGCACGATCGACCGCCGCGTCAAGGGCGACATGCGCCGGTTCAAGGAGTACATCGAGAGCCGGGGCGGCGAGTCCGGCGCCTGGCGCGGCCGGATCAGGCCGGGCGGCTGACGGACACCGGGAAGCCCGGCGGCCGGCCGGGACCGGCGAGCGAGCCGGCCCGGACCCTTGGGAGCCGTCCATGAATCCCCGGACGAGCGGAAGGGACCGCACCACGCGGTCCCTTCCGCTTTTCCACGCCACCGCCCGCCCCCGGCCCCTGCGGCCGCCCCAGGCCCCCGGCCCGGCAGCCCCCGGCCCCCGCCCCGGAGGCCCCCGGCCCCCGCCCCGGTCGCCGGCACCGCGGGCGCGCTGTGCCAGCCCGGGCCCCGGAGCCCGCGGCCGTGCCGGCCGCACCTCGCCCTCACCACCCTCCCGGGGCCGATAGCTACGTTGACATACCTATCTCGTCAGACCTAACCTTCGAGGATGCCCGACTCCCGCGCGTCCGCCCCGGACACCGACCGCCTCGCCTCGGCGCTGGCGGCGTGCCTGCCGGAGCTGAACCGCGCCCTGGAGCGCCGGGTCACCCAGGACGTCCGGCACCCCAAGCCGTCGGAGGCGCAGATCGCGCTGCTCCGCCATGTGATGCGGCACGAGGGCGCCACCGTCCGCGAGGCCGCCGACGCCCTCCTGATGCGGCCGAACAACGTCAGCGCCCTGGTCTCCCAGCTGACCGAGGCAGGCCTCCTGGAGCGCCGGCCGGACACGGCGGACAAGCGGATCACCCACCTCCACCCGACCCCCCGGGCCCACCGGGAGCTGGCCGATGTCCAGCGTGTGCGCACCGCGCACCTCGCCCGCGCGCTGCACCACCTCACCGACGGCGAGATGGACGCCCTGGGCTCCGCCGTCGGCGCGCTCACCTCACTGGCGCGCCACATCCACCCCTCGGCCGGCTGACCCGCCGAGCCGCCCACCTGCGCTTCCCACCGCCCGTACGGCCGGCCTCGCCGCTGCCCGTACGGCGCGGCGCACCCGCGCGCCCGGCACCCCGCCGCGCGCCGCCCTTCCGTGCCGCCCGCCCCGTCGCGCGGCGCGCCCCCGTTCCGTACCTTCACCTCCCGAGGACCCCGCACCCCCATGCCCGCGACCCCACCGGCATCCGCTCCCGCCGCCTCCGCACCCGCCTCCGCCGCCTCCCCGACCCGGGCGGGCGGCGCCACCGGACGGCGGGCCAACCCCTGGCTGACGCTCGTCGCCGTCTCCTTCGGCCTGTTCATGGTCCAGCTCGACGGCGCCGTCGTCGCCATCGCCAACCCCGAGATCGGCCGCACCCTCCGGGCGTCGACGGCCGACCTCCAGTGGGTCACCAACGCCTACCTCCTGGCGCTCGCCGCGACGCTCATCCTCGGCGGGAAGCTCGGCGACCGCTTCGGCCGCCGCACCTTCTACACGGCCGGCATCGCCGGCTTCACCCTCGCCTCCGTGGCCATCGGCCTGGCCGGGTCCATCGAGGGCGTGATCGCCTTCCGCGCCGCGCAGGGCCTCTTCGGCGGCCTGCTCATGCCGAACACCCTCGGCCTGCTCCGCGCGGTCTTCCCGCCCCGCAGGTTCGGCATGGCCGTCGGCATCTGGGCCATGGTGTCGACCGTGTCCGCCGCGCTCGGCCCGATCGTCGGCGGCCTCCTCGTGGAACACGTCTCCTGGGAGTCCGTGTTCTTCGTCAACGCGCCCATCGGCGTGCTCGCCCTGCTCGTCAGCGCCGCCGTACTCCCCGAGAGCCGCAGCCCCGAGGGCCCCCGCCGCTTCGACGTGGCCGGGGTCGTCCTGCTGGCCGCCGGGCTCCTCGCCGCCGTCTTCGGCGTCGTCAAGGGCGAGACGTGGGGCTGGACCTCGCCCGGCACCCTCGGCGCCGTCGCGGCCGGTGTCGCGCTGCTCGCCGTGTTCGCCCGGTACGAGACGCGCGTCGCCCACCCGCTGCTCCCGATGCGGCTGTTCCGCAACCGCTCGCTGAGCGTCGGCACGGTCGTCACCGCCCTCAACTTCTTCGTCATGCTCGGCGTGATCTTCTTCGTGATGCTGTACCTGCAGAACGTGCGCGGCCACACACCCGTCGAGGCCGGGGTGCGCACCCTGCCACTGAGCTGCGCCTCGCTCGTCGCCGCCCCGCTCGGCGCGGCGCTGACCGGACGCTTCGGGCCCCGGCTCACCATGCCGCTGGGCATGCTCCTCCAGGCCGCCGCCGCGTTCGGGATGCTCACCTGGGAGACCGGCTCCCCGTACGCGACGATGTGGCCGCCGTTCATCGCCCTCGGCCTCGGCGTCGGCATGGTCCTGGCCGCCTCGTCCGACGCCATCGTCGGGCAGGCGCCGGTCCGGGACAGCGGCGTCGCCGGCGGACTCCAGGCGACCGCCCTCCAGGTCGGCGGGGCGCTCGGCACCTCCGTGCTGGTCTCCCTCATCGGCGGCCGCGTCGGCTCCACCCTGAACGGCGAGCTCATCCGGGCGGGCGTCCCCGAGCCGGTCGCCGCCGGCCTGGCGGAGGCGAAGGACGCCGTCGCGATGGGCGTGGCGCCCGTCTCCGCCGACATGCCCGGACCGCTGAGGGCGGCCGTCGTGGAGGGCAGCGGCCAGGCGTTCATGGGCGGCGTGCACCTCGCGGCGACCGTCACGGGTGTGCTCTGCCTGCTGGGCGCCGCCCTCGCGGCGGCCGGCCTGCGCTCCCGTACCGGCCCGGTCCGGGACTGACGCACGCGGCCGGACCCGGCGTACGCGGACGGGGGCGCCCACCCGGCGGGCGCGGCGCCCCCGTCGCCGTGCGCGCTGCGGCGCGGACCCGACCGGCGCCCTCCGCGTACCGCCTGTTCGCGACGCCGACCGTCCCCCGTCCCCGCCCCGTAACCCGGCCGCCCCCGCACCCCCGGACGATCTCGCGGAGCACACACCGCCACCCCCCCGATCCGGAGGAGACGTACGTGACCGTCCGCCCCGCCCTCCCCGCCACCGCGGCCGCGCTGCTGCTGTGCACCGCCCTCGCCGGCACCGCCGTGCCCGCCTGGGCGGCGACCTCCGGCGACGCCCTGCCCGCCGTCACCGCCCGCGCCGAGACGGCGCCGCTCCACGACGACGACGAGGGCGGCAACGCCGACGCCGACGACCCCGCGATCTGGCGCAACGCCGCCGCCCCGGACCGCAGCCTCGTCATCGCCACCGCCAAGGAGGGCGGACTGCGCGTCTACGACCTCGACGCACGCCAGGTCCAGTCCCTGCCCGCGCCCCCGCCCGCCGGGCCCGACGACGCGCCCGGCCGCTTCAACAACGTCGACCTCGTCCAGGGCACCGCCCTCGCCGGCACCCGCTCCGACCTCGCCGTCGTCAGCGACCGCGGCCACGACCGGCTCCGCGTCTACCGGATCGACCGCGACAACCCGGCGGGACCGCTCACCGACGTCACCGACCCGCAGGCCGCGCCGGTCTTCTCCGCGAACCAGGAGGAGATCAACGAGCAGGACACCGCCTACGGCCTCGCCACCTGGACCGACCCGTCCACCCGCCGCTCCTACGCGCTGGTCAGCCGCAACAACCGCACCACCGTCGCCCTGCTGGAACTGGTCGCCCGCCCCGGCGGCACCGTCGGCTACCGCACCGTCCGCACGCTCGACCTGCCCTCCTCCTTCCGCCTGCCCGACGGCGCCTCCTGGTCCCCGTGCGGCGAGCCCGGTGAACTCCCGCAGGTCGAGGGCATGGTCGTCGACCCCGCCAACGGCACCCTGTACGCCGGGCAGGAGGACGTCGGCGTCTGGCGGCTGCGCGCCGACCTCACCGGCACACCCGTGCTGATCGACAAGGTCCGCGAGTACGGCGTCCCGGCGGCGTACGACGAGGAGAGCGACGAGTGCTCGCCCACCGCCCCGGACCCCGGCCACGGCGGCGACCGCCTCTCCGCCGACGTGGAGGGCCTGACCCTGCTCACCGAGGCGGACGGCGACGGCTACATCCTCGCCTCCAGCCAGGGCGACAACACCTTCGCCGCCTATGACCGCGAGCTGTCCGACGACAACGAGTACGAGGGCGGCTTCCGCGTCGCCGCCTCCGCGGCCCTCGACGGCTCCGAGGAGTGCGACGGCGCCGCCGTGCTGAACGCCCCGCTCGGCCGCAAGTACCCCAACGGCCTCCTCGTCGTCCAGGACGGCGAGGACACCCCGGCCGCCGACGACCGCGACGCGACGAACTTCAAGTTCGTCGACCTGGCCCAGGTCATGGACGCCCTCGACGACTGACCCCGCTCCCTCGCACGACCGCGGTCCGCGCCGGCACCTCCGGCGCGGACCGTCCGCGTACGAGGCACGCTCCCACCGCCCGGCCGGCCCGCGCCGCGGCCGGCGTGAGAAGATCCGTGCGCCGAGGAGCCGACGCCCGACGGGGAGATGACGATGTACGCGATACCGCTGGGCGACGACGGCGCCGCGCTGCGCCCGCTCGAACCGTGCCACGCACAGGAGTTCCTCGCCCACATCGACCGGGGCCGCGCGTTCATCGGCCGGTTCAACGGGCTGCCCGACGTCGTCACCGACCTCGCGTCGAGCCGGGCGTTCCTCCAGGCGTACGCCGACAAGGCCGCGTCCGACACCGGCCGCATCGCCGGCATCCACCTGGACGGCACCCTCGTCGGCGCCGTCATCTTCCGCACCATGGACGTCGCCCGCGGCACCGCCGAGGCGGGCTGCTGGCTGGAACCGGCCGGGGTCGGGCGGGGACTGGTGACCCGCGCCGCCCGCGTGATCATCGACTGGGCGGTGGAGGAACGGGGCATCCACCGCGTCGAATGGGTCGTCTCGTCCGGCAACGCGCCCAGCATCGCCGTCGCCCGCCGCCTCGGCATGACACGTGAGGCCGTGCTCAGGGAGAGCCACCCGTACCGGGGCGAGCGGCACGACGAGGAAATCTGGGCCGTCCTCGCCCCCGAGTGGCGCGCCGCGCGCCACCCGCGCTGAGCACACCCCGCTCGGACGGCGTGATCCACGTCACGGCGTGTGGTGGGATGAGGGCCGATGACTTTCCCGGGGCGGGACGGTCTCCCCTCTCGTCAACGCCGCGCACACCAGGAACGGGACACCCATGCGTATCGTGATCAGCGAGTTCATCAGCCTCGACGGCGTCGTGCAGGCACCGGGCGGCCCCGAGGAGGACACCGACGGCGGTTTCGCCCACGGCGGCTGGACGCACCCGTTCTTCGACCCGGAGGTCGTCGGCGGCGCCTTCGACGAGGCGCTGGAGAACGCCGACGCCCTGCTCTTCGGCCGGCGCACCTGGCAGGCCATGGCGGCGGCCTGGCCGGAGCGGGCCGGCGACCCGTTCGCCGACCGGATGAACGCCATCCGCAAGTACGTCGTCACCCGGACCCTGGACGACTCCGACCTGACGTGGGAGAACACGACCCGCGTCCCCGGCGGCGAGGCGGTCGCCCGTATCCGGGAGCTCCGCGCGGCCGAAGGCGGCGACCTGCTCGTCATGGGCAGCCCCACCCTCGCCCGCACCCTGCTGGACGAGGACCTCGCCGACGAGCTGCGGCTGATGCTCATGCCGGTGATCCTCGGCGGCGGCAAGTCCATCTTCCCCGGCAACGGGCGCAAGCTCACGCTGGAGCTGGCCGCCACGGCCACCAGCAAGGCCGGCGTCCAGGTGAGCACCTACCGCCGCGCCGCCGAGGCGTAGACCCCCGCGGCCCACGTCCCACCGCCCCGGCGGGCGGCGCCTCCCGCACCGCCCGCCCGGCAGGGCCCAAGCCGCGCCAATCGGGTTGCGGGACAAGGGTGTTGCACGGCATCGTCCACCGGGAGCCGCGGATCGTCCGCACCGTCCGAACCCCCAGGAGGGCCCGTGCCCGTCGCCGCCCCGCAGCACCGCATCGCCCTGCTCGGAGGGGGCTTCTCCCTCGACGACGACCCGGTACTGGACGACTGGGTCCTCGGCCACGCCCGCGCGTCACGGCCCTCCGTGTGCTTCCTGCCGACGGCGAGCGGCGACGCCGCGGCGTACGTCGACAAGTTCCACGCCGCGTTCGGCGACCGCGACGACTGCGTGCCGTCCGTGCTGCAGCTGTTCCGCAGGGAGCTGGACGACGACGCGCTGCGCGCCTTCCTCCTGTCGCAGGACGTCGTCTACGTGGGCGGCGGCAACACCGCGAACCTCCTCGCCGTATGGCGGGTCCACGGGGTGGACCGGCTGCTGCGCGAGGCGTACGACCGGGGCACCCTGCTCTGCGGGATCAGCGCGGGCGCCAACTGCTGGGCCGAGGGGTCCCACACGGACTCCTACGGGCCGCTCACCCACCTCCCGGACGGGCTCGGCCTGCTCTCCGGCTCGGTCTGCCCGCACTACGACACCGAGCCGGGCCGCCGCCCCTCCTACCGCGCGGCCGTCACCTCGGGCGACCTGCCGGGCGGCTGGGCCCTGGAGGACGGCGCCGCCGCCCTGTTCACCGGCGGCGAGCTGACGGAGGCGGTCACCCGCACGCCCGAGGCGGCGCTGTACCGGGTCGACCCGGACGGCCGGGGCGGCCTGACGGAGCGGCGGATACCGTGCCGGCTCCTCGGCACACCGGCCCGCTGACCCGCCCCGGCGCCGAGCACCGTCCGTCAGCGCTGACCCGCCCCGGCGCCGAGCGCCGCCGCCGGTCAGCGCTCCCCGCCGGCCCCGTCGAAGCCGGCGTAGTAGGCCGCCGCCATGTCCTCGTCGCCGTGGCCCAGTTCGGCGGCGCGGGCCAGGCGTTCGGCGCTCGCGGCCGCCACGTCCAGCCGCACCCCGGCCCGTTCGGCCGCCTCCAGGACGAGCCGGGCGTCCTTCGCGGCCGTGGACACCGCGAAGGAGGCCGGCGACAGCCGGTCCTCCAGGACCAGCGCGGCCTTGGTACGCAGATAGCCCATGTCGAGCGGGCCGCCCCCGATCGCGTCGAAGAAGTCCGCCGGGTCCACGCCCAGGCCCTTGGCGAGCGCCAGCACCTCCCCGGTCGCGTTGGTGACGGCCAGGACCCAGCTGTTCGCCACCAGCTTCAGGCGCGTGGCGCTGCCCTCCGCGCCGTCCTCGCCGGTCCACACCGTGCGGGCGCCCACCGCGTCGAACACCGGCGCCACCGACGCCCGGCCCTCCGCGGGACCCGCCGCGAGGACGACCAGCTTCCCCGCCTCGGCGGGCTCGCGGGTGCCCAGCACCGGCGCGTCGTAGAACACCAGGCCCCGCTCCCGCGCGAACCCGGCCAGCCCCTCCGTCGCCTCCAGCCCCGCCGTCGTGGACTGCGCCCACGCCGTGCCGGCCCGCAGTCCGGGCGCCGCCTGCCGCATCACCTCCAGCACGGCCGCGCCGTCGTGCAGCACGGTCAGGACGACGTCGGCGCCCCGCACCGCGTCGGCGGGGGAGTCCGCGACGTACGCCCCTTCGGCGGCGAGCGGCTCCGCCTTGGCGCGGGTGCGGTTCCAGACGCGCACGGCGTGCCCGGCGCGGGCGAGGTTGCGGGCCATCGCCGCGCCCATGATCCCGGTGCCGAGGACGCTCACGGTGACGGTGTCGGTCATGGCATCAGCCTTCTGCTCGTACGGTTCGGGGCGTCGGCCGGACCGGCCGGTGCGGTGCCCGTCCATGATCCCAGGCCGCTCCGCGCGCCGCCGCCGGGCAGGCGCCGCGCCGGGCGCCGCCCGCCCCCCGGGGCGGCACCCGGCGCGGCCGCGGTGTCAGCGGACCGTCAGCCTGGTCGGCGCGGAGCCCTGCCCGAGCACACCGAACAGCTTCTTGATGTCCTTCGGCGAGAGCTTGATGCACCCGAACGACTTGTAGTCGTTCACGCCGTCCCACCGCTGGCCCTCGGGCTTGCCCTGCCCGCCGTTGCGCGTCATCTCGCTGTGGATGAACAGCTCCGTGCGCGACGTCCTGCCGTTCTCACAGGTCTTGTTGCTCAGCGGGATCGCGTAGCCCTTGATGACGTTGCCGTTGTAGCGGGTGGTCCGCTGGCCCACCTTGTACGCGCCGGCCGGCAGCCAGCCCGCGTTGCTCGCGCACTCGTCGCGGCCCTTCGCGTGGTCCTTGCCGAGGCCCGAACCGGCACGGAACACGGCCACGGTCCTGCCGCCGCGCACCACGGCCAGCCGCGAGTCCCGCGGGTCGCCGTGGTTCCGGGTGAACTTCAGGGTGGTGACGGCCGCGGCCTCACGGGCCCCGGCCGACGCGGCCAGCCCCTGCGGCGCGGTGGCCACCGCACCCGCCAGCAGGCTCACGACACCGGCACCGATCGCGGCGGACCGGAAACCGAGGTAGGACATCACGGACATGGCTGATCACTCCTTCGAGGGTTCTGTACGAGCGCCTCCCCAAGACCGGGGAAGGCGCCCCGCGCCGGGAACGGCCCCGTGGAAGCTGCGGGAACCGGGGCGGCGCGGGCCGTCGGCAACCACCATGGGGCAGCCGGCGGCCCCCGGGGAGCGATCCGGGGGGCCTGGCCGATGCGGAATCATGCATGCGCCGATGCACGGCTGTGACGTGCGGTGATGCACGCTGATGAAGCTCGGGAGGGCACATGGCACAGGCGCTGCCGAACGGGACGGCGGACGGATCGGACTGCCGCGAGCTGTCCGCGCTGCTGCGGACGTGGTGGGAGGCCTCCGCACGCGGGGGAGCGGGCAAGCCGACCCAGGCGACGCTCGCCCGGAAGATCGGCGTCACGCAGACCACGCTGTCGCGCTACCTGAACCCCGCCCACCCGCTGGCGGCGCCCCCGGACGCCGTACGGGCCCTGCACACGGTGCTCGGCGCCCCGCCGGACGACCTGCCGGCCGCCCTCGACCTGGCCCGCAGCGCCCGGGCCGCCGCCGGACAGCGCACGGCCACGGCGCAGGCCCCGCGGAACCACGACCCGCACCACGCCGCCCCGGAGGCCCCTGATCCGCGGGAGGGGCCCCGGCGCGGCACCGTGCGCCGCGCCCTCCTCGCCGCGGCGCTGACCGCCGCGGTCCTCATCACCGGCTGGACGGCGACGCGCGGGGCGCTGGACCCGGCCACCGCGGAGGGGCCGCGCACGTCGGCCGGCCGCGCCACGCCGGTGGCCCCGGACTGGCCGTTGGTGCGCAGGGGCGAGACGTCCTCGCTCGCGTGGACCGTCCAGCGCCTGCTGAAGGCGCACGGCCACACGCTGCGCACGGACGGCGTCTTCGGACCGGAGACCCGAGCGGAGGTCGTCGCCTTCCAGCGGCGCCACGGACTCCAGCCGGACGGCAAGGTCGGCAGGCACACCTGGCGGATGCTGACCGTTCCGGCGGCGCCGGGGGACCGGGGCCCGCACGTGGAGGCGGTCCAGGACCTCCTGCAATGGGCCGGGCACCCGGCCGACATCACCGGCACGTACACCGCGGCGACCCGTCAGGCGGTCCGCGACTTCCAGCAGCGCCACGCCCTGCCGCCCACCGGCACGGTCGACGAGCACACCTGGCGCTCCCTCACCGCGGCGCCGCCCGCCTGATCCGGCGCCCGGCGACAAGCCGCCCCACGGCATCCCGCCGGAGCCGCACCCCCGCCGCGCCGCACCCACGACCGCACCCCCGCCGCGCCGCACCCACGACCGCACCCCCGCCACGTCCCGCACACGACCGGGCCCCGGCCGCACTGCGGCCGGGGCCCGGTGTCGCTGGGGTCCAGGTCAGCCGAGGCGGACCGTGAAGCCGCACCACGCGGTCCACGGGGCGGTGGCCGGACCGTCCTGGACGCGGACGCGCCAGCGGTACTCGCCGTTCGCGAGCTTGCCGCGCGGCACCTGGAAGTGGGCGTTCTGCGCGGATTCGGTGACCAGCTGCCTGCGCAGCACCCGCGTGCCGTCGGCCTCCTCGATCTCGAACACCACCTGGTGGCCGGGCCGGGCATGGTCGCCGGGCTTCTCCACTGTCCCGGGCGGGGCGACGGCCTCCAGCGTGGCGCCGAGCGTCGGCGTGCCGGAGGTGACCACCGGCTTCTGCGGCGCGGCGCAGAACTGGAAGCCCGCGTACGGGCCGTCCGAGATCCGCGGGTTCGCGGGGGCCGGCAGCAGCGCGTCCGGGTCGGCGGCGGCGACGGCACGGCTGCCCGCCGTCGTCTCCGCGTCGGCCAGGGAGAGGGGCGCGGCGATTCCGGCGGCGGCCAGCGCGGCCACGGCCGCGAGGGACGCCTTCTGCATCAGACGCATCGTTTCTGTCTCCTCCTCGGTCCCGGACTACTTGACGTAGAGGACGTGGTCGGGGGTGCTGACCGGGTCGACCGCCACGCACTGGTAGGCGGTCCAGCGGTGCTCGGCGACGAGCCGCTTGCCGAGCGCGTCGCAGCCGCCCAGGTTGTGCAGGTCCTCGTACGTGACCCAACTGGCCGCCGAGTTGGGCTTCAGCTTGGTCGACGCGACGTGCGCGGCGACCTTGGTGCCGGTGGCCACGCCCTCCGTGCCGTCCCAGCGGTAGTGCACGCCGAGCCAGACGCGGCCCACCGCGTTCTCCTCGGCGGCGGCGGAGAAGCCGGGGAACGTGCGGGTCACCCCGACGGCGTGCGGGTCGTCCGTCGTCCCGGTGAAGGGGATGGCGTCCGTGCCGAACCACTGCTGCATCGCCTTGGCCCAGGCGCCGCCGAACGTGGCGTGCCCGGAGACGTACGCGGGGAACGCGGGGGAGAAGTGCTCGCCCTGCGTGTTGTACGACAGCGGCTGCCAGTTCGGGTCGGCCGTCGTCGCCGGGTTGCCGTCGCCGTCGAGGCGGACGGCGCTCTCGGGCCGCCACAGGTCGATGTCCGTCTGGTACTTGGCGTCCCACGAGGCGATGCCGGCGTCCGCCATCGAGAAGGCGACCAGCGCGAACAGCTTGGCGTTGGCGGTGACCGTCAGGTTCCGCTGGCGCGCCAGGGTCTGGGTGTGCTCGAACAGCTGGCCCGGCGGCTTGTAGGTGCCGTCGAGGTCGTTCGCCCAGAACAGGGCCGCCTGCGTCTGGTCGGCCGTACGGGTCGTGGAGTCCGCGCGGCCGAGGCTCTTCACCTCGTTGACCTGCGTGGCGTACGCGGAACTGGCCAGCAGCCCGCTCATCGTCGTGTGCCCGCCGGGCCCGGCCGGCCGGAACTGCGAGCCGGAGGTCAGCGCGAACGGCTTCACCAGGCCCCAGCCGGGCGTCGCTGCCGCCGTGCCGTCCGTGGGGCGCCAGTAGCCGGGCGTCTGGCTGCCGGTGTACGGGACGACCGTGGTGGAGCCGTCGTTCTGCCGGGCGTTCAGCATCGCCGCAGCGGCCTGCTGGCCGACGGACGTGCCCGCGGCCCGCTGCTCCGCCGTGACGGCGGCCGGGATCGTCGAGCGGGCGTTGGCGATGGCCGTGTCGAAGTTCTGGCCCGGGAACACCGACCGCAGCACGTCGAACGCGGCGTGGTCGATGGCGCTGTTGATGTCCGGCAGGGCGCCGTTGGACGCGGTCGCCTTCACCAGGTACGGGGCGCCCAGGCAGCGGGTCGGCCCCTCGGCGCACTTGGCGGAGTTCGCCGCGTCGTAGATCGCGCCGTGCATCATCGCGCCCGCGCGGGCGAGCGGGCCGGGCGCGCCGCCCTGCTCCCGGTACGCCTGCTGGAGGATGTCGTTCCAGTACTCGACGTGGTCCTTGACCGGGTCGGCCGGGGTCTCGTACGTCACCAGGATCGACGGCGCGTGCGCGGCGTCGTCGCCGGAGGCGAAGATCTTGAAGGCGGTGTAGTCGGTCTCGTCGGTGGCGCGCAGACCGAGCGTGTCCACGGAGCGGTCGACGCGCGACCACTCCTTGACGAGGGAGGTGATGTCCTCCGAGATCCAGCGCGGCCCGCAGTTGGTGTTGCCGTGCGTCACCGTGGAGGTCCTGGCCTTGGTGCGCCAGGCCGGCTGGGTGCTCCACCGGGTCGCCGACGACACCACGCCGGTGTCCCAGATCTCCCAGGAGCGGGCCTCGCACGTGTCGGACCAGGTGGCGAACAGGTTGAGCTCGGCGTTGAGGACGTCCTGCCCCGTCACGGCCTCGTGGCGCGGGAAGGAGATGAACGAGCGGGCCTCGTTCTTCTGCCACTCGCGGCCGACCCGCAGGCCCACCTCGCCGGACATGTCGGCGGTGGAGCCGTTGACGACGGTCGTGTCGAAGTTCGTCCCGAAGTAGATCGCCGGGTCGATGGTCACCGGGTACGCGGTGTCCTCGTCGGCGAGGAACCGCCGGTCCGCGGAGACCGCCAGCGTGTAGCCCTCGCCCCGCGCGGCGGGCCGCACGTCGAGGTCCACGTCGGCGCGGTTCGTCCCGGCGCGGCCGCGCTTGTCGCGCGACGCGTCCCACATGGCGGGCGTCGGCAGCGTGCCGACCTTCTCGCGGGTCGCCGCGTCGGTGAAGGTGACCGTCTCGTCGGCGGCGTTCTCCGCGGCCCTCAGGCCCTTGGCGCGCAGCGGCAGGGTGAAGGAGGCGGCGCGCTCGGCCGCGGCCCGGTCCTTGACGACCAGGAACTGCTCGAAGCCGGTCCGGGTCGCCTCCACCACCAGGTCGGTGCCGGGCATGACGTCGACGTACGTGGCCTTGCTGCCCTTGAGCACCGGCTCCGGCAGGGCGCCCTGCCAGCCCAGCGTCACGGCGCGCTCACCGGTGCCGAGCGTGACCAGGTCGCCGCCCCCGGCGTCCGTACGGCCCGCGAGCCGCAGTCCGCGCGGGTGGCCCTTGGGGGTGACGGAGCCGTCGGCGTTGCGGACCAGGGTCGTGTCGACCGGCACCCAGGCGCCGCCCTTGCGGAAGCGGACCGGCCCGGCGTGGGTCTCCAGCGACATGGTGCCGTCCGGGTTGGCCCACAGGGTGGTGGTCTCGGTGCGGGCGCCGACCACCTCGACGCGGCGGTCGCGCGCCTCGGCGGTCAGCCGGGCCGCCGCCTCCTCGCCGACGGCGGCGGACGCCGCGCTGCGGGCGGTGCCGGCGGAGCCGCCGGACGCGGGCTCCGCCGCCGCGGCGGGCGTGGCGACCGCCGCGAGGAGGGCGGTCTCGGCGAGCAGGACCAGGGCGAGGGGGCCGGCGACCCGGCGCCGTCTTGGCGCCCCTGCGCCCTTCGGGGTCGTTCTGTGCACGTGTTTCAGCCTCCGGAACAGTCACTGCGGGAGCACTGCGTCTGCCGCGTCGGAACTGGCGGACGAAGCGTCGCCGCGCGCGACGCCGGGAGGCAAACATGTGCGGAATACTCTGTCAGGTAGGCCCGCCCCCGAGCCCCGCGAGGCCCCCCGGCCACCCTCCCCACCTGCGGTGACGGGCTCCGGGAGTCATCCGGCCGAGGACGGGTACGCGCCCGGTGATCCCGTACGACGAGGAGGGCGAACCCATGGACGAGACCGTAGCGGCGCCGGACCGCACCACGGCCCCCGACGGTGTCACGGAGCTGCCGACCGTCGGCACCCTGGCGGAGCTCGCCGATCTCGTGGAGCGGCACGGGCGCCTCTTCGTCCGCTGGTCGCGCAGCCCGGCCGAGGACATGGAGGACACCCGCAGCGCCGACCATCTGACCGGCATCCCCCTGCCGGGCCTGTCGGCGAACCCTCTCCAGATCGAGAGCTGGTGGGAGGACCGCCCGGTACGGCTCTGGGTGGCCCGCCGCCTGTACGACTACTGCCATCTGCGGCAGGAACGCGACGGCGACGTACGGCCCTGGGCGCTGCGCGGCCGGGAGGTGGCGCGCGGCCCGGACAACGAGCCGCTGCTCCGCGACGTGGAGCCGGTCTGCTGGATCGACCTCGCCGTCATCCGGGAGGCCGAGGAGGAGGTGGCCCGCCAGCGCCGCCCGTGGGGGCCGATGCGCCGCCGGTGAGGCACCGCCGGCCGGCCCCGCCTAACGGGCCCGGGAGAGCCGCGGGGGGCACGGGCTGCGGCGGCCGTGCGGAGCGTGCGCGCCGCGGCCGCCGTATGGGGCGTACGGGATGTCCGGGCGTACGGGAAGGGGCGCGGCCGCCGATCGCGACCGCGCCCCTTCCCGTACCGCTCTCCCGGCCGGTGTCCGGCCGCCGAAGACGGCTGGACGTCGGCGCCGGGTGGTGTCAGCCGCCGAAGGCGGCCGGGTCCGGGCCGAGCCGCCGGCCCTCGTCGAGCGCCGCGAACGCCGCCATGTCCTCGCCGTCCAGCTCGAAGTCGAACACCTCGATGTTCTCCCGGATGCGCGAGGGCGTCACGGACTTCGGGATCACCACGTTGCCCAGCTGGAGGTGCCAGCGCAGCACCACCTGCGCCGGGGTCCGCCCGTGCTTGCGGGCGACGGCGGCGACGGCCGGCACCTCCAGCAGACCGCGGCCCTGGCCCAGCGGCGACCACGCCTCGGTGGCGATGCCGTGCCGCTCGTGGAACGCGCGCGCCCCGGCCTGCGCGAGCTGCGGGTGCAGCTCGATCTGGTTGACGGCCGGGACCGTGGACGTGGCGTCCATCAGCCGCTCCAGGTGCTCCGGCAGGAAGTTCGACACGCCGATGGCACGGGCGCGCCCGTCGGCGAGGATCTTCTCGAACGCCTTGTACGTGTCCACGTACGCGTCGCGAGCCGGCACCGGCCAGTGGATCAGGTAGAGGTCCACGTAGTCGAGGCCGAGCCGCTCCAGGGAGGCGTCGAAGGCGCGGAGCGTCGAGTCGTACCCCTGCTCGCTGTTCCACAGCTTCGTGGTGACGAACAGCTCCTCGCGGGGGAGCCCGGACGCCTTGACGGCCTGCCCGGTGCCGCGCTCGTTCTCGTACACGGCGGCGGTGTCGATGCTCCGGTACCCGGCTTCGATCGCGGTGCCCACCGCCTCGGCGGCCTCCGCGTCCGGCACCTGCCAGACGCCGAAACCGAGCTGCGGCATGGAGACACCGTTGTTCAGGGTCAGGGAGGGGACCTTGCTCACGTGCGGTCGATCCTTACGTCGTCGGTTGCTACTCCACATCACAACGATCACCGGGGCCCGCGGCATTCCCCGCCGACCGGCCGGAATCACCCCGCCGCCCCGGGCTCCCCGCCCGGCCCGCCGGGTGCGGACCGCTCGGCCGCCAGGTGCCGCACCAGCCGCGCCACCAGCCCGTACGGCACGGGCCGGTCCAGCGGGAAGCGCAGCGTGCCCCGCCCGGAGCGGTACGGCCCGGCGTCCCGCCGGAACGCCGCGTCGCCCTCCGGCACGGGATACACGCTGACGTGCCGCTTCCACCCGGCGAAGTACACGAGGTCGCGCCCGCCGAGGGTGACGGCCGCGATCCCGTACGAGATCCGCTCGCCCGCCCCTTCGGGCGCCGCCTCGCGGACCGTCCGCCGGATCTCCTCGAGGACCTCCCGCACCTCGGGCGGGAACGACGCGACATACGCGTCCACGCTCGCGAAGTGCTCCGCCATGGCACCGCCTCCCACACGCTCCGGCCGGTCACCGGGCCGCTCAGGCGAGGACCACGCACGCGGCGGCGGGCACCTCGACCGACCCGCCGCGCCGCGGCCGCCCGTCCACCGGGTCCACCTCGAACCACGTCACGTCCCCCGACCACTCGTTGGCCACGTACAGCCTGCGCCCCGACGGGTCCGGGACCAGGTCGCGGGGCCAGACGCCCCCGCAGTCCACGCTTCCGGCGAGCCGCGGCTTCTCCGGACCGTCCTCCAGGTCCAGGGTGACCACGGTGTTCGCGCCCCGCACGGCCGCCCACAGGAACCGCCCGTCCGCCGACACCGCCGGCACCGACGGGTACGGCCGCACGTCCCCAGGGTCGGTGCCGTCACCCTCCAGCGCCACCTCCGACAGCGGCTCCAGCCGCCCCGCCGCCGCGTCCCACCGGCACACCGTCACCTGCGGCACCAGCTCGTGCAGGACGTACACGGACGTGCCGTCCGGGTGGAAGACGAGGTGCCGCGGCCCGGAGCCCGGCCGCAGCCCCGCCTCCCCGTGCACCCGCAGCTCCCCGCTGTCCGCGTCCAGCGCGCAGACCCGCACCGAGTCGGTGCCCAGGTCCGTGGTGAGCACCCACCGGCCGCCCGGGGCGGGCAGCACCTGGTGGGCGTGCGGGGCCTCCTGCCGCTCCGGGTCGGGCCCCGAGCCCCGGTGGGCGAGGACGACGGCCGGCCCGCCGACCGCCCCGTCGCCGTCCAGCGGCAGACTGCTGACGCCGCCGGAGCCGTAGTTGGCGGTGAGCAGCCTGCGCCCGACGACACTCAGGTGCGTGGGGCCCGCGCCGTCCACCGCGACCGGCCGGCCGAGCGGCGTCAGCTCCCCGCCCCGCGCCCGGAAGGCCGCGACCTCGCCGGCCTCCGCCTCGCCCACCGCGTACAGCACGCCCGCCGCCCGGTCGAGCGTGAGCCACGACGGGTTGACGAGCCCGCCGACGGCCGACACGGGGGTGAGCGCCCCGCTCCCGAGGTCGACGGAGGCGACGGTGATGCCCTGCCCGCCGCCCGAGGTGAACGAGCCGATGTACGCCCAGGCCCCGCCACTCCGCACCATGATTGTCCCTTTCGTCGCATTCGTACCTACCCGGTAACGACCGGCGGCCCGCACCGGTCACCACCGCCCCTCGATGCGCTGTGGGCGAACCGCGTCCGGCACCGCGCCGCGGACTGCTTGGGTGACGGTATGAAGATCCTTGTATTGGGTGGGACGGCCTGGCTCAGCCGGGAGGTGTCCCGGCAGGCGCTCGGCCGCGGCCACGACGTGACCTGCCTGGCCCGCGGAGAGAGCGGGCCGGTCGCCGACGGCGCGGAGCTCGTCCCCGCCGACCGCCGGGACCCCGACGCGTACGCGCCGCTCACCGGCCGCGCCTGGGACGCGGTCGTCGAGGTGTCGTGGCAGCCCGGTTTCGTCCGGGGAGCGCTCGCCGCGCTCGTCGGCACGGCCCGGCACTGGACGTACGTCTCCTCCATCAGCGCCTACGCCTCCCACGCCGCGATCGGCGCCGACGAGTCCGCGCCGCTCCTTCCCCCGGCCGAGGGCGGCGAGGCGGACCGGTCGGGGTACGGGGAGGCGAAGGCCGCCTGCGAGCAGGCGTCGGCCGCCGCCGTGGGCGACCGGCTCCTGATCGCGCGCGCCGGACTCATCGGCGGGCCCGGCGACGAGAGCGGCCGCTCCGGCTACTGGGCGGCCCGCGCGGCCCGCGACCCGCATGGGCCGATGCTCGTCCCGGACGCCCCCGACCTGCCGACCCAGGCGATCGACGTACGGGACCTCGCCGCGTGGCTGCTCGACTGCGCCGAGGCCGGCACGACCGGTACGTACGACGCGGTCGGCCCGGTCGTGCCGTTCCACGAGTGGCTGGCCCTGTCCCGGGCCGCCGGCGGCCACACCGGACCGCTCGTCCCGGCCGATCCGGCGTGGCTGCTGGCCCGGGGCGTGGAGCAGTACATGGGCCACGAGTCGCTGCCGATGTGGCTGGCCGAACCGGGCTACGAGGGCTGGTCCGCGCGCGACGGCTCGGCGGCCCGCGCGGCCGGCCTGCGCCACAGGAGCGTGGCCGCACTCCTCGCGGACACCCTGAGCTGGGAGCGGGAACAGGGCCTGGACCGGCCGCGCCGCGCGGGCCTCAGCGCCGGCCGGGAGGCCGAGCTGCTGGCCGCGCTCGCAGCCGCCGGCTGAGCCGCGCCGGGCGGAGTCGTACCGGGGGCACGCTCGGAGCGGCCTGAGCGGGCCGAGCGGCCTGAGCGGGCGGGGTGGCCTGAGCGGCCGAGCGGCCTGAGTGGGCGTCCGGTGGCTCAGGCGACGACGGGCGGCGCGGTGGTCTGGGGCTTCTCCGGCACGGGCCCCGGCCCGGCCTCGGCACCCGGCTCGAACCCGGCGAGCATCCGCTCCAGCGCCGCCTGGTCGGGCCCGACGAACGGATCGGAGCCCGGCGCCAGGCTCAGCGTGTCCAGCATCCGCCCGATCAGCCCCGGCGCCGGCGGCAGGTGCACGGACAGCACCAGCTCCGGGTCCATCTCCTGCAGCGGCTTCAGCGCCTGCCCGAACCGGCGGTCCTCCACCAGGTGCACCCACGGGCTGTCGATCGTCGCCCACAGCAGCTGCCCGGCCCGGAGCTCCTCCGCGCCCACCGCCCGTACGTCCTCGCCCTCCGCCAGCTCGGCGGACGGCAGGGGCGAGCCGAAGCAGTCGGAGCTGAAGCAGGTGCGGGACCGGTCGTCGTAGAAGCCGACCGTGGCCGGGTTGTCGTACAGCGGCGGCCGGAACGCACGCAGGGTGCGGTCGCCCACGTCCAGCGACTGCCCCGGATTGAGCAGGTACACCCGGTCCATCGGCAGCGGCCGCTCCGTCGACATGATCCCGGCGCCGATGTACGTGGTGACGATCCGCGCCTCCGGGGCGGCGGCCAGCAGCGCGAACAGCCCGCCGGTGTGGTCCCGGTCGGGGTGCGTGAGCCAGATCCAGCGGACGTCCGCTGGGTCGACGGCCTCAGCGACCGCGGACACGAAGTCCCGGTCGGGCAGCCCGAGACCGGTGTCCACCACCACCGGCTCCCGGGCGTGCACGACGAACGCGTTGACGGCGAGGAAACCGATCCCCGGCACGGGCAGCGAGTCGCTCAGGACCGTGGTGTCCCGGCCGGCCTTGTGTGCGGTCATGGCGGCGCTCCTCTTCCCCCGGGTCGAGCGCTCGCGGCCGAGGCGGACACCTCCGCACCCCCATCGTGCACCCGCGGGGACCGCCGCGCACCGGCGCGCGCCACGGGCCGGGCAGGGGCCCGCGGCGCGCCGCCCGGGCCCCGCACGCGTGGACGGTCAGCCGGCGACGAGCTCGGGGTGGTGGCGCCGGGCCACCTCGGGGTGGGCCCGCACCCAGCCCTTCAACTCGTTGCGCCCGTACTCGGCGTGCAGCGGGTTCTCCCGGTCCTGGGCGACCCCGGGGGCGTCCTTCAGATACGGGCCGGGCACCGTCTCGATCACCGCGTCCAGCCGGGGGTTGTAGAAGAACGGCACGGAGAACCGCTCCACCGCCCCGGGAGGGCTCACCACCCGGTGGTCGGTCGCCGACAGGTACCCGTCGGTCGCGATCTCCAGCAGCTCGCCCAGATTGACGACGAACGCGCCGGGCCGGGGCGGCACGTCCAGATATCCGTCGCCGGACCGCACCTGCAGACCGCCCACCTCGTCCTGGAGCAGCAGCGTCAGAAAGCCGTAGTCCTTGTGCGCGCCCACCCCCTGGCCGTCCCCCTCCGGCGCCGAACCGGGGTAGCGGACGAGCTTGGTGTGCAGGTGCGGCCGCTCGGCGAACGCGTCGTCGAAGAAGTCGGCGGGCGCGCCCAGCGCGGTCAGCAGCTCCCGCAGCAGCCGGTGCGCCACGGCCGCGAGCCGGTCCTGCCAGTCGAGGACGGCCGTGCGCAGTTCCGGCAGCGCCGCGGGCCACTGGTTGGGCCCCTCCAGCCACAGGTACGCCGGGTCGTCCGGGCCCACCGCGGGAGCGGGGCGTTCGGCGCCCACGTCCAGCTGGTCGCGCCAGTCGGAACGGCCGCCGGTCAGCTCGTGCCCGACGCGCGTGTAGCCCCGGAAGTGCGGCGAGTTCAGATTGCTGAGCGCCAGCCGGTCGGCCTCGGGCAGTGCGAAGAACGCCCTGGTCAGCTCCATGATCCGGGCGATCTCCCGCTCGCTGACACCATGCCCGGTCAGATGCAGGAACCCCACGTCGCGGGCCGCGGCGAGCAAGTCCCGGTGGAACGCCTCGCGGGTGCGCGGGTCGTCGGCGGCGGACAGGTCGATGACGGGCAGGACCGGGGCGGCGGAGGGGGCGGCGGTGGCGGTCGTGGCAGGCATGGTGTGGCTTCCGTTTCGCGTGTGACGAGGCCCTGCTGCCCGAGGATGACGGGAACGCGGCGTACGGAAGGCTCCGGCGGGAGTGTGCCGGGAGGGTGCGTCGCTGCAGGACCGGTGGAGAGGTGGAGAAGGGGAGAAGTCAGTCCTGGCGCAGACAGCTCATGGTCGTGACGCGCACGTAGTCGACGTGTCGGCGCATCACGAGAAGAGTCACCCGGACAGGGTAACGCGCCGCGATCACGAGCGCTCCGAGACGTCCGCCACACACCCCGCGGACACCCCTCCGCAACCCTTCGGCCATCCGCGACACGCCGATCCGGCCAACGGTGAGGAGTCTCACAAAATGCCGATTCCGTTCGAAGATCCCTCCCGAAATGGGTCAAGATCCTTGACGACGACAAGCCCTCGCCGCCGTGGCGAGGCGGTCCGGGCGGACGCCGAGTCCTGCCGCCGTCCGGATCTGGTCGACACGAAGTGGATCGGCAGGAGTGGAGGACCCAGCAGTACGGGACGTGCCCGCCAGGGCCGTTCCTTGGGGTGAAGCCGCGTCAGCGGCCGGGCAACTTCGCAGCCCGAACCCGACAGGTCATCCTTCGCAGGCGGATGACGAAGGGTTGCGCATGACCGCGCAGAATCACGTTCCGTCCAAGCTGTCCCGGACCGGCGCCGTCTCGGCGCTGACCGTCGCCGCCCTCGCCGGCACCCTGCTGGCACCGGGGGCCACCCCCGAGGCGCAGGCGCAGACGGCAGGTCCGTCGTACGCGACGAAGGCCCTCAACGTGGCCGCGTCGAAGAAGGGCTCCCCCTACAAGTACGGGGCCGCCGGGCCGACCCGGTTCGACTGCTCCGGCCTGACGCTGTATGCCTACAAGAAGGCCGGCAAGAACCTGCCGCGCACCGCGCAGCAGCAGTACAACAAGACACGCCACATCTCGGCGTCCAGCCTCCGCAAGGGCGACCTGGTGTTCTTCCACTCCGGCGGCCGGGTGTACCACGTCGGCATCTACGCCGGCAGCAACCGCATCTGGCACTCCCCGAAGGCCGGCTCCGTGGTCAAGCTGGAGCGGCTCTGGACCAGCAAGGTCCTGTTCGGCCGGGTCCGCTGAGACCCCGCGGGGCATGCTCGGTGCCCCGGGTGGCGCCGTGCCGGTATCCCGGACCGCCACCCAGGGCCTGACGGCCGGACAGGCCAGCGCCCTTGTCTCGAACCTGACCGGCCGCCAGGCCCAGGACCCGGCCCCGGACCGGCCCGCGAGGGCTCCGGCACATGAAGTCCCGCCCATGAGTGTGCCCCCGGACCATCATGTCCGGGGGCACGCTTCGAGGGCCGCCTCCGAGGGGTGGGCGGGTCCTACAGTCCCGGCACCAGTCCGAGCACGGGCGCCACCGGGGCGACGACCTGCCGCAGCTGCCCCAGCTGCTGCACGCCGCTGAGCCCGCCGAACTGCTCGGTCACCTTCGGCACCTGGTGGCGGTGGTCCTCGTCGACCCCGCTCGTGGCGAGGTCGTCCACCTGGCTGAGGAGCGAGGGGCCGCCGGGGCCGATCGGCACGACGGACGCGTTCGCGGCGGGCGCGGCGAGAGCGGACGCCCCGGCGGCGAACGCGAGGGCGGCGAGCATACGGTGAGTCTTGGTCATACCCGGATCAACGGCGCCACCCGCCCCCAGGACACGGTCCCGCGACCGCCGCCCCGGCTCCCGGCGAGAACCGCACCGGTGCGCCCGCGCGGTGACGCCGCCCGCATCGGCCCCACCGGCGCCGGGCGGCGCCGCGCGCGGCACCGCGTTAGGCTCGTCGGATGGCGAAGTACTTCGATGTGCACCCCGACGACCCGCAGCGCCGCGTGATCGGCAGCGTGGCCGAGATGATCCGCTCCGGCGCCCTCGTCGCGTACCCCACCGACTCCTGCTACGCGCTCGGCTGCAAGCTGGGGAACCGCGAGGGGCTGTCGCGCATCCGCACCATCCGGAACCTGGACGACCGCCACCACTTCACGCTCGTCTGCCAGAACTTCGCCCAGCTCGGCCAGTTCGTGCAGATCGACAACGACGTGTTCCGGGCGCTGAAGGCCGCCACCCCCGGCAGCTACACCTTCATCCTCCCCGCGACGAAGGAGGTGCCGCGCCAGCTCCAGCACCCGAAGAAGAAGACCGTCGGGGTCCGCATCCCCGACCACACCGTGACCCAGGCGCTCCTGGCCGAGCTCGGCGAGCCGCTCGTGTCCAGCACGCTGCTGCTGCCGGGGGAGGAGGAGCCGATGACGCAGGGCTGGGAGATCAAGGACCAGCTCGACCACGTCGTCGACGCCGTCCTCGACTCGGGCGACTGCGGTACGGCCCCGACGACCGTCGTCGACTTCTCGGGCGGAGCCCCGGAGATCGTCCGCCGGGGCGCGGGCGACCCCTCCCGCTTCGAGTAGCCCCTCCTGCCGGCGCCCCTGTCGGTGGCGGGTGCTTGACTTTCCGCATGAACGACGACGCCCAGCGGCTCCTGGCGGAGGTGGCCCGCCTCACCTGGCCGGACACCACGGACCTGACCTGCCCGGAGCCGGGCCACGCGGCGGGCCACACCTGCCTCGCCCGGCCCGGCCGGACCGACGCCGAGGCCGTGGCACGGGAGTTGACGGCCCGTTACGGCGGTCCGGGACCCGTCACCGCCGCCGCCCTCGCGGCGCTGCCCCGCCTGGACGGCACGGCCTGGCGGCACGTGTGGACGTTCAGCAGCCGCTGGATAGCGTCCGGCCGGGCCGCGGACGGGCGCCCGGCCCTCGTCGTGGCGCGGCGGACCGTGCCCTCCGTCAGCGACCTGCCGCCGGGCGCCTCCTGGCTGGAGCGCCTGACGGCCGTGACGGGATGGGACCGGACCCCCGCCCTGTCGATCGACTGGGCGGAACACGAAGCGCGCCTGGGCACGCCCCTGCCCGGCGACTTCAAGGCGACCGTGGACGCCTTCGGTACGGGCCTGTTCGACGGGTTCCTGGAGCTGAACGACCCGGAGCGGATCCGTCAGGACGCGGCGGCGCACGCCCGGTCCGGTCCCGCGCCCTGGCGGCCCCACCCCGCCTACCCGGCGCCGGGTGGCCTGCTGCCCTGGTCGGCCAACGAACACGAGCAGACCTTCTACTGGCTCACCGGGGACCCGGACCCGGACCGGTGGCCGGTGTACGCCACGGAGGTCGGCCCCCACGAGGGGCAGCTGTTCGACTGCACGGCCACCGAGTTCCTGTACCGGCAGCTCACCGAGCCCGGCCATCCGTACGGACCGGCGGCGGCGTTCGCGGCCCACTGGTTCCTGCCGGCCGGCTGACCGGCACCGCCCGGCGCGTCACAGCCGCTCGTGCGCGACCTCGTCGTCGCCGGGGCGCTCGTCACCGTGCCTGCGCCGCGCCTTGAGCAGCCGCAGCCGGTCGAGGCGCGAGATGACCGGTGAGGCGCTGACCCCGTGCAGGACCACCGACGCCAGGATGGTGAAGGTCACCACGGCCCACAGCTCACCGGCCGGGACGTGGAATCCCTCCGCGCCGAGCGCGTACGCGAGGTAGAACAGCGAGCCGATGCCCCGGATGCCGAAGAACGCCGTCACCACGCGCTCCCGGGGACCCGCGGCGGTACCCAGCTGCGCCACCCACCCGGTCACGGGCCGGATGGCGAGCAGCAGCAGCAGACCCACCAGGGCGCCCTGCCAGGTCAGCCCGGCGAGGCCGCCGCGCGCGACGAACGCGCCCAGCAGGAAGAGCAGCCCGGCCGTCATCAGCCGCTCGATCTGCTCCACGAAGTCGTGCAGCACGGCGTGGTAGCCGTGCGCGCGCTCGGCCGCGCGGATGCGGCAGGCGGTGACGAACACGGCGAGGAACCCGTACCCGTGGGCGAGCTCCGTGACCCCGTACGCGAGGAACGTGGCGCCCAGCGCGACGAAGCCGTCCCGGTGCTCGGACAGCCGCATCGCCTGCCATCCGGCGCGGAAGAACAGCCAGCCGAGCAGCTTGCCCACGGCGATGCCCGCCAGGACGCCGACGACGCACTTGTAGACCACGTCGACCAGCAGCCACTCCCCGACCCAGTCCCCGGACAGCCCGGCCCCGGCGGCGCCGGCCAGCGCGACCGCCGCCATGACGACGGGGAAGGCCAGCCCGTCGTTGAGCCCCGCCTCACTGGTCAGCGCGAACCGCACCTCGTCCTCGTCGTGCTCCGACTCGGTCGGCGCGCCGACCCGCACCTCGGACGCCAGCACCGGGTCGGTCGGCGCCAGCACGGCGGCGAGCAGCAGCGCGGCGGCCGGCGGCCAGTCCAGCAGCCACCAGGCGAGCAGACCGGTGACGACGATGGTCAGCGGCATCGTCACGCCCAGCAGACGCCACGACGCCTGCCACTGCCGCCACCCCACGGGCCGGTTCAGCGCCAGCCCGGCACCCATCAGCGACACGATGACGCAGATCTCCGTGAGGTGCTCCACCCACACCCGGTGGCCCACGGGGTCGACCTCGGGCAGCGGCAGCGGCAACGCCGCGAACAGCAGCCCGCACAGCAGGAAGACGAGCGGCATCGACAGCGGCCGCCCCGCCACGAGCCGCGGCAGCACGGCGGCGGCCAGCGCTCCGGCCCCGAACAGCGTGAAGAGGAAGTCACCCGAGATCACCGCAGACATGTGCCCCAGCCACCCCATGGGTACGCCCCCCACCCGAGCGACCCACCCGTCACACGACACATCCGGGTACGCACACAGGCGCGAGATGAGTACAGGTGCTCAGTCCCCGCGGCCCGCCCGCCGCCGACGATGACGAGCGACATCGCCGCCACCGGGAGACTCCTCATGCTCAGCCGCCTCGCCCATGCCGTGGTCCCCGCCTTCGGCCGCCTCACGGTGACCGCCGACCGGGACGCGGACCTCGCGCCGGGCAGCATCGTCGTCGCCAACCACACCTCCCTCGCCGACCCGGCCGTCGTCCTGGCCGCACTGCACCGCCTCGGTGTCCGGCCGGTCGTCATGGCGGCCGCCGGGCTGTGGCGGATCCCGCTGCTCGGCGGTGCCCTCGCCCGCGGCGGCCACATCCCCGTGCACCGGGGCGACCGCCGGGCCGCCGACGCCCTCGACCTGGCGGAGGCGGCGCTGAAGCGGGACCGGATCGTCCTCATCTACGCCGAAGGGGGAATCCCCACCCGCGAGGACGCCGCCGAGGCGCCGCCCGGACCCTTCCGCACCGGCCTGTCCCGCCTCGCGGAGCGCACCGGCGCCCCGGTCGTCCCGCTGGGCCAGGCGGGCGCCCGCCGGATCACGTCCGGGAACCCCGTCAAGCAGGTGGCGGGCGTCCTCACCGCCCCGCTGCGCCGCCCCGCCCTGCACGTCCATGTGGGCGCCCCGCTGACCCCGGCCGGCGACCGCGCCCTCACCACGAGCCGGGCCCACGCCGCGGTGACGGCCGCCTGGCGGACCGCTGTCACCCACCTCGACGGGCCCGCCGCCCTCGCCGCGTAGACGTGCAGGCCCACGGGCGCGCACCACATCGCGGGCCCCCGCACGCCGCCCGCCCCGGCGCTTCCGGCGGTCGCCCGCCGGCGGGCGGGTAAAGCCGTTGTCGACGCCCCCGGGTTCCGGCAGCATTCCCGCCATGGATCATCAAAAGCCCTCTGACGTGCTGCGCTTCGAACATGTCGAGCTGCGCCGATGGCGCGCGGACGACATCGACGCCCTGCACCGGCTGATCACCGAGTCGCGTGACCACCTGCTGCCGTGGATGCCCTTCGCCGCCACCCACGACCGGAAGCAGGGAGAGCGGTTCCTGGCGTTCGCCGAGGAGCAGTGGACCACGGGGCAGGCGTTCGCCTACGCGATCACCTCGGAGGGGCACGCCGTGGGCAGTTGCGGGGTGCACCGCCGGATCGGGCCGGGCGGCGTGGACCTCGGGTACTGGCTCCATCCCGCGTGGACGGGCCGGGGACTGGCCACGATGGCCGCCGCGGCGCTGGTCGGGGCGGCTCGCGAGCTGCCGGGGATCGACCGCGTCGAGATCCACCACGACGAGGCCAACCCCGCGAGCGGCGCCGTCGCGGCCCGCCTGGGCTTCACGGAGGTCGCGCGCGTGCGTGCGCCGGAGGGCCCCGAGGCCCCCGGAGAGACCGGCGTCCATGTGATCTGGCGCCTGCGCACGGGGGCCGGCGAGAACGAGCGGGTCCACCCGGAGACCGCGGCGCGCTGAGCCCGGTGGGGCCGGACACGTACGCGTGTCGTTCGTGAGGCGGCCGGGGACGTACGCGTGCCGTTCGTGAGGCGGCTGGAGACGTACGCGTGCCGTTCGTGAGGCGGCCGCGGGGACCGGGGCGCACCGGGCGGGGCGCCGTGGCGATGCGGCGGCGGCGCGGAGTGAGCCGTGACGCGGACCGCCACGGGGAGGCGGGCCCGAGACCGGAAGGAGAGAGTACGTATGTCCACCGAGGCGAGCGGGATGATCGAGTGCCGGCCTGGAGCCCGGCTGTGGGGTCCGGAGGACGAGGACTCCCGATGGCAGGCCGCCGTCGACCTCTGGCTGCTCAACAACGGCAACTCCTACGACGCGTTCGCCTGCCTCTTCGGGGTGCGCAACAGCTTCGGGTTCGAACCGCTCGCCGAGGGGCGCGGGTTCCCGCCGGACGCCTCGGAGACGGTGCGCGCGGAATTCGCGGCCTGTGGCGGACCACGCGACGTGCACGGCACCACCTGGATCACCTGGGCGGAACTGGCGCGCGCCGACTGGGGGATGACGGACCGCTCGGGAAGCAGGAGCCGGGAATCGGTCGCGGGAGACGGGACCCACTGGGGGCCCGTGTGGAGCGTGATGCGCACGCTGGGGGAGGTGCACGGCCCGGAGAACGTCCGGCTCGTCGTCTGGTTCCACTGACCGCGCGTCGCCGGGCGGTCGACCCGTCCGCGAGCGGCCGGACGGGTTCATACAAGCGGACGAGCGGGTTTCGGTCGTTCGGAAGCGTTCCGACACGCGCCCGCCGGTCCATCGATGAACCGTTTCTGCCCTTGCTGTCCCGCCTTGCCGCGTAGTGGGCCGACATTGGCTCGCTTCTCTCGTTTCGCGCCATCCGGCCTGCGTGCGTACGGCGGGCCTTCGTGCGCCGTGCACCATACGCATGCGAGCGATCACCCTTGGTGGGGCTCCATGTCCCCTCGGCCCCGCGCACGCGGGGGCCCGACGCACCGCATGTCCTAGGAGACCGATGTCCTCTCGTCGCTTCGCGCGCGCCGTCGTGTGTGCCGCGGTCACCACAGCGTTCCTCGGCACCCTCACCGCGGGCGGCGCCTCCGCCGCCGACCGCACCAACCAGGACCTGTTCAACAAGACCGACGGCAGCCGCCTGGCCCTCCTCAACGACTCCACCGGCGAGGGCGCCACCGCGATCAGCCTGCGCGACCCCGGCTGGAAGTACCGCACCGAGAACTGGGACGAGGTCGGCGGTGCCTGGGAGAACGGCCGGTGGACCATGACGTTCAAGAACCAGGCGGCCGGCAAGTGCCTCCAGCCGTCCTCCGCCACCCCCACCCGCGGCACGACCGTGGTCGTCCGCACCTGTGACGGCTCCGACCTGCAGCGCTGGGTCCTGCGCCCCGAGTACGACAACAACTCCCGCTGGTGGATCTGGCAGCCCAAGGTCGCCCAGTCCCTGGCCCTGACCCTGAACCGCTACAGCGACGGCAGTTGGAACACCCTCTACCTCAACACCGCCATGCCCACCGACGACCGGCTGTGGCGTCTCGGCGCCAACGACGCCGCCTGGTAGTACCTCCCGGCGACCACTTCCCCGGCTCCCTCTCGGGCCCGGCCATCAGGCCGGGCCCGAGGCACGCCGGGCCGGGCCGGAGGCATGTCCGCCCCGCCCCGGGCGCGCCGGGCCGGGCCGGGCCCCGAGTCATGAGGCCCGGCCGAAACAGTGTCAGGCGCCGCGCGGACGACGGCTGTCTCGAGGTCCCAGCCGCCGGGTCCCGCGCGAAGACCCGGGGCGCCGCCTCCGCACCCCGGCCCCTCGCCCCCTGCCGGGCGCCGCAGCGATCTCGCCCGGGCCGCTCCCGCGGCGCGGGTCAGCGCGACAGCCTGTAGCGGACGCCGTCGTCGGACGCGCCGGTCCGCGTGAACCCGGCCCTCTCGACCACCGCGTGGGACGGGGCGTTGTCCTGCTCGACCGTCGCGCGCAGCGCCGTCAGCTCCGGCCGGGTGAACGCCCAGCCGGCCAGGGCGCGCAGGGCCTCGGTGGCGTAGCCCTTGCCGCGTTCCGCCGTCACGATGTCGTACCCGACTTCCGCCTCCCCGTCGGCGCCGGGCGCGGCGTGGAAACCGATGCCGCCCACGGCGCGGCCGTCGGAGGCGCGGACGATGGCGTACGCACCCCAGCCCGGCCGGTACGAGCCGGCCTCGTGCGCCCGCACCACCATGCCCCCGGAGAACCGCGTCCCCTCCTCCGGGCCGCCGCCCGCCCACGCGAACCCGCCGCTGCCGCCCTCGTGCAGATCCGCCGCGAGACGGGGCCCGAGCTCGCACAGGACCAGCCGCTCGGAGCGGATCGGGTCGGCGAACCACTGCCACGCGCCGAGGCGCGGCAGGCCGCCGAGCTCACCGCGGCCCGTGGCCCACAGCAGCGCCCGCCACGGGTCGCCGTCGCGAGGGACGTGCGGGAACAGCCGCTCCAGCACCCGTGCGCACAGGTGCGCCGGTGGCTGCCAGTCGTGCACGCCGTGCGCGGTGAGGATGTCGTGGGTGTGCACGAGCGCCTCGACGACCCCCATGGCCGCGAACCCGTCCCCGCCCGCCACGCCGTACGGATGCCAGGCCCGGACGTCCGGGGGCGTGCGGAACACGGCCGCGGCCAGCAGCCCTCCCGTGGCCTCCAGCACGCGGAGCAGGCCGTCGGGGGTGGTGCCGGGCGCCGCCACGACCTCGAAGGGGGCGTACCCGTGGGTCGCACGGCCCGTCAGCTGGGTGGCGTATCCGGTGAAGTCGTCGGCGATGTGGACGGCCGTGTCGTGGCAGCTCCACTCCAGGCCGTTCGCCGGAACGGACCAGTCCCGGTCGGTCACCCCGCGCAGCGCGGAGGTGGTGGCGGCGACCGCCTCGTCGATGTCCTGTGGACCCATGATCGGCATGGGGGCGACCCTATGCGGCGGCCCCCGCCCCGTACACGGGTTTTCCGCGGTCATCCCCGCCGTACCGGCAACTCCCGCAGGGGATCGCCGCCGTCGGTGAAGACCCGCCCTCCGGGCGCGAGGGCTGCGGCGACACGGGCCATCACCAGGCGCCCCGCCTCCGGATGGCGTCCGTCGAGCGCGCCGACCCGGAAGGCGAAGACGAGGTCGAACGGCCCTTCTCCGGGCTCCGGTGCAACTCCTCGGCGGCGCACAGCCGTACGGTGAGGCGGCCGGAGGCGATCTCGTCGGCGCAGGCGGCCCGCGCCCGCGCCACCGCGGCCGCCGACCGGTCGATCGCCAGGATGTGCCCGGTGTCCAGCCGCGCGGCGACAGCGCGGGCGGCGGCTCCCGGCCCGCACCCGATCTCCAGCACCCGCAGATGCGGGGCGAGCGGCAGCGCGGCGACGGCTTCGGCGAGACGGGGCGAGAGCTGCGGCATACCCCGACGGTACGCACCCGGCGCCGCCGGGCGGTGCCGACGGCGCCGGGCCGTCCGAGAGCGCGCCCGACGGTGTCCGGCGGGGCCCGGGGGCCGCCTGGCCGCGAGCGCTCCCCGGCGGGCGCACGCGGGCGAAGGGCCGTGCCGACCGGGTTGTCTCCGGTCGGCACGGCCCGGGGCCGCCGCGCCGCGAGGGTGTCGTCGCCGTGAGCGCCGCTGCGGCCGTCCCGCCTAGGAGGAGCAGGAACAGGAGCAGCAGGCGTCGTCGACCCGTACGTCGTCGATGACCGGGCCGTACGCGCCCGCCACGGTGCTGGTGAAGCCGAGCGTCGTGGTCGGCCCGTTGGCCACGAACGTCACCTGCCGGGTCACATAGCCCATGGCGGCGCGGGTCTTGCCGGTGGAGTCGAAAGAGAAGTCCTGGAAGTTCTGCCCGTCCACCAGGACCCGGCCCGTCTTCACGGCCGGGCCGCCCTCCGGGTTCGCCGCCAGCGCGTAGGTGACGGTGTACTTCCTGCCGGCCGTGGTGGTGAAGGTCTGCGACACCGTGCCGGGCTGCGTGGCGTTGAGGTCGACGGACTGGTCCCCCTCGGCGGCCTGCCAGAAGCCGGCGCCGATGTGGTCCACCGCCCCGCTCGTCACCCGCCACGGGCCGATGCTCTGGCCGCTGGACACCGTCTGGAACGAGTTCGCCGGGGCGGTCGGGTACTCGAAGCTGCCGTCGTCGAAGCGGCTCGCCGCCGAGGCCGGGGCGGCCATCGCCACGACCGTCCCGGCCGCGAGCAGGCCGGCCGCGACCGTGGTGGCGAAGGAGCGGGATAACGCCATGGTGCCCTCCTGGGATGAGTGATGATCCGGTGGAGCACGTTCAGCGTCCCGGCTGCGGGAGAGGCGCGAGAAGGGGGCCGGCCGGGTGTGCGGGAGCGCCCGCCGCTCGGCGTGGTGCGCGGGCGCTCCCCGGCAGTCGCCCGAGCGGGCGGGCCGGCGCGGACCCCGGCGCGCACGCCCACCGCGAACCGGCCACGGGCCGCGCGGCCCGCGCCACGACGGCCGCGCGGTTCTCGCCGACCGTGGCGGCGGGAGCGGCGCGGTGCGCCGCATGAAGGCGGACGGTGAACGGGCGAACGGTACGGGGTGTGCCCGCCGGGCGGGGTTCCGGGGCGCGGTCTAGCGCAGCGCGGCGGCGACAAGGCCTTCGAGAGGTTCGCGCGCCACCTCTCCGCCGGACACCAGCCGGTCGAAGACCAGCCCGTCGACACAGGTCAGCAGTGTGTGGGTGCGGGTCTCCACATCCGGCACCCCCCGCTGGGCGAGGAACAGCCGGACGGCCTCGCGGCCGGCGTTCTCACGGGGGATGAGGATCTCGCGCAGCTCGGGGTCCCGCACGCTCTCGACGGCGCACGCGTAGCGGGCGAGCGAGCGTCGGCGGCCCTCTCCGGTGAGCCGCTGACGGGTCAGCGATACCAGAGCGTCCACCAGCTCCCCGGACGTACGGATGGGGGCGAGGCGTTCGGCCATCGTCTGCAGCTCCGCCTGGTCGAGCCGGACGAGGCGCGTGACGAGTGCGGTGAGCAGCGCGGCCCGGGTGCGGAAGTACGCCGACGTGGTGCCGGCGGGCAGCGCCGCCCGCCGGTCGACCGCCCGGTGCGTCAGGCCGCGCATCCCTTCGTCGGCCAGTACGTCGAGAGCCGCGTCCGCGAGGAGGGTGCGCCGATCCGAAGCCATGGCTCCTTTCTACACCTGTAGAGCCTCGGATAAGGTGATCTTCTACAGATGTAGAAGACTCTGGGGGTCAGGCATGGGCAAGGCGGCAGTGGTGGTCGGCGGGGGCATCGGCGGGCTCGCCGCCGCGATCGGCCTGCGCCGTATCGGATGGGACGTGACGGTCGTCGAGCGCGCGTCCACGCTCGACGACGCCGGAGCGGGCATATCCCTGGCCGCCAACGGCCTGCGGGCCCTGGACGAACTCGGCGTCGGGGACGCGGTGCGAAGCGCCTCGCGCGGCCAGTACAAGGGCGGCACCCGCACACCGGACGGCGGCTGGCTGTCCCGGATGGACGGCGCGGTGCTGGAGAAGGCGGTGGGCACCCCCATCATGGGCATCGCCCGCTCCACCCTCCACCGGCTGCTCCGCGAGGCCCTGCCCGCCGAGTCCCTGCTGATCGGCTCCCAGGCCGGCCCGGTCCGGCAGACCGGCCCGGGCACGGTGCGCGTCGACTGCGGCGGCACGGTCCTGGACGCCGACCTGGTCGTCGCCGCCGACGGCATCGGCAGCGCGGTGCGCGGCCTTCTCTTCCCGGCCCACCCCGGACCCGTCTACAGCGGCTCGACGGTGCTGCGCGCCATCACCCGGCAACCGGTCGAGCTGCGCACCGACTTCGAGCTGACCTGGGGGAGGGGCGCCGAGTTCGGACACATCGCCCTGCGGGACGGGCGGGCCGAGTGGCACGCCGTCCTCAGCCTGCCCGCCGGGACGCGCTTCGCCGACCCGCTGGCAGAGCTGCGCCGACGGTTCCGGGACTGGCACGACCCGATCCCCGCGCTGCTCGACGCCACCCGTCCCGGCGCCGTGCTGCACCACGACGTCGGGGAGATCCGCACACCGCTCCCCTCGTACACCGCCGGCCGGATCGCGCTGCTCGGCGACGCCGCGCACGCGATGACCCCGTTCCTCGGACAGGGCGCCTGCCAGGCGCTCGAGGACGCGGTCACCCTCGCCGCCGCGCTCGCCACCGAGCCCACGACCGAGGCCGCGCTCGCCCGCTACGACGCGGAGCGCCGGCCGCGCGCCCAGGCGGTCGCCCGCGCCGCCCGGCAAGCCGGACGGCTGGGCCAGCGGCTCTCCCACCCGCTGGCCGTCGGCCTGCGCAACACGGCGATGCGGCTGACACCCTCCCGCGCCGCGACACGCATGATCCTCCGGCACCACGCCTGGACCCCGCCCCGGCTGGGCTGACGCGGCCGCGCCCCGCGGCGAGCGGTGTACGGGGGCGGCACCTCCCCTGGTGGCGGGCGTGGAGCGGCGTCCGCGCTCGTACACCCGGCCGATAGGCTGCCGGTGCACAGCGGGCGATCGATGGAGGAGGACCGGTGGGCGTCGAGGGCCCCTTGTCGCGGATGCCCCGGATGCGGCTCGACGAGCTGCTGGAGGAACTGCAGGCGCGCATCAACGCCGCCCGCGGAACCCGCGACCGGGTGCACAGCCTCCTGGAGGCCGTCGTCTCCGTAGGCCGGGAACTGGACCTCTCGCAGGTGCTGCGGCGCATCGTGGAAGCCGCCGCGCTGCTGGTCGACGCGCAGTACGGGGCGCTCGGCGTGATCGGCCCCGACGGGCGCACCCTGTCGCAGTTCCTCACCGTCGGCCTCACCGACGAGGAGATCGCCAGGATCGGCCCCCTCCCGGCCGGCCACGGCATCCTCGGCGAACTCATCCGCAAGCCCGAGCCGCTGCGGCTCGGCGAACTGAGCAGCCACGAGGCGTCGTACGGCTTCCCCGCCCACCATCCGCCGATGCGGACGTTCCTCGGCGTGCCCATCCGCGTGCGCGACGAGGTCTTCGGGAACCTGTACCTCACCGACAAGCGGGGCGGCCAGGACTTCGACGCCGAGGACGAGTCGGTGATCGCGACCCTGTCCGTCGCCGCCGGCGTCGCCATCGACAACGCCCGCCTGTACGAGGCGTCCCAGCGCCAGCAGCGCTGGCTGCAGGCCAACGCCGAGATCACCCACAATCTGCTCTCCGGCAGCCCGCGCCTGCGCGTCCTCGAGCTGATCGCCCGCCGCGCCCGGGAGATCACCGGGGCGGCGCTCGCCGACGTGACCGTGCCGGTCCCCGGCACGCAGGACCTGGTGGTCGAACTGGCCCTGGGCGCGGGCGGCGAGCGCCGCCGCGGCCTGGTCGTCCCCGCCGCCGGCACCCTGTCCGGGGCCGCCTACGAGGCGGGCGCCCCGGTCACCACCACGGGCCTCGCCGACGACGAGCGCTACGCGGCCGGACCCCGCCGCTTCGACGGCATGGGCCCCGCCGTCGCCGTACCCCTGGGGACCGAGGCGCACGACACGCGCGGCGTCCTGCTGCTCGCCCGCCGCCAGGGCGAACCCGTCTTCACGGAGGGCGAGTTGCAGCCGCTGCTGGCGTTCGCCGGGCAGGCGGCGCTCGCCTTGGAGCTGGCCCAGCGCCGTACCGACGCCGAACAGCTCGCCCTGCTGGAGGACCGGGACCGCATCGCCCGCGACCTCCACGACCTGGCGATCCAGCGCCTCTTCGCCACCGGTATGACGCTGCAGAGCGCCGCACGGCTCGTCCGGCACGAGGGCGCGGCCGAACGCGTCACCCGCGCCGTCGAGGACCTCGACGAAACCATCAAGATCATCCGCTCGACCATCTTCGGACTGCGCGCCCGCGACGAGGACGCCGGGCCGAGCCTGCGGGCCCGCGCCGCCCGCGCGGTCGGCGAGGCGGCCGACACGCTCGGCTTCCCGCCCCGCCTCAGCATGGAGGGCCTCCTCGACACGGACGTGCCGCCGGAGGTGGCCGAACACGTGATGGCCGCCCTCACCGAGACGCTCAGCAACGCCGCCCGGCACGCCCACGCCACCCGCGTCGAGGTGTCCCTGCAGGCCACCGCCGACGAGGTCGTCCTGACGGTGACGGACAACGGCCGGGGCATCCCCGAGGGCGGCAGGCGCAGCGGCCTGCGCAACCTGGAGGAACGCGCCCGCGCCGTGGGCGGCACCCTGCGGACCGGCCGCCCGGACGGGGGCGGCGCCCGCCTCGTGTGGCGCGCCCCGCTCACCCGCGGCGACGCCTGACCCACCGCCTGCCCGCCGGGACCGGGCACCGGACGGGACCGGGCACCGGACGGGGAAGGGCCTGCGCGGGACCGGGATCGTGCCGGCCGAGACGTGCCGACCGTGATCGTGCGGGACCGGCAGCGTCCCGTGGAAGGCCCCGTACGGGCAGGGTGCCGGTACGGGACGGGGCCGCGCCCCGCGTGTCGACCAGGCCCCCTAGACCGTCAGCCGCAGTCCCGTGACGAGGTCGGGGCGGATGCGCAGGGCCGCGTCCGCCGCGGGGACCGCCACCCACGGCCGCAGCCGGGCGGCGACCCGCGCCAGTTCCCCGGCGTCCGTGATGCGGTGGGCGTAGCCGGTGACGACCACGCTCCAGCCGAGATGCGTCTCCGGGTCGATGGCGTCCGCCTCGTACGCCACCACCACCCCGCCCGTGTCGGTGGGCGCCACCACGGAGGCGAGCGTCGCGCCGTCGTGCAGCCGCACGACGATGTCGTCGCCCTCCATGAGGTGGTTGACCGGGCGGATCGCGGGGAGCGCGTGCTGCGTGAAGACGATCCGCCCCAGCGAGACCGTGCCCAGCAGCCGCAGCGCCTCCGCGCGCCCGAGGTGGGCCATGCGCCGGGGTGCCACCGTCTCCCGGTGGCCGGCCACCGTTCGCTGCGTGGCTGCGTCGTTCATCGTGCCCACCTTCTGTTCCGGCTCCGCGTCCGCCCCGTGAGGGTGCCTTCCGGCCAGGGTGCCGGGGCGCCATCTGCCGCGACAGGGCCGAACGGACCCCTTCGGGACGCGAGCGGCGACCCGAACGGCGGGCACCCGCGGCATCAGGGCCGAACGGCCCTGGCCGAACGTCCCGCCGGACGGGCACGATGCGGAGGATGCCCCTTCCCCGGGGTCCAGGCGGAACGACGGAGAGTGCGATGACGGACAGCAGCGGCGGCCCCGGCGAGAAGGAACCGGTCAGGGTCTTCCTGCTCGACGACCACGAGGTGGTGCGCCGCGGGGTGCACGACCTGCTGGACGCCGAGCCGGACCTCACCGTGGTGGGGGAGGCCGGCACGGCCGAGCAGGCGCTGGCGCGCGTCCCCGCGCTGCGGCCCCAGGTCGCCGTCCTCGACGTCCGCCTCCCGGACGGGGACGGCGTGAGCGTCTGCCGCGAACTGCGCTCCCGCATGCCGGAGCTGGCCTGTCTGATGCTGACCTCCTTCGACGACGAGGAGGCCCTGCTGGACGCGATCATGGCTGGGGCGTCCGGGTACGTGCTCAAGCAGATCACCGGGACGGACCTGGTCCACGCCGTGCGCACGGTCGCGTCCGGACAGTCGATGCTGGACCCCGGCGCCACCGCGCGCGTGATGGCCCGCCTGCGCGGCGGTGCCGAACAGCCGCGGGAGCAGGCGCCGTCGACGCTGGCCGGGCTGACGGAGCGCGAGCGGGAGATCCTGGCGTTGGTGGGGGAGGGGCTGACGAACCGGGAGATCGGCAAGCGGCTCTACCTGGCGGAGAAGACCGTCAAGAACAACATCTCCCGGCTCCTCGCCAAGCTGGGCGTCGAACGCCGCGTCCAGGCCGCCGTCATCGCCACCCAGGCCCTGGGGACGCCCGAGGAGCGGGGCGGAACCGCGCCGGGCCGCGACGGCCGCACCCGCGGCTGACGGCCGGGAAGGGCTCCCGCACCGGGCCGTACGTTCCCCGCACCGGGCCGTACGCCCACCCGCGCCCGGCCGACCGGCCGCCACCGCGAGGCGGTACGTCCCGGTGCGGCCTCCAGGCCACGCCGGGCCCCGGCGGGAGTCCCGGCATGCCGGACGCCCGGCTTCCGGGGGAGGGGAGCCGGGCGTCGGCCCAGGGGCTGGGGGACCCTGGCTCAGGAGGTGGCGTCGGCCAGCCACAGATCGGGGCCGAACACCTCGTAGCGGATGTTCCGCGCCGGTACGCCGCCCCGCAGCAGCCGCCCGCGGACCTCGCGCATGAAGGGCAGCGGCCCGCACAGGTACACGCTCGCGTCGGCCGGTACGTCCACCTCGTCGACCCGCATCAGGCCCGTACGGGCACCCGGCACGCCCCGCGCGTCGCTCTCGTACCAGAACACCGCGTCCGCGTCGGGCAGTTCGGCCACCAGCCGGCCGGTGTCGGCGCGCAGCGCGTGGGCGGCGGGCGAGCGGTCGGCGTGCAGGACCGTGACGGGGCGGGTGGAGCCGGTCGCGGCCAGGTGCTCCAGCATGCCCACCATGGGCGTGCACCCGATCCCGGCGGAGACCAGCACCAGCGGCGCGTCCGAATCGTCCAGGACGACGTCGCCGAACGGGGCCGACAGGGTCAGCTCGTCACCGGCGCCGACGGTGCGGTGCAGCAGGTTCGACACCTCCCCGTCGGGCGCCCCCTCGCCGGTCACCCGCTTGACGGTGATCCTGCGCACCTCGTCCCCGGGCGCCGACGACAGGCTGTACTGGCGCAGTTGGTGCACCCCGTCGGGCATCCGGACCCGCACGCTGACGTACTGCCCGGCGCGGGCCCGCGGCGCGGGGGCGCCGTCGGCGGGGCGCAGCAGGAACGACACGGTGTCACCCGTCTCCTCCCGGCGCTCCACCACCGTCCACTGCCGCCACGGGTGCCCCGGCCTGACCTGTGCCTCCAGGTAGAGCCGCGCCTCCTGGGCGATGAGGGCGCCGGCCATCAGCCAGTACACCTCGTCCCAGGCGGCGGCCACCTCCGGTGTGACGGCGTCGCCGAGCACCTCCGCGATGGCGCCGAACAGGTACTTGTGCACGATCGTGTACTGGTCGTCGGTGACGCCGACGGCCACGTGCTTGTGCGCGATGCGGGCGAGCAGCGTGTCCGGGCGGGTGCCGGGCTCGGTGAGCAGCGCCCCGGCGAACGCGGCGATGGACCCGGCGAGCGCCCGGCGCTGGGCGCCGCCGGCCTGGTTGCCCCTGTTGAACATGCCGTCCAGCAGCTCGGGGCGGTCGGCGAACATCGTGGCGTAGAACCGGGTGGTGATCTCGTCCAGCGCCCCGCCGACGGCAGGCAGGGTGGCCCGGATCATCGCGGCCGACTCGGCAGACAGCATGACGCTCCTGGGGGAAAGGGGGAGTTGGAGGTGCCGCGCGGTGGCGGGACTCCGGCAGGCACTCCCTGTGTAGCAGCCCCGCGCACGCCCCGGTCCGGTCCCGCCGGTCGGCGGGACCAAGGGCCCGCCGACCGGGGCCTTCCGGACCGGAGCGCGTCCAGCGGGCCGGGACACAGGGCCCCGGGGGGCCGGACGGGGAGGGGCACGTCGGCCCCTGCGTGCGGGCCGTCCGGCCTCCGTCCCCGCGGCGCGAGGGCTACGCCGGTTCGCCCGACATCGCGGCAGCCATCCGCAGGTGCGGGGCCGCCTCCGCGTGACGGCCCTGCCGCTCCAGGGTGCGGCCGAGCATCAGCCGGGCGTACCCCTCGACGGGGTCGCGCTCCAGCACCGCCCGCAGCTCCGTCTCGGCGCGCTTGAGCTGGGCGGAGTGGTAGTAGGCGCGGGCGAGCAGCAGCCGCTGGGCGGTCTGCCCGGGGAACTCGGCGACCAGGCCGCGCAGGATACGGGCGGCGGTCTGGTACTCCTTCGCCTCGAAGAACATCTGGGCGCGGTCCCACCGGTCGGCGGCCGTGCCGAACTCGAAGTACGTCTCGCTCACTGCGCTCCCTCTCTGGTACGCCCTCGCCGGGCTGCGGTACGGGGAACGCCCGCTGATCGTTGAAAATTCCACTACCTGTCGCCCCCGGGCCCGGAGCGCGTCCCGCCACCCCACCCGTTCGGCCGCGTCCGCCGTCAGCGCCCTGTGAGCGCTCTCACCCGTCACGGTGGCCCCCGGCACGTCCCGCCCTCCGTCCTAGGGGGCGGCGGGCACCGTAGCCGTATGCGTACCTCTCGCCTCGCCCCCGTGATGCTGGCCGCCCTGCTCGCGCTCGCCGGATGCACCTCCGTGCAGGGCCGTCCCCCCGCCCCGTCACCCGCCGCGGACGACGCACCCGCGGCGGGGCGCCCCTCACGGCCGGTTCCGCCCGCCGCGCCCCCGGCGCCGGCGGCACCGCGCGAGGAGCTGGCCGACGCCGGACCCGGCCCGTCCCGCGCGGCGGCCTCCCGCCGCGCCGCCGAGCGGCCGCCCCGGCCGGCCGACACGCGTGACGCAGCGCCGGGGCGGGACGGGCGCCCCGCCGCCGGGGACGACCCGGGCGCGCAGCGGCCCGCGCCCCTGCCCCGGCCCGCCGTGCGGCAGTCCGTCCAGATGCGCGACCTGTGCCAGGCGGCGCGGGGCACCGTGGACCCCTCCCTCGCCGAACTGTGCCGCCGCACCTACGGCTGACGCCCCTTCCGCCCCGGCGCCGGAATCCCGGCCTCCGCCAACTGCCGCCGGAACGCGGCGAATTTCAAGATCGAAGAATCCGTCTCCCCCGGTAGTCTGCACGGGATCCCACGGTCGTGGTGTTCCCGCGTTCACTTCGACACCGCCTCCGCACAAGGGATGTGACGTTCCCACACGACGAAGGAAGACCTCCATGCTCCGTGCCCGTCCCCGGTCCGCCTGGACGGCCCTCGGTCTGACCGCCGTGCTCGGCGCCGGCCTGCTGCCGCCCGGCACGGCGGTCGCCGCCATCGGCACGCCCGACACGGCCGGCACCCACGCGCACACCGTCCAGATCACCGTCGGCGACCCCGCCACCGCCCGCGGCTGCTCCGGCACCCTGATCGCCGCCCAGTGGCTGCTCACCTCGCAGAGCTGCTTCACCGCCACGCCCGGCACCGGTGTCGCACCCGGCAAGCCCCTGGAGCCGGTCAAGGTCACCGCGGGAACCGGCACGTACACGATCGCGGAGCTGTTCCCCCGCGACGACCGCGATGTGCTCCTCGCGCGGCTCGACCGCGAGGCCACCGGCGTCACCCCGGCCAGGCTCGCCGACGGCGGCGCCCCCGCCGCCGGGACCGCCCTGACCGCCGCCGGCTTCGGCCGTACGAAGACCGCCTGGGTCCCCGACCGGATCCACACGGCGGCCTTCACCACCACCTCCGCCACGGCGACGGAGCTCGCCATCGAGGGCGCCCAGACCGGCGACGCCATCTGCCAGGGCGACGCGGGCGGCCCCGTCACCGACGCCTCCGGCGCGGTGGTCGCCCTCGCGAGCCGCTCCTGGAAGGCCGGCTGCCTCGGCGTCCCGGAGACCGAGACCCGCAGGAACGCCGTGGCCTCCCGCGTCGACGACCTCCGCCAGTGGGTCGTCGACGTGCGGGCCGCGCAGCCCGGCTGGAAGTCCCGCACCTTCGTCCAGACCGACCAGGGCCTCTACCAGGGCGTCCGGCTCGCCGACGGCACGTGGGGCGGCTTCCGCGACGTCCAGGCCGAGGCGGGCAGCATCGGCGGCGTCCTCGCCTCCGCCCGCGCGGTCGCGGCGGCGGGCCTCAGCCGCGACACCCACGTCCTCGCCATCGACGCGGCCGGCAAGCTCCGCCACGCGATACGCCGGGGCGACGGCACCTGGACCGCGTTCGGCGACGTCGGCGCGGTCGCCGGGACCCTCGGCAACGTCCAGCAGGTCTCCGCGGTCTCCATCGGCCACGAACTGCACGTCGTCGCGCTCGCCGGCAACAAGGTGTTCCACACCCGCCGCGACGCCGCCGGCCAGTGGACCCGCTTCGGCGACGTGGCCGGCGCCGCCGGACCGATCGGCGCGGTGACCTCCGTCGCCACGGCGAGCGTCGGCGGCAATCTCCACACCGTCGCGGTCACCGGCGGCAAGCCGTACCACACCGTCCGCGACACCGGCACCGGCCGCTGGACCGGCTGGGGCGACATGACCGGGGCAGTCGGCGTGACCGGACCGGTCTCGTCCGTCGCCATCGCCGGGGTCGGCACCGACGCGCACGTCGTCATCGCCACGGACAACGGGACGAAGCAGTACCACACCGTCCGCAACGGCGCGGGCAGCTGGACCGTGTACGGCAACCTTTCCGGCGTCTGGGGCACGGTCACGGCGAGGTCCGTCAGCGCCGCGCACGTCGACGGCGAACTGCAGGTGGCCGCCGTCACCGCCGACGGCAAGGTCCTCCACACGACCCGGCACGCCGACCGCACCTGGGCCCCGACCGTCCCGGTCGCCCTGACCGGCGCGGCCGGAACGCCCACCCACCTGAGCGTCACCGGCATGCTCTGACCGCACCGCGGCCCCCGCCCGCGCCGCACGGCCGGCACCGAGGCGGCGCGGGCGGCCCGGGGCCCGTGGACCGCCGCACCCGCCCGCGCCGTACCGGCCTATGCCGGCCGGCCCGAGCCGCCCGGCCGGTACGGAGGCGGCGCGGGCGGCCCGGAGCTCAGGCCGTCGCGACCCGCCCGTCCCGCAGCTCCAGCCGGTCGCCGGTGAAGCCGCCCCGGAACCGGCGGTCGTGCGACACGGCCACCACCGCGCCCCCGTACCGCGCCAGCGCCTCCTCCAGGTCCTCGACGAGACCGGGCGAGACGTGGTTGGTGGGCTCGTCCAGGACCAGCAGGTCCACCGGGCGGGCCACCAGACGGGCCAGCTCCAGCCTTCGCTGCTGGCCCGCCGAGAGCGCGGCCACCGGCACGTCCAGGTCGTCCTCACGGAACAGCCCCAGCGCCAGCAGCTCGTCCGCGTACTCCTCCGGCAGCCCCGGGCGCCCCGCCGCGTACGCCGCCAGCAGCGACCCGCGCGACGGCACGGCGGGAAGCTCCTGCGGCAGGTACCCGACGCGCCCGGTGCGGCGGACCGTACCGGTGTCGGGGCGCAGCTCACCGGCGAGGACGCGCAGCAGCGTCGACTTGCCCGCGCCGTTGGGGCCGGACACCAGCAGACGCTGCCCCGCCCCGATCCGCAGCCGCGGCAGCCGCAGCCGGTCCGCCACGACGACGTCCGCCAGCTCGGCGACCACGCCCCCGGGCACCGCCTCGCGCATCCCCCCGGACGCCCCGGAAGGCACCGCCCCGCCCGGTACGGCCGCGCCCACCGCCGCCGCGCCCACCGCCGCCGCGCCCGGCGCCGCCCCGTCGGGGACCGCGCCGTCCACCGCAGCCCCACCCCCGAGGCGTGCCGTGAACCGCAGCGGCTCGGGCGGTGCGGGCACCGGCGACCGGTGCAGCTGCTCCAGCCGCACGCGGGCGGCGCGCACCCGGCCCGACAGCTTCGCCTCCGAGGAGCGCCGGTGCTTGCCGAACCCCTCGCGCGGGTCCTTGCCGGTGGCGGCGAGCCGCTGCCCCGCGGCCTCGACCAGCGCCTCCGTACGGGCCAGTTCGTCCCGCCACTCCTCGTGCTCCCGCACGCGGCGGCGGTGGTCGGCGGCCTTCGCGGCGCGGTACCCGGCCCAGCCGTCGCCGTACCGGTGCACTCCCCGCGTGTCCCGGTCGACCTCCAGGATCGCCGTGGCGACCGCCTCCAGGAACGCCCGGTCGTGGGTCACCGCCAGCACGGTCCCCCGATGGGCGCGCAGCCGGTCCTCCAGCCACCGGACGGCCGCGAGGTCCAGGTGGTTGGTCGGTTCGTCGAGCAGCAGCAGTTCGGCGCCCGAGGCGAGGACGCAGGCCAGCACCAGGCGCGACTGCTCGCCGCCGGACAGCGAGCCGAGTGTCCGGTCCCGCGCCAGCCCGCCCACACCGAGGCCGTGGAGCGCCGCGTCGACGCGGGCGTCCGCCTCGTATCCGCCGCGCTCCTCGAACAAGGTCAGCAGCTCGCCGTACGCGTCGAGCCGTTCGGGGGTCGCGTCGGCGAGGCCCGCCTCGGCCTCCCGTATGCGCCGCTCGAGCGCGCGCAGGTCGGCGAGGGCGAGGTCGACCGCGTCCTGCACGGTGCGGGAGGGCGGGAGCGCCAGGGTCTGGGCGAGATGCCCGACACCGCCGGGGAAGCGGACGCTGATCTCACCGGAGTCGGGCCGGTCGAGGCCGGCGAGCAGCCGCAGCAGGGTCGACTTGCCGGAGCCGTTGTCGCCGACGATCCCGACGCGCTCGCCGGGGCGGACGGAGAAGGACACCTGGTCGAGGACGGTCCGCGGGCCGTACGACTTGGCGACGTCCTTGACGGACAGCTGAGAGGGGGCGCGGTCGCGCATGGTTCTTTCCCTGAGTGGAATGCCTGGGCACAGGCCGGGTTCATGGGCCTGGGGAAGGGGACGACGGCGTCGCCGCGACGGCCTGAAGGCCGGCGGTCACCGCGTGCCCGCGCCCGGAATCAGAGAAAGAAGTAGTACGAACCCATGGACCCGAGTCTACGGAAAGCGGCGCGCCGGCGTCGAAGGGTTTACGCGCGGACCGGTCGCGCTTCAGCGCAGGAACGGGGCGAGCGCGTCGCGCAGCGCCGGCAGGTGGGCGAAGTCCTCGGGTCCGGCGAACCGGTGGTCGGCGTAGTCGAACCCGGGCGTCACCACCTCCGCCACCAGGGCGTGGTCCGCGCCGCCGACGAGTCGGGACGCCTTCCACACCCCGCCGGGCACGGCGAGGAACTGCCGGTCGCCGGTGCGCAGGGCGGTCCGCTCCAGTCGGCCGTCCGGGGGGAGGGTGACGTACTCGACCGGGCCGCCGTCGAGGAGGAAGTGCAGGATGTCGGCGCGGTTGCGGTGGAGGCGGCCGACCGGCTGGTCGCGGGTGAGCAGGTAGTGGATGGACGTGGCCGTCGGGCGCGGCCCGTGGGCGGTGGCCACGACCTGGGGGCTGGTGTAGATCCGCCGGAAGTACCCGCCCTCGGGATGCGCCTCCAGGCCGAGTCGCTCTCTCCAGTCCGGCACGGCCGCCCCGCCCTCCGCCACGCGTACCGCCTCCCGCCCTCCGCCGCGCGCACCCACCGCGCGTATCCGCACGCGCGGTCGGCCGCGTATCCGCCGCGCGTATCCGTCACCGTACGCGTCCCAGGGGCGGGCACCGGGCCGACCCGCCGGAGCGCCGCGGGCATGCAGCCAACAACCCGACGTGGGCGCCAAGTTGTGAAGACCGAGCAAAATTGAGAGCGCTCTCAGCTCCATGTCTTGACGCCTCCGGCCCCCGGCGCCAGAGTGGCCGCACCCCACAGCTCCTCTTCCCCCACAAGGAGTGCATCCCCATGGCATCTGACATGTCGTCACGCCCCGGCACCCCCTCGCACCGCCTCCCCTCGCGCGGCCTCACCCGCCGGTCGCTGCTCGCCGGTACCGCGGTCGCCGCCGCGGCGACCGCGTTCGGCCTCGGGGGCCGGGCGTCCGCCGCGCCCGCCACGTGCGAACTGGCCCTGGAGAACCGGTCCCTTCCGGGCACGGTCCACGCCTACGTCACCGGCCGTGAACAGGGCACCGGCCGCTGGGTGCTGCTGCGCCCGGGCGGCGGCGTGTACCGCCCCGAGTCGCCCGCCGGCACGATGACGCCGCTGCCCGTGGACTGCGCGATACCCCTGCGCCCGGCCGGCGCGGGCCCGGTCGTGCTGACGCTGCCGCAGATGTACGGCGCCCGTGTCTACTTCGTACGCGACAACAAGCTGGACTTCTTCCTCAACCCCGGCCCCGCCCTGGTCGAACCGGCCTTCGCGACGCCCTCGGACCGCAACTACAACCGGATCTGGTCGTTCGCCGAGTTCACCTTCAACCCGCAGCAGCTGTACGCCAACATCAGCTACGTCGACCTGGTGACCGCGCTGCCCATCGGCCTCACCCTCACCGGCGACGCCACCCACACGGTCGCCCCGCTCCCGGCCGGCGCCGTGCAGCGGATCGCGGACGACCTCGTCGCCCAGGCCGCGCGCGACGGGCAGCCGTGGGACAAGCTGGTCATCCGCGCGTCGAACGGGAGCGTCCTGCGGGTCATCTCCCCGCAGAACCTCATGGCGCCGTACTTCGACCGCCCCGCGCAGATGCCGTTCCGCGACGCGTTCACCGGCTACATCGACCGGGTCTGGCAGAAGTACCGCACCACCGACCTGCGCATCGACCTCCAGGGCGGCCGCGGGGTGCGCACCGGCCGGGTCTACGGCGACGTCCTCACCTTCACCGGCGGCCACAGCTTCACCAAGCCCACGTCGAAGGACGTCTTCACCTGCAACCACGGGCCGTTCGCCAACAACCCCGGCGACTCCGACGACCGCAAGGCGCTGCTGGCCCGGCTCGCCGCGGGCTTCAACCGCACGACGCTCCTCACCCACCCCGACCAGCCGAACGGACCCGCGCCCTCGGACTACTACCGCGACCCGTCCACCAACCACTGGGCGCGCGCCGTCCACGCCCACACCCCGATCGGGTACGCCTTCCCGTACGACGACGTACGCCCCGACGGCCGCCCGGACGTCTCGGGCGCCGCCCACGACGGCAACCCGCGCCGCTTCACCCTGACGGTCGGATAGCCGCGGGCACGACCCCGGACCCCGGTGGCCTCCCGGCAGCGCGCAGGGCGCCGGGCGGCCACCGCATCGCGGGGTCAGGGCGCCCTGGTCAGCCCGTACACGTCCGGGGTGTCCAGGTCGCCCACGTACCGGTAGAGGACGACCCGGTCCCGCGTGCCGCCCACGTGCCACGGGTCCCACGCGCAGGCGTCGACGGCGGTGTGCACCTTCTGCGCCCAGGTGTTCCGCGCCGCCTCGAACGTCCAGGCGCCCCGCCCGGCGCATCTCCCCACGGTCACGGTGAAGTCCTCGCCGAGGGAGTGGGTGGCCCCGCCGGACACCGTCACCGCGCCGTCCGCCGCGAACGTGACCGTCCCGCCCCCGCCGTCCGTCCACGTCCCGACGAGCGCGTCCCGCGCGAGCGCGGGCGGGCGGTACGGCTCCAGCAGGCCCGTGCGCAGCGCGGCGCCGCCGGCGGTGGCGGCGGACAGGACGACGAGGGTGCCCCACAGCGCCACCGGGCCGAACAAGCCGGCCCGCCGCACGCGGCACAGCAGAACCGGAACGGTGAGCGCGACCACGGCGACGAGCCACCACCGAAGGACCGTCAGCGGACCGGCGCCCGCCACGAGCGCGCACCCGCCCACGGGCGCGAGACCGGCGCCCACGACGAGCGGGACCCACCACCACGCCTCGCGGCCGCTGAGGCGCCGCCCGAGAAATCCGCTCAGCCGTACGGCGGGGATCACCAGGAGCACCGAGACGGCCGCCCCGGGCACGGCGCCCGCCACGAGGAAGAACGGCAGGGTCAGCGGCCCGGCGGTGAAGCCGGACCAGGCGTTCGGCACCGGCAGCGTCTCGGCGCGCACCACTGCCGCGACGAGGCCGAGCACCGCCTCCAGGAACAGCACCAGCATCGACACCAGGACCATCCGGCCGTACGACCGTTCCTGTCCCACCGCCGCCACCCCCTCCACGCGCGGCCGACCGCACGGCACCCAGGGCCCCGCGGCGAGCCTCATCCTGTCAGAGCTTTTGAACGCGTTCGATCGAGGGGTGGCCGCGTCCGCGCCCGGCCGTGCGGCGCGGGGCGTACGGAGGAAGGGCGGGGACGGGCGCGGGCCGGTCGGCGGGACCGCTACCCGTCCAGGATCTCGCGTGCCATCCCGCTCACGCCGGGGTCGCCGTCCCGCACCAGCTCCGAGGCGAGCGCCCTCAGCCGCGCCTCGTCCTCACGCGACTGGTGGCAGATGTTGTGGAGCGCGCTGTCGATGTGGTCGCCCGTGTCGTCGTCGGCGACGGCGAGCGCGGCCAGGACGAGGCGCAGACCGTGGACATCCCACCGTTCGAGCAGGGCTTCCGCCGTCTCCTGCGTGACCGCGGTGTCTCGGTCGTCGAGGAGGAGGCGGTGCAGCACCGGCGCGACGCCCGGCTCCCGTGCCGCGACGGCCAGCCGCCGCCCGGCGGCGGCCCTGACCGCCCAGGAGGGGGAGCGCGCGTCCAGCAGGGCCGGGCCGAGCGGGTCATGGGGCTCGCCGGAGATCACCCCCGCATCCTGGCACAGGGCCTGGCGCCCGAGCACGGCCCGCCAGTCCGCGCCCGCCGGTCCGCGCCCGAAGCCGCCCGCCGGGTCGCGCCCGAGCCCTGCCCGTCGGTCTCCGCCCGGCGCGCCGGGAGTGTCTGCCGGTCCGCGCCCGCCGGTGCGCCCCGAGGCGCGCGGGGAGTGCCCGCCGACCGGGAGTCGGCCGGGGCACGCGGTCTCCCGCGCCTGACGCGCGCGGGGGAGCGCCCGACCGCCGGCGGCGCCGGGCGCGCGGGACCGGCACTCCGCGAGGGGGCGGAACGGCCCCGTGCGTCAACGCCCGAAACCGTCCGGCGAAGTGAGCCCCCACCGGCGGGAGACGGGCCCCGCCCGGTGCCCGGCCGACACGGTGGGCGAGACTGGCTCGGGTGATCGTGATGCAGCCCGTCCTGGAGACCCCGTCCACCGACGGTTTCGCGCTGTGGCCCGTCGCGGAGCGCGGAACGTACGGCCTGATGCCGCTCGGCGGCCGGCTGACGCCTGAGGAGGTCGGGGCGGCGGTGATGGGCGTCGCGGAATACAACGACGTCGCGGCGGGCCCCGGCCGCCCCGCCGACCCGCTCGGCTCCTTCGTCCACGGGCTGCTCACCGCCGAGATCCCCCAGGCACCCGGAGGGATGCGGGTCGTGGACGACTCCGGCACCGTCTTCCTGCCGGGCTGCTGCAACGGACTGGAGGAGTGGCGGGACTGGTACCGCGTGCTCGACGGCGACGGCGGTGTCTCGTTCGGCCACGACCCCGACGCGTACGCGGAGCGGCACGGCGACACCGTCCGGCTGACGCCCGACACCTCCCGGAACGGCGGCCCGGTGATCGAGGTTCCGGTTCCGGTGCTGCGGCGGCTTCTGGCCGGTGCCGAGCGGGACTTGGCGGATTTCCTCGGGCTCGTGGGCGACTGGGCGTCCCGCCTGCTGCCCGGCCATGGCGCGCCGGCCGTGGCCGCCGTCGCGCGCGCCGTGGGCATGGAGGGGTGGGAGGCGCCGGCCCCGCGCTAGCGCCGCCGACCGGAGTGCCGCCGGCCGGGTGCCATCGACCGGTGCCTCGCCGTCCCGTGCGCGGCTGTCGGGTGCGACGCGGCCGACCCGTGCGCGGCTGTCCGGTGCGTCGCCGTCCGGTGCGTCGCCGCCCGGTGCGTGGCCGTCCAGTGCGCGGCTGTCCGGTGCGCGCGAGCGTGGCGGCTGTGCGCGCACCGGACGGCCGGAGGCCACGGAGCGGGCGGTGGCTACGGCTTGGGCAGCGCGCAGCCCGGACGGCTGAGGTCGATCTTGTTGCCGGTGCCGACGCAGGGGGCGATCGTGTACGTCTGCTGGGCGTAGTTGATGCCTTGGCGGACGGTCACCGTGCCGTTCTCGTCCACCTCGCACGGGTTGTTGAGGGTGCAGCGGCCACCGGACTCGTTGCCCGTGTTGTTGACGGCGACGACCTTGCCGGTCGCCGTGTCGATCACGGGCGAGCCGGAGGTGCCGCCTATCGTGTCGCAGGCCGCCGTGTACCGGATGGAGTCGGTGAACGTCCAGTCGGCCTCCTTGAGCCGGTAGGCGAATCCGTCCACCGCGCAGCTGTAGATCCGCTTCCAGTAGCCGGAGACGACCTTGATGGCCGTGCCCTGCGCGGGCCGGACCGTGTCCAGTTCCAGCGCCTTGATGCGGTAGCGGGTCTCGATCTGCCGGTACGTGCTGGTGAGTTCGTACAGAGAGACGTCCGTGCCGGTCATCGTCGCGTACGCGATCTTGCCGGCCCGCAGGGTCGCGGCGCGGTTGCCGGCGGAGTTCAGGAGCGTGAAGCTGCGGGTCGAGGGCCGGTTCACGACGACCACGCCGGGGCCCGGCATGCCGCCCTCCAGGCAGTGGCCGTTGGACAGCACCAGGGCCGGGTCGTCCGGCTGCGACTGGGGCAGCCGCACGACGGAGCCGGAGCAGTTGCTGAGGGCCACCGTCCCGGCGAAGTCCACGGCGACGGCCGCGGGGGCCGGCGCGGACGCGGACGCGGGGGCGGAAGCCGGGGCGGACGTTGCCGCCGCCGGCGCCGCGCCGATGCCGAGGAGCGCCAGAGCGAGCAGCGCTCCGGCGAGGGGCTTCTTCATGTGGGGGGTCCTTCCTGGGGGCGGATGGTCATGCGCATTCTTGGGAATGGGCATGTCCCCGACAAGAACTCTTTTTCGGCCAGGGGCACACCGCCCGGCCGCCCGCCGTCTCCGTGACCGCCGTGCCGCCCGCCGCGGCGCCGAACACCGCCCCCGGAGTGAGGCGCCGACCGGAGGGCAGTGGAGACTGCACGGTGAACGGAATGGAGGGACGCGTGATCCCGTCGAAGACGCGGGCCCGGCTGCGGGCCGTGGAACAGCAGCTGTCGGACCCGCCCCCGGCGCGGCTCGACGGCCAGACCGCGATACCCCTGGTGTGGCGGCAGGACGCGCTGTGGCCCGATCCCGCGTCAGACGGCCGTCAGGCGGGGGAAACCCACCGCGCGCCCCGGACCCGCGAGGCTCCGGAGTCCGGCCCCGCGCCCGAGGAGCGCCCGCTCGCCGATGAGGGCTCGGCACGAGAGCCCCGTCCCCTGCGCGGGGCGCGCCAGGCCCGGGCACGAGAGCCCCGTCCCGTACCCGGGGCGCAGCAGGCCCCGGCATCGGGTCCCGCCCGTGAGGAGCGCCCGCTCGCCGAGGCGCCGCCCCCGTCGGCCCCGGACGCCGCCCGCACCCCCGCCCCGCCCCCGCGCTCTCCCCGGCGCCCCGAAGCCGGCGCCGCCCCGGACCCGGCCGCCGAACCGGGCGGCCCCGCCGCCGCTCCGCCGCGTCCACGCGGGAAGCGCCGGTCCCGGCGCCGCCGGCACTCGTTCGACGCGCCCGCCAGGCCGGCGACCCGGCCCCGCCGCGACTACGTGCACGGCCGCCGCGTCGTCCTCGTCACGCCGCTCGGCGAGTACGTGTGACCGGCGCGCCCCCGGCGGCGCACCCCGTCCGCCGCGGCCCGGCCCACACGCCCTCCGGCCGGGCACCCCGTCGGCCCCGCCCCGGCACACCCGCCCCCGGCCGGGCACCCCGCCACGCCGCCGGGCGGGCCGGAGGCGGACGACCGCGCCCGCGGCATGCGAGAACCAGGCCCGCGCGGGCACACGTACGCTGACGAACGGTCCGGCGGTACGACCGGGCCGGGCCGACCGAGGAGGAGCCGCCATGTCCAAGCCCCCGTTGCCCCACGAGGCCGTCGCCCTGCTCCGCAAGCCCAACCCGGCCGTCCTGTCGACGCTCCGCCGCGACGGGCAGCCGGTCTCGACGGCGACCTGGTACCTCTGGGAGGACGACGGCCGGGTGCTGATCAACATGGACGAGGGCCGCAAGCGGCTGGCCCACATCCGCAGGGACCCGCGCGTCACGCTCACCGTGCTCGACGAGCGGTCCTGGTACACCCATGTCACCCTGATCGGCCGGGTGGTGGAGCTGCGGGACGACGAGGGCCTTGCCGACATCGACCGGCTCGCCCGGCACTACCGCGGCAAGGACTACCGGGTACGGGACCGCGCCCGGGTCAGCGCCTGGATCGAGGTGGACCGCTGGCACGGCTGGGGCGCGCTCAAGGACAACGACCAGCCGTGACCTCCGGCGCGGCGCCACGCACCGCGGCATGCACCGCACGGGCCAGGCGCGCGCCCCACAGCGAACGGGGCCCCGCGAACGCGTGGACCTCCACACCGGGGCGCGGCACGCGAGCGGCGACGCACACCGCGTCGGTGGGCGTGCCGGAGCAGTCGTAGCCCGCGTCCAGCAGCGCCTGCACCTTCGCCTCCGTCGCCGTGGCCACGGCGTTGACCAGCGCGGCGTCGCTCAACGCCACCGGCACGGCGACCACGATGTTGACCGTGCCGGGACCGGTCGGCACGGCCGTGCCGGCGGCGGGGGACGCGGCCCAGCCCCGCACCCCGAGCCCGGCCGTCGCGACGGCGCCGACCCCGCCGTCCTCCGCGTGGCCGTACCGGGACACGTCCGCGGCCGTCATCAGCCCCACGCCCGGCCCCCGCGCCCCCGCCGCGGCGGCGAGCCCGGCCAGGTGGCGGTCCGGGTCCGTACGCCGGTAGCCGTGGGACACCTGGGCGTTGAGGACCCAGGCGCGCTCCCCGATCCCGCCGCCCAGGACGGCGCTGCTGACCATCCGCCAGCCGTCGCCGGCGCGCCAGAGCAGCGCGTGCAGCCGCTCCCCGTCCTCGACGCGGGTCAGCCTCCGCACGGGCAGCGCGGCCGCGGCGGCGCCGCGCGGCGCGGGTACGGGGGCGGTCACCGGGCACTCCTGGGACACGGCACTCCTTACGGGACGGGAACCGGCTGATCGTACGCGCGCCCCCGCTCCCACCGCGCGCCCCCGCCCCCACCGCGCGCCACCCCCTCTCGCCTGCCGCGTCCCTGTCGCGTCGGCCGCCTCCGTACGCGCGTGCGAAGTGATCACTCGTTGGTGAGTTCCCGTCTCCCGCCCCCCCACCGGGTCAGAAGGCTGTGGCGGGGCGGCCGGTGCGGCGCCGCCCACCGGCCGGTGGAGGAGGACCATGGGGGACGACAGCGGGCGCGGCGGTCCGCAGGAGCAGGCGGTGCTGCTGGTGGCGGGGCTCGCCGACGTGGCCCTGAGCACCGTGCGGACGGCCGCGGAGACGTTCCGGGGACTGCTGCGCCGCTCCGACCTGCCGGACCTGGCGGCGGAGACCGAACGGGACCTCGCCGCGCGCGGGCGGCTGCTGCTGGACCGGTGCACCGCCCTGCCGCCGCCGCACCTGGAGACCCTCGCCCGGCACGCCGCCACCCGCCGCGCGGAAGCGGAAGCGGAACGGCCCCGGCCCGCCGCCCCGCCGACGGCCGCGGAGGCCACCACGGCCGCGCCACCCCGCCCCGACGGTGACTGACCGCTACGAGCCCGCCGCCTTCAAGGCCCGCGTGGACGCCGTACTGGCGCGGTACACGGAACGGGAAGCGGACGCGCTGGTCGCCGTCGACCCGGAACTGCACCCCGTGGCCCAGCGGCTGGAAGCGGCGGTCGCGCACGGCAAGCGGCTGCGGGCGGCGTTCTGCTACTGGGGCTGGCGGGCGGCCGGCCAGCCGGACAGCGACGCCCTGCTCCGCGCGGCGGCCTCCATGGAACTGGTGCACGCCGCGGCCGTCGTCCACGACGACCTGATCGACGACAGCCCCCTGCGGCACGGCCTGCCCACCGCCCACGTCGCCCTGCGCGCGGCGCTCGGCGGGCGCCCGCACGCCGCGGGCGCCGCCCGGTCCCTCGCCATGCTCGTGGGCGACCTGCTGATGGCGCTCGCCGGGCAGCTGTTCGCGGCCAGCGGCCTGCCCGCCGCGTACCTGGCCCGCGCCCGCCCGCTGTGGGGCGCCCTCGCCCGGGAGCTGATCGCGGGGGAGTGCCTGGAGATCCTGCGCACCGGCACGCCCCCGGACACCGCCGCCTCGCTGCAGGTCGTCCGGTACAAGACCGCCAAGTACACCGTCGAGCAGCCGCTCCTCATCGGCGGCCTCCTCGCCGGGGCGGGGGAGCGGCTGCGCGAGGCCTACCGCGCGTACGGGTTGCCGCTGGGCGAGGCGTTCCAGCTCCGCGACGACCTGCTCGGCCTGTTCGGCGACCCCGCCCGCACCGGCAAGGACGGCGCCGACGACCTGCGCGCCCACCGCCCCACCGCGCTCCTCGCCGAGGCCTGGGCCGTCGCGGACGACACCGAGCGGGCCCGGCTGCGGGCCCTGCTGGGCCGGGCCGACCTCGACGCGGACGGACTGCGCGAGGCACGCGACCTGATGCGCCGCCTCAAGGCCCCCGAGCGGGTCGAGCGGATGATCGCCGCCCGTGTGGAGGAGGCCGTCCGCGCCGTCGACGACATGGACGTCCCGCCGCACGCCGCCGCGGCCCTGACCGCGCTCGCCCACGCGGCGGCCGACCGCCGGTACTGACGCACCCGCCCCGCCGCCGGGCGAGGTATGACGACAAGGAGCAAGGAGCCCCGCGATGACGTACACCGAGGCGTCGATGGACGCCCTGCGGCTCGTCGGCGACGAACTCGCCGACGCGACCGTGGCGACCCTCTTCGAACGGGGAGAGGTGGGGAAGTTCAACACGCTGATGCGGTACGTCTCCACCGTCGGCGCCCCGCTCCCCGAGGGGCTGCCCGACGTGGCCCGCGACTACCTGCGGGAGACCTCCGCGCCCCCGGCCTGGGTCGACTGGGGCGAGATGGAGAAGGCCCGCCTCTTCTTCACCGACAACAACGTGCACATCTCCACCGCCCTGTCGTTCGCTTCCATGCCCGCCTGCTATGTCGTCCCGCACGTGGCGCGGCTCCTGTCCGCGACGCACTCCCTGAAGTACCCGTCCAAACGCATGGCGGAGACCGGCCAGTTCACCGTCTACCTGATGCGGCCCGACGCGTTCGAGGCGGGCAGCCGCTTCGTGCCCGCCGCGCAGAAGGTGCGGCTGCTGCACGCCGCCATCCGGCACCACCTGCGCCGCGAGGACCGCTGGGACGTGGCCGCGCTCGGCACGCCGATCTGCCAGGAGGACATGATCGGTGGCCAGTTGCTGTTCTCGCTGCTGGTGCTGGACAGCCTCCACCGGCTCGGCATCCACATGTCCGACGAGGGGGCGCGGGCGTACTTCTACGCCTGGCGGGTCGTCGGCGCCATGCTCGGCGTCGACCAGGCCGCGTCGCCGGCCACCCTGGAGGACGCCCGCCGCTTCCTCGACCTGTACATGGTCCGGCACATGGGGCCCTCCCCGGAGGGCGCCGAACTCACCAGGCAGCTCATCGACCTGTACGAGCAGGTCGTGCCCGGCACGTTCTTCGACCCGGTCGTCTCCGCCCTCGTCCGCTACCTGATCGGCGACACCTGCGCGGACTGGCTGGACGTGCCCCGCACCCCGTGGGACACCGTCGTCAAGGCGGCGCCGCACCTCCTCGGCCTGCTGGAGAGCCTCGAGGACCGGGCGCCGATGGCCGCGTGGGCACTGGACCGGATCGGCCACCTCACCACCGTCTTCGAACTGTCGTCCCTCACCCGGGGCCGCGTCATGCACTACGCCATCCCGGAGGAGCTGAAGAAGGACTACGGCGTCTCCTCCTCCGTCCCCGTCAACCGCCGCTGGACCCCGCCTCCCCCGACCGTCGGCTGACCACCCGCAGGCTCCACGGACGAACGCGCCGCCACCAGCGCGCGCGAAGCCCGCAGGCCGTCAACTCCGCGCACCGGTGAATCCACCCATCGAGTGGTGAAGGGCGCCCGGCGCGGCGGGCGTTCCGGCCAATCACGCCGGGGCGGCTGGTCGCGCTGGAGCCCGTGCGCCACACGTGGCATGGACGCGACGGCCCCGTGGCGCGGCGCGCCGTCGCGTGTCCCGTACACCCACCGTCAAACCCGCCGGGCGCACTTGGCCGGGACCGGCGGCCGCCCCCTGCCCGCCCACCGCTCCGATGCGCTGTCCTTCCCCTGCCCGCCGGCCGCCCCGGCCCGCGCCTCCGCGTGCCGGCCGACGGCCCGACCGAGCAGTACCCGAAGGGGGAAGGCCCGTGACCACACCCGTTCCGCTGCGCGTCGCACTGGTCAACGGCAGCTTCGAGGAGCCCACCGTCACCGGCGTCGAGATCCTGCCGGACGCCTCCCAGACGCAGGAGGCCCGCCGGGTCCCCGGCTGGCTCACCACCGCGCCCGACCACAGGATCGAACTGTGGCGCTCCGGCTTCAACGGCGTGCCGGCCGCCGACGGCGCCCAGTTCGCCGAACTCAACGCCAACCACGTCTCCACCCTCTACCAGGACCTGCCCACCACCCCCGGCACCACCCTGTACTGGCGGCTCTACCACCGCGGGCGCCTCGGCCTGGACACCATGGCCCTCGACATCGGCGCCCCCGGAGCCACCGTCGAACAGCGCCGGTTCACCGACGGCACCGGCGCCTGGGGCTACTACACCGGCACCTACACCGTGCCGCCGGGCCAGACCATGACCAGGTTCGCCTTCCGCTCCGTCTCGGCGGCCGGCGGCAACCAGAGCGTCGGCAACTTCCTCGACGGGGTGTTCTTCGGCACCGCCCCCCTGGTCGTCCTCACCAAGACCGCCGTCCCGGAGGGCCCGCTGGAGGTCGGCGACGTCATCACGTACCGGATCACCGCCCGCAACGAGGGCGGCGGCGCCGCGGAGAACCTCGTCCTGACCGACGCCGTCCCGGCCGGGACCACCTACGTGCCGGGCTCCCTGCGCATCGTCGACGGCCCCAACACGGGCCCCAAGACCGACCAGCCGGGCGACGACCAGGCATACGTCGCCCCCCAGGGCGACCGGGTCGTCTTCCACCTCGGCAACGGCGCCACCAGCGGGCAGGGCGGCAGCCTCCCCGACACCGGGACGCTGCCGGGCGGCACCACCGTCGAATACCGCGTCACCATCGACGAGGCCGCAGCCGGCGGACGCGTCATCAACACCGCCACCGCCACCTACGAGAACCGCCTCGGCGACACCCCCGAGCCGCTCACCGCCACCTCCGGCGAGGCCGTCACCGAGGTCCGCGCGGCAGCCGACCTGCGCGTCGTCAAATCAGCCGACGCGACCACCGTCACCGTCGGCCAGACCGTCACCTACCGCGTCACCGTACGCAACACCGGCCCCAACGACGCCACCGGAGTCACCCTCTCCGACCAGCTCCCCGACCACCTCGACTACGTCTCCGCCACCGCCACCGCCGGCTCCTACGACCCCGCCACCGGACGCTGGACCGTGGGCGACCTGCCCGAGGGCGCCACCGCCACCCTCACCCTGCGCGCCAAGGCCACCGAGGCGGGCCCCCTCACCAACACCGCCACCGCGGAGGCCAACGAGACCGACCCCCGGCCCGGCGACAACACGGACACCGTCACCGTCTGCGTCGAGGAAGCCGCGCCCTGCGACCCCTGCGCGGGCCCCCGCCCGCCGTCCCCCTGCCCTCCGCAGCCCTGCCCGCCTCCTCCCTGCGGCCCCTGCGGCTCCGCCGACATCGCCCCGGACCCCTGCAACGCCCTGGAGTGCACCCCCACCGGCCTGCTCGTCCCGCGCGTCCGCGTCACCGGGACCTCCGGGCCCGCACCGGCCCGCATCGCCGACAACCGGCAGTCCGTCGACGTCGTCGTCACACCCCCGGCCGCCGGCGACTGCCCGCAGGACCACCGCGTCCGCGCCTACCTCACCCCCGTACGCGGCGAGGCGGCCGTCCCCGTCGCCGACACCGACCTCAGGCCCACCCGCGTCAGCGACACCTGGGCGAACACGCCCCTGCAGGTCACGCTTCCCCACCCGGGCGTGTACCTGGTGCTGGGCGACATCGACACGCAGATCTGCGCGACCGTCGACTACGGCGGCGGGACGAACCTGTGGACCGAGGTCCGCCTCGTCCACGTCCAGAGCGGCGCCGTCGAACTCGGCCCCCGCCAGTCGGCCCAGCATCAGTTCCGCGCCGCCCCGGACACCCGCTTCCAGCACTGCACGCACGGCCCGACCCCGCTGACCGGACTGGTCACGGTCTCGGCCGCGCAGGGCTCGAAGACCGTCCGCGTCCAGGCCATCCTCCGCGGCGGCGGCCCCGGCGACGGCCTCGACGACGCCACCCTCCAGTCCTCCGCCTTCCAGGGCGACCGCTCCTACCTGACGTACGTCAAGATCGCCGACTGACCCGGTACGGCCATCGGCCCGAGAAGGCCACGGCCACCGCCCGCGGCGCCGCCGACCCGACACCGCCGTGGCGACACGGCCACAGCGCCGAGGCCGCCGGAACACCGGGCAGGCGCCCGACCCCGCACCGGGGCCGGGCGCCTCCGTCGTGCTCAGCGCCAGGCGTCAGGGCCGGGGGCCCACCGTCCCCGTGCCGTCGCGGACCGTGATGGCCAGCGCCGGGCACGAGTCCGCCGCGTCCAGGGCCCGCTCGTCCTCACCGATCCGGCCCCGCACCGGCTCCGCGTACGCGCCCTCCAGCCGGAACAGGTCCGGCGCGAGCGCCGCGCACATCCCCGAGCCCATGCACAGCCCCGGATCGACCTCGACCGTCCAGTCCACCGCCCTCACCACCCCACCGGCATCTCGCGCGGCCCGCGCACCAGCATCTGGTTCTTCCACACCACGTCCCCCGCGAGGTGCAGTCCGGGGAAGCGGGTCAGCAGCGCCAGCAGCGCCTCCTGCAGCTCCACCCGCGCCAGCGGCGCCCCCAGGCAGTGGTGGACGCCGTGCCCGAACCCCAGGTGCTGCACGTGCGTGCGGGTGATGTCCAGCCGGCCGGGCGCGGTGAACTTCAGCGCGTCCCGGTTCGCCGCGCCCACCGCGACCAGCACCGGCTCCCCGGCCCGTACGAGGGTGCCGCCCACCTCGACGTCCTCCGTGGCGTACCGGGGGAACGCGGCCCCGCTGCCGAGCGGCACGAACCGCAGCAGCTCCTCCACCGCGCCCGCGATCAGCTCCGGCCGCTCCCGCAGCAGCGCCAGCTGGTCGGGGTGCTCCAGCAGCGCGTACACGAAGTTCGGGATCTGACTGGCCGTCGTCTCGTGACCGGCGACCAGCAGGCCCACGCACAGGTCCACCAGCTCCAGTTCGGTGAGCCGGTCGCCGGTGTCACGGGCGTCGATCAGCGCGGTCATCAGGTCGGGACGCGGGTTCTCCCGGTGGTCCTGGACCAGACCGGCCATGTACGCGCGCAGCTCCTCGCGGTTGCGGAAGAACTCCTCGGCGGTCAGCGAACTGGTGGACAGCGCCGCGTCGCTCCACACCCGGAACTTCGGCTGGTCCTCCTCCGGCACGCCCAGCATCCGGCAGATCACGGCGACCGGGATGGGCAGCGCGTAGTGCTCCACCAGGTCCAGCGGAGGGCCCGTCTCCTCCATGCGGTCGAGGAAGCCGTGCGTCAGCTTCCGGACGTCCGGGCGGAGCTTCTCGACCCGGTGCATCGTGAACGCCTTCGCCACCAGGGTCCGCAGCCGGGTGTGCTCCGGCGGGTCCATGCCCAGGATGCCCGCGTCCTGCTGCGCCTCGGACTGGCGAGGCTCGTCGTGCGAACGGGACGCGGCCCGGCTGAACCGCCGGTCCCCGAGGACGAGGCGGGCGTCGGCGTACCGCGTGGCCAGCCAGGCGGGCTCCCCGTAGGCCATGCGGACGCGTAACAGGCCGGGCCGCTCCAGCGCCTCCTCATAGGCGTCGGCGAGGTCCAGCCCCTCGGGTTCGTTGAACGGATAGGCGATCGGAGTCTCTTCGCGCGCGGTCGTCACGGGGAAACCTCCCTGGTGTAAGCAGCTGCTTACCAACCTAGAGTTGGCCCCGGCGGCGGTCAACGGCGCCTCGTCAGGCCCCGCGCCGGGGCGGCGGACGGCACAGGAAGGGGCGGCTGGGTGGAGTCCGGCAGGACGCAGACCGGGACCGGGACCGGAGCAGCCCGGCGGCGGGGCGGCGGCGGACCGACGCGGGAGCGACTGCTGACCGCGGCGTCGCAGCTGTTCGCCGAACGCGGCTACGAACGGGCGACCGTACGGGACATCGCCGCCCGCGCGGGCGTCAACCAGGCCCTGCTCTTCCGCCACTTCGGATCGAAGCGCGCCCTGTTCGGCGAGGCCATCGCGCGCAGCGGCCTGGAACAGCTGCGTACGACCCCGCCCGAGCGGCTCGTGGAGACGGTCCTGGCCGACATGCTCGCGTCCCCGCCCGACGAGGGCGGCGAGGCGACCGGAGCGGGCCGGTCCCTGGAGACGCTGCTGCGGTCGGTCGGCGCGCAGGACGAGGTGTCGGCGGCGGTCACCTCCCTCGGCGCCGACTACGCCCGCGCCCTCGCCACCCTCGGCGACACCGACGACCGGGCCCTGCGCGCCGACCTCGCCCTCGCCTGGCTGCTCGGCATCGGCCTGATGCGCGTCGTCATCCGCAAGCGCCCCCTGGCCGACGCGGACCCCGCCGAGGTCACCCGCCTCGTCACCGACGCCGTGACCCGCCTGATGCGTGACCCCGGCACGCGGCACGCCCCCGGCGACCCATCCCCGTGCGGCCCCGCCATGTGACGGAGCGCCGGCCCAGCGCCGCGGCCGTGCGCTCGCGTCCGCACGGTTTCCCGTTGGACTGGGGACCGGCCCCCGCGTAGGGTCGTCCAGCCGCGCGGGGAGCCCTGGGGGAGGGGATCCCGCTTCTTCCGGCTGCCCGTCGTCCGACACCCATGGGGGGTCCCTTCACCATGCCCTGCTCCAGATGCGCCGCGACCGAGGTCACCGGCGCTTCCCGTCTCTGCACCCGATGCGAGGCCGCCGCCCCACCCGCCCCGGCATCCGCCGCCCCCACGCCCGCCCCGGCCGCGCAGGTGGCTGAGCACCCTGCGGCCGCCGCGCCGCCCTCGTGGGCGCCGCCGCCGGTCAAGCCGCTCCGCTCGATCGTCGGCCTGTCGTACGGCGTGACCGGACTCCTCGCGCTCGTCGCGCTGTTGGACGCCCTGGCCGCCTACGCCGCGCTGAACTCGTACACGGTGATCGGGAAGCTCTACACGGCGGACGAGGACCAGTACGACGCGCTCACCGCGACGGCGGACCGTGCCGACATGCTGATGTACTTCTCCGCCTCCTTCTCGCTGATGGCCCTGATCGCCACCGGGATCGTCTTCATCGTCTGGTTCCACCGGGCCCGCACCAACGCCGAGGTGTTCGGCCCCGCCGAACAGCGCCGCACCCCGGGCTGGGCGATCGGAGCCTGGTTCATCCCCATCGCCAACCTGTGGATCCCCCGCAGGATCGCCGGCGACATCTGGGACGCGAGCGAACTCGGCGAGCGCGCGCCGCGCGCCGCCTTGAACACCTGGTGGACACTCTGGGTCCTGACCTCGCTGGCCGGCCGCACCGCCGAAAGGCTGTGGGAACGCGCCGAGGAGTACGACGCGGTGCGGCGCGCCGCCCTGGGCCTGGCGGCGAGCAGCGTCCTCGACCTCGTGGCGGCCGTGGCCGCCATCGTGTTCGTCCGGCGGCTCACCGCCATGCAGTACGCCAAGGCCATGGCGCGCCGCACCGGACAGCAGCCGCCCGCGACGGTGGCGGCGAACTGACCCGGGCGGCCGGAGGACCCGTCAGGACGCGCCCCTCGCGGGCCTCCGGAGCGACGGGCCTCAGCCCCGCGCCGCCACGTCGTACGTGTCGCAGTACGCCAGCCCCTCCAGCGACTGGCCGCGCAGAAAGCGCAGCACCAGGTCGGCGTACTCGGCGTCGCACTCCAGGTGCGCCATGTGGTCGGCGTCCTTCAGCAGCGCCAGCCGCGAGCCGGGGATCGTGGCGGCGACCGCGCTGTTCTGCTCCGGGGAGGTCGTGATGTCGTACTCCCCGGTGAAGACCAGCGTGGGTACGCCCTCGATCCCGCCGGCCGGGAGCAGGGCGGGCTCCAGGACCCGCCGGTGGCACGCCGCGTGCCGCAGCGACTGCCGCCACGTGGTGCGCAGCGCCTGCCGCCGCAGCAGCCGCTGCACCGCCGCCGACTGCCGCACCCGCTCCTGCTCGGCCGTGTTGACCAGATAGCGCACCAGCCGGTCCGCGTACACGCCGTTCGCCGCGCACGGGCCGTCCAGCGACTCCCCGGGCGCCGGGGCGCTGCGCTCGATGTGCGAGACGGCCTCCCACAGGAAGGCCCGCATCGAGTCGGTCACCCGGTGCGTGGCACCGGCCAGCAGCAGCCGGGACACCCGGCCCGGGCACCGCTGAGCCATCCGGTACGCGATGGGCACCCCGTACGACGCGCCGAGCACGTTGACGCGCGGCAGCCCCAGTTCGTCCAGCAGGTGCAGCGCCGCGTCCGCCAGGGTGTCGAACCCCTCGTGCGCCGGCAGGTCGTCCGCGACGCCCGTACCGGGCAGGTCCACGAGGACGACCGGCGTGTACGGGGCGACGTACCGCTCCAGCCGCGGCCAGGCGTACATGTCCTGCAGCGCGCCGCCGAGGAGCAGCAGCGGCTCGGCGACCGCCCCGCCGGAGAGGCCGCCGCGCCCGCCGTCGGCGCTCACCACCCGGCAGGCGTACCGCAGTCCGCGCCGGCGCAGCCTGCGCAGGTCCTCGCGGAGGTCCGCCGCGCCGACGGGGAGCAGGTCGGCGGTGCCGTGCGTCATACGCGGCGCTCCGCGTGGCGGGCGACCATGTCCGCGAGTTCGCCGACGCTCGCGGCGGTGGACAGGTCGTCCTCGCTGATCTCCAGGCCCAGCCGGTCCTCGATCTGCAGGGACAGCACCACGAGGGCCATGGAGTCGACACCCGCCCCGGCGAGCGAGGCGTCGGGGGTGATCGGGCCGGGGGCGAGGCCGCCCTTGGTGGTCAGGATCTCTTTGACCAGTTCGAACGTCATACGGTCTCTCTTCGGATCGGTGCCGTCCGGGAGGGCCCCCGGCCGGCGGCGGCTGCGGGCGTGCGGCGGGCTACAGGCGGGCGGCGAGTCCGGCGGGCCAGACGAGGGTGGTCGCCGCCCAGGCCAGACCGCTGCCGAAGGCGACGAGGAGCACCTTGTGGCCCGGTTTCAGATCGCCCCGGTCGGCGGCGTGGGCGAGCAGCAGCGGCAGGGACGCGGCGGCGGTGTTGCCCACCTCGCGGATGTTGGACGGGCAGTTTCCGGCGGGTACCCCGAGGGCGTCGGCGACGGCGGTGGTGATGCGCTGGTTCGCCTGATGGGCGATCAGCCGGTCGACGTCGGGCATCTCCCAGCCGGCCGAGACGACGGCGTCCCGCGCGGCGGCCGTCATCCTGCGCACGGCGTGGCGGAAGACCTCGTTGCCGCGCATGTGGACGTGGAAGTCGCCGCGCGGGGCCTGTTCCCGTCCGTACCGGCCGCGCGCGCCGCCCGCGGGCACGACGATGGCGTCCGCGAGGGAGCCGTCGCTGCCCCAGACGACCGGCCCCAGGGCGCCCTCCGCGTGCGGGGGACCGGCCTCCAGGACCACGGCGCCCGCCCCCTCGCCGAAGATCGGCGCGGTCGCCCGGTCGCCGGGGTCGACGATCGACGTCATCGTCTCCGCGCCCACCACGAGGACGCGGCCCGCCGTCCCCGACGCGATCAGACCGGCGGCGGCCGTCGTGGCGTACAGGAAGCCGGAGCAGCCCGCGGCGACGTCGAACGCGGCCACTCCCGTCAGGCCCAGCCGGTCGGCGACCCAGGGGGCGGTGGCGGGGCACGGGTGGTCGGGGCTGCTCGTCGCCAGCAGGACCGCGTCCACGGTGTCCACGCCGGCCGAATCCATGGCCCGCGCCCCGGCCGCGGCGGCCATGTCGCCGGTGGACACGTCCGGTTCGGCGAACCGGCGCTCGGCGATGCCGATCCGCTCCCGGATCCACTGGTCGGACGTGTCGAGGCGGGCGCACAGCTCACTGTTGGGGACGCGCCGCGGCGGCAGCCACGCCCCGAGCCCGGTGAGTACGGCGGCGGCCGGGGCCCTCACCTTCCCTCCCCCGCACCACGGCCGCACCGCACCCGGACCACCGCACACCAAGGCAACTCTTCGCTCATTCGGCCCATGAAAACAGCACCCGTTGCCCAAACCCGGCAGGCATACCGACGCCGCCCCCGCCACACCCGAACGGGTGGTGGGGCCGCATCCGTTGACGCCGCGGGGGCCGCCCCCAGCCCACGGCGCCGACGTGCCGGCGTCGCCGGGGCCGCCCCCCGGTCCATGTGGCTGACGTGCCCGCGCGTACCCTCCTGATCATGGCGGACATCTACGAGTTCCAGCTCGCCCTGGACCTGCCGAGCGACCTGCCGGAGGCCGATCTCGCCGTGCTGCGCTGGCACTTGGGCCAGGAGGGCGGTGTGCGGGGCGACTACGAGTACCCCTTGTGGGAGGACCGTGGACCCGCGCGGCGGATCGGCGGCGTACTGGTGGGGGAGCTGGCCTCCGACGACTGGGGCTGGGCGCTGACCGTGCGCCAGGAGGTCCACCCGGACGAGTTCGACGACCTGGACCGGCTCGTGGCCTGGCTCGGCGCCCGCACGACGACCCCGGGCTCGATCGGCCACCTGCGCTTCTACGAGGACCACGTCCCCGACGTGCTGGTCGCCCGCTCGGGATCGGTGCACGCGGTGATCCTGCGCGAGGAGGAGCGGACCGAACGGGGAGCGAGGGTCCTCCCCGCCCCCTAGGCCGCACCCCGGCTCAGTCCCGCGCACCCGCCGGCCCGGCGGCCGGCGACGGCGCCCGGCCCAGGAGCACGGCCAGCAGCGCGCCGATCGCCAGGAAGCCGGCCGGCAGCAGGACCGCGCGGGCGCCGAAGCCGTCCACCACCAGGCCGCCCGCGAACGCGCCGAGCGCGATGGCCCCGTTGAACACGCCGACGAACAGCGATGTGACGCCTTCCCGGTCCTCGGGCGCGGCCAGGGCGAGCCAGGTCTGGGCGCTGACCGACACACCGCCGTACGCGAGGCCCCACACCACCAGCAGGACCGCCGCGCCCGCGACGGACAGGCCGAGCAGCGGGACGAGCAGCACCGACCCGGCCAGCGTCGCGCACACCACCAGCAGTGTGCCGCGCAGGGACCGGCCCACTCGGGCGCCGGCCAGGAAGTTGCCCGCGATCCCGGCGACCCCGTACACCAGCAGCAGCGTCCCCACCATGGACGCCCGGACGCCGGAGACCTCCTCCAGCACGGGCCGTACGTACGTGTACGCGGCGAAGTGCCCGGTCACCAGCAGGGCCACCACCACAAGCCCGGTCACCACCCGGGCGTCGCCGAGCAGCCGCACCACCCCGCCCAGCGCGACCGCCCGCCCGGCCGGCAGCGGCGGCAGCAGGACGGCCAGGGCGACGGCCACCAGCGACGCCAGCCCGGCCACGGAGAGGAACGCCGCCCGCCAGCCGGCGAGTTCCCCCAGGTACGCGCCGGCCGGCACGCCCACCACCGAGGCGACGGCGATCCCGCTGAAGATCACCGACGTCGCGGGCCCGGCGGACCGGGCCGGGACGAGCCGGGACCCGAGGCCGCCCGCGAGCGCCCACACGCCGCCCATGCCGATGCCGACCAGCACCCGCGCCCCCACCATGACCGCGAACTCCGGCGACCAGGCAGACAGCGCGTTGGCCGCCGCCAGCAGAGCCATCAGCGAGCACAGCACCGTGCGCCGGTCCAGCCGCCCCACCGCCGCGGCGACCAGCGGCGCGGACAGGGCGGCGACCAGACCGGTCACGGTCAGCGTCAGCCCGGCGGTGCCCTCGCTCACGTGCAGGGAACCGCCGATCGGGGTGAGCAGCCCGACCGGCAGCATCTCCGACGTCACCACCGTGAAGGTGCCGGCCGCGACCGCCACGACGCCGGGCCACCCGCCCCGTGAGGGGCGCGCGGAAGCGGACAGGGATACGGGCACGTCGTCAACGTTCGCCATGCCCCCAGCCAACTCCCGCCCCGCGGGCGGAACAAGCGCGAGCCGCTCATGCTTCCATGAGGCGGACTGATCGACGGCGCGGACGCCACGGACGACCGCGCGGGGGCACACCGCTGGAGGGACACGACATGGCAGCCACCGTCACCGGCGGCGGACTCGCACCGGTGGGCACCCTGGAGCTCCGCGAACTGGAGTGCTTCCTCGTCCTCGCCGAGGAGCTCCACTTCGGAAGGACCGGTGAACGGCTGTACGTCTCCCAGGGCCGTGTCAGCCAGCTGATCCGCGCCCTGGAACACCGCATCGGCGCCCGCCTGGTGGACCGGACCAGCCGACGGGTGCGGCTCACCCCGCTCGGCGAGGACTTCCTGCGCGAACTGCGCCCGGCCTACACCGCCCTGCGCGCCACCGTCGCCAACGCCCGTGCGGCGGCGCTCGGCGACAGCGGCCCGCTGCGGATCGGCTTCCAGGGGGCGGTCGGCTACGGGTTCACGGAGCTGATCGGGGAGTTCGAGGAGCGCCACCCGGGCTGCGAGACCCGCATCACGGAGGTGCCGCTGTCCGACCCGTTCGGGCCGCTGCACCGGGGCGAGGTGGACACCGCCGTGGTCCTGCTGCCCGTCCGGGAGCCGGGACTGGTGCTGGGCCCGGTCTTCTCCCGCCACCCCCGGCACCTGGCGGTCTCCCGCAAGCACCCGCTCGCCGCCCGGAGCGCCCTGGACGCCGAGGACCTGGCGGACACGCGGCTCGTCGGGGTGTCCGGCCCGGCACCGGACTACTGGCGCGAGGAGCAGGCCCCCACCCGCACCCCGTCCGGCGCCCCGGTCGCGCGGGGCCCGCAGGCCGCCACCCTCCAGGAGGGCCTGTCGCTGGTCGCCGCCAACCGGGGCACGATGCTGCTCTGCCACCCCACCGCCGAGTACCACCACCGCCGGGACATCGCCCACGTGCCGGTGAGCGGCCTGCCCGACTCCGCGCTCGGCCTGGTCTGGCACGCAGCCCGCGAGAACGCCCGCGTCCGCGCCTTCGCGGAAGCGGTCGCCACCGCGCTGCCCCGCCTCACCCGGTAACGGATGAACGCCGCGGCCCACCCCGCCCCGCACCACTGGGACGTCTCTGATCGCTCCACCTCCGGGGACGCGGAGAGACCGCCGCGCACACGCCCCGAGCCACCAGAACCGCCCCCGCCCGTGTGAGGCGGACGCAGTGGCACCTGGAGCGGGCCCGCGTCCGGCTCGCGAGGCTGCGGCGTGCCCGGGGGCTTCGCGTTGCGGGACAGGTGGTGAGGCCGGATCGTGAATCCATGCCGTGCCTGAGGAGGTCATCCCGCAGCATGCCGTCCGCGAACGGAGCCGCCACATGACCAGCGGGTCGTTCGTCAGGAACCTGCGCCGCAGCGTCTCCCCGCTGGAGCTGTTCTTCGACCTGGTGTTCGTGTTCGCGGTCGGCCAGCTCGCCCACCACCTGCACGACGAGCTGTCCTGGCGGGGGGCCGCCGAGACCGCCGTGATGCTGATCGCCGTGCTGTCCACCTGGGCCTTGACCAGCTTCGACGCCACCTTCCTCGACGTCGAACGGCCGCTGACGCACCGGCTCGTCCTCGTCGTGATGGGCCTCGGCCTCTTCATGAACGCGCAGATCCCGCACGCTTTCGGTGACCGGCCCTGGGCGTTCGTCGTGCCCCTGGCGGCGATCCTGCTCCTGGCCGACGTCACGGCCGCGGTCGCCGCGCCGACCCCGTTCCTGCGCCGGCACTACCGCCGCGTCACGGCATGGGCGCTGCTCTCGGTACCGCTGTGGCTCATCGGCGCCTCCATGGACCACGGGCCGCGGCTCGGCTGGTGGGCAGCGGCCGCCCTGGTCGACATGGCCGGTGTGTGGCTGGCCCACCCTCTGCCCGGCAACGTCCTCTCGTCCAGGGACCTGACCTTCGATGCCGAGCACATGGTCGAGCGGATCCGGCTGTTCATCATCCTGCAACTCGGCGAGACCGTGCTGACCATCGGCACGGCGATCTCCGACGCCCCGGTCGAGGCCGCCACGGTGGCGGCGGCCCTCGGGGTGTTCGTGGCCGTCGTATGCCTGTGCGCCAGCTACTTCAAGGGCGGCGAGGACATTCTGACCCTGCACGTCAAGACGACGGACGACGCGCTCCTCCTGGTCCGGCACGCGGTCAGCGGGCAGTACAGCACGCTGGCCGCCCTGGTCGCGCTCGCCGTCGGCGCCGAACTCGCGATCAGCCACCCCACCGGGCACGGCAGCGCCGAGGTCGCCCTCCTGCTGTTCGGCGGCCCGATCCTGTACGTGATCACGCAGGCATGGTGGTACTACGTCTCCACCGGCCGTGCCTGGGGCGCACGCCTGCTCGGCTGCCTAGCCCTCGCGGCCGCCGGCGTCGCCGCGCTGTGGCTGCCGCCGCTGGTGTCCGTACTGCTCCTGGCGCTGATCCTCGTCACGCTCGTCACCGCACTGAAGCGGGTGCACCAATGGGTGCTCAAGACGATGGCCGCAGGCACCTGAGCGCCCTGCCGCCACATCGCAGGCGAACGCTTGGCCCGCCCGGCGCGACAGGATGCGCAATGCGTCACTTTCGGAAGAATTGCCAGAGGTACCCGCACAGGCCCGAATCCGGGAGGACTCCCCTATGGCTGTCGCCGACACGTCGATGCACCTCACCCAGGCCGCCCACGTAGGGATCTCGGTGTCCGATCTGGACGCCTCGATCGCGTTCTATTCGGCCCTGACAGGGCGCGAGCCCGTCGCCCGGGGAACGATGGAGAGCGAGAGGTTCGGCCGTACGCAGGGGCTGCCGAACGCGAAGCTGCGGTACGCGACGATCAACATCGACGGGCTCGGCATCGACCTGATCCAGTTCCAGGATCCGATCGGCGAGCGCACCAACGGCAAGGCGAACCGGCCGGGCTCCATGCACCTGTGCTTCAAGGTCGACGACTTCGACGCGGTGTACCAGCGGATGAAGGACGCCGGCTACGGCTTCCTGGGCGACGACTACACGTTCGTCGCGGGCGAGGTCACCCCGGAGGCGGCGCTCGGCACGAGGGTCGCCTACTTCAACGACCCCGACGGCACCAACCTGGAGATCATCGAACCCAAGGGCGGGTTCGCCAACTGACGTGCCGGGCGGCCCCGGCGGGATCAGGGGGTGGCCGGACCGCGCTTCACGCCGCGGGCACCGCCGCCGACGCGCCCGTGTCCTGGGCCACGCGGACCAGGGGCGCGAGTCGCGGGTCCGCGGCGGCCTGAGCGAGGGCTTCGCGCAGGGCGGTCTCGTTGGTGGGGCGGGCCTCTTCCAGGAGTCGCAGGCCGTCGGCCGAGACGTTGGTGTAGATGCCGCGGCGGTCTGTGGGGCACAGGTAGCGCAGGAGCAGGCCGCGGTCCTCGAGCCGGGTGACGAGTCGGGTGGTGGCGCTCCGGCTGAGGACGACGGCGTCGGCGAGCTGCTTCATCTGCAGGTGGCCGCCTTCGCCGTCGTGCTGGCGGCTGACCACGTCGAGCAGGGAGTACTCGCGCACGCCGAGGTCGTGGCGGGACCGCAGGGCCCGCTCGACATGGGCCTCGATCCTGCCGTGCAGGAGGGAGAGGGCGCACCAGCCCTGCGCCAGGGCGGTGAGGGCGGGGGCGGCTGCGGTCATGACGGCCTCCTTCTCCCTCGGTGGTTGCATACGCCGACTACATACAGTCAGAGTTCGCGAGCGTTTGCATCTATCCCGCGCGTGCAAGTATTGTCTTCCGGTGTAAGCGCTCCATGCAAGCATCCGGAAGGTTGTCCTCCATGCCACTCGCGCTCCTGGCCCTCGCCATCGGGGCCTTCGGGATCGGCACCACCGAATTCGTGATCATGGGTGTGCTGCCCCAGATCGCGGGTGACTTCGGCGTCACCATCCCGACGGCCGGCTGGCTGGTCTCCGGCTACGCGCTCGGCGTCGTCATCGGCGCCCCGCTCCTGACCGTGCTCGGCACCCGCGTCTCCCGCAAGAAGATGCTCATGTTCCTCATGGGCCTGTTCATCGCCGGAAACGTCCTGTCGGCCGTCGCCCCCGGCTTCGGCCTCATGCTGACCGGCCGGATCGTCGCCTCCCTCGCCCACGGCGCGTTCTTCGGTATCGGCTCCGTCGTCGCAGCCGACCTCGTCGCCCCGCAGAAGAAGGCCTCCGCGATCTCCCTCATGTTCATGGGGCTGACCGTGGCCAACATCGTCGGCGTCCCCGGCGGCACGTACGTCGGCCAGGCGGCCGGCTGGCGCGTCACCTTCGCGATCGTCGCCGCGCTCGGCGTCGTCGGTCTCCTCGGCGTGGCCAGGCTCGTCCCCGAGGCGGGGCGCCCGGAGTCGGTGAGCGTCCGCGGTGAGTTGGCCGCCTTCCGCAACGTCCAGGTCTGGCTCGCCATGGCGATGACCGTCCTCGGGTACGGCGGGGTGTTCGCCGCGATCACCTACATCTCACCGATGATGACCGAGGTCGCCGGCTACACCGAGGGCGCCGTGACCTGGCTGCTCGTCCTGTTCGGCGTCGGCATGTTCCTCGGCAACCTGCTCGGCGGGAAGTTCGCCGACCGCGCCCTGATGCCGATGCTCTTCACCGCCCTGGCCGCCCTCACCGCCGCCCTGCTGCTGTTCACGGCCACCGCACACCACAAGCTCCTCGCCGCGATCACCCTCTCCCTGATCGGCGCCCTCGGCTTCGCGACCGTGCCGCCGCTGCAGAAGTGGGTGCTCGACCAGGCCTCGGCCGCCCCGACCCTCGCCTCCGCCGCCAACATCGGCGCCTTCAACCTCGGCAACGCCCTCGCCGCCTGGCTCGGCGGTGTCGTGATCGCCGCGGGCCTCGGCTTCACCGCCCCCAACTGGGTCGGCGCGATCCTCTCCGGTACGGCGCTGCTGCTCGCCCTCCTCGCGGCCCGTCTGGACCGGCGCACCCGCGGGGCGAGCCGCGTCGTGACCGGCTCCGCGGCGGCCGACCCCGCGCCTGTCCCCGCCTGACCCGCCCGCCCACAGCCACCCCTTCGAGAAGGACCTCTCATGAGCACCACCACCCCAGCCCCGCTGACCACGCGGGACGCCGAGACGCTGGTCACCGCCGCCCGCCGCGCCGTGGAGGCCGCCGGGGTGACGGTCAGCGTCACCGTCCTCGACGCAAGCGGCATCCCCGTTCACCGCGGCGGCCGGCTGGTCGGCGCGATAGGCGTCGGCGGCGGCACCCCCGGCCAGGACCACGGCTTCGCCACCGCCGCGCTCGCCGAGCTCGCCGGGTCCGCCCGATGAGCCGCACGCCGCAAGAGGTCTTCGCCGACCACGGCAACCGGCTCACCACCGGCGACCTGGACCTGATCAGCCGGAACTACACCGAGGACGCCGTCTTCCTCACCCCCGAGGGCACGCTCACGGGACGCGAGGGGGTACGGCGGGGCATCGGCAGGCTGCTCGCCGACCTGCCGGACGCCGACTGGCAGCTGAGCCCGCAGTTCGCCGGTGACGTGCTGTTCCTGCGGTGGAGCGCCGTCACCGACACCCACGAGGTCACCGACGGCGTCGACACGTTCGTCTTCCGCGACGGACTCATCAGCGCCCAGACCGTCCGCTACACCCTCACCCCCCGCACACCCCGTACTACCGTCTGAAAGGGCAACCGCACCATGGCATCGAACAGCAGCATCCCCACGGTCACGCTCAACAACGGCGTCGAGATCCCCCAGCTCGGCTTCGGCGTCTTCCAGGTCCCGGACGAGGAGACGACCGCCGCCGTCTCCTCCGCCCTCGAGGCCGGCTACCGCTCCATCGACACCGCCGCGATCTACGGCAACGAGGCGGGCGTCGGCAAGGCCCTCGCCGCCTCCGGGATCGCCCGCGAGGACCTGTTCGTCACCACCAAACTGTGGAACGCCGACCAAGGCTACGACGCCGCGCTCCGCGCCTTCGACGACAGCCTGGCCAAGCTGGGCCTCGAGTACGTCGACATGTATTTGATCCACTGGCCCACCCCGGCCCGTGACCTGTACAAGGAGACGTGGAAGGCCATCGAGAAGCTCGTCGCCGACGGCCGGGTCCGCACGGCGGGCGTCTCCAACTTCCAGCCCGACCACCTGAAGCGGCTGATCGACGGCGCCGAGCTCGTCCCGGCCGTCAACCAGGTCGAACTGCACCCTGGCCTGCAGCAGAGCGAACTGCGCTCGGCGCACGCCGAGTTGGGCATCGCCACCGAGGCGTGGAGCCCGCTCGCACAGGGGGCGGTCCTCAAGGACGAGGCGATCACGGACATCGCCGGCCGGCACGGCAAGTCCCCCGCCCAGGTCGTCCTGCGCTGGCACCTGCAGCTCGGCAACATCGTCATCCCCAAGTCGGTGACGCCCGAGCGCATCCGCCAGAACCTCGACGTCTTCGACTTCACCCTCACCGACGACGAGATGACCGCGATCGCCGGCCTCGACCGCGACCTGCGCACCGGCCCGCACCCGGACGAGTTCAACGGAGCCTGACCTGAGGGGCAGGGGTGGCCGGCCGGACCGGCTGTCAGGACCGGCACGACACCCGCTGCGGAGGCGGAACCCGTGGGGTCTTCGAGAGCCGGTCCCGCACCAGGGGGGCGCTCCCTCCGGCCCTCGGCCCGCCACCGCTCTCGTCAGCAGTTATGTTCGGTGCTGCATCTGACGGCAGGGGGGTGCGATGTCGACGGTCGACGTGCAGAGGGTCTGGAAGCGGCCCGTGACGGATCTCTGGGCGGGGCGGCGCCCTCTGTGGTGGACCGCCGGCCCGGCGGGGGAGCTGGCTGTTCTGCTCGTCCACCGGCAGTGCCTGCGCCGCAGTCGCTACGTGAAGGGGTGGGTGGGATGGGTCCCGCAGGTCCCCTTCGACGCGGTGCTCATGACGCGCCAGGCCGACGGCTCGCTGCGGCGTCGACCGGTCAAGGACGTCCCGGTCCGCCCGAGCCACATCGCTCTCCTCCCGGACGCCCGGCTGCTCATCGTCGGCGGTCGGGCGGGCCAGGACGAGTCGGGAGCATGGAGCCCCAACGCGGTGGTGTTCTCCCTGGAGAGCGGTGAACAGGAAGCCGCCTTCTGCGTCGGCGACGACATCCCCGCTCTGGTGACCGACCGCGAGGGATCGATCTGGACGGCCTACGGAGACGAAGGCATCTACGGAGGGCACCCGGAGTCCGCAGCCGGACTCGCCGGCTGGAGCGCCGATGGCCGGGCCACCTGGGCTCCGGGAAACCGCCTTCCTGACACGCCTCTGGAGGGATGCACCGCTGCCACCGAGGGAGACCGGGTCTGGCTGGTCTGGTACTCAGGCAGTCGGCGGGGCGGCACGTTCCTGACGCGGATCACCCCGTCGACCGGAGAGGTGACCAGCTGGCCCAGCCCCGTACACGACCCGGACGGGTTCGCCGTACGAGGTCATCGAGCGGTCCTGACCAGACGCGTTCACCACTGGAGGTCGACCCGGGTGGTGCGTGTCCAGCTGGATGGCGATACCTCGAACGTGACCGGGCAGCGCAGGCTTCGAGTGCCCGGACGGGTGGTCATGCGCTGCGGCCAGGGCCGTGACGGCCTTCTGTGGCTTCGCGCCGGCGACACGTGGATGCGCGTCGAAGCCTGAGAGCGGACTCGGCTCTTGGCAGGACCGCGCCCCCGTCGCAACGGGAGCCACCGCACCCCGCCACCGACGTCCCGGGACCTCGATGCACTCAGTGGTCTCGCGCGGCGCGGGAGTCCGGAGACGCCCGAGGTGTCTGGCGCGCCGGGCTGTCGGAGACGGCGGCTATGGTGCGCGGGTGATATTCAGACGCAGGCGGATTTCAGCCGCCGTCAAGGGATTCGACCTCGCCGTACGCGCCAAGGACGCCGACGCCGCGGAGCGCGCCTTCGCCGACCTGACGCGGGGTTTCGGCGATGCGGGCGATGACGAGCTGCGGGACGCCGGGCCCCGGCTCGCCGCGCTCCTCACGGAGGTTCCGCCCGGGCCGCGAGGCGTGGTGGCCGTGATGGTCGGCGCGTGCGTGGAGGGGGGCGCCGACCCGACGGGCTGCGCACCCGCCGTCTTCGCGGGCGCCCTGGACGCGTTCGAGCAGGCCGCAGCCTTCTGCGAACGATGGGCGGCGGCGGGCCGGGGCGAACTGCCCGACCACGAGGGCGAGGAGGTGCGGGAGGCCGACTTCGAGACGTTCGGCTTCGAGCCCGTCATGGCGTGGCAGGCGCTCCCGCAGTTCGAGATGGCCTGTGTGGCGATGCTCAACTCGCCGCGGGTACGCCGCGAAACCCCCGGCCGCCGGGAACTGCGGGCTGCCGTGGCGCGTGTGGCCGAGCTGTCCGGCGAGCCTTTCAAGTGCCTCGCGTACGCCCTTGCCGTCCTGGACGACGAACCGCTGATCGCCCTGGACCGGGCCACCGGAGCGGCCTTCGCCCTGCGCATGTCCGGTATCGGGGACAACTTCCAGCTGTACACGCTGCTCGCCGACGCCTTGATCGGCCGGGGTCTCGTGCAGGGCCAGGCCCCCTCGGCCGAGGCCGTCGCCTGTTGCCGGGACCAGCCCGGAATGGTGCCGACCACCGGCTCCTTCAACCTCGTGGGCGCCGACGGCGAATGGATCTGGAACGAGGGCAACCCCGCCGACATCCCCCGCGTGAACGGTGTCCGGCTGGTCGTCGTCGACCCGCCCCCGTACCAGAGGAGCTGGCCCGCCGGCCGCTTCTTCCCCGGTATGACCGGCGACCTGGTGTACGAAGGCCCCCTCGCGCCCGAGGACGCGGCGGCCCTGCTGGCCCACGTGGCCGACGCCCGCTGACGCGGGGACGGGATACGGGCCGGTCCCGCCGCCGGGGGACCGGCCCGCATCCCGCCCAGCGTCGATCCCGCGCCGCCTGCCGGTGCCCGCCCGGCCGCGGCGGCCCGATCCAGCCGCGCCGAAGGCATCCGGGCGCGGCCGACGACGCCCACGTCGAGAACTCCCCGCGCCACCCCGGACGGCACGCCGGCACCGAACCTTCTCGGCCATCCGGAACAAGCCCCTTCGCTTACAGCGTCGATTTATGCGAACAAGGAGGGCGATCCGGACGCGCTTGGAAAGCGTTTTCGGTCAATTGCAGATCGAAGGTTTACATAGGCGTCGAAGAGCCTGGGGAAATTCCCGGTAACTTCCGTTGACGGGTGGGTGTCCCTATCGTTAGATGTTCCTCGGCCGTGGCCGGAAGACGGTGTGCGAGCACCGGATTCCGTTTCACCGTCGTCTGTGTCTGATCACCGAACCGAAAGGAGAGTGACATGACCGAGTCGCGTATCGACGCCCTGGTTGCCGAGCTCGAGGAGCTTGGTCTGGAGTCCGACACCCGCGAGGCGCTCGCCGCCACGCAGGCCGGGTTCACCAGCGCCTGAGAAAGCCGGAAGGGCGGGACGCCCGATACGCGTCCCGCCCTTCCGGGCTCTCGCCATGACGACGGAGCCAAGCGGCATGATAGAGGAAGCCGAAGCGCGCCGGCTCATCGCGCGATTCGACGACGTGGAGCGCCGGTACGTCCAGCGGTACGGGCCGTCCTCGCAGGCGAGGGTGTTCGTGCTGATGGAGGAGCTGGTCACCATCCGGTTCGCGCTGCTCGACGCCACCGGACCGGCAGTCGAACTGCTCAGGCCGAAACGGCGCGAAGTCGCCCGCGGGATTCAGCGCCTGTACGACCTGAGCCCCTTCCCCGAAGGCCCCCCACCGCCTGTCCGGATCCTCGGCGGGGACCCTCCGGTCATCGAGTTCGACCGGGCGGTGTTCGAGACGAAATACGCCTCCGCCGCGAAATCGATGCGGAATGAGGTCGTATTCCTAGAGGACTGGAAACCGGAGCCCCAGGATCGTCCGGTCGCCTATATGTACGTCGTGGACGACGAAAGCCGGCTCCGGATCTGGACGCGGCCTTTCCGCATGGCCGACCTCATTCTGGGCAGAAACCGGGCCACTGTGGCGGGCGTTCCCGTCGCGCACCCCATGCTGGTGCCGGAACGGCTCCGCGTGCGCGCCGCTGGTGAAATCACCCCCGTATTCTCCGGCCGCGTCACCGGCGCCGTGGTGAACCTGAAGTCCGGCCATTTCCGGCCCGCGCCCCCGGCAGCCGCCGCCGTCCGGGACGCCTGCGCCGCGGCCATCGGCATGGATCCGGCCGAGTGCGACGTCCTCACCGTCCCGCCGGTGCCGGACCACCGGCCGGAGACCGCCCCGCCCGGGTCAAGCCGCCGGCCGGAGACCGCACCGGCCCCGCCACCCCCCACCCCCACCTCACCCACGACAGGGGCGCCTGCGTGACCAGCCAGACACCATCCGCACTGGTCGGAGTCGAGTACGAGTACAAGTGGCGCGTCGACCACGCCGCCGCCGACTGGGACGCGGAGCATCCGGAACGCGGAGACCACCTCGTGCGCGCCGTCCTCGACACGGCGGCCAAGTCCCTCACCGGCGAGGTGGGCGAACTCCACACCTTCGCGCAGTCCGCGCTGTACTTCGATACCCCCTCGTGGCGGCTCAACGACACCGGCCTCTCCCTGGCGGCCCTGGTGAACTACGGGGCCATGACCGGCACGGGCTGGCTGGTACTGAAGGAGACCGTGCGCTACGCCGGCGACCGCCGTGACGCGCTGGAGGTCGCCGAACGCGTGCCGACACAGGAGATCTCACGGGCGGTCACCCGCGGCGCCACCGCGCCCGTCGAACGGCTGCACCGCCGGCTGGGCACCGGCCTCGACGAGCTCGCCCCGTACGGCAAGGCCGTGCAGCGGCGCCGCAAGGTGATGTGGCGGCTGGGCGACGGGCTCGTCCTCGGGCTGACCCTGGACAGCAGCAGACTCACACCCCTGGGCGGCCGGGCCGACGAGGGCGCCGCCCACTGGTGGTTCGAGGTCGAGGCCAACTCCAGCGACACCCGCGCCCTGGACGCCCTGGACGTCCTGGCCGAGGCGGTCGCCGAGGTGTTCGCGGCGGCGCCGGACCACGAGACGAAACCCCAGGCGACCGCCCGCCTGAGCGGCTGGCCGGGGGGAGCAGCATGACCTCCGCCGCCCACGCCGTGAAGCCCTCGGGGAAGCCGGCCGCGCCGGGCCGCGACTACGCCCTGCTGTGGACGGGGCAGCTGTTCTCCATGTCCGGCACGATGATCCAGTACATCGCGCTGCCTCTGTGGGTGCTCGCCGAGACGGGCTCCGCGCTGGCCTCCGGACTGACGTTCGCCGTCGAGACGCTCCCCGTCATCGTCCTGGCGCCGTGGGCGGGGGTGCTGGCCGACCGGCTCGACCGGCGACGGCTGGTCCTGGCCGGGGAAGTGCTGTCGGTCGGCCTGGTCCTCGCCCTCCTGGGCGCGGTGGCGCTGCGCTCGGTGCCCGCGGCCCTGGTGTGCGCCGCGCTCGTCAAGACGGTCAACACCGTCACGGTGCCGGCCCTCCAGGGACTGATCCGCGAGATCGTGCCCGAACCGGCCCTGCCCGCCGCCGTATCGCGCTTCGAGGGCCTGACCGGAGCGACGATCGTCCTCGGACCGCCGGCCGGCGCCCTGCTGTTCGCGCACCTCGGTCCGGCGGCGGCCCTGCTCGTCAACGCCGCCTCGTTCGCCGCGAGCGCGCTGTGCATCCTCGCCGTACGGGCACGCCGCACGGCACCCGCACCGGCCGACACGCCCGTGCGCGCCCGGCTGCGGCTCGGCGCCGGGTTCACCCTCGTACGCTCCACCGCGCGGCTGCGGAGCCTGCTGTGCGCGGAGGCGGCGTACTTCCTGTTCTTCGGCGGGGCGACCGCCGCGGTCATCGTCGCGGCGAGCGAGCGCCTGGGCGAGTCCCAGGCCGGCTGGTACCCGGCGTGCGTCGGCGCCGCGTGGGTGTTCGTGTCGATGGTGGTCCTGCCGTCCCGCGACTGGACACCCCGCACCTCCCTGCTGCTGGGCGCCGCGTTCGTGCCCCTGACGGCCGTGGCGGTGGCGGTGATGGGCGCCGCGCCGCTGCCCCTGATGCTGCTCGCGGGCGTACTGGGCGGGGTGGCCAACTCGTTCATCGCCGCAGGAGCCTCCATCGGCTGGCAGAAGGAGACCGACACCGCCATGATCGGCCAGGTCATGGCGCTGCGCCGGAGCGTCGCCAACGCGGCGCTCGCCACTTCGTCGGTACTGCTCCCCGCGCTGGCCGACACGTACGCGCTCGGCCCGGTCATCCTCATCGGGGCCGTCGCGGCCGCCGGCCTGACCGCGGCGTTCCTCGCCGGCTGGCACAAGTCGGGGGCCGCCGCGTGACGGCGCACGCCTTCTGGGTGCCGGGCGGGTTCACCGCGTACCGGCCGGGTCTCGCGGCGCTCGCGCTCGCCGTCGCGACCTCCCCGCTGAGCGGAAGCCCGGCCGGCCGGGCCGCGGCCGCGGGGGGCGCGCTGCGGGCGGTGCTGACGCCGCACGGTGTGCAGGTCCACGTATGGGCGGACGACGCGGCCCTGCCGGAGAGCGCCTGGGCGGTGATGGACCCGGTCAGCGACCGGGCGGCGCAGGCCCTGAACGCCCTGCGCCGGTCCGCGGCCCGTGCGGAACTGGCCGACCCGCTGGAGCGCGCGCTGCACACGGTGGAGTGCGCGGCGTGGGGCCGCAGCCGGTGGTCGGCGTGCTGGGGCGCGGACGACGACACCTACAGCGGGGAGGAGATCGACGGGGTGCTGGCCGCCTGGCACTGCGCCGACCGGCACCCTGCCCCGGCCGATCACGCCTACGAGCCCCCAAAGACGCCGAGCCGAACCTGGACGGCCGGCCCCGTGGCGTACGCGCCGGGCCGACAGCGACCTGCCGGGCCGACTGCGGCCACGGGCGGTACGACCGCCGTGGCGGTAGGCGCCGCGGGCGGCGCCGCCGGGGTTGGGACGGGCGGGGCGGCGACAAGCGGTACGACTCCGGCGGCTGCGGCGACGGGAAGGGCCGAGCTGACCCTCGCCCTGCCGGTCGCAGGCCCGGGGGCCGCGGGCTACGCGGCGGTCGCGGCCGAGCTGCTCGGCCGCCCGTACACCGGTCGGCTGTTCGCGTCCCTGCGGGCTCGGCGCGCCCTGGCGTACGGAATCGCCGCGGTGCCGCTGGTACGGGGCGGCTCGGTGGCACTGGTCATGACGGTCAGTACGACACCGGACCGGCTGGAGGATTGCGCCCGCCACATGGCCGCCACCGCGAGGGAGTTCACGGCCGCTCCTCTCCCCGCCTCCGCGGCGCGGGAGGCGGCGGCGGGCCTCGCGCGGGCGCGTGGCGCGGCCCTCGCGCGCCTGCGGGCCGCGCAGGCGCCGACGGCGCAGCAGCGGTGCGTGCTGGAGGCGACGGTACGAGGCATGCCGCGTGCCGAGGATCCGGCACCGCCGGCGGGGATACCGCAGGGGGCGCGCCCCCAGTGGGCGGTCCACGGCGATGTGGCCGACCGCGACCGGCTGGAGCGCGTACTGGAGGGTGCCTGGTGACGCGGACGGCACAAGCGGTGCGGGTGGGAGGCGTGCGGGCCGTCGTACTGCCGGAGGCCCCACACGTCTCGATCGGCCTGGCCGTACCCGTGGGTTTCGCCCTCGATCCGGTGGGCGCGCCGGGGCTGGCGCATGTGTGCGAGCACGCCGTGCCGGCGGCGGTGCCGCACGCGGTGATGGGTTCGTTCGCGATCGCGGCGGTCACCTCCTGCCACCACACCACGTTCGTGGCGGACGTGATGCCGGAGGAGGCCGACGCGGCGCTACGGGCCTTCGCCGCGCTCACCCGTCCGGACCCGGCCCGGCTGCGTCGGGCGGTGGAGCGGGAACGCCCCGTGGTGGCGCTGGAGTTGTCCATGACGGCAGGCGCGGCGGGGCACGGAGTGGGCGCCGCCGTGGCGGAGCTGCTGGTCCCGCAGACGGGCCTGGGCCGCGAACTCGACGCGGCCCCCGACACGGTGCGCGAGGTGTCCCCGGAGGGCGTCCTCTCCCATGTCGAAGAGCACTACGGTGCCCGGTCGGCCACACTCGTCCTGGCAGGCCCTGTCACCGGGCACCACCTCGACACCGGCCTGGAGCTCTTCCCCGGAGGCCCGCCCCGGCCCGAGGCGGACGCCCCGCCGGCTCGGGCGCCCGGCCCGGTGCCCGCTTGGGGCATCGCCCACACCCATGGCCCCCGCCACGCCGATCCCCGGCCGGCGTGGCAGGACTGCCTGGACGAGGCGCTGATCCGCCCGGGCTCGCCCGCGGACCGGCTGGCGAGGTCCATGGCGGCGACCCCGCTGGGCGCCATGGCGCTGCGCTGCCCCCGGGGCGACCTCGTCCTGTCCGCGTACCGGGGCGAGGGCGACGCCCGGAACGGCGCGGAGGCCGCGGCCGCATTGCGGGACGCGCTGCTGTCGGAGGAGCACCGGCCCAAGGTGGTCTCCACGGCGGTGGCGGCGGCCGCACAGGGCTACGCCGCCCGCCGCAGCCGTATGGACCTGCCGTGGCACGTGCGGGACGCCCTGCTGGCCGAGGCGACCGGCACGGGCCCGCGATGGGAGCAGTGGACCGAGCCGTACGACCAGGCACTCGCCACGAAGACGGCCGAGTCCCTGCTGGACCGCATGACGCCCTGGCCGGCCTGACCGGCCGGCACCCCGATTGCCTCCCGGGTGGCGCGGCCGGGGGTCAGGCCATGATGAGGAGCCGGGTGTGGGGGACGAGCTTCCGGTTGACGCTCGTGCTCTGGACGAAGATGGTGTAGTCGCCGTTGTGGTCGGGCTTGACGCGTACCTCCGTGTCGGGAAGGCCGAGGAGGGCGCGGGCCTGCGGCCCGGTGTAGACCCGGTCCGTCTTCTTCTCCAGGACCGCGATCTGCTTGCGGGCCTGGATCTTCTCCGACTTGCTCAGCTGGTAGAACGCGCACCCGGTGCGGTAGGTGTGACCGCTCTCCACGACCCAGTCGCGTATCGCGGCGTCGCGGGTGACCGCGACCAGCTGGTAGTCCGACGGCTTGACCGGGGTGAGACCGGCTGCCTTGATCGAGTCCTTGTTGACCACGTCCGCGCCTGTGGAGAACACCGCCCGCGAGCCGCGGATGCCCTTCGTACGGCCCACCATGAACTTCTCGGTGGCAGCGCGGATGACCTGTCCGGCCTCTTCGAGCCCCTGGGTGCTGGTGGCGTCCCAGATGGCGATGTTGTCCTTGGGGAAGCCGCACGCCATGGCCTCGCGCTTGCCCATCTGGTCCGGTACGAGGACGGCCAGCGTCCAGTTGTCGTCCTGCGTCTCGATCATCTCGGAGACGGCCTCGGTGAGCCGGCGCTGGTCGGTGGCGGGGGCGTCCGGGCAGCGGTGGCTGGCGTTCTCCTGACCGTCCGTGAGGATGAACGTCAGGAAGCTGTGGTCGCCGTAGAGCTGGGCGGTCTGCGCCAGTTCGCGCTGGGACTTGAGCGCGGCGGCGAGCAGGGCGGTCATGCCGCCGACCCGGTAGAGCTGCTTGAGCGACGGCATGCGCAGTACGTCCTTGTCGTAGATGACGCACTCCACCTTGTCCGCGAACACGTACACGGTGACGCGGGTCTCCTGGTCCAGTTCCCTGGACCGGCGGGCGAGGTAGGCGATCTGCTGGTCGGCCACGTCGACGACCTTGTTCCGCAGGTGCGACATGGACGAACTGGCGTCCAGCACAAGGGCGACGTGGTTGATGTAGTTCTGGCTTCCGGACATGGTCGGGCTCCCCCTCGTTTCCGAACTCGATGTCTCCACCGTCTCACCCACCACTGACAATCGGCCGGGCCCGCAGACCGGGTCGAGCCCGCACCGCCTCGGGGCGCAGCCCCGGCGCTCCAGCAGGGTCGCGGTGGGACCACCGGCGGTGCCGGAGTGGCGGGAGGGGGGAGTGGGCTGAATAGGCGGGGTGTTGGTGAAGTGCTGATTCCGCAGGGGAAGTTGAGGTGCCGCGCCGGGACTCACAGCAGCCAGGAGACGGAGAACCGCAGCTGATTCGGCATCGGTACCACTATCGTCAGCGCCCTCAACGCGTGTGACACGCGTGGCCACTCGGAAAGGAACCCGTCCGCTGTGCATCCTGCCGTGGAACGCCTCACCGCGCTCATCCCGCCCACCGGCCCGAGGCACTCCCGTGACTGGCCTGGTGTCGAGCAGGCACTGGGCACGCCGCTTCCCGGCGACTACAAGCAACTCGTCGAAATCTACGGCGGCGGTGTCTTCGACGAGACCGTCTGGCTCCTGGACCCCGCGTGCCCGGACGAAGACTATGAACTCGTCGCCGCGGCAGCGGAGCGAGCCGAGGTCCTGGCCTGTCTGTGGCAGACGGAGCCGGTCCCGGACGAGGTCCGGGACACGGGAGCACGGGTCATCCCCTGGGCGTACGTCGAGGGCAGCGGGGCGTACGTGTACTGGCTGGTCCGGCCGGGACTGAAGCCGGACGAGTGGACCGTGATGCTCAACGAGGGCAGGGGACCCGGATGGGAGCACCACGCCACCTCGTGCGCCCCGTTCCTCCTCTCCATCCTGACCGGTGAGGCGGAGAGCGGGTACTTCTCCGGTCTTCTCTCTCAGGACCACCGGTTCGAATCCAACGATGACGTGCTGGAGTAACCGCACGGAGTGAGGCCCCGCAGCTGCGCGAGGCGGCCCAGCCGGTGCGGCTGCCGCCTGTGGAACGGCCTCACGCGGCTGCCGCGACGTCCGTTCAGACCGACCGCCCCCTGCCGCCGGGGATGAGCTGTCGCCTACCCGCGTTCCTCCACATCCGTGACTTCGACGGTCAGCTTGGTCTTGCTTGTGGACGTTGTCAGTACGGTGGGTCGGTATGACAAGGAAGTCTGGTCGGACAGCTCCATCGTCTGAATGATCGAGCCATCCTCGGAGCCGTGCACCTCATAGGTGAGGGAATACTCCTTGCCCGGGTCCAGCGGCAGCAGTCCGGCGTAGGACACCTGCGGTTCCACGGTGAGGTTGCACCCGGCAGAGCCGAAACACTGCTTCGAGGTGATTTTGAGGGTCATGGTGAAGTCACCCGCCCCAGGGGTGCTGTTGAACACCTCCTCAGGGGCCTCGGTGGCTTCCTGAGCCGTGGCAGCAGCCGCCGGTGTGGTACTTGCCGACGGCGAAACGGCTACGGCTGGTGCATCGGACGCGCGGGAGCCGCCGATCGTGAGGAAAAGGATCAGTGCCACGACGCCACTTGTCGCGATCCCTGTGCCGAGGCCGACCAGGAACGGGCCATAATTTTTCCGTCGGGGAGATGGAGGAGGCGTTTCCGGCATCGGGGGGATGGCGACGGTCTGCTCGCTCACAGTCAGGTTCTTCTCTTTCAGGGTGCGGGGAAGCAGAGGGGAAGCGATTTGATGATATTTCAATCAAGTTGGCTGTGAGTTGTCTTTCTCTTGATTGCCCAGCCTGAGCCAACAGTCCGTCCCTCCGTGCCGGCATGCAGAGCTTCCTCCCCGCACTTTTCCAGCGTTACGAGACAAACGGGCGGCCGCCGCAGTGCGTTGGCGGGCGGCGCTCCATCCACTTTCCTGCGGCACTCGCGGGTGCCGTTGCTCTCTCGAGTGCCCAGACGACCCCCTCCGAGGGGTGCCGCGGTCAGAACCACCGTCGACGCCTCATCCGCCTCCACATACGCTACGGCGCCTCACGCGCCCCGGTAGCGAGCCCACCTTCGTGCCCGCACGTTGCTCATCCGTCGGGAACTTCCGGCCCGACTGACCCTTCCGACGCAACACGGTCCGCCCATGCGGACTGCGAGGAACCGATCGGATGAGCACCGCGCTGCCTCGATGAGGAGCGGCATCTCTGCGAACGGCCCCGCCCGCGAACCGCTCTGTTGCTCCGCGACGCCGGGGCATCGCCGGTCAGCCGCATCGCCGGTCAGCCGCGGTGGCGGTAGGCGTGAGCCAGGTGGTGTTGCAGGCGGATGTGGCGGAACTGGTAGACGGCACCCGCCTGACGCAGGACACCCCGCCGGTAGGCGTCCTCCAGGAACGCGGCGGTGTTCCACGGCAGTCTGCCGGTCAGCGGCAGCCACACCCGGGACAGCGTCAGCCACTGCCCCCACGCGCTGAACGCGAAGACATACGACGTGGAGCCGCCCAGCCCGGCGACCGCCCCGATGAGGAGAGCGCCCTCCAGCGGCCACAGCAGCGGCCCGACAAGTCCCTGGAGCAGGCCGGTCACGGCGTACCCGCAGACGGCGATGCCGGCCGTGAGCATCGGTACGAGTACGAGGATCTGCTGGCCCGCCGTCGCGCGGTTGACGGACAGCAGCCGCAGCGGGGTGGCCGCGGCGGTGATGTCCATGGGCGCTTCGAACGCCGCCAGGATCCCGAAGACGAGACCGGACGACAGCCCGAAGATCAGCGCGAAGACCGGCATGTTGACGAGGGTGTCCCTGGCCATCGCCGTCTCCCACAGCGGCAGGCCGTTGTCCAGGGCCCGCAGCAGCGCGACCGCCCAGGCGTACCCGACGCCCAGCACGGACCCGCCCAGCATCATGAACCCGAAGCGCGCCGTGAACGCGCGGACCGGCCGCCGTCCGACCCGGCGGTCGGCTGCGGGCAGTCTCAGCCGCACCCGGGACGGGACCGCGGGTGCCCGGCTGAAGACGGTCAGGACCGAGTAGGCGATGCCGAACGCGGCGCCGGTGAGCACCCCGACCAGCGCGCCCTGCAGCACCACGGTCTCCAGCCCCATCGGCCCGAGGACACCCGAGGGCAGGGCCAGCAGCTGTACGAGCCAGGTGGCCGCGGCCATGCACAGCGCGGACACCAGCGTGACGTGCAGGATGCGCGTCGGGGTCGGCAGGGTGTGGCCGAGCCGCCACCAGGCGAGGTCCCGCCGGCCGGTCGCGCCCCGGCTCAGGGAGTGGGCCAGATAGCCGAGCCACCGCTCGGAGCGGTCCGGGTCCCAGCTCCGCTGCCCGCGGCCGTCCTCGTGCCGTTCGGGGGCCCGGCGCCGGTAGACCGCCGGGACGAAGCCGGCCAGCAGATGCTCCTCCAGGTGGCCCGCGGTGGGAAACCGCGCGGCGTCGAGCAGCTCCGCCGGGTCCTTCCCCGGCGCCTCGCCGTACATCGTCCGTGCCAGGACGACCATCAAGGGGGTGCGCAGGACCTCCGCGAGACGGACGGCGGCCGGCGTGTCGGCACTCCGCAGCCGTCCGAGGACCAGCTCCCACGGGCCGCCGCCGGCGGCGCCTTCGGTGGGGGCGAACCTGGCGGACCGGGGCAGGTAGGCGGCGAGGTCCTCGACCGTGAGGTCGGTGAGTTCGATCCCGGCGGCCCACACGAGCGGTGTGTTCGCGGCGCGGACCGCCCGCGCGTACTCGTCCCGGCGGCTGGTCAGCACCAGCGGAAGCGCCGTGGCGTTGAGAGCGTCGAGCGCCGGCGGGCGCAGCTTCTCCGCGATCTCGTCGAAGCCGTCGAGGACCGGCAGGATCAGGTCGGCGTCCACCAGCGCGGCGGCCAGCGTGGAGCCGCTGGCGACCCGGCGGGCCAGATGGGGGTGGTCCTGGAGGAGCCGGTCGATCAGGAAGTCCCGGAACGTGGTGGCGGCCGGGTCCCAGGAGCCCAGACCGAAGATGACCGGCACCCTGGCGGGGGCCTCCGGCGCGGCGAGGAGGTCGAGGACGAACCTGATGGCCAGGATCGACTTGCCCGAACCCGCCCGCCCGAGGATCACCAGCCTGCCGGACGCGATGCCGCGGTAGGTGTGGACGACGCTCCGCACATCGCCCGTCAGGTCCGGGCCGTCCGCCACGACGCCGGGTTGCAGACGCTGGACGTTCTCGGGGTGGTCCGTCAGATGGCGGGGGAGCGGCTGCCACCGTACGGGCAGCGGAAACGGATCGTGGACGCGGCGCTGCCCCTCCTCGCGTCGCCAGCGACGCCTGACCTCAGCGGCCAGCGAGGCGGCGGCGTCGGCGAGCACGGGGGTGGGGGAGTGGGACGCGGGCGGCGGTCCCGCCGCCGGCCCCGGCGTAGGCGCGGGCGCCCCCGGCGCGGTGGCGGGCGTGCGCGGCGCGGTGGCGGGCGTGCGCGGCGCGGGAACGGCCGAGGGCACCGGAGGCATCCGCGGGTCGTGCGGCTGGACGGGCGGGGGCTCGGCGGCCGCCTGCCCGTCCGGCGCGTCGGCCTGCCGCTCAGGCCCGGCGGACGGCCGGCTGCCCGCCCAGCAGTCGGTGAGCCGCCGCCGCTCCTCCGCGTCGGCACCGAGGGCGTCCGCCAGCAGGTTCAAGGTCGTCAGCCGGTGGTCGGCCGACCGCCCCGTCTCCAGCCTGCGGATGGTGCGCACGCTCACCGCGGACCGCTCCGCCAACTGCTCCTGCGTGAGACCCGCCTGCTTGCGTAACCGGCGCAGCAGCGTGCCCAGTTCCTCCGTCAATTCGGCTCCCACCTCGCACGGGTACGGCGGCAGCCAGAGCGTAGCGCGGCGACCGGCCACGCATGGCCGGTCCCATGGCCTGTTGTCCGACCTGCGCGAACCCCATCGTGATCGAGCCGGCGGCCACGCCGGCCACCTCACGAGAACACGAGAAGGAGACAACGGACGATGAGATCACCGCGGCGCCGCCGTCTCGGCACCGCCGCCGCGCTCCTCGCGGCGCTGGGGCTGACGGGGCTCATGGGGCCGGCCGCCCAGGCGGACACCCCGGCGACACCCCGCTTCACCGACGGATTCGGACTGACCCGGGTCGGGGACGCCGAGGTGCGCTCCAGCACCGACTTCACGATCACCGTGACCACACCGCACGTCGCCGGCCCGCACAAGATCCGCGTCTTCCTGCCGAGCGGGTACGCCGCCCATCCGGAGAAGCGCTGGCCCGTGACGTACTTCCTGCACGGAGGCGGCGGCAGCGTGGACGACGCGGCGGCCGCTCCCGCCCTGCGCTCCGACAAGATGATCACCGTCGTCCCCGACGGCGGCCTCAAGGGCTGGTACGCGAACTGGCTCATGCAGAACACCGCGGCCGGAAGGGCCGACTGGCAGACGTTCCACCTGGAGCAGGTCGTCCCCTTCATCGACGCCAACCTGCGCACCGTCCCCGACCGCGCGCACCGGGCCGTCACCGGCGTGTCCATGGGCGGCTCCGGCGCGCTGCACTACGCCCAGGCCAGGCCCGACTTGTTCGGTCACACCGCCTCGCTGTCCGGCGGCATCGACTTCGGTATGGCCGAGGTGCGCGCGGCGGTCCTGGCCACGGAACTCAACCTCGCCGGCGCCTGGTGCGCGGTCAGCAGCTCCTCCAGCACCTCGGGCAGCGGCACGTGCACCGGATACGGCCCGTACGTCGACAGCGACGCCATCTTCGGCTCCCCGTACCCGGTCTTCGGCGCCGACCGCCTCTGGAACGCCTACGACCCCGCCGCCCCCGCCAACCTCTCCAAGCTCGCCCACACCGAGGTCACCCTCTACACCGGCGACCGGGGAGTGATCGACGCCAACACCGCGAGGGCCGCCGCCACCGTCAAGGCCCGCCTGGACCGGCTCGGCATCCCCAGCCGCCTCGTCGACTACGCCGACGGGGCGTCCCTCTCACCCCGCTGCGACGGCGGCCACAACTACGGCTGCTGGGCCGCCGCGTTCGCGGACTACGTCCCGCGCCTGGAAGCGGCCTTCGCCGCGGCGGCGACCAACTGACGGCAGCACCCTTCACCGAGGAGAAGACACCATGGCGATCAACCGAACCGGAAAGCGCCGCTGCGTCGTCGCCGGCGCCGTGTGCGCGACCCTGCTGACGATGTCGGGCCCGGCGGCTCACGCCGGGACGGCGGCGGACGACCACCCGGCCACGCTCGCGGCGCTCAAGGCGTTCCAGGCGGAAGCCGGACCGGGCGCGGCGGTGCACGCGGGCGACGCGCGCGGCTCCTGGACGCTGTCCGCCGGGACGGGCACCGTCAACGCCAACCGCCCCATCCAGGCCGACGAACACTTCCGCATCGGCAGCCAGACCAAGACCTTCACCGCGGCGGTGGTCCTGCAACTGGTCGACGAGGGCAAGGTCTCCCTGGACGCCCCCATCGCGGACTACCTGCCCGGCGTCGTCACCGGCAACGGCTACGACGGCACCCGCATCACCGTGCGCCACCTGCTCCAGCACACCGGGGGCCTCGCCGCGTACAACCCGTATCCGGTCACCGAGACCCCCAAGGCCAACCCGGACGGCACCTACGACCTGGCCGAATCGGTGCGCAAGGGCCTGAGCCGCCCGCCGGTCTCCGCACCCGGCGCCGGCATCACGTACTCCAACACCAACTACCTCGTCCTCGGCATGCTCATCGAGAAGGTGACGCAGCAGCCGGTGCACCGGGCCGTCACGGACCGCGTCATCGCACCGCTCGGCCTGAGCCGGACCGTGTTCCCCGCCCCCGGCGACCGCGCCCTGCCCACCCCGGCCGTCAACGGATACCACGGCGTCCGGGTCGGAGGCTTCTTCCTCTGGACCCCGGCCCTCACCTACGACCCGTCCCTCTACAGCAGCGCCGGCGCGATCATCTCGACCCTGAAGGACCTCACCACGTTCAACCAGGCCCTGCTCGCGGGCAAGGTCGTCTCGGCCGCGGGCCTGGCCGAGATGCGGAAGATCCGCGAGGTCGAACCGGGCAGCGGCGGCGGCCTGGGCCTCGGCCTGGGGAAATACACGCTCTCCTGCGGCATCGCGGCCTGGGGCCACAGCGGGGGAGTGCCCGGCTACATGTCGCAGACGCTCGCCACCGAGGACGGCCGGCACGCGTCCGTCGTGACCAACGTGCTGTTCCAGGTCAACCGCCCGGACAGCACGTTCACCGCCCTCCTCGACACGGCCCTGTGCGAGGGCGCCGACCGCACCCCCTGACGCCGTACCCGCCTCCGCGCGGCGGCGGCGCCCGCGAGCCCGGCCGGCGCGTCCACGGGGCCACCCGCGCGCCGGCCGGTGCGGCCGGCCGAACCGCCCGGCCGGGAACCGGCCAACGGAGCCCGGCCACCGGAGCCCGGCCGGCGGCGGCCGGTCTCCGGACCGGCTCTCCCCACCACCCCGCGGCCGCCGTCGCCGCGCCCTGCCCGCCTCATTCGATCGAGTGACAAGGAGTCGTCATGGCATTCCTCTACCGGTGCGGTGAATGCGGGTTCTCCACCAGCTGGAGCACCCAGTCGCAGAGCGAGGACGCGGCGATCGCGCACTACGCCGACCGCCACCCCGGGCTTCTTCCCGGCGGTAGCTTCGAGGTCAACCGCAAGAACCCCAACTCGCCCGGCTGCCTTCCGATGGTGGGGATCACGATTCTGCTGCTCGTGGTCATCGACGCGTGCCAGAGGTAGCAGGCCGACCGCCGTCCGCGGACGCACGCGTCGGGAGAAGGGAACAGCATGTCCGACACGACCCCGGGGGAGGGGCGGGGCGGCGTCCCGTACGTCGCGCCCCGCGGCCACCTGCCGCCGCGCACACCTCCGCAGCCGGCGCACCCGCGCCGCGGCCGCACGGTTCCCGCGCCCCCCGCGCTGCTCCGCTTCCGCACGGTCGCCCTCGCGGCCGGCCTGAGCCTGGTCGCTCTGGCGGGCCTGGCCGGCCCCTGCGCGCCGGGGGCCGCGGCGACGGAGGACTTCCCGCTCCCCGGCGTCGAGCCGACGCGCGACACGCACCCGAGGGGCGTGTACACGTACGAGAGCGCCGACGCGCTCAACACCGTCCCCGAGCCCACGCAGGCCGACCTCGCCCGGATCGGCACGAAGGGCACGTACACGCGCGGCACGCGGGAGCACCTGTTCGCCCGCTGGAAGACGTACACCAAGAAGGGCACGACGTGGGAGAAGTTCCGCGCGCTGTTCGAGAAGACGGTCTTCAACGAACCCGGTGTGCTGAGCTCGGTCGCCGAGCCCCCGGACCACGTGCTGAAGGGCATCGGCCTCCCCGACCAGTACACCTGGGCGTCCAGGGACTTCCTCTTCGCGCACTGGAAGGTGCAGAAGGAGGGCAGTTCCGTACCCGACTGGAAGGAGTGGCGCGCCGGGTACGTGAACGCCTTCAACAGCAAGCGCAAGGGCGCGGCGTTCGAGCGGCTGGTCAGGGCCGAGTACATCGAGAGGGAGGGACTCGACCCCGAGGGCCGCTGGCGCTTCGGCCAGAGGGTGCCGCGCGAGCTCCTTCCCCGGCTCGCGGGCCTGCGCCTGCACAAGAAGGACCGCCCGCTCGACGCCGCGGACTTCGAGCGGCTCAAGGTCATCGTGGAGACCAAGTCCGGCAAGGACGTCGACACCGCGGAGGGCCGCAAGCAGTTCGACGACCTGCTGAAGATCGCCCGGGCGACCGGCTGCCGACTGCTCGCCGTGTTCGGCGAGCGGCCCACCCCGGGATCGGTCAGGATGATCGAGGAGTTGGCGGCGAAGCACCGCGTCCAGGCGGACGTCCGGTACTTCCCGGCGACGGGGCAACGCGTGCCGCCGGGCTCCCTCCACAGCCCGCCCGCGGAGGGCGGAGCGGGCCAGGCGCCCACCGGCCGTCCCGGCGGGCCGCAGGCAGCACCGGCCGGTGACGCGGCCGTCCCGGACGTCCTCGCCGCGCCAGGCCAGCTGGCGGCCGACGGCCCGCTGGCCCAGGCCGTCGCGGCGTCTGCCGACTCGCTGCAACAGGCGCTGCGGGCCGGGCTGATCCAGGACTGGCACGTCGAGGGCCTCGCCGCGGACGGCGACGCCCCCGCGGTCACCCCGCCCGACCTGGGCGGTGTCGACTTCTCCACGCTCGAACTGCGGTACGTCTCCGACACCCGCCACAACGGCTCCGGCGTGGAGTACGCCTTCAGAGCCGACCGGCTGCCCACCGGCCGTACGTCCTTCGGAGGGCGCCGCGCGGCCCGGCTCGCCTCGGACTCGTTCTTCGTCTGGCTGGCCCTGCCGCCGGCCGCCTTCACCGTCAACCTCAACCCTGACGAGCCCGGCCGGATCATCGACGCCCGGTTCGGCAGGACCGACGCCGGACGCGTACTCCTCGAAGCCGACCTGGCCATGAAGAAGTCGGTCGCGAAGTTCATCCACCCCGACACCCCGGGCGGCAGGGCGTTCTGGGCGTCCCTGCGGGGCGCGGCCAAGTGCCTGCAGATGCGGCAGTGGATCGTCCCCGGCACCGCCACCGTCCACGAGAACGGCGACGAACTCCACATCCTGGACGCACCGCTGCTGGTGAGGATGGAATCCGACCTCGTCGAGGCCGAAGGCGTCGGCGGCGCCGGCGGATGCCCGCGGCAGGACAAGGCCACCACCGAGCACAACGAGTCCCTCTACCGCACGACGATCCTGCCGCAGGTGCAGAACGCCGTGAACCGCGCACCCGAATACGCCGACCTGCGCCGGGTCTACGCGAGCCGCATCGCCGCCGAATGGTTCCGCGAGCGCGGCGCCTCCCGGCAGACCGCGTACTCCGACGTCATCGGCACCGGCGACATCGGCCGCTGGTCCTCCAGGGAGAAGTGGACACCCCGCGAGGTCTTCGACCGCTACGTCCGGTCGTACCGGAACGGCGAGTTCACCGTCAGGCACCGCACCAGGAAGGGCGACTACCTCTACACCAGCACCTACGTCTACGGCGGCGTGGACTTCACCCGGGTCGACCGGAAGCGGATCGGCGCCGCCGCCTTCGCCCAGGACCACCCCGGGCTCGCCGCCTCGACCCGCGCGTCGCTGCACGCGCCGACGAGCACCGGCCGCGCGGTCTGGCTCGGCGGCCTCACCAGCTCCCGGCCCCTGGACCCGCCCCCGCGCGAGGCGTACGCCCCACCCGCCTCCGCGGAGCCGAGCCGGTGGCCCTACGCGCTCGCGTCCCTGCCGCTCCTCGCGTGTCTCACCCTAGGCGGCCTCCTACTGCGCCGCCGGGCGGCGAAGGCGACGAGCAGGCTCCGGCGCTGACCACGGCCCGCGCGGCGTGGACCGTCCGCCCCCCCGCACCAGGCCGGAGGTTCGGCGCCATGCCCGGCCGTGCGCCGACGCGGTGGACGGCGCGGCCCCGGCGGGACGTCGCGTCCGAACGGCCCGGTCCGTACCGGCCGTCGGTGGTCCGCGGTCCCGTCCGTACCGGCCGTCGGCGGTTGGCCGGGAAGGGTATGGCCCGAGGCGGCCGTGAGCACCAGGATTCCTCCTGCGGTTCCCGGGCCGCAGGGGGCGGCCGGTTCTCGTGCGCCCTCGCGCGGCGACACGTCCTCGTCCCACAGGAGTGAGAGTTGCGTCAGAGAACCCCGGCCGCAGGCCGTCCCTCGTCCAGCGCGGCCGGAGCCGCCCCGCCCGCGCGGCGGAGGTGGAAGCGGCTCGCGACGGCGCTGCCGGTGGCCCTGGCGGCCGTCTTCGCTTCTCCGTCCCTCCCGTCCCACCAGGTCGCGGCCGCGCCGCGCGCCGAGGTGACGGTCGACAGGGACCACGTCGTCTACTGGAACAAGGTCCTGCAGCGGACGTTCCGCCAACTGACCGGGGCGAGCGCGGCACCCACCGAACTGGCGCGGGCGAGCGCGATCGTCCACGTGGCGATCTACGACGCGGCCAACTCCGCCAAGTGCGTGCGTCCCGTCGGGTGCCTGGGGCAGCCGTACCTGGTCAAGGTGCCGCTCGCGGCGGGAACCACCCCGGACTACGACACCGCCGTCGACTACGCCGCCTTCCGGGCCCTGACGAGCGTGTGGCCGGACCTCGACTTCTCCGCCGATCTGCGGGCGGCTCAGGCCGCCGTGCCCTCGACCGTCACCGACACCGCACGTGCGGCCGGAGCCGATGTGGGCACCAAGGCGGCCGAAGCCGTGGTGAACGCCCGGGTCGGCGATGGAGCCGCGGCCGCCACCGCCTACCCGGGCAGCACGCAGCCGGGCTTCTGGCGGCCCACCGGTTCCGGCGCGGCGGTCACACCGCACTGGGGCAAGGTGAAGCCGTTCACGCTGACGACGCTCGACCAGGTGCGGCCCCCGCTCCCCGCGGGCAAGACCTCCATGCCCGAGCTGCTGGCGAGCCCCGAGTACGCCGCGCAGGTCAACGAGGTGAAGCGCCTCGGCGGCGCCACCTCCACCACGCGTACGCCCGACCAGACACAGGCCGCCCACTTCTGGGCCAACGACCTGGACGGAACGTACAAGCCCATCGGCCAGATCTTCGCGAACACCCAGACCCTGGTCGCCCAGCAGCGCGTCCAGACCTCGGGCACGGCCAAGCTGTTCGCCATGCTGTCGCTGGCGCTCGCCGACGCGGGGATCGCCGCCTGGCACGCCAAGTACGAGACACCGATCGACCTGTGGCGCCCGGAGAGCGCCGTCAACCTGGACGACGACGGCAACGCGGCGACGGTGGCGGACCCGTCGTGGCGCCCCCTGTCGGCCGACCGCAGCGGCCGGAGCTTCAGCCCGCCCTTCCCGGCCTACGTCTCCGGCCACGCGACCTTCGCGGGTGCCTGGGCGAGGGTCATGTCGTACTGGTTCGGCCAGGACCAGATGACCTTCGACGCGGCCACCGAGGACCCGCACGCGCAGGGCGTCATCCGGCGGTTCCACAGCTTCTCCGCCGCCGCCGAGGAGAACGCCCTCGCGCGTCTGTGGCTCGGTGTCCACTACCGCTGGGACGCCGAACAGGGCCTGGCCAGCGGCGGGCGGATCGGCGCCCACGTGACGTCGCACCACCTCGGCCCGAACTCCTCCGCCGACTGGGTCTCCTTCGGGACGGCGTACAACCGGGACACCTGCCCCGACCAGGGGCAGAAGCTGCTCGATGAGCACCGGTGGACGCAGTACCAGTGCCAGGTGCTCGCCGACGGCGCGACCTTCCGCCTGCTCGTCAAGTGACCGGGGAACGGCGCCCACGTGCCGCCGCCCGCCTGTGGGCGTTCAGGCCGTGGGCGCCGGCGACGCCTCGCCCCGCCTGTACCGCCGCAGCGGCTGCTCCGCCCGTTCCCTGACCAGGTACAGGTGCAGGGCCAGCGGAAGCAGGAGGAGGGGGAGGGCCGCCCACATCGGCCCCGTCAGGCGGAGGCGGCCCAACGGCGTGAAGGGGCCGGCTTCGTAGCCGAGGGTCACATACGCCTCGTCGCCGACGGCCCGGGTGTCCAGGAAGACGCCGTTCGGGTCGTTCTCGTCTCCGGGCCGGTAGAACCCGCCGAGCCGGTAGTAGCGCGCGTAGTGCGACCGGCCCTCCTTGCTGAAGTGGACGACGATCCGCTGACCGTCCTCGAAGACGGAGGAGGGGCCGTGCCGCGAGTCGCTCCAGGTGACCGCGCACGCCATGGTCTCGCCGCTCACACAACCGGAGGGCAGCGGCATGCGGACGGGGTGCCCGTAGCGGACGGCGTAGCCGGCCGAGTCGTGGACGTCGGAGGCGATCAGGCCGAAGACGGCGACCAGCACGGCGGCGGCGGCCGGCACGACCGTGAGCGTCACCCGGGCCCGGACCAGGGCGAGTACGGCCGTGGCCGCCGCGCCCGCACCGGTGGCGGCGAGGAGGGCCGGGCCGGGCCCGTGGGCGGCGGGCCCGGTGACGAAACCCGCGACGCTGAGGCACCCGGCCGCCAGCGTCAGCGCCCCGGAGGCGTGGACGGCCAGCTCCAGGCCGCGGGCGCCCTTGCGGTGTCGCAGGACGGGGACGGCTGCCGCCGTCAGCGCGGGGAGGGCGGCGACGGCCCAGACGCAGCCGTCGTCGGGGCCCGGGGCGGCCAGTGCCACTTCCACCAGGGCGATGGCGGCGGCGACGACGAGGAGGACGAAGCAGCCCGATGCCGTCTCGCCGTCCCGGCCGCCGGGGGCGTTCGCCCCGGCCTTCTCCAGCGACACCCGCCGGCGGTCGGCGCCGAGCCGGTCCGGACGGCCGTCACGGGGCGCCTCGGTGTCCGTCTCCCACTCCCCGCTCGCCCACGCGGCCAGTGCCGCGATGAAGGGCACACCGACGACGGCCGTCGCCACCGCCGCCAAGACGCCCTGAGCCACCGTCATGTGCCACCTTCTTCGTTCCTCGTCCCGATCGTTGCGGCGCCCCGGCCGACGACGGCCCCGACGCGTGCCGGCGCACGGCCCCGGCACAGGACCGCACCGGCCGCGCGGCGGGGTCCGGCGGCGCCGCCTCCACCTCCGCGTCGCGGGGCGGCGCGACAGAGCGAGGACGGCGGCGACGCACCGGAGCCCGTACGGACGCGGAGGCGGAACGCGCCGGGCGGTTGAACGCGGACGCACGCGCTTCCCCGCGCCGCAGGATGTCGCTCCCTGCGAACGCGCGAGGAGCGGCACCCGCCCAAGAATGGCGCACCGAACCCCCGCCAAGAGGACTGATCACCCGCGGAACCCCGCGCACATACGCCGTTGACACCCGTGCGCCCCCGGCGCGCCACGCACGCCCCCACCGCGCACGGGCCGGAGACAGGCGCGGGGGCATCGGGACGGCGGCTCCGGAGGCCGGACCGGCCTCTAGTTCACATGCGCGCGAAAGGCGATCATGGCGGTGTCGTCGCGGTCGTCGGAGAGCTCCCGCAGGCGGCGCAGCAGTTCGGGAAGCGGCTCGTCCCGGTGGTGCGCGACCGCCCGCAGCAGGCGCCGCTGGCCGTCGTCGAGGGAGGCGCCCGGGGTCTCGATGAGGCCGTCGGTGTAGTGCAGCAGGGTGTCGCCGGGCGCGAGGACGCGGGTGTGGGTCGTACGGGGCACCCCGGCGGCGACGCACAGCGGCGGATCCTCGCCGGTGCCCGTGAGGAAGAGGGGCCTTCCTCGCGCGGGCACCAGCAGAGGCGGGGGATGGCCCGCGTTGGACCACGCCATCGCCCAGGTGCCGTCGGGCCGCCGGCGCAGATGCGTGTGGACGGCGGTGGTGAAGGACGCGATGTCCAGCCCCTCCGCGGCGTCCTCCAGCATCGACAGGAGCGCCGCGGGCGTGCATCCGGGCCCCTTGTGCCAGACGAGGCCCCGCAGCATGCTGCGGAGCTGGCCCATGGTGGTGGCCGCGGTGAGGTCGTGGCCGGCGACGTCCCCGATGTCGAGGACGAGGCTGTCGTCGGCGTGGACGATGGCGTCGTACCAGTCGCCGCCGATCTCGTCGGCCGAACTGGCGGGCTGGTAGCAGGCGGCGAGGCTGGCGCCGGGCACGGCCGGCGGGTCGGTGAGGTGGGCCCGCTGCAGGCGCAGCGCGGTGCGGCGGGCCTGCTGGAGGTCGAGGGCCCGCCGGATGGGCCGCTGCGCCAGGTGGAAGACCCTGCGCAGCAGCTCGACCTCGGCGGGACCCGGGACGGGCGTGTCGCCGTTGGTGCTGGCGGCGGCGTAGCCGATGACGATGTCGTCGACGGCCAGGGGGACGAGCGTCAGACTGGTGGCGTTGGCGGCGGCCAGCCACCGTTCGGTGACGGCCGGGACCAGGCCCGGCGGCACCCGGCCGCCCGCCGGCAGGCGGAACGTGCGCGGGGCGCGGCTCTCCAGCACCTCCCGCACGGCGCCGCCGACGGTGACGCTCTGCCCCTTCAGGGCGGGCCGGGCCGGCAGCCCCGGACGGGTCGCCGAGGCGACGCGCCGGGCCGTGACCGTCGCGTGGTCCGGCAGCGGCCACTCCTCGGGGGAGAGCAGCAGGACCACGCAGGAGTCGGCGAGGTCGGGCACGATGACCCGCACCAGCGCGTCGAACGCGTCGTCCAGGCTTCCGCCCGACACCTCCGCGACCTGCGCGAGGAGACGCTCGCGGAGCGCGGCGACCCACGAGTCCTCCACGTCGGCGGCCGCGGCCACCCACTCCTCCGCGCGGCCCTTGCGCAGGATGGGCACGCAGCGGGTGAAGACGTGGCGGTAGGAGCCGTCCGCGGTCCGCAGCCGGAAGGTGTGCTCGAAGACCCCCGGAGGGTCCTGGGCCGCCGAGAGCCAGCCGCGCCGCAGCCCCTCCAGGTCCCGCGGGTGGATGTAGGCGTCCCAGCGCTCGTCCATCCACCCGTGCCAGGGAGCCCCGGTCAGCTCTTCCCAGCCGGGGACGATCTCCTCGGCGGACCCGTCCGCGTGCAGGACCCACACCATCTGCGACACCGCCGACACCAGCGCCTCGAACCGTTCGAGCGCCAGCGTCTCGGCCGTGGTGTCCAGCGCGACGACCATGACGCCGGGGCCGTCCGGCAGCGCGACGGGCGTGCAGGAGTAGACGAAGTACCGGGCCTGCTCCGAGGCGCCGGGGTCGGGCTCGCGCGAGTCGGGGAGCCGCCGGGGCCGCCCGGTGGCGATGACGTCGTCCAGTACCGACAGGAACTCGTCGGCGTCCGGTTCGGGGAAGGCGTCCCTCGCCGGAAGGCCCAGCGGCCGGGCGCCGAGCATCCGGCAGCTGGCGGCGTTCTGGTGGACCAGCCGGTGCTCGGGGCCCGCGAACAGGGCCACCGCCGCCACCGTCTCCTCGAAGAGCCCCGGATCGAGGGGCCCGGGCGCACTCACCACCGGCCCTCCGCCGCCCGCGCCCACCGGACCGCCGGCCGGACAGGGCCCCGCCGCGCGTCGCGTACCCGCACCTGGCACCTCGCTCCACTGTCGCCGCCAACGCCTCGTCCATTCTCCCGACGCACGCCGCCCGCACCGGGCGCCACGCGGGTGCTCCGGTGCCGTGGTCGGCCGCCCGCGCGACGGGCGGAGCGGGGAAGGACGCGGCGCGGCGGCGGGCGGGCCGGGGCACGGCGGTACCGGTCCGCCCGGCGGGCGGTGTGCGGGCGACCGCCTGTACGACTCCGGTACGGGCGTCGCGCGGGGCGGCCCCGTTCCGCGCGGGGCCTCGCCGGCACGCCCCGTGTCGTCGTCACGCCTCGTGTCGTCGGCCCGCGTCCCGTACGGCAGGCCAGCCCGAGTTCCGCGCCCCTCTGCCCAGGGAGAGGGCCCGCGCCCCAGGGGTCCCGCCGGGCCGGGGCGCGCCCCAGGGAAGCGGGCCCCAGGACAGCGGACCCCTGGACAGCGGGCCCCGCGAGGGTCAGCGTCCGCGCCGTACGCCTCTGCTGATCAGCCACAGCGTGCCGAGCCCGGCCGCCACCGCCAGCGCCGTCCTGCCGCGCGGAGCCCGGACACCCGCCGGGAAGAGGTCCCTCGCCCGGTCGAAGGCGCTCAGCGCCACGCCGAGCAGGGCGTTGGCCGGGGGCCTCCGGGGCACCGCGGGATGCGGGTGGGTGGGAGCGGTACGGCGCACGGTCTCCCACGCCGCGCCGAGCTGCCGGAGACGGGCGGCGTCGACGGCGTCGCGCAGCCGGGGCAGCAGGAGGTCCTCCTCGTCGCGGATGTCCTCGCGGATCAGAGCGAACGCCTCGGCGGCGAGACCGTCGTGGCGCGGGTCGTCGGGGTCGGTCCGCTCCAGCTCCGCGACCAGGTCGTTGATCCGCTGGTGCTCCGCCTCGACCCGGGCGGTCAGCTCCTGCCCGTCGGGGACAAGTCGCCGCAGCGCCGGCCACAGCACGGTCTCCTCCGCGAAGGCGTGGCTGAAGGTGAGCCGCACGACGGCCTTGAGGGTCCGCAGCCGCTCCTCCCGCGACCCCGCGCCCGACTCGTACAGCGACATGAGGCGGTCCAGCTCGGCGTGGTCCCGGCGCTGCCGGGCGAGGACGCTGCCGTAGCCGCCGAGCTCCTCGACGCTCTGTCGCGCGATGGACGGTCATCGTCCGTCTCCTTCGCTCTCCCGGCACAGCGCCCTGTACGGCGATCCCCACGTCGGCTACCCGCTGCGATGACCTTCAGGCCCGTCCCCGCGCGCTTCGCGACCCGCCCCCCAGCGGGGCGGGTCGAGCCGGCGCACGCCGCGCCGTGCGACCGGCTCCGCCCTCCCGGGAAGGAACCGGCGCACGGCGCGTGGCCGGGCCGCAGGAGGGCCTACTCGGGCTTGGTCGCGATCTGGATCAGGTTGCCGCAGGTGTCGTCGAAGACGGCCGTGGTGACGGGGCCCATCTCCAGGGGCTCCTGGACGAAGCGGACGCCGAGGCCGCGCAGGCGCTCGTACTCCGCCCTCACGTCGTCGACGGCGAACTGGGCGAGCGGGATGCCGTCCCCGACGAGGGCGTCGCGGTAGGGCTTGACGGCCGGGTGGCCCGCGGGCTCCAGGAGGAGTTCGGTGCCGCCGGGCTCGTCGGGCGATACGACGGTCAGCCACCGGTCCTTCTCGCCCACGGGGACGTCGTGCTTCTTCACGAAGCCGAGGATCTCGGTGTAGAAGCGCAGGGCCTTGGCCTGGTCGTCGACGAAGACGCTGAGCAGGTGGATCTTCATGGGGTGCTCTCTTCCGGTGCGGAGGCGTCGGGCACGAGCCATCGCTCGGTGATCCGGCGCAGGGGGGCGGTGTTGAGGTCGTGGAACTTGTAGCGGCCCTCCCGCCTGGTCTCGACGAGTCCCGCGGCCTCCAGGACGGCCAGGTGCTGGGAGACCGCCTGGCGTGAGATGCCGAGCTGGTGCTTCATGCTCAGGCGCGAGCAGATCTCGAACAGGGTCTGCCCGGACTTCTCGGTGAGCTCGTCGAGGATGATGCGGCGGGTGGGCTCGGCCAGTGCTTTGAACAGGTCGTCGGCCACGCCTCCACCATAGGCAAGTCAGGGCTTGCCTATCAAGTCGTGGTGCGCCGGCCGATACGCGAACCCGGCGCGGACGGGGGCGACGCCGGGGCTCTTCCCCTCACCGGAGACCCCCACCGCACACGTCGGCGGTGCGAGCCGCTGGACCGCCACGGCGTCGGGCACCGGTGCGTCATAGAGCCCCAGCAGTACAGCCGCCGACCGGAGGGCCGGGCCCGCCGAGGCGGTTCCGCCAGGTCCCCGGGGAACGGCTCGGACGGCCGGGCGCCGCACCGATCCCGCGCCGACGGACCCGGACGGCGGGTGTGGTGCCGGGCCGGGCGGTGCCGTGGCTGCGACCACCGCCCGGCCCGGGGTCTCAGGCCGGCAGCGCCGCCTCCGCGTGCTCGTGCTCGCACGCGGCGTCGATGCCGTACGTCTCCCAGGCGGGGAACGGATCGTCGGCCGGAGGACGCTCGCCGGGGCGCTGGAGGCATGCGGACAGTGCCGCGCCGAGGGCGTCCGCGCGCAGGCCCGTGCCGATGAACACGAGTTCCTGCCCCTGCGTGGTGTCCGAGTCCCGCGCGCCGGACGGTTCGAAGCGTGCCACGGACCCGGCCTGCGACCACAGCCCGGTCACGTGAGGGCGGCTGGCGAGCCAGAAGAAGCCTTTGGAGCGCAGCACCTGCCCGAACGCGCCGCTGTCCATCTGCCGGGTGACGAAGTCCCACAGCCGGCCGGGGTGGAAGGGGCGGTCGGAGCGGAAGACCGTGCTGGAGATGCCGTACTCCTCGGTCTCCGGGACGTGGTCGCCGTTCAGCTCCCTGACCCAGCCGGGCGCCTGCTGGGCGCGCTCCAGGTCGAAGAGGCGCGTTCCGAGCACCTCGCGGAGGTCCACGCGGCCCATGGTGGCGGGGACGACGCGGGCGGCCGGGTTGAGCCGGCTCAGTGCGGCCCGCAGGCGGCGGGCTTCCCCGGGTGTGACGAGGTCGAGCTTGTTGAGGACGATGACGTCGGCGAACTCGACCTGGTCCATGAGCAGATCGCTGACGGTCCGCTCGTCGTCCTCGTACGCGGCGAGATCCCGCTCGGCCAGCCCGTCGCCCCCGGTCAGTTCGGGAAGGAAGTTCGCCGCGTCGACGACGGTGACCATGGTGTCGAGCCGGGCCAGGTCCGCGAGGGTCGCCCCGTCATCACGGGGGAAGGCGAAGGTCGCGGCGACCGGCATCGGCTCCGAGATGCCGCTGGACTCGATCAGGAGGTGGTCGAAACGCCCCTCCCTGGCCAGCCGGTCCACCTCCTCCAGGAGGTCGTCGCGCAGGGTGCAGCAGATGCAGCCGTTGGTCATCTCGACCAGGCGCTCCTCGGTCCGGGACAGGGCGGCCTGGCCGCCGCGCACCAGCGCGGCGTCGATGTTGACCTCGCTCATGTCGTTGACGATCACCGCGACGCGCAGGCCGTCCCGGTTCGCGAGGACGTGGTTGAGCAGTGTCGTCTTGCCGGCGCCGAGGAAGCCGGACAGGACGGTGACGGGGAGTCGGCGGTTGCGCACGCGGTCAGCCCTCCTGTCGCGGGAGGCCGCGCTCGTACGCCTCGGCCGTCCATCGCGGTACGGGGCGGGTGCCGGCGTCGACGGCGGCGGACACCGGGTACGGCGGAGCCGCCGTCACCGGCGTGCGACGCAGGCGGGTGCCGGCGCGGGGCATGGGGCGTTCGGGGACGGTCATGTCGTTCTCCTGGGTCGGGCGACCCTCACGCTACATGAAAACGACTGTCATTATCGAACTGCGGGTCCGAGGGGCCCGGCGCGGTCCCACCGCCCCCGCCCGGAGACCGGGGAAGGGCGGCGGCACCGGCCGCGGCGGCCCACGCCGTACGCCCCGCCCACCGGCCGACGGCGCGAGGCCCGACGCGGACGGGCATGCCCGAGCACGCCGCCCGGCACGCCGCCGAGGCGCGACGGCGGAGTGCGCGCGCCCGTCCGCGTACGCGCGTCCGCGTCAGATGACGCCCTGGGCGAGCATCGCGTCCGCGACCCGCTCGAAACCGGCGATGTTGGCGCCCGTGACGTAGTCGCCCGGCACCCCGTAGCGGGCGGCGGTCTCATGGCAGGTGGTGTGGATGTCGTTCATGATCCGGGCCAGCTCCTCCTCCACCCGGTTCGGTGTCCACGCGGTACGCGCGTGGTTCTGCGCCATCTCCAGGGCGCTGACCGCCACCCCGCCCGCGTTGGCGGCCTTGCCGGGGCCGAAGGCGACCCCCGCCTGCTGGAAGAGCCGTACCGCGTCGGGCGTCGTCGGCATGTTGGCGCCTTCGGCGACCGCCTTCACACCGTTGCGCACGAGCGCGGCCGCGTCGTCCTCGCCCAGCTCGTTCTGGGTGGCCGACGGCAGCGCGATGTCCCCCGGCACCTCCCAGACCCGGCCGCCGGGCACGAACCGCGCCGAGGCCCCGCGCCGTTCGGCGTACTCGCTGATCCGTCCGCGCTCCACCTCCTTGACCTGCTTGAGCAGATCGACGTCGATGCCCTTGTCGTCGACCACGTATCCGCTGGAGTCGGAGCAGGTCACCGGGTTGGCGCCGAGGGCGAGCAGCTTCTCGACGGTGTAGACGGCGACGTTGCCGGAGCCGGAGACGACGGCCGTCTGCCCCTCCAGGTCCTCGCCGCGCTCGCGGAGCATCGCCGCCGCGAACAGCACGCTCCCGTACCCGGTGGCCTCGGGCCGGATCGCCGAGCCGCCCCAGCCGGTGCCCTTGCCGGTGAGGACACCGGCCTCCCAGCGGTTGGTGATCCGCCGGTACTGCCCGAACAGGTAGCCGATCTCGCGCCCGCCGACGCCGATGTCGCCGGCCGGTACGTCGGTGTGCTCGCCGATGTGCCGGTACAGCTCCGTCATGAACGACTGGCAGAAGCGCATGACCTCCGCGTCGCTGCGGCCGCGCGGGTCGAAGTCGCTGCCGCCCTTGCCGCCGCCGATGCCCAGACCGGTCAGCGCGTTCTTGAAGACCTGCTCGAAGCCGAGGAACTTGACGATCCCCAGGTTCACGGACGGGTGGAAGCGCAGACCGCCCTTGTACGGACCGAGCGCGCTGTTGAACTCCACGCGGAAGCCTCGGTTGACGTGCACGCGGCCCTGGTCGTCCTGCCAGGGCACCCGGAAGATGATCTGGCGCTCCGGCTCGCACAGCCGCTCGACGAGGCCCGGCTCGGCGTACTCGGGCCGCGCCGCGAGCACCGGCGCCAGCGTCTCCAGCACCTCGTGAACGGCTTGGTGGAACTCCGGCTGCGCGGGGTTGCGTCGCTCGATCTCGACGCGCAGGGCGTCGAGCCTGGTCTTGCTGTCGTCTCGGGTCGTCACGAAGGGCCCTTTCTGACACGGCTGTTACCGGTACGGGACCGGTGATGGGCGCTCGGCGCCGTTGCCGCGCGCGGGACGGCCGCCGCCCCGGGCCGCTCGTCAGCGCGTTGCCGCTGCCCGCCCGGGAAACGGCCGGCCCCACAGTGTTACCCCTGTGTAAAGCCCGAGGCCAGCGCGGGTGTGCCAACTGTCCGGACTCTGAGACTCCCGCAAGCGGGGAGGGCCCGTATCACGCAAGCCCGCACCGTACGGCGCGCGCCGTCCGGCCGGGAACAGCGCGCTCCCGTTCCCCCGTACCCGCCGGGTCGCATGACGCCGTACCCGCCGGGTCGCCGCCACCGAGCGGGGTGGCTGCGGGCCGTCGCCGGATGGCCGGGGCGCGCCGGCCGCCCCCGGCTACTCAGCGGGGTCTGAGTACCCGCGCCCATCCGGCGAGGACGTGTCGGCTCGGACACTGCCCGGCATGGACAGCATTCCGTCACCGGCCCAGGAGCTGGTGCTCATCGATCGTGAACTGGCCCTGTTGGACTCGCGCCGGGCGATGCTCCTCGCGCGCCGTGCGTGGCTGGTCGACGTGCTGGGGACGCAGGCCGCGCGTCCCGGCGGAGCCGCGGGCGCGGCGGGCGCGGTGCCCGGCGGTGCGTCCGGGTGGGCCGGGACGGACGGCGAGGCGTCCGCGTGGGGCGTGCGGACGGTGCTGCTGGCGCTCGGCGGGGCGCTGCTGGTGATCGCCGCACTGGCGTTCACGCTGCTCAGCTGGGGAGTGCTGGGGATCGGCGGCCGTACCGCGGTGCTGGGCGCGGTGACGGTGGTGGCCCTCGCGGTACCCGCGGTGCTGCTGCGGCGCGGCCTGAGGGCGACGGCGGAGACGGTGGCGGCGCTGGCGCTGGCGTTGACCGTGCTGGACGCGTGGGCGCTGTACCTGCTCGCCGGTCCGTGGGCATGGGGCGCGTCCGGGTACACGGCGGCGGCCGCGGCACTGCTGGCCGTGCTGTGGACCGGGTACGGGCTGGCGTTCCGCGGGCTGCGCGCGCCGCTGCCCGCGGCCGTGGTGCTGGGGCAGTTCCCCGTGACTGTCGCGGTGGTCGCCTTCGGCGGCGACGCGCGGACCGTGGCCTGGGTGCTGCTGGCGACCGGCGCCGCGGACGCGCTGCCGGCGCTGCGGGCCCGCTCGGCCGCGGTCCGGGTCACCGCGTGGTCGGCGGCCGGAGTGACGGCCGGGTACGCGCTGCTCACCTCCTTCGAGGCGTCGCTGCGCGGCGGCGTGGAGCCCGCGCTCCTGCTTCTGGCGGGCGCGGCACTCGGGGTGGCCGTTGGGTGGCGGGTCGCGGGCGCCGGGGCGGTGGCGTGCGCGATGGTGGCGGCGGCGGCCTGGGCGGCCGCCGGGGGCGGACTGCTGCGTGCGGTGGTGCCCGCGGCGTGGGCGTGGCCGACGTACGCGGCCTGCGCGTCGCTGCTGATACTCGCGGTGGCCGCCGCGCCGGCGGTGCGGGTGGTGCCGCAGGCGGTGCGACGCGGGCTGGTGTGGGCGTCGGACGGGATCATGGGGCTGGGGCTGCTGGTGGCCGTTCCGCTGCTGATATGGGTTCAGACGGCGCTCGTGCCTGACGTGTGGGCGGGTGCGGCACTGGAGGGACCGGGCGCCGAGCCGGCGCCGGTGTGGCCGGCTGTGGTGACGGTGGCCCTCGTGGGCGGTGTCCTGGCGTCCGGGGCGTCGGTGCCCGCCGGCGTCGGGGGCCCGGGCGTGCGGGTCGCCGCGCGGTGCGGTGCCCTGGGGCTGGGGGCGCTGGCGGCGTGGACGGTGCCGGTGGCGGCGGGCCTGCCGTACGGGGCCGTGCTCGCGGCGCACTTGCTGGTGGTGGCGGCGCTGCTGGCGGTGGCGGTACGCCCCACGCGCGTGGCCGCCGGGCTGGAGGGGGCGGCGCCGGGCGTGAACGTCGTCGCGGCTTCCGGGTTCGGGTGCGCGGTGGCGGCGGCGGCCGGCGTGGCGGTGGCCGGGCTGGCGACGCGTGCGGCGACGCTCGTGGTGCTGGCGGCGCTGGCCCTGCTGTGGACGGGTGCCTCCGCGGCTGCCGGGTCGAGGCCGTGGCTGCGGGCCGCGTCGGCGTGCGGGGCGGTGGCGGCGGCCGCCGGGTTCACGGGCGCGGCCGGGGCGGCTGCGGGCTGGCCAGCGCACTGGGTGGGGGCGGCGCTCCTGGCCGTCCCCGCCGCGACGGCCTGCCTCGGCGCCCGGTTGCGGCACGACGCGGCGGCCGTACCCGTGGAAGGCGCCGGCGCGGCCGTGGGCGCGGTGGCGGTGGCCCTCTCGGCGGGGCGGCCGGGAGTGCTGGCGCTGGTGCTGGGACTGGCGGGCGTCGTCGCGGCGGGGACGGCACTGCGCAAGGAGCGCCTGCGGGTGGCCGGACCGCTGGCCGCGCTGCTGCTCGTGGCGGCGGCGTGGGTGCGGCTCGCCCTGTGGGACGTGACGGTTCCGGAGGCGTACGCGCTGCCGGTGGCGGTGCCGGCGCTGGTGGTGGGCGCGCTGGGCAGAAAGCGGGAGGCCGGTACGGGGTCGTGGGCCGCCTACGGGCCGGGTCTCGCGGCGGGCCTGCTGCCGAGCCTGTGCGCGGATTGGGGCGACGCGGACTCGTCGCGGCCGCTGCTGCTGGGGGCGGTGGCGCTGGCCGTCACGCTGGGCGGGGCACGCCGACGCCTGCAGGCACCGCTGCTGCTGGGCGGCGGCGTCCTGCTGCTGGTGGCGCTGCACGAACTGGCGCCGTACGTCGCCGCCATGGTGGGCGTACTGCCGCGTTGGCTGCCTCCGGCGCTGGCCGGACTGCTGCTGCTCATGGTGGGCGCGACCTACGAACGGCGCCTGCGCGAACTGCGGCGCCTGCGCGATGCGGTGGGCCGCATGGGCTGACGGACCGCCTGGCGGGGCAGGCCGGGGCCGCGCCGTGGACACCGGCTTCGGCCCCGACCGCCTCGGCGACCACCGATCGCTACGCACTGGCCGGCCGCGCCGGCCCAACTGGCCGCGCCCGCCTAGGCACTGTCCGGCGGACCATGTGACGGTCGGGTCAGTGGCTCATTGTTCCCTGTAGGGGGCGGGGTGATCTGACGAATGCCGAGTGGGGCCGGTTGGAGCCGCATGTGCCGGTGTCGGGGCAGCGTGGCGGGCCGGTGGAGTGATCACCGCAGGGTGATCAACGGGATCTTGTCTCGGGTGCGAACGGGCATACCGTGGCGGGATCTTCCGGAGCGTTTCGGCAGCTGGAAGACCGTCTACGAGCGGCACCGGCGCTGGTCGGCGGACGGCACGTGGCACCGGATTCTGCGTGCTGTCCAGGCGGACGCCGATCTCGAGGGCCGGATCGACTGGAGCATGGTCAGCGTCGATTCGACGTCCTGCCGTGCCCACGCGGCCAGGGCACGCGAGAAAAAGCCGCGCATCCCGAAAAAAGGACGACGCCTCGGCACCACCGCCCCGACGAAGGACTCGGACGGTCAAGGGGCGGACTGACCTGCAAGATCCACCTCGCCGGTGAGGGCGGCTGCAGGCCTATGGCGTTCCTCCTCACGCCCAGCCAGTGGGGCGACGCCCCGCAGATGATCGAGGTCCTCGAACGGGTCGCCATCCCCCGACCGCAGGGCGGACGGCCACGCACCCGGCCAGACCGCCTCGGCGGCGGCAAGGCATACAGCTCACGCCGCAATCGCCGCTGCCTGCGAAGACGCCAGATCAAGCACACCATTCCCGAGCCGAAGGACCAGCGGGCCAACCGCACAAGACGCGGAAGCAAGGGCGGTCGGCCCACCGGCTTCGACAGCGGGATCTACAAACGCCGCAACGAGGTCGAGCGAACGATCAACCGGCTCAAGAACTCCCGGGCCGTCGCCACCCGCTACGACAAGAGGGCCTACGTCTTCCACGGCACCGTCACCGTCGCCGTAATCCGGCTCTGGCTCCGCCCGTGAGATGCGCCCTGCATCTGGTTACTCGCAGAACCGCTTAGCCACCGGCAGCGTCATCTCATACAGTGCCGAAGGTATGACGGCACTCGCATCCTTTACCTTCGTGCGCCATATAGACGGCCTCCGCTACCACTTCGAACGGGACGGCGAGCACAACGGCCGTCCTGCCTACCGCCGAACGGACGGGAAGGTGTGGTGTGTCTGGTCGCCGGCCGACGGCTGGCACTGCGAGATCACGGACGGCCTCGTCACCGCCCATCCCCTCAACAGCCTGGCTGACGAACCCGAACCCCCGGCCACCGTCTGGCGCAGCTTCAAGGATGACCGCTCCTACCTCTACGACCTGCGGACCGTCAACCCCGAAGCATGATCGGCCGGACAGTGCCTAGTAGCGGGCCCCGCGGGTGCACGGTAGGCGCGCAGGAGGGTCCTACCCCGACCGCGGCACCTGCGGGACATGGAGGTGACGCCCTCAGGGGCAGAAGCCCTTGTCCGTAGTGATCACAGCCGGGCAGCGGGGCGACGCCCCGCAATGCGAGCCGGTCCTGGAGGCCGTCCGGGTTCGCCGCCTGGGGCTTGGCAGGCCGCGCAAGCGCCCGGACCGGGGTCCGGTCCGACAAGGCGTACGACTCCCGCCGTAAGCGCTCCTACCTGCGCAGACGCGGGATCAAGGCCACCATCCCGGTCCCGGCGGACCGGGTCCGCAACCGCCTCAAGCGCGGATCGCGCGGCGGGCGGCCGCCGAAGTCCGACAAGGACGACTACAAGCAGCGGCACGCGGTCTGCGGAATCAACCGGCTCAAGCGCCACGGGGCCCGTCGCCACCCGGTACGACGAACTCGCCGTCCGCTACGCAGCGACCGTACTGGTCGCAGCCATCAAGAAGTGGCTGTGACCAGCACTTTCACAACAGACTCTAGGCGAACACCGCCTTGACCAGCGTCTGCTTCACCTTCTCGAACGTCGTGGCCATGGTGGGCAGGTCCATCTCGATGCCCCCGGACGTCAGCGAGCCGGTCAGGGTCTTGGTGCCGTCGGGCGTGCTGTACATCAGCGCGCCCCAGCCCCAGAACCCTCCGTTGTGGTGGAGGACGGTGCCGCCGCCGTCCAGCTCCTCCACGAACACCCCCAGGCCGTAACCCATCGTGGGGTCCGCGACGCGCATCTGGGCCAGCAGCTCGGCCGAGATGAGCTTGCCGCTGTTCAGCGCGGAGAAGAACGTGTGGAGGTCCCGGCTGGTCGAGATCATGTCGCCGGCGGCCGATACCCAGGAGGGGTTGAAGCAGGTCGTGTCGACCACCTTCCATTTTCCGGCGTCGTCGTAGCCGAAGTAGCCGCGGGCGTGCGGCTCGGGGATATCCTCCCGGGTCTCCGGGAGCAGGGTGCCCGTCAGACCGAGAGGACCCAGGATCAGCCGATGCGTCTCCTCGGGCAGCGAGCGGCCGGTGACCCTCTCGATCAGCAGCCTGGCCAGGACGTAGTTGGTGTTGGAGTAGCTCCAGGCCGTGCCCGGCTCGAACCGCGCCGGCTTCGCCAGCGCCCCCCGCACCAGTTCCTCCGGTCGGAAGGTCGCGTACTGGAGGTCGACCCACTCCTTGCCGAAGCCGGCGACCACACCGGGCTCGACCGTGCCGTCGGCGGAGAACTCGCCGGTGAAGTTGAAGATCCCGCTGGTGTGCTGCAGCAGCATCCTTACCGTGATCCGCCGGTCGAGCCCGAGCTCGGGCAGGTGATCGGCCACCAGATCCTCAAGGCCGAGCCTGCCCTCGTCCACGAGCTGCAGCACGACGGTCGCGACGAAGGTCTTGGTGACGCTGCCGACCCGGAAGTGCCCGTCGGTCGGCGGCTTCGCCGTCCGGCCCAGCTCGCTCACGCCGGCGCTGCCGACCCACTCGCCGAGCTCGTCGTTCACGCGCAAATGCACCCCGGCGAAACCGGCGTCGACGATCTCCTGCATGGCCTTTCGCAGCTCGAGGCGGTCCTGCGCGGCGGCGGTGTCCTGCTCGGTCATGGTGATTCCTCATCTCGCGTCAGCGGGTGTGGGATGAGCGTGGACCCTGACCCAAGGTCAAGGTCAAGGCGAGGGAGGAGCGTTACGCTCACCCCATGGCAGAGAGGCTCACGATCGGTCAGGCGGCGGCTTTCGTCGGGATCACCGTCAAGACGGTGCGGCACTACCACCGGCTCGGCCTGGTCGCCGAACCGGAACGGGACCATTCCGGCTACCGGCGCTACGGTTCGGCCGACCTGCTGCGCCTTGTCCAGGTCCGGGCCCTGGCCGGGGCGGGTGTGCCGCTGGCCGAGATCGGCGAGCTGCTCGACGCCGAGCCCGAGCGGTTCGCCACCGCCCTGGACGACGTCCGCCGCCGGCTCACCGAACAGATCGAGGAGCTGACCGCCCGCCGCGACACCCTGCACCGGCTCGCCCACGGTGACCGCGCCCTGCTGCCCGACCGGGCCTGCGCGGTCCTGGACCGACTCGCCGAGCTCGACTTCAGCCCCGACTACGTCACCACCCAGCGGGAGGCCCTCGTGCTGTCGAGGGCGCTGACTCCCGAGGTCTTCGACCTCTTCCTCGACAACCTCGAACACCGGCTGGACGACCCCGAGTTCGTCGAGCTGACCAAGCGCGGCTGGGAGGCGAGGTCTTGGGACCCCGACGACCCGCGGATCGAGGAGCTGGCCTCAGCGGTGGCCGCCAACCTGCTGGGCGTCCGCGCGCTGCTGACGCTGCCGGCCAAGCGACCGCACGGTCCCGACGCGGCCTCGCGGTACGGCGTGGTCAACCACCACCGGGAGGACGAGGCACCGTCCATCGCCCGGCTGAACGGGCTGGTCGAGGAGCACCTGCGCGCGGCAGGCATCGATATCCCGCGCCAGTGACGAACTGCCCCTGGGGGGCTTCCGGAGACTCATGGGAGCCGGAGTCGGAGGCAGGCGGGGTGACCATGGCCCGGCAGACGATGAGTCGACGTCGACGTCGCAGGTGATCAGACCCTTGGCGTCGGCCTCGGCCTGGAGGCGGGTGGGGATCCTCGCCCGGGTGCCGTCCCGCTGCCGGCGCCGGAACAGGTCATGGACCCGGTCCCACGGCCCATGGCGTTCGGGCATGTCCCACCAGGGAGCACCGGTTCGGGTCCGCCACCGTATGCGGACCCTGGTCGGCGCGGACGACCGCGTTAGCCTCGGAGCATGATTACCTGCGTGGTGGAGTACGTGATCGATCCGGCGAAGATCGAGGCGTTCGAGGAGTTCGGGCGCCGGTGGATGGACTTGGTGGACCGGCACGGCGGCACCCACCACGGCTACTTCCTCCCCGCCGAGGGCGCCAGCGACAAGGCGTTCGCCCTGTTCAGCTTCCCCAGCCTCGCCGCGTACGAGCAGTACCGAGCACTGTTCGGCACGGAACCCGAGTTCATCGAAGCCGACCGCATCAGGGACGAGAGCGGCTGCGTACTGCGCTACGAGCGCACGTTCATGCGCCCTCTGCTGCCCGCGTCCTCCCAAGGCGCCGCCGCACCGCCCAGCACATCGCCCTAGCCCGCAGCGTCGTTGACGCGGGTCATGGGCGGGTGTCCGTCGAGTGCGGTGTGGCGGCGCTCGTCGGGTGGGGCATCGGCATCAATCCGCGCGGCCGGTGACGGCGACAGAGGCCCCAAGGCCGATCATGGCCAGCCCTCCCGTGCCACCGATCAGTGACATGCGGCGGGGAGAACGACCCAGCCAGGCACGCGCAGTGGAGGCGGTCAGCCCCCAGATGCCGTCGGAGACCAGTTGCAGCAGGGCTCCGACCAGCCCCAGCAGGAGCATCTGGAGGCTTGCGTGGCCGGCTTCCGGGTCGACGAACTGAGGCAGGACGGCGGTGAGGAAGACGATGCTCTTCGGGTTGGTCACCCCGACGACGAACCCCGCCCGCACCGAGCCGCCGCCACCGCCGGGCGCGGCACCCGAGGCGGTCCTCGTGATCGCCCGGTCCCTCCAGCTCGCCCGCAGCGCCTTCGCGCCGAGAAAGACGAGGTAAGCGGCCCCGGCCAGCTTGATCACGTTGAAGAGCAGGACCGAACGCTCGACCACGCTCCCCACGCCCATGGCCACCACGATGACAAGCACGTAGCCGCCGAGCGCGTTGCCGAGGACAGAAGACAACGCCGTTCTACGCCCGTGGGCGAGAGCTCGTCCGATGACGAAGAGCACGCTCGGTCCTGGGACGGCTGACAGAAGTAACACGGCAAGCACCGTGGCAGTACTGAGGTGGTGCACCGGTCGACGGGACTGGGGGCGGCGCATCACCGCGCCCATCGCACAGGTCTGCGCCGAAACAAGACCTCACTGGGCCGTCACAGCCGACGCCACCTTCGCGCGCACAGCAGCACGCGGCCGGAGCCCCGACGAGGGGCCCCGGCCGACGAGACGGATGACAATGCCATCGGCCGGTCTCGCGACGGACTGACCACGGAGCTTCACCTTGCGCCCGATGCGCTCCACATCAAGGGCGTCTTCCTCCGGCTGCACGCCGAGGCGGCGGGGCGGAGGCAGATCACGGAACCGGTCGCACGGACGGGCGCGAAGGGCAGAAGCCGCCGCCACGGCGCCCGCCCGTGGTCGGAGCCCCCGGCGGGCTGCACGGGCGCGGATCGTCGGCCTTGAGGTACAGGCACTGTCAGGCGCTGGCGACCAGGGCGCCGAGGATCATGCCGCCGACCAGGCCGACGGCGCTGACCACGAGGGCGACCGTGGCGAGGCGCTCCCGTCGGACCGTCATGGCGATGATGGCCAGCACGAGACCGATGGCGCCGAAGACGATCGGCAGGAAGAGCAGGGCGACCGCGCCGAGCACGATGGCGATGATGCTGAGCACGTTGCTGGTCGCCGCGCGCTGCTGACCGGTGGACTGACTGCCGTACTGCGTGCTCATGTGCCACTCCTTCGGGATGATGAGGGTGAGAGCCGGCCCGCCAGGGGTCCGGCGCCACCCGGATACCCCCAAGCGCCCTCCCTATACGGCGACTTGGCCGCCGGTGCGCGAAGGGCGCGGCCGTCCAAGGGAGAACGGCGCCCGTCCGCGCCGGAGATCACGTACGGCCTCGGGCCCCCGACGGGGATCGTGCCAGGACTGCCGCAGCCCCTCTGACCACTACATGCCGGTCGCGGACGCGACGCTCGATGACGCCCTCAGCAGGGGCCGGTGCTTCCCGTCTGCGAGCGGGCCTCGCGGGACGGCCGGGGCGGCATGCTCGCGGCACGGCCCGGTGTCCGGGCGCGTCGAGGGATGGTGTGGGGTGGTGGTCCGGTTGTCATGCTGTGTTGTCTGAGTGGAGGAGGGGCCATGGGGTTTCCCGCGTCGGGTCGTCGGGTGCTGGTGAGCGGAGCGTCGCGCGGGTTGGGGCGGGCGGTCGCCGAGGCGTTCGCCGCCCACGGTGACCGGGTCGCCGTGCATTACTCCTCGCGCGAGGAGGAGGCCCGCCGGACGTACGAGAGCCTCGCGGGCACCGGGCATGTACGGATCGGGCAGGACCTCGCCGACCCGGCCGGCGCGGCGAGGCTGGTCGAGGCGGCCGCCGACGCGCTCGGCGGGATCGACGTCCTCGTCAACAACGCGGCGGTGAACACCCCTCACCCGCTGCCCGAGACGTCCTACGAGGACTGGGTGGCGGCCTGGGACCGCCACGTGTCCGTGAACCTGCTGGCCACCGCCCATCTGAGCCACCTGGCGGCGCGCCGGATGATCGACCAGGGGAACGGCGGACGGATCATCAACATCGGGTCTCGCGGCGCGTTCCGCGGTGAGCCGGACCATCCGGCGTACGGGGCGACGAAGGCGGCCGTCCACGCCCTCGGCCAGTCCCTCGCGGTGTCGCTCGCCCCGTACGGCATCGCCGTCGCGTCGGTCGCTCCGGGCTTCTTCGCGACGGAACGGGTGGCGGCCCGCCTCGAAGGTCCGGAGGGCGAGGCGATCCGGGCGCAGAGCCCCTTCGGCCGGGTCGCCGAGCCAGCCGAGATCGCGGCCGCAGTGCTGTGGCTGGCGTCCCCCGCCGCCGAGTGGTCCTCCGGCACGGTTCTGGACCTCAACGGCGCCTCATACCTCAGGACCTGAGGTCCGCCGGGGCGCCGACCGGAGCCCGGGCGCATCACGGCGGCCCTCCGCCCGCGGCCGGGAAACCCCTGCTCGGGCGGCGCCCCCGTGTGCCGTGCGCGGTGGGGTCCGCCTCCGGCGTCACTCAGCCGCCCCGGCCCGCGGCCACCCCGCCGCGGCTGGGTGGGTGGCGGCTCGCGTTCGCGGCACCAGGGGGAGCGGCGAAGGGCACCCGGGGCACGGCTCGCAGGACCATGCCGACGGGCGTACGTACGGAGCGCCCCCGGCAGTGAGGCGTCCGCGCCGATGCGGCCCGTGGGCGGGTACCGGTCACCGCCGCCCGGACGGCTCGACGCCGAAATGCGTGGGCGCCCAACGCATCTGACCCCTTGTCAGCTCGGGTGGCGCCTCCCTACCGTGGTCCAGCGAGTCTTCGGCCCGATCGGTCCACCGGCTCGTGTCGGCCCGTGCCTGCTCATCCGTGCTGGACAGATCATGGAGGCGTCACATGCCCGTAACCGTGCCGGATCTTTCGGAGACCGTCGACTTCCGCGACGCCGGTCCGCTGGCCTTCGACGACGAGGCGATCGCGTTCGAGGACGACGACCGCACCGACCGGGAGTACACCGCGTGCCTCTCCGACCCCTGGGTGACCGCCACCACCCGTTTCGCGTGTGATCTGAACTCGTAGCGGTGGCCGTTTCCATCGCCGGCCGCAGCGGCTGGTGCGACGAGACGTGGTCGTACCTGAACGATCCGCGGATGCCGGCGATGGAGCACGGCTGGAAGCTGCACGTCTCGGCGCGCCCCGGTGACCTCGACACGACGATCGCGCTGATGGTGCCGGTGCTCTCCCGGCACGTCTGCCACGTGAAGTTCGCCCGGGACGCCGAGACGTTGCGTCGTCTGAACTCCGGGACGGTGAGTGCGGCGGCCGTCGGCAAGGCGGTCACCGTCTACCCGCCGCCCGACGGCGTGGTGCGGATCGCCCGCGAACTGGCCGCCGTCCTGCGCGGCCGGGAGGGCCCGCGCGTCGTCAGCGACCGGCGCGTCGACCCCGGCGCGCCGGTCTACTACCGCTACGGCCCCTTCACCGGCGACTACCGGACCGGTCGCAGTGGGCGGCTGGAGTCCGTCATGACGGGCCCGGACGGCCGGCTGTTCGACGGTCTGGCCGTCGGCCGCTACCGCTGCCCGCCCTGGGCGCGCGACCCCTTCTCGGCAGGCGGCGAACCCGGCACCGAAGCCCGCGACGAGCCCGGCACCGGATCCCGCGACGAACCCCGAGGCGAACCCGACCAGGGCCCCCGCAGCGTGCCCGGTGGCGAACCCGCCGCCGGACCCCGCAGCACGCCCCGCGGCGAACCCGCCCCCGAGCCCTCCGCGGCCGGCTTCGGCGGTGGACGCTACACGGTGACGACCGGCATCACGCGGGCGGCGACGGGCAACGTCTACCGCGCGTTCGACCGCGTCCTCGCGCTGCCCGTGGTGGTCAAAGAGGCCAGGGCGTTCGTCGGCGAGGACGAGTCCGGCACCGACGCCCGGCACCGGCTGCGCAACGAGCGCACGGTCCTCACCGCCCTCGAAGGCGTCGCCGGCGTGCCACGCGCCGTGGACTACTTCGCCCACCGGCAGGACGAGTACCTGGTGATGAGCAGCTGCGGCGACCGGGACCTGCGCAGGGACGTCCTGGCACAGGGCCCCTACCGTGACGACGGCACCCGGCCCGGCCGTACCCTCTCCGCCCTCGCGCGCCGCCTCCTGCGCGTCCTCGACGCCATCCACGACCGCGACGTGGTCGTCCGCGACCTCAAACCGGACAACGTCGTGCTCGACGCCGCGGGCCCCGGCCACTGCCACGTGATCGACTTCGGGATCAGCGAACTGCGCGGCACGGGCCCCGGCGGGGCGACGCCTGGATACGGCGGGCCGGTCCTGCGCGCGACCGGACCGGCGACCCCGGCCGACGACCTCTACGCCCTCGGCGCGACCCTCTTCTTCGCCGCCACCGGCATGGACCCGGTGATCGTCGACCCCGACCGGGAGGTCAACCGGGACCGGACCCTCGCCTGTCTGGCGTGGGCGCTGCCCGGACGCGCCCACCGGGAGATCCGCTCGGCGATCACGGGCCTGCTGAGTTTCGACGCGGACGTACGGGCTGCCGCCGCCGACCGCCTGCGCACCGGCACGGCCACGCCCCCGCCCCGGCCACCGGCCGCCCGCCCCCGGATCGACGACGACCTGCTGGACGAGATCATCGAGCACACGGCCGCGTACTGCGCCGCCGAGGCGCAGGCGATCGCCGACCCCCAGGGCGCAGCGCGGCTCAACGTCCCCACCTCCGTCGACGTCTACGGCGGCAGTTCCGGTCTGGGACTGGAACTCCTCCACCACGTACACCGGCCCGCGATCCGGTCGGCCGTCACCGCGCTGGCGCGGTGGACCGCGCGGCAGTCCAGAAATCTGCCACCGGCCTTCTACACCGGGCACACCGGAGTGGAGCTCTTCCTCACCCAGGCGGATTGGCACGGGGGCCCCGACACGCCCGCACGGCCCTGGCGGCTCCTGCTGCCGCAGCGGGCACCGGACGGCGGACCACCCGAGGCGGACCTGATCGCGGGCGCCGCCGGGATCGGCCTGGGCCGTCTGCTGCTGGCCCGGCACGCCCGTAAGGCGGGCGACCCGGAAGCCGCGGACGGCCACCTGGCCGGCGCCGCCCACTGCGAGCGGATGCTCGCGTCGGGGACCGCCCGCCTGGTCCCGACCGGCCCCGACACCCCCGGCAGCGCCGCCCTGGGCGAGGGCGTCGCGCACGGCGAGGCGGGCATCGCCTGGTTCCTGCTCGAATACGGTGCCACGACCGGGGACGCGGAGGCGGTCAGCCGCTCGGAGAAGGCCGCCGCGCGCCTGGCCGCCGCGACACCGGACATCCTCGCGGCCGCCGCCCGGCCGGGGGCGACCCGCCGCTACGGCTCGTGGTGCCGCGGTCTGGCCGGCATCGGGGCGGTCCTGCTGCGGGCGGCCGAACTGCTCGGCGATCCCGGCTACCTCGACCTGGCGCAGAGGGCCGCGCGTGCCTGCGCCGCGCTGGCACCGCGGATGCCGCTGGTCACGCAGTGCTGCGGGCTGGCGGGGGTGGGCGATCTGATGGTCGACGTCGCGCGGGTCTCCGGGTCGCAGGAGTTCCGGGACGCGGCCGAGACCGTCGCCCTGCTCGTCCTGAGCCGCAGCGGCGGCACCTGGTCCAAGCCGGTGTTCCCCGACACCGGCCTGGCCCGCCCGAGCGCCACCTGGGCCGGCGGCTCCGCCGGTGTGCTGGCGTTCTTCAGGCGCCTGCGCCACCAGGGAGGCCCACGGCTCGGCCTCGTCGCCTGACCTCGGCGACCGGGCCCCAGCCCACCGTACGACCCGCCCGGGCAGGGAGCGGGCCGTCGTCACCCCTGCCGCCGCCCGGCCGTCCCAGCCTTCCCGGGCACGGGGCGGGCGACACGGCCTCGGACCTACGTGGGCCACCCGACACGGGGCCCGCCGGGCCCGAGCCGACCCCCGCGGCCACCTGTGGCCGCGCGCCGTGGTCCACGCCGCGGTCAGAAGGCGTACCGGACGCGCAGCCAGGGTGCGTGGTGGCCGATCAGGGCGTGCAGGGCCTCCAGCGCCTCCGCCTTGACCCGGTTGCGGTAGCGGACGTTGACGGCGCCGTTCTCGGAGCGCTTGGCCTGCTGGAGCTCCGGCTGCCAGAGGACGTCCTCGGCCCGGGGATGCCAGCCGAGGTTGACCTCGTGCAGCTCACGGTTGTGCGTCAGCATGATCACCTCGGCGGCGGCCTGCCGCTTCACCCGGGCCGGAAGGACGTCGTCCATGTGGCGCAGCAGGTCCGCCCACGCCTCCTGCCAGCCCGGACGGATCACCACGGGGGAGAGGTTGAAGTGCACCTCGTACCCGGCGTCCACGAAGTCGGCGGCCGCGCGGATGCGCTCGGCGACCGGCGATGTGCGCACGTCCAGCAGCCGGGAGTCGTCCGGGGGCATCACGGAGAAGCGGACGCGGGTCCGGCCGCGCGGGTCGAGGGCGAGCAGGTCGGGATTGACGAACTTGGTCGCGAACGACGCCTTCGCGGTCGGCCACTGCCGGAAGGCGTGCACGAAGTCCGCGGTGTTGTCGCAGATCAGCGCGTCCACCGAGCAGTCGCCGTTCTCGCCGATGTCGTACACCCACGCCTCGTCGTCGCACTGGTTGGGCTCGGGCTTGGGCCCCTGCCGCCGGATGTGCCGGGCGAGGTGGGCGATGATCCGGTCGCCGTTGGTGAAGACGGTGATGGGATTGGCGTAACCCTTGCGCCGGGGCACGTAGCAGTAGGCGCACGCCATGGCGCAGCCGTTGGAGGCGCCCGGGGCGATCCAGTCCGCCGACCGGCCGTTGGGGCGGACGGTGAGCGTCTTCCTCTCACCCAGGACCAGCGTCTCGCCCTTCACCCGGACCCAGCGCTCGACGTTGCCCTCGTTGCCGTGCAGTCCGGGGATGCCCCAGTGCGAGTCCACCGTGACCACCCTGGCCTCGGGGAACCGGGCGATGATCTGCCGGCCGCGCGGGGAGGCGGCCGCCGCGGGCTCCGCGTGGATCTCCCGCACCGGCAGCAGCCGGCGGGCCGCGGCGGAGTCCCGGAAGGCCGGCTTCGCGTGGACCTCCGCCGGCCCGGCGGCACCGAGCGCGTCGAGCCCGAACAGCGTGCCGGAACCGTCGTCCGCGGCGGTGGACGGGTCGTCCATGAGTGCTCCGGTACAGGTGGTGCGAGAGGTACGGGGGTGGCGCGCGGGGCCGGGAGTCGGGGGAACGCGGCCAGCACTCCCACTGTACGGGTCCCGCCTCCGCCCACGGCGGGCTCACGGACCGGCGGGCGTACGGCGCCGGTGCCGTCGGCTCCTCCGCTGCCGAGCCGGGGCGGTACGGGGCTGGTCACCCGCCCTGGCGCCGGTCCCGCGCCGCCCGGCGAACGCCGCGGCCGGACGCGAAGGGCGCGGGGGGCCGCGGGGGGCGGAGCACGGCGGGCCAGCCCGCCGCCACACCCCGTGCGACGGAAGTGGCAGGCGGGACCGGGGCCGGGATCAGGCGGCCGACAGGGCGGCGACGACCTGCCGGGCGGTGGCCACGCTGGACTGCGGGTTCTGCCCGGTGATCAGATTGCCGTCGACGATCACCGTGTCGCTCCACGGGGCCCCGGTCCTGACGTCGGCGCCGCGCTCGGCGAGCCGGCTCTCCAGGAACCACGGGGTCCGCTCACCGAGTCCGCCCTGCTTCTCCTCCTCGTCGGTGAAACCGGTCAGGCCGCGCCCGGCGAAGAGGAACGCGCCGTCGGTCCGGGTGGCACTGAGGAGCCCGGCGACGCCGTGGCAGAGCGCGGCGATGACGCGGCCGCTCGCGTCGGCGTCGGCGAGCAGCGCGCCGAGGCGCGCGTCGTCGGCCAGGTCGGCCATCGGGGCGTGGCCGCCGGGCAGGTAGAAGGCGTCGTAGTCGGCGGCGCGTACGGTGGCCAGGTCCAGCGGCGCCGCGAGGTCCGGCTCGATGGACTGGAGGTAGCTGGCGAAGGCGGCGCCTTCCGCGGGGTCGACACCGCCGCGCTCGTCGAGCGAGATGGCGTCGACGGTGGGCCGGACGCCACCGGGGGTGGCGATGTCCACGCTGTGGCCGGCTTCGACGAGCACCCTGTGCGAGGCGGCGACCTCCTCGGCCCAGTAGCCCGTCGGGTGCTCGGAGCCGTCCGCCAGCGTGAGACGGTCGGCCGCCGAGACGATCATCAGGATCTTCGCCATGGGAAACGTTCCTCTTTCGCGAGTCATCGGGGTGTCCGGAGGGGACGTCCCCAGCGTGCATCGCGAAAGCGGGCACCGCACACGCCAGGCCATAGATTTTCTTATGTACGGTGGGGACGTGAGGGACCTGGATCTGCTAGCCACCTTCCTGGAGATCTACCGCCGGGGATCGCTGACGAGGGCCGCCGGGGCACTGGGGGTGTCCCAGCCGGCCGTCAGCGGGCAACTGGCGCGGCTGGAGCAGCAGGTGGGCGGCCCGCTGTTCATCCGCTCGCGGGGCGGAGCCCACCCCACCGACCGGGCCCACGAGCTGGCCCGCCGCGTGGGCCCCCACCTGGACGGCCTGCGGCACGCTCTCGACGGGGACGGCGACGCGGCGGACCTGCGGGCCACCGTGCGCATCGGGGCGCCGGCCGAGTTCACGGCCGCCCGGCTCCTGCCCGCCGTGGCGGCCCTGACCCGCCAGGGCCTGCGCCTGCGCTTCACGCTGGACCAGGCCGAGCCCCTGCTCACCCTGCTGTCCGAGGGCCGGCTCGACCTCGTCGTCTCCTCGGTCCGGCCGCCGGCGGCCCTGCGCGGCCTGGCCGCGACGCCGTACGTCGACGAGGAGTTCGTCCTGGTCGGCACCCCCACGGCGGCCCGCTCCCTCGACCGGCAGCGCCTCGAGGACGACCCGGTCGCCGCGCTCGCGCACCTGCCGCTGGTCGCCTACGCGGAGGAACTGCCGATCATCCGCCGGTACTGGCGCAGCGAGTTCGGGCGCCGCCCGCCCAATCCGGTGGCCCTCGTCGTGCCCGACCTGCGGTCCGTGCTGGCCGCGGTGGCCGCCGACACGGGCATCTCGGTCCTTCCGCGCTACCTGGTGGAAGCCGCCCTCCACGCCGGTTCGCTGGAGCAGCTCCACCGCAGCGCCGTGCCGCCGCTCAACACCCTGTACCTGGTCACCCGCTCCGGACCCGTCCAGCCCGCCGTACAGCACCTCCAGCGCCACCTGGCCGAGCATGCCGCCGCGTGGGGCTCCCTGTGAGGGTGCCACGCGCTGTCGCTGGGAGAGCGGGGTCGGCTGGTTCGACGCTCCTCCGCGTGCCCGTGGCCACCGCCCGTACGGGCCGCCCCTCTGCTACGGCAGCGGTCGCTCCGGCTGGAACCGGCCCGCTGGCGCCCGATCCCGCACGGTCCCTGTGGGCCGTTGGCGGACCGGCCTGGCGCTGTCAGCCCGGCGTCCGCACGAAGATGCAGAAGGGGTGACCCGACGGGTCCGCGAAGACGTAGAGCGGTTCGTCCGGGTCGTCGTACCGGTCGAGCAGCAGTTCCGCGCCCAGTTCCTCAGCCCGTCGCCGCTGCCTGGTCAGCTCGGCCGTGTCCGGGACGGTGAGGTCGAGGTGCGCCTGCATGGGGACGTCGTGCGCGGGCCATGTCGTGCGGGGCAGGCGCTCGACCTGCTGGAAAGCGAGCCGGTTCGTCCCGTCGGACGCGCGCAGCACGAGCCATTCGGGCCGGTCGGGCGTGCCGTCCTCCGGCGGTTCGTCGCCGGGGCGGTACACCAGCCCGAGCAGGAGCCGGTAGAACTCGGCCAGCTCCCGGGGCCTGGTCGTGTCCAGCACGGTGTGCAGCAGCTGGGGGTACTGGGTCATCGGTCTTCCTCACGGTCTGCGGGGCGGGTCCTCACAGCCTTCCCGGAAGCCGCCGGAGGATCCCTGCCGATCGCCGCCCGCGCGACACCCGACGCTCCTGCCGGGCCGGCCCGGGGCGACCCGTTCCTGTCCCGCCCGCCGTGCGCGACCCGTCCCGGTCCCGCCCGCCCTGCGCGACCCGTTCCGGTCCCGCCCGCCCGACCCCGTTTCCGTCCCGCCCGTCGTTCCGGGCACGCCGTCCACCACACCGGACACGTCCGCGGGGCCCCGGCTCGTCGCGTCCGCTCGCCCGCGCCCGGCCGTCCCTCCGCTCCTCTCATGCGCGGCGCGCCCGGCCCTGGTAAAGGCCGGGCCGGGCGCCCCGCGCCGCTCTCACAGGTCGCGGATCTCGAACGCCGACCGCGCCTTGCCCAGCAGCTCGTCCGCCGTCTTCTCGGCATGCTTCCCGGCCGGCAGGGAGACCGTGAGGGTGAGCCGCTCCTGGCGGGAGCTGACCACCACGAGCGTCTTGTTCAGACGGCGGGGCGTTCCCTCCGAGTCGACGTTGTAGGTGGTGGTGAAGAGCGCGGCGTCCCGGCCCTGGTGGCTGTCCGCCTTCGCGGCCGCCACGGCGGGCCGGCCGCCCTGCGGCGGGGTGGCCTCCGTGTACTCGCGCTTCCAGCGTTCAGCGGTCGCCATGGCGGTCTCGGTGACGTTCTGCAACTCGTCCACCAGGATCGACATGTCACCGGACGGAGAGGTGTACCGGGTCGCGGTGTAGGGCCCGGCCTGGTTGTCCAGGTTGTCCTCGGTGGTGATCTTCCAGTCCGCGGGCGCCGCCACGGAGAGCTGCATCCGGTACTCGTCGTACCGCTTCCACCCCTCCGGCAGCTCGTCCCCGGTGAACTGGAGGACCAGCGTCGTGACCAGGGCGAGCACCGCCGCCCCCGCGGCCGCCGCGAACGCGAACCGCCTCCGGCGCGCCGAGCGGCCGGCAGCGGAGGGGAGCCCGCCGGAGCCGGCGGATGCCGGGCCGGGGCGGTCGGCGTCCCGCACCGGCCGGGTCTCGGAGGGCGGCGCCGCGGCGGCGCGCAGCATCGCCAGCGCCTCCGGAGCGGACAGCCGGGCCTCCGGCTCCTTGCGCAGCAGCCCGCGAATCACCTCGCTCAGCTCCGCCGCGTGCTGAGCGGGCGCCAGCTCGGCGAGGAGGATCGCCTGCAGCGTGGACGGGGTGGTCTGACGGCGGAACGGCGAGACCCCCTCGACGGCCTGGTAGAGCGTCACGCCCAGCGACCACAGGTCCGACTCGGGCCCGGGCCTGCGTCCCAGCACGCGCTCGGGGGCGACGTACTCGGGGGAGCCGACGAAGCCGCCCGTCTCGGTCAGCTTCTGCTCCCCCTCGACCTGCGCGATACCGAAGTCCGTGAGGATGACCCTGTCGTGGCGGCCCAGCATGACGTTGCCGGGCTTCACGTCCCGGTGCAGCACCCCGGCCTCATGCGCGGCGGTGAGCGCTCCGAGCACCGCGAGGCCGATCCGCGCCGCCTCCGGCGGGGGAAGCGTGCCCTCGTCGAGCAGGTCGGCGAGGGACCGGCCCCGTACCAGCTCCATCACGATCCAGGGGCTGCCGTCCTCCGTGACGACGTCGTGGATGGTGACCACCGAGGGGTGGTCGATACGGGCGGCCGCGCGGGCCTCCCGCTCCATGCGCTGGTGGGCGTTGTGGCGCTCACCGGCGGTGAGCGTGTCGGGCAGGCGCGGCTCCTTGACGGCCACGTCCCGGTCCACCACCTCGTCGCGCGCCCGCCAGACGGTCCCCATGCCTCCGGCACCGAGCCGCTCCAGCAGCCGGTACCGTCCGCCCACCAGCCGCCCCGCGCCGGACTCCGGACCGGGCGCGGCCGCCTCGCCCGACCCACCCGGCACCTCCGTCGGCACGTGCGGCGTTCGGGGCGCCGCGCCCCGCGCAGCCGCGGGCGGCTTGGCCGGTGGCTGCAACGCGTAGCTGGTCGGCTCCTGCTGTCCCCCGTGGTTCGTCATGGTCTCATCATGCCAACGAACCAGCGTGTACGCCGAGTTGCCCCCCAGCCGCGACCCGGCGGCCGACGAGGGGGATCCGTACCTGCGCGCCCGCATCCACGGCCTGCGCACCGACACGTCCTGGGGAGCCACCGGCATCAGCCTGCTGTCGGTCGGGCGGGACGGCAGCACGGTGGCCGTGGTGGAGACGGGCACCCCGGTCGGTGGTGGGCGCCGCCGTGGGGGAGCGGCCGCGACGCCACAGCCGTCGCGGTGCCGGTTGCCGGCTGCCACGACCTGCTTGCCCCGACGGCGGGCGCCCCCGATGCGGTAGGGGCGCCGATGCAACTGCCCATGAGACTGCGGCGAGGCGTGAGGGGCAGCGCCTACGGTTCGACGATGTGCCGCAGATAGGCGTGCGGGTCGGAGAGATAGCGGCGCCAGTGGTCCACGATGCCGAGCTCCCGCCAGGCGACCTGCCGCATTCCGTGCTCACCGACCTCGATGATGTCGGCGCCCGGCAGCGCGGTCAGCAGCGGGGAGTGCGTGGCGCAGACGACCTGGCCGCCGCCCTTGGCCAACCGGTCGATGTGCCCGATCAGTTCGAGGCACGAGGAGAAGGAGAGCGCGGCCTCCGGCTCGTCGAGCACATAGAGCCCGGCGTGGAGGAACTTGCCGCGGAACGCCGCGAGAAAGCCCTCCCCATGGCTGACGTGCTCCGGCGCGAAGCCTTCCCTGTCCAGGGCGTCGAGCGCGGTCTCGGCGCGCAGGAAGAACCCCTTGCGGGCCGACCAGCTGGTGGCCATACGGCGCCCGCGCCCCGAGGCGGCGTCGAATTTCATACGTTCACCGAGGGGTGACTTGCCGCGCGGGGAAGCGTAGCGCCAGTCGTGGGAGCCGCCGTAGGAGTCCAGGCCGAACCCCTCCGCCAGTGCCTCGACCAGGGTCGACTTCCCCGAACCGTTCTCACCGACCAGGAAGGTCACCGGTGCGGTGAACCGCAGCCCCTCGTCGAGCAGCTGCCGGACGCAGGGCACCGACCAGGGCCAGGCGTCCTCGTGGTCCGAGGGGAGATTGGCATACGCGCGTTCGATAATCACGCAACCAGTGTCGCCGCACTCGGAGCCCGTACGAACGCACGACGTGCGCGTACTCCTGCCGGAAGCGAGGCGCCACAACCCGCCGGCCAAGGCCCGTGCGGCACGTCGATGCGCCGACTGTGCCGCGCCGCCGTCCCGGCGTTCGCGTCGCTAAGACCGTGCCCCGGCAACCGGCCCCCGCAGACCAGCGCGCCGTCTGCCCCTGGCCACCAGTCGGCGGCACAGCCGGTGGGCGCCCCGGATGCGCGCCCGCGTCGCAGACTCCCGGCGTGCCGCCTGCCGTGTGGGCGACTTCGGCCTCGACACCGGGCTGTTGCGCGCGGCGGGCCGGGTCGTAGACTGGCATTGTTCTACTTCAATGCGAACAACAGCATGAGGGGGAGTCAGATGACAGCCATGCGCAGGTGCGCTCCGACAGCCGTTCCGTTCGGCCTCGCCACCGCCGTCTACGTCGGGGTCTTTCTGCTGAGTTACGACCGGCTGCCGGGCCGCATCGCCATTCACTTCTCGGGGGACGGCGGGGCTGACGGATTCGCGAGCCGGGTCACCGCACTGTGGTCCGGCGCAGGCCTGCTCGCCGGTCTCGGGCTGCTGTTCACCGTGCTGATGCTGGCCTCCAAGGAGAGCCCGGGGGCGCGGATGACCGCCGCGGTGGGCGCCGGCACGGCTGTCACGCTCGGCTATCCGCTGGTCCTGACCGTCCTGGCCAACACGGATGTCGAGGACCCCTCCGACGTACACCTGCCGATGTGGCACACGGCCGTACTCCTGCTCGCGGGCGTGGTCACCGGCGCCGTGACGTGGTGGCTGACGAGCGGCGCCCCGCGGCGCGAGCCCGCGCGGCCGACGCCCGCGCTCGTCCTGGCCGAGGGGGAGGCCGCGGCGTGGAGCCGTACCGTCATCTCGCGCGCACTGCTGCTGCCGGCCGGGTTCGTCGGGCTCGGCGGGCTGCTCGCCATGGTGTTCGGCCCCTGGCAGGCGGGACTGCTGCCGCTGGCCCTCGGGTTCCTGTGCGCAGCGTTCGCGGCCGTACGCGTGACCGTCGACCGGCGCGGTCTCACCGTCGCCTCCACGGTCGTGCCCAGGCCGCGGCTCACCGTGCCGCTCGACAGCGTCGTCAGCGCCGGCAGCGTCCAGGTCGACGCCATGGGCGACTTCGGCGGCTGGGGCTACCGGGTACGGCGGAACCGGCGGGGCGTGGTGCTGCGTTCGGGGGAGGCACTGTCGGTCCGTACGACGGGGGGACGCGCGTACGTCGTCACCGTCGACGACTCCACGACCGCGGCCGGCCTGCTCAACGGCCTGGTGCACCGCCACGCGACAGGAGCGTGAGCCGGAATGCTGTTCCGGGTACTTGCGAACTCTCCCGTGCCATTGGGCGAGCAGATCGCCGCATGCGTGCGGGGAGCGATCGCCGACGGCTCGGCGGCGCCGGGCGAGCGGCTACCGCCTGCCCGCGAGGTCGCGGAGTCGCTGGGCGTCAACGTGCACACCGTGCTGCGCGGCTACCAGCGACTGCGTGACGAGGGCCTGATCGAGCTGCGCCGAGGCAGGGGCGCCGTGATCACCGCGGCACCCGGCGTCGCGGACCGGGCCCGGCTCACCGAGGCCGTACGCGGCCTCATCGCCCAGGCACGCGAGTTCGGCCTCACCGACCAGGAGCTCCTGTCCATGGTGCACCACTGCCTGTCCGGCGAACCCGCCACCCCGCCCCCGGCCGCGGGAAGCTGAACGCGTAGGTCCGTGCTTGCGCTCGGCCGTTCGGGACCCACGTCCCCGGTGGAGCCCTGGGGGTGGGCAGCGGCCATGGGAGGGTGCGTCTGCCGGGTGCCGGTCCAGGCACCTGATCGGATCGGTTCGCCGTGGTCGGGCACGGCCGGGTTGCCTGCCGCCAGGCTTGGAGTCGGAAGGAGGCCTCATGATCTCGGCACTCAACCAGCTCGTCGACCTCGTCGAGCGGCACCTCGCGGAGGAGCTCGACCTCGACGGCCTGGCAGCGTCGCTCGGTACGACCGAGTACCACCTGCGCCGGATGTTCTCGTCGTTGGCCGGTATGCCCCTGTCGGAGTACGTGCGGCGCCGCCGCATGACCGTCGCGGCGGCCGCCGTGGTGCGGGGCGAGGAGGACTTGCTGAGCATCGCCGTCCGGCACGGATACGGCTCCGGTGAGGCGTTCGGGCGCGCTTTCCGGGCGGTCCACGGTGCCGGCCCCGGCGACGTGCGCCGAGACGGAGGCCCCTTGCGTACGCAACCGCAGCTCAGGTTCCGCCTGACCGTCGAAGGGACTCACCCCATGGACACCCGCCTCGCCGACCGCCCCGCGTTCCGGCTGGCAGGACACGCCGCCCGCGTTCCGCTCATCCACCAGGGCGTCAACCCGCACATCCAGCAGCACATCGCCGCGCTGCCTCAGGAGGAGCACCTGCGGCTGAAGGCCCTCAGCGACACCGAACCCAGGGGCCTGCTGCAGGTCAGCGACGGCGTCGATCCCGACGCCAGGGAGGGCAGCGAACTCACCTACCTGCACGGAGTGGCCCTCGCCCGGGACACACCGGTCCCGGACGGGCTCGACACCATCGAGGTACCGGCCGGGATGTGGGCGGTCTTCCGCATCAGCGGACCCTACCCGCAGGCCCTGCAGACGACCTGGGCGGCGACCGCGACCGAGTGGTTCCCCTCCAACCCGTGGCGGCTGCGGCCGGGCCCGTCGATCGTCGCGTTCCTCGAGCGCGCGGACGACGTGAGCACCGCGACCTGCGAGCTGTGGCTCCCCGTCGAACCCGCGTGAGGCTCTTGACCACCCGGCGCGGCTGAGCGCTTCAGCTCCGGCGCCCCCGGACTGGAGCGCTCAGCCACCACGGTCGTGCGGACACCGCTGCCCGACTCGGCTGGTGGGCCCGATGACAAGGCCAGCCCCGACACGGGCGCAGCGATGCCCCACACGCTCACCAAGCTGTGAATGAGGCAAGAAAGGCCTGCTCAGCCTGTCGCATCGGTGACTGCGGCACGGGAAACCCGGCACGACTCCGATGCCGTGATCACATCGCCATATCGTGATCACCACGCGGACCGGCCCCCGTGCCGAAGCACTCCCACAGCTACGCTGACCGGGGCAGTCCACACTGAGCAAAACCGGGGGAACCGTGAACCGACCGCTGCTGTTCCTGGACGTGGACGGTCCGCTCAACCCTTATGCGGCCCAGCCGGAGAGACGTCCCGACGGGTACACCACACTCAGAGTGCCCCGGAACGACGCCCATGAGAATGATGGGGGTTTCCCGCGCCGACGGCGCGCCCTACGCGTCTGGCTCAACCCCGAGCACGGGCGAACCCTGCTCCGACTCGGCTTCGAGCTGTGCTGGGCCACCACATGGATGGGCGACGCCAACCGATGGATCGCACCGGTTGTGGGCCTTCCGGAACTTCCCTTCGTCGACTTCGGCGACGTCCTACTCCAAGAACGCCCTGATGGAGTCCACTGGAAGACCGGGCCGCTGGTTGACTACGCGGACGGTCGTCCCTTCGCCTGGGTGGACGACGAGCAGAGCGAGCGGGATCAGACGTATGTGACCGCCCACCACCAAGGCCCCGCGCTCCTGCACCACGTCAACCCGCGGATCGGTCTACGGGAGAACGACTACCAGACGCTCGCCGGCTTCGCCGGTTCCCTGGACGCCTCACGAACCACCGGCTGAACAGCTCGTCAGCGCTTCAGGCTGCCCGTACTCCGAGCCGAGATCTCAGCGGCGGGGTGTCGACGGGCCGGGGACCGTGAGCGCCGCGGAGACCCCGAGGAGAGGTCCGATCGCCCTCCACACCTCATGCAGCCGCCTACGTCCCCTGGTCGGCCTCGTCCACCACCTCGTCCAGAGCCACGCGGGCGAGAGAGACGAAGCGCCGCCGCAGGTCCTCCACGAGAAGGCCCGTCTCCGCCGCCGAGGAACGGTAGCGGTCCTTCTGCTCATCGGTCAGCGGCCCCTTGCTGAGTTCCATCAGGTACTGAACAGGCGGGTGGATGTGCCGATCCAGGGCTTCGGCGTACTCGACACCAGCCTGCGCCACATCGGCGGGCCCTTCGAGCTCGACCGTATTCGCCGCCTGCCGAGTCGCGCGTACCGCATCGATGGCAGCACCACGCCGTATGTCGTAACGCTGCTGGTCGTAGGGCTCCAGCGTCAGCCGTGCCAGCTGCCAGACAGCCCCCTGCGCTTCATGAGCCGCGTCCATCAAGCCTTGGTAGGCAGCTTGTCGACGGTCCCGGCGCCACCTCCGGTGCTCGACCCGTAGCTCACGAAGCGCGGCACGGTCTTGCGCCGCCTCTTGGCGTACCTGCTGCCGTTCCAGAGCCTCATTCCTCCGCCGCTCGATCCGAGCGGTCACAAGCGCCGTCAGCCCGCTGCCCAGCAGCGTGCCGACGACCGCGATGGCCGTGGTCATCAAGGTGCTCGTCACAGGCAGACATTGTGAAGCACGGCCGCACACCCATCCGGGGGGTTCACCCTCTGCGTGCTGCGGTGATGACCGAGCGCCCCTGGTGCCAGATGAGGAGCGGGCCCTGCGGGCGCCCATCGTGGCGACCGCTGCACCTGCGGCGGTGACATCCCGGAACCGGCACCCCCTCATACCGTCTTGCCGCCACCCGCATCCGAGCCGGACAGCAAGCAGTGGTCGATCGCCTCATGCCGAGAAGCGCAAGCGGCGAGGTCGCCCGGATGGGGGTCAGACAGCGAGGGTGCCCCCGACGAAGGTGCGTTCCGGTGGTGACGCCACGAGTTCGACCATGGTGCCCGCGCGGAGGTCGTCACCGGCGACGCGGGTGAGCGCGGTGCCGAGGCGCGCGGTGATCTGTGCGGCGTCGGGGCGGTCGAAGACGCCGGCGCGAACCCCCAGCACCACCGAGGCGTTGGTGTCGACGGCCTTGCCGCCCTGTGCGAAACGACCTGCGGGGACTCCGGCCAGGCGGATGCTCACGAGGTCGCGGGCCCACTCGCCGTAGACGTCGACGATGGCGTCGGTCAGTGCGGTGACGAGCCGGGCCTCGTTGCCGGCCAGCCTGATCTCTGGCAGGTGGACGGTCAGATGCGGCATAGTGGAGCCTCATTTCCTTTGAGTCCAAAGCCTTTGTCATCAAAGCTATATGGGAGAGGTTGCCGATGTCCACGGGAGCGGACGGTCCAGCCGTCGACGAGGCCGTCCGTACGCTGCTGTTGCTCATGCCGCGGCTGGTCGGCCGCGCCAAGCGCCTGCCCATCCCTCCAGCGCTCCAGGGCCTGGACCTGGCGCCGCGGCATCTCGCGCTGCTGGCCCATCTGGAGTACGACGGTCCCACCAGCGTCAACGAGCTGGCTGCCCGGCTGGAGGTGGCCCCGACGACCATCAGCCTCATGGTCAGCGAACTGTCACGGCCAGGGGTCCTCCAGCGCACCGCCGATCCCGCTGACCGGCGCCGCCGCATCATCACCATCGCCCCCGCCTACGCCGCGCCCATCAGGGAGTGGCTGTCTGGCAGCGCCTCCGCGTGGGAGCGCGTCATGAGCGGCCTCGCCCCCGCGGAACGCGCCACAGTCATCACCGCCCTGCACGCCTACGAAACCGCCCTGGAGCAGGCGGGCGACCAGGACCGCGACGCGCAGCCCGGGTAACGGCCCTTGGCGAAGCTGGCGCAGCGCGGCCCGCAGCCCCCCATGTCACACCCTTCCGCCATGCTTGCGGTCATGAAGGAAGACGTCTCGTACTCCAACGCGGCCGGGTGGGCCGACGCGTAGCCGTCCGGTAAGCGTTCCCGCTCCACCACCGGTACGGCGCCTGACTCTGGCCAGCGGGGATGATGTCGCCGGACGGCCTGCCGGGTGTCCCGTAGTCCCGGGCGTGGTCGGCCGCCGTGCGGCCAGCCGACTTGTCCGGTGTGCGGTTGGCCCCCGGCCTGAGCCGGAGCGAATCCTCAGAACTCCGCTTCAGCGGGACGCTGGTGCCCACACGGAGCCGGGTTGCCGTTCTTGTCGAAGACTTCGGCATCATGGGCCGAGTTCACCCACACCGTGACGCCCTGTGGTGGACGACGACATTGAACGGGGAGTCCTCAGGCGCTGTCCGCGTCGCGACGGTGAACTCCTCTCCCGGACGCATCCAGTGATCGGTTCCCCAAGGCTCCACCCACAGGCAGAGCATGCCGTCCGTCTCGTTGCTCACGCTCGTCTTCGCCACGCCGAGACCCTACCGGGCAGCATGATCGGCCCGGTTCCCGCCGGGGGCACGGTCATGTGCGCTGGAAGTACCGCCTCAACGACCATGCCGCGACCTTCTCCCCGGTGTGGCTGCCCACGACGTCCGCGGTCCTGGTGTGGATGCCGGCCCACACGCGCGCGTCGACGACGTCGCGGACGTAGTCCGCGGCGTACTCGTAGTGCCGGGTCGTACCGGTGCCGGCCGAGTGGATGTACAGGTCGACGCGGGAGGTGCCGAACAGTTCCTCCAGGGCCCGCATCAGCGCTCCCGCCCAGGTGGCGTGCCCGCTGAGGTAGTCGGGGTGCGCGGGCGTGGTGAGCAGGGGCTCCCAGGCCGGGTCGGCCCGGGTCGCCGGGTTGCCGTCCGTGTCCGCTTCGCGGATGGCGGTGATGGGCCGCCATGTGCCGTAGTGGAGCTTCGCGTCCCAGGCGGCGATCATCGCGTCCGTGATGACGGTGTTCGCGACCGCGTACAGGCGGGCCGTCTCGGTGATGTCGAAGCCGTGCCGCGCGGCGTGGTCGCCCAGTGCCTGCTGGATCTCCACACGCGCCACGAACCGCGCGGTCTCCGTCTGGCCCGCGCTCCGGAGCGAGCCGGTCCTGGCGCCGTACGCCTGCACCTCCGCCAGGTCCCTGGCGTACTGGGACGACGTCAGTGCGGGCGGTGGCCCGGGGCGAAACTGGCCGGGCTCCTCCATGAGGAAGGGGCGCAACCGGCCGATCCACGCCGTGGCGAAGCCCTCGTACTGCGGCGGTGTCGGCCGCCACACCCCGGGCGCCGGGGCGGGCGTGAACGGCACGGAGGCGCCGCGCCCGTCGTTCGCCCGGAGCTTCACGATGTGCCTCGCCGCCCGCTGCCCGAACGTCACGCCCGCCTGTTCGGCCGGGCCGTCCGGGACCTTCGCCAGCGATGCCTTCCACGCCGTCTCCAACGCGGGACCGGCCTTCGGGAACCCGGTCACCAGCACCTCGTACGCCGCGGTCGCCGCAGCGGCTTCGGCCGACGCGCCCTCCGGCGCGCGCGCCTGCCAGCGGTACGGGGCGTAACGGCCTTCGACGCCGACCACCGCGTTGTACATGGCCAGGGACACGTACGCGTGCCACACCGCCTCGTCCGGAGCGCGCAGCACCCCCTCCGGGTCCACGGTCCCCGACACCCGTCCGGCCCACTCCGCGATCACCGACCCCGTGGACTCCTGGCGCGGGTGGACGGCGTCCTGCTTGGCAGGCGCCCCGCCCGCCACTCCCATCAGCGCCAACGCCGCCAGGACCGCCGTACCGCCTCTGCCCGCAGCTTTCCGCATGTGCATCCGGTCACCTCCAGGACCTCTTCCGCCACGGGGCCGTGGCGTTTCCCCCACCATGCCGCCGGTGGCGCCGCCTGGCATTCGGACGGAAGAGGGCTCGCGGAAGCACCACGCAGTGCGGCGCCCACCCCCGCGCAGGGGCGCACACCAGGGGCGGGAGGGGAAGCGCGACCCCCGGCGGAACCGAGACGGTGCTACGGGCGTGCGCGGCGGATCGCGTCCTAGCCGCCCGCTGGACCTCATGGCATGGCCGAACACCGGAACAGGTAGGGCACGGTGAGGGTTTGTTGGCCCCCAGGTTGAAGGGTTTTCTGCGGGGCCTGGGGGGCCCTTCCGGGCGATCTTCAGGAAACGATCGTCTACCGACGCCTGCCCTCACACGCGATGGCCCCGACGTGCGGGCCGTGTCGGTGGTGAGGGCTAAGGTGCGCTGTCGTGGACGCTGCTGATCTTGACTACCGGGCCCGAACGCTGACGGGCTGCATTCCTCCGCGGCTGGTGGCCCGGCTTCTCGAACTCGGTCATGAGCGGGAAGTGCAGTTCCAGGCCGGCCGCGGGGAGTGGTTCTGCGCGCTGGAATGGGCCCGGCTGCTCGGACATCGGGGTCGGCACGGGCAGGCGTTGGAGGTGCTCGCTCCGTACGTCGCCACGAACTGGTGGCCGGCGGCCCAAGCCCGGGCGGAGCTGCTGGAGGGCTGGGGCCGGGCAGAGGAGGCGATCGCACTGTCCCGCCCGTACGCGGAGGCCGGCGACCGGCTGGCGCTGGACTTCTTCGCGCGCCTGCTGGCCCGCCACGGCCGCAGCGGCGAGGCGTTCGTGCTGCTGCGCGCCGGGATCCAGGACTGGTTCCTCGCCGAGTGCCTGGTCGACGTCGCCGAAACGGCGGGCATGGACGAGGAAGCGGCGGCCCTGTTGGAGGCCCGGATGGAAGCGGCGGTCCCTGCCTGCGACGACCCGGACTGCGGCAACCTTCGACTGGAACCGTCCAACGCCGTCGGCCTGCTCGCCACGATCAGGGAACGCCAGGGCCGGGTCGAGGAGGCGATCGCCCTGCTGCACACCCGCGAGATCACCTCCGTCAACGGCCGTGACCAGCTGGCCGACCTGCTGGCCAGACACGACCGGATCACGGAACTGCGTGCGTACGCGGCGTCCGAGCACCACGGGCACGCCGTGCAGCGCCTTGCCGAAGTGCTGGAGGAACGCGGCGACGTGGAAGGCGCGATCGCCGCCTACCGCGTCTTCGGTGCCACGCCGTCCGGTATGTGGCATGTGGCTGTGCCGCTGTCCGAGCTCCTGGTCCGGCACGGACGGAGCGAGGAGGCGATCGAGGTGCTGCGCGCGCTCACCGAACACGACGCGGAGGACTGGCTCGTCCACACTCTTTGCACCCTGTACGCCGACCACGGCCGGTCCCGGGAGGGCCTGGCCCACCTCGATGCCATCAAGGCGCGAAGCGGCGGCAAGGAGGACTGGGACCTCTTCCGCATGCGGCTTCCGCTCATGGCCGACTGCGGCCTGCTCGACGAAGCGATCGAGCTGGCGCGGTCTCATCCCGAGGGCGACACCTGGTACGCGGCCTGGGCCTTGTCGGACGTGCTTGCCAAAGCCGGCCGCACCGAGGAAGCCGACGCACTCCTCGCACAGCATCCGGCAGTCGACAGCTCTCTTCGTGCCGAGCGCCTTATCGAGCTCGGCCGCGTCCAAGACGCTGTACGACTCCTCCAGCAGCCGATCAGGAGACCGACCACACCCGCCTGGGACGGCGCCTACTCCACCGAACCGCCGTTCTGACAGCTCGGGCCGGTATGCGCCACGTCTCCACCGTACGTCGCGCTCCGGTTCAGCCGTTGCCCTCGTCGCCTCGACGGCGTCCGGGTCCCGGAGAGGGCGCAGGCCCTGGCCGGGATTGCCGGCCTTGCTGTCAAACAGGTCCACCTTCGCGCCGTCGCCGGCCTCTGTAGGGCGGCTGGCCGTCTGCCGCCACGCGGCGTGCAGCCCCCGGACGAGCTACGCCAGGTGCTCCTCGGCACCCTCGGTCAAGGACGGGCCCGCGAGCACGTCCGCGCGCATCGCCTTCCACCGCGGGGCGGAGTCGTCGACGGCCATCTCGTTGCCGGGGCTCCGCCCGAAGAACGCCATGCCGGCCGTCCACAGCGGCGTACCCGGCACCGGCACGCCGCACCGGAACAGCAGTCAGGAGCGACACCCGCCGGCGCCGCGCAGGCAACGACGGTCTCCGGCGCCCCCCCCGAGGCCCTGGGTGGCACCGCCGTCCTGGACGGCCTACCTCAGGTCTTCTCCGTGCGCGGGCCGCCGGTTTTCGCGAAGCCGGTCCTCCAGTGCCGCCAGCAGGCCGGACAGGTCGGGGGCGACGGCAAGGTCGTCCAGCGTCGGCTCGGGCAGGAACCCCGCGTCGGCGATGCCGCGCAGGGCGTCGAGCAGCGGCGTCCAGAAGCCTCCCGCGTCGAGGAAGCCGATGGGCTTGTCGTGGAAGCCCAGCTGACGCCAGGACCAGACCTCGAAGACCTCCTCGAGGGTGCCGAGCCCGCCGGGCAGGGCGACGAAGGCGTCGGCGTGCCTGGCCATGAGTGCCTTGCGCTCGTGCATCGAGTCGCAGACCAGCAGTTCGGTGACCCCCTCGTGCGCCCACTCCCGGTCGACCATGCTGCGCGGAATGACACCGATGACCTCGCCACCCGCCTGCAGCGCGCTGTCCGCCACCACGCCCATCAAACCCCGGCGGCCACCGCCGTAGACGAGCCCGATGCGCCGCCGGGCCAGCTCCGCGCCGACGCCCGCGGCCAACTCCGCGTACGCCGGGTCGCGTCCGTCCGACGACGCGAGGAAGACTGCGAGGCGGCGCATGCGGACCTCCGTTGCTGGTTGCGGCGGTTTCCGGTCTACCACAGGCACTGCGGCGCGCGGCCCAGACTGCTCCCCGGAGACGCGGACGGCGAGGGCGCTGGGCGGAAGAGGTCCGGCGGGCCCGCGGCGGGCCACCCGCGGACCCGGCCGCACGGCTGAGGCCGCGCATGCCGACGGACGTTCGCCCCGGCCAGCCCGGCCAGTCCGGCCAGCCCGGCCATCCCGGTAAGCCCGGCGCCCCCGGCGGGCCCGGCGCGCGTCAGTGCGACTCGGCCGGTGCCTTGGTGCGTTCGGTCTCGTCGCGCACGAGCAGGGAGAGCAAGGAGGCCACGGTGAGTCCCGCTTCGGCCGGGTGGCGCAGCACCTTGTCGGGCTCGATGCGGTACGTGTTCGTGCGTCCCTCGCGGGTGTGGGAGAGGTATCCGTCCTGCTCGAGGTCGGAGATGATCCGGGCGACGGCGCGCTCCGTGAGCCGGCAGTGGGCGGCGATGTCACGGACGCGGATGTTCGGGTTGTCGGCGATGGCTGCCAGGACACGCGCGTGGCTGGTGATGAACGTCCATCCGGTGTGCGATTCAGGTGTTCCAACCATGAGGCCATTCTAGGAGACACGTATTGCCGGAAACTCTTTGCATGACATATCTTTCATGTAACTGATGACTGTGCTTCCGTGTGGGAGCCAAGGGGAGGAGCCCGAAGGTGCCCTGGGATGAGGCCGTCATGCCCACCCTCTGCCGCCGCACCGCCGGTACACCTGCGCCGGGCGACACCGGCGAGCGCGCCTCGCTGGGCGTCGACGTGGTGCGGTACGAGTCACGCGGTACCTGTGTGATCGCCGCTCGGGGCGACTGCGACCTGCATACGATCACACCGCTGGCGGCGGCACTGAAGGCCGCGTCCGAGGAGCACTCCACCGTCGTCCTGGACGCCTCGGGCATCACCTTCGCGGACTCGGCCTTCCTGAACCTGCTGATCCTCATCCACCGCACGGCCGCCCTGCGCCTGGTCGCGCCCTCGCCCCGGGTGCGCAGGCTCTTCGAGATCACCGGAGCTGACACCCTCCTGGAGATCCGGGACACGGTCGAGGAGGCCGTCGCCTCCTGACCCGCCGGTCCGCCGGGCGGTCGCCCACGCACCGCGCGCGCACGAGCAGGCTGCGCCGGGGCGGCGACCATCCCCTCAGCGCCGCGACCATCCCCTCAGCGCCGCGACCATCCCCTCAGCGCCGCGACCATCCCCTCAGTACCGGGGCTTCCTCCCCTCAGCACCGCGGCGACCCGGATGCTTCCGGGCCGGCCGCGGTGAGGTGTACGCGTCCCCCTCAGTTCTTGTGGATCACGATGGAGCCGCCGGAGAGTGCGGTGGTGGGAGCGGCGGTGTCGGCCGCACCCATCTGGTTGTCGTAGACGAGGGCCGAGTCGGCCGTCTTCCAGATCTTCATCCGGAACCGGTCGGGGCTCGCGTCGGTCGCGGTGAGCATGAAGCTGTAGCCCTCCGATCCGTTGACCGTACCGGTGCCCTTGAAGATCGCCTTGTCGCCCGCCACGACCAGCCACTGGTGGTCGCCGGAGTGGAAGTTCATGGCACCGGCCTTGAACTGGAACTCCGTGCTGCCGCTCGGCTCGGTCGCACCGTTCTTGTACTTGGACACGAACCCGAAGTTCGCCCGGCCGGTCGCCGACGGGTCCGCCGGATAGGCGCCGGCAGGCGACGTGATCCAGCCGCCGCCGGTGACGAAGCCGCCCTCGGGGTCGTAGACGACGACGAAGCCGCAGGTCTCGGTGTCCGAGCCGCCGTCGTCATCGGTGACGGTGACGGCGATGTCGTAGATGCCCGCCGCGGCGTACTGGTGGGTGGCGCCCACCGGGGAGGTGACCGGCGTGGTCGTGGTCCCGTCGCCCCAGTCCACGGTGATCTCGTGGGTGTCGAGCGTGCCCGGATCGGTGAACGTGCCGGTGAACGACACATCGGTGTTCACCGCGGCCGGGTCCACCGGGCAGGACGTGAGCGTGAGACTCGGCGCGACGTTCTGCACGGTCACGGTGGTGCTGTCGTCGTCGACGAGCCCGTTGTCGTCGGTCACGGTCAGGGACACGGTGTCGGCCCCGTCGTCGAGACCGTTGTAGGTGGCCACCGGAGCGTCCGCGTTCGAGAGCGTCCCGACCCCCGCGTCGGCCCCGCCCCACGCGTAGGAGGTGACGACTCCGTCCGTGTCATGGCTGCCCGACCCGTCGAGCGCCACGGACGACCCCTCGGCGACGGACTTGTCCGGCCCGGCGTCGGCGACCGGAGGCACACAGGTCACGGTGACGACGACGGGCGGGAACACCACCGCGGCGTTCTCGTCGTCGTGGTACGCCACCGACGAGTTGACGTCCAACGGGCCGCACGGCGCGCCGACGTGCTTGACCTGGTACGTGATCACGAGCTGCTCGTCGCCGAGGTCGGCCCGCGACCAGGTGAACCCGTCCGGGGTCACACCGCCGATCGAGGAACCGGCCAGATTGGCGTCCACCGAACCCGGCACCAGCTTCCACGGCGACGCCAGGGTGACCGCGATGGACGGATGGGTCGCACCCGGCACCGACACGGCCTCGACGAGCTTCTCGAGGAGATCGGCGAGATCGTCGAAGCTGCCCACCGTGAAGGTGTTGTCGCTGCCGGGACCGCTCGCGACCGTCTCCAGCGTGGCCTGGCTGACCCCGTCGCCGACACCGACCGCGAAGACGGTCGCCTTGCCCTGCAGCGCGGCCGCCGCCGAGGCCGTCGGGTCACCCGGGTTGGCGTTGCCGTCGGTGATGACGATCACCACCTGGTTCCGCTGGGGGTCGTCGGGCCCCAGCTGAACGCCCGCCCGGTCCAGACCGCAGGAGATGCAGGTGCTGCTGCGCATCTGAGTGTTGTTCACGATGGCGCTGCGGACGGCGCCTTCGTCGGCGCTGAGCGGGCTGACGTCCTGCGCAATCTGGGAGAAGCCCACGACGCCGACTCGCCCGCCGTTCGCGAACAGACCGTCGTCGGCGACCGCCGCGACCACGCTGTCGGCGAAGTCCGTCAGTTGGCCGAACTCCGTGTCGTTGATGCTGCCAGACTCGTCCAGTACGAGCACCAGGTCGGTCGGCGTCGACTGGGTGCTGCTCTCCCCGTCGAGCGTCAGCGTCACCGTGGAGACGCCGTACCGCGGGACGGTCGTGGGACTGGCGGACGCCCCGGGCAACGGCGCCGCCGAGGCGGCCGGCGCCCAGACCAACGCACCCGCCACCGCGGCGGCCAGCGCCGCGATGGTGGCCAGGAGACGGCGAAAGGGCATGGCTCTGAGCCCACGCGCGGTGGGTGATCGCATGATTCCCCCCTTGGAATCGGCGCGGTACCGGCGCCTGACGCGACCGGTCCCCGCACTCCGGAACGGAATATCACTCACTCCGGGTAATGCGTCAACCACCCAGTGGAATCGCTCATCCGTGCGCATTCAGGCCGGCGGCACGCCGTCGCGCGGCCGGAACCACCCGCGAGCGCATGCAGCCCCAAGTGCCCCGCTCTCCCCGGCGTCCGTTGCCGCCTCGCCATGCGGGGAACGGTCCCTCGAGGCGTGATGGCCGTCCGCCGCACGTCCTCACTCGACCCGGTTGCCGCGGCGTGAGGCCCGCCGTCGGCGCCGCAGCCCGTCGCCTGTCTCGCCGACCGCGACCGGCAGCACGGCCGACGCCGCGCACCGGCGAGGTCCGCAGACCCTCCGAACCCCTGACGCGACGACCGACGGCTGAGACGACGGAGTACCTCCGAAACCCTCACGCGGGGCGAGGCGTGGGGGAGGGCAACATGGCGGGCAAGCCCCCCGGGGACGACCGACTGCGCCGGGGACACCCCGGCCGCCGACCGGACTTCCCGGCCCCGCCCCCTGTGGCGCGTTCTCGACACTCCGCACATGCCGTGCCCCCCCGCCACGCCCTCCACCGGTCTCGCCCTGCCCGCGGACGGCAGGCCGACGGACGTCCGGACGGGCGGCCCCCGGACGCTCGGCGCATCGGGTCGGACCGAACTGTCGAACGGGCCCCGCGCGGCCTGTTGCGCGGGACTGCGCACGGTGTCCTGGTGCCGTCGCTGCGGCAGCCCGAGCGAGAGGCCCTGCCCGTACCCCCCCTCGACACCCGCTGCGCACCGCCTCACGCGGGTGGCCATTGGGGCCTGTTGCTCCCGGTTCAGGCGTTAACCACGTGGTACGGGGTATCGACAGCCATATCCGGCCATGATCGTGAAAGGTGCCGCGTGTGTCTCAGGAGCAACCCAAACCGGTGCAAAGGATGCGTCTGCCCGTGAAGGCGTCCTTCCCCGGCCGCCACCCGCACGAGGGCGAGGCGCCCACCACCGATCCGCTCGTCTTCGGTGTGACGGCGGTGCTCACCCTGGGCTTCGTGGTCTGGGGCGCCGTGGCGACCGACACGCTCCAGAGCGTCTCCGACACGCTGCTCGACGGTCTCATGCACAACGGCGGCTGGGCGTTCGTCCTGGCCGCGTCGGGCTTCGTCGTCTTCGCGCTGTGGCTCGCGATCAGCCGGTACGGACGGATCCAGCTGGGACAGGAACACGAGAAGCCCGAGTTCAGCACCGTCTCGTGGATCGCCATGATGTTCAGCGCCGGCATGGGCATCGGCCTGATGTTCTACGGCGTCAGCGAGCCGCTCGCGCACTACACCACCCCGCCGCCGGGCACCGACCCCGCCGACCCGGCGGACGCCATGCAGACGTCCCTCGCCACCACGCTCTTCCACTGGACCCTGCACCCGTGGGCCATCTACGCCGTGGTCGGCCTCGCCATCGCGTACAGCACCTTCCGGCGCCGGCGGCGGCAGACCATCAGCGCCGTCTTCGTACCGCTCATCGGCCAGAAGCGCGCCGACGGCCTCCCCGGCCGGGTGATCGACATCCTCGCCATCTTCGCCACGCTGTTCGGATCCGCCACCTCGCTGGGGCTGGGCGCGCTCCAGATCGGCAGCGGCATGCGCGAGGTGGGATGGCTCGGCCGGGCCGGGACCGGACTGCTGGTGACCATCATCGCCGTGCTGACCGTCTGCTTCGTCGTCTCCGCGGTCTCCGGCGTGGAGAGGGGCATCCAGTGGCTCTCCAACACCAACATGGTGCTCGCCGCGGTCCTCGCCCTCTTCCTCTTCGTCGCCGGCCCCACCATCCTGGTCCTCGACCTGATCCCCACCTCCCTCGCCGCGTACTTCGACGAACTGCCCACCCTGGTCGGTCGCACGGAGGCGTCCACCGGCGGCGGTGGCGTCGCCGACTGGTTGAGCAGCTGGACCGTCTTCTACTGGGCCTGGTGGATCTCCTGGACGCCGTTCGTCGGCATGTTCATCGCGCGCATCAGCCGGGGCCGGACGATCCGCCAGTTCATCGGCGGCGTCATCCTGGTGCCCAGCACGGTCAGCCTGCTCTGGTTCGCCGTCTTCGGCGGAACGGCCATGCGGCTGAAGGAGCGGGGAGGCCTGGGGGACGCGCCCACGCCCGAGGCCCAGCTCTTCGGTGTGCTGCAGGAGTTCCCGGTCGCGGGCGTCATGAGCCTGCTGGTGATGATCCTGGTCGGCATCTTCTTCATCTCGGGTGCCGACGCCGCCTCCATCGTCATGGGCACCCTCTCCCAGAAGGGCACCTTCGAGCCGGCCCGGTTCGTCGTCGTCTTCTGGGGCGTGGTGACCGGCGGCGTCGCGGCGGTGATGCTGCTGGTCGGCGAGGGCAAGGGCGACGCGCTCGCGGGCCTGCAACAACTGACGATCCTGGTCGCCGCCCCGTTCGTCCTGGTCATGATCGGCATGTGCTGGGCCCTGATGAAGGACCTTCGCCGGGACCCGCTGATCGTCCGCGGCGAACTGGCCGAGGAGGCCGTCGAGGAGGCGGTGATCGCGGGGCACGAGAAGTACGCGGGCGACTTCGAGATCCGCATCGGCCCCGCGCAGGGCGAGGCACCCCGACCCACCGGGAACCGCACCGCGAAGAAGGACGGACCCGGCTGAGGGGGTTGCCGTGCGGGGCGGGGGAGAGGGCCCGTCCGGGGAAGCCCCTGGGCGGGCCCTCTCCCGCATCCCCACCTGGTGCGTGAACGCGGGGGCAGGGGGCATCCGAAGCAGCACACGGCCTCAAGGAAGGGACGGCATGGAGATCTCCGGCATTGTCACCGCCATCGTCATCGGCGCGGTCATCGGCGTGCTGGGACGCCTGGCGCTGCCCGGCCGCCAGCACACCGGCATCCTCTGGACCATCGTCGTCGGCATCGTCGCCGCCCTGATCGGTACCGCGCTCGCAGCGGCCATGGGCGTGGCGGACACCAAGGGCGTCGACTGGATCGAACTGGCCATCCAGATCGCGCTCGCCGCAGGCGGCGTCGCCGCCGTCGAACGTCTCAAAGGTCGCCGCTGACCCACCCCTGGGTGTTCCCCTCGGCCGTCCGGCACTTTGCCGGACGGCCGAGCGCATTTCCCGCCCCTACTGCGGCGGGGAGCGACCGCCCCAGAGCTCGTACGGCAGCCCGACGTTCAGCCGTTGGCCCCCGCCGTACGGCAGAAAACCGGCTCCTCCTGGTCCAACCTGTTGCGCCGCGCCCGCCGGGGTGCGTGGTTGCGTGACCCGGCCGGCCGGGAGTCGGCCGGCAAGTCGTGTGAGCCCTCCAGCCCGCAGCGGGCCATGTAAATCGCCAGGGCAGGCAGCGAAGAAGCGCATCTGGAAGCCGAGTTGCCAGCCGTCTGGGGCCCGTTGCCAGCGCGTGTGAGGTGGCGTTGGTGGGCCTGGGCTGTAGCCGACTGGGTTCGGGTCAGGTGGTTCTGGTGTGCGGTCCGGCGCCGTGCAACAGGGTGTCGATGATGCGGGTGGCGAGGGTGTCGGGGTCGGTGTCGTCGGTGTTGCCGCGCAGGGATTCCCCGATGAGTGCGTAGTAGACGCGGCGTACCCAGTCGAGGTCGGCCGCCGCGTCGATGAGCTTGTCGTCCTGGGCGCGCTTGAGTACGGCGAGGCAGCGGCGGTTGATGTCCTCGTGGAGGGCGGCGGCTTCGCTGCCGGGGTCGGAGGGCAGTTCCAGGGCGAACGCCCAGGCGCTTTTGACCTGTAGCACGTTGGCTGTGATGCGGTGCATCGCGACCAGCGGCGGTGCGGTGTCGGGCCTGCCGTCGTCGACTGCGCGGGCGAGTTGGCGCGCGGCGGATGACGCCAGTGCGTCGATGAGTGCCTGCCGGCTGGCGAACCGCCGGTGGATGGTCGTGCGGGCCACGTTCGCTGCCGCGGCGATCTGTTCCAGGGAAGCGCCGGGTTCTTCGGCGAGGACCCGTTCGGCTGCCTCCAGGATCGCGCGCACACTGCGCTCGGCGTCTGCCCGCAGCGGTCGTCCCGCGGTCTCACTCATCACGCCTCCTGCCGCACGCCGGACCTTGTCAATCTCCGGAAACCATACACCGATGACGCGATGACCCCATCATCTGCAACAAGACTGTTGCGGATAGGGGAGTTGCTGGCACATACTCCTTCCAGTTGCCGTCAGTTGAAGGAAACGGGGAGGACCGTATGAGCAGCACTGCCCTGGTCACCGGAGCGTCGTCCGGCCTCGGCGAGGAGTTCGCCGCGCAGCTCGCCGCCGGGGGGTACGACGTGATCCTTGTGGCGCGCTCCGGCGACCGGCTCGCCGCGCTCGCCGAGCGCCTGACCGCCGAGCACGGCATCCGTGCCCACGTGATGGTCCAGGACCTCGCCGAGCCGGGTGCGGCACGCCGCATCGCCGACCGGCTGGCAGCCCGTGGCCTGAGCGTCGACCTGCTGGTCAACAACGCCGGGTTCGGCACGTGCGGCCGCTTCGAGGACATTCCCGCGAGCCGGGACCACGACCAGTTGATGGTCAACGTCGTCGCACTGGTCGGCCTCACCCACGAACTGCTGCCCGGCATGCTGGAACGCGGCCGCGGAGCGGTGGTCAACGTCGCGTCCAACGCCGCGTTCCAGCCCGCTCCCTACTTCGCCGTCTACGGCGCGGCCAAGGCGTTCGTCCTCAACTTCGGCCTCGCCCTGCGTCAGGAGTACCGCCGACGTGGCATCCGGGTGCTCACCCTGTGCCCCGGTCCGGTCTCGACCGCCTTCTTCGACACCATCGGCACCCCCCGGGCGGCGGTCACCGGCTCCATGACCACTCCGCAACCCGTCGTACGCGCCGCACTGCGCGCGCTGGAACGCGACCGCGGCTATCTCGCCCCGGGACTCGGCAACGCCCTGACCGCGCACCTGGCGCCCCGCCGCCCGCGCGCCCTGGTCGCGGCCATCGCCGAACGCGTCACCCGCAAGGTCCTGGCCGCCCCCATCACCCCGGCCGCTCCCTCCGTATCCCCGGGCCACGCCGCATGAGACCCTCCACCGCCCATGCCTCCACCGCTCCCGCTACCGCTGCTGTCGCCGCCGCTTCGGCGATGCTGCTCGTCGGCACCTCGACCGCGGTGTCCGCGACCATCGCCGACTACCCGGTCTTCACAGGGCAGGCCCTGCGCTACGCGCTCGCCGCGGCGATCCTGCTTGCCGTCGCAGCGCGCCGGCGCCTGCCGCCCGCCCGTCTGACCGTCCGCGACGCCCTGCTGCTCATCGCGCTGGCCGCGACCGGCCTCGCGGGATTCAACGTCTTCCTCGTCGAGGCCACCCGCCACGCCGGACCGGCCATGATCGCCGCCGTGGTCGGAGCGGTCCCCCTCGTACTGGCCCTCGCCGGGCCCCTGATGGAGCGCAGGCGCCCCGAGCCCCGCACGGTCGGCGCCGCGATCGTGGTGGCGCTGGGCACAGCCGTCGCCGCCGGACTCGGCACAGGCAGCCTCAAGGGCCTGCTGCTCTCGCTGGGCGCGCTCGCCGGCGAGGTCGCCTTCTCCCTGCTGGCCGTCCCGCTCCTACCCAAACTCGGCCCGCTGAGGGTCGCCGCCTACCCTGCCGCCCTGTCCGTGCCCATGCTCCTGCTCACCGGCCTCGCCCTGGACGGGACGGACGCGCTGCGGCTGCCCGCACCCGGCGAGGCCGCCGCCTTCGCCTACCTCGGCGCGGCCGTCACCGCGGCCGCCTTCTTCCTCTGGTACGACGCGCTACGCCGCCTCGGCGCCGACCGCGCCGGTCTCTTCGCCGGCCTGGTACCGGTAGGCGCACTCCTCACCACCGTGGCACTCGGCCTCAGCCGGCCACAACTGGCCGACATCGCCGGAGCGTTGCTGGTCACAGCCGGTGTCGCCGCCGGCCTGCGCCGACCGGTCCCGAAACCTGACCCGCTCCACCCGGCCACCGACCAGACCGCCTGAACGCGGGCGGCCGCGCCGATCAAAGGGCGCCGGGCTGACAGGTGCAGACGCTGCCTTACGGGATAAAGGGGGTGGGGACGAGCAGGCGCGGTCGAAGAACGCCTCCGAGACAAAACCAGCATTGACGTCGGTGGCACGTACAACCCGTACGCCGCCTTCACCCCTCCACGGAGGGATGAAGGCGGCGGCGTTCACGCGGCGGACAATAGGGACGGTTCCCCGAGGCTCAGCACGCCCCCGTCAGCATGATCCAATCCGCCCTGTCGTTCCGGCTGTCACCGACGTAGCTGCTCAGGCCGTTGGTGTTCTGCGTTGACCACAGCACCCCCTGCCCGTCGTTGTACGTCACGTGGTAGGCGGCGGCGGTCTGGTTGTCCTGGTACGACGAGGTCCGGTCCCTGAACGCTCCCAGGTCGATCCAGGTGTGGCACGGCAAGGACCGCTCGAATCGCGTGCCCTCGAAGTTGGGGTGCTCCCACAGGCACGCCGACCCGTACGGGCAGTTGGGCGTACCCGCCACCGCGCGGGCGCGCTTCTCGCCCGGAAGCGTCAGCGTGATCACCGCACCGTCACGGTAGGCGATCTGATTCAGACTGATCTGCTTCGCCCCTGCGGGAGCGCGCTTCAGCTCGGCGTCGACCTTGCCCTGAAGCTCAGTGACCTCCTGGGCACTGAGTCCGGCCGTCGTCGCCTCGGCGGTGATCCTCGCCTCCAGAGTGGTGGGTGCCGAGGCCGCGCTGGAAGGGGAGACCACGCCCACGGCCGCCAGGGCCGCGGCCGCCAATATGCCGACTAACTTGCTTCGTGTGCGCATCGGGGACCTCTTCGCTCGAGTATGGAGCGGGACGCACCGCACGCTAGCCGCAGGGCGATCGGCCCCGCAGGGGGTATTCCGGCCGGATGCCCGGCCAGACGGGACGGCGTCGTTTGCCCTCGACCTGCCGGACAAGGCCGGCTACGTGTTGGTCAGGACGATTTTTCCTGTGGTGTGTCCTTGCTCGCCGATGGTGTGTGCTGTTGCGGCTTGGGCGAGTGGCAGTGATGTGTGGACGATGGGCTTGAGCCGGCCTTGGTGGACGAGGGTGGTGATGTTGCGGAGTGCGTGGTGGTCGGGTTCGACGAGGATCCAGGCGGCCCGCACACCGTCGTGGGTGGCGGGGACGTCGTCGGGGCCGGGGAGGGTGATGAGCCGGCCTCCGGGACGCAGTACTTTCAGGGAGCGCTCGGCGGTTTCTCCTCCGAGGCTGTCCAGGACGACGTCCATGTCGGAGACGACGTCCTCGAAGCGGGTGGTGCGGTAGTCGACCACCTCGTCCGCCCCCAGCTCCCGCACCAGGTCGTGCTTGCCCGCGCTCGCCGTGCCGGTGACGTGCGCGCCGCGTGCCTTGGCGATCTGTACGGCGAGGTGGCCCACTCCTCCGGCTGCGGCGTGGACCAGGACCCGCTCGCCGGGGCGGAGGTGCGCTGTGTCGACGAGGGCCTGCCATGCGGTGAGGGCGGCGAGCGGAAGCGCCGCGGCCTCCACGTGCGTCAACAACGCGGGCTTCGGCGCGAGGTGGCGGGCCGGCGCCACGACGTACTGGGCGTATGCGCCCGCCTGACGCGGGAACAGGGGCATGCCGAAGACCTCGTCGCCGGGGCGGAAGATGCCCACGCCGGGGCCGACGGCTTCCACTGTGCCGGAGACGTCCCAGCCGACGACGGGCACCTCGCCCCAGGTGATGAGGGCTCCGCTCGCGCGGGTCTTCCAGTCCACGGGGTTCACCCCGGCCGCGTGTACCCGGACCAGGACCTCGTTCAGGCCGGGCTCCGGGCGTTCCATCTCACGCTCGACCAGGTTCTCGGGTCCGCCCCACTGCTCCACGACCATGGCGCGCATCGTCTGCATCGTTTGCCTCGTCTCCGTTTCCCGTCCGGATGCCGCCGGTGTCTTTCCCGGCGGCGACAGGTACACCCTGGGGCAGTCAGCGGCCGTACGGTGCTGGCCGTCTGGCCACTGTGTGACAGGATCTGGCCATGAGTGTGGTGCCTGAGGGCGTCGTGACGGATGCGTCGGAACGGATGCCGGTCGGAGTGCACCGCGTCGCCGTGCTCGCCCTTCCTGGCGTACCGCCTTTCGAACTCGGCATCCCGTCGAGGGTGTTCGGCAGCGTCGCGGACGCCGAGGGCCGTCCTCTGTACGAGGTGACGATCTGCACGGTGGACGGCGCGGCCGTCCTCAGCGACGCGGGTTTCACCGTGCAGCCGACCGCCGGTCCGGAGGCGCTCGCCGAGGCCGACACCGTGATCGTCCCGCCCACGCACGCGATGCCGGAACTGGCCCGGGGCAGGCCGCTGCCGCCCAAGGTCCGCGACGCGATCGCCGGCATCCGGCCGGGCGCCCGCCTGGTGTCCATCTGCACGGGCTCGTACGTTCTCGCCGCCGCCGGGCTGCTCGACGGACGGCCGGCCACCACGCACTGGAACCTGGCTCCGGAGTTCCGTCGCGCCTATCCGCGGGTCAAGCTGGACGAGGAGGTGCTCTTCGTCGACGACGGCGACGTGCTGACCTCCGCGGGTGTGGCGGCGGGCGTCGACCTGTGCCTGCACATGATCCGCCGTGACCACGGCGCCGCGGCGGCCAACCGTGCGGCCCGCATGTGCGTCGTGCCTCCCTGGCGGGACGGCGGGCAGGCCCAGTTCATCGACCGTCCCGTCCCCGAGCCCGCGCAGGCCAGCACCACGGCGGCGCGCGCCTGGGCCTTGGGACATCTCGCGGAACCACTCACTCTCGCCCGACTCGCCGAGCAGGCCCGGATGAGCCTGCGGTCCTTCACCCGCCGGTTCCGTGACGAGGTCGGGATGACGCCGGTGCAGTGGCTGACGGTGCAGCGTCTGGAACTCGCGAAACAGCTGCTGGAGACGACCGACCTGCCGGTCGACGTGGTGGCGCACCGGTCCGGGTTCGGCTCGGGTAACTCGTTGCGGGCCCACATGAGGAGCGCGTTCGGGATCTCACCCGCCGCCTACCGCCGGGCCTTCGGTGCCGGTCTCACCGGGCAGCGCCCGGACGCGCGGGGGTCGGCGTGATCAGCACACGGCGGGTGCCGGCAGCTCAACGCGGGGCGCCGCGTCGCACCCGTGGCGTATGCCGTCCGGGTGCGGTCGATCGGTGCTGCGCAGACGGGCAACCCGGGGGGGGCCTGCCCGCCAGGGCTTCGCGCAGCCAAACCGCCTCGTGTAGGGGTGTGTCGCCTTCCTAGCGGTGGCCGACGTGCGGAGGTCCGCGCTCGCGCGGGGCCGCCGGTCACGGGCCGGCGCCCCCGCGCCCTGCGGCTGGGGCCGCGCCTCCGCTGGCCCGGGTCCCGTGGCCGGGCCTGCGCCCCGCAGCGGCCACCGGCCGGGCCGGCGCCCGCTGTCGGGCCTGCCGGTGTCGGCCCCTCGCTGACTGCCGGGGCATTTGCCGTCTGTGTCACCGCGCCTCGTCCGCGGCTCCGGCTTCGAGGAGGGCGATCAGCGCTCGCGCGGCGGGGCTGGTCGCGCGTTCCGGTGGCAGCAGCGCGACCGTCTCGTACGCTGTGTCGCCCGCGCCCTTGAGCGGCAGGGCCCTGAGCGTGGGGCGCTTGTGCCGGAAGTGCCGGGGCACGACGGCGATCCCGAGGTTCTCGTCGACCAGGTCCAGCAGGCTGTGGACGTCGTTGACCTCCAGCGCGACCGTGCGCGTGACACCCGCGGCGGCGAACGCGGCGTCGGTCGTGCGGCGCGGACCCCAGTCGGGGTGGAAGTCGACGAAGACCTCACCGGCGAGGTCCGCCGGGCCGAGCACCGCCGGGGCGGACGCCAGGCGGTGGCCGGGGTGGCACAGCACCGTCATGGGCTCGTCGGTCAGCGGCAGGGAGCGCAGCTGGTCGGTGTCGGCCTGGGTGCGGTAGGCGAACGCCAGGTCGAGGCGCCCGGCAGCGACCTGGTCGGCCAGGTCGCCGGAGCCGGTCTGCCGCAGCCGGATCTCCACGTCCGGGTGCCGGCGGCGGAAGGCCGCCAGCAGCCGCGCCACATGCACCCCGGCGATGCACTGCTCGGTGCCGAGGGCGAGCGTGCCGCGCAGCACGCCCTGTACGGCGGCCACCGCCTCGTGCGCGGAGCGCACCTGCGCCAGGATCCGTTCGGCCTGCGTCAGCAGCGCGCGTCCGGCCTCGGTGAGCGTCACCCGGCGGGTGGTCCGCACGAACAGCGGCGCCCGCAGCTCCCGCTCCAGCGCCCGGATGGACGCCGACAGGGCCGACTGGGACACCATCAGGCGTTCGGCGGCCCGGGTGAAGTGCTGGTCCTCGGCGACCGCGACGAAGTACCGGAGCTGGCGCAATTCCATGATTGAGAAGCGTAGTCGCTGAATCCCATCGGATTCTTCTGTTGGACCGCTGACTGCTGTCCGGGACAGAGTGGGCGCCACCAGATCGTGTGCCGAATCCCTCTGGAGTCGCGTTGTACACCGCACACCCCGACCGCTACGCCGGCATGCCCTACCGGCGCACTGGACGCAGCGGCCTGAAGCTGCCGGCCTTGTCCCTGGGCCTGTGGCACAATTTCGGGCCCGACCGGCCCGTGGAGACCCAGCGCGCCATCCTCCGCCGCGCCTTCGACCTCGGAATCACCCACTTCGACCTTGCGAACAACTACGGACCGCCGCCCGGTAGCGCCGAGTCCGCCTTCGGCGAGGCGCTGAGGGCCGACTTCGCGAGGTACCGCGACGAGCTGGTGATCTCCACCAAGGCCGGCTACCTGATGTGGCCCGGCCCCTACGGTGAGTGGGGTTCACGCAAGTACGTGCTGGCCTCGCTCGACCAGAGCCTGAAGCGCATGGGGCTGGACTACGTCGACGTCTTCTACTCGCACCGCTTCGACCCGGACACTCCGCTGGAGGAGACGATGGGCGCCCTGCACACGGCGGTGCAGCAGGGCAAGGCCCTCTACGTCGGGGTCTCCAACTACTCCGCCGGGCAGACCCGCGAAGCCGCCCGCATCCTCGCCGAGCTGGGTACGCCGCTCCTGGTCCACCAGCCGCGCTACTCGATGCTGGACCGCCGGCCGGAGGACGAGGGCCTGCTCGATGTCCTGGACGAGTTGCAGGTCGGTTCCGTCGTGTACTCCCCGCTGGAGCAGGGCCTGCTCACCGGCCGCTACCTCGACGGCATCCCCGAGGGCTCCAGGGCCGCGAGCGACAGCCCGTTCCTGGCCCGGGACGCGGTCACCGAGGACCTGGTCGCCCGGTTGCGCGCGCTGGACGAGATCGCCAGGTCCCGCGGCCAGAGCCTGGCCCAGCTCGCCCTCGCCTGGGTGCTGCGCGGTGGCCGGGTGACGTCCGCTCTGGTGGGCGCCAGCAGCCCGCGGCAGCTCGAGGACAGCGTCGCGGCTGTCGGCAACCTCGGTTTCGACACCGAGGAGCTGGCGCGGATCGATGCCGTCCTGCGGCCGTAGCGCGGGCGGCTCGTCTGCCGGGACCGAGTGCCCCGCCTCCACCTGGCCACGCCCCGGGCGGGACCTGACGCGCCCGCCGGGGCGTGGCCGGGCGGGGGTGGGCGCGGACCCGCGAAGGCGTGGACGGGTCCCCCGCCGCCGCAGTGCCCACCCCAGTGGAGCGCTCAGCCGCCGGCCACTGCCCGGCCGGCGTCGGCGGATGCCCGTGCGCTGTCGCGATGCACCCCCCGCCCCTATCTCGCGCCGGTCAGACGTTCGCCGGTGCGCTGTCGACGTGGAAGAGCGCGGCGCGCAGGTCGTGTACGGCCCGTTCCATGTCCACCAGGGCATGGAGGGACAGCACGATGTCGTCGCGTACGCCCATCAGGCGTGCGGCCCTCAGGACCTGTGCCTTCTCGGCCTGGGTGTACACACCGTCCGCGCCGCACATCTGGATCGCGTGGTAGACGAGGTGCGGGGCGGCCTGCCACGTCTCCACGTCGGTGCGGATGGCGGGCAGCAGGTCCCTGAGGTCGGCCTTGCGGTAGTCGAACGTGCTGTAGAGCTCGATGACCTCCTCCGGCGCGCCCATGCGCCGCTGGTGGTCGACGAGCCAGGCGTACTCGGCCTCGCTGACCTCGCCGTCGGAACCGGCGATCACCAGCAGGGCCTTCCCGTAGTTGAGGAACGCCTCCTGGGTGGCGGCCGAAAGACCGTACAGGTCCTGGCACAGCTCACTCATCGGCACCATCTGCGCTGTCGTCATGTTCCATCCCTCACGGTTCCGGCCGGCCGGCGTCTGGGATGACGCCCCGCTCCGCATCCGATCTTCAATGCCGCGCCCCGCATCGCGTCATCCGATTCCGGCACTCCACCCGATGGGTGGCCCAGGGGCACGTGTGAGCGAAACCCGCAGGGTCGGGGCGGACGCCGATGCTTGCGGTCCCAGCGGGGCCGCAGCAGCGGTCCGGTGCCCGGGCTCACGGCCCGGTGAGTGGTCCGGCTGTTGTGCCAGGGGTGGCGTGTGGCCGGTGGTTCGGTGATCGGCGGCCAGCGGGTCTGCTCCTGTGCACGCATGCATGCGCGGGTGCGTGCGGCTGGCGGGGTGTGTCACTCCTGTGGTGAATCGCTGCAGCCGGTCGGGTGAGTGGAGCGGGCGGAGGGAGCCGCTGCCGTTGCCTGCACGCTGGAATACGGGAGTGATCAGGAATCTGCCGCGGAGCTTGGCTCTGCTCCTCCTGGCCTTCGTGGCCCTTCTTCCCGCTCCCGCCGCTGCGGCCGGCGGCCGTCAGCAAGCCGCCCGCCACGACCCGGTCGTCTTCGTCCACGGGTGGAACTCCGACGGCTCTGCCTGGCGGACCATGGCTGACCGGTTCAAGGCCGACGGCTGGCCGACCGGACATCTCCATGCCTGGACGTACGACGCCACACAGTCCAACGCCACCACGGCCAGGGAACTCGCCGACGAGATCCGACGCGTGCTGGCGGCCACGGGTGCCGCCAAGGTGGATCTCGTCACCCACTCGATGGGCGCCCTGTCCTCCCGCTACTACCTCAAGAACCTGGGCGGCGCCGGCAAGGTCGACGCGTGGGTCTCCCTGGGAGGACCCAACCACGGCACCCAGACCGCACGCTGGTGCGGTGGCGCTCCCTGTGTCGAGATGCGGCCGGGGTCCGCGTTCCTCAACGCTCTCAACTCCGGTGATGAAACCCCTGGCTCGGCCCGCTACGCCACGTGGGGATCACCCTGCGACAGTGTCATCAACCCCACGAGCAGCGTGGCTCTCACCGGAGCGGTCAACACCACTACCGCCTGCCTCGACCACAGCGGGTTGCGCACCGACCGGACGGTCTACCACCAGGTCAAGGCGCACCTCCGGTAGGCCTTGAGGACTATTGGACGGTGGGTTGAGCGGGCGGTGCGGCGGGGGAGTGGCGCCCGCACGGCTTCGGCGGGAGTCCTGCGTTGGGGGGGGCGCCGAGTCGGTGGCCGCCGCCCAGCCGGCGGGACGGCGCGGGGACCGCGTCGTCACCGCCGAAAACGATCCGGCGGTCGGCCGGGCGGTCCGGGCGGGGGAGCCGGACCCGGGCGCGGTGGGTGCCGCGCCCGGGTCCGCGGGCTAAAGGGTGTTGCCGGCCGCCCTCGAGGCCTCGTTGTCGGCGCGCGTGAGGTCGTCGGCCAGCTGCTTGCGGGCGCGGGCCGGGGTGTAGCCGCCGTCGGAGTAGTTCGCGGCGAACGCGTCGACGAAGTCCGCCGGGTCCTCGCCCACCACCTCGCGGACCGGTGTCCCCTCCGCTGCGGCCTGCTCGAACAGGTCGGCCAGGTCTTCGAACATCGCCGTGCTGCTTTCGGTGTCGGCCGGCACGAAGTTCATCAGGTACCGCTCGACGGCCTCGGCGGCCGTGCGGTAGCCGTCGGGCAGCTCGCTCACGCGCGCCTTGTACGCCCTCCAGCGCTTCCTGGGTCCGATCAGCTTCGCGACCAGGCCGCTCTTCTCGGCATCGGACATGATCACTTGCCCCCTTCGCGGAGCTGTTCCAGTCGTTCCGAGAGGAAGCTCCAGGTCCTCCAGAACTCTTCGAGGTACTGGCGCCCCTGGGCGTTCAGGGAATGCACCTTGCGGGGCGGTCCCTTCTCGGACGGCACCTTCTCCACGTCGACAAGGCCGCGCTTCTCCATCCGCAGCAGCAGCGCGTAGATGGTGCCCTCGGCGAGGTCGGAGAAGCCCTGCTCCCGCAGCCGCGCCGTGATCTCGTAGCCGTAGGCGGGACGGCCGGACAGCGAAGCGAGGATGATGCCCTCCAGCGTGCCCTTGAGCATCTCCGTCTCAAGCTTGCCCACGCGAAACCCCCTCCCTGCACTAGTAAGCGACGCTGAGTACCAGTACACCGTAACGCTGACTACCGGTACTTAGCAAGACGGAGTAGCGGGCGGGGGTCGGACCTGGCGACCCGCCGGCACCCCCCATCCCGCACGTCACACCGCGCCCCCCGCCCGCGACCCCGACCGCCAAGGCCCCAAGACACCCCGCCCCGCGACACAGAAGGACCACAAGCGACCGCGCACCGGAGAACTACGCGACCAACCCACCACCCAAAGCCACAACCATCACGGCTGTCGCAGGCCTTTCGGGGTAGCCGGACATCATGCTCTTCTTCAGTAACCGGATCGGCTGTCTGGGATCACTCCTCATCAGCGCGATCGCAACCGGCATCCTGATCATGATCTTCGCGCGCTGATCCACCCACACAGCACCCAACGGCCACCATCTGATCGCCGCCGCCCCTCCACCCGCCTGACGCGGCACGCCATCCCCACCTACCCCCGGCAACAACCACACGCCCGTGAACCCGACCCCGACACGGTGTACCGCACCACCACAGCGTGCTCGCCACTCGCACCGCCATCCCACGCGCTACGCCAGCACGGCCTGCGACCGAACGCCACCATCCCACCCCCCCATGTCTCCGCTCCCGCAGCGGGGGTCCAGCTGCTCCAGCGGCGTAGATCGGTGTCACCGCCGACTCGGCGGCCCCGCTACCGCTGCGGGCGCCCGCAGGCACCCGCGACCTGACGTGGCCGCGCGGATCGACGCGGCCGTACGGCAGCGCTGACAGCCCCGCGTACGCCGACAGCGGCGCCAGCACGCCCCCACCACGGGCGACATCACTATCCAGCCCGTGCCTGGTTCGAGTACACCGCGCCCATCCGCACCACCGACGACAGTCCCGTACGCCGCGTGGCGCTCCATCTGCCACCCGAGTACGCGCAGCGCCTCTTCGCCACCCGCGGCGCGGGCACGGGGGAGCGGCAGCTGCGGCAGATCATCGCGGAAGGACTCCAGGACATCTACTTCAAGGACGGCGGCCGCCGCGCCGACGACCTGGAGATGCAGTCCACCGACATCGACTACCTCGACCTCGGGGCGGACCGTCGCTCCACCGGCCCGGCCCGCTGGTTCGGTGCGCCCTGGGCGTTGTCCTCGGCCCGGCTGAGCATGACGGCCAGGCCCGGGCCGTTCGCGGGCGGCGCTCCGCCGATCTGATCGACTGCGCGTCATGGGTTTTCTCTTGCTCCACGGGGCGGCCGATGAGTTTGCGGCTCCCGCGCGGTCCAAGCTCGTGACACCCAGGAAAGGAAACCGCCATGTCGGAGCTTCTGGTCGACTTCATCACCTCCCTCGACGGCTACGCATCGGGAGAGGGATGGCCCGGGTTCTGGGGCCTGGAGGGCCCGGAGTACCTCGCATGGCTCGGCGAGCAGCCCGAGGCTACCTACTTGATGGGAGCGAATACCTACCGCCTGATGTCCGGCTTCGCCGCGGGCGAGGTCCCGGAGGGCCAGGACGAGTTCAGGCCCGAGGAGGAGGCGTCCGTCGACGCGCTCACGCAGGCGTCCAAGGTGGTGTTCTCCTCCTCGCTCGCGGAGCCGCTGGCGTGGGCCAATTCCACGCTCGTCCGCGGTGATGCCGTCGAGGCGGTCCGCGCCATGAAGTCGGATGGCTCGGGGCTTCTCAGCACGATCGGCAGCCTCAGCCTGTGCCGGTCCCTGCTCCGAGCTGGGCTCGTCGACCGCTTCCGCGTCGTGATGTTCCCGGTGATCACCGGGGCCACGGGCGCAGAACGCATCTACGACGGCTATCCGGACGTCGCCCTCGAGATGATCGATCACCGCACCTTCGACGGCCGGACCCAGTTGGTCGAGTACAAGCCGCGCGTGCTCGAGCACCCGCCGCTCGGCGTCTCTGCGTGACGTGGCCCCGAAGGCCGGTCTGGAGGGCCGTCAGTCCGGTGCCGGCGGGCGCGGAGCAGGACCTGACAGCGGTGCGGAGAGGGAACTGGCACGGCGGGTGGCAGCGTCGTCGTTGCCGCGGCTGAGTCGATGCCGTCCGGCGGCACACGCCTGTCACCCGCGCGCACCGGCGGCCTGGCGGGAGCCGCCTGTGCTGGGGGAGCGGTCCTGTGGGTGCCGCGTCGGGCACGACGGTGAAACTGTCTGTACGGTTCCGTGCCGCGTCCTGGTGCCGACCCGCCCCACCACCGGCGTTCCCGCCGTCCCGCTGCTCGCCGTCCCGCAGCGGCGGGCCGGTGCGCGCTGCCCCGGCCCGCCTCGACGTCGACGGCCCCGGCCGTCTCCCTGCTCGTTGCCGCCCAGGCCCCACCCGACGCCGACGGTCCTCCTGCCCCGCCGCCCCGCTGCTCGTTGCCCGGGCCGGCCCGCCTGATGCCGATGGCCGCCGCGTCCCGCCGTCCTGCTGCGGCGGGACGGCGGTGTGCCCGCCCGCAAGGGACTCGCGCAGCCGGACCGCCTCGTGCAAGGGCGTACCGAGGCAGGTGGTGGTGGCGATGCCCCGGCCCGGTCTGCGTCCACCGCTTCCACCACCGTCCGGGACCGCCGACGGCCCTCGTGCCGTACCCGCCCCACCCCGCCCGGTCTGCCCCGCCCCGCTCCGTCCGATCCTCCCCGTCCGGATCTGTTTCGCTCCGCCAGCTTTCGCTGCCAGCAGGTCCACGAAAACCGCGACCTTCCGGAAGCAGGCTTCCGCGCCCTGCGGGGACGTACCGATGGTGATCACGACGTCCTGGACCAGGCCGACTGCGTGCTGCTGGCACAGCCGACGTCTCCGTATGTCCGTCGGTCGGATAAATGACGGCTCTGCCGAGTGAGCCGAGGGGAACGCGGACGGCCGGCCGCCCGGCAGGGGCGGCTGGCCGTCGAGGTAGGTTGCGGCAGAGGCGATGCGTATGTGGCGGAGGCGGTGCTATGAGACCACCAGAGCCAGCGCTTCCTTGGCGTTGTGCTCGGCGATTTCCCGCATCACAGCGCGGTGCGGGAAGTCCCCGTCGAGCAGGCGAAGGGGGCCGGCCACCAGTGAGAGGCGCATCGCCAGCATGTAGAGGTCGAGCCGTGCACGATCGAGTCCGGGGCGGGACAGGACTGGGTACTGGTCACCGAAACGAAGCTGCAGGAACACATGCTCCCACTCGACATCGAAGAACATCAGGCCCTCGATGTCGATGAGGACCGGGTGGCCGGAGTCATCGACCAGGACATGGTCGGGCCCGAGTTCGCCGTGGATCAGTCCGTGCTGCGTGCGCGGAGCCACTCGTGTGGCCAGTTCCTGCAGCCGATGATGCAAAGAAGCTGCGGCTGACCCGATGCTGGGGACGCGTTCGGCTGCCTCGGCGAGGTCCTTGATGGCACGTTCGAGCACCAGTCGCTCGCATGAATCGCCACTCGCTGTGTCGCCCCGTTCGAGCACGTCCACCCTGCCGTAGCGCTGACTGTGCTGCCGGTGCATCACGTCGAGCATGGCGGCCAGCTCGCTCAAGGCATGCGACGCTCGTACGGGATCCCTTTCCTGGAGCGCTTCCAGAGTGCCGCCGGCAACGTCCTCGACAACTGCCACGTCCGCCGGGTAGCGGCGTCGGCTGTCATCTGCGAGGAGGACTCGTGGAACCCGGACTCCGAGCCCGTCCAGTCTTCGCTGGGCCGCTAGGAAGGGGGCCAGCCCGGAGGCGGGGGCGAACGGGTGGGCCGGGTCGACGGCTTCCGCAGTCGGCCAGAAGTTCTCCTGCGCGGCCCAGCTGTAGACGATCACGCTCGCGGCATGTGATCCGCTCGTGTGAACCCGGTAGACCCCCTTCTTGCTCCCACCGCGCAACCGGTCCACTCCGACGAGGCGGGCCTTCGCCCCCAGGGCCTCATGCACGGTTCCTGACAAGGCTTCACCATCCGTGAGCTGGGGCATCCGACGACCCTATCCCCGCTCAGGTGCTCCGTTGGGCCGAGTCGGCTTCCAGTGCATCAGGCGGCCTTGGCGGGTTCGTCGGCTCGTACTCCTGTGCTGGCGAGGCGGTATGCGTCGGTCCCGGTTCCGATTGAGCCCGGGAAGGGACCGCGGCCCGGGCACGCGGGGGCGTGTCCGGGCCGTGCGGGTGGGCCGTCGGTGTCAGGCGGCGAGGGTTTTGTGCAGGGCGTCGAGGCCGTCGGCGTAGATGCCGGTGAACAGGTCGACGACTTCCTGCTCGGTGGCGCCGTCGGGGTTGAAGCGACCAGACCACTGGACCTCGGCGATGTCGTCGCGGCCGGGGACCGTGTGGACGCGGAGGGTGGAGACGTAGCCGTCGACGGGGAACGGCGCTTCGAGGATGGCGTAGCTGTAGTGGCGCTCGGCCTCGTCGAAGCCGACCAGGCGCTCGATGATGACGTCGCCGTCAGGGTTGGTCAGGCGGCGGACCCGGCCGCCTTCGAGGGCGGTGCTCTGGGGGATGTACGGGAGCCAGTCCGGGAGGGCGTCGAAGCCGCCGATCAGGCTCCAGACCTGCTGGGGGGAGGCGGGAACGACGCGGGAGACGGATGTGGAAGCCATGGTGGTGCTCCGGAGGCGGTCGGGAGGCGCGGGGGTGTGAGGTCAGGCGTGGTTCGGGAGCGGGGCGGCCGGGCTGACCAGGCCGGCGGCGCGCAGGTCGGTCCAGAACGCGGCCGGGATGCTCTCGTTCAGGGCGGCGGTGTCCTCGGCGATCCGGCTGGGCCGGGTGGCGCCGGGGATGACGGCGGCGGCGGCCGGGTGGGCGAGGGAGAACTGCAGGGCGGCGGCCTTGATGCTGACGCCGTGCTGGTCCGCCAAAGCCTTGAGCCTGCCGACGCGCTCGATGATCTCCGCGGGGGCCTGCTGGTACTCGAAGTGGGTGCCGCCGGCGAGGATGCCGGAGCTGTAGGGGCCGCCGACGACCATGTCGACGTTCTGCTCCTGGGCCATGGGGAGCAGCCGGGTGAGGGCGTGCTCGTGGTCGAGGAGGGTGTAGCGGCCGGCGAGGAGGAAGCCGTCGGGCTGCGGCTCGTCGAGGGCGAGGGTGAGCTCGATGGGCTCGGTCTTGTTGACGCCGAGGCCCCAGGCCTTGATGACGCCCTCGTCGCGGAGGCGGGACAGGACGCGGAAGGCACCGGTGCGGGCCTCCTCGAATTTCTGCAGCCACAGGTCGCCGTGGAAGTCCTGGGCGATGTCGTGGACCCAGACGATGTCCAGGCGGTCGGTGCCCAGCCGCTTGAGGCTGCCTTCGATGGAGCGCTCGGTGGCCTCGGCGGTCCACTCGTGAAGGATCTTGTTCGGGTTGCCGTGCTCGAACAGGCCGCCCTTCTCGCCGAAGTCCGGCACGTCGGTCTCGTGCTCATCGAGGACGACCCGGCCGACCTTGGTGGACAGCACGTACGCGTCGCGCGGCTTGCCGGCGAGGACCTCCCCGAGCCGCTCCTCGGCCAGGCCGGCGCCGTAGAAGGGGGCGGTGTCGTAGAAGCGGATGCCGTGGTCCCAGGCGGCCTCGACGGTGGCGGCGGCCTCGTTGTCAGGGATGGCGCGGAACATGTTGCCGAGCGGAGCGGTGCCGAAGCCGAGACGGCCGGGAAGGATGTGCTTGAGCGACATGGAGAGTGCCTTTGCGAGGGTGGGGGAGGGCCGAGAGGCCCCGTACGGGCACGCACATTCAGATGCAAGCGCGCTAATCCATGAGCAGACGCTAATTGCATACGCCGACTAATGCAAGAGCTGCTTACCTGCGTCCGCGCCATGGTCCGCATCGCGGCGTTCCCGCTCGTCAAGACACGGCGGCCAGGAGGAGGGGGAAGGCAGACAGCCGCCGCTGAGGAGGCACGGCCCCTACCGAGCCGGTGGCCCCTGCACAAGCCGGCACCCCACCGCGAGGAGGACGAGTCGACCCGGCCCCGCGCTTGGTCTGCCGTTCGGCGCCCGGCACCAGGCCGTCGCGCGGGCCGCGCGGGAGGGCCGCCACAGTGAGGCGGTGCGGCTCGCCGCGATCGGTGAGCGCGAGGACATCACCGCCCACGGCATCACCTCGGATCAGGCAGTGGCATGAGCCCGCGGTGACGACGTGGCCGCCGCGCCACCGTCGCGCCGTGTACGTCCGGGACGGCGCCCGCTGGCGGTACAGCCCCGTGCAGTCCCGCCAGGCCCCGACGGGCGGACCGTCCACCGGCTGCTGATCCGGGCAGGGGAGGACGGGTGCTCGGTGCGCTCCTCCGGTGGCCGCAGAACGGACTTCGGCCGGTGCGCGGCCCCACCCAGGAACCACAGACGGCGGCGCGCCTCAACTCCGCGAACGCTTAGGTCCTGCGGTCGGCCAAAGGGGCGGTGGTGTGCGGGATGCGGCGGCCAGGATGGACAGCCTGCGGCCCCGTGTGTACGGGGCGGACCACGACGCATCTTCGACCTTGTCGCATCCTGCGCCCGTTTGCCAGGGCCGGCACCTTTGTGGGGAGGCTCTGACGAGACCAGCTCAGGCAGGGGCGGGCAGTTGGACCGACGCGAGTTCGACCGGGTCGACGACGATGTGGAGGGCAGTGATCCGGGCTTCGAGGACGGTGAAGGCGATGACGGAGAGGAGGGTCCGTCGGGGCGCCACGACATGTGGCCGGGTACGCCGTTGAGCAGCACGGGCCGATGGCGGGCGACTTCGCCGGAGAACATGCGGGCGCCGGCAGCGACCTTGGTGGAGCCGAGGGTGACGACCACCCCGTCGGGGGTGTCGACCGTCAGCTTCACGTTCGGGTCGAGGGCGCGCGGGAGCGCCTCGAAGTCGCCGCCGAAAAAGGCGACCCAGTCGGGCGGCGCGGGCCGCAGCCGACGGGCCCGCTCCTCCTCGGCCTGCCGCTGCTGGACTGCGGCGATCTTGCGGTCGATGCGCCCCACCCACATCGCGTGCCACACCGGCAAAGGCGAGCAGGCGCTTCAGGTCGGGAGGCAGACCGTCGACACACGGTCGTGCGGGGACGTCGTTGGGAGAGCCATACTGGCGGGCGTGGGGCCGAGGGGTATCCATCACATATCCCTCGGCCCCACGCCGGGCGTCAGCGCCAGGTGTCGTTGACGGTCAGGGTGCCGGTGGGCGGGGTGACGACGGTGCGGTTGTCACCGTTCTCCCAGGTGACGGTGCCGTCGGGGTTCTTCTTCAGGTACTTGTACTGCACGGTGGTGTTGGGCGGCAGCTGGTGGGCGCCGGTCCACAGGGGGTAGGAGGCGGAGCCGGTGGTCAGGGGGACGGCCTTGGCCGGGTCCCAGCTGCCGAGGTCGGGGAGGTTGCCGACGACGTAGAGGTTCTGGCCCCAGTTGGTGGTGGCGGTGGCGTGGAACGAGGCGGAGACGGGGCTGACGTTCCAGCTGTCGTGGTTGCCCGGCGCGTTCGGCGAGACGGTCAGGGTGCGGTTGGGGATGCTCTCCCACGTCACCGTGCCGGTGGGGGAGCGCTTGAGGTACTTGTACTGCACGGTGGCGCCGACGGGCAGCTGGATGCCGGCCGACCAGTTCGGATAAGAACTCGCGGTGGTGCCCAGGGGAACGGCCTTGGCCGGGTCCCAGGCTCCCAGCTGCGGGACGTTGCCGGTGACGAGGAGGGTCTCCCCCGCCGTGGTGGCCTGCACGCGGAAGGTGACGGAGGAGTCCTGCGCCGCGGCCGCCTGGGCGTGGGGGGCCGTGCCGATGAGCAGTCCGGCCAGGAGCACGGCGAGCGCGAGCACCGGCCGCAGGGCGGCGGGCACGCGGTGACGTATCGAGAGCATGACATCCCTTCGATGAATGAGGCGGCGGATCCACGTCCGCCGACCGCGCTCATCCCAACACAACTTGAAGTCCTCAGGTGACTGATTGCACTTCAAGCGTTCATCCGTGCATGCAATTCAGCCGTTGCACCCCGCTCGCGTCGCGGCTTTCTTAAAGTTCTGAACGGACCATCGGAAGCGGGGTGCGAAGTCGATCAAGCTGTTCGTCGAGGATACGGCGGCCGACCGGGCGCACGGCGATCACCCATAGGCCACCTCGCGACCGTGCCCAGGCCTCGCTGGGGGCTGCTCCCGCCTTGCGCAACATGACGCAAAATCTTTCACGGTGCTTCGGGAACTCCCTGGCCACCGCCCCCTGTTCCGTGAACACGCGCCGAGCGGGCCCGCGACCGGGCCACCGACGCCTGGTGCCGGGAGAACGAGCGGCGGCTGCGCGAGGCGGTCTGGGGACCTGTCCACCTTCAACGACACCTGGCCCGCCCGCGCCGACGCCACAACATGGAGACGCCGGCCTCCTGGCAGGGCCGCCTCAACGGCCCGGGCCTCGCTGCCTACCGCTGTCAACTGCCCCGGCCGCGTTGAGCTGGGTGGCTGCAACGCGGGTACCGCGGCCCGGCTGGCGGGGTCCTCAAGGCGGCCGCCGACGCCCTGCCCGCTCTGCGCGCTGAAGCCCCCGGCTGGCGAGCATGGACCTCCCCGGCGCGGCCCGTCGACAGGCTGACCGCGCGACCCGCGAGCGCCTGTTCCAGCAGATGCACTCACGCTGACCGACGCCCACCGCCTGCCGGTCCCCGCCGCGCGCGACCACACCGCCGTACGCGGGCCGGAACCGGCTGGGACCTGCACGGGTACCGCCATTCCGCCCTGACCCACGTGGTGAGCAGGGCGCCTCCCTGCTGATGGTGAAGTCCCGGCACAAGAGGCCGGAGAACCTTCGCCGCTACTTCAAGCCGTCCCCCGAGGCGATCTCGTAGCTGACCAGCCTGTTCGCGCCAGGCGATAGCAGCCGATGAGCCTCGTTCCTTGCACGTTCTCCTCCTGGGGCGGGTCCTTGACACCGCTGCGCCTTTTTGGCCTTTTCGACCCTCGGTCATAGTCGGCGCCATGGACTATGACGTAGTGGTGGCCGGAGGCGGCCCGGTCGGATTGATGCTGGCCTGCGAGCTCCGTCTCGGAGGCGCGCGGGTGGCCGTCCTGGAACGCCTCACCGAAGTGAACCCGACGATCAAGGGCGGGGCGATCACCACGCCCAGCGCCGAGGCGCTCTACCGCCGGGGCATGCTGCCCGCGCTGGCCGAGGTGCAGCGGCAGGCGATGGACCGCTTCCAAGCATTCATACGCGAGCAGCACAGCGAGGACGCGGGCGGGGCTGCGGGCCGAGGGCTCGGGATCGTCGGGCACTTCGCCGGAATCATGCTGCGTGCCGACCTGGTCGACCGTACGGAGCCGGGCCTCAGCGATGCCGGACCCGCCGCCGAGATCGCTTTCGTCGCGCAGCAGGACATCGAGCGGCTGCTCGGCGAGCGGGCGGACGAGCTCGGCGTCAACGTGCGCCGGGGAGTGGCGCTGACCGGCTTCGACGCGGACGACGAGACCGTCACAGTGCGGACCAGCCACGGGGCCATACGCGCCGGCTGGCTCGTGGGGTGCGACGGTGGCCGCAGCACGGTCCGCAAGCTCGCGGGGTTCGCATTTCCCGGTACGGAACCGGAGATCACCTGTCACCAGGCAGTCGCGGAGATGACCGGCGCCGAGGATCTGAAGATCGGCTGGACCGCCACGGACACCGGGGTGTATGCCTACGGGCCGATGCCGGGCCGCGTCGTCACCGTGGAGTTCGACGGCCCGCCGGCCGACCGGGACGCGCCGGTCACCACCGAGGACCTCCAGGCACGGCTGCGCCGCGTCTCCGGCGTGGACATCACGATCACCGAAGTGCAGACCGCGACCCGCTTCACCGACCACGCCCGCCAGGTCACCGACTACCGCAAGGGCCGGGTGCTGCTGGCGGGTGACGCGGCGCACGTGCACTCCGCGTTCGGCAGCCAGGGGCTGAGCCTGGGTATCGGGGACGCGATGAACCTCGGCTGGAAGCTCGCCGCGGTGATCGCCGGCTGGGCGCCGGAAGGGCTGCTGGACACGTACACCGCCGAGCGGCACCCGGTCGGTGCGTGGGTCCTGGACTGGACCCGGTCCCAGGTCGCGGCCATGCGCCCGGACCCGCAGTCCCGGGCCCTGCGCGAGATCGTCAGCGACCTGGCGGGGACGGTCGCGGGCACCACGTACCTCACCGCGCGGCTCAACGGTGGCAAAGTGCAGTACGAGCTGGCGGGCGAGCACCCGCTAACCGGCCGCAGCGCCCCGGACCTCGAACTCACCGACGGCGACCGCCTCGCGGACCACCTCCACGGCGGCCGCGCACTCCTGCTCGACCTCACCGACGACCCGGAGCTCCGGGACCTGGCTGCGGGATATGCCGGCCGCGTCGACACCCTGACGGCCGGCTGCCCCTCCCGCCCGAAACTGGCAGCGGTCCTCGTCCGCCCGGACGGCTTCACCGCCTGGGCAGCCGACGCGGAGGCGAAGGCGCCGACGCCGACGGCCGGGCTGGCGGAAGCGCTGGAGGAGTGGTTCGGCGTGCCAGAGGATGCAGTGACGCCGGGGTGATCCGCCGCTGCTGACCCGAACCACGAGCCGATCCCACCCACGGCCGCTGCACCCACCCGGTGTGGCGGCCGTCCGCACCCCAGTCCCGGCCCAGCAGCGGCCCGGGGCTCACCGGCCGCCTACGCACCCGCCGCCACGCCCGCCACCGGTGTTACCGCTCCCGGCGCCCTACGAGCCGGTCGCCAGTGCAACCGTCTCCGCCGGGACAATCAGCGGTGGCGGTCACCCGGACCGGGGTCACACCTCTTCGGCCGAGCCCGGATCCCGCAGCGGTCGTAGGCCGCCGAGCAGGTCGGGAAGGGCCCTTCGCCGCTGCGGCGAAGGGCCGGTCTGCCCTCGGTCGGCGGACAGCGCGGGCAGCGCCTGGCTCGTTGTGTGGACGTGGACGACGAACGGAGTCTGGACGGGTCACCGTACGAGGCGGGGCAGCACCGTCGCGCGCTGAGACTCCGCACCCAGACCACCCTCGCCCGGCGCCTGAGGGTGATGACCAGGCTGCCCGACGTGGCCCGCCCCGGCGGCCTGGGGCGGCACCAGGTGGTGTGACGGCTGGTGCCCGCTCGTAGGCTGCCGTCATGACCGAGATCCAGACTCCGACGCCCCGCGGCGCCTTCGAGCTGCTCATGGCCGGTAACCAGCGCTTCGTCTCCGGCACCCCCGAGCACCCCAACCAGGACGCTGTCCGCCGTACCGAGATCGCACCGTCCCAGCAGCCGTTCGCCGTGCTGTTCGGGTGCTCCGACTCCCGGCTGGCCGCCGAGATCATCTTCGACCGCGGGCTGGGCGACCTGTTCGTCGTCCGCACGGCCGGGCACGTCGCCGGGACGGAAGTCCTCGGCTCCATCGAGTTCGGCGTGAGCGTCCTCAACGCGCCGCTGGTCGTCGTCCTGGGCCACGACTCGTGCGGTGCCGTCGCCGCGGCCTGCTCGGCCCTGGAGAACGGACAGACGCCGGGCGGCTTCGTCCGGGACGTCGTCGAACGGGTGACCCCGAGCGTGTTGGCGGCCCGCGCCGCCGGACGCGAGAGCGCCGAGGAGATCCTGGCCGAGCACATCGAACACACCGTGGACCTGCTACTGGAACGCTCCCGCGTCCTGGCCGAGCGGGTGGCGGCCGGCCGCCTCGCCGTGGTGGGACTGTCCTACCGGCTGGCCGACGGCAGCGCCCAGCTCGTCGCCGCCCGCGGCCTCGACGTCGCGGTTCCCACCGCGTCCTGACCTCCCCCGCTCGCTCAGATCGACCGCGAGTCCAGCCCGCCGCCCGCGCCAACCCAGCGAGGCCGCGGGCTGACGTGGGTCAGGGCCTGGGGCAGTCGTCTCCGGTGGGATCGGCATGCTCACAAGCCCTGGCCTGCGAGCGGTTGGTTGTCCGGGTGGTTCACACGGTGGTACGGGGTCCAGCGGCGCGGCGGAGCCGGTTGGCGATCGCCAGTCCCAGCCCCTCCTCCGCCGGCAAGGATGCGATGATGAGGTCGCATCCCTCCTGGTCGAGTTCGCGCAGGAACCCGTACAGGCCGCGCGCGTAGGCCGCCATCGACGCGGGGACCGCCACCACGGCGTGCGCCTTCACCGGCGCCCCCGTGAACGAGGTAGGAAGGAAGACACCCACCCGGTGCCCCAGCTCCTGCGCCAGCTCCGCCTCGGCGACGACCTTCTCCGGCTCGACCAGGACGACCCGCGCCCTCGGTGCGTAGTGCGACGGATGCTGTCCCGGCACCCGGACGTGACTGGTCGTCGGCACGATGAGCGGGTATCCCAGCACCGCTTCGAGGTCCTCACGGGTCACCCCGCCGGGGCGCAGAATGGCCGGGGTCTCGCCGGTGACATCGACGATGGTGGACTCGACGCCGACCTCACAGCGACCGCCGTCCAGCACGAAGTCGACGGCGTCGCCCAGCTCGGCACGGACGTCGTCCGCGGTGGTGGGGCTGACCGAGCCGAAGCGGTTGGCGGACGGGGCTGTGACACCGCCGCCGAACACCTCTAGCAGCGCGAGCGCGATCGGGTGGTCCGGCACACGCACAGCGACCGTCTCCAGGCCGCCGGTCGCTTCCAGCGGGACGCGCGGACCGCGGCGCAGGACCAGGGTGAGGGGTCCCGGCCAGAAGCGTTCGGCCAGCAGGCGGGCAGCCAGGGGCACGTCCTCGACCCAGTCGTCCAAGTCCGCAACGTCGCCGATGTGGACGATCAGCGGGTGCGAAGGCGGACGTCCCTTTACCTGAAAGATCCGCGAGACGGCGGCGGGGTCCTCGGCGTTGGCGCCCAGACCATAGACGGTCTCCGTCGGGAGAGCCACCAAGCCGCCGGCGCGCAGCACAGCGGCCGCCTTCGCGATGTCACTGGTTCTTGCCGTCATCCTCGCAATCCTAGGAGAGCAAAGGACCGGCGACGGCCTCGATCAATGTCAACGCGGCCACAGCCCCATGACCTGCCCAAGATCAACAGCTAGCGCCAGCCGCTGTTCCATCGTTTCCCGGTGCCGGTCCAGGGCCACGAGCAACCGGAGATGCCGGCCAGTGACGTCCTCGCCGCGCTCACTTTCCTCGACGAGGCCCGTGCCACCCTCCACATCCGGAGCGCGACCTCACCTGGGCCGCCCGCGCCCGCGAGGCGTCCTGGCAGGAGATCGCCGACCACCTCCCATCCCAGCCGCTGCAGCGCCAAGTCCCGCTACATCCGCCTGCAGCGCGACGCCGCCTGCTACCACGGCGACCGCTACCCCAGAGCTCCAGCGCGCCGAGCGCGCCCGCGACCGGGCTACCGGCGCCTGGTGCCGGGAGAACGAGCGGCGGCTGCGCGAGGCGGTCTGGGACCTGTCCACCTTCAACGACACCTGGCCCGCCCTCGCCGACGCCACCAGCATGGAGACGCCGACCTCCTGGCAGGGCCGCCTCGACGCCCCGGGCCTCGCCGCCACGCTGCGCGGCCTGCGCACGGCCCTGTCCGGCGTCATCCCCGTTGGCGCGGTGGCGTCCCATCCCCGTACCGCCCGTGGCCGCCGACGCTCTGCCCGCCCTGCGGGCCGGAGCTCCCGGCCGGTGTGCGCGGGCCTCCCCGGCGCGGCCCCGGTCGGCCGTGCCGTGCCACCCGAGAGTGCCTGGTCCAGGAGATGCTCGCCCTGTCCGACGCCCACCACCTGCCGCCCTCCGCCCTCCATCAGTTCGCGGTGCAGCTCGCCGCATACGTCCAGGAGGCGGCGGCCGAGCCGGCGCGCCGGAGGAGGCCCTGCCCGACCCGCTCGCGGGCCGGGCCTTCGAGGCCGCCCTGCGCGCCTGCACCACCCAGCATCGCGGCCGCCGACGAGGCGACCGCCCCGTACGGTGACGGATGCCCTGGAGCGGCTGTGGGCGACGTCCGGCACCGCCACTGTCCGGTGAGTCCCCGGCGAGTCGGGCGTACGGACCCGCCTCTACGCCGACGTACGCCGCGCCCCGAGGCCGCAGGGCCGTCAGCGGTCCGGTGTCCAGCCAGCGTTTGATGCGTCCGCGGACAACGAGGACTGCGAGGGCAAGGAGGGCGGGGCCACGCGAGTTGCACGACTAGTGCATGCGGGTGAGTCTGGGTAGAGGGGTTGCAAAAGCGCGTCGGGGCGATGCGAAATCCGCCCTTAGCGCAAAAGGAACGGATTCCCGCCATGGTGACGGTGCACCTCTACAACAAAGCCGCCAACAAGTATCTCGCCGGCCATTACCAATCCGGTACGACGAGTCTGAAAAACAGGGACGCTCCCGGTGCGCGATGGGAGATGGCCCACCTTGGTTCTGGTCAGTTCACCTTTCTCAACTTGCAGGACCTGAACCTGCTCGATATTGCCGACGTCGTTCAATCGTTCAGTGAAAAAAGATACCTCGACGGCAATACGGCAACCGGCACCGTACAACTTGTTCAACATATCGGCGAGCCGTTTACGGGAACTAAATGGCTGCGCTCCCCTATAGAGAACTCCGTTGTATTCACTTGCCTCGGGGTGGCGCATGGGAACCGAATGCTTGATGGCCGCCCAGGTGCCGACACCGTTCAGCTCATGGACCACGCCGGCTGGGCGGGGACAAGGTGGGCCATCGAAACGCCCACGTAAGCGCTGCCTGTTCCACTAGGCATGTCCAGCGATCATGACGCGTCTGGTCCTGTGGGCGGCTGGCGGCGGCCCGGAGCGCTGTTTCAACCGCCCAGCGCGGCTCACCGAGCCACTGCGGCCGCCTCCGTGATCGCGTCCTGCACGGCACCGACCGCCTGGCGCCACTCCTGCCAGGCGGTCGGTGCCGTGCCGCGTGCTGCTCGGCGCTCCGCCCCTCACCCTCGGCTGGCCGGCCGTGCTGGCTCGGCTCCTACGCGGGCGAGCAGTACGCGTGCAGCCCGCGCTCGGCCCGCGAAGTGGCGGAGTGGTCGCCGCTTCTCTGGGGCGCGAGCCTGTGGCGAACTGACGCTCGGTATGGTCGGCGGGCGTGAGCACGCACAGGGAGCTTGGCGAGCCGGGCGTGAAGCGGCCTGCGCGGTAGCCGCCGGGTCCGGGAGAGCCAGCGCGACACCGCGGGTGGGTTTGTAGGCGTCACCCCGGGACGGGAAGTCGTACTACGGACAGGATCTCTGTTCCATCCTGGACGATCACGACGAATGGCTTTCCCCCTGGTCTGTAGGGATAGCATGCGCGGGCGTTTGCCGTGGTTGCGGGTGGCACAGTGAGGGGACCCGGTTGATTAATTTCGCAGTTCTCCCTCGCCCATTCGCTGCCTTCGATTTCATAGGCGTAACGAGCGACCCCGTCCCTGTCTATTAGCCAGAATATCAGGTCCGGCAGGTTCAAGTCGCCGAACCGGTCCGGGTTCTCTATTCGCGCATTGAGGCGGGTTAGCCCGCCAAAGGGAGCTGTTGGGAATGGCTGATATCCTTTGATCTCCAGCTCGCCCTTAGTTGCGGATGCCACTGTAAGGGGGACTTTCACAGGGGCTTTCGGTAGATTGGGAGGAGGCGGGGTCGCCGCGCATCCGGACGAACTTGGCCTTTTGGTGAGGTCCACTGGAGGGAAGCTATTGAAGTTCATCTTGGCGGGGCGCAACGTGGAGGGAATGTAGCCCACAGCCGTAGGGACGACGACATCGGCTCTACTCTCTTCCAGCTTCCCACATATGGCGAAGCCCGGTGGAAGCATTGTTGATTCCAAGGTGGCGGCGTTCTCAATCTCAAACGAGTAGGCGGCTTCTCCCTCGGCAACCGCAAACTCGCCACCCCAGTTGACTACGGAAGGGCTTTGTGGCGTACGGCCATTGTTGCGGATTCCCAACTCGACTGTTACCTGATCCCATCCGGGTCTGCTCGTGTCAGGCTCCCGCCGTATTCCCAATAGTAGGAGGGTAAGTCCATCGGCTTGTTGGTACTGCTGACCGCTCGACTGTGGAGGTGCCGGCGCATCTGATGGCAGAAGTGGGGAGGCGCTTGCAGAACCAAAGCCTGACAGCGCTATCGTCATGGCCACAGCGAAAATCACCCGGGCTCTGATCATGGGTTCCATCCTTCCTGCTACCAGGCTCTGCCGTCGCAGCGGCAGCGGGGATCCCTCCGGCCTCCCAATCTCAACGGCTACTTTTCAACCCTGCGTCACCCCAGGAGCCGTAGTAGACGTTTCCGGCGTCATGGCCGGTGTAGGTAACCGTCAGCTTGAGTCGTAGGGCATCGCTGACATCGAGTCTGACTGCTCGTGATTCTCCGAGACGGATGGTCTCCCGATATTCTCGCGTCCCGTCGATCGCTACCTCGAAGGTAAGGGTTCCCCCGGTGGGGGAATCGTCGCGCAATCCAACTGTGGCCGTAAATGTATGCCAATGGCGACCAAGGTTGTATTCGGCGGAATTGACCGGACCTGCAGCATTGGCGGTTAGCGTGACGCTCCGGGCGAACCCTTTCCCGTTGATCTCAACTGCGCTTGTGTCTACGCCTTGGGTCGACGTCAGCGGCTCCAGTTCACTGAGGTACCGACTTTGTGAGGCTGGGCTGCTCGTGGGCACGGAGGTCTCGCTTGCGGTGACTGTCACGGTCGGGGGCGTTTTGGTGACAGTGCGCGTGGCTTGGTCAGGACTGGGTTTCCCGCCCCCGCAGGAGGCGGTTATGGCCATCGCTGCAGCTGTCGTGACGCAGCTGACCACAGCCCTGCGCCAGCCCGGACGGCGAGCGGAGATCGTCATTCGTCCTCCTGAGAGGTTCACGACACCCGGGGGCGGGACCCGGTTCCGGACGCGCAACGGGCAGCGACCTGGTCACTCCACCATGGCCTCCACGACGTGCTGCCGCACTTCGTGCATCACCCGACCCGCGCAGCGGCGCGTAGTCACTGCCCTGGGGTGGCTGCGGGGTCAGCTAGTCTGGACTGGTGGTCAGCGGGGTTGGTTCAGGGCCCGGGTCAGTTCCCGGTAGTCCGCCCGGGAAGCGTCCTATTCGTCGGTTCGTTTCTCCAGCTGCCCTCGTGTGTCGGCGAGTTCTTGTTCGGGCATGGTGATGCGTCGCTGGAGTTTGTCGATGTCGGCCGGTGCCCCGAGACCGGACTCTGCCCAGGCGGCTTCGCCGAGGGTCTGGGAGAGGCGTTTTCCCAACTGGAGAACGCGCGCGGCGAGGCGCTTGTTGCGTTCGAGGACGTTGGCCAGGTCGATCTGGAGGGATGCCCGGCTGACGGCTGCGATCCGCCCTTGCGCCGGCGGTACCGATGCGGCGGGGTCAACACGCTCGAGGAGGTCCCGGTGTCGGTAGAGGAATGTGCGATCCACCCTCGCCGCGCGGGCAAGGCCGGAGACGGTGATGTCCTTGCCGTTCAGCGACCTGGGCCGGTCCACCGCTTCAGATGGCTATAACTGAGACAGAGGAAGCAATCGGCCGGCCAGTCCACGGTGCCGACAAGCCCATCGGCCGGCGCCGCACTGTGTGTTGTCGCGCCCTGCTGTCCGCCCGTCTCCGGGCTACGACACAGACCTGAGGCCGACATTGCCGCCTGCTGTCCGCGGACCGCCCGCAGGCGCCTACTTGGAGAGGGGACCTTCATGTCCACCGGCACTGGCCGGCTCGGACCGACCGAGAGGCTTGCCGGCACCCCAGGTGCCGGGTGAGGGCGGCCTCGGTGCCGGTCCGCAGCGCGCTGCGCTGCGTCTTGTCTGCGGATCGTCCGTAGGCGCCTACCCGGGAGGGGAACCTCATGTCCACCGCTACCGACCCAGCACCAGCACCAGGGCCGGGAGCCTGTGGCTTTGTTTACGAGAGCCGACAGCATCTGTACACGAGTCTGGGAGGCGTCGGCGGCCCGGCGGGCTCGATGTGCATGAGAAGCGTGAGCATCGCGCTCACCGGCGGTCGGAGTGCCGTACCAGGTGAGGGCTGGTGAGTTATTGGATGCTCCAGCGGTGCGGGTGGTCGGGATCGGTGGGGCAGGCGAAGACGTTGAGCTCGCCGAATCGGCCCACGGTGACTTTGGTGGGGGTGGAGTGCAGATGGGTGGGCAGGTCTCGGTCTTCAAGCGGTTTCCAGCTGCCGCTGCCGCCGTCCCATTCCGAGCTGTCGATGGTCAGCAGCAGGCGCATCGGTGTGCTGCAGGTCCGACAGTCCATGGGGTACGGGTCGGTCTTGTGCCAGGAGGCGAAGCCGCCGACGCGCCAGCCGGGCGGGATGGACAGGTCGTACTGGTAGCCGACCGGAACGGCCGCGTTGGCGTCAGTCGACCCAGCGGCCGGCTCTTCCTGGGCTTCGTCCCAGGCGTCGAGCCGGGCACACAGTTCCTCGGGCAGGAGGCCGGCGAACGGGTAGCTGACCACCTGTTCCGGGTGCAGCACGCACGGCTCGGGCACGAACCCGTCGGACCCGGCGACCGGCGGCTGTGGGGGTATGGCCAGTACGTCCCCGACTTCCCAGGACCGCCGCCAGCGCAGGTGCAGCTCCAGGTCGGATTGGCTCGGGCCATGCGCGTTGGAAGGGCACCAGAACACCTGGAGCAGGTCGCAGTCGTCCGGCCCCGCCGGAAGGTCGGGGACATCGCGCCGGTACAGCTGCGCCAGGCCGATCATCGGCAGTGCATCCGTCTGCGGCACTTCGGGGAGCCGGTGCTCCAGGCGCAGCTCGGTCAGGAGCTCTCGTTCCTCCTGCGTGGGGTGCGGGTTCTGTGCCGGGTCCCACGCGGCAGTCAGGACCTGCCGGTCGCGGTGAGTGTCGGCCGGGCGCCGTCCCCACCCGCGGCCGTGGGCCTCACCGCATACCGGCCACGGCTCGTCCGCCGGCCACAGTATCGGGCCGCCCACCGAGCTGGCCGACAGCTGAGGGCTGCCGGGCCGCGGGTGGAGCCGCGTCGTCGTACCTCGGTAGGCAGCCAGTTCCGGGAACGGCACCTCGACATCGAGCGGGCGTGGGGGCGTGGTCCTCGTCATGGAACGCGACCTTAGACACCCCGTGGCCCCGGCCATCGAGCGCCCCGGCAGCAACCTCGCGGTACCAGTGCTGTCGTCGAAAGCCGTGAACATTGCGATTCGCTCGCCGGGGCCGACTGCCTCCTGAACCGGCGAACATCCGCTGTCCGTTCTCGCAACCAGAGCCATGCCCGTGCAGCCAACCCAGCAGCGCGCGGGCACCGATCCCGTTGTGCTCATGCTTGTGGTGGTCGTCGTCGGCCTTCTCCTGGGCGCCACCGGCTACCTGTGCCTGGCCCACCCCTCGCCGGCCGCGCCGATCAGCGCTGGGGCACGATGGCCTCGGCGCTGATCGGCGCGTTCGATGTCGCGTTCGCCCTGCGCCGCCGGTGACAAGCGGCCGTCGCATCACGGCCCCGCTCCCGGTCGTATGACCGCCGCGCCGTGCCGGGCCGCAGCCCCGGGCGGTGCCACATCCCCTCCCGGTGGCGGGGCCGTGATGCGACGACCGGGATTCCGGCACGCCCACCGGCCGCCCCTGGCCAGGATCGCGGGCAGTCGCTACCGGTATGGAGCGTGCGGGTCAGGCCCGGGGCCCAGACGCGCTCTGGGGGCAATACCAGCGGGCCGCTCCCGCTCCCCGTTTGCCTGCACCGCCGACCCGGCCCGCACTGGGCAAGCCCAAGGGGACTCCCTGGGGCGCCACTTCGAAGAGCCTGTGGGAACCCCCTTTGGTGCCCGGCTCCCAGGCCGGAGCAGAACCCCTTGTCAACCGCGCATCGACACGAAAACCGGGCCTTCGAGTTGGGCTGCTGCGCGAGCCGCCTGGGGGCGAGGTCAGTCGCTGGGGTGGCAGCACGAGCCCTGCTGCAGATACTCGGCGACGTCGAGCCAGGTACCGCAGCGGGGGGCTGGGCGGGCGGTGGTCTCCCGGGGACGGACCAGGTCCTCCCGGCGGTGGACGACACCGTCGCGCAGGACCAGCACCGTGTGCACGAGACACCCGAAGTCGGTGAAGGGGTCGCCGTCGACGACGGTGAGATCGGCGATCTTCCCGGGTTCGACGGTGCCCAGGTCGCGGTCGACGCCGAACAGCCGTGCCGCGACGGTGGTGGCGCAGTGCAGCGCCCGGGCCGCGGGTGAAACCGTGCTGGTGCAGGGCGCGCAGACCCAGATGGAGGGACAGGCCGGGCGGGACCAGGGGCGCGTCGGTGCCCAACGCCGCCCGGGCACCGGCGGCGGTGAGACGGCGGTAGTGGCCCATCTCGGTGGCCAGCGCCGCCCGCTGCGCACGCGTGGGCGGGGTGCGCGCACGCTCCCCGACCACGGCGGCGTCCCACGGGGGCATCAGGGCACGCACCCGCGGGTCGTCGGCCGGCGCCGGGTCCGCTCCCAGCAGGCACTGCGCCGAGAACGGAGTCATGACCAGGGCGAAAGCGCCGTCGGCGTACTGCTCGACGACGTCCTGGTACAGGCGGCCGGCCGGGGTGGTGGCGTGGCCGTGCGGCAGCCGCTGGGTCGCCTGGAGGTGGGTGGTCAGATTTTGGCCGTCCACAGGCCGAACGGCGCCCCGGTCACCGGGTCTGCGCCGCGCTCGGAGGCGGAGACGAGACGGCTGCCGTCGGGCGACCAGGCCACGCCCCGGTCGTCCCAGGGCCCGTCGGTGATGCGCCGCAGTGCGCTGCCGTCGGTCCGCAGCGTCCACAGATGGAAGCCGCCGCCGGGGTAGCCGCCCACCGCCGGCGTCGCGCCGTCCGGTGACAACGCCGGCCGCGTGGCCTCCAGCTCCCACTCCGTGATCCGCGCAGCAGTCCCGCCCTGCGGGGGGACCCGCCACAGCACGCCCTGCACCTCGACGATCAGCACGGACCCGTCCCGCGACGCGGTGACCGACCCTCCGGTCACCTCCCGGTACCGAGGGACGGTCTCCCCGCCCTCCCCGCACCCGGCAAGGCCGGCGCCGGCCGCCGCCCCGCAGGAAACGGCCGGCACCGCGGCCACCGCCAGCCCTGCCGCGGAAGCCCGCAGCAGACCGCGCCGGCTGAAACACCCCTCGTCCACCCTCACCGCTCCCTCACCACGCCACCCGGCACCCCGGCTGCGCACCGGCCGCCGTCCCGGCATCCGCCGGCGCGCGCTCCATGCTGTCGGGCGCCGCGAACGACGGCCGCCCGATACACCGTTCCTGGCCGGCCGTCCGTGCACCGGCCGCGGGCGTGCCGCAGGGCACAGAAGGTGAGGGGCGCGTCCCCGCCTCACACCCGTCACCTCCAACCGCCCTGCGGCCGCGCAGTGGACACGGTGCAGGAGCGCGGAGCGTGGCCCGCCGCCCGCCGCCCGCCGCTCGCCGCCCTCCGCCCGCCTTCAGCCCCCGTGCCCGGCCCGGACCGGCATCCCCCGGGGCCCGGTCCCGGCGACCCGGCCCCGCACCGGCCCCCGGGCCACGACGCGGGGGAGCGGGGAGACCCCGCGTCCCGCTCCCGTACGAGCGCACCGTCCTCGCCGGCGCGGCAATCCGCGAACAGCTGCCCACCGCCCCCGCCACCGCCCGCCACCGCCGTGCGGGGCCGGGCGTACGACGACGTCGCCCACCAGCAGGCGGCGATGCCCGAGCAGCTGCTCGCGCCCGGGACGGCCGACCCCGGGCACGACGACCAGGACCCGGACGTGCCGCTGGCGGGGAGGCGATCGCCCTGACGGCGCTGCGGGCCCTGCGGAAGTCCCCTACGGACGTGGGCCCTCGATCTCACCGCCGGCCGACTACGCCGCCTCCAGGACGCGTTCACCAAGGCGGCCGCCGACGCCCGCACCCGCGCGGACCGCCACACTGCACAGGCCGACGCCCGCACCCGCGGGGGACCGCCACACCGCACGGGCCGACGCCCGCGCCCGCGGGGGACCGCCACACCGCACGGGCCGACGCCCGCGCCCGCGGGGGACCGCCACACCGCACGGGTCGACGCCCGCGCCCGCGGGGGACCGCCACACTGCACAGGCCGACGCCCGCGCCCGCGGGGGACCGCCACACCGCACGGGTCGACGCCCGCGCCCGCGGGGGACCGCCACACCGCACAGGCCGACTCCGACGCGGTCCGTCCGGTCCGCCCGGTCCGCTCGGACGGCCAGCAGGCGCACCGCCGGCAGCAGCCCGAAACCGCACCGCGGCCGGGACACCGGCCACCGAGTGGACCCGGTGGTGCGCACCCGGTGCGGTGGTGCGCACCGGCAACGCCCTGCCTCCACTCCACCCCGCGTGGAGCCCACCCTCCGGGAGTGGACACCACGTGCCCGGCATCCACTCCACCGAACGGGGCCCGCCGGCCGGAACGACATCGTGGGGGAGTACGTGGGCACTGCCACGCCGGCTGACCGTGAGCGCGTACGCCCGTGGGTCACGGGCTTCTTCCGCAAGCCTACGGACCGGCCGCTCGGCGGCGCCTTCTGAGCGGTGACGCCGGGGTGTTCGGTAGGGTTTCGGGGTGCTGGCTGCCTGGTCGGTGCCTTCCTGGGGGGGATGACGAGACGAGGACCATGCCGGAGCAAGCCAGCCCGCCTGCGATAACTCCGAAGGACCCGCCGGCCGCGTCGGTCGAGGCGGCGCGGATGGCGGCGGTGCGCCGTTACGACATTCTCGACACTCCGCCGGACGGCGCCTACGACAGAGTCGCGGCGCTGGCCGCCCGCCTGTTCGAGGTGCCGGTGGCGACGGTGACGATCGTGGACGAGGACCGGATCTGGTTCAAGGCCACGCACGGCTTGGAGGGCGTCACCGAGATCGGCCGGGATCCGGGCCTGTGCGCCTCGGCGGTCCTGACCGATGACACCACCGTCATCCCCGACACCCTGCTCGATCCGGTCGCCTGCTCCAACCCGCTGGTCGCCGGTCCGATGGGGGTACGGTTCTACGCCGCCGCTCCGATCATCACCGCCGACGGGTACCGGCTGGGCACGGTCAACGTCCTGGACACCCGCCCCCGCGAGATCTGCGAGGCGGATTCGGCCACGCTCGCGGACCTTGCCGCGGTGGTGCGTGACCAGCTTGAGCTGCGGCTGTCCGCGCTGCACGTCGTGCGCGCCGAGCAGGACAAACGCCAGGCGGAGGAGGAGGCCCGGCAGCGCGCGGAGCGGGACAAGGCGGCCATCGCCGCGTTCGCCTCCACCCTGCAGCGCACCCTGGTGCCCCCGGCACTGCCCGCGGTACCGGGGCTGGAGGTGGCCTGCCACTACAAGACCGCCTCCCCCCAGGAAGTGGGCGGCGACTTCTACGACGTCTTCCCCGTGGGCGGGGACCGGTGGGCGTTCTTCCTGGGCGATGTGTGCGGCAAGGGCGCCGAAGCCGCCTCGATCACCTCACTGACCCGCTACACGCTGCGGGCCGCAGCCCTCGTCGACGCCGAACCCACGGCCGCGCTCAAGGCCCTGAACACCGCGCTGCTGCTGGACGCGGCGGTCGGCACCCGCTTTTGCACCGCCGTCTTCGGTCTGCTCGACCCGGCCCGGGACGGCGGTTTCACGGTCACGCTGGCCACCGGCGGCCACCCGCCCGCCTACCACCTCAGCCCCACCCAGGACGGCGGCATGCTGGTGGAGGCGGTCCACGCCAAGGGCGGCATGCTGGTCGGCGCGTTCGCCGAAGCCGCCTTCGCCTCACGCACCCTGCACCTGGCACCGGGCCAGGGACTGCTGCTGTACACCGACGGGCTGACCGAGGCCCGCACCGCCGATGGCCGCATGCTCGCCGACACGGGCCTGATCGACTTCCTGACCCGGCGGCCGGCGCCGGTCGGTGCCGGCGCCCTGATCGACGACACCGTCGCCCTCCTGGACACCCTGCCCGACACTGAACGCGACGACGTGGCACTGCTGGCCCTGTCCGTCCCCACCCCCGACGCCGCTCCCTGCGGCATCACCACCACCGCCCACAGCGCCGCCGCCCCGACCGCCGACGCCTCCGTCGGGCAGGAGAACCGACGCCCATGACCGACGCATTCCACATCGACGTCCCGCACACCGACGGCACCCTGGCCGTGATCGCACTGTCCGGTGAGTTCGACATCGCCACCGCACCCGCCGTGCGGGCCCGCGCCCTGGAACTCCTCGCCGACGGCCACCCCGACCTGGTCGCCGACCTCTCAGGCGTCACCTTCTGCGACTCCTCCGGCCTGGGCGCCCTCGTCGGCATCTGGCGCTGCGCCAAGGACGCCGGCGGCTCCCTGACCCTGGCGGCCATCCCCGACCGGCTGGGCCGCCTGCTCAGCGTCACCGGGATGGACACCTTCCTGCCCGTCCACCCCAGCGCCGACGCCGCGCTCGCCGCACGCCAAGGCAACCGCACCACCGCCTGAAACCCCCGCTCGCCGGTCAGCACTGCACAGCCCGCGACGCTGAAGTCCCCCTCCCGGAGGCGAACCGGCGAATCGGGTCTGCAAGGGGCCGACCCGGCCCCCCGTCCGGCAGGGCCGGTCCGACCGCGCCCCGGCCCTGCCCCCTTGTGCGCCATCTGTGTCGGAGGACCAGACGAACACGGCGCAATCACCGGCCCCCTTGTCAGCCCGTCAGCCCCTACCGCCCCGCCGAGACCACGAACGACCCCGACCCCTAGGCCATGCCGAGGAAATGCGCGAGCTCCCGGCCCAGCGTGTCGAGGGGGCCGAGGTACTGGGGTGCAGTGAGGGAGGGCGCCAGTCCCACCAGTTGAAGAAGCGTCGGCGTCCGGACGTAGTACTGGATGACCCTCTGCCTGGTGGTGCCGATGAACAGGGAGTCGCCCTCCCACGCGTGTTCCCGGGTCATGCCCCGTTTGACTATCTGCCTCACTCTGATCTGGAAACAACCGAGCAGGACGAGACCGGCCACCGCGCTGAGAGTCACGCTCAGCAGCGAGGCGTCGCCGCGACGGATCTCCGTGAAGGTGCTGCCGACGATCATCGACCACACGGCGATCATCACGAGCACGGTGAAGCGCAACGTATACGGCACCGCCGTGTGGACGCCGCGCCGGACCACGCTCTTCGCGGAGGCGGTGGCCCGCCCGATGCGCTGCGCCAGGAGGAGGGCGGGCGGCCTGGGCTTGGGCAGTGCGTGGCCGGTGGCCGGGTTGTCGGGAAAGGCGGAGGCCGCAAGCTGCCCGGTCGGCGGATTGTCGGGCGTTATCGGATGTTCGCGGCCGGCAGGATCGACAACCTGCCCGGCGATGACGTGCGGGGCGGAGGCGATGCCGCCATCCACCAGACGCCACCCCAGTCGCCGCCGCAGGCGGTAGAGCTGGTCGTGCTCCTCTTCGAGGATCCGCTGGATCTGCCCGAGCGCTCCGTCGACGTCGTTGAGGCCGCTGACGAAGGCGTCCTCAAGGCGTACGACGGTTGTCCCCATGGACACCGCGCCGGCCTTGAGCCTTTCGATCTCCTCCTGGAGGCACTTGATCGTCCGGTTGGCGTGGTCGAGCATCTGCTGAGCGATGTCACGCTCGGTCTGCGCCTTGTCCCGGGCTTGGAGGAGCTGCCGCTCCCTGACCTCCGCCTCTTCGATCATGGTGCGGAGGGTGGCGATCTGGGCAGGGTCCGGCGTGCGCTGTTCCATGACGCTGTCGAGCTGCTGCTCCAGGCGCGCGATGTGCTGGAGGTGGTCGTTCTCCCTGCCGAGCATGAGGAACAGCAGCATCTCGAGGCGATGGTGGCTCTTGGTGGCAATCAGCTGAGCCTCGTACATCTGCTGGATCTTGTCGTACGCGGCGAGCAGACGCTCATCCGCGGAGGCCGTGGCCGGAAGGCCGGGAATATCGGGCACTTCGACGACAAGGCCACCGTGCTGCGCCACGCCTTTGCGGGCCTTCTTGCCATCGCGCTCCGCGGCGACCCACTTTTTCCACAGCTCCTGGGCTTCACCCTTCCACTTGTTCATCGTGACCACGTCCGGCGAGCAGATGTGGACGACCGCGCTGACGAACTCCCAGTCCGGGGCGATGCCGGCGAACCGGCTGTAGACGGTGTCGATCGACGGGATTCTGCCGCCGGTGAAGTCCTCCGGCTGCAGCTTCGCGTGGAACTGCCTCGCTGTCATCCCCGAGGCACGGAGCCACTTGCGCATCGCCGTGGCCAGGTCATTGGCCTCCGGCCTCCCGCCCTTCAGCTCCCCCCACGGACGGCCCCCTTTACCGCTGGCGTTCTCTGCCATTCGTCCCCTCCCCCGGGGCGACAACCCCTTGTTGTCGGGCTCAGGGCCATGGTTGTCGTGCCCATAACCCTGCGTCGCTTCAACCTGGGCCCGCACTGACTGACAGTCATACCAATTGCTCCATCCGGGGGCACAGAAGTCAGGCACATCGAAGGGGAGACGACCGTGAAGAAGCACCCGAACCACCGTCGGCACCACCGGCTCGCGATGAGGGCCCGTGCCGGCCGAAGGCCCGGCCAGCTCGTCCTGGCGGTCGCCAGCGCCGCCACCGCCACTGCCACCAGCACCCTGCTCGCATGGGCGCTCACCCACATCCCCTGGTAACGAGTGCTTCTTCCCGGGATCGGGCCCACCCTGGCAGCTGTCTCAGCGCATGCTCGCGGCCGGCCCCTCACGGCGAGGCCCTCGCAAGGGTGCAGGAGACGCACAACGACCCGCGCACCAGTCCGGTGGCGTGGTTGTGGTCGCAGCCCATGCGAGGGTCCGTCTCACCGCAGACAGCGCAGCGGCCGGTGGGCACGGAACTGCGGGGCGAGGCTCACCGACGACCGCTGGACGCAGGTACGCGGGTGAGACCGGTCCTGGGGCGACGGCCTGTGCGGATCGTGCGCGGACGCGGCCAGGGATCGGGCCGAAGCCGAACGCCTCGCGCGCCGCCAGGCGGAAGAGGCCGTAGCCCGAGCGGCGGCCGAACCACCGGCGGTGGCCAAGGGCCGCGGCGTGTTCCGGATCGGGCGGCGCCGGTAGCCGTGGGCAAGCCCAAGAGAAGTCTGGGCAAGCCGCCGTCCCCGGACGGCGGCTTGCCCACGGCCCCGAGGCGCGCTGAGGCGGTGGGGCGCGTCATCGCCGACACCAGCGAGGCCCTGGTAGCCGCCTGCTAGCCGGGAGCCGAGACCCACTGGCCAGCCCTCTACGTCAAGGCCCGTACCGACGGCGACCGCTCGGTGCGCGCGTGGTGGTGTTCGGTGCGATGGCGACCGGTGTGTAGGGGCTCGGGGGGGGGGGGGGGGGGGGGGGGGGCGGTGTGGCGGTGTGGCGGGAGACCGAGTTGCTGCTGTGGAAGGCGCTGGCCGCGTGGTTCAGCGTCAACGCGTTCTACACGGGCGGCGGGCTGTGGAACTGGTACGTGAACACGAGCATCCCACCCCCCCCGTACACCGAACGACGTCGACACCTTCGCCCTCACGGTGGACGTGGTCGTCGCCCCCGACCTGACTCGATGGGAGTGGGAAGGACGAAGACGAAAACGCGCACGTACGGCGGCTCGGCTTCGTCACCGACACCGAGCACCAGGCCGTGGACGCCGCCCGCGACCAGGTGCTCGCGATGCTCACCGAACACACCGGCCTGTTCGCGTACGTGGAACGGTGGGCGGTCTCGCGGTGGCAGCCGGGCTGGCGCAGCGCCTCAAGGCTGCCGATGCCCCGCAGGTGCTTCTCGGACGTTTCCCGTGACCGCCTGGCCGTCGTCGACCGGGGGCCGCCGGCAACGGCGCCTGAGGCCCCATACGTCGTGGACGAAGTCGCAGGCGGCGGCCGGAGCCGGGGCGTGGCGGAAGATTCGACGGGTACACGCGGTCGCACACGACGAAGTGTCAGTGCACCACAGAAGAAGGGGTGGGGTCCCACCATGATGATCGCCGGAATCATCGCTGTCTGCGTCATACTCGCCGTTCTGGCGTTCTTCCTGCCCCGCCTCTCCAGGCATGCCGAGCAAGGTACTCAGAAGACCCTCGGCCTGGGCTCCCGCGCGGGCGGCAAGGCCCCCGGCCCGCTGGGCCGCCTCTTGAGCAAGCCGTTCAGCAGCAGCTCCAAGGCGGTCGGTAGGAGTGGCTCGCTCGGCCGCCGCATGCGGGGCCACATGCCCTTTTGACCCCGCGCCCCGTTCGGCCCGGCACGCAATCCCCGTCGGCGGCCGGGCCGCTGTGTGCCGGCGAGGGCGAGCAGCACATCCGGCTCCTGGCAGCCGGCCGTCCAGGAGAGCGGGTACCGCGGCGGCCGTGCCCGCCCCGCTGTGGGCGGAGTGGCGAGAGCCGCACCTTTCATCGGGTCGTCAGGGATGCCGGGCGTCGCACGGCCCGGGTCGGCGGGTCCTCGGGTCCTACGGGACGGACAGCTCGCGCTCCGCTTCCCGGGGTTCGGATCGAGGCGCATGGTCGTCACCGCACCTTCCCCTGTCGTGAGGACCAGGTGTCAGGCCGCGACCAGGCCGCCTTCGCCAGTACGCCGTCGGCGGCGTCACCGTTGAGGGTGCCGGCGGTCCAGTGGCGCGTGGGTGAGCCCCGCCCCGTCCACGACCGGCACCCTCTCGAGACCGGACTGACAAGCGTTCCGTGTGAGGGGGACCGTCTCGGACGTCCCGCACGCACCGACGGCACTGTGGCCGTGATCGCACTGTCCGGTGAGTTCGACATCGCCAGTGAGTCCGGCATCGCCAGTGAGTCCGGGCATCGCCACCGCACCCGCCGTGCGGGCCCGCGCCCTGGACGTCGGCGTCCAGGGCGCATCGCCAGATGCGCTTGCGGTGCTGCTCGACGAACGCCTCCAGGCGCTCGATGTGTCCCAAGGGTTCCTCGGCGCGCACCGCGCTCAGCGCGACGTCGACGAACTCCCTGTCCGGCCAGAGTCGCGTCTCCTGCGCGGCCAGGGCCCACGGGAAGCGTTCGCCGCCAGGACCTCCATCGCGTCCAGCCCACGGCCGGTTCGGCTTCCTCCACCCCGGGCTTCTCCGGGGCGGGGAAGGAGTGCTGCGAGAGGTGGGCGGTCAGCTGGGCGCTGGAGGCGGCACGCCCGTGCTGGGCGGCGGTTGTGTCCGGCAGTTGCACGGCGCCGGCCACGATCTCCGGAAACACCGGGCGCCATCTCACAACCGCCCCTGCAGCGCAGCACACCCGGCCCGCGTCGACGGAAAGGAACGCCCGGAACCCGTCCCACTCCGCCCCCCGCCCATCCCGGCCGCAGATCCGCGACGGGGACGGACACGGTCAGCATCGGTTCCGGCAGTGCCCGGGCCACCTTGACGGTGTCGGTACGGCGGGCCCAGCTGAGCGCGACGACGCAGACGACGGTCAGGCAGACCGCAGCCAGGCACAGCGCCACGGGCAGCACGAGGGTGAGCAGGGTGTCGAGCATGCTGGGTGACCTCCGGTCAGTCAGTGAAAAAAGGGGTCCTGCCGTCCCGGTCGGGGAGGCCGCGAAGGAACCGGCCGTGGGCTGCGCCCGGTGACCGGTTCGAAGTTCCACCGCGGCCGGTGGCGGGACTGTGAAGGGCTGCCGGGGCAGCCCCGCAAGGGAAGCGAGGACCCAGCGAAGCAAGGGGGGTGCCAGGCCCGGTGCCGCCCGCCCGGCCGGCCGGTGTGCGGCCTGCTGCCCGGCCACCCCCCGGTCGAGTTCCGGAATCCCGGCTCCTCGGCCCGGCCGGTGGGCCGCTTTCCTCGGCGTGCCCTCACCGACGGTGGTGAGGTTGAGGGTGCGAGGTCCGGCCAAGGGACTGCTCAAGCCGACTCGGGCATGGCGGTCTTCCTGGCGCTTAACGCCCGGTGTGCACAGCCTGCTCGGCCGGGGCGTGCTCACCACGCCCCGGCCGACCGGTCCCGCTGCCCCGAGCGGGCAGCGGGCATTGCCGCGTCAGCTCTGCAGGACGGTGTAGAGGAGGGCGAGGACGGTGGTGGCGGTGACCATGGCGGTGCCCAGGGCGGGGTTCTGATAGGCGATCCGCCCGATCGCGATACCGGCAAGGATGAGCAGGGCGAGAACGGCGAGCACGTACACGATGAGCCTCGATGAGATAGCGACGAGTGCGGACAGGCACCAGTGAGCCACCCACGACCTGGGCTTAGGGGGAAACCGAATGACAGCGAACGACTCCGAAGAAACCGGAAGGGCCACCGAACCGGTCGCGGAGTTCGCCGCCTGGATGCGCGAACTCCACCGGGACGCGGCAAAGCCCAGCTACACCACCATCGTGCGGCGGAGCCGAACGCGGTACCCGGATGCCACCGTGCGGGAGAGCACCATCTCCGACGTCCTCAGCGGCAAACGACTCCCACGCTGGGAGACTGCCGAGCCCATCGCCTGGGCGCTGGGCGGCGAGCCCGCGGTGGCCGCGTGCCTGGAACGCTGGAAACGCGCCGACGCCGCCCGCTCCACCACACCCGCCCCGCCCACAAAGCGAAACGTCCAACTGCCCTCCCCCCAACCCCAAGCGGCGGACGGATCACACGACACACCCGCCCCGCCCACAAAGCGAAACGTCCAACTGCCCTCCCTCCCACCCCAAGCGGCGGACGGATCACACGACCATGCCCGACAGGTTCCGGCCGGCCCAAGACGCACCCGGCCCTGGACGCTGGCCACGGCGACTGTCGCCCTGCCCCTGCTGGGCTGGGCCGGCATCGCGATCCTCACCAACACCACCGACACCACCGACACCACCGATACCCGTCCCCCGGTCACCTCGGGCACCCCCGATCCAGACCCCTCCGACAGCTCACCCACCGCCAGGTCGACCAGCAACGCCCCCACCAGGACGGCGCAAACTCCCAGCACCGTCTTGCCGGCCCACAGACAGCTGACCGCCAAGATGCACCCGATCGGCTCCTCACCGACCGAGTGGACGCCGCAGAAGGACATCGGCATCAACGTCACCGCCCTGGATGAGAAAGGCGTGAGCTACTTCGTCATCACCCCGACACGCAGCTGCACGGCCACACGGGTGGCGATCGGG